>NZ_CP197242.1:0-3450000 GCF_052076075.1 Tardiphaga sp. 866_E4_N1_4
CGAGGCGGCCGACATTGACGATGCGTCCCATCACTTTCGTGGCTTTCAGGTTCTGGTTGGCGACGGGCCCTGAGATCTGGTCGACGATCAGATCGACGCCGTCGCCGTCCGTGGCCTTGAGCACCTGATCGACCCAGCCGGCATCCTTCGAATCGATGGCGAGGTCGGCGCCAAAATCCTTCAGCCGGGCGCGACGTGCGGCGTCGGTCGATGAGCCGATCACCGTCTTTGCGCCCTTGAGCCTGGCGATCTGCAGCGCCATCAGGCCGACGCCGGAGCTGGCGCCCTGGATCAGGACCGATTGGCCGGGCTGCAGTCCGCCATTGGTCATGAGCGCATTGTGCATCGTGGTGATGGCGACGGGCAGGGTGCAGGCATCCTCGAAACTCATGCTGGCTGGCATGTGGAACAGCCGGCCGTGATCGGTCACGGCGAATTCGGCAAAGGCCGCACCGCCGGACCCCATCACGCGATCCCCGACTTTGACGTCCTTGGCCTCCGGGCCGAGTTCGGCGATCTCACCGGCCCATTCCATTCCCAGCACCGTACCGACGCCGCCGGCAGCACCGTGGACATGGCCTTTGGTCATGCCGAGGTCGGCGCGGTTGAGGCCGCAGGCTTTCACCTTGACCAGCACCTGCGTGCCGGTGGGCGAGGGCTTCGGGGCATCACCGATCGCAGCGCCATTGGCGCCGTAGACATAAGCTTTCATGGCTCTGCTTTCCGTTCCGTCTATTCAGCGGCTTGGCGCTGGCTGCCATCAAGCATGGCTTCGAAGCGTGCGCGAATAATCGTCTCGGCATCATGCATGATGCGCGACACGAGTTCCTGGCAGCTCGGGATGTCGTGGATCAGGCCCTGGACCTGGCCGGCCGACCAGATGCCGTCTTCGGCATCGCCGTGCGAATAGACCAGCTTGCCGCGGGCGCCGGCGACAAGTTCCTTGATCTGCTCAAAAGTGGCGCCTTCCTTCTCCATGGCGACGACCTGTTTGCTCACCGCGTTCCTGGCGACGCGCGAGGTGTTGCGCATGGTGCGGAAGATCAGGTCGGTCTCGCGCTCGTCATTGGCGACGATGCGCTCCTTCACCAGCTGATGGATCGGGCTTTCCTTGGTGCACATGAAGCGCGTGCCCATGTTGATGCCCTCGGCACCAAGCGCCAGCGCGGCGACAAGGCCGCGGCCGTCGCCGAAGCCGCCCGAGGCGATCATCGGGATCCTGATCTTGTCGGCCGCGGCCGGGATCAGGATCAGGCCAGGAGTGTCGTCCTCGCCGGGATGGCCGGCGCATTCGAAGCCGTCGATGGAGATCGCATCGACGCCCATGCGCTCGGCGGAAAGGCCGTGGCGCACGCTGGTGCATTTATGGATGACCTTGATGCCGTGCTTCTTGAATTCGGTGACGTGTTCCTGCGGCTTGTTGCCGGCAGTCTCGACCACCTTGATGCCGGCCTCGATGATGGCCTGGCGATATTCCGCATAGGGTGGCGGCTTGATGGTTGGCAGAATGGTCAGGTTCACGCCGAACGGCTTGTCGGTCATGTCGCGGCAGCGCGCGATTTCCTTGGTGAGGTCTTCCGGCGTCGGCTGGGTCAGTGCGGTGATCAGGCCGAGCGCGCCGGCATTGGCCACTGCGGCGACGAGCTCGGCGCGGCCGACCCACTGCATGCCGCCCTGGACGATCGGGTGTTCGACACCCACGAGCTCGGTAAAGCGCGTCTTGATCATGATGGTCCTCTTGTTTCCCCGGAGACGCGCTTGGCGCCGAATGGTTCTTGCTTGTTCGGGGCGAAGGATGCCGGTGGGGCGCAGCAATGTCTACCGCCACGGGATACGGCCCCATGCGCCGCCGATGCAGGTCTGATGCGTGGGGCGTGCCGTCGTGATCGCTGGAACTCGCGGCGCGAACATGCTTTTCTCCCGCGCATGACCGAGCCGACCCCGCAACAGATCGAACAACTCACGCGCGCCTTCGAACGTTTTACGCGCAAATTCAAAGTCGCGGAGGCAGCCGCTGCCGCCGACAACGCGCTCAATGCGCTCGACGCGCAGACGCTGGTGTTTGTCGGTGACAATCCCGGCTGCTTGATAGGCGACGTCGCCCGCTATCTCAATGTCGCCATGACCACCATGTCCTCTGCCATCGACCGGCTCGTCAAAAAGGCCCTGGTCGAGCGTCGCCGGCCCGAAGACAATCGCCGGTCCGTGGCGTTGACCGCGACCGAGAAGGGCAAGCAGGTGGTGGAAGAACAGGTCGCCGGCTATCGCGCGGCCTGTCAGATGATGCTGCGGTCACTCGACCCGATCGAGCGTAACGAATTGATCCGGTTGACGGAAAAAATCGCTGACAACGAAACTTGAACATTACGAAGTTCGTAATATCTTGAGCGTGCCGCCGGCCGTAAGCCGGTTCCTGACGGAGGCGCTCATGGCCATCGCCATCAATGGTACGGACTACTCGTTGCCCGACGATCCCCGGGTTTCGCTGCTCGACCTTCTGCGTGAACGGATCGGCCTAACCGGCACCAAGCTGGGCTGCAATCAGGGCGCCTGCGGCGCCTGCACCGTCATTCTCGATGGCGAGCGGGTGCTGTCCTGTCTGACACTTGCGGTGCAGGCGGACGGGAGCGCGGTAACCACCATCGAAGGCCTGAGCAAGCGGGGTGACATGCATCCCCTGCAGCGCGCATTCATCGAGCACGATGGCTTGCAGTGCGGCTATTGCACGCCCGGGCAGATCTGCTCGGCGGTCGCGATGCTCGGCGAGATGCGCCGCGGCGATCCCAGTTATGTCACCGCCGATCTCGTTGCAGGGCTGGGCAGCACCACCCGCGAAGAAATCCGCGAGCGCATGAGCGGCAATCTGTGCCGCTGTGGCGCCCATCACGGCATTGTCGAAGCGATCGAAGAACAGCTGGTTGGAGACGCCGCATGACGCCGTTCGATTATAGGCGCGCCGCCGACCAGACTGAAGCCCTGTCGCTCGCTGCAGCCGGCCACTGCCGCTTTCTCGGCGGTGGCACCAATCTCGTCGATCTGATGCGGCAGAATATCGAAGCGCCCGCGGCGCTGGTCGATGTCAGCCGATTGCCTGCTACTATCGATGTGACCTCCGAAGGCGGCCTGATCATCGGCGCCGCCGTTCGCAACAGCGCGCTGGCCGCGCATCCCGTCGTGCGTGCGCATTATCCGATGCTGTCCCGCGCGCTGCTGGCCGGCGCGTCGGCACAAATCCGCAACATGGCCACCGTCGGCGGCAACCTGATGCAACGAACGCGCTGCTCGTATTTTTACGACGCTGCGGGATCACGATGCAATAAACGTGATCCCGGAGCCGGCTGCGATGCCATCGACGGCCTCAGCCGCAATCATGCGATCCTCGGCACTTCCGAGCATTGTATCGCGACGCTTCCGTCGGACATGTGCGTGGCGCTCGCGGCGCTGGATGCAATCGTGCATCTTGATGGCCCAATGGGCCCACGCAGCGTGCCGCTGCTGGATTTCCATCAACTGCCGGGGACGACGCCGCACATCGAGACCGTTTTGCGGCCCGGCGAGCTGATCACCGCAATCGCGATATCCCCCAGCGCTGCCGCAGCCAATTCGCGCTATCGCAAGGTCCGCGATCGTTCGAGCTACGCTTTCGCGCTGGTGTCCGTCGCCGCGGGGCTGGATGTCGCCGACGGCCGGATCAGGGACGTACGGATTGCTCTGGGCGGTATCGCCGCAAAGCCATGGCGCGCTTTGCAGGCCGAAGACGTCCTGCGCGGCGAGGCGCCGACCCGGGAGAACCTTCTGCGCGCCGCTGATGTCGAACTCGCTGCGGCTAAACCCACCGAAGCCAACGCTTTCAAGATCGAACTCGCAAAGCGAACCATGGCCGCCGTTCTCGGCGATCTGACAGGAGCAGGCGCATGAGCAAGCTGCAAAACGCGATCGTCGGTGGTGTTCGCACGGCGATGGGCTATGTGCCATCGAGCTGGCTGCCGGGCGGCACGCGCGATCCGCTGATCGATAAGCGCGTCACCCTCGGCACGCAGCAGTCGCGGGTCGATGGTCCCGACAAAGTGCAGGGCGTTGCACGCTTTGCTGCGGAAGTGCGAATGGACGGGCTGGTCTATGCAGCCTGCGTGCATTCGACCATCGCGCGCGGCAAGATCACCGAACTCGATCTTGCTGCCGCGGAAGCCGCACCGGGCGTGGTGTTGGTGATGACCCATCGCAATGCGCCGAAACTGGCGCTGCCGCCGCCGATCGGCATGACCAATCTCAAGGCCGCAGGAAACAACATTCTCCCGATCATGCAGGATGCAGACATCCGCTGGAACGGGCAGACGGTCGCTCTGGTGCTGGCCGAGACCCAGGAGCAGGCGAACCATGCGGCGTCGCTTATTGTGGTTCGTTACGAGCAAGCTGCCGCACGCACCCGGTTCGAGGATGCCAAGGCTGACGCGACGACGCCGGACTCGCTGATGATCGAACGCAACCGGCTGAAGCGCGGCGATACGGACGCGGCATTTCGAAATGCCGTGGGCAGTGTCGATGCGGTCTATCGGACGCCCTGGCATAATCACAATCCGATCGAGCCCAATGCCGCGACGATTACCTGGCAAGGCGACCGCCTGATCGTGCATGACGCGACGCAGATGCTCAATGGCACCGCGGGTTCGCTCGCCAAAGTGTTCGGCATCAAGGATACGCAGGTCTTTGTCAGCTCCCCCTTCGTCGGCGGCGCTTTCGGTGGCAAGGCGCTGTGGGATCACCAGATACTGGGCGCTGCAGCATCGAAACTCGCGGGCCGGCCGGTGCGGATCGCATTGTCGCGTGCCAGCATGCATCGATTGATCGGCGGCCGGAGCCAGACCGAGCAGCGCGTGGCGCTGGCCGCCGATGCGACCGGAAAGCTGAAGGCACTGTTGCATCAAGGTTTCTCCGTCAAACCCCCGCATAGCGTCTGCGACGAGGCCTTCACCCTGTCAGGCCGCTCGCTTTATGAATCGGAGAGCTACGATATCGTGCAGCACACGCTCGATCTCGATCTGCTGGCCAACACATTCATGCGCGCGCCCGGCGAGGCGGTCGGCACCTTTGCCATCGAGAGCGCGATGGACGAGCTCGCGCATGATCTCGGCATCGATCCGATCGCATTGAGGCTGCGCAATATCGGCGATACCGATCCGGTCAGCGGTGCGCCGCATTCCCAAAGTGACCTGACGCTGGCCTATGAGCTCGGCGCGAAAAAGTTCGATTGGGATCGCCGCGCGGCGACACCAAAGTCGCGTCAGGACGGCGAATGGCTGATCGGCATGGGCTGTGCCACCGGCTCTTTCCCCTATGTGCGCATGCCTGGCATGTCGGCGCGAATCACGATCGACAGCAATGGCCACGCCACGGTGTCGAGTGCCGCGCATGAGATGGGCATGGGCACTGCGACGGTGCAGCGACAGCATGCTGCGGATCGTCTCGGTTTGCCGCTCGATCACGTCACCGTGCGGATCGGCGACACCGATCTGCCTTTCGGCAGCTTTGCGGGCGGCTCATCGCAGACAGCTTCGCTCGGCGCCGCGATCAACGCGGCCAGCGTGAAACTGGCCGGAGATCTGCTGCGGCTGGCTGGTAACGACACGCCGCTGGCGGGATTGCGGGCGAACGAGATCGAATTCGCCAATCACGGCCTCCGCAAGATCGGCGAGCCATCGCGCTACGAGAGCTTCGCGTCGATCCTCGAGCGCGCGTCGCGCAGCGAGATCAGCGCGATGGGAGAGAGCGGGGCACCGCTCGAAATCCTGAAATTCTCCATGCACAGCCGATCGGCCATCTTTTGTGAACTCCGCGTTAGCGAGGTGACCGGCGAGGTCCGGGTCACCCGTCTTGTTGGAGCGTTCGATTGCGGCCGCATCCTCAATCCCAAGACGGCGACCAGCCAGTTTCGCGGCGGCATGATCATGGGGCTTGGTATGGCGCTCACCGAAGAGACGCTACTCGACAAACGTAACGGGCGGATCATGAGTGCGTCGATGACGGACTATCACGTGCCCGTACATCTCGACGTGCCGGAGATCGATGTGTTGTGGACCGACATTCCGGACCCTCGCACGCCGATGGGGGCGCGCGGGATCGGCGAGATCGGCATCGCCGGTGTTGCCGCCGCCATCGCCAATGCTGTGTTCAACGCGACCGGAAAACGCGTCCGCGATCTGCCGCTGACGCCGGACAAGCTGCTCAGCGATTGAAGGATCGCCCGCAGCGCGGACAAGGCAAAAGAACTGGCATCACGGACCGCTGGCGGTCCGTGTCGATACCGGTATGAAACGCGAAGTGAGCTTGAGGCTAGGCCTCAGGCGACCGCTGCATGCGCTTGCGGTGCATCCTCATGGTCGAGCGCCCTGCTGATGTCGCGGATGCTGATCACACCGATCAGCGTGTGATCGTCGATGACCGGGACGTGCCGAATGTGATGCTTGTTCATCAGGTGTCGCACATGTTCGAGCGTGTCGGTCGAGTGGCAGGAAATCAATTCCTGGACCGAGATCATATCCGAGACCTTGCGATTGACGCCGGCGGCGCCGTGTTCGGCGATCGCGCGCACCACGTCGCGTTCCGAGAACATGCCGACAGCGGTGTTGCCCTCGGTGCGGCACACGTCCTTCACGACCAGTGCGCTGATATTGCCCGTCCGGAGCAACTGCGCCGCGATGGCGACGGTCTCGTTCATGCGGACAGTGGCGATACGGGTGCTCTTCCTACGCAGGATATCTCCGACTTGCATGGCAATAACCTCCCTTGGCTGATCGGCTGAGGATCGATCTTGTAGGCGCAAGATTGGTATACGGTATGCCAGTTGTCAACGCGGAAACGAGGATATCGAAGCCCGGTGGTCAAGAAAGAAAGTCAGTATTTCTGACGTTTATTGCTGCGTGGCGCGTGTTTTTCGACGTGCTTCTATCGCACCCGCGAATCCAGTTGGAGGTCTGGCATGCCAATTGGGCATGAAAGAAGGGGCGCACTCGCGTGCGACCCTTCTCGGCATAGCCCGATCGATCAGGCGGTTTTGGCGCTCTGCGGTGCCGCTTCCGTCACCACAGGTTCGCTTCCCAGAATGAATGCGCGCCGCATCGGCTTGATGACGAACAAAGCGAGCAATGCAGCCGTGGCATTGAGTGCAACGGCGATCACAAACACGGCCTGCCATCCATAGCTCGCTGCAATCAGGCTCGCGAGCGGTACCAACAATGCCGCCGTGCCCTTTGCGGTGTAGAGCATGCCGTTATTCGTCGCGGCATATTTTGCACCGAACGTATCGCCTGATGTTGCCGGGAACAAACTGTAGATCTCACCGAACACGCCGAAATAGACCGCAGTCGCCAGTACGAAGACGAGTGGGTTGTGGCCATAGGCCGACAGCGTCAGCAGCATCAGCGCGGCGGTGCCGAAGGCGATGAACATGGTGTGTTCACGACCGATCTGATCCGACAACCAACCGAAGAGCGGGCGGCCGAACCCGTCAAAGATGCGATCGAGCGAAATGGCGAAGGTCAGTGCTGCCATCTGGAAGCCGGCTAATGTCACCGGAGAATTCGCAATATTGTAGTCATGCGCGATGGGCGCGATCTGCGCTGCGGTCATCAAGCCACCGGCGGCGACCATCACGAAGACCAGATACATGACCCAGAAGATCGGGCTGCGCAGGACTTGCGGCGGCGTGAAATCCGTCTTTGTCTGCGGCAGATTGAGTTGTTTCCTCGTTACCGGCACGGCCTGCCCAGGCGGACGCATGAAGAAGGCGAGCATGAACACGATCACGCCCTGGCCGATGCCGAAGGTGAAGAAGGCGTGCTGATAGCCGCTCTCGGCAATCATATGCGCAATCGGAACGACGGTGATCGCAGCGCCAGCGCCGAAGCCTGCCGCCGTGGCGCCCGCAGCGAGGCCGCGGCGATCGGGAAACCACTTCAGAGCATTGCCGACGCAGGTGCCGTAGACCGAACCGGCGCCGATGCCACCGACGACGGCGCCGGTGTAAAGCATCACCAGTGAGTCCGCATAGGAGTTCAGCACCCAGGCGAGGCTGATCATGGCTCCGCCGAACATGATGACGACGCGGGGACCGTATTTGTCGACGAACCACGCTTCGACCGGCACCAGCCAGGTCTCGACGACGACGAACAGAGTAAAGGCAAGCTGGATCGCGGCGCGACCCCAGTGATACTTGGCGTCGATCGGATCGACGAACAGCGTCCATCCGTATTGCAGATTGGCGATCATCGCCATGCAGACGATGCCCATCACGAGTTGGATCCAGCGGAAGCTGCCGGGTGGGTTGGACGCGGTGGTGAAGTCTGGCTGAGCCATCGTGTTTCCTCCGATGCGCGCTTTTTCCCTTGCGGCGTGGTGTCGCTAAGGTTGTGGCGTATTGCCGCAGGCGTCGCTTGGTCGGAGACTGGTATATTATATTCCACGATGCAAGGTGGTCTTGGCAGATTGTTGCGTGAAGGCGATCACGCCTTGGCGAGCAGCGCATCGCCCACGCAAAACGCGCCCAGCCGGAGCTGAGCGCGTTGTTTTCTTGAGGCTTTTTGCGTTTTTTAGGTCGCCAGCGCCTTGCTGACGACGACCTTACGCCAAGGCTTTAACACCGCAATGGCGAGCAGTGATGCCAGGATATTGGCGCCGGCTGCAATGAGAAAGACGCTGTCCCACGTGCCCGACGACTGCTGCATGTAGTTCGCGACCGGCACCAGAAGTGCTGCCGTCCCCTTTGCCGTATAGAGCAGGCCGGCATTGGTCGTTGCGAACTTGGAGCCGAAGGTATCGGTGCAAGTCGATGGGAAGAGCGAATAGATCTCACCCCAGGCGAAGAACACGAAGCCCGACAACAGCACGAACCACAGCGGATCGTGACCCCACATGTACAGCGCCCAGATGCCGACGCCTTCCATGCCGAAGGCGATGAACATCGTGTTCTCGCGGCCGATCATGTCGGAGATCCAGCCGAAGAACGGGCGTGTCAGGCCGTTGAGTACGCGGTCGATGGTGGCTGCGAAGGTGACCGCCGTCATCGTCATCGCCATCAGCGTGACGGGTACGTTGTCGATCTTCCAGTCGGCCGCAATGGGCTTCAGGTTGGCCGTCACCATCAGGCCGCCGGCGCCGACGATCACGAACATGAAGTACATCAGCCAGAAGATCGGATGGCGGATGACTTCTGTCGGCGCGTAGTTGCGGCGGGTCTGGATAACGTTGGCGTTCTGCGTGACCGCCGGTACCTGTCCAGCCTTTGGTGCGAACAGGAAGAAGGAGAGGATCACGATGATGATGCCTTGCCCGAGACCGAAATACAGAA
Organism: Tardiphaga sp. 866_E4_N1_4; assembly: GCF_052076075.1. Classification (NCBI taxonomy): domain Bacteria; kingdom Pseudomonadati; phylum Pseudomonadota; class Alphaproteobacteria; order Hyphomicrobiales; family Nitrobacteraceae; genus Tardiphaga; species Tardiphaga sp. 866_E4_N1_4. The sequence goes on from NZ_CP197242.1 coordinate 9,344, forward strand.
ATGCGGTCTGGAAGCCGGAATCCTGGATCATGGCCTGGATCGGCGCGACCGTGAGGGCGGAGCCGGCACCAAAGCCTGCGGCGGTGATGCCAGCCGCGAGGCCGCGCTTGTCAGGAAACCACTTCAGCGCATTGCCGACGCAGGTGCCGTAGACGCCGCCAGCGCCGATGCCCGCAACGATCATGCCGAGATAGAAGCCGTTGAGCGTTTCCGCCTGTGCATTGATCGCCCAGCCGATGCCGCAGAGGATGCCGCCGATAAGGACGACGAGCTTCGGGCCGTACTTATCGACGAACCATCCTTCGACGGGCACCAGCCAGGTCTCGAACAGAACGAAGAGGGTGAAGGCCCACTGGATCGACGCACGATCCCAGCCGAACTTCTTCTGGATGTCGGGGACGAAGAACGTCCAGCCGTATTGATAGTTGGCGATCATCACCATCGCGCCAACGCCGATGGCGAGTTGTGTCCAGCGGTAGGCATCGCTGACACGTGCGGCAGCTGGCGCCACCCCGTGAACTGCATCAGTCATAGTTCCTCCTAAAGCGCTGTTCTATTGAGAGCTCGACAGCTGCGAAGGATAGTTTGGTATATGATATGCCAACTAACAAGCGAAATCTTGCCAATTTGCCGCTGCAAGTTTCGCATGACTGAATGCTGTACTGCGATACTACAAGACAGCACAAAGTCGGCGGTCCAGACCGCCGGCTTTTGGGTTTAACAGTTATTTGTATCGTTACTTACGCTGCTGCAGTGCGAGTACGCAGCCGGGTGAAGCCGTTCTGGATCACCGACCAGAACAGCGCGATCAGGCCGAGGATCATGATGCTGCTGACCAGTGTGTTCGAGAAGAAGATCCCGAGCGATCCCTGCGACCCCAGCAGCGACTGACGGAAGGCTTCCTCGGCCTTGTCGCCAAGCACAATGGCCAGCACCAGCGGGGCGAGGGGATAGTTACACTTCTTCAGTGCGTAACCGATGATTCCGAATACCAGCATCATCACCACGTCGAAGGTCGAGTTGTGGACGGAGTAAGCTCCGATCGCACAGAGCACCAGGATAAGAGGTGCGATGATGCTGAATGGAACCCGCAGGATTGCTGCGAAGATCGGTACGCAGGTCAGCACGATGATCAGGCCGACGAGGTTGCCGAGATACATCGAGGCGATCAGGCCCCAGACGAACTCCTTCTGCTCGACGAATAGCATCGGGCCAGGCTGCAGGCCCCAGATCAGTAGACCACCAAGAAGCACAGCGGCAGTTGGCGAACCGGGGACGCCGAGTGAGAGCATCGGAAGCAGGGCTGCGGTACCGGCGGCATGCGCGGCCGTTTCCGGAGCGATGACGCCTTCGATCTCGCCTTTGCCGAAATTGTTGCCGTTCTTGGAGACGCGCTTGGCGATGCCGTAACTCATAAAGGACGCGGGTGTTGCGCCTGCCGGCGTAACACCCATCCAGCAGCCGATGACGCAGGAGCGCAGCGACGTCATCCAGTATTGCGGCAGGCTCATCCAGGTACGGAGCACGACGCGAAGATCGATCTTCGCCTTGCCGCCCTGGAAGCGCAGGCCTTCCTCCATCGTGAGGAAGATTTCGCCAAGACCGAACAGGCCGATGACTGCGATCAGGAAGTCGAAGCCATTGAGGAGCTCGGTCGAGCCAAACGTGAGTCGCAGTTGTCCCGTGATTGAATCGAGGCCGACGGCGGCGAGAGCGAAGCCGATCATCATCGCCGCAATGGTCTTGAAGGGCGGCTCCTTACTCAGCCCGACGAAACTGCAGAATGCCAGGAAATAGACCGCGAATTTCTCCGCGGGCCCGAATCGTAAGGCGAAGCCTGCGACCAGCGGCGCGACCAGGGTGATCATGACGACGGCGAACAGTGCGCCAACGAAAGAGGAGGTGAAGGCGGCTGTCAGTGCTTCGGCAGCCTTGCCCTGCTGCGCCATCGGATAGCCGTCGAATGTCGTGGCCACCGACCATGGCTCTCCGGGGATGTTGAACAGGATCGAGGTGATCGCACCTCCGAACAATGCGCCCCAATAGATGCAGGACAGCATGATGATGGCCGATGTCGGCGGCATGCTGAAGGTGAGGGGCAGCAGGATCGCAACGCCATTGGCGCCGCCAAGGCCGGGCAGCACGCCGATGATGACGCCAAGCACGATGCCGAGCACCATCACCGCGATGTTGAATGGCTGCAGCGCGACCGCAAAGCCCTGGAACAGATTAGCAATTTCTTCCATTTCGAGTAGTCCTCAGAAAGAGACCGGCAGACGCAACGGAATTAAAGATCGCGGAAATCAGAGACCGAGCAGATCCTCGAGGGGCCCTTTGGGGAGCGGCACGAGAAACCAGCGTTCAAAGATCAGGTAGGTGACGACAGGCATGCCAAGAGAGATCGCGGCGATGATCGGCCACTCATATTTGCCGAGCCAACGCATGAACCATGCGATGAAGATCATCGACGACACGTAGAGTCCGATGAACGGCAGGACGCCGACATAGATGCCGGTGGGAATGACGACACTGAAGACCTGGCGCAGCTGGCCCCATTCGGCGAACAGGCTGCCGTCGTCCTCGCGCAGCGCGTTCCAAATATTGACGAGGCTGGAGATGATAATGAACAGCCCGATATAGAACGGGAAGAATCCGGCTTTCGGTCCCTCTGCGCCCCAGTTGATGCCGGCCTTGACGCTGCCATAGACGACAATGGCGCCGAACAGGCCGATGACGGTGGTGACGCCGGCTTCGACCGATTTGTGAGACGGGCCTGCGTTGTGAGATTGCTGCGTGGTCATGGACAACTCTGTGTGAGAGATCAGCGTCGATCAGCGTGTTGCATGCGCCGGACCTGATGTGCGATCAGGTCCGGCGTCATGGTGCCCGCGTCAGTTGCCTTGCGCGAGGAAGCCGGCTTCCTTCATAAGCGTCTCGTGGCGCTTCTCTTCGGTGCCAACCCAGCTGGCGTAGTCACCACCGGTCATGAAGGTCGTGTTGAAGGCGCCGCTCTTCATCAGGTCCTGCCACTCAGGCGTCGCGCGGACCTTCTTGAACAGCTCGACATAGTAGTCGATCTGATCCTTGGTTGCTTTCGGCCCCATGAAGATGCCACGCAGCATCACATATTCGATGTCGAGCCCCTGTGACTTGCAGGTCGGAATGTCCTTCCAGCCCTTGCCGTCGGCAACCTGCTCGTCATAGGCCATCGGCTTGCTGTCGAAGACGCAGAGCGGACGCACCTTGCCGCCGCGCCATTGCGCAACAGCTTCGATCGGATTGTTCACGGTTGAATCGACATGCTGGCCAACGAGCTGCACTGCGACTTCACCGCCGCCCTTGTAAGGGATGTAAGTGAACTTGCTGCCGATCGCTTTCTCAACTGCGACCGTGATGATCTGGTCTTCCTGCTTCGAGCCGGTGCCGCCCATCTTGATCGTGCCGGCCGGTGCGGCCTTCACGGCGTCGATATAGTCCTTTACCGTCTTGTACGGTTTGTCGGCATTTACCCACAGCACGAACTCGTCCAGTGCCAGCATCGCGACCGGGGTGAGATCCTTCCAGTTGAAGGGAATGCCGGTGGCGAGCGGTGTCGTGAATAGGTTAGAGAGCGTGATGATGATCTTATGCGGATTGTTGTTCGCCGACTTCACGTCGAGGAAACCTTCACCGCCCGCGCCTCCCGACTTGTTGATGACGACAAGCGGCTGTTTCATCAGACTGTGCTTGGTGATGATGCCCTGAATGGTGCGCGCCATCTGATCGGCGCCGCCGCCGGTGCCCGCGGGAACGATCAATTCGACGGGGCGCGTCGGCTCCCATGCAGCAGATGCCGGGAGAGACGCTCCCAGGCAGAGAATGGATGCAGCGGCGGCTAGCGTGAGACATGAACCTAGGCGTTTCATTGTTTCTCTCCCATTCGTTTTGATAGCGTCGATCGTTCGTCGACTTTGAAATCGTCAGTGCGTGGTTGGGTCTTCCTTCGAATGTCCTGACTGCAGGTGTTCAAACGCGCCCTTGCATGCGCCATATGCGCACGTCAGACTGTCGAGCAACAAAGCGGCTCGCCTGCAAAAAGGATGAGTGGGTCTCGATCGCTCTGTCATGGCGCATGCGGCATCGCGTGCCCGCGAAGGCAGCGCAGCCTTTGTCCTCCCCAGGTATGCTTTCTATTCAGACGTGAAGCATTACCGTTCGCGCATTTTGGTATGCGATATGCCAGGCGGCAAGCGATTAGAGCCGTTAAAAGCCGGGGAGGCTGAAATGTCGCAGGGAGCGCGAGACGTCGCTGCGATGCAACTACACAAACAAAAAAAGGCCCCGGAAATCCGGGGCCAGTCGTCGGGAGGAACGCAGAGAATTTTGCGCGGGCTGGCCGCGCAAAAGTAGTGACGTCGCAGCCTTACAGGCCGAAGCGGGGCAGGTCGCCGTTGCGGGCCGAGATGCGTGCGCTGGCCATCAGCGCGCGATCGAGCGAGGCCATGAAGCGAGCGAAGAAGCTGGTGGATGTCGCGAGGTCGAGAGAAGCAGTCTTCGACATGATTTGATCCTTTGCTGGAGGCCGCCCCGTCTTGGCGGCTCGTCATCTGGGATCAATTTACGTATACCAGATGCCAAGGACAATTGTCTTGTTTGCATGGCAGCATGAGAATTTTGCAGTGCGATATAGATCGATTTGATTCTCTTATTAAAGTTCCGCGTTGACCACCGTAAATGAAAAAGGCCGCCAATCGGCGGCCTTTCGCATGTAATTATCTGAAATAACTGGCGAAATTACTCAGCGGCAACCTTGCGCGGCGGATCGAGCGCGCCTGAATCGTGGATTTCGGCCACTTGATGATCGCTGAAGCCCAGCACCTGCTTGAGGATTTCGTCGGTATGCTCGCCGAGCAGGGGCGAGCGGGTCACTTCGGTAGGGCTTTCCGATAGCTTAATCGGATTACCCACCGACAGATACTTGCCGCGCTCGGGGTGATCGACCTCGACCACGGTGCCGGTCGCACGAAGTGACTGGTCTTCGGCCAGTTCCTTCATGGACAGGATCGGGCCGCACGGGATGTCGTCCTGGTTCAGGATTTCCATCGCCTCGAACTTGGTCTTGGTCATCGTCCACTGTTCGATGCGCGCGAAGATCGCGTTGAGCTTGGGCAGGCGCACCGCCGGCTTGGCATAGGCCGTGTCGGTCTTCCAGGTCGGTTCGCCGATCACGTCGCAGATCTTCTCCCACACCGGCGCCTGAGTGATGAAGTAGATGTAGGCGTTCGGGTCGGTTTCCCAGCCCTTGCACTTCAGGATGCGGCCGGGCTGACCACCGCCGGAGTCGTTGCCGGCGCGGGGCACGGCATCGCCGAACGGAATGCCTTCGCCAAACTGGCTGTATTCCTTGAGCGGACCGTGAGCGAGGCGCTGCTGGTCGCGCAGCTTGACGCGCGACAGGTTGAGCACGCCGTCCTGCATCGCGGCGGTGACCTTCTGGCCCTTGCCGGTTTGCGTGCGCTGATACAGCGCGGTGACGATGCCGAGGGCGAGATGCAGGCCAGTGCCGCTATCGCCGATCTGCGCGCCGGTGACGAGCGGCAGACCATCGCGGAAGCCGGTGGTGGAAGCGGCGCCGCCGGTGCACTGCGCGACGTTCTCATAGACCTTGCAGTCCTCATAGGGACCGGGACCAAACCCCTTGATCGAGGCGACGATCATCTTCGGGTTGATCTGCTGAATCTTTTCGAACGGGAAGCCCATGCGGTCGAGCACGCCGGGTCCGAAGTTCTCGACGAGAACATCGCACTCTTTCATCAGCGCGGTGAGGACTTCCTTGCCCTTCGGGTTCTTGGTGTCGAGGGTGATCGAACGCTTGTTGTGGTTCAGCATGGTGAAATACAGGCTGTCCACATTCGGCACGTCCTGCAATTGGCCGCGGGTGATGTCGCCAACGCCGGGGCGTTCGACCTTGATCACATCGGCGCCAAACCATGCCAGCAACTGCGTGCAGGTCGGGCCAGATTGAACGTGGGTGAAGTCCAGAATGCGAACGCCTTTGAGCGCCTGTGTCATTGTTTTGCTCCCGTAAACTAGTTTTGCCGCCTCGGCATATGAGAAAAGGAGACGGGGTCTCGCGACCCCGCCTGATGTGTTATTTCTTCTTGCTGAGCACACTCTGCGGATTGAGGTTGCCGATGCGGCCGCTCTCGCTGCCGGCCGCCGGATCGATCACCGCATTGATGAGCGTCGGCTTGCCGGAATCCATCGCCGCATTGACGGCGCGCTTGAGTTCGTCGGGCGAGGTCGCGTTCACGCCGATGCCGCCGAAGGCTTCCATCATCTTGTCGTAGCGCGAGCCCTTGACGAAGACCGTCGGTGCCACGTCGGAACCGCCGGTCGGATTGACGTCGGTGCCGCGATAGATGCCGTCATTGTTGAAGACAACGATGCAGACCGGCAGATTGTAGCGGCAGATCGTCTCCACCTCCATGCCGGAGAAACCGAATGCGCTGTCGCCTTCGATCGCGAGGACAGGTTTGCCGGTCTCGACCGCAGCAGCGATGCAATAACCCATGCCGATGCCCATGATGCCCCAGGTGCCGACATCGATACGCTTGCGCGGCTGATACATGTCGACGATGCCGCGGGCGAGGTCGAGCGTGTTGGCGCCTTCATTGACGAGCATTGCGTCGGGGCGTTCGGCAATGATGGTGCGGAGAACGCCGAGCGCGCCGTGGTAATCCATCGGCGAGTTGTTGTTCATCAGCTTTGGCGCCATCTTCGCGACGTTCTCGTCGCGCTTCGTGGTGACGGTCGATGTCCAGTCGGACGATGCCTTCTGCCAGCTCTTGCCCATGCCATCGAGCAGGGCAGTGACGCAGGAGCCGATATCGCCAACGACGGGCGCGACGATCTCGACGTTGGAATCCATTTCCTTCGGCTCGATGTCGATCTGGATGAACTTCTTGGGCGCGCTGCCCCAGGCCTTGCCCTTGCCGTGTGACAGCAGCCAGTTCAGGCGTGCGCCGATCAGCATGACGACGTCGCTGTCTTTCAGGACCGTCGAACGTGCAGCACCCGCACACTGCGGATGGGTGTCAGGCAGAAGACCCTTGGCCATGCTCATGGGCAGGAACGGAATGCCGGATGTCTCGACCAGCGCCTTCACGGCATCGTCGGCCTGCGCATAGGCTGCACCTTTGCCAAGAATGATCAGTGGCTTCTTGGCCGATTTTAGCACGTCGAGCGCGCGCTTGATCGAATCCGGGGCAGGGATCTGCGCCGGCGCGGCGTCGATCACCTTCACGAGCGACTTCTTGCCTGCATCGGCATTCATCACCTGACCGAACAGCTTGGCCGGCAGATCGAGATAGACACCGCCGGGACGACCGGACACCGCGGCGCGGATCGCGCGGGCGAGGCCGATACCGATGTCGGCCGCATGCAGCACGCGGAACGCGGCCTTGCAGAGCGGCTTGGCGATCGCGAGCTGATCCATTTCTTCATAGTCGCCCTGCTGCAGGTCGACGATCTCGCGCTCGGACGAGCCGGAGATCAGGATCATCGGGAAGCAGTTGGTGGTGGCATGGGCCAGCGCCGTAAGGCCGTTGAGGAAGCCGGGTGCCGACACGGTCAAACAGACGCCAGGCTTCTTGGTAAGATAGCCGGCGATCGATGCGGCATAGCCGGCGGCCTGTTCGTGACGGAACGACAGCACCCGGATGCCCTCGGCCTGCGCCATGCGGCCGAAGTCGGTAATTGGAATGCCCGGCACGCCATAGATCGTGTTGAGGCCATTGAGCTTGAGCGCATCGATGATCAGATGGAAGCCATCGGTCAATTCCTGCTCGGCGGCTGCGTTGGTATCGATGCTCTGGACTACTGCGGACATCCCGCTCTCCCTGACTTTTCTTGTGACTGTTGGTCGTTGCTCAATTGGACGTGGTGCGGAGTGGTGAACCGTCGCGAGACGGCGCTTACGTAAACAACTCCTGGCCGTGGGCTTCGACATAAGAAGCCAGACCGAGCGTGTGATCGCGCGCGCGCTTTTCCGCGAGCTCGGTGTTGCGCTCCTCAAGCGCTTCGATGATGGCCAGATGTTCGGGCAGGGACGTCGCGGTACGGTCCGTGCGTCCGATGGTCAGCTGACGATAGCCACGCACATGCAGCAGAATATCGTTGGTCATATCGACCAGCACAGGCGACTCGCTGAGCGAGATCAGTGCCTGGTGGAAAGCGATATTCGCTTTCGAATATTCCTCAACGTGGTCCTGTGGCAGACGGTCCTTGTTGAAGTCCTTGAAAAAGTCGCGCAGCGCCGAGATATCTTTTTTGCGTGCGGTAGTCGTGATCAGACGCGCGGCCATGCTTTCCAGCGCCGCCCAGGCGCGGATCATGTCGACGATCTCGACCTTGGTCTTTCTGACAACGACGATGCCGCGGCGTGGCACAGTCTTTACGAAGCCATCCTGCTCCAGCATCGCAATGGCTTCGCGGATAGGTGTGCGGCTGACACCGAGCCGTTCCGACAGAGCGCGCTCGTCAAGCATCACCGGATCGGGTGAGGTGTAGATGTCCATCTTAAGAATGGCTTCTTTCAAGGCTTCATAGGCCTTGGTCTTGAAGCTGGTCTCCGGTGCAATCCGAACGATCGCAATATCGGCTTCAGACATGACGGACGGCGCCTTGGTTTGTTTTCGCGTGGGCATGAATCATCTCCAGTCGAGATGTCCTACCACAGAAATAACGTCAAGAATTTTTGGCATACCAGATGCCAGGATGTCAAGATGACAGCTATTTCAGCAATTTTGCGCTGCAACGCGCCTTGACAATCAAGTTTCTGGCATACCAAATGCCATCAATCCGTCTATTGGAAAAGACGTGAAGGAGGAAGCCATGTCCCAATCGAATCTTGCCGTCAAAGAAGCAACACCATCGGCGAAACAGGCCGTCCGCAAAGTTCTCGATGCGGTCAAAGCCGACAAGCGCACCAGCCTGACCGCCCCCGAGGGCAAGCTTGTGTGTGACGCATACGGCATTCCCGTGCCGAAAGAAGGCGTGGCCACCTCAGCCGCTGACGCCGCCAAGATGGCAAGCGGCATGGGCTTCCCGGTCGTGATGAAGATCGTCTCGCCGGACATTCTCCACAAGACCGAAGCGGGCGGTGTCATTGTCGGCGTCAAGACCGCCGAAGACGCGCAGAAAGCTTACGACACCATTCTGGCCAATGCCAAGAAGTACAAGGCCGATGCCAAGATAGAAGGTATCCAGGTTCAGCAGATGCTGATGGGCGGCACCGAAGTGATCATCGGTTCGATCACCGATGGTTCGTTCGGCAAGCTGGTGGCCTTCGGCCTCGGCGGCGTGCTCGTCGAAGTGCTGAAGGACGTCACTTTCCGTCTCGCACCCGCGACCAATGATGACGCGCTGTCGATGCTCGATGGCATTCAGGCCGCCGAGATGCTGCACGGCGTGCGCGGCGGCGATCCCGCCAACCGCGAGGCGCTGGCTGACATCATCGTCAAGGTATCGCAGCTCGTCAGCGATTTCCCGGAAATGGTCGAACTCGATCTCAACCCGGTCTTCGCCACCAAGAAAGACGCGATTGCCGCCGACGTGCGCATCGTCGTCGACTTCGACTACAAGCCGCGCCCCGCGCCGCGCTCCAACGCCGAAATCGTCACGGCGATGAACCGCATCATGATGCCAAAGGCCGTCGCTGTGATCGGCGCTTCCGCCGAAGATGGCAAGATCGGCAATTCGGTGATGAAGAACCTCATCAACGGCGGCTACAAGGGCGACATCTACCCGATCCATCCGAAGGCCGAAGAGATCATGGGCCGCAAGGCCTATAAGAGCGTCAAGGATGTCCCGGGCGTGATCGACACCGCGGTATTCGCAATTCCCGCCAAGTTCGTTGCAGGTGCGTTGATCGAATGCGGCGAGAAGAAAATTCCGGGCGCGGTGTTGATCCCATCGGGCTTTGCCGAAGCCAACGAGCCTGCGCTGCAGGAAGAGATTGTCGAAATCGGCAAGAAATACGACGTCCGTCTGATGGGGCCGAATATCTATGGCTTCTATTATACGCCGGCCAATCTCTGCGCGACTTTCTGTACAGCCTACGACGTGAAGGGCTCGGCGGCATTGTCGTCGCAGTCCGGCGGCATCGGCATGGCGATCATCGGCTTCTCGCGCTCTGCCAAGATGGGCGTGTCGGCGATCGTCGGCCTCGGCAACAAGTCGGATATCGATGAGGACGATCTGCTCGCCTTCTTCGAGCAGGATCCGAACACCACGATCATCGCGCAGCACTGCGAGGATCTGAAGGATGGCCGTGCCTTCGCCGAAGCCGCCAAGCGCGTCTCTAAGATCAAGCCGGTTGTCGTCCTCAAGGCAGGCCGTACCTCGGCCGGCGCCAAGGCGGCCTCATCGCATACCGGCGCACTTGCCGGCAACGACAAGATCTATGAAGACGTGCTGAAGCAGTCGGGGGTCATTCGCGCCCGCTCGCTGCGCCAGCTGCTCGAATTCGCCCGTGGCATTCCCGTGCTGCCGACGCCGAAGGGCGAGAACGTGCTGATCATCACCGGTGCCGGTGGGTCGGGCGTGCTGCTGTCCGATGCGGTGGTCGATAACGGCATGTCGCTAATGGCAATGCCGCCGGATCTGGATGCGGCGTTCCGCAAGTTCATCCCGCCGTTCGGCGCCGCCGGCAACCCGGTCGACATCACCGGTGGCGAACCGCCGATCACCTACGTCAACACTGTGAAGCTCGGTCTCACCGATGATCGCATCCACTCGCTGATCCTCGGCTACTGGCACACGATCGTGACGCCGCCAATGGTGTTCGCGCGCAACATGGTCGAGATCAAGAACGAGATGAAGGCCAAGGGCATCGAGAAGCCGATGGTGGCTTCGCTCGCGGGCGACGTGGAAGTCGAGGAAGCCGCCGAATATCTCTACCAGAACGGCATTCCGGCTTACGCTTATTCGACCGAACTCCCGGTCGAGGTGCTCGGTGCCAAGTACAAGTGGGCACGCGGAGCGGGCCTGCTGTAAGCAGCTTCGATCTATACACAAAACAAAGCGCCGTCCGGGAAACCGGGCGGCGCTTTTTTGCGTTTGCGGTTCTGGCTAGACGATCACCGGCTGTTCGGCGACGCCCTCACGGCCGAAGATGCGCAGATAGCGTTCGATCTCTGCAGGGCTGCTGCCGGTGGTCTTAGCGGGATTGTCCGACAGCTTCACGGCCGAGCGGCCGTTGGCATAGGTGACCTTGCAGACCAGGCTGATCGGGTCGAGTGAATCGAGCCCGCGCGGATGCGCGCCGCGGAAGTCGTTGGTGGCCATGGTGCCCCAGCCGAAGCTCTCGCGGATGCGCCCACGGAAACGCTGATGCAGATCGATCATCAGATCGACTTCGAGACCGTCGCTGAACATCGCGCGCTTCTTGCGCGGATCCTCGCCGCGCATCGCGTACCAGGCGATCATCTCTTCGCCCGCCGCAACCGGCTCCTTGCTGTCCATGCGCATGCCGGTCCATTGTGAGGCCCAGGGTGGTGCGTCGCGCAGGAACTGCGTCATGCCGAACGTATCGGGCAGAATGATCAGCAATTCGCCGTCATAGACCTCCTGCCATTTCGCCAGCACGTCATATTGCGCGGTCTTCAGCTGGTCGTCGTTTTCGGCGAGGCAGGCGAACACCATCGGCAGTTCGTGCGAATTGGTGCCGATGGCTTCGAATGAATGCTTGAAGGCGAGCAGGGCGTTCGACGTTCCGACGAAGCTGCGGCCAAGCTCGTTGGCCATCGCGTCCGTCACCCATTCTTGCCACAGGAAGCCGTGGCGGCGACGGGTGCCGAATTCCGCGAGCCGCATGTCCGGATAGGATTTCAGCTTCTTGATCTTGTTCCAGATCTTGGTCTTGGTCTGGGCGTAGAGAATATCCAGCTCGAACTTGTCCAGCGTGGCCATGGCGATCCGCGATCGCAATTCGCTGACGATGGCGAGGGCGTAGATCTCCCACATCGTGACTTCGGCCCAGTCACCTTCGAAGGTGAGGACATATTGACCATCGATGGTCTCAAGCTTGTAGTCAGGCAACCTGAAGCTGCGCAGATATTCGATATATTCAGGACGGAAAATGTCGCGGCGGCCATAGAAGCGGTTGCCGGCCAGCCAGATCAGTTCGTTCTCGCGGAATGAAAGCGTGCGGGCATGATCGAGCTGCGCGCGCAGCACCGCTTCCGGAATGATCTCGGCAAGGCGGACGGTTTTGGTCCGATTGATCAGGCCGAAGGTCACAGGCACTTTCGGATAAAGCATCCAGATGAATTGATGCATCAGGAATTTGTAGAAGTCGGTGTCCAGCAGCGACCGGATGATCGGATCAAGCCGGTAGTTGTGATTGTGGACCCGGGTGGCGAAATCCATCATGGCAACGCCACTCCTGGTAACGTGCCTGATCGTGGCACCTGCACCGAAACGGCAGTGGCCGCATCGCTGACGCTGTCTTTGCAGCAGTTCATTAAATTGGCGTATCCGCCGGGTTTATCGATGTCAACGCAAGCGCTGAACCGCGCTTTCACAATCGAGGATTGTCGTGGCAGCCCAGCGTTTGTCCCTCTGTTTTTGGCCTTGATCCTGCATCTGCGGGCATTGCGCAGAATTGTTTGCATGCTTACGATTTCCACCTGCCGGTGGGCGCCCCGAAACGATGAAGGACAGCACCATGAAAGTCGTCGATCTCTCCCACGTCATGAACATCCACACGCCCGGCTGGGTCGGCTATGCCGGCAACAAGATGTATTATGCGCAGAACCTGCAGACGCAGATGATCGTGGCGCAGCGGATCGAGACGGCGCTGCATGCCGGCACCCATTTCGACGGCGCGATGCACGCCACCGACGGGCGCAAGGGCGACATGGCCTCGCTGCCGCTGGACTACCTGTTCAATCGCGGCGTTGTCGTCGACATCTCAAGCCAGATGCATGACTGGGCGGTCATCACGCCGGAGATGCTTGAGAAGTCCGGCGCGGATATTCGCGAAGGCGACATTCTGATCCTGCACACCGGCTGGCACAAATATTACGAAGGTCAGGCGCAGCAGGATCTGGTGAAATACTTCTGCTATCATCCGGGCCCGAACCTCGACACGCTGCACTGGATGCTCGAGAAGAAGATCAAGTGGTTCGGCATGGACACTGGTTCCTGCGATCACTCGATGAACACCTCGATCCGCAACATGCGGCCGGACATCGCGGCGCAGTTCACCAAGAAGCACGGCAAGACGCCGGCGGAATTCTTCGGCACGTTTGAGTATAATCACAAGCTCTCGGGCCGCCACGTGACTGCCGACATGTTTCCGTTCCACAATTACGCGTTCCAGGAAGGCTTGTTGCATGCCGAGAATATCGGCGGCGACATCGAGCTCATGCTCAACCAGCGTTGCCTGATCGGCGCATTCCCGTGGCGCTATGATGGGCTTGAGTCATGCCCGTGTCGTATCCTGTGCTTCACAGATACGGGCGATGCCTCGGTGGAAGCCATGGGGAACGCGGCGAAGGCGATCATGGGGTGATGTAGTTTAGGCCCACGCCGTCATGGCCGGGCTTGTCCCGGCCATCCACGTCTGTCTGGATAGCGGCCAAGTCGTGGATGCCCGGGACAAGCCCGGGCAAGACGTGGAGAGGTCGGTTGATCGTCTTCTAGCGCCTTAGTCTCGCATCAGGTGCGTTCGCCTGCAGCGTATTCTGGATCGCTTCGCGGAGCAGGGGATAGTTGGCGCGATTCCAGTCCGCCATCCTGATATCGGCGAGCAGCGTCGCCGACTTGCCGAACACAACAATGCGGTCACCCACGGCCATGGCTTCTTCGAGTTGATGCGTGATCAGGATCGCGGTCGATTTAAACTCGCGAGCCAGATCGACGAAGGTCTTTCGCAGCTCATTGGCCGTAACTTCATCGAGCGCGCTGAACGATTCATCGGCCAGCAGAATTTCCGGCTGCACGGCGAAAGCACGGGCAATCGCAACACGCTGGCGCATGCCGCCGGAAAGTTCGCGCGGATAGGCATTGGCGAATTTCTCCAGCCCCAGCCGCTTCAGCCAGGTCATCGCGCGCTCCTGCTGAACATCTTCGGCGATGCCGATCAGTTCGAGCGGGAGCTTGACGTTGTCGAGCGCGGAGCGCCACGGAAACAGCCGATCCTGCTGGAAGATCGTCGCTATCTTGCCGCGAAAGGCATTGAAGTCGTCATAGGGCGTCTTGCCGCCGATGGTGATGCTGCCGGCGGTGGGATGTTCGAGGCCGATCAAGAGGTCGAACAGGGTCGATTTTCCGCAACCGGTCTTGCCCACCATGGCGATGAGTTCGCCAGGCTCGATCCGCAGCGACAACTGGTCGATGGCTGTGATCGACTGGCCGGATGTGGTCTGGCGAAATACCTTGCGCAGGCCGGCGATCTCGATGGGCGCTGAAGCTGCCGTCATGCCCGCCACCGCAATACGTGTGTTTCGAGTCTGACGAGCAGCGCTTCGAGGAAGAACAGCAGGACGACCAATACCAGCGTCCAGGCGAATACGTCGGCCACCGAGAATAATTCCTGCGCGACCGAGAGCTGATGCCCGATGCCGGTTACCGCACCTACCAGTTCAGCGATGGTCACGACGCGTATGGCGAGGCTGAGCGTGATCTTCCAGCTCGTGATGATCCCCGGCGTGATCGCAGGCAGCATCAGCTTGTGAAAGAACTGCAATGGCGTCGGCCGGAAGGAGCGGATCATCTGCTTCAGATCGCGCGACACCTCGCGCATGTTGTCGAGGGAATCGACGGTGAAGACCGGTGCGCAGACCACAACCAGCACGAAGACGATGCGAAACTCGACGCCCTTGAACCACAGCACCGCGAACAGGATCCAGGAGACGACCGGCACGGCCATCAGGATCCGCACCATCGGGCGCAGATATTTCTCGACGCTCTCGGACAGATACATCAGCACTGCCACCAGTAGTCCGATGACGAAAGACACGACCAGCGACAGCAGCACGCGGCCGAGCGTCACCGCGACGTCGAGCGGGGTGATCTTGGTCAGGCTTTCGGCAATACGCCCGAGGCCCGGGATCGCGAAAGCGGGGATGCCCAGCGACGGTGCCAGATAGGACATGACCTGCCAGACCGCTGCGAAGAGTACGATCGATATGATCGTCTCGCGCGGCAGGCTGGAGATCATCAGGCTTCGCGGTGACCTTTCGAAGATCGGTTCCTCGAATGGCGTGGCAGGTCTCGGTTCGTCAGGGGGCATAGATGATCGCTTCGTCAGGCAGCTTTGGATGAAAGCCGGCGGCGACGGCGCGCTCGAACGTATCCCAGATGCTCTTGCGTTCGGTGGCGTCCCAGGCTGGCTTGGCGTCGAAGTCCCAGCGCTTGGCGAGCACGGCTTCCTTCAAGATGCCGGGGGGGAGTTTGACAGTCTCGACTGCGATCTTGTCAGCACCATCCGGATCGCTGCGCAGATATTTGGTGACGTCCGCCAGCGCCGCGACGAACTTCTTCGGCGCATCCGGGGCTTTCTTGATGGTATCCTCGCGCATGGCATAGACCAGCTCCCAGCCGGTGGTGCCCGCAATCTCCTTCCATCCGTCATTAGCGTTGAAGATGATCTTCAGCGACGGATCGTCCTTCATCATCATGGTGGCGATCGGCTCGATGATCATCGCGGCATCGACGCGGCCGGCGGCAAGCTGCGCACGCGCTACAGCAAAGTTCGCGTTGACCAATGTCATGTCCTTGGCGAGGTCCATCTTTTTGGATTTCGCGTAGATCGACAGGATCTGGAATTGCCCGCTGCCCATGTCGGCGGCGAGTTGCTTGCCTTTGAGGTCGGCCAGCGACTTGATGGCCGGGTCCTTGGTGATGATGACGAGATCGGCGAGCGTGGCACCTGTTGCGACGATTTGCAGCGGCACGCCTTCGAGGCGCAGCTTCTGGAAGTAGGTGGGCCCGCCGATCAGCGTGTCGATTTCGCCGGTGGCGAGGCCCGCATAATAAGAGGAGAAGGAAGGATAGACCTGAACTTCGGCCTCGAAACCGTTCTTGGTATCGAACTTCTGCGCCTTCATGATGTTGATGATGATCGGCGCGAAGACGGGAAGTGTCAGGCTACCCACGCGGATTTTTGTCGGCGCCTGCGCCTGCGAATTTGTTGCGAGCGCGCTGCTCATCAGCGTAGCAGCCGTGCCCATTGTGAAGGCGCGTCGCGAAAGTCCGGTCATGACATCTCCTCAAGAAACGTTGTGGCGCGTGGCTTTTCGATCGGTTTATGCGGCGGTGCGATATTTGTTTGTTTGCAAATGATATGCCAAAATTGAATCCACTAAATCCTCTTGCAGTCATGAAGTAACGCTACTAGCATTTCGTTTGTGTGCAAATGAAATCTGCTCTGACTGCAGGAGGCGACGATGCCGCACGTGACGACGCCCGACGGGACGCAACTCTATTATGAGGAAGTCGGCACCGGGAGTCCTGTGGTTTTCGTCCATGAGTATGCGGGGGATTACCGCACCTGGGAGCCGCAGCTTCGTTACTTCTCGCGCTCCTATCGTTGCGTCACCTACAGCCAGCGCGGTTATCCGCCATCGGATGTACCGACCGATCCCGCGCGTTACGGCCAGGATATTGCACGCGATGACGTCATCGCATTGATGGATGCACTGAAGATCAACAAGGCGCATATCGTCGGTCATTCCATGGGCGCATCGACGGCGCTGCATGTCGGCATTCACTATCCGGATCGCTGTTTGTCGGTAACCGCTGCAAGCTGCGGTTACGGCTCCAGTCCCGATCCTGCCTTTGTGGAGCAGGGCCGTGCAGCCTCACGCGAAACCGCAAAAATGTTCGAGACGGTCGATTTCCCGACAGCTGCGGCGCGCTATGCCGATGGTGCAACGCGTCAGACGCACAAGAACAAGGACCCGCGTGGTTTCGCCGAGTTCGCGCGGATGCTGGCGGATCATTCGCCGGTCGGGCACGCGCTGACCATGCGCGAGCTGCAGGCCAAGCGGCCGATGCTGTGGGAGATGAAGCCGCAACTCGAGACATTCACGCCGCCACTGCTGATCATCGTTGGCGACGAGGACGATTGGTGCCTCGATCCCAGCATCTTTCTCAAGCGCACGGTGCCGACGGCAGGTCTTCTGGTATTGCCGCGTGCCGGCCATACCATCACCAGCGAAGAGCCGGCGGCATTCAATGCAGCGCTGGCGGAGCTTTTTCCGGCGGCCGAGTCCGGTCGCTGGATGTCGCACAAGCCGGCGGCCTGAGCGATGAGCACGCCTGGCGATATCGTCATTGATATTGCGGACGGCATCGCAACGTTGCGTCTGGCCAATCCGGCACGACGTAACGCGATCTCCACGGCGATGTGGAACAAGATCGCCGCCTTTGCCGGCGACGTCGCCACCCGCAAGGATATCCGTGTCGTGGTCATCCGCGGCGAGGGCGAGCTAATGTTTTCCGCGGGCGCAGACATTTCCGACTTTGCCACGGCTCGATCAGGCGAGGGCAATGCCCGGGCCTATGACGATCTGGTCGAGAATACCTGCCTGGCGATCGAGGCGATCCCGCAGCCGACCATCGGCCTGATCTATGGCGGCTGCATGGGCGCCGGGTCATCCGTTGCTGCGAGTTGCGACATGCGCGTTGCTGCGGATGATGCCTTCTTCGCAGTACCCGCCGCCAGGCTCGGTCTGGGCTACGATCCGCGCGGCATTGCGCGCTTCATCCGCGTGTTCGGCGCCGGCGCGACGCGACAAGTCTTGTTTACGGCCGATCGTCTGCCCGCCATGCGCGCTCATAAGCTGGGCGCGGTACATGTCATCGCACCGAAGGCTGACATTGAATCGCTGGCTGGGGAGCTTGCAAGGAAGATCGCCGGCAATGCGCCGCTGACCATCAAGGCGGCCAAGGCTGCCATCCGTGCACTGAGCACCAACAACGCCGAACTCCTGGCTGAAGCCGAGCAGTTCTATGCCGCAGCGGACGCCAGCGCCGACTACGCCGAAGGCCGCAAGGCCTTTGCCGAGAAACGACCCCCGCGCTTTACAGGAAGCTGATTGACCTAAGAATTTTCGTTTTCATTTCCGCCAACCTCAGAAGGACACGCACATGGATCTCCAACTCAAAGGCAAATGCGCTCTCGTCACCGGCGGCAGCGAAGGTATCGGCAAGGCGATTGCCATGACGCTGGCAAAAGAGGGCGTCAATGTCGCCATCTGCGCCCGCCGCATGGAGCCGCTGGAGAAAACGGCTGAAGAAATCCGCAACGCCTACGGGGTGACGGTGGTCGCGATTACCGCCGACCTCACCAAGGATGCGGATGCCAAGGCTTTCGTCGAGAAGGCCGCCAAGGAACTCGGCAGCATCGATCTGATGATCAACAATGCCGGTTCGGCGCCGGGCGGCGTGATCGAGACGCTCACCGAAGCCGACTGGGAACAGGCGCTGCAGCTCAAATTCATGGGCTATGTGCGCTGCCTGCGCTACGCGCTGCCCATCATGGTCAAGCAGGGTGGTGGCCGCGTGGTCAATCTGATCGGCAATGACGGCGTCAAGCCATCGTATTGGGAAATCGCACCGGGGGCTGCGAACGCTGCTGGTCAGAACATGACCCTGTCGCTCGCCGGTCAGTACGGCCGTCACAACATCTCGTTCTGCGCCGTCAATCCGGGCCCGGTTCGCACCGAGCGCTGGGCTGGCCTCGTCAACGCCATGTCGCGCGACATGAAGATCTCCTACGAGGAAGCCGACAAGCTTGCGCCGGCCTCGATCCCACTCGGCCGCATCGCGGAAGTCGAGGAAGTTGCAAATCTCGTCGTCATGCTCGCGTCACCACTCGTGCAGATGGCCAACGGCACGATGATCGAAATCGATGGCGGTCAGGACAAGGCGCTGATGGATCGCTTCCGCGACCGGTAGTCGTCAAAACAGGACGCGCGGCGGCGGAATATCGCTGCCGCGCAGCTCTGCGAAATTCGGTCGCAGATGCGCGCGCATCGACCGACATCAGATGATCAAAACTTCGGCGATGTGCTAGGCATGTTGCACCAAGACCGGTCTTGACAACGAAGAGGGTGCGCCGGACTATTTGCGTACAAACTAATTCGCGTTGCAAACATGGGGCTGTAAGCGACGCAAGGGCGAACGGTTGATCCGTTTCTTGCGAAGGCTTCGGCGAGAATCACTTCTATCGCAAACGTCGATCACAACGGAGTTCGATCATGATGACGGCTCGTTCCCTTCACTCACTCGCGATTGCCGGCACAATGGCCGGCGCACTGACATTGTCGTTCGGCCACGCGGTTCTCGCGCAGGACACGATCAAGATCGGTGAGCTCAACAGCTACAAGACACAGACCGCATTCCTTGATCCCTACAAGAAGGGCTGGGAGCTGGCGATCGAACAGATCAATGCCAAGGGCGGCGTGCTTGGCAAGAAGCTTGAAGTGATCTCGCGCGATGATGGCTCGACGCCGGGCGATGCCGTGCGCGTGGCCGATGAGCTGGTGACGCGCGAAGGCGTCAACATTATCGCCGGCACGTTCCTTTCGCATATCGGTCTCGCGGTGACCGAATTCGCCGGCAAGAAGAAAGTGTTCTTCCTCGCTGCAGAACCGCTGACCGACAAGATCACCTGGCAGAACGGCAACAAGTATACGTTCCGCCTGCGTGCCACGACCTATATGCAGGTCGCAATGCTGCTGCCGGATGCGCTGGCTGCCAAGAAGAAGCGCTGGGCGCTGGTCTATCCGAACTTCGAATACGGTCAGGCGGCGGTCGCGACCTTCAAGGAAATGATGAAGGCGAAGCAGCCTGACATCGAATTCGTCACCGAGCAGGCACCGCCGCTCGGCAAGGTTGATGCCGGCGCCGTGGTGCAGGCCATCGACGATGCCAAGCCGGATGCGATCTTCAACGTGCTGTTCGGCGCGGACTTCTCCAAGCTGGTGCGTGAAGGCACCACACGTGGCGTGTTCAAGGATCGCACCGTCGTGAGCCTGCTGTCGGGCGAACCGGAATATCTCGATCCGGTGAAGGAAGAAGCGCCGGTCGGCTGGATCGTCACCGGCTATCCCTGGGACAAGATCAAGACCCCGGAATACCTGGCGTTCCTGACGGCCTATCAGAAGAAGTACAACGACTATCCGCGTCTTGGTTCGATCGTCGGCTATGTCACGATGACTTCTCTGGCTGCCGGTATCGCCAAGGCAGGTTCGACGGACACCGACAAGCTGATTACGGCCTTCGAAGGTCTGAAGCTCGACAGCCCGTTCGGTCCGTTCATGTATCGCGCCAGCGATCACCAGGCGACCATGGGGGCCTATGTCGGCAAGATCGCGCTTGAGGGCGGCAAGGGCACCATGGCCGACTTCAAATATGTCGATGGTGCATCGGTGCTGCCCAGCGACGCCGAAGTGAAGAAGCTCCGTCCCGCGACCGAGTAACAGGAAGTACGACGATGATCGCCGTTGATACTCTCCCCGCATGTTCAACGCGGGGAGGGGGATTCCTCCGATGAGTTTCAACGCGTTTCTGTTTCAGGCACTGAACGGCCTGTCGGCCGCCTCCGGCCTGTTCTTCGTGGCGGCCGGGTTGTCGCTGATTTTCGGCGTCACCCGGATCGTCAATATCGCTCACGGGTCCCTCTATATGATCGGGACCTATATCGCCTACAGCATCGCCACCAAGGTCGGCGGTGCCGTCGGCTTCTGGGGCGGCATTGTTCTGACCGCATTGCTGGTGGCCCTGATCGGCGCCGCGATCGAGATCCTTCTGCTGCGGCGGATTTATCGCGCGCCTGAGCTGTTTCAATTGCTCGCCACTTTCGCGCTGGTGCTCGTTATCAACGACGCGACGCTGTGGATCTGGGGTCCTGAGGATTTGCTTGGCCCGCGCGCGCCAGGCCTGACCGGCTCCGTCGAGGTGCTCGGCCGCCGGCTGCCCACTTACGATATCTTCCTGATTTTCGTCGGCCCCTTCGTACTGTGGATGCTGCATCTGGCGCTGGCCAAGACCCGCTTCGGTCGGTTGATGCGCGCAGCCACGCAGGACCGTGAGATGGTGGGCGCGCTCGGCGTCAACCAGGCCATGCTGTTCACGGGCGTGTTCGCGCTCGGCGCTTTGCTCGCTGGCCTTGGCGGCGCGCTGCAGATTGCGCGCGAGCCGGCGACGCTGGCGACCGACCTGATCGTGATCGGCGACGCCTTCGTCGTCGTTGTGGTCGGCGGCATGGGCTCGATCTCCGGCGCCTATCTTGCGGCGGTCATCATCGCCGAGGTGAAGGCGTTGTGCATCGGCCTTGGCGTCGTGAATTTTGGCGGCTTCACGGTCAATTTCTCCAAGATGACGCTGGTTGCCGAATTTCTCGTGATGGCCGCGGTGCTGATCGCACGGCCCTACGGCTTGCTCGGTCGGGAGCAGGTGGCTGTGCGCAGTGTCGCGGAGCCCGAAGAGCCGCTACGTCCGGCGACAACGGCCACGAAGATTGCCGGCCTCATTCTTCTCGTTGTCCTCGTGTGCCTGCCGCTGATCGCCAAGAGCTCGCCCTATACGCTGGTGCTCGGCATCGACGTGTTGATCGCCGTGCTGTTCGCGACCAGCCTTCATTTCATCATGGGGCCGGGCGGTATGCATTCCTTCGGCCACGCGGCCTATTTCGGCCTCGGTGCTTACGGCGCAGCGCTGCTGGTGAAATGGTTTGCGGCGCCGATGGGGCTCGCACTGGCAGCCGCGCCGGTGCTGGCGCTGGTCGGCGCGCTGCTGTTCGGCTGGTTCGCTGTGCGACTGTCCGGTGTCTATCTGGCGATGCTCACACTCGCCTTCGCCCAGATCGTATGGGCGGCCGTGTTCCAATGGGAAACACTCACAGGTGGCTCCAACGGCGTGCTCGGGGTGTGGCCGTCGGTGCCATTCGACAGCCGTGGAGCATTCTATTTCCTGACACTCGCACTCGCTGCGCTCGGGGTGTTGCTACTCCGCAAATTCTTGTTCGCGCCATTCGGTTACGCGATGCGGGCAGGGCGTGACTCTCCCTTGCGCGCCGAAGCGATCGGTCTCGACGTCAAGCGCGTGCACTGGCTGGCCTTCGCCATTGCTGGCGGCATCTGCGGCATCGCCGGTGGATTGTTCGCCTTCGCCAAGGGCTCGATCTCGCCGGAGACCATCGGCGTCAGCCGCTCCATTGATGGTCTCGTCATGGTTCTTCTCGGCGGCATCCAGACGCTGACCGGCCCAATCGTCGGCGCCTCCGTATATGCGGTGCTGCAGGATTTCATGATGCGTTCGACGGAATACTGGCGTGCATTGCTTGGCGGCATTATCCTGCTACTGGTGCTGGCCTTCCCGAGTGGCATCGTCGGCGGCTTCGTCAAGCTGATCTCACGACGAAAGACAACATCGAAGGCCGCGTCATGAGCGACCTCGCCATTCGTTCGCTCTCGAAATCCTTCGGCGGCGTTCGTGCCGTCAACGAGGTTTCGTTTGACATCAAGCGCGGCGAATTCCTCGCGTTGATCGGCCCGAATGGGGCCGGCAAGTCGACCTGCTTCAACATGATCAACGGCCAGCTGCCGCCGGATTCCGGCGAGATCTGGTTTGAAGGCGCCAAGCTCAACGGCAAGAAGCCGCGTGACATCTGGCGGCTCGGGATCGGTCGCACCTTTCAGGTGGCCGCCACGTTCAATTCGATGACGGTGATCGAGAACGTGCAGATGGCGCTGATATCTCACGCCAATCAGGTCTATCGGCTGTGGAAGCCGGCATCGTCGCTGCACCGCGAGCGCGCTCTGGAGCTGCTGGCCCAGGTCGGTATGCAGGATGCTGCCGATCGCCCGAGCCGCGAACTGGCCTATGGCGACGTCAAGCGCGTCGAGCTGGCGATTGCACTCGCCAACGATCCACGCCTTCTATTGATGGATGAGCCGACGGCCGGCATGGCGCCCAAGGAGCGTAACGACCTGATCGCGCTGGTGAAGCGTCTGGTGATCGAGAAAGGCATCTCCGTGCTGTTCACCGAACATTCGATGGATGTGGTCTTCGCCTTCGCCGATCGTATCATTGTGCTGGCGCGGGGACGGCTGATTGCAGACGGCGACGCGAAATCGATCCGAGACAATCCTCAGGTGCGCGAAGTGTATTTCGGCACCGGCAAGACGTTCCAGAAATCGGAGGCCCACTGATGAGCGCTCCGATGCTCTCGGTCGAAAATCTCGGCGCGTCCTACGGCGCCGCGCAGATCCTCTATGATCTCAGCCTGCAGGTTGGGCGCGGCGAAGTGGTGGCACTCATGGGCCGCAACGGTGCCGGCAAGACCACGACCATGAAGGCGATCATGGGCCTGATGGCGCAGTCCACTGGAAAGATCCAGTTTGACGGCCACGACATCTCCGGTAGGCAGCCTTACGAGATCGCACGGCTTGGCCTCGGCTTCACCCCCGAAGACCGTCGTATCTTTTCCGATCTGACGGTGCTGGAAAATCTCGATATCGGCCGCCAGCCGCCGCGCAAGTTCAGCGATGGCGTACCGGCACCGGTCTGGACCGAGGAGAAGTTGCTGGCACTGTTTCCCAATCTTGGCGAAATGCCGAACCGCCCGGGTGGCCGGATGAGCGGCGGCGAGCAGCAGATGCTCACCGTGGCGCGGACGCTGATGGGCAACCCGCTGCTGATCCTGCTGGACGAGCCGTCCGAGGGCGTTGCTCCCCTGATCGTCGAACTGATGGCCAACACTATTCTGGAGCTCAAAAAGGCGGGGGTGTCGATCCTACTGTCTGAGCAGAATGTGCATTTTGCCGAACTGGTCTCGGATAGGGCCTATGTCCTCGAAAAGGGCCAGATCCAGTGGGATGGCACCATGGCCGAGCTTGCGGAGAATATTGATATTCAACGGGCCTATTTGACGGTGTAACGATCAAAACTTCATCTGTCGCAGCAACCGAAGATCGTCCATAACTAGCGAGAGATCATCGGGGATGACATGGCGCAGAAACCGAGCAAGCTGAAGGCCCTTCCGGCCGCGGAGCCGTCGCCGGACTATGTCCTCGACGCCCAGGTCGGCTTCCTGATGCGCGTGGCGATGCAGCGCCATACCTCCATCTTCATGACCAACATGATCGAGGATCTGACCCAGACGCAATTCGCCGTGCTGGCGAAGCTGCATGAGGTCGGCCCGAGTTCACAGAACCATCTGGGGCGGCTGGTCTATCTCGATGCCGCGACCATCAAGGGGGTTGTGGATCGGCTGGGTCTGCGCGGCTTCATCACCACCGGTAGTGACCCTACGGATCGCCGTCGCCGTGCGGTGTCGCTGACCGAGAAGGGCGCCCGTGTGGTCGATGCGGCAATCCGCGTTGCAGCGGAGGTCAGCGCCAAGACGCTGCGACCGTTGACGGCCGAAGAGCAGCGCACGCTGACGCGGTTGCTGAAGAAGATTACCTGATCAGACTTTGGCGTTGAGCAGCGCCTTCACGCGCTGCGGCGAGACCGGCAGCTGCGTGATAGCCCCGGGCTGGCCGAGCGCGTCGTCGATGGCCGCTGCAATCGCCGCGCCGACGGCATTGGTGCCGCCTTCACCGGCGCCCTTGAGCCCCATCGGGTTGAGCGGACTCGGCGCATCCTCGGAAATGATCACTTCGACATCAGGTACTTCGCGGGCCGTCGGCATCAAATAGTCCGCGAAGGTTACCGCCAGCGGTTCGCCGCGGTCGTCATAGGTGAACTCTTCATAAAGCGCACCACCGATGCCTTGGGCCACGCCGCCAACGATTTGGCCATCGACCAGCATCGGGTTGATAGCTTTGCCGATGTCATAGGCGACAAGATACCGCTCGACGCTGATGCCGCCTGTATCGCGCGCCAGCGAGACGACGGCGACATGGACGCCGTATGGGTAGGTCATATGCTTGGATTCGAACGACGCTTCGGCGAACAGGCCCGGTTCGCCATCACCAACCAGATTGCCTCCCGGTTTCAGCGCCTTTGCGATCTCGGCGAGCGTCATCGATGGGCCGGTACCGCCATCGAGGCGGACAATCTCGCCATCGACGATATCGAGTTGATCGGCCGTCAACTGCATCAATTCGGCTGCCGCAGCCAGAGCCTTGTCGCGCAGCTTCAGCGCGGCTTGCCGCGTCGCTTCGCCCGTCATCACGGAGACGCGTGAGGCGAAGGCGCCGAGGCCTCTGGCGATACGGTTGGTCTGGCCGTGGATCACGCTGACATTGTCATAGCTGGCGCCGAGTTTCTCTGCGCAAATCTGAGCGATGACAGTTTCGACGCCCTGGCCGACCGAAGCGGCGCCTGTGATGACTTCCACGAGCCCGTCGGTCCCGACATTGATCCGCACATCGTCGAATGGGCCAAGACCGCTTTTCTCGACGAACATGGCGACACCGGAGCCGACCAGTTCGCCCGCCTTGCGACGCGATGTAATCTGCGTCTGCAGGTCGTCCCAGCGGATGCCATTCAGCGCCTTGTCTAGCAACTTTGGATAGTCGCCTGAATCCAGCACGATGTCGGTGCCGAGCGTTTCCAATGCACGCGTGACCGGCATCTCGCTGGTCGCGATGAGGTTGCGGCGGCGGACCTCGACGCCGCTGATCCCCACTTTGGCCGCGACCGCATCCAGCAAGCGTTCGCGCACGAAGGTGCTCTCATAGCGGCCGGGCGCGCGATAGGTGCCGCCAGGCGTCTTGTTGGTCAGGCGGATATGGCCGAGCACGCGATAGGCGGGAATGCGATAGGGGCCGGGCAGCATCGCAGCGGCGAGGTCGGGCACGGTGGCGGCATGCGTGCGCATATAGCCGCCCTGATCGTGGAAGAACTCGTTGTCGATGGCCAGAATATTGCCGTCGCGATCGATCGCCGCGCGGATGTGATGGGTCTGCTGCCGCGAGTGATTGGCCGCGATCAGATGCTCGCGGCGATCCTCGATCCATTTCACGGGGCGGCCGAGGCGCAGCGCGGCCAGACACACCAGCACGTCCTCTGGATACATCTCGCCACGAATGCCGAAGCCGCCGCCGACATGGCCTTCGAACAGGTTGGTGTTTTCGGCAGTGCGGCCAAACATTTTCGCAAGCTGGTCGCGATTCCAGTGCGGGACCTTTGCCGCGCCGTACATTTCCAGCATGTCGGTCTCGGCGATATAGCGGCCGATGGCGCCGCGCGTCTCCAGGGGAACGCCGGAATGACGGCCGATAGAGAGCGAAAGGCTGACTACGGCATGCGCATTGGCGAACGCTCCATCGACGTCGCCATAACCTTTCTCGATCAGCGCGGTCTCGGTCGGTAGTCCGTCGCGGAACTCACCGATCTCGCCATCGGCCTGCAGGATCACCGGCAGTTCTTCTATCTCGACCTCGACATGCTCGGCGGCATCTTCGGCAAGATAGGGGTCTTCGGCGAACACGACGGCGACGGGATCGCCGACATAGCGCACCTTGTCCTTGGCCAGAATGGTCTGGCGATAGGCGGCGAGTTGCTCCAGCCGCGTCAGACGGAAATCAATCGGTGGAATCTCGGAGACATCGGCAAAGCTCCAGGCGGCGACCACGCCCGGAATCGCCAGAGCCGGCGCGAGATCGACCGAGACGATATTGCCGTGCGCGTAGTTCGAGCGCACCACACGCATATAGAGTTGGTTCGGGAAGTTGATATCGGCGGCAAACTTGCCCTGGCCGCGCAGCAGCGGGCCGTCTTCCTTGCGAGTGACGGATTGGCCAACCAGTCCCGGTTTGGCGGCAGCAGTCACGACTGGCGCATCTCCACCGCGGCGGCGCGGACCGCCTTGATGATGTTCTGATAGCCGGTGCAGCGGCACAGGTTCGACGACAGCACGTCGACCAGATCATGGTCGGAAATATCCGGCTCGCGCTCCAGCACGCCGACGGCGAGCATCAGGAAGCCGGGTGTGCAGAAACCGCATTGCAGCCCGTGGTTCTCCATGAAGGCGCGCTGCATCGGGTGCATCTCGTCGCCATCGGCGAGGCCTTCGACGGTGCGGATCTGCTTGCCGTCCGCCTGCTGCGCGAACATCAGGCACGAGCGCACCGGTTCGCCATTCACGAGCACGGTGCACGCGCCGCAGACGCCGTGCTCGCAACCGATATGCGTGCCGGTCTGGCCACAGTCCTCGCGGATCGCGTCGGCGAGGGTCCGGCGCGACTCCACGCGAATGGCGTGGGACTGGCCGTTGATTGTGAGGGTGATGTCGGTCTTGTCGCTCATGCAAGTTTTCCGTTGCTTGGCAATTTCCCGCTTGCGCGCAGGGCCGCACGAATACGCTGTGGCGTTGCCGGCATTTCATCGATGGAGATTCCGAATGGCGACAGCGCATCGTTGATTGCGGAGATCACCGCTGCCGGCGCGCCGATGGCGCCGCCTTCGCCGAGGCCCTTGGCCTTGGTGATGGAGTTACCGGTCAGGGTCTCGATGTGATGCAACTCGATCTCGGGAATTTCGTGCGTCGTCGGCGGCAGGAAATCCGCCAGCGTGCTGGTCAGGATATTGCCGGTCTCGTCATAGATGATCTCTTCCAGCAGCGCGTTGCCGATGCCCTGCGCGACGCCGCCATGGACTTGGCCGTCGGCGATCATCGGATTGATGATCAGCCCGGCATCCTCCGCGACCAGAAATTTCTCCATCTCGACGCGGCCAGTCTCGATATCGACCTCGACGATGGCGACATGGCAGGCATTGGAGAAGGTTCCGGATGGATCGTAAGTGCCGGTTTCGGTGAGACCCGGTTCGATCTCGCCCTTGAAGATGTGGGTCTGGTGATAGGCCGCACGCGCCATCGACGCGATGGTGACGGAGCGGTCGGTGCCGATCACATGCGCCGAGCCGGACTGCAGCGTGATGTCTTCGGGCGCTGCTTCAAGGAAATGGCTCGCCATCTTCAGCAGTTTGGCGCGGATCTTCTGCGCCGCAAGCAAGCTGGCGCCGCCCGAGAGCACCAGCGAGCGGCTGGCGAATGTGCCCCAGCCATAGGGCGAGCGGTCTGTGTCGCCGTGAACCACCTTGATGAATTCCGGATCGATGCCGATCTCGTCGGCGATGATCTGCGCCAGTGATGTGCGCAGTCCCTGGCCATGCGGCGACGAGCCGATCCGCGCTTCGACGAAGCCCGAGGGATCGATGGTCAGATACACCGTCTCGAAGCCCGGCGTGATCTCCATCCCGCGTGCCGCGAAAGCCGGGCTGCCATAGCCAGTACGCTCGGAGAAGGTGGCAAGGCCGATCCCGAGATAGCGGCCGGCATCGCGCGCGATCTTCTGGCGCTTGCGGAATGCGTCGAGGTCGATGGCCTTGATGGCCATCTCCATGGTTTCCTTGTAGCTGCCGTCGTCGAAGACGAGACCGGTCGCTGATGTATAGGGAAATTTGTCGATGAGGTTTCGGCGACGCAATTCAGTCGGTTCAATGCCGAAGGCTGCGGCAGCCTTGTCCATCAGCCGTTCGAGCACGAAGGTGATGACCGGCCGCGAGACGCCGCGATAGGGCGCCATCGGACAGGTATTGGTCATCACGCCGCGCGAGCGACAATCATAGGCGCGGACGTCATAGGGGCCGGGGAGTTCGGCCAGCGCCATCAAGGGCTCGACGCCGCAGGTCGTCGGGAAACAGGAATAGGCGCCGATATTGGCGACGATATCGCCGCGCAAAGCGAGCAGCTTGCCGCTCTTGTCGAACGCGCCTTCGAGCTGCACATGCTGGTCGCGGCTGTGAAAGCTCGCAATCAGGTTTTCGCGGCGATCCTCGGTCCAGGCCACGGAGCTGCGCAATTTGCGCGCCAGCCAGACCAGCAGCACATATTCCGGCGCCAGCGACATCTTCTGGCCGAAGCCGCCACCGACATCGGGGGCGACGACGCGCAGATCGGATTCCGGAATGCCGAGAATGTCGCACACCGCCGTGCGCGTCAGATGCGGCATCTGCGTGGTGCAGGTCAGCGTCACGCGGCCGGTCGATGCGTCATAGGAGGCATGACCCGCGCGGGCCTCCATAGGCGTCGCATTCTGACGGTGCGAGCGCGCTTCAACATGCAGCACCTTGTGTGCGGTCTTCCAAACATCCTCGAAGCCGGGTGTCGCGATGCGACCCTCGACGATTACGTTGTGCTTGGTGTCGGCGTGAACCAGCGGAGCGCCTTCGGCAAGCGCATCCATCGCATCGATCAGCGGTGCGCCTTCGGATATCTCGACCTCGACCTGATCGGCAATGTCCTCCGCCTGATCCTTGCTCGGCGCGTAGACGGCCGCGATGGACTCACCTGTGAACCGCACCACTCCATCGGCAAGGATCGGCTGACCGACCGCGACATAATTGAACTTGCTCAGCATCGGCCGGATCGGCTTCAGCTTTGCGAGGTCCTTGGCCGTGACGGTGCCTGCGCCCCCTGGTGCCGTAATATTCTCGATCGTTCCGGCGGCCACGCTGCTGCGGACGAAGCGCACCCAGTGTGTGGCCGGCATATCCGCGGTGAAGCGGCCGCGGCCGGTGACGAGGGCGGGATCCTCGAGCCGGCGGATCGAGCGCCCAACCCAGGTCGTGCCGGTGCCCTTGGTGTGGATCGTCATTGCGTCGACCGCTCCAGCGCGCGGCGCGTCACGGCGCGGACCAGATCGCAGCGATATTCGGCCGTGGTCTGAATATCCTCCAGCGGTTCGATTGCATTCGCTGCGGCTTCACCGGCGGCGACGAACAGGTCCGGCGAGGGAACCTGACCGTTCAACACGTCTTCGGCCTCAGTGATCCGTCGCGCACGATCCTCGGCACCGCCAATGCCGACATGTGCATCGGCGATCAGGCCATCGACGAGACGATAGGTAACGAGTGCGGCAGACATCGCAAAATCGCCCGCACGGCGGCTGAATTCATAGAAGCCGAACTTGGTATCGTCGGGCAGCAGCGGCAACCGCGCTTCGGCGAGGAACTCATCCTCGGCCAGCGATGTCGACATGATGCCTTCGAGGAAATCGGTGACGGGCACGATGCGTTCGCCGCGCACACTTTTCACCACTAGATTGGCGTCCAGCGTTGCCGCGACGAGGCACCATTCCGATGCAGGGTCGGCATGGGCGAGGCTGCCGCAAAACGTGCCGCGCATCCGGATCGGATAATGCGCGATGTGGCTGACGACGAAAGCGAGGAGCTTACCAAGCGGACCGTCGATGACAGGCTTGTGGAATGCGCCGTGGCGCACCCGCGCGCCAATCGAGAGATAGTCGCCGTCGACAGCGAGGCGGTCGAGCCCTTCGACCTCATTGATATCGATCAAGTGTGCTGGCCGCGCCATGCGGAACGCCATGATCGGCACCAGGCTCTGGCCGCCCGCCAGAATGCGGCCATCGAGCGGCGCAAACTCGGCCAATGCACTCACAACTTCATCCACGGTGCGTGGGACGTGTCGCGTGAACGGCGCCGGCTTCATATGGAAAAACCCCGGGCAGGAGGGCCAAAATTCACTTGTATGCTAACAATCGTCTTTTGGAAGTCAATCAGTGTCGCTGACGCAAAACGGGGCGTTCGCCGCCTGCGTTTTGATCACGTGGTGACAGTAGAATGGGGATAGCTGAATTCGCCGAGTCGAGCGCGCTAAGTTTCAGGCGATATCGCGCTGCAGCGCGAAGTCATCCAGCAATGGCGAGCGTTTGCCCGCGATCATCCCGCCGATCAGTTGCGCTGCGAGATAACTGAAGGTGATGCCGTTCCCGCCATAACCATAGGCGGCATAGAGATGCGGATGGCCGGGCACGGGTCCGATCAGCGGCAGCCCATCGCGCGTGGTGTCGAAAGTGCCGGCCCAGCGATAGTCGATGGCAAGTTCGGCGCGTGGCCAGAGCGATGCGAGCTTCTCCTTCAGCGCACGTGCCTTGGCAGGGATCAGGGCATCGCGTGCATCGGGATCGATGATCTCGTCGCTGTCTTCGCCGCCGATGATGATGCGGCCGGATGCGGTGGTTCGGGCGTAGAGATAATCCTTGCTGTCTTCCCAGATCAGTACGCCGTCGCGCCAGAGTCTGTCCGGCTGCGGCTTCGTCGCGATCGCCCAGCTTGAAGAGGGTTTCTGTACCGTTGTGTGCACGATATCGGGCATAACATAGCCGGTGGCCAGCACGACGTGGCGGGCCTCGACGGTATGGCCGTCAGTCAATTGAACGCCGACGGCGTGGCCTGCGGAGTCGAACGCGGCCGTCTCCGCCTCGAATAATCGCGCGCCGCGCGCCGTGGCGACATTCAGCAGTCCCAGTGCCAGTTGCAACGGATCGGAATCTGCCGAGTCCGGCGAGACGATGGCACCCGCCCGGGCAATGTCGTATTCGGACAGGAGGGTCTTGTGATCGAGGAGTGTGCCGGGCAGGCCGGCGCGCGCGCGAAGCGCGTGCTCGTCGATCAGCCCTTTGGCACTCTCGCCTGCGGCAAGATAGAGCGAGTCCTTCGCACGCATGTCGCATCGCAGGTTGAGCGTCCGGACCAGCGCCTTCAATCCATGGACGGCGTCATAGCTGGCGCGATAGGCACGCGCGGCGCGCTCATAGCCATAGAGATGTGTCAGCTCCTCCAGCGAACGATCGATCTCCCACAGCAGCATCGACGTGCTCGCTACTGTACTGCCGCGCCCAGGCAATTCGCGATCGACGATCACCACATCCAGTCCCTGCCGCGTCAGTTGCTCGGCCATCAGGGCGCCGGTGATGCCGCCGCCGACGATCAGGGCATCGCATGTGATGTCTTCGGTAAGGGGCCGACGGGGGGCATGCTGCAGGCCGGCAAACCACGGCGAATGTCCGCCGCGCAAATCAGCGTGCTCGGTGGTATCGGGATTGAGATCGGAAATGGGGCACCATGAGGCTGGGGAAGGAAGGCGCTGTCCGCGCCTCGTACCGAAGTCACGTGACAATTTCCCGGGCCCCGTTCCGTTCCCTGGGGGAGCGCGCTGGTGCGCAGGCTGCTCCAGATTCTCGCAGGCCACAGCGCGGTCCCGAGCCGGCTTCTCTATGACCTTGGATCAGAGATAAGTGATTTCAATGGGTTAGATACCCGTAGCAAGATCGGCGCGGTGACGTTAAACAGGCGCCAAACCAAACCAGACGATGTGAGCCGGACCAACCGGGGCTTTACCGCTCCAGCGTGGTTTCTATCTCATTCATTGCTCAAAGGACGCCGCGACCGTGACCATGAACAGCCTGCCTTTGCCGCAGCTTTCCCTCCCGAAAGACAAGATCAAAATCCTTCTGCTCGAAGGCGTGAACGACAGCGCGGTCGAGCTGATCGAGGCGGCGGGCTATTCGAGCGTGACGCGGCTCTCCAAGGCGCTCGGTGGCAATGAGCTGAAGGAAGCACTCAAGGGCGTACACATTCTCGGTATCCGGTCGCGCACGCAGATCACCCAGGACGTGCTCGATGCCGCGGACCGGCTGATCGCGATCGGTTGCTTCAGCGTCGGCACCAATCAGGTGGATATCGACGCGGCGCGCCGTAGTGGCATTCCCGTGTTCAACGCGCCGTTCTCGAATACGCGCTCGGTTGCCGAACTGGTGATCGGCGAGATCGTCATGCTGTTCCGCCGGATCATCTCGCGCTCCAATCTGGCGCATGAAGGCGGTTGGGAGAAATCGGCCAATAACAGCTATGAGGTGCGCGGCAAGACGCTTGGTATCGTTGGCTACGGCAGCATTGGCTCGCAGCTCTCGAACCTGGCGGAAGCGCTGGGCATGCGCGTGATCTTCTATGATCACACCGATCGACTGCGTCACGGCAACACCGAGCCTGTCGGAAGCCTGCAGGAACTGCTGGCGCAGAGCGATGTGGTCAGCATGCATGTGCCGGAAACCCCGGCCACGCAGGGGATGATCGGTCGCGACGAGTTCGCCGCCATGAAGGACGGCGCCTATTTCATCAACAACAGCCGCGGCACCGTGGTCGATCTCGATGCGCTGGCTGATGCACTGCGCCAGGGCAAATTGCGTGGCGCGGCCGTCGACGTATTCCCCGTCGAGCCAAGCTCCAATCAGGAGCGCTTCGTTACTCCGCTGCAGGGTCTGGAGAACGTCATCCTGACGCCGCATGTCGGCGGCTCCACCGAAGAGGCTCAGGAGCGCATCGGCGCCGAAGTCGCACGCAAACTGATCGATTACAGCGACAGCGGGTCGACTATGGGCACGGTGAACTTCCCGCAGGTGCAACTGCCGGCGCGTCCGTCAGGCACCCGGTTCATTCAGGTTCAGCGCAACGTTCCGGGCATGCTGGGGCGGCTGAACGAAGTGCTGGCGCGCCATGCGGTCAACATCGCCGCGCAATATTACGAGACCAACAACGACATCGGCTATGTCGTCCTTGACGCCGATGCATCGGCGGCGGATAGCGAGCGGGTGCTGGCAGACATTCGGGCGCTCGAAGGTACGATCCGCGCCCGCTTGTTGTATGAATACAAGGACTGAGCTGTAGTTCGGCTCCACGAACGACATCGAAAGTCGATTTCTCTGCACGGGCCGCGGCGCCAGTCAGGCTGCTCGCCGCTATGAAAACAGGGCGACCATATTAGTAGACGACGGCGGCCCATCGAACCATCGCCAGAGCTCTTCACGTTCCCTTTGATTTGCGCATCTTGAGCTGCTGCAGATTGTCGTCGTAATGACAGCGACAGGAACGAAATGGTTGCGCGCAACAGTCGGCCGTGACGATGTCTGGAGCGTTCCAGAAAAGCGCAGCCTATTACGTTGCCGCGTTCAGGAAAAGCATGGCTCGCCGACGAGAGCGCTGCGTCTATCTTCCTGCCAAATTTCAACGGCACTGATTTTGAGTCTTTCAAAGCACCTTTGGAATCTTTCCAGACACGATTTCAACTGACTCGATTCGTCGATGATCGAGGCATTCTAAATCGCAGCGCGTGCATTAGCGTTGCGGTGACGATGGCGTCTCTCTAGTGAAGCGCTGCAGATCACGAGCAATCGGACGTTGCCGATGAGGCACAGGCGGCTAACGCGGAATGCGATTCTGCGGAGAAAATGATTCACGTTGAGTGTCGGCCCTGCTCGGACGCGGAGAGCGGATCTCGGAGCTATGGTCGTTGCAGGCCACGTGCGGAACCATTTCGCGTCGGCCGACGTGCTGTTGATGAAGGACTTTCTGGGAATGCGACTTGCAGGTGGGGTTCGGACGGTGGCTCGCTTTGGCGTGACACTACTAGGTGGCGTGGCGTTTGTGGCGTGGTTTGAATCGCCTGCTCAATCCCAAACACCGCAAGGCGCCACCGCTCTTCCTCCTGTGACCGTCGATGCTCCGACGCAGCGGTTGGTCCGCCGCGCACCAATCAAACGAAATGTCGCCGGGGTCCGATCAACTTCGCGGCGCGCCACGGTGTCTGACGCCCCGCAAACGCAAATCGTCGCGGCGCAATCGCGGCCGTCGCAGCCGGGTGTCGTGCCCGCCTTTGCAGGCGGCCAGGTCGCTCAAGGCGGACGGCTGGGACTGCTCGGAAACACCGATACGATGAAGTCGCCGTTCAATATGACGAGTTACACGGACAAGTTCATCCGGGATCAGCAGGCGGCGACGGCTGCGGATGCCTTGATCTTGGATCCTTCCGTGCGCAGTTCCCACCCAACGGGCGGTGTGCTCGATTCCTTCAACATTCGCGGCTTCCCGGTCAACGAAGGCAACAGCGGTGAGTTCGCCTTCGAGGGCCTTTATGGGATCGCACCGACATACCGCATCTTCACGGATTACGTCGAGCGCATCGAAGTGCTCAAGGGCCCCTCAGCCGCGCTCTCGGGCATTGCGCCCAATGGCGGCGTCGGCGGCGTCATCAATGTCGTGCCCAAGCGCGCGGGAGAGGACTTGACTCGCTTCACCGCAAGTTACGGTTCTGCCGCACAGTTCGGTGGCCACTGGGATATTGCGAGGCGTTACGGTGACAGCAAGGAATGGGGCGTGCGCGTCAACGGCAGCCTGCGCGACGGCGATACGCCCATTGACCGCCAGTCCGAAACGACAGGTGTCGGATCGCTGGCCCTTGACTATCAGGGCGAACGGTTCAGGTCCTGGCTCTACCTCATCGCCCAGACCGATCGGTTCGACGCTCCGTCACGTCCCTTTCTCATGGCTCCCGGCCTGCAAGTATCAAAGGCGCCGGATGGTCGGTTGAACATGACGCAACCATGGGAATGGTCGCACATCAACGATCAATCTGCCTTGCTGCGGACCGAATACGATGTAAGCGATCAGGTTACGCTGTTCGCCGACGTGGGCGGATCTCGGACTAACGTCGAGCGATTCTTCGGTCTTCCGACGATCATCAATACGAGCGGTGACACGACCGCAACGCCTCAATTTTTCGGGCTTAGCATCGATCGAACCACATATGATGGTGGCGTCCGCGCCCGCTTCGATACCGGCGTCGTCCACCACGCGGTCGCCTTCCAGGCTTCGGTCTATCATGACGCGCTGTACCGGCGACTCACCAATGGCAGTCTGGTCACGTCGAACATCTATAATCCGACGGTGGCGCCGACCCAGTTCGCGAACGAGATCAGCGAGCGCCCTCGGCTCTCGGACAGTGAACTCACGGGGCTCTCGATTGCTGACACCTTGTCCGTGCTCGATGAGCGTGTCTTGTTGACTTTGGGTGTCCGGCGCCAGGGCATCGAGGCGAACAACTATCTCTCCAATGTCGGAACGCTCACGTCGTCCTACGACAGGAGCGCGACTACCCCAGTGGTTGGTCTCGTCATCCGGCCCCGGGACAACGTCTCTCTGTACGCGAACTATATCGAAGGTCTAAGCCGAGGCGACGTCGCGCCCCAGACCGCTTCCAATTTCGGCGAAGTACTCTCGCCCTACATCGCCAAGCAGTACGAGGCCGGCATCAAGCTGGACTTCGGTCGGTTCGCCACCACCTTCAGCGCCTTCGAGATATCGAAGGCGAGCGGCGAGCTGTCCGGCGGACGCTTCGCGGCGACCGCCGAACAGCAAGTCCGTGGGCTCGAATTCAACGTCTATGGCGAACTCATGCCCGATATCCGTGTCCTCGGAGGCTTGTCGCTGCTGGATGGCACCCTGACGAAGACCGCTGTCGCGGCTAACGTGGGTAACACGCCAATCGGCGTTCCGAACGTACAGGCCAATATTGGCGCCGAGTGGGATCTCCCGTGGGTGAGGGGGCTCACTTTGAATGGGGCAGTCATCTACACGGGCAAGCAGTTCGTCGATACAGCGAACAAGCAACCCATTCCGGACTGGACGCGACTCGATCTCGGTACCCGTTACACGACGGCAATCAACGGCAGGAAGACGGTTTTCCGCGCGAACGTTCAGAATGTGACCGGTGCGAATTACTGGTCCAGCGTGGCCTCATTCGGAACGTTCTTCCTGGGAGCACCGCGTACGTATCTCCTGTCGATGACCGTGGACATATAATCGCTGCTCTTGGGTCATCCGGTACCGCAATACTGTGCCGGCGAGGGGAAATCTCCGCGAACAGGACTGAGATCTGATCAAGCAGTTGAAAAGAAAGGAAAATGCTTTAGCTCTGTGGCTCTGACCATATGTCAGCCCAAAAATCAGATACACGAACTAAAATCACAAAGTTCAATGAAAACAATATGTTATACTGCCGCTTTTCCATTGCCCCGATGATGGACTGGACTGACCGGCATTGCCGCGTCTTCCATCGTCTGCTGTCGCGACGGGCGCGGCTCTATACGGAGATGCTGACGACGGGCGCCGTGATCCATGGCGACCGCGCGCGGCTGCTTGGATTCGACGCGAGCGAACATCCGGTGGCGTTGCAGCTGGGCGGTTCGGAGCCGGCGCACCTTGCGGAGGCTGCGAAGATCGGCGCGGATTTCGGCTATGACGAAATCAACATCAATGTTGGCTGCCCCTCGGATCGTGTGAAGGACGGGCGCTTCGGGGCGTGCCTGATGGCCGAGCCGGATCTGGTGGCGCGCGGTGTGGCCGCGATGAAGCAGGCTGTCGATGTGCCGGTCACCGTCAAGTGCCGTATCGGCATCGACGATCAGGATCCCGAAGTCGCACTCGATACGCTGGCACGCGCGGTGGTCGCCGCCGGCGCCGACGGCCTGATCGTGCATGCGCGCAAGGCGTGGCTCAACGGCCTGTCGCCGAAAGAGAACCGCAATATTCCGCCGCTGAACTACGACCGCGTCTATCGGCTCAAGGCGGCAATGCCCGGCGTGCCGATCATCATCAATGGCGGCATCATAGGCATCACTGAAGCCGCCGAACATCTGGCGCATGTGGATGGCGC
The DNA here is from genome assembly GCF_052076075.1 of Tardiphaga sp. 866_E4_N1_4. Taxonomy (NCBI): domain Bacteria; kingdom Pseudomonadati; phylum Pseudomonadota; class Alphaproteobacteria; order Hyphomicrobiales; family Nitrobacteraceae; genus Tardiphaga; species Tardiphaga sp. 866_E4_N1_4. The sequence goes on from NZ_CP197242.1 coordinate 46,647, forward strand.
GATGCTCGGCCGCGCGGCCTATCAGGAGCCGTGGCGGCTGCTGTCGGTGGATCCCGAATTGTTCGGCGAGCCCGCGCCCCATGCGACGATGAAAGACGCCTTCGCGGCGATGATGCCCTATATCGAGGATCAACTCGCGCAGGGCACGCGGCTGCATTCGATCACCCGGCATTTTGTCGGCGCGTTCCACGGCGTGCGCGGCGCACGCGCATTCCGGCGTTATCTGGCGGAGAATGGCGTCAAGCATGGTGCGAGCATCAATGTCCTGCGCGAGGCAATTGCGTTGGTCGAGGATGAGCCTGCGGAGTCGGTCGCGGCCTAGTTACGGATAGCCGCGCAGCATCAGCCTGTCTGCGCGCACTTCCCAGCTCTCCAGTCGATCGAGAAAGCTCATCCCGAGTAGATTGGTCTTCATCTGTCCACGCGGCACCACCAGTGCCGGGACGGATCGCTCGACCAGCTTGCCGACGGCGAGGCGATCCAGCGTCAATCGTGCCGCCTTGGTGCGACCACCCGCAGTTTCCACATCGACATTGTAGTCGAGCAATTCGAGCGGCAGGCCCGCGGCCTTTGCGGTTTCATAAGTCAGCACCACCGAGGTTGCGCCGGTATCGATCACCATCGCCGTCTGGACGCCGTTGATCTTGACCTGAAGCCCGAACTCGCCAGTGTTGCCGCGCGGGACGTCGACCAGCCGCAGTGGCGGCGGGCTCTGCTTGCGCAAAATTTCTGTGACGAGATTGCCGGCCTTGGAGATCTGCTTGGGATCGCCATAGGCGAGGGCGGCGCCTGCCGTCGCGACAATGACGATGACGAGAAGAAAGACCCGACTCATGGCGAGCCTCTCAGGTGGCCGCGGATGTCCTCTTCGCGGCGTATGTCGACGAAGGCTCCAGCCCCGCCTCGGCCATGCGGGCCGGCAGCAGTGCCATCGTATCCAGACGCTCCGCGCTGTCCATTTTTCCCCAGCGCGCGATCTCCGGCAGCGTGCGTCCGCAGCCGAGGCAGAGCTTGGTCTTGGGGTCGATGAAGCAGACTGCGATGCACGGCGTTTCTTTGCTCATCCAGTAATATTGAAGCGGATCGGCTCGCTTGCGCAAGCGTCGAAATCACAGCCCGGTTCCTGCATTCATGATGGGTTTGTTACGGGCCCGACGCTTTTCGTCGGCGACGTTCATCTCGTAATCGGGTTGCAACGGTGGTCCATCGGGCGCCATCGGAGCAAGCGCGGACATCACACGCTCCGGCGGGAAAGTGATGATCACCTCGGTGCCGATCCGCAGTTTCGATTTCAGCGTGAATGTGCCGCCATGCATGTCGATCAGGCTCTTGGCGATCGGCAGACCGAGACCGGCACCCTGTTCGGCCGATTTGATCGAGTTCGATCCCTGGCCGAAGGAGGCCAGCACGATCGGGATCTCGTCTTCGGCGATGCCCGAGCCGGTGTCCCTGCAGCTCAGATACTGGCCGCCGGAGGCGGTCCAGCCGACCTTGAGCCAGATCTCGCCGCCCTGTGGCGTGAACTTGATCGAATTCGACAGCAGGTTCAGCACGATCTGCCGACAAGCGCGCTCGTCGCCCCAGACCCGCGGCATGCCGTGTTCGAACACTTCGTGGATGGTGATGCCGCGGCTCGATGCGCGCAGCTTCAGGAGGTGATGGCAGTCCGCGACGACATGCACGAGCGAGACGGCTTCTTCATTCAGCTCGTAGCGGCCGGCTTCGATGCGGGACAGATCGAGGATCTCGTTGATCAGATTCAACAGATGCACGCCGGAATTATGGATGTCGGCCGAGTAGTCCTTGTAGACCGGCACGGCATGGCCACCGAAGATCTCGCTCTTCATCACTTCGGAAAAGCCGAGAATGGCGTTCAGCGGTGTACGCAGTTCATGGCTCATCTGCGCGAGGAAGCGCGACTTGGCGACATTGGCGGCTTCGGCGCGGTGGCGCGCTTCGTCGGAGATGGCCTTGGCCTGTTCGAGTTCGCCGATCAGGGCGTCCTTCTCGGCGCGGGCTTCCAGTGTCGCGAGCGTGGTCGAATGCAGCCGCTGCGCCAGAAGCGCGAAATAGCCTTCGGCTGCGACGGCGAGAACGGCCAGCACGTAGTTGTCGAAGGTACCGCGCAGGATGAAGCTCAGCGCCACGCCGAGCGTCACCGGCGCGGTGGCGGCAAAGGCGGCAATCGGCAGGCTCGCGGCGAGCATGCTGGAGACCGCGACCACCAGCAGCATCAGGAACATCATCAGCGAATTGGAGACGACGTCGACGCCGGTCGGATGCACCAGGATCACCGTCCACGACAGGCCGTAGAGCAGGTCCAGAAAGATAAAGCGCAGCCGCCATTTATGCGTGCTGTTGGGTGTCGGTGTTTCCGCCAGATAGCGATTGCAGGCGCGCAGGATCACCGCGTGAATGCACAGCATGCCGCATGACCATGCGGCGGCCGGCAGCGGCTGCATCCAGAACCCGAACAGGATGCCTGTGCCGACCACCAGCAGCGTGATGACGAGCGAGGCGGAGAGGCGGGTCTGGGCGTATTGGCGGAGCAGTTCGCGATCGAAAGCGGGGCGTGTTCCTGAAGTCGAGGTCAGCCGGTCGCGCGCTTCGCGCACCCGCTGTTGTGCCGCCCGGCGATTGCGCGGCGGAACAGCGACGGGCGTTTCAGCCGGAAGCTGGACGACCTCGGGCCTGGCGGCGGGCTCACTCATCACTCGTACACAAATCCTGCACGCAAACGCGCGCGGTTTTTCACAGACCCTATCTGTGCCGCACAATCATTAAGAGGTGCCTTAAAGAACGAAGTAATCCGGTTAATATTCAATAAAAATGGTATCGACGGAGGGCACCTGTACGGCGCCGCTCCACCGTGATTTGTTCAGCAAACCTAGATGGTTACCGGGGTAATCTTGCCAAGAGGCTTGAAGTGTCCCACCGCTTGCCACCGAGCGCTTCGACCTCGCCGTAGAACTGATCGACAGTGGCCGTGACCGGCAGGCTGGCACCGTTGCGGCGGGCCTCGGCGAGACAGATCGAGAGGTCCTTGCGCATCCATTCGACGGCGAAGCCAAAGTCGAATTTTCCGTCATTCATGGTCTTGTGACGGTTCTCCATCTGCCACGACTGCGCGGCGCCCTTGGAGATCACCTCGACCACCGCATTGACGTCGAGACCGGCCTTCTTGGCGAAGTGAATGCCTTCGGACAGTGCCTCGACGAGGCCGGCGATGCAGATCTGGTTGACCATCTTGGTGAGCTGGCCGGAGCCTGCGGGACCGAGCAGCTTCTGCATCTTGGCGTAGGCCGTGATGATCGGCTCGACCTTCGCATAGGCCGCTTGGGTGCCGCCGCACATTACGGTCAGGGCGCCGTTCTCTGCGCCAGCTTGGCCGCCCGACACCGGCGCGTCGATGAACTGGAAGCCGGCTTTGGTCGCCGCGGCATCGAGCTCGCGGGCCACTTCGGCGGAGGCGGTGGTGTGATCGACGAAGATCGCGCCCTTAGTCATGCCGCTGAATGCGCCGTCAGCGCCGATGGTGACCGAGCGCAGGTCGTCGTCATTGCCGACGCAGCACATCACGAAGTCCTGGCCTTCGGCAGCCGCTTTTGGGGTCGGTGCGGACTTGCCGCCGAACTTCTCGACCCACGCTTTGGCCTTGGCTGCGTTGCGGTTGTAGACGGTGACCTCGTGGCCGCCCTTGGTGGCAAGGTGACCGGCCATGGGGAAACCCATGACGCCGAGACCGATAAATGCAACTTTGGCCATGTCCGTACCCTTTGGATGCTGTCGGCTTTGCTGCCGAACGTCGACTGTTGGGAAGTGAGGCGCCGCCCTGGTTGGTGGCGGCGAGATCGCTGGTGATGAGGAGCGCCAGCATAGTCGCTGCACAGGACGCGGCAAAGCCCCCGTTACCGCTCATGGCTGCAGCCGCTTATGGTGCGCTGCAAAAGAAAATCTGGTGCCGGTCTTGTGCCAGAGCAATCTCGGAATTCTCAACATAGCCTAGAAACGGCATGGACTTAGGGCGGAAGTTCTCTATCTGTGCGGTCTAGTTTGTCCGTCGATCGGGAGACACGCATTGAGCGTTTCGCAGCAGCAGGTTCTGGATGGTCTGGCCAAGGTGACATCGCCGCGCGGCGTGCCGCTGATCCATGCGGATGTTTTGTCCGAGATCGTCGTGACCGACGGCAAGGTGCTGTTTTCGATCAATGTGGACGCCGCTGAAGCGCGGGCCTGGGAAAGCGTGCGCGCGCAGGCGGAAGCCGCAGTGCGAGCGATCCCTGGTGTCACCGGTGCAATGGTCGCGCTGACCGCCGAGCGCAAGCCGGGCAGCGCACCGCCTGCGCCGCAGCGCCACGACCACGCAGGACATTCCCATGGTCCCGGTGGGCATTCGCATGGTCCGCAATCGGGCGGCGTGCAGCCGGTCTCGGCGCATCGCCCGCACGCGAACCCGGCCAACTCCCCAATGTCAAAACAGGCTGAGATTCCCGGCGTTGCCGCGATCATCGCGGTGGCCTCGGGGAAGGGCGGTGTCGGCAAGTCCACGACGGCGCTCAATCTGGCGCTGGGCCTGCGCGATCTCGGCCTGAAGGTAGGTCTGCTCGACGCCGATATCTATGGTCCTTCGGTGCCGCGGCTGACCGGCATCAATGAAAAGCCGACCCTGGACGACAACAGGAAGATGATCCCGATCGAGCGCTTCGGTCTGTCGATCATGTCGATCGGCTTCCTCGTCGAGGAGGAGACCGCGATGATCTGGCGCGGGCCGATGGTGATGTCGGCGATCACCCAGATGCTGCGCGACGTCGCCTGGGGCACGCTCGACGTGCTTATCGTCGACATGCCCCCCGGCACCGGCGATGCACAACTCACGCTGGCGCAGAACGTGCCCCTGAAGGGTGCTGTGATTGTCTCGACGCCGCAGGATCTGGCGCTGATCGATGCGAGGCGCGGCCTTGCGATGTTTACCAAGGTCAATGTGCCCGTGCTCGGCATCATCGAGAATATGAGTTATTTCCAGTGCCCGGAATGCGGCACGCGCTCCGACATTTTCGGCCATGGCGGCGCCCGTCACGAGGCCGAGCGGCTCAAGGTGCCGTTCCTCGGCGAAGTGCCGCTGCATATGTCCATCCGCGCCATGTCGGATGCCGGCACGCCGGTGGTCGTGAGCGAGCCCAACGGCCCGCACGCCGCGATCTATCGGGCCATCGGCACGCAGATCCGCGACCGGTTGCAGGGCGTTATTGCGGCAGCGTAACCCGGCCGGTGGCCGGGGCCGAGATGTCGCATAGAACTTTCGTTCAATTGGGCTGGCAACGACGTTCGTCGTGTTTTCCGCGGCCGAATAACCGTGTTAGACAGCCTCTGCACCAGAGCGTCTTCGGTTGAATCGCGCAACGATTTGCCGCTGAATATGCTCAAAGGAATTCTAGGGAAAACGCCCGCAAAAGGAGAGCTTGAATGAAGCGTCGTGAGTTTTTGAAGGTTTCGACGGCCGGCGCCGCGGTGGCCGCCGTTGCCTCGCCGGCGATCGCGCAGTCCGCGCCCGAGGTCAAATGGCGCCTCGCATCGAGCTTCCCGAAGTCGCTCGACACCATCTATGGCGGCGCCGAGATGATGGCGAAGCAGGTCGCCGAAATGACCGACAACAAATTCCAGATCCAGGTCTTCGCGGCCGGTGAACTGGTCCCCGGTCTGCAGGCGCTCGACGCGACATCGAACGGCACCGTCGAAATGTGCCACACTGTGTCCTACTACTATGTCGGCAAGGATCCGACCTTCGCGATCTATGCGTCGGTCCCGTTTGGCCTGAACGCACGTCAGCAGAATTCCTGGTGGTACCAGGGCGGCGGCGAGCAGCTCGGCAACGAGTTCTTCAAGAAATTTGGCGTCATCGGTCACCCTTGCGGCAATACGGGCACGCAGATGGGCGGTTGGTTCCGCAAGGAGATCAAGACTGTTGCTGATCTCTCCGGCCTCAAGATGCGCATCGGCGGCATCGCCGGTCAGGTGCTGCAGAAGGTCGGCGTCGTGCCGCAGCAGCTCGCGGGCGGCGACATCTATCCGTCACTGGAAAAAGGCACCATCGATGCTGCCGAGTGGGTCGGTCCCTATGACGACCAGAAGCTCGGCTTCCAGAAGGTCGCGAAGTACTACTACTATCCAGGTTTCTGGGAAGGTGGCCCGACGGTCCACGCCTTCACCAACCTCGAGAAGTACAACGCGCTGCCGAAGAGCTATCAGGCGATCCTCACCAATGCCTGCGCCAATGCCAACAGCTGGATGGCCGCTCGTTACGACATGCAGAATCCGGCAGCACTGAAGCAGCTCGTCGCCGGTGGCACGCAGTTGCGTCCGTTCACCAATGAAGTTCTGGATGCGTGCCTCAAGGCCACCAACGAACTCTGGGCTGAAATCTCCGCGAAGAACGCCGACTTCAAGAAGTCGATCGACGCGATGCAGGCCTATCGTTCGGACGAATATCTGTGGTGGCAGGTCGCCGAATACACCTTCGACAGCTTCATGATCCGCTCGCGTACCCGCGGCTGATCTTAAGCCTCGATCAAACATGAAGCCCGCCCTTCGCGAGAAGGTCGGGCTTTTTGCATTGCGTCGCTCAAATCGCCGTGGCTTCTCGCTGGAACCTGGCCCATGCTGCTCCCAACGCCCTCGCCAAGAAGGGCGCTGACACATTCACATCCAGGGAGCACATCATGAAGCGTCGTGAGTTCATCAAGGCTGCCGGTCTGGGGGCTGCCGGTGCGGCTATTGCCACGCCGGCCATCGCGCAATCTTCGCCGGAGATCAAATGGCGGTTGACGTCGAGCTTTCCGAAATCGCTCGATACGATCTATGGCGCCAGCGAGGTATTCGCCAAGGCCGTTGCCGAGGCCACCGACAACAAATTCCAGATCCAGGTATTTGCCGCCGGTGAGATCGTTCCCGGTCTGCAGGCGCTGGATGCGGCCTCCAACGGCACCGTGGAGATGTGCCACACGGCGGCCTACTATTATGTAGGCAAGGATCCAACCTTCGCGTTCGGTACTGCGGTTCCGTTCGGACTCAACAGCCGGATGCAGACCTCGTGGTTGCAGGTGGGCGGTGGCGCCGAACTCTTCAATGAATTTCTCAAAGGCTACAACGTCATCGGATTCGCGGCCGGCAACACCGGCTGCCAGATGGGCGGCTGGTTTCGCAAGGAGCTGAAGGAGCCATCCGACCTCAGTGGTCTCAAAATGCGCATCGGCGGCTTCGCCGGCCGTGTGCTCACCAGGCTCGGGCTCGTTCCGCAACAGGTGGCCGCCGGCGATATCTACCCGTCGCTGGAAAAGGGCACCATCGACGCCGCCGAATGGGTCGGACCTTACGATGATGAAAAGCTCGGTTTCCAGAAGGTCGCTAAATATTACTACTATCCCGGCTTCTGGGAAGGCGGTCCGACACTGCACAACATGGTCAACCTCGCTAAGTGGGAGCAGCTTCCTGCCAGCTACAAGTCGATCATCAGGACCGCCTCGTCGCTCGCTAACGAAACCATGCAGGCACGCTACGACGCCTACAACCCGCCGGCGCTGAAGCGCCTTGTGGCCGGTGGCACGCAGCTGCGGCCGTTCCCCGCATCCATCATGGATGCGTCGCTGAAGGCTGCCAACGATGTTTATGCCGAGACCTCGGCCAGCAATGCGGCGTTCAAGAAAGTCTATGACAGCATGGTGGCCTTCCGCGGCGACCAGTACACTTGGTGGCAGGTCGCCGAGTACAGCTTCGACAGTTTCATGATCCGCTCGCGCACCCGTAGCTGATCGAAGAGTGTTTCGAAAAAAGGAGCCCGGCCTTCGTGAGAAGGCTAGGCTTCTTGTTGAAGCGGTCTCCCTTCGCCGGTGCGCGGATCGCGAATCCGCTAAGTGTTCTGTTCCTGGAGGGAGCCGAATTTGCCATGACCGAATCTGAAATCGAAACGGCCACCGACATTCTTGCCGGGGCGCGCCGCAGCGGAACGCAGATCGAAGCGCTGCCCGTCACGCCATCTTCGGTTGCGGAGGCGCACGAGATTCAGGATCGGGTTGCTGCGCGGGTCGGAGAGCCCATCGGTGCCTTCAAGGCCGGCGCGCCGCCCGAGGGCGAACCGACACGCGGTCTGATCGAAGCCCGGATGGTCCGTTCGAGCCCGGCGCATATGTCGGTGGCCGAAGTCCCGCATCTTGGCGTCGAGGGCGAGGTCGCCTTCCGCTTTACCCGCGATCTGCCGGCGCGCAGCGCGCCCTACACGCGCGACGAGGTCGCGAAGGCCGTCGCGGTGCTTCCGGTGATCGAAGTGGTTTCAAGCCGCTTCCGCGATCCGCTCAGTCGACCGAAGATGGAACAGCTCGCCGATTGCGGCATCAATGCCGGGCTGGTCACCGGTCCCGAACTCGCCGACTGGTCGCATCTCGATCTGCCGAACCTGCAGATGACCTTTATTGTGAATGGCGAGACGCAGGTCGCGCGCAAGGGTGGCCACCCCACCGACGACCCGATCGCAGGCGCTGTCGCGCTGGTGAATATGATGCGCGACGGCGTGAAGGCTGGCCAGGTCGTGACCACAGGTAGCTGGACGGGACTGCCGTTCTTCAAACCGGGCGATCGGTGCACCGTCCGGTTCGAGGGGCTGGGCGAAGCCGAAGTGGTGTTCGACGGCTAAGCCCGACTTTCCCGTTATTTCGGGGGCCCGAAGTCCGGCATCGCCGGCATTTCGATCTGCGGGATCTCGATCTTCACGTTGGACGTATCCACAGCCGTGTTGTCGATCCAGTAAGTCACGAGACCGGGCCAGTAGATCACGATGATCACCAGGATGATCTGCATCCCGACCCATGGCAGGGCGCCAAGATAGATATCGCGGCTCTTCACTTCGGGCGGTGCAATGCCGCGCAGATAGAACAGTGCGAAGCCGAACGGCGGATGCATGAATGACGTCTGCATGTTCACGCAGAGCAGCACGCCGAACCAGACGAGATCGATGCCGAGCTTGGCCGCGACCGGAGCCAGCAACGGGATGATGATGAAGGCGATCTCGAAGAAGTCGAGAAAGAACGCCAGGAAGAACACGAAGATGTTCACGAAGATCAGGAAGCCGATCGCGCCGCCGGGCAGGCCGGTGAGCAGATGCTCGATCCAGCGCGCACCATCCATGCCCTGGAAGACGAGGCTGAAGCAGGTCGAGCCGATCAGGATGAACACCACCATCGAGGTCAGGCGCATGGTCGATGTCATCGCCTGGTCGATCAGCGGCCAGGTAAGGCGGCGATGTAGTGCGGCGAGCACCATCGCGCCGACCGCGCCCATGGCGCCGGCTTCGGTGGGCGTCGCGAGGCCGAGGCCAATGGTGCCGAGCACGAGGAAGATCAGCACGATCGAGGGGATCATGCCCCACAGCACACGGCTGATGAGCTTCCAGTTCATGGGCTCGCGCGCATGTTCCGGGATCGGCGGCATCGCGCTCGGCTTCAGGATCGACAATACGACGATATAGAGAATGAAGATCACGACCTGGATGATCGAAGGGCCGATGGCGCCGAGATACATGTCGCCGACCGAACGGCCGAGCTGGTCGGCGAGTACGATCAGCACCAGCGACGGAGGGATGAGCTGCGTGATGGTGCCCGATGCGGCGATGACGCCGGTGGCGAGCTTCATGTCGTAGCCGTAGCGCATCATGATCGGCAGCGAGATCACGCCCATGGCGATGACCGAAGCAGCAACGGTGCCGGTGATGGCACCGAGCACGGCGCCGACGAGGATCACCGCATAAGCGAGGCCGCCGGGGATCTTGCCGAACAGCTGGCCGGTGCCTTCGAGCAGGTCTTCAGCAAGGCCGCAGCGCTCGAGGATCGCGCCCATGAAAGTGAAGAACGGGATCGACAGCAGCAGGTCGTTCGAGATCGTGCCGTAGAAGCGGAACGGCAGCGCCTGCAGGAAGGACGGATCGAAGTGACCGGTGAAGATGCCGAGAATGCCGAAGAACAGGCCGACCGCGGCCAGCGAGAAGGCGACCGGGAAGCCGAACACCATGAAGCAGATCATGGTGCCGAACATCAGCGGGGGGAACACGCCGTAGGAAAACATCGGTGGTCCTGACTATCGAACTGGTTCTATCGAACGGATTGGTCGAAATGCGAGAGGCTGAAAAAGCGAACGCCGCTATTGCAGCGGCGCTTCGTAATGGGTGTCGATCTTGACGACGCCGGCGAGCGCGGCGATGCGCTTGGCGAGTTCGGCCACACCCTGCAGTAGCAGCAGACCAAAGCCGAGCGGCAGCACAAGCTTCACCGGCCACAGGATCAGGCCGCCCGCATTGCTGGAGACTTCCTGCGAATTCCAGGAATTCAGGAAAAACGGGAACGTCATGTAAGTGAGGTATGTCATCGCCGGCAGCAGGAAGATGCAGAGGCCGATGATGTCGATCCACAGCCGCGCGCGATCGGAGACGGCCGAATAGAGCAGATCGACGCGCACATGCTCATTGAGGCGCAGTGTCTGCGCCGCGCCGAAGAACACGATGCCCGCGAACATGTACCACTGGATTTCGAGCCAGCCGTTCGACGAATAGTTGAAGAGATAACGGATCGTGGCGTTGCCGGCGCTGACGAGGCAGGCAAGCAGCACGAGCCACTTGGCGATGAAGCCGAACACATCGCTCAGTGCATCGATCGCACGTGTGAATTTGAGTACGTCCACAGTTCCCCCCGAAAGTCGCCCCGCTGTCCGCTCATCACGTCTTTCTCACTGAGAAAGCGCAGCTTTTTCCGCTGGGCGAAAGAATTCGGCGGCACCATTTCAGCGCGTCATGCAATCGTCAATCGGAAATTGACGGTTTGTCGCAGGCCATTGGTCGAGGGGGAAGGACGGAGCACCGCCGGTGGGTTACCCCCCGGTCACGCTCATATGCCGGCTGACGCTCGGCCGGTTGTGGCGGCGATCGATGATGAAATCGTGCCCCTTCGGCTTCAGGCCGATGGCGCGGTCGATCGTGGCGTTCAGGAGGTCGTTGTCGGCGGAAGCCCGCAGCGGCTTGCGGAGGTCGGAGGCATCCTCGTGGCCCAAGCAGGTATGGATCGTTCCGGTGCAGGTGATGCGCACGCGATTGCACGCCTCGCAGAAATTATGGGTCATCGGCGTGATGAAGCCGATCTTGCCGCCAGTTTCAGCAACGCGAACATAGCGGGCAGGACCGCCGGTATCGTCGGGCAGATCGGTCATCGTGAACTGACTGGCGAGGCGTGCGCGCAGCATAGACAGCGGCACATACTGGTCGATACGGCCTTCGCCGATATCGCCCATCGGCATCACTTCGATCAGCGTCAGCGCCATATCGCGGCCGTGGGCCCATTCGATCAATGAGGGGATCTCGTCCTCATTCATGTTCTTCAAGGCGACGGCATTGATCTTCACGGCCAGGCCCGCAGCCTGCGCCGCGTCGATACCGGCCAGCACCTTGTTGAGGTCGCCCCAGCGCGTAATGGCGCGGAATTTCGCGGGATCGAGCGTGTCCAGGGAGACGTTGATGCGCTTCACGCCGCAATCCGCGAGCTCAGCGGCATATTTGGACAACAGCGAGCCATTGGTGGTCAGCGTCAGCTCTTTCAGCGCGCCGGTCTTGAGGTGGCGCGACAGCGAACGCACGAGGCCCATGACGTTGCGCCGGACAAGCGGTTCGCCGCCAGTGAGCCGCAGCTTGGTAACGCCCTTGGCGATGAACGCCGAGCAGAGCCGGTCGAGCTCTTCCAGCGTCAGCAGGTCGGCCTTGGGCAGGAACGTCATGTCTTCCGACATGCAATAGAAGCAGCGCAGATCGCAGCGATCGGTCACCGAAACACGCAAATAGTTGATCCGCCGGCCGAACGGGTCGGTCATGGCAGAGGAGGCCAGGGCGGGGCTCAACTCGGAGACGGTCATTCAGATGCCTGACTGCAAAACACGGGTTGCTCGCGCGGCGAAAAACGCCGCACGTTCAATCTAGTCACGTGTTGCAGCTGGCACAATCACGCCAACGTATATGTTTGGTGGATCAGCGAGGCGCGGGGAACGGCGAGCCCGCCGCAGATGCGGCGGCCGCCGGGGCCGCGGCAGGCGCTGCTGCACGCTTGGCAGCCTTGCGGGCGCGGCGTGGCGGCGTCGCAGGCTGCAACTCGGCGACGACCGGGCTGGGATCGACCGTGGTTCGTGCCGGCGAGGTGAAATCCCCGGGGACGCGGGTGACGGTCACCGGAACTGTCATCGGCTGGAATTTTGCGAGGGTAAAGGTTGCACTGAACCCGGTTTCCGTCGCCAGAGGCAGCGAGCACGGGGTCTTGCAGCTCGGGCCAATGGACGTGACCACCTCTGCGCCGGGCGGAACCGAGTCGAATTGTACGGTAACCGGTTCCGGTGCCGATTTGAATGCGTCCATGGAGAACGAGGTGCAACCGGCCAGGCTCAGGCCTGCCGCTGCCAAAACTATTACTCTACGCATGGGTATATCCGTCACGTTTTGCGGCTAGCCGCCATCCCCCGGCAACCATAGGAGCGTCGCACATATGACGCAACACGCAGGCCGCTTATAGTTAATTGATGGTTAATGAAGTCGCCGAACAACCTGAGAAACTCAATTATCTGAACAGGCTAGGCGAGGCGGCGTGGCAACAGGCGGTCGACAGTCGCCGGTAGATCGCGGAAATGGTCGATCACGATGTCGGGCTTGAGCTCGATAATCGGGACATCGGTATAGCCGAATGTAACGCCGATCACCGGGACATTGGCCCGCCGCGCCACACCGACATCGGGGCCGGCATCGCCGACCATGACAACGGACGACATCACGCCACCGGCACGCGCTACCGTCTGCTGCAGGATGACAGGATCGGGCTTCGCGACGCCGAACGTGTCGGCGCCGCAGATCGCCGCAAATCGGTTGGTCAGCTCCAGCTTGTCGAGCAGCAGCTTCGACAGCCATTCCAGCTTGTTGGTGCAAACCGCGAAGCGGTAGCCACGCCCCGCCATTTCGTCGAGCGCCGCAATCAGGCCCTCGAAGGGGCGCGACTCGTCGGCGATATGCTCCGCGTAATAAGCGATGAAATCCTCGGTCAGGCGTGTGACCTCGTCCGGGGTCATTTCCCGCCCCTCAAGCTCGAGCCCGCGTTCGATCAGGCGCCGGGCGCCCTGGCCGATCATTTTCCGCGCGGATTCCAGCGGGACGGGGGCCAACCCCTCCTGATGAAGCACATGATTCAGCGCGCTGATGAGATCAGGGGCGGTATCGACGAGGGTACCGTCGAGGTCGAAAACGACGAGGGGAGCTTGGGTCATGAGCGGATCGCTACCGGTCCGCGGCCGATCCCGCAAGGGGGGCGGACGTAGCCCAGCATCCCCCTGGGAATGCAGGCCTGCATTCCCAGGGAAAGCACGCCCTTCGCCCTGTTCCTTGCCCCCAAACGTCGCTAGATATGCGGCGCATCCCGTCCGCGGGACCGATTGTGAACCGCAAGGACCGCTGCGCCGATGAATATGGACGAGCTGAAACGACAGGCTGCCGCCAAGGCGCTCGAACATGTGCGTGATGGCATGAAGCTCGGACTCGGCACGGGATCGACAGCGAAGCACTTCGTCGAACTGCTCGGTGAACGCGTGGCGGGCGGTCTCAAGGTTATTGGCGTTCCGACGTCTGAGGCCACGCGGGCCGATGCGCAGCGTTGCGGCGTGCCGCTGACCACACTCGACGAGGTCGATCGGCTCGATCTCACGGTCGACGGTGCCGACGAAGTCGATCCGGCGCTGAATCTCATCAAGGGCGGCGGCGGCGCATTGCTGCGCGAGAAGATCGTGGCGGCGGCGTCCGACCGCATGATTGTCATCGCCGACGATTCCAAATGGGTGCCGACCCTCGGCCGCTTCCCGCTGCCTGTGGAAGTGATCCCGTTCGGCCTGTCGGCCACGCGCCGCGCGATTGCCGATGTGTTCGCCAAGTGCGGCCTATCCGGCGAAATGGCCATTCGCAGCGGCAAGGACGGTCATGCTTTCGTCACCGATGGCGGCCACTGGATCATCGACGCCCGGCTCGGGACCATCACCGATGCGCCCCGACTGGCCGGGCTGCTCGGCGCCATTCCGGGCGTGGTCGAGCACGGTTTGTTTATCGGCCTGGCAAGCACCGCCATGCTGGCAGGATCGCAGGGAATTCGCGTTTTCGAGCGTCCGTAACGGCGCAATCAAGGAGAATTGGAATGAAGAAGCTCTCGCACATGCTGCTGTCCGCTGGTCTAGCGCTCAGCGTTGCAGTGATCGCGCTGCCGGTCTCCGCGCAGCAGGCGTCTCCAGAAGGACAGGCGCGGCCGATCAAGCCGGCGTCGCCAGCTGCGATCGCTTACGCCAAGGAAATTCTGGCGATGAAGAACGCCAGCGCGATGTATGCCAATGCCGTGCCGAACATGGTTCAGCGCGTCAAGGATTCGCTGCTGCAGAGCAATCTGAACTATCAGAAAGATCTCAATGAGGTCGCCATCACCATCGCGCAGACGATGGCCGGGCGCGACAAGGAGATCACCGAGCAGATGGCGAAGATCTATGCCAGCGACTTCACAGAGGCGGAGTTGAAGGACCTTGCGACTTTCTACAAGTCGCCGCTCGGCCAGAAACTTCTGGTGCAGGAGCCCCAGTCGATTTCCGCCAGCATGACCTATATGCAGCAGTGGGCGCAGCAGTTTTCGGAGCAGGTCAACGGCCTGTTCCGCGCTGAAATGCGCAAGCGCGGCAAGGAAATCTAAGGGCGTAAGCTGAGGCCCGTCATCCCGGGTCTCAGCCCCCAGTTCGGAGCGATCATGGCTGACGTCGACGTCGATCTGTTTGTCATTGGTGGTGGTTCTGGCGGCGTGCGCGCCGCCCGTATCGCTGCCGGCTACGGCGCGAAGGTCATGGTGGCCGAGGAATATCGCTTCGGCGGCACCTGCGTGATCCGCGGCTGCGTGCCGAAGAAGCTGATGGTCTATGCCTCGCATGTCCAGCGCGAGATCGACGATGCCGCCGGTTTCGGTTGGACGATCCCGACGGCGACGTTCGACTGGTCGACCTTCATCGCCAACAAGGACAAGGAGATCGCCCGGCTCGAGGGCGTCTATCAGTCCAATGTGGAGAAGACCGGCGCGACGACCGTCAAGACCCGCGCAGTGTTCGAGGATCCGCACACGCTGCGCCTCGGCACCGGCGAGACGGTGAACGCCAAGCATATCCTGATTGCGACCGGCGGCGCGCCCAATCATGGGCCGGCGATTCCCGGCATCGAGCATGTGATTTCCTCCAACGAGGTGTTTCATCTGCCTGAACTGCCGAGGCGCATCGTGATCCAGGGCGGCGGCTATATCGCGCTCGAATTTGCCTGCATCTTTGCAGGATTGGGCTCCGACGTGACGGTGATCTATCGCGGCGACAACATCCTGCGCGGCTTCGATGAAGACGTGCGCGCCCATGTCCGCAGCGAGATGGAAAAGGATGGCATCACCATCCTTACCGGCTGCACGGTGACCAAGGTCGAGAAACACCGGCACGAATTCACGACGCATCTGTCCAGCGGCGCAAGCATCGCGTCCGATCAGGTGTTGTTCGCGATCGGGCGCAATCCGAACACCGCCAATCTCGGCCTCGAGAAGGCTGGCGTTGCGCTCAAGCCCGCCCATGGCGGCATCATCGTCAACGAGTTCTCGCAAACCAATGTGCCGCATATCTACGCGGTCGGTGACGTCACCAATCGCGTCAACCTCACGCCGGTGGCGATCCGCGAAGGCCACGCGTTTGCCGATACGGTGTTCGGCAAGAAGACCGTGAAGGTCGATCACAGCAATATCCCGACCGCGGTGTTCACGCAGCCGGAAGTCGGCACCGTCGGCATGAGCGAAGGAGAGGCGCGCGCCACCTTCAGTCACGTCGATATCTACAAGACCAATTTCCGGTCGATCAAATCGACGATTTCCGGCAGCGAAAGCCGGGTGCTGATGAAGCTGGTGGTCGATGGCGCGACGGATATCGTGGTCGGCGCCCATATCGTCGGACCGGAGGCGGCCGAACTCATCCAGGTGCTGGGCATCTGCGTGAAGCTGAAGGCGACCAAGGCTGACTTCGACGCCACGGTGGCGGTGCATCCGAGTGCGGCCGAGGAGCTGGTGACGATGCGCACGCCCACCGCACGCTACGTGCGCGAAGCCGCGGAATAGTTTGACCAGGGCGTCGTCGTTGCGATCGTAGGATGGGTAGAGCGTCTTCGCGAAACCCATCGCTTTCACCGAAGAGATTGATGGGTTTCGCTGCGCTCTACCCATCCTACGATCTGCGCTATTTCTCCATCTGGATCCATTCGGCAGCGCCGCGCCACAGCGTGTCGCGGTGCTCCGGTCGGAAGAAGCCGAAATGGCCGACCTTTTTCGAGCCGGCCTCGATAGGGCGGATACTGTCGATCTCCGGCTTGATCGACGTGAAGCCGGCGCAGAGCATTTCGACGGCGGCGCGTGTGGCCCATGGATCGTCTGAGAAGCTCAGGGCCCGCATCTCGCCGCGGTAGCGCGGAAAGTTCACCAGCGCCCTGAGCTTGCTGTCGTCGAAGAAGTAGCGATCGCTGGTGACCCAGCCCGCCCATTCCAGAAACACGTCGCGTGGCAGATCGTAGCCAAGGCCTATCCTGCCGGGCGCATAGCCGATGACGCGCGCCAGCGGCGCGCCGACGAATTTCATGAGCGCATAGATGCGGTAGCCCTCAGGCGGCGTCATCAGCCGCCAAGTGCCGGCCTGTGCCGCGATGAGCAGGGCGCGCGACACCTCGGAATTGTTGGGGATCAGGCCGAGTGCCTGACCGCCGAAGGAATGCCCGACAAAGGCAAGTGGCATTGCCTTGTAGCGCTCGCGCATCCAGGTCACCGCGGCGGTAACATCGAGCGCAGCCCAGTCGGTCATGGACGCCTTGAAGCCGACCAGCGCGTTCGACCGGCCGGACAGGGGATCGGCCTTGGGCCGCGAATCTCCGGTGCCGCGATAGTCATAGGTCAGCACGGCGCAGCCGCGGCTGGCGAGGTAGCTGGCGAAGCCTCTGTAGATTTTGCGGGGAACGGCGGTTGCGGAATTGATCAGAACCGCGTGGGTGCGGGCGCCGCGGGGCAGGTACAGCGTCGCGCCCAACGAATAGCCGTCGGTCGCCTGGAAGGTGATGTCATCGGCAAAAGCGTCGTCCAGTGCAGCCTCCGACACCGCAGTTTCTCCCATGGTGTCCCATATGTTCCTTGCCCGGGCCTAGCAAATGCGAATTCGGCTTTGGCTGCAAGGGCTTGGGGCGCAATGTGGATTTCGAACTGGCGATCCCCATCTACGCTGTGTATAACGCGGCCTCCGCAGCCATAAAGCGCGGTTTTCAGGAGAGAAGTGATGTCCGAGCGGTGGACGCCCGATAGCTGGCGCGGCAAGCCCGTGCTGCAAATGCCGGAATACCCGGATCTCAAGGCCCTTGGCGATGTCGAGGCGCAGCTTGCCACGTTTCCGCCGCTGGTTTTTGCAGGCGAAGCCCGCAATCTGAAGAAGTCGCTCGCCCGCGTGGCTGCCGGCGAAGCCTTCCTGCTGCAGGGCGGCGATTGCGCCGAGAGCTTTGCCGAGCATGGCGCCAACAATATCCGCGATTTCTTCCGCGCCTTCCTGCAGATGTCGGTGGTGCTGACCTATGCCGGCGCGCTGCCCGTGGTGAAGATCGGCCGTATCGCCGGCCAGTTCGCCAAGCCGCGGTCCTCGCCGATGGAGAAGCTCAACGGCGTGGAACTGCCGAGCTATCGCGGCGACATCATCAATGACATCGCCTTCACGCCAGAATCGCGCGTGCCCGATCCACAGCGCCAGCTGATGGCCTATCGCCAGTCGGCGGCGACGCTGAATCTGCTGCGCGCTTTCGCGACCGGCGGTTTCGCCAATCTCGGCAGCGTGCATCAGTGGATGCTCGGCTTCCTGAAGGATTCACAGCAGTCGCGCCGTTACAAGGAACTGGCCGACCGTATCTCGGACGCGCTGAACTTCATGCGCGCCTGCGGCCTCAATCTGGAAAGCCATCCGGAACTGCGTTCGACGGATTTCTACACCAGCCACGAAGCGCTGCTGCTCGGTTACGAGCAGGCCTTCACGCGCGTCGATTCCACGACGGGCGACTGGTACGCGACCTCCGGCCACATGATCTGGATCGGCGACCGCACGCGGCAGCTCGATCATGCCCATGTGGAATATTTCCGCGGCATCAAGAACCCGATCGGCCTGAAGTGCGGCCCGTCGCTGAAGCCGGATGAACTGATCAAGCTGATCGACGTCCTCAATCCGGACAATGAGCCCGGCCGCCTGACGCTGATCAACCGCTTTGGCCACGAGAAGGTTGGGGAGCATCTGCCGGGCTTCATCCGCGCGGTGCAGAAGGAAGGGCGCTCGGTGGTATGGTCGTGCGATCCGATGCACGGCAACACCATCACGTCGAATTCCGGCTACAAGACCCGTCCATTCGATCGTATCCTGTCGGAAGTGAAGTCGTTCTTCCAGATCCATGCCGCCGAAGGCACCCATCCGGGCGGCGTGCATCTGGAGATGACCGGCCAGAACGTGACGGAATGCACCGGTGGCGCGCGCGCCATTTCGGATGAGGACCTCAACGACCGCTACCACACGGTCTGCGATCCGCGTCTGAATGCCGAGCAGTCCATCGACATGGCGTTCCTGATCGCCGAATTGCTGAAGACGTCCCGCGTCGACAGGGCGGAGCCGCTGCCGGTGGCATCGGGTCTCTAAACTTGTCGCGCCTCTGGCGGGCCTGCATCAACACCTGGAATGGCCTGACCTTCGCGACGCGATCGGAGCAGGCCATTCGCGAGGAGCTGTTTGCACTGCTCCTCGCGGTGCCTTTGTCGTTTCTCATCGGGACCACCGCAGCGCGTCGGCTCGAGCTGGTGGCGGTGGTTTTGCTGCTGCTCACCGTCGAACTGCTCAACACCGCCATCGAGAAACTGGCCGACCGGCTCACTACCGAACACGATCCGCAGATCGGGCGTGTGAAGGACATGGGATCGGCGGCCGTCGGCGTCGCACTTGTGATCGCCGGCATGACCTGGCTGTATGCGCTCGGTGAGCGCATAGGCATCTTCTAATCCTGCAGTTGCGAAGGATGAGCCGGTAGGCTTGGATGTTTCCATGACAGAATTGACGCGCTTCACCGTCACACTCGCCCAGCTCAATCCCATCGTCGGTGACATCACCGGCAATGCCGCCAAGGCGCGCGCTGCGCGGGCGCAGGCCAAAGCCGACGGCGCGACGCTGATCGTGTTTCCTGAATTGTTCATCGCCGGCTACCCACCGGAAGATCTGGTGCTGAAACCGGCATTTCAGGCGGCCTGCCGCGCGGCCATCGAGGAGCTGGCGCGCGAGACCGCGGACGGTGGTCCGGCTGTGTTGATCGGCTCGCCCTGGGTCGATGGCGGCAAGCTCTACAATGCCTGCGCGCTGCTCGACGACGGCCGCATCAGCGCGATCCGTTTCAAGGTCAATCTGCCGAATTACGGTGTGTTCGACGAGAAGCGCGTCTTCGCGCGCGGCTCGGTCTCGGGACCCGTCACCATCCGCGGCCTGCGCGTCGGCGTACCGATCTGCGAAGACACCTGGATGGAAGAGTCCGCCGACTACGAAGACGTGGTCGAGACGCTGACCGAGACCGGCGCCGAAATCCTGATCGTGCCGAACGGTTCGCCATATGCCCGCGGCAAGACGGATCTGCGCTTGTCGGTGCAGGTCGCCCGCGTCACCGAGAGCCATTTGCCGATGGTCTATCTCAACCAGGTCGGCGGTCAGGACGAACTGGTGTTCGACGGCGCGAGCTTTGTGCTCAATGCCGACCGCTCGCTGGGTGCGCAATTGCCGTCCTTCACCGAGAGCGTCACAACGCTGACATTCGAGAAGATCGACGGCCACTGGCGCTGCGACGGACCGATCGCACCGGTACCGGAAGGCGACGAGGGCGACTACGCCGCCTGTGTGCTTGGCTTGCGCGATTACGTCAACAAGAACGGCTTCCCCGGCGTGCTGATGGGCATCTCCGGCGGTATCGACTCCGCGCTTTGCGCCGCGATCGCCGTGGATGCGCTCGGCGCCGACCGCGTGCGCGGCATCATGCTGCCATTTCGCTACACCGCACAGGTGTCGCTCGACGATGCCGACAAGCTCGCGAAGGCGCTGGGTTTCCGTTACGAGATCCTGCCCATCGCCGATGCGGTCAACGGCTTCGAGAAGATCCTTGCCGATACCTTCAAGGGTCTCGCGCGCGACATCACCGAAGAGAACCTGCAGGCGCGCACCCGTGGTACGCTGTTGATGGCCGTCTCCAACAAGACCGGCGCGATGGTCGTGACGACCGGCAACAAGTCGGAAATGTCGGTCGGCTACGCCACGCTCTATGGCGACATGAATGGCGGATTCAATCCGATCAAGGATCTCTACAAGACCCAGGTGTTCCGTATCTCGACCTTGCGCAATTCATGGAAGCCCGAAGGCGCGCTCGGTCCCGATGGCGAAGTGATCCCCAACAACATCATTATCCGTCCGCCCACGGCCGAACTGCGCGAAAACCAGACCGACCAGGACTCGCTACCCCCCTACGATATTCTCGATGGTATTCTCGAACGCCTCGTCGAACGCGAAGAGCCGCTGTCGGAGATTGTCGCGGCCGGTTACGAGAAAGACGTTGTGACGCGCATCGATCGGCTGCTCAACATCGCCGAATACAAGCGCCGGCAGGCGGCACCGGGCGTGAAAGTGACGCGGAAGAACTTTGGCAGGGATCGCCGCTATCCGATCACCAACAAGTTTCGCGATCTGGCCAATCCGTTGCCGAAGCCGGACGAAGATCTTGTCACGCGCGCCAGCAAGGGCTCGGCGGAAGCGTTCGACGGCTAGAACGCGCGCCGCCTAACGCGGCGCGTTATTTGGCAGGAATTGCGGGCCGACGGTCCGGATCTGGCCAGGAGTGGACGGCGCCGCCGGTTGCGCGGGCGTAGCTGCTGCAGGCGCATCGGTCGCCGCACCCTTCTTCAATGCGGCGGGTGTGCCCTTGGCCTGCGGCTGCGACATCCGCTTGGCACGTTCCTCGGTGACGATGATGTCGCCATTCTCCGCTGCCGATTTGTCGTCGACATTCTTCAACGCCTCGGACCAGGTCTGGCCTTGCGCCTTGCAGGAGCACGACGGATTGAATTCGGTGCGATACTTGAAAGCGTTCGGCGACGACGAATAGGGCTGCCCCGAAACCGAGACGGCCGAGTTCATGTCTTCGCCGGGATTGCGATAGGTGAACAGGTTGGCGTCGGAGGCCGGGCAGAGATTCTTGCAGGTTCGCTCGTCATCGCCGAAACGCGCCGGGATCGTCGCGAACGAGATCGGGAAATAGAAGCCATCGCAGGTGCGCACGCAGACGGTCCGATAGGTGCCGGACGGAACGGGGCTCATATTGCCGTCCAGCGGCGGTGCGCCGGGGCTTGGCTCGTTGTTGCCGAACAGATTGCTCAGGAAACCGCCGGGGCCTGAGTTCTGCGGCGCGGCGCGCTGCGCAGCGGCGGCGTATTGCGGGCCGCAATTGTTCTGCGCGAGGGCCAGCAGCACCGAGCGGCGCTGGGTATCACGGTCCGAACTGCCGGGCGTGCCGACGCGCAGACGTTCGAGATTGCTGGTGATCTGATCCAGATTGCCGCGCATCTGCTGGATCTGGTTGTTGACCGGACCGCATTGCTGCGACTGGCCATTGAACAGCGAGAAGAAGCCGGAACTGTCGCAGCCCATCCGCTTGGCCTGCGCCGAGACGCGGTCGAGCTCGCTTTGCTGTTTGGACGCTGCGTCCTCATAGCGGCGAAGCTGTTCGGCGCGCGCGGGATCGAGGCCGTTGCCGCGATCGATGGTCGCAAGCTGCGCCTCGAGGCGCCCGCACATCGGATTGGCGGAGCCCTGCTGCTGCGCCTGGCTCGGCGGATAGACCTGCTGCGCGGGATAGCCCGGGGGCGGTCCGTTCTGCGCCGATGCAGGAGTGCCCAGCGACAGCGCACCAACCAGTGCGGCACCAACGAAAGCCCAGCGAGAAAGGGAAGCAGTCACAGTGTCAGACATATCCGGCCAATGCGCGAGTCAGAAGCGAGCGAGACAGAAACAAGCGGGGTGGTGCGGCATCGCGCGTCGATACCGCCGCCAACCTCTCGCCGACGTTGCCAGACGCGCGCGATGAAAATGCGGCGGCGAACGCGGCTTTCCATAGCTGCTTCTCGCGGCGGGGTCACGTCGTTTCCGGGGCCTCACTGTGGCCGCAAGCGTGACGCAAGAAAGTCGCAAGCCGCGGGATGTCAGCGCTGGCAGGTAATCGCAACGAATTCGTCGCATTTGCCATGATGGCAGGCGCTGCCTGACGTCGGGACCGAGCCGGTCACTTCATCGGGATCGACGCGGCGATAGGCGACTGCCTGGTCGAAGGCGCGCGATTTGCAATAGGACAGGGCGGCATGCGCGCCGCACTTCTCGCCGCGGGCGAGGCACTGGTCGATACCGTAACCGTCAGACTGGTTGGCGATGATGAAGACGCGAGAATCGGCAAAGGCCGAGGAAGCGGCCAGAACAAATGCCGCCGTCAGAACGACTGAAATGGATTTCATAACTCACCGAATGAATGAGGAAATTCGCCCTCATTCGATACGCCCCAAAGATTAATAATCATTAACCATGGGCGGGGTAGCGATGGATTGAGGCCGAAATCAGCCCTTTGCGGCATAGTTCCACACCCTTGACGGGCCACCTGGGGTTGCCCCATGGTGCCCCGATGAACGGTTCTCTCGCCATTTGTGGCATTTGCCGCGAGATTAAGAGCTAGCGATTCGCTGGCTGAGGCCGTCTTTTCTCACACGAGATCAATCTCAAGAGGGATGAGAGGACGCCCGGCCGCTAGGGACGGACATCCATGGAACTGCGCCTTTACGACACCCTGACCCGCGAGAAGCGCGTCTTCACGCCGATCGATGCCGACAATGTCCGGATGTATGTCTGCGGGCCGACGGTCTACGACTTCGCCCATATCGGCAATGCGCGCCCGGTCATCGTGTTCGACGTGCTGTACCGGCTGCTGCGATACGTCTACGGAGTCGACAAAGTCACCTATGTCCGCAACATCACCGACGTCGACGACAAGATCAACGACCGCGCGTTGCGCGACTTTCCCGGGCTGCCGCTGAACGAGGCAATTCGCAAAGTCACCGAAACGACCGCCAATCAGTTTCAGGCCGACGTCGCAGCGCTGGGCTGTCTGTTGCCGACAGTGCAGCCGCGGGCGACGGACTTCGTGCTGCCGCGGCCCGACGGCAAGACCGACATGGTGACGCTGATCAGGGAATTGATCGCGCGCGGCCACGCCTACGAGGCTGCGGGCGAAGTGTTGTTCGACACCCAGTCGATGGCCGACTATGGCGCACTCTCCGGCCGCAAACTGGAAGACCAGCAGGCCGGTGCGCGCGTCGCAGTAGATGCGCACAAGAAGCATCCGACCGACTTCGTGCTGTGGAAGCAGTCATCCGCGGAAGAGCCCGGCTGGGACAGCCCGTGGGGCAGAGGCCGTCCGGGCTGGCACATCGAGTGCTCGGCAATGGCGGAGGCCTATCTCGGCACGATCTTCGACATTCATGGCGGCGGTCTCGACCTGATCTTCCCGCATCATGAAAACGAAATCGCCCAGTCGCGCTGCGCCCATGGCACGCATGCGATGGCGAATTACTGGATGCACAACGGCTTCCTGCAGGTTGAAGGCGAGAAGATGTCGAAGAGCCTCGGCAATTTCTTCACGATCCGGGAATTGCTGAATGACTGGCCAGGCGAAGTGTTGCGCCTGAACATGCTGAAGACTCATTATCGCTCGCCGATCGACTGGACCGTGAAGGGTTTGGAAGAGAGCGCCAAGACACTCGATGACTGGTATTGGGTCGCGGCGGATGCAACAGGTGGCGACGTCTCCGACAAGGTGATGGAGCCGATGTTCGACGATCTGAACACGTCGCTGGCTGTTGCAGCGCTGCACGGTCTTCGCAACAGTGCGGCCGCAGGCAATGACGGCGATCGCAGCCAGTTTGCAGCGTCGTTGCGTGCGCTCGGTTTCCTGTCGGAAACGGCTGCTGCATGGAATGGACGCAAACAACAGGCCAGCGGGATCGATGCAGCAAAGGTCGATGGTTTGATTGCGGATCGCACAGCCGCGCGGGCCCGCAAGGACTTCAAGGAGTCGGATCGTATTCGCGACGAACTTGCCGCCATGGGCGTCGTCATCAAGGACTCGAAGGAAGGCACCACCTGGGAGATCGCGCGATGAGCCGACCCGACACACCGTTTCCAAAGCACTGGAAATATTACATCGCGCTGAAATGGGCGCTGATCGTCGGCGCGATCGCGCTGGCACTGAAGCTGGTGGATTTCTGGTGAGCGCGATGGGCGAGGCGAAACCGGCACTGCGGCCGTTCCTGCCGGATGACACCGCGATTGCGGCTGCGATCTATGTGGCCAGCATCGAGGAATTGACGGGGGAAGACTACAGCGAAGCGCAGCAGGAAGCCTGGGCCGCCACAGTCGACGACGAGGTGGCCTTCGGGAAGCGGCTGGCGTCGCAACTCACGCTGATTGCGACATTGGACGGCGTGCCGGTCGGCTTTGCATCGCTGAAAGGCGCCAACCACATCGACCTGCTTTACGTGCATCCGAATGCCGCCTTGCGCGGTGTTGCATCACTGCTGATCGATGCGATCGAGAGGCTCGCTGGTGCGCGCGGCGCCAAGCTGCTGACCGTGGATGCCAGCGACACCGCCGAGCCCTTCTTCAAGAAACGCGGCTACATCCCGACACAGCGCAACAGCGTGCCGCTGAATGATGAGTGGCTTGCCAACACCACGATGCAGAAGACGCTGGGCGAATCCGGGGCCGCCTAAATCGAAGAAGGCTGGGGGAAGACCGATGATCGATCACATCTCTATCGCGGTCAGCAATCTCGAACGTGCCGTGCCCTTCTACGAGCGTAGTTTCGCGCCGCTTGGCATGACCCGGCTGGTAACACGGCCGGCAATGGTTGGGTTCGGCACTTCCTATCCGGAAGTCTGGATTAATCTGCGTGCAGGCATGGCACCGCTACCGCTTGATAGCGGTGTGCATCTTTGCCTTCGCGCGAAGACGACGGATGAGGTTAATGCGTTTTATGCGGCAGCCATCGCCGCAGGCGGCGTCTCGGAAAGCGCGCCCTCGCTCCGGCCGCATGATCGCGTGCGCTACTATGCGACTTTCATCGCCGATGCCGATGGCAATCGTATCGAGGTGGTGACGTTCCCGAAAGACGACGCCACCACGTCGTAGAAGGCCTCAGAGCCGCGTCGCGACGTCGGGAGCCAGCTTCTTGGCTTCGTCGGAAGCCAGCGCCGCAGCGGTGCGGAGCCGGGGTAGGATGTCTTCGGCACGGTCGGCCGTCAGCACGTCCAGCGGCAGTGTCGGCCGGATGAAGGCGGTCGAGCGCATGTGTTTGAGCAGCTCGAGCAGCGGCTCCCAGAAGTTATCGATATTGGCCATCAGGATCGGCTTGCTGTGGCGGCCGAGCTGCTGCCAGGTGAGCTGTTCGACCAGCTCTTCCAACGTGCCGATGCCGCCGGGCAGGGCGACGAAGGCGTCCGATCGCTCGAACATCAGCCGTTTGCGCTCATGCATGTCGTGGGTAACGATCAGCTCCTGGGCGGCGGTCAGCGCGTTTTCGCGCTTGGTCAGGAATTCCGGGATGATGCCGGTGACCCGGCCGCCATTGTCCAGCACGGACTTGGCGACCGCGCCCATCAGGCCGATGGAGCCGCCGCCATAGACCAGGCCGATGCCTTGCTCGGCCATAATCTTGCCGAGCGCGACCGCTGATTCGACGAAACTGGGATTGGTACCGGGGCCGGAGCCGCAATAGACGCAGATCGTTTTAATTGTGCTCATAGATTTCATGTGGCACTGCGGGATAACAGCGTCAAGACACGGAATGAACGTGATACGGGAAATTCCTGCCCGGGACACCTCTCCGCAGGGAAAAGAATGCTCCGCGAGGGTGCGACGTTCCGGCAAAGCGCCTATATGCATTCTAATGAAATCGACCTCCATTTTGAGCCGGCCCCGGGCCGCAGCTCCGTTCGTTCCAGGCGCCGTGCATGTCTGATTCCGATCCTGCGCTGAACGACGAGACAGTTCCTAACCCGGCCCATATCGAACGCGGCACGCTGTTCGGAACGCTCGCCCATTTGTGGCCCTATATCTGGCCGGGCGACCGCGACGACCTGAAGATGCGCGTCGTCTGGTCGATGCTGCTGCTACTGGTCGCCAAGGCGGCCACACTGACAGTGCCGTTCACCTTCAAATGGGCGATCGATGCGCTGACCGGTGCCGATACGGCTCCGGTCCAGTCCTCGAACTGGACGCTGTGGCTGATCGCATCGCCGGTCGCCATGACCGTCAGCTACGGCGCAATCCGCGTACTGATGGCGATCTTCACGCAGTGGCGCGACGGCATCTTCGCCAAGGTGGCCATGCATGCAGTGCGCAAGCTGGCCTATCTCACTTTCGTCCACATGCACGAACTGTCGCTGCGCTTTCATCTGGAGCGCAAGACCGGTGGTCTGACGCGCGTGCTCGAACGCGGCCGCGCAGGCATCGAAGTCATCGTGCGGATGGTGATCCTGCAACTGGTGCCGACCATCGTCGAGCTGTTGCTGGTGATGGGGGTGCTGCTGTGGCAGTTCGACTGGCGCTATGTGCTGGTCGTGGCAATCACCGTGGTCGTCTACATGTACTATACGTATCTGGCGACCGAGTGGCGCATCGCCATCCGCCGCAACATGAACGAGTCCGATACCGAAGCGAATACCAAGGCGATCGACTCGCTGCTGAACTATGAGACAGTCAAATATTTCAGCGCCGAAACGCGCGAGGCCGAACGCTATGACAAGACCGTCGAGCGTTTCGAGCGCGCCAGCGTCAAGACCTATACGTCGCTGGCTGTGCTCAATACCGGGCAGGCGATCATTTTCACGCTCGGTCTGACATCGACGATGCTGATGTGCGCGGTCGGCGTGCGCAACGGCACCCACACGGTGGGCGATTTCGTCATGATCAACGCCATGATGATCCAGCTCTACCAACCGCTGAATTTCATGGGCATGGTGTATCGCGAGATCAAGCAGGCGATCATCGACATCGAGAAGATGTTCGGTGTCCTGAACCGCAATCCGGAGGTGAAGGATATCTCCGACGCCAAGCCGCTGCTGGTGACATCAGGCGCTGTGCGCTTCGACGACGTGCGTTTCGCCTATGACCCGGAGCGGCCGATCCTGAAGGGGCTCTCCTTCGAGGTGCCGGCCGGCAAGACCGTCGCCATCGTCGGCCCGTCGGGCGCCGGCAAGTCGACGATCTCGCGGCTGCTATTCCGGCTATACGATGTGTCGGGCGGCACAATCTCCATCGATGGCCAGAACATCCGCAATGTCACGCAGGCCTCGTTGCGCCAGTCGATCGGCATGGTCCCGCAGGACACAGTGCTGTTTAACGACACCATCCGCTACAACATTCGCTATGGCCGTTGGGACGCGACGGACGAAGAGGTCGAGGAAGCCGCCCGCATGGCGCAGATCGACCCGTTCATCCGGATGTCGCCGAAGGGCTACGAGACCGAGGTCGGCGAACGCGGCCTGAAACTCTCCGGCGGCGAGAAGCAGCGCGTGGCCATTGCACGGACCGTGCTCAAGGCGCCGCCGATCCTGCTGCTCGACGAAGCGACGTCGGCGCTCGATAGCCATACCGAGCAGGAAATCCAGGACGCGCTGGAGAAGGTCTCGCAGGGTCGCACCTCGCTGGTGATTGCGCATCGGCTGTCCACCATCGTCGGCGCCGACGAGATCATTGTGCTCGATCAGGGCCGTATCGCCGAGCGCGGTACCCATGGCCAGTTGCTGGCGGCGGGCGGTCTCTATGCCAGCATGTGGAACCGGCAGCGCGAGGCCCAGGAGGCCCGTGAGCGGCTGGCCCAGATCGGCGACGATGCCATCGCCCCCAATCGCACCCCGCCGCCGGTCGATGACGACCGGCTGATGACGCCTGACGCAGCGGAATAATCTCTGCTAAAGCAGGGCCAGATTCTGCCCGAACCCAGGTTTTAAGCACCCATGTCCATCGCAAATTCCATCCGTGGTCAGATCCCGCCGATCCACAAGGAAGGCTATCCGTTCATTGGCGCTTTTGCGCTGGCGAGCCTGGTGCTGTTCTGGATTTGGACGCCGCTGGGCTGGATCGGCACGGTGCTGACCGTCTGGTGTGCACTGTTCTTTCGCGATCCGGTGCGCGTGACCCCGACCCGCGAGGGTGTCGTGGTGTCGCCCGCCGACGGGAAAGTATCGATGGTGCAGCCGGTGCTGCCACCGGCCGAACTCGGCCTCGGCGATCAGCCACTGCTGCGCATTTCGGTGTTCATGAGTGTCTTCAACGTCCACGTGAACCGCAGCCCGGTGGCTGGCAGGATCGAGCGCATTGCCTATCGGCCGGGCAAGTTCATCAATGCTGAGCTGGACAAGGCCAGCGAGGACAACGAGCGCAATTCGCTGGTTATTTCGACCCCCGGCGGCCGGATCGGCGTGGTGCAGATCGCCGGGCTTGTGGCGCGCCGGATCGTATCCTTCGTGCGCGAGGGCCAGACCCTGAGCGCCGGCGAGCGCTTCGGCCTCATTCGCTTCGGCTCCCGGCTGGATATCTACCTGCCGGAAGGCAGCAAGGCGCTGGTGGCCGTGGGGCAGACCGCGATCGCCGGCGAGACCGTGCTGGCCGATTTCCGGATCGGTGACGGCGGCCGCACCTACCGCGTCGATTAACCCCGATTTCCTGCCGCTTTCGGCGGCAGGACGCCACAATGGCGGAGCAGGGTGGGATTTGCTAGGATCACGCCATGCAAATGCCTCCTGACCAGTCTCCCGAGACGCGCCGCCGCCGGTTCCGGACCATTCCGATCCGGATGCTGGTGCCGAACATGATCACGCTGCTGGCGATCTGCGCCGGCCTGACGGCGATCCGCCTGTCCACCGAGGGGCGGATGGAACTTGCTGTGGCGGCCATCGTGTTCGCCGCCGTGCTCGATGGCGTTGACGGCCGTGTCGCCCGCATGATCAAGGGCCAGTCCAAATTCGGCGCCGAACTCGACAGCTTGGCTGACTTCGTCAATTTCGGCGTGGCGCCTGGCCTTATCCTGTATTTCTGGCAGCTCCACGATCTCAGCAATGCTGGCTGGATCGCCGCGATGGTGTTTGCCATCGCCGGCAGTCTGCGGCTGGCGCGTTTCAACGCCACCATGGACGATCCGGACAAGCCGGCCTTTGCCGCGAACTTTTTCACGGGCATGCCGGCGCCGCTGGGCGCGCTCACCGTGATGCTGCCGATCTATCTGGGCTTCCTGGGCACGCCGATGCCGCCGGCCATCCTGACGACCCTTTACACGCTGCTGGTCGGCTTCCTGATGGTGTCGCGGCTGCCGGTGTTCTCCGGCAAGGCCGTGAACATGCGGGTGCCGCGCGAGTTGGTGCTGCCGGTGTTCGTCGGCGTCGTGCTCTTCATCGCGCTGCTGATCGGCTACCCCTGGCACATCCTGTCGGCGCTCTCGATCATGTATCTGCTGAGCCTGCCGCTGGGCTGGAAATCGTATCGCGATCAGGAACGCGCGCTCGCCGCGCAGTCGGTGGTCCCTGTCGATCCGGCGGCGCCCAATGCATCGCCGCCCTATACGCCGGGTGCACCTGAGATCGCACCGGATGATCGGCCCGCACGCCTGAACTGATTATCCATCTCGCGAACAATTCATGCAGCCGCTTTCCCCCGCGATAGCAGCCACGACGAAAGCGGCTGCATTTCGTTTTGGGCATGCACTGAAGTCGGCTATATCCGAAGTCACTCAGCGACGACGACGTCCCGCGAAGACGGGATGCGATAATCACCCACAGGAGAAACGCCGTGACGAATTCCGCGACCGGTCCGCTGCCCGCATCCGTTCTGGAAGCACTGGGCCGCTACGACACGCCGACCATCTGCAATGCGATGGAGATCGTCGCCCCCGATCGCCGGCTGATCGGCTACACCACGCGTCCGCTGGTTTGTCCGTTTCCCAATCTGCCGCCCATCGTCGGCTATGCGCGCACCGCGACCATTCGCGCGACCATGGCGTCCGGTCTGCCTGCCGCGGAGCAGAAGGCGCGGCGGCTCGCTTACTACGACTATGTCGGTACGGGCATCGGTCCGCGCATCAGCGTGATCCAGGATATCGACGGGCCCGACGCGGGCTATGGCGCGTTCTGGGGCGAGGTGAACAGCGCCGTCCACAGGGCGCTCGGTTGCCTCGGTGTGGTCACCGATGGTTCGATCCGCGATATCCCGCAATGGGCACCGGACTTCCAGGCGCTCGCCGGCACGATCGGTCCGTCGCATGCGCATGTGCATGTGAGCGAGTTCGGCAATGAAATACGCGTTGCCGGCATGAGTGTCCGTTCGGACGATCTAATCCATGCCGATCAGCACGGCGCGGTTGTGATCCCGCTCGATGTCGCCGCGAAACTGCCGGAAGCGGCAGAGCTATGCGGGCGGCGGGAGACACCCATTCTCGATATCGCGCGCAGTCCGTCATTCACGCTCGAGAAGCTGAAAGAGGCGATGGCGCGCTCGTCGGAAATACACTGAAATCCGGGTCTATTAAGACTAACGATAAAGGTTAGATGCCGATCAACCCGAACCAGCTCCGGTTGCTTGCGCGGCCGGAGGGCTTCGGGCTAACTGCCCGTTCTGCCGTGGAGACGGGTATTGGAGACGGTATTGCCTCAGACCAAGGATATGAAGAAAGCCTGGAATGAGCGCGCAAATCGTGACCCGTTCTTTTACGTCGAGACCGAGTTGTGGGATCACGATCCCGAAAAATTCTTCGCACTCGGTCGCGAACGCGCGACGCTGCTGATCGACCCTTTTCTCGCAAAATATGCAGTTGATCCCGTCGGCAAGACGGCGGTCGATATCGGCTGCGGTGTCGGACGTTTCACGCAGGCACTTGGCCGGCGTTTCACCAGGGCTGTTGGCATTGATGTGTCCGACGTCATGGTGGAAAAGGCCAAGGCGGCGGCAGCGGCGTTCAGCAATCTCGACTTCGTCGCCGGCAATGGCGTCGTGTTTCCCTTAGCGTCCGAAACTGCGGATTTCGTGTGGTCATATGAGGTCTTTCAGCACATGCCGTCGCATGACGTCGTGAAGGCCAATCTAGTCGAGGTTGCCCGCATCCTGCGTCCATCCGCGCTTGGACTCATTCACTTCCGAACGGCGCACGAATATCCGACGATCCTCTGGCATATCGCCAAGTTCGTCCCGACACCTGTCATCCAGAGGATCAAGGCGCTGCTCGGCAAGGATCCGCTGACGGCGGATACGTCGTGGCGCGGTGCAAAGCCGTTGCCGAAGAATACGATCGCCGACTTCTGCGTGGCCGCCGGCCTCAAGCCGATCGAGTTTCTCGATGACCCGACCCACGCGCCGGGGTCACGTACCTTCGTGGTCGTCCAGCGCGCTGTTTGACGCCGCACAATCATCCTCAATCTGTCTGCTGAACGAACTTTCCGTATCGTTCCACGCGTGCTCGCACGTCATTAATCTGTCGTTAATGAACCGTGAAGCGGTAACGCGTCCTTAATCGCAGTATCGCTAAGGTACCTTCGCGCGGCCTGATCTCGAGGCGTGCCGCCGTCCAGGACGGGCGTCGTTCGATACGTGTATAGCGTCGGAGTTGACATGGATATCACAACACTCGTCGGTTTTGTCGCTGGCATCATTGTGCTGTGTACCCTGGTCCTCATGGGCGGCAGCTTCGGGATGTTCTACGACATCCACGCCGTCATCATCATTTTCGGCGGTTCGTTTGCTGCGACTCTGATCCGCTTTCCGCTCTCGTCCATCCTTCATGGCATTCCGCTCGGCGCCAAATTTGCGTTCACGCTGAGCCGCCTGAACGCTCGTGATCTCGTTGACGAACTCGCACGCATCGCGGAAATCGCGAGGAAGCAGGGACCGGTCGGACTCGAAAAAGTCGAAACTGATGACGCATTCCTCGCCAAGGGAATCCGCTTCGTTGCCGACGGTTACGACCTCGAATTCATCCGCGACAATCTTGAGCGCGACCGCGACAATTTCCTCATGCATCTCGACGAAGGCTCGAAGATCTACCGCGCCATCGGCGATTGCGCGCCGGCCTTCGGCATGATCGGCACGCTGCTTGGCATGGTGCAGATGTTCTCGAACATGTCCGATCCGTCCAAGCTCGGCCCGTTCATGGCCGTCGCGCTGCTCGCTACATTGTACGGCGCTATCGTCGGCAACCTGATCTGTCTGCCCATTGCCGACAAGCTGCACGTCAAGGTGCTCGATGAGGAGACCAACCGCACGCTCATCATCGACGGCATCCTGATGATCCGCGACTCGAAGAGCCCGGCGCTGGTCCGCGAAATGCTGCTGGCCTATCTGCCCGAGAAGCACCGCCATGACGAAAGTGAGCCGGTCCCAGCGTAACACTGGAGGCAGGCTCGGAGCACGTCCGATGGCGAAGAAAAAACGCGGAGAAGCACACGGCGGCCATGGCTGGTTCGTGACCTTCGCCGACCTGATGGCGCTGCTGCTCAGCTACTTCGTCATGCTGGTGGCATTCTCCAGCCCTGATGGCGCCAAACTCAAGATCGTTGCCGGCTCGGTTCGCGAAGCATTCGGCGTGCAATCCGATGCGCGTTATTCAGGTGTGATCGAATCCGATGGTCTGCCGACGCGCGGTCAGACGAAGAACAAGGACCATGTGTCGCCGGACGATGCGTCGAACATCACCAGTCCGAGCGAGAAGGGCGGCCGTCCCGCGGGCGCCAAGCTGAAGATGGACCGCGAATTCGCGCTCGCCTCGGCATCACTGCGGCAGGCGCTGCAGGACATGCCGGAGATCAACGAGATCTCCAAGAACATCATGTTCGAGGAGACCAAGCAGGGCCTCAATCTGGAAATCATCGACCAGAACGGCCGCTCGATGTTTGCTGACGGATCCAAGGTTCCCTATGAGCGCACACGTCTGTTGCTGCAGAAGCTCGCCGGGCCGCTGAAGGCAACACCGCTGCGCGTGGCTATCGTCGGTCACACCGCCGCGGGCTTCGTGCCGGCGCGCAGCGAATACGATGCATTCGATCTGTCGGCCGATCGCGCCAATGTCGTTCGGCAGATTCTGGAACGCGAAGGCCTGCCGTCGTCCCATATCTTCTCGGTGTCGGGCAAGGCAGACAGCCAGCCGCTATTCCCCGATGATCCGACCATGGCTGCCAACCGGCGGGTGACCATTACGCTGATGCGGGAAGACCCTCCGCTGCCGCCAAACCTCAAGCCGTAAAACAGTCAATTCCTTTTTTACTGCTCCAGCCTCTTTTTTTGCTGGGCAATGCCGATTTTTGCTGCGCTCCCGATAAGCGATCTGCGGCAGGATAGGCTAGTGTCCCGGTTGACTGGCATTGCCCGGCGCGCCATAGCCGGGTCCGGATTGTCCAGAGGCGTTACGAGCAGAATGGCCGTTACGGAAACAACAGGCGAGGGACCGATCGAAGTTCCGGTTCATACCGGCTTCTGGTCGCTTACGGTCGGCAGTATCGGCGTCGTGTTCGGCGACATCGGAACGTCGCCGCTTTACGCATTCCGCGAGGCGGTACACGGCGCGACTCATGGCGCGCCGGTGACGCCCGTCATCGTGCTCGGCGTGCTCTCGCTGATCCTGTGGGCGCTGTTCATCGTCGTGACAGCCAAATATGTGCTGTTCCTGCTGCGCGCCGACAACAATGGCGAGGGTGGAACACTGTCGCTGATGGCGCTCGGCCAGCGTGCCTTGGGTCGGCGGAGCTTGCCGCTGATGGTACTGGGCGTGATCGGCGCCTCGATGTTCATCGGCGATTCCATGATCACTCCGGCGATCTCGGTGCTCTCGGCGGTGGAAGGCCTCAAGCTCAAGGCACCTGCGCTCGAACCTTACGTCGTGCCGGTCACGGTCGCGATTCTCGTCGTGCTGTTCTCGGTACAGCGGATTGGCACCGCCAAGGTGGCCTCCGCCTTCGGTCCGGTGATGATCATCTGGTTCACGGCGCTGGCGCTGATGGGCGCCTCGCATATCTTCGATGATCCGACGGTGCTGAAGGCGATCAATCCGTATTATGCCGTGCAGTTCATGCTGACCCACGGGACCATCGGTCTGGTGACCCTGGGCGCAGTCTTCCTGGCCGTCACCGGCGGCGAGGCGCTCTATGCCGATCTCGGCCATTTCGGTCGCAGGCCAATTCAATACGGCTGGTTCTTCTTCGTGCTGCCGGCGTTGATGATCAATTATTTCGGGCAGGGCGCGCTCGTGCTGTCGAACCCGGCCGCGATCGAAAATCCGTTCTATCGGATGGCACCGGAATCGATGCTGTTGCCGTTGATCGCGCTGGCGACGGCCGCGACCGTGATTGCGAGCCAGGCCGTCATCACAGGAGCATATTCGCTCGTGCGTCAGGCGGTGCAGCTCGGCCTGTTGCCGCGTTTCGAAGTGCGCTTCACCTCCGAGACCCATGCCGGCCAGATCTATTTGCCTCGGGTCAATCGTCTGCTGCTGATTGGTGTGCTGCTGCTGGTGCTGCTGTTCAAATCGTCGAGTGGTCTGGCCTCGGCCTATGGCATCGCGGTCTCCACCACCATGGTGGCCGATGGCATCATGGGCTTTGTGGTGATATGGAAGCTGTGGAACTGGAAGGCCGCGACTGCCGCGGCGATCATCGCGCCGCTGGTGTTCGTCGATCTGGCCTTCCTCAGTGCCAATCTCCTGAAACTGCTGGAAGGCGCCTGGGTGCCGCTGCTGTTCGGCGTACTGATGGCCGGCATGATCTGGACCTGGCGCCGCGGCGCGGCGATCCTGATCACCAAGACGCGCCGTATCGAAGTGCCGCTGCGCGATCTTATCAAGAGTCTGGAAAAGCGCCCCCCGCATATCGTGAAGGGCACCGCGGTGTTTCTCACCAGCGATCCCGAATTCGTGCCGACGGCGCTGCTGCATAATCTGAAGCACAACAAGGTTCTGCACGAACACAATGTGATCCTGACCATCGAGACTGCGCAAACGCCGAAGGTCGATCTGGCCGAACGCGTTCGCATGGAGAATATCAGCGACAAATTCTCGATGGTAAAGCTGCGCTTCGGCTTCATGGAATCGCCGAACGTGCCCAAGGCGCTCGTCGTCGCGCGTAAACTCGGCTGGCAGTTCGACATCATGGCGACGTCGTTCTTCGTGTCGCGGCGCTCGCTGAAGCCGTCGGCGCAATCCGGCATGCCGCTGTGGCAGGACCATCTGTTCATCGCGCTCAGCCGTTCGGCGAACGACGCCACCGACTATTTCCAGATCCCCACCGGACGCGTGGTGGAGGTCGGTACTCAGGTGACGATCTAAGCATCTTTTGTCATGTCCGGTTCCCCGATTTGCGCTATAACGAGTGTGATCATCGGGGCCGGGAACGGCCTCGCTGCCCCGCTGTTCAGAGACCTGCGATTCAGAAGTCTTCGAGGCCGTTTCCATGACCATCGATAGCGCATCTCCCGCCGCGGCATCCCCGGCGGACCCTACCCATGGGCACTCGACGGCCGGCTTCGGCTCGCTCGTCATGGGCAGTATCGGTGTCGTCTATGGCGACATCGGCACCAGCCCGCTTTACGCGCTCCGTGAGGCGCTGGTCGCGGCCGGGGGCCACAAGGCGCCCGGCATCGACAATGAAGCAATCCTGGGCGTCCTCTCGCTGATCCTGTGGGCCCTGATCATCGTCGTGACGCTCAAATATGTCGTGCTGCTGCTGCGCGCAGACAATAACGGCGAGGGTGGCCCGCTGGCCCTGATGGCGCTGGCCCAGCGCGCGATCGGATCGAGCGGGCCGGTGGTGGTGATGCTCGGCATCATCGCCGCGGCGTTGTTCTATGGCGACGCGGTGATTACGCCGGCGCTGTCCGTGCTCTCGGCCATCGAGGGCGTCAAGCTCGTCACCACCGCCTTCGATCCCTATGTTGTACCGCTCACCATCGTGATCCTTGTGGCGCTTTTCGCCGTGCAATCGCGTGGCACTGCGAAGGTCGCGACGTTCTTCGGACCGATCATGTGCATATGGTTCATCGTGATCGCGGTAGCGGCCATTCCGCAGATCGTGAAGCATCCTGAAGTGCTCGCGGCACTCAATCCCGTGCACGCGATCTACTTCATGTTCCATCACGGCATCATCGCCTTCGTGACGTTGGGCGCAGTGTTTCTCGCCGTGACCGGCGCCGAAGCGCTCTATGCCGATCTCGGCCATTTCGGCAAAAAACCGATCCAGCTGGCCTGGCTGTTTCTCGTGCTGCCGTCACTGGCCATCAACTATTTCGGCCAGGCTGCGCTGGTGATGCATGATCCCACCGCGCTGGAAAATCCGTTCTATCTGATGTTTCCCGACTGGGCGCTGATCCCCATGGTGATCCTCGCGGCGACTGCCACCGTGATTGCGAGTCAGGCCGTGATCACCGGCGCCTATTCGCTGACGCAGCAGGCGATCCAGCTTGGCCTGCTGCCGCGTTTCGAAATCCGGCACACATCGGAGTCGCATTCCGGCCAGATCTACATTCCGCGCGTCAATATGCTGCTGTTTATCGCTGTGATCGTGCTTGTCGTGCTGTTCAAGTCATCGAGCTCGCTGGCCTCGGCCTATGGCATCTCGGTTACCGGCACCATGGTTGTTACCGCGATGATGGGCTTTGTGGTGATCTGGCGCGGCTGGAAGTGGTCGCCGATCGCGGCTGCGGCGCTGATTGTGCCGTTTCTGGTGATCGACGTCACGTTCCTCACCGCGAACCTCTTGAAGGTGTTCGACGGCGGCTGGGTGCCGCTGGTGATGGGCGGCGTGATCATTCTCATGATGTATACGTGGCGGCGCGGCAGCCGCCTGCTGTTCGAGAAGTCGCGCAAGCTGGAGTTTCCGCTGGCCGATCTTGTGGCCATGTTGGAGAAACGTCCGCCGCAGCGCGTGGCCGGCACGGCGGTATTTCTCACCAGCGATCCGCAGAGTGCGCCGACGGCGCTGATGCATAGTCTGAAACACTACAAAGTACTTCACGAGAAGAACGTTATTCTCACCATCGAAACCGCACCGACGCCGCGCATCGATCCGAGCGAACGCGTGCGCATGGAAGAGATCAGCGCGACCTTCTCGAAGATCACACTCCGCTTCGGCTTCATGGAATCGCCGAATGTGCCGAAATCCCTGGCGATTGCACGCAAGACCGGCTGGCAGTTCGACATCATGTCGACCTCGTTCTTCCTCTCGCGCAGGGCGCTGAAGCCTGCGGCGCATTCCGGCATGCCGCGCTGGCAGGATCATCTGTTCATCGCGCTCAGCCGCACCGCCAATGACGCGACCGACTATTTCCAGATCCCCACGGGGAGGGTGGTCGAAGTGGGCACGCAGGTGACTATTTAAGGCCTGATCCCGAAAAGTGGGCTTGCGGTTTTCGGGCAAGATCAGGCCCGACAATAAGCTCTTCCGGCGCTTGATTTTCGCCGCGCGAGAGGCGACGTTGGCGCCCGAAAACAGGGGCGTTTCCGCCCCTTCGCATTCGCTCCGGACACCGGGGCGGCAGGAGGTTGTGGTGGCAGGCGAAGCTCATACCGTTCACGATTTGACGCCCGAGGAAGTGTCCAAGGGGATCACTGAAGGCAAGTATTTGCTGGTTGACGTGCGCGAACCCAACGAGGTCGCGGTCGAGGCCTATCCGGACGCTGTCGTGGTCCCGCTGTCGACCTTCGACAGCGCCGATCTGCCTGATCCCGCGGGCAAGCAGATCGTGTTTGCATGCCGTTCGGGCAAGCGCTCGGTGACGGCGTCGCTGGCCGCCCAGGCCGATGGCCTTGCCTATGACAAGCACCTCGCCGGTGGAATCCTTGGATGGAAGGCCGCAGGCCTGCCGACAAAGGTTGGCTGATCGCTCGATGAACAAGATCTTCTCTGAGCTGCCCGTCACGGTGTTCGAGGCGATGTCGCAGCTCGCGCGCGACCACAACGCCATCAATCTCGGGCAGGGCTTTCCCGATCATCCCGGTCCCGACGATATCCGTCAGGCGGCCGCCGATGCGGTGCTGAACGGCTATAACCAGTATCCGTCGATGATGGGCATCCCGGAGCTGCGTCAGGCGATCGCCACGCATTACCAGCACTGGCACAAGCTCTCGCTCGATCCGATGACCGAGGTCATGGTGACCTCCGGCGGTACCGAGGCGCTGACCTCGTCGATCCTTGCGGTGGTGGAGCCCGGCGACGAAGTCGTGTGCTTCCAGCCGGTCTACGATTCTTATTTGCCGATCATCCGGCAGGCCGGCGGCATTCCGCGTCTGGTCAGCCTCAAGCCGCCGCACTGGCGCCTCACGGAGGAAGACCTGCGCGCGGTCTTCAATCACAAGACCAAGGCCGTGCTGTTCAACAGCCCGCTCAATCCGGCTGCAGTGGTGTCGCCGCGCGAGGATCTCGAACTGCTGGCGAAGTTCTGTCAGGAATTCGATACGATCGCGATCTGCGACGAAGTCTGGGAACATGTGACCTTCGACGGCCACGACCATATCCCGCTGATCACCATTCCCGGCATGCGCGATCGCACCATCAAGGTCGGCTCCGCCGGCAAGATCTTCTCGCTGACCGGCTGGAAGATCGGTTTCGTTTGCGCCGCGCCGCATCTGCTCCGCGTCTGCGCCAAAGTGCATCAGTTCCTGACCTTCACGACCGCGCCGAACCTGCAGGTTGCGGTCGCCTATGGCCTCGGCAAGTCCGACGATTACTTCAAGCAGATGCGCAACGAGCTTTCGCGTAGCCGCGATCGGCTGGCCGCGGGTCTGGAGAGCATCGGCTTTCCCGTCATCAAATCGCAGGGCACGTACTTCCTC
Source organism: Tardiphaga sp. 866_E4_N1_4 (assembly GCF_052076075.1). Taxonomy (NCBI): domain Bacteria; kingdom Pseudomonadati; phylum Pseudomonadota; class Alphaproteobacteria; order Hyphomicrobiales; family Nitrobacteraceae; genus Tardiphaga; species Tardiphaga sp. 866_E4_N1_4. The sequence continues at coordinate 85,738 of NZ_CP197242.1, forward strand.
ACCGTCGATCTGTCGCCGCTGGGACTGAACGAGACCGACGAGGAATTCTGCCGGCGTCTCGTCTACGACTACAAGGTCGCGGCGATTCCGGTGTCGGCCTTCTATGAGCAGGACAAGGTGACCTCGGTGGTGCGTTTCTGTTTCGCCAAGAACGACGCAACGCTCGATACCGCGCTGGAGCGCTTGTCCAACGCCGTTCACCGCCGCTAGGAGTTTGATACGCATGGGCAAGCAGGGGATCGCGTGGGTCGTCGGAGTGGCGCTGCTGTGGTCCATGCCCTTGGAGGCGCAAGAACAAAAGCAAGACCAGAAACCGGAGCGCGTCGTCAACTTCTACAACTGGTCGAACTACATGGCTCCCGGTGTGCTGGAGGCCTTCACCAGGGAGACCGGCATCAAGGTCGTCTATGACACCTTCGATGCCAATGAGACGCTGGAGACGCGGCTCCTGGCCGGCAAATCCGGTTACGATGTCGTGGTGCCGACAGCTTATTTCCTGCAGCGCCAGATCACCGCAAAGGTGTTCCAGAAGCTCGACAAGGCGAAGCTGCCGAACCTCGCCAATGCCTGGCCGGAAGTGACGAAGCGCCTTGCGATTTACGACCCCGGCAATCAGTTTGCCGCGAACTACATGTGGGGCACCACCGGCATCGGCTACAACGTCAAGCAGGTCGCCAAAATCCTCGGGCCTGACGCGAAAATCGATAGCTGGGACATCGTCTTCAAGCCGGAGAATCTCGCGAAATTCAAGGATTGCGGTGTTCACATGCTGGACTCCGCCGATGACATTCTGCCGGCGGCGTTGAATGCGTTGGGTCTCGATCCCAATTCCACCAAGCAGCCGGATCTCGAAAAGGCCGCCGATCTCGTCGGCAAGATCAGAGGCAATGTCCGCAAGTTTCACTCCTCCGAATATCTGAGCGCACTGGCGACCGGCGAGATCTGCCTGGTGGTCGGCTGGTCCGGCGACATCATCCAGGCGCGTGCACGAGCGGATGAGGCGAAAAACGGCATCGAGATCGGCTATGCGGTGCCGAAGGAGGGCGCGCAGATGTTCTTCGACAACCTGGCGATCCCCGCCGATGCGAAGAACGTCAATGAGGCCTATGAGCTGATCAACTATCTCTACCGCCCCGATGTTGCGGCGAAGAATTCGGATTTCCTCGGCTATGCCAATGGCAATCTCGCCAGCCAGAAGCTGATCGACCCGAAAATCCTCAACGACAAGACGATCTATCCGGATGAGGCGATGCTGCAGAAGCTGTTCGTCATTACGGCGCGCGATCCGGCGACGCAACGCGCGATCAACCGGCTGTGGACGAAGGTAAAGACGGGACGCTGAGCGTTATCGCCAGCGCCGGTGCAGCCACAGCCACTGCTCGGGATATTCCCGGATCCAGCCTTCCAGCACGGACGTCACCGCTTGCATGGTGCCTTGGACGTCGACTTTGCCATTGGCATCGCGCACCGGTTTCACCTCTTCGGAGACTTCGATGCGGAAGCGATGATCGGGCAGGCGGATGATACGAACGCCGTGGATCGGGCAATCGACCTGACGCAATAGCCGCGCCAGCATCGGATTGGCATTCGTCTTGCGGCCAAAAAAATTCACTGGCACGCCATTGGTGAACCATTGATCCACCAGCATGGCGACGTGCTTGCCCTCGTTCAGCGCGTGCGCGAGCTTGAGCGGCGCGTCGTGGCTGGCCGGAATGAGGTTGCCCATGTTGATCGCGCGCGTCTGGTGAATGGCGCGGTCAGCGGCGGCGCTGTTCGGTCGCCGATAGAGCACGGCTGCGTCCAAGCCGTGGGCCACGGCGGCGAGCGCAGGAATTTCCCAATTGCCGAGATGGCTGGCGAAAATCAGCGCCGGTTTGCCGTCGTCGCGCAGTTGATCGAAAATTTCGCCGGTGCGCGCCGAGAATTCGACATTGCTCGGCTTGGTCGGATTGGCCGGGTCGTAGTCCCAGATCTTGTCGAGATGCGCGAATTCCGCACCGATGCGGCCCATATTGTCCCAGACACCCGCGAGGATCTTCTCGATCTCGTCCGGTGATTTCTCGGGGAAGGCGGCGGTGAGATTGGCGCGGCCGATCTTGTCTTCGCGAAACAGCGGGCCGATGCGCTGGGTGATCTTGCCAAACCGATTGGCGGTCTTGACCGGATCGAAATAGCGCGTGGTGCGCAGGATGCCGATCGTCAGTGCGCCGACAGCAGCGTCGCCTGCAGGCTTCAGGGCATCGCGAATGCGGGCCTTGGTGCGAAGCAGCAGGCGGAGCATCAGAAGTGAACGATGATCTTGCCGAACACCTGGCGGGTTTCCATCCGCTTCAGCGCGGTCTCGACGTCGCTGATCGGCACTTCGGTATCAATCACCGGCAGCATGCCGTCAGCCATCTTGTCGAGGCTCTCGGCAATGTTCTTCATGGTGGCGCCGAACGATCCGAAGATGCGGTATTGCTGTTGGAACAGCTGCATCAGGTTGATCGTCGTGGTCGGGCCCGAGGTCGAACCGCAGGTGACCAGACGTCCGCCGCGCTTCATCACCAGCAGCGAACCATTGAAGGTGTCAGCGCCGACATGTTCGAACACGACATCGACGCCCTTCTTCTTGGTGATCTTGCGGGTCTCGCCCTCGAAGCGATCCTTGCGATAGTTGATGACGTGGTCGGCGCCGAGGGCCTTCACACCCTCGATCTTGGAATCGTCGCCCACGGTGGTGATGACGGTGCAGCCGATCTTCTTGGCCATCATGATGGCCACGGTACCGATGCCGGAGCCGCCGGCATGAACGAGAATGGTCTCGCCGGGCTGCAGCTTGGCATTGTCGAACAGCATGTGCTGCACGGTCGAGAAGGCGATCGGGGCGCAGGCCGCGTCGCGGAAGCTGATGCTGTCAGGGACAGGGATCACCAAACGCGCCGGCATGTTCATCAGTTCGCGCGAAAAGCCGTCGATGTGGAAGCCATAGAGACCGCCGACGTTCTCGCAGAAATTGTCGCGGCCTTCCTGACAGGCCTTGCAGTGGCCGCAGGTCAGAGCGCCATACATCACAACCTTCTGGCCGGGCTTTACATTAGTGACGCCTTCGCCGACCGCAGCGACTTCGCCCGAGGCTTCGGCGCCGATCGACAGCGGCAGCTTGCGCTTGGCGAAGGCCATGCCGCGGAAGCCCCAGACGTCGATATGGTTCAGGCCGACAGCCTTGACGCGGATCTGCACTTCGCCGGCACCAGGCGGCGGGGGCGGCGGCACGTCGACGACGACGAGCTCACGATCGGCAACAAGATTGAGCGCACGCATGAACCGCGTCTCCGGCAAGAAAGGTTGATTTCGGATGGCCTGCGTATCGCCGGTTCACGTCATGACGTCAACCGGCGAGGGGCGGCCAACGGGGCCGGGGAGCCTTAAACGGGCTCGCCGGTGAGGATCAGCGAGGCATTCTGGCCGCCAAAGCCGAAGGAATTCGACATCACGGCCGTCACGCGTGCATCGCGGGCGGTATTGGGAACCACGTCGAACGGTATGGCCGGATCGGGAACATCGTAATTGATCGTCGGCGGGATCCGCTGGTGTTCCAAGGTGAGCAGCGAGAACACCGCCTCGACTGCGCCGGCGGCGGAGAGCGTGTGGCCGACCATGGACTTGTTCGACGAGACCGGAATTTCTTTGGCGCGCTCACCGAACACGCTGGAAATGCCGAGATACTCCATCTTGTCGTTTTCCGGCGTGCCGGTGCCGTGGGCGTTGATGTAGTCGATCTGGTCTGACGTAAGGCCGGCATCGACCAGTGCGTTATTCACGCAGCCGATGATCGGCTTGCCGTCCGGGCTGGAGCGGGTGCGGTGGAAGGAGTCTGCGAGCTCGCCGCAACCGGCGACAATGCCGAGGATCTTGGCGCCGCGCGCCGTGGCGGCTTCCAGGCTTTCCAGGACCAGCGCACCGGCGCCTTCGGCCATCACGAAACCATCGCGGTTCTTGGCGAAGGGACGGACAGCTTTCTGCGGCGGGTCGTTATGGGTCGAGAGTGCCGATAGCAGCGAGAAGCGGATCAGCGCTTCCGGGTTCACCGAGCCGTCCGTGGCCACGCACAGCGCCGCATCGGCTTCGCCGCGGCGGATCGCCTCGACGCCGAGCTGGATCGCAGTAGCGCCGGAGGCACAAGCGGTCGACAGCGAGATTGGCGAGCCTTTTGTGCCGAACGTGTCCGCGAGATGGTCGGCGACCGAGCCGAACAGGAAGCGGCGGTGATACTGGACGAACTTGCCGCCGCCGGCGACGCGCAGCAGTGTGTCGTAATTGATATCGCTATTGGCGCCTGCGGCCTTGGCCAGCACCTGGCGCTGCGGCCACTCGACTTCGACGGGCGCAACCGCCAGGAACAGCGGGCCGGGGAAGTCGCCCTTGCTGCCGATATTGGCCTGCGCGATGGCTTCCTCGGTGACGAGCTCGCCGAGCTTCTCGGAGAGGTCGGTGGAGGAAAACGGCTCGACCGGCACGAAATCGATCGTGCCCGCCATAGTCGTCTTCATGCCGTCGGTGGGAAAACGCGTGATGGTGCGAATGCCGGATTCGCCGGCGGTGAGTTTGGCCCAGTTGTCTTCCTTGCCGGCGCCGAGCGATGTCGCAACACCCATGCCCGTAACGACAACGATCGGTCGGCCGAATTTATCGCGCGTTGCAGTCATGCTCTCTCCGTCGGCCGCGTCGACCGCTTAACTTGAGCATGATCCCGAAAAGTGGATGCCGGTTTTCGGATAAGATCTTGCTCAAACATAAGAAAAATCTAGAGCCCAGATGGGTTCTAGATGGCTTCAACCAGCGCCATGCCTTCGCCGCGCCAGTGGCCGGCGCCGATCACCACAATCTGGGTGGGCTTGCCGGACTTTTCAATCTCGAGGCCGGTCGAATCGTTCGGCGGAAACATTGCGCCGCGCGAGATCGCCAACGCCGCAAGGCCGAGGCCAAGCGGGAATTGGGTTTCGAGCGTATGACCGAAGAGAGTGCCGGTGCCGCGGATGGCGACATCCGCATGATCCTTCAGGAAGGCGCGCTCTTCCGATGTCACGGGTTCCGCGCCGGTCGCGCCGGTGATGATCGCAGCGTCGCTCTTCGCGCCGAGCTTCGACCACAACCCCTGCAGCGAAGCGGTGACTTCGCCGGGAGTCTTGCGACGGGCATGATCGGCGACCACGCTCTTGAGACGTGCGAGAGGCTTGGCACCGCGCGCTTCTGCATGCGCCCTGGATTCGATGACGAGGAATGCGCCGGCAGAGCCGAGCGCAAAGCCGGAATTCTTCTCGCGCGCCCAGACGGTTTCGAACTTGTTCTTCAGGTTGAAGTCGTCGAATTCGTACAGCAGCAGCAGGTCCTTGCGCTCACCATTATGTGCGGCGCCGATCAGCGCGATGTCGCTCTGGCCGTCAGCGATGCGGGCCAGTGCGATGCGCGCGGCGTCCACGCCAGCCGCTTCCTCGCCCATGAAGGTGCGGGACGAACCGGTGACGCCGTGCACGATGGCGATATTGCCGGCGAGCAGGTTGGAGAGCTGCGCCAGAAACAGAGTCGGCCTGAGGTCGTTGAGCAGTTTTTCGTTGAGCAGGCCCGGTGTCGCAGCGCCATAGCCCTCCGAATTCAGGATACCGGAATCGACAGCCAGGTCGCGCTCACCGCCACCGGCGGCAACGATCATGTCCATCCTCGACAGGATGTCCTTGTTGCCTTTGACGCCAGCTGAATCCAGCGCGAGGCCGGCGGCATAGGTGCCGATCCGCTGCCAGGCTTCCATCTGACGCTGATCGCCCTTCTTGGGGATCTGCGCGTCGTATGAGACCGGCGCGAGGGGGTGGACGATGTTCGGAGCGAAGCCGGTTTCATCGACGTTGATGCGCGTGTTGTTCAACGCATCCCAATGCGCGTCAGGGCCTTCGCCCAATGACGTGGCGAGGCCAATGCCGGTGATCCACGCTTCCACCGGCTCGGATGTCATCGGTCGGGTTTCAGCCATTGGTGATCGCCTGTAGGGGAAATCCGATGCGCTCGGCCACGATGTCCATGTGTCCGCGCAGATCCGGATGGGGGAACGGGACGGTCTTGAAGGTGAGCTGCGCGTTGCAGGTCAGCTTGCCGTCGACCTTGATCTTGACAGTGGTCATGTAGAAGCCGTCGCCTTCGTGCAGCACGCTGGCGTTGATGTCCAGCTTCGTGCCGGGCGTGATGAAGGTACGCATCTTGGCTTCCTTCACCGCGGCGAGGAAGGGCATACGCTCGAACTTCATCAGCGCGATCAGCAGCCAGCCCGAAGTCTGCGCCATCGACTCGATCAGCAGCACGCCGGGCATCAGTGGGTAGCCCGGGAAGTGGCCCTCGAAGATGGTGCTGGTCTCGGGAACGTTGGCTTCGACCGTGATCGTCCGTTCGCCGACATTGAGGTCGGTGATGCGGTCGATCAGGTGAAAATATTCGAGGTTCATGGCGGGGCGTTACGCGCCCTTGGCCGCGACCAACTCGTCGATGCGCGCGCTGAGGTTCTTCAGGACGAAATACTGCTCGGTGGTCGCCTTGCCGTCATTGACCTCCTGGGTCCATTTTTCGAGCGGCAGCTTGATCCCGAACGCCTTGTCGATCGCAAAAGCGATATCCAGGAAGTCGAGGCTGTCGATCCCCAGATCGTCGATGGCGTGGCTTTCCGGTGTGATCGTGTCGCGGGGAATGTCGCAAGTCTCGGCGATGATTGTAGCGACCTGATCGAATGTGGAGGACATTACTAAGCCTTTGATATATTGAAGATAATGTTCGATCGGCGCGCGCAAAGACAGGGCTTCGCCCCGGGGCAGTCCCGGTCCGCCGTATAGAGTCGATTGCCCGTATATCGGAGCGGGGGCGGCAGTTCAATGCAGTTGAGCGCCTGCTCACCAGCCCCTGTGGGCTGTGGAAAGAGCGTTTGGCGCGCCTCAGCCGTGCGGCGCAACAATATGGGCGCAGTCGCGGCGGCCCATCAACACGCAATCCTGGGTTTTGCGGAGATCCGCGATGCTGACCGCGAGCCAGATCCCGACACCCACCAGGATCACCGTGAAGCCGAAGGCTGCGCTATTGGCCAGCATCCGGTGGCGGAAGTCGTCGGGGTCGTCCTGTGCCTGTTGATAGCGGGACAGGTCGCTGGCGCCGGTGGTTTGGCGACGACGGGGGTGGTCGGCGGGAGCGGTGGGATGGTGTGGCAGCGTGTCGGAGGTGCGCGGCACGAAGCGAAGCACGCGGTGCTCGTCATCCTCTCTGATAATCGGCTGCTGGGTCTTCATCGTCGTGGGTCTGCGCATGCAATGTCGCAGTGTACCACGAGGCGGCCGCTTCGCGCAGATAAAGTCCGCATGGCACGGATGCGGCAATCGTCAGAGATGACGTGGAACTGATCCGCATCGGCGCAGCGGCCATGCCATAGTTCGTTCCGGACAGACATTAGATATGGGAGGCCATATGCCGAACACACGCGAACCGTTGCTGCATCCGGTCCCGATCCTGTCGCTGCGGCCAACGCAGATGACGGTGGGCATGCGCGAGGTGAAGGAGAAGCGCAAACGCTGGCGCGCGCATAAGTCCAAGCGCAAACAGGCCGAACTGCTCGGCCAGCACATGATCCCCGTGGTGCTGGGGCCGGATCAGCGCCATTACGTGGTCGATCACCATCATCTCGCACGTGCGCTGCATGACGAAGGCGTGAAGGATGTGCTCGTCACCGTGATCGCGGATCTCACGATGGTCGATATGAAAGCCTTCTGGGGTGTGCTCGATCACCGCCGCTGGGCCTATCCCTATGACGCCAAGGGCGAGCGACGACACTTCAAGGACATTCCGAAATCGGTGACGGGCCTGAAGGACGATCCGTTCCGCAGCCTTGCCGGTGAAATTCGCCGCGCCGGCGGCTATGCCAAGGACACCACGCCGTTCAGCGAATTCCTGTGGGCGGACCTGTTTCGCAGCCGGCTCTCCACCAAGGAGATCGACGCAGATTTCGCCAAGGCATTGGAGAAAGCGCTGGCGATCGCCAAAAGCAAGGATGCGATCTATTTGCCGGGCTGGTGCGGACCGGCGTCCGACGACTGAGGCGCATCCATCGGGGTCGCAGCGGGATCGCCTTTGCCGCCGAGCACGCGATGCAGGGCGCGTTCGATCCTTCCGCCAAGCAGTAGCACGAGGAAGGCGATCACCACCGAGACGGTGACGATGCGCCAATGGCCGGCGCCGCACATGATGCCGACACAGGCGGTCAGCCAGACGCAGGCGGCGCTGGTCAGGCCGCGGACGCGGAAATGGCGCTCGGCATGGAAGATCACGCCGGCACCGAGAAAGCCGACGCCGGTGAGTATGCCCTGAATGACCCGGCTGCCGGCATCCGTGAAGCCGCCTTTGCCGAGCGGATCGGCCAGCACCACGATCATCGCGGTGGCCAGGCTGACGAGCCCCAGCGTGCGTACGCCGACGGGCTTGCCGTGCAGATCGCGGTTGAGGCCGATGGCTCCGCCAACTAGGGCGGCGATGCCGAGACGTAGGATGATGTCCGACCAGTCGAGCAATGCGAGATCCTTCTAAACCCCGTGCCGTTACTTTGGCAGCCGGCCCATCATATAGAATTCGTCATTCGGCTTCATGTTGGTGACATTGGCCATCCGGTTCGACAGCGCGAAGAAGGCCGAGATCGCGGTGATGTCCCAGATATCGTCGTCGCTGAAGCCGTGGCCGGAGACCTCGGCGAAATCCTGCTCGCCAATGGTCTCGGCGGACCGGCTCACTTTCATGGCGAAATCCAGCATCGCACGCTGCTTCGGCGTGATGTCGGCCTTGCGGTAGTTGACGGCGATCTGGTCGGCGATGGTCGGGTTCTTGGCGCGAATGCGCAGGATCGCACCATGCGCGATGACGCAATAATGGCACTGGTTGGCGGCTGACGTCGCGACCACGATCATCTCACGCTCGGCCTTGGTCAACCCGCTGTCCTTTTCCATCAGCGCGTCGTGATAGGCGAAGAACGCGCGGAATTCGTCGGGGCGATAGGCCAGCGACAGGAACACGTTCGGCACGAAGCCGGACTTTTCCTGCACGCCCATAATGCGCGTGCGGATGTCCTCGGGCAGCTTATCGAGGGCGGGTGTCGGAAAGCGTTGCGCAATCGGCTGGGTCATCTGGCATTCCCGTGAACGTTTCTGTTTCACGAGACCATAGGCGATCACGCCGTCACCGCAAAGCGCTTGCGGCAATGCATGCCGATGCGATTAACGTAGCGGCTTCTTGAGCAGCGAGAAGCGATCCGGATCGAGGCCGAGCGAGGGTTGCAGCATCGGGGCTTCGACGCTGCGGCTCGGCGTCGCCAGCGGGCGTTCGATGAAGCCGGGATCGTTCGGTACCTCGCGATGCGAGGTGGCGCCGCGCCAGCGTTCCAGCACCGCGCTGACGAACTGCATGTCGTGACCCGCAGCTACCGACGGCACCGTCGCGATGGTAGCTTCGGAGCGCGGCAGCTGATGCGGCGGCACTTCCTTGAAACGCAGGCGGGTCGGCAATGCGACGCCTTCACCGAAGGCAAGGACTTCGCGCGTGCCGAGTGACGGCACGAAGGAGAGCAGGTTGGCAGCGGCATCCGACACCGCGGAGCGCAGCAGCGCCTGGTCGCGCTCGTTGGCGAGGCGCATGGCGAACAGTGTGTTGCACTGGGAAATGATCGTGGCGTCGAGTTCTGCCGGACGCTGCGTCACAAGGCCGAGATAGACGCCGTACTTGCGGCCTTCCTTGGCGATGCGCGACACTGCCTTGCGGGTCGGGCCAAAGCCGATATTGCGGTCGGCGGAGGCGTAGCGATGCGCTTCCTCGCAGACGAACAGCAGCGGCGAGGCGCCGTCACTCCACAGGCCGAAGTCGAATGCCATCCGGCACAGCACCGATACCACGCTATCGACGACTTCCGCGGGGAAGCCGGCGAGCTGCATGATGGTCATCGGCTTGCCGTTGGCGGGCAGGCGGAACAGATGGCTGATCACTTCCGCCATGGTGTCGCCGCCGACATTGGCGTTGTCGAACATGAAGGCGTAGCGCGGATCGTTCTTCACCGCTTCGATGCGCGAGATCAGCTTGTGATACTGGATGCGCGACGAGCGGTTCTCGAGCTTGCCCATGCGCTCGTCGATCAGCGAGATCAAATCGACCAGGCGATAAGGCACCGGCGTATCGACGGTGTAGCCGATGGTCTTGGGATCGATGCGCTTGAGGCCAATGCGGTCGGCGTTCTGGTATTGCGTGTAGACGCCCTTGGCGATCGGGATGACTTCCGAGAGGATTTCGAGCTCTTCGGGCACGCCGGGGCGACCGGCGAACAGCACGTCGACGATCTCCTCGAAATTGAACAGCCAGAACGGCAGTTTCAGATTGCGCGGGTTCAGCACCAGCGACTTATCGCCGAAGCAGCGGCCATATTCGTTATGCACATCGAGCAGGAAGATGCGCAGATGTGGGCGTGACTTTAGGATTTCATTGAGCAGCAGCGACACGCCGGTGGATTTACCGACACCCGTGGAGCCGAGCACCGCGAAGTGCTTGCTCAGCATTTCCTCGACGTCGACATAAGCGGCGACCGACTTGTCCTGCTGCAGTGTGCCCACGTTGATCTGCTCTGAGCCGGACGGCGCATAGACCGTGCGCAGATCGTGATTGCTGATCAGATCGACGATATCGTCAATGGTGGGATAGTTGGTGACGCCGCGCTGGAATTTGGCCTTGTCTCCGTACCCCATGATCTCGCCGAGCAGATCGACCGAGGCACTCGCGATATACATGTCCGATGCATGCATGTTCTCGGCAGACACTTCCGTGATCATGGCAATGATGGTCGAGGAGGCGCAACGGATGCTGACGAAGCGGCCGACGGTGCCGCGCATCTCCGAGGGTGTCATCGGGCTCACGGCGAGCAATCCGACGCGGGCCAGCGAGCCTCGTACCGAGATAATGCGCCCGAACGACGCCGCTGCGTTTAAATTGGTCATTGATGAATTCGCGTCTCGCGCCCCGGTTTGGGTCGACTATGCCGGTCAGGGACTGCACAAATTGTTAAGGCGCGCCCGCGGGCTATCGGTGGGCTCTGCTCGTCAAACTTGCATTGCGGAATTAGCTCCGCATTGGAGTGCGAAACTCCAGCACTGGATACCTTGCCGTTCAAGGCTGCCGATCTGGCTTTACGCGGTTTTAACCAGCCCGAGATGTCGGTATATGCCGGCGTCGTGACCTTGCATGGTTCGTTATCGCTGCGTTATCTCAACGGGGTGGCCTTCGGCCCGTGTACGGACCTCTCATGCGCATCGATTTCCCCGGCCTGCAGGCGTTTCTGAGCATCGCGGAGCGGGGCAGCTTTTCGCGCGCGGCCACGCACCTCAATCTGTCGCAGACGGCACTGAGCCACCGGATCAAGAAATTGGAAGAGGATCTCGGCTTTCAGCTGCTGGCCCGCACCACGCGGCAGGTGGCACTGACCCCGGCCGGGCTGGAACTGCTGCCGACCGCGCGGCGGATGATCGGGGAGTTGTCCGATTCCATCGATCTGCTGCGGGCACGGGGCCGCAAGCGGCAGGAGCACATCGCGCTCGGCTGCCTGCCGACCATCGCCGCCTATCACCTGCCGCGGGTGCTGAAGCAGTTCAATGCGGAGCATCCGGGGATTTCGATCAAGATCCACGACAATTCAGCCAGCGAGATTGCCACTTTGGTGCAGTCCGGGCAGGCAGAGTTCGGCATCACGATCACGGCGACCAATATATGGGATCTGGCTGTGACCCCGCTGATCAAGGAACGTTTTGTCTTGTTGTGCACGAAGGATCATGCCTTTGCGCAACGCAAGTTCGTGGCCTGGTCGCATCTCGAGGATATGCCGCTGATCCGTATCAGTCCGCAGGCTGGCAATAGGGCCCTGATCGACGACGCGCTCGGCCATCGCCGCGATAAGCTGAACTGGCGCTACGAGGTGCAGCATCTGCAGACGGCGGTGGGCATGGTGTTCGAGAAGCTCGGCATCGCCGTGGTGCCCAGCATCGCGGTGGCGACGCAGGGAACTGCCGGCTTGATCGCCCTTCCGCTGCGGAATCCCAGCGTCAGCCGTACGGTCGGCATCATCGTCAAGCGTGGACAGCCGGTGAGCAAGCCGGCGCAGGCGCTGATCGATCTGACGCGGAAATACTTCAAGGCTGCGGGATAATCCGGTCGGCAGGATATATGCAGGAAACTGCACGATTATCCCAGATTTCTCATTTGTTTCATATATCGGAATTGGCTACTGCGGGAGCAGAACGGTCCATAGCCTTGTCGCGATGACGTGACGGCCATGGGTACCGACATAAAAACGGCAAGGGTGGACGCATCAGGCGTCTTCAATCCATCATGACGCTCCGCTTCCCGACCAGGCTCAAGCATCTGCTGAGCGCCGCGCATTTGGCGCTCGGTGCGATATTCCTCACGAACGCGGTACCTGTGGCGCAGGCCCAGTCCGGCTATCCGGCCAAGCCCATTCGCGTGATCGTGCCGTTCGCGGCCGGTGGCGTCGCCGATATCACCATCCGCATCGTGGCCGAAAAACTCGGCGATAATCTCGGCCAGCGTCTGGTGATCGAAAACATGCCGGGCGCGGGCGGCGTCGTTGCGGCGCGCGCAGTGCTGTCGTCGCAGCCGGATGGCTACACGCTGGCGCTGCTCAGCAACGGCACCGCCGTCAGCGTACCGCTGTTCAAGAGTCTGCCATTCGATCCCGTAAAGAACTTTGCGCCGATCTCCAGCATCGGCTTCTTCGATTTCATTGTCGGCACCAATACGAATTCGCAACACAAGACGCTGGCCGACGTCATCAAGTTCGCGCGCGACAATCCCGGCAAATTGAATGTCGGCACCATCAGCGTCGGCAGCACCCAGAACCTGTCGGCCGAATTGCTCAAATCCACGGCCGGGATCAACTTCCAGATCGTGCCCTATCGCGGAACGCCGGAAGTCATTGTCGGGCTGTTGCGCGAAGACATCGATGTGATGATCGACAATTATGTCGGGATGAAATCCGCGCTGCAGGATGGCAAGATGCGTCCCGTCGGGACCACGGGCGAATCCCGTTCGGTGATCCTGAAAGATGTACCGACGATGATCGAGGGGGGCGTGAAGGGCTATGACGTGGTGTCATGGAATGCGCTGTTCGCACCGTCAGGTACGCCGCCCGAAGCGATTGCGCGGTTGAATGCGGGCCTGCGCGAAGTATTGGCGATGCCCGATGTGAAGCAGAAGCTGCTCGATCTCGGCATCGAGGCGAAAGCGAGTTCGCCCGACGAACTGAAGGCCCGGTTGGTTGACGATATCGCGAAGTGGACCGCCGTGATCGACAAGGCAGGAATTCCGAAACAATGACGAAACCAACCGTTCCCGGTCCCGATCCGCACACCATGACGCCGAAGTTCAAGCTGCCGCCGCTGGCTTGCGACGCGCATACGCATATCTTCGGGCCCGGCGACAAATATCCCTATGTCGGTTCCTACATTCCGCCGGACGCGCCGCTGGAAGACTTCCAGGCGCTGCACAAGAAGCTCGGCATCGGCCGCGCCGTCATCGTCAATGCCAGCGTGCATGGGACTGACAACCGCGTGGCGCTCGACGCCATTGCGGTGAGCGGTGGCCGCTACCGGGCGGTGGCCAATATCGATGGCACGATCACGGAGAAGGGGCTGCGCGAACTGCATGAAGGCGGCTTCCGTGGTTGCCGCTTCAACTTCGTGCGGCATCTTGGCGGCACGCCGGACATGAAAGTGTTTCACCGCATCATCGACATGATCGCGCCGATGAATTGGCACGTCGATCTGCATTTCGATGCGGTCGATCTGCCTGATTATGCCGACCTGCTGGCGAAGCTGCCGGTGATCTACACCATCGATCATATGGGGCGCGTCAAGGCCGCCGATGGCCTGGAGCAGCAGCCGTTCCGCACCCTGATCGACCTGATGAAGCGCGACGAGAAATGCTGGGTGAAGGTCTCCGGTTGCGAGCGCGTGACCTCCATGGGTCCGCCTTTCACTGATGCCGTGCCGTTTGCGAAGATAATCTGCGAGACCGCGCCGGATCGCGTGATCTGGGGTACCGACTGGCCGCATCCCAACGTCAAGGCGATGCCCAATGACGGCGATCTCGTCGATCTGATCCCGCTATTCGCGCCGGACGCAGAGATTCAGCAGAAGATTCTCGTCGACAATCCCGCGCGATTATTTGAATTCGACACTTAAGCGATGCGAAAATCCGAAGGAACATCCGATGTCCAAAGCCAAGACCGGCCTCGTGGTCTCAGCCCATCCCGGCGATTTCGTCTGGCGCGCCGGCGGCGCCATCGCGCTGCATGCCAAGAAGGGCTATCGCGTGAAGATCGTCTGTCTCGCATATGGCGAACGCGGCGAGTCGCAATTTGCCTGGAAGCAGGCGGGCATGACGCTCGACAAGGTCAAGGCTGGCCGGAAAGACGAAGCCGGGCGCGCGGCGGCGTCGCTAGGCGCCGAGATCGAATTTTTCGATGCCGGCGATTATCCGTTGCATCTGACCGAAGCGCATAAAGAACGGCTGATCGATATCTATCGGGAGCTCAATCCAAGCTTCGTGCTGACGCATTCGCTCGAAGATCCCTACAATGTCGATCATCCCGCAGCGACCGCTGCCGCACAGGAAGCCCGCATCATCGCGCAGGCGATGGGGCACAAGCCTGAAGCGGAATACAGCTACTCCGCGCCGCCGGTGTTCCTGTTCGAGCCGCATCAGCCGGAGATGTGCAATTTCAAGCCGCAGGTGATCCTCAACATCGATGAGGTCTGGGATATCAAGCGCAAGACGTTCGAAATTCTCGCGGCGCAAAAGCACCTCTGGGCCTATTACGAGCGCGTGGCCTTGCAGCGCGGCATGCAGGGCGGCCGCAACACCGGCGCGGCCATGACCTATGGCGAGGCCTATCAGCGCCTGTTCCCGATGACCATGGAGACACTGGCATGAAACCCGTCGTCGTCAGGAATATTCAACGCGCGGATGCCGACGTCGTGCAGCGGCTCGGCGCGCTCGGTGTCTCCACGGTGCACGAAGCCTATGGTCGCTTCGGCCTGATGAAGACCTATATGCGGCCGGTGTGGTCCGGCGCAGAGGCCGCCGGCACCGCCGTGACGGTGCTGGCACAGCCCGGTGACAACTGGATGCTGCATGTGGCCATCGAGCAGTGCAAACCTGGCGACATGCTGGTGGTGGCCTGCACGACGGACAACACCGACGGCATGTTCGGCGATCTGCTCGCGACGTCGCTGAAGGCGCGCGGCGGTGTCGGTCTGATCATCGATGCCGGATGTCGCGATATCAAGACGTTGCGCGAGATGGGCTTTCCGGTGTGGTCACGCGCGATCTCGGCGAAGGGGACGGTCAAGGCGACGCTCGGCGCGGTGAACGTGCCGGTGGTCTGCGCCGGCGCGCAGGTGACGCCGGGTGATGTCATCGTCGCCGATGAAGACGGCGTCGTGGTGATCCCGCGCAAACATGCCGCTGAGGTTGCGGTGAAGGGCGAGAAGCGTTTTGCAGAGGAAGACGCCAAGCGGCAGAAGCTCGCGTCCGGCATTCTCGGTCTCGACATGTACAATATGCGCGAGCCGCTCGCCAAAGCGGGTCTGGTTTACGTCGACGATCCTGATCAGGCCTGAGCGAGAAGGAGGCTGTGATGCGGCTCCGTATTCTGCTCGGCGATCATCCGCATACAGCTGCGCTTAAATCCGGCGCGATCACATCCGATCTGGTTCAACTGGATTTTGCGGATTACACGCCCACCAACAAGGGCTTCAAGCCTATGGTGCGCGACGGCGCTTTCGATGTCGCAGAAATGGCCATCGTCACCTATCTGATGGCGAAGAGCTTCGACAAGCCGATGGTGCTGCTGCCTGATGTAATGATGGCGCGGCATCAGTTTGGCTTCGCGGTCACGAACCCGGCGGCAGGCATCTCCGGGCCGAAGGATCTGGAAGGTAAACGCGTCGGTATTCGTTCGTTTACGACGACGACCGGCGCATGGCTGCGCGGCATGCTCGCCAATGACTACGGCGTCAATCTCGATGCGATCGAATGGATCACCTTCGAGGATCCGCATGTCGCGGAATATGTCGACAGCACCACCAAGGCACCTGCCGGCAAGGCGATCATGCAGATGCTGTTCGAAGGTGCACTGGACGCCGTGCTCGGGGAGAAGAGCGACGATCCACGGGTGGCGCAGTTGTTCCCAGACGTGGCTGCTGCAGAGAAAGCCTGGCTGGCCAGGCATGGCGTGGTGCCGATCAACCATATGGTGGTGGTCAGCAAGCAATTGTCCGATACGCGCCCCGATGTGGTGCGCGAGGTGCAGCGGATGCTGGAGGCGAGCAGGGCGGCGGCAGCCGGCAAGAGCCTGTTTTTCGATGCGGATGCCATGAATCGTTCGCTGGCTCTCATTACAGACTATTCTGCGCAGCAGGGGCTGATCCTGCGCAGGTTCAGCGTTGATGAGCTGTTCGACGACGTGACGCGCGCGTTGCGATAGCGCGCCGTCGCCCTGATCCTGAGGAGCGGTCGTCTTCGACCGCGTCTCGAAGGATGAGCGCCCAATTCGTCATGGTTCGAGACGCGCGAAGACACGCTCCTCACCATGAGGGGATCGAGTAAGCCCGACTAGAATACTGGAGGAAACGACCAATGACTCCCGAACCCATCTTCGATCTCGCCCATCTCGGTCATCTCGAACTGCTGACGCCGAAGCCGGACGAGAGCCTGAAATTCTTCGTCGACGTGATGGGCATGACCGTGTCGGGCCGGCAAGGCGAGTCAGTCTATCTGCGCGGCTGGGATGACTATGAGCGCTATTCGCTGAAGCTGACGGCGTCGAACACGTCGGGCATGGAGCATATGGCGCTGCGGGCCCGCAGCCCGCAGGCGCTGGAGCGCCGCGTGGCGGCGCTGAAGGGCTCCGGCTACGATATCGGCTGGACCGACGGTGACCTCGGCCACGGGCCGGCATTCCGCTGCCGCGACCCGGACGGACATATCGTCGAACTCTATTACGAGACCGAATGGTACGAGGCGCCGCCGGAACTCAAGCCGGCGCTTAAAAATCAGGCGCAGCGCTATCCGGCGCGGGGCATCAATGTGCGACGGCTCGATCACCTCAACTGCCTTGCTGTCGATATCAAGGCCAATCGCGAGTTTTTCGAGCACTATATGGGGCTCCGGCTGACCGAGCAGATCGTGCTCAATGACGGCACGGAAGCGGCGATGTGGATGACCATGTCGAACAAGAGCTACGACTTCGCCTATTCGCGCGATCACTCCGGCACCAAGGGGCGCTTCCACCACGTCACCTACGCGCTCGACAGCCGGGAAGACATTCTGCGCGCGGCTGATATCTTTCTGGAAAATGGCGTCTTCATCGAGACCGGGCCGCACAAACATGCCATCCAGCAGACCTTCTTCCTCTATGTCTATGAGCCCGGCGGCAACCGCGTTGAAGTCGCGAATGCTGGCGCGCGGCTGATCCTGGCGCCGGACTGGAAGCCCATCGTCTGGACCGAGGAGGAGCGCAAGAAGGGTCAGGCCTGGGGCCTCAAGACCATCGAGTCGTTCCACACCCACGGCACGCCGCCGGTGCCCCACAAGTAGCAAACCGCTCTGCCGGGATTGGTACGCGTCTTGCTTAGTTGACGTCAGGTTGTTTCTGACGTGGGGGCGAGCATGACTAACTCTGAGTTGCGGGCAGACATCCACAGTATCGAACCGATCCCCGATGCCGACCGGGATTCCACCGGGCCGCAGCAGATGTGGATCTGGGCCGGCGCCAATATTGCACCGGTGAACTGGGCGCTCGGCGCGCTTGGTATCATTCTCAAGCTCGGTCTGTGGGAAACCATCGCCGTCATCGTCATCGGCAATGCGGCCGGCTCCGCGATCTTCGCGGCCTTCACGGTCATGGGCCACAAGACCGGCGTCAACCAGATGGTCCTCGCGCGCTCGGCCTTCGGGCGCCGCGGCGCCTATTTGCCGAGCCTGTTGATGTTCCTGATGACGCTCGGCTGGATCGGCGTGAACACCTATTTCCCGGTCAAGATCTCGATGGCCATTCTCGGCCAGTTCGGCATCGCCGATAGCTGGTTTGCCAATCTCGTGGTCATCACCATCGTGATGGTGACGCAGGTGGTGATCGGCACCTATGGTTTCTATGCGATCCGCACCTTCGAGAAATACACCGTGCCGGTCACGGTGGTGATCATGGTGCTGATGAGCGTGCTGGCCTGGAGCCAGCCCGGCGTCGTCAACTGGAATCACACGACGTCGCTGCCGCCGGGGCCGCATCTGGCGATGCTGTCGCTGCTGATGACTGCCGTCGGCGTTGGCTGGGGCATTTCCTGGGTGACCTGGGCGTCGGACTATTCGCGCTTCGTGCCGCGTTCGACCTCGTCGAAGGCCGTGTTCTGGTACAGCTATATCGGCATGTTCGTGCCGTCGGTCTGGCTGGCCATTCTCGGCGCCACCATTGCGTCGGTGACGCTCGATACCGATCCGGCCAAGATGGTCTCGGCCGTGTTCGGTGGCATCGCCAGCATTCTCGTGCTGCTGCTGGTGCTGCACGGGCCGATCGCCACCAACATCCTCAACGTCTATTCGTCGGCACTGGCGGCGCTCAGCATGGGCGTCCGCTTCTCGCGCATGGCGCTGGCGCTGATCGTTGGCATCGCGGGCTATGCGGTGACGGTGTATTTCATCTTCGCGCCGTCTTTCGCCAAGGCGTTCGATAACTGGCTGATCAGCCTGCTGATGTGGATGAGCCCCTATGCCGGGGTGGTGTTGGCCGACTTCTTCGTCAGGCGGAAGAGCCAGATCGACATCGCCGAACTCTACAAGTCGCCGGAGACCAGCATCTATGGCGATATCAACTGGAGCGGCATGATCGCATTCTTCGCCGGACTGATCGCCACCTGGCTGTTCCAGGATGGCCTGGTGCCTGCGTTGCAGGGGCCGATCTCGATCAACCTTCTCGGCGGCGCGGATCTGAGCTGGCTGGCGGGCATCGTTGTAGGCGGCGGCGTCTATCTGGCGCTCAGCAGGCGTCTGGCGCCGGAGCCGATGGCCATCCCGGTCGGTGGACCGGGCGAATAGGGCGAGGCGGGCAGGCCGCCCCTTGTGTGGCCTGTCCATTGCCAGTGGTGTCAATGAGCTGTCATTTCCGTCCAGAGGCCTTGCGCTTTGTCCGGCGGACGGGCTAGAACGCGCCCGAACGAGATGAGCTTCTCTGTTCCGACCGATTCCAGACTGGATTTTCCTGTAAGTCTCTGAATCGTTTGGGGAATGGTGTAACGGTAGCACAACAGACTCTGACTCTGTTTGTCTAGGTTCGAATCCTAGTTCCCCAGCCAAGCCAGCTAATGGCCAGAATTCCTTGATTTTACAGGAGTTCTGAAATGGCAAATCCCGAATACACCCATCGAATACACCCACTAACAGCAACCGCATGCCCAGCGCTGGACAGCTTGCCGATTTGGCGGCGCTTCTTGGCTTGATGCAGTCAGCAAGCAAGATCAGCCAAGACCTTGATGCCCTCGCAAACGAGGTCGGCGGTTCGCTGGAGAGGATAACTGAGCGCTTTGGGGTGCCGTTCTGGGACGTTCATAATACGTACGTTCAGCAGATCGGAGCACCTAAGAGGGGCCGAAAGGCTGCGAAGGGGCGAGAGGTGCTGAAAGTTTGTAAGGCACGGGCGAAGGTCTGAGGGCTGCAGACCGGGACGGTGCCCGACATGGTGTCGTCCTGCATCCTCCGATGCAAAAGACCGATGCAGGCCCGCTAAAGTCTGCACCGCAAGGTGGGCTTTAGGCGGCGTGCCGCTTCAGCAGAAAGGTCTTGGCCTTACGACCATGGCCTTCCACCAGATACTCAACGCCCGTGACGTTCAGCGCCTTGGTCAGGTCTTTCTCCTTAGTCCGAAGTGTCTCTCTGAGCCTCTCAAGGCGTGAGCACCCAATGACAGTTCATCTCAGACTTCGTACGGCGTTTGTATGAAGCTTCTTTGGTCGCGTTGCAGGCAGCCTTCAGCGCTTCCATGACCTTTGGGCCGTAGTCCACCTTGGCGACGACGCTGCGCAGCTTAACGCGCTGTCCTTTTGAGTAGAGGCCATACGTCATGCTCTCCCGTTGGTGACCCACGACGAGCTTCAGGGTGCTCTCAGGTACTTCCTCTCCTTCCATCATAGCCATGAATGTGTGACGCAGAGCGTGGAAGTCTTGCCATCGCGCCTTTACGCCCACGTTGTTCCTGTACCGTCCGTAGGCCTTCGAGACGTACCACATACGCTTGTCGTCCGGTCCTCCAGGCAGCAGACCCTTGAACAGGTATTTATCTTTGTCCATCAAACGGCGCTCGACGATCGGCGCGGCGAGATGGTGAAGGGGAACGTCCCGCTCTGCGGCGTCGGTCTTGGCCCTTGCTATCGTGAGCCAGTAGCCATCCGCGCGCTTGCGGACGTTCTTGGTCTCCATAGCGCACATTTCCTCAAGGCGAGGGCCGCCAAGCAGGGCGATACAGATCAGGTCCGAGAGCACCTGAGCATATCGAGCGGTGCTGTAGGTGCCTCGTAGGAGCTTCAGGAGTTGCTCGTCGCTCAGGGAGCCTCGTGTGGCCTTCTTGGACTTCTTGCCCAGCTTGTGACGGAGCCAAGGGTTCACGTCCGTCTCGACCAGACCCTTACTGCCCAGCCACTCCCACAGTTGGGATAGGGACGACAGATGGCGCTTGATGGTCTTGTGAGCGAGGCCTGAGGCGCGCAGGAGTTCCGTGACATACTCGCCAGCCTTCAGGCGGGTAGTTTGCTGGATAGAGGTGAGTTCGCCGGCCCATGCCAGATACCGAAGTATCGCGGACTTGTGTTGGCTCTTGGTCTGGCCTGTGCCCTCGCACTCAGCCGTGAAGGTGACGTAGTGGTCCTTGATGGGGATACCTGTCCCTGTTGCCTCCTTGCGAAAGCGTCGTGATGCTTCGAGGCCGTGCTTGTCCTCGATCAGCTTCGCGACCTGCTCGATGGCGGCTTCAAGCGCGAATGTGTCGGTGAAGGCTTCACGGTCCTCTATGCGCTCCCTAGGGCTGGAGTCGGGAGCAGCGAGGCTGGCTCTAATCTCGGCGGCTTCGAGCCTCAATGCGGCTTCGAGGTCGCCTTGGGCGCTCCGCACTTCGTCCAATTGCTTTCTAAACTCGGTCAGGTGCGCGTGCTTCCGCTTGTTGGCTTCGGGAAGACTGGTGGTCTTCAGCGAGCGCTTGAAGCGCGCCTTCCGCATTGCCTGTCGCTGGCTCTGTGTAAGCTCCAGCACAACGTACCAAGTGTTGCCGATGAGCTTAAGATTGGCCTTATTGGAGGTCACAATACACCCATGAAATACACCCTCTTATATTGCCGCAAAGGCTATCATACAAGCAATTGCTGTCTATTCATGCGGTGTGGGTAGGGGGGGGTAGTTCCCAGCCACACTCGAATTTCCCTTCGCAGATCAAAGACTTCTAACCCGTAGGCTTGCGAGAAAGCGGGTGGTCCACAACAATGGTCCACACGAGGCTCGAATGGCGACCGGTCGGTACCTGCGGCGGCGTGGCCATATACGGCTTCCGACGGCCTGGGGTGCTTGCCGCTTGCCATGTCTCGGGCCCAGAGAATCAATGTTCCTCGGAGCCGGGCAGCAAGTCGTCGATCCGCCCCGTGACTCGATAGGCAATGAGCCGAACCATTCACGCACCGTAATGTCGGTTCGCGACATCCCGTCAAGGGCGAGGGTGGTGAAGGAAAGTGCGTCGCGCCGACCGCCAGCGCTGAACGCCAGCTGCGATGACGACTGGGTGCAGTATGTCGTCCGGAACAGGTTCAGAAAAGGTGCTTGAGGGCCGCACCTTTACCATGACCGGCCCGCTCCAAGCTGAGGCGAAGGAACTCTCTGAAAGCTGTCGGACGATCATCAGGAGCGCTGCAACGGAGTACCGCATAGTAAAAGTTGTGGAACGGAGCAAGACAACCGGACTTGAGTCGATGACTTCACCCCGCGGAGGTATCGATGTGAGAGCAACGAAACTACCAGCAGTCAATCTGTTGCTGTGCCGCCGTTGCGGGGGGGCACGCACTCTAATCAAGATTTTGGCGCAGCCTAGAGCCAGTCTGCCCGGCGATCGGAGGACGTTCCGGTGTCCCAGCTGCATGTCGTCCCAGACCTACCAAATCAACCGGCATGGGGCGCAGCTACTATCTTCGGATTGAGATGCAATTGGGCGGCTATAATCTGACTGGAAAATATCCGGACCAGATTGGTCCTGATTCTCCGGCCACCACGCTCGGTCGTGTTCGCACGCCGCGTTGTCCCGACGTCGAGCGACGGATAAACTTCAGGTCGGTATGTCGGCGGCTGGAACCAAAAGTTGCGATTTTGATTCGCTGCTTTGCCCGGAGGCCTTACGCCGTCGCCACACTACGCCAGCGCGCGCCCATAAGTAGTGAAGGTGTGGATGTCAACCTCAGATACTTCTTGCTAATTGGCTGATATTGCAGGCCATCGAAAAAGAGAGCTTCGGTTCATTTTTGTTCGGTCAGAATGTCGCACCTTTACCAACGGTTTACATAATACCTACAAATTGCAGGAACGGGATTTGATAACAAGAAAGTCATCGACCTCCGTGTTCGTCGCTCTGCCATTGCACTTCTGCTGACTGCTTCATTTCCACGACACCCGCACATTGCGGACCAACGGTCGAAAACCGAGGGACCCTTCGTCATGCTCGCCAGCCTGTCTATTCGCGCCAAGATCACCATTGTTCTTTCATTGTTGCTGCTTGCGATGACGGGTCTCGGCCTGATCGCGGTTCGCAAGATGCAGGCGATCAACGCCAATGCGGTGGATATCCAGACCAGCTGGCTGCCGAGTGTTCGTCTGCTCGGTGATTTGCGCTCGGGCACGATCACCTATCGCAATGTGATCCGTCAGCACATGCTGTCCGAGACGCTCGAAGAAAAGCTGGCCAATGAGAAGACCTTGGAGACGGTGGTCACGAGCAACAACGGCATCCGTGCGAAGTATGAGAAGCTGATCACCTCGCCGGAAGAACGCGCGCTCTACGAGGAATGGAGCAAGCTCTGGGACACCTACAAGAAAGGCACGCTCGATGTGATGGATCTGTCGCGCAAGAGCGCCGGCAAGATGCCGCAGGAAGCTAATGCGTTGAACACGAAGACTGTGAATCCGGTCGGCCTGAAAGCTGACGAAATTCTGAACAAGGACATCGAGCTCAACCTCAGGGGCTCCGACACTGCCGGTGCAGACGCTCTCGCCAATTACGACGCTGCCTTCCTGATGGTGGTCGCTATCCTCGTCATCTCGGCTGTGCTTGGCATTGGTATTGGCATCTATCTCGTGCGGGACGTCTCCAGCGGCATCGCATCGATCGTCAAGCCGATGCAGGCACTGGGCCAGGGCGATCTGACCGCCATCGTGCCGCATCAGGGCATGAAGACCGAGATCGGCACGATGGGAGACGCGCTGCAGATCTTCAAGCAGGCGCTGATCGACAAGCGTACGGCCGACGAAGCGGCAGCAACCGATGCAGAAGCCAAGATCGAGCGTGGTCGCCGCGTCGATAGCATCACCCGCGAATTCGAAACGATGATCGGCGAGATCGTCGAGACGGTGTCGTCAGCTTCGACCGAACTGGAAGCCTCTGCCAGCACGCTGACCGCGACCGCCGAACGCTCGCAGGAGCTGACAACGACCGTGGCAGCCGCTTCGGAGGAAGCCTCGACCAATGTGCAGTCGGTTGCTTCGGCGACCGAGGAGATGGCCTCGTCAGTGAACGAAATCAGCCGTCAGGTGCAGGAATCGGCCAGCATCGCCAATCAGGCCGTCGATCAGGCACGCTTGACCAACGATCGCGTCAGCGCGCTTGCCAGTGCGGCCGCTCGCATCGGTGACGTCGTCGAGCTGATCAACAACATCGCCGGCCAGACTAATCTTCTGGCGCTCAACGCAACTATCGAAGCAGCGCGTGCCGGCGAGGCCGGTCGTGGCTTCGCAGTGGTGGCATCGGAAGTGAAAGCGCTGGCCGAGCAGACGGCGAAAGCCACCGGTGAGATTTCGACGCAGATCTCCGGCATCCAGGCGGCGACGCAGGAATCGGTTGGTGCCATCAAGGAGATCGGGGACACCATCGGCCGGATGTCCGAGATCGCTTCGACGATCGCGTCGGCGGTGGAAGAGCAGGGCGCTGCGACCCAGGAAATCTCCCGCAACGTCCAGCAGGCAGCGCAGGGCACGATGCAAGTCTCGTCGAACATCACAGACGTTCAGCGTGGCGCCAGCGAGACCGGCTCGGCATCCTCGCAGGTGCTCTCTGCAGCGCAGTCGCTGTCCTCGGACAGCACGCGTCTGAAGGTCGAGGTCAGCAAGTTCCTGAACGCCGTACGCGCAGCCTGACGCTTACAAATATCAAGTCCTCGAAGCCGGCGCGAAAGCGCCGGCTTTTTTCATTGTCAATTGACGCCGCTTCCACCCATCGCTTGGTGCGCTGTTCTGTTTGTGCAGGTTATGGGCTACCGCGTGCAACGGTTATGTGTCGCGCTTCTCAACTTTGTGCCCGGCGCTGCGCAACGTCCTGCGGCGTCTTGGCGATCTCTTAGTCATTTGCTGCAATCGTGTACTACGCGCTTTTTGCACGCAGCGGCATACCGTCGTCGCTGCAAGTTATTTGGACCGGCGTTGCGTCTTAGAAAGAGACCATGACCCCTATCGATTATGAGTATTTGCAGAAGATTCTGAAAGATCGTTCCGGATTGGTGCTATCGGCCGACAAGAAGTACCTGCTCGAAAGCAGATTGATGCCGCTGGCGCGCAAGGCCGGTGTCGCCGGGATCAGCGAACTCGTTCAGAAGATGAAAGCCGGTTCGGAGCCGATGATCTCGGATGTGGTCGAAGCCATGACCACCAACGAGACCTTCTTCTTTCGCGACAAGACACCGTTCGAGCATTTTCAGAACACGGTCATTCCCGACCTGATCAAGGCGCGCGCTGGCAAGCGTAGCCTGCGGATCTGGTGCGCCGCCGGCTCGACCGGGCAGGAGCCATATTCGCTCGCCATGATCATGAAGGAACTCGGCGCCGCGCTGACGGGGTGGCGCGTCGAGATCGTGGCCACGGATCTCTCGCCCGAAGTGCTCGAAAAATCACGCACTGGCGTCTACACCCAGTTCGAGGTGCAGCGCGGCCTGCCGATCCAGTTGCTGGTGAAACACTTCAAGCAGACCGGCACGACGTGGCAGCTCAATGCTGACATCCGCGCGATGGTTCAGTTCAAGCAGTTCAACCTGCTGCAGGACTACGCGCATCTCGGCAAGTTCGACGTCATCTTCTGCCGCAACGTGCTGATTTATTTCGATCAGGCGACCAAGACTGACATCTTCGGCAGGCTTGCCAAAGCTAGCGAACCTGACGGCTATCTGTTCCTGGGGGCAGCCGAGACCGTGGTCGGTCTCACTGACCGCTATCGGGTTTGCTCCAATCGTCGCGGTGTCTATCTGCCGGTGAGTGCGCAAGCGTCGCCATCGATCGTGCCCGACATGGGTGCCGGACTGAAGACGTCTCCCGCCAGTATGCGGGCGTAGGAGCGGTCATGGCAGAAGAAGTTGCAACCAACGGGCGCGTCATTTTCGGGCGTGGCTACAATGTCTGGATCATGGCCATCGACGGCACATGGCGGCGCAGTTGCGTGCTGAAGGCTGTGTCGAGTCATGATGCTGAGTTGATACTCGAGACCTCCATCGAGGGCCTCAATCTGAAAGAGTTCTTCCTGCTGCTGTCATCGACCGGACTTGCCTATCGCCGCTGCGAACTGGTCAAGGTCAACGGTGCGCAGATCGATATTCGCTTCCTGAACACCAAAGGTAGCAAGAAGAAATCGCCGGCGAAGAGCGATCACGGCGATATGGCTGACGCCTGATCATGCGGCATCAAGATATCGATGATCATCACATCGAAGCTTGTATCTTCCAACACGAATAGACCGATCTCGCCACCATCGGCCGAGACGGTTTCGAAGCCCTCGCGTTCCAGTGTCAGCCTAATGGACATGGACACGAGTGGGTCGTCGTCGACGACCAGAATGCGTTTCATGGCGGCGCCCCCGCGCGCTGGAGTGAGCCTGCAGTCACTCTCCACGCAACACGCAACCATGACGCGACGAATCGCCGACGACGCCAAGTGTTTAGTCATTTCGCCGGAGGTGTCTGTCCAGATTTGCACACTTGGGGCATTTCGTTGTTGCCGGGTTGCACGCGCCATGTACATGGTTGGATATGAGCATGATGTTCGAAGAACTGGATTATCGCCCGACGCCGATGGGTGTCCTGACCCTGCGACGTCGGCGGAAGCCGGGCACGGACATCGATATCTTTGAGATCAAGCTCGGCGACGAATTTCTGATGTCGAGCGCATTCACGGCTGCCGAGATCGCGCTGGCGGATATCGGTCTGGCGTCACTAACCGGCAACGGGCTGGATGTCGTCGTTGGCGGTCTCGGTCTGGGCTACACTGCGCAGGCAGTTCTCGCGCACGAGAAGGTCGGTTCGCTGGTCGTCATTGATGCACTGCCCGAAGTGATCGAATGGCATCAGGCCGGCCTGATCCCGATCGGCCGCGAATTGTCGGCGGACGGGCGCTGCCGTCTCGTCCATGGCGATTTCTTCAAGATGGCGACCTCGACGGGTGGTCATCTCGATCCCGATGAACCCGGTCGTCGCTTCGATGCGATACTGGTCGATATCGACCATGCGCCGGACAACCTGCTGCATCCGAGCCATGCCGTGCTCTACACGGCGGCCGGGCTGCAGCGTCTGTCGGAGCATCTCAAGCCCGGCGGCGTGTTTGCGCTGTGGTCGAACGACCCACCAGAAGCTGCATTCACGGCCGTGATGGAGAGTGTCTTTGGCGCCGTCACCGCGCATGTCGTGGCCTTCGACAATCTGAGCGCAGACGAGGAAGTGTCCAACACCGTCTATGTCGGCACCAGGATCGAAGAGGCCGCATAGCGCGCCGTTGCGCTATTCGGCGGCCTGTTTCGCCAGCATCTGCTTGTCCGACCGGTTATCGTCGTCGCGCTTCGATCGTCCCCAGCTCGACATGATATTGGAAAGCTTGTCGAGATAGACATAGACCACTGGTGTCGTGAACAGCGTCAGTGCCTGGCTGACGATCAGGCCGCCGACCATCGCGTAGCCGAGTGGCTGGCGGATTTCCGAACCGGTGCCAGTGCCGAGCATCAACGGCACGCCGCCAAGCAGCGCTGCCATGGTCGTCATCATGATCGGGCGGAAACGTAGGATAGCGGCCTTGCGGATGGCTTCTTCCGGTTCAAGATGTTCGTCGCGCTCGGCCGCAATTGCGAAGTCCACCAGCATGATGCCGTTCTTCTTGACGATGCCGATCAGCAGCACGATGCCGATCAGTGCGATCAGACTGAAATCGAAACCGAACGCCATCAGGATCGCCAGCGCGCCGACGCCGGCAGAGGGCAGCGTGGACAGGATCGTCAGCGGGTGGATGTAGCTCTCATAGAGAATACCGAGGATCAGATAGACCACCACCAGTGCGGCGAGGATCAGCAGCGGCACTGTCGATAGCGATTGCTGGAACGCCTGTGCTGTGCCCTGGAAGGTGCCGCGCAAGGTCGAAGGCGCGCCGATATCCTGCATGGCAGCCTGTACGGCATCGGTCGCCTGTCCGAGGGCAACGCCCTGCGCCAGATTGAAGCTGATGGTGATCGCCGGGAATTGGCCCTGATGGCTGATCGAGAGCGGCCGCACGGGCACCGTCGTCCATTTGGCAAAGGCCGACAGTGGCACCATGTCGCTTGTCGTCGGCGACTTGATATAGATCTTGTCGAGTGAGTCGAGCTTGCCCTGCATCTCGGGCAATATCTCGAGAATGACGTGATAGCTGTTCAACTGCGTGAAATACTGCGCGACCTGACGCTGGCCGAACGCATCATACAGCGTGTCGTCGATCAGTTGCGGTTGGATGCCGTAGCGCGAGGCGTTGTCGCGATCGATGGTCAGCGTCAGCGTCGTGCCCTTGGTCTGCTGGTCGGTGGCGACGTCGCGTAGACCCGGCAGCGTCTGCATCTTGGCCAGAATCTTCGGCGCCCACTCGTTCAGTTCGGACAGGTTCGCGTCCTGCAGCGTGTATTCAAACTGGGTGCGGGTGGCGCGGCCGCCGAGCCGGATGTCCTGTGCCGCCTGCATGAACAAGCGCGCGCCCTGAACCTTCTCCAGCTTCGGTCGCAGCCGTGTGGTGATCTGTTGCGCATTGGCGGAACGTTCGTCCCGCGGTTTCAAGGTAATGAACATGCGCCCGGTATTGAGCGCGCCGCCGCTGCCGCCAATCGACATGGCTACGCTGGCGACGTCGGGATCGGCCTGCACGATCTTGCCGAGTTCTTCCTGGTGGATCTTCATGTCGGCGAAGGAAATATCCTGCGACGCTTCGGAGGAAGCGGTGATCAGGCCGGTGTCCTGCTGCGGGAAGAAGCCCTTCGGGATAATCATGAACAGATAGACCGACAGGACGAGCGTGGCGAAGAACACCATCAGCGTCGTCAGGCGCCAGCGCAGCACGAGGTCGAGGCCGCGCTCATAGGCGCGCAGCAGAGCGTCGAAGGCATTCTCGCTGAGCTGATAGAGCCGGCCATGCTTGGCGTGTTTCTCTTCGCGCAGGAAGCGCGAGGCCATCATTGGGGTTAGCGTCAGCGACACCACCAGCGAGACGAAAATCGTCATGGTCAGTGTCACGGCGAATTCGCGGAACAGGCGGCCGATAATGCCACCCATCAGCAGCAGCGGGATCAGCACCGCAACCAGCGAGACTGATATCGAGACGATGGTGAAGCCGATTTCACCGGCGCCTTTCAGCGCGGCAGCCATCGGCGTTTCGCCTTCCTCGATATACCTAGTGATGTTTTCCAGCATCACGATGGCGTCGTCGACCACGAAACCGACCGAGATGGTCAGCGCCATCAGCGACAGATTGTCGAGCGTATAGCCGAACACCCACATCAGCGCGCAGGCGCCGAGCAATGCGAGCGGTACGGTCACGCTGGGAATGACGGTGGCCCAGACGCTGCGCAGGAAGACGAAGATCACCATCACGACGAGGGCGATGGTCAGCAGCAGTGTGAACTGGACATCCTGCACGGCGGCGCGGATGGTCTGCGTGCGATCGCTGAGGACCTCGATCTTCACGGTCGGCGGGATCGCGGCCACCAGACGCGGCAGCTCGGCCTTGATCTTGTCGACAGTGTCGATGACGTTGGCGCCGGGCTGCTTGAAGATCACCAGAAACACGCCGCGCTTGCCATTAGCCCAAGCCGCCTGCTTGGCGTCTTCCGGGCCTGTCACCGCCGTGCCGATATCCCTGACCCGCAGCGGACCACCATTGCGATAGGCGATGATGACGTCGTTCCAGTCTTTCGACTCCGGCAACTGGTCGTTGGCGTAGATCGTGTAACTGCGGGTCGCGCCGTCGATATTGCCTTTCGGGCTGTCGACAGTGGTGATCGCGATCTGGCTGCGGATGTCTTCGAGCTGCAGCCCCTTGGCCACCAGCTTGGCAGGATCAATCTGGATGCGGATCGCCGGCTTTTGCTGGCCGCCGATCGTAACCTGGGCGACACCGGAGATCTGGCTGATCTGCTGCGCCAGTTGCGCATCGACACTGTCGCTGACCGTCGTAATGGGCAGCGTGTCCGATGTCGCCGACAGCAGCATGATCGGCGAGTCGGCCGGGTTGACCTTGCGATAGGTGGGCGGACTCGGAAGCGTCTTCGGCAATTGTCCGCCAGCGGCATTGATCGCAGCTTGCACGTCATTGGCAGCGCCGTCGATCGAGCGGTTGAGATCGAACTGGATCGTGACTGCCGATGTGCCGAGCGAACTCGTGGAGGTCATCTGCGCTACGCCGGGGATCTGCGCGAGCTGTCGCTCCAGCGGCTGCGCCACCGAGGATGCCATGGTCTCGGGACTGGCGCCGGGCAGAGTGGCGGCTACCTGGATGGTCGGGAAGTCAACCTGCGGCAAAGGCGCGACGGGAAGCTGGGGATAGGAGACCAGGCCGACGAACAGGATGCCGGCCATCAGCAATGATGTTGCGATCGGATAGCGAATGAACGGTGCTGAAATTCCTCCGTTCATGGCTATTCGCCTTTCGCCGGAGTGGCTGCGGATGTTGCGACTGACGTCGCTACCAGCGCGCCCGGCTGCACTTTATATTGCCCGGCGACGATAACGCGCTCGCCGGCGCTCAGCCCGTCCTCGACCACCGTGCGGCCATCGATGGAACGGCCGACCTTGATTTTCTTCAGCTCGGCTTTGTTGTCGGCCCCGACCGCAAAGGCATAGAGCCCGTCGGCCCCATGTTGAACGGCATCGTCGGGAATGACGGTCGCATCCTTCAGGGTGGTCACCAGCAGCCGCGTCGAGACTGAGAGGCCGGGCCACAGCACGTGGTCCTTGTTATCGAACACCGCCTTCAGCCTGATCGTGCCGCTGGTCGTATCCACCTGATTGTTGATGACCGCGAGCGTGCCTTCCGAGAGCGTCCGCTTTCCGTCGGTGGTCAGCGCGATCACCTTGAGCGGATGTTCCGCGAGCGACTGGCTGATGTCGATGAGGTTCTGTTCAGGCGCGGTGAAGATTACGGCGATCGGCTCGATCTGCGCGATAGTGACGATGCCGGTCTGGGTCGCAGCATTGACGATGTTGCCTTGGTCGACCTGACGAAAGCCGACGCGGCCGGAGATCGGAGCCTTGATCGTGGTGTAAGCGAGTTGGGTCTGTGCATTCGAGATCGCGGCATCGTCGGCAGCGATCTGCGCGCTCAACTGCTGCACAGTCGAGCGTTGTGTGTCTGTCTGTTGCCGTGTCGCGAATTCGCCGAGTTTGGTGAAGCGCTGCAAATCCAGATTGGCATTGGCGAGATTGGCTTCGTCCTGCGCTTTCTTGGCCTTGGCCTGATCGAGCGCTGCCTGGAACGGGCGCGGATCGATCTGTGCGAGCAGGTCATCCTCCTTGACGATCTGTCCTTCGGTGAAAGCGATCGTGTCGATCTGACCATCGACACGGGTCCGCACGACGACAGTATTAAAACCCTGCACGGTGCCTAAACCGCCGAGATAAACCGGGAAATCAGCTTTTTCGACAGATGCGATTTTCACCGGGACGGGGGCAGGGCCGCGCGGTTTGTCGGCATTCGCCTGCTGTGCTCCGGTAGCTCCGTAATGCTGCCATGCGATAGTTCCGCCGGCCGCAAGCAGCGTCAGAGCGATCAGTCCAGTCCATCGAGAACGGGTAAGCGTTGTCATGGTGATCTCATCAATCTCTTGGCAGCCACTGACGCGGACATGCGCGTCCAATGCGCGCCCGCTTGGGCGGCTCCTGATCAGCTAGGTGGCGACTCAAATGCTGTAAACACACGACCGCTTGAACGCGTGCTTCATTGCCAAATCTTCATGTTCACTATGATTTACGCGTGATTTCTCGCATCGTTCCAACAGGACACTGCGCCTCGTTTTATGCGGCGTCTTGGACAATCCACCGGCGCAGTGAGAAGCGCCTGGTGTTGTAACTGCGCGTCGTATCCGTCATAGGCTCGTCGAAGCCGACATAGCGGCTTGCACGTGTAATCTCCGGAGCGGCACATGGACGAGTTGAATGGGCGGATGATCGCCTGTCAGATTTTGATTACCGGATTGATCGCGCGGGTCGCGAATGACTCGCCGGATCCGCTGCGCTTCCTGACCGACTATCGGGACGAGATCAAAGCCGTCGTGCGTGGCATCAACATCGCCGGCATGGAGAATACGGATCGGGTAAGGCAATCGGCGCTGCAGACCGTCGACGAGATGTTCTCGCTGATGAAGCCGCCGAGCAGCGAATAGGGCGACCCTCTCATATTACCTCCCGGTAGCTGCCGCGGCCAATCTAGACATATTCAAACATAAGAACCCTGCATTCTCGCCCAATTGCGTTGACCACCCGTTCTCCTGCCGACTACGTCCATGGGACAAATTATCGCACTTGATGCGTCCTGGCGTCGCAGTTTTGGGGGAATTCGATGGGTACGGCGAAAATGCCGCGGTCTTTGCGTGCTGTTTCTGAGGTTCGTGTCGGCGAGGGCGCCGATCCCCATTCTGGCCGAAAAGTAACGGCGGTTGCGGGTCTTATCGCGGTTGCGTCGTTCAGCGGTGCCGAAGCGCAGCAATCCACCCTTCCGCCGGTCACAGTGGATGCCCCGGTTGCCCGGCCCCGGCCGGCGGCGTCGAAGCCAACTCCGGACCAGATTCGCGCGCGCACCGCGCTCCGCCGCGCCGCCCGCCGGGCTCAACCGGCGCCGGTCGCGCCGGTGCCGTTTCCGAATGCCGGCGGACTAGCCGCTGATCCTTATGCTGATCCCGCCGCGCCCTATAAAGGTGATCGGCTTGCGGGCGGAAAATTCACCGAGAAGCTGCTGGATACGCCGCGCACCGTCACGGTACTCACCCGGGAAGTTCTCGAGGACAAGAACGCGACATCGCTGCGCGATGCCGTTCGTTCGACAGCCGGCGTGACGCTCGGCACTGGTGAGGGTGGCAATGCTTTCGGCGATCGCTTCTTCATTCGCGGCTTCGATGCTCGCAATGACGTGTTCGTCGATGGTATCCGCGACCCGGCCGTCAGCATTCGTGAAAACTTCTTCACCGAACAGGTCGAGATCCTGCGCGGTCCGGCATCGTCCTTCGCCGGACGCGGCACTGCCGGCGGTGCGATTAACATCGTCACCAAACAGGCGGGCGACAAGAATTTCACCAATATCGATACCGCCTTCGGCACCGATGCCACCAAGCGCGTGACCATTGACGCCAATCAGGTACTGAGCCCGACGGTGTCGGTGCGCGCCGGCGGCCTGTTCCAGGACGCCAATGTTGCTGGCCGCAACACCACGACTGACGATCGCTGGGGAGGCTTCGCGGCCATCAAGTGGACGCCGGTCGATGCCGTGAAGGTCACGGCCAACTACATCCACACCGACCTCAATTCGATCCCGGATTTCGGTATTCCATGGGACCGCGCGGCCAACAAGCCATCAACGGAAACCGGCATCGCGAACCGCAACAACTACTATGGCTTCGCCAATCGCGACTTCCAGCATGCCCGTCAGGATATCGGCTCGCTGAACACCGAAGTCGCGCTGACGCCGGATGTCACCTTCAGCAACAAGATGCGGCTGGAACGTTCGACCCTGGCCTATGTCGGCACTTTGCCGGAAGCGCCCCGCGCCGGCATTCCCGGCTATCTCGCTGATCCCGCCGGTTACGGACTGGTTCAGCTCAATGCCGTCAGCCGCTATCAGACCACGGACACGATCGCCAACCAGTCAGACTTGAAGTTCAAGTTCGACACCGGTCCGATCAGGCACACGACCATCGTCGGTGCGGAGATCTCGCGTGAGAAGGTCGATATCGACACTTTTACGGGCCTAACGACGGAGTCACTGCCGGGTGGCAGCACGAGCATCGGCTCGGTGATCGTTCCGATCAATAATCCGTATCTGACCTATTCGGCTTTTGCGCAGCCCACGCGTGCCAACAATCCAACGGTGATCAAGGTCGACACCAATGCGGGCTACGCCATCAATACGGCGAACTACAATGACCTCGTCTATCTGAACACCGGCATTCGCTATGACGATTACAGCGTCAGCGCGGGAAAGCCGTTTGCGACCACCACCACGTTCCCGCAAAAGGCAGATAGCGGAAATGTAAACTGGAATGTCGGCCTGACGTTGAAGCCGCTACCCTATGGCAGCGTCTATGCGGCCTATGCCACGTCGACCAACCCGGTCGGTGCCGAACTGGACGGCACCGACGCACGCTATGGCGGCTTCAACCTCACAGGCGCCTATAATCAGGTATTCGCGCCGGAAAAGAACAAGTCGGCGGAAGTCGGTACCAAGTGGGAACTGTTCGATCGCCATCTGTTGCTGACAGGCGCCCTGTTCGAGACAACCAAGAGCAATGCGCGTGAGCAGCTGACCGTTGCCGGTGCCACGCAGGTCGTAGCTGGCGCGTCATACAGAATCCGCGGCATCGATCTCGGCGTTGCCGGCAAGATTACCGATCGCTGGAGCGTGTTCGGCGGTCTGGTTCTGATGGAATCCAAGGTGTTGAATTCGGCAACGCCTGCTTTCATCGGGCGCGATCTCGCCAACATCGCGCATCAGTCGTTCAACCTGATGACCAAGTACAAGTTCGACTATGGCTGGGAGCTGGGTGGGCAGGCGACTTATCAGTCGCAGCGCACCGGCGGCATTCTGTACACGACCACCACGACGGTCCTGCCGGAATTCTGGCGCTTCGACATGTTCGTCGAGAAGAAGATCGACCAGAACATCACCCTCAAGCTGTTCGTCAACAACCTGACCAACAAGCTCTACTATGACGGCTTCTACAACAGCGCTGCACCATTCGTGCTGGTGGCGCCCGGCCGGTCGGGAACACTTGTTCTCAGTGGGAAGTTCTAGGGGATGCTGATCTGCATCCCTGATGTTCTGAGCAAAAATGATGTGGCGGAGTTCCGCCGCATCATGGATGCGGCCGGTTGGGAGGACGGTCGCTCGACGGCCGGTGCGCAATCGGCTCTGGTCAAAAGGAACGAGCAACTGCCGCCGGACAGCGATGTCGCCCGCGCGCTCGGCAATCGCATCATCTCGGCGCTGACGTCGAATTCGCGGTTCTTATCTGCAGCAATTCCGCTGCATATCTTCCCGCCGCTGTTCAATCGTTACGTCGCTTCGGACGGTCATCACTTCGGCGTGCACGTCGACAATGCGGTGCGCGGTGATCATCTCACCGGCATGCGTATCCGCACTGATCTATCAGTGACACTGTTCCTCTCTGAACCGGAGGAATATGAAGGCGGTGAGCTCGTCATTGAAGACAATTACGGCTCACACGAGGTGAAGCTGCCGGCCGGCCACCTCGTACTTTATCCTGCTTCCAGTTTGCACCTTGTAACGCCTCTAAGGGCAGGTATGCGCGTAGCGTCTTTTTTCTGGCTACAGAGCATGATACGTGATGCTCATGCGCGCAGCATGATCTTCGATCTCGACAGCGCGATTCAGAGCCTAGTTGAACGTCTCGGAAGGGACGACCCAGAAACGGTCAAATTGACGGGCATCTATCATAATCTCATCCGCTACTGGGCCGAGGTATAAGCTTGTTTAGAACTGTTCTTAAGTCGCTGGCTGTGCTGGCAGTGGTCGCGTTTGCTTCGCCAATCATTGCGCAGCAGGCTGCAAAGTCCGTGGCGCCAGTGGTTACTCAGGCAGCTCCCGCTGCGGCGCCGGCCCCGGTCACTGCTCAGCCGAGCAGCCCAGCGGCAAGCCCGGCCGCGTCGACAGCTCTTGCTAGCCCGGTGGTGGAGGCCGCGCCCAGGCCGATGGTCGCGACCGGTGAGCACGATCTGTCGCCCTGGAAAATGTTCATGGGCGCGGACATCATCGTCAAGGCGGTGATGGTGGGTCTGGCTTTCGCATCGGTCGTCACCTGGACGGTCGGCATTTTCAAGATGATGGAACTGACCTGGGCCATGCGTCGCCTGAAGGCCGCGCTCCGCAAGATCGGTGAATCGCGTTCGCTGTCCGAAGCACAGATGGCGCTCGGCGAGCGCGGCACGATCCTGTCGCGATTTTTGGCAGCGGCGATGCGGGAAGGGCGGATGTCCGCCGGCATTTCGAGCGATGAAGGCATCAAGGAGCGCGCCGCGTCGAGCTTCGGCGAGATCGTTCGTGCTGAAGGCCGCAAGGTGCGCACCGGTATGGGCATCCTCGCGACCATTGGCGCAACGTCGCCGTTCGTCGGACTGTTCGGCACCGTGTGGGGCATCATGAACAGCTTCATCGGCATTTCGAAATCGCAGACCACGAATCTCGCCGTCGTCGCGCCCGGTATCGCCGAAGCGCTGCTGGCGACCGCCATCGGCCTCGTCGCGGCGATCCCGGCGGTCATCATCTACAATCACTTCTCGCGCGTGACGAAGGCGTACATGGAAATCGTCGGCCGTGCGCAGGGCGCCGCCGGTCGTCTGCTGTCACGCGATCTTGATCGCACGCATTCGAGTTCACACGCACGCGCAGCGGCTGAATAATCATGGGTATGTCGCTTTCCGAAGGTGCAGACGACGATGATGATTTCGGTGAAAATCACGAAATCAACGTCACGCCCTTCATCGACGTCATTCTGGTTCTGCTGATCATCTTCATGGTGGCCGCGCCGCTGTCGACGGTGGACCTGCCGATCAATCTGCCGTCCTCTACGGTGACGCCGCAGAAGAAGCCGGACAAGCCGACTTATGTGAGCATCAAGCCGGATCTCGCTGTCGCGATAGGCGAGAACATGGTCAAGCGCGTCGATCTGGTGCGTCAGCTCGATGCGATGGGCGACGGCAACAAGGATCGTCCGATCTTCCTGCGCGTCGATCGCGCGGTGCCCTATGGCGAATTCTTCGATGTGATGGAACGGCTGCGTGCCGGTGGCTATCAGAAGACCAAGCTTGTTGCACTGGAAGGTGTTCCGGATGCCGCTGCGGCATCGCCGGCACCGATCGCTGCACCTGACACGCCGAAGCCCTGACGTTACGGAAGCGCTATGTCCGAGCTCGATAGAAAGTCGTCCTGGCGGCTGTGGCTGATCGCGGCGCTTGTCGCCGTGCTGCTGCATGTCGGCGGCATCGCTGCGGCTGTGTTCGAGATGCAGCAGGAAGAGGACGACGACGGCCTCGGCGCCAATGCCATTGAAGTCGGGATGGAAATGGTGTCGCCCGACGTCGAGCCGACCGATCTTCCGCAGGGCCCGGATTCGGAAGCGTCGACCGCATCTCCGGCCGTTCAGGAGCAGAAGGCTGTCGAGAAGCAGAGCGATCTCCCCAAGGAGACGCCGCACGAGAGCGAAGAACCCGATCAGGTCGTGACGGAGAGCAAAGCGACCAAGCCGGAAGAAGAGACACCCGAAAAGGCGCAAAAGCAGCAGCAAGCGTCGCAGGAATCTGTCGCGTCGGAAGCGGCCGCGCAGCAGAAGCTCGATGATTCCAAGACCGGCGAGAAAGCACAGGCGCAGCAGGGCGGCATCGGCACCGACAAGAAGCGCCTGTCGACGATCTGGTCCAAGCAGCTCAGCGCCTATCTCGAAAAGAACAAGCGCTATCCGCAGGAGCGCCAGCAGAAGACGGCCGAAGTGACGGTGAATTTCGAGATCGACCGCGTCGGTAAGGTCCTGGCTGTGCGGGTCGTGAAGGGCTCCGGCGACGCCGCATTCGACGAGGCCGCGGTTGCCATGGTGCGCCGCTCGGACCCGCTGCCGGCGCCGCCGCCGTTGATCGCCGACGACGGCCTGAGCTTCACCGTACCCGTGATCTTCCGCGTCAAGGGCAAGGGCTGACGAGAAGGGCGACTTAGTAGGTCGCCCGTCCGCCCGAAATATCGAACACCGCGCCGGTCGAGAAGGCGCAGTCTTCCGAGGCCAGCCAGGCGGCCATCGCGGCCAGCTCCTGCACCAGCACGAAACGTCCTTTCGGAATCTTCGACAGCATGAAGTTGATATGCTGTTCCGTCATCTGGTCGAAGATCGCGGTCTTCGCGGCAGCAGGCGTGATGGCGTTGACGTTGATCTCGTGGCCGGCGAGTTCCTTGCCGAGCGACTTGGTCAGCGCGATCAGGCCGGCCTTCGATGCCGAATAGTGCGAGGCGTTCGGATTGCCTTCCTTGCCGGCGATCGAGGCGATGTTGACGATACGGCCGTAATTCTGCTTCAGCATTACGGGGACGACGGCCTTACAGCACAGGAACGGGCCGTCGAGATTGATGCGCATCACCTTGCGCCAATCGTCGTAATCGATCTCCCACACCGGCTTGTTGAATCCAGTGATACCGGCATTGTTGACCAGGATATCGATCTTGCCGAACTCTTGAAGCGTCGCATCACGAGCTTCATCAATTGAAGCCACGTCCGTGACGTCGACTTTGAGGGCAATCACTTCGTCGCCGATTTCGCTCGCCGTTCTTACGGCCAGGTCAATATCCTGATCCCAGATCGCCACCTTGGCGCCGGAAGCGACGAAACGTTCGGTGATCGCGCGGCCAAAGCCCTGGGCGCCGCCCGTGACCACGGCGCAGCGGCCGTTCAAATCGATCTTGTTCATGATGCGATGTCCTCGGTTACAGCGTCCAGCCGCCGTCGATGATGTGCGCGACGCCGGTGGTGAAGGCGCTCTCGTCGCTGGCGAGATAGACGGCGAGGGATGCGATCTCCTCGGCGGTCCCGAGACGACCCATCGGCTGCCGGCTCACGAACAGCTCGCGGCCATTCGGGCCTACGGCCGCAGCGCGATCGAGCATCGACGGCGTTTCGATCGTGCCGGGGCAGATCGCATTGCAGCGAATGCCTTTGGTGATGTAGTCGACAGCCACAGCGCGGGTGAGGGCGGCGACAGCAGCTTTGGTTGCGCCATAGACATAGCGGTTCGGCGCTGCCTTGAAGACACCGGCGGCGGAGGAAATGTTGACGATCGCACCATTGCCGCGCGCAAGCATGCCGGGCAGGAACGCACGGATGGTCCGGTGCATCGATTTGACGTTCAGGTCGAACGAGAAGTCCCAGTCGGAATCGGAGCATTCCAGTGCTGCGCCGTGATGCACGAAGCCGGCGGCGTTGAGCAGGATGTCGATATCGCCGACCTTCTTCGCCATCGCTTCGACGGCAGCCGTGTCGCGCACGTCGAGTCGCGCTGTCTCTGCCACGCCGTCCTTCGTCAGCAGGGCGACGCCCTTGTCGTCGATATCGGTGGCGAAAACCGTTGCGCCTTCGCGTGCAAAAGCCAGTGCGCAGGCGCGGCCGATACCGACGGCGCCCGCGGTGACGAAGGCGCGTTTGCCTTTCAAGCGGTCAGACATGTGAGATCTCCCTGAAATTTTTCATTCACTCTCCGCC
This sequence comes from Tardiphaga sp. 866_E4_N1_4, assembly GCF_052076075.1. Lineage (NCBI taxonomy): Bacteria > Pseudomonadati > Pseudomonadota > Alphaproteobacteria > Hyphomicrobiales > Nitrobacteraceae > Tardiphaga > Tardiphaga sp. 866_E4_N1_4. The sequence goes on from NZ_CP197242.1 coordinate 124,862, forward strand.
GTCATTGCGAGGAGCGAAGCGACGAAGCAATCCAGAAGCCAAGAAGAAAGACTGGATTGCTTCGCTGCGCTCGCAATGACGACCGAGGGATTAGTGATTATGCCGCGCCGTCCCGACCGTGCCGGCGATATCGCGATAGCGCGTTGCCAGTTCGAGGCAGGCACCGGTGGCCTGCTGGCCGACGGTGTTGCGATAGAGCTCCTGCCACGGCGTCTGGTTGGCCGGATATTTGAATCCGCCATTGGCCATCAGTTCGGCGCGACGTCGCTTCAGCTCCTCGTCGGAGATCAGGATATTCGCCGAGCCCTTGTTGAGATCGATGCGCACCTTGTCGCCCGTTTTCAGGATTGCGAGGCCCCCATTGGCTGCCGCTTCAGGTGTCGCGTTGAGGATCGACGGCGAGCCGGATGTGCCCGACTGCCGGCCATCGCCGATGCAGGGCAGCGATAGAATGCCGCGTTTGATCAGCGCTGCCGGCGGCTGCATGTTCACGACTTCCGCGCCGCCGGGATAGCCGATCGGGCCGGTGCCGCGCACGAACAGGATGCAATGCTCGTCAATATCGAGCGAGGCGTCGTCGATGCGGTCGTGGTAATCCTCCGGCCCCTCGAACACGATGGCGCGGCCTTCAAATGCGTTCGGATCCTTCGGATTGATCAGATAGCGATCGCGGAATTCCTTAGAGATTACCGAGGTCTTCATGATTGCGGAATCAAACAGGTTGCCGCGCAGGACGAGGAAGCCGGCATCGGCCACCAGCGGTTTGTCATAGGACCAGATGACGTCGTTGTCCGGCTTGGGCGAGGCGGCGCAGTTCTCGCCCATGGTCTTGCCATTTACCGTGATCACATCCTCATGGATGCGCTTGTGCTTCATCAGCTCGCGCACCACCGAGGGCACACCACCGGCGCGGTGATATTCCTCGCCGAGATAGAAGCCGGCCGGCTGCATATTGACCAGCAGCGGTACGTCATGGCCGAATTTCTGCCAGTCGTTGATATCGAGTTCGACACCGATATGACGCGCCAGCGCGTTGATATGAATGGGCGCGTTGGTCGAACCCCCAATGGCGGAGTTGACCACGATGCAGTTCTCGAACGCCTTGCGCGTCAGGATGTCGGACGGCTTGAGGTCCTCCCACACCATGTCGACGATACGGCTGCCCGTCTCATAGGCAATCTGGCCGCGCTCGCGATAGGGAGCGGGGATGGCAGCGCAGCCGGGCAGTGACATGCCCAAAGCTTCGGCCAGCGAGTTCATCGTCGACGCGGTGCCCATGGTGTTGCAATGGCCGACCGACGGCGCCGAGGACGCGACCAGCGTCATGAATTCTTCGTAGCCGATCTCGCCGGCGGCAAGGCGTTCACGTGATTTCCACACCACGGTGCCGGAGCCGGTACGCTGGCCTTCGTGCCAGCCGTTCAACATCGGACCGCCGGACAACACGATTGCGGGGAGATTGACTGTCGCTGCTGCCATCAAACAGGCCGGCGTGGTTTTGTCGCAGCCGGTTGTCAGCACGACGCCATCGAGCGGATAACCGAACAGGATTTCCACAAGGCCGAGATAAGCAAGGTTGCGATCAAGCGCCGCAGTCGGCCGCTTACCGGTCTCCTGAATCGGATGTACCGGGAATTCCATCACAAGACCGCCGGCAGCGGTAATGCCTTCGCGCACGCGCTTGGCGAGTTCGAGATGATGGCGATTGCAGGGCGACAGGTCGTTGCCGGTCTGCGCAATGCCGATGATCGGCTTGCCGGACTGCAATTCGTGACGCGTCAGGCCGTAGTTCAGATAGCGCTCAAGATAGAGTGCAGTCATTCCGGGATTGTGGGGATCGTTGAACCATTCGCTCGAACGAAGTTTGCGCTTGGTTGCCTTTGCAGGCGAGGTCCCCGCAGTCGGCGTGGACGAAGTCGACTTGGTCATCATTTCTCCCGCAGCGCACACTTTATATTCTGGTGCGTCGTCTCTTTTGATTGGTCACGAATGTTTGCACGCCACTGGCTGCTTCGCAACGTTTGCATCTGCGAAGTTTTTCTACGACTATGATCCAACGACACGCCGCCAGAAAATCTGGTAGGATGTCAGACAAGTAAGAACAGGCGGCTCCGGCAATCGGAGGACGCAGTCTCTAAAATGGGACATTTGGGAGGGAAATGTATGGCGTCCGTGCAGATTCACGACGTTCGTAAGTCTTTTGGCGGTTTTGAGGTTCTCCACGGCGTGTCGGTCCCCATCGAGGATGGCCAGTTCGTGGTTCTGGTTGGGCCATCCGGCTGCGGAAAATCCACATTGCTGCGCATGTTGGCGGGCCTGGAGAAGATCACCTCCGGCACGATCTCGATCGGCGATCGCGTGGTCAATGATGTCCAGCCGAAAGAGCGCGACATCGCCATGGTGTTCCAGAATTACGCGCTCTATCCGCATATGACGGTTGCACAGAATATGGGCTTTTCGCTCAAGCTGCGCGGTGCCGACAAAAGCGAGATCGATCAGAAGGTCAATCGCGCTGCCGATATCTTGGATTTGAGGCGATTGCTCGAGCGTTTTCCCCGGCAGTTGTCGGGGGGGCAGCGCCAGCGCGTGGCCATGGGCCGCGCCATTGTGCGTGACCCGCAGGTGTTTTTGTTCGACGAGCCGCTGTCCAACCTCGATGCCAAGCTGCGCGTCGCCATGCGCGCCGAGATCAAGGAACTGCATCAGCGCCTCAAGACCACGACGGTCTATGTGACGCATGACCAGATTGAGGCCATGACCATGGCCGACAAGATAGTGGTGATGCAGGACGGCATCGTCGAACAGATGGGCGCGCCATTGGAGCTCTACGATCGCCCCGAGAACAAATTCGTTGCGGGCTTCATCGGATCGCCTGCGATGAATTTTCTCGAAGGCACGCTGAAGGTGAATGGCGGCCAGCCCTGGGTGGAAACCGCCAACGGCGCGAAGCTGCCGATTACGGCAGCGCCTGCGGCAGGGAACGACAAGGCTGTCACTTACGGCATTCGTCCCGAGCATCTCGAATTCGCCGATGACGGCATCGAGGCCGAGGTCGTGGTGGTCGAGCCGATGGGGTCGGAGACTCAGGTCGTCGCACGCATCGGCACCCAGGACATCATCGCGATCTTCCGTGATCGACGTCCGGTCGCGCCGGGCGACAAGATCCATCTCAGGCCGCGCGCGAATTCGGCGCACCTGTTCGACAAGGAGACCGGCAAGCGCGTCAACTGACACGCTTTTCTGCCGAATCAATTTCAAAACATTGGTCGATCAACGAACCAATATTACAGGGAGAAGACGAAAGATGACTGGATTTACACCGGATCGCCGATCTCTGCTCAAGGGCGGCGCGATCACGCTTGCTGCTGCGGCGACCATGTCCGCGGATCAATTGCTGGGCTACGCAAAAGCCTGGGCGCAGGCCTCACAGTGGAAGCCGGAAGCCGGCGCCAAGATCAACCTGCTGCGCTGGAAGCGCTTCGTCGAAGCCGAAGACGTGGCCTTCATGAAGATCGTCGATGCCTTCCAGAAGGCGACCGGCGTCACCATCTCCGTCTCCAACGAATCCTATGACGACATTCAGCCGAAGGCTTCGGTCGCGGCGAATACCGGACAGGGCCTCGACATGGTCTGGGGGCTGTATTCCCTGCCGTTCCTGTTCCCGACCAAGTGCATGGACGTCTCCGACGTCGCCGATTATCTCGGCAAGAAGAACGGCGGCTGGGCCGAGTCCGGCAAGCAATATGGCATGTATAACGGCAAGTGGATCGGCGTTCCGGTCGCTGCGACCGGTGGCCTCGTGAACTACCGTGTCGCTGCTGCGGAGAAGGCCGGGCACAAGACGTTCCCGAACGATCTCGCCGGTTTCTCGGATCTGGTGAAGGGTATGAACAAGAACGGCACCCCGGCCGGCATGGCGCTCGGCCACGCTTCGGGCGATGCCAATGGCTGGGTGCACTGGGCGCTGTGGGCTCATGGCGGCAAGCTGATCGACAAGGACAACAAGGTCACGATCAATTCGCCGGAGACTGCGAAGTCGCTGGAATATGTGAAGGGCCTCTATGACAACTTCATTCCGGGCACCGCGTCGTGGAACGACTCGTCGAACAACAAGGCATTCCTCGCCGGCCAGCTGCATCTGACCACCAACGGCATCTCGGTCTATGTGACCGCGAAGAAGGAAGCCCCGGCGATTGCCGAAGACATGAACCATGCACATTTGCCCGTCGGTCTGGACGGCAAGCGGCGTGAGCTTCATCTCGGCTTCCCGATCCTGATCTTCTCCTTCACCAAGTTCCCGCAGGCCTGCAAGGCGTTCACCGCCTTCATGATGGAGCCGGAGCAGTTCAATCCCTGGGTCGAGTCAGCCCAGGGCTACCTGTCGCCGTTCCAGCTCGCTTTCGAGAAGAACCCGATCTGGACCGCTGATCCGAAGAACACGCCATATCGCGACGTGGCTTCGACGGCATCGACCCCGGCGGGCGAAGCGCAGATGAGCGAGAATGCAGCGGCGGCGATCGCCGACTTCGTGGTCGTCGACATGTACGCCAATTACTGCACGGGCCGTGAGGACGTGAAGACCGCGATGTCGTCTGCCGAGCGCGCGGCGAAGCGCATCTTCCGCGCCTGAGGACGACCTTGCCGGCGCGGAGCGACCCGCGCCGGCAACTCTCCGAAGCAGCCGTGAATCTCATTTCACAATAGGCTGCCTGAACGATGGGAATGGGAATGCCAGAGACCGACTACAAGACAGTTCTCCCGGAAGGCTGGGCACGGCCGCGCGGTTTTGCGCATGCGGTGGTGGCCGGCGGTACGCGGAGCGTCCGCATCTCCGGTCAACTCGGCAAGCAGAACGGGCAGGGCGAGGTCGCCGCGGAATCCGACTTCGGGACGCAGTGGCGCTACGCAATGGAGAATCTCGTCACCGTGCTGAAGACGGCGGGCGGCGAGCCCAAACAAATCGTGATGCTGCGCGCCTATGTCACCGACATCAACGCATTCAAGACGTCCGGCGCCGCGATTGGCGAGGCCTGGGGCGCGACGCTCGGCAAGCATTTTCCAGCGATGACGCTGGTTCAGGTCTCCGCCCTGATCGATCCGCACGCACGTGTTGAGATCGAGGGCGAAGCGATCCTGCCGTAACCGGATCATGACGCATGACTGACTGCACGACATCAGACCAAAGCCGACATCCGACTGGAGCTATCTTGCAATGACTACGATCCAGACATCGATGCCGGGGGCAGGGAAAGTGATCCCCAGATCCTCGGCCTGGGACCGGCTGCGGATCAACCGCAACTGGCTCGCACTGTGGTTCATGCTGCCGGCCGCGGCATTCCTGCTGCTGTTTCTCGCTTACCCACTGTTCCTCGGCGTCTGGATGAGCTTCACTGATGACCGTATCGGTCGCGGCGGCGTGTTTGTCGGACTAGAGAACTACGAGTGGCTGAAGGACGACAGCATCTTCTGGCTCTCGGTGTTTAATACGCTACTCTATACGATCGTCGCCTCGGCCATCAAATTCGCCGTCGGCCTCTATCTGGCGCTGCTGCTCAACCGCCACATGCCGTTCAAGGCGCTGATCCGCGCCGCCGTGCTGATCCCGTTCATCGTGCCGACGGTGCTGTCGGCCATCGCGTTCTGGTGGATCTACGACTCGCAGTTTTCGATCATCTCGTGGTCGCTGATCAAAATGGGCCTGATCGACCACAACATCAATTTCTTGGGCGACAGCAACTGGGCACGAGGGAGCGTGATCTTCGCCAATATCTGGCGCGGTGTGCCGTTCGTCGCGATTACGCTGCTGGCGGGCCTGCAGACCGTGTCGCCGTCGCTCTATGAAGCGGCGACGCTGGATGGCGCCACGTCGTGGCAGCGCTTCCGCTTCATCACCTATCCGCTGCTGACGCCGATCATCGCCGTGGTCATGACCTTCTCGGTGCTGTTTACGTTTACCGACTTCCAGCTGATCTGGGCGCTGACTCGCGGCGGTCCGGTGAATGCAACGCATCTGATGGCGACGCTGAGCTATCAGCGCGGCATTCTTTCGGGTCGGCTCGGCGAGGGCGCAGCCATCGCCACCGCCATGATCCCGTTCCTCCTGGCAGCCATCGCCATTTCCTGGTTCGGCATGCAACGCCGCAAGTGGCAGCAAGGCACTGACAATGACTGATCACGCCGTCGATCACCGCACAGCCGTCGCGCCGACCGTCGAGAAAGACGATCACAGCGAGGGCATGGCCTATCTGGAGTCGCTGCCGAGGCGCATCGTCACGCTCTACATCCCGCTGTTCATCATCGTGGTGATCCTGCTGTTCCCGTTCTACTGGATGGCGCTGACCTCGATCAAACCCGACGAGCAACTGATCGACATGGAGCGGTTCAATCCGTTCTGGGTGATCAAGCCGACCTTCAAGCACATTCAAAAGCTGCTGTTCGAAACCAACTATCCGCAGTGGCTGTGGAATACGATGTATGTGGCAGCGGCTTCGACATTTCTGTCGATCGTCGCCAGTGTGCTCGCCGCCTATGCCATCGTGCGGCTGCGCTTCCGTGGTGCGGAGACGGTTGGCGCGCTGATCTTCATGGCCTATCTCGTGCCGCCGTCGATCCTGTTCATCCCGCTGGCGTCGGTCATCCAGGCTTACGGCCTGTTCGACTCGCCGCTGTCGCTGATCCTGGTCTATCCGACGCTCCTGATCCCGTTCTCGACCTGGCTCCTGATGGGCTATTTCAAGACCATTCCGTTCGAGCTCGAAGAGTGCGCGCTGATCGACGGCGCCTCGCGCTGGCAGATCCTGGTCAAGATCATCATCCCGCTCGCGGTGCCCGGCCTGATCTCGGCCTTCATCTTCTCGTTCACGCTGTGCTGGAACGAGTTCATCTATGCGCTGACCTTCCTGCAATCGACCCAGAACAAGACCGTGCCGGTGGCCATCGTCAACGAATTCGTCGATGGCGACATCTACAAATGGGGCTCGCTGATGGCCGGCGCGCTGGTTGGCTCGCTGCCGCTGGTGATCCTGTATGCGTTCTTCGTCGAGCACTATGTGTCGGCGATGACAGGCGCGGTGAAGGAGTAGGCGGCTACCCAATGTACCGCCCTCATCCTGAGGAGCGGTCGCCTTCGACCGCGTCTCGAAGGATGGCCGTAGTCTCATTCATGGTTCGAGACGGAGCCAAAGAGGCGCCTCCTCACCATGAGGGCCAGAGTTGAACCCAAGAACAACAAGAAGGAGTTTTCCCTTGCACATCCTCATCCTCGGCGCCGCCGGCATGGTTGGCCGCAAGCTCACAGAGAAACTGGTTCGCGACGGTCGTCTCGGCAATCGCGACATCACCCGCATGACGCTGCAGGATGTGGTGGCGCCGGCGAAGCCAGCGGGCGCGTCGATTCCGATCGAACTGGTGACATCGGACTTCGCCGATCCAAAGACGGCTGCGCCGCTGGTCGCCCACAAACCTGAGGTGATCTTTCATCTCGCTGCCATCGTGTCGGGGGAGGCGGAGGCCGATTTCGACAAGGGCTATCGCATCAATCTCGACGGCACCCGCTACCTGATTGACGCTATCCGCGCCGTCGGCGGTGGTTACAAGCCGCGGCTGGTCTTCACCTCGTCCATCGCGGTATTCGGCGCGCCGTTCCCCGACAAGATCGGCGACGAGTTCATTCACACGCCGCTGACCTCCTATGGCACTCAGAAGTCGATCTGCGAAATGCTGATCGCCGACTACACCCGCAAGGGCTTCCTGGACGGCATCGGCATCCGCCTGCCGACCATCTGCGTCCGTCCGGGCGCACCGAACAAGGCCGCCTCCGGTTTCTTCTCCAACATCATCCGCGAGCCGCTGGCTGGCAAGGAAGCCATCCTGCCGGTGTCCGAGGATGTCCGCCACTGGCACGCATCGCCGCGCTCAGCCGTGGGCTTCCTCGTTCACGCTGGCACCATGGATCTTCAGGCCATGGGCCCGCGGCGTAATCTCAGCATGCCCGGCATGTCAGTCACCGTCGGCGAGCAGATCGCCGCGCTGGAGCGCGTCGCCGGCAAGAACGTCGTCGCCCGCATCAAGCGCGAGACTGATCCGGTCATCACCGGAATCGTGTCCGGCTGGCCGCGCGATTTCGACACTGCGCGCGCGCTGAAGCTCGGCTTCACCACGGCCGAGAAAACCTTCGACGACATCATCCGCATCCATATCGAGGATGAACTCGGCGGCAAGTTGGTCGAGTGAGGCCACCATGCGGATCGCCAGCATCGGCGAATGCATGATCGAGCTGCGTCAGATGTCGGCTGGGCACCTGACGCGGTCCTTTGGCGGCGACACGCTGAACACTGCGGTCTATCTCGCCAGGCTTGGCGCGGAGGTCGATTATGTCACCGCGCTTGGCGACGACCCGCTCAGCGACGAGATGATTGCCGGCTGGCAGGCCGAGGGCATTGGCACCGAGCGTGTGATGCGCCTCAAGGGCAAGCTGCCTGGTTTGTATATGATCGAGACCAATGAGGCGGGCGAGCGCCGCTTCTATCACTGGCGCGATGCCTCGGCTGTCCGCAGCCTGCTAGGTCTGCCCGAGACCGACGCGCTGCTGGCGTCGCTCGCGGACTATGATCTGATCTATCTCTCGGCCATCACGCTGTCGCTGTTCGACGTGGCGGGGCGCGACCGCTTGCTTGCCGCACTCCAGCGCAGCCGCACGGCCGGCGTCCGTATCGCCTTCGACACGAATTTCCGCGCCCGCGGCTGGCCCGATCTCGATCTGGCGCGCGCCGCGTTTCAGGATGCTTTTGCGGTCTCCGATATCGTGCTCGCCTCGGTCGAGGACTTGTTGCCGCTCTATCCCGGCGAGGCCGAGGACAAGCTGCTGTCGCGTATTGAAGCAGATGAAGTAGTGCTCAAGCTCGACAGTCCCGCGAGCATCATACGCCACAACGGCGAGCCGCAGCGCGTCGAGGCCGAGCCGGTCAGGGGCGCGGTAGTCGATACCACCGCGGCCGGCGACAGTTTCGCTGCTGCCTATCTGCACGCACGTCTGAGCGGCGCTCAGCCTGTCGCCGCCGCACAGGCAGGTCACTATCTCGCCGGCACTGTCGTCTGCCATCCCGGAGCGATCATCCCGCGCACGGCGATGCCCCCGATATGATCGCGTTCGACGCACCCTCATGGGAGGACCATCCGCATGAACAAGCCTCTCGATATCGGTCAACGTCAGGACCATCTGCGAAAGCTGCTGAAGGCAGCATTCGTCGTTCCCGTGCTCACGATCGAACGTGTTGCCGACGCCTTACCGCTTGCGCGGGCACTGGTCGCCGGCGGTATCCGCACGCTGGAGATCACCTTGCGCACCGAGGCTGCAGTGGAGGCGGCGAAGGCCGTCATCGCCGAAGTGCCGGAGGCCATTGTCGGCATCGGCACGGTGCTCACGCCGGGGGATTTCCAGAAGGCCTATGCCATCGGGGCGCGCTTTACGGTCAGTCCCGGCGCGACGCGCGAATTGCTGGACATCGCAGCTTCCAGCGATCTGCATTTCCTGCCGGGCGTCGCCTCGGCCTCGGAACTGATGCAGGCGCGCGAACGCGGTTTTGATGTGCTCAAGTTCTTCCCCGCGGAACAGGCCGGTGGCATTGCGATGTTGCGCGCATGGGCGGGCCCGTTTCCGGATGTCAGATTTTGTCCGACGGGCGGGATCGGCGAGGCCAATGCGGCGAGCTGGCTCACCGAGCCGATGGTTCTGGCGGTCGGCGGGTCCTGGATCTGTCCGTCGTCAATGATACGTTCCGGCGATTGGGCAGGCATAACGGCCATGTGCGCGCGGACCATGAAAAGCCTGCAAGCGCCATGAAGCCGGGCTATAACGGGCTCAATATTTGAAATCGATCAGGGAGACGACCATGACTGCCAGCATCGTTGGTTGGGCGCATATGCCTTTCGGGAAATTCGACGCCGAGACCGTCGAGAGCATGGTGGTTCGCGTCGCGACCGAAGCCATGGCCGATGCCGGCATCTCCGCATCTGACGTCGATGAGATAGTGCTCGGCCATTTCAACGCCGGCTTCTCGCCGCAGGATTTTACCGCGTCGCTGGTGCTGCAGGCCGATCCGGCACTGCGCTTCAAGCCCGCCACCCGCGTCGAGAATGCCTGTGCCACCGGTTCGGCCGCCGTGCATCAGGGCATCAAGTCCATCGCCGCCGGCGCCGCCAAGATCGTGCTCGTGGTTGGCGTCGAGCAGATGACCCGCACGCCGGGTCCCGAGATCGGCAAGAACCTGCTCCGCGCGTCCTATCTGCCGGAAGACGGCGAGACGCCTGCGGGCTTCGCCGGCGTGTTCGGCGGCATCGCGCAGAAGTATTTCCAGAAGTACGGAGATCAGTCCGATGCGCTGGCCATGATCGCCGCCAAGAACCACGCCAATGGCGTCCACAATCCCTATGCGCAGATGCGCAAGGATGTCGGCTTCGAATTCTGCCGCTCCGAAAGCGAAAAGAACCCGTTCGTCGCCGGTCCCTTGAAGCGCACCGACTGCTCGCTGGTGTCCGACGGCGCCGCGGCATTGGTGCTGACCGATTCCGAGACCGCCAAGACCATGGGCAAGGCCGTCAACATCAAGGCCACCGGCCACGCGCAGGATTTCCTGCCGATGTCCAAGCGCGACATCCTTCAATTCGAGGGCTGCACCGTGGCCTGGCAGAAGGCGCTGAAGACCGCCGGCGTCGAGATCGGCGATCTCTCTTTCGTCGAGACGCATGACTGTTTCACCGTCGCCGAACTGATCGAATATGAGGCGATGGGCCTGACGCCGCGCGGGCAGGGCGCGCGCGCCATCAAGGAAGGCTGGACCCAGAAGGACGGCAAGCTGCCGATCAATCCGTCCGGAGGCCTCAAGGCCAAGGGTCACCCCATCGGCGCCACCGGCGTCTCCATGCATGTGCTCAGCGCAATGCAATTGCTGGGTCAGGCGCCCGAGGGCATGCAGATCAAAAATGCGAAACTCGCCGGCATCTTCAACATGGGTGGTGCCGCAGTGGCAAATTACGTCTCGATCCTCGAGCCCGCGAAGTAACGCGCGGGCGACGCCAAGAAGATCGTACAATGAATGTCGCACAATGGCTGGCATCGTCGGCACGCCTGCATCCGCACGCGCCGGCGCTGCTGACCGGCACCACGGTTCAGGCTGACTACGCTACCTTCGCGCGCCGTGCCGCTGCCATCGGTGCCGGCCTCGTGCGCGATTACGGCATTCAGCCTGGCGACCGCGTCGCGCTGTTCATGTCGAACGCCACGCAATATCTTGAATGCCTCTATGCGGTGTGGTGGATCGGCGCTGTCGTGATTCCGATCAATGCCAAGTTGCATGGCCGCGAGGCCGCGTGGATCTGCGACAATGCTGGCGCGAGGCTGGCCTTTGTCGACGACGACAGCCGTGGCGCGCTTGTTCAGGTCGAGGAAGACCTGCCGACCGGCATGCAGATGCTGTCCATCGACAGCGAGACGTTTCACGAATTGCAGCATGGTGAACCGGTGTCCGCGGTGCCGCGGTCCCGCGACGACAACGATCTCGCCTGGCTGTTCTACACCTCCGGCACCACCGGGCGGCCGAAAGGCGTGATGCTCAGCCATGGCAATCTGGTGGCCATGTCCATGTGCTATCTCGCCGATGTGGATCAGGTGCATCAGCGCGATGCCATCCTCTATGCCGCGCCGATCTCGCATGGCGCCGGTCTCTATAATTTCATCCATATCCGTATGGCTGCGCGCCACGTCGTGCCGGAGAGCCAGGGCTTTGAGCCGGACGAAGTGCTCGATCTCGGCAAGCAACTTGGCGATGTCGCGATGTTTGCAGCACCCACCATGGTGCGGCGTCTGGTCGATGCGGCGAAGAAGCGCGGCGAGAGCGGCGAGGGGTTGCGCACCATCGTCTATGGCGGAGGGCCGATGTATCTGGCCGACATTCGCGACGCCATAGCGACCATGGGGCAGCGCTTCGTGCAGATCTACGGCCAGGGTGAATCGCCGATGACGATCACTTCGCTGCCGCGCGCCTTCCACGCCGATACCGAACACCCGCGCTATCTCGAACGCCTCGCTTCGGTCGGCCCGGCACAGAGTGTGATGTCGGTGAGGATCACCGATGCCGACGGCAAGCCTTTGCCTACAGGCGAGACCGGCGAGGTCGAGGCCAAGGGGCCGGCTGTGATGCTCGGCTACTGGAACAACGACAAGGCCAACGCCGAGACATTGAAGGACGGCTGGCTCCGCACCGGCGATGTCGGGCGGCTCGACGAAGATGGCTTTCTCACGCTGTCCGACCGCTCCAAGGACGTCATCATTTCCGGCGGTACCAATATCTATCCGCGCGAGGTCGAGGAGGCGCTGCTGACGCATCCCGCTGTGCGGGAAGTCTCGGCGATCGGGGTGCCGGAGCCGGACTGGGGCGAGGTCGTGGTCGCCTGTGTGGTGCTGGAGCCCGGCGCATCCGCCGACGATGCTGCGCTCGACGCGCATTGCCTCGCCAATATCGCTCGTTTCAAGCGCCCCAAGCGCTACGTCTATCTGGATGGGCTGCCGAAGAACAATTACGGCAAAGTGCTCAAGACCGAGCTGCGGGAGATGATGCGCGCTTCGGCACCGGCGGGGGCCGGCTAGCCGTTACCACTTTGACGCGTACCGGCATCCCACGCATACGGCCCCGCGTCTGGCGCCCTTGCGCCCGCCGAACGTCCCGCTAAGACGAAGGCAATAGCGGCGCGGATCAGCGCCTCACCACGTTTTTCGGGAGCAAACGACTTTGACGGGACCACTTCACGGGATCAGGATCATCGATATGACTTCGGTGATGATGGGGCCTTATTGCACCCAGACGCTGGGTGACTACGGCGCTGATGTGATCAAGGTGGAGTCCCCCGATGGCGACGTGGTCCGCTCGATCGGGCCGATGCGCAATCCCGGCATGGGCCCGATTTTCCTGAATACCAATCGCAGCAAGCGCTGCGTCTGCATCGACCTCAAGAAGGAAGAGGGGCGTGCGGCGCTGCTCAAGCTGGTCGAGACCGCCGACGTGCTGGTCTACAATGTCCGCCCGGCGGCAATGGCGCGGCTCAATCTCGGCTATGGCGTCATGGCCAAGATCAATCCGCGGCTGATCTATGCCGGCGTGTTCGGCTTCAGCCAGGCCGGCCCCTATGCCGCCAAGCCCGCTTATGACGACCTGATCCAGGGTGCCACCGCGCTGCCCGCATTGAATGCGCGCATCAGCAGCGACGGTGTGCCGCGTTATGTGCCGAATGCGCTGGTCGATCGCATCGTCGGGCTCACCGCGCTTGGCGCCATCCTTGCCAGCGTTGTGCATCGGGACAAGACCGGCGAGGGCCAGCGCGTCGATATCCCGATGTTCGAGACCATGGCGAGCTTCATGATGGGCGACCACATGGGCGGCCTCACTTACGATCCGCCGCTCGACAAGGGCGGCTACGGCCGTCACCTCTCGCCGGACCGCCGGCCGTACCAGACCTCGGACGGCTATATCTGTGCGATGGTGTATAACGACAAGCAGTGGAAGAGCTTCCTCAAGCATGTCGGCCGCGAGGAACTGTTTGACGATCCGCGTTTCGCGACCTTCCCGCAGCGCATCCAGCATATCGACACGGTGAACGCCGAACTGTCGCGCATCTTTAAGACCAGGACGACGGCTGAGTGGGCCAAGCTGCTCGATGACGCCGACGTGCCGTCAACCCCGATGCACACGCTCGAAAGCATGATGCAGGACCCGCATATGCTGGCGACCGACTTCTTCCAGCAGGTCGAGCATCCGACCGAAGGCGCGATCCGCAGCATGAAGGTGTCGGCGACCTGGTCGAAGACCCCGGTCAATCCGACTCGTCTCGCGTCGCATCTCGGCGAGCAGAATGCCGAAGTGCTGGCCGAGGTCGGCTATACGTCCGAGCAGATCGAGAAAATGCACAAGGATGGCGTGCTCCGACAGGCCGCTATCCCAGATACGTCGGAGCTGTAACGCATGGATTTCGCCCTCGACGCCAACCAGGAATCCATCCGCGACGCCATCGAGAAGATCTGCGCGCGCTTCGACGATGCCTACTGGCTGAAGAAGGACAAGGAGGGCGGTTTCCCCATCGACTTCCACAAGGCGATGGCCGATGCCGGCTGGCTCGGCATCTGTATACCCGAGGAATATGGCGGCTCGGGCTTGGGAATCACTGAGGCCGCGATCATGATGAGGGCGATTTCGGAATCCGGCGCCGGCATGTCGGGTGCGTCAGCCGTGCATATGAATGTGTTCGGCCTCAACCCCGTCGTCGTCTTCGGCACGCCCGAACAATGCGCGCGTATGCTGCCGCCCATCGTGGACGGCACCGAGAAATCCTGCTTCGCGGTGACCGAGCCCAATACCGGTCTCAACACCACGCAGCTCAAGACCCGCGCCGTGCGCAAGGGCGATCGCTACATCGTCAACGGCCAGAAGGTCTGGATCTCCACCGCGCAGGTCGCCGAAAAAATCCTGTTGCTGGCGCGCACCACGCCGCTTGAAGAGGTGAAGAGCCCGACGCATGGGCTCAGCCTGTTCTATACGGATCTCGACCGCTCCAAGATCGCCGTGCACGAGATCGAAAAGCTCGGCCGCAAGGCCGTCGACTCCAACGAGCTGTTCATTGCCGATTTTGAAATTCCGGTCGAGGATCGCATCGGCGAGGAGGGCCACGGTTTCGAATATATCCTGCACGGGATGAATCCGGAGCGCATCCTGATCGCGGCGGAAGCCGTCGGTCTCGGCAAGGCTGCACTGAGGAAGGCGGCCGACTACGCCAAGGTGCGCAACGTGTTCAACCGCCCGATCGGCCAGAACCAGGCGATCCAGCATCCGCTCGCCAAGAACTGGATGGAGCTGGAAGCCGCCTGGCTGATGGTGCTGTCGGCCGGCTGGCAATATGACCAGGGACTGCCCTGTGGCCCCGCCGCGAATTCGGCGAAGTATCTCGCGGGCGAAGCTGGCTATCACGCCTGCGAGCAGGCGGTGATGACCCATGGCGGCTTTGGTTATGCCAAGGAATATCACGTCGAGCGCTATTTGCGGGAGTCACTGATCCCGCGCATCGCACCGATCAGCCGCGAACTGATCCTGAGCTTCATCGCCGAGAAGGCGCTCGGTTTGCCGAAGTCGTATTGACGATGACGATAGTGGTCGCGTCGCAACACCGGCCTCTCGATTCCCTCCCCCCTTGCGGGGGAGGGTCAGGGTTACCACAGGCGACGTCATCCGCGGCTACCCCCGCCCCCGACCCGTCGCCGCCTTGCGAAGCTTCGCTGGGGGGAGGGGAGCACTGCTGCCGGAGTGTTTGTCATGAGCTACATCACCGGCGTTGGTCTTCTTCCCTACGGCAAGCACGAGGGCTCATCGACCATCGACCTGATGAGCCGCGCCGCCGAGCTCGCGCTCGCCGATGCTGGCCTCAAACGCGGCGATATCGACGGCTTCCTGTGCGGCTATTCCACCACCATGCCGCATATCATGCTGGCGACCGTGTTCGCCGAGCACTTCGGCATCACGCCGTCTTACGCGCATGCCATCCAGGTCGGCGGCGCCACCGGGATGGCGATGGCGATGCTGGCGCATCAGCTGGTCGAGGGCGGCGTTGCCAAACATGTGCTGGTGGTCGGGGGCGAGAACCGGCTCACCGGCCAGAGCCGCGACGCATCGATCCAGGCGCTGGCACAGGTCGGCCATCCCACCTACGAAGTTCCGCTCGGCCCGACCATCCCGGCCTATTACGGCCTCGTTGCTAACAGATACATGCATGAATACGGCGTCACGCAGGAAGACCTCGCCGAATTCGCTGTGCTGATGCGCCAGCATGCGCTGACTCATCCCGGTGCGCAGTTTCACGAGCCGATCAACGTTGCCGACGTGATGGCCTCGAAGACCATCGCGACACCGCTGAAGCTGCTCGACTGCTGCCCGGTGTCCGATGGCGGCGCGGCTTTCGTGATCAGCTATGAGCCGACCAGCCCAACCAAAATCCGCGTCCGCGGCGCTGCGCAGGCGCATACCCATCAGCACATTACCGCGGCGCCGGCGCTGTCCGAACTCGGCGCCGAGATCGCCATCGCGCGCGCGAAGAAGGCGACGGGCATCGAAATCTCCGACGTGCGCTATGCCGCGGTCTATGACAGCTTCACCATCACACTGGCGATGCTGCTCGAAGATCTCGGCCTTGCCGGCCGCGGCGAGGCAGCGGCACGCGTGCGTGCCGGTCATTTCAGCCAACACGGCGCGATGCCGCTCAACACCCACGGCGGTCTTCTGAGCTACGGTCATTGCGGCGTCGGTGGCGCCATGGCGCATCTCGTCGAAACACATCTGCAGATGACAGGCAGGGCCGAGAACCGTCAGGTCAGGGATGCTTCCGTCGCGCTGCTGCACGGTGACGGCGGTGTGCTGTCGTCCCATGTCAGCATGTTCCTGGAGCGCGTATCATGAGCGAGCTCGAGCCTGCCGCCGACTGGACCACTGGCACTGAAGCGATCAGTTATCAAAGCTGCCGCGCCTGCCAATCGATCCAGTATTTCCGTCGCAGTTTTTGCGCGGCCTGCGGGTCGCCCGATCTCGACGACAAGCAAGCGAGCGGCGAGGGCACCGTCTATGCGTCGTCCCTCGTGCTGCGCGCCGGCACGCCGGAAGCGCGCGAGCATGTGCCCTATAATATTCTGCTCATCGACACCGCCGAAGGCTTTCGCATGATGGCCCACGGCGCCAACGATCTCGTCATCGGCGACAAGGTAAAAGCCGGCTATCGGCGATTCACCGGCCGCCTCGTACCGTTCTTCGAAAAGACTCCTCAATGAGCCGTCTGCGCTTCGCCCTCGATCCGAAATCCGTGGCCATCATCGGCGCCTCGGAAAATCCCAACAAGGTCGGCGGCCGTCCGGTCCACTATCTCCAGAAGTTCGGCTTCAAGGGCAAGATCTACCCGATCAATCCGTCGCGCACCGAGATTCAGGGCGAGAAGTGCTACAAGAGCCTCGCCGATCTGCCGGAAGCGCCGGAAATGGTGATTGTCGCGGTCGCCGGCGATAATGCCATCGGCGCTGTCGAGGATTGCGCCAAGGCTGGCGTCAAGATCGCACTGGTGATGGCCTCGGGCTTCGGCGAGGTCGACGCGATCGCCGGCAAGGCGAAAGAGCGCCGCATGGTCGAGATTGCGCATAAGCACGGCATGCGCATCGTTGGCCCGAATACACAGGGCCTCGCCAATTTCGGCACCGGCGCCATCGCGTCCTTCTCCACCATGTTCATGGAATTCGAGCGCGTTGAAGGCCATGTCGCCATGCTCAGCCAGAGCGGCGCCCTGTCCACGGTGCCGGTCGGCTTCCTCAATCCGCGCGGCATCGGTGTCCGCCACAGCCACGCCACCGGCAATGATAGCGACATCACGGTCGGCGAACTCGCCATCGCGGTCGCCGAGGATCCGGAAGTGAAGCTGATGCTGCTCTATCTGGAGAGCATCCCGGAGAAGAAGTATCTGGAGGAACTCTCCGAAGTCGCGCTCCATCGCAACCTGCCGATCATCGCGCTGAAATCCGGCCGCACCGATGCCGGCAAGGCGGCGGCGCAGTCGCATACCGGCGCGCTCGCCAATGAAGATCGCGTGGTCGACGCCTTCCTCGAACATCACGGCATCTGGCGCGCGCCGGACATGCGCGGTCTCGTCGAGGCGACCGAGCTTTATCTGAAGGGCTGGAAGCCGCAGGGCCGTCGCCTGGTCGCGATCAGCAATTCCGGCGCGGTCTGCGTGATGACCGCGGATGCTGCTTCGACCGTCGGCATGCCGATGGCCAAGCTGGCACCCGAGACCGACAAGAAGCTGAAGGGCATCCTGCCAAGCTTCGCCACCACGACCAACCCGATCGATCTCACCGCGGCGCTGCTGTCGAACAGCCGGCTGTTCGGCGACATCCTGCCGGTGATCGCCGAAGATCCTGCGGCCGATGCTTTTGTCATTGGCGTGCCCGTGGCGGGCCCGGGCTACGACGTCCCGGCCTTCGCGCGCGACAGTGCCGCTTTCGCTGAGCAGACCGGCAAGCCGCTGGTGGTCGCCGCGACGCAGCCGAGCGTCGCCAAGGAGTTCCAGGCCCAGGGTGTCTCGGTGTTCCCGACCGAGGTCGAGGCGGTCACCGCGCTGAATCAATATGTGTCGCATCATGAGCTGATGGCGCGCGTGAAGGCGCGCAAGCGTGGTTCATCATCGTCGCTGATCTCGGCCGACAAGACCGTGATGCTGAATGAAGCCGACAGCCTCGCTCTGCTGGCATCGCGCGGCATCCCGGTGGTGCCGTATCGGCTCGCGCATTCCCGCGCCGAAGCCGAGGCGGCATTCGATGCCATCGGCGGTAAAGTGGTGGTGAAGGGCTGCTCGGCCGACATCGCCCACAAGTCGGAACTTGGTCTGGTCAAGCTTGGCGTCGCCTCGCGCGAGGCGGTCGGTGAGGTCTATGCCGAGATGGAAGGGATCATCCGCAAGCAGGGCTCGCGCTTCGACGGCGTCATCGTCGCCGCCATGACCGGCGGTCGCCGCGAGATCGTGATCGGCGCGCATTGCGATCCCGTGTTCGGCCCGGTGGTCATGGTCGGCGACGGCGGCAAATATGTCGAGGTATTCAAGGACACCACACTGTTGCTGCCGCCATTCACCAGGGACGATGCTAAGCGCGCGCTGGCGAAGCTGCGCATCGCGCCGCTGTTCGAAGGCGTCCGCGGTGAGCCGCCGATGGATGTCGATGCGCTGGTCGATGCGATGGTTCGGATCGGCGAGCTGATGGCGGATACGTCTGCCAGGGTGATGAGCATCGACCTCAATCCGGTGATGCTGAACTCGGACGGCTGCGTCGTGGTGGACGCCGTGGTGTTCAAGGGGGAGTAGGGCGCATGGACAGATCGGTGAGCCGGAGAGAAGGACGATCCGTTAGCTCTGCCGATCGCGCGGACCGGCCCAGTTCATGATGGTCGCAGCGAGCGCTTCGACCGCAGGGGGCGGGTGGTCCGGTAAGATCACCGCGAACTGGATGTCGGGCAGTTTCGGCAAGCCCTCGCGTGACGACAGGATCGTCAAACCGGGCGGCATCAAGCGGACTGAATGCGGCAACAGGCCGATGCCGGCACGCGCCGCAGCGCTCAGGCCGGAGACATTGGCGCTCGTGAATGCGATGCGCCATCGTCGCCCCGCCGCTTCGAGAGTCTCCAGCACGCCGACGCGCGTGATGCTGGGCGGCGGGTAGAGGATGAGCGGCAAGGGACTGTCGGGATCGAGCCGGAATTCGGGATGCGCCATCCATTCGATCGGCTCTTTCCAGGCAATCCTGCCCCGGCTGTCGCCATCTCGCCGCTTCACCAGTGCGAGATCCAGCCGACCCGCATCGAATGACGTGCGCAGATCCTCGCTTAGCCCCGAATGCAGTTCGATATCAAGCTCCGGATGCCGGCGCGCGAAAGCGGCGAGCACGTTCGGCAACGCCGACAGCACGAAATCTTCCGATGCGCCGAACCGCAACCGGCCGCGCAGCGGCGCAGCCGACAGATACTGCTGCAGATGGGCATAGCGTTCCAGGATCGAGCGCGCATGATCGAGCAGAACATCGCCATCCGGAGTGA
This sequence comes from Tardiphaga sp. 866_E4_N1_4, assembly GCF_052076075.1. NCBI lineage: Bacteria > Pseudomonadati > Pseudomonadota > Alphaproteobacteria > Hyphomicrobiales > Nitrobacteraceae > Tardiphaga > Tardiphaga sp. 866_E4_N1_4. The sequence goes on from NZ_CP197242.1 coordinate 144,520, forward strand.
GGCCCACCCGGTGGGTGCTGCGGTCGAATAGGCGACGGCCGGTCTGCTCTTCAAGACGGCGAATGTGCTGGCTGACGGTCGATTGTTGCAGGCCCAGCAAACGGGCCGCACCGGTGAAGCTTCCGGCATCGGTAACCGCGACGAAGCTTTGCAACAGGTCGACTGGCACGTAATCCATGGTCATCACGATACATGATGATTGATATCGTTGTTATGGGGATTTTGCATCAAGGCGGAAGAAATTAGATTTGGGCCATCAAACAGAGGGTCATCGCTATGATCACACGCCGCCATATCAGATTACCGATCGATCAATTCCTGTTGTGGCTGACAGCAACAGTCGCGCTGGCTGCCGTCCTGCCCGCGCGCGGCGATGCCGCCGTCTATGTCGATCACACCGTCACCGCTGCTGTCGCGCTCCTCTTCCTGCTTTATGGTGCGCGCTTGTCGCCGACCGCGGTGAAGGAGGGCCTGCTGCATTGGCGGCTGCAGTCGATGGTGTTCTCCAGCACCTATCTTCTGTTTCCGCTCGTCGGCGTTGCGGCGAGTCTCGCGCTGCGTCCGTATTTGCCAGCCGACCTCGCCACCGGTCTTCTCTTCATGTGTCTGCTGCCGTCCACCGTACAATCATCTATCGCCTTCACCGCGATCGCGCGCGGGAATGTCCCGGCGGCGCTGTGCAGCGCATCGGTGTCCAATCTGCTCGGCGTCGTGCTCACGCCGATCCTGGTTGCGCTGTTGCTGTCTTCGGCAGGTAGCGGATTCTCTATCGTGGCGTTTGAGGAGATTGCCGCGCAGATCGTCGCGCCCTTCGTGGTCGGGCAGTTGATCCGCCCCTGGGTCGGTGCGTGGTTGCTCTCCCATTCGCGTCTCACCTCGACGGTCGATCGCGGCTCCGTGCTGCTCATCGTCTATGCCGCCTTCAGCGCCGGCATGGTCGAGGGAATCTGGGGCCAGCTCTCGGTCGGCACTCTCGCAGCGGTTCTCGCCATCGATCTGGCGGTGCTGGCAGTCGTCATCGTCTCGACCATGCTGGCTAGCCGCTGGATGGGCTTCTCGACCGAGGACGAGATCGCCATTGTCTTCTGCGGATCAAAGAAGAGCATGGCCAGCGGCATTCCGATGGCTGCGATCCTGTTTCCGGGTCACGCCCTCGGCCTGATCGTGCTGCCGATCATGCTGTTTCACCAGGCTCAATTGTTCGTCTGTGCGATCCTTGCGCGGCGCTATGCGGGGCGCCGGGCTGAGCAGGGTATCGAAGGCGAAGCCGCGATGCTGTCGACGTGAGGCGTCGCTCGCTGGGTTAAGGATGGCGCGCGAAGCTCGTTGGCTTCGCGCGCCGTCTTTATTCAGAGCGGCGGATGCGCTTAAAACGTCACCACACCGCGGATACTCTCCCCGCGCTTCATCAGATCGAACCCCTTGTTGATGTCGCTCAGCGGCATCACGTGGGTGATCATCGGGTCAATCTGGATCTTGCCCTGCATGTACCAGTCGACGATCCTCGGCACATCGGTACGGCCGCGGGCGCCGCCGAAAGCGGAGCCGCGCCAGACGCGGCCGGTCACCAGCTGGAACGGGCGTGTCGAGATTTCAGCGCCGGCAGGCGCCACGCCGATCACGATGGATTCGCCCCAGCCGCGGTGGCAGGCTTCCAGCGCCTGACGCATCACCGTGACATTGCCGGTGCAGTCGAAGGTGTAATCGGCGCCGCCGATCTGGTCTGCACCGCGTTTGGTCATGTCGATGAGATGCGGGACCAGATCCTTGCCCAGCTCTTTCGGGTTGACGAAGTGGGTCATGCCGAAGCGCTCGCCCCAGGCCTTGCGGTCATTATTGATGTCGACGCCGATGATCATGTCGGCGCCGGCGAGACGAAGACCCTGCAGCACGTTGAGGCCGATGCCGCCGAGGCCGAACACGATCGCCTTGGCGCCTTGCTCGACCTTGGCGGTGTTGAACACCGCGCCGATGCCGGTGGTGACGCCGCAGCCGATATAGCAGACCTTGTCGAACGGCGCGTCCTCGCGGATTTTCGCCACTGCGATCTCAGGCAGCACGGTGTAATTGGCGAAGGTCGAGGTGCCCATATAGTGGTGAACAGGCTTGCCCTCGAGCGAGAAGCGCGAGGTGCCATCGGGCATCAGGCCCTGACCCTGCGTCGCGCGGATCGACGTGCAGAGATTGGTCTTGCGCGACAGGCACGACGGGCACTGGCGGCATTCCGGCGTGTAGAGCGGGATGACATGGTCACCCTTCTTCACGGAGGTGACGCCGCGGCCGACATCGACGACAACGCCGGCGCCTTCATGGCCGAGGATCGCCGGAAACAGACCTTCGGGATCGGCGCCCGACAGCGTGAACTCGTCGGTGTGGCAGATGCCGGTGGCCTTGATCTCGATCAGCACTTCGCCGTCGCGCGGGCCTTCGAGCTGAACGGTGGTGATCTCCAGCGGCTTCCCGGCACTGATGGCAACGGCGGCACGAACGTCCATGGCAAATTCCTTCGATAATGGTCTCGGTGTCGTGATGTCAGGCGGGCAGGTCCGCGCAAACAGCCATTGCCGCTTAGCACATGATGGGGCACTGAGCAGCCCATGAAACAGGTTCAGAAAAGCGATCTTGAAATCCTGATCGGACGCGCCGCACCCATCGTCTTCGTGCTGCTGTGGAGCACCGGCTTCATCGGCACCAAGTATGTGCTGAACGGCGCTGAACCTCTGACCTATCTGACCGTGCGCATGATGCTGGTGGTCGCGATCATGGCGGTGATCGTCGCGTGGGTACGACCGGCGTGGCCGGATCGCGCGGGCATCGGCCACAGCATCGTCGCCGGGCTGCTGGTGCAGGGGCTTTATCTCGCCGGCACCGTGTTTGCGGTGGCGCACGAGGTCCCAGTCGGTCTGTCGGCGCTGATCCCGGGTCTGCAGCCGATCCTCACCTCAATCCTCGCCAGTCGGTTTCTCGGCGAGCGCGTCACGCCGCTGCAATGGGGCGGGGTAGCGCTCGGTCTCGCCGGTGTGTTGCTGATCCTGCATGGTCGGCCGATGACGGGCGAGGCGGGCTGGGGCTGGTTCGCGTCCGGCGTTTCGCTGATCACGATCACCGTCGGCACGCTCTATCAGAAGCGCTATTGCGGCGGCATCGACTGGCGCACGGGCAGCTTCATTCAGCAACTCGCAGCAATGGTCATGCTCGGCATCGGCGCGCTGGCCCTTGAGACCAATGTGATCCACTGGTCGGCGGAGTTCGTGCTGTCGGTGGTGTGGCTCGCGGTGGTGCTGTCGATCGGCACCGTTGGGCTGCTGTACTGGCTGCTGCGGCGTCAGGCCTCGAGCCAGGTGGCGAGCCTGTTCTATCTGGTACCGGCCGTGACGGCGCTGATGGCGTTCGTTCTGTTTGGTGAAAAGCTCGATGCCGTTGCCATCATCGGCATGATTGCCTGCGGCGCTGCGGTATTGCTGGTCAACCGCGCCAAGGCCTGATGCCATCCTGCGTCAATCCAGACCCCGGACATGAAAAAGCCTCCGGGCTTGGACCCGGAGGCTTTCACATCTGCGAAGAAGCTTACTTCTTCTTGGCAGCCTTCTTGGCCTTCTTGGCCTTCTTCGGAGCGGCCTTCTTGGCGGCCTTCTTCACGGTCTTCTTGGCAGCCTTCTTCACGGTCTTCTTGGCGGCCTTCTTGACGGTCTTCTTCACTGCTTTCTTAGCCATTGGTCTCGCTTTCTGGGTTTTCTTCTTTGAAGATTTCTTCGCAGAAGTTTTCTTGGTGGACTTCTTCGTCTTCTTAGCCGGGGTCACTTTCTTTGCGACTTTCTTTGCGGCCTTCTTGACCTTCTTCGCCACCGAGGTGGCGACTTCCTTAGTCGCGTCGGCTGCGCTGCTAAGCGCGTCCGTCACTTGCTCCAGGACTGGAGTGTCGTCGTTCATAGCATCCCCCAACATTGTCGACTTTTTCACGTTAGTCCGATTCGGGCGCGTGTTGAAGAGTGTGTCATCGACAGTCAACTATTTCGTATCGTTGTGTACGCCTTTAATGCGCGCTCGCGACCGACTTTGTGATCGACGATCGGCGACGGATAGTCTTTGCCTAAAGTGATTCCCGCGTTTTTCAGTTCGAGCGGTGAAGCTGTCCAAGGCTGATGAATATGTTTTGTGGATAGTTCTGTCAGTTCGGGTATCCAGCGCCTGACATAGACACCACCGGGATCGAACTTCTCACCCTGCAGGATCGGATTGAAGACGCGGAAGTAGGGTGCTGCATCCGCGCCGGAGCCTGCGACCCACTGCCAGTTGGCGGGATTGCTGCCCGCATCCGCGTCGACAAGCGTATCCCAGAACCACTTCTCGCCCTCGCGCCAGTCGATGAGCAGATGTTTGACGAGGAAGGATGCGACCACCATGCGTACGCGATTGTGCATCACACCGCTGTGCCAGAGCTCGCGCATGCCCGCATCGACGATCGGATAGCCGGTTAATCCGCGTTGCCACGCACGCAGCGCCTTGCGATCGGTCTTCCATGGGAACTCATCGAAGGATGATTGCAGATTGCGCGTGGCCAAATCGGGAACATCGAACAGTAGATGGCGGCAGAACTCGCGCCAGCCGACTTCGCTCATGAACTTTGCGATGTCGCTGCTGTGCTTCGGATGTTCTGCAGCTGCGAAATGCGCCGCGGTCCAGATCTGACGCGGACTGATCTCGCCGAAGCGAAGATGCGGCGACAGGCGCGATGTGATCTCGCGGTCGGGCCGATCGCGGTCGCTGCTATAGCCCGCGATCTCCTTGAGGAAGCGCTTGAGATGTTTCTGCGCGGCGGCTTCGCCTGGCGTCCACATCTCGCGCAGACCGCCGGCCCAGTCGGGCTTCGATGGCTCTAGCGCCCAGTCGGCGAGCTTGTCGCTCTTCAGTTTCGGTGCGGGTATGAGTTTCTTCGGCGGCGGAAGCGGCTTCGCCGGTTCGCCCATCGCCTGAACGCGCCGCCAGAACGGTGTGAACACGCGCAGGCCGCGGCTCTCCTTCGTGCCGGTCTCCTTGGCGCGGATTGTCGCAGGATGCGCCAGCAGGTCACCCGGAAAGCTCTGCGTGCCGATATCGAGGTCGGCAAGCGCTTCGGTGACGCCATCGGCGACCGCGAGATGCGGCGCCTGCGCGATCTCGTTCCAGAAGACGTGGCTGGCATCGACCGCGCGCGCCACGTCGACAATGACGTCGGCCGCAGCGCCCTTGCGCAGCACCAGCGTGCCGCCGATGGCGTCAAGGCTTGCGCTGAGCGCGCGCAGCGACTGCGCTAGCCACCACCTCGTCGCGTCGCCCATCGGCCGCGCCTGCGGTGGCTTCAATGCCTTGCTCTGTTCATCGAGGATGTAGAGACAGATTACCGGCGCATTGCGCTTGGCTGCGGCATGAAGGGCAGGGTGATCGGACAGACGAAGGTCGTCGCGAAACCAGACGACGATAGGTGCCTGCGTCGGTGTTGAGGTCGAAGATTGATCGGTCATCACTCATCCAACGCGGATGTCGGGTGATTGATCCGGCCGCGAATACCGCGAGAGGCTTTGCAACCCTGCGCTCATAGGCGCCTAGTATCAGGACATTTATTACTGAATTGGTACTGGAAGTTATTTCGAACCGATACGCCGTTCTCTGGGTGACGACGTCGATCGTCATGCCGCCGCTGGATCTGCTCTTCCTCGGCTTCGTCGCGAGAGCTCCCTGCAAGGACGTGGAGAGGGCGACCCCATGACTGCAGCATCGATTCGACGGGGCAAAGAAAAGAGGCGCCGCGATCTCTCGCGGCGCCTCTCTGGTTCTTGCAAATCAGTCGCAGCGTTACTTCGGCTGCGGCACGATGCGGATATAAGGCTTCGGCTCTTTCCAGCCGTTCGGATAGATCGTCTTGGCTTCGTCGTTGGTGACGGAGCCGGCGATGATGACGTCCTCGCCATGCTTCCAGTCTGCCGGCGTGGCGACGCGATGCTTGGCGGTCATCTGCAGTGAATCGATGACGCGCAGGATTTCCTGGAAGTTGCGGCCGGTGGTCATCGGATAGACCAGCACCAGTTTGATCTTCTTGTCCGGCCCGATGATGAAGACGTTGCGCACGGTGGCGTTGTCCGCGGCGGTGCGGCTGTCGGCATCGCCCGCCACGTCGGCCGGAAGCATGTTGTAGAGCTTCGAGACCTTGAGGTCGGTGTCGCCGATCATCGGGAAGGTCGGGCGGGCGCCCTGGGTTTCGTTAATATCGTCGACCCACAGCGCGTGCTTGTGCACGGGGTCGACGCTGAGGCCGATCAGCTTGACGCCGCGCTTGTCGAATTCCGGCTGCAGCTTGGCAAGCGCGCCGAGCTCGGTGGTGCAGACCGGGGTGAAGTCCTTCGGATGCGAGAACAAAAGAGCCCAGCTATCGCCGATCCAGTCGTGGAACTTGATGCGGCCAGCCGTGGTTTCGGCCTCGAAATCGGGGGCGACGGCGTTGATCTGGAGCGTCATGATGGACCTCATGTCATTCTGTTTACAGATGAATTTCGTGGGCCATTATAAAGGCGCACTCTGGTAAATGGAACTGTCCGGCAAAAAGGACAAGAACTTTCTTCAAATTCGGCGCGCACTGGCATTCAGTTTCACGCAAGGCGGCTGCGGCAAAATACCCACGCAACATGATGTTATCGGATGCCGTGATGTTGCCTCCCGCGCGGCGCAATCCCGCCTGACCGCATCGCCACATCTGATCGAACCCAGCAGCGTCTCGGCGCGACTGAACTGCAACGGTTAGGGATAAGAAGAACTCCTGTCGATCTCTTAACCGAGCGTTAAGTCGCCCATGGAATTGCTGGGGTATGTTGAGAAATATGCTGCAAACAGAAGAGCTTGAAATGTCATCCGCTGCCGCTGCCGACGTATTCGGCGCCATCGAAACGTCCTCCATCAACGATCATCGCGCTGCGGCGCACGCCCTCGCCATCGTGCGCGACGGCGTTATCACCGGCGAAGGCCCGACCACCCGTGGCCGTATCCATTTCTCCCGTGCGCTTGATGCCGATGACGCCGCCTGGTGTGAGCGCATCCTGGGTGCGTCGGCACTTGCCAGCCAGCCGGTCAGCCGCGACGAGGCCGAGGCACTGTTCGCGATCAACGAAGCTGCAGCCGAGCGCAGCGATGACGGTCGTTTCGACGACCTGTTCGCCAAGGCTGTCGTGCATCACGCGGCGTCCGCGTCGGGCCTGCCGGTGCCGCCGCGTGCGGTGGCGCTGTCGCCCGATGTTGCCATCGAGACCTGGGCGCCGACCAAGGCCGTCGGCGTGAATATCGAAGTGCTCGAATGGATCGCGTCGCAAATGCGCGCCAAGCGCGTCAGCAATGCCGCCGTCATGACCCTGGTCACGACCGTAGTCGGCGCCGCGACGCTGCAACTGCCGAATGTGTTCGACATCGGCATGTAAGCCGGTCGCAGATCGTCAGAATACGAAAACGGCGGAGCGTGGCTCCGCCGTTTTTTGTTGGAGCTGTCCTTACTTCGCGTCGAGACCGACAGTCCGGCCGGGGAAACCGGCGACATCGAAATATTTGTGCTCGCCGACCTTCTGCAATTGCAGCACCGTGACCAGACCCTGATCGTCGGGCGCCGAACGCATCAAGTCGGTCGTTGCCGTCGGCGTCTCGCCCGTCACCGTCGCTTCGCTCATCACACGGCCGATCAGGCTGCCTTTGGCATCGCGCTTGAGACCGAGCAGATGCGCGGCGGTCATGCCGGTATCGGCATTGCTGACCGGCAGGGGATCGACGAAGGCGGCTTTGAAGTCCGGACCGATCGCCGCCATAAAGTTGTGGGTATCGCCGCGCCCGAACGAACCATGCATGCCCTGGCCCTGACGCAGGACGGTGTCGGCGACCTCGACCTGGCACGCCGCCGGCTCTTCGCAGCCCTCCGAATAGGAGCGGAATGAGACGACGATCGCGGGATGCGGCGTGACAGCCTTGCCGGACAGGTTGATCGACGACAGTGGCAGCGCGCCGGGGAAGGAGCCCAGCGAGTCCTCAACGAAGATGCCGCTGATGTAATCCTGTTTGAGCAGCGCCTTTACGGTGCGGTCGGCGAGGTCCTTGTCGCCGGTCGGCAGATAGATCAGGTCAGAGCCGCCATTGGTGGCGATGATCAGCTCGGGCTTATCCTTGTCCTTGCCGATATAGGCATTGCCGGCTTTCGGATACGCATTGTCGACAACGGCGGCGAATTTGTCGTTGGGATCGAACAGCGGCAGGTCGAGCGACTTGGCAAGATCGATGGCCAGGAAGCCCAACGGCAGGAAGCCTTCCGGTGTATCAGCATAGGTGCCCTTGATGGTCGCCGAGGTCTTGCTCTCCTTGGAGATCGTCGAGAAGCCGTGATCCGCCGAGATCATGATGTTGGTATTGGCGGCGAGGCCGAGATCGTCGAGCGTCTTGCGCAGCTGAGCCAGATTGTCGTCAGCGTTCTTGATCGAGGCCAGCGAGGAGGGGCCGTTGATGCCGGGCGTCACCTTGTTGAGACTGTCGCCCTGGTTGTGCTGGGTGCCATCGGGATCGCGCGACCAGAAGATCAGCACGAACGGCTTGTTGCGTGCCTTGAACATCGGCAGCACCACTTTGCTCGCGACATCGGCCATATAGGCCTGCTGCTTGATATTCGCCTCGACCGTGCCCGGCGTCTTGGCGTCGCCAGCCTTGCCGTTCTCGCCGCGGCCCGGTGTTTCGACCGCGAGGCCAGCCTTCGCCAGGGCGTCCTTCATCTCATCGGACAGGGGAATGCCGAGCAGCTTGCCTGCTTTGTCGATGCCGCCGGTCTGGTCGTCGATGGTGATCGTCTCCTTGCCGGTGCGTTCGGTGTGATCGAACATCAGGGTCGGGCCGACCTTGCCGATCGCGGCGGTGGAATAGCCGGCCTTGCGCGCGGCCTTCAGCAGCGTTTCCTCATTGAGGTAGTCGCCGTTGAACTGCTCGTCGAGATCGCCCAGTACTTGGTCGTGTTCGATGAAGGGGATCGGGCTGTTGTTCTGCACCGGGGTGGGGTGGCCGGTATAGATCGAGTTCGAGAACACGCCGGTATCGCCGAGATAATGGCCGGACGCCATGCCCGACGCATTGGCCATGGTGAAGGTCGGAAACAGCGAATGCGAGTTCCGGAAATTGACGCCATTATCCCGCACCGCGGACATCGCAGGCGCCGTTTCCGGCGTCACTTTCAGCGCCCGGAGCCCATCAGGTACGAACAAAATGAGGTTGCGGGGAGGGCTGTTTTGGGCGAAAGCCGTTGTTGCGGATATAAAAGTAAGACTGAGGGAGAGGATGGTGGCGCAGCGCATGAAAAACCTCGCTTCGAAAGAACTCGGCCGATCCGGTCCAGACGTCTTCTCTAGTTTTTGTCCGCGACAGAATTGTTACGACTGCGGCGCCATGCCACATTGTACCGTCGACCCCATCTTTCCGATCCCGCCTCAAGGTTGCAAGTAAGACAGCTCATGTTCAAAAAAATTCTGATCGCCAATCGCGGCGAGATTGCCTGCCGGGTCATCAAGTCCGCCCGCAAGATGGGTATCAAGACCGTCGCCGTCTATTCTGAAGCCGATCGCGATGCGCTGCATGTCGAGATGGCCGACGAGGCCGTGTTCATCGGACCTCCGGCAGCGGCCGAGAGCTATCTCCTGATCGAGAAAATCGTCGAGGCCTGCAAGAAGACCGGCGCCGAAGCGGTGCATCCCGGGTACGGCTTCCTGTCCGAGCGCGAGGCTTTCCCACGCGCGCTGGAGGCCGCCGGTATCGTGTTCATCGGCCCCAATCCCGGCGCCATCGCCGCCATGGGCGACAAGATCGAGTCCAAGAAAGCCGCCGCGAAGGCCAACGTCTCCACCGTGCCGGGCTATCTCGGTGTTATCGAGGATGACAAGCATGCCGTGAAGATCGCCGACGAGATCGGCTATCCCGTGATGATCAAGGCGTCCGCTGGCGGCGGCGGCAAGGGCATGCGCATCGCGCATTCGACTTCGGAAGTGGTCGAGGGTTTCAACCTCGCCAAGGCCGAGGCGAAGTCGTCGTTCGGCGACGACCGTGTCTTCATCGAGAAGTTCATCGTCGATCCCCGCCACATCGAAATCCAGGTGCTCGGCGACAAGCACGGCAACGTGATCTATCTCGGCGAGCGCGAATGCTCGATCCAGCGCCGCAACCAGAAGGTCATCGAGGAGGCCCCGTCGCCGCTGCTCGACGAGACCACCCGCCGCAAGATGGGCGAGCAGGCCGTCGCGCTGGCCAAGGCCGTGAATTACGACAGCGCCGGCACCGTGGAATTCGTCGCCGGTCAGGACAAGAGCTTCTACTTCCTCGAAATGAATACCCGTCTGCAGGTCGAACATCCCGTGACTGAGCTCGTCACCGGCGTCGATCTCGTCGAGCAGATGATCCGTGTCGCTGCCGGCGAGAAGCTGCAGCTGGCGCAGAAGGACGTCACCCTGACCGGCTGGGCTGTGGAGTCCCGCGTTTATGCGGAAGACCCGTTCCGCAACTTCCTGCCGTCGATCGGTCGTCTCGTGAAATATCGTCCGCCGGCCGAGAGCAAGTCCGACAACATCACCGTGCGCAACGACACCGGTGTGCAGGAGGGCGGCGAGATCTCGATCTATTACGATCCGATGATCGCCAAGCTTGTCACCCACGCCCCGTCGCGCGCCGCCGCCATCGAGGCGCAGTCTCATGCGCTCGACGCCTTCTATATCGACGGTATCAGACACAATATTCCGTTCCTGTCGGCGCTGATGAGCCATCCGCGCTGGCGCGAGGGCAATCTCTCCACCGGCTTCATCGCCGAGGAATTTCCCAAGGGCTTCGCCGCCAGGGCGCCGGAGGGCGAAGTCGCCCGCCGTATCGCCGCGGTGGCCGCGGCCGTCGACTCCATCTACGGCGAACGCAAGCGGCAGATTTCCGGCCAGTTGATCGGCCGTCCGGTGACCCGTGCGGGTCGCCGCGCCGTGTGGCTGGAGCGCGAGGAGATCGCGCTCGACGTGGCCCGTGACGGCGATGTCGTGACGGTGGCCTTCGTCGGTGCTGACGGCAAGACGGGTGCGCCGCATAAGCTCTCGTCGTCCTGGAAGCCGGGCGTGCCGGTCTGGGAAGGCACCATCGATGGCCATAACGTCGCCATGCAGGTGCGCCCTCAGACGTCGGGCATCCGCATCGCGCATCAGGGTTATGAAGTCGCGGTCAATGTCTTCACCGAGGCGGAGGCTACCGCTGCGCGCCTGATGCCGGTGGGCGTCAAGGCCGACACCGGCAAGAAGCTGCTGTGCCCGATGCCGGGCCTCGTCGTCTCGATTGCCGTGACCGAAGGCCAGGACATCAAGGCCGGCGAGACCCTGGCCGTTGTGGAGGCGATGAAGATGCAGAACGTGCTGCGTGCCGAACGCGACGGCACCGTCAAGAAAATCCATGCCGCTGCCGGCGCAACGCTGGCGGTGGATGCGCTCATTCTTGAATTCGCGTGACGACGTTCCGGCAACGCCGCTACGGCCTCCGGGCGATCCTGTCCGGCGATCGCTGCATGCGTCCGGGATCGGTCTATGACGCGATCTCGGTGCGTATCGCCGAAGACCTCGGCTTCGAGGTCGGCATGTTCGGCGGCTCGGCGGCGTCGCTCGCCATTCTCGGCGATCCCGACATCGCGCTGATCACGCTGTCCGAACTCACCGAGCAGATGCGGCGGATGTCGCGCGCCGGCTCGCTGCCGGTGCTGGTCGATGCCGATCACGGCTATGGCAATGCGCTCAATGTCCGCCGTACGGTGGAAGAACTCGAAGCCGCCGGCGCCGCCGGCCTGACCATCGAGGACACGCTGCTGCCTGCCGCCTTTGGCGAAGCGAAGGCGCAGCTGATCTCTCCGGAAGAGGGGCTCGGCAAGGTCAAGGCTGCGCTGAATGCGAGACAGGACCCGGCGCTCGTCATCGTCGGTCGCACCGGCGCCGCGTCGATCACATCCGTTGATGACGCGATCGCACGCGCCAAATCCTATGAAGGTGCGGGCGTCGATGCAGTGATGTTCACCGGCCTCAAGAGCCGCGCCGAACTGCAGGCGGCCGCTGCTGCGACGACGTTGCCGATCGTGCTCGGCAGTCCCACCGACGACATGGACTGGGATTTTCTCAGCGCCCAGCGCGTCCGCATCGCCATTCAGGGCCATGCGCCGATCTCCGCGGCGACCGCTGCCGTCCATGCGACTCTTAAAGCAGTACGCGAAGGTGCGGGGCCGAAGGAGCTGAAGAATCTTGCCTCAAGCGAGTTGATGGAGAGCGTCACCCGCGGTGCCGTCGTGAAACAGCGCGGCATCGATTTCCTAGGACTCAAGAAATAGATGAGTGGCGTGATCCGTCACGTGATGATCTTCGGCCGCGTGCAGGGCGTTGGCTATCGCTACTGGGCCGGCCAACAAGCCCCGTTGCTTGGCCTCGAAGGCTGGGTGCGCAACCGCCGCGATGGCAGTGTGGAAGCGGTGTTTGCGGGACCCGCCGATATTGTCACTGACATGATCGAGGCGTGCCGCCGTGGTCCAACGGCCGCGCGCGTCGATAGCGTCGTGACGAGCGATGCCACCTCCGACATGCTTGCCCTACGCGTTAACGGTGAGGTTTTCTCGCAATTGCCGACGCTGTAATTCGGATCGCGTCGCTCAGACCGTCGTTTCCGCCGCGAACTGCTCGGCCTCGCCGAACACTTCCCCGAACGCCCGCCGCAGTGCCACGTCCACATCCGTCATGGTCACCGGCAGGCGGAGATCGACCAGGCTGGTGACGCCGTAGCGCGGATCGACCACGCCGCAGGGCACGACGGCGTCGAAATGCGCCAGATCCGGTTCCACATTGATGGCGATGCCGTGGAACGAGACCCAGCGCCGCAGCCGCACGCCGATGGCGGCGATCTTGTCCTCGTATCCCGCGCCCTTGTCGGGACGGGCAACCCAGACCCCGACGCGGTCCTCGCGCCGCTCGCCCTTCACGTTGAAGGCGTCCAGCGTCCGGATAATCAGGTATTCCAGCGCCGCCACATAGGCCCGCACGTCCGGGCGGCGCGCCTTCAGGTCGAGCAGCACATAGGCCACCCGCTGGCCGGGGCCGTGATAGGTCACCTGGCCGCCGCGGCCGGTCTCGAACACCGGATATCGGGCATCCAGCAGGTCGTCCGACTTGCCGGAGGTGCCGGACGTATAGAGCGGGGGGTGTTCCAGCAGCCAGACCAGTTCCGGCGCCGTGCCGTCGGCAATGGCTGCAGCCCGGGCTTCCATCTCCGCCACGGCCTCCGGATAGGGAATCGGGGCATCGGATACCCGCCATTCCACCGGCCGGCCGGGGAGGCCGCGAGAAAACACTGTTAAATCGAGGGTTTGGCGGTCATTAACCATTGGCTAACCATAACATGTTGATCTCGCAGGCACCGCAATCTTGCATCTGTGCGATCCTGCATCTGGGAATTTGAGGCCGACGTGCCAACCCTCGATAAAATTACCGTCGATATCATGGTGGTTCTCGGCACCACGTCTATGCCCGTCCATCAGGTGATGCGGCTGAGCCGCGGCGCCATCATCGAACTGGATGCCACAGAGCAGGACGAGGTCAAAATCCTCGCCAACAACCTGCCTGTCGCGTCAGGCGTGGTGATGGTCGATCGCAACCGGATTGCGGTTGAGGTCAAGCAGATGCTGCCCCGGTCGCCTGACCACAGATAGGTGACCCGAAGAGGCCAAGAGGCCTTGTCTCCCCATCATTGGTTTGTTACATCGGCGCCGGTTGATCCGGCCGGGCGATTTGCCCTCGCCGGATTTCTTTAGCGCTCGTGGCGGAATTGGTAGACGCGCTGCCTTGAGGTGGCAGTCCGTAACAGGGTGGGGGTTCGAGTCCCTCCGAGCGCACCACACCTCAATAAATCCAAGAGTTTGACGGCGGATCTTGCTAAGCGGGTTAAGTTCGCGGCGCCGGGCGGACTGTTGCGTTGCCGCCAGACGCGGGCTCTTGGCTAGCCGCTGCGTGTGCTGTCAGCTGCATTCCCATAGCTCCGATCACGCGGAGGATAGTCGCGAATTCCGGATTTCCGGTCTCGCCGAGCGTTTTGTAGAGCCCCTCGCGGGTAACGCCCGTCGCCTTTGCAACCTCGGCCATACCCTGTGCGCGCGCTACGACATTCAGGGCATCGCGGACTTCGTTGGGATCGCCATCGACGAGAACCAGGCTGAGGTATTCGGCGCGCGGCTCGGGGGTCCGAAGATGCTCGGCAGCGTCGAACTTTTTGAGTTTACTGACTTTCATGTTCAGTCCTCCAATGCTTCCGCCACTTCGATGGCCTTTCGTATGTCTTTGCTCTGCGTCCGCTTGTCGCCGCCGCAAAGCAGAATGACGAGCACTTGGCCGCGCCGGATGTAATAGACGCGATAGCCCGGCCCGTGATCGATCTGGAGTTCCATCACTGGTCCGCCGACTGCTTGGTATCCCCGGGTTGCCCGCGGCGAGACGGTTGATCTTGCGAACGATATGCAGAATGGCGCGCTGGTCTTTCAGAGCAGCTAGCCAGTTGGTGAATTCGGGTGCTTCGCGAATTTCTACCATTCGGGATTGTAATCTGTGGGGTGTAATCAATCGCGCTACGCATCACCGGTAAACACCGGCTGGTCTGCCGGGTCACCGGCAAAGGCGAGACGGAGCAGCTCGATATCGTTCAGTGCCGGTATCATTAGTGAGCTGGCCAGAGAGCTACGGGCCTTACCCGCTCGCTGCCAGCACCAGCGCGCAGATCGCCGCGACGGCGCCGATCAGAAACGCCGTCCCATACCCAAACACGCCCGCCGCATAGCCGACGGCAGGCGCCGTCAGCCCGATCGCCAGGTCGAAGAAGGCGATGAAATTCGCCACCGCGCGGCCGCGCTGTTCGATGGGCACGCGGCGCGTGGCTTCGACACCCATCGACGGGAAGATCAGCGAGAATCCGATGCCGGTGACCAGCGCGCCGAGCAGTGCGAGCATCGGACTCGTGGACAGCCAGATCAGCGCCTGGCCCAGCGCCTCGATGGCCAGCGATGTCATCGCGACGCGCGCGCCGCCGAACTGGTCGGGCAGGTGGCTGCCGACCAGGCGCACGAAGATGAATCCGGTCGAGAAGGCGGCGAGCGCGATGCCTGCGCCGGACCAGCCACGCTCCACATAGGTTAGTGCCAGAAAGCCGGTGATCCCCGCGAAGGGAATGGTGGCGAGGAAGAGCACCGTGCCGGATCGCCAGATCAGTCCGATCACCTTGTAGAATGGCGTGCGTTCGGTGCTGCCCGACACAGGCACGTCCGGGATGGCGTAGGCGATCCCCAGTGCGATCAGTGGCGAGATGGCCGCCAGCACGCCGACGCCGGCAAAGCCGATCGATGCATAGACCGCAAGGCCGATCGGTGCGCCCAATCCAATCGCCGAATACATGGCGATGCCCTGCCACGACATCACGAGACCGGTGCGGTGCGGGCCGAGCCGTCCGATGCACCAGCTCATGGCGCCGGTGATGAACAGGCTTTCGCCGAAGCCGAGCGCGACGCGTCCGATCAGCAGCAGCGTGAGCTTGCCTTCGGCCGGCAGCGGCGCCACGGCCGCCAGCAGATAGAACAGGCCGGCCAGCGCCGACAGCGGCAGGCCGAGCCGGATCGCGTAACGCGCACCGTGATGGTCGCTGAGCGTGCCGGCGCGATGCCGGGTGAGCACCGTCATCACCGACTGGATGCCGATGGCGAAGCCGATCACGCCGGCCGAGAAACCGAGCTGGTCATGGATATAGAGCGAGATCGGCGGCAGCGGCAGGCCGACCGAGAGGAAGCCGAAAAAGACGATCAGCACCTGCTTGATCAGGCTCTTGCGGTCGTCGCGGCTGAGAGGCGCAGGTCTGGACGCAGCTTTGAATTTTGGAGGAGCGTTCTGATTCATGTCGACGTGCTTTCGAGGCGGCCAGCCACATTGGGGCTGTCCGGAGCTGAGCACGTTGAGTGACGTTAACGCTTACGGCGGGGAGACACCCTGCAATGACGGCTGGTTACGGCGAAGCAGGTTCCTCTGTCAAGGTTGTATAGTGCGGGAAGCGCTGCCGCACGGTCGCGCTATCGCACCGTGTCCGAGCGGGACGCTGTGATCTTGCTACCGAAGCCGCCGCAGGCATCATCGCGCCGGGCCGAGCATGCCAGTCGCTCCTCGGCCGGCCGCAGCGCGCTGACTGGCGCGCGCCGTCGTTGACAAAAGTCCGTTGGCGCGTTGCGGATAAATCTCCAGATGCATTGCAGTTGTCATCATCCTTTAGCGCTCGGGTAACGACTTGCCAGTAGCAACGCCGCCGTCCGGCAGCTAGACATGGCCGGTAGCGTCGATCTTCCGGAGCGGACATGAAATATCTGAGCTATGCCTATCGTTTCATCTCCAACTTTGCCTTCCTGGCGCTGGTCTATTTCAGCCTGAATTTCGTCGGCACCTACCAGCAGCGCGCCATCGTGGCGGCGCTGGTGCTGGCCTATGCGGGTATGCGGGCGATCTCGGCGCTGCGCACCTTCATCTTCTTCAAGGCGATCGAGAAGCTCGAACTCGAAGCACGCCGGCTCGGCGGCTTGTCCGGTGAGGGCCCGGCTGCCGTTGCAACACGCAAGATGGTTGTGAAGGACGTGGTCGAGCAGCGCCAGGCCGGCGAGATGAAGTCCTATATCGACCTGCTGTTCCTCGGCATCATCGTGGTGCTGTGCATCGCCAAGATCGTCAGTTGATCCCGGCGCGCTCAGCGCGGGGCGGCAACTGCCGTCGGATGCAGGCCCGGGGGAATGGCGCCGGGGATGGTGCGTCTGGCGGCGCTGGCGTCGATCGAGATCAGTTTCGCAATCGCATCTGAATCGCTGCCGCGGGCAGGCGCCGTCTGTTGAGCGTGATGTGGTAGCTGCACGAGTGCCTTGATCGGCTTGCCGTGACGTTCGGCGAGCTCGAACAGGTCCTGTGCCGGTACCGGCAGCGAGGCACTGCTGGTCATCGCATGCAGCGCCGCGGCGCGCGGCCACGGAGCCTGTTCGGGCGTTGGCACGGCATTGCGTGGCCGGCGCATGCGATCGAAATTCTCGGTTAGCGACAGCATCTGGTCGGAGGCCGAGATCGCCGGCGCGGGCAGCATGTCGTCATGGGCAAAGGCGAATGTCGGCACCTTGTGCCAGCGCGTGACCGCCACGGTCTCCGACACCGGATGCAACTGCCACTGCTGCGGCTCGGTGGGCGTCTTCGGCTTGTCCGGCGTTGCCGCCTCGACATGGACGATGCGATAGCCGCCGGCCTTGAGGTCGCGCAGGATGCCGGGCAGGGCGGCGACGGTGCGCGGCTGGATATCGTGCAGCAACAGGATGCCCTTGCCCTTGGCGGCGATGCGCGAGATCGCGAGGTCATGGACCTTCTGCGACGACACATGGCGCCAGTCGTCGGCGGGGAAATCGGCGCTCCAGGTCTGGATGCCGCGCGAGGCCAGATAGTCCTCGACCACGCTGGCGCGCAGCAGGCCGGGAATGCGGAAGAACGGCGACAGCAGCGCAGGATCGCCGAGCGCCGCGGTGGTGTTGGCGATGCCGTCCTCGATTTCCTGCTGCGCCTTCTCGATCGGCATGCGGTTCATGCTGAGCGGATGGTTCTGGCTGTGGGTGCCGACGGTGTGGCCGAGCGCGATCAGCTTGCGCACGCCTTCGGGATGCTCCTTCGCCATCCGGCCGATGATGAAGAACGTCGCCTTCACGCATTCGGAGGCCAGTATATCGAGGATCGCGTTCGAGTGTTTCGGGATCGGACCGTCGTCGAAGGTCAGCACGACCTCCTTGTCCTGGAGCGGCAGCGTCTCGGCATATTGCATGGTGCCGATCTTGGGGTGCTCGCGGGGATCGACCACGATGGTGCGCGAGGTGCCAAGCGCGCCGGGATTGCCCGGGCACGCCTCGGCCGACAGAGCGCTGGTGGCGGAGGCTGCGGCGGCGGTGAACAGGGTCAGGCCGGTGAGCAGGCTCAGGCACAGAAGGCGTTGTGCCCGGTCAGTCGTCGCCTTGTTCATTGGTCGATCCGTCACTCGCTTTGATGTCGGCTGTGAAGTTACCGGGGCGGCTGTGAACGCAATGTTAATCATGTCGGCCCGCCGACGGTATTTTCCGCATCCTGATGATCGCGCGTTCTACTGGGAACTGGAGCGGGCGGACCCTGCGGCCGGCGGCATGATATGTACGACCCGGTAGCGGTTCTCCCGGAGATAGCGCAGGAAATCGGGCAGCATCGCGGCAGTCTGCGCCTTGGTGTCGTGAAACAGGATGATTCCCCGCCCGGCGGCCTTGAGCCGGCCGGTAATCAGCTCCAGTTGCTGCTGCGGGGTCATGGGATTCCAGTCGCTGGCCCAGAAATCCGCGCCGAACACTGCGATCCGGCGGGATTGCAGCATGTCCAGCAGGGCTGGCGTCGACTCGAAATAGGGAAACCGGAAGAAGGGCGTGGTCGGCACGGTGGTGGCCTTGCCATTCAGCGCCATTTCGTCGGCGCTGATGCCGCGGTCGATCTGTTCGACGGCAGCCGCATTGCTGATCTTCTTGAGGTCGGCATGGGCGAGGGTGTGATGGCCGATGGTGTGGCCCTCGGCGGCCATGCGCTTCACCAGCGCCGCATTGGCCATCGCGCTGTTGCCGATCAGGAAGAAGGTCGCGCGAACACATTCGCGCGACAGCGCCGTGAGAATTTTCGTCGTGGTCGGCGCATTCGGGCCATCGTCGAAGGTCAGCACGACCTCGCGGTCTTCCAGCGGCAGCGTATCCGGAAAGCTCTGCGTTCCGACCCGCGGAGTGGTCTTGGGATCCACGGTGAGAATGCGTGCGGTACCGAGCGTGTCCTTGCGCGGGCAGTCTTCGGCATGGGCGACAACGGTCGATGCAATCAAGGCAACAATGGCGGCCTTCAACACGATCACGACACTTTCCCGGCCGCTGATTTCGCGCACCGCATTTTTCCGATTGCATCAGGCATTGCGCATTGGGTAATGCCTGATGCGAGCTTCCGTTCACAGATGGATTAGCGCATTTCCGACAGGATAGCGCTAGCTCCGTCACCCCCCAAACAAGCAGGCGAGGTGCGGCATGGCCGATGACGTCGATCTCGCCCAATCGGTCGCTCCCGAGGAATTGTCGGCGCTCGACAAGATGCCGATGCGCGATGCCGAAGGCGACATCCGCCCCGAATTTGTCGAGGCGATCTCGCACGCGGTTCAGGTTGCCGATACCGCATTCCTCAAGGAAATCGTCGGCGAGCTGCATGAAGCCGATCTCGGTGACCTGATCGAAGCGCTCGATGCCGACGAGCGCGCGCCCCTGATCGAGCTGACCGGCGCCGATTTCGACTTCTCGGCGCTCAACGAGGTCGACGACACCGTCCGCGAGGAACTGCTCGAGGAACTGGAGCCGGAAACTGTCGCCGAGGGTGTCCGCGAACTCGATTCCGACGATGCCGTCGAACTGCTCGAAGGCGTCGACGAGGAGGTCCAGGACGAGATTCTCGAGAAGCTGCCGCTGTCCGAGCGCGTGGCGCTCGAGCGCAGCCTCACTTACCCGGAAAACTCCGCCGGCCGGCGGATGCAGACCGAATTCATTGCGGTCCCGCCGGACTGGAATGTCGGTCAGGTCATCGACTATATGCGCGAAACGCCGGACCTGCCGGATCGGTTCTACGAGATCTATTCCGTCGGCGCCGATCAGCGCTGGCAGGGCGCAGTGTCGCTGGATGCGCTGCTGCGCGCGCGCCGCCCGGTGCTGCTGGCTGATCTGATCGATGAGGACCGCCGCCGCGTCTCGGTGTTGGACGATCAGGAGGAAGTGGCGCGGATGTTCGGCAAGTACAATCTTGTCGCGGCGCCTGTGGTCGATACCGATGACCGGCTGGTCGGCGTCATCACCATCGACGACGTCGTCGACGTCATCGAGGAGGAGGCCGACGAGGACCTCAAGGCGCTCGGCGGCGTCACGTCGGACGAAGAACTGTCGGACAATTTCTGGACCATCGCCAAGGGCCGCTTTACCTGGCTGTTGATCAATCTCGCCACCGCCTTCATTGCGTCGTCGGTGCTGGGCCTGTTCGAGGACCAGCTGCAGCAGATGGTGGCGCTGGCGGTGCTGGCGCCCATCGTCGCCAGCCAGGGCGGCAATGCCGCAACCCAGACCATGACCGTCGCGGTGCGCGCATTGGCGACGCGGCAGCTCAACCCCAACAACGCCATGCGTATCGTGATCCGCGAAGGCCTTGTCGGCCTGATCAACGGACTGGCCTTTGCCGTGATCACCGGCATCGCCGCCTATGCCTGGTTCAGGACGCCCGGTCTCGGCATCGTCATCGGCCTTGCAATGATCTGCAATCTGATCGCCGGCGCACTCGGTGGCATCCTGATCCCGATGGTGCTCGAACGCGTCAAGGCCGACCCGGCCGTGGCCTCCGGTACATTCGTGACCACCGTGACCGACGTGGTCGGCTTCTTCGCTTTCTTGGGGATCGCGACGCTGTGGTTCGGTCTGAAGTAGTCCGCAGTCCGTATGATGGATAAAGCACAGCGAAACCCATCCTTTTTAGGCAGGATATTTTCAAGGTCGCGCTCGGCGAACTTTCCTTGAAAATTGTTACTTGAGCCATGCGCTCGCGCTGGAGGCGGACCCCGACCGGCGTTAACAGTCCATAGCCTCGCACACCGCAGTTCGCACGAGCAGCTTCTCCTAGATATTCGATCCGGTTTTGTCGCGTACCGCCACAACCCGTTTCAAGCATATCCGTGCATCTTCAAACCGACCCTGCTCTTTATATAGACCTGCAAGATTCATCAGAATCCCCGCAATATCTGGATGGCTCGGACCTAGTGAACTTTCCAACGTGGCGATTGATTTCTTGAACAGAGACTCAGCATCGGCTTTTCGACCTTGGCGCCAATAGAGCACGGCCATAGTGTTCTGAGCCTGTGCGATGTCGGGATGGCTGGAGCCGAAAGCCTTCGCGTTCACCACAATCGACCGTTTAAGCAAGCGCTCCGCATCAGCATAACGCCGTTGATGGAAGTAAGCATCGGCCAGGTTGTTCATCAGCACCGTGGCTTCGGGATCGTCGGGACCTTTCGCCTTCTCCAGTATGGCTAGTCCTCTCTTGAACATTGGCGCGGACTGGGCATAGTTGCCCTGCATGCTGGCGACAGCACCGAGATTGCTCAGCGCAAGGACAATAGACGGATCGTCAGGGCCACGCGATTTTTCGGTGATCAAGATGGACCGTTTAAGGAATATCGTTGCCTCCGCGTATCGCTGCTCTGCGCGGTACAGGTCGCCCAGATTGTTGAGCACCATGGCAATTTCCGCATGATCCGGACCGAGCGTCTTTTCGCGCAAAGCGAGCGACCGCTTGTAAAACGGTTCCGCCACGGCGTATTGGCCTAATTGGTAGTGGATGGTTCCAAGGTCATTCAGCGCCATAGCGGTGTCTGACTCGTTAGAGTTGGGATCCGCCTCGCGAAGGGACAACGCTTTTTGAGCTAACGGCAACGCTTCCAAATATTTGCCCGAACGATAGAACTCTTTCATCTGCATGGTGAGGCTGAAAGCAGTTTCGGTATCTTCCATCGCAAACGAGGGCCCGACAAACGAAAGGGATAGGCCAATTACGGTGAAGGCAGCACAAATCGATGCTCTGAAAGCTAACATTGCAAAATCTCTCGATTGGATTTCAAGCGTTCGCTCTATTTGTGCTTTTCAACGGGAAGAAGTTCAACGAGGCGGGATGCCGGCGTGCGACTTGGCTTTATACGGCCGCAACGTCCCCTTGGTTTTCTCCCATGCGCCCCCGCTTGAGAAAGGCCGTCTTACATTAAGCGTGAGAGTGGTGGTGACGCTTTTATTTTAAGACCGTCTGCGGGGGGGGAGGCCGCGCTCTTAGGCGTTCTTGCCATTGAGCTATCCTAATTTCGGCTCTGAACCTTGTGAGGCAATCAGCGACATATTGAACAATGCTTAAGTATTGCATGGAGGTGCGAAGATGAAGTCGATCGGATTGGTGATCGGGAGAGGGCTGCTTGTGGCTGGTTTGCTGATATCGGCGGGACCGGCGCTGGCGGCGGGGAGTGATGACGGTTTCGCAGCGTTCTGGACGCAATTCAATGCTGCCGTCGGCAAGAGCGACCAGAAGGCCGTATCGCAGATGGTCAAATATCCGATCCTTTACCAAGATCTACGACAAGCGGCTGATTTCCCTGTGATCTGGAAGGGGGCTTTCAAACCGGCGCAGCGGAAGTGTCTTGCCAAGCAGAAGCCCGTCATGGACACCCACGAGGGTAAGGTCAGTTATTCTGCTTTCTGCGGCGAGCTCATCTACAGTTTCGCCAAGGATGATGCCGGCTAGAAAATGACGGATTTCGCTGTAAACGATTGATAGGACTAGCCTAGGCACCGACCGGCCTCAGCGGGTCTCGGCCAGCCCCTTGTTCGTCAGCATCGCGTCAACGGCGATCGGCGGTGGCTTCTCGGCCACGCTAAACCATTCCATCAATCTCACTCCATGACGGCCGAAGCCCTAGCCTTCAGGGCCGCGGCGCAAGTGGAGTCGACGCGATGTCGGCCGACGACTGTTTCCATCGCTCATAGAGCGCGGGGAGTTCTGCCGATCGTCGCATTGTGGGACGGGCACGAAGTGCCGCTCGTACCGGATAGGCCCGTGGTGCGTGAGCCGGTCGTCGTGCGAGGCTTCGGCCTTCTCAATTGCCCTTTGCGTCCGTCGTGTCATCTTGCTGCGCAGGCCCTGCGTCCAGATAAGCCTCTATCTGCTTTACCAGTTTCGACGGGAGCGGAACGTAGTTGAGTGCTTCCGCGTGGGCCTGTCCGTGTTCCAATGCCCAACGTAGAAATGCCAGCGCGCTGGTCTCGCTCTTTGACCACGCCGGTTTCCTGGGCATGAGCACATAGGTGGTCGCCGCGATCGGATAGGCGTCTGCGCCGGGGGCATCTGCGAGAATCACCGCGAAGTCTTCAGCGGCTTTCCAATCGGCGTTCTCGGCCGCGGCACGAAACGAGGCCACCGTCGGCATGGCGAAGTGACCGGATCCGTTTTGCACCGACCCAAATGATATTCGGTCGAATTTCTGGAGCGCATACGAATATTCGAGATAGCCGATCGCGCCTGGCACCATGGCGACCAGCGAAGCGACGCCATTGTTGCCTTTGCCGCCAAGTCCGAGCGGCCAGTCCACCGAATTGCCTTGCCCGACCTTCGTGTTCCAATCCGTGCTGATTTTTGACAGGTAGTTTGTCCAGTTGAAGGTCGTACCCGACCCGTCCAGACGATGCACCACGGTGATCGGCAAATTCGGCAGAACCAGTTCCGCGTTGATCGAACGAATGCCCGGATGGTCCCATCGCCGGATCTTCCCTAGGAAGATGTCCGCCAGAACAGGTCCCGTGAAACGCATCTGCCCGGGCAATATACCCTGAACGTTGACGACCGGGACCACGCCACCAATGGCGAGAGGGAACTGAAGCATATTGAGCTTCTTCAGTTCCGCGCGGCTCAATGGTCGATCGGTCGTGCCGAAATCGACGGCGGCTTTCTTGATCATGTCCACGCCGATGCTGGAGCCGACCGGTTGATAGCTGACGCGATCGCCGCTGACCGCTTTGTATGCGGCGCTCCACTTCTCGATGATCGGGGCAGCGAATGTCGAGCCCGCGCCGCTGGCTTCCGCCGCCGGTGAAGTGCCTGGGGAGAGGAGTTGAAGAAGCAGAGGAGCCAGCGCGATATATCTGCACATTTTAATTTCCCCATGTGCGGGTCGGGCGCAAGATATCGGAACCCGTTCTTCGCGCACGAGCCTCGCGGACTCCCGCAGCGGCGGAAGCCTGCCGATGAAACATGTGTCCATCGGCGGGATGATAGGTTCAAAGCGTGCTCTCGATTTGCAGAACGTCGTGTTCTGCGGAGGTTCGCTCCCGGCCAACTGACTGTCGTATTCTTCAAGCGCGGGGCAGTCATCGTAGATTGGCAAGCAAGGGCTGAACGTTGTGTTGCCTGCGCGACGCCGCGCTCATGTCTCCTTCTGGTGCAAAGCGGTCGGCCTTACTCTGGATGCGGTCTTACCCCTGATGATGCATAGGGGGCTGCTCAGTCTTGAAATTTCGGCATCCGGAAATCAAGAGCGCTGTTCCGTGCCCTCTTGAATGGGATACCCCTCATGCTCACAAAGCGGTGCACTCGGGGTGATTTTCCTGTAAGCGCTCGCTTCACACGTTCTCCGTGGCCGACGTGACGAATGAACATAACAGGAGGAATACATGCCGGCTCTGCCGCTCTCGGGCATCAAGGTTATCGATATGACGCGGGTGCTTGCCGGCCCGATCGCGGGTCAGATGCTTGGCGATTTCGGCGCCGAAGTCATCAAGATCGAACGCCCTGGAACCGGCGACGATTCCCGCGCATTCGGCCCTCCTTATCTGAACGACCCGGACGGCAGCAGGCGAGACAACTCCTTCTATCTTTGCGCCAATCGCAACAAGAAATCGGTCACGGTCAATGTGGCCAAGCCTGAAGGCCAGGAGATCATTCGCGAACTCGTCAAGACCGCCGACGTGTTGTTGGAAAACTACAAGGTCGGCGACCTCAAGCGTTATGGCCTCGACTACGACGCGATCAAAGCCATCAACCCGCGCATCGTTTACTGCTCGGTGACGGGCTTCGGACAAAGCGGTCCCTACGCCACACGCGCCGGCTATGATGCGATCCTGCAGGCGATGGGTGGTCTCATGAGCGTGACGGGCCATCTCGATGGCGAGCCGGGTGAGGGCCCCATGAAGGTCGGTCCCTCGATCGTGGACTATATGACCGGCTTGAATGCCACCATCGGCGTGATGTCGGCGCTCTATCATCGCGATGCCGGCGGCGGCGAGGGGCAGCAAATCGATGCTTGTCTGTTCGATACGGTGATCGCCTCCCTTTCACATTGGCTCCAACCCTATCTCATCAGCGGAAAAGTCCCGCCGCGGCGCGGAACCTGGGGCAATGGCGGCATGCCTGCCGGTGTCTTCCGTTGCACCGATGGCGAGTTGATGCTCGTGAATGGCAATGACGGCCAGTTCCAGCGGACATGCGAAGTGCTCGGAGAGCCGGACCTGGCCAAGGATCCGCGCTTCCTGAAGAACAACGATCGTGTCCAGCATGGCAAGGAGATCATGGCCATCTTCGCCGGTCTTTTCCTGAAGCAGCCCGTCGCCTACTGGCTGGAACGTCTGGAGGCCGTCGGCGTGCCGTCAGGCCCGATCAACGACTTCGACCAGGTTTTCGCGGACCCTCATGTGAAATCCCGCGGTATGCGCGTGAGCTCGAACCATCCCTTCGAGCCGGCGCTTTCGCTCGTACGAAATCCGCTGATGTTTTCGGGCACGCCGATCACCGAATATCACGCGCCGCCACTTCTCGGCTCCAACACGGACGAAATCCTGTCCACCATCGGCTACGACGGCGAGCGGATCGCCGCGCTGAGGACGAAGGGCATCGTCTAGGCCGGTCGGGGCAGGCGATCGATGGCGTCACACTTGTATTCGCTCTCATCTCCGACCGGCCGCAAGTCGGTCGGAGAGCCAATTAAACTTTAGCTGTTCGCTCGCGCGTTCATGCTTAACGTTCGGCCATCGGATAGCCACGAACACACCGCGGCTGGTAGTCCTCCGACGAGCCCAACCATCAAGATTGGCCATAAGTCGTTTGATCCTCCCCACATGAAAAGCATGATCAAGACTGCAGGGAGTGCTGCCGTCACCGCCGTTCCCATAACTCGGAGTGGCTTTGCAGAAAGCATCCAATCGACCCAAGCCAGCAGCAAGGCCGGGATAACCGCGATTGCGTAGGACTCAACCATCCAATCGAGAAGATTCTTAAACCCATCAGGCGCCGTGAATACGACCAACGCAAGAGGCGGAAAGAGAGCCGGGAAAATCAGAAAGCGTTTCATGCCACCTTCGTCAGTCTTCGTGGCGATCTTGTTCAATTTTGAAGTCTCATAGTGTTGCCAGCGGCGTAGCCGGCGGGTGCCCAAACCGGTCCTGCCGTCGTTATCCGTCAACGTAGCAGCGTGCTCAACGCAACAATTGCAGCACCAAGGCCGGGCTTGCGGCGACAATGGCACTCAAAGCGAAGCCGACAGAGCTTAGGGCAAGAGCGCCAACAAATCCGTGCTGCTGCCAGCCATAAGGAGCACTGAAAATGTGGCCGCTCCAACTACAGATATCGTCCATACAACTTGAATTGCGATCTTCAGAGTCGCCACCTCGGCGCTCCTATTCCACATTCAGATGAACCAATGCTGGGCCTTCGATGACCAAAGTTGCATGCGTCACTTATTGTCTGAAAATCTCGTGAGCCAGGCCAAGGCATATTCAAAGGCATTGATTGAAGAGAGCGTAGCGAAAGCCGCGTACCCGCTCGTTTCGCTTTCCCACTCGACGTCCGGCCCTTCCGCCACACCCGCCGGTGTACCGGCTCGCGGGGCTTCATTTGCTCACAGTGGTATTGCGTTCCATATTTTCGATGCGCCGAACGGAGATCTCAAATGAAGCTCAAATTTTCCGCCGCGCTGCTCGCCGCAAGCCTCCCGCTCTCATCGATAGCTTTCGCCCAGGGCACCGCGCCCGCCGACGTTGCAGTGATCAATGCTTGCCTGAAGACCGCGGAAGAAACCGGCGGTTTCGGCGGCGCGTGTGTCGGGCTCGTCGCCGACCCGTGCATCAAAAAGGCGGAGGGCGTGAATGACGATGTCGCCAAATGGAAAGCCTGCGCGGCGCGCGAACTCGCCATTTGGACGCAGAAAACCAATGAGGCGCTAAAGAAGGTTGAGGCCGGCGGGTTCGCCGACAAGATCAAGGCGGTCAAGGACGCGCAGACAACCTTCGTCGCGTCGCGTGATCGCTTCTGCGCGGTCTTCGACAAAGTCGAGCCCGGCATGTACCGGGGCGACGCGAACTACTGCCGCCTGCGCGAGACCGCGAACCGCGCGCTGAGCTTGATCAAGCTCGGCGCTGCGGTCAACGAGCACTGAGACCTCTTAGTCCCACTCTCAATTGTCTCTCGCATGGGCGTATCGTCGATGTGGGGGCAGAGCGCGAGAGCTTTCCGCTGTTTTTGCAAACGACGTGACAGCCCTTCGAACAAAACCTGAAGTATTCCTCTTTCGTCACGATTTTATTTGGTTCGCGACCATCCTTGTTAAACGAGAGATGCTATTGCAGATGCGCTCAATTTCTAATGTAAGCCAATACAGAGTTGATGGTCGAAAGTCGCTCTTCTTGCTCCTGCTTTTATTTGCGATCCCCTCGGATGACTGCTCCGCGCAGACACCGCCGCCCCCAATCAACGAACGTGCGTTCGAGCGCGTGCCGCCGACAGTCGTAACGAGGTTGGCGACCCGCTTTTCGCTAGGCTCATTTGCGGGCCGCTTCGAGGAGACGCGGCTCAACGCGGTTCGCGAAGCCCTGGGCGAAGGGACCATCCAACACCGAGGCGACGCTGGAGATAGTATCTATTGGCTGTGTTATCGGCGCGCGCAGCATCGATTGTGGGTCGTGTCCGGCGGGGAGATAGGCGGCCCGGATCATCTCGTCACGGAAATCGTTGAAGAGCTCACCGAGAAAGACGCCGGGGCTTCGACCGATTGTGGCATTATCCCGGAAAAATTCTCGCCCGTCGTCTTCGACGGCAAGCTGCATTTAGGTATGTCGCGTCAGGAGGTAATCACGGCGTTGGGACCGCCGTCGAAGTCGGAAGCTGCTCAGATCGTGTATTCGCACGAGGGAAAGCTCGCAGACGGTTTCGATGAGACCGCTTGGCTCATTCTCCGATTTCGTGAAAACAAGCTTGTGTCCATGCGCGGCGGCAAGACCACAACGAATTGAAATGGCTGCGAGCAGCGTTCGCGCTTTGCGACGGATGGGAGCGAGCCATGCCCGCTCCCGCACGACCTGCATCACATACCCGAGCCGAATGCCTATCGATGCCCGGATGGCGGCTCATGGTTCAAAGCGGCCTCGCTCGCCGAAGCATGTTTCACGCGGTTTCAGCAACAGGGTGCCCGGCCATCGCGCATCTCTTGGGGCCGACGATCGCCAACACCGGGATCGCCGGCTCACTTGTCTTCACGGCTCCTTAACTGCAATCGACGACCATCACGCGCAATGAGGTCGAACATGCGCTTGCGGTTGAAGGCTGACGGACGGATCGTCGAATTGCGGGACGGGCACGAGGTGCCGCTGGTTCCCGATATGCCTGTCGTGCCGGAGCCGGTCGCGGTGCGACCCGGCGAAGCCGAAGTGCGCGATCTGCGCCGCCGTGCGCAGCTGACCCAGATGGAATTTGCCGCGCGTCTCAGCGTTCCCGTCGAGACGATCCGCAATTGGGAGCAGGGCAAGCGCATGCCGCGCGGTCCGGCCCGTGCCTTGCTGGCGGTGATCGCACATGCACCGGACACGGTGTTCGCGGCGCTCGCGCCGGTTGCCGCGGACGCCTGAACGATCACTGTGGATCATCGCCTGCGCTGACGCGCCGGCGATGTCCGGGAAAAGCTTGTCGGCGTTCGTATCGTTCCTCTGTCAGAGGAGAAGATGATGCAGTTCGTGGAAGCAAACGGCGCCCGCATCCCGGCCATTGGCCTCGGGACATGGGAACTGCGTGGCCGCGCTTGTGCACGCACCGTCGAACAGGCGATCCGGCTCGGCTATCGCCACATCGACACCGCACAGGTCTATGAAAACGAGCGCGATGTCGGCGAGGGCATCCACGCGTCGCACATTCGCCGTAACGAGATGTTCGTGACGACCAAGGTCTGGACCACGCATTTCGCGCCTCACAATCTCGAACGCTCCGTGAAGGAGAGCCTGACCAGGCTGCGGATGACCGAGGTCGATCTGCTGTTGCTGCACTGGCCGAACCCGCAGGTGCCGCTGGAGGAAACGCTCGGCGCGCTGGCGCATGCCAAGCAGATGGGCCTGACCAGACATATAGGCCTGTCGAATTTCACCGTGGCGCTGATCGAACAGGCGGTCGCCGGATGTCCCGAACCGCTGGTCTGCGATCAGGTCGAGTATCATCCCTATCTCGACCAGGTGAAGGTGCAGGGCGCCTGCCGGCAGAATGGTCTGGCCATGGTCGCCTACAGCCCCATCGCCCAGGGCAATGTTCGCGGCGATGAAACGCTTGCCGAGATCGGCAAGGCACATGGCAAGAGTGCAGCACAGGTTTGCCTGCGCTGGCTGGTCCAGCAGGGCGCGGTGGCGATCCCGCGCACCTCCAAGGTCGAGCGTCTGTCGGAGAATATCGATGTGTTCGATTTCATGCTGTCCGAAAACGAGATGTCCCGGATTTCGCATCTGGCGCATCCGAAGGGGCGGCTGACCGACTACGGCTTCGCGCCGAAATGGGATTGATCCATAAGGCCAGCCGGCATTTGCCGCATTGATCTTGTGGGCAGGATGGCTCATGCAGTGACACCGTCCGGCAAGCCAAGGGCCTCATGTTTTTCACGTTCTCCAAGATGCTCGGCTTCTTCACGGAGCCGTCCAATGCGATCGCCATCATCTGCGTGGTCGGCATTGTGCTGGTGCTGCTGCAGCGCCAGCGTGTCGGAACATTGCTGGTGACCTTTGGCATCCTGTTGCTGCTGCTGTTCGGCTATTCGCCTGTTGGCAATGTGCTGATGCTGTCGCTGACCGAGCGTTTTCCGAAATGGCAGGACGATGGCCGTGCACCCGACGGGATCATCGTGCTTGGCGGCGCCATCGATTCGGATTCGTCCGCGGCACGCGGCTCGCTGGAGATCAATTCGGCCGGCGAGCGGATAACGGCGATGCTGGAGCTGGCGCGCCGCTATCCGCAGGCGCGTATCGTCTTCACCGGCGGCGCCGGCAGCCTGATTGAAAAGTCGCTGTCCGAAGCGCCCGTTGCCGGCGAGCTGCTGCAGCGTTTCGGCGTGGCCCCCGAACGCGTCACGCTCGAAACCGCTTCCCGCACCACCGACGAAAATGCCGCCTTCACCGCAGGCCTGGTGTCGCCGAAGCCCGGCGAGCGCTGGCTGCTGGTGACGTCCGCCTGGCATATGCCGCGCGCGATCGGCGCGTTCCGCAGGGTCGGCTTCGATGTCGAGGCCTATCCGGTGGACTGGCGCACGCGCGGCTGGATCGATGCCACCGAGACCTTCGATTCCGCCAGCGCCGGCCTTGGCCGGAGCGATATCGCGGTTCACGAATGGGTAGGGCTGATCACCTATTGGCTCGCCGGCCGCAGCAGCGAGTTGCTGCCGGGGCCGAAGAAGCGGTGATGCGTCACTCCGCCTTCGGCAGCCCCAGCCGATATACGCCGCGGAAGTCGTTTGGATCTTCGACCGGCTTGCCCTTGCGATAGATCACGAGGCGGTCGGCGAGCGCTAGCGTCACGGCGGCGCGGCGGATCGGCATCAGCAGCGCGTGCCAGTCGCCCTCCGGCTCGATCACATGCGCAATCTCAGGCGGGCTCAGCGTGCCCGCGCCGTTGCGGGTGAGCGCGTCGAGGATCGCCTCGTCGAGCGGCAAGGGCTTCGGTTTCGGGGCCAGCTTGGCGGCTGACGGCTTCGGGGTCTTCGAACTGGGTTTGGACATCCCTTGCCATGACCGATCAGGCAGCACGACGCAAGCTGTGGCATGGCGGTCATGGCGCGGGGGAGGGCACGACGCTATGATCGGGCCAGTCGGCGTATAGAAGTCTCATTAGCCCCATGGAACCAAGGCACCTCATCCGCGCAGCGATTGCCGTCTCGGTGGTCGGCCACCTCGCTTTGGCGGCCGGGGTCTATTTCGCCGATGCACGTCCGATGGAGCAGCACGAGGAGAGCGTTGCCGTCGATCTGGTGACGCCGCAGCAGCTCGCAGAGGCCGAAAAGAAGGCCGAGGAGACGCCGCCGGAGCCCGAGAAAAAGCCAGAGAAGAAGCCGGAGCCGGAATTTCGGCTGCCTGATTTGACCAACAAGCCGACCCTGGAAGAGCAGAAGACACAGGCCGTCGCCGCCAAACCGCAGTCATCGGCGCAGAACACCCCGCCGCAGCCGCAGAAGACATCGCCCCAGCAACCCGCACCGTCACCGCAGCAACAGGCCGCCCAGCAACCGCCGCCGCCTCAGCAGCAAGCCCAGCAACAGCCGCAGGCCACACCCGCAACGCCGCCTCCGTCAGCGCCTCCCGCTACGCAGCCGCCGTTGCAACAGCAGGCTGCGCTGCAGGCTCAGCCGCCGGCGCCGCAACCCGGCCCGCAGCAGGCGCCGCCACAGCCCGAGGCCGATATCACCGTGAAATACGGCGTCATGCTAGGCTTGCCTGAAGGCTTCGGCGGCGGCGCCGCGTCAGAGCAGGCGGACCTGTCCAAGCTGGATATCGCCGCTTTCCGGCGGCATCTCAAAACCTGTTCGAAACTGCCCACCACCGTCGCGCGCGGCGATGACGCCAAGGTCAAGCTGCGCGCGGTGTTCTCGCCGGACGGCCGGCTGGTCGCGGAGCCCACGGTGATCGAGGTCCGGCGGCCGGCCAAGGCCGCGCTCTTGATGCAGGCGGCCAAGCAGGCGCTGGAAGCCTGCCAGCCCTATGCGATGCTGCCGGCCGACAAATACGACGAGTGGAAAGTGCTCGATCTCGATTTTACGCCGCAGGATTTCGCGGGGTAACCCTTATTTCGGCATCGGGCGCCATGGCCTGCCAGGCATTGGAAGCGAACTGCCGGCGCCAGGTCACGATCACCACGGCAGCCGTCGAGACCAGAAACACCCAGGGGCTGACGAACCAGCCGAGATAGCCGAGCGCGAAGAAGAAGGCGCGCTGCCCACGGTTGAAGTGCCGGGCCGCCGCGCCAAACATCCGCGTGGTGCGCACCACATGCGCTTCGGCCTCCGGCGTGTCGCGCTTCGAGGCCAGCGGCATCGCACCGATCAGGATCGCGACGTAGTTGAACAGCCGGTATGACCAGGCGAATTTGAAGAACGCGTAGACGAAAATCAGAATCAGCCCGAAGCACTTGATCTCCCACATGCCGGGCGTGGTGTTGAAGCCGAGCGGCAGGTTCTGCATCATCGGCATCACTTCGTTGGTGGCGCGCAGCAGGGCCAGCGAGCCACCGATGGCGATTAGCGTGGTCGATGCAAACCACGCGGTACCGTTCTGCAGCGAGGTCATGATGTGGGTATCGACGATGCGCGCCTCGCGCTCCAGCAGGCGGCGCATCCAGACCTCACGATAGGTGTGCATGCGTGCCGACAGGCTGTCGCGGCCGTATTTGGTGTGCTCCAGCGTGATCGCATAGGTCGTCCACTCCAGGATGAAGAAGCCCAGCGCGAAGACGTCGACCCAGGAATAGTTGATCATGAAGCACCTATTGTATCAGTTGGCACTTCTGACACGCATGCCGTGATGCAGCAACAAGCCTGTGTACGCGGCTTGCTTGCAGCGGCGTATGCGTGGCAATTTACCGGTCTCGCAAGGAGTGGTTGATGTCGCTGTCGCTGGTGATCGGAAACAAGAATTATTCGTCCTGGTCGATGCGGCCATGGGTTGCGCTGAAGGCCTGCGGCATCCCCTTCGCGGAGGTGTTTGTCCCGCTCTACACGGATGCCGCCGACAAGCAGCGCATTCTCGATGTGACCCCGTCCGGTAAGGTGCCGGCGCTCGTCGATGGCGAGATCACGGTGTGGGATTCGCTGGCGATCATCGAATATGCCGCCGAGCGTTTTCCGGATGCAAAGCTCTGGCCTGAGGACCGGGCCGCGCGCGCTCATGCGCGTTCGGTATCCGCCGAGATGCATTCCGGTTTCATGCCGCTGCGCAACGAATGCGGTATGAACCTGCACCGGCCGGTCCGCGCGAAGGCGCTGTCCGACGATGCCAAGGCCAATATCCGGCGTATCCAGCAGATCTGGGCCGATTGCCGCGCACGCTACGGCAAATATGGACCGTATCTGTTCGGCGCCTTCAGCGGCGCGGATGCCATGTATGCGCCGGTGGTGCACCGGTTCCTGACCTACGACATCGATGTCACGCCGGAAGCACGTGCGTATATGGATACGATGCAGGCGCTGCCGGCGTTCCGGCAATGGACCGACGAGGGCCTCGCCGAGACCATCGTCATTCCGCGCTTCGAGGATGACTAAAGCGTTTTCGAGCGAAGTGGACCCCGGTTCGCGTCCAGAAAACGCGTCAAAATAAAAGATCGGGCCAAGGTTCTGATTTCATCAGAATCCAGGCCCGCGCCGCCACGATTTCGTCATGACCGGGGCCGTGCCATAACAACCGCATATTGCGGGTTCATGGCAGCCCGACTTTCTTTGGAAGCATTTTCTTCGGAAATATGGCTTCCACATATGCGGGGACGACTCGATGAACGGGGTATGGGCGAATTCGCTCGATCAAATCTGGCGCGCGCCGACGCTTCCGATGTGGCTCGCGCTGGCTGCCTCCATCTTCTTCGCCCTGATCGTGCTGGCAACGCTGCTGCGCGCCGAGAAGTCCGTCGCCAATGGTGCGCTGACCGTGATCACGCTGCTGGCGATCGGCGTTGCTGCTGCGGCGACGCTGCGCAAATCCGAAACCGCAGGGCAGGACGCATCGCACGCCGTCGTTGCAATGCCTCAGGTGAATGCCTCGCTGCCGGCGCTGTCCTGCCTCGACGATCTCGCCGGCGATATGGTGCTCGCGGGCTGCGAGAAGGTGCTGTTTGGCTCGGCGGATTCGGTGGCGGCTGCCGTATCGGCCTCGGCTGCGCAGATCAATCGTTTGACGTCGTATGGCGATGTCGCCGCAGCGAATAAATCTATGACGCCTGAATTGGCGGGGCTGCGCCGCGCGATCGAGCGCGATCGCTACGGTCTGATTGCCTATGTGCTGCAATCGCGCGATCGCTGCATGCCGGAGAGCTGCGCTGCCTATGCCGCGCTGACCGATCACAAGCGGATTGCCGCGAATATGGAAGAGCGCACCTATGAGGGCCTTGTGACACGCTATGCGCCCGGCTGGAACGCGCCGCCTGCGGCTGCGGCCGCAGCGACGGGCGTGCTGGCCGGATTACCGGCGTCGGTTCCGACCGGCAAGCCGACCACGGCCGATTTCCCGTCCTCGTCCTCGATCCCGCCGATCTCGATCATGACGGAAACGCCCGTGAAGCCACCGGCGGCCGCCAATGCGCAGGCGCCGGCACCGCGCGCCGCGGCGGCAACGCCGCCACCTGCTGCCGCGAAGAAGCAGCCCGCACCGAAGACCGCCGCTCGTCCACAGGCGCCTGCCGCCCCAGCGCCCGTGCAGCTTGCACCGGAGGCTCCGCCGGCCGATAACTGAGCGGTGGATAACGCCTTGTAAAACCGCGTCGCACTGCCGATTTCTGACCCATGCCCCTGCATCTCATCAAGCTCGCCGTTGGCTGCGAATCCATCGCGGATTTCAAGAGCTATCTCTCTGAACGGATGCGCGCAGCAAAAGCGCGCGGCGCACCCCAGCATCACATCCACATCACCCGCATGGTGCCGAAACGCGATGCCGAACTGCTCGATGGCGGTTCGCTCTATTGGGTGATCAAGGGCGAGATCGCCTTGCGCGAAAAGATTCTTGCGATCGAACCGTTCCGCGACAGCGACGGTATCAATCGCTGTCGGCTGGTGATGCAGCCAAAGCCGGTCACAGTCGCGCCGCGTCCGCTGCGCCCGTTCCAGGGCTGGCGCTACCTCACCGACAAGGACGCCCCGCCGGATCTCGGCAAGGCTGCCGCGAGTATCGAGGCGATGCCGGAGCCGATGCGGCGCGAACTGCGGGAACTGGGGCTGCTGTAGCCCACAATCGTCATTCCGGGGCAGGCCGGGCCGCGCAGCGGACCGGAATGAGCCCGGAATCCCGCAGTGTTTTGCGCCGTCGGAGACTCCCATGCTGAGATTCCGGGTTCGCGTCCGGCAAGGGCCGGCCACGCCCCGGAATGACAGTGTGGGGCGGCAAGACAGCGCCTAAACATTTTTTCCTATCCTCGGTTGACGGCATCTCCATCAGGTTTATATTCCCCTTCGTCCTGTCCCACCGAGAGGGGCGATCGCGATCGTCACGTTCGCGGGGTGGGATGCGGTGGACGCCGGAGATGCGGCGTCACGCGGTTCATGGGGGAACGTCTGTCTTCGGGCAGGACGGATCTGCGCCAGCACTGCCACTGGCAAGGAGACGGCCGGCCTTCGGATGGAAAGAGCCCTGGACAGTGTGACGGACGACCAACTCGAAACGCGTTCGGCCAAGTGCTTTGCGGCTACCCTGTCCCTCCGCCCTGGGACATTAATTTTGGTGATGGGACCGTTCGCCATGGCAGATGTGCAAGCAACCGAAAAAACACCGCATGCGGAACGCCGGGCAATCGCTCGGCGCCTCCGAAAGTCCTGATGCACACTAACCTGCGGAAGACCGCATTCGCATCAGGCCCAAGGGTGCAACGGGCACCCGGCGTTCCGCACGCCCTCTCACAAGGGGGCAGGAATGCAAACCACGACGGCGCCCCCGCGCCGCAAACAACAGGGGCGATGTCGCATGTCTGAAGGACAGTGGCTGTTTGACAGTTGAATCCGCATCGAACGTCGCGGCCTGCGCGTAACGCGCGCTGTCGTCGGCACCGTCCAGCCCACCACTTCCGGAAATCCTGACCTCCGCTTTTGTGAGAGCTCGCTGACCAGATTGGTAAACAGCTTAATCACTGGCGAAAAAGCTCCCGGCTGTGTTGCATCCATTCCGCTCTGTGAAATTCACGTCCGCAGCGTGAAATGTTGTCGCTTGCCAAGGCTGCCGTGAAAGGTCACAAAAAACTGAACTGGGACGAAACACCAATCGGAGAGACGTTTGAGCATCAAGGGCAAGGCATATATCGCCGGCATCTACGAACACCCGACCCGGCATGCGCCGGACAAATCCATCGCGCAGTTGCATGCCGAAGTCGCCAAGGGCGCGCTTGAGGATGCAGGCCTGACGCACAAGGATGTCGATGGCTATTTCTGCGCAGGTGATGCGCAGGGGGGCCTGTGGCCGATGGTCGACTATCTCGGCCTCAAGCCGCGTCACGTCGACTCCACCGAGACCGGCGGCTGCTCCTACATCATCCATCTCGGCCATGCCGCGCAGGCGATTGCTGCGGGCAAGTGCTCGATCGCACTCGTCACACTGGCCGGCAAGCCGCGCACCGGCGTGATGCCGCCGCGTCTACAGGGCGCCGAAGCCGATTTCGAGACCGCTTACGGCGCGACCACGCACAATGCCTATGGCATGTGTGCCATGCGTCATATGCACGACTACGGGACGACCAGCGAACAACTCGCCTGGATCAAGGTCGCAGCCTCGCATCACGCGCAGTACAACCCGCATGCGATGCTCAAGGACGTTGTTACCGTCGAGGACGTGCTGAACTCGCCGATGATTTCCGATCCCCTGCATCGCATGGATTGCTGCGTCGTCAGTGACGGTGGCGGTGCGATGATCGTGACCACGCCCGAGATCGCCAAGAGCCTGAAGAAGCCCCTGGTGCGCCTGATCGGCCATGGCGAAGCCATGAAGGGTCCGCGCGGCGGCAAGGATCTCGACCTCACTTACTCCGCCGGTGTGTGGTCCGGTCCGCGTGCTTTCGAGGAAGCGGGCGTGACGCCGCAGGACATGAAGTATGCGTCCATCTACGACAGCTTCACCATCACCGTGCTGATGCAGCTCGAAGACCTCGGCTTCTGCAAGAAGGGCGACGGCGGCAAGTTCGTCTCCGACGGCAACCTGATCTCGGGCGTCGGCAAGCTGCCGTTCAACACCGATGGCGGCGGCCTCTGCAGCAATCATCCCGTCAATCGCGGCGGCATGACCAAGATCTTAGAGGCCGTGCGCCAGCTGCGCGGCGAAGCCCATCCCAAGGTGCAGGTGCCGAATTGCGATCTGGCGATCGCGCATGGCACCGGAGGCCTGCTCGGCGTGCGTCACGCCGCATCGACCGCTATTCTGGAGCGCGTGTAATGACTGAAGCCAAGAAGTATCCGACGCCCGCCGGCAATCCTGAATCGCAGCCGTTCTGGGATGCGGCCAAGGACGGCAAGTTCATGATCAAGCGCTGTACGACCTGCGGCGAAGCGCATTTCTTTCCGCGCGCGATCTGCCCGTTCTGTTTCTCCGACAAGACCGAATGGGAGCAGTCGTCGGGCGAGGGCGAGATCTACACCTACAGCCACATGCGCAAATCGGCGACCGGTCCCTACGTCATCGCCTATGTGACGCTGAAGGAAGGCCCCTCGGTGCAGACCAACATCGTCGACTGCGATCCGGGCAGTCTGAAGATCGGCCAGAAGGTGAAACTCGTGTGGAAGCCCACCGACGGCGCGCCGCTGCCGTTCTTCACGCCAGCGTAGCGACACACTCAAACTGTCATCACCCGCGAAAGCGGGTGATCCAGTAAACGCCGAAAGGCCTGTGTGTACTGGATCGCCCGGTCAAGCCGGGCGATGACAGTTCGGGACAAACCCAACAAGCAAGAAAATCGGGAGCGAGCTCAAATGCCCATCAACCACGAAGCCCTGATGGCGATGAA
This sequence comes from Tardiphaga sp. 866_E4_N1_4, assembly GCF_052076075.1. Lineage (NCBI taxonomy): Bacteria > Pseudomonadati > Pseudomonadota > Alphaproteobacteria > Hyphomicrobiales > Nitrobacteraceae > Tardiphaga > Tardiphaga sp. 866_E4_N1_4. The sequence continues at coordinate 182,187 of NZ_CP197242.1, forward strand.
GAACATCGGCCAGAAGTATGCCTGGACCGATCGCGAAGTGATGCTCTACGCCTATGGCATCGGTATGGGCGCCGATCCGATGGACGAGAAGGAACTCGCTTTCGTCAATGAAGGCACCTATACGCCGCGTCCGCTGAAAGTCGTGCCGACCTATGCATCGGTTGCCGCATGGGGCTCCGGCCCGGGCGAGATGGGTCTCAACAAGCTGCTCGTCGTCGATGGCGAGCGCGACATCACCTTCCACAAGCCGCTGCCGGTGGCTGCGAAGATCACCGCCGATAGCAGCGTGCTCGGCGTGTTCGACAAGGGCGCCGACAAGGGCGCGGTGATCCTGCATCAGACGATCCTGCGCGATGAAGCCGGCGAGGCGCTGGCGACCTTGGTGGCCTCGCGTTTCGCCCGCGGCGATGGCGGCTTTGGCGGCAAATCGGAAGGCCAGCCCGAGCCGCATGCGATGCCGAAGCGCGCACCGGACAAGACGGTCGATATCACCACGCGGCCCGATCAGGCGTTGATCTATCGCCTGTGCGGCGACCGCAACCCGCTGCATTCCGATCCGGAATTCGCCAAGCGCGCCGGCTTCCCGCGGCCGATCCTGCACGGCATGTGCACCTATGGCATCACCTGCCGCGGCGTGCTGCAGACCTATGCCGATTACGATCCCTCCGCCTTCAAGCAGCATGCGGTGCGGTTCTCGTCGCCGGTGTTTCCCGGCGAAACCGTCAGCATGGATTTGTGGAAGGACGGCAACGTGGTGAGTTTTGAGGCCAAGGTGAAGGAACGCGGCGTCACCGTGATCAAGAGCGGCAAGACCGTGCTGGCTTAACTCAATCCTCTCGACGTTATGCCCGGGTTTGTCCCGGGCATCCACGTCTTGTTCACGAAGTAAGGCGTGGATGGCCGGGTCAAGCCCGGCCATGACGGAGCAAAACAAAAAACAAAATCATAAAAATACAGGGAGAACGTCATGGGTCTTCTCGACGGCAAGGTTGCCATCATCACTGGCGCCGGTGGCGGCCTCGGTGAAGCCTACGCGAAACTGTTCGCGCGCGAGGGTGCCTCCGTGGTGGTCAACGATCTCGGCGGCCCGCGTGACGGCTCAGGTTCCGATCTCTCCATGGCGCAGCAGGTCGTCGATGCCATCAAGAAGGAAGGCGGCAAGGCCGTCGCCAACGGTTCTGACATTTCGACCATGGCCGGCGGCCAGTCGGTGTTCGACGACGCCATCAAGGCGTTCGGCAAGGTCGACATCCTCGTCAACAATGCCGGCATCCTGCTCGATCAGACCTTCGCCAAGGCGTCCGAGGCGGCGTGGGACAAGGTCATGAAGGTGCATCTCAAAGGCACATTCTGCGTCACCCAGCCGGCCTTCAAATGGATGAAGGAAAACGGCGGCGGCGTCATCGTCAATACCTCCTCGACTTCCGGCCTGATCGGCAATTTCGGCCAGAGCAATTACGGCGCAGCCAAGGGCGGCATCTGGGGCCTGTCCAATGTGCTGGCCATCGAGGGGCGTAAATACAATATCCGCGTGTGGACGCTGGCGCCGGGCGCGCTGACGCGGATGACCGCGGACCTGCCGCGCTATATCGAAAATCCCGGCGCGGCCCTGGGACCGGGCGGCATCGCGCCGGCGGTGCTCTATATGGTCAGCGATCTCTCCGGCAGCCAGACCGGCAAGGTGCTCGGCGTGTCCGGCCCGCGCGGCGTCCGCGAGATGAAGATGATGGAAATGGAAGGCTGGAAGCCGCCCCATGACGGCTGGATTGCGCAGGACGTGGTGACTCATGCCGGCGAAATCTTCTTCTCGGAGGAGTCAAGCCAGCACGGGGCACGGCGTTTTTGAGGGGCAGTTGGGCCCGGTTCGGGCGGACAGACCGGATATTTCCCGGTAGAATGCCAGCATCCATTCACAGAGGCCCATGATGAAACTGACCGCCAAAGCCGCCGGCACCTTCGCCATCGCACCGACCCCGTTCCTCGACGACGGCCGCATCGACGACAAATCGATCGACGGCCTGACGGATTTCTATGCCCAGGTCGGCTGTGATGGCGTAACCGTGCTCGGCATCATGGGCGAGGCGCCGAAGCTGGAAGGGGCCGAGTCCGAGGCCGTGGCCACCCGCTTCATCAAGCGCGCCGGCGACAAGATGCAGATCATCGTCGGCGTTTCCGCCCCCGGTTTCGCCGCCATGCGTTCGCTGGCGCTGAAATCGATGGATGCCGGCGCTGCCGGCGTCATGATCGCCCCGCCGCCGCATCTGCGCACCGACGACCAGATCACCAACTATTTCAAGCAGGCGGTGGATGCCATTGGCGATGACGTGCCGTGGGTGCTGCAGGATTATCCGCTGACCCTCACCGTGGTCATGACCCCCGCGGTGATCCGCAAGATCATCATGGACTCCAAGTCCTGCGTGATGCTGAAGCACGAGGACTGGCCGGGCCTGGAGAAGATCACCGCGCTGCGCAACTTCCAGAAGGACGGCAGCTTGCGCGAAACCTCGATCCTCACCGGCAATGGCGGCGTGTTCCTGGATTTCGAAATGGAACGCGGCGCTGATGGCGCGATGACGGGTTATGCCTTCCCTGAGCTGTTGATCGACGTCGTCAATCTCCAGAAGAAGGGTGAGCGCGACAAGGCACATGATCTGTTCGACGCGCATCTGCCGCTGATCCGCTACGAGCAGCAGCTCGGCATCGGTCTCGCCGTTCGTAAATACGTGCTGCAGAAGCGCGGCGTTATTGCATCAAGCGTGCAGCGCAAGCCGGGTGTGGCGATCACGGCGCAGGCGAAGGCGGAGGTCGATTATCTCCTCTCGCGCGTCGCGCGCTACGACAAACGCGCGAACATCGCACCGCAGTCGAGCGCTGCGGGTTAATAACTCCCCAGAAGTGTCATGGCCGGGCTTGACCCGGCCATCCATCTTCAGGGTTGCCAAGTAGAAGATGGATGCCCGGATCAAGTCCGGGCATGACAAACGAGAGGTCGGCGATCGCCGGCACAACAGGCATCAAAGAATGCCGATCAGGGAGAAACTGAATGCCAAGCGAGCTCGGCGTTGTGCGTCCTGCTTCCACCATCCTGCTGCTGCGCAAGGGTGCAACCGACGCCATCGACGTCTTCATGATGGTGCGGCACTATCAGATCGAATTCGCATCGGGGGCGCTGGTGTTTCCTGGCGGCAGCGTCGATGCCGGAGATCGCGAGATCGGCACACAGTCCGAGCTCTATAGCGGCGGCCGGGGCCTCGATCCCGATATGCTGGCATTCCGTATCGCCGCGATCCGCGAGACCTTCGAGGAAAGCCGCATTCTGCTCGCGCGGCCGCGGGGCTCGAACGACTTGATCGCTGCGACGAAGGCGAGCGCCATCGCTGATCAGCATCGCGACGCGCTGAACGAGGGCAAGGTCAAATTCGCCGATATCATCGCCGAGAACGATCTGGAGCTCGCGCTCGATCTGCTCGTGCCCTACGCACACTGGATCACGCCGGAAGGCATGAAGAAGCGGTTCGACACCTGGTTCTTCCTCGCCGAGGCGCCGCCCGAACAGGTCGGCATGCATGACGGCAAGGAGTCCACGGACTCGATCTGGCTGTCGCCGCGCGAAGCGCTGGAAGGCGGCGCATCGGGCCGTTTCACGCTGCCGTTCCCGACCACGCGCAATCTCATCAAGCTCGGTAAGCAGCCCAGCGTCGCGGGGGCACTCGACGACGCCAACCGCACCACGATCGTCAGCGTCACGCCCATCGTCACGCGCGATGGCGACAAGCGCCAGCTACGGATTCCGATCGAGGCCGGCTATGACGGCGAGGTGTTCGAACTCACCGGCGCGCCATAGCGCGCTGGTCTATCCCGCTTTGGCTTGCGGCGCCGCGGCGGCATTCTCCCAGAATGGCCGCCGCAACTCGCGTTTCAGCACCTTGCCCGCACCCGACAGCGGGAGCGGTTCGTTGCGCACGTCCACGCTGCGTGGGCACTTGTAGCCGGCGATCTTCTCCTTGCAGAAGGCGATGACCTCGGCGGCATTGACACTCGCACCGGGCTTCGGAATGACGAAGGCATGCACGGTCTCGCCCCATTGCGGGTCGGGAATGCCGATCACGGCGCATTGCGCCACGGCCGGATGTTGTGCGACGACATTCTCGACCTCGGTGGAATAGACGTTCTCGCCGCCGGAGATGATCATGTCCTTCATCCGGTCGACGAGATAGATGTAGCCTTCGTCGTCCATGTAGCCGCCGTCGCCTGTGTGCATCCAGCCATCGATCACGGCCTTCGCGGTTTCTTCGGGGCGTTCCCAATAGCCCATCATGACGTTCTGACCGCGGACGGCGACTTCGCCGACCTCGCCATTCGGCACAGGATTGCGATCGGCGTCGACGATGCGGGCCTCGCAGCCGATCGCCGCGCGGCCACAGGCGCGTTGACGGTTCTTGGCGGTGGCTTCCTCGCCGATATGCTGATCCCACGGCAGATGCGTCGCCAGCGGCGACAGTTCGGTCATGCCGTAGAGCTGATGGAATTCGGTGCCCGGCATGCCCGCCATCGCACGCTTCAGCAGCGCGTCGTTGATCGGCGAGGCGCCATACATCATGATTTTCAGCGATGACAGATCGGCGGTCGCGAAAGCGGGGTGATCGACCAGCATCTGGATCATGGTCGGGACGATCAACGTCGCCGATACTTTCTCGCGGGCGATGGTCTGCATTACCAACTCCGGATTGAACATCCGGACGATGACATTGGTGCCGCCAGAGGCCAGCGAGGTGAACATTACGCCGCCATTGGCGACGTGAAACATCGGTGCGGCGTTGAGATAGACCGAGCCGTAAGGCAGCAGGCCTTCGCTCATCATGTGCAGCGAGTTGCTCATGATATTGCCGTGGCTCAGCATCACGCCTTTGGAACGGCCTGTGGTGCCGCCAGTGTAAAAGATACCCGCGAGATCCTCGCGTGTCCGCATCGCATCCAGCACGGGCTCTGTCGATTGGATCAGCTCATCGTAGTTGTGCGCTTCCGCGGGACCTTTTTCGTCGTCCGCATAGACCAACGTGAGTGGCATGGCCTTGGCGAGTTCGACGCCCATGGCGGCGAAGGCACTGTCGACGACCAGAGCGCTGGCGCGGCAGTCAAGTAGGGAGTCGAGAATTTCGGCTTGGCTCCAACGCACATTGGTCGGCACGATCACAGCGCCGGCCCAAGCGATGCCCAGATAGAGTTCGAGATAGCGGTCAGAGTTCAGCATCAGCACCGCCACGCGGTCGCCGTGCTTGACGCCAAGCTTTTGCAGTGCACCGGCGAGCCGCGCAACGCGATCTCCAACCTCGCGCCATGTCCGGCGGCGATCGCCATCGATGGTCGCTATCGTCTGCGGGCTGGTCTGCAGCGCACGGCGTAGGCCCTGCGTAATGTTCATGGCGTTCCCCTCGGTATTGCGGATGCTGTCTGCATCTCTGTGGCGCAATCATAGCGATGGGTGAGGGGCGGGCAAGCGAAGCCGATCGCTTATATCTCACCAGATGGTTCAAAGGATTTGCGCGAGCTTTGCGATGCAAAACGCGTCAGAGAAAAATCTGGAACTGTTCTCATCTGTTGACGATTCAACTCCTGCGCGTAACATCGTGACAGGCCCGCCAGAGGCCATTGGGAGTGAAATGCATGAGACAGCTTGCTCGTCGGGGCGCGTCTTCGCGTCCATTTTTCAACGGGACACTCAACTCACATACAATACTGCACCGTTGGCTCCGAACATCCATCGCAGCAGCGCTTGGCGCGACGTTGTTAGGCGGTGCCGCCAACGCACAGACGAAGGGCACACCGGATCATATCAAGGCCGTCACGTCGGCGATCGACAGCGCCGCAATTACAGCCAACACGGCGACGTCCAAGGACTGGCCGACTTACGGCCTCGACTATGCCGAGACGCGCTTCAGCAAGCTCAATCAGATCACGGCCGAGAACGTCAAAGATATCGGCCTGATGTGGACCTACAATCTGGAATCCATCCGCGGCGTCGAAGCGACGCCGCTTGTGGTGGACGGCATCATGTATGTGTCGGCGCCATGGAGCGTGGTGCATGCCGTCGATACCCGGACCGGCAAGCGGCTATGGACCTTCGATCCCGGCGTAGATCGCGAGAAGGGCTATCGTGGCTGCTGCGATGTCGTGAATCGCGGCGTCGCGCTCTACAAGGGCAAGGTGTTCGTCGGTGCCTATGACGGCCGGCTGGTCGCACTGGATGCCGCGACCGGCACGAAGGTCTGGGAGAAGGACACGGTCATCGACCGCAAGATGTCCTATACGATCACCGGCGCGCCGCGCGTGTTCAACGGCAAGGTCGTCATCGGCAATGGTGGCGCCGAATATGGCGTGCGCGGTTACGTTACGGCCTATGACGCTGAGACCGGCAATCAGGCATGGCGCTGGTTCACGGTGCCCGGCGATCCGGCCAAGCCGTTCGAGGACGACTCGATGGCTGCCGCGGCGAAGACCTGGGATCCGGCCGGCAAATACTGGGTCAATGGCGGCGGCGGCTCGGCCTGGGATACGATCACCTTCGATCCCGACCTGAACATGGTCTATATCGGCACCGGCAACGGCTCGCCGTGGAATCGCAATCTGCGCAGTCCGGGAGGCGGCGATAATCTCTATCTCGGCTCCATCGTCGCGCTGAATGCCGATACCGGGAAATATCTCTGGCACTATCAGGAAACGCCCGGCGACAACTGGGACTATACCTCGACGCAGCCGATGATCCTGGCCGATCTCACCATCGACGGCGCACCGCGCAAGGTGGTGCTGCACGCGCCGAAGAATGGCTTCTTCTTCGTCATCGATCGCACCAACGGCAAGTTCATCTCGGCCAAGAACTTTGTCGATGTAAACTGGGCCACCGGCTACGATGCCAGTGGTCGTCCGATCGAGGTCCCGGAAGCCCGCTCGCCGGACAAATCCTTCGACAGCATTCCCGGACCGTTCGGTGCCCATAACTGGCATCCGATGTCGTTCAATCCGCAAACCGGGCTGGTCTATCTGCCGGCGCAGGGCGTGCCTTTGAACCTCACGGGCGAGAAGGCGCTGGTGCAGAATGCGCCGGCGGAGAACAAGTTCGGCGGCACCACCGGCTGGAATGTCGGCTTCTCGCTCAACGCGGCGCCACCGAAGAATCTGCCGTTCGGGCGTCTCATCGCCTGGGATCCGGTCAAGCAGAAGGAAGCCTGGCGCGCTGAGTATATCGCACCCTGGAATGGCGGCACGCTCACGACGGCCGGCAATCTCGTGTTCCAGGGCTCCGCCGATGGCCGCTTCATCGCCTACAATGCCAAGACAGGTGAGAAGCTCTGGGAAACGCCGGTCGGCACCGGCGTGGTGGCCGCACCTGCGACCTATATGGTCGATGGCGTGCAATACATCTCGGTGGCGGTCGGGTGGGGCGGCGTATTCGGCATCACCCAGCGCGCCACCGATCGTGAGGCGCCCGGCACGGTCTACACCTTTGCCATTGGCGGCAAGGCGCCGTTGCCAGCCTTTACCAAGTACCAGATCGGCAATCTGCTGACCGGGGTCAAATACGATCCCGCTCACGTGCCGGAAGGGACTTCGATCTACGTTAATGCCTGCGCGACCTGCCACGGCGTGCCCGGCGTGGACAAGGGCGGCAATGTGCCCAACCTGGGCTATGTCTCCACCGAGACCATCACCAACCTGAAGGACATCGTGTTCAACGGGCCATTCAAGGACAAGGGCATGCCTGATTTTACCGGCAAGCTCACGGAAGCGGATGTGGTCAAGATCCAGGCCTTCATCCAGGGCACGGCCGACGCGATTAGGCCGAAATAAACACCATGCTGGACGGTTCGGCCCGATCGGGCCGTCCAGCATGTTCCCCCGGCGGCTGAAGTCGGGATATATTGGGACGCTCTGAAGTCCGGTCCCACAACCATGTCCTCTGCCATTGCGGCATTCTTTCAGCGGGTCCGATCGTCCTCGCTCTCGATCGGCCAGCTGACTTTCAGCGGGTTCCTGCTGGTGTTGACGGTGATCCTCATCACCAGCATCGCCAGCGTGGTCGCGATCCGTCATATTGACAATACCTTCGCCGAGCTTGAGCGGCTGCAGAGCGTCGGCGATCTGGCCGAAAACATCGACCGCCGCCTGATCAGCCTGCGGCTGGCAGCACGCGATTTCGTCACCGATCCCGACGCACAGCCGGAAAAGGTCTCGCAGGCTGCCACGGCGCTGGGCGATCTCCTGAAGAAGACCCGGATCGAGCTTGCGCCCGAGCAGCGCGACATGATCGACGGTGTCGACGCGCGGTTGACCAAGTACCGCGAAGGGATTGAGCGCGTCTCATCGCTGATCGCACGTCGCTCCGCTATGCTGGCGACGCTCCCGCCGCTCCGTGAGCAATTCGAGAACGCCGTTCCGGATGTGACGAATTCAAATGCCGCCAAGGCCATGTTCCGGGCGCAGAACGAGATCGCGGCGGCTTTGCTGGCGCGCGATCCGATCGGAGCCGAGCAGGCCGCCCAGCGCATGCGTGCGCTGCCGATCAGCACGCCCGCGCTTCGTGCGGCCGCCGATGCCTACACCGATGCAATCATATCGATTTCGGAAACCGAGAGCGAGATCGCCGATCTCGACAGGGATGTGCTCGGGGCGGAAGGCCGCCTGATCGGCCGGGTGACCGAATTGTTGCGGGAGCTTAGCGCCCGTCGTGGCCGGGTGCTGTCGCGCGAGTTCGCGCGCACGCTGACCGAGGCAAGATGGCAAAGCATCATCCTTGGCACGGCGGGCGTTCTGGTCGGGCTGTTGGCGGCACTGTTCGTGGTGCGGCGGATCGTGAAGCCGCTGAAGGCGATTGCCAAGTCGATCCGTGCGCTAGCTGGTGGCGCCAAGCACACGCCGATCCCAGCCATGGATCTGGAGAATGAAATCGGTGACATCGCGCGCGCCGCGGAGGTGTTCCGCAAGACGCTGGTCGATGCCGATGCCGCGCGCGAGGCGGCCTTGCATGCGTTGGCCGAGCAGAGGCTGGCGGAGGAGAGTTATCGCAAGCTGTTTGAAGGATCCGTCGACGGCATCTATGTGACGACGCCGGCAGGTGCGCTGCTCAATGCCAATCCGGCACTGGCGCGGATGATGGGGTATGATTCACCGGAAGACCTGATCCGCGCCACGCTGGATATCTCGCGCAACATCTATGTCGATCCCGCGGCGCGCGCCGAGTATCAGCAGCGCATGGCAAGCGACGGAATGGTGCGCGAATTCGAGTATCAGGTCCGTCAACGGCACGACACGGTCCTCTGGCTGTCCGACAGCGCCACGGCGGTCCGCGACGAGAATAGCGAGGTTGTGCGCTATGAGGGAACAGTCCGCGACATCACCAACCAGAAACATGCCGAAGCCGCGATCAGGGAAGGTCGCAGGTTGCTGCAGCAGGTCATCGATACCGTTCCTGCCGTCATCAACGTAAAAGATACCGATCTGCGATACGTCCTGATGAACCGCTACATGGCGGGAATTTTCGGCATCGAGCCCGGTGAGGCGATCGGGAAAACAACTGGCGAGTTGATGATGCGCTTTGGCGCGTCGAAGACCGACTCGCCTGACAAGATGGTGCTGGCGACCAGGAAGGGCCTTGGCTTCTACGAGGAAGAATACAAGGACGCGGCCGGCGTCATGCGGCAGTGGCTGGTCAACAAGCTGCCTTTGCTGACGACCGATGGTGATATCCAGAACATCGTGACCGTGGCGCTCGATATCGGCCAGCGCAAGCGCAGCGAGCAGGAGATGCTCAAGGCCAAGGACGCCGCTGAGACAGCGCTACGCAATCTGCGTGAGACGCAGAATTCCTTGATCGAGGCGGAGAAGCTCGCGGCGCTTGGACGGCTGGTTGCCGGTGTGGCCCATGAGGTCAACAATCCCGTGGGCATCAGCCTGACCGTGGCGTCATCGCTGGAACGCAAGATCGCGCTGTTCGGCGAGGAGGTTGCGCGCGGCGAGCTGCGCCGCTCGACCCTGACTGAGTTCATCGAGTCCAACCGCGACGCGGCGGCACAATTGGTTGCTAATCTCAATCGCGCGGCTGAGTTGATCCAGTCGTTCAAGCAGGTTTCCGCCGACCGCAATTATTCCGACCAGCGCGTCTTTGATCTCGCCGATCTCACCGAGCAGGTGGTGATGAGTTTGAAGCCAGGATTACGAAAACAAAAGCTGGCGCTTTCGGTCGACTGCAAGCCGGGACTGACGATGAACAGCTATCCGGGTCCGTATGGTCAGGTGCTGACCAATCTGTTCCTCAATTCCGTAGCTCATGCATTTCCCGATGGCAATGGTGGCTCGGTCGAGATCAAGGTGCAAGAAGCCGGCAACGATCATGTGGAAATTCTTTTCGCGGATAACGGCGTCGGCATGAGCCCTGAGGTCCGGCGGCGTGCTTTCGACCCGTTCTTCACGACGCGCCGGGATCAGGGTGGCACAGGCCTGGGCCTGCACATCGTCTACAGCATCGTCACCAGCCGCCTCGGTGGTCGTCTGCATCTGCAGTCCGATCCGGGGCAGGGAACGCGCATCCAGATCATCCTGCCGCGCGTCGCGCCGCTGGAGATGGCTGCGGAATAGCGGCCGCTGCTACTGCTGAAATTCCGCAAGCTTGCGCAGTGTCGCGCGGAATATCTGGCTGTGCTTGCCGACGAGCGCTGTGCCGTTCATCGTCGCCGACGTATCCGTGAAAGTACCCGACAGACCGATACCGACCGGTTGGCTCTGGCCACCGAACAGTGGACTCATGTCAGGGCTGGGCGTGTGCTGCATGACGGAAACCTCGCCCTTGAAGGTGCCGGCTTCCTTGTTGAGAACATAGGTACCGACGTAGAACAGGTACGCGTCGCCGCCGAGCAGTTCGCCTTCGCGAAAGGTTACAACACCGCTGCCCTTGCCTGAACGCCCGTCGAGAAGCTCGACATGGATCGAGTAGAGTCCATTCTTCATAATAGCCCGATGGCGCGAACCCGTCCCTTGGTTGCGCAATCAGAAGTATTGCAAAGACCGTATACCAACGTCAACGCATTCGCGGGCGCTGTTGGTGCACGAGCGAAAGACCGAGTGACGCAGGTGCGCTCGCTTGCCGCCTTGGCACTTCACGACGAGGGCGTTCTTAAATACCTCTGCCATTGAAGTTATCACCACAAATTCGCTGCAGTGCGAAGAGAGCCTGCCGGTGCTAACGGAGAATCGCCTATCGTTTGATTGGGCGTCTGCCGCGAAGTTGAAGCGCAGCCGTTCTTCGATAGTCGTATGATGCGCTTTGCGTGAGTGACTACGGAAGAGGCGGGCACGTTGCCCGCGACAAACCTGAACATCATTGTGCCGGCCGGGGGCTGGAGCAAGCAAATGAGCGACTGGATGACTTCCGGCGCCGACGCGCCGTGTTCGCCAACTACTATCTCTCACGATCGACGCGTCCGGCGTCGTGCAGGCAGGCTGAAGCTGGGAGTGCCGACCTTGTGTATTGCGGCTCTGTTATCTGTGCCGCTGATGCAATCGGTCGCTGCGCGCGATCGCGGACAATTCGCCAATACCAGCCCCGATCTGAAAGCCTGGTTCGATAGTCTGCGCAGCGGCAAGGGTCCGTGTTGTTCCGATGCAGACGGCAGCGCCGTCAGCGATGTGGATTGGGAATCCAACAGTGGACACTACAAGGTGCGGATCGACGGGATGTGGCTCGACGTACCTGACGAAGCTGTCATCACGGTGCCGAACCGCGTCGGTCGCACCATGGTGTGGCCGATACAGGGGTCGTCCGGCACAGTGATCCGTTGTTTCATGCCAGGTAGCATGACGTAGCTGGTCACAACGCCCGGCGGACCGATGCGAGCGCGGCGATCAGCGAGATCGCCGCGAGGACAATGACCGCGGCGCCATAGATATCGAGCGTCAGCGGCAGGCCGAGCGTCGGGATCGCCAAGCCTGCGACGATAGTCGGCAGGCTGAAGGCGAGATAGCAGATGATGAAAATTACGGAGAGCAATCCAGCGCGTTCATGCGCGGGGACAAGCGGCACAACGGTCCGGATGCTACCGAAGAATCCGGCGCCGAAGCCGAAACCGGCAATGACGGTGCCGACCAATAGTTGCGGGATGCTCTGTGTGTAGACCCCGCCCAGCGTGATCACCACGCCGAGAATAAGACACACCATGCTGCGGATCAGAATGGTGGTGCCAGGCCATTTGCGCGCCACCAGCATAGAGGCGGCACCGCTCAAGGTCAGCGCCGTCACGGCGATTCCACCAAGGAGAGGCGAATTCGATCCGGTGATGAGCCGGAGCAGCGAGGGCATCAGCGACAAGTAGAATCCGCCCAACGCCCAGACGGCAACGTTGCCCGGCGAGACTAGGGTCAAGGGTTGTCGCACGTGAGGCGGTACGGTCACGATCGGTCGGAGCGACGCCCATGCGCCGGGACGACGCGCAACCGTTTCCGGCATCCACCACAGCAGAACGGCTTGTATGAGCGTTACTGCGAGGAGCAGCAGATAGACCAGTTGGGTCGGCATTGGCGCGTAGCTGACGAGCACGCCTGATAGCAACGCGCCGATCCCTGTGCCCGTTACGGGCGTCAGGCTGTTCATCAGCGATCCGTGCGCGCGGTTCAGATCGAGCATGGCAGCACCGATGGTGCCGAAGGCAATGCCGGTTGCAAATCCCTGAATGATGCGGGCGGTGATCAGTGCCACGACGGAATCTGCCGTAATGAAAACCAGCAGTGCCAGGACATTCAGGATCAGCGCCGAGAACATCACGGGCCGGCGACCGATATAATCCGACAATCCCCCGACCGTCAGCAGCGCAACCAGCAGACTGAGCGCATAGGCGGAGAACACCGTCGTGACCATGACCGGCGAGAGGTGCCAGTGGTCCTGATAGATCCGGTAGAGTGGTGTCGGTGCGCTGGCGAACATGGCGACAGTGCCGAGCGTTGCGATCTGAAAAATAATGGCAGCGCGACGCGTCATCACGCCTTTCGGCCGGGCGTCGAGATTGCTGGACATCGGGGAAGAGACCTAATGGACAAGGTGGGGCAAGCCCAATGGTCGCTTCCGTCCTTGATTGATTTTACCGCTGTCCAATGCTTGCTCAGGTGATGCGCGGAGCAACAGCAGAGAAAGATGATGCATGCATGGCCAAGCCTTCACAACGGCGGCTGGCTCGCGCGCCCTGTGCGAGATTGCATGGCTCGTCTGGATCGCGCCCCTTAACACGGCGCGAATCTTTCCTATACTCAGGCTGTCACGAACAATGAAAGGAGGTGGTCCAGTGTCTAATTCCAAGCGCTGTCACCTCGCTGAGGCCGCCCGCTAAGCTCACTCTTTGAGCTTCGGAAGGGCGTCTCGGCGCCTGGTTCAGCGAGAACAGGGAAGGGGGCGCGCCGAGTGATCGGTGCGCCCTTTCTTCTGAGCGCAAACCTGTCGCGCCGTGAAACATGACGCTTGATCTGCCGGTCATCCGTGACAATCTATCAGACGTTGCTTGTGTCCGGAGTAGCAGCAATGCCGGGAACACCGCGCGATCTGGCGGAGAGAATGGCCGCGCGCCAGCAGCGGCGTGCCCTTGATGACGGCTATGTGCGCGAGAGCTTCACACAGCCACGCGAAAACGCCCGCAAGATGGCGCGGGCGTTTCTGGATCGGTTCCCGAAGCAAGCCTACATGAGCGAAGTTGAGCGCTGGCGCGAGCTGCCAGACGGCGACATTGAATTTACGATGCGGCGGCTGCGGACCGCTGATTGAGCTGACAGGCGGCAATCATCTGGCTGATGTCGTGCTCGCTCATGCCTGTAGCGGCCGATTTCTCGACTGGATCGGCGGCACATGCGTGGATCGCATAGCCGATATCGAGAAGACGACGCGGCGGATCTTCCTCGCCCAGGCCGACTTCCATCACCAAGCCACTCTCGACGGCATGCCGCCAGACATCGGATTTGTTGGGGAAGGCCTTGCTGACTTTGACCGAATTTGAAAACAGCGCGTAGGGCATGCGGCAACCTCCGTGATGAGGCGATAACGCGGAATATGGCATCTGGTTGCGCTGCAGCAAGCCCCACTTTCGTTATCCACGAGGTCGTGATGATCGATCGGCCGTCAGTCCCGCTGGGTAATCCGCAATTCCAGCAGCGCCATGGTCTGGAGCATCGTGGGATCGCGTTCACCCTCGCTTGTGGTGCGCAGGATGCTTTCGGCGATGGATTGCACGTGAGCGGAGTTGACGGGATGCGGCAGCGTTGAAACAGCCCCGTCCAGCGCTTGTTTCATCACTGAGATTGTGTCTGGCGGAAACGCGGCATGGGAAAAATTCTTCACGGTGGCTCCCGGGTTCAAACGGATAAACGCACCCAACTGTTCACGGGACAACAAGAGTTCGGGCGCGCGAATGTTCCTGCCGCAAAGTTGGGCAGATCCGTGGAGAGCGTCAGCCGCTGCGTGTCGGTGCCAGGTTCCGGAAACGGTCGCAGGGATGTCAGGATTCGGTGTCAGCCGGCCGAGCGGCTTTCTTCTTGGCGCCCTGTCGCAGAAATGTCGCGCCGATTTCCTCGCCATTGACCCAGGCCAGCTCGCAGCGACGGAACGCCAGTCCTGTGGACGACAGCAGCAGGAAGAATTCCTTGAGATTAATGCCCTCGATCGAACTCTCGACGATAAGGCGTGCGCCCGTCTCGGACACGTCCATGATGCGGCAGCTGCGGCGCCATGTGCCGTCAATGGCCATGAGCCAGACAGGGAAACCGCGCTCGAACGCGACGCGGCCAGCATTTGGTTTTTCAGGGGTCATCGACGCTTCCTTGGCGCCGGGGATTTTAAATTGGATGGTGGTAACGGCTGGTAAATGCCGCTGACGGCAGACTTTGCGGTTCAGCACGCCATCGAGATGTTGTTTTCAAAGAGCGCCGCGGCGCACAGCCTTATTCGGTTGAATCGTGCAACCGCAACGACGGGTTTCAGACGCGGCGGTTGTGGAGGTGCGCGTTAACGGAATGGTTACAAGCTGGTGCAATGTAAAGTGGAATCCCTGGCTTGTTGAAGGGCCTCGGTGGAGCACGTTACTGCATGAACACGCCAGCTGCCCTGATATCTGCCGGCGTGGGTGCAGCGTTTTTTGCGGCCGCATCCGTGTTCTATTATCAGCCGTCCTTCATTCGGCCCGACTATGCGCTGGATGCCATCCTGACAACCAATAACTCGAAGGCGCGTGCTGCAGTCATGCGACTCTTGCTCAATCCGTCATCTGCGCAATTCGATGGCTTGCGGTCGGTCCAGGTCGATAACAGGAAATATGTTTGCGGCAGCGTGAACGCCAAGGACAAATCGGGAGCTTACACCGGGCATCGAGCTTTCGTTTACACGGTCGCCATCGACTTTGCGCGTATCGACGACGATGGAGAGATCGCGCAACGGCACGATGCGTACAAGGCTTGTCCGGTCTCTGAAGAAGAAGAGAAGCTGGCTCAACAGAAGATCGGCATATCACCCAGTGCGCTCCAGGCGATCAAGCTGGTTCAAAAGACGCTGCCGACAGCCGATCCGTCAGTGCTTACGGATATGGCGTCGCAACTATCACCTGCGGGCAGTGGACCGGCCGGGACGACCGAGCAGCAACTCGGACGTCTGGCAGGCCAACCCGGCTCCGGCGGGCAGCAATCGGGAAACCAGACATTCAAAACCACGCCCGGCCCCGAAGCCGACTGGCGTGCCGACAAGCCGCCGACCGCGTGGCCAGTCTTTCCGCCGGACCACGTGTTGGCAAAGCATGTGCAGAAACGAACGAATGCCGAGGCGTTGGTGCTGGCAAAATCGGTTGAAGATCTCTGGGCGAAGTCCAAAGCGGGAACCTCATCTCAGCGGCCTTCGCCGGACGAAATTCGGGAAGCCCTCCGGGCTTTGATGGCCATCGATGCCAAGAGTGCCGAGTTTCCCCAAGCTTGGGCGGCATTCGTGCGGCTGCGGACGATCGAGCGCGAAGCGAGCGCCTAGTCTCTGGAAAAGCCGAATGGACACAGGCGTTTAAGGGCACCTGTGATGGTGCACTCGGAGCGATTCGAACGCCCGACCCTCGGAATCGAAATCCGATGCTCTATCCAGCTGAGCTACGAGTGCGACGGCGGCACCATAGCGGCGAAAGTCGCAAAAGCTAGCCCCGCGATGGGGGAGCGCAACGGTTTTGCCTAACGTCGGGGAGGCTGCTCGCGATAGTCTGCCGTTATGAATCAAGGCCGACTCAAATCCGGTCCGGCGGATTTCGTCCTGTCCGGGTGGCTACCGACTGCGCTGCTTCTGATCGTAACCTTGGTGGTCGGTCCCGCGCTGGGCGGTCTGTCGCGTCCGCTCTTCGTGGTCGGCTGCGCCGCTGCTGGCTGGCTGGCGTGGCGACGCAGCACCGCGGCCCATGTCCAATCGGCCATCCTGCTGTTTGCCTTCGCGCCATTCGTGCGGCGCGTGGTCGATGTGTCGGTGGGCTACGACGCGGCCAGCATCATGCTGATCGGGCCGCTGTTGTTCATCCTGACGCCGTTACCGAGCCTGTGGACGTTGCTGTCGTCCCGCGAGCAGTTGCGCGATCCCTGGCTGATCGCGCCGGCTATCGTGCTGGCCTGCATCGCTTACGGTGCCATGCTGTCGGTTTTTCAGAATGACTGGATGAGCGCCGCGACAGGTGCGTTGAAGTGGGCGGCACCTGTGCTTTACGGCATCGCTTTGCAGCAGCGCGCAAGGTCCGACGGCGAACTCGTCAATGCCATGGCGCGTATCTTTCTGGTGGTGCTGCCGCTGACGGGTCTCTACGGCATCTGGCAATATGTCGATCCGCCGAGTTGGGATCGGTTCTGGATGAACTACGCCTCGATCCTGTCGGCAGGCTATCCGCTACCCTATATGGTGCGCGTCTTCAGCACGATGAACGGGCCCGCCACTTACGCGACCTTCACCGCAACGGGACTGCTGTTGTTGGGCTTTCTGAGACCCGGCTGGCAGTCTCTGATTGCCCTGGCGCCCGCGGCACTGGGTCTGTTGCTGTCGCTGTATCGGACCGGCTGGATCGCGCTCGCGCTGGCCGTGGTGTTCTGCATGGTGTTTCAATCCACACGGCGGCGGGCGCTTGCGACCGGACTTGGCATCGTCGGCGCAGCCATGGCGGCGGTCCTGTTCACGCCCTTCGGCGATGTGATCACCGAGCGGCTGCAGTCGCTCGGCAGCGGTTCCGAGGATGGCAGCGGCAACGAGCGTCTCGAAGAATTCGTGACGCTGTGGAATACACCTGACAGCATGGTGGTGGGATCTGGTTTCAGCTTCACCGATATCGGTGTCGCGGGCACCATGCCGGTCGATGGCCAGATCATTGCGAGCTGGCTCACGCTCGGCATTCCCGTTGGACTGCTCTGCTTGGCAGCCTATATCTGGGTCGGGGTCTGGAGCACGTCTGCGGCATGGCGGATGCCGACCAAAGAAGGCGTGGTGCTCGGCGCTCTGTCGCTTGGCGGTATCCTGATTCACTTGCCTCTGACCAGTATCTCGTCAGGTGAGATATCTGCTCTGTTCTGGATGATCTTCGCGATGGCCTGTCCGCACGACCAGACTGTCAGACCTGCCGAGGATGCCGTGATGCCCCTGGAGCAGGCGCGAACCGGCAGAGTTTAGTCTGACCGGGCTGCCTGGCTGACAAACGGAGCGGGTGCAGGTTTGCGCCTCGGCAGTGGCGCAAGCCCGAGTGGTGCCAGCAGGTTCAGCCGCTGCAACACGACATGGGCTACCATGGGCAAGAGTACGCCGGCCGCGGTGCCTGCGAGGAGATAGGCCCACGGCATTGGCGGCACGTGCAGCATCTGCATGATGATCCGCGTTCCCGACCCAGCCATGATGTGCAGCACATAGATCGTCATGGACATGACGCCGACGAGTGCAAGCCAGCGATGCCGCGTCTCGTTCAGCAATTTGCAAAGCACCACCACACTGGTGATGCCGAGAATGCATGCCGGAAGCGAAGTCGCGCCATTTGCATCGAAGCCGGAGAGCGGTCCTCCAATCGCAACCGCCGCAGCGAAAGCGGTGGCGATCACGGTCAACATGATCCAGCCCGTTCGCCCATGAGGCTGCCACGCCATCACGATGCGGGTTGCATAGAGACCTGCGACATAAAACGGCAGGTGATGCGTGGTGAGCGCAAGATCGGGCCGGATCGGCAACAGCATGAACACGATCAGACCGGCGAGCGCGACGACAATCATGATGGTGCGATTGGGAATGAGCACGGCCAGTACGTGGCAGATCATCAGGGCATACAGAAACCAGAATTGCGCCATCGGCCGATACCAGATCGCCATGAGGTCGCTGGCGGTGATGGGAATATTGGCATTGCGCGATATCAGCATGATCACGCCGCCCTGGATCAGCGACCACAGCACATAAGGGTAGGCGATCGTCCATGCCTTGCCGGCGAGGAACGGCCGAGCGCCGCGTGCGAGGCTGTGCTGCACGTTCAGGCCTGCGAGAAAGAAGAACAGCGGCATGTGGAACGTATAGAGCGTATAGCTCATCCACTGCGCGAGCGGTCCGTCAGGAAACAGATGCGGCGGTATCAGGCCGCCGAGTACGTGGCCATAGACCACGAGAATGACGCCTATACCGCGTGCAAAATCAATCCAGACCTGACGCGCGTGATCGCCTCGGGGGCCTGATATTGCTGCCTGTTCGATTGGTGATAGTTGCATCGTGGGCGCCGCTGGTTCTGATGATCTGGATCAGCAAGCCAATATACGCTGGGAGCCGTACGCCATCGTTAACGTCGATATGGGAAATCGTGCCCAACCGCACAGGTGTTTAGGCGCAAACGGGGCTTGATTTCTCGGTCATTTCGGTGCCCATCTGCCCGACAAGCTGCCGGCAAGCAGTTCTGTGCTCCATTGGTACGCCGACACGTTCAAGGACCTCTCGTGACTGACTACGTTCGCAAAATCCTGGACAGCCGCGTCTATGACGTCGCGATCCAGACGCCGCTGGACCCGATGGTTCGGCTGACCGCGCGCATGGGGAGCCCCGTGCTGCTCAAGCGCGAGGATTTGCAGCCGGTGTTCTCGTTCAAGATTCGTGGCGCGTACAACCGCATTGCAGGGCTGTCCGCGGAGCAGCGCGCGGCCGGCGTGATTTGCGCGTCGGCTGGCAATCATGCGCAAGGCGTGGCGCTGTCGGCGCAGCGGCTCGGGATCAAGGCAACCATCGTGATGCCGGTGACCACGCCGCCGATCAAGATCGATGCTGTCAGATATTGGGGCGGCAATGCCGTGCTGTTCGGCGACACGTTCGACGAAGCAGCGGCGCATGCGCGCAAGCTCGAGGCCGAGCAGAAGCTGACCTTCGTGCATCCCTATGACGATCCCGACGTGATCGCGGGGCAGGGCACTATCGGCATGGAAATCCTGCAGCAGCATCCCGATCCGATCGAGGCGGTATTTGTGCCGATCGGCGGCGGCGGGCTTGCGGCTGGCGTGGCGTCCTTCATCAAGTTTCTGCGCCCGGAGACCAAGGTCATCGGTGTCGAGCCCGTCGATGCCGCATCGATGAAAGCCGCAATTGATGCCGGCGAGCGCGTCGTCCTCAATCGCGTCGGTTTGTTCGCTGACGGCGTCGCCGTGCGCCAGGCCGGCGTCGAAACATTCCGTCTCTGCCGCGAATTGCTTGATGATGTGATCACGGCCGACACCGACGAGATGTGCGCTGCCATCAAGGATATTTTCGAGGATATGCGCGTGATTGCGGAGCCGGCCGGCGCCTTGGCGCTGGCAGGACTGAAGAGCTATGCCGCGAACAATCCCACGCGCACGGGGGCGCTGGTCGCCATCAACAGCGGCGCCAACATGAATTTCGATCGCCTGCGGCACGTCGCAGAGCGTGCCGAGGTCGGTGAAGCGCGTGAGATCCTGCTGGGCGTGACCATTCCGGAGCAGCCCGGCAGCTATCGCCGCTTTATTCAGACCATCGGCAATCACAACATCACCGAGTTCAACTATCGCTATGCCGACGCCAAGGAAGCCAATGTCTTTGTCGGCCTGAAGCTGAGCGGCGCCAAGAACGACAAGGGCGAGCTGATCGGGCAGTTGCAGGCGCTCGGCTACAAGGTGCTGGACATCAGCGCAGACGAAACCGCCAAGCTGCACATCCGCTATATGGTTGGCGGGCGAGCACCGCCGGCTTTGCGGGACGAGGTTATCCTGCGCTTCGAGTTTCCGGAGCGTCCGGGCGCCTTGCTGAAATTCCTCGATCAGATGGGCGCGGACTGGAACATCACGCTGTTCCACTACCGTAACCACGGTGCGGATTACGGCCGGGTACTGGTTGGGATTGAAGTCCCGGAGGCCGACCGGCCGACCCTGACGCAGCGGCTGACCTCCCTCGGCTATCCCTATGAGGACGAAACGCAAAATCCGGTCTACCGGATGTTCCTGAACGGCTAGGCCGGGTGGGCAGAGAGTGAGGCAGGGCCGATTTCTGCCTTTTTTTCGCTCAAAGGCGATGCTTAACGGAATACTAGCACTGTCCGGCCAGAGTCGGGCGGTGTGCTGATGCCGGAAAAGGGCGTTGGCTTGGGGTCCCTTACCGGTTTCATCACGCGATGCGCCTTTCGCTGCTGCCTGTCCTGATGTCCCTGCTGGTGCTGTCCGTGGCTCCGGCCAAGGCAGATTTGCGCATCACCCGCGACCACGGCGGCTATGTCGAGGAATACAAGGCTAAGTATGAGCGCATCCGCGACCGCAAGGAGCGGGTGATCATCGACGGCATCTGCAATTCGGCCTGCACCCTGGTGTTCGGCATCGTGCCGATGAACAAGGTCTGCGTGACTCCGCGCGCCAGCTTGGGCTTCCATCAGGCCTATTACGACAAGGCCTTCACCTTCGGCATGAAGGTGATCAGCTACGAGGGCACCTCGGACCTGATGGCCTATTATCCGCCGCCGGTGAAAGACTGGCTAGCGCGCAACGGCGGTCTCACGCCGGAAATGAAAAAGATCAAGAACGGCATGGATCTCTGGAAGATCGTCGATCCCTGCCCGGAAGAGTTTTTCTAGCTTTCAATCTTCAATCGACCTGAATGCCTTCGCGGTCATGACACCGCGAGCCGGGCATCGCCGCGCCTGATCAGCGCCAGCGCGATCAGCACCGTCGGCGCGAGAATGCAGGCGGCGAGGGCGACGATCTGCCACTGCGACAGCGGATTGATGCCGCCGCCGGGTGTCGCCATCACGAAGCCACCGATCACCAGCAGCACACGTAGTGGCCATTCCATCGCGCCCGCACGGCGGAGATCGCCGACATAGGCTTGATAGCCCTGAATGCCGCCGCAGATGAAGACAATGCCGAGACAGGCAAGGCCGGTGAGGCCGAACGCTTCGAGGTAGGGGCTGTCGCCCTGCAATAGCAGCGCCGGATTCAGCACGAAGAAGAACGGGATGAAATAGATGATGCTGCCGACCCACATCGACTCCCAGCCGGTCTTCATCGCCGGCGCGCCGGCGATGCCGGCGGCGGCAAAGGATGCGATGGCGACCGGTGGCGTGATCGACGACAGCATGCCCCAATAGAAGATGAACATGTGTACGGCCATCTTGTTGAGGCCGAGCTTCTCCAGCGCCGGTGCGACAAGGATAGCGAGGAAGATGTAGCAGGACGTCGTCGTCAGGCCGAGGCCGAGGATCAGGCTGGTGAAGGCACACATGATCAGCAGCAGGAAGACGTTGCCGCCGGCGATCGCCAGAAGGTCGTTGGCCAGGCTCGAGATTACGCCGGTGAGCGAGAACGCGCCGATCAGCAGGCCACAGCCGGCGAGAATGGCGATCAGTTCGACGAAGGTCTTACCGTTGAGTTCGAGGAAGTGGATCCAGCGCGCGCCGCCCCAATTCTTGCCAGGGAAGAATTCATTGAGCGCAGCGAGGATGCACATTCCCCATAGATAGGCGTTCTGGAGATCGAGCCAGACCATCAATCCGGTCAGCACAATCGAGAGCGTCAGGACGGCGGTGTTGCCCTTCTTCCACGGTGCCGGGCCTGACCATTGATGCAGGATGACCAGCAAAGCGGTGGCGTAGAACGGCGCGTGGCTCTCGCGTTTGAAGTACAGCAGCATTACGACAAGGATCGCGATGACAAAGAGATAGTACCAGCCCTCCTTGAGCGCATCCATGAAGCGGGGCAGTTCCTCGCGCGGGATGCCTTCGAGCTTGTGGCGCGCGGCGTAGCTGTCGACCTGCGCGAACAGACCGAAGTAATACAAGATGGACGGAATGGTGGCGGCGAGCGCGACGTCGGCATAGCTCGTGTTCATGAACTGCGCCATGACGAAGGCCGTCGCGCCCAGCACCGGCGGTGCCAGCACGGCGCCGGTGGACGCGCAGGCCTCGATCGCTCCTGAATAGGACGGCGTGAAGCCGGTTTTCTTCATCGCGGGGATCGTCATCGTTCCAGCGGTGAGCACATTGGACACGATGCTGCCGCCTACGGTGCCGAGCAGGCCGGATGCAAAGATGCACACCTTTGCCGCGCCACCACGGAAGGTACCGCACATCGCGAAGGCAATGTTGATGAAGAACTTGCCGGCACCTGTCATCATCAGCGCCGTGCCGAACACCAGGAAGCCGATCACGGTGTCGGCAAATGCCTGGATCGGAATGCCGAGCAGGCTTTCGCCCGACAGCACGTGATAGGCCGTGGTTTGCTCCAGCGTCGACTGGGTGCCGCGGAACGGTCCGAGCCATTTGGCGTCGGCAAACAGTGGATACAGCGTGAAGGGGAAGACGCTGAGCAACAGGCTCCAGCCGCCGGTGCGGCGCAGCGCCTCCATCAGCACGAACCACATCACGAGACCTGCGGCGATCACGGGTTTAGGTGCGCCGTCGAATTCCCAGCCAAATTGCGCGGCTTTGCGGATGTTCATCATCAGGAAGATCGCGGCCGCGAAGGTCGCGATGAACAGCACGACGTCGTACCACGGCACTCGGTCGAGATCGGCCTTTGACGTTCCCGGAAAGATCAGGAACGTGAACGGCAGCATCAACGCGATCAGTAGATAGAAATATTCGGTGTTGAGCTGCGTGACATCGACAAAGAAGCGCAACGAAAATTGCTGGTTGATGCAGAGCAGGATGGTCGCGAGGGTGGCCAGTATCAGCGCCCAGCGCCATACGCTGTGCAAGGCGCGGACGCGCGAGACCTCGGATTCCTGGAGGTCGGCGACCCCATGGGGATCGTCGAGCTCCATTTTTACGGGAATGTCGGATACGAGCCGCGCATGATCGGGTGACGAAATTGACATAGTGGCACCGATTATTGTTCGCGGTTATAGCTAGAAATGACGACGTTATTCGAAGCCGTTCGGCATGCCGGCCTTCTTGAGTGCAGCCGCGCGGGCCGTCATCCAGCCGTCGAGAAACTCCTTTTCACCGGCTGATGCACTGGCCTTGGCGTATTCGCTCCATGCGGCCTTCAAGACGTCCTGCCGCTTCAGCAGTCCGTCATTGTGTGCCTGGTCTTCTAGCGTCCAGTTGCCGGCTTCCTTGAGGGCTTTCACGGCGCCGGGATGAAACGGAACGACCCATTTCATGGACTGCGCTTTTACGGCGAGGCCCAAAGCGCCTGGTGCGTTGTCCTTGTAGGCGTCGAAGTTGACGATCATCGCCTTGGTGATCGCGTAGATCTGATCTTCCGTCTGCGAGCCGTAGACGGTCGCGACGGGGTAGGGGTAGGTGCTCATGTTGACGGGCGCTGCTGCTGTGATGCCCGCGCCGCAGGTCGCGACATGCGGATTGAAGAACGGTGCCACACGCTTGACGCGCTCCCAGCCGGCCTTGTCTTCCGCTGGGAGCGGCGGCCAGATGATGCCGCGCGGCGAGGTCTCGACCTCCTTGGCTGGGCCAGTGATCGTGGTAGCAAAGGCTGCATCGACGTCGTTGTTCACCATGCCTTTCCACATTGCACCGTAGCTTGCGAACTCGATCGGCTTGATGTCTGCCTTGGTGAGACCGCCGAACGCCATGATCGCAAGCGAGTTCTGGTTCAGGGCAGGTGAGCCGACGACGAAGCCGACGCGTTTGCCGCGTAGATCCTTGATCTCCTTCACGCCGATATCGCGGGCGACGCCGAGCGAGGCGCCATTGCAGTCGATGGTCGACAGCGTGACCTGCGCTGGCTGTGGACCCCATTCCTTGACGCCGAATTCGAACACGCCTTCCTGCGCGAAGTAGATGCCCGAGCCCATCCAGGCAATCGTGGCGCGACCGGCGCGCAATGGCGCCAGCCGCGCGACATCATTGCCGGCAGGCAGCACACGCACGTCGGTAGAATATTTGTCCTTCATCATCTTGCCGACGGCGACGGCGATGTTGAAGCCGGCAGTGCCGGTGTCATAGGCGGTGACCGCCATGGTCGGTGGAAGCTTGATATCCTGTGCGCATACAGCGCCGGTCGTACTGAGCACGGCAACGGACGCCAGCGCGATGAGCCGGTGAAGCATTTTCCCCTCCAGATGCATTCGCTTTGCGAATTGCTTTTTATTGTTCGGCGATCATGTCATCGCCGTCAGGCGCTGGCAATGTCCTGAGGCCGTTCGCTGCATGATGGGATCGGTCACCATCTCAGACAGAATGCCGCAGCACATTGGTACGGCAGTCGAGGCCGCCACTGCATGTCTGCTCACGTCTCGACTGTGCCGAGCAACTGTCCTTCCGCGACCACGTCGTCGACCGCGACAATCATCGATTTGATTTTACCTGCGGCAGGTGAGGCGACCGGAATTTCCATCTTCATGGCTTCGACAAATGCCACTTCGTCGCCTTCGTTCACGGAATCGCCGGTTGCGAGCGGCAGTGAGCAGATGCGGCCGGCGACTTCGCTGAGGATCTTGATCTCTGGCATGGTGTTCTCCGCGATCACGCGGGCGGCTGCTCGCTATAGGTGTAGCGCCGACGCGACCGGACAATTCCTAAGAATGAAAAGAAACGAGCAGCTTGGTGTTGTCGCCGCAGATTGCCTGAGGTAGCGTAGCCCGCAAGTGGAATATAATTCCGCAGAGTGGAACGGGACGGCGGCGCACATCGGGGCAATCCAACGGATTGGCTCCCCGTGAGATGCGTCGTTTTAAGGGAAACGCATCATGGGACGACGTTCGGAACGGCTCAGCAAACAAGGCATGCTCGCCAGCGATCTGGCAGGCGACGGCGATGTGATCCAGGTGGTCTCGCGCGCCTTTGATATTCTTCGCTGCTTCGAGGGCCATGATGCCCGGCTTGGTAATCTCGAAATCTCCAATCGTTGCGGCCTGCCGCGGTCCACCGTATCGCGCCTGACGCATACGCTGACGCGCATGGGCCAGCTCGCCTATCTGCCGGCAGATCAGAAGTACCGCATCGGATCGAGTGCGGTCGCGATGAGTGCTTCGATGATGCGGGGACTTCAGGTGCGCAACCTGATCCGCCTGCGTTTGCAGGAAGTGGCGGAGCAGGTACCTGGCACGATCGGCTTCACGATTCCCGATCGTTTCCACATGGTCTATCTCGAATATGCCCGCGCCGATCACGCGCTCGGATTGCATTCGACCACCGGCAGCCGCATTGCCATGGGCCGGACTGCAGCCGGTCATGCCTACACCGCAGCGCTCGACGAAGACGTGGGCAATGCTCTGATCAACGATATTGCGCGCGAAATGCCCGAGGACGCCAAGATCCTGCGCGGCAAGATCGTTGGGAACCGTGAATGTCTGCGTGACAACGGCTACGTCCTCGCAGGTGGCCTTTGGTCGCCGCATATTACCGGCATTGCGACGCCGATCTGGTCGCCGCAGTATCAGACCTATGTGGTCGTCACCATCGGTCTGCTTGCCGCCATGTATGACGAGCAGCGCCTGCAGGACGAGATCGCTCCGATCCTGCGTCAGCTCAGCGGCACGATCAGCATGATGGTTCAGAATGCAGATAGCGGCCTGACCAGTGCGCCCGTTCCAGATGGGCCTCCCGCGCCAACAGCTCAGAAAAAAATGCTCCCGGAGGGAATGAATGAACTGGAAGCCGGAACTCGACGACCTCGCCCGGCGCGAAGCCTTCGCGCGGGAGATGGGGGGCGCTGACAAGGTCAAGCGGCAGCATGACCAAGGCCGGCTCACAGTTCGTGAACGTATCGACAGACTGATAGATGCAAAAAGCTTTCACGAAGTCGGGGCAGTCTCCGGCATCGGTGAATACGATGCGTCTGGCGAGCTGAAGCATCTGACGCCGGCTAATTGCGTGTTCGGTCGTGGCAAGATCGACGGCCGGCCTGTCGTCGTTGTTGGCGATGACTTCACCGTGCGCGGCGGTTCGGCTGATGCGTCGATCTCGGCCAAACCGCTGATGGCCGAGGAAATGGCGCACGACTTCCGGCTGCCGATCATTCGCGTGATTGAAGGTTCTGGCGGCGGCGGTTCGGTCAAGACCATCGAGACCAGGGGCGCAGCCAATCTGCCGGGCGGTGTCGGGGGCACGCGCTGGTACTGGTACACGACGTCCAATCTGGCGCAGGTGCCGGTCGTTGG
This sequence comes from Tardiphaga sp. 866_E4_N1_4, assembly GCF_052076075.1. NCBI lineage: Bacteria > Pseudomonadati > Pseudomonadota > Alphaproteobacteria > Hyphomicrobiales > Nitrobacteraceae > Tardiphaga > Tardiphaga sp. 866_E4_N1_4. The sequence continues at coordinate 208,789 of NZ_CP197242.1, forward strand.
CCTTGGCCTTGGTTCAGTCGCCGGCCTCGGCGCTGCGCGGCTCGCAGCCAGCCATTATTCGGTGATGACGAAGAATTCCGCGATGTTCGTCGCCGGGCCTCCCGTTGTCGCGCGCCTCGGCCAGTCGCTTGAGAAGAAGGAACTCGGCGGCGCCGATATCCAGACGCGCGCTGGCGGCGTCGATCATGCCGTGGAGACCGAAGAGGAGGCATTCGCCTGCGCGCGGCGCTTCCTGTCCTATCTGCCATCGTCTGTCTATGACTTGCCGCCGACGATCGCCTGCAATGACGATCCCGAACGTGCGGAAGAATCTCTGCTGAAAGCCGTGCCGCGCAATCGCCGGCAGGTCTACAAGATGCGCCCGATCATCGACGCCGTCGTCGACAAAGGCTCGTTTTTCGAGATGGCGGCAAATTTCGGCCGGCCGATCATCACCGGTTTTGCGCGTCTCGAAGGCCGTGCGGTGCTGCTGCTTGCCAGCGATCCGTTCCACTATGGCGGCTCGTGGACCGCGGAAGCCTGCCAGAAGGTCGTGCGCTTCGTCGACCTCGCCGAGACGTTCCATCTGCCTGTCGTCTATCTCATGGATTGCCCGGGTTTCATGATCGGGCTCGATGCGGAGAAGGCAGCGACTATCCGTCACGGCGTGCGCGCCATGGCCGCGGTCAATCAGACCACGGTGCCGTGGTGCACGATCATCATCCGCAATGCGTTCGGCGTCGCTGGCGTGGTGCATCAGCCGGCCAACCGGTTCTCGATGCGTTACGCATGGCCTTCGGCCTATTGGGGCTCGCTGCCGCTGGAAGGCGGCATCGAGGCGGCCTATCGCGCCGAGATCGACGCGGCGGACGATCCAAAGCTCAAGCAGCAGGAAATCGAGGAGCGCCTCAACAAGCTGCGCTCGCCATTCCGTTCGGCCGAGAAGTTCTGGGTCGAGGAAGTCATCAACCCCACGAAGACGCGCTCGCTGCTGTGTGAGTTTGCACGTCTTGCCGAACCGCTCCGCACGGCAGGCCCGTCACGGCTCGCGATGCGGCCGTAAGCTATACTCGCCGCAGCAGCACGCTGGCATTGACGCCGCCGAAGCCGAAGCCATTCGAGAGCACGTGCTCAATGGCCATCGGCCGCGCCTTGCCGCGGATCAGATCGATGCCATCGGCAGACGGATCGGGATTTTCGAGATTGAGCGTGGCCGGAGCGATCTGGTCACGCAGCGCGAGGATTGCGTAGACCGCCTCAAGCCCTCCGGCTGCGCCGAGCAGGTGGCCCGTCGCGGATTTGGTTGAACTCACAGCGACGCTGCCGTTTGTCCCGAAGATCGACTTGATCGCTTCGAGCTCGCCGTGATCGCCGACCGGCGTCGATGTGGCATGGGCGTTCAGATGCTGGACATCGGCAGGCGTGATGTTGGCCTGTGCCAGAGCGATATCCATCGCGCGCCTGGCGCCGTCGCCGTCCTCACGACCGGCTGTCATATGGAACGCATCGGACGTCGTGCCGTAGCCGATCAGTTCGGCGATCGGCTTCGCGCCACGCGCCAAGGCATGATCCAGTTCCTCAAGCACCACGACGCCGGCGCCTTCGCCCATGACAAAGCCGTCGCGGTCGCGATCGAACGGGCGCGAGGCGCGCTCCGGATTGGCGACGAAGTCGGTGGAGAGCGCGCGAGCGGCGGCGAAGCCGCCGAGGCTGACACGGTCGATACAGGCTTCGGCACCCCCGGCGATGGCGACATCCGCTTCGCCGGAGCGAATGAGACGCGCTGCATCGCCGATCGCCTGCACGCCGGCGGCGCAGGCTGTCACGGGGGCGCCGAGTGCACCTTCGAAGCCGTAGCGGATTGAGATATGACCGGCCGCAAGATTGACCAGGAACGAGGGCACGGTGAACGGTGACAGCCGGCGGATGCCCTTGGTGTCGGTGGTGCGGACCGCGTCGGCAATCGCCGGAAAGCCGCCGATGCCGGAGGCGACGATCGTGGCGGTGCGTTGGCGTTCTCGCGCATCCTTCGGCAGCCAGCCGGCTTGCGCGATGGCTTCATCGGCAGCCATCAGCGCAAACAGGATGAAGCGATCCATCTTCTTCTGGTCCTTGCGCGGCGCCGCCTTGTCAGGATCGAAACCGCCTTCCGGATCGTTGGCGATGTCGGGCACCTGACCGCCGACCTTGGCGGCGAGATCAGCGGTCATGGCCTCCGGCAACAGGCGGAGACCGGATTGACCGGCGAGCAACCGGGACCAGTTGATCTCGACGCCGCAACCGAGCGGCGACACCGCTCCCATCCCCGTAATGACAACGCGGCGCATGATGAATTCCCGTTCTGATATGAGTGGCGAGCAGCCTGATCCCGCGGGGATCAGGCGGTCGCGACCTTCTTGTCCTTTGAAATCGCCAGCACGATCAGCGCTGCAATAATACATAGCGCACCTGCCGCGAAAAAGGCAGGCAGATAGCTGAGCAGTACCGTGCGCGACAGGCCAGCGCCGAATGCCGCCGTTGCTGCGCCTAACTGATGGCCGGCGAAGATCCAGCCGAATACCAGACCCGCGCGTTCAGGTCCAAACTTCGACGCTGTAAGCCGCACGGTGGGCGGCACGGTGGCGATCCAGTCCAGGCCGTAGAACAGCGCGAACAGCGACAGGCCATAGAACGAGAAGTCGGTAAACGGCAGCGCCAGCAGCGACAGGCCGCGCAGGCCATAGTACCAGAACAGCAGGTAACGATTGTCATACCGGTCAGACAGCCAGCCTGACGCGATGGTGCCGACGAAATCGAACACGCCCATGGCTGCAAGCAGTCCGGCCGCCTGAATCTGCGGGATGCCGAAGTCGAGGCACATCGGGATCAGGTGCACCTGCACGAGCCCGTTGGTGCTGGCGCCGCAGATGAAGAACGTGGCGAACAGGATCCAGAACACCTTGGTCTGGGCAGCATCGCGCAGGGCACCGAGCGCTGCCGCCATGATCGGCGAGGTGTTCGGTGGCGGCGCGGCCAGCGGTTCGGTGCTGGTGTCGCCATAGGGGCGAATGCCGATGTCGCTGGGACGGTCCCGCATCACCAGCAGCACCCCGAGTGCGGCTATGGCCAGCATCACGCACATGAGCGCCAGTGCCCAGCGCCAGTTGCTGTGCTCGGTGATGCTGGCGAGGATCGGCAGGAAGATCAGCTGGCCGGTGGCCGCGCTCGCGGTAAGGATGCCCACGACGAGGCCACGGCGTGCGCTGAACCAGCGCGCTGCGACGGTGGCGCCGAGCACCAGCGCCGTCATCCCAGTGCCAATACCAACGGCGACGCCCCAGAGCGCCATGAGCTGCCAGACCTGCGTCATCCCGAGCGATAATATGAGGCTTGCAGCAACGACGAGCAGGGCAATCAGGGTGACGTTGCGCAACCCGTAACGGTTCATCAGCGCCGCGGCGAAGGGCGCCATCAGGCCGAACAACACGAAGCGGATCGACATCGCCGAGGAAATCTCGGCGGTGCTCCAGCCGAATTCCTTCTGCAGCGGCACGATGAACACGCCGGGCGCTCCCACCGCAGCGGCGCTGACCAGCGCCGTCACGAAGGTCACGGCGATCATCGCCCATCCATAGTGAATGTTGCGGCGGGCGAGGGCAGTCGAGAGCCATCCGGAAATCATCGGTAATCCTGCAATCAACGAGAATAGGCGTCGCGACGACCATCGCCGCGACGATCATATCTGGGAAAGGCGGTTCAGCGAACGATGCGTTCGATGGCAACCGCGGTGGCTTCGCCGCCGCCGATGCACAGTGCCGCGACGCCGCGTTTCAGGCCTCTGGCTTCCAGCGCGTGCAGCAGCGTCACGATCAGCCGCGCGCCCGTTGCGCCGATGGGATGGCCCAGCGCGCAGGCGCCGCCGTTGACGTTGAGCTTCTCGCGAGGGATGCCAAGGTCGCGTTGCGCGGCCATTGGCACCACGGCGAAGGCCTCATTGATCTCGAACAGATCAACATCGCCGACGCTCCAGCCGACCTTGTCGAGCAGTTTGCGGATTGCCGGAATGGGCGCAGTCGTGAACCATTGCGGTTCCTGGCTGTGCGTGGCGTGGCCATGGATAACCGCCAGCGCGGGCAGGCCCTCACGATCCACGAGGGAACGCTTGGCGAGCACCAGGGCAGCAGCGCCATCGGCATTCGCGGACGAAGCAGCGGGCGTGATGGTGCCGTTGCTACGGAAGGCTGGTTTGAGGTTCGGGATCTTGGCGGGATCGACCTTCAGCGGATGTTCATCATTGGCGATCTCGCGCGGTCCGGACTTCTCGACGATGGTCAGTGGCGTGATCTCGGCCTTGAAGGCGCCGCTCTCCACCGCCTTTCGCGCGCGGGTCAGGGTTTCGATTGCATAGGCGTCCTGATCTCCACGCGTGAACTGATAGGCCTCAGCGGTGGCTTCTCCGAAGTCACCCATCGAGCGACCGACCTCATAGGCATCCTCAAGCCCATCCATCAGCATGTGATCGATGATGCGATCATGGCCGACGCGATAACCGCCGCGTGCCTTCTGCAGTAAATAGGGCGCATTGGTCATGCTCTCCATGCCGCCGGAGACGACGATCTCGGCCGAACCGGCATGGATGATGTCGTGGGCAAGCATGGTCGCCTTCATGCCGGAGCCGCAGACCTTGTTGATCGTCGTGGCCCCGGTGGCATCCGGCAGCTTGGCACCTCGGGCGGCCTGGCGGGCGGGCGCCTGACCCTGGCCGGCGGGAAGCACGCAGCCCATGAAGACTTCATCGATGCGCTCGGGTGTCAGTTTCGCGCGTGCCACGGCGGCACCGATGACGTGGCTGCCGAGCTTGTGGCCGGAGAAGGGCGATAGTTCGCCCTGGAAGCGGCCGAGCGGAGTGCGGGTGGCCGAGACGATGACGACCGGATCTGAAGCTGCGGGCATGATGGAGGCTCCTTCGCGCAAGCGCGGGTCATTTGGATGACACTCATCATATGATGCGCTGCAAGATACGCAATGCCGGCCTGTGCAAAATTCTCGTGAGGTCGAGCTGCTAGCGTTTGCGGTTGATGAAACCCTGCATCAGTCGCTGCGGCTCGCCGGTCAGATAGGCCTCGCCGAACACGCCGACGCTGAGATTGACGGATTCCTTCAGCGGCAGCTCTTCCCACTGTTTCAGCAGGGCTTTTTGCGACCGCATAGCCTCGGGTCCACACTCGAGTATGGCTTCGATCGTCTTTTCAACTTCGGCATCAAGCGCGCCTTCGGCCGCAACCACATCGACCAGACCCCAATTGAGCGCGGTTGGTGCATCGATGGTGGCGGCGGTCATGATCAGCCAGCGCGCACGGCCCCAACCGATCAGGCGCGGCAAGAGGGCAGCGTGAATCACCGAGGGAATACCGACCCTGACCTCGGGCATGGCGTATTTGGAATCATGCGAAGCGATACGGAAATCGCAGGCGGCAGCAAATTCGAGGCCGCCGCCGAGGCACCAGCCCGGGATGCGGGCGATCACGGGCGCGGGAAAAGCGCGGGCGGCTTCGCAGAGATCGCGCAAGCCGGAAATGAACTTCTCGGCGGAGGCCTGATCCAGCGTCGCCATTTCCTTGATGTCGGCACCGCCAATCATGCTCTTTTCGCTCTGGCCGGCGATGACAAGCGCGCGAATGGCGCGTTCTGTGGCCAATACCTCGATGCCTTCGCGAACGCCCTTGATTGCGGCTGAATTGAGGATATTGAGTGAGCCGGCGTTGCAGATCGTCAGCCGAACTATACCTCGCGGGTCACGTTCGACACCGCAATGGGGATTGAGCATATGCATGAAATCGTCTCGTCCCTTGGCATTCCCTTGGGCCGGAGCGGATCGCCGGTCTTATCCTATCAATTCCCCGTCAAACTGCGGTGTTGTCAAGGCCTGCGGCCAGGTGCGCGTTGCGCGTGTGGACCGGTGCGAGTAATATGATCGACATCATCTATTTGTCTTGAATGGACCGCTGATGCGCTATTCCAAGGAACACAAGCTCGAGACGCATGCGCGGATCGTGAAGAAGGCTTCCGTGCGTCTGCGCGAAAAAGGCGCGCATGGCATCGGCGTGGCTGACCTCATGAAGGACGCGGGTCTGACCCATGGCGGCTTCTACGCGCATTTCGATTCGCGCGAGGCATTGGTAATCGAAGCCTTCGCCTATGCAATGGACCGCTCGACCGATCGCTGGCGTCAGTTGGCTGGGCAGGCGGCGCCGGATCAGCGCCTGGCCACGATCGTGGATTCTTACCTGTCGCCGCAGCACCGCGACAATCCGGGCCATGGCTGCGCCGTCCCGGCGCTGGGCGCTGAGATCGCGCGCGAGAGCCCCAAGACGCGCAAGGTGTTTGCCACCAAGCTCGATCAGATGATCGAGATGATGTCCGAGCAGTTTCGTGGCGGACCGAGCAAGTCGGCGCGCAGACAGGCGATGGCGGCGCTTGCCACCATGATGGGCACCATCGTGCTCGCCCGCGCCGCCGGCAATGGCGAGTTGTCCGAAGAGCTTTTGAGCGCTGGCCGCGAGGCGGTGCTGGGCCGTGCTGCAGCGCCGAAGCCTGCAGCGTCCAACCCTGCTGTGTCCAAGGCTGTGGCTCCCAAGAGCACGGCTAGAAAGCCGACTGCGAAGAAGGTGGCAACCAAGGCCGTATCAGCCGCCAAGAATTGATAATCGGCGCACTGCCTGCGACATTGTCGCGGCGGTGACATTCTGACAGGGCTAAACGGCAGCGAGCCTGCAATTTCGCAAATCCGCCGCGCGTGCAGGGCCTTTCCAAACGCCATAAAGCCTGATCAACATCGGGCCAAATTTGGCTCCCGGGAGGAAACGCATGCGCACGATCGGACATTTCATCGGCGGCCGTGAGGTCGAGGGCAAGTCGGGGCGTTTCGCCGACGTTTTCGAGCCGATGACCGGCGAGGTTCAGGCCAAGGTTGCGCTGGCCTCCAAGGCCGAAATGCGCGCCGCTGTTCTCAATGCTGCCGAGGCGCAGGTCGCCTGGGGCAACACCAATCCACAGCGCCGCGCCCGCGTGCTGATGAAATTCCTCGAACTCGCCAATCGCGACTACGACAAGCTGGCCGATTGCCTGGCGCGTGAGCATGGCAAGACTGTGCCGGACGCCAAGGGCGACATTCAGCGCGGTCTCGAAGTGATCGAATTCGCCTGCGGCATTCCGCATCTGATGAAAGGTGAATACACCGAAGGCGCAGGTCCCGGCATCGACATCTATTCGATGCGGCAGGCGCTCGGCGTCGTCGCGGGCATCACGCCGTTCAACTTCCCGGCGATGATCCCGATGTGGAAATTCGGTCCGGCAATCGCCTGCGGCAACGCCTTCATCCTCAAGCCATCCGAGCGCGATCCGGGCGTGCCGATGATGCTCGCTGCGCTGATGATCGAAGCCGGCCTGCCGCCGGGCATCCTCAATGTCGTCAACGGCGACAAGGAAGCCGTCGACGCAATCCTCGACGACGAAGACATCAAGGCCGTCGGCTTCGTCGGCTCGTCGCCGATTGCCCAGTACATCTATGAGCGCGCGGCCGCGACCGGCAAACGCGCTCAATGCTTCGGCGGCGCGAAGAACCACGCCATCATCATGCCCGATGCGGATATGGACCAGACCGTCGATGCGTTGATCGGCGCCGGCTACGGCTCCGCTGGCGAGCGCTGCATGGCGATCTCGGTGGCCGTGCCTGTTGGCAAGACCACCGCCGACCGTCTGATGGAAAAGCTCATCCCGCGCGTCGAGAGCCTGAAGATCGGCACCTCCGTGGATCCGTCCGCCGACTTCGGTCCGCTGGTGACCAAGGAAGCCGTCGACCGCGTCAAGAACTACGTCGATATCGGCATCAAGGAAGGCGCCACGCTCGCCGTCGATGGCCGTGGCTTCAAGATGCAGGGCTACGAGAACGGCTTCTATATGGGTGGCTGTCTGTTCGACAACGTCACCAAGGACATGCGCATCTACAAGGAAGAGATCTTCGGGCCCGTGCTGTCGGTGGTGCGGGCCCACGATTACGAAGAAGCTCTCGCGCTGCCGTCGGATCATGACTACGGCAACGGCGTTGCGATCTTCACCCGTGACGGTGACGCTGCGCGCGACTTCGCCGCCAAGGTCAATGTCGGCATGGTCGGCATCAACGTGCCGATCCCGGTGCCGATCGCCTATTACACCTTCGGTGGCTGGAAAAAGTCCGGCTTCGGCGATCTCAACCAGCACGGCCCGGATTCGATCCGCTTCTACACCAAGACCAAGACGGTGACCGCGCGCTGGCCATCTGGTGTCAAGGAAGGCGCCGAGTTCTCGATCCCGTTGATGAAGTAAGAACACGCAAGCGGCCCGGCGCTCCCAAAGGTGGTGCACCGGGCCGTTTCATTTTCCCGGCTGATCAACAATCAACAAGAAGGGCGTGATGCAATTCGCTCTCGATGAGGAACAGACCGCTATTCGCGACATGGCGCGCGAATTCGCTGCGGAAAAGATCGCTCCCTTTGCGCTCAAATGGGACGAGGACAAGCATTTCCCCAAAGAGGTGATGCGCGAAGCCGCGCAGCTCGGCATGGGCGGTATCTACATCCGTGACGATGTCGGCGGCTCCGCGCTGACGCGTTTCGACGCCGCGCTGATTTTCGAGGCGCTGGCGACCGGCTGTCCGACCACCTCGGCCTTCATTTCGATCCACAACATGGCGTCGTGGATGATTGATTCCTATGGCAGCGAAGCGCAGCGCCAGAAGTGGCTGCCGCGACTTTGCACTATGGAGCTGCTGGCGAGCTACTGCCTGACTGAGCCCGGCTCGGGATCGGATGCAGCGGCGCTGCGCACCCGCGCTGTCATCGACGGCGACCACTATGTGCTCAACGGCCAGAAGCAATTCATCTCCGGGGCCGGCGATACCGACGTCTACGTCGTGATGGTCCGTACGGGCGGCGAGGGGGCCGGCGGCGTCTCGACCATCGTGGTGGAGGCCGGCACGCCCGGTCTGTCGTTCGGCAACAACGAACGCAAGATGGGCTGGAATGCGCAGTCGACACGCGCGGTGATCTTCGAAAATTGCCGCGTGCCGATCGCCAACCGGCTCGGTGACGAAGGCATCGGCTTCAAGATCGCCATGGCCGGCCTCGACGGTGGTCGTCTCAACATCGCCGCGTGTTCGCTTGGTGGCGCGCAGTCGGCGCTCGACAAGTCGTTGAGCTACATGAAAGAGCGGAAGGCGTTCGGCAAGCGACTCGACGAATTCCAGGCACTCCAGTTCCGCGTCGCCGATATGGCGACCGAATTGGAAGCCGCGCGCACGTTTCTGTGGCGGGCGGCGGCGGCGCTGGACCGCAAGGATGCCGATGCCGGCATGCTCTGCGCGATGGCCAAGCGCTTCGGCACTGATATCGGTTTCGAGGTCGCCAACGATGCGCTGCAGCTGCATGGCGGCTATGGCTATCTCGCCGAATACGGCATCGAGAAGATCGTGCGCGATTTGCGCGTGCACCAGATCCTCGAAGGCACCAATGAAATCATGCGGCTGATCGTGTCGCGCAAGTTGATCGAGGGCGCGCGATGAGTTCGGACGTGGCAACGGAGACAGGCGACCTCATCGTCGCGCGGGAAGGTGCGGCCGGTGTGATCCGGCTGAACCGACCGAAGGCTTTGAATGCGCTGACGCTGGAGATGACCCGCGAGATCGCGACGGCGCTCGATATGTTTGAGGCCGATCCGAAGATTGCGCTCATCATTCTCGAAGGAGCAGGCGAGCGCGGGCTGTGCGCTGGTGGCGACATTCGCGGTCTCTATGAGAGCGCCAAGGTCAAAGGCGATCTCGGCAAGATCTTTTGGCGCGAGGAGTACATTGTCAACGCGCGTATCGCGAAATTTCCGAAACCCTATGTCGCTTACATGGATGGCTTCGTGATGGGCGGCGGCGTCGGTCTGGCCGGCCATGCCAGCCACCGCATCGTCACCGAGAAGACCAGGATGGCGATGCCGGAAGTGGGCCTCGGCTTCTTCCCGGACGTCGGTGGTACATGGCTGTTGTCGCGCGCGCCGGGCGAACTTGGGACGTATTTCGGTCTGACCGGGCTGACGGCAAATGGTGCCGATGCGCTTGCTGCACATATGGCGGACGTCCTGATCGACACCGTCAAATGGCCGGCATTGCGCGAGGCGCTGACACAGCTGTCGGCAGGTGCCGATGCCGCGTCGGTGATGACGACACTCAAGAAGTTCGGAGCTCCGGAACAAACCGGTCCAGTCACGGCGCAGCGTGCGCTGATCGATCGCGCTTTCGCCCATGACAGCGTCGAGGAGATCGTGGCTGCGCTTGAGCAGGACGGTTCAGATTTCGCGCTGGCGACGCTCAAGGCCATGTCCGACAAATCACCGCGGGGGCTCAAGGTTACCCTGAAGCTGTTGCGGCTAGCGCGCGCGTCGAAGTCGCTCGAGGAATGTCTGTCGCGCGAATATCTCGCGGCGCTGGAGGTGTTTGATAGCGCCGATTTCGTCGAGGGCGTGCGTGCGGCCATCATCGACAAGGATCGCAATCCGAAATGGCAGCCACCGGAGCTCGAGGGCGTGACACCGGAGATTGTCGCGCGCTATCTGGCCAAACGGGATGTTGAGCTGACCTTCTGAAGGTCGAGCGTTCTGAACGAAAGTTGGATTTCGCCGTTTTCATCAGGCTTTAAAAACAAACAAACGATCACGAGGGCAGGACATGACCAGCATTGCATTCATCGGTCTCGGCAATATGGGTGGCCCGATGGCCGCCAACCTGGTCAAGGCGGGCCACAAGGTGACGGGCTTCGATCTCGTCGAGGCGTCCCGCGCGCAGGCGAGGGCGGATGGCGTGACCATTGCTGACAAGGCGGTCGATGCCGTGAAGGGCGCCGAGGTCATCATTACCATGCTGCCGGCCGGCAAACACGTGGTGTCGGTCTGGAGCGAGGTCATTCCCGTTGCCGCCAAGGGGGCGCTGATGATCGATTGCTCGACCATCGACGTGGAAAGCGCACGCAAGGCGCATGAACTGGCGGCTGCGCAGAAGCTGCCGTCGGTCGATGCGCCGGTCTCCGGTGGCACTGGCGGCGCCAAGGGCGCGACGCTGACCTTCATGGCTGGCGGCGATGCCAAGGCGTTCGCGTCGGCCAAGCCCGTCCTGGAAGCCATGGGCAAGAAGATTGTCCATTGCGGCGATGCTGGCGCGGGGCAGGCGGCCAAGATCTGCAACAACATGATCCTCGGCATTTCGATGATCGGCGTCAGCGAAGCCTTCGTGCTCGCCGAGAAGCTCGGTCTGTCGCATCAGGCGCTGTTCGATGTGGCCTCGACCTCGTCGGGCCAGTGCTGGTCGCTGACCACCTATTGCCCGGTGCCGGGACCGGTGCCGACATCGCCGGCCAACAATGAATACAAGCCGGGTTTTGCCGCAGCACTGATGCTCAAGGATCTCAGGCTGTCGCAGGAAGCCGCCAAGGCCGCCGGCGCCAGGACGCCGCTCGGCGCCCATGCCGAGAGCATCTATGAGACCTATGAGAAGGAAGGTCACGGCGGTGATGACTTCTCGGGGATCATTCATCATCTGCGGCATCTGATGCCGAAATAGCGGGAGCGTCGGTATGACCACGTTCAAGCAGGCCCGCGCCTTCCTCCTCGAACACCGCACCGACTACGCCACCGCCGTTGCCGGCTTTCGCTGGCCCGATCCGGTCGACTTCAACTGGGCGCTCGACTGGTTCGATGCCGAACTCGCCCATGATCCCGTCAGCAAGGACCGGACCGCGCTCTGGATCGTCGATGCGGCCGCCAGCCGCGAGACGAAGTTGTCGTTCGAGGTGCTGTCGCGTCGCTCCAATCAGGTTGCCAATTTCCTGCGCGCGCAGGGGCTGAAGCGCGGCGATCATCTGTTGCTGCTGCTCGGCAATGTGGTGCCGCTGTGGGAGACCATGCTGGCGGCGATCAAGCTCGGCGTCGTCATCATTCCTGCAACCACGCTGCTGACCCCGGATGAATTGCAGGACCGGCTCGACCGCGGACGTGCCAAGCTTGTGGTGGCGGCAGAGGACCAGGTGGCCAAGTTCGGCAGCCTGAAGACCGCGGGCATTGGTCAGATCGTCGTCAACGCCACGTCGCCCCATGACGGCTGGCTCGCCTTCGAAAGCTCCGCGGATTTCCCCGATACATTCACGCCGGGTGGTTCGACCAAAGCCGACGATCCGATGCTGCTCTATTTCACCTCGGGCACCACGGCGAAGCCGAAGCTCGTGCGGCACAGCCAGCGCAGCTATCCCGTCGGCGGACTCTCGACGATGTTTTGGATCGGACTGCAGCCGGGCGACGTCCATCTCAACATCTCTTCACCGGGCTGGGCCAAGCATGCCTGGAGCTGCTTCTTTGCGCCATGGAATGCCGGCGCAACGGTGTTCGTGGTCAATCAGCCGCGTTTCGACGCCAAGGGCCTGCTTGCCACCATCGGCCGCTGCGGCGTGACGACACTGTGCGCGCCGCCGACAGTGTGGCGGCTCTTCATTCAGGAGAAGCTTGCCACCTTCAAGGTCGCGCTGCGCGAAGTCTGTGGCGCCGGTGAGCCGCTCAATCCGGAAGTGATCGATCAGGTCAAGGCGGCCTGGGGCTTCACCATTCGCGACGGCTACGGCCAGACCGAGACCACCGCGCTGGCCGGCAATTCGCCGGGCCAGACCGTCAAGGTCGGCTCGATGGGCCGTCCGCTGCCGGGCTGGAAGGTTCGCGTTGTCGATGCCGATGGCAATCCGGCGAAGGAGGGCGAGGTCAGTCTCGTGCTCGGCGCCGATCGCCCGGCAGGACTGATGCAGGGTTATCAGGCCGAAGACGGTAGTGTCAGCGGTGCAAGCGGTGAGATCTATCGCAGCGGCGACGTCGTATTTGCCGATGACGATGGCTATCTTACTTTCGTCGGTCGCTCCGACGATGTGTTCAAATCCTCGGACTATCGCATCAGCCCGTTCGAGCTGGAGAGTATCCTGCTCGAACACGATGCCGTGGCTGAGGCCGCCATCGTGCCGAGCCCCGATCCGATCCGGCTCGCCATCCCCAAGGCCTATGTGTTGCTGATCGGCGATACCGCGCCGTCCAGGGCGACGGCGCTGTCGATCTATCAGCATCTGCATGTGCGTCTGGCGCCGTTCAAACGTATACGTCGGATCGAGTTCGTCACCGAGCTGCCGAAGACGATTTCGGGCAAGATTCGCAGGGTCCATCTGCGTCGGCTCGAACACGCCGACGATCGCAGCGATCCCTTGCGCGGCGTCGAGTTTCGCGAAGAGGATTTCCCCGAATTGCAGGCACTCCGCGCGGCAGGATCGCAAGAGGGCGAGCGGTAATTTGTCGCGCTTTGCATGGCTGCAGCGCACAATTTCGCTTGGCGTCAGGGTGTGCGCTGTGGAATCTGCGCCCGCAACGCAACTGGATTTTGAGGACTGAGACTGAATGAGCGCGATGATTGAACGTGATGCCTATATCGCCATGGTAGGCAAGGAAGTCGGCGTGTCGCCCTGGCATGTCATGGACCAGAAGCGCATCGATGCGTTCGCCGCGGCGACGGAGGATTTTCAGTTCATCCATGTCGATCCCGCGCGTGCGCGCGAAACGCCATTCGGCACGACGATCGCTCATGGCTTCCTGACCATGTCGATGCTCTCGGTGTTTTCCTATGAGGCGCTACCGCAACTCGCCGATGTCGCCATGGGCGTCAATTACGGCACCGACAAGATCCGCTTCGTGTCGCCAGTCAAGGCAGGATCGCGCATCCGCGGCCGCTTCACGCTGACCGAGGCGACGTTGCGCAAGCCGAAGGAATTGTTCACGCGCACCAGCGTGAGTGTCGAAATCGAAGGCGAGGACAAGCCGGCGCTGGTCGCCGACTGGCTCGGCCTAGTCTATTTCAATTGAGGAGAGTTCCAAATGACCATTCGATTTGACGGCCGCGTCGCCATCGTCACCGGCGCCGGCAATGGATTGGGCCGCGCCCATGCGCTGGGCCTTGCGAAGCTCGGCGCCAAGGTCGTCGTCAACGATTTCGGCGGCGCGCGCGACGGCACCGGCGGTTCGCTGACGGCGGCGGAAACCGTGGTCGAGGAAATCCGCGCAGCCGGCGGCACGGCGATGGCCGATGGCGCTGATGTCTCCAATTTCGAGCAGGTCAAGGCGATGGTCGAGAAGGCCACCAAGGAGTGGGGCAGCGTCGACCTGATGTGCGCCAATGCCGGCATTCTCCGCGACAAGTCGTTCGCAAAGATGGAGCTCGCCGACTTCGCTAAGGTGCTCGACGTGCATCTCACCGGCACTTTCTATTGCTGCAAGGCCGTTTGGGAAGGTATGCGCGCGCGCAACTACGGGCGCATTGTGCTCACCACCTCGTCGTCGGGTCTGTACGGCAATTTCGGTCAGGCCAATTACGGCGCGGCCAAAACCGGCATGGTCGGCCTGATGAATGTGCTCGCCGAGGAAGGTCGCAAGACGGACATCCGCGTCAACATTGTGTCACCGACGGCAGCCACGCGCATGACCGAGGAACTGTTGCCAGCGCAGGCGCTGCAACTGATGAAGCCGGAAGCGATCACGCCGGCGGTCGAGTATCTCCTGAGCGAGAATGCACCGACCAAGACCATCATGGGCGCCGGCGCAGGCTCCTTCGCGGTCATCAAGATTCTCGAAAGCGAAGGTGTCAATTTCGCCGAAGCTGACTGGAGCCCGGATACGATTGCCGCGCATTTCGCGGACATTAGTGATATGTCCAAGGCCAAGGCGCTGGAAGGCGCGTTCCATCAGACCCAGAAGTATGTCGAGCAGGCTGCCATTCGCTTGGGCGTGAAGGCCTGATCGGCGGCTTCGCCGGATCGTGTGACCTTGACTGAGCCTGTGAAGAACCAAGTTGCGGTGATCGGTGCCGGCCCTGCCGGGCTGATGGCGGCCGAGGTTCTGAGTCGTGGCGGCGCTGCCGTCACGGTCTATGACGCGATGCCATCGGCTGGTCGCAAGTTTCTGATGGCCGGACGCGGCGGACTCAATCTCACTCATAGTGAGCCGCTGCCGGAATTCCTCAAACGCTATGGCGCGGCGGAGGCGCAGCTTGCGCCGTCGATCTCGGCTTTCACGCCGACCGCGCTACGCGACTGGAGCGAGGCGCTGGGGCAGCCGACCTTTGTCGGCTCCAGCGGCCGGGTATTTCCGCAGGCCTTCAAGGCCTCGCCGCTTTTGCGGGCGTGGCTGCGGCGGCTGGACGAGAGTGGCGTGCGGTTTGCCTTTCGTCACCGCTGGACTGGATGGGACGACGAGGGGCGTTTGACGTTTCAGACTTCGAGCGATGCGCAGGCGATCGCTTGCAAGAGCGTCGTGCTCGCACTCGGCGGTGCAAGCTGGCCGCGGCTCGGCTCTGACGGCGCATGGGTGGATGTGCTGGCGGTGAAGGGCTTGAGCATCGCGCCGCTGCGCCCGGCGAATTCCGGTTTTACGGTCGCGTGGTCGGAGATCTTCAAGGACCGTTTCGAAGGTCAGCCGCTGAAGGGTGTTGCGCTGTCGTTCGGTGCACACAGCGTGCGCGGCGAGGCGATGGTCACGCGTGGCGGTATCGAAGGCGGTGGCATCTATGCGCTGTCGTCTCTGTTGCGCGAAGCGGTCATCGCGGACGGCAAGGCGACGCTGCGCGTTGCTCTTAGACCGGACCTCGATGCGAAGGAGCTGACCACGAAGCTGGCAGCATCGCGTGGCAAGCAGTCTTTCTCCAATTTCCTGCGCAAGGCGATCCATCTGTCGCCGGTGGCCATTGGGCTGCTGCAGGAAGTCGCTGTCCCAGAGGGCATTCAACTGGCGTCATTGCCGCCGGAGAAGTTGGCTGCCTTGATCAACGCCGTGCCGGTGACGCTCAATGGCGTCGCGCCGATCGCCCGCGCTATTTCGACGGCGGGTGGCGTCTCGTTCGATGAGATCGATGACGCCTTCATGCTGAAGCGTATGCCGGGCACATTCGTCGCCGGCGAGATGCTCGATTGGGAAGCGCCGACCGGCGGTTACCTACTGCAGGCGTCGTTTGCGACAGGCGCTGCAGCGGGCGAGGGCGTTTTGAGGTGGCTGGCTTTTTCGCCCCGATAGAACGCCGACCTCATGGTGAGGAGCGCGCTCTTGCGCGCGTCTCGAACCATGAATGTGTGTCCATCCTTCGAGACGGCGCCAAGCGGCGCCTCCTCAGGATGGGGTCCCGAGTGTAAGCGCTGTCGCGTCAGCGCAGCTTCCCACGCGCGGCCACCGGCAGCGTGCCGATAATCTCGTCACCGCGCACCATCACCACTTCATCGAACATGTTGACGACCACGCAGACGTGGTTCGGCACGATGCGGACGACGTCGCCGACATTGGGGCGGGTGTTGCTGCGGCCGAGATCGAGGAAGCCGTGTTCTTCGGCGAAGCGCGCGATCTTGGCTTCGGGATGTTCGAGGATCAGGCCGTAGCCGTCCAGGCCGCCGGTGTCGGGCGTCAGCGTCTTGGACCCGGCATCGAGGATGCCGCGTTCCGGGCCGGCGCGGCTGACGACGGTGGAATAGACATTCAGCGCGCAATCGTCCCAGGTGGCCGAACCAGCGGCGACCTGCATGCGGTCGTTGTAGATATAGGTGCCGAAGCGATGTTCGGTGGCCCCCTTGAGCGAACCGACATTCCTGAGGTTCGGCGTGCCGCCGGTCGAGACGATCGTGGGCTCCAGACCGAGTGCGTGAACGCCGGCCAATGCTTCATCGTAGAATTTCTGTGCGTCGGGCCAGCCGGTTTCCGTTGGGTACAGCATGAAGCCTGCGAAGGTGAGGCCTTTCGAGGCCGCGATCTCCTTGGCGAGAGCGATGGCTTCCGCGGGCGTCTCGACGCCGGCGCGCTTGCGGCCGGTATCGCATTCGACCATGACGTTGACGTTCCGGCCCGAAATCGCGGCGGCTTTCGGCAAGTCGCCGATGACAACGGAATTGTCGGCGGCTACGGTGACATTCGCCTTGGCCTGCAGCATGCCAAGCCGCGCCATCTTCTCGTCGCCGAGCAGGTTGTAGCTGATCAGGATGTCGTCGATCCCGGCATCGGCCATGATCTCGGCCTCACCAAGCTTCTGGCAGGTGATGCCTTTCGCGCCAGCTGCGATCTGCATCTTCGCGATCACCGGGCTCTTGTGGGTCTTGATA
Organism: Tardiphaga sp. 866_E4_N1_4; assembly: GCF_052076075.1. Classification (NCBI taxonomy): domain Bacteria; kingdom Pseudomonadati; phylum Pseudomonadota; class Alphaproteobacteria; order Hyphomicrobiales; family Nitrobacteraceae; genus Tardiphaga; species Tardiphaga sp. 866_E4_N1_4. The sequence continues at coordinate 225,975 of NZ_CP197242.1, forward strand.
TGCGGCCGGTTGGCAATGCCGGCATCGTCGCAGACCTTCTGGATGCGCGCGATGTTGCGCTCGACGCGATCCATGTCGATGACGAGGGCAGGTGTGCCGTATTCGTTGGCGATCTTGGCGGCGAGTGTGGTGGTCATTGTGTCGTCTCCGGCATTTCCACCGTCATTGCGAGGAGCGAAGCGACGAAGCAATCCAGTCTTCGCTTGTTGCCTCTGGATTGCTTCGCTTCGCTCGCAATGACGACTGACAGTTACGCGTTCTCGATTTCTTCGCGGAGCATTTCCAGCTCCAGCCATTGCTCTTCCGAGTCCTGCAATTCCTTCTGCGCCTTTGAGAGCGCGGCGGTCGCAGTGTCGAACTTCTTGCGATCCTTCTTGTAGAGGTTGGGATCGTCGAGATGGCGCTGCTGCTTGGCGATTTCGGAGCGCAGATTGTCCATCGCCTTCGGCAGCGTTTCCAGCGCGTGCTTGTCCTTGAAGTTCAGCTTGCGCTTGCCCGCGGGCTTCGACGCGTCCGACTTGCTGCCGTTGTTCTTGGCAGCCACGGCTTCGGTCTTGGCCTCGCGCTTCAGGTCGGCGCCGCGCTGCGCCAGCATGTCGGTATAGCCGCCGGCATATTCCATCCACTTGCCGTTGCCTTCCGGCACGATCACCGAGGTGACGACGCGATCGAGGAAGTCGCGGTCATGGCTGATCAGGATCACGGTGCCTTCGTAGTCGCCGAGCATGTCCTCGAGCACGTCGAGGGTTTCGAGATCGAGGTCGTTGGTCGGTTCGTCCAGCACCAGCACATTCGATGGTTTGGCCAGCGCCCGCGCCAGCATCAGGCGGCCGCGTTCACCGCCGGACAGCACTTCGAGCGGGGTGCGCATCTGCTCCTGCGAGAACAGGAAGTCCTTCATGTAGCTGACCACATGCTTGGGCGTGCCATTGACCATCACATGGTCGCCGCGGCCGCCGGTGAGCGCTTCGGCCAGCGTGGTCTTCGGGTTGAGGCTTTCGCGATGCTGGTCCAGCGTCGCCATCTCGATATTGGCACCGAAGCGGATGGTGCCCGAATCCGGCGGCTCGGTGCCGGTGAGCATGTTGATCATCGTGGTCTTGCCCGCACCGTTCGGACCGACCACACCAATGCGATCGCCACGCTGCACGCGGATCGAGAAGTCGTCGACGATCTTGCGGTCACCATAAGTGCGGCAGATGTTCTTCGCTTCGAAGATCAGCTTGCCGGACTTTTCCGCCTCGGCAGCGGCGAGTGTCGCGTTGCCCGCGGCGCCGCGATAGTCCTGGCGCTGTGCGCGCAGTTCATGCAGGCCGGCGAGGCGCTTGACGTTGCGCTTGCGGCGGCCGGAGACGCCGTGGCGCAGCCAGTGTTCTTCATTGACGATCTTGCGGTCGAGCTTGTGCTGGTCGCGCTCTTCTTCGGCGAGCACGTCATCGCGCCATTGTTCGAAGGCCGAGAAGCCGCGATCGATCTGGCGGATCTGGCCGCGATCGAGCCAGGCGGTGGCACGCGAGAGATTGGTCAGGAAGCGGCGGTCATGGCTGATCAGCACCAGCGCGCAGCGCCGGCTGGCCAGTTCGCCTTCCAGCCACTCGATCGTCGTGAGATCGAGATGGTTGGTGGGCTCGTCGAGCAACAGGATGTCAGGCTCGGGCGCCAGCACGCGGGCCAGCGCCGTGCGGCGCGCTTCACCGCCGGACAGATTGTTCGGATCCTCGTGGCCGGTGAGCCCGAGCTGTTCGAGCAGATATTGCGCCTGATAGATGTTGTGGCCGTCGCCCATGCCGGCCTCGACATAAGCGAGCGTCGTCGCATAGCCGGAGAAGTCCGGCTCCTGCGGCAGATACTGCACGGTGGCACCGGGCTGCACGAAGCGGCTGCCTTTGTCGTTTTCGACGATCCCGGCCACGATCTTCAGCAGCGTCGACTTGCCGGAGCCGTTGCGGCCGATCAGACAGACGCGTTCGCCTTGCGACACCGACAGTTCGACGCCGTTGAGCAGCGGCGTGCCGCCGAAGGTCAGGAAGATGTCTTTCAGCTGGATAAGCGGAGGAGCCATGAGATCAGTTCAACTTTGTTTCGGCGCGGGCGCAAAGGCCGGGTCGCGCTGGATGCGGCGGATGGTTTGATCCAAGGCCGACAGGAACGCCGAGCGATCGCGCGGCGCGAATGATTTGGGACCACCGGTGATTTCGCCCGATGACCGCAGATCGGTCATCAGGTTGCGTACCGCGAGCGTCATCCCGATGGATTGTTCTGTGAACGGCTTGCCATTAGGGGCAATTACCGCGGCGCCCGCCTTGACGCAGCGGCTGGCCAGCGGAACGTCGGCCGTGATCACGATATCGCCCTTCTGGGCGCGTTCCGCAATCCAGTCGTCGGCCGCATCCATGCCCGACCCTGCGGCAATCCGCTCGATCAGGGGATCGTCAGGCACCCGGATGAAGTTTCCGGCGACCACGCTGACGGGCAGGCTGAAGCGGGCGGCGACGCGGTAAATCTCGTCTTTGACCGGGCAGGCGTCGGCGTCGATATAGATGCGTGTGGTCAAGGGAGCACAAGTTCCACGAAAAGGCAGTCATTTGCGGGTGGGCGATGTGGCGCTGACGCGGGACAGTTCCCCGCCCGTCGCCTTGCCTCGAACATGGTGACGGGTATCATCTCCTGCCAAGGCGAACACTCAATTTCGCGCAGTTTTCGGGAGGAATCATGACCAAACGGCTCGAACCGTACCGTGTTGAGGCGTTTAACACCGCCAAACAGTCCGAAAACAAGATGCATGACGATTCTGTCGCCCGGAAATTCGGTTTCAGCGGTGGATTGGTGCCTGGCGTCGACGTGCTGGCCTATATGATCCATCCGCCGGTGCAGCACTGGGGACGGGACTTTCTGGAGCGTGGCCTGATCGAGGCCCGTTTCACCAAGCCGGTCTATGACGGCGAGACGGTCGAGGTGATCGCCGAGGAAGCCGGCGAGGGGCTCGCGCTGAGCGTTGAGGGCGGCGGCGAGATTCGTGCGGCCGGGACCGCATCGCTGACGGCCTTCCCGGTGGTGCCGTCGCTGGATAAATTCCCGGATACGGCGGCTGTGTCGAAGCGGCTGCCGGTGGATGCCAATTCCTACGCGCTCGACAAGTGGCTCGGCACCGCGCCGCGGGTCTGGCCGGAGGATGGACTTGCCGAATATCTGGGTGAGGTGCGCGAGGCCGACGATCGGTATCTGCGCGAGGGCATCGTGCATCCCGGCGTGCTGCAGCGGATCATGAACAAGGTGCTGGTGGACAATGCGCTGCTCGGGCCGTGGATTCACGTCGGCAGCAGGATGCAGTTGTTGGCGACCGCGAATACCGATGACGAGTTGATCGCGCGGGCGAAGGTGACCGCCAATTATGAGAAGAAGGGGCATCGGTTCGTCGAGCTCGATGCGATCATCGTGGCCAATGGCACGACACCCGTGGCGCATTGCCAGCATATCGCGATCACTCAGCCGCGCGAGGTCGTGGCGGCTTGATGTTGTAGAGCAGCGGCGCTCTTCCTTTTCCCTCCCCCGAGCGTAGCGAGCGGGGAGGGTGGCGCGTTTGAGAGCGGAGCGAACAAACGTGACGGGTGGGGTGCCCCACGTGAGGACGTTGCTCGTGGCACCCCCACCCCGGCCTATCGGCCGACCCTCCCCGCAAGGGGGAGGGATTCTTTAGCGCCAGAGCGCCATCGTAGATTCAACTGTCAAACAGCCACTACCCTTCAGACATGCGTCATCGCCCCCATTGTTTGCGGCGCGGGGGCGCCGTCGTTGCTTGCATTCCCGCCCCCTGTGAGAGGGCGTGCGGAACGCCGGGTGCCCGTTGCACCCTTGGGCCTGATGCGAATGCGGTCTTCCGCAATTGTGAGTGCATCAGGACTTTCGGAGGCGCCGAGCAAGTGCCCGGCGTTCCGCCTGCGGTGTTTTTTCGGTTGCCTGCACATCTGCCTTGGCGAACGGCCCCATCACCAAAATTAGTGTCCCAGGGCGGAGGGACAGGGTAGCCTCAAGCACTTAAGCCGGACGCGTTTCGATTTGGTCGTCCGTCACACTGTCCAGGGAGTCTTTCCACCCAGGGTCGGCCGTCTCCTTGCCAGTGGCAGTGCTGGCGCAGATCCGTCCTGCCCGAAGACAGACGTCCCCCATGAACCGCGTGACGCCGCATCTCCGGCGTCCACCGCATCCCACCCCGCGAACGTGACGATCGCGATCGCCCCTCTCGGTGGGGCAGGACGAAGGGGAATATAATCAAGTTAGGGATGTTGTCAACGAGAGATAGGAAAAAATGTTTGACGTCTTCCAGCTCCACGCTCGTCATTCAGGGGCGCGGGGAGGCGCCGCAGGCGGCGTATCGCGAACCCGGAATCTCGACATCGCGAGTCTCCGATCGTGCCAAACACGTCGGGATTCCGGGTTCGCACTACAGCGGCTCCGCCGCTTTCGTGCGCCCTCAGGCAAACCAATTAGTTTGCCCCGGAATGACAGCTTAGGCGGTACGTTGTCGCCCGCTGCCGTCGGATGGGCTATGTCAGTGGCGAGATGATGAAGAGGCAGAAATGATGACGGATGTTTTTCGGCTGGATCGCTATCTCGCGCGGATCGGCTTTGACGGGCCGGTTGCGCCGGATCTGGCGACACTGACGGCCATTCATGTCGCTCACATCAATGCGCTGCCGTTCGAGGGTCTCAATCCGTTTCTCCATCTGCCGGTCAAACTGGACATGGCGTCATTGCAGCAGAAACTCATCGATGGCCGACGCGGTGGCTATTGCTATGAGCTGAACGCGATGCTGCGGGCCGCGCTCGAGACGATCGGCTTCAAGGTCACTGGCCTCGGCGCCCGCGTGCGCTGGAATGCGCCGCCGGACAGTCCGCTTGGCCCCAGGACGCACATGCTCCTGAAGGTCGATCTTCCGGACGGACCCTATCTCGCCGATACCGGCTTTGGCGCCTGCGTACTCGATGCACCCCTGCGGCTCCTCGCGGGGACCGAGCAGCAAACGGCGATGGGGACCTATCGGCTGATCGAAGCAGATGGCCTGTTGTCGCTGAGCGCGAAGCGGGCGGACGGCTGGCGGACGATGTATGTGTTTGACCTCGCGCCGCAACTGCCGTCGGATTACGAGCTCGGCAACTGGTACACATCGACCAGTCCCTTCGTGCCCTTCACCTCGACGCTGGTGATGGAGCGCGTCAGCAACGGCCGGCGTCATAAACTGGTCAATCGCCACCTGACGACCGAGGGACGTGACGGCGAACCGGTGTCTGAACGCGTGCTCGGCAGCGCTGCGGAGTTGCAGCAGGTTCTCGACGAGACCTTCGGCGTCACGCCGCCGGCATCCGCCGATGAGATTTTCGCGGTCATCATCACAAACGCAGGGCGCCGTTGACTGCTGCGTAATCTCTCCATTTGGACCCGATTGCAGCGAATGACGCCTTCGGCTAATTCGCCCTCGGGATCATCACGAGGACCGTCAAATGTCGCTGTCATCCGCCAAGAACTACGCGCTGCGCGCCGCCAAGTCGCAGGACCAGAAGGAGGCCACCGAGCTTTTGTCTAAGGCCATCATGGAATTGACACTGGCGATCGAGGCACAGGACGCCAAGATCAAGAAGATGAACAAGGGCGCATGATCGGGACGCCGATCTCACCGGATCGCGATTGAACCTATTGCCCAGCCGCACGTTCAGTATTCCCCACATAAGAGGATACGACATGAGCGCGCTCAGCAAGATCAAAGAACATATGGAAGTCATCGGCGCGGACGGCGTGCACGTCGGCACTGTCGACAAGGTCGAGGGCAATCGCATCAAGCTGACCAAGAAGGATAGCGGCGAGGGCAGCCACAAGGGTCACCATCACTTTATCGATGGCGGTCTGGTCGCCGAGGTCGAGGGCGACAAGGTGCGGCTCTCGGCTAATGGCGACGTCGCCTTTGCCATGGAAGAAGAGAAGTAACGGCGCTAGCAGCTAAAACTCGTCATGCCCGGGCTTGACCCGGGCATCCATCTTTGATGAACGACTCTGGATAAAGGTGGATGGCCGGGTCAGGCCCGGCCATGACAGAGTGTTTGGTAAGGCGCGCCTCACTTCACCTCCATCTGCAGGCCTTCCTTGTCGATGATGGTCTTGAACTTGGCCGTCTCGGCCTCGACGAAGGTCTGGAATTGCTGAGGTGTGCCGTAGTCCGACACGGCGCCCATGGCTGCGATGGTCTTCTTGGTCGCGTCGGTGCCGAGCAGAACCTTGATCTGCTCATTGAGCGCGGTCACGGCTTCGGTCGGTGTGCTCTTCGGATAGAACACGCCGAACCAGGACGCGACATCGAACTTCTCCAGCTCGGGCGCGGTCTCGCGCATCGCCGGCACGTTCGGCGCCTGCGCGTTGCGCTGCTGCGTGGTGACGGCAAGGCCGGTGAGCTTGCCGTCGAGCACCTGGGGCAGCGACGGATAGAGATTGTCGAACAGGATCTGGATGTCGCCAGCGAGGGCCGCCTGCAGCGCAGGGCCTGCACCGCGGAACGGCACGTGCTGCATCTTCAGTCCGGTGAGCTGCAGCCACCATGCGCCGGTGAGATGCGGGCTCTGGCCGACGCCCGACGAGCCATAGTTCAGCTTGTCCGGATTGGCCTTGATATAGGCGATGAGCTCCGGGATCGTCTTGATCGGCACGCTCGGATGCGCGCAGACGATGTTTGGAATCTTGATCATGTTGGAGACCGCCTGCAACTGATCGCTCTTGTAGGTCAGGTTCTTGAAGATGCTGTAGGCGATGGCGTTGGGGCCGGGATTGCCGACCAGGATGGTGTGGCCATCGCCCTTGAGACGCGCGACTTCGGCGGTGCCGATGGTGCCGCCGCCGCCCGAGCGGTTTTCCACCACAACCGACTGGCCCCAGACCGGCTGCAGATGCGCGGCCAGCATGCGGCCCATCACGTCGGTGGAGCCGCCGGCTGCGGCGGGCACGATGACGCGGACGGTTTCGGTGGGCTTCCATTCGCCGGCGCCGAGACTCGCGCGCGGCAGGATCGCGGCGCTGGTGATCGCGGCGGCGCCGGTGAGTACACGGCGACGGGTAACCAGATTGGTCATAGCTTCTTCCCTCGATGGTGTCGTTTTGGTTTTTGATCTTGCTGAAATCGTAGTGAGGCAGATGGTGGCGGGCAAGCCGACGTTAGCCACAGCGTAAAGAAAAGCCCCGCAGCGTGTGCTGCGGGGCTTTTGCAATTCAGCGATTTGATAGTTCCGCCTAGCGGAAACTGATCAGCTTGAACAGCGGCGTGAGGTAGCTCATTTCCTGACCGGAGGTCGGCGTGGTGCGGCTGATGAAGTCGAAGATCTTGCCGTCCTGCAGGCCGTAATTGGCGAGCCGGATGACCTTGCGGTTCTTGTCGAAATAGATCGCGATGACGCGCTGGTCGGTGACCTTCTGCGGCATGAACGCGACGGCGCGTTCGGCGCGCTGCGAGATGTAATAGAACACTTCGCCCGATAGCGTGGCGACGGTGGAGGGCGTGCCCATCACGATCAGCACCTGATCCTGGCTGGCGCCGATCGGGATCTGCTCCAGCGCGCCGGGGGGCAGGATGTAGCCCTTCTGGAATTGCTCGGCACAGGCGCCCAGCGTGACGCAGAGGGCCGCGACCGCGAGTACGGCGCGCATGCCGCGCCAGCCACGTGTCAGCCGCGCCTTCGCGCTGATGGAGGTCGAAATTGTCATAGCGGAGGGGGTCCCATCCTCTTGATTCTCGGGAAGGCCTTGCTTCCGAAAGACTTGCATCCCGGAAGGCGTTGACGTACCGGGCAGAACCTCTGAATGCAACATGCGCGTGCCCGAGGGGCCCGCCTGAGGAACCCAAGATGGTCTGGCCGTTCAGTCACTTCAGAAAGCCCCCGGCGCCGTTGCGCGGCACCATTGAAGCCATCTATGGCATGATCGTGGCGCAGGCGCGAGAACCCTTGTTTTATCGGGACTTGGGAGCACCGGATACGGTAAACGGGCGTTTCGATATGTTGCTGCTGCACTTGTGGCTGGTGCTGCGCCGGATGAGTCCCAAGGATGAGTTGTCGCAGGGACTTTTCGACAGGTTCTGCGGCGATATGGACGATAACCTGCGCGAACTCGGCACCAGCGACATGAAGGTGCCGAAGAAAATGCGGGAATTCGGCGACGCGTTTTACGGCCGGACAGGCGCCTATGACGCAGCGCTTGGCGCGGGCAGGGAGCCCCTGGCGGCGGCGCTGTCGAAGAATATCTATAACGGCATGGACATCGAGAACGCCCGGCGTCTCGCTGTTTATGTCGAAGCGGCGAATGCCCGTCTGGGCACGCTGGATGCAACGACACTGACATCAGGCGCGTGGCATTTCCCGTCGCCTGCGGAGATCTTGGTAACGACATGAACAAACCCGACCGCACCGTGGATCTCACGCCGCCCTGGAGCGTGCCCATCGCCGTGATCCAGATCCCGGAAACGGGGCTGGCGCGCGACATCGAGGCCACGCCCGAGGAGCGCAAGCGGATCGCCGAACTCGGCGGCCTCGTCAGCGTGGGCGCCGTGAAAGGCGAACTCCTGCTGAGCCCCGTGAAGGGCGGTACGGTGCATGTGACCGGTCGCATCTGGGGCAAGGTCGAGCAGACCTGCGTGGTGACGCTGGACCCACTGGCTGCCGATTTCGAGGAAGAGATCGACGTGATTTTCGCGCCGCCATCGCAGATTCGCGAACTCGCCGAATCGGTGGACGAGGACGTCGAGAGCGACGAGGAGACCCCGGATCCGCCGGAGCCGATCGAAAACGGCTTCATCGATCTCGGCAAACTGGCGACCGACGCGCTGTTTCTGGGGCTGGACCCGTATCCCCGTAAGCCGGATGCCGTGTTCGAGCCGGTGGTCGAGGTTCCGGACCCGGAAGAGCACCCGTTTGCGGCCTTGAAAGCGCTGAAAACCGCCCCTGAGACGCCCAAATCCAAAAAGCCCGGGAAGGGCTGAGACCGGGGTCCGATTCCACGCCCGGTGCGGCTGGCGGGACAAAAGCGCCTGGTCAAGATGTTGTATCGGGTCACGGAAACGCTATTGTCCCCGGCCGAAATCGGGTTAATGCCATAACTTCGCCGTCTGCTGCCAAATGCGGCAGACTTCGTCCGCGGCCACGAGCGTCACAGGCCGCAAGAGACAGGTTTCCGGAACGTCCATGCCGAAAAAGGTTCGCATCGCGCTAGACGCCATGGGTGGCGACATCGGCGCATCGGTGGTCATTCCCGGCGCCGCGATTTCGTTGACCCGGCATCCCGACAGCGAGTTCCTGCTGTTCGGTGACAGCGCGCTGATCGAGAAAGAACTCGCCAATCATCCGGCACTGAAGGCCGTATCGAAGGTGATCCATACCGACGTTGCCGTCAGCATGCATGACAAGCCAAGCCAGGCGCTGCGCCGTGGCCGCAAGGTCTCGTCGATGTGGCTGGCGATCGAGGCGGTGAAGAAGGGCGAGGCCGATGTCGCGATCTCCGCCGGCAATACCGGCGCGCTGATGGCGATGGCGCGCTTTTGCCTGCGCATGCTCGATGGTATCGAGCGTCCCGGCCTGGCCGCGATCTGGCCGACCACGCGCGGCGATTCCGTCGTGCTCGATCTCGGCGCCACCATCGGCGGCGACGCCAACCACCTGAAGACTCTCGCTGTCATGGGCAGCGCCATGGCCAGCGCGCTGTTCGATCTGGCCCGGCCGACGGTCGGTCTGCTCAATATCGGCGTCGAGGAAATCAAGGGCGGCGACGAAATCCGCGATGCCGCCGAACTGCTGCGCACCGCCAATCTGCCGCAGCTCGAATTCATCGGCTTCGTCGAAGGCGACGGCATCGGCCGCGGCGATGCCGACGTGATCGTCACAGAAGGCTTCAGCGGCAATATCGCGCTCAAGGCGGCCGAAGGCACGGCGCGGCAGTTCGCCGAATATCTGCGCAATGCCATGGCGCGCACCTGGCGCTCGCGCATCGGCTACCTGTTCGCCAAGAACGCCTTCAAGGCGGTGCGCGACAAGGTCGATCCCAACAAGTCCAACGGCGCGGTGTTTCTCGGCCTGCGCGGCATCGTGGTGAAGAGCCACGGTGGCACCAATGCCGACGGTTTCGCCTATGCGGTGGATGTCGGTTACGACATGGTCCGCTACGACCTTCTCACCAAGATCAATCAAATGCTCAACCGCGACGGCCAAGCGCTCCCTGCGAGCCCGGCTGCGCAGGAGGCTGTCTCGTGACTGCGATACGTTCGGTCGTGCTCGGCTGCGGCTCTTACCTGCCGGAGCGGATCCTGACCAATGCCGAACTGGCATCCAAGGTTGACACATCGGACGAGTGGATCGTCCAGCGCACCGGTATCAAGCAGCGCCACATCGCTGCTGACGGCGAGTTCACCTCGCATCTGGCGATCAAGGCCGCGCAGGCGGCGCTGGCCAATGCCGGCGTCGACGCGCAGTCCATCGACCTGATCGTGCTCGCAACCTCGACCCCGGACAATACGTTCCCGGCAACGGCCGTTGCGGTGCAGAACGCGCTGGGTATCACCCATGGCGCAGCGTTCGATCTGCAGGCGGTGTGTTCCGGCTTTATCTTTGGATTGACCACCGCCGACAGCCTGCTGCGCACCGGCGCCGGCAAGCGCGCGCTGGTGATCGGCGCAGAGACTTTCTCGCGCATTCTCGACTGGACCGATCGCGGAACCTGCGTGCTGTTCGGCGATGGCGCCGGTGCGGTGGTGCTGGAAGCACAGACCCAGGCCGGCGAAGCCAGCGATCGCGGCGTGCTGACCACGCATCTGCGCTCGGACGGCCGGCACAAGGAAAAGCTGTTTGTCGATGGCGGCCCGTCCTCGACGCAGACGGTGGGTTACCTGCGCATGGAAGGCCGTGAGGTCTTCAAACATGCGGTGGGCATGATCACCGACGTGATCGTCGACGCCTTCAAAGCCACCGGCGCCAGCGCCGAAACCATCGACTGGTTCGTGCCGCATCAGGCCAACAAGCGCATTATCGATGCGTCCGCGCACAAATTGCATATTGCACCGCAAAAGGTGGTGCTGACCGTGGATCTTCACGGCAACACGTCGGCGGCGTCGATTCCGCTCGCATTGTCGGTGGCGGTCAATGACGGCCGCATCAAGAAGGGCGATCTCGTCCTGCTCGAAGCCATGGGCGGCGGCTTCACCTGGGGGTCTGCACTCATTCGCTGGTGATGCGCCGGTGATGATGCAGATCGACAACATCTCAAATTGTCATGATTTTCCATGCCTTTGCATCGATGGTGACTGTTGACCGGAGCGCGTTAACCTCCTAATTTCTGACGCGAATTTGGTTCGCCGAGAGTAGTTGGGGCAGGCGATGACGGGCACGGGAAAAACAGTCACACGCGTTGATCTGTGCGAAGCGGTCTACCAAAAGGTAGGTCTCTCGCGCACGGAGTCGTCCGCGTTTGTTGAACTGGTTTTGAAAGAAATTACGGATTGTCTGGAGAAGGGCGAGACAGTGAAGCTGTCGTCGTTCGGCTCTTTCATGGTGCGCAAAAAAGGCGAGCGCATCGGCCGCAATCCGAAGACGGGCACAGAAGTACCGATCTCGCCGCGGCGAGTGATGGTATTCAAGCCGTCGGCGATCCTGAAACAGCGGATCAATGGCGACAGTACCGCAGTGGGCAACGGTAAAGATCACGACGACTAGCGTTTGTTTTGACGCGTTTTCTTCACGCGAACCGGTAGCCACTTCGCTTGAAAACGCTTTTGGTGAACCACAGGGCGAACCACAGGGATCCTGCACTTGGACAAAGCGCCGGATGCGTTTCGAACCATAAGCGAGGTCGCTGACGATCTCGATATACCGCAGCATGTTCTGCGGTTCTGGGAAACGCGGTTCACTCAAATCAAACCGATGAAGCGATCCGGCGGCCGGCGATACTATCGTCCGGACGATGTCGATCTGCTGCGCGGCATCCGCCGGTTGCTCTACGGCGAAGGTTATACCATCCGCGGCGTGCAACGAATCCTGAAAGAGAACGGCATCAAGTCGGTGCAGGGGCTGGTCGATGGCCACGCTGCGCCGAGCTTCGCGCCGACCTCTGCCGCTATCGCGCCGCGCGTCCAGGCGAAGCGTCCCGTGGCCGAAGAGGATCATGAGGAAGAAGAAGCCGAGGACGAGGCTGAACGCGACGAGGACATCGAGGAAGAAGCCGAAGACGAAGCTGACGCCGAAGGCGCCGAGGACGAGGAAGAAGAAGAGGGCGACGAAGACGACGGCGAAGAGGGGGAGGACGAAGAGGCTGAGGAAGAAGACGAGGAGGAAGCTGCTGCCGCTCCCGTCGCCGCCCGCCGCGAACCTCCGATGACATCGACGTCGCCGCGTGCGGAGTCACAGCTGCAGCGGCCGCCGTCGCGGGCAAACCCCGTATTGGCAAATCCTGTTGCGGGGCGGCCCGAACCGGCGATGACGGCTCCGACGCAGAGCGCAAGACCGGCTGCGGTCCCGAGCCCAAGGCCAAACCCGCAGCGCCGGTTGGAGCGCGAACGGCTCGAAGCCGTGCTCGAGGAGCTGCTGGCGGCGCGCCGGGCGCTCGATACGGCGATGAAGGATGGCTAGCCACCGTCCCACAACCAATCCGTTTCAATCCGCTCAGCCTTCTTGCGCCTCGGACGGATCGAAGCTACACGATGCCCCATCGGAGCGTAGCGCAGCCCGGTTAGCGCACTAGTCTGGGAGACTAGGGGTCGGAGGTTCGAATCCTCTCGCTCCGACCATTTAAATAAGGCATTTCTTGAATTTAGAAGTGTCGCTCGGTAATCCTACGGTAATCTAACGTACCTGGGAAGGTCCTTTCTGCCAGTCGGGATGGTGGTGGCCATAGACGCGTTCGACCATCTCGGCAGTCATTCCGACCGATTTGGCCGTGTCCCAGATCGAAATTCCGTTCTTCAGCAAATGCGTAACTCTTGAGTGCCGCAAAACGTGTGGCGTTACGTCTTTTCCAAGCTCAGCGGCCTTCACGGCGGCCGGCCAGACCTTCTGTAGCTTGGCCACGGGCTGCCAATTCCAGTGGATAACATAGGGGCACGGCTTCAGCGGCGCGTCCCCCCGCGCGGCTCGAGCCTCGTTTGCCTTGGCGAAGGCTGCCTCGTCCAGCCGCTTCCAGCGTCGCAGGTGCGCCATCAACCGCTCTCCACCACGGACAGGCGGGGTGCGCTTGTGGCTCTCAGCCACGCCCGGCGCCCGTCGAAGCACTATGTTGCTTTCAAATTTCACCATGTCCCAGCGCAGCCCGAAGATGTTGATCGAGCGCGATCCGGTGTGCCATCCGATGACGATGAACCGTGCCAGTCGCGGAATCCGCCGGGCCGCCCAAAGCAAACGGGCTGCCTCAGATCGGGTCAGCCAACGCTCCCGAGCAGGCGACGCGGCGGGGAGCTTCACAGGCGGGATGGCTTTCAGCGGGCCGTGGTATGCGTGCCAGTGATTGATCGCCGATCGCAGCACCTTCAAATCGTTGCGCGCTCCAGGCCGGTTCTTTGTCTCGGCATATGCGATGCAGTTCGCCGCGGTCACGTCTTCGAGCCGCTTCAACCCCCACCACTTTGACAAGTTGCGGACGTTGTATTCGGTGTTCGAACCGGACGGGATCTGATGCAAATGCTCCACGAGATAGGCCTTCAAAAGGTCTGCGAGTGGCGGGTTTTGGTCACTTTTGGCGACGGTGTGTTTGCTGGTGAGATAGCTGTTGAGCGCGTTTTCGGCTTGCGGAAGCTCTCTTGAAGAGAACGGAGTGCGAGTACGGTGCTTACGGTCGATGATTGTCCATCGGTCTCGCTCTTTGTCGAGCCAGAGATGCGGCCCTCTGCTTTGACGCGGCATTTCTCCACCATAACCTTCAAGTCAGTGATCGTCGTAAAATACCTGCCGCCGATCTTCGTAGCGGCAAGGTTGCCTCGCAGCGCCTGATCCTTCAAGACGCCGGGCGTGCGCTTACCACGGAAGAAGATTTCCGAAGCCTCCTTCAGCGTGATCATCTCGTCGTCGGCTGGCATCATGGGCTGCCCCCGAGTTTCTGCGGAAGGGGCGCGGAAGTGTCTTCACCAAAGACGGTCCGGCGAAGTGCCAAGCTGCGCCGATGCTTGCGGCGGCGCCCGTCTAGGTCGGCCGCAGGATCGATAGGCGGCAAGCTCAACATCCACGCCTCGTCCTTGGAGATCGGTTTCCGCCACTCGCCGAAGACATGAACCGCCTTGAAGACGGTTTTAAACGCACCGCAGCCGTAGCAGATCGCCCCGCCGTTCAAGTATTTCTTACGGCCCCATCGATGGTTGCACGCAGATTCCTTGACGTAGCGGCGGAAGCAGGCGGCCTCCGCATCGGCAATCGTTCTGCCTTCTCCGCGCAGGAAACCGCCCGCATTGTCTCCTGGAAATGCCTCGAAGAACGCAGTTCGATAATTGCCATCGGCGGACAGAACGACGCCTGATCCACCCCATTGAACGTAGCACTTCTCTGGCCACGCGCATGTCGGCTGGTAGTCTGTATTGGACGGTAACGGATGTCCGGGCTTATGCTGTGCGGCTATAATCACGACGTCTCGCCCTCGTGAGAGGGGACGGAAACACCATCGCGCTGCATGGACGCAATCAATTTGAGAACGTCGATGAAGGCCGCGGCTCGTTCCGACTGACCGGCTTCGCGCATCGGCCGGATCTGCGCCGATAGCGTCTTCCATAAAACTGGAAGCGGGGATCGCCTTAGCGGGTGAGGCGATCCCCTTCCAGCGCGCTTGAGACGTTGAGCGCCCTGTGGTTGGGCAGTCCAAGAAATATCTGCACCAACACGATCTGACGGCTCGTCAAAGCCAGCCGCCAACACATCAGGCCATTGAGCCGTCAGTGTTCCTGCTGCCCGCTTCGCTACCGAGCGGGCAAAACTGTTTGGGACGATAATATCCGAATGCGCGTGGGCTGCATTTCTGACTGCACCTTCAACGACACGGAGGATGCGTTTCTGCGATGGATTTGCGCGCTTATATAGACTGCTCATGCCTGGCGCTCCGTCGCAATCACCGCTGGCCTCCACAGTTTCTCGCTGCGGATTGGTGTCGCGCTTCCAACCTGCATCTCCATGTGGCGTAGCTCAGCATTGGCCTTGTCGAGATCGCGCGGGAGATCGACGCGCGCCCAAGCGACGTAAACGCGGCCGATCGGGGTCGGAATGGCGAACCATCGATCCCGCCAGAGCCAGAGGAACTGACGGCGGCTGTGGAATACCTGAAATTCATAGCCAAAAAGCTTGCGGCGTTCGCCGGCGAGAGGGTGGCGCCATTGAATGCTGTGAAGCTGTGCACCAAAACCGCCCATCCATGTGTAAAGCTGGCCGCTGAGCCAATAGAACTTGTCGTCGAAATACGGTGACGCGAGCCCGTGACCGTTGCCGAAGATTTTGTGATCAAGCCAGATGATCATGTCGCACCACCAGTCTCGTGATCCCCAACAAACGCGGGAGCCATGAGAACACCAAGACCATTCGCAGCCGCGCGTTTCAGCGCTTCGACCGCTTCGGGACCTACAGCGAACAAGGCTGTGCCCTGTGCAGGTGATTTTCCGGGCCGGCCATCCTCGCCGATGAACTTGATCTTTGGTGATACGAACAGGATGGCGTCGGCCTCGACCGCAAATCGCTGCCACCAAGGTGCTGACGTTCTGTCCGGCACCAGGGCAATACCGTTGCCGTGCTCGAAAAACTTCTCAAGCCAAGGCGTCAGGCCGTTTCGGCTGCCGAAGGGAGCGTTCATCCATACAAGACCACGCCAGCATAGTTCGAGGCTTCGTTCCGTGATGAAGCGTAATGCCGGAATCCACGGTGTAACGTGCTGGCCGGGGCTGGAAACGTCGTCACCAAACTGGCAACCCATTTTTTCGAAGACGTAGGCCGGCGTGTACCATTCATCGGTCGCACCGACGCATTGCTCATGCAAGGCCATTGGTGCCGCCTTCCTTGACCGGCAACTCGGAGCTGGGTTGCGCGGTGTTTTTCATCTGGTAGAGAGCGCCTTGAACGAAGGCTGTGCGCATCTCATCATCGTTTGAGTAGACGTGGAAAGATTCATTAATTGCGTCGTGTAAGCCTGGCTGATGAGATGCTGCGTGGTCTTCAACAACCCGTGCACATGCATATGCAAGCGCGGAGTTCAGAGCATTCAAAAATCGATCCCAATCAACCAGAGATCCTGTGCTCCCCGTTGATGCCATGCGTTCAACTTCACGCGCCAAATCAGGAAATCGCGTAAAATCATAGGCAGGCATCAAATCCGGCGGTGTGGGCCTCACGATCGTTCTCCGGTAATAGGCTGGGAGGCCATCGTCTCATTATGGCCCGGGGCCGGATCACACTGGAGAGCGTATCCGCCGCCGTAGTTGTGATGGGCCAAGAAACCAGCGATGCCACCTTCATGGGCTGTAGCGATGGCAATCACTTCAGACAGCCAAGTGACGGGGATGTCGTCGCGATGGACAACGACGCATGACCAGCCAACGTTTAGATTGACGATGTCATTTCGCTTGCCGTCCGCCGGCTCGATCTCGAAATAGCACCCGCCACGAGCACCTTCTCCGGCATATCGGTTTGAGCAAACATGCTTAGCCATTGGCCGCGCCTCCGCGTTCATTGCGAGAGATCGGCGGCGCAGGGAGCGGCATCCAGTGGGTCGCGTGATCGACCTGATATCCTCCAGACACGCACTCGAAGCATGTGTCATTCCAGAACAAGATCCAGAAAGTGCCGTCAAAATCGTCCCCGTAGATGGCGACAAAGTTGGTCCCATCCTTCGGCGCAGTATCAATCTCCTGCCACGCCGAGACGGGGGCTGCAGATAGGGCGGCGCGATCCATGAAGTTGCGCAGTTCTTCAATGGTGATCAGGCACATCTCCGGATATTCCTCCGGCGAGTTGCGGTCGTCTTTTTCGACCAGTTCATGCCACGCATCGTCGGCTGTCAGCGCCTCCCTTGCGGCGTCTGAGGGTGGGGTGGCATTCAGCAGGTCTCGAATGCGATCTGCAAAACGCTCATCGATTGCAACAAGCGTTCGCAGCGGCTTGACGTAGATCGTCTTGCACTTCGGCGCGATAGGCTCCGCACTTGCCGTCATGGCAGTGGTGCGGATGGCCGTTAGCTCCTGATGTTCATGGATCAGCGCGTCATAATGCTTCCGGTCAATGGTGACCGCGGAAGCCGAGCACGATGTTTCTGGGGCAGGGTGGCGAGTGTTCCACCAATACGTGGCGTTGCCATCCTCGTGATAGTTGGGGCTCCTGGCTCCGCAGGGCTGGCAATAGACAAAACGGCGGACGAATCCATGGTCCTTGCTTTGCTGCAATTCAGCATTACCGCCGCAGAACGGGCAGGGCAAAAGCTCGCTCACTTTGCGCCTCCCTCAGCCAGGGCGGCGCGGCCGGCGTCGGTGCACTTCACTTCGTGCTCCGAAGACAACCGAAGCAACTTCTGCTTCCTTAGAACGAAGATGGTGGGGTTACTGGCGGCCATATACACTTGCCCGTTTGGCAAAGTTCTGAGCCAGCGCCAGTAGTTCTCCGGCTTCCGCCACAGAGAGCCCGCCTCGTTGCAATCGTTCAGCGCACTGATTTGCGCAGGGGTGAGCTTAATCATGGGATTTCTCCTCATGGGAGCCGACTGCGGAAGCCTCAGCCACCATGCGTCGTGCGGCCTGCTGATAAGTCTCGATCTCGCTATAGGGGGACGGCAGGCCAAACAGGCGGCGGATGGCGCGCATCCAGAAGCCGCCCGCATCCTCGTAGATGTCCTGACCGCGGCGGCGCTCGTCATTGAACGCGTGGATCTCGGGCCACCCCATGCGGTTGATGGCGGCTTCGAGAACCTCAGCCTCGGTCAAGGTGATCACGGTGCCGTCGCGAACGAACAGGGCTTGGTAGTCGATGCCGAGTGCCTCGGCTTCTCTGTAAGCCTCAGCTTCATCGGTGAAGTAGCGCCATTCGGTAGCAGAGAGGGTCTGACCGGCGGTCGCACTGTCCATTCTAGGCAGGCGGAATGCGACAGGGCGCTTCACCAGAACGGACTGGTTCATGACGCGTCTCCAGTGCTTGTTTGGTCATGGGAAGGGCGCGCGTACCCCCGCCACTTGTCGACGCCGCCGGTTGCGCGGTTCTGAGGCTTCGCTTTGGGGAAGCCGCCATGCCCCTTCGCTCGCAGGCCGTGGTTCTTCTTCAGTACGCGATCGGCCTTCTGCATGCGCGGATTGTCTTCGGTGAAGGTCTTGACGTCGGCGCAGGTGCGACAGTGGACCTTGCAATTGTCGAGCGTCGGCTCGCCGCCGAGTCCGTCGGGGACGACGTGTTCGTATATCGTCGACGTGCGGCCGTTGAGCTCGCACCCGCACGTTTCGCAGTGTGGGGTGCCATCGCGGCAGCATCGCTTAAACGCGGCCTTGCGCACCGACAGCGGGAATTCGCGGCGTTCCTGCCCGCGGATATTCATACGCCAGCTCCGCGCGCGATATCCTCAACAGTCACGGCGCCGGCCGGAATATCCGGCGTCGGTGTAAGGCGGTCAGACAACCAGGCGAAGGTGACGAGCGCGCCGCCAGTGGCTCCGAGTGCAACAGCCGCGATGAAGAGTGCGAAGTCCATCAGTGAATCTCCTCTGTGACGGCGGTTTGAATGGTGTTGAGGTAAAGTTGCGCGGCGAAGTCCATTGCGCCGTCCTTGTTGGCAAGGACTTCGCGCCGCCGGTGCGGGTAGAGATCGAGCAATTCGACCTCGCAGGCTTCAGGGTCGGACGGGTCGACGCGCCGGAACCACAGATCCCGCCCGAATTCCTCGGCGCATTCTTCGCTCGACGCAGGCAAGCGTAGGATATGAACAGTCATGCTGTCGCTCCATATTGGCCGCGCTGATGGGTACGATTGCCGCCGTTCGCGATGCGGACGTTGATGCTGCCCGCGCGACGGTCGAGCGATGCCCAAGTCTTCAGGTCGCGCTCGGTCCACTGATCGCCGACAAGCGGCTGAGTGCACCCGAACATGTTGGTGCCGGCAAAGGTGTCGGTGATCCATCGGCAGGTGCCGCGACTGAGAAGCGCCAGCACAAGGTTGTCTCGCGTCTCCGGCTGCTCAATCATCTTCCCCGGGTCGAAGTAAAACTTCTTGGACAGCGAGCCATCGCGAGATGCAAACACCTTGCCGTTTGCAGTCAGATCGGGGCTCATCCGCACGAACACCACGGCCGCCATCTTCATGGTTCGGAGGATGCGATAGTTCATGTCGGTGATCGGGTCTTCGCTGGCCAATCGCGTGACGGAGACGCGCTCGACCGGTTTGGTCGCGTTCTTGGCGCGAATCCGCTCGGCGTTCCATTCGCTCCAGCGAGCATCGCCAAGCTGTGGATCGGCGCCGACGGCGTCCCGGCCTTCTTCGGTGATCATTGGGTCGATGCCGACCCAGCGCATCAGGCCACGCTCGCGCAGCTCTTCCAGTTCGCGGGCGTATAGATCGTCCTCGCGGCGAAGCTGGTTCGGGCGGCCATGTGGATGGCGTGCACCGGCGTCCAGCAGCATCAGCGCGATAGGGGAGAGGCCTGCCAGCACATTGGCGGGCGGGGCCTGTCGACGCTTCTTGGCGGAGGCGCGCGGCATCAGACGCGCCCCCCTGTGCTGCCGATCGCGATCCAAACAAGGCAGCATGCGACCGCGAGGGCATAGCAGATGTATTCGAGGAGGAAGGGGACCGCGACGGCGACGATGTCCGCGATATCCGGCTCTTGATCTGGGCCTTCGTGGACGCGGGCTTCTTCATCAAGCCGCGCGAATTCCTCGGACATGCGCATCATACGCTCCCGTTCGGTTCGCCGAGCAGCTCCAGGCAGTGCTCTCGGATTTCTTGCGCGCGCTTCACGGCATCAAAATTGGTGTCGTGACCATTTGGAAATTCGGAGTCGTTGACGATGTCCCTGCCAATCTGCGGAAACCATCGGAGCTTGGCGCCATCGGGCCGGTGCTTGGCCCGACATTTGCCATGGGCGTAACGCACCAATTCGTCTTGGCGAAAATCGCTATAGCGGGGAGTGGAGGCGGCGCGGATCATGCGGCACCTGCAGCGGCCGCATCATGGTTCTGCGGGTCGCGGAGCTTTGCGACATTCGCGATACGGAACTGATCTTGGTCAAATGAGCCGGACGTCTGGGCGGCGTTGAACTTCTCTATGGCGGCCCAAAGCTCGGCATGCCCAACGAGGTCATCTATCGACGCATCTTCGTGGTGGTCGTCGAGAATGGACTCGTCGAGGCGCTCGCCATCGATCGAGAACGTCCGGAACGTGCTGGCGTAAACCCAGTCCTCGCCGTCGTCGGCAGCGTCTACCGGGCTGCGGTAGAACTCGCCTCCGTCAAACCCGAAGCACTCTTCAATCTCACCGTGGGGAACTTGCTTGGCGCTCGCTAGGCGCTTCGCCCGGCGGCATGCCTCACACGCCGTCCATAGCTTTTCACACTGCGCGCCGCAGTGCTGACAAGAGCTATGCGTCTTACAGTTATAACAGTCGGTCGCGGCGTCGCGCGCGGTCTGAAGTGCGATCTCTTCCTTGCAGGCGTAGATGCGCGGCGAATAGAGATGACCGCATTTTCCGCAGGCGAACAGTACCGGCTTCTGGTCTGGATCGCTCGCCTTGACGAGGACGATCGGAGCGACTGGTGTGCTCGGCTCGTTCTTCCCAACCTCGGCTTTCGCCATGTCGCTCTCCCGATATGATGGGAGAGAGTATCCATATTGGAAACTAAACGTCAACCGGAAAGTTTCCGATGTGGAAACTAATTCAAACGCGCTCTTCAGCCGCATGGTGCGGTGGGAATTACCTCGCAGGGTAACAGGCAGCAAAAAGCCCGCCGGGTGAGGGCGGGCTGTGCAATTGATTGCAGGAGCGGATCAGGCTGCCTTGCGGATTTCTTCGCTGGAAGCCATTTCGTTCGAAGCGAACCACGAGATTTTCTTGAAGTTGCGATATCCGATCTTGTGGATGGCCTCCACAAAAGCGCTCTTCAGAGATTCCCTAAATTCGGTTTTCTCAAACGGGTTCACGACAGTGCCCTCCATGGCTACTTCACACATATAAGTCTTCTACTGCTTTTTTGTTACGTACAGCCATGCACCTTTTACGGACACGCTGTCAAATTCCTGAATTCTTAGTAAAGGCTCCGTGAGAGCCTGGAAAAAGGTCCGATCCGCCGGGCTCCGAAGGTGGAACTTGATGTGGGGCGCCTTGCGGACATCATGAGACAGGGCGAGAACGCCGCCAAAAAGTCCTGTAAGTACGCGACCGTAGGCGTCCACCTCAACATCTTCGAAATCGAACCGCGGCGCAAATGTCATGTTTCGAACCCGGAGGACGTATCCGTCATATCCGGGTAGCATGGTATGGTTTACCTCACACACCACCCAGCATTCCTCTCCGACATAGAAGCCATACACTGCCGCTTTGTGGTGTCCATTAGTGGCAAGCGGGTTCAATACCGAAAAGGAGGCCGGTGCGAACTCATCGAAATCCTGACCAAATTCCTCGCACTGCTGCTTCCATTTAGCCATAAGCGCTGGCCAAGAACCGTCTTCAGTCGATAGCAGTTTGATCATCTGGGGTGCATCTTTGGCGGGAATCGATAGAGCGACACTATCTCATTCGATGGCATTGGCTACTTATACCTTCAGCCGCCTTCTCACGAGTGCCGCCCGCTAACTGCTTCGGTTTTTCGCTTTCTCCCGGGCATTCTGCTCATTCCCAAGCCCGATCCTTGGCTCATCCAAAATCTTGTCGAGCGGCGAAGCGGGCTTCTTAGACGCCGGCAGGCTCTTCGGTTGCCGGGCAGGCGACAGCACCTTTGCGATGAGTGTCTCGGCTTCCTTGAGGTTCCTATGGATCGCGTCGACGTCGTCCGTCTGAGCCGCTACTCGGATAAACGTTCTGACGTGCTTTAGGGCTTCCATCGGGTCCATTTGGATCTCCCCAGATTCCGTTCATCCACCACGGCGTATGGGCGGTGGACAAGGACTATGCGCCACTCTTCATAAATTGAAGGCAATCTTGGTACGCGGCGTCAAAGCCTTCGATCACATCGGCGCCATTAAGTTCATTCCGGTACGGCCAGCGCGTAAACGTGTATTGGACAACCGGGTCCTTCTTCAAAGCCTCGACCGCGCGCTTGTCGAGGCCGACCTTGTATCCAGCTGGGCCGACATAGCGCCGGCCGTCGATGAGAAAGTAGAGCTTCGTCCCTGGATATAGGTCTTCGGCAAATCCCATATCGACGGAGCCGTTCTTGTTCACCGACGGACGCGGCAGGGTTCGTGTGCTCGGATTGCCTTTCTCCGATTGGTACTTGCTCGAATACTGCGTAATCCGGCAGGTCTTAGTTCCCTTGGCTGGAAACGAGCGCTTATCGGCAGAAGCTGCGTTGGCCTGGTCGGCCGTCGCTACGGCCATACATGCCATCATCAGAGAGGCGCCCAAATTGGCCTTTAACCCCATGATGTTTCCCCTTAGCGCGGCTTCATCGCTGTTACTTTGGCGGCCCATTCAATAACAGCGCCGGTAATGTCTGGGTCGCCATTGTTTGATACGAGAACGACTTGTCCATCCTTGCGCTCTAGGCGCTTCACTAGCAGCCGGTCGTCAGCAAGGCCTACAACGCAAAGCTGGTTGAGCATGTCGGGCGTGATCGGGGATCGCACGTCGTCGTAATAAACGAGCCACGACTCGAGCGCCGGCCCGAGACTTTTACCTCGCACCTCGACGGCCACTGTGTGGTCGGTGGCCCCTTCTGGTGCTTCCACTTCCTCAAGATCCTCATCTGCCAAACGGTAATAGACAGCTTCGCCGCTTGCGCCGACATACCCCTTTAGTTTCACCGTGCGAGGCGCCGCGGACGACGTGAGCGCTTCGGCGACGGATTCGGACGGAAGGTGATCGCTATCGTCCTCGTCTGGTGGTCCGTACTTGTCCCAAAACATGATGCGATCGGCCGGCATCCGGAGCGCGGCTGCAAATTTCTCCGCCCAAGCGCGGGTCAGCTCTCGGGAATTGGGACCTGCGGACCGCTCCAGTTTACTGATTTGCCCCTTCGACACGCCACTTGCCCGCACGAGTTCATCCTGACTCATGCGGCGGTATTCCCGTGCATGATAAAGGCCGGTCGGATTTTCAGGAGGGGAAGCTCTGCGTGCCATTACCGCATTGTTTCCACTGCGGAAGCCTTTTCTAGCTACCAAAACGGAAACATTAGATTGACAGTTTCCATTATGGACACTAAGAGAAGGTATGAAACTCGACGCATGGCTCACGGTTACTGGCACCCCTGACAACGAGTTTGCGCGACGCATCAGCGTTTCGCGGGTCACTCTTTTTCGCTTCAAAACGGGCCGGCGAGTGCCGGACCGGTTGACGATGGAAAAGATCAGCGTTGAGACCAACGGTGATGTCGCACCCAACGATTTCTTTGGCATCGGTGAGACATCGAACGCACCGGCGCAGGCAGGTGCAGCATGAAGCTCGCCGGTGAAATAGCATTCTGTATGTCGGCACTTCTCATCGCTGCGCGCCTGTTGGGTGCCGCATGACGGGCGCTCGCATCCGTTCCCATTCAGATCGCACTTCGGTGTCCTCCAAGGCCGGTGTGCGCGCGGCGACTGCTTCCCCCCAAGCGGTCGCCGCACCTTTTCCAACCCCGGCGTTCAATACTCCCGCGCCGGCACTCGCGGGGCTGGCTTCGACTGGCTCCGCTTTTTCTTTTGACGAAGTCGTTGATGCTCTCGAAGCCGACGGCCTGTTCTCCAAGAACGCCATCACGTTGCGCAGCGTCGCCGTGAGCGAGAGCTTTTCAAATTCCAAATCAACTGTTGGGGCGTAAGTCATCATGCGTGCAGCATCGGTCACTACTGCTGACATGTCGAATTCCGGGGGTGCCAAAATGGGTTCACAAAATCCCATTTTGGGTATCGTTTCCCCACTTCATGAGGCGATTACGGAATTCTTCAAAGCTCGCCAGCCCCTTAAAACGTGGGGTTTTCTCGCAAACCTTATCGACTGCACCGAGCGCGTCGCCAAGCACCGTTTGTCCAATGCTCGCAGCTACACGATCGAGGAATTGCAGTTGATGCTGCAGTCCGAGGACGGCTTCGAGGTCCTCCAGATCCTGATGGATGGCGCGCAGCCGAAATGGTGGTGGTGGGCGCAGCGGGTAATCGCAACCGCCGCGCGCCGACGTCAGGCCGCCGAGCTCGACCAAGAAATCCTCCTTCTCGAAACCAGCCGGCCAGCCGACGTCAGCGGACGCCGCCGTATCAAAGGCGACCTCGATGCACAGACGATTCAGAACCGCAAATTTGCTCAGACGGAGACTGCCTTGGGCTTTCTTCATCAGGACGTGGTGCGCGTTGAAGATCGCTCCATGGCTCCGGCCAAAGCCGCCCCAGCCAAGCGAGCCTACGCGGGGAGGGGACGATGACGAAGCCGAAGGAAGGGCCTGACATGCGCGGCGCGCCGAAATGGACACCTGAGCAGGATAGCGACTTGCGTCGTCTGATCGATCTTGGGCGATCATTCTCCGCAGCGGCAGAGCAGATTAACGCCGACTATGCCACGACCTTCTCCCGCAATGCCGCCATCGGGCGCGCTCATCGGCTTGGCATTAAGACTGAGCGCCGGGGAATGCCCGGAGCAGGCCGCAAGCCGACTGGTCGTAAGCCGCGTCCCGCTAAGCCAGTCTTTCCGAAGCAGATCGTCATCCGAGCACCGGAGCCTGTCATCGAGCCAGCGCCGTTTATTGGCTCGCTCAACCTCCCATTCGGAGATCTGCGGCCGTTCAGCACTGATCGGGTCAATCAGTGCCGGTTCATTGAGGGCGCGTCGCCGGACTTCCTGTGCTGTGGCACGGAGACGCTGCCAGGCGCTTCATGGTGCGGGCATCACCACGAGATCACCCATACGCAGGACACCAGCCAGCGCTTCAAGGTCGTCGGCGGCCGTCGCGGCATGAACGCCACCAATTTCAGCCGGAGCGTCGAAGCAGCATGAGCGCGGAGGAAATCATTGCTGATGTGCTGAAGCGAACCAGAGTGTCGGAGGAAGATTTCTTCGGTCCCTTCCGTGCTCCGCGGTTCACGGTCGCGCGTGCGTTAGCGATCTCCGAGATGACGCATGCAGGCATGACGAAGATGGCCATAGCCCGTGCCATCCGCCGTAATCACGTCACCGTGGTTTATTGGCAGCGCGCGGAGTTCCGTCAAAAGCGCAAAGCCTACTACGAAAATTACAACACCGTTCGCCGAGCAGGACGTGAGAAGCGCCCGCTCACGCAAGTGAAGGCGACAAGGGAGCAGCGCGCCCAGCTGCTGGGGCTTCTAGCTGAGGGGCGCCTCGATGAGATGGTCGCGCTTCAAGCCTCGCTTGGCGTGAACGCCACATACACGCGGCGCCTGGCATCCAGGATCAGAATGGACGATCTGCGGAGGCGCGGGATTGAAGCGCCTGAACGGAAAAAGGGACGGCAAAAGCAGCCGCAGAAGATCCGCGTCTCGAAGCTGGTCGCCGCCGAGCCACCGCTGCCCGTTTTCAAGGATCGACCGGTTAAGGTTCCGTCGCATCTTCTGGATGACGCGCGCCGCCGCGCCGTGGCTCAGCGCTCACTGACGGCTGTCGCCTTTGGTGATCCGCCTCCGGGCTATTCCGCGCTCGATCGCCGGGAGATGCGGACATGAACAAGACATGGTCGGCCGAAGAAAGCGCACTCGCACGTCATCTGATGGCGATCGAGGCGTCAGATGAAACGTTCCGGCAGCAGGTGGGCCGCAGCAAACGCGCTGCTCGATCTCATATCCGCTGGGTCGACGACGCGAAGTTCCGCGCTGACACCAAAGAGCGTCACGCGACCGCATGGCGTGAGAAGCCGAAGAAGATCGTGACCATCGCCTCCCGGCCGCAGCCGAACGCCGACCAGATCGACGCGGCGCTGCACCGGAACTATGCGCCAAGAAGCGTCACCGCGATGCTGCTCGGCGACCCGGCGCCCGGACAATCAGCCCTCGATCGTCGCAACACAGCGGAGGCCCGTCTCTGATGGAAGCGCAGCAGCTCAGCTTTGACGACTACAGCGCGCGCGAACTGCGAGACATCGGCATGGTGGAGGCCGAGTTCGCCGAAACGCTATCCGGCTCCAATTACCCGGCGGCGCTGGCTGCTGCCATTCGTCATGTGGCGCTGCGCCAGTGCGAGGTATTCATCGATGACGTGCTGCCGCTGATCAAGGCGAAGCCGTCCCATCCGAATTCAGCCGGCGCTGTCTGGATCCGAGCAATCAAGGACGGTGTGATCGTCGAGACCAAGGAATCCCGTCGGTCCCGTGATCCGGTCAAGCATCGCCACAAGTACACCGTCTACGCCTCAGGCCTGTTCTACGGGAGGCGCGCGTGAACTGGCCCTTCGGCACCATGCAGATGTTCGGCTATGACGTGATCGTAGCGGACCCGCCATGGACGTTCGAGCTCCGATCCGAGGCAGGCGAGGGCAAGTCTCCGCAGGCACAGTATGATTGCATGTCACTGGACGCCATCAAGGCGCTGCCGGTGGGCCAGTTGGCCAGCGGCGACTGCCTGCTGCTGCTGTGGACATGCGGCTGGGCCATGGCGACGTGTCAGGCGCAGGAAGTCGCCAAGGCTTGGGGCTTCACGCCGATTACCGAGATGTCGTGGCGCAAGACGACGGTGAATGGCGCAGTTCGTATGGGCCCCGGCTATCGCGTCCGCACCATGCATGAGCCGATCTTGGTCTGCACTGCTGGCAATCCCGGGCACCGCGCGCTGGAGTCGACAGACATCTACGACATCCGCTTCGACGGAATCGCCCGCGAGCATTCGCGAAAGCCGGTCGAGTTCTACGACCACGTCGTGGCCAGCACGCCCAATGCGCTCCGCCGCGCCGATCTGTTCAGCCGAGAGACTCGCCCCGGCTTCGACGGATGGGGTAACGAGGCGACCAAATTTGACGAGGTGGCAGCATGAAAGCAGCACAGGTAGCAACCGCTGCTGCGGATCTCGTGGGCGGTAGTGTCCGCGGGGACTGGATTCAAACGGCAACTGGGAAACAATTTTGGCCCATCGATCCTCGGCCGCACGAGGTTGAAATCCAAGACATCGCGCACGCGCTATCGATGCTGTGCCGGTTCGGCGGGCACTGCCGTCGTTTCTACAGCGTAGCAGAGCACTCAGTCCTGCTCTCGCGCGTCGCCAGCCCTCAGAACAAGCTATGGGCGCTGCTGCACGATGCCAGCGAGGCCTACTTGGTGGACGTGCCGCGCCCGCTGAAGCCATTCTTAGTCGGGTACCGTGAGGCTGAGGACAAGATCATGCGTGCCGTTGAGGTGCGTTTTCATCTTCATCTCGGCATGCCGGATGAGGTGAAGCGCATCGACATGGCAATCCTGACTGACGAGCGGGCCCAAAATATGGAGCCGGCGCCAGTGCCATGGTCGACGGATACCAGCCCGCTAGGCGTGACACTTCAGTTCTGGTCGCCAGAGGAAGCCAAAGCGCAGTTCCTCGCAACATTCGCCGAACTCGCGGAGGCGTCATGACCGAAGCAGCAGAGAAGGCGCGCTTCCAGACGATATCGGTACCGGATGCCGAAGTGGCTGAATGGTACGCCGTGGGCTGGAGCTACGTCGGGATGGACGACAGCAGCCCGGATCACAGCGTGATCGCGTGGGAGCTCGGCGGGCCCATCGTGGCGCCGTTCAGTGAGGCAATGCGCATCGCCGAGGCGAATGCAGCACTTGGGGGAAACAAATGAGCGCCGTCAACAACACAGGAATCGAGCAGAAAGCGGCCACCCACAGCTTCGCCAAGGACCAGCTCAAGGCGATTGTGGAGCGTATTGAGCGCCTCGAAGAAGAAAAGAAGACGATCTCCGACGACATCAAGGACGTCTACGGCGAAGCCAAAGGCAACGGCTACGACGTGAAGGCGCTGCGCACCATTATCCGCATGCGCAAGCAGGACGCCAACGAGCGCGCCGAGCGCGAAACGATCCTGGAGACCTATTTAAGCGCGTTGGGGATGCTCTGATGCCATTGGTCGTCGAAAACATGCCGAAGGATGGGGTCTATCTTTACATCATCTCGCCGTTCGGCCGCGAGAATGAACCGCTGCGACCCATCAAGATAGGCATCACTGGCAATATGGCCGCCAGGCTGGCGTCAATTCAGACCGGGTCGCATGTGAAACTGCGGGCGACGATGGCAATTAACACACCGCAACGAGAGATCGCGCGTTCTTTCGAAGCGGCATTTCACGCCTTCTACGCCGATCACCGACTAGAGGGCGAGTGGTTTGACGTCGACCCGATCGAAGCGATGTGCATGTTTTGCGTCGCCTTCAAAGACTACTTCATTCGCAACTGCGCAGGGGACGGCGCCGAGCCGACCGTCGATGATCTATCCGAGTTGATCGGACTCCCGCATTGGGAGCGGGAGATCAAGGTCTTCCGGGCGTGGCGAGAGCACTATGCGGAGAACTCCAACGTCACCAGCTTGACCAAGGGCCGGTAATGGCGCGCATCAGAACCATAAAACCAGAACTGCCGCAGTCTGAGACGATCGGGTCTCTGTCTCGAGACGCCAGGTTGCTGTTCATTCAGCTTTTCACGATCGCAGATGATGCAGGGAGGGCTCGCGCTGCCTCGCGATTGCTCGCGAGCCTTCTGTATCCATACGATGAGGACGCCGCATCGCTGATCGATGGTTGGTTGACTGAGCTCGCCGGCAAGGGATGTATCCGACGCTATGAGGTCGGTGGATCGCAGTACCTAGAAATCACCAAGTGGTTGGAACATCAGAAGATTGATCGTCCGTCAGCGTCTCGCTTGCCGCCATATCGAGAGGACGAGACGATCATTCGCGAGGATTCGCGAGGCTCCGATGCTGACCTAGTACCTAGTACCCCTACCAAGGACCACGGACCTGGGCCGGCCCGCGAAGGCGCGAGCCCGGCAGAGCGTGATCGTTTCAATGAATTTTGGAAGGAATATCCACGTAGGGACTCGGACGAACAGCAAGAGCGGGCTGAAACTGAATTCTCGAAGTTGATCGGCGCTGGCGTAGATCCAGCCGTGATCACGTTCAGCGCCAAGGCCTACTGCGCAAAGGTTCGAAAGCAAAACAACTATGCGACCAGGTATGTGAAAGTTGCATGGCGATGGCTCGGTGAACAGGATTTCACCGGCGCTGCGCCGGTCCTGGTGCAGGACTCTGGCCCGTTTGAACCGGCTGAGAAGGATTGGCGCGAAGCGGTGAAGCGTTGGATCATCAACGAGTCCAGCTGGCCGCGATGGGCAGGTAACGCACCGGGTGCGTCGTCTTGCCGGTGCCCTCCCGAGGCGATGGCTGCTGAGCTTGTTTGTCCGAATACAACCCGCCGCATCGACCCGAGTTGGTATTTCGCTGACAACGACACCCCGGAACTTGCCGCAAATCTGAGTTTTGCCTCGGACCACAAGCTGAAGATCAAGCTCTACACCGTGAACATCGATGGCGTGGAACGCTTTGGCGCATGGTTCATGAAGCGCTTCCCCCCAGGCTACGACGAAGCAACCGGCGAGAAGCTGCCGCCTTCAGGCGACGAGGCGGCAGCATGACCGCCCCGCGCACTATGGGCGATGCGGCGTGGTGGCTCGGGAGCAAGGGCTACGGCGTTTTGGCGTTGCTGCTTGTGGTCTTGGTTGGGCTGCTCGCCTTGGCGTTGATTTCGTAGCCCAGCGTATTCCGGGCCGTTCGCACTGCAATTGAGACTGAAAGGGATACGACCGTGAATCAGGCTTGGCATATTCTGCTCTGCGAACCGAACCGCGAATTGACCGCGGTGTCTGCTTTGACGGATCGGGGCTTTGAGGCCATGTGCCCAGCCAGCTACATCCGCCGGCCTACCAACAAGCGGGATCAGTCTGGTCGGCCCGTGCTGTCCATGGAAGCGACCCCGAAGGCGCTGATTCCGGGCTATGCCTTCGTTCGCATCCTTGGCTCGAACGAGGATTGCCATGCCGTCAAGAAGGTAAATCGCGGCATTCGCGACTTCTACACGCGACCTACGGGCAATCTGGACAGGCCGTATTATGCGACATTGACGGACAGTGAGATTGCCGATCTGCGTGCGGTGGACGAGGCTGCATTTGAGGCGTTCCAGGCCGCCGTCGCTGCTGAGAAGCGCAAGCTCGAGCAGGCGGCGCTGCCGAAGTCGAAGCAGACACCGAGTGTGCCCTTTGAGAAGAACCGCAATGTTCGGGTGTTCTCAACTGCTCTAGGCAAGGAAGTCTATGGCGCGATGCAGCAGAAACGCGGTGACGGGACGGTCAAGATATTGGTCGACCACATCGCGATGCTGGTTCCGCATGTGGACATTATGGAGGTCACATTCTGAGCAGATTTATCAGTGGCCCCCCAGAAGATACCGATGTTGAATGGGGGTGCGTGAAGTAGCCCTGGTTCTGGGCGCGTCGTCATAAAGGAGATGTGAGATGCTATCACCTGAAGCCGTTTTGGCCGAGGCTGCTTCCCAATGGAAATCTGTCCCCACGCCCGAACAAATCACAAAAGCACTCGCCGCCAGCGGATACGTCATCGTCAAGCAATCAGAGAGCTCGGCTCGGGGTTTAACTGAGACGCTTCGTGGGCTGGCTGCGGGGAAAAAAACGCGAGAGGTCGGTTCGCAAATCGCTGCTGTCCGGAAGGAGAGGGGACTGACCCAAGAGAAACTCTCAGCAAAGCTAGGCTGCCACGTGATAACCGTTTGGAAGCTGGAAAACGACAAGTTGGACGTATCAGTCGAGTGGCTACTCCGGATAGCTGATGCGCTCTATGTGGACGCGTCAGCTTTATTGTCACCTACGATGAATGGCCCGCAGATGCGAACGGCGGCACGGGAAGCTGTCGGCTGATCCCAGGACTACCCTGCGCAGTGCTGCGACATTTCTCTCTCCTGATTCACGATGTGAATATGTATCAAAATATATTGCGGTCAGACCGCAAATCAGTCATGCGTGAGTTTCCTAAGTCGGGCCAATTGCGCCGGTTAGATCCCGGTCGGTTGCGATCCGCACCTGCGCTGCAGGTAGACCGGTTGCGAATAGCGACCCGCGCGAAGCGTCTCCCAATATCCCCGCTGCCCATCGTTTCGCGCCGACCGGCAGCGGCACTCATTCGTGACCATGCACCTCCGAACCAACAGCCCGACACCGGGCCGCCCGATCGACTGTGAAGCGCTGAAGGCAAGCGGCTTTCGCAACGCCGACATCTTGGTGGTCAACCTCAATGACTACCGCTTGTCGTGGGTAGATCAGGAAGAGCTTAAGCGCATCGGCGCCAAGCTCTACGGACCAAGGGTGAGTTGACTATTCGTCGTTTTCGGGAAGCTGCGGGCTGTCGCCTCTAAGAAAGGTACGGACTTCCTGAACGATCGCGTTGGCCATTTGCTCGTCGATCATGAAATCGTAGTGGCCGTCGCGAGTCACGAAAGTCAGCAGGCCTAACAGGGGTGAGTCACTGATTGCCATTGTGCCGACTTCGAAAGCAACGATGGACTCGATGTCTCCATCTTCGGGCATATTCAGTGGCGACTTGCTCAGCGTTCTCGGCAATTTCGGATTACTCGTCATATGGTCAAAGCTACCAGCACCGGTGTTGTTGCGCTAGGCGCGCGATTCCGACGTTTGCCAAGGATAGGCTGAGGCCGCAGATCCGGCAAAACCAGTAATTCTCTACCGCTGGAATAATCGTTGTCATTAACAAACCTTAATCTGATCGCGAGAGCGCACGATTTGGCTCCTATGCGATTGCCTCTATCGGCTCGCTAGGAAGGACAATGATTAAGAACGTTGTTGTTGCGTTGGATACCGAATATCTCGAGGAAGCTGCAAAAGTTCGCGGTATATCTCGAACTCGTCTCGTTAAGGTCGTGATGGAGAAGATCATCGCCGACGATCTGGTGCCGATTATTTTGAACGACGGAGATCGGAAGATGTCGGTGCCCAAGCCGGTGAAGTATCGGCGCTTTGCGTCAGGAAATAAAAGCTAACCTTACCCTACCGCGTAGGTGACGTAGAGGTGCCAGGTCGAACCGCAAACGGATGTATGGGCTAAAGACTAGATTAGCCCAGCGTTTCCGAAGGATCGTCCCCGTAGGTCCATTCCGTGCGGAACTGCTTGTCCTTACCTTGCACTAGCACCTGGGCCTTGTGACCCTCTTCATGCTGTCTCTTAGCGATCTTTCGCGCGTCATCCATGGCCTCGGTCTGCGTCTTATACGTGCCGAGGTTCTTGCCCAGATGCTCGACTATCCACTTTCCTTCGGTGCTGACGACGTAGAACTTCGCTCGATCTGCCATCTGTTTTCTCCCGCGCACTTGATTGGAATGTAGGCCATGGTGCAGCGCACGGACAATGTTGTTGTCTTGGCATTTGGTCGTAAGACCACGGATGGCGGCAAGGCACGGATCACAGCTCGGCGCCGCTCCATCTTCCCGCAGGAAGGCGCCTGTGACCTGTCCATGCGTGAGGCAGACCCTGAGACTGTGGATTGCGGTAAGCAATGGTTTTGCTAAGCTCGCGGAATGGGGTTTTTCTCTCGATTATTTGGCACGCCTGATGCGAAGGAGCTCGCTCCTGGACGCGGGTGGACGGTGGCTGTTGTGGGGGAGTC
Organism: Tardiphaga sp. 866_E4_N1_4; assembly: GCF_052076075.1. NCBI lineage: Bacteria > Pseudomonadati > Pseudomonadota > Alphaproteobacteria > Hyphomicrobiales > Nitrobacteraceae > Tardiphaga > Tardiphaga sp. 866_E4_N1_4. The sequence continues at coordinate 258,766 of NZ_CP197242.1, forward strand.
CCAATACCAGGCCGCCTTAGCTAAGCAGTACCGTAAGCATGGCGGAAGCGGCCATGACGTGAAGGTCAAGGCTGTGCTTATTACAGAGGCCGATAATAACTTCGATGCGAGCGCAGTCCGCGTTGAAGTATCTGGGATGATTGTAGGATATCTTCCGCGAGAAGCTGCCAAAGAGTATCGATCAACTATCGGCCATGACAGCGCATCTTGCGCGGCGAAGATTGTCGGTGGCCATGCTCTTGGAGACGGCACGACAGCATCTTTCGGAATTAAGTTGAACGCCGCATGGCCGCCTCGAACGAGGTAGCCCCTTGATGGGGTGATGCTCTGCCTAAGGCTAAGCCCCTTGATCGGGCGCGCTCGCAAGCGACAGGTGAGGCATAGACATGGGCTTGAAGATGCTGAAGCCCAGCTTGAGCACGAAGCCTCCGAGGCTGGGTTATCTTCCAAACGACGTTGTCGCGGCCGACCTGTCACGCAACAGGATGTCTCCCTGGAGGCAATGGTACAAGACGAAGAGATGGCAACAGCTGCGCCACGAGGTATTCCTTCGGGATGCTTACCGGTGCCAGCGCTCGGGTGACCTAGCCATAGGCCGGTACCCAGCGCCCCATAGCCCAGTGGCCAATCACAAGATCCCACATCGAGGTGACCCGGTTCTGTTCTGGGACATCAACAACATCGAGACTGTGACCAAGGCTGTCCACGACAGCTTGATCCAATCGGAGGAGCGGAAGCAGTATCCATAGGGGGGGAGGTCTGACTTATTCAGACGTTCGCCTTCTGGACCGGCGCCCATCTCATTCAGAGATTTTTTCCTGGGTGGAGAAATCAGGGTGCGTACTGCTCTGCGTACTGGTCAATGACCGACAAGAAGCCAAGCGTCGACTGGGATGAGATCAAGCGAGATTATCTTTCTGGATCAATGTCTAACCGCGAACTCGCGGCGTGGTACTCGATCTCGGAAGGCGCGATCCGCAAGCGAGCGAAGAAAGAGGGCTGGGTCAAATCCGGTACGCAGCCGGAAGTGCGTACCGAGCCCCAGACGATAACCATAGTTCAGACCCCGGTCACACCAGAGACGACCAGCCCTGAGGCGATAGTCGGACGCGGCCGGAATCTCACCCTTCGATTGCTGGATGAACTCGACGCCACAACGTCAAAGCTCGGCGAGCTTGAGATGATGATCGATACGTCGATCGATGGTGAGGACGCCGACCAGCAGCGCCAAGCGCTGAAGCAGGCGGTGTCCCTCAAACAGCGGGCCGAGGTGCTTAAGTCTCTCGCACTCGCGGCCAAGACGCTCAACGAGTCAGGCGCCGGCGCCGACAACGGAAAGAAGGCTCAGCGCCAACGTTCCGCCGAACAGGTCGCTCAACCGGGCAGCAAGTATGCTCCACCATCCGCGCCTAAAACAGTTTCGACGCACTGATGCTCAATCCCGAATGGACGACGTCTTGCCCTGACTGGCGAGATCGCATTGTCCAGCGTAGGTCGCTTATTCCAAGCCCGCTGTTCGCCGATGAGGCAGCCGCGGCGCTGGACGTCTTCAAGTCCTTGCGGATTGTCGACGCGCCGGGAAAGCCGACCTTCGGCGAGGCATGCGAGCCGTGGGTATTTGATTTTGTCGCTGCGATCTTCGGTGCCTACAACCCGGATACGGCGCGCCGACTGATCCGCGAATTCTTCCTGCTCATCAGCAAGAAGAACAGCAAATCGACAATCGCGGCCGGCATCATGGTGACGGCGCTCATCCGCAACTGGCGCCACTCCGCCGAGCTGCTGATCTTGGCCCCCACAATTGAGGTCGCCAACAACGCGTTCCAACCGGCGCGCGATATGATCCGTGAGGATCCGGAGCTTGATTGGGCGCAGGGCGGCCTGTTGCACGTCCAGGATCATATCCGATCGATCACCCACAGGACCACAAATGCGGTCTTGAAGGTGGTCGCCGCCGACAATGAGACGGTGTCCGGAAAGAAGGCCGCCTTCGTTCTGGTCGATGAGCTCTGGCTGTTCGGTAAGAAGCCCCACGCTGACGCAATGCTTCGCGAGGCGACCGGCGGGCAGGTTTCGCGACCAGAGGGTTTCGTCATCTACCTGTCGACGCAGGCCGACGCCGAGCCGGCCGGCGTGTTCAAGGCAAAGCTGGAGTACTTCCGCGCGGTACGCGATGGCACGATTGAAGATCGCAAAAGCTTACCGGTTCTCTACGAGTTCCCGGAGAAGATGATCGAGAGTGAGACCTATCTCGACCCAGCATTCTTCTATGTGACCAATCCCAACATTGGCCGATCGGTGGATGCCGAATGGTTGGTTGACGAGCTCAAGAAGGTCAAGGATGCGACCGGCGGTGAGTATCAGGTCTACCTCGCCAAGCATCTGAACGTAGAGATCGGTCTGCGCCTTGCGAACAATCGTTGGGCGGGTGCCAATCACTGGGAGCGTTGCGCAAACAAGGATCTGCGCGACCTCGACACGCTACTAACGCGAAGCGATGTGGTGGTGGTCGGCGGCGACGGCGGCGGTCTGGACGACTTGCTCGGCCTTGTTCTGTTGGGCCGAGATCGCGACACGCGGAAATGGCTGTTGTGGGCTCATGCCTGGGTCCAGCCGGATGTGCTGAAGCTCCGGCAGGAGATCGCGCCGCGGCTTCGGGACTTCGAGAAGGAGAAGTCGCTCACCATCTGCGAGCACCCGACGCAGGACGTCGAGGAACTGGCTGACATCATCGAGCGAGTTCAGAAAGCCGGGCTGCTTCCGGAAGAGGCCGCGATCGGGCTCGATCCCTTCGGCGTCACGGCGATGATCGAAGAGATGGTGTCCCGTGGCATCGAAGAGAAGCAGCTGCAGGGCATCGCCCAGGGATACAAACTGAACGGCGCCGTCCTCGGCCTCGAGCGGAAGCTCGCCGATGGCACCATCGAGCATGATGGCTCAGCTCTGATGAACTGGGTCGTCGGTAACGCCAAAGTGGAGAAGCGCGGCAACGCCGTACTGGTCACCAAGCAGATTGCTGGCAAGGCAAAGATCGACCCTCTGATCGCCGCGTTCAACGCCGTGATGCTGATGTCTCGGAACCCAGAGGCTAAGCGCAACCCCGAATTCCAGATGCTGTTCGTCTAAGGAACAATGCCCATGACCGCGCTCACCCGCGCCTATTCTGTCATCGAGGTGAAAGCACTCGATGGGAAGCGCCGCACGTTCTCCGGCTGGGCTACGACGCCAGCGATGGACCGCGTGCAGGACATCATCAACCCGATGGGCGCCAAGTTCGCAAATCCGCTCGTGTTGCTGCATCAGCACAATCACGATGCGCCGATCGGCAACGTTACCTTTGAGAAGCCGACGCCGAAGGGCATCAAGTTTCAGGCCGAAATGCCGGTCATTAGCGATGCAGGACCGCTTAAGGATCGCGTTGACACAGCGTGGGGCGAGATCGAGCACGGTCTCGTGCGTGCTGTCTCAATCGGCTTCCGTCCGCTGAAATACGCCTTCAAGGATGATGGCGGCATCGAGTTTCAGGAGATCGAGATTTTCGAGCTCTCGACCGTGTCGATCCCGGCAAACGCTGAGGCCATCATCTCCGCCGTCAAATCGATAGACCGCAGGCTGCGTGACGCTGCCGGTGTGGTCGATTCCGATATTCCAATCGACCCCAAGAGCGTAGCCGCGACAGGCAACGACGCTCGCGTGGTTCGGTTGGCTGACCCCGCCCGCGATCGGGCTTCTCCCTTCATCATCCGCTCGATCAAAAGGTAAATCACCATGAGCAAGTACGCAGAACAGATTTCGGCCTATGAGGCCAAGCGCGCGTCCCTCGTCGCCCTGATGGAAGGCGTCATCGACAAGTCGGCCAAGGATGGCACGACCCTCGATGCTTCCCAGCAGGAAGAATATGATGGCTTCGCCAAGGACGTGGAAGCCGTCGATCAGCATCTCGGCCGCCTTCGCACGCTCGACGGCCTGAGCAAGGCAGCTGAAACCGCCCGGCCGATCGCCGGCGGCACTGGCGAGCAGGGCACGCAGGCCCGGGCCCTGGCCGCTCCGGCGGTCATCAAGCGCGGCGACAAGGACGAAGCATTCCCCGGCCAGAACTACACCCGTATGGTGATCGCCAAGACGCTGGCGCGCATCGACGATGTCTCGGCTGTGGGTGTCGCTCACAAGCGCTGGGGCCAGGCTGCGCCTCAGCTCGTTGAGAGCATCAAGGCTGCGGTCGCCGGTGGCGGCACCGAGTCCGGTGAATGGGGCGCTGAGTTGGTCCATATCGACCGCTACACAGCCGACTTCATCGAATATCTGTACGCCCAGACGGTGTTCGACAAGCTGCCGCTCCGCGAGGTCCCGGCTAACGTCAACATCGCCGGCCAGGACGGCGCGGCGACGGGCTACTGGGTCGGCCAGTCCAAGTCTATCCCGGTCAGCAAGGCCGACTTCATGGACGTCAACCTGACGCCGCTCAAGGTCGCCGCGCTCGCCGTGGTGTCCAAGGAGCTGCTGCGGGACTCGTCTCCGTCGGCTGAAAAGCTGGTCCGCGACGCCCTGGTCGAAGCTTCGGCACAGCGTGTCGATCAGACCTTCCTCAGTCCGGCGGCTGCTGTGTCCGGCGTTTCGCCGGCCGGCATCCTCAACGGCGTTTCGGCGATCACCAGCGCCGGCAACGACATCGACGGTGTCATCGCGGACGTGAAGGCGCTCTATGCGACGTTCATCTCCGCGAAGAATGCCAAGGGCCTGCAGTTCGTCAGCACCGAGTCGCTCGCGAAGTCGCTCGGCCTGATGCAGAACGCGCTCGGCAACTGGGCATTCCCCGGCCTGACCGCGACCGGTGGCTCTCTGCTCGGCGACCCCATCGTCGCTGGCGGCAATGCAGGCGCGGGCGACCTCATCCTGCTGAAGCCGTCGGACATCTACAAGATCGGCGACCGCGGCGTGGAGGTCTCGCTCTCGACCGAGGCGGCGATCCAGATGGACAGCGCCCCGGACGGTGCCAGCGATACGCCGACGGCTAATGCCAGCGTCGTGTCGATGTTCCAGACGGACTCGGTGGCCATCAAGGTCGTCCGTCCGCTGAACTTCGCCAAGCGCCGCGCTTCGGCCGTCGCCTATATCGGCGATGCGGACTACGGCGCTATCTCCGGCTAATCGAAACTGGAGCGGGCGGTTCGCCGCCCGCTTCCTCTCGCGCGAGGATTGATGATGCGAAATCTTATTGCGACCAAGCCGTTCACATATGCCACCCGCCGTCTCAAGGCTGGTGATGGCTTCATCGTCCGGTCCGAAAAGGACAGCCGCGTTCTGGTCGCTCTCGGCAAGGCCAAGGCCGGTGTCGTAAAGCCGGAGGTGGACGGCGACGACGCTGATCTGCGCTCGATGCGCGCGGAATATGAGCGTGTCCTGGGCAAGAAACCGTACCATGGGTGGACGTCAGACCAGTTGCTCGAGAAGATCGTCGCCACGCAGGCTGGGGAATAGTCCATTGCGCCTGCTCGGGTTTGATATTTCACGCACTAAGGCGGCGCCGACCACTTTGTCGCCGGTCGCCGAGTCTCGTGGGTGGTATACGATCCTTGAGCCGTTCGTCGGCGCGTGGCAGCGGAACATCAAGGTCAACCGGGACAATGTTCTATCCAATCCGGCGAATTTCGCGTGCAAGACGCTTATCGCGTCGGACATTGCAAAGCTGCGGGTGAAGCTGGTCGCCAAGGACTCCCACGGTATTTGGAAAGAAGTCGACAACGCGGCCTATAGCCCTGTGCTGCGGAAGCCGAACCATTTCCAGACCCGCAACCAGTTCTGGGAGAGTTGGATCCTGTCCAAGCTCAGCAGCGGCAATACCTATGCACTGAAGGGCAGGGATAACCGCGGCGGCCAAGGCAGCGGCAACGTCAAGGCGCTCTACATTCTCGACCCTGGTCTTGTGACGCCACTGGTGTCCGATGAGGGGTCCGTATTCTACCAGTTGAACCAGGACAATCTCTCGGGTCTCACCGAGAGCGTTATCGTCCCGGCTACTGAGATCATCCACGATCGCTATAACTGCCTGTTCCATCCGCTGGTCGGCCTCTCGCCGATCTTTGCGAACGGGGTTGCAGCGACGAAAGCTCTCAACATCCAGAACAGTTCGGCCCGGTTCTTCGGCAACCGATCGATGCCAAGCGGCATTCTGACGGCGCCCGGGGTGATTTCCGAAGATACGGCGAAGCGGCTGAAGGATAACTGGGAGAAGAACTACACCGGCGACAATGTCGGCAAGGTCGCCGTGCTTGGCGATGACCTGAAGTTCTTGTCGATCGCCACCACGGCCGAGGACTCCCAGCTGATCGAACAGCTGAAATGGGCCGACACGGTCGTATGCTCCACCTATCATGTCCCGCCTTACAAGGTCGGTATCGGCCAGATGCCGACAGTATCGAACGTCCAAGCTCTGAACCTCGAATACTACTCGCAGGCGCTTCAGCGCTTGATCGAAGATGCAGAGGAATGCCTCGATCTCGGACTTGGTATTGGCTACGGCGAAAACCTTGGCGTTGAATTCGACACCGACAACCTGCTGCGCATGGATAGCGTCACGCAGATGGAAGTGATCGATAAGGGCAAGAACACTTTCACGCCCGATGAGGCCCGCGCGAGGATTAATCTTGGTCCCACGCCCGGCGGCAACGTCGTCTACAGGCAGCAACAGGATTTCAGCCTTGCGGCGCTCGCAAAGCGGGACGCCCAGGACGATCCATTCAAGACGGATTCTGGCGCTCTAGCTTTGCCGACGCCGGCGAAGCCTGAAGATGACGCCAGCGACGACGAAGCGCGCGGGCTGATTGCGGCAACTCTCCTGCGCAAAGAACTCGGTCTTTATCGGGATGCAGCATGAAGACTGAGCAGATCAAGGCCATGATCGTCGAGCTTGCTCCGGTCATCCGTGAATTCGTAGCCTCAGAGCAGGCGTCGCTTTTGAAGCGTATCGCTGAACTGGAGGCCCGTCAGCCAGAACGCGGCGAGAAGGGTGAACCTGGTGCGCGCGGCGCGGATGGGGTTGCTGGTCCGCAAGGCGAGCCCGGCGCCCACGGTAAGGAAGGTGCGCCTGGTCCCGTCGGTGAGCGTGGTGTTGCCGGCGAGAAAGGTGAGGCCGGCCCCCCAGGCGATCCCGGCCCGGCCGGCAAGGATGCGCCGCCCGTGTCAGATGAGCAAATCGCTGCTGCTGTTGCGCGCTATATCGAGACCCATCCACCGCAGGCCGGTAAGGACGGCCGTGACGGTGTTGATGGCGCTGCCGGAAAAGATGGCCGCGACGGCGTTGATGGGGCCGCAGGTCGTGATGGCGCTGACGGTAAGGACGGCCGTGACGGTGTTGATGGCGCTCCTGGGAATGATGGCCGCGATGGCGTTGATGGGGCCGCAGGTCGCGATGGCGCTGACGGCAAGGACGGACCGTCGGGTGCGAAGGGGGCCGACGGTCTCAATGGCATCGGACTTGCGGGCGCTGTGATCGATCGCGCTGGGGATCTCCTCGTGACACTGACAAATGGTGAGCACAAGAATCTCGGACCGGTGCTTGGTAAGAATGGCGCTGATGGGCGCGATGGCCTGCCGGGCGCGAACGGCGCCGACGGCCGCGATGGTGCTGACGGTCTCGGTTTCGATGATTTTGATCTCGTTGAAGATGAACGCGGCTTTACGCTCCGGTTCTCGCGCGGCGACGTTGTGAAGGATTTCCCGCTACCCGTCGTGACGGATCGCGGTGTCTGGCGTCCGCAGGACTATGCAAAAGGCTCTGGCGTGACTTGGTCCGGCTCCTTCTGGATCGCGCAGCGCGACACATCCGATAAGCCAGAGACGTCCGACGCGTGGCGGTTGGCGGTGAAGCGCGGTCAGAACGGCAAAGACGGTAAGGCTGCGTGATGGACTTGATCACGATCGAGGAAGCCAACGACCAGTTGCGGCTTGACCTGGAAAGCGATGATGGCAGCCCCCCGGACTTTTCGGGAGACATCCGCTTCGCTGAAGTGGAGCGCATGATCGCGGCGGCGACATCAACCGTCGAAGATTACATTGCCAGCTACGTGGTGCGGGAAGCGCCAACCTGGGACGAAGAGACAGCGCCGGCCCAGGTCAAGGCCGCCACGCTGATGATCCTTGCATGGCTCTGGGAGCATCGAGGCGACGAAGACACGCTCGCCGAGGGCTATCTTTCAATCGCAGTGAAGGCGCTGCTGCATCGGTACCATGACCCTGTGTGCGCCTGATTGGTCTGGCGAGACGGCCGTTGTCGTCGCGTCGGGACCGAGCGCAAAGAACGTGCCCCTTTGTCGAGCCTGGGGGAGAGCGAAGTTTCTTGCCGTCAACGAAAGCTGGCGGCTGTGTCCATGGGCCGATGCGCTCTATGCATGCGACGGCGCGTGGTGGCGCAAGAATATGGGCGTCCCAGCGTTCAAGGGGCTGCGGCTGACATACGAGATCGCAGCGGCACGGCAGTTCGATTTAATGAGGGTCAGGATCGCCCGCGGTGAGCATTCCATCCTGCTGGCGGACGACCAGGTTGGGGACGGCGGGAACAGTGGGTTTCAGGCGCTGAACCTTGCGATCAATTGGGGCGCCAAGCGAATACTCCTGGTCGGCTATGACATGACGCTTGCTGCTGGCGAGCATTGGCACGGTCGGCATCCCGCAGGACTCAACAATCCGCGCCAGCACAATGTGCGGCGCTGGCTATCCGCTCAGTGGTCGACGCCGCCAGGCATCGAGATCTTCAATTGCAATCCGGAATCGGCTCTCAACGCCTATCCGAAAATGAGTTTCGAGGAAGCATGGAGCCGCTTCTAGTCCGTGGGATGATGGGCCTTGGCGACAATCTGCGCCAACGAGCCGTAATTCGCCAGCTGATGGCATCGCATGATGTCTGGCTCGAGAGCTCATGGGTCTCTGTCTATCACGACCTGATAGGCGAGGGCCTAAAGGTAATCAACAAGCGGACTCGGCTGCGCACGCAGGCGAAGAATGCAATGCGGGAGTTCAGTCTTTTCTCGCGATCGCGCCCACCGGCAGGCGTCCGAGCACTCACCGTCACCTATCCGCCGGACTTAGTCCGCCGCCACGGCTCTGTCATGGCCGCAATGTGCGCCACAACCGGGACCGGCATCGAGACCGCGGACTTCCGGTTACCGATCCCGATGAGCTGGAAGGCAAAGGCAGCCGTCTGGCTCGAGCAATGGGGTACGGACCGGCCGATCATGCTGTATCGGCCGTTGGTCGACCGGCCCGCCGATTGGGGCGGCTGCGGCGCCCGCAATCCGGACCATGCCGCGTATGCAGAATTGTTTCGATCGATCCGTGAGCGGTTTTTCGTCGTATCCGTCGCCGATCTGGTCCCGGGCAAGGAGTGGATTGTTGGCGAGCGCATTGAAGCGGACGCAAAATGTCATGCCGGCGAGCTCGAATTCGAGACCTTGGCTGCGCTGACGTCCATGTCCGCGATGGTATTCTGCTCGCCGGGCTTCGCCGGTGTCCTCGCCCAGGCCGTCGGAACGCCGGTGGCTATGACATTCGGCGGATACGAGCGAAGCGATTTCTTCTTCGATGGCGCGAAGTCGGCACCGGTGCTGGGTATCGACCCCATCAACCCCTGTGAGTGCTTCAGCCATCATCACGCATGCAAAAAGAGCATTGACCTTGAGCAAGCCAAATCCCGCCTTGACCTATTCGCCAGCGAAGCGATCGACCGTCACCATCGATGCGCCGAAGGCCGATCTGAGCGGGCTGCCTAGCCGATACGTCCATCCGGGCGAGCTCGATATCCTGATCCATCTCATGCGCAGCGTTGAGGCCCGTACCGTTGTGGAATTTGGCTGCAACAATGGTCGCACTGCGGCGGCCATCCTGCGGAACGTCGCGACGGTCGACCGCTATGTCGGCGTCGATGTTCCTCCGGGCTACAACTTCACATGCAAGGTTCAGGCGAAGGAAATCCCAGCGGCACCGGGCGAGCTTGCCATCGCAGATGGGCGGTTCGAGTTGCTTCTACGCGACCGTGGCACTTTCGACCTTGTCCGTGATGATCTGCCCGGCTGCGACGTCGTCTTCGTCGATGCAGACCACAGCCGTGCGGCGGTGCTGAACGATCGGAATCTCGCAAAGGCGATCGTCCGACCCGGCGGTGTCATCGTATATCATGACGACAACGGACTCGAAGTCGTCGACGTCAGCAAGGTGTTGGATGATCTGGCCGCCGCCGGCGCTGACATCGTGCATGTCGCCGGTACATGGCTGGCGTTCGAGAGGGTGTGATGGCAACCAGCGGGTCGTTGCGCCATCGGATCGTCTTTGATTGCCGTGAAGAGGCTGAAGACGACTATGGCAATACGCAATCCGGATGGGTTGAAAAGTTTGCTGTCTGGGCAGAAGTGAAGCCGAAACTCGGCGGCGAGACGATCCTAGCAGCCCGGCTGCAGAGTCAGAACGCCGTTAACATCACGGTCCGCCAGAACTCCAAGACGATCCTTGTTCAACCCGACTGGCGCGTGCGCGACGTGCGCGAAGGCAAGGAATACGCCATCAAGTCGATCATTGACCCCGACGACGGCGGCGCCTGGCTCGAGATGTTGTGTCAGATCGGAGTCGCCGCATGAGCAAGGCCAGTGTCATAGCCCTTAAGGCCGAGCTGCAGCGTCGCGGCGAAAAGCTCAAGGCGAATGCAGGAAGCGCCACGGAGTTTGCTGCGCAGGATCTGGCGAGTGCTATCCGCGGACGCGCGAAGGTGAAGAGCGGCAACACGGCCAAATCAGTGGCCGCCGTTCACCTCGGTGGGAATAGGTGGCGCGTGCAGGCCGGCGGCGATCTGACGACCAAGGAAGTGCGGCAAGGCTCGGGAAAGTTTTACGATTACACCCGTGCCGAAGAATTCGGCACCGTCAACGCACCGGCCGTACCGTTCTTCTTCAACACCTACCGAGCTAAGAAAGCCGGCGTGAAGCGGCGGGCTGTCCAAAAAATCACCGACGGCGTGTTGAGCTGATCATGGCCGGTATCGATGATCCCTCACTTCCTCTTCAGAAGGCGATTGTAGCCGCATTGAAGGGATCCGGCTCGGTAGCGGGCCAACGTGTTTACGATGCCGTGCCGACAGAACAAAAGCGATTGACGGACACCGGCGCGGCATGGCCCTACATATCGCTCGGAAACGTTCAGGTCATCAACGAAAAGATTGAGTGCGTCCAAGGAGCCGAGGTGTATGTGACGGTCGATGCTTGGTCGCGCGCTGTCGGAAAAGTCGAGTTGAAGACCTTGGGCAGGCAAATCATCGCCGCCCTCGATGACGTCGACCTTTCGGAATCGGGGCTGTCGGTCAACAGCTGCCTGCTCGAAGACGTGAACTATATCCCCGACCCCGACGGCCTGACCAGCCATGGCATTTTCACCTTTCACATCCTGACAAACTAGGAGGCTCGCCATGGCGCGCGCAGATACGGTTCGGTTTTCTGAATTTCTCATCAAGCTCGGTGACGGTGCGTCGCCCGAAGTCTTCGCTCAGCCCTGCGGCGCGACGTCGCGCGGGTTCAAGCGAACCGCGGCACTGTCGGAAACGAATGTGCCCGATTGCGCGGACGAAGATGCGCCGTCGTGGCTCGAGCGCGACGTGACATCGAACTCCGCCAGCTGCGACTTCTCGGGTGTCGTCGACAAAGACGACTTCACTGACTGGGACGACTATTTCGAGTCCGGTGAGACCAAGAATGTCCAGATTACCTTGGGCACGCTGGTCTGGCTCGGCCCATTCAAGATTTCCGATCTTGAGATCACTGGCCAGCGCGGCCAGCGCGTCACCTTCACGGCCACTCTGCAGTCTGACGGTCAGGTCTCGCGGACCACGCCGTGAGCGGTCACGGCACGATCCGGCTTCCGTTCGGGAATGCCGAGTACGACTTCAACGTCGCCAAGCACAAGCAGCTTTTCGAGCTGCAGGACAAGTGCGGCGTTTCCGCCACGGGAATGGATGGCGAGATCATCCATATTCCGAGCGGGCCGCTGGAGATTTTCACTCGTCTCCGCGGCGGATCGTGGCGCGAGGCTGATGTTGTCAATGCGATCAGGCTCGGCTTGATCGGCGGCGGAACGTCGGTGCCGGAAACCTTGAAGCTCATGAAAGAGTTCGTCGAGGATCAGCCGCTCGGCCCCCTGGCCCCATTGGCGGCGCGCGTCTTGTACGCCGGCGTCTACGGCGTGCAGGGTGACGAACTGGGTAAAAAAAAACGAAAGACGCGGGCAGCGAAGCCGGCCGCTTCTACTTCGTCCGCTCCGCTCAATACGGAACCGGAGCCGCAATAGGCTTTTCGCCGCGCGAGATCGACGAACTGACGCCGTGGGAGCTGGCCGCCTGCGTTCAGGGCTGGAATGCCGTCCACGGCGCCGAACAGAAGCCAGAAGCGCCCAGTGATGCTGCCTTCAATAGGATGCTAGAACGCGATGGCCAATCCAGCGCTAACAATTGACGTCGATGCCAAGACGACGAAGTACGACAAGGCGATGCAGGCTATCGGCGACACCGCCGACAAGAAGGTCGCCGAAATCGAGGCCAAGTTTGAATCCTTTGACCCACAGCTGAACACCGAGAGCTACACGAAATCCCTGACTTCCATGGTCGCCGGCTTCGGTATCGCCGGCGTAGCCGTTGGCGCGGTCATTACTCTCGTTGCCGGCCTGAATAAATCGCTCGCCGATACTGCCTCGATTGCCGATCGCGTCGGGCTCAGCACCGAGCGCTTTCAACAGCTCAAGTTTGGCGCGAATTCGCTCGGCCTTGGTGATGACGAATTTAGCCGCTCGGTGGATTCCTTCGCGACCCGCCTTCAGGACGCCAAGTTCCAGGCCAACGATCTGACCCGGGTCTTCCAGGCGAATGGCGTCGCGATCAAGGACAGCAACGGGCAGCTCAAAGACACCAACTCGCTCATCGTCAGTGCCGTCGACATCATCAAGCGCGCGCCGACTATCCAGGACGCCTTGCAGATAGGCAGCTTCCTCGGCTTCTCGCGGGAGTTCTCTCAGAGCTTGCATGAGGCCGGCGACAATTATCTGAAGCTGGCAGCCCAGGCCAACGCCGCAGGCGCCGTGATCGACGACGCAACCATTCAGAAGGCCAAGGTCTTCACCGAGGAATGGCAGAAGGCCGCCACGATCTGGGGTTCCAGCTTGAAGGCGGCCGTCGGTGATGTGCTGCCGCTGCTCAACGACGCAGTAAATGGCGCCGTCGCCGTGATCAATGCTGTGAAGTCCGTTTACAGCTTCATCTCTGCGATCAAAGACTTCGCGATCACGCCAAACATCGACACGGCAAGCCTCAATCAGCTCAACGGGTTGCTGAAGCAGTATGAAGACATCAAGAAGACCCTAGACGCCGGCCAGCCGCTGAACCCGATCCAACTGTTCCAGGGATCGAACATCCAGAATGCCGATCATCAGATTACCAAGGACGCCGTCGACGACGCCATCCAGGACCTGAATGATGAGATCGCCAAGCGTCAGAAGGACGTCGACCCGATCCGTGTACCTATAAACCGAAATGTTAGCGTCAATCCTGGTCCGAAGATTGCAGCCGACAATGGGCGTGATCAGTTCGAGACCACCATCGACCAGCTCACCAAGCGAACGGCAACGATAAATGCCGATACCGCAGCGACATTTCAGAACAACGCAGTGCAGCAACAACTGCGTGCAGAATTCCAGCTTTTGAACGCGATCATGCGGGATGGCGGCGAAGTCACCCAGGCGCAGATCAATGCATATGAGAAGCTTCGCACCACGATGAGTGCCCAACAAGCATTGACCGCGTCAGGCATTCAGTTGACCGCAGAGCATAACAAGAAGTTCCTTGAGACGCCTGTGGCGGTGGGAGCGGCGACGGCCGCCTACGATATGGCGCGGGAATCCTTGGCGAGGATCAACAGCGCCAGCCAGCAGTTTGGGTCTGCGTTGTCAACGGCGTTCAGTGATGCAATCGTGCAGGGTAGGAGCCTGAACGATGTTCTGGCCAATCTTGCCCGCACGTTGGCCAGCAGCGCGATCAACTCCAGTTTCGCGTCGATCTTTAACGCTCCATCATCCGGCGGCTTGTCGCCTGCAGCATCGTTCTTTTCATCGATTTTCGGAACGGGTCGTAACGCCAGTGGAACTGATAACTGGCGGGGCGGTCCAAGCTGGGTCGGCGAAAACGGACCGGAGATCGTCAATCTGCCCAGAGGGTCTCAGGTGATCCCGAACTCCGCGGCTTCCCGTGGTGGTGGCGGAGACGTTACCGTCAATTTGGTCGAAGATTCCAGCCGCGCCGGCCAAACGCAAAAGTCAGACGACGGCGCCGGCGGTTTCGACCTGACCGTGTTCGTCGATTCAATCACAGCAAAGAACGCCGCAAACCCGGGCAGCGCGACCAGCCAGGTGCTGGCCCAGCGCGGCCGGCTGGCGTCGAGGTGACCCGTGGTTGATGCTTGGCCCGCCGAACTGCCTCAGTGCCTCAACATCGGTTATTCCGAAGGTGAGGGCGATGGGATCCTCGAATATAAGCCGGATGCCGGTGTTTCGATCACTAGGCTCCGCACTTCGGCCGTGGTGCGTCCGCTGTCAGGACAGATCAAAGTGGAGCGGTCGCAACTCGCAATTTTACGTCAGTTTTTCAACGTGACGCTCATCAAGGGCGCGCTGCCGTTCAATTTCCCTGACCCGACGGTGCTTGGTGAGACGTTGCTAGTCCGGTTCCCGAAAGGAAGTCAGATCAGCTGGCAACAGATCGGCGGCGGGACGTACCGCGTCCCTATTTCGCTTGAGGTGCTGCCGTGAGGGTCCTTTCGCTCAATATGCGGGAGGCGATCTTCGGGCAGGAGTCCGGCGAGGTGCCGATCTTCCTGCTGACCATCACGCACCCAGAATTGGATGAGCCGATCTATCTGACGACTGATCCGACCACGCGCTTGGGTACGGACCCGTTGACCTACGGCACGGTAAGCCGCGGCATCACCTTTATGTATGCGGGCGTCGACGTCACGATCCCGGATGAACAGGACAAATCGCCGCCGGCATCGAAGCTGACGATCGCCAACGTCGACCGCGGCCTTGTGCCACTTGCACGCTCGGTGAATTCGCCGCCCTCGGTGAAGATCGAAGCGGTCTTGGCCTCGGACCCGGACATGGTCGAGATGAACTGGCCGGCGCTCGACATGTCGAACCTGACATACGACGCGATGACGCTGCAGTTCGACCTGACGATGGATTCACTGACGACGGAGCCTTACCCATCAGGAAGTTTTTCGCCGGCTTACTTCCCCGGCCTTTTTATCTGAGGTGATGCGATGACCGGCGTAATGACGGCTGTCTTTGTCCTGACGTTCACCTGCTACGGCGAATTCTGCGGTCCGATGGACCGCGTCGAACAGCGGGCGGAACTTCCATCCCAGCAAACCTGCGTCTTCCTGCGCGATGCAGTGATGCAGCGAAGCTCCGCTATGGCGATGATCGCCGCGGACTGCCGTGGCGAAGCGCGGGAGGTTAGGCCTGCCGGGCCGCTAGTGGGCTCTTATCCCAGGTGACCTTCGATCGCTTTGTCGGCCTCCCATATGCCGATAAGGGCAGGGGCCCGACATACGATTGCTGGGGCTTGCTGCAGGCTGTGATGCGCGAGCTGCGCGGCATCGAGCTTCCATCCTATTCCGACCAATACGTCACTGCTGACGACCGCAAGGCGCTGGCGGCGCTGATCGCCGAAGAACTCGACCCGTGGGACGAGATAACCGCCGGGCAAGAGCAGGCCTTCGACGCTGTGCTGATGCGTGAGGGCCGCTTCCCGCGTCATGTCGGCATAGTCACCGAGCCGGGCCGGCTTCTCCATGTCTCGGCCGGCGAGACCAGCATCATCGAACGCTATCGCGAAGGCCCGCTGAAGCATCGGGTCGTGGGCTTCTATCGGTATCGAGACCATGAATGAACGCTCTCATCAAAGCATCGCTGCACGGGGAGATCATCCCGCCCGAGGCGTCGGTGCGCGTTATCGGGACCACGCACCCGTTAAATGCGATTTCTGGACACCGTATCAGATGCTTCGTTCCGGCTGGCCTGTCCATCATGGAAATCATGATGATGGCGCTGTCGGCTCGTCCAGGTCTGGTGCTGAGCCGCGACTTCGTCGTGTATCTGGGCGACCATATCGTCGAAACGGCGAACTGGTCCAAGGTGCGCGTGAAGGCCGGCACCACGCTTACGTTTCGGCTGCGTCCACAGAACGGCAATATCCTGCGTTCGGTGCTGTCGCTCGTCGTCGTGGTGGCGGCATTCGCGTTGGCGGGGCCAGTCGGCGGGGCCTTGGCAGGCGCGATCGGAGTTACCAGTGCTGCCGGGATATCCGTTGCGACGGCGTTGACCTCCGCAGGGATCGTCCTAGCGGGTACGATGGCACTAAACGCGCTGTTCCCCGTGCGCCCCGCAGACTCGGTTTCAAACGGGGCGCCAGCTTCCGTCAACTCGATCCAAGGAGCGCAAAACCAGGCTAATCCGTTCGGACTGATCCCCGTTGTTCTCGGCGTTCATCGGCAGTCGCCTTACTACGCGGCGAAGCCGTACACCGAGCTTATTGGCGATGACGAATATCTACGGATGCTTTTCTGTTGGGGATACGGTGCGCAAGACGTCAGCCAGATGCAGATCGGCGAAACGCCCCTTGCGCAGTACTCGGATGTGGAGATCGAGCATCGCGCCGGACTTCCCGGCGATCCGCCGATCACACTGTATCCCGGCGATGTGGATCAGGAATCGCTGTCGATCGAACTGCGGAATGCAGACGGCTGGCATCTGCGGACGACGGCTCCGGACACGGATCAGATATCGGTCGATATCACCGCCCCGAAGGGCATGTACCTGATCGACGAGAAAAGCGGTGAGCAACGCGCGATCACAGCGCATGTCGGCATCGAATATAGTCTGACCGGTCAAAACAACTGGGTCTCCGGCGGGACGGTCTTTTTTAACCGATCGACCACCACCTCGCGGCGAGGAACGATCTTTACGGTCGCCCGTGGTCAGTATGACGTCCGGCTTTGGAAGACGAGCGGCGATCACGACGACAACGACAAGATCGTCGATGACCTTACGTGGACAGCGCTCCGCAGCATCAAGGTGATGCCGCCGATCACGTTCCCGAAGCCGCTATGTCTGACGGCCATTCGGATCAAGGCGACAAACCAGCTGAATGGCGTGATCAGCACGCTCAACGGGCTGTGCTCGTCGCTCGTGACGGCTTTTAATGGGACGGAATGGACGCCGAACACCGCTTCGCAGTGGCCTGCCGACCTGTTTCGGCACGTTCTTCAAGGGCCGGCGAACGCTCGTCCCGTGCCCGACGATCAGATCGACTTGGGCAATCTGCAGGCGTGGTGGGTGTACTGCGTCAACAACGGTTTCAAATTCAACCAGGTCATCACCTCCGTCGGGTCGGTGTACGACAAGCTCTGTGACGTTGCAGCGGCGGGCCGCGCCGTTCCGACCTTCATCGACGGCAAGTGGGGCGTGATCTGGGATCGGCCGACCGATTCTATCGTGGACCACTTCACGCCGCGCAACTCGTGGGGCTTTCAGGGCCAGCGGACGTATGCTCAGCAGCCGCACGGATGGCGCGTTAACTTTATCAACGAGAACAATTCGTACACCGCCGATGAGCGCATCGTTTACGACGACGGTTATGACGCCACCAACGCCACGTTGTTCGAAGGACTGCAGTTCCCCGGTGTCACTGATCCAGACCTGATCTGGAAGCATGGGCGCTTCCATATCGCGCAAAACCGGCTTCGGCCGGAAAACATCTCGCTCAATGTCGGGTGGGAGCATCTGATCTGCACCCGCGGCGATCGCGTCAGGGTCACGCACGATGTCATGCTGATCGGCCTCGCATCAGGCCGGGTTAAATCAGTGAGCGGGCAGGTGGTGACCTTTGACGAGGTCGTCACCATCGAGCTTGGCAAGTCGTATGGCTTCCGGTTCCGTGTGCCGGAGGATGTCCGGTCGTTTGGTTGTTCGGTCGACCCGGCCACGCAGGCAGGCGAATACACAAGCCTGACCGTCCTCGGCGACCTCTCGCTGGTGAAGCGCGGCACGCTGTTCGGTTTCGGCGAGACCGAGCAAGAGACCGCCATCTATCGCGTCAAAGGCATCACGCATCAAAAAGACCTCGTCGCGACCCTGACGCTGGTCGATGACGCGCCCGAAATATCGCTGGCGGATCAGGGAGCGATCCCGCCGTATAACCCTAATGTCACGGTGCCGGCCGATCCCTTCAGTCTTGCCCCGCAGGACTTCCGGTATCTCGAAGCGACCGATGGAATCGGAAATTCGGTTCGCGCCATCATCCGTCTGTCCTGGACTGCGGCTCGGCGGGGGCGCATCGCCGCGTCGGAAGTTCAGTTCGCAGATGGTGATGGACCGTGGCAGCCGCTGGATGTCCTGCCATATCCGCAATTTTCACTCGACGTGCCGCTGCCGGCGCCGGGTGTCTGGGGCTACAGGGTCCGCTTCCAGTTCGAGGGCAACGACGTATCCGGATGGAGCACGCTATCCGGGCTGACGCTGCTCGGACTCTCCGCGGCCCCTCATGATGTTGATATCATTCGTGGTGCCGTCTACGTGGATGGTACTGGATCAATCTCGTGGAATGAGGTCACGGATTACCGACCGGTTCGCTATGCGGTACGCAAGGGAGACAGCTGGGAATCGGCGCTTGAACTCGGGACGCTGGCTCATCCGCCTTTCGCGGCGCACGGCAACGGGACGTATTGGGTAAAGGCTTATGTCGGTCCCGATCTGAGCCGAGCCTACAGTGTTAATGCAGCCAAGCTTGAGATCGTCGGCGCATCGCTTGTTCGGAACGTGCTCGCTGTTCGCGACGAGCTCGCCGATGGTTGGAATGGTGTCTTTACCGGCACCGTCGGCAAATCGGGGTCTCTCATCCGAACTGGCGGAACGAGCGATTTCCTCTCGATCGATGACTTCCTTGCCGAAGCCGATGTTCTCAACAAGGGCGGGCAGGGCGACGGCACATACGAGTTGCATCCGTCACGCTACATTGACGCGCTCAGAGCAATGCCGTGCCGGGTTACGATCACATGGAAAGGCACGAGCCAGACCGTTACGGACGACTTCCTCAACAATCCTGACATCCTCAACAATCCAGACTTTCTAGCGACTGGATCGTCTGACCTTGTCGAGGTGTATCCAGAAGTCTCCGTCGCCCAGAACGATGCCGTCGGCGACGTCTTTTCGCTCGATCCCGTCGACAATCCCGACAACGACATCTTTGCTGAGCCGGATGTCTTCAACGCCGACGTCTCATTCGGGCCTTGGACTAAATACGAGCCGGGGCTTTATGTCGGTCGCTACTTCCGAGCGCGGCTGGTTCTCAAAACCCGAGACCCCCAAGTCGTCGCTATCGCGCTGTCATTCACCGTTACAGTCGATGTTCCCGACCGCCTCGATACCTGGGCACTCGTCGCTGGGGTCGGCACCTCGCTCAATCAGATCACGGTGCCGGCGGCCGGGCTTGCAATTGTCTATGCCTCAAACGGGAAGACGCTCGCAGAGCCGTTCAATGCCGGACCCAATACCGACCCGTTGCCGGCCATCCAGATCACCAACACCGCGCTGCAGGCCTTCGACTTCGAAGTGATCAACGAGACCCTCAACGGCTGCACGATCATTCCGCGGCTGGTCGGCGTGCCGACCGACGCACCAAAGACCAACATCACCATCCAAGGCTGGTAGGAGATACCATGAAGCACATCGTCATTCTTTATGCGGTTTCGACCGCGGCGCTCGGCTTGTCTGCGGCGGCATATTTTAAGCCTCCCGTGAACGTTACGCGGATCGAACCCGTGAAGCAGGCGACTGCATCGGGCAAGGTCAACCCATACGCTTGGGGGGAGCTTGAACAGGCTGAAGTCAATGCGCTTCAGAAGCTACTGGAGGCGATGCCAAAGCAACCGGTGACCATTTTCTGCAGCGATGACAATTGCCGCGACATCACGCTGGACTTCGATAACGCTTTCGAGTCGGCAAAGTGGCAGACCGATATCCAGCGCCCGTTCGCAGATGATGCCAAAGGTATCGGGACGTCATCGCAGGCGCTCGCCGATGCAATCAAAGAAGCGACAGCTGGACGTCTGACCGCGTCAATCCTAGGTCCAGAATGGACTGACAAGACGCGGATCGCGCTTGCGATCGGCCGCAAGACGCGCTGACCGCGCACCAACCCAAACCGTTCACCGCTGAGGATATCAGAATGAAAGCTCTCCGCTTTCTGCGAGCGCTCCCGCTTGCGGCCATCGCACTTGCCCTCACGCTGGGCGGCACCAATCAATCGCCGGCCGCGCAAGGCACCGGGTGTCTACCGACGACGGGGACCGTCTCGGGGCTCACTTTTGCGCAGGGCGTCAATGCGGCTGTAGCCGCTCTGATATCGAGCAATTCTGGCGCAACGGCGCCTGCCACGGACTGCTCAGCCGTCGCGATCAAAGGCCAGGTCTGGCTTGATACATCGGTGACGCCGAATGTGTTCAAGCAGTATGACGGGACCTCTTGGGTGGCGCTCGGCGCGCTGGATTCCACGAACCACCTCTGGGCTCCGCCCGTCGGCGGTGGAACGGCCTCCGTCACGGCCGCCTCCACCACGGATATCTGCGCGGCTCCGTCCGCCGTTCAGACGATCAATGGCACAACGCCGATCACATCTTTCGGGTCGGCCTGCGTGGTCGGGGCGCGCAAGACGCTGGTCTTTTCCAGCGCCACACCGATCACCTACAACGCAACCTCGTTGATCTTGCCGGCCCAGCGCAACTACACCGCAGCGGCCGGTGACGCAGCCGAGGCCATCTATCTGGGCTCCGGCAATTGGCGGGTGCTGACCATCAACAAGGCTGACGGCAGCAGCGTTACGAACCCATCCGTCCCAATCGGAACCACGTTGTTTGGAGAGTGGGGCACGATCCCGGCGAAGACGGTCTATAAGGTCGGTCAGGCTTTGCCGCGTGCTTCCTATCCTGATTATCTCGCGGCAATGACCCGTGTTCAGACGGGGACGCTCACGTCGGGAAGCGCCACGATCACTTCGGTGCCGAATACCGAAGGCCTGGGCGCTGGCATGCCCATCGAGGGGACCGGAATTCCCGCCGGCACGACAATCGCGAGCGTGACGTCGTCGACCATCGTCATGACCAGTCCAAATACCGCGACGGTTACCGGCTCTCAAACAGTCACGGCTTTCATTACGGGCTATGGGACCGGCGGCGACAGCACGACGGTAGGCGTGACCGATTGTCGGGGCCGCACCATGGCAGGCCGCGACGACATGATCTTCGGCGCTGCCAACGTTCTGACATCTACTTACTTCGGAACAGCTACATCCAGGATCGGCGCAAAAGGCGGGTCACAGTCGCATGCTCAGACCATCGCTGAGATGGCGGCGCATGATCATAGCAACACCTTGTCGCTTTCGACAGGAACAACAACTTACGACAAAGCCACTACGGGCAGTGCAAATCTGGCTGCCGGCGGCAACGCTGTTCCCATTGTTAATGGTGCAGTGGCGACGCCACTCGCGGGCGTCCTCAGTGGGGGCGTCGTAATCGACTCCAAAGGTTCTGGCGCGGCCTCACCAATCGTTCAGCCGACGCAGATCGCTGAGTGCGTCGTCGTCGTTCTTCCGTAATCCATTCTCATCATCACTGAGGTTACCCGAATGAAAGCTCTCCGCTTTCTGCGAGCGCTCCCGCTTGCGGCGTTGATCCTTGTCGCACCGGCGCGAGCGGAGCAGGGCAGCATCGTCACGCCTGTCGCTGGCCCCATGAACATGGCTGACTATGCCGCGCGTGCGAACGCAGCGCTGCTGGCAATTCAGACCTGCAACTCCGGTACCACGGCTCCGGCGAACGGACCGACAGTGGTCCCTGTGCACTTCCAGTGTTGGGCCGACACGACTTCTAACCCGGTCGTCTACAAATTCTATGACGGTGCTTCGTGGGTCATATTCGGGGCGCTCAACACGTCGACGCATGTCTGGACGCCCTACCGCAGCGGGGTGGCGATCGCGGCTGTAGCGACAAGTTCGAGCGCGGCGGATCTGACGACCGGCACTCTGCCGGCGGCGCGTCTGCCGGTCCCGACGGCGTCGACGCTGGGTGGTGTGCAGTCCAAGACCTGCTCGGCTTCGCAATGGCTTTTCGAAATATCCACATCGGGTGTCCCTGCGTGTTCGCAGCCGAACTTTACCGACCTCGCGGGGACGGCCGCTCTGGCGCAGCTCCCGGCGTTCTCAGGAATGTCGGCGGCAACAGCGGCGGCAGATGCCGACACATTCCCGACCAATCAGGGCGCTGGCAATCTCAAGCAGACGCTGGCCGCCATCAAGACCTGGATCAAGGCTTGGATCGTCAAGGCTGATGTCGGCCTCGGCAACGTCGATAATACGAGCGACACGACAAAGTGGGCCGCGTCGAAGACGCTGACGAACACCGCCTTCGCCTGCAACGGCACGGGCAATAGTTGCGTCGTCCGGATCGGAGCGGATGTAACCGGCCTTGGCACGGGCATCGCGACGGCGCTTGCGGTCAATACCGGTTCTGCCGGCGCGCCCGTCCTGTTCAATGGCGCGCTCGGCACGCCTTCATCAGGCATTGCGACGAACCTCACGGGCACCGCAGCGGGCTTGACGGCCGGCAACGTCACGACCAATGCCAATTTGACAGGCGAAGTCACGAGCGTCGGCAATGCGACCACCGTCACCAACGCCTCAGTGATCGCCAAAGTCCTGACGGCGTTCTCGGCCGGAGCCGGGACCGTGTCATCGTCAGATTCGATCCTGACTGCCTTCCAGAAGGTCGTGGGCAACCTGGCGCTGAAAGCGAACTCCGCAAGCCCAGTCTTTACCGGCGTCGAAGACAACCAAGGGACGCTGAAGCTATCCAGCTTCGTTACTTCGACGCAGATCACAGCAAATCAGAACGACTACACCGCAACAGACGGGTCAAACACTTGCTCGACCAAGACCACGTTGCGGCTCTCAACGAACGCGTCGCGCAACGTCACGGGGTTATCATGCGGACAGGCCGAGGGTGATATCCGCATCATCCATAACGTCGGGACCTTTGCCGCCGTCCTGACGAACCAAGACGCCGGGTCAACGGCGGCAAATCGCTTCCTGCTTGGCGGCGATATGACCCTCGCGGCCGATACGTCGGTCACAATTCGCTATGATGGCGTCGCCTCTCGTTGGCGGGCAATCACGACGCCAGGCGCAGGCGGTGGTGGCGGCGGCGTCACGAGCGTGACCATTGCAGGCAGCGGCCTCAACACGACCTCTGGGACGTGCACGATCACGACCTCTGGGACGTGCACCGTCACGGCAGCATTGCCCCCTCGCTACTGGTCTGGCTGCCAGCACTCGAACAATGTCAGCACGCCAAACACGAAAGTGGATGTCTCTTCGTGTACCGTCCGGGATAGCACTGACGCGATCAACATCACGGCGACCGCCAAGACCATTGATTTCGGGACAGTAGGTGCCAACGGGATCGACGCTGGCTCGCTCGCTGCAACCACCAAGTATTACACCTTCATCATCATGAAAGCGGATCTAACGGCCGCCGCGCTCGGCTCCCTGAGTCCTACCGCGCCGACCTTGCCCAGTGGATACGTCTATTTTCGGCGCGTGGGGATGGTCAAGACAAATGCTTCGTCGCAAATCCTGCCGTTCACGCAGGTCAACAATCGCTGGTTTTGGACGACCACAATCCGTGATGTCAACAACTCGTCCGTCGGAACGACAACGATAACCGCCCCTCTCAGCGTCCCGAACGTTCAGGGTGTGATCGCGTTCTTTGCCAGCACTGGATTTGCGGCAGCAGCAGTCACCTATTACGTCTGGCCCGGCTTTCTGCCTGATACTGCCAGAAACGGTTTCGCAATAAACATCAGCGCGACAGGGGGCGGGACGCTCATCGCGCAGTGCCCGGTCGATAGCTCGGGCCAGATCAAATATGCGTCAGGTTCCGCTAGCACGACGGTCGTTTTGGATGTGGCCGGCTGGCAGGATGATCTCTGATGCCGGTCGGATTTGGCGGCCTAAATAAGGGGTGCGCTGTCTTCATCGGCGACAGCATTACGCGTGGCGAAAGATCAGGTGTAACGTTCGCTCAGGCGATCCCGAATCTGGTCGGACTGGCCAAAGGCTATGTTCCATCCCGAAACGCAGGTGTCGGTGGGGAAGACTCGGCCGCTATTCTTGCGCGCTTTGAGGCCGATTGTCTGGCTTACGGACCCTCAATGGTCGCCATCGGCACAGGGCATAACGATGCGACGAATGGTGTCGGAGCAACGCTCTTTTCCGCCAACATCACGGAGATGGTTAGAAAGGCGAGGATAGCTGGCGCGCGCGTGACGCTGTGGGTGCCCGTCTATGCGCAGGACTCGACGCTCAACACATCCATAGCGCCATACCGCACTGCAATGCGCAGTTTGATATCGTCGCTCAGTTGCGACGGCTTCGATCTTTATGATGATATCGTCGCGTTGGATAGCGCAACGCAAAACGCGATGTACATCGAGCCGCCTGGTCTAGGTCAGCATTTCTCCGTAGCGGGGAATGCGTGGGCCGCTGGCAAGGTCGGCACCGGTGCTTATGCCAACTCATTCCTTGGTGCCTAGAGCGCGGCGGAAATTTCATCAGCCAAACTTACTGTGTCTTGATGCGCTCTTGCTCCTGCTGTTCGATTTCAGCGACGAGCGCCGCATTGTCTTCTGGCGTCAGGCCGACGATGGGATGAGGAGGCGCCACCCCAAGGGTCGGCATCATTGATGCACCTTTTCCGAACGCCAGCGCCGCTTCGTCGCTGGAGAGGTCGGGCTGATTGCCGCTCAGCATCCAGGTGTTCTTGTCGGTCATCATGAAAACTCCGAGCTAGTCTGGGTCAACGGCGGCTATCGTTAGGCGTTCCGACCGCAGGAGGCTGGCCACTGCTTAAAGCACCGCTACGCCGCCGTGAGTCGCCGCCAAGGCCGTCGCTGCAATGCCAAGGCCGATCACAAGCTCTTCGAGATCGCACATTGCCGTTCCACAACACCCAAACCCTACGCTTCACCACGACCAGCCGTAAGAGTTCAAACCGCGAACCGCACGGGTTGGCGGTCGATAATTCATGGAGAGACAGTATGACGATCGCCGCACTCCTTGCGTCGGGACCCTTGCGCATGGGCGCAACGGGGCCGGCCGTGACTGCCGTTCAGCTTGCTTTGCGCAATGCGGGATACGATCTTGAGGCCGATGGGGGCTTCGGGACCATCACTCAGACCGCCCTGAAGGCCTTTGAGGCGAGCCATGGGCTGCAGCCGGATGGCGTGGTCGACAAGCCTACCGCGGCCGAACTCGACAAGATCGCGCCGCCGCCGTCGGTCCTGAAGGTGGCACCTTGGCTCTCGACCATGCGGGCCATCACCGGCACGAAGGAGGCGCCGTCCTCGAAAGACAACCCATTCATCGTCGAGATGGCCCACGAGATCGTGCGGCGCTACCCGGACCTGAAGGGGAACGTCGGCTGGTATAATCATGACTCGATCCCGTGGTGCGGCCTGGGCATCGGCTACGTCTTCGCTGTGAACGGCATCAAGCCGGCCAGTGCGCCTCTCTCAGCGCTCGCGTGGGGGACTTGGGGCCAGCGCCTCAAGGTGCCGACTCCCGGCGCCGTGCTGGTCTACAGCCGCACCGGTGGCGGCCACGTCACGCTCTATGAGTCCGAGGACGCGAATTATTACTACTGCCGCGGCGGCAATCAATCCGACAGCGTCAACGTCACCAAGATCCCGAAGTCTCGCCCCATCAAGGCGATCCGCTGGCCTATTGGCGTGCCGCTACCGACCGCTGGCCGCAAGTTGGGCATCACCGGGCAGGCGGTGAAAGCGGGGTCTGAGGCTTGATTTCCGACTCGAGCATGTCGCGCGCCCGTTCCAAGATCCTGCGGGCGGCAGCCAATTTCGCTACCTGCTCACCATTAGATCCGATGACCGTTGTTCCGTCTTTTGTGATCATGCCCGTCGTTCTTACTGATACCAAATCGGCAGGTAGACGAGACTGACGATGAAAGCAGTGGCCGCAAGCGCGGCCAGCATCAGGTCCGTGGTTTCTTCCCGATCATTTTCAGGCAGCCGCATCTGAATATCCTTTGAAAGGATAATCACGGCAGCCGCTCTGTGTTCCGCCGCGCGACGGCATCGCGCACATCCTCAAAACAAACTGGAGACGAAAACGATGAGCGACCAGCTCTGGCAAGTCATTCGCTATGTCCTCTTGATCGGCGGCGGTTTCCTCGCCGGCAAGGGTTATGTGACCATGGAACAGGTCAACACCCTGATCGACAATCTGCCCGGCATCATCGGTGCGCTGACCGCGGCGGGCACGGCAATCTGGGGCTTGTACGTCAAGTTCGGCACCAAGGCAGTGCCTGCAGCGACTGCAGCCCGCCCTGACGTTCCGACGGTGTCGGCCGCCACCGGCGCTGTTCAGCCGTGACCGTGCTCACCTTCATCCTGGCGCTGCTTAAGGCAGCGCCAGAGTTGATCGCGCTCGTGTCGCGGTTAAAGGCGTCTGCGGACGCAAAGGCTGCGCAAGGGGTCGGGTACGACCAGGCGGTGGCCGACGGCGTCAAGATGATGGTCAAGCAGCTTGCTGAGATCAACGAGTCCGTCGAGCAAGCCCGCGCGAAGCAGGCAGCCACGCCGGGCGACGACGGCCGCGACACACAATTCCGGAGGGACTGATGCGCTTCATTGCCATCCTGTTGCTGATCGCCGGGATGAGCCCGGCCATGGCTGCAAAGACAATCTGCCGCCCGACGTTCGACGGCTTCATGGAATTTGGATGCGAGACGAAAGACCCGCCCGTCAACGCCGCGTCGTTCTGCGACGTGATGAACCGACAGGGCGGCCCGGTGCGCTGGTCCCGCAATGACACTGAAGAGACCAAGAACCGCGCCGATCTGATCAACGCCGCCGGCAAGCGCGCCTGCGGATGGGGGAGGCGATGAAGACCGCTCTCAAAAGCTTAGCCGACCGCAGCAACGAGTGGTTCTCGTCGCTGGTGATGATCGCTTGGGGGGGCACGCTGGCGCTGCCTGGCGATCTTCTCAGCCAACCCGGTTTTGTTGCATTCCGACGGTTCGGGATGACCGAGGCTTCATGGGCCGCCTTATTCGCCTTCGTCGGCGCCGCGCGGCTCGTTGCGCTCTACATCAACGGGCGGTGGCCGCGGTCACCGCACATTCGAATGGTCGGCGCATTGTTCGGCGCCGTGTCCTGGGTGCAAGTGTCAGTTCTTCTCTACGAAGCGGCCGGAATCAACAATACCCCCGTTACTACGGGGTGCGCGGTTTACGCCCTGCTTGCAGCGTTCGAGCTTTTCTCGATCAACAGGGCGGCCTTCGATGCTCGGTATCACATTAGCTGACGCTGCTGTCTTCTGCACGATCGCCGGCGCGATCGTGGCCATGGTCCGGGGCACCTCGCAGGGGGACAGCGCAAAGAAGCAGGCCATCCAGACAGCGCCGATGGTGAACATCGCGACCGGCATCGTCGAAGCGAACCAATTCGCCGATTACATGAAGGTGCTGGACAAGTTAGCGATTGCCCTCAAGGGCCACGCCGAGGCGTTGGACCGCCAGCATCAGGTCAAGTTCACCAATGCGCTTGAGGAGCTGGCCGGGAAGGTCGACGAGGCCCTAGACGCGCGGCGCGAGCACCCGCACCGGCGCAAATAAGGCGGCCCGACGGTGGGGCGACAAAACCGCCGGGCCGCCTCCGGAGCTCGGGACCAAGGATTCGAGCTCATGGACTTGTAAAGGCCCAGCGACGGTTGAGGTTCTGCATTGGAGACGCCGCCGAGCCCGCCGGCAGCCTGTGAGCAAACTACCGGCCGCATAAAAATGTGAGTTTTTCGGAATTGTTCCTACGCTTCCGTGAAGTGAATGGCCCGACGCTCAACCGAATCCATGAGCGCCGGGCCAAGCCGCCTTGCAGGTGACGGCAAACAGATCTGCAACTGGCCACGCGGGCCGTTCGCACGTCTAAAAGCCCCTCAGAAGCACAACGAGCGCGGTCCGCTTTCCTTTAAAGGTTGACCGATGAGCACTGGAACCCGCGCGACCTCTATAACTATATGATCCATCGACAGAAATTACGATGCAATAGAGGAGGAAACCTTAATCTCGGTTGCAATGACGGAGAGGAGTTGCTAAGGCCGCGGTGGTTATGAGGATTTATTATGGTCGCATCGCGGACCGTCGCCGTTATCGTTCCGCCTGTGGTGTGTCATAATCTAGACCCCCACACGGGCATACCGTTTATGCCTCATATGGCGGCGCACTTGGCTGGAGCCTTGTCGGCCGCTGGCCGGCAGGTGCAGGTAATTGACTGCTTTGGTCTCCAGCCGAATCATCGTCAAGTCGTAGCCAACTTTATGTTGATGGGTGTGGATGAAGAGTGGGTGGTCGCTCATCTTCAGTCTGACGTGCGAGTCTGTCACATCTACTGCCGAACAATCGCGGAGTTCATTGCCGTCGAGCGGCTTATCGCGAAAATCAAACAGAAGCGGCCAGAAATCCACATCGTCCTCTTCGAGAATATCCAGGCTGTGACGTCTTATAGCTTGAAGCACGTAGCATCCGAGTTTGTGAGGAAGGGTGCTAGTGGCATTATTATGGGTGAGCCTGAGGATCGCGTCGTAGCCGTCACTAACATGCTGGAGGAAGGTGTCGCAGACTTTGGCGACATTCCTGGCGTAGCATTTGCCCGCGGGGCGGACGTCGTCGTCAACCCTGACGCCAAATTGCCGAAGCACTTAGATCGCCTTCCAATGCCTGCTTGGGAGAAGTTTCCGTTACAAGGCTATTGGACGGCCGGGTTCGCCCACGCCCCGGTCACAGCCCATCGATTCTTGCCGATATTGACGTCTCGTGGGTGTCCTTATCGGTGCACATTTTGCATTGCTCCAGAAGTCAACCCGACGTGGCGATCGAGATCTGCGAAACATGTAGTCGATGAAATGGAGCACTTCTACAGAGTGCTCGGCGTGCGAGATTTTCACGTCTCCGATTTAGACCCGACGGTTAACGACAAGAGGACACGGGAGATCTGCCGTGAATTGATCGCTCGCAAACTTCCAATAGTGTGGAAGCTTGCCCAAGGAACAAAGATTGAAACGATTAAGGACGAGGAAACTCTCGATCTGATGTACGCGGCGGGCTGCCGTTTTGTTTCATTCTCTCCCGAAAGCGGTTCGAAGCGTCTTCTGAAAATCATGAACAAGCCATTCGATCATGAGCACGGCCTGAGGATGGCGCGTCGTATGAATGAGCTGGGCATCAGAATGCAGGCAGTGTTCATCGGTGGTGTGCCAGGCGAAGAGCCCGCCGACCGAGACCTAAGTGTTGCTTACGCGCGCGAACTTATAAGAGCTGGAGTAGATGAGGTTTCGCTGGTGATTTTCACGCCGCTCCCAGGTGCGAAACTGTCCGGTGCAATCAATGACTTCCGTCACTACAGTGAATGCACGCCGTCGCCATCATGGCGTAAGGACTATGGAGTCTTAACGGCATACCGCCGCCGGATGTACATCAACTTGTTGGTCTCTAAGGCTCGCTTCCATCCAAAGAAGCTGATGGAAGAGACGTTTACTCTCTTGAGCTTAAAGTTCCGTACAAAGATGTCGATGTCCCTATTCAAGCAGGCAAAACTCTACGGCCTTCGATACGCTCCTTGGATTTTTCCCAAGCTGGACTCCGAACGTGTGCTTGCAGATGTCAGTAAATAGTCCTGCAAACAACACTTCACTTAAGACCATCGGCACGATTGGTGATTACATCTCAATCGCGCGGCCTGACCATTGGATCAAGCACATCTTTATTGTGCCGGGCACAATCATTGCCGCAGTGCTTGCTCCGACGTTGCCTCCGTCGACCATCGCATACAACATCATCGTTGGCCTGGTGAGCGCCTGTCTGATCGCTTCAGCAAACTATACGATCAATGAGTGGTTAGACGCTAATGAGGACCGTCATCATCCTCAAAAGCACACTCGCCCCGCAGCGATGGGCAAAATGAGCCCCGTCTTAGTGTACGCGCAGTACGCGGCTCTAGCAGTAGCCGGCTTATTGCTGGCATCACAAGTGGATCGGCTTTTTTTGCTAGCTTCGGTAACGTTCTGGATCAGCGGAATCTGCTACAATGTGCGCCCGTTGAGAACAAAAGATCGTGTATTTTTTGATGTCATCTCTGAGGCGATAAACAATCCAATCCGTCTTGTTCTTGGCTGGTCGATGGTCTCAAGTACAACCGTGCCGCCGCTTAGCCTGTTCGGAGCATTCTGGATGGGAGGCGCTTTCTTGATGGCCGCTAAGCGGCTGTCCGAGTACAATTTTATCCTCGTCGAAAAAGGACCAGATGGTCCCGGGCTGTACCGAAGATCTTTCAGATACTACAGTATGGAGAGCCTCACGATCTCCTGCTTCTTCTATGCAGTGATGGCGACGTTCTTCGTTTCTGTTTTTCTGATCAAGTATCGGGAGGAGTACATCATCAGCTTTCCGCTGATTGCGTTGCTTTTTGGGTATTATCTCCATCTTGGTCTCAAGCCCTCTTCCGTCGCTCAGAAGCCAGAAACGCTGCACAAAGATCCCATTCTAGTATCGATTATGATCTTGCTGCTTTCCTTGATGGCAGCATTGTCTTTCATCAACATACCGATGTTAGAGCAATTACTGCAAAGCACCTTCATGGAGTTCTCGCTTGGCTAAGATCCGCGAGGATTGGTCGAGAGTGCAGGCCGTAATTCTGGATATGGATGGCACGCTTTATGATCAACGGCGCCTCCGCCTGACGATGATTGCTGAGATGCTGCGCTTTGCAGTGACGTCTCGCGATGGACTTCTCACTATGAGGACCATCAAGAAATTCAGAGAAAGTCGCGAACGATTGGCAAGTGAGCTCGCGGCCGGGGCAAGCGAGGCTCAATTCCGACAGGTCGCGGACGCGCTTGGTATAGGACAGGAACGCGTTGTTTCCATTGTAAATGAATGGATACATCGCCGGCCCTTGAAGCATATCTATGCTGCAAGACGTGCTGGAGTCGTCGAGTTCTTCAATGCCATGCAGCGCCGAGGTACAAGGGTGGCTGTGCTTTCAGATTATGATCCGAAAGAAAAATTGCGGGTCTTGGAACTAAATCCTGATATTTTGATGCATTCGCTGCAACATGATGAGGGCTACCTGAAACCCCATCCGTTTGGATTACGGCTAGTGCTTGAGCGGCTAGGGGTCGATGCCGCAAGCTGTGTTATGATCGGCGATAGGGACGACCACGATGGGGGCTGCTCGCGGGCTGCCGGCGTGCCATTCTTGCTCTGTGATAAGCCTAATTTTTTTGTCGAACTACTACGACGTACTCAATTGTCTCTGTAGGAGGGGTCATGTCGAACGGTTTCCGGCCACTATCAACTAAGCAGACCCAGGACTTTTATGAGGGGCTTTCGTCCGGTAAGGAGGCGCGGGGAATTTGGGGTAAAGAGAGCCGGTTCAACCCGGAGACGATTGCCCAACTCCCATCCGTGAGGCGACATTTCCAAGAAAAAATCGCAACCGTCTTATCGCCGAGCCACTCCTGTTTGGATCTCGGATGTGGTCCGGGCGGCTTCCTCACGGTCGCGGCTCCCTTATGCAGCAAGATTGTTGGCGTCGATATTGTGCCAGCATTTGTGGAAGAATGCAGGGCGCAAATCGATAGACGCGGCCTGGAGAACGCCTCGGTAATATTGAATGAGTCGACGCTCTTGCCATTCGGCGACGGCGAGTTCGACCGTGTGCTTATGGTGGACACTATCCATCATTTGGAGAACGCATCCGCGTCCATGAATGAAGTACATAGGGTTTTGAAAGACGATGGGCAGCTCGTCGTATTCGAGCCGAATAAGCTGAACCCTCTGTTGGCGGCCATGTGTGCACTAGATCGCAATGAGCACGGGCTTTTGCGTCTAGGCACTTTTGCTAGCTACCGAAAACTATTGCGCGGAAAGTTCGCAATGGAGGTTGAGGAGTACAACGGTCTACTCATTGGGCCGACGGGAAAGCTCTCCACAGCGATTTCGGACTTTCTCGTTCGCCCCGCCGTTGCACCCATTGCGGGCTGGCTTAGCCCTAAGATATTCTTTACGGCCCGTAAGGTGTAGATTGGAATGGTGGACGTTTGCCGAGTATGTGGTGCAGTCGATCTACGTTTGGTCAAGAAGAGTAACATTCCGGCAGCGCTAGATCCGAGTGATTTCGCCATAACGGACGATGGTTATGGGGTTACTGGCAACATCTATAGGTGCCAAGTCTGCGCATTCATGCAGTGCCATGACATGCCGAAGGTTCTTAGCTTTTACGAAGACCTCGTTGATCCCGGTTATGAGGATGGGCGAGACGAACGTTTGTTGCAGGCGCGGGAGTTACTTAAGGCTATTTTGCCATTGGCGCCGAAAGGGCGACAAAAGCTGAAGCTTTTGGACGTTGGGGCTGGAAGCGGAATCCTGGTGGAAGCTGCGCGGGCGTTCGATGTGGATAGCGAAGGGATTGAGCCGTCGGATTGGCTTGCTACAAGCGCACAGCGGCTCGGCCTGCCAGTGCAAAAAGGTATTCTGCCGGACTCGCGGCTGCAAGGGCCATTCGACATTATCACTGTCGTGGATGTGATTGAGCACGTCGAAGACCCGGCAGCCTTGTTGCGCACGGTCGGGGATATACTGGCGCAGGATGGCGTTCTTGCGATCGTCACGCCAGATGCCTCTTCGCTCGCGGCCCGTATGATGGGGTGGCGATGGTGGCACTACAGGACCGCGCACATCGGCTATTTCAATTTTTTCAACCTTCAACGCCTTTGCAGTAGCCTTGGCTTCGAAACAGTCAAGCGGAAGCGGCCAGGCTGGTATTTTACGGTCGGTTATCTGCGCAAGCGTTTATTGCAATACCTCCCTCGGTGGGCGTTGCCGAGCGTGCCTGGTCTCGATGCAGCCGTGGTGCCGCTAAACTTGCGCGACTCCATCCTTTTGATTTGCCGCCCTAAAGTGGGGCGTTCAGCGGCTGGCACTCTATGAGTCCTCCAGCTCGGAAGTTCGCTGTTGCTGTTGCAACAGTAATTGCTGCCTATTCGATAGCGCTCGTGATCGCGCCCGACGTGCTGCCAGCGATCGTTGGCCGGCCCGGAATGGTATGGACCCCGATCAACTCGCCGCTATATCGGTACGGGGACAGCTATTATTACGCGGCCTGGGTGGCCGAAATCATTCGCAACGGCGTTCCGCCGCATAGTCCAAGTGCCGCTGAGCTGTCCGGGAAGCCCATTCTAGAGACGATTAGGTGGTTTCCGCTCTGGGTGGCGGCGCTGCCAGGATACATCGTTAGCGATTTCAGAGTCGTGTACGTGGTGGATTACGCCTTCACTGCGCTCGTTCTTTTCAGTGTCCCTTTCGCTATTACATGGTCACATACCCGTAGTGCAGCCGGCGCTGTGATTGTCGGTATCTTCGTCCTTTTTCTAGCTGGGCATTGGTGGGTACGGCTGCCCGTAGCGCCTGGCTTCGGTGCGCCCGCGGACGTGTTAGCGTGGCTTTCTCAGTGCTACGACATCCTAACGCATTACTCCTTCGCGTCGTTTTTCGACATTTATGAGTATGAGGCTGATCCAGGGACGTTCAGGTTTATCAACAATTCAGTTAGCGCGCCTATTCAGCTTCTGTACTTATACGGGTGCTTTTCACTGTATCGAGAGACGCGATATTTTTGGTTGATTTGGCTGGCTGTTGCGATTTCGTCGCCGCTATTTGCATTTTTCTATCCGAGCCGAACCTTGATTGCTTTTCTTTTGCTCGTAGGATTCGGCGCTCTTGCCGCAATCGAGGGCAGAAAAAAGCCAGCTTTGGCGCTGTTTTCCATTTGCGTAGCTAGCATACTGATGCTCTTGGCAGGCGGATATGTGGGATACGTGAGGCAGGTGTTCGCGGAAAATGAACTCTGGAATAATATCTTTCAGAACGAAAAGATCGAACTCGTCAATCGCCCACTTGGCCAAGCTTTGCTGATCGTCTTCGTCAATAAATACTTCATCACCTACGTTGTTTCGCTGCTAATCGTTTGGCGTGATCGAGAACTTAGAGCGTTGATTGGCGTGGTTGGCTTGATCGCTTCGGGGGCCGCGTGTGTGGGCCTGTTCAACACACCATTACTCTGGGACCGATTTTTAGGGCGTGGCATTGATCATACTTGGCTGGCTTGTTTCCCTATCGCGTTTGTCCTGCTTTTTTCCCGCTTAGGAAAACGAATGTCAGGCGACGGGCGGTCAATTTTGGTGTGGCGCACGCTTGCAGCTGTCGTAGTCATCGGCGTTCTCTTGATCCCTCTCAAAGGTTTCGGTGAATACGCAATAGCGTCCTCCAAGAATCTGACGCGATTCATGCCGGCTGGTCGATGGGAGGCGTTACGCTGGGTCGACGCAAATGTTCAATCGAACGACACGGTTGCCGCACTGAATTGGGACGATATTACCTTCGTCCCGATCTATACACGGGCAAAACTTGCCGTTGATAATCTGATCGTCGGCGGACGAAGCCCATCTAATGAAATGATGAGGTACGCTGCGGTAGCCAAAATCATCGGCCTCAGCGAAGAAGCCTTTCGCGCGCGGCTAGAAAACAGCACCCGCGCTGCCTCTGCTCGTCTTTCTTTGAACGCTCGGCAATTGAGAGCACCGCCGCTATCCCCTAGCGAAGAGGAATATGCGGCTGGGCAAATCGCTGAGGCAGTAATTTATTGGCCCTATATTGCAACGGTCGATGGCGTCGCAGTCGCCGATAGCGCCGGAGTTCCTACTGAAGGTTTCATTCGGTGGGCCATGTCGATGTACGAGCAATCAGAACCGCTCAGGGCTACGCGCGACCTTAAGATCAAGTACATTGTCGTTAGTGGCGCGGAATTGTCGAGCACTACGACCCCACGCGTGCCGGCTGATTTGGTGTATGAGAACGTAACACACCGAATCTATCGGCTGCGCGAAATGCCAGAGTAAGGGACTATGATTACGATGCCATCAGAGGATCATGATTCCGTATGTTTGCTTTGCAAGAGCACCGCCTTCACGAGCTTGTACGAAGTTACTGATACCAATCAAGGCACTCCCGGCAGATGGGAGATATTATCGTGCGATCAATGCCATCTAGGCGTGCTCAGCCCTTTTCCAAAGCCACAGGAAGTCGCGGGATTCTATAGCGATCAATTTTATACGGAAAGCGGCCAGCGTTTCCGGGGGTGGATGGAATGGCTGCGGGCGGGCTTGGCGTCGCTGCGGGGGAGATCGCTCAATCGGCTAGCGCAAAAGCGTGGTCGGCTTCTCGACTTCGGTTCGGGATCCGGCCATTTTGCGCGCGCTCAGAGCGCCCAGGGCTGGGAAGTCGTTGCTTTGGACCCTTACAGCGGGGCAGCTAGCGAAAGCTCCTCGTTCGAGCTAGTGGACGATTGGGTAAAGCTCAAATATCCCGATGCATCGTTTGACGCTGTTACACTCTGGTATGTTGTTGAACATCTATCAAATCCCCGTGCAATGGTGAGGGAATTCAAACGGGTCTTAAAGCCGGGTGGGATACTCGTTTTAGCACAGCAAGACTTCGAAAGTGTTCAAGCTCGCGTTTTCGGACCTCGGTGGCTTTTTCTAGACCCGCCACGTCACCTTTGGCAATTCAGCGCAAAAACGCTAGGGGCATTAGTGGAGCAGGAAGGCTTTGTGGTAAGCCAGGTCGATCGGTCGTCGATTGAGATGGGCCCCTTTACTATTCTGCAAAGTGCACTCAATTCGATAGTCGGAAATCAGAATTATCTCTTCAAGTTTTTGAAGAGCAGTTCTCTTAGGAAAGACTGGCGGAGTGCGTGGTGGCCCACTTTAGCGAGTTTAATTTTGGCCGTACCTTTGGGGCTGGCCTCGCTTGTCGCTTATTTTCTTCTTTTGGCCGGGAAATCTGGCGATGTTTTCACGCTTTATTGCCGCTCAAAGGAAGACGTTAGTTAGCTGCTTTGCATGCGCACGATTCTGAATTCTGCGGCAGCGAGCAGAGCGACGCGATTTCGGCGTGTCCTTCCGCCGACGGGTGCTGATAATCGGTATAGCGCCGGTCAAACCATTCGCAGCGTTCGCTTCCAATGTTGCAATGATCAAACCATCGCATCAATGAGGAGGTGTAGACGTCAATAAGCGGTGTACGTGTCTTAACTGCCGCCGCGCGGGCGGCCTGCACATACCCGTCCATGTTGTGTAAAGTTGGGGCAGAAATAAAAGGCCAAGGTGTCATCAGGGTGACGTCTTTGCCGCGCTCTTTAATAAGCATGATAATGTTTGATATATTATTCTCATAGCGTTCAACCGTCACCTCTGCTGGCGGCGATGGTTCGCTTCGTGGATCTCGCCACCCGTCGTTTGCTCCAAGCATAACGGCGACGCAAGAGCCTGGTTGCTGCAGAACGTCGGCATCAATTCTAGCAAGAGCGTCGTTCGTGGTGTTTCCGCCGACGCCTTTATTGATCGCGGTCCGTCCCGTGCGGCGTGCTAAGAGAGAACACCATTCCTCTCCAGGCCTGACCCCCTCTCGTACCCCCACCGTCTGACTATCGCCGAAGCAAAGAAGTGGATCTGCTCGCATCGGCAGGTAAGATCCGAGAACGATCACAAGGGCGAGAGATAGGGAGGCAGGTCGCATGAAAATTCCAAGGGTTACTTTGCCGTGCATTTGAAAAACACGATCTCGGTACAACCGGCCCCTATCCAAGGGCGTTCAAGTTGGCGTTCTGGCGCAAAGTTAAGCCCAGCCGTTATAACGTCTGCGCGCGTCGTCGCAAGTTCGGGTGCAGCTTCCAGAGGGATCGAATTTTTCTGAAACGGAGTTTAAGTGCTACTTGCCGTCGGGGATGGCTACTACGGCCGCCGGACTGCCTCAGGCGAACGGGTCAATACTTAAGCCCTGACGGCCGCGCACCGCACCAGGCGCTTCGGCAGCCACGTCACGGTGACGAACAAGGCCAACGGCCGATCGGTGCGGGTGCGGATCACTGACCGCGGGCCGTTCATCAAAGGGCGCTGCCTTGATCTGTCTCGAGCAGCAGCCAACGCAATCCGCATGATTGGGACCGCGCGGTCACGGTCCAATGACACCATGGCTGTGCGTGGCTGCGGGCAGTGCACTTGCCGTCGTCATCTGGGCGCTAATCCGATGGGCTGACCGACAGCATGAAAAGTAACTTGGACGCGGAACAACTCCCGATAATTGCCATTAATCGGCGTCCATCGCATGGACACAGACCAAACTTGCCGCGTCATCCTTGCGGATGGCGCGGCTTTTGTTTGTGCTGAAAAGCAAGGTTGGTCTATTTTGCCGCACCTTTATTACGTGCCGCCTGTTCGGCCGAGTTACCGGCGGGAGCTGCGGGTGTAACACCGGTGCTCGTCGAATTTAGTGAATTGCTTCGGACGCCAGGGGAGTTTGTCGAGGCCGCTCCAGAATTACGGGCTGCTTGTTCGGCGCTGTTGGTAGCCGGAGCGCCGGGCCCACTGTTGGTTGTGGCATTGTTTGTGCCTGTCGAACCAGATGTGCCAGCGGTTCCAGAGCCGGACGATGTGCCAGAAGACGCGCTTCCACCGCTTGCACCTCCGCTGCCACCAGATCCGCCGCCGCCGCCTCCACCACCCTGGGCGAGGGATGGGCTCGCGCCAGCCAGAAGCAAGGCAACGATAATCGCGTATTTTGAAATCATAAGTTTTCTCCCTAAGTGATCAAGGGACAAAACGGGGAGTTCAAGTAATGTTCCGTCCAGAGACTGCAGCTCTGTCTCCACTATGCGACGCGACGCCGAACGTCTCCAACTAGGTCGTGCGGCGACCTCCCATATACAGGCCTGAACTGATCCGACGGATGCCGTCCGGTTTCATGCCCGGGCTGCTATTTAGTCCCTTGGGCTTCGGTTTGTCGGCGCGAGCGATATCCCTTCACGGGTTGCCTTACCGTAGACTGACGTCACAGTCCGTTTCAATTTCATTGCGATCAGTCGCGTCGGAGTGTTCTGCTTCACCAGCGTCTTCATGTTTTTCAACTCGGCTTCGGTCCAATCCCGACGAGGGCCGGCGGCTGACGCCTTCTTCGCGGTTTTCTTTGCGGTCTTCTTTGCTTTCTTAGCCACGCGTCTCTCCCTTTTATTGTACAGCTTTCAGGCGCCCATAACCCTTGGTCAGCCGGTCTTGTGCGGCGATGACGTCTTCCCGGTCCAGTATGTCCAGCATCCTCTGCAAGACAGCCTCCGGATCGCGTGGGCCGGGTTCGATGTATGCGCCTAGCAGTGCCTGAGCGTCGTGCATGGCCTTCATGATGATGTCGATGTCGCGCATCACAAATCCTCCCGGAATCCTTTGAAAACCGGATGTCGTAATTTTCCCTCAGCTGATTTTGCTCGATATTCAACCTCCGCCAAGAGGGATGGCTTTACCCAGACGGCGTTAGGCTTCTTGATCTTCTGACTGTAAGCTTGGGCCTTCTGAACCAATGGCGCGAGGCGCTTACGAACGTCAGTCACTGTGCCGGGGGTAAAGCCGTGATCAACTTTGCCTGCATAGATTAGCTGATCGCCGTCTTGGCGTCCGACATAGAGCCCGTCGAAGCGGTTTTCCTTTAAAGCGAAGCCGACGATCTGCAGTGTCTCGCGCTGTCGGCATGTCATCTTGACCCAAGCGTCAGTCCGGTCGGATGTGTAGCGGCTATCGCGGCGCTTCGAGACCACGCCTTCCAAGCCCATCTCACATGCGGTCTTAAGCATGTGCGCGCCATCGGTATCAAAGCTCTGGCTGAGCAGAATGTCGCTGCCCTTGAGCACCTTCTCCAACTCGGCCTTCCGCGTGACCAGCGGCGCTTTCCGCATGTCGTAGCCGTTTAAATACAGAAGGTCGAAAGCGTACATCACCAGCAGATCGGAGGGGAGGCCGGCGCGCAGCACTTTCTGGAGGACAGCAAAGTCTGTTGTGCCATCCTCGGCTGGGACAACGACTTCACCGTCGATGATTGCCGACTTGGTTTTCAGATGCCAAGCATCGGTCGCAATCTTCTTGAAACGATCCGTCCAATCATGGCCGCGGCGCGTGTAGACGTGAATGGCTTCGTTCGCGATGTGCAATTGCACCCGATAGCCGTCGAATTTTACTTCATGTATCCATCGGTCACCCGACGGCACCTTACCGATCGAAGATGCCAGCGCCGGCGCGACGAATCCGGGGAAGGCCGCTTTCACGCCACCTTCCGGGACCTTCGGTTTAGGATAGGGCATCTTACGGCCTAAGGACGTCGGGCGCCGGCGTGGCCTGCGGTGCGGGATTCTTCACCCTTTGCTGCGACACGCATAGAATGCCTTGCTCCGCTTCGTCAGCGAGCAAGCGGAGGATGCGAGCCTTTTCCAAATCCTTTTCCGCTAAGGCAAGACGACGATATCGGACGGCCCGGGGATCGGTCATGCGAGCCTCAAATTCAACTGGCGCTCGCGGCCGGCATGGCGGATCACGAAATCCTCGATGGAGGAGCTGAGGTCTTCATGGCGCAGATCGGCGCGGCGCCTGATCTCCCGGGCTACGTCTTCGGACACGTCGTCGGCCCAATGTTCAAAGGTATTGAAGGCAATGACCCGCTCCGGATCATTATACTGACCGGCCATCAGGTCTTTGATGACGGTCTCTAGGTCAGTTTCCCCGGCGTCTGCCTCGCGCCACGCACATCCCGATTTCTCGAAGCAGTCCAGAACGAGATAGACGTTCTGATCGCCGATATTCGGCACAATAGATGGTGTCCAACGGGATTGACGCATACTGGAACTCCGACGCAACTGACGGCGGATTCAAGCTGCCGTGTGAGGATTCGTTCCAGGCACTTGTGGACGGACGCGCGACGGTGGGCGAAGATTAAATCCAAACTTCTCGTTGCATGAGAAACAAGCCGTCGAAATCCTGATCTGTTCGCGGACTCCAATTAATTCCCTGATGAGTGCATAAAAGAACAAACGAGGTTTGTTAGTCATTGCCCCGATCGGCACCCGGCCACTTCTTGCGCTCGCCGGCTCGCTCCTCGGCCCGCCGGGCGGCGTCGATCGCCTCATCGGACAGTCCTGTACGCACGCCGGACCAGACTACCTTGAAGCGCCGTTTGCATTCCTCGATGTCGCTGCAAATGCCGCGGTGCACGGCGGGCTGCGGCTGGCCGGGCAGGTTAACGCCCCAGAACCAGTTGGGCTTGCCTACGGGCGTGCCGGGCTGCTGAAGGATGCGGCCGACGGTGATGCCTCGCCAGATCACCACGTAGTCGTTAGGGCCGGCGATATCGCCGTTAAGGCGGGTAGGGCGCATGCGAAGTTCGTCGTCGTAATTCATAGGGCAGGCGCTTCGTCTTTCTTCTTGCCGCGGGCGATGATTTTTAGCGCGCCGTCGGGAAGAGGGCGCTGCAGCTGCATGGCCTCCTCGGCGGGAGCATTCATCCACGTCGTCAGCTCCTCCGGCTTGGTCAGTATCACTGGCATGGCTTTCGGGTGGATGGCACCGACTTCGGTGTTTGGCTCGGTAGTCAGGAAGGCGAAGAGGTCGTTGGTCGTCTCGCCCTCTTTGACCTTCCTAACCGAGGTCCAGTTCGTCCAGATACCCGCGAAAAATGCCAGAGGCCGGGTTTCATCGAACGCAAACCAGATGTCGCCGCCCTCAGCTTTATTGAATTCACTGAATGAGGTGAATGGCACCAAACATCGGGACTCGACACTGAGCCATCGCTTCCAGTGCTTGCTGTCGAGGTTGCGGATGTTGGTCGTCCCGCTATCGGGCTCCATTCGCAGCAGTTCCTTAAAGTCGATCTGCATGCCCTTGTCTTGGAGCTTGGCGGCGCGCTTTTTAGCGGCCTGCATCTGAGCGAATTGAGACGACGGCATCCCCCACCGAGCGAGAGTCAATTCCGTGGCGCCGGCCACGTTACGCACGATCGGCGCTGGATAGTCTGGGAAAATGCCGGGCATCGAGGGCAGGTTGCCGGTGCTGTCTTTGTCGAAGCTGAAGAGCCGCCGGATCGCATCCTGGTTCCGCGTCATCGAGTAAAGGTTACACATCGTGCCTCGGCTTAGGCTGCAGTTGGAGCAGAGTTGCGGACGGGCGTTTGCCGGCCTTCGCGCAGCGCTGGCAGCGGAGCCGGTTTGAAAGATCGTGGACGAACGTCGTCTCGACGTGCGGTATCTCCGCTAGATCCACATCCCGCTTCGCTTTGCATCGAGAACACTCGATCTCGAGCCAAGGGAAACCGCCGTTGATGGCTTGGTCAATCGTCGGCGAAGGATCAATTGGTTCCCCATCTGCCCACATGCGTTCGTTCCAGCTCTGGCAGTCTAAATTGTCGGCCTCACGGATGAGTGCTTCACCGCGGGCGCGTCTGTCGGCTGCATCGCGCGCGAATACATTGGTCATGGCACGCGCTTTCCCCAGTTCCTTTCGAAGCGCCTTTCCGTCGCCTCCGGACAGCGGGATGGGATGATATTTCGGAGCCATGGCATTTCAGAATAGATCGGAATCGCTCAAGGCGAGAAGCCGCTAGGTCTAGCGATCGACAAGTCTCGCCGGGCTACTGATCGGTCAAGCGCTAGTTGCCAGACTTATGTTGCGCTTTGATGTGGGTGATGTGCGCCAAAAGCAACTCGTGGTCGCTGGGTGCGAAGGTCACGCCACAAGGGCACCGGATGGCTCCTTGGGCAATCTGTGACTTATAGCCCGCGTCGAAGAGAGCGTATTTGCAATCGGTCCATTCCTGCTGGTAGCGCAGCTCCCTGATTGTCTGATCCGCCACGTTAGCCCAAGCCACACGGAAGGCCGCCATGGCGTCGTCGCGCGTGCCGCATCGTCCGTTTCCGCCCGGGCATGACCAAGCCCAGTGCGTCTTGGTGCCGGCTGATGAGCCTTCTGCGATATTCCCTGCAACCAATTCATAGCCGTCGTCCAGCGGCAGGATGACGAGGAACGTGTTAGGGTAGGCTGGAACGACTGAGTTCTTGCGGAGAAGGAAGTTTGGCATGCTGCCATTTTAGCGGATGGCGTGGAGAGCGTCATCCTCGGCCGGCAGCCAATGATGCGCCTAGGGGTTGCGTTGGCTATCCACTCCGCTAATGGTATCGATCATACTTACAATGATGAAGCATTCGTGTGAATTGGAAGAGCCAGATCCCGGGTTGTTTTGGAGAAAACGATCAAATTTTCGCTGGCCATCCGTTAGACAAGGAGCGAGCTTTCCAATTGCTGACAGTTCTTCGCAAAGAACAGGTTGGCTGGTCGGTAGTTGCTCCAGAATTTGAAAAGCACATGAAAGTCGCGGGCTGCGGTGATGTTCACATTGCTGAACAGATGCTGCGGATCTCCGCGAGTGTTAAGAACTGGATTGGCGACTAGCCGCGTCGAGTGATTATTGGTCAGGAGTGTGTAGGATTGTCCGCCAATAAAGTACGATTTCAATGCAACAGCGTTGAAGTCACTGGCGCGTAGCTCCTGATATGGTCCACATTCGGCCTCGCCAATCGCCGGTTCGAAGGCAAGTGTTTCGATAACGGAGACATTCCTGCTGGCAGGTTTCATTCGGACGAGGAGCAACGCAACCAGCTACGCAGGTGCTCTGTATGGAGGAACAAGTCTCTCCTGACACCGCCGCCCGCTGATTAGAAGATTGGGATGGTTGAGCGGCTTGGCGCGGTGGAGGCGGAGTTTCTCGTTCGACTGCGCGTTGCCGCGCCTCTTTTTTTGGCTTTGGCGTTGCTGTCACGGGTGATGCGCCTGAAAGCGTTTTATTCACTTGTCCTAAGTCGCCGCCGGTGGCGCCAGGCTCGGCAAAGGCAGGCGAAACGAAAAGTAAAGCGACAGCGGCCGCTCGAAGTAAAATGCGCACGAGAAAGACTCCCCAGACCCAATCACATGTGTACGCAACTTGCGGCTGGGGGCAAGAGGACACTGGTTCGGTGCAGCTTTCATCTTCGTGGAGGTCTTAAGTAAATGGGGGAGGCGTTCGTTATTCTGGAGTGCAGGGCTGGGACACATAGTCAACTGGCACCCGGAGGTATGGTTCGCCAACCGATCCCACCTCGACATCGGTCCCGTCGCTGAGCTTTAGAACGACCCTGTAGGCGTTCGGCGCATGTATGTGGCTAGTGACTTTGCGGAGGCGGAGCATCCCGTCATTTTACCCGATGGCGGGAAAGGCGTCAGCCGAAAACCCGGCCGATTTCGGAGCCCAAAGCGTGAGCAATAGTTGAAATTGCAACAAAGCCCTTGGCTCGTTCCTCAATGCTCTTGTAGAGCGATTTTATGACTGATGGTTTTCGCTCGCTGGTAGCGCTGACGATCTGAGTGGCCAGCACATTAATCAGATCTACCATCTCCTGCTTTGCGGAAGCGGGCATCTCTGCAGCATCGATTACTGCTTGAGTAAGGTCTTTCAGACACTGTCCGATACTCGCCACGTCAGATCCGGTACTGATGGTGATTACCGCGTCAATTTTGGCCAAGTCTCCAGTATTCAAAACGCCGACCTGAGAGTTGGAAAGCCGGATATTGTTGTAAACATGCGATGGCTTTTGCATGGCTTTGGCGATCTCCGGGACTGCGATTCTGCCGCCGCCCACTGCGAAGGGCATCATGGCGTCCATGTCATCAAGGGCCTGATTCATCATTGACGCGTTCATTAGAAACTCGACGTGATTCAGCGATCTGAGCTTAGAATAACAGTCAAGACAAAGGGGGACGTCCTTTTTGAAGTGCTCAATTATGTAAAAAGCTGGGGTAGGGCATTGATGGCATTTCATGCCTTATCCTAAGTCGCCGGGGACTGACTGGAAAGGGCCGTAGTGCTGATTGGTCAGGAACGCGGGACCCGCAGCGGAATGACGTTGACGGGAGATCCGGGAGGCCCTTCGACGGACGGTTGCTGTCCAGCATAGAAGTCCGCCAACAGCCGGCCGAGCGTGATAATTTGCTCTCGCTGCCGTCGAAACTCCTTCACCACGATCTCCCCGCAGCCCA
Source organism: Tardiphaga sp. 866_E4_N1_4 (assembly GCF_052076075.1). NCBI lineage: Bacteria > Pseudomonadati > Pseudomonadota > Alphaproteobacteria > Hyphomicrobiales > Nitrobacteraceae > Tardiphaga > Tardiphaga sp. 866_E4_N1_4. Next base: position 302,960 of record NZ_CP197242.1, read on the forward strand.
CAAGATTGTCTTTTTTGCCGATCGAGGCCTCATGCTCGGCAAGTGACTTCTCGAAAAGGTCGATGATCTTATCCATGGTCGTGTTCCTTATTCGAAGACGTGGGGGCCGGTTCAAATCCACAATCTTTCAGGAACTCGTTCGCGTCTTTGTAACCACACGGCACCACAATCGTAACTGTGGGTCGAGGCGGCTTGACTCCGCTGCCGGTCGTCGGGATTTTGGGGTCGCCGCTCTGTTTTGGCTGGTATCCTCCGCGCACTGGCATTTCATCTCCTGCGTATGTCCACGAGATATTCAGAAATCGAAAGTTCGTTCGGCGACCACGGAGCATCGCCCAAAGTTGTTTTAGCGTCATGGTGTCTATCCATCATATTCCAGAACCGCGGGAGCCGGCTTGTCGCCGATGGCTCGGAGGCCATCAAATATAGCAATGGCGTCCTCTACAGCTTTAATGTCCCGGTCCCAAACGCACATCAAGACGCCCTTTTCTTTGGCGGACTTCATCGTTGCCAGCAGGGCGCGCAGTTCGAACGGCTCGCGGATATCGATCATCTGTTCTCACTCCATGAACAAAAAGGCCTCAGTACATCACGACGGTGATGGGCTGCGCACCGGGCTCCCATGCGTCGCATCGATTCCACAGCAGGCCTCGGTCGCCTTCGTCGCTGGTGATGTGCATGTATGTGAGCTGCGGCTCTGAGCATACCGACGTTCGGATCACCTCGCCATCATCGTCGTGGCGCTCTTCCCATAGCCAATCCTCGCCGTTTTCCCTAGCATCCCGGTCCGTCTCGATCATTCGAAGCACAGCCTTGTCGAACTGATCCTTCTGAACGTGGCCGCGCACGAACGCTCCCCAAGGCTCGTCCTCAGTATAGAACATTTCCGCCACAAGCTCTGGCGCGGCCGAAGCGGGCAAGGGGATGCTGGCGACAGCGGCGGCTGCAATACCCGTGACGACAAACTCTCTGCGATTGAAGGCCATATCGAATCTCCGTGAGTGCGGTAGTGGGGTTCAGAGCCTCTGGGGGCAGTGCTAGGCGGTGCCGGCCATCTCTGGCTGGCCTTCAAACCGCGCAATCATTTCCTTCATCAGCGCCACGATGTCGCGGCGATCCGAGCCGTTCGAGATGAAGTTGCAGCGCGATCCTTCGACCTGGCCAAGCGGGAAGACGAGCAGGACGAAACCGACTTGCTTGTCCGCACCCTTGGCATCGCCGTTGAACGTCTCGTCAAGCACGCCCGCAATGACGTTCATCTGGTCGCGATATTGCTGCGATATCGGGCCGTCTCCCAGGCGATCAGCCATCAGACGCACTCCTTGTTCTGGCGATCCAGCGCAGCCTGCCGGCGCCGCTCTTTGCGGTTGCCGAAGGTTTCCGACTGCTCACGGTATTCGGCCCGGTTCGCAATCTCCTCCTTCCGCCGGCCGTTGCGGCGGTCAAATTCCTCAATCTCAGCAATCTTGTCGGCAGTGATATCGCGGCAGCGGTTGATCACTTCCATGGTCGTTCTCCTATGGTGCAGCGTTCATGGTGGGCGAGCGTCAGCCGGTAAGTTCGGCGTCCGCCCAATCGGTAAGCGTCTCGGCCATGCCGAGCGGTGTCTTAACGTTGCGGTCGAACTCCTTGTCCTCATTCATTGAAACAAGTGCCTTCGCCACCTCCATGAGTTCGGCGAAGGGCATTCCGGCGAGAGTGGTCGCGAGGTCGTTGCGATCGGTAATGGTGCAGACTTTGACCATGGTGTTTCCTAGAGGTTGGTAGTCGTTACTGATGATCGCGCGGCCGGATCTGCGTCGTTGCCGGCGCTCCGTGCTTGATGGCGTGGATTTCGAGGGCGAATGCCTCTGCCTGCGCGATCAGCTTTGGCCGGACGTGAGCGAAGTGCGGCTTGTCAATGTTCGAGGTAACCTGCTCAAGCTGGCTGCACCGGGAGCCGATAGGGCTGTATGGCCCATGGACTCGACGGTCGGCGTGCAGTTCGGCGATGAATTGGGTGCGGGTGGTCATAGGCGGTTCCTCTGGCTGCGTTTGAAATCGTATTCGGCGCAATGGCTGGCGATCAGCGCGCCAACGGCGCCGATGCCGAGGGCGGCAAAAACAACTGCGTCTGGCGACAGGAATGCCTTCGCCGTAGCCAGCAGAATCATTGACCAGATGGCGGTTGCTATAAGGATCAATCCGACGCGGATGCTCATGGCTTGACCTCCGGCGGGGCCGGGAGGGGCATCCAGTGAGTGGGGACCAGATAGGTTCCGGTCGCTGAGCTGTACCAAGCGTCGCTCAGCCGAGACCAATTCACAATAGCGCCGGTCATGGCCGTGCCCATGAAGCGAGCGCCAAGAAATTGCGTCCCATCCTTCGGCGCCGTCTCGATGGGCTGCCAGCCTGACGGACGCGTATTCCAAACCTCGATCATTTCGCGTGGGTCTTTGATCTCACCCGGCAGCGTCAACAGACATGCTGGACAATTGATCGATCCATAACGCTGGTGTGCGCTTGGTGGGTTCAGGAAGACCTTTCCGGGACCGCATAGCGGGCAGGGAAGAAGCTCGTCAGAGGGGACGGGTGCCGGTAATCCTACGGTAACGCTACGCCCTTGGTTTCCCGTTTCGTTCATGGCTATTGCCTCGGCCACTTGATTGAAAAATCAATGCCTTAGCACTAGCCCCAGTAGCTGGGAGACTAGGGGTCGGAGGTTCGAATCCTCTCGCTCCGACCATTTTTCCAAATCATTTCAAGATATTAGTAGTCTCGCACGCGAGCGGTGCCGCCTGAATAGGGGGGCCTCGATCAAGCGCGCGCGACGCAGGCCTTACGATTTCGGTTCGACGAAATCACCGTGAATCACGTCGTCTTTCCGTCCGGCGAACCAGAGAAGCCCGACATAAGCCGCTGCACAGGCAAGGAAGCCGAGGACAATAATCTCTAACATAATATCTACTCTACGCTGAAAACATTAGACTTCTTTCGGCTCCGGGTTCCGTCAATTGCCCCGGCCGCACTCCTTCATGAATCCTTGCCGTCGTGACCCTTTGGTCACAGATGCCGGTGTCGCGTTTGGAATAGCGGCAGGGAGCGGCGCCGGATGTGTCGTTTTTGCGCCAATGGAACCCTTCGCCATCGAACCGATTATCCTGAAAACAGGAGGCTCGCATGGCAAGTCACTGGCATACCGCAGATGGTCCGTCGGAGGTCCGGCATGACGATGATATCGGCTACTACGGTGGCTGGACCATCAGCGGGTTAGCGGTGGTTGCGACCATCACGGCTGTTTGGCTGTTTGGTATCTAGCCCACTGCGTAACTGAAGCCCTTGCGGCAACGCAGCAGCGATGCGCGCGAATGCTGGATAATGGTGACGAAAAAGGCCCGGAGCATATGCTCCGGGCCTTCGTCAATTCAGTCAGCCGCGTTTAGTAGTAGCCGTAGCTGCGATAGTAGCGGGGACCGCCATAGTAGCCGTTGCCGTAACCGTAGCGCGGACCATAGGCGTAACGCGGGCCGTAATGGCGCGGGCCATAACCATATCCGTAACCGGGGCCGTAAGCGCCATAGGCACCGGCCGCCAATGCGCCGGCAGCGATGCCAAGACCGATGGCGGCACCGCGACCGCCACGGGCCTCTGCGGGTTTCGATGCGATCGACGCCGCGCCGACGGCAGCGACGGTGGCAAGAATAAGTGCTGTCTTCTTCATGCTGCTTCTCCTTCGTATCGGGAAGTCAACGTGTCGGTGTTTTGAAGGTTCAGTTCCGATTCATGGCATATCGACCACAAATTTTGCCGCGATAAGGGAACGAATAATATCGCGTGATCAGCGAGCGGCGTTCCGCTTTACGCGTTGCAACCGAAAGCGAGATGCGCGCGCAGCGTCGATCATCTCGCAGCTCGTGGTGGGGTCCAGAAAAGATAATGGCCCGGAGCGAACTCCGAGCCATCAAACGCAGACGTACATCCGGTCTGCGCTTCCTTGACTCCACAGTGAGTCGAGTAGGTTAATAAATGTCTAACGGTGATGCGTGACGACATGATGACCGATCGCGGTCATCCCGTCGGGCCTTCGACTTCCTTGTGATCCTTGTCAGGCAAGACGCCGCTGCCGGGCGTCTTGTTCTCGTCGGTCAGTTCCGGCTTGTCGTGCGGGCCGGCCGGCGGAATTTTCTGATCGGGCTTCGGCTGTTTGTCGAAGGCGCGGTTCTTTGCTTGCTGTGTCATGCGAAGAGAACGGCTCAGTTCCTCGCGTGTTCCCTCTGATGATGGATGTCCATCGCAAATCACAAGAGAATCGGGCACGGCTCGAACATACGCGGGTCCTTTGTCGATGTGCTTCATTTCGTGCGGAACCTTCCGGGCGGTAATGGCTTGTCCCGCGATACTTTTAAAGGAAGGAATAAATTGTCATGATCAAGAAACTGGCTTTGCTGGCGGCTGCGGCCGTTCTCTATGTCGCAGCACCTGCAGGCCCCGCGTCTGCGCAGGGCATCAATGTGCAGATCGGCGGCGGTGGTTATCACCATCAGGATCGTGGCTATCATCGCGGCCATGGCTATCGCCAGAGCCGCGCCTATGTGCGCCGCGACTACGGTCACCGCCATCACGGCTGGGATCGCCGCGGTTCGCGCACCAAGACTGTGATCGTTCGCTAACAGCAATCGGTCGTCTTAACGAGGCAGCCTCGCGCAAGCGGGGCTGTTTTCGTTTCTGAGCTTGTCAGACGCTGCCTGGCTGTCCGGACGCCGCACGCAATTGCGCCGTTGCCATATATTGCTGCGTGGCGACGAACATGCCCCACATGATTCCGAGCATCATCCAGAAATGGCGCCAGTGATCGGTGTCGATGATGAAGGCCTCGCCGACCGTGCCGAGATAGGCTGCGAACACCGCAAGATAAGCGCGCTGCCATGGCACGCGCACGAAGATGTAGCGGAAGCCGAGTAGCGCCGTGATGAACACCAGCGCGGGATAGCACACGCCGGAGATCCAGCCGCCGGACATGAAGGCGTTGAGATAGGAGTTGTGGGTGTCTTCCGGAAAGAAGCGCGTGAATTGCAGCGGGCCGATGCCGAAGGGCAGATCGAGTGCCATCTGCGCGCCGAGAATATGTCGGCCGAAACGACCGAAGCGGCCTTCGTCATATTTCTGATCGAACGAGGCGCGCTGCTTGAACATGTCGGCGATGAAGTCGAACTGCAGCAGGATCACGATCACCAGCGCCACGACGGCGACGGCGGCCAGCGCCATGATGATGATGCGCGAGCGCTGTTTGTTGGACTGGCTGGTCAGCACCATCAGCATCAGCATGAATGCCGAGGTGATCGCCAGCAGACCCCAGGCGGCGCGGGAGAAAGCGAGCAGGACGGCGAGCGCAATGATGCCGAGCGCAATGGCGCTGCGGAGCGAACGACCGAAACCGTCGCTGACGACGCTCTGCAGGCAGAACAGCGCCGGCAGGACCAGAAACGCGCCCAGCACGTTGGGATCCTTGAACGTGCCGGCGGCGCGGCCGTAGAGCGTGAACATCTCCGCGCCGGGGATCAGATGCAGATAGCCCAGGATGCCGGCCAGCGATGCCACCAGTGCGCCGACGATCAGGCCGCGGCGCAGCAGATCGATGCGCGCCAGCGTGTCCTCGGACATCACCAGCGCGACGAAGATCGCCATGATGGCCATGTACCAGGAGGTCAGGATCCAGTTCACGATTGGCGCCTTGTCCAGCAGATAGGCCGCGCAGATCGTGTAGCCGAGATTGACCAGGAACAGCAGGATCAGCAGTGGCATGAACACCAGCCGCATGCGCAGGCCCGACGCGAAGAATACGACCATCGCCGTGAGGGTGGCGATCTCGAAAGGGCTCGGCTCGATGAAGACGATGGCGCCGCCAAAACCCATCGCCCACAGCAGCGCGCGCTGCAGCGTCACCACGGCGGGAGGCGCCGCGGGCGAGGCGATGTAATGATTGGCAGTCGCGTGAGTGCTCATGGCGGCATCACTCTACGCAGGCAGGGTTGACGAGTGGTGTAAGGCAGAGGCTGAGGCCTGCCTCAATACGCGTTCTCGTTCTTCGTCAGCATTGAAACCGGCGTTTTCAGCATGATGTAGACGTCGAACAGCACTGACCAGTTCTCGATGTAGTAGAGATCGAACTCGACGCGCTTCTGCAGTTTCTCCTCGCTGTCGACTTCGCCGCGCCAGCCATTGACCTGCGCCCAGCCGGTGATGCCGGGCTTGACGCGGTGGCGAGCGAAATAGCCGTCCACGGCCTCATCCAGCAGCTGGCTCTGCACCCTCTGCTGAACGGCGTGGGGGCGGGGGCCGACCAGCGACAGGTTGTTCTTGAACACCACGTTGAAGAGTTGCGGCAATTCGTCGATCGAGGATTTGCGAATGAAGCGGCCGACGCGGGTGACGCGCTTGTCGCCCTTGGTCACGACGGTCTTGGCCAGCGGGTCGGCCTGGTCGTGATAGAGCGAGCGAAACTTGAACACGTCGATGCGCTCGTTGTTGAAGCCGAAGCGCTTCTGCCGGAACAGCACCGGACCCGGGCTGTCGAGCTTGATGGCGATGGCGACCAGCGCCATGAAGGGCAGTGCGGCGATCAGGATCAGGCCGCCGACGATATGGTCGAACAGCCATTTCATCACCAGATCCCAGTCGGTGATCGGCGCCTCGAACACGTCGAGGGTCGGTACCTTGCCGAGATAGGAGTAGGAGCGCGGGCGGAAGCGCAGCTTGTTGGTATGCGCGGACAGGCGGATATCCACCGGCAGCACCCACAGCTTCTTCAGCATTTCCAGAATGCGCGTCTCGGCCGAGATCGGCAGCGCGAACAGCACGAGATCGACGCGGGTGCGCCGTGCGAATTCGATGATGTCATCGACCTTGCCGAGCTTCGGCGCGCCCGAGATCGTGTCCATCGAGCGCTTGTCGTTACGGTCGTCGAACACGCCGAGGATCTGGATATCGGAATCTTCCTGGGCATTGAGATCCCTGATCAGCGCCTCGCCATTGGAATCGGCGCCGACGATGATGGTGCGGCGGTCGAGACGACCTTGATGCGCCCAGCGTTTGATCAGCGCACGCACGACGGCGCGTTCCGCGATCAGGGCGACGAGACCGACGAAGAAGAACGAGGACAGCCAGACACGCGACACCGCGCCGCCGACCTTGGCGAAAAATGAGACGCCGATGAACAGCAGGAACACGAAGGCCCATGCCGACATCATGCGCGTGAGCTGCTTGATGTGGCCGCGGAAGACCTGCACCTGATAGATGTCGGCAGATTGGAAACACACCACGGCAGCAGCAGCCATCGCGACGATCGCGGCGAAGTATTCCCATCTGAAGCCAGCTTCTGGCGCGACATAGAGCAGGTTGAGCGCGATGCCGATGATGCTGAGCATCAGGAAATCGACCACGCGCACGACGCCGGTGATGACGACGGGCGAGTAGGCGGCGCGCACCTTCTGATCGGCGACGGCGAGCGCCGCGGGCGTCAATCTGCGACGACGTTCGAACCGGCGTTCGCCGGGCGCGTCCGTCGCGGCCGCGTCGATCATTGAGCGTGCGTTGATCGGGTCCAAGGTGAAATGTCCGTTGTTGCGCTGACATGCGATGTCGCACGTCAAGCCTACCGCTTTTCGTGAGAATTACCGGACAAATCGGAAGATTTGGTTACAGGTTAAGGAGAGTTAACGTTTCGCAAATGCGCTGCGATAGCCTTCGATGACACCCTCGACCATCGCGTCCTGCGAGAAATGTTCCGCGATGCGCTCACGGAGCAATTGTGCACGCGTGCGCGCAGCGGCGATGTCATCGAGAGCAGTTTTGATCGCCGCGGCCATGTCGTCGACATTGTTCGACTGGAACAAGGCGGAGGTGTGCGATCCGAAGATTTCCGGAATGCCGCCGACATTGGCGGCGATCATCGGAACGCCCGCGGCGGCGGCCTCGATCACGACATAGGGCATCGAGTCGCCGCGCGATGGAACCACCAGCAGGCGTCCTTTCGAAAACCCGTAACGCGGTTTGACATGGCCGATGAAGCGTACGGCGTCGGTGAGACCGAGGCGCGTTATCTGAGCCTTCAATGTGTTGGTCTCTTCGCCGTCGCCGCCCAGCGTCAAGGTGACGGGCTGGCCGTCGGCACGCAGGCGCGCGACGGCATCGACCAGCAGATCCGCGCCCTTGATGCGGCGGAACTCGCCGACATAGCAGACATCGGTGGCGTCATCGGCGGGCTCGATGGGGTCGAATTCGCCAGATGTCACGCCGTTAAACACGCATTTCACGAGGCCTGACGGCGTGCCGATCATGCGCTGATAGGTATCGCGGGCGAAGGCGCTCTCGAACAGGAACAGCTCGGTGCGGTTCATCAGGGCGCGTTCGAGGCGGCTGTAGAAGGCGCCTTTCGCTGTGTTTTGCGGATAATGCAGCGAACCGCCATGCGGCGTGTAGATGCGGATGACGTTGCTCGACTTTGCCTTCAGGCGCACGAAGGCGCCGGCCTTGGCGCCGTGGCCATGCAGCACGTCTGGCTTCAGCCGGCTGACGAGGCACATGAACTGCATCCAGACCAGCACGTCGCCCGGATGTGGCTCGCGATGGATCGGCAGGCGATAGGTGCCCAGCTTCAGGCGTGGGGCGATCTCGGCCAGTGCATCGCGGGCGCGGTCGCCGCCGGTCAGACTGTCGGCGACGATGCCGACTTCATGGCCGCGGTCGGCCTGCCCGTTGGCGACATCGATGATGTGGCGAAAGATGCCGCCGACCGGCGCGCGGACAGCGTGCAGGATGCGAAGCGGCTTGTCCGAAGGTGCGCTCATGATCAGAATCGGCATTCGCTGACGAGGAGGGCGTCGCCGGGAGCTGGAACGCACATCGGAAAATCACTGAAGCAATTGAATCCAATAAGAGCCTTCGTCGTTAAAAAACCGTGTGGATTCAGGCTTCCGCTGCAACGTTCCGGTATTAGCCTGCCAATTAACCGCGCGGCAACCTTAATCGTCTTTAATCGATTCCGTTGAGTAGACGCAGTGGCGTTTGGGTGGGGTAGGCGATGCGTTTGGCATTCTGGCGTGCAGGCAAGGGTGACGCGTCGGTCGAACGGGCCATCAAGGCGCCAACCATGCCAAACCCGGTTTCTTGCAAAAATCCGGAGAAGAAAGCAGAGCGCGTGATCGCTGCGCCGGCGCCCGATCTCGGCGACCTCGATCTGCGCGCGCTGTGGCAGGCGCTCGTCCGCCGCAAGATGTGGATCCTCGTTCCGACGCTGCTGGCGCTTGTCGGCTCGCTCGTCATCGTCAACATGATCACGCCGCGCTTCAAGTCGGAAGCGCGTATCCTCATCGACGGGCGTGAAAACGTTTTCCTGCGGCCAAGCGGCGAGCGCAACGAAGAACGCACCTCTCTCGATGCGGAAGCCGTGACCAGCCAGGTGCAACTGCTGCTGTCGCGCGATCTCGCCCGCGAGATCATCAAGAAGAACAAGCTTGCGGAGCGTCCGGAATTCGATCCAGTGTTGCAGGGTGCGCAGCCATGGCGGTCGCTGCTCGGCCTGATGGGCATTGGCCGCGATCCGTTCTCGATGACGCCTGAAGAGCGCGTGCTCGATGCTTATTACGAGCGCCTGACGGCCTATGCTGTCGACAAGTCGCGCGTCATGGTCGTCGAATTCCAGTCGCGCGATCCCGAACTCGCCGCGCGCGTCGCCAATTCCATCGCCGACGGTTATCTGGTGATGCAGCAGAATGCGCGGCAGAACCAGGCGCGATCGGCCGGGCAATGGCTGTCCGGTGAGATCGATGACCTGCGCAAGAAGGTCGTCGAGGCGGAAGCGCGCGCGGAGGAATTCCGCTCCAAGTCCAGCCTGTTCATCGGCACCAACAATACGTCGCTCTCGAACCAGCAGCTCGGCGAGATCAACAGCCAGCTCAACAATGCGCGCTCGTTGAAGTCCGACGCTGAATCCAAGGCGCGGCTCATCAAGGATATGCTGCAGACCGGCAAGCCGATCGAATTCTCGGAAGTGCTGAATTCCGACCTGATCCGCCGGCTGTCCGAGCAGCGCGTGACGCTGCGTGCGCAGCTCGCCGAACAGTCCTCGACGCTGCTCGACGCGCATCCGCGCATCAAGGAGCTGCGGGCCCAGCTCGGCGATCTCGACAAGCAATTGCGTGATGAAGCCGCCAAACTGTCGCGCATCTTCGAGAACGATGCGCGCATCGCCAGCGGCCGCGTCGATGGCCTCACCAACAATCTCGAACAGCTAAAGCGCCAGGCGACGTCCAGCAATGGCCAGGACGTGCAGTTGCGGGCGCTGGAGCGTGAGGCGAGGGCGCAGCGCGATCTGCTCGAATCCTATCTGGCGAAATACCGCGAAGCGTCCACCCGCGAGAATATCGAGGCGGCGCCGACCGATGGCCGCATCATCTCCCGCGCCATCGTGTCCAACACGCCGGCCTATCCGAAGAAGCTCCCGATCGTGTTGATCGCGACACTGGCGACGCTGATGCTGACCGCCGGTGGCATCGTCACCAGCGAGCTGCTGCGCATGACCGCGCCGCGCGGCGCTGCGCCGATGGTGCCGGTCGCGCAGGCCCGCGTCACCGAGCCGGCGTTCAAGCCGTTCGTGGATCAGGTGCCTGCTGCCGTGCGTGAGCCGGAAACTGTCGTTGCGCCGGGCATCGTGCCCGAGCCGGCTCCCGTTGCCGCGCCGCAGCCTGTGGTGCGCGATACCCATCCCGAGTTGGCGGCTGGCGTGAGCGAAATCGAGCAGCTTGCGCAGGAGTTTCGCGCCGCCGGGAAATCGGCGCGCAAGATCACGATCCTCGGCACTGGCCACAACGACAACATCGCGCTCACCGCGCTGACGCTGTCGCGCATCCTGTCGCGCGATGCGAAAGTGGTACTGGTGGACCTGGCCTCGTCGTCGCCGACGCTGGAAGCGGTGTCGAACGATCCGCGTGCGCCCGGACTGGCGGAGCTGATGCTGGGCGAGGCGACGTTCGGCCAGGTCATCACCAAGGACCGGATGTCGGGCCTGCATATGGTCGCCGCCGGCCGCGCCGGCGCCGATCGCTCGCTGTTGCAGTCGCCGCGCCTGACCATGGCGCTCGATGCGCTGCTGCGTGTCTACGATCACGTGCTGCTGGATGCCGGCACCGCGGCCGATCTGCCGGCGGGACTTCTGACCGATCAGGCCCGTGCCGTGGTGGTGCCGGAAGTGACCATGAGCACGGATGCGCGCCAGCTGATGGCCGAACAGCTCAAGGCCGTGGGCTTCGCCGATGTGAAGATGCTGCGCTCAACGCCGCCGGCCAACGACCCGGTCGGGCCGGGCGGCCGCGTGTTTGCGGCGTAGTCGACGAACCCTCGTCATGGCCGGGCTTGACCCGGCCATCCACGCCTTCGCCTCAACGCAACGACTAAGACGTGGATGCCCGGGTCAAGCCCGGGCATGACGTCGTTTCAATTGCCAATTGAAGGTATTCGTTACCGCTGAAACGCGTGGCGCAGCATTTGCGCCATCTGCAGCAGGGCAGGTGTCTGCTTCACTATCCGCTTGGCATGGGCGAAGGATGACAGGCCCATGGCGCCTAGCCTGCCGCGCGTGGTGAGCGGCACGAAACTGTCGAAGATCGGCTCGTCATCCTTGCAGAACATCCGCTTGTAATCGTCGCCGCCGATGCCGAGATCCAGCGAGGTCACGCCGCGCTCGGCATAGGCATCAATGATGGTGCGCATCAGGATCAGGCCGGGGCTGTATTTGGCATTCTCCGACATGGTGTAGGTGTTGAACATCATCGAGAAGCGGTTGTCGTCGGCGACACCGGCGAACATCGCGATCACTTCCTCGTCGCATGCGAGCGCGTGGATATCGATGGTGTAGCCATCCGCCCGCGGCGTCGTGCAGGCCTGGCGGATGAAGGCTTCGACGCCGGGCTCGGCGAACACGTTGGGCAGGTTCTGTTCGGCCATGCGCAGCGGCTTGATGGCGAAGAAGGCGTCGAGTACGTGCTTGACCTCGGCCTCCGTCTTCGCGTGCATGTAGCGATAGCCGGCGAGATTTCGATACTTGCCTTCCTTGGTCTTCAGGCGCTTGCGGAACGAATTGCTGATGCGATCGGTCGCCGCTTCGCCGGGCACCATTTTCAGCACCGGGCAATCATTGGTCGAGGCCTGGCTTGGCAAAAGTGCGAGCGGATTGTCGATGCCGATCCAGCTTTTGGGCTGACGGACCAGTGCGAGGACGTCGACCGTCTCGGTGTGCTTTTGAATCCCCTGCAGCAGGGCGTCGATATCTGCCTTTGTCGCCTGCGCCGCGAAGTCGCGGCGGAACAGCGGCATGTTGAAGGTGACGTGCTTGCCGCCGAGATAGCCGGCGACGCGCATGCCGTTTTCGCGACTGGCGGCGAGTGGCAACAACATCAGCGGCTGATGCGCGGCGTCACAGGCGACGACAATGAAGGGCTTCAAGCCTTCCTGGACGCCGATATGGGTCTGCCAGGCCGACTGGAAGTCGAAGCGCTGATAGGGCGTGGAGAGCTGTTCGGCCGTCTCAAGGCTGCGCCAGATGACTTCGGCGGCGCTGAAATCGCTGATCACATCGACGCGCGCGATGCGGCTCGCAGTCGCCATCGCCACAGGTGTTTCCATCACAGCAGCCATGGTCATCGCGAGCCTGTTTCACATTTTGTTTAGATTTTTAGGTTTGGGCCGACCTTTGCAAAGAAATGTCAACAAACAGTAATGACAATAGCCGACTGGCGAGAGGCATGACGCCGCTTGGGGGAATCTGCGGTGTCATACAAGACCGGTTCGCTGTTGGCGCTGGGCTTCGAGCTGACTTATCTCAGCGGCATGCACCGTCTGCTGGAACGCAGCCGGGGCGGTGCCGGTATCATCCTCAAATTCGAACGCGTGCGACCGCCCCGGCAGGATGCATTCCAGCCGCTGAAAGCCCACGAGATCACACCGTGGTTTCTCGATCGCACGATCCGCGCGCTGAAGCGCTGGCCCATCGATATCGTCGGTATGGACGAGGTGTGTCGCCGCGCCAGCGCGCCGCGTGCGGGACGGCGCTTCGTTGCGCTGACCTTCGATGGCGGCACGCGCGATTTCGTCGATTTCGCCTATCCGCTGCTTCAGGCGCATGAGGTGCCGTTCACGCTCTATTTGCCGAGCGCCTTTGCTGACGGGCTCGGCGCCATGTGGTGGCTGGCGCTGGAGCAGGCGATCGCAACGCATGATCGCATCAGCCTGATCATCGATCACCGGCAGCGGCATTTCGAGACGGCCACTATCGCCGACAAATATCGCGCCTATTACTATCTCGATAGCTGGCTGCGGACACTGCCGCCGCACGAACTGGCCGTTGCGGCGGACGATCTCTGCAAACGCTATTCGGTCGATAGTGCGACCCTGTCACATCATGCTGCGATGCATTGGGACGATGTGGCCACGTTTGCGGGCAATCCGCAGGCGACGATCGGCAGCAGCACGGTCAACTATCCGGCGCTCGCCAATCTCGGCGACAGCGCAGCATCGCGCGAGATCGCCATGGGACGGGCCGTGGCGCAAGCCGCGCTGCCCTATGAGCCGCGGCATTTCGCCTATCCGTTCGGCGATAAAGCCTCGTTCGACAGGCGGCACGTCGCGATGGTGGCGCAGGCCGGCTTTGCCAGTGCCGTGACATCGCTCCCCGGTGTCATCGAGGCCGATGGTGGATCGGATCTGCATGCACTGCCGCGGCTGGCCTGGGACGGCCGTCGACAATCGCTGCGCGCCTTGCGGGTGATGGTATCCGGCGTGATGCTCGGCGCGGGGGCGCGGCGCTAGCCGGCCTCGGGATCCACAGGATCGGCCTTGCCCATCCAGCTGATGATCGGCATCGCCGGGAGCACCCAGCCGAGGCCGGCGATGACATAGAAGGCTGCCTGCAGCCAGCCGTTATTGGCCAGCCAGGGGGTCTGCGCGATGGTCATGCCGAGCAGCGACCACACCACCACGAGGATCAGCAGAAAGATGGTTCCGAAGAATTTGCGGGTGCGGATGGTCATGACAGAAATGTGCGGTCCAAAGTCGGCCTGAGATCGGGGTAGGCAAAGTGCCCAACTTTGCAGGCCTTCGCGGGCGGACTATAAGGGGCTCGAAATTTCATTCAAGGCGCTGATTTTGCGGCTGTTCCCGAGACCCCTGCGATGACCGCTTCGTCCCAAACCCGCCCCAAGGAATTACGCCCGGTGCGCTGGTGGCTGATTGCCGTGGCCGCGATGATCGTGGCGATGGTGCTGGTCGGCGGCGCGACGCGGCTCACCGAGTCCGGCCTGTCGATTGTCGAATGGAAGCCGGTGACCGGCGCAATCCCGCCGCTCGATGAATCGCACTGGATCGCGGCCTTCGAGGCCTACAAGCAGATCCCGCAATATCGCGAGCTCAATTCCGGCATGACGCTCCACGAGTTCAAGACCATCTTCTGGTGGGAATGGAGCCATCGTCTGCTCGGCCGCGTCATCGGCATGGCGTTCCTGTTGCCGTTCCTCTGGTTCCTGTGGCGCGGCGTTCTCACCTCGGAACTGAAGAAGCGGCTGTGGGTGATCTTCGGGCTCGGCGGCCTGCAGGGCGCGGTGGGCTGGTGGATGGTGGCATCTGGCCTGACCAAGCGCGTCGAAGTCTCGCAATATCGGCTGGCGGCACATCTGATGCTGGCACTGATCATCTTCGCCGCCATCGTCTGGACGCTGCGCCGCCTGAGCGACCGTGCGCCGGTGCTGGCGGCAAGTCGCTTGCGCGTGACGAGCTGGGTATTGTTGGGGCTGACCTTCCTGCAGATCTATTTCGGTGCGCTGGTTGCGGGTCTGCGCGCCGGTCGCGTCTTCAACACCTGGCCGGAGATCGACGGCGCGCTGATCCCGTCTGCGTCGCGGCTGTTCTTCGAGGACCCGTGGTGGCGCAACATGTTCGACAACACGCTGATGGTTCAGTTCCAGCATCGCATGACCGCCTATGTGTTGTTCGCACTTGCGATCTGGCATGTGATCGATGCGATCCGCGCACGGGCAGGGGCACCGGTTGTCAATGGCGCGCTGTGGCTGGCGGCATCGATCGCGGTGCAGGCCGTACTCGGCATTCTCACGCTATTGCATCAGGTGCCGATCGATCTGGCGCTGACGCATCAGGCGGTCGCGATCGTGGTGCTGACGCTGGCGATCCTGCAGGTTGAGCGGATGAAGCCGCGCGGAGCGGCATTGACGGAGCGTCAGCTCGATCTCGCGGTCGGCAAGGCCGCCTAGCTGTTGCGCGTTACCGACTAGAACGATTGTAACGGAGTTGACGCAGTCGTGTGGCTGTGCGGCTTTCGCTCATGCGCACCGCGCAATAGATACGGCACGCCACCACACGGGATTGGGTCATGTCCTCCGCATTCATTCAGGCTGCCGTCATTCTGCTGCGCGAGGGTCTCGAGGCCATGCTCGTGATCGCGGCGCTGGCCGGCTATCTCCGGAAATCCGGCGGCGGCCATCGCGTGACCGCGCTCTATCTGGGCGCGCTGGCGGCGATCCTGGCCAGCCTGATCGCAGCCTGGGCCTTTGCGGTGTTCAATTCCGGCGATCACAGCGATGTCTTCGAGGCCATCGTCATCCTGTTTGCGGCGGGCCTGATGCTCTATGTCAGCGGCTGGCTGATGGTGAAGCAGGACCCGCGCGGTTGGCAGGATTATCTGGCGGCGAAGGCAGATCAGGCGCTGGCGCAGGATACGGGTCTCGCCGTCGCGATGCTGGCGTTTCTGGCAGTGTTCCGTGAGGGCGCCGAGACGGTGCTGTTCATCAACACGCTCGCGACCACCGAAGGTGGCTGGAGCGTCGGACTGTTCGGCGGTCTGGCGGCGGCGACCGCCGGTCTGGTCGTGCTGTTCTACTTCATCAACATGATTGCCCAGCGCATCCCGCTGCGGCCGCTGTTCATCATCACCTCTGCCTTCCTGTTCGTGATGGGCATCAAGTTCATCGGCGAGGCGATCCAGGAATTGCAGGAACAGGCGATGATCCCGGTGACAGACGCGCCGGGCAGCGCATTCCTGACGGCGATCGGTTTCAATCCGACGCTGGAAGCGCTGTCGATCCAGTTGCTGGTGGTGCTGTTCGCGCTGGCGACCTATTCAGTGTTCCAGCGCAATGCGCGCTTGATCCGCGAAGCGAAGGCGATGCGCGCCAAAGCGTGAGCGCGCATCGCAGTCCGGCTTACGCGTTCAACGCCTGTTCGAGATCCGCGATCAGATCTTCCTTGTCCTCGATACCGACAGACAGCCTGACAACGTCGGGTCCGGCGCCGGAGCGCGTCTTGGCTTCGTCGTCGAGCTGGCTGTGGGTGGTCGAGGCCGGATGGATCACCAGCGAGCGGGTGTCGCCGACATTGGCCAGATGCGAGAACAGTTTCAGGTTCGACACCAAGCTGACGCCGGCGTCATAACCGCCCTTTAGGCTGAAGGTGAACACGGCGCCTGCGCCCTTCGGCGCATATTTGCGCGCGAGGGTGTGATAGCGGTTATCCGACAATCCCGAATAATTCACCGCCGCCACTTTCGGATGTGCCGACAGCCATTCGGCGACCGCCTTGGCATTGTCGCTGTGGCGCTGCATGCGCAGCGGCAGCGTTTCGATGCCGGTCTGGATCAGGAATGCGTTGAACGGCGACAGCGCCGGGCCGAGATCGCGCAGGCCGAGTACGCGGCAGGCGATGGCGAAAGCGAAGTTGCCGAACGTCTCCTGCAGCTTGATGCCGTGATATTCCGGGCGCGGCTCAGACAGCACCGGGTATTTGTTGCCTTTCGACCAGTCGAAGGTGCCCGCGTCCACGATGATGCCGCCGAGCGAATTGCCGTGGCCGCCGAGAAACTTGGTCAGCGAATGCACCACGATGTCGGCGCCGTGGTCGATCGGCTTGATCAAATAGGGGGTCGCCAGCGTGTTATCGACGATCAACGGCACACCGGCCTTGCGGGCTACGGCAGCAACCGCCTCGATGTCGGTGATCGAGCCGGCAGGATTGGCGATGGACTCGATGAAGATCGCCTTGGTCTTGTCGGTCACCGCGCGCTCGAACGAGGGGACGTCATCGGGATCGGCCCACACCACGTTCCAGCCGAAGCTCTTGAAGGCGTGGCTGAACTGGTTGATCGAACCGCCATAGAGTTTGCGCGAGGCGATGAATTCGTCGCCGGGCTGCAGCAGCTGCTGAAACACCACGAGCTGCGCGGCATGGCCGGATGCGACGGCGAGGGCCGCGGTGCCGCCTTCCAGCGCTGCGACGCGTTCCTCGAGGACAGCGGTGGTTGGATTGGTGATGCGCGTATAGATGTTGCCGAAGGATTGCAGGCCGAACAACGAGGCGGCGTGATCCGCATCGTTGAAGACGAACGAAGTGGTCTGATAGATCGGCGTCGCGCGTGCGCCGGTGGTCGGGTCGGGCTGCGCGCCGGCATGGACGGCGAGGGTGCCGAAGCCTGGAATACGATCGTTCATCATCACTCCCTGTCGAATAGCGGTTTGTTGGCGCCAACCTGATCGGGCGCAGCGCCGCCGTCAAGGCGAGGCGGCATTTTGCCCTGACTTCGCAACAGTCGTGCTGCGCTGTGTCATTTCAAAGGAAATAAAATCGCGAAAGCGCCGTCAGGCGGTGTCGTTCTTGTTCTTGTTATTTTGCTGCGCAACGCGATCGGCCGCAGCGGTGCTGCCACCGCCAACACTGCTGCGATTCAGCGACAGCCGCATGCCCTGGGTCGGGATCGGTGCGCGCTTGGAGCTGAGTGTGCGCGAATTGACACCCATCCACTGGATCTCCGACGACAGCCGGCCATATTCGATCTTGGGGCAGCGGTTCATCACCACCTTGATGCCTGCGGCTTCAAGCTTGGCGGCGGCCTCATCATGGCGCACGCCAAGCTGCATCCAGACCACCTTGGGCAGCGGATTGAGCGTCAGTGCGAGTTCAACAATCGGCATGACATGCTCGGCGCTGCGGAAGATGTCGATCATGTCGATCGGGCGATCGATCTCCTGCAGCGAGGCGACGAACGGCTTGCCCAGCAGGCTCTTGCCGACCTGGCCCGGATTGATCGGGATCATGTCGTAGCCGCGTTCGGCGAGATACTTGAACACGAAATAGCTCGGCCGCACGTTTTGCGGGGAGGCGCCGACCATCGCGACGGTTTTGACGGTGTTGAGGATCTCGCGGATATAGGCGTCGTTGTAGCTGTCGTGGTTCATTTCAATTACCGGTCTTCCCACTTCGGCTCGCGCTTCGCGATGAACGCGCCGATGCCTTCCTCGGCATCGCGGGCCATCATATTCTCGGTCATCACTTCAGCGGCGAAGCGATAGGCGTCTGCGAGGTTCATCTCGGCCTGGCGATAGAAGGCTTCCTTGCCGATCTTGACCGTATGCGCCGACTTGCGCGCAACTTGCTCTGCCAGCGTGATCGCTGCATCGCGTTCGGTGCCCGCAGGCACCACGCGGTTAACCAGGCCGATCTCGCGGGCGCGGGTGGCGGAGATGGGCTCGCCGGTGAGCAGCATTTCCATCGCCTGCTTGCGCGGCACGTTGCGCGACAGCGCCACCATCGGCGTCGAACAGAACAGGCCGATATCGATGCCGGGCGTCGCAAATTTTGCGTGTTCGGAGGCGATAGCGAGATCGCAGCTCGCGACCAACTGACAGCCCGCGGCAGTGGCGACGCCGTGCACCGCTGCGATCACCGGCTTCGGCAGACGCACGATGGCCTGCATCATGGCGCTGCAGATCGTCATCATATGCGCGAAATAGGCGCGGCCGCGATCGGTGTCTGTACGTCGCGCGGTAAGTTCTTTCAGGTCGTGTCCGGCGGAGAAGACCGAGCCGTTGGCGGCGATCACCACGGCGCGCACGGTCTTGTCGCCGGCCAGGTCATCGAGGGCGGCGTGCAATTCGCCGATCAGTCCTTCGGAGAGACTGTTGCGGGCGGCCGGACGGTTCAGCGTCAACACGCCGATGCTGCCGACCGTTTCACGCAGAAGAATGGATGGCCGCGCTGTTTCCGCGCGTGCTGGTTGAACCATGACTTGAGATTCCATCGCTGGGCAGGACCGTCACCATATTGTAACAGGACGGCACAAGCGAGAGCAGGGTAGAGACATGGCGACTGCGAAAATGAGCGTGGCTGAACTCGAGGCGTTTCTGAAGCGCGAGTTCCCGCAGGCCTTTGGCGCCGGCGATATCGCGATTGAAAGCGCTGATGGTACCACTTGCCTGCTGCGCCAGACCTATGGCGAACGCATGCTGCGGCCGGGCGGTACGGTATCGGGGCCGACACTGATGGCCCTGGCCGATTTTGCCATGTACGTCGTGCTGCTGTCGGCAATCGGTCCGGTCGGTCTCGCGGTGACCACCAGCCTGAACATCAATTTCCTGCGCAAGGGCCTGCCGGGGCAGGATGTGCTGGCAGCCGCCAAGCTGCTGAAGCTCGGAAAACGCCTCGCGGTGGGTGAAGTGACCCTGTTGTCAGGCACTTCGGCCGATCCGATCGCCCATGTAACGTCGACCTATTCCATTCCGAACGTTGGGTAATTCCAAGGGTATTATAGAACCATAATTATAACGTAATGATTTAACTGGCGAATTCAGTCATATTTGGCATTGACGGAATCCGGTTCTCTATCTAGAAACGCGCTCAGTTCGGCGGATCACCGCCGATATCCCCTTTTCATGGATATTCACAATGAAGACGTTTTCGGCAAAGCCCGCCGAGATCACGAAGAAGTGGATCGTCATCGACGCCACTGGTCTCGTGGTGGGCCGGCTGGCCACGCTGGTCGCAATGCGGCTGCGCGGCAAGCACCTCCCGACCTACACCCCGCATGTCGATTGCGGCGACCATGTCATCATCGTCAACGCGGACAAGGTGGTTTTCACCGGCCGCAAGCGTGAAGACAAGGTCTACTATCACCACACCGGCTTCATCGGCGGCATCAAGGAGCGCACTGCAAAGTCGATCCTCGAAGGTCGTTTCCCGGAGCGCGTTGTCGAGAAGGCCGTTGAGCGCATGATCCCGCGTGGCCCGCTCGGTCGCGTCCAGTTCGGCAATCTGCGTGTTTATGCCGGTGCAGAGCACCCGCACGAGGCCCAGCAACCAGAAGCATTCGACGTTGGCGCGTTGAACCGCAAGAACAAGAGGGCCGCATAATGTCGGATACCATGCAGTCTCTCGACCAGCTGGCGTCACTGAAGGTGTCGGCTCCGGATGCGCCGAAGTATGTGAAGAAGATCGACAAGCAGGGCCGCGCCTATGCGACCGGCAAGCGTAAGGACGCTGTCGCTCGTGTCTGGATCAAGCCGGGCGCCGGCAAGGTTGTCGTCAACACCCGTGAAGTCGAAGTGTACTTCGCTCGTCCGGTGCTGCGCATGCTCATCCAGCAGCCGCTGGTCGCTGCAGCCCGCGCTGGCCAGTACGACGTGATCTGCACCGTTGCCGGTGGCGGTCTGTCGGGCCAGGCTGGTGCCGTGCGCCACGGTATCTCCAAGGCTCTCACCTGCTTCGAGCCGGATCTGCGCGGCGTCCTCAAGAAGGGCGGCTTCCTGACCCGTGACTCGCGTGTCGTCGAGCGCAAGAAGTATGGCAAGGCGAAAGCCCGCAAGTCCTTCCAGTTCTCGAAGCGCTAATTTCTGCTTCGATAAAATTTGCTGCAAATGCGGTGAATACAATTTTGAAAAGGGCGCCTTCGGGCGCCCTTTTTGCGTTCCGGGATATTCCAGATACCGACAGATTGATGCAGTTTTTCGTGAAAACTTGTGCAGGCGCGCAAACGGATTTCCAATCGGTACACTCGTATGTTCGATGATGGCGAAGAGGCCAGTCCGAATCATGATGGTTTGGAAATCTCGCAACAATTGCCGGTGCTCAAATATGTCGCTCGATTCTTCCACGCTCTATTTGGTGGCAACCCTGGTTGCGGCGATGTTGGGCGGGATGCTGCTGTTCTTCGGACGACAGGAAAAGATCGCGGCCCTCAACTGGTGGGGGCTGGCTTACCTGCTTGGCGCCGTATCGGTCGCATTGTGGACACTTGCCGCGTCGCTCCTGGGTGACGTGCTGTCTTTGGCATTCAATGCCGTGGGCTTCGTGGCCTGCGGCATGGTGTGGAACGCTGCGCGCGTGTTCCATGGCCGTAGCCCGAGCTGGGCTGGCCTGTTTCTCGGCGCCATCGCCTGGATCGCGGTCATCTTCGCCCTGCCGGCTGAGGCCGCGTCGCTGCGCATGACCATCGGCGCCGGCATCGTCGCGCTTTATGCGATGCTGACGGCGCATGAATTGTGGAACGAGCGTCGCAAGGCGGTGCAACGGCGGTGGCCGACCATTTTGGTGCCGATGCTGCATGGTTTCGTGCTGATGCTGCCGATCCTGCTCGGCGATCTGCTGCATGGCGATCACAGCAATTTCGGCAACAGCATCTGGGTCACGGCCTTTGCCGTCGAACTCGTGCTCTATGCGGTCGGCACGGTGTTCCTGATCTTCATGCTGGTGTCCGAGCGCGCGGTCACGGCGCACAAGGTCGCTGCGTCCTGCGATCCGCTCACCGGCCTGTTCAACCGCCGCGGCTTCTCCGAGGCTACGGCGCGGATGATTGAGCGCGAAGCGAAGGCCGGCCGCCCGGTCACAGTCATGATCTTCGACATCGATCACTTCAAGTCGATCAATGATCGCTTCGGCCATCCCGCCGGTGACGAGGTGCTGAAACTGTTCGCCACGGTCATCACGCATACGCTGCGGATCACCGATCTGTCGGGCCGCATCGGCGGCGAGGAATTTGCGGCGATGCTGCCGTGCAGCCTGGACGAGGCGATGCAGGCGGCCGAGCGCGTGCGCGAGGCGTTTGCGACCTGCGGCATCCAGGTCGACGAGGCGCCGGTCGCGACCACCGTGAGTATCGGCGTGGCCGGCGGACCGGCCGGCACTGAACTCGATGTCCTGCTGGCTGCTGCGGACACCGCGCTCTACCAGGCCAAGCGCAGCGGACGTAACCGCGTGCAGGCGGCGGAAGAAGAACCGCTGTCGCTGGAGCAGGGGCGCCGCGCTGCGGCGATCGGGCAAGCGGCGAAGCCGAGCGTCGTGCGGGCTGCGGTCACGATGACGGCAAGCGGCGTGCGATAAAGGATCCGTTTACCATTCGATCCCTATGGTCATCGCATGATGACCTCGCCTGACTCGACCTCCAATACTGCTTTGATGTCGCTTGAAGCGGCTGCCGCTTCGGCCCGTGCCGGCTTTGCCTGCATGTTCTCGAGCTCCGACGAATACGAGACCGCGTTGATTACCGAACGTCGTGCGCAGGGGCGCTACGGCGCGCAGCAAGGCAAACTGCCGGTCATCGCTTTCATCGGCTGCTGCGTCATGGTCGTCGGCACGGTTCTGCTGTTCGCCTGATCGCGTTTCCGCGCCGCCTTCACCGAACCCCGACTTTGCGGTAAAGACACCGACCGCAAAACAAAGGGTCGGGAAACCATGATCACTGAAATCGCACAGATCGACGTCAAGCCGGGCACCGAGAAGGATTTCGAGGCGGCCGTCGCCAAGGCGAAGCCGCTGTTCCTCCGCGCCAAGGGTGGCAAGGGTTTTGAGCTGCACAAGTCGGTCGAGATGCCCTCGCGCTACCGTCTCGTCGCCAAGTGGGAAACCCTCGAAAACCACACCGTCGATTTCCGTGGTTCGCCCGATTTCGCCGAATGGCGCGCGCTGGTCGGCCCGTATTTCGAAACGCCGCCTTATGTCGAGCACACCGAGACTGTGCTGACCACCTGAGTTCGATCAGTAGGTAAGGCGGATTAGCCAACGGGTCGCGCGAAACGCGCCCGATGATAAACTCCGCGTAGTCCGCCTTACGCCGCCATCGCCTTATCCTGCGCAGAGGCTTCGTCCTCTTCGCGCATGAAGTCGATGACGACCTTGACGATCGCCAGCACCGGCAGCGCCAGTGCGAGGCCCCAGACGCCGAACACCACGCCGAGCAGGATCTGGAACGCGAACAGCGTGGCGGGCGGAATGTCCAGCGCCTGCCGCTGCAGGATCGGGGTCAGGATGTAGCTCTCCAACGCATGCACGCCCATGAACAGCGCGAAGGCTGACGCGGCGGCGACCCAGCCCGAGGCGAGGCTGGCGAGCACGACGATCAACCCGCCGAGCAGGGCGCCAACGGTGGGAATGAAGGCGAGCAGGCCGGCCTGAACGCCGAGAATGAAGGCGCTGGGAATCCCGATCAGCTTCAGCCCGATCCAGGTAATGGCGCCGACCACCACCATGGTGAGCATCTGCGCGATCAGCCAGCGCTGCAGCGTGTCGCTGATGCGATCGACGATGACCGTCATCGGCGCGCGATGCTTCGCCGGCGTGAGATGCAACAGCCCTTTGCGATAGACGCTGGGCTGTGCGGCAAAGGACAGGCCCAGAAACAGCACGATGAAGAAGTTGCCGACCGCGCCGACGGTGCCGAGCAGGATCTTCAGTGTCTGGCTGACAATGGCGCCGCCTGATGATGCGATGGTGCCGGCGCTCGGCAGGCCACTACCCGACTTCGGCGTTGAGGTGGCGGGCGACGTGCCGGGCTCGGCGGGCGTATCCGACGTGATGCTGTTGAAATCGAAATAGCTGGTGTCGACGCCGTGCTGCTCAAGATAGGTCTTTACGTTGACGACCTGTGACTTGAGGGTGCCGGACAGCGTCTTGGCCTGATTGGCGATGGTCGACCCGCCCAGATACATCACGCCCACCAGCATCGCGGCGAGCACAATGCAGATCATGACGAGCCGCATTGGATGCGGGCCGCCCATGAAGCGCCCGGATAATTCCGTCAGCGCATTGAGCGCCACGCCGAGCAGGATGCCTGCGAAGATCAGGAATAGCGTTCCCGAGAAGTACCAGGCGAAGCCTATGAGGATCGCGAAGGACACCGTGGCGATGCCGCCCGCCGTGATCGCCCAGGCAAGGTCACTACGCGTCTGGACATTGGCTTCTGCGGGCACGGTGGATCCTTCGCATTGATTGGACTTTCACTGTTCCGTCAATTGCATCGGGGATCAAGACATATCGCCGCTTTGACGTCTCCGTCGCGATCGTGCATGGCCGATGGGGGAGGCCAATAATAATGAACATGCTGAAATGGGTCGGTCCGCTCGGACTGCTCGCTGCCCTGGTGATCGGCGATCAGATCCGGATCAACCGGCCCGCGCACAAATATCGGCTGACCATGGAGGTCGAGACGCCGGACGGCGTGAAGTCGGCCTCGAATGTCGTATCCGTGCATCCCTATCGGGGCTACCAACCTGCCGGCAAGGTGACGTCACGGGGCGATGCCGTGGTCGTCGATCTCGGCGGCGGCAGGAATCTTGCCGCGCTGATGTTGCATGACGACAAGGGCAGCGCGGATTTCGACGGCGCCAATTTCGTGGCGATGCGCGCCTATCAGGCAGCGGGGCGCAAGATCGCCTTTCGCGACGTCAGCAGCCAGACCGGCGCCGTTCCGGTCACCGGCGAATTAATGCCGGTGCTGGCCAGTTTCACAGACCCCCGGGATGCATCGACGGCGCGACGACTGCAGCCGGATGATCTGTCGCCCCTCGGTGTTGGCACGCGTCTGCGCGGCGTCACGGTGGAGGCGGTGCCGAATGGTCTGTGGCCGTTCGATTTCGGCGGGAGTCTCGGCGAGCCCGTTACGCGCGGCCTCACCACGAGACTGCCGTGGGCGGCCAGCGAAGCGGAGGCAGCTAGGGCGCTTGCGGCGATAGGCTTCCCGAACACGCCTGAACCGGCGATGGCTCTCGCCCGGAAATAGCGCCAGGAGAGGCGCAACGAAAAAGGCGCCCCGTTTCCGGAGCGCCTCGATCGTTTCGATGTAATCCCGGAAGGGAATTACAGCGAGTAGTACATGTCGAATTCGACCGGGTGCGGCGTCATTTCGTAACGCATCACTTCGGTCATCTTCAGTTCGATGTAGCTGTCGATGAAGTCGTCATCGAACACGCCGCCGTTCTTGAGGAAGCCGCGATCCTTGTCGAGGTTCTCAAGGGCTTCGCGGAGCGAACCGCACACCGTC
The DNA here is from genome assembly GCF_052076075.1 of Tardiphaga sp. 866_E4_N1_4. Lineage (NCBI taxonomy): Bacteria > Pseudomonadati > Pseudomonadota > Alphaproteobacteria > Hyphomicrobiales > Nitrobacteraceae > Tardiphaga > Tardiphaga sp. 866_E4_N1_4. The sequence continues at coordinate 328,077 of NZ_CP197242.1, forward strand.
GGGATCGACTTCAGCTCTTCCTTCGGCAGATCGTAGAGGTCCTTGTCCATGGCCGGACCCGGATCGATCTTGTTCTTGATGCCGTCGAGACCGGCCATCAGCATCGCGGCGAAAGCGAGATACGGATTGGCCATCGGATCCGGGAAGCGGACTTCGACGCGCTTGGCCTTCGGGTTGGTGGTGTAGGGGATGCGGCAGGAGGCCGAACGGTTGCGCGCGGAGTAGGCGAGCAGCACCGGGGCTTCGTAGCCGGGGACCAGGCGCTTGTAGGAGTTGGTCGACGGATTGGTGAAGGCGTTGATCGCCTTGGCGTGCTTGATGATGCCGCCGATGTAGTGGAGGCAGGTCTCGGAAAGATCGGCGTACTTGTTGCCGGCGAAGGTCGGCTTGCCGTCCTTCCAGATCGACTGGTGCACATGCATGCCCGATCCGTTGTCGCCAAAAACGGGTTTGGGCATGAAGGTGGCGGTCTTGCCGTAGATGTGCGCGACCTGATGGATGCAATACTTATAGATCTGCATCTGGTCGGCCATGTAGGTCAGCGTGTCGAACTTCATACCGAGTTCGTGCTGGGCGGACGCCACTTCGTGGTGATGCTTCTCGACCTTGACGCCCATGCGCGCCATCGCGCCGAGCATTTCCGAGCGCATGTCCTGCACCGAGTCCTGCGGCGGGACGGGGAAGTAGCCGCCCTTGGTGCGGATGCGGTGGCCGAGATTGCCGCCTTCATATTCGGTGCCGGAGTTGGTCGGCAATTCGGACGAGTCGAGCTTGAAGCCGGTGTTGTAGGGGTCGCTCGAGAAGCGGACGTCGTCGAACACGAAGAATTCGGCTTCCGGACCGACGAACACGGTGTCGCCGATGCCCATGGACTTGACCATGGCTTCGGCCTTCTTGGCGATGCCGCGCGGGTCGCGGTTATAGGGCTCGCCGGTGGAGGGCTCGAGAATGTCGCAGGTGATGACCATGGTGGTCTCTGCGAAGAACGGATCGATCGTCGCCGTTGCCGGATCCAGCATCAGCATCATGTCGGACTCGTTGATCGCCTTCCAGCCGGCGATCGAGGAACCGTCGAACATGGTGCCTTCGGCAAACATTTCTTCATCGACCATCGAGACGTCGAAGGTCACGTGCTGCCACTTGCCGCGGGGATCGGTGAAACGCAGGTCGACGTATTTGACGTCATTGTCCTTGATGGACTGCAGGACTTCTTTGGCGGTCGTCATGGGGCTCCCTACCTTTTTTGCGGGCCGATTTCCGGGACGTAACAATCTGTCGTGACGATCAGGTCACAACGGCATGTTTTCAACAAGACAAACCGTCAACAACAGAAGGCTGCCGAAGCAGCCTTTTTGGTGACGCCTTGAAGCGTTGAATGTCGGATAGCACCCGGCTTGGAGAGCGTCCAGTCCGTCAGGTCCTGCATTGCAGGTCCTGCGTCGCAGATCCTTGCCGTCAGATCGCGTCGAGTCCAGACTCGCCGGTACGGATGCGCACGGCTTCCTCGATGTTCGACACAAAGATCTTGCCGTCACCAATGCGGCCGGTTTGTGCGGCGCGACGGATGGCATCGATCGCCTTTTCGACGAGGTCGTCGCCAATCACGATCTCGATCTTCACCTTGGGTAGAAAGTCGACGATGTATTCAGCGCCGCGATAAAGTTCGGCGTGGCCCTTCTGACGGCCGAAGCCCTTGGCTTCCGTGACGGTAATGCCTTGCAACCCGACTTCCTGAAGAGCCTCTTTCACCTCGTCCAGCTTGAAGGGCTTGATGATGGCTTCGATCTTTTTCACTGAACGTCTCCCCGGCACTTCCAATCAGGCCGCAAGTTATTTGCCTCAAGTAGCTTTGACCATTGCGCGTTTTGCGCACACTGTTCGATACCCAATTTCGGGCGTTATTACGCTGCCGCCACGCCGCACAGACGAAATCTCGCCCGATGCGGTAGACGGTCGGCCACCCCTGTCTCTTGAACAGGTGTCTTTCAACATTTGCCGGTGAGCGCGACGGACCCGAAGCTGGCTTCCCTAAAAGCAGGGTCCGTGCCAAGTTCGCTCCTCGGCTATTTTTGAAGCATTATCAGGTTATTACATCGCACCTGACGAGGTTCGCATCAAGAGTATTCGATTACTTTTGCCTACATAGTGATCAAAGTGATCGCATGATGTGCAGTTTTACTCTGCTGCGTTCGCGTGTGACGCGAGTGCCTTCCAAAAAGGCGTAGTGAGAAGCGAGATGGATATTCTAACGACCGAGGAGATGGCGCGCGCTGATCAACTCACGATTGCGGCGGGCACGCCAGGCTTCAAACTCATGCGCGCCGCCGGACGGGCGGTCGCGGATGTGGCGGGCGAACTGGCCGAGGAGGGGGCGATCCTGGTCGTTGCCGGTCGTGGCAACAATGGCGGCGACGGCTTCGTCGCGGCGGCCGAGCTCGCGGCGCAGGGGCGTGACGTTTCAGTGATCCTGCTATGCGACCGGGCGACGCTGAAGGGCGATGCCGCGCTGGCTGCCAAGGGATGGAAGGGTGAGGTGCTGCCCTGTGATCCCTCCTTGATCGGGCAGCCGGCTTTGATCATCGATGCGTTGTTCGGCGCTGGGCTCAATCGTCCGGTCAAGGGCGATCCGCTGATCATGATCGACGCCATCAATGCGGCCGGCGTGCCCGTACTGGCTGTTGACCTGCCGAGCGGTATCAACGGCGATTCAGGGGCCGTGATGGGCGGCGCTATCAGGGCGACCGAGACCGTGACGTTCTTCAGGCCCAAGCCGGGCCATCTGCTGGTGCCGGGCCGGGTGCATTGTGGCCGGCTCCGGGTGATCGACATCGGCATCGACGAGGATGTACTGGCGGAAATCCGCCCGCAGACCTTCGAGAACAATCCGGACCTGTGGGCCGACGCGTTTCCGGTGCCGAAAATCAACAGCCACAAATTCTCGCGCGGTCATGCCGTGGTTGTTTCCGGCGACATCGCGTCCACGGGCGCTGCCCGGCTGTCCGCCCGCGCCGCCTTGCGAGGTGGGGCCGGGCTGGTGACGGTAGCGTCGCCGCGCGATGCGCTGACGGTCAACGCCGCCGCGCTGACGGCGGTGATGGTGCGGCCGGTGGATACGGCGGCGGAGTTCGCCGCGCTGATCGGCGGCAAGGTGTCCGCCTGCGTGATCGGGCCGGGCGCTGGCATCGGTGAACGGACGCGCATGTTCGTGGAGGCCATCCTGGCTGCGAAGCGACATGCGGTGCTCGACGCGGATGCGCTGACCAGCTTCGCGGAGGCGCCCGAACGGCTGTTCGGTCTGATCAAGGCCAGCCCGGAATCCGGTATTGTATTGACGCCTCACGAAGGTGAATTTTCGCGCATATTCAGTAAATTGGACGGGGAGCATCCAGCGTTATCTAAACTGGAGCGCGTTCGTCTGGCGGCGCAAGAGTCGGGCGCTATCGTGCTGTTGAAGGGGCCGGATACGGTCGTGGCATCGCCAGATGGCCGAGCCGCCATCGCTGCCAACGCGCCGCCATGGCTGGCGACTGCCGGTTCCGGCGATGTGCTGGCCGGCATTATCGGCGCGCTGCTGGCGCAAGGCGTTCCGGCCTATGAGGCCGCCTGTATCGGCGTCTGGATGCATGGCGAGGCGGGCAGCGAGGCTGGGCCGGGGCTGATCGCCGAGGATCTGACGGAGGTGCTGCCGGCGGTGTTCCGCCGGCTCTATGACCAGCTTGGTATCCAGTACTGAGAAGGCCTAGTCGACGCCGTACCAGCGGACCTGCCGCGGAGCGGCCCAGTCGGCGACGAAGGCCTCCATCAGCCAGCGCCCGACATTGTTGGCGGCAAAGGCGATGCGCTGGGTCTGGCCGACGTCCAGCGCCAGGGTGTCGAGCCAGAACGGCTTCCAGCCGTCATCGAGCCTGTCAAGCAGGCGGACGTGATGGCCGTGGATCTGGAATACCATCGGGCTGGTGGCCCGGTTGGTCAGCGCGAGCACCACGGTGCGGCCGGGCTTGGTCCGGAATGCCGGCGGTGTGCTGGCGGACAGATCGACCGGCTTCACCCATTCGGGACTGACGGCGCTCAGGGCCATATCGACGCGCAGCGCGCCCTTGAGATCGAGCTGAGCCGGCAAACCGTTGGAGGGCAGCGGCGCGGCGGCCGGCAGGGGCGTGGCCCGTAGCGGCGGATCGTTGGACATTTTGATCTGGCCGATCGGCCGGGCTGTCTTGCCGTCATGGAGCAGGATCGCCGAGGTCGATCCCGCCGGCCTGACGGCGTCGAGGAAGACGTCGACCCGGGTTCCGGGCGCCAGCACCACCTGATTGTTGCGGGCAGGGAATGGCTCCGAGGGCTGACCGTCGATGGCCATGACGCGGACCTCGTGATCGTCGAATTTCAGAGCAACCACATTGCGTTGGCAGCCATTGATGAGACGGAGTCTGAGCCGTTCATTGACGCGTGCCGACAGCTCCAGCGTGGATTTCCGGTTGATCAGGAACAGCGCGGCGGCGTCTTTCGGATCACTGGCGGGGGCGAGCAGACTGCCGTCCGGCCTGAGGCGGAAGTCCTCGATCAGCAGCACCTCGTCGCGGTCCACCTCCACCGGATCGCTCTCCTGGACGACCAGGCTGCGGACCTGGGACGGCAGCGCTTGACCGTCGCCGAGCAGGCGCATGTCCAGATACGACGTCCCGGCGCTGCGCATCTGCAGCTTGAGCGCGTCCTTGGCCCCGGCCGCGAGCGGCTTGCGGTCGAGCAGCGGCCCGGTCCCGGACGAGCCGTTAATGCCTCGGCAGTTCAAGACGATAGGGATAGGCAGCTGATTGGCGAGTTGAACTGTGATCTCGTCGCCGCGGTTGAAGCGCAGCGGACCCTTCTGGGGCGAATGGAGGGTCCAGGCCTCAGCGGAGGCGCCGGGCTTCACCGGGAAGGGATCAGCCTTGGCCTGTAGTTCCAGCGCGGCGACGGCTTGCGCGAGGCTGACCCGGGGCAGAATCGGGGCGATCAACGCGCTCCCGGCGCCTGCAAGCAGGGTCCGGCGCGTGAGGGGGAGAAAGCGGTTCGTCATGCCCAAATCCCGACCATTTTGCCGCGCCAAAGTCCAGTTGCCGGGGCTGCGGCAAGTAAGCCGTTATGTGACCATTTTTTTGCTGCGAACCACGGTCCCCATGTTATAAGCCCGCCGCTCGCGACATCGCGGCCGGACATGATGTTTTTCGCGGGCGTGGCGGAATTGGTAGACGCGCTGGATTTAGGTTCCAGTGACGAAAGTTGTGGGGGTTCGAGTCCCTCCGCCCGCACCAAGCGCACATAGCGTTTGACCATGACGATTTTCGGACGTGTTTCCGCAAGGTTGGCCTTGCAGAGACAGTTCGCACCACCGGCGCAGGCTCTGGCCTGATGCCGCACAGATTTACAATGTCCGGGCCATTGGGCCGGACCAAGCGGGAAGAAGATTGACGCCATGCAGGTGAATGAAACCCTCTCCGAGGGATTGAAGCGCGAGTTCTCGGTCAACGTGCCGGCTGCCGACATCGAAGCCAAGGTCGATGCGCGCCTCGATGACATGAAGGGCAAGGTCAAGCTCAACGGCTTCCGCCCGGGCAAGGTTCCCGTCGGTCACCTGAAGCGTCTCTATGGTCGCTCGGTTGCCGCCGAGACCGTCGATGAATTGATCCGCGACACCAACACGCAGATCTTCACCGAGCGTGGCTTCAAGCTCGCTTCCGAGCCGAAGATCACCATGCCGACCGAGCAGAAGGAAGTCGAAGACATCCTGTCGGGCAAGTCGGACCTCAATTACACCGTCGCTATCGAAGTCGTGCCGCCGATCGCGCTCGCCGATTTCAAGAGCTTCACCGTCGAGAAGCCGGTGGCCGAAGTGACCGATGCGGACGTCGATGAAGCCATCAAGCGCGTCGCCGATCAGAACCGTTCGTTCACCGAGAAGACTGGCAAGGCCGAGTCAGGCGACCGCGTTACGGTCAACTTCAAGGGCACCATCGACGGCGTCGCCTTCGAGGGCGGTACCGGCGAGGAGATCCCGGTTGCGATTGGCTCCAACACCTTCATCCCGGGCTTCGAGGACCAGCTGATCGGCATCGCCGCCGGCGAGACCCGCACCCTCAAGGTGTCGTTCCCGGTCAACTATGCGAGCGAGACGCTGGCCGGTAAGGCCGCTGAGTTCGAGACCACCGCGGCCAAGGTGGAATCGCCGGTCGACACCGTGATCGACGACGAGTTCGCCAAGACCCTCGGCCTCGAGTCCCTCGACAAGCTGAAGGAAGCTGCACGCGAGCGTCTGGTTGCCGAATTTGCCGGTGCGACCCGCCAGCGCGTCAAGCGCCTGCTGCTCGACCGTCTCGACGAGACCCACAAATTCGATGCGCCTCCGTCGCTGGTCGACGAAGAGTTCAAGCTGATGTGGAATTCGATCCAGCAGGAGATGGCATCGTCGGGCAAGACCTTCGCCGACGAGGACACCACCGAAGAAGCCGCTCAGGAAGAGTACCGCAAGATCGCCGACCGCCGCGTGCGCCTCGGTCTCGTGCTCTCGGAGATCGGCGAGAAGAACAAGATCACCGTCAGCGATGACGAGGTCAGCCGTGCCGTGATCGAGCGCGCCCGCTCGATGCCGGGCCGCGAGAAGGAAGTGTGGGACTTTTACCGCAGCAATCCCAACGCGCTGGCCCAGCTTCGTGCACCGATCTACGAGGACAAGGTCGTCGACTTCATCCTCGAACTGGCCAATGTGACCGAGAAGAAGGTGTCCAAGGACGACCTCTACAAGGACGAGGACGAGAAGACTGCGGCCTGAGCCGCAGCTTCTTAGAAGACGTTAAAAGAAACGCCGGCCGGGTCCTCCAGCCGGCGTTTTGACGTTAAGGATACCGCTCGAAACAGGTTCCAAAAGGGCTCCAGCGCTTTGCGGTGGCCGTCCGAATCGGCTTGAACTGAGGTTCAGGGCGGCATGTGGACCGGTGGTCTTGTTGCTGCTCGATTGGTCCATATCTGTGGGCTCTGTTTGTTGTTCCTGCATCACGGGACGTTCGTCCTCTCCCGGCAAACCGTAACCGGTTCCAGTCTTGCCGATGGACGTGTGTCTCCTCCAACCTTTCGGGTGATCAATGCGCGATCCGGTAGAAACCTACATGAACCTCGTCCCGATGGTGGTCGAACAGACCAACCGCGGCGAACGGGCTTACGATATCTTTTCGCGCCTTCTGAAGGAGCGCATCATCTTCGTGACCGGTCCGGTCGAAGATGGCATGTCGACGCTGACCGTTGCCCAGCTTCTGTTTCTCGAAGCCGAGAATCCGAAGAAGGAAATCTCGATGTACATCAACTCGCCCGGTGGCGTGGTGACGTCGGGTCTGGCGATCTACGACACGATGCAGTTCATCCGTCCGCCGGTGTCGACGCTGTGCGTCGGTCAGGCCGCGTCGATGGGCTCGCTGTTGCTGACGGCTGGCGCAAAGGACATGCGCTTTGCGCTGCCGAACGCCCGCATCATGGTTCATCAGCCGTCAGGCGGCTTCCAGGGCCAGGCCACCGACATCCTGATCCATGCCAAGGAAGTCGAGAGCCTGAAGCGCCGGCTCAACGAGATCTATGTGAAGCACACGGGACGTGCTTACGAGGACATTCACAACGCGCTCGAGCGCGATAACTTCATGACGGCGGATCAGGCGAAGGATTTCGGGCTGATCGACAAGGTCATCGACAAGCGCGCTGAAGAATCGACCCCGGCGAAGCCGGCCTAAACGACGCCGTTTCGGCGAACATATCGAGACCGAGACAGACGGCGCCCGCGCGCCGCCTGTCCCAAGCAAGCCATATCGATCAAGTTATTCCCGAATTGGTACTATGTGCCGACGCCAGCAGACGCGAGAGTTCCGCTTTCGTGCTGGTCGGGTGGTGTCATTCACGCAACGTTCCCCAATTTTCGGGGTTCTCCCGCGCAAATGCCGCAAATCACGCTATTGTCACGCTCCAGGCGATGGAGCCGATTAGCGAATTCTTGATCATCGGCTGTCAGCATGGTTCGCTGATGCGGATCGGTTAGTATCGCGGGGATTCGAGTGAGCCGTGATTCGAGCGGCATTCTGGAACGAGGTCTTTTTTGGTACGGATTTTGCTCTATCTACGGGATATGTCCCGTAACTGGGCGACCGGCAGACAAAGATCGAACGGCGGACGGAGATAGGAATGAGTAAGGTCGGTACCAGCGACTCCAAGAACACGCTGTATTGTTCGTTCTGCGGCAAGAGCCAGCACGAAGTTCGCAAACTGATCGCGGGTCCTACCGTCTTCATCTGCGACGAATGCGTTGAACTCTGCATGGACATCATCCGCGAGGAGAACAAGTCTTCGCTGGTCAAGTCGCGCGACGGCATTCCGACGCCGAAGGAAATCTGCAAGGTGCTCGATGATTACGTCATCGGTCAGTTCCATGCGAAGAAGGTTCTCTCGGTCGCGGTGCATAACCACTACAAGCGCCTCAACCATCAGACCAAGCACAACGACGTCGAACTCGCGAAGTCGAACATCCTGCTGATCGGTCCGACTGGTTCGGGCAAGACGCTGCTCGCACAGACGCTCGCCCGCATTCTGGATGTGCCGTTCACGATGGCCGATGCGACGACGCTGACCGAAGCCGGTTATGTCGGTGAGGACGTCGAGAACATCATCCTCAAGCTGCTGCAGGCGGCCGACTACAATGTCGAGCGTGCGCAGCGCGGCATCGTCTATATCGACGAAATCGACAAGATCTCGCGCAAGTCGGACAATCCGTCGATCACCCGTGACGTGTCGGGTGAGGGCGTGCAGCAGGCTCTGCTGAAGATCATGGAAGGCACCGTTGCCTCCGTGCCTCCGCAGGGCGGCCGCAAGCATCCGCAGCAGGAATTCCTGCAAGTGGATACGACGAACATCCTGTTCATCTGCGGCGGTGCGTTCTCGGGCCTCGAGAAGATCATCTCGTCGCGCGGACGGACCACCTCGATCGGCTTCGCAGCGCAGGTTCTGGCACCCGAAGATCGCCGCACCGGTGAGATCTTCCGCCACGTCGAGCCGGAAGATCTGCTGAAGTACGGCCTGATCCCCGAATTCGTCGGCCGTCTGCCAGTGGTCGCGACGCTCGAGGACCTCGACGAGACCTCGCTGAAGAAGATCCTGATCGAGCCGAAGAACGCGCTGGTCAAGCAGTACCAGCGCCTGTTCGAGATGGAGAACATCGAGCTGACCTTCGCCGATGAGGCGCTGGGTGCGGTGGCCCGCCGGGCTATCGAACGCAAGACCGGTGCACGTGGTCTGCGGTCGATCCTGGAGAGCATCCTGCTCGAAACCATGTTCGATCTGCCCGGTCTGGAAGGTGTCGAGGAAGTCGTCATCTCCAAGGAGGTTGTGGATGGGACGGCTCGCCCGCTCTACATCTACGCCGACCGTTCGGACCGGACCGCGGAGAGCAGCGCAAGCGCCTGATCCACGCGGCTTTCGGGCCCATCGACTTAAGTTCAATAGGCGGCTGCCGGTGATCGGCAGCCGCCTATTTTATTGCTGCTACGCTCTGTAAACCGCCCTTGTTCATGGGTATTTCCGCGACTTGACACCCCCCCGGCCCATAGCCACCTAATGCTCTCGGCGAACACAAAATCTCCCTCAAGATTCGCCATAACGATCCGGACACGTAGAGCCTGAGACGGCCGAGCAAAGACGGAAAATCGGCACCTTGTGCGGTTGCGCCATCGGGCGGACTGCTTGCAAGGGGGCACAGCAAAAGGAATGGGCCATGACTGCCTCCAAACCCCGGCCAACCATTGTTCACGGCGAAAGCCACTCCTATCCGGTGTTGCCGCTGCGCGACATTGTCGTCTTCCCGCACATGATCGTGCCTCTCTTCGTTGGCCGCGAGAAATCGATCCGCGCGCTCGAAGAGGTGATGAAGAATGATGCGCTCATCATGCTCGCCACGCAGAAGAATGCGTCGGACGATGATCCATCGCCGGACTCGATTTACGAGATCGGTACGCTCGCCAGCGTGCTGCAGCTTTTGAAGCTTCCCGACGGCACCGTGAAGGTGCTGGTGGAAGGGCTCGAGCGCGCCAAGGTCGAGAAGTATTCCGATCGCACCGAATATTACGAAGCGACGGCGGTCGCGCTGGCCGATACCGATGCCAAGAGCGTCGAGGCGGAAGCGCTGTCGCGTTCGGTGGTCTCGGACTTCGAGAGCTATGTGAAGCTCAACAAGAAGATCTCCGCCGAAGTCGTCGGCGTGGTGCAGGCGATCACTGACTTCGCCAAGCTCGGCGACACGGTCGCGTCGCATCTCGCCGTCAAGATCGCGGATCGCCAGGGCATCCTGGAAACGCTCTCCGTCACCGCGCGCCTGGAGAAGGTGCTTGGGCTGATGGAGAGCGAGATCTCGGTGCTGCAGGTCGAGAAGCGCATCCGCTCGCGCGTCAAGCGCCAGATGGAGAAGACCCAGCGCGAGTACTATCTCAACGAGCAGATGAAGGCGATCCAGAAGGAACTCGGCGACGACGAAGGTCGTGACGAGCTGGCCGACATCGAAGAGAAGATCGCCAAGACCAAGCTGTCGAAGGAAGCCCGCGAGAAGGCGCAGCACGAGCTGAAGAAGCTGCGCCAGATGTCGCCGATGTCCGCGGAAGCGACCGTCGTGCGCAACTATCTCGATTGGCTGCTGTCGATTCCGTGGGGCAAGAAGTCCAAGGTCAAGAAGGACCTCGCGGCGGCGCAGGCCGTGCTGGACGACGATCACTACGGGCTCGAGAAGGTCAAGGACCGCATCGTCGAGTACCTCGCGGTGCAGACGCGCGCCAACAAGCTGAGCGGGCCGATCCTGTGCCTCGTCGGACCTCCCGGCGTCGGCAAGACCTCGCTCGGCAAGTCGATCGCCAAGGCGACCGGACGTGAGTTCGTGCGCGTGTCGCTCGGCGGCGTGCGTGACGAGGCGGAGATCCGCGGACATCGCCGGACCTATATCGGTTCGATGCCCGGCAAGATCATCCAGTCGATGCGCAAGGCCAAGACGACGAATCCGCTGTTCCTGCTGGACGAGATCGACAAGATGGGCGCCGATTTCCGCGGCGATCCGTCGTCGGCTCTGCTTGAGGTCCTTGACCCCGAGCAGAACGGCACCTTTGCCGATCACTACCTGGAGGTCGACTACGATCTGTCGAACGTGATGTTCATCACCACGGCGAACACCCTGAATATTCCGGGCCCGCTGATGGATCGTATGGAGATCATCCGGATCGCCGGCTACACGGAGAACGAGAAGGTCGAGATCGCCCGCAAGCATCTCATTCCGATCGCGCTCTCGAAGCACGGTCTGGATGCCAAGGAATGGTCGATCGACGACGACGCCTTGCTCTTGATGATCCGCCGCTACACCCGCGAAGCGGGCGTGCGTAATCTGGAGCGCGAGCTCTCCACACTGGCCCGCAAGGCCGTGAAGGAGCTGATGCTCTCGAAGAAGAAGGTGGTGAAGGTCACCGAGAAGAATCTCGAAGAGTTCCTGGGCGTGCCCAAGTATCGCTACGGCGAGATCGAGAGCGACGATCAGGTCGGTGTCGTCACCGGTCTGGCATGGACGGATGTCGGTGGTGAATTGCTCACCATTGAAGGCGTCATGATGCCCGGCAAGGGCCGCATGACCGTCACCGGCAACCTGCGTGACGTGATGAAGGAATCGATCTCGGCGGCAGCATCCTATGTCCGCTCGCGTGCGATCAACTTCGGGATCGAGCCGCCGCTGTTCGAGCGGCGCGACATCCACGTCCACGTGCCCGAGGGTGCAACGCCCAAGGACGGTCCGTCCGCAGGCGTGGCGATGGCGACGACGATCGTGTCCGTGCTCACGGGCATTCCGATCCGGCACGATGTCGCCATGACCGGCGAGATCACGCTGCGCGGCAGGATCCTGCCGATCGGTGGTCTGAAGGAGAAGCTGTTGGCAGCGGCCCGCGGCGGCATCAAGACGGTGCTGATCCCCGAGGACAATGCCAAGGACCTCACCGAGATCTCCGACGCCATCAAGGGCGGGCTGAATATCATCCCGGTCGCCCGGATGGACGAGGTGATCGCCAACGCCCTGGTGCGGGCACCGAAGGCGATCGTCTGGGAAGAGGACACCAAGCTGCCGGTGAAGGCCGACGGCGCGGAAGAGGCCGGCAGCGGCCTGACGGCCCACTAAGGCCGACATCCTCGATAGCAATCAGCGGCGCCCTTCGGGGCGCCGTTTTTTTGTGGCATCATGGCGGCGGACAAAGACGTAGCGAAGGAAGGCGCGATGCAGATCGACGGCCGATGCCACTGCGGCTTCATCAGCTATCGCGCGACGATCGATCCGCAGCGGGTGTCGATTTGCCATTGCACGGATTGCCAGACCATGACCGGCTCGGTCTATCGCGTCACGGTGCTGACGCCGGCTGACACGATCGAGATGACGGGCGGTGCGCCGAAGATCTATGTCAAGCGTGGCGACAACGGTCTCAACCGGCTGCAGCACTTTTGCGGGGACTGCGGCTCGCCGATATTCGCCAGTGGCGAGGAGGCGGAGGATAACGAGTGGGGGATTCGTTGGGGCAGTATCCGCCAGCGCGCCGAGCTGCCGCCACGACGTCAGATCTGGTGCCGGTCAGCCGCGTCCTGGATTCATGATCTTGCGGAACTGCCAGCGCGGCCGAAGGGATCGAACGATCCATAGCGGCCCAGGGAGGTGGTGGTAGGCGGCGAGAGATTCGAACTCCCGACCCTCTCGGTGTAAACGAGATGCTCTAACCAGCTGAGCTAGCCGCCCTCGGGCAATCACCCTCACGGCCTCTCTTTAACGCCAGCACTCCGTCGCGGCAAGGCGTTCCCGCGCGGATATTCCGATCTCGCCCTCAGGTGTTTCGCCTAGCGCGCCGCCAGCACCTTGGCGAGTTGAACGCCTTCGTTCAACAGCGCCATGCGCAGCAGATCATAGGTCGTCTCGGACCCGCATGCGTTCGCCAGCCGCAAAGCTTGCAGCATCGTGACGATCAGCTCGTCGCTGTCCTTGCCGCCCTGAATGACCTGGAACTGATTGGGGGACATCGGCATCAGGCGATCCGCCGGGATGTCTGAGGCAGTGCAAAGACGCTGTCTTTGATGGCGACACTCTTGCTGACGCGGGCGAGACACTTTTCGCTGACATGAAACAGCACGGCGATGGTGGCCTCGCCATCGATCATGGCCGGCAATCCCAGCGGCTCGATCTCCAGTCCGAAGCCCTGAAGAATCGGGATGCGCAAGGGATTGATGACCGAGGTGAAACCGGACAGGCCTTCCATCAGGCCATATTCCTGAATCGCGAGCAGCAGTTCGAAATAGTGATGGCTGCGGCGTTCGGATTTGCGCATGGCAAAGCGTGTCAGCTCGAACACATCGCGGCGCCGGATCAGCGCGCCATCGACAAGCTGCGCAAAATTCTCGCTGAGCATGTGAGGCAAGACGGTTGGATAGAGCCGGAAGCCGCCTGCGACAGTGCCTGCGTCGTCGGCCGCGACCAGATAGACGGCGGCATCATCGTCATACTGGTCTTTCTCGTGCTCGCCATCGACATCGAAGGCGGTCCAGCCGCGCTCTCCGACAAAGACCTCGTGCCGTAACCGAAATTGCTTGTCCAGGAGATCGCCGAACTGCCCAGCATTACCGCTGTGAATGACCTCGATCATAAAAAGCTCTCCACGCTCGTCTGCGTGGAGGGTTCTCATGATGAGTTTGGTCGCGATATTCCGTGGGCAGGGGATTGACAATTCAGAAAGCGATCAGTCCTTGTGTGATCGCTTCGGCCACGGCCTGCGCGCGCGTATGCGCATTCAACTTGTGCATGGCAGCGGTGACAGTCTTGTTCACCGTATCCTCGGAGATACCGAGAATGACGCTCGTATCCCAGGCGGTCTTTCCGGCAGCGACCCAGCTGACGACCTCGCGCTCCCGCAAGGTGAGGGCGATCAACTTCGCACGCTGATGAGAGCGAAGCGTTGCAAAGCGGTTGAACGCATACATGGTGACGAGCTCGATGGCGCCGTGCGCGTCCTCGGTATTTTCGACTTCGTAGCCTGCCAGCGAGAGGCCGGCCTGATAGCCGTTCATGCCGTGCACCGGTGCGCAGAGGCCGAACTTCAATCCGTAATCCACAGACGCGATCTCCATGATGGTCCGTGATATCGGGCTGACCTCCTCGAGCCGGATGTCGGACCAGGTGAACAGCTCGGGTTGCCGGCGGATCCGCGGCGCAACGGGATCGGAGGCATAGAAATTGGACGCGCTGTATTGTTCGGCCCATGGCTTGGGCCATACTTTCAGCAATACGCGATCTTCGAACGGTTGGTTGACGCCGGTCGAGGCCAGAAAGCAGATGTGGTTGTAGCCGAACGATTTGGCCGTAGCGGCCACGATATCGCCAACCGCAGACATGGAGGCGGCATTGGCAATGCTTTCGATGGCCGATAAAGCGGTCTGAAAATGCTTGCCTTTGAATGACCCCATGGCGCGCCTGCATATCAGCTGAAATGGAGCTATGTTTTTGGGAAATAATTCTTGTTATAATTTATAATATGTACTGGGGAGGATATCGTCGCCGTCACGGCGCGCAATTCGCCATTCGATTGACACCACAACTATACACCGTTCCGTCACGAATGATGCGGCTTGGGCGGCCTCATGATAGTTATGTTTAGTGGTTCCCAGTTACCGGAAAGGCTGCCTAGCTTAGCGCAGCGGGGGTCAAATACCCTTTGTATCTGACGATCGAGCCAACCAATGGCATCGCGATATCCACATCGAAATGGAAACGGCCGTTGTTGTCCACGCTTTCGCGGGCGCTGGAGCGGGGTTGCAGGATGGACGGCAAGGGAAGTCCGAGAAGCCGTGCACCGGCGATGTGCAGCGTCAGATCCGAATCCGTCGCTTTCCATTCCAGTCTGATGGCGACTGGCCCGAACACCTCGTCCAGACAATGCGTGAACGGATCGACGTTGCGCAAGTTCGAGCGCATCGTCACATCGGGATAGATCCGGGTCCAGGTTTCCGACGCGTCGTTCTCGTTGCGCATTTCTACGCGCAGCGGCATGTTCGTGCCGCCGCGCGGAAAGCGAAATACACGTGAAAACATAGCAGTGATGATCCCATCGGGAGTGGTCGCATCGGCACGGCCTTCGAGCACGAGAACGCCACTCACGTCGTGGCTATCGCGGATGGCGGCAGGCAAAGTGTCATAGTCGGCGCCGAGCAGTCGTTTCATTAGAGGCGGTGGCGCCGCCGTCTCGGATTGCTCTGCCGTGATGCCGTGATGGGCAAACTCAGCAGCAATGACGTCGTACGGAATGATGCCGGCACATGCCGCAGCGCCGCGCCACGATAGACTGTTATCAGCGAGCATCTTCAGCGCCGCGAGCGCCGGTAACGTCGGGATATAGGGGCCGACGCCTGCATTTGCCGATAGCGTCCAGACCCGACGTGCAAGATCGCCTTTGTCGTTGATGAGGAGTGCATCGATCCGCATGCCGCCGCGGTCGGAGCCGAAGGGCTTTAGAAGATCGGCGATAGCGCGCAGCGGTCGTGCCAATGGGGTGAGCGTCTTGATAAGGCCGAGACGGACGAACAGTCCGAGAGCGGCAACGCCGTAGTGCAATAGACCGAGTTCAAGACCGGCGCGAAAGATGGCGTCTGCCTTGGGATGATAGCGCGAGACGAGGAGATCGAGATCAGGCGTTTCGCATAATGCGACAGGACGACTGCCAATGCCAGGCAACGTCACCTTTTTGCCAAGGCTCCAGCCGGCGTATTCACTCCAGCGACCGCTGCGAAACACGCGGACCGGTTGGCCTACCGTGGAGAGGATGGCCTTGACCACGCTCAGCCCGCGTGGAGCCCGGTTGCCCGGCGCAATGCTGACGTCGATCGAGATGACCGCGCGCGCGTCGGCCAACAACCTGTCGAGGGCCGCATGCGACAGTGCGGGCGTCGAACTTGCGCCTGACAATACGGCAACCCCCGCCGAGCGGGCATCCTGGTCGAGGTTGCCGATATGGCCTACGAAATCGCGGGCATCAGCAAGGTCGACATAGTGAAGGCCGGCACCGATGGCCGCGCGAGGCAAGCGATCGTCGCTGGCCTGAAACGGGCCGGACGAGTCTGCGACGGCATAGACACCGGGATAGCGGCTACGGAGGGCATTCAAGAACGGCGTGTCGATGCGGCTGCGCTCGCAGGCCTCGATTGATATTTGCGTGCCGAGCTGCTGAGCGAGTTTTTCCAACCGCGCGGTGTTGCGCGCGACCGCGATCACGGCGATGCCGGACCGGATGAGACCTGCCGCAAGCCGCTCGCCGAAAGCGCCTGTGGCTCCGACCAGCAACACGCTGCGTTCAAATGGCTGCATTGGCAGCCTGGTCGAAGCCGACAGCGGAATCGCCGGCCAGATCACCGGGTAAGCGGTGCGTTAAAATACCGGTCTTGAGACCCGCAAGTGTGTGCAGCATGTGCCGGCGTAGATAAGGTAACTTCGCGGCGCGATCAAAGGTGAGGTCACGCACCAAAGCCAGCGTGCCGGAATCCGACTGAAAGAACGGTGTCATCACTCGGCTCGCCAGCTGATAGAAACGGACATGAGCGCGTCGAACCTGTGCGTAACGCGCGAGTGCCGATGGCACATCGGTGCAAGACGCAAGCGCATCGGCCAGCGCCAGTGCGTCGAGCAATCCGTTGTTGGCGCCCTGGCCGAGTTGCGGCGACGTGGCGTGCGCTGAATCGCCGATCAGGGCCAGCGCTCCCTCGAACGGCTTTCGTGCCGTGTAGTGCACATAAGTCGCCAGCGTGAGGTCATCTGGACTGGTTAAGCCGGCAACGACCGGCGCAAGCGCAGGCCACAATTTTACGATCTTTCGCGCCATGGTTCGAAACCATCGCGCCATTGCGGATAATCTCCGGGTTTTAGGCTCCAGAACAATGCCGCCAGCGGCGGCCCGCCGGGCAACGCGCGGCCGACCGGCAGATAGCCGATCATGATCCGTGCAGCGACGTAACGCTGCGCCAGTTGGCCGTCGGCGATGCCGATATCGGGGACTGCAGCCCATACAGCGCCGTAGCTGAAATCCTGCGCGGCCGCTTGCGACACCAGCGGACGGAAACGCGACCGCGCCCCTGATGCGTCGATGACAAGATCGAAGCCTGGTCCGCTGCGGCCATCTTCGTCTTGCAGCGACGAGCGCCCGTCGGCGCGCGCCTCGATATCGACGATAAGCCTGCCGGTTTCCAGCGCCGCGCCCGATCGCGCGAAGGCAGCCCACAATTCACCGTGCAGCGCGGCACGGTGAATGCCGATTGCGTAGAATTCCGGCGCAAGGTCGGCATAGAGCAGATCGAAGATCGTGCCACCGCGTTCGGTGATGCCGTGTAGGCGCCCGATGCGCGCGCCCAGCGCCTCGATCGAACCGCGAAGTCCGAGCCGGTCCAGAGCCGCCAGACCGGTTGGCTGCAGCATCAGGCCCGAACCGAGCGGCCGCGACGTCTCGAAGCGCTCATGAACGACCACGCGATGACCGGCACGCGTCAGCAGCGTCGCGGCCGCAAGTCCCGCGACGCCCGCACCGATGATCGCGACGTCGAGCGGAGCGCGCATGGTTTAGCGCACGATCAGCGAGGACGAACTGGCGGGACAGAGACGCGCCATCATCATGCTTTTTCTTCCCAGATCATCGCGAGATGCACGATGGTCTGCACGGCTTTTTCCATGTCCTGGACGCTGACCCATTCGGTACGGCCATGGAAGGCGTGTTCGCCGGCGAAGATGTTGGGGCAGGGCAGGCCCATGAAGGACAGCCGCGATCCGTCGGTGCCGCCGCGGATGCTGCTGCGGACGGGTTTGAGCCCGGCGCGCTGGATCGCTTCCACGGCGTATTCGACCATCTGCGGATAGCGGTCGATCACCTGCTTCATGTTGCGGTATTGCTGCTTGATCTCGAGTGTCGCCGTCGAATGCGGATAGGCCGTCATCACGTCGTCCACGATGGATTGCAGCAGCGCTTCCTTCTCGGCAAGGCCGTCATCTGTGAAGTCGCGCACGATCAGACTGAGCGTCGCTTTTTCAAGCGCGCCAGAAATGCCGATCGGATGCAGGAAGCCTTGCTTGCCGTCGGTGGTCTCAGGCGAACAGGTGTCTTTCGGCAGTCGCTCGACGATTGCGGCGGCGATCTTGATGGCGTGCTCCATCTTGCCCTTGGCAAAGCCGGGATGCGCGCTGACGCCTTCGATGGTGATGACGGCACCGTCGGCCGAGAAAGTCTCGTCTTCGACATAGCCGGCGGTCTCGCCATCCATGGTGTAGGCGAAGTCGGCGCCCAGCTTTGTCAGGTCGACCTTGTCGACGCCGCGGCCGATCTCTTCATCGGGTGTGAAGAGGATCTTGATGGTGCCGTGCCTGATCTGTGGATTGGCAACCAGGAAACGTGCCGCGTCCATGATCTCGGCAAGGCCGGCCTTGTTGTCGGCGCCCAGCAAAGTGGTGCCGTCGGTGGTGATGATGTCATGGCCGATCTGGTCCTTCAGCGCCGGATTGTCGGCGACGCGGATGACCTGCGTTGTGTCGACCGGCAGCACGATATCGCCGCCCCGATAGTTCTTGACGATCTGCGGTTTGACGTCCTTGCCACTGCAGTCGGGCGAAGTGTCCATATGCGAGCAGAAGCATATCACCGGCACTTTCTTGTCCGATGTCGCGGGGATCGTCGCATAGACATAGCCATGCTCGTCGAGATGCGCGTCCCTGAGCCCCAGGTCCAGCAGCTCCTGCGCGAGTACGCGGCCGAGATCCTTCTGCTTTTCGGTCGATGGGCAGGTGGGGGAGGCGGGGTCGGACTGGGTGTCGATCACCACATAGCGCAGGAAGCACGCAGTCACATCATGGGCGAAATCGAAGGGGGGAGTTGCTGTCAAAGGGCACCATCTGATTGCAGAAGTCCTCACAGCTTAGAAGTTTCATTCCGGGCCCTCACGAGGACGCGGCCCGGAATGAGAAGTTCAAGCGGTCGATCAGACGGCTTCCTTGAGTTCCTTGGCCGGCCGGAACGCGACCTTCTTGCTGGCCGCGATCTCGATCTGCTCGCCGGTCGCCGGGTTGCGACCCATGCGGGCGGCGCGCTTGCGGACCTGAAGGATGCCAAGGCCGACGATACGGATACGCTCGCCATTCTTGAGGTGGTTGGTGATGCGCTCCACCATGTCACCGAGGATTTCTTCGGCCTTCTTCTTCGACAGCTCGTGATCTTCAGCCAGGGCCGCGGCGAGATGCTTCAGCGTGATGGTGGGAGGAGTGGCCGCTTTCGCGGCGGTGGTGGTTGCAGCTTTTGCCATGAATCTGGCCCTTCTCGTTGGTGGTCTGTCTTAAACCTGTGACGCAGCAGGGCTTAAACGATTCGGAGCGATGCCGCCCCGCTGTTTTGCCTGCAAACAGGGGCTTATTTGCATTTCCGGCCTTAAAACGGCCTTCTCGCACAGCCTGCAACGACGCCTTCCTGTGATGTCCCCGGGAATGGTTCTGCAACGTCCTTGACTTCAAAAGGACGTCCCTTTATGTCCAGCCCCACTGCGGGATTGCAGACGATCCACGCGGGAGTAGCTCAGTTGGTTAGAGCGCTGCCCTGTCACGGCAGAGGTCGCGGGTTCGAGTCCCGTCTCTCGCGCCATTCCATCGGGAATGGCGGGATTCAGGTCCATCCGCGGTCGTCCCCTCAAGTTTCCTCAAAAGAACTATAGAGTTGCAGACGTCTCGCGCGGCATTTGACGTGCCAGCGCTCAGAACGAATCTGCGAGCGCGATTTCCTGCTTCAGCGCCTCGATTCGCCGGGCGGCTTCAGCGCGCGTCAGATCCTTTTCGAATTGTTTGGGCTGATAGGCCTCGATCGCCAGCGATTTCAGCGTCAGCGCCTGACCGCGAGTCATCGGGCCGGAGAGGCGATCCGGCAGGCTCTCATACGACGATACCGATGCGGCAATCGCGGGGACGACGATCTCACCGCGGGTGTTCAAAGCCGGGGTCTTCAAAGCCAGGGCCTTCAAAGCAAGGGTCATGGGAACCTCCAAAAATCCGATCTGGGTCGAAACAATGGCTTGTCAATCTGTTCTCTTTTTGTTCTATATCGCAAATGACCAAGCTCGCCAACCTGAATTTCAGAATCGCCCGGCTGCGCTACCAGATGAAGGGGGTGCAGTCCGATATCCGGCTGCTGACCAATGCCGGGCTGGACTGTGCCAATGCCTCCACGCGCCTGCGGCGGATGCAGGCCGATCTGCTGGCGTTCATTGCGGAACGTGAGGCGCTGGCATGTCCGGCGTGAGCGAGCCGCCGCAACTCAGGATCATCACATTGCGGGCGCAGATCGCCGAGCTCGGCGCGGCGATCCGCCTGTTGCGACAGGCGGGCATGGACAACGCCGCCGCGGAGTTGCTGCTGGTACGGAAACGCGCCGAACTGGATGGCATGTTGTGGCAGGGAAGGAACGTCAGGTCCGACCCGCCGACGGGCGAGGTTTGACGGTCCCGGCGGTTGAGAAGTCATGCCGGATTTTTGAGAATCTGCGGAAGGTTTGTCGCAGCCGGCGATGCATCGGCAAGGTTGCGTTTCAATCGTCGCGCCGCGCATGGCAGAGCATGAAACTGTCAACATCCCTTGTCTTGCATGGCTTGTTGCGCTGCGCTAAGCCTCAGAACCATTCCAATGTTCGAATCTGTGGCAAAGTCAGGGCCGCAGGAGTAAGGCTCGCCGATGAACGGCATCTTGCATAATTATCTCCCACTTGTGGTCTTTATCGGCATCGCATCCGTCATCGGTCTGGCCTTGCTGATCGCGCCATTTCTCGTCGCCTACCAGCAGCCAGATCCGGAAAAGCTGTCCGCCTATGAATGCGGATTCAACGCTTTTGACGATGCGCGCATGAAGTTCGATGTGCGGTTCTATCTGGTGGCGATTCTCTTCATCATCTTCGATCTGGAAGTCGCCTTTCTGTTTCCGTGGGCAGTGGCCTTCGGCAAGCTTGGCGCAACCGGCTTCTGGTCGATGATCGTGTTTCTCGGCGTGCTCACCATCGGTTTCGCCTACGAATGGAAGAAAGGCGCGCTCGAATGGGATTGAGCCCAGTCATAGCCTCGGCCCCCGCGATCGCGCAGGCGCCGAAAGGCATCATCGATCCGTCCACCGGCAAGCCGGTCGGCGCGAACGATCCGTATTTTCTCGAGGTCAATGCCGAGCTGTCCGACAAGGGCTTCTTCGTCGCCGCGACCGACGACCTGATCACCTGGGCGCGCACCGGCTCGCTGATGTGGATGACCTTCGGTCTCGCCTGCTGCGCGGTCGAGATGATGCAGGTGTCGATGCCGCGTTACGACGTCGAGCGCTTCGGCTTCGCGCCGCGCGCGTCGCCGCGTCAGTCCGACGTGATGATCGTCGCCGGCACGCTGACCAACAAGATGGCCCCGGCGCTGCGCAAGGTCTATGACCAGATGCCGGAGCCGCGTTACGTCATCTCGATGGGCTCCTGCGCCAATGGCGGCGGCTACTATCACTACTCGTATTCGGTGGTTCGGGGCTGCGACCGTATCGTGCCGATCGACATTTATGTCCCGGGCTGCCCGCCCACCGCAGAAGCGCTTCTCTACGGCGTGCTGCTGCTGCAGAAGAAGATCCGCCGCACCGGCACGATTGAACGCTAAGACTCGCGAACGCTTAAGGCTTTGTCATGGACGATGTGAGGCTCGACACACTGGGTCAGACGATTGTCGGCGCCCTGCCGGGTGCCGCACTCGCGCATGAGGTGGCGTTCGGCCAGCTGACGATTGCGGTGGAAACATCGAAGATCGTCGAGGTCGCGCAGTTCCTGCGTGACGATCCGCGCTGCCGCTTCGTCAATTTCACCGATGCGACCGCCGTCGACTATCCCGGTCGCGAAAAGCGCTTCGACGTCGTCTATCACTTGATGTCGCCGACGCTGAACACCCGCATCCGTCTGAAAGGTCTGGCATCCGAAACAACTCAGGTGCCGTCGATCATTTCGGTGTTTCCCGGCGCTGACTGGTTCGAGCGCGAAGCCTATGACCTCTATGGCGTGATCTTTGTCGGCCATCCCGACATGCGCCGTCTGCTGACCGATTACGGTTTCGACGGCCATCCGCTGCGCAAGGACTTCCCGCTCACCGGTTTCGTCGAGGTTCGCTACGACGACCAGGAGAAGCGGGTGGTGTATGAGCCGGTCCGGCTCAATCAGGAATTCCGTAAGTTCGATTTCCTCTCGCCCTGGGAAGGCGCGGATTATCCCGTGCTGCCCGGTGACGAGAAGGCAGAGGTCAAGCCATGACCGAACAACCCAACGTTCGCAATTTCACGATCAACTTCGGACCGCAGCATCCGGCCGCGCACGGCGTGCTCCGCCTTGTGCTGGAACTCGACGGTGAAGTCGTCGAGCGCGTCGATCCGCATATCGGCCTGCTTCACCGCGGCACCGAGAAGCTGATCGAGCAGAAGACCTATCTGCAGGCGATCCCGTATTTCGACCGGCTCGATTACGTCGCGCCGATGAACCAGGAACACGCATTCTGTCTGGCCGCCGAAAAGCTGCTCGGCGTCACCGTGCCGCGCCGCGGCCAGTTGATCCGCGTGCTGTATTCCGAAATCGGCCGCATCCTGTCGCATCTTCTCAACATCACCACGCAGGCGATGGACGTCGGCGCGCTGACCCCGCCGCTGTGGGGCTTCGAAGAGCGCGAAAAACTGATGGTGTTCTATGAGCGCGCCTCGGGCTCGCGCATGCATGCCGCGTTCTTCCGCATCGGCGGCGTACATCAGGACCTGCCGCCCAAACTGATCAACGATATCGATGCCTGGTGCGATGCCTTCCCGCAGGTGCTCGACGATCTCGAAACGCTGCTCACCGGCAATCGTATTTTCAAACAGCGTAACGTCGATATCGGCGTGGTCTCGCTGGAAGACGCCTGGAAGTGGGGCTTCTCCGGCGTGATGGTGCGTGGCTCCGGCGCTGCCTGGGATCTGCGCAAGTCGCAGCCTTATGAGTGCTACGCCGAAATGGACTTCGACGTTCCGATCGGCAAGAACGGCGACTGCTATGATCGTTATTGTATTCGCGTCGAAGAGATGCGGCAGTCGACCAAGATCATGAAGCAGTGCATCGCGAAGATGCGTGCGGCGGACGGGCAGGGCGCCGTTGCTGTCGAAGACAACAAGATTTTCCCGCCGCGTCGCGGCGAGATGAAGCGTTCAATGGAATCGCTGATCCATCACTTCAAGCTCTACACCGAAGGTTTTCGCGTTCCTGAAGGCGAGGTCTACGCCGCCGTCGAAGCGCCGAAGGGCGAGTTCGGCGTCTATCTCGTCTCCGATGGCAGCAACAAGCCGTACAAGTGCAAGATCCGCGCGCCGGGCTTTGCGCATCTGCAGGCCATGGACTTCATGTGCCGCGGCCATCTGCTTGCCGACGTCTCCGCCATTCTCGGTTCGCTCGACATCGTGTTCGGAGAGGTCGATCGGTGACGCTGACGCCTCCCATACAGTTTGACCGGGCGTCCGGCGTTCTCCAGAGCGTGAATCTCTGGGAACGTGCGATGGCCTGTGCGCTGGTGGTTGGCTCGAAGATCTCGTCGTCGTTCTCGCATCGCGGCTACAACATGTGCGCCAATCTGATGCGCAGGACTGTGCTGCCGGCGCGCGATCTCGT
This sequence comes from Tardiphaga sp. 866_E4_N1_4, assembly GCF_052076075.1. Lineage (NCBI taxonomy): Bacteria > Pseudomonadati > Pseudomonadota > Alphaproteobacteria > Hyphomicrobiales > Nitrobacteraceae > Tardiphaga > Tardiphaga sp. 866_E4_N1_4. The sequence goes on from NZ_CP197242.1 coordinate 351,836, forward strand.
GGTGAAGCTGAATGCGGATGCGCTGTTCGCGTTCCCGTTCGGCGATGGTTACTGGAGCAAGTTGCTCAACCGCACGTTCTCCTATGAAGACGAGCTTGAGGTGTTGTTCCGGAACTCGATCGATGTCGATTACACGCTGCTCGATTGCGGCGCGAATTACGGATACTGGTCGGTGCTGGTGTCGAGCGGACCGTTCGGCTCACACAAGGCGATTGCGATCGAGCCCTCGTTCGACAATTTCGCCAAGCTCGCCAATAACGCCAGGATCAATGGCGACCGGTTCGACGTCATCAAATGCGCGATCGGCTCGCAGCGTGGCACGGCACATCTGTCGGGCACCAAGCACGAAGCTTTCAGCATCGCCGGCGATCCGAATGCCGGCGGCGAGGAAGTGCCGGTGATCGCGCTCGACAATCTGCTCGACGACGGCAAGGTGTCGATGTCGGGCAAATATCTGATCAAGCTTGACGTCGAAGGCGTCGAGATCGAGGCCATCAAGGGCGGCGCACGATTGCTGCAGGGCGACTCGGTCATCATGTGCGAAGAGCACGGCAATGACCCGCATCACACCGTCTCACGCTTTATCCTGGATCAAACGCCGCTCAAGCTGATCGTGCATGATCCCGCCACCAACCGTTTCGAAACCGTGACCGAGTTGTCGATCCTCGATCGCATCAAGGTGTCCACACATGTTGGCTACAACGTGTTTGGCACATCGAGTGCGTTCTGGCTCGACCGCATCAACAGCCTGAATGCGAGCGCGGCGCGCCGCACTCATTGAGAGACTAGACATGTCCGTCCGCCGTTTGGCTCCAAAAGAAGTTCAGCCCGCTTCGTTTGAATTCACGCCTGAGAATCTGGCGTGGGCGAAAGAGCAGATCACGCATTATCCGCCCGGCCGTCAGGCATCAGCCGTGATCGCGATCCTGTGGCGCGCACAGGAGCAGCAGGCTGGCTGGGTCTCGGAAGCCGCGATCCGCGTCGTCGCCGACATGCTGGAAATGCCCTATATCCGCGTGCTCGAAGTCGCGACCTTCTACACCCAGTTCCAGCTGCAGCCGGTCGGCAAGAAGGCGCACATTCAGGTCTGTGGCACGACCCCTTGCATGCTGCGCGGTGCCGGCGATCTGATCGACGTCTGTCAGCATCGCATCCATCACGACCCGTTCCATCTGTCCGCAGATGGCGACTTCAGCTGGGAAGAGGTCGAGTGTCTCGGCGCCTGCGTCAACGCCCCGATGGCGATGATCTGGAGCGACACTTACGAAGATCTCACCAAAGAGAGCATGAACAAGCTGATCGACGGTTTCGCTGCCGGCACGCCGCCGAAGCCGGGTTCGCAGATCGGCCGTCAGTTTGCTGCGCCCGAAGGCGGCGCGCGCGTGATGACGAGTGGTGGCGCCGCCACATACACGAAGGTTCTGGATATGCCGAAGGAACCCGCGCTCGCCGATGCCGAGCCGAAGAAGCAGACCGAGTCGGCCAATGTGCAGGAGCGCCCGGCGCCGAAGCCGCCGGCGGCTGATGCGACCAAGACCAATCCGCCGAAGGGTGGTGCTCCCAAGGAGCCGAAGACTCCCAAGGAGCCGAAGAAATGACGCGCGTGCTGTCGATGAAATTTGCAACGCTGTCGGGGGACGCGGCAATGAACAAGTGGCTCTACATCGCACTGCATACGATGGTCGCAGCTGCGTTCATTTTCTCGCTGCAGCGGTTCTTTTTGAACGCCACGCTTGAATCCAGTCTGTTGTGGGCCGTTGTGTTCGGCGGTTGCGCCGCGATGCTCGCCTACAAGCAATCCAATCGCTGATCGAGGAAGCCATGCTCGACGACAACGACCGCATCTTCCGCAATCTCTACGGCCTCGACGACTGGGGTCTCGCCGGCGCACGCCGCCGCGGCGGCTGGGATGGCACCAAGGCCATCATCGACAAGGGCCGCGACTGGATCGTCAACGAGATGAAGGCGTCCGGCCTGCGTGGCCGCGGCGGTGCAGGTTTCCCAACCGGCATGAAGTGGTCCTTCATGCCGAAGGACAATGCCGACGGCCGCCCGAGCTATCTCGTCGTCAATGCTGACGAGTCCGAGCCCGGTACCTGCAAGGACCGCGAGATCATGCGGCACGATCCGCATACGCTGGTCGAAGGCTGCCTGATCGCCGGCTGCGCCATGGGCGCCCATGTCGGTTACATCTATGTGCGCGGCGAATTCATCCGCGAGCGCGAACATCTGCAGGCGGCGATCGATCAGGCCTATGAGGCCAATCTGATCGGCAAGAACAACATTCACGGCTTCCCGTTCGATCTCTATGTCGCGCACGGTGCCGGCGCCTATATCTGCGGCGAAGAAACTGCACTGCTCGAAAGCCTTGAAGGCAAGAAGGGGCAGCCGCGCCTGAAGCCGCCATTCCCGGCGAATGTTGGTCTCTACGGCTGCCCGACCACGGTGAACAACGTGGAGTCGATTGCTGTTGCGCCGGACATCCTGCGCCGCGGCGCGGCGTGGTTCGCCTCGATCGGCCGTCCGAACAATGTCGGCACCAAGCTTTACGGCATCTCCGGCCACGTCAACACGCCCTGCGTCGTCGAGGACGCGATGAGCATTCCGTTCCGTGAGCTGATCGAGAAGCATGGCGGCGGCATTCGCGGCGGCTGGGACAATCTGCTCGCGATCATTCCGGGCGGCGCATCATGCCCGTTGATCCCGGCTGCAGATTGCGAAGAACTCATCATGGATTTCGACGGTACCCGCGCGGTGAAGTCGTCATTCGGCACCGCCGGCGTCATCGTCATGGACAAGTCCACCGACGTCGTCGCCGCGATTGCCCGCATCAGCTACTTCTTCAAGCATGAGAGCTGCGGCCAGTGCACGCCGTGCCGCGAAGGCACCGGCTGGATGTGGCGCGTGTTGAGCCGCATGGTCGAGGGCCGCGCCCACAAGCGCGAGATCGACATGCTGCTCGAAGTCACCAAGCAGGTTGAAGGCCACACCATCTGCGCACTCGGCGATGCCGCCGCGTGGCCGGTGCAGGGCCTGATCCGCGCCTTCCGCCCGGAGATCGAACGCCGCATCGAAGAGTTCAGCCGCAAGGCCACGCTCGACGATCAGGGCATCCTCGATCCCGCGCATCTGGTCGCGGCGGAGTAGGGCGCATGGCTATGACGAAACTGATCATCGACGGCAAAGAGATCGAGGTTCCCGCGGAATACACGCTGCTGCAGGCGTGTGAAGCTGCCGGCGCCGAAATCCCGCGCTTCTGCTACCACGAGCGCCTGTCGATCGCCGGCAACTGCCGTATGTGCCTTGTCGAGGTGAAGGGCGGACCGAAGCCGGTCGCGAGCTGCGCCTGGGGCGTGCGCGATTGTCGTCCGGGTCCGAAGGGCGAGCCGCCGGAAATCTCGACCCGTTCGCCGATGGTCAAGAAGGCACGCGAAGGCGTGATGGAATTCCTGCTGATCAACCACCCGCTGGATTGCCCGATCTGCGATCAGGGCGGCGAGTGCGATCTGCAAGACCAGGCGATGGGCTATGGCGTCGACACGTCGCGCTTTGCCGAAAACAAGCGTGCCGTCGAGGACAAGTACCTCGGCGCGCTGGTCAAGACCTCGATGAACCGCTGCATCCAGTGCACGCGCTGTGTCCGCTTCGCCGCCGAAATCTGCGGCGTGCCGGAAATGGGCGCGACCGGCCGCGGCGAGGACATGGAGATCACCTCGTTCCTCGAGACGGCGCTGACGTCGGAGCTGCAGGGTAACCTGGTCGATATCTGTCCGGTCGGTGCGCTGACCTCGAAGCCTTACGCTTTCGCCGCGCGTCCGTGGGAGCTCGGCAAGACCCAGTCCATCGATGTCATGGACGCCGTCGGCTCGGCGATCCGCGTCGATACCCGTGGCCGCGAAGTGATGCGCATCCTGCCACGCGTCAACGAGGCGGTGAACGAGGAATGGATCTCCGACAAGACGCGTCACATCGTCGACGGCTTGCGCACGCAGCGCCTCGATCGTCCGTATATCCGCGACAACGGCAAGCTGCGCGCTGCGACCTGGGCTGAAGCGTTCGGTGCCATCGCTGCGAAGGTTGCCGGCAGCAAGAAGATCGGCGCCATCGCTGGCGATCTCGCCGCCGTCGAGGAAATGTTCGCGCTGAAGCAACTGCTCGCAAGCATGGGTTCGGCCAATCTGGCGACCCAGAGCGCAGGCGCTTTCGATACGGCCACCGGCCGTGCGTCCTACATTTTCAACCCGACCATCGCCGGCATTGAGCAGGCCGATGCGCTGCTGATCGTGGGCGCCAACCCGCGCAAGGAAGCCGCCGTTCTCAACGCGCGCATCCGCAAGGCATGGCGCACCGGTGCATTGAAGGTCGGCGTGATCGGCGAGAAGGCCGATCTGACCTATCGTTACGACTATCTCGGTGCTGGCACGGACTCGCTGGCCGAACTCGCCGCCGGCAAGAACGCCTTCGCCGATGTGCTGAAGAACGCCAAGCATCCGATCGTGCTGGTTGGCGCCGGTGTGGCGGCACGTGCCGATGGCGCTGCGGTACTCGCGGCGGCTGCCAAGCTCGCTTCGGACTTCGGTGTTATCAAGGACGGCTGGAACGGTTTTGCGGTGCTGCAGACGGCAGCCTCGACGGTCGGCGCGCTCGATATCGGCTTCGCGCCGACCGCGGGCAGCCTGAGCCTCGCGCAGATGACGTCGGCTGGTTCGCTCGACGTGCTGTTCTCGCTCGGCGCCGACGACGTGAAAGTCGCCGACGGCACCTTCGTCGTCTATATCGGCACTCATGGTGATCGCGGTGCGCATCGCGCCGACGTGATCCTGCCGGGTGCGGCCTATACCGAAAAGTCCGGCATCTTCGTCAACACCGAAGGCCGCGTGCAGATGGCGGAGCGCGCCGGTTTCCCGCCGGGCGATGCCCGCGAGGACTGGGCAGTGATCCGCGCATTGTCCGACGTGCTCGGCCACAAGCTGCCTTACGACTCGCTGGCTGCGCTGCGGCAGGCGATCTTCAAGGCTGCACCGCACCTGATGCGCATCGATCAGATCGAGGCCGGCGATGCCGGTGCGATCAAGACCCTTGCGGGCAAGGGCGGCACCGTCGACAAGACACCGTTCAAGGCCTCCGTTGAGGACTTCTACCTGACCAACCCGATCGCGCGTGCGTCAGCCATCATGGCGGAATGCTCCCGCCTGGCCTCCGGCCAGATGCTGACGGCGGCGGAGTAAACCGATGGCTGAATTCTGGACAAGCACCCTGTGGCCGCTGATCATCATGGTCGCGCAGAGCCTTCTTGTGCTCGTGGTGCTCTTGATTGCGATTGCCTACATCCTGCTGGCTGACCGCAAGATCTGGGCAGCGGTACAGATCCGCCGTGGCCCCAACGTGGTCGGGCCATTCGGCCTGCTGCAATCCTTCGCGGACTTGTTGAAATTCGTGCTGAAGGAGCCGGTGGTTCCTTCCAGCTCCAACAAGGGCGTGTTCCTGCTGGCGCCGCTGGTGTCCTGCGTGCTGGCGCTGGCGGCCTGGGCGGTGATCCCGATGGATCTCGGCTGGGTCATTTCCGACATCAATGTCGGCGTGCTCTATATTTTCGCGATCTCGTCGCTGTCGGTCTACGGCATCATCATGGCCGGCTGGTCGTCGAACTCCAAATATCCCTTCCTGTCGGCGCTGCGCGCCGCCGCGCAGATGGTGTCCTACGAAGTCTCGATTGGCTTTGTCATCATCACGGTCTTGCTCTGCGTCGGTTCGCTGAACCTGACGGCCATCGTCGCCGCGCAGGATTCGAAGTGGGGCATTCTCGGCTGGTACTGGATCCCGCTATTCCCGATGTTCGTGATCTTCTACGTCTCGGCGCTGGCTGAAACCAACCGTCCGCCCTTCGACCTCGTCGAAGCGGAATCGGAACTGGTCGCGGGCTTCATGACCGAATACGGCTCGACCCCGTATCTGCTGTTCATGCTCGGCGAATATGTTGCCATCGTTACCATGTGCGCGCTGGCAACGATCCTGTTTCTCGGCGGTTGGCTGTCGCCGATCCCGTTCGCGCCATTCACCTGGGTGCCAGGCATCATCTGGTTCGCCATCAAGGTGATGTTCATGTTCTTCCTGATTGCGATGGCGAAGGCGATCGTGCCGCGCTACCGCTACGACCAGCTGATGCGTCTGGGCTGGAAGGTGTTTCTGCCGCTGTCGTTGGCGTACGTCATCATCGTCGCTGCCGTGCTGCAATTCGGGGGCCTTGCTCCGAAATGAGGTCACTATGAATATCAGGGCAACAGCTCACTCGCTTCTGCTGGCGGAGTTCGTTTCGGCGTTCGTCCTCGCCATGCGGTATTTCTTCAAGCCGAAGCCGACGCTGAACTATCCGTTCGAGAAGGGGCCGATCTCGCCGCGTTTCCGCGGTGAGCATGCGCTCCGCCGCTATCCGAACGGTGAAGAGCGCTGCATCGCCTGCAAGCTCTGCGAAGCGGTGTGTCCGGCGCAGGCCATCACCATCGAAGCCGGCCCGCGCCGCAACGATGGTACGCGCCGTACCGTGCGCTACGACATCGACATGGTGAAATGCATCTATTGCGGACTGTGCCAGGAGGCCTGTCCGGTGGATGCGATCGTCGAGGGACCGAACTTCGAGTTCGCCACCGAGACGCGTGAGGAACTCTATTATGACAAGGCGAAATTGCTCGCCAACGGCGACCGCTGGGAGCGCGAGATTGCGAAGTCAATCGAACTCGACGCGCCGTACCGGTAAGGTGACCAGATGATCCTTCCCGCACTGTTCTTCTATCTGTTCGCCAGCATCTGCGTGGCTTCCGCGGTCATGGTGATTGCCTCGCGCAATCCTGTGCATTCCGTGCTGTTCCTGATCCTGGCCTTCGTCAACGCCTCGGGCCTGTTCGTGCTGATGGGCGCCGAATTCCTGGCGATGCTGCTGATCGTCGTCTATGTCGGCGCCGTCGCGGTGCTGTTCCTGTTCGTCATCATGATGCTCGACGTCGACTTCACGCAGCTGCGCGAAGGCTTCATTCAGTATCTGCCGTTTGGTCTCGTGATCGGTGCGATCTTCCTCGCCGAATTGCTGCTGGTCGCAGGTGGCTGGGTGATGAACCCGAACGTCACCAAGTCGATCACGGCGGCCATCCCGACGAATGTGAGCAATACCGAGGCGCTCGGCCTCGTGCTCTATACGAAGTACATCCATTACTTCCAGCTGGCCGGTATGGTGCTGCTGGTGGCGATGATCGGCGCGATCGTGCTGACGCTGCGTCACAAGGTCAAAGTCCGGCGCCAGGACATCAATGTTCAGAACGCGCGCAATCCGGAGCTGGCGATGGAAGTGCGCAAGGTCGCGACCGGGCAGGGCCTGCAGGACGCCGACGCGGGGAGCTGGGTCAAATGACGATCGGTCTCGGACACTATCTGGCGGTCGCAGCGATCCTGTTCACGCTGGGCATTCTCGGCATCTTCCTGAACCGCAAGAACATCATCGTCATCCTGATGTCGATCGAGCTGATCCTGCTCGCCGTCAACATCAACATGGTGGCGTTCTCGACCTTCCTCGGCGACATCGTCGGGCAGGTGTTCGCGCTGCTTGTGCTGACCGTGGCCGCTGCGGAAGCAGCGATCGGTCTCGCCGTGCTGGTGGTCTATTTCCGCAACCGCGGCTCGATCGCGGTTGAAGACGTCAATCTGATGAAGGGCTGAGCCAGTTATGATCCAGGCTCTTGTATTCCTGCCGCTGATCGGCGCACTGATCGCAGGCTTCATCGCCATCTTGGGTGCGCATGGGCGTAACCCGAGCGGCGACGAGATGGACCATGCGCATGACGACCACGGTCACGGCGATGCCAACGCGCATGCACATGCTGCGCATGGGCATGACGATCATGGTCACGATGATCACGACGACCATCACCACGTTGCCGAGCCGGCCGCGCTCGGCTCGCGTGCAGCCGAGCTGATCACCGCCGGTCTGCTGGTGGTGTCGGCGGTGCTGTCCTGGATGACCTTCGTGGACGTCGCCTTCATGCATCACGATGCCCGTATCGTGCTGCTGAACTGGATCAATTCGGGCGACCTGCAGCTATCCTGGACGCTGCGCGTCGATACGCTGACCGCCGTGATGCTGGTCGTCGTCACCACGGTGTCGTCGCTCGTGCACATCTATTCGCTCGGCTATATGGAAGATGATCCGAACCGGCCGCGCTTCATGGCGTATCTGTCGCTGTTCACTTTCATGATGCTGATGCTGGTGACCGCGGATAATTTGCTGCAGCTGTTCTTCGGCTGGGAAGGCGTGGGTCTGGCCAGCTACCTGCTGATCGGTTTCTGGTTCAAGAAGCCCTCGGCCAATGCGGCGGCGATCAAGGCCTTCGTGGTCAATCGCGTCGGCGACTTCGGCTTCCTGCTCGGTATCTTCGCGCTGTTCATGCTGGTCGGCTCGACCGATCTCGACACCATCTTTGCCAGCGCGCCTGGCCTGACCGGCAAGACGATCAACTTCTTCGGCTGGCACGCCGATGCACTGACACTGACCTGTCTGCTGCTGTTCGTCGGCGCGATGGGCAAGTCAGCCCAGTTCCTGCTGCACACCTGGTTGCCGGACGCGATGGAAGGCCCGACGCCTGTGTCGGCGCTGATCCACGCGGCGACCATGGTCACCGCGGGCGTCTTCATGGTGGCGCGCATGTCGCCGCTGTTTGAACTTGCGCCGAACGCGCAGGCCGTCGTGATGCTGGTCGGCGCGACCACTGCATTCTTCGCCGCGACCATCGGTCTGGTGCAAAACGACATCAAGCGCATCGTCGCTTACTCGACCTGTTCGCAGCTCGGCTACATGTTCGTGGCGCTGGGGACGGGGGCTTACTCCGTCGCCATGTTCCATCTGTTCACGCATGCCTTCTTCAAGGCGCTGTTGTTCCTGGGCTCGGGCTCGGTGATCTATGCGATGCATCACGAGCAGGACATCCGGAAGATGGGTGGCCTGTGGAACAAGATCCCGTTCACTTACGCGATGATGACCATCGGTACGCTGGCGCTGACCGGCTTCCCGTTCACGGCCGGTTACTTCTCGAAGGACGCGATCATCGAAGCGGCTTACGCCTCGCACACCCAGTTCGCCTTCTACGGCTTCCTGATGACCGTGGTCGCGGCGCTGCTGACCTCGTTCTATTCATGGCGTCTGGTGTTCAAGACGTTCCATGGCGAGCCGCACGACAAGAAGCACTACGATGCAGCGCATGAAGCGCCGCTGTGGATGCTGGTCCCGCTGGCCGTGCTGGGCATCGGATCATTCGCCGCAGGCTTCCCGTTCAAGGAGCTGTTTGCCGGTCATCACGTCGGAGAGTTCTTCCGAGAATCGCTGAAGATGAACCCGCACATCATCGAGGAGATGCATCACATCCCGGGCTGGGTGCCTTATGTGCCGACCGTGATGATGGTGCTCGGTTTCCTGATTTCGTACCTGTTCTATGTTCGCAAGCCTTATTTGCCTGTCGAGCTCGCGAACCAGCATCCGCTGCTCTACAAGTTCCTGCTCAACAAGTGGTACTTCGACGAGCTCTACGAGATCATCTTCGTCCGCCCGGCCAAGTGGATCGGCCACTTCCTCTGGAAGAAGGGCGACAGCATGATCATCGACGGCCTCGGGCCTGATGGTGTCTCGGCCCGCGTGCTCAATATCACGCGCGGCGTGGTTAAGCTGCAGACCGGCTACCTCTATCACTATGCCTTCGCGATGCTGATCGGCGTCGCCGGGTTGATCACCTGGTTTATCTTCGGCCTGGGGGGCCAGTAACAATGGCGTCCGTCATGACATGGCCGGTTCTTTCGGTCGTCACCTTCCTGCCGATCGTCGGCGCGATCCTGATCTATCTCAGCCGCGGCGATGATGAGGCTGCGCAGGGCAATGCGCGCTGGATCGCGCTCTGGACCACGCTGATCACTTTTGCGGTCTCGCTGATCCTGGTGATGCGCTTCGATCCGTCGAACGGCGACTTTCAGTTCGTCGAAAAGGCGCCGTGGCTGGCCGCGACCATCAACTACCATATGGGTGTGGACGGCATTTCGCTGCCCTTCGTGATCCTGACCACGGCCCTGATGCCGTTCTGCATCCTGTGCAGCTGGAAGTCGGTCACCAAGCGTGTCCGCGAATACATGATCGCGTTCCTGTTCCTGGAAACGCTGATGATCGGCACCTTCTCGGCGCTGGATCTGGTGCTGTTCTATCTGTTCTTCGAAGGCGGCCTGATCCCGATGTTCCTGATCATCGGCATCTGGGGCGGCCCGCGCCGCGTCTATGCCTCGTTCAAGTTCTTCCTCTACACGTTCCTCGGCTCGGTGCTGATGCTGCTGGCCATCATGGCGCTGTACTGGAACGCGGGCACGACCGACATCCCGACGCTGATGCACACCGCCGTGCCGCGCAACCTGCAGACATGGGCGTGGTTGGCATTCTTCGCGTCCTTCGCGGTCAAGATGCCGATGTGGCCGGTGCACACCTGGCTGCCTGACGCACACGTGGAAGCGCCGACGGCAGGTTCGGTCGTGCTGGCCGCGATCATGCTGAAGATGGGCGGTTACGGCTTCCTGCGCTTCTCGCTGCCGATGTTCCCGGATGCCTCTCTCTATTTCGCGCCGATGGTCTGGACGCTCTCCGTGATCGCGATCGTCTACACGTCGCTGGTCGCGCTGATGCAGGAAGACATCAAGAAGCTGATCGCCTACTCGTCGGTCGCGCATATGGGCTATGTGACCATGGGCATCTTCGCCGGCACCACCCAGGGCGTCTCCGGCGCAGTGTTCCAGATGGTGTCGCATGGCATCGTGTCGGGCGCGCTGTTCCTCTGCGTCGGCGTCGTCTACGACCGCCTGCATACCCGTGAGATCGCGGCCTATGGTGGCCTCGTCAACCGGATGCCGATCTATGCGGCGCTGTTCATGGTCTTCACCATGGCCAATGTCGGTCTGCCCGGCACCTCCGGCTTCGTCGGTGAATTCCTGACGCTCATCGGCACCTTCAAGGTCTCGATCCCGACGGCGACATTCGCCAGCATCGGCGTGATCCTGTCGGCGGCCTATGCACTGTGGCTGTACCGCAAGGTCGTGTTCGGTGAACTGACCAAGCCTGCGTTGCAGGGCATCAAGGACATCACGTTCCGGGAAGGCCTGGTGCTGGTGCCGCTGGTCATTCTCACCATTCTGTTCGGAGTCTATCCGAAGCCGGTGCTCGACATGTCGGCGGCTTCGATTCAGCTCCTCGTTAACAATTACGCTGCTGCAACGTCTGCCGTGAAGGCAGCCGCGCTGCTGCAATGACCGCAGCAGATCAGGATAACGCGCAATGACGATTACGACCGCCGGATATTCCCTGCTGCCCGTACTGCCGGAGCTGATGCTCGCGGTTGGCGCCATGGTGCTGCTGATGATCGGTGCCTTCAACGGACCGAAGGTCACGGGCCTGGTCACCACGCTCGCCGTCTGTCTGCTGGTGGTGGTCGGCGTGGCTGAAATCATGCTGCCCGCGGGCAAGCATGTCACTTTCGGCGGCAGCTTCATCGTCGATGACTATGCGCGCTTCCTGAAGGTGCTGGCGATCATCGCATCGGCCGTGACGCTGATCTTGTCGCGTGAATTCCTTGCGGACCAGTCCCGTCGCATTTTCGAATACGCCATTCTGGTGCTGCTCTCGACGCTCGGCATGATGGTGCTGATCTCGGCCGGCGACCTGATTATGCTGTATCTCGGCCTCGAACTGATGAGCCTTGCGCTCTATGTCGTCGCAGCCTCCAACCGCGACAATGCAAAGTCGACCGAAGCCGGCCTCAAGTATTTCGTGCTGGGTGCGCTGTCGTCCGGCATGCTGCTCTACGGCGCTTCTATGATCTACGGCTTTACCGGCACGGTGTCCTTCGCCGGCATCGCCGCCGAAGCCAAGACCGGCAATATCGGCCTGGTGTTCGGGCTGGTGTTTCTGCTCGCCGGCCTCTGTTTCAAGGTTTCGGCCGTGCCGTTCCACATGTGGACGCCCGATGTCTACGAAGGCGCACCGACGCCCGTCACCGCCTTCTTCGCTTCGGCCCCGAAGGTTGCAGCACTCGCTGTGTTCACCCGCGTCACGCTGACCGCGTTCCCGGGCATCGTGGTGCAATGGCAGCAGGTCGTGGTGTTCGTGTCGCTGGCCTCGATGGTGCTGGGCTCGTTCGCCGCCATCGGCCAGACCAACATCAAGCGCCTGATGGCCTATTCGTCGATCGGCCATATGGGCTTCGCGCTGGTCGGCCTTGCCGCCGGCACGCAGGAGGGTGCGCAGGGCGTGCTGGTCTATATCGCGATCTATGTCGCGATGACCCTCGGCACCTTCGCCATCATCCTGACCATGAAGCGGGGTGGCCAGCCGGTTGAGACGATCAAGGATTTCGCCGGCCTGTCGCGCACCAATCCGATCATCGCCTTCTTCTTCGCGATGTTCCTGTTCTCGCTGGCAGGCGTGCCGCCGCTGGCCGGCTTCTTCGGCAAGTTCTACGTCTTCATGGCGGCCATCAAGTCGGGCCTGTTCGTACTGGCCGTGGTCGGTGTGTTGGCCAGCGTGGTGGGCGCGTTCTACTATCTGTCCATCGTGAAGCTCATGTATTTCGACGAGCCGGTCGGGAAGCTCGATCCGATGCGTGTTGAACTGCGCACGGTGCTGGCTGTGGCGGGTCTCTTCAACGTGTTGTTCTTCGTCTATCCGGCGCCTCTGGTCAGCGCGGCGGCATTTGCAGCGAAGTCGCTGTTCTAGATGGTATTTTCGCTCGGTCCCCGAGCCCTCGCGGCGGGCACGAAGCTCGCCGCATTCGACACAACCGGTTCGACCAATACGGAAGCCATGGACCGCGCGCGCGCAGGCGAGCGCGGTCCGATGTGGTTTGTCACAACGGAACAGACTGCGGGACGTGGGCGGCGGCATCGGCCGTGGGTCGCTCCCCGCGGGAACCTCGCCAGTTCGGTGCTGGAAGTTCTTGATGTGACGCCCTCAGTTGCGGCGACGCTGGGCTTTGCGGCCGGCGTTGCCGTTGAGAAGGCGCTCCGACAGATCAGCGTCGAAGCCGCGATGCGGGCGCCGCAGTCGGCCGCGAATGATTATCGGCTGAAATGGCCGAACGACGTTCTGGCAGGCGGGCACAAGCTGGTCGGAATGAATCTGGAGGCGGAGGCAGCGCCGAACGGCCAGCTTGCTGTTGTCGTCGGCATCGGCACCAATGTGGTGGCGGCCCCCGACAATATGCCTTATCCGGTTGCTTGCCTGCATGCGATGGGTGTCAGCGCCAGCGCTGAAGACCTGTTTGCGGCGCTTTCGGACACCTGGCAGGAGATGCGCGGCATTTGGGATTCCGGCCGCGGGTTTGCCGAGATCCGGCGACAGTGGCTGGAGCGTGCAGCAGGGATCGCTCAGCCGGTGTCCGTGGACAACGGGGTACAGACGATTTCGGGAATTTTCGACACCATTGATGAGGCCGGTTGTATGATTGTCGCGACAGCGGATCGCCGGCGAATCCCTATTACCGCCGGCGACGTTCATTTCGGATCGGCCGCGTCGACAAGGACAGCACGCAAATGACGCGACCCAACGAATTGACCTTCGCACCGCTGGGAGGCGTCGGCCAGATTGGCATGAACCTGTCGATCTATGGCCTGGCCGGGAAGTGGCTGGCGATCGACCTCGGCGTCTATTTCGGTGACGAGGAGCATCTGCCCGGCATCGATCTGGTGATGCCCGACGTGCGCTTCCTGGAAAAGGAAAAGAAGAATCTCGTCGGTCTCGTGCTCACCCACGCCCATGAGGACCATTTCGGCGCCATCATCGATCTGTGGCCCAAGTTGAAATGCCCAATCTATGCGACGCAGTTCAGCGCCGCATTGTTCGAAGCCAAATGCGCCAGCGAGCGCAACCCGCCGAAGATCCCCGTCACCGTGGTGCCGTCGGGCGGCCGCATCAATCTCGGCCCGTTCGATATCGAGTTCATTCCGGTCGCGCATTCGATTCCGGAATCCCATGCGATCGCGCTGCACACGCCGCTCGGCACCGTGCTGCATACCGGTGACTGGAAGATCGATCCGACACCGATCATCGGCCTGCCAACCGACGAAAAGCGGCTGCGCGAACTCGGTGATGCCGGCGTACTTGCCATCATCGGCGACTCCACGAATGCGGTGCGCGATGGCCGCTCACCGTCCGAAACGGAAGTTGCCGCCACGCTCACCAAACTGGTGAAGGCTGCCAAGGGCCGCGTCGCCGTCACGACCTTCGCATCGAACGTGGCGCGGTTGCGGGCGGTTGCCGAAGCGGCGCAGGCCGCGGGCCGCGAAGTGGTGCTGGTCGGCCGCGCCATGGAGCGCGTCGTGCAGGTGGCCCGCGAATGCGGCTATCTCGATGGACTGCCGGCGTTCCGCAACGCCGACTATTACGGCCATTTCCCGCCGGACAAGGTGGTGGCGCTATGCACGGGCAGCCAGGGTGAAGCGCGGGCGGCGCTGGCGCGTATCGCCAGCGACGATCATCCGATGGTGACGCTCAACAAGGGCGATACGGTGATCTTCTCGTCGCGGACCATTCCGGGCAACGAGAAGGCGGTCGGCACCATCATCAACGGTCTTGTCACGCAGGGCATCGAGGTGATCACCGATCGCGATGCGCTGGTGCATGTGTCCGGCCATCCGCGCCGCGACGAATTGCGCGACATGATCTCCTGGGTGCGGCCGCAGCTGCTCATCCCCGTCCATGGCGAGGCGCTGCATCTGCACGAGCATGCCAAGCTGGCGCGCGCCTGCGGCGTGCCGCGGACCATGATCGTCAAGAACGGCGATCTGGTGCGCCTTGCGCCCGGCGATGCTGCCGTCATCGACGAACTGCCGTCGGGCCGCATGTTCAAGGACGGCCTCATTCTCGAGGATTCCAAGTCCCGCGCCGTAAGCGAGCGGCGCCGGCTGTCCTTTGCCGGCTGTGCGTTCGTGGCATTGGCCGTGACCATGAAGGGCGAACTGGTCGACGATCCTGCGGTCGATCTGATCGGCATTCCCGAAAAGAACCTCAAGGGCGAGGTGATGGAGGATGTCGTGTTCGACATCGTCGTCAACATCGTCGAAAACCTGCCCAAGGCGCGCAAGCGCGATCCGGATGCGATGGCGGAGTCGGTGCGACGCGCCGTCCGCTCGTCACTCGCCGATCAATGGGGCAAGAAGACGATGTGCTACGTTCACATCCTGCAGGTCGAAGACTAAAAGCAAAGAAACAAAGACTACGGAGGACACCATGCTGGGCCGGCTCAATCATGTGGCGATTGCCGTCGCCGATGCGGAGAAAGCTGCGAAGATCTACGGCACCGCCTTCGGCGCCGAGATTTCCGCGACCGTGCCGCTGCCGGAACATGGCGTGATCACGGTGTTCGCGACGCTGCCGAATACCAAGATCGAATTCATCCAACCGCTCGGCGCGGACTCGCCGATCGCCAAATTCGTCGAGCGTAATCCCGACGGCGGCATTCATCACATCTGTTACGAAGTGCCGGATATCATCGCGGCACGCGACAACCTGATCAAGGAAGGCGCGCGTGTGCTTGGCGACGGCCAGCCGAAGATCGGCGCCCACGGCAAGCCTGTGCTGTTCCTGCATCCCAAGGATTTCTCGGGCGCGCTGGTAGAGATCGAACAAGCTTCCGAAATCGAACAGTCCTGAGGACGCGATGGCCTATACGATCTCGACGTCGCTCGCGGTCTATTTCGTCATCTGGTGGATCACGCTGTTCCTGACGCTGCCATTCGGCGTGCGCAGCCAGCATGAGGATGGCAAGGGCACCGACGGCACCGATCCCGGTGCGCCTGTGCTGGCGCGGATGGGGCGCAAGCTGATCTGGACCACACTGATTTCCGCGGTGCTGTTCGCGGGCGGCATGTATGCGTATCGCATGGACTACTTCAACATCGAGCGGCTCTCGAAGCTGATGGGCGTGCCGATCTGAGAGCGATCTTTAACCTGCGGAGTCTGTCCTTTCAGGTGTCGATACGGAGCTGACGCATGAAGCGCTTTCTGCTTTTTCTGTTGCTTGGGCCGGCTGTCGGCTTTGCCGTTTTCGAGCTGCGCGAAATTGCCAGCGGCAGGATCATCGGCGGCTTTCCCGGCTTCATCATGGGATTGCCCTTTGCCTACTGGTTCGGGCTGATCCCGTCGCTGGTGATGTGGCTTGAGGACTGGTTCCTCGAAGACAAGATGCAGCTGTGGCCGAAGGTGCTGACCTCGGCGCTTACTGGCTATGTCGTGAGTATCGGGATGATGTTGATCTGGACGTCGGTGTCGATCCCGCTGCGCCAGATCCTTACATTCGGGATCGTCGGCGCGGTACAGGGCCTGGTCTGTTCGTGGCTGTCGGGCATCAAGCCGAAGGGTGGTGCGCTGTAGCACGCAGCGCGTTGCATCTCCAAAAAAAAAGGCCGGCATTGATGCCGGCCTTTTTTCGTCTCGGACGATATGAAGCGTCGCTATCGTTGTCGGGAATCTGCCGAAAAAAAAGAGCAGGGCCGCAGCCCTGCTCGGAAAATTGTGTCGACCCTATTACCCCAAACTTTGGATTTTATCCTTGCTTAGCGGGTTGACGCTGCTTGAGCGCGTCAGGGCTCCTCCCGAGACTTGGACCACCAGACTCTGTCCTTACGAACCGCCTGAGCTGTGAGTCGTAGCTTAACTTTTTTTGTTTGTCACCAATTTCGGCAATGTGTGTTCAAAATTTAGGCCAAGGGTAGAATCGCGACCTTTTACGCGATTTCCGGTCACGCTGGGTCGCTCTGGCCGGCATCGGAAATGGAGATATTTGACAGCCTGGGAAGCAATTCGCCAGGCGAACGGAATTAAGCCCTGATTGCCGGCTCCATCCTAGACTGTCCGGCGTCCGGCCCGTCGCCCTTGTATTTTGGCGGCCGATCCGGTTTCACTCGCGTTCTCCCGTGTCCCTCCGATTCCCAGGCCTAACCATGCGATTGTCGCGCTATTTTCTGCCCATTCTCAAGGAAACGCCGAAGGAAGCCGAGATCGTCTCGCACCGGCTGATGCTGCGCGCGGGCATGATCCGGCAGGAGGCCGCCGGCATCTATGCCTGGCTGCCGCTGGGCCTGCGGGTGCTGAAGAAGATCGAGCAGATCGTCCGCGAGGAGCAGAACCGGGCGGGTGCCATCGAGCTCCTGATGCCGACATTGCAGCTCGCCGATCTCTGGCGCGAAAGTGGGCGCTACGACGCCTATGGGCCGGAGATGCTGCGCATCGTCGACCGCCACAAGCGGGAGCTTCTCTACGGGCCGACCAACGAGGAAATGATCACCGAGATCTTCCGCGGCTATGTGAAGTCCTACAAGAGCCTGCCGCTGAACCTGTACCACATCCAGTGGAAGTTCCGCGACGAGCAGCGTCCGCGTTTCGGCGTGATGCGCGGCCGCGAATTCCTGATGAAGGATGGCTATTCGTTCGACATCGACGAAGCCGCGGCGAAACATTCCTACAATCAGATGTTCGTCGCTTATCTGCGCACCTTCGCGCGCATGGGCCTCAAGGCGATCCCGATGCGCGCCGAGACCGGACCGATCGGCGGCGATCACTCCCACGAATTCATCGTGCTCGCCGAAACCGGCGAGTCCGGCGTATTCTGCGACAAGAACGTGCTCGATCTGCCGATCCCGCCGGCCGATGTCGACTATAGCGGTGATCTCACGGGCATCATCAATCAGTGGACCTCGATCTATGCGGCAACCGAAGACGTCCACGACGCCGCGCGGTTCGAGAGCGAAGTGCCGGCCGAGCGGCGGCTCAACACCCGCGGTATCGAAGTCGGCCAGATCTTCTATTTCGGCACCAAATATTCCGACGCGATGAAGGCAACCGTCGCGGGCGCCGATGGCGCGGAGACGCCGATCCATGGCGGCTCCTATGGCGTCGGCGTGTCGCGGCTGCTGGGCGCGATCATCGAGGCCTGCCACGACGAGAACGGCATCAAGTGGCCCGAGGAAGTGGCGCCGTTCCGTGCTGCGATCCTCAACCTGAAGCAGGGCTCGCCCGATACGGATGCGGCCTGCGAGGCGCTCTACAAGGAGCTCTCGGCCAAGGGCGTCGATGTGCTCTATGACGACACCGACCAGCGCGCCGGCGGCAAGTTTGCCACCGCTGACCTGATCGGTGTGCCCTGGCAGATCCTCGTTGGCCCGAAGGGGCTGGCCGAAGGCAAGGTCGAGCTGAAGCGGCGCGATGACGGTTCGCGTGAGAATATCAGTGCCGCTGAGGTCGTCGCAAAGCTGACGTCCTGACGACTTATCCACTGTGTGGTCGCCGCATCACTCACGATGCGGCTAGAATAAGCCCGATTCGTATGGGAGTCGGGCGATGGATGATGCCATGAGCGAGCCAGTTCGAACCCCACCCTTCGCCGCCTTCGAATGGCTGCTGTCCGGACGCTATCTCCGCGCGCGCCGTAAAGAGGGATTCATCTCCGTCATTGCCGGCTTCTCGTTCCTCGGCATCATGCTCGGCGTTGCCACGCTGATCATCGTGATGGCCGTGATGAACGGCTTCCGCAAGGAGCTGCTCGACAAGATCCTGGGTCTCAACGGGCATCTGCTGGTGCAGCCGCTGGAAAGTCCTCTGACCGACTGGAAGGATGTCGCCGACCGCATCAGCGGCGTGAATGGCATTCGTCTCGCGGCGCCGGTCGTGGATGGCCAGGGACTGGGATCATCCGCGTTCGGTGCTGCCGGCATCTTTATCCGCGGTATTCGCTCTGGCGATCTCAATAACCTCACGTCGATCGCCAAGAACATCAAGCAGGGCACGCTCGAAGGCTTCGATGACGGGCAGGGTGTGGCGATCGGTCGGCGGCTGGCAGATCAACTCTCGATCCACGCCGGCGACATGATCACGTTGATCTCGCCGAAGGGGGCGGTGACCCCGATGGGCACGACGCCGCGCATCAAGCCCTACAAGGTTGCTGCCGTCTTCGAGATCGGCATGTCGGAATATGACTCGACCTTCGTGTTCATGCCATTGGCCGAGGCGCAGACTTACTTCAATCGCCCCTCTGACGTGACCTCGATCGAGGTCTACACCAACAATCCCGACAGGATCGACGAGTATCGCAAGCTCGTGACCGAGGCGGCCGGGCGGCCGATCTTCATCGTCGACTGGCGGCAGCGCAACTCGACCTTCTTCAATGCGCTGCAGGTCGAGCGCAACGTCATGTTCCTGATCCTGACGCTGATCGTACTGGTGGCGGCGCTGAACATCGTCTCCGGCCTGATCATGCTGGTGAAGGACAAGGGCAGCGACATCGCGATCCTGCGCACCATGGGCGCCTCTCAAGGCTCGATCATGCGGGTGTTCCTGATCACGGGTGCTGCGATCGGCGTGGTCGGCACGCTGGTCGGCTTCTTCGTTGGACTACTGGTCTGCTTCAACATCGAGACGATCCGGCAATTCATCTCGTGGATGACATCCACTGAGCTGTTCTCGCCGGAACTGTATTTCCTGTCCAAGCTGCCGGCCGAGGTCGACGTGGGCGAGACCAGCGCGGTCGTGATCATGGCGCTGACGCTGTCGTTCCTGGCGACCCTCTACCCGTCGTGGCGCGCCGCGCGCCTCGATCCCGTCGATGCGCTAAGATACGAGTGAGTGACTGATATGGCGCAAGGGGCAGATGATGTACCGGTGGTCTATCTCCACGACATCAAGCGGCAATACACCCAGGGCGAAAGCGTTCTGACCATTCTCGACAATGCCAAGCTGGCATTGTGGGCGGGGCAGTCTGTCGCGCTGGTGGCGCCGTCCGGCTCG
Organism: Tardiphaga sp. 866_E4_N1_4; assembly: GCF_052076075.1. Classification (NCBI taxonomy): domain Bacteria; kingdom Pseudomonadati; phylum Pseudomonadota; class Alphaproteobacteria; order Hyphomicrobiales; family Nitrobacteraceae; genus Tardiphaga; species Tardiphaga sp. 866_E4_N1_4. Next base: position 371,679 of record NZ_CP197242.1, read on the forward strand.
GGCAAGTCGACGCTGCTGCATATTGCCGGCCTGCTCGAGAGCCCGGATGACGGCGAGGTCTATGTCGGCGGCACCGCGACCTCGGGCCTGTCGGACACCGAGCGCACCCAGATCCGCCGCACCGATATCGGCTTCGTCTACCAGTCACATCGGCTGCTGCCGGAATTCACCGCGCTGGAAAACGTCATGCTGCCGCAGATGATCCGCGGCTTGAAGCGCTCCGAGACGGTCGCCCGCGCCAAGGAAATCCTGGCCTATCTGGGTCTGGCCGAACGCATCACACATCGCCCCGCGGAGTTGTCGGGCGGCGAGCAGCAGCGCGTTGCGATTGCCCGTGCGGTGGCCAATGCACCGCGCGTGTTGTTTGCCGACGAGCCGACGGGCAATCTCGATCCGCACACCGCGGATCATGTCTTCAAGGCGCTGATGCAGCTGGTGAAGGCGACCAAGGTGGCGATGTTGATCGCGACCCACAACATGGAACTGGCTGGCCGCATGGATCGGCGGGTGTCGCTGGAAAACGGCAAGGTCGTCGAACTCGACTGACCCCGCCACTCGTTTCATTTGAGAGAGAAAAAGCGAGGCGCCGCGGACGGCGCCGTCGCTCAGTAGCTGCTCTTACGCTTGCGCTTCACGCGCGGCTGCTGCGGCGCGTAGGTCTGCGCATAGGCCAGCGCCGGATTGGCAAAGCAGGTCAGACCGATGCCCGATGCCGTCGCGGCGCACTGCGCATAGGTGCGGTAGCTGCAGTCGTCGTCGTCATAGAGCGAGCGCATGCAGAACGGATAACCGCTCGGCGTGTTGAACGAGAACGGGCCGGGATCGGTGCGCTGTGCTGCGGCGGGCGTGACGGTGAGGGCCGAGAGGGCGCCGAAGGCGACCAGAGCAAGCAGGGCTGCGCGCATCAAATTCTCCTGCCGACTCAGATGGCCGGCTGCGTGTGATCTCTGACCGGCACAAAGCCGGTCCGAGAGGTATTCGTCAACTCACAAAGCCGGATTCCGCTCCGCATCCGGCGCCGGAAACATGCCGTAACAGGGCTTGTTCGGCGCAGGCGACGCAATACGGCGTAGGTGATCGCCGGCGAGGGATGGCCTTGGCTGGCTGGGCGTAAAGCGTGCCGGCCTGCCATTTTAACCATCCCGAATATGAGGCGCGACGAGCCCGGATCGGCTGCTTGACTCAGGAACAGAATGAGAACAATGTTCTTCATATGTTCCAGAGATCACGGAGGCCACCATGTTGAAGACCTTTGTTGAAGAAGCCGCTGCGCTGGCATCGATCGTTCTGTTCGTCGGCATGATTGCGGTTTGGGCGCAACTGATCCCCCAGCTGTGATCCTGCTCCCGGACGCTGGCTGCGAAGCTGGCGCCGGAACACCGGGGAAGCACTCTCCGGTGGATACGGGAACGCTCCCGGGGAATGACAAGCATTCCCTAGGGAATGCGGGGACGCTTCCGGGCCCGAGCGGGTTTCACATGGACTTGGCCGGGGGCAGGCATCACCATGGGGCAGCGAGTCGGTCTGAACAGGCTGCCGCGATCCCCAGTGTCGATGACTGCCCAGATCGGGCGCTGCAAAGTCCGGAACGCCCCACGCCATGAGTCAGAAGCCCGCCGCCGCGTCGAATGCCGGATTTGTCCATCTGCACGTGCATTCGGCTTATTCGCTGCTGAAGGGCTCGATCAAGATCCAGAAACTGGCGGAACTGGCGAAGGCCGACCACCAGCCGGCGCTGGCGCTGACCGACAGCGACAACATGTTTGGCGCGCTGGAATTCTCCGAAAAGCTGGTGGGCTATGGCATCCAGCCGATCACCGGCTGCGAGGTCGCCATCGATTTCGGCGACCAGGATCCCAACGCCCGTAACGCGCTGAACGCCGTGATGCCGCGAATCGTGCTGCTGGCTGCCAAGGAGCGTGGCTATCAGAGCCTGATGAAACTCAACTCGCGCGCGTTTCTGGAAACCCCGGTCAATCACGCGCCTCACATCAAGCTGGAATGGCTGCTGGAGGAAACCGAAGACCTGATCGCGTTGAGCGGCGGTCCGGACGGTCCGATCAATCAGGCGCTGCTTGCCGATCAATCCGCGCTTGCCGCTGCGCGTTGCGACCGGCTCGCGTCGCTGTTTGGCGATCGGCTCTATATCGAACTGCAGCGTCATGGCGCCGAGAAGGAGCGCCGCGCCGAAGCCGGTTTGATAGACTTGGCTTACGCCAAGGGCCTGCCGTTGGTGGCAACGAACGAGCCGTATTTTGCCGCCGTGGATGACTATGAGGCCCATGATGCGCTGCTATGCATCGCCGGTGGCAGGATCATTGCCGAGACGGACCGCGAGCAGCTTACCACCGATCATCGCTTCAAGACCCGCGCCGAAATGGCAGTTCTGTTTGCCGACATCCCCGAGGCATTGGCGTCAACCGTCGAAATCGCCGAGCGCTGCTCGTTCCGGCCAAAGACGCGCAAGCCGATCCTGCCGCGCTTCACGGTGGGCGCCGGCAGTAACGCCGAAGGTGCGGCCCAGGAGGAATCCGACGAATTGCGCCGTCAGGCCGAGGAGGGCCTGCGCAAACGTCTCGAGATCCACGGCGTGTCGCAGGGCAAGAGCGAAGAGGAATACCACGCGCGGCTCGACTTCGAACTCAACGTCATCTCCCGCATGAACTATGCGGGTTACTTCCTGATCGTGTCCGACTTCATCAAATGGGCGAAGGCGCAGGGCATTCCGGTCGGACCGGGCCGCGGTTCGGGCGCCGGCTCGCTGGTCGCCTGGGTCTTGACCATCACCGATCTCGATCCCCTGCAGTTCAACCTGCTGTTCGAGCGCTTCCTCAATCCGGAACGCGTCTCGATGCCCGACTTCGATATCGACTTCTGCCAGGATCGCCGCGGTGAGGTGATCTCCTATGTGCAGCAGCGCTACGGCCGCGATCAGGTCGCGCAGATCATCACCTTCGGCACGCTGCAGGCGCGCGGCGTGTTGCGCGACGTCGGCCGTGTGCTGCAGATGCCCTATGGTCAGGTCGACAAGCTGACCAAGCTGGTGCCGCAAAATCCGGCCGCACCGGTGACACTTGCAGCCGCGATCGAGGGCGAGCCGAAACTCCAGGCGCTCCGCGACGAGGATCCGATCGTCGCCAAAGCCTTCGATATCGCGCAGCGCCTCGAGGGCCTGACACGCCACGCTTCGACCCACGCCGCAGGCATCGTGATTGGTGACCGGCCGCTGTCGCAGCTCGTGCCGATGTATCGCGATCCGAAATCGGACATGCCGGTCACCCAGTTCAACATGAAATGGGTTGAGCCAGCAGGTCTCGTGAAGTTCGACTTCCTCGGCCTGAAGACGCTGACAGTGCTCGATGTCGCCGTGAAGCTGCTCAAGCAGCGCAATATTGACGTCAATCTTGCGACCACGGCGATTACCGACGCCAAGAGCTACGAGATGCTGGCGCGCGGTGAAGTGGTCGGCGTGTTCCAGGTGGAAAGCCAGGGCATGCGGCGCGCGCTCGTGGACATGCGCCCCGACCGTTTCGAGGACATCATCGCGCTGGTCGCGTTGTATCGTCCGGGCCCCATGGCGAACATCCCGACCTATTGCGCGCGCAAGCATGGCGATGAAGAGCCGGAATATCTGCATCCGATCATCGAGCCGATCCTGAAGGAAACTTTCGGCGTTATCATCTATCAGGAACAGGTGATGCAGATCGCGCAGGTCATGGCCGGCTATTCGCTCGGTGACGCCGACCTGCTGCGCCGCGCGATGGGCAAGAAGATCCGCGCCGAAATGGAAAAGCAGCGCGAGATCTTCGTTGCAGGCTCTGTCAAGAACGGCGTGCCGAAGGGGCAGGCCGATACGATCTTCGATCTGCTGGCAAAATTCGCCGACTATGGCTTCAACAAGAGCCACGCGGCGGCCTATGCGCTCGTGTCGTATCACACCGCCTATATGAAGGCGCATTATCCGGTGGAGTTCATTGCGGCGTCGATGACGCTCGACATGGGCAACACCGACAAGCTGTCGGAATTTCGCGCCGAGGCGCAGCGGCTCGGTATCAAGGTCGAGGCGCCGAACATCAATCGTTCGGGCGTCACCTTCGAGGTCAGCGACAACACGATCTATTATGCGCTGGCCGCGTTGAAAGGCGTCGGCGCTGGCGCCGTCGAGCTGATCGTCGCCGAGCGCAACAAGAATGGTTTGTTCACGTCGCTTGCCGACTTTGCGTCGCGCGTGAGCCCACGCGCCGTCAACAAGCGCATCATCGAAACACTCGCTGCGGCCGGCGCCTTCGATACGCTCGATCCACATCGTGCCCGCGTGCATGGCGGCGCGGATGCTATTTTGGCCGCCTGCCAGAGCGCCCACGTGGATACGACAATCGGTCAGGGAAACATGTTTGGCGGCGCGGCCGATGCGCCGACCATCATGCTGCCGCAGATCGACAACTGGCTGGCGGCGGAGAAGCTGCGCAAGGAATACGACGCTATTGGCTTCTTCCTGTCCGGCCATCCGCTCGATGACTATGCGACCGCCCTGAAGCGACTGCGGGTGCAGAGCTGGGCCGAGTTCTGCCGCGCCGTCAAAGCCGGCGCTACGGCGGGCAGGGTGGCGGCAACGGTCGTGTCGCGCATGGAGCGGAGGACCAAGACCGGCAACAAGATGGGCATCATGGGTCTATCCGACCCGACCGGCCATTTCGAGGCGGTGCTGTTCTCCGAAGGGCTTGCCCAATACCGCGACGTGCTGGAACCGGGTACCGCGGTGCTGCTGCAACTCGGTGCCGAACTCCAGGGCGAGGACGTTCGGGCCCGGGTTCTCCACGCGGAGCCTTTGGATGCCGCCGCTGCCAAGACCCAGAAGGGGCTCAGGGTGACCATGAAGGACACCAAGGCACTGGATTCGCTGGTAAAACGCCTCCAACCGCAGCCGAGCAATGCCGCCGGCGGGGGCGACGTCTCGCTGATCCTGCGCCTCGACCTGCAAACTGAGGTCGAATTCAAGCTCGAAGGCCGGTTCCAGGTGTCCCCGCAGATCGCCGGAGCCATCAAGGCGGTTTCCGGGGTGGAAATGGTCGAAACGCTTTGATCGGGTGGGAGCTTAGGGGGCTAGAACGGCTTTTTTGACAGCCTGCTGCAGACTGATCGGGCCGAATAAGGATTTCGGATACAGGTAATCTTCCCCGGACTCATCAATGATGCGGAGGAGGCTGTTCTTCTCGGCTTCAGCATCCGGAAGAGCGACATAAATCTTCCGCCGCTCCAGCGAGGCGGCATAGCCATCATTGTCGAGGCATACGACGAGCCGCTGGGACGAAGTTTTTGTCATGGGTCACAATCAAAGAAGATGTTTGATCTTGTATTCCCGGCGACCGATGCCAGCCGCCTCGTACCAATGTAATTCGGCCAGCCGGACTTGACCATCGGCTAGTCGTACACGGCAAACGCCCTTTCGCTTGCCATGGGCCCCGGCCATAAGCCCTTCGAAGCCGGGCAACCTCTCGGATTCCGGATCCAACAGCAATCGTTTCAATGTCGAGAATTCCGCCCAAAATCTCGAAATACATCCACTGGTTGTGGCGTTTGCTGCTTGTTGGGTCAAGATCAGGGTACCTGTTGTGACGAGTGCAGGAGTCGCGGCGGGGGTGGGGCAGGCGATTTCATCGGCTCCCCCCGGTCCATATTGCCTTGCTTATCCCGGGAATCCGGCTATAAGCCGGCCCATCTCACACGGAAGCATGGCTTAATCGCCGTCCGGTGGCATCCGGGCTGCACGGCAGAATCCTCTGCCCGAACGCTCGTTTGCTCACACGCTTCCGGAGGAAACAACCGGAGAATTGATACTATGGCACTACCCGAATTTTCTATGCGTCAACTGCTCGAAGCTGGCGTCCACTTTGGCCACCAGTCGCACCGCTGGAATCCGAAGATGGCGAATTACATCTTCGGCGCACGCAACAACATCCACATCATCGATCTCGCGCAGACCGTGCCGTTGCTGCACACCGCGCTGAAGGCTGTGAGCGACACCGTCGCCAAGGGCGGCCGCATTCTGTTCGTCGGCACCAAGCGCCAGGCGCAGGACGTCGTTGCCGAAGCTGCGAAGCGCTCGGCGATGTACTTCGTCAATTCGCGCTGGCTCGGTGGCACCCTGACCAACTGGAAGACCATCTCCGGTTCGATCAAGCGTCTGCGTCACCTCGACGAAGTGCTGAACTCCGGCGATGCGTCGGCCTACACCAAGAAGGAGCGTCTGACGCTGCAGCGCGAGCGCGACAAGCTCGATCGCTCGCTGGGCGGCATCAAGGACATGGGCGGTCTGCCCGACCTGATCTTCGTGATCGACACCAACAAGGAAGACATCGCGATCCAGGAAGCCCAGCGTCTGGGTATCCCTGTCGCGGCGATCGTCGACACCAACTCGGATCCGAAGGGCATCACCTATGTGGTCCCGGGCAACGACGACGCCGGCCGTGCGCTGTCGCTATATTGCGACCTGATCGCGCGCGCTGTCATCGACGGCATCTCGCGCGCCCAGGGCGACTCTGGCTTCGATATCGGCGCATCGGCTGCTCCGGTTGCTGAAGCCATTCCGGCTCCGGAAGCTGGCTTCCAGGGCCTGGCCGGTCCGCGCGGCACCGCCGACGATCTCAAGAAGCTCACCGGCGTGTCCGGTGCGATCGAGAAGAAGTTCAACGACCTCGGCATCTTCCACTACTGGCAGCTGGCCGAACTCGATCACGACACCGCCCACAAGATTGGCGAAGAAGTTGGTCTTCCGGCCCGTGCCGACGGCTGGGTCGCCCAGGCCAAGGGTCTGACGGCGGAAGCCGAATAACGCGCAGGCGTGATCCCGGAACCGGTGTCCCGGTTCCGGACAAAATCATGCCGATGCGACAGCCAAGAAACTATTGTGCGGCCGTCATCCCGGCCGCACTTTCCATCTCTACACTTCTCTCGATGATAGTTCCTGCGGCGTAACGCGATTGACCAGCACCGGCTGGCTCGCAGGCGCCCTGACAGGCAAAGGGTTCAACGATGGCAACGATTACTGCAGCGATGGTCAAGGACCTCCGCGAAACCACCGGCGTCGGCATGATGGATTGCAAGAACGCACTGGCTGCCAATGACGGCGACATGCAGGCGTCAATCGACTGGCTGCGCGCGAAGGGCCTGTCCAAGGCCGCCAAGAAGGCTGACCGCGTTGCGGCCGAAGGCCTGATCGGCGTTCTCACCGCCGGCAACAAGGGCGTCGTGGTCGAAGTCAATTCCGAGACCGACTTTGTCGCGCGCAACGATCAGTTCCAGGGTCTGGTCAAGATGATCGCCCAGGTGGCGCTCAAGGTTGGCTCCGACGTCGAAGCCATCAAGGCTCACAAGATTGGCGAAGCTACCGTCGAGACCGCGATCACCGAAGCCATCGCCACCATCGGCGAAAACATGACCCTGCGCCGCGCCGCGACGCTGGAAGTCTCGGCCGGTGTCGCGTCGAGCTACGTGCATAACGCCGTGATCGAAGGTCTCGGCAAGATGGGCATCATCGTCGCGCTGGAATCCACCGGCAAGGCTGACGAGCTCGCGACTCTCGGCAAACAGATCGCGATGCATGTCGCTGCTGCCAACCCGCAGGCGCTGGACTCGGCCGGCCTCGATCCGGCGGTCGTTGCTCGCGAAAAGGAAGTGATGGCGGACAAGTATCGCCAGCAGGGCAAGCCGGACGCGATGATCGAGAAGATCGTCGAGAACGGCCTGAAGACCTATTACAAGGAAGTCTGCCTGCTGGATCAGGCCTTCATCCACGACACCGGTAAGTCGGTGGCGCAGGCCGTCAAGGAAGCCGAAGGCAAGGTCGGCGCGCCGATCAAGCTCACTGGCTTCGTGCGCTACGCGCTCGGCGAAGGCATCGAGAAGCAGACTTCCGACTTCGCTGCCGAAGTTGCCGCCGCCAGCGGCCAGAAGTAAGACGAATTGGAAGACCTCCCGGCGATCTACGCCGGGAGCTGCCGCCTCGAAAGGAAGCGATCGCATCATGGGTGAGCCGCTCTATCGTCGCGTCGTGATCAAGGTCTCGGGTGAGTCTTTCGCCGGAGGCCAGTCATTCGGTATCGATCAGCCGACCATCGACCGCATTGCCGTCGATCTCATTGCAGCCCAGAAACTTGGTGTCGAAGTCGCAGTCGTCGTCGGTGGCGGCAATATCTTCCGCGGCGTCGAAGTCTCCTCGCGTGGTGTGTCGCGCCCGACCGGCGACAGCATGGGCATGCTCGCTACCGTTATGAACTGCCTAGCACTGGAAGCTGCGATCGAGCGCCACGCCGTGCCGGCCCGCACGCTGTCGGCGATGGTGATGCCGCAGGTCTGCGAACTCTTCACACGTGCTGCCGCACACAAATACCTGTCCGAGGGCCGGATCGTGCTGCTGGCCGGCGGTACCGGCAATCCGTTCTTCACCACTGACACGACCGCAGTGTTGCGCGCTGCCGAGATCGGCGCATCGGCCGTGCTGAAGGCGACCAATGTGGACGGCGTCTACAGCGCCGATCCAAAGAAGGATCCGAACGCGACGCGCTTCGAGCGTCTCAGCCATTCGCAGGCGGTGGAGGGGAACTACAAAGTCATGGATGCGACGGCTTTCGCGCTTGCCCGCGAGACCTCGCTGCCTATCATCGTGTTCTCGATCGCCGAACCGGGTTCGATCGGCGCCATTTTGACTGGTACTGGCCGCGGCACCATCGTCGCGGGCTGATTTTAGACGGGTTCGGAGCGCCATACCCGCTTCGCACCAGCAGGATACAAGGGAGAGCTGCATGGCCACCATGGCCCCATTCGACATCAACGACCTCAAGCGCCGTATGCAGGGCTCGACCCAGTCGCTGAAGCATGAGCTTGGCGGCTTGCGCACCGGACGTGCGGCAGCCTCGATGCTGGAGCCGGTCCAGGTGGAAGCCTATGGCAGCCACATGCCGCTGAACCAGGTTGCGACCGTCAGCGTTCCCGAGCCGCGCCTGCTGTCGGTGCAGGTTTGGGACAAGTCGATGGTCAAGGCGGTGGAAAAGGCGATCGTCGATTCCAATCTCGGCCTTAGCCCGGCAACCGAAGGCCAGATTCTGCGGCTACGCATTCCCGAATTGAACACCGAGCGCCGCAAGGAACTCGTGAAGGTCGCGCATAAATATGCCGAGGCAGCCAAGGTCGCCGTGCGCCACGTCCGCCGCGACGGTCTCGACATCATCAAGAAGCTCGAGAAGGCTCACGAGATTTCCGAGGACGACCAGAAGCGCCACGATACCGAAGTGCAGAAGGTCACGGACAGCATAATCGCTGAAATCGATCAGTTGCTGGCGGCTAAGGAAAAGGAAATCATGACAGTTTAAGCGTCAGAAGCCGCTTTTAAGCTGTTGAAAAGCGTATGGTCCGCAAATTGGTCACATATGTGCCGGACCATAGGCTGGGGATTTTAATCGATGTCGAATGCCGCCGCGCCCGCAAATGATGGATCGGACCGATCCACGCCTTTGCATGTCGCGATCATCATGGACGGCAATGGGCGCTGGGCTGCAGCGCGGGGGCTTCCGCGCGCCGAAGGCCATCGCCGCGGCGTCGAGGCACTTCGCCGTGTGGTGCGGGCATCCAACGAACTCGGCATCCAGTATCTGACGATCTTCTCGTTTAGCTCCGAGAACTGGTCGCGGCCCGCATCCGAGATCAGCGATCTGTTCGGCCTGCTGCGTCGCTTCATCCGCAACGACCTTGCCACCCTGCATCGCGACGGTGTGCGGGTCCGTGTGATTGGAGAGCGCCAGGGCCTCGATTCCGATATCGCGTCATTGCTGAAAGAGGCCGAGGACCTGACGCGGGGCAACACCCAGCTCAATCTCGTGGTCGCCTTCAACTACGGCTCGCGGCACGAGATCGCCACGGCAGCGCAGCGCCTTGCGCGCGAGGTTGCCGAGGGCAAGCGGACGCCCGAAAGCATCAATGTCGATACGCTCGGCCAGTATCTCGACGCGCCTGATATTCCGGACCCGGACCTGATCATCCGCACGTCGGGTGAACAGCGGCTATCGAACTTCCTGATGTGGCAGGCTGCCTACAGCGAGTTCGTATTCGTGCCGATCCACTGGCCGGATTTCGACAAGGCCGCGCTGGAAAGCGCCATTGCCGAATATGCCCGCCGCGAGCGGCGCTTCGGCGGTCTCGCCGCGAAAACCGGTTCGTGACCGGCGTGACCCAGGACGACAGCACGCCGAAGCAGGCGGATGACCGGGGGCTGCGCAATCTCTTGATGCGCATCCTGGCCGCGCTGGTGCTGATCCCCGTCGCGATTTTCGCCGCCTATGCCGGTGGCTGGCTGTGGTTCGGCCTCGTGACGCTGGTGTCGGTTGGTCTCTTCCTGGAATGGCGGGCCATTGTCGGCAATCATGTCGGCTGGATCGGGCTCGGCGTCGTCTATGCCTTGGCTGCGTTTGCGGCGTCCATTGTCGTGCGCCTCGATCCCGTCTGGGGCTTCTTGGCCTTGATGTTCATTCTGTTGGTGGTCTGGATGACCGATATCGGCGGCTATTTCGCCGGGCGCGGCATCGGCGGCCCGAAACTGTGGCCGCGCGTCAGTCCGAAGAAGACATGGGCCGGCGCTATCGGCGGTTTTGTTCTCAGCCTTGCTGTGGCTGCCGGTTTTGCCATGAATGGTTTGGGCAGCCTGCTGCCGCTGCTCATGGTCGCAACCGTGCTGACGGTGTTGTCGCAACTCGGTGATCTCTTCGAGTCCGCAGTGAAGCGCAAATTCGGCGTCAAGGATTCCGGCCAGATCATTCCTGGTCATGGCGGTCTGCTGGATCGCCTCGACGGCTACGTGTTCGCGGTGGTTGCTGCCGCGGTGATCGGTCTTTTACGCGGCGGCGCAGATGGCGTCGGCCGCGGTCTTATGGTTTGGTGATTTGATGAGCGCTGTTCCCCTGCGAAATAACAAGCCCGCCGCGTCCAGTCTGCGCAGCATCACTGTCCTCGGTGCGACCGGTTCGATCGGCGACAGCACCATGGATCTGCTGCGGGCGTCGCCCGAGCGGTACCAGGTGGAGGCTTTGACGGCTAACGGCAACGTCGAAGGCGTGGTCAAGCTGGCCAAGGAATTCAACGCGCGCTTTGTGGCCGTCGCTGATGAATCCAAGCTGGACGAACTCCGCGCGGCACTCGCCGGCACCGGCATCGCCAGCGGAGCAGGGGATAGCGCCATCGTCGAGGCCGCCGAGCGGCCGGCCGACTGGCTGATGGCCGCCGTGTCGGGCGCCGCCGGCTTGAAGCCTGCGCTCGCCGCCGTTGATCGCGGTGCAACCGTCGCGCTGGCCAACAAGGAATGCCTCGTGTGCGCCGGCGATTTCTTCATGGATCGCGCCGCCAAGGCGGGCGCCTGCATCCTGCCGGCGGACAGCGAGCACAATGCGCTGTTCCAGGCGCTGGCCTCCGGCAGCCGCGAGGAACTGACCCGCGTGATCATCACCGCCTCGGGCGGACCGTTCCGCACCTGGGCTGCCGCCGATATCGAGCAGGCAACGCTGGCGCAGGCGCTGAAACATCCGAACTGGTCGATGGGGCAGAAGATTACCATCGATTCCGCATCGATGATGAACAAGGGTCTCGAAGTGATCGAGGCGTCCTATCTGTTCGCGCTGGCACCGGACGAAATCGACGTGCTGGTGCATCCGCAGTCGATCATCCACGGCATGGTGGAGTTCAGGGACTATTCGGTGATGGCGCAGCTCGGTTCGCCCGACATGCGCACGCCGATCGCGCATTGTTTGGGTTGGCCGGACCGCATTCCGGGCCGGGCGGCGCCGCTCGATCTCGCCAAGATCGGGTCGCTGACCTTCGAGGCACCGGATTACACGCGCTTTCCTGGCCTGAAGCTGGCCTATGACGCGCTGCGCACCGGCAGCGGTGCGACCACCGTCTACAACGCGGCCAACGAGATCGCCGTGGCTGCCTTCACCGCCCAGAAGATCCGCTTTGGCGCCATTGCACGGCTGGTCGAAGCCACCATGAATGAATGGGTGCGGGCAGGGAATTTGGCGCCGTTGTCGTCGGCGGATGACGCCATCGCTGTTGACCATAAAGCGAGAAAAATGGCTGCCACCCTCTTGCCTCAAATTGCCGCAAAGGCATCCTAGAGCATTGGGGACGAGGCCTTTGGCCTCGCGTTAGGGGATCGGGATGCTTGAGTTTTTCCAACATAGTTTCAATACGTTAAGCCACGGCTTTATCGGCTATATCATCCCCTTTCTGTTTGTCCTGACGATCGTGGTGTTCTTCCACGAACTCGGCCACTTCCTGGTCGCCCGCTGGAACGGCGTTAAGGTCCTGACGTTCTCGCTCGGCTTCGGTCCTGAACTCGCCGGCTTCAACGATCGCCATGGCACGCGCTGGAAGATTTCCGCGATTCCGCTTGGCGGCTACGTGAAGTTCTTCGGCGACGAGAGCGAAGCCTCGACCCCCTCAAGCGCCGCGCTGGAAGGCATGACGGCGGATGAGCGCAAGGGCAGCTTCCATCACAAGCGGGTTGGCCAGCGTGCCGCCATCGTGGCTGCGGGTCCGATCGCCAACTTCATCCTCGCGATCGTCATTTTCACCTGCCTGTTCACGTTCTTTGGCAAGCCGAGCACGACCGCCAAGGTCGACAGCATTCAGGCGGGCAGCGCGGCCGAGAAGGCTGGGTTCCAGTCGGGCGACGTCATCAAGGCCATCGATGGCAAGGTCATTGGCAGCTTCTCCGACATGCAGCGCATCGTCGGCACCAAGGCTGGCGAGCAGCTGGCCTTCAGCGTCAAGCGCGGCGAAGCCACGGTTGAGCTGAAGGGCACGCCAGAACTTCGCGAAGTCAAAGACAGCTTCGGTAACGTCCATCGTCTCGGCGTCCTCGGCATTACCCGCGCGACAGCGGTTGGCGAAGCGACCACTGAGCGGGTCAATCCGGCGACCGCTTTCGTGCTGGGCGTCAAGGAAACCTGGTTCGTCGTGGACCGCACCATCGCCTATATCGGCGGTGTATTCACCGGACGCGAGGCGGCCGACCAGATCGGCGGCCCGATGCGAATCGCCCAGATCTCGGGGCAGGTGGCGACAATAGGCCTGACCGCCCTGATTCACCTGGCGGCGGTTCTGTCGATCTCGATCGGCCTTCTCAACCTGTTTCCGGTGCCACTTCTCGATGGCGGTCATCTTTTGTTCTATGCCGTCGAAGCCGTTCGTGGGCGTCCGCTGTCGGAGCGCGCGCAGGAGATGGGCTTCCGCATTGGCCTCGGTTTAGTGCTGATGTTGATGGTATTTGCGACCTATAACGACATTCTTCACCTGGCTTCGTCATGATCGAGGCTGGGGGTAACGTGGCCGATGGGCAACGTCTTGGAATGAAATTAGAATTGCAGCGCGAAAGGTCGTTTGCCAGTCAGGTAAAATTGGCTACAAGCTGGGCCACTAAAGGGATTCTGTCAGACCGTAGGGGTGCGGGCTGGCGATGGAATGATAAGGGCGCTTTGCGCATGATTTTTGGTTTGCGGGGTTTCCGGAGCGGCCTTCTTGCTGCTTCGATCTTGGTCGCCATGCCGGTCGCCGTTACAGCGACTGCTGCGCTCGTTTCTTCGACTGCCGTGGCTCAGACCGCCGCTTCGATTGTTGTTGAAGGCAATCGTCGCGTGGATGTGGAGACCATCCGCTCCTATTTCCGTCCGGGCCCGAGTGGCCGGCTGGATCAGGGCACCATCGATGACGGCCTCAAGTCGCTCATCGAGACCGGTCTGTTCCAGGATGTGAAGATCAATCAGGCCGGTGGCCGTCTGGTCGTCAGCGTCGTCGAAAACCCGGTCATTGGCCGTGTCGCCTTCGAAGGTAACAAGAAGGTCAAGGACGACCAGCTGAACGCCGAAGTGCAGTCGAAGCCGCGCGGGACGCTGTCGCGCCCGATGGTGCAGGCAGACGCGCAGCGCATCTCCGAAATCTATCGTCGCTCCGGCCGTTATGACGTCAGCGTCGTTCCGGAATTCATCGAGCAGCCGAACAACCGCGTCGACCTGATCTTTACGATCAACGAAGGCGCGAAGACCGGCGTGAAGTCGATCCAGTTCATCGGCAACAACTATTACTCGTCCTACCGCCTCAAGGACGTCATCAAGACCCGTGAATCGAACCTCCTGAGCTTCCTGGCTTCGGGCGATATCTATGATCCGGACCGCATCGAAGCCGATCGCGACCTGATCCGCCGCTATTACCTGAAGAACGGCTTCGCCGACGTTCAGGTCGTCGCCGCGCTCACCGAATACGATCCGAACCAGAAGGGCTTCCTGGTCACCTTCAAGATCGAAGAAGGCCAGCAGTACCGCGTGTCGTCGGTCGACTTCTCGTCCACCATTCCGCAGTTCGATCCGAATTCGCTGCGCAGCTTCTCGCGCGTTGGCGTCGGCTCGCTCTACAACGCGGAAGCGCTGGAGAAGTCGGTCGAGGAAATGCAGATCGAAATGTCCCGCCGCGGCTACGCCTTTGCCGTCGTGCGTCCGCGTGGCGATCGCAATTTCGAATCTCACACCGTCACCATCGGCTTCACGGTGGAAGAGGGCCCGCGCGTCTATATCGAGCGCATCAATGTGCGCGGCAATACGCGTACCCGTGACTATGTCATCCGCCGCGAATTCGATCTCGCCGAAGGCGACGCCTATAACCGCGCGCTGGTTGATCGTGCCGAACGCCGCCTGAAGAACCTCGACTTCTTCAAGAGCGTGAAGGTGACGACCGAGCCCGGCTCGTCCAGCGATCGCGTGATCCTGGTGGTTGATCTGGAAGAAAAATCCACCGGCGACTTCTCGGTCTCGGGCGGCTACTCGACCACCGACGGTGCGCTCGGCGAAGTCAGCGTCTCGGAACGTAACTTCCTCGGCCGCGGCCTGTTTGCGAAGGCATCGGTTCAGTACGGCCAGTATGCCCGTGGCTACTCGCTGTCCTTCGTTGAGCCTTACCTGCTCGACTACCGCGTCGCGCTCGGCCTCGATTTTTATCAGCGCGAGCAGCTGTCCAACAGCTACATCTCATACAACACCAAGACGCTCGGCTTCAGCCCGCGCCTCGGTTTCCAGCTGCGTGAAGATCTCGCGCTGCAGCTCCGCTACTCCGTCTATCAGCAGCAGATTTCGCTCCCGGCGACGTTGAGCAACTGTAACAACCTGCCAGGCAGTCCAACCGCGACCAACACTCCCGGTTATTTGAATTCACTGTTCCCGGGTTCTGTTGATCCAGCCAATGCCAACACTTGGGGTTGTTACGCCGATGGCGAGTCGTCTCTGCCAGTTCGCCGCGAACTGGCCAGCGGCAAGACGCTGACCTCGGCGCTCGGCTACACGCTGAACTACAATACCCTCGACAACAACAAGAACCCGACCGATGGTCTGTTCCTGGAGTTCAAGCAGGACTACGCTGGCGTCGGTGGCGACGTGACCTACCTGAAGACCACGATCGACGCGAAGTACTACACTCCGCTGGTGGCCGACATCGTTGGTTTGCTGCGTGTCCAGGGCGGTATGCTGAACAAGGTCGGCGAAGACATCCGCATGCTGGATCACTTCCAGATGGGTCCGAACCTGGTGCGTGGTTTCGCGCAGAACGGTATCGGTCCGCGTGACATCAGCTACGTTGCGCTGGGATCCTACGGTGACGCGCTCGGCGGCACCAAGTATTGGGGCGCTTCGGCCGAATTGCAGATGCCATTCTGGTTCCTGCCGAAGGAAGTTGGCATCAAGGGCGCGGTTTATGCCGATGCCGGCGGTCTCTGGGATTATAAGGGACCGACCAGCTGGGCTCAGACTGGCGAAATCAATGCCGCCGGCTGTGTGCCTGCGAGCCGGACTTCGGTCGGTAACTGCGCCGGCATGACCTATGACGACGGCAATGTCGTCCGGTCGTCGGTCGGTGTGGGCCTGATCTGGCAGTCGCCGTTTGGTCCGCTGCGCTTCGACTACGCAGTGCCGATCACCAAGGGCGCCTACGATCGCGTGCAGCAGTTCAAGTTCGGCGGCGGAACTTCGTTCTGAGTTTGATCTCCGGCCGGACCGCGACGGGTGGAATGGTTCTGCCGACGTTCTTCAAGCAATCGCCTTCGTTGACGCTGGCTGAAATAGCAGCGTCAACGAAGGCACGACTGGTTGACCCGACGCGGGCCGACCAGGTCGTGACTGGCGTAGCCTCGCTCGACGAGGCGGGCCCCCATCACCTGACCTTCTTCGAAAATCTTCGCTACATCGACCAGCTCACCCACACCAAGGCCGGTGCCTGCCTGGTGAGCGAGAACTTCAGGGGCGATATTCCGGCTCACGTGACGGTGCTGCGCGCCAAGCGGCCGTTCGCAGCCTTCGTGGAATTGGCGCGCGAGCTGCACGCGGATACGCTGCGTCCGGTCTCCGGCTTTGACATTACCGGCATCGCCGCATCCGCCGTCATCCATCCCTCTGCTCAGCTCGAGGATGACGTTACGGTGGATCCGCTGGCCGTAATCGGCCCGGATGTGGAGATCGGTTCCGGCACCATCATCGGCTCTGGCGCGGTGATCGCCGCCGGGGTCAAGATCGGCCGCGACTGCAATATCGGCGCTGGCAGCACGCTGCAGTTCACACTGATCGGCAACAACGTACTCGTTCATCCCGGCTGCAAGTTCGGCCAGGACGGCTTTGGCTTCGTGTTCGGCCGGGACAAGCACATCAAGGTGCCGCAGACCGGCCGTGTCCTGATCCAGAACGACGTCGAGATCGGTGCCGGCACCACCATCGACCGCGGCAGCCTGCGCGATACCGTGATTGGCGAGGGGACCAAAATCGACAATCAGGTCCAGATCGGCCACAATGTGACAATTGGACGGCACTGTGTGATCGCTGCGAAATGTGGCCTTGCAGGCAGCCTGACCATCGGCGACAACGTCGCGCTGGGCGCCATGGTGGGCCTCAACAATCACATTACGATTGGCGATGGCGCGCAGGTCGCAGCAATGGCCGGAGTGAAAGACAGCATTCCGCCGCGCGCGCGGTGGGGTGGCATCTTTGCCCGGCCGACCAAGCAATGGTTCCGCGAGATCCTCGCGGTTGAGAAACTCGCCCGCGAGAGCATGCCCGGAACGGATGCGACGACGCAGGATACGAAAGAGGGGCGGGAATGAGCCAGGATTTACCAAGCGATGGCGCATCGCCGATCATCATCGAGACGGTCGACATCAACACCATCCTCAAGACCCTTCCGCATCGCTATCCGTTTCTTCTGATCGATCGTGTCGTCAACATCCGCAAGGACTTCAGCGGCATTGGTATCAAGAACGTCACGATCAACGAGCCGGCATTCCTCGGGCATTTCCCTGATCGCCCGGTCTATCCCGGCGTGTTGATGATCGAAGGCATGGCTCAGACAGCGGGCGTGATCGGCATCTCGTCCGTCGAAGGCACCGAGAAGCCGCGTGCGGTGTATTTCCTCACCATCGACAAGTGCAAGTTTCGTAAGCCGGTGATGCCTGGCGATACGATCGAATATCATCTGCACCTGATCGGCAGGAAAAAGGCGATGTGGTGGTTCCATGGCGACGCCAAGGTAAATGGCAAGGTCGTCGCCGAGGCCGATGTCGGCGCGATGCTGACAGACTGAGGTTACACCGCTCAGTCCGCGTCATTCGTCTAGAGCCTCGGTTCTGATAGAATCAGAACCGAGGCTCTAGCTTTTTGTTTAGACGCGTTTTCTTGATGCGAACCGGTACCCACTTCGCTCGGAAACGCGCTAGCGCTGCCGAACACGCATCGTGACGACGCCGCCATGTATCGCCAGTTCTATCGAGCTCGGCGGGGTGGTGCCCTAGCGGAGCGTATAGACGATACTCACCGTCGATTGGCTCTGAGTTCCGATCTCGTGCACCGCTGGTGCGTCAGGCGGATGCGATCTTTTTCCCACCTGATCGATGAGAGACAGGTTTATCGACGAGCCATCGAGGCCTGGTAAGCCAGGGGGGCGCGTGACCACGATGTGCAATTCAAGAGCGCCGGTGTCGAGATTGAGCGCAGTATGCGCACCAATGAGTTTCTCGGTCGCCGACAAGCCAACCAAGGCCGGTGTTGGAGGAGTCTCTGCCACGGTCGTAGTCCCTTCTACCGTCCATCCTTTTGTTGCAAGGACGGCGCCGCCGGCTGACGTGTCGATCAGTTTTCCCTGGAATGAAAAATAGACGACGTATTTGGTCCCTCGCACCACGTTCTTGAACCCGGGCGCATCATACATCGAGAACTGGCATCCGTCCGCGCGTGCAGGGTCATAACGATCATACGGGTGCTGTGGACAGGTTCGATGTCCGTACGCCGTACAGCTGCCGGAGGGGCAGCCATCTTCCTGATATGCCGCTGGTAGCAGCACCACAGCTCCGCACAACACGAGGGCGACCACGCTGCCATTGGCCGTGTTCTGGCCCATGACATATTGGCGATATTCAAGCCGAGCAGGTGCCGGTGAATGTGGCGGAACATTTGAACGGAGCGTCGAGATTGGCGCCGTGAATCGCCGGTGCGAGATTCCCGGCCGGTGTGACAAAGGATGAATAGGCTACAGCCATGTGGACCTCTTGTGATGTCAGCATGTGAATTGGAGGGGATGGTTGCGCGGTGCCGCCGCCCGCGGGCGGCGGCACCGATCTCGGCGCACATGGTGCAGATCAGATCAGGATTTGGTGCGTGCCAGGACGGAGACCTTCGCCGAAGCTGATCGATCAGTAGTACTGAGGCGAGAAGGAGCCGTCGGGGTTCTGCGTGACCACAGCGCTGGTTTGCGCGCGACCCGTGAAGTTGACATTGCCGGCCTTGGTCGAGGCTGCGGTGTAGTCGATAATCTGACCGGGCGTGTATGCGCCATCCGCGACATAGAAGTTGATCACAGGTGTCACGTTGAACGTGTCGTTCGGCTCCGCGATGAAGGTCGCGACCGGTGACGGGATGCTTGGAACGTTGCCTGGACGCGCCAGACCGAACAAGTATCCGTTGGATGCCGTGAAATCGTTGTTGGCGATAATCCTGTAAGAGCCGGTCATCGCGCCGCCCGGTGTAACGGTGCCGAACCCGATGGGCGTCGTTCCGGCGAAGGTGACGCTGTCCTGCAGAGTGACGTCGACCGCAGCAGCGCCACTCTGGCCCATGGTTGTCCCTGGAGCGATGGGCATGGTTGCAGTCGCCCAATAGGCGAAAGTCTCGTCGGTGTACTCAACCGTATCCGTTCCACCCGGGAGGATGCCGTTGAACGTCACCCACGCGTTACTGTAAACGACCGGCTATCCGCCCGTCGATGTCACGGCGGGTGGTTGCATGAAGAGAACATAATTCTTCGCGAATCCAGAGTTGTTGAGAACCTTGATCGTGTACTTGGCCATGTTGCTGCTCCTGGCTGAATGATGACTGGTCGGCGACAACAAGCGGCCTTGCGAAGCGAGGAAGCATTACGGCTTGCGTGATGTCGTGACGATGTCGCGGATAACAACCATAGCGTGTATCAACCATTGGTTGTGCGATATGGCTCCGATGGCGTATTGACGAAACCGAGCCGTCTCGTCGCATCGATCAGCTCGGCAAGACTGTGGACGTTCAGGCTACGCATCGCATTCTCGCGATGCTTGCGGACGGTGAGGGGGCTGATCCCGAGCTTGCGGGCAATCTGCTTACTGGTGAGGCCAACAGTAATGAGCCGCGCGACGTCGATTTCGCGCGGTCGCAGGACGGGTGGGCTGCCGATCAAAAAGACCGGTCGTGTCTTTCCCGCCGATCGGCGTGTTGCGATGTATCGCCATGGGCGCAAGACGTTTTGGCGAAGGCGGTGAGTTGCACCGTCGTTCCCAGCCGCATCTTGTGCAGGATGCTCGCGCGATGTTTGCGGACGGTGAACTCGGAAATGGCAAGGGCGCGCGCGATCTGTTTGCAGCTCATCGACTGGCCAACCAGCGACAATACTTCCTCCTCGCGATTGGTCAGACGCGCCATAAATGGTCATTCCGTACTGGCTTATAAAGAACGTATCATGAACATCTTAAGTTCAGCAAGGTTCCCGTGGTGCTTGTCGGCACGGTACTGGACAGTCCACGTGACGCGGGTTACGCAGCGGAAAATCCTAGAAATTTGCAGGAACTGGACTTCTCGATGAGCAAGATCGATCCAACCGCCCGCGTCGCCGACGGTGCTGTCATTGGCGAGGGCGCCGAAATCGGACCCTTCTGCATCATCGGACCGCATGTCACGATCGGTGCAGGCACGAAGCTGCTGTCGCATATCAACGTGACGGCGCAGACGACCATCGGCGAGAATTGCACGATCTATCCGTTCGCCTCATTGGGCACGCCCCCGCAGTCGCTCAGCTACAAGGGCGAACTGACCAGACTGACCATTGGCAATGGCTGTACCATCCGCGAGTCCGTGACCATGAATGCCGGTACTGTCGCCGGCGGTGGCATCACGTCGGTGGGCGATCGCGGTTACTTCATGAACTGCGCCCATGTCGGCCATGATTGCCACGTCGGCAATGACGTGATCTTCGCGACCTCGGCAACGTTGGGCGGTCATTGCGAGATCGGCGATTTCGTTTTCATGGGTGGGCTGTCGGCCGTACACCAGTTCACCCGCATCGGCTCGCAGGTTATGGTCGGCGGCATCTGCGGTGTGCGCGGCGACATCATCCCGTTCGGGCTTGTGAATGGTCAGTATGCGGCGCTGGAAGGCCTCAACATCATCGGCATGAAGCGCCGCAAGTTCACCAAGGAGCGCGTCGCCGCCGTGCGTTCATTCTATCAAAAGCTGTTCCATGGCGCGGGCGTCTTCGCCGAGCGGCTTGAGCGCGTGCAGCCTTTGGCAAATGACGATCCGGCGATTGCAGAAATCCTGACATTCATCGCGGGCGCCAAACACCGCGCACTGTGTCTGCCCGAGGATAGCAAGAACAACTCTTGAGTTCGGGTATCGCGGGGCAAACCATGACCGACCAGGCTCAAGCGCAGGATCTGCAAGAACGTCCGCCGATAGGCTCGCCATTCGGGATCATCGCTGGCGGCGGCTCGCTGCCCTTCGCCGTCGCGGACTCGCTGCAGGCGCGTGGCATCAAGCCTGTCGTGTTCGCGCTGAAGGGGTTCTGCGATCCGGCGCTGGTGGCGCGATTTCAGCACCACTGGATTCCTATCGGCCAGTTTGGCCGTTTGCTGAAGCTGATGCGCAGCGAAAATTGCCGGGATCTCACCTTCATCGGCACGCTTGTGCGGCCGGCAATCTCCGAGATCAGGCTGGACTGGGCAACGCTTCGCGTGATGCCGAAAGTGTTTCGCGCGTTTCGCGGCGGTGACGATCATTTGCTGACGAGTATCAGCCGCCTGTTCGAGCATGAAGGTTTTCGTCTGCTGGGGATCAAGGACGTCGCGTCCGATGTGCTGATGCCGGCGGGTAGCGTAACACGTGCCGTACCGGATCAAGATGCTGAAGCCGATATCGCGCGTGGGCGCGACGTCCTGCGCGCCTTGAGCCCGTTCGATATCGGCCAGGCGACCGTGGTGATCGACGGCCATGTGGTGGGGATCGAGGATATCGAAGGCACCGATGGGTTGCTGGCCCGCGTGGCGCTCTTGCGTGAGCAGGGACGTATTCGCGCCAAGGCAGGGCGGGGTGTACTGGTGAAGGCGCCGAAGAGCGGTCAGGATCTGCGTTTCGATCTGCCGACATTGGGACCGCGGACCATCGAGCGCGCTGCGGCCGCGAAGCTCGCCGGCATCGCCATCGTCGCAGGCAATACGATCGTCGCCGAACCGCAGCAGATGATTGTCGCCGCCGATGCCGCAGGTCTTTTCGTGACGGGACTTCCGACGTGACAAAGACGATCTATCTCATCGCCACCGAAGAATCCGGCGACCGTCTCGGCTCCGCGCTGATGACGGTGCTGCGCCAGCGGCTCGGCGACGATGTGCGCTTCGAAGGCGTTGGTGGTTCGTCGATGGCACGCGAAGGGCTACAGTCGCTGTTTCCGATCGAACAGCTTTCCATCATCGGCCTTGCCGCCGTCCTACGGAAGTTGCCGTCGATCCTGAAGCTCATCACGCGCGCGACCGAGGACGTCTTGCGGGCCAGACCCGACGTGCTGGTCATCATCGACAGCCCGGACTTCACCCATCGCGTCGCCAAGCGTGTGCGCCAGCGCGATCGCTCGATTCCCGTCGTCAACTATGTGTCGCCAACGGTGTGGGCGTGGCGGCCGGGGCGCGCGAAGGCGATGCGCGCTTATGTTGACCATGTGCTGGCGCTGCTGCCGTTCGAGCCGGAGGCGCATCGGCGGCTCGGCGGACCGCCATGCACCTATGTCGGTCATCCCCTGATCGAGCAGATCGATGCGCTGCGTCCCAATGCGGACGAGCAGGTGCGTCGCGAAACGAAGCCGCCGGTGCTGCTGGTGCTGCCCGGTAGCCGTCGCAGCGAGATCCGTCATCACATGGCAACGTTCGGCGCGACGCTCGATCTGCTGCAAAAGCAGGGCACGCAATTCGAGCTGATCCTGCCAACCATGCCACATCTCGTT
This sequence comes from Tardiphaga sp. 866_E4_N1_4, assembly GCF_052076075.1. Lineage (NCBI taxonomy): Bacteria > Pseudomonadati > Pseudomonadota > Alphaproteobacteria > Hyphomicrobiales > Nitrobacteraceae > Tardiphaga > Tardiphaga sp. 866_E4_N1_4. The sequence continues at coordinate 394,260 of NZ_CP197242.1, forward strand.
GAGGTCATCGCCGAAGCGCTCAAGGCGTGGCCGGTGCAGCCGCAGATCGTTGTAGGTGAAACAGAAAAGCGCGCGGCGTTCCGCATCGCGCATGCGGCCTTCGCCAAATCGGGGACGGTGACACTGGAGCTTGCCTTGTCGGGCGTGCCGATGGTCACCGCCTACAAGGCCGGCAGCGTCGAGGCCTGGATCATCCGCCGCCGCATCACCTCATCGTCGGTCATCCTCGCCAATCTGGTGATCGGCGAGAACGTCATTCCGGAGTTCATCCAGGAAGACTGCACGCCGGAGAAGCTCGCGGCGTCGTTGCAAGAGGTGCTGGCAGACACACCCATGCGGCGGCGTCAGGTCGAAGCGCTGGCGCGGCTCGACGGGATCATGGCGACGGGCGCAGCGTCGCCGAGCGTCGGTGCGGCCAATGTCGTGCTGGCTACGATGCGGAAGAGTTGAAGGCCTTCATTCAAGAGATTGCAGCGAAACAAAAACGGCGGATCTTGCGATCCGCCGTTTTGATTTTCGCACTCTGCGAAACGAGGTCTTAGGCGCGCTTGGCGATATCTACGTAGTCGCGGCGGGCAGCACCCGTATAGAGCTGGCGCGGACGGCCGATCTTCTGCTGCGGGTCGCCGATCATTTCGCTCCACTGGCTGATCCAGCCGACGGTGCGGGCGACCGCGAACAGCACGGTGAACATCGAGGTCGGGAAGCCCATCGCCTTCAGCGTGATGCCGGAATAGAAATCGACATTCGGGTACAGCTTACGGTCGATGAAGTACTGGTCCGACAGCGCGATCTTCTCGAGCTCCATGGCAACGGCGAGCATCTCGTCGCCACCGTGACCGGTTTCCTTGAGAACCTCGTGGCAGGCCTGCTGCATCAGCTTGGCGCGCGGATCGTAGTTCTTGTAGACACGGTGACCGAAGCCCATCAGGCGGACGCTGGAATTCTTGTCCTTCACCTTGGCGATGAATTCCGGAATCTTGTCGACGGTGCCGATTTCGGCGAGCATCTGCAGCGCGGCTTCGTTGGCACCGCCATGCGCCGGTCCCCACAGGCAGGCGATGCCGGCGGCGATGCAGGCGAACGGATTGGCGCCCGACGAGCCGGCGATGCGGACCGTTGAGGTCGATGCGTTCTGCTCATGGTCGGCGTGCAGCGTGAAGATTTTGTCCAGCGCCTTGGCGAGCACCGGATTGACCTTGTACTCCTCGCACGGCACGGCGAAGCACATCTTCATGAAGTTCGCCGCGAAATCGAGCGAGTTGGTCGGATACACGAAGGGCTGACCGATCGTGTACTTGTAAGCCATCGCCGCGAGCGTCGGAATCTTGGCGATCATGCGGATCGACGCGATGTCGCGCTGCTTCGGATCGTTGATATCAGTTGAGTCGTGGTAGAAAGCGGCGAGGGCGCCAACCGACGCGACCATCACGGCCATCGGATGCGCGTCGCGGCGGAAGCCCTGGAAAAAGCGGCTCATCTGGTCGTGAACCATGGTGTGGTTCGTGACCAATGCGTCGAACTTTGCCTTCTGCGTCTTGGTCGGGAGTTCCCCGTACAGCAGCAGGTAGCAGGTCTCGAGGAAGTCCCCCTTCTCGGCGAGCTGCTCGATGGGGTAGCCGCGGTATTCGAGGATACCGGCATCGCCATCGATATAGGTGATCTTGGACTGGCAGCTGCCTGTCGACGTGAAGCCGGGATCGTAGGTGAACATCCCGGACTGGGCGTAGAGCTTGCCGATGTCGATGACATCAGGGCCGACGGTCCCGCTGTGGATCGGCAGTTCGAAGCTCTTGCCGTCGACTGTCAGCGTTGCGGATTTGGTATTGGTTTTTGCGTCCATCGCGTGGTCCCCGATGAGATCGTTGAGGGGCCGGCAAGCCACCGACATTTCAGGAGAAATGGGGAGGCTAGCCGGGAATTCCAGAGCATTCGCCAGAATGCGTAGCGTATTGCTGTGTGCGCTGCAAGGCGGGCAAAAGCAGCCTACAGCTATGCTAAATAGATGCCTGATCGGCGAGCCGGTCCAGGCATTCCTGCCGTCCCAATACCGCCAGAACATCGAAAATGCCGGGCGATGTGGTCTTGCCGGTCAGCGCCACGCGAAGCGGTTGCGCGACCCCGCCAAGCTTGATGCCAGCTTCCTCGGCAAAGGCGCGGGTAGCAGCTTCGGCATTTGCTGCAGTCCAGTCGGTGACGGCTTCCAGTGCCGTGCGCAACTTGCCGATCAGCACACGGGTTTCCGGCGTCAGCGCGGCCTGCGCCTTCGGCTCCATCGCCAGTGGGCGATCGGCAAAGATGAAATTGGCGCCGTCGATCAGTTCGATCAACGTCTTGGCGCGTTCCTTCAGGCCGGGCATGGCGCGCAACAGCTGGGCGCGCGTGGTGTCGTTGAGCTTCGCCTTCAGTTCGGCGCCGCCGGGCACGTAATTCAGCACGTCCTCGAACATGGTCACGAGGGATTGATCGTCGGTGTGACGGATGTAGTGACCGTTGAGATTTTCGAGCTTGGCGAAATCGAAGCGCGCGGCGGAACGGCCGATCCCCGACAGGTCGAAGGCGTCGATCATCTCCTGGGTCGAGAAGATTTCCTGATCGCCATGGCTCCAGCCGAGCCGCACCAGGTAATTCCGCAGGGCGGCCGGCACATAACCCAGCGCGCGATAGGCCTCGACGCCGAGCGCACCGTGGCGCTTCGAGAGTTTCGAACCATCGGGTCCGTGGATCAGCGGAATATGCGACATGCTGGGCACGGTCCAGCCGAGCGCGTCGTAGATCTGCTTCTGGCGGGCGGCGTTGATCAGGTGGTCGTCGCCGCGGATGACATGGGTCACGCCCATGTCATGGTCATCGACCACCACGGCGAGCATGTAGGTCGGATTGCCGTCGCCGCGCAGCAGCACGAGGTCGTCGAGATTCTCGTTCTGCCAGACCACGCGGCCCTGTACCTGATCCTCGATCACGGTCTCGCCAGTGAGCGGCGCCTTCAGGCGGATCGTCGGTTTGACGTCGGGGCGCGGATCCGACGGATCACGGTCGCGCCACAGCCCGTTATAGAGCTTGGACTTGCCTTCGGCGCGGGCGGTCTCGCGCATCTGCTGCAGTTCCTCGGCGCTGGCATAGCAATAATAGGCCTTGCCCTCGGCGAGCAGCTGTTCGGCGACTTCGCGGTGACGGCCGGCACGGGCGAACTGGAAGACGGTGTCGCCATCCCATTCGATGCCCAGCCACTTCAACCCGTCGATAATGGCGTCGATCGCAGCATCGGTGGAACGCTCGCGGTCCGTATCCTCGATCCGCAGCAGCATCTTGCCGCCGGTCTTCTTGGCATACAGCCAGTTGAACAGCGCGGTGCGTCCACCGCCGATATGGAGGAAGCCGGTCGGCGAGGGGGCGAAACGGGTAACGACGGGAGCGGTCATATCAGCGGGTTCGATCGAGTTCGGTGTGAGTGTTGGCGGGCGTTTATCACAACGACAGGGCGCTGTCTCACGGCGAATAAACGCGGATTTGGGGCCGGAACCGCATCGGAAAAGGCCCTTTCGCGGGACCCGGCCCCTGATCCGGCCTTGGCGCGGCCTTCCGGATTTGGCACATAGGGCGCAGCTTGAAAGGCAGCAAATGACAGACGAATCGGTATCCGACGCAGGCCGTGACTTCATCCGCGACATCGTTGCGGCGGACCTGCAATCCGGCAAACACAAGAGCGTGGTGACGCGCTTTCCGCCGGAGCCCAACGGCTACCTGCATCTCGGCCATGCCAAGTCGATCTGCCTGAATTTCGGCGTCGCCGAGGAATTCGGCGGTCACTGCAACCTGCGTTTCGACGACACCAATCCGACGAAGGAAGAGCAGGAATATATCGACGCCATCCAGCGCGATGTGCGCTGGCTCGGCTTCGAGTGGGGCGAGGGCAACCTGCATTACGCCTCGGACTATTTCGAGCAGCTCTATGACTGGGCGGTACATCTGATCCGCGCGGGCAAGGCCTATGTCGATGACCAGTCGCAGGAAGAAATCCGCTTCAAGCGTGGCACCCTGACGGAGCCCGGCCAGAACAGCCCGTTCCGCGATCGCCCGGTCGACGAGAACCTCGATCTGTTCGCGCGGATGCGCGCCGGCGAATTCCCGAACGGCGCCCGCGTGCTGCGCGCCAAGATCGACATGTCGTCGGGCAACATCAACCTGCGCGATCCCGTGATCTATCGCATCCTGCATGCGCACCATCCGCGCACGGGCACCGCTTGGAGCATCTATCCGAGCTACGACTTCGCGCACGGCCAATCCGACGCCATCGAACACGTGACGCATTCGATCTGTACGCTCGAATTCGAGGATCACCGGCCGCTCTATGACTGGTGTCTGGAAAACCTGCCGGTGCCATCGCGGCCGCATCAGTATGAATTCGCGCGCCTCAACATGACCTACACGCTGCTGTCGAAGCGCGTGCTGACCGAACTTGTCCGCGGTGGCCATGTCACGGGCTGGGACGATCCACGGATGCCGACGCTGGCCGGCCTGCAGCGCCGCGGCATTCCCGCTGAAGCGCTGCGCGAATTCGTCAAGCGCATCGGCGTCGCCAAGGCCAACTCGACCGTCGATATCTCGATGTTCGATTTCGCCGTGCGCGAGACACTGAATCGCACGGCGCAGCGCCGCATGGCGGTGCTGAAGCCGCTGAAGGTGGTGATCGAGAACTACCCGGAAGGACAGACCGAGCAGCTCGAAGCCATCAACCATCCCGATGATGCGTCGCTTGGCAACCGGCAGATTTCATTCGGCCGCGAGCTCTACATCGAGCATGACGACTTCATGGAAGAGCCGCCGAAGAAATTCTTCCGCATGGCGCCGGGCCGCGAGGTGCGCTTGCGGTACGGCTATTTCATTACCTGCAAGGACGTGGTGAAGAATGCCGCCGGCGAAGTGGTCGAATTGCGCTGCACCTATGATCCGGAAACCCGGGGCGGCAATGCGCCGGACGGCCGCAAGGTCAAGGCGACGATCCATTGGGTGAGCGCCGCAGATGCCGTGCAGGCGGAAGTACGCGTCTACAATCAGCTGTTTGCCGATCCGCAGCCCAATGCGACCGAGTTCGCATCACAGCTCAATCCGGACTCGCTGGAGACGCTGACCGGCGCCATGCTGGAGCCGGCGCTGGCGAGCGACAACACAAGCGATGTCGTGCAGTTCGAGCGCCAGGGTTACTTCTGTCGCGACAAGGATTCAGCGCCGGGCAAGCTGATCTTCAACCGCACCGTCGGTCTGCGCGACAGCTACGCCAAGCTCGCTTGAGCAACCCTAGAGATTAGTTTTCGTATTCTGCATCCGTTCCGCTAGTCGCCGCTTGCCCTTCCGATAGCATTCGGAAGGACAAGCTTGGCGTGCGGGCGTTCGATGGCGCGGGGCGGGGATCAGCAACAGCGGCGGGGCAGATCCGGCACGGCGACCACATGGCCGCCGCCGGCCACGGCAGGCGTCGCTGTCCCGTCACCGACGTCATCAACGTCGGGCTTCGAGACGCTCTGGACGTGGGTGCGGGCCGAAGCGGGTCCCGGTCGCTTGCTGCCCTGGCTGCCGATCGCTTTCGGCACCGGCATCGCGCTGTATTTTGCCGCTGAGCATGAGCCGGTGGCCTGGGTTGCCGCTGCGACGGCTGGCCTTCTTTGCGTGGCTGCGTTTTTGCTGCGGCGACAACGATGGTTTCCCTTGATCTTGCTCATTGCGGCCATCGCGGCCGGCTTTGCGATGGGGGCCATGAAAACCGCGCGCGTGGCTCATGAGGTTCTGGCGAAGCCGCTCTATTCCGTCGCGCTTACCGGCTTCGTCGAAACGCACGAGGAACGGGAGCGCACGGATCGCTTCGTGCTGCGCGTTGCCACGATGGACAGCCCGCGCGCCGCACCGAAGCTCGCCCGTGTGCGGCTGTCGGTGAAGAAGGGCACGGCGCCTGTCGTCGGCAGCTTCGTCGAATTGAAGGCAAGGCTGCAGCCGCCGCTGTCGCCGCTCCGGCCAGGGAGTTACGACTTTGGCCGCGATCTGTATTTCCAGGGGATCGGCGCATCAGGCTTCGTGATGGGCGGCATTAAGGCGGTCGATCCGCCGATACAGCCGGGTGTGGCGCTACGCTATTCAGCGACCATGCAGGGTCTGCGCGACGCCATCGACGCGCGGATCCGCACCGTGCTCTCGGGCGATAGCCGCGCCATTGCCACGGCGCTGCTCACGGGCCGCCGCGATGCGATTTCGGCTGACGTCAATGATGCGATGTTCATCTCCGGCCTCGGTCATGTGTTGTCGATCTCTGGCTATCACATGGCCGTTGTCGCCGGCGTGGTGTTCTTTGCGATACGCGCACTGCTGGCACTGATCCCTGTCCTGACGGTGACATTCCCGATCAAGAAAGTCGCAGCGGCTGCGGCGTTATTCGCAGCACTGTTCTATTTGCTGCTGTCAGGTGCCGAAGTCGCGACACAGAGATCCTTTTTCATGACGGCCGTTGTGTTGATGGCAGTCATGGTCGATCGCCGGGCGGTGACGTTCCGTACGCTGGCGGTGGCAGCAATGGTTGTGCTGATCGTGGCGCCGGAAGCACTGGTGCATCCGAGTTTTCAGATGTCATTCGCGGCGACGCTGGGGCTGGTCGCATTGGTGCAGATAGGCATGCCCGCGCTGTTTGCCTCGCCCGATCATTCCGCGACCGCGCGCGTGGCGCTATGGGGCGGACGCGAGATCGCGATGCTCGTACTGGCTTCGCTGGTCGCGGGCCTTGCCACCACGCCCTATGCCGCATTTCATTTCCATCGCGTCACGCCTTATGGCGTCGTCGCCAATCTCCTGGCGATGCCGGTGGTCTCGGCACTGGTTATGCCGACGGGTATTCTCGGTTTGGTGGCCATGCCGTTTGGCTTTGACGGTGTGTTCTGGCGGCTGATGGATGTCGGCATCCAGTGGATGATTGTCGTCACGCAATGGGTGGCAGCCTTGCCCGGCGCCATCGGCCGGATGCCGGCCTTCGGGACGGGACCGCTGATATCAGCCAGTATCGGCATCATCGTGCTGGGATTGCTGCGCACGCCGTTGCGCCTCGCAGGGCTTGGTGTGCTTGCGCTCTCGATTGTCTGGGCGTTGCTGGTCAAGCAGCCGGATGTCCTGATTTCGGGTGACGGTCACAGCGTTGCGGTACGGGGCAGGGAGGGGCGCCTGCATATGATGCGCAGCGCCAAGGATGCGTTTCTCACGAAGGAGTGGCTTGCCGGTGATGCCGACGCCCGGCTGCCAACGGATGCCTCCCTCAGCCACGGTGTGTCCTGCGACCGCGACGGGTGCATCGCGGCGCTGGCCGATGGCGCTTTGGTGGCGCTGGTTTTACAGCCGGATGCATTCACAGATGATTGCGAGAAAGCGGCACTCATCATCACAACGAGACAATCGCCGAGGGATTGCAGGGCGCTGGTGATCGATCAGGATCGCTTGCAACGAAATGGTGCGGTGAGCCTGCAGCGAACCGCGAACGGCTTTACCATCGATGCCGTGCGCCCGCGTGGCCTGGACCGCCCGTGGTCGCGCGCCATCCCCGATGAGCCCCAGCACGATCTGATCCAGAACAGTCGCACGCCACAAAACCGGCCGGTGGATGCGACGCCGGCGGAAACCGATCTTCAACCCGAAGATCAGTAATCCGCCGAGGCGCAATCTCAGTAGCGGCGATACAGGCCGATCAGCTTGCCCTGAATGCGCACCCGGTTGGGCGGCAGGATGCGGACCTCGTAGGCGTCGTTGGCGGGCTCCAGCGCGATCGACGCGCCGCGGCGGCGGAAGCGCTTCAACGTGGCTTCCTCGTCGTCGATCAGGGCCACCACGATGTCGCCGGTGTCGGCGCTCTCGTTGCGCTGGATCAGCACGGTATCGCCATCGAGAATGCCGGCGTCCTGCATGGAATCGCCGCGCACTTCGAGCGCGTAATGTTCGCCGGAGCCGAGCATGTCCGCGGGCATGCTGATGGTGTGGCTGCGGGTCTGCAGCGCCTCGATCGGCGTACCTGCCGCGATCCGGCCCATGACCGGGATAGCAACCGTGCGGCCATTGTCATCATCGCCGCTGTTGCTGGCGATGCTGGCGGCCGAACGCACCTTGCCAAGCGTGCCTTCGATGACGCTGGGCGTGAAGCCGCGGCGCCCGGTGCCGCCGGTGACCGGCGCGCCGAGCTCTGGCAGCTTGATGACTTCGATGGCACGGGCGCGGTTGGGCAGACGGCGTATGAAGCCGCGTTCTTCCAGCGCCGTGATCAGACGATGGATGCCGGACTTCGAGCGCAGGTCGAGCGCATCCTTCATCTCGTCGAAGGAGGGCGGGACGCCGGCTTCCTTCAGCCGTTGATCGATGAATCGCAGGAGTTCGTATTGTTTGCGCGTGAGCATCTGAAGCCATCCTCAGTTGACGGTGTCGGCCGCCGCGTGCGTTTCAAAGGGCCTTCGAACAGTGAGCCTCAATCCTGAGACGATCGTTCGAAGATCGGTTGCGCGAGTTCGGGCACTCTCAAACTACTCAAAGCCACAGAATCTCGAAACAAATCATGAACGAACACTATATGTTCCATATGTGTTCTGCAATGCTTAATTTGCCGTCAACAGAACGCACGTTGAGCGAGGTTTTGAGGAGGCTGTTCCTCACCAGTCGTCGATCCTCGACGGACATGGAAAATGCTTCCGCGGTCGCTTGGGCTACGCGGACGTCATGCGCCCAATGGGCGGCGGCGGAGTCGTGGAGCCGGTCGCCAGCGAGCGCTGAACCATGATCGTGTCGGCCCAGCGGCCCGAGCGATAGGCGACGCCGGGCAGCAAGCCGACGCGGGCAAAGCCGAAGCTCTCATGCAAGCCGAGCGAGGCCGTGTTGTCGGCATCGATATAGCCGATGATCTGCCGGAAGCCGGCCGCCGCGCACACGTCGATGAGTTCGCGCATCAACAGCCGGCCGATGCCCCGGCCGACATGTCCGTGGTGGATATAGATCGAATGCTTGACCGTGTAGCGATAGGCCGGTCGCTTGCGGAACAGCACCACATAGGCATAGCCGACGACCTCGCCGCCTTGCGTGGCGACGAGGTGCGGGAACCGTTTGCTGCGCAGGTTCTTACGCCGGTCTCTGAGATCGTCAGGCTGCGGCGTGTCGGCGTCGCTGACGCCTTCCTCGACGCCTTGCCGGATGTGCCGGCGATAGATCGCCAGCATGGCATCGACGTCGGTGTCGCGTGATGGTCGGATGACGACCGGCTGTTCGAGTTCCGTTGGCAAATCAGGCTCCTTACGTGCTCCCTATTCGGAGACCACGTAAGTGTAAAGTCGGATCCGGCCATTGGCGTCGACCTTGCGGTAGATGCCCTGGATTTCGACGTCGAAGCCCGGGAAGGTGTTGAAGCAGGTCTCGAACATCCTGAGATAATCGATCATCGGCTTTGACCGTTCAGTGAGCCGTTCTCCGGGGACGATCGTGGCGATGCCGGGCGGGTAGACCACGAACGGCGTCGTCGCGACGCGCCCGAAGATCTCATCGATCGGGAGGTAATCGACGTCGTTGCGCACCAGACAGCGCGCAGCATCATGGGGCGACATGGCGATCTCCGGCAGATGGTCAGCGGAGAATTGCCTGGTCTGAAGTTCGCTCACATTGGCCTCGCGGAAGAACCGCTGCATGTCGCCGCACAGATCGCGCAGGCGTATGCCCGCATAACGCGCCGGCCTGCGCCTGGCGAATTCGGGGATGACGTCTTCCAGCAGCGCGTTGTCGTCATGAAACTTCTTGAAGGCGACAAGGCCCGATATCAGCGTGCCGGCCTTGCTGGCTTCCACGCCGGGCGTCAGCAGGAAGAGCAGCGAGTTGAGATCGTTCTTCTCCGGCACGATGCGATTTTCGCGCAGGAACTGCGCGACCACGGGCGCGGGGATGCCGTGTTCCGCATAGCCGCCGGTGGTGCGGTCGAAGCCGGGTGTCAGTACCGTCAGCTTGTTGGGATCGGTCATGGTGAAACCGGCTTCCATGCCGGGGAAGCCATGCCAGGCGGCGTCAGGCGCGAGCTGCCAATAAGCCGGATTGGTGGCCAGCTGGTCAGTGCCGATGCTTTCCCACGGCACATTGTGAACAGCACCTTCGCTGGCTGCGTCGGGAATCGCGACGCGCTCGGGCACGAAGGGTTCGAAGAACCAGCGACGCTCGGCGCGGGTTTCCTTCTCCTCGAATTCGCGGCGCACCGCGCGCATCTTCTTGCGCAGTTCGATGCCGAGCCGGATCGTATCGTCCCACAACACTTCGCCGGAGCGGCCCTTCATCATCTGCGCGCCGACATCCAATGATGCGAACAGCGGATAGAACGGCGAGGTCGAGGCGTGCTGCATGAAGCTTTCGTTGAAGCGCCGGTGCTCGACGCGGCGCTTCTGGCCGCGGATGTGGCGATCCTTCATGTGGATCTGCGACGCCTGAGAGAAGCTCGCGAGCTGCTTGTGGGTCGACTGCGTCGCGATGATACCCGGCGAATCCGGGCCGAGGTCCTTGAGTCCCATGGCGAACCGGCCGGCATAGAGCGGGTGGAATTTCATGAAACCCGCCCAGGCTTCGTCGAACAGGATGTAATCGCAGAGATGGCCGATGCGCGCGATGATCATCTCGGCGCTGTAGATGGTGCCGTCATAGGTGCACTGTTCGACCACGGCGACGCGGAACGGGCGTGGACGCTTCCAGGCCTCGGGATCCGTGACCAGCGGATTGATACGGATGCGCTCGCGCAGCGCGTCCTCGTCGAGCGCGTCCCAGTTCATCGGGCCGATCAGGCCCCAGGGATTGCGCGTCGTCGGCACATAGATCGGCACACCGCCTGAAATCATCAACGCGCCGTGCAAAGCCGCCTTGTGATTGTTGCGATCGAACAGCACCAGATCGCCATCGGTAACCAGAGCCGATAGCGCGACCTTGTTGGAGGTCGAGGTGCCGTTGAGCACGAAATAGGTTTTCTCCGCGCCAAAAATCTGCGCGGCTTCCTTCTGCGCCTGCAGCGCAGGGCCCTCATGGGTCAGAAGATCGCCGAGATCGAGCACCGAGTTGTCGAGGTCGTCGCGAAACACGGCTTCGCCGAGATGTTCCATGAACACCCGCCCGATCGGGCTGCGGCTGTAGAACACGCCGCCATTGTGCCCGGGGCAGGTCCAGAGCTGGTTGCCTTCCTCGGCATAGTCGACCAAAGCGCCGAAGAACGGCGTCTTCAGCGTCTCGGCATATTGCTTCAATCGGCTGATGAGATTCTTGGCGATGAACGGCGGTGTTTCCTCCGACAGGAAGACATAGCCGTCGATGAAATCGAGCACCTCGACCGGGACGTCTTCAAACCGCTTGCGACGGATCAGCAGGATGATGGGGAAATCGAGGCCCCGTTTGCGCATCAGGTTGATCAGCGCCGCGGTCTTGCCTTCGAGGCCCTTCTTGCCCCAGTCGACCACCATGCAGCCGATCGCCGCGTCGGTCTGGACCGCGATCGTTGCGTCTTCGAGCTTGCGCGCCTTGACGACCTCGAAGCCGGAACGCTCGATCTCATCGACGATCTGATTGAGGCGAATGCCCTCGAGATCGTCGGCGTCGAATGTTGGCATCGCAAACAGGAAATTGAAGCGTTTGAAATAGTCCATTTGTGCACCGATCTTGTTTCGCTGCGATGTCTCGCTGCGTTACGTGACAATTCAGTGACTGAAGCCGCGTTAAGGTATCTCAGTCAGAAAAAAGCTCAGAGAACATGCCGCGCGGCGGAAGTTCCGGTGGCCCGGCATCCCATCGCGCATCTCGGCCTTTAAACAGGCAGTCGCATGATCGCGCAGGAATCACCAGCGGCGGCGGCGGGAGCGAATGGCTTGCGGATCAGAAGTCCTTCGGCAACAGCCAGATTTCCTAGCAGCGACGAGTCCTGTTTCATCACCGGCGTCGCCACCACGGTGCCGTCGGCGCGGGTTTCCAGACGCGTGCGCAGATAGTCCTCGCGCTGGTCGTTGGCGGCGAGGTGGCGGCCGAGCACCGCGGGTTCGAGCGCGTGAGCGACCTCGTTTCGGCCGGACAGCGCGCGCAGCAGCGGCACCATGAACAGGAAGCCGCAGACATAGGACGAGACGGGATTGCCGGGCAGGCCGATCACGCGCATGCCCTGGCGGCGTCCGTGCATCATCGGCTTGCCGGGCCGCATGGCGATGCGCCAGAACGCCATCTCGACGCCGGCATTGATCAGGGATTGCTGCACGAGGTCGTGGTCGCCGACCGACGCACCGCCGGTGGTGATCAGCACGTCGGCCTTCAGGTCGATCGCGCGCTGAATGGCCGATGTGGTCGCCTCCACCGTATCGACGGCGATACCGAGATCGATCACCTCGGCGCCTTCGGCACGGGCCAGCGCACGCAGCGCGAAACCATTGGAGAGCACGATCTGGCCGGGGCCGGGGACCGCGCCGGGCATCACCAGTTCGTCGCCGGTGGCGAGCACGGCAACGACCGGCCGTCGCCGCACGGGCAGTGACGGATGGTTCATCCCGGCAGCAAGCGCCAGGTCGCGATCGGTAAGGCGGGTGCCGGCGCGCAGCAGCACATCGCCTTCGTTGAAATCGACGCCCGCCGGGCGGATATGCTTGCCGGAAATTGCAGCTTCGTTGATCCCGACGATATCGCCATCGCGCGTGGTATCTTCCTGGATCACCACGGCGTCGGCGCCAGCGGGTAAAACGCCGCCGGTGAAGATTCGCAGGGCTTCACCGGTCTGCAGCGAGCGGTCGAACGGCTTGCCTGCGGCAATCTCGCCGATGACGCGGAGCTTGGCGCCCAAAGTCGCATCGGCAGCGCGCACAGCATAACCGTCCATCGCTGACATGGGCTCCGGTGGCTGCGTGCGCAGCGAAGCGATGTCGCGGGCGAGCACGCGGTGGAACGCGTCTTCCAGCGGCACCATCTCCTCAGGCAGCGCATCGGCGCCCGCGAGAATCGCGGCCATGGCATCGTTAACCGGCATCAGGGCCATCGCGGGGATCTCCGGCAGTGTGGGCGCCCGTCATAGCGGAGAGCGGGAGCGGACGCAAAACCACCGGCGCTTTGGCAGGGCAGGGAAACACGGTAGACATCGGCGATCATGACCGACAATCACGCTGCAACCGACGATAAAGCGCCTGTCTGGCGGGAGGATGTCGATGCGCTGGCATTCCGGCCGTCCGGCCATGGCGGGCTGTGCATGGTGCACCGTCATGCGTTCCGGACGCTGCTCCGGCGCTACCCGTCGCCGGAGGACTGCGCGGCCTATTTCCGCGACCACAGAGACGTGTTCCAGGCGGCGGCCGGCGCCAAGCTGGTGCGTGCGCCGGTGGCGGCAGATGCGAATTTTCATCTGACCAGCCGCGATCTCGCCCGCGCGATGTAAAATTAACGGTCGCGCCGCCGGAGCAACTCGGCTAAATTGGCTGTCTATTTCGCGAGGATTCCGATGCAACAGACCCAGACCGCCCAGATCTCCGCCGTCACCACTGACGTCAATGTCGTCGTGCAAGCCGTTCTGGCCATGGCGCTCGGTCTGTTCATCGTCGGTGTGGTCGGCTTCTCGCATATCAGCGCCGTCCACAATGCGGCCCATGACACGCGCCACGCCAACGCATTCCCCTGCCACTGAGACATGTCCGTCTTCAGGTCGATCGTCTTCTCGGCAGCGCTGGCTGGCGTGATCTCTGGCGCTGCCATCACCGGCGCCCAGATGGTCGGGACCATTCCCCTGATCCAGAAAAGCGAAGTTTATGAGCGCAAGGCGGAAGCTCCGGCCGCGGTTGCGCCGACGGCTGCCGCGCAGCCCGCCCATACGCACGACCATGGCGCCGCCGCCCATAGCCATGAGGCTGAATGGGAGCCTGCCGAGGGCTTGCAGCGCAATGCCTTCACCACCGGCGCCAATATCCTGACTGCCATCGGCTTCGCGTTGCTACTGGCCGGCATCTTCGCGCTGCGTGGCCGGGCCGTGAGCTGGCGGGAAGGGCTGTTCTGGGGCCTCGGCGGTTTCGTTGTCTTCACGGCGGCGCCCGGCCTCGGCCTGCCGCCGGAATTACCGGGAATGCCTGTCGCCGACCTCACACTGCGCCAGACCTGGTGGATCGGTACTGCCTGCGCCACTGCGGCGGGGCTCGGCCTGCTGGTCTTCCGCAAGGCGTCATGGGCCACCATTCTCGGCCTCGGCCTGATCGTGCTGCCGCACCTGATCGGCGCACCGCTGGCGCCGGCTGGCCATACGGATGTCCCCGAGGCACTGTCGCACAGTTTCGTCGTTGCGGCGGTCCTGACCAGCCTGCTGTTCTGGGCACTGCTCGGCGTCCTCACCAGCATCGCCTTCCGGCGCATCTCGCGGACCTAAAGCCCGAGTGCCTTGAGCGCCTCGGCGACCGATGTCGGCGAGGTGACGTGGACGGCCTGCAATCCGCAAGCACGGGCGGCCTCGATATTGTCGGCAAGATCGTCGAAGAACACGATGCGGTCGGCGGGGATGCCGATTTCCGCGATGACGTGCTCATAGGATTTTGCATCGGGCTTGCGAAGCCCGATGGAGGACGACAGAAACACCGTGCGGAAGTGACTGAGCAGATCGGCATGGTGTTCCGAGAAATGCGTGACATGCGCGACATTGGTGTTTGAGAACGCGTAGAGCGGCCAGCGCTTCGAGGCATGCGCGAGGAGTTCGGCAATGCCCGGCATCTCCCCGACGAAGATCGCATTCCAGCCTTCGAGAAATTGTGCCGGCGTCAGATCGATGCCGAGCGTGTCGTGCAGATGCGCAAAGAATGCGTCGTCGGAAATCTCGCCGCGCTCGTGTCGCATATAGACGTCGCCGCGCGCAAACCGGCTCACGATGTCGTCCGGTGTACACTGCGCGTAGTCCGACCAGACCTTCAGCACGCGCGTGAAATCGATATCCAGCACGACGCGGCCGAGATCAAACAGCAGGGCGTCTGCGGAATTTGGCGTAAGCGACATCGTCATCTGTATCTTTTGGCTCAACGATTGAACATGTGCGGCGCAGGTTAGCGGATGATGGCAGAAAATCCTTGCCTCCGCGTGACAAACCGTCCCGATATTTCTGTTGCCTAGGCAACTAATTCGTGAGAGCCTTTCCAAAGAGGGCGCTACCTAGAGCAGTCAACTGCCGGGCCCTGCAGGGAGAGAAACGATGGTGGACCGCTTGTGCGGGACAGCGATTGATGACGCGCGAGTAACGCGTGAGGGCCTAGCCGGTTACCGCGCCGAGATTGCCGTGAATGCGTCGCAGCAAGTCGATCAGCACTTCGCGTTCGCTTTCATCCAGGCAGGACAGCAGCTTTCGCTCGCGTTCCAGTGCGGTCACGATGACGGCGTCATGGGTCGTGCGACCCTTCGTGGTCAGCGTAATCGAATGGGTGCGCGCGTCGTCCGGGTCGGCATTGATGGCGACCAGGCCGCGCTCTTCCAGCATGGCAAGCGTGCGGCTGACCGGTCCCTTGTCGAAGCCGATGACGTGGCAGATGCGCGAGGCGGGAATGCCGGGCTCGATGGCCAGCAGCGACATGATGCGCCACTCGGTGACATTCACGCCAAAGCGCTTCTGATAGAGCGCGGTCGCGTTGCGCGAGAGCTTGTTCGCAATGAAGGTGATGAAGGCCGGCACATAGCGCTCAAGATCGAGCAACTGCCCGCCTTTCGAAGCGGGCGCTTTCGCGGCGACAGTCCTGACATTGACCTTTGTCACTTTCGCCTTGGCGGGCTTTCGAACCGTTTTTCCCGATCCATTCTTGCTCATGCACCACGATCCTGCCTGCCAGCGTGACGTCGTCGAAATCGGCGAGATCACATGGTCCTGAGGAATAGAGACACGCAGCCACAATTGCCAACAAGAAAATATGGGAGATTCACATGGTCGCCACGGTCACGACGGCATCGCCCCACACCCCGCCGGTGCTGTCCTTTGGCGGAGCCTTGCCGAACGACGCATCGTCTCAGCCCGTCGTCCACCTCGACGTCGATCCCTTCGCCATGGACTTCTTCGCCGATCCTCACCCCACCCACGAGGTGCTGCGTGAAGCCGGGCCCGTGGTCTATCTCGACAAATGGAACGTCTACGCCGTCGCGCGCTATGCCGAAGTTCATGCAGTCCTGAACGATCCCGCGACGTTCTGCTCGAGCCGCGGCGTGGGTCTTAGCGACTTTGCCAGGGAGAAGCCGTGGCGTCCGCCGAGCCTCATCCTCGAAGCCGATCCGCCGGCGCATACGCGCACGCGCGCGGTGCTCAACAAGGTCCTGTCACCCGCGGTGATGAAGCAACTGCGCGATGGCTTCGCTGCGGCGGCCGATGCCAAGGTCGACGAACTGCTGGAGCGGCGCAGTTTCGACGCGGTCGCGGATCTCGCCGAAGCCTATCCACTATCGGTGTTCCCCGATGCGATGGGACTGCAGAAGGAGGGCCGCGAAAACCTGCTGCCTTATGCCGGTCTTGTCTTCAATGCCTTCGGTCCGCCGAACCAGCTGCGCCAGGACGCCATCGAACGCTCAGCGCCGCATCAGGCCTATGTCGCCGCGCAATGCCAGCGCGACAATCTCGCACCGGGCGGTTTCGGCGCCTGCATCCATGCGCGGGTCGACACCGGCGACATCACCGCCGACGAGGCGCCGCTGCTGGTGCGCTCATTGCTGTCGGCAGGACTGGACACGACGGTGAACGGTATCGGCGCTGCCGTTTATTGCCTGGCGCGCTACCCGCAAGAATTCGCGCGGCTACGCAGCGACCTGTCGCTGGCGCGCAACGCCTTCGAGGAGGCCGTGCGTTACGAAAGTCCGGTGCAGACCTTCTTCCGCACCACGACCCGCGATGTCGAGATCAGCGGTTGCCATGTCGGTGAGGGCGAGAAGGTGCTGATGTTCCTGGCCGCCGCCAACCGCGATCCGCGCCGCTGGGCCGATCCCGAACGCTACGACATCACCCGCAAGACATCGGGTCATGTCGGCTTCGGCTCCGGCATCCACATGTGCGTCGGCCAGCTCGTGGCGCGGCTTGAGGGCGAGGTCATGCTCTCCGCACTGGCGCGCAAGGTCGCGTCGATCGAGATCACCGGCGACGTCAAGCGCCGTTACAACAACACACTGCGCGGGCTCGAAAGCCTGCCGGTCACCTTCACGCCTGCCTGAGGATTCCATGCCGAGCATTACGTTCATTCATCACGACGACCGTGCCGAGACAGTCAGCGCCAATGACGGCGATAGCGCCATGTATACGGCGCTGCTGCATGGCATCGACGGCATCACGGGCGAATGCGGTGGCGGCGCGGTCTGCGCCACCTGCCACGTCTATGTCGACGACAACTGGCTGGGCAAAGTTGGCACAGTCGGTGCCGACGAGGATGAGTTGCTGGAGGGTGTCGCAAGCGAGCGGCTGCCGAACAGCCGGCTGTCGTGCCAGATCAAGATCACCGAGGCGCTCGATGGCCTCGTGCTCCGGCTGCCGGAGCGACAGGTGTAACTCGCAAGCAAGACCGCGACCGGCAACGTCCGGACCCGCGCAATCAAGGTAGAGGGGAGAGACGACAATGAAGGGCTTCAAGACAGTTTTGGCTGCTGCGGCATCCTGCGTGATGGCGACGGCAGTGCAGGCGCAGGTGTCCGACGATGTGGTGCGGGTCGGTGTGCTTAACGATATTTCCGGCGTGTTTCAGGACACCAACGGCATGGGCTCGGTGGAAGCCGCGCGGATGGCGGCCGAGGATTTCAACGGCGGCGGCCAGAATATCAAGGTCGAGATCGTCTATGCCGACCATCAGAACAAGGCGGATGTCGGCTCCGCCATCGCGCGCAAATGGCTCGATGTCGAAAAGGTCGATGCCATCGTCGACGTGCCGAATTCATCGGTGGGTCTCGCCATCAACAATATCGCCCGCAACACCAAGATGACGTTCCTGGCCTCGTCGACAGCGACCTCGGACCTGACCGGCAAGGACTGTTCGCCGAACACCATCCAGTGGGTCAATGACGCATGGGCCACCGGCAACACCACCGCAGCGGCGATGATGCAGCGGGGCGGTGACGACTGGTACTTTCTCACGGTGAATTACGCGCTGGGGCAGGGCATCGAGGCCGAAGCCACCAACTACATCACGAAGAACGGCGGCAAGGTGCTGGGGTCATCGAAGCACCCGCTCGGCACCTCCGATTTCGCCTCGCTCTTGCTGCAGGCGCAGAGCTCCAAGGCCAAGGTGATCGGTCTTGCCAATGCCGGCGCCGATGCCATCAATGCGGTGAAGCAGGCCGGCGAGTTCGGCATGCAGGACGGCCCGCAGAAGCTGGTCGCGTTCCTGATCTTCATCAACGACGTTCACGGCATGGGCCTGAAGACCGCGCAGGGCCTGTTGCTGACGGAATCCTTCTACTGGGACATGGATGACGACACCCGCGCCTTTGGCAAACGCTTTGCGGCGCGGCCGGGCATGAACGGCAAGATGCCGAGCGCCAATCAGGCGGGCGTCTATGCCTCCACGCTGGCCTATCTCAATGCCGTAGCCGCCAAGGGCAGCGACGATGCCAGTGTCGTCGTACCGCAGATGAAGACTTTCAAGGGCAAGGACAAGCTGTTCGGTGAGGTCACGATCCGTGCCGATGGCCGCGTCATCCACCCGATCTACCTGTTCGAGATCAAGAAGCCGGCAGAGTCGAAGGGGCCGTATGACTATTACAAGCTGCTCTCGACCATCCCTGCCGAAAAGGCGTTCCGACCGATGGCCGAGGGTGGTTGTCCGATGATCAAGTAGCCTGTCGCGCATCGATACCGGCAACATCAGTCGTTCCCGGTATCGATGTGGGGCCAGTTGCGGGAATTGGCGGATCGGTAGGTAACTTGCTGCTCCGCAGAAAATACATGCGGGCAATTTCAAACATAAAAGGCTATTCCACGTACCTAATGACATCGAAACCCTTTGATTTAAAGGATTTGGAATGTCGATTATGGTTGGATTGATGGCCTTGCTGCTGCCACCTGCTGCGTGGTTGCTGGTCAAACGATATGAGCGTCATCTCGATGCGCAGATCGGGCCGTGGATCGTCAGTGAGATGAAGCCGCAGCGCAGCCGGCAGCGTCTCGTGCGCGAGCACCGTGATGACAGCGATCGCTGAAATCTGCCCCTATTCAGGTTACCGCAAAACTTACAACGCGCGCGCGTAACTAAGTAGTGCGCATTCACACTTGGCCTTGTCCTGCTTGGTAGTGCTGATCCCGCCACGAGCACCAGCCTGGATGTCTCATCCGTCCGGTTGGTCGCTTGATCTGGCCCGGGACCGCCGCCAAACACCCCCCATGTCGCGCGCGGTCCCGGTTATTGTTCGTAAACAAGATCGATGACGGCGCAGGATCGCGATTTCGCAGTGATGACGCGCTCTGGGAACTTCATGAGAAATTGCGCGTCGTGCTGGCCGCAAAGATGGTTGCGCGGCGACAGCAGCTCGATGAGCGCCTGCGCGATCTCGAACAGTTCGCGATTTCGTCGAAGCGTGCTGTCGCAGCATTGCGGTCGATGGCCGAGGGCGGTTGTCCGATGATCAAGTGACGGCCACTTGTTCGATGTCGCTGGCGATCATCGGGAATTATTTGCGGCAACCGGTGTTCTGAGGATGGGGGCCCACACCTGCGACAGGAGTGTGCCATGCTCAGGAAAATGTTGATCGGACTTGCCACAATTGCGGCCATCGGCATGACGTCCGTGCCGATGGATGCTTCCGCGCGCGGCGGCGGGGGCGGCCACGGCGGTGGTGGCGGGCACGGTGGTGGTTTCCACGGTGGTGGTTTTCACGGAGGTGGCTTCCGCGGCGGCGGTATGGCCATGGGCGGCCTGCGCGGCGGCGGGTTCGGTGCAACTCGTTTCGTCGCTATGCCCGGCGGAGCACGCTTCGCCGGAATGTCCAATCGAGGCTTCCATCACTTCGGCCACCATAACCGCCGCTTCCGGAATTTCGCCCCGTTTGTGATCGGATTCGGTTCGTCCTACGCCTATGCGGGCTATCCGTATTACGACAACTGCTATGACGTTATACGGGTGCGGACTTATCACGGTTGGCGATGGCGGCGCGTGTATGTCTGCGGCTGACGCCGGGCGACCGCGGAGTATTCAATTCGCGGCGTTGTCCGTGACCAGATAGTGCCCGGACTTGCCACCCTTTTTCTCGACGAGGTGGATGCCCTCGATGCGGACACCGCGCTCGACGGCCTTGATCATGTCGTAGATTGTCAGGCATGCGACGGAGACGGCCGTCAGCGCTTCCATCTCGACGCCCGTGGGGCCCGTGACCTTGACCGACGCACGTACGCGGCAGCCCGGCAGTTTCTTGTCGGGCGTGATGTCCAGCGTGACTTTGGATAGCGCCAGCGGATGGCACAGCGGGATCAGATCCGATGTGCGCTTTGCCGCCATGATGCCGGCGATACGCGCCGTGCCGAGCACATCGCCCTTCTTGGCATTGCCGGAGACGATCATCTCGAGCGTCGCCTTGCTCATGATCACCAGACCTTCGGCCACCGCGATGCGTTCGGTCGCCGGTTTCTCCGACACGTCGACCATGCGGGCTTCGCCCGAGGAATCGATGTGGGTGAGGGCCGGGGCCTGCTTCGATTTTTTCGTCTTGCCGGCCATGATCAATGCGTTCCGTTCGCGCGCTTGAGTAGCGTCTGCGTTGCAGCCGTCACGTCCGCCTGCCGCATCAGGCTTTCGCCGACCAGGAAGGTGGAGATGCCGACGCGCTCGAGGCGTGCGAGGTCGTCTGGCGTGAAGATTCCGCTTTCGCCGACCTTGAGACGATCCCGGGGGATCATCGGCGCCAGCGTTTCGCTGGCGGTCAGCGTGGTCTCGAAGGTGCGCAGATTGCGGTTGTTGATGCCAATCATCGGCGAGCGCAGGTTCAGCGCGCGTTCCAGCTCCGGCTGGTCGTGGATTTCGATCAGCACATCCATGCCCTGGTCGATGGCGGCGTCTTCGATGTCACGCGCCTGCGCATCGTCGAGTGCAGCCATGATGATCAGGATGCAATCGGCGCCATGGGCGCGGGCCTCGACCACCTGATAGGTGTCGAACATGAAGTCCTTGCGCAGCACCGGCAGTTTGGTCGCGGCGCGCGCCGCGACCATGAAGTCGAGATGCCCTTCAAAGGACGGCGTATCGGTCAGGACCGAGAGACACGCGGCGCCGCCGGCCTCATAGGCTTTGGCCAGCGTCGGCGGGTCGAAGTCCTCGCGAATGAGCCCCTTGGACGGCGACGCCTTCTTGATTTCGGCAATCAGCGCAAACTCGTTCTTGTCGAGCTTCTTGTGGATCGCGGTCATGAAGCCGCGTGGCGCCGGCGCAGTCTTGGCCAGCGCTTCGATGGATGCGAGCGGATGGGCGCGCTTGGCGGCCGCGATTTCCTCGCGCTTATAGGCTTCGATCCTGGTCAGGATGTCGGACATGGTCGTCTCACAGGTTGGCGTTGGAGACGGCGACCAGTCGCTTCAGCTTCTCCAGCGCCGCACCGCTGTCGAGTGACTTCTGACCGAGTGCCACGCCTTCCTTCACGTCCTTGACCTTGCCGGCCACGATCAGGGCCGCGGCTGCATTGAGCAGCGCGACGTCACGAAAGGCGCTTGGCTTGCCATCGAGCACGGCCTGCAGTGAGGCGGCGTTCTCCTGGGCGTCGCCGCCCTTCAGGGAATCCGGACCGGTGCGCGGCAGGCCCGCGTCCTCGGGCGAAATCTCAAAGCTGCGGATATTGCCGTTCTCCAGCGCTGCCACAAAGGTCGGGCCGGTGAGGGTGATCTCATCGAGGCCGTCGGAGCCGTGCACCACCCAGGCGGATTCGGAGCCGAGATTCTTCAGCACCTGTGCCAGCGGCAGCACCCATTGCCGCGAGAACACGCCGACCATCTGCCGGGTGACTCCCGCCGGATTGGAAAGCGGTCCCAGCAGATTGAAAATCGTGCGGGTGGCGAGCTCGACACGGGTCGGGCCGACATTCTTCATGGCCGGATGATGCGCCGGCGCAAACATGAAGCCGATGCCTGTCTCTCTAAGGCAGCGGCTGACGTCGTCGGGCGTGAGATCGATCCTGACGCCGAGGGCCGCCAGCACGTCGGCCGCGCCGGAGCGCGACGACAGCGCACGATTGCCATGCTTGGCCACCGGCACACCGCAACCGGCGACGATGAAGGAGGCGCAGGTCGAGACGTTCACGGAGCCGGAGCCGTCGCCGCCGGTACCGACCACATCGACAGCGCCGGCCGGTGCGTCGACCCGCAGCATCTTGGCGCGCATTACCTCAACCGCGCCGGTGATCTCGTCCACGGTCTCGCCGCGCACGCGCAGCGCCATCAGCAGGCCGCCCATCTGCGAAGGCGTGGCTTCGCCCGACATCATGCTGTCGAAGGCCGCCGAGGCTTCCTCACGCGAGAGGGAGGCGCCGGTCGCGACCTTGGCAATGATTGCCCTGAGATTGTCCATCGGATGCTTTCAGAGTGATGCACTGTCATTGCAGGCGACATCTGCGACGAAGCCATCCAGCCTTTGCTTGTTGCTTCTGGATGGCTTCGCTGCGCCCGCAATAACGACGTGGGTTTCCTAATTGGTGTTGCTGTTCGCGGCACCAGTGGCGATCGCAACGGCTTCCGCGTTGATCTTGGTGCCGATCTGCGTCTCGAGCCTGGTGACATACTGCGCGACCTGTTCGTCGGTCAGCCCGCGCTGCAGCGTCTCCTTCAGCTTCTTGGCATCTTCGGAGGCCATATCAACCGCAGGCGCGGTGACATCGGTGATCCGGTAGACGATCCATTCCGACGGCGTGGCACCCTGCGCCTGTCCGGCCGAATCCTTGACGCCGCGGAATACGGACTGGATCACGCCGGCCGAGAGAGCCGGATCGCTCGCGTCGCGCTTGAATGGCGCGGAGGTCACGACCTTGAGGCCGGCTGTTGCGGCTTCGTCGGCGAGCTTGGCGCCGCTTTCGAGCTTCTTCGCCATGTCGACAGCCTTGTCGCGTAGGCGGGTGGTGATCTGCTCTTCGCGCCAGCGTGCCTCGACCTGCGGCTTCACTTCGTCGAGCGTACGGTCGCGCGCCGGCGTGACGCCGAGCACGTCGTACCAGATGTAACCGCCGCCGGCCTGCAATGCGTCGTTGTCGACGCCGACATCGCTGTTGAAGGCCTGGGTCACGACGTCCACACCCGTGGGCAGGCCGGCAACGGGCTGGCCGTCGGGGGTGCGACCGGAGCGATCGACCGCCTCGATGGTGACGGCGGTGAGGCCGAGCTTCTTGGCGGTATCGACGACATTGGCGCCGCCACCGCGTTCGTCCTCGATCTTGTTGTGCATGTCGGACACGATGGCGCGGGCGCGCTCGATGGCGATATCGCGCTTCAGGTTGGCGGCAACACTGTCATAGCTCGGCGTCGTGCCGGCCTGAACCTTGCCGACCTTGACCAGCGTTACGCCGAACCGTCCGGTGATCGGCTGGCTGATGCCATCCGGTGCCAGCGAGAAGGCAGCATTGGCGACGGAGGGATCGATAATGCCCGCTTTGGCAACCATGCCGAGATCGATGTCGGAGGCGGACAGGCCGCGTTCCTTGGCGAGGTCCTCGAACTTGAACGTATCGTTCAACTTGGCGCGGCCGGCTTCAGCGTCCGCCACGTTCGGGAAGACGATCTGCGAGATCTGGCGCTGTTCCGGCGTGGAGAGTTTGTCCTTGCGCTCTTCGAACACTTTCCTGGCGTCGTCGTCCGACACCGTCGACCACTTCGCCATCTCATCAGGCGTCAAGGCGAGGAAGGCGATCTTGCGATATTCGGGGGCGCGGAACTGGGTCTTGCGCTCGTCGAAATAGGCGGCGAGGGCTTCGGGCGAGGGCGCCTCAATGGTCCCGGCCTGCGCAGCATCGAGCTTCACGTAATCGACGGTGCGGGTCTCGTTCTGGTAGCGGCTCAGCGCCTCGATCATCGTCTTCGGCGGTTCGACGCCTGACGTGACGGTGCCGGCGATCTGGCGGCGCAGAGAGACCTTGCGCTGTTCGGCGATGTAGCGCTGCTCGGTGAAGCCAAGCGAGCGGATCAGCTGCTGGAAGCGCGGCGCATCGAAGCCGCCGGTCGGGCTCTGGAAGTTCGGGTCCGCAATGATCTGCCGCATCACCTCGGCGTCGCCGACACCGAGACCCTTGCGACGCGCGTCTTCATCCAGGGCCGCTTCGGCGACGACCTGCTGCAGGACCTGGCGGTCGAGGCCGAAAGCACGGGCCTGATCCGAGGTCAGCGGGCGGCCGAACTGGCGGCCGATCTGCTGCAGCTTGTCGTTATAGAGCTGGCGGAACTGCTCGGTCGTGATCTCGGTCGAGCCGATGGTGGCGAGCTTGGACTGTCCATAGCCCTTGAACGCGTCGGCGATGCCCCAGATGCCGAAGCTGACAATCAGCACGCCCATCACGACGGCCATAATCGTCTTGCCAATCCAGTTGGATGAGGCTTTGCGCATTCCTCGAAGCATAGGGTCTTCTTATCTGTCAGGAGGGGAATCGGCTCGCACCAGCAGCCCATGGGGCCGGAGGGCGTCGCCAAATAGGAGGCGCATCATAAAGTGGCAAAAGCCGGGTCGCAACCGGCTGGGGCGGGGCGGATTGAAGCGGTTTCCGGCGCTACCGCGAGGCATTAGCGGCACATGGAACTTTCCGGCCCGCTGCCGCTTTGTTGAGCGGGCGTTCAGGCCTGCCGGGAGACATCATGCGGATCGGTTGGCGATCGGGAGTTGCCGCCTGCGGCATCTGGATGGCGCTCGCGCCGGCAGGCGCGCAGCCAAATCCGGCGATGCAGAATCCCACGGTGACGAAGTCGACGAATTCGCAGCCGAAAACAGAAACGCCGCCACGTCCCGGCGCCAATAGTTTTACTGAAGGTCAGGCTCGCAAGTCGTTGGAGTCACAAGGCTATGTCGACGTGTCGCCGCTGGTGAACGACAGCCAGGGGATCTGGCGCGGCACTGCGATGAGCGGATCCAAGAAGGTCCATGTCAGCGTCGACTACAAGGGTAACGTCTCGGCGAAGCCGGAATGACCGTGGGGATAGCGCGATGAGCAAGGTGACGATCTCCCGGCTGTTCGACGACTACGCCGACGCGCAGAAGGCCGTTATCAACCTTCGTGAAGCCGGCGTGGCCGAAGACGACATCAGCATCATCGCCAACAATGCCGACAAATGGTA
The DNA here is from genome assembly GCF_052076075.1 of Tardiphaga sp. 866_E4_N1_4. Taxonomy (NCBI): domain Bacteria; kingdom Pseudomonadati; phylum Pseudomonadota; class Alphaproteobacteria; order Hyphomicrobiales; family Nitrobacteraceae; genus Tardiphaga; species Tardiphaga sp. 866_E4_N1_4. The sequence continues at coordinate 419,524 of NZ_CP197242.1, forward strand.
CGCGCCCGATTATGCCGCGGGCGCCGGCAAGGGCGCCGCGATCGGCGCCGGTTTTGGCGGGGTCGGCGGACTATTGGCTGGCCTCGGACTGCTGGCGATTCCCGGGCTCGGACCGGTCGTGGCTGCCGGATGGCTGGCAGCGGCCGCAGCCGGCGCCGTAGCCGCGGGCGCAGCTGGTGGCGTGATCGGGATGCTGGCCGAAGCCGGCGTCGCCGTGAACGATGCTGAGGTCTATGCCGAGAGCATCCGCCGCGGCGGCAGCCTCGTCAGCGCCAAGGTCGAGGTGGCCGACAAGGACCGCCTCGAGGCGTTGCTGCACCCATCATCGGTCGATATCGCCCAGCGCCGCACCGATCTGGCCGCAACGGGCTGGAGCAAGTTCGATCCCTCGGCCCCGGACCTCACGGCTGACCAGATCAAGCAAGAGCGCGGGTTGCGGGTCACCAAACCGGCCTGAACTCCAAACCTGCCTGAACTCCAGGTCGGCTTGAGCTGGCGGATCGCCTCTGTTAGCTCAGATAACCTCTTTCAAATGACAGGATATCCTCATGACTGATGCCGTTCGGCCGCTGATCGCCGGCAACTGGAAAATGAACGGCCTCAAGGCGTCGATGACCGAGTTCGAAGCGATGCTGCGCGGCGCGCCGGATGTGCTGGACAAGGCCGATCTGCTGGTCTGTCCCCCGGTCACGCTGTTGGCGAGTTTCGCATCGAAGGCATCGAGCTTCGGGCAGGAGGGCCGCCACGTCGTCTCTGTCGGGGCGCAGGATTGTCACAAGAACGTCTCAGGCGCGCATACCGGCGATATTGCGCCCGAAATGTTGGCCGATGCCGGCGCGACCGCTGTTATCGTTGGACATTCCGAACGCCGCGCCGATCACGGCGAGACCGATGCCGTGGTTCGCGAAAAGGCGCTGGCCGTCTGGCGCGCCGGGCTCACGGCGATCGTCTGCATCGGCGAGACCCAGGCCGAACGTGATGCCGGCAAGACGCTCGATGTCTGCGGCACCCAGCTCCAGGGCTCGCTGCCGGACGATGCCACCTCAGGCAACCTGATCGTGGCTTATGAACCGGTCTGGGCGATCGGCACCGGACTGACGCCGACAGTTCAAGATGTCGAGCAAGTTCATAAGTTTATCCGGGATCGTTTGACTGAACGCTTTAAGAACGAGGGTGCCTCGATCCGCATCCTCTATGGCGGTTCGGTCAAGCCATCCAACGCCAAGGAGTTGATGGCGGTTCCTCACGTGAACGGTGCGCTGGTGGGCGGCGCCAGCCTGAAGGCCGCCGATTTCCTTGCGATCGCGGCGGGCTGTCCCTAACTCCCACGGAATGCTGGAATTTGCGGTCCAGACCGGTCGGCGCGGGGGTGACAATCCCCCGGTCGATCGTGTAGACACCGCTGGATTCAAACCCCGCAAGCCACGACTGCAGCCGGCGATCGGCGCTGCGTGCTTGCGATGGAAGGACACGATGCAAAGCGTCATTATCGTTATTCACCTCATGATCGTTGCGGCCCTGATCGGGACGGTGCTGCTGCAGAAATCCGAAGGCGGCGGCCTGGGCGTCGGTGGCGGCGGCGGTGGCGGCTTCATGTCGAGCCGCGGCACGGCGAACCTTCTGACACGCACCACCGGCGTTCTTGCGGTGGGCTTCTTCCTGACCAGCCTGTTCCTGTCGTGGCTCGCGACCTATGAGCGCAAGCCGACTTCGATCCTGCCGGGCTCGACCGCGCCGGTGTCGCAGCCGGGCTCGCCGCTGGCTCCGCCAACCTCGGGCGGCCTGCTGGATACGCTGAAGAAATCCGACGAACAGCAGGTTCCTGCAGCCCCGGCACCGCCGCGCTCGCAATAAAGCAGAGGCGCCATGCAGGACGGGGACTACCGTCCTGCATCAGCAGATCCCATCAAGGGGCTGCAATCATTTCGTTTTTCAAGTCACCCACAGCCTCACCGATTCTCGGCTGACGGCTGCGATTCGTTTTGGCGAATCGGTTTCGGAGCCTTAAAGGTTAAGTCCCATGGCGCGGTACATTTTCATCACCGGCGGCGTGGTTTCCTCGCTCGGTAAAGGTCTGGCTTCAGCGGCGTTAGGCGCGCTGTTGCAGGCGCGTGGCTACAAGGTCCGGCTTCGCAAGCTCGACCCCTATCTCAACCTCGATCCCGGAACGATGTCGCCGTATCAGCACGGCGAAGTGTTCGTGACCGACGACGGCGCCGAGACCGATCTCGATCTCGGCCATTACGAGCGCTTCACCGGGCGACCTGCCACCAAGCAGGACAACATCACCACCGGGCGAATCTATCAGGACATCCTCACCAAGGAACGCCGCGGCGATTATCTCGGCGCTACCATCCAGGTGATCCCGCACGTCACCAACGCCATTAAGGACTTCGTCCTGTCGGACAATGACGGCTATGACTTCGTGCTGGTCGAGATCGGCGGCACTGTCGGCGACATCGAGGGCTTGCCGTTCTTCGAGGCGATCCGTCAGTTGCGCAACGATTTGCCGCGCGGCGACACCGTGTTCGTACATCTGACGCTGCTGCCCTACATTCCGAGCGCCGGCGAATTGAAAACCAAGCCGACCCAGCATTCCGTCAAGGAACTGCGCTCGATCGGCATCCAGCCCGACATCCTGCTGTGCCGCTGCGATCGCGATATTCCCAAGGAAGAGCGTCGCAAACTCGGCCTGTTCTGTAACGTGCGCGAAAGCGCCGTGATCGAGGCCCGCGACGTCGACAACATCTATGCGGTGCCCGAGGCCTATCACGTCGCCGGCCTCGACGACGAAGTGCTGGCGGCCTTCGGCATGACGCCGAAGGCGCTGCCCGAGCTGAAGACCTGGAACACCATCAACGAGCGTATCCGCCATCCGGAAGGCGCGGTGACCATCGCGATTGTCGGCAAATATACCGGCATGAAGGACGCCTATAAGTCGCTGACCGAAGCGCTGTCCCATGGCGGTATCGCCAACAAGGTGAAGGTCAATCTCGACTGGATCGAAAGCGAAGTCTTCGAGAACGAAGATCCGGCGCCGTTCCTCGAACACGTCAACGGCATTCTCGTGCCCGGCGGCTTCGGCCAGCGCGGTGCCGAGGGCAAGATCCGCGCAGCGCAGTTCGCGCGCGAGCGTAACGTGCCTTACTTCGGAATTTGCTTCGGCATGCAAATGGCGGTCATCGAAGCCGCGCGAAACCTCGGCGGCATCAAGGACGCCAACTCCACGGAGTTCGGCGAGACCAAGGAGCCGGTCGTCGGCCTGATGACCGAATGGCTGCGCGGCAACGAACTCGAGAAGCGCCACAATGCCGGCGATCTCGGTGGCACCATGCGGCTCGGCGCCTATCCGGCGACGCTGACCAAGGGCAGCAAGGTCTCGGACGTCTATGGCGGCGCCACCGAAATCTCCGAGCGCCATCGCCATCGCTACGAGGTCAACACGGCCTATAAAGACCGTCTTGAAAAGCATGGGTTGAAGTTCTCCGGCCTGTCGCCGGACGGCGTGCTGCCCGAAATCGTCGAATACGAGAACCATCCGTGGTTCATCGGCGTGCAATATCATCCCGAACTGAAGTCGCGCCCGTTCGAACCGCACCCGCTGTTTGCGTCCTTCATCAAGGCTGCGGCGGCGCAGAGCCGGCTGGTGTGAGACCGGAGGAGCGGGTTTGGCGAATCTGTAGTCCGCCGTCGGCGTGTGTGGGACGGAAAGATGGCGGATCACGCTTCATCAATCCGCCCTACGACCGAGTTGCCCATGTCGCTGCGCTCATAAGGGCTGCGCAGACTGCCGATTGATCGGCAGAAACCAATCATGCGAATGATCCCTGAGGCGTCGGTCTTCTGACCGGCCGAACGGACAGAGGGATGATCCATGCGCGCTTTCTATCACCCGGATCAGGCAATTCATTCGCCGCAGCAATTCATGCGTTACGGCCGCTTCGTGCCCATCAAGGATTCGCCGGTTCGCACCGAACGACTGATCGGCGCTTTGGCGCGGCACGAGATCACGCCTGAAAAGCCGGCGGAGTACGGCACTGCGCCCGCGCTGACGGTGCATACGCCGGCTTACGTACGCTTCTTGGAAACCGCGTGGGATAATTGGGCGCAACTGCCTGACCACGGACCGGAAGTGTGGCCGCAATATTTCCCGTATTGGAGCGGACGCCCGGAAGAGACTGCACGGCGGGATTGCCCGGCAACCGGATTTATCGCTCAGGTGGGCTGGTATCTCGGCGATCTGTCGGTGCCGATGGGCCCCGATAGCTGGCGTTCCATCCTGCGCTCGTCGGAAACAGCGGTCACTGGCGCAGACGCTATCGTCGGCGGGGACCGCGCTGCCTATGCGCTGTGCCGGCCGTCGGGCCATCACGCGCGCGCCGATCGCGGCACAGGCTTCTGCTACCTGAATAACAGCGCGATTGCCGCGCAGCGATTGCGCAGTCGCTTTGGAAAGGTGGCGATCATCGATGTCGATGTTCATCACGGCGATGGCACGCAGCAGATTTTCTATAATCGTCCAGATGTGCTGACGATCTCGATCCACGGCGACCCCACGAATTTCGTGCCGTTCTATACGGGCTATGCAAGCGAGACCGGCCATGGAGCCGGCGAGGGCTTCGATCTCAATCTACCCTTACCGCCCGGTGCCGGTGGTGCTGAGATGAATGCAGCGCTCGACACGGCGATCGAACGCGTTCGCGCATTTGGCGCCGATGCCCTTGTCGTGGCGCTTGGCTTTGATGCCCATCGCGATGATCCGATCGGCATCCTGAAGCTTGACGCAAAGGACTTCGGGAGCGTCGGCACCAAGATGCAATCACTGGGTCTGCCGACGCTCATCGTTCAGGAGGGCGGATACGGCATCGATGCGATCCAGGACTGCCTCGATTCCTTCCTGACTGGCTTCAGGCAAGCGTAGTTCGGATGGGATCGCGTAGGGCGGATTACGCTTCACCCTACGGCTCAGCCACAGGTTTCAGCTCTCGAAGAATACAAACGCCGCCCAGACCGACGGGTCTTTGGCGGCCGTGATCTTGCCCTGGATCGCTTCGATGCGGACCTTCCGGAGCGCGCTGGCGTAATCGAGTTTCTCGTCGGCCAGCACCTGATAGAACCGCGCCATGAAGTTGGCGGTGCCTTCGTCTGCGACCTCCCACAATGTCAGCAGCGAACGCCGGGCGCCGGCGATGGCAAGGGCGGTGGGCAAGCCGCGCACGCTGCCAATCCGGCTGGGATCGCCGAGCGCGGTTTGGCAGGCGGACAGCACGACAAGGTTGGCCGACGACAAATCCCAGTTCATCAGCTCGTGCGCATAAAGTACGCCGTCATTGTCGTCGCGCTGCGGCGGGCGGCTGAGATTGGGGCGCGAGGCAACGAGGCCGCTGCGCCAGAGCGCGTCGGTGCGGTTGGAGGCGGTCTTGTAGAAGCCGTGGGTGGCGAGATGGATCAGGGACGCGCCTTTGGCATCGGCGCGGATCGTCGCTTCGCCGCTGTCGCTGCCCGAGAGGATGGTAACGACAAGGTTGCGCTTCTTCAGATCGGCGCTGACCGTATCAACTTCGGTCTTCGTCGAGGGTAGCTCATTGGCGGCGCCGGCATAGTCGAGCCCGCCGACCAACAGCGCCTTGTCGCCCGATGCAAGCCTGTTGTCGTTGTTCGCAAAGAACAGCGCGTCGGCGCGCGTCATGATCCGGGTGTCGTAAATCTCGTCGAGATAGCGGCCGCCCGCATCCTGCAGCATCGCGAAGGGCAGGCTGTAGAGTTCGGCATCGGGGACAAGAAACAGTCGTCTCACGTCGGCGAGCTGCGGCTTCAGCGGTCCGAGCAGCGTGTCATGGAGGCGACGGAAGAGCTTTGCATGATCCGGCGACGTCGCATCGACTGCGAGGAAGCTGTCGAGCGGGCCGAGATCGAACAGTGCTGGCGCGGTGTTGTGGCGGCGGATCACGGCCTGCAGCCGCATCTCCGGTTTTGGCGCGATCGGATTAACGCGGTTACGGCGGCCGCTGACGAAGAAGTCGACCAGCGCGTCTGATCGTTCGAGCCTTTCCTCGATGGATGGGAGCTGGAGATCGGTCGGCGCCTTGTTACCCATCTTCGCCGCAAGCGCCTGCCGCGCGTCCTGCAACTGCCTGAGCACGTCGCGCGCGTCGTCATCGATCTTGCCCGACGACAGCAATTCCTGCTGCTGGCCGGACAGTCGCAGCACGGTCTGTGCCAGTGCCTTGGTGGCGTCGTCAGGCAGCCGGTCGGCCGTCAGGCGCAGCATGGTGCGTTCGCCATCTTCCATCGTCTTCCAGCGCGACACTGCGTCGGCATAGGCGATGGCGGCGGCTGGTTCGACCAGTGCGTAGCGGCCGAACTCATACAGGATATCATCGGCCAGTTTGCGCATGGTCTCGGCGACGTAACGGTTGCCGGCCGTGCCGACCTCACGCAGCATCCAGCGGAACGCCTGCTGCTCGACGTCCTTGAAGGTTGCCAGCGTGTCCTTGTCGCCGCGCTTCATTCGAGTCATCGCGACACCGAGCAAGGCATCGAATGTGATCGGATGCTGACGCGCAATGGTCTTCTGCGAACGGTGATAGGCGTCGATCCGCAGCGCCAGCGCGCGGTCGGTCTCGCCACGTGTCTCATACTGATCGGCAGCGAGTTGTGCCGCCTTGATGCGCAGGAGATCCGGTGCGCCGTTCCAGTCCTTGACCTTGGCCATGGCTTCCAGATCAGGGTGGCTCATTTGCTGGTCGGGATGGAAATAGGCTTTGGTATAGGCGATCCAGACATTGGCCTGCTGGACATGTTCGGAGCGGGGATCGGCGAGTTCGGTCGCGCAGCGCTTTTGCAAGTCGAGCGCGCGGAGCGTTTCGGCTTCGTTGCCCATGGCCAGATGGTTGAGCGCGAGATTGCTGGCGCTCACCAGCGCCTGAATGCTGCCATAGCCGTAATGCGCGATGCGCTTGCGCAGCAGTGGTTCGTCGATCCCCGCGGCGACGTCGGGATGCCCGACCATGCGCAGCGCTTCGGCATAATTGTTCTCGGTGCGCCAGGTCAGCGGCTCGCGGTCGCCGAGTGCCTTTCGCGCGTTGAGGTAAGTCTCTTCGGACAGGTTGAGGCCGGATGCGACGGCGCCGTTATTGGTCAGCAGCGTCGCGAGGATGTCGCCGCCGGCAATGTCCTGCGCTGAATTCAGGCCGTATTCCGCGCGCATGCGCTTGCGGGCTTCGGTCGCCACGGGAATGCCGAGATCATATTGATTGCTGCGTTCGAGGAAGCGCGCGTATTCGAACCAGAATGTAACCGCATCGCGGCCGCCGTCGCGTGCGGCGCGGGTCTTGGCCGCTTCGGCAAAAAGCTCCGACACGGTCGCGTTGTCGCGCCGCCGCTCGAACGAACTGGCGGCATTGAGATAGGCCGTGATTGTGAGGCTGTGATAGTTGCTCTGCGTAACCTCGCGCAGTGCGTTCTTCAGTCGATCGCGGCCGCTGCCATCATTGCTGGCGCGTAACGCGTTTAACGCATCCTGAATCTTGGCTGTGAGCTCGCGCTCGCTGGGTGCGCGGCTGTTCTGCGCTTCGGCGACGGGGGCGAAAGCCGGCAATAGGATGAGGCCACTGGCGATGGCGATAGCAAGCCGAGCGGCAACGCCGGCGGCCCATTGCGCCCGGGATGACAAAGACATCTCCGGCAAGTCCTACTTGCAGCCCGATGTGCTGTCGCCGGCACGGGCCATCGGCTTGCCGTTGATGAACACGCCGTTGCTGCCCGAGATGGTCTTACCGCCGCATTCGGTGCTGCCGCCGACGACGGCCGCAGGCTTGCCGTTAATGTAGACGCCCTTCGCACCCTCGATGATCTTGCCGTCGGTGGTGGTGTCACCGACGCGTGCCGCCGGCTTGCCATCGACCATCACGCCGGTGGCGCCCGACGTGATCTTGCCGGGCTGTTGAGCGGTGGCAGACACGGTCAGTGTCATCAGGGCGACTAGCGACAAAAGGGGCTTTTGCATCGTGGATCCAAGTCGGTTGCGTCACAGGCGGCATGATGTAAGCCTGACGTTGCGCAGGCAAGGGACGATGCCGCAACAAGCCATGCGTTAGAGTCTTTCAAGGCTGACAAAAAGGGAAGGAACCAAAGCCGATGATCTATGAATTACGCGTCTATCGCTGTTTGCCGGGACGTTTGCCGGCGCTGATCAAGCGATTTGAATCTGTCACATTGAAGCTCTGGGAGAAGCACGGCATCCGGCAGTCCGGTTTCTTCACCACGGTGATCGGCGAATCCAATCAGGAACTCACTTACATTCTCAAATGGGAATCTCTCGCAGAGCGCGAGAAAGTCTGGACTGCCTTCATGTCCGACCCGGAATGGATGTCGGCGCGCGCCAAGTCCGAAGAGGACGGCCAGATCGTTGGCAATATCGTCAGCCAGCTGCTGGCGCCGACGGCCTTCTCGGCGCTGAAGTAAGCCTGGTCCCGGGGCAGGCCGGTCCGCCCGGTGCGGAGGCCGCCCTGGTCAGTTTGGAGGCGGCTCCCGCCGCAACCCTGATATTCCGACCGGCGGGATGGGCCTGATCCGGCTTGCATCCCGCCCGGTCCTGCGGTCATGGTCGCCGGCATAAGGAGACCATTTTGACCGCATCCTCCACAGCCGCGCCCGTCGTCGCCCTCGGCACCGTCCGCTTCGGCAATGCTCTGCCGATTTCGGTGATCGCCGGGCCATGCCAGCTGGAAAGCCGCGCGCATGCGCTCGAAGTGGCCCATGCGCTGAAGGAGATCGCGAACCGGCTCAAGATCGGTCTCGTCTTCAAGACCTCGTTCGACAAGGCCAACCGCACCAGCGCCTCCGCGGCGCGCGGCATCGGCCTGGACGACGCGCTGCCGATCTTTGCCGAGATCCGCGAGACGCTTGGCCTGCCTGTTCTCACGGACGTGCATGAGAACGATCAATGCGCCCGCGCTGCCGAGGCAGTGGACGTGCTACAGATCCCGGCCTTCCTGTGCCGGCAGACCGATCTGCTCCTGGCCGCTGCCGCGACCGGCAAGGTCGTCAATGTGAAGAAGGGCCAGTTCCTGGCGCCCTGGGACATGGCCAATGTCGTCAGCAAGCTGACATCGTCGGGCAATGACAAGGTGCTGGTCACCGAGCGCGGCGCGTCGTTCGGTTACAACACGCTGGTCTCGGACATGCGGGCGCTGCCGATCCTCGCGCGGACCACCGGCGCGCCTGTGATCTTCGACGCGACCCATTCGGTGCAGCAGCCGGGCGGCAAAGGGACATCATCGGGTGGCGAACGCGAATTCGTGCCGGTGCTGGCGCGTGCGGCCGTGGCCGTCGGTGTCGCCGGTGTCTTTATCGAGACCCATCCCGATCCGGATAATGCGCCGTCCGATGGGCCGAACATGGTGCCGCTCCGCGATTTCGAGGCGCTGGTGAAGAACCTGATGGCGTTCGACGCGCTGGCCAAAGAGACGGCGGCCAAGGCCTGATCATGCAGCCCTCTGCCGCGGCGCTGGTGGCGCGCTGATGCCTCCGGTCCTCAATATCATCGCACTGGCGTCCTTCGCCGCCGCGCTGTCGATGCGCGCGCTGGATCCGGTGCTGCCGCATGTCGCCGACGATCTGTCCATCACGGTGGCGATCGCCGCCGGTCTGGCCTCCGCACTGGCCTTCACCTTCGCCATTGTGCAGCCGGCACTCGGTGCTGCCGCCGACCTGTTCGGCAAGCCGCGCCTGATGATCGTCTGTCTGGTTCTGCTCGGCATCGCCAATATTCTCGGCGCGATCACCACCGACTATCCGCTGCTGCTGGCGACGCGCGTGCTGGCCGGCATTGGGGCAGGCGGGGTGTTTCCGGTGACGCTCAGCCTGACCAGCGATCTGGTCGGGCCGAAGCTGCGTCAGGTGGCGCTCAGCCGCGTGATGGCCGGCGCCATGACCGGCAACCTCCTGGGATCGACCGCATCCGGCGTAATCGGCGATTTCTTCGGCTGGCGCGGCGTGCTGGTTATTCTCGGCGGCCTCGCGATCGTCGCATCGGTCGCGGTGGCGTATGGCTTCAAGGGCGCCGCGATCATCAAGCCGACTGTGAAAGCGGATTTCGGCAAGCTTGCCCAGGGCTACAAGGTGATCTTCCGCAACCCGAACACGCTGATCGTCTACAGTGCCGTGTTCGTCGAGGGCTGCTGTATCCTCGGCCTGTTTCCCTATATCTCGTCATTCCTGTTCGACCGCGGCGTCACAAGCCTCTCGATCGCCGGCCTCGTGATCGCCTGCTTTGCCGTCGGCGGCCTGTTCTATACGGCGACCGTGTCGCGCATGCTGGCGCGGCTCGGCATCAACGGCATGATGATCTATGGCGGCATCGTGATCGCGATCCAGCTTGCCGCGACCGCCTTCAGCCCGAACTGGCAAATCCAGGCACTGAGCCTGCTGCTGATGGGCTGGGGCTTCTACATGCTGCACGGCTCGCTGCAGATCTTCTCGACGGAGCTCTCGCAGGAAGCCCGCGCCAGCGCCATGTCGCTGCACGCCTTCTGCTTCTTCATGGGCCAGTCAGTCGGCCCGATCGCCTATGGTTTCGGTTTGGCGCACGCCGGCAAGATGCCGACGCTGCTGCTGTCAGCCGCTATCGTGTTTGCGCTTGGATTTGCGGCAGCAAAGCTGCTGAAATCGACCAAGCCGGCGGATGCGGGAAGCGCTTGATGTCGGGCTAGCGTGGTGCGGCGGTCGCCAGCATCTGCAGTATTTGTTCAGGCCAGACGATCTCGGTCGTGTGCATCAATTCATCTCGCGACCACCAGTGGTGATCGGCGATCACTTCCGACTCATCCGGGGTCCATCCGAGACGGGACAGCGTGGCATCGTGCGATGTTACGAGGTAATATTTCTCGAACGCGCTGACACACTCGCCATCGGGCATTTGTAGACTGAACTCTCGGTCCGCCACAGGCTCACCGACCGTATCGCGGATCAAGCCCGTTTCTTCCCGGAGTTCGCGAATGGCAGCGTCATGGAAGGTCTCACCTTCCTCTAAACCTCCGCCCGGTGTTGCCCAATAATCCTGGCCGGCGAGGGCACCTGATCTGTGAATAAAACGGAAGAGCAAAACGCGCCCGTCGTTGTCGACGACGAGCAGACGCGCGGATTTGCGCTGGCGCATGCTTGGATCTTCCGTTGTTTCCCTTTCGGGCTGAGGTTTCATCCCCGCCCGCGATACGGAGCGACGCCTTGCTCGGGGACCCAGACGCCCTTGGGCAGCGTTCCGGTCTGCCAGAACACGTCGATGGGGATGCCGCCGCGCGGATACCAGTAGCCACCGATACGCAGCCATTTCGGCTTGATGGCGGAGGCGACGCGCTTGCCGATCTCCACGGTGCAATCCTCGTGGAAGGCACCGTGATTGCGGAACGAGGCGAGATACAGCTTGAGCGACTTCGACTCGACCAGCCACTGGCCGGGCACATAGTCGATCATCAGATGGGCGAAATCCGGCTGGCCGGTGATCGGGCACAGCGAGGTGAATTCCGGAGCCGTGAAGCGCACCACGTAATTGGTGTCCTTCTGCGGGTTCGGCACCCGGTCGAGCTTGGCCTGTTCGGGGGAGGTCGGCCATTCCACAGCGCGGCCGAGCTGCAAGTCATCTGGCAATTTCGGGGATTTGTGGGGTGTTTTTGACATAAATATCTCCGTTATGGCGGTTCATAGCCAATCCCGGGCCAGTCGTCACGTCAGGCGGGGTTTTCCCGCCGGGAGGCTTGCTGTAGAAGCGGCGCCAACGACCCACCCCCAGCACAAAGAGGGCATTCATGACCGCCATCGTCGACATCATCGGCCGCGAAATTCTCGATAGCCGCGGCAATCCCACGGTTGAAGTCGACGTCGTCCTCGAAGACGGGTCGATGGGCCGCGCCGCGGTTCCGTCGGGTGCCTCCACCGGCGCCCATGAGGCGGTCGAGCTGCGCGACGGCGACAAGTCCCGCTATCTCGGTAAGGGCGTGCAGAAAGCGGTCGATGCCGTCAATGGCGAGATCTTCGACGCCATCGGCGGCATGGACGTGGAGAACCAGGTCCAGCTCGACGAGATCATGATCGAGCTCGACGGCACCCCGAACAAGTCGCGCCTCGGCGCCAATGCGATCCTCGGCGTCTCGCTGGCCGCCGCCAAAGCGGCTGCGGAATCCTTCGATATGCCGCTGTATCGCTATGTCGGCGGGACCTCGGCCCGCACGCTGCCGGTGCCGATGATGAACATCATCAATGGCGGCATGCATGCCGACAATCCGATCGACTTCCAGGAATTCATGATCATGCCGGTGGGCGCGTCGACCTTCGCCGAAGGCCTGCGCTGCGGCGCCGAGATCTTCCACACGCTGAAGGGCGAGCTGAAGAAGGCCGGCCACAACACCAATGTCGGTGACGAAGGCGGCTTCGCACCCAATATCGGTTCGGCCGAAGCGGCGCTGGACTTTGTGATGGCCGCCATCACCAAGGCTGGCTACAGCGCCGGCAAGGACGTAATGCTGGCGATGGATTGCGCCGCCACCGAATTCTTCAAGGACGGCGCTTACGTCTATGGCGGCGAGAACAAGACCCGCAACATCTCCGAACAGGCCAAGTACCTCGCGCAGCTCGTCGCCAACTATCCGATCGTCTCCATCGAGGACGGCATGTCGGAAGACGATATGGACGGCTGGAAGCAGCTCACCGACCTGATCGGTTCGAAGTGCCAACTGGTCGGCGATGATCTGTTCGTCACCAATGTCACGCGTCTTGCCGACGGCATCAAGAATGGCCGCGCCAATTCGATCCTGATCAAGGTCAACCAGATCGGCTCGCTGACCGAAACGCTGAGCGCCGTCGAGATGGCCTACAAGGCGGGCTATACCGCGGTCATGTCGCACCGTTCGGGTGAGACTGAAGATTCCACGATTGCCGATCTCGCCGTCGCCACCAATTGCGGACAGATCAAGACCGGCTCGCTGGCACGCGCGGATCGTACCGCCAAGTACAATCAGCTGCTGCGCATCGAGCAGCAGCTCGGCACCCAGGCTAAATATGCCGGCAAGGCCGCACTGAAAGCTCTCGCGTAAAGCGCAAGCGCGGCTTTCGGCCGAGCAAGAAACTACGCGATCAACGCCGTTCGCTGAAATAGCGGGCGGCGTTTTTCATTGAAGGACCCTGACCGTGTAAGCCTACAACGAGGTTCAATTTGTAGACGTCATCATGATACCCCATTGCGGTCGCGAAGGTATCACGTTGCGGGTTCAGCCTTCTCCGGGCAATGCCGACGGAGAGCGTAAATGCCCAACATCTTTAAGGTCCAAGGTTTCGGTGCACTGTCGGAGTGGAATGGACAGTTCTCCAGTGCGTCGGCCGATCAGGCGTTTCAGGCCATGGCGTCCCTCGGATCGAATTCGATCGCGCTGACGACGCGGATATGGACCGACAGCCGTACGGGCAATGACGTGCTCGCCGTGCCGGCCAAGACCGAAAGCGACGCAAGCCTGCTGGCCGGTTTTCAGAAGGCCCATGCCGCCGGGCTGGATGTTGTCTTCAAGCCGGGCATTACAGGTCTCGACGGCACGATCTCGCACAGTCTGGCGCCGTCGGACGTCGATGCCTTCTTCGCGTCCTACAAGGCCGAGATCGTTCACCTGGCTGAAATTGCAGAGCAGGGCGATGTCGCCAGTTTCGCCATCGGCAATGAGATGAGCAGCCTTTCGGGCGATGCCTATCGCAGCTACTGGGTTGATATCATCTCGGCCGTGCGCGGCGTCTATCATGGCGAAGTCACTTACGCGGCGGCAACCGACGAAGCATCCAAGGTCAGCTTCTGGGACCAGGTCGATACGATCGGCATCAACGCCTATCCACCCTTGACGGCCAGCACGACGCCGACGGTGGACGATCTCGTGCACGCGTGGAACGAGGTGCCGTACAATCCGTATTACGCCAAGGCCTTCGGCTATCAGTCGCCCGTCGATTTCTTTCATTCGCTGTCGATGGATTACGGCAAGCCGGTGCTGATGACCGAGGTCGGTTATCGCAGCATCGACGGTACGGCTATCAATCCGGGCGGTGGATCATCCAAGGCGCCTGCGGATCTCGCCGAACAGGCCGATGCCTATAATGCCTTCTTTCAAGTCTGGAGCGCGCATGGCGGCAGCTGGCTGAAAGGCGCCGAGTTCTGGCAGTGGGACCTCAACAACTTCTATTCCGAGACCGGCTATTCGGTCATGGACAAGCCGGCGCAGGATGTGGTGGCGCAATATTTCCATGGGACAGGGGTAACGCCGGGCGTCACCATCACGGGCTCGTCGATTGGCGACACGATCGATCTCGGAGGCGGCAACGACGTCATCTTCGGCGGGCTCGGTCATGACGAGATCTATGGCGGTGCCGGGAACGATACGATTGTCGCCGGTCCAAGCGTAGCGGGCAAGCTCGCCACGACCACCATCACGCTGACGGGCTATGGTTCCATCGTGAACGGCATCGGTGCGCAGGCGCAGGTTCTTGTCAATGGCCAGCCGGTTTCGGGCGTGCTTGAATTCACGCCCGCGAGCGATCCGTCGGGCTACCAGACCTACACGGTCACTTTCGACAATCCCGCCAGCATCTCCAGTGTCGCGATCAACCTTGCGAATTCCGAGCCCGGGCGCGCGCTGCATTTCAAGGACATTGCCATCAATGGCGTCGATCTGGTGCCGGCCGACGGCACCAATGCCAGTTCACCCGGCTCGTTCGATCTCTATGTCCGCAGCATCCAGTTCGACACGGTCAAGCATCAGGACTGGTTCTTCGGCGCCTCGAGCGACAACGATGTCGTCCGCGGCGGTGATGGCGATGACTACATTGCTGGCGGGATCGGCAATGACATCATCAATGGCGGCAACGGCACCGACACCGCGGTATTCTCCGGCAATGTGGCCGACTACAGCATCAGCCGCAGCGGCGCTCAGACGATCGTCACCGACGGAATCGCCGGTCGCGACGGCACCGACTATCTCACCAATACGGAGTTTCTGAAATTCGCGAATGCCAGTATTGCCGTCGATACGCTTGGACAAGCACTTGCGAGCAGCACTGGCAGTGAGAACTTTGCTTTCAGTCTGACGTCCGGCCACACGATGTCCGGGCACGCGGAGGTGCAGAATAGTGCGCAGGGTGAGGGCGCTGCGGAAGTCGCTCTTGCTCAGGTCCTGACGGCGTCCAGCCATCCCGTCGCGGCCGCGCCGGCACCGGACGACGCTCTCGGCACACACGATGCCGCGCTCGCGCCGGTGACGCCTCCGTCACATCATGACGTGCTGATCGTCTGAGGATTCCGGATGGCCAAAACAATTCAGCCGCGGTGACGATCACCTCGGCTGAATGCGTTTCGATATTGGCTGCGTATTATTGCGGAGCAGCCGAGACCTGTGCAGGCTTCGGCGCCGCCGGCTTGCGGCGAGTACCGCCACCGGTCACGGCCATGACACGGGCAATGGCCTGACGCTGCAGGCTGTCGTCCTTGTCGATCGAGAAGTGGTTGGTGGTGGCGTTCTCGTTGACGTTCGCAAGCTTGCCCTTGAAGCGAGGATCCGCAGACACCGCGCGTCCCCAGCCGGCGGGTACGTAATAGTTCACGATCTGCTTCACATTGTTGGGGACCGCATCGGGCGCCACCGGATCGAAGTTCACGATCAGCGCCACCGGGATGTTGTACTGCGCAAGCTTGCGGGCAATCGAGATGGTCACGTCGGCACCGGCCGAGTGGCCCATCAGGATGATCGGTTCGCGGTTACCGGCCTTGTACCGGGCGATCATGTCGTCTGCCTGGCCGCTCCACAGCGTGTGATTGCTGACCGAGGAGGCGACGCCGGCGGCTTCGAGCTTGTAGGCGATCTGATCCATGCCGAGCGAGAACACGTTCATGAGGCCACGATAGAGATAGACATGGCCGGGGCGACGGCCGGGCGCCGCATCGGCATCCCCGGAACTCGCGAGTGAGGCCACAAAGAGCGACGACAGAATCAGCAAAACGGCCGCTGGAGAGGTCCACGACGGCCGTTTGAAGCCCTTGAGAGCAATCGACATAGTGCTTTCTTTCTTCGAAAAAACCCGCGACATGTTCAGACATAAGACCCTGCCGTCAATCACAGTCCTGCCTCGATTCCCGGAATTGTGATGAAGGGGGTTGCGAAAGAGCGGCTGTGTGACCTGAGGGCGACAAAATCCTGCCGGACGCTTCCGTTTTGGGCATGGGCAGGTTTGTCGGCGCAGGCGAATTTGCTATGCACCGGATCAGAACGGTGCGTGATGCACTCGGGAGCGAACGGACGATGATCGCGCGGCGACATGTCTTTCACATTGGCGGCTACGACCCGATTCTGCCGGACACGCAGCTCGAGCGGTTCCGCCGTTCGCTGTCGAGTTTCGAGAAGACGTGGAGCGTGTCCGCGAAGGCGTCTGGCGTGCTTGACGCTACGGATGTGAGCGCTTCCTGGCGGGCCGAGACCTCCGGGCCGAACTGGAAGACAGAAACCACCTACGAAATGCTGCGCTGGGATGACCTGATCCTGCAGGATCACACCCGAAGCATGCTGTCGCGATTGGGCGCCGCCTTTGTTACGCTGGGCGACTGGCTGGTGACGGGAACCCTGTTCCGCTTCTTCTATGCGAGCTGGAAATATGCCGGCTTCTTCCTGTTCTCCTATCTGTGGATCGCGGGCTTTGCTGCATCTGGCGCAGCGGTGGGCTATGGGCTGACCTGGCTGCTTGGCATGAATGGTGCCGCCGCATGGATCGCTGGCGCAATTGTCGCTGCTGCCGTCTTCACGGCGCTGTTGCACCATTACGGCTGGCGCAAGCCGATCAATCATGTGTTCGACGACTGGATCTTCTCGCGGCAATATGTCCATGGCCAGCGCCCGAAGATGACGGCGCGCGTCGATGAATTCGCCAGGGTAATCGCGGCGCGCGCGCAGAAGGCCGATGTCGACGAGATCGTCATCGTCGGGCATTGCCTTGGTGCGGCATTGGTGATGGAGGTGGTGGCCCGCGCACTCGCGCTCGACCCGGATCTGACAAAACATGGCCCGACCATCTGCGTGATGACGGTGAGCGCGACCATCCCGAAATTCTCGCTGCATCCCGCCGGCAAGAGCGTACGCGCAGCAACGCGTCTCGTCGCCGACACGCCGGCGATCCGCTGGACCGAATATCACGCCCGCGACGACGTCATCAGTTTCTACCGCTTCGATCCGGTGACCTTGAAACGCCGCAGTCGCGATCGCGACGAGGGCAGGCCGAACATCCGGCGCGTCCAGATGCATGCCATGATGGGCATGGAACAGTTCAAGCGCTATCGCTTCAACTTCATGCGCATTCACTATCAGATGGTGATGGGCAACCAGTGCCGCGCGCCCTACGACTATTGCATGGTGATCTGCGGTCCTCTGCCGTTTGACGAGATCACCGCGGGCGAAGGCGGCCTCAAACGCTTCGGTGCGGATGGCGCGCTGCTGGACATGCCGCTGTCCAAGATCACATCCTCTCAATCGCAAGCCGGGGCATCCGTGAATGCCGCATGATGGCCTGATCGGACGACAATGACCGCGTCACTTCTTGGAACATATGTCTGGGCGATCGGTCTGATCGCCTGGTTCATCATTCGCTACCCCTATGCGCGCAAAGCCCGCCGCACGGCGACGCTGCGTGCGGTCGGCTGGAGCCGTGAACGCATCCTGCTGGCGATCGCCACCATCGGCCTATTCGTGGTACCGCTGATCTGGCTGGTGACCGGCTGGCCGGCCGCGCTGAACTATCAGCTGAATTATGTGGCGGTCGTGGTTGGCGGCGCGCTCTATGTGCTGTCGCTCTGGCTGTTTCGCCGCTCACACAAGGATCTCGGCCGGCAGTGGTCGGCCAGTCTGGAAATCCGCGAGGCTCACCAGATCGTGCGTGCCGGCGTCTATCGCAGCATCCGCCATCCGATGTATGCCTCGTTCTGGTTGTGGGCACTGGCGCAGGCATTCCTGCTGCCGAATGCCATGGCCGCGCTGGGCGGGCTGGTCGCGATCGCGATCCTGTTCTTCACCCGCATCGACTATGAAGAGCGGATGCTGATCGAGGCATTCGGCGACGACTACCGGGCCTATATACGTGAAACCAAGCGCATCATTCCGGGCATCTACTGACGCGGCACCAGACCGCCGGACAGATTGAGGGGAAACGACCATGACTGACATCACATCCGGACTTGAACTGCGCTCGCTCATCAAAAGCAGCGGAGAACTGGAAATATCGCTGCAGCAGGTGGCGATCCCGGCGCCGGGTCCCGACGAGGTCGTCGTGCGCATCGAGGCTGCGCCGATCAACCCGTCGGATCTCGGTCTCCTGCTCGGCGCGGCCGATCCGGCGAGTGCGAAAATTTCAGGCTCTGGCGCGTCCTCGGTGGTTACCGCGACCGTCCCGCAGGCCAATATGAAAGCGATGGGCGGCCGTCTCGACGAGTCGATGGCGGTCGGCAATGAAGGCGCCGGCACGGTGGTGAAGGCCGGATCGTCCGAGGCCGCGCAGGCGCTGCTCGGCAAGACCGTCGCGCTGATCGGCGGCGCGATGTATGCGCAGTATCGCGTCATCAAGGCCAAGGAATGCCTGCCGCTGCCCGAGGGCACGACGGCCACCGAGGGCGCATCCTGCTTCGTCAATCCGCTGACCTCGCTCGGCATGGTCGAGACCATGAAGCGGGAAGGGCACACGGCGCTGGTGCATACGGCCGCCGCGTCCAATCTCGGCCAGATGCTCAACAAGATCTGCCAGAAGGACGGCATCGATCTCGTCAACATCGTCCGCAGCGAGGAGCAGGAGAAACTTCTGCGCGGCATCGGCGCGAAATATGTCTGCAACTCGACGTCGCCGAGTTTCATGGAAGATCTGACAGCCGCGTTGATTGCCACCAATGCCACGCTGGCCTTCGATGCTACCGGTGGCGGCAAGCTGCAGGGCCAGATCCTGCAGGCGATGGAAGTTGCCGCCGTCAAGGCGATGAAGGTCTACAGCCGCTATGGTTCGACGACTCACAAGCAGGTCTACGTCTATGGTCGGTTGGATCTGCGCCCGATCGAATTCGTCCCTGCCGGCATGGCCTGGGGCATGGGTGGCTGGCTGCTGTTTCCGTTCCTGCAGAAGATCGGCGCGGCTGATGCCGCGAAGCTCCGTGCCCGCGTGGTCGCCGAACTCAAGACCACCTTCGCCAGTCACTACACCAAGGTGATTTCGCTCGAAGGCGTCTTGCAGCTCGACAATCTCCGGGCCTATGCGAAGCGCGCCACCGGCGAGAAGTATCTGATCAATCCGAACATGCCGGGATGACACTCGCCGATCAGTCTGCCGGCGTGGTCACGGATGGCGCGCGGCTTTTGCTGCGCCATCCGCCGTATCTGTACTACATGGTATCGCGCAGTTTCTCGCGCTTCGCCTCGCAGATCGCCGCGGTTGCGGTCGGCTGGCAGATCTATGATCTGACCGGCAGCGCGTTCCAGCTCGGCATGGTCGGCCTCGCGCAATTCGTGCCGATGCTGGCGCTGGTCTTCGTCGCCGGCCATATCGCCGACCGCTATGATCGCCGCCGCGTGGTGCAGATCTGCCAGATGCTGCAGGGGTTGACGGCGATCCTGCTCGCCTGGGGTACTTATGCCGGCTGGATTACGGTGCCGCAGATTTTCGTGGCGCTGGTGGTGATCGGCGCGGCGACGGCCTTCGAGGCGCCGGCCGGCTCGGCGCTGCTGCCCGGCGTCGTACCCGAAGGGCATTTGCAGAAGGCGACCGCGCTCTCGACCGGCGTGTTTCAGGTGGCGATGATCTGCGGCCCCGCGCTTGGCGGCTTTGCCTATGCGCTATCGCCGTCGACGCCCTATGTGCTGATGGCGGCATTCTGGCTGATCGGCGGTCTGCTCAACAGCGCCATCAAACTGGCGCGCGAGGTGGCGGTGAAGGATCCGCCGTCGCTGCGGACTTTGTTTGCCGGCGTGGGCTTCGTGCGTAGCAATCCGGCGATCCTCGGCACCATCTCGCTCGATTTGTTCGCGGTGCTGCTCGGCGGTGCCACCGCGCTGCTGCCGATCTATGCGCGCGACATTCTGCAGACCGGTCCATGGGGCCTCGGCTTCATGCGCGCGGCGCCGGCGGTCGGCGCGTTGCTGACCACCATCGTGCTGACGCGCTGGTCGATCAATCGCCGGGTCGGCATGCGGATGTTCCAGGCCGTCATCATCTTCGGCCTCGCGACAGCGGTGTTCGCGGTGTCGCAATGGCTGTGGTTGTCGGTCGCCGCGCTCGCGGTACTCGGCGCGGCCGATACGGTCAGCGTGGTGATCCGTTTCTCGCTGGTGCAGCTCGCAACCCCAGACGACATGCGTGGCCGGGTCGGCGCGGTGAACTACCTGTTCATTAATACCTCAAACCAGCTCGGCCAGTTCGAGAGCGGCGTCACCGCCGCATTGTTCGGCACCGTCCCGGCCGCACTGATCGGCGGCCTCGGGACCGTTGCCATCGCGTTGCTGTGGATGCGGCTGTTTCCGACGCTGCGCAATGTGGAGCGGCTGGAATAGGCGCGTCAGCGCTCGGCGAAGGCTAGCTTGGCACCGAGCGCGGCAAACGCGCCGGCAAAAGTGCGTCGCATCCAGGTCAGCACCCGTGGCCGTGTGATGACGTGGTTGCGGATCGACGCGGCGAACAGGCCGTAGAGCGCGAATACTACGAAGGTCATCAGCATGAATACCGCGCTCAGCAGCAGCATCTGCGACAGCGGATGCGCCTCGTCAGCACTGATGAACTGGGGCAGGAAGGCGAGGAAGAAGATCGACAGTTTCGGATTGAGGATGTTGATCAGGATCGCTGTGGTTATCACCTGCAGTGTGGACTGCGCGCTGTTGTCGGCTTCCACCTTCAGCGCGCCATGCTCCTGCAGCGTCTTCCAGGCCGTATAGAGCAGGTAGGCGACGCCGACATATTTGAACACCTGAAACGCCACGGCGCTGGTGTGCAGCAGTGCTGCGAGACCAAGGATCGCGGCGGCCATATGCGGAACGATGCCGAGCGTGCAACCGAACGCGGCGACGACGCTGCTGCGGCCTCCGCGCGAAAATCCGGTTGCTAGTGTGTAAAGGGCGCCAGTGCCCGGCGACGCCACCACGATCAGCGAGGTGATGAGAAATTCGATGGTCACGATGATGGCTCCGGCTCGCAAACTTGGATCGTCAGAATGTCGCTTGCGATCCTGTCAGGCAAGCACGTCGTCAGTTGCACACCTCGACATTGGTGAGGCCGATGCGCATGTCGCGCGACACCAAGCGGCAGCCGGGACGCACTGGACGGCAGCCGGCATTGTCGCAGACGATCTGGCCGGACGGCTGCGCGCGCGGCGTGCGGGCCTGAATCTGCGGGCGATCAAGCTCATCGCGCTCCCGGCGCGGCACGTTGCGCTTGGCCTCGGTGCGGCTGCGCTTCTTCTCGCATTCGTTATCATCGTTCAGGAACGTCCCGGCGCGGCACACGATCTTCACGCAGCGGTCGCCGTCCGCCTCTGAACCATGTGCACAGACCAGCGGGCAGACGCGGGACGACCTGGTCTTGATCGCGTCGAGCGCATCGGTGCTGGCTGCCTTGGCATCGAATTTGGTCGACGCGTAGCGATTGAAGCGTTCGAGCGACTTGCGGGAAGCCGCAGTCCATGTGTTGTCGACTGAGCCCTGCAGGCAGCCCACCCGCTGAAGCTCGACCTGGATCTGACGGGGTAGATCGGTCGGTGCGGGTGTTCGTGACACATCGGCTGTGGGGGAAGGGAGTGTCGCCAACTGCGGTCCGGCGGCAGGCGTGTCCAGCTTGCCGGCATCGACCCTGGCTTCCGCTGCCGCGCGGGCGCGCTCGCCGGCGGCGGCGCGTTCCTGCTCGGCGGTCTTGAGTTTCTCGGCAGCGATCCGGGCATCCTCGGCGGTCTTGGCATCGGCCGCTGCCTTGGTCTGTTCGGCCTTCCTGGCGCCTTCGGCAGCCAGACGGGCTTTCTCTTCAACGGCGAGGCGGGCTTTCTCCGCAGCAGCGGTATGGGCGTCCTCGGCTGCGAGCTTCGCGAGTTGGGATTTGGCCAGCGACGCATAGAAGCCGTCGGGGTGCTGGGTCAGGAACGCGTTCCAGCCGTCTCTGGTCGCAAGCTGCAAAGCCAGCTCGTAGTCACGGCGGGTTTCGGCCTGGACACTGACGGCGGGCGACGTGGCGACGGCAGCCACCGGGACCAGCGGCACGTCGTCGCCGCCGAGCGAACCGTAGACATACGGTTCCTGGCGGTTGCTGGTGTTCTTCATGACGTCGTCGCGGATGAAGCCGAAGGCCTTGCGGAGGTCGAGGCCAGGCGTCGCGATGTGGCGGACCAGCGCGGCCGTGAAGGGGCTGTTCTTGCTGTCGCCGTCCAGCGCCGTCGAGCCGGCCTTGGCCGAATAGGCGATCAGCGTGTTGGGGCTGGCCGGCTCCACCTTGGCGAGGCCGCGGGTGATCGCCCGGGATGCCGTGGTGCGCTTCATGTTCTTGATGAAGGGGTTGTCGCGGCAGGCATCGAGGATCACCAGCCGCAGCTTCCTGGCCGGCTCGATGGTCACGAGGATGCGCTCCAGCGAGAACGCCTCGTCATAGACGTCGGTGTCGCGTTCCAGCAGTGCGTCGACCGGAATCAGGTAATTGGTGCCATCGACCTCGATGCCGTGGCCGGCGAAATAGACCAGAGCAACGTCCGCATCGCGCGCCTTGTCCGCGAAATCGCGCAGGGCCCGGCGCATCTCAGTCGCCTTCAGATCCCGTCGGGCTTCGACAATGTCGAAATTCGCGGTCTTCAAGGTCTCGGTCATCGCCGCGGCGTCGTTGGCCGGGTTGGCGAGCTTAATGACGTTCTGGTAGGCCGAGTTGCCGATCACCAGCGCGACGCGTTTGTCGGCGAAGGCCGACTGACTGAGCAAGCTCAAGGCGAAGACTACGGAAGCCACAAGACCAAGGTTGCGCATCGGAAGCCCCGCAATTGCGACGGTCGAATTCGAGCAGCCTGGCCAGACGTCGCAGATCAGTCGGGACTGGCGTGCGTGGTTTGTCTTACGTGGTTTGTCGCGCAGCACTCTCCGAAGGTTCGATCACAGCGGCGCTCCGGGCGTCATCCATTTGAGCGATATCAGCATAACGAAGATGTGTTTGGGCGGGCGAGGCGGACGTGCCGGTTCGGTACGATTACGGCCGTCAAATACAATCCATGCACTTGCATCTTTTGCCGGGATAGGTGACAGGTTCCAGATGCGCTCCGCGCTTTTTGGAAGCAGTTATTCAGGGGATATCTCATGGCCACCTACAGCGTTGCCGTCATTGTCGGCAGCCTCCGCAAACAGTCATTCTCGCTCAAGGTTGCGAATGCACTCGCCCAGCTGGCGCCGCCGTCGCTGAAGCTGAACGTCATCACGCTGAACGAGCTGTCATTCTTCAATCAAGACCTGGAAGCCGCGCCGCCGGCCGACTGGGTCAAGTTCCGCGAAGCGATCCAGGCCTCGGATGCGGTACTGTTTGTCTCTCCGGAATATAACCGCTCAGTTTCGGGTGTCCTGAAAAACGCCATCGACGTCGGTTCGCGGCCCTATGGCAAGAGCTCGTTCCTCGGCAAGCCCACCGGCATCGTGGTTAGCTCGCCCGGTCCGATCGGTGGCCTGGGTGCAGCCCTCAGCTTGCGCCAGACCCTGCCGGGGATTGTCGGTCCCATCATGCAACAGCCTGAAATCTATCTGAATGCCGTCGGTGACGCGTTCAGTGAACAGGGCGAGATCGTCAAGGAATCCATCCGGCCGGTGCTGCAGGCCTATATCGACGCTTTCGCCGTCTGGGTCGACAAGCTGAAGAAATAACCGGCGCAAATTCAGGTTGCGGCCCGGTTGTTAGGTTCGCCTTAACCGGGCCGTCGCATTTTCGGGAATGGTCAAGCATACCCGCCTCAAATCGATCCTCACCGGGCTCGTGCTCTATGCACTGGCGGCGATGATGATCAGCTATTTCGGGGTCAATGCATATACCGGTAAATACGGCCTCAACGCACGTCAGGAGCTCGACCAGGAGATCGTCGCGCTGACCTCCGAACTGGTGCAATTGAAGAAGGAACGCACCAAGGCCGAGCAGCGCGTGGCGCTCCTGCGATCTGGTGGACTCGATCCCGACATGCTCGACGAGCGCGCGCGCTACCAGCTCGACTACGCGCATCCGCGCGACCTCGTGAAGGTCATCAAGCCAAACTAAGATTCTCTCTTCGGCGGCGAGTCGTCCTCGCATGAAGCAACACAGCTTTGCATCAAAGCTATGGATCGCTCGCGCCTGCTCATCGTGACGGCAACGTGACCACGACACGCGCTTTCATTCCTCAAATTACAAAACCGATCCAATTCGATTTCGAAAGTTTCACGCCTTCGCTGCAGTGCGAAACAACCGTGTGGCATTCCGCGCGACGCAATCCCTTTCAAGCCGCAAGCACTTGGAGTAGGAAGGGCCATTCACTCTCGCATCCGGAATTTTCATGGCCGCACCGAAGAAAAGCGTCGCTCCCGCAGGGCAGGCAACGAGCAATGGCGCAACCCCGTCATCGCCGCCAGATTTCACCCGCGATCAGGAGATGCACGCGCTTCGCGACATGCTGCTGATCCGGCGTTTCGAGGAGAAGGCCGGCCAGCTCTATGGCATGGGCGCGATCGGCGGTTTCTGCCATCTCTATATCGGTCAGGAAGCCATCGTCGTCGGCATGCAGATGGCATTGAAGGATGGCGATCAGGTCATCACGGGCTATCGCGACCACGGTCACATGCTGGCCTGTGGCATGGACGCCAAGGGCGTCATGGCCGAGCTCACGGGGCGCAAGGGCGGCTACTCCAAGGGCAAGGGTGGCTCCATGCACATGTTCAGCCGCGAGAAGAATTTCTATGGCGGCCATGGCATCGTCGGTGCGCAGGTGTCGCTCGGAACGGGTCTCGCTTTTGCCAACCGTTATCGCGGCAATGATCTCGTCAGCCTCGCTTACTTCGGCGACGGCGCGTCGAACCAGGGCCAAGTCTATGAGAGCTTTAACATGGCGGAGCTGTGGAAGCTCCCGGTGATCTACATCATCGAGAACAACCGCTACGCCATGGGTACCTCGGTGACGCGCTCCTCGGCTCAGACCGACTTCTCCAAGCGCGGCATCTCCTTCAACATTCCGGGCGAGCAGGTCGACGGCATGGACGTCCGCGCCGTGAAGGCCGCCGGTGACCGTGCGGTCGCCTGGTGCCGCGCCGGCAAGGGTCCGTTCATTCTGGAAATGCAGACCTATCGCTATCGCGGCCACTCGATGTCCGATCCGGCCAAGTACCGGACCCGCGAGGAAGTAGACAAAGTTCGCCACGATCAAGACCCGATCGAGCAGGTGCGCAACCGTCTGCTGGCCGCTGACGTGACCGAGCAGGACCTCAAGGCGATCGACGCCGAGGTGCGTGACATCGTCAACGCATCGGCGGATTTCGCGCAGCAGGACCCTGAGCCCGATGCATCCGAACTTTACACCGATGTGTACCGCTAAGCGCGCGGCTTAAAGACCGATCTGGAGTTATAATGGCCATTCAAGTTCTGATGCCCGCGCTGTCCCCGACCATGGAGAAAGGCAACCTCTCCAAATGGCTCAAGAAGGAAGGCGACACGATCAAGTCCGGCGATGTTATTGCCGAAATCGAGACAGATAAGGCGACGATGGAAGTCGAAGCGACCGATGAAGGGACGCTCGGCAAGATCCTGATCCCGGAAGGGACCAACGACGTCGCGGTCAACACGCCGATCGCGACCATCCTCGCCGATGGCGAAGACGCATCTGCCGCGGCGGGCTCACCGGCCCCCGCGAAGCAGGAGAAGGCCGCAGAATCCGCGCCGCCTGCTGCGGAAGCGAAATCTGCTCCGGCTCCGAAGGAAGAGGCTACAGCGCCAGCAGCTCCGACGGCTTCGATCCAGCCCGATCCTGAAATTCCTGAAGGCACCGAGATGGTGACCATGACCATCCGCGAAGCGCTGCGCGACGCGATGGCAGAGGAAATGCGCAGGGATGAAGACGTCTTCATCATGGGCGAGGAAGTCGCCGAATATCAGGGCGCCTACAAGGTGACCCAGAACCTGCTGCAGGAATTCGGCGCACGCCGTGTCATCGATACGCCGATCACCGAGCACGGCTTCGCCGGTGTCGGCGTCGGCGCGGCGATGTCCGGCCTGAAGCCGATCGTCGAATTCATGACCTTCAACTTCGCCATGCAGGCGATCGACCAGATCATCAACTCCGCAGCCAAGACGCTGTACATGTCCGGCGGCCAGATGACCTGTCAGATCGTGTTCCGTGGCCCGAACGGCGCCGCCGCGCGCGTCGGCGCCCAGCACAGCCAGGACTACTCGGCCTGGTACTCGCAGATCCCGGGCCTCAAGGTTGTCGCGCCCTATAGCGCCGCCGACTACAAGGGCCTGCTCAAATCCGCGATCCGCGATCCGAACCCGGTGATCTTCCTCGAAAACGAAATGCTCTACGGGCATTCCGGCGAGGTGCCCAAGCTCGACGACTACATCGTGCCGATCGGCAAGGCCAAGGTCGCACGTGTCGGCAAGGATGTGACGCTGATCTCGTGGTCGAACGGCATGACCTATGCTCTGAAGGCTGCCGAAGAACTCGCCAAGGAAGGTATCGAGGCGGAGGTTATCGACCTGCGCACGCTGCGTCCGCTCGATACCGACACCATCATCGAGTCCGTGAAGAAGACCTCGCGCGCCGTGACGGTGGAAGAAGGCTGGCAACAGTCGGGTGTGGGCGCCGAAATCGCCGCACGCATCATGGAGCACGCGTTCGACTATCTCGATGCGCCGGTCGCGCGCGTGTCGGGCAAGGACGTGCCGATGCCTTACGCCGCCAATCTTGAAAAGCTGGCGCTGCCGTCGGTGGCCGACGTCGTGGCTGCGGCCAAAGCCGTTTGCTATCGGTGAACCATGGCAGGTCCGAAGGAACAGCCACTGCCGCCGGATGTCATGGATCGCGAGGACGCCACCGAGGTGTTGCGCGCGTTCGTGCTGGATGGCGGGCTGTCCATCGCCTTCATGCGTGCCTTCGAGGAGCCCGACATGTGGGGGCTCCTGCTGGTCGATATCGCGCGCCATGCCGCACGCGCCTATGCGCGTGAGGCCAACTATTCCGAGGACGAGGCGCTGAACCGCATCGTCGAAATGTTCGAAGCTGAAATCGCGCGTCCGACTGACATGGGCAACACCACGCCGCGGTCGCAACAAGGTCACTGACAATGCCAATCAACATTCTGATGCCTGCGCTGTCGCCCACCATGGAAAAGGGCAACCTTGCCAAGTGGCTCAAGAAGGAGGGCGACAAGGTCAAGTCTGGCGACGTGATCGCGGAGATCGAGACCGACAAGGCGACGATGGAAGTCGAAGCTGTCGACGAAGGCACCATCGCCAAGATCCTGGTGGCGGAAGGTACGCAGGATGTTGCTGTGAACGCCGTCATCGCGGTGCTCGCCGCCGACGGTGAGGACGTGAAGGCTGCGAGTTCGGGGGCAGGGGCTGATAAGCCGAAGCCCGCGCCTGCTGCCGAAGCTCCCGCGCCGAAGCCTGCAACTGGTGCACCTGCGCCGGCTGCTGCTTCCGCAGCGAAAGCACCGGCACCGGCCGCTGCGCCAGCTCCGCAGCCGGCCGCCGCACAGAGCAATGGCGCGCGCGTATTTTCGTCACCGCTGGCGCGTCGTCTCGCCAAGGATGCCGGCATCGAACTCGGTCGTATCAACGGCTCGGGTCCGCATGGTCGTGTGGTCGCTGCGGATGTCGAGAAGGCGAAGTCCGGTGGTGGCCTGAAGGCACCTGCCGCGGCGGCTGGCGCTCCCGCAGGTGCAACTGGAGCGATCGGTGCGCCTGCAATGTCCGATCAGCAGATTCGCGGGCTGTACGAGCAGGGCGCTTACGAGAGCGTGCCGCACGACTCGATGCGCCGCACGATTGCGCAGCGTCTCACCGCCGCGACCAACTCGATGCCGACCTTCTATCTCACGGTCGATTGCGATCTCGGCAAGCTCTCCTCCGCGCGCGAGGAGATCAACGCTGCGGCCGGCAAGGACAAGGACGGCAAGCCGCTCTACAAGCTCTCGGTCAACGATTTCGTCATCAAGGCGATGGCCATCGCGCTGCAGAAGATTCCGGAAGCGAACGTGTCGTGGACGGAAGCAGCGATGCTCCGTCATAAGCATTCCGACATCGGGGTAGCGGTGGCGCTGCCGTTCGGCCTGATCACGCCGATCATCCGCCAGGCCGAGATCAAGTCCATTTCGGCAATCTCCAACGAGATGAAGGAACTTGCCGCGCGCGCCAAGGCCAAGAAGCTCAAGCCCAACGAATACCAGGGCGGCGCGTCATCCGTGTCCAACCTCGGCATGTTCGGCATCAAGGACTTCACGGCGGTGATCAATCCGCCGCAGTCCTCGATCCTTGCGGTTGGCACGGGCGAGGAACGGGCCGTGGTGCGCAATGGCCAGATCGTCGCTGCAACCATCATGAGCGTGACACTTTCCTGCGATCATCGCGCCATCGATGGCGCGCTCGGCGCCGAACTGATCACGGCATTCAAGAAGTTGATCGAAAATCCGGTGATGATGGTGGTGTAGTAACGCAGTTCTTTCTTCCCTCTCCCCTTGTGGGAGAGGGTGGATCGACCGCGCAGCGGTCGAGACGGGTGAGGGGTATGCACCAGCCGGTGTCCTATCAGAAGCGCGCGTTCGCCAAATCGCTGCGAGCGAATGCGACCGAGACTGAAAAGACGCTGTGGCGCCTGCTGCGATCCCGTCGTCTGACAAATCTAAAATTTCGCCGGCAGGTGCCGATTGGTCCTTGGATCGCGGATTTCGTGTCGTTCGAACGTCGTTTGATCGTGGAAGCCGATGGCAGCCAGCATGCGGAGAGTACGAGAGACCAACAACGAGACCGAGATCTGAAGGAGCGCGGATTTCGCACCCTGCGCTTCTGGAACAACGACATTCTGCAGCGCTCGGAAATGGTGCTTGAAGCCATTCTCGACGCTGCCCAGCATTACCCCTCACCCGTCTGCGCGCCTGACGGCGCGCATCCACCCTCTCCCACAAGGGGAGAGGGAAGAAAGAGCGAGTAACTCATGGCTGATAATTCCTTCGACGTCGTCGTCATCGGCTCCGGTCCCGGCGGCTATGTGACGGCCATTCGGGCCGCGCAGCTCGGCTTCAAGACAGCGATCGTCGAGAAGGCCTATCTCGGCGGCATCTGCAATAACTGGGGCTGTATCCCGACCAAGGCGCTGCTGCGCTCGGCGGAAATCTATCACTACATGCAGCATGCCAAGGATTATGGCCTGTCGGCGGACAACGTGACGTTCGACATCAAGGCCGTGATCGCGCGCTCGCGCGGCGTCGTGAAGCGCCTCAGCGGCGGCGTCGAATATCTGATGAACAAGAACAAGATCTCGATCATCTGGGGCGACGCGACCCTGGATGCGCCGGGCAAATTCACTGTCAAGAAGACGGAAGCCGCAGCACCCAAGGGCGCGCTCGGGGCAGGCAGCTATACTGCCAAGCATATCATCGTCGCCACCGGCGCCCGGCCGCGCGTGCTGCCGGGTCTCGAGCCCGACAAGAAGCTTGTCTGGACCTATTTCGAGGCCATGAACCCCGACAAGATGCCGAAGTCGCTGCTGGTGGTCGGCTCCGGCGCCATCGGCATCGAATTCGCATCGTTCTACAAGACCATGGGCGCCGACGTGACCGTAGTCGAGGTGCTGCCGCAGATCCTGCCAGTCGAAGACGCCGAGATCGCCGGTTTCGCCCGCAAACAGTTCGAGAAGCAGGGCATCAAGATCATGTCCGGCGCGAAGGTGACCAAGCTCGACAAGAAGTCGGATTCGGTCACCGTGACCATCGAAGATGGCAAGGGGGCTACCCAGCAACTCACCGTCGATCGCGTCATCTCGGCGGTCGGTGTGGTTGGCAATATCGAAGGCTTTGGCCTTGAGAAGCTCGGCGTGAAGACCGAGCGCGGCTGTATTGTGATCGACAAATACGGCAAGACCAACGTGCCCGGCATCTATGCCATCGGCGACGTCGCCGGTCCGCCGATGCTGGCCCACAAGGCCGAGCATGAGGGCGTGATCTGCGTCGAGGCGATCAAGGGGATGAACCCGCATGCAATGGACAAGTCGCTGATCCCGGGCTGTACCTATTGTCACCCGCAGGTGGCCTCGGTCGGTCTCACCGAAGCCAAGGCCAAGGAAGCCGGCAAGGACATCCGCGTCGGCCGCTTCCCCTTCGTCGCCAATGGCAAGGCGATCGCCCAGGGCGAGGACCAGGGCATGGTGAAGGTGATCTTCGACAAGAAGACTGGCCAGCTGCTCGGCGCCCATATGGTCGGCGCTGAGGTCGTCGAGATGATCCAGGGCTTTGTGGTCGCTATGAATCTGGAGACCACGGAAGAGGAACTCTTCCACACCATCTTCCCGCATCCGACCATCTCGGAGACGATGAAGGAAGCCGTGCTCGACGCCTATGGGCGCGTGCTGAATACGTAGTCGGAAGCATTTCCGATCGATAATTTTGATCGCCGCATCGTGAAGTTGCGGCGGGCTTACGTTCCGGTCTCCCGACGTTATCTGCCGTCAAGGTCAGACGCGAATGCGTCCAAGGCGCAAAGTGCTGTCATTTCCGAGTAACGCTAAATTCAGGGAGCTTTTCATGAAAACAACGATCACCACTGCCGCGGCTTCGGCCCTCATTGCTCTGATAATGTCCGGTGTCGCCACTGCGTCAGAGCAGCGCTCTGCACACCGGCATGCTCAACCGCAGGCCGTCACAACCCATGGCGACTCACGCGATGCCTTCGCCTATTACCCGGGCTGGGGCCGTGATCCCGTGCTCGTCCGCGGTGTTTATCCCGGGCTGGTCTACGGTGGTGCCACCTCCGCGCCCGCCGGACGTTGAGATCGGCAACGAATGGAAAGGTCGGCCTTGCGCCGACTTTCCGGTAACGCGGCAGCGATTTTAGCCTCGCTCAAAAGGGTTGCCGGTGCGCCACAAATGTTGCTTGGTTGCCACAGTCTCCCAAGATTTAACCCTGTCGTGCTGTGGGTATTGTAACCGCCGCTATTTGGCCACACGCCTTCGTGAAATCATTTCTCACCAGCCAGAAGGCTGGAGCGCTTTGTTGATCGGCGGGATGTCAGTGGGATTGTCCCGGATCGCCGAAGCGGCCTGAGAAACCAGGTTCGCGATGGACGCCAAGACGAACATCAAGTCGCGTTTGCCTAGCCGTCTTATGACGGAGGGCCGGGAGCAGGCGTCGCGTGGCGCGCTCCCCTGGGCGACGCTCCGGCGCGAACGGTTCATCGCCGGCCCCGTGCTGCGCGCGCAAGAATCTCGCACCGTCGAAATCTTCAAAAAGACACCATATGGCACCGATTTGAAGCGGGTGAGCCGTTATGTCGCCAAAGACATATTGGAAGTTGCCGACATACTGTTGCTGAAGACGACATTGCTCGATCACAGCCGGTCGCAGGGAGCGTGCCTTACTGCGACGGGGCAGATGATCGCGGAGAAAATGAAGCCCGTGACGCGGAATTCCCATCAGGACGTCATTCGTTCTGCCGACAAGCTGATCGCCGTTATCGGTGACCTTGTTGGATCGAAGGGGACTCTGGCTCCTGACACCTTCGAATCGATGGGCGGTAGCACCATCGGGCGCGAAACCGGTGAGGGCTGCCTTAACGTAAAATTGACCGACAAAGAATTGGCCGCGCACCCGACCAAACGGAAGCGTCGCGCGACTAACCATATGTCAGGGACGCTGTGGACATATGCCCAGCAGGTTGGATCGGCCATTGGTTGCGCCGTGACCCAAACCGGCCGGGCCCACGAGAAATACTGTTATGCGGATAGTTGAGCGTACCATTTTTGTAGCGTTTGCTTTGGGTGCCGCGTCAGTGGCCGCGCCGGCCTTTGCCTTTGACGGTGCGCCCGTTGGCAGCAGCGACGCGGCCCTGCCAGTTGTAACGACCATCCCCGGTGCTGCTCCGGTCTTGAAGAAGTCCGCCAAGCCTGACACCTCGCTGACTGCGCTCCAATATGCCGCCGAAGGCGGTCATCCGATCGCCCAGTGGAAGCTCGGCCGGATGTATGCCGACGGTAACGGTGTGGCACAGGACGACCTGCGCGCCTTCGAATATTTCAGCCGTATCGCCAATGCCCACGCCGAGGACTCGCCGTCCGCGCCGCAGGCCACCATCGTCGCCAACGCCTTCGTGGCGCTCGGTCGCTATTACCTCGACGGCATTCCGAATTCGAAGATCAAGGCCGACACCGAACGCGCGCGCGAGATGTTCTCCTACGCTGCGTCCTATTTCGGCAATGCCGACGCACAATACGATCTGGCCCGGCTGTATCTGAAGGGCATCGGTACCCCGCGCGACACCAAGTATGGTGCCCGCTGGCTTGGCCTTGCTGCGCAGAAGGGCCAGCACCAGGCGCAGGCGTTGCTTGGCCAGATGCTGTTCAACGGTGAATCGCTGCCACGGCAGATGGCGCGCGGCCTGATGTGGCTGACGCTGGCCCGCGACAATGCCGGCCCGGACGACACCTGGATCCGCGATAGCTACAACAAGGCGATCGCCAAGGCCTCCGAAGACGACCGCGCCATGGCGCTGCAGATGCTTGAGCACTGGGTGTCCGGCAAACGGGACTGAGGGTTGTCCCGGACTAAGCGACCGTTTCCGAGCGCGATTACCTCACACTCGACAGTCGTCACCCGGCTTGACCGGGTGACCCAGTAATCGCCAGCCTTCATTATTATCAACGAGTGCTCGCGTCAGGCGCCGTCTCGGAACGTTGCCCCGGGCGTTTGCTGGATCGCCCGGTCAAGCTGGACGATGACAATTTGTGTTTGGGGAGCGCTTGGCGACGGGCCTTTACGCCGCTTCAAGATCCAGGTCGACCCACACCGGCACGTGATCGCTCGGCTTCTCCCAGGCGCGCACATATTTGTCGATGCCGACGTCGATGAGTTTGTCGCTGGCCTGCGGTGACAGCAGCAGATGGTCGATGCGGATGCCCCAGTTCTTCTGCCAGGCGCCGGCCTGATAGTCCCAGAACGTGTACTGGCCGGGCTCGTCGGTGACGGCGCGCAGGGCGTCGGTCATGCCCAAGCCGAGCAGGGTCTGGAAGCTGGCACGGGTTTCCGGCTTGAACAGCGCGTCATTGATCCAGGCCGCCGGATTATAGGCGTCGGCCGCCGCCGGGATGACGTTGAAGTCGCCGGCGAGAATCAACGGCTCTTCCGTCTTCAGCCGCAGCTTCGTGAATTCCTGTAGTCGCGACATCCATTTCAGCTTGTAGGGATACTTCTCGGTATCGACCGGATTGCCGTTCGGCAGATACAGGCAGGCCACCCTGACCACCCCGGATTTCAGCGACACTACGCCTTCGATGAAGCGGGCATGAAGATCCTCGTCATCGCCGGCCAGCCGAGGCGTGGCTTCCTCCAGCGGATATTTCGAGAGCAGGGCGACGCCGTTGAACGTCTTCTGGCCGTGGGTGACGACATTGTAGCCGAGCGCCTCGATGGGCTCGCGCGGAAACGCCTCATCGAGGCATTTGATCTCCTGCAGGCAGACGATGTCCGGCGAGCAGTCGCGCAGCCACGTCACCAGATGGTCCAGCCGCTGGCGGACAGAATTCACATTCCAGGTGGCAATTCTCATCTGATGGGATTCCGGTAACAACAATGGCAAAAATACGTCAACGTGGCATACCATCATCCCTGCCAACATGATAAGCTTTAAGCCTAAAGCGCACAGACGCTGTCTTTAAAGCTGCCATGGGCGGGAAACGGGGGCGACCCGATCTTCTGTACCAGGTGACATGGACCATATGAAGAAACGCACATCGATCGCTCTACTCGTTCTCGTCGGCGCTGCCGCGGTTGCGGCCTACACGACGCGCTCCTCGTGGACCGGTGGCAACACCAATGCACAGGCCCCGCAGCGCGCGCGGATCGTTGCGGTCGAGATTGCCAAGGCGGAACGCAAACCGGTTCCGGTCGATGTCGATTCGATCGGTACAGTAACGCCCATTTCGAGTGTCGCGCTCAAGTCGCGGGTGGAAACCACCATCACCTCGGTGCATTTTGAAGACGGCGCCAAGGTCAAGGAAGGCGATCTGCTGTTCACCCTCGATTCGCGGCAGATTGATGCCCAGATCGAGCAGGCCGAAGGCACGCTGGCCCGCGATCAGGCCCAACTGGCCGGTGCGGAACGCGACGTGCGGCGCTTTACCGATCTGATCGGGAAGGGCGCGACCACCCAGGTGAGCGTCGATAATGCCAAGACCCAATCCGACATCCTGGCCGGAACCATCCGGGCCGATCAGTCGGCGCTCGATAATCTCAAGGTCCAGAAGAGCTACACCATCATTCGCGCGCCGTTCTCCGGCCGGATCAGTGCAGCCAATGTGAAGGTCGGCAATTTCGTGCGCCCGGCTGATACGGCGCCGCTCGCCACCATCAATCAGATGGCTCCGGTCTATGTCTCCTTCGCCATTCCGCAACGTGTGCTTGGCGATCTGCGCGAAGCGATGGCGGCGGGATCGACCTCGGTCATTGCGACCATCCCGAACAGCGGCCGTTCTGAAACCGGCAAGGTGGCGATGGTGGAAAACACTGTGGATTCCACCACCGGCATGGTCACTGTGCGCGGCATCATGAGCAATCCGAACGAAACCCTGTGGCCGGGCATTCTGGTACAGACCAAATTGATCGTGCGCACCGAGGACGGCGTTGTTGTACCCACCGTGGCCGTGCAGCGCAGCCAGACCGGGAACTTCGTCTTCATGGTGAAGGACGGCGTCGCCCGTGTTCAGCCTGTCGAAGTCGATCGGACCTTCCAGGGGATTTCGGTGATCTCGTCGGGTTTAAAAGGGGATGAGGACGTCGTCGTCGACGGCCAGCTCTTGCTGACACAAGGCACACGGGTCGAAGCCCGGGCTCGCAAGGCCGGGGCATAAAACATGACCCTCTCGGAGCTCTGCATCCGTCGCCCTGTGATGACCACGCTCATCACGGCGACGATTATCGCGTTTGGCATTTTCGGTTTCCGGCTGCTGCCGGTGTCGGCGCTTCCGAAAGTGGACTTTCCGACCATCGCGGTGACGGCGACGCTGCCGGGCGCCAGCGCCGACACGATGGCGGCCTCGGTCGCCGGCATCATTGAGCGTCAGCTCTCGACCATCGCTGGTATCTCTTCGATGTCGTCGAGCTCGTCGCAGGGAACGACCCAGATCATCATTCAGTTCGATCTCAACCGCAATATCGATGCGGCGGCGCTGGACGTGCAGACTGCGCTGACGATCGCACAGCGCCGGTTGCCGATCGAAATGACGATCCCGCCGAGTTTCCGCAAGGTGAACCCCGGCGATTTCCCGGTGCTGTTCATTGCGCTGAGTTCATCGACGCTGCCGCTCTCGGCCGTCAATGAATTTGGCGATATCACCATCGGGCAGGCGCTGTCGCAGATTCCCGGCGTGGCGCAGGTGCTGATCTATGGCACGCAGAAATTCGCCATTCGCGTCCAGGCCGATCCTGAAGCTGCGGCGGCTCGTGGATTGTCGCTTGAAGATATCCGTACGGCGGTGTCACGCGCGAACTCCTCGACGCCGGTCGGAACTCTGAACGGACCGAAGCAGGATATCTCGCTGCAGGCATCCGGACAGATGTCCAAGGCCGCCGACTACGGCCAGGTCGTTGTTGCCTGGCGCAACGGCTCGCCGGTCAAGCTGAACGAAGTCGCCAAGATCTATGACGCCGTCGAAAACGACAAGGTCGCGACCTGGTTGAATGGCGAGCGCGCCATCGTGCTGGCGATCCAGAAGCAGCCCGACGCCAACACGGTCGCTGTGGTCGACGGCGTCCGCGCCAAGCTGCCGTCGCTGCGCGCGCAATTGCCGCCATCGGTCGAAGTCAATATGATGATGGACCGCTCGATCTCGGTCCGCGAAGCCGTCGCCGACGTCGAGGAGACATTGCTGATCGCCGTGGTGCTGGTGATCTTCGTGATCTTCCTGTTCCTGCGCTCAGCCTCAGCGACCTTGATTCCCGCGCTGGCGGTGCCGATCTCGATCTTCGGCACATGCGCTGCGATGTACATGCTGGACTACTCCATCAACAACATGACGCTGCTGGCGCTGACACTGTCCGTCGGCTTCGTTGTCGACGACGCCATCGTCATGCTGGAGAATATCGTCCGGCACATCGAACTCGGCATGAAGCCGTTCGATGCGGCCCTGAAGGGCGCGCGCGAAATCGGTTTCACCATCGTCTCGATCACCTTCTCGCTGATCGCGGTGTTCATTCCCGTGCTGCTGATGGGCGGAATTGTCGGCCGTGTGTTCCGTGAATTCGCGGTGACGATCGCGGTGGCGATCATCGTCTCCGGCTTCGTGTCGCTGACGCTGACGCCCATGCTCTGCGCGCGCGTGCTCAAGGCGCACAATCCCGAGCACAAGGAAAATTTCATCCTGCGCGGTTTCGAGCGCATATTTGCGGCTTGGCTGCGCGGTTACGAATGGGCGCTCGATCGCGTACTGGCACACAAGGGCATCATGCTGGTGGTGACACTCGCGACCCTCGGCGGCACCGTTTATCTCTACAACATCGTACCAAAGGGCTTCTTCCCGCAGGAGGATACCGGGTTCCTGACCGGTACGACCGAAGCCGCAACCGATACGTCCTTCGAAGCGATGAGTGCGCGGCAGCAGGCGCTTGCTGATCTGCTGAAATCCGATCCTGCCGTCGAATACATCAACAGCACCGTGGGCTCCGGCGGCCCGAATGCGACGGCGAATTACGGTCGTCTGTTCGTTGCGCTGAAGCCGCGCCAGGATCGTGATCCCGCGCAGGTGGTGATGACGCGGCTGCGCCAGAAGTCGTTGGCCGTTCCTGGCTTGCAGGCCTTCTTCCAGAGCATCCAGAATCTGAACATCGGCGGCCGACCGTCGAAGAGCCAGTATCAATACGTGCTTCAGGGCAGCGACACCGACACGCTGTATCGCGTATCGCCGGAGATGCGCGACCGCATCGCCAAGGTGCCGGGCCTGCTCGATGTGACCACCGACCTATACATCAAGAACCCGCAAATGACGGTCGATATCGACCGCGAAAAGGCAGCGGTTTACGGCGTGACCGTCGATCAGGTTCGTAACCAGCTCTATAATGCATTCGGCTCGCGTCAGGTCGGCACCATCTATATGCCGACCAACGACTATCAGATCATTCTGGAAGCACAGCCGCAGTTCCGGATCGATCCGAGCGACCTCTCCAAGCTCTATATGAAGACGTCGAACAATCAGACCATTCCGCTGAGCGCGGTCGCGCGTCTGGTGCCAACGGTCGGGCCGCTGCAGATCAACCATCAGGGTCAGCAGCCGGCGGTGACGATCTCGTTCAATCTGGTGCCCGGCTATTCGCTGGGGTATGCGGTCGACCAGATCACGCAAATCGAGGCGGATTCCAAACTGCCGGTGACCATCGCCACCGGCTTCTCTGGCACGGCGCAGGTCTTCCAGGATTCATTGCGCGGGCAGGGCGTGCTCATCCTCGCCGCTGTGTTCGCGGCCTTCGTGATCCTCGGCATCCTCTATGAGAGCTTCATCCACCCGATCACAATCATCTCCGGTCTGCCATCGGCCGGCATTGGTGCCATCCTGACGCTGATGTTGTTCAAGATGGAAATGTCTGTGATCGCCATGATCGGCATCGTCATGCTGGTCGGCATCGTCAAGAAGAACGCCATCATGATGGTCGACTTCGCACTCGAGCGTCGTCGCGTCGGCCTGTCGGCCGAACACGCGATCCGCGAAGCCGCGCTGCTGCGTTTCCGCCCGATCATGATGACGACTTTTGCGGCCATCTTCGGCACGCTGCCGATCGCGCTCGGTGCCGGTGCCGGCGCCGAACTGCGTCAGCCGCTTGGTGTTGCCGTGGTCGGCGGTCTGTGTGTCTCGCAATTGCTGACGCTGTTCATCACGCCGGTGATCTACATCTATCTCGATCGCATCGACCGCAAGCTGAAGCGCAAGCTGCAGCCGCAGCTCGAGGAAGAAGACCACGACGATCGTCCGCGCGTCGTGGCTGCGGAATAGGGATGTCTTCAATGCCGGTGAGAACACTCACTGTGGCCGCTTTGCTGGCCGCACTCGTTGTCGCGCCGGTCCGTGCCGACGATCGGATCGAAATCTTCGACGCCCATATGCATTACAACTGGGAGCCGAAGCCGTATTACCAGCCCGACGAAGTGTTGGAGGTTTTCAGGAAGAATCGCGTCACCGGGATTCTCGCCACCAGCCGCCCGAACACCGGCACCCATGTGCTGATGGACGGCAAGGCCAGCGGCAAGGCAGGCGATCTGCAGGTCGTGCCGTTCATCCGGCCGTATCGCGTGCGCGCCGATATCGGCAGCTGGTTCAACGATCCCGTAATCTTCGATCTCGTGCAGGAGGAGTTCAAGCGCGGCTACTATCGCGGTGTCGGCGAATTCCATCTGACCGGCAAGGCGGCCGATACCGAGATGGTCAAGAAGACCGTCGACTTCGCGGTCGCCAACAATCTCTATCTGCACGCTCATGCGGACGATGAGGCCGTCGAAATCCTGATGCGGCATAATCCGCGCGCGCAGATCATCTGGGCGCATACCGGCTTTAGCCTCGCGCCGGATCGGGTTGCGGCGATGCTGGTAAAATATCCAAAGCTCTGGGGTGAGTTATCCTATCGCAGCGGCATCGTGGATGGATCAGGCAGACTGACGCCGCAATGGCGCGTGCTGTTTGAGCGCTACCCCGATCGCTTCCTGCTGGGCTCCGACACCTGGGTGCCGGAACGCTGGGCGAGCTATGGCGACATTATGGATGGCTATCGTGCCTGGCTGGCGCAACTGCCGCCGGCGGTCGCTAAACAGATCGCGCACGGCAACGCGCGGGCGCTGTTCGCCGAGAAATAGACCGATCTAAATGAACCGAATAGAGGTCAGATCGAGAAGCTGGTCCCGCAGCCGCAGGACGCCGTCGCGTTCGGATTGACGACGCGGAACGAGGCGCCGATCAGGTCATCGACGAAGTCGAGTTCGGAGCCGGCCAGGAATGGCGCTGAGGAAGGGTCGACCAGCACCACGGCGCTGTCACGTTCGATCAGGATGTCGTCGTCCGCCTTGGCGCGCTCGACGTCGAACTTGTACTGGAAGCCGGAGCAGCCGCCGCCTTCAACCGACACGCGGAGCATGGCGCCGTTGCCTTCGGTCTTGAGGATCTCGCCGATCCGGCGCGCAGCACGCGCGCTGACGGTGAGGGGGGCCTCGGTGACTGCAGTGTCGGTCATATCTGGCTCTCCGGGCAGGATTCGAACCATTTGAATCTGCCGCTCCCCATAGTTAAGTGCGGCAGGCTCAGGAATCAATTGGATCAAGGATAAACACGCCGTGTCGGTCGGAATGGCTGCTCCCCGCGCACCCTATGCCTGCGACCCCGATCGCAGCCGTGGACGGCTGTTTTCCGAGGCTCCGAGCCGGACCCGCAGCGCGTTTCGCCGGGATTGCGACCGGGTCATCCACTCGACTGCGTTTCGCCGGCTCAAGCACAAGACCCAGGTCTTCGTGTTCCATGAGGGCGATCATTACCGCACCCGTCTCACCCACACGTTGGAGGTGGCGCAGATCGCCCGCGCCGTGGCCCGGCAACTGGGCCTCGACGAGGACCTGACCGAGACCCTGGCGCTGGCCCATGACATCGGCCATCCGCCGTTCGGCCATGCCGGCGAGCGGGCGCTGGACGCCTGTCTCGAGGCCCATGGCGGCTTCGATCATAACGCCCAGACCCTGCGCCTCGTCACGTCGCTGGAGCATCGGTATCCCGAGTTCGATGGCCTCAATCTGACCTGGGAAACCCTCGAAGGCATCGTCAAACACAACGGGCCTCTGACCGACGCGTTAGGCGCGCCGGTCGGACGTTATGCCACTCACGGCGTGCCATTCGGGATCACCGAATATGACCGCACCTTTGATCTGGAGCTGTCGAGCTTCGCGTCAATGGAGGCTCAGGTTGCGGCGATTGCAGATGATATCGCCTATGACGCTCATGACATCGACGATGGATTGCGCGCCGGGCTGTTCACCGTCGATGACCTCAAGGCGATGCCGCTGACGCAAGACATGATCGCCAAGATCGACACGCGCTATCCCGGTCTCGACGAGAGCCGCCGCGGCGCCGAACTGGTGCGCGAGTTGATTTCCTATCTGATTGGCGCGGTCGTCGGTGAGACGGAGCAACGACTCGGCGCGGTGCTGCCGAAATCCGCGGAGGACATTCGCCGCTGCGGGCGCAAGCTCGTCGCGTTTCGTGCTAACGCAGCAGAAGCCGAGGCTGGGATCAAGGCCTTCCTCTGGCAGCACATGTATCGCCATGAGCGTGTCATGCGGGTGATGGTAGAGGCGGAATGTCTGGTTACCGACCTGTTCGCACGCTATCAGCGCGCGCCCGAGGATCTACCGCCGGAATGGCTGCCCCCTGAAGGCGCCGAGCCGGAATCGGAGGGCGAACAGGCGCGCCGGATCGGCAATTTCATTGCCGGGATGACCGACCGTTTTGCCATCACCGAACATATCCGGCTCTTTGACTCGACCCCCGAATTGCGTTAGGCGAAAGCCTCTAAGTGCCTTTCGGGGCTGCAGATTTCGATCCTTGCCCACTTGGCGGATCGGCCGTCAAAGAATTGGCGGAAGGCCCCCGAAACCGCTATTCCATCCTGATGCAATCCTGCCGGAATCCTCCGGCGCAAGCTGGTTCCCGTATCGCCATGGCCTCGACTATTCCGACCCCGCATCTGTTCGCCAACGTGCTCGCGCGCGTTCACGCGATCTGCAACGCCCTCGTCAGTGAAGGCGTGTTGCCCGCCGGCATCGATCTGTCGCGCGTCGTCGTCGAGCCGACCAAGGATGCGTCGCATGGGGACATGGCGAGCAATGCCGCGATGGTGCTGGCGAAAGAGGCGAAAGCCAAGCCGCGCGAT
This sequence comes from Tardiphaga sp. 866_E4_N1_4, assembly GCF_052076075.1. Taxonomy (NCBI): domain Bacteria; kingdom Pseudomonadati; phylum Pseudomonadota; class Alphaproteobacteria; order Hyphomicrobiales; family Nitrobacteraceae; genus Tardiphaga; species Tardiphaga sp. 866_E4_N1_4. The sequence goes on from NZ_CP197242.1 coordinate 460,693, forward strand.
CTGGCTGACGCTATCGCTGCGAAGCTGTGCGAAGACGATCTGGTGACGTCGGTGGATGTCGCCGGACCCGGCTTCATCAATCTCACGCTGAAGTCGTCGGCCTGGGCCGATGCGCTGCGCGCGGTGCTGCGCGACGGTGCCTCGTATGGCCGGAGTGCCGTCGGAGCCGGTGAGAAGGTCAATGTCGAATACGTGTCGGCCAATCCGACGGGACCGATGCATGTTGGCCATTGCCGCGGCGCCGTATTCGGCGATGCGCTGGCGAGTCTACTCGATTGCGCCGGTTATGACGTTACCCGCGAATACTACATCAACGACGCCGGTGCGCAGGTCGACGTACTCGCGCGCTCCGCGCATTTGCGTTACCGCGAGGCGCTCGGCGAAGCCATCGGCGATATTCCGGAAGGCTTGTATCCGGGCGACTATCTGGTGCCGGTGGGGCAGGCGCTCGTGGCTGAGTACGGCGCTGCGCTGAACCAGATGCCCGAGGACAAGTGGCTGCCGATCACGCGCGCCAAGGCCATTTCCATGATGATGGAGATGATCAAGGGCGATCTCGCCGCACTGAACATCTCCCACGAAGTGTTCTTTTCCGAGCGTTCACTGATCGATGGCGGTACCGACATGGTCGGCGCAACGATCGAATTCCTGCGCGGCAAGGGTGACGTCTATATCGGCCGGCTGCCGCCGCCGAAGGGGAAACCCATCGACGACTACGAGGACCGCGAGCAGACCCTGTTCCGCGCCACGGCCTATGGCGACGATGTCGATCGTCCGCTGCTGAAGTCGGATGGCGGCTACACGTATTTTGCGTCCGATATCGCCTATCACAAGACCAAGTTCGACCGTGGCTTCCTCAACATGGTCGACGTCTGGGGCGCCGATCACGGCGGCTATATCAAGCGTGTGCAGGCGGCGATCAAGGCGGTAACGGCAGGGAAGGCTGAACTCGACGTCAAGATCGTGCAGCTTGTGAAGCTGTTGCGCAATGGCGAGCCGGTGAAGATGTCGAAGCGCTCCGGCGATTTTGTCACCCTGCGCGAAGTGGTCGACGAGGTCGGCTCCGACGCAGTGCGCTTCATGATGCTGTTCCGCAAGAACGACGCGGTGCTGGATTTCGACCTCGCCAAGGTGATCGAGCAGTCCAAGGACAATCCGGTTTTCTATGTCCAGTACGGGCATGCCCGCGGCCATTCGATCTTCCGCAATGCGCGGGAGATGCTGGCCGACCTGCCTCTGGAAACCGAGGCGCGCATTGCCTATCTAAAAGACGCGGCGATGGAGCGGCTCGACGATATCGCCGAGTTGGGCCTGATGCGGCAGTTAGCATTGTACCCACGGATGATAGAATCTGCGGCCACGGCGCACGAGCCGCACCGGATCGCTTTCTATCTGTATGATCTCGCCAGCGAATTTCATGCGCTCTGGACGCGCGGACGCGATATGCCTCATTTACGCTTCATTATCACTAATGATGCAGAACTTACCAAAGCGCGATTGGCACTCGTCCAGAGCGTCGTCTCAGTCCTGGCTTCGGGCCTCGCCGTTCTCGGCGTCACCGCACCGGACGAGATGCGGTAGACAGGGGACGGCCGCTCACATGGGGATCTGTGGGTGGTTCTTGATAGCAGCTGTTTCGTTTGAAAAGCGGGTTGGCGGCTTTCCCGAAGGGGATGCGACATCACAATGGCTAATCGATACCAGAACCGACCTTTCCCAGCGGATGACGATTACGGCCGCGACGCTCAATCGCGGACGAAGGGCGAGGGCGATCCGCTCGCCGAGCTCGCGCGGCTGATCGGGCAAACCGACCCGTTCGCGAGCAACAGCCGCCCTGCGCCTGCGCCGCGCCAGGCTGAACCGGCCTATCAGGACGAGCCGGAATATGAGGAAGAACCCGCGCAGCCCGGCCCGCCGCCATGGATGCAGCGTGCAGCAGCCCACGAGCCGCAGCAGCAGGAATTCGAAAATCTTCATCCAGTGCAGCGTTACGGCGCTCAGCATCAGGAGCCGCAGCATCTGCAGCCGGAGGCCGATTATCATCAGGCGCCGGCATTTGCCGCGCATACGGATCATCAGGCGCAGGACTATCAGGGCCAGTACGACCAGGCTCACGCGCCGCATGATCCCAATCGTTATGACGATGCGCTATATGGCCACGCCGATGGCGCACAGGCCCAGCATCCGCACGACGATCAATACCAGGACGATCCTTACGCCTATCAGGACGGCTATGCCGAGCAGGCAGAGGCGCCGAAGCGTCGCGGTGGCATGGCGACCGTCGCCGTCGTGCTGGCGCTGGCCGTAGTCGGTACCGGTGCTGCCTTCGCCTATCGTACATTTATGGGGTCGGCGCGCACTGGCGAACCGCCGGTGATCAAGGCCGAGCCCGGTCCAAACAAGATCGTCCCGCCGTCGGCGACAGCCGCGGCCGACGGCAAGCCGATTCAAGATCGTCTCGGCGGCGCAGCCCCCGAGCGGTTGGTGTCGCGCGAAGAGCAGCCCGTCAACGTGCAGGATGCCACCAAGGCTGGTCCGCGTGTGGTGTTCCCGCCGCTGAACCAGAACGCCAACCCGCCATCCACCGCCAGCGTGTCGCCATCCAACAAGCCGATGGTCGGCAATGGCGCGATGCAGGGCGATGAGCCCCGCAAGATCCGTACTTTTGCCGTCAAGGGTGACCAGTCCGACGCCGGGGCCACACCGGCCGCGCGTCAGGCGCCGGCCCGCATCGCCGCTCCGGCAGCGGTTCCTGCAGCCGCGCCCGCTGCGGCACCGCGCGCGACCAATGCCAACGCATCAGCCAATGCCCCGATGTCACTGTCGCCGCAGGCCGCGCCTCCGGCTGCAGCCGCTCCTCCGGCGCCCTCGCGTATGGCCTCGACCAACCCGACCCAGCAGGCGGCCCCAGTCGCCTCCAGCGGCGGCTATGTGGTCCAGGTATCGTCCCAGCGGTCGGAGGGCGATGCGCAGGCGTCGTTCCGTGCCCTACAGACCAAGTTCCCCTCGGTGCTGGGATCGCGTGCGCCGTTGATCAAGAAGGCCGACCTTGGCGACAAGGGGACCTATTATCGGGCCATGGTTGGACCGTTCGGCTCGCAGGACGAAGCGTCACAGGTCTGCGGGAACCTGAAATCTGCCGGCGGACAGTGCGTCGTCCAAAGGAATTAACGGCCGTTTCCTTGACCCTGGGCGTTGATGGGGGCTAATCGGCCCCATGAGCACACGCGCATTCATCACCGGTGTATCTGGGCTGGAACTGACCGCTGAAGAGCGCGCATTTCTGCGCGCGGAACGGCCGTGGGGCTTCATTCTCTTCAAGCGCAATGTCGATAATCCCGCCCAAGTTGCTCGACTTGTAGAAGAATTGCGAAACACGACCGGTGATCTCGATGCGCCAGTCCTGATCGATCAGGAAGGCGGTCGGGTCCAGCGCCTGGGGCCACCGCATTGGCCGGTCTATCCACCCGGCGCCGTGTTCAGTGTTCTCTACGATGCCGACCCGGAAGCAGGCCTCAGGGCGGCCTGGCTCAGCTCACGGCTCATAGCGAGTGACCTTGTGGACCTCGGTATCACCGTGGACTGCCTGCCGCTGGCAGACGTCCCGGTGGAAGGCGCTGATGCCGTGATCGGCAATCGCGCCTATGGCACCGAGCCCGGCAAGGTCGCGATTATTGCGCGCGCCGTGACCGAAGGTCTGTCGCAAGGTGGCATTCTACCGGTGCTCAAACACATTCCCGGCCATGGTCGGGCGACCGCCGATACCCATTTCAAATTACCGATCGTAGATAACGCGAGAAGTGAGCTCGAAGCTTCTGATTTCGAAGCATTTCGTCCGCTCGCCGACCTGCCCATGGCGATGACTGCACATGTTGTGTTTAGCGCTCTGGACGCCACCCAACCGGCCACGACTTCTGCGACAATCATCGAACAGGTGATTCGCGGCAGTATCGGGTTCCAGGGTTTGTTGATGAGTGATGACGTGTCCATGAATGCTCTGGCGGGATCGATCGCGGAACGCACGCGGGCGATCGTCAGCGCCGGGTGCGACATGGTCCTGCATTGCAACGGCAAGCTGGACGAGATGCGCGACGTCGTCAGCGAGACCCCGGTTCTGGCTGGGAAGGCGCTTGAGCGCGCCAAGGCGGCCATCGCTGCCCGCGGTCAGCCGCAGCCGTTCGACCGCGCCGCTGGCCGCGCGGAACTGGACGCCTTGATCGCTCGAGCAGGAGCAAGTGCATGAGCGCTGAGATTTTGTCGTTTGAGACCGGACTGCCGGCCGAGGTCGTTCCCGACGACGAGCCGTCGCTGGTCGTCGACGTCGAAGGTTACGAAGGCCCGCTCGACCTATTGCTCGCGCTTGCGCGGCAACAGAAGGTCGACCTGCACAAGATTTCGATCCTCGCGCTGGCCGACCAGTATCTGCTGTTCATCGAAGCCGCGCGGAAGATCCGTCTGGAACTGGCTGCCGACTATCTGGTGATGGCGGCGTGGCTGGCATTCCTGAAGTCGCGCCTGCTACTGCCGGATACGACGGTGCCGGGCGAAGGCCCGAGCGCCGAGGATATGGCGACCGCGCTGGCCAACCGGCTGCGCCGCCTCGAAGCCATCCGCGAGGCCTCGAACAGGCTGATGACCCGGCCGCAGCTCAACCGCGACATCTTTCCGCGCGGCGTTCCCGAGTCGATCGCCGAGGTGAAGCATCCGCGCTTCACGGCGACGCTTTACGATCTGCTGTCGGCCTATGCGACCCAGCGCCAGGCTCGCGTGCTGACGCGCGTCCATCTCGCCAAGCGCACCGTCTGGTCGCTGAGCGAAGCGCGCGCCTCGCTGGAACGGTTGGTTGGCATGGCAGAGGACTGGAGCCGCCTCGACGAATATCTGCTGGCTTACGTCGCCGACCCCGCGCAGCGCGCGACGGTGATGGCCTCGAGTTTTGCAGCTGCGCTTGAACTGGTCCGTGAGGGCACGCTCGACCTCAGCCAGAAAGAAGCATTCGCGCCTTTGTATTTCCGCAAGCACATCGCCCAGCCTGTGCAGGTGGAGCCGGAAGTTCCGGCCGAGTAAGTGGAAGAAGGAGATCCAGACATGGCAAGCCTCGCCGAGAAACGCATCGACGATGTCGAGGATCAGATCGTGCAGTCCGAGGGACAATCCGAGGTCCAGTCGGAAGCGCGCCCCGAAGAATTGCGCCTGCTTGAAGCGCTGTTGTTCGCATCCACCGAGCCGCTCGACCAGTCCGCGCTGGCCAAGCGCATGCCGGATGGCGTCGATATCAAGGCGGCACTGGCGCAGTTGCAGGCCGATTACGCCATGCGCGGCGTCAATCTGGTTCGCGTCGCCAACAAGTGGACGTTCCGCACCGCCGGTGACCTGTCCTGGCTGATGACCCGCGAGACCACCGAAACCCGCAAGCTGTCGCGTGCGGCGATCGAAGTGCTCGCTATCGTTGCCTATCACCAGCCGGTGACCCGTGCCGAAATCGAAGACATTCGCGGCGTCATCACCTCCAAGGGCACGCTTGACGTGCTGCTGGAAACCGGCTGGATCAAGCCGCGCGGCCGTCGCAAGACGCCGGGCCGTCCGCTGACCTTCGGTACCACCGAGAGCTTCCTGTCGCAGTTCAGTCTTGAGGCACTCGGCGATCTGCCGGGTCTTGAGGAACTAAAGGGCACGGGTCTGCTGGATTCGCGGCTGCCGTCCGGCTTCAGCGTGCCCAATCCGTCCGACGATCCGACGCTCCGCGAGGACGAGGATCCGCTGGAGGGCGGCGAACTGGAACTGGCGCTGTCAGCACCCGATCCGGAATTCCCCGAACTGCAGCTCAAGGAACCCGAAGCCGGGACTGTCGGATACGCTGGTGAGGCCCAGGCATTTGCCGAGGCCAAGGCCGAATTCACTGAAACGGCAGATGTTGTGGAGCCAGAGAGCGAAGCGGCCGAGGTCGCGGAACTTGAAGCGCGCGATCTCGACGTGATCGAGCCCGAGCAAGGCGAGGCCGAAGCGGCTGAAGTCGGAGAGCCCGAGTCGGATGAAGACGAGACCGCTGAGCCCGAAACGGCCGAACTCGACGACGATGAAGACGATTCCGACGACGCGGAAGACGACGAGGACGATCAGGACGAAGATGAGCCGGATGACGCTGAGCCGGACGCAACCGACCGGGACGACGACCGCAAGCACTGATCGCGGCATTAACGCTCGCGGCATTGCGCCGCGACATCCGCGATTCCACGAGGGTTAAGTCCTTGTTTTTGACACCCCCGCAGCCTACGTTCCGGTCAGATCAGGCCGGGCGACTGGCCGCGTGTTTGGAGGGTTAGCAGGATGGGTTCACTCAGCATTTGGCACTGGATCGTCGTGATCGGAGTGGTCCTGCTGTTGTTCGGGCGCGGCAAGATTTCCGACCTGATGGGCGACGTTGCGCAGGGTATCAAGGCCTTCAAGAAGGGCATGGCGGACGACGACAAGCCGGCAGACAAGCCGACCGAGCCGGTTCGCACCATCGACCAGACCCCGCCGGCGCCGACCGCCAACCGTACGGACGTCGGCAGCAAGGTTGTCTGAGGTTCCGAAGGGATTGTCCTTGGGGATCGCGGCGGCCATTGAAGGAGACGCGGGCACATCCAGCCCCGCGTGAGCGGATTTTTTCATGTTCGATATCGGGTGGAGTGAACTGGTCGTCATCGCGGTCGTCGCGCTGATTGCCATCGGCCCGAAAGAACTGCCCGGCGTGCTGCGCATGGTCGGGCAGTGGATGGGCAAGGCCCGCAAGATGGCCTCGGAATTCCAGGGCCAGTTCAACGAGGCGATGCGCGAAGCCGAAATGGCCGACGTCAAAAAGGCCTTCGACGACGTGAAGGATGTCGCTTCCGGCTTCACCACCAACAACATCATGACCTCGCTGACCAAGGACGTCAGCGACGCCATGGCCATCGACAAGGCTGACAATCTCGACACGCCTCCGGCCGTGCCCACCACGCCCGAGCCGCCTACACCCGAGACCTTCGTTGAGGCCGAGACGCATGCGCAGGAAACTGCTGCGGTAAACGAGCCGCTGGCCATTACCCGGGAAGTGCAGCCGTCGCCGGTCGAAACCCACGCTCCTGCTAATGATGGCGCGGCAGCCCCCGACGCGGCCAATCCCGACGTTCTGAAGGACGCCAAAGCGTCATGAGTGCCGAAGATATCGAAGCCTCCAAGGCTCCCTTGATGGACCACCTGATCGAGCTGCGGTCGCGGCTGATCAAGGCGCTGCTCGCATTTGCCGTGGCCTTCATCTTCTGCTTCTTCTTCGCCAAGCAGATCTACAACGTGCTGGTCTGGCCGTTCGTCTGGGTCGCCGGCCCCGAGAACTCGAAATTCATCTACACGGCGCTGCTGGAATACTTCCTGACCCAGCTGAAGCTCGCGATGTTCGGCGCTGGGTTCATCTCCTTCCCCGTGATCGCCGCGCAGATCTACATGTTCGTGGCGCCCGGCCTCTACAAGCACGAGAAGGGCGCGTTCCTGCCGTATCTGATCGCGACGCCGTTCTTCTTCGCGTTGGGCTCGCTGCTGGTCTATTTCCTGGTGCTGCCGATGCTAATCCGGTTTTCGCTGGGCATGCAGCAGACCGGAAGCTCCGATACCGCGCAGATCGCGCTGCTGCCCAAGGTCGGCGAATATCTCTCGCTGATGATGTCGTTGATCTTCGCCTTCGGCATCGCCTTCCAGCTCCCCGTCATCCTGACACTGCTTGGCCGCATCGGCATCCTCACGTCGAAGCAGCTGCGCGAAAAGCGCCGCTACTTCATCGTCATCGCTTTCGTTATCGCGGCCGTGCTGACGCCGCCCGATGTGATCAGCCAGGCCTCCCTCGCAATCCCGCTGCTGATCCTCTACGAAGGTTCGATTATCGCGGTCAGCATGGTCGAGAAGAATGCCGCCAAGGCCGCTGCTGCCAAGGCTGCGGCGGGGACCGGCACGGACGTGACGCCGGCGGAGTAGGCGCCTACGTGTTCTTGTAATTGCAATTGTGGCAATCTACCTTAAGTTGTGCAGCGGGCGCTGCTACGGAGGTGATTGTGGCCTTTGCATTTGATACACTCGGCTATTCCAAGCGGCTCCGCGAAGCCGGGGTAGCGAACAATCAGGCCGAGGCTCATGCCGAAGCGGCACGGGATTTCATCATGACCGAGCTTGTCACGAAATCCGATCTCTTCGCTGTTAAGTCCGATCTGGACGCGCGATTGTTGGCGACGCGCAACGATTTGCAGGCAGCCATGGAGGCTCAGACGCTTCGTCTTACAGTGCGCTTGGGTGGCATCGTCGTTACCGCAGTGAGTGTCGCCGTCGCCTGCATTGGAATACTTGCGTTTCTGCTGCGAGCGCACTAACGGGGCGATCGCGCCATTTCATGTTCCAAATGTCAGCTATTCGGGGTACTCAGAGCCGCTTTCGCTCAGGAATCCCGTCATGCACGACATTAAATCGATCCGCGACAATCCCGAAGCTTTCGACGCTGCGCTGAAGCGGCGGGGGCTGGCGCCACTGTCGGCATCGCTGTTGGGGATCGATGAAGCGCGCCGGACCGCGATCCTTGCGTCCGAGCAGGCGCAGGCTCGTCGCAACGCGGCCTCGAAGGAAATCGGCGAGGCCAAGAAGACCAAGGACGAGGCGCGCGCCAATGCGCTGATGGCCGAGGTCACCGAGCTCAAGACGACGATGCCGGCGATGGAAGCCGCGGTGAAGGACACCGAGGATAAGCTCAAGGTCGCGCTTGCTGAAATCCCGAACCTGCCGCTCGACGAAGTGCCTGAGGGTGTTGACGAACACGGCAATGTCGAGCGCCATCACTTCGGTGCCAAGCGCAACTACGCGTTCACGCCGAAACCGCATTATGAGCTCGGCGAAGCCTTGGGCTTCATGGATTTCGAGGCCGCGGCCAACCTCTCGGGCGCACGCTTCGTCGTGCTCAAGAAAGGCCTTGCACGACTGGAGCGTGCCATCGGGCAGTTCATGCTCGATCTGCATACGAATGAGCATGGCTACACGGAAGTGAACCCACCGCTCTTGGTTCGCGACGATGCGATGTTTGGCACTGCGCAGTTGCCAAAATTCGAAGACGATCAATTCTCGACCGAAAATGCGAAGCTTGCGCATCTCGATGTACTGCGGGCCAATCGAACCATGTTCAGAGCGCACTTGCAGAAACTGAAAATACTGTATGAAAAATTTGGTGATCGAACATTGTTTGGCGATGCCCAGCCACTGTTAAGCGAACGGATTATCGAGCAGCAAGATACAGTCGCAGATTTTGATATTGAAATAGCAAGAGTAGAAGCAGAGGTTCAAAACATCCCCAAGAAACTCTGGCTGATCCCGACCGCTGAAGTCCCGCTGACGAATCTCGTCCGTGAATCCATCCTTGACGAAAAAGAACTGCCGCTGCGCATGACGGCGCTGACACCGTGCTTCCGTGCCGAGGCTGGCGCTGCCGGCCGCGATACGCGAGGCATGATCCGCCAGCACCAGTTCACCAAGGTCGAACTGGTCTCGATCACCACGCCCGAGGAAAGCAAGAACGAGCATGAGCGCATGCTGTCTTGCGCCGAGGAAGTGCTGCGCCGGCTTGGTCTGCATTACCGCGTGATGACGCTGTGCACCGGCGATATGGGCTTCGCCGCGCAGAAGACCTACGACATCGAGGTCTGGATGCCGGGCCAGGGCGAGGGCGGTGCTTACCGCGAGATTTCGTCCTGTTCGGTCTGCGGCGATTTCCAGGCGCGTCGCATGGATGCGCGCTCGCGCGGGCCGGATGGCAAACCGCGCTTCGTGCACACTCTGAATGGTTCGGGCACCGCCGTCGGTCGCGCGCTGATCGCCGTGATGGAAAACTATCAGCAGGAAGACGGCTCGATCGCCGTTCCGGATGTGCTGCAGCCTTATATGGGCGGCCTCAAGGTGGTTCAGGCCAGCTAGGCGTCGTCGCGCGCCAGCCGCTCAGGCGCGGCTGGCTGTGACCAGCGCGCATTTGGCTTTCTCGGCTTTTATGTTGACAAAGCCCATATGCGTCATCGGAAACGCCTTGCGGCTTTTCGTGCTGACGGTCTCCGCGATGACGCGGCGACGCTCCGTCACATAGCGCCCATCCCTGCTGCGGAAGGCGCAAGCGATTTCGAGGTCCTTGACCGGATAGTCGTTGGCGTTGCGCACGGTGAACGTCATCAGCGCCCTGGAACCGAGGCCGCCGCGGCGAAACGATTGGCGGGAGAGGCTGAGACGGGTGAGCTCCGCGGCGTCGGGGACGCTGACGAGTTGTGAAGGAGTGGGTTTGGCAAAGTCCTCCTCACTCAACTCGTCGGGCATAGTTGCCACTACCGCCGTATTGAGGGTGAGATCGGGCTTGGTCTCGGCCAATCTGGGAAGCAGCAGCCACCCCGTCAGGGCGACAACCGCGATCGCCGGCAATCCGATGATCAACACCCGTTCGAGCTGTTTCGCCATCTCCGTCGCCCTGTGGGGCGCTGCGACCAAGGCCATCCGGGTCGAGCGCGCATGCTTCAGACGCAACTGGCACTCACCTACCTAAGTTAAAAATCCCGGCGACGCCGAAATGTTCCGGCCCGCGGGAAAAATCGCCTTCAAGACAGCCATGGCTGCGCACAAGCAGCGCCCAAAATGGGGGTGGCAAAAGCCGGTACATGCTGGCAAAAACCGGTGCCGGCCAGCGGCCCTCCCGATCGAAAAGGCACCTCACGAATGCGCATTCTCTGCACCAATGACGACGGCATTCACGCCCCCGGCCTGAAGATCATCGAGCAGATCGCCAAGGAATTGTCGGATGATGTCTGGGTGGTGGCGCCCGAGCTCGATCAGTCCGGTGTGTCGCATTCGTTATCGCTTAACGATCCGCTGCGGTTGCGTGAAGTTGGCCCCCGGCACTATGCCGTGCGCGGCACGCCGACCGACTGCGTCATCATGGGCGCGCGTCATATCCTGAAAGACAAGCAGCCAGATCTCGTATTGTCCGGCGTCAACAAGGGCCGCAACGTCGCCGAGGACGTGGTCTATTCCGGTACCATCGCCGGTGCGCTCGAGGGCACCATTCTCGGCATTCCGTCGGTGGCGTTGAGCCAGGAATTCTCGATGGAAACGCGTCACAACCCGCAATGGGAGACCGCGTTGAAATATGGGCCGGACGTGCTGCGCAAGGTCATCAAGGCGAGCGTTCCGAAGAACACCGTCATCAACGTCAACTTCCCGGCCTGCGCGGCCGACGAGGTGAAAGGTGTCGTCGTCACCCGGCAGGGCAAGCGCAATCAGGGCTTTTTGCGCGTCGATGAGCGGCGCGATGGCCGCAACAATCCGTATTTCTGGATCGGTTTCGAGCGCATCGTCGCCGCGGAAGCCCCGCTGGAGGGCACCGATCTCGCAGCCCTTGCTGCGCGCTATGTATCCGTTACGCCGCTGCGGCTCGATCGTACGGACGATGTATTCTCCGAAGCGCTGACCAAGGCGCTTGGCTGAGATTTCGAGATAGGCGAGTGGGCTCGCCTAAACCGCAACGCCCTTGAGCGTCGTGGACAGGACCTGCGCCAGCGTTTCCATTTGGAAAGGCTTCTGCAGCGTCGGGCGGTCACGAAACTCTTCCGGCAGGCCTTGCGCGCCGTAGCCAGTCGCGAAGATGAACGGGCGGTTGCGCGATGCGATCACTTCGGCGACCGGCGAAATCACCTTGCCGTTGACGTTGACGTCGAGGATCGCGATGTCGAACTTCGCAGACCCAGCCAGCCTGATCGCCTCGTTGATGTCGCCGGCTTCCGCGGCCACGCTGTAGCCGAGTTCCTCGAGCATATCGGCGACCATCATGCGGATCATGACCTCGTCTTCGACCAGGAAGACGGAGCCGCCCGGCGGGTTCGTTGCAGTCATGGCCGGTTTCCTTGCCCCAATCCTCTGAACAAAATCGCAAATTCCCGGGTTGAACGCAATCTCGACGCATTGCCATTTTCGTGACCCAAAGACGCAGTCGCGTGTTCGGTACCAGATAGAGCAAGATCAGGATTTCAGCGCCCCGCCCATAACAGGCTCGTATGTTGCTGGTTCCGCGCGCGGAACAATAAAAGTTGTCGTAAGGCTATCCCGGTTCCGATCGCAGAAATACATCAATCTATCTTTGCTAGATCGAGAGTGTTTCTAACCTGTGCTGCGTGAGGCATTTCCATGATTACCGTCGGACAGCCGCCCGAACAGATGACGTTTCAGCTTGGTCTGCGGCGCCGTGGGATCAGCGATCGGCTGGTGCTGCGCGCAATGGAGGATATTCCGCGTGATCGCTTCGTCGAGCCGAACGATCGCGCCCACGCGTGGCGCGATACGGCCTTGGCCATTGCCTGCGGTCAGACCATCAGCCAGCCCTTCGTGGTGGCCTATATGACCGAACAGCTGCAATTGAATGCTGGTCACCGTGTGCTCGAGGTCGGCACGGGATCGGGCTACCAGGCCGCGATCCTGTCAAAGCTCGTCCGCGACGTGCTCAGCATCGAGCGCTATCGCACGCTGGCCGACGCCGCCCGGACCCGGTTGGAGGCACTCGGCCTCCACAATATCGAGGTCATGCTCGGCGACGGCCTCAACCCGGCTGCCAATTTGGGATCGTTTGACCGGATCGTCGTGACCGCCGCAGTGGAGGAGGTGCCGGTGGCGCTGACCGATCGGCTTGAGGAGGGGGGTATTCTGCTTGCGCCGGTTGGTCCTCATAATGGCGTCCAGACCCTGGTCCGGATCCGCAAAACCGGGGATGGATTGGAGCGAAAGGAGCTCGTGGATGTACGTTTCGTGCCTGCACTTCCGGGCATCGCGCGCGAACTCTGAAAAAAGTTCGTGAACGGCTGTCACGTGTTGGTCGCAAGGTTAAAGGCTTGGTAACGGAGACGGTGTTTACTCAATTCAGTTGTTTGTTGCGTATGAGTGAGTAACCAATGTCCAGCGTTGTCGAGTTGCTTTACTCGCGCCGCGCTCCGCAGGTCGCGGTGCTGGCGCTGATGTCTATCGGTTTTGCCGGCTGCAGCGCCGACATGCAGACACGGCTATCTCAGAATCCAAATTTTGACTCAGGTCAGTCCCGTGGCTTTGGCTGGCAAGGTGAAACCACCGGCTCGGTACCGCAGCGCGCACCGCGCGCGCCGGTCGAGCGTCAGGAACTGCCACAATATCAGCGCCCGGCCTATAATCCGCAGCCGCAGTATCAATCCCAGGCTTTGCCGCCGCCGATCTCGGCGCCGCAGTCCTATCCGACAGCTCGTCCGGTTGCGTCGGCTGCTCCCGTCAGCGGGGGCGGCAACGGTATGTATACGCCGCCGCCCGCACGTGCGCCGATCGAAACCACCGGCTCCACGGCACCGCGCTCGGTTGCAGCGACCAACGGCCTTGCCCGTGATGGCGGCACCTCGATCATCGTCGGCACCAGCGATACGCTCGATGGTCTGGCGAAACGCTACAACGTCTCGTCGGCTGCGATCCTGCAGGCCAATGGCTACAAGGGTCCCCGCGCGCTGTCGCCCGGCCAGTCGCTGATCATTCCGCGCCAGGGCGCTGCGGCAACTCCGGCCGTTGCCGCTGCTCCGAACAAACCTGCTGTCGGCGCGTCGACCACGCATTTTGTCAATCGCGGCGATACGCTAATGAGCATCTCGCGCCGGAACAACGTGCCGGTGGCCGAACTCGCACGCGCCAATGGTCTGGCGCCGACTGCCCAGTTGAAGCTCGGCTCCAAGATTACGATACCGGGCGCGCGTACGGCTTCTGCGGCTTCTGCGGCTCCCGCGGCCGCGCCGCTTGCTGCGCCCGTCGCAGCCGTGACGGCCGCTCCGGTTGGCGCGGTCACGTCCGCTGCCGTGGCCCGTGTTGCTTCTGCCGAGCCCGCGCAGAAGGCCCGTCTGGCAAGTGCCACGACGACGCCTGAAGAAACCGCGCCGGAATCGCCGACTAAAGCCGCTGACGCAACCGGCGCTTTGCCGACGTTCCGTTGGCCGGTGCGCGGCCGCGTGGTCACAGGCTATGGCGCCAAGACCAATGGCAAGTCCAACGACGGCATCAACGTCGCCGTGCCGGAAGGCACGCCGATCAAGGCTGCCGAAGATGGCGTCGTTGCCTATTCCGGCAACGAGCTGAAGGGTTACGGCAATCTGGTCCTCGTTCGTCACTCCAACGGCTACGTCACCGCATATGCCCATGCGAGTGAGCTGATGGTGAAGCGTGGCGAGACCATCAAGCGCGGTCAGGTGATCGGCAAGTCCGGCCAGTCCGGTGAGGTTACTTCGCCGCAGCTTCACTTCGAGATCCGCAAGGGCTCGTCGCCGGTCGATCCGCTGCAGTTCCTCAACGGGGCGTAAGCGCAATCCACGAAGTGTAGTTCGCATTTAAGCAAGCCCGGCCTCGTGCCGGGCTTGATGCGTTTGATCTCGGGGCTACGGCCCACTCCAGCTCCGGAGTCTTCAACGCGCTGCTGCGAGTGGGCAGCTTGCGCGAGCAAGCTCGGTTGACTGCCGCGCGATGTTGCCCATATGTGGACATGTCGTGGTTCTTCGGGAAGGTTTGCCCGAAGCTAAGAGGGAAGCCGGTGAGGCGTTAAGCCAAGGCCGGAGCTGCCCCCGCAACTGTAAGCGGTGAGCCGCTGTCCATTAAAGTCACTGAGACCCGCAAAGGTTTTGGGAAGGCCGGACAGCAGCATTGACCCGCGAGCCAGGAGACCTGCCTCGACAACATAAACGTCCTCGGGCGGGGTGTCCCGGTGGTGCGGTTGCGATTCCGCGACTGCCGTCGTGGAATCCAGACGTGTCACTTTGGCCTTTTGCCCCCAATCATTGGGGTTAAGCCATGTCTACTGTGTCAAAGTCTACTTCTTCAAAATCAACCACCTCTCTTCCTGTTGCTACATTGGGCACGCCACGGATCGGTCCGCGGCGTGAACTCAAGATGGCGCTGGAAAGCTATTGGTCCGGTGCAATCGACGAGAACGCGCTGATCGATGTCGGCGTCGGGCTGCGTGCCGCAAACTGGGCGCGTCAGAAGTCGCTCGGGATCACGGTCCTGCCGTCGAACGACTTCTCATTCTACGATCAGGTGCTCGATACCAGCGTCATGGTCGGCGCCATTCCCAAAGTCTATGGCTGGAACGGCGGAGACGTCTCCTTCGCGACCTATTTTGCCATGGCACGTGGATCACAAGGCGATGAGCATGACGAGGCGTGCACGCACGGCTCTCATACGCATGATACGTCGCAAGGCGTACCAGCACAGGAGATGACCAAATGGTTTGATACCAACTACCATTTCATGGTGCCTGAACTGGCGCAGGATCAGACCTTCAGTCTCGCATCGCGCAAGCCGATCAGGGAATATGAGGAGGCGAAGTCGCTCGGCTATCAGACGCGGCCTGTGCTGGTTGGGCCTGTGACCTATCTCAAACTGGCCAAGAGTATGGATGCGTCATTCGACCCGGTGACGCTGCTCGATCGATTGCTGCCCGTCTATGTCGAGGTGCTCGGGGAATTAGCCGACAGCGGCGCTGAGTGGGTGCAACTGGATGAGCCGTGTCTGGTGCTCGATCTCGACGCGCCCGCAAGGCAGGCGCTGCAGCGGACTTACGCTGCTTTTGCGGAAGCGGTCCCGCAGCTCAGGATCATGCTGAACACGTACTTTGGCGAACTTGGCGACAACCTCGATCTGGCCCTGTCGCTTCCCGTCGCGGGGCTTCATCTCGATCTGGTCCGTGGACCGGAGCAGTTCGACGAAGTCGCTGCGAAGGCACGGAAGGACCTGATCCTCTCACTCGGCGTGATCGACGGCCGCAATATCTGGCGGTCCGACCTGTCCAGCCTGCTCGATGGCTTGGAGCCCATGGTCGATTTGCTGGGACGACATCGTGTGGAGCTGGCGCCATCCTGTTCGTTGCTACATGTGCCGATCGATCTCAGCCTTGAGACCGCGCTCGATCCGGACGTCAAAAGCTGGCTGGCATTTTCGATCCAGAAGATGGAAGAGCTGGCCGCGCTTGGAGCGGCACTGGCTGGCAGTCGCGCGGATGTCGCTGCAACGCTCGCGGCGTCGGATACCGCGGCGGCTGCGCGACTGGCATCGTCGAAGATCCACGACCTTGCTGTCGCCAAGCGCGTTGCCTCTGTTGATGCGACCATGCATCGTCGCGGCAGTGACTTTGCCACACGTGCGGCCGATCAGCATCGACGCTTCAAGCTGCCGGCATTCCCGACAACGACCATCGGCTCGTTTCCGCAGACCGCGGAAGTGAGAAACGCACGCGGGGCCCATGTCAGGGGCACACTCAGCGATGCCGCCTACAAGACGTTCCTGCAGAACCAGACGGCGAGGGCGGTGCGCTGGCAGGAGAATATCGGTCTCGACGTGCTGGTGCATGGCGAGTTCGAGCGCAACGACATGGTGCAGTATTTTGGCGAGCAACTTTCCGGCTTCGCCTTCACCAAGCATGGCTGGGTCCAGTCCTATGGCTCCCGTTATGTACGGCCTCCTGTCTTGTTTGGAGATGTGTCCCGGCCACATCCCATGACCGTCGAATGGTGGCAGTACTCGCAGTCGCTCACCGAGCGGCCGATGAAGGCGATGCTGACAGGGCCCGTCACGATTCTGAACTGGTCATTCGTGCGTGACGACATTCCCCGCGAAGTCGCGTGTCGCCAGATCGCGCTCGCGATACGCGATGAGGTGCTCGATCTGGAAAAGGCGGGCGCCGGTATGATCCAGATCGACGAAGCGGCACTCCGCGAAGGGCTTCCGCTGCGCAAATCGGAATGGAAGTCCTATCTCGATTGGGCCGTGGAGAGCTTCCGTATCTGTTCGTCGGGTGTGCGTGACGACACGCAGATCCATACGCATATGTGTTACTCGGAGTTCAACGACATCATCGACGCGATCGGTGCCATGGACGCCGACGTGATCTCCATCGAAACGTCACGGTCGAAGATGGAACTGCTCGATGCATTCAGGACCTACAAGTACCCGAACGAGATAGGTCCGGGCGTTTACGACATCCACTCGCCGCGGGTGCCCGAAACGCGCGACATGGTCGACCTGCTGAAGCTTGCACGGCAGCGGCTGGCGGACTCCCAGCTCTGGATCAATCCCGATTGCGGGCTGAAGACCCGCAAATGGGAGGAGGTGCGGCCTGCGCTCGTGAATATGGTCGCGGCGGCACGTGAGTTGCGAAGCCTCGCCTAGGGCGAGTCGAATGCCGCCCCGTTGTCATGACGGGGCGGCACTTGCCTTTACTTTGTGGCCAGCTTCACGCCCAGGCGTCCTGCGAGTTCCTGTACGAATTGCCAGGCCACGCGACCTGAGCGCGAGCCACGGGTGGTCGACCATTCCAATGCGTCTCGCTCCAGCTCGGCGGCGTCGGTCTTGAGGCCATAGTGGCTGCAATAGCCGCGCACCATGTCGAGATATTCGTCCTGGCTGCATTTGTGGAAGCCGAGCCACAGGCCGAAACGATCCGACAGCGACACCTTCTCCTCGACGGCTTCGCCGGGATTGATCGCGGTCGAGCGTTCGTTCTCGATCATCTCGCGCGCCAGAAGATGGCGGCGGTTCGAGGTCGCATAGAGGATCACGTTGTCCGGCCGGCCTTCGATGCCGCCTTCGAGTACAGCCTTAAGCGACTTGTAGGACGCATCGTTGCCGTCGAAAGACAGATCATCGCAGAACACGATGAAATAGAAATCGGAGGCGCGGATCTGCTCCATCAGCGCCGGCAGGCTCTCGATGTCCTCGCGATGGATCTCGACCAGCTTGAGGCGGCCGGCGACGGATTTGCTGGTATTGACCGAGGCATGTGCGGCCTTAACCAGCGACGACTTGCCCATGCCGCGCGCACCCCAAAGCAGCGCGTTGTTGGCCGGCAGGCCGTTGGCGAAACGCCGAGTGTTCTCGATCAGAGTGTCGACCTGCTGATTGATGCCCTGCAGCAGGCCAATATCGACCCGGCTGACCTTCGGTACGGGAGCCAGGCGGCCGTCGGGATGCCAGATGAAGGCCTCGGCGCTGGCCAGAGAATCGGCATTGGAGCGCTTTGGCGCCGTGGCAGCCATACCCGCGGCAATGGCCTCAAGGGCGAGCGCGATCCGCTCATCGATCTGGGGGGCGGCGGCTGGTCGCGGACGTTTTGCCGCGGTCGTGCGGACGGTCTTGGACGTGCGGGTCGCAGGGGCCTTTTTGGCAGGGCGGCGGCTTGTTTTATTGGGCTTTTTTGACATTTTTGACTTTCCTCGGCGCGCACCCATATCGAGCCCGGAACACATCCGCAAGCGGTACAAATCGCAGACAAATCAGAGGGTTTACCGGCGTTGCAATTGGGACGCCGGCCGCTATAGTCCGCGCGAATTTACCCAAACCGGCCGAACGCCGACGCGTCGCCGGTTATTCCCCAGCGTTCACGAGGACTTCCGATGTTCATTACCCCTGCGTTTGCCCAGGCTGCAGCCGGCGGCGACACCAACAGCATGCTGATGTCGCTGCTGCCTTTCGCGCTGATCTTCGTGATCATGTATTTCCTGATCCTGCGTCCGCAGCAGAAGAAGGTGAAGGACCACGCCGAGATGGTGAAGAACATCCGCCGCGGCGACACCATCGTCACCTCGGGCGGTTTGGTCGGCAAGGTCACCAAGGTGGTCGATGACGAGCAGGTTGAGTTCGAACTCGCCGAAGGCGTTCGCGTACGTCAGCTCCGCACGATGATCTCGGGCGTGCGCACCAAGGGTGAGCCCGCCAAGGAGAAGGCGGACAAGGCTGATGCCAAGGACGACGCGGCCGCGAGCTGATGCGTTTGCGCGTCGCCATTTCAAGAATCTGACGGATCATCTCGATGTTGTATTTCACGCGGTGGAAGGCGCTGGCGGTCATTCTGACGGCGCTCGTGGTCTGCCTGTGCGCGGTTCCGAATTTCTTCCCCGAAGCCACCGTGAAAACCTGGCCGAAATGGGCGCAGCGCCATCTGGTGCTGGGCCTCGACTTGCAGGGCGGCTCGCACATCCTGCTCGAAGTCGATGCCAATTCGGTCAAGAAGGACAAGCTCGATCAGGTGCGCGACGACGTTCGTCGCACGCTGCGTGACGCCAAGATCGTCTATACCGGCCTTGGTGTTCGTGGCGACAATGTCGAAGTCCGCATCACGAAGGACACCGAGTATCAGACCGCGCTCAGCAAGCTGCGCGAACTGTCGCAGCCGCTCGGCGGCCTCATGGGCCAGAGCGGCCAGCGCAGCCTGGAAGTCTCGGACGCAGGCAACGGCCTGATCCGTCTTTCGGTGCCGCCGGCAGCGATCAATGACCGCATCCGCCAGTCGGTCGAGCAGTCGATCCAGATCGTCGAGCGCCGCGTCAACGAACTCGGCACCGTCGAACCGCTGATCCAACGTCAGGGCCTCGATCGCATCCTGGTGCAGGTGCCGGGTCTGCAGGACCCGACCCGCCTCAAGGAATTGCTGGGCAAGACCGCGAAGCTCGACTTCCGCATGGTCGACACCTCGCTCCCGGCCGAGCAGGCACAAGGCAGGGTGCCGCCGGACTCCGAACTCCTGATGAGCTCGCAGTCTCCGAAGACGCCGTATCTCGTGAAGAAGGAAGTGCTGGTCTCGGGCGCTGACCTGACCGATGCGCAGCCGGGCTTCGATCAGCGCACCAACGAGCCGATCGTCTCGTTCCGTTTCAACACGTCCGGCGCCCGCAAGTTTGCCGATGCCACGGTGAAGAACGTCAATCTGCCCTTCGCCATTGTGCTCGATAACGAAGTGGTCTCCGCCCCGGTCATTCGCGAGCCGATCACCGGCGGCTCCGGCCAGATCTCCGGCAGCTTCACGGTGCAGGGCGCCAATGATCTCGCGATCCTGCTGCGTGCCGGCGCGCTGCCTGCGCCGCTCAGCATCATCGAGGAGCGTACCGTTGGCCCCGGCCTCGGCGCCGACTCGATCGCGAAGGGCGAACTCGCCGCCTATGTCGGCTCCATCCTCGTCATCGTCTTCATGCTGCTGACCTACCGCCTGTTCGGCCTGTTCGCCAATATCGCGGTGACCATCAACGTTCTGATGATTTTCGGCATCCTGTCGCTGCTCAACGCCACGCTGACGCTGCCCGGCATCGCTGGCATCGTGCTGACGGTCGGCATCGCCGTGGACTCGAACGTGCTGATCTATGAGCGCATCCGCGAGGAGTTGCGCGCCGGCCGCACCGCCATTTCGGCGATCGATGCCGGCTTCAAGCGCGCGCTGGCGACCATTCTGGATTCCAACATCACGACCTTCATCGCCGCTGCGGTGCTGTTTTACATCGGCACCGGACCGGTCCGCGGCTTCGCCGTGACCTTTGGCATTGGCATCATCACAACGGTTTTCACGGCCTTCACCGTGACCCGTCTGATCGTCGCCGGCTGGGTCAGGTGGAAGCGGCCGACCAGCGTGCCGATTTGAGTTTACGGAGCAGATTTTGACAACGACACAAATGGTTCTGGCAGGTCTGGGCGCGCTGATCGTCATTCTGTCGATCGTGGCGATCTTCGATCTGTTGCCGTCGCTCCGCATCGTCCCCGACGATACGAAGTTCGATTTCACGCGCTTCCGCCGCATCTCGTTCCCGATTTCGGCGCTGCTGTCGATCCTCGCCATCGTGCTGTTCTTCACGCACGGACTGAATTTCGGCATCGACTTCAAGGGTGGCACGCTGCTCGAAGTCCAGGCCAAATCCGGTACGGCCGATATCAGCGCGATGCGCTCGACGCTCGCCGCCCTGCAACTCGGCGACGTGCAGCTGCAGCAGTTCGGCGGCGCGGCCGACGTGTTGATCCGTCTGGCCGAACAGCCGGGTGGCGATGCCGCGCAGCAGGCCGCCGTTCAGAAGGTTCGTGCAGCCCTCGGCGACAGCGTCGAATATCGCCGCGTCGAAGTGGTGGGTCCGCGCGTCTCCGGCGAATTGCTGGCTTACGGCATGCTCGGCCTGATTGTCGCGATCATGGGCATCCTGATCTATCTCTGGTTCCGCTTCGAGTGGCAGTTCGCCTTGGGCGCCATGATCGCCAACGTCCACGATATCGTGTTGACCATCGGCTTCATGTCGATCACGCAGGTCGACTTCGATCTCACCAGTATTGCGGCGCTGCTGACCATTCTCGGCTATTCGCTGAATGACACCGTGGTCATCTACGATCGTATTCGCGAGATTCTGCGTCGCTACAAGAAGATGCCGATGCCGGAGCTGCTGAACGAGTCGATCAATTCGACCCTGTCGCGTTCGATCATCACCCACGTCACCGTGACGCTGGCGCTGCTCGCGCTATATGCGTTTGGCGGCCAGGCGATCCACTCCTTCACCGCCGTCATGATCTTCGGCGTCGTGCTGGTCGGCACCTACACCTCGATCTTCATCGCTGCACCGCTGCTGATCTATCTCGGCGTCGGGGAACACCGCGAAGATGCCGACAAGCCGGCCGCGAAGCCGAAGCCCTGAGATGCCGGTCGATCCCGAAGCGCCGCACCTTCCGCGCTCGGCCGCCATCGAAGCCTACGGCAAGGGCGGCTTCCACTTTGACACCATGTCGCATCAGGGCTCGCTGCTGTGCCTGCCGGATGCGGTGTGGGCGTGGTCGGTCACCAAGGCCAGTGACATTGACCGCCATTCGCTGCGGCGCGTGTTCGAAGGCGCGGCAGGCATCGACACGCTGATCATCGGCACCGGCAACGAGGTCTGGATCGTCCCGAACGATCTTCGCAACGCCTTGCGCAATCTTCACGTGGTGATCGACGCGATGCAAACTGGGCCGGCGATCCGCACCTATAATGTCATGTTGGGCGAGCGCCGCCGCGTTGCCGCTGCGTTGATCGCGGTGCCATGAGTGGTGCTGATCAGAGCTCCGCGGCTTTCTGCGCGCAGTTGGTGCGCAGCCATGACTTTGACCGCTACGCGGCGACCTTGTTCGTGCCTGCCGACAAGCGCCGTTCGCTGCTGGCGCTCTATGCGTTCAATACGGAAATTACCCGCGTCCGCGAGCTCGTGAAACAACCGTTGCCCGGCGAGATCCGGCTGCAATGGTGGACCGACATGCTGGCCGGCGCAGGTCACGGCGATGTCGAACAGAACCCCGTTGCTGCCGAATTACTTCTGGCGATCCGCGCGCACGATCTTTCCGTCGACAGGCTGTCCAAGCTGATCGATGTGCACATCTTCGATCTCTACAACGACCCGATGCCGGATCTCGCGCTGCTCGAGAGCCACTTTCGCGATACGCTCGGGACTTTGCTGTTCTCATCGGCAAAGATCCTCGGCGACGGGTCTGAGGCCAGCGCTCATGTCGCCGAGCATGCCGGGCTGGCCCAAGGCGTCGCGTGGATCATTACGCGTCTGCCCTATGACACGATGCGGCGGCAATTGTTCGTTCCCCAGGACATGCTCCTGCAGAACGGCAGCAGCGCCGATCAGATGTTTGCCGGCAAGATGACGCCAAGCATCCGTGCAACGCTGGATCGGCTGATATCAGGCGCGCAGGAGCAACTCGCGACAGCGCAGGGAATGCTCGCCGATGTGTCGCCGGCTGCGCGTACGGCGTTCCTGCCCATGGCGCTGGTGATGCACGATCTGGCGCAAATGGCCCGAGCGGATCACGATCCGTTCGAACTCCACGTCAGATCGCGCTTGCGGACGCTGTGGACGCTGTGGCGCGCGTCGCGCTCAGTGTGACGTCAGCTTCTGGTCTGTCGTCTCGAAGTTGAAACGGTCGCGCAGGTTCTTCCGCGACTCCAGGATGCCCTTCAGGAACGCGCGGTCGGCGTCGCTGGTCATCAATGGCTCCAGCAGATCAACCTGATTCATTGCGACGAGCTGCAGCACTTCGGTACGAATGCGGCCGGAGGCGTCGCGGGGCAGGGCTGTGACGACCTGCAGATGCTCAGGCGGCTTTGCCCCCTTTGTGGCAGCCAGTTCACCCTGCAGCTTCGTTTCCAGCGCGACATCATCGGCTTCCACGAATGCATAGAGGCCGACGCCGGTGCGCCGGTCGGCAAAGGCGACGATCGACGCGTCGCGCACTGCCGGGTTCTGCTTGATGATCTCGAGCAGAGGGGGCGCGTCGTTGACCAGACGCTTGCCGCCGCCCTCGCGGTCGGTGAAGTTGAAGATGCCGCGTGTGATGGCGCGATAGACCTTCTTGCCGGTCATCAGCCAGATCCGTGCTGGCAGCGACTTCTTCGCCAGGATCGCCTTTTCCTTCGGCGTCAGCAGTTCTGGCGCGTAAGTGCGCTTGTGCTTCAGGAGATGACGCAGGTCTTCATAGGCAGCGATGCGAAACAGCTGGCTGCGGGACTTGAAGCAGACCGCGAGCTGGAAGTCGGTGACATAAGCTAGCCCGTCGCTGCCGCGCAGCCAGTTCTGCTCCTTGGCGAGATCGTTGTGGCACACGCCCATGCGATGCAGCTTGCGCAGCGCCCGCTTCGCGGATTTGAAATAGCGCGCATCGTGATGCGGCTTGGCGAGATGCAGTGCGACGCCGTCGATGAAGCCGCGCACCAGCGCGCGGTCGCCGGCCCAAAGCAATTCAGGCCCGACGCGCAGATCGCGCGCCAGCGTCAGTGCGCGGCGTTCCCGCGTGAACAGATGCAGCGCCAGCAGATATGACCACCACGGCACCTGGTCGAGCCGGCGCAGCACCGCATCGACTTCGCCCGATGACGTGCGATAGCGGCCGCGCTCGACGGTCGAGAACACGTCGCGTTTCAGCAACACGCCTTCGGTCCAGGTCTTGGACAGCGCTGCGGCGTCCTGTGGCGGCAAACTCATCGAACAATCCTGAAATTCAAATCGCCGGCGTCATGCCGCGGCTGCAACGGGCAGGCTGGCGGCAATCCAGTCATCCATGTCGGCCAGCGCCCGCACGCTCATCGCCTGCTTCTTGGCAACGGTCTTCTCATTGCCGCGCAGCCGCGAGCCGTCGGGCTTCTTGGTCGGCGCCTGAGCCAGCGGCGGGAACAGGCCGAAATTGATGTTCATCGGCTGGAAAGAGCGCGGTCCAGCATCGATGGTTTCGATATGGCCGCCGGTGATGTGGCCGAGCAACGAGCCCAGAGCCGTCGTCACGGGCGGGGGCGCCAGCGACTGGCGCTTGGCATCGGCCGCGGCATAGAGGCCGGCGATCAGGCCGACGCTGGCGGACTCCACATAGCCTTCGCAGCCGGTCATCTGGCCGGCGAAACGCAGGCGCGGTTGCGCCTTCAGGCGGAGTTGCTCGTCGAGCAGCTTTGGCGAATTCAGGAAGGTGTTGCGATGCAGGCCGCCAAGCCGTGCGAATTCGGCATTCTGCAGGCCGGGGATCATGCGCAGCGCCTGCTGCTGCGGGCCGTATTTCAGCTTCGTCTGGAAGCCGACGATGTTGTAGAGCGTGCCGAGCTTGTTGTCCTGGCGCAGCTGCACGATGGCGTAGGGCTTCACCAGCGGATCCCTGGGGTTGGTGAGGCCGACAGGCTTCATCGGGCCGTGACGCAGCGTTTCGCGGCCGCGCTCGGCCATCACTTCGATGGGCAGGCAGCCGTCGAAATAGGGCGTGTTGGTTTCCCATTCCTTGAAGTCGGTCTTTTCACCCGCCAACAGTGCGTCGATGAAGGCGTCATATTGCTCGTGGGTCATCGGGCAGTTGATGTAGTCGGCGCCGGTGCCGCCGGGCCCGACCTTGTCGTAGCGCGACTGGAACCAGGCGATCTCCATGTCGATCGAATCTTTATGAACGATCGGTGCGATGGCATCGAAGAAGGCCAGCGCGTTCTCGTCGGTCAGCCCACGGATGCCGTCCGCGAGCGCTGCGGAGGTCAATGGCCCTGTCGCGACGATGACATTGCGCCAGTCGGAAGGCGGCAGGCCGGCGACTTCGGCGCGGTCGATGGTGATGAGCGGGTGGTCGTTCAGCGCCTTGGTCACGGCATCGGAGAAGCCGTCGCGATCCACTGCCAGTGCGCCACCGGCGGGCACCTGGTTGGCATCGGCGCAGCGCATGATCAGCGAGCCCAGCTTGCGCATCTCGGCGTGCAGCAGGCCGACAGCGTTGTTGAGCGCGTCGTCAGAACGGAAGGAATTGGAGCAGACCAATTCGGCGAGGCCATCGGTGCGATGGGCATCGGTCATCTGGTGCGGCCGCATCTCGTGCAAGATCACGGGAATGCCGGCATTGGCGACCTGCCAGGCGGCTTCCGAGCCGGCAAGGCCCGCGCCGATCACATGGACGCAGTCGTCTGGGTTTGGGGCTGTTGTCATGGCCCCGCATGTAGCGCGTTTCGGCGCGAAGTGGAATTCGCTTCGCGGAAATTCGGCCGGTTAGCCAAAGCTTTGAAGACGCTTTGGTTCAAGCACGTCTGGCTCCGAAGACGGTGTCTTCAGGGAACCACGATTGCGCCCGCGCGAGGCGGCCGCAATCCGTGAAACGTCAGGCAGGACAGATAGAACGTCCTGACGGATCAGCCGTTATAGGCGCCAGAAGCAACGCGCGGAATGTCCGAACGGTCGAGACCGATGTCGGAAAGCTCGCGATCGCTGAGCTGGGAGAGTTCGGCAACGTTGCGCTGATAGTCGCGGAACGCCTGGATCATGCGGATGAATGAAAGCAGCATTTGAGTTCTCCTTCGTTAAGCGATTCATCTCTTGCGAGGTGCTTCGCTGTTGAAGTGAATATAGGTGACAATATCGCAGTGCAGCAGTCGAGATGTTGCGATGCAGCTAGTCAAGGACTGCATAGCTCGCGCAAGGAATGATTAACCTCTCGGCGCTCGGAGGCGATTTTGCGGGCACAGTGCGTATTGAGGCACCTTTAGAGATGATCGTAGCTGTTAATTAGTCAGTTAAATCATGCGTTTGGAGGTATTCCAAAGCTAGCCGGATGCCAGAGGCTGAACCGGCGCGATGAAGCCTTTCTGACCTCAATCAGCCAGCGCACTCGGCGGTTCCTCGTAAGTTCCTGCCTGGCGTCGCTATGCGTGATTCGCATGCGAGTGTTAAGAATGAACATAAAGTCATCCTTACGCGAGGCTTGCGGGGCGACTTTTCTCTAAACTGCATGCGTGAAGGCAAATACATATGCAACTCGAGGTCCTGCGCGAAACGCGGTTGCTGTTGGCCTCCGGAGGCACATCAAAAGGCCGATGCTGCGACGTCAGTAAACGCGCGCGAATTACATTTGTGTAAGTTTGTTGCTCGTGATGTCTGAAGCGCCAAAAAGTTGAGTGTTCTTGGTGGCGATCACAACCGGCTCACATTCAATTCACTGCGGCTGTTATTTCCTGGATCGCAGCGGGACGTATCAATTCCTTCTACAGAATCCGGCAATGGCGTCGGTTCTGTTGCGAAGGACAAATAAGATGATCACAAGATTACTGGGAGCGGCCGCCATGGCTGCTGTTGTGTTCGCTACGGTGCCGGCTTCGGCTGCACGTATGGAAGGCTGCAGCGGCAGCAACCTGCTGAAAACCGAAACCGCCGTCGAAGCGATGCCGGACGGCGATGCGAAGTGGGTTGCGTTCAAGGAAATGACGGATGCGCAGACCGCGTTGCTCGACAACAAGATGGGCGTGTGTGCTGTCCATCTGACCAGGGCCATGCATGTCGGCATGACGAAGTAGGACATCACGGGAGGGGCCGCTTGCTGAGGAGCGGACGGCCCTTCCATCATCTCATGCGAGTCTACGGTTCTTTGGCGAGCTGACTGGCGAAAGTGGCGATGGTCTTCGAATAGACCTCGCTCTTGTTCCACTGCTGAATGACCGCGAAGTTCGCAGTCCCCGGCGCAAAATCCTGATCGCGCTTCCAGCCATAACTGGCGAGATAGTTTGCCGTTGAGGCCAGCACGTCGGGCGCGCTGCGCAGCAGGTCGCGATGGCCATTGCCGTCGAAGTCGACAGCGAATTTCAGGTAGGACGATGGCATGAATTGCGTCTGGCCGATTTCGCCGGCCCAGGCGCCATGCATCTCGGCCGGCGCGAGGTCGCCGCGGTCGACGATGCGCAGGGCATCGAGCAATTCACCGCGAAACATCTCGGCGCGTCGACAATCATATGCGAGCGACGCGATGGCGCGGATGGTAGGGAATTTGCCGACATTCACGCCATAGTCGGTCTCCAATCCCCAGATCGCCACCAGCACCGGACCGGGCACGCCATATTGCTGCTCGATGCGTCCGAGCACCGAGCCGTAACGCTTCAGCATGTCGCTGCCGCGACGCAGCCTTGGTGGCACCATCCGTCCGGAAAATTCCTCGAAGCTTTGTTTGAAGACCTGCTGGCCGCGATCGCGCGACAGCACGCTGTTGTCGAGGGTGACGCCGGTCAGTGCTGCATCGACGGTCTTCTGCGAAATGCCCTTACCAACGGCTTCCGTCTTGAAGGCGGCGAGCCAGCCATCGAAACTGCCGGTGCCGCAGGAGGGCGCAGCAAGGGCCGGCGCTAGTGGTGAGATCAGGACTGTACCAAGCAGAAACGTACAAAGCAGGGCGCGCATGGTCTCAAGGCTCTCATTCGATGATGAAATCGTGTGTCGCGAACGATAGTGCGCGATGAGCCTTCCGGTGAACCACGGCCAAAACAAGGCTTGCGCAGTGATATCAGAACGGCATGACGGCCTCTCGCGCAATTCTGCGAGAGGCCGTCATTGGGCGAGATCAGACTATCGGGTCCACATTACTCGTCGCTGCGCCATTGAAGATGATGAGCTGCCAGCCTTGCGGCGTGGTCAGCACCTGACGCCGTGGCTCACGCTTCGGTGAAAATGTCGTCGGACATTCACAGCGCTGCAATGCAGCGGCCGGGCTTTTGCCTCAATTCAGGCGGACCTTGCTACCGATGTCAAACGATCTGCCGATAACTTTGCCAACTGGCTTGGGCAGTTGCTTGGAACGACTCTTCCCCGCAGTCTATCGCGTCGCATTGGCAAGCGAACGGTGGGCGGATACAAGTACGAACCGGCTGGTGCTGCCGGAACCAAACACGGCACGAATTCTTCAATCTGTCACGAAAGCTATTGGGAGCGACATATGAGCATTTTCGGAAAGATCATGGGCGCGATTTTCGGCACCAGCGCCAGTGCAGCATCCCCTGATGCCGCGCCGGCCGCCGGCGGTTCGACTCCCGCAGGCGCCGCGCCGATGGACAGTGTTGACGTTGCTGCGATCCTCGACAAGGCCGTGGCGGCCAAGGGCGAGAAGCTGGAATGGAAGACCTCGATCGTCGACCTGATGAAGGCGCTCGACATCGACTCCAGCCTGTCGGCCCGCAAGGATCTCGCCAAGGAGCTCGGTTACACCGGCGACACCAGCGATTCCGCCAGCATGAACATCTGGTTGCACAAGCAGATGATGACCAAGCTCGCTGCCAATGGCGGCAAGCTGCCGGCCGACATCAAGCACTAAACTTCCCATTTGGGACGGAGTTGAAGGCCCGCGCTCGCGCGGGCCTTTTTGCTGTGGTATACCAGCACGCATAAATACAAGATCAGAAAACAAGACAAAACATACGAGGAGAAACGCCATGGACCTCATCAACCGCAGAACGATTCTGACCACCGGTGCCGTTGCCCTGGCTGGCAGCGCATTGGCGGGCGAGGCCGCGCAGGCGCAGGCCGGTCCCAAGGGCATATTCTCGGTCGCGACGGTGACGATTCCCATCGTCGGCGAGACCGACGTGTTTCCGGTGCGCCGCATCTATTGTATCGGCCGCAATTACGCGGCGCATTCCCGCGAGATGGGATCGGACCCGACGCGCGAGCCGCCGTTCTTCTTCCAGAAGCCGACCGACGCGATCCAGAACGTCAAGATAGGCGAGGTCGCCGATCACCCGTATCCGTCGCTTACCAAGAACTATCATTACGAGGTCGAACTCGTCGCCGCGCTGAAATCCGGCGGCACCAATATCCCCGTCGATAAGGCGCTCGACCATGTCTATGGCTATGCTGTCGGACTCGACATGACACGCCGCGATCTGCAGCGCGCCATGGGCGACGAGAAGAAGCCATGGGAGATCGGCAAGAGTTTTGACCACGCCGCAGTCATCGGCCCGATCCATCCGGCCAGCAAAACCGGCCACATGACCAAGGGTCCGATCTCGCTCGCGGTCAATGGCACGGTGAAGCAGACCTCCGACCTCGACAAGATGATCTGGAGCGTCGCCGAGCAGATATCGAAACTCTCGGACGCCTTCGAGCTGAAGGCCGGCGACATCATCTATTCCGGTACGCCGGAGAATGTCGGCCCGGTCGTGAAAGGCGACGTGCTGCTTTGCAAGATCCAGGGCTTGCCGGACATGTCGATCAAGGTCGTTTGAGTTCGCAATCCATTCGTCATTCCGGGATGTGCGCAAGTCGGCGACGCCGACTAAGCACAGACCCGGAATCCCGATGTAAGGAAGACTCAAAACACTTCGAGATTCCGGGAGCGCGCCAAGTGGCGCGCCCCGGAAAGACGTGTGTGTGGCTAGCCGACCAGATCCGCATAGTCCGGATGCTGGCGCAGATAATCCACCACGAACGAACAACCCGCCACGACCTTCAGCCCATCCGCACGGATCAATCCGAGCGCGCCCTTGACCAGTTCTGACGCGATGCCGCGGCCGCGCAGGGCAGGCGGCGTCTCGGTATGCGTGATGATGACGCGATCGCCGGCACGGCGATAATTCGCAAAGGCGACGGAGTCGCCGACATCCAGCTCGAAGCGATTGAGCGCCTTGTTGTCGCGAACGCCGGTCATGCCGCGTCTTTCAGCAAATCCTGATAGTCCGCATGTTTCGCGATATATGCCGCGATGAAGGGGCACTGCGCCACGACCTTCAATCCCTGGGCGCGGACGGCATCGAGCGCGCCGCGGGCAAGCTGTGAGCCGATACCTCTGCCGCCCAATTCCTGCGGCACGACGGTGTGGACGAAGGTGATGGTATCGGACGTCCGGGTATATTCGGTGAAAGCAATATGGCCGTCGACCGCAAGTTCGAAACGGTGAAGCGAAGTATTGTTATAGACCGCGTTGCTCATTCTCATTCCATTCACAGGTGTCCGGGAGAAGGTAGCAGTCATTTCCAAACGGGTGCAATGCAGCCGCCGCATGCTCCATCTGATAGGGGAAATCCGTGTCGTCGCGCGGGTCTCTTTGCCGTTCTGCGCGCTGTGAAAAATGGCTTTGGCGTGGCCTTGCAAAGGCAAAGCGGGTTCCTACGTCAATTGTAGACATACGCCCCGAAGCGGCCGGATCGGTCGTTTGACAGTTGGAGTGTCATGCCAACGGCCGCTGACGTATGCCTCTTTTGGAGGAGGTCACGATGTCAGACTCTCGGTTTCTCGGTACGCATCGCACGTGGGAAGACTGGTTTGGCATGGCGCTTGGCGTCCTGATTGCGCTCTCGCCCTGGTTTCCTACGCAGAACGGTCATCAATATGCCGGGGGGACCCCCAGCGCCATAATCATTAATACGGTGGCGGTTGGCGTCCTGGTATTTGGCCTTGCGCAGCTTGAGTATGTCGCGCTGCAACGCTGGGAGGAGGTGGCCGCGATCATTCTCGGCCTGTGGCTGATCGTCTCGCCACTTTTCCTCGGTTATTCCGGTGATGGCATGCTCAGATTCATCCATACCTGCCTCGGCGGTCTCGTGGTGCTGCTGGCAGCACTGCAGTTGTGGCAGGACTGGGATTTGAGTGATGGGGAAATGGCCCAGCACGGGCAGTGACAACAAGCGATCAGGCCCGCCGGTCTTGTCGTGAGGCCGGCGGGTTTCGTCTGTCTGTGGCCGGCTGTTAGCGTCCTGGCACAGCCAGCGTCGCGATGACTTCGTCGATCCGGGAAAACACATAATTCGGCGTGCGCGCTTTCAGGGCCGCTCCGCTGGTATAGCCCCACGTCACCGCGCCGAAATCGATTCCGGCCTCGCGTGCCGCGTCGATATCGCGGATCTCGTCGCCGATGCTGATCGTGTCATCGACAGAGATTCCGGTGAGCTCGAGGATGCGCTGGAACTTGGCCGTTTTGCCGAACAGGCCGGCGCCGCAGGCGAAATAGGCGACGTGCTGATCGAGATCGCCGAGCACGTGTCGGACATTGTCCTCGCTGTCGGAGCTGACGATCGCAATCGTCATGCCACGCGCCTTCAATTCACAGAACATGCGGTCGACGCCTGGGAACAGCGAAATGCGGTCGATCTGCTGCGCCTTGCGCTTGCGCATGTCGCGCGCAATCAACGGGATCCGCCATTTGGCGACACCGAGCAGCCGGATCAGCTCACCGGCGCCGACGCTCCGCAACTCGTCGATGCGGTCGCGTTCGACACGCTGAAACTTGTGCTTGTCGGCGACGGAATTGATGACGCTGAGAAACCACGAAAAGCTGTCGGACAGCGTCCCGTCGAAATCGAAGATGGCGAGCTTATAGGGCATGGCTGGCGGGCGGGGAGGTGGCCGGGGTCTCGGTCTCGGCTGGATGTTTGGCAGTGGCGGTCACGGGCTGGTTCTCGTCTGAGTCGTGGCCGATATGCGACCCGTCGCAAGGATGATCCCATCAGACCCGGTTTTCAACCCGCATTCGCGCGGCGAAACGATGCACGAGCCGCACGCAAGCGTGCTAAGCCCGTCATTACCGTTTCACATCACCCGCAGGAGGCCCTCATGGCAGACGATAGACCTAACCAGAAAGGCCCCAACACCAAGAAGAAGCAGAAGTGCAAGAATTGCGAAGGCAAGGGCCTGCTGAAGAAGGGCGAGAAGGTGGTGAAGTGCCAGCGTTGTCACGGGACGGGGCTGAGGTGAGGCATGAACGACGTCTTGGCGCGGATATCAATGCGGTTCTCGCATTTGCCGCGACACAACGCGATGATGAGCCCCGAATGTCACTACGCTCATCCGGGCTGCGTTCGCTCAAAGAGCGAAGTCTCGATCTCCACCATTGAATAAGCCGCGCTGATACCGTTCAACGAATGTAAGTAGTCGGTGATGCCACGGATCTTCCGGTCCTGTGAACGGTATTAAGGTCCAACGATAGCCAGTGACCATCTTCTCCGCATGGTGCCAATCCGCATCGACGATTGTTATCGGCATGTACAGCGAAATGAAGAGACCTTTGGCCTCTCCACGCACACGAGCCTCATATATATCACTCTGAGCTTGATCCATAAATTGGTGCAAAATGGCAGTGACTAGCTTGGATGCATTCCTATCATCGTTTGAATTTATTGAGCGATCGGTAGCAAGCATTGCAGTGCAATCGATCGCAATTATGCCTGGAACGCCAGAATTCGATATTTGCCTTCCTGCTTTTCGCAAGTTTCGGCCAAATCCATTACGATTTCTTGGCCGCTTAGCAGCAACACCCAGTTCTAAGCAGTCGTCTAGTGAGACAATGATATCTGGTTCAGCGAATCTGAATTTATATCCACTGAGTTGCACGATTGCGGCCACGAGCGCCTCGTACTGATAGTCCCAAGAGTTCGAATATTTAGGGATAACGCTGGGATGCGTACCAGAAAGCAAGTGTTCGAGGTGACGACGCCAAATCTCGGCGCTAGGTGTTGCGGATGCAGCCTCAAAAATTTTTCTTAGTTGATTTAGTTCGACGCTCGTATGGATAAGCTGCATCGCGTCGGAAAAGGAAAGCTTTTCACGATAGCTAGCTTTCTGCTTGATGCTTTTGAGAAGGCGCTCGTATGATCCGAGACGGGAACTTTTTACAGAGAAGCCTAAGCTCTCGATCAACGCAGAAAGGCCTTCTAGCTCTTTGTGTTGTTCTGCGAAGGATCGGGGAGAGTAGTTATGATAGTTTGACAGCTCTTCCCATCGGATTCGCGGATTTTCCTTCGTTGAGGCCGTCTCGTCTGCCACTAAGCTTCTCGCTATTTATTCCGCCGCTTCGCTCGCCTGCTTCCGCTTCTTCGGCTTGCCCGCCTTTTCCAGCACCGGCTTCAGGAATTTGCCCGTATAGCTGCGCGGTGCCTTGACGATATCTTCCGGCGGCCCCCAGGCGACGATTTCACCGCCGCCGTCGCCGCCTTCGGGGCCGAGGTCGATGACCCAGTCGGCGGTCTTGATGACTTCGAGATTATGCTCGATCACCACCACCGTGTTGCCCTGCGCCACCAGCTCATGCAGCACTTCGAGCAGTTTGGCGACGTCGTGGAAGTGGAGTCCCGTGGTCGGCTCGTCGAGAATGTAGAGCGTGCGACCGGTCGCGCGCTTGCTCAGCTCCTTGGCAAGCTTCACCCGCTGCGCTTCGCCGCCGGATAGCGTCGTCGCCTGCTGGCCGACATGGATGTAATCCAGTCCAACGCGATGCAGGGTTTTAAAAGTCTCGCGCACGCGCGGCACCGCCTTGAAGAAGTCGGCGGCTTCTTCCACGGTCATGTCGAGTACGTCGGCGATCGACTTGCCCTTGAACAGGACTTCGAGCGTCTCGCGGTTGTAGCGCTTGCCCTTGCAGGTATCGCAGGTGACATAGACGTCGGGCAGGAAGTGCATCTCGATCTTGATGACGCCGTCGCCCTGGCAAGCCTCGCAGCGGCCGCCCTTGACGTTGAACGAGAACCGGCCGGCCTCGTAGCCGCGTGCCTTGGATTCCGGCAGGCCGGCAAACCATTCGCGGATCGGCGTGAAGGCGCCGGTATAGGTCGCCGGATTGGAGCGCGGCGTGCGGCCGATCGGCGACTGGTCGATCTCGATGATCTTGTCGATATGCTCCAGGCCCTCGATGCGGTCATGCGGCGCGGCGCCTTCGCTGGCGCCGTTGAGCTTTCGCGCGATCGCCTTGTAGAGCGTGTCGATCAGCAGCGTCGACTTGCCGCCACCGGAGACGCCGGTCACCGCGGTGAACAGCCCGAGCGGGACTTCCGCCGAGACGTTCTTGAGATTGTTGCCGCGCGCATTGATCACCTTGATGGTGCGGCGATGGTTCGGCGGACGACGCTCCGGCACCGGCACCGACATTTCGCCGGTGAGATATTTGCCGGTCAGCGACTTCGGATTCTTCATCACCTCCTGTGGCGTGCCCTGGGCGACGATGTTGCCGCCATGAGTACCCGCGCCGGGGCCGACATCCACCACGTAGTCGGCCGCGATCACCGCGTCCTCGTCATGCTCGACCACGATCACGGTATTGCCGAGATCGCGCAGCCGCCGCAGCGTATCGAGCAGGCGTGCATTGTCGCGCTGATGCAGGCCGATCGATGGCTCGTCGAGCACATAAAGCACGCCGGTGAGGCCCGAGCCGATCTGTGACGCCAGGCGAATACGTTGGCTTTCGCCGCCGGACAGCGTGCCGCTTGAGCGCGCCAGCGTGAGATAGTTGAGGCCGACATCGAGCAGGAAGGAGAGGCGCTCGCGGATTTCCTTGAGGATGCGGACGGCGATCTCGTTCTGCTGCTTGTTGAGCAAATCCGGCACGGACTCGAACCAGTCGCCAGCCTTGCGCACCGACATTTCCGAGATGTTGCCGATATGCTTGCCGCCGATCTTCACACTGAGCGCTTCGGGCTTCAGTCGATAACCCTCGCAGGCATCGCAGGGCACGTCGGAAAAATACTTGCCGAGTTCTTCGCGCGCCCATTCGCTTTCGGTCTCGCGGAAGCGGCGGTCGATATTGGTGACGACGCCCTCGAACGGCTTCTTGGTGTCATAGGAGCGCACGCCGTCTTCATAGGAGAACTTGATCTCGTCATCGCCCGAGCCGTGCAGGATGGCGTTCTGCGTCTTCTTCGGCAGATCCTTCCACTTGGTGTCGAGGGTGAACTTGTAGAACTTGCCGAGCGCGGTCAGCGTCTGGATGTAATAAGGCGACGACGACTTCGCCCAGGGCGCGATGGCGCCCTTGCGCAGCGTCAGCTCCTTGTCGGGAATGACCAGGTCGGCATCGATGGTCTGCTCGACACCGAGGCCACCGCATTTCGGACAGGCGCCATAGGGGTTGTTGAAAGAGAACAGGCGCGGTTCGATCTCGGGGATGGTGAAGCCGGAGACCGGGCAGGCGAACTTCTCGGAAAACAGGATGCGCTCGGCACCTGTCTTGTCGTGAATCTTCGCCACTTTCTTGTCGGATTTCTTTTCGTCCGCGGGAGCGGCAGGCGCGTCGGCATATTCGATAACCGCAAGACCTTCGGCGAGCTTCAGCGCGGTCTCAAAACTTTCCGCGAGGCGCTGGCCGATATCAGGACGCACCACGATGCGATCGACGACGACGTCGATGTCATGCGGAAACTTCTTGTCGAGTACGGGCGCTTCAGCGAGTTCATGGAAGGTACCGTCGATCTTGACGCGCTGAAAACCCTTTTTGAGATATTCGGCCAGCTCCTTGCGATACTCGCCCTTGCGACCGCGCACCACCGGCGCCAGCAGATACAGCCGCGTGCCTTCCGGCAGCGCCAGCACGCGGTCGACCATCATCGACACCGTCTGGCTTTCGATCGGAAGACCCGTCGCCGGCGAATAGGGAATGCCGACGCGTGCCCACAGCAGGCGCATATAATCGTAGATCTCGGTGACGGTGCCGACGGTCGAGCGCGGATTCTTCGAGGTGGTCTTCTGCTCGATGGAGATGGCCGGCGACAGGCCGTCGATCTGGTCGACATCCGGCTTCTGCATCATCTCGAGGAATTGCCGGGCGTAAGCCGACAGCGACTCCACGTAGCGGCGCTGGCCTTCGGCATAGATCGTGTCGAAGGCGAGGGACGATTTGCCGGAGCCGGACAGGCCTGTGAACACCACCAGCTTGTCGCGCGGGATCGTCAGGTCGACATTCTTGAGATTGTGCTCGCGGGCGCCGCGGATGGTGATGCTGCGCATGTTCGTGGCGGCCTGCTGCCGCTTCGCCTTGATGATCTCGTCCATAACAGGCAATTCCCCAGCGCGCGAGACGCGCTCATCCGGGCGCGCACCGCCGGCCGGGCCGGGATCAACGCCGATTGATTGTCATCGGAACATAGGAAGAACGAGGACGGATTTCCAGTGCTCCGCAGCAACGATCAACGGTTTGTTGGCGGAGGGGTTGCGAGGCAAGGCTGCAAATCGAACGGCCTGCGCAGGACAGGTCTTCCGGTATCGGGCTCATGCCAGTGAACGGCCAATCGGGAGCGCGTCAGGGCTGAGCGAGCTGCCAGCAAAAAGCCCGGCGCGAGGCCGGGCCAAGTTTGTCGGAATGAGGGAAGGCGGTCGCAGTTCTCAATACTTGGCGATGACAGGGCCGCCCCACTTGTAGTTGATGCGGGCGGTGACGACGTCGACGTCCTGGCTGATGCGATCGATACGCGAGGTCACAGGAAGTGTCACAGCGGTGAAGCTGTTGCTGCTGGTCTCCATGAACAGAT
The DNA here is from genome assembly GCF_052076075.1 of Tardiphaga sp. 866_E4_N1_4. NCBI lineage: Bacteria > Pseudomonadati > Pseudomonadota > Alphaproteobacteria > Hyphomicrobiales > Nitrobacteraceae > Tardiphaga > Tardiphaga sp. 866_E4_N1_4. Next base: position 497,039 of record NZ_CP197242.1, read on the forward strand.
GGTCGTATTCGACCGCGAAGGACCAGTTTGGCGTGAAGCCATATTCCAGGCCAACGCCAACCGTACCGCCCCAGCGGGTTTCCTTGGCGTTATCGAATACGACATTGGTTCCCACGGTGTAGCCCTGATACTTGTCGCTCGTCACGGCAGCGCCGCCCTTCACGTAAAGAAGGGTGTTGTTCCAGGCGTAACCGATCTGGCCGGTGAACAGGCCGAAGGCTTCGATCTTGGACCGGTTACCGGTCGTACCGAGTACGAGCTGGCTGACATTCGAGCCCTTGAAGTCTGCCCAGTTGCCCTGTGCTTCCAGACCGAACACCCAAGCAGTGCTCTGCCAGCGATAGCCGATCTGACCGCCAGCCGTGCCGCCGCTTGCGTCATGGCATCCCTCGCTGAAGGCCAGTGCGGCACCGAGAACCTGGGTCGTGTCCCAGCATTTGCGGCTCGTTCCCCAACCGCCGTTGCCGCCGATATAGAAACCGGTCCAGTCATAGACGACGGCGATCATCGGAGGCGCCTTGGTGTAGGGCCGTGCTGCGAGATCGGCCGCAGAAGCGGACGTTGCCGAGCCGAGAACAGCGAGGGCGGCGGATGCGAGCAGAATTTTCTTCATGGCATGCTCCCCTTGTGAGTGTTTCAACTCTAGCGCGATTCAGGCGATCGGGCTGTGCCTTCCTTGCAACGGAGGAAAACAAACGCAATAGTTGCGTGAAAATTCTTGCGCTACAGTCGTGGGTAGTATTCGACCGCAGGCGATGGGTTAGCTCTTAATCTCTCCGGAATCCGGGCTTCCAGCCAAACAAAAAGGCCGGCGTTTCCGCCGGCCTTTCCGTAGTCACGAGCCTGAAATCAGGCGCGAAGCTCAGTACTTCGCAACAACCGGGCCACCCCAGTTGAAGCGGTAGTTCAGGCCAGCCTTGACGGTGTGCTCGTCGTTGCGGGACGACAGGCCGACGATGCCAATCGGCGACGGAGCAGCGAAGGTGGTCTTGCCGAAGTCGTAGTACTGGTACTCAACCTTGCCCGACCAATTCTGGGTGAACAGGTATTCGAGGCCGGCGCCGACGGTGTAACCGTCATGCTTGGTGCCAGCTGCGAAGGCAACCGGAACGGCGCCAACGGTCGTGACCAGCGATTCGCTGTAGTCGGAGTAAGCGTAGCCGCCCTTCACGTAGAGCAGTGCCGGACCCCAGGTGTAACCGATACGACCGGTGACCGAGGCGAGGCCCTTCTGGTTCAGGTTGTAGGTGACGCCAGCCGGAACGAAAGCGACGTTGGTGTTGTTCGAACCAACCCAGCTGTACTGACCTTCGATGCCGAACACCCAGTTCGGAGCGAACTGGTAGTCGTAACCGATCTGCACGCCGCCGAGGAAGCGACCGTCCGAATTGTCGGAAGTGCCGCCGAAGCCGTTCGAACCATTGAACGCGCCGCCGACGTGACCGCCGATGTAGAAACCGGTCCAGTTGTAGATCGGGGCGGGAACATAGGCCGGAGCCTTGGTGTAGGGACGAGCGGCGAGGTCAGCGGCCATTGCCGGAACCGAAGCGCCCAGAGCGATCAAGGCAACGGTGCCCAAAAGAAACTTCTTCATGTGAATTCTCCCCAAAATTGCTTCGCGTCGGCGAAGCCTCGTGTCCCGGCGCAAGCGCCAAATGCAATTCAGTGATCGAAATATACGCAAGTCTGCCAAAAAGTCCGTCACCCAAATAGCACACTCGTCTTCGATGTTTGGCCGTTTCTAAGTTAATGAAAGGTATATGAATTTTGGCGGGGCGCGGTTCCCTTCGGGTTCCACTATTGCTCGACTCAGACGCGACAGCGACGACTCGGCACTTCGTCGTCGCCCAACAATTCGCCAAGGGGTGTCCTTGAGAACAAAAATGGAACATGCTATATACGAGGACGATCATATAAGAGATCGTGGATAACCCGGTCGCGGGGGCCTGCGCGGGAGCGCGGACCGTATAGGGTCCCATCATCAGCGGCGTTTGCGCGCGGGCCAGGGCCTGCGCCGGCGCCCAATCAGCAAATTCAGGTTCGAGCGTAGGAGAGTGGTATGGCGGGTAGCGTCAACAAGGTGATTTTGGTCGGCAATCTCGGCAAGGATCCAGAAGTCCGCCGGATGCAGAACGGCAACCCGGTCGTCAACCTGACCGTCGCGACCTCGGATACCTGGCGCGACAAGGGCACCGGCGAGCGCAAGGAAAAGACCGAGTGGCACCGCGTCGTGATTTTCAGCGAAGGTCTCGCCAAGGTCGCTGAGCAGTATCTGAAGAAGGGCGCCAAGGTTTATATCGAAGGCGCGCTGCAGACCCGCAAATGGACTGATCCGCAGGGTGTCGAGAAATACTCCACCGAGATCGTGCTGCAGGGCTTCAATTCGACGCTGACCATGCTCGACGGCAAGGGCGGCGGCGCGGGTGGTGGCGGCGGTTACGGCGGCGATGACATGGGCGACAGCTTCGGCGGCGGCCAGTCGAGCGCTCCGCCGCAGCGCCGCGTGGCCGCACCGGCAGGTGGCGGTGGTGGCCGTGGCAGCGACATGGATGACGACATCCCGTTCTGACTGTTGGTTGGAGCTGTGTGTAAACTAAAAAACGCTTTCGTCGCTTCTTCAATGACTTAGCGTTTTTCAGCTTCCGGATTGCCGACGAGACTCGATCAGATTCTGTGGGGCCCGCTTGTGTAAACAAGGGGGGCTTTCGTTTGATAAATCAACGCATTGCCAGCCGATTTCGCGTAAAGCCCGTTGTAATGGAGGGCGGCGAGAGGTTTGGGCTTCTCTTGGACAGGGAGAGCGGGCTGCCGGACCCTTGGGCTAGCTGAGCACAACATTCGCATGATGGCCGCGCTCGTTGAGCCGCTTGCACAGCGCGTGGGCGAAGGTGGTCTTTCCTGCGGCTGCCGGGCCAAAGAACTCGATGATCATGCTCCCGAACCTCAAGAGGTTGTTGGTGCCTGCACGATTCGCCGAGGGTCCTGCACCTGAGGAAACAGGCGTTCCCGCTTTCGCGCCGCGACAATAAAACTCTCCGCCAATAATCCCGGCACCTTGAGCCTCCGGCACGCCTTTTCGAATGGCTCGATCAGCGCCTCGCAGAGATGTGGAAACAACCGGCCCGGTCGCGGGAGATAGCCGTAATACGTGCTCTCCACGACCTCAAATCCCTCATCCGACAGCAGGCTTGAAAATTGATACAAAGTCAGGGTGTGTCGAGGTCTGCTCGGATATCCCAGTTCAGGACACGACTGAACGACCCGATGGGTGACGTTGCATTGAGCTGGATATTGCACACCAATATGCCGTCGTTGCGAAGATGCCGATAGATCGCCCGCAATGCGTCGCGCCTAAGCGTGTCTTCTGCATTCAAGAAGAACCGAAATGCGGTGGCAACGTCAAATGTCTGTTCGAGAGGAACCTTGGTGACGTCGACGCATAGCAGCGTCACGTTGTCTGGCACCGAAGCTGCCGAAAGCATCGCTTCTGACACATCGACCCCGACAACCGAGCCGAACAACCGAGCGGCGACCTTCGCAATGCGTCCGGTTCCGCAGGCGAAGTCGAGGCTTGTTCGCTGTGGCCCTCCGAGCCGGCGCAGAATGCTTTCGAGCAAGGGCTGTTCGACGTCCCGCCACAATGCCGCGCAATGGCCCACCTCGAAGGTGGTGACGTAGTCGGCAACGACATCAACCGACTGGTGGCTCGCGCGATAGCTGAACGTGTCTCCGTTGAGCATAAGGATATGTCCCTCGAGTCCGCCGACGCTAACCTCGATGTCGGGACGACGTCTTCATGCATTCGCACGATGCCGGAACGGAGCGGCAGGCGTGATCCGACTAGTCGACGGGCGACAGTCCGCGGATCCGAACAGTCATTCAAATGAACGTTGGTGTGGTTTGTAATCCGGCTAAGCTCTGACCTGCAGGTAAATGACGGCTTGTTCCGAGGCGCTGGGCATTCCACCATGATCATCGAGTTATTTGGGCCGCCTGGTGCAGGCAAGACCACACTTCTTCGCGGCCTCTGCCGGGGGCTGGCGCAAGAAGGCATCAACCTGAAGACAGTGAACGGTTATCGCCTGATTGAATATGCGTCGGCCCAGGATGACGGCCCGGAGACGCGCCATGGCATTGGGCGTATTGGCAGAAAGATTGCCACCTCCGGTCCTGTCTTGCTATCGACCCTGCCGAAGGACGGTGTCGCGGCGCGGCTTCTAGCATCAATCCCGCTACGAAGCCGCACATGGTCGTGGCGCATGAAGGTCGACATCGCTCTACTGTGCGAATCTTGGCGTAAAGCGCAGGAATCGGAAGGTTACTTCATTTTTGAAGAAGGCCTGATCCAGGCATTGTGTGCGCTGGTTTTGCTGGCGCGAACTCCAAGCATTGACGTGGTTCGTGACTGCCTAGCGTTCCTTCCGCGACCGGACCTGCTTGTCCAGCTCGATGCGCCGCAGGAAACGTTGCGCCGCCGTCTTACGGATCGGCATGCGCACCAGCCGCTCATCGAAGTCCTCCTGTTCGAACTCGGCGTGGACAGGGGCTTGAAGCAGGCCAATATCTCAAGGGAGATCGGCGAGTGCTTGCGCCGGGACGGATGGTCCTTGATACAAGTCAACGGTGCCGACCCCCTCAATTTCGATAAGGTCATCACGCGAGTCCTGGGAGAGCATATCAATGAGACCGCCCTGGGTGACCAAGGCGATAAAAGCCAAACCACTGGATTAGCTGGCAACTGTGAACTTGATGGATCTCAACATTTCGCACGGGGGCCTGGTGGCAGCATCTGACGCTCGCTCACGATTTGAATCATTGCGTGGTCGAGCCCCGGTCCGCCCGGAGCGAGGCATGGATACTTTGGGTCGCCTCGACTAGCGCGGTCCCCTGTCTCGGAGAGCCTTGCGTCCGAAACCAACCATTCAGCCACGATCAGCCCGTGAGGCGCGCACGAAACAAAGTGCAGCCGTCCGCCAGGCGCGACCTGGAGATATCCCGGAATCCAGCCTCGGTCACCGGCGCGCTCCTCGACCGCCTCACGCATCACGTCCATAACCACATATAACCCTTCTGATCTGCTGTCAGGACGTCCTGAACTTCTGCATCGCGCGCTGTGAGCTGATTGCTCGCAGCGCGTTTTGCTTTTTTGAGGGGACGGTTAGCTGCGGCAACGTGGCGGCAATATGATCTTTACAATGGAAAGATTTCTGCGATGGTGAGCTGACTCTGCCTCCTGAACGCGAGGGCCACCATGTCGCTGCAGCCGCTGCTTGATGCCGCCGCTCCAATCCCGCTGCATGCTTTTGCGGCCATGGTCGCATTCGTGCTCGGTGTCGTTCAATTAATCGCGCCCAAGGGCACGCTACCGCACAAGACGCTCGGCTGGATCTGGGTGGCGTTGCTCGCCACCGTTGCGATCAGCTCGTTTGGGATCCATGGCCATAGCTACCGGCTGTGGCGAGACTGGAGCCCGATCCACCTGCTGTCGATCATCGCGCCGGTGATGCTGGTGGTCGGAGTGGTCGCCGCGCGCCGGCACCGCGTCAGGGCGCATGCCATCACCATGATTTCGATCTTCGCCGGCGCCCTGGTGATCGCCGGCGTGTTCACCCTTGTGCCCGGCCGGGTCATGCACACCGTGGTGTTCGGTCGCTAGATTGCCGCAAGACGGGCGCATGATTTTCGCAAGATTCGGCTGCTTTGGGCTGGCTTATTCGGGGGCACTTCACAAGCCCTGTACAGCTCCCGTAAGCATTTGAAAAATCAGCAGGAAAATAGAGCCGCGGGCGTTGTCTGCGGGGTGGCTTGAAGCCGCGCGATGCGCTATATGATTCCCAGCAAAACCTGACCGGAAATCATCCTTGTCCGACACTGAAGACCAGAAGCCTGGGGAGCCACCGGCCCCCTCGGATATTCGTCCCGTATCCATCCTCGATGAGATGAAGCGTTCGTATCTCGATTACGCCATGAGCGTGATCGTGGCGCGTGCGCTGCCGGATGCGCGCGACGGCTTGAAGCCGGTGCATCGCCGCATTCTCTACGCGATGTACGAGAACGGCTTCGAGTGGAACAAGCCGTATCGCAAGTCGGCGCGAACCGTCGGCGACGTGATCGGTAAATATCATCCGCATGGCGACCAGTCGGTCTATGACGCCATGGTCCGCATGGCGCAGGACTTCTCGATGCGCGTGCCGCTGATCGACGGTCAGGGCAATTTCGGTTCGGTGGATGGCGATCAGGCCGCCGCGATGCGATACACGGAATCGCGCCTGACCAAGATCGCGCAGTCGCTGCTCGACGATCTCGACAAGGACACGGTCGACTATCAGGACAACTACGACGGCTCGTTCCGCGAGCCACGCGTGTTGCCCGCCAAGTTTCCCAATCTGCTGGTCAATGGCGGCGGCGGTATCGCCGTGGGCATGGCCACCAACATCCCGCCGCACAATCTCGGCGAAGTCATCGACGCCTGCGTCGCGCTGATCGATGATCCGTCGCTCACCATTGACGATCTGAACAAGATCATTCCGGGTCCGGATTTCCCGACCGGCGGCATCATCCTCGGCCGCGCCGGGATTCGTACGGCCTATCACACCGGCCGCGGCTCCATCGTGATGCGCGGCAAGGTCTCTATCGAGCCGACGCGCAAGGACCGCGAAGCGATCATCGTCTCTGAAATTCCCTACCAGGTGAACAAGGCCACCATGGTGGAGCGCATCGCCGAACTGGTGCGCGATAAGAAGATCGAAGGCATCTCCGATCTCAGAGACGAATCTGACCGCGACGGTTTTCGCGTCGTCGTCGAACTGAAGCGGGACGCGGTGCCGGAGGTGGTGCTCAACCAGCTTTACAAGTTCACGCCGCTGCAGACCAATTTCGGCGCCAACATGGTGGCGCTCGACACCGGCCGGCCGTTGCTGATGAACCTGAAGGACCTACTGACGATCTTCGTCGCGTTCCGCGAACAGGTCGTCACGCGCCGTACCAAGTTCCTGCTCAACAAGGCGCGCGATCGCGCGCATATCCTCGTCGGCCTGGCCATTGCGGTGGCGAATATCGACGAGGTCATTCGTGTGATCCGGACCTCGCCGGATCCGACCACTGCGCGCGATATCCTGATGGAGCGCCGCTGGCCGGCGCAGGATGTGGCGACGATGATGATGCTGATCGACGATCCGCGTCATCGCCTCGAGGAAGACGGCACCGCGCGGCTGTCCTTCGAACAGGCCAAGGCCATTCTCGACTTGCGCCTCGCACGTTTAACAGCTCTGGGCCGCGAGGAAATTTCCGACGAACTGGACAAGCTCGCCGTCGAGATTGCGGACTATCTGGAGATCCTGCGTTCGCGCGCGCGCGTTCAGGGCATCATCAAGGACGAGCTCGGCGCGGTGAAGGCGGAATTCGCGACGCCGCGCAAGACCGTCATCATGGAACAGGAAGGCGAGGTCGAAGACGAGGACCTGATCCAGCGCGAAGACATGGTGGTGACGGTGTCGCATCATGGCTACGTCAAGCGCGTGCCGCTTTCGACCTATCGGGCGCAGCGCCGCGGCGGCAAGGGCCGCTCCGGCATGGCGACGCGCGACGAGGATTTCGTCTCGCGTCTGTTCGTGGCCTCGACCCATACGCCGGTGCTGTTCTTCTCGTCGCGTGGCCAGGTCTACAAGGAAAAGGTCTGGCGTCTGCCGATCGCGCCGCCAAACGGCCGCGGCAAGGCGATGATCAACATCCTGCCGCTGGAGCAGGGCGAACGCATCACCACGATCATGCCGCTGCCTGAGGACGAGGCGACGTGGAACGATCTCGACGTGATGTTCGCGACGACAGGCGGCAACGTCCGCCGCAACAAGCTCTCTGACTTCGTCGATGTCAGGCGCTCCGGCATCATCGCGATGAAGCTCGATGAGGGCGAAGCGATCGTCGATGTGCAGATCGCCACCGAACATGATGACGTGCTGCTGACCGCTGCCGGCGGCCAGTGCATCCGTTTCCCGGTGACTGACGTCCGCGTATTCCAGGGCCGCAGCTCGATGGGCGTGCGCGGCATCTCGCTGGCGGACGGCGACAAGCTGATCTCGCTCACCATCCTGCGCCACCTCGAGGCCAATTCCGACGAACGCGCGGCCTATCTGCGCCGTGCCAATGCGGTACGTCGCGGCGGCGCCGAGGAGCGTGCCGATGTTGCGGACGAAGCGGCGGCTGCCGTGGAGACCGAAGAGGCGACGGGAGCCATCGAACTCGGCGAGCAGCGCTATGTCGAGATGTCGGCCAGTGAGCAGTTCGTACTGACCATCAGCGAGAACGGCTACGGTAAGCGGACCTCGTCGTTCGAGTACCGCACCACCGGCCGCGGCGGTAAGGGCATCGTCGCGATGTCGGTCAACAACCGTAATGGCAAGCTGATCGCTTCGTTCCCGGTCGAGGACAGCGACCAGATCATGCTTGTCACCGACAAGGGCCAGCTCATCCGCTGCCCGGTGGAAGGTATCCGCATTGCCGGCCGTTCGACCCAGGGCGTCATCGTGTTCAACACGGCTGACGACGAACACGTCGTGTCGGTCGAGCATATCGGCGAGGCGGGCGAGGGCGAAGAGGGCGAGAATGGCAACGGTGCGCCGGTGGCGGAGGGCTGAGGCTCTCCGCATCCGCCTTCGACAAGTCGATCAAAAAAGCCCGGGGTTATGCCGCGGGCTTTTTGCTTGCAGAGACAATCGTCGGCGTCGTCGGCCGGTCTCGGACCTCACATCCCAATTTTCGACACCGTTCGTGGAACCGCTACTCCGCACTCGCCGGCCGTGTCTTGAAGAACGGGCTCGGCTCCGGCGTTTCGGCATTGCCGCGGAGCAGCTTGCGGCCGGCTTCCAGGCCGCCGATGACTTCCAGCTCGACGCGTTGCGCGTCGCGGTCGCGGACATCGGCGATGGCTTCGCGGGCCTCGTCTTCGTCGAGGCCGAGGCCGGTCAGGACGGCTTCGCTGAACAGCAGTGCGGATTCGAAGGTTTCGCGGATCTGGAAATCGACGCCGGCATGAATGAGGCGCAGCGAATGGCCGCGGTCGTAGGAGCGGACATAGAGTTTGGCCAGCGGGAATTCCGAGCGGCACAGTTCGACGATGTGATCTGCTGCCTCCGGTTTGTCGACACAGATCAGGATCGCTTCAGCGGTGCCAGCGCCGGAAGCGTGCAGCACGTCGAGGCGGGTGCCGTCGCCATAGTGGATCTTGAAGCCGAAATTGCCGGCGGCGCGGATCATGTCCACATCGGTTTCGATCAGCGAAAGTTCGATGTTGCGCGCCAGCAGGGCCTGGCTCGCCACCTGCGCGAAGCGGCCGAAGCCGATGAACAGCACTTTCCCGCGCAGGCCGTCGGCTTTGTCGATGCCGTCCATGGAGACCGGCGTGCTCTGCCGCATCTGCGCGTGGATCAGCAACACGATGGGCGTCAGTGCCATCGACAGGATGACGATCGCGCTCATGACCGCGGAGACGCGGGTGTCGAAGATGCCAGCGGTGCCGGCAGCCGCATAGAGGACGAAGGCGAATTCGCCGCCTTGCGCGAACAGCGCGGCGCGGTGGGTGGCGGCGGCGTGATCAGACTTTGCGAGGCGCGCGATCACATAGATGCCGATCGCCTTGACGATCATGAAGGCCACGACGCCGCCCAGCACCATGATCCATTCACTGGCGACGATGCGCAGATTCAGCGACATGCCGACGCTGAGGAAGAACAGGCCGAGCAGGATGCCGCGGAACGGTTCGATGTCGGCCTCGAGCTGATGCCGGAAGTTCGATTCCGAGAGCAGCACGCCGGCGAGGAAGGCGCCCATCGCCATCGACAGGCCGACGCTCTGCATGAACACGGCGGAGCCGAGCACGACGAGCAGCGCTGCGGCGGTCAACACTTCGCGCGCGCCGGCCCGAGCAATGATGCGGAAGAACGGGTCGAGCAGCCAGCGGCCCGCCGCCAGCAGCGCGGCGAGGCCGGCGAGGGCGATGGCGGCGCTCTGCCACATCGGTTTTGCGTTCGCGGCGGCCGGCGCATCGGCGGCGCCCCAGATAGCGACCAGCGCCAGCAGCGGAACGATGGCAAGATCCTCCAGCAACAGGATCGCGATGGCGCGCTGGCCTTCTGGCGATGTGGTCTCGTCTTGTTCCTCCAGCAGCTGCATGATGACGGCGGTGGAGGACAGCACAAAGCCCATGGCGCCGATCATGGCGACGGGAAAGCTGAGGCCCGCGGCCATCCCGACCAGCGTGAGCAGGAAGCCGCAGGTGATGACCTGCGCTGCGCCAAGGCCAAAGATCTGCCGGCGCAGCTTCCACAGCTTTGACGGGCGCATTTCCAGCCCGATGATGAACAGAAACATGACGACGCCGAGCTCGGCCGTATGCAGCAGCGTCTCGGGATCATTGAACAGGCCAAGGCCGAACGGCCCGACGGCCAAGCCGGCGATGAGATAACCGAGGACGGAGCCGAGGCCCAATCGCTTGAACAGTGGCACTGCAACGGTGGCCGCACCCAGCAGGACAATTGCGTGTCCCAAACTAAAACCGGAAGCGTCCGCCATTTCACCTCTTTCGTTGATCTGCCGGATGTCTCCAATCCGGCGTGCCTTATATTTTCGCACAGTGCGTCGCGAGCAGAGTAGATGACTTTGGCGGCTTTGTCCGATGCCGCCACGCGTGCGGCAATTCAGCGCGTCAGGTTCACGTCGTGAAGAGAACCGTCATACGCTGCATGAGAGACATGCAGTGCTTCTCATGTCCGTGCGTGCGCCGCCCGGATGATCGGCGCGACGTCAGTGCCGAGAAGCTCGATCGAACGCTTCATCGCGGCGGTTTCGAGGGAAGCCGTGCTCATCTGGAAGGTGATGCGCGAGACGCCGCCGAGAGCCTCATCGGCATGGCGCATCTTCGCTGCGACCGTTGCGGGATCGCCGACGAGGAACGCGCCTTCCGGGCCGGCCATGGCGTCAAATTGCTGGCGCGACGGTGGTGACCAGCCACGTTCGCGGCCGATTCTCGCCGTCAGATGCGCCCAGCCGGGGAAGAAGGCGTCTTTGGCGGCTGCGGTGGTCTCGCCGACAAAACCCATCGCGTGCACACCCACTTTGAGTTTGTCGGGACTGTGCCCGGCGCGGCTGCCGGCGTCGCGATAGAGATCGACGAGCGGACGAAAACGTTCGAATGTGCCGCCGATGATCGCGACCATCAGGGGCAGGCCCAGCGTGCCGGCGCGCGCGAAGGATTCCGGCGTGCCGCCGACGCCGATCCAGATCGGCAGCCGGGCTTGATGCGGACGCGGATAGACACCCTGGCCCTCGAGCGCCGAACGAAAGCGACCTTTCCAGATCGGATGTTTGGTCTCGCCAAGCTTCAAGAACAGCGCGAGCTTCTCGGCAAAGAGTTTGTCATAGTCCTGCGGGTCCATGCCAAACAGCGGATAGGCTTCGCCAAACGAGCCTCGACCAACGACGAGTTCCGCACGGCCTTTCGAGATGAGATCGAGAGTCGCGAATTCCTGAAACACGCGCACGGGATCAGCGGCGCTCAGCACTGTTACGGCGCTGGTCAAACGAATCTGGCTGGTGCGCGCTGCTGCCGCGGCCAGGATGATCGCGGGCGCGGAATCGAGGAATTCGGCGCGGTGATGCTCACCGATGCCGAAGACATCGAGCCCAACCCGGTCGGCGACCTCGACCTCATCAAGGAGGTCCGCCATGCGATCGGTCGCTGAAGGCAGCTTGCCCGTCGCTGGATCGGGAAGGATGGCTGCAAAACTGTCGATGCCGATTTCCATGAGAACTCCTTGTTCAACTCGTCGATCAGGTCGTGTCACAGCTAGAACCGGAAGTTCGCCATCACGCTGATCAGGGTTATGGTCTGTGCGGGTCCGGTGTCCGATAGGAAACGCCCGGCTTCGAAGGCACTCAACGATGCAGACAGATTGAGCTCGGCCGTAGCCTGCCATGCTACGGACAGCTCGATCTGATGTCCGATGTAGCGCGCATCGCTGCCTTTGCCGCTTCTCACGAGATTTCCGGGGACCCCGTAGATCCCATCGACCGTGCTCTGTCGCCAATAGGCCGCTCCGGTGAGCGAGACTGCGACATCTTTGCGCGGATAGACGGTGATCGACGGCCGGACCTGAATGAGGTTGCGCGGGCCGACCGGAGACAGAGCACCGAAATATTTGCCCCTCGGAAATAGAGGATTGAACGTCCCGAGCTTTGCATCGTCCGGGTTGCCGTCTCCCGAAATAACATCGGACATGAACCGGAGTTCGGGTTGAAAAGGCGTCTGAAGGAAGCGATAGCCGAATTCACCACCAATACCCCATGCTTCCACGCGTCGCGTTCCGAAAGTCCCACGCTGTAGGGCGCCTTCGACGTTCCAGAACCAGGCGCCCGTGTCGCCGAAGATTCGCGTTCCGAATGTATGCGCGAGTTCCCTGCCGCGGCCTTGATCGAAAACCGCATCGCGATCCAGCAAACCGAGATAGTAGATATCGACACCGACCGACTTGTTCTCCCGCAGCCATTGGGTTGCATAGGCGCCCCAGACGGTTTTTTGGCGCGACATGCGATCATCAAAATCGCCCGGAAAATTGTCAACGGGACGGGCGTAAAACAGCGTCATCTGGCGATCAGGTCCGGTGACGATCGCGTCGAGACCGTCAAAGGCCTGCGGAACATTGGGACCGTAGCGGGTGTCGATGAAGCGGCCAGCGCCCAGCGACATCAGCTTGCGCCCCGCCGACATGCGCAGTGTGCTGCGGTCTCCGACATCCATTTCGATCTCGCCGAATGCCTGAAGCATATCGGCGCCGGTCGTATCGACCGGACGCTCGGGACGGCTGGTGCCGGTGATCGTCGAAAAGATGGGTTGGGTGAAAAACCGCACCTTGCCTGCGTGAAGGTCGGCATAGGGCATGAAACGGTGCCAGATATAACTGTCATTCGGCGCGGATCCCCAATTGACGTTGGTATAGCCTTCGTAGCGCGACCGGACTTCCATGCCGGTCGCGAGATAAATCAATGCTTGCTCCTGCAACGGGATGTATTTGAAGGGCTCCGTCCAATGGCCGGTTCGCTTAGATGGATCCGCGAGATAGGACCAATCCTCACGATATCGTTCGTTCGTCAGCGTTGGCGCGCGCTCGACGTCAGTGCCGACCTGTGCCTGTACGAATGTAGTCGTCGCGGCGATCGTCGCCGCAAGAACGAAGCTCAACTTGATCATCAGGCGTTTTCATCGACGAGGGCAGTCAGATCTTGGGCGGGACAGCTCGTTCCCGCTGCGCTTGGCCGTTGTTTTGCGCTGAGGGTGGGCGGCGAAACCGCGATGAGCGGTCGATGCTCGTACAGTCGCGCCGTCCCTTGCCTCAGTTAGCTTTTCGGCACCGGCGTGTTGAGCAGTTGCTGCTCCCACACATAGGCGATACCGGTGCCGCCGCCGTGCCGTATCATGATGTCCGTCACTCCGGGCACCGTCTCCAGCCGGGCCCAGTCGCGCTGCCATTCGCCGATCACTGCGAACCAGGTCATCATGTTGGCGCCAGCTCGGATCATGCGCTGGATCGCGACCTCATGGGCTTCCAGCGACATGCCGCCGGACGCGTCGGTGACGACAGTAACGTCCCAGCCCTCGCCGAGCGCCTGGATCGTGGGCATTGCCACGCAGACTTCGGTCCACAGGCCAGCGATGATGAGTTGCTTGCGACCCGTCGCCTTCACCGCGTTCACCACCTTCGGATCTTGCCAGGTGTTGACCCAGGTCCGGTCGATCACCTCCTGTCCGGGGAAGACATCGGTGATCTGTGGAAACAGGACACCGCCACGTTCAATGAGCACGCTCGTCAGGATCGTGGGGACGCCGAAAACCTTGGCGGCCTTGGCCAGGCCCACCGTGTTGTTGATCACCATCTGCTGGTCGTGGCTGTTCAGGGCGGCCATCTGGAACGGCTGGTGGTCGATCAGAACGAGAACCGAATCTTCGGGGCGAAGAAGCGACGCAAGGCCATTACGAAAGGTCATGAATATATCCTCTGCTGCCGTTGTTAAGTGAGACGGATCGGGAGACATGCGCCAACGGCGACGTTGTCTGAGGGCGTATTGCCGTTCTTGTCGGTAATGCGATAGTGACCGCTCGTGCCAAGCTGTGTCGCAGAACGGGGAACGCCGAATTGGATATCGAAGATCTCAGGACGTTCGTGGAAGTCGCCGACGCCGGGGGCGTGTCATCCGCCGCGCGCCGGCTCGGCGTCTCCAAGTCGATCGTCAGTCGGCAGCTTGCTCGCATTGAAGCGGAACTTGGCGTGCAGCTTCTCGCACGAACCACGCGCGGCGCTGCGCTCACCGAAGCGGGGGTCGCGTTTCGCGACCATGCAGCGCGTGCTTGCGCCGAGATCGACGCGGCCAGGGAGTTGCTCCTGCCTGATGGCGAGCTTTGCGGCCGCTTGCGCATTGCTGTGCCGCTGACTTTCGGCCCAACGCACTTAGCTCCCGTGCTTGCGGACATGGCGCGACGGCACCCGCAGCTCCACATCCATAGCGTCTACAGTGATCGCTTCGTTGATCTCATCGCCGAAGGTTTCGATTGCGCGATCCGGGTTGGCTATCTTCCGGACTCCAACCTGATCGCGCGACACGTCGGTCCCATCTATGGAAAACTGGTCGCGAGCCCGGACTATATCGCAGCGCATGGTTCCCCCGAGACGCCGGACGAACTCGTCGCGCATCAGGCTCTCATGCAGGGCACAGAAGCTTGGCAATTCATGGATGGCGACAAGACAATCACGGTGCGCCCGCAAGGGCGCTTCAAAGCCGACAACGGCACGGCTCTCCGCGCCGCAGCATTGGCAGGACTCGGCATCGCCTGGCTCCCCGATGGCATCACCCATGACGATGTCGCCTCGGGCGCGCTTGTTCCGGTCATGACACGCCATCCGCCACCACCGGCAGGTGTCTATGTCATCCGGCCGCCAAGTCAGCATCCCGCACGGAAGGTGCGGGTTCTTACCGAAATGCTCATCGCGTGTTTCGCAGAGGCCCCGCGCCTTGCGGGCGTCGATCGCTAGAGCGCAGGCAGGAGGCCTCGACGTTCGGCCAGGCCTGCTGCGAGCAGTCGTGACCGGCCGAGGCTTAAGTCGCGCGCGGCTTATATCTCGATTTCGGTGCCGAACTCGACGACCTGCTTGGTCGGCACGCCGAAGAACGCTGCGGAGCGTTCGGCGTTACGTTGCAGGAACGCGAATACGGTTTCGCGCCACACCGCCATCCCGGCGACCTTGTCGCTGGGAATGATGGTCTCCCGGCCGATGTAATAGGTGATCTCGGCGAGGTCGATGCCGGGCAGCTTGCCCTGTTCGGAGGCCAGGCCGAGCCCGTCTGAAATCGTTGGATACTGCATGAAGCCGTAATGCAGGATGACGCGCGTGATCCCTTCAATGACTTCGATAATTTCGGCGCGATCGGCATCCGGGACGCGCGGCACTTCGGAGATCAGCACAGTCACCAGAATGACCCGCTCATGTAGGACGTGGTTATGCTTGACGAATTGCGTCAGTGCCAGCGGCACGCCATTCGGCATGGATGCCAGGAACACCGCGGTGCCATTGAGCCGCGCATGGCAGCGACTGACGGCCGTCTCGATCAGGTCCTCTTCGGGTTGACGCAGTTTGGCGCGGGCGCTTTCGACGAGTTTGACGCCGCTGCGCCATGTCAGCATCAGGAACGCCACAGCAGCCGCCAAGAATAGCGGAAACCAGCCGCCTTCGAACAGCTTCGTGGAATTGGCGGCGAAGAAGATGCAATCGATGATGAAGAAGAAGCCGTTCACCGACACGACGAGAAGCGGCGGATAGCCCCATTGCAGTGCGACCAATGCCGCGAGCAGCGTGGTGATCGCCATCAGCAGCGATACGGCGATGCCATAGGCGCCTGCCAGTGCGTCCGACGTGCCGAAGCTGAGCACGGCGGCCAGCGTCGCCGCCGCCAGCAGCCAGTTCACCAGCGGCACATAGATCTGGCCCATGGCGTGGCTGGTGGTGTGCCGAATCTGCATCCGCGGCAGGAAGCCGAGCTGGATCGATTGCTGCGTCAGCGAGAACACACCGGAAATGATAGCCTGCGAGGCGATCACCGTCGCGACAGTGGCAAAGGCCACCAGCGGGTAGTGCAGCCAGTCCGGCGCCAGTTGATAGAACGGGTTGTTGATGGCGGTCGGGTCGGCGATCAGCAGTCCCGCCTGGCCGAAATAGTTCAGCACCAGCGCCGGCAGGGCGATGGCAAACCAGGCGAGCCTGATCGGCATCCGGCCGAAATGGCCCATATCGGCATACATCGCTTCGCCGCCGGTCACGGCAAGGAAGGCAGCGCCGAGAATGGCAAAGCTGATGTGGAAGTCCTGGTGGATCAGGAATTCGAAGGCATAGAGCGGACTGACGGCAGCGAGCACGCCGGGCGATTGCACGATGCCATGGATGCCGAGCAGCGCCAGCACGGCAAACCAGCCCAGCATCACTGGCCCGAAGATACCGCCGATGAAACCGGTGCCCTTGCTCTGCATCAGAAACAGCCCGATCAGAATGATGACGGTGAGCGGCACCACGGCTGGCGCAAGCGACGGTGCATCGACCTTGAGGCCTTCAATGGCTGATAGGACCGAGATCGCCGGCGTAATGGCGCCGTCGCCATAGAGCAGGGCGGCGCCGACGAGACCGACGACCAGCAGATGTATGCGCCACGTGCCCGGCTCTGCGTTGCGCGCGTGGAGCAGTGCCAGCAGGGCGACGATGCCGCCTTCGCCGCGATTGTCGGCGCGCAGAATTAGAAGCGCGTATTTCAGGGAGATAATCAGGATCAACGCCCAGAGGATAAGCGACACCACACCGAGCGTCGCTTCGGACGTGAGAGGCCCGCCATGGGCCGCTGCCTTCACGGCTTCCTTCAATGCGTAAAGGGGGCTGGTGCCGATATCACCATAGACAACGCCGAGCGCGCCGATCGTTGCCGTGAGAGGAAGTCCGCCAGAGTGGCCTGGCGATGCGGCTGGGATGGCGGTCACTGGCAGCCCTCACGGGACTCGCGCTTTCACGATCGCGCTTAACCAGCAGTCTGCGACGTTGCGTCGCGAATTGCTATGAAATTAGTTGAAGCAGGTGTCGCGAGAGTTTCACTGAACTATGCGTCGTGCGGGTTCGGTGAGTGGATCGTGGTTGTCCAGATTGAATATCAGAACACCCTGGCTCTGACCGGGGTGCGGTATCCTTTGCCGCTTAGCGACGCTCGGTGGTCACGAGGCGTACTTCGCGGACAGTGATCGTCTTGCTGGCTGCGTTACGCAGGCAGGAGGCCTCGAAGTTCGGCCAGGCCTGCTCGGAGCAGTTGCGACCTACGGTGTGGATGTCCAGACGGTCGGCCTTGGCGAGGGCCACCGGCACCGACGCCTCGACCTTCGGGGCAAAGCCCGGCAGAACGGTGAGGGCGGCTGCGATGAAAGCTGCGACGGCAACTGCTGAGAGAGTCTTGATCATGACGGTCCCCTGTCATTCGGGCCGTTTTGGCCCGGTTTGTTTGTCGCTTCCTGTGCTTGCCTGATTAATCAGGCCCGGTTTCAGGAAGTTGTCGTGTCCGGGCAAAGTGGTTTCATCCGGCCCAGTTTGTGTTTCGTCCGTACGCGCATGACGACACATGAGGCTCGAAAGCCCAATGTTTTCAATATCGTTGCTGCGTACCCAGTAGACGCGCTGACCCGGCATCCGGTTCGAGCCCTGTCCGAAAATAAACATCGGCCATTCGGCCCGAGCGGGCGGAACCAAGTCGGCTTGCGGCTCGAACGGGGGCGGGGTAGGAGGGGGAATGCCCCGTATCGCGCTTTATCCCGGTTCATTCGATCCCGTCACCAATGGCCATCTCGATGTGGTCCGCCATGCCGTTGGCCTGTGCGACAAGCTCGTGGTCGCGATCGGCGTGCACCCCGGCAAGAAGCCGCTGTTCTCGACGGACGAGCGGCTGGAGATGGTGAAGCAGGTGTTCGGACCGCTGGCGTCAGCCGCCGGCTGCGAATTCGACTGCACGACCTATGACAATCTCACCACCACACTGGCGCAGCAGATCGGTGCGACCATCATGATCCGCGGGCTGCGCGACGGTACTGATCTCGATTACGAGATGCAGATCGTCGGTATGAACGAGACCATGGCGCCGGATGTGCAGACGGTATTTCTTCCGGCCTCGGTGAGTGTCCGCCCGATCACCGCCACACTGGTCCGGCAAATCGCCGCCATGGGCGGCGACGTTTCGGCTTTCGTCCCGGACGCGGTTGCCAAGAGCCTCAAGTCCAAATTCGCCGCTTAATCAAACGCCGGCTGACCGGCTTTCTCTGATCCGGAGTTTCCATGATCCGTATAGTCGCACTTGCTGCCGCGCTGATGTTCGCGGCTCCCGCTTTCGCGCAGGCTCCGGCAGCCCTTCCGGCTGGCCTCGACAAGGCCAATTCGGTCGTGATCGACACGACCAAGGGCCGGATCATCATCAAGCTGCGCACCGATATCGCCCCGCAGCACGCCGAGCGCATCAAGCTGCTCGCCCGCGAAGGCTACTACAACAACGTACCGTTCCACCGCGTGATGGACGGCTTCATGGCGCAGACCGGCGACGGCAAGAACTTCAACGGTACCGGCGGATCGAAGTATCCGAACCTGAAGGCCGAATTCTCGCAGGTGCCGTACAAGCGCGGCGTCGTCGGCATGGCGCGAGCCGGCGATCCGGATTCGGCCAATTCGCAGTTCTTCATCATGTTCGCTGAAGGCTCATCCCTGAACGGCAAATACACCGTGGTTGGCGACGTCGTCGCCGGCATGGACGTGGTGGACAAGCTCAAGAAGGCGCCTCCCGGCTCGGCCAGTGGTGCCGTGACCGACCCTGACAAGATGGTCAAGGTTCAGGTCGCTTCCGACATCAAGTGAGCATCATGATGCCGCGATGCAGGGGCATTGCTCTGCTCGCGGCATTATTACTGTCTGGCGTTCTTCAGGCGCATCCGGCATCGGCTCAGTCTGAAGCCGTGAGCACGCTGGAGGGCATGTTCGGAAGGCTGAAAGCGTGCTGGCATCCGCCCGCCTTGCCGCGCGGCCATCCGGGCATGGAGATCACGGTACTGTTCAGCTTCAAGCGATCCGGTGAACTTCTCGGAAGGCCGCGAATTACCTTCGAGACGCCGGATGCCTCCGAGGCCGACAGCGTTGCTTACCGAACGGCTGTGATGGAGACATTGCAACATTGCACGCCGATGCCATTTACCGGGGGCCTGGGCGACGCGGTCGCTGGACGCCCCTTCCGAGTGCGGTTTGACGACCGCCGAAACCAACCCAAACCAGTAGAGAGACGAGCATGGCTGTTACCGAGAATACTTTGATCCTTGAAACCACCCAGGGTCCCGTCACCATCGAGATGCGCCCGGATCTGGCCCCGGGCCATGTCGCTCGTATCAAGGAGCTCGTGCGCGAAGGCTTCTACGACGGTATCGTCTTCCACCGTGTCATCGACGGCTTCATGGCGCAGACCGGCTGTCCGCAGGGCACCGGCACCGGCGGTTCGGGCAAGAAGCTGAAGGCCGAATTCAATAACGAGCCGCATGTGCGCGGCACACTGTCGATGGCGCGCGCGGCCAGCCCGGATTCCGGAGACAGCCAGTTCTTCATCTGCTTCGACGACGCGTCGTTCCTCAACAAGCAGTACACTGTCTGGGGCAAGGTCACCGAAGGCATGGAGAACGTCGACAAGATCAAGCGCGGCGAGCCGGTGCAGAACCCGGACAAGATCGTCAAGGCCACCATGGCTGCTGACGCGGCTGCCTAAGTTAAGCTCCTCCCTCACGTTCGTCATGCCCGGGCAGCGCGAAGCGAACTTCGCTAGTTGTCCCGGGCATCGACGTTTTATAGGCATCAACACCAAGATGTGGATGGACGGGACGAGCCCGGCCATGACGGAGTGGGAATAACTACAAACCCATGCGTACCGATATCTTCGATTTCGAACTTCCCGCCGAGAACATCGCGCTGCGGCCTGCCAGCCCGCGCGACGCCGCGCGGCTACTTGTCGTTCAGCCGGGTATCGGCGTGCAGGATCATGTCGTATCGGATCTGCCGACCTGGCTGAAGCCCGGCGATCAGCTGGTCGTCAACGACACCAGGGTTATCTCGGCGCAACTCACCGGCCGTCGTATTGGCCGCGAGACCGAACCGAAGATCGATGCGACGCTGATCAAGCGCCTCGACAATTCGCGCTGGCAGGCGCTGGTACGGCCTGCAAAGAAGCTCGTCGAAGGCGATACGGTGCGCTTCGGCAATGAAGGCCGCGTCTGCCTGCTCGGACATCTCGACGCTCAAGTCGAGCACAAGGGCGATGCCGGCGAGATCATCTTCTCTTTCTCGTTTCACGGCCCGGCGTTGGATCAGGCGATTGCCGAACTCGGCGCGCCGCCACTGCCGCCTTACATCGCCGGAAAACGCGCTCCGGACGAGCGTGACACGGCCGACTATCAAACCATGTTCGCCGCCAATGACGGCGCCGTCGCCGCACCGACGGCAGGACTGCATTTCACGCCGGCACTGGAAGCCGCTCTGAAGGCGCGCGGCGTCGGCCTGCATCGCATCACGCTGCATGTCGGAGCCGGGACGTTCCTGCCGGTGAAGGTCGACGACACCGCAGAGCACAAGATGCATGCCGAGTGGGGTACGATCTCGCGCGTAACGGCGGATGCGTTGAACACAGCGCATGCAGCCGGCGGACGCATCGTCGCTGTCGGCACGACCTCGATGCGCCTACTGGAAAGCGCGACGTCCGAGGACGGCGTTATTCATCCGTTCGCCGACGAGACTGCGATCTTCATCACGCCCGGCTATCGCTTCCGCGCCGTCGATATCATGCTCACGAATTTCCATCTGCCGCGTTCGACGCTGTTCATGCTGGTCTCTGCCTTCGCCGGCATGGATACGATGAAGCAGGCCTATGCCCATGCCATCGCGACCGGCTATCGTTTCTATTCATACGGCGACGCCAGTCTGCTGTTTCGGGACACACGCAATCAATGACCGTCGCCAATCATTTCGAACTGCTGCGCACTGACGGCACGGCACGCAGGGGCCAGCTGACGACGCCGCATGGCGTGGTGCGCACACCTGCCTTCATGCCGGTCGGCACCCTCGGTGCGATGAAGAGCCTGCACTGGCGCGACGTGCGCGATGCCGGTGCCGATATCGTGCTCGGCAATACCTACCACCTGATGCTGCGTCCCGGCGCCGAACGCGTCGCGTCGTTCGGCGGTCTGCAAAAATTCACGACCTGGAACGGACCGATGCTGACCGATTCCGGCGGCTTCCAGGTGATGTCGCTGGCGCAGCTCCGCAAGGTGACCGAGCAGGGCGTCACGTTCCGTTCGCATATCGATGGCGCGAAGTTCGAATTGACGCCGGAGCGCGCCATCGAGATCCAGCGGCTGCTGAATTCCGACATCGCCATGCAGCTCGACGAATGCGTGCGGCTGCCGGCGGAGCACGCCGACATCGATCGTGCGATGCAGCTGTCGCTGCGCTGGGCCGAGCGCTGCAAGCGCGCCTTCGAGACGGCGCCGGACGGCTACATGCTGTTCGGCATCGCGCAGGGGGGCGATGTGCCGGAACTGCGCCGCGCCAGCGCACAGGGGCTGATCGATATCGGCTTTCATGGCTATGCGATCGGTGGGCTCGCCGTCGGCGAGCCGCAGGCCGTGATGCTGGCGATGATCGAGGAGGTGGTTCCGATCCTCCCCTCGGACCGGCCGCGTTATCTGATGGGTGTCGGCACGCCGGATGATATGCTGGAAGCGGTGGCGCGCGGCGTCGACATGTTCGACTGCGTGATGCCGACGCGCAACGGTCGCCACGGCATGGCCTTCACGCGCCACGGCCAGATCAACATGCGCAATGCGCGGCATCAGGATGATCCGCGGCCGCTGGACGAAGAGAGCACTTGGCCGGCGGCACGCGATTACTCGCGCGCCTATCTGCATCATCTGGTGCGATCAGGTGAGACCCTCGGCGCGATGCTGCTGTCGGAAATCAACATCGCCTATTACCAGAGCCTGATGCAGGGCATCCGCGCAGCCATCGAGGCCGGAACGTTCGAAGAGTTTCGGGCGCATACGCGCGAGGGCTGGGCACGCGGCGACATTCCGCCGCGGTAACCGGAGGTCAACTAGGTCGCCTTCACCGGTTCCGACTTCACCGGCCAGTCGATCATCCGTGCCTCGGCCGGCAGCCAGGTCCGGTTTGCAGGTTCATCAATCGTTTGTCTCGCGGTCACCGGCCGCAAGCATTTCCATGGCCTTGTATTGCCGGAAAAACCTGCGGCTCGGGCGAGCTGGGAATCCTGCCCATCGCTCTCCTGCGGGCACGTCGCGCGTGACGCCGCTTGCACCGGCTATCTGTGCGCCGTCGCCGATCGTCAGATGAGGAGCAATTCCAGTCTGGCCGCCTATTGCAACAAAGCTCCCGAGAGTTGCGGATCCGGCAATTCCGACTTGCGCGGCGATGAGGCAGTGTCTGCCAATCGTCACGTTGTGGGCGACTTGTACGAGGTTATCGAGCTTCGTACCTTCGCCGATAGACGTGTTGCGGGTCGACCCGCGATCGATGGTCGTGTTTGCGCCTATTTCGACGCAGTCCTCAATAATGACGCCTCCGACCTGGAGAATTTTTATATGTCCGCCTTTGTCAGGCACGAATCCGAAGCCGTCCTGCCCGATCGATACGCCTGGATGGACAATGACGTGATTGCCGACAGTTGCGTGCGCAATGATAGCGCTGGCGCCGACTGAGCTATGGCTCCCGATGGTTACGTCTGGACCGATCACGACGTTTGACCCGATATAAGTGCGTTCACCGATCTTGGCCCGGGGACCGATCACTGCGCCGGGATCGATGGTAACCCCGCAATCGATAATGGCCGAAGCATGAATCGTGGCGTTTGGAGAAATGCCGTCGGTCTCGAAAAGTGACCCCGGGATAGCCGCTCCTGGATAGAGCAACGCGAGGATCCTTGAGTAAATCAAGTACGGCTGAGGTGTCACAAAAGAGTAAGTCTCCTTTGGAACGGATGCGCTGAAGCGCGGGGAGACGAGACAAGCGCCTGCATTCGTCTGCCTCAAGGCCTCAAGATACTTGTGATTGTCCATATAGCTCAGCTCGCCGCGGCGCGCTGTCTCTAGCGCTGCTCCAGCCGAAATGAGGAAATCTTTTGTAACAAAAAGTAAGCCCGCGATGCCCGCGACCTCACTTGCAGTGATCGTGCGCTTAGGCACGAAGAAGGGAATTTGACCGGTCATGACCGACTCCAGTGCGGGTATCCCCTCGACCTGAGAGACGGCTTCTCCGCTGTAGACCCGACAGCTGGTTAGCACGGCTTGGGAACATCAGAAATGGCGAAGGTGTGACTGCGGCGTGGTCATTACCTAGTGCACGCGTGACGGTGCAAATCGTTTGCGCAGATTGCTGACCTTGACGCGTGCCGATGCTGCGCCGACGCGGACGCCGGTCGAGACGATATGCTGAGCCTCGGCGCGAGCGGCTGCTTTTGTTTGGAGCGTCAATGACGCATGGGCGATACTGGCAGCGTTCGCCTTACTGGGCGTTTTGATTGTGCCATTTGCGTGGAAGGCAGCCCTCGACGGGCAAGCAGAGGCACGGTGAATGCGATAGTCACAATCGGTGGCTTCCTCGGATCGCGGAGCAATCCAAGATCGGTTCACGCTGGTCCGCGCGAACAGCGCTAGTCTAGTGTGAGGGAACATCTAGGTCGTCCATTGCCAATTTAAAAAACCGCGGTTTTGCTGGTGTTTTCGACAATGCCGATTGACCAAAATGGCCATCAGGTACTGTCAGGTGTGGCCATCACCAAGGAATGAGGCCAAAAAAATGGCCCCCAAACTGGGAGCCTTTTTGCCGTTTCGGCTGCTTCAGACGAGATCGGCCCGGCGGTAGATCGTCGTCACGCGGTTTTCTTCGACTACCGGTAGGATGGTCCGTTCAGCGAACGCCTTTTTGAGTTCGGCGCTCTGACGGCCGGTCGAGCGGCTCAAGTTGTAAAGGGAGACATACTCTTCCTCAAAACGATCAACGTCCGATGGCTCAAAGAAGAGCCTGCGCTTGTGAGTGACCGGATGTTTCATCCAGGATCCCACGAGGAGATCCTGCCGGACCAAATGACGTACCGCGCGTTGGGAGAGTTTTAGTTTGGACGCGGTTGCGGACGTGTTCAGCAACCGTGGGTGCGATTGTTTCAAAACTCCTGCGACCTCCTCGGGATCCACGAGGAGCGAAGCGAACCCGCGAAAGTCCGGGCGGTATCGCACGCATTTCAGGCGGCGTTTGATGATCAAGGTTACGATGGCGTGGACGGACGATTTGACGCGGTTGGCGGCTTTATTCAGCGGCACGACACCGTTCGTGTCCGGGTCGATGGCGACGGCCTCGGAAAAGAGACCCGTGAGCAAATCGTCCAGGTCCGACACCAGAAAGCGATGCGCTTGAAGCCCCATACTCTGCTTGTGGCGACGGATGACATTGTAATCAATCAGGCCGTCCATCACCTTGGTGGACACATTCAAGTGCTGCTGGGCTTGTGCTTGCGTGACGCTTTCCATCTGCTGTCTGATCAGAGTCTCCGCTTCCAAGGCGTCCACCACCGCTTCGTGATCTTTCCAGCCGGGTCGGGGCAATAGGCCGCCCGCAGTGAGGATTCCCAGCACGCGTGAAGGCCGGATCTTGAACTGTTTCGCGGCCGTCAAAACCGAGTGGAATCGGCGCGCGTCGAGCGTGCGACCGAAAACGGTATCGCCGGAACCGAGAGGAAAGTGCGCAAGAACATGATCCGCAACGGTCTGGCGCACGGGAAGAAATGCCGGATCGTTCTCCAGGCGTTTCAAGCTTGAGTACATTCGACCGTAAACCATCACCGGGCCGATCTCCCAGACCCGAAGCCTCTTCGCTTCGCGCTTGTAGCTTCGTTGAAGGTCAAGAAGGAAAGGGAAAATGGTTTCCTGACCACCGTTTACGATCTCGAACCCGGCTCGTCCGACTTCATGAAGTTCGCTCTCGCTCAACCGATCGAGGTCAGTTTTGAGATCCGGCTTTGCAACGGCTCCGAAAATCCGAGCGGTGTGCTCCGCGGCGAAGAAATCGAGCTGGTCGAGCCAACTCCGCGTCGGCGTACCGTACAGCCGATTGAGAAGATAGATTTCGAATTTGGAGGGCGAGCGGGACACGGCGGTTGCCGCAAGAGCAGGCAGCCTTTGTACGATGGAGTCCGCAATGTCCGACCAGTTCCGTCTCATGCTGCCATTGTAACGATCGCCGATATTCTGCAGCACGATGTGGTGTTTGTCGCAGGTCTGGACGGAGGCGAGCATCCAGTGCATCCGGGGCCGCACTGCCGCAACCGCGGGCATGTCGGAAGTGTTGATGTCTTCATTGAAACACTCCGGGCAGCCGAAGAAGTGGCCGAGACGTAGCGTCTGCCGAGCCAGAACCTGGCCCTTCAGACGATAGCGATCGGTTTTCGTCCACCGGAGACGGTTCTCGTCCAGCGACCCAAGCGGCTCACCACTGACCTCTGCGAGTTGGGAGAGAGCTGCATCCGATCCGCTGACGAGATGGGGGAAGCGGAATCCCATGTCGAGAGCGAATTGGGATGCGGAGCGGAAATTGCGGAGCGCAAGCCGCGAGCAGTAATCGGTCGCGAGCTCGTCCGGCATCAGCGGAACGCGAAGTGTCAGTTTCGCGGGCATCAAGCGCCTCCCTTGCTTTTGGCCTTGGCATTGGGCTTCATCGTCTGCGTCGCGCCACTGAGATTGGGCTCGATGAAGATCTTCTCGCAGTCGATATCGAGCCAAGCCGGAGCGATAAACGGGTTACGATCCGCAGCAAATCCGCTCTTACGCGCAAAGACGGTCGCGAAGTCCTCGGGAACGAGATGGGCGCGACCTCCCTGCAAGGCATGTTCGATCGCAAGATGGGTCAGGACGATCGCGTATCCGTAGGCGTTGAACGCCGCGTGGGAGAGGCGCGCGATGAATTCGGCTTTGACGTCGCTGGGCTTGATGCCGTCGCGTTCACCAAGTTTGAACTCCAGGTTTGCGGCCTTGGCGTAGGTTTCGACCACGTGGACGATGTCGGCGTGGTTTTCGCGCTTGACCTTATCGAACGGAACGATTGCGAAGCGGCGAAGCAATTGCGTGTCGAACTGGAGAAACGGTCTCAGGGTTTCGACGCCAGAAAGAATGATCGTGATACGGTGGTCGTCCATCGCGTTTTTCAGCGTGTCGGCCATCTGCTGGAGTTCCTTGTCAGGCATGTTATGGACGACGTGCTGGATTTCGTCGAAATGCACGATGAACTTCTTCATGTTGTGCAGGCGTTCGAAAGCCATCTCCCACAGGCGATGGGCGGGGAGTTCGCGCTCGACCCCGTAGCCGGTAGCGCGAAGGAGTGCGCGGGCGAGCTGCATGGAGGTGCAGGGGCTCGGCACGGTGATGCTGATCAAGGGAGACCTGGACGCCGGATCGGCGTATCCGCGCAGGACCAAGTGCTTGTCGAAGTATCGTGCGAGGGACCGCGACTTCCCGACCCCTGTGGGTCCGATGAGCGCCAGTCCGCCGCCGATGCCGCGGTTTTCGAACGAGGGGGGAAGCGAGTTGTCCTTGCGCTTGACCGCCTCACGGATCAAGAGCTTCAGCGCCGCCGCCAATTTCGCATCACGCTTGGTCGGCAGAAATTTTGCGCGGATAGTTTCCATGATCGTGAAATCGGGCGCTCTGGACGCCTCCTCGTGGAGGAGTGCGACGGGATCGAGGGCGAGGTCGGCAAGGTCGTTCTGGTCATCGAAAGGCATGGTGGGTACTCCGGTTCTCGGGGCACCCGCCGCGCGACATGCGCGGCGGGTTGTTTGGGTGTGATCAGTCCTCGAGCTCGGGGCGGTCGGTGTCATCCGGTTCGTCACCGTCGGTGTCCTCCGGACCGTCACCGGAGACCGGAGGCAGCGAGGGCGCCTGGGGCAGCGGGGGCTGGCCGGTCGCGCCCGGGAAACCGGCGCCCAGGATGTCGTCCGGATGCTTGTCCTCGGCGACGTCGTCGCTCACGATGTCGAAGCCGAGCAACAGACCGTTCTTCTCCCAGTCGAGCTCCGCCGCGGTCGGGCGGGTGCCGGAGATGGCGGTGCGGCAGACGGCGTCCTCGGCGATGGCGGAGATCGCGCGGATGGCGTCATGGACGACATGTTCATAGATGCGCGCGCCTGCGGCATGGCGCCGCCGCAGGTCTGCGACTGCTGCCTTCCAGGTGTTCAAATCGACACCGCGAAGACACTTGCGAACGGCCGGAACAACGTTCCAGCGATCGTCGAACCAGGCGGAGATGTGTCCGATGTCGGTAGTATCTAAGCGGATGTCCAGTTCGGTGTCTCCGACCTGGCGGCGCCATTCCTGCATCTCGGCGGACTGGTAGAAGTTGTTGTCGACGCGAACACCGCGCGTATCGAGATCGCGCTTGAGCGGCACGCCGAAGATGTCGCGACGCTCGTGAACGTTCGGGCAGGGGGCGGTCCCGTAGAGGGCGGTGAGGCGATTCCAGGCGTTGTAGGGCGTTTCGCCGCCGAGCCCTTCATGCGGCGTGTGATGGTAAACGTCGACGATGAAACGCGTGAAGATCATCGGCAACTGCGTGGTGAGGATGGACGCGCGCTTGTCCGCTTCGTACTCGCCCTTTTCGATGATGTTGCTGAAGGACCGTCCAGTAAAGTGGGGCATCAGCATGGTGTGGAAGGTGCCGAAAGCGCGCTCGATATGCCCGCGCAAGTGCGACAGACCGGCGGGTGCATTTTCGTAGACCGACTTCAGACCGGCGATCGTGCCGCGGAATTGGCCATCGATGTGCGGCGATCCGGCATCGGGCGAATAGCAAGAACCGGGACCGCGCTGATGCCAGTCGGACTTGCATCCGGCGGACTTAGCGATGGCGCTCTTGTCGGACACGCTCATTGCCAAGGCGGCGATGGCATTCTGTGCATCCTCGGTCTTGGACATGCGGAACCCGAGGACGTTGCGCGTGGCGACGTCGAAGACCACGCAGGCCTTGATGCGTTCCTTCTTGAGCTTCTTGCGGTCCTCGGGCGTCAGTTGCTGATCGAGACCGAGATCGTTCATGATCGTGTGCAACGGGATGGTCACGGTGTCGATCTGAACGTGCTGGAGCGGACGGGTCACGTCGAGTCCGGTGCCGACCACGGTGAAGCGTGCGCGTGCGGCGTTGATGCCGTAGCGGCTCGCATGCACCTCGAACTGGTTGAGCTTGTTGACGCGGCGCTGAAGCGTTGCCTTTGCCGGGGGCGTCAGGGGGGCCAGGCCGTCGGCTTCACGCTGACGATTGATCTCGGCAAGTTCGGTGACCAGCTTGCCATGCAACATGCTGACGGTCGGCCGCTCTTCGTGGCAGTAAGCCACGGCATACTTGGTCAGGAGCTTGTGGACCTCCGCATCGATGTTCGACAACGGATTGCCGCAGAGACGATGCTTGGTGCGCAGGGCAACGACGTTGCGCGCTCCGTCCTCGTAGTTCTTGAGCCAGCGGCGGAAGGTGCGTGCCGAAGGAGGGCGCTTGTCCTTGATCCAGACATCACAACGCGTTCCGTCGGTGAGACGGTTCACTTCGATCCGGACGATCGCCTTCCTGATGGCGTCATCCGTGCGCTTCACGTCCTTGTTCGCGGATTCCATCTTCAGGAACTCCGAGACATAGTACTCGCGGTGCAGCAACAGGTTCTGCTCCTCGGTCTTGAGGTCGGCGAGGCTGTCCACGCCTGCCATGAGGCGAGCGCGGGCACGGCTTTCGTCGAACCACTTGCGGTCGATGCGCATTTCGCCGGCGTCGATGAGCTTGACGATCTCTTCATGGGTGAAGTGTTCGTGGAGATCGACGCTGTGACCGGTGCGGGCCAGCACGTATCCGACGGCGTCGCTCGAGACGACACGGCGCTCGGAGTTCTTGAGGGTGATGCGGTCGTTCTCGCCGATGTTGATTTTCGTCATGGCAGTTCTCCAAAAAGTGGGCATGAGGGGTCGTGGCGTCAGCAGGTGCTGCTGACGCTCGTTGGGGAGAGAGGAAGCTTGCGGTTGGTGCGCGTGCTCGGGGAGAGGCGGAAGTTACGTCCCGGCGACCGGGCGAATGAACGACTCGTAGGTGATGCGTTCCTTCGGGTTCACCGGCTCGAACACGCGATGCACGATGAGGCGAACGATGGAGCGAAAGCCCATGGCGCCGAGGCCGCTCGCCTCAACAAGGTCGGCGATGCGCACCGAAGCGGTGATTTCGGTGGCGAGCGCCGCGATCGCCTCGTCGTGCTCCTCGACGGGAAAGCGAAGGAAGTCGAACGCCTGCGTGGCGTTGTAACGCGCCGCGTAGGAGAAGTCGGCATCGGTCACCAGATGCACGGAAGGGGAGCCGGGCGGGGATTGCTCCGCGATCAGACGCAGGGTCGTCTTGATCCCGGAGCGTTCGACGCGCTTTGCGGGCTTCACCGCCACGTACATGCGGCTTCCGTCGTGATTGATCACGAGGAAATCGAACGTGTGGCGGCGAAGGGTTTCGCCATCCCAATACGTCACGGCGGCCGGCTGGTCTTCAACCGTTGCCGTCTGCATGCGCAGGGTGAGCATGAAGAATACCATGAGCTCAAGATGGCTCTCGAACACGATGACGCGGTTCTGGAAGACGGCGAAGCCACGGCAGGAGCCGCGCGACTTCAACGCAATCCTGCGCGAGGCGCGCGAAGGTTTGGGGGGCTTAGAATAGTTCATGATGACCTCCAGACGGATCTCAAGCGTTCCGGTTCCATGACCGGCTGCCTTGAGTGCTGATTTCGCTTCCGATCGGATGATCGAAAACGCCGTGAAGCCGCGGATTTGGCCGCGACGTCAGCGGGCTATGAGGTCGTAAAGTTGGGTGGTGTTGATCACGGCGATATCTCCTCGTCCGGGCGCAGGGAGCGCCGGATAGCATTCATTCGACAATGCTGGCGGCAAGCCGCCAGACCGTCAGGCCGATATGTTGAGGATCGCCGATTTGACGTGGAAAGAGCCACAGAGGGAGGCGCGAACGAATGCGTTGAACATATTGTGCCTCCTCTGGTCGTGATCACCGCAGTTGATGATCGGGTGCTGTTCCCTCGCGATGCGCGAAGTAGATGTTCGCACAGGCAAGTTCGTCGGTGGTGCTCAAATACGGCAGCAACGATTTTAGCGCAAGATCTCAGTAGACGGCGTGCTAATCCACTGGAGTCTGAGTTGCTCCTTCATTATCAAGGCGATCACAATTCGATGAAAAATTATTCGGATTAATTTCGCCGAGCATCTCGGAAACCTCCGCTGAAGTTAGGGTTTTTCGACGTGCAAGAGAGGTTTCGAGTAATTCGAGCGCGTGTTTGTTTTGACCAATGATCGTTCGCGCTCGATGTGCGCACGCCTTGAGCCTCGCGTGGACCTGGCAACGGAGGTGAGAATCGCGACGAACCTGTGCGAGGATTTTCGCTGGGTCGTCCGAAGTCAGGTAGACAAGACTTCCGCCCAGCCCAAGCGATGCGTCCATCCGTGCCGCCAGGATCGTAGCGAGGTGAATGTCTGAGTTTTCCTCCCCTCCGCCACCGTCTGCGTGGCCACCCAGAACGACGTCTTCAGCAGCGAGACCGGCGAGCAGCGTGGTGATTTCGGCGAGATAGCTTGCTCTTGAACGATCAAAGCCAGGTGTTCGGCGAAACGTCGTCTGTAATCCAGTGTTCTGTTGCGTGATCTCTTGCATCACCCGGATGTCGATCAGGGTGCTTCCAGTATCAGTGCTCAACAGGCTCCCGACTAACGCATGCCCGGCCTCGTGAACACACATGCGTCGAAGGGCTGCCTCGGAGAGACGAATGCGAGGAGGCAGGCCATGCAAGACATCGGCGATCGTCATTGGTCGGTGTGCATGTCGCGCGCGCCTGCGTGCATCACGGACAACCTGTTCGATCATTGCACCGGTTGCGCCCTCAAGTTGGGTTGCGATATCGGCAAGATCGACATCCGGCAAATCATGACCGAGGTGATAGCGCAGAATACTGAGACACGCCTGGCGATCCGGCAAAAGAATCCTGAGGTGCCTGTCGAGGCGCCCTGGTCTGAGAAGGGCCGGATCGACTTTTTCAGGGTAGTTTGTCGCCGCAACGACGACGACGCCTTCCCGCGCTTCCGCGCCGTCCAGACATTCCAACAGGGCGTTCACGACTTCCCGAGAGTATTTCTCATTTGGCCCGCGGAGATTTCGGCGATCTCCCACAGCATCGATCTCGTCGATGAACAGAATGCTTGGTGCAGATTTGACGGCTTCATTGAAGGCGGCGCGCATCGCTTTCAGCAGGTCGCCGAGATGACCCCGGGCTTGCCACCTCGCAAGGGAATGGACATGCACGGGAACGCCGCAGGTGTTGCCTAAGGCTCTTGCAAACATCGTTTTCCCAGTTCCGGATGCACCACTAACCAGTACTCCGCGATCGACGTCGGTCCACGGGATGCGCCGCTCGCGGTAGTCCAAGATGTCTCTTGCCAGCGATTTTCCCCAGTCCGCCACTTCGCCGAGTCCGGCCATATTCTCGAGGCGGGGATGGTTGGACGCGACGGTGATCGGCGGCTCCTTGCAGGCAGACAGGTATCTCTGGATCCGACCAGTGGCTTGTCGCAGAGTAATCCCTCGCTGCAAGCAGATGTTCAATACATCGATCGGGAGGGTGGCTGCCGCGGAGAGGATGCTGGTGGGCGGTCTGCTACGGAAGAGCGTTTGAAACGTTGCGGCCAGTGCCCGTTCATCGACCGGCTCGAGTATAACGATCCCGTCCGCGAGGTTCCGGAATGCGCTTGGCATATCTGTTCGGTCCAAAGCGAATCCGAATACGGTGTGTTTTTCCGATAGCGTTTGAACTGTATCGTTGGCGTCCGTGACCTTTCGTGCATTCTCCTTGCGCCACGCCATTACGTCGCATATCGCTTTTTTCTCGGTAGTTTCCCGCAAAAGTAATAGGCCTTCGTTGGCGAATACCTCGATATCTTCCGCGCGATGGACGACGAATCCGACGAATGCTGGCCTGCCGCGCAAGGCGTGATGAAGATCATGCCTGCGCAGCCCTCGAACGATGAGATTGCGTGCGATCAACGCGGCGGCATTCTGGGGGCGAATTTTGACCTGACGCCGCGACGGATCTGCGAACTTCTGACTGTTCATAGACAACTCCAAAACAACGGGGGAACGAATGAATGGGGCGACTGTCAGTGACGGTCCTCCGGCCCGAGGGCAGGCTCGCCCAAGGCATAGAACCGGGACAGCGTTCGCGCATATCCAAGCGTCGGCGCCAGCAGCCAAAGCTGCGAAGTGATGGTCGTTCGCCGGTCATGGATCCGCGGATGACCGTGGACGATACCCTTGAGACACGGTTCCGTGCGTACCGTCACCTCCCAGTTTTCCAGGACCGGTGCGTCGGCGAGTATTCGCCGACCTGGGTGTTGACCGGTGCGAACGCGCTCAAGATCGCGCAGTAAATCGCGCAAGAGATTTATTTCGACATCAAGTTGGGGACTAGGGGAACGATCTTTAATCAGACTAGCCATGACAGAGCTCCGCCTCTTGTGGTCCCGCATCGCTCGGTGACGAAGGACACTTTGTGAAATTCGATGGAGGGCAAGTCGGGGGAGGAAACTCCGCCGCGCTGGAATGGTCGAAACCAGTAGAGATTGCCTTCGATAATGGGCTGCGAAAGCCTTACCGGTCGATTGTCAATGGTTCTGAGAATCGATATCGGCAGCGCACTTGTCGGACGCGTTAGTCGTCAGAACCTTGCACCCAGCCAAAGCTCGCTGAGGCGACGACATGCCGGATCGATTTTTGATCGACGCCGCAAAGCCGACGAAATCAGTATGGGCGAGGTGGCGTCACCTTCTATTGCGCATGCAAGCACGGAAGAGAGCGCGAGATCAATTTCTGCGGCGCCGATGACGTGGCTATTGAGCAGCCTAATGCCAACGGCGATTGCGGACACCGCGTCCCCCGTGGCTGCCTCGATCCATTCTGGTTCGGCGATAATCGTTGTTCTGATCAGGCATCTTCTTAGCGGAGCAAGATCCTTGCGCGAGAATGAAAGCGGCCCGCGTGTGCGCCACCACCTGACAGGCGAATTCGCGGCTGCGTGCGGTGCGGTGATCGGTAGTCTTCCCTCCGGTCCGCCCGGTTGCCAGTGAATCCTTCCAATGGAGGCGGTCTTCAGCTTGATCGACAGCATGCGTTGTCCCTCACGAGATGTTCGGTAGGATTGAACGGATTTCAGGCGATGCGAAAACGATGGTTAGGATTCACGTTACGAATCCGGCTTTACGAGTCTGGCGGACAGGATTCGTCCGCCACTAAATCCTTGGCAAGGTTTTAACGTTACGATCAGTCGGGGTTGTTGAATGGAGCGTTCTTGTGCTGCGCGCACAAGCGTCAGTTAATCGCGCCTTAACTATATCACGGGCCGTCAAAGTTGTCATTTGTGGGATTCACTTATGGTTAATGCTGCGGCGATAGTGACGCCTGCGCAGATGAGGGCTGCCCGCGCTTGGCTCGGATGGAGCCAGGATGAGCTCTCCGCGCGAGCGGGGATATCGAAGCGTTCAATCGCTCGTTATGAACTGGGTAGATCGGTGCCTTATACAGACACGCTTGTCGCTCTTCAGCGAACATTCGAGTCGGCGGGTATCCGCTTCGAGTTTGTCGGCATGATCGGCAAGGGGATAAGCGGCCCTTGAGTGTACATGACGTCGCACTCAATGAATTCGACAATGATATTGGAATTCGATTGAGCAGTGCAGTGAGCTATCTGCGAAGTCAGTCGTAACCCGGCGCTATCGCTATGTAGAAAGCTGGAGGAAACTCCCTGTGGCGACACGCACGAGTAACGGAGACACACATTTGGGGCGGAGGCGGGAGGCGAAAACTTATCTTAGGCGGCGGCGCTCGGCGATTGATATGCCGACTTTTCTGACACCCAGCAATCTTGTCCGTGGGGTGTGAACCGTCAATGCATCTCCTTACCGCGGTCTAAACGCAGCGGCTCCACCGCCTGGACAGAACCATCGCAATTCGTCGCGTAGAATTCGACCGCGTCCGTTTCGGGATCGATGATGGCCATCGAAAGCACACCGGAATGATAAGCACCCGTGTCCAATGATATACGGTTTTCGGTGACGACGGGTCGTGGTGGCTCAAGCATCGTATGGCCGTGGACGATGATGTGTGAGAGCGGCCCCACGTAATCGAGAAATTTCTCTCTGATCCACATCATATCTTTCTCGCTCTGCTCCCCGATGGCGATGTGCGGATCAATACCGGCATGTACGAACGCATATCGTCCCACGATCTCAATCAGCGACGCTCGCCTCATCAGATTTACATGATCCGCGTGGCGAACTGCGACATCGGCAATCTCTTCCGCGGTATGGGGATCGTCGTATCCGATAAAAGAACGGAGGGTATTATAACCTCCGTTGCGTATGAACCTGTTTTTCAAATGCTCGTCGCCGGGGTTGTCGAGCACCTCGAGAAACATCTGCTCGTGATTTCCGCAAAAAAGGCGGCTGCCCGGCCATCGTTGGATACAGTCTTGAACGATGATCATCGCCGCGAGCGGGTGGTGTCCCCGATCCACAATATCACCGAGGAAGAAGATCATCGGAATTCGACGATTACGTTCTGCATGATCGCCGATGAAGTCGACCAAGCGAGCGAGGAGATCGGAGCAACCATGAACGTCCCCGATCGCGTAGATTGTCGAATTGTTCACAGCATTCCCTCATCGCGGCAAAAGGGAAGGCAGCACGTCGCGACGTCTTCGCAGTTTGGCAATCGCCAGAGACCACCATTTTCTGAAGAACGGTCTTGCAAATTCCGTGGCATTTGATCTGTTGGCCGTAGGCCGAGCAACGATCCCCTTGTCCAGCTCCTCGGTGCAAGGAGATTCAGACGCCCTGGCCACAGCGCCACGCACAGCGAACCAGTGCAATCGCTTCATCACCGAGACACCCATCACACTCTCAAGCTGGATATCACCTTGACTGGGCAGGTCAAAGAATCCGGCCTCTCCAGAGGATTTCCCCGCACGACGCGCGCACGCGGTGACGTGCCATGAGCAAGAGCTCAGTCCTTCAAGATATAGTGCTCCGAGAGCAGGATGCTTGCGGCGATGACGTCGTTCCTGAAGTCGGGATGGTCATCGTGGCGAGCAGACATGGCGCGCCAGGTATCGTTCAACGCGAATATCTTGATTTGCTCGGACCTTTGGTCGCCTGGCGGCATACCAAGCCATTCCGACACCAGAAGCCGCAGCTCACGAGCTGTCTTTTGCTGTGTTGCCATCGCTTACGTCCAGTTTCCCGCATGCCGCGCGAGGTCTTATCGATGATGAACGTTCAGCCAAATTTCGATGGCTTGCATGGCCCGCGTCCACGGGATGGAGCTCTGGGGCAGAATGCTATCGTGCCGATGTTTGGCGAGCTCCCGGATTGCGGTCAAAGCGGCTCGTTCGACCTCGGCCATGCGATCAGACGTGTTTGCAGTGGATTGTTCCTTCGTCACGCCTTCCATCAGTGCCCGCGCTTCCTGCGGGGGTCACGCTGGCGTTCCACCAAACTGAGATCGAGAAATGGTGGCCGATGCTCAGGGCGGCCGGTATCAAGCCTGAATGATGCATAGGCCATCCGGCTCCTTCAGAAGGATGCGAATGCAGATTTTCCAACTTACCGCTTCGGTGCGAAGGAAGTGAGCATCTGATCGTTTTAATGTGTCTTAACACCTCCGGATGGCAAAGGTCGGGTACACTCTTCTCGGCATGGACCTCAGACGCGTCTTCGATGGCGTCTTCCATGTGATTGCCGCAACTCATTTTATCAGACTGGAGACGCCAATGATTTTCCGAATGATGGCCCTGGCGCTGTTGTGGTCTGCCGTCCTGTCCGCGAACACGGTTGCCGCGCCGCAAGGAAATTCAGTCAATAACATCGTTCTCGTTCATGGTGCCTTCGTGGATGGATCGGGATGGCGAGCGGTAGCCGACATTCTCCGAAAAGATGGTTTCATGGTCAGTGTGGTTCAGCAGCCCATGACCTCTCTCGAGGAAGACGTCGTTGCGACGACGCGAATCTTGGATCGGCAATCTGGCCCGACTGTGCTGGTTGGGCACAGCTATGGTGGCGTCGTCATCACGGAGGCCGGAAAGCATGCAAACGTGGTTAGCCTGGTCTATGTTGCGGCCTACGCTCCTGACGACGGCGAGCATGTGAGGTCACTGCGCAGCACCAAACCGCCACTCGCGAGCAGCACTGCTCCGACGGTCGATGGCTACCTGCTGATCGACCGTAAAAGCTTCCATGCGGACTTTGCCGCGGATATTCCAGCAGCCGATGCGCAATTCATGGCGCTTGCCCAAATGCCGACCAATGCGAAGGCCTTCGCCACGCCGGTCACTTTAGCCGCCTGGAAGACCAAGCCGTCCTATGGAATCGTTGCGACACAGGATCGTATGATCAACCCGGATCTCAAGCGAACAATGTATGCGCGGGCGAAGGCCAAGGTGACCGAAGTCAAGGCGAGTCACGCGGTTCTGATTTCTCAGCCGCGCGCGGTGGCGCTTGTGATCAAGCAAGCCGCTCGAGAGGCAAAATAGCATCTGCGCGGCTTGGGCAGGCGGCCCTGTCCGCACAGGGGGAGTCGGCGCTGGGTCAGCAGCGTCGTGCGGCCTTATATCATTTAACTACACTCAGTTCCCAACACGTGGAAGGTTTACCGCCATAACGGCTATGTAGAGCATCGTCGCAGGGGTTGGTGACCGTGAAATCTTGGTCTGAATGTCGGCAAGAGATGGTCATGCCTGATCAGAGACGATCAGGTAGCCGTGATGGATCTTGGACCGTGATTCCGGACCAGAAACAGGCGTCCCAATCACGACTTGTCGTGAAGACGTCGCTCTCTCTCAGGCGGTCCCCAGTCGAACCAAGACTCGATGCCGTGCAAAAATATGTGGCAGGAAACCTTCATCGCCAGTTGTCCGTGTTGCAAATGGCTCAAATCGCGGGCTTGGGCAAAGGCCATTTCTCGCGCGTGTTCAGAAACAGAACCGGCAATACACCGCACGCCTACCTAGTCGCGTGCCGGCTGAAGCGCGCAGTGGATCTCTTGAGATCGCCGGATATGAAACTGACCGATATCGCGTTGGAATGTGGATTTTCGGATCAGGCCCACTTCTGCCGTTTGTTTCGTAGGTCGACGGGATGGACGCCCACCGGATGGCGTCGCCATTTTGGACAGGTCAATAGCGGGGTAAATTGAGCCGTGTCGCTCGGCCAGACTGTTGATGTAAGCCGATAAGTGGCACCGTAGCCCTTACACTTGCAATTTTGGCACATGGCCGAAAGGAGTTCGTTTCGACCACCGGTGCCAGGGGGGGCATCTCGGGTGAGGGGTATGGCTGCGACACCGCGCACGATTTACCGGTTTGGCGATATCCTGTTCATTCCGGACCGGCAACTGCTCCAGTATCAAGGCATGAACATCGAGCTCGGCTCACGGTCTCTGGACCTGCTGCAACTCCTTGTCTCGCGCGCAGGAGAGGTTGTGAGCAAGGTTGAATTGATTTCCTTCGTCTGGCCGGACAGTCGAATGAACGCCAGCAATCTCAAGGTGGCCGTTTCGGCCTTGCGCCGTGCGCTTCCGCCAATGCAGT
Source organism: Tardiphaga sp. 866_E4_N1_4 (assembly GCF_052076075.1). NCBI lineage: Bacteria > Pseudomonadati > Pseudomonadota > Alphaproteobacteria > Hyphomicrobiales > Nitrobacteraceae > Tardiphaga > Tardiphaga sp. 866_E4_N1_4. The sequence continues at coordinate 534,899 of NZ_CP197242.1, forward strand.
CGGGCTTGCCCTATATCGCGACGGTCCACGGCAGAGGGTATCGCTTCGTCGCGCCGGTTGATGTGACGGTCGAGATCATCCGCGAGGGGTAGATCAAAGGCGATTTCCGTCCCTGGTCAGTCGGATGTATCGCTGCCGATGGTTTCGATTTCCGCAAGCAGACTCTGGGCTCGTGCAAAGAGAGGCACATTCTCGCGATCGCCGTGGTTCGTTACGAGACGGGTCAGCGCACTGCGCGCTGCGTCGATGTGGCCGGCATTTCGCTCGAGCGTGGCAAGGATCACCGTAGCCTCGCATTGATAAAGATAGAAATCGGACGCCTGACTGAGATCGATGGCTTCCTGGAGAAGAAGCCTCGCGCGCTCGATGTCGCCCGGCTCGTTTCGTGCCATCAGCAGATCGGCGCGGGCGGGATGGTGCTTGCCGATCACGCGCACGTCGAAGGTGCCGAGGCACTGTGCCCATGCATTTTCAAGGGCTGCTTCGGCGCCGGCGATGTCGCCGGCCTGGCGCCTGGCGTTTGCAAGTTCGATCCACAGGATCGGGCGCAAGGACCCGGTCTTGATCATGTAGGGATCCTGAAGGCAGGACGTCAGCAACCGTGCAGCGGTTTCGGCGTCGTCATGTTCATATGTCGCGATCAATCCGCGAAACGCATCGACGAGCGCTTGCCAGGGACGATAGTGAGCTGCCAGACGTTCGAGCTTGTGAAGATATGCATGCGCCCGTTCGAAGTCGCGCGAGTTGATGTTGGCCCAAATGGCGCCCTGTGCGAGGACGAAATAAGATGTGGTGGCGTGCCCCAGGCGTTCGGCGTCTTGGACCGCGGTTTCGAGAAGAAGGCGGGCTTGATCGCAATAGCCCATGTAATATTTGGAAAGAGCCAGCCCCACCTTGCTCGAGATAACGGAATCCATGCCGCCGAAATAGAGCGATACACTTCTGGGGATCGACCGGAAGTCGTTCAGGAAGCTTTCGAAATGTGCCTGGGCGGACATCAGTCTCGACGACTCGAATTCGCTGAAGGCCCGCATGCGCTGATACAGGTGATAGGTCGCAGGATGATCGGAGCGCCTGGATATCGCGGCAAATTCATCAAGATGGGATGAAGCGGGCCGTCGCGTGAGCAACAGACTCTGGATCAGTCCATAGAGAGCGCGCAGTTCAAGAAAATCATCCCCTGCATCGCGTGTCGCATTCCAGGCGCGCTCATAGAGGTCCGCACCCTGGCCCCCTGGAATATAGGCTTGTGCCGACGCGAGAGACACTAACAGGCGTGACTGCACGACGGGCCCGAGGCTCGGATCGGTATCGGCATAGCCAAGTGCCCTGGCGATATAAGGGGCGCCGTGAAACAGCGATGTGAGTTCCAGCCAAAGCCGTTCCGCGGCCAGCACCAGTTGTACGCCAAGCCAGGGAGCGACCTCAAACGACCAGTCGAGGGCCAGGCGGACTTCGCCGACATAGTTGCCGACGATGGCATTCGCGGACTGCACATCTGCGAAATTCCACTCGGTCAGTTCCAGACGCGCGAGAATATACCTTGCGTGGCGCTCTCGCGCCTTATCGCGGTCGTCGGATGGGTCGGGTGTCTGGGCGATAAAAGCGCGCGTTGTGTCCAGCAGGCGGAAACCGCCATCGGCGGACGCCGTATGCGAGGCAAGAAGCGATTTGCGCGCGAGGGCAAGAATTGCGTCGCGTGAAGAGTCCGGTGTTCGGTTGTCACCTTGTGCGACCGTAACGCCTGCCTCGACGGTGAATGGACCAGCGAAGCAGGAAAGGCATTTAAGAGTCGACTGCTCCTCGTCGGAGAGGAGATTGTAGCTCCATTCGATGGTCGCGAACAGTGATCGCTGGCGAGGCGTAGTGCTGCGGCGATCGATCGTGATCAGAGGTGCACTTTCATCGAGGCTGCGCAGCACTTGCGACAGCCCGAGCGTGGCAATCATGGATGCGGCCAGCTCGATGGCCAGCGGAATCCCCTCAAGGCGTCGGGAGACATCGGCTATCTCGGCCGATGTCTCGCCACCGACCTGCAGGTTCGCGCCGCGGTGATTGATGCTTTGCAGGAGCAACTGAACGGAAGCGTAGTCCCTGAGGTCCGAGGCGTTTATCGGCATCGCGGACGATGGCGGAACTGCCAGGGGCTCCAGATGCCAGATCTCTTCGTCGACGGTGCGCAGCGGCTCGCGCGTTGTGACGAGAATGTCGATCGACGTCTTGGCGAGCAGGTGCTCGACCAGCCGAGCGACGGGATCGAGGACATGCTCGCAGCAGTCCAGGACAAGGAGCATATGTTTGTTCCGGAGCGCCAGGGCAATCTGATCGTTACTCGGCCATTCCGTTACCGCCAGGTGCGCAGAACTCGCGATGGTGGTGTTGACGGAGGCCGCGGCTGACGATCGGCCCAGATCGACGAAGCAAGCTCCATCCAGGTAATCGTCCGCGCGACCGCTCGCGATCTGCATCGCAACTGTCGTCTTCCCGATGCCGCCCGATCCAAGAATCGAGACCAGCCGGCGCGTGGCGAAGAGCTCGTTGATCCTTGCAACGACGGCGGCGCGCCCGACTGGCGGCGTCAGCGGAGAAGGGACGTGAAGTCGAGGCCGGGCGGCGGAAAACTGCCCGTCTGTAGTCCTGACGACGATATCGCCGGCGAAGCAATATCCTTGCGATGCGCTGCTTTGGATCGCCTTACCCTGTTCCCTCAATGCCTTTCTGAGGGTTGAGATCTGGACCCGGAGATTGCCCTGATCGACGTGCAGCCCCGGCCAGGCGGCGCGAATGAGCTCATCTCGCGAGACACTGACCCCTGGGGTCTCGAGCAGGTGACCTAATATTGCCAGCGCGCGCGCACCAAGCCGCGCAGGGGTGTCGCCATCCCATAGCACGCGGGTCGTCGGGTCAAAGCGAAATGGTCCGAACAGTATCTCTCGATTCATCATGAGAACGGCCGATCACCTTCGCGGGCCATCACTGTGAGCAAACTGAGTTGGTCGATCCGATCTCTCACGCGTGGCCGATTTTACCACATTTTACCTTTGGCTTTCCAGAGAGCCGGTTGAGGCACGCAGGGCCTCGCCTGGTCGCGCGGAAATGCTCGATCGCGCATTGTGGGCTTGCGGCAGTTACGCGGGCGCGCACCGAGCTCTGCTTTCCGTTGCCCGACTGAGCGGCGGAACAGGATTTGCAAATGGTAACTACATTTTCGCGCGCAGCTGCAGCCCACGGCGGAGATGCCGCCCACTCCTCTCGGTTGTGGATTGTCAACTCACGCGGGTGTTAAATGATGTAAAAATCGGCGCTCCTGACCTTATGCCGCATCGCGATCAGCTATGGAAATAATGTGATACGATGCGACCCGTTCACGTACCTCACCGCCTCGGTCGGGGGCACGATCGGACCTGACGGCGGAAGTTTGAACTGGGCCAGACAACGATGTCGCGTGCAGAGGCTGCCTTCGGACCATTTCGATTTGATCGATCCAGCGGAATATTGCTGGACGGGCAAAATCTGGTCCAGCTCGGCTCGCGGGCACGCGCCCTGCTTGGCGCCCTGATCGAAAAGCCGGGCGAACTCATACCGAAGGCGCAGCTTTACGAGCGCGCGTGGCCTGGCCTCCAGGTGGACGAACGTAACTTGCGAGTTCAGATCTCAGGCCTGAGAAAGGCACTGGGCGATTATGGCGCCCTGATCCGGACCGAAGCCTCGCTTGGCTACCGCTTCACCGGTCGATTGAGTTCAGACGCATCCACCGAAATCGTTGCTGCCGGTCTTCCGCATCACGCGCTGTCCACGGCTGTGGCACTGATGGGGCGCGACGAGATGGTGAATGATCTCATCCGGATGCTAAGCGAAGGCCGGCTGGTCACAGTGCTGGGCCCGGGGGGCGTCGGAAAGACGGTCGTCGCGCTGGCCGTCGCGCGCCGGATGGAACGTGAGTATCGCGACGGCGTCCATTTCGTCGATCTCGGCGGGGCGACCGACGAGCGGCAAGTGCACGCGGCAGTAGCCTGCTCGTTGGGCAGGGGCGAATCGGGATGTTCGATTGAGCAGGTAGTGCTTGCTCTGCGGGGCAGGCAGACTTTGCTGATGTTGGACTCCTGCGAGCATGTTGCCGAGTACGTCGCCGCTCTAGCCGAGAGGATATTGAGGGAAACGGAGAAGGCCGTCGTTCTGGCGACCTCGCGGGAATCATTGCGGGTTAGCGGCGAGATCGTCCGGCGACTGGAGCCCCTCGAGGTGCCGCCGGCAAACTTCAAGGCGGTCGCGAAGACGGCATCTGCATATCGATCGGTGCAAATGTTCCTGCAGGTTGCGCGGCAGCATGCGTTGGCATTTCACCTGGACGATGGGAATGCGTCGTCGGTCGTCGCGATCTGTCGCCGGCTCGACGGAATTCCGTTGGCGATCGAGCTTGCCGCCTCCATGGTTGGCGTGCTGGATCTCGACGAGATACAGCGCGGGTTGGACGAGCGGTTTCCGCTGCTCACGATGGAGCGTCGAACGGCGATACCGCGCCATAGTTCGATGTCCGCTGCTGTCGAGTGGAGCTACGGCCTTCTTTCTGCAGAGGAAAGAAGCACGCTGTATTGCCTGGCTAAGTTGCATGGTTGGTTCTCGCTCGACGCAGCGCTTGCGATCGCCAGTGACGGGACGATGCGGCCGGAAAAAGTCCGGAATGTCATCGTCGCACTCGCTAACAAATCGCTGTTGAATGTGAGTCAGCAGGTTTCCTCGATTCAATATCGTCTGCTGGAAACGACGCGCGCATATGTGCTCCAGCGTCATGAGAACACGCGAGCGCAAGACCTCGCTCGCACAAGGCAGACTGCGTATTCTCGGAAATGTTTTGAGCGGGTCGATCGCGAGGCGCGCGCCTCCGGACTCGCGCAAGTCGATCGTGACCATGGGTGAATGCGGAAATATGCGGCTTCTGTCGTTTTTGAGTCTGTGCCTGTCGATGGGGATAGCCACATTCGCCGTCGCCCAACCGAAATATAGCGTCGGTGCGTCTGACACCGAGATCAGGATCGGGAATTTCGTGCCCTATAGCGGTCCATCTTCCGCCTATGGTGTGATTGGTCGGATCAATGGCGCCTATTTCAGGATGCTGAACGAGGCGGGCGGGATAAATGGGCGTCGGATTACCTGGCTATCGTACGACGATGCCTATAGCCCGGCCAAGGCGGTCGAGCAGGCGCGGCGGCTGGTTGAGGGTGATGAAGTTCTGTTGCTGTCGCAAACGGTAGGCGCACCGTCGAATGCTGCTGTGATGAAGTATCTCAACAGCAAGAAGGTGCCGCACATACTCCTGTCGACCGGCGGCACCCGCTTCGGCGACGATCCGACAACATTCCCTTGGACAGTGCCGTTGAATGTGCCGTATCAAGCGGAAGGCCGGATTTACGCGACCTGGATCACCGAAAATCATCCGGGCGCGAAGATCGCCATTCTCTACGCGAACGACGATTATGGCCGTGACATTTATAGGGGCGTGAAAGACGGTCTCACCGAGCGCGGGACCACCATTCTTGCCGAAGCGAATTACGACAACGCTGATCCGACGATCGATTCACAGATCGTGAAGCTGAAGGCCTCCGGAGCTGACTTGTTCGTGAATTTCTCTACGCCGAAATTTGCCGCCATGGCCATTCGCAAGATTGGCGAGATCGGCTGGCGGCCCGTTCATGTCCTCAACCAGGTTAGCCAGTCGACCGGCGCCGTCATGAGGCCCGCCGGCCTTGAATACGCTCAGGGCATCATAAGCGCCGCTTACATCAAGGATCCGATGGACGAGAGCTGGGACAACGACCCGGGGATGAACCGCTTCGCCTCGTTCCTGCAGAAATACGCGCCGGATGTGGATCGGAGCAATGGCCTTGTGCTCTATGCCTATGGTGCCGCGCAGACGCTGGAGTACATTATCAGGCGGGCCGGTAACGATCTCACGCGCGAGAATATCATGAGGGTTACGAGCGAGCTCGGCGATTTCGCCCCCGCTTCGCTATTGCCCGGAATCACATTGCAGCCCCTGTCGAAAGACCATTTTCCAATCAGGAAAATGCAGATGATGCGTTTCGAAGGCGATAGATGGCAGCGCATCGGATCTTTGATCGAGGCCAATCTGAACTAAGCCTACGGCGATGCAGACGGGCTCTTTGTCGCGAGTCTCGTTGGTGCTGCGGCATTGCTCGTGGCGGGTGGATGGGCACGCTGTTCAACGGAGGGGCGGCCCTTTGTTTCTAGGGGCATCCGTCGCAGTCGCTTACGCAATCCGGTGGATGGGTGAGCTATGGCTTGCTAGGGACGTTTCCTGCCAGACGAAATCCGCGCTCCGCCAGCGACGTGTTGTCGCACAGCTTAAGTTGCGGTTTCTTTTGTGCGTTGGCGTCTCGGGTTTCGGCAACTTCTTCGTCAGGATGGACGTTCTCAGGCGGATGGCCGTCCAAATATCTTTGTTTTATCGACCTACTACAGTTCCTGACCTCGTGACTATACTGCGGCTTTCCTCGAACGCGTTCCTGGCTCTCCGGAAAGCAGGTGTATCGCCTACGGCATCGATGCATTGCTCTTAACATCCTTTTACTCGCGCCGACTGCTGCGGACATTAGCATTATCCGTGACCGTTGAATTGTATGAAGCGCAGACGGAGCAAGCATGAAATCTGATCAGGAACTGATGCAGGGCGATGTTGATGAAGATCGCCGTGATGTAATCCGGCTGGCGGGAGCATCCGTACTTGCGGGTCTTGCGGGAGCTGCGCTGTCGACGACGAGCTCCCCGGCCCAAACAGCGGCTAAATCATCAGCCGGTGATATCGATAGCGCTCCTTTGGGCCAGCGACTGCAAGGCGTGCAGCATATCGGCCTTACCGTGCAGAACATGGAAAGAGCCTACGAGTTCTATACCGAAGTTCTCGGTGGCACCGAGGTCATGCGAGACGGGGATTTCTTCGGCGAGAAGGTGCACAATACGCTTTTGACGGATCAGGAGATCCTCGCGCGCGAACTGAATATCAATCCGGTAACGATCGGAGTGCCGGATCTTCGCGGTGGAAAGCAGCGGCTCGACGTGCGATTCATCCAGTTCGACAATATCGTCATCGAACTGCTCCAGTATCGGGAAGCAACGGAGCCGCAGGGAACGGCCAATAGTTTCGCCGAACCGCGCGATCACATGAGCCCGGCGTTTCCGCGATCCATGCACTTCTGCTTCTATATTCGCGATGATGTCGACTTTAACAAGTTCATCCATGACCTCGAGGCCGAATGTGGTCGGCGCGGAATGTCGCAGGTAAGGTCCAACCGAACCGTAACGGTGCTGACCGAAAAGGAACGCCTCGCTGCGCCCCTTTCCTCCAATACGAACAAGATCACCGAGGGGGCGTCCGACGGGTGGGCGCTGATCTATTGCAAAGGTCCGGAAGGCGAACAGCTTGAATTCGTGCAGGCGTTGGGGCCAGTGAAGCGCAAATTCATGACGGCGTTTGATGTCCGTCAGAAGCGTGTATCCGGAAAGAATTGAAACGCTCTATGACGTCGCCGCGGGAGATGGGTATGAGCCAGATGCGTAGAGCTGCAGGGATTGCATTAGCACTTGTTTGTTGTTTGGCGCCGGCGACGCAGTCGTACGGGCAGGAGGCAAGGGGCGTAAGCTATTCGAGCATTCCTCCCAACGCTGTCTCGATTGTCGCGCGAGTGCGTGCGAAGCCCGGTAAAGCGGAAGAGCTGCGGAGCGTGACCTTGCCCTTGATCGCGCAAGTGCGAAGCGACCCCAAGAATCTTGTCTATTTTTTGCAGGAAAGTCGCGAGCAGCCGGGACATTTCATCTTTTATGAGGTGTTTGCCACCGAGGCGGACTTCGAGGCGCACAATGCCATGCCGTATGTCAAGGAATGGTTCAAGACGATCGAAAAACTGGCTGACGGTGGCGTCACTGTCATGAAGATGACCGTCCTCAAATGAAGCGATTGATAGGGCTGCTGCAGTAGCTTCTATGACTTACTGAACGATCACATATCCCTTGGTTGCCGAAGTACCGGATGTTCGAACAAGCCTGTGCGGCGCAATGCGCTGCATCTGGCGAGCGTACTGCAGGTGATATTCCGCATCCACCTGGGCGGCCTAGTCACTCGTGATTTATCGCGGAGTGGCGTCTGAGCCTGTGTCTCCCGTATTGCCATGCGACGATTAGTGGACGCGCTCCATCGCGGCGAAGATGGCCAGGTACCAAGTGTCTGATCTCTGCCTTCTCGGGCTTTACATATTTTAACCGTTCTAGAGCCGCAGGCTGCTGTAGCTTTCCCCCGAATTATGGAGTGGGACCGACATCTGGTTCGGACGAGATTCCATCAACCAAGATGCGTCTATGCGTGATGCGGAACCATCGTTCTCGGAGGAGGTGTTGAGATGATCGAACTGATTGTCAATGGAGCCAAATCCAAGGTCGATGTCGATCCATCGATGCCGTTGTTATGGGCCTTGCGCGATGAGTTGGGTATTACAAGCCCGAAATACGGTTGTGGAGTGGCGCAATGTGGTGCCTGCACCGTCCACATCGATGGACATGCTGTCCGTTCCTGCCAGTCGCGTGTTGGCGACGTCGTCGGAAAGTCAGTCGTCACGATGGAAGGTCTGCGCGACAGAGAAACGCATCCAGTCGTGCAGGCATGGATCGAGCATCAGGTTCCGCAATGCGGTTACTGCCAGACCGGCCAGATCATGCAGGCGATTTCACTTCTTGAACTGATCCCCAAGCCGAACGATGAGCAGATCGATGAGGTGATGTCCGGTAATCTGTGTCGCTGCGGCACTTATTCGCGCATTCGCGCTGCGATACATGCGGCGGCAGCGAAGATGGCGGAGAAGTGAGATGGGCGCGCATCGGAACTTATCTCGCCGCGCCTTCATTGTTGGCGCTGCCGCAACGGCCGGAGGCATCGCATTCGGGACTTACGGCAATGCTTCGGAAGCCTTCCGAGCCGGTGACGTAAATCCGTTAGCTGTGGGCCTCGGGCCGAACTCCGTCTCTTTCAATCCATGGGTCGAAATCAGCCCGGAGAAGATCACGCTCGTCGCGCAACACGCCGATATCGGGCAGGGTGTCGGATCCGTTCAGCCGATCATGATCGCTGAAGAGATGGATCTTGATATCGGCCAGTTCGAAGTTCGATTTGCAAGCCCGAGCCCCGCATACTTCAATACTGGCTTTGCGGAGGAGTTGGCGCCCTTCGTGGCGGCCGATCAAAGCCCAGCTGCTGAACAGGCGCGCGCAGCCGTGTTCGAAACTCTCAGAAAGTCCGGCTTGCAGATGACGGGTGGGTCGAGCACGATCCCGGACACCTATGAGAAGCTGCGTGTCGCCGGTGCTGTCGCGCGTGAAACCTTGAAGGCTGCTGCGGCCAAACGCTCAGGCGTCTCTGCCGCTGACATCCGCACCCAATCCGGTCACGTGATCCTGCCAGACGGAACGCGAATTCCCTACGTTGAATTGTCGGCCGAGGCCGCGAAGATTCCGCCTGTTCTCGACGCCAAGCCACGCGACCCGTCGAACTGGCGAATTCTGGGGAAGCAGATGATGCGCCTCGATGTTCGATCGAAAGCGTTGGGCGAACTGAAATTCGGCATCGATCTCAGTATCGACGGAATGATGTACGCCTCGGTCAAGCTGAATCCAAACAAAGGGCAGCCACTGCTCTCATACGATGGTCGCAAGGCGCGCGCCATGCCAGGCGTGAAGAAGATCCTGAGGCTTAAAAATGGCGTTGCCGTAGTTGCAACGAATAGCTGGTACGCAATGAGGGCAGTTGCAGCAATTGAATGCAAGTGGGCGCCTTCGAAGTATCCTGCCGAACAGGCAGGCCATTGGAAGGTTTTGGAAGAGTCCTTCAAGCCAGAGTTCCTAGGCAAGGAGTGGCGCAATATCGGCAATGTGGATGCAGCGTTCAAGTCGGGAAAGGTCATCGAGGCAGAATATCGTGCGCCCTATGTGGCGCATCAGCCCTTAGAGCCTCTCAATGGCGTCGCCATCGTTACAGACAACGGGATGGAGATCTGGGTTGGTCATCAGAGCCCACAAGCCGTGCAATCCATTGCGGCCGCAGCCATCGGTCTCAAGCCTGAACAGGTCGCATTTCACAATCAATGGACTGGCGGAAGTTTCGGTCATCGACTTGAATTCGAGAATATCGGTGTACTCGCCGAGATCGCCAATCAGATGCGAGGCACGCCGGTCAAGCTCGTCTTTTCGCGTGAAGAGGATTTTCTCCAGGATATTCCGCGCCAGATTTCCCTCGCCCGACATTCGGGTGTTGTCGAGAAGGGAAAGATCGTTGCTGCTGAGCTTAAATCCGCCTCGACCGCACCTTTCAAAGGTTTGCTCGAGCGCATGGGAGCTCCGTCGAAGGATCCCGACGGCCAGTTGGGGGCGTGCTTGTGGAATGTCTATTACAACATCCCGAATTTCCGCTCTACCAGCTACGAAGCGCAGGGACTGTCGCCGAGTACGACATGGCGGTCTGTCGGAGCCTCGACAGCCGGCTTCTTTACCGAGAGTTTTATTGATGAGTTGATCCATGCGGCTGGTCTGGATCCTCTGCGCGCACGTATCGAGATGTGCACGGTTCCCACCTACAGAAAGGTGCTGGAGACGGTCGGGGAGATGTCAGATTGGAAGGGGCCTCTGGGTAACGGAAGAGGCCGGGGTGTCGCATTCGTCGAGTCATTCGGAACACCCACGGCTGAAGTTGTTGAAGTGACGATGACCAGAAGTGGCATCCGGATCGACAAGGTCTGGGTCGCCGTCGATGTCGGCAAGGTCATCGATCCCGTCAATTTTGAGAACCAGGTCCAGGGAGGCGTGGTGTGGGGGCTCGGCCACGCTATCAATTGCGAACTCACTTACGCAAAAGGCGCGGTCCAGCAGACCAACTTCAACCACCACGAGGCCATGCGCCTCTATCAATGCCCGGTGATCGAAGTTCGCGGGCTTGAGAACGATCCAAAGGTCCGAGGGGTCGGGGAGCCTCCGGTGCCGCCGGCAGCGCCGGCGCTGGCTAACGCGATATTCGCAGCGACTGGGCAACGAATCCGCGAAATGCCCTTCAACAAATATATCGATTTTGTGTGAGGGTGGTCATGAGAAAAGCTGCTATCGCACTCGCCGTCGCCGTTTCATCGATCGCTATGATTACCGGACTGGTTGCGGCCAAGGGGCCGGCGAAAGACGCGCTACCACCTGGAAGTGTCAGTCGCGCTGAAGGGCTGAAAGCCTGGAAGCGGATTGAAGCGGTCGTAACACATCCGCGCTGCGCCAACTGTCATGTCGATGCCAAGGCGATCCCGGTATGGTCTCCGTCCGGCGAAGGTAAAGACCGGGTGCATGGCATGAACATCCACGCCGGCATGAGCCGCATCGGTGCTGAAGGGCTTCGCTGTTCTACCTGTCACATGACCTCGACCCAGCCGAATGATCTCGCCCCGGCGCCATTGCGGGCAGGCATCGACTGGCAGTTGGCTCCCGTCGATTTCATCTGGTACGGCAAGAGCGGCGCCGAAATTTGCGCACAGCTCAAGAATCCCAAGCGCAACGGCGGTCGCGATGCAGTCGCGCTCCTCGCGCACTTGCGGCACGACGAGTCGTTGAGCGGGTTCATACCGCGGGCATGGCAACCCGGCGCAGGCCGTGCAACTCCGCCGGGTACTTTTGAACAGCATGTCAAAGACATGGCAATGTGGGGAGCCGCTGGGCAGCCGTGTCCAAACTGAGGAGGTTGCAGCTATCGTGGATGGAATATTCGTCATTACCGCCATTACCGGCAAGTGCCGCGCCGCGGGATGCCGAGCTTCTCCAGCGTGCGCCCGGCAGGCAAACCTGCGACGGCGGTTGTCGACTCGCGCGTCCAGCAGCAGATAGATGCTTGAACTAATGCTCGTTAGATTTCCGTCTCGACTTCGACCGGCACCTTCACCGCCGCCGAACTGATGGGCGTGTGAATGTCGAGTTCGACATTCTTCGTCTTGAGTGAAACGATTAGCGAATACCGTGTTTGCTGATTGCAGACGTCCGCTGAAGCGCGGTTGCGCCACCAGCCGTTCACTGGCTTAACGCAAAGCATATTCCGGCCAAGAAGCTCAATAGCTGGACCGCGCCACACGTCGCAATGCAAGGACCCCGCTGAAATGCTGTCTGCACCCAGAACCCAGCGTCCATCGGCAGGTAGCAATGCTGCTCTGAAAGGCAACAACGGCAATTCAGGGCAGGGCGACAACTCCCTCGGCAACATCAAGGGCGGCAACGTCGGAGCCGGCAAGTAGGTATTAACATTTCGCTTACCATGCGAGAGCAGCCTTAGTCCGTGCGGTGGCACCGGGGCGACTTGGGGACCGGCAGCCGCATCGAAGAGCGGTCCGGTGTCATGCCGGGCGGCTTTTTGCTGGTGATCAGAATCTCGTCTGATTGATCCCAAGCACCAGTTGCGCTGAAGCCAACTGAGACGGGCTATAGGCGCTCTGAAAGCGTCGCGTAGGGAATACTAGCGAGATGATGCTGCGCATGCATTTTTCAACCGTTTGTCGGCGGATCATCGATAAAATCAAACTCGTGCCAAGTGCAGCGCGGCCTCAACGCCGCCCTCCAAGATCTGCTCCGCCTGGAGAGTGTCGGGCACGGCCCGAGCGAACTGGAGGGTGCCCACCATGAGGCCGAAGATGGCGGTCGCGCGGCGGCGGCTCGCTGCAGAATCGGCGTCAGGAAGCAATGCGGCGAGAGTGGACACGTAGCGTTGCAGCGCTTTCTCGTAGTCTTGCCGAGTAGACAGGGGCTGGCGGGCGATTTCCGGGAGCAACGCCGCCGAAGGGCAACCGGCCGACTTGTCTTCGAGGTGAGCGCGGTTGAGGTATCTCCGGATCGCTCTCTCGAGGTCTAGCCCTTTCCGCTGATCTTCATCGAGGCGATGTTGCTGGTCGCCGAGCGCGCTCGCTATCGCCTCGCGGACGAGCGCTTCCTTGGACTCGAAATGCGGAGAGAATGCCCCTTTGGTCAAGCCGGCTTCGCCCATGATCCCGGCGATCCCGGCGGCGGAAATGCCGTCTCGGCGCACGCACTTCGACGCCACATCGACGATGTGCCGTCGCGTCGCTGCCTTATGACCTTTCTCGAAACGCATCTTCTTTCTACTCCACTAATACCCGCAGCCTTTACGCTGCAGCCGCTTCCAACAAAGCTTGGAGATCGCGATCAAGTTGCTGGGCCACGGCATTGACGTCATCGTTGCCAAACTGGCCAAAAATCGATGCTGGCCGATCATACTCAAACCCAACACCGCCGTCCTCGCGCAGCAGAACGCGGATCGGCGCATAGAGCCCAGCTGACAACTGGTGGCGGGTCATCTTAGATGCGGTGAGCGGATTCCCGATATCGTACTGGATTGATCGGCTCGTCTGCCCAGCAATTGCCAGGAGTGCCCCATGGTCACGCTGGCCGAAAATGGTGAGTGGCGGACTTGCCTCCAACTCTCGAAGCGCGCGCGAGCTTTCACCGTATCGTAGGAGAGTGAAGATCCCGTCGTCGATGCGGGGGGCCAAGGTCGCCAGCTTGGCCTGAACCTCCTCGAAAGGCTTTTTTGAGCTAATGGTCACGTGTTCGACCGTAATGGCTCGCGTGGAGTACAGTGCATTGGTCATCCGTTGATCCTTTATCGGTTGTCGTGTTTGTGGCCCCTTCGCCATGCGAAGGGGGCCACGGCGTTAGATCGCTCTCGACGTGGCGCCCAAGACGCCCTCGATCCGGCGCGCAACGTCCAAAAGCGCTCGGTCGCTTCCTAACGGGGCGTCCAGCTCAAGGCCGATCGGAAGGCCCACGTGAGACAGACCCGCAGGAAGGCTGATACCCGGCAGCCCCACGCTGCTCGCCGACACGGTGTGGTTCGCCAAGGCGAGGTAGCTGACTTCCTGCCCCGCGATATGGACGGTGGCCTGCTCCTCGATCAAAGGCGCCGTGCAGGGCGTAGTCGGCTGCAGAATGGCCAGCGCTCCATGAGAGACAAACGCGGTGTTCAAGCGGCGCTGGATTTCCGGCCGGCCGACGCGGAGTGCCGTCTGATAGGCCTCTACCGAGGTGGCACCCGCGCCGCCCGGTAGGACGATGTGCCCCCACGCCTGCCGAAGCTGGGGCTTGAGACTCTCGTAGATCGCTTCGAACGTGGTCGGAATGTCGTGGCGCCGAAGGAATTCCGAAATTGCGCCCATCGTCTCGTGAGCGAATATGCCCCACGTCGCGGTTTGGATCAGGGCATTGAAATCCTCGCCAAGGTCGACCTCGACGACCTCGGCACCGGCAGCTCGTAGCTGTCGAACCACCTCGCGGAAATCAGCTTCTACTTCCGGATCCACCAAATCCAGAAACTGCCGCGGCGCGAAGGCCAGTCGGGCTCCCTTCAGGCTGTGGCCAATGTTGGAGAACTCCGAAGTCTGTTCACCAGTCACGACCTGATCCACCAAAATGCAGTCCTCGACACTCCTGGCGAATGTGCCTGTCGTGTCTAGCGTATGGGAGATCGGCGCAACGCCGTTTCGCGGCCAACGTCCGGTGGTTGGCTTGAATCCCACCACGCCACAAAACGATGCGGGTATCCGGATCGAGCCGACCGTATCCCCGCCCAAGGAGGCGGGTACAATCCCTGCGGCCACGGATGCGGCAGAGCCGCTCGAAGAGCCGCCTGTTACGCGATCGCGGGCGTGCGGGTTCTTCACTTGACCGTAACGCTCATTGTGGCCGGTCAGCCCGTAGGACATCTCCACTAGGTTGTTCTTGCCGAAGACGAGGGCACCCGCGTCCTTGATTGCACGGACCGCGTCGGCATCTTCCTGCGGAATGAAGTGAGCAAGACTATCGAGACCCAAGCTCGTAGGCAGCCCTTTAGTCAAATAACTGTCCTTCACCCCCAGGGGCACGCCCAGTAGCAACGCCGTCGATCCGGCCGCACGAGCTTTGTCCGCATCCCTCGCTGCCGCCAGCACGGCAGCCTCATCGATGGTGATGAAGGCATTGAGCTCGGCGAGCGCGCGGGCGCGCTGCAGGAGGGCCGCAGTGTAGGCTTCCGATGTGATATCGCCGTTACGGATCGCCGCTGCCGCGGCTGCTACCCCGAGCGAGGATAGATCCATGGTCTCTTGCGGAATGCCTGAAAGGGCGGGGGTGTCGTTCATATATCCTCGCAAAATGCTGATTGCGGCAGGTCGTCGCCCCAATGGGCAGCCGCTCATGCCATTACGGTCATAATATTAAATTACGAACGTAATTCAATGGAGGTGACGGCCCTTCTTTGACACATAAACGTGAGATGCCGACGGCAGTTGGGTTCCGAGACGGACTATGGCGAATCTTCTCGCCGATCGCCTCATCGAAGGGCGTCGGATGGGTCTGGGAAATGATCCGTCTATGTTCGAGCTGCCGCGCGATCTGCGGTCGATTTGAGAGCGGCTGCGTCCAGGTTGATAGGCGGCGGATCAGTGATAATGCGCCAAGCCCGCGACCGTGCTACGGCCGCGGGCCTTATCGTGTCTTTCAACCCTGCGTCTTCTGTCTAAGAACGGCGCTCAGATCGGCAATCGCAGCCAGAAACGGCAGATTTCGCCCGATCCATTTTTTGTTGATGCGTACCGCCACCACTGCGTGCGTCTTCAGCGATGATGGCCGCTACGCTGTGTTCGGCGAGGTCTCCTATAGCGCGAGCCTTGAGGACACGGCGGCGAACCACAGCTACAAGGGCACTGGCGGCTTCCGCATCGTCTGGTGATACTTAAATAAAAAGCGAAGCGGTATCGTCAGCTCTGTTAACGACTTATTTGCGATGCAGCACATCTCGCCATTTGCGAAGGAACCCGAGAATAGCTTAGGTATTAAGCTATTGATGAGTGAGTATTCGGTGAAACAAATTGGCAGAGAATTTACGGTTCTTGCATTGGGAGAGCCGGTTCTAAAATTCGCGTCGCGCGCTGAAGCTGAATCCGTCCTCGCTGAGGTCAGTAATTTATCGCTAAGGCCGACGCTGCGCCCGCTCGACGATTTGCCTGCGTCCGTTGATGCGGAGACCGTCACGGCAGACTTTGAGGCTTTGGCCGACAACGATCAGACCCGGACCTGTTTGTCTTTGTGAACTTGCCCGCCAGCGATTGACCCTTTTTTATTGAGCGCATCTCCCTTGGCGTCCAGGTTATTGTACAACTTTCAGGCGTCCATACCCTTTACTCAACCGGTCCTGTGCAGCGATCACGTCTTCCCGGTCCACTATCTCTAGCATGCTCTGCAAGACAGCCTCTGGATCGCGTGGTCCGGGCTCGATGTATGTGCCCAGCAGTGCCTGAGCGTCGTGCATCGCCTTCATGATGATGTCGATGTCTCTCATTTCATGACTCCAATCATGAAAGCGAAGGTTAGGTAAGCCGCTCCGATCACGCCCGCCGTCAGAGCAAGAGCAAGCAAAATTCTCCAAACTTGAAACGGGCCGATTTCATCTCTCACCGATCCCTCACCAGTTTGGCGCGCTTGCGCCACTTAGGGTCTTTATCGACAGCATGATAGACAGGCGTGCCTTTGGGATAGAGCGCCTGCATCATGCCAAGGCGCGCGAACTCGATCGGCCCGCCGTGATCCGCGGCCTGGATCAGAACGTGCATTGCATTCTGCCACGGCGCGCTGTCGTGCTGAGATTTTGGAAGGTTGGTGATATACGCACCAGCATCTCGAAGCGTGATTAGCTCGCCGCCATCCGGCAGGACAATCGGGGAGGGGAAAGGTGTCGACCAGGGCATCAGACCAGCCTCAGCGCGAGTTGGCGCGGATCACGAAATGCTCGATGGACGAGCTTAGGTCTTCATGGCGCAGATCAGCTCGGCGCCTGATCTCCCGGGCTACGTCTTCGGACACGTCGTCCGCCCAATGCTCGAAGGTATTGAAGGCGATGACTCGCTGCGGATCATTATACTGGCCAGCCATCAGGTCTTTGATGACGGTCTCTAAGTCGGTTTCCCAGGCGTCGGTCTCGCGCCACGCACATCCCGATCGCTCGAAGCAGTCCAGAACGAGATAGACGTTTTGATCGCCGAGGTTCGGCACAATAGAGGGTGTCCAACGGGACTGACGCATACTGGAACTCCAACGCAACTGACGGCGGATTCAAGCTGGGCGCTAGTGATTCGTTCCGAAGCTGTCGGGAACTTGTTGATCGAATTCTCGTTTTCAGTCTGCCGCGGTATCGCGGTGCTCGGGAGACTAACGATGGCTACCAACAAACCGACGGGCGACAATGCCCGCAAAGGCGCCGTGAAAAAGCGGAGTCAGACCAAGACAACCATGGGCGGGGCATCGACCTGGACGAAGCGGGACAAGACGTCCGGTGAGTTCATGGCCATTAAGAAGGCCAAGAAAGCTGCCCCGAAGAAAGCCGCCGCCGCGAAAAAGAAGACCGCTACGAAGACGACAGTGGCTAAGAAGTTTAAGGGGGTTAGACGGGAGAAAAAGTAGGTGGCGAGCCCTCACAGCTCTGCAGCCGCAATCCGTAAGCGGTCGGTCATGATTGGCGGACACAAGACAAGCGTAAGTCTGGAGGATGAATTCTGGGATTCGATCAAGGAAATCGCTGAAGAACGCGAACAGCGACTGACGGATCTAATCAACTTTATCGCTGAGGGCCGCGACAGAGCCAATCTGTCGTCGGCTATGCGAATTTTTGCCCTAAATCACTATAAGCAGATGCGATCAAGCGCTGGACAATAATGCTCAGGCTTGGACCGGGCTCATCCAAACAGCCCAAATACCCATCCCAGCACACCGAGTAGGGGAATTAAGGCTATTCCGATCAGTATCAACGGGGCAGGTTCATTCCCATCGTCATTCGGTTTGAAAAACTTCATAAGTTCCTCATCAATCTGCGGGCCGGCGACCAGTGTGTGAGTTGAGCGGCCCTTTGCGCTCGCGAAGCAGCCCTTCCGGGATGGGATCGTCAGTGCCCGGTAGCGGCTGGCTTCTTACATCAGCACCGTGCTGAGCGGCCTCATGGGCCGTGGGGGCGTCTTTCACTTGATGAGGTTGCTGCTTCCCCGCAGGAGAAATCGGATCGTAGGTGCCGCTGCGCAGGTCTCGGCCATCGGTATGCATATCGTTTGCCATGAGAGCTCCTTTTCCAGGGCCTCAATGATTGGCGGCCGGTGTCGTTCCGCAACCAGTGATCAGCCCTGCGGCGTAACGCAGCACGGATACGCGGAACATCGTGCGAGCGGAAGTGTTCGATCTTTATTCCAAACGAAAGAGCTTGATGCCCACAGGTCAGCCAACGCCGCCACCGCGCGGAGCCGGAAAGTTCGCCGTCATCGCTGCGGTGATCGTCGCACTGATAATCATCGTGACATTTGTTGGCATGAATATGCAGCACGCGCAGACTGCAAGGGAGCAGGAGGCGGGACAAGTTAAACCCGCCGATGCGCCTATGACCGAAAAGGATCTTGGCAAATTGCCCGCGAAGCCGAATTAACTGCGGTCAGGATGTCCTATGCGGCAAAGGCCATATGTAGTAGCTGCCGTATTTCTTCTTTTGGTGCTCGGAGGGGCGCTGATCGTGCGCAACTCTGGCAGCCGCGCGCCGTCCGACCAGGCTTTCAAAGCACAGCGAGAGTAAGCTAGGCGTCCTGCGGTTGATCTGTGCCGGGAAGTTCACCTTCGGGCGTTTGGTCTTTCCACATGAAGAACCCGCCGCACTCGTGCATTTTGATAATGCCGTCGGCTATGAGCTTGTCTCGACCAAGCGTGTATTCCGCGACGCTCGCCTTGTCTTTCCATATGAAGGTCGAATTCCATTCCCCGATCGGTATGCGGCCTTCGTCGATCCGGAGCGTTTTGGCGATCTCAAGCAGTCTGGCTGCTGCGGCTTCAGGCTTGGCAAAGGGGCGGTCTTTGATGTGCTTCTCGAACGGCTTGCTCATAGGATAGGGGCTTCGTCTCTCTTTTTGCCGCGGTCGATGATTTTAAGCGCGCCATCCGGTAGAGGACGCTGCAGCTTCATCGCCTCGTCGGCGGGAGCCGTCATCCAGGCTTGCAGATCTTCTGGCGTCGTCAGGATGACAGGCATGGCTTTTGGGTGAATTGCGCCGACTTCGGCGTTGGGCTCGGTGGTCAGAAAGGCAAAGAGATCGTTGGTCGTCTCACCTTCTTTGACCTTCCGAACCGACGTCCAGTTCGTCCAGATTCCCGCGAAGAACGCCAGAGGCCGGGCCTCGTCGAACGCAAACCAAATGTCACCGCCCTCAGCTTTGTTGAACTCGCTGAAGGATGTGAATGGCACAAGGCATCGGGAATCGACCCCGAGCCATCGTTTCCAGTGCTTGCTGTCGAGATTGCGAATGTTCGTCGTGCCACTGTCGGGCTCCATTCGCAGCAGTTCCTTGAAGTCGACCGGCTTGCCCTTTTCCTCGAGTTTCGCTGCTCGCTTTTTGGTGGCCTGCATTTGGGCGAACTGTGAGGACGGCATCCCCCAGCGCGCCAGCGTCAGTTCCGTGCCACTCTCATGGTTGCGTACGATCGGTGCCGGGTAGTCCGGGAAGATGCCTGGCATAGACGGGAGGTTGCCGGTGCTGTCGACGTCGAAATTGAACAGCCGGCGGATGGCATCCTGGTTCTTTGTCATCGAATAGAGATTGCACATACAGCATTCCTGTCCGTTACATGCCCGGTGCTCGCCCGGTGATGTGGCTGATATGGGCCATGGTCTGTTCGTGGAATCGTGGGTTGAATGTCTCGCCGCACGGCAGTGGATCTCGCCGCGCCGGATTTGCTCAGTATAGCCGGCATCCCATAGCGCGTATTTGTTGGCAGTCCACTGTTTCTCGCGGCGCGAGGCCTCGAACTCGGCTTCGGTGCGCTTCGGCAGAAACACGTTCCAAGCGGCATCGAAGGCGGCTCGCGCCGTTTCGAAGTCCCGTGCGACGCCTCTGAAACATTGATCGCGATGGAGCGGGTAAAAGCCGCAAGACCATTGCCAGACGCCAGATCGCTCCGGGTTCGGATCCCAGTCTTGATGAGCGATGGTGCCGACGTCCACATCGCCATAGCGGATTGTCCATGTCTCATGTCGGTCGCTGGTGCGATGACAGGTGAGTTCGGGTATCACGACCCTTCCGGAGCGTGCCGTCGCCCAGGTGCCAACTGCAGCAACGTCGCAAGAGGGCGCTTTTTTGCTTTCGCGCAACGCTCACAGCGCAGGCGAGTGGCGAGATCGTGGACGCAGGTCGTGTCGACATGAGGGAGTTCAGCCAAGCTTACGTCGCGTTTAATCCGACATCTTGAGCATTCGATTTCGACCCAAGGGAAACCACCGTTCAACGCTTGGTCGACCGTCGGTGATGGGTCGATCGGCTCACCATCCGCCCACATGCGTTCGTTCCAGCTTTCGCAGGACAGCCTATCGGCTTCCCGGATCAGCGCCTCACCCTTCGCGCGAAACTCCTCCGATTGACGTGCAAGCATCAGCGTCACGCCGCGCGCCTTCGTCAGCTCTTTATTGAGAGCCTTGCGGTCGCCTCCCGATAGGGGCGTGGGGTGATATTTCGGAGCCATAAGGGCATCCAAGCGTGACGGTCAAAAATGCAAAAACAAAAATGCTACGTCGTCTCAAACGACGGCCAGCAGCCATCCTCCTCAAGGCGTCCTGTCCGTTCTTTGCAGCCGTTGTCGAGCAGCTTCATGCCGACGTCTTTCCAGATCGCATGGGCTCCGTAGAGACGCACAGCGTCCATGGTCTGGATTTCTACGATGCGGTCACAGCGACGGCAGGACACGCGCAGAACGTGCCGGGGAATCTCAGAGAGGCGGCGCTGTTGAACTGGAACGCCGGTACGGATCTGGCCGCGAGGATCCCGGATGATGGAATCCCAGTACGCATCCGGCAGATCGTCTGCAGGGCCGGGCGCCGGAATAGGCGGGTCAGGTGGGCGGCTTGGCTTGGAGGCCAGCTTTTCCATCTGTTTGGGCGTCGGCATCCGCCAGCTTGCAGGTCTATCGGTCATACCCTCAATTAGAACATAAGAAGAACAAAAGTCGAGTCCGCTGAGGTTGAATCGGCTTCGCTTGGAGATGTGATGAGATCCAAGTTGCTGTGGTGCCAACGGACTGTGAGCGCGGTGCGGTGGCTTTTTTAGCCCGGCTTTTTGGGCTTCTTTGAGCCGTGAATCTCGTAGATCAGGCCAATTGCTACGGCCACCAGTGCAATGAAAATTGCCGTACGGACCATCGTTGCCTCCTTGCAGGAGACACACCTACCAACAAGGACTTTCAGACAGTTTGTCGCGAATGCAGAATAAAAGGTCGATAATTTCGTATTCGTTAACCACGTGGGTCCAGCTTGGGCTGGTGCGGTGGCACCGGGCGACTTGGGGAGTCGAAGACCCGTCCGGTGTCATGCCTAGGGCGGCTTTTTGCTGCTTGCGCGAAGGAACTTCAACATGCCGGAGCTGAAGAGGCCCACAACACCACGAAAGCAGTCGTTTACCAGACCCGACGGGACGTCGACGAGTATCAGCCTTGAGGACGCCTTTTGGGAGGCGTTGAAAGAGATCGCGAGCGAAAAACGTATCTCGCCGACAGACCTCACTAGGCGAATTGATCGGGACCGGGTTCGAGGCAATCTTACATCGACAATACGTCTTTTCGTCCTAGAGCACTTTATTGCGAAGTACCGATCGGCAACTGACGCCAATGCGGATAGGCAGCGAAAAGCCCGCCCTGAGGAGGGCGTGCGTTCTTGATAGTTGCCCCAATTACTTTTCAGGATGACCGGAGCCGGGCGATATCGTCTCGGATCCCCGCCGTCTTCGACACGGCGATGCACCAAGTTTGGAAAACTTTGCTTAGGCCTTGCGACCGACAATTGGCCTTAGTTTGAAATTGACGAAATCCGCGACCAGCGGCAGAATTTAGCCGCTATGGGTCAAGCCGAAAGACCATCCTGTCCCCACTGTGGGGCTCATCTGATCTTGGCATTGCCGCCGGGCGGCAATGGGCCGCGCACGTTCCAATGTTTCGACTGCATCGACCTGATCCGCTTAAAACAGATCAAGCGGTAGGCTGGTTAAAGGGCGAATTGCAGCCACCCAAATAGTGTCTGTGCGGAAATAAGAGCCGTCCATGCGTTCCTGTATCTGGAAGCGGGCGACAGGTGTAAAGTCTCCCCATCATCGCCCGTTCCTCGGTAATCATCGGTGACTGAGAGAGCTCTAGGCTCCCGCCTGATCTCGCGGTGAGCATGTGCGAAAAATGTACCGAGCTTGATTTCAAGATTGCAAACTATCGGCGGATGTCAGTGGTCGTCACTGGCCAGCTTGCAAGAGGCGCAATCACCGGGCTGATCGAGCAAATGACGAAAGATAACCTCGCTTCATCATGAGAGCCGACGGCCGCCACGCCTCAGGTTCGTGGCCCAGGGTCAGGTGCCGAGCCATGGCGAGAAGGTCAAGCGGGCGGTCGCTCAGACTTCTCTAATTCTGGTTGACTGGAAAGAAGCGCTACCGCTTCCGATAAGAGCGAGACCAGTTCGGGCAAGTCCAGCCGTTCGGCTCGACCGCGCAAAACGTGCAAATCGTTTTTTAGCAGAATCAGTTGCGCGCGGCGCGAAACGCCAGACATGGAAGGCTCCCAGCGTGGGAACCGCCCAGCTTAGCAACGTGGATTTAAAGATCGAATAATTCAGATTCGCGGTCGAGGCATCCAGGATGTCGTCAAAGCTGATATGCGAATAGCTGCGACCTAATCGCTTTCTAGTTGGTAGATCGCGCAAAGCCGTTCCTGCACTTGCGCGAAACGCCTCTCGAGATCTGGACTCATCACCCGATATCTCGCTCCGGTATTGCAGTCCAGCTCGCGGCCCTGTCCGACACGATGGCAACGCTGATCCAGTAGGAATGTAGAGCCTCTACGGAGCTAGCAAGAACCCATCGGAAGAATAATTTTCGCTCGCCTGCGTCGCGCCGACATCTGCATTCACCACCATATCGCAAGCGCGCGATTTACTGCACACTGGCAGGCGAATAAGATGCGCGGCGACGATTTCGATGAGCGTCGGGATGGGCAGGCGGAACAACAGGCGAGAATTGGCGTTGCAGCAAAATGGAAGACAGGCTCTACCGAGTCCTTTTCTCGTTCGGCATAGCCGGGCCGATTACAACATTCGTGGTTTTGGTCCTCCTACTGTTTTGTTGGGCAGTAGGTAGTATTTAAGCGGCCCGCCTCAGTTGGTGCTGGCCCCTCGCAATTTCAATTTAGGCCATTCCAATTGTGATATGCTTCCGCCGGGGAATGGGGTGTGCGCCGAGTGCTACATCGAACAGTTCAGTACGACGTTCAGGAGATCCAGCCGGGGCTTTGGTGCTGGAACATCTATCTGGGCAATCGCGCAGTACAGGGGCCGGTCAAGTTTCGCTCGCGCGAATTGGCCGTTGAAGCCTGCCATGGCGAGATCAACGACGGGATCGAGCGAACCAGGCGACAGGCCGCCCGGCGATAGACGCCGCTCGCAGATTCAGAACAGGCCAAGCCACTGGCAAGGACTACCGCACCAGCCGTCGGCCGCCCGGATAGCACTTGTAGTCCGGCCCATGCTTTTGTTTGCATGAGGTATGCATTTCGGCCACGAAGAAGGCCGCCATCAGGACTACCAAAATTAAACACGCTATGGCTATTCGCGGGTTCGTCATCGCCACTCGCAGATTCCAAGTAAGCCACTGAGTTCGGAGAAGCCATATCCCATTCACCCGATGGTGGGGAGCGCGTCACGGGGATTCACCAATTGTAGATCGAAGAGTTCGCGTTGTTTAATCCGATGTGTCCTTGAGTCTTGCGGCGGTCTCCGTCGTCGAGCAGGTCGATGTGTTGATCGCGCAGGGCCGGGAGGTTGCCGAGCGGCCGCTCAAGTGCAAAGCCGCCGTTTTTTTTTTAAAGTGCATCGTCAATGGCGTAGAAGCAAGCGCACGGGAACTCTTTCAAGTTCAAGGACCGCTGAATTCAGCCGGAGTATTCAATCATGACAGACTTCCATCGGCCCCCGCTGATTTCGCGCACTTTCAGCAGGCCTCATCACACGTCGCACTACATCGAATGCGGCCCGGCTGATGGACCGTTGATGATTTTTCTGCACGGCTGGCCGAGTATCAGTCTGATGTGGCGAGCCCAAATGGACGCGTTCGCCACCGACGGCTGGCGCTGCGTGGCTCCCGATCTACGCGGCTTCGGCGGCTCGTCGGCCCCCGCAACCCATGATGCATATGCGATCGAGGACGTTGTGGCGGACATGGCGGACCTCCATGACCATCTGGGCGGCGAGCCTGCGATCTGGATCGGCCACGATTGGGGGTGTGTTGTGGTCGGTGAACTGGTCGCGCATCAGCCCGAGCGCAGCCGTGGCGTCGTGCTGACCTCGCTGGCGTATCAACCGGATGGACACGCCCTGCGAACAATTGTCCCACTGGTCGACCGAGCGATCTATCCGCATGAGCAGTATCCCGATGGCCAGTGGGACTACTACCGTTACTACACGAAGCATTTCGAGACGGCGGTCGCCGACCTAGATGCTGATAAGGCGGCATCTCTGGCCTCGATCTTTCGGTCGGGCGATCCCGCCGCCATCGGCAAGGTGGCGCCGCTTGCGGTGGTCACTCGCAACGGAGGACGCTTCGGCAAAACGCACCGCGCCCCGCCGACCAACCCTGACCCGGCTATATGGCCGTCGGCGGACTTCGACGTATTGGTGCAGTCGTTCGAGGCTCGTGGTTTCGCTCCCTCCTGCGCGTGGTACATGAACGACGACGCCGACATCGCCTATGCCCGCGAAGCACCCGATGGCGGCCGCCTTTCGCAGCCAGTGTTGTTCGTCAACGGCGACTTCGATCAGGTCTGCACCATCATCGGAAATCGCCAGGGCGACCCAATGCGCGCGGCCTGCTCGGACCTTACTGTGAGGAGCTTGCCCGGCGGACATTGGCTACCGCTGGAACGCAAGGCAGAACTCGTCCAGGTCATCCGCATCTGGCTCGATAGTAAGAAGCTTTGATGGCGGCGGTTTGAAAGCAGTTTTCGCTAGGGTGTTTGCCTTCAGCGAGGCCGAGCCTCAACCAGTCGTGCGCCTGGTCGACTGCATCGAACTTGCTCTACGCAATCGTCCAGTCCTTGGCGAATAGATTGTCAATGCAGGTTCGCCTAACGCGTCCGTTTCGGCAGTACCAGCTAAAGGCATGTGTGTGAACGGACGTCTAAGCGGTATTTTCTGGTACGAGCCTTTCGCTTCTTCCACCAGATATACAGCCCCGTGTAAGCGCTGATGGCGAGAGCCATGCCGATGATCGCGACGAAGATGCGATAGGGCAGGCCGAATACTTTTGCCATATGCAGCGACTGCAGCCAGCGGCTTACGGTGTCTCCCGAATATTCACCGGTGGGAATGCGCGTGCCGAGCAGCGCGCCGCTGCGGGCATCGATGAACACGCCGGTCTGGCCGCGATCGTTCTGGACGTCCCGCGAGGTGTTCGCATAGTAGATGAACGCGTCCAAGCCGCGATTGTAGAACAGCTGGCTGCGGAAATTGACGGTGAAGCCTTCCGTCGCCGCGAGGTCATCCATGGTCCGGACGGCGATGTCATAGGCCTGTTGCCAGCCAAGCAGCGGCTTGCTCACATCCGCCTTGCGGCGCTCCGGCGCCTTCCTGAATTCGAGGAAGGTGGACATCACAGGCGTGTAGACCTCTTGCCGCAGATTGAGCATGACGCTCGACCACGCAAACAGGAACAGCACGCCCCATAGCCACAGGCCGGAGGCGCGATGGATGTCGTAATGCAGACGATAAGTGCTGGCATTGCGCTTGATCAGCCAGGCCGGCAGCCAGCGCCGCCAGAATGGCGAAATCCGCGGAAATGTCGACACGATGCCGACCAAGCAATTCACCGTCCACACCAGCGCGACGATGCCGAACAACCATTCGCCGTAAGGCTTCGGTAGCGCGAGCGCATAATGGAGGCGGTAGATGAAGCCGATCAGCGTGGTGCGGTCGAACGGCGTCGCGCCGTATTTGCGGATGCCAAGCAGGCGTCCGTCATACGGATCGAAAAACGCCTGATCTGCATCGGCCAGATTCGAATCGCTGCGCGTGAGGTTGAAGCGGACCGAACGATCGGCATCGCGCAGAAATGGAAAGCCGAAGATCTGATAGCCCGGCAGCGCCGTGACGGCCCGTGCATATAGCTCGAACGGATCCAGCATGGCAGCGGGCTTCCCCTGCGCATCGACGCGCGGCTGCACCACATATTGCTCTGGGTTGACGAGGGCCTCGAGCTCCTTCTCAAAGGCAAGCAGGCTCCCCGTCACGCCGGCGATGATGAGAAAGACCGCTGTGAACAGTCCCGTCCATTTATGAATGAAGACGGAGAATGAGATCATGCGCACCATGCCTCAAGCCACACGCAGGCCGGGTGTCGAAGCAGTCCGGTTCTGCACGCGTCCTTTGTCATGGTTGTCACGTTCCCAGCATGCCTCATATCAGAAGCGGAACGTGGTCGATGCGAGATAGGTGCGCGGTGCGCCGAGGTAGATCTGCCTGTCCGCCGAACTGGTCATCCAGAATGCGCTGTTGGCGACATTCTCCACCGCAAACCGCAGTGTAATCGGCTTGCCGTTCCAGGGCGATGCGAATGTGTAGCGTGCGCCGAGATCGAACCGCGTCCAGTTGGGAATCAGAAACCGGTTGGCTGCATCCGCATAGGCATCGCCGAAGTGAATGGCGCGGCCGGTCAGCGTCAGGCCATTGACGAAAGGGGTATCCCATTCGGTGCCGAGGCTGACCTGTACGTCGGGAATGCCGACCGCGCGCTTGCCGTCGTTTGTGCCGTTCTGAGTTTTCTCCTGACGGGCATCCATGAAGGAGGCGCCGCCAAGCAGGCGCCAGCCGGGCATGAGTTCGCCGAAAGTGTTGATCTCGACGCCGCGATTGCGGTTCAGGCCGTCGATGGAATAGGTCGGAAGCCGAGGCAGCGGATTCGAAATGCTGATCTGCGCCGGCTGCGAGATGTCATAGGCGGCCACAGTCGTGGTGAAGCGGCCCCAATCCACCTTCACGCCCATTTCATGCTGCGTTGATTTGTAGGGCGGGAAGATCTGGCCACGGTTCTGGAACGTCGAGTCCACGATCGTGCCCATCTGCAGGCCTTCGATGTAATTTGCGTAGACCGAGACATTCTCCAGCGGCTTGATGATGAGCGTATAGGCCGGCGACCACGCGCCGGAACTGTAGCTCGATGTGCTAGCGCCGGTGATCGCATCGAACGCCGCCGACGCGACTTCCTGGCGGCGGATTCCCATGGTGAACTGGATACGCTTGTTCAGCACCGACATGGTGTCGGCGATGCCATAGCTGTTCAACGAACTGGTATTGGCCTTGACCACCTCCTGCAACGGGATCGCCTGGAACGGTGACGGCTGCGGATTGTAAATGTTGGACGTGACCGGCGTGCCATTGGTGCGCGAGCTGTCGATCTGGTTGCTCCACAGCGTGGTGTTGAAATTGATCTCGTGAAGCACCGGACCGGTCTCCACCGTGGCGCGGAAGCCGGCCTGTTCGGTGTGGTTGTGGCGGTCCTGCCGGTTCACGAAGGGCGATGCCGTGGTGTCGCCGCGGGCGTTGATGATGGTTGGATTGGAGATGACCGGCGTGATGGCATTGTCGAAGAAGCCGCCGCCGCCATAGATGGTCAGCCAGTCGGTGACGTCGACTTCTGCCTGAAACAGCGCCGCCGTGTTCTCGCCTTTGATGCCGGTCCAGGACGGATTCCAGAAATTGGTCGGCGAGGGCGCGGCCGGCACGCCGGGGAGCGACGTCGCAAGCGTGTTGCGCGCGCCGAGGCCGCTGCCGCTGAACTCGTTGTAGAGAATGTCGGCGGAGACGCGCACGCGCTCGCCGCGATAATCCAGTGCCAGCGCGTGGGACTCATCCCGCAGGCTCTGATTGTCCACCTCGGTCTTGCCGTCGCGATAGCTGCCGTTGTAGCGAATGCCGTATTCCTTGTGCTCGCCATAGCGCTGGCCGACATCGAGATGCACGCCGCCCTGGCCGCGCGATGCGAAAGAGGTGGTGAGTTCGGCGATAGGCTCGTTGCGCGCGCGCTTCATCACGAGGTTGATGGCACCGCTGACAGAGTCGTCCGGGGACTGGCCATTGAGCAGGCCGTTGAGGCCCTTGATGACCTCTACGCGCTCGACGGCATCGAGGACGTTGAAATTGTTATTGCCGATCAGGCCGAAATAACCGTTGAAGCCGACGCTCGAATTGCCGAGCAGGAAGCCGCGGATCACCGGCTGCTCACGGCCGATATTGCGCGGCAGCGCCGAGCCTACCGAGGGATCGTTCAGCAGAACGTCAGCCAGCGTGCGCGCCTGCGTGTTCTCGACGAACTCCCGCGTATAGGTCGTCTGGTTGAACGGCGTATCCAGCACGCCGCGATTGCCGAGCAAGCCGACCTGACCGCCGGTCGCGACCTGACCACCGGCATAAGTTGTCGTCAATGCGCCGATAGTGCCGCGTCCAGGCACGATATAGGGCACGGGCGCAGTAGCTTGCATCGGCGCCGCCGCACGGCGCGGCACAGCGTGCGTGGCCGATACGCGGCGCGATGGCGTGACGCGGCGGGTGCTTTGACGTGACGGAGAATCAACCGTGACGGCCGGGAGCACGGTGGACTGGGCAATAGCCGGGCTCGCGAGATCGATCGACAATGCGAGATAACTCACCGCGCTTAGGCAGACGGTCCGAGCCAGATTATTCACGTTCACGTTCAGGCACCCCAAGTCATTGCCAGCTTCTGCGGCGTTTCCAGAGTGCGGTCTAACGTATTGGAACTCCCGTCATAGAAGGTGGAACGTAGAAGCAGTCTAAACCTTCGATTGGGTTTCCGTTTGTTGCTGCCATGACACGCCGAAACCCGCGTCGGTTGCAGGAAGTCGCGTGGTTTGATGTGTTCTTTGAACCTCTAAAAAGTCGCAGCGCCAATCGTCGCACCGACTCGGTTCTTCCCCGGCATTTTTGCGGCGATGATGTCATCGGCCTTCACCCAGCCAGGCGTGCGCACGGCAAACCGAGTTTTGACGCGCGAGGCAAGGTCGCGGTCAGGTAGCATCGGTACGCTCATCGCTGATCGGCGATGTTCACAGTTTGCATGCGCTGCTTCAATTTTCGCACCTCAAATCTTCGGAAGTGTTCGCGAACAACGGCCCGGCGAATGCCCGTTCTCGTCCCCAAAAAGCGGAGGGCAGAATGCGCAAGCTAGCGATCTTCTCTGTGTTCCAGATAACCGCGGTCTTGCAAAAGCGTTCCTATTATGTTCTGTATCCTCAATGGAGGATTTCCATGGACAACGCGAAGCAGCAGGAACTTATTCGGCTCTGGTGCCAACTTCGAAAGACTCGCGGCCCGGCGGCCGAGGAAATCCGAATCCGGATTCTTGAGAAGTTTGGGGAGCGCAAGGATGCGGACCTTGCCGCCTGAACAGTTCAAGCTTGAGATTGAAGGCAAGGCATCGCCGGTCCGACCCCGATGTGACGGCAGAGACCTGAAGTCCGGCATCGTCGGATCGCTGTGGGCGCTTTTTCTCCCATGAAGCTGCCCGTATTGCCGGTGTACTACTACCTCGACCATTTCACTGAGATGCTGTCGTTTGTCGAAACGACGTACGGTTCGGTTTTGGCGGATGAGCATCGTGCGTTCGTCGCGCGATTCAACGGCTTCTCACGGGATGCGCGGTGTCTGCTGATCCGTATGATCAATCGACGCGGTGCGATCTTCAACAGCGGCCACTTCAGATACGAGGAGATCAGCAACCTCGAACGGGCGCTCGCCGATTTGCATGCGGCGGGCCACGCCAGACCGCTGCGCGACGCGGACTATGGGCAGTTCCTGGCGTGCCTTCCTAAGACTGAATTGTTGAAGGGCGCGAAGGTCGCGGGCTTCTCGGGTGTCCGTACATCCTGGTCGAAACCTAGGCTCATCGAATTCTTCCTGACAGGCGTGCCGTTTTCGACCGCGTTCGAGCATTGCGGCGGACATCGCTTCGTCGCTTTGGACGACACCGGGCCGGTCGAATTTCTGCTCTACCTGTACTTCGGCAAGACCGAGGACGACCTGAAGAACTTCGCCTTGCGCGACCTCGGGATATTGCAAACCAATAAGGCGTCTTCGTTCAGCGCGCGTTTTGCGGACGGCGATGAGGCGCGGTCATGCTTCCATTACAGTCGGCTGCTCGACAGTCTTGCGACAAAGTCAGTCAATGTCCATCGGCTGGCGGTCGTCGAAATACTTGGCGGCCCTCATTGCCCAAGCGAATACGCCGCGGATCTGCGTGGGCGTGCTGCGTGCCAGGTCGGTCAATTCTTCGAGAAGCTCGGCGAAAGTGAACTCGCGCATCAACTCTACCGGGTTGGGTTATCCGCGGATTGCCGGGAGCGACTGGTGCGGCTCTCGTATGGAGCAGGGGACAAGGCCGAAGCGGAGGATTTACTTCGCGAGATGATCGACGATCCGGCGAGCGACGAAGAGTTCACGTTTGCATCCGACTTCTACGCGCGCAAGTTCGGCGGGCGAAGGACGGGCGTCTGTACAGAACTGCTGCGCTCGGCAAGCACGATCACGGTCGATGACACATATCGTGGCAGTCCGGAGGCCGGTGTCGCCGGCGTCATGCGGCGCAAGGGTTTTCACGTGTTCTTTGCCGAGAATACGCTCTGGCAATCGCTGTTCGGGCTCTGGGATGAACTCTTTGAATCCGGCCAACTGCACAGCGGCTTCGACTGGTTGCCGCAATGCCTCAAAGACCGCAGATTCTCACGACAGTTCGCAGGACAGATCGAAGATAAGCTTGGAGCAGTCCGATCCGGAAATGCGCTGAAGCAGCTTCTCAAGACCGTTGCTGCGAAATGGGGACGGCCGAACGGCGTGTTCGCGTGGGATCACGTCGATGTCGAGGCACTGCGCCTGCTTCTGACGGGGGCCAGCAATGATGGTCTTGCCGCGATCCTTCGTAAGATGTGCGACGATTTCCGCGCAATGCGCGACGGTTTTCCAGACCTCATGATGGCCAAGGACGGTGAGGTCTCGTTTATCGAGGTGAAGGCGGAGGGCGACGTCATCCGCCGTAATCAATTGACGCGCCTCC
This sequence comes from Tardiphaga sp. 866_E4_N1_4, assembly GCF_052076075.1. NCBI lineage: Bacteria > Pseudomonadati > Pseudomonadota > Alphaproteobacteria > Hyphomicrobiales > Nitrobacteraceae > Tardiphaga > Tardiphaga sp. 866_E4_N1_4. Next base: position 566,131 of record NZ_CP197242.1, read on the forward strand.
GTCAGTTGGCCAACGCCGGAATTCCGGCCGAGATTGGACGCGTCGACTACCGCTTCGACCCCAACCAAGACTACGTCGTTGTCGACATCGAGACCACGGGCGGATGGGCATCATCCGACCGCATCACCGAAATCGGCGCCGTGAGGATCCGCAATCACCAGGCCGTGGGGGAGTGGCATTCATTGCTGAACCCGCAGAGATTGATCCCTTCCAAGATCGTGCAGCTGACCGGTATCACGAACGAAATGGTGCGAGGAGCGCCGCTGTTCGCGGAGGTCGCCGACAGTTTCATGGATTTTATGGGGGACGGCATCTTCGTAGCCCACAACGTCAACTTCGACTATGGATTCTTGAGCAGCGAATTCGGGCGCCTGGAGAAGCGGTTTCGGTTTCCCAAGGTCTGCACGTGCGCTGGAATGCGCAGGCGGTTTCCGGGCCACAAGTCCTACAGCCTGGGCAACCTGTGCAAAGCCTTCGACATCGACCTTAAGGACCATCATCGCGCTCTATCCGATGCCCGGGCCGCCGCTAGCCTACTCAATCTGATGAACGCAAAGAGGCAAGAGTCCGAGATCGAACCGGCCTGTAGCGCGGCAGCGTAGCGCCGCTCGACGTGGCGTCACGATGTTGTAGGTCCGGCCACACAAAACCGACGGAGAACTGGCTTGGAAACGATTGGCCGCGACTTGAACGAGATGCAGCGTGTACCGCTGGCCGACTCCCACGTCGCCGCGCTAAGGGCGGCAGGTAAGATTGCGCATTATCCGGCGGGCAAGGTCGTCGTCCAGCCCGGCGATCCAGTTGATCGTTTCGTCTACATCGAGGATGGAGAGCTCGAGGTGGTGAATTCGTTCACGGGCGAGCGTCACCTTTCGGCGACGTTGGGGCCCGCGCAGTTCATGGGCGAGATCTCGCTGCTGAACGGCGGTGTCTGGTCAATGCCCCTGCGCGCAGTCCGCGAGACGCGTGTCATTGAGGTGCCGCGGGGCGAGATGCTGACGCTGATGTCCCAGATTCCGGAAATGTCAGACATCATCATCACGGTTCTGGCGGCGCGTCGTCGTCGCCAGTTGGACAGTGGATACGGCTCGCTCGTGCTGATCGGCGTCGAAGCCGACCGGGACGTGCGGAGGATCAGCGACTTCGTCAGCCGCAATCGTTTGCCATACTCGTCTCACGGCCTGGGCAGTCGGGAGGCAGAAGATATTGCGTCAGCCTGTGGCGTGGCGCCCAACACCCCGGCGGTCATCTTCGGTCGCGAACAAGTGAGCGAGCCCACCCCTGATAAGGTCGGCCGCCTGATGGGCGTCAGCCGCGATCTTCCGGAAGATGAGGCCTTCGACGTATTGATCGTCGGCGCCGGCCCGGCAGGGGTCGCGGCAGGCGTGTATGCCGGTGCCGAGGGATTGCGGGCGCTCGTCGTGGAGGATACCGCGATCGGAGGGCAGGCAGGCACGTCGAGCCGGATCGAGAACTACATGGGATTTCCGACCGGGATTTCCGGCGCCGACCTCGTCTGGCGCGGCGAGGTCCAGGCGATGAAGTTCGGCACCCGTTTCGTCATTCCTCGACGTGTGGCTAAGCTGGAGCCGCTCGGCGACGGATTCTGCGCCACCTTCGACAACGGCCAACGCGTCCGTAGCGGGGCCGTCGTCATCGCGACCGGTGTTCAGTATCGCCGTCCGCCGATCGACGGGTTGGCTGAACTTGAGGGAGCCGGCGTCTATTACGCCGCGACCGAGAACGAGGCGCGATACTGCAAGAACTTGGAGACGGTCGTCATCGGAGGCGGTAATTCCGCGGGCCAGGCGGCGATGTTTCTCTGCCGCTCGGCGAGCCACGTCCGCCTCATCGTCCGAGGGCCGTCCTTGGCCGCGTCGATGTCGAACTATTTGTCCAGCAGGCTTGAGGCCGATCCGGCGATATCGATCGAATACGATACCGAGGTCAAAGCGGTGCACGGGTCGGATAAGGTGCATGCGGTTACGCTGCGCAATTCTCGCGACGGGACCGATCGCGAAATCTCCGCTTGTTCTGTCTTCGTCATGATCGGAGCAAAGCCGAACTCGGCCTGGCTTTCCGACATGGTCGAACTCGACAAAAACGGCTTCGTGCTGACGGGAGCGGAAGCCAACAAGGATTCTCCGTATGCCACCTCGCGGCCCGGCATCTTCGCCGTCGGCGATGTCCGTTCCGGATCGGTCAAGAGGGTAGCCTCCTCGGTCGGGGAGGGTTCCGTCGTGATTTCGAAGGTTTGGCAGCATCTCAAGAGCTAGATCGCTCCCAGAACAATGGGACCTGCCACCGTCCGAAACGTGATCGAGTACCGCTTGTCCGGAACGGCCGAAATGCTGTGCTTCCACTCCGTGCGCGATGAACCAGACATCATGTAAATGGAACGGGCACGGGCTCCAAAGGCAAAACGCTCCCACTTTGCGGAGACCTGCCTCCGGAAGCGCAGCTTGCAGTCGGATCCCAGCGAGAGGCCGAAGACGCGATCGAAATGCGGTTTGTCGCGGTGCCAGACTGCGCACCGATCTTGTCGTTCGTTTTTATGCCCTTCGGAACTTCGGCAGTGAGACCCGCTCCGTGAGTGACAGCGGCGGCAGGCAAAACGGCAAAGATGTCTTTGGGCGAATCGGACGCTATCTCCCTGCGGAAAGGGCCGCCCGATCGTTCGTCACTAACCTCATACCCCTCTTCAACATGTCGATCCAATGCAGTCCTGTTTTAGCTCTGATTGGCGTCGGTTCGAATTCGTTAACTATGAGATTGTAGGCTTAATTGCTGCGAGAGATGTATTGCCTACTCGGAAACGAAGGTGACTGGCCCTCATGCTAGAATTGAGAGTGAGCGACCCGGCTGACGTCCGACGAGCAAAAATGGCTCAGTATACGAACCGATCCGGCTCGATATGTCTGAACGGCAACGCGCTATTTGGGACGGTGATTTCGGTAATGCCCGACGTTACAGATCGTGACATCCGCATCGTCAAGTTCTTGCCCATCGTGCGGCGGGCAGAAAGTCCACGCGCCCGGCCGAGGGTGCAGTACTAACGTCAGCGCTTTAGCATTTCACGCCTTGTTAGCTCGTAGGTACTAGGCTGCCCTTTTTAAGGCATTTTAGCCATGGTCACCGAAGAGCACCGGAAGGAGCATCGCGTTATTTTCGCTCGCGGCTTCAACGTCTGGATTATGGGCATTGACGGAACTTGGCGGCGCGAATGCATCATGAAGGATGTATCTGAAACCGGCGCTCAACTCATAACCAAGACTTCCATTCGTGGTCTCAATCTCAAAGAGTTCTTCCTGCTCCTTTCGACCACCGGACTCGCATTTCGTCGTTGTGAGTTGGCTTGGGTGAATGGTGACCAACTTGGCGTCAATTTTCTACGGCCGGGTAAAAAGACTACACGACCGGTTGATAGCGCGGACGCTTGAGATTGCTGACGGAGCTACGCAAGACCAGAGGCAAGAGGCGGAGCTCGCCGCCGCGCTGGCCGTCCAGCTCGAAGCGGTCCCTACGGCGAGCCTACGGTTGCTGTTCGAATCCCTGTGAGCTTACCGAAGAAGGTGAGCAAGCTGGTCTCAGCGCGGGAGGTAGCGCGCCTGCTTTGACATGGCGGCATTCAACGAACATGTGTCAGCGACCATCTCGCGTGCATTCAGCGAGAAGTCCGCACAGCAGGCCGTAAGTTTCCACGTTCCGTACTACCAGCGTGGAGCTTGGAGCAGATGATCCCGCTACTTCGAGGCTCAAAAGCCGTCGGAGTTGGTCTGGATTGGTCCTCAAAAGGTAGGCGTCCGCCTCAACGGAGCCACGGCGAAGAAGTTCAATGTGTCTGCTCACGCATGCACACTTCTCATTGGTTTATCTGACAGCCACGAACACACCGCTGCTGGAACTGCTCCTAAAAGAATGGCCATCACAACTGACCAGAACTCCGCGAACCCGCTCCAGAGAAAGATCAGGACTGACGCGGACATCAGACCTCCCACGGCCGTCGTTTTCAAAACGTGGAGAGGCATTTTCGATAGTGCCCGGTCCACCCCCGCCATCAACAACGCCGGGACAATCGCAATCGGATACGACGCAATCAGCCAAGCCAATAGATCTACGCTCGATGGAATGCCTTTCGAGACCACGTCAGGGGCGTTGAAAACAAGCATCCCGAGAGGCGGGAAGAGAGCCGCGAAAATCAGAAAGCGTTTCATGCCACCTTGGTCTGCCTTGGAGGGGATTTTGTTCAACTTCTAAGTCGCATGAACCTAGCGTTGCCGACGGCGCGCGATTTAATCGAGGCCGCCGTCATATTCCACATTCAGGTGAACCAACGCTGGGCTCTAAAGTCGCGAACGGAGATCTCCAATGAAGCTCAAACTTGCCGCCGCGATATTCGCTGCAAGCCTCCCGCTCGCATCGATGGCTTTCGGCCAAGGCACCGCGCCCGCTAACGTTGCAGTGATCGATGCCTGCCCGAAGACCGCGGAAGAAACCGGCGGTTTCGGCGGCGCGAGCGTCGGGCTCGTCGCCGCCCCCCTGCATCAAAGCGACAGAGGGCGCGAATGACGACGTCGCCAAATGGAAAGCCGGCGCGGCGCGCGAACTCGCCATTTGGCGCAGAAAACCGATGAGGCGCTAAAAAAGGTTCAGGCCTGCGGATTTGCCGACGTGACCAAGGCGGTCAAGCACTCGCAGAAAACTTTCGCCGCGTCGCGTGATCGCTTCTGCGCGGTCTTCGACAAAGTCGAGCCCGGCATGTACCGGGGCAGTGCGAGCTACTGTCGTCTGCGCGAGACCGCCAACCGCTCGTTGAGCCTGATCAAGCTCGGCGCCGCGGTCAACGAGCACTGAGACCCCTTAGCCCCACCCTGCGGCCGCAATGCGTTCAGCTATGCTGCTTATAGTCTAACCAGGCTTGGTCAACCTCGAAGGAGGGAGGCATACGCGCCTAGCACTGCTAACCCGCCTACGAGGAGCCAAACGACGAGGCCGATTGTCAGCATTTTGGCTGGGGCTGGAGTGCGATCGGTCTGGGGAGTTTCATGTGGGCGACGGCTGTTTCTTGATCGGCTGGCAGCGGACACATCCTTGTGGCCTCACCTTGCCGCCATGGATGAACGAACGGCTTGCAGATCGTAACGTTCCGGCATCCCGCCATTTTACCCGATGGCGGGGAGGGCGTCACCGCGAGAGGCGTGGTGTTCTCGCCAGAGTGCTGAAGCCATGGAAAATGACGGGGGGATCCGCGCGCTCAGCTCCAGTTCAGAAAGGAACAGGTAAGTGGTGACTGGGGCTTTTGAATACAGGAAATACCAGATGAAGTTAAAGTTGGCTGTTTTCGGGCTGCTCGCTCTAGCAGGCACGGCAGTATCAGGTGCGGCATCGGCGATGCCGCTGGGTCTGGCAACCGGCGCAGGTGTCGGACATAACACCGAGCAGGTGAGGCTAGTTTGCGACCGCTTCGGACGTTGCTTCCGCACCCCCGGCTATGCGCCCCGATACGGATACGGTCCACGGTATGGATACGGCCCACGCTATGGCGGGTGGGACCGGGGCTGGCGCGGCGGGCGCCGCTGGTAAATCAAATCAGGGGCCGCGTTTTCGCGCCCCCTATCGTTTTTGGGCTCCAGCCGGGACCACTGAACGACATGCTCACGAGTGCGGAGGGGCTGGCTGCTCCATCCAGTGCGTCGGGCTGCAGAGGGAATCCGTATGTGGATCGCACCATCCGAAGGCGTCATCCCCAATCATCACAAATGGCAAATACACTTCGGCTATGTCGCAACCGAGCAGCGTCCGGTCTTTTGTGGTAAAGCATTAAGGGGCGCGCAGCGTTCCCGTTGTTAGGTCGGTCAACCACCTCCCGAGGAAAACCGCTCCTCGATTAGCCGTTGTTTCAACGAAGCCGCCGACGATGAAGGGGCGCAAAGTGGAGTAGTCACCTTTGCGATCGAAGAAGCTGTCGCAGGATGTCCCGCCCGTTGAGACTATAAATTGGTCTCCGACTTTGGTTCCCTTAATAGCAGTCACGACCCGGACGGTCGCTTCGGGAGACCATTGCGCCTCAATATTATGCGCAGGGACGTTGACGGCAACGATCTCAACCTGGGCCGCGACGGAGTGGCGATCGTAATCAGGCGGAACACTAGTAAGAAGCGTGCGCGTGTTCCATTTCGGATCGCGGCATGCGTTAGCCGGCTGCAATGTTGCGGCGAAGACAACGGTTGCGACGACAAGCATTCTTTTAACCACGAATTCCTCGTGCATTATTCGTGAGCGCTGATGCCAGCGCGTCTTGGTTTCGCAAAACGCTTCGAAGAACATAAACTGCTGCAACTGCTATGGACGGGTAGACAAATTTCTCTTCAAGATACGTCCCGGGCCTGCTGAAATGCAATGCGACATAGCCTGCCGTCGCGAGCACAATAAGGTAAAATGCTAAAAGCACGGTTAGGCGCCATCTAATTTGAACGTAACAAGAAGCGCGTTCAGCGGCCGCGAACAACGAAACCACAGCGTGGCACGAGAGGACATAGCTAGCGTGGGTTCCGAGCACGGCAATAGCGAAAACAAAGCCGTGTATTAAGTCTGGCCAGGCGGCAAGCGCGCCAGCAATCAGAAACCACGTGAGGCAGGCAAACAAAAAGAACGTGACTGACATGGTTTGGGTCCGATTGAATGGCTCGTGATACGGTCGTGCGCTGCGCTTCCATCTGCGCTGAAGCGACCTACGCCATCTCCCATCCTACTGTTAGCACTCGGGAGACCTTGCCGGAGCCGGTAGAATGGCATGCCCCTATGGCACGGTATAGGGAGCAGGCGTGAACAAGCACTCATTTTGGGACAGCTTGGTTGTTAGGCGGCAATCCCCATATTTCTCGACCATGATGCCCGCTATCAAAATAGCGAAACACACGAGACAAAAGACTGCTAGCCGACCGTCTGCTTTCATCCCGCCATTTTTAGCAGATGGCGGGGCGGGCGTCATCCTTGCATGCTTTGCCCATGATCGCTGGGGGCGGGGGCTGACCGTGAAGACTTCTTGCGCTGTCGGGCGTCGACCATGTCTTGAACAGTCGCGCTGATAGGCAGTCCGCGTTGTCGCAATACACTCCAAGCCACGACAGAAAGAACAGCAGCTCCCATAATAGCGGCGGCGACGATGGCGACGAGCGACCCGTATCTGAACGCGGGAATGATCGGGCCACCCAAGGCGCCTAATAGGGCGGCCAATGCGACGTAGGGCCAAGGCCTGAGCTTCATATCTAAGTTTGTACGAAATCCCATGCTTTGGCCCTTATTTCCATCCGAATTAACAAGACGTCAGGCGAGGCAATTGTCCATCCGCTGCGTGAGAGCGTGTAAGTTTCTAGCGCGATTTAGCGTCCGGCAAATATTTTAAGGGATCATTACGATTGAGTTCTCTCTTCAGTTCATAGTGCTCCCGCATTTGCTGTCGTTGCCGAGTTGTTCGAGAGAGATTCAAACTCCAATACCCGACTGCCGAAACAGCAGCCAACACCCCCGTCAAAATCAGAATGATCTCGGTCCGTGATAGCCCTCCGTTGTTCAACTCGATGTGCCTTCTATCTGCCGGAAGCCCTTGGTCAGTCCTTGGTCATGGGTGCGGAAGCCTTTCCAAGCGCGGCCGACCGGGCTTGTTTTTGAACTGAGCGAGGATATTCGGCGGTAACTCTTCGGCCGGGCGCGAGACGGCGAAGTCGGCCTTCGTCCATTCCGGGTTGTCGTCGTGAGTGGCTGGTGGTGTTTTCTTTTTAGCGGACATGTCGTTTCCTCAGCGTTGCAATGCAGACGCTTCATCCCTAGCCGCATGCCAGAGCCAGTCTACTGGTTTGATTCGTTACCGCATCATGCCAGACGGGGAAGCAACCTCGACCCCTTGGTTCAAGATGAGATACGACTTCCACGTCAAGAAAGGCGAAGGACATATCCCTCGGCCGAGCTTATAATTCAACGAATAACTGCAGCGTTACCAGGGCGCTGCTGCGCATCACGCTGTGCAGCAGGCCAAACTTTTCGGAACGTCTTCCGGATCGAATGCCACATCTATTTCGGACGTCGCCAGTTCTAAAGCTCTCGCGTGTCCGCCGTGCACCTCCGTTCTTCGAGTCAATCGATGGCGAAGCCGTTACGCATTTCAAACCGGGTGACAGCGTCATGGGCATCGCGGGCGCGGGGGCTACGCGAAGTTTGCCCCATTGGAGGCGGCTGGTGACTAAGGCGACGCGGGCTGCCGCTGACCATCCGCTAGAATTTGGGTCCGGCAGGCAGGCGAAGGGTTGGCGGTGTCTGTGAGCAAGCGTAAAATCACCTCATCCACAGATTCGGGGGACGATATGCAAACGACCAAAGTCCGCGTAACCACGCCCATGCCAGAGGGAAAAGCACCGATCGTCTGGCACCTTGAGCTGATGACGGCGAATCCTGCTGAAGCAATTCGTTGGACTAAGGCTGCTCCTCAAGTGTTGCCGCATGCGACTGTCGAGGTTGTCGAGCAGGCTGCAGCCTGAGGCGGTTTCAGGGGCGGGACGGCGTCGCTAACCTATCGGTCGTTGGCGTGATAGCGTTCCGTCGCCGGAGCGAGCAGCTTCTGAGTCATTGCAGTGACGAACGCAGCAGCGTTCTCCGGAAAATAATCCACTCCGACGTGCCTGATCATTCCCTCCAGTATACCTCGAGCTCTGGTCGTGTTGACGTTAAATAAATCTTCAGCGCGATAACGCATTAGCCCAGGAATTGCGTCGACTGAATTTTTGAGCTTGGCTAATGAGGCCAGCCTTGCATGTTCTTCGGCAGTGAGATCGCAAAACCCATGTTCGTCCCAGAAGTGATCCCGCGCTTCTTCGAGCTCTTCTTTGAGAATATCCGATAGCATCATAAAACTCCTCTCTTCAGCAATATGTTCTCGCTATGTTCCTGTGCTGTCAAGCCGACCTCAACCGGCTCCTGATCCAATCGGCACCGCGGCCGATATGGGGATGGGAAGGCCGAAATGAAGGCGCTGCGGTCTGTAGATCAGGTTGTCAGAACGTCCAGACGGTCCTTGTTGAGGGCGTCGTAGATCCGGATTTGGAGCTGCGGAAAACGGGCTTTGAGCTCCCGAGCGCCGCTCATAGCGCCATCAATGGTCGCAAATTCGGACTTTACTCGGCCGTCAATCTCGATGGCAAACCCTGCCGGGCAATGCGTTGAAGTCGTTCTTCACCGATTTCAATCTCCCTTGACGGCGGAATTCGTAACGTGAGTCGGAGGGGATTTACCAGACATCCTAAGTTGCCTGATGGGCCGTGTGCCGCCATCTCGCGTCGAGTGCCGGTGCTTCAGCCAGCCTTGAAACCGTTCGTCGGCCTCGCCTCTTCGGTGGCCGGCGCGGTCCTCAAACGCAGCAAGAACCGGCAGATCCATTCCTTCGGTTGGCTGTAGGTACGCACAAGCCACTCGAGCAGCAGCAGCGGCTTCTGTGTGGGGGGAAGACGTGAGCGCTGCTTAGTCGGTGAACGGTTTAGCGGTGAAGATGCCCGCGTTGTTGACTAGGCTATCGATCCGTCCGAACTTCTTCATGGCGTGCTCGATGAGCCGGTCGGCGGTGCCATCGTTTCCAATGTCGCCGTCAACGACCAGTATGCCGTCGTCCGAAGCATAACTTTCTGCCTTGATCGAGCGCGAGTTCGCGACGACGCGCCATCCCGCCTTGCGGTACCCCAAGACTAAACCCGCTCCTATACCTTGCGATGCTCCCGTTATGATGACGACCTTGGTTGAAAAACTGTCCATTGGATGAATCCTCCGCTGTTACATGCGCGACGTCAGTGGAGGCGTTGTGCTCCAGCGACGTCTTGCAAGTAGCGTTGGAACGCAAGATCGTATTGGACAGGGGCGAACACTTTTGACCGGCAATGGCAAAAGATGAGAGAAGCGACGGCGGTTCCAGGGCAAGGCCGAGAAGCCCATTCAGACCGGTCACGAAGCTCCTTCGACGTCGATAATGATTTTGCCGTATACTTTTCGTTGTTCGAGCAGTGCCAGCGCTACTGGCGCATCGCTCAGCGAGTATCGCGCCGATATCACCGGCTGCAACTTTCCACCGCTATAGAGTTTCAGAGCCGCCATAGCGTTTGCCTCGGCTCCCTCGAGATCCCGGCGAACAAAGGCACCCCAGTCAACGCCGACAATCTGGCAGGATTTCAGGAGGACGAGGTTCAAAGGGATTTTGGGGATTCCCGCTGTGAATCCGACGACGAGATATCTGCCGTTCGGCGAAATGCTTCGGAGCGACGGCTCAGCATACGATCCGCCCACGGGATCGAGCACGACATCGACGCCATCAGGGCCGACGACCTTTCTTATCTCCGCTGACAGAGATTTGGCCGCGGTACCATCGAGCGGTCCCGGCATGTAGACTATGCCATGCTGCGCACCTTGGGCGATCGCGACGTCGACCTTCTCTTGCGAGGATGCAGCAGCAACGACGCGCGCGCCCATGGCGCGGGCGACCTGTATCGCCGCGATGCCAACACCACCGGATGCACCGAGCACCAGAATAGTTTCGTTGACCTGCAGATGCGCCCGATCGGCCAGCGCATAATGTGCGGTACCATAAGTGAAGATGAAGGCCGCGGCATGGTCGAACGACATTGCATCGGGGATGCCGATACAGCGATCTTCCGTGAGAAGAATCTTCTCGGCCATGCCACCCCAACCGGATCGTCCGATCACACGGTCGCCGACAGCAAACCGCGAAACCTGGGGACCCACCGCTTCGACCGTTCCGGATACTTCCGCACCGGGTGAGAACGGTCTAGGGGGCTTGATCTGATACAGATCGCGTATGAGCAACCCGTCGGGAAAATTTACGCCGCATTTCGCGACCCGGATGACGACACCATTGTCGCCCGGGGTGGGATCGGGGACGTCCCTGAGCTTCAGGGTATCGGGTCCACCGGCCGTCTCACTGAGAAGCGCCTTCATGTCCAATTGCCTTTCAATCTCGTTCGTCCTCCGCCGGTCATGACGTCCGGAGGGGCATCCTTATGCGCCGCAGCATTATCAAGTCGCGTTAACTGGCGTGCGGTTTTGTCTTGCGGGAGCTGGCGCAAGCCCCGTAAGTCGTCGCAATATAGAGTGCCGTGCTAGAATGCAGGCTGGGCGGCGGATCAATATGGCGGAAATGCTCAATTCATTTGGCGCTTGCTGCGCATCTCGGCGGCCGGTTCGATGACGGAATCGGCCGGTACGACCATCGCCGATGAGACCGAGGATTCCCGGTCCGAGCGGGGAGGTATTGCCGCGGGTTATCTGACCCTTATTAGCCGGGGAGCGGCGAAGCATGGTCTCGATTGCGAGCGAATTCTCGTCCGGGCGGGCATCGATCGGCAAATGCTCGCGAATACACGCGGGAGGCTCTCGCAGGCGCAGTTCGCGAGGTTCGTCTCACTTCTCACGCGCTTGACGCAGGATGAGATGTGGCTGCTCGGAACCCGGCCGATCAAGCCCGGCGCGTTCGAGGCGATGTGTAAGCTGCTGATGTCCTGCAACGACCTGCGGGAAGCTATCCGGACCGGCTGCCGCTTCTATCATCTGCTCTCAGACGACTTCACAGTGAGGTTGCAGTGGGACGAGGCCGAAGCGTGCATTTGGGTGACAGACAGGATCGAGGACGACGATGAACGCCGAACGATCAATGGTGTCGTGCTGTTCATCGTTTATGGACTGATTTGCTGGCTTGTCGGCCGCAAGCTGCCGCTGAACACGGTTCACTACAAGTCGGCGCATACGCAGATGAGTTCCGAGCTCGAACCCTATTACGACGCGCCGATCCTTTTCGACCAGCTCCGGACAGAGCTTCGGTTCGACACCAAGCTCCTCGACCTTCCGATCATTCCCGACGGCGTGCGCCTGCGTCGTTTTTTGGCTTCGATACCGAGCGTTTTATTGGTCCGCTATCGGGACGAAGCGAGCTTTTCGGAGCGGGTTCGCGGCCTGTTAAAGCGAAGCTTGACGCGGCCGCTGTCCTTAGAGGATGTAGCCGAGAAATTGAACGTCTCGCCGCCGACGTTGCGCCGACGGCTCCATGAAGAGAACAATTTCGGATTTCAGGAACTCAAGGACCGGGTTCGGCAGGATGTTGCAACGCACTTGCTGAAGAAGTCACGGCTGTCTCTCGAAGAGATCGGATTTGCCGTCGGCTTCTCCGAAATCAGCACGTTTCATCGAGCCTTTCGACGCTGGACGGGACAAGCGCCGGGTGAATTCCGCCAGACGTTCAGGCAGCAATAAGCCAGGCGGGATGATGCCGCGCTGCGGCAATCTAAAATTGCCAATCAATTTGGAAGTCGCGGTCATTCCTGAGCGCCCGTGCATGGTCAAGATGCTGGGCAATGCGCACGCGCGATGCTCGATAAAATCAAGGGATGAACATGACGGCTTTGCAGCACTGGGGCGCAACGCGTCCGGACAAGGTTGCGTGCCTTATCGCTGGCACCGACAACAGTATGACCTACAGAGAGCTCGACCAACGCGCCAATTCGGTCGCGCAGCTTTTGATGTGGATGGGCCTGTCGCGCGGCGACGGAATTGCCATCATGCTCGACAACGATCTGAAATATTTCGAGCTGGTCTGGGGCGCCATGCGGCTGGGCGTGTATTACACTCCCATCAGCACGCATCTTAAACCTGACGAGGCGTCTTTCATCGTCGGGGACTGCGGGGCGAAGGCCTTCTTCACGAAAGAACGCTTCGCGCCGGTGGTCGAAGCCCTATCCTCGCAAGATCCGACCGCCTGTTCAATCTTCATCCTCGAGGGTAAAATGGCAGGCTGTCTGGACTACGAAACCGAGATGGCGAGGTTCGATCGATATCTTGAAACACCGGAAGGCCCCATCGGAAAAGATTTCTTCTATTCGTCGGGCACCACGGGAAACCCGAAGGGCATCAAGCAACCACTGTTCGCCGATGCGAAGCAATTCCGGTCGTCGGGCGACTGGGTGCGCGGCAACTTTAAGTTCGATTCGGATTCGATCTATCTGTCACCGGCTCCACTCTATCACGGCGCGCCGCTGCGCTTCACAATGCGCACTCTGGATTGCGGTGGCACAGTGGTCATCCTGCCAAAGTTCACGCCTGAAGGCGCATTGGCGGCGATCGAGGACTATGCGGTGACCCACAGTCAATGGGTGCCGACCATGTTCTTCCGGATGCTGTCGCTTCCCGAACAGGTGCGCGGTAAATACGACCTGAGCTCACATGTCTGCGCCATCCACTCGGCGGCACCCTGTCCGGCGGAAATCAAGCAGCGCATGATTGATTGGTGGGGGCCCATCGTCTGGGAGTACTATTCCAGTTCGGAGCGCAACGGCGTCACCTGTATATCCGCGAGCGAGTGGCTCGCGCGAAAGGGCTCGGTCGGGCAGGCGGTGCTTGGCACCATTCACATCCTCGATGAAGACGGCCACGAACTTGGCCCTAACGCAACAGGCGACATCTATTTCGACGGCCCCGAATTCACTTATCACAACGATCCTGAGAAGACCGCGAAAACAAGGAACGATCGTGGCTGGACGACCGTCGGCGACGTCGGATACGTCGACGAAGAAGGATACCTTTTCCTCACCGATCGCCGCTCGCACATGATCATTTCCGGCGGGGTCAATATCTATCCCGCCGAGATCGAGAATAGGCTGTCGCTTCATCCCGACGTCGAGGACGTTGCGGTGTTCGGCGTGCCAAATACCGAGTATGGCGAGGAGGTCAAAGCCGTCGTTCAACTCAAGGACCCGTCGAAGGCTTCCGACAAGGTTGCACGTGAACTCATCGAGTTCTGCAGGGCAACGCTCTCGAACGTGAAATGCCCACGGTCGGTCGATTTTGAGCCGCTGATGCCCCGGCATGACAACGGCAAGCTATTCAAACACGTACTGCGGAAACGCTACCTGGCCGCATAGAACGCCTGACCGTAACCGCCAATCATTTTGTAAGGCCCGGCCATTCCGTTCTCGACCGCCGCAGCTAACTTCCACACTTCGACCAAGCGGCCACAGAGCCGCCCGCCAGATCGAGATCATCAGAGGAAGACGTCCATGAAGCGCGCCGCGATAGTCGCATGCCTTGCGTTGCTCGGCCTGGCCAAAGCGACCGACGCTTTCGCCGAGTCGAAGAAATACGGTCCCGGAGTCACGGACACGGAGGTCAAAATCGGCCAGACCATGCCATATAGCGGACCGGCGTCGATCTATTCCGTCGTCGGCAAGGCCATGACAGCGTACTTTCAAAAAGTGAACGCGGAGGGCGGCGTCCACGGTCGCAAGATCAATCTGATTTCGCTGGACGATGCCTTCAGCCCGCCGAAGGCTGTCGAGCAGACCCGCCGCCTCGTCGAAAGCGACGAGGTGTTTGCGATCGTCGGCACATTCGGGTCGCCGACGAATTTTGCGATCCAGAAATATCTCAACGCGAAAAAGGTTCCGAGCCTATTCCTCGGGACAGGCGCAAACCGTGTGTCAGAACCTGAGACCTATCCATGGTCGATGGGATGGCAGCCCAATAATCACGCGAAAGGCGTGATCTACGCGAAATATATTCTGAAGGAGAGGCCGCACGCCAAGATCGCCATTCTCTTCCAAAACGACGATTTCGGGCGCGACTACATTAAGGGATTCCGCGACGGGCTTGGCAACGCGGCGTCCACGATGATCCTGAGGGAATTGAGTTATGAGACGCAAGAGCCGACCATCGACTCGCAGGTCCAGATCTTGAAAGCGACGGGCGCAGACGTTTTTCTAAACATCTCGACACCAAAGTTTTCTGCCCAGGCGATCAAACGGGTGGCCGAGACCCAGTGGAAGGCACTGCACCTGCTGAGCGACGCCTCTGGATCGGTGGCCAGCGTGCTCGCGCCAGCCGGGCTTGAGAATTCCAAGGGCGTAATCACGGTCGCCTTCCGGAAGGATCCAAACGATCCGGCGTGGAACGACGATCCCGGCATGAAGGAATATTACGCCTTCATGAAACAATACATGCCCGAAGCGAACCCGTCCGAGACCTTCAACATCTTCGGCTATGCGACAGCGCAGACCTTCGTGCACGTTCTTGAGAAATGTGGCGACGATCTCACCCGCGAGAATCTGATGAAGCAGGCCGCAAATATCAAAGATCTTCAGTTGCCCATCATGCTGCCCGGCATTCTGTTGAACACCAGCCCGACCAGATACACGCCGATGAGTCAGGAGCAAATGATGCAGTTCGATGGAACAAAATGGGTAGCGATATCGGGCATCATCGATGCCGAGAAATGATCCTTTGCGAGCAGACGCGTGACACCATTCGGACCGCCTAGCCGATCGAATTGACCGAGTGCGCCATAACGCGGTGCGATCCATGGATTTAGACAACGATCTCCGCAGACAAATTTGAGGGTTTTACAATGGATTTCGATTTCTCGAATGAACAACTCGATATCAAGGAGCGGGCCGCATCTTTCGTGAAGGAGGTCTGCCATCCCCTTGAGGAGACGTGGGGCGTCGACGATTACCAAGTGCCGCACGATGTCTTCATGGGCGTCGTGGCCAAATTTCGCGAGTACGGCTTTCGCGGGATAGCCGTTCCAAAAGATGCGGGCGGTCAGGGCCTCGGCACGATGGCCAAATGCTTGCTCTATGAAGAGATCGTCAAATCTCCGGTGATGCATGGCCTGCTGGCGACATGGTCCGGTTTTCTCGACCCGCATCCAGCGCTGCACGATGCTCCGGAATGGCAAAAAGAAGCTTACCTCTATCCGATCCTGAAGGAGGACAAATTCTACCACATCAATATATCCGAGCCGGGAGCAGGATCTGATGCGGCGGGCATCGCGACTACGGCGGTTCGCGATGGCGACAACTATGTCATCAACGGTATCAAGCGTTGGGCGCCTCCGCCGAACCATCCGGGCATCACCCCCAAATACCTGCTTTGTTACGCCGTGACGGATCCGACCAAGGGCTACGAAGGCATCAGCCTTTTCCTTGTCGACTATCCTAACCCGGGCGTAAAAGTGGTGCGAGAGTTCGAAACCATGGCTCCCGGCACCTATCTGGGCCGTAGCTGCGACTACGAATACAAGGACTGCGTGGTCCCGGCGAAGAATATGCTTGGCGGGGAGGGCATGGGCTTTCGCTACATGATGGATCAGCTGAATCGTAATCGTTGCGTCATCGGCGCGCGTCTCGGTGGCACGGCCAGATGGGCCCAAGGGCAGGCGGTCCGCCGGGCACGGGAGCGCGAGACCTTCGGAAAGCCGCTTGCTGAGCGACAGGCTATCCAGTGGATGATCGCAGAATCCGAGATGGATATCGAGCAGATCCGGCTAATGGCTTACAAGACGGCTTGGATGCTCGACAAGGGCCTCGACGCGCGTAAGGAAGCCGCGATGGTCAAGTGCTTTGCGCCCGTAGCTGCGTGCCGAGTGTTCGATCGGACGATCCAAATTCACGGCGGCCTCGGCGTGCTGAAGGAAAGTCGCTTCGGACAGCTCTATTTCGCGGCGCGCATCGCACAGATAGCAGAAGGATCGACCGAGGTCATGAAGATGACTGTGGCGAGAGAAGCGATGGAGCAGTACGGCTGACATCCAGATGGCAACCTACCAGACGCACGACGGCATGGGCTTTGAGTGGACTGACCTGAGCTACCAGCAGACGACGTCAGGCAATAACAGGGTGTGAGAAAACGCGGTCATCTTCAAAAGAACAAATAGAGAACTTTCAGGCGGAGTCAATGCCAAATTTGCTTCGGGTTTTTGCGGATGCGTTTGCGCGGGCGGTACGCTCCGACACGGGCTTTCCAATTCCCCGAAGTCTCATAGCGACCAGCCACCATCGACGACGATCGAAGATCCGGTGACGAAGCCGCCCAGATCAGAGCTCATCCACAGGACCGCTTCCGCGATCTCTTCCGGCTTGCCGAGGCGCCCCACAGGCTCTAGGTCAATCGCCTTTTGGACGTCGCCGCCTGTGAAACGGTCCATCATCGGCGTCTCGATGTTGCCTGGCAGGACGGCGTTCACACGGATGTTCTGCTTTGCATAGTCGAGCGCGGCGGATTTGGTCATGCCGATGATCGCGTGCTTGGAGGCGGCATAGGCAGCGCCGCCTGCAACGCCGCGGATACCGGCTCCGGACGAAGTGTTCACGACCACGCCGCCGCCCTGACTCACCATCTGCGCGATCTCGCGCTTCATGCAGACGAAAGTGCCGCGCAGGTTGATGCCGAGGATGCGATCCCATTCACCTAGTTCAATTTCGTGAAGCGGCGCCGCCTTGTTCTCGACGCCCGCGTTATTGAAGGCGATGTCGAGTCGCCCGAACCGCTCGATGACCTGCTTGATGGCGGCCTCGACTTGCTCCGGTGACGACACATCGCACGCGATGGCCAGTACGTCGCCTCCTGCGACTTTGACGGCTTCCTCGGTTTCGTTCAGCACATTCTTGGTTCGGTCGAGGATCGCCACGCGCGCGCCTTCCGCGGCGAAAGCGATGGCCGCAGCGCGGCCGATACCGCTGGCTGCACCCGTGATGAAGGCCACCTTGCCGGTAAAACGGTCAGGTTTCGACATATTGTTATTCCTTGTGACAGTGATCAGACATCGGTGTTCTCAAACCTTGGTACTCGGATCGCTTCCGGCGCTATTGCTGAAGCGGTGACGGTCGAGTGCTTCCGCAAATGGCGATATCGGTCGTTGCTGTTATCGCCTATGCACGGTCGGTGACGTCTAGAGCGCTCCATCACTTCGATCTCAACATAAGCTTGCGCCATATGCATCGTTCCGATGGCGACGCGCATTCCGCTGGATGATGCGGTTCCAGTCGCTGAAAGCTGCACTGGTCGTTGGGTGTCGCGGCACGTTGGTCGGGGGGCGCGGCACCTTGGTGCTGAGGGATTACACCGTGAGGTCTGCCTCGAGGTGTTCTGATTTCTGAAAGGCATATCTATAATCCCATCGGACGCAATTCACGGATCAGGTCGGACAGTAATCGCAGGCCGGTCGGAATTTGGCGCCGACTAGGGTGGTACATGTAAAATCCTGGTCCGGGTGTGGCCCAGTCCTCCAGCACCAGCTTCAGTTCGCCACGCTCGACCAACGGGGCAACGATCGGTTCGGCAGCAAATAGAAGACCGACTCCGCCGCGTACGAAGGCCATTGCCGCTCCCGACTCATCGATGGTGATGGAGCCGGGGACGTCTATCTCAATGTGTTCGGGACCCTTGTCGAATTCCCAGTGATAGATGCGGTCGTTGCCAAGCCGAAGGCGAAGGCAACGGTGATTTGGCAGATCGTTTGGAAGGAGAGGCGTGCCGAAGCGTTCGAGATAGCCAGGAGATGCTGCGACAACCCATCGAAAATCGGCAGAGAGGCGTAAAGCGATCATGTCTTGAGGGACGGTACCGCCGTAACGGATACCCGCGTCAAAACCTTCTTCGATCACGTCCACCATCCGGTTGGTGACGACGAGATCAATTTCGACGTCCGGATAGCGATCGACGAAGGTTGGCATGACGGGCCCCAACAACAGGGGGACCGCATCTTGCATGACGTTCAGTCGAATGCGTCCAGATGGCGTGTCCCGAAAATTGTTCAGAGCTTCGACCGCGTGACCGATCGCATCGAACGGTTGGCTGATCGCTTCCCGTAGCTGCTCTCCCGCCGTCGTGAGGGTGACGCTGCGGTTCGTGCGGTTCAGGAGTCGAACGCCGAGGCGGGCCTCCAATCCCTTTAGAGAATGGCTCAGCGCAGATGCACTCACGCCAAGTTCGGTACCGGCACGGCGAAAGCTGCGATGCTTCGAAATCGCCAAGAAATACGTGAAGTCGGCTAGGTCGGATCGATCAACTGGCATGATTTACAAGATTTAGTCCGAAATCCAGCCATCGAATAGCGTCTATAAATGGTATTCAATTATGAGAACGTCTCACTAATCTGGCTTTGCGGTAATATTGTCCGCCTTGAATTGCCGGACTGTTCCTCTGCCTCGGCCTGGAGGGCTCACGTCAACCTGATTGCGCCCGGCGACATAAGGGCTCGCACGATGAGCTCGGCTCATCGGGGCAACAATCGGGCCTCCACTAATCCCGCCAGTTCACGCGCAGTAGATTTAGATGCACAACAACTGCCTACGGAGATGGACATGGACGGAAAAGCTGAAGTCGCAAACGCATTCGAACAATCAAGCGTCGATGTTGATCGTCGCAAGGTCCTTAAGATGACTGGCGCAGGCGCGGCCGCACTTGGATTGGCATCGATCGCCGACATGCCGTTTGCGTCGGCCCAAGACATGTCCAACGGTGCGGCCAATTTCTATACTAGCGACAAGGTCGATCTTAAGAAGATTACTTTCAAGACGCAGTACCGGACAATGGTTGCGGGCAATCTCTTCACGCCCAAGAAGATGGACCGGAATGCGAAGTATCCGGCAATTATCGTTGGTCATCCGATGGGTGCCGTGAAAGAGCAGAGTGCGAACCTCTATGCAACGAAAATGGCCGAGCAGGGCTTCGTCGCCATATCGCTCGACCTGCCTTTCTGGGGCGAGAGCGAAGGCAACCCTCGCAACGCGGTTTCGCCGGACTTCTACGCCGAAGCATTCAGCGCCGCGGTCGATCATCTTGGTGTGCAGTCATTCGTTGACCGCAATCGCATCGGGGCGATCGGGATTTGCGGCAGCGGTAGTTTCGTGGTCAGCGCGGCGAAAATCGATCCGCGGATGAAGGCCATCGCAACGGTTAGCATGTACGACATGGGCGCGGCCAACCGGGACGGACTTCGTAAAGGCGTCACGGTAGAACAGCGGAAGCAGATGATCGCTGCCGCCGCCGAACAGCGCGATGTCGAGGCCGCAGGAGGGAAGACCGCATACACCAGCGGTACCGTCCACGAAATCACAGCGAGCTCGAATCCGATCGAGCGCGAGTTTTACGACTTCTACCGCACGCCACGCGGCGAATTCACGCCGAAGGGTGGGTCGCCGACCACAACGACGCATCCGACGTTGTCCAGTAACACGAAGTTCATGAATTTCTATCCGTTCAACGACATCGAAACGATCTCTCCGCGACCGATGTTGTTCATCACGGGTGATGTTGCCCATTCGCGCGAATTCAGTGAAGATGCCTACAAACGAGCGGCCGAACCGAAGGAGCTCGTCATTGTCCCTGGAGCCGGGCACGTCGATCTCTATGATCGGGTGAAGCTCATTCCCTTCGACAAGCTGCAGGCATTTTTCGGACAGCATCTCTCGGCGTGACAGGTTTGCCTCTGCGGCAACGATAGAAAAATCGAGACGCGCCGGCGTGAGATCGCCGGCGTACCTCGTTTTGTCGCGTAAGCGACAGAAGGCGACGTAACGGAAAGACGGATGTTAACCAACATCGTCCTGATCGAAGCCGGACAAGCGGCCAAGCTGACCTCATATTGCATTTTTCGAGCGCAATCGACATCTTGATATGAGGAGATTTCATCAATGGCGCGCGAAAATATCAACGATTTGGCGGCATTTGTCGCTGTGGCCCGGGAACGCAGTTTCACCAGGGCCGCCGCCAAGATGGGCGTTTCGCAGTCGGCGTTGAGCCATACCATTCGCCTGCTGGAGGAAAGGCTTGGTGTGCGACTGCTCACACGCACGACCCGAGCGGTGTCGCCGACCGCAGCGGGCGAGCGACTGCTCAATGGCATCGGGCCGCATTTCGACGAGATCGAAATTCAGGTCGATGCGTTGAACGAGCTGCGAGACAAGCCGGCCGGGACAATCCGGATCGCGGCGGCTGACTATGCCATCAAGCACGTCCTCTGGCCAAAACTGCGGAAATTCCTGCCTCAGTATCCTGACATCAAGGTTGAGCTCGTCCTCGACAACGGTCTCAACGACATCGTAACCGAGCGCTTCGATGCAGGGGTTCGCATGGGCGAACATCTCGCCAAGGACATGATCTCGGCACGTATTGGACCTGACTTTTGCCTCGCGGTCGTCGGCGCGCCGTCTTACTTCGTCGGTCGTCAGACGCCGCTTCATCCGAAGGAGCTGGTTGGCCACACGTGCATCAACTTCCGACTGCCCAGTTCCGGCGCCCTATATGCGTGGGAATTCGAGGAGGACGGCCGAGAGATAAAGGTTCGCGTCGATGGGCAACTTGCCTTCAATAACACCTTCGACGCCCTCGAAGCGACCTTGGACGGTTTTGGATTGGCGTACATTCCGGAAGAGATCATCCTGCCATACGTCGAGGAGGGAAGGCTCGTTCGCGTCTTGCAGATATGGTCGCCGCCATGGGACGGCTACTATCTCTACTATCCGAGCCGACGGCAGTCGTCGCCGGCCTTCGTTGCCCTCGTCGAGGCGCTGCGTCACCGCGTGTAGGTGATCAGGATATCGCCGGCAGCGCCCGAAGGTGCTTGTCCAGTGTGATCGGGTAATCCCGGACACGGACGCCAGTGGCGTTGTACACGGCATTCGCCACGGCCGCTCCCACGCCGCACAGGCCAAGTTCTCCGATACCCTTCGCTTTCATCGGTGAGACCTTGTCGTCGGCTTCATCGAGGAAGACGACCTCCTGATGCGGAATGTCGGCATGGACTGGAACTTCGTAGCCAGCGAGATCGTGGTTCACGAAGAAACCGCGCCGCTTGTCCACCGCGAGTTCTTCCATCAGCGCACCGCCGACGCCCATGGTCATGGCGCCGATGACCTGGCTGCGCGCCGTACGCGGATTGATGATGCGGCCAGCCGCGCAGACGGCCAGCATCCGACGGACGCGGATCTCGCCGGTGAATCCATCGACCGCTGATTCAACAAAGTGCGCGCTGAACGTCGACTGCTGATAGGTTTTGCTCAGATCGCCCCATTCGATTTTGTCCTCCGCGACCAGATCTCCTTGGCGAGCGGCGTCGGCGAGGGGAACAGTCCGATTGCCGCTGCGGACCTCGCCGTCGGCAAAGGTGGTGTCGGCAGAGTTGAAGCCGAGGTGCTGTGCGATAGCGTCCCGCAGCATCACGCAGGCAGCATAAACGCCGGATGTCGCGCTGTTTGCGCCGAATTGGCCGCCCGAACCGGCGGAGACCGGGAAGGCGGAGTCGCCGAGCAGCACGACAACCCTTTCGATCCCGACGCCCATCATCTCGGCCGCGGTCTGGGCGATGATCGTGTAGCTGCCGGTGCCGATGTCAGTCATATCGGTCTCGACGACGACGACGCCATCGCGGCGAAGGCGGACGCGTGCTCCGGACGGGAGGTTCATGTTATTCCGGAAGCCTGCTGCCATCCCTATTCCAACTAGCCAACGACCGTCGCGGGTCTGTCCCGGCACTGGATTCCGCTTGTCCCAACCGAAGCGCGCTGCTCCATCGACCATGCAGCGTACGAGATTGCGCTGTGAGAATGGTCGGTCCGGTTTCTCAGGATCGACCTGTGTATCGTTGCGGACGCGCAATTCGATCGGATCCATACCAAGGGTCTCGGCGAGTTCGTCCACTGCGATCTCCAGAGCCATCAGGCCCGGGGCCTCGCCTGGAGCACGCATAGCGTTGCCCTCGGGGAGATCCAGCACTGCGAGCCGCATCGACGTCAGACGGTTTGCGCCAGCGTAAAGCAGCCTCGTCTGATTGACGGCCGTCTCCGGACCGCCGCCCGCCAGGTCGCCAGAGCCGCTCTCATGCGCGATTGCAACGATCGCCCCGTCCTTCGTTGCTCCGATCCGGACACGCTGCCGCGTGGCAGGCCGGTGCGTGGTGTTGTTGGCGATGAAGAGACGTGGCAGCGCGACCTTGACGGGGCGCTTGGCGAACCTGGCGGCGAGCGCGGCCATCAAGGCGTCGGTCCTCAGGAAGAGCTTGCCGCCGAAGCCGCCGCCTACATAGGGCGACACCATGCGGACATTCTCCTTCTCAATCCCGAGCGTCGTCGCCAGATCTGTACGACCCCAGTCGATCATCTGGTTCGAGGTCCAGACGGTGAGTTTTTCCCCCTCCCAGGCTGCAATGGTTGCATGTGGCTCCATCGCAGAATGGCTCTGGTCTGGCGTCGTGTACGACTTGTCCAGCTTCACGTCCGCGCCAGCGAACGCTTGCTCGAAGTTGCCGACGCGGTCTTCAAGGGGGCCGTCCTTCGCGCCGTTTGGATCTTTTACCAGCCTTCCAGACTTCAAAGCCGTATCGAGATCGAAGTTTCCGGGAGACGCGGTAGAGTAATCTACGCGCACCAGTGCCGCTGCGGAGCGCGCCTGTTCGAAGGTCTCAGCGACGACCACGGCGATTGCCTGGTGATAATGATCGACGTTGGGGCCGCCCAAAAGCTTGGCGGTGTTGAACTTGCCCTTGCCAAGCTTTCCAGCCTCGGCCGCAGTCACGATCGTGATGACGCCTGGGGCACGACGAGCATCGGTGAGATGAATCCGTTCGATACGCCCCTTAGCGATCGACGCCCCGACGATATAGCCGTAGGCAGGATTGGTGACGACGTCATGATGTTCGTAGGCGTAGGTAGCACGACCGGTCGTCTTCAGTGTGCCGTCGATGCGGGGCAGGGGTTGACCAACGACCAGCATGAGGTCGATCGGATTCGTTCCTGCGGGTTTCTCGAATTTCATTTCTGCCTCGCTTCGTTCATCACTGCTGCCATGGTTCTCTCGACGAGCGGGATCTTGAATGCGTTGTCGCCAGACGGCTTGGCGTCTGCGAGCAGGCGGTCCGAGAAAGCCTTGGGACCGCGCGGCAACTCGGCGTCGGCATCCTTCAGGCGCCACGGCTTCGGTGCCACGCCGCCGACGGCGACCTGTCCCGTGCCGTCAGGCTGAAGCACGGCAGCTACCGAGACGAGAGCGAAGGCGTAGGAGGCTCGGTCGCGTACCTTCCGATAAATGTGTTTGCCTCCGATTGGCGGCGGCAGTGTCACTGCCGTGATCACTTCTCCCGGAGCCAGCGTCGTGTCGAGATGCGGGGTGTCCCCTGGTAGGCGATGGAAGTTCGCAATGGGAATGCTTCTCGTCCGTCCGTCCGCATCCACTGTAGCGATCTTCGCGTCGAGCGCGCGCATCGCGACCGCCATGTCGGACGGATGGGTGGCGATGCAGGCCTCGCTTACACCCACGACGCCGAGCTGGCGGCTATATCCCCCGATCGCCGAACAACCGGAGCCGGGCGTCCGCTTATTGCAGGGCTGATTGGTGTCGTAAAAATACGGACAGCGGGTTCGCTGCAACAGATTGCCCGCAGTGGTCGCTTTGTTGCGGAGCTGCCCGGATGCGCCAGCGAGGAGAGCGCGGCTCAACACCCCATAGTCGTTCCGGATTCGAATGTCCGCAGCGAGCGTCGTATTTCGAACGAGCGCACCGATCTGCACGCTACCGTCGGCAGTATTTTCAATTTTGTCGAGACCGACACCGTTTACGTCGATCAAATGTCGCGGCGCCTCGATCTCCAGTTTCATGAGGTCGAGCAGGTTAGTGCCGCCTGCGATAAATCTGGCTCCTGGGGTCTTTCTCGCCTTGGCAGCGGCATCCCGAGCGGAAACGGCGCGTTCATAGGTGAAAGCCTTCATGCCTTGATCCCTCCGACTTCGGACATCGCTTCGACTATGTTGGAATAGGCGCCGCAGCGGCAGATGTTGCCGCTCATCCGCTCGCGGATCTCATCGACCGTAGCTTGCGGATCGGCCGAGATGTCACCGCTGACGTGGCTCGGAATGCCAGCTTTGATTTCGGCCAGCACTGCCACCGCCGAGCAGATTTGTCCGGGAGTGCAATAGCCGCATTGGAACGCATCGTGCTTGATAAAGGCCGCCTGCATGGGATGGAGGTCGGCGGGGGTGCCCAGTCCTTCGACGGTGGTGATGCGGTCTCCTTCGTGCATCACGGCGAGCGTGAGGCAGGAGTTGATGCGCACGCCGTCAACCATCACCGTACACGCGCCGCACTGGCCGTGATCGCAGCCCTTCTTGGTACCGGTCAGATGGAGATGCTCGCGTAGCGCGTCCAATAGAGTGGTACGGGCATCAAGATTGAGATGTACGGTCTTACCGTTCACGTCGAAAGCAACGGGCATGGGTGCCGGTGCCGGACCTGAGCCATTTGTCTGCGCATTTGCGCCGGGGGTGATCGCCATCACCGCCGTCGCAGCGCTGCCAGCGAGGATTTCCCGCCGCGAAAGGTCGAATTGGGGGTTCTGCATATCATCTCCACCGTTCCTCGAATGCTTCTAAGTTAAACCGCGAGATCGGTTTTGGTTACGTTAGGTTCGTTTGACGCCTTAGTGAATGCTGCTCATCCACCAACCGCTGTCAGGCCTCCTGGGGCCGTGCCGCCGCATCGCGAACTCCGACGAAGGCGACGATGGCAGCAATAACCAGCACCAAGCCGCTTCCGACAAAATCGACCACGGGGCCTCGCGCGTCGAACACGATGCCGCCCACCGCGGCGCCAATCGTGATCGCCAATTGGATTGTGCCAACCATGAGGCCACCACCGATTTCAGCGTCCTGTGGCAGTGTTCGCGACAACCAGGTGGACCAGACGACGGGAGCTGCCGTGCTGACGAGTCCCCAAACGGCGAGCAGGAGTGCGGTCACGATGGAAGACTTGCCGAATACGCCGAGTGCGATCGCGGTCGCGGCCATGATGAGCGGGATGACGGCGAGAAGACCACGAAGCCGATTGCCGATGACTCGGCCAATGAAGGAGGTTCCGATGAATCCTGCTATGCCAACGACGAGGAGCATTGCTGAGAGCATCGAGATAGTCGCACCCGTCACCTGCTCAAGGAATGGACGGAGATAGGTAAAGAGCGAAAATTGCCCAAGGAAAAGCATGGCAACGGCGAATAGACCGAGCACGACATTCCGGTTACGGAGCACGCGCAACGTGCCGCCGGTATCGACGCGATCAACGGCGGGCATCCTCGGAAGCGTGATAGCCTGCCAGACGACGGCGATAACCGCGAGCGGCACCACACTCAGGAATGTGAAGCGCCAACCGATGATGCCGCCCAGAAGGCTGCCAAGGGGAGCAGAAACCGCGGCTGCCAAAGCATTACCGCCATAAACAATAGCAAGACCGCGTGGTAGGGACGCCGTGGGTACAAGGCGCATGATCGTCGCGGTCGACATCGACCAGAAGCCGCCGATCGCGATGCCGAGCAGGGCGCGCCCGAACATCAGAATTGCAAAGGTTGGAGCTAAGGCAACCATCACGCCGGAGACTATCAGAAGCGATGACAGCGCGAGCAAAACCCATTTGCGGTCGAGCATTCCGGCAATGGAAGTGATCGAGAAGCTGGTGATTACGGCGAACACGCCGGAGACCGCGATGGCCTGACCGGCTTGACCTTCGGTCAATCCGAGATCGGCGGCAATCGGGCTCAACAAGCTCACTGGCATGAATTCAGAGGCAATCAGCACGGCAACGCAAACTGCCATCGCGTAAATGCCGCTCCAGGACGGATGTACCGTCTGATCGTCCTCGGTAGAAAGCGGAACTGCCGTCAAGGATGCCATCTGTTTACTCTGTTGCTGGAACCGTGCGGAAGACCGCGACCGACCAGCAACTAAGAGGAAGAGGGCACTTCAACAATCGGCGCCGTGTTGATGCCGCGATGAGCTGAGCTCATCCACTATTCAGATTTTACCGCATAGCGTAGCCAAACGTTGCCGCCTTCCTTCAGCGTGCAACTCTGCAGCATGATGGACCGGATCGGCGTAGGCGTCTCTTCCAATGCATCGGGTCCATCGAAAAGCGCCGGAACTCCCGAAGCGCCGTCGATTGCCGGGACCAGGATAAGACTGATTTCGTCAATCAATCCAGCGCGCAGAAATGCCCCGTTGATGTTTCCGCCACCTTCAAGAAGCAACCGCTCGACGCCGAGTTCGCTGTTCAAGACCTCAAGCGCAGTGGAAAGGTCGAGCTTCTCATTACCCGCGAAGACGTAGGAGATTCCCTCGCTCCGCAGACCGGCGAGATGGGCGTCCGGAACTGCTTCGCAGAGTACGACGACAATGTGGTCTCCGCCGATGTCGGAGCGGCCCCAAGTGATTCTGCCGCGCTCGTCCAGAACAACGGCATAGGCGTCCACATCGCGCGTCGCAATCCACGGCTCGCGGGGATAGCTGTCCGATGTTGTTGAGGGATAGCCGCCCTTACGCTTTGCGAATTCCTGGCCGGTGACCCGTCCGACGACCCACGCATCGCAATCGATCTCGGTATGCAGGCGGTCGTAGAGATCACCGATTTGGGCGTCCGTGGGGCGCCAGCGACTCGGAATGGTGCGGCCGTCGAGCGACGTTCCCATGTGGCAGATGACGTGGGGCTTCATGGAGGCTCTCAAGGTTGATCGTCCGGGCAAACTAGGGTCGCGGACATTTCGTCGCAACACCACGACGGCCCGAACAGGCGGAAACCACGATGAGCGGAGCTCATTGCGACGTCAAACGTCGCCTCCTCGGGGGACACTTGCAAGGTCTCGGTCGAAAAGCATGCGGACGGCAGCATTACCGCGGCCGGATCGTCCTCGACGACAGGCGGCACCGGGTCGCTTTCCAGTAGTAGCTCTGCAGGCGGCTCATCGGTGAACGTCCAGGCGGGCGGCGGCAGTGTGTCGAGTTCATCTTCGACATCCGGGGGGCCCGGCGCGACCTCATCAAGCACCGTGACAGTGAACGGCTGCACGATATCAACTTCATCCCCATAGAAGGAACGCGTCATGAAATCTTGCTTCAAATGGTCTGCGGTCGCCGTTTTGTTGGCTGCCTCGTCTCCTCTGACCGCTCAGACAAGCATTTCCGGCGGGACCGGCGGATCGGCAGCCGTTGGCGGAACCTCTGCTTCGACCGTTGGAACGGGCGGCACTTCGACGTCGCCGACGGGAACGGGATCATCGATCGCCGGCGGCGGCAGCGCAGCGTCGGCGAACGGCAAGGCGCAGTCGGGCAGTCACGTGTATCAGGGCAATGGTCCCGTACTGAACTCGAACACCAGGGCCCAGGCGCATGACGGCGGCACCTTCAGCCGTTCGCAAACCCGTACCAAGGTGAAAGCGGGCGAAGAAGTTCAGTCCACCACCCGCACGATGGAACATCAGCCTGGCTCTGCGCCGGTGAAATCGAAGTCCTCGATTTCGGCGCAGTGAGAAGGTTTTTTCGCCGTGTAGGCCCGCCCC
Source organism: Tardiphaga sp. 866_E4_N1_4 (assembly GCF_052076075.1). Classification (NCBI taxonomy): domain Bacteria; kingdom Pseudomonadati; phylum Pseudomonadota; class Alphaproteobacteria; order Hyphomicrobiales; family Nitrobacteraceae; genus Tardiphaga; species Tardiphaga sp. 866_E4_N1_4. The sequence goes on from NZ_CP197242.1 coordinate 594,320, forward strand.
GGGGACATCCGGAGCGGGCCTTTGCCTTGGGCTCAAATAGGGAGGCCGGGATTTTGTCACCCCCGGGTCTAGGTTAACCGGCCATGGTGGCGCATCGGTGTTGAGTTCGACGATGGCAAGTTGCTTTTCAAGCTCTAGTGCTAAGGTCTCTAGTCGCTGAATGGTCAGCGGATCAAGCGGCTCGGCGATCAGCCGACGCGCTTGCGCAAGCCGCCGATAGAGTTCCTCTTTGTCGCGATCGCCCGGCACGCCACATCTCCATCCCGACGTCCCATTTACGGCGGAAGATATTTTGTTCGATGCAGGACTAGGATTTGTGCTTGAGCACTGCAACCTTGCGAGCAAGGTGCCAGAGTTCGACGTCGTGACCATCGACGAGCTTCTCTGCAACCTTCAAGGCTTGTTCGTCGGAATCGGCCTGGACGACTTCGAAGCTTTCGAAGTGTCCGTCTTTACCTACGATATAAGCACGATAATCGCGCATCATTCTGCTCTGAAACACGGGAGCAATCAAACTCTTGGCACCGGTAGTCGTCCTTGTTCGGCAGTGATCGCCAGCACGACGGGGGCAGGCGGCCTCCGTTTGCCTAGGGTAACTGAGCATTCAGTTGGCAGCAATATTCCATTCGACGCAAGGCACCGCAGCTGATCCTATGCGGCTCCGCACCGTCGCGGCATAGGAGCGGCCGTGGCTAGACCTGTTTGCATCAAGTGCGGACGCACCATGAATTTTGACTTGCCGCTTGGCGGAGGCGAGCGAAAATTTCTCTGCCGCCCATGTAGTCCATCACCGAACAGCGACCGCGTTCGATCGGGCCTCGACCCAACTTGTTGCGATAACCGGCATCCCATAGCGCGTATTTGTTGGCGGTCCACTGTTGCTGCCGGCGCGAGGCTTCGAATTCCGCTTCGGTGCGTTTGGGCAGGAACACCTTCCAGGCAGCGTCAAAGGCGGCGTGGGCCGTTTCGAAGGTCGAGGCGTCGCCCCTGAAACACCGATCAAGATGGAGTGGGTAAAAGCCGCAAGACCATTTCCAGATACCTGACCTCTCCGGGTTTGGATCCCAATCTTGCTGAGCGATGGTACCGACCTGCACGTCGCCGTACCAGATTTCCCAGGTCTCAAACCGTTCGTCGGTGCGTCGCCGTGTCAGCTCCGGCATCATGGCGTCTCCACACCATGCCGTGGGCTGGGCGCCAACTGCAGCAACGTCGCCAGCGGGCGCTTGCCGCTTTTCGAACATCGCTCGCAGCGGAGGCGGCTGGCCAAATCGTGGATGCATGTCGTGCCGACGTGCGGGAGTTCAGCCAGGCTGACGTCCCGTTTGATCCGACACCTTGAGCATTCGATTTCGAGCCATGGAAAGCCGCCGTTGAGAGCCTGGTCGACGGTCGGTGACGGGTCGATCGGCTCACCGTCCGCCCACATGCGCTCGTTCCAGCTTTCACACGAAAGCTTGTCGGCGTCCCGGATCAGCGCTTCACCCTTCGCGCGCAGCTCTTCTGATTGACGTGCAAGCATCAGCGTCACGCCGCGCGCCTTCGTCAGCTCTTTATTGAGAGCCTTGCGGTCTCCGCCAGATAGGGGCGCGGGGTGATATTTCGGAGCCATAAGGGCATCCAAGCGTGACGGTCAAAAATGCAAAAACAAAAATGCTACGTCGTCTCAAACGACGGCCAGCAGCCATCCTCCTCAAGGCGTCCTGTCCGTTCTTTGCAGCCGTTGTCGAGCAGCTTCATGCCGACGTCTTTCCAGATCGCATGGGCTCCGTAGAGACGCACAGCGTCCATGGTCTGGATTTCTACGATGCGGTCACAGCGACGGCAGGACACGCGCAGAACGTGCCGGGGAATCTCAGAGAGGCGGCGCTGTTGAACTGGAACGCCGGTACGGATCTGGCCGCGAGGATCCCGGATGATGGAATCCCAGTACGCATCCGGCAGATCGTCTGCAGGGCCGGGCGCCGGAATAGGCGGGTCAGGTGGGCGGCTTGGCTTGGAGGCCAGCTTTTCCATCTGTTTGGGCGTCGGCATCCGCCAGCTTGCAGGTCTATCGGTCATACCCTCAATTAGAACATAAGAAGAACAAAAGTCGAGTCCGCTGAGGTTGAACTTCCGGCTAGGAAACTGTCGCTGGCGCGGAGGTACTAGTTTTAGTAGAGCAAAATCGCGATATGCAACCTTCGGGCGTTTACGCTGTTGTTGGAAGCCGACATTGGAGCGGCGAACGATGGATGCCTCAAATCAAATCGACATAAACCGAAAGATTAGGCTCAGCGGCGTTGCCACCGATCTACGACGATCATCGACCAGTAGGCATGGAAACATCGAGGGATGGAAAATATCTCATCTGCTTCGAGACGCCCAGACGACAGCTCAAGCCGATGAAGCTGAGCGGCGGTTCGCTATTTGGCGGTCTCAGCTGGTCGCGCATCAAGACCGGCAGCGGACGGTGGAAGATTGAACCGGATCCCGACACCGTGAAGAGGTCGTGCGGGACAGGCGATCATCATCTTTTCGTTCTGAATTCCCGATGAGCCTATATGGGCCCGAAGAAGACGCTGCTTGGAATCCCGCTTCGGCGGGATTTTTCATTCAGACATTACGACGGCTTCCAACCTTTCAAATCTTCGGCGATCTTCCGGAAAGCCATTTTTACTTCCGAAACTTGCGCTAGGTTCGGCAGTACGATCTCGCCGGGTAGGTCACCGCTGCCGGGGCCGGCATGTAACGCTAGGATGGTGTTCTCGAAACCGCCGGTGTCCGGGTCCCCGGCAAGAAACTCGTGTTGAGGGAAGGCGGCGTCCAACTCTGCAATGGCGCGTTCGACAGCAGCCGAAGACGCGTCAGGCGTGAGCGTGAAGATGAACGTGGTCATTGCGCCTCGGTCATATCCCTAGGTCGCCCGGAACGTTTCCAGATGCAATAAGCGCCTCGAGGTCGTGGGCCATCTTTTGGTATTCGTCGGCAAGCTGCGCGAATGCGTTCCTTTTAACCGGGTTCGTGGCAAGCTGGCTGATAAGAAGGCAATCTTCCGCGTCCGCACGCAGCTTTTCCAGCCTCTGTTTGAAGTCCTGCATGCTACTCCTCGATATGGGCTCGTATTGCCGCCTTGGCCTTTCGAATACCCACCAAAGGCTTCCCCAGTTCGCGTGCCTTGTTTTGCACCGCCGTGGCCGGCCGTCTGAGGGCGGCAGCGGCCCGCGTCACCGTTGCGCCGCCATCTGCAAGAATAATCAATCGAGCAATGTCTTCTGGTGTCCAGGTCTTGTTAATCGGGCGTCTTGCCATGACAACACCTCAAGCAATCTTCCGATACCCTCTCTCGGTGAGCTTCACCTGATCGTCGACGACCTCGGCCAGGCCCATCTCAAGGAGTTCACTCAGCTGATCTTCGGTAATCGGCGACATCTTTAGCCGGTTGGCGTAGATGTCGCGAAGCGTCCAGTCGAGATCAATATCGTCTTTCCAGTTTCTCATCGTCACCACAGTCATTCTAAGTCGACCAACGGCGTTCCGCATCCCGCCCATCAGTAAGAGCCGTCCTTTGGCTCCTCGTGCGTCTGAAGGATCAGCACTACGCCGAAGAGAAAGATGCCCAAAGTCATAAGATCGAAAAGATGGTCCTGCATCCCGCCATTTTACCCGATGGCGGGGAGGGCGTCACCGCGAGAGGCGTGGTGTTCTCGCCAGAGTGCTGCCTTAGAAAATAACGGGGGGATCCGCGCGCTCAGCTCCAGTTCAGGAAGGAACAGGTAAGTGGTGACTGGGGCTTTTGAATACAGGAAATACCAGATGAAGTTAAAGTTGGCTATTTTCGGGCTGCTCGCTCTAGCAGGCACGGCAGTATCAGGAGCGGCATCGGCGATGCCGCTCGGACTGGCAACCGGCGCAGGTGTCGGACATAACACTGAGCAGGTGAGGCTAGTTTGCGACCGCTTCGGACGTTGCTTCCGCACCCCCGGTTATGCGCCCCGATACGGATACGGTCCACGGTATGGATACGGTCCACGCTATGGCGGGTGGGACCGGGGCTGGCGCGGCGGGCGCCGCTGGTAAATCATATCAGGGGCCGCGTTTTCGCGGCCCCTATCGTTTTTGGGCTCCAGCCGGGACCACTGAACGACATGCTCACGAGTGCGGAGGGGCTGGCTGCTCCATCCAGTGCGTTCGGCTATAGAGGGAATCCGTATGTGGATCGCACCATCCGAAGGCGTCATCCCAAATCATCACAAATGGCAAATACACTTCGGCTATGTCGCAACCGAGCAGCGTCCGGTCTTTTGGGGTAAAGCATTAAGGGGCAGGCCGCAGCGTTCCCGTTGTTAGGTCGGTCAACCACCTCCCAAGGAAAACCGCACCTCGATCAGCCGTTGTTTCAACGAAGCCGCCGACGATGAAGGGGCGCAAAGTGGAGTAGTCACCTTTGCGATCGAAGTAGCTGTCGCAGGATGTCCCACCCGTTGAGACTATAAATTGGTCTCCGACCTTGGTCCCCTTAATAGCGGTCACGACCCGGACGGTCGCTTCAGGAGACCATTGCGTATCAATATTATGCGCAGGTGCGTTGACGGTAACGATCTCTACCTGGGCTGCCACGGAGTGGCGATCGTAATCAGGCGGAAGGCTAGTAAGAAGCGTGTCGGTGTTCCTTTTCGGATCGCGGCATGCGTTAGCCGGCTGCAATGTTGCGGCGAAGACAGCGGTTGCGATGACAAGCATTCTCATAACCACGATTTCCTCGTTCATTAGTCGTGAGTGCGCGGGACGGGGCCCGTCTGGTCCTGCGCGGGTTTAAAAGCGCGTCGCCGGTCTGTCATCGTTGACGTCTTGCTAAAAAACACAGTTAGCGAAACGTAAAGGGGAAATTTAACGAATCTCGCCGAAGCTGCGCCCAATCTTGATGCGGGGTTCGAGTGGGGTACATGACCAGAGTATCTGTTGTCGTCGCTTCTCTGCTGCTTGGCGCAAGCCAGGCGGTCGCTGCGGATTTGCCGGAATACGGTCAGCCTTATCCCCTCGCGGTTTGGACATGGGCCGGACCTTATCTCGGCGTCCATATCGGCGGCGGATTGGGACAATCCAGATTTACAGATAGCAATGGCCCGGCCGTTTATGGCGGCGATGTCAGAACGCCGACGGCTTTGGGAGGCGCACAGGTAGGCTTTAATTTTCAGCCGACTCGGAATCTGGTGCTCGGCGTCGAGGCCGATATTAGCGCAGTCAGCTCCAACGGCACCAATACGTGCCTTGCGTCATCCGGCTATTTCCTGTCGGCCAATTGCCGCGCGCGGCAGAACGCGCTGGGCACCGTAACAGGGCGCGTTGGCTTGGCGACTAGCGAGGCCGGGCGCACCTTGCTCTATGCCAAAGGTGGCGTCGCCTGGCTCAATCAGCAGATTGATATCAATACCAACCCGATCGACCTCTCGACCGGCACAAAGAACAGCCAATGGGGCTGGACCGCAGGCGTCGGCATCGAACGGGCGGTGGCACCAGCTTGGTCGGTGAAGGTGGAATACGACTATGCCGGTTTCAACAGCTTCGGCATGTCGACGCCCGGCAGCTATTTCCAGCCGTTTCCGCCTTTTGCGCTCTATGGGACGACGCCACCAGGCAGCACTAGCGTTTCGCAGAACATCCAGACTGTCAAAGTCGGGCTGAACATGAAGTTCGGCGGCGATACCGATGCGCGGTGGGACGATGCCGAGAACATGCATCTGCGCGGCTCCCAAAGTGTTGAAGATCCGAGCATGCGCGGCGACATCGAGATCGGCGGACGCGTCTGGTATTCGTCCGGTCGTTTTCAGAAGGATCTCGGTGCAGGCACCGATCCGGCACAGCAGAACATCCTGAACTCGCGACTCACTTATGAGAGTCCGGCGGTCTCTGGCGAAGTGTTCGGTCGTGTCGATGGCCTGGCCGATTTCTTCCTCAAGGGCTTCATCGGCGGCGGCAAGTTGCTAAGCGGCAAGATGAACGACGAGGATTGGATGCCCGGCTACGGTGTTCCCTATTCGAACACGGTGTCGGACCCCGTGCAGGGCAGTATCGCCTATGCTACGGTCGATGTCGGCTATGCGTTTATCCGCGGCCCGGGAGTCAATGTGGGCCCGTTCATCGGCTACAATTATTATCGTGAGAACAAATCGGCCTATGGCTGCACGCAGATCGCCAATGCGACCGTCGCGGCACCTTGTGTGCCGGCGATCCCTGGATCGACGCTGGCGATCACGGAGGACGATACGTGGCATTCGTTGCGAGTCGGCCTTAACGGGGTCGTCATGCTGAACGATCGGCTGAAACTCACCGGCGATGCGGCCTATCTGCCTTATGTTCGCTTTTCGGGCGTCGACGACCACGTGTTGCGCAACGCATATGATACCCGTTCGCCGGAGAGCGGCGAAGGCAGGGGCGTGCAGCTGGAAACGATCCTCTCATATTATGTGACGCCGTCATTATCCGTCGGTGCAGGCGCGCGCTATTGGGCGATGTGGGCCACGGAGGATGCCAAGACCAATTTCTTCGGCACGCCATGTCCGTGTCAGACCCTGCCGGCCCGCACCGAGCGCTATGGCGGCTTCCTGCAAGCGGCCTATTCGTTTAATACCGACTAAGAGCAATCCCAGTATTTCTCCACCATGATGTACGCTATCAAGATGGCGAAACACATGAGACAAAAGACTGCTAGCCGACCGTCGGGGATGGTCAGGGGCGCGGCTGCATTCCTACGAGGTTGCCGACAATTGCGCTGCCGCATACGAGAACCCCGAGTCCCGCGAGCGTTACCAATATCATCGACAAGCCGAGCTCATCATGGCCGCCTTGGTAAAATTGCAACGCTGCGATGAAGGCAAATAAGCAAACGGCTAGCATAACCGCCTCAACAAGGATCTTCAACCAAACCCACCTTGCGGATAAGCGTGACGCTGCAAGCTTCGATCCGTAGCCCGCTAGAAGGGCGATCGGTACCAAGAAAATAAGCGCTCCGACGATAGTAGGCATCTTGAATTCTTCACCTTGGTCACCGGCCCTCATTGGGGCGGTCGCCGTTTGGTTGCTTGGACCGGGCGTCGCCTCGATGCGGATCTATCGTGCCGGATCTGTATCGCTCTGCCGGAGCGGGCTGGCTCTATCTTCGCCAGACCGATTCCACACCCAACAGAGTCCTGCGCATGACGCTAATCCCCCCAGCAGCATTGGCCAAACCAGAACTGCCGCCGTGTGGTAGGCTTCGATATCGACCCGTCCCAGCCAAAGTTTAGAGTGGATAAACATACAGATGATCGCAAAGATCACGTCGAGAATAGCGAAAAGAACCGCTGCTGCGATCAGCAATGCAACTCTCCTAAGAATACTCATCGACATGTCGGGCTTTTTCAATATTACAATCGGCCGGAAAGGTCTCGTTCTTTGGTCAGCAGAGCAAGAGCATGGGAAGTCCCGGTGAATCCTAACGTGTTCCAGATGCTTGCCGGCCTTTTCGCCGCGCCGCTGCTCTGGCTCGCGTGGGGCTTTCTTAGCGCCACGTTTGATGGTCGAGATTTCTCGGCTGCCATCGGATGGATCATTCTGCCTTTTGGATCGCTAACGGGATTGTTCCTCTGGTTGGGCCGCGTTCGAAACGCGAGGCAGAATCCTGACTCACCATAGCCTGAGCTTTGGTCTGTGATCGCTGCGCCGCATCTCGCCGCAGAAGGCGCGAGCGACTTCAGGCTGCGGCGCCACGATGTTGGCGATGATACACTTAACGGCCATTTTGCTCTTCGCTCGTCGGTCAGAAGCGAGGCACAGTCTGACTAGTTCGGGCGATTGACTTTTATACTGGCGGTCTCAGCCGACAGTTCCCGCAGGGCGCGCTCTGCTTCTTTTTGGATATCATCCAAGCTGCATCCGAATGTGACTGGCAACGACACTGCTTTCTCAGGTGTATCGTCCCATGCAAGAGTGACGAGGGACCGCCTTCGCGAGAGATCATGAGTGACTGCTGCAATCGTTACAGTTTTAGGCATCTAAACTCCGTTATTGGACGCGCGTTGAGGTCTCCTATAGTGAGCGAACAGTTCTGATTAGGCAACGCGCCTTATTCGTGTGCTCGGCACCAGGCTGCACGGTCTCCGACTGGCAGAATGACCTGTGGTACGCTTGGGGACACTTCGTGTCGTTCTTTACTACATTCCACCACGCGCCAGAGCGGCCTTCGCCAATGATGACGTAGTGCCGTTTAAGAGGAGGCGGGAATGACGTTCACTGAAAAGGCCATGGCCATGACCGACGATCAATCGAGAAAACTGAAAATTGGCGCCCGCGTCCATTGGAAGAACGACGCAGGCGACGTCGGCATCGTTACTGAGAACACCTGGAGCGGTGTGGTCATCAATTGGGACAATCGCGGACCTCGGGCGATCATGCCTAACGATATGGCCGATGTATCGCTCGACTCTCGTCCGGTGCGCTGGTGCGTGCGAAGGGTGGTGAGTACATCGTCAAACAGAAGACCAGATTTCCGTCCGGCTTGCACGGTGCTCATTCCGTCACGTTCCTGCTCCCGACCGGTGTCCCTTATCCAGAAGGAGATCCGGGACATTCATGCGTGGTGATTGAAGAAACCGGCCTCACAAAGGGCGCTGGTTGCCGCTGAAATTCACCGCAAGATGTGCGTGAGGCAGCCCAAGTTGGGCTGCCTAGCATTATTTCGATTTGACCGCTCCGGCGCGAACGTTCGCGTCCATCGCGATCGGTAAGGACACTGTCAGAAAGCCGGAAGTGCCCTCCATCCGATTTTCCACCGCAAATTCGCGGAAGACCTTGAGCCGCGTTGAAATGGGAAGCTTGCCAACTTCAAAAGTGTAGCCGATCGATCCGCCGAGAGCGACGACGCGCCCTTCAAATGACCCGAGGCGAGCGCCGCTTCCGGAATCGGCGGTCAACTGCTGATAATAATAGCCGACCAGGCCAAGTGTGAATTCCTTGGTCAGGTACTTCGTGGCCGCCCATTCAAGATGAAATTCGTCGCCGCTCTTGTAGTCCGTAGCCGTGTTGGGCTGATTGAACGTGAAGCCCGCGCTTGCGGAGAGATCCCAGCCCAGTGTCGGATCGAGCCACGTCAGCGCCGTGAAGACGTCAATGGCCGGGCGGTTCAGCGACGCGTTCGAGAGCTGCCCGGGCACGTAAGTCCCGGACGGGATCACACCGCCGACACCCACTTGCCAGTGGAAATTTCCGGAATGCCAGCCGACGAAGGAGTTGATGAAGAAATCGCTGAGAGCCAGTTCGGAATCTACTGCGTTGACGCCGATCGGTCCGAAGCGCGGCGAATTCACCAAGAGATTTGCGTTTACGCGCGGCTCTCCGAAGGGCGTGGTCAACGAGAATGCCAGGTCGCCACCAAAGATCTTGGCGGGCGTCACCCAGATCGTTGTCGGGAGGTTGATCCAAGTCTCCTGCGACACATTTGCGACAAGCAGGCCGCCCGTGGGCAAGGTTCTGCCGCCACCCAGTTTTCCGCTGTAGAAGTATGTGTCGTCCTGGAAGTACACGCCTGGTGGAGGAGTGATGCCGGCGCCAGGCCCCCGTGTCCCCAGCAAATAGGCGCCTGTCGCTCCTTCAGCGGCTCTCGCAGAACGTGGGGCGCACGAGAGCGCAATAAACGCAAGAGCCGCAGCACCGAACGCACGTCTCATCTGGCACCCCTACCGTATGATAGAACGCTCGATTCAATGGCAAATCGAGTGGCACCATGTATTCACAGCTTCTGCGCTCTTTCAACCGGCACACTTTTCCAATGGACGATGGTCCGCTTCAGTCATCACAGATGGGAACGTGTCCAATTGAGTAAAACTGACCACGCATTCACCCACTCGTTTTGAGAAGCAGCGCATCCGTCAAATGGAACTGTTATTTGCATGATTGACGTCCGAGATAATATGCGCAGACTGGAGCAAATCCGAAGATGACTGCGTCCGATTGCGGACAAAAGCGATATCCCGAGATAGCTCTCCTGAAGTGTAGTGTGCTGCATCTTGAAAGGGTCGAAAATGCATTCGTTCGTGATGGACTCTATCCGGCGGGTCGGTCGTCTGCCGAAACTTTCCACTAGATCAACGTGCGCAGTCGCGATTTTTTGCGCCTGCGTTGTGTGGAATGCTGCACCTGCATCTGCATTCAGCCCAGACACCGGCCTCCATCAGCAAATTCGCAATGACAGTGACGTAACGCAGGTGCGGGCGCGCGGAGGCGTTGCGGTGCGTACGAGAACGGCGGTCGGCCCAAGAGGCGGCGTGTATCACAGTAGAACGGTTGTTCGCCGAGGAGCCGTGGTGCGTCCCGGGTATGCCGGCGGCGGGGTTCGATGGGCTCGTCCCTACGGCTGGCCCAGGGGAGGCGCGATAGCGGCGGGAGCGGCGATTGGAGTCGTAACCGCCGCGACTGCTGCAGCCTGGGCAGGCACTCCTCCGGCACCCGGGATGTGCTGGTACTACACGGACCCATCGCGCACCCAAGGTTTCTGGGACTATTGCCGGTAGATGCCGGGAGCAGCCTGTCATGACACTGTCGGACGCCCCTCCGGAACAGATTGAACGGCCGGTCGACGTCTCGGACATGATCCGGATTCCGGGCGGCATATTCCGAATGGGATCCGATGACCATTACCCGGAAGAAGCGCCCGTTCACCGAGTAAAGGTGGAGGGCTTCCGGATCGACCGCACGCCTGTGACGAACCGCCAGTTCAAGGCGTTTGTCAGAGCGACCGGCTACAAGACGTTTGCCGAACTTCCGCCGGACCCGAAGGACTATCCGGGTGCGCTGCCGAACATGCTGTACGCCGGGTCTTTGGTGTTTGCGCCGCAGCAGAGTGTGACCAATCTGCGCGACTGGAGCCAATGGTGGCAGTTCTTGAAGGGTGCCGATTGGCGTCATCCGTACGGACCGAAGAGCAACATCAACGTCCTCGATCATCATCCGGTCGTGCATGTGTCGTTCGCCGATGCCTTGGCCTATTCGCAGTGGGCGGGCAAAGACCTGCCGACCGAGGCCGAATGGGAATTCGCGGCGCGCGGCGGTCTCGACGGTGCTGAATTCGCATGGGGCGACGAGTTCACGCCGGACGGGGTCCATATGGCCAACACCTGGCAAGGTGAGTTCCCCCGTCAGAACGTGAACACGGACGGATATGAGCGCACTTCTCCGGTGACGGCATTCCCGCCGAATGGCTATGGCGTTCACGACCTGATCGGCAACGTTTGGGAATGGACGACAGACTGGTATGCGCCAAAGCATGATGCTGATGCGCCCAAGGCCTGCTGTATTCCGGAAAACCCGCGCGGCGCTCGGGAAGAGGGCAGCTACGACGCGGCCCAGCCTAACATCAGGATTCCGCGCAAGGTCATCAAGGGCGGGTCGCATCTGTGCGCGCCGAACTATTGCCGCCGCTACCGGCCAGCGGCGCGGCATGCGGAGCAGGTGGACACATCAACCAGCCATCTGGGATTTCGCTGTGTCGTGCGGGGCATGACATGACGGCTGCTCCTACTTCAGCGTTCGCGCGCCTCCTGACGTCCGCCGCGATCGTGCTGTCCGTCGTCCTCCTGTTGCTCGGCGCCTACCGATACGGGTGGTCGATGGAAATCCACCGTCGGTTCTGGGTGGATATCTTCGAGCGCCTCCACGGACCGATGACGTTCCGCTTCTATCTGCAGCCGACGATGGCGCTGCTGGCGGCACTCCCCGACGGCATCCGGGATGCACGGCTCGGCCACCGCTCGTTCTTCTGGTCGGCTTGGTGGGACCGTAACGCCTCCACGGGGCGGCTGCGGGAAGGTGTAACATCCGTCGCGCGCATCGTGCTGCTCGGCATCAGCATGGACGTGATCTACCAATTCAAAGTGCTCGACCGTTTCTACCCGGTGGAAGCGTTGATGATGGCGATCATGCTCGCTGTCATTCCATATTTCGTCTTCCGATGGATCGTCGAGTTGATTGCTCGTTGGTGGTTCGCGCGAACGGGCACGGGCAAGGCTATGTAACACAAGGACGTTCGATGATCGAAAGCGTGTCCTCCAAGTCCCCCGCCGACCAGATATCGGTCGAACTGTCGTCGCGTCGGACCGGGATGTCGTTTCAAAGGACGCGCATGAGCGCGGATCGCACCCTGATGTCCGTGATCCGGACGTCACTGTCGCTGATCTCGTTCGGCTTCACGATCTCGCAAGTGTTCGAGAAACTGCGCGACCAGAACGTGATCACGCACGGCGCTCCCGCGCGCAATTTCGGCGTGACGCTGGTGGCGCTCGGCATCCTGATGCTGATCGGCGGATTGATTTATCACCTGCAGTTCATGGTCCAACTGCGTGAAGAGCGGAAGATGATGGCTGCCGACGGGTTGATCCACGCCCAGAGCGGCTTTCCGGTGTCGCTGACACTGATCACCGCGGTAATCCTGCTGTTCATCGGCATCGCCGCCATCGTCAGCATGATGTTCCAGGTCGGGCCGTTCGGTTGAAAGTGGAGCGCCGACGCGTCCCGTCGAGACGACAATCAGTTTGAGACCAGAAGCGACCTCGAATTCGACAGATGTAGGAATGGGAGTTGATCGAATGGCCAAAAGCAGCAAGCCGAACATCATCATGATCATGGCCGACGACGTCGGCATCTGGAACATCAGCGCCTATCACCGGGGCATGATGGGTGGCAGCACTCCGAACCTAGACCGTATCGCGCGCGAGGGCGCGCTCTTCACCGACTACTACGGACAGCAGTCATGCACTGCGGGACGCGCGGCATTCATCACGGGGCAGACGCCTTTCCGGACGGGACTATTGAAAGTCGGATTGCCGGCGGCGAAACAGGGCCTGCAGGACTCGGATCCGACCATCGCCGAATTCCTTAAGCCCCTCGGCTATGCGACAGCGCAGATCGGCAAGAACCATCTGGGCGATCGCAACGAATATCTGCCTACGGTCCACGGCTTCGACGAGTTCCACGGTATCCTCTACCACTTGAATGCAATGGAAGAACCCTACTACCCGGATTATCCGAAAGACGAGAAATTCCGTACAAAGTTTGGCCCGCGCAACATTATCAGTACCGTTGCTACAGACGTCGACGATGCAACCGAGGATCCGCGTTGGGGCCGCGTCGGCAAACAGAAGATCACCGACGCCGGTCCACTTCCGCCGCATCCGGGCATGGACCCCGCCGCAAAGGTGAGTATGGAGGACATCGACGCCGATCTGGTGAAGCGCTCATGCGATTTCATTGAGCGCTCCGTGAAGGCCGAGAAGCCGTTCTTCCTTTGGCACAACTCCACGCGGTGCCATTCCTGGACGCATCTGTCCAAACAATGGGACGGCAAGACCGGCTATGGCTTGTTTGCCGATGCGATGGCCGAGTTGGACTGGGTCGTAGGCGAGCTGCTCGCCAAGCTGGACGAACTCGGCATTGCCGACGAAACGATCGTGATGTTCACCAGCGACAATGGTGCTGAAATCTTCAGTTGGCCCGATGGCGGCAATCATCCGTTCCGCGGCGAGAAAGGCACTGTCTACGAAGGGGGGTTCCGGGTCCCCATGCTCGTCAAGTGGCCTGGGGTCATCAAGCCGGGCACCATTATCAACGAAATCGTGTCGGCCGAAGACTGGATGCCGACCCTCGTCGCGGCGGCCGGCGGTGATCCGGATCTGAAGGCGAAGCTGCTCACCGGCTACAAGGCCGGAGAGAAGACCTTCAAGAACCATCTCGACGGCTACAATTTCATGCCGTTCTTCGAAGGAAAGGTAGCGGAAAGTCCCCGCCGGGAATTCTTCTACTTCAGCGACAACGCCGACCTCATGGCCGTGCGCTACAACGAGTGGAAGATCACCTTCAAGACCATCGTCGGCAACCTGTTCACGGGCAAGGAAGACTCTACCAATGTCCCGCTCGTAACCAACCTGCGCGTTGACCCGTGGGAGCGATACCAGACCGAGTCGACGTCCTACGGCGAATGGTGGGGGAAGGCATTGTGGGTCATGATGCCCGCCATGGGTATCATGGGTCAGTTCCTCGCTACCTTCAAAGATTACCCGCCCAGCCAAGCTTCCGGATCACTCAGCATTGAGAAGGCATTGCAGGCGTTGCAGGAGGGGGGCCGTAAGAACTGAACAGCGCGCAGCAATCGTGGAGCGACAGCGGACGATGACGGCATAGACATCGTCCGCTCGAAACCGGTCGGGGCGACGTTCAGTCCGAAGCGGGAATGACGACGCATGAAAGAGTGGCTGATCTATGCGACCGAGAACGCCATCGTCGTCATCGATGCGCTGGCGCTCGTCATCATCGTCGTGGGCACGGTGGAGGCCTTCTTCAGCGGCATGCGTGCGATGCTGGGGTCGCCGTCCGGGCATGAGCGGCGCGACGTCTGGCTGCGCTATGCACGCTGGCTGGTGGCGGGTCTGACGTTCCAGCTTGCCGCTGACATCGTCGAGACTTCGATCACGACCGATTGGAACGCGACAGGGCGGATCGCCGCCGTCGCGCTGATCCGTACATTCCTGAACTACTTCCTCGATCGCGATCTGGAGGAAGTGCGCGGGCGGCAGCGCGAGACAGGCGCAGCGCCGGCGAAGCCGGTAGGAGAGAATTGACGATGCCCACCAGACGACGCCTGTTGGCCCTCCTGTTCGCGTTGTCGGTCATCGACGTCGCCGCCGCGCAGCCGTCGACGGATCCGTTGCCGTCGTGGAACGAGGGGGCGGTCAAGAAGTCCATTACGGATTTCGTCTCGCGGGTGACGACGGAGGCCGGTCCAGGCTTCGTGCCCGTTGCCGAGCGTATCGCCACCTTCGACAATGACGGTACGCTGTGGTCCGAACAGCCCGCTTATTTCCAGGCCGCCTTCGCGATCAATCGTGTCAAGGCGATGGCCCCGCAGCATCCGGAATGGAAGAAGCAACAGCCCTTCAAGGCATTGCTCGACGGAGATATGAAGGCGCTGGCCGCTTCGGGTCAACGGGGCATGTTGCAGATCGTCGCCGCCGCGCATAGCGGCATGACTACGGATGAATTTTCGAAGTCGGTCGTCGAATGGATCTCGACCGCGCGGCATCCGCGCTTCGGCCGTCCCTACACGCAGCTTGTGTACCAGCCTATGCTGGAGCTTTTGGCCTACCTTCGGGCAAACGGCTTCAAGACCTTCGTCGTCTCTGGCGGCGGGGTCGAGTTCATGCGGCCATGGATGGAAAAGGTCTACGGCATTCCGCCCGAACAGGTGATCGGCTCCAGCGGCGTCGTCAAATTCGAGATGGGCGCGGATGGGAAACCGGCGCTGCGCAAGACATCCAAAATCGAGTTCGTAGACGACAATCAAGGAAAGCCTGTTGGCATCAACCGTTTCATCGGCCGCCGTCCGATCTTTGCATTCGGCAATTCCGATGGTGATCTCCAGATGCTGCAATGGACGGCAGCCGGTCAAGGCGCGCGCTTCATGGGGATCGTGCACCATACCGACGCCGAGCGAGAGTACGCGTATGATCGTCAATCGAAGGTCGGCAAGCTCGACAAGGCGCTGGATGAAGGCACCGCGAAGGGCTGGACGGTCGTCGACATGAAACAGGACTGGAAGACGGTTTTTCCTTGATCTCGAAGGCGCAACCTGAGGAGCAAACGAATGTACAGACCGATGCTTGCTGCTATCGTGTGTCTTGTCTCCTTTGCCGCGACAGCGGAGGAAGACTCGAAACCGGCGATCAAGAAATGGCGGGCCTGTGCCGACGCCACAGCAACCCGATACGCAAAAAGCTCGGAAAGCGCTCTCGTTGTCTCGCGCTTAGCAATATTGTCGTGCCGCGCTGAGAAACAAGCAGCTTGGCAAGCGATGTCGCAGGAAAGCGGGGCACACTTTGCTGACGATTACGTCGAAACAGTCGAGCGTCGATATACCGATTTGCTTGCGATCGATGTCATAGAAATGCGGCTGAAACACTGAATTGACGCGCAAAGCATCTATGAAAATTGCAACTGCAAGACGCCGTCAGAACGGTCTTGGGAGATACATCTCGCATGATGGCAGGCGCTTACCACGCAAAGCGCATTCCTACTTTGCCATCATATGCAGATCCCGCACCGTCGAAGCGGGCCTGGTAGGACGCGTTGGCATAAAGGGTGACGTCGGCCGAAAGTTGCCCGCTGGCACCGATGTTGATTTCGCCAAACAGGCCGCCGAGATCTGCACGGAACGGAATGAAACCCGTCTCGGATGAGAATGACGTGACCGGATTGCCTCGGAATTCGTTCCAGAGATTGGGCCGAATCCATGCAGTCACGCTGCGCGGCCCGCCATCGATCGACCAGGTGCGGCCGAAGCGGGCACCGATGCGGCCGAGCAGAGAGTCGGCGTTGTCGAAGCGGATGAGTGCGGCTCCATCGCTCGCATTTGCGAATGCTATGCTCTGATAGATCATTTGCACCTGCGGCTCGATGAAATAGCCGTCCGCAAACCGGAACGGATGCCCGGCCTCGACCGATGCTGCCAGACCCTGACCGCTGGTGTTAAGCGTCGCCAGTCCCCGATGGGCGCTGCTATCGACGTCATAGAACGTCCCCTGAAGGATCGTGTCGGTGTACCAGCCTTGTGGCCCGAAGTGGGTCCAGTAGCCGCCGAGGCTGTAGGCATCGAAGTTGCTGTTGCCCTGCACCCCGCTGATATGCGTCACGCGGCCGCGGTCGTTGCCGATGGCAAAATAGACACCGGCCTGGTCCCGGCTGCCATCTGGTTTGTCGTGTCGATAGACGTCCATGCCACCCTGAAGTCCGCCGAACGAATAGCTGTACTGCGGCCCGCTGCCGAAGATTCCGAGCCGGTCTCCGTTCTGGTGCCCGGTGACGCCGATGATGCGCGCCCAGCCGACTTTGCCGTTTTCAGGGTTCGAGCGGTTTCGCTGATCTTCCTCCTCGCCGACGCGCTCATGCAGCGTGTCCAGGAGCGAACGGCCGTAGAGCAGCGCCATCGAGGGAATCGCTGCATAGAGCGATGTCTCGGGCCGGTAATTCGCGGGGGCCGGGGTTGGCTGGGCGCAGGCCGGGTTCGTCGGCTCCAGGGCGCAGTTGATCCGCGAGCGCAGATACCAGTCATCGGGGTTGCTGGCATCGATGATGCTGCTGCGGTGGAGCGTGTAGTCGTAAGGCCCGGCCGAGACGGGACCCGCAAGGACGAAGGTGCCTGGGGCGGTCGTACCGCCATTGATGGCATCGATCACGAGGATGCCGTTGCCGCGCGTCAGGTCGCCGCGCCCGATGGTGTTCGCTATCCGAAGAGGGGACAGGCCCGTCGCAGTGCCGCCGTCGATCACGAGGCGATCAGACGGCGCGCTGTCGTTGCCCAGATAGGTGTTCAGCCCGATGATGCCGTTGATGCCGACCTAATTCACGGTCGTGAGCGTCTTGTAGCTCGACAGCAGACTGGCGTCGCCGGTCGGCGGGGTGAACTGGATCAGGCTCGGATCGTTGACCAGATTGGTGACGTTGGAGCTGCCGGTCATGATCCAGGTGCTGTTGTCGAGCAGCGTGACGTTCGAGGCGCTGCCGGGCGCGGTGAAGGCGGACCCGATGACGGTCGTTCTGGACAACGTCACATTGGCAAGACCGGGGACCACGGGCAGGGCTGCGGGCGGCGGGAAGATGATCGGGATTTCCGTGCCTTCCGGATCGGTGATGCCGGGCGGTCCGGAGTCAGGCGCGCTCAGCGGCGAGAAGTTGGCGATGGTCCCGACGCGCAGCCACTGACCGCTGCCGGACACGGAGGAGTTCGTCAGTGAAACGTTGCCGTTGCCGCCGACGCCGATGGTCGGGCCGTCTATATTGGTGATGCTGCTCCCGGTGAAGTTGGCGTTGGAGACTTGCCCCGGTGCGCCGGCGACATACAGGCCCATGGCGTTGGCACCTGTGGCACGGACCGCAGAGTTGATGCCCGTCAGGAGACCGCCGCCTTCGGCGACCCCGCCGTTGCCGACGTTGCCCGTCGTGAGAACCGAGGTGGCACTGATATTGACCGACGATCCGAGGTCGCGTGCATGGAGACCGTTCGATCCGAGGCCTTCGGTGAGGACGGACGTGCGATTGGCGTTGACCGTGCCTGCCGTGATGGCCCGAAGGCCCGCAGAGAGATTGCCATGGGTCGTGATCGAGGAATTGTCGAGCGTGATGACGGACGGCGCGACCAGGAAATGCTGCACTGATACGGCCCCGTGCGCCAACTCTCCGAAGGTCTCGACGGAAATGCCCGACCCATTCAAGGTGGCGGGGAATTGCAAACCCGCCTGTTCGACAGTGGCATAAAGGCCAATGCTGCTGGTGCCGAGCGTTCGGATGGAATTGCCGTTCAGGATCATCGTGCCGCCGTCGTCAGCGACGGCGCCCATGGCAACTAGACCCTGCGTTAAAACTGAGGTGCCGTTGGCCATGAGGATGCCACCGGGGTTACGCGCGGCCAGTCCATGAGGATAGGCGCTTAGCCTGACGGAATCGCCAAACGTCGTCACTGAGCCGCCGTTCAAGGTAATGTTGCCGCCAAGGTCTGCAAGCGCGCCCATCGCGTTGTCCGGCCCGCGGGTGACGATGGTGACGTTGTTTGCGACGATCGATCCGTTCGTGGCGGCGAATGCGGGACCGTCGCGTCCTTCCGTGGTGACCGATCCGCCGCTCATCTCCGCACTTCCCCCAGCATTGACACGGAGGCCGTAACCGACCGCAGCGGTGCTTCTGATGGTGCTGTCGATGAACGTCGCGGTCGAACCCGCATCCTGTACCAGCACGCCCGTATTGTTCGCGGAGAACAGCGAACTATTAGTGAACTGGGCCGTACCACCATTGAAGATCAAAGCGGCAGGCGCTCGGGTTCCTGACACGGAAATCGTCGTATCGAAGACGGATGCGATTGATTCTGCATCCTGCACCGAGATGCCGTTACCGCGTTGTCCTGTGGTTGTGATCGTGCTGTTGCGAAGCTCAATGAAACCACCTGACAGCACCCGCGCTGCCGACGATGGATCAGTGTCCGCCGAAGCCGTCGAACTCGTGTTGATTGCGGTCGCCATCAAGAAAATCGAGCCGCCGTTCTCCGCGCGCGCTGCGCTCGCCAATAAGCCCGACGTGCTGATGGAGATGTCGCTTCCAACCATCTGGCTTCCGCTTCCTGTTGCAAACAATCCATGACTGCCGATCGGACCGACGGTGTTCTGAACGCCGGTCGTCGAAATCGCCGCAGCGTTTCCGATATTGATAATACCGCCGCCCTCGGCCATCACCGCGATAGCACCGCGAGACGCTGTCGAAACGCCGCCGCCGGATATGCCGATCGTGCTACCAAGTCCGGTCGCCACGATGCCGCGATTGTTCAAGCCGTTCCCGCCGCCGAGCATCTGCAGGAATGTGTTGGTGAGGGTAATGGCGGTGCCTGCTTCCGCGATCGCGCCAGTCATGTTGCTGGCAGTGGTGGTGCCGTTCGGCGGTCCCATGGTGATCGACGACCCTGTCGCGTCGATCCGGCTTCCGGAGCCTGTGGCGCGGAGGCCAATTTCACTGGCCGATGTCGCCGTCGTGGTCGCCGTGGTCCGGAGCGTGCTGCCATCAAAGATAATTCGGCTGCCCGATTGGGCGAGGGCACCTGTCGTCGTCGCGGCAGTGAGGTTCTCTGTGATTCCGTTCGCTGTTATCTGCCCCGCATTGGAAGCGCTGAGGCCTACGGCGCCTGCGGGAGTGACATTGAGGGTCGTGCCAGACGGCACAGTGCATGCCGTTCCGTTGGCCGTCGGCGGCGTTGGGCAAACCTGCGCGGACCCGGAAGATGCTTCTGCCATCAATGCAGCGAACGCGAGCAAACACGCCGCCACATGGCGTCGTGATGCAATTCGAACCCTCCACGCAAACGTCATCGTGGCACCTCAAGGCGCATTCGAACGCTGTCATGTTCAAGTCAGGACGCTGTCGGTGTTCTACACTCGCGTCGGCATCTTCAGCCCATAGACCCGCATTGTTCGCCGTTTCTCGGCCATATCATCTGCTTGGCGGAAGTAGCCGAAATTGTGTCGCGCAACTCGGACGATCATTTTGGTCCGCCGGTGTGTTGGTCGCGCCACTAAATGGTCAGTGATGCGGACCTAATAGCCTTTCAGGTCACAAGCTGTTTTGCAGCCAACGCATCGCCAATGGGTCGGAGCGCGCGTCACCTGCAAATCCGATCTGACCGAGGATGTCGAGCGCTCTGCTCAAGGCATCGCATCAAAGATTGGGAAACGGCCGTCCTCCCACATACGACCAACGCGTTGCGAGTTCCGGCGGAGGATTACAAGTTTATTGTGCTGTGCGGTTTCACGTTTTTCGTGCGCGTCTGCGCAACGTCCGACAAGCCTGCGGGCACCATGTCCTTGAACGCAAACGTGAACTGCTGAGGCTGGCAGGCTAGTTGGCCCGCGGAACTCCTGCTGGGGAACCGCATTATTTGGGCTGAAAAACTCGAGGTGTGTCATGTCCACAAGACGAGACGATGCCCTTAACAGCCAGTCCGAAAAAGGCCCCACCGAAAAGTCCGGAGGGAAGTCGGAAGGCTCCAGCAAAAAGATAAAAGATGAAGCGGAAGAGCGCGCCAAGGGGTGGCGGAATTCAGGTCTAAATCCCCCTGATTAATGACGGAACGATTTTAGACTACACAGCTTCAAATCGGCAGTTGTGGCCTGTCATTCGCCCACCTTCGGGAGTGCCAATGCCGACAGTGTTAGTAGTCGAGGACGAAGTCCTCATCCGGGATGTTGTCTGCGAGGAGCTGGCGGACGCGGGCTTCGAGGTGATTGAGGTCGGCACTGCTGATGAGGCCATTGCGGTCCTCGAAGCGCGCGAGGACGTCCATCTCGTCTTCACCGATATCGACAGCCGGGTTCAATGGACGGTATCAAGCTCGCTGCCGCTGTCCGCGACCGCTGGCCGCCCGTCCACATCATCATAACGACCGGCAAGGTTCGGTCACTGAGTATACCGGCCAACGCGCTGTTTATTCCCAAGCCATATCTCGGCAAGAACATTGTCGCCGCGATGCGGACATTCGAGAACATGGGCTAGCTCTTCGGCCATGGAGAGGGAGTCTCAAACGGTGGCCTTGCTACCTGTTCGATGATCTCCCCGCAGTTTGGGCACTCAAATGTCCTGAGTTCAACGCCCTCAGCCATCGGCGATCTTCGCATCAAATAGGTACGCGTCGAGCATTTCGCACAGTGCGGGCGGGTAATGTGGTCGGTGTTGGGCAGCATCACTATCTCTCGACGACGGCCTGAATTTACACCCCCGCAGGATACCCAAGCCACCAAAACTTTTACCGCTCAAGCAGTGCGACCCCTCACGTCTGGATTCCGGTTGACTCTTTTGTTCTCTTTTTGTTCTATGCGCCATCATCCGGAATTGGCTCATGGCACTCGACCACATTAAGGCCGAGATCGCGCGCGTGCGCGTGCAGATCAAGCGGCAACAGAAAGATATCTCATCCCTCCAGAAGGCCGGCATCAGTACCGCGTCCGCCGTCGCCCTTCTGGAGCGGATGCAGGACAAGGTCGAGGGGCTTTGCCAGGAGCGCGACCGGCTGAACGGCGAGGAGCGGCTGAAGCAGCGGACCTATCCCGGCGGCAAAGCCCTTCGGGGCGTACCAGACCATCGCAGGATGTGATGGACAACCTCCGGCGGTTTCCGGCGCCTTGGGTGGCGGAAGAGGATAGGGACTGCTTCCGCGTGAAGGATGCGAACGGCTTCATGATCTGCGTCGTCCTGCACAGGGAAGACCTTCACGCTCGTAACTACCAATACGCCAACGAGTCCCTGTCACGTGACGAGGCCCGGCGGATTGCTAAGGGCATCTCGCGCTTGCCTGAGCTGATGAGGCGCCCGCCCTACTAGGAAGTTGGCGTTATGCTTTTCATTTCAGGTGCGAAAGATGACCAACAAGCTTGCATGGTCCGAGGACCAACTCGCCAAATTGAAATCCATGGCAGAGGCAGGAGCTTCTCCTGTACGAGTGGCGGCAGCACTGAACCGCAACACGGCGTCGGTCAGGGTTATGGGCCGCAAGATCGGCATTACCTTCAAGGGTGTGCGCGAAGCCAAGAGAGAGCGGGACGCCAAGATCGCTGCTGCTCAACAAGCGGAAGGTCGTGTCGCGGAACGTTTCTAATAACCACACATTCCATCAGCGAGGCTGCCCCCAACGTGGCTTCGAAACGGCCCGTCGCATTGGAGTCCTCCGGTGCGGCGGGCTTTTTTGTTGATCAGTGAGTGTTGGTGTCTTTCCACTTCTCCAAGTCCGGCTTTGGCGTATCAGGCAGGCTCGGGTCAGTGGTATTCTGAGCGTTCTGTTTCCAGGGCTCGTTACTCTGTGATTGCTTACCCCAGTCCTGCTTATCGCGGTCGTCATCGCTTGGCGGGTTTGTTTTCTCGGCGCTCATGGTCGGTCCTTTCATCTATATGTTCGTAACCTCCGGTTTAATCGTGTGTTCCCCGTTTGCGCGGAACGAATCCAATTTGTGCCGTTTGAATAGGCATGAGAAACAACCCTGGCCGACTGGTTCACCTCGCTGTCCTCATGGAAGAGGCGATTCAGATTGCATGGGATTATCTGGAACGGGCAGGCGAGATCGAGGACGCAGAGTTCTGCTCGCACATTCTGCTCCGCTCGGTTGAAACCATGATCCGGCAGGGGGTAAGGAGCCGCCTGCTGCTCTCAAACAGAGCTATTACTCAATACATGGAAGCTCTCGAAGCGCGCACGCTTCAAGCGGCCTCGTAGAAGGGTCATGACGATGGTGATGAATGGCTCGTCGATAAGTGGCTGGCTTATTGTCAGGCCGAAAAATGCCGACGGTCGAACCGACGGCCCGAAGAGAAGTAGAGGGCGACGATAACCTAGGACTTGGTGTCCTCGTCATTTTCTTGATGGTGCTGGGCTTGCCCTTGTTGCTCTTGCCTAGAGCCACGCAACGGACATCAGAAATACTGCGGTCGCAATGAGCGCCACAGCCGTCGCCGCCGCAATCGTCATTGAAAGCACGCGCATGCCGTAGCGAAGCGGATGCGCACCCGATCATCAAGAGCGTATTGCCAGGATCAGATATGCAGAGCAGAATCACTCAATGGTGGACAGACACGCACGACCAGGGGCAAGAGGCGGAACTCGCCGCCGCGCTGGCCGTCATGTTGGCAGCGGTCGCTACGGCGAGCATACGGTCCCTCTACGACTCCCTGTGAGTCTGACTGAGAAGGTCAACGCGTTAGTTTCGGCCAAGGGCCGGAAGCTTCCACTCATCGTTGTTGGAAAACCAAGCGAAGCCGCCGTCGTTGGGCCGTAAATTTATTCTCGGCTTGGATCTGGGGACGACTCTTGGGGTTGCCAGAGTATTCACGGATGGAGATCTTGATGCCCAGACAATTCGGCTTGAAAGCAACATCGGCAGTCGCACGGTCGGTGTCGCCAGTATCATCAATCGCTTTGCGGGACCGGATTGCGTCGGGGTGTGCATTGAGGAGCCGTTTTCTGGACAGTTCTCTAGCGTCAAAGCTCTCTTACCCATGCTTGGAGCTGCCGTACTCGCCTGCGAGCTGGAGGGGCTCCCGTGGTCGGCGATCCATCTCGCTCGACTAAAGACCACGCTACCAGGAAGGGTAACGCCAAGAAGCCGGACATGCAGGCAGCGGCGCAGGCTCGCTGGGGCGTTCTGTTGAAGGAAGATGAGGCGGATGCCGTGGGCTGCGGCTTATGCGATAGACCAAAATCTCTTCGCTTAAAACAAACCGGCGAACGTCCGCCCCAGGGCAGGGATCGCAAAGTGTCCAGTGATGCTTAAGGCAAGTATGAGAAAAGCAACCGCGCAGAGGATCGCACGGAGAGGCCACTTGATAGCCTGTATCGCGTCGCAGCCCTTGGCGAGAACCTTCGCTCGGCCCCACTCAAATCTAATTTCTGGTATCGGATCGCGAGACATTGTGTGGGTCTCCAACTCACATCGAGTGATTCCCACTGTCATGCAATGCCAATAATCGCGCAATGCGATCGTGGTGCAGTGCGCGTTTCATAATCAGGCACTTGCTCAGAAGTTAGGCGAGTTTTGCCATTGATTCTCGTAAATCGAGCGATTTCAGCGGCCTACGACATGGGTGCCACAAGGACGAGAGCCTATTTATATGCCGAATTGCCGTTGAAACCTGCACATAGCCGCGGTCGCTACTGCTTTAGCATTTCAACCTTTGCCTCTGCCTGACGAATGGCAGCGATGTTGCGAGCAGTGAGGAAATGCCGTGACCGGCTGGAAGCGCATGAAGGCCGGTTACAAGAAGGTCGGCATCTACCTCAACAGCCAGGCGGCCGTCCGGGCCGATAAGCGGATGTGAGAGGGCAAGGGCGCCCGATAATGTTCGCGTTCTCGAACGACCCGTTCAAACCTCTCACTGAGGTTGAACGGGCTTTTGCTAGGGCCCAAGCTCCAGGAGCGGGAGGACGTGAAACCATTCGTGCTGCCGGAAGGTGCGAGAGAACAGCTTTCAACCGTGCCGGAGCACTGTGGCCCTCGATACATTCATAGGGCGCCGGTCCGAGAAGGTGCGGTCTACAGCGAGGAGTTCATGCGCCGGCTTTTCCGGAACGTGCTGCCCGCAAACCGATAGGTGCGACGATTTCGCAAAGCAACTAAATCTCAATTTACGTATTATAAGCGCTTATTGGGTGATGGGGTTGCGTATGCGTACGGTCATTCTCGGTATCGTATTGCTGTGGGCAGGGCAGGCGTCCGCCCAACCCATCTCGCCCGTGAGCCGCTCACCCTGAACCCTTTCGCCGTGGTCTACGTCCACAGCAGCACCTGTGGCTTCGGCAAGGTGATGAAGGTCGTCGGCTCCTTGAGAGGCGTGCAGCGCAAACGAACCTGCGTGTCCGTAATCTCCGCCCATGCAGAATTCTAATCCGTCTCGCCTGAGGATTGCCCCGATTGCTGTGCTGGCTGCTTGGCTCATTGCCGTGGCCGCTGTGGGCATTTTTCTGATAAGACTATAAGCCTCATATTTCCGCCCGAATCTAATAGGAATATTTGTCGGTGCCTTGCGAGATCCAGCAGTTTTCTGTCTGAGATAAAACCGCCGTCGGTTTTTAGACCGGAGTAAGTTTCCGCTAGGCCGGAAGGGTTTTCCGGAAATCCGGACGAGAGAGCGAATAGGTGTGGGTAGGGATTGGCGATTTTCGGACGATCTTTGTCCCCGGTCGGACAATGGATGCTGGCAAAGTATCCATCAGATTTGGATGACTTTGCCATTTCTGGAAGCATCCATTGGGTAGGATTGTCGCGTTGGCTATTTGGCAAAGAGAATTTGCACCTTTTCAAAGCGGGCTGTGGGATCAAAGGCGATGCGGAAGTTACCCTGATAAGGCCGGGCCTGGGCGAGCTGCTCGATCACGTCCCGGTGCTGGTGAAGGCCTACGGGAAGTGGCCAAGCTACATGTACCTGTTCGTGATGTCGCTATGGACCCCTTTACTGGTTACGGCGGCTTCATGGCTGGCTTGGAGGGGCTGGCGTTAGATTCGCATATGTCACCAGTCGGCTCGGTCGTTTTTGGCAGTGAGCATCGAACGAGCGCCCCTATCAAATGCTCGCACCACCTTTCCGTAGGGCAGGTGGGCTGTTTCAGGAACACTGTCATCTAGTGACACGAGGTGTATGTTTTGGGGACTGCGGTTGACCATGAGGGATGGAATCTCCCTCCATCCTTCGGCTTGAAGGTTGC
Organism: Tardiphaga sp. 866_E4_N1_4; assembly: GCF_052076075.1. Taxonomy (NCBI): domain Bacteria; kingdom Pseudomonadati; phylum Pseudomonadota; class Alphaproteobacteria; order Hyphomicrobiales; family Nitrobacteraceae; genus Tardiphaga; species Tardiphaga sp. 866_E4_N1_4. Next base: position 620,100 of record NZ_CP197242.1, read on the forward strand.
CGCGGAGCGCGCGCCGCGTAGCATTGGTCAAGATGTCGACGAGCTCCAGTCCCGGTTCAGGAAGGAACGAGAAGCGGAGGCTCTCTGAAAGAACTTTACCGAGGTCTAAGGGAGGTGGTCCGTCAGGCTGCGGGTTCAAAACCCGCCTATGAAATTCGGATATCTCACGCATATGAAAGCGATCCATGTGGGAGTAGTCGCCGCACTTAATAGATGCCAAAGGGTTAACCGCAAATTTTGATTGAAGTGCGGGCTTAATGAACATCGACCACCATTTCTCCCACGGAGTAGGGACCTCGTTATCGCCTTTCGCATCTACCACCCAATGGAAGTTTGAAAGCTCTTTAGGTCTCCGCTGGCTGTAGTAAAGCGTCGAGTGTTCCAGGATCGTCCTCATTAGCTCGAAAATGAGGGCGCTTTGGATATTAAGTTGTTGGCTGTACCCTTCTAGCTCTTTACGAGCTTTCCATACAGTTTCGACTAGATTTGGGTGATGCTCCGTCGTGAGGCCGGCAGTCATCGCCTCGGCGCGAGCTGTTTGATTTTTGCGAAGCCCATCCTCGGTGTGAAGTCCGAGATCGATAGCGACGACTTCAAAGAGTACATGGTGGTGCCGGAGAATTGGCATCAGCTTAACAATGTCGGCCTCGCCTAGCGATTTCCCCTTCACCTCTCCGTCGTGCAGCGGAAAGTATCTTCTGACTCTCCGGTACTCACGCTCCAAACTTCGCAGGCGCGCGTCGGGTACAATAAGTGCTCCGATCGCTGAAATAGCGTTCGATTGCCCAATACCCGTAAAGGTTCCGGTTTCGTCGATGAAAATGTGCAAAAACGCTCTCAAGTCCTACCGGCACTTTATGCCTGGTGAGAACACGAGGTTAATGGGGAGGGACAGAGGGTGCAAGGCTGAGCGCATACGCCGGGAACGGGTTAGATTGCCACGCGTACCGATGCGTTGCTGTCGCGGCGAGAAACCGGCAAAACCGCCGCGTCCACCATCCCCATTATTGGATCGCGGCTGCTGAACTCGCCACCATGTGGTCGGCGACCGAAACCTAGGCAGCAACGTAGATCAATGGGAATTTGCGGAATCTGGTATCGGTACCGGTCCGGCATGATGCTGGAAGCCGGTGCCTGCACAAGTCTGTGACAGAATCACACGTCAGTGCGTTCAAGCTTAACGACGCGCAATGACCGCGAGACGGGATCGAATTCGAGACGGATGCGATGCGATAGCCCATCATAGGCATCAGTATGGTTCACGGAGGATGCGTCGCCTGGCCGCGATTGTTGGGAAGCTTCTGCGGCTGCATCGGTCATGGTGTGGAGCGGTTGCAACCATTCGTCCGGCTGAAGGGAATTCAGTTGGTCGTTCGTCACGGAGATGACGCCGCTGACAACACGCTGGGGAGCGCCGTTGATGGACAATTTCGAGGACTGATCGCCGCACGCGCGCAGCACCTGACGCCATTCGCCGGGTTTGAACGCGACGACGTCGAGCGCATCAACATCGTTCCAGTTTACACTGAAGACCTTTCGGCCATGATAGACGTCCAGGATTTGCTCGCCCATTGGCGCGCTTTGCATGATCTTCAGGTCGTTAACGTGATGCTGACGGGTCTTAATCTGCCTGTGCCTGTCCACCAGGATGACATTCATCCCGTGGCGATCGAGCAGCGTCAGCGCGATATCTCGCAACTCTCGGGCCTCATTCAAACGGGCGAGTGAAACTTTCACGGAAACTCCAGCGCCTTTTGGTCAACTGTTGGAGCTCTACTCTGCTTAATTAGACACCATCAAGTTTCAAATGGAACTGAGACAAGCCAAGGTTACCTTTTCGTTCATCCGCCCGCGGGAAGCGATATGAAAAGTGGCTGCGAGGCTCTGGAGATCCTGCGTCACTACTTTGCGCGCGCACAGCAGCGAACCGGCCACGGCGGCCGTGCCCGATAAGGGCGGACGCGAGCGCGGTCGACGATCCCTATTGCCAGGCAAGTCGGGGCGATCCCGGTGGCCGGGTCTCGTCAGAAAATCGCATCGGATTCACTGTTGGTTGCCTCCCTGGCTTAGCCGAGCTGCGGCCTCAAGCCCTGAGCGTAGGATGGAGTTGCGAAGGCATCGCATCTCCGCGGGCGACGATCCCAACAACGGACGACCAAATGAATTTGCGCGCTTTTGATTCAAATGCCGCTCAGTGCTTGAGCGGATCTACAACGTGCTCCGCGTATATCGGGCCGCACACTCCGTCGGCTTTGTCGCATGCGTGGCTTGCCAGCATGTTGGTGTCAGCAATGGGAGGACAACATGAGCTACCAAGACATCAGGATTGCCGGAGACATCGCAGAGGCGCTCGAAGCGTGGGTCGTGCGAGGGTACGGCAACGTGGTTGATCTCGAGGTGGGCGGGATCAACGAGGGTGACTTCGCAGCGGTCGGCTACGCTGCAGTAGCCAACGAGGGCGCCGTGGAAGCCGTGGTTCTTTTGATCCGGCATGATCCAGAAGGTGGTCCCGACCGCTACCGCGTTAAGGACGTGGCCGAGAGCGAGGGACCGGTCGTCGATTTTTGCCCGGAAAGAATCCTCGATCAGCTCACACCGACGGAAGACCATCTGGCCAATCATTGGCGCGAGCGATGCCGGGAGCGGGTGGGCCTACAGAGCGGGCGGCCTGCGTTTTCGCTGAATTCTTGAGAGTTCACGCCTTAAAGCCTGACGCCCTCGGCTAGCTTTGATTTCCAAAGTTTTCCGAAGCAAATCCAGCAATGGTCACCGCAGACGGTGCATCGTGGCCAAAAAAGTCATTGGATGGCCAAGTTAGAGTTTTTTCACACTAGTAGTTGCAGACCGTCCGGCGAAAGGCGTGCTTGGTCACAAAACCATAGCCGCATGTATCGCAGGTCCAGAGATAGCTGACGACGTCATCGGTGAGAAAGGCCGACGCCTCGGCAGCAATCATCGAGTCGGCACAAACGGGGCAGGTCGGAAGATCGCTGCCACGCGGCGCGGGATGGGACGTTTTGGTCGTACGGACTTCAGCTGATGCTGACATCGTGACCTCCTTCGTCGTCTCATCGGACATGATGCGATCCTAATCCGATTTGTTTGACCGTGTCGCAACACAAATGCGTTGCTTTGAAGTTTTTTAAGTCAGCGCATGTTTGTGCCGCAGCGCGGTCACCTTTGTGCGATGCCACGTGCGTCACGAAGAATGCGCCTGTTACGATGAATGACATTTGTAAAATTTGCTGACATTGCCGGTCCTGCAGCAGAGGCGAGTAGCCGCCACGTCGCGCCCTTGTGCGGACGCATCTTCGGCAACACCGTGGAAGCGATTGTGCAGGCGCTCAGCGGGCGTTATCTCTCGACGGCAATGTTGGAAGGAATCTGACCGAGATGGCACAGCCCCCGCGACGCCCGCGCACGCTCCAGGATGCCCGCACCGAGGCGGAGGCGGCGTTCAAGAAGACCACCACGAAGCCGGTCGAGGCACCGGTCGCCAAGGCAGCCGTTCCCGGTGTGCGCGAACTGGTGTCGCTGCGGATCGATCAGGATGTGCTGGAATATTTTCAGCAGGACGGCCCGGGCTGGCAGGACCGCATGAACGACGCGCTGCGCAAGGCGGCAGGCAAGTAGGCTGCCGCTCCAGGTAGCGGGCTTAGCGGTTCAGGAAGCCGCCAACCACGCCGCCGATGAACCGGCCGGGACCTGCGGGGTCGATGGCCGGGGCGGGCGCCGGCGCGGCCTGGCGCCGGACCACGGGCGCTTCCTCATAGGTCTGTTGTTGCACCTGGCGGCGCACCGGCTTCGGTGCGGGTGCCGGTTCTTCCTTTAGCGCAACGACCTCGGTGAGCAGTGCGGCATGCTGGACCTTGTTGAGATAGCCCGACGTCGGGTAACCGCGTGCCGCCTGCCACCGCGTGATCACGCCACGGGTCCCGGCATCGAAGCTGCCGGTCGTCTGGGTGTCGAAGCCAAGGCCATTGAGGCGGCGTTGCACGTCGCGCCGCTTCATCTTGTCGAGACCGATCTTGTCCTCGGTGAGCTGGTTGGCTTCCTCGGTAAACACGGCCTTGTCGACGCCCGGCGCAGCGGTACGCGGCGCGGTGGCGGCTTCCTGTAGCGCGGCGATACGGGCGAGGGCGAGCGGCTTGAACTGGCCGTTCGGGTACATCGAGATGTAGGCGTTCAGTTCCTCCGGCCGGTTCGAGTCCTTGATCGAGCGCCAGAACTCGAGCTCGACATCGGAGCCGGCGGTGGCAGCCGCGGGCATGGTGGCGGTGGGGCTGGCCGCGGCAACGGCGACCTGCGCCTGAACGTCTGGATTGAGATAGACTGCGCCGATCAGATTGGTGTGGCCCCAAGGCAGCTGGCCTTTGTTGGTTTCGTCCTGCACCTGTGCGCGCACTTTCGTCATCGCCTGCTGGATCTCGGCGCCGGGCGTGGTGATGTTGTTGAGCAGTGCGCGGGTGAACGGGCTGTTGCTTCCGCTCTTGCCGTCGAGGGCGGTCTGGCCGGGGCTGGTGGCGAATGCGATCAGCGTGCCTTCGCCGGATTTCATCTCCGCAAGACCGGACGACACCGCGACGCTGCGCGTGGCAGATCCGCTGGAGCGGATCTTGGCAGCAAACGGATTGTCGCGGCAGGCATCGAGGAATACCAGCTTCACCTTGGCATCGCCCATGGTCTGGTCGAGGGTGGTCTCGACATTGATCGCTGCGCCGAGCTTGACGTCCATCTCCGACTTCAGATTGGCATCGATCGGCAAAAGGTAGTTGATGTTGTTCACCGAGATACCGTGGCCGGCATAGAAGAACACCGCGACATCGGCGCCCTGCGCCTTGCGGCCGAAGTCGAGCAGCTTTTCGGTCATGCCGTCGCGCGTCAGGTTCGATCCTTCGATGACGTCGAAGCCGACATTGCGTAGCGCGCTGGCCATGGCCTTCGCGTCGATCGGCGGGTTCGGCAACGGATCGACATTCTTGTAGCTGCCATTGCCAACGACGAAAGCGACGCGCTTGTCGGCAAGCGCTGCATCCGCGCTGAACAGGATGGACATGGACAGCGCAGACAGGGCAAAAGCGAAATGGCGCACGATACGATCTCCCCCACGAATCCGGTCATTCGACCCTAGACACATTGGGAAAAGTACCAATTGCGGGCGTGCGCCAAAATGTCGAGACACGCACTCGGAGAATAAAATCGAAAAAGGGGAACCCGATGCGTCAGGCCGCCGCACGCACCGGCGGTCGATCGGTACTGAGCAGGTTCAGCGTGTTGCCGGCGAGAATGAGAGCTGCGCCGAGCAGTGTGAACATGTCGAGCCGTTCAGAGTATAGTAACCATCCGATGGTGGCACTGAGTGGTACGCGCAGAAAGTCCATCGGCACGACCACCGTCGCATCGGCATAGAGCATCGCGCGCGCCATGCAGAAGTGAGAAAACGTCCCGCAGAAGGCGACCACGACAAGCCAGCCCCAGACATAGGCCGATGGCCACTGCCAGGAGTATAGCGCGGGGAAAACGCCGGCCACCGACTGCACCACGATCATCCAGAAGATGATCTTCAGCGCGCTGTCCGTGCGCGTCAGTGACTTGATCAATGTGATCGAGATGCCGAAGCCAAACGCGGCGGCTAGCGCAATCAGCTGACCGGGATTGACGACGCCCGTGGTCGGGCGAACGATGACGATCACGCCGATCAGGCCGAGCACGATGGCGACGATCTTCCAGAGCGTCATGCGTTCGCCGAGAAAGAACGCCGCCATGATGGCAATCCAGATCGGCATGGTGAACTCGATCGAGACCAGCTGGCTCAGCGGAATGAGCGTGAGTGCGTAGAACCAGCCGAGCTGCGCGCCGTAATGCACGAGGTTGCGCGACACATGCGCCAGCGGCCGCGTGGTCTTCATGGCGCGAAAGCCGCCGTTGAAATACAGGATCGGCAACAGCATGACGAAGCCGAAGACGGATCGGATCTCCATCACCTGGAAGACATTGAGTTCGCGCAGCGTCTCGCGACCGCCGATGGCGACGAACAGCATCAGAAGCAGCCAGCCGGACATCCACAGCGCGGCGCGGGCCTTCGACGGGGGGCGATCCATAATCCCTGAGAACCAGTTTCTTGCGCTGCAATGATTCACGCAGCGGTTTCAGCCTTAGAACTGGCTCTATCGGCGACATCGCCGGGCTTTGCAACGGACGAATCCGGTGGGGCTGCGTTGCGGGCGGGTGGTCCCGGACGCTCTTCGGCAGAGGCATGGAAGCAAAACAAAACCCCGGTTGTTTGAAACAACCGGGGTTCGAATTCCAAACATGCGGAACGATCAGCTGCGGCTGAGCGAAATGCTGGCGCCCCTGAACTGGCCTTCGGAGGTGATCGAGACCTGCTGCTTGTTGCCGGTCGTCGTCAGGATCAGCTTCGCGCTGAAGGCTGGCGATGAAACGTCAACATTGAACTTGCCGGCGGTTGCCCGGCCCTCAAGCGACCCTGTCACGCCGCGGGTCGTCTCAGCCCAGCTGCCAGACAGCTCGCCGCCTCTGGCCTTCACGTCGCTCTTCAGCTCGAACTTGTAGCTGTCGCTGGCGCAGAGCAGGGACTGGTTCAGTCCCGCGCCGTCGCCGCTCACGGCATAGGTCGCCTTGCAGCGAATGCGCTCCTTGGAGCCGTCCTCGAGCGAGATCGTCCCGTTACCCGACCACACCCCGGCCATACCGGCGAACGGCGCTGACTGGGCATATGCCGACGCGGACGTCAGACCGAGCGCCGCGCAGAGCACCGCGGTCCGAACGAGCGAACGCGGAGAGGTCGAGGTAGGCATCATGGGGAGCATTCCTGGTTGGGGATTACTGACGCGAAGCTTCCCACCGGCCGCTGCAGGGGACGCCGCCCGAGGCGCCGTTCCACTTGCCCGATCCGGTGTTTCCGGACAACTGGCCGTTGGCGAAAGCAGGTCCGATCGATACGCGTACGGTGCCTTCGCGGCCAACCTTGCCGTTGACGTCGGCGCCGGGCGCAGTGATGCGGCCTTCGGTGACGGTCAACGGATAGCGAGCCGTCGGCTCGCAGCTGCCGGTCTTGGTAACGATGGTCACATTCCAGAGCCCGTCATAGGCATTGTCGGCTGCGAACGAAGGAGCCGAAATCAACGCTGCGCTGGCAATCAGCGAAACGGACAAGGCGGAACGGATGCGGTCAAAACGCATTGAATCAAATCCTCGATGTTGTGATGGCCACCTTATTGGGGGGTAATGTGTCCAAAATTTGCTGCGTTGCCGCATAGACCCAAAACAACTCACGGGATGCAAGTCGCGACGGGCAAATTGGTTCCCTTTAGGTGACAGATTTGGTTGATTCGGGCGAGTTCCGGCGCCTTTTTAACCAGTTTGGAGGCTTCTAGGCCAGTTTCGGCGCATTGGTCGCGAATTGCTCGTCCTGGTAGGTTGCGGGCAAACGCTTGTGGACAGTCGCGAAGTCCACGACCTCGCCGAGCAGCTTGAGGCCCAGCGGCGCCAACGCGCGCTCCCAAAGTTCGCGAGCAGTTTCGCCTTTTTTCACGAAGCACCATTCCTGCGCGGCGATGGCGCCACCGTCCATGACATCGGCAAGGTGATAGATGGTGCCGCCGGCGATCGGATCGCCTTCCTTGATGGTCCATTCCACGGCAGCGATGCCACGGTGACGGGGCAACAGTGACGGATGGTAGCCAATGCCGCCAAGGCTGGCTGCGGCGAGCGCATCCTTGCCGATGCGGGCGTGGCTGTGCGCCGTGATAATCAGCTCGGTGCCCTCGGCGATCTCGGAGGCCACGACGAGCTTCGGATTGGCCTGGACTGTTACCGGGATGCCGACAGCCTTGGCGGCTGCGGCGAGACGGTCCTCGGCATCTGCAACCACCACGGACGCGATCTCGACGTTGTGGGTCTTCAGCATATCGAGGGTCGTGACGCCGAAGTGTTTGGAGCCGACGAGGGTAATCCGCATGTTCGATTGTCCGGTGTTCAGAGGCTGAGGATGGTGTGAAAACCGGAAGTTCCGGCGTGGCTCATCGCGGTGATGGTGGGCGGGGAGGGGATCGAACCCTCGACCAGTCGATTAAAAGTCGAATGCTCTACCACTGAGCTACCCGCCCTAAAGTGCCGTATTGACGAAGCTAAACGGAGGAAACCGACCCTTGCGGGGCGCGGTGAGGCCGGTCAGCCACGGCCGCGATGGCGCCCGCAATGCAGCGTATCGCGTGACCGGCTGTGTAAAAGGCGGGTCCGCCGGGGTCAAGGGCAGGGCTTGATGTTATGGACATGAACCGCGCCCTATTGGCGCGGTTCAGCTTGCTTCGCGCTGGGCCCCGGGACGGGACACATCGATCGGCGGCATCGCCACCGGGCGAAGGCCGATCAGCTCGGCCGTGCGGACCGTCGTGTTGCGCCACCACTGGAAGTCGTTGGCGCGTGAATTCTCCAGGATGGCAATCATCACCGCCGACAGGAACGGCAGGCTCTGCAGCACCAGCACGCCGGCGAAGATGTAGATCTCGGTGACCTGCTTGGAGTTGTTGGAGAACACCAGCACGCCGCAGCTGATCAGCAGAAGCACTCCGATCACGGCTTCCCAGAAGGCCTGGAATTCGATCGACATGGTCGACTTGCCGCCCTTGGACGTCACGGTGAAGGGCAGGTGATCCTTGATCAGGCCATCGGCGACGGCGCGCGACACGGTCCACTGCACCGACATGGCGGCGATCATCGCGCCCAGCATCTGCCACAGGCCGATCTTCACGCGCAGCCGATACAAGACGATGAAGTGCGCCAGCGACACCACGAATGACGCGATGATCGGCAGCGTCAGGATCTTGTCGGGGATGGCGATATCGGCGAAGGCGATGATCGGCACCCAGATGATGTTGAGGATTGCCACCACGACGCCGAGGCTTTCGGCGCCGAGCCAGTTCAGCCAGCCCATGCCGAATTCGCGCTTCTGGTCCTGGGTCATGCGGCTCGCGCCCGGCATGAAACGGCGCCAGTGCTTCTTGATGATCTGGAAGCCGCCATAGGCCCAGCGATGACGCTGTTTCTTGAACGCCTCATAGGTGTCCGGCAGCACGCCGTAGCCGTAACGTTCCTTCGTGTAATGCGTCAGCCAGCCATGCTGCATGATGGCGAGGCCGAGATCCGAGTCCTCACAGATGGTGTCGCCGGCCCAGCCGCCCGCCATGTCCATCGCGGAGCGACGAATGAGGCACATAGTGCCATGGACGATGATCGCATTGGCCTCGTTGCGCTGGACCATGCCGATGTCGAAGAACCCGGCATATTCGCCGTTCATGATGTAGTGCATCAGTGAACGGTCGCCGTCGCGGTGGTCCTGCGGCGCCTGCACGAGGCCGACACGCGGATCGTTGAAGGCTGGGACGAGATCCTTCAGCCAGTTCGGCTCCACCACATAGTCGGCGTCGATGATGCCGATCACCTCGGCATCCGCCGCGGTGCGGTCCATGGCGATGCGCAGGGCGCCGGCCTTGAAGCCCTCGACCTTCTCCGCATTGATGAAGATGAACCGCTCGCCGAGCATGCGGCAATGATCCTGGATCGGCTGCCAATAGGCCGGATCCGGCGTGTTGTTGATGATCACCACGCATTCGAAATTCGGATAGTCGAGCCGGGCAACCGCATCCAACGTCAGCTTCAGCATGTCGGGCTGTTCGCGATAGGCCGGAATGTGGATCGAGACCTTCGGGTATTTCTGCTCGGCGTCTGCAGCGGCACGCAGCTTTTCGCTGCGTTCGGCTGTCAGCAGCCGCAATGGCTTCCGGCCGAAGGCGATGGCCGCAATCTCCTCGATGCGCGCCAAAGCGATCAGGAGCAGCGGGATCAGCAGGATGCAGCCGAGTGAGAGGGCGAAGGCCGATCCCCAGACGAAATAGTGGGTCTGCTGATAGGCGAAGATGGTTGCTGCCCAGGCGCCAACGGCATTGGCTGCGGTCGAGAGCACGAGAGCCTGCATCGCTGTCGCACCAACGATTTGCAGGATCGGCAGCGACAGCAGGATGCCAACCAGAAGCGCAATACTGGCGTTCTTCCAGTGGTCCGGATCCACGACCGGACCGGTCCATGGGAATTTCGGCTCACGCGAGGCGTTGAGAACGCCCCAATAGGGGCCGACGCCGCCTTCGAAGAATTTCCAGGGCTGATCGATGGCTTCGACGATGTTGTAGTCCATGCCGATCGCTTCGGCGCGGGTCACGAAGTTGCGCAGCACCACGGCCTGCTTGAACGGGCCGGGCACGGCCCTGCGCAGATTGTAGCCTTCGCTTGGCCAGCCGAATTCGGCGATCACGATGCGCTTGCCCGGAAAGGTCTCGCGCAGCACGCCGTAGAGATGAACAGCCTGGTCGACGGCCTGGGTGTCGGTGAAGTTTTCCCAATAGGGCAGGATGTGCGCGGCGATGAAGTCCACCGACGAGGCGAGCTGCGGATTGTCGCGCCAGATGTTCCAGATTTCACCGGTCGTGACGGGAACCGTGACCTGGCGCTTTACCCGGCGGATATATTCGACGAGGTCCTCGAGCTTGAGTTCATCGCGATACAGCGTTTCGTTGCCGACCACGATGCCGATGACGTTGGGGTTCTTCTTCGCCAGCTCAACGGCGGAGGCAATTTCACGTTCGTTGCGATCCGCGTTCTTGTCGATCCAGGCGCCGACGGTGACCTTGAGGCCGAACTCGTTGGCGATGGCGGGTACCATTTCGACGCCGCCGGTCGACGAATACAGACGGATGGCACGGGTGATGGTCGACAGTTTCTTGAGGTCGGCGCGAATCTTCTCGACGGTCGGAATGTTGTCTACGTCGGGATGCGCCGTGCCCTCGAACGGCGCATAGGAGAGGCTGGGAATCATGCCCTTGAAATCGGGAGCTTCCTGTTTCTCGCGCAATACGCCCCATAGGGCGCCATGAACGGCGGTCACGAACAATAAAACGGCGACGACAGCGCGCATCGCAACTGAACCATAACGGGGCGAGCGTGGCCGGGAAGCGGACCCGTCCCCGAGGTCCGACCAGTACAACGGTAACGGAGACTATATCCGCCACACGAATTAACAACTCATACGCTGCCGTGGCCTTTTGAGGGCGGCACCATTATTCAAATGCGATTAGGCGCCGCCAGCTGAATGCCGCCTGAACAGAGCGCGCCACATTACTTCGGCGCTTCAGCAGGCGGTTTGGCGTCCGGCTGCGGAGTGGCTGCCGGCGCTGCTGCGCCGCCACCGGCAGGCGCAGGCGCAGGCGCTGCGGGCTGGCTCAGCGCGGCAGGCTGCGGCTGCGCATTCGGATTGATCCAGCAGCCATGGACGCGGCTGTTGAGGCTGTCAGCAATTTTCGGATCGATCAGCGGTCCGAATTTGACCAGACAGCGGAATGTCGCCTGCACATGACCGCCGGGGCAGCCGAATCGGTCGTAGAGATCGAGGTGACGGAACGCGGTGTCGAGATCGTCGCGCCACATCAGCACCACGACGCGGCGGCCAAGCCAGACGCATTCGGGATTGCCAGCAGGACCATTGATCGCCTGGGTCGCCTCGACGAATTCGTCAGACTTCTTCTGGCTCTCACGGGCAACGTCGGCAGGCGTCACGGGCGCATTTGCCGCAGGCTTCTGATCCTGTGCGCGAACTGGGCCGCTCTGGGCCAACGCGCAGCCAACACCCAGCAGCAGAGCAAGGCCTGGAACGGCGAGACAACGCAGAACCGCAGATTGGAACCCGAACACCAGTCGACGCATAAAGTCCCCGATAAGTTGGCTGCCAGGCAGTTCTGACGCCCTCGCCAGATGCCGTTCAAATGGGCCCCCAATACGGCGGCGACCACGGCTGAATCCCATGACGGACATTTTTGATTTTGTCCAGCAACGCCGGAAGTTTGTCTGATTTTCGTGGCGGGTCGGGCCGACAAGTCCGTGATTGCCGGCATGATGCACTTGGCAGATTGGCGATGACCGGCTAATCGACGGACGACTTTGGAGGACGGAACCGATTTCCACCCGCACGCCGCTGGCGCTTCTCATCCTTTCCCTTGGTACGATCGCAGCGGTTTGGTGGTGGCTCGCCACGCCGGTCACGCTGGTGCGCGCGCCGATCGATCCCGCCGCCAAACTGGAATGCGTCTCCTATGCGCCGTTCCGTGGTGAGCAGACGCCGCTGAACTCGACCGCCATTATTCCGGCGAGCCAGATTGCCGCTGACATGGCGCAGCTGGCGCAGATCACCAAATGCGTGCGGACCTATTCGATCGATAACGGCCTTGATCAGGTGCCGGAACTGGCCGGCAAGGTCGGACTGAAGGTCATTCAGGGCGTCTGGCTCGGCAGCAACCGGCTCAAGAACCTGGCGCAGATCGCCGGCGTCGTGGATCTCACCAAGCGCTTTCCGAACGTGATCAGCAGCGTGGTCGTCGGCAACGAGGTGTTGTTGCGCGGCGAAATGACGGCGGCCGATCTCGTCGGCAACATCCGGTCGGTGAAGGCGCAGGTCGGCAAGATCCCCGTGACCTATGCCGATGTCTGGGAGTTCTGGCTGAAGAATCGCGAGATCTATGACGCGGTCGATTTCGTCACGATCCACATCCTGCCCTATTGGGAGGACTTCCCGATTCGCGCGAAGAGCGCCGCCGCCCATGTGGACTCGATCCGCAAGCGTCTCGCCGTGGCGTTTCCATCCAAGGAAATCCTGATCGGCGAAACAGGTTGGCCGAGTGCCGGGCGGATGCGTGATGGCGCGTTGCCATCGCGCACCAACCAGGCACGGGTCGTGTCCGAAATCCTCGATCTGGCCAAGCGCGAGGGATTCCGTGTCAATCTGATCGAAGCCTATGACCAGCCGTGGAAGCGCGACCTTGAAGGTACAGTCGGCGGCTATTGGGGCCTGATCTACGATGAGCCGCGCGAATTGAAGTATCCGCCGGGCGTTCCGATTACCAATTATCCGTCGTGGAAGCTGCAGATGGGGCTCGGCATGGGCCTGAGCTTCCTGGTTTTCGTGACGGGCATGTTGACGCTCCGTCGACGGCCTTGGTCGCCGCGTCTGTCGGCCTGGCTGACCGTTGCCGTATCGGCCACGGTGGCCGGCGTCCTGCTGGGCGTTGCCGCAGACAAGCTGATCTATGAAAGCTATGGCGTCGGCCGCTGGATCCAGTGGAGCGCGCTGCTGGCCGCCGGTGTCGCGTCGCCGCTGCTGTGCGCCTATGCGACGATGTCCGGCCGCTCGCTACCGACCTTCCTCCAACTGGTCGGACCGAGCCGGTTCCTGGCCCGTTCGTGGTCGACTGTTCTGCTCGGGCTGACCCTGGCTGTGGCGGCGCTGATCGGCGCTGAGACCGCGCTCGGTTTCGTGTTTGATCCGCGTTACCGCGACTTTCCGTTCGCGGCGCTGACCATGGCGGTGGTGCCGTTCGCCGGACTGATGGCTGTCAACCGTCCGCAGGAAGGTGTGCGGCCGATCGCCGAGTCGGTGTTTGCCGGAGTGCTCGTGCTGTCGGCCCTGTATATCGGCTTCAACGAAGGGCCGGATAACTGGCAGTCGCTGTGGACCTGCGCGATCTATCTGCTGTTCGGCATCACGCTGTGGCAGGCGCGGGCCGTGCAAAGCCCAGAATAAGCAGGCCGATCGCGATGCCGGACAGGGCAACGTTGTAGAGCACGATCCCGAAACCGGCTGCGATCAGTGCGACGGTGATCAGCACGATCGACGGCCGCAGCAGATTCAGCGTCGCAATGACGATCGCGGCGATGCCGAACACCGAATTCTTGAACAGATAGGTCATCACCAGCCGGCTCTTGCACAGGGTGCTCTGCAGGCCGGCGTCGCAGGCGAGCGCCGTCGTCGACAATTCGATGGCGAGATAGCGCAGATAGATGGCGTAGCCGACGGACAGGAAGCCGACGATGAGAAGCCATTGCACCTGACGGGCGGTGAGCTTGAACGGATCTTTTTTCATGCGGAAACCATGGTTCAAAACGCGGTGCGGAACAACCCGGCATGCGGTCGCGGTGAGAGGTCGGACCTAGATAACACTTCAGCCGCGCACGCCAAGAGATTGAAAATCTGATCTTTTGATCCTTAACGCAGCCCCAGGAACGAGGTCAGCGACGATTGCGGCTTGGGCGGCGCAACTTCTTCAACGGGTTTGGGCGGCGGCGCTTGTTCGGTGCGCTCCTGTGGCTTCGGCGCGGCGCGCCTGCGTGGCGCCGGTCTGGCTGGTGCAGGCGCAGCTTCCGCGGGCGCCGTCTCGGCCTTCATAGCAAGGCGCTGACCATCGAAGATCGACGTCTCGCAGGGCCGGCTGCTTTCGGTCAGCGCGGCGCAGATCTTCGCAGCGGCAGCCGCGTCGGTGAGCGGGCCGGCGACCAGGCGCAGTTGCATGCCGAGTCCGGTCGGTCGTTCCTTCACCATCATGATCGGGCGCAGTCCGTGCAGCGCGCGGGACTTGGACATGCCGCGCCAGATCGCGCGCAGGCCGTCCACCGAATTGGCGCCGCCGATATCAACGCCGAACTCCGTGCGCGCGACCGGCGTCGCCACGGCTTCGACGACTGCAGGGGCGGGCTCGGGCGCGGCCGGTTGGACCGATGCCGTTGTCTCCGGAGCGGCCGGAGGAGCTTCGATGGTCGGCGCCGGTTCGCTCAATTTGGCGGCCGCAGCGTCGGGCGGTGCCGTCATCGATTTCCATGCAACGAGCGGCGCAGAGGCTGGTGGATTGATTGTCGATGAAGCCGCTGCTTGCGCCGGTTTGGCGGGTGTCGTTTCGGCAGGCGGCGTGATGGCGGCCACGGGACCGATGACCGGCGTCGACGGAATGCTCGGAAGCTCTGCCACCGGCTTTGGCTCGGTGGCTGCCGGCGGGGCAACGACGGATGCGGTGGCAGATGGCTGCGGTGCTGGCGTGGTTGTGGCGGCTGTCGGCGTTGGAATGGTCTGGCGCTTGATCGAACCGGTGACTGAATCCAGTCCCTGTTCGACCGAGGTGACGCGGGCATAGAGCCGGTCACGGTCGCTGTTCAGCGTCTCGATGGCCAGCGTCAGGCGCCGGGCCTCGGCCTGGGTCTCTTTGGCTACGAGCTGGATCTGCTGGGCCTGCCGCGCAAAGGTCTCGGACGTGGCGACCTGATCGCGGCGCAACTGGACCTGCGACTGGCTGGCCAGAATGGCAACCACCACCGCGCCCACGGCGGCAACGCCCCAGGAGCCCAGCCGCCACATCATGCGGCGGTCGACCTTGTCTTCCTCAGCCAGAAATCCGGTCAGCCAGCCGCTATGCTCGGCTGAGAGAGTATCGGCCCACTTGTCGTGCTTATCCGCCATTCGACGTCTGCGTCGCCCCATCGCCCCTGCGAATCACAGTTCAACATTATCAGGAAACCGGCGGGAACCTGAGGTTGTCGGGCCACACGGCGAGCCAAACCGGTTTCCAGATTGGCCCAAAACCATTTAAGACGGCCGCGGCGCATGAGCGCCGCCACAACGGGGATTCGGATGACGGGCAGAACCAGCCTCACCATCGTGCTCGCGGCCGGCGAGGGAACGCGGATGCGGTCCTCGACGCCGAAAGTGCTGCATCAGGTCGCCAGCCAGTCGCTGCTGGGCCATGTGCTCGCGGCGGCGCCTCATGGCGCAGGCTCTGCACTGGCCGTCGTTGTCGGTCCGGATCGTCAGGACGTGGCGGATGAAGCCAGGCGGGTGCGGCCCGATGCCGCAACATTCGTTCAGCACGAGCGTCTTGGCACCGCCCATGCCGTGCTGGCGGCAAAGGACGCCATTGCGAAAGGCGCGGACGATCTGCTGATCGCCTTCGGTGACACGCCGCTGATTTCAGCCGAGACGTTCGAGCGCCTGCGTGCGCCCTTGAAGGCAGGTGCCGCGCTGACCGTGCTCGGCTTTCGCGCGGCCGATCCGACCGGTTATGGCCGGCTCCTGGTCGAAGGCGATCAGCTCGTCGCGATCCGTGAACATGCGGATGCCACACCGACCGAACGCGAGGTGGATCTCTGCAATGCCGGCGTGATGGCATTCGCCGGCAAGACCGCGCTCACAATCATCGAGCAGATAGGCACGTCCAACAGCAAGGGCGAATACTATCTCACCGATGCCGTGGAGATCGTGCGCAGCATGGGCTTGCGGGCGAGTGTGATCGAGACGAGTGAGGATGAAGTCCGCGGCATCAACACCAAGGCGCAGCTCGCGGAAGCCGAAGCGATCATGCAGGCAAGGCTGCGCAAGGCCGCGCTCGACGCGGGCGTGACCATCGTCGCGCCGGAGACCGTGCATCTCGCGGCCGATACGACGTTCGGCAACGACGTCACCATCGAGCAGTATGTGGTGATCGGGCCCGGCGTCAGTATCGCCGACGGCGCTGTCATTCACGCCTTCTCGCACATCGTGCAGGCGGCCATCGGCAAGAAGGCCTCGATCGGTCCTTACGCACGCATCCGGCCGGGAACGTCGGTCGGCGAGGGCGCGCGCATCGGCAACTTCGTTGAAGCCAAGGCGGCCATTCTGGAAGCGGGCGTGAAGGTCAACCACCTGACCTATGTCGGCGACACGCATATCGGTGCCGGCGCCAATATCGGCGCGGGCACCATCACCTGCAATTACGATGGCTTCAACAAGAGCAAGACGATCATCGGTGCCGGCGCCTTTGTCGGTTCGAATTCGTCGCTGGTCGCACCGGTGAAGATCGGGGCCGGCGCTTATATCGGTTCGGGTTCGGTGATCACCCGCGATGTGCCGGACGATGCGCTTGCGGTAGAGCGCAACGAGGTGTCGATGAAGGAAGGTTGGGGCAAGCGCTTCCGCGACAAGAACGCGGCGAACAAGAAGCCGAAGTGAGCGCGGGGTGTTCGCGATGACGTCAGGTCACCGGGGTCTTCAGGTGCCAACCACGGCGTATCGGGCGCTTGGCGACAATTTCTTCCTGCGGCGTATGGGGCTCAGCGACATGCGGTTTCACCGCAATATCACGCTGCGGCGGCGGCCAATGCGCCAGTTTGCTCTGCGACATCTCGACATGTCGCAGCCGTGATCCGGCGATCGATCGGGGGGCTCTGGGGTCTCGCTCCTCCCACATGGACGTCTACTCCGGTCAGGCGTAGATGCTTCCGCAAACACGTTGATGGTTTGTTAAACGCGTCGCGCAAAATGCCCCTATAACCGCGGTAACTTGTCTCAATCGGCAATAATTATTGAGTAACAGTCGATTTGCGATTCTCGCTAAGAGAGTTCCAGTATTTCTGGGCAATTTGATACCACTTGGAGAGATAACCCCGCATGTGCGGCATCGTCGGAATTTTGGGACGCGGTCCGGTTGCTGACCAGATCGTGGACTCGCTGAAGCGCCTCGAATATCGCGGCTACGATTCCGCTGGCGTCGCCACGCTGGAAGGCGCGCATATCGATCGCCGCCGCGCCGAAGGCAAGCTGAAGAATCTCGAAGCCAAGCTCGGCAAGTCGCCGCTCGCAGGTCATATCGGCATCGGTCACACGCGCTGGGCGACGCATGGCAAGCCGACCGAAGCCAACGCGCATCCGCACGCCGCCGAAGGCGTCGCGGTCGTGCACAACGGCATCATCGAGAATTTCCGCGAATTGCGCCTCGAACTCGAAAAGAGCGGCGCCAAGTTCGCGAGTGAGACCGACACCGAAGTCGTCGCGCATCTCGTCAGTTTCTATCTGCAGAAGGGCGCATCGCCGGTCGAAGCTGTGAAGCAGGCGCTGCCGCGCCTGAAAGGCGCGTTCGCATTGGCTTTCGTGTTCAAGGATCACGACAACCTGATGATCGGCGCCCGTAAGGGCTCGCCGCTTGCAGTCGGCTATGGTGACGGCGAGATGTATCTTGGCTCCGACGCGATTGCGCTGGCGCCGTTCACCGACGACATCAGCTATCTCGAAGACGGCGACTGGGTGGTGCTGACCCGCAGGGGCTGCGAGATCCACGATGAATCCGGCAAGGTCGTGAAGCGCGACGTGCTGAAATCCGGCGCGTCGGCCTTCATGGTCGATAAGGCCAACTATCGCCACTTCATGGCCAAGGAAATTCACGAGCAGCCGGAAGTCGTTGGTCACACGCTGGCGCGTTATGTCGATCTGGCGAACGAGCGCGTTGCGCTGCCGATGACGTTGCCGTTCGACTTCAAGGACATCCAGCGCATTTCGATCACCGCCTGCGGCACTGCGAGCTACGCGGGTTTCATCGCTAAATACTGGTTCGAACGCTTTGCGCGCGTGCCGGTCGAAGTCGATGTCGCCTCCGAATTCCGCTATCGCGAAGCCCCGGTACGCAAGGGCGATCTGGCGATCTTCATCTCACAGTCCGGCGAGACGGCCGATACGCTGGCAGCACTGCGTTACGCCAAAGAGCAGGGCATGCACACGCTCGCTGTCGTCAACGTCACGACCTCGACGATCGCGCGCGAGAGCGAGACCGTGATGCCGACACTGGCTGGTCCGGAAATCGGCGTGGCCTCGACCAAGGCTTTCACCTGCCAGTTGATGGCGCTGGCGACGCTTGCGATCGCAGCCGGCAAGGCCCGCGGTGAGCTGTCCGACGCCGACGAAGCCAAACTGGTTCACGGTCTCGTCAAGGTCCCCCGTCTGATGACCGACGCGCTGACGCACGAAGCTGCGATCGAGAAGCTGGCGCGCGACATCGCCAAGTCGAAGGACGTGCTTTATCTCGGCCGCGGCACCAGCTATCCGCTGGCACTGGAGGGCGCGCTGAAGCTGAAGGAAATCTCCTACATCCACGCCGAGGGCTATGCGGCCGGCGAACTCAAGCATGGTCCGATCGCGCTGATCGACGAGACCATGCCGGTGGTCGTGATCGCGCCTTATGACCGGGTGTTCGACAAGACCGTGTCGAACATGCAGGAGGTCGCAGCGCGCGGCGGCAACATCATTCTGATGACCGACGCCAAGGGCGCGGAGGAGGCCACCGTGGACTCCATGGTGACCATTGTGATGCCGGACATGGACGCAGCCTTCACACCACTGGTCTATGCCGTGCCGGTGCAGTTGCTCGCCTATCACACCGCCGTGGTGATGGGCACTGACGTCGACCAGCCGCGCAATCTGGCCAAGTCGGTCACGGTGGAATAGGCCGGCGAAGCGGCAAGATTGTCGCAGGCGGCCGGTTTGGCCGCCTGGCGCCGCCAAGTGGCTTCCCCCGCACTGGCGAAATCCTGCTAGGATACCCATAAGGACTGACGGCGCGGTTTCGCGCGCCGCGCCAGATGGATTTGAAACGCTGATGGAACGCCCCGATTTGCCGTTGACCCCGCCCGTTGGCGACCCGCCGCCCGAGGCGCCGCGCGGCTTCATGGCCCGGATCCGCAACTATTTCCTCACCGGTCTGATCGTTGCCGGTCCGGTCGCGATTACCTTTTACCTGACCTGGTGGTTCGTCACCTGGGTCGATGCGATCGTGCGGCCGCTGGTACCGGAGGCCTATCGGCCCGAACAGTACCTGCCTTACGGTATTCCGGGCTCCGGCCTGATCGTCGCTTTCGTGGCGCTGACCCTGCTGGGTTTCCTCACCGCCAACCTGATCGGCCGCTCGCTGGTCGATCTCGGCGAGAACCTGCTCGGCCGCATGCCGGTGGTGCGCGCGATCTATCGCGGGCTGAAGCAGGTGTTCGAGACATTGTTCTCGGGTTCAGGATCGAGTTTCCGTAAAGTAGGCCTCGTCGAGTTTCCGTCGCCCGGCATGTGGTCGATCGTGCTGATCTCGCAGCCACCAAGCACCGAAGTCGCGAAGAGCCTGCCGGGGCAGGAGGAACACATCTCGGTGTTCCTGCCGTGCGCGCCGAATCCGACGACGGGATTCTTCTTCTATGTGCCGAAGAGCAAGATCATCGACATCGACATGTCCGCCGAGGATGCCGCGACGCTGATCATGTCAGCGGGCGTCGTACAGCCGGGGTCCGATTCGCAGAAGAAGATCGCAGCATTGGCGCAGATGGCAACGGCAGCGGGTATCGCGAATGCTCCGCCAGCGAAGCAGCCAGCACAGGTGGATTAGGTCGTAGAGCTTTCTTTCCCTCCCTCAAGCGGCGAAGCCGCGCAGTGGGGAGGGTGGATCGACCGCGGAGCGGTCGAGACGGGTGGGGTGGTGCCACGAACGCTGTCCTCGCATGGGGAGACCCCACCCCGGCCTATCGGCCGACTCTCCCCACTGCGCAGCTTCGCTGCTTGGGGGAGGGATATCGCGACCGCCTGCGCGTCTCAGCTTCTTCGAATGTCAAACAGCCACTGCTCTGCAGACATGCGTCATCGCCCCCATTGTTTGCGGCGCGGGGGCGCCGTCGTTGCTTGCATTCCCTACCCCCTGTGAGAGGGCGTGCGGAACGCCGGGTGCCCGTTGCACCCTTGGGCCTGATGCGATGCGGTCTTCCGCAATCTAGTGTGCATCAGGACTTTCGGAGGCGCCGAGCGATTGCCCGACGTTCCGCATGCGGTGTTTTTTCGGTTGCTTGCACATCTGCCATGGCGAACGGTCCCATCACCAAAATTAATGTCCCAGGGCGGAGGGACAGGGTAGCCGCAAAGCACTTGGCCGAACGCGTTTCGATTTGGTCGTCCGTCACACTGTCCAGGGATCTGTCCATCTCAAGGTCGGCCGTCTCCTTGCCAGTGGCAGTGCTGGCGCAGATCCGTCCTGCCCGAAGACAGACGTCACCCCCAAACCGCGTAACGCCGCATCTCCGGCGTCCACCGCATCCCACCCCGCGAACGTGACGATCGCGATCGCCCCTCTCGGTGGGGCAGGACGGAGGGGAATATAAACCTTATAGGGATGTTGTCAACGGCGGGTAGGAAAAAATGTTTGGTGCAGGCTTGCCGCCCCAAGCTCGTCATTCCGGGGCGCGGGCGCGCCTTCGCGCACGCGAACCCGGAATCCCAGCATGAGAGTCTCCGACAGCGCAAAACACTTCGAGATTCCGGGCTCAGTCCGGCCCGCTTTGCGGTCCGTCCTACCCCGGAATGACAAGAAAGCGCGGCTATCCCGCACCGATCAGCGGGATCGCCTCATCGCGTTCGTAGAGATACAGCAGGCAGCGCAGCGCTTCGCCGCGCTCGCCTGTCAGTTTCGGATTGTCCTGCAGGATCCGCAGCGCTTCGTCGCGCGCCTGTGTGATGAGCTGTGCATGGACTTCGGACCGCGCGATGCGGAAGCCGGGCATGCCGCTCTGACGCGTTCCCAATACGTCGCCTTCGCCGCGCAGCTTGAGGTCTTCCTCGGCAATGCGAAAACCGTCAGTGGAGTCTTTGATGACCTTGAGGCGCTTGGTGGCGATCTCGCCGAGCGGCTCGCGATAGAGCAGGAGGCATGTCGACGCCTCCGAGCCGCGCCCGATGCGGCCGCGGAGCTGATGCAACTGGGCGAGACCGAAGCGCTCGGCATTTTCGATCACCATGATGGTCGCGGCGGGGACATCGACGCCGACTTCAACCACCGTCGTAGCGACAAGGATCTGCGTCTCGCCGGCAGCGAAGCGCGCCATCGCCGCGTCCTTCTCCGCCCCCTTCATCCGGCCATGCACGATGCCAACCTTGTCGCCGAAGCGCTCGCTCAGGCTTTCAAAGCGCTCTTCGGCATTGGTGAGTTTCGGGCCGTCCATTTCGGACTCTTCCACCAGCGGCACGATCCAGTAGATCAGCTTGCCGTTGTCCACCGCGCGGCCGATGCCGTCGATGACTTCCTGCAGCCGGCTCGCCGACATGGTGCGGGTCTCGATCGGCTGGCGTCCGGCAGGCTTTTCGCGCAGCTCCGAAATGTCCATGTCGCCAAAGTAAGTCAGCACCAGCGTGCGCGGGATCGGCGTTGCTGACAGCACCAGCACATCGACGGCGTTGCCCTTGTTGGTCAGCGTGAGACGCTCGCGGACGCCGAAGCGGTGCTGCTCGTCGACCACAGCCAGCGCGAGCGCCTTGAACTCCACGTCGTCCTGGATCAGTGCGTGGGTGCCGACGATGAAGTCGATCTCGCCGCTGGCGAGCCGCGCCAGGATATCCTTGCGCTCCCGGCCTTTCTCGCGGCCGGTGAGGATGGCGACGCGCAGGCCCGCGCGCTCGGCCAGCGGCGTGATGGTCTTGATGTGCTGGCGCGCGAGAATTTCCGTCGGCGCCATCAAGGCTGTCTGCTTGCCGACCTCGGCGGCGGCCGCAGCGGCCAGCAGCGCCACGACGGTTTTGCCCGAGCCGACGTCACCCTGCAGCAACCGGAGCATGCGCAGCGGCTTGGTGAGATCATCGGCAACGGCCGCGGTCGCCTGCTGCTGCGATTGCGTCAGCGCATAGGGCAGGGCGTCGATGATCTTGCGGCGGATGTGACCATCGCCGGCATTGCGATCGCCGGCGGGACGACGGAGTTGCGCACGCACCAGCGCCAGCGCCAGTTGGCCGGCGAGCAGTTCATCGAAAGCGAGGCGCGACCAGAACGGCCCTTCCGGAAGGACGTCGGTGATCTCGACCGGCACATGGACGCGCTGCAACGCCTCCGCCAGCGATGGGAACTTGCAGCGCCGGATCACTTCGGGGCTGATCCATTCAGGCAGTGCCGGCAGTTTGGTCAGCGCCTGCGCGATGGCCTTGCGCAGCGAGGTGATCGCAAGGCCCTGCGTCAGCGGATAGACCGCGTCGATGCCCGTGAGCTTGGCGAAGCCTTCCTCGTCGACCACGCGGTCGGGATGGGTGATTTGCAGCATGCCATCGAACAGCTGCGTTGTGCCGGAGACGTAGCGCTTCTCGCCGACCGGCAGCAGCTTTTCGATCTGCCCGGGATAGGTGCGGAAATAGGTCAGGATCACCGTGCCGGTGTCGTCGTGGGCATAGACCAGATGCGGGGCGCGGGAGCGGCCGGGCGGCGGTTCGCGATGGCGATCGACAATGACTTCGAGGGTCACCATGGCGCCGATCTCGGCCTCGTTGATCTTCGGCCTGTCGCGGCGGTCGATCACGCTGACGGGCAGATGCAGCAAGAGATCGACGATGCGCGGCGTCTCGGCGCGGTCCAGCAGGAAGCGCAGCAGCTTGTCCTGCTTCGGCCCGATGCCCGACATGCTGGTGACCGGGACGAACAGGGGATTGAGCACTTCAGGGCGCATCAGGACGACTCAGGTGGCCAGCACGGCGAGAGAGCTACGGTATTTGCGAGACTTGGATGCATTTCAAGGCGAAAGCAATGCGTTATGAGGTGCTGACAGGGGCGGAAGCGGAGGCTATATGAGCCTGCCCGGCACGTCCGGGCTTTCTGCGTTTGCGGGCTTTGGGCGGGATGGACAGATGACGGGAACGACACGATCGAGCAACGGCCTGGATGACCGCCGCAAGCGGCTGCTGTTCCGCTGCTGGCACCGCGGCACGCGCGAGATGGATCTCATTCTGGGCCGCTTTGCGGATGCCGAGATCGGCATTCTGGCGGACCTCGAACTCAAGCAGCTCGAAGACCTGATCGGCCTCGAAGACCCCGAGCTTTATCCGGCCTTCGTCGGCGATACCCAACTGGACGAGCAGTACCGCACGCCGCTGTTCGAGCGCATCAAGCTGTTCCGGAATCTGGACAAGCCTCTATGAAATCCCCCGTTGCCTCGCCGGCCGCGCAGCTTGCGCCCGGCCGTGCGCTGACCTTTGCCAATGTCGCCGAGGGCGCCGAAGGCCTGATCGTTGCCGATCTGGCACGCGCAGTTGCGGCCAAGCCGAAGCCGCCGGCAGTGAGCCTCACCGTGATCTGCCGTGACGGGCCGCGGATGCAGCAGCTCGCGCGCGCGCTGGAATTCTTCGCGCCGGATTTGCCGGTGCTGCAATTCCCGGCCTGGGACTGCCAGCCCTACGACCGCGTCTCGCCCCATGGCGGCATTCTCGCGCATCGCATGACCACGCTGGCGCGGCTGTCGCGCCTCACCGGCAGCGACAAGCCGATGATCGTGCTGACCACGGTCAACGCCGTCGTGCAGCGCGTGCCGGCCCGCGAGATCGTCGCGGCGCAGGCGCTGTCGGTTGCGCCCGGCCATGTGGTGCCGATGGACTCCATCGTCGCCTGGCTCGAACACAACGGCTACACCCGCTCCGGCACCGTGCGCGAGCCCGGCGAATATGCCGTGCGCGGCGGCATCCTCGATCTGTTTCCGGCGGGCCTCGACCAGCCCGTGCGGTTCGACTTCTTCGGCGACAGTCTGGAATCGATCCGGGCCTTCGATGCCGAGACGCAACGCACGCTGATGGATATGCGCGCGCTGGATCTGGTGCCGGTGTCTGAATTCCAGCTCATCACCGAAACTATCCGCCGCTTCCGCATGGGCTATGTCGCGCAGTTCGGCGCGCCGGAGCGCGACGACCAGCTTTATGAAGCGGTCAGCGAAGGCCGCCGTCATCCCGGCATGGAACACTGGCTGCCGCTGTTCCAGGACCGGATGGAGACGCTGTTCGATTATCTGCCGGGCACGCCGGTTGCCATCGAGCCGCAGGGCGAAGATGCCGCCACCGAACGCTTCAAGCAGATCGGCGATTATTACGAGGCGCGCCGCGAAGCCATGGGCATCCCCGGCGGCGGCGCGATCTACAAGCCGCTGCCGCCGGACCGGCTCTATCTGACCGACAGCGAATGGCACAAGCGGCTGGAAGATCTCGCAATGGCGCGGTTGTCGCCGTTTGCCGTGCCGGACGGCACGCCGGGCGTGGTCGACGCGGGCGCACGGGCAGGCCGCAATTTCGCGCCGGAGCGGGCCGACGCCAATGTGAACGTGTTCGAGCGTGTGGTCGCCCATATCCAGGCGCTGCAGGCGGAGCGCAAGAAGGTCGTTGTCGCGCTGTGGAGCGAAGGCTCGCGCGACCGCATGGCGAGCATGTTGAAGGATCACAAACTGCTCAACCAGCAGATGGTGAATTCATGGCGCGCGGTGCAGGCAACGCCGCGCAACGAGACCATGCTGGCCGTGGTCGGCATGGAGAGCGGTTTCGAGACCGACCAGATCGCCGTCATCAGCGAACAGGACATCCTCGGCGACCGCCTGGTGCGGTCGCGCAAGGCGAGCCGCAAGCTCGACAACTTCATCTCGGAAGTGACGAGTCTCGCGGCGGGCGACATCGTGGTTCATGTGGAGCACGGCATCGGCCGGTTCGTCGGGTTGCAGACGCTGCAGGTCGGCGGCGCGCCGCATGACTGCCTCGAATTGCGCTACGCCAACGAGACCAAGCTGTTTCTCCCGGTCGAGAATATCGAATTGCTGTCGCGCTATGGCTCCGATGCGGCCAATGTCGAACTCGACAAGCTCGGCGGCTCCGGCTGGCAGGCGCGCAAGGCCAAGCTCAAGAACCGCATCCAGGAAATTGCCGGCGAACTCATCAAGATCGCCGCCGAGCGGCATCTGCGCGAGACCGAGCGGATCGTCGTACCGCGCGAGCAGTATGACGAATTCTGCGCGCGCTTCCCCTATGAGGAAACCGAGGACCAGCAGACCGCGATCAACGCCGCGCTGCACGATCTCGAACATGGCAAGCCGATGGATCGCTTGATCTGCGGCGATGTCGGCTTCGGCAAAACGGAAGTGGCCATGCGCGCCACCTTCGCCGTCGCCATGGAAGGCAAGCAGGTCGCCGTTGTGGTGCCGACCACGCTGCTGGCGCGTCAGCACGCGAAGAACTTCACCGAGCGCTTCAAGGGTTTTCCGGTGAATGTCGCGCAGGCCTCAAGGCTGGTCGCGCCGAAAGAGCTGACGGCGACCAAGAAGGGCCTTGCAGATGGTTCCATCGACATCGTCGTGGGCACGCATGCGCTGCTCGGCAAGTCGATCAAGTTCAAGGACCTCGGCCTCGTCGTGGTTGACGAGGAGCAGCACTTCGGCGTGACGCATAAGGAACGGCTGAAGCAGCTCCGCGCCAATGTCCATGTGCTGACGCTGTCGGCCACGCCGATCCCGCGCACGCTGCAGCTCGCGCTGACCGGCGTACGTGACCTGTCGATCATCGCCTCGGCGCCGGTCGATCGTCTGGCGGTGCGCACTTTCGTGGCTCCGCATGATCCCTTGATGATCCGCGAAGCGCTGCTGCGTGAGCGCTATCGTGGCGGGCAGGCGTTCTATGTGGTGCCGCGCATCGACGATCTCGCCGAGGTGAAGGACTTCCTCGACAAGCATGTGCCGGAGATGAAGGTCGCCGTGGCCCATGGCCAGATGGCGCCAACGGTCATCGAAGACATCATGTCGGCGTTCTATGACGGCAAATACGACATCCTGCTGTCGACCACGATCGTGGAGTCGGGTCTCGATATTCCCAACGCCAACACGCTGATCATTCACCGCGCCGACATGTTCGGCCTCGCGCAGCTCTATCAGCTCCGTGGCCGTGTCGGCCGCTCCAAGCTGCGCGCATATGCCTTGTTCACGCTGCCGTCGACGCACAAGATCACCGGGCAGGCGGAACGCCGGCTGAAAGTACTGCAGTCGCTGGAGAACCTCGGCGCAGGCTTCCAGCTCGCCTCGCACGATCTGGATATTCGCGGTGCCGGCAATCTGCTCGGCGAGGAACAGTCCGGCCACATCAAGGAAGTCGGCTTCGAGCTCTATCAGTCGATGCTGGAAGAGGCGATCCTGGCGCTTAAGTCAGGTATCTCCGAGCCGGTCGCCGACAGGTGGTCGCCGACCATCACGCTCGGCATGCCGGTGATGATCCCCGACGACTTTGTCGCCGATCTTGCGGTCCGTCTGTCGCTGTATCGTCGACTCGCCGATCTCGAGACCGATGACGAGATCGCTGCCTTCGCCGCAGAGCTGCGTGACCGTTTCGGTGTGCTGCCCGACGAGGTCCGTTATCTGTTCAAGATCGCGGCCATCAAGGCCTATTGCCGCCGCGCCAATGTCGAGAAGGTCGATGCCGGTCCGAAGGGCGTTGTCATCTCGTTCCGCGACAACTCGTTCGCGCAGCCGGACAAGCTGGTATTCTTCATCAAGCAGTATGGCCAAGCCGCGAAGGTGCGCCCGGATATGAAGGTGGTGTTCCTGCAGGATTGGGGAACACCGGAAGAACGCCTCGAAGGTGCGACGGAGATCCTGCGCGCGCTGGCGGGGCTCGCGGAGAGCAAGAAGGCGGCTTAGGCGCTTTCGCTCCGTCCTCATCCTGAGGAGCAGCGCCGATGGCGCTGCGTCTCGAAGGATGGCTGCGAAGTCAGCGCCGAACACGCATCCTTCGAGACGCCGCCAAAGTGCGGCTCCTCAGGATGAGGACAGAGCATGCCGCAAAACAAGACAGCCGCCGGCATAGCTGCCGACGGCCGTTCGTTGAACTACGCGACGCTTACTTCGGATACTTGAATTCCGGAGCGGCCTTCAGGGCCTCCTTGGTGGTGTTCATCGACGCCACCCACTTGTTGTCCTTGTTCAGGCTCACCTTCACCGAAGCCGGCGAGACCGCGACATAGTGCTCGCCCATGCCGAGGAAGCCGCCGACCGACAGGATCAGCGCGTCGACCTGATTGTTCTTGATTGCGAGATCGCTGATCTCGCCGATCGTTTCATCCTTCTGGTTGGTGATGTTCAGGCCCTTGAGCTTGGACGAGAACATTTCCTCCTTGGAAACGGTCGAGAACTTTGCCTCGGCGGGCGCAGCACCCGTCGTGACTGTCGACTGCGCGAGAACCGGCGTGGCGAGAAGGGCGAGGGAAGCGGTGATCAGTGCAAGCTTTTTCATTATCGTTGTCTCCATTGCAGATGCACCTACAATGCGATGTTCGATACTTCGTTCCTGATTTTATTTCTGGAACTAAGACGCTGCGCGTTGCGCGTCCTCGCCATGCAGGCGTGCCAGCAGCGACTTCGCGGTATCCGTTGGCTCCATCGTGATCACCGTGACGTGGGGATCGTTGCGCGCATCGCGCTTGGGTCCGTGCATGGTATGCTTCATCACGCTGGAGAGCCGCCTGGCGATCATATGGGCGTTGCGTTGGTCGGTTTCGGCGAAAGCGACCACGATGGAGCCGTCGTTCTGCAGCGTGCCGAAGTCCATCCGCCGCATCAGCCGGCTGATGATCCGCGCAGCGTCGCGCTGTGCGCGCAGCGGGATGTTGTCGAACGAGAACCTGGCCATCGACAATCCGCCGCCGCGGGTTTGCGTGTGGTAGACGGCGGTCGCGATGTCGCGTTCGAAGGCGGCAGCCGTCAGCAGGCCAGTGGCGGGATCGAGCAGTCCGTCGGATTCGATCGACTTCAAGGTGCGGCCGAGACGTGCCTCGAAGGCGTGCTGGCGCAGCAGCGGCAGCGCCGCGGCCGCGACGGTGTCGGCGTCTCCGACGACCATTTCGAGATTGGCAAGATCGTAGCTCGGCGTCAGGCCGGGCACGGTGACGACAACGGGCAGATTGCGGAAGCGTGCGTCCTCGGTGAGGACAGTGAGAAACGCGTCAACGACGCGCGTGCTGAAGCCCTCGCCGATGACGATGCCGTCGAGGTCGCGCGCATTGAGATGCTTGGCGGCAGCCTCGATGCTGAGCGCGCCGACCACGCCGACGCGTTCGCCGAGCGCAACCGACAGCGCGGCATAACCACCGCCGCGGCCGATCAGCATCACCGTCGCATCGTCCAGCGGGTCCGACTGCAGGGACATACGATGCAGGTTTTCGGCGGTCAGGCGTCGCATAACGGTGGCATGCAGCGTGCGCACACGCAGCGCATTGCGCAGCCGCGCGCTGAGTCGATCGAAATTGCCGTCGGTCTGCGTGAGCGGGATCGCATGGCCCGGCAAGTCTGTAGCGGGATCGATCGCGATCAGCGGCACATAAGGCTGCTTGGCGCCGAGGCGCTTGGCCAGCGCCTGGAAGGTTGGCATGTCGTCAGCCGAAGCCGACACGACCACGGCGGCCGGCTGCACCCGCGCCACTGCGTCCAGCGCCTCGGCCCATGTTGCATCGACCACCGGGAAGATGTTGCTCTCCGCCAGGGCTGTCGCAAACGCGGCCGGCTGCTGGTTGGAGACGGCGACGATCGTGGCCTGGTCGGACATGCTTGAGCTGAACCTCTACGCGAAACTGATCGCGGCAGGCTAGCCCGACGTCCTTAATGCAGAGTCAATGAGATCGCTCGCATTTTCAGGATCGCTTTTGCTCGCTCAGTCGGCTGCGGCACGGTCGCGGAAGGCTTCGACCATCAGCGGATTGAGGCCGAGTTCTGTCAGGGCGTCGCGGGCGCGGCCGTTGTTGCTGGCGCGGCCGGCGAGGCGGTAGCCGCTGAGCCGATCGGGGAGCGCCGTCAGCATGGCGTTCTCGCCGAGCCGCTTGGCCCATTCGTTGAGGTCCTGCGCCAGGAAGCGATAGCCGCCGACGGCCATGATGCCCGAGGGCGGCGCGGTGATATTGATCGCGCCCGTCGCGCGGTCGAGCCGGGCCATATAGCCGGTATCGACATAATCGAGCGGCTGGGCGGGGATCAGCGCGTTGCTGGCGTCGGCCTGGGCCGTATAGGCCAGCACCGGTACCATCGGGCCGCGGAGGCCCAGCGTGCCCCTGGGCGTCAGCGTGATATCGCCGGCAATGGAGGAGCCTTGCTGGGCGCGCGGCGCGCCGTGCGGGCCCGGCATGATGGCGACGGGCATGCCGTCGTCGCCGCGAATGGCGCCGAACAGGCCGGCTTCACCGAACAGATAGACGTCGGTGAACGATGCCTGCGAGCCCGGCCATGCAGGCGAGGCGGCGACCTGTTCAGGCGCACGCCAGAGGCCGAGCACATAACGCAGCACCGGTGAGCGATCCAGCAACCCACCATCGGCAAGGCGCTGCGCCAGCGGCGCCGGCGCCACCAGCACGTCGCAGGCGTTGGCAGCGATGCTACGTTCCAGCACCGCATTGTCGAACGGATGATGCAAAGCGAGCACGCCGCCAGAGAGCAGCCAGGTCACCAGCGACGAGGCGATACTGGCGAAAGACGACAGCACCATCGCCGACATG
Organism: Tardiphaga sp. 866_E4_N1_4; assembly: GCF_052076075.1. Lineage (NCBI taxonomy): Bacteria > Pseudomonadati > Pseudomonadota > Alphaproteobacteria > Hyphomicrobiales > Nitrobacteraceae > Tardiphaga > Tardiphaga sp. 866_E4_N1_4. The sequence continues at coordinate 650,069 of NZ_CP197242.1, forward strand.
ATCGTGGCGCCCTGTGGCATGCCGCTTTCGAGGAAGACGGCGAGGCCACCGGAGATCAGGTTGAGATGGGTGCGCGGCACTGCGCGGAAGCCATCGGAGGTGACATCGAAGGAGACGATAGCCGCGCGGCGGGCGTCCTGCGTCACCGGCGTGGGCTCGGCGAATTCGCCGGTCAATACGGCGTCGAGCGGGGTCATGCCTTCCGGCAGATCGCTGCCGAAGCCGCCGACATAGCGGATCGAGAAGGCTTCAGCCGCAGCGTTCATGATCAGATCGGCATGGCTGACGCCATCGATCTTGCTCGACGTCACCAGCGCCCGCGCGCTGCAGCGATTCAGGGCCATGGTCAGGTCGGCCTGGCGCCAGAGCTGCGGCAGCAGCGCGACGACGAGGCCGGCGCGGTGCGCAGCCAGCACGGTCAGGACGAATTCCACGGTGTTCGGCAGCTGGACGGCGATGACCGAATTGGCGGGGAGGCCGGCCTCCATGAAATGCGCAGTCAGCGCCAAGATCGCCCGGTCGGCATCCGCAAAGGTCAGCCGCTGCGGCTCGGTTGCGGTGATGCGCAGCTTGTCGGCGGGGTCGACCAGCGCCAGCGCCTGCGGCTGCCGGCTGAGGATGCGGCGAAACAGACCGTCGAGGGTGGGCGAGGCATTCGGCGTGGGTGATGTCACAGTGTCACTTCCGGTTCGGCGGCGAAGCTGGCAGCGTTCTGGCCCACCAGGTCTCCGGCAAATAGCCTGAGAGCGCGATGGTAGAAGGTCGTTCTATCCGATTCCATCGGGCAATCCATTGCTCGCCGACATAGTAGAGCGGGATAGCGTAGAAACCTGCGATCAGTGCGCGGTCCATGGCACGGACGGCATCGACGAAGGGACCGTGGTCGCGGGCCTCCAGCATGACGGAGATCATGGCGTCGACCGCAGGATTCTTCGCGCCCATATAGTTGCGGGTGCCGGGATTGTCGGCGGCTTCCGAGCCCCAGTAGAATGACTGCTCGTTGCCCGGCGACAGCGACTGGTCCCAGCGATTCTGGATCATGTCGAATTCGAAATTGATGCGGCGCTGGTCGAACTGCACGGCATCGATGGAGCGGATATTGGCAATGATGCCGGCGCGCTTGAGATCGCGTGCATAGGCCAGCGCGATGCGTTCCTGATCGCGGGTGGTGACGAGGATCTCGAAGGCGAGGGGCGCTTTGTCCGACTGTCGCCGCAGCACGTTGTTTACAAGTTCGTAGCCCGCGTCTTTGAGCAGTGCCAGCGCGGTGCGCAGCGCGGGACGGTCACGGCCCGAGCCATCGCTGACCGGCAAGCGGTAGCTGCCATCGAGAATATTGGCGGCTGTATTTGAGGCGTAGGGCTGCAGCAGTGTCCGTTCGCGATCATCCGCGGCGCGCATATAAGCAGAGAGATCCGAGCCCGCGAAGAAGCCGGCCGAACGGGCATAGAGGCCGAAGAAATAGGTGCGGTTGATCCATTCGAAATCGAACAGCAGCGTCAGCGCCTGACGTACGCGGATATCGGTGAACATCGGTCGCCGCGTGTTGAACACCAGAAATTCCGACGGCTTCGGCAGGCCGGTCTTGATGCTGTCGCGGATCACTTCGCCGGACGTGGCGGCGGGGAATGTGTAGCCGTCGTGCCAGCGCAGCGGTTCGTTCTCGACGCGGAAGTCGTAGAGGCCGAGCTTGAAGGCTTCGAAATGGGTGTTGGCCTCGCGATAGTAGTCGAGGCGGATCTCGTCGAAATTCCACAGCCCGCGATTGATCGGCAGATCGCGGCCCCAATAAGCGGGATTGCGGGTGAGGGTCACCGCCGCGCCGGGTTTCACACCCGTCACCGTATAGGGCCCGGAGCCCAGCGGCGGCGCCATCGAGGTTTCCTCGAACGTGTCGGGATTGACGGCGTGTTTCGGCAGCACCGGCATCAGCCCGAGGATCAGCGGCAATTCGCGATCCGCCTGGCCGCCGAAGTCGAAGCGGACCGTGCGCTCATCCAGCGCCTCGGCCTTGGCCACTTTCGAATAATACTGCCGGTGATTGGGCCGGCCCTTGTCGCGCAGCAATTGCCAGGAGAACAGCACGTCTGCAGCCAGGACGGGTTTGCCGTCGGAGAATTTGGCCTGGGGATTGATCCGGAAGGTGACGAAGCTTCTGATATCGTCGGTTTCGACGCTCTCGGCGAGCAGGCCGTAGAGCGTAAAGGCTTCGTCCTGGCCGCGGGTCATCAGGCTTTCGATGACATAGCCGCGCATCTGCGGCACCGCGATGCCCCGGACGATGAAGGGATTGAGGCTGTCGAAGGTGCCGAGAACGCCCTGGACCATGCGGCCGCCTTTCGGCGCGTCGGGATTGGCATAGGGCATCTGCCTGAAATCGGGTGGCAGGGCCGGGGCGCCGTGCATGGCGATCGCGTGGCTGGGATCGGCCTGTGCGGAATCGGCCACTGGGGCGGCTAGAGCTGTCCAGCAGGCCAGCGCCGCGATCACCTTGGACAGGGTCGAGAGACCCTGTGCATGTGTGCGATTTGATTCGGTTGATTTCACAGAGGAACTTTACCATGGCTGCCCGCCCCGAACCTGTGCCATGCATCAAATAGGGCTGGCGCCATTGATCTTTTCGTCGGCCGCTGTATTGAAAGCGGACAATTGACGAGGACGGCGCGGCCTGTCACGTAACGGCCTTAATTGGCACCGAGACACCCGCCAACGGGTGACTGTCAGCGCCGCCTCCGGGATATGAGCGCCTCCGTTCAGAAAGGGTTTTCCGAAATGAATTTCCGTCTCTTGGCTGCGTCGGTTCTGCCGCGCGGGCGGGGCTTCGCGCTTCTGGCGGCGACGGCCTTGACCGCCACGATGATCGCTCCGGTTGCGTATGCGCAGGCTCCTGCGCCTGCTGCGCCGCCGGCCGCGGCGCCGAAGGCTGCTGCGCCCAAGGCTGCCCCGAAGGCCGCTCCGAAGGCTGCTGCCCCGGCCGCTCCCGCCGCCCAGGCGCCGGCCGCAGGCGCGCCGCCGGCGGATCAGCAGGTTCAGCTGATCTACGCGCCGTGGACCAAGTTCTGCCTCAAGGGCCAGGACGCCAATGCCAAGCAGGTCTGCTTCACCGGCAAGGACGGCCGCATCGAGTCGGGCCAGCCCGTCATCGCCGCCGTCATCATCGAGCCGGAAGGCGAACCGAAGAAGATCCTGCGCGTGACGCTGCCGCTCGGCATGCAGCTCGTGCACGGCACCCGCGTGATCGTGGACAGCAATGCCCCGGCGCAGAGCCCCTATGTGATCTGCTTCGCCAACGGCTGTATGTCGGATTACGAAGTCACTCCGGAGCTCCTGACCAATCTGAAGAAGGGCCAGAACCTGATCGTGCAGGCGATCAACTCCAACGGCGCACCGCTGACGCTGCCGCTGCCGCTGGCCGAATTCGCCAAGGCCTATGACGGCCCGCCGACCGATCCGAAGGTGTTCGAAGAAACCCAGAAGAAGCTGCAGGAAGAGCTGCAGAAGCGCGCAGCGGAAGCCCGCGCCAAGCTCGAAGCCCAGCAGCCGGCAGCTGGTGCAGCACCGGCGGCTCCGGCCAATCCGGCCGCGAAGTAAGCTGGTTCAACAGACAAACGAAAAGGCGCTCAGAAATGAGCGCCTTTTTTTGTTGGGTTGAGGTGTTGACCCATCCACGTCATTGCGAGCGCAGCGAAGCAATCCAGCAAGCCAAAAGCTGGATTGCTTCGTCGCAAGTGCTCCTCGCAATGACGGACGAGGGAGAGGCGTGAAACATTAAGCGGGCTAATTCAGCGACGGATTGCGCGGCCGATAACTGCCGGACTTGTCCTTGATGAAGATCTCGGCGACCTGGGAGTGCCGGATCGGCTCGCCGGATTCATCGGGAAGCAGGTTCTGCTCGGAGACATAAGCGACGTATTCCGACTCAGAATTCTCGGCCAGCAGATGGTAAAATGGCTGGTCCTTGTTCGGACGAACGTCTTCGGGGATCGACAGCCACCATTCTTCGGTGTTGTTGAATTCCGGATCAATGTCGAACACCACCCCCCGGAACGAAAAGATCCGGTGGCGGACGATCTGTCCAATCTGGAATTTGGCGGTCCGCGCTTTAATCATTCTGGTCGAATAGACCAGGATTGTGGCCGATGCTAGAGGCAAACGACGGAATTAAGACAGCCGGAAGCCGCTCCCCGCTATCCTGCCCGCCGGGCCAAGAACCAAGAAAAACACGCCTGACATGATGGACGTCCTCAATCTTGCACTGCCGTATTTCGGGCTGATCTTCATCGGCTTCGCCTGCGGCAAGGTGAAGAACCTGCCCGAAACGGGCCTCGCCTGGATGAACTTCTTCCTCCTTTATGTGTCGCTGCCGGCACTGTTCTTCCGGATCATGGCCAAGACGCCGTTCGAGGAACTCAACAATCTGCCCTTCGTGATCGGGACCACGCTGGCGACTGCAACGGCGTTCTTTCTGTCGGTCGGCACCGGTAAATTCTTGGGCCGGCTGACCATGCGCGAGGCCGGGATGGCGGGGCTCGCCGGCGGCTATGGCAATATCGGCTATATGGGACCGGGGCTGGCGCTGGCGGTGCTCGGCCCCAAGGCGGCAGTTCCGACTGCACTGGTATTCTGTTTCGACAGCATCTTCCTGTTCTCGATCGCGCCGCTGATGATGGCGCTGACCTCAGGCGACAAGCGTCCGCTGCTGCCGACCATCGGCATCGTCATCAAACACATCGTGCTGCATCCGCTGATCGTCGCAGCCTATCTCGGCGCCTTTGTCGCGGCGTTTCACATCCAGATGCCGGTCGCCATCGACGGCATGCTGCTGTTCCTGCAGAATTCTGCTGCGCCCGTTGCGCTATTCGCGCTCGGTGTGACGGTTGCCTTGCGGCCGCTGGGGCGCGTGCCGTGGGAGGTGCCTGGCCTGATCTTCATCAAGCTGCTCATTCATCCGCTAATCGTGTTCGGCTTGATGTTGTTGCTCGGACCGTTCCCGCCGGTATGGGCCGCGACGGCCGTGCTGCTCGCGTCATTGCCGCCTGCGCTGAACGTGTTCGTGATCGCGCGGCAATATGACAGCTGGATCGAGCCTGCATCGGTCGCGGTGCTGCTCGGCACCTTCGTGTCGGTGCTGACGCTGACGTCGGTGATGTATTTCCTGAAGACCGGCCAGATCGCGTTTCCGTAGGATACCCGCTTGTAGGATGGGTAGAGCGGAGGCGCGAAGCGCCGCAGCGAAACCCATCACCTATCGCACGTGTGAATGATGGGTTTCGCGAAGACGCTCTACCCATCCTACGAAAGACAAGTTACGTCAGCTCTTGCGCCACGATGGCGACAGGCCCTCGCGCATCGCAAGGCGGCGCAACGGGCCTATGGACCCCATCGCATGCATGCCGGCCGCGCGGATCACCTGCATCGGTAGGAGATCGCTGAGCAGCGAACGGTTGGCCATGTCGATGGCGAAGGTGCGCGAGGAAATATCGCTGCGGCGTATCTGCTCGAAACGCGCCAGCACCGGCGCTGCCCCGATATCCGCGCCATTCATGCCGGCATCGCGAACGACGTCAGCGATATCGCCGGCGTCGCGCAGGCCAAGATTGAGACCCTGCGCACCGATCGGCGGCACCACATGGGCGGCTTCGCCGACCAGCACGATGCGGTTCTTCGCCAGCTGTGTGGGCTGCTCGATTGCCAGCGGGAACGTGTGTCGACCCGGCTCGACCTGAACGCGGCCGAGGATCGAATGCGATTGCTTCTCCACGGCGTCCGATAGCGCCTCGTCGCTCAAAGCCATCAAGCGCTCGGCATCCCGGGGCTTGTTGACCCAGACGACGCTGGAGCGATTGCCGGGCAGGGGCACGAACACGCAGGGACCGGCGGGGGTGTGAAACTCCGTCGACATGTTTTTATGCGGCCGGCTATGCGCGATGTTGAAGGTCAGCGCGGTCTGCTCAAGCGCGCGTCGCTTGACTGAAATGCCCGCGGCCTCGCGGCACAGGGACTGGCGGCCATCGGCGCCGACGACCAGCCGCGCCACCAGGACCTGGCCTTGCCGCGTGCGGACCTGAACCTGCATCTCGTCCGGCGAGACCGTATCGGCTTCATCATCGATGCGAATGAGATTGGTCAATTCCGCGGCGCGCGCTTCGAGCGCGATCATCAATTCGCGGTTCTCGATATTGTAGCCGAAGGTCTCGAGGCCGATCTCGCTGCAGACGAATTTGACTTCGGGGGCGCGGATCAGCCGGCCCGTGTCGTCCACCAGCCGCATGGTCGTCAGCGCGGCCGCCTTGTCGGCGCAGCGGCGCCAGACGTCGAGGCTTTCCAGAAACGCGACGGAGCCGCCCAGCAGCGCGGTGGTGCGGTTGTCGCCATAGGGGGCGCGGCGGGCGACGAGGGCGGTACGGGCGCCGGTCTCGGCCAGCGCGAGGGCGGCAGCAAGGCCGGCAGGACCGCCGCCGACAACGGCGACATCATAGATGGAGGTGGAAACAGGGGTCTCGGTCATGGCCGGACCATCGGCCTTTGGCCCGGTATTTTCAAGCCGTTACGCGCCGCGGAATCGTTCCCGCGTGATCGGGCGGCCGAGTGCCGCATCGGTGCCTGTGCAAATCGGGCGGATTCCTGCTAGCAATTCCTGGCACATGACCGCTTCGAGTCCGGACCAACTCCCGTCGTCGTCACGATCCGCGCGCGCGGCGGCGTTCTCGGTTCACATCTTTACTGCGCTCGGTGCCGGCGTGGCACTCATTGCCATGATGAGCGCCGTGCGCGGCGAATGGGCTGTGATGTTCGGCTGGCTCGGTTTGGCGCTGATCATTGACGGGCTCGATGGCCCGATCGCCCGACACTTCGACGTCGGCCGCGTGTTGCCGGATTGGTCGGGCGATGCGCTCGATTTCGTGGTCGACTTCCTCACTTACGTGTTCGTGCCGGCCTATGCGATCGCTGCCTCCGGTCTGTTGGTGCCGTGGACAGCGGTGCTGCTCGGTGCCGGGATCGTCATCACCAGCGCATTATATTTTGCCGACAAACGCATGAAGACCGACGACAACCACTTTCGCGGTTTTCCGGCGCTGTGGAACGGGGCGGCGTTCTATCTGTTCCTGCTGCAACCATCACCCGTCATCGCGAGCCTTGCGATGCTGGCGCTGATTGTCCTGACCTTTGTGCCGGTGCATGTGCTGCATCCCGTTCGCGTGACGCGTCTGCGCCGGTTGAACCTGTCGCTGATGGCGATATGGGCTGTGCTGGCCGTCATCACGCTGATACAGAACTTCGCTGTTGCTTGGCCTATTACGGTCGCGCTTTGCGCGATCGCTTTTTACATTGTCTGCGGTGACGCCGTCATCCGCCTCATGAGGCTCTCCAAATCATGATCGAACTGTTTTCCAGCCCCGAAGCCTGGGCCGCGCTCTTGACGCTGACCGCGCTCGAAATCGTACTCGGTATCGACAATGTGATTTTCCTGTCGGTGCTGGTGTCGCGGTTGCCGGAGCCGCAGGCCACCCGCGCACGCCAGATCGGTCTCGCGCTGGCGCTGGTGTTCCGCATTATTCTGCTGAGTGTCCTCGTCTGGCTGATCGGCCTGACCGAACCCGTCATCACGGTGAGAGGCCTCGCCTTCTCCTGGCGCGATCTGATCCTGATCGGTGGCGGTCTGTTCCTGATCGCCAAGGCAACGCACGAGATTCATGCCGAGGTCGAGGCGCGCGAGGGACCCGGCAACGAGAAGCCGGCACCGAACGCCTTTGCCTGGGTGATCCTGCAGGTTATCGTTGTTGATCTCGTGTTCTCGCTCGACTCCATCATCACGGCGATCGGCATGGCGCAGGATATCGAGATCATGGTGGCCGCCGTCATCATCGCCTGTGCGGTGATGTATGTATCGTCCGGACCCGTGGCACGCTTCGTGGCGCAATATCCGACCACCAAGATGCTGGCGCTGGCCTTCCTGGTGCTGATCGGCGTCTCGCTGATGGCGGATGGATTCAAATTCCATATTCCCCGCGGTTACATCTATTTCGCCATCCTGTTCTCGGCGGCGGTCGAGCTGTTCAATGTGCTGGCGAAGCGCAACCGCCGGAAGCGGGCTCAGCCGGGCACTGGTTGACATCACGCGGGTGTTGGTTATCGCTTGAGACCAAAGTCATTCAGGGAGATTGAACGATGACCAAAGCCGTCCGCGTCCACGAGATCGGTGGACCCGAAGTCCTCACTTATGAAGACGTGCAGGTCCCGGCACCGGCTGCGGGCGAGGTGCGCATCCGCCAGCATGCCATTGGTGTCAATTTTATCGATACATACTTCCGCAGCGGCCTCTACAAGGCGCCGCAGCTGCCGTTCATCGCCGGTAATGAAGCATCCGGCGAAGTGATCGAGGTCGGTCCGGGCGTCACCGGCTTTCATCCCGGCGACCGCGTCGCCTATTATTCGGCCCTCGGCAGCTATGCCACCGAGCGCGTATTTGCCGCCGACCGGCTGGTGAAGCTGCCCGATCGTATCACCCACGAGCAGGGCGCCGTGCTGATGCTCAAGGGCCTCACGGTCTGGTATCTGCTGCACAAGACTTTCAAGGTTGAGCCGCATCACCGCGTGCTGATCCATGCTGCAGCGGGCGGCATCGGTCTGCTCGCCTGCCAGTGGGCCAAGGCCATGGGCGCGCATGTGATCGGCACCGTCGGCTCGAAAGAGAAGGGCGAGTTGGCGCTGGCCAATGGCTGCGATCACGTCATCTATTACAACGAAGAGAACTTCGTCGATCGCGTGAAGCAGATCAGCCGTAACGAACTCTGCGACGTGGTCTATGACGGCGTTGGCAAGACCACCTATCCGGGGTCGCTGTCATGCCTGAAGCCACGCGGCATGTGGGTGTCGTTCGGCAACGCGTCGGGTCCTGTGCCGCCATTCGCCATCGCCGAACTCAACAATCACGGCTCGCTGTTCGCGACGCGTCCGAAGCTGAATGACTATGTCGCCAAGCGCTCGGAATTGCTGGAGGGCGCCGACACGCTGTTCTCGGCTGTGATCGACGGCAAGCTGCATGTGCCGATCAATCACGCTTATGCGCTGAAGGATGCGGCCAAGGCGCATGTGGACCTGGAAGCACGCAAGACCACAGGCGCGGTGATTTTGAAGGTGTGAGGTTGCTTTCTTCTCCCTCCCTCAAGCGGCGAAGCCGCGCAGCGGGGAGGGTGGCACGAAGCGAGCGTTCAGCGAGCATCGTGACAGGTGGGGTGGTGCCGCATAGTGTGACGTCACGTGGGGCACCCCCACCCCGGCCTATCGGCCGACCCATGGCGGACGAATTCGTCCGCCAGACCCCACAAGGGGGAGGGATTCCACAGACGCCGACGTTCTAGCTAAAACCCCGCCACCGTCCCGTGCAGATCATACGCATCCGCGCGTTCGATCTTCGCCGTGACGATCTCGCCGACCTTCAGCGGGCGACGCGCCGTGATATAGACCGAACCGTCGATATCGGGAGCGTCCGCCTTCGAGCGGCCCTTCGACACGGTCGGGCCGACCTCGTCGATGATGATCTGCTGGCGCGTTCCGACTTTACGCTTCAAGCGGCGCGCCGAGATTTTCTGCTGACGCTCCATCAACGCATTCCAGCGCTGCTGCTTGATTTCTTCAGGCACCGCATTGGCGATGGCGTTGGAGGTCGCGCCGGCCACGGACTCGTATTTGAATGCGCCGACGCGGTCGATCTGCGCTTCCTCCAGCCAGTCGAGCAGATACTGGAAATCGCTTTCGGTCTCGCCGGGGAAGCCGACGATGAAGGTCGAGCGCAACGTCAGGTCCGGACATTCCTCGCGCCACTTCTTGATCCGTGCCAGCGTCTTGTCCTGCGCCGCCGGGCGCTTCATCGCCTTGAGCACGTCCGGAGCGGCATGCTGGAACGGGATATCGAGATAGGGCAGCACATTCTTGTTGGCATTCATCAAGCCGATGACTTCGTCGACATGCGGATACGGGTAAACATATTGCAGCCGCACCCAGGCGCCGAGTTCGCCGAGCTCCTTGGCGAGATCGTAGAACTTGGCGCGGACCTCACGGTCCTTCCATGGACTGGTAGCGTATTTGATGTCGACGCCGTAAGCCGAGGTGTCCTGTGACACGACCAGCAATTCCTTGACGCCGGCTTTCACCAGCTTCTCGGCTTCGAGCAGGACTTCGTTGGCCGGGCGTGAGACGAGATCGCCGCGCAGCTTCGGAATGATGCAGAAGGTGCAGCGGTTGTTGCAGCCTTCGGAAATTTTCAGATAGGCGTAGTGCCGGGGCGTCAGCTTGATGCCCTGCGGCGGCACGAGATCGATATGCGGATTGTGCACCGGCGGCAGCGCCCGATGCACGGCGTCGAGCACGCTTTCATATTGCTGCGGGCCGGTGATCGACAGCAGGTTGGGATAGGCAGCTTCGATCTGCTCGGGCTCGGCGCCCATGCAGCCGGTGACGATGACCTTGCCGTTCTGCGCCATGGCTTCGCCGATGGCGCCCAGCGACTCCGCTTTGGCGCTGTCGAGGAAGCCGCAGGTGTTGACGATGACGATGTCGGCGCCGTCGTGCTTGCGGGCGAGTTCGTAACCTTCGGCCCGCAGGCGCGTGATGATGCGCTCGGAATCCACCAGGGCCTTCGGGCATCCCAGTGACACAAAGGAGATTTTCGGCGCGGCGGCCTGTTGCATGTTCGATCTGCCTGATTGAGAGGCAGCAGGTAGTCCCATTTGCCCATAATTACAAGGCTTTAAGCCGTGCGCGGGCGTGCTATGGGTATGCTGCATCCATGTGAGTGCCCGATGCCTGCCGACCAGTCGCCCAAAATTGTCATTGTCGACGAAAGCCCGATCCGGGCCGCGATCCTGGAGGAGGGGCTGCGGGAGGCTGGCTATGTGGACGTCCAGCATATCCGGGAGATGCATAACCTGCTGGCCCGGATTTATGCGTTGGATCCGGACGTTATCGTCATTGATCTCGAAAATCCCAGCCGCGACGTGCTGGAACAAATGTTCCAGGTGTCCCGCGCGGTGCGCCGGCCGGTCGCCATGTTCGTCGATCAGAGCGACGCCGAGTCGGCGCGGGCGTCGGTCGAGGCGGGGGTATCGTCATACATCGTGGACGGGCTGAAGAAGGAGCGGATCAAGCCGATCCTCGATCTCTGCATCTCCCGTTTCAACGCCTTCTCCAAACTGCAGGACGAGCTCGAGCGCACCAAGTCGGCGCTGGAGGAGCGCAAGATCATCGACCGCGCCAAGGGCATCGTGATGAAGCTCAAGGGCCTCAATGAAGAGGAGGCTTACGTATTGCTGCGATCCACGGCGATGCGTGAAAAGAAGAAAATCGGTGAGATCGCGCAGTCGATCATCACCGCAGCGGAGTTGCTGAAATGATCGACCACCCGCTTCGCATCGGCTTCATTCCGCTGGCCGACGCCGCCGCCCTGATTGTCGCGGTCGACAAGGGGTTCACGAAGGCCGAGGGGCTGAATGTCGAACTGGTTCGGGAAGTGTCGTGGTCGAATGTCCGCGACAAGCTGAATATCGGCCTGTTCGAAGCGGCGCATCTGCTGGCGCCCGTTGCCATCGCTTCCAGCCTCGGACTCGGGCATGTGAAAGTGCCGATCGTGGCGTCATTCAATCTCGGCATCAACGGCAATGCCATTACCGTCTCGCCGGCGCTACATGCGGCGCTGATGTCGGAACTCGACGGTGACCCGACCGATCCGATGGCCACCGCGCAGGCGCTGCGCCGCGTGGTCGTCGCCCGTGCCCGTGCCGGCGCCGATCCCCTGACCTTCGGCATGACGTTTCCGTTCTCGACGCATAATTACCAGCTCCGTTTCTGGATGGCGGCTGGCGGCGTCGATCCCGATGAGGACGTCCGTCTCGTGGTGCTGCCGCCGCCTTACATGGTCGACAGCCTCGCCAACGGTCACGTCGATGCGTTCTGTGTCGGCGCGCCCTGGAATTCTGTCGCGGTCGATCTCGGCGTCGGCCATATCCTGCATTTCGTCTCCGACATCCTGCTGCGCGCTGCCGAGAAGGTGCTGGCGATGAGGCAGAACTGGGCGGAGAAGAACCCGGACACCGTGGCGGCACTCACCCGGGCGCATGTGAGCGCGGCTGCCTTCATCGAGGCGCCGGAGAACCGCAACGAGACTGCGGCAATTCTCGCCAAGCCCCAATATATCGGCGTCTCGCCGGAGGTCCTGCTGCGGACGCTGGATGGCCGGCTGAAGATTTCACCGGATGGGACCATGCGCGAGAGCGGGCGCTATCTGCTGGTCGGCCGCGAAGGAGCCGGGCGTCCAGATCCCGTTCAGGCCGCCTGGCTCTATGCCCAGATGGTGCGCTGGGGACAGGCCGCGATCAGCCCCGAGGCGCTGAAGATCGCACAGGGTGTGTTCCGCCCCGACCTCTACGATGCCGCGCTCGGTATCACCGGGAGCGCTCTGACTGATGTGCCCGACGCGGTTGGCGCCTTCGCTGGACCGCCATTCGATCCGAGCAACATCGCTGCCCATCTCGCTGCGTTCGAGATCGCGCATATGAAGTCGTAGCGGCGGCGTCAGTTCGCCGATGTGTGGATACCGCATTCCGTTTTGGCGCGGCCGCGCCAGCGGCCGGCGCGGGGGTCCTCGCCAGGCGCGGTGCGGGACGTGCAGGGCATGCAGCCGACCGACGCAAAGCCTGAGGCTATGAGCGGATGCGGCGGCAGCTTCGCCGACGCATAGATCAGCCCGATCTCGTCCGGCGTGACATTGGCGAATGGATTGAATTTCAATTTTGAACCATCGTCCTCGACGACGGGAATGACGGCGCGCGATGCGCCCTGAAATCGTTTGCGGCCGTTGATCCACGCGCTGAACGGCGTCAGTGCCTGCGCCAGCGGCTCGACCTTCCGGATCCGGCAGCAGGTGTCGGGATCGGACGACCATAAATCCCCATCGCTGTCGTGAGCGGCAAGCGCTTCCGCTGCGGGGCGGATCGTTCGGACGTCGCGCAGGCCCAGCGTCAGGATCAGTTGGTCGCGATAGGCGAGTGTCTCCTCGAACATCCAGCCGGTGTCGAGAAACAGCACGGGGATGGCGGGATCGACATCGGCCATCACCTTCAGCAACGCCGCAGACTCCGTGCCAAACGACGATACCAGCGCGAGTCTATCGCGGCCGACGACATCAAGTGCCGCAGCAATCACCTCGGCGGGCGAGGCGGATTGCAGCGCTTGATCGTATTGGACAGCACTTGCGACGGCTCCGGGCGACAGCATCTCGAACTCCTCAACACATCCAGCTTGACTGGAATAAGATTCTATATATCAGTTGTTTGTCGCCCATTAATAGAAAAATATTCTTTCTATTTGAGAAGCGCAGTTTAGATTTTTTGACCCCATAAATCGAGTTCCAGAGATGCACTTTCTCCGAGCGTATCCGCTTCGTGAGCAACGGCGAATCTCACGGCGGTTTTGAGGACCTGGAGAAGGCGTATGACGTCGACCAATCTCGAACGCGTCCGATCGGACGTGCTATCGATGGACCACCTCGATCAACTGGAAGCGCAGAGCATCTACATCCTGCGCGAGGGCTTCGCCCGGCTGAAGAAGCTGGCCTTGCTGTGGTCGCTCGGCAAGGACTCCAACGTCATGATCTGGCTGGCGCGCAAGGCGTTCTTCGGTCACGTACCGTTCCCCGCGCTGCATGTCGATACCGGCAAGAAGTTTCCGGAGATGTACGCCTTCCGCGATCACTATTCGAAGGAATGGGGACTCGACCTCACCGTCGAATATTGCCCGTCGATCGATAGTGTCGATCCGACACTGCCGCCGGCGGCGCGCTCCGCAGCGCGCAAGACCGAAGGCCTCAAACTTGCGTTGGCGAAGCACGGCTTCGACGGATTGATCGCCGGTATTCGGCGGGACGAAGAGGCGACCCGCGCCAAGGAGCGTGTGTTCTCGCCGCGCGGCGTCGAGGGCGGATGGGACGTGCGCGACCAGCCGCCGGAATTCTGGGACCAGTTCAACGCATCGCCGCCGCCCGGTGCGCATCTGCGCATTCATCCGATCCTGCATTGGACCGAAGCCGACATCTGGGCCTACACGGCGCGGGAAAACATCCCGATCATCCCGCTCTATCTGGCCAAAGACGGCAAGCGCTACCGCTCGCTGGGTGATGCCGACATCACCAATCCCGTCGCATCCACCGCCAGCACGATTGCCGAAATCCTGGTCGAGCTCGACGGCACCACGATTCCCGAGCGCGCCGGCCGCGCACTCGATCATGAGACCGAAGACGCCTTCGAGCGACTGCGCGTCGCCGGCTATCTGTAGAGGTGATGCCATGACCAAACCCGTCAATCCGACCTCGCTCGGAATGCCCAACGGCACCACGCGCCCGCAACTGCGCATCGTCATCGTCGGTCATGTGGATCATGGCAAGTCGACGCTGGTCGGTCGCCTGCTGCATGAGACCGGCGGCTTGCCGGATGGCAAGCTGGAGATGCTGAAAGCGGTGAGCGCCCGGCGCGGCATGCCGTTCGAATGGTCGTTTCTGCTCGATGCGCTGCAGACCGAGCGTGACCAGGGCATCACCATCGATACCACGCAGATCCGCTTCCGCACCAAATTGCGCGACGTCATTCTGATCGACGCGCCCGGCCACGCCGAGTTTCTGCGTAACATGATCACCGGCGCATCGCAGGCCGATGGCGCCGTGCTGATCGTCGATGCGCTGGAAGGCGTGCGCGATCAGACCCGGCGCCATGCCTATCTCCTGCATCTCCTGGGCGTGAAGCAGGTTGCCGTTGTCGTCAACAAGATGGACCGCGTCGATTTCAGCGCCGAGCGCTTTCAGGCGATCAGCGACGAAATTTCGGCGCATCTCATCGAACTCGGCGTCACGCCTGCTGCGGTGATTCCGATTTCGGCGCGCGATGGCGATGGCGTCGCCACCCATACCGACCGTATCGGCTGGTATCGCGGGCCGACCGTCGTGGGGGCGCTCGATGCGCTGAAGCCGGCACTCGCGCTTGATGAATTGCCGCTGCGGCTACCGGTACAGGCGATCTACAAGTTCGACGACCGGCGCATCGTGGCCGGTCGTATCGAGGCTGGTCATCTGGCTGTCGGCGACGACGTGGTGATCATGCCCGCCGGCAAGCGGGCAAAGATCAAGAGCGTGGAGCGCTGGTCGGCGATGCCGCTGGAAGGCGAGCACGGCGCAGGGCGATCCGTCGGTATCACGCTCGACCGCGAACTGTTCGTCGAGCGCGGCGACGTGATCGCGCATGCTGGCGCGGTGCCATCGGATACACGACGACTGCGGGCGCGGATCTTCTGGCTGCACGACCAGCCGCTGACAGCGGGATCGTCGATCCTGGTGCGGCTCGGCGTGCGCGAAGTGCGCGGCCGTGTAGTCGCGATCGAGAAGGCGATCGATCCCGGCGAACTGGCCAGTGTCGAGACCAAACAGATCGCCCGCAATCACGTCGGCGAAATCGAGATCGCACTGTCAACCGGTCGCCGCCGATCGCTATGTCGACAATCCGCGCACCGGACGTCTCGTGATCGAGGTCGGCGGCCGGATCGCCGGTGGCGGTCTCGTCCTGTCCATCGATGCTGCCCAACGCGCGGCGTCGTCGGACATCGTGCCGGTGCAGTCGGCACTGCAGCCTGAGGAACGTTCGGCGCGCTATCGCCATCAAGGCGCGGTGGTGTGGTTTACGGGATTGCCGGGATCGGGCAAGTCGACGCTGGCGCGCGCGCTGGAGCACCGTCTGTTCGCCAAAGGCGGTTCGCCGATCCTGCTCGACGGCGACACGCTGCGCGCCGGACTCAATCGCGACCTCGGCTTCTCCGCCGCCGATCGCAGCGAGAATGTCCGGCGGCTGGCAGAGATGGCCGGCCATCTCGCCCGCAACGGTCATATCGCCATCGTCGCGGCTGTCTCACCCTCGCGCGGCGACCGCGCCGAGGCCCGCAGCGCGGTCGATACTGCATTTCGCGAGATCTATGTCGCGACTCCGGCAGAGATCTGCGA
Source organism: Tardiphaga sp. 866_E4_N1_4 (assembly GCF_052076075.1). Taxonomy (NCBI): domain Bacteria; kingdom Pseudomonadati; phylum Pseudomonadota; class Alphaproteobacteria; order Hyphomicrobiales; family Nitrobacteraceae; genus Tardiphaga; species Tardiphaga sp. 866_E4_N1_4. The sequence goes on from NZ_CP197242.1 coordinate 666,105, forward strand.
GCAGCGCGATCCCAAGGGGCATTACGCCAAGGCCCGCGCCGGCGACCTGCCGGGCTTCACCGGTATCGCCAACGACTATCAGGCGCCGGAGACGGTCGAGCTGCGGATCGACACGTCAACGGTCGATGTGGGTCGCGCGATAGATGGCATCGAGGACATGCTGCGGCAGACGCAAGTGCTGGACGACGGAACCGCCGATCTGGCGGCGTTCGAGGCGGTCTAACGGCTTAGGCCCGCGCTCACTTTTGCACGTCATGGCGAGGTCAAGGAAAGCTGGTTCGCCAGCTTTCCTCTTACCGAGGCGGCAATCCGAAAGGCCACGCGCCCAGGCTGGATGGCTTCGTCGCGCGGGCCCTTCGCAACGACAGCTGCCATTGACGTTCCCACCGTCTAATTATTGAGCGTGCGGTGCACAAACGCTGGCACCGAACAGGCGGTTTTCGCCTGACCTTGACCTCAATGCCCTGATTTCTTGACGTTTTTCCTCCGAGGACGATCTGGCACGAGACTTGAATGTCTCTAGTCAACCGGCGTTCGCTGATGCCCGCCGGCCAGTTCAGATGGATTTCCGCAGCAACGAGGCTGATCGGATCGCTTCCAGACTTCAAGCCGGCGCGACGCGCTGACCTGAGCCTGTGCGGTCCGCGATCCTTATCCCCGTTGAAGCCACGCTGTGGCCCGCAGGAGCTTCGTCCCGCATGAAAATTGAAACGCTCTCCATCGACTTTACTGACGAACAGAAGCGCTACCTCGAAGGCTTTTCGACCGGGCTGCAGATCAGCCGTGTCGGCAAGGGTCTCGGCGGCGCTGCGTCAGCCAAAGCCAATGCGGAGCCGACCGGACCGGATGCGCCGCATATCAAGGCGCAGGATCGCACCATCGCGTCGGGCAAGAAGCTGGTCGAGCAGGAGAAATGGAAGCGCGAGGAACATCCGTTCGACGCCTATCCGCGGCTGCGCGATCAGGCCGCGACCGATGCGCGGCCATCGCCGGCCGACAATTTTCGCTGGCGCTATTACGGCATCTTCTATGTCGGGCCAACGCAAGACTCCTATATGTGCCGGCTTCGGATCCCGAACGGCATCATGAAGCACTGGCAGCTTGCGGGTCTTGCCGATCTCAGTGACGAGCTCTGCGGTCCGTTTTCCCATGTGACCACGCGCGCCAATCTGCAGGTGCGCGAGATTCCGCCGAAACATGCGGTGAAGCTGATCGAGGGTATCCAGGATCTCGGTCTGTGCTCACGCGGCTCCGGGGCCGACAACATCCGCAACGTCACGGGCACGCCGACCGCCGGCATCGACCCGCAGGAACTGCTGGACACGCGGCCCTATGCGCGCGAGTGGCACTATCACATCCTCAATGACCGCACGCTGACCGGCCTGCCGCGCAAATTCAACGTTGCCTTCGACGGCGCCGGCAAGATCGCCGTGCTGGAGGACACCAACGACATCGCCTTTCAGGCCGTCGAAGTGAAGGATGGCTTCGGCGTCGCACCCGGTGTCTGGTTCAAGCTCGGCATCGGCGGCATCACCGGTCACAAGGATTTCGCCACCGATACCGGCATCATCGTGAGACCGGAGGACTCCACCAAGGTGTCCGACGCCATCGTGCGCGTCTTCATCGATCTCGGCGACCGCACCAATCGTCTCAAGGCGCGGCTGAAATACGTGATCGACGGCATGGGCATGGAGAAGTTTCTGACCATCGTCGAGGAGAAGCTCGGCGCGCCGTTTACCCGCGTTCCGGAGGACGCGTTGCTGCCGCGCCCAAGCTTCGACCGCACGGCGCATATCGGCGTGCACAAGCAGAAGCAGGATGGGTTGAACTGGATCGGCGTCGTGTTGCCGCTGGGCAAGGTGACGACCGATCAGATGCGGGGGCTTTCGAAGATTGCGGCCGATCTCGGCGACGGCGATATCCGCCTGACAGTGTGGCAGAACCTGCTCATCCCCGGCGTGAAAGACGCGAATGTCGCGCTGGCGACTGCGGCCATCGAAGCCCTCGGCCTTGCCATCAAGACCACCGAGATCCGCGCCGGCCTGATCGCCTGCACCGGCCGCGCCGGTTGCAAGTTCGGCAATGCGGATACCAAACGCACGGCGACGAACATCGCCGAATGGTGTGATACCCGCGTCGAGGTCGATACGCCGATCAATATCCATCTCACCGGCTGCCATCATTCCTGCGCGCAGCATTACATCAGCGACATCGGCATGATCGGCGCGCGTATCCCCGTCGATGACAGCGACGATACGCTGGATGGCTTCCACATCTTCACCGGCGGCGGTTTCGGCCCGCACGCCGATGTCGGGCAGGAGGTCTATCAGAACGTGAAGTCCGAGGACGCGCCTATCGTCGTCGAGCGGCTGCTGAAAGCCTATCTCGCCCACCGCGCGTCGCCGGATGAAACTTTCCTCACTTTCTCGCGCCGTCACGACGCGGCTTCGTTGCGCAAGCTCGCTGATGAACAGGTGTCCGCATGAACCAGATGACGCCGCCGCCCAAACTCGAGATCATTCCTGCGTCTGCGCCGTTCTCGGAAGCACAACGCTCCTGGCTGAACGGCTTCTTCGCCGGCCTGCTGTCCGATGCGCCGGCGACGCCGCTCTCTGCAGAGCAGGGCGCCGCGATCATGGAAGAGGACGACGGTGCGCCGTGGCATGATCAGACCATGCCGATCGCCGATCGCATGAAGCTCGCCGAAGGCAAGCCGGTTCGTCGCAAGATGATGGCGGCGATGGCGCAGCAGGACTGCGGCCAGTGCGGCTATAACTGCAACGACTATTCCGACGCGATCGCCTCCAAGGCCGAAGCGCGGCTGAATCTCTGCGTGCCCGGCGGCAAGGAGACCGCGCGGATGCTGAAGTCGCTCTATGAAGAGCTCGACAAGGTGCCGGCTGGCGCTGCGCCCACGGCAGCAGCTACGACTGCTGCAGAACCGGTCGAAGTCGCGGCGCCGGATCCGTCGACGCTCGGCCGCTCGCGCGACAATCCCGCACCCGCGGTGTTTCTCGGTCGCCGCCTGCTCAATGGCAAAGGCTCCGAAAAGGAGACCTGGCATATCGATTTCGATCTGTCGGGCTTCGGCCTCGATTACGTCGTCGGCGACAGTTTCGGTATCTTTGCGTCGAACGATCTCGGTCACGTCGACCAGATCATCGCTCTGCTCGGCGCGTCGCATATGACGGAAGTGCGTGGCAAGACGCTGCGTGAAGTGCTGCAATACGACGTCTCGCTGGCCCCGGCACCGGACAGCCTGTTCGAGCTGATGTCCTATCTCACCGGCGGGGCACAGCGCGCCAAGGCACGCGCATTGGCGCAGGGGGAAGACCCCGATGGCGATGCGGCAACGCTCGACGTGATGGCTGCGCTGCAGAAATTCTCTGGCGTGCGTCCGCATCCGGAAGCTTTCATCGAGGCGCTGGAGCCACTGCAGCCGCGGCTCTACTCGATCTCGTCATCGCACAACGCCACGCCCGGCAAACTGTCTCTCACCGTCGATATCGTTCGTTACATGGTCGGCAAGCGGAAGCGCCATGGTCTGGCCTCGAGCTTCCTCGCCGATCGCATCCAGCCCGGCGACGAGCTCAAGGTCTATGTCCAGAAGGCGCACGGTTTCGCGCTGCCGGAAAATCCGGAGACGCCGATCATCATGGTGGGGCCGGGCACCGGAATCGCGCCGTTCAGGGCGTTCCTGCACGATCGCAAGGCCACCAAGGCGCCAGGCAAGAACTGGCTGTTCTTCGGTCACCAGCGCAGCGCCTCGGATTTCTTCTATGCCGACGAACTCAATGGCATGAAGACCGAAGGCTTCCTCACACGGTTGTCGCTGGCCTGGTCGCGCGACGCCGGCGAGAAGTTCTACGTGCAGGATCGCATGCGCGAGGTCGGCCGCGACGTCTGGACGTGGCTCGCCGAAGGCGCCCATGTCTATGTCTGCGGCGATGCCAAGCGCATGGCCAAGGATGTGGAGCGGGCTCTGGTCGATATCGCCGCCCAGCATGGCGCGCGTTCGACCGACGAGGCGGTGATGTTCGTCAGTGAGCTGAAGAAGAAGGGACGATTTCAGCTCGACGTATATTGAAGGCACGCTGCCCCCTCAGTCGTCATTGCGAGGAGCGAAGCGACGCGGCAATCCAGGAGCTACAAGCGAAGGAAGACTGGATTGCTTCGCTGCGCTCGCAATGACGGCTGTGAGAGAGGGCGCTCGGGGCGATATCGAGAAGGTCTGTTCTGTATTAGCCAGTAAGCAGAGAATGCTTCTTCGCTGCGAAATAGCTTGCTCCTCAACGGCCCTGGATATTGGAGATAATCTCTCCATCCTGCGCGACATTCAAAATACCATTTTATTGACCGAAGCCGCCGCGCTGCGCATCCTCGTACCATTGAAATCACAGGGGCGGGAGTCGTCGGACTCTCACGGCTGAGCTTCCACTCAACACATTGACCATCGCATCAGCGCGAGCCGCAACACCATGCGTTGCGGCCATGGGCAGCGCTGCGCCGATCGCAAGGAGACCAGATGTCGAACGATGATCACAACCGCAAGCCGCTGATGGATCGCCGGTCGCTGCTGCGCGGCGGCGCTGCAGCCGCACTGGCCGCGCCACTCGGCGTATGGGGCGCGCAGGCGTTTCCGTTTCGGCAGGCGCCACCCATCGATTTTTCCGAATTTCCGATCTGCAGGACCGCATCGGAGGCGCCCGTGCTCACCGGTGCACCGCGCAAATTGAAGCTCTCCTGGAATGCCGGCGCGGTCTGCCTTGCGCCGCTGCCGGTCGCCATCGATCATGGTTTCTTCCAGAAGCAGAACCTTGACGTCGAGTTGGTCAATTACAGCGGCTCGACGGACCAGCTTCTCGAAGCTATTGCCACCGGGAAATCCGATGCGGGCCTGGGTATGGCGCTGCGCTGGCTAAAGCCGCTGGAACAGGGCTTCGACGTCAAGATCGTCGCCGGCACCCATGGCGGCTGCCTGCGCGCGCTGGCGCCGGCGAAGTCGGAAGTGAAGAGCGTTGCGGATTTCAAGGGCAAGACCATCGCCGTCGGCGATATGGCCGGCCCCGACAAGAACTTCTTCTCGATCCAGCTCGCGAAAGCCGGACTTAATCCGGACAAGGACGTCGAGTGGCGGCAATATCCCGGCAACCTGGTGCGGCTCGCCGTGGAGAAGGGCGAGGCACAGATCGGGCTCGCCTCCGATCCGCTGGCCTATCTCTGGCTCAAGGACGGCGAACTGAAGGAAGTCGGCTCCAATCTCGATGGCCCCTACAAGGATATCAGTTGCTGCATCGTTGGCGTGCGTGGCAGCCTGCTGCGTGACGATCCTCTGGTCGCACGCGGCCTGACGCAGGCGCTGCTCGATGCTGCGATGTTCGCGTCGCAGAATCCGGAGAAGGCGGCGAAGTCGTTCCAGCCCTATGCGCCGAAGAATGCGACCATCGAAGATCTGCTGGGCATGGTGAAGTATCACACCCATCATCACCATCCCGTCGGCGATGCGCTGAAGCGCGAGCTGAAATCCTACGCCGACGATCTCAAGACGGTTTCGGTATTCAAGCCGTCAACCGACACCACCAAATTCGCGGAGCGCATCTATGCCGACGTATTCCGCGTCTGAGATCTCATCGCTTGGCGGTGACCGCGAGACCGCGCTTATTGCTGGCGATGGTGGACTTCAATTCGTCAACAAGCTTCGTTTCAGCATCACGGGGATCGGGGCAGGGCTCGCCTGGCTGGCTTTCGGCCTGTCGTGCCTGCGATGGCCGGATATCGGCGACTGGCCACGCACCGAAGCAGTGGCCTATACGGCATTCGCGATTGCTGGCGGCATCGCGATTGCAACCACAGCGCAGGCAGCGCTCGGCAAGTTCGGCGACGGCGTGCAGCGACGCGCGCCCTGGCTGTTTGCCTTGGGAGCGTTCCTGACGCTGTGGGAGCTTGCGACGGCGAAATTCGGCTGGCTGCCGCTGCCGTTCTTTCCGCCACCGCAGTCCATCGTCGAGGTCTATACCGACGACCTGCCGAAACTGCTCGATAGCGCTTTCGCCTCGGTGAAGCTGCAGCTTGGTGGCTACTTCATCGGCGCGGTCGTAGGCTTCTTCACCGGCGTCTCCATCGGCTGGTCACGGCTCGCGGGCTACTGGGTGCATCCGATCCTGCGCTTCATCGGACCGTTGCCGGCGACGGCCTGGTTGCCGATCGCGTTCTTCACGTTCCCGTCCGCCTGGAGCGCCAGCACGTTTCTGATTGCGCTGGCCACCGGCTTTCCGGTGACGGTGCTGACCTGGTCGGGCGTAGCCAGCGTCAGCACCGCCTATTACGACGTCGCACGAACGCTCGGCGCCAAGCCGTCTTTCCTGGTGACCAAGGTCGCAATCCCGGCGGCGCTGCCGCATGTGTTCGTCGGTCTGTTCATGGGGCTCGGTGCGTCCTTCGCGGTGCTGGTTGTGGCCGAGATGATCGGCGTCAAGGCCGGGCTTGGCTTCTATCTGCAATGGGCGCAGGGCTGGGCGTCCTACAACAACATGTATGCGGCGCTGATCGTGATGTCGTTGCTTTGCTCCGGCGCGATCACGCTGCTGTTCAAGGTGCGCGACCGCCTGCTGGTCTGGCAGAAGGGTGTCGTCAAATGGTAGCTCTGGCAAAGCCGTTTCAGCCCGTAGCGACCGGCGCGTCGCTCGACATCAAGGGTGTCAGCCACGCCTTCGATATCGACGGCAGCGTGCTGCCGGTGCTCGACGATGTCAGCATCAGTGTCTCGCCCGGCGAGTTCGTAGCGCTGCTTGGCCCCTCCGGTTGCGGCAAGTCCACGTTGCTGCGATTGGTGGCGGGTCTCGAGCCGCCGCGTGCCGGCGCGCTGGAAGAAGATGGCGTTGCCATCACCGGACCTTATCCGTCCCGCGTCGTGGTGTTTCAGGATCCGACGCTATTTCCGTGGCGGACGGTGTGGGACAATGTCGCGCTCGGGCTGGAAGCGCAGGGCGTACTCAAGACGCAGCGTCACCGCGTCGATGCGGCGATCGATCTCGTAGGCCTCGGCGCATTCAAGAAAGCCTATCCGCATCAGCTCTCGGGCGGCATGGCACAGCGTGTCGCGCTTGCAAGGGCGTTGGTCAACGATCCGCGTATCCTCGTACTGGATGAGCCGCTTGGCAAACTGGATTCGCTGACGCGCATCACCATGCAGGCCGAGTTGGTCTCGCTGTGGCAGCGCAACGGCTTCACGGCACTGCTGGTAACCCATGACGTGGAGGAGGCGCTGTTTCTCGCCAACCGCGTCATCGTGTTCAGCGATCGTCCCGCGCGGGTAACGGCGGATATCACGGTCGACCGGCCCTATCCGCGCCATCGCGGCGATCCGCATCTGGCCGAGCTGCGACGGCAGATCCTGGGACTGCTCGGGCTGGACGCGACGTGGTGAGCTCGTCCCGAATATGGTCCGTTGCGGGCGAGGGCACGCTCCACCGATAGCTGTATACGAGGCATGGTTATTGCATTCCTTTTGGGCTGGCACACGGTTCAGCCCAAGGGAATGACATGTACAGCACCAACCGACGTGATTTCATCCGCCTGGCGGCCATTGCCGCGGCGCTGTCCACGACCAGCATCAAGGCCTTCGCCGCCGACCGCGTGGTCAAGATCGGAACGCTGAAGCTCATTCACGGCGTCACGCCGTATTTCTACGAGAAATTCGCGCCGGATGGCGTCAAGTTCGAGGTGATCCCGTTTGAAACCCCGACCGACGGCAAGAACGCCGTCGTGACCGGCACTGTCGATTTCGGCATCTTCGGTTTTGCCGCGGCGACGCTCGGCGGCGCCAATGGCGAGCCGGTTGTCGTCATCGCATCTGCCTGCAATCGGGGCATGGCGGTCGTCGCCAAGAAAGATTCCGGGATCAACACGATCAAGGACCTGAAGGGAAAGAAGGTCGCGATCCTGCCGGGCTCGACCCAGGAAGTCGTGATCCTCGATCGTCTCTCCGCCGAAGGCATGACCGTGAAGGATGTCGAGTCCGTGCGTCTGTCGTTCAGCGACATGGCGCCGGCGCTCGCCCGCGGCGACATCGACGCCTATGTGGGCGCCGAGCCCGGGCCAGGCATCAGCCTCGCCAATGGCGTCGGCCAGATCGTCGAATATCCCTACACCACGCCGACCGGTTCGCTGAACATGGTGCTGGCCACCCGCCGCGAACTGATCGAGAAAGATCCGGAACTGATCAAGGCGCTGCTCAAGACCCACCGCCTGGCCAGCGAATATGCCATGAAGGACCGCGAGGCCTTTATCGCCATCGCCATGCAAAAGCTCGGCCAGCAGAAGCCGTCGATCGAGAAGGCCGCACCGAATGTGGAGCTGACCTGGAATATCGACGACCAGTTCATGAAGCAGGCAGAATATTACGGCGGCCAGATGCTGGCCAAGAAGCAGATCCGGCAGTTGCCGGACTACAAGACCTTCATCGACGCCAGCTTCGTGAAGGCGCTGGCGGCTACGTGAGCGCGTCGTGAGCCTGCAAAGCACGATGGACGATACATCCAACAGCGTACAGCTTGCGCCGGCAGCGGAGACCCCGCCGGTGCCTGCGGCCGGGAAGCGCGGGCAGGGCGTGCAGCGGGCGCGCACAGTTGCGCTCGCGCTGATCGTGCCGGTTTGCCTGATGGTGGTCTGGGACGTCATGGTGCGCTGGACCGGCACGCGACTGGTGCCGTCGCCCTATGGCGTTGCCGTGATGATGTGGGATTTCGCTTTCGGCGGAATCTATGACGACGCCTACAGCGCCAGCCTGCCGATCCATTTCTGGAAAAGCGTGCAGCGTGTCTATGGCGGCTTTCTCTGTGCGGCGGCGGTCGGCATTCCGCTCGGGCTGATGATCGGGCGCATGCCGCTGCTGCGCAAGCTGCTCGATCCCACGCTGTCGCTGCTGCGGCCGATCCCGGTCACGGCATGGCTGCCGCTGTCGATGATCTTCTTCGGACTAGGTCCGCGCGCGGCTATCTTCCTGGTGTTTCTCGGCGCGTTCTTTCCGATCCTGCTCAATACGGTTTTCGGGGTGCGATCCGTCGATGTCAGGCTGTTCGAGGCTGCGGAAATGCTCGGCTGCAGCGGCGCGCAGCAGTTCCGCTCCGTCGTTTTACCGGCAGCGCTACCGAGCATCTTCAACGGCCTTCGTCTCGGTGCCGGTTTCGCTTGGATACTGATCGTGGTGGGCGAAATGACCGGCGTGCCCGAAGGGCTCGGCGCTGTCATCATGGATGGCCGCACACTGTCGCGCACCGATCTCGTGATCACCGGCATGATCATCATCGGCATCACTGGATTCGTGTCGGATCGCATCCTGCTGATGCTCAGCAACTACTTCCTCCGGTGGAGCCCGCAGCATCATGCTTGATCGACCGACGACAACTGCGCCTGATATCCTCGAGGTCAGCGACGTCAGGAAAATCTATCAAGCCTCCAACGGTCCGGTCGAGGCGTTGCGCGCTGTCAATCTGACCATCCGCAAAGGCGAGTTCGTTTGCCTGCTCGGCGCGTCCGGTTGCGGCAAATCCACATTGCTGCGTATCGTCGCCGGCTTCGAGAAGGCGACTGAGGGCTCGGTCACCATGTACGGCTTTCCGGTCGACAAGCCGGGGCCAGATCGCGGTATGGTGTTCCAGGATTACGCGCTGTTTCCATGGCTCACGGTTCGCGACAATATCGGCTTCGGCCCCAAACATCGCCGTGTCGCGAGCAAGGTCGTGAGCGAACTCACCGACAAATTCATGGCCATGGTCGGACTGACCGCCTTCGCCGATCGCTACCCGCACCAGCTCTCCGGCGGCATGAAGCAACGCGTCGCCATCGCGCGAGTTCTGAGCAACGACACCGACGTGCTGCTGATGGACGAGCCGTTCGGCGCGCTGGATGCGCTGACCCGCAGCAAGCTGCAGGAGGAACTCGTTGAGATCTGGCGCACCACCGGCCTTACTGTGATTTTCGTGACCCATTCGGTCGAGGAAGCCGTGATGCTGGCGGATCGCGTCATCGTGATGTCGGCGGGGCCGGGCCGGATCGATTGCGAAATCGAGGTCGATCTGCCGCGCCCGCGCGATGTCGCATCGCCGGAGTTCAACGCGTTGCGGCGCGAGGTGACGCAGAAGCTCACGAGCCATATCGCCGGCAGTCGGGGCAAGGCGGCAGATTCCTGAATCGGGCTTCAAAATCGCGCGAATAAAATTCTCGCCTGAGGTCACCGGAGAGAATTTTCACCTGTGGGTCTGAGGCCCATCAGTCCCGCTGTCGTTATTTCCGAGTACCGCTTGTAACGCCTGCCGAACGGCATTCTCTAGGGTTAGAGAAGCCGAAAGCAATACAATATGGACGCGGTTCCCAGCATTATTGACAGAGTTAATTTGCTCGTTCCAGGATTTGCGGAACGAGCGCCATCGCATGATCGTGCGGCAAGTTTTCCATTCGAGAATTTTCAGGAACTGTCCGAGGCGGGCCTTCTGGCGCTGCCGGTGCCAAAGGCGCTGGGCGGCGTGGGCGCCGGGGTGCGCGAGGCTGCGCGCGTCGTAAACGCGGTTGGCAAGGCCGATGCCGCGACCGCGCTTGTATTGGCGATGCACTATATCCACCATCTGGTCATCACGCGGAATGGCAACTGGCCTGCGCATCTGGCGCAGCGGGTGTCGCGGGACGCCGTGAATGGTCTGGCGCTGATCAACGCATTGCGCGTCGAGCCTGATCAGGGATCGCCATCGCGGGGTGGTCTGCCTCAAACCACAGCAAAGCGCACGGCCGAAGGCTGGCGCATGACCGGCCGCAAGATCTATTCGACCGGTGCGCCGATCCTCAAATGGTACACTGTATGGGCCAAGACGGACGAGCCGGAAGTGCGGGTCGGCGTCTTTCTGGTGCCGGCGGGTCTGCCAGACACCGAGATCGTCGAGACCTGGGATCATCTCGGTCTGCGCGCCAGCGGCAGCCATGACGTCGTGTTCGACGACGTGCTCCTTCCGCTCGACCATGAAGTGGATCTGCGCCGTCCCAGTGATTGGGGTGCGCCGGATGTGTCGCAGGCGACCATCCAGGCTGTGCTGGTGGGCGCCGTCTATGACGGCGTTGCACGCGCTGCTCGCGACTGGCTGATCGACTTTCTCAAGACCCGCACGCCATCGAGCCTCGGCGCGCCGCTGGCGACGCTACCGCGAGCGCAGGAGATTGTCGGCGGTATCGAGGTGAAGCTCGCGGTTAATGCGCGGCTGCTCGATACGTTTGCACGCGACATCGATGAGGGTGTCGCACTGACGTCGGTCGAGGCGAATATCCTCAAACTCACGGTTACCAATAATGCCGTGGCTGTCGTCGAGGACGCGCTGTCGCTGACCAGCAATCACGGACTGACCCGTGCCAATCCGCTGGAGCGGCATTATCGCGACGTGCTGTGTGGCCGCGTGCACACGCCGCAGGACGACAGCACCAAGATTTCCGCCGGACGCATCGCGCTCGGCATCTGAACAACAGCAGGAAGTGGAGAGACCCATGTCCGTCGAATTTATCGGCTTCATCACCAATAATGACGCATCCGAAACCCGCGTCCGCTCCGGTCCGATCCTCGATCCCGCCTATATCGAGACCGTCGCGAAGGCGCATGAGCTCGCCGGCTTCGACCGCGCGCTACTCGCCTTCCATTCGACCACGCCGGACGGCCTGCAGGTCGCCCAGCATGCGCTCGGCGTCACCGAGAAGCTGAAGATGATGATCGCGCAGCGTCCGGGTTTCACCGCGCCGACGGTGCTGGCGCGCCAGCTCGCCACCATCGAGAATTTCCACCATGGCCGCGTCTCGCTGCATGTCATCACCGGCGGCAATGCCAAGGAGCTGCGGCAGGACGGCAATACGCTTGACGACAAAGACGAGCGTTATGCACGCACCGGCGAGTGGCTCGACATCATCAAGCAGGAATGGACGAGCGAGAAACCATTCGACTATGCCGGCAAGTATTATCAGGTCGAGGGCGGCTTTTCACAGGTGAAGCCGACCGTGCCGATCCATGTCTTCGTCGGCGGCGCGTCAGATGCGGCCATCGACGTGTCGGGCAAACATGCCGATACGTTCGCGCTGTGGGGTGAATCCTATGCGCAGGTGCGCGACGTCACCGGCCGCGTGCGGGCCGCTGCTGCCAAGTATGGTCGTCCGGCGCCGCGTTTCAGCCTGTCGGTGCGTCCGATCATCGCCGACACCGAGGAGAAAGCCTGGGCCAAGGCCGACGACATTCTCGCCCGCGCCACCGCGCTGCAGGACAAGACCGGCTATCGCAAGCCGGCCGATGGCCATGCCACTGCCGGCGCCAAGCGCCTGCTGGCTCTGGCCGAGCAGGGCACCCGCATTGACAAGCGGCTGTGGACCGAGATGGCGGCGCTCACCGGCGCCAACAGCAACACCACCGCGCTGGTCGGCACGCCCGAGCAGGTCGCCGAAGTGTTCGCCGACTATTACGATCTCGGCGTCAGCCATTTCCTGATCCGCGGCTTCGATCCCCTGATCGACGCCATCGATTACGGCCGCGAACTGATCCCGCGCACCCGTGAGCTGATTGCGGCGCGTGACGCCGCCAAGGGAGTTGTCGCAGCATGAAACGGCTTGTTCTCGCCGCCGGTCTGATCCTCGCGGCGTTTGCCACTTCCGCCCACGCCGAGACCACGCTGATCGTTGGCGACCAGAAGGGCAATGCGCGCGCCGTGATGGAAGCATCCGGCGTGCTGAAGGACGTGCCTTACAAGATCGAGTGGAAGGAGTTCGCCGCGGCAGCGCCGCTGCTGGAAGCGCTCGGTGCCGGCGCACTCGATAGCGGGCTGGTCGGCGATGCGCCCTTCACCTTTGGCGCAGCGGCCAATGTGCCGGTCAAGGCAATCGGTGCGATCCGGCAGACCGGCGACGGCCTCGCCGTGCTGGTGCCGAAGGACTCGACGATCAAGAGCTTCGACGATTTGAAGGGCAAGAAGATCGCCACCGGCCGCGGCTCGATCGGGCATCAGCTCATTCTCGCCGCGCTGGAACAAAAGGGCTGGACGGCGAGCGATGTGCAGATCGTGTTCCTCGCTCCATCGGACGCCAAGGTCGCTTATACCCGCGGCTCAGTCGATGCGTGGTCGACCTGGGAGCCTTATGTGAGTCAGGAAGAGGTGCTGTTCCAGTCGCGCGTCCTGCTCAATGCCGAGGGCCTGACATCGGGGCTGAGCTTTGTCGTGGCGACGCCGAATGCTATCCGCGACAAGCATGCCGAGCTCGAGGACTATCTCCGCCGCCTCACCGCGGCCCGCGCCTGGGCGCTGAAGAACGCGGACGCCTATGCGCAGACCTGGGGCAAGCTGATGAACGTGGCGCCGTCGGTGCCGCTGAACTGGCTGACACGCGCAAAAATCCGCATCGCACCGATCGACGATGGCGTCGCCGCGGATGAGCAGAAGACCATCGATCTCTATTTGCGCAGCGGACTGATCAAACAGAAGCTCGATGCCAATGCGATCGTGGATCGATCGTTCAACGATGCGATCGGGAAGGGTGCGGGCCTGTAGACTCTCCAGACCCGGCAATTGCTACTTAAACTTTGTCATGCCCGGGCTTGTCCCGGGCATCCACGTCTGTGCCGCAAGCAGTAAAGGCGTGGATGGCCGGGACAAGCCCGGCCATGACGGTGTTTGCATCGAGGACGTCTCGCTGTCGCCAGAGCCACAACCCGCACATCCGTAAATCCACGTATTCCCGGTCTCCCTCCGTCGGCCCACCATCGCCCGGCAACGGAGACCAGCGCAGATGCATCACGGCGATATTTCATCCAGCAAGGACGCGGTCGGCGTCGCCGTCGTGAATTACAAGATGCCGCGGCTTCACACGAAGGCCGAGGTGCTGGCCAATGCGCAGAAGATCGCCGACATGATCGTCGGCATGAAGACCGGTCTGCCCGGCATGGATCTGGTGGTGTTCCCGGAATATTCGACCCAGGGCATCATGTACGACTCCAAGGAAATGTACGAGACCGCCTCGATCGTACCCGGCGAGGAAACCGAGATTTTCGCGGAGGCCTGCCGCAAGGCCAAGGTCTGGGGCGTGTTCTCGCTGACCGGCGAACGCCATGAGCAGCATCCGCACAAGGCGCCGTACAACACGCTGATCCTGATGAACGATCAGGGCGAGATCGTTCAGAAATATCGCAAGATCATGCCATGGGTGCCCATCGAAGGCTGGTATCCCGGCAATTGCACTTATGTCTCCGAGGGGCCGAAGGGCTTGAAGATTTCGCTGATCATCTGCGACGACGGCAACTATCCCGAGATCTGGCGCGACTGCGCCATGAAGGGCGCCGAACTGATCGTGCGTTGCCAGGGCTACATGTATCCCGCCAAGGACCAGCAGGTGCTGATGGCTAAGGCGATGGCCTGGGCCAACAATACCTATGTTGCCGTTGCCAATGCCTCAGGCTTCGACGGCGTCTATTCGTATTTCGGCCATTCGGCGATCATCGGTTTCGATGGCCGCACGCTCGGCGAATGCGGCGAGGAAGATTACGGCATTCAATATGCGGCGCTGTCGAAGTCACTGATCCGCGACGCGCGCCGTACCGGGCAATCGGAGAACCATCTCTTCAAGCTCTTGCATCGCGGCTACACCGGCACGATCAATTCCGGCGAAAGCAACAAGGGCGTCGCGGCGTGTCCGTTCGATTTCTACGCGAACTGGGTCAACAATCCCGACAAGGCGCGGGAGAATGTCGAGGCCTTCACGCGGCCGACGGTCGGTGTCGAGGAATGCCCGATCGAGGGACTGCCACATGAGGGGATGTTGAACGATCGGTAGCCCCAATCTCGTCATTCCGGGGCGGCCGCGCACCTTGCGCGGGCGAACCCGGAATCCCGATATGTTCATCGGCTCGACGTAGCGTGCGGCCGAGAGGCGGTCTCATCTCGAGATTCCGGGTTCGCGTGCGAAGTCGCACGCGCCCCGGAATGACGATGGAGTTCTAAAGCGCCGTCTTGAACGGCGCCACATCGATCCCCGCCGCCTTCAGCCCATCTCGCACGTGCCGTCCCAGCTCCACCGCACCAGGCGTGTCGCCGTGAATGCACACCGTGTCCATCTTCATCTTGATCACCTTGCCAGTGATCGAGATGACCTCGCCGGTCTGTGCCATCTTCACCACACGATCAGCAACCATCACCGGATCATGCAGCACCGCACCGGGCTTCTTGCGCGAGACGAGATTGCCGTTGTCCTCATAGGCGCGGTCGGCGAACACTTCATGTGCCAGAGGGAGTCCGGCGGCTTCGCCCGCGGTCACGAGCTTGGAATTCGCCAGCACCACAAAGGTCAGGTTACGGTCGACCGCCTTGATGCCGGCGGCGATGGCGCGGGCGGTCATGTCGTCCTCGCAGGCGACGTTGGAGATCGCGCCGTGAGCTTTCACATGGGTGACCTTGTAGCCTTCCATAGCGGCGATCGCCTGCAAGGCGCCAATCTGGTACGCGATCAGGTTCTCGATCTCGAGTGCGGTGAGACCGACGATAGGCCGGCGGCCGAAACCGTGTAGGTCGCGATAGCCGGGATGCGCGCCGATCTTGACGTTGCGCGCCTTGGCGAGCTGCACCGTCTTGCGCATCACATCGGCATCGCCGGCATGATAGCCGCAGGCGATGTTCACGGAGGACGCGAGGTCGATCATCGCGGCGTCGTTGCCCATCTCCCACATGCCGAAGCTTTCGCCGAGGTCGCAGTTCAGATCGATGGTCGCCATGGTCGTGCTCTTTCGTGAGTAGGATTCGGAATCAGTCTTGCGCGTCTGCCGTCTGCGGTGCCTGCCACGTGTTGTCATCGGTTGCACTGACGGCGACACCAGCGACATTGGACGACAGCAGCGCCTTGATGTCCAACATCAGGATGTTGGAATCATGGACACGGCCGGGCAGGCTCTGCAGCAGTTCGGCGAAGGCGCGGTATTCCGCCTGCGCCTCGGCCATGGTGATGGCTTTAAAGCGGAAAGCGCGGCCCGGCTGGGTCTGGCCGAACCGGCCGAGATCCGTCGAGATCACGGTCGCGATTTTCGGATAGCCGCCTGACGTGCCTCGGTCGGGCATCAGCACGATGGGCTGGCCGTTGCCGGGGACCTGGATGCTGCCATTGACTGTGCCGTCGGAAACGATGTTGTGCCCGTGCAGATGTTTGATGACGGGGCCTTCAAGGCGATAGCCCATGCGATCGCTGGTCGCGGAGATCTTCCACTCGCTGCTGAGGAACAGGTCCTTGGCGTCACCGAATTCGTCATCTTGCGGTCCAAGCACCACGCGGATCGGACCTTCGGCCGGCGCAGGCAAATCGATGCGCTTCTCGTTGGCGCTGCTCGCAGCCGCCACCAGCAATTCGTCACCGGCTTGCAGCGGGCGCGGATAGGGACTGCCGAGACCGGCGCGGGCATTCACGGCGAGACTGCCGAACATCGGCTCGCCGCGTACGCCGCCTTCGATGGCGAGATAGCCGAAGGTGCCGGCGCGGGCGACGCCGAGATTGAGGCTCTCGCCATCAGCCAGCGTGACGGATGCATTGACGTTGAAGGGGGTGCCCGCGATATCGGCCGGCCGTGTCGCGCCGGTCAGCGACACACGCACGGCGCCGCCTTTGGCGGTGAAGACTGAATTGAGCGGGCCGAGTTCAATGGTGGCGGCGAACAGCGTGTTGCCGAGCAGGGCATTGGCGGCGGCCATCGCCAGTCGATCGACGGCGCCCGATGGCACCAGGCCATAGCGCTGTGCGCCGAACCGGCCGACATCCTGCACTGAGGAGCCGGGGCTCACGGAAGTAACGATGAGCTTGCTCATGACGCGATCAGCTCCGCGACGAATGCGCCGGCCTCGGCCGCGCGGTCCTGCTCGGCAAATGTCTTCTCGTCGACGGCGGCGAAGGTGATGGCGTCGCCGGGTTCAAGCAGGAAGATGGGATCGCGGCCGAGCTGATAGGTGCGCACGGCGGTCCGTCCGAGCAGATGCCAGCCGCTGGGGCCGGCAAGACATTGCACGCCGGTCTGGATGCCGCCGATGGAAATCGTGCCTGGCGGCGTCAGCAGTCGGGGATTCTGCCGGCGCGACATCTGCATCGAACTCGGCAGCCCGCTGAGATAGGACCAGCCCGGCGTGAAGCCGATCATCGCCACCTTGTAGTCGCCGCCCACATGGCGTGCGACCACCTCGTCCGGCGTGATGTTGAGCGCCTTCGCGACGTCTTCGAGATCGATGCCGTTTTCGCCGCCATAGGCGACCGGGATGCGCCAACGTCGTGCCGCCTTGGCTTCGGGCAGCGGCTGCAGCGCCAATTCGGTCAGTTTCTCGCCCAGCGCATCGAAGCCAATCTGCAAGGGATCGTAATGCACCAGCAGGGAGCGATAGGTCGGCACGGTTTCGGTGACGGCAGCAAGGCCGGCCGACGCGACGAGTTTGTCGAGCGCCAGCACCCGGCGGTTGGCTTCCTCGTCGATGGTGCGGCTGAATTCGACGGTGATGGCAGCATCGCCACTGGGGAGGATGCGGGGCGGGGAGAGAGCTGCGACCATGGCCTCACAACGTCAGTATTGGACGACCATGCATAGCGCGTTTTACCAGCGAGTGGAATTCGCAATCTAAAAATAGCCGTGCATCTTCAATAAATTAATACGCATGTTGGCGATAAGCCGTACTGATCGCAGAGGTTTCATCACATTGCATGGCGCTTTGAGACGGCAGCCCTTGACGCGCTGGCATTCCACCGCAAGATGCGCCGCCGTAAGTCCAACGTCCTGCACCCTCTGACCTGAAGAGCCCTGCGTATGTCCCTGACACCCGAAGCCATTGCCACCCTGTCGAAGGTCACCACCGCGACCATCACCACCGTTCTCCTGAAGAAGGGCCTGCGCAATGTCTGGCTGCGCGGCGCCAAGCCGCTGCGCCCCGGTCAGCCCCGTCTCGTCGGTCCGGCCTTTACGCTGCGTTTTGTGCCGGCGCGCGAGGATCTTGCGACCCCGGAATCGTGGTCGTCGCCGATCTCGACCCGCACCGCCATCGAAGCCATGCCGGAAGGCTGCATCGCCGTGGTCGACGCCATGGGCATCACCGACGCCGGCATCTTCGGCGACATCCTCTGCGCCCGCATGCAGAAGCGCGGCGTCGCTGCGCTGATCACCGACGGCGTGGTGCGTGACATCGAAGGCGTGCTCGGCACCAATCTGCCGGTCTGGTGCGACGGCTATGCCGCTCCGCCGTCAGTTGCCGGCCTGACCTTTGTCGGCTGGGGTGAACCGATCGGCTGCGGCGGCGTTGCCATCTTCCCGGACGACGTCATCGTCGCCGACCAGGACGGCGCTGTCGTGATCCCGAAGGCCTTCCTCGATCTCATCCTCGCCGAAGGCGCCGAGCAGGAGCGCATGGAAGCCTGGATCGTCAACGAGGTGAATAACGGCGCCACGCTACCCGGCCTGTATCCGATGAATGCCGAGACCAAGGCGCGCTACGCCGCGTCGAAGAAGTAATCAACCAACTCGATACCCTCATCCTGAGGAGCGGCCGCTTGGCCGCGTCTCGAAGGGCGAGGGAGTGTTCATCCCTCATGGTTCGAGACGGCGCCGCGCGCCTCCTCACCATGAGGGCCAGAGATTGGAGACCGTGCCATGAAGCTTTTCCCCGCAGGTTCGCGCCCGACCAAAAGGGCGCCAGAGGAATACTTCACAGGCACGGTCTGGCAGGATCCGGTCATTGTCGCCGAAGCGCCGGCGCGGCTGGTGACCTTCCGCGTCAGCTTTGAGCCCGGCGCACGCACCGCCTGGCACACGCATCCGTTCGGGCAGACGCTCTATGTCATCGACGGCGTCGGGCGCTTTCAGACCGAAGGCCAGCCAGTCGTCGAGATCAAGCCGGGCGACACCGTCTGGATTCCACCGGGCGAGAAACACTGGCACGGCGCGGCGCCGACCACTGGCATGACCCATATCGCCATGCAGGAAGCGCTCGACGGCAAGACCGCGGATTGGATGGAAAAGGTCAGCGACGAACAATATGCGAAGCCGGTCGGCTAGGACGGCCAGGCATTGCCGGGTACGAGGACGACGCTGGGTTCAAAAGTCTAGCGGCGCATTGTCCACCACCTCTTTCATAACGAAAAAGGTTCGGGTCTGACGGACGCCGGGCAGCGCGATGAGCTGCGTGCCGTGGATACGATTGAAATCGGCCATGTCGCCGACGCGGATTTTTAGGAAATAGTCGAAGTCGCCGGCGACCAGGTGGCAATCGAGAACGAATCTCAGTTTGGCCACCGCCTTTTCAAATACTGCAAAGCTTTCCGGCGTCGAGCGATCGAGCACGACACCGACCATGACCAGCGCGCCGCGGTTGACCTTCTCGGGCGCAATGATGGCGCGCGTATTCCGGATATAGCCCTCGTCAAACAGCTGCTGCGTGCGGCGATGACAGGTGGCGGGACTGACATTCACCTTGGCCGCCAGATCAGCATTGCTCAAACGCCCGTCTTTCTGCAGCAAATGTAGCATGCGAAGTCCGATTTTATCCAGATTTTCTGCCATGAAAGAATCTTCCGAATTTTTGGAATTTAATGCATCTTACTTCCAGTTTAGATGGATATGGCACGATATATTGCAGAGCACAGCCATATCTTTGAAAGCACCTTCCGCGCCGAAAATGCTAGCTGTACCGCCAGTTTTCACGACAACAGGTGTCACATGCTCGAAGGCTTCGAACGCTATCCGCTCACCTTTGGACCCACCTATATCGAGAAGCTGGAGAAGCTCTCGGCCCATCTCGGCGGTAAGGTCGAACTCTACGCCAAGCGCGAGGACTGCAATTCCGGGCTGGCCTATGGCGGCAACAAGCTGCGCAAGCTCGAATACATCATCCCCGATGCCATCGCGTCGAACGCCGATACGCTGGTATCGATCGGCGGCGTACAGTCCAATCATACACGCATGGTCGCGGCCGTTGCGGCCAAGATCGGCATGAAGTGCCGGCTGGTGCAGGAGAGCTGGGTGCCGCATGAGGACGCCGTCTACGACCGTGTCGGCAATATCATGCTCAGCCGGATCATGGGCGCGGATGTGCAGCTCGTCGACGAAGGCTTTGACATTGGCATCCGCCATAGCTGGGAAGAGGCGATCGAGGATGTGAAGGCAAAGGGCGGCAAACCCTACGCCATTCCGGCCGGTGCCTCCGTGCACAAATTCGGTGGGCTCGGCTATGTCGGCTTTGCCGAAGAAGTCCGGGCGCAGGAGAAGGAACTCGGCTTCGCGTTCGACTACATTGTCGTCTGCACTGTGACCGGCTCGACCCATGCCGGCATGCTGGTGGGCTTCGCGAAGGACGACCGCCAGCGCAGGGTGATCGGCATCGACGCCTCTTTCACGCCGGCCCAGACCAAGGCGCAGGTACTTGAGATCGCGCAGAACACCGCCAAGCTGGTCAAATTAGGCAAAGACCTCGTCGCGGATGATGTGGTGCTGATCGAGGACTACGCCTATCCTGTCTATGGCGTGCCATCGGAAGAGACCAAGGACGCCATCCGTCTCTGCGCGCGCCTCGAGGGCATGATCACGGACCCTGTCTATGAAGGGAAATCGATGCAGGGGATGATCGATCTCGTGCAGAAGGGTTACTTCCCTGAAGGATCCAAGGTGCTCTATGCACATCTCGGCGGCGCGCCGGCGCTGAATGGATATGGCTACGCGTTCCGTAATGGATAGTGCCGTCACATCGCGTGCGCCGGCTTAGTGTCCGGCGCACCGATTGCCACCGGTCACTCGAACCAGCGGTTGACGGTCGCACGGAAGCTGCCGTCTTCCTGCATGATGTGCAGCCACTGATCGACGAAGGCCTTCAACGCCACATCGCGCTGGAGCCAATAGGCCTTCTCGGCAAAATCGAACGGCGTGTCCGGGTGCACAGCGCAGAGCACGCCGCGATGCAGCTTCTGCTGATAGCGGGTCTCTGACGCATCGGTCATCATCAGGTCGGCACGGCCCTGTGCGATCTCGTCGAAGATGCGGGTATTGTCGTTGAAGACGGTGATCTCGGCCGATTTGATATGCGCCCGTGCAAAGCGCTCATTGGTGCCGCCCGGATTCACGATCACCTTGATACCTGGCCGATCGATCTCCGCGAGCGTGCCGAATTTCCCTGCATCGGCGCAGCGCGCTATCGGCGTCTTGCCCTCGCGCATGATGGGTATCGAGAACACGCCCTTCTTCTGCCGGTCGAGGGTGATCGACACGCCGCCCATCACCACATCGAACTGGTCTGCCGCAAAGTCTGCTGACAGTTTTGGCCAGCTGGTCTTCACATAGTCGACCTTGACGCCGAGTGCCTTTCCGAGCGCCTCCGCCATCTCCACGTCGAATCCCTTGAACGATGTCGTGACAGGATCGAACGCGCTGAACGGCATGTAATCGCCGGTCAATCCAACACGCAGCGTCCCCCGGGCGATGATATCGTCGAGGCGGGACGGTGAGGGCGCAGCAACTGGCGTCTGTGCATGCAAGGGCGCGGCAAGCAGCAGGCAGGCCGCAAGCCAGGCGGCGGTGATCCGGATCATGACGTCTCCCCCGTTTGTATCGCGAAGCGCACCGTTCAGGGGCGCACCGCGTTACGATCAGCTTACAGGGGATGTTGGACCTTTCAATCGATGAGCGCGTCTGCTGGGATCAATTCACCCGCGTCCAGGTCTGGCCGCCGCAGAACATGCCACCGAAGGCACAGCCCTGGACGCGCAGCGTGTCACTGCCCTTCAGAGCGATGGTCGATTCGTAGGTGCTGCCGCTGTTCGGATCGAAGATCTTTCCCGCCCATTTGTTGTTGCCGGGCTTCATGTTGATCAGCACCTTCTCCCCATTGGCCTCGGTCTTGGCATTCATCGAATAGCCGCACAGATTGGCGCCGCATTGTTCGATGCGAACCTTGCCCTCCTTCTTCTCGGTCATCCAGATGCCGAGCGGCGTTGCCGCGGCGGCAGGCGTAACCGGTGCGGGCGCACCCTGCTTGTCGACTGGATCGGTGGGCGTTGCGTTGGCGATGACCGTAGAGGGTGCAGATTTCTCGGCAGGCGCGGGAGCCGGGGCAGGCTGCGGGGCCACCGCGACGGATGGCGTGACAGGTGTCGCCGGAGTTGCCGCCTCCTTTGGGGCGACGACGGGCTTCTGCGTCTCCACAGGCTTGGCCGTCTGTTCGGATCGCGGAGTGTTGGGGGCCTGCTCGCGCGTCTCGCGGTCACGCTCGCGCTTGCTGCGCTTGGTGCCATATTCGTAGACGCCGGGAATGGAAACCGAGATGCAGTCCGTCGAGTTGCAGTCGCTTGGCGCTTCGATGGTAATGGTGCGGCCACCGATGTCGAACGAGTAGCTGTCGCCAGCCTGAGCGGCGGTGCTGGTCAGCAGGATAGCGGCGAGGGCGAAGAGCGGCTTCATGTGTCCTCCAAAGCGGTTGAAATCCCGCCCCTGAACCGAGCCGCGGATGCGCCGGAACACTGTGATCCGCGTCACTCAGGGGGAATTGCAATTGCTTTGGTGTGTGGCGCCGACTGAAGAAGTGGTTCAATCCTGCGCCGGACATCTTCTGTTTGAGGCAGCGTGATAGGCCCCAACGCCGCCGCTGGACGGCGGCGTCGCCTGAAACCGGCTTTCGTCAGTAGTCGCTGTAACGCGAGGCGCTGCTGCCCACGGTCATCTGGCTCTTCAGCGTCTCGAAACGATCGCGGGCGGCGCGCTCGCGCCCATCGATGAAATCGATGATTTCGTCACGCGGCATCGGGCCTGACGAAATCGGCCGCGAACTGCCGATGGTTTCATCGACGAAATACTGGCCATCGTCGTCGCGGCGTGCGGTCCAGCGAAAGCGGATGGCATCGAGCGGACCCGGACCGAGACGGGAGTAGCCATCGACCTCGAGGGCCTCTGGAACCGTGGAGGGCGACTCGTGTTCGACGAGCGGCGCTTCGGGTTCGGCGGCGACCATGACGGATACAGTCTCGGTGACCACGGTTTCAGTGACGACGGTAATCGAAGCGGGCTCGGCGTCGCTGTGTTCGGCCACTTGCGATTCCGCTTCCTTGCGGTCGAGAATGCTCGCAATGGCCGCGAGGGCGTGATCGGTCGGATCGTTCTGGGTCATTGAAATGCGCCTCCCCGTAATTACGCAACGTCCACATACCGCCGATAATCTAATCGGCTGTGGTTTCATTTTGGTAATCGCTGTGGCTGTTTTTAGGCAGAGATCGGCGGACGCCTGTCTTTCCAGGGCCGGATCTGCTCGAGTTGCCCGGCCAGACGGAACAGCATGGCTTCGTCGCCGAAATGCGCCGTGAACATCATACCGATCGGCAGGCCTTTGCTGCTCCAGGCCAGGGGCACCGACATGGACGGCTGGCCGGTCATGTTGGCCATGCTGGTGCCTGGCATGTAGCGGCGCAGCAAAGGCGCGACATGGCTGAGATCGTCCGACATCGTGTCGATCTCACCGATCCTGATCGGCGGCGTGCAGAGCGTCGGCGACAGGAAGATGTCGCAGCCGGTAAAGAATTCGGTGACACTGCGGGAGATCTGGAATGCGTTCTGCAGTGCCGTCACGTAGTCGACTGCGCTTGCCTTGCGGGCATTGTGTGCGCTGCCGAGTGTGAGTTTCTCGAAATCATCCGAGGTCATCGGGCGGCCGAACTTCTTCTCCGCGAACTGCACGGTAACCGCCGTATTGGCCGACACGATCGCCGCAATCACTTGCGCAGGGTCCAGCGGCAGCACCGGCGCGCGTTCTTCGACATGATGACCCTGTGCCTCGAGCAACCTGGCGACATCGCGGACGGCAGCGGCGACTTCGGGATCGATCGCATCGCCATAGGGCGACTTGTCGGTGAAGAAGATGCGCAGCCTGCCGGGACCACGGCTGACTTCATCGAGGAAGGGACGTTCCGGCGCGGGCGCCATGTAGGGGCTGGTCAGTTCAGGCCCGTGAACAGCATCGAGCATCGCGGCGCTGTCGCGCACGCTGATGCTGACGACGTGGCCGCAGGAAAAGCCGCCCCAGCCTTCCGCCTTGTCAGGACCCGTCGGATTGCGCGCGCGGGTCGGCTTCAGACCGAACACGCCGCAGGCCGAGGCGGGAATACGGATCGAACCGCCGCCGTCGCTGGCATGGGCGACTGGCAGGATGCGCGCAGCCACGGCAGCGGCTGCGCCGCCGGACGAGCCGCCTGATGCATGATCGGTATTCCACGGATTGCGCGTCGGTCCATGCAGCCGGCATTCGGTCGTCGGCATCAGCCCGAATTCGGGGCTCGCGCTCTTGCCGAATACCGTCAGGCCGGCCTTGAGGAAGCGCTGGGCGAGGGTGCCGGTGTGATCGGCGACGAAGTCCTTGTAGAGACTGGCGCCGAAGGTCGTGCGCGTGCCATCGAGGAGTTCGAGATCCTTCAGCAGGAATGGCACACCGGTGAACAGCCCGTCGGGCAACCCCTCGTCGATCTGGCGCTGCGCATAGTCCTCATGGCGCACCACGACAGCGTTGATCCGGGGATTGACGCGTTCGGTGCGCGCCACCGCCTCATCGAGCAGTTCGCGCGGGCTGACCTGCTTGCTGCGCACCAGCCCGGCAAGACCGAGCGCGTCGTGATCGCCGTATTCCTTGAATGCCATCGCAGGGTACTCTGGTGAGGACTGCGGCAGTGCTAGCGCGGATCAATCATCCGCGCCAGCTATCGCCGGTTCAGCCGAACACGTCCGCGTTGACGGCATTTTGCTTGATCGGCTCGCCGTCGAGCACGCTCAGCATGTTGCGCGCGGTCTGCGCGCCCATGCGGTCGAGTGCTTCGCGGGTCACGCCGGCGACATGCGGCGCGATGATCACGTTCGGCAGTTCGAACAGCGCGTGACCGAGCGGCGGCGGTTCGGCCTCGAACACATCGAGGCCGGCGCCGGCGAGCTTGCCCGAGACCAGCGCGTCATGCAGCGCGGCCTCGACGATGATGCCGCCACGCGCGGTGTTGATGAGATAGGCCGACGGCTTCATGCGGGCGATCCGCGCAGCGTTGAACAGGCCGGTCGTCTCCGGAGTCTTCGGGCAATGCAGGCTGACAAAGTCGGCGCGGGGCAGGGCCGCGTCGAGATCGCCGACAGGCTCGCAGCCGGCAGCCTTGATTGTATCGGCCGAGACATAGGGGTCATAGACCAGTACGTTCATTTCCATCGCCTGGCAGCGCTTGGCGGTGCGGGTGCCGATGCGGCCGAAGCCGACCACCAGCACAGTCTTGCCGAACAGGTCGAATGGCAGCGCTCCGAAACGCGACGCCCATTTGCCTTCCTTGACCATGGCGTGCAGTTCGACTGCGCGCTTGGCGAGCGTCAGCATCATGAACAGCGCCTGTTCCGCAACCGAGGGCGAGTTGGCGGTGCCAGCGATCATCAGCGGCACCTTGCGCTTGGACAGCGCCGGTACATCGACCGCGTCGTAGCCGACGCCGATGCGCGCCACCACCTTCATGTCCTTGCAGGCTTCGAGTTCGGACTCGCCGAACCGCGTGGCGCCGAGCGCGGTGCCGTGCACCGGTGCGTGTTGCTCAATCAGCTTGATGTAGTCGGCAGCGGAAATCAGATTGCTGAACTTGACCACTTCGATGTCATCGCGTGCATTGAACAGGTCCATTCCCTGGGTCGACATCGACTCGGTAATCAGAAGTTTCTTCTTGTTGGTCGCCATTTCCACCCCTTGAAGCATTCTACGTTGTTGCGCACCTGCCAATGGCCGCGCGGGCGTTATCTAACAGGCTTGGCTCGATGAGGTCTACCATTGGCGGAGACGTGGCGTGTGGACTTGGCCGTGTTGAAGCCACTATGGTCGCTGATGATCACAAGTGATTTGCTGCGCCGCGAAATTGCGGTGAGGAGACGATGATGACCAGAATGAATTTGCCCAAGCGCACGCATCGACCACTGCGCCATGTGCTGTGCGTCGCCGCCGTTCTGCTGCTCGGAAATTCCGCAGCGGTCCATGCGCAGGGGCTGGTGCAGGGCGTGCAGCAGGGTGCAAGAGACGGCAATCGTGCGGCTGGGCCGATCGGCGGTGTTTTGGGTGGTGCGATCGGCGGCGTCGTGGGCGTTGTTGGCGGCGTCCTGGGCGTGCCCTCGAACAATGTTCGCGGTCCCGTGGGCGGGCAGTCGAGCGCCAAACAAACCAAGGCCGCCAAGAAGGGCAAGAAGGGCTCTCAACCCGCGGCGGAGCCGGAACTGACCGCCGAGCAGATCGTCGCGAGTAGCGACGCCAACACTAGCCGTATCAAGACGTCGCTCAACCTGACGCCGGAGCAGGAAAAGAACTGGGCCGGTTTTAGCAACGCCATGCATACGCTCGGCAATAACGGCGCGGAGCGTCTGAAATTGCGTATCGCCCGCGCCAAGCGCGATCCGCCGGATGACATCATCGAGCAGATGCGCAACGAGGCTCAGTTCCTCAACGACCGGGCCGTCGATCAGCGCGCCGTTGCCGATGCCGCGGAGCCGCTATTCGCCACGCTGGATGACAAGCAGAAGGCTCTGTTCATTCAGGAGATGGTCGGCCTCAGCCGCGAGCGCGGTCTCGACTAATCGCCGCAGAGAGGAACCTCTTGGCCACGGGGACGTTTTTCCTTCTTCAGATGAAGGAGACGATCATGGCTGAGAAATTCGATCCCGCCCCCCACGACAAATACGCTGTTGGCGTGAAGGAGGCAGCGCGTGCTGATCGCAAAACGTCTGAGGAACTCAAGACCGGCCTGAAGGACAGTTTCCCGGCTTCGGATCCTGTGAGTGCTACGCAGCCGAACCGGTCGAAACACGATAACGACGACGGCTCATCGCTCTGGAACAAGATCACGGGCGTCTTCAAATCCTGATGGCGCGCGCTGCTGTAATAATTAGTTAACCATGCGCGCTGCACAATCACATCGGGCTTTGACTGATGATGGAGGCTGGCGTTGGCGACCGTGTTCTCTGACAGTGATCTTGAAGCAGCCGATATCCCTGCGGCTTCGCGGCGGGGCGATATCTTCACCATCCACGCGACGCGCAATGACCAGAGCATGGTTACGCATCGGATCATTCCGGACGTCGCCGTCGCGCAGGCCCGGACGCTCAACGATGCGGGGTGGCGGGTCAGTATCTCCGGTCTCGGCGGCCGCCGGTTCTCGCCCTCGGAATTTCACCAGTTGCTGACATTCAAACGGATCGGCTGACGATCCCGAATTTGAAACCCCGCCGGTAACACGAGCGGGGTTTTTTGCACGTGCGAACATGATAGGTTCGCGCCGAAGAATCCTCCTAATTCACATAAGGTAATTGGCCTAAGTCGATGAGAAAAATGGCATTCGCGATCTTGGCTCTTGCCTGCATTGCTGCGCAGTCTCCCCTACATGCAGCGTCGTCCCGGACCGATCAGATGCTCAAACTGTCGCCGGAAACCCGTCTGGAGCAGCGTTGCGATGCGCGTGCGATGGGCTCCGTGGGCCGCGAGCACAAGGGATACAAGCCGGACGAGTTCGTTGCCTACGCGTTTGCCGATCCGGTCATTCGAGGCAACCAGATCAAAGCACCGGGCGGTGCCATCCGCAGCGGGGGCAAGTGGTACAGGCTGTCCTATGTCTGCGAGACCACTCCTGACGGGCTCGACGTCAAATCCTTTGCCTATCAGCTTGGCACCGAGGTGCCGCGCAGCGAATGGGACGAACATTATCTCGTGCCACGCTGACTGCCGATGGGGACTACGGCCGGGCTCACGATCATGGCTGAGCTACAGGTTCACCATGGCCGGCGATTTGAAAAAGCGTGACGAGATCGTGTTGAGCAATTCGGTGCTCTGCATTGTTTCCAGGTTCGAACGCGCGCACAGCAACGCTTTGACGGGCGGCAGGTGTGGCAGATAATATTCCTGCGCCCAGACAAGTGCAGGCGGAATCATCCGCTTCGGAATCGCGGTGAAGCCGATGCCGCTTTCCACAGCCGCCAACTTGGCGTGATAATCGGGACTGTTGAATACGATCTTGTAGGACAGGCCGTGGCGCGTCAGCGTCCGGATCATCAGATCGTCGCCCGGCCAGGTCAGAATCGGGATCGGTGCGCCCGGACTGAGGACGAAGTCCTTTGCGCGCACCCACACGAACTCCTCATCGGCTTCGTTGACGATCAGGTGCGATATCTCGCTGCTCATTTCCGGATTTTCGAGAATGTACGCGATATCGATATAGCCGTCGATCAGGCCTTTGGTGATGCCCACCGAGTTGTCAGTGTGAATGACCAGATCGGCCAGGCTTTGGGAGGTCTGATGGCTGAAGAAATCCTGCACGAACAGTGTGCTCAATCCAAACCGGATAGGCTGCGGAAGATTGGCCACGCCGCCAATCCGCAACATCTGGTCGTTCGCTTCCAGAATCCGTCTGGCCTGATGCAGCACCAGCTTGCCGAGCTGGGTAGCCGTCGTGCCGTTGACCGTTTTGGTGAAGAGGTTGCCTCCCACCATGGTCTGAATGCGCTTGATCTGGGAACTGACAGCGGGTTGGCTCAGGCCCAGCCGTTCGGCAGCCTTGGTCAGGCTGCCGGTTTCCGCGATCGCCACCACCGTGCGAACGATCTCGATGGGGATATTGAGCGGCTGATATCGCTTGTGCATTGCGACATTCCAGGGTCGTCGAGCAGATCGATCCATCAACATCTATAGTTGTGTGACGATGAACCGCAATCGAAGAATTTAGATATACTCTAAACTGCGTGAAAAGACGTATCGCGTGGAACCCGCAATCTGGATAATCCTGCCGGAACACGGTAGCTCAATACGGCGACGATTCCTTAAGGGCGCAGAGCTTCTTTTAAGCAATTACAGGTTGTCTGTTTCGGCGCTCGGCATGCGTGAAAACGCGATAGTCTGGGCAGACTGTCATCGGTTTTCGGAGACTGCAGATGTCCGGCACCCGCAGAGTTCATCTGAACGATAACATTCGCACCGAACATCTGAAATGTTCCGGCTGCAGGACCCAAGTTTATCTGATCAAGATCGAGACGGACGAAGAGGGCGGTGAAATTCGCACCTTTGGCTGTCCACATTGTGCCACGTCGAAATCGCTGCGTTTGGCGCCGCGCCGGCAACACCTCAAGCCCGCTGAACTCGTTGCGGACCAAGTCGTCTGCTGATCGAACGACTACAGTCGATCGACGCGCAAAAAGAATGCCCAGATGATGGACAGGACGGCGGCGATGACAAGCCATGACGGGTTCATGCAGAATATGTCGCCATAGCGGCACACCTGCATCGCCCATCCGCTGTTGTTGATACTCGCTGCGTAAAAGACACCGGCAGCGACCGTCAGAATGCTCGCGATCATGAACATGGGACGCTCCAATAATATTGGCGCCACACTGTTCTGCATTCTTGAAGCAGCCGTGAATCGAATCGACGAAAGTCGGGGGCTTTGCGCATTTTTGATACGCGCACTCCAGCCCGATACCGTCGCGGATCCGCTTGAGGCTTTGTTAACCGCGAGTCGCCCAGAGTTCCCGATGGGGACATTGCGACGTTGGGGAGGCCCGATTTGGCCAAATACGAAACGACGAAATACGCGCAGATGCGCCGCTGCCGGATGGCGCATCTCCATGGCGAGTTGATCGACGAGCGATTCAGCGACGATGCCGATAGCGTTTTCGTCAACGGCTATGTTCACGCCGTTCGTCCGGATCTGACCTGCTGGCCACTGCGCTGGACGATCACCGTGGAGCCGTATCCGGTCGAAAGTCGCGTTCTGGCGATGACCGGCTGACCGGCGCATGCATCTCCAAACAAAAGGCCCTCGCTAGCGAGGGCCTTTTGTTTGGAGATCTCTGCAGCGATCAGTAGCGCGCGACCGACGGGCCGCCGAAATGATAGTTCAGTCCGCCGCGTACCGTATTGGTCTTCAGGTCGATATCGTGGGCAATGATACCGGTTGCAGCGCCTGGTCCGGTGAAGGTCGGAGCCGAGACCGATTGCTTGCCGAAATCGGTATGGAGATATTCGACCTTCGCCGACCAGTTTTTGGTGAACGCGTGTTCGATACCGGCGCCGATGGTCCAACCTGCCACGGTCTTTGACAGTGACGCGGTTTCGTTCTGGCCGGTCGTGTCGGTGAGCGACGACGCAAAATTCAACTCGGTGAGCGCGAGGCCGCCGGTTGCGTAGAAAAGCGTACGATCGACCGTGTAACCAACGCGCGGGCGCAGCGTGACCAGCCAATCGCTCGTTACGGAATTTGTGGTGGTGAACGAACCGCCGGCCGGGAAAGGCGCAGTGAAACCGCGCGACTGCTTCAGGCCGAAATAGTTCGCGTCGGCCTCGACGCCAAACAACCAGCGGTCCACCTGATGATTATAGCCGACCTGACCGCCACCGGTGAAGCCATCGGGATTGAGCCGCGGCGAGGCAGCCGCAATTGCCTGCTGGTTTGCGATCGGCGCGGTGCCATTGACGAAAGCGTTGGAGACGTTGCTCTGGCCCCAGGAACCGCCGGCGTTGCCGCCGACATACCAGCCGCCCCAGCTATAGCCTGCTTCGGTCGTCGCGGGCGTCTTGGTCCAGACGCGCGGCTGCAGGTCGGCGGCAGCGGCATTCGCCGCGCCCGACGCTGCGATGATCGCGGCCAGCCAAAGGGTTCGCATCCAGGACCTTCCATCGCTCTGAAGATATTGAGCGAATTCGACACAAGCTTTAGCTGGAAACGCTGACCTTGGCTGTCACCGGGGGGCAACAGAAGCAGAACAATACCTGAGTACGGCAGCAAAAAGCCCGGCCGTTGGGCGGCCGGGCTTTCCGTAACTTGATGCGATCAGTAGGCGCAGACGTTGACGGTCCGGACGCGCGGCCCACGGCGGGTTTCCACCACGCGGCGCTGCAGGCAGCCGTCGGTCAGGCCGCCGACATAGAAGGTGGGCCCGCCATAGAAGGCGTGGTGACCGTAGCCACCCCATCCACCGTGCCAGCCACCGACATGCCAGCTATGGGCCGATGCAGCGCTGGGGGCGAGGGCGGCTGCACCGAGCGAGGCTGCAGCGATCAGTCCGAGGGTTACTTTGCGAAACATAGATATTCTCCATTGGGTGGGCGCGCGAGCGCTTTACTGTGTCCCTGCCCATCAGTCGCTGCCCTCGTCGGGCGCGTTCAAAGCGGTTCTGGAGAATCGTGTTTCAGTCTTGTTTCGTCGGAGACAGCTTTCATCGAAGCCGAATCTCCCGATCAGAGCAGCGCAGTGGCTGCAGGCGCACCAACTAGCTGAGTTGCGAGATGACTGAGCGGCGGTGTCACGAAATCGTCGCGCGCTTAGAAGCGGGCGCGGTAACCGTCATAGGCGTGAGCGGCCAGAATGCCGGCGCTGAGAAATCCGAAGAGTGCAGTGACGGTCTCAATCATCGTGGTGGTCCTTATTCCCCCGCGAACTACAGACGGTACGGGGGGCCGCACAGTCAAAGAGATTCGCGGTCCGCTTTTCATTCGGAGCTGTAGTGATGCGTCGTTGCAACATTTTACGCGGTTGCGAGGAGCGATCGCGGCGCAACGGCGATGACAATGCGGCGCCGGCGAGGCGATGCCAGCCCGGCGCAGGGTTAACGGGCGCTGAAGGCGTATCTGCGCGGGCATGATGAGGCGACATGGGGGATGACCGAGTCCCAGCAGTTCACCTCAGTGGATTTTTTGCTTACATACGCTTCAAGGAATCGCGCCGGTTGTCTCGCTCCCCGAGCCGCAGGATCGGACGTCGCAAGTGAGGATCTCCAGTGGCCGATACGTTCAATAACGAGATCAATGTCGGACCGCCCCCTGTGCCGCTGCGCAAGCGCAGGTCGTTCGGCCCGTTCGGAGTTGTCGCCGTGCTGTTGATCCTCGCTGGCGGCGGTGGATATCTCTGGCTGAACTACCACGACGCACTGACCGACATGGCACAGGCCGTGACAGGAAGCACTGGCCCCAGAGATAGCGCCCCGGTGTTGGCGAGCGCGGCAGAGGGCAGCGTCAGCGCGACTGATTTCGCGGCGTTCCAGCAGCAGACCGGAAGCTCGATCCAGACTGCTACCGAACTGCTGACGGCGCAGCAGACAGAGTTGAAGCGCCTGTCCGATCAGATCCAGGGCCTCACGACCCAGGTCGTTGGACTAACCGCCAAGATCGATACGCTGCAGGGCAGGGGCGTTCTCGCAGCTCCGGCTCCAGCCGCTGCGGCGCCAGCGCCCATGGCCGCAGCTCCGGCTGCGCCAGTGGCCGCGCGCCCGGCACCCACGGCGCCGCGCAAGCGTCCAGCCGATCGTCCCGCCGGTGCCATCTCGGTCGGCGGCGCTCCGCTCCCGGCAGCAACACAGCCGCCGCGGTAATCCCTCAGGCGGCCTAACGTGTCTGGGGCCGTCGTGTTTTTTTGGGCGGCCTGTGGCGGCTGAGATCGGGCGGACCGCCGACGACCTTGGTCTTCACGAATTCGCATTTCGGGCAGGTGAAGGTGCACTTGTCGCCACCACCGGGATCCGGCTCGCTCCGCAACAATGTCATTCGCGCCCGGCACATCGCGCAGCGCGGCGGTTTGAGAGCGCCGAGTGTTTCAGCGGGCGTCGTTGGCTCGGATTGATCGATCATGTCGTCCGACAGAGGATGATGCGGCAAATGGCGGAAAGGGTGGGATTCGAACCCACGGTACCCTTGCAGGCACGGCGGTTTTCAAGACCGCTGCCTTAAACCACTCGGCCACCTTTCCGTCGTGGGACAGCGCTTAGCAAAGCGGCCTGCCGAGGGAAAGAGAGGATTGCGCCGGGGCGGCTGTCCGGGGCTGAAATCATCGGCACGGGGATTCCCTTGGGCCGGTCGGTGCCGGGCGCCGGGCGTGCTAAGCAAAGCCTGACGATTCTGAGGACGGAGACCAACATGGCAAACCCGACACCGCGCGCCGACGCCTTGCGTGCGATGCGCGAGGCCAAATTCGAAGCCGCGCAGCGGCTGATCAAGGAGGCCGGCAAGGCCGCCGCGCCTGCGGAGAGCAAGCCTGCGCCTACGGCGAAGAAGGTGGCTGCCGGGAAGCCGGCTGTCGAGGTTCTGGCGGTCGAGACGCAGGGTTCAGGGCCTCAGGCTGCAGTAGTGCCGCCGGTCGAAGCTCCGGTTGCCGAAGCCAAACCTGCAAAGACCAAGGTACCTAAAGAAAAGCCGGCCAAGGCGGAAGCGGCCAAGCGCGCTGCCAAAAAGACCGCCACCAAAAAGAGTTCCGCCAAGAAGGACTAGCGGCCAGCGGCATTCCGCCCGGAATGCAGGGCGGACCGAGCCTAGATTTCGCCTGAGATCGCGCCTATATCTGGTTCGTCGCAAGACGATGGCGCTGAACCTCTCAATGGACTGCGGGCAGACCCGGGGGCAGTACCCGGCGCCTCCACCTCAGCAGCTCGCGATCTCACCCAGGTGAGGTCGATTTCGCCGGACGGTGAAATGCACGGGCTGCTCAGGCGGGGGCGAAACAGGATCGATGGCCGCGAAGAAGTTGTGAATTGTGCTCGGCATGATACCGCCGTTATCGGGTCAAAACCTAAATGCAAACGATAACGTTCGCATGAACGAAGTGCGCCTCGCGGCGTAACCGTTCGGGGTAGGTCCACCTTGCAACAGAACGGCCATGGCCGCGTCAACCTTCGGGTTGGCGCGGCTTTTAATTTGCAGAGTGCTTTTAGTTTACGGTGTCGGAGAATGGCGCTTCCGTGCGCTCAGTGCCTGGTCTTGCCGGTCTGCAAGAACGGCTGCCGCGCAGTTTCGTGCTTCTGATAGAGTTCGAGCCAGCGCCGGTCTTCGGCATGGGCCCATTGTTCGAGCGAGATCCCAGGCGGGCGGCCGTGACCGATGGTGCCGTCAAGGCGGGTGAATTCCGCAGTCTCTTCCACGGTCAGCCCGATCAGCACCCGGATGCCCTGGTCATTCAACTCATAGCTGTCGTCATCGTCGATCATGCCGGCAATTGAGCAAGGCTGCGGGTGCGGTCAATGCAATTACCGGTTTAACCTAACCAATCAACCTTACCGGCAGCATATGCGTCTGAGTCGGTAGGCATCCATCGTCACGATGCGATGGTGCCCCGCTTTGCTGCCAGCTCACTCCGCGTCATTACGAAGCGCCGCGCGCCGAGGCTATGCTTGCCGTGGACGCACAAATTATAGCCGAAGCCACGACGCAATTTTAACAGAATGCATGCTCACATTCAGTGTCGTTCGGTCGATGCAATGGAGCAGGCAATGGCACGCAATTTCGGCGTTCCCCGACAGTTCCGCCCGCGGGCGCAGGCGCCCGTCTGGCCGCTATGGGTGATGGCTTTCGCGGTCGTCACCGTGATCAATGCAGCGACATTCCTTCCGCACTAGCGGGAGCAGGTGGCCGCTCACTCGACGCTGCAGCATTCGGCAGGCGCCACGACCCGAGCACATAGAGCTTCATGCTGTTCTGGAAGCGCGATGTGACGACGGTGAAGATGGCTTCGGGATGTTCGGCCCAGATGGCGATCTGGTAGAGCGTCACGATCAGGTGGCCATCGCGAAACCTGTACTCTCCCGCACCGGTTATTCCGCCGCAATCCGTCCTTGAAACGTCCATCTCCATCCCCAACATCCCGCCGCAAGAGTCCCGCCAGGAATCGCGTCAGCGCGTTCTGCTATCAAATCCAAATCATGCGTGATCATTCAACTAACAAATAGTTGAAACGGACGGGCAGCGAGTTGCGGAAATTAATCTCCGTTAGCGGCGGGCCGCAAATTCAAAACAAACCGCAGCGGGGATCTTAAAAATCACCATGTATCGCTGTGCCCAACGAGAATGCCGGGGGCGTTGTGGTGATCGAGACCTTATTGTTGCTGAGTGTTGTTGCCGGTGTCGGCGGCCTGCTGGTGCAGGTCTATCACTGGCGTCAGGACGTGTTGTACGGCCCGTATATCCGCCGCGAGTGGTACGATTGATCGTGCGAGACGTAACTTGAGGGAGAACTCCGCGCGCCGTGGCGGCGCGGGGAGTGATAATGGATCGTCAGGTCGTCACTTCAGTGACGAGTTGATCGATGTAAACTTGCCATTGAGCTTGGTGCCCATACCGTTGATGACGGCAATGATGGCCAGGGCAATGCCGGCAGCAATCAGTCCATATTCGATGGCCGTGGCGCCGGTTTCGTCTGCGATAAATCGCTTGATGAGGTTTTTCATAGTGGTGCACGCTACGAAGCTCGTCTGAATCCGGGGTAAATATGTAAGCGTCGATCCCGGAAAAAATGCGCGTGTTCTGAAGTGGTTGAACGCAATCACGGTGCCATCTCACCGATTGCAGGAGGAACTTCTAGCGCGACGTTTGCGGTGCGAGCGACACCCGGCGTGCGGGCTGAAACCCACATCCTCTGTTTACCATACGGGGGCTCTCCCCATTTCCGCCGCGATCCGGCTGCGATATATTCACCACTTGATGGGGAAGTGGGCCGCATCGGGATTTTGGTCGTGGGGATGCCCGGAGATGGGCAGGCGGCCGCTGGAATGGTATTGGGGCGTATGGGGATTCGTAGGTCAAACCGACTCGGCCAGGCTGTTCAGGCAGCAGCGGCCATCAGCGCCTGTCTGGCGCTGGCCAATTGTTCCTCCTCCACCACCAGCTTCAGCCGCCTCGATCCGAAATATGGCGTCTCGAGCAGTCCTCGGGTCGTCGGGATGGGCGAGCCGGTTCCCAAGGGCGGCGGCACCTACCGTGTCGGCAAGC
The DNA here is from genome assembly GCF_052076075.1 of Tardiphaga sp. 866_E4_N1_4. Lineage (NCBI taxonomy): Bacteria > Pseudomonadati > Pseudomonadota > Alphaproteobacteria > Hyphomicrobiales > Nitrobacteraceae > Tardiphaga > Tardiphaga sp. 866_E4_N1_4. Next base: position 701,891 of record NZ_CP197242.1, read on the forward strand.
CCTACACCGTCGCCGGCAAGCTCTATGTGCCGGAAGAAAACATCAATTACCGCGCTGAAGGCATCGCTTCCTGGTATGGCGACGCGTTCCATGGCCGTCTGACAGCCAATGGCGAAGTGTTCGACATGGCCTCGCTCACCGCGGCCCATCCGACGCTGCCGATCCCGAGCTATGCCCGTGTGACCAACGTCTATAACGGCAAGTCGCTGATCGTGCGCGTCAACGATCGCGGCCCGTATCACGGCAACCGCCTGATCGACGTCTCGAACAAGGCCGCCGAACTGCTCGAATTCAAGGGTAACGGCACCGCCAAGGTTCGCGTCGAATATGTCGGGCGTGCGCCGCTGGAAGGGTCGGACGATCGCCAGCTCGTTGCCACGCTGCGCACCGGTGAGCCGGCACCGTCGCCATCGCTGGTGCGTGTCGCCTCGGCGCGCTCTTTCGTGCCCGACATGCAGGGTGGTCGTGTTGTCTCGCGCGATGTTCCTCTGCCGGAGGGTCGCCCGTATTCGCTCGGCAATACTTCGGCCGACGTGGCCTCAATCCGTTCGACGTCGGAAATGTCGGCATCGAGCCGCATGCGCACGGCGTCGGCGCCGCGCATGACCGAGAACCACCGCGCGGTGTCCTATGAGAGCAACGCCGCTTATACTGCGCCTGCCGAGCCGGATGACGGCACGGTCGATGCGCGCGGCGCCCAGGCGATCCTGTCCGGTCGCGGTCTCTACTAAGCCGGTTCGTCGTTCACGACCGACACCAGACGGGCGCAGCATAGCGCCCTGATCCGCGTTGCACCTTGCCGCGTTGTTTGCCATCGGCGATCCTGTTAAGACCTGAGCACTCAGGACAGCACATGGCATTTGGCTCCATCCCCTTGAAACGACCGCAATTCGCCGCGCGGAGCTGGCGAACGCTGCTGGCTGCGCTGGTGGCGTTTGGCGTTGTCCTCGGCCCAACAGCACAGGCTGCGAACCAGAGCGTGCAGGGCGCCAAGAAGGTCGTCGAGGACGGCGGTTACGACACCGATGCGCCGACCGCGATCCTGATCGAGGCCGGCTCCGGCAGCGTGCTGTTCGAGAAGAATGCGGACGAGCTCCGCGCGCCCTCCAGCATGATGAAGCTGATGACCGTCGAACTGGTGTTTGACGCGCTGACCCGCGGCGACATCAAGCTCACAGATGAATATCGCGTCAGCGAGAATTCCTGGCGCAAGGGCGGCGCGCCGGCCGGCGCGTCGACCATGTTTGCCGCCATCAACAGCCGCGTGCCGGTCGCCGATCTCTTGCGCGGGGCCATCATCCAGAGCGGCAACGACTCTTGCATGATCCTGGCGGAGGGCATCGCAGGCGGCGAGGCGGCCTTTGCCGAGAAGATGACGGCACGGGCGCGTGCGCTGGGCATGCCGAAATCCACCTTCGCCAATTCCAACGGTCTGCCGGACCCCGGCAACAAGATGACGGTGCGCGAGTTGGGCGTTCTCGCCCGCCACATCGTTCGCACCTATCCGGAATTCTACAAACTGTTCGGCGAGCGCGAATTCACCTGGAACAAGATCCGTCAGCAGAACCGCAATCCGTTGCTGGCGACGCTGGACGGCGCTGACGGTTTCAAGACCGGCTACACCAAGGATGGTGGCTACGGCATGGTCGGCTCGGCCATCCGCGACGGCATGCGGCTGATCGTGGTGATCAACGGTCTGGACGATCCGGACGATCGCGCGACCGAGGCGAAGAAGCTGCTGGAGTGGGGTTTCAAGAATTTCGAGGCTCGCACGCTGTTCGCAGCCGACCAGACCGTCGGCTTCGCCAAGGTGTTTGGCGGCGAGAGCCGCTCGGTCGCGCTCTCGGCCAAGGAGCCAGTGAAGGTGATGGTGCAGAAGAACGGCACCGACAAGCTGATCGCTCGCGTCGTCTATAAAGGCCCCGTGCGTGCACCCATCGAGCCCGGTCAGCCGGTCGGCGTGATCAAGGTCTGGCGCGGCGCCAATATCGCCGTCGAGACGCCGCTCTATACGGCGGCCGCCGTCGGCACGGGATCGACCATGCGGCGCGCCGTCGACGGCGCCGGTGAGCTGGTGATCGGACTGTTCCGCGCCGGCGCCGAGAAGCTCTGACATGACGGACACGCCCACGACACCGCCGCCGCGCGGTCGCTTCGTCAGTTTCGAGGGCGGCGAGGGCGCCGGCAAATCGACCCAGATCAAGATTCTGGCTGACCGGCTGGAGGCCGAAGGCAAGCGCGTCATCGTCACCCGCGAGCCCGGCGGTTCGCCCGGCGCCGAAATCATCCGCCATGTGGTGCTGTCGGGCATGGGCAAGCTGCTGGGGCCCGAAGCCGAGACGCTGCTGTTTGCCGCCGCGCGCGACGACCATGTCCATGCGGTGATTGCGCCGGCGCTGGAGCAGGGCATCTGGGTGCTGTGTGATCGCTTCTCGGATTCGACGCGGGCCTATCAGGGCCGACTCGGGCACGTCTCGCCGGAACTGCTCAATGCGATGGAGCGCGTCACCATCGGGCGGCTCAAACCGGATCTTACCGTCATTCTCGATATCCCGGTCTCGATCGGCATGCGACGCGCAGCAGCGCGGCGTGGCAATGATGTGCCCGACAGGTTCGAGGCCGAGGGCATCGCCTTTCATCAAGGGCTGCGTGACGCGTTCCGGCAGATCGCAGCCGATGAACCGCAACGCTGCGTACTGATCGACGCCAATGCAGATTCAAAGATCGTATCGAACAATATCTGGGGCGTGTTGCGCCGACGCCTTCTAACGCCGTCGAACCACGAGGTCACTTCGGCATGAGCGCAAAGTCGTCCGAGCAAACGATCTCGGTTCCGCATCCGCGCGAGACGACCGCGCTGTTCGGTCATCAGGATGCCGAGGCCACGCTGCTCAACGCCTATCGCGGCGGCCGCATTCCGCATGCCTGGCTGATCGGCGGCCCGCAGGGCATCGGCAAGGCGACTTTGGCCTATCGCATGGCGCGTTTCGTGCTGGCGCATCGCGATCCCGCATCACCGCAAGTGCAATCCGCAACATCGCTCGGTCTCGATCCGATGCATCCGATCGTGCGCCAGGTCGCCGCCGAATCCCATGGCGGGCTGCTGACGCTGGAACGTTCGCTCAACGACAAGGGCGTGATGCGCACGGTCATCACTGTCGATGAGACCCGGCAGACCGTATCGTTCTTCGGCTCGACCGCCGCCGTTGATGGCTGGCGTGTCTGTATCGTCGACACCGTCGACGAGTTGAATGCCAACGCCGCCAACGCGCTGCTGAAAGTGCTTGAAGAGCCGCCGTTGCGTTCGCTGTTCCTGCTGGTGACACATGCGCAGGCGCGCGTGTTGCCGACCATCCAGTCGCGCTGTCGCAAGCTGGCGCTGCGTCCGCTTTCCGTCGCCGACGTGACCCGCGCTACGTCGCAGGCCGCTGAGATCGAAACCAGCGATCCCTTGCTCAAAGAGGTCGCTGAAGCCTCCGAAGGCAGTGTGTCGCGCGCTCTGAATCTGCTGGGCGGCGGCGCGCTGAAACTGCACCAGCGCACCGCCTCGCTCCTGAACACGCTGCCCCATGTCGATCCGCGCGAGTTGCATGCGCTGGGGGATGCGCTGGGGACCAGTGACCGTGTCGCGCTCGGCGCCTTTGTCGACAGTGTCGACCGCTGGATCGGCGAGCGCATGCGGGCGGACGATGCCAATGCCAACGCCAATCTGCCCCGCCTTGCGCGGCTGGCGGAGGTATGGGAAAAGATCAACCGAGCCGCGCGCGAGACCGAATCCTACAATCTCGAGCGAAAACCGCTGGTTTTCTCGGTGTTTGGACTGCTCGCGGAAGCAACGCGCTGATCGCTGCGAGACTGGTTTCAGCCGATCCGCGCTTCACCAAGATCGTCTTATTCAAGGTCCGTAAAGTCAGCCATGACATCTGCAACCGATGCAACCCGACCGGCGTATTTTCTGACAACGCCGATCTTCTATCCCAATGGCGTGCCGCATATCGGTCATGCCTATACGGTCATGGCGACCGACACGATTGCCCGCTTCCAGAGGCTCGACGGTTATGACGTTCGTTTCCTGACCGGAACGGATGAGCATGGTCTGAAGATGCAGCAGACCGCCGTCAAGGAAGGCCTGACACCGCTCGAACTGGCTGACCGGAATTCAGCGCGTTTTCGCGAGATGGATGCTGCGCTCAACATTTCCTATGACGACTACATTCGCACCACCGAGAAGCGCCATGAGCGCTCCGTTCAGGCGCTGTGGGTCGCGCTCGAGAAGGCCGGCGCCATCTATCTCGACAAATATGCCGGCTGGTATTCGGTTCGCCAGGAAGCCTATTTCGACGAAGCGGAAACGACGCTCGGCGACGATGGTGTCCGGCGCGAGCCGCTCGGCTCGCCGGTGGAGTGGACCGAGGAGGAGACCTATTTCTTCCGTCTATCCGCTTATCAGGACAAGCTGCTCGATCTGTATGCGCGCGTTCCGGACTTTGTGTTGCCGCGCGAGCGGCTGAACGAAGTGACGAGCTTCGTGAAGGGCGGCCTGCAGGATCTGTCGATTTCGCGCACCACGTTCGACTGGGGCATCAAGGTGCCGGGGGCGCCCGGTCATGTGATGTATGTCTGGATCGACGCGCTCACCAACTACATCACGGCAGCCGGCTATCCGGATGTCGATGGCGACGACTTCAAGCGTTACTGGCCTGCCAATCTGCATGTGATCGGCAAGGACATCGTTCGCTTCCACGCGGTGTACTGGCCTGCATTCCTGATGGCTGCAGGGGTCGACGTCCCGCATCGCGTCTTCAGTCACGGATTTCTTCTCAACCGTGGTGAGAAGATGTCGAAGTCGGTCGGCAACGTGGTCGACCCGATCGGCATGGCCCAGCAATATGGCGTCGATCAGATGCGCTATTTCTTCATGCGCGAAGTCTCGTTCGGGCAGGACGGCAGCTACAATCACGAAGCCATCGTCAATCGGACCAATGCCGACCTCGCCAACGATCTCGGCAATCTCGCGCAACGTTCGCTGTCGATGATCGCCAAGCAATATGGCGGCGTGTTGCCGGAGCCCGGTGATTACAGCGAGAACGACAAGGCGATCCTGGCGCAGGCCGATGGCATGCTGGAACTCGCACGCAGCGCCATGGCGACGCAGCAGATCCATCAGGCGCTGAACGCGATCTGGGCCGTGGTGGCCGAGGCCAACCGCTATTTTGCGGGCGAGGCGCCGTGGGCGCTCGCCAAGACCGATCCGAAGAAGCAGGCCACGGTGCTCTACGTGACCGCCGAAGTCGTGCGTCAGGTCGCCATCCTGGCGCAGCCGGTAATGCCGGCGTCATGTGCGAAGCTGCTCGACGTGCTCGGTATCCCCGAAAGCGAGCGGGACTTCACGGCAATTGCGACCCGCATCAAGGCTGGCACGCAACTGCCGACACCGACCGGCGTATTCCCGCGCTATGTCGAGCCGCCGGCTGCGAGCTGAGTTGACGTGATGCTGGTTGATAGCCACTGCCATCTCGATTTCCCCGACTTCGCCGAAGACCTCGACGGCATCGTCGCGCGTGCCGAGGCCGCGGGTGTCGGCAAGCTCGTGACCATCTCGACGCGGGTGCGCCGCCTGCCGGCGCTGCTCGCGATCGCGGAGCGCTTTACGAATGTCTATTGCTCGGTCGGCACCCATCCGCACAATGCGGACGAGGAAGACGGTATCTCCGCGGATGAGCTGATCGAACTGACAAAGCATCCGAAGGTCATCGCGCTCGGCGAAGCGGGTCTTGATAACTTCTACGAACACGGCTCATCAGGCGCGCAGGAGCGCGGCTTCCGCGCCCATATCGCCGCCGCACGCGCGACCGGATTGCCGCTGGTGATCCATACCCGCGAGGCCGACGAACAATGCGGCGCCATTCTCGCAGACGAGATGGCGAAGGGCGCGTTCAAGGCGGTGCTGCATTGCTACACCGGCGGACGGGAGTTGGCGATGAAGGCCATCGGCATGGGTCTGTCGATCTCCTTCACCGGCATTATCACCTTCAAGAAGTCACAGGAGCTGCGCGATCTCGCCGCTGAGCTTCCCGCCGACCGCATCATGGTCGAAACCGATGCGCCGTATCTGGCGCCCGGCAAATGGCGCGGCAAGCGCAACGAGCCATCCTATGTGGTCGAGACGGCGAAGGTGCTCGCGGAAACGCGAGGCGTGTCGCTCGAAGAACTGTCGCGGCAGACCACCGAAAACTTCTTCGGCCTGTTCAGCAAGGCATCCGCCGAGAGCGCGTCTGGCACTGGCGGGTCGGCATGACGCTGGTGCTCACCATTCTCGGTTCCGGATCCTCGGCGGGTGTGCCGCGCCCGGCGCTGGGCTGGGGCGCCTGCGATCCCGCCAATCCAAAAAACCGTCGCCGTCGTTGTTCGATGATGGCGGAGCGGAGCGGGCCCGAGGGCGTCACGCGCGTTGTCATCGACACCTCGCCGGACCTGCGCGAGCAATTGATCGACGCCGATGTCGATGACATCGATGCGGTCTTCCTGACGCATGAGCATGCGGACCAGACCCACGGCATGGACGACCTCCGCTCAGTGGTGCTGAAGCGCCGCAAGCGCATCCCGGTCTATATGAACGCCTCAACGGCGACTGATATCATGCTGCGCTTCGGCTACTGCTTTCAGTCGCCGCCCGGCAGCGACTATCCGCCGATCCTCGATCTCCTCAGCATCGAGGCCGGCGAGAGCCGAACCATCACGGGGAAGGGCGGTGATCTGACGCTGACGCCGTTCCTGGTCCAGCATGGCAACATCCCGGCGCTCGGCTATCGGATCGACAACACCGCCTACACGCCCGATCTCAACGACATCCCGGAGCAAAGTTGGCCGGCGCTCGAAGGGCTCGATCTCTGGATCGTCGATGGGCTCCGCTATACGCAGCATCCCAGCCATTTCAGCATCAGTGATGCGCTGCGCTGGCGCGATCGCTTCAAGCCGAAGCGGACCGTGATCACCAATATGACGGCGGATGTGGATTACGAGGCGGTAAAGGCGATACTGCCGGAGAGTGTGGTCCCCGCCTATGACGGGATCAGGCTGACGCTGGAGTAATTTGAGCAGCGAGTTTTTTCATTGCGGCATTTTCAAAGGTTACTTCGCCGGCCTCTCGACTATGCAACGCTATCTCAACAGCAATTGAGCGACCGATCTCGCGCTGATCGATATTGCCATACGGGCCGGGCACGAGACGTCCCAGCCAACCGACCCAGGCCGGGGTATGCGCGTTGCCGACAATGATGCCGGGGCGAAAGATAGCGAGGCGGCTGAAGCCGATGCTGCGCACATTGTCTTCCTTCATACCCATGACTCGGACATAGCGAAACCGGCTTTGGGCTGTGCTTCCTACTGCTGACAGCAGGCAGAACTGGGCGATGCCGGCGTCACGGCAGCCACGCGCGAAGGCGCCGACAACGCCGAGTTCAAGGCGCTTCAGTTCCTCTTCGCTCCACCGCATCGAGCCGGAACCGACACCCACACAGCTCACAGCGCTGACGGGCCCTTGGCTCAGGACGTCGCGAGCAAGCACGGCCGTGTGCTTGGCAAAGTCTGGAGCGCCGGTATCGAGCACGACGTTGCGCACGCGTGATCGCGCGGCAATGGGCTTCCTGGTGATCATCACCACTTCCCGGCATTGGGGAATTGCCAGCAGCTCCGCGACGGCTGCACCACCGACTTGCCCGGTACCGCCGAGAATGATTGCGGCGAAGTTCTGCGTCACATGTGGGACCTCTGCGTCGGCAAGGGGACGACGAGACCCTTACACCAATCTCGTCATTCCGGGGCGCTCGCGCATCTTGCGCGGGCGAACCCGGAATCCAGAAGTGTTTTGAACATAACGGGATTCCGGGCTCGTGCTCTCGGCTTCGCCGAGACCCCGCCCCGGAATGACGAGTTTGCTGCAATCAGCTACTAAACGACCCCGTCGACTTCACCTGATCCCGCAGCAGGAACTTCTGGATCTTCCCCGTCGACGTTTTCGGGATCACGCCGAACACCACCGCCTTCGGCGTCTTGAAGCCCGGCATCTGCGCGCGGCAGAACGCGATGATGTCGGCTTCCGTCGCCGCGGCATTTGCCTTCAGCTCCACGAAAGCACAGGGCACTTCGCCCCATTTCGCATCGGGCTTGGCGACCACGGCCGCGAACAGCACGGCGGGGTGTTTGTAGAGTACGTCCTCGACTTCCACTGACGAGATGTTCTCGCCGCCGGAGATGATGATGTCCTTGGAGCGGTCCTTGATGGTCACGTAGCCGGCGGCATCCAGCACGCCGAGATCGCCGGTGTGGAACCAGCCGCCTTCGAAGGCCTCCTTGGTGGCCTTCTCGTTCTTCAGGTAGCCCTTCATCACGATATTTCCGCGGAACATGACCTCGCCGATGGTCTCGCCGTCGCGCGGCACTTCCTGCATCGTCTCGGGATCGATCACCGTCACGGCTTCCTGCAGGTGATAGGGCACGCCCTGGCGGCGCTTCAGGTTGGCGCGCTCATCGGCGGGCAGGGCATCCCAGCCGGGTTGCTCGGCGCAAACCGAGGCGGGGCCGTAGACTTCGGTCAGGCCGTAGACATGGGTGAGCTTGATGCCGATTTTCTCGGCGCCCGACAGCACGGCCATCGGCGGCGGTGCACCTGCGATCGAGCCCTGCACCAGAGGACCGCCGGAATAGACCGGCGCATCGGGCGCATTGATCAGCGTGTTGTAGACGATCGGTGCGCCGGACATGTGGGTGACGCCGTGCTCGCGCATCAGCGCGAAGATCTTGGTCGGGTCGACCTTGCGCAGGCAGACATTGACGCCGGCACTCGCCGCGACCGTCCAGGGGAAGCACCAGCCATTGCAGTGGAACATCGGCAGGGTCCAGAGATAGACCGGATGCTGGCCGAGACCGGCGGCAAGAATATTGGAGACGGCGTTGAGATAGGCACCGCGGTGATGGGTCACCACGCCCTTCGGATTGCCTGTGGTCCCCGAGGTGTAGCCGAGCGCGATGGCGTCCCATTCGTCGAGCGGGAAGGCGCTGGAGAAATCGGGACTGCCTTCGGCGAGGACGGCTTCATATTCGAGTTCGCCGATCCGCTGGCCGCCGGCGAAGGAGACGTCGTCGACATCGATCACGGTCGGCTTCGGGCCGGTCATGCGGCCGAGGGCCTCGGTGATCACGCCGGAGAATTCCGGATCGACCAGCAGCAGCCTGGCGCCGCCATGGTCGAGCTGGAACGCGATGGCCGCGGCGTCGAGCCGGATGTTCAGGGCGTTGAGGACGGCACCGGTCATCGGCACCGCAAAGTGCGCTTCGTTCATCGCGGGCAGGTTCGGCAGCATCGCCGCGACGGTGTCACCGCGCCCAATGCCCCGCCCGGTCAGGAACGAGGCAAAGCGCCGGCAGCGTTCATAGGTTTGCGCCCAGGTGAAACGACGTCCCTCATAGACGGTGCTGGTGAGGTCTGGATAAACCGCCGCGCTGCGCTTGAGAAAACTCAGCGGCGACAGCGGCACGAAGTTGGCCGGAGTCTGGTCGAGGCCGACGCTATAGGCGCCCTGATCTGGGATCATAGTGGCCCTCTCGTATTTGGATCAGTGAGTTGTACCGAATATCTCACTTATCAGTTTATCGCAGGAATGATCTTCTAAAATTACATGAGGTCGAGGCTTTAACACGCTGATTTGACGTCACTTAGAGGAATCCGATCGATATCCACGGGAAGATCGCGACGATGATCAGGCCAATCAGCAGCGCCAGAAGATAACCAAGGATCGGCCGGATGCCTTCCGCGGGATCGACACGGCCGATGGCGCAGGCGGCATAGTAGCCCACGCCGAAGGGCGGCGCGAACAGTCCGATGCCCATGGCGAGGATCACGACCATCGCATAGTGGACCTCGTGGACGCCGACCAGCCGCGCGATCGGGAACAGTAGCGGCCCGAACAGCACGATGGCGGGGATGCCTTCAAGTACGCTGCCGAGGATGACAAAGGCCACGATGGAGACCGCGATGAAGGTGGCGCCGCCGCCCGGCAGGCCCGTCATGGCGGCGGCCAGCGAGCGCGAGAAGCCGGACTGGGTCAGGCCCCAGGCCATGCCGGTCGCGGTTCCGATGATCAGCAGGATTGCGCCGGAGAGGCAGGCCGTATCGACCAGCATCGGCTTCAGCCGGTTCCAGTCGAACTGACGATAGATCAACAGGCCCGCCAGCACGGCATAGACGATGCCGATGGTGGAGACCTCCGTGGCGGTCGCCACGCCTTCGACCACGGCAGCGCGGATCACGAAGGGCAGCGCGATGGCCGGCACCGAGATAATGAAGGCCTTGAAGATGTCGCGCCCGGACGCGCGCTTCACATGGCTGAGATCCTCGCCGCGATAGCGCCACCACACCAGCACGCCCAGCGTGATCGCCAGCACGACGCCGGGCAGTAACCCGCCGGTGAACAGCGCCGAGATCGAGACGCCGGTGACCGAGCCGATGGTGATCAGCACCAGGCTCGGCGGAATGGTCTCGGTCTGGGCGCCGGTCGCCGAGAGCAGGGCGACCAGATCGCCCGGCTTGGCGCCGCGCGCCTTCATTTCCGGGAATAGCACCGGCGCCACGGCGGCCATGTCGGCAGCCTTGGAGCCGGAAATGCCGGAGACGAGGTACATGGCGCCGATCAGGACATAATGCAGCCCGCCGCGGACATGGCCGAGCAGGCTGGCGAGGAACGCCACCATGGCGCGGGCCATGCCGGTCATCTCGATCAGCAAGCCCAGGAACACGAACAGCGGCACCGACAGCAGGATGAGATGGCTCATGCCCTCGTCCATGCGGCCGACCAGCACCATCATCGGGGTGTGTGTGGTCAGCGCCATATAGCCGAAGATCGCGAGGCCAAAACCGAAGGCAATGGGCACGCCGGCGAACACACACAGCGCCACGACGCCGACGAAGAAGATGATCAGGTTGAGATTGCCGAGGGTCCGCAGCAGCGGCTCGGCAAGCCAGAACAGGCCGATGATCGCTACCACGGTGCCGAGCGCCGTCAGCACGGTGCGCACCTGACCGTAGCGCACCAGCCGCACCAGCGCGAAGACGATCATCAGCGAGATGCCGACCGGCAGCGCGGCCGCGCGAAAGCTGTTGGCGATCTGCAGTGCCGGCGTGGTGATGTAGCTTTCCTCATAGGCGTATTCGAAGGACGGCGCGACGATCATCAAGAGGAAGGCGAGTGCGGCGCAGGTCCCGACGACGTCGAGAAAGGCCCACATTCGGGGACCGACCGACGCCACCAGCGCGGTCATCCGCATATGCTCGCCGCGCCGGAACGCCACGGCGGAGCCCAGCATCGCCAGCCACAGGAACAGGATCGAGGACAGTTCATCGGACCAGATCAGCGGACGGTGGAAGCCGTAACGGGCGACCACGCCGATGAACAGGATGATCACCTCCGCCACCACCAACAGCGCCGCGGGAATCTCGACCAGATGGCCGAGCGCGCGGTCGATGGAGGTCAGGATGGCGTCGCGGCGGGAGAGGGGCGCCCTCTCCACGCTGGACGCCCCGCTTTCGAGGGCGGAGATGTCATGCACGGCCATAATGGTTCCGATCAGCCGAGCTTGCCGACGGCCTTCTCAAGGATGGCCCAGGCTTCGTCGCCATACTTGCCCTGCCATTCCTTGTAGAAGCCGGCCGACTTCAGCTTGTCGCGGAACGGGCCGGGCTCGAGCTCATTGAAGGCCAGCCCCTTGGATTCCAGTTCGCCGCGCAGATTGGCGTTGAGTTTGGCGACGTCCTCGCGCTCCTTCATGCCGGCGGCATTGATGTTCTTGGCGACGATGTCGCGCAGATCGGCCGGCAGCTTCTCCCAGGCGCGGCGGTTGGCCAGGAACCAGTAGCCGTCCCACATGTGGTTGGTCAGCGAGCAGAACTTCTGCACTTCGTAGAACTTCGCCGTCGAGATGATCGCCAGCGGGTTTTCCTGACCTTCGACGACCTTGGTCTGCATCGCCGAATAGACTTCACTGATATTGATCGACGCGGGCGCACTGTCGAACGCCTTGAACATCGAGGTCCATAGTGGCGACACCGGCACGCGAATCTTGAAGCCCTTCAGGTCATCCGGGCTCTTGATCGGCTTCGTGGACGAGGTGATTTCGCGAAAACCGTTGTCCCAGATCTTGTCCATGACCACGAGATTGGCCTTGGTGATTTCCTTGCGGATATAGGCGCCGAGATCGCCGTCCATGGCCTTCCAGACCGTGTCGTAATTCGGGAAGGCGAAGCCGATGCCGTTGATCGAGGCGGCCGGCACCAAGGTGGCCAGGATCAGGCCGGACAGCGTGAAGAACTCGACGCCGCCGGAGCGGATCTGGCTCAACATGTCGGTGTCGGAGCCGAGCTGGTTGTTGGGGAATACCTGCAGGTCGACCTTGCCGTTGGTCTCGGTCTTGATCGCCGCCGACATCTCACGGGCGCGGATGTTCATCGGATGCGTATCGGGCAGGTTATTCGCGTATTTGTAGACGTATTCGGCCTGCTGCGCGCGCGCGATGAACGGCATGCTGACGCCGCCAAATGCAGTCGCGGCGGCCGATGCCTTCAACAATGTCCGGCGTGAAATCGTCATTTTGTTTCTCCCAACCACTTCTTTGTTTGCCTTTGTGAGGCCCAAGGCCCCTTGCCGTCTGGTCATCATGCCCGGGCTGCCCGGTCAAGCCTTTTCGCCGTGCGACCAAAGGCCAAGGCCCAATAGAGGACGCCCGCGCACGGCTTTTGCACCGCGCGAATTTGTGGGAAGCATCGCGCGACTGAAGCCGCCGGCAGCCAGGACCGGTGGAGGAAACGCAAGGACAGCATATGAATAGGGATCACGGCGTAGCGATCATCACCGGCGGCGCATCGGGAATCGGCTTGGCGATCGCTAAGGCGGCCGTGGGCGAGGGCTGGAAAGTGCTGCTCGCCGACCTCACCCAGCCTGCTCTGGATGCCGCCAAGGCCCAGGTCGACGCCATCAAAGCCGGTGTGACCAAAACCGTTGTCATGGATGTGGCCAATGAAGACGCCGTGATTGCTGGCCTGAAGGACTGCGAAGCCGGTTTCGGCCCGGTGCGCGGTCTGGTGAATTCTGCGGGTATCGGCCGTCAGGTGCCGTTCTTCGAGACCTCGGTGAAACTGTTTCGCGAGATCCTCGACATCAATCTGGTCGGCACCTTTGCCGTTGCCAAGGAAGCTGCGCGGCTGATGAAGGCTCATGGCGGCGGCGCCATCGTCAATGTGGCGTCGGTGTCGGGGCTGCGCGGCAATATCGAGCGCTCGGCCTATGGCGCATCCAAGGGCGGCGTCGTCACGCTGACCCAGGTGATGGCCTGCGAACTGGCGCCATTGAAGATTCGCGTCAACGCCATTGCGCCGGGCCCGTTCGAGACGCCGATGGTGCAGGAGATGCATACGGTGGCGACGCGCGAAGGCTGGATGCAGGTGGTGCCGCAGCGACGTTATGCCGAGCCGGAGGAGGTCGCCGGCGCCGCGATGTTCCTGCTGGATGACAGCAAGTCGAGCTTCGTCACCGGCCACATTCTCAATGTCGATGGCGGCTTCGCCGCGCATGGGTTGCTGCCGAAATATCCGTAGCAAGAAACTCGTCATTCCGGGGCGTGGGCGCCCTTTCGCGCCCGCGAACCCGGAATCCCGACCTAGTGAAAACACATCGAGATTCCGGGCCTTCGTCTAGACCGGCAAGCCGGTCATGACGAATCCCGGAATGACGAGATTGTCGCTACGCACCTAGCCCTTCGCCGCTATCAGCATCTTCATCCGCTCGGCATCTGCAGCCGTCGCCGGCGTATAGACCACCATGCCCAAACTCGGCTGGCCATCGACCGAAAATGTCGAATAGCTCATCGTGAATGGCCCGACGACGGGATGGTTCACATGCTTGCGGCCTTCGCCGTAACTGCCGACATCGTTGTCATGCCACATGGCTGCGAAGTCGGGGCTGATGCGGCAGAGCTCGTCGATCAATGTCTGGGCGCGCTGCGACGCGCCGCTGCGCGTGATGTCGGCGCGAAATGCCGCCACGGCGAAACGTGCATCATTCTCCCAGTCCGGCATCTTGGCGCGGACATTCGGACGACAGAACAGGATGCGCAGGACGTTGCGGTCTTCGGGCGCGATGTTCGGATAGTCGCCAAGCACGGCCAGCGCGGCGCGATTCCAGGCCACGATGTCCCAGGTCGCATTGCGCACGACGGCAGCGCTGAACTCCATCGAATCCAGCACGCGCTGCAGCGTCGGCGTGACGATATCGGACGGCTCGTAGTGGACTTCCGGCAGCCTGTGCTGCGCCAGCAGAAACAGATGCTCGCGCTCGACTGCCGACAATTCCAGCGCGCGTGAAATGCGGTCGAGCACATCGGCCGATGGTGCGCCGCCGCGTCCTTGCTCCAGCCAAGTGTACCAGGTGGCGCTGACATTGGCGCGTTGCGCGACTTCCTCGCGCCGCAGGCCCGGCGTGCGGCGGCGCTCGGACGAAAACCCGAATGCCACGGGATCCAGCCTGGCGCGGCGATCCCTGAGATAAGCGCCCAGCGGATTGGAGCCAGCGCCGGAAGTTGTTTCGGTGACCGTCATGCTCAGCCTGTTAGTCGCCATACCCGTATAACGTCACGGCTTCACGCACTGTACCGCAGGATCGATACATCCGCGCATTCACGAGAGGAATATCACATGCGTGTCTTCGTTACCGGTGCTTCGGGCTTTGTCGGATCTGCGGTCGTTCAGGAATTGATCGGCGCCGGTCATCAGGTGCTCGGTCTCGCGCGCTCGGATGCATCTGCCAAGGCGCTGGCTGACGCTGGTGCCCAGATCCATCGCGGCGATCTGGAAGATCTGGACAGCCTGCGGTCCGGGGCTGCCAATTCAGACGGCGTGATCCATACGGCCTTCATCCACGACTTCTCGAAATTCAAGGAAAACTGCGCGATCGACGCGCGTGCCATCGAGACGCTTGGCGATGTGCTGGCGGGCTCCGAGCGGCCCTTGATCGTAACTTCCGGCATGGCCTTCATCGCGCCCGGACATCTGGCGACCGAAGACATGGGCCCGTCGAGCGCGTCGCCAAGCCCACGTGTATCAGAGCAGGTCGCCGAACGTCTGTCGGCACGCGGCGTGCGTACTTCGTCGGTCCGGCTGCCGCCATCGGTCCATGGCGATGGCGACCATGGCTTCGTGCCGATGCTGATCAATATCGCGCGGGAGAAGGGCGCCTCGGCCTACTTCGGCGACGGTCTCAACCGCTGGCCCGCCGCACATCGGCTGGACGTCGCCCGGCTCTACAGGCTCGTCCTGGAGCACGGTTCCGCCGACATTCGGTATCACGCCAGCGCCGAACAAGGCGTCGCATTCCGTGAGATTGCCGAGGTCATCGGCCGGCACCTGAACCTGCCAGTCGTCTCGAAATCGCCGACTGAAGCCACGGATCACTTCGGCTGGTTCGCAGGCTTCGCGGCCATGGACGCACCGGCGTCCAGCGACTGGACACAACAGCAGCTGGGGTGGCGACCGACGCGGTCAGGATTGATCCCGGACCTCGATCACGTCAGATATTTCGGCGGCTGAGGCCATATGGGCCGCAATGATGTGGGGCCACAAACTGGCTCGAATGGCCGTTAGTTCAAGCGGATATCGCAACAATTTGAGCTAAGTCTCTGGGATCGCTGCGGGATAATATATTCCATAATATACCTTATGCGAATCCGAGATATTGGCGTGTGGTCCCAGTTTCAGTTCTCTTAAAGCCGCACCCCGGCCACGCTCCCGCTACTTCCTGATCGCCTCATAGACCAGCGTCTTCAGGATCGGCTGGATACGGCCGCGCTGAGTTGGCGTCTGCACCATCAGGATCATCACCATGTCCTGATCCGGATAGGTCCAGAAGTAAGTTCCGGCGGCGCCGCCCCAGGCCATCTCGCCGACGAAACCCGGCACGCCGTCTTCGCCGGGTCCGGTGCGGACGCCGAAGCCGAGGCCGTAACCGAAACCGGCGCCGGGATAGTAATAGGCCCAGGGCTTCACATCGCTGGCCGGCGCTACCTGGTTCTGGCGCATCAGCTGAACCGACTCGGGTTTCAGGATTTGGACGCCGTCAAGCGTGCCGCCATTGATCAGCATCTGCAGGAAGCGCGCGTAATCGCCCGTGGTCGAGACGAGGCCGCCTCCTCCGGATTCCCATTTTCGCTTCAGCGTGGGATCGCTGATGGTCTCGTTGCCGATGATGCGGTCAGTTGGCATCGGCTGCGCAATGCGCGGCGCTTTAGCGGGATCGAGCACGTAGTAGCCGGTGTCGGTCATGCCCAGCGGATCGAACAGATACTGCTTCTGAAAATCGTACAGCGACTGGCCCGATGCGATCTCGATGACGCGCCCGAGAAGATCGGTCGAATGGCCGTAGTCCCAGACTGTGGCTGGCTGATAGGCCAGCGGCAGTTTCGCAAGCCGCGCCGTGAAATCGGCATTGTCGAAATCGCCGTCGAACAGGCCTGCGTCGAGATAAAGCTGCGTGATCAGGCCAAGATTGGTGAAGGCCGAACTGATGCCGGACGACTGTCGCATCAGGTCGAGCACGGTGATCGGTTTCTCGGCCGGCGCAAAGTCCAGATAGGGTTTGCCGCTGGCATCCGCGCGTTCGGTCGCGACCTGCGGATGGGCGAAAGACGGAATGAATTTGGCGATGGGATCGTCGAGCCTGAGCTTGCCCTGCTCGACCAAAATCATCGCCGCGACCGATGTCACAGGCTTCGACATCGAATACAGCCGGAAGATCGTGTCCGTCGTCATCGGCGCCATGGTCGCGGGATCGCGGACGCCAAAGCCCTCATAATAGACCGGCTTGCCGCGGTGCTGGATCAACATGATCGCGCCGGCGAGATGGCCTTGGCCGACTTCGCGGTCGAGCATGTCGGAGACGCGGTTCAGGCCGTCCTGGGAAAAGCTGCTGAGATCAGGCTTGTCGGTCAGCAGGCTGGTGCCTGCCAATGCGGGCGTGACCAGCGCTGCGGCGATGGTGAGGACGGACAGGAAGTCGCAAGATCGTCGCAAGATTGACACTGGATTTCCGCAAGCCGGCTTGAACACGGCCGGACGTTAACATCGAGATATTTCAGATGCTTGTCGGAAAATCACGCAATTTGCCGATATCGCGGTTTTACAGCGATCGATGGCCTCATGTGAATCACAAATGCGCGTCGGGTTTGCTCACGCTTCCGGGCGGCGGAAACCGGATCGTGGTGCCCAAGGTGATCCAGTTGGAATTCTCCCCGGTGATGTTGCGGCCATAGATCACATCGACCGAGAAAATGTCGTTGGGCCGATAGCGCACGCCGGTCTGGACGCGCGGCTGGATCACGCTGGCGAATTCGGCGCGGCCCGCCTGCCCGTACAGTTCCACTGTGTATTGCAGCACGTCGGTGAATTTCCAGTCGAAGCCGACGCCATAGGTGAAGTAGTGGCGATCGAGCACGCGATCCCACAGCCAGCCGGCATTGAGATTGATGCGTGTGGTTTCGGAAAAACGATAGGTCGCCGGAATTTCGGCGAACACCGCTGTGTTCTGGCCGGTCACGGCGTCGAATGTGCCGCTGGCCAGCGCCGATACGCCGAATTTTCCGATGCCGGTCGGCTCGAGATTGATCTTCGCTTTCGGCGCCAGTGTGGTGCTGAACTCGCCATCGGAGCGGCTGTGATTGGTGAGCACGCTGAGTTCGACCGGACGCGTAATCTCAACGACACAGGACGGATTGGCCACCGCTGCGAAGTCGCTATTGGTGGCCATCGAATACCAGCTCTCGACCTTGCAGGAGCCGAGGTCCGAGATATCCGCCGCATCGACCGCATAGGCGCCATTGGCCGCCTCCGCATGGCCCGAAGCCACCAGCAGCGCGACCAGAACGAAGCCGAACAGCGTCAGCGCGCGATAACGAGGAGCAGCCATGCTGTAGACCTAGCTGAGTCCCGAAATCCTCGACAGAACAATCGCGCCTCGCTTATCCTGCTTGGCATGAGCGAACACCATCATGACCACGACCACGATCATTCCGAATTGTCGGACACCGAGCTGCGCGTCCGTGCACTCGAGACCATCCTGACCGAGAAAGGCTATATCGATCCGGCGGCGCTGGATGCGATGATCCAGGCCTATGAGACCAAGATCGGGCCGCACAACGGCGCCCTGGTGGTCGCGAAAGCCTGGACCGATCCGGCCTTCAAGGAAGCGCTGCTGGCCGATGGCTCGGCGGCGGTCGGCACCCTCGGCCATGTCAGCCGCACCGGCGATCATCTCGTGGTGGTCGAGAACACGCCCGAGCGCCATAACATGGTCGTATGCACGCTGTGCTCCTGTTACCCTTGGGAAATGCTCGGCTTGCCCCCGGTCTGGTACAAGGCCGCGCCCTACCGCTCCCGCGCCGTCAAGGATCCGCGCGGCGTGCTGGCAGACTTCGGCTTCACAATCCCGAATGACACGGAAATCCGCGTCTGGGACTCGACGGCTGAAACGCGTTTCCTGGTGTTGCCGATGCGTCCTGCAGGCACCGAGGGCTGGAGCGAAGAACAACTGGCCGAACTGGTCACGCGCGACTCCATGATCGGCACCGGTCTCGTCCTGACGCCGGGAGCCCCGTCGTGAACGGCGTCCACGACATGGGCGGCATGGACGGCTTCGGCAAGGTCGAGCCGGAACCGAACGAGCCGATGTTTCATGCCGAGTGGGAATCCCGCGTGCTGGCCATGGTGCGTGCCATGGGCGCGGCAGGCGCCTTCAACATCGACGCCTCGCGCTTCTATCGCGAGACGCTGCCGCCGGAGGTCTATCTCTCCAGCAGCTACTACAAGAAATGGTTTCTCGGCCTTGAGGATATGCTGGTCGAGCGTGGCTTCATCGCTGCAGACGAGGTCAAGGCCGGCCACGCATCCGTGCCGCCGAAGCCGCTGAAGCGCGGCAACTTCACCGTTGATAGTGTCGAGCGCGTGCTGACCCGCGGCTCGTTCACGCGCCCTGCTTCGGCGCCTGCTGCATTCGCGATCGGCGATCGCGTGCGGATGAAGAACATCCATCCGACCACCCATACGCGGCTGCCGCGCTATGTCCGCGGTCATGTCGGCGTGATCGAGCGGATACACGGCGCGCATGTCTATCCCGACACGGCGGCGCATGAGCAGGGCGAAAATCCGCAGTGGCTTTACACCGTCGTGTTCGACGGCGCCGAACTGTGGGGACCCGATGGCGATCCGACGCTGAAAGTGTCGGTCGAGGCGTTCGAGCCATATCTCGACCCGGCGTAACTGCCTCAGTGCGCCCGCACGTCACCCGCCAGGCCCGCGAGTCTGGCGGGATCGATGACCGTCAAGCGGCCGCGACCGGCTTTCAGGATCAGCATCCGGTTCCAGGCCGAAACGGTGCGGCTGACCGTGAACAGCGTGGTGTCGCTGAGTTCGGCCAGTTCCTGGCGCGAGATCCTCAGTTCGATCGGAACGCACTCACCATCCGGATCTCCTTCCCGCACCAGGCGCAGAACGATCCGTGCGATACGTCGATCGGCATTCTCACTCGTTGCCTCGTGAAGACGGCGCAGCAGATGATCGGTTTGCCGTCCGACGATACCGAGGACATTGATCGCGAGCTGCGGGACAACATGCATCAGTCCGCTGAAGCGATCGGCGGACCAGCACAGCAGTTCGGTCGCGACTGTCGCGCGCAGGGTTGTCGGGCGAGAAAAATTGCCGAACATCGATGCGGCTCCGGCGAGATCGCCGCGTCGCATGAATTGCAGCGTTTTCTGCGCGCCATGCGCATCGATCATTGTCTTCTTGAGCTGACCATCGATGACCACAGCGATTATCGCCGGTAGGTCGCCCTGTTGCCAGAGCGAACAACCGCAATCCAGAACGTACTTTCTGCCAGCTTCGATGACGATGCCGCGTGCGCCCTCGTCCAGGCCTGCAAAAAGCGGCGTTTGACCAAACGAATTGCACATCTCACGATCCATTGCTCGCCTTCCGGAACGAGCGATTTCGCCGAGCAGCTGTCGCAATCAAATAAAACTGTCATCAAAGATTCTGATGCGAGCGGCTCTGCACGACGACATCGCGATCAGAACAACGATATCAAATAAATCCTCCGCAGAGTTTGTTGTTTGATCCAGCGCAAAGAAGGTGGGCGCTGCAGCAGGCATATTGCCCTCGCTCTAGGCGAATCTCGCCTCTTCTCCAGGCATATGGCCGCAAACCGAAGGGGGAGCGTATGGTGACGGACCAGAATATTGCTCAGCCTGCAGAGGCTCAAAGACGCAACAGCCGCATGTCGGAGTTGCTCGTCTTTCTCACGATCGTCGTTCTCATCTGGCCCGTCGTCGCGGTGGGCGTGGTCGGCGGTTACGGCTTTCTGGTCTGGATGACCCAGATGATTTTCGGCCCGCCCGGCCCGCCTCTGCTTCACTAGGACTTTCACATGACAGACAAACTCACCAGACGCGCTCTGTTGACCGGCGCGACCGCCGGCGCGTCCGCGCACGACAATGAGCACATCTCCAGCGCCGTCGTGTCGGTGCTTCCGGCCCATATCGACGCGGTATCTGCGCGGTTGTCGAGCCTTCCCGGTGTCGAGATACATCACCGCACGGCCTCCAAACTCGTGGCGGTCCTCGAAGGGCCAGGCAGCGGCGCACTAGGTGCGATGCTCGCAGACATCTCATCGTGGCCGGGCGTGCTCTCGGCCAACATGGTCTTCGAACAGCGTCTCGACTAGGAGAACGACGAAATGCCCCTTTCGCGGCGTGATCTACTCAAGGCTCAGGCAGCAGCCATCGCTGCAGCGGCGGCTGGCATCAACGTTCCGGCGGCCGCTCAGTCGATCGCCGGCGGCGTCGGGTCGCTGTCCATAAAATGGTCGAAGGCGCCGTGCCGGTTCTGCGGCACCGGTTGTGGCGTCATGGTCGGCGTCAAGGACAACAAGGTCGTCGCCACCCATGGCGACACGCTGGCGGAAGTAAACCGCGGCCTGAACTGCATCAAGGGCTACTTCCTCTCCAAGATCATGTACGGCGCCGACCGCCTGACCACGCCCCTCCTCCGCAAGAAGAACGGCGTGTTCGACAAGAACGGCGAACTCACGCCGGTGAGCTGGGACGAAGCATTCGACACCATGGCGCAGCGCGCCAAAGCGACGCTGAAAGAAAAAGGACCGACTGCAATCGGCATGTTCGGATCGGGTCAGTGGACGATCCTCGAAGGTTATGCCGCGACCAAGCTGATGCGCGCGGGTTTCCGCTCCAACAATCTCGATCCCAATGCACGGCATTGCATGGCGTCCGCGGCCGTGGCTTTCATGCGCACCTTCGGCATGGACGAGCCGATGGGATGCTATGATGACTTCGAGGCCGCCGATGCCTTCGTGCTGTGGGGCTCGAACATGGCCGAGATGCATCCGATCCTGTGGACGCGCCTCACCGATCGCCGCCTTGGTCATCCGCATGTGAAAGTCGCGGTGCTCTCGACCTTCACGCATCGCAGCTCTGACCTTGCCGACATCCCGATCGTGTTCAAGCCGGGCACTGATCTGGCCATTCTCAACTTCATCGCCAACCACATTATCTCGACTGGTCGCGTGAACACCGAATTCGTCAACAACCATACGACGTTCGTGAAGGGCACGACGGACATCGGCTACGGGTTGCGTCCCGAACATCCGCTGGAGAAGAAAGCCAAGGGCGCAGCCACGGCCGCAGCGACGACGCCAATCGATTTCGCGGCCTACGCCGAATTCGTGAAGGACTATTCGCTCGAGAAGGTGTCGAAGCTGACCGCTGTCGAGCCCGGCTTTCTGCTGGAGCTCGCCGAGCTCTATGCCGATCCGAAGCGCAAGGTGATGTCGCTCTGGACCATGGGTTTCAACCAGCACGTCCGCGGCGTCTGGGCCAACCAGCTCGTCTACAACATCCATCTGCTGACTGGCAAAATCTCCGAGCCCGGCAACTCGCCGTTCTCGCTGACGGGCCAGCCATCGGCCTGCGGCACGGCGCGCGAGGTCGGCACCTTCGCGCACCGCCTCCCCGCCGACATGGTGGTAACCAACCCGGAGCACCGCAAGCACGCTGAAGAAATCTGGCGCGTGCCGCATGGCCTCCTGCCCGACAAGATCGGTTATCACGCCGTCGAGCAGGACCGCATGCTGCATGACGGCAAGCTGAACTTCTACTGGGTTCAGGTGAACAACAATGTGCAGGCGGCGCCCAACAGTTCGGGTGAGACATATCCGGGCTATCGCAACCCCGCCAACTTCATCGTCGTATCGGATGCCTATCCGACGGTGACGGCGATGTCCGCCGATTGCGTGTTGCCGGCGGCGATGTGGGTCGAGAAGGAAGGCGCCTACGGCAATGCCGAACGACGCACCCATGTCTGGCGCCAGCTGGTCGATGCGCCCGGCCAGGCGCGCTCGGATCTCTGGCAGCTGATGGAGTTCTCCAAGCGGTTCACGACGGACGAGGTGTGGCCCGCCGACCTCCTCGACGCCAATCCGAACTACAAGGGCAAGACGCTGTTCGATGTGCTGTATCGCAACGGCGAGGTCGACAAATTTCCCGTCGGCGAAATCCCCGCTGACTATGGAAACCACGAGTCCAAGGACTTCGGTTTCTATGTGCAGAAGGGGCTGTTCGAGGAATATGCCACGTTCGGCCGCGGCCATGGCCACGACCTTGCGCCCTGGGACGCCTATCACGAGGTGCGCGGCCTTCGCTGGCCGGTGGTCAATGGCAAGGAGACCAAGTGGCGCTACCGCGAAGGTCTCGATCCCTACGTGAAGCCGGGCAAGAAGATCGAATTCTACGGCAACCCGGATGGACGCGCGCGCATCATCGCGGTGCCCTATGAGCCGCCGGCCGAGTCGCCCGATGCTGAGTTCGATCTCTGGCTGGTGACCGGCCGTGTGCTGGAGCACTGGCACTCCGGTTCGATGACCATGCGCGTCCCTGAACTCTACAAGGCGTTTCCCGGCGCGCGCTGCTTCATGCATGCCGAAGACGCGCGCGCACGCGGCTTGAACCAGGGCGCCGAAATCCGGCTGATGTCGCGGCGCGGTGAGATCCGCACGCGCGTCGATACGACCGGACGTAACCGCATGCCCCGCGGCGTGGTGTTCGTGCCGTGGTTCGATGCCAGCCAGTTGATCAACAAGGTCACGCTGGATGCAACCGACCCGATCTCCAAACAGGCGGACTTCAAGAAATGCGCGGTCAAGATCGTTTCCGTTTAAGTGCGATGAAGACGGTCATCGCGGCAATCATCGCCGGCACCATGGTGCTGGTGTCCGGTGCGATCTATGCGCAGTCTGTCCAGACAACGCCACGGATCGTGCCGCGCGTCACCGGCGCAGCGCAGCCGATGGGCGACGTTCCTGCGCCGCCCTTCCCGCGGCCCGTCACCGACGACAAGCGCGTGATGCGGAACTATCCGGAGCAGCCGCCGGTCATTCCGCATTCGATCGAAAACTATCAGCTCACGCTGCGGGCCAATCGCTGTCTTGAATGCCATCGCCGCGAATATACCGAAGGCTCCGGTGCGCCGATGATCAGCATTACGCATTTCATGGATCGCGATGGCCAGATGCTCGCCGATGTGACACCGCGACGCTATTTCTGCACGGCCTGCCACGTGCCGCAAACCGATGCGCGTCCGCTGGTGCCGAACACCTTCACCGACATGAAGGCATCCGGCAGGTGAGCGCCATGAAGTGGTTGATATCCAAGTTTCTGTGGTTCTGGCGCATCGCCAGCCGACCGGCCACGCATATCAGTCTCGGCGTGCTGGCGCTGGGCGGCTTCCTCGGTGGCGTGATCTTCTGGGGCGGTTTCAATACGGCGCTGGAAGTCACCAATACCGAGAAATTCTGCACCGGCTGTCATGAGATGCGTGACAACGTGTATCAGGAGCTGCAGCGAACGCCGCATTTCGCCAATCGATCCGGCGTGCGTGCCACCTGTCCGGATTGCCATGTGCCGCATAACTGGACCGACAAGATCGCGCGCAAGATGCAGGCGTCGAAGGAAGTGTGGGGCAAGATTTTCGGCACGATCTCGACGCGCGAGAAGTTCCTCGACATGCGTCTGGAGCTTGCCAAACATGAATGGGCGCGCCTGAAGGCCAATGACTCGCTGGAGTGCCGCAACTGCCACTCGGCGATCGCAATGGATTTCACCAAACAGGCGCCCCGCGCGGCGGCGATCCATGCCAAGTTCCTCGTCACCGGCGAGCGTACCTGTATCGACTGCCACAAAGGCATCGCGCATGAATTGCCTGACATGACCGGGATCGAGCCCGGCTGGAGCGCCCCGGCCGAACTTCGCGACCGCCATAGCCACCATGCGCCGGATGCGGATCGGTTGTCGCGCTATCTGGCATCGGTGAAGGAGACGCAGCCGTAGGGTGGATGGGCGAAGCTGATCGACCCTACGGCACAGCTCAGTTCATCGTGATGTCGGCCTTCTCGATCACGCCCTTCCAGCGCTGCGTCTCGCTGGCGATGTATTTGGCGAACTCGTCCGGCGGGACCGCCACGGCGACGGCCCCGAGTTCGGACATCTTCTTCTTCGTCTCGGGCAACTGCATGAATTCGCGGATCGAGACTGACAGCTTGTCGGTGATGGCTTTCGGCGTTCCGGCCGGTGCCATGAAGCCGTGCCAGGCGACGGCTTCAAAACCCGGCAGGAATTCAGACACCGCGGGCAGGTTCGGATCGAACTCGGCGCGTTTCGGCGAGGCCGTCGCCAGCATCGCGAGCTTGCCGGCTGCCGCATGCGGCAGCAGCAGTGGCACGTTGTCGAAGGCGATATCGATCTGGCCGCTGAGAAGATCGGTCACCATCTGGCTCGAGCCCTTATAGGGTACGTGAACCATCTTGGTGCCGGTCATCTGCTGGAACAGTTCGCCGGCAAGATGCTGCGTGGTACCGACGCCGGCCGAGCCGAATGTCACCTTGTCGGGATTGGCTTTGATATAGGCGATCAGGTCCGGCACCGTACGCGCCGCGATCCTTGTCGGGTTCACCACCAGCACATTCGGCACCATGCTGATCTGCGCGATCGGCACGAGATCCTTTTCGGGATTGTAGGACAGTTTTGCGCCATACAGCGTCGGATTGATCGACAGTGCCGAGGTGCTGGCAAGGCCGATCGTGTAGCCATCGGGCGCCGCGCGCGCGACGCGGGTGACGCCGATGATGCTGCCGGCGCCGCCGACATTCTCGATGATGACCGTGGCGCCCATTTTCTTCTGCAGATGCTCCGACACCATGCGCGCAAAGATATCGGCCGTGCCGCCGGCGGCGAACGGAACGATGCTGGTGATCGGGCGGCTCGGATAATTCGCGTCCTGGGCCGTCGCTTGCGTGAGCGTGCCGAGCGTCAGGCAGACAGCCATCAGGATTGACCGAAGTCTCATTGAACATTCCTCCATGTATTTTTCTATTTTGATTGTCGGCGTCCTTTGGCGGACGCTCGAAACTGAGGTGGTGACGAACGTGACGTCGTCACCACCCGCGCGGTCGGCTAGTTCATCGTGACGTTGGCCTTCTCCATCACACTCTTCCAGCGCTGTGTTTCGCTGGCGATGTATTTGGTGAACTCGTCCTGCGGGATCGCCACGGCGACTGCGCCGAGTTCAGCCATCTTCTTCTTCGTTTCCGGCAGGCTCATGAATTCGCGGATTTCGGCCGAGAGCTTGTCGACGATCGGCTTCGGTGTCGCTGCGGGTGCGATGAAACCGTGCCAGGCGACAGCCTCGAAGCCCGGGAGGAATTCGGCGACGGCCGGCACATTTGCATCGAACTCGGCGCGCTTCGGCGTTGCCGTGGCGAGCATCGCCAGCTTGCCACCGGCCACATGCGGCAGCAGCAGCGGGACATTGTCGAAGGCGATATCGATCTGACCTGATATCAGGTCGGTGACCATCTGGCTCGAGCCCTTATAGGGCACATGGACCATCTTAGTGCCAGTCATCTGCTGGAACAACTCGCCGGCAAGATGCTGCGACGTGCCCGGTCCGGCCGAGCCGAATGTCACCTTGTCTGGATTGGCCTTCATGTATTCGATCAACTCCGGCACCGTGCGGGCCTTGATGCGATCGGGATTCACCACCAGCACGTTAGGCACGATGCTCACTTGCGCGAAGGCCACCAGGTCCTTCTCCGGCTGGAACTGAAGCTTGCTGCCATAGAGCGAGGGCGCGATCGCCAGCGGCGATGTGCTGGCGAGGCCGATCGTGTAGCCATCAGGCTGCGCCTTGGCGACACGGTTGACGCCGATATTGCCGCCGGCGCCGCCCATATTTTCGACCAGCACGGTGGCGCCGAGCTTCTTCTGCAGGTTCTCCGACACCATGCGCGCGATGATGTCCACGGTGCCGCCGGCCGCGAAGGGCACGACGATGGTGATCGGCTTGGTGGGGTATTTCGCATCTTGCGCGCTCGCCTGCCCGACGGCGCCCACGGCGACGCAGGCCGCCATCAGGATGGATTTGATCTTCATGCGTGTTCCTCTTCTCGAATGAGTGTTCTGATGAATGCTTGCGGCCGCCTCGCCTATTGCGCAGGCAGCACTTTTCCGGGATTCATGATGTCGTTCGGATCGAGCATCTGCTTGACACTGCACAGCAGCCGCAACTCGGTCGGCTTGGTGACGCGCGCGAGCCGCTCGCGATTGGCGATGCCGATGCCGTGCTCCGCACTGATGCTGCCGCCGAGCGCGACGGTCTCTTCATCGACGATGGTGTTGATGCCGCGGATCGTGTCCTGGATCTCATCCTTCTGGTTCTGCTCCAGCCCCGGAATGATTGCGAGGATGTGGATGTTGCCGTCGCCGATATGGCCGTGCATCACGATACGTGCATCAGGCCGATAGGCAGCGATGCGCTTCTCCACCTGCGTGACGAACGTTGCCTGCTGCGACAAGGGCACGGCGCTGTCATGCGAGATGACGTAACCGGCCTTCTTGCTACCTTCCGACACGCTGTGTCGGATCTTCCAGAACGCCGCAGCCTGGGTCTCGCTGGAGGCCACCAGCGCATCGGTAACCAGCTCGCGCTCATAGGCGTTACTGAGCAACGCTTCGAGCGCTGCATTCAGATCGACCGACACCAGCGTGTCGACGAGCTCGATCAGTACGTACCAGGGCGTATCCAGCTCGAACGGGATGTTCACCAGCGGCAGGTTCTCGGCGATCACCTCGATCTGGCCGCGCGACATCACCTCGAAGGCCCCGATGCGGTCACCGAGTTCGGTACGTGCCTGCGCGAGCAGGTCGAGCACCGCATCGATGCTGTTCAGCTTGGCGAAGGACACCGCCCTCGCCCGTGGCTTCGGAAACAGCTTCAGCACTGCGCCAGTGATGATGCCGAGCGTGCCTTCGGCGCCGATGAAGAGCTGCTTGGTGTCAAAGCCCGTGGAGTCCTTGCGCAGCGCCGTCATGCCGTCAAGGATCTCGCCATCGGGCAGAACGACTTCGAGGCCGAGCGCGAGTTCGCGTGTGGTGCCATAGCGCAGCACGGCGGTGCCGCCGGCATTGGTGGAGAGATTGCCGCCGATCTGGCACGAACCTTCAGCGCCGAGGCTGAGCGGAAACAGGCGGTCGATATCGTCGGCCGCTTTCTGGATGTCGGCAAGGATGCAGCCGGCATCGACGGCGATGGAGTCGCCGAGGCGGCTGACGCTGCGGATCTTGTTGAGGCGATCGAGACGCAACACGATCGTGGTGCGGTCGGCGAGCGGCGTGGCCGCGCCGCACATGCCGGTGTTGCCGCCCTGGGGTACGATGGCGATGCCGGCGGCCGCGCAGGCCTTCACGATGGATGAGACTTCCTGCGTCGAGCCAGGCTTCACGACGGCCAGCGCCTTGCCGTGATAGCGGCCGCGCCAGTCGACCACATAGGGTTCGAAATCGCCGCCGGGACCGATCAGGTGTCGGTCGCCGACGATGCCAGCCAGCGTTGCAAGAAATGCGGTATGGTCAGTCAATTCACTCTCCCCGTCACCGGAACGAGAGGTCGAGCAGACGGCCTTCGAACAGGCGGTCGCGCGACGTTTCGAGATGGAGACGCATGGCCGTGCGCGCTGCCTCGGCATCGCGGTCACGGATCGCTTCAAAAATACTGCTGTGTTCCTCGAACACCTGCTCGAGGCCGGGCCGCGGCCCCATCAGCGACAGGCCGTGCAGCTTCATGCCGACAGCGACATGGTCCTTGAGGGCGTTCAGCGAGGTCGCGAAATAGTGGTTGTTGGTCGCCTCGGAGACAGCGAGATGGAAGGCGTAGTCGGCGTCTTCGCGATGCTTGCGCTTCTTGGTCGCCTCGCGCAGCAGGCCGAGCGCGGCTTCCATCTTGCCGAGATTGTCGTCGCTGCGTCGGAGCGCTGCAAAATGCGCGGCATCGGCTTCCATGGTGATGCGGAATTCGAAGCAACGCTGGATGTCCGCGATGGTCTCCACCCGTGCGAATCCGAGCGGCTGTTGTTGCGCGCGGACCTGCACAAAACTGCCCGCACCTTGTCGAGACGTGATCAGGCCATCCTCGCGCAACCGGCCGAGGGCTTCGCGCAGCACCGGGCGGGAGACGTCGAACATATCGGAAAGTTCATGCTCGCCGGGCAGCTTCTGGTCCGGCGCGTAGTCGCCATTGGCGATGCGCTGCGCGAGTTCGCCATAGACCTTGTCGACGAGCGAACCAGCGGCACCGCGCGGACGCGGCGCTTCAGGCAATTCAGAGGGATCAATCGGCTTCATGATCAGTCAAACCGCGGCTCACAGGGATGGCGGCGGAGGTTTCGTGTGACAGCCCGATCGCCCGGGAGCGCCGTCGCATGGAAACACTTCCTCGCCCAAAAATTTCGGCGACCATGGGAGGCGGCGGCAAACTTGTCAACATGTCAATGTCGCGCAGATGGATTGTGATGGTTATATATCGTTGATATATAAAGGTTAAATCTTATGGCTGATCAAATACCGTGCTGCGTCGCACAAATTCTGGCAACTTGTCAGGTTGCTGAAATCGTGGTCGAACGCTCGCTCAATCGGAAAGGACCAGGCGTGACCAACGGACTGAACGGCAAGGCTATCGTGATCATCGGCGCAAGCTCCGGCATCGGCGCTGCCGTGGCGAAGAAATTCGGCGCCCTCGGTGCCAAGCTGATCGTGCACTACAACGGCAATCCGGAAGGCGCCGAGGAAGTGGTCGCGAATATCCGCGCGAGTGGTGGCACCGCCGACCTTGTGCGCGGCGACGTGTCGGAGCGCGCTGAGGCCACGCGCGTGATCGACGAAGCCCATGCCAAGCTCGGCCGCATCGACGTGCTGATCAACAATGCCGGTGCCATGTTCGGCCGCACCTCGATCGCCAATGCCACCGACGAACAGTATGACGTCGTGGTCGATCTCAATATCGGTTCGGTGTTTTTCGCCTGCCGCAAGGCAGCGAAGATCATGGAGACGCAGCGTTCAGGCTCGATCATCAACACGACGTCGGTTGCGGCCCGCAATGGCGGTAGCGGCGGCGCCGGCCTCTATGGTTCGGCCAAGGGTTTTGTCTCGACCATCACGCGTGTGCTGGCGAAGGAACTGGCTCCGTTCAACGTGCGCGCCAATGCGGTGGCGCCGGGCGTGATTATGACGCCGTTCCACCAGCGCTATTCGACCGCGGAGCAGCTCGAAGGCGCCCGCCAGGGCATTCCGCTGGGCCGGATAGGCACGCCCGAGGATTGCGTCGGCGCCTATCAGTTCCTCGCCGACGAGACCATGAGCAGCTACATCACCGGTCAGGTCATCGAGGTGAATGGCGGCCAGATCATGCCGTAATGTATTTACCTCTCCCCGCAAGCAGGGAGAGGTAAAAAAACAAGCGCTTCGTTAGAAGAACTCCTGCAACACGCACCCGAAAGAGCACAACGATGACAGCTCCCTTCCCGACCGGCGTCTACTGCGCCGCGACCACCCCCTTCAACGCCGACCTGTCGGTGGATCAGGGCCTGTTCACCTCCCACTGCCAGCGTCTGCTCGATGACGGCTGCACCGGCATCGCCATGCTCGGCACGACAGGCGAAGCCAATTCGCTGTCATCGCGCGAGCGCATGGCGCTGCTGGAAGCCGTGGTGAAATCCGGGATCGCGCCGTCGAAGCTGCTGCCGGGCACCGGTGTTGCGTCGATCATGGAAACGGTTGAACTCACAAAGCACGCTGTCGCCAGTGGCGTCGGGGCCGTCGTGATGCTGCCGCCGTTCTACTACAAGGGCGTGTCCGATGATGGCATCGTCGATGCCTATACGGCTGTGATCGAGCGCGTCGCCGATCCGCGCCTGCGCGTCGTGCTCTATCACATCCCGCAGATGTCGGCGGTGCCGATCTCGCTCGACGTCATCGATCGGTTACGCAAGCGCTTCCCGGAAATCGTGGTCGGCATTAAGGATTCCGCGGGCGAGTTCGCCAATATGAGCGCCATCGTCGACCGCTTCCCGGGTTTCTCGGTACTGGTCGGCGCCGATCCCCTGATGTTGAAGCTGCTGCCGATGGGCGGCGCCGGCTGCATCACGGCGACCTCCAACCTCGTGAGCCGCGAGCTCGCCACGGTGTTCAATGGTTACAAAGATCCGGCCAAGGCGGCCGAAGTTGCGACTGCGCAGGAGCGTATCGTCGCGGCGCGCAATGCGGTGTCCAGCTATGCGCAGCTTCCCTCGCTCAAGGTGCTGCTGGCGAAGCGCGACAACAATGACAATTGGCTCCGGGTGCGTCCGCCGCTGACGGGCCTCAGCGCTACTGAAGCGGCCAAGGTCCGCGAGTCGCTGTCCGTCTAGACAGCCGTGGCTGCGAACGCGCGCCAGCCTTTGGCGCGTAGTTCGCAGGCCGGGCATTTGCCGCAGCCATAGCCCCAGTCGTGTAATGCGCCGCGCTCACCGAGATAGCAGGTGTGCGAGTGTTCGCGGATCAGGTCGACGAGGCCCTGCCCGCCGAGCTCATGCGCCAGCGCCCAGGTCGCCGCCTTGTCGCGCCACATCAGCGGCGTGTGCAGCGTGAAATTCTTGGCCATGCCGAGATTGAGCGCCTGCTGCAGCGCCTTGATGGTGTCGTCGCGACAATCGGGATAGCCGGAGTAATCCGTCTCGCACATGCCGCCGATGATGTGGGTGATGCCGCGTCGATAGGCCAGCGCTGCCGCGAATGTCAGGAACACCAGATTGCGGCCGGGCACAAACGTATTGGGCAGGCCGTCGGCACCCATCTCGATGGCGACGTCACGCGTCAGCGCGGTGTCGGAAATGTCGCTCAGCGTCGGGATGTCCAGCGTGTGGCTGTCACCGAGTTTCGTGGCCCAATCAGCATTCAAGGCTTTCACGCCGGCCAGCAGCTTGTCGCGGCTGTCGAGTTCGATGGCGTGGCGCTGGCCGTAAGCGAAGCCGAGCATCTCGACGCGCTTGAAGCGCGCCAGCGCCCAGGCCAGACAGGTTGCGGAATCCTGGCCGCCGGAGAACAGCACCAGCGCGGTTTGATCGGGGAAAGTGTCGCTCATCGGCTGCAGATAGCACTCTGCAGCCCTGTGTGAAAGACAGGCAAAACCGGGCATTTCCGCTGGGCCACGCCGCCGTCCTGCGGCATAGCAAAGGTTCCTGCTGTGAACCGTGGTGCCTCATGACCCCTTCCCGCGATATCGTCGGCCTGATCGAGATCATGGCCCAGTTGCGCACGCCCGTGACGGGGTGCCCATGGGATCTGGAGCAGGATTTCGCGAGTATCGCGCCCTATACGATCGAGGAGGCCTACGAGGTCGCCGATGCCATCGCCCGGCACGATCTCCACGACCTCTGCGACGAACTCGGCGATCTCCTGCTGCAGGTGGTGTTCCACGCCCGGATGGCCGAAGAGCAGAACGCATTCGCGTTCGGCGACGTCGTGGAGGCAATCACCCGCAAGATGATCCGCCGGCATCCGCATGTGTTTCCCGGCAAGGATGGCAAGATCGCACCGACGGATGTGAAGGGGACGTGGGGGCGTATCAAGGCCGAGGAAAAGGCTGAACGCGCCGCCCGGCGCGGCGTTGAGGCCACGCCGCCCTCCTCGTTCCTGGCCAGCGTCAAGGCCGGGCAACCCGCGTTGAGCCAGGCCATGGAGCTGCAAACAAAAGCCTCCAGCGTCGGCTTCGACTGGAATGATCCGCGTGCCGTACTGGCGAAAATCCGCGAGGAAGCCGACGAGATCGAAGCCGCACTCGATCGCGGCGACCAGAGCGAAGTAGCGGCCGAGACCGGCGACTTGATGTTCGCGCTGGTCAATCTGGCGCGCCATGTGGACGCCGATCCCGAACTCGCACTACGCGGCACCAACGTGAAGTTCGAGCGACGTTTTGGCTATATCGAACAGGCGCTGGCGGCGAAGGGACTGACCCTGCAGGAGGCGTCGCTCGAAGAGATGGATGCGCTGTGGAATGAGGCGAAGGGTAACGAAATCGCGGATTGAATGACTCGCAACCGCTAGGGAACAACCGACGATGACACTGACTGACGTCCTCGGCGGTCTTCTGGCGGGCGGTGTCGGCGGCATGGCGTCCGGCTTGCTCGGTATTACCAGTGGCGGAATCCTCGTCCCGCTGCTGGTGCTCCTGCTTGGCAAAGATCAGCACGTCGCCCAGGGCGTTTCTCTCGTCGTGCAGGTCGTGCCCACCAGTCTTTGCGGCGTCCGCAACTATCAACGCAGCGGCCATCACGTGCCGCCGCGCTGGCTTGCCTGGCTGGCCATCGGATTTGCAGTGGGCGGGTGCGTTGGCGCCTTGCTCGCAACAACCGTTTCTGCTCGCGCGCTGCAATGGACTTTTGTCGGCTATCTGCTGGTTCTCGAAGTGATCGTCATCCGTCGGCCGTCACATCCCAAGCTCGAAGGCACTGCAGACGAAGCGAAAGAGGTGCCGTTACGCGGGTCAGCGCTCGTCGCCATCGGCGCGGTCGCGGGCTGGTCGTCGGGATTTCTGGGGATCGGCGGCGGGCTTGCGATCACCGCCTTGATGACGGGCCTGCTGAAGGTGTCCCAGCATCAATCCCAGGCCCTTAGCCTTGCCGTCACGGCACTGCCCGTCACTTTACCGGCCGCCCTGCTCTATGTGCGGCAGGGCACAGAGCTGCCGTGGCTCACGATTGCAAGTCTGATCATTGGGCTGTGGATCGGTACCGGTCTTGGATCACGGCTGGCGAATCGCATAAGTCAGAGAGCTTTGCGGATGACACTCATCGCTGTCATCGCCGGCATGGCAGTGTTCATGGCGTTTAAAGCTGCCACCTGAACAACAACGGAGTTTCGTCAGGCACTCAGATCCACGACCGGATGCAGCACTGCACTGAACCGACTCATGACGATATCGCGTTTGGTCTCATCGACACGCACCACCATGTCGAAATGGCCGTCGTGCAGTTCTTTCACCAGTACTTCCGCATTGCGATGCAGCCAGCTCACGCCGGCGCCGTCCGCAGCATCAATCGACAGATCCAGCGTGATGCGGCTGGCGGCGAGCCGTGTTTCGATGGCAGCGAGCAGATCGTCGATGCCCTCGCCGGTTTCGGCTGAGACCATGAAGCACGGCTTGTCCAGCGGCCGCCGCGCCGCGATATTGGCGAGGTTCTCGCGCTCCTCCGGAGGGAAACGATCGATCTTGTTCCAAACTTCGAGAATGCGCGCTGTTGCATCGGTATCGATGCCGAGCTTGCGCAGCACGTTGTCGACGTCGCTTTGCTGCGCTTCCGCATC
The DNA here is from genome assembly GCF_052076075.1 of Tardiphaga sp. 866_E4_N1_4. Lineage (NCBI taxonomy): Bacteria > Pseudomonadati > Pseudomonadota > Alphaproteobacteria > Hyphomicrobiales > Nitrobacteraceae > Tardiphaga > Tardiphaga sp. 866_E4_N1_4. The sequence goes on from NZ_CP197242.1 coordinate 735,722, forward strand.
CTCATGCGAGATGTCGCGGACATGGAGAATGATGTCGGCTTCCAGTACCTCTTCCAGCGTCGCGCGAAACGCGGCTACGAGCTGGGTCGGCAGGTTGGAGATGAAGCCCACCGTGTCCGACAGCATGGCCTTGCCGCCATGCGGCAGCGTCAGCGCGCGCAGCGTCGGATCGAGGGTCGCGAACAACATGTCCTCGGCCTGCACGTCGGCGCGCGTCAGCCGGTTGAACAGCGTCGACTTGCCGGCATTGGTGTAACCGACCAGCGCAACAACGCGATACGGCACGCGCTGGCGGCCGGCGCGATGCAGGCGCCGCGTTGCCTGGACCTTCTTCAGATCGGCTTCGAGCCGCGCGATGCGGTCGCCGATCATGCGGCGATCCGCCTCGATCTGGGTTTCGCCGGGGCCGCCCATAAAGCCAAAGCCGCCGCGCTGGCGCTCCAGATGGGTCCATGAACGGACCAGACGGCTGCGTTGATAATTGAGATGCGCAAGCTCGACCTGCAGCGTGCCTTCCTTGGTCTTGGCACGTCGGCCGAAGATTTCAAGGATGAGACCGGTGCGGTCGAGCACCTTGGCCTTCAGTTCCTTTTCGAGATTGCGCTGCTGGATCGGCGACAGCGCGCAATCCATCACCACGATGCCGATCTCGTTCGCCGCGATCAGGCCGGCGATCTCCTCGACCTTGCCCTTGCCGAGATAGGTGGCCGGGCGGATCTGGCTCAGCGGCGCGGCGACGGCCTCGACCACGGTGAGGTCGATGGCGCGTGCGAGACCAACCGCCTCTTCGAGCCGGGCTTCCGTATCGCGGACATGAGAATAGGCTTGCGCGTCGGCGTCGCCCCGCCGTTCGCGCAGGTAAGGACCGACCACGAGAACGCGGCCGGTCGATTCGCTGCTGGCCGAGGGTCGGTCGGCAGCATTGCCTTCGAAGCTACGAAATTCCAATCAAGCGTCTCTCAGGAGTTCGCTCAAGCCGGATCCTCGCCACCCTCAAAAAGCTGAATCGGTGCGCCCGGCATGATGGTCGAGATCGCATGCTTATACACCAGCTGCGAGTGTCCGTCGCGCCGGAGCAGAAGACAGAAATTATCGAACCAGGTGACAATGCCCTGCAATTTGACGCCGTTCACCAGAAAGATCGTGAGCGGAGTCTTGGTCTTGCGTACGTGGTTGAGGAAGGTGTCCTGTAGATTTTGTGCGCGGTCTGCCGCCATTTTTTTTAATCCCGCAGTCTGTTTTGTTGCTTTTTTTGAACCCGGCGCAGCCCTCTCCGGGGCCTTACCAAGCTGCCGCACTTTCCCCTGAGATCCCCCTCCGGGAGCGCGACGACGTGATTAGACGGCAGGCGCGCTTTTTAGGCAAGCCGGAACGCGGAATTGGTGCCTAAAAGCCCGGCAAATTTTATGAAATCGCTGCGAATTTATGGAATTCCTGCCTCAGGCGCGTCGCGATACCACCAGGCTTGCCGTCACCGATCGGTTTGCCGTCGATATTGATGACCGGCATCACGATCTGACTCGCCGACGAGACGAAGGCTTCCGCGGCGTCATAAGCCTCTGCCGGTGTGAAGTTCCGCTCTTCCAGCTTGAGCTGCATCGAAGCCAGAACCTCGATCAGTACGGCGCGGGTGATGCCTGCGAGAATGCCTGACGCGGCCGTACGCGTCACCACCTTGCCGTCCTTGGTGACGATCCAGGCGTTGCACGACGCGCCCTCGGTGACGAAACCATCGGCGTCGACATACCAGGCTTCATAGGCGCCCTTGTCGCGCGCTTCCTGGCGCGCCAGCACATTGGGCAGCAGACCGACAGTCTTGATGTCGACGCGCGGCCAGCGATTCTCGGCCGTGGTGATGACCTTCACGCCCTTGGCAGCAGTCGCCTGGTTCTTGGCGAAGTTGAGCGATTTCGCCGTCACGACCACACTTGGCTTCACGTCCGGCGACGGAAATCCGTGATCGCGATGGGCGACGCCACGGCTGATCTGCAGATAGACGATGCCGTAATTGATGCGGTTGCGACGAATGACTTCCTGCATCACCACCTTGAGCGATGTCAGCGGCATGGCCTCGGCGATGCGCAGCTCCCGCAACGAGCGCTGCATGCGCGCAATATGACGGGGAAAATCGACCATCTTGCCACCGATGATCTCGCAAACCTCGTAAATGCCATCGGCGAACTGATAGCCGCGGTCCTCAACGTTCACGGCGGCATCGCGCAGGTTGACGTATTGACCATTCACATAGGCGATGCGCGACATGTTCGTTCCGAGGCTTGAGTTGAAGCTTTGAAGTGAGGTGAGTGATTTAGCCGACGCCGAGCGCCTTGAGCTTGCGGTGCAAAGCGGAGCGCTCCATGCCGACGAATTCAGCGGTGCGCGAGATATTACCCGAAAAACGGCTGATCTGCGCAATCAGATAATCGCGTTCGAACACTTCGCGGGCTTCGCGCAGCGGCAGGCCCATGATGTGCTCGCCATTGTTGCTGGTCGGCATCGACGGCACCATCGAACCGACGTCCTGCGGCAGCATGTCGGCGGTGATGATCACTTCCGGTCCGCCGCCGGCCAGGATCATGACGCGTTCGACGTTGTTGCGAAGCTGCCGGATATTGCCGGGCCAGACGTGGGACTGCAGGACGGCCATGGCGTCCTCGCCGATCTGTCGCTTCGGCAGGCCCGTCGCGATGGAGATCTGCTCCATGAAATATTCGATGAGCTCCGGAATATCCTCGCGATGCTCGGACAGCGGCGGCACGCGGATCGGCACCACCGAGAGGCGATGATAAAGATCCTCACGGAAACGACCTTCGGCGATTTCCTCTTCGAGATTACGCGCGGTCGACGAGATGATGCGGACGTCGACATTGACCTTGGTGGTGCCCCCTGCCCGCATGAAAGTCTGATCGACCAGCACGCGCAGGATCTTGTTCTGGGTCTCGCGCGGCAGATCGCCGATCTCGTCGATGAACAGCGTGCCACCATGGGCTTCTTCCAGAGCGCCAGCCTTGCGCGCCTGTTCGCCATTGGACTGTTCGATGCCGAACAGTTCGACTTCCATGCGCTCCGGCGTAATCGCCGCAGCGTTGATGACGACGAACGGCCCCGTGGAGCGGGCAGAGGCCGTGTGCAGCGTGCGCGCGGCGAGCTCCTTGCCGGCGCCCGACGGGCCGACGATCAGAATGCGGCTATTGGCCTTGGCGGCGCGATCGATGGTCTGCCGTAGCTGGTTCATGGCGGCCGAGCGCCCCGTCAGCGAATTGGCGACCGGCGCGAGTTGCTTCAGTTCCTTGACTTCGCGTTTCAGTCGCGAGGTTTCCAGCGCGCGCGTCGCCACAAGGATAAGCCGGTCAGCCTTGAACGGCTTTTCGATGAAGTCGTAGGCGCCGCGCTTGATCGCTGCGACGGCGGTTTCGATATTGCCGTGGCCTGAGATCATCACCACAGGCAATTCGGGATTGTCGCGTTTGACCTGCTCGAGCAGTTGCAGGCCGTCGAGCTTGCTGCCCTGCAGCCAGATGTCGAGAAACACCATGTTGGGGCGGCGATTGGCGATTTCCGCGAGCGCGGAATCGCTGTCTCGTGCGGTGCGGGTGGTGAAGCCCTCATCATCCAGAATGCCCGCAACAAGATCGCGAATATCGGCTTCGTCGTCGACGATCAGAATGTCATTTGCCATGGGTCAAAATATCCTGGTCACGTTTATTCTTGTCAGTTGCCGGTAGCAGTTTTGATCTTCGGTTCGTCGTCAGGCGGGGCTTCCGGTTCACTCTTGTCCGCGTCAGCCTTCTGACCAGAGATAGAAAACCGCAGTCGCATCCAGGCACCGCGCTGTCCTGGACGTACACTCGATGCGTCGCCAAGTTCGATGCCTCCACCATGATCCTCGAGCACCTTGCCGACGATCGCGAGGCCGAGGCCAGTGCCCTTCTCGCGAGTCGTGACATAGGGTTCGAGCAAACGCGACCTGTTGACGGTCGGCAGACCGATGCCGTTGTCGATCACGTCGATCAAGATCATGTCGTTCTCGCGCGACGCTGTGACATCAATACGACCTTTGCCGAGTTCTTCTGGCGGCACGGCCTCGATCGCCTCTGTCGCATTCTTGATGATATTGGTGAGCGCCTGCGAGATCAGTCGGCGGTCGAACCGCGCGCGCATCGGCTCTTCCTTGATCTCGGCGGAGATGTCGAGGTCGGGGTGACCGACCCGCATCAGGAATACGGCCTGACGCACAGTGTCGGCGACATCCTCACCTTCGATCACGGGCTTGGGCATGCGCGCAAAGCGCGAAAATTCGTCGACCATGCGCCGGATATCGTCGACCTGCCGGACGATGGTGTCGGTGCATTGTTCGAAGATCGCCTTGTCGTCGACGATCACCTTGCCGAACTTGCGCTTGATGCGCTCGGCGGAGAGCTGGATCGGCGTCAGCGGATTTTTGATCTCATGCGCGATGCGGCGCGCCACGTCGGCCCAGGCCGAGGTGCGCTGTGCCGAGACGAGTTCGGTGATGTCGTCGAGGGTGATGATGTAGCTGTCGCGCGACTGGCTGGTCTGTTCGGCGCTGACGCGCACCGACAGATTGCGCTCCTGCCCGTCGCGGGTGATCGTCACCTGCCCCTGCACCAGCCGCTGCGATCCCTCGCGTGCGGTCTGCATCAATTCATCGAGCTCGGGAATGATCTCGTGCAGCGGGTGGCCCAGCGTCTCGGACTCCGAATGTCCGACCAGCTTCTCGGCCGAGCGGTTGAGAATGCCGATCATGTTCGAGCCATCGACGCCGATGATGCCGGCGCTGGCCGATGACAACACGGCCTCGATGAAACGGCGGCGACTGTCGATGACGTCGCTGGCGCTGACCAGTTCGTCGCGCTGGGTGCGCAGCTCCTGCGTCATCTTGTTGAACGTCTCGCCGAGATGGGCGAGATCGCCCTCCGACTGGATCACCGGCACCTGGACGTGAAGATCACCGGTCGAGACCATGTTCGCAGCGCCCATCAGGCGGCGGATCGGCGCCACCAGCCAGTTGGCGAAATTCAGTCCGATCAGCACGGCGGACATCAGCACCGTCAGTGCGATCACGGTGAACATCAGCGCGAAGGCGACCTGAATGCCGAGCCTGCGCGATTCCAGTTCGGCATATTCGGCCGCACCGGCCTGGCTCTGGTTCATCTGCGCGACCACGCGCGGATCGAGCTTGCGGGCGACATAGAGGAACATGTTGTCGAACGCGCGCAATCGGATCACGGCGGCGACGTAATTTCCCTCGGGGATCACAGCGATGGCCGGCTCGGACGCGCTGACATTGACGAGGAAGTCTGCCGGCGGCGGTGAGAATTCCTGTTTGATGCCGGGCTGGTCGGGTTCGATGACGTTGCGATCCTTGTCGATCAACATGGCGCCCGGCAGATTGCGCGCGGTTGCATTTGCCATCATCAACGAACGGAACGTACCGCGGTCCTGATAGAAAAGCGGTTGGATGCGCGCGAGATCGTCGGCCATACCGAGGATATCACCGCCAATCAACTGGCCGTGCTCGTGCAGATAAGCGCTGGCAATCACGAGCGAATTGTTGATGACCGCCTTGGTCGGGCCGGAGAACAGCCGGTCGAGGCCGCGGTCGAGGGTCACATTGGCGACGATCGAGACGAGCACCGCCGGCAGCACAGCGATCACCGAGAACAGGCTGACGATCTGGACATGCAGCCGGGCCGCCGCCCTGCCCCTGCGACGCGCCTGGACGACCTTCCAGATCTCCCGCGCGATGATCAGGACCAGCAGGAGGACGCTGGCGGCATTGATCAGCAGAAAGGTGACGACGACCTGATGGGTCGGTGCGATCGGCGTAAGGCCATTCAGAACGAGGAAGGTCAGGCATGACGACAGGAGTGCCAAGCCAACGGCCAATGGCACGAACAGCCGCCGCAGGGTCCACCTGCGCGGCTCCGCCATCGACGGTTCATAGGCTGTAGCCGACGTGTCTGCGCTGGTCATTCCGACAATGTGGTGAGCGTGGACGCCGTGCGGCTGCCGGAGACAGCCCGGACCGCACTGATGCAATCATACAACAATGTTGCCCAATTACGACAAATCCACGGCGCAGACTAGCTAACGAAAACGCATACCCTGCGTTTTCGTTTGTTTTTGCGTCTCAAACCCTGGAATTGCTCGATCCCGCTGCCGGGATCAGCCGCCGGTTCGATAGACTTGGATATCGAGATCGCGAATCTTCTTCCGCAGCGTGTTGCGGTTGAGGCCGAGCAGATCCGCAGCGCGAATCTGGTTGCCACGGGTCGCGGCCAGTGCTGCGGTCAGCAGCGGTACCTCGATCTCGCGGAGAATGCGGTGATAGAGGCCCGGCGGCGGCACGCCGTTCGGGAAGCCGGAGAAGTGCGAGGACAGATAGACCTCGACGGCACCACCGAGATTATCCACGCCGGTCGGCGCGCTACCACCCGAGGCCACAGCGGGCGGCGCCAGTTCGCCGTCGATCACCGAGCCGGTAATGACGTCCTGCGGATAGAGTGCTGCCAGACGGCGCGCGAGGTTTTCCAGTTCGCGAACATTGCCCGGCCAGCGATGCTGCTTCATGCGCTCGAGCGCCAAAGCGTCGAGCTTCTTCGGCGGCAGGCCGTCCTTCTCCGCGAGTGCAAAGAAGTGGCGGATCAGATCGGGCAGATCCTCGATGCGCTCGCGCAGCGGCGGCAGGCGCAATGGCACGACGTTGAGGCGGAAAAACAGATCCTCGCGGAACAGGCCCTGCTGGATCAGGATGCGTAGATCCTTGTTGGAGGCGGCGACGATACGCACGTCGGTCTTGATCGGCGTGCGGCCGCCAACCGTCGTGTATTCGCCCTGCTGCAACACGCGCAGCAAACGGGTCTGGGCTTCCATCGGCATATCGCCGATTTCGTCTAGGAACAGTGTGCCGCCTTCAGCCTGCTCGAAGCGACCGGTGGCGCGGGCATTGGCGCCGGTGAAGGCGCCGCGCTCGTGGCCGAACAGTTCGGACTCGATGAGGTCGCGCGGGATCGCCGCCATGTTGACCGCAACGAACGGGCCATTGCGGCGCTTGCCGTAGTCGTGCAGCGCGCGGGCCACCAGTTCCTTGCCGGTGCCGGACTCGCCGGAGATCATCACCGTCAGATCGGTCTGCATCAGGCGGGCGAGGACGCGGTAGATTTCCTGCATCGCCGGCGAACGGCCGACCAGCGGGATCGAGTCGAACTCGCCGTCATCGGCGTGGCTTGCGACACGCTCCTTCGGCTCGGACAGCGCGCGACCGACGATGGCGATCAATTCCTTCAGATCGAACGGCTTCGGCAGATATTCATAGGCACCGCGCTCGGAGGCGCGGATCGCGGTCATGAAGGTGTTCTGCGCGCTCATCACGATAACCGGCAGATTGGGCCGCATCTTCTTGATACGCGGCAGCAGATCGAACGCGTTTTCGTCAGGCATCACCACGTCGGTGATCACAAGGTCGCCCTCGCCCTGGCTGACCCAGCGCCACAACGTGGCTGCGTTCCCGGTCAGGCGAACCTCATATCCGGCGCGCGATAGCGCCTGATTGAGGACGGTGCGGATCGCCGTATCATCGTCCGCAACCAGAATGCTACCTGCAGCCATCGTTAGTCCTCGTCTTACGTCTGTGAGGTGTGCGTCGGTGCCGCGGGGGCATCGGCGCTGCTCGGATCAAGGGTCTTGTCGTCCAATTTCTTGGCGGGGTTGAACATCGGCAGCAGCACGCGAAAAGTCGTCTTTCGTGGCTGAGATTCACATTCGATGATCCCACCGTGATCGCCGACAATCTTCGCTACCAATGCAAGACCCAGGCCGCTTCCGGTCGGTTTGGTGGTGACGAAGGGATCGAACAGGTTGGGCAGCAGATCTTCGGGAACGCCGGGGCCGTTGTCCTTGACACAGAATTCCAGCGGCAGCGAGACGCGCGATTTCTTGCCCGGCACAGACAGGCGGACGCCCGGCCGGAACGCGGTGGTGAGCTGGATCTCGCCATCGGAGCCGAGATCGACGATGGCTTCCGCGGCGTTCTTCACCAGATTCAGGAACACCTGAATGAGCTGGTCCTGATTGGCCAGCACCGGCGGCAGCGACGGGTCGTAATCCTCGATGAAGCGGATGTTGCGGGCGAAGCCGGACTGCGCGAGGCGCTTCACGTGATCGAGGACGGAGTGAATGTTGACCGGGCCACGCGCCACCGGGCGGTCGTCGCCGAACACTTCCATGCGATCGACCAGCGTCACGATGCGATCGGCTTCGTCCATGATCAGGCGTGTCAGCATGCGGTCTTCCGACGATGCCGACTGCTCAAGTAGCTGAGCGGCTCCGCGAATGCCCGACAGCGGATTCTTGATCTCATGCGCCAGCATGGCCGCCAGCGCGATCACCGAACGCGCAGCGCTGCGATGGGTGAGCTGACGGTCCATCTTGTCGGCAATGGTGCGTTCCTGCAGCATCACCACAATATGGCCGGGACGCTCGGTGAGCGGCGCGACATGCAGATCGACCTGACGATCGCCGCCGATGCGCGGTGTGCCCAGATCCACCTTGTATTCGTTCACCGGCGAACCGGCGGCGCGAACCTGATCGATCAGCGCCAGCAGCGGACTGCCGAATGGCACCAGTTCTTTCAGAGACTGCCTGCGCAAGAACTGCGTAGAAATCTCGAAAAAGGATTCCGCAGCCATATTGGCGTCGACAATCTTGCCATCGGGCGCGATCAGGATCACCGGATTAGGTAGCGCGTTGAGAATGGCCTCACTGTCGGTCGGGACAGGGCGACGGTGCTCTGCGGCGTTCATGCGGCAGCACTCCATGCGAAATCATCAAAAGCGTCATTCAGAGACCGCTGCACACCGGAGGGATCTTCGGATGTAAGGATCTTCTGTCGCCAGGTCTTCAGGGTCTCGGTCGGCGCGCAGCTCGTAGCCGCTGCCGCATCAAGCGCCCAGCCGAGATGCTTGCGTGCGTGACGCAGGCCGATGCGCAGGCCGTAGTGACGGACCACATCGTCGTATAGGGCGCAGATATAAGCGAGTTGCTGCTGCAGCGACGGCACGGCTTCCGCGATGCCGGTTTCAAGACGTCGGCCGATCTGGCCGGGCAGCCACGGCATACCCTGCGCGCCCCGACCCATCATCACGGCATCGGCGCCGGACATCTTCAGAGCACTCACCGCCTTGTCGTAGGAGGTGATGTCACCATTGACGATGACGGGAATGCTGACGGCGTCCTTCACCGGGCGCACGGCGCTCCAGTCTGCCTCGCCCTTGTAGAACTGGCATCGCGTGCGACCGTGCACGGTGATGAGCTGCACACCCGCCTGCTCTGCGCGCTGCGCAAGCTCAGGCGCGTTCAGCATGCGATCGTCCCAGCCCAGGCGCATCTTGAGAGTCACAGGCACTTTCACGGCAGCGATGGTCGCCTCGATCAGCTTCAACGCATGATCGAGGTCGCGCATCAGCGCGGAGCCAGACTGGCCACCGGTCACATGCCGCGCCGGGCAGCCCATATTGATATCGATGATGTCGGCGCCGGCGGCTTCGGCCACACGGGCCCCCTCCGCCATCCAGTGGGTCTCACAGCCGGCCAGTTGGACCACATGCGGGCCAATCCCTGTCGCTTCGCAGCGCAATACCGACATGGGACGACCATTGACGAGATCGTCGCTGGCGGTCATTTCTGACACGACGAGGCCGGCTCCGAGTTCGGCGGTGAGCCGCCGGAATGGCGCATCGGTGATACCCGACATCGGCGCCAAAACGACCCGGTTGGCGATCTCGATGCCACCGATTTGTAACGGCTTGCTGTATACTGAGTCCGGGGTGGTCACAGACCTGCTCGTCGTTCTCTCGTCCGCTGCATTGCGGGCATAGGGCGCATAATGCGCACATTTGTTGTGCAGTCAACCGTCATGCCTACACATTAGACAGATGCGCTCATTTTGCAAGTGCAGTGCAGCAATGCACTCTTATGCAGCCACGAGAATGTAATCATACTGTTTTTGCCCGCGGCCGTGCTAAGGGCTGTGCGATCACCGCTTACCCCTTAATCACCTGACCCTGATGACAAAATCACCTAATCCTGCCGGTTTGAAGACAGCCGCCATTATCGTTGCCGCCGGCCGCGGCCTCCGCGCTGGCGCCGGTGGACCGAAGCAATATCGCATGATCGGAGGCCGCAGCGTTATCTCGCGGGCTATGGAGCCGTTCTGCAACCATCCCCAGGTCTTTGCGGTCCAGCCGATTACAAATCCCGACGACATCGCGATCTTCAACGAGGCGGTCAGCGATCTGAGGTATCATGTTCCTGCTAATGGCGGTGCGACGCGTCAGGCTTCGGTGCATGCCGGACTGGAAGCACTGGCAGATCACGCGCCGGACATCGTGTTGATTCACGATGCAGCCCGCCCGTTCGTGACCCCTGCTTTGATCGAGCGTGCGATCGCCGCGGCACAGATCACTGGCGCTGCGGTGCCCGGCGTCGCCGTTACCGATACGATCAAACAGGTCAACGAGGCCGGACACGTGGAAGCGACGCCGGACCGTGCACGCTTGCGCAGCGCGCAAACGCCACAGGCATTTCGTTTTGATGTCATCCTTGAAGCGCATCGTCGTGCTGCAAAGGAAGGCCGCGATGATTTCACCGACGATGCCGCGCTCGCCGAATGGGCGGGATTGACCGTGGCAACCTTTGAAGGCGATCTTGCAAATATGAAGCTCACGACTCCCGAAGATTTCATTCGTGAAGAAGCGCGTCTCGCCGCCTCGCTCGGCGATATCCGCATGGGCACGGGCTATGACGTGCACGCCTTCGGCGACGGCGATCACCTGATGATCTGCGGCGTCCGTGTGCCGCATACGCGCGGCTTCCTTGCTCACTCAGATGGCGACGTCGGCTTGCATGCGCTGGTCGATGCGATCCTGGGCGCGCTGGCTGACGGCGATATCGGTTCGCACTTCCCGCCGAGTGATGACAAATGGAAGGGCGCGGCGTCCGACAAGTTCCTGAAATACGCCGTGGAGCGCGTGACCGCACGTGGCGGCCGTATAGCCAATCTTGAAGTGACGTTGATCTGCGAGCGACCCAAAATCGGTCCGCTGCGCGATGCGATGCGCGCCAAGATCAGCGAGATTTCCGGTGTGGCATTGTCACGCGTCGCGGTGAAGGCGACCACCAGCGAACGTCTCGGCTTCACCGGCCGTGAAGAAGGTATCGCCGCGACTGCGGCTGCTACCATTCGCCTTCCCTGGATGGACTGACATGGCAGCGAGCGACGCACGAGCCCTCTCCCGCGCGCTGCTCGATCTCTGCCGCAGCCGCAAGCTGACGATCGCGACCGCTGAGTCCTGCACCGGCGGCCTCGTCGCTGGCGCACTGACCGAAATTCCCGGCTCGTCCGACGTGATCGATCGCGGCTTCGTCACCTATTCCAATGCCGCCAAACACGCGATGCTCGGCGTCAAGACTGCGACGCTCGACAGCTTTGGTGCGGTCAGCAAGGAGACGGCGATCCAGATGGCGGTCGGCGCTTTGGAAGAAGCCGACGTTGACCTCGCAGTGTCGATCACAGGCATCGCAGGTCCCGGAGGCGCAACGCCGGGCAAGCCGGTCGGCCTCGTGCATTTTGCCGTTGCGTCGCGTGACGGTCGCATCGTCAACAAGGAATGCCGTTTCGGCGCCATTGGCCGTAGCGCGGTGCGTCAGCGCTCCGTGCTTGAAGCTCTGCGGATGCTGATGGAATTGGCACGTGGGCCACAGCCGCCGGCCAAGAAGCGCGAAGCAGCGAGTCTGGCGCGCCCGCGCGTGGCGCGTTCGCCGCGACGGACTGCCGTCAAGCGTCGCCGGCCGACCGCGCCGTTGAAGAAGCCGACGACTAAGAAGTAGACGGAACGCCCGTGACGCGCGGCACACGATAGACTTCGTCCGCGCGCTTCTCGAAGGCTACGGCAAAGCGCTGGAATGCTGCGTCGAACATCGTTCCCATCAGCATCGCCAACATGCGGCTCTTGAACTCATAGGCAATGAAGAAGCCGACGTCGCATTCCTGACCTTCGGCCTTCGGCTCAAAGGTCCAGCGATTTTCGAGATTGCTGAATGGGCCGCGCAGATATTCGACCATGATCTTCAGGTTCGGCCGATCCAGCGTCACGCGGCTGGTGAAGGATTCCTGCACCAGCTTGAACGACACAGTCATGTCGGTAACGATGACCTCGGTGCCATTCTCCTGCGGCGTGCGCTGGCGAATCTTCAACGACTTGCACAACGGCACGAATTCCGGATAGCGCTCGACATCAGCAACCAGATCGAACATCTGGGAGGCGCTGTGGCGCACGCGGCGCTTGTTGGCAAATCTCGGCATCGTCGCGTTCTCAGCGCGCGAGAGCGGCGCGCGCAGCCTGCAGCTTGGCAAAATCCTCGCCGGCATGATGCGACGAGCGCGTCAGCGGGCTCGCCGACACCATCAGGAAGCCCTTGGTGTAGGCGACTTTCTCATAGCCGCTGAATTCATCGGGGGTGACATAGCGCGACACCACGTGATGCTTGCGCGTCGGCTGCAGATACTGGCCGATGGTCAGGAAGTCGATATCGGCCGAGCGCATGTCGTCCATAACCTGCAACACTTCAGGGCGCTCCTCGCCGAGGCCGACCATGATGCCGGACTTGGTGAAGATGGTCGGGTCGAGTTCCTTGACCTTCTGCAGCAGGCGCAGCGAATGGAAATAACGCGCGCCCGGTCGCACCGTCAGATAGCGCGACGGCACGGTTTCGAGATTGTGATTGAACACGTCGGGCTTCGCCGCGACAACGACTTCGAGGGCGCCCGGCTTGCGCAGGAAGTCAGGCGTCAGGATTTCGATGGTGGTCGTGGGACATGCCGCGCGGATCGCACGAATCGTCTGCGCAAAATGTTCGGCGCCGCCATCGGCGAGATCGTCGCGGTCCACCGAGGTGATGACCACATGATGCAGGCCGAGCTTGCGCACGGCTTCGGCGACATGCTCGGGCTCCATGCCGTCGAGCGCGTTGGGCATGCCCGTCTTGACGTTGCAGAACGCACAGGCGCGGGTGCAGGTGTCACCCATGATCATGAAGGTGGCGTGCTTCTTCTGCCAGCACTCGCCAATATTCGGGCAGCCGGCTTCCTCGCACACGGTAACGAGACCGTTTTCCTTGACGATCTTGCGGGTGTCGCCATAGCCACGGCTGGTCGGCGCACGGACCCGGATCCAGTCCGGCTTCGGCGGCGAGAACGAATCCGGCCGATTCACTTTTTCAGGGTGACGTGGGCGGAGCTGCGTGGTGGATACGGTATCGAGGACGACGACCATGAACTGTCCGTTCTGAGTGAAGCCTTAGGTAATCCGCCGGGCCCTGTCCTGCAACCCGCCCTCGCCTTGCCAGGCCCTGCATCGTAACATAGCAGGCAGAATGGCTCCAAAACCTCACCAAATCCCTCAAAAGCTCGGCAAGGCACTCAAACGCAGCTTTTTCGCGCGGAGCGTGCACGATGTGGCCCCCGAACTGATCGGTGCGACACTCCTGGTGGATGGCGTCGGTGGCGAGATCGTCGAGGTCGAGGCCTATCATCACACCGAGCCCGCGGCCCACTCCTTCAACGGGCAGACGCCGCGCAACCAGATCATGTTCGGGCCGCCCGGCTTTGCCTATGTCTACCGCTCCTACGGCATCCACTGGTGCGTGAATTTCGTCTGCGAGGCCGAGGGGGCGGCCAGCGCCGTGCTGATCCGGGCCCTGCAGCCGACCTTCGGGATTGGCGAGATGCAGCTGCGACGCGGGCTACAGGATGAGCGTATGCTGTGCTCCGGGCCTGGCAAGGTCTGCCAGGCGCTCAGCATCAGCATCGCGCATAACGGGCTGGCTTTGGACAAGCCGCCGATTGCGATTCACGCAAGGACGGAAGTGCCGGACATTGTCGCAGGCATCCGCATCGGCATCACCAAGGCCGTGGAATTGCCGTGGCGATACGGGGTGAGAGGCTCGCGTTATCTCAGCAAGCCGTTTGCGAGGTAATTATAGCGCTGTCATGGCCGGGCTTGTCCCGGGTATCCACGCCTTGGCCACTACTAGCACGGAAGACGTGGATGGCCGGGACAAGCCCGGCCATGACGAACATTGAGACTTGTGGCAGTCGCGGAATTGCGGCGCATCACACCGCGTTCTTCAACCGCTCCAGCGCTTCCAGCGTCTTGGCCTTGCGGGCCTCGGCTGCCTCGCGCTTCTCGCGCTCTTCCTCGACGATCTCTTCCGCTGCGTTGGCGACGAATTTCTCGTTGGAGAGCTTGGCGTCGGCGCGCTTGATGTCGGCTTCGGCTTTCACCAATTCCTTGTCGAGACGTGTCTTCTCGGCGCCGAAATCAATCACGCCCTTCAACGGCAGCGCTGCGACTTCACCGCGGATCAGAAGCTGGACGGCGCCTTGCGGCGCGACATCGGCAAACGAGATATCGCCGAGACGCGCGAGGCGCTTCACGACGTCGCTCCAGCGCTGGGCGCGGGCCTGAGTTTCGGCAGACGCACCGGCCAGCACGAGTGGCGTCAATGTCGCCGGCACGATGTTCATCTCGGCACGCACCGAACGAACCTCTGTCACCAGATCGATGACCCAGCCGATTTCGGCTTCGGCGGCGTCATCCTTGAAATCGGCGACCGGTTCGGGATCGCCCATCAGGATCGGTGCGACGATCGGATCGCTCGCGGCGGTCGCGATGATCAGCGCTTCCTGCTCGCGCGTCAGGCGGCTCGCCTTGCGCGACCACGGCGCTAGCGCCAGCAGACCGTCGCGCGGCGCCGTCACGGCCCAGAGTTCTTCCGTGATGAACGGCATGAACGGATGCAGCAGCTTCAGGATTTCGTCGCGGGCCCAAGCGACCATCGCGCGGGTTTCGGTCTTGGCCGGACCATCCTCGCCCATCATGAATGGCTTGGCGAGTTCGAGATACCAGTCGCAATACACGTTCCAGACGAAGCGATAGGCCGCGCCCGCCGCATCGTTGAAGCGATAGGCTTCGATGGCTTCGGTGACTTCGCGCGTTGCCTTCACGGTCTCATGCGCGATCCAGCGGTTGAGCACTTCCTTGGCCTTGGTCGGATCGAAAGCCGCCGGCAGCACGCACTCGTTCATCTCGGCGAAGCGGCAGGCATTCCAGAGCTTGGTCGCGAAATTGCGATAGCCCTCGACGCGCTGGGTCGCGAGCTTGATGTCGCGGCCCTGTGCGGCCATCGCAGCCAGCGTGAAGCGCAGCGCATCGGCGCCGTACTGGTCGATCAGGTTCAGGGGATCGATGACGTTGCCCTTCGACTTCGACATCTTGGCGCCCTTCTCGTCGCGGACGAGGGCGTGGATGTAGACGGTCGGAAACGGCACATCCTTCTTGAAGTGCATGCCCATCATCATCATCCGGGCGACCCAGAAGAAGATGATGTCGAAGCCGGTCACCAGCACATTGGTCGGATAGTAGCGATCGACATCGACTGAGCTCTGCGGCCAGCCGAGCGTCGAGAACGGCCACAGCGCTGACGAGAACCAGGTGTCGAGCACGTCTTCATCGCGTGTGATGAAGCCCTCGCGCTTCGCCGGATCGAGCGCCATATCGTGGCCCTGCTCTTCCGTGATCACTTCCTGCTCGACATAATAGCCGAGTGCGTTGCCGACTGCTTCTTCCTCGGTCTCGGCGACGAACACCTTGCCGTCCGGACCGTACCAGGCCGGGATCTGATGGCCCCACCACAGCTGGCGCGAGATGCACCATGGCTGGATGTTCTCCATCCACTCGTAATAGGTCTTTTCCCAGTTCTTCGGCACGAACTCGGTCGCGCCGGTGCGCACGGCGGCGATCGCCGGCTGCGCCATGGTCTTGGCGTCGACATACCACTGGTCGGTCAGATAGGGCTCGATGACGACGCCGGAGCGGTCGCCATGCGGCACCATATGCGTGTTGGGCTCGATCTTCTCCAGGAAGCCGAAATCTTCCAGCCGCTGCACGATGGTCTTGCGCGCCTTGAAGCGCTCCATGCCGTGCAATTCTTCGACCAGCTCTGACGCCGCGACCGGCAAGCCGCGCAGATAGTCCTCGTTATCGGCGAGTGCGAGCTTGCCTTCGATATCGAGGATGCTGATGCGTGCAAGGCCGTGGCGGTTGCCGACTTCGAAGTCGTTGAAGTCGTGCGCCGGCGTGATCTTCACCGCGCCGGAGCCCTTCTCCGGGTCCGAATATTCATCTGCGACGATCGGGATCAGGCGGCCGACCAGCGGCAGAACCACGTTCTTGCCGATCAGATGCGTGTAGCGTTCGTCATCCGGATTCACGGCGACGCCGCTGTCGCCGAGCATCGTCTCGGGACGCGTGGTCGCAACGGTGATGAACGAGGTCGGATCTTCCGGATCGAAGCTCTTGCCTTCGAGCGGATAGCGCAGATGCCAGAGGTTACCCTTGACCTCGACCTGCTGGACTTCGAGATCGGAAATCGCGGTCAGCAGCTTCGGATCCCAGTTCACAAGGCGCTTGTCCTTGTAGATCAGGCCCTCGCGGTGCAGCTGCACGAACACCTTGATGACGGCCTCGGACAGGCCCTCGTCCATGGTGAAGCGCTCGCGCGACCAGTCGCAGGAGGCGCCGAGGCGCTTCAACTGATTGACGATGACGCCGCCGCTCTCGGCCTTCCACTTCCAGACGCGTTCGAGAAATGCCTCGCGGCCCATGTCGCGACGACCGGGCTCCTGGCGCTCCATCAACTGGCGCTCGACCACCATCTGGGTCGCGATGCCAGCATGGTCGGTGCCGGGCTGCCACAGCACATCGCGGCCGCGCATGCGCTCGAAACGACAGAGCACGTCCTGCAGCGTGTTGTTGAGGGCGTGGCCCATATGCAGCGAGCCGGTGACGTTCGGCGGCGGGATCACGATCGTATAGGGCTCGGCATCCACCCGGTCCGCGCGGCCCGCCTTGAACGCGCCTTCGGCTTCCCAGGCAGCGGCGATGCGGGTCTCGATATCGGCGGGCTGATAGGTCTTTTCGATCATGACAATTCAATCAAATCAGGGGTTTTTGGCCACGGTTTTGAGGCCTGGGGCGAACGCAGGAAGCCGATGGCGCTAGAAACCCGCCAGCGCGGCTCAAGTCAACATATAGGGCTGTTTAGCCATCCCGGAGGGCCAAACGAAGGCCCCGAAAGGCCGTCGTTGCCTGTCTCGCGGGCCTAGCGGCCGCCGCCGCGTGAGACGCGCTCGATCTCAGCCTTGACGATGCGCTCGACGAGGCCCGGCAGGTTGTCGTCCAGCCAGGACTTCAGCATCGGACGCAGCATCTCCTTGACGAGATCCTCAAGGGTCCGCGCGTTGTTGCTCAGGACCGTATTTGCCAACGCATTGAAGGCCGACTCCACGGACGACACGGTGCTGTGTGACAGAATCTGCTGCTGCGGTGCGACCGGGGGCGGATCATAGGACGGCGGGTCGAAGCGCGGTGCGGGTCGTTGGCTACTGGCGGCGACAGCTTCGGCGAATTCGAGGTCGTCATCCGGCTCGACATGCTGGAATGCGGGTTCCGGCTCGGGGTCGGCGACCACCATCTCGTCGGTCAGTTCGAACACATCACCGTCGGGCTGCGCCGGGCGCACCTCTTCCTCGGTGGTCGCGGCTTCCAGACTGGCCAACATCGCGTCGATGTCGTCCTGGCTGTTGGAGGCAGCAGGCTCCGGCGGCGGTGGCGCGGGCTTCGGGGCTGGCGGCGGTGCTTGGGCGGCAGCAGCCTGCGCGGCAGGAATCGCCGACGGCGGGATGTCTGTCATCGCAGCAGGCTTGGCTGCAGGAGCCGGCTTGGGCGGCGGGGGAGGAGCAACTTCGGCGACGGCCGGCTTCGCTTCGTCGTCGGCGATGATACGTCGGATCGACGCCAGAATCTCCTCCATCGAGGGCTCCTGGACCTTTGCAGGTTGCGTCATGTCCGACTCCGCATCATCAACGCTCTCGTCAATATTTTACACCAGACGAGGCTGAATTTGCGGGTTGTCGTTTTGACGACCGTTCGATTCAGCGCGCAAGCCTGACTTGTCCCCAAGATCAAGCGACGCCTGACCACCAACTGTCGCGCGGGAAATGCCCAAGGAATTAGGAAAGGCATTCCGAATCGCTAAGCCAGCAATGCAAACGGTACGTCATCGGACAAATTGATTGCAAGCAAAGGGCCGCACAAGCGGCCCTTTCGATACGATATCAGGTGATATCTGAGCGCGTTAGCGCCCGTCAGGCGTACGCACGCCGACCCAGCTATCGCGCACCTGATGATAGTGCACGCTGGGGTCATACACATTGGTGTTCAGCTTCATCACCGTCGGTGACAGACGACCGACTGCGTTAAGCACCGAGTATGATGCCACCACACGATCATGCTGCGCGGTGACAAGCGCGACGCGCGCGTTCACCAGCGCCTGCTGGGCGTTCAACACGTCGAGCGTGGTGCGCTGGCCGGCCTTGGCTTCTTCGCGAACGCCGTTCAGTGCAATTTCCGAAGCCTGCACCTGCGCCTGTGCGGACGAGACCTGCGCCCTGCCCGCCAGCAACTGCCCCCAGGCCTGCACGACGCTCGCGCGGGTCTGATCGCGCACCTGTTCCAGTGCTAGACGCTGCTGGGCTAGCGTTTCCTTGGACTGCCGGATCAGCGAATATTCCGCGCCGCCCTGGTAAACCGGGATCGACACCTGCGCGATGCCTGATGCCGTCAAACCGCGCGGCTGCGAAATCGACTGTTCCCAACCCTGCTGGATGTTGGCCTGCAAAGTCACGCTCGGGAACAGAGCGCCTTCGTTGACCTTCACATTGAGGAAGCTGACGTCGATACCGAACATCGCCGCGGTGACGTTGGGGTTTTCGACGAGGCCTAGATCGACGGCGCCGGGCAGCGTATTCGGAAGGAAGCGATCAACGGGCGAACCCGCCTGCAGGTTGCTCGGTTCGTTGCCGATGATGCGGCGGAAGTTCGAGCGCGTGGTGGTGAGATTCGACTCGGCGGTCAGCAACTGAGTACGGCCGGCAGCGAGCTGGGCTTCGGACTGCGCCACGTCGGTACGGGTGACTTCGCCGACATTGAAGCGATCGCGGGTCTGCTTCAGCGTCTGCTCGAGCACGCGCACGTTGCTCTTCTGCACCTCGACCACGGCCGAGTCGCGCAGATAGTCCATGTAGATCGTCGCGGCGGAGAGAATCACTGACTGTTCGAGTACGCGCAGACCTTCGCGCGCAGCGGAAACCTGTCCCTCGGCGGCGCGTGTGCGATTCGCCGTCTGCTGGCCGTTGTACACATTCTGCGTGATGGTTGCGCCGACGGCGCGGGGAACCTGCACGCCGTGAATTGCGGTCGCAGTACCTGCAATGCTGTTGACCGCGTCCGTGTACTGATAGCCGCCGCTCGCGGTGATCGCGACCCTCGGCCGATAACCCGACAAAGCCTGCGGCACGTTCTCGTCAGTGACGCGCACCGAAGCGCGCTGGGCATTCAATTGAGGATTGTTCTGATAAGCGCGAACCAACGCCGCTTCGATCGTGTCAGCCAGAACGGGTGACGCTCCGGCAAATGCCAGCAAAAGGGCCGCAGCTGCAGCACCGGTGAGAGCTTTTACGCCGCCCATTCTTGGTAATCCATTCATGCCGTTCACTGATCCGGGCGCACACTTATGGCGACCGAACAGATGATGTCCGTTAGCGAGTCTCCACTCACCATATTCCGCGCATTGGCGAGACGGAACCTCTCGTGGAAACTTGACAGTGAAAACTTGGCGAATGGGACATCCAAGCCACACTTGTAATTACCGCTGGCGATATTAGCGGTGCCCCGATGCCCGATAAGGCGGACAGTCAGCCCTAGAAAACGAATGCCGGGAGCTTTTCCATGCCCGGCAGGACCGGTGCGGTAGCATCGAACAGCGGGCGGGAGCCAAAATCCTCGTGGGAATGGGTCACGATCACGGCGCGGGCGGGCTTGGTCAGGGCGAATACGCCCACTAGCTGACCATCGGGGGCCAGCTGCTTGTAAAGCCCGGTCGGGACGACTTCCGTCGCGCCGGCCAGAACGATCAGATCATAGGGGCCGTTCGCGGCATCGCCATCAGCCGCCATGCCGGCCGCGCTGGTGACCTGCCCGGCAAATTGGGCGATCACGGCGGCCGCATAGCCCGTGGGGCAACCAACCACCAGAACCTTGTCGGTCGCCTTTACGTCGGAGGCCTGCAGCATCCGCGCCAGCACCACCGGCTTGATCAGAAAGCGATTCGGGGCGACTTCCAGGTCGAGGTCCAGATAGGCCATGGCGCGCTGGCTGGCAGGAACGAACTCCTCGCGCGGCACGGCGAGCATGGCATCAATGATGCGCAAATCGGTGACGTCGCTGGGACGCACCTGACCATCAACCATCTTCTGGCGTGCGGTCGAAAAGTCGGACATGAGCAATCCCTTGCAAACGGCTGGAAGTTCCTTTTGCAGGAATTACGGCAGCGCACAGCGGGATGCAAGGTTCGTAAAAACACAGCAGCCAACGCGCTATCGAGGCGGTCCCGAGCGCGGTTTCTGGCAGCCATTTTTGCGGAAGGATGTTTGGCTCCCCGGGCTGGATTCGAACCAGCGACCATTCGATTAACAGTCGAATGCTCTACCGCTGAGCTACCAGGGAACGTGCGAAGCTTGTTCGCAGGCCGCAGCGTATAACAAAGCGATCCGCGCTTGGAAAGCAGGAAATGCACCTCTTCCCATAGAGGCCGCCAATCGGGGAAAACTCCGAAAAAGTCTCATGTTACGGGATTTTCTTGATGCTTGACCCGTTCTCGCCGGGCCCATGTCGCATGCGGGCGAAGAATAATCTTTCCAACCGTGTCGCTATTTAGTCTTATTGCACCGCAAGACTGCCCGTTGCGACGTTGAACAAGTTCCGAATCGAACGAGGTGACCGATGCCAGCCACGCACACCGACCGCGCGCTTCCGACCGACCTCAACTCCCTGCCCTTTATCAGTGATGACGAATGCGTCACCCGGCTCGCCGAAGCCGTCGAGGCGCATGACAGTGATCACCTCGATGAGGTGGCGCTCCTGATCGGGCGCCTCGCGGTGCCGATCGAAATCTAGGGAATCACGTTGCCCGGGGCCATTGTCTCCGGGATTACGTCCCGGGAATCACATTCCGACGCCGAGGAAGTCCCGCATTAGGTCTGGGCTGGCGTTGAGGTCCGCAGGCGTGCCTTCGAACACCACGTGGCCGTTATTGAGCCCATAAACGCGGTTGGCGAAACTCAATGCCGCCGCAACGTTCTGCTCAACCACAATCATGGTGCGGCCCTCAGCGGCGAGATTGCGTGAGACCTCGACGAGATCACGCACGATCAGCGGCGCCAGGCCCTCGAACGGCTCGTCCAGCAGGATGATGCGTGCATCACGGATCAACGCGCGGGCAATCGCCAGCATCTGCTGCTCGCCGCCCGACAGCGTGCGTCCGGCCGATTTGCGGCGCTCCTTGAGGCGCGGAAACACGTCGTAGATGCGATCGTAGGACCACGCATTCGGTGCCGTCAGCGCGGCAATGCGCAGGTTTTCCTCGACCGTCAGGCCGCCGAAAATGGCGCGCTCTTCCGGCACCAGTTGAACGCCCATGCCGGCGATCGCCGAGGGCGGCAGGCCCTCGATTGATTTGCCATCGAGACGGATATGGCCGCTGCGCGGCGACAGCACACCCATGATCGAGCGCAGCGTCGTGGTCTTGCCGGCGCCGTTGCGGCCGAGCAGCGCGACCACCTCGCCCTGCTCGACCCGGATCGACAGGTCGAACAGCACGTGGGAATCGCCATACAGCGTATTGATCTTGTCGACTTCAAGCAGGCTCATGCGCGTGCAGCCCTCCCAGATAGGCGTCCTGCACGGCCGGATTGCGCCGGATCTCGTCGGCGGTGCCATCCGCCAGCAGCCGGCCCTCATAGAGCACGGTGATGCGCTCGGCGAGTTCGAAGATGGCGTCGAGATCGTGCTCGACGATGACCACGGTTCGCGAGCGCCCGATATCGCGAATGAAGGCGCAAGTCGCGATGCGTTCTGCCGGGCTCATGCCGGCCAGCGGCTCGTCCAGCAGCAGCACATTCGGGCTGGTCGCCAGCGCCATCCCGATTTCGAGCCGGCGCTTTTCGCCGTAGGCCAGAATATGCGCCGGCGTGTCGGCGCGTTCGACGAGATTGAGCAGGCCGAGGATCGAGGCGATCTGCTCCTCGACGTCGGGAATGCTGCCGGCGCTGCGCAACAGATCGAAGCGCATCGGGCCGCGACGGCGTGCCAGCGCCGCGATCCGCAGATTCTTGCGCACCGACAGGTTGGGAAACAGCTGATTGAGCTGGTTGCTCTTGGCGATGCCCAGCTGCGCCGCGCGGCTGACGCCGACGCCCGTGACCTTCTCGCCGAACAGCAGGACTTCGCCGGAGGACGGGCTGACTTCGTCGAGCAGCATCTTGAACAGCGTGCTCTTGCCGGCTCCATTCGGGCCGATCACCGCATGGATCGAGCCGCGGCGGACCTTGAAGGAGACGCCATCGACGGCTTTGAGGCCACCATAGTGCCGCGCCAGAGATCGGGCTTCGAGTGCAATGTCGCTATCACCTGTCATGGGCTCGGCA
This sequence comes from Tardiphaga sp. 866_E4_N1_4, assembly GCF_052076075.1. Taxonomy (NCBI): domain Bacteria; kingdom Pseudomonadati; phylum Pseudomonadota; class Alphaproteobacteria; order Hyphomicrobiales; family Nitrobacteraceae; genus Tardiphaga; species Tardiphaga sp. 866_E4_N1_4. The sequence goes on from NZ_CP197242.1 coordinate 758,409, forward strand.
AGGGTCAGCCTGACCTCCTTGAGCGGCACGACGGGTTTGGTGGCGACGTCGATATTATGCGCCTCGATGGCTTCGGTTTTAGCCTCGGCCGCCCGTGCGGCAGCCAGATTACGGCGTTCGTGCCACCAATGGGCGATCTCGCCGCAGATGCCACGGCGTAGCCCGATGACCAGAATGATGAAGGCGATGCCGAGCACCAGCTTCCACAGGATCGCAAAGCCCGGAATGAGCTGCAGATTGTCGCGCAGCCACAGCCAGACGGCCGCGCCGACCAGCGGACCGATCAGCGTGCCGGCGCCGCCGACGATGGTCTGAACTACGAGTTGTCCCGACGTCTCCAGCGAGAACGCATCCGGCGGCATATAGCTCTGGAACGAGCCGAGCAGACCGCCGGCCAATCCGGCATAGAGCGCGGCGATGACGAAGGCCGTCAGCTTGTAGGCCGGCACGTTATGGCCAAGCATCGCGACGCGGCCGGTATTCTCCTTGATCGCCAGCAGGATCGCGCCGACCGGCGAGCCGACGATGCGGCGAGCCAGCACATAACCGAGAAAGAAGATCACGGCGAACAGGATATACATCGGCATACCCGCACTGATGCGGATCGCATTGGCGCCGAAACCAAGCACGGGCACCGGCACGCCGGGAATACCGTTCTCACCGCCAGTGTAGTCCGACAGCGGCGAGTTCTCGATGAAATAGGCCATCTGGCCGAAGGCCAGCGTGATCATCGTGAAATAGATGCCGACCCGGCGCACGGCAAACCAGCCGACCAGGAGGCCAAACAGGCCGGCTGCGACGGTGCCGATCGCCAGCGCCAGCCAGACGCTATCAATGGTGTGGGACACCAGCAGATAGGCGCTGACGAAACCGCCGACGCCGAAGAACGCGGCCTGCCCGAACGACAGCAGGCCCGTCAGGCCGAACAGGATATCGAAGCCGAGGCCGATCAGGCCCCAGTTCAACACACGTGTCAGCAGATCGGTCGAGAAACCGAGATGCGGAAACACGATGGGTGCCACGATCAGCGTGCACAGCACCGCGAGTTCGGGAAGCCAGCCCCGCAAGCCGCCGGAACGAGGACGCATCATGCGCGGTCTTCCGAACCGAACAGGCCTTGCGGGCGCATGATCAGCAGCACCGCCATCAGCGCGTAGAGCATCACTTCCGAATAGGACGAGTTGAAAGCACTGGTCAGGCTGATGATCTCGCCCGCGATCAGGCCGCCGATGACGGCGCCCGGGAACGAGCCGAGGCCGCCGAGCACGATGACCACGAAAGACTGCGCCATGAAATTGGCGCCCATGTCCGGCGTCACGGCCACGACCGGCGCATAGAGCATGCCGGCGAGACCGACGGCGACAACGCCGATGGCGAAGACCAGCAGGAAGGCGCGGCGCACATTGATGCCGAGGATGCCGACCATGCCGGGATTTTCGATGCCGGCGCGAACCACAAGGCCCATCGAGGTGCGATAGAGCACGAGATAGAGACTGAGCAGCAGCCCGGCGATGATGGCGATCAGTTGCAGGCGATAAGTCGGATAGATCAGGAAGCCCATCTGGGTCGCGCCCTGCCCCCAGGACGGCACCGGCACACGCTGCGCATTGCCGCCGAAGGCTGCACGCACGCATTCGACGAGCACGATCCCGACACCGTAGGTGACGAGGATCTGATCCTCATGCGGCCGGTCGTAGAAATAACGGATGATGATGCGTTCCAGCAAGAAGCCGAGCACCAGCATGAAGCCGCAGCCAACGACGATCGCGAGCACGAAAGACGAGGTGTATTGCAGCAGGACGAAAGCGGCATAGGCACCCACGGCGAACAGCGCGCCGTGAGCGAAATTGAGGACGCCAAGCGTGCCCAGGATGATCGTCAAACCACTACTGACCAGCGCCAGCAGCGTGCCGAGGGCCAGGCCATTGAAGGCCTGGGAGATGAGGACGGGCCAGCTTGGCATGGTGATCCTTAGGTGTAGGGGCCGAGCTTGCAGCCGAAGAAGTCCGGCGCGTTCATCACGCTCTCGCCATCCGCAATATCGACGATCTCGTAGAAGTCTTCCTTGTTCTTCATCTCGGACGGCTTCTTGCCGCGCAGGATCGGGATCGGCCGCACCATCTGATGATCTTCGGCACGGAAATAGACCTTGCCGATGGTCGTCTCGTAAGGCTGCGCCTTGGAGCTCTCCATCGCCTTGATCACATCGACCGGATTGAACGTGCCGGCGCGCTCCACCGACATCGCCCACAGATAGGTCTGCATGTAGCCGATATGCGCGCCCCAGCGCGGATAGTACTTGTTCTGCGCCACGAAGCTTTCGACGAAGGTCTTGGCGAGCGGATAGGTGTCCTGCAGGCCCCACCAGAAATCGCAGCTGCCATAGACGCCCTGCATCAGCTCGGCACCGAGCTCCTTGTCCTGGAACGAGGACAGGTTCGGCACCACAAGCTTCATGCGCTTCAGCACGCCGAACTGCTCGGCCTGCTTGGTCGACGCAACGGCGTCGCCGCCGAAGGCGATGTTGACGAACACATCTGCGCCGCTGTTGGCGATGTTCAGGAGCGCCGACGAATAGTCGGTGGTGCCGAGCGGCACGACCTCCTTGGCGACCTGCTTCCAGCCCTGCTCGGCCGAGAATTTGGCGAAGCTGTCATAGACGGTGTGGCCATAGGTGTAGTCGGGCACGAGGAAGGCGGACTTCACGTTCTTGCCGAGCGCCTTGGCGACGACCGGCGCCATCGCCTTGGCGGCCATGTAGGCGTTCTGCTGCGAGCGGAAACCGTAGCGCTGGCAGTTCTTGCCGGTGATGTCGTTGGAGCCGGCGATGCCGACCATGTACAGCACCTTCTCGCGCGACCCGAGTTCTTCGAGTGCAATCGCGCTGGCGCTCGATACCGAGCCCGACACCATGATCGCCTTGTCGCGCTGGATGAACTGGGTGGCGCTCTGCACGTCGAGGTTGGGTTTCCCCTCGGTGTCGGAGACCTTGTAGCGGATCTGACGCCCGAGCACGCCCTTGCCTTTGAGGCCCCACTTCTGCGCGATATCGCCGCCGGCATTGATCTGCGCGATGGCCAGTTCATAGCCGAGCTTGAGATCGCCGCCGTCACCTGAGAACACGCCGGTGAGCGGGATGGTCAGACCGACGAACACCGAGTCCGCCGTGACGCCTTCCGGGAATGTGCCGATCGTCGCTGGCGATTGTGCGAACGCGCTGCCTGGAAGCATGAGGCCGGCGGCAGTGCCGACTCCCCCAAGCAAAAGCTGTCGACGGTCAAACTGCATGACACACCCTTTTGGTTCGATCACCGCCGCCATTGGCTGGTGAGCCGCAATGGGGATTAGCCCCGGCGAAGTTGAGTTTCTGGAACGGGATGCCGTCGCGACTCTCGTGGTGCCTGCGAGATCATCGCAGGAGCCTCATTCGTGGTCACTCGCTGAACCTGAAATACCGGCAGCGCTGCGTCCGCAAAGCGAGAGAGACGGATCGTTCTTTGTTCCCGTCAGGCTAGGTTGCTTCGGATCGCACGGGGTATAGACAATCCTGCAAAGGGCCTTGCAGACTGGCTTTTCCACCGCGACATGGCGTCCCAGCGACGCGCACTGGCACAGCTCTTGCTGTTACTCTCGGATGGACAATTTCAAATCGCTCGATTGGGATGACCTCAAGGTCTTCATTCACGCGGCGCGCGGCGGCAGCCTTGGCAGTGCGGCCAAGCGCCTCCGGGTCGATCAATCCACCATCAGCCGCCGCATCGCGCATCTGGAGAGCACGCTGGGCGTGGCGCTGTTCGAGCGACTGCCGTCGGGATTGAAGGTCAACGAGACCGGCGACCGCCTGCTCTGCCACGCCGAACGCATCGAGAGCGCGGTGATTGCCATGCGGGAAGACGTGCAATGCGGCGGCAGCCGTATGGCCGGCCGGGTCCGTCTCGCCACGATGGAAGGCATCGCCTCGCTCTACCTCGCCTACCGCTTCGTCGAATTGCGAAAACAGCATCCGGACCTGACCGTCGAATTGCTGACATCACCGCAGAGCGTCTCGGTGAACCGGCGCGAGGCCGATCTGTTTCTGAGCTTCTTCCGCCCGACCGGTCAGGGCATGGTCTCGGAGCGTATCGGCTGCTTCCAACTTGGGCTCTATGCGTCGCAGAGTTACCTGGACGCACATGGCATGCCCAAGAACGCATCCGAGCTCACGGAGCACTGCTTCGTCACCTATATCGACGACCAGATCCAGCTCGACTCGGTGCGCTGGCTCGATGACATCATCAAGAGCCCGCCAGTCTCGTTCCATTCCAACAGCATGTGCGCGCAGATGAACGCTGCGGCCGGCGGCATCGGGCTCGTGCTGCTGCCGAGTTTTGCGACGGCGCGCCGTCCTGACCTGATCCCGGTGCTGCACGACAAGCTGTCCACCACGCGAGAGCTGTGGATCAACGTCCATAACGATCTGCAATTCGTGCCGCGCATCCGCGCGGTGTCGAGCTTCCTGAAGTCGACCTTCAAGGCGGATCCTCTGATGCAGGCCAGCACGAAGGGCCGCAAGATGCTTGATACGCTGCTGGAGACGGACACACCTGTCACGGAGCAAACAGTTTGATGTTACCGTGAACCATCGGATTGGTGCATGGAACCCCGCACCTGATTCAATGAGGTAAACGTCCCGGTAACCATGACGGGCCTCACGTGTGGATCGGTACAATTTGAACGATCCATTCAACAGCCCAACAAAGGCTTTGCGTCAGATTGCTCTCAAGACAGGGAGCTAAAAGATGAGCGAAGCCGAATTTGACTATCTGCTGGAGACAGTCCGGGCCGAAATCGAGGCCGATGTGCGGGACGATCTGCGCAGCCAGGAAATGTTCTTCGCCCCGATTCCGACCGCTGCGAACGACAATGACGGCCCCTGGCCGCTGATTCCGTTTCCGGATGGCTGGCAGGCCTCCTGCTGATCTTTTGTCGGTATGTCGGACCCCATGAAAGATTTCAGCCGGGCATTGCCTAAATGGCGAACGGTCTGTAACTAACCCGCTATGGGGCCATGTGGCGGAATGGTTACGCGCCGGTCTGCAAAACCGTTTATTCGGGTTCGATTCCCGACGTGGCCTCCATCAATCCAATCAATAACTTAGCCTGCCGGACCCGCGATCGGGGCGCGACTGCTATGAGTGGTGCGCTGCAACACTTCGCTTGGCAAGATTGGAGTATTGATCGTAGCATCCTGCCAACCCTAGGGGGGCACGATGAACATCCGGGTCTTGATCGCAACGTTGCTGATGACCTCGCCAGGCTGGGCCCAGGCCAAACCGCCCGTTCCGGCCCGCACCGATCCCTGCGCGCCGATCGGCCGGACCGCCGACGGCCAGTTGGTCTACTCCCTGAAGTGCGAGAAGCTGCCGGTTCCAGTGGTGCCGCCGCAGGCTGCAGCCCCGGCACCGCCTCCCGCACCCGTCGTGGAAGAAGCTCGCGGCGGACTGTTCCGCAATCCGTTTCCGTCGCTCGTCAGGCCGTCGTCATCGATTGACGAGCGTGAAGCTGGGGTCGGTCCTCCGCCCGGCAGCCGATAGGCCCCGAAATCAATCAAAACCGAACGCGATCAGGCGTGCTTCTTGCGCCGCCAGTCGCGCTTGGGTTTTGGCTTGGGCGCCAATTCCGGCATGACGGTCTGGGCTTCGCGATATTTCGCCAGCATCCGCTCGAAAGCCTCGTTCAGCGTGGTCTCGATCTCCGGCTTCCGTTCGAGGCTGGCCAGCAACATCCCCGCGGCTTCGATGGTCGACAGGCCGTCCTTGCGCGGTTCGCGGCGCAGCTTGCCGTAAAGCGACGGTTTGGCCGGTCCGAGGATCACGCGTTGGCATTTCAGCATCCAGGCATTGCGCCACCACAGCGCCTTGGCCTGGCTCCAGGTGCCGTCGAGCAGCACGATGCCCTGGATGTCCTTGAGCAGTGCGCGCTGGTTTTCCTCAGCCTGACCCTTGCGATCGATGGCCAGGATGTCGCGATCGGTCTCGTAATCGGTGACCTTGGCGGAGCCAAGGTAGAGGATCGCCCAGCGGGCGGGATCGGCGACCGGCTTGCCCAGCGCCTTGGCGAGGCTCGGCCAGGACAGGCCGATCTTGACCGTGGCCTTCTTGAAATGAAGCGCCGCGACGCGAGCGGTGCCCAGCGCCCTGTCCTGCTCCTGCGGATGCTGCAGGATCAGGAGCTCGATCTTGTTGTCGATGGGCGTAATGCTGTCGCAGATGCACAGCGGCATCGGCTTGTGGCAATGCGGACATTCCGGGATCGCTTCAGCGACCTCAGCGGCTTGCAGATCTGATTTCTTGGACATTGCCCGCTATACGCCGCGCCGCCCGAGGCTTCAACCGCCGTGACGCCCGGATTTTTGCTATTCGGCAGGCGCAGGCAGCGGCGCCGGGCGGAAGCGGTTACGCAGCCGGTCGATCAGGAGATAGATCACCGGCGTGGTGTAGAGCGTCAACACTTGCGAGACGAATAGCCCGCCAATGATGGTGATCCCCAGCGGGCGGCGCAGCTCGGTGCCCGGCCCGGTCGCGATGACCAGCGGGATCGCCGCGAATACCGCCGCCAGCGAGGTCATCAGGATCGGGCGGAAGCGCACGGTGCAGGCCTCGAAGATCGCCTCGGCGGGCGACAATCCACGATGCCGCTCCGCCTCGATGGCGAAGTCGACCATCATGATTCCGTTCTTCTTGACGATACCGATGAGGAGAATGATGCCGACGAAGGCGATCACGGTCAGCGGCGTGTTGGTGATCTGCAACGCCAGCAACGCGCCGAGTCCTGCCGAGGGCAGCGTCGAGATGATGGTCAGAGGATGCACCAGGCTCTCATAGAGCACGCCCAGCACGATATACATCGCGATGAGCGCGCCCAGGATCAGTAGTGGCTGCCGCCCCGTCGTTTTGCTGAAGTCACCGGCATTGCCGTCGAATCCTCCCCGGATTCCTTCGGGCATATGCAGTTCGTCGACCGCGCGCTGGATGTTGCCGGTTACGGCGTCGAGCTGCACGCCGGGCAGCGTGTTGAACGACACCGTCGTCGACGGGAATCCCTGCGAGTGGAACACCGCCAGCGCGGACAACGTGCGCGACATGCGCACAACCGCCGACAGCGGCACCTGCGCCCCATTCAGGCCCGCGACATAGATGCGATCGAGGTCGGACGGATCGTTCTGGAATTTTGGATCGATTTCCAGCACCACCTTATACTGGTTGCGCTGGGTGTAGATCGTCGAGATCTGTCGCTGCGAGAACGCGTTGTTCAAAGCGTTGTCGATATCCTGCACTTTGACGCCGAGGCTCGATGCCATCTTGCGGTCGATGGTCAGCGTCAATTGTAATCCGCCGGGATCGCGGTCGCTCGACACATCGGTGATGCCCTCGACGCTCTCCAGCCGCTTGCCGACCAGCGGCGCCCACTTCTGCAGGAGGTCGAGATTGGTCGAGGTCAGCGTGTATTGGTAGTTGGAGTCGCTCTGGCGCCCCCCTGCACGCAGATCCTGCGCAGCAAACATGAAGAGACGAATACCCGGGACCGCGCTGAGCTTCGGACGCAACCGGTTGATGACGTCTTCGGTCGACGCTCCGTTGCGCTCCTCTGGTGGTTTCAAGGCGATAAACATGGTGCCCCGGTTGGCGCCGCCGCCGCCCGGGCCGCCAGTGCCGCCAAGCGACGAACCGATACTGGCCACGCCGGGATCGCTCAGCACGAGATCAGCCATATGCTGCTGCAATCCGAGCATCGCCTGAAACGAGACATCGGCCGATGCGCGCGTTGCACCGATCACGAAGCCGCTGTCGTCGTTCGGGAAAAAACCTTTCGGCGTCTTGATGTAGAGTGTGACCGTCAGCGCGATGGTGGCGAAGAACACCAACAGCGTCAGGAGTGGAAAACCCAGCACCACATGCAGCGTGCGTTCATAGAACGCCACGACGCGTGACAGCGTGCCTTCGACGATACGGTCGAAACGGGTCTCGGTGCTTGACAGACCGCTCTTGATATATTGCGCGCAGATCATCGGTGTCACCGTCAGTGAAACCAGCGTCGAGACGACAATCGAGAATGTCAGCGTCAACGAGAATTCGCGCAGCAATCGGCCGACCAGACCATCCATGAAGATCAGCGGGATGAAGGCGGCGATCAGCGACAGGCTGATCGACAGCACCGTGAAGCCGATCTGCCTGGCGCCTGCGAGCGCCGCCTGCATCGGCGCCATGCCCTCTTCGAGATTGCGGTACATGTTCTCGATCATGACGATGGCGTCATCGACCACAAAGCCGACAGAGATCGCCAGCGCCATTAGTGACAGGTTGTTGATCGAGAAGCCGGCCAGCCACATGCCGACGCAGGTACCCGCCAGCGCCAGCGGCACCGAGACGCCGGCCGCGATGGTGGGGGTGCCACGACGCAGGAACAGGAACACCACGGCCATCACCAGTACGGCCGTGGCAAACAGCGTCCACTCCATGTCCTCGACCGAGGCGCGAATGGTACCCGTGCGGTCGGTCAGAACCGAAATCTCGATCCCGGCAGGAATCCATTGTTTCAGATCGGGGATCAGCGCCTTTACGCGATCGACGGTGTCGATGACGTTGGCGTCGCCCTGTTTGGTGATCTGGATCAGTACCGCCGGCTGCTTGTTGAACCAGGCAACCGAGCGGCTGTTGCGCGTCGCATCCTGAACATCGGCGACATCAGACAGCCGCAGATAATTGCCGTTCGAACTCTTGACGATGATCTCGCGAAACTCTTCCGCCGTGCGCATCTGCGGATTCATCGAGATCGTCTCGCTCTGCCGCGATCCCTGGAAGATGCCGACTGGGCCAAGTGGATTGGCATTGACGATGGCGGTGCGCACGTCGTCGGTGGCAATCCCGGCATTCGACAGCGCGACCGGATTGAGCTGGATGCGCACCGCGGGCTGGTCGGCGCCGCTGGCAGTGACTTCGCCGACCCCCGGCACCTGCGACAGCCGCTGTACGATCACGGTGTCGGCGACGTCGTAGATCGCGGAGGCCGACATGGTTGGCGACGTCAAAGCGAGAATGAAGACAGGTGCGGCTGACGGGTTGGCCTTGCGGAACGTAGGCAGTGTCGGAAGATCGGTCGGCAGATCCGCCATCGACGCATTGATCGCGGCCTGCACGTCACGCGCGGCGCGATCGACATCGCGGCCGATGGCGAATTGCAGCTGGATGCTGGTCGAGCCCAGCGAGCTCGTCGAGGTGATCTGATCGAGGCCGGCGATGATGCCCAGACGTCGTTCCAGGGGTGCAGCAACGGTCGCCGCCATGATCGACGGATCGGCGCCCGGACGCGACGCCTGTACGCGGATCATCGGGAAGTCGACATTGGGTGTCGCGGCGACCGGCAGGAAGTGATAGGCGACGACGCCGAGAAGAAACAGTCCGATCGCCAGCAGCGTAGTGCCGACCGGCCGCATGATGAATGGCGCTGAGATGGAGATGGAAGCCACTAGGGCGGCCCCCCTGCTCCCGCCGTTCCGGCTGCACCCGCAACGGGCGGTGCACTCTTCTCGAACCGGCGATTGATGCGATCCAGCGCCAGATAGATCACCGGCGTGGTGTAGAGCGTCAGGATCTGGCTGAGCAGCAGACCGCCAATGATCGACACACCGAGCGGGAAGCGCAACTCTGCGCCGGTGCCGCTTTCGATCGCCAGCGGCAATGCGCCGAACAGCGCCGCCAGCGTCGTCATCATGATGGGCCGGAACCGCAGTAGACAGGCTTCGACGATCGCCGCTTCCGGTGCCATGCCGCGATTGCGCTCCGCATCCAGCGCGAAGTCGATCATCATGATCGCGTTCTTCTTGACGATGCCCATCAAGAGGATGATGCCGATCAGGCCAATGACGGACAGGTCCTGTCCGGTCAGCATCAGGGCCAGGATCGCACCGACGCCAGCCGATGGCAGCGTCGAGAGAATCGTGATCGGATGAATGTAGCTCTCATAGAGCACACCGAGCACAATATAGATCGTCACCAGCGCCGCGAGGATCAGCCAGGGCTGCCCTGACAGCGACTTGGAGAATTCCGCAGCATCGCCGGAGAACATCCCAACAATGCTGGTCGGCATGCCGATCCGGGTCTCGATCTTCTTTACTTCGTCGACCGCATCGCCGAGCGCCTCGTTAGGCCCGAGGTTGAAGCTGAGCGAGATCGCGGGGAATTGCGCCTGATGCGAGATCGCCAGTGGCGCCGTGGTACGCGTCAGTGTGGCTACGGCAGACAGCGGCACCTGCGCGCCGGCCACACCGGGCAGATACAGTTTCGACAGCACGTCGGGATCGCGCTGCTGTGACGGCAATGCCTCCAGCACAACGCGGTACTGATTGGCCTGTCCGTAGATGGTCGAAATCTGGCGCTGCGCGAAGGCGTCATTCAGCGTGTCGGTGACGCCCTGCAGATTGACGCCGAGCTGACCGGCGCGCTGCCGGTTGATATCGAGCGAGGCCCGCAATCCGCCTGTCTGGGCTTCCGAGGAGACGTCCCGGAACATCGGATCGCGGCGCAATTCAGCAACCAGTTTCTGCGACCACTCGGTCACCTGCGCCGCATCAGTCCCGGTCAGCGTATATTGATACTGCGAACGGCTCGCCTGCGTGCTGATCTGGATATCCTGCACCGGCTGGAAATACACGGTCATGCCCGGGATCGCCGCGACGCGATCCTTGAGCCGCGCGATCACGGCGTTCATGTCATCCTTGCGCTCGCCGCGCGGCTTCAGGGTCATCACCAGCCGGCCGACATTGGTGGTTGGATTGACCGAGCCGCCGCCGATCACCGAGATGATTCCTGTCACATCCGGATCGGCCTGGATCGCTGCCGCCGCCGCGTTCTGCCGGCTCTGCATCTCCGTGAAGGACACATCGGCGCCAGCCTCCGTCACGGCCGTGATCGAGGCGGTGTCTTGCAGCGGCAAGAAGCCCTTGGGGGCAATGACATAGAGACCCAGCGTTGCAACGATGGTCAGGAACGTGACGACCAGCGTCGCCGGCTGATGCTGCAACACCCACAACAGCGTGCGGTGATAGAATGCCACCATACGGTCGATGAAGCGGCTGACGGCGCCCAAGCCGGGCACCTGCCATTCATCCTTGGTGTGTTTCAGCATCCGCGAGCACATCATCGGCGTCAACGTCAGCGAGACCACGGCGGACATGACTACGGCGATGGTCAGCGTCATCGCGAATTCGCGGAACATGCGGCCTACGAGGCCGGACATGAATAGCAGCGGGATAAACACCGCGATCAGTGACACCGTCAGCGAGATCACCGTGAAGCCGATTTCCTTCGCTCCCGCCAGCGCCGCTTCCATCGGGCTCTCGCCATCATCCATGTGACGGACGATGTTCTCGATCATCACGATGGCGTCGTCGACCACGAAACCGGTGCCGATGGTCAGCGCCATCAGGCTGAGATTGTCGAGGCTGAAGCCGGCAAAATACATCACGCCGAAGGACGTGATCAGCGACAGCGGCAGCGCCACACCGGCAATCAGCGTTGCACGCAGCGACCGCAGGAACAGCAGCACCACCAGCGTCACGAGGATGACGGACAGCACCAGCGTGAATTGCACGTCATGGACCGAGGCGCGAATGGTCACGGTGCGGTCGCTCACGATGGTCAGCTTTACACCGGCCGGCATCGAGCGCTGCACCTTCGGAATTTCCTCGCGTATCTGACGGACGACCTCGATGACATTTGCACCGGGCTGACGCTGGATCTCGATAATGACGGCGGGCGTGCCTTGATACCAACCGCCCGTGCGGTCGTTTTCCAGGCCGTCGACAATCTGGGCGATGTCGCCGATGGTGACAGGGGATCCGTTGCGATAAGCGATAATGATCGGCCGATACTGATCCGCTGCCGCAATCTGGTCGTTCGCGGCAATGGTGTAAGCTTGCTGCGCGCCATCGAGCGAGCCCTTGGGCCCCGATACATTGGCACCGGCAATCGCCGTACGGAGGTCTTCCATCGCGATGCCATAGGCAGCGAGCCGCGCCAGATCCGCCTGCACACGCACCGCCGGCTTCAAGCCGCCAAGCACGGCAACCTTGCCGACACCCGAAATCTGGCTGAGCCGCTGCGCCAGCAATGTGTCGGACAGGTCGCTCATCGATCGCAGCGAGATGGTGTCCGAGGTCAACGCCAATGTCATCACCGGCGCGTCGGCCGGATTGACCTTCGCATAGACCGGCGGGTATGGCAGGTTCTTCGGCAGCACGCCGGCGGCAGCATTGATAGCCGCCTGCACGTCCTGGGTCGCGCCATCGATATCGCGGTTGAGATCGAATTGCAGCGAGATCTGGCTGACGCCGAACGAGCTCGTCGAGGTCATCGATGACAGTGACGGAATCTGTCCGAGCTGACGTTCCAGAGGCGCGGTGATCAGCGACGCTGTCACTTCGGGGCTCGCGCCCGGCAATTGCGTCGAGACCTGCACGGTCGGGAAATCGACCTGCGGCAGCGCCGATACCGGAAGCCCGAAGTAGCCAAGCGCGCCACCGATCAACAACGCGATGCCGAGCAGCGACGTCGCGATGGGCCGGCGGATGAAGGGTTCCGAGACGCTCATGACTGTGCGCTCTCTTGTATCGAAATCATCAACTCAAGCGATCGATCGTGCGAACATCATGGCTACTTCGCTCCCGATGGCGCAGCGCTCGGGCTGGCTGGGGGCGGCGTCTGGCCAATCGGTGCCTGCGGATTGCCCTGGCCACCCGCACCACCTGAATTCTGGCCGCGCTTGCCACGACGCTCGCCAGCATCATTGCCCTTGCCCCCGCCACGCTTGCGGGGTGCCAAGTCGGCGGTCGGCTCCTGATCGTTGGTGCCGACAGACACCTTCGATCCTTCTGCGAGATTGGCAAAACCCGTGGTGACAACACGCTCGGTCGCCGACAGGCCCTTGGCGATGACGGCCGTGGTCTCGTTCTGCTGCGTCACGGTGACCGGCACCGCCTTGACGATGTCGCCCTCCTCGATCACGTAACTGAACGTACCGGCGGGACCGCGTTGTACGGCCGAGGTCGGCACCACCATCGCATCCTTCAGGGTCTCGACTTTCAGCCGCACATTGACGAACTGACCGGGCCAGAGCTGATAATTCGGGTTCGGGAATTCGGCCTTCAGCTTCACGGTGCCCGTGGTGGTATCGACCTGATTGTCGATGCCGGTGAGCGTACCGGTGTCGATGACGGTGACGCCATCATTGCCGAACACGTCGACCATCAGCGTGCCCTTGGTAGCAGCGGCATTGGCGCGGACGATCTGCTGCTGCGGCAGGCTGAACAGCACAGCGATGGGCTGCAGCTGCGTGATCACCACGAGGCCCGTGGTGTCGGAGGCGTGGATGATGTTGCCCTGGTCGACCTGACGCAGGCCGGCACGGCCAGAGAGCGGTGCGATGATCTTGGTGTAGCTCAGCGTCGCGGCAGCATTGTCGATGGCCGCCTGATCGGCATTCACCAGCGCCTCCTGCTGGGCAACGAGAGACTTCTGGGTGTCGGCCTGCTGCTTGGAACCGGCGTTTGACGTTGCAAGCTGCTGGTAGCGGATCAGGTCGAGCCGCGCATTGGCCAGCGTCGCCTCGTCCTGCGCCTTCTTGGCGACAGCCTGATCGTACAGCGCCTTGTAGAGCACCGGGTCAATCTCACCGAGAACATCGCCGGCCTTGACGTCCTGGCCTTCCTTGAAATTGACCTTGATCAGTTTGCCGTCGACCTGCGCGCGCACGGTGACGTTGTTCAAGGCCTTCACCGAGCCGACGCCATCGAGATAGACCGGCACGTCCTGGATCTTCGGCGTCGCCGCGAGCACCGGCACCGTCATCATGTCCGGCCGGAAACCGCCGCGATTGGCGGTCTGACGCTGCTGGAAGGCGTTCCAGCCGATATAGCCGAGCCCGCCGAGGATCAGCAGCGTCACGGCGATCGACACCGTGCGTCGGCGCGCCTTGCCGGCGACCTTGGCGACACCATCGCCCGTCGCTTTCGCGGCCTCTTTCAACTCCGGCTTAAAGAGCATTGACCGGTCTTTCCATTTTCGGCTCCCAGCCGCCCCCCAGCGCCTGATAGAGGCTGATGATCGCCTGCAGTCGCGCCAGTTGCGCCTGCGACAGGACATCTTCCGCCTGGAACAGCGTCAGCTGGGTGTTTAGCACAGTTACGATGTCAGCGGTTCCGGCGCGCAATTGCTGCTCGGACAGCTCGAAGGCCCGCCGGGACGCCCGGACCACCTCACGCTGCAGCCGCAGCCGCTCGGTGGTCTGGCGAATCGCGACCAGCGCGTTGTCCACGTCGGCAAAGGACTGCACGACCGTCTTGCGATAGGTCTGCAGGAGCTCGTCCTGCCGTGCCTGGGTCAGCTCGAAATTGCCCTGGATGCGCCCGCCATCGAAGATCGGCTGTGTCAGGCCCCCGACGAGGCTGAAGAAGGCGGCATTGGGTTGGAACAGCGAGGCCAGCGCTGCGCTCTGATAACCGCCCGAGCCGGTCAACTGGATACTCGGAAAGAACTGCGCCCGGGCGCTGCCGACATTGGCCGTGGCCGAGGCCAATTGCGCCTCCTGCCGGCGGATATCCGGCCGCTGGGTTAACAGCTCTGACGGCAGGCCGGGCGTGACGCGCGGGGCTGCGATATTGTTCAGCGACCCGCCGGCCACGCGCACGCTTTCAGGGGGGCGGGACACTAGCGTCGCGAGCGCATTGACGTTCTGCGCCAGCGTGGTCCGCAGCGGCGGCACCGCAGCGCGCTGATTGGCCAGCACGCTTTCCTGCTGCGCGACATCGAGATCGGTGCCGGTGCCGGCACTGAAGCGCTGTTTGATCGCATCAAGGATACGCTGCGCGCTGGCGATGTTGCGCTCCGCTGTGCGAATGCGGTCCTGCGAGGTCAGCACCTGGAAATAGGCATTGGCGACAGCCGCCATAGTGGTTAGCGCCACCACGTCGCGGTCAAAGCGATTGGCCGTCGAGGTTTCTTCCGCAGCCAGCGCCGCGTCGCGGTTCTTGCCCCAGAAGTCGATCTCATAGCTGGCCGAGAGCGAGGCAGAATAGGTCACCACCTCGCGGCCGCCATTGGTTAGGCCGCTAGAGCTTGAGCCCGAGGTCCGCGAATAGGTCTCCTGCCCGCCGCCGCTCACGCTGGGCAGCAGCGCTGCGCCGGTGATTCGTGCCTGCGCATCGGCCTGCATGATTCGCGATGTTGCCGCAGCGATATCGAGGTTGACCGTCTGGGCCTCCTCCATCAGCTGCGTCAGTTCCCTGGAGCGAAAGCCGCGCCACCAGTCCAGTGTCGGCGTGGCGCCGTTCGGATTGGCCAGCCGTGCCGCCTTATAGCCCTCGGGAATATCGAGGGCCGGATCAGGCAGATCCTTGGTCAAAATGCAGCCTGCCGAACTGGCAGCAACGGCAAAGGCGACGACCGAACGCCCAATCTTTTTCGCGAACACGAGATTCACCGCACGAACATCCGGACAAGGCTCCGCCGCGCGCGCTTTGCGCCGAGATTCGGGGCGTTGGAGTATGCAGCCTGAGACACGTTCACCGGGTGATGCTGGTCAATGAAGCGAGCCCGCATTCTAGCGGCCCAATCATCCTGCGGACAGTGTTCTTACGTATCGCAACGTGCAAGCGACACGAATGCTGGATGCCCGCAAATGAGTGGATTTGCACAGATTCTCCCGATTTTGTGGGGTTTTTTGGTCCCTCACAGAAGCGCCGGCAGGTCAGGCTTACGAAGATTTCATGTGTTCATTTGTTGCTGACATCCGGATTGCGTTCACCTGCGCCGTCGGCGCCATTTTGAAAACCGCTGGGGATGCCAACCGTGACCTGGATGAACCGTTTGCAGGGCATTGCCGACGATGACGCCAGGGCGCTCGCGGCGCGAAAGCGCCTCGACCAGATTCAGGGCGAGCACCGCACCAGGTTCTGCGACGCATGGACTGGTTATTGGATCAAGGGTGCATACGCCTGGTGTCGCGTGAAGCAAGCCATGCGAGAAATACCGGCTTGGCGAGCAAACAAAGCCGCGCTTATACTCCCGTAAAATCGCCCGCGCGTTGATCGGATTTTGCAACGCACAAGGGCGGTCCTGTCCGACAAAAGAACGGCGGCCACATCTATCCATGCGACTTGAATGCGAACACAGAACCACGAACTCCCCTGGATCTGCGCATGTCTGACTTGATCGTTCTCACTCCGGAAAATGTCGACAAGGCGCTGCCCGATCTGCCGCGCATCGTCCGGCTGGCATTGGGCTTCGGCTCACGTCTGCGCCGCGGTACACTTGATGTGACACTCCCCGATGGCCGGCGTGTCCGCCTCGGCGGCATGGAACCTGGTCCCGCCGCAGAGATGACGATCACCAGCTATGCGTTCGCGTCGCGTCTTGTGAATGGCGGCGATATCGGCATCGCGGAAGCCTATCTACACCGCGAATGGGACACGCCGGATCTCACGCAATTCCTTTATCTGTTCTGCGTCAATCACGATCTCATTCAGGTGATGCTCGGCAACAATCCGCTGATGCGCTTCGTGCAGATCGTTCGTCACTGGTTCAATCGCAACACCAAGCGGCAAGCTCGCAAGAACATCTACGCGCACTACGACATCGGCAACGCGTTCTATTCTGCGTGGCTCGATCCGAGCATGACCTATTCGTCCGCGATTTTCGAAGACGGTACGCAGGATCTCACGGCCGCGCAAAACAACAAATATCGCCGGCTTGCAGAAGCAATCGATCTGAAGCCCGGCCAGAAGGTGTTGGAGATCGGCTGCGGCTGGGGTGGCTTTGCCGAATATGCCGCGAAAAACTACGGCGCGCATGTCACCGGTCTCACCATCTCGACCGAGCAGCGCGATTTCGCACGTAAGCGGATGCAGGACGCGGGCCTTGGCGACAAGGTCGAGATCAAGTTTCAGGACTATCGCGACGAACGTGGACAGTATGACCGCATCGCTTCGATCGAGATGATCGAGGCCGTCGGCGAACAGTTCTGGCCGCAGTATTTCTCACAATTGCGCGACCGGCTGCTGCCCGGCGGATTGATCGGTATCCAGGCCATCACGATCCAAGACAAGTTCTTCCAGACCTATCGGCGCGAGGTCGACTTCATTCAGCGCTACGTCTTTCCCGGCGGCATGCTGCCGTCGCCGGAAATCCTGAAATCCCTCGGGGCCAGATACGGCGTTCCTGTCATCAAGGAACGCATATTCGGACTGGATTATGCTAAGACGCTGGCGACCTGGAGAGATAGTTTCCGCGCGGCCTGGCCAAGCCTGACGCCGCTCGGTTTCGACGACCGGTTCCGGCGGCTCTGGGAATACTACCTGGCCTATTGCGAGGCCGGTTTCCTGTCGGGGAATATCGACGTTCGCCAGGTCGTATTCGCAAAAGCCCCATAGTCCGCGCTCTGGACTTTCCGCACTGCGGCACCAGATCTTGAGGCCAGACCCTTCCCTTGTCTGGCCCGGCGGCCTCCACTAGGGTCGCCGCGAGATCGACAACCCGAGCGAAGAATTTCAGCACCATGACCTTCAACAAAGACGTCGTCGAGGCGATCGGCAACACGCCTCTGATCAAGCTGAAGCGCGCATCCGAACTGACCGGCTGCACCATTCTCGGCAAGGCCGAATTCATGAATCCCGGCCAGTCGGTGAAGGACCGCGCGGGCAAATGGATGATCCTTGAAGCCGAGAAGCGCGGCGATCTGAAGCCCGGCGGTCTCATTGTCGAGTCGACTGCGGGCAATACCGGTATCGGTCTCGCCGTGGTGGCGAGCGCGCGCGGCTATCGCACGCTGATCGTGATCCCGGAGACGCAGAGCCAGGAAAAGAAAGATATGCTGCGGCTCAACGGCGCCGAGCTGATCGAAGTGCCCGCGCTGCCGTTCGCCAATCCGAACAACTATCAACATGTCGGACGACGGCTCGCAGATCAGCTGCGCAAGACCGAACCGAACGGCGTTCTGTTTGCCGACCAGTGGAACAATCTCGACAATGCCAAAGCCCATTATGAATCGACGGGCCCCGAGATCTGGGAGCAGACTGCCGGCAAGGTGGACGGCTTCATTTCGGCAGTCGGTACCGGCGGCACGCTAGCCGGCACGACCCGCTACCTGAAGGAAAAGAACAACAACATTGTTACGGCCTGCGCCGATCCAAATGGCTTTGCGATGTATAACTGGTTCAAGCATGGCGAAGCCAAGTCCACGCCCGGCGATTCCATCACGGAAGGCATCGGGATTGGCCGCGTGACGCCGGTCATCGAGACCGCGAAGGTCGATACCGCCTTCTTGATCCCTGACGAGGAAGCCGTCGCCGTCATCTACGACCTGCTCCAGCACGAAGGCCTCTGTCTCGGCGGCTCGACCGGAATTAACATCGCCGGCGCGATCCGTCTCGCGAAGGACTTGGGCCCAGGCAAGACCATCGTCACCCTTCTCTGCGACTCCGGCGGCCGCTATCAGTCGAAGCTGTTCAATCCCGACTTCATGCGCAGCAAGAACCTGCCGGTGCCGGCATGGCTGGAGACGAAGAACAATATCTCGGTGCCGTTCGAGAAAGTCTGAGGCAAAGCCTCAGCGGAGAATCTGGCTCAGAAACAGCTTCGTCCGCGCATGCTGCGGATTGGCGAAGAACTTGTCCGGTGTATTCGCCTCGATGATTTGCCCGGCATCCATGAATACGACGCGGCTGGCGACTTCCCTGGCAAAGCCCATCTCGTGCGTGACCACAAGCATGGTCATGCCCTCGCCGGCAAGATCGACCATGGTGTCGAGCACTTCCTTGACCATTTCCGGGTCCAGCGCCGATGTCGGCTCGTCGAACAGCATCACCTTCGGCGTCATCGTCAGCGCCCGGGCGATCGCCACACGCTGCTGCTGGCCGCCGGAGAGCTGACCGGGATAGGCATTGGCCTTGTCTGGAATGCGCACCCGCTCCAGATACTTCATCGCCGCAGCATCGGCGTCCTTCTTCGGCATATGCCGTACCCAGATCGGCGCCAACGTGCAGTTCTCAAGCACCGTCAGATGCGGAAACAGGTTGAAGCTCTGGAACACCATCCCGACATCACGCCTGATATCGTCGACGCGGCGCAGGTTGGGACCGAGTTCGATGCCGTCGACCGTGATGCGGCCTTCCTGAAACTCCTCCAGCGCATTGATGCAGCGGATCAGCGTCGATTTGCCCGAGCCCGACGGCCCGCAGATCACGATGCGCTCGCTGCGGCCGACCGCAAGATCGATGTCGCGCAGCACGTGGAAATCGCCGAACCATTTGTTGAGGCCGGCAACCGAGACGATGGGATTCACGGATACGGACATGTCACCTCAACTCCGTCGATGCACATTGAGCCGGTGCTCGACGAATAGCGAATAGCGCGAGATGCCGAAGCACATCACGAAATACATGATGCCGGTAAAGGCAAAACCGGTGAACAAGGTCGTCGGCGTCGACCAGTTCGGATCTGCGAACGCCGCGCGGAGTTGGCCGAGCAAATCGAACAGCGCCACGATCGACACCAGTGACGTATCCTTCAAAAGCGCGATGAAGCTATTGACGAGGCCGGGAATAACATGGCGCAGCGCCTGCGGCATCACCACCAGACGCGTGGTCTTCCACCAGGACAGGCCTAGCGCACTTGCCGCCTCCGCCTGACCGCGCGGGATCGCCTGCAACCCGCCGCGGATCACCTCGGCATTATAGGCACCAGCGAATAGCGCTATGCCGATCAGCGCGCGCACCAGCCCATCAACAGTGAAATTGCCCGGCAGGAACAGCGGCAGCATATAGGTCGCAAAGAACAATACGGTGATCAGCGGCACGCCGCGCCAGAATTCGATGAAGGCAATCGAGAACAGCCGGATCAACGGAATGGTCGAGCGTCGGCCAAGTGCCAGCGCGATGCCAACCGGCATCGACGTGACGATGCCTGTGATCGACACCACCAGCGTCACCAGCAATCCGCCCCAGAGCCGCGTATCGACGATCGGCAATCCGCCACGATCAAGCCGCAGCAGGGCGATGACGACGGCGATGCCAGCGAAGACGGAGATACTGTTGGCCAGCGCACGCCAGCCGCTGCGGAAGTGGCCGTTCAACAAGAACATAAGCAGCGAGACAATGATGGCGGTTGTCGTCAGTTCGAACCAGACAGGTTTGCCATGATTGACGCCTTCGTTGCGTAACCACTCAAACGGCAGCGCGACGAGTTGCAGGCCGTCGCCGAATGCTACGACGCCGTCGCCTATCAGCGTAAGCGGATAACCGATGACAGCAATATCGGACAGAAGGCCGATGCCCCTGAGCCGGCGACCGACATCCGTGATGTGGACCGCGACGGTCGACAGAAAATCCGTGGCCCAACTGATTCCGAAGCCATTGATGCCACCGCCATACAGCAGGAAGAACGCCACGACAGGGAAGGCAAGGAAGAACAGTCCGGCATTCACGCTCTTCGCGGGCAGACGCGGGATCAGCAGCGGCAACAGCAATAGCGCGCCCAGCAGGAAAGTGAGATTGACGCGCCAGCGTTCCGACTCAGGATAAAAGCCGTAGATAAACTGCGTGAACTTGGCCTGCACGAACGGCCAGCAGGCGCCAACGGCGTGGCCAACGTTTTCCGGCAGGCACGCTGTGCGGTCTTGCCCCTGCCAGACGGCCTCGATCAGCAGGAATTTGACCGTGGGGGCAATGGTGAACCACAGCAGCAACAGGCTGATGACAGTCAGCAGAATATTGGTCGGTGAATTCAGCAGCCGTGTCTGCACAAAGCCGACGAAACCCGTGCTGCGCACCGGAGCGGCGCGCTCTGCAACCAGTTCTCTTGCAACGAAGCTGGTATCGCTCATGCGCCCATGCTCCGCGAGATCCGCCAGCCATAGACGCTCATGAGCGCGCTCGTGACCAGCGAGATCACGAGATAGACCGCCATGGTGATGGCGATGATCTCGATGGCCTGCCCGGTCTGGCTCATGGTCGTCCCGGCAAAGACCGAGACCAGATCGGGATAGCCGATGGCAACAGCCAGCGACGAATTCTTGGTGAGGTTGAGATACTGGTTGGTCAGCGGTGGCAGGATCACGCGCATCGCCTGCGGCACCACGATCAGTCGGAGCGTTGCACCCCGGCTAAGTCCAAGCGATGCGCCCGCTTCGGCCTGTCCCTTATGCACCGACTGGACGCCTGCGCGCACGATCTCGGCGATGAAGGCGGCGGTGTAGGTCGAGAGCGCTAGTGTCAGCGCGACGAATTCCGGCAGCACACGCAGGCCGCCTGAGAAATTGAAGCCTCTCAGTACCGGATACTCGAATGTCACGGGCTTGCCGAGCACGAGCACCGTCAGCAACGGCAAACCGATCAGCAAGCCCAAGGTGATCGGCCAGACCGCTATTACACGCCCCTTGGCGAAGAGCTGCTGTCGCGCATAAACGCGCAACACCAGCGCGGCGATGATCGCAACGATCACAGCGACCGCGAACGCCGTAAAAGCCTCCGTCCCGATCGGCTTCGGCAATCCAAAGCCGCGATTGCTGAGAAAGAAACTGTCCAGCAACGAGATACTCTGCCGCGGCTGCGGCAGTGTGGCGAGCACGGCGAGATACCAGAAGAGGATCTGGAACAGCAGCGGCAGGTTACGGATCAGTTCGACATAGCCGCCTGCGATCCGCGCCAGCAGCCAGTTCGGCGACATCCGGCCGAGGCCGACGATGAATCCGATGATGGTCGCAAAGAATATGCCGATCAGCGACACGACGAGTGTGTTGACGAGGCCGACGAAAAACACCTGCAGATAGGTGTCCGATTCCGAATACGGGATCAGCGCCTGACTGACCGCAAAGCCCGCGGTATTTGATAGGAATCCGAAGCCGGATGCGATCTTCTGCGCGGCCAGGTTGGAGCGTGCATTCTCGACGATCTCATAGCCGATCCAGACAAGGGCTGCGACGAACACGACCTGGAGCACAAAGCCGCTCCAGCCCGCCTGCCCGCCCAGCACACGTCGCAGTTTTGCAACGAGTTGCAGCGGCGGTTTTCTGGCTTCGGTCGATGTCGCCACGGGCGATGATGCGCTCAGCGGATCGGCGGTGCGTATTGGATGCCGCCCTTGTTCCAGAGCTGGTTCAGTCCGCGCGAGATCCCGAGCTTCGAGCCTGCGCCGACATTACGGTCGAACACCTCACCGTAATTGCCCGTCGCCTTGATGATGCGCGCGAACCAGTCCTTGGTGAGGCCCAGCGTTTCACCGAGATTGCCGTCGGTGCCGAAGATGCGCTTCAGCTCTGGCTTGTCGGATTTCGCCTGGTCATCAACGTTCTTCTGGGTAATCCCGAGCTCTTCGGCATTGACCATCGCGAACAGCGTCCAGCGCACCACATCGAGCCACTGATCATCGCCATGACGCACCAATGGGCCAAGCGGCTCCTTGGAAATCACCTCAGGGAGCACGGCATGATCTGCAGGCACTGTGAGCTTCAGGCGTTCTGCATAAAGTTGCGAGAGATCAGCCGTGAAGACGTCGCAGCGGCCCGACTCATAGGCTTTGATAGTCTCGTCGGCGGTCGAGAACGCGATCACTTCATACTTCATGTTGTTGCCCTTGAAATAGTCGGCAACATTCTGTTCGTTGGTGGTGCCGGTCTGCAGGCAGATCGAGGCGCTATTCAGCTCAAGTGCCGAATTCACCTTGAGCGCCTTGCGGACCAGAAAACCCTGGCCGTCATAGTAGTTGATACCGGCGAAGTTCACGCCAAGCGACGTATCGCGCGACAGGGTCCAGGTCGTATTGCGCGACAGCACGTCGATCTCGCCGGACTGCAAGGCAGTAAAGCGATCCTTCGCCGAGAGCGGCACATATTTCACCTTGGTAGCATCGTTGAAGATCGCCGCCGCGATGCCGCGGCACAGGTCGACGTCGAAGCCCACCCAGTTGCCCTTGTCATCCGGCGCCGAGAAACCCGGCAAGCCCTGGGTGACGCCGCAGGACAGCATGCCGCGGTCCTTCACGGTCTTGAGCGTCTGCGCAGATGCGCCTTGCGCGGTCAGACTGGCGGCAAGAGCGAGAAAGAACATCAAGGTTGCGCGTTTCATGTAAGGCCTCTTTGGGGACGTCAGGACGCTCGGTCGACGCAAAGAATTGAATGACGAGCCTACGGATCAGTTCCATAGCCGTGAATGGCCCGACCGGAAAGGCGAACGACAGCAGAGACGATCTAAAAAGACCGTACGAATCAGCAGGAAATCGCAGATTTCGCGGTAGGCCCCTCAACGTGCCGCGGGGGATCGCGAGGTCCGCAACAGAGAACGATCAGCCAGCCGGGTCAAGGGGTTGACGGCCATCCGCCGTGTCCTCTTAGTGACGGAACCAGCCATTCGGCAACCCAGGTGCCAATGGCCTTGCAACACCTGCAGACCGGCGGCCCCATTATGACAGCTTCGAACGATAATCACGGCACCACCTCGCTCGACACGGACACCGTGATCGTCACCGCCGGCCGCGACACCAAATCGCAGCGGGGCTTCGTCAATCCACCGGTCGTGCGCGGCTCCACGGTGCTGTATCCGACCGCCGACGACCTCCACGCGCATCGCGGCGAGTTTCAGTATGGCCGCCACGGCACGCCGACCACCAAGGCATTGCAGGAAGCGCTGATGGCACTGGAAGGCCCGAAATGTGCCGGCGTGGGGCTCGTGCCATCGGGCCTCGCCGCGATCTCGACCGCCCTGCTATCGGTGCTCAAGGCCGGCGATCATCTCCTCGTCAGCGACAGCGCCTATCGGCCGACACGCAATTTCTGCAACGGCATGCTGGCACGCTACGGCATCGAGACCACCTATTTCGATCCGCTGATCGGCGCCGGCATTGAAGCGCTGTTCAAATCGAATACCCGCGCCGTCCTGGTCGAAGCACCGGGCTCACAATCCTTCGAAATGCCGGATGTGCCTCTCATTGCCGGCATTGCGCATGCGCGCGGCGCGCTGGTGCTCGACGACAACACCTGGGCCACGCCGCTCTATCATCGCTCGCTCGAACAGGGCGTCGATATCAGTATCCAGGCGGCGACCAAATATATCGGCGGCCACTCGGACATCATGTTCGGCACCATCTCCGCCAATGACGCAGCGTGGCCGCTGATCAGCGAAGGCATCAGGCTGCTCGGGACATGTGCCGGTCCGGACGACGTCTTCCTCGCGCTGCGCGGACTACGCACTATGTCGGTGCGCCTCGCGCATCATCAGCGCTCGGCGCTGGAGATGGCCCGGTGGCTGGAGACCCGCCCCGAAGTGCTGAAGGTGCTGCATCCCGCTTTGCCCAGCCATCCAGGCCACGCCATCTGGAAGCGCGACTTTACAGGCGCATCCGGCCTGTTCAGCATCATCCTGAAGCCGTCGCCGCAAAAGGCCGTCGATGCCCTGCTCGACACCGTCGAGCTGTTCGGCATGGGCTATTCCTGGGGTGGCTTCGAGAGCCTCGTGATCCCGTTCGACTGCTCGGATTATCGCAGCGCGACGACATGGGCGCCCGGCGGTCCGGCGCTGCGGTTTCATATCGGCCTGGAAAGCGTGGATGATCTGAAGGCCGATCTGGAGCGCGGCTTGGCGGCGTTCAACGCGGCGCTTTGATCGGCGAGGACGCCAGACGAAGACGCTCAGCTCTCGAGCGTCTTCGATCCGCTGCCGCGGTTCTTGATGATCAGCATGATGTTACGGACATAGATCACCGTGGCGAAGGCCTGGCCGAGGATGATCACCGGCTCGCGCTTCGCGATGCCGTAGATCAGCGTCATGAAGCCGCCGGCCATGGAGAAGAACCAGAAGGCCATTGGCACCACGCTCTGTCCGGCGCGTTCGCTGGAAATCCACTGCACGAGAAAGCGCGCGGTAAACAGCAGTTGCGCGATCAAACCAAAGGCGAGCCAGAAATCGAACTTCGCGACGAATACGTCGTAGATATAGTCGCCAAGCGCCTGACCGTATTGAATCAGCATTTATTTGAACTCGGTTGCGACCGGCGTCGTACGCTTGCGGCGGATCAGCCACCAGACGCCAGCGAGATCCATGATGCCGATCCAGAGCCGATCGAAAAAACCATAATTGGACACACCGGAATGGCGCGGCCGATCGGTGACATCGACATAGGCGATGTCGAAGCCCTCACGACGCACCAGCGCCGGGAGGAAGCGATGCAGACCATCGAAATAAGGCATCGACAAGAACACATCACGGCGGAACGCCTTCAGACCGCAGCCGGTATCACGGGTACCGTCCTTGAGGATCGCATTGCGGACGGCATTGGCGATCTTCGATTGGGCTTTCTTGAAGCCGGTATCCTTGCGGCCAACGCGCTGCCCGGCGGCGAGACCAACACGGCCGCCGCCATCCTGAATGGCCAAAATCAGGTTGGGCAGGAATGCCGGATTGTTCTGGCCATCGCCGTCCAGCGTGGCCACGATGGCGCCGCGGGCGTTGCGCACGCCGGTTCGCACGGCGGCCGACTGGCCCGATGACGCAGCGTGGTCGATGCGGCGCAGGTTGGCGCGCGTTTGCATCAACTCGGCGAGCCGTGCTGGCGTCGCGTCGGTGGAGCCGTCATTGACGTAGATGATCTCATAGGGCCAGCGGCCGTCGAGCGCGGCGGTGATCTCGGCGATCAAAGGCGCGACATTGTCCTGCTCGTTGCGCACGGGCACGACAATGGAGACGTCGACGGGGGCAGCTTCGGGAGCGGACAAATCGGAGCTCATGGTTGGAGGGCGGTCCTGCGGGAACTTGTCGCAGCTGGCCCGGCGAAGACCGCTTATTATGGGGCCGCGGTCCCGCGGGCAACCCTTTTGAGATGGCCTGCGGACGGCCCTGGCAGCGGGTCGATCGTGCCGTCCTGGTGGATGGTGAAAGCCAGATGCCGGGCCGCAAACCAGTATCGCACCGTCATGGCGCCAATCCAGCCGACCAGCCCGCCGCCGACCACGTCACTGGCATGATGCGCCAGCAGGACGAGCCGACTGGCACAGATGGCGACGGCGTAGACGATCATCACCGTGCGCAGCCGCGGCCAAAGCGCGGCGACCGCGAAAGCCAATGCGAAACTCGTGGTCGCATGACCCGACGGGAAACTGGCATAGGCTGGCGTCCAGGCGAAATGCGAAAAGTGAAAGGGGTCTGCCGCGCCACTGACGAAAGGTCGGCCACGGCCGAGCATGCCTTTGATGATTTCAGCCACGAAGACCGACAGCGCGACCGACAGGAAGATGTACTGAATGCGCGTGCCGAAGCTGACAAGTACGGCACGCGACGTGCCGTGTCGCAGCGGCGCCAGCACCGCCAGAACGATCATAAACGCGAACAACGCCAGCAGGACATATTCGTCCTTGCCGAAGTCAGTGAAGATACGCAGCGGCCACAGGCCAGCCGTGCCCCGCGCCGGCATCAGTCCGATCTCGGTGGCATCGACGATGAACATCAGCGCGATGATGATCACGGCTGTCACGGCGCCAAGCGCCAGCGAACGGCGCGCCCAATAACGAGCAGCTTCGGCACGCCGCGAATGCGACGGTGCGCGGACAAGCTGTGCGAATGACTGCCAGACAAGCGCAACGAGTTGCGACAGATAGGTCTGTGGTTGCGATTTGTCCGGGGCTACCATTACTCGGTCCCTTCGGAGCGATAGATCGCCACCGAAATCGCTTTGCCCTGCGAGAAGTTATAGCCGTCGATGCGGGTTGCCATGTTGTAGCGCAGGCCGATGGCCTCGGCGCGCATCGCGAACTGGCGTTCTGAACGCAATTCGACAAGCGCGAAACGACAGCTGCCCTGCCCGAGGAAATCCGCCGCGCCGGCACCATCAGTGAGTTGTGTGGATGTGCCGGTCATGAACACCAGGCTCGGCTCGTGATATCCCGCTGCGGCAGCCTTGGGACCGACGCAGACCACGTTACGCAGCGCGCGTGCGATCTGCACGCTTGGAAACAGCGGTCGGAGCGACGGCAGCAGCACGCCATAAAAGGCGGCGCTCATGAACAGTGAGGCCACAACCGCATTCAGCAACGAGCGTTCTGCGCGGGCGTTATCATACAGCCACCAGGCAAACAGGCCGAAGACCAGTGCTGCGGCGGCAAATGGCCAAGCCAGAAACACCGGATGGCGGACGATCGCGACGGCACCGATCTCGGCGACCACAGCAGTTAGTGCCGGGATCGCGAACCACCAGGCCGCGCCGCGCGCCAGCCAATTGCGCGCCAGTACCTGGCGTTCAAGCGCACCGATGACGAGGATGGCGATCGCAGGATAGAGCGGCAGCACGTAATGCGGCAGCTTGGTCATCACGACTTCGAACACGATCCAGGATGGGATCAGCCAGGCCAGCAGATATTGTGCGCCAGGCTCGCGTCGCGCGCGCCAGATCGCCGGCGTGGCCATACCGGCCAGCGGTGCCCCGGGCCAGAAGGTAATCCAGAACAGCAGGAAATACATGCCCGGAGGCGCGCCGTGGGATTCTTGTGCAGCCAGTTTGCTCAGCATGTCGCCACCGAGCGAATTGGAGAAGAACGCTTGCCCCGACTTCAGGAAGATCGCGACGAACCACGGCAGCACCAGCAACAGCATCCAGACGACGCCGACCAGCGGCCGTAATCGCCACAGCCATGCGACCGAGCGATCCATGATCGCCAGCGCAATGATCGTCAGCCCGACGAACATCAGGATCAGCGGGCCCTTGACCAGAATGCTGATCGCTATGGCCGTCCAGAACACCGCCGGCTCCTGCCAGCGCGACTTGTCGGCCTCCTCGCCGCGCTGCCACGCCAGGTAAATTCGCGCCATCGCGCCCATCACGGCAATGACCGTCAGCAGCAGCATGGCGTCGGTCTTGGCGAGCCGGGCCTCGACGTTGAGCAAGACCGAACTGCACATGATCAACGCAGCCAGCACGGCGCCGCGCCGCGCCAGGAAGGCCAGCGCGGTCCAATAGGTCAGCAGCACTGCACCAATGGCGCCGATCAGCGATGGCACCCGATAGAGCCAGATGCGGACTTCGGCGTTCTGCAGCCCGAGCGCATCGGCGATCTCGACCACGGACGCCTGCATCCAGTAGATGCCGACCGGCTTCTTGTAGCGGACCTCGTCCTGGAACCGGATGTCGACGAAATCGCCGGTCTCGACCATCTGCTTGGTCGCCTGCGCAAAACGCGCTTCGTCGCGGTCAATCGGCGGGATGGTGAAGAAGCCCGGCAGGAAGAACAGGAACCCGCAAATGGTCAGGAACGCGACCGCGCGGGCATGGCCGGAGCTGACGAAATCAAGCACGCGCACCAGTCTGCTGCCCGGATCGACACGGGTTTTCGGCTCGCGCGGGGCGCCAAATCGGGGTCTTGGATAGGTCTCGGCCATGCCTGTCGCATACGCTGAAACCGCCGACCGGACAACCAGTTAGCCCGTGCTTATTGAATTCTGACCACAACTGTGTCTGCTGTGCCCATGGCGTCCATGACCGTCAGCCGGACGAAACCCGGACCAGGCGGATCGACCAGCCGCTGGCGCCGGCTGTCGAGTTCCCCGGCGGCCATGCCGTTGACCAGAACGGTCATGGGCAGCACCCCGCCGGCCACCTTGACCGGTACGGCCGAAAGCTGCCCCTCGCCGCCACTGGCATCGATCCGGGAACCGTTCAGCGGGAACTGGATGTGCAGGGCCTGATCGCTGCCGGTACGGATCAACTCGCCGACCGGGCGGAACCGGCGCAGCGGCAGCGGCAATTTTGCATTACTGGCCATCAGCACGCCCTTGGGCGCCTTCGGCAACGAAGCCGGCAGCTTGCCGGTCCGGGCAAAGGCATCGAACAGGATCGGAGCTGCCGCCGTACGACCGACCAGGCCGGGCACCGGCGCGCCATCGGGCCGGCCGACCCAGACGCCGATGGTCATGCGTCCGTCGAAACCGACCGACCAAGCGTCGCGATAGCCGTAGCTGGTGCCGGTCTTGAAGGCGATCCGGTTATGCGCGGCATTCTCCGGCGGCGGCGTGCCGATCAGGACATTGCCGACCTGCCAGGCTGCGACCGGATCCATCAGCCGCAAGGGCTCGCGATCGTCGCCGCCATTGGCCTGCATGATCTCCCGGAGCGGCTTCGAACTGCCGAGCCGCGCCACGCCCGTATAGAGCTGGACGAGGTCTTGCAGCGTAATACCGACGCCGCCGAGGCCCATGGCCAGACCGGGAGCCTCGCCGGGCGGCAGCACCAGATTGCCACCCGCCTGCTTGAGCCGTGACGACAGCCGCGATGCGCCGACACGATCGAGCAGTGCGATAGCCGGGACGTTCAGCGAGAGCTGCAGCGCCTTGCGCACCGGCACGGTGCCCTGAAAGCTCATGTCGAAATTCTCCGGCGCGTAACTGCCGAAGCGGACGGGCCGATCCTCGATCAGGCTTTCCGGATGCACGAAGCCGTCTTCGAAAGCGAGGCCGTAGATGAACGGCTTCAACGTTGAGCCGGGGGAGCGCACCGCGCGGGTCATATCGACCTGCCCGGCGCGGCGATCGTCGAAATAATCGGGCGAGCCGACATGGGCGAGCACGTCGCCACTCTCGTTGTCGACTGCGATCAGACCGATGGAGATATTGTTGCCCAGTGCCGCCGCGCGGTCATGCGCGAGGCCTTCAAGCGCACGCTGGATCCCGGCATCGAGCGCCAGCTTGATGATGGGGCGATCCCTGTGCAGCGACATCGCCTGATCCGCGGAATGCGGCGCCAGGATCGGCATCGGCTTGCGCAGCTTCGGCACGCTGACGGATTTTGCCTGCATGGCATCGGCAGCCGACACCCTGCCCTCGCCGACCATACGTTCGAGCACGCGGTCGCGCGCCACGCGGGCATTGCCGGGATGGCGATCAAGCCGGCGGTGTTCCGGCGATTGCGGCAGCGCTACGAGCAATGCAGATTCCGCCAGCGACAGCCGTTTGGGCTCCTTGCCGAAATAGGCGATCGACGCGGCGCGAAGACCTTCGAGATTGCCGCCGAACGGCGCCAGCGCCAGATAGAGATCGAGGATCTGATCCTTGCTCATCTGCCGCTCGATCTGCAGCGCACGGACGGCTTGTCTGATCTTCGCCGATATCGAGCGTTGCTGCCGTGGTTCGATCAGCCGCGCAAGTTGCATCGTGATGGTCGAACCGCCCGACACGATCTCGCCGCGGGTGACGAGCTGCAGCGCGGCGCGGCCGAGCGCCAGCGGATCGACGCCATGATGGCTGTAGAAGCGCTTGTCCTCATAGCCGAGCAGTATGTTGAGATAACCGGGATCGACGGACGTCCTCGCGTCGACCGGAAGCCGCCAGCGTCCGTCGGTCATGGCATAGGCGCGCAGGAGCTTGACGTTGCGATCGATAACGGTGGTGGAGATTTTGCGGGCCTGGTCGAGCGGCAAAGGGCCGAGGGAGGCCACCCACGCGGCGGTCGCTGCACCAGTCAGGACCGCAACTACGGTGGCAGCGGCGACAGCCTTTCGGATAAGCCACCAGCCTCTCCTCACGTCGTGGCCGGGCTTGTCCCGGCCATCCACGTCTTGCCCACGATCCACACAAGAATACATGAATCCCCGGGACAAGCCCGGGGATGACGGAGTGTGTGGTGTGGACGTCACTTCGTTCATTTCGCCTTCGCGACCTCGACACTGCCCGTCCCCGTCCGCCCGTAGCGCGACGGGTTATACATGTCCTCCACATAGGCCTGCGGCAGCACGTACTTTCCGGGCGACACTGCGCGAACGATGTAAGCGACGGTGAACACCGCCTTGTCGTCGCTCTTCCGGTCGATCGCCGCTGTGAAGCGGTCATCGCGGAATTCGGTGTTCTCAGGTTCTTCGCCATCCTCGATCCAATCCAGCGTGCCGCTGTCGCCCGACGACACCAGATGCGGATTGTCGATCTCGAAACCAGCCGGCAGATAGTCGGCCACCATGATGTGCCCGTATTCCGGCTTGGCCTCGGTGATCTTCAGCACCACGGCAAAGCGATCGTTCTGCTTGGCCTTGGTGACGTCGGCAGGCTTGCCGTCGAGCGTGAAGTAATTGCGCTCGATCTTGAAGCCGTTGGATGCCGCCGGCTCTGGCGTGATCGGCGAACCGGACACCGAGACGACCGCCTGCACTGGCGTATCGCCAGTGTTGGTGATCTTGATCGGTTGCCCGGACATCTCCGCCGCCTTGTAGCTGCGATAGAGAGCGGTCTTCACAGCCGAGCCGTTGACGTCGAGCGCCAGCGTGTTGGCTTCCTTGGCCAGCGCACGCGACGCCAGCACCAGCCACGCATTCTCCTGCGTGGAGGTGAACGGCGTCAGGCCGCGCGCGGCTTCAACACGCTGGACGGCCTGCGTCAGCGTTGCCCGCGGAGCATTGCCTTCGCTGGCCAGCGATACCAGCGCCGCCGCGTCGCGGAGCGCCGAGCCATAATCGACGCGGCCGAACTCGATGATCGGCTTCGGCGCGAGGCTCTCAACCGCTGCCGCGTAGACGCGTTCTGCACGGGCACGGTCACCGACCAGCGCCAGTGCCGCCGCCAGCTGCGACTTGGCGATGGGCGTCGCCAGGTTCTTCAGTTTGGTGTCGGCGAGATAGCGCAGATCGCCGATCGGCGCAGTGCCGTTCTTGGCCAGCACATAGAGGCCGTAAGCGAGATCGCGACCGCCGTCCTTCTCCGGTTCGTCAGCATTGACGACCGAATTGCGCACGCGGTCCAGCGCGGCACGGAACAGCACGTCCGGCACCACAAACCCCTTCTCGCGAGCGCGGGTCAGGAAGTCCGTGACATAAGCATCGAGCCAGGCATCGTCACCGCCCGCCGACCACAGGCCGAACGAGCCGTTCGAGCCCTGACGCGCCAGCAGTCTGTCGATCGAGTCCTTGATGCGCTGATCGACACCGGTATCCATCGCCAGATGCGCGCCGGCCGCGAGATCGTTCACATAGAGCAGCGGCATTGCGCGGCTGGTGATCTGCTCGGAGCAGCCGTAGGGATAGCGATCCAGCGCCTTCAGGATGGTCGCTGCATCGAGCGCTGTGGACAGGCTGACCGACAGCGAGACGCCGCCGGTGCCCGATACGAGATCGGAGAACATGTCCGATGTCAGCGTCAGGCTCTCGCCCTTGGCGAGCGTGCGGATCGAGCGCCGCGCCAAGACTTGCGTCGCCGCCTTAACGTCCAGCACATAGTGCCGTGCCAGTGTCAGCCCGTTCGGTCCCTTGATATCGACATCGAGCTGGGCCGTGCCGGCACCGGATGCATCGATGGCCAGTGCCATCGAGGTCCGCTGTTTGGCGGCGAGCTTGATCGTCGTGGCCGGATTACCGGTCAACTTGACGGGGCCGGAGGTCTTCACGGCAATGGTGTAATCGCCCGGTGCGCCTTCGACATTGTCGAGATCGAAGCTCATGGTGCCCTTGTCACCGGACAGCAGGAACCGCGGCAGCGTCGCCGTCAGGACTACGGGATCGCGCACCGTGACGTCCACGGTGGCGCGGCCGAGTTTGGTCGCGGTCCAGGCCACGGCCATCACGCGCGCGGTGCCGGCGAACTCCGGAATCTCGAACTCGATCTGCGCAGTGCCGTCGGCGGCCACGGTGACGATGCCGGAATACAGCGCCATCGGTTTCTGCGTGGGCGGCGAACCCTCGATCTGCGCCCCGGCACTATCGCCACCAGTGCGCAACTGGCCGCGTGTGCCCTGCATCCCGTCGATCAGCTGCCCATAGATGTCGCGAATTTCCGACGTCATGCGGCGCTGGCCGAGATAGTAATCGTCCGGCGCAGGCGGCTTGTAATTGGTCAGGTTGAGAATACCGACATCGACCGCGGCAACGACGATCTTGGCGTCCTCACCGGGATTGAGCCCGCCGAGTTTCACCGGCAGCTTCAGCGTCGTGCTAGGCCGGATCAGCGCCGGCGGCGACAGTGCGACGTCGAGCGTGCGTGCTTTTTTGTCGATACCGAACCACTTCAACCCGATGGCACGGCCGGGCATCCGCTTGGCGGCGGCATCGAGAGGTCGGCGCAGCGTGGCCACCACATAGGCGCCTGTGCCCCAGTCCTTGCCGACCGGGATCTTGATCTGCGACTGGCCTTCCTTGACGGCGATGCTCTGGGTGGTCAGCAGGCGGTCGCCCAGCACATTGATGGTCAGCAGGCCGGCGGTGCGGGCATTGACCGAAACGATCATGGTGTCGCCCGACAGATATTCCGGCTTGTCGATGGAGGTCTCCAGCAGGTCCGGCGTATCGGCGCTGCCGTCGGAATACCAGCCGACATCGAACTGCACCGAGGTGATCGGACCGTCGGCTTCGTTCGATTTCACGTCGAGCCGATAGCGGCCGGGCTGCGGCTGCAGCGAGATACGGGCCGGAGCATTGGCGGCAACGGTGAGATCGCCATCGGCAACGCGCTTGGTCGATTTGACCGGTTCATAGTCCCAGGACGAATTCTGCCGATACCACTGGTAGCGGGATTCCATCTTGAGCAATTCATAACGCAGGCCGCTGCGCGCCAGCGAGGTTCCCTCCGGCGACACGACCACGACGTCGAAAGCGGCGCTGTCCCCCTCGGCCACGTTCTTGTCCTTGAACAGCGGCTTCACGCCGATCATCGGCGCGCTGGGCGCAACCGGCAGTACGAACTTGCGCTCGACGGCACGGCCGCCGGCTTCGGTCATGCGGATGAAGATCTGCGCCTCCTGCGGCCGCGTCGAGGACGGCGGCTTGGCGAGGCTGACCGGGAACGTCGCGACACCATTGGCATCGGCCTCCGGCAGGCCTTCGATCGGCGTCCGCTCATTGTTGGCGCTTTCCTCGTCGGTAACGCCGAACTGGTAGCCAGCGAATCCTGGGCGGTTCGCGGCAGGGCTGACAAGCAGATCGCCTTCTAGCTGCAGGCCCGACGCGGGCGCGCCATAGAGGAAACGACCATCGACTTTAAGTTCTACAGGAGCATCAGCTTTGATTAGCTTGTCCTTGGAAGATATATCGAATTCAATCCGATCCGGGACGTAATCCTCGACCATGAAAGTGGTTTCGCCGACCGACGGCGCCTTCGGATCGGTGAAGGCACGAACGCGCCAGGTGCCCGTTGGAACCGCCGAATTCAGTGGCAGCGTCAGGCTGCGACCGCCTGCGCCCTGATCAGGCAGGACGGTGCGGCGGAACTCGACGCCATCGGGGCGCTCGACCACGAGAGTCATTGGGCCCGAGGTCACGGCATTGCCCTGCCCGTCGCGCAACAGCGCGGTGAGATAGACCGTCTCGCCGGAGCGATAAACGCCGCGCTCGGCATAGACGAAGGCATCGGCACCGGCAGGAACCGCGCGGCCGGAGACGCCACGATCACTGAGATCGAAGGCGTTCGATTTGAGACTCAGGAACGCATAGTCGTTCTTGTCTGATGTCACCGTCAGTAGTGCCGGCGACAGACCGCCCTCGCCCTTGGCGAGCCCCGCCTCGAACAGCACATGGCCGGAGTCGTCGGTCTTCCTGGTCGCAAGAATCTCGTTGTTGCGCGCGACCAACCGGACGTCGGCCTTGGCCATCGGATCGGTCGAAGCGAGCGAATTGACGAACACGTGGATGCCGTCATTGCCCGAGAAAGCCGTGAGACCAAGATCCGACACGATGAACCACTGGGTCGCCAGCGAGCCGTCGTCATCGCCACCGCCCGAGCCCGGCCCCTTGGCCGCCGCGGTCATCACATAGACGCCTGGCTGCAGCTCGCCGATGGCCTGATCGACGGGGAATGCCGTGGTGACGTCGGCATTGAGCGTCGACGCCGTGGCCAGCTCGCCGGTCCAGACCTTCATCCCGCGCTCGTCGCCGAGGCTCTCGAGCTGGTACTTGCTCAGTGCCGTCTGGAAGTCGCTGCCGATGACGGTGTTGATCAGATTGCGGTCGCCGATCCGGAACACATTGACGGTGACCGACTGGGTATTGACCGAGACCACGGGGATGCCCTGCTGGCCGGTGCGCGGCAGCACATAGGCGCGGCCGGTGAAACGCACGAACGGCTTACGGTCGCGCACATAGATGTTGAACTCGGCCGATTTCGGCAGGCTCTCCTTCACCGTCGACGGCAGACCGGCGCGCAGGTTGATGTTGTAGCGCTCGCCATGCTTGAGGCCTTCGACGCAGAGCTGCTTCTCCTCGGAGGTCAGTGCCGGCTTGTCACTGCCGGCGAGCGCCAGGAACGGCGCGAAATCGACCCGCTTGGCGAGTTCTTCCGAGAACTGGAAACAGGCGCGCGGCGAAGCGGAATCCGAGTCCACGGTGTAATCGAGCAACCGGAAGCCGTGATCGTCGCGTAGTTTTTCATACTGGCCGCGGACGTCGGCGACCTCGCGCATCTCGAGCGACAGGCGCAGCGCGTCCAGCGCCGGGCGCCACAGCTTGCGTTCTTCCATGGCCCGGCCGAGCACGGCCAGCGCCTCGGCCTCCTCGCCGGCATTGCCGGCGCGCTGATAGGCGATATAGGCCGCTGTCGCAGCGCGCTCGCGCAGGAAGGTGGTTTCGGACGAGGTTGCCGGGCGGATCTGGAAGATCGTCTTGGCGAGCCGCAGCCAGTTGGCGCTGTCATCGGGCGCAATCGCCACGATCTGACCCAGCGTCTGCAAACCCGCGCGGAAATCGGAGCGTTTGAAGGCCGCGTCCGCGTCGGTGCGCAAAGTTGCCGCGGTCTTGGCGACAGGCCCCGCCTCGCTCTTGATCTGCGCCTCGAGCTTGATCGCGGAATCCGCCAGCTCATCTCGTCGGAAAGCTTTGTCGGCCGCGTGAGCCGAGACGAGGCCGAACGCCAGCGTGGCGCAGACAGTGACGGCGCGAACCAGACCAATCATGGACAACTCCCCTGCACGGACGAATGCCGCCTGGATTCAAATGTGCGTAAAAACGGTGACGGACTCACGGCCAGCTTGTTCGCGAGTCTCTCGACCGGCGCAACGCGAGACACGACGATTGCTGGCAACATCATGTGACGAACCCGGATAACTCAAATCGCAGCCCCACGCGCAAGCCGCGGGCATCATGGCGGCGGGCCCTGCCGAAAGCAAAGCCACGTCACCGCCGATTGGTCGCGCCTGTGTAGGAAACGGTTCGAGCACGCGCCGACGATTTTGGTGACAGTTTTACAACGGGTCATACGCGCACGGACGGACGGCCCGGCCCGCGATCGCCCCCTACGCGTTTTAATCAAACGCGACACGTTAAGACTAAAAGCAGCCTGTTGGGGACGACCGGAGATCTCGGGTACCCAAGTCTTCCAGCTGCGGTCAGATGGGTGTGCCTTGCGGCACCGGATGATCACGGCGATCGCCCGCCCGCTCGGTCGTTCTGGGCGCATCGCATCATGATCGAACTTCTTTTGGCGACAAGTTCACTGGCGGGCCTCGCCGTCGGACTTGTCGGCCCCGTATGGGTCATTATCGTGACGACCGTGCTGGTCGCGGTCCTGTCCGTCGTCGTGACATGGGGGCAGGGATTTTCGGCACTGGGAGGCGTCGCGGTCACGACGGGATGTCTGATCGCGTGCCAGCTCTCCTATATGGCCGGCCGTTTCGTGACCAGGCAATACGGCTTCCCGGAACAGCTATTTGAGGACCACATCGACGGCGAGCCAGGCGAGACCGGCCAGCGCGGCATCTCCAGTGACAATGGCAAGGACGGCAAGCCACCATCGCGGCCCCCGCCGTCGGAGCCTTAGGGCCCGCCAGTCTGCCGACGCCGACTCTGCGAGACGATCCCCGAACGGGACAGGAATCGAAGCGACGTCAAAGGCACAGACGGACGTTCGGTTTTGGGACGAAAAGCGGATCAAGTCGGCACACTTTCTGGCTGAAATCGCGGGTTCACCGCTCAATCAGCAAGAGAAAGGCCAGCTCACCAACCGCCCAAACGCTTGAAAACCGTGTCCGAATCCGGCCAATTTACCCGGTCTGTCCAAGCCATACCGACGATGATATGACGACGCGCCGGTCCCATAGCTCAACTGGATAGAGTAACGGATTTCTACTCCGTGGGTTGCAGGTTCGAATCCTGCTGGGATCGCCACGTCATTTTCCGTTTCAATACTTTCAATGACTTGCCGTACATTATAACGCGGTAACTTTTTTCACGGTCAACGTGCCTCAATCAGAGACGCAGTCGTGGGTCTTTGCAGGATTGGCGGTTGTGATCGCACTGATCATATACGGATCGTGGATTGGACAGATCGCGACGAATTTTTCAAAGCTGCGGCGGCCTTCTTCGGCGCCGCGTCGACTTCGCCGAAACAACGTTTAACTCCTTGGCACTTCGTTAGTTCCGCCTCCGCCAAAAACTGTCTTCTTGTGTCCCGCGCATGACGGCTTACGCTGAAGACCTTGCGGATCTCTCCGTCGCCGTGCCGACAGCGGTGCAGCCTTGTGGGCACCGCCAAACTGGACACGCGTTAGTAGTTTCGCGGGAAGTGAACGATGGCAGAGACAAATAACGCTGGACGCGGTCTTTTCGAAAGCGAGCGCGCCTTTCGGCTCCTCGTTCAAGGCGTCACAGATTATGCGATCTATCTGCTGGACTTGAACGGCATTGTATCAAATTGGAATACAGGCGCCGAGAAGATCAAAGGATATTCCGCAGATGAAATCGTGGGTCAGCATTTTTCGGTTTTCTACCCCCCGGAGGATCGCGAAGCCGGACTTCCCGCTGCTGCGCTAGAGGCCGCGCGGCGGGACAAGCGCTTCGAAGCGGAAGGCTGGCGGATGCGTAAGGACGGTTCGCGATTTTTCGCTTCCGTCGTCATTGATGCCATTTATGAAGATGGTGTGCTTGTCGGTTTCGCGAAAATCACGCGGGACATCACCGAGCGGATGCAGGCGCGCTTCGCATTAAACGAGAGCGAGAACCATTTTCGCCTGCTGGTGGGAAATGTCACCGACTACGCTTTGTATATGCTTGATCCGGAAGGTCGGATCACCAGCTGGAACTTGGGCGGCCAGCGAATCAAGGGCTATCTTCCCGAAGAAATTATCGGACAGCACTTCTCGCGATTTTACACCCCTGGTGATCGCGAAGCGGGAAAGCCGGCGCGTGCACTAGAAACTGCCCGTAAAAACGGCCGTTACGAGGAGGAAGGCTTACGCGTTCGCAAAGACGGCACGTTTTTCTGGGCGAGTGTGGTCATCGATCCCGTCCGCAATGATGCAGGCGAGTTGATCGGCTTTGCCAAGATTACGCGCGACATCACAGAACGACGCCTGGCGGTGCAGCAACTTGAAAATATGCAAAGGCAGCTGGCTGAATCACAGAAGATGGATGCGCTCGGTCAGCTGACCGGTGGAGTGGCACATGACTTTAATAACCTGCTTATGGCGGTTACCGGTAACGCTCGGCTTATCAAGCGCCACGCCATCGACCCTCGCGTGGTCAAGGCAGCAGAAGCGATTGAGGCAAGCGTTCGCCGCGGGGCAGCACTGACGCGCCAACTGCTGACTTTTGCGCGGCGCCAACAAGTCGACCCGGTGCTGCTTGACGTTGGAGAGACTGTGCAAGCTGTACGCGAAGTCTTGGCCACAGTCCTAGGCAGCGCGATAAAGCTCGAAATCTCCGTACCCGCCGGAGTCTGGCCGGTCTTCGCGGATCCAACCGAGCTCGAGACCGCAATCATCAATCTCGGCATCAACTCTCGTGATGCCATGCCCGACGGGGGCACGTTGACGATCACAGCAGAAAATCATCGTGTCGCGGACGGAGAAGATATAGGCGAGCATGTGAATATCAAAGTGATCGATACCGGCGCTGGTATTCCTGAGGATGTCATTGCGAAGGTGTTCGATCCCTTTTTCACGACCAAGCCTGTCGGCAAGGGAACGGGATTGGGGCTCTCGCAAGTCCATGGCTTTGTCAATCAGGCTGGCGGCAGTGTAGAAATCAAAAGCAAGCTCGGCGCAGGCACGGAAATCGTCATTCGGCTCCCGCGCGGAGAGGGCCATGCTGGCGTGCATGAAGCAGAGGTTCTGGCCGAAGGTGCCGGCACCGTTCTTCTCGTTGAAGACAATCCAGATGTCGCAACCTCCAGCACCGTTCTTTTGGAAGAGCTGGGATATCGCGTGAAATGGGTAACGGACGCAGAATCCGCAATGCGCGAGATTGAACGCGACGGCATCGACATTGTATTTAGTGATATTGTGATGCCCGGAAAGTTGGATGGTCTCGGCCTCGCTCGCAATCTCAGACGGAGTCACCCGCACATGCCCGTGGTGCTTGCGACGGGCTATAGTGACGCCTCCCGGAAATCAGGTTCAGAGTTTCTGCTATTGCGGAAACCCTATGAGCTTCACGAGCTCAGCAATGCATTAGAGACCGCTCGCAGCAGTGTCGCTTGACAGCATCCTCTGACCATCCATCTTGAAGCGCGCCGGTCGGACCGGCTCTGGCACCGCTTTCTGTGCCAAACCGGTTTCGGAGGTGACCTCCTTCACAACCGCGAATTTGTTGCGCCGCAGAGCAACCTATGGCGCCGGAATCGGCTCGGAACGATATTCGATTACTGAGATTGATCCGCACGGAAGCAGCGCTCCTGATGCAGATCTCTACGGTATTTCGGGCGATTTATTTCTCCGAGGCTCTTTACGTCTGATTTGTGGAGCGCAGAATGAGGTCTGTTCTGAAGTGGGGAGGAAGCGATGAAAGAGCTTCTACATGCACGAGCAATGGAGAGCATGTGTCGACAGCGCGCCTCGTTTTTTCCCGAGGAAAGTTGGAAATTTCTAGCCGAAGCCGAAAGGTGGAAGCATCGGGCGCTTGATTTGATCAGCGACCATCACGTTGACTGTAACCAGCCAACTCTGCCAGATGCTGCTGAACCTTCTCACATTCACGCGTCACGCTAGGTCTTTCATTTCGGCAACGCTGGAACTTTTTCAATGCGAGCTGCGCCGCATCTTTCGAACTAGCACGCGAAAGCTGATGGCCCGATATCGATAGGCCCGCTCTTCGCGGGCCTTGCGATACTTTGTCTCATGGAACTACACTCATCTTCTTGTCGTTGGTTCAACGCGCCCGCTGTTTTGCGAAATGGTGGAGTGTTTGTCGCGCGGTGAAACCTAGGACGTCGATGGCTCCCACAAAGCTCCAACGAAAAGCGATCGCAACAGCAGTTCAATTGAGGGCCATGTCTCGAAGGTGCAAAGAGTTCGCCAAATTCGTCGGATTTCGGTCAGTATCAGATCGGCTGAATGTTTTGGCGGCGAAATACCAGGAAGAAGCTTGGCAGGTTGAGGAACGCGCTGGACTGCACTTGAACGGAGGGGATCCCGACGAGCCCTCGAGCGGATAGATTTCAGGCGAGAAGGTCTGACCATGGCCTGGAATGCCGGCGGCCGATTTACTGATGGAAGCCCAAGCGATCGCGTCATGCGACGAGCCGGTTACACGCGGCCGCGACACAGCACCAAGTAGATTACGCTCTGTCGCTCGCGGAACACTGCACGTTCTTAGGCAAGAGTAGAACGTGCTCGACAGCCTAAGCGATGAATGCCCCGCGTGCTGAAGGCCGGTTCGTCATGAACATCAGCAGTCGCTGCCTTGAGCCTTCGCCCCGTCGGCCTGCTGCGCCGCAGTTGGCTTCCCTTGCATTTGCTTCTGGGCATCCTCAGACGAAGCAGGAATATTCCCGGACTGTTGGTTCATGGCGCTCGTCGGCGGGTGCTGATCAGTTTTGGAATTTGCACCGACAGTCGAGCCGGTGTTGCCTGGAGTCGGGCCCGAACCAGCGTCGCGCATTTCAGTCGTTTTGCTGGTGTTGCATGGACCCGCTTGGACCGACGCGCTACCGAGACCCAGCGTGGCTGCACAAACTAGTACAACTTGGCGTGTTACTTTCATCTGCCTCTCCCTTGGGTGAGGCCGGCATAGCCACGCCCTCGCGAGGATGCCGGCCATTGCCTTAACCGGCCCGATGACGCCAAGTTCCGAACTCGCTCGGAAACTGAGGCCGCGGATACCTTCTTGATAACGAGCGAGAAACTTGCTCCCAACATCCATTAACGCCGGATGCTTAGGAGAGTTCACTTAGCTCACATCAAGCCCAGCTGCGGCGCGCGCGACTTCGCCAAATTTGCCGGCCTTGACACGGCCGCCTTTGAGGCGCCGAACATTACAATGGCAAATAAAGCTCAGTTCTCCATTCTCGCTTACCAGCGACGGCCAGGATTCTGGCGTGCAGCTATTTCCCGCAAAGATGGAGCCGTCCTGACCATGAATGGCGTTGCATTGAAAAGCGTTGTCACGTCTGAGGATTTCCCATCAGAAGAAGAGGCTTATACGGATGCCGAGAAGGTTATCCGTATGATTTAGGCAGAGGCTTCCACCAGCGCAGCAGATGCGCGGTACCGGAATCGAATTGCCGACGCCAGCCACCTAACGCATGTTCTCGAACGTCCGCATCGCAGATATCACCGCCGTGGTCAGGTAGGGCTTCGGAATGAAAAGCGCGTTGGCCGGAATCGTCATGGGCCTCGCCTTCCCAGTTGTGATAATAATGTGGATCGGTGGCCACCTGTCACGAACAGCAGCAGCTAGCTTGAGGCCATCCATGGAGCCGGGCATATCGATATCCGTGAATACGAGGTGGATATCCTGGCGGGCCTCTAGGACGGCAATTGCCTGATTGGCGTCGCCGACCTGCAAAACATCGAAGCCTGATTCGACCAATTCTTCGCTGATCAAATCCCGAATGAGGGCTTCATCCTCAACAACCAGCACTGTCGGCATTCCGAAACCTCGAGAGCCAACATGGCACTCCTCCTAAGTTAGTTAGCGTACAATCGTTCCCGATCATTACTTCGGAGACTTGAGATTGGAGTCCCGCCAAGCCCTCGAACGAGCATCCGCTTCGTAGTCTCGAGCTTTCTTCAAGTGAGCCTGCTTGGCATCGCCCTCGGGGAGCTTGCCAGCCTTGTCAGACTGGATTTTCCCCAGCCGGCGGTTTTCTTCAGCGTCGGGCACTTGCTTCATGACACACCTCCGGTTTTTCAGACCGGATAATGGATTTCTATTCAGAGAGTTCCCGCGTAACGAACATACAATCTGTTGGCGCCGGGCCCGTCTACAGAGACAAACGGGACTGGGTCAGACATGGCGTCGTGGCATCAGCCTGGACAGGCCGCGCCGGTCTTCGCCCATGCTTCCACGAGAGCGCCCGCCTCAGCCTGTGTGCCCGGCGCAGGTGCACGTCCGTAACCAGGCGCCCAGGCCCAGCCGACCAGCGTATCCTTGCCAATGTGGTCGATGAGATCCTCGACCTTGCGGCCGCCATTGCGCGCGGGGTCTTTGATCTGCGCGCAGATCTCGGCGACGGTCTTGCCTTCCCACGCCATCTCGCGCGGCGCGAGGTGCCATTCGTGATGACCGGGGATACGGCCGGGTTCGAAATTGGCATCCTTGTGACAGGAGTTGCAGCGCATCGCCGCGGTGCCATGACCGTCCGGGCCACGCGTCACCGGCGGCTGATGCAGACGGCGCGCATC
Source organism: Tardiphaga sp. 866_E4_N1_4 (assembly GCF_052076075.1). Taxonomy (NCBI): domain Bacteria; kingdom Pseudomonadati; phylum Pseudomonadota; class Alphaproteobacteria; order Hyphomicrobiales; family Nitrobacteraceae; genus Tardiphaga; species Tardiphaga sp. 866_E4_N1_4. Next base: position 800,993 of record NZ_CP197242.1, read on the forward strand.
GCCCTGACGCGGCATGTCGCCGGCGGGATGGCAGTTCACGCAGCGCGGATGCGTCAGGACCTTGCCGAGTTCGGTGAAGATCGCCGCCGAGCGTGCATTGATATCGGCGATGCCATTGAAACTCTCCGGGCTAGCCAGCCCTTTCGATGCGCCCTGCCCGGCCGCATAGGCCGTGAGCATGCTCATCCCGAGCGTCGCGACGACAACCAGAGTCTTGACGCGTGTCTCGGCTCTCATCCGCGCGACTCCTGAATGAGATAGCGCTTCGCGTCGCTGAGGATCACATCGAGCACGGCCTCATGATACTTGAAGTAGCCGGTGCAACGACACAGGTGCCCGTCGAGCGCTTCGGCGATCCGCTCTTCAAGGCCCGCGCGCGGCACAGGCGTCTTGGCCATCTGCTCGAGCAGCACCTGCCCCTCATTGAGGAAGCCGGCGGTGCAGTAACCGCACTGGAACGCGAAATGCCTGATGAAGGCTTTCTGCAACGGCGACAGCTCGCCGTTCTTGGCGTGGCCCTCGACCGTGCGGATGGTCTTGCCGTGGAAGCTCGCCGCCGAGGTCACGCAGGTCGGATTGGTGTGGCAGGTGCCGTCGGGCTCGTCGACGATCACGACACAGCTCAGGCACTGCGCGGCGCCGCAGCCGAATTTGGTGCCGGTCATGCCCAGATATTCGCGCAGGAAGTCGTTCATGGAGAGATCGTCGCGGACCTCCGTGGGCGCATGGACCTGTCCGTTGATGGTGATGCCCAGTGTCGTCACGCGAGCGCTCCCTTGAGCATGGCCTGTGTCACCGGCAGCGCCGCGAAGCGGTGACCGATGGCGTCATGGATGGCGTTGAGCAATGCCGGCACGATGGGGATCATCACCACCTCGGCCATGCCCTTCGGCAATTCGTCCGGTGTCAGCGGCGGCATCAGCTCAATCTCGACGTCGCGCAGCGACAGGTCTGATCCCCTGGCCACCAGATATTGACCGAGATTCCATTGCCCGTTGCCGGGTCCGCCCTCAAACGGCGGCAGCGTTTCCAAAAGTGCGTAACCGACGCCCATGGCGAAGCCGCCTTGTGCCTGGCCAATCACGACCTCCGGCACCAGCGCCTGCCCGCATTCGAATGCGGTATAGGCTTTGGCGATGCGCAGCACGCCGGTCGCTTTCTCGATCTCGACCCGGACTGTTGCACCGCATGCCGCTGTATAGGCCGTGCCCATCCGGTTGTTATCGGTTGGCGGGAACAACACGCTGGCACGGTTGATGCGCGTGAATTTGCCGGCGCCACGACGCAGCGCGAGCCCGTCGATCTCGGCGCGATACTGCTCGCCGTTAATGGGGAAACGTGCGCGTGCCCACGACCAGCGCGAGAACCCGTGCGCCACGGCGCCGGTGACCAGATTGCGCGCATGGGCGGTCGCGGCGAGTTTCGCTAGGGGCAGCGACGGCAAGCCCACCATTGTGAGCTGCCCGTCCTTCCACTGCGCCTTGGTGAAATCCTTGGCGCGTGGATCGCGCGGGCCGATATTCCATAGCGCCAGCGCCGCCGGCCACAGACCGAAGCGGAAGATCACCCGCGCAGCTTCCGCCGCGGCATGGGTACCGACATGGGCGCCGATGGAGGCTGACGTGGCCGAACTGATCGACGGCACCCAGCGCGGATCCTTCTCGGCCTTGTCCTGGGTCTTCTGGTCCATGGTGTAGCAATCGCCGGAGGTCACCAGCTCCAGCGCATCGAACACGCCGACCTGCGACACCGCCACCTCGTCAGCGATGCTGCCGAGATGCAATGCCACGCGATTGGCCAGCGCCGTGCCGATGCCGTTACCCATCTCGACATGGTCGCAGAAAATCGCGATCCTGCCGTCGGGGCTGAGTTCAACGCGACCGTTAGAACTATCGCCGCCGGTGCCGTAGTCCTTGGTCACGCAGGCGACGCCGGTGCCGACCAGTATGCCACTGGTCGCGCGCGCCTTCTCTGCAGCTCGTTGCTTCCAGATCGCGTGCTGCTCGAGCTTGTCGAGAACCTCTAAGCTCCGCACCGAGACGATATAGGGATTGCCGGTCATGGTGCGGCCATCCTGCTTCAGGGCATTGCGTCGCCGGAAGTCGATGGGATCGAGCTTCAGCGCAAGCGCCGCCTCGTCGATCAGAACTTCCAGCGCGGTCATGGTCTGCAGCGAACCGTAGCCGCGCATCGAGCCCGCGGTCACGCCGCGGGTATGCTCTGCCACAGTCGTCACATCGACCTTCGGCACGTCATAGATACCAATCGCGGCCGTTGCGGCGCAGGTGGCGACATTGGCCGAGAAATTGGCGAGACCACCGCCATCGAGCACGTGATCGGCGGCGAACGCCGTGATCTTGCCGGAGGCGCGATCGACAGACATGCGCGAGCGCATCTTGATGGCATGGCGTTTGATGCCAGCCTGAAATTGCTGATACCGATCGTGTGCCAGCCGCACCGGACGGTCCGGGAAAAATATCGCCGCCAGCGTCACATAGAAAATGAATGGCGTATGGTCGCGGCCGCCGAAACCGCCCCCGACATAGGCGAATTGCGCGTTGATCGCACTCGGCTTGAACGGCGCCTTGGTTTCGCCAAGCAGAAACGCGATTGATTCCGCCGCTTCATAGGGCGACTGCACGCCCAGCACCAGTTCGAGCGCCTTGTCTTTTGCGCTGTACCAGCCCAGCCCGCATTCCGGCTCCATAAACATCGGATCGACAGACTGCGTATCGAAGGTGCGGTCCAGTACCAGAGCCGAAGACTCGCTGGCGGCGATCTCGGCACGGATCTGGTCGCCATAGACCGCGGCCTTCTCGTAACCGGCCTCGTTCTTGTGCGCGGTCGAGGACCATACCGGCAGCGCGGACGCCTGGGTACGGCCGGGCGTGACCCAGCCGGCAAGGACCGGCGAGTAGACATCTGGCGCATCGGGCGTGGCGCCGGCAACGCGGGTGAAACGATACGCCGCATAATTCGGCATTACGATCGGGCCGGTCTCCTCGCCAAACTGCACGAAGGTGCCGTCGCGCAAGGCGATCCGCGCGCGGTCATAGGTGTCGAACTGCTCAAAGATCAGCAGCGCAACGGGCTGGCCCATATAGAGCGGCGTCTTGCCGACGGGACAGAACAGATCGCCTTCATAATAGGCGGGAACGCGGGTGTTGATCCTGGCGAGATCCGCCGCGGTGACGATCACCGTAGGCTTCAGCGCCCCGCTCAGCCGCGCGAGGTCCATGCCAAGATAGACATGAGTGGCATCAGGCGCGCGCACCAAAATCGCGTGCGAAGTCCTTTCCGGCCAGCCCGGCAGGTCATTCGCCCGGAAATCCGACGCATAGAGTTTCGAGCCCGTGACCTTGGCAACGCCATCGACACGACCGGCACCGCCGATAGCGGGATTGAGCTTGCCCCGCCCCGGCAGTGTCTCGCGTGCCGGGAACGCCACCGGCTCCGCCGCAGCTAGATGTGACAGGCTGAGCGAAATACCGCCCGCCGATACCCATTTCATAAACTCGCGACGCGAAGTCCGCATGCTTCCACCCCTGATCGACAGCCGTCCGCCGCTGCGCCGATTACTTGAGATCGGCGATGGTGGCCGGCCCCGGCCCGGTCGTGATCAGCGTCGGCCACTGGTTCGAGCCGAACGGCACCACGGGCGGCAGGAACGGCGTCATGCCGCGCTTGGCGCTCTCGGCGATGATGGCTGCGCGGGCGTCGCCCCCCATCAATTCATAATCCATCAGGTGATAGTTGCCGAAGAACAGCGACCCCACCGAGCGATCGGCGATAATGCGGGTCAGCGACTCCAGCATATCGGCCTGCGTGGTGGTAAATGACACGGTTTCGATCAGCAGCAGGCGATCGTTGATGGCCTCCGGCGGGAAGAACTGGGCCAGCACGCTAAACAGCACGTTGTTCTGCCGTGCCACATAAATCGTGTTGCTCGCGGCATAGGCTTTGTCCCAATCGGGACCCAGCATCTTCTTCCAGTCGCCCAGCACGGTCATCCAGTGATTGACCTGGGTCTGCGCGGCCCAAGTCACGTTCTTCGCAAGGAACGGCGCCTGCTTCTTGCCAAATGTCTCCAGCGTATCGAAGGGGATGACGCCCTTGGCGATGCACTCGTCCATGAAAGTCAGGTTATTCTGCAGGATGGTACGGTTGTTGTCGCGCCAGTCAGCCTGCATGGGCGTGAGATCGAGGCCATCCAGCGCCGACTGCATGCGGCTGCGATAGGCCTTCATCGAACCGAGCCAGGATTTGTTATCGGGATTGTTCACATAGGGGCCGACCACCTCGGCCAGCGCCATGGTGCTGTGCCCGACCGACTTGAGCAGCTGATAGACCATCGGCACCGAGGGCGCGTCGAGCGGCGGTTTGCCGGGCTGGTACAGCGTGAATTTGCCGCCGGCGCCGGAGAACAGGCCGAGGATCACGGGATGCTTGGCAAGAATATTGGTGCGGAAGACTTTGGCTGCGTCGCCGTAGAGCTCGAACATGCCGGTGTTGAGCGCGAGCATGTCCTTGGTGGCGGTCTCGGCAGGCGTTGTCGCGGTCAACCCGGAAATCGGCGCCATGTAGGATGGCAGGGTCTGGGTATGGGCGGCGCCGACGCCCCCCAACAGGACAGCTGCGAGAGCGACAGCGTGGCGATACGTCATATCCGGACTCCTCCGAGTCATCTTGGCGACTGCTACTGTCACGACTAACGCAGCACATCTTAAAAATCTGCCTTTCCATTCAGCAGAAATGGTCGCGACACAGTTGACGACAGCAAACACGCCGTGACGGGCGGAATGCTCTCGAACGCGACTGAACTGGATAAGAAAAACGCTACGAATCACGCAAAGCGCCGGTGACTCAAGGCTATACGCAATTCGTGACACCGGAATTGGTTCGCGATCCGGAATACGCAATACGCAATACGCAGCGATTTCTCGTCCGTCTGTGGTGGAAGGCTGGACGCCGGAAACAGGCCGGGGTTATTTTCACGACACGTAGATAAGCACCACCAACACGGCTATATGGCGCCGGACGTCTGAGGGGGAGCGCATGGCAAAAAAGACGCCCAGCGAATCGACGGAGATCAACGAGACAGGTTCTCCCTCCGCGCTGATCGACACGAAGATCAAGGAGCTGGGTGACTGGCGCGGCGAGATGCTCGCTTCCGTCCGAAAGATCATCAGGCAGGCTGTCCCGGACGTGGTCGAGGAATGGAAGTGGCGCGGCGTTCCGGTCTGGGAATACGCGGGCATCATCTGCACCGGCGAGACCTACAAGGCGGTCGTGAAGATGACCTTCGCGAAGGGCGCATCGCTCGATGACCCGTCAGGCCTGTTCAACTCCAGCCTCGACGGCAACACCCGGCGGGCCATCGATATTCACGAAGGCGATAAGCTGGACGAAAAGGCGCTGAAGGCGCTCATTCGCGCTGCGGTGGCGCTGAACACCTCGACAAAGAAGAAGCCAAAGAAAGCGTGAGCGTCGTTATTTGGCGACCGGCCATGACAGGTCGTAGGACATCACATAGATGACGATCGCTGCCAGGCACAGAAGCACGCCAATCCAGAACAGTGGCGAATGATGGATGGGGCGGCGTCGTCTCTCTGTTTGTGCTTCATTCCATCCCCCATTTTCGGCGCAAGCGCCCAGACCGTCCGAATTGTCGCGCGACGTTCTGACACACAGATCGCGCCCGCCGAAGCACGCATTGTCGCACCATTCACAGGAAAGGTACGCATGCACGGCGCGATTCGACGCAACGATGATGGTTTATCCGCGCTGCTCCAGCCAGCACGGATGACCGATGTCGTCGACATCGGCGCCAATCCCATCGATGGCGATCCGCCCTACAAGCCGATGCTGCAAAGCGGACTTTGCCGCGTTACCGGCTTCGATCCGCATCCGCAGGCACTAGTGAAGTTGCAGCAGCGCAAGAGCGCGCTGGAAACCTACCTGCCCTATGCCGTCGGCGATGGCGGCAGCCATACGCTGAACATCTGCCGCGGCATCGGCTTTGCCAGCCTGCTGCAGCCTGAGCCGAAAACACTCACGCACTTTCCGAATTTTACCGAACTCGGACGTGTCGTCGACAGGCTCCCGCTCGATACACAGCGGCTCGACGATATCGCCGAAATCGAGCACATCGATCTCTTGAAGATCGACATTCAGGGTGGCGAACTGTCGGTGTTCAGGAACGGTCGCAGCAAACTGGCAAAGGCCGTCGCCATTCAGACCGAAGTCTCCTTCGTGCCGCTCTATGAGAAGCAGCCGGTGTTCGGGGACATCGATCTCGAACTGCGCAGCCTCGGCTTCATTCCGCACATGTTCGCGGCCATCAACAAGAAGATGATCGCGCCGATGATGGGCCCCAACCCTGCTGCTGCCATCAATCAACTCGTCGAGGCCGATGTCGTCTATGTCCGGGATTTCATCCAGGCCGAGGCGATGGATAGCGAGCAGCTCAAGCACCTCGCACTGATCGCGCATCATTGCTACGGCTCGTTCGATCTGGCGCTGAATTGCGTGCATCATCTCACCAGCCGCGGTGCCGTCGCGCCCGATGCCAAGAACCGCTATGTCGCCCTGCTCCAGGCCAATCGCCCCAAAGTAGCTGGCGGCAGACTTTAAACTTCTCCGGTTCCGACGTAACATGGTGTCCGGCGCAGGGGACGCGCCGACGCTTGCATCAGATTCCAGCCAGGACACGGGGCAGACAATGCTTTCTCGGCGCCGACTTTTGCTGACTGCGGGAATGGCGATCGCCTGCCCTGCAGTCCTGCGCGCCGAACCGCTGAAGATGCGCCTCGCCCATAGCCTTCCGACCACCCATCCCGTCCACCCGGCCATGCAGCACTTTGCCGATCTGGCGCGCGAGCGTTCGCAGGGCGAACTCGACATCGCGCTGTTTGCGGACGGGCAGCTCGGTCAGGAAGTCGACCTGCTGTCGCAGGTACAGGCCGGCAAACTGGATTTCCTGAAAGTCAGCGCCAGCGTGCTTGAGCGCTTCCATCCCGTCTATAAGGTTCTCAACCTGCCTTTCACGTTCCGCGATCGCTCCCATTGGCTGAAAGTAACGAGCAACGAGATCGGCAGCGACGTTCTGGCCTCAACCACATCGGCGGGTCTCACCGGCCTGACCTTCTACGATGCCGGCGCGCGCAGCTTCTATGGCCGAAAACCGATTCTGCATCCCGACGATCTCAAGGGCATGAAAATCCGCATCCAGCCGTCTGAGACGATGGTCAAGCTGATGCAGCTGTTCGGTGCCGAAGGCATCGAGCTGTCATGGAGCAATGTCTATGTCGCGCTGAAGTCGGGATTGGTCGATGGTGCAGAGAACAGCGTCGTGGCGCTGATCGTCGGCAAACATGCCGAAGTCGCGACGCACTACTCGTTCGACGAACATACCATGATCCCGGATGTACTGCTGGTTGGCGCCGGCCGGCTCAACAGCATGACGGCGAAACAGCGGGAGATCATCCGCGAAGCCGCCGCCCTGTCCTATCATCACATGAACAAGCTGTGGACAGCATTCGAGGCGCAAACGCGCCTGCAGGTCGAAGCGATGGGCGTGACATTTGTCACGCCGGACAAGGCCCCCTTCATCGCGAAGGCAGCGCCCCTCGCCGACATCTATGCCGGCGAGGAAGCTTCACGGACGTTGCTGCGCAGAATCGCGCAGGCATAGGTCGTTTGATCGGGCTTATTTGACGCCGAGCAGTTCGACGTCGAAGATCAACGTCGCATTTGGCGGGATCACGCCGCCAGCACCAGGCGCGCCATAGCCGAGATCTGGCGGAATGATCAGCGTGCGCTTGCCGCCGACCTTCATGGTGGCGACGCCTTCGTCCCAGCCCTTGATGACACGGGACATGCCAATCGGGAACTCGAACGGCTCGTTGCGATCGACCGACGAGTCGAATTTCTTGCCCTTGACGCCGTTCTCATAGAGCCAGCCGGTGTAATGCATCACGCAGGTCTGGCCCTTGGCCGGCGTGGCGCCGGTGCCAACGGTGGTGTCTTCGATCTTGAGGCCTGAAGCTGTGGTCATGGTTTTTCCTGCGGCTGGCGCCATTTTCTGCGGCGCTTGTTTTTGAGGCGCTTGCGCCATGGCGGAAGAAAGGGAGACGTCGGACACGGCCACGATCATGGCCGCACTGAGCGCGACGGCCGTAGCTCTAACGGCACGCTGGGAGTTTCGCATCATGTCTCCTGGATGGTTGGGTCTGCGAGCGGCGCAGTCATGCCCCCTCATCGCACCACAACGCAAGTCCTGGCAATGCCGAATCCCGAAGCCGCGATTCATGGAAATCGCTCAATGAGGATGCTTGAATCGGCCCTCAGTCAGGCTTCGAGCTGCGTCGGGCCAGCTGACCCTTGTAATTTTCAAGCAACCGGGTCGCCAACTCTGTCGCCTCATCGCTTGCCTGGATCGAGCGACTGTCCGACATCGGCTCTACGAGCGAGGCCGGATGTTTGAAGCTGAACGAGCGGATGACGCGATCGATGGCTGCTTGCATGGATAACTCCCGATGGCGACAGGAACTCCGCGTTTCGCGGAAAGTTCCTGATCAGTCAGCCCGAGGGCACCGCAGGTTCAAGGCAGCAGCACGGCCACTGCAAAGCCACAACATGGCCATTTTGGCTACAAATGTTGCTAAGCGCCTGCTTCTGCTGCGAATTGCAGCCCTTTGAAAGTCAGTCGCTTGGGGTCGCGAACGCCCGCCAGATACAGGCTGCGAATGAAGTGGGTCACCATGTCGCGATCACAGCCAGTCAGAATGACCACGGCATCGACGGCTGTCTTCTGGGCATCCATGTCAGTCCTCGCGCCGCGCAGGCGGCCTGCTCCGCGCGCTCCAAATCGCCGGATGACCAAAACATGCCCGATTCCCGGGATTTGCGGATATACGCGGATCACCCCGGCGCAAGCTCCGCCCCAGCCTCGCGCAGGCCTCTTTGCCGGCAAATCATGCGTAAGATTGCCGTAAATCGCAGATAGTTGATGCGTTGCCGCGCTGTCGGCTGTAAACCGCAGCGGAGTTTCGGCCATTGCCTGGGTGTTTGCCCGGCTGCCGCACCCGACAATGACCCACCCCAAACCGAAGAAAGCGACAAGGCCTCGTTCATGTCATTTAAGGAACCCAGCTTCGCGGATCGCCAGAAGGCTGCGATCGAAGCCAAGAAGAACATTCTGAACAAATTCAAGGCAGCACCGGGGCCCGATGATCCTGCCGTGAAGGCGCGCGCCGCCGAGCGCGAAGCCGCTGCCGTCGCACGCGCGGAAGCCAAGGCCATCCGCGACGCTGAGAAGGCCGTCCAGAAGGCTCGCGAAGCCGAAGAAGCCGCCGCCGCTGTAGCCCAGGCTGCGCGCGAAAAGGAAGAAGCCGCGCTTGCCCAGGCCGCGCTGGAAGCCCAGCAGAAAGCCGCCCGCGACGCCCGCTACGCCGCCCGCAAGAAGCGTAAATAAGCACGAGATCAGCGTGCCATCATCCGATGGCACGCTGCCTGAATTGATTGTCCGAGGTCAGTTCGTTTTGCCGAATTGCGGCTCGTCGGGTTTGACGAAATTGTTGCCGCTCGGGCCGTAGCCGGTGATCTGAATCACGGCCCCCTCTTCCCGTGTCCCGTCCCAATGCACCGCACCGGCGGGATGCACCATGTAGCCGCCGGTCTTCATCGGGATCGATTTCTCGGGCACGAAGGCTTCGCCCGTGCCGGTGTACCAGGTGCCCGACAGCACCACGACGTGACGATCTTCCGGATGCTTGTGCGGCTTGCTCATGATGCCGGGCGGCCACTTGATCCGCAGAACATAGATGCCTTGCTTGGAGGGATCTCCGTAAAGTGTCGCAACTTCAACGCCGACACCGAACGGATTCTTCCAGACTTCCTCGCCCTGATTGATGCGCACAAAGCCCATCTCGTCAGTGGCGCTCCATGTCGTCACGCTTGGAAAGAGCGTTGCCGCGATCAGACAAGTCGCCGCAACGACGACGCGTCGTTCTTTTTTCATCATGGCCTCCCCAGGCATTTTCTTCTGCGCGGAGGCTATGCCGAGTTTTCAGGTCCAGCAACGAGCAGCGCAACATGACAAGCCCGTCGCGCGGACGGGCCCGTCACAGCGATGCGTGTGAAGACGTTACTTCTTCATCATTCCGTCTTCCTTCTTCATCATGCCGTCTTTCTTCATGCCATCGTCCTTCTTCATACCGTCGTGAGACATGGCATCCTTCTTCATACCGTCGCCCTTCGACATGGTGTCCTTTTTCATGCCGTCATCCTTGCTCATCTTGTCTTGAGCGAAGGCGGCAGGTGCCAGCGCGAGGCTGAGCGAGACGAGCGCGGCGGACACGCCGAGCGCAAACCTGGTGGAGATGGTCATGATGTTTTTCCTCGGATCCATTTCTGAAGCGCGACGTCTGTCGCTATGAACCAGACGTACGGAGGTCGCGGTTTGTTACGTCGCATCAAAAAAGTCTTGATGATGCATCCGATAGCCATTGCGTGCGACGCAACATCACTTGCCCGCCGGTTCGGATTGTATAAACGAAGGGACGCGCGGTGACGGAGCAACAGGACGCGGGCGCATTTTGTCCCGCCCGGCACCAGACGAACACTTTCAGGAGTTACGCATGCTGACTCGCCGCCACATCCTTGGATCGGCCCTCGCCGTGCCTGCGATCCTCCGTTGCGGTGTCGGTACGGCGCAGGCAGCGACTACACTGAAGATTTCGCACCAGTTTCCCGGCGGCAGCATCGACAACGGCGACTTCCGCGACCGTCTGGTCCGCACTTTCGCAGCTGCCATTGCCAAGCAGAGTGGCGGCGACCTTGTTGCCGAGGTTTATCCGGATTCGTCGCTGATCAAGGCGGATGCGCAATTTTCCGCCATGCGCAAAGGGACTCTCGATCTCAGCCTTTATCCCTTGCCTTATGCCGGCAATGAATTGCCGGAGGCAAATATCGGCCTGATGCCCGGTCTGGTCTCGACCTACGATCAGGGCCTGCGCTGGAAGAACCTGCCGATCGGCAAGGCATTGAGCGACATTCTCGCCGACAAGGGCATCATGCTGCTGACCTGGGTCTGGCAGGCCGGCGGCGTGGCTAGCCGCTCGCGCCCGCTGGTTGTCCCTGAGGACGCCAAGGGGCTCACGGTACGTGGCGGTTCGCGCGAGATGAACATGATGCTGCAGACTGCCGGCGCGCGCGTGCTCTCAATGCCGTCCAACGAAATTTACGCAGCGATGAAGAGCGGCGCCTGTGATGCCGGCATCACGTCATCGACCAGCCTCATCTCATTCAAGCTGAGCGAAGTCGCCAAGCATCTGACCTCCGGCGCGGGTGCGTCCTACTGGTTCATGCTTGAGCCGCTGATGATGTCCAAGACTGTGTTCGACAAGTTGCCGAAAGCACATCAGGATATTCTGGTCTCGGTCGGCGCCGAGATGGAAGCCTTCGGCAAGGCGGGCGCGCAGCAGGACGATGTCGAAGTGTCCAGGGTCTATGAGAAGGCCGGCGCCAAGGTCAGCGCGCTCGACGCTGCGACCGTCGGCAAGTGGCGCGATATCGCGCGCGATACGGCATGGAAGGACTATGTCGCCAAGACGCCGCTCACCGCGAACCTCCTCAAGCTCGCGCTGGACGTCCCGGCCTGACGTATCTTGTCGTCCGCCAGGTGGCTCTCAGCGCGTCTTCGCGTTGAGTGCCGAAGCGACACGGCTGACAGGCGCGCGGCCGATCAGAGCGCTGATGGTGTTGGTCGCAGCGAGCAGCTTGTTCATATCGACGCCTGTGGCAATCCCCATGCCTTCCAGCATGTAGACCACATCTTCGGTGCCGACATTGCCGGTCGCACCAGGCGCGTAGGGACAGCCGCCGAGACCGCCGGCAGCGCTGTCGACAACGCGACAGCCTTCTTCCATCCCGGCATAGAGATTGGCCAGCGCCTGACCATAAGTGTCGTGGAAGTGCATCGCGAGCTTCGGCATGGGAACCGAGCCAGCAACGGCGCGCAGCATCTGCCGCGCCTTCGACGGCGTCCCGACACCGATCGTGTCGCCGAGTGAGACTTCGTAGCAGCCGAGATCAAACAGCGTCTTCGAGACATCGACGACCGCCTGCGGCACGACGTCGCCATCATAGGGACAACCGAGAACGCAGGACACGTAACCCCGCACGCGGATGCCGTCGGCCTTGGCGCGCTCGATCACCGGCTTGAAGCGCTCGATGGATTCGGCGACCGAGCAATTGATGTTGGCACGCGAAAAGCCTTCCGAGGCCGAGGCGAACACCGCGATGACTTTCGCGCCGACCGCCTTCGCGCCCTCATAGCCCTTCTCGTTCGGCACCAGCACATGGAATTCGCCGGGCAAATCGCGCACGCCGAGAAAGACCTGATCCGAACCCATCATTTTGGGGATCGCCTTGGGCGACACGAACGAGCCGACCTCGACCGTATGCAGGCCAGCCCCGACCAACGCCTTCACGAAGGCGATGCGGTCTTCGACCGACACCGGCATCTTTTCATTCTGCAAACCGTCGCGCGGGCCGACCTCGACGATACGAACCTGATCACTCATGCTTGTTTCAATCTCACACGTCTTTCAGAGGATCAGGCGCTCGGCTCGACTTCCGCAAGCTCGACGCCTTCTCCAACGATATCGCCAACCTTGCACTTGATGCGCTTGAGCACGCCGGCGAACGGCGCGCGCAGGGTCTGCTCCATCTTCATGACTTCCAAGGTCAGGATAGCAGCGCCCTTCTCAAGGGTCGCGCCCTCCTCCGCCAGCAGCGCCACCACGGTGCCGGGCAACGGCGCAACGATCTTGTCCTCGCCGACTTGCTCTTCATCGTCGCCGCCGAACGGATCGACCCAATGCATGTCGAAACGGCCGTGACGCGTACGCAGGTAGAGTTCGTGGCCCTCGATCACCGAAACGATGTGCGAGCGTGCTCCGTCCAGTGTCAGATCGAAATGCCCGTCATCGGCCGCAGCCGTCTCGAACCCCAGCTCGCGAGTGCCGATCGAAATCGTTGCAGGACCGCTGCCGTAATTCAACGTCACGCGCTGCTCGTCCGAACCATGCTTGAATTTGAACACCCGCTGGCGACGCCCGACCGGCATCCAGCCAGCCGTCAGCCAGGGCGAGGTACCGGCAGCCCGTGCTGCCTGCTCTTCGCTTGCGACGATGGCGGCGACGGCCGCGCATAGTTCGAGATCGCCAGGCGCCGCCGAGTCCGGCGTCAACACTTTCAATTCACGCTCGATAAAGCCGGTGTCGATGGTGTTGGCCCGCACATCCGGATGCGTCACAAGCGCCGACAGGAACGGCGTGTTGGTGACGATGCCGCGAATATCGGTTTCTTCCAGCCCACGATTGAGCCGGTTGATCGCCGCATCGCGCGTCGGCGCCCAGGCGATCACCTTGGCGAGCATGGCGTCGTAGTTCGGCGACACCGCATCGCCCTCGCGATAGCCAGCATCGATGCGCAAGCCGTTCGTCTCAGCGGGCGTGCGCCAGGTGCGGATCCTGCCGACCGACGGCATGAAATTCTTGTGCGGGTTCTCGGCGTACACCCGCGCCTCGATGGCGTGGCCGTTGAGTTTGATCTGGTCCTGCGACAGCGGCAGCTTTTCGCCGAACGCCACGCGGAGCTGCCATTCGACCAGATCAACGCCGGTGATCAGTTCAGTGACGGGATGCTCGACCTGCAGGCGCGTGTTCATCTCAATGAAGAACACGTCCTTGCCGTCAGAGACGAATTCGATAGTGCCGGCGCCGACATAGTTCACCGCGCCTGCGGCCTTGCGTGCAGCCGCGCAAACCGCCTCACGCTGCGCGCCGTTCAACGTCGGCGACGGCGCCTCTTCGATCACCTTCTGATGCCGTCGCTGCAACGTACATTCGCGCTCGAACAGCGAGACCAGATTGCCGTGGCTGTCGCCGACGATCTGCACCTCGATGTGGCGGGGATTGTCGACATACTTCTCGATCAGCATGCGGTCGTCGCCGAACGCTGCTTTGGCTTCGCGCTTGGCGCTGACGATGGCCGGAGCCAGTTCAACAGCCGAGCGCACCACGCGCATGCCACGCCCGCCGCCGCCCGCTGAGGCCTTCACCAGAACCGGGAAGCCGATCTTGTCGGCTGCCTTGGCCAATGTCGCGTCGTCCTGCGCTTCGCCATGGAAGCCCGGCACCAGCGGCACGCCAGCCTTCTCCATCAGCGCCTTGGAGCCCGACTTCGAGCCCATCGCAGTGATCATCTCCGCAGTAGGTCCAACGAAGATCAGGCCGGCATCGGCACAAGCCTGCGCGAACTCGGCGCTCTCGGAGAGAAAGCCGTAGCCGGGATGGATCGCCTCGGCGCCGGTCTTCTTTGCAGCTTCGAGAATGCGCTCGATATTGAGATAGCTGTCGCGCGCACGCGCTGGGCCGATCAACACGGCCTCGTCGGCTTCCGCGACATGCAGCGCATTGGCATCTGCCTCGGAATAGACCGCGACGGTGCGCAAGCCCATGGCCCGCGCGGTACGGATGACGCGGCAGGCTATCTCGCCGCGATTGGCGATCAGGAGCGTGCGAAAGCGGCGATATAAAGCTTTTGAGATTTCGGCTTTGGCCATCATCACATCCTGAACAGGCCGAAGCGCGTCGGCTCGATCGGCGCATTGGCCGACGCTGACAAACCAAGTCCGAGCACCAGGCGCGTATCTGCGGGATCGATCACGCCATCATCCCAGAGGCGCGCCGTTGCGTAATACGGGCTGCCCTGGGTCTCGAACTGGTCGCGTGTCGGCTTGCGAAACGCTTCCTCCTCTTCGGTCGACCAGGTGCCGCCCTTGGCTTCGATATTGTCGCGGCGCAGCTGACTCAGCACCATCGCTGCCTGCTCGCCGCCCATCACCGAGATACGGGCATTGGGCCACATCCACAGAAAGCGCGGGCTGTAGGCGCGGCCGCACATGCCGTAATTGCCGGCGCCGTAGGAGCCGCCAACCACCACAGTGAATTTCGGGACGTTGGCCGTGGCGACAGCTGTCACCAGCTTGGCGCCATCGCGCGCAATGCCGCCGGCTTCGTATTTCTTGCCGACCATGAAGCCGGTGATGTTCTGCAGGAACACCAGCGGGATGTTGCGCTGGCAGCAGAGCTCGATGAAATGCGCGCCCTTCAGCGAGCTCTCGCTGAACAGGATGCCGTTGTTAGCGATGATGCCGACCGGGAAGCCCCAGATATGCGCGAAGCCGCAGATTAGCGTCGTGCCGTAGAGCTTCTTGAATTCGTCGAATTCGGAGCCGTCGACAATGCGCGCGATGATGTCGTGCATGTCGAACGGCTTGCGCGCGTCGGCAGGAATGACACCGTAGAGTTCTTCAGCCGCGTATACGGGATCGCGGGGCGCCTGCATGTTCAGTGTGGCCCGCTGTGGTGGCTTCAGCGTCGCGACGATTTTTCGCGCGATGCCGATGGCGTGACCATCGTTCTGTGCGTAGTGATCGGTGACGCCAGACTGCCGCGAATGCACATCCGCGCCGCCAAGTTCTTCGGCGGTGACAACCTCGCCGGTTGCGGCCCTCACCAGCGGCGGACCGCCGAGGAAGATCGTGCCCTGATTGCGCACGATGATGCTCTCGTCGGACATCGCCGGCATATAGGCGCCACCGGCAGTGCACGAGCCCATCACGACAGCAATCTGCGAAATGCCCTGCGCCGACATCTGCGCCTGATTGTAGAAGATGCGGCCGAAATGGCGCTCATCCGGAAAGATGTCGTCCTGCTGCGGCAAGAACGCACCGCCGGAGTCCACCATATAGATACACGGCAGATTGTTCTGCCGCGCGATGTCCTGCGCGCGCAGATGCTTCTTCACCGTCATCGGATAGTAAGTGCCGCCCTTGATGGTCGCATCATTGGCGACGATCATGCACTCCCTGCCCGACACGCGGCCAACGCCAGTGATGACGCTGGCGGAATGGACATCGCCGCCATAGAGGCCGTTGGCGGCCAGCGGCGAGAGTTCGAGGAAAGCTGTGCCGGGATCGATCAGTAGATCGACGCGCTCGCGGGCCAGCATCTTGCCGCGCGCGGTGTGCTTGGCGCGGGACGCTTTGCCGCCGCCGCCGGCGACCGCACCGAGCTTGTCCTTGAGTTCGGCGACCTGCGCCTTCATCACATCGACATTGCGCTTGAACTCGGCCGAGGTGGGATCGATCGTGGAGCGAAGCGACATCGGCTTCCGTTTCCTGCAGGGTCTGTTTCTTGTTTGCACGGCGGCCCGGCAACGGGCCTGCCATGATGGTGTCACCCCGTCGTAGCGGGACGCAACCCTAACTTTCGGTGCTGGTCAGGGTGAGATTTGGGACGTTACGGGGGCTGATTTGCCCGCAAACCGGTCGTCAGTGCGACCATGGCTCCGAGCGGCGGAACGCAAAATTGTCGGCATAGGCGATGGTCCGGGGCGCACGCACCTTGGGCTCGATCACCTGATAGGCAATGCCTTCGCGTTCGCAGTAGGCGACCGCCTCTTCCTTGCTGTCGAAGTGGATGGACAGCTGCTGCTTCATGTCACCGGACGACGTCCAGCCCATCAGGGGCTCGATCACCCGCGCCTGCTCCGGCTCATAATCGAGCTGCCAGTCCTTGGTCTTGGCGAGGCCTGCCTGCATGGCATTCTTGGGGGCTTTGAAGATACGTGCGGTCATGGAATGCGATAGCCTTTTAAGGATGGGCCTTCGTCTCGGGATTAGCGTCTCGGGATCGGCCTTGGTCAGCTGCGACACTGCGACAAATTGGTGAAAACGGCGGGGCTGGTATATCCAATTGTCACGAATTTGATCCGTGATTCCGTCGTTTGGCGGCTTCGTTATTGTGTATATTCGTTCCACGGCGTCGTGACAATCGGGGCACGAAGCGGTCTATCTGATCTCGCAATTCGGCATCACGAAGGGCTCCTGAAGCGGCACCCATGGATATTCACGCCATCCTTCCCCCCAAAGGCCGAGACCTTCGGCTGGACCTGTTCCGCGGTATCGCCAACTGGGCGATCTACCTCGATCACATCCCCGACAATGTGGTGAACTGGGTCACCACCCGGAACTATGGCTTCTCCGATGCGGCCGATCTGTTCGTCTTCATCTCCGGCTACACGGCGTCCTTCGTCTACGCCAAGATGATGCTGGAGCGGGGCTTCATCGTCGGCGCTACGCGCCTCACCAAGCGGGTCTGGCAGCTCTATGTCGCCCACGTTATCCTGTTCGTGATCTACATCGCCGCCATCGGCTATGTGGCGCAGCGCTATAACGACCCCGACATCATCAACGAGTTCAACGTTGCCGGTCTGGTCGACAATCCGATCCAGACGCTGACGCAAGGTCTGCTGCTCAAGTTCAAGCCGCTCAATCTCGACGTGCTGCCACTCTATATTGTGCTGATGGGCCTGTTCCCGCCGGTGCTGTGGATGATGCTGCGCAAGCCGGATCTGACGATGCTGGCGTCGCTGGCGCTGTATTTCGCGGCACGCCAGTTCGGCTGGAATCTGCCCGCCTATCCCTACGGCGTCTGGTACTTCAACCCGTTCACCTGGCAATTACTGTTTGTGTTCGGCGCCTGGTTCGCGCTCGGCGGCGCGCTCGAGTCACGCTCGGTGATCCGCTCCAAGGTGCTGCTGTATTTCGGCATCGCCTATCTCTTGTTCTCGCTTGTCATGACCATGGCCGGTCGCTTCCCGGACACTGGCCACATGATCATGCCGGACTGGTTGTTCGACGCGTTCAATCCAAACGACAAGACCAACCTTGCGCCCTATCGCGTGCTGCATTTCGTGATCATTGCCTTCTTCGTCACCCGCTTCGTGCCGAAGGAATGGAAAGGCCTGGAGTGGCCGGTGTTTCAGCCGCTCATCAAATGCGGCCAGCAGTCGCTCGCCGTATTCTGCGTCGGCGTGTTCCTGTCCTTCGTCGGCCACTTCCAGCTGATGATGTCGTCTGGCTCGTTGCTCGCGCAAATATTCGTCAGCGCCGCCGGCATCGGCATCATGACCTGCGTGGCCTATTACATCTCGTGGTCGAAGAAGCAGGACAAGCCGTTGCCGAAGCCGGCTGCTCCCGCAGCGTCAGAACAGCAGGCATCGCCGTCGAAAGCCGCAGAATAGACCCGTTGTCGAACATGGTGCGGGACAGGCGAGAAATCGCCGGCAGATGCCTTGCTGCCCCCGGCCTAAGCGTGTATCGACACCGCATCGTCGGGGTATAGCGCAGCCTGGTAGCGCGGCGGTTTTGGGTACCGCAGGTCCTAGGTTCGAATCCTAGTGCCCCGACCATCCCCCATAATATTCAATGACTTAGCGCTTCTTGAACAGCGGATGGACCACTTGGTCTCCCGGCGCGATTCCGTATTTTTTGGCGGTGCCTGCGACCACTTCGAGAACAGCCCGTGCCAGGCCTCCCGATGAAATGATCTTGAGGGATTGTGGCTCGGTATTCTCCGCGATCCGGAGCACCCGGCCGTCGCCGGTAATGAAGACCATGTCGAGCGAAACGAAGGTGTTCTTCATCCACATGGAGACCTGCTGCTCCGGCGTGAAGTCGAACAGCATGCCGCGGCCGTCCGCGAGCTCCTTGCGATACATCAGACCGGTCGCCCGCTCCTCGTCGGTCTTGGCGATTTCGACGGAGAACATCCGCACACCTGACTTGGTGACGATTTCGAGCGGCTGGAATTCGGCGGCTGCGGCTGGCTTGTGAGGGCAGACAATGGCCAGAGCGGCGATCACCACCAGCATCGAGAGGCGGCAGCGGGCGGCGAAGCGAAACAGACTCATGAAGGGCAATCCACGCAAAGAGCCCGGTCAGGACGCCGGGCGGCGCGACCCTAGCCTGACGACGCGTGCCAGCGCCAGACGGTCGTGATGCACAGCCGCGTGATGGCCTCGACGGCAAGGCTGGCAGGAAACCCGCAAGAAACTTGGAAAACCGCGGACGGCTTAGTGCGACGAAAGACCCGGCGTACCGCCTTCGGGCTGGATCTCGGCAGCCATCATGCCCTTGGAGCCGGGCCCGAAGCGCACCAGCACATACTGGCCGGGACGCAGCTCGGTCATGCCGAAGCGGCGCAGGGTTTCCATGTGGACGAAGATATCCGGCGTGCCTTCGCCGCAGCTGAGGAAGCCGAAGCCACGCAGCCGGTTGAACCACTTCACCTGCGCCCGCTCGAGGCCACTGGTAGGCGTCACGCTGACATGAGTGCGCGGCGGCAACATCTGCGCGGGATGAATGGCAGTCGACTCGTCCATCGAGACAACGCGGAAAGCCTGATAGCCCTTGGACCGCTGGGTGCATTCAACGACCACACGGGCACCTTCATAGGCCGTCTGGTAGCCGTCGCGGCGAAGCACGGTCACATGCAGGAGCACGTCGGCTGCGCCATTGTCAGGAATGATGAAGCCATAACCCTTGGAAGCATCGAACCACTTGATAACACCGCTGATCTCGACGAGATCGACGGCGTTGCCTTCGCCGACACCCGCAAAGGGGTCGAGTGCGTCGCGGCTTGCGTTGCCTGAAAGCTCATTCCCTGGTCGGGGACCACCCGCTCCGGGAATCAGTCCCCCCAACCGCTTGGACTCAAATGCGTCCGACCCCATGGCCCCGGATCCCACTATCATTTGCGCTGTCAGCCCTGTCAGCGCCATCTCACATGCCCCATCGAAGCTAATTCACGATGGCGCGGTGCGAATCTTTCGATTCGAAGATAACACTGTCGCCTGATCAGCAAAGACAAAAAACGAACACAGTGACAGCTATGAACAGCTTGCGCTCAAACGAATCAGATGCGCATCAATTTCCGACGAATGGTCCGAGCGTTTCGCCGATATCATGGCGAATGACAAGGTCAGCGTGATCGTCCTGCTCGGTCGCCTCATTGTTGATGATGACAAGACGTGCACCGGCATGTTTCGCCATCATCGGGAATCCCGCTGCGGGCCACACGACGAGCGACGATCCAATCGCAATGAACAGATCGCAGTGCTGCGATAGCTCAGCCGCGCGACGCATCTCATCTTCAGGCATCGCCTGACCGAATGAGATCGTCGCAGCCTTCACGGGCTCGCCGCATACCGTGCAGTCTGGCGCCTGTCTTTCGGAATCGAATCTGCTCTTCACCCAATCGAGCTCATAGCGCCTCGCGCAACCGATGCAGCGCGCATAGGTCGTATTGCCGTGCAGCTCGATCACAGCGTCAGCCTTGAAGCCGGACGCTTGATGCAGGTTGTCGATGTTCTGGGTGATCACAGCGGGAATCTTGCCGGCCTTGTAGAGTGAGGCGAGCGCGCGATGCCCGCGACCAGGCTTGGCCGCAGCGAATGTCTCTTCCATCGCAAAGCGCCGGCGCCAGGCTTCATCGCGCGCATCCTGACTGGCGACGAACTCGTCGAACGGAATTGGCCGGTTACGGGTCCACAAGCCACCAGGCGAACGGAAATCGGGAATGCCCGTTTCGGTCGAGATCCCCGCGCCGGTGAACGGCACGATGGTTCTGGCTTCGGCGATCATCTCGCCAAGACGATCCACGCCAGTGCGAAGGTCAGTTGCAATCATTGGAAGGTCCGAGAGGAAGTGATCCAACGACAATGCCGCAGACCGGGATCCGGTGCCATGCCGGGATCAACGCATGTTTTGCTTCGTCGCCACGTTTCCAGGATCTATTTCGCTTTGGCGCGTCCATTCCTGGCGGGCTTGTCGATCAAAAAGTCTTCCCGCTTGCGACCGGCGGCGATCTCCTTCGCGAGCCAGCCCTCAACACCGCCGCGCCCGGTCCAGGTGTCTCCCGTTTTGGGATGGCGATACTTCGCCGGAACCTTGATGCCTTTGACGCGGCTGGTTTTGCCATCGACGCTTCTGATCTGTGCGAGTTGCGCCTGCAATTCGGCACGGTGGGCTTGCAGTTGCTTGTCGATATCCTCCCGCAATGCGAGGAGTTCGGGAACTGAAAGAGATTTGATATCAAGGGTCGGCATAAACAAGCTCCGATCAAATACGTCCGCACTCCTTCCCAAGGCGCGCAAAATACGCGCCAGCGTGCGTCAATTAAATGAAATGCGGGCGGTGTCAAAACACCACATCAAAATCAAATATCGGGGCGAAGCTGAAATGAGCTCCGCCTTTAAGTAATTAAATACCGATTTGCGAAATCTTTATGCAGCCCGCGAGACATCGGCGGAGAGCTCGCTCTTCGGCAGATCGTCCTTCTTCGGCTTTGCCACCGGCGTTGCCTGAGACTTCTTCACGGACTTGCCGTACTGCGCGAGCTTATCGAGCTCGGCTTCGAGCTCAGCCTGACGCGTAGCAACTTTTTCCGCCAGCTTGTCGGATGCATGATCGCGCAGTGCCGCAAGTTCCTCGATGCTCAGTGAGTCCAGATCGATCTTGGCCATGGAAATCTCCGTTTGTTCCGAACTAGCGGTAACATCCATGCGCCGCAAGCGCGGCAGCGGGATCATCCACCGAAGACATCATGATGGATGCAATTCAATTGACGTCGAGCTCACGCTTCGCAGAGAATGCATGCGGGATTGGGGAAACGCGTCATGGCATCCTGGAAAGAAGAGCGTGACCGGCTGGTCGCGCAGACGCTCGCATTCGTACAGGAGGTCGCCGCCGCGCATCCGGTCGCGGCCCAGCGACTGAACATCTGGCAACCGCCGAGCCACGCGCCGTCGCACGCATCCGATCCAACGGAAACCGTCACCTCGCCCGCCATCGCGGGCGCCGATCGCTTGACGGCCCCTACATTGATTGTACATGCGGCGAACGCGGCAATTGAAACCTCGGAGCGTAGTTCGCAGGTCATTCCTGTTGCAGTTCCAACCAACGTGCCATCTCCTGCCCGGAGAGATCCGCTTTATTCGGGCCCATCCGAGCGGGCCGAGATCCTCAAG
This sequence comes from Tardiphaga sp. 866_E4_N1_4, assembly GCF_052076075.1. Classification (NCBI taxonomy): domain Bacteria; kingdom Pseudomonadati; phylum Pseudomonadota; class Alphaproteobacteria; order Hyphomicrobiales; family Nitrobacteraceae; genus Tardiphaga; species Tardiphaga sp. 866_E4_N1_4. The sequence goes on from NZ_CP197242.1 coordinate 822,938, forward strand.
CGCGTTGCGTCGTTCAAGGCTCGCCAGGCCCAGATGATCCATGAGCGCGACGTCTACTACGAAGCCATGCAGACGCGTATCCGAACAACGCTGCGGAACGATTCCGGGCGCGACCGGTTGTAAAGCCGGAGCAGCTTCCCCGATGCTCTGTTTTCAGAAAGCCCCGTCCTCCCCCGGCGGGGCTTTCGCCTTGCGGGCTTCGACTTGCTGGAGCTTCAACTCGAGGGGGACGACCTGCCGGTCCGGGTTATTTGCCGAGGTGTCGCCGCACGGCGGCAACCGAAGAGCCGACCTTTTCGATCGCGGCGTTCAATTCGGTCGGCGAGACGCTCAGCCGATAGGCCCAGTAGTCGCGCTGGGTAGCGTCACTGGAATCGATCACCGGCGCCGGCCGGACGCCGCGTTCGGACGCCAGGACGGCGGCGACTGGGACGAGACTGATCATGCCGGCAGGGTAACACGTCGCCCGCACAGCCCAAGCGAGCGCTCGCTCCAACGTTAACAGGCGATTGATGCAATCTCGGAAAGTCGTCCAGCCAAAGCAAGCCTTGCCGCGAGCGGCTACTGAACCACCGAGCCCAGCGAGGCCTGGATCTCATTGAGCGGGATGCACAGCTTCTTGCGGCGCAGGCCACGAATGGCGCCGGTCACCTTCAAGATCTTGCCAGCGGCACATGAACCGTCCTGGACCAGCGCGCTCTCGTAAGGCGCCAGGATGAGCGGTTCAGCTGTCCGAATGGACTGAGCGGCGGAAGGTGTGGCCAACGCCACCAGAGAAATTCCGAAAGTCCCCAAAACCCAAAAACGCATGGTCGTCCCCAACACAGCAAATACGCACCGGTCCAAGGGTAATCGTTCACGCCCTTCAATTTTTGCAGTCAGCTCTCCCCGAGCCGTTACCGCAATTATTGCCCCGGACCACCGCGAAACACAAAGCAATTTTCGCGCCGATTTCCGGTCTCAGCATAGGGTCAGAGCGTGACCTGCTCGTGACCGCACTCCTTGCAGGTGAAAGACACCCGCGCGACACCCTTTGGCGCCGAGACCTTGTTCGCCGCGCCGCACTTGCCGCAGGTCGTCATAATCCGTGTGTCGCCCTGCTTCACCACCAGCGCCTTGCGCTCCATAGTCTCGCGGATCAGACGCTCGGCCTCTTCGCGCATTGCCTGCTTGCTCATGCAGCTCTCCTGACAGACGCCGAAGCAAAAGGCCCCGAGCGAGCGGCCTTATAGCCGATGACGATGACACTCTCCATCGCGATCAAAATCGGGACCCCGGATCGCACCATTCCCCTGCAGAATTTCCGTGCATTCCAATCTGCCGCAGCGAGATCCCGATGGACAGAATGGCTGACCTGAACTAGAACAAATGGAGAACATCATTCGCCAATATTTTATCGGGACGTCACAGGAATCGCCGGGTTGGCGGGGCATACGCGGCTGGAAAACAGGGAGACTGACATGGATTTACAGGCACGTATCGACCTTTGGAAAAGCGTCGATCCGGATCCGGAATTCTGCCGCAAGGCAGAACGAGAAATGCTGCTGTTGAGTTGTCAGGACGAAGACTGGGTCAACGCGCGGATGCGGGATTTCGAACAGGCGCTGGCGTTGGAGAGTGCTGAATAACGGAACCCTTTGGCATCGGCGGCGTTACGTTTGCGCTGGAATATCCAACCTCGCTTCACAGCGGTGATGCGAGGTTTTGTTTTGCCGGTGATTCGGTGTGGGAGATCTCAGCTTGTGTGAGCGTCGCGCGCTGCAACTTATCCACCGGTCGCCTTGCAAAGATCGGATTGATGCCGCATTCGGCATTGATGCTCTCCTTGGGGAGCGAAACGAAGAGAAGAGAATGAACGAAGAAAGAATTTCAGCGGCACGCGCCGACATGGAACGCCGGGTGGCAGAATTTCGCGAGAAACAGGCGAAGTTCCAGCGCGAACGTGAAGACTATTACGAGACCACGATCGAAAAGGTACGGGCAACCGACTGGAACGAGTTCGTGACACCCCGTCAGGAGCGCCGTGTACGGCACTAGCTACGATCTGCTCGCAGCAGCGACCAATAAAAAGCCCGCCATTTCTGGCGGGCTTTTTATTGAATGCGCGTCACGCGCGTGCAGCGCAATAGGCCCGAAGCAATGCTCCGGGCCGTGTTCGGCCCTACCAATAGCCATAGCTGCGATAGTAACGCGGGCCATAGGCATAGGGGCCGGGACCATAGTAACCGCCATAGTAAGCCGGACGGTAATAGCGCGGTCGGTAATAGCCGTAGCCGGGACCGTAGCCATAATAGCGTGGGCCATATCCGTATCCGTACGGTCCGTACGCACCATAGGCCCCCGCGGCCAGCGCACCTGCGGCAATACCAAAGCCGATTGCGGGACCCGGTCCCCAACCTCTACCCCATCCGCGCGCTTCAGCAGACGCCGTCATGGCGGTCGTGCCGATCGCTGCGACAGTGGCCAGGATCAATACTGCCTTTTTCATGTGATACCCTTTCTGTTCACCACCGGCCAAATAACGCCAAGCTTTTTTGTTGGTTTCAGGGCCTGTAAGATTTCACCGCTCGGGTTCCGGACCGGAGGTGCGTCATGATGCCCATTCGCTATCGTCGTGCGCAGCTCGCACGCCAGCTTCAGGCCTTTCACGCGGCGCACCCCGAATTCATCCGAGAGCGGCTTCGCGCTTTCGATGAACACAACGGACGCGACAAGATGATTCCCGTGACGCATCGCAAAATGAAACCGTCACCCTATACGCGTCGCTTGGCTGCGCTCCCCCGCGACAAGGCGCCGATTAGCTCGGGGTGAAGCCTTAACGCGCCCCATACCGCCTTCACGTTTCATTCACCATGAGGGGCCGGTTATCGGAACGGCTCGCAAAGCCGACGCTTTCCTCTCCATGAATGTACGCGGTGTCGCACGGACACGCGTGCGAGCAGTGGAGTAATGGCGATGATTGAACAGATCGCAAAGATCGACAAGGCGCTCGATGAATTGCTCGTCGGTCTTGGCCAGATGGTACTGCGCCTGTCGAGTCCGCACGTCACGCGTACACGCGAGGAACGCGAGGCTCTTGTCCGCTCAGTCAATCAGTTCTCAACCTGCGCAGCCCGCTCCAGCGATCCGCGGGTCCTCAAGCTTGCTGACGACTTGCAAAATACGCTGAAGCCGCGCCTGCATCTCGTGGCCAGTCGCTGACGACGCTGGGCGTCCCAAAACATTTGCAGGGCAACGACGTAGGAACGTTTCTCCCTTTCACCTGTTGGCCAGACACAACCAAAAGGGAGGCTCTACATGCCCATCGAAGCAAGTGAACAAGGTAACCTGATTGGCAGCGACAAGGTCGAAGGCACCGCAGTGTTCGGCGCTGACGACCAGAAGATCGGTTCAATCGAGCGCGTGATGATCGACAAGAAGAGTGGCCGGGTGTCCTACGCTGTGCTCAGCTTTGGCGGCTTTCTCGGCATCGGCGACGATCACTATCCCCTGCCCTGGCAGTCGCTGAAATATGATACCGCACTGGGCGGTTATCGCACTGGCGTAACGCAGCAGCAGCTGGAGAACGCTCCCAAATACGGCAACGACAATAGTTGGAATTGGGCTGACACATCGCGGGCCCGCGCGGTGAACGATTACTACGGCGTTCCCATCTGACGCCCGGGATATACCATACAGCAGAACGGCACCCGATCGGGTGCCGTTCTTGTTTGTTCACCCAGTCCGATGCATCGGCTCTAGTGCGCCAGTTCCTTGCGCACTGCCGCAGCCGCATTGCCGACTTTCTCTACTGTTGCCTGCAGCTTCTCGCGGGACACACCGAGCTGATGGGTCCAGTATTTCACCTCATGCGCCTCGTGCATGTTGATCTTGCTGCGATCCGGCTGACCCTTGTTCTTCCGGTCGTCCATCGTCGTCGGCCTCTTCAATTAACTGGTTGATATAAATGGCGAGCTGCTCGCCGGCGTCATTGAAATCTTCGTCCACGCAAGGTGTCCCATATGCCGTTTGGTGAGTGCAAAACATGCACGACTGTGACTTGTTCCGGGCGCCGCTCACCTGCCCCACAAGCAATCGTTCAAATGCCGGAGATTCCGCCAACCCGGCTTTAACTGCACTTCCAGAACTCGGAGAACCCGATCGCCCCCGCGGCATTATGGGAGATGATGTCCACAGCCCTTGTCGTTCAAACCGTCGAACTGAGGCCGAATCCGCCGCCTTACGGTCGGCTGTCATTGCGTACGGGGGCCTGGGACCAGTTGCAGGCGAAACGAGCCTATGACGACCATCACGAGCTGCCCGAGGCGCCGGTCGAGCTCGACAAGAAGGTCTGAGGTAGCCACCAGTCCGCGGCGATCCACGCTATTGCGAAACGCCCCCACCAATGCCGACGCTCCCGCCGACCCTGATGCAGGTCGACGTCCCCTCAACCTGCACGAAGCCGGCGCCGTATTGCTTACACGGATCTGGTTTTCGTGGTGCCGGCGTCATGCTCTGCTTCGTTGCCACTGGCTTCTTCGACGCCGCAGCGAAGGCCTGCAGCGGGATGACAGCGATCAGCAGTCCAACAGCGACAATTCTCATGGTCTTCCCTCGCCGCTTGCATGCGGTCGCATAGCTCATTGGAACGAACGCCGCAGTGCGGTGTTTCCATGGCATGGGACCGAGAGAAGAAGATAATAGTGTATTCCTGCTCAGCGCGGTCGCGCTTGTCTGCGGAATGATCGCCTTCGTACCGTGGCTCCTCGAGCCGATACCCGCTGTTGCAAGCAAAAACGCCCAGCATGTCGCTTATGAACGACCTGTGTCGCAAGAGCCGGTGCGCGTGATCGTGCCATTCACCCCGAACACCACGCCGAGCCAGCGTTGACGCTTTGCTTGGTTAGTTGGCAGTCACGGGCTGGCCGGCGGTGCGAGTGAGCTTGTCGGCTTTCAGCAGGACATGGTCCGTTGCCGGCTGCGGCCGGGCGAAGAAGCTCACCGCGACAAAGGCTGCGCAGAACAGAAATCCCACCAGCATCACCCGTCGATGCGTCGGCTTGTCGGCATTGTGAAACGAAGCGGACATGGTCACTCCCTCGATGGGAAATGAATAGCTCACTCTTATTTCCGCGCAATCAAACTCTGGTTTTAACCTAACCGATGAAGGTTACTTGGCCGATCGGATTTTAACGAAGCCGTTGTGGACTGTTAATTTCCGGCGCTCCCGCGATCAAACTAAACTACAGAACCGCATCGTGAAGCGATCCTACCTGGTTCGTTACTTCCTCGGCCTGTTACTTCTTATCGACGTTGTCCTGCGAGATCGGGGGAGCGCAGGTCTCCTTCGCATACTTCTCAGCGAGTTCGAATATTTCGCGACGGCGCTCCGGCTCGTTAATGGTGAGGTAAGTCACAACCATTTTTAAGGCCTCCTCGTCCGAAGCCCTTCCAAACCGCCACACGAGTAACACTCCCAAGTTGTACAGAAAGGTTTCGGAACCTTTTCCCTGTACGTTGAATTGAATGCCCATCAATATACGCAATATTACGATCAGTTGGCCAATAAGTTCCGGGAGCGGTGATGATTGTCGGTCGGCCCATCTCGGAGATCTGCAGGGAGCTCGCCATCTCGGCGCAGGCGAGCCATCAGACAGTTCTCGCGCAGATCCTGCGGATGGCTTCGCTCGAAGCCGCCCAGAGCGGCGTGCGTCATCATGAAGGCGATTCCAGTATCCAGGATCGATTGGTCGGCACCTGGGACTGGGACATCGCCAATGACCGCGTCTATGCAGACAGCAAATTCGCCCGTCTGTTCGGCGTCAATGCGGATTTGGCCTCGCGGGGCACGCCGTTACAAGACTGGCTGGATGCCATTCATCCGGACGACATCGATGATGTCGCCGCCGCTATCAATCGCTCACTGACCACCGGTCAGGTGTTCTCCCGTGAATATCGCGTCGTCTCTCACGGCGACACGCATTGGGTCTATGCGCGCGGCAAGTGCACGCTCGATTCGTCGGGCAAGGCGGTTCGGTTTCCCGGCGCCATCGTCGACATTACGCGGGAGAAGATCGATGACCATCATTTCAGCATCGTCCCGACCTAGTCCCGTACGATTCGAGATTGCCCTTTACGACAGCGTTGCCGATAAAATGCTGCGGTCACGGCTTAATACATCGTCGCCGGGAACGTAGCCTTGCGCTGCCGGTTATGCCCGCATGGCAAGGAAATTTTTTAGCGTCGTCGTCGTTCGCTCCGTCGAGGAATCCGTGGAGATAGTCGTGGAGGCCAAGAGCGCCGATGATGCCCATGTGGCGGCCATTCAGCATTTGCAAAAAAGCGGTGACGAATATGCGTGGGAGAAGCCACGCAAGGATTTGACCGTCTGGCACAAGCGGGAAATCGATACGCCCGCCATCGTGGATGTCAGCGCCTGAGGGCAACGCTCTTCACAATTCAGATGGTGCGCCCTCTTTCTCAAGACGACATCTGCCATTTGTCTTGTTTAGCTGCTATGGCAAGCGCCGCTGCCCTAGTGGTTGCACGCTTGTGTCGATCCCATGGAGACAATCCCAATGCGCTACCTTCACACCATGCTGCGCGTCCGCAATCTGGATGCGGCCCTGAAATTCTATGCCGATGCGCTCGGGCTCAAGGAAGTCCGCCGGGTCGACAACGACAAGGCGAAATTCACTCTGGTGTTCTTGTGCGCCGCCGAAGACGAGGCGTTACTTGCCAAGACCAAGGGACGAGGCGCGCCGCTGGTCGAACTCACTTACAACTGGGACGAAGAGAAATACGGCGAGGATCGCTATTTCGGCCATCTCGCTTACGAAGTCGACGACATCTATGCGACCTGCGACCGGTTGATGAAGCTCGGCATCACCATCAATCGTCCGCCGCGCGATGGCCAGATGGCCTTCGTGCGCTCGCCCGATCTGCACTCCATCGAGCTTCTGCAGAAAGGCGACGCACTGCCGCCGCAGGAGCCATGGTCGTCAATGCCCAACACCGGACATTGGTAACTCACAAAACGCATCGCTGCAGGTGCAGCGGTGGAACGCCATGAGCAGTGCCGCGTTGTTGACGCGATACTGATTTCATGGAGGCTGAGACAATGGGACGTGGAATTCTGCTCTGGCTGCTGGGTGTACCGATTCCGGTGATCATTCTGCTGTGGCTCTTCTTCGGTCGCTGACGCCTCCCAAGCTGAACCCATGAACAGGCCTCGCTCACGCGGGGCCTGTTTTGTTTGCGGGCTCGCTCCTTTGTGAGAGGTCAGCACCAGACCGGCCTTGCGATGGCGGCGCGTTGCTGGCTAAACCTGCGGCGCTTATTCGCCAGCGAGGTTCATCGTGCCACAGACTCCCACTCCATCCCTGCAGATCTGGGGCCGCGCCAATTCGGTCAATGTGCAAAAGGTTCTGTGGTGCTGCCATGAACTCGACGTCGCCTATGAGCGCATCGATGCCGGCATGCAATTTGGCCGCAACAGCGAGGCCGACTATCTGGCGATGAATCCCAACGGCCGCGTGCCCACCCTGATGCAAGGCGATTTCGTGCTGTGGGAATCCAATTCCATCATGCGCTATATCGCCCTGGCCTATGGCGCTACATCGCCCCTCTACCCATCCACGCCAAAAGTGCGCGCCGGGATGGAGCGCTGGCTCGACTGGACACTGACGACATTGCAGCCGGCCGAGCGCCCGTTGTTTTGGGGACTGGTGCGGACGCCCGTCGCCGACCGCGACATGGCCGCGCTGCAGAAGGCCGCGGATGCCAATGCGGCGCTGTGGGAGATGGTCGACCGGCAACTTTCCCGTCAGACCTGGATGGAAGGCGACGATTTCAGTCTCGCCGATATCGCCATCGGTTGCTATGCGCGGCGATGGTTCGGCGTCGAGGGCGTCATCCGCCCTGCACTTCCGCATCTGCAACGCTGGTATCAGGTGATCTCGGCACGGCCTGGCTTCCAGACCTATGTCGCGCCACCGCTCTCCTGAACGCAGGCGTTCGTTTGAACGTTAGTTCAACGAACGTTCGAGCAGCAGGACGCCCATGATCAACACCAGCGTGATCCCGGCCACGACCAGGCGCATGGTCCAGTTCATGCCACGGCCGATCCACCACAGCAGCGCGCAGCCCATCAATACGGGAATGACGATATCGGGGCGCACGATCGTGGAGCCCTACGCGATGAAGCGAACGCCCAGCGTCTTGCCGCGGCGCCAGACCACTTCACACATACGCCCGGTGCGTGCGTCGCGCGAGAAGGCCAGCTTCATCTTGTTGGGGACCGACGTGGGATCGTCGACGACGACTTTCGCGCCGGAGGCCGAGAGATCCAGCACATTGCATTGCCGGGCCGCGAATCCACCGTCCAGCGTGATCCATGCGGCCTGGTGTACGGACCGGCGTGTGTCGCGTTTTTTCGTCACTGCCATCGCATCACTCCACGCCCCCGGGAGAGAGCCTTAAGCCCGCATGCTTTAAGAACCGTTGAGAGGTGCAGAAGAGTTCGAAATGTCCTGTGCACAAGGTCCGTGCGCCGCGCATGGGGATCATCCACCTGATCCCTCACCGCCCACTTGCCGACCCGAACAAACGTCACTATACGTTCGGCCGCTGGCACCAAACTGATTTGCTTTCGGTCGGTGCCGCCCGCGATAGATCAGCCCTAAAGCTTTGATGTTGCGGCGATTTTAGAAATAGCCGTGCAGAACCGCGGTATCCTTGGCCTGATTTCGGGCCGCTGGATCGGCCGGGGTTTTTTGCTCCCTTCGTCTATCGGTTAGGACGCCACCCTTTCACGGTGGAGAGAGCGGTTCGATTCCGCTAGGGAGCGCCAAAGCCGCTTTCCCCAAAAAATTCCTGAATAAATTCAAAGCCATTCGCAAAGGCCAGCATTCGTGTTGGACGTTTTGTTGGACGTTTTGCAAAGACGTTCGTTCTTGGCTTGTTCACGGCGTATCGTGACTCATGTCTCCGCAATATCACCCCACACCACTACCCGGCGGCGATTGCAAGGCTCTCAATAAGGAGCTGACAAAGGCGCGGGGGTGACGCTGATGCTTACCCGCCAATCGGACGATCTGCAGGCCAAAAGGCGAATCGCTGATCCGGAAGCTGACAAGCTGTGCTGCGAAGTTGGAACGAGTGCATGTGGGCGATGTCCGGCTTCACATGAAGATAAACTGTTCCTCGCCGGAACACTTTCCAGCGATGTTGCTCCATACCCTCGATGAATGTTCCCAGCGGGCGCGCCAGCTTGGGCGTCACTCTATGGCGCGTGAAATCCTTGAAATTAGCGTGGCGGACCAATAATCCCGCGCCGCAAAGTGGGCGGAGGATCGAAGCCGTCACCGATCGCCGCTATCTGGGCCGATCGCGGCTGCCGTTGGATGCGAGGCGGTGGCGGGCCTACCGGCCGACTGCCAAGCACAATGTCAGCGATTGGTGAGCGGACCTAAAGGCCGTCGATTATTGACCTTGGCGCCTCGTCAATCTCCGCATAACACGAATCTAACAAATCCCGTTTGAAGACTTTACCGCGGCCGCAAGCGCCCCAAAAAAGCTCAATCGGAACGAGCGTCGATGACGATTATCAGAAGAAAACACAACTCCCGCTACGCATCGTTTCCAAACTCAATCTGGGAAGACGGCCGGATCGGCGTCGATGAAAAAGGCGTTCTGGGATACTTGCTGTCACGGCCCCCGAATTGGGCTGTGCATCTGTCGCAGGTCGGGCGGGTCATGGGTGTTGGCAAGGATCGCATGCAGCGCATCTTTCGCACCCTGATTGCTGCCGGTTACGTCACGCGCGAAACGATCCGCAATGAAAATGGTGCGTTCGTCGCCCTCGAATATGTGATCCGTGACGAGCCCGCTCCCGTGGCGGACGTCGATGATGTCGCGGGCGTTGTTGCAGATGCTGTGGCATTTCTACCGCAGCCTGAATACCCGGCTCCGGCTGACCCGGCGCCGGCTAGGGCGGCTGCATATAAAGAAATGAAGAAACCAAATACTGACTTTACTAAACCTTTTTCTTATACCGAGAGTTCTACTGCTGCGCGCGCGCGACCCGCGTCGACCCCTCCACCTGTTCGATCCGAGGCGCTGCAATCCCAAATTGCTGGCCGGCTGGGTCGCGGGGACGTGGCGCTTGGCTGGGAATTGCTCGGCGAACTTGCTCCTGGCCGGTTAGACCAGCTCACCGCCCAGCAGCGATCTGGCACCCTGACTGAAGAAAGCCTGGCAAAGGTTCGACTCGAGCTGATCAGCCGGAGGGCAGCGTGACAGGTGGCCTTTCAATGGATCGCCTATCTCGCTTGGCAGAGACGCTCCGCAAGACCGATGATGCCGATGCGAGGCTGTTGGCCAGGTTGATCGAGGGATTTGTGCACGTCATTGACGATGCCGTGCAGTCTTCCACGACGGGGCAGTCAGACGTCGCCGCGCCCGCTGCTCGCCCCGATCCTTTAGGGCGGTGGGACACTGATCCGCTGCTGGCCGCCGTTGTGGGACGTCTACGGAGGCGGCTTGGCGATGACAAATGCGGCGCCTGGATCGCGAAGCTGAGCTTCGTTGGCGAAACGGCGGATGTCGTTACGCTGGCTGCACCGACCAGCTTCGTCGCTGACTACGTCAATGCTCAGTTCGGTCTGACGCTCCTTGAGGCGTGGCAAGCAGAGAAGCCAACCGTCATGCGGGTGAAGGTTCGTGCTGCCCCACCTGATCCGCAGTGACCGACGTGCGCTGCCGAAGTATGCAATTGGGCGGAACATGAGCGCTAGCGCATCAGCGAATTATACGGCTCGACGGCCCTTCGGATGTCGAACGCCGCATCGCGCCACGGGACAGGACCAGCCAGTATACTGCCAGACGCGCCCCCCCCCGGCGTAGGGACCGTATGCCCTGTTTTTCGTGTTACACGGGGTCGCAGCCCCTAGCATTTTGTCAGTAGATCACCTCGCAAGCGGTACACGCGTGCACGCATTCACACGTGTGTTTCCACGTATGACTCTGGCTGAGCCTCCCCGTGACCTCCCGCAGGACGGTCACCTTGGCGATGCCGTCAGCCGATTTGCGCTGGCGGCGGCTCGAGACAGATAAATGCAGCGCCCCTTGATAAACTGCCCCCGGTCCGTGATCCGGGCTCGGGCCGATCGCCCGCTTCTCTTGTTCGTGACCGTGACGTGACTCGGAAGCGCCTGGTGCGGTGCGCGGCCGCCACCCATGCAGGCGCTGACGCCTGGAGCGCATTCACGAACAATAGCTGGAACGTCGGGCTCCAGGCTGACATATACCGCCAGAACGGCGGCCTGATCCCGACGATTACGATACAGGAGACTTTAACGCGCTCCGTGCCCGACGCTTCGCTGGCGACGACATCTTTCAACAACGTCATCGAAGCGGATTACGCTCTGAACGATGACGAGACGTGTGGAATCGTGTGGAATGCTGGCCGCCCTTCAATACACAAAGGTGGCAGCCGGTGCTGTCTTGGCCACCGTCAATGCAAATCTGATCGGCTACGTCGGCGGCTTCTACCAGTGGGACAACAATTGGAAGCTCACCGGTCGCGTCGGGGTTCAGTCTTTCGGAGGCGCACGGCTCCTCAATTTTAATCCAATTGCATCGTTCACTCAGCCACTACTTCGTATAGACCTAGACCAGTTAGATGACAGTGATAACCAATTGTTCGGCGCCTCGTTACTGGTCTCCTGGGTGCCGAAGCCTTCTTATCAATTGACCTTCAGAACACCGTTATACATTGTAAGGAACTTGACACTGAATAGCGTTCCTTCCACGAGGCTCTGAACTCGGAAATCTGCTGGTGAACAGTTGAAACTGGCGGGGATTTGCCACTTTACGATTGCAGCGACAAGGTTGTGGGCCTCAGAAAGGGCATTCGTCGGCATAGGCTTTCCCGCTTCCGGAACAAGCACGGATTTGAGCGTTAGCGTTCCGATAATCGCTGGCGTGGCAATGAAGACAGGTCACAACAGATACCATTGCGCAGGGATCCAACATGGCGCTGATCGGTCACCAACCCATTGCAAGCGGACCGTCGGAACTGAAAGGCACACATATCCTATTGGTTGAAGACTCTTGGCAACTCGGCAATGCTATGAAACGACTGCTTCGCTTATTGGGAGCGGATGTATCCGGTCCAGCTGCTACCATAGCCGACGCCGAGCGCCTGATTGCCGAAGATGCTCCCGATGTAGGCATCATCGATATCAATCTCCGAGACGGCGAGCGGTCTAACGACTTGATTGATCGCCTGCACGAACGTTGTATTCCCGTTCTCGTCGTCACAGGTTACTCGTCCGTCTCTCTACCTCCCGGCAAGGCCGAGGCCATTCTGACGAAACCCGTAAGAGCGGAAACACTTCTCGCGATGTTGCGCCCTATCCTTAACAGACAGAAGGAACGATGAGAGGTCCTTTCACGTGGCATCGGCTATGCCTGTTTTGAGTGGTATCTCGATTGTACAGGATATACCCTCAGACGAAAATGCAAGGTTGACCGTACCACCGAGCTCATGCGGGATGAGACTGCAAATGAGGCTTGTTCCGTATCCTTCCTGAGGCGGAGCCTCTACCGGTGGACCCCCTGTCTCGCGCCACACGATGTTCAAAACTTTCGCGGCGCCTCCATTGCTGCGGGAGCCCCAGCTTACGGACACCCTGCCTTCCGGGATCGACAGTGCGCCATATTTGGATGCATTCGTCACAAGCTCGTGCAACACCATCCCCAGCGCCTCAACTGCCACGGCATTGAGCGCGATATCGGGTCCGCAAGTCGTCGTGTTTGCTTTCGTCGCATAGGGCGCCAACTGGAGGCGGACAATATCCGCGACGCGAACTCGCTCCCATTTATTCTGGCTTAACAACTCATGGGCAATTGCCATGCTTTGAATGCGCTGATCGAGGGATTGGACAAATTCGTCCATCGTACTGCTGCCCTGTCTCGTGCACATGGCGACCGCCCCGACCCGCGCAAGCACATTTTTGACGCGGTGATCAAGCTCTGCCACCAGCAACCGTTGATGCTCCTCAGCTCGCTTGCGTTCCGTTATATCGCGGGTCAGGCCCCTGATGCATATGCATTCCCCGGCTTGGTCGAACTCGGCCGTTGCCGTTTCTTCAAGCCACATTTCCCGACCGTCGGGGTGCATCACTCGAAAGGTGATTGCATACGAAGGTTTGTCCGGCCGGACATTTTTCACCTGCGACTTGAAGCTAGCGCGGTCATCAGGGTGAACCAGCGCAAAAAAGCGAATTGTTGTTAACGGAACTAGTGTGTCGCAGCCAAGTACGTTCGAAGCATTTTCACTATGTCGCGACAAGCCGGTGCGAGCGTCCCATTCGAAGGCCATTACCGCACCGGCCTCCAACGCCTCTTCCAACCGGGCCGCAACCTCGCTAACCGCAGCCTCGTGCTCACGCCGCTCTGCGAACAGAGAGGCAAGAACCAGCGCGCAGAGCGACGTTGTCAGGATGGCGGCTTGCGCGCCCACGACGCGTTCGTCTATCGGCAGATAAGGGGTGCCGAAATACCCAATGTCAAAGGCTATAGTCCACACGATTGTCAGCGCAAAGATGAATGCTGCTGCCGCGGCGAACATCGGTTGGCAACGGGCCGTCAGCAGCAGCAATAGCGGGAACAGCAGCGCGATGGGAACCACATGCGTCCATGATCCGTGCGGCGGAAAGACAACAAGGGCGCCCAGCACAGTTATTGCCAAGAGCAGTAATGATCCTTCCACAGCCTCGTTTGCCGACGGCGGGTTGCGCACGGCCGCGCCAGTTCCGATCAGCAAAGGCGCAAAGGTTATGATGCCAAGCGCGGCTGACGCGAACCAGTGCTCCCAAATGGTCAAGATCGGTGCTGTCGAACCCTGGAATAATTTGAACCCCAAGATCCCGCCGATCCCCGAGATAGCGCTCGCGAAAACCGCTGCCGCGAGCAATTCGAGGACATGTCGCAACCGGTCGAGAGCGAAACCCGGACCAAATCTGTGCTCAATAAGGCCAGCGGCAAGCAATGCCTCACCGGCATTGCACAGAGCAAAGATGACAGAGCCTGCCAAGGTTCTGTCTCCCGACATATTGGCTGCAATCGTTGCCGCGGCCGTCCCGATAGCAACTGGCAATTTGGCACGGGGACCAAGCGCTATCAGGGCTCCGGTGGCAACACCGGAAGCCGGCCAGAACACGGCCACGCCATCAGGCTTTGTCAGCAGAGTAAGACCGAGCCGCGCCGCTAGAAAAAACGCGAAGCCAACCGCCACGGTCACGCCAATCGCGGTGACCCATTGCCGGGTCGGATCAACTGCCCCTAGCCGCCCCACGCCATTGCCAGTCAAGAGTGCCTCCGCCCTGGAATGATCCCTGCCCCAACATCAAAGCATGGGAGGCAATCCCCAGCTAGAGCGGCAGTTACAAATACGTTGCGACATTCGTTCTGGATCATTCTCGACCGGGCCGAGGGCAGTTACGGCGCTGCCCGAGACGTTCCCGAATTCTGAAACCGGAGCCACGAAATCCCACGGGGTCTGGCTGAGGTGATGCCAGCAACACCCCGCATTGTCCTGTTCTTGAAACGATGGAAGTCGACTACCTTTCGCGCTACTCGCAATTTTGCCCGATTGCGTTCGGTCGACCGAAGCTACGAGCGGTACGCCGCACACGGCAGGCAACCTCGAGAGCGGCGTGCGCTCGGGCAACGCGCGAGGAATTGCATTAGGCCTGTTCTCCAGACGCGCCAGTTCGCTGCGCCCCAACCAACAGCTTGCGATCATGGATCAGGTTTTCCAGCCGATGGGCTGCCACGTTTAGCGCAACAACATCGCGGGCCTCCTCATCGCTCGACGCGCGCTTTAATTGTTGCGTCTGAAGCACTCCGTCGATCTCGCGCTCGATTTCGTCGAGTTCAGCCTCATCGCTGCTGCCACGGATACGCCGTCCGAGTGCATAGAGTACATCCAGCGCCTCCTCTTGGGTCAGCGGCGGCTTCGCCCACAGGAACTTCCAGGATGCAGCGAACACGGACGCAAGCGCGCCCACGATCATGGGTACCAAAAAGATTATGTTGCCCCATTTGTCCAGAAAACTCACCTGCGTGCCGTTGTAGAATACCGCCGCCCCCGGGTGCGCCGGCAGATAGGCAGACGCGTCTGTATCGGCCGCCGAGACCTGAGCCAAGATCGGCAATTCGGCCAATAAGTCGCGCCGCGCTTTCATCACGGATTCCGTGAGGTCCGCCACGAGATCGCTGCTCAACGTCTTTTGGGCAACCAGATAGAATGAGGTCCGCAGCGTAGTGACGTCCTCGGCCGGATTGGGCGGAGAGCCTCGCAACGTACCTTTTGGAATTTCGAAGGACTCATACGCCCGCTCCTTCTGGGCAATAGCCGGAGCCGATTCGATCGGGATCAGTGTTGGGCCGGATTTCCCGGCCTGCGGGAACAGACTACGCAGAAGCGACAGATACTTTTCCGCAAGTGGCATCACGATCAGTATCGCGCGCACTTCCTTGGAGTCGATCATGCGTCGCGTGTCAGCCAGCCCAATATTCTTGAAGACGACCCCAGATCGCGTGAGGTCATACTCGTCGATCAAGACTTTTACGAGCCGCTGATTGATATCGCCGCCGACTACGCCGACGTTGGCGCGCTTCAGGCTTGCAATATCAGTAATAGGAGAGCCCGGTGGAGCGACCAGCAGAGCCACCGTATGCGTCACAACGGCGACCGCTTGCGCCTGCGAGAGGTCGCCAACGTCACCCCTGACCACGGCAAGATCCACCGTGCCGGAAGAAAATGCATCGGCCGCTTCGGCAGCGCCTGCTGCCTCAACGATGTTGAGCCGCACCGGCGCCTTCTGCTGCGCCAGCCTGCTAGCCAATGCAGCGACCAACCTGCTCGCCTCGCCATCCAGTGACCCCGCCGCGATGGAGAGGGTTGTAGGCCGGGCATGCCAGTGCCAGGCAAATAGCCCGGCGCTCGTCATCAGAACGACGGCGCCTGCGACCAACGTGATCCGCAGCCAGATGGGTAGCTTGATCGCGTCCATGCTGCGTGTCTCGCACAAAAACTCCTCCGCTGCGGCTCTGTGACCGTAAAAAGAGGAGTGTCAGCCTGCTGCCAGGAAATGACCGACACTAATGGACTCCTGACCAGACCGCCCATTGATTCAGATCAAGTCCGGGTAGCCGCAACCAGCGGAATCTGCCCGCCGAGGCATAGCGCAGCCGCTTGGTTGCGTATGAAACAACGCAGAGAGTGGCATGCATAAATTACTCGTTGCGACCACGGTCATATCATCATTGGCTGCGCCAGCCGCTGCAGAAGACAAGATGGTCGTCGACATGAGCAAGATGAGCTGCAGTGAATTGACCAAGCTCGGCTTCCAGGATTTCTCCGGCATCGCCATGTGGCTGAGTGGCTACTACAATGCGAGCGTTCGAAATACCACTATCGACCTCTATCAATTCGCGCAGGCCGCTAAGGTGGTGAAAGATTATTGTTCGACAAACCCGCGCGCAACGGTGGTGTCCGGCATTGAACGGGCGCTCGGCATCAAGATGCCACGACCGCGGTAGAGAGTATCGCTGCTAACAGCTATGCACGGACAAGAAGTCAGCATCGAGTGACCACTTTAGGCACGTTGGGATTTCGTGGAGCTGTCATCTATTCGTCGCCGGTGCTGGCTGTGGAGTAAGACAATAGCGATATCTCAGCGGCACAATCTATTTCGGAAGGCATTCCACATTAAATGCAATGATGATCTGCGCGGGGTCGGCCTTACCGACACTCTTAAGGTCTTCAAGCCCACTTTTCAACTTGGCTCCCGCCTCCTTTAAGCTGCCTTCAAGCATCAGCTTGGCCTTCTTGCATCGTTCCTCGTTGGAGAACTCCTGAAACACAACAGTTGGAAGAAGTCTCCATTCCGATCTGTCGTTTGTCACCGCAGGGCTCACTGAGTAGGAAAAGACGTACATCAGAATCCACATCGACATGCTCCATATATGATGTGATAGCGATGATGACCTAGCGTCTGTGCTACCATCAATAAACCCAATACGCCTTAATTTTGCGGCGGCAGCGCCTTCGAACTAGGAACGGGCCGCCTGTCGTACAAGACCGACGCGCTGACGACCAAGACCCACAGTGGGAAAACGAGCAAGCTTCCATCGAAGCAATTGCTTCCAAGCAGAAGAACAGCTGCGATGACATATCCGCCGACCGCCAGCCAACGCGGCGTCAAACGGGTATAGATAGCAATAGTCGATGTCGTGATCATGAAGACGGCCGCCGTCTTCGCCAAATAGATGTTGACCATCCCGTAGGCTAAGCCGCGCCCAAAGTGAAACGTCGCAGAGTGAATGAGCAACTCGGGCGCCGCGTGGAACGCGATGATGATCGCACCAACAACCGCGGCCGCGGCGAAAAGCATGGCCAACATCAAAAATCCGCTTCCTAAGAAGACCGTAGCAAAAAAACGATCTTCCCGTGCCCCGAGTCGATCGCGAAGAACTCCCAGGAACCATAGAAAAGCTATCCCGGCGAATGGCACTAGGTTCATGGCCAGCGTGACATAACCGGTGTCTCCCGCAAGCCAAGCTCCCCGCTCGAAAGGATCGGAGGGGACTGAGAGCCGCATGAGCCCAAACACTGCAAACAACAGGACCGAGAATATGATCCCGGCAAACGCCGCGGCCTTTGGCGTTCTCAGATATGCGTCCGTTAAAGGCGGCTCGCTCGGAATCACAGCGAAGCTCCCGAGAAGGAAGAGATCGAAAGTCTTTGTCTCGCAGGCACTAGTCGCGCTTGGGCGGCTGCTGACCTAGCCGCAGACGCTGCGCTCTCATTCGTTTTATTTCTTCATTCAGCGCATCGCTCTTTTCGTCGCGTACTGCACTATCCGATTTTGCATCGTTCTCACGCAGTTTACTCAACGCTTTCTCTACGGAGAGTTTGGGTGTTTCAGCCATTCGGAACCCTCTTTTAATTCACACACCGCCAAGAGCCGTTTCTCCCCTACAAGTTCGCAGCACATATCAGGCGGTCCCGCCGCATCGCTGCAAGACCAGCCCCCTAAACTGAGTGACCGCTCGGGCGGGTAAGACGACGGAGAGGCAAGAACTCTGTGGATACAACTGCGCTTGGCTCAGCGTTGGCTTGATCTAGATCAAGCATCGGTAGCTCGGCTGGACCAACATCCGAGACACTTGCTCGCGCAAAATCACCCCATCGGCACAGCGACCGAGGAAGCACCGGAGGAAACCATGAAAGCAAGTGCAGCACTCAGGAAGGAAGCTGACACCAAAGATTGCTGGAAGGGGTTCCGGCCAGGAGACTGGCAGACTTCGATCAATGTGCGCGATTTTATTGTCCGGAACGTTACGCCTTATACCGGTAGCGAGACTTTCCTGGCAGCTCCATCGCAGCGCACAAAGGCGGTATGGGCGAAACTGCAGCCTTACTTTTCGGATGAGAGAAAGAAGGGCGTGCTTGCGGTAGATGCGGCCTCTCCTTCCACTATGCTGGCACACAAAGCTGGCTATATCGATCGCGACAATGAAGTCATTGTCGGCCTGCAGACGGATGAGCCCTTCAAGCGAGCGATCTTCCCGTTCGGCGGCCTGAGGATGGTTGAGAACGGTTTGCAAGCTGCCGGCTTCGAACCTGACGCGCGCGTGCACGAGGCATTCACGAAATATCGTAAGTCGCACAATGATGGCGTGTTCGACGCCTATACGCCCGAGATCATGAACTGTCGGAGATCCGGGATCGTTACCGGTCTGCCCGACTCTTACGGGCGCGGCCGCATCATTGGTGATTATCGCCGTTTGGCTCTTTACGGGATCGACCGTCTCGTTGAGGTCAAGCAGGCAGAACGCGCCCAGATCGACGACATGTGGCCAACCGACGAAATCATTCGGATGCGCGAAGAACTCTCGGAGCAGATGCGTGCGCTCGGCGATCTGGCTGCCATGGCGAAGCTCTACGGGAGCGACGTATCCATGCCAGCAGCGAATGCACATGAAGCATTCCAGTGGACGTATTTCGCCTATCTTGGCGCGATCAAGGAGGCAAACGGCGCCGCGATGTCGATCGGCCGTATATCGAGCTTCCTCGATATCTTCATCGAGCGCGACCTGAAAGGCGGCATTCTGGACGAAACCGGGGCCCAGGAGCTCTGGGACCAGCTTGTCCAGAAGCTCCGCATCGTCCGCTTCCTCCGTACCCCTGACTATGATGCGTTGTTCAGCGGCGACCCCTACTGGGCGACCGAATGCGTTGGTGGCATGGATTTGGACGGGCGGGCTTTGGTGACCCGAAGCAGCTACCGGATGCTGCACACGCTCTACAATCTCGGTCCGGCGCCCGAGCCGAATATTACGGTGCTCTGGTCGACCAAGATGCCCGCGCCCTTCAAGCGATACTGCGTGAGAGTCAGCAAGGACACCTCTTCACTTCAGTACGAGAATGACGATTTGATGCGACCTTTCTGGGGGGACGATTACGGCATTGCCTGCTGTGTTTCGGCAATGCGCCTCGGAAAGCAGATGCAGTTCTTTGGAGCGCGGGTCAATCTGGCGAAAGCACTGCTCTATGCCATCAACGGCGGCCGAGACGAAGTATCTGGCGAGCAGGTCGCGCCTCAGTCGCAGCCCGTTGCGGGTGATTTCCTCGACTACGACGATGTGATGGGCAAGTTCGATACGACGATGGAGTGGCTCGCCAAGATTTACGTCCACGCCATGAACTGCATCCACTATATGCACGACAAGTACTTCTATGAGCGTCTGGAGATGGCGCTTCACGACCGCGACATCCTGCGGACGATGGCGTTCGGCATAGCAGGCCTCTCGGTGGTTGCCGACAGTCTCAGCGCTATGAAGTACGGGAAAGTACGCGTCGTGCGAGACGCGACGGGACTTGTGGTTGACTACCAGAACGAGGGTAACAAGTCGACGCCGCAGTTCGGTAACAACGACGACCGGGTCGATCAGATCGCCTCTAGCCTCGTCACGCGTTTCATGGAGAAAATCCGTAAGCATCCGACCTACCGGAACGCGACACACACCCAGAGCGTGCTCACGATTACGTCCAACGTCGTCTACGGCAAAGCCACCGGAAACACCCCGGACGGACGGCGGAAAGGAGAGCCGTTCGGACCTGGCGCGAACCCAATGCATGGACGCGATAGCCACGGTTGGCTCGCGTCCTGCCTCTCGGTCGCAAAGCTACCCTACAAGGATGCGCAGGACGGCATCAGCTACACAGTTTCGGTCGCTCCCCAGAAGGCTCATCTGTCGGAAGACCAACTCGTGGATGAAGCAGTCAAGGCATTCGACGTGTACTTCGATCGAGGCGGGTTCCATATGAACCTGAACGTCATCGACAGGGAAACGCTCGAGGACGCGATGAAAAACCCCGACAAGTATCCACAACTTACGATCCGGGTCTCGGGTTATGCCGTGAATTTCGTCCGACTGACGCCAGAGCAGCAACGCGACGTGATCAGCCGCACCTTCCACGGCCAGATCTGAGCGAGGTGCACCATGTCAACGGTGCAGACCCTGGAGCCGGGAAGTCGTCATGACCTTCGGGTCGGGATTTCACCCGACGCGCCCGATGAGGACAAATTCAAGGACCAGGAAGGCACGTTCGGATACTGCCATTCCTATGAGACGTCCTCTCGCTACGACGGGCCCGGCTTGCGCACCGTGCTGTTCGTCTCGGGCTGCCTTCTGCGATGCACCTATTGTCACAATCCGGACACTTGGCACCTTAAGGACGGCACCTACGTCTCGGCCGCCCACGTGCTCCGCCGCCTTGCCGATTTCGCGCCCTCCCTTCGGGCACTTGGCGGCGGGCTAACCATCTCGGGTGGCGAGCCGATGGTACAGCGCGCGTTTACCCAGCAAATATTTGCCGGCGCCAAGAAGATGGGCCTGCACACGGCTGTGCAGACCTCCGGCTTCCTCGGCGATCACGCGGACGATACCTATCTGTCCGAGATCGACCTCGTTCTTCTCGACATCAAGAGTTCGGATCCCGAAACATATCGTCGAACTACCGGCCGCGACATCGCGCCAACGCTTCGTTTTGCCGAGCGCTTGGCGTCGATGTCGAAGCCGGTCTGGGTCCGCTTCACCCTCGTTCCCGGCGAGAATGACGATCCGGCGAATGTCGATGGCATCGCGCGATTTGTCGCGCCGATGAAGAATGTCGAATGGGTGGAAGTGCAACCTTTCCACCAGATGGGCGCGTTCAAGTGGAAAGCGATGGGTCTCGAATACAAACTTGCTGACACGCTACCGCCCAGTCCGGATCTGGTGAACCGGGTGCTCGGACAGTTCCGTGCTGCGGGATGTCAAGCACGCTGATCAAACAATTGTTCGGCAGATTTGGGAGTAAGACACATGATGGATTTTGCGCGCGACATCATCGGCAGCCAGCCAATCTTGACGGCTTTTCTGGCGATTGGATTAGGCTACCTCGTCGGCCAGATCAGCATCGCCGGATTTTCCATGGGCGTCGGAGCCGTTCTTTTTGTCGGCCTCGGGATCGGGGCCTTTGCGCCAAAAGCCCAGATCATTGGTCCGATCGGACTGACCGGTCTAATCATGTTCCTCTACGGGATCGGCATCCTCTACGGCCGTCAGTTTTTCGAAGGCATGAGCGGAGTTGGGCAGAAATACAATCTGCTCGCCCTCGTTGCGTGCCTGACCGGCTTGGCCGTAGCGCTCGGGCTCGGGCACATATTTAACATCAAAATTGGTCATACCCTTGGGCTTTATGCGGGATCGATGACAAGCACGGCATCACTACAGGCCGCGCTCGACGTCATGAAGAACAAGGACCCGTCGATCGGATATTCAATCGCATATCCGTTTGGCGTCATCGGTCCAATTCTCTGCATCTATTTCATGACCAGGCTCGTTAAGCCCAAGTTCCCGGCCAAGGCCCAGCATTTTCATATGGGCGAAATCACTATCGGCGAGAACTTTTCCGGTGTCACGCTTGGAGACCTCGCCACTGACTCTCTCGCCGAGCTGCAGATCACGATGGTCCGCCAGAACGGCCGCAACGTCGTTCCGACCGACGGCACCATTCTGAATGCGGGAGACGCCCTGCTCGTCGTCGCCGATCGCAAAGAGGAAATCGCACTGGCGGCTGAACGTCTTGGCCGACTCGAACCGGGCCGGCTCGCGAGCGACCGCGCCGACCTCGATTACATCCGGGTCTTCGTTGGCAAGGCCAGCACGGTCGGCGTACCGCTTTCGAAGCTGCCGATGCCGCCCGGCGTGCCAGCGCACATCTTGCACGTGCGGCGCTACGATGCTGACCTCGTTCCATCTCCCGACCTCATGCTGGAGTTTGGCGACCGCGTCGGAGTGCTGACGCCGCCGGACAAGAAAGAAGACATCCGCAAACATTTTGGTGACTCCATCAAGGCGACTGCTGACTTCAGCTATGTTTCGCTCGGTCTCGGCATGGTGATGGGCGTCCTTCTCGGTCTGATCCCTATTCCGATTCCGGGCGTGGGTACTGTGACGCTCGGCATCGGCGGCGGCCCGCTAATCGTTGCGCTCGTTCTCGGCAAGCTCCGCCGCACCGGACCGATGCTTTGGACCATGCCTCTGCCAGCGAACATCGTTCTTCGGAACTTCGGTCTCGCGATTTTTCTCGCAACTGTTGGGGTGAATTCCGGACAGCCCTTCGTCCGCACCGTAGCGGAATCGGGATTCACAATGCTGTTCATCGGTGTTGCCATACTTCTGACGACAGTGTTCATCGTCCTCGTTGTCGGCCACTACATTCTGAACATCCCATACGATGACCTGGTCGGCGTGGCATCCGGCGCAACTGGAAACCCTGCCATCCTGGTCTATTCAACGAAAATGGCGCCGACCGAACGCCCAGACATCGGCTACGCCATGATCTTCCCATCGATGACACTTTTGAAAGTGATCGCGGCGCAGATCGTCGGGCTTTTGACGATAGGCAGTACAGGCGGGCAATAGCGCCAGTGACGACGATCGAGGAGGAGCAGGAATGCCCGATCGGATCCCCGCGCCGCAACCGGCTATCTTCAATCTGCAGGCTTACAGCCCGGCAGAAATCAAGGAAGCTGTAGAAAAGGTCGGTATAAAGAAGGCAACGCTACCGTTCCTGGCCTCCTTCATGCTGGCGGTCATCGCGGGCGGTAGCGTCGGCTTCGGCGCTCTTTACTACACGATCATTGCCAGCGACGCAGATCTCAGCTTCGCCACTGTGCGCGTCGTCGGCGGGTTAGTGTTCTCCCTCGGACTTGCGCTTGTTCTAGTTGGAGGCGCCGAGTTGTTCACGGGCAACAACCTGATCGTGATGGCGTGGGCGAGCGGAAAGGTATCTACGGCGGCGATGCTCCGCAACTGGGCCACCGTCTATCTCGGAAATTTCCTCGGATCACTTGGACTGGTTGTGCTGGTCTTTCTCTCTCATCACCCGGATATGAATGATGGCCGCATCGGCCTTTCGATACTGAATACGGCCGCCGGAAAACTTCGCCCCGATATGATGACACTGTTCTTCAAAGGCATCCTTTGCAACGTGCTCGTTTGCGCGGCGGTGTGGCTTGCTTATGCTGGCCGGTCAGTTACCGACAAGATCGTTGCAGTCATCCTGCCGGTGTCTGCCTTCATAGCAGCCGGGTTCGAACACTGCGTTGCCAATATGTATTTCCTCCCCCTGGCGTGGCTGCTAGTCCAAACCGGTCACGCGCCAGCGAATTTCGACACTTCATCCATCACAATGTCCGCGATATTCCACAATCTGTTGCCGGTAACGCTCGGCAACATCATAGGCGGCGCCGGCTTTGTCGGTGTCGCTTACTGGGCAATCTATCGTGCGGCGTTCGGCGCATCGCACCGAGATCAGAAATAACAGGCGCAATCTCCACGCTCGAATCGGCTTACCAACATGTCGCCACAGCCCAACCATCGGCAATCCTATCGGACGACCGCTTCGGACGCGATACGGAGCGGCCTGTTGAGCCGAACGCTTGCCCCAGCGACCGCAATTGTGACCGCAATGCTCCTCGCGGCCTTGGCCGCCGTCGGCAGCGTAGATGCAGCGACGCGAGCCAAGCCCAACCAGATCCGATACAAGTATGTTGCGCCAACGGACCCGTCGCACCAGGCGATCTACGATCAGATCGAGCAAGGCCGAGCCCTCGAGCTCCTGCAGCAATTGCTGAGCCCTCTCCGCCTGCCCCACCCGCTCACACTCAAAGTCGCGAGTTGCGACGGCGTTCCCAACGCCTGGTACGAAGATGAGGTCGTCACATTATGCTACGAACTGCTGGCAGAGATTTTGAAGAATGCGACGACGCGCGATCTCTCTGCTGCTGGGGTCTCCAAAGCCGACATAATTCTTGTCATGGCGTCGGCGCGGCAGTTCAATACCTCCTTAGCATGCCGTGTTCCACGCTTATGTCGCCGTAATCGGCGCACGCCACTTTAGGCGCTCTCCTCAAGGCCGCGAGCACTCGATTGGTCGTTTTTCCAGCCGCCTCTGATACTTCAGGACGGAATTTACTTCGGTCGTAATCCTTGGCATCGTGGGCCTTTATAGCAGCGTCATAAGCCTCGATCATTGCCATCGCCGCATCAGCGCTCCCGAGAAGCTTGGCCCCTTGTTGGACGCCGCCGACGCCATTGGCCTCGTAGCCGGTGCACCGTTGTTCGAGCACCGCGGCTGCGGTAGCAAGTTGGTCTAGGAACGTCGATTCTGCGTCCGTCAGCGTCTGCATCTGCACCGTCACGATTATCGGGAGCAGTGCGATGGTCGCCAAAGTGATTTTCATCGTCTCGGTCCTCCCTACGGCGGTCGAAAGATTCAGCTACTGCTCGACGCCAGCATCCGCAAACCCATTAGCACCGAAGTATGAATTATCCATCGACGTCAATAGCGCCAAGCAACTCGGTCTGAGCGTGCCGCCGGCGCTTCGCGCAGAAGCACCGAAGTCATGGAAAAATCAGTGATCGCTTTCCATGTCTGCTGTACATGTCATTTTGCTTGGCTGCTGGATCAGTCGCCATGGCAGCGTGTTATCCTTGCATTAAAACCACGGCCTTTCTCAAACCAGATATCGTCAACAGTTGCGGTCGCACAGTCCCAACTCAGTCCCCTCCACAGAACCTGCGGACCCATGACGATGAATCGCGTTCCCTACTCTCAGCAGTAGCGCCGCAGCGCGTCATCTTTGGCAACGGTGCCGCCGGTCGGGTCGGAGACAAAACCTTTGATCTAGGTCAACGTCTGCGAGCTTCAAGCATTCACGCTATAGTAACGCGCCCCACAGGCGTCTCCACCAGTCACCCTTCGGTGACGCAAGCGTGAAAGAGGGAGTGCGGCCATGCACCCGAGGAAAAGTCCATCAATCAAGTCGGCGACTATTGCCGGTATTATTGCGAGCGCCCTGTTGGGGTCTGCAGGCCTCACTCTCAATCCGGCGCCAGCCAACGCGGTCGTTTATTGCCAGTACGTCAGCTATCCTTCAGGTTGTGTTGCCCGCGCGGGCGTCGCGCTTAGGGCACGTCCGGTGGCGCGCGCTGCGGTTCGTCATAACGCCGGTGGCAACATGAATGGTGGCGTCAATCGCGTCGGGGTGAGACGGTAGAGGTCGGTATGCCGCGGCTGCCCGGCTCGTTGTCGCCATTCTCATAATTGCGGTCGCGGAGCTTCCAGGCCACCGCGATCTGCATGCCAGCACGCCCTGGCACCCGGCGCGGGCCGGCAAGTAAAGCGCTTGCGGCTGCCGCTTGCTCGCGGGCGCACTTCTAACAACTGAGATGATAGCTCAAATTCAACGCGCCATTCTTGAAAATCAAATCTCTGTTGCCCAAACCCTGCGGATAGTCCTGTACTCGCAAGCCGTAAGTCGATGCAAGGCTGGCGAACGTCTCCGCCCGCAAGCGAACGAGAGAGCTGCTCGAAGAGCGAAGAGACCCCTTAAAAGCAGGTCGAACATGTCGCCACAGCTCGACCATCTGCAATCCCATCGGACGACCGTTTCGGATGTAGTACGGAGCGGCTTGTTGAGCCGATCGCTTGCCGCAGTGACCGCAATACTCCTCGGCGCCATGGCCGCCATCGGCAGCGTAGATGCTGCGCCGCGAGCCAAGCCTGACCAGATCCGATACAAGTATATTCGGCCAACAGATCCGTCGCACCAAGCGATCTACGATCAGATCAAGCAAGGCCGAGCCCTTGAACTCCTGCAGCAATTGCTGAGCCCTCTCCGCCTTCCCCATCCGCTCACACTCAAAGTCGTGAGTTGCGACGGCGTTCCCGATGCCTGGTACGGAGATGAGGTCGTCACGTTGTGCTACGAACTGCTGGCAGAGATTCTGAAGAATGCGACGACGCGCGATCTCCCTGCTGGGGTCTCCAAAGCCGACACAATTCTCGGTCCAGCGCTCGACGTTTTCCTGCACGAGACCGGACATGCTGTTTTCGACATGCTGCAAATCCCTGTCCTCGGCCGGGAGGAGGATGCGGCCGATCAGTTCTCCGCTTACGTCATGCTCCGGCTCAGCAAAGCCGAGGCCCGCAGAATGATCCTCGGCGCAGCCTATCTTCGCGCAAAGGAGCTTCCGGAAGCGGAGCCCCTGTCCTCTCGCGATAAGTTCTCGGACGAGCATTCGATGCCGGCCCAGCGAGCTTTCAATGTTTTGTGTATCGCTTACGGCGCGGACAAGAAGCTGTTTGCCGATATCGTCGCGAACGACATCTTGCCTAAGCAGCGAGCCGAAACCTGCGAGATCGACTACGACGATCTCACATTCGCTATGACGGCCTTGATCGGTCCGCATATCGACAAGACTTCAGCCAGGAAATTTCATGAGGTTTGGACGAGAACCGTCAGCGCCCGCCGTACGCGTCTGAATCGCCAGTAGGATAGATTTTATCCTCGTCCCGCTGTAGTCGGTCATCCCGGCGAATCGGCGTTCACCGTCTCCCAAGAAGCGATCGTCGAAAACCACTACCCCGAGCTTCTTTCTCGCAACCGAAACTTCCCGTCATGCCTCGCCCGTATTTTCTCTGCCGCTTGAGGTAATAGACCTCGTCGCGATAATCGAGCCAAACAACAGTATCTTCATGGCAATGCTCCCGCGCCTGCGTCTCATAGCGAAACGAAGTAAGCGGGAGAGCAGTGACAGCAGACGGCGCGAACAGCAGAAATGCGAACACCCAGGGGCACTGTCGGCAGATCAAGGCCTTACCGCGAATAGTGGATAGTTTACGTGACAGCACTAATCCCCAGCCAATTTCTGCGGACCGCCCCAAAAATAGATAAGGCCTTTCAGGCGCTTTCGATAAATTCATGCTGAGTGCGCACCTCTTACGAAATCAAACCGATTACGTCGTGACTATCCGCTCGTCACTCCTTCAGGGAAATTGTGATCTGGCCGATATTTCCAGCAAGCTCCACTCCCGCGCGGGGTCCGCGCAGGGCAATCCTTACACCCTGCCCATTCGTTAGTTGAACGCCGCCCATCCCGCCAACGAAGGCGCCTCCACCCCCAACAGAGCTATAGGTGCCGGCAAAGTCCCTGATCTGCCTTATGCCCGAGGCCCATCCTGTCAGTCGAATGACGGACACTCCCGCTGCAAACCCGAGACTCAGGCCGGATACCCTGAATGGATAGTCCCGGCCGCGATATGTCACGATGCCGCTGCCGCCGCCCGCTCCCAAGACCAGCCCCGCCTTCAACAGCTTTACCCGAACATAGCCGGATGCCTGAGCCCGGGACGGCGTCACCGGAACAGTCGATGTGAGCAGTACAACTGCCGTCAGATGCATCACGAGCAGACGCAAAGCAGATATCCCGCGCTCAGGGCTTTTCTGCATCGACTTTCTTCCAGGTCTGGTCCGGATCGAACAAGGACATGCGCCTCACGATCCGGTCGGTCTGCGGTCCGAGATCCTTTTCGTAGACCGTCCCGGCATGATTGACCACGAACGTCTTGACGCCGGAATTTCCGTATTCGGCAGGCCAGGCGATTAGTCCATAGCCGCCGATCATCTTGCCTTTCACCAAATAGATCAGCGCGCCGCCGGGAGCATTGGCCCCCTGCCCTTTCAGTATGCGAAAGTAGTAGCCGTGATACGGCTGCGGCTTTTCACCGACCTGGTAGCCTTCAGTTGAAGCTTCTGCGACCAACGCACCCAACGGGCTCGGATCGCCATCATCACGCCAAAACAGCCCGTCCTTCTTGCCCGGCGTCGATACAATCCGCTGTGCATAAACGCCAGCGCCCTCGCCGCGATCCTTCTCGGCATATTCGTTCTGGGCGTCGACATAGGCGAGACTGGTCTGGATCGCATCAAGTTCGTTACGGCCGATCCGGCGATACAGGACCTCGATGCGGCCCTCTTCAGTATCGAACTCCCAACCTGTCTTGGTGTTGATGAGTGGAATCGGGAACGGAAAGTCGTCCGTACCGAGCATCAAGGTAGCTCTCTTGTTGCCCTCCGTCTTGATCGCATGCTTGGCGTCATACATGGACGTGAAGCGCAGACGCGTGTCAGCGTCGGCCACCTCGTCACCGGACGACACGATGTCATCGGCTGCCTTGCCGAGGACCTTTAGAATATCGCTAGCGTCACCCTTGACCGCGATGGCAAGCGCCGCTGCAGCAGCCTCCGGCGTTGGAAAGGATTGTTGCGCTTCCGACACCGAGCCCATGAGAGCCAGCGCTACGACAGCCGCCGCAGTTGTCGATGCAGCGCGATGGATTGACGTCCAAACGATCATGGCGACACCTCCGAAGGGATTTTTGCGCCATTTGCAAGCCAATCCCGATAGGTGCGGAACGTCAGACCGAGCGCCTCATACTTCACCCGCAGGTAGCCGTCGCTGCCCCGCCTCACGGCATCTGGCACCACGTTTTCGACTTCCTGCGCGATCACGCCGACATAGGCCTTCTGGCCGCCGAGATAGCTGAAGCGATAGTAGCCGAGACCGTTGGCGAGATGGCCCAGCAGGACAACGTCATGCTTCAGAGCGATGTCAGACCGCCGCCCACCGCCGCCGCCACCTCGGAAACCACCGCCGCCACCACCACGGAAACCACCGCCGCCACCGCCATGAAAGCCGCCGCCTCCGCGCGCACCAGCGAAGCTTGCGCCGCCGCCGCGCGGCATGCTCGCCATGCTGGCCCGTCCGCGTGCAGACGCCGCCGCCGCCGCGCGGCCGGACGACACATTCATTGCACCGCCACGATTTCCACCGCCACGCCCGGCCGCGCCGGCCCCGCTGCGGTTGGCAGTCTTCACACGATCACCGCCGCCTTTGGCGCGATTGCCAGCCTTCGCGCGATCGGCGCCGCCTTTGGCCCGGTCCGCAACGCCGGCGCGATCTCCACCTCCCGGCCGATCTCGTGTGCCGGCGCCAACGCCGCCTCGATCTCCCGCGCGATCGCCTGCGCCCTGGTTCGGACGCAGCACCTGCTGCCCGTCGCGACCACGGAAATCCATCCGGTTCGAGGCGCCCGCCTTCAGATTGTTGTTGCTGAAGCGCTGCTGAACGTTGGCGTTGTTGTAGCGCACGCCCTGGCGGTGCGCCGGGTTGTGCTGCCAACCGTTTCCAACATTGGTCGTGCGATGGTTGACATAGACGTTGCGGTTACCCCAGTTGAAGCCACCGCCCCAGTAGTTGCCCCAACGCCCGATTGCCCATGCGGTGCCGAAGGCGACACCCGCCGCGACAACACCCGCGCCGATATAGGACGGGTACCCGAAGTAATACGGTGGATATTCCGCATAGGGCCAGGTCCCGTACACCGTTGCCGGATCGTAATACGGTACATAAACCGCCGCAGGATCCGCCTGTTCGATTACGACCACCTGCTTGCTTTCCTGGGCCTTAACGCTGACCTTTTGCTGCTTGGTGGTCACGAGCTTTTTGTTGTCATAGGCTTTCGCCCGCAGCCGCTGGATCGCATCCATGACATCCGGCTGTTGAGCGAGCACCGCATCGCCGAGGCTCTTTGTCCAATCGACCTTGTCGCTCATCATCGCCAGGACGTCCGGAGTGCTGACCAGAGCCTTGACGCTGTCGTCCCACGCCTGCTTGTCGACCGCTTCCTTCAGCGCGTCACCCTTGA
This sequence comes from Tardiphaga sp. 866_E4_N1_4, assembly GCF_052076075.1. Taxonomy (NCBI): domain Bacteria; kingdom Pseudomonadati; phylum Pseudomonadota; class Alphaproteobacteria; order Hyphomicrobiales; family Nitrobacteraceae; genus Tardiphaga; species Tardiphaga sp. 866_E4_N1_4. Next base: position 853,101 of record NZ_CP197242.1, read on the forward strand.
GCGACTTGCGTTCCTTGGCCCAACGATCCGCCTGCACTACCTCCAGCGGGTAGGTCGATGCTGCCAGGACATTCGCGAGCAGTTCGTCGGGATAAAGCGCAATGGGTGCGACCAGCGCCTCAAGTTGCTCTGGCTTTAGCAGCTCGACGCTCGGCGTTGGTCGGCTCGCCGGAACGTCTGGAGCGGCTGCCTTATCAACCGTCTGGGCCGAGACAGCGACAGGGATCGCCATCACCAGTGCAAGCGCGAATAGAATCTTGCGGCAGCAGAACATCACACCCTCCTTCGGGGTTCCCTGCAGCAAGCATCGACGGAAGGGAGGAAGGTCCTTTGATCAAGATCAAGGAAAGCCGAATTTCCAGTGACCGCGACGTTGGAGGATCTCTGACTTCATGCGGTGGACGACTGCGCGAGAGCGAGTGGGATTTTGATCACAAACAGCGCGCCGCCTGATACTTGATTTGCAGCAGAGATCTCCCCTTGGTGCGCCTCTACGATAGTACGGGCGATGGCGAGTCCCATACCCAAGCCTTGCGCCTTGGTCGTGAAGAATGGGTTGAAGATGCTCCGGATATCCGCGACCACGATTCCTGGACCGGTGTCGCTAATCTTGATTTCGGCGTGCGCGTTCAGCCGGGCCGTCGATATGTTGACTTCGCGCTCTTTATCGTCGGCATCGGAGATTGCGTCCATTGCATTAATGATCAGGTTGAGAATGACCTGTTGCAGCTGAACCGGATCGCCCTTGACGTACAAATCGCCCGAAGCGGCAGCGAACATTAGCGCAATGCCGCGTCGATCAGTCACTGCTTCTACAAGCCCGATCGCCTCCCGCACCGTATTGTTCAAATCGATGTCCCGGACCTCGAACGGCGTTTTCTTCAGTACGCTGCGAAGTCGGCGGATCACTTCGCTGGCCCGTTGATCGTCACGCCTGATGTCCGCAAGGATTTCCCTAACTTCGGCGAGATCCGGAGAGGCCCCCTTCAGCAAAAGCTCCGCTGTCTCTGTATTCGTAAGAATGGAGCCAAGCGGCTGATTCAGCTCATGCGCAATGGAGGTCGTCAACTCTCCGGCGGCCGAATAGCGGTTGACGTGCGCAAGTTCCGCCAGCCGCTGTCGTGACTCGATCTCGGCAAGGCGTCGCCGGCGACGTTCGTGCAATAAGCCGCTGATCAACCCCGTTTGGATCAGAATGACGGCAGCAATCAGCTGAATCTGCCAGCGATACTGCGCCCAAATATCGGGCTCGCGAAACAGGATCTCGCTGCCCGGCGGCAGATTGCTCTGGTTGATGCCCCAGCGTTGCATTTGCCGCCAATCGAATTTCGGCGCAGCGAATTCAATTGGCTCGACTTTGATGTTCCCCGGCTTCTCGCCGCCAAGGATTCGAACCGCTGCGTTGACAGTCTGCTTGCTGGTTTCGGCGATCGAATGCATCGGGCCGCCAACGGTTTCTGGATCGAAAAAGGCTTCCTGGTAGGAGAAGATCGGCGCATTGGCGACTGCATGAAGGCTACGCAAGGCAAGGTCGCCTTCATGGCTGACACCGGCAGCGTCGATAGACATCAAACCCCAGAACAGGACGGTGTGCGGCGGAAGCGCAGACGCTCTCTTGAGAATTTCCGTAAACGGAAGATCGGTGTAATAGACAAAGGCGACACGGTTCTCTAGCGGCTTCAATTCCCTTTTTAGCTCCTCAAGCCAAAATTGTTCCAATGCTGAGGCACCGATCACAACGGCAATCGTCTGAGTTTCCGGCATGACCTGAAGAATATTCTTGAACGCGGCCAGAAAATCATTGCGGACCGAAATGACGGTGTCGTTGTCCGTGAGGTTCACGCGGTTCACCAGCCGCTGCTCCACCACCGTCAGAACCATTGGCGTTCCGGGAAAAAGCTGCTCGCGATACTTCTGAACGAACGTTGCCGCCGGCGCTCCGATGCTCAACACGATATCAGGTGGACGGCCATGGTAGAGCGAGTTCAAATAGTCAACGAACGGTGCTTCCGGACCCGGGTTATTGAACCTCGCCGTGAGCAGCGCATGTTCCTGGATGTCCAGCGGCCACGGCGAAAGCCGCTCGAGCGTCGCCTTGATGCTCCTAGCATGCTCGCTCCAGGGGCGAAATTCCCGACCGAATGAATGAAGTACCAGCACGCGCTTAATGTCACTACGCTCAGTAGCTCCGGCAATGTCGAACGGAATGGACGCCCACAGCAGCGCGCAGACACACAGACGTACGACCAGGCGTAGTCGATCCGTGACAGCAACGGGGATGCAGCGATTCATCGTCCTCCCCAACCGTCTGAGACTCGCGAACAGTCGCTATGACACAGTGTCAGCGTGTGCGCATTTCCGCAACAGCCGGGCCAGGCAGCGCTGACGTCAACAGACCGTCGTGACTCGCCCATAGGCGTCCACGACTTGCCTGCACGATGAGCCATAATAGACGCCCGCGGCGCCGGCCGCAGCACCCACTGCAACGGCTCGGCGGGTGGTCCGGCGCGCTACCCCGGCATAGCTCATCGGTGTCAGCGGCCGCCCAACCCTCGCTTCAGCGACGGAGAATACCCCATGTATTGTGACGTCTCCGCCGCTCCAGCACCATCCCGCTACAAAGGACATGAGCGCGACTGCTACCATGATCACTTTTCGCACTGATTTCATTTTTTTGCTCCTGATGGCGTACCGGGGGGAATTTCGTCGAACTCTGCCATTGCGCCGGAATCCAGATCGACCTTCGTCGCACCGGCCGGTGGCTTGAATACAAATGTGTCGGCCTCCACGACGGCGTCATTCTTCCAGTCCCTGATCCTGAGCGTGTATTGCGGTGCCCCGGTCACCGTCTTGCTGGTGATCACATATTTCCGAGGAACAGGCCGTGCTCCACTCTCGATCCAGATTTGCCAATCGATATCCGCGCCACGAAACGCCAGATGTTCGCATTCGACGCCGTCGATCATACCTTGCCCAATGTGTTGAGCCTGGACGACATTGGACATCAACACGTCATAGGTATTTGTAAGCAGCAAGTCCGTGCCTGGCATCGCAGCGCCCGATTTCGCTTGGATCAGATCGACAAGCTGATCGATGGACCCCACAAGGTCGGCCTGCACATAGGCCTTGGCATTGTTGCCATAGATCGACGCAGTCTTTCCGTCGTAGATAAAGTCGACGTCGGTATAGCCTCCCGTTCGGCTAATCCGAAGCTTGTCCGGTCGCGAGAGCTGCATTCTTCCGGAACTCGTAAACTGGATCTTCTCCAGCTCAGGCGTCACGACCTCGATATCACTTTCGAATGTCGCAGAGATCGACTTTTGCGCGGCCGTGTATTCAGCCATCGCCTTAAGCAATTTCGCTGGATCGTCCGCACTGGCCGGCTGTGCAGAAAATGCGATGGCGGCAGCGACCAGCGCCACATCTACAAGGTGTTTTGGCTTACTGTTAACTGAATCTCTCTCGTTCATAGCGTAACTCCCTTGGTCAACTCTATCCAGCCACCCCGCGCACACTTTCTGTGATCCAGGTCAATCGCATCATCGGATGCTAATCCGCTATATCGCAACGATGGTAGGACACTTTCATATCCACCATTCCCGGAAACTCTCGAGAGATCGTATTTTCATCAACCACGTTAAGGATGAACTGGACGTGTGAAAGCATAATGCTCGATGCGCAGGCCGCGATCAGGTTGATCGTTTCCTTACTTTCCTTCTTCGACTTGATCTTGCAGATCTCGTGTTTTCCCCTCAGACGATCTGCTTCGGCGATGAAGCCGCCGCCGTATACGCCGGAGAAATTCGTAAACGCGATCTGTTTCGCACGCCCCTTGCGGGTAAACACTTTGTTGCATTGGTCCGCACTTGTCGCCCACGCACCAGCAAGATCGATCGCCTTTGCGCTCCGCGGTGACAACATTGCTGAGGAAGCCGCAATCAGGGCAATAACGACAAATCTTTGAAGCATAGCCATATTCTTTCCTCTCAATGACCGCTCAATACCAGTGTCTTGATTGGCAACAGCAGCGCCTGGATCCGCAACAGCAATGCATGCACAAGTCCGGTCGCATCTACGGCATGCAGGGCAAACCCCTTCAACGCACCAGTTTTTGGATCGGCAATTACGTCATGGTTGCTGGTGTACGCATTAACGATACACGCACTGCCCGGCGTGACTCCCTCCAAGCCGCCTTTGTAAAGCGGCTCCAGGAAGACGAGAATCGAACCGGGTCTTTGCAGGTTCTGCGGATCAATCAACAGCTCGCCGCTACGGAATTGCCCCGCGGCGATAAAATCCTGCACGCTTGTGACGACCAGCGGAATGATGACCCACGGCTTCGAGATACAGGTTGCTTCCGCGACCATGCCCGGCTTCATGACCTGGGCTTCGATCTGGCCAAATCCGGCCTGTAAGCTACGCCGACCTGCTCCGTCGGGTATCAACACTCCGGCCGGCCGCATAAGTTGATTGACGACGTCGCCGGTGCGAATGAGAAATTGCTCAACACGGCCATCGACGCCGGCACGCACATAGGTCTTGTCGACATCCACCTGCGCTTGCGCCTGCGCGGCCTCGGCGCTCGCTCTCTCGGCCGGCAAGAGCGTAGAAACACGCAGTAGCGAAGATTCCCTCGTGGCGGTCGCCACATCGATACCGGACTGCCGCTGATCGACCAGCACTTGCAGCTTCTCGATATCGCGCTGCGGCACGATCCCGGGATTCCGACGTTGCAGTTCGGTCTTGACCTCCAGCTCATCCTTGGCCTGCTGGTGAGATGCTCTCGCTTCTCCGATCTGGGCGTCCGCCTTAGCAATGTCGGTTCGCGCCGAGACGAGGGATGCCTCGACCTCGGCGATCTTTCGCTTGGCGGTCTCCAGCGCTGCGTCCTGCTTCGAACTATCCAGCCGGAAAAGAACGTCGCCCTTTTTAACATCAGCCGTGAATCCGACATTCACCTCCGCGACACGGCCCGAGCCTTCAGGGAGAATTGGTACCGTCCGGAAGTAGATGGCCGCCGACGTTGTGGACGGATGAAAATAGAAGATCATCGTGATTAGCCCGAGCGTCAGCATCAGGCAGCCGGTGATCCCCCATCTCAGTTCATACCAGACAGAGAAGAAAGTAATCTCTTTGCCGAACCGTTTTCCCTGCCGATAGCGGCGATAGAGATAATCGGGAAGGATGGTAACCAGCGAACAGATCATGAGTTCAAGCATGGTCATGCACCCCTTGTCTTATCGAGGGCTGAACATCGGCCTTGGGGCCAGTTACAGACTCAACCTTGGCTTCAGCGGAAAGCGTGCCCGGCGTCGCATTTGCGATTCGCTCCACGGAATCCGCAATGCTGCGCATCGGCGTACCGAAATCCGGCAGGTCGATCATGGCGAGCAACAAGCCCGCGATCCAAAAAATATGCATGTGAGTGAACAGCGAGATCAGACCGAGGACAGCGACGATCTCCATCTGCAGTTTCTGGCTTTTGTGCGCCATGCGTTCGGGCAGGCTGTGCAGTTTCCAGTATAGCGTACCCGCCCATAGCAGCGTCGCTACGAGAAAAACGCCCATCACTACCATCAGGGTATCCGCTCCGTCGGCACCGGGAACGAAGAATGGCAGATGATGAGGAGCTGCGGCGTGCAACTGTTCGCTCAAGTATTCTCTCCCTTCCGGACGCCTGGGCGCTCCGCAGCCATACGCTGTACCGTGCCTCCCCACGGTGCGGTTTGCTTGATTTGGATCAATAAAACACGATCGGCCGTACATAACCTTGTGGCAGCGCCGAAGCCGACAATCACCAGGAGCCATCAATCATGTCTCGTAGCATCGATGATCTCATTCCCAACGCCACGCAGATCCGTAAAGAGGCCGCCCTCAAGGAGGCCGAGGCGGTGGAAAAGTACGCACGTCTTGCCGCGGCGGCTGAGGCCGAGAAGCGCGCGCTGATCGAGCGGCTCAGCCAACCGTCCGGCAAGAGCGAAGCCGAAAAGGTCCAGCTTGCGTCGACCATAATCCAGCGGGCGGTACGAAACGGTTTGACGGAAGTTCAGGTCTATCGCTTTCCCAATTCGCTGTGCACCGACAAGGGTCGCGCGATCAATCAGCAAGAAAAGGGATGGGAGAAAACACTAACGGGAATTCCAAGTGAGATATTTCAGCTTTGGAGCGACTATTTGCAGCCACGTGGCTATCGCATCGGTTACCAGACCATCGATTATCCGGGAGGAATACCCGGCGACATTGCCATCACAATTTCTTGGGGAGATTGAACGTGGTTCGCATCGGATTCATGCTGGAGCTGTAAGATGTCAGCTGACGTGCCAAGGGAGCGATTAAAGCGCAAGGACTACGAGAAGGAGCTGGGAAAGCTTCAGGTCGAACTCTGCCATTTGCAGGACTGGGTTAAAGCCAATAATTTAAAAGTCATCGTTCTGTTCGAAGGACGCGATGCCGCTGGCAAGGGGGGCGCCATCAAAGCCCTCACCGAAAAGGTGAGTCCGCGGGTCTTCCGCGTCTGCGCCCTGCCAGCACCGTCTGACCGCCAAAAGTCTCAGCTATTCCTTCAACGCTACATCGAGCAGTTCCCGGCAAGTGGCGAGATCGTGATCTTCGACCGAAGCTGGTACAACCGCGCTGGCGTCGAGTATGTGATGGGCTTCTGCAGCCCCGCTGAACACAAACGCTTCTTGGAATTGTGCCCGCTGGTCGAGAAATTCGCTGTGGATGCTGGGATCATCCTAATCAAGCTGTGGCTTGAAGTCGGTATGAAGGAGCAGGAGCTGCGCTTCAAGGCACGCATCGAGGATCCTCTCCGTCAATGGAAGTTAAGCCCGATGGACACCGAGTCATTTGGGCGCTGGTATGACTATTCCCGAGCGCGCGACGTGATGTTCAAGGCGACCGATACAAGGCATGCGCCATGGCGATTGGTCCGCTCCGACGACAAGCGGCGGGCTCGGCTCAACATTATATCGCATATCCTCAAGACGATCCCATACAAGAAGATTGCGCGAAAGAAGATTAGGATGTCGAAGCGTTCCAACAAGGGCCGCTACAACGATCAGGTCAGCCTCCGTCGGATGAAGTTCGTCGAAAATCGTTACTAAAAGAAACGAGGCCGCGCAGTGCGCAGCCCCGTTCGACGCCGGCTTACTTCAACCGTATCGTCACGCCGCCAACAGCGGCGGATAGTTCAGCGCCAACTTTGGGGCCGCTGAGCTGCAGGATCACGCCATTGCCATTCTGCAATTGCACGCCTCCAGCGCCACCCACCACCGCCCCACCCGCTCCGACCACTCCATAGGTGCCTTCAATTGATGTGGGCCCCTTCAAATTGATCGCGCGACCGATGAGCTTGGTGGTAGATGCACCAATCGTGAAACCCACGCTCATGCCCGAGACGGTAAAGGGATAGGCTTTTCCGCGGTACCTCAACACGCCCTCACCGCCGCCGACCCCGACAATAAAGCCACCCTTGGTAAATATCACAGCAACCTGGCCCATATCCGCGCTTGATGGCGTGGCGAAGCCGACGACCCCAGCAAGCACCGCGACTGCAACGACAAAGACGCTAAATTTTCGCATGGTTCATTCCCTTCTGGTTGTGAAACTGACTTCTTGGGCCAAGATCATCGCGAACTATCCGAACACGGTGAAAAGTAGGCCGGACATGGCATGGCCGACCGGGAAGCCATCTTCGGTACCGAACTCTGGATCTCGTGCCGAGGAAGCCGATATCGTTCCCGCGGCCAATGTCAGCAGATCGGTTGTTGCGGCGTTGCCGTCCTTGGACATGTAACAAATCCAGGATGCTGATGGCGTGTAGCCAATGCTAAAGCCGTTCCCAGTGGCGCCTGTTGATCCAAGTCAATGCAACGTGATGTTGTGAACGACGCTCCGCTTGGCACGGCAACACGGTCAACCTTTCCTCAGATCGTCGAGTACACTATCCATCCTTCGGGTCCAGTTGGCGCTGTCGGTCTTCTCCGCGAGGCCATCAGCCTGCAAAACATCTCGGACTTGCCCGCGGGCGCCGACGATCTGAAAAGCGATGCCGCGCGAGACAAGTTCGCCATGGAGGTCGTGAAGCATTTTCACGCCCGCAAGATCGATAAAGGGTGAGGAAGAGAGCCCGCAGACCACAACCCTGGTGTCCGGTGATGCGCGAACCTTTGCCATCACATTCTCCATCGCCGTTTCCGCATTGATGTAAAGTAACGAGGCCTCTGGGCGGAAAGCGAGAACACCAGCAAGGGGCTCGACGTCAGGGTATCGCGCACTATCGGCATATCGGCCTGTTCCTGCTAAGCGCCCGAGAATCGCGACGTTTGGCTGCGAGGCACGCGCCAGTAACAGAAATATGGACGCTAGCGTAGCCAGCAGGATGCCCTGAAGGATGCCCAGCATCAGCACGGAGACAAGGGCGATCGCCGCAGCATAGAAGTCGATCCGACTGATACGCCACATCCGCATTAGCGCGGCGATGTCAACTAGTTTGTAGACAGCCGTGCAAACGATCGCAGCAAGTACAGCCTTAGGCAGATTGGTCAATATCCCCGTGAGGAAAAGTAGACAGATCCCCAACGTGGCTGAACAAATGATCAGAGCGAGCGGCGTTTTCGCGCCGGCCTGATCATTAACGGCGGATTGTGACAAGCCTCCCGCAACAGGGTAACCATGGCCGAGCGCTACCGCCAGATTGGCGGCGCCCAACCCCAGAAACTCCTGCCGCACGTCGATGGGATAGTCGTGCCTCGCCGCAAAACTTCGCGCACCTGCGACGCCTTCGACATAGGCGAGCAACATGATGCCGGCAGCGAGAGGAAATAGTTCATCGAACTCAAGAAGCCCGAAGGTCGGCATGGCAATGCTCGGCAAGCCCTTCGGAATTTCGCCGGTGACGGGAATGCCAAGCGCCGGCAAGCCGAGCGCTGTCGCGACAACGATCGATAGGATGACGACTGCAAGTCCTACCGGTCTGCCGGGCAATAGACGCTCGCCCTGGAGCAGCATGATCGCAACAAGTCCGATCGCAAGCACGATCCAGTGAACACCACCGAGCTGCCCAACAAGCACGACAAGGCGATCGAAGAAATTTCGCCCGCCACCAGCAACGCCAAATAGGCTCGGCAGCTGCGTCATGATAATGGTGAGACCCGCGCCAGCCTTGAAGCCAACCAGAATGGTGTCGCTGATCAAGCGTACCAGCATGCTTAGTCGAAAGATCCAGGCAATCAGGCAGAGAGCCGCAACGCCAAGGGCTGCTACACTCGCAATCTGCGCATAGCGAAGCGCATCGCCTGCCGCTAGACCCCCGACCGAAGCGGCGATCATCAGCGAAATCGCCGAAGTCGGGCCGACAGCAAGTTGCCGCGAAGAGCCCAACAAGGCATAGCCAATGCCGCCCAGCATGTAGCCATAGATCCCGATCTGGGGCGGCATGCCGGCGAGCGCAGCATAGGCCAACGACACCGGGATCGCATAGGCGGCCAGCGTGACGCCAGCGATCATGTCACAGCGAAGCCAGTCAGCGCGATATTCGGCAAGCCAGCGCGTCGGCGGAAAGATCCCGTGCGACCTCATGCCTGCTCCCTTCGATCAACGCGATCCCGCATCATGCCGCGGAATCCGCCGCAGCATAGAAGAACCAGCAGCAACGCACCGACAGGAACGGTTAGAGTGAGTGCTGGCGCCCGCTCTGTAATGAAAGCACCGACAGCGGCGCCTGTGCCAAATGCGGCGCAAACCCCCATGAATATACGGGACTTACGCAACAGACCGACCTGGATATCTCCAGCAACCAGTGCGACCGCTCCCTCAATCGCCTGGCGAAAGTTTCCTGTGATCATCACAGAGCTGTAGTTTGAACCCTCAACCTTGGTGAAAATCGAAGTCTGCATTGCGGCCACCATCGAGACGCCCAGCGTGCCCGCAACGTCAGGCACGCGATTGTGCAGCACACCGACAAGGATCAGAACGCCAGCTTCTACGAGAATGCTGATCGGGCCGACTCGATCACCGACTGCACGCCGCAGCCATGAGGCGATCACCACGCCGACGACGAAAGCGAAGAGCGATGGCACGAAGTGAAATGCCTCCGTCCACTTCCCGGCCGTCGCTTTTACCCATAAGAATACCAAGTTGGCGGTCTGCGCATTCGCCAGAACGCCATGCGTAATCCACGTATAGGCATCGAGATAGCCGCCTGCGAAGCCCAGCAGCAACGCGACCATCAGGGTTTCTTCGCGGCGCGTCGGCACATTAACCACACGTATCGCAGAAATATTCGAGCTCATCGGGCCAACAGGCGCTGGCTCCGGCAATGAGGATTGATCTGAATCAACTGCCTTCAGAATTTTGGCTGTCGGATCGCGACATGAGGCGATCCGGAAAGGCACCCACCATGCATGCCATTCACGCGTTCGTCACGGCGGCGCTTCTTATATCCATGGCCCCTGCCGCGCCGATGCAAGCGGCCGACAAGCCCGACGCTGCGCGCATCCAGGAAGAGCTCTGGGTGCTGCCGCTGCCGTTGCCGATGTTTGCCTATCTGGTGCGCCCGATAGGCAACGGCCCCTTCCCGCTGGTTATCATGAACCACGGCGTCTCGCTCAATCCGACTGACCGCGGCTTCTTTCCCCTGGTTGAATTCCGCGATGCGGCCAAATGGTTTGCGAGGCGCGGTTATCTGGTGGTGGCGCCGGTCGGCACCGGATATGGGGCATCCGCCATCGACATTCCCGAGCGTGCCATCTACGGCCCTTTCTTCTCCAAGATCGGAAAATGCGAAAATCCAAACTTCCACGACGCCGGGCTTGCAGTCGCAAAAGTTAACCTCTGGATTATTGACTATTTGATCGCAGAAAACCGCATCGTGCCGAACGATGTCATCGTCGTTGGACAATCCGCCGGAGGTTGGGCATCCATTGCGCTATCGAGCGTAAATCCACCACAGGTTAAAGCGATCATTACTTTCGCCGCCGGCCGCGGTGGCCGCGTCGACGGCAAGCCAAACAACAACTGCGCGCCGGACAGGCTCATCGAAGCGACGGCAGATTTCGGCCGCACATCACGCATGCCAATGCTGTGGATCTACATCGAAAACGATACGTTCTTCGGACCAGCACTGTCGAAACGTATGCACGAGGCCTTCACGGCCGCCGGCGGTAAAGCAGAGTACCGCTTGATACCGCCTTTTGGTGATGAGGGGCACTTTCTCATCGGATCGCCGGAAGCTATCCCGATTTGGTCGCCAATTGTAGCGAAGTTTTTGGATGACCAGAAATGAGACCAAGACCGGAGGTCAGCTGTGACATATTCCGATCCCAATAAACCACAACGCAAGCATCCGTTGAACCCCTTCCGAGCGCTCCTACTTGCGGCGCTGGCGAGCCTCACGTTCAACAAACCCGCAGTATCCCAACAAGACCCGGCGGCCACCGCTCCTGATGGGGAAGTTCGCTCCCGCGGTCAGCGCCCAGTGAAGGACATCACCTTCGGGGACTGGAGCAAAGTCTGCTTCAAGCCTGGCGGGGCAAAACCACTTTGTCGCACATCGATCACCGGTACTTTCCCGACCGGTCAAATGGCGGTTCGGCTGGACATCATCGAACGCGAAGGCGATGCCGCCAAGCGGATACAAATATTCTCCCCCGTAGGTATGTACCTGCAAAAGCCGGTTGAACTCACGATCGATCAAGGCGTGACTTACAGAGTTCCGTACACCTGGTGTCTGACCAATGCCTGCATCGCAGGAACTATCGCCGAACCAAGCTTGGTAAAACGTATGGCACAGGGGCAGATTCTGCATCTGCAGTTTGTGGATTCCAGTCTGTTACGACTGACGACCTCGCTAGCCCTTGGTCGCTTCGCCACCGCTCATGAAGGCCCGCCCACGCAGATGTTTAATCAGGGTATCGATGAATAGTGAGAGCTGCGGCCGCTGCGATTCAAGCTCGGTCGCGCATCCCCAGCCGCTCCGCGATAGAAACGAGTTCTGCGAGTGAAAGGACACGCATTTTCTCCATTACCTGATGGCGGTGCGCTTTTATCGTGCGCTCCGTCGTTCCCAGACTTATGGCGATTTGCTTGTTGATATTTCCACGTACCACTAGATCGAACACCTGTCGCTCACGTGGCGTAAGAGATGAAACCAGCAGGCGACATAAGGCGGTTTTTTCTTGCTGACCTCCCGTAGACTCCTGGCGCGCTAGCGCACGCTCAATCGCATCAATCAACTGCTGTGATGTCACGGGCTTGGTCAGGAAGTCTTCCGCGCCGGCCTTGATCGTTCGCACCGTTACCGCGGTATCGACATGTCCCGTAAGGAAGATGATCGGCATACTCGAGCCTAGCTCGATCAAGCGGCTCTGCAATTGCGGGCCGTTAAGTGCCGGCATCTGAACATCCAGCACGATACACGCGCGCGGATTAACGTCTGGCAATCGATCCAGAAACTGCTGTGACGAAGCATATACCGCAACCTCATACCCGGCCACCCTGAGCCGACGTTCGATCGCAGCTCTAAACGACGCGTCGTCATCCACTACATGGATCAAACCAGGCATTTTGCCCTCTGAGATCAAGTTTCTCTAATGACAACCACAGCTCTGACATTTCCTGCCCGACCGACCTTCGCATTCTCTCCTATCGATCATGCGAGTGCGCCGTCCATCCGCTCAAATGATTCATTCCAAGCGTAATGCCCTTGGCGACGTAAGGCCTCGCGCATTGTACTTTGGGACAATGACCTTTGGACCAATAGCCTAAGGTTGCACCCTAGTCTTAGATCAGCTCTAGAGGAAGCGAAAAGCTCAACACTTCCCTGCAATGCAACGTTGCTCTGGCGATCATTTGGTGAGGGGAGTTGACCCATGTTTGCTCGCACGACTACGAATCCGACGCCTCGCCCCAATTCCCTCCGTGAGTTCGGCATGGCCAGCGACTCGAATCCCATCGTCAGCTTGAATGAGTTTACTTACAAAAAGAGCACCGAGATCTACGGGGAGAAAGAGCCTGCAGAGTACGTATATCAGGTGAAATCCGGTGCCGTGCGAAGCTACAAACTGCTCTCCGACGGCCGCCGTCAGATCGGCGCATTTCACCTCGCCGGAGACATCTTCGGCCTTGAGAACGGTGGCGAGCATCGGTTCACTGCGGAAGCGATTGTAGACACCACTGTTCGCCTCATTAAGCGACAAAGTTTAGAGATCGTGGCTGAAAGCGACGCCATGGTCGCGCGCAACTTGCTCAGTATGACCACAAGCAATCTGCAACACGCGGAGGATCACATGCTTCTGCTTGGCCGCAAGACCTCGCTGGAGCGGGTCGCGGCCTTCCTGCTTGAGATGGACAAGCGGTTGTCTGCCGCGGGCACTATGGCCCTGCCGATGTCACGCCGCGATATCGCCGACTACCTGGGCCTAACGCTGGAAACTGTTTCCCGCGTACTGTCGCGATTGCACGAACTGAGGACTCTCGGTTTCATCGGCAACACTCAGCGTCAGATTGTACTCTTGGACCGAAGCAGACTCGCTAGTCTGGATCTACAGGGCTGAAGCCGCGCGCACCGATCGCGGCAAGATGATCCAGCGTCTTACGCAACACTTCGAAGAGGACCGCAGTCGACCAACCAAACATCAGAATGCCATTCATGGCGGTCATCGGCCCGATCAGCCGCCACGCTTGCACCGGCGTTATATCGCCGTAGCCGAGGGTGGTGTAATTTACGAATGCGAAATAAAGAAGGTCGCTGTCGTCTGGGGCAGCGCCGACTATTGCATAGGCCAGCGCCCAAGCGAGCATTTCCAGCGTATGTGCAATCATCAGCACGGCAGCAACCCCAACCATCACGGCCATCAGGTGAAGTCTCGGTCGCGTGGTGTGCCGTAGCCCTGCTGAGCGGGCGATGCCCACCGCACCAACGGTGACCAGCGCATGAACCATGATGGTGATCACGGTAACGATCGTGCCGACGAGGAGCTGAATTGCCATTGCCTGCCCAGATCCCTGCTATTTCGAACGCCCTCCGAACCATGCGCCGAAATAGCCTGCGTAGAGCGCGGGTAGTTCAAGATTCATCGAATGCCCGATACCGGGCACAACCACGAGCCGGCAATCTGGCATTACCGCAGTCATCGCCCGGAGATCGGCTGGCGGAATCCAGCCATCCTGTTCCCCCCACAACACCAGATGGGGATGCCGGATATCCGGCATGCGGCGTTTGAGTTCTCCAATTTCTCGCTCGCGGGTAAGATTTAGCGGCGTGCCGATCCAGATCCCTTCAGAAACGCCGAAGGTCTGTTCGATGATGCGTTCAAACAGGGCCTGAATTTCCCCGAGCCCTTCGCGAAAACGTGGGATCGCATTTGGCGCCAAGCTATCTGGCAAGAATAGCGAGGACGCCGCGCTGGCCATTACCGTCCGCGTGACTTGCTTGCTTGCCATCATCGCCCGAAAAACGCCGATCTGATCGGCGTTGAAGGCCATACCGAGCGGTGAAACTGGATCGAGGGAGAATACGCTCCCAAAGCGCTCCGGTTGCATCAACAACATACGCGCGGCAATGATGCCGCCCGTTGAGTGCGTAGCAAGATGGCAGAATTTGACGTCCAGAGCGTCGATCGCGGCTAATATCCTCCGCGTGCTGCTGCATGGAGTAGTTGCTATAGTCGGCTGCAGGTTCCGGCTGGTCGCTGTCGCCACAACCGCGCCAGTCGATTCCAATCACGCGCAGTCCAGAAGGAAACAGTGGTGCGGCGATTTCGATCCAATCCTTGCTGGCGAGGTTGCCGTGAACGAAGACGACGCTAACGTCGCCTCGTCCCCACTCCCGCCAGCCCAGAGAGACCTCACCTGCCCGCACTCTTGGCATGTATCACCCTACTTGTTCAGGCCGGCAGTCGGCGCAGCTCCGGGCGGCGTCGGTGCTAAAGGGACGGCTGACGCGACAGCTCCCCTGATCATACGGTCAGTGCCGAGTGGTGAACTGGTGTCGGCGGTTCCCTTCGTTACAAAATCGACCACGTCTGCGGAGTATTCAACTGGATTGTCCGTATGGATGAAGTGTCCGGTCTCCGGATAGATTTTAAGCATCGGCCGGTTACCGGCATTGGTCATGCGCGACATGAACGGCGTAATGACGTCACGTCCCAGGTCGGTTAGCCCGTTAAAAGCAGGCGTCGGGATAAATGGCTCCTTGTCCCCGAACGCGAGGAAGATCGGCGCCTTGATCTCCGTCAGCCGATCGTAAAGGTTCTTCGGATCGTCCTGCTGCAACTCCGCCCCGATCGTGTAGACGTCGAAGATGAAGACGTTACACCACTGCTCGAGCTCCTTGGGATTTCCCTTCGTTAACGCAACACGCTGCTCCGTATGGAAGCGGGCATATTCGCTGTCGCTAAAGAAGTATCCGCTCTTGGCAGCCGACACCACGCCGGTCTCAGGGTCACGTTTCTTGAAGTAAAAGAAGTCGCGGATGTTCGGCTCAGATCGCCCCATTTCCGCTTTGAGAATTCCGGTCTGCTCCCAGCTCTGCTTCCACTTGTCGAAATCGCGGCCGAAGGCCTCATCGAACAAGCGCGCTTTCTTGTCCTTGGCGATCATGATGTCGCGCGGATACTCCTCAAGGCCAGACGGCGCTTCAAGCGCAAGGCCCTGCACTGCATCCGGCCAAGTGAGCGCGTAACCCATCACAAACTGACCACCAAGCGAGTGTCCAAGGTAATGCGCCTTTTTGACGCCGAGCTGATTGACAACGAGATCGTAAATCACCTCGCGCATGTCCTGCATGGTCCGCGCCGGGCTCTTATCTAGATTGCCGGGCCCTGACATGCCGTAATGAGGTAAATCCGGAACGATCACGCGCAGTCCGCTGCGCAGCGCATACTGCATGATATTGCCGTAGTGCCCGCCAAACGCGCCCTTCCCGTGAATGACGACAAGAACTTTCGGTTCCTTGTCGGTCCCAGCATATTCGTCCATGTAGCCGATCTGCCAGGGCGTTCCACGCTTGTCCTTCGCGGTCGCGTATTTGACCGGATAAGGATAGGTCACATGATCTTTCCAGAATGATTTTGTCTTATCCACATTCTCGGCAACACCAGGAACACGATAATTCTTGTCGACGAACTTCTGCGCCCGATCAAGGCTCGCCACGTCGTCCATGAAAGCCACGAACTTCGGATCGTTCTTGCGATTGTTGATAATCGGGAACACGCCGTAGTGTGCGACCGGACTCTCCTCGGAAATGAGGTCCGCGCCCGGCACGCGATCGACGGCGCGCTGGGCGAGCTTGAAGTTCAGCCAGAGATCATTGGTGATGTGCATCACCAATGTGCGCGCCTGAATTCGGCCGAGGTACGGATTGACGTTGTAGGTTTCACCAACTCGATTGCGCCAGACAAGGTCGACCGCATCATACATCTTGGAGCGATTGTTGACACTGAGACCGGCCTTCTCGTTCGGTGGATCCCAATAGAAGACCTCGGGCTGTACCGATGCGAAACTCTGAGTAGTCCTGAAGCCGAAATCATATCCGGTCAGGCCGAGCACCGACCAGCCGAAGGCCATGCCCGGCAAGGGGTGCTTCTCCTTGGGAAGCGTGTAGTAATCACCTTTGGTGGATTGCCATACCGGATCAGATTGGATCGCGGCCGTCATCAACTGAAAAGTCCAATTGCCGACGGGGTCCTCGGCGTCGGACTGGGTCGTTCCGCCGATCGGCATAAGTGCGCCGATATACTCTGGATGCAGCACACCCCAAACGTAGGTCTGCGTGCCGCCCATCGAGACGCCAGCAACAAGCGCCACGCGCGCGACCTTCAGGTGATCACGCAACATGCGGTAGTTAGCCTGCACCATATCAAAATAGCTGTATTGCGGAAATTTGATGCCTAGACCGTCTGATGGCTTACTAGCACCCCAGGTCCCCAGCGGATCGACCATAATAACATAGTACCGGTCGGTATCGATCGGTCGACCCGGACCAATAGTCGGCACGCCGCCCGACAGGGCAGCCCCCTTGACCCATTGCTCATACATGTCAGTGGAGTCACCGGAATAATAGGAATTGATGACAACGGCGTTGGTGATCTCGCCGGCCGCATTGCGGCGCGCATTCCCAATCGCGACGTACGCGGTGCGCAATTGTCCGCCACCGAGCGACTCCAGCGTGACCCCGCCCTCTCCGCCGTTCTCCCACTTGGTCGGATCGTTCAGATCATACTTACCGCCCAACCTGAAGTTTGGCACCTCATAGTAGTTTTTCAGCCCATCATGTTGCACTTGCGACGACCGGCGTGTGAAGGGTTGCGCAACCGCAATTGCAGTGCCAACCAGCAACAGGATCAGGCTGACGAGGCAACGTTTCATGGCAGCTCTACCGGTCATGACGGTCTCCTCCCGATGATGTTTTGTGCATATGTTGAGGGGCTCAATCAGGAAATGCTTGATCTAGCTCAATAGAAATTGTCTTCGTCCGCTGATCATTGCGACGATCAAATCGCCAACCGGTCAGCGCAATGCCCTTCCTGAGCTACGGTTCATATCGGATACGTTATGAGCTCGACGGACCGACGGACGCGCCCGTCTACGTTCTGGTCAACGGACTGACGCAATACGCTGAATTATGGACGGCCTATCGCGACGCACTGGTGGCGCGTCACTTCCGCGTCGCGACGTTCGATCTGCTCGGCCAAGGTGCGTCCGATAAGCCCGCGCTGTTCATCCGTCAGGACGACCACGTCGCCGCATTACATCTCCTAATTGGAGAACTCGGCGACGGTCCCATTTTTCTGAGTGGCATCAGCTTCGGCGGCCTTATTGCACTGCGCTATGCAATCGAACACGGCCAACGGTTGACCGGTCTGGTGCCGATGAGCTGCTTTGCCGAGCTACCGCCTCAACTGTATCTGCTCGGCAATGCTTTGCGAACCGGGTTAGTCCTTGGCGGCACCAGCTATCTTCAGGACCTACTGCTGCCAATGAACGTCAGCGACCAGTGGCTGAAGCCGGTTTTGGAAACGCTCGACAACGTCAAGCGGCAAGGCTGGCTTATCAATGACGTTTACGCCCTGCAGAATCTGATGGAGTCTTTCCTCGACTTCCAGCCTTTGACGCCGCAACTCCCTCTAATCGGCGTACCAACGATGATCCTCAACGGTGAATTCGACTTTCTGACGCCACGTGCACTCCACGAGACCCTGCGTATCCAAATTCCAGACAGCTCGCTTGTCATCGTTCAACGCGCTTACCATGCCTTTACGCTGGAGAAACCCGCGCTCACCGCCGACCTGCTCGCACGCTTTGCAGAGGATGTGCTGGCGGGGGGATGGCAAGGCAACAAGGCTGTCTGGATTGCTCCGGAAGAAGCCGGCGGGCAGCTCGTTCCATTTCCAGCCGGCTACGACCATCTGCGAGCGATACCAGTACAGGAAACGATACGATGAGGGCGTTCTTCGGACCACTCGACCCCGAAGGCCGCGTGCCCTTACATCAGCAAACACGCGTCGCAGCATTCTTGATCTCGGCCCACGGCGCGTTGGCGCGACACTTCGCGTTCGCCATGCCACTCAAGCTCGAATCCGCCTGGCAGACCGAATTGAATGCGCAATTCTATCGAGAAGCGGAAATCGTTTCCCTGTTGCTGCGCGCAACATCATGGATACCCGATCTTGCACTGAGCTATTTGGCAGCGTCTTGGGAAACGACATGGCTCCCAAAGCCCATCGAAGGCATTGACGATCCCCCCCTGGCACTGGCGGGTGATTTGGCTGCCCGCGCGCATGCCATACATGCTGGAATTCGGCCCGCCGCCCTCTTGCCGGTCGAAGCCGACACGCATGATCCATTCGTCACGGCGCTGCGCCGTATTGAATTTGAAAGCGGCCGCCTGCTGCAGGCACAGATCCTTCTTCTAAAGAGCCCGAATCTGACGCCCTTCCGTGAAGCCGTGAGCGCTACTCTCGAAGAGCGCCACGCAGAGATCCGCAAGCTCTGGGCGGAAGCCCTCGAAGGCGTGGGAGTCTCTGTTCGCGAAGGAAATAATGACAAGTCTTGACGCAGATCAAAGGAGCACCGGCTTCGTACACCGACACTTCTTCACCATCGGCTCTCCTGATCGACTGTTGACCGGAGCTCCATTATGAAGGCTGTTTCTCTGGAAGATGCCATTGCGATGATCCCGACCGGCGCAAGCATCATGGTCGGCGGATTCATGGGTGTGGGAACGCCGGAGCGCCTGCTCGACGAACTAGTGCGGCAGAAGAAGTCGAACATTTCTCTCATCAGCAATGATGCGGCCACCCCCGGTAAAGGCGTCGGGAAACTATTCGAGGGCGCACAGGTAGCCCACATGATCGGGACCCACATTGGCCTCAATCCGAAGGCTCAACAGCAAATGCTGGGCAAACAGATCACCGTTGATCTGATCCCGCAGGGCACTTTCGTCGAGCGCATTCGCGCCGGTGGCTGTGGGTTGGGTGGCGTATTGACGCCGACTGGCGTCGGGACGCTGGTCGAGGAAGGCAAACAAAAGATCGATGTGGGCGGGAAGAGCTATCTGCTCGAGACCGCCCTACGCGCCGATTTTGCGCTTGTGCACGCATTTCTTGCCGACTACGCCGGCAACCTGTCCTACGCCCTCACGGCCCGCAACTTCAATCCGGTCATGGCGATGGCGGCGGACACCGTCATCGTCACCGCGGAGCATATCGTCCCGGTCGGCGTCATCGCGCCCGACCACGTTATTACCCCCGCCCCCCTGGTCGATTACCTCGTCGCGAACGGGTGATCTATGGATGCACAAACCACTATCGCCCGCCGCGTGGCGCAAGAGCTTCGACCGGGCAACCTCGTCAATCTAGGCATTGGCATTCCAACTCTGGTCGCTAACTATGTGCCGCCAGGGTTGAACATTTTCTTTCAGTCCGAGAACGGATTGATTGGCACCGGTCCCATCCCCGAGCAGGGCATGGCTCATCCGCTGCTGACCGATGCCGGCGGCAAGCCGATTAGCGCGCTGCCCGGCGCCGCCACGTTCGATAGTGCGATGTCGTTCGGTTTGATCCGCGGTGGCCATGTCGACATCACCGTACTCGGTGGTCTGCAGGTAGATGCCGGCGGGCGGCTCGCCAACTGGACGATTCCCGGCAAGATGGTGCCAGGTATGGGCGGCGCGATGGACCTCGTTAGTGGTGCCAAACGTGTAATCGTTGCCATGCAACATGCAGCCAAGGGAAAGTCTAAGATTGTTGCCAAATGCAACCTACCACTCACGTCGGTTCGGCCAATCGATCTCGTCGTTACCGATATGGCGGTCATCGCCTTTCCTGGCGGCAACGCAACTTTGCAGGAGACGGCGCCCGGCGTCACCATCGCCGAGGTACTGGCGGTGACGGAGGCCGAGCTCGTCGTTCCAGACAAAGTTCCCGAAATGAAACTGTAACCTGTGGAATCGGATCACATTCATGCGGATTTTCAACGGGTTTGAAGAACTCAAGGCCGCCGTCGGTACAGAGGTCGGCGTTAGCGACTGGATTGAGGTGACGCAGGACCGCATCAACAAGTTCGCGGAAGCGACCTGCGACGAGCAATGGATTCATGTCGACCAGGAGCGCGCGGAAACGGAGATGCCGGGTGGTAAGACTATCGCTCACGGCCTGCTGTCCCTGAGCTTGACGCCGATGTTTATCCGCTCAGTGATGGGTCTGAAGGGGCTGAAGAATACCCTTAACTATGGCGCGGACCGCGTCCGCTATCTCTCGCCTGTGCCGGCCGGTTCAAAATTGCGCGGCCGCGTCAGCATAGCGGAAGCCGAGGAAGTACCACCCAACGGCTTGCGCACCCACTATCGCGTGACAATCGAGATCGAGGGCGGCAAGCGCCCTGCCTGCGTCGCTGAGGTAATCGGCCTACACTTCAGCTGAAGCAAGAACGCCACACGTTAATCGATAATGTGGTAGCCACCATCGACATAGAGCACACTTCCAGTGATCAGCTTGGCACCGTCGAGCGCGAGGAATGCAGTCGCCCTCCCCACATCGTCAATGCTGACAAGACTGCGCGACGGCGCTTGCGACTGCGCCTTGTCCATCAGTTCGTCGAACTCCGGAATGCCGGACGCAGCGCGCGTTGCCAGAGGCCCGGGCGAAATCGCATGCACGCGAATGCCTTTTGGACCGAGTTCGGCCGCGATATAACGCACTGCGGCCTCGAGAGCCGCTTTCGCGACACCCATGACATTGTAGTTCTTCACCACCATCTGACTGCCATAATAGGTCATGGTGAACAGCGTGCCACCGTTCTTCATGAGCGGCTCCGCCAGGTGCGCCATCCGCATAAACGACCAGCACGAAACGTCCATGGTCTTCTGAAAGCCCTCACGATCAACGTCAACCACACGGCCATGCAACGCATTCTTGGGCGAGAAAGCAATGGAGTGCAAAAGAAAGTCGAGTTGCCCCCATTCCTTGCCGATCCGCTCAAACACCTTCTCGGTTTCGCCTTCAACCATCACATCAAGCGGCATGAAGATTGGAGACTCCAGCGCCTCCGCGAGCGGCTCGACGTGCTTCTTGGCCTTTTCGTTCAGATATGTAACGGCAACGTCGGCGCCAAGCGCCCGAAAGGCCTTGGCGCAGCCCCAAGCTATAGACTGGTCGTTGGCTATACCGACGATGAGCCCCTTCTTGCCTTTCAACGCGATACTGGTCTCTGGATATACCGGAATCTTCATGACACTCTCTCATGTTTCTGATCGTGCGTTTTCGGATTCATCAACAACGATAGCGTATGCTGCGCAATCATCAGCTCTTCGTCGGTAGGAATGACATAGACGGGAATACGGCTATCGAATCGCGATATCCTGCTTGCGTGTCCAGCATTCTCTGCCGGATCAAGCACGACGCCGAGCCAGGCAAGCCTCTCGACAATGCGCGCCCGGATCGATGCCGAGTTCTCACCGATCCCAGCCGTGAACACGAAGGCGTCGAGACCCTGCAACGCGGCAGCGAGCATGCCGGCGTGCAGCCCCACTCGATAGACGAAGTAGTCGATCGCAAACGCCGCGCGCGGATCCCCGCTGCTTTCAAGTTCACGCATGTCGTTGCTGACGCCAGATAGCCCCTTCAGGCCGCAGTCCCGATAGAGAAAATCCTGCACTTTCGATACCGACATGCCTTTCTCTGCAATCAAATACAGAACGACTCCCGGATCGAGCTGACCGACACGCGTTCCCATCGCGAGCCCATCGAGCGCCGTAAAGCCCATTGTACTCTCGACACTCTTTCCATTCTTGATCGCACCCATCGAGGCACCACTGCCGAGGTGGGCGACGATCACGCGTCCGCCTGCGACGTCGGGCGCAACCTGCGGCAGGCGCTTGGCGATATATTCGTACGATAAGCCGTGGAAGCCGTAGCGCCTGATGCCCTCGGCATGGAGCTCGTACGGAATCGCATAGTGATCCGCGAGAGCGTTGTGATCGCGATGAAAGGCGGTGTCGAAACAGGCGACCTGCGGCAGAGCCGGGAAGTTGTTCAGGATCGTTTTGATCGGCGCCAGGTTATGCGGCTGGTGTAGCGGGGCCAGCGAAACATATCGCTCCAGGCGCCCCACGACGCCGTGATCAATCAATACCGGATTTGCATAATCCGGCCCGCCATGGACGACGCGATGGCCGACGGCGACGGGGTTGATATTGAGTTCTTCGCGGAGCCAGGCGCCGGCGACAGACATCGCAGCTGGCACGTCAGCCACGGCCTCGATCGGATAGACACGATCGGCCATCGGCTCAGCATTAGGCCCGTTCGCACGTAACCGCGGACGACTGCCGATTCCATCAATCTGGCCCTTGATCCGCCTGTCTAAGTTCCCCTCTCCCTCGACCGAAAAGACCTGAAACTTGACGCTCGACGAGCCAGCATTGACGACAAGGATTGTGTCCATGGCTATCACCCAGCGACCGTTGGCGCGCGTTGACGCCTGGCATGCGCATAGAGCGACGCGATAGCGCAGGACGCCATCCGCGCGCGTGCCGTGTCGGCTCGTGACGTCAACACAACAGGCACTCGGGCACCCAGCACAATTCCCGCACCATCGGCCTTGGCGAAATACGCCAGGTTCTTTGCCAACATGTTGCCAGCCTCAAGGTTAGGAACAACCAGTATCTGCGCGCGGCCTGCGACCTCGGACTTGATACCCTTGATCCGCGCCGCCTCAACATCGATGGCGTTGTCGAATGCCAGCGGTCCGTCGAGCAATCCCCCGGTGATCTGACCTCGGTCGGCCATTTTGCACAGCGCTGCCGCATCGATCGTCGAAGGAATCGTGGCGGTAACGGTTTCAACCGCAGACAGGATCGCCACGCGAGGAGACTGGCCGAACCCGGCCTGATTGTAGAGATCGATGGCGTTCTGGATGATGTCTCGCTTGGCACCAAGGTCCGGGAAGATGTTGATCGCAGCATCTGTGACGAAAATGGTCTCGGTATAGGCCGGCACATCCATCACGAAGACATGGCTGATGCGCCGGTCGGTGCGTAAGCCGCCCGCCTTTGCCGTCACCGCGCGCATCAGCTCGTCGGTGTGCAGGCTGCCCTTCATCAGCATTTCGCCTTTGGCTGCGTGGATCAATTCGACGCCTTTGGCAGCAGCGTCCTCACTATGCGCGGCATCGACGATTTCAAAGCCCGTGATGTCAAATCCGCCCTTGTCCGCGGTGTCCCTGATCTTCTGCTCGGGACCGACCAGGATTGGCCGAATGATGCCGGCCTTCGCACTGTCGACAGCTCCGCGTAGTGATGTTTCGTCGCAAGGATGCACGACGACGGTTGAAACCGGCGGCACGGCCTGCGCCAACGCGATCAATCGATCATATTTACTGGGAGATTGTGCCTGGCTTGCGTCGGTTGACATGATGTTGCTCCCCCGTTTGAAATTTCTTTACGACGCTCGTGCCTCAGGGTCGAACGCAGCAACGTTTGACGCCCCCGCCTCTCCGGCGTCGACGCCGAACAATCCGGCGATCCGCGCCCAACGGCTCGCGCGTTCACCAGCGATGTCACCGCTGGCGGACAAAATCTCACGCATTGCCGTGAAGGCCGATCGCTTTTTTGCACCGTCCGCGGGCAACAACTTCGGAATAGCGGCCAGCGCCCCTTCAGAATCGAGCAACAACATAAAGAACTGCTCACGCACCAACATCTTGAACTCAGGCAGCGTCAGTCGTGCTCCAGCGTGATCGCTCCGAACCTGACGCAGTGCCTCGATACTTCGCTCATCGACCATTCCCCGCGCAGAACCCACATAGAGCAATGAGCGCAAGGTCGCTTCGCGTAAGCCCCCTTGGGAAATCTTCGATTTTAACTCAGCGATCCTCTTGTCGAGCATCAAGCGGTGTTCATCCGACATCTCCCGACGACGCGACGGCTCGGACTTCGGATCAATGCCGACGGCCGCCTGCAACGCCGGTGAACCATAGATGTTGAGGAACATGGCTTCGCTCAGCGCCTCCTGAGAGTCACGCCAGCTATCCAGCAGATGAACGATTTGCTCTCCCATCTGCTCCTGGAATGCCAGGAAGGGATTGTTCTTCGAGACCGGTTTACGGTTATCCTCAATGCCTTCGGCTGCGGACTTTACGGCGCTCATCCACGGATTTTTGCTGCTGAAGGCTTCATACTGCAGTCGTAACGGGTGCAAATTACGCATCATCTCCGCCATCTGCGGCGTCACTGCGTTCTTAAGCCAGGGTTGAACAAATTTTTGGTAGGCTGCGAGATTCATCTCAGAGACGCGCTTGGCCGCGGCGAAACGCCGCTCGTCCTCAGGCGAATTGCCACCCATGGCCCTGATATCATCGAGCGTCCGCGCCTCGCAGCGCATCACCCATTGGCCTACGACAAGGTCGGAGTTCGTGGTCTCCTCGCCCTTCGCCTCGAAGGTCGCTTCGTAGAGACCAGGTGGCAGCACATCTATGAGATCGATATTGCTAGAAAATTCGGCGTGTTCCTTCTTGGCGACGCCACCGGAAACGAAAATGCCGAGATGGCCGATGCTTTGGTGAACGGTATAGACAATCGTCTGCCCATACGCCCTGATCTCATCCACATCAGCATAGCAATCCAGTATCCAATTCAGCGCTTGTTGCGGCGGCGTAACGTTGTCACCCTCGGAACAGAACACCAGGATCGGCGACCTGATGTTGCGCAAGTCCACCTTTTGTCCGTCTGACATCTCGACCTTGCCCACGGCAAGATTGTTGCCGATGAAAAGCTCGTCGACGATGAACTGGATTTCTTCGGCGTTCAGATTGACGTGCCCGCCCCACCAGCGCTCGAACTCGAGATAGCGATCCGCCTCGGTATCAATATTGGAGTAGACGTTATACTGCTTGGTCCACAGTGTGTTCGAAGGGTTCTGACTCTCGAAGTTCTGCACCAGCCACGCGCCATCGAATTTTCCCGCACCGAGATCACTGGTCATTGCGGTGAGCCAACTGCCGCCCATGAGGCCACCCGAATAACGCATCGGGTATTTGCCGTGCACGCCTTCCCAATAAGCCAACGGAGCCCCTGCGATGATCAGAGGCCCGAATAGCTCGGGTCGCAGTGACGCCAGGATCATGACGGCCCAACCGGCCTGGCAATTGCCGATGACGCAGGGCTTGCCGTCGGCCTTGGGATGCAGGTTGATGACTCTCTCGATGAACTGCGCCTCGGCGCGCGCAATGCGCTCGATGGTCTGTCCCGGCATAGGTTCGGGGAGAAAGCCGATGAAATAGCAGGAGTGCCCCGCTCTCATCGCTACGCCGATCTCACTGTCAGCCTTGAATCCGCCGATTCCCGGACCGTGACCAGCACGAGGATCGATCACGATGAAGGGGCGCCGCTCGATATCGATTTCGACGTCATCTGGCGGAACGATGCGGACCAGTGCATAGTTGACGGGTTCGATCAGTTCGCGACCATCGATGATCAATTCGGCTGCATATTGCAATACATGCGGCGCTGTCTGCGCGACGTGCTCACGATACTGATCGCCGCGTTGGCGCATGACGTCCAGGAACAACATGCTCCGCTGCCCCGCATCGACCATGTACTCCACTGCCGAGGCAACAAGCCCAGACATGGGGCCGCCTGGCAGGTTTGGCGTTTCCATCGACATGTTCCGACCTCATCGTCGCGTAAGCTCATTCAAGGGGCTTCCCGGCGCGTAACGTTGATCTAGGTCAAGGGTCTAAGTCAGTTCGGCGCGGGTTGCGAACGATCCTCACGCATCCATGCGGCGATCAACTCCCAGGCAACCGAGAGAACAATTGGCCCGATAAAGAGGCCGACAATTCCGTGCGCGAGCGTTCCGCCGATGACTCCGATGAAGATGACGATCGTCGGTGTCGTGAGCCCGCGCCCCATCACGAGCGGTTTCAATATGTTGTCGAGAATGCCGACGACGGTGAGAAATAATGTCAGCAGCAGCGCTGTGGCGAAATCCTTGTCCATCCAGATCCAGATGATCACGGGAAAGAGGACGATTGCTGCGCCAATCTGAACAATAGTCAGCAACATGACCGCGAAAGCCAGAAGGCCGGCGCTGGGAATGCCGGCCATCTTGAAGCCTATGCCGGCCAGCAGGGCCTGTACGACCGCGACGCCGATCACGCCTTGGGAGACGGCGCGGATTGTCGCCCCTGCCAAATCCAGCAAATGTTCGCTTTGCTCATGGACGATAAGTGACAGAAGGCGCCTCCCGCCCGAGACCAGTTGAAGACCGTAGGGAAAGAGAAAGCCGGCTATAAGAACAGACAGGAGAAATTTGAGCGTCCCGACACCGGCGCTGCCCGCAAGTGTGAGCATCGTGCCCGCCAAGGGCTTCAAATACGGTGCAACCTCACGCAAGACCGCCCGGACGTTACTGGATGCCCGCCCCCAGAATTCGTAGAGCTTCGGCCCGACAATCCGCCATTCCTTGACCTGTTCGGGCGGTGACGGAATGGCTAAATTCCCGGCGGTCAGTTCACCGGCGAGCTGTCTCACCCCCTCCACTGCGCTCAAGCCTAGCCATGTCGCCGGCCCGACGACAACTGCAAGATTGACGATGGTGAGGATGACTGCGGCGGTCTTTGGACGACCGCCCAGCAATTTGGCCAGCCAGTTGAAGGCGGGGTAGAAGGCGACTGCAAGGACACCGCTCCAGGCCAGAATTGGCACGAAGGGACGGATCACGATAAATGTCCAGGTCACCAGCAAAGCCAGCAGTCCCAGCCGGACTACAAGCTGGATGATGACGTCTCCGGATAGAAATTGACGGACGGTTCTCACGGACGCGCCTTGATCTGTGCAGGTCGTGCGAGCGTTACCGTTGCACTCGCCCGCGGTCTTGATCCAGATCAAGCACCCGTCCGTCGACCGCAGTTTGCTTGGCACTGGTCCGAACTAGTGTACCCGACCAGCCAGCGGAGTTCCCATGTCCGATGCCGCCACCTACGCCGCGCAAGAGCAGTTACGCGATGGCCGCCCGGTGAATATCCTGGCGCTTCGTCCCGAAGACGAGCCCGACATGCTCGCCGCGCTGGCGCAGGCCAGCGTGCAGTCGCTGCAGCGGCGCTTTTTCGTCATGAAGCGCCATTTCTCAGACAAGGAGCGCGCTTTCTTCATGGACGTCGACTTTGAGAACCATGTCGCACTGATCGCGCGAGTCGAGGAAACCGGCCAAAATATCCTGATCGGCGGTTGCCGATATATCGTCTCGGAGCCAGATCGGGCCGAAATGGCGTTTATGGTCGTCGATGGCTGGCAAGGGCGCGGAGTGGGTTCGATCCTCATGCGCCACCTCATCAATCTCGGGCGCGATGCCGGGCTAAAAGAATTGACCGCAGAAGTTCTGCCCGAGAACACTGCGATGCGAAAGATTTTCACCAGGTTCGGCTTCAAGGCAGCCCCGCGGAAAGATCCCCAGATCGTCAGCCTGATGCTCACACTCACTTAAGATCCAAGGTCGGCAAATCCTAACGCATCTAGATACTGATGATGTGCATAGCCCTCGCACCGTCAGAAGAAATCTGGCCCTCCCGACGGCTTCTGACGCAACGCCGGCATTTTGTAGGGGATGTGGTGAAGAGCGGTCGAAGTGCGTCCGCGTTCTTCCAACTTCGAGGTCTTGTTGAGCTAGATCAATACCGGTCCGGCGATGGGATCGGAGTTTCCGCCGTCGCATTCGATATGGAGACGGCGCCGCCATGAAACCCCTGCTCAAGCAAATTCAGCACACACCGCTGCTTTGGATGTTGATCTTCGTGCCTGCCGTACTAGTCGCGGAAGCAATAGCGCCGCATTCCCATACGCTGCTGTTCATGCTTTCGGTTCTCGCCATCGTGCCGCTGGCCGCCCTGCTCAGCCACGCGACCGAAGCGGTTGCCGCCAAGACCGGCGATGCCGTCGGCGGATTGCTCAATGCTACGCTGGGAAACTTAACGGAGCTGATCATTGCGATCACCGCGCTACGTGCCGGCCAGTACATGCTGGTGAAGGCGTCAATTGCTGGTGCGATTGTCACCAATGCCCTCTTCATGCTCGGTGCCTGTCTGCTCCTCGGCGGCCTGCGCTACCATGTCCAAGAATATAATCGCTCCGGCGCGCGGCTCTACTCCGGTCTCCTACTCATGGCGACCGTCGCCCTGCTTGCCCCATCCGCGGTCGCCGACCTGGATCTTGTGCAGGGTGAGACCGTCATGCAGAAGCTCAGCATTGGCCTGGCCATCCTGCTCATCATTGCCTACGCACTAGGTTTGCTGTTCTCGCTGAAGACCCACAAGGAATTGTTCGCAGGCGCCGCGCATAGCGAAGATGAGGAACATTGGCCGATTGCCCTTGCGGTGGGCACACTGCTTGTTGTCACTGTGCTGGTTGCACTTGTAAGTGAGATTTTCGTCGAGTCAGTGCAGAAGGCCGCAGCAACATTTGGAATGAGTCCGGCCTTCGTTGGCTTTATTATTGTCTCAATGGTCGGGGCCGCCGCCGAGTTTGCCGTAGCCTTTTCTGCGGCACGCAAGGACCGCCTCGACATGAGCGTTAGCATCGCGCTTGGCAGCGCCTCCCAGATTGCGCTCTTCGTTGCCCCCGCCCTGGTGCTACTCAGCTATGTCGTCGGACCAATGCCGATGAGCCTGCAATTCTGGCCCGGCGCCGTCACCATGGTCTTGATTGCGACCGTGACAGCGAGCTTCATTACGAGCAGCGGCCGCTCGGCCTGGTTCGTCGGCGCCCTGCTCATCTTCATTTATGCAGTTTTTGCACTGACGCTGTATGTAGTCCCACCGACGGGCCAAGGGGTGGGGTGAAGTACGCGCTCGGTGGGACAGCGGGCCGCTAGCGCTCAGCTCTATTTGACATCGAACGCTTCGGGATTCTGGCTTTCAGAGCATTGATTCAAACCAACTCTCAGGGGACTCTCACTAGCAGCATCCGTTGAAATCCGCAGGCACTCAGGCTTTGACGATGCTGAAGGTGGAGGATACCGCTGAGGACCCGGCGATCATGGTGCAACAACAACGAGGCAAGATAGGGAGCCGAGATGATCACAATTCCTCAACTGACGGCGCAAGCCCTTGGCTCTTTTCTCGCGCGGGAAACCGAAGACCGCTTCCGCTCCTCGCATTCCGATCTGACGAAATTGCTGCCCTTTGCAGCTAGGCTGGCATTGGAGTGCATCGGGAATAGTGACGCACTCTATCACAATATCGAACATACCATGCTGGTTACGCTGGTCGGGAACGACATCCTGGCTGGGCGTGCCCTGCAACGTACCACCACCGCAACCGACTATGCGAACTTTATTATGGCCTGCCTAACCCATGACATTGGATATGTGCGGGGCATTATCCAAGGCGATGAAGACGGCGCTTATGTTGCGGACCTTACTGGGCGCAAAATTGCATTGCCGGTTGGATCCTCCGATGCCGCGCTCGCACCCTACCATGTCGACCGCTCAAAGCTCTTTGTGATTGAGCGGCTCCATGCCGTGGAGGAAGTCGACGCCGCCCGGATTGCCCGGGCCATCGAATACACGCGCTTTCCCTACATCGATGCAACAAACGGAGGAGGAGATGACCTCGATGAGGAAGAAGGATTGCTGTTGCGTGCTGCGGATCTGATTGGCCAGCTCGGCGATCCTAATTACATCAGGAAATCAAATGCTCTGTTCCATGAGTTCGAGGAGGTCGGACTGAACAAGGCACTCGGCTATGCAACGCCAGCTGATATCGTCTATAAATTTCCTCAGTTCTACTGGACCAACGTTGCACCGCAGATCCAGCTTGCGATCCGGTATCTCAATGTTACCTCTAGCGGCCGGCAGTGGATCGCCAGCCTGCACAGCAATGTTTTTCGGGCTGAGCGTGAGGTGAACCTATCGGGGCCGCAGAGATAAACGCTCCCGAGACCTGCAGTCATCGCGCTCACTTCATTGCAGCGAAATTATATTGCGCGTTGTGAATAGTTGTCGGCAGGCTAGGAATTCGGTGGTGACGTTCCGCCACCTAATCTCAACTGGGCTCCTGAGCAGTCATCCGACTGCCTTCAAGGTTACGTCCGGTTCCGGAGAGGCCAATGCGATCATTTGCAGATATTTTAGTTTGAGCTTGAGGCCGTGGCCGTCACCGTATTTCGGCTTGCCGCTGGCGTGGCCCATTAGTTCGTCGGTAAGCTCGTCCGGACATTCGGCATTGCGCAGCCGATCCTTAAAGCTATGACGGAACGAATAGACCGAATGGCGCGACGAAGGCTTCATGCCATGCTTCTTCATGTGCTTATTGACCGCTGCCGAGAAACTGTCCTCGTTGTCAAAGTAGCGCGCAAAGCCTTTCGGAAAGCGTCGCATCGCTTCGAGAGCGATGCCGACCAGAGGAATGTCGCGCTCCGACGATTCCGTCTTCAGCACGCGTCCGTCGGGAACCACTCGGATATAGGGGATATTGGCATCGAGCACGATATTCGCCGGCAGCAGGTTCAACACCTCGCAGGGTCGCGCGCCGGTGTTGATTAGGATGTGCACTGCGGCCACCGCCTGATCGTTCAGCGCGTCGAAGCCTCCCGGTCGCAGGATCGTGTCGACGATAAAAGCGGTCTCGAAAGGCTTGCGCTGCCCGCGCTCACCGCCGGAGAGACGCAGACCGGCGAACAGGCTCTCCTTGTCCAGGTGATGCCGCTGGCTGACGGTTCGAACCATGCGCTGAATATGAGTAATGTTCTTGTTTGCGGTGCCGATGGCAACTTCACGCTTCACGGCGCGGGCTTGCCAGTGATCGCGGTACTTGAGCGCATCGTCACGGGTCATCTCTTGAAGGGCCTTATCGGTCACCACCTCGATCAGGATCTCAATAGCGCGCTCTTTGCCGGCCTTCCATTTCTTGAGCTGCTTCGGTGAATAGTTCATGCGCTCGGTCGCCGTGGCCGCCTCGAATTCGGCAAACAGAGTTGAAAGCTTGATAAGCGGCTCAGCAACACCACCGAGCACGGCCGCGCGCGTCACGGGATCATGCAACCGGTCGCCCTCGGCGAGGGTTTCGATGCGTCGCTTCAGCTCGGCTGGCGCTTCTAACGCTACGGCGGCAGCGGGGCGATATGAAAGGTCGAGGATGCGCGCCCGCCGAACCGCTTCGGCGTGGTCCGTGGCCGCCCTGCCGGCTTCACCGGCGGCGCACTTCTGCCAGTAGGCTTCAAGGTCCAGATTCATCCGATCGGCGATCAGGGAGGCGCGCCGTCCGTGCCTGTCACGAGCAATGCGTACCTTGGTGGACAGCTTCACGATGCCGCGTTTGTCATAACTCGCGAACTCTTCCGGCACGCGACGCACGAAGTGCCAGGTTCCATTTCGCTTAGTCAGATGCTCGCCCATCCTTGCCCCATGTTGGACGTTTTGTTGGACGTTTTTGTCGGCGAAGGCCAAGAAAATGTCAAACAATTCGCACTTTTCCTCGCTACTTCAAGATGTTATGCACAGCCCCGTTGGCACTGCTAGGGAGCGCCATTCGCGCACTGCCCTGGGTTAGGCCACGTTATTGCCACCCGAGCCTTATTTTCGTTGAACTTGGCCGCGAACCTCCCGAAATTCACGCGTTCTGGATGGTTTTGTCGCGGATTGGAACGATCACACGCCATAGGACTTCGAGCTTCATGGTCGAAATCATGCCGAGCGCTTCCCAGCACAGTTACGCGTCCGAACCCAGTCACACCTGGCGCATTAGCCAGCAGCCGATCATGGTTGCGGCTGCGGCCCTGTTTCTGGTCGTGATCGGCATCGGCGGCATCTTTACGTGGCGCAGCTATAGCGGCGCAACGCCGGAGCCGGAGCGGCTCACCGCATCGCGCCTGCAACAGGCCCGTGTGGCGCAGGCGTCCGAACAGCTGATCGAAAAGACCAAAGGCATCGAGGCCACGCAGCAGCAGTCGATCGATCAGCTTCAGGTCGTGCAGGATCAGTTGCAGACCATGCAGCGTCTGATGACAGCGCAGCAGAACGAAGCGCGCAAGCTCAACGAGCAGGTCGGCGCCCTCACCTCCACGCTCGACACTCTCCGGCAGTCTTTTGCCAGCACCTCGGCGACTGACGACAAGCCTGCCGCGCGTGAGCAACCGCGTCGCTCACGCTCCCGCGCCGCGGCGAGCAAGGGCCGTCAGAAGATGAAGATCGTTGTGCAGCGCAAGCGCCCCGGGGCGCGGGGCTGAGCCATCCTGAGCGCTTGCTCCCGAGCACACGTGAACTGCTTGTACTCTCCACAAGACCGCGCCTAGTCTGCTCAGCCGAACGCAATCTGCACTGATCAAGGTGTGAGATCATGCGATCCCGGCAGGGAGCG
Source organism: Tardiphaga sp. 866_E4_N1_4 (assembly GCF_052076075.1). NCBI lineage: Bacteria > Pseudomonadati > Pseudomonadota > Alphaproteobacteria > Hyphomicrobiales > Nitrobacteraceae > Tardiphaga > Tardiphaga sp. 866_E4_N1_4. Next base: position 885,951 of record NZ_CP197242.1, read on the forward strand.
AAACATGAAGCATGACGGCGGCGATCACCTTCACGCGCACGACAGCGCGATAGCCGAGAAATACGGCAACACCACACTGGCGACACTCCGCAAGATCTACGGCAAATTCTTCGCAGCCGGGCATCCCGACACGCTCACGCTCAGCGAAGTGCTGGTAAAACTCAACGACACCTCGCTCAGCCAACTCCGCCGCGATCACGACACCGGCCATCTCAAGAAGAAGATATCCAAGGCGGCGTGATGCGACGCATTGGCGCTTTTGCTAGAACGCCTTGCGCAGCAACAACACCGTGAGCACGATCACGATGACCGGCGCTCCAAATGTCACCGGGAGCAACCATGGACTGTCGGCGTCGATGAGTGTGCCGGGAATGACGCCAATCAAGGCATGATCGACAATCCAGACCATTGCGGACACGATACTGGCGGTTTCGAACTTCAGACGCGGCATGCCGGCGATGCCCGCGACGCTGGTGACCAGCGCGCGCGCCGGCCCGATATGGTAGCCGACCATGATCGCCGCGATGCCGTAGCGCTCGAATAGCCCGCGTACCCGCGCCACCAGTTGCTGACGCGATTGGAGCATCCGCATCTCCAGCAGTCGCGGCCCGCACCGCTTGCCGAGCTCATAGGACACGCTCATGCCGAGCACCGCGCCGCCGATGGCCCAGAGGACGAAAGTCCAGGATACCACGCCGGCACCGATCAGCACGCCGGTCGCCGTCACGATGGCCGCAGCCGGAACGACAAAACTGGAGCCGACCAGACATCCGAAGAAGGCGATGACGAAGCCAAGCGGTCCAGCCCAATCGGCTTGCGCGGCGATCAGCGCCGAGATTTTCTGAATGATGTCCATCAGGGGTGGGATTCCGACCGGCGCGCTGTGTTTCGTTCAGGCTGTGTTTCGTCCGTCACGAGCAATGAAACAAAACCGCGGTCGAAGAAACCATTTCCTCGCCTCCGCGCAAACCGCCTGAAGCGCACGCCCTCTATCCCATCGTTCCAACGACGCGCCGATCGGCGCACGGTTGGACACAAGATCGAGGGACACACGATGACATTCACCACCGCCAAGCTCGCCGCCGCCACTGTTCTTGCATTCGGCATGCTGACCACCGTCTGCCACGCCTACAGCGCCGAGCAGGAACAGCTTTGCACGGGCGATGCGATGCGACTGTGCAGTTCGGAAATCCCGGATGTCGATCGCGTCACGGCTTGCATGATCCGCAACAAGTCTCAGCTAAGCGATGGCTGCAAGTCGGTCTTTGCGCCTGCCTCGGCTTATCAGCCGGCATCGCTACGGACCACGAAGCCGGTCAATCTGGTGCCGGCCCGGATTCGCTGACACCTAGCGCCGGCGCGCCACGGCGACGCCCAGCAGAAAAGCAACCAGCAGCGACCCCAGCGGCGCTTCCCGCGCCACATTGGCCAGGATGCTCAACGGCATCCCTGGCTTCTTGCCGGACTCGATGGCACCGCCGATGCGGTGCGCGGTCTCGGTCACCGCCTCTTTCACATCCGTGATCGTTTCTGTGATTGTCGACCTGGCCTCAGGCACGGGCTCGACGCCTTCGTAGATGTAGGGGGGTGTCTTTGCGTCGTCGGCCATGGTCATTTCCCGTGCGGCATGAGCTGTGTCAGCCCAATCGACCGAACACTGATTGGTTCCGGCCCTGGCCCGGGCCCGCTAGCTTCTCTTTTGTCGCAGGCGGCTCCCGCAAGAGTCACTCTTTCCGGTCTGCCCGGCCGTCTATAATTAAGTTCCATGAACCTGCTCGAATCGCTCCCCACCGTGATCGGTATCGCCGCCGTGGCACCAGCTCTGCTGTTGCTGTGGCTGGTGATTGCTGCCGATGAACGGCCGGGGCCGCCCGGGTTGGTCTGGGCGTCATTCCTGCTGGGGGCCGCCAGCATCTCCCTGCTCGGCTATGCCCGCGCGCTGTTCGCAGCAATTCCGGGTCTTACGGACAACCCGACCCTGGCCATGGTGCTCCACGCTGTGTTTGGCGTCGCCGCGCCGGAGGAGATCGTGAAGATCTTCGTCATCATCGCGGTGTCCACCCAGCGCGCCCGGACGGCCGATCCAATGGACACGGTGGTTTATGGCGCCGCCGCCGGCCTCGGCTTCGCCGCCTACGAGAATCTCGTCTATCTCCTGCAATATCCCGAGATGTGGCGGACGCTCGCGGTGCTGCGCAGCGTACTGACCGTACCATTTCACGGCGCGCTCGGCGTCATCGCCGGCGCTTACATCGCCATCACCCGCTCCGGCCGTGCGCTCGGCGCCCATCGCCGCGACGGCTGGGCCTTCATTCGCACGCCCATGCTCATTGTTCTCGCGCCAGTGACGCTGCATGCTTGTTTCGATCTTCCTTTGCTGACGCTGCAGCGACATCCGGAGATCGTCGGCGTGATGCGCCGCGTGCTCGAGGCCGCCGGCGTGGTGATCGGCTTCGGCACCATTGCGTTGGCGGCGCGGCTGGTCAGGCGGATCGGCGCGCATCATGCGCCACATACCGAGGTGTCACGCGAGCGGCTCAGCCAGTTGCGCGGCATGTGGGCGCTGCTGGTCGCCGGCGGCGGCGCGGGCTTTGCCGGCACAGCCTTTTTGCTGACCTCGATTCATCACTGGTTTACGAACCCGGCGCGCAACGTCACCATGGTGCTGATCCCGCTCGGTCTGGCATCCATCGCCATCGGCGCCGTGCTGCTGGTGCTGACGACGACAGCCTATATTCTCGGGCGCAACCGCATGCGCACGGCCGCGCCGGCCATGACCGCGCAGTCGTAACGTTCAAGACCTCACGCGACATTCGAGCTATTCCCGATCAACAAACTTGCACGCTTCCGCGTGTGAGCGGATAAATGCAAGCTACGGCCAGCATGCTGCCGGCCCGATCAGGACATTGCCGCCATGACCATGCCGCCCAACCTCGCCGAGCTGCAATCGAAGATGAGCGACGCCGTGCGCGCGCACTGGAAGGCATTTCTAATCGAGGGCATAGTGCTGGTGATCCTCGGCTTCGCCGCAATGATCGTGCCGCAGGTGGCCAGCATCGCCGTCACCGTCATGCTGGGCTGGATGTTCTTCATCTCGGGCGTTGCCGCGCTGCTGATGACTTTCTGGGCCCGTCAGACACCAGGCTTCATCTGGTCGCTGATTTCAGCAATCCTCGGCATCGGCGCCGGCATCATTCTGCTTACGCGCCCGGCCGAAAGCACGCTGACACTGACATTCGTGGTTGGCGTCTATTTCCTCGCCGAGGGCGTAGCGACCATCATGTACGCGCTCCAGCATCGCAAGGAACTGTCGGAGCGCTGGAGCTGGATGGCCTTCTCCGGCCTGATGGATATCGTGATCGCCTTCATCATCATCTCGGGCCTGCCCGGCACGGCAGCCTGGGCCATCGGCTTGATGGTCGGCATCAATCTGGTGATCGGCGGCGCTTCGCTGATCGGCTTGGCGATGGCCGCCCGCAAGAAGGCCTGACCCCGCCAACTGTCTGCAGGGACTCAGCAGCCCTTGCAGATATTCTTGATCATGCGATCAAGCTCGCGATCCTGCGCGTCGATGCGGGACGGATCGTTCTTGCCGGTCTCCGGCGGCAAATCGCCCGGGCGCGGCTGGCGATGGCCGACGGGAGCCTCTGGCAGAGCACCGCCGCTGTTGGTCTGTGTGGTCGGCTGCGAGCGCAGGCCCTTGGGTGGCAGGTTGCGGGACGAATCCTGCGCCAGAGCCAGCGAATGGCCGAGAACGAACAGGCCTGCCGTCATCACGAACAATGTTTTCATTTTTTGTCTCCGACACCAGGTGGCGCGTGTAAGCCGATCGCTACGGCTTCGGTGGATAGATATGAACGTCGCCGCAGTAATCCACAACACGATAGACCGATTCCGCAGAAGCTTCACCGTCAGGCTTGAGGTTGACTGAAGAATTCTCGGACAAATATTCGGGACCGATCGGCGCCTTGCCATAACCGCCGGGAATATCGAGCACATAATCCGGCTGGCACAATCCGGAAACATTGCCTCGAATGGCGCGCATCAAGGCCTGTCCCTCCGCGATGCTGGTGCGCAAATGTGCGGTGCCAGGCGCGAGGTCGCCGTGATGCAGATAATAGGGCTTGATGCGGCACTCGACGAAACCGCGCATCAGTGCCGTCAGCGTCGCCGCATCGTCATTGACGCCGCGCAGCAATACCGACTGGCTCACCATGGGAATGCCGGCATCCACCATCAGCGCGCAGGCCGCACGTGCAGCATCCGTCAGCTCGCGCGGATGATTGGCATGCAGCGCCACCCATGTGCTAGCGCCCGTGACTTTCAATGCATCCACCATTTCCGCACTCACGCGGCCGGGATCAGCCACGGGGACCCGCGTATGCAATCGAATGATCCTTACATGCGGGATATCAGCGAGATCCGCCATGATCTCGCTCAATCGCCGCGGCGACAGCATCAGGGGATCGCCGCCGGTGAGGATTACCTCCCAGATCTCGTCATGGCTGCGGATGTAATCCAGCGCCGCTGCATAAGCCTCACGCGACAGCGCGGTCTCCTTGCCCGGCCCCACCATCTCGCGGCGGAAACAGAACCGGCAATACACCGCGCAGACATGTACCAGCTTGAACAGTACACGGTCGGGATAGCGATGCACGATGCCGTCGATTGGCGCATGGGCGTGATCACCGATCGGATCAGCGTTCTCTTCGGGCTGCGCGTTCAGTTCATCCACACTCGGAATGTACTGGCGCGCGATCGGATCGTCGGGATCGCTGCTGTCGATCAGTGCGGCTACGGCCGGCGTCACCGCGACCGCATAACGCGCGGCGACTTTCTCCAGATCGGCCAGCGTCGAGGCTGGCGCGAGACCGTTTTCGATCAGGTCGCTGGCTTGCCGCAGGGTCGTCGCAACTTTCACGTGACGGTTCATGACACACCTGCCGGCGGCGTCCACACCACCTGATCGATCCGCGTCGCGCCCGACGCCAGCATCACCAGCCGGTCGAATCCGAGTGCAACACCGGATGCAGGCGGCATCGTTGCGACGGCCTCAAGAAACTCCTCATCGAGCGGATAGCGCTCGCCATAGCGACGCTCTTTTTCGTCCATGGCTTCCGTGAAGCGGCGGCGCTGTTCGTCAGCATCCGTCAGCTCGCCAAAACCGTTGGCGAGTTCGACGCCGCAGGCATAGACCTCGAAGCGTTCGGCCACGCGTCGGTCACCTTCTTTGGTGCGCGCCAATGCCGCTTCCGGCGACGGGTATTCAAACAGCACGGTCATCCGTCCCAGCCCGAGATGCGGCTCGACATGTTCGACCAGAATCTTGCTGAAAATATCCGACCACGTATCGTCATCGCTGATCCGCACCTTGCCAGTTGCAGCCGCCGCCAGCTTAGCGCGATCGCCCTCGGCGCCATCGATGCTCGCAAGCAGATCGATATCCGCAAAACGCGTGAAGGCCGCTGCCACGGTCAACATCTCCGGCTCGGCAAACGGATCGGCAACCTGACCGCGAAACGTAAACTGCGTGATGCCTGTCGCCTGCGCCGCGCATGCAATGATCGCTACGCAATCGGCGATCACAGCCTCATAGCTCTCCTCGGCACGATACCATTCCAGTATCGTGAATTCAGGCAGGTGCTTGTCACCGCGCTCCCGGTCGCGAAACACCCGGGCGAATTCGAAGATTTTCGTCTCGCCCGCCGCCAGCAGCTTCTTGCAGGCGAATTCCGGCGATGTTCGTAAATACCGCGAGAACCGCTCGCCGTCGCGGTCGATCAATGTCGTCTTTGGCGCATGCAGATGGGTCTCATTGCCCGGTGAGACCTGCAGGACGCCAGTCTCGACCTCCAGGAAGCCCTGAGCCTCGAACCGCGTCCGGATACCCTTCGTGATCGCTCCCCGCGCCAGCAGGAAGCCCCGGCGGTCCTGGTGCCGCGCCGGGCTCCACCAGGGCGACGGACGGTCGGTTCCAGTCATCGGCAAACGGCCCTTTTGGGTTGCAAAACGCTGGCATCGCCGCGTGAAATCAGTATGTTGCCCCCCGAAACCGCTTCGCTGGCCACAGGACACACACGTCCGGATCGGTCCCGGGCCTGAAATCTAGGAAACATATCTGTGAAAGTCATCGCCAGTTCTATTCGCAAGGGCAACGTCATCGAGCAGGAAGGCAAGCTCTACGTGGTTCTGTCCGCGGAGAACATCCACCCCGGCAAGGGAACTCCGGTCAGCCAGATCGAAATGCGCCGAATCAGCGACGGTGTGAAGATCTCGGAGCGTTACAAGACCACTGACCAGGTGGAAAAGGCGACGATTGAAGACCAGAACTTCAATTACCTCTACAAGGATGCCGACGGCTTCCATTTCATGAACAACGACAATTACGACCAGGTTCAGGTGCAGAAGGACGTCATCGGCGATGCCGAGCCCTATCTGCAGGAGAACATGACCGTAAAGCTGTCGCTGCATGGTCTGGTTCCGGTGGCGATCCAGATGCCGCAGCGCGCGACCCTCGAAGTCGTCGATACCGAGCCGGTGACCAAGGGCCAGACCGCGTCGTCGTCCTACAAGCCTGCCATGCTGTCCAACGGCGTCCGCACCAACGTGCCGCCGCATGTCGGCACCGGCACCCGCATCGTGGTGCTGATCGAGGACGGCTCCTACATCGAACGCGCCAAGGACTAAAGGATCCCGGCTGTCGCAAGACTGCCGCAAGTTTTTCGCAAGACCGCCGGACGCCCGAAAATGGCTTCCGGCGGTCTTTTTTATACATGATATCAATCTGTTGTTTGCGTTGACGCGCCGCGACGCATTGCCCCTGCCACGGCGCAAATCATGCGGCTACAGTGGGGCATGACCGCACGCGATTCCCTGATCGACCGACGCAGTCTGTTCCGCTCCGCCCTCGGTGCCGGCGCGCTGCTGGCCATGCCCGGGACCGCCTTTGCGGCCCCCGCGGGCTTCGACGCGTGGCGCGACGGCTTTCGTGCTAAGGCAATTGCCAAAGGCGTCTCCGACGCGACCTATTCGCGCGTGATGGGCCGCATCGAGCCGGACATGTCCGTGTTCACCAAGATGCAGAAGCAGCCGGAATTTCACGAGCAGCTCTGGCAATACATCAATCGCCGCGCCTCTGACTGGCGCATCGCCGCCGGCAAGGACGCGCTGCGCAAGAACGAAGCCGTGTTCGACCGCATCGAGCGTGACTTCGGCGTCGAGCGCGGCACATTGCTGGCGCTGTGGGGCGTGGAGTCCGCTTATGGCGATCCCATCGTGCAGCAAAACCATATGCGCCCGGTGTTTCCGTCGCTGGCCGCACTGGCGTGGAACGAGCCGCGCCGCCGCGCCTATTGGGAAACCGAACTCATCAACGCGCTGAAGATCGTCGATAAGGGATGGGGCACGCCGGACGAGATGCGCGGCTCATGGGCCGGCGCCATGGGGCATACGCAGTGGATGCCCGAGGTGTGGCTCAATGTCGGCATCGACTATGACCGCGATGGCCGCGTCTCGCCGTTCGGCAAGCCCGACGATGCGCTGGGCTCCAGCGCACGCTTCCTTGTCAATCGCGGCAAATATCCGCGCGGCGAACACTGGGGCTATGAAGTCCGCGCCAATGGCGCCAGCTCATCGGACAGCAATCGCAGTTTTGCAGCATGGTCCGCAGCCGGCGTCACGCGCGCCGATGGACAGCCGTTCCCGCAGGCCACTGCCAATGCCAAGCTCTGGGTGCCCGTGCAAGGCGGTCCGGCCTTCCTGCTCGGCCAGGGCTTCTACGCCGTGCGCAGCTACAATCCGTCGATGAACTATGCGCTGGCGATCTGCCATCTCGGCGATCGCATTCTCGGCGCGCCGCCTTTCCTCCAGCCATTCCCCGGCTCGGAACGCGCGCTGACACTGGCCGAAGTGCAGGAAGTGCAGACCCGCCTCACCCGCGCCGGTTTTGATACCGGCGGCACGGATGGCCGCGTTGGCAACGACACGATGAAAGCGGTGCGTGATTTCCAGACGAAGGCTGGATTGCTGCCGGCGGATGGCTATGGCGGGCTGAAGGTACTCGCGCGGTTGCGGCAAGGCGGCTGAGCCGTTCCGTCAAATGCCCGCCATCCGCTGCGGATCGACGTAACGATCGTAGTCTTCACCCGAGAGTAGCCCCAGTGCGATCGCTGCTTCGCGCGGTGTGATAGCTTCATCCAAAGCTCTGGCTGTGATGAGCGCGACTTTGTCATAGCCGATCACCGGATTGAGCGCGGTTGCGAGCAGCGGTGCATTGGCGACATTCGCAGCGAGCTGTCGCCGATCGACGTCGAGATCGCGGATCAATCGGGACGTGAAGACATCGACGCCGTCGGCGAGGATGCGGATCGACTGCAAGACGTTGTAAATGATGACCGGCTTGGCGACGTTGAGCTCGAAATTACCGGATGCGCTGGCTGCGGTGACAACAGCGTTGTTGCCCGTCACCTGAAAACAGACCTGCGCAAGCATTTCGGCGATGGTGGGATTGCGCTTGCCAGGCATGATCGACGACGTCAGCCCGTCATGCGGGATGACGAGCTCACCAAGCCCGCAGCGCGGACCCGAGCCGAGGAAGCGCACGTCGTTCGCGATCTTCAGCAGCGTCACAGCCAGGCCGTTGAGCGCGCCGGACACTTCGACCAGCGCGTCATGTGCGCCCATGCCTTCGAACTTGCTCGGGTTCGGGACGAATGCAACGCCAGTCAGTGCGTTCAGGTGATCGCAAAAGGCGCTGTCGAATCCCTTTGGCGCATTGAGCCCCGAGCCGACGGCCGTGCCGCCCTGGGGCAGCATCAGCAGACGCGGAAACACGGCTTCGATGCGGTCAATCGCATGGCCGATCTGACGGGCGAAGGCATCGAAGGCCTGCCCCATCGTCATCGGCACGGCATCCATCAGATGCGTACGGCCTATCTTCACGACGTCGGAGAATGCGTCCGCCTTGGCGCGGAGATCATCGCGCAGCACCTGCAAGGTCGGGAGCAAGCGCCCGCGCAACTCCAGCGTTGTTGCCACATGCATCACGGTCGGAAAGCTGTCGTTCGATGACTGCGAACAATTTACGTGATCGTTGGGATGAATGGGCGATTTGGTCCCGAGCGGCTGGCCCATCAATTCATTCGCCCGGTTCGCGATCACCTCATTCGCATTCATGTTGGTCTGGGTGCCGGAGCCGGTCTGCCAGATCGGCAAGGGGAAATGATCGTCGAAACGGCCCTGCTGAAGTTCGAGTGCCGCTGTTTCGATCGGCGCCGCGATCTCCGGTGCGATCGTCCTGAGTTGCAGATTGGCGCGAACGGCCGCGATCTTCTGCAGGGCGAATGCACGGATCAGCGCGACCGGGAAACGCTCATCGCTAACCTGGAAGACCTCAAGCGCGCGTTGGGTCTGCGCGCCCCAATAGCGATCCTTCGGCACCGCGATGGTGCCGAAGGAGTCGTGTTCCGTGCGAACGTCACTCACGGGTCTCACTCACTGCGCGCCGACAACGCCCGCCGCCTTGATGATCGGCGTCCATTTGTCGATCTCGGATTTCAGATGCGCGGCCAGCGCATCGGGCGTCGCCCGTTCCGGCGCCACCGGCTGCACGCCGAGCCCGGCAAGCCGGCTCTTCACGGTCTCGTCCTTCAGCGCCACGTTCAGCGCGGCAACGAGTTTGTCGATGATCGGCTTGGGCGTGCCCTTCGGAGCGAACAGGCCGTACCAGACGGTGTAGGTAAAGCCCGGCAGACCGGCTTCGGCTGTCGTGGGCAGTTTTGGCAGCGCCGGCGCCTTCTCGGTGCTAGTGACGGCGTAGCCCTTGATCGTGCCGCCGTCGACATTGCCGACCACGTTGACGATCTGGTCGCACATGACATCGACCTGTCCGCTCATCATGTCGTTCATCGCCGGACCAGCGCCGCGATAGGCGATCTGGGTCGGCTGCGTACCCGTCGCTGCATTGAGCAGCAGACCGCACAGATGCGACGCCGATCCGATGCCGGCATGCGCGTAGTTCACTTTCTCCTTGTTCGTCTTCATCCAGGCGATGAGCTCGGCGAGATTGGCGGCCGGGAGATCCTTGCGTGCCACAAACACCGACGGCAGATCGACAGCGAGACCGATCGGCTCGTAGTCTTTGATCGGATCGTATTTCAGCTTGGGATACAGCGCTGGATTGGTCGCGTGGCTGATATGGATCAGCAGCAGATTGTAGCCGTCCGGCGGCGAGGCAGCGACCTTGGCGCTGCCGATGGAGCCGCCGGCCCCCGTCGTGTTCTCGACGATGACCTGCTGCTTCAGCGGGCCGCTCATGCCCTGCGCCAGCAGCCGTGCGATGGTGTCACCGGGGCCGCCTGCTGAATACGGCATGTTCATGGTGATGGTGCGGGTCGGATAATCCTGCGCCAGACTTGGGCCGGCCAGCAGTGCACCGGCGAGCACGAATGCGGTCGTCAAAATATTCTTCGTCATCGAAATTCCTCCCCTATTGTGTGTGTTGTTTCAGTGTCCGCTCATGCTCAGCACGCGATCGACCATCGGACCGCACAGGCCGAGATAGTTGGCCGGGTCGCAGTGACGACGGATGGCCTCCTTGCCACCAAGCGCTTCGGTGATTTCCGGGACCTCGGCGAGAATGTCCGCGAGCTTGCCGCCGCCTTCGATGGCCTTGCGGCAAGCGTCGTAGACGACGTCATGCGCATGCTGGCGGCCGAGTTTCGGCGCCGCTGCCATCATCACCGCTTCGGCGACGATAAGGCCGCGTGTCAGATCCAGATTCTCCAGCATGCGCTTCTCATGAACCACAAGTCCGGCCAGCATGAATTTGGCATTTGCCAGCGAAGAGGCGGTGAGCAGGAAGCTCTCCGGCAACGACACCCATTCGAGATGCCACGGCCCGGTTGCACGTTCCAGATCATGGATCATGCCGTCGAGCATGGTCGCGACATGCTGGCGCACCGCCTTGGCAGCGGCGAGCATCAGTTCGCTTGAAATCGCGTTACGCTTTTGCGGCATCGTCGATGACGCCCCGCGACCGGGCACGAAAGGCTCAGACACTTCGCCGAATTCCGACGATGACAACAGCATCACGTCGGTGGCGATCTTGCCGAGCGTGCCGGTGATCAGACCAAGCAGCGTGACCGCTTCGGCGATGCCGTCGCGGGCGACATGCCAGGTGATCGAGGGCTGATGCAGGCCGAGCTCCTCGCAGAACAGCTTTTGCATCTCCAAGCCGCCCTCGCCCACCGATGCGAGCGTCCCCGCGGCGCCGGAGAACTCGCCGAGCAGGATGCGCGGCAGCGCCTGATCGACGCGTTCGATGTGGCGATCGACGGAAGACAGCCAGACGGCGGCCTTGTAGCCGAAGGTGACCGGCAGCGCCTGCTGCAGATGGGTGCGCCCCGCCATCGGCGTGTCGCGATATTTGCGCGCCATCGCGACCAAGATGTCGCGGACCTCGCGCAGATCGCGTGCCACGATCTGCAGGGCCGCGCGGATCTGCAGGACGTTGGCGGTGTCCATGATGTCCTGGGTGGTCGCACCCCAGTGGACGTAGCGCCCCGCCTCTCCGGCGGCTTCAGAGAGCTGATGGACCAGCGGCAGGATCGGATAGCCGACGATTTCGGTCTCAGCACGGAGCTTGTCGAAATCGATCCGGATCGATTTGGCGGCGGCCTCGATGGCCTGCGCGGCTTCCTTCGGCACAACGCCGAGACGGGCCTGGGCGCGGGCCAGCGCGACTTCGGCCTCGATGTAGCGGCCGACCAGGGCTTCGTCGGCGAAGACCGCCCGCATTTCCGCGGTGCCGAACATGTCCCGAAACAGGACTGAATCGAAAACCGTGCTGCCCATACCGCTTCCTCTTATTATGTTCGTACATATTAATTGTACGAACATAAACCGTGTGTCAATCTCCTTTCTTGACGAAATGGTCGCCAATCAGGCTTCCATCTTGCGATCAGGAACTTAGGGGTCGAGGGACGGCGGTGGAAAAGCGTTACGCGTTCGTGGCCCGAGCACTGACCGAGGCCATCGCAGACGGACGGCATCCGGTCGGGTCTGTGCTGCCGACAGAGTTTGAGCTGGCGGACCAGTTCGCCGTGAGCCGATCAACCGTGCGCGCGGCGATGCAGGAGCTGCAGGCGTCCGGCTTGGTCAGCCGGAAGCGCAATGCCGGGACGCGTGTCGAGGCGACCTCTCCGGCCAAGGGCGGTGATGGCTTTACGCAGGCACTCAATACGATCGAGGCGGTGCAGCAGTTCGGCACCGAGACGGAGCGCCACGTGCAGCGTGTCGCCGACATTGTCGCGGACAGCGAGTTGGCCAGCCAGCTCGGATGCCGGCCGGGTCGCCGCTGGCTATGCATCTCAAGTCTGCGCACAATTCCCGGCGACGTCACACAGACGCCGATCTGCTGGACCGATGTCTATATCGACGGCGCCTTCGCCGACGAGGTACGCACGAAAATAGCTGGGCATCATGAGATCTTCGGCACGCTGGTCGAGAAAATCTCGGGACGACGCTTTGTCGAGATCCGGCAGGACATTTCTGCGGTTGGCGTGTCGGACGCGATGGCGGAGCCACTGAAGGCAACGGCTGGCGCGCATGCGCTGTCGATCCGGCGGCAGTATCTGTTCGCGTCAAACGAGCTGGCTGAAGTCTCGCTCAGCATTCATCCGGCGGACCGGTATCGGTATTCGACTAGGCTGCTCCGCCGGCAAGACACAAATGGATGAGTGCACCGGTCAAGCCGGGAGACGACAGACTGAGATTGATATTATCTGATCATCTTCGGCCCGGGATCCGGCGCCGCCACATCGATCACGCGCATCTGCACGCGCTCGGCACCCTGCCAGCGATCGACGGTCAGCGAGCCCGCCACATGGACCGGCTGACCGCGCAGCTCCTGCAACGCGTTGCCAAGTTTCTGCCCCACTGAACGAAACGCGATACCGTTGACCATGGCGCCGTCCGACGCCTTGAAGCGCAGCCGCAGATGCGCCTGCCCAACTTCATCGACATAAACGAGCTGATGCGCCGGCAGCGCAATCACCGGCTCGGGATTGGCCTGCCCGAACGGCCCGGCGCGATTGAGCGTATTCACGAGATCCGTCGTCACACCGCGCGCAGTGATAGCGCCATCGATGAAGAGTTCTTTCTCGTTGCGGGACTTGCCGACATCCGCAGCCAGCGCGCTTTCGATATAGGCGCGGAATTCGCCGAGCCGTTCCTTGCGTAGCGTGATGCCCGCGGCCATGGCGTGGCCGCCACCTTTCATCAGAAGCCCATCGGCAACAGCTTGCCGCACGGCTTTGCCGAGATCGACGCCGGAGATCGAGCGGCCAGACCCCGTGCCAATTCCGCCAGGCTCCAGCGCGATGGCAAAAGCCGGACGCGCAAATTTCTCCTTGAGCCGCGAGGCGACCAGACCGACGACGCCGGGATGCCAGCCTTCAGACGCGGTCACGACTACGGAGCCTTTGTCTTCGAGGCCCAGTGACGCCAGAGCCTCGGCCTCGGCTTGCGCTTCCGCGGCTTGTTCGATCACGCGTCGTTCGATGTTCAGCCGATCGAGTTCGGCAGCGATCTTCGCGGCCTCGGAAATATCGCCTTCGAGCAGCAGCCGCACACCCAGGTCTGCGCGCCCGATCCGGCCGCCGGCATTGATGCGCGGTCCCAGCATAAAACCGAGATGCCACGCTTCCGGCGGACCGTTCAAACGCGCCACATCCATCAGCGCGGTGTGCCCGATGTGATCGCGGCGGCGCAATGCGATGAGACCCTTGGCGACGAAGGCGCGGTTCAGGCCGATCAGCGGTGCCACGTCGGCGACGGTGCCGAGCGCCACATGATGCAGCATGCTCAGGAGATCAGGCTCGGGCATCTCGGCGGTCCAGAAGCCGCGCTTGCGCAATTCGCGATTGACGGCGACCAGCGTGATCAGCACGAGGCCCACGGCAGCGAGATGACCGAGACCGGAAATATCGTCGAGCCTATTGGGATTCACGACGGCATCGACGTCAGGCAATTCCTCGCCGGTCTGATGGTGATCGATGACAACCACAGACATGCCAAGCTTCTTGGCCTCGGCCAGCGGTTCGAAACTGGTCGTGCCGCAATCCACGGTGACGAGCAGCGTGGCGCCCTTGCCCGCCAGCGTCTTGATGGCATCCACATTGGGGCCGTAGCCCTCGAAGATGCGATCGGGAATGTGGATCTTCGGGTCGAGCCCGCAATGGCGGAGATGCCAGGCCAGCAGCGCCGACGACGTCGCGCCATCGACGTCGTAGTCGCCAAAGATTGCCACTTTCTCCCGGCGCTGTGCGGCATCCGCGATGCGCTTCGCCGCTGCTTCCATCTGCGTAATAGTGAAGGGATCCGGCATCAGCTTGCGGATGGTGGGATCGAGAAAGTCTTCGACCGCGTCGAGCTCGATATTGCGGCCGGCGATGACCCGCGCCAGCATTTCCGGCAATTGGAAACGCTGCACCATGGCCAGCGCCCGCGCCGCCCCGCGCTGATCCACCCGGTCGCGCCAGATCCGCCCGGTGGCGGATTCGGTAACGCCGAGAAAGGCCTGCTGGGATTCGACGGGAATGATGGTCGGTGGCGTCATGGCATCAGCAATAGGCCGCGCAGCCGCTTTCGGCAAATCTCAGGCCGTCAGCAGCCCATCCGCTTCGCCAGATCATTGAAATCATCGGCCACCACGTCCCACGGGCCCTCGGCCTTGAAGTCGCGGTTCTGGTGCGGGCCGTATTCAGTGACCCGCGGCACGAAGGCAGTCTTGAGGCCGAGTTTGTGTGCGGCATCGAGATCGCTGTTATGGGCGGCGACCATCATGACTTCCGCAGGCCTCAGATTGAGCAGTGCGGCCGCGCCGAGATAGGCCTGCGGATCGGGCTTATAGTGTTCGAACAGTTCCGCGCTCATGATCAGGTCCCATGGCAGGCCGGCGAATTTCGCCATGTTGGTCAGCAGCGCGACATTGCCGTTCGACAACGGGCTGATGACGTATTTTGTCTTCAGCCTGGTCAAGCCGCTCACCGAATCCGTCCACGGATGCAGCCGGTGCCAGCCGAGTGTCATGTGATGCAGATCGTTGTCCGAGAGCCCGTTGATGCCGAACTTGGCGACCAACACGTCGAGCGACTGCCGATGCAGTGTGTCGAGCTTGACGAAGCCACGCTCGGGATGATGGCGCACGACATCCATCGACGGCATATAGGCCTGCCGCCAGGCATCGACGAGCGCGGTCCAGTCAGCCGTGATGCCGCGCGCTTTGCCGAACGCGGTACAGTCAGCAATCAGGCTGGAACGCCAATCAACCACGGTGCCGAACACGTCGAACACCAGAGCCTTGACGTTATCGGTCTCGCTCATGGTCTCATCCCCATTTTGTTTTTTGGTTTTTAGTTCGATTAATCCGAGCGCATATTGGCGCGCTCGGATTGCCTTTAATTAGAGTATCTTCCGATATTGCATAAATCCGGAATTGTCCGCGACCTGATCATACAGAATGCGCGCCTGCGCATTCTCGTTCTGTGTCAGCCAATGCACGCGGCTGCAGCCATCGGCCTTGGCCTTCGCATAGACCGCCTCGATCAGAGCGCGACCAACGCCGAGCCCACGCGCGTTGTTGTCGACGAACAGATCCTGCAGATAGCAGTAGTTGCCGGGCGTCCAGGATGAGCGGTGATACAGGAACTGCACGATGCCGGTGAGCTTGCCGTCCACATAGGCGCCGAGCAGGAACATCTGCTCATTGGCGTCGTGGAAACGCTTCCACGCCGTATCGGTCGCGGCCTGTGGCAGCGTTGCCTTGTAGAACGTCAGATAGCCCTGCCACAGCGGCTCCCAGGCAGCCCGCTCATCGGGGCCGACCGGGCGGATCTCAACATTCGCCTTCGCCATGTGACCGAACTCAATCCAAGTGGAATTTTTCGAGCTGGCGATGCTCGCCCTTGATGATGCGCACCGTGCCGGTCACCGAACGCATCACGATGGTCTCGGTCTCGATGACGTCGCCGCGGAACTTGACGCCCGACAGCAATGCGCCGTCGGTAACACCGGTGGCGGCAAACAGGCAGTCGCCCTTCGCCATGTCCTCGATGCCATAGATCATCTTCGGATCGGTGACACCCATCTTCAGCGCACGCTCGCGCTTCTCGTCGGTATCGAGGATCAATCGGGTCTGCATCTGGCCGCCGATGCAGCGCAGTGCTGCAGCTGCCAGCACGCCTTCCGGTGCTCCGCCAATGCCAAGATAGATGTCGATGCCAGATTTGGCGGGATCGGTGGTGTGGATGACGCCGGCGACGTCGCCGTCCGGAATGAGACGCAGCGCCGCACCGGTCGAGCGGATCGCTGCGATCAATGCTTCGTGCCGCGGCCGCTCAAGCACGAGGGCGGTGATCGCCGACACCGGCACGCCCTTGGCCTTGGCGAGGCGCTTGATGTTCTCTTCCGGCGATGCATCGATGTCGATCACGTTCTTGGCGTAGCCCGGGCCAATCGCGATCTTGTCCATATAGACGTCGGGCGCGTGCAGCAGCGTGCCGCCGTCGGCCATCGCCATGGTGGCGATCGAGCCCGGCATGTCCTTGGCACACAGTGTCGTGCCTTCGAGCGGATCGACGGCAATATCGACCTTCGGGCCGGCATTGATGCCGACCTTTTCGCCGATATAGAGCATCGGCGCTTCGTCGCGCTCGCCCTCGCCGATCACGATGGTGCCGTCGATCGGCATCTTGTTGAGCTCGCGGCGCATCGCATCAACCGCTGCCTGATCCGCCGCCTTCTCCTGCCCATGACCACGCAGCCGCGCAGCCGACACTGCCGCGCGCTCGGTCACGCGAACGATCTCCAGCGTCAGAATACGCTCGAGCAGTTGCTGCGGCGGGACGGTAATATGGGTCGACATTGGCGGGCTCCTTCTACGGTGGGACGAATGTCCCCGTACAACTCTCAACGCGTGGATTTAGTTCTTCTCGATGCGAATAACCTGTGGCTTGCCCGATATCACCTTGTCGCTCTGCACCGCCTGGAGGGCGCGACGCATGGCGTCCTCGGTGGTGGCGTAGGTGATCAGGATAACAGGCACTGGTGACGATTTCGTGCTCTTGCCAACCGGCTCGATGCCGCCATTCGGATGGCGCTGCACGATCGACTCCAGTGAGATCTTCTGCTCGGCCAGACGCGTTGCGATGCGTGCGGCCGTGCCGGCGAGATCCCGCGCCATCAGGCGGATGTAATAGCCACCTTCGTGGCGTTCCATCGGCGCCTTGGTGGTGGTCTTGAGCTTCTCAACCGGCCGACCAAACGGCAGCGCACGCACATTGCGTGCGACATCGGCGATATCGGCAAGAACCGCAGACGCCGTCGCGGCGCCGCCAGCGCCGGGACCGACCAGTGTAATCGGCGCAATGCCTGCGCCATCAACCGTGACGGCGTTAGTGACGCCCATGACCTGCGCAATGGAAGACGACAGCGGCACCATGGTTGGATGCACGCGCTGTTCGATGCCAGTCGCGGTGCGCATGGCAACGCCCAGCAGCTTCACGCGATAGCCGAGCTCTGCAGCAGCGCGCAGATCTTCAGCGGCGATGGATGAAATGCCCTCGACCGAAACAGCGCTCTGCGCGACCTTGGTCCCGAATGCGAGGCTGGCGAGAATGGCCAGCTTCTGGGCGGTGTCGTGGCCATCGACGTCGAAGGACGGCTCGGCCTCGGCGTAGCCAAGCCGCTGCGCGTCTTTTAGGCATTCCTCGAAGGACAGGCCCTCCAGCTCCATCCGGGACAGGATGTAGTTGCAGGTGCCGTTGAGAATACCGTAGACGCGATTGATATCGGTGCCGACAAGACCTTCGCGGATGGTCTTGACGATCGGAATGGCGCCAGCGACGGCGGCCTCGTAGTTCAGCGCGCCGCCGTGCTTCTCAGCCGATGCGGCTAGCTTCAGGCCATGCTTGGCGATCAGTGCCTTGTTCGCGGTCACGACCGACTTGCCGGCGCGCAGCGCCGCCTCGATCGACGACAGCGCGGGATCGCCAACGCCGCCCATCAGTTCGACGAAGCACTCGACATCGGGATGCTGCGCAACCGCGAGCGGATCCTTCATCCAGTCGATGCCGCGCAGATCAACGCTGCGCTTCTTGCTCTTGGAGCGCGCGGTGACAGCAACCACCTTGACGCCACGACCGCAGCGCGCGGCCAAAATCGAGTTCTGCTGTTCGATGAGACGGACGACTTCGGCACCAACGGTGCCGAGTCCCGCGATACCCACTTTGAGGGGTGCGACCATTAAGCTTCAGACCTGTCGGAATTCTTGTTGAGCGATGACCGGTCCGAAAACCGGTTGCCGGTTTTCGGGGATCACGCCTATCGCCGGTTGGCGAGAGGAACCACGTTGTGCAACGTTTCGAGACCGCTTTCAAGGAAGCGGCGGATGCCGCGGGCAGCCTGGCGAATGCGCTGTTCGTTCTCGACCATCGCGATGCGGACGTAACCTTCGCCATGCTCGCCGAAGGCGACGCCGGGAGATACCACCACGCCGGACTTTTCAACGAGAAGCGTTGCAAACTGCATACTGCCGACCTCGCGGAATTTCTCCGGCAGCGGCGCCCAGGCGAACATCGACGCCGACGGCGGCGGAATGTCCCAGCCGGCGCGGCCGAAAGACTCCACCATCGCATCACGACGCTTGCGATAGACATCGCGCATTTCGCGGATGCAGTCGTCGGGGCCGTTCAGCGCGGCAGTTGCCGCGACCTGCACAGGCGTGAATGCGCCGTAGTCGAGATAGGATTTCACCCGCGTCAGCGCGGCAATGATGCGCTCGTTGCCGACCGCAAAGCCCATGCGCCAGCCGGCCATGGAGAAGGTCTTCGACATCGAGGTGAATTCGACGGTGACGTCCATCGCGCCTGGTACCTGCAGCACCGAGGGTGGCGGGTTCTTATCGTCGAAATAGACCTCGGCATAAGCGAGATCCGAGAGGATGTAGATCTCGTGCTTCTTCGCGAAGGCCACGAGGTCCTTGTAGAAATCGAGGCTCGCCACCTGCGCCGTCGGGTTCGACGGATAACAGACGATCAGCGCGATCGGCTTCGGGATCGAATGGATGATGGCGCGCTCGACGGCTGCAAAGAAATCCGGCGTCGGCTCGGAGGGCACCGAGCGGATCACGCCGCCGGCCATCAAGAAGCCGAAGGCATGGATCGGGTAGCTCGGATTGGGGCACAGCACGACGTCGCCGGGCGCGGTGATCGCCTGGGCGACGTTGGCGAAGCCTTCCTTGGAGCCCAGCGTCGCCACCACCTGGGTGTCCGGATTGAGCTTCACGCCAAAGCGGCGCTCGTAATAGCCGGCCTGGGCCTTGCGCAGGCCGGTGATGCCCTTCGAGGCCGAATAGCGGTCGGTGCGCGGCTTGCCCAGGGTCTCCTTGAGCTTCTCGATCACATGCGGCGGGGTCGCAAGATCCGGATTGCCCATGCCGAGGTCGATGATATCGGCGCCAGCGTTTCGCGCGGCGGCCTTGGCCCGGTTGACCTGTTCGAACACATAGGGCGGCAATCGGCGGATGCGGTAGAATTCTTCCATGGGATCGGGCTCCAGAACCGCTTCATCATGCGGTTGAATCGCTTCTTTTTATCACGGAAGCCCGGTGACACCAGTCACGACGGGCAGTTTTGACTATTTGGCCGCCGGTTTGGCCGGCAGCACGACGGCCTGGCGGTCGCGGGCGGCAGTCAGTTCGGCCTGCATCTTGGCCTGATCCGCCGGCGCCATGGCGGTGCCTTCGCGGGTGGTCGGCAGATCATGAACCGGCAGATAGGTGCCCACCTCGGCCGGACGCGCCGGAGCGCCCGCCGGCGTCCCCACCATGGGCATGTCGGCGATGGTCGAGGCGCAGCCGCCCAGAGGCAAGCCAAGCCCCAGCACCAGCAAGGCGGCCGCTGTCGCCGCCCGCCCGCTGCGACCACCAATTGCCCTGAATGTGCCTCTACGCGTCACGCCACAACCCTACATCGCATTAGAATCGATTTCATCCCTATCGCAGCGCACCATTCAACCAATCTGGTCACAAACGATTAATGCCGGGAGAAGACGCTAAAGGCTTGGATCTTCAATATGACGGAAGCAAGACCCAAAGCCGAATACATGACGCGGTGCAGCACATCGAATCCTGCGGCAATCCGCGAACTGTGCCATCATCGATCTGCGTGGTGACGTACCGTTGCCCGACTGGAATGAAGCTGTTGTTGCGCCATGACCGAAGTTGCCGCCGACGCCAAAGCTGCTAACGACAAAATCTCGGGCGACGCGTCCGCCAAACCGTTCAATCCCGAAGCTTTTGCGCTCAACATGGCCAAGGCGATGGAGAATGGCGGCAAGGCCTTGGCCGCCTATTTGCAACCGCGCCAAAGTGGCGAGACCGTCGACAAGCCGCCGAACGAGCTGACGGAGCTGATCAAGACCTTCAGCATCGTCGCCAATTACTGGCTGTCCGACGACAAGCGCGCCGCCGAACTGCAGATGAAGCTCGGCAAGGCCTATCTCGACCTCTGGGGCTCGGCGATGCGCCGGATGGTCGGCGAAGCCGGCTTGCCCGCTATCGAGGCACCGCCGCGCGACAAGCGCTTCAGCGATCCCGAGTGGAAATCGAACCAGTTCTTCGATTTCGTCATGCAGGCTTATCTGCTGACCACGCAATGGGCGCACGATCTCGTCAAGAATGCCGAAGGTCTGGATGCGCATACCCGCAAGAAGGCGGAGTTCTACGTCCAGCAGATCACCAATGCGATGGCGCCGTCGAACTTCGTGCTGACCAATCCGGAAGTGCTGCGCGAGACCGTGATGTCGAACGGCAGCAATCTGATGCGCGGCATGACCATGCTTGCCGAGGATATAGAAGCCGGCAAAGGCTCGCTGCGCATTCGCCAGTCAGATCCGAAGAATCTCGAAGTCGGCGTCAACATGGCGACGACGCCTGGCAAGGTGATCTTCCAGAACGAGGTGATGCAGCTGATCCAGTATCAGCCGGCAACCGAGAACGTACTGCGCACGCCGCTTCTGATCGTGCCGCCCTGGATCAACAAGTTCTACATCCTCGATCTCAAGCCCGAGAAATCCTTCATCAAGTGGGCTGTCGATCAGGGCGTCTCGGTGTTCGTGATCTCCTGGGTCAACCCCGACAAGCGCCTCGGCGCCAAGACCTTCGACGACTACATGAAGGAAGGCCCGCTGACCGCGATGGACGTCATCGAGCAGGTCACCGGCGAGATGACGGCCCACACCATCGGCTATTGCGTCGGCGGCACCCTGCTCGCCTCGACGCTGGCCTGGCTCGCCGAGAAGCGCCGCGTCCGCGTGGCATCGGCAACATTCCTGGCCGCGCAAGTCGACTTCACCCATGCCGGCGACCTCATGGTGTTCGTCGACGAGGATCAGATCTCGGCGCTGGAAAAGGACATGCAGGCGGCAGGCGTGCTGGAAGGCAGCAAGATGGCCATGGCCTTCAACATGCTGCGCTCCAACGATCTGATCTGGTCCTATGTCGTGAACAACTACCTCAAGGGCAAGCCGCCTTCGGCCTTCGACCTGTTGCACTGGAATTCAGACGCGACGCGGATGCCGGCGGCGAACCACTCGTTCTATCTGCGCAACTGCTATCTCGAGAACAAGCTCTCGACCGGCAACATGATCCTCGACAACACCCGGCTCGATCTCTCCAAGGTCAAGGTGCCCGTCTACAATCTCGCCACCCGCGAGGACCACATCGCGCCGGCGCAATCGGTGCTGTACGGCTCGCAATTCTTCGGCGGCCCGGTGAAATACGTGTTGTCCGGCTCCGGCCATATCGCCGGCGTGGTCAATCCGCCAGCCTCGGGCAAGTACCAGTACTGGACCAACGACAACGCCCACGCCACCGATCTTGCCGACTGGATGAAGACCGCGCAGGAACATGCTGGCTCGTGGTGGCCGAACTGGCGGGAGTGGCTCTCCGGCATCGATGGTGAGGAAGTTCCTGCCCGCCATGTCGGCACCGACGCATTCCCCGCACTGGAAGACGCCCCCGGCAGTTATGTGCGGGTGCGGGCGTAACGGCCCGCCTCTCCGCGCTTGCTTGGCGTCGTCACAGCAAACGTCTATGATTTCAGCTAGGACGCGTCGCATCCGCTTGCGGCGCGTATGTTTTGCATGACCATCTCCGCGTTTTCCGCGGGAATTTCGACTGAAAGGATACCCGGATGACGCGCGAATTGTTCTGGCTGACGCTGACCGTGATTCTCACAGGCCTGCTCTGGGTGCCTTATATGCTGAACCGCATCATGGTCCGCGGTGTCACCGGCGTCATGGCCAACCCGACGCGCACCGACAGGCCGCAGGCCGAATGGGCCAACCGGATGATGTTCGCCCATGACAATGCCGTCGAGAATCTCATCATCTTCGCGCCGCTGGTGCTGATCCTGAATGCTGCGGACGTTTCGACCCCGACCACTGTTCTGGCCTGCGCGGTCTATTTTTGGTCGCGCGTGGTGCATCTGATCGTCTACACACTCGGCCTGCCGATTTTCCGCACGCTGGCCTTCGTGATCGGCTTCATCGCCCAGGCGGTCCTCGCCATCGCGATCCTGCGGATTCCGTACTAACGCTTCTTCTCGCCAGATTGATCTGCAATGAACCACGCTGCCCCAAGTCTCGATCTCGTCGTCAAGGAAATTGCCGACGAGATGGCGCAGCGAACGGACCGCGGCGACGTCGCGAGCTATATTCCGGAACTGGCGGGTGTCGATCCCAACCAGTTCGGCCTTGTGGTCATCGATGCCGATGGCCAGGTCGCGGCTGGCGGCGATGCCGATGTGCCGTTCTCGATCCAGAGCATCTCGAAAGTCTTCACGCTGACGCTGGCGCTCGGCATGGTCGGCGACCGGCTCTGGAAACATGTCGGCCGCGAGCCCTCGGGCAATCCGTTCAACTCCATCGTCCAGCTCGAACGCGAGCGCGGCGTGCCGCGCAACCCCTTCATCAATGCCGGCGCCATCGCCGTCACCGATGTCATCCTGTCCGGCCATCAGCCGCGCGAGGCGATCGGCGAAATCCTGCGTTTCATGCAGTTTCTGTCCGGCGACAGCTCCATCGTGATCGATGAGACGGTCGCCGCGTCCGAGAAACGCACCGGCTTTCGCAACACCGCGCTCGCCAATTACATGAAGTCGTTTGGCGTGGTCGAAAACCCCGTCGACTTCACGCTTGGCGTCTATTTCCACCACTGCGCGATCGCGATGTCGTGTCGGCAGTTGGCCATGGCGACGCGCTACCTCGCTTATTCGGGCCGCAATCCGTCGACCGGACTCTCGGTGGTGTCGTCGGAGCGCGCGCGTCGTATCAACGCGCTGATGCTGATGTGCGGCCATTATGACGGTTCGGGTGAGTTCGCCTATCGCGTCGGCCTGCCCGGCAAAAGCGGTGTCGGCGGCGGCATTATCGCAGTCGCCCCCGGAAAGGCCTCGATCGCAGTCTGGGCGCCGGGTCTCGACAAGCACGGCAATTCGCATCTCGGCCGCATTGCGCTCGAAGCGCTCACGAAGCGGCTCGGCTGGTCGATCTTCGGCGTCTGACGCCAACCCGGTCTCCGGTCATGAAAAAGGGCTGAAACATCGCTGTTTCAGCCCTTGATCGTCGTCGATAAACCGCGCCTGGGGCGGTGAACCTTGCTGTCGACCAGGCACCGTCAATGTTCGTAGGTCCGGTTGGCTTCCTGGATGGCAGCCTCGTGGTACCAGCTGTCATAGTCGGCCACGGTTTTTACGGTCGAGGCACGCAGGTCCAGCGGCTTGCTGAGCCGTCCCCGCGGGCCGACCGATCCACGGCCACCAACCGGGAATTGGTAGATTTTAGCGGTATGGGGGTGATGCGTTTGAGACGTCGGCATCGCTTCTCTTCCTTCCTCTGATCTGTTTTTTCCTTTCGGATCATCATTGTAACAGAGGCGCCCTTCTTTTGTGCCGACTGCCTCGTAAGAAGCATCCAAATGGCTACAATATGCGCACTCAATCGACATGCGCTTTGGGCGCGCAGGTTTTGAAGCCGCCTATGCAGCGCCTGACCTCTCATTTGAGCGTCTGAAAGGCAGAAAAGTTCCGATCAAAAATAGCCTGCAAGGGAATTGGGCAGTCAACATTTTCGCGCGCGGCTGAATTCCTCTGAAAAATCCACAAATCCGGACCGATTCCCGGCCTCCGATGCGCTCTCCAGACAGCGAATGACAGCCTCACTGGGGACGCGCCGCACTTTTCGTCACAAAAGCGTTGCACCGCGACAAGTTGGCATACTACGTGCTTTATATGCAGCGCCGCTGGGGGCGGATTTTGCGTCCGCCCGCCGGCAAGCTCAGGGCTCACGCCCTACGCATCGCCAACTCATGAGAGACCCGCATGACAAAGTATAAGCTCGAGTATATTTGGCTCGACGGTTACACGCCGGTTCCGAACCTGCGTGGCAAGACGCAGATCAAGGAATTCGAAGATTTCCCGACCCTCGAACAGCTCCCGCTGTGGGGCTTCGACGGTTCGTCGACCATGCAGGCCGAAGGCCACAGCTCCGATTGCGTGCTGAAGCCGGTTGCGATCTATCCGGATGCGGCCCGTGAGAACGGCGCCCTGGTGATGTGCGAAGTCATGATGCCGGACGGCGTCACCCCGCACTCGACCAACAAGCGCGCCACCATTCTCGACGATGCCGGCGCCTGGTTCGGTTTCGAACAGGAATACTTCTTCTACGAGAATGGCCGTCCGCTCGGTTTCCCCGAGGATGGCTATCCCGCGCCGCAGGGCCCCTACTACACCGGCGTCGGCTTCAAGAACGTCGGCTCAATTGCCCGCGAGATCGTCGAAGAACATCTCGACCTCTGCCTCGAAGCCGGCATCAACCACGAAGGCATCAACGCCGAAGTGGCGAAGGGCCAGTGGGAATTCCAGATCTTCGGCAAGGGCTCCAAGAAGGCCGCTGACGAAATGTGGATCGCGCGCTACCTGCTGCTCCGTCTGACGGAAAAGTATGGCATCGACATTGAATTCCACTGCAAGCCGCTCGGCGATACCGACTGGAACGGCTCGGGCATGCACGCCAACTTCTCGACCGAATACATGCGTACGGTCGGCGGCAAGGCTTACTTCGAAGCTTTGATGGCCCAGTTCGACAAGAACCTGATGGACCACATCAACGTCTACGGCCCGGACAACGACAAGCGTCTGACCGGCAAGCACGAGACCGCTCCGTGGAACAAGTTCAGCTATGGCATCGCGGACCGCGGCGCCTCGATCCGCGTCCCGCACTCCTTCGTCAAGAACGAGTACAAGGGCTATCTGGAAGACCGTCGTCCGAACTCCCAGGGCGACCCCTACCAGATCGCTTCGCAGATCCTGAAGACCATCTCGGAAGTCCCAACCGCCAAGTCGGCTGCCGCGTAAGCGTCTGACTTCAGATCAAATATGAACGGCCCGAACGCAAGTTCGGGCCGTTTTGTTTCGCCCCTGCGTCCTTTCGCCGCCTTAGAGGATTGGACAAGAGATCGGCAGGATCGGTCTAACGCCGAGCGCGCCACATGCCCCAATGCTTGTCCGCTGTCGCAACATTCGCGCGGCGAGAAAAACAGGGAGAAGCGATCATGTCATATCGAACGACCGCTTTCGTTGCGGCATTCTGCATGCTGGCATCTGCAGCAAGTCTTTGCGCGGAGACGACGGAAGAACGCCTGCGACGCGGCGACAAGGTTGTTCGATCGCTCAATGCCGGCAGCAGCCAGCCGACCCTCGAAGGCCTGCGCGCCGAGTTTCCCTTTCTCGCCGATGCTATCACGGGTTACGCACTCGGCGACGTCTGGGCACGGCCGGTTCTCGACGCGCGCACGCGACAGCTGGCAGCCGTCGCCGCTTTCGCGGCGCTGGGACATCGGCCGTTCATGAAGATCCATGCGGACTACGCGCTCAACGCTGGCGTGAAAGAGGAAGAGCTGAAGGAGATCGTCTATCTGACGACGGTCCATGCCGGTTTCCCGCGCGCCATTGAGGCGGCGCAGACACTGAGTGAGCTGTTCAAGGAGCGCGCACAAAAGCCAGGATCGGCGAAGTGACAAGAGCATAGAAAAAAGGCCCGAACGCAAATTCGGGCCTTTTCTGTTGTCTCTCGCTGTCGTCGCCCGGCCTGTAATGCGGGCCAAGGTGTATGCGCGCGCTCTACGGGAACATCGCCGGCTGATCGATGCCGAGCGTCTCGACGAAACCAAGCACCAGATTCATGTTCTGCACCGCCTGCCCCGATGCGCCCTTGGTCAGGTTGTCGAGGGTCGAGACGATGATCGCGCGGCCCGGGATACGGTCAGCGGCAACGCCGATGAAGGTCATGTTGGAGCCGCGCACATGTCGCGAATGCGGCGTCTTGCCGAATGGCAGGATGTGCACAAAGGGCTCCTTCTCGTACTGCTTCACCAGCACCTCGTGGAGATCCTGCGCCGTCTTGCCGCGCCGGCCACGCACATAAATGGTCGAGAGAATGCCGCGGTTCTGCGGCAAGAGATGCGGCGTGAAGCTGACAACAACCTCCTTGCCGGCAGCCTTGGAGAACTCCTGATCGAGCTCCGCCATGTGCCGGTGATGGCCGACGCCATAGGCGTTGAAGCCTTCGGACACTTCGGAGAACAGCATCTCTTCCTTGGCGGAACGCCCTGCGCCCGTCATGCCGGACTTTGCATCGATGACGATCTCGTCGGTCTCGATGGCGCGCGCCTTCAACAGCGGCACCAGCGGCAGGATCGCACACGACGTGTAGCAGCCGGGATTGGCAATCAGCCGCGCCTTCTTGATGTCGCGCCGATAGAGCTCGACGAGGCCGTAGACGGCCTCCTTCTGCAGCTCTAGCGCATGATGTTCATGGCCATACCACTTCGCATAGGCGGCTGCGTCCTCGAGCCGGAAGTCGGCCGACAGATCCACCACCTTGGTCTCCGGCGCCTTGGCCAGCAAATCCTGCAGCACCTTCTGCGTGGTCGCATGCGGCAGCGCGCAGAACACCAGATCGAGGCCAATGGTCGTCCAGTCGACGGAGTCGATGCTTACGAGCGTCGGCAGTTCATAGGGCGCGAATTGCGGGAACACATCGCCCATCGCCTGCCCGGCGCGCCGGTCGGCCGTCAGCAGCACGAGCTCGACCTTGGGATGGCGCAGCAGCAGCCGCACCAGTTCGGCTCCGGTGTAACCGGACGCGCCGAGAATGCCGATTTTCTTCTTCGTGCTCATCCCATAAATCCTTCGGCCTCAGCCATAGCAGTCAATTGTGTCGTCTCTTCCGCAAACAAATGCGGCCGCAATTTGCGCATCGCATTTGAAATCTCGAACGCGGCAGGCTCCGGCCGCAGCGCCAGTGCGCTCATGACAGCCAGATGATCGGCATCTGACTTGTGCTGGTTGAGCTTGGAGCTACCCTCCACCTCGTCCACTGTCATCACCACACCGACGATCGCCTTCTTCATCGCCTCAAGCCGCCCCGCCGCCATCTTATCGGAGGTCCAGGGCTTCTTCGGCGCCAGCCGTGTTTCGAACCTTGCGCTCAGCGCGTCAAGATGCGGGCCCAGTTCACCACCCGACAGGATGCGCACCGGTCCGGTGAGATGGACCGCCTGATAGAGCCAGGTCGGCACCTGATCGGGCGATACGTACCAGTCGGCCGACACATAGGCATCAGCGCCCAGGATGGCCATGGCCCATGGCGTCACGCCGTCTGCAAGCTTGAGCAGCGGATTTTGTCGCGCAAGGTGAAAGGCCAGACGCGGCGTGCCGTCATCGCCGTAGTCGAGGCAGAAAGGCACCGCGGAGGCGATCGGCTTCCTGCCATCGAAGGCGCAGACCGTGCCGAAGCCGCGCGCGTCCGCAAACGCAAGTGCGTCCGTCCGGTCGGTCTGAAATTTGGGCGGCGTATACATGACGGGCTCCTTCCTGAGTGAAGGCCGCCGGATGGGTCGCGCTGCTGTTTGGGAGAAAGACTGCCGCGGACCATATCCGGCGGCAGTGAGAGATCGAAACGCTTATGCGCGCATATCTCCACCTGCCGCGAGAATGCGGCGGCGGCGGGCGATGATGCTGGTCGCAAGGTTGATCATGGGCGCGGTCATAGGGCCGCGCCCGCGATCCGTCAAGATCACCAGAGCGCAGACCTCAGAGAACCGGGCTCCACGGCGCCGGCACGACGCGGTAGCCGTTGCCATCCTTCTCGACGAAACCGTTGGCCGGGAATGGATAGTGGAAGCCTTGCACCCGCATCCTGTCGGCGACCAGCATGTCATAGACCTTGCGGCGGGTGGCTTCGGCCTGCACCGGATCCTGGTCGAAATTCACGTGCCAGCCGGGATTGGCTGCGAATAGCGCCGGAAGGTTGGTGACGTCCGACTGGATGAAGACCTTGTCCGATCCGGACGACAGCACATAGGACGTGTGGCCCGGCGTGTGCCCGATCGAGGCGACAGCCAGCAGCCCGGGCGCGACGTCCTTGCCCCATTCATAGGGCGTAACCTTCTTCTTCAACCCGGCCTCGAACACCCGCCGATTGTTCTTGAACAGACCGGTCATGCGATCGCCGGTGGCACGGCTCATCTCGCCGTCGTCCATCCAGAACTTCCACTCTACTGCCGGCACCAGCACTTCGGCATTGGGAAACGCCAGCACGCCGTCCGCCGTCAGCAGGCCGTTCACATGATCGCCATGGAAGTGCGAGATCACGACCATGTCGATCATCTTTGGATCGATCCCTGCCGCCGTCATGTTGGTAATGAACTGACCGACATTGCCCTTGCTACTGGCATAGGCGCCCGGCCCGTTGCCGGTGTCGATCACCACCAGCTTGCCACCGGTGTTGATCACCAACGGCGCATAGAAGTTGGTGATCTGATCTTTCGGCAGAAATGCCCTGGCGAGCACGGCATTGATATCATCGCGTTTGGCGTTGGAAATATAGGTATCGGCCAGGGGAAACGTCGCCGCACCATCGGAAATGGCGTTCACCTGGATATCGCCGACCTTGTAGCGATAGAAACTCGGCGCCTGCTTATCGGCCGGCGGTGCGGATGCCTTTGCCGGGGCCGATGAAAGCAGTGGCGTCGCTGCGAGCGCGGCGGCACCCGCCAGCGCGTGTCGTCGTGACAGATCCATGAAGTCTTCTCCCCTTGCTTTGCATGGTCGCTGTTGGCGCGACTCCGGCGCAGAGACTGGCACGACGCACCGACGGAGGCGATGGGTGTTTACGAGGCCAGCCGGCCTGCACTGCAGCGCAGGCCGGGAAATTTGCCAGGCTTCGTTTAGATCACCGGGCTCCATGGGGCCGGCACCAACCGATAACCGTTGCCATCCTTCTCGACGAAACCGTTGGCCGGGAATGGGTAGTGGAAGCCCTGCACACGCATCTTCTCGGCCACCAGCATGTCATAGACCTTGCGGCGCGTGGTTTCCGCCTGCGCCGGGTCCTGGTCGAACATCAGATGCCAGCCGGGATTGGTGACGAACAGCGACGGATGGTTGGTGACGTCGGACTGAATGAACAGCTTGTCGCTGCCGGACGACAGCACGAACGAGGTGTGGCCAGGCGTATGGCCGACCGACTCTACGGCGAGCAGGCCTGGCGCGACGTCCTTGCCCCATTCATAGGGCGTGACCTTCTTCTTCAGCCCATCGTTGAAGAGCTTGCGGTTGCTGGCGAACAGACCCTTCATGCGGTCATTGGCGGCCTTGGCCATCTCGCCATCGTCGTTCCAGTACTTCCACTCAGCGGCCGGGACGAGGACTTCGGCATTCGGAAAAGCCGGCGTGCCATCGGCAGCCAGAAGCCCGTTCACGTGATCGCCGTGGAAATGCGAGATGATGACCATATCGACGTTCTTGGCGTCGATGCCGGCGGCGGCCATGTTGTTGGCGAACTGGCCGACATTGCCCTTGGTCGCAGCGAGGGCTCCGGGGCCGTTGCCCGTATCGATCACCACCAGCTTGCCGCCAGTGTTGATGACCAGCGGCGCAAAGTGGATGGTCATCTTGTCCTTCGGCAGGAAGGCCTTGTCGAGCGCGGCGTTGACCTCATCCTTCTTGGCGTTGAGCACGAAGGTGTCGGCCAGCGGAAAAGTGCTTGCGCCGTCGGAGATTGCATTCACCTGCGCATCGCCGACCTTGTAGCGGTAGAAGCTCGGCGCCTGCTTGTCGGCGGGTGGAGCAGACGCCTTGGCAGAGCCTGCGGTGAGCAATGGAGATGCGGCGAGCGCGGCGGCTCCGGCAAGGGCGTGGCGGCGTGACAAGTCCATGATGTTCTCCGGGGTGAAGCAGTGACAGGCGGGGGCTGGCGGAACTATCTACCAGCGTTCGATGACTTCTGCGAGATATCGCGGCATTCAGACACCGCGACATGTCAGCCCGTTCAACACCCGGACACGGCGGTTATTCCCCGCCGGACTACTTCAGCTTCCAGAGCCATTCCACGGTCATCGACAGGCCGTCGCCGAACAGCAGCAGGACGCCCGCCCAGATAAAGGCCGAGGTGAAGTTGGCGACCTGAAAGCGCCAATAGGGCATTTCGAAAATGCCGGCGGCCAGCGGCACTGAGGCCCGCAACGGGCCGAAGAAGCGGCCGATATAGATACTGGGCACGCCCCATTTCTTGACGAAGGCTTCGCCGCGCGGAAGCAGGTCGGGAAATTTGGACAGCGGCCAGATCTGCGCCACCTGGTCCTTGTATCTGAAGCCGAACCAATAGGAGAGCCAGTCGCCAAGCGCCGCGCCGAGAGCGCCGGCAATCAACACCGGCCAAAAGCTGATCCCGCTCGCGCCGACCAGTGCGCCGATGGCCACCAGCGCGCCCCAGGCCGGCAGCAGCAGGGAGATGAAAGCCAGCGATTCCCCGAAGGCCAGCAACAGAACGATCGGCGCCGCCCAGACCTGGTTCTGGCGCACGAATTCGATCAGCCCGTGCATCCAGCCTTCCATATGGAGAGTGTCCCTTTACGGCTCTGGCCCGGCCTGATTGGCCGCGAACCGCTTTAACCTTCAAACGCCCGGGACAGGTAATCCGGCGGCACCGATCACATCAAGTCACAACATCTGAGGGCCGATAGCCGCGGTGCGGGTGCCCACCGGTAAATTTGAACCTTTTCCAGGCCTCTGCGTCCAAGGTCAGAGACCGGCTTACCCAATGGCAACTCAGTACCGCCGTTGGGCTGACTTCCCGCCCGGCTGTCAAAATCAAGAACGCAAAGGACTGAAGATGATCGGATCGCTGATGATGTGCGTGAGTGCGCTGGTATTGCTGATCGGCATGGTCGCCGGCATCGTGATGGGCATACGCCAGGACTTCCTGCTGAGCCCCGCGCATGCGCATCTCAACCTCGTCGGCGGCGTGCTGCTGTTCCTGTTCGGGTTGTATTACCGCCTGATTCCCCTGGCCGGACGCTCGCTACTGGCCAAGGTCCAGGGCACGCTGCACATCGTCGGCGGCATCATGTTCCCTGTCGGCATCGGCATCACCCTGCTCGCCAACCACGCCTATATGGCCATTCCGATCATCGGTTCACTGATCATGCTCGCGGCCATGGCCCTCTTCGTTGTGATTGTGCTACGCACCGAGCGCTCTGGCACGGCCGCATGAGCCCCGAGGTCGCAGCCACATTGCCAACCTGAACGTGGCATAGTCACAGCAACGATTCGCCGCGCCGCCCGCGGCGCCAACCGAGATAAAACTTTAAGACATATGGCCAAGGCACAGAAATCAAACGCAAAAGCTGATCTTTTTGGTGGCGCCAACGCGCCAAAATCGGCTGCGGCACCGAAGGCGTCCACCCGCTCCGCCAATGCCGAAGACGGCTATACGGCCGCGGATATCGAGGTCCTCGAAGGCCTCGAGCCGGTCCGGCGTCGCCCGGGCATGTATATCGGTGGCACCGATGAAAAGGCGCTGCATCACCTGTTCGCCGAAGTGATCGACAACTCGATGGACGAGGCGCTGGCTGGCCATGCGACCTTCATCGAGGTGGAACTCACCGCCGACGGCTTTCTGTCGGTGTCGGACAACGGCCGCGGCATCCCGGTCGATCCGCATCCGAAACATCCGAAGAAATCCGCCCTCGAAGTCATCATGTGCACGCTGCATGCCGGCGGCAAATTCGACTCCAAGGTCTACGAGACCTCGGGCGGTTTGCATGGCGTCGGTGTCTCCGTGGTCAACGCCCTCTCCTCGCTGCTTGAGGTCGAGGTCGCGCGTAATCAGCAGCTCTACAAGATGACGTTTGCCCGCGGCATTCCGCAGGGCAAGCTTGAGGATCTCGGCAAGGTTCATAACCGCCGCGGCACCCGCGTGCGCTTCAAGCCGGATACCGACATCTTCGGGGCCAAGGCAGCCTTCAAGCCGCAGCGCCTGTTCAAGATGGCGCGCTCCAAGGCCTATCTGTTTGGCGGCGTGAAGATCCGCTGGAAGTGCGATCCGGAACTGCTCAAGGGCCTCGAGGACACTCCGGCCGAGGACGAATTCCACTTCCCCGGCGGCCTCAAGGACTATCTCGCCGCGGCGATCCATGCCGATACGCTGGTGCATCCGGAGATCTTCTCCGGCAAATCCGGCCGCAACGGCGCCCATGGCGCCTGCGAATGGGCTGTGGCCTGGACCGCGGATGCCGACGGCTTCATGTCGTCCTATACCAACACCGTGCCGACGCCAGACGGCGGCACCCATGAAGCCGGCATGCGCAGCGCCATGCTGCGCGGGTTGAAGGACCACGCCGAACGCGTCGGCCAGGGCAAGCGCTCCGGCACCATCACTTCGGAAGACGTGATGGTCGGCGCCGCCGTGATGCTCTCGGTATTCGTGCGCGAGCCGGAATTCCAGGGCCAGACCAAGGATCGTCTCGCGACCGCCGAAGCCCAAAAGATCGTCGAACAGGCCATCAAGGATCCGTTCGACCACTGGCTGTCCGGCAATCCCGTCCAGGCCAACAAGCTGCTCGAATTCGTGCTCGAGCGCGCCGACGAGCGTCTGCGCCGCCGCGCCGAAAAGGAGACTTCGCGCAAGACCGCGGTGAAGAAGCTGCGCCTGCCCGGCAAGCTCGCCGACTGCACCAATACCGCGACCGAAGGCTCCGAACTGTTCATCGTCGAGGGCGATTCGGCAGGCGGCAGCGCCAAGCAGGCGCGTGACCGCAAGACCCAGGCCATCCTGCCGCTGCGCGGCAAAATCCTCAACGTCGCCTCGGCGACCAAGGAAAAGCTGACGGCCAACGCGCAGATATCAGACCTCATGCAGGCGATCGGCGCCGGCACCGGCGCGCATTACCGCGAAGAAGACCTGCGCTATTCACGCATCATCATCATGACCGACGCCGATGTCGACGGCGCCCACATCGCGTCATTGCTGATCACCTTCTTCTACCGGCAGATGCCAAAGATGATCGATGAAGGGCATCTCTATCTCGCAGTCCCCCCACTCTACCGCCTGACCCATGGCAGCAAGACGGTCTATGCGCGCGACGATGCGCACAAGGACGCGTTGCTGAAGAGCGAATTCAACGCCAATGCCAAGGTCGATGTCGGTCGCTTCAAAGGCCTCGGCGAAATGATGCCGGCGCAGCTGAAGGAAACCACCATGGACCCGGCGCGCCGCACCTTGCTGCGCGTGCAGCTGCTGCCGGAAGACCGCGACGGCACTGCTGACTCCGTTGAGCGCCTGATGGGCACCAAGGCCGAAGCGCGGTTTGCGTTCATCTCGGACAAGGCGGAATTCGCCAACGAGGAATTGCTAGACGTTTAAAAGCTCGTTTCTCGGACGCGCTCACGCTTCAGAAATCATCGGGCGCGTGCCGGGAGCAATCTTTTATTCCCTATTTAGTCATCGCCCCTCGCCGCCTGGCGTGCGAACGCCGGCGATCAGGATATCGACGAGCCGCTTGGCGCTGGCTTCCCAATTCGGACCTGCGCTGACATTGGCCACGCCGGCCAGTGCGCGCAACATGTCGAGCGGATCGAGATCAAGGCGGATGTCGCCATTGGCAACGGCGCGGTCGACCAGCATTGCCATCGCAGTTTTGATCTGCGCGCCAGCATCGGCATAGAGGTCCGAACAGCCGCCGACAATCGAACCCAGCACACCCGCCATCAGTTGCTTCGTCGCAATGTGATCGACGAAGATTCGCATCCAGGCGCGCAAGGCCTCCACCGGGGCATGTGTGGTCGCAAGTTCCGCAGCGGCCTCGGCAAGCTGCTGTGTCTCGTTGCGATAGACCGCCTCGACCAATGCGTCGCGGGTGGGGAAGTGGCGATATAGCGTCCCGATTCCGACACCCGCGAGCCGCGCGATCTCCTCGAGACCGGCCGCCTCGCCCTTTTCGGCAAATGTCGCTTTTGCCGTTTCCAACAGCCGCTGACGATTGCGCTGCGCATCGATCCGTGGTCCGCGAACGGCCTTCGGCTTGGCCTCCTGTGCCATTTTACGGGTCACCTCTTGATAAACGGAGGGCGCCTCCGTATTTAAACGGAGACGGCCTCCATTTATACCCTCAAAGCGCCGTTCGACAAAGCTCGATCCGCTCGGAGGCGCGTCGTGCCAAACACAAGGAGCTATCATGGCAGGACCTTTCAGCGCCACTTCCACCACCGACGACGTGCTCGCTGGCGTCGACCTCCGCGGCAAGCGCATTCTGGTCACCGGCGTCTCAGCCGGGCTCGGCGTCGAGACGGCGCGCAGCCTGGCCGCCAGGGGCGCGCAGGTGGTCGGTGCCGCCCGTGACCTCGCCAAGGCGGAAGCGGCGACCGCGCAAGTGCGCGCCGATGCCACTGGTGGCGGTGGCCTCGAACTGATTGCACTCGATCTCGGCTCGCTGGCCAGTGTCCGCGCCTGCGCCGATGCGCTGGTCGCGGCGGGCCGCCCGTTCGACCTGGTGATCGCCAATGCCGGCGTGATGGCGCCGCCGTTCGGCCTCACCGTGGACGGCTTCGAGACTCAGTTCGGCACGAACCATCTCGGTCACTTCGTATTGGTCAACCGTATCGCGTCACTGCTGTCGCCCACCGCGCGACTGGTCAACCTCGCTTCGTCCGGCCATCGCTTCGCCGATGTTGATCTCGATGATCCCAACTTCACCAAGGGCTCTTACGAGCCGTTCATCGGCTATGGCCGCTCGAAGACCGCCAACATACTGTTCGCCGTCGAGTTCGACCGGCGGCATCGGGCGCGCGGCGTGCGCGCCACCGCGCTGCATCCCGGCGGCATCAAGACAGAACTCGGCCGCCATATGGGCGAAGCAACGATCGATGCCATGCTCGACGGCATCAATGCCGAGCTCGCTGCCGAGGGTAAACCGCTGTTTCAATGGAAGACCATTCCGCAAGGCGCTGCAACTTCGGTGTGGGCCGGCGTGGTCGCCAGCGCGGACGAGATCGGCGGCCGCTATTGCGAGAACTGCCACGTCTCGGAGATCGTCGACGGGCTGATCAATCCGGCCAGCGAAGGCGTGCGCGCTTACGCGCTCGATGCCGAACGCGCCAAGGCGCTATGGGCCAAGAGTGAGGAAATGGTTGGCGAGCGCTTCTGATCGCCCTGCCGAAATAAAACTGCGGTGATGAACCAAACAGTTCGTTCGTCACCGCCACAGCTGGCGCTTGAAACCTTTGGCTCCATTCATCGTATCTATCCCATGCGCGCACCATTCCTTACCCTCGGCATTCTCGCTTTCCTGATCGGCACCCTCTGGATCGGCCAGGGCACCGGCCTCGTGAACTGGCCAAAGTCCAGCTTCATGATCAGCCAGATGCAGTGGGCCTATTATGGCGCTGCCCTCGCCGCGCTTGGCGTCGGCCTGATGGGATTGGCGCTCGCGCGGCGCTGACGCCCTCTTCCATCTTCCCGCCAGTCTTGCGATGATCCGTCCCAGACGCGCCATAGAACGCGTCGGACACAATGCATGGCGGGGGCGGACATCTTTTGACCAGTAATCTCTTCGATCTCACCGGCAGGGTCGCCATTGTCACCGGCGGCAACACCGGAATTGGCCTCGGCATGGCACATGGGCTGGCGAATGCCGGCGCGGCCCTCGTGATCGCCGATCGCAACCGCGATAATGCCGCTTCAGCAAAAGCCGAACTGGAGACGTCAGGACATCCGGTACTCGCATTGACGACCGATGTTGCCGACCCGAACTCGATCGCGCAGATGGTGTCCGCAACGTTGAACGCGTTCGGCCGCATTGACATCCTCGTCAACAATGCCGGCATCAGCATCTCCGCGCCAATCGAAGACATGACGCTAGCCGACTGGCAGAAGGTCATCGACGTCAACATGACCGCGCCTTTCATCTGCGCGCAGGCTGTCTACCCAACGATGAAAGCCGCAGGCCGCGGCAAGATCATCAATATCGCCTCGGTGTTGGCCACGCTCGGCGCCGGCGGCGCGGCGAACTACGCATCAAGCAAAGGTGGCATCCTGCAATTCACCCGCGCGCTGGCGACTGCCTGGGCGGCGGACAACATCCAGTCCAACGCCATTCTCCCCGGCTGGATCGACACCGACCTGACGAAGCGCGCCAAGGACATCCGACCCGAACTGCACGATCGCATTCTCGGGCGTGTACCGGCGCAGCGCTGGGGCAGGCCTGATGATCTTGCGGGCGCAGCCGTGTTTCTGGCCAGCGGGGCTTCCGACTTCGTCAACGGTGCCGCGCTCACGGTCGATGGCGGCTTTTCAATTCAAGGCTGATGCAATGAGGACAACACCATGACTGCAGGACTGTTCGATCTCTCCGGCAAAGTGGCCATCGTCACCGGCGGCAATGGCGGCATCGGGCTCGGCATGGCGCGGGGTCTGGCGCAGGCCGGCGCCACCATCGCGGTGGTCGGGCGTAACCAGACCAAATCCAGGGACGCTGTGGCGGAACTAACCGAGAGCGGTGCAAAAGCCGTCGCGATTGCGGCCGATGTGACCGACAAGACCGCTGTCGATGGAATGATCGCACGCGTGCTGAAAGAACTGGGCCGCATCGATATCCTCATCAACAATGCCGGCATCAACATCCGCAAGCCGCCGCACGAGATCGCGCTCGACGAATGGGACAGCGTGATCAAGACCAATCTCACCAGCGCCTTCGTCTGTTCGCAGGCGGCGCATCCCGCGATGAAGGTCGCGGGCGGCGGCAAGATCATCAATATCGGCTCGATGCTGTCGATCTTCGGCGCGTCTTTCGCGCCAGCCTATGCCGCCAGCAAAGGCGGCATCGTCCAGTTCACCCGCTCCTGCGCCGTCGCTTGGGCGCCTCACAATATTCAGTGCAACGCCGTTCTGCCGGGCTGGATCGATACCGAACTGACACAGAATGCGCGCCGTGAAATCGACGGCCTGCATGACAAAGTACTGGCACGAACGCCCGCCGGCCGCTGGGGCGCGTCGGGAGATTTCGCGGGCATTGCCGTGTTCCTGTCGTCGCGCGCCTCGGACTTCGTCACCGGAACGGCAATCCCCGTGGACGGCGGCTTCTCGGTGCAGGGATAATCTGTCTTAGGCTTCTGGCGACTGCACGTGCTCCGGTCGTACGCCAATGGCCAGGAAGCGCGCGGTCAGTCCCTGCAGCGGCGGAAACGCGCTGACCAGGCGCATGATCAGCGGCGGCGTCAGCGGCTCGCCGCCCTTGGCCAGCGCACGGCTGATGATGTTGTTTTGCATCACGACCTGCATGCCCTGTGTTACGCGCATCGGGAATTCGCGGCGGCGACGCACCGCGCCGAGGTCGTCCTCGGTCACCGGTCCCTTCGCCAGCTTCGCCGCCAGCAGGTTAGCGGTCGCGACGGCGTCCTGAACCGCGATATTCACACCGACGCCGCCAACCGGGGACATCGCATGCGCGGCGTCGCCGATGCACAACAGCCCCGGCCGGGTCCAGCGCTTGAGCCGATTGATCGCGACGGTCAGTAGTTTGACGTCGTCCCAGCTATTCAACTCTTCGATATGCGCGCTCAGGATCGGCGCCAGACGTGACGTTTCGGCACGGAAAGCCTCAAGGCCACGCACCTTGATCTCCTCATAGTGCCCCTTGGCGATCACATAAGCGCATTGCCAGTAGTCCCCGCGATCGATGGTCACCATCATCTTGCCGGGCTCGAGCCGCGCGAACACGC
Source organism: Tardiphaga sp. 866_E4_N1_4 (assembly GCF_052076075.1). Classification (NCBI taxonomy): domain Bacteria; kingdom Pseudomonadati; phylum Pseudomonadota; class Alphaproteobacteria; order Hyphomicrobiales; family Nitrobacteraceae; genus Tardiphaga; species Tardiphaga sp. 866_E4_N1_4. The sequence goes on from NZ_CP197242.1 coordinate 924,131, forward strand.
TCTCGGTCTCCGCGCCCTTGGCAACGCGAAACCACAAGATGTCCATAGGCGCACCGATGTCTTCGATCTCCAGCTTCGCCGCCGGCCGCACGATCGAATGCCGGCCATCGCAGGCCACTGTCAGATCGGCATGGATCTCGACCGGGCCCTGCTGCGTGATGGCCTTGACGCCGACCACTTGCTCGCCCGACCAGATGAGATCGGTGGCCTCGGTGTTCATCATCACCTTGAGATGCGGATAGCGCTGCGCTTTGTCGCGCAGGAAATTGAGGAAATCCCACTGCGGCATGAAGGCGATAAACGGATACTTCGCGCTGGTGCGGCTGATATCCGCAATGCGCAGCTTATGCGTTCCGAAGAAGCCATCCATCTTCTGGATACGATCGTGCTTGATCTTCAGGAAGTCGTCGATCAGGCCAAGCTCGTCCATCACCTGCAGCGTCGATGGATGCACGGTGTCGCCGCGGAAATCGCGGAAGAAGTCGGCGTGTTTCTCGATAACGATCGTATCGACGCCGGCGCGGCCGAGCAGATAGCCGAGCATCATTCCGGCAGGGCCACCGCCAACGATGCAGCAGCGCGCGGTCAGCGAGTTCACATTCGCGCCTGCAGCCATTCGCTACTCCTCCGGCGAGTCGAATTTCTTGATCAAGGAATGCGAGCTTGCGATAGTCGAAATGCCGTGGTTCGCAGGGCGGTGTCGATCATGCTCATCGATTTCCCGAACGTCGGAAGCTCTTGGTTTCGGAGATGCTGCCGTCCCGGAACGTCAATTCGACCGACACGAACTTCGTCGAGGCCGGGATTTTGATGTAGGTCTCGGCATCCGACGGCGTCGCAATGGGGTCGCGCAGGTCGCAGGGCGGGAATTTCAGCAGCTTGTCCGGCACGGCGCTATCGATCCCGACGCGGGCCTCGCGAATGGCACAGCGATACGACATCAGATGCGTATAATACATCAGGGGCGTGTTGTAGCCACCGAAGGCAAGCCAGCTTCCAGCGGTCATATCGAGGATCTTGCGCTGGTCGCGAACCAGCGCCGCCTCAGGATCGAAGCGGATCGGAAACGGGCCCTGCATCTCGCCGTTCGCGTCGACGTAACGCAGATAGATCGTCGTCGCCACTGCATCGGCGTCGAGCTGGATCGCCGGATTTGGCATTCGCTTGCGCGTGCGCGGATCGAGCGTGTCCATGAAGCCGGTCTCGCGGAAATTACCTCCCTCGCCCATCCGCCAGGAGATACCCAGCGTCGGATCGGCGATCGAGAACATCACGGTCCAGCCGCCATTGTGGCGCGAGAAGCTGGCGATCGGTGCGTTCACCGCATCGTTGGCCGGCGGCAGTTGCGGAACGTTGACAGGCGGCAGCGCAGCGACCTGCTGCAGCGGTTCGGCCGGCCGCGCATCGGCCTGCTTGAGCGCCACACCATTAAGAAAGACGTCATCGACCATCTGGTCGAAATACACCGGCACCTGGCGGTGCTTCACGGTCTCTGCCATCTCGCTGACGGTCCGCCGGGTGCGCTGCGCGACCTGCACGAGGTTCAGCGATGGCTCCTGCAGCTCCTTGATGAAGGCGCGCGTGAAAACCGAATTCGGATCGGTGTCGTTGTTCGACAAACGATCCAGCGCGGTCTGCCGCGGCCCGGCCGAGAAGATCGAAAACACGCCTTCCGGGAGCGTCGTCATCGGAGCGAGGCCACCGCTGCCGGCCACAGCGCGGGTGCCAGCGCGCTCGAACGGATTGTTGCGACAGGCGTCGAACACCAGAATCGACGTCCGCGCGCCGCGCATCTGCAGCCGCGTTACAATCCGGTCGGCGAGAATCGCTGAGTCGCGCACCAGCTCTTCCTGCCCTTCCGTGGCGGCAGGGACATCCGTCGGCAGCAGGAAGTTCTGGCCGGCGATCTCGAAGCCGTGCCCTGCAAAAAAGAAAAAGGCCGTGTCGCCTTTTTCAATCGTCGAATCGAAAGCGAGCAACGACTGACTGAAAGCCTGCCGGGTCTGGTTCTCGGCCACCATGACACTGAAGCCGAGATTCTTCAGTGCGTCCCCTATGCTGCGGGCGTCATTCACGGCCTTCTGCAGCTTCGGCACATTGCGATAGTCGTTATTGCCGATGACCAGCGCCACGCGTTTTGCAGCAAAAGCCGGCGCTGTCGAAAGTGCCGCCGCTGCCAGCGTTGCCAGCAGAATCAAAAGCCGTCGCATTGTTCTATCCCCGCCCCGCCAGCACATGTATCCGTGTGGCTCGACCGCGTCATTGTCTGCCTTGGTCGAGGCAGAACTGCGGCCGGTTCAAACCGAGGTCTAGCCGTTACCACCCATTTTGTCCTGCCTGCTCAGGCAGATCATCTGCCCGCCGGTTGCAGCCCCGCTGCCACATTTTCCGCCTTAATCTCCGCTAGCCCGAGCCCCAATCAGAGTCAGGAGATCCTCGTGAAATCACTCGTCCTCGCAGCCGCCCTGCTGCTTCCCACCATGGCACTCGCGCAGGATGCGGCCCCCGCTACCGCGCCGAAGCCCCCGGTTGCCGCCGCCAAACCGAAGCGCGCGCCGGTGGCCGCCAAGCCTGCACAGACCACCCCGGAAGTGCTGGATATCAACCAGATCATCGGGATCCGCCAGGTCGATCCGGCGACGTATGAGGTCGATGCCCGTCTACAGAGCGGCAGCGAGGTGCATCTGCGCATGAATGCTTTCGTGATGCAGAATCTCGGGATGCAGCTAGGCACTTACGGCAAATAGTCAGCCTGCGGTATCCCTCTCACGCGCGCCGGAATAAGTCGACTTCCGGACGGCTCGGCGTGCGCTCTCGATCAGGGGTGATGAGGTACCACATGTCGCGAAGTCCTGTGGATAAGGGTTACGCGGCCAATCATCGACATGATTGCCCCGACATGTGCTATGTGACAATTCATCAGGTCCGGAGCCAATCCGGGGAGCAATTGCTAAAACCGGCTCCTGCTACAGGCAACCAACGTCAGGAAGCGCGCTTCAGGAACTTTGCGTTCCTCATAGCTTGGCGATTTGAGGATGGGATTTTTTAGACTGTAAGATTTCAGGCAGTTTTAATCACCCGCCCGAAGCCCGCTACGACTGGATACCTGACGACCAATGGCAAAGAAGATGATTACGCCCGGGCACGAGTTGCTGCTTCGGGTCAACAAGGCATTTCTCGACCACGGCTATGCCGGCCTGTCGATGGTCGGTCTCGCGAGAGAGTGCGGCTTCACGCAGCGCGCGCTCTATTACTATTTCAGCAACAAGGAAGAGGCATTTCGTGCCTCGATCGGCCATCGCAATGAAGTCGCGATAGCGCAGGCACTCGAGGCCGGCCAAAAGATCCGGGAAAGTGGCGGCAGCGCACTCGACATCTTTGCGACGATCATCGACCTGAGATACGGCGAAACCCGTCGGATGCTGACATTCTCACCGCATACCGTCGAGCTCAATGCGGAAGCCTTTCGGCGCTGCCGCGATCTCATGATCGAGTCCGCAATCGCCTTCCAGGCCGAGCTGGAAAAGCTGATTATCGATTTCCACTACAGCAAGCTGCTGATCCTGACCGGCCGTTTTACGGCCGCGCAGATCGCGCAGGCGCTGGCCGACGGCGGACGGGCTGTCAATCAGGCACTCCCTCCGATCGCAGCGAATGACTTCTCGGCGCGCTATCGCCAGACCTGCGAGATGATCCTGTATGGCTGCGCGGCAACGCCGACGCAGATTTGAGACGCTGCGGTTCGCCGCCACATACCCTCCTCTCGACTCATCCAGCTCCATCGACATATGGTCCGCGCGGGCAGCGGAGGACGCGCATTGCGTTGCCGCTATGAGATGCGGGGCGTCAGATGAACGACCAGGTGCGGACGCACGGGGCGCCAGCGGGCGCAGCCGTGCCAACTATTGCGGCACGCCTGGACGGGCTGCCAGTCACGCCGCTTCACCTCGGCATCTTCGCGCTCTGTGCCTTCGGCCTGTTCGCAGACATCGCCGAAGTGGCGCTCAGCAATGCCTTTTCCGGCATCTTCCTCGCGCCGCCCTACAGCATCTCGCGCGGCGAGCTCTCGCTGTTGTTGGCATCGGTCTTTGCCGGCGGCGCCGTTGGTGCACCTGTGTTCGGCTGGATTGCGGATCGCTATGGCCGCCAGATCGCGCTGCAGAGCGCGCTTGCCGTCCTGGCGCTGAGCTCGCTCGCCGTCGCCGCCAGTCGCGATGTGGCAACCATGACGGCCTTCCGCTTCATCTCCGGCCTCGCCATCGGCGGCTATCCGCCTTTGACATCGGCCTATCTGTCAGACCTGCTGCCGCCCCGGCGGCGTGGCCTTTTGATGATGCTGTGCGGCGCGCTCGCCTTTCTCGGCGCACCGGCAATCATCCTGATGATCCGCTGGCTGACGCCCATCGCGCCATGGGGCATCGAGGGCTGGCGCTGGGCTTTGATCTTCGGCAGCGCGTGCTCGACCCTGACAGCCCTGCTGTTCTTCCTGGTGCCGGAATCGCCGCGCTGGCTCGCATCGGTCGGACGCGACGCCGAGGCTGATGCCGCCTGCCGCCGCTTCGAGGCATCCGCGCGTCAGCCATCACCGCCGGCGATCTCCGCTCCCGAAACTATTGCGACCAGATCCAGCGGCTTCCGAGCGCTCGCCCGCGATCGGATCAGCCTGCGGCGCACAGCGCTCCTTGCCGCGCTCTATGTACTCGGACCCTGGGCCACCATCGGCTTCCCGCTGCTCAGCGCCGCGGTGATGGTGCAGAAGGGATTTCATGTCAGCGAGTCCCTGCTGTTCGCGGGACTTACGATGTTCGGTCCATCGATCGGCATCGCGGCGGCATCGGCCTTCGTCGATCGTATCCCGCGGCGCCTCGCTCTGGTCGCCTGTGCCGTGGTGATGATCGCAACCGGGCTGACTTTCGCTGTCAGCACGGTGCTAACGCCGCTCATCGTCACCGGCATCGTGTTCAACCTCGCCAGTGCCGTCTACAGCGCCGTGCTTAGCCTCTACGCTGTCGAGTTGCTGCCGACGCATCTTCGCGCCTCGGCCACCGCTGGCGCATGGGGCCTCGGCCGCGTCGTATCGGCGCTCGTACCGATCGCGCTGCTGCCGCTGCTCGGCAGCCACGGTCCGATCGCGATGTTCACGGTGATCTCGACCGCGCTGTTACTGAGCGGCGCGCTCATCGCCATTGCCGGTCCACCCGGCCGCGAACGCAGGCCGGTCGACTAACGGTCAGCGCTGCATCGACGTCACACGCGACGTCGCGTAGCGGCCGTCCGGCGGGGCCCCAAGCCCCCGCCAATATCCCGATTTTGGCCCTTTTCCGCTAAAACATTAAGCTTTTTGGGATGTTCCAGGGTGTGGCGGATTGACTTTGGCCGATTCCAGCCTATGTTCCGGCTCGACGCGGCCCGGTATCGAAACGCGATATCTTGAGTAAGCCGCCTGTCAGCGCCCAGCGTCTCCGTGCATGTTTGCGTGCCGCTCCGGGGATAAGCGTTGCAGTATTTCCCGAGAATCCAAGCGGCGGTTTCGACCTGAGGCGTGATTCCGAACGGTGATCATCCGGATACCGGATCAGATCATGCCCCCATACAGAGGCTCAATGTCCTTCTCCAATCTCGGCTTGTCCGACAAGGTTCTCGCCGCCGTTGCGGCTACCGGTTACACCACCCCAACCCCCATTCAGGAACAAGCGATTCCTCATGTGCTGGCGCGCAAAGACGTGCTCGGCATCGCCCAGACCGGCACCGGCAAGACCGCTGCCTTCGTTCTCCCGATGATGACGATGCTGGAAAAGGGCCGAGCCCGCGCCCGCATGCCCCGCACGCTCATTCTCGAACCGACCCGCGAACTGGCCGCACAGGTCAAAGAGCAGTTCGACAAATACGGCGTCGGCCAGAAGCTCAACGTGGCGCTGCTGATCGGCGGCGTCTCGTTCGGTGATCAGGACAGCAAACTCACCCGCGGCGTCGATGTGTTGATCGCCACGCCGGGTCGCCTGCTCGACCATACCGAGCGCGGCGGACTGCTTCTCACCGGCGTCGAATTGCTGGTCATCGATGAAGCCGACCGCATGCTGGACATGGGCTTCATCCCCGACATCGAACGCATCTGCAAGCTGGTACCCTTCACCCGTCAGACTCTCTTTTTTACGGCGACCATGCCCGCCGAAATCCGCCGCGTCACCGAGACCTTCCTGCATAATCCGGTGAAGATCGAAGTCTCCAAGCCCGCCTCCACCGCCGTCACCGTGACCCAGTCGCAAGTGGCCGTCGGTCGCGAGCCGCACGAGAAGCGCGAAGTGCTCCGGGCCCTTCTCCGCGAAGCCACCGACCTCAAGAATGCGATCATCTTCTGCAACCGCAAACGTGAAGTCGCGTTGCTCGCCAAGTCGCTCCAGAAGCACGGCTTCAGTGTCGGCGCCCTGCATGGCGACATGGAGCAGTCGGCCCGCACCGCCGCGCTGGACCAGTTCCGCAAGGGCGAGCTACCGATCCTGGTGGCTTCCGACGTCGCCGCCCGCGGTCTCGATATTCCCGCCGTCAGCCACGTCTATAATTTCGACGTCCCGCATCATTCCGACGACTACGTGCACCGCATCGGCCGTACCGGCCGCGCCGGCCGCACCGGCTCCGCGATCTCGCTGGTGTGCCCGTCCGACCAGAAGTCCATGCTGGCAATCGAAAAACTGATCGGCCAGTCGATCCCCAAGGTCGAAACTTCCATAGCGATCTCCGAGCCTGTCGAAGGCGAAACCGCTGAGGCGTCGCGCCAGTCGCGCAACCGCACCGGCAATCGCGAAGCCAATGCCGAACAGCCGCGCGGCGGCCGCAACGATCAGCCCCGCGAAGGCGGACGCGATCGCAAACCGCGCCGTGAGCGTGGCCCGCGCCGTGAAGGTGGTCGTTCGGAAGGCGGCGAGCGCAGCCCGCAGCCGCAGGCCGCGGAAGCCGCTTTGGCAGCACCGGTCGTGGCAGCGGCAGCCCCGCAGGCGCAGCGTCCCCCCTCCATCGGCCGCGCCGAAGCGCCACGTTCGCGCCGCGAAGACAACGAACCGGCGGATCATTCGCACCTGCCGGCCTTTCTGTTGCGTCCGATCCGGGCACGCGCATAGGTAGTATCGCGCCAGGAACGTTTACTTGCCGTTCACTCTCGTCCCCTAATCTGAATGCGATATTTTTAACGAATTTGCATTTCAGAGGACCGCGTATACCCGCTGTCCACGAGGGCACAGAACGTGACCGGCATCCTGGACGAACAAGAGCGGACTTTGGCCTTTGCCGAAGTCGCGCTGGGCCAAATTCGCTCGCTCCGCCAGACGGCGATTCCGCGCAATTATGAGATCTGGTACGTCTACGCGACTGGCTACAATTCGGCGCTCAACAAAGTCATCAATGAGACGCTGGCACGCAATGGCCGGCTGACCGAAGCCGATCTCGACCTGATCCACGACACTTATCTCTCACAAATTCGCACCACCGATCGCATCGATCAGGTCGGCGCCCGCGTCATCGGCGAGATCGACGACGTGATGGCGCTCATCACCGATGCTCTGGGCATGACCACGAACTTCAATGCCAGTCTGGATGGTGCCAGCAAGGATTTGTCGCGGGCGCACGATTCTGCTGCGGTGAAAGCCGTGATCGAGAGTCTCGTCAAATCTACCCGTGAAGTGCACGACACGAACAAGGCGCTGGAAGAGCGGCTACTGTCCTCGAAGAGCGAGGTCTACACGCTGCAACAGAGCCTCGAGGCGATCCGCGCCGAGAGCCTGACCGATCCCCTCACCGCACTCGGTAACCGCAAGTATTTCGACCGTGCGCTGATGGCGGCAATCGATACCGCGGTGAAGCGCGGCGAACCGTTGTCGCTCCTGATGCTCGACATCGATCACTTTAAGTCCTTCAACGACAATTATGGCCATCTCACCGGCGACCAGGTGCTGCGTCTTGTCGGCCAGTCATTGAAGCAGACCATCAAGGGCCAGGATATCACCGCGCGCTATGGCGGCGAGGAATTCGCCGTGGTGCTGCCGAACACGCCGCTGCGTCAGGCACTCACCGTTGCCGATCACATCCGCCGCGCCGTGATGTCAAAGGAGCTGAAGAAAAAATCGACTGGCGAGATCCTGGGACGCGTCACGATTTCCGTCGGCGTCTCGATGCTGCAGATCGGCGACGATATGGAATCGCTCATCGGCCGTGCCGACGCCTGTCTCTATGCCGCGAAGCGCAGCGGCCGCAACCGCGTGATCTGCGAAGTCGATCCGGAATATTCTGCGGAGCTGCAGTTTCAGGTGGCATGACGCCCCACACTTGGCTTCACCATTCGCAAGGAGACGCCGCGCAAGCGCACGGCTCCTCAGGATGAGGATTTACGCTTCTTTGCGGCTTTACTGGCTTTCTTGCTGGCGACCGTCTTAACTGCAGCCTTCTTGGTGGCCTTCTTTTTCGCCGCGGTCTTCTTCACGACCTTCGCTTTCTTCGTTGCCCGCTTCTTGCTTGCTTTTGCCAGCGATGCACGGATCGCTGCGGCATGCGCGACCCTCGCCCATTCGGTGACTTCATCGGGATCGTCATAGAGCCGTTCCGGCAGCTGCCAATAGGATCCGATCATCCGCAGCTTGCCGCGCATCTCATACTGAAAACACTGCGAGCCCTCACTCTCGAAACGCGGGATCGAGATTTCATCGGCACGCAGATAGACCGCGCCGCGCAGCACCAGCGCGAAGTTGATGCCATCGGCGGAAATGCCAAAGCCGGAAAACATCCGGCGGATCGTTACCGGGCCAAAGCCGGCGAAAAGTTCACTGAGGAAATCGCGGTCCATTGGGGAAGTGTAGGATGCGACGCGCGATTGCGGAAGCGGTCCGTCCGCGTCGTCTCCCTACGTCATGGCCGGGCTTGACCCGGCCATCCAGCCTCCTTCGCTTTCACCGAAGCCCAGAAAAATGGATGCCCGGGACATCTAGCGAAGCCGCGCTTCGCGCTTTGCCCGGGCATGACAGCGTTCTACTTATGAAATGACAGTCTCAGCCGTCGAACTTCGCCGGCGTCAGTTGCACGGACTCGCCGCAGCCACAGGCCGAGATCTGGTTCGGGTTGTTGAACACAAACTGGGCCTGCATGCGGTCAGTCTTGTAGTCCATCTCGGTGCCGAGCAGGAACAACACGGCCTTAGGATCGACCAGGATCTTGACGCCCTTGTCCTCGACGATTTCGTCGGTCGGCTTGATGTCGTGGGCATATTCGACGGTGTAGGACTGGCCGGCGCAGCCACCGTTCTTGATGCCGACGCGCAGGCCGATGATCTCGGAATCCGCACGCTCCGTCAGCTCCCGGATCCGCGTTGCGGCAGCATCGGTCAGGCGCATCACCTGCGGGCGGGGACGCGGCTTCGGCTTCGCAGCCGGTGCGGTTGGGGTTGGTGTCATCTCAGTCATGTGTTCAGTCCCTTCGGCGGTTCAAGGCCGCCATAGGAATTCAAGCGACTTGGGCGTATTCAGCAAACCAGACGCAACCATCACCACATATTCAGAACGAGACGTGCTTCGTCGGTCATCCGGTCCGGCGTCCAGGTCGGCTCCCAGACGATCTCGACCTTGACCAGGCCGACTCCGGGCACGCTGGCCACGGCGTTCTCCACCATGGTCGGAAGCTCTTCGGCGGCCGGACAATTCGGCGTCGTCAGCGTCATCTCCACTTGGACAGAGCGATCGTCCTTGATATCGACCTTGTAGATCAGGCCGAGTTCGTAGATATCCGCGGGGATTTCCGGGTCGAACACAGTCTTCAGTGCAGCGACGATCTCGGTGCCCAGGCGTTCGGTTTCGGCGGGATCGAGCGCCGAGGTGGTCTGCATGTGAGCGGGCTTCTCGGCCTCGGGGGTGGCGTCCGGCGTCTTGGCTTCTGCAATGTCACTCATGCAAACAACTCCCGTGCCTTGATCAGCGCCTGTGCGAGGTGGTCGACCTCCTCGCGGGTATTATACATTCCGAATGATGCACGGCACGTGGCCGTCACATTGAATCGCTCCAGAAGCGGCATCACGCAGTGGGTTCCCGCGCGGACCGCGACGCCCTGCCGGTCGATCACGGTCGCCACGTCATGAGCGTGAGCGCCCTTCAGTTCGAACGAAATCACCGGGCCCTTGTTCTTGGCAGTTCCGATAATACGCAGCGAATTGATCTCGCGCAGCCGGTCCTGTGCATAGGCCAGGAGGTCGTGCTCATGGGCGGCAATCCGCTCCTTGCCGATCGAATTGACGTAATCGATGGCAGCGCCGAGGCCGATGGCTTCGACGATGGCGGGCGTACCGGCCTCGAACTTGTGCGGCGGATCGCCATAGGTGACCCACTCCTTAGCCACTTCGCGGATCATCTCGCCGCCGCCGGCATAGGGCCGCATCGCGACTAGGCGGTCATATTTGCCATACAGCACGCCGATGCCGGTCGGTCCGTACAGCTTGTGGCCGGTGAAGATGTAGAAGTCGGCGTCGATGTCCTGCACATCGATCGGCATGTGCACGGCGGCCTGGCTACCGTCCACCACGACGGGAATGCCGCGCGCATGTGCAAGCTTCACCACGTCCTTAACCGGAACCAGCGTGCCCAGCGCATTGGACATCTGGGTGATGGCAACGATCTTGGTACGATCAGTCAGCAGCTTCTCGAACTCGTCGATCAGGAAGTTGCCTTCGTCATCGACAGGCGCCCATTTGATGACGGCACCCTGACGTTCCCGCAGGAAGTGCCACGGCACGATATTGGAATGGTGCTCCATGATCGAGAGCACGATCTCATCGCCCGGCTTGATGTTCTCGCCGCCCCACGATGCCGCGACGGCATTGAGCGCATCAGTGGCATTGCGGGTGAAGATGATTTCCTCGGGGCGCTTGGCATTGAGGAAATGCTGCACCTTGATGCGCGCGCCCTCATACGCCTCAGTCGCCGCATTGGCTAGGTAATGCAGTCCGCGATGCACATTGGCATATTCGGACTTGTAGGCCTCGGTCATGCGGTCGAGCACGGCATAGGGCTTCTGCGCCGATGCCGCGTTGTCGAGATAGACCAGCGGCTTGCCATAGACCTTCATCTCGAGCGCAGGAAAATCCTCGCGGACGCGAGCGACGTCATATGACCCGTTCGAGACCGCGGGATGCAATGTCATGCGCGCGACTCCAGCCAACGCTCTGCGGCCGATATCGCGACGTCGCGCAGATCGTCATTCACGATCGACTCCAGCGCTTCACCCACGAATGCCTGGATCAGCAGCGCCTGCGCCGCCTTCTCCGGCAGGCCGCGAGCCCGCAGATAGAACAGCAAGCTGTCATCCAGCGCGCCAATGGTCGCGCCGTGGCCGCACTGCACGTCGTCAGCGAAGATCTCGAGCTCGGGCTTGTTGTCGATCTCGGCCTCGTCGGACAGCAGCAGCGCCCGTGACATCATCTTGCCGTCGGTCTTCTGCGCGATCTGATGGACGTTGATGCGACCCTGGAACACCGAATGCGCGCGATCGTCGAGCACGGCGCGGAACAGCTCGCGGCTGAGGCAATTCGGCGCCGCATGCTCGATCACGAAGGTACAGTCGCCATGCTGCTTGTCGCGCAGCAGATGAACGCTGTTGGTCGACAGCTCCGAATCCACACCAGCCAGCGTGATGAAGCTCTGATAGCGGCTGACGCCACCGCCAGTGGTCAGGCTGAAGGTGTTGAACTTGGTGCGCGCACCGACTGTGACGATGGCCGTTGCGATATTCGCTGCATCGCCAGCGTCTTCCATCACGCGCACATGCTGCAGATCGGAATCGTCGCCGATCCAGATCACGACAGCATCATGGGCCTGATACGCCTTCGCGGATTCTGTCGCGACGAAGCTTTCGACCAGCGTCACACGCGCGCGATTGCCGATACGCACCAGCGACCGCGTGAATGCGGCCACGCTCGGGCGTGTCGCGACATGCACGATATGCAGCGGCCGGGCCGGAACGGCATCGTCCGCGATATCGATCAGCATGCCATCGGTCGCAAAGGCGGCATTCAGCGCGATCATCGGATCGACAATGCGCGAGCGCAGCAGGTCGGCACGCGTCGCACTGGTCGCGTCATCGAGCATGGCGCTGAGCGCATGCACGGTCACGCCGCCGCCCGATGTCAGATCGGAGAGACCTGCCGCGAAGACGCCGTCAACGATGACCAGCTTCTGCGTATCACCCGTACCGAGCGTTTCGACCAGTCTGGCGGCCTGTGCCAGCGCGGCCTGATCCGGCGCGGGCGCGAGCGGTGCGACGTCGCGCAGCAGGTTGCGCAAGTCGGTATATTTCCATTCTTCGAGGCGCCGGGTCGGCAGACCCGTGCGCGCGAAATCGTCGAACGCCTGCTGGCGCGTTTCCGCCACCGTGCCGACGCCCGGCAACCGACCGCGCGCGGCGGCGAATGTGCCGTCCAGCACCGCGCCCGTTGTTGTCTTTGCGAGAGCTACATTCATGACTGTCTCACTCAGGCCGCCGCGTCTTCATACTGCGCATAACCGGACTCTTCGAGTTCCAGCGCCAGTTCCTTGCCGCCACTCTTCACGACGCGGCCCTTCGACATCACATGCACATGATCCGGCACGATGTAGTTCAGCAGGCGCTGATAATGCGTGATGACGACCATGGCGCGATCCGGGCTGCGCAGTGCATTGACGCCGTCGGCAGCCACGCGCAACGCATCGATGTCGAGACCGGAGTCCATCTCGTCGAGGATGCACAGGCTCGGCTGGAACAGCGCCATCTGCAGCACCTCGTTGCGCTTCTTCTCACCGCCGGAGAAGCCGACATTGACGCCGCGCTTCAGCATATCCATCGGGATGTTCAGCGAAGCAGCGACCTCGCGGACCTTCCTGAGAAAGTCCGGCACAAGATATTCGGATTCGCCGCGCGCCTTGCGCTGCGCGTTCACCGCGGTGCGCAGGAAGTTCATCGTGGTGACGCCGGGAATTTCCACGGGATACTGGAACGCCAGGAACACGCCCTTGGCGGCGCGCTCGTCGGGCTCCATCTCCAGCAGGTCTTCGCCCTTGAACAGGATCTCGCCGCCGGTCACCTCATAACCGGGCTTGCCGGCGATGACGTGGCTGAGCGTCGATTTACCCGAACCGTTCGGTCCCATGATGGCATGCACTTCACCGCCATTCACCGTCATCGTCAGCCCATGGAGAATCTCGCGATCCTCGACACGAACCTGCAGGTCCTTCACTTCAAGCAATGCGGTCATCAGTAACTTCCTTCTTGCCCGGCTTGCCTGGATTCGGTGGCGCCGATGCATTGACGTTCAATTGAGACGATCCGGTAGGCGTCGACGTGCCCAGCAGACCGAGAAGTTCTCCGAGAGGCGACAGAAGCAGAGCAAAGAAACCAAGTGCTCCAATCCCGCTGACCGCCCCTCCGGCTACCCTGGCATTTTCAAATCCGGCCATGCCGCCGAATAACGCAACGATCGCGCCTGCGAATGCGAGAAACAGCGTGATCGCAAACAGAAGACCCACGGCACCTCCGAGGATCTTCAGCATTCTCACTATCCCACGCTGCCTTCGAGACTGATCGAAATCAGCTTCTGAGCTTCCACCGCGAATTCCATCGGCAGTTGCTGCAACACGTCCTTCACGAAACCGTTGACCACGAGGCCGACGGCTTCTTCCTGCGACAGGCCACGCTGGACGCAATAGAACAGCACGTCTTCGGAGATCTTCGACGTCGTTGCTTCGTGCTCGAACAGCGTCGAGGCGTTCTTCGCCTCGATATACGGCACGGTATGCGCACCGCACTGATCGCCGATCAGGAGTGAGTCACAGGCCGTGAAGTTACGCGCGTTCGTCGCCTTGCGATGCGCGGTGACAAGGCCGCGATAGGTGTTCTGCGACTTGCCGGCAGCGATACCCTTCGAGATGATCCGGCTCGTGGTGTTCTTTCCGAGATGGATCATCTTGGTGCCGCTATCGACCTGCTGATAGCCGTTCGAAATCGCGATCGAATAGAACTCGCCGCGCGAATTGTCGCCGCGCAGGATGCAGCTCGGATATTTCCAGGTGATGGCGGAGCCGGTCTCGACCTGGGTCCAGGAAATCTTCGAGCGGTCGCCGCGGCAGTCACCACGCTTGGTGACGAAATTGTAGATACCGCCCTTGCCTTCGGAATTGCCGGGGTACCAGTTCTGGACCGTCGAATACTTGATCTCGGCATCGTCATGGGTGACGAGCTCGACGACAGCCGCATGGAGCTGGTTCTCGTCGCGCTGCGGCGCCGTGCAGCCTTCGAGATAGCTGACATAGGCGCCCTTGTCGGCAATGATCAGCGTTCGTTCGAACTGTCCGGTGTTGCGCTCATTGATGCGGAAATAGGTCGACAGCTCCATCGGGCAACGCACGCCCGGCGGCACATAGACGAACGAGCCGTCGGAGAACACGGCCGAGTTCAGCGTGGCATAGAAGTTATCCGAGGTCGGCACGACCGTGCCGAGATACTGCTTCACCAGATCGGGATGCTCGCGGATGGCTTCCGAGATCGGCATGAAGATCACGCCGGCCTGCTTCAGTTCCTTCTGGAACGTGGTCGCGACCGACACCGAATCGAACACAGCGTCGACGGCGATCCTGCGCTCACCTTCCGGACGCACGACGCCTTCCAGCGCCTCGATCTCGCGGAGAGGAATGCCGAGCTTCTTGTAGGTTTCGAGAATTTCAGGATCAATCTCGTCGATCGAGCCAATGGTCTTCTTCGGCTTCGGCGCCGAATAGTAATAGAGATCCTGGAAGTCGATCTTCGGATACTCGACCCGCGCCCACTTCGGCTCTTCCATGGTCAGCCAGCGGCGATACGCCTCAAGACGCCATTCCAGCATCCATGCCGGCTCGTTCTTCTTGGCGGAGATGTAACGGACGGTATCTTCGGAAAGGCCCTTCGGGGCCTTCTCGGATTCGATGATGGTCTCGAATCCATAACGATATTGATCGACGTCGATCTGGCGAACCCGATCAACGGTCTCTTGTACGGCAGCCATTTTATCCTCCGCTCGCGGTTTCAAGGACCGCGGTGGATCAATCCAGAAACGTGAAACTCAAAGCTTGTCGGGGTTCTTTACGATGTTCCCGCGGGGAAATCACCCCTCTTAGAACCGTTCAAGCTGTGTTTCGTCGCTATGTTTAAGTAGTGTACCCGAGAGCTTTCGCCAAGCCTCCAGGCACCGATCGACGTCCGCTTCGGTGGTCGACCAGCCCAGACTGAGACGCACAGCACCCCGGGTCAGCTCCGGCCCGAAACCCATGGCTTCCAGCACATGGGACGGCTGCACCTTACCAGACGAACAGGCGGAACCAGACGATACCGCAATACCTTCGAGATCAAATCCAATCACAGCGGTCTCGGCGCGCAATCCGGGAGCGCCGAACAGGACCGTATTGGGCAGACGCGGCACATCCTGGGCGAACACAAGTCCGTTGCTGGATTGCCGCAAGCCCGCCTCAAGCCGCTGACGCAGTTTTTCGACCCGTTTCATGTCATCAAGCGACGCGATAGCGGCCGTCACGGCGGCGCCGAAGCCGGCGATTCCGGGCACATTCTCGGTTCCCGCCCGACGCCCCAGTTCCTGCCCGCCGCCGCTGAGCAGCGCATTGAGCCCGGCGACGCCATTGGCCAAGACCAGCGCGCCAATGCCCTTTGGGCCGCCGATCTTGTGCGCAGAAATTGATAGAAGATCAGCCTGCAATAATTTGATATCTATTGGTATCTTTCCGAACGCTTGCACAGCGTCGACATGCAGCAAGCCGCCGGCGTCATGCACGATGGCCGCAAGCTCAGGAATCGGTTGAAGGGTGCCGGTTTCATTATTGGCCAACATCACGGAAACCAGCGCCGGCTCCCCACCCGCCAGGAGCGCCCGCAACTCATCCGGTTTCACGACGCCATCGCGGTCCACGCCCAGCACCTGGAGGTCTTCCGCGGCGAAGCGCCCGCCCGCGAGCACCGAGGCGTGCTCCACCGCGGATACAATCAGCCGCCGCACGGGCACGCCTGGATTGCGCACCAGCCCGGGCGTTAGCGCCAGCACATTGGCTTCGGTTCCGCCTGAGGTGAATATGACGTTTCGCGAATCTGCGCCCAAGGCGCCTGCGACCGCCGCACGGGCGTCCTCAACGATCCGGCGGGCCTGACGGCCCTCGGTATGAACCGATGACGGGTTACCAGCCAAATCCCACGCGGCCGCCATCGCCGCCCGCGCCTCAGGGCGCAGCGGTGTCGTCGCATTCCAGTCGAGATAGACCCGGTCTTTGGCCAATTCTGCTTTACCTTGAAGGACTTGGAGCCTTGCTGGCGGCATCGGACGTCGTCCGGTGCCGCGCGCCGTCTCTCTTAGCCCAATTGCTCACTAAATGCGCCCGCGGCAACGCATGTCACGGCCGCGGACACGTTCAATATGCTTGCTTTTCGCCCCTGCGCTCATGGTAGAACGCGGCCTCAACTTCACCCGGTGCCGCCCGCCATCAACCTGACGGTGCCCGATCGCCCTTTCCTCGCAGGGTCCCCTCCGAGCCATTCTCGCCGAGCCCTGCGCGAAACCGGCTGATCACGCCAAGAACGGGACCTAAGGATCACTATGCCCGAAGTTATTTTTACCGGTCCCGCAGGCCGTATTGAAGGCCGCTATCATCCGGCCAAGCAGAAGAACGCACCGATCGCCATGGTGCTGCATCCGCATCCGCAATTCGCGGGCACGATGAACCACCAGATCGTCTACCAATGCTATTACGCCTTCGTGCATCGCGGCTTCTCGGTGCTGCGCTTTAACTTCCGCGGCGTCGGCCGCAGCCAGGGCTCGTTCGACCATGGCACCGGCGAGTTGTCGGATGCAGCGGCAGCGCTCGACTGGGCACAGACCATCAATCCCGAAGCGCGCGCCTGCTGGGTTGCCGGTTTCTCGTTTGGCGCTTGGATCGGCATGCAGCTCCTGATGCGTCGCCCCGAGGTCGAAGGCTTCATCTCGATCGCACCGCCGGCCAATCTCTATGATTTCTCGTTCCTCGCACCCTGCCCGTCGTCGGGCCTGATCGTGCACGGCGAGAAGGATGCGGTCGTGCCGCCGAAGGACGTCAACACGCTGGTCGAGAAGCTGAAGACCCAAAAGGGCATCGTGATCGATCAGCACATCATTCCGGGTGCCAATCACTTCTTCGATAACAAGCTCGAGCCGCTGATGGAATCGGTCACCGGCTATCTCGACATGCGCCTCGCCAACGTGCGCTGAGGCGTCGATCGGCCTCACGACGGCCGCTTCATGTCAACCTAACAAAAAGCCCTCGGCCGGATCGGCCGAGGGCTTTTCAGTTTCAATTTTAGGTCCTGATCGGGATCAGAACGAGCGCAGGATCTGGACCGAGCCGTTGTAAAGATTCTGATCCTTGATCTGGTAGGCCTGATTGGGCTTGCCAGTTGCCGTGCCGGTATAGGTGCCGTCGAGATTCTGATCGAGGCGGCTATAGGTGAATTCAGCCGACAGGGTCAGGTTCTTGACGGGGGTCCATGCAGTACGCGTACCGACCTGGGCAATTCCGAAATCAAAATTATTGGTCGTGCCAGTAATGCTGCCAGCCGTAGAGCCCGGGTTGGACGAACTGCTCGTTCCCAGGCGACCGCCGGCCGGGCTGAATGCCGCGGCGAGCATCGCGTTGCCGGCATCGCCATAGGAGATATGGCTGTAGTTGCCGAACACCGAGGTGCGCCATGCCGTGTTCCAGTAATGCTCATAGAAGGCACTGACCTCCCAGGCATCGCTCTGCTGGATCGAGCTTCCCGGCGAATACACACCGTCGAGCACATAGCCGAAGCCAACCGTATTGCCATTGAATTTGGCAAAACGACCGCCGCCGGACGTTTCGAGCGAGCCGCCGGTGAAGGCGTAACGCGCGGCGCCCTTGGCATAAGACGCTTCGATCTTCAGGCTGTCGTTTGCACCGGTTGGCAGGACCTTGAATTCCACCGCGCCGCTGACGGCAAAGCCGTAGACATCGTCAGGATGCCCGAAGGATTCATTTGCCCCGTAGAAGCCGGCCGTCGACGTGTGCATGGCCGCAGCGAAATGCAGCGAGCCCCACTTCTGATCGAGCCGAAGGTTGCCGACGACATCAGGAATATGGTTGCCGCCCGTGGCGTTGCCGAAGAACGTGTTCGAATTGGTGCCGTAGAAGGCACCGGTGAACGACCCCGCGCCCGGCGCGACGATGAAGTTTGCGGTGTTGTAGAGGCCGGCATTGCGATAGGGCGACGCATTCTCGAGCGCGATGGTGCCCGAGAAGCCGTTGCCGAATTCAGCGGTGTAAGCGATTTGGGGAATGCCGGTCGTATTGCTCGAACCCGCAAGGAAGCCCGATGAGATCCAGGGCTTGGTCAGCGCCCATTGCGGATCGAAATTCGACACAGCCTTACCGAAGGTGAAGCCGGCGAACTGGATGAATGCGAAATCCACTTCCGTGAAGCCGCCGGCGATGCTGTCGCGGTTCTGCGTGAAGTCGAGCTGCATGTTCGCATAGGTACGCACCACGCCGTATTCGGACGCCGTGCGCGTATCGGTCGTAATGTTGATACGTTCGCGTGTGAGGAAGTTATCCTTGGTCCAGAGATTGTTGCCGCCGGCGCCGCCCTGCCAGAACGGCGCGTCGTACGGGCCACCGTTAAAAGTCGTATCGAGGCGGATCGCGCCACCGATCTTGATGCAGGTGTCGGTGCCCGGGATGTAGTAGAAGCCGGCACCGTAGATCGAGCAGATCTTCACGTATTCGACAGCCTTGGCCTTCACCGGAAGGTCCGCCGCCTGGGCAGTGCTCGCTGCCAGCAACGCTGCAGCGGAACCAAGTATCATTTGCTTCATCATGGTGGTCATGTCGCCTCCGTACCGATCGTATCGGCACGCGCGATTGCCCCGGGCGTGCCATTCATGAGGCAGAGTTGTGGAAGATCATGTTGCGAAACAATGCGCGCGGTCGATTGTCGCAGCATCATTTTCCGGCTGTGTGCTTTCGGCAACATAACCGGCAAGCCGCGGCATTTCCGTACCGAACTTATCACGAGATTTAATGATGCCATCACGCATCCGTGTCCGCGGCAGCTTGCCGCCTACCACAGGCATCGACGCCGTTATTCGCGATCAACCTGATTCGTTGAGTGAGTCGAATCGCCTTAGCTATGGCGAACTTCGCACTAGCTCGCGAGGTAGTCCGCTCTCACACCGCCCGTCATCGGCTCCGGCACACCAGTCGTTGCCGGATAGCTCAACGGCAAGCCCGCAAGCGAGCGCGCCGCCAGGAACGCGAAGGCCTGCGCTTCCATCGCATCGGCCGACCAGCCCAGGTCATTCGCACTCTCGACGCTAGCGGCCGGCAATCGCTCCCGCAGCATGCGCAGCATCGTCGGATTGCGTGCGCCGCCGCCGGTGATGATCCAGCTGCGCGGCGGCTTCGGTAACAGCGGCGCAATGCTGGCGATGGTCGCCGCGGTGAACGCCGTCAGTGTCGCTGCACCATCAGCGGGAGTCGTATCGCTCAGTTGCAATGCAGCGAAGTGATTGCGATCAAGCGACTTCGGCGGCGCTGCCGCAAAGAACGGATTCTGCAACCCCCTTGCGATCCACGCGTCATCGACACGGCCCTGCGCCGCCAGTGCGCCATCCGCATCGAACGGCTGCCCCGTTGCACGCAACACGAAATCATCGAGCAGCGCATTGCCCGGACCGGTGTCGCAGGCAATCAACGCGATATCGCCATCAATGTAAGTCACATTGGACACGCCGCCGATATTGACCACGGCCATGGGCCCGTCACGATGCAGTCCCTGCGCCAAGGCACGGTGAAAGACCGGCACCAGCGGCGCTCCCTGCCCGCCCGCAGCCACATCAGCCGCGCGCAGGTCGTGGATCACCGGCAGGCCGACCATCCCGGCAAGACTCGCCCCATCGCCAATCTGCACGGTGAGTCGATCGGCGGGACGATGCAGCACGGTTTGGCCGTGAAAGCCGATGATGTCGATGCTGCCTCGTGCGATGCCATGATCAGTCAAAAACGCCTCGACCGCCTCAGCATGGACCGATGTAACCACCCGCTCCGCCTCGGCCAGACTGCCCGGTCTGATATCGCGCCGGCTCAGTTGCACGGCCTCAGCCAGCGCCTGGCGCAACACGGCGCGCTCAGCCTCGCTATATGGCCGATACCCCGACGGGCCAAACGACCCGACCCGTTCGCCATCAGTCTCGATCAGGGCGACATCGACCCCGTCCAGCGAGGTTCCGCTCATTAGTCCGATCGCGGTCAGCATATCAGGCACACGGCAAAGCCCTCATTTCCGGTCAAAACTTGTGTCGAAGCGTCCAATCTTATAATGCCACAGGCACTTTGGGGCAGCCAGCACGCCCCCACCTTGCCGCCAATCCATTGAGACAGCGTAAAATTATCCAACCGAGCCGTAAACCGATGACCACCTACAAGTCCGATTTTCTCAACGTCCTGCAGAGCCGCGGCCTGATCCATCAGGTCTCGGATGCCGAGGCGCTGGACGCCGCCTGCTGCAAGGGACCGGTCACGGCTTATGTGGGTTATGACGCCACGGCGACCAGTCTGCATATCGGCAATCTGATCTCGGTGACCATGTTGTACTGGTTTCAGCAGACCGGCCATCGCCCGATCACGCTGATGGGTGGCGGCACCTCGATGGTCGGCGACCCGTCGTTCCGGGACGACCAGCGACAATTGCTGACGGTCGAGAAGATCGCGGAGAACATCGAAGGCATCAAGAAGATCTTCGGCAAGATGCTGACCTATGGCGACGGCCCGACCGACGCACTGATGGTCAACAATGCCGACTGGCTGCTGAAGTTGAACTATGTCGAATTCCTGCGCGATGTCGGCCGCCACTTCTCGGTTAACCGCATGCTGTCCTTCGACAGCGTGAAGCTGCGCCTCGACCGCGACCAGTCGCTGTCCTTCCTCGAATTCAACTACATGATCATGCAGGGCTACGACTTCGTCGAGCTCAATCGCCGCTACGGCACGCTGCTGCAGATGGGCGGCTCCGACCAGTGGGGCAACATCATCAATGGCGTCGATCTCAGCCACCGCATGGGCGGCCCGCAGCTCTACGCACTGACAACGCCGCTGCTCACCAAGTCATCCGGCGAGAAGATGGGCAAGTCGGCCTCCGGCGCCGTCTGGCTCAATGGCGATCTCTTCAGCCCCTATGACTTCTGGCAGTACTTCCGCAATACCGAGGACGCAGACGTCGGCCGTTTCCTCAAGGTCTTCACGCGCCTGCCCCTCGACGAAATCGCCAAGCTCGCGGCCTTGGGCGGTTCGGAGATCAACGAGGCGAAGAAGATTCTCGCCACCGAAGCGACGGCGGTGGTGCACGGCCGCGATGCAGCAAATGCCGCTGCGGAGACGGCACGCAAGACCTTCGAAGAAGGCGCGCTCGCCGACAGCCTGCCGACCGTCAATATTCCGCGCGCCGAACTGGATGCAGGCGTCGGCGTCCTCGCTGCCTTCGTCAATGCCGGTTTCGTCGCGTCGAATGGCGAGGCACGCCGCCAGATCAAGGGCGGAGGACTGCGCGTCAACGATGTCGCGGTCACTGACGAGAAGATGATGCTGACGCCGGCTTTGCTGATAGAAGGTGTCATCAAGCTCTCGATGGGCAAGAAACGTCACATCCTGCTCAAGCCTGCATAGCCGCATTCATCCAGCGCACTTGTTCACAGCGACCGAAACGCGCTCCATGGCGCAGCTGTCGCAAACGCCGTGAAGAAGAGCCAGATGGATTTGAAGACGTCCCAACGCACCGGACTGACTGTTCTCGGTGTCTGTTTCACACTGTCCGTGCTGGGACGCGGCCTGCAGGAAAGCTTCACTGTTTTTCTGCTCCCGATCTCGCAATCTTTCGGCTGGGACCGGGCCGAGGTCGTCTCGATCTACTCCCTCATCGCACTCTGCGTCGGCCTTGCGGGACCGCTGGTGGGACGGCTGTTCGACCGGTCCGGTCCGCGCACCGTGTTTCTGACCGGCATAGCTCTTCTGGGTGGTTCGCTGCTCGCGGCAGCCTATGCGCAGAAACTCTGGCAATTTCAACTCGCGCTCGGCCTCTGTCTCGGTTTCGCAATCGCCTGTATCGGCAATGTGCCTAACTCCCTGCTGCTCGGACGCTGGTTCGGCAAACGGTTGCCGACCGCGATGTCCGTCGTGTATTCGGCAACCGGCGCCGGCGTGTTGTTGATGCTACCTATCGCCCAGTTGCTGATCGATCACGTCGAATGGCGCGGCGCCTATCGCATCTTCGGCTTTGGCGTCCTGGCGCTGCTGGTGCCCTTGCTGTTTCTGCCATGGCGCAGGTTCGGCGCAGGCTCACCGCATCTCGAGAAGCCGCAGACAAGCGAGACGCTTATCGACGAGGGTTGGACCCTGATTAGCGCCATGCGCCATCACGCATTCTGGGCTTTGTTCGGAACCTTCTTCTTCACTGCCATCGGCATGTATGCGATCTCGCCGCAGGTCGTCGCCTATCTGATCGACGTCGGTTTCCCGCCGCTGCAGGCGGCGACCGCCTGGGGCTTCAGCGGCGTGCTGCTGCTATTCGGCATGCTCGGTGTCAGCTGGCTGGACGGCGTGATCGGTCGACGGCCGTCCATTCTGTTCAGCTACAGCCTGTCGCTCCTCGGCATCGTCATGCTCTGGCTGCTGCAATGGTATCCGAACTATGCGCTGCTTACTGGCTTCGTCGTCTGCTTCGGCAGCATGATCGGCTCGCGCGGCCCGCTGCTGACAGCGACTGCGATGAAGATCTTTCGCGGCAAGCGGGTCGGCACCATCTATGGGACAATCACCTTCGGCAGCGGGCTTGGATCCGCGCTCGGTTCATGGACCGGTGGCCTGCTGCATGACTGGACCCAGAGCTACAACTCGCTGCTCGCCTTTGCCTTGGTCAGCGTCGTGATCGGCATGATCCCGTTTCTCGTCGTCCCTGCCTTGCGCCGCTAAATCGCTACACGCGCGTTCGCACAGCGAACTCACTGAGTTTGTCAGCTTTCACGATTGGTAAGCGACTCGCTGGTATCTCTTTGCCAGTAGTGCTCCGATCAGAGGTCGACATGAGTTTGCTTAGCCGTTTCACCATTCGCACCAAGCTCACCAGCATGGTGCTGGTCTCTGCTGCGTCTATTTGCGCCATCATCGCGGTGGCCGCTTCGCTGAGCCAGAAGCGCATGCAGCAAGACCGCATGGAGCAGCTTCACACTGCCGTCGATCTGATGGTTGGCATGGCCGACAGCATGCAGGAAGAAATTGCAGCCGGAAAGATCACCTTGGCCGACGCCCAGATGCGCTACCGCCAACTGGCTCGCAACATGACCTTCGGCAACAAGCAAGGCTATCTCGTCGCCTACAAACCTGATGGCGTTCTCCTGGTGAATGCCGGCAACCCGAAGCTGGAAGACAAGAATACGGGCGCCAAGGATTCCAATGGCATTCTGATCTCAAGGGCCATCATCGACGCCGCACGCCAGACCGCAAATGGCGGCAGCACTTACTATCTCTATCCGCGTCCCGGCCAGACCGAGCCGACCGCCAAAATGGTCTTTGCTCGTTACTATGCCCCATGGGATATCACGTTCAGCACCGGCCTTTATATCGATGACCTCGACGCCGACGTTAATGCTCTCCTCGTCCGCCTCGGCTCGCTCGGCGCCGGCGTCCTTGCTGTGATGGCATTGCTGTCCTTTCTGATGGCCAGCGACATCCTGAGCGCACTCCGCCGGCTGCAGGCTCGTATGCACGCGATTGCCAATGGCGCGCTCGATGAGAATGTCGGCGAAACCGATCGCGGCGACGAAATCGGCCGCATGGCCGAAACGCTGGAAATGCTGCGCCAGACCTCGCTGACCGCCCGCTCCCTCGAAGCCGAGCAGGCCAAGTTGAAACAGATGAGCGAAGCCGAGAAGCGCGACGCGCTGATTGCCCTCGCCGATCGTTTCGACTCCTCGGTCGGCCAGTTGGTCGGCCTGATGGCATCCGGTTCGACCGAGCTCGAAGCCACCGCGCAGTCGATGAGCGGCACCGCCGCCCGCACCAATGACCAGGCGGGCATCGTCAACACTGCCGCCTTGCAAGCCAGCACCCGCGTGCAGACGGTCGCCGCCGCCGCCGAGGAACTGTCATCGTCAATCGCCGAGATCGCGCGTCAGATGGCGCAGTCGGCCAAGATCACCACCCACGCCGTCGACAGCGCCCGCCGCACTGACACCATCGTGCGTGCCCTCGCCGACGGTGCTCAGCAGATCGAGCATGTCGTCGAGCTGATCTCCACCATCGCGGGCCAGACCAACCTGCTGGCGCTGAATGCCACGATCGAAGCCGCCCGCGCCGGCGATGCAGGCCGCGGCTTCGCTGTCGTGGCCACCGAAGTGAAGAGCCTCGCCGGCCAGACCGCCGACGCCACCAAGGAAATCAGCACCCGCATCGCGCAGATCCAGAGTGCGACCAAGGAAGCTGTCGACGCGATCCAGGGCATCACCGCCACCATCGAGGAAGTCAGCGCCATCGCCACCACGATCGGCTCTGCGATCGAGGAGCAAGGTGCCGCGACCGCGGAGATCGCCCGCAATGTCACCCAGACCGCGCAGGCTACGCAGGACGTCACCACCAATATCGGCGGCGTCAGCGCTGCCGCGCATGAGACCGGCGACGCTGCCGGCATGGTGCTCAACGCCGCTTCCGGCCTGTCGAAGCAAGCCGAGCAATTGTCTGGCGAAGTCACGACGTTCCTCGCCGGCGTGCGGGCTGCCTAAAACGCAGCTACATCCTTGTATGAAAGGCGCGGTCAGCGATGACCGCGCCTTTCTGCTTTGAGCGCCTGCCACCAAGTGACACTCACTGCCCCTCTTTAAGATGCGCGTCGCAATCCGTGATTCACCATTGGTAAGCAGATTTGCGGTACTATTGTCCGGCCTGCCACATTCAGAGGTTCAGATGAGTCTGCTCAGTTACTTCACCATCCGCACCAAGCTCACCAGTATGGTGCTGGTGTCCGTCGCTTCGGTCTGCGCCGTTGTTGCCGTCGCCGCTTCGCTCAGCCAGAAGCGCATGCAGCAGGACCGCATGGAGCAGCTCAAGACCGCGGCTGAACTGATGGTGACCCTGGCAGATGCCGTGCAGGAAGATGTCACCGCCGGAAAGACGAGCCTGGCCGACGCCCAGTTGCGCTATCGCCAGCTGGCCCGCAACATGACCTTCGGCAACAAGCAAGGTTATCTCCTCGCTTACAGATCTGATGGCGTCCAGTTTGTAAATGGCGGTAACCCAAAGCTCGAAGACACGAACAGGGGCGCCAAGGACTCGAATGGCGTCGTGATGTCCAAGGCCGTCATCGAAGCCGCGCGTCAGACGCCGACCGGCGGCAGCACCTTCTATTACTATCCACGACCGGGTCAGACAGAACCTGTCCCCAAGATGGTCTTCGCACGCTACTATGCTCCTTGGGACGTCACCTTCAGCATCGGGCTCTATGTCGATGACCTCGACACCGACGTGAACGCCCTGCTTGTTCGCCTTGGTTCTGTCGGCGCTGGCGTTCTCGCCGTCATGGCGCTGCTGTCCTGGCTGATCGCCAGCGATATCCTCGGTGCACTGCGCCGACTCCAGACGCGCATGCATGAAATCGCCAATGGTTCGCTGGACGAGAACGTCGGCGAAACCGATCGCGGCGACGAAATCGGCCGCATGGCCGAGACGCTGGAGATGCTGCGCCAAACCTCGCTCACGGCACGTACGCTGGAAGCCGAACAGGCCAAGCTGAAGCAGATGAGCGAAGCCGAGAAGCGCGACGCGCTGATCGCCCTCGCCGATCGTTTCGACTCCTCCGTCGGTCAATTGGTCGGCCTCATGGCGTCCGGTTCCACCGAACTCGAAGCCACCGCGCAGTCGATGAGCGGCACCGCCGCCCGCACCAACGATCAGGCTGATATCGTTAGCACCGCCGCCTCGCAGGCCAGCACCCGCGTGCAGACGGTCGCCGCGGCCGCCGAAGAGCTGTCGTCGTCGATCGCCGAGATCGCGCGTCAGATGGCGCAGTCGGCCAAGATCACCACCCACGCCGTCGATAGCGCCCGCCGCACCGACACCATCGTTCGCGCCCTCGCTGACGGCGCGCAGCAGATCGAACACGTGGTTGAACTGATCTCCACCATCGCGGGCCAGACCAACCTGCTGGCGCTGAATGCCACGATCGAAGCCGCCCGCGCAGGCGATGCAGGCCGCGGCTTCGCCGTCGTGGCGACCGAAGTGAAGAGCCTCGCCGGTCAGACCGCCGACGCCACCAAAGAAATCAGCACCCGCATCGCGCAGATCCAGAGTGCGACCAAGGAAGCGGTCGACGCTATCCAGGGCATCACCGCGACCATCGAAGAGGTCAGCGCCATCGCCACCACGATCGGCTCGGCCATTGAGGAGCAAGGTGCCGCGACCGCAGAGATCGCCCGCAACGTCACCCAGACCGCGCAGGCGACGCGGGACGTCACCACCAATATCGGCGGTGTCAGCTCGGCAGCGCATGAGACTGGCAATGCCGCCGGCATGGTGTTGAGTGCTGCGACCGGCCTGTCGAAACAAGCCGAACAACTGTCAGGCGAAGTCACCACCTTCCTCGCGGGCGTGCGCGCCGCCTAAGCATGACGAACTAAACCCCATTGAATGAAAGGCGCAGTCAGCAATGACTGCGCCTTTTTCATTTCAGGACCTGACGAAGCGACGCATGCTGAACTCGCTTCAAGATGCGCATTGCAACCCGTGATTTACCATTGGTAAGCAGGTTGACGGTATTATTGTCTGGTCACTCTCACGCCGAGGTCCAGATGAGTCTGCTCAGTAACTTCACGATCCGCACCAAGCTCGTCAGCATGGTCGCGGTCTCTGCCATTGCGGTCTGCGCCGTCATCGCGGTCGCCGCTTCGCTTAGTCAGAAGCGGATGATGGAGGATCGGATTTTGCAGCTCCGCACCGCCGTCGATCTCGTCACTGGCCTCGCGCAATCGCTCCAGGACGAGGTTGAAGCCGGCAGGATGAAGCTGCCGGAAGCTGAAGATCAGCTTCGCCTGCGCAGCCGGCGCATGTTGTTCGACAAGGGACAGGGCTACGTGCTCGCCTATCGCGCCGACTCCACCGTGATGGTCCACGGCACGCTACCGAAGCTCGAAGGCACCATCACCAACGGCAAGGATTCCAATGGCGTCCTGATCGCCTCCGCCGTCATCGCCGCCGCCAACAGCAAGCCTGAAGGTGCGACCGCGACCTATCTGTATCCACGTCCTGGACAGGATGAGCCTCGGCCGAAAGTCGTGTTCGCGCGCAAATTTGCGCCGTGGAACGTCGTCATCAGCATCGGCGTCTATGTGGACGACCTCGATGCCGACATGAATGCGCTGCTGATGCGCCTCGGCGCTATCGGTGCTGGCGTCCTCGCGCTGATGGCGCTGTTGTCCTGGCTGATTTCCAGCGACATCCTCGGTGCACTTCGCCGGTTGCAGTCACGCATGCATGACATCGCCAACGGCGCGCTCGACGCCAAGGTCGAGGAAACCGATCGCGGCGACGAAATCGGCCGCATGGCGGAAACGCTGGAAATGCTTCGGCAGACCTCACTCACGGCACGGTCTCTCGAAGCCGAGCAGGCCAAGCTCAAGCAGATGAGCGAAACCGAAAAGCGCGACGCTCTGATCGCTCTCGCTAATCGCTTCGACGCATCCGTCGGCCAGCTGGTCGGACTGATGGCATCGGGTTCGACCGAGCTCGAAGCCACCGCACAGTCCATGACGGGGACGGCCGACCGGACCAACCAGCAGGCTACGATGGTGAGTTCGGCCGCAACTGAAGCCAGCACCCGCGTCCAGACGGTAGCATCTGCCGCCGAGGAATTGTCGTCGTCGATCAGCGAGATCGCGCGCCAAATGGCGCAATCCGCAAAAATCACGACGCATGCCGTCGACAGCGCCCGGCGCACCGACACCATCGTGCGCGCGCTGGCCGATGGCGCGCAGCAGATCGAACATGTTGTCGAGCTGATCCAGACCATCGCCGCCCAGACCAATCTGCTCGCGTTGAACGCCACCATCGAAGCTGCACGTGCCGGCGATGCCGGCCGCGGCTTTGCTGTGGTCGCCACCGAGGTAAAGAGCCTGGCCGGCCAGACTGCCGATGCCACCAAGGAGATCAGTACCCGCATCGCGCAGATCCAGAGCGCAACCAAGGAGGCCGTCGATGCCATTCAGGGCATCACCGCCACGATCGAAGAAGTCAGCGCCATCGCCACCACGATCGGCTCTGCCATCGAGGAGCAAGGTACGGCGACTGCGGAAATTGCTCGCAACGTGACGCAGACGGCGCAGGCGACCCAGAACGTCACTACCAATATCGGCGGTGTCAGCTCGGCAGCGCACGAGACCGGCAACGCTGCGGGCATGGTGCTGAGTGCGGCAACCGGCCTGTCGAAACAGGCCGAGCAACTGTCCGGCGAAGTCAAAACCTTCCTCGCCGGCGTTCGCGCCGCCTGACGCAGATATCCCTCAAGCACGAAGGGCGCGGTCAGCAATGACTGCGCCCTTTGCTATTTTAGGAGTGACTGCCGATCAACGCGCGGTGAAGCCGCCGTCCACCGGCAGCGCAACGCCCGTGATAAAGGAAGCATCATCCGAACCAAGCCACAGCGCGGCATGCGCCACATCCTCGGCCTTGCAGAGACGGCCCATGGGCACTGCCGCCAAAAGCTTGGCCTCGTTGGCCGCAGCTTCCGCTGCGACGCCCGAGCGGCCGGTGAAACCGAGCTTCATCGGTGTATCCGCAAGACCCGGGCAGATCACGTTGACGCGGACGCCTTCGGGCGCGAATGCCTGTGCCAGCGACTTGGTGAGGCCGACCACAGCGAACTTAGCAGCCGAATAGATCGGGCTCATCATGGAGCCGACAATGCCCGACACCGACGAGGTGAAGATCACCGAGCCGCCGCCGCGCTTGCGCATGTGCTTGATCACTTCGCCGGCCGCCAGCGTCGCCGAGGTGACGTTGAGCGCCATCGCAAATTCATAGGCCGTGAGGTCGAGATTCTCGACGCCGGCCGGACCCGGCGTGCCGGCATGGGCCCAGAGGATATCGATGCCGCCGAGCGCGGCAGCCGCGTCGTTGATTGAACTCTTCATCTGTTCGGTCTTCGACAGATCGGCCTGGATGGTGGTGAGCTCATAACCCAGCTTCTTCATGTCGGATTTGAGCTGCGCGAGCGCGTCCGCATTGACGTCAATGGCGGCGACCTTGGCGCCTTCCTTGAGGAACAGTTCGACGCCGGCGCGTCCCATGCCCGATGCAGCAGCGGTGACGGCGGCGAGTTTATTGGCGAGACGCATTCTGTTGTCCTTGTGATGGTTTTGATATCGCGGTTCAGAAAAAGAAAAACGCGCAGCGCGGGGTCACCGACATCTGCGCGTTCTCATCGTTCGTTGCTGCAGCCGTTACTTGATCAGCGGGCAACCGCCGTCCTTGAGCGGACGGAAGGCCGTGTCGGCCGGGATCGTCGCCAAAACATTGTAATAATCGTACGGCTTCTTCGACTCAGCGGGCTTCTTGACCTGGAGCAGATACATGTCGTGCAGCACGCGGCCGTCTTCACGCAGCGTGGTCTTGCCGAACAGCGGATCGTCGAACGTACCCATCTCGCGGATCGCCTTCACGACCGCCGCGCCATCCTTCGGCGAGCCAACCTTGGCGACCGCCTTCAGATAGGTGAGCGACGCCGAATAGGCGCCGGCCTGGTTCATACTGGGATAGCGACCGTTGTTGCGCTTGGCGAACCGCTCGCCAAAGGTGCGGGTCTGCTCGTTCAGATCCCAGTAGAAGCCCTCAGTGAGCTGCAGGCCCTGCGCCGTATTGAGACCGAGAGAGTGGATATCCGAAATGAACATCAGCATGCCGGCGAGCTTCTGGCCCGCCTGCACGATACCGAATTCAGACGCCTGCTTGATCGCCTTGATGGTATCGCCGCCGGCATTCGCCAGTGCGATGACCTCGGCCTTGGAGGCCTGCGCCTGCAGCAGATAGGACGCGAAATCGTTAGAATCGGTCGGGTGCTTGATGCTGCCGAGCACCTTGCCACCATTGGCATTGATGACGGCTGTAGCATCACGCTCTAGCGAAGCGCCCAGCGCGAAGTCGACAGTAAGGAAGAACCAGCTCTTGCCGCCGGCCTTGGTCATGGCGTCGGCCGTACCGTGCGCCAGTGCCCAGGTGTCATAGGTCCAATGCACCGAGTTCGGCGTGCAGGCCTTGCCCGTCAGGTCCGACGTGCCTGATGCCGTGAACAGCGCGACCTTGTTGAGCTCCGCCGTGAGCGGCGCGACAGCCAGCGAGGTGGCGCTGGTCGGAATGTCGACGAGGACGTCGACGCCTTCGGTCTCGTACCACTTGCGCGCGATGTTGCGCGCGATGTCCGGCTTGTTCTGCGGATCGCCCTGGATCACCTCGACCTTGAACTTGTCGGCGCCCGGAAGCTTGTTGAAATCCTCGACAGCCATCTTGGTGGCGTCGAACGAACCCATGCCGCCGATATCAGAGAAAATGCCGGACATGTCGGCGAGGACGCCGAGCTTCACCGGCGTCTGTGCCGACGCCATCTGCGCGGACAGCAATCCGAGCGACAGCGCCACGGCTGACACGGCAACAGTATTGCGAATGGTCATCTATTCCTCCCCTGACAAATTCCGTGATTCACCCTGGCAAGGCGCCAGCCCGGCAATCACGTGAATAATTCTTGTTTATGAATTTATAAGACCTATATGTGAATTGTAAGTCAAGACCGCCGCCGCCGATCTGGATGGCTTCAGGGACGTTTCGGCGATACAGGGGCCAACCAGAACGCGCAGAATCGCAAGCGTGTCGCGACGCGGGACGTGCCAACAAGGAAGAATGAGAATTCCAATGCTGGTCAGACAAGCTGCCAACGTCCTGGAACTGATGGAATATTTCGCCCGGCGCAAACGCCCCGCAACGCTGGCCGAAATTTCGGACGACCTCGGCTGGCCGCGCTCCAGTACGTTCAATCTCGTCGGCACCATCGCCGACAAGGGCTGGCTCTATGAGCCCCGTGCGCGCAACGGCTACTATCCCAGCCCCCGCTGGCTAATGCTTGCCCGCGCTGTCGCAGATGCCGAGCCGCTCCCGGACGCGGCCCATGCGCTGGTGACCGAAATCGCCGACCAGACCGGCGAAACGACCGGCGTCGCCGCCCTCGCCGGAACGTCAGCAATCTTCCTTGATGTCGTCGAGTCCACGCATTCGGTGCGCTACTTCGCGCAGATAGGCGACCGCGTTCCGGTCCATGCGAGTTCGGTGGGCCGCGCCATTCTCGAGCAGCATTCGCCCGAGGAACGCAAGGCGATCTATCGCAAGATCAAGTTCGAAGCCTTCTCCCACACGACACCGACAACGGCAGAGGCGATCGAGGACGAACTCAGAGAGGCGGCCGAGCGCGGCTATCAGCAAAGTTCATCGGAATATATCGCCGACCTCGCGGGCGTCGCCGTGCCCTTGCCGGTGCAACATCGCCGGTTGTCGCTGGTGGTCGCCGGTCCGACGTCGCGCTGCCTGACACGGCGTCCCGAAACGGCAGCCATCATCCGGAAGCTGATACAGAGATTCGCATCCGAATTCGCGTCAAGCTAAGCCCCGCACAATGCGGCGAGCGCTGCGCTTGAGCCACAGACGTCGTTAGTTGCTGTTGTTGTTCTGGTTCGGGAATTCGACCGAATTGTTCTGCTTGCCGGTGCCGAATTCGAAGATCTTGCGGAACACGCCCGGTGCCATGGCCGAGATCGGATTGACGCGCAGCACCGGCGCACCTGGCGTACCGACGACTTCGTAAGTGACGCCGATCAGGCCTTCATTGCTGCCGCCGCCGAGAAACAGTCCGACAATCGGAATCTGGCCGAACATGTTGTTCAGCCCATACATCGGCACAAAGGTGCCGCTCATCCGAACCTGGTTGAGCGGGTAATCGATGCTGCCCTCGATGGTCGCACCGACGGTCGGGCCTTTGACAACGCCGTCCCGAATGGTGAGCTGGCCGTTTTGCCGCGTGAACTCGGCACGCAACCGCGAGAACGCGACGCTGCTCTGCGCCGCGTTCTGCCCGCCTCCGGCGACGCTGGCCAGTTGCGCCTCGCCCTTGACGTTGAAGTCGCGGATGTTGATCAGGCCTTCCTTGGCGCGGGCGTCCGACGATGGCGGATCCATTGCCAGTGCGAGCTGGCCCCCCGACATCTTGGAATAGGTGTCGGTCGCGCGCAGGAAGGCGCCGGCATCGTTGGTCTCTATATAGATGACGTCACGACCGGCCCCCTGGGAGCGCCCGCGCATGTCGCCCGTCAGCGGTGTGTCGCGTCCGAGCTTTCCGCTCAGGGAGAATTTCTGGATCGTACCGTTGCGCCGCGAAATCTTGGCATCGACGCTGCGAACCGCCTCGCCATAGTAACCGGCAACAGCGCCGAGCTTCACGTCAATATCGAAGTCGACCGATTTGGTTTTGCTCTTGGGATCCCCATCCTTGCCTGAAATCGCCGATTTCAGGAAGCCGCGGCCGTCGAACACGTCGCCACGCATCGTGACTTTCAATACGCCATCCGGACCACGGTCTGCCTTCAACGACGTCTTGTCGCCCTCAGACGGCGAATAGGTCGGGAAGTTCACACCGACGAGGTCACCGTTCTGATCGACTTCGACGGAGCCCTTGATCGAAGCCCCACCGCCATCGACGACAATATCTTCCAGACGGGTCGTGTCGCCCTTCTTCACGACGTTGAAGACAGCGCGAGCGCTCTTGCCGGGCAGCTTCATCCAGCCCGGCAGGATATTGTCGAGCTTCAACGGCGTCAGATCGGCGTCGACCCCGAGCTTGCTGTCACGGTCCCCGGAGCCAATCTTGCCGACAACCTTGATCGGGAGATTGCCGACCACCGCCGGTCCGAGGTCCACACCGAGCCGCGCGCGGCTTGCATCGTCGAGCGTCGCGTTGAGACGCACATCGGCATCGCCATCGGTCGGCTTGCGATAGTCGAGCGATGCCGCCTGCCCGTTGATCTTGACGTCACCCTTGACCTGATAACCCTGATTGTTCGCTGTGACCTTCAGCGAATTGGCTTCGAGCTTCTGGTTCATCACCAGCTTGTCGGCGGAAAATGCCGTCAGATCCGCGGTGATGTTGTAGGTCGTATCGGCCTTGGTCAGTTCGTGCTGGATCGGCATGCCCATGGCGACCTGCGCGGTCACATTGCCCTTGGTGGTCGCCGGGTCGAGCATGTTGCCAGTGACTTCGCTCAGACGGTTGGAGTTGAGGACATCGGCCACCGCCGCCACCGGTCCCTCCAGTTTGAAACGCACGCGAGCTGGCGATGGCTTCGGCGCCATATCCGGAACTTCGAACACGATATCGCTGAGATTGAGCTTGCGTCCGCCCGCGGTCTCGGAGTTTGCCTGACCGATGGTCACGGTCGCGGTCCGTCCCGTGACGCGCGCGCGCAGATCGCCGTCGCGGATCACCGGCATGCCATCCACCGGACGTAGCGCCACCCCATTGGCGAGGATCTTCACCGACAGCCCCTCATCGGGGATTGGCGGCCCGCGCCGTGTCAGGTTCTTGGTTGGCGAATTGACCCCGATCTCGATGCTCTGAAGCTGTCCGCCCTCGATGCGTTCGGTGACCCATTCGCGTACTTCAGGCACGATCAGGATCGGCCACATGCGCTTGAGCGCCGAGGCAGACATCGGCGTTCCCGCAAAGCCGAGGGTCATGCGCGGCTCGCCGGCGTAGTCAATGCTGCCTGTGCCGGCGACGCCGATCTCGCCGTTGCTGATATTCGCCCGCGTCAGCAAAACCCGACGGTTGTCGGAATCGAAACGCAAGCCAATGTCGATGCTGTTGAAGATCAGCGGCGCTTCACCCGGACCTCCACCCAATACGATTGTGCCGCCGCTGATCCCTGCCTGCCACGAGTCGGTCGCGCCATTGGGGGGCTCGACATGGGCAAGCGAAGTGACGCGGTTCTCACCGGACACGAACTTGAATGGCGCCAGCAGCACACGGCGGCCGGCATCCCACTCGACGCTCAGCTCCGCCTGATCGATCGGCATCGGATAATCCGGCGTGTCATTATCGATGATGTTGCCGGCGCCTGCAGTGAGCTTGCCGCGGAAATAGGTCGGGAGGCCGTCGCGCCCAATTTCGCCCCTCAACTCACCAGTCAGCGGCAGATCGGCGCTGTAAGTCAGATCCTTCATGCGCAGCGCGAGCAGGATATTCCGGGTCGAGACCTTGTCGGCGCGCAGACTGACCGCACGCACGCCATTGGCTGGCGCGCCGACCGTGACGCCGAGTGTCCATGGGGCCTTGCCGCCTTCGCCCACTGTCATCATGACGCCGCCGCCGCTCGGTCGGCGCAGGGTCAGGCTGATATTGTTGAAGTCCCACGTATTGCCGCGCTGCTGGTCATCAACCACCAGCTTGCCGTTCTTCAGGCCGATCTCGTTGAGGTTCTGTCCGTCGAGGCCCGACAGGGTCAGGCTGTCGAGCCAATCGAGACCCGCAAGCAAGCCGGTGGAGGCCTCGCGCTTGTCAGCAGGGGGCTGCGGAATCTGGACCACCGGCGGCTGCGGCTGCCGCGGGAAAGTGAGTTCCGGTTGTCTGCCCGGACCGAGCCACGACCCTGGTGTGCGAGGCGATGCGACACCCGTCGCAATCGGGCGAGCATTCTCGCCTGTCGACACGGTCACCTGCCCATCCGGCGTAATGCGCACGGCCAGCACGACATCGACCAGGTTGAGGCTTTCGGCGCGCAAGCGGCCCATCATCATGGCAGCAGCGGAGAGCCGGACTTCGGCCTTCGGAGCACTGGCCACGACGGCGTGATCACGATCGCGGACGACGATGTCGCGGATACGTACAGCCATCCGGACCCGCCCGGCGCGTTCGATCTGCGTGCCGCCAACTTCGACCGTATTACCCTGCCCGATATTGTCCTGGATCGCCTCGACCAGCCACGGTGTGGCCATGTCGAAATTGATCGGGCCTGCGCCCAGCCGGACCCACAAGGCGCCAAAGCAAACGCCAAAAATAATCAGAAGGATGCCGAGAACAGCCGCGATCCGCTTGACCCATCGACCGCCGAACAGCCAATCGCGAACCGCAACGAGTCGATCGCCGAAACGGTGCCAGCCACTATCTTTCTTGGACAGCAAGCGGCGTGCACGGTGATGCCCGGCCTCGTCATGCTGATGATCCCAATCGGCATCATCCCATTGCAAGGACTCGTCATCGGCGCGCGATCGATACGCTTGTGGCGGCTTATTTCTGGCCATTGCCTCTCGGTGCTGGCGCTGACTATGAGAATGATCGTCACCGGCCCTTCGCGCATCGACAACCGACGAGCGCTCTTCTGCCGGCATCGCTGCCAATCCTCGGTTTGAATTATAACTCGTCGTGCGGTCGTTGCGGCGCCCCTATGGCGCACGGAACGTGTGTTGCGTCGAATCCTTTGTAACCATACTCCGAGACCAGCATATTTGGGCCAGCGCATTTGCACCGCAACGTGCCGCCACCCGATCGCTGGTGCTTTGCAATGTCATCACACTGAGCCGCTGAAAGCGACGAAAGGAAGGCGTATGTCCAAGAAATCGCGCAAGAATCCCTCGAAACGAGCCATCTGTACAGTGGCAGAAAACGCATCGGGCGCGAAAGCCGGATTGACGCTGGAAACTGCGGCCAAGCGCCTCGTCGGGCGCGCCGCGCAATTGAACCGCTGAACGCGAAGAAAGGAACATCCATGGCCAAGAAAGCCAGCAAGAAACCCGCCAAGGCCACCGCCAAGAAAACGGCCAAGACTGCTTCTCCCTCGAAGGCGAAGAAGCCAGCCAAGACTGCGACAAAGTCCCCAGCCAAAAAGGCTGCCGCCAAGCAAGCCAAGCCTGTGGCGAAAGCCGTGTCCAAGGCGCTAACCAAGCCAGCCGCCAAAGTCGCGAAGGCTCCTGTCGCCAAAAAGGCTCCAGCGACTAAGACGATCGCCGCGAAGGCGTCGCCCAAAGCAGTTGCGAAGCCTGCGCCACCCTCCGTGGCGGCACCGAAAGCAACTCGCGAGAAAATCGCACCGGCGCCTCGTGTCGCAGCCGAGGGGGCCAAGGCTCCGGCCTTCCAGTTGCCCCGCGATGGCGGCGCCACGGTCTCGCTGTCAGACTATGCCGGCCAGAAGCTCGTGATCTTCTTCTACCCCCGCGCCAGCACTCCGGGCTGCACCAAGGAAGCCATCGACTTCACCCGCCTGTCCGCCGACTTTCAGGCAGCTAACGCCGCCGTGCTTGGCGTCTCGGCCGACCCACTAAAGGCTCAGGAGTCGTTCCGCGACAAGTTCGCGCTGGGAGTTCCGCTGCTGTCGGATGCGACGCAATCGATGCTGAAAGCCTATGGCGCCTGGGGCGAGAAATCGATGTATGGCAAAACCTTCGAAGGCGTTCTTCGCACCACGGTTTTGATCGATGCAAAAGGCAACGTCGCGAAGATCTGGCACAGCGTCAAAGTGGACGGACACGCAGACGCGGTGCTCGAAGAGGCACGTCGGATTTGATCAATGTCATTTGCTCAAAATTAACCATGAAGGGCTCAAATCGCCTCCGTTGAGCCAGCCGACGAGTCTCCGGCTGGCATCAGGAGTGCTGATGTCGAACCGCCCTACCCAATATGCCGAGTACCCTCAGCACCACGCACACGACCATGGACGGCCACAGGCGCGCCGCGTCGGGCCGGTCAAGGCGCCGCCCCCGAAAGCCAATCAAAGCGACTATACGATTGCTCATGGCGGCAAGCAGGTCCGCATCGGGCCTGTGGTGTTCTGGATCGTCGTCGGCACGGTGACCGTGCTGGGAGCATGGTCTGCGGCCACAGCCACTTACTTTGCCTTTCGCGACGACGTGCTGACCAAGCTCATCGCGCGCCAGGCGGACATGCAATATGCCTACGAAGATCGCATCGCCGAACTCCGCGCCAAGATCGACCGTACCACCAGCCGCCAGATGCTGGACC
The DNA here is from genome assembly GCF_052076075.1 of Tardiphaga sp. 866_E4_N1_4. Taxonomy (NCBI): domain Bacteria; kingdom Pseudomonadati; phylum Pseudomonadota; class Alphaproteobacteria; order Hyphomicrobiales; family Nitrobacteraceae; genus Tardiphaga; species Tardiphaga sp. 866_E4_N1_4. The sequence goes on from NZ_CP197242.1 coordinate 961,295, forward strand.
AGGAGCAGTTCGACCAGAAGCTCGATCAGGTCATGCGCCGGCAGACCACGCTGGAATCGCGCGCCACGGCGCTCGGCACCATGCCCGATCTGTCTGTTACAGGTTCGATCGGCAAGCCGCCGGCCCGTGGCGCCGCGATCGAGCCTACGACATCGATCCCCAAGCCGTCGCCGATCAGCGATACGGTGACCTTCGTGGCGCCGCCGGATCGCGAAGCGCGGCTTGAGTCCCGCACGCCTGCGCTCACCGCCCAGCCACCCAACCAGTTCGCCAAACTCGGCGGCGTCGACAATGTGATTGGTCGCCTGCAGGCCTCGCTCGATCAGGTCGAGAGCCGCCAGATTGCGACACTCGCCGCGGCTGAAGAATCCATGGACTCGAAGGTTCGTCGCATGCGCGGCGCGATTTCGGACCTCGGGCTGAATATGGCGAAACTCGAATCCGCCACACCGCGCGCGCCCATGGGCGGCCCGTTTGTGCCGGTCAAATTGTCATCGAGCGCGGATCCGTTCGAACGCCAACTCTACCGCATCCACGTGACCCGCGCGCAGATGGACAAGCTCAACCGGACCATGGCGCTGGTGCCCTATCGCAAGCCCGTCGTCGGCGAAGTCGAATTCACCTCAGGCTTTGGCGTGCGCAGCGATCCGTTCCTCGGCCGTCCTGCGATGCATACCGGCCTCGATTTCCGCGGTGCTACCGGGGATCCGATCCGCGCCACGGCCAATGGCCGCGTCGTCTCCGCGGCCTATGCCGGCGGCTACGGCCGCATGGTCGAGATCGACCATGGCAACGGATTGTCGACCCGCTACGGCCATATGTCCGCGATCAACGTCAAGGTCGGCGATATCATCAAGATCGGCCAGGTGATCGGCCTGGTCGGTTCGACCGGCCGCTCCACCGGCCCGCATCTGCACTATGAAACCCGTATCGATGGCGAAGCTGTCGATCCGCAGAAGTTTCTCCGCGCCGGCGTTCGCCTCAACGCAGGCTGAACTAGATGTGGGGCATTGTTGCCCTGCCCCTGATGTGATTGAAGCGGGTCTCCGTCAATCCGAGGCACCCCGTTGAAATCCCCCCGACGCATTGGTCCCCGTTTCCCCCGTCTCGGCCGGTTCTGTTTCCGCGCCACACGACCGGTCGCGACCTGGGCGATGACGCTGGCAGGTTTTCACGCCAACGACTCCCATTTCACGGGCCGTCGCATCGCAGAGATCCGCGCCAAGCTTGCGCGCGGTGAGACGGTCTTGCTTGCCGGTCTCGGATTGCCCGGCACGCATAATTCTGGCGTGGCGCTGGTTGAAGTCACGCAGGCCAATGGCCCGCGCCTCATCGTCAACAACGAAGAAGAGCGATTCTCGGGCGACAAGCACACCACACAATATCCGCGCGCAGCACTCGATGCGATGCGCGTCACGCTGCAGGCGATGGGCCGTGACGTCGCCGATATCGATGCATGGCTGACGACCTGGGACTATCCTGATCTGCTCGGCACGCTGGTGCGAAGCATCGTCGAAGAACTTCCCGACGGATTGAAGCTGCTGCGCACCAAGAACTCCGTCAGCTTCGACGCACGGCGCCTCGAGCAGATGACGCGGACCCCGAAGCTGCTCCGCAAGCAATTCGGCCTGCCCGCGCGTGTCCCGCTGCTGATGGTGCCCCATCACGACAACCACGCCTGGTTCTCCTTTGCCGCATCGCCCTTCCCCGATGACGAACCGGTCGCGATCGCCGTGCTGGATGGTACAGGGGATCTGGGCTCGGTCTCCCTATATGTCGCCAAGCATGGCGAGATGCAGCGGCTCTATTGCAATAACAGCGTCTTCGACTCCTTGGGTGCGTTCTACAGCGTCATCTCGTCGACACAGGGCGGCTGGACTTGGCTCTCCAGCGAGGGCCGCTATATGGGCGCGGCCGCCTGGGGCGACATGGACCGCGCCAGCAATCCGTATTACGCACGCTTGCGCGAGGTGCTGCATTTCGGTGCAAATGGTGAGATCCAGCTCAACCGCGCCATGGGCAACTGGTACTGCGACCCGTTCGAGGCACCTTACAAGTCCGCATTGATCAAGATTCTCGGCGAGCCGCTCAAACCAGATCAGCTCTGGAATCCGGACGCCGTGCTGCGCGTCGAAGATATTCAGCACCGGCCGGATACGCAGGCCCGTCTCGATAAAGCGGCAGCGACGCAGCTTGTGTTCGAGGACGCGATGAAGCACGTCGTCGATCATCTACTGCGCACCACCGGCGCGCATCGGCTGGTGCTCACCGGCGGCGTGGCACTGAACGCGCTCGGCAACATGCGACTGCTGCAGCATTTCGACGAAACATGGTTCCAGAAGGCGCAAGGTCGCGCGAAACGACTGCATCTGTGGATTCCACCGACACCCGGCGACCCCGGCGTGACCATCGGCGCTGCCTGGATGTTCGCGCATCTCATCGGCGCGCCACGCGGCGCCGCGATGACGCACGCGTTCTATTGCGGCGATGCGCCGACACAGAGCGACATCACCGCGGCACTGCAGGCTGACGACATCAAGACACAGACAATCGGCAATATCTCAACGCCTGAGGGCTGCGATGCAATTGCCGACCTGATGGCCTTCATGGTCGCTCAGAGCGGCATCATCGCGCTTTATCAGGGCGCGGCAGAGACCGGCCCACGTGCGCTCGGCCATCGCTCGATCCTCGCCAATCCCTGCGATGCCGGTACGCGCGAACGGCTCAATGAACGCGTGAAATATCGCGAGGCGATCCGCCCGTTGGCGCCGATGGCGACACTTGACGCGGCGCACGAGTATTTCGATTTGCTGGAAGGCGCGTCTGACGCGAACTACAACGCCTACAATTACATGGTGCTGACGGCGCAATCGAAGCCTCATGCACGGGAGAGAATTCCGGCCGTTATCCATGCCGATGGCACCGGCCGTATCCAGATCGTCCGCGCCGAGGACGATCCACTAACCTATGCCTATCTCAAGGCGCTCGGTCGCCATATCGGCGTTGAGCTCTCGGTGAATACCTCATTCAACGTCGCTGGCCCGATCGCACAGACGCCGCAGCAGGCCGTAGAGACCCTGCGCCGTTCGGCGGGTCTCGACGTGGTGCTGATGGTTGCGAGCGACGGTCAGATGACTGCCGCCTGGCATGGCGGCACCCGCGACAGCGGCCGCTTCACGGCCTGGCTGTCGGAGTGGACGCGCAGCCGCAATTAGACCTTGCCGATCTTCCTTGCGACGGCAACCAGACGCGCGCTGTCTTTGGCCACGAACGCCGCGAACTCTTCCGAGTCCTGATAGGCGGGCATGTTGCCGGCAGCCTCGAATGTCTTCGTGACTTCCGGATCGCTCATCGCCTGCGTCATGGTCTCGCGCAATTTGGTCACGACAGGAGCTGGCATTCCCTTCGGCGCGAACAGACCGGCCCAGATGTAGAACTCGACATCGGGATAGCCCAGTTCCTTGAACGTCGGCAAATTCGGGAAGGCAGCGAGGCGTTCACCGCCGAAGTTCGCGAGAACACGCAGTGTCCCGGCATCGACATGCTGCTTGAGCGTGCCCGGCGCCGAGGCCAGCGCCTGGATTTGGCCGCCCAGGAGATCGCTGATCGCAGGCGTTGCGCCGCGATAAGGGACGTGGAGCAGCTTGATGCCAGCGGCGATCGCAAACATCTCCATCGAGACGTGCAACGTACCGAACGGGCCCGACGATCCGTATGATATCGCTCCGGGTCGCGCCTTGGCGTCGGCGACGAATTCCTGAATCGTTTTCCAGGGCGCACTAGCCGGCACGGCGAACAGGGTCGGATCTGCGAGCACGCGCGCAACAGGCTGCAGTTGATCGACTTCATAGGCGACCGGCCGATCGTAGATGCGATCCGACTCAGGCAGCACCGCGAGCGACGACAGCGTCATCAGCAGCGTATGCCCGTCAGGCTGGGCGCGGGCAACGGTCGCGTTGCCGAGCGAGCCGCCGGCGCCGCTGCGGTTGTCGATGATGACCGGCTTGCCGAGGACCTTCTGCATATAGCTCGCGACCGGACGCGCGGCGATGTCGGCCTGCCCGCCGGCCGGAAATGGCACGACCATGGTGATGTTGCGGCTTGGCCAGGCTTCCTGCGCGCGTACGCCCTGACCGGTCAAAGCGAGCGTCGACAGGCCCCCGAGGCCTGCAATGAAGTCACGACGTTTCATACTTGTCTCCCGTTTTGTTTTTAAGCAACGCATTGGTTTCAGTCGCATCCAGGGGACGACGCGCCATCTCGGGAGACAGCGCCTGCGCGCCTTGGAGCGCTCTCAAAGCTCTAAGTTGTGAAGTTCGCAGAATTGAGCGTGGGGCAGATGATGCCCCGCGCCTCTTCATCAAAACCGCAACCGATGTAAGCTTAATCAGCCGACCGGGTTTTCGAGTTTGCCGATGCCGCTGACCTCGATCGTAACCACGTCGCCCTTCTTCAGGAAGCGCGGCGGCGTGAAGCCGAGGCCGACGCCAGCCGGCGTTCCGGTCGCGATCAGATCGCCCGGCTCCAGCGTGATCCCTGCCGAGAGCGTCTCGATCAGCGTCGGAATGTCGAAGATGAGATCGGTCACCGACGCATCCTGGCGCTTTTCGCCGTTGACGGATGTCGTCAGTCGCATTTTCGTCGGGTCGGGCATCTCGTCAGCGGTCAGGATCGCCGGACCCATCGGGCAGAAACCGTCGATGCCCTTGCCGATGAACCACTGACGATGCTTGTGCTGCAGCGTGCGTGCCGTGACATCATTGATGATCGTGTAACCGAACACATGCGCCAGCGCGTCTTGCTTCTTGATGCCGCGGCCGCCACGCCCGATGACGACCGTCAGCTCGCCTTCGTAGTCGGTGCTGTCGGTCGGATCGAGATAATTCGGAATCGACTTGCCGGAACCGATCACCGTGCTCGACGGCTTCGTGAAGATGACTGGCGCTTCCGGCACGACTTCCTTTGCCGAGGAGTCGAAACCACTACCCGCGAATTCCTTCGCGTGCTCATGGTAGTTCTTGCCAACGCAAAACACATTGCGTGCCGGGCGCGGGATTGGCGCAAGAAGCTCAACGCTGGCGATAGGAAGGGGCGCGCCCGCTGAAGCGGTAAGCGTACCCTTCAGGCTATCGAAATTGGCAATTAGCGCAATCATATCGGGGGCAACGTCGCGCGGCAGCGGCGAGACCTGAGTGAGCGCCTGATCTGCAATGCCGACCGTGGCCCGGCCCTCATGCAGGAAAGTAACAAGGTGCATTCTTCCTCCTGATATGTCTGCTTGTCGGCGAACGGATCGCCGGCATCTTCTAAAGATACACCTATCTTCGATAGAAGATTTTGGCAAGCTGATCATCCCGGCTATTTATTCTTTAGAAGACGCACGCGGTCATCTGCCGCAGCAGGATGTGACATGGCGGGCAACGGCGCCTAAGATGGAATCACCGGCGGATTACATCCGCGAATGACATTGGAGCAGCACCCGATATGGCGAAACCGGCGACGCGGAAGGTCGTTCGTGAAGACCCCGTCAGTCGCGCATTCGGCGATCGGGTTCGCATATTGCGTGAACAGGCCAACCTGACCCTGGAGCAGTTCTCCAAGCAGTCCGGTGTCAGTCGGGCGATGCTGTCGAAAGTCGAGCGCGGCGAGAAGAGCCCGACGATCGGGGTCGCGCGACGTATCGCGCTGGCTCTGGAAACATCGTTCTCGACGCTGATGGGCGACGACGACGCGCCGCGCCGGGCCTTCGCTGTGGTGCGCAAGGATCAACGCCAGATCTTTCGCGATTCAAAGACGGGCTTCGAGCGCTTCCTGCTGTCGCCCGTCATGGCCGGCATGGCAGTGGAAGTCGTCCTGCATCACCTGCCCCCGAAAACCTCGACCGGCAAATTGCCCGCCTACCCGCAGGGCACATCCAAACACGTCCTTGCCACGCACGGACGCGTCACCGTGCGCACCAAGGATACCGAGACGGTTCTGGATGAGGGTGACTCGCTGTATTTCGAAGTCGACGTCGAGCACTGGTTCGAGAACAAGACTGCGCGCCGGTGCGAATACTATCTCGTGATTTCGGTGCCTCCGAGTTACGGACGACGCAGCGACGGTAAGGCCTAGCACGCGTCCGCAAGTTTGAAGGCCCTCGCTCACCTGCGAGCGAGGGACCTGTTGGCTAGCAGCCGATTTCAATCTGCCACACGATTACTTCTTCAGGCAGAGACCAACGGTTGGCGTCGTGGTGCACTTGGTGCCATCCGGTGCGCCGCCACTCGGGCAGACAACGGACACCAGCGTCTCTGTCGCCTCGCAGCTAATCGCGCCATCTGCCTGCACCGCGCGGAAGCTCACTGGTGCCGCATCGCCCTTGTCACCCTTGGCGCCGGGCGTGCCCTGCGGACCTTGAGGTCCCTGTGCACCCGCCTGCCCCTGCGCGCCGGGAATGCCCTGAACGCCTTGCGCACCCTGCGGACCGGCCGGCCCCTGCGCGCCGGTTTCGCCCTTCGGACCTGCTGGTCCGGGATCGCGGCCACAGCCGCCCAGCATCAATGCAACGCCAACAGCAAGAATTGGAATGATCTTCTTCATGCCCCACACCCCGTTGAATTCGTGACACCGCGACATGCGGAGTCAGGATAAGCCAGCGCCGGATATTGAGTTCCGGCATGGGGATGATATCGGGTGACAAGAAGAACGGAAGCGGCCACGCAGCGACGCGACTGTTTCAAGACGCCGCAGACTTTGGCGGGCGGTTAGCTTGCTCAGCCGTCTCTCGGTTGCGAGATGAGCTCGATCATTTTGGCTTCGTCATCGTCGGGCGCGAAAGCCTTTGCCTTTTCATAGGCTTCAACAGCCGCCGCGCCGACCAGGGGCCTCGCCTGCAAAAGCTGCTCCGCCAATCTCACAGCATAGGCCGCATCCTTATGGCGCAATGCAGCGGTGAAGGATGCACTTGAATAATCGCGGGCCACCATCCGCGGCGCATGTCGCAGCACCTGTGGGCTTGCCGCGACGCCGCTCGCGATGGACTCCAGCACCAGCTTCATGTCCAGCCCGGCATGTTCTGCGATGGCCAGACCTTCGGCGAGCCCAGCGATATGGATTGCGCCCATCAGGTTGTTGATCAGCTTGTAAACCGTACCCGATCCGACGGGGCCGAAATGCCGGATCGTCGATCCGATCGGCGCCAGGAACGGCCGGGCCTTGTCGAGGTCCGCAGCATCCGCGCCGACCAGCAGCGTGAGTTTGCCGCTCGCAGCCGCATCCGGCAGACCGGTGACCGGACTATCGATATAGATCAGGCCGCGATCCTGCAGCGCCCTGGCAAGATCGAGCGCATGCTGGTGCGACACCGTCGAACATTCGATCGCCAGCGCGTCCGCCTTCGCGGTTCGCCCGGCACCATCAATGCCGAGCCACACAGTCTGTGAAGCCTCGTCATCGGCGACCATCGTGACGATGGCATCGGCGCCTTCGGCTGCATCCGCCGGTGAAGCTGCCCAGCGTGCGCCACGTGCGATCAAATCTTCTGCTTTCGCCCTGCTGCGATTCCAGACGGCAACGCTGAAGCCGGCTTCGAGATAGCAGCCGGCCATGCCGTGCCCCATGCGTCCCAAACCGATGAACGCAACATGGGGCAAAACTTGGGGCATGGCTTAGTCCACGTCGTCGATTGCGCCTGGCGATGTGCCGAAGGCGCGCTGCGCCAGTGTCGCCGCCATGAACTCGTCAAGATCGCCGTCGAGCACGCCTGAGGTGTCCGACGTCTGCACGCCGGTGCGCAGATCCTTCACCATCTGATAGGGCTGCAGCACGTAAGAGCGGATCTGGTGACCCCAGCCGATATCGGTCTTGGCGGCCTGATCGGCAGCAGCCTTCTCTTCGCGCTTCTTCAGCTCGATTTCGTAAAGACGCGCGCGCAGCATGTCCCAAGCTTGGGCCTTGTTCTTGTGCTGCGAACGGCCGGCCTGACAGACCACGGCCACGCCGCTCGGAATATGCGTCAGACGCACCGCCGACTCCGTCTTGTTGACGTGCTGACCGCCGGCGCCGCCTGAACGCATCGTATCGACGCGGACATCGGACTCGTTGATGTCGATCTTGATGCTGTCGTCCACGACCGGGAAGATCGCGACGCTCGAGAACGAGGTGTGACGACGGGCGTTTGAGTCGTAAGGCGAGATACGCACCAGACGATGCACGCCGCCTTCGGTCTTCAGCCAGCCATAGGCATTGTGACCGGAGATCTGGATGGTGGCCGATTTGATGCCGGCTTCTTCACCCTGCGTCTCTTCGAGATACTCGATCTTAAAACCGTGCTTTTCGGCCCAGCGCGTATACATGCGCAGCAGCATCGAGGCCCAGTCCTGGCTCTCGGTGCCGCCGGCGCCGGCATGGACTTCGAGATAGGTGTCGAAGCGATCGGCCTCGCCAGAGAGCAGCGCTTCCAGCTCGCGGCGCGCGACCTCTTTCTTCAGCGCCTTGAGCGCATTCTCGGCTTCGGTCACTACGCCCTGATCGCCCTCGGCCTCGCCGAGCTCGATCATTTCGATATTATCGTCGAGTTCGCGCATGACCTTGCCGATGCCCTGAAGCGAATCCTCTAGCGAGGTGCGCTCCTGCATCAGCCTTTGGGCCTTTTGCGGGTCGTTCCAGAGATTGGGGTCTTCGGCGAGAGCGTTCAGCTCTGCAAGTCGTGCCGTGGATGCATCGACGTCAAAGATGCCTCCTCAGCAGCCCGACTGACTGCTTGATCTCTTCTACGAGGCGTTCGATTTCAGCGCGCATGGAAACTCTGATCTGGCGGCATCAGCCGCAATACGAATGGTGATCGGGATGTAGCGGCGTGCGCGGCAAAGCGCAATCCGCAAGGATCTGCTGTGGGTCAGATGAGCCTCAATACAGCCCGCCCGTTCCCGGTCGCATGAAACTGCGGTCGGTTTCCGGCGACACCGAGAGCGAACGACCATCCGCATCGGCGACCCCGATCACAGAATAGTTGTCCGGCGGCGCCGTACCCGGCTTGAAGGCCTCGAGGATGGTGCGACCGCCATCGCCCGGTCCGGCGCGCATGCCCGACTTGGCGTCGACGCGGATCAGCTTGATGCCAGCAGGCACGCGGAACGGCACAGCCGGCTTGTCGGCGAGCGCAAGCTTCATGAAGTCCTTCGCAATCGGCGCAGCCAGCGCACCGCCGGTGGCCTTGTTGCCGAGGTTCCGGGGCTTGTCGTAACCGACATAGATACCGACCACGACGTCAGGCGAGAAGCCGATGAACCATGCATCCTTCTCGTCATTGGTCGTACCGGTCTTGCCGGCGATCGGCTTACCAACTTCGCGGAGCACGGTCGCGGTGCCGCCCTGCACGACGCCTTCCATCATCGAGGTGATCTGGTAGGCGGTCATGGCGTCGAGCACCTGCTCGCGGCGATCGACGAGCTGCGGCTCGGCTTGGTTCTTCCAACCCTCCGGCGCGTCGCAGCCGCGGCATTCGCGCTGGTCATGCTTGAAAATCGTATGCCCGTAGCGGTCCTGAATACGGTCGATCAGCGTCGACTTCACGCGGCGGCCACCATTGGCGAACATCGAGTAGGCCGTCACCATCCGCATGACGGTCGTTTCACCGGCGCCGAGCGCATAGGAGAGATAGTTCGGCAATTCATCATAGACGCCGAATCGCTTGGCATATTCGCCGATCAGCGGCATGCCGACGTCCTGCGCCAGTCGCACTGTCACGGTGTTCAGCGAGCGCATCAATGCATTACGCAGCGTCACCGGGCCGTAATACTTGCCGGTCGAATAGTTTTCCGGACGCCACACCCCGGCGCCCTGCCCTTGATCGATCTCGATCGGCGCGTCGACTACGACGGTGGACGGCGTGTAGCCATTGTCCATCGCTGCCGAATAGACCAGCGGCTTGAAGGATGAGCCGGGCTGACGATAGGCCTGCGTGGCGCGGTTGAACTGGCTCTGGTCGAACGAGAAGCCGCCGACCATGGCGAGCACACGTCCAGTCAAAGGATCCATCGCAACCATGGCACCGGACACTTCCGGATACTGCCGCAGCCGGAACTGGCCTTCGACGACCGAGCCGTCCTTGTTTGTAAGCGGATCGACATAGATCACGTCGCCCGCGGCCAAAACCTGCGACACGGCCGTCGGTGTTTTGCCCTTCGTCGGTCCGGCCGCGGGCTTGGCCCAGCGCACGCCGTCCAGCGTCAGGATGCCGGTCTGGCGATCCTTGAGCACGGCACCGCCGAGTTCACGGCCCGGCTGAAAGCCGATCCGCGCCGACTGATCGCTGACATCCAGCACGACCGCGAGCTTCCACGGCGCGATGTCGGACAGCGCTTTGACCTCGGCGAGCTTCACGCCCCAGTCACCGGAAATATCGATCTTGTTGGTCGCCCCGCGCCAGCCACGCACCTCGTCGAAATTGATCAGGCCGTTGGTCATGGTCTTGCGCGCCATCACCTGCAGCTTGGGATCCAGTGTGGTGCGGACCGACAGGCCGCCCTCATAGAGCTTCTTTTCGCCGTAGCGTTCCAGGATGTCGCGGCGCACTTCCTCGGCAAAATACTCGCCGGCAAAGATGTGACCCGAACTGTTGCGGCCGGTGACGCTCAGCGTCTCCTTGCGCGCCTTGTCGGCATCAGCCTGCTTGATCCAGCCGTTCTCCAGCAGACGATCAACCACATAGTTGCGGCGCTCGATGGCACGGTCGCGGTTCTTGATCGGATGCAGCGACGACGGCGCCTTCGGCAAAGCTGCGAGATACGCCGCTTCCGACACGGTCAGTTCGTTCACAGACTTGTCGAAATAGACCAGCGAGGCGGCGGCGATGCCATAGGCACCGAGGCCGAGATAGATCTCGTTGAGATACAATTCGAGAATCTTGTCCTTCGAATAGGTGCGCTCGATGCGCATCGCCAGCAAGGCTTCCTTGATCTTGCGGGTGAAGGAGACCTCGTTGGTCAGAAGGAAGTTCTTCGCAACCTGCTGTGTGATCGTCGATGCGCCCTGCGGCCGGCGGTTGGAGCCAAGGTTCTGCGCGTAAAGCACCATTGCGCGCGCCATGCCCGAATAATCGAGGCCGCCATGCTCGTAGAAATTCTTGTCTTCGGCCGCGAGGAAAGCGTTGATCACCAGCTTCGGCACGGCTTGAATCGGCAGATAGAGCCGGCGCTCCTTGGAGTATTCGCCAAGCAGTGCACCGTCCGCCGCATGGACGCGCGTCATCACCGGCGGCTCATAATCCTGAAGCTGCGAATAATCGGGTAAGTCCTTGGAATAATGCCAGATCAGCCCTGCTGCGGCGGCGACGCCCACCAGGAACACCACGGTTCCTGCGGCGAACAAGAAACCCATAAACCGCACCAGCAGACGCATTATCGACGATCCGTTTCAATCGCTGTGCCGCAATATAGCATACGGCAGCCCTACGGGCGTGAAGTCAGCAAAAAGTCCCGCGGCAAAAATCAGCAAGGAGACAACCCAAAATGGCCGTCAGTCTTGACCGATTCTGACAGCCGCACGGAAATTTTTATAGAGCGCCGGCTGTGGCCAAACTAGGGCTTTCATACTGAAGGCCAGGGCTTTCGTACTGAAAGATTTGTCATTTTCAGTTCCGGTCGTCAGTTTCCCGGGCCGGCAGAGACCATCCGCTTGGAGAAGAACCCGTCGATCGCCTTGGCGACCGCCCCGACAGTCTTGGAGCGCCAGTTCTCGGACATCAGCTGCTGGAGATCGTCCTTGTTGGACACGTAACCCAGTTCGATCAGCACCGAGGGGACATCCGGGGCCTTGAGCACGCGGAAACCTGCCGATTTCAGGGGATGCTTGTGCATCCGCGCCGTGGTCTTCATCTCGCCCACCACAAGCCGGGCAAAGCGGTTTGAGAAGGTCCGGGTTTCGCGCTGCGCCAAGTCGATCAGGATGTCGGCAACGTCGGTTGGCTCTTCCGTCAGATTGACGCCGGCGATGGCGTCCGCTTTGTTTTCCGAGTCTGCCAGCCGCTCCGCCTCCGCATCGGAAGCCTTGTCGGACAGGGTGTAAACAGTGGCGCCCTGTGCATCCCCCTCGCCTCGCGGCAATGCGTCGGCATGGATGGAGACAAACAAGGCAGCCGACTGGTTGCGCGCCACCTTCACCCGTTCATCCAGGGGGATGAACGTATCGTCGGCGCGGGTCATGACGATGCGGTATTTGCCAAGCTTCTCCAGACGGTCACGCAGGGCCAGACCGAAACCCAGCACGATCCCCTTCTCGCTCTCGCCGCCGGCCTGGGTGCCGTTGTCGATACCGCCATGACCGGGATCGATCACGACGACCGGACGGGCGTCCGGCGCGGCATCGGGCACGGCGCTGGCGACCACCTTGGTGGCAACCGGAGATGCCGCAGCAGTCGTTCCGACGGCCGGTCGCAGATCCGGGCGATTCTCAACCGCCAGCGCCTGTACGAATGTGGTGCGATCGACCGATTCGAGTTCGATCACCATCCGCGCAGGCTGCCCGTTGGCGGGATCGAGCGCGTAGGAATTCTTGATCTTGGCTGGTCCGGTCAGGTCAAACACCATGCGCGACCCGCCCGGCATCACCAGACCGTAGCGGAACGCCTTGATCAGGCCGCGGGAGACCGTCCCGGCGCCGGGATCAAGATGGAAATTGACCTGGGGAAGATCGATGACCACCCGATATGGGTCAGCCAGCGCAAAGGCACGCAGCGGGATCTTCCGGTCGAGATCGAGAATGAAACGGGTCTGTTTCTCGTCACCGGCGATCCGCACGTCGGAGGCGATCGGAAAAACGCCCTCGACTTCCGCGCGTGGCGTCTCGCCGGCGGCCTGGGCGGAGTTCGGGCACCAAAACAGCCCAAAACCGGCACTGAAGAGCACCGTGGCCAGCCTGACGATGTGGTTTGCGCGGCTCGTCAACGAATCCACTGCCTCCGAAGCAGCCCCTCATTAACCCAATAGGATTGCAGGGTTAACCGGAGCTTAAGTCAGCCATATCGAATAAGCCTGAGTGTTGCAGCCTTGTGACGCTTCCCTTGCATGCGACCCCCATTCCTCGTATGTACGAAGAGCTGACGGTTTAACTCCCGGTTGTGTCGCGTTCAGCCTCCCGGTGCAACGCTCGTTCCCCCGACCATCTATCGGTGGATCCAGCGTTTTCCGGCCTCCTCTCTACAACCAGCGCAGCGCGCGGTTGCCCAGAGAGGCGGTCTTAGCCCAGGCGGTGTCCGGTCCCAGGTCCTTTCTCGCTCCCGGGGCGGCTTTAGACACTTCATGACCGATTATTCCGGCCTTACGGGCGGAGTATGCGACAGCCGGTGACCGCGTTCTGCGGCGCGCCGGACGTCAGCAAAAGGCGGCGCCTTTGCCGCCAAGATGTTCAGACGGGCCGACGCTTGATGCGCCAGACTGTGATGCCGACCGAGACCCAGGTGGGAACTATGCCGATGCGAGGCCCAAGCCTCGCGCGTCGCCCCGCACTGACCTCGCGATCGGCACGGCGTTCAGGGCTGTGTTTCGGCCTTCCCCTCACCCCCGAATCAGGTGGACCGTTGCGTCACCCGGCTGCGCGATACGCGCTTGCCGCCACGCACGCCGTCCGCCTCCATGAGCTTCCAAATGCCAAACAAAATGTTGATCGATGCGACCCACCCGGAAGAGACCCGGGTCGTCGTGGTTCGCGGCAATCGCGTCGAAGAGTTTGATTTCGAGACTGCGCAGCGCAAGCAGCTCCGCGGCAATATCTATCTCGCCAAGGTCACGCGCGTCGAACCGTCGCTGCAGGCCGCCTTCATCGAATACGGTGGCAACCGCCACGGCTTTCTCGCTTTCAGCGAAATCCATCCCGACTATTACCAGATCCCGGTCGCCGACCGTCAGGCGCTGATCGAGGCGGATGAACGGGCCCATCGCGAAGCTGAGGAAGAGACCGAAAACCGCTCCAACCGTAAGCGCTCGCGTCATCGCAACTCCCGTCGCCGCGACCGTGGCGAGCGGGTGCAGAGCGATGTCGTCGATACGACGGCGATCGATCCGTCGCAGGCCGAACAGCCGCGCGATCCGGCCTTCGAGGTCCACAGCCATACCCATGATGACGGGCACCACGCTGCCGATCACGACCATCATGACCATGACGGTCACGAGCATACCCACGCGCATGAGCACGCCGAAGGCGATCATGCGCACGACCATGATCATCACGATCATGCCGCCGCACCGGTCGCGTCCGAGAGCGTCGCTGCCGAAGCTGCGGCTCCCGAGGTCGTCGTGTCCGAGGTCGTTGCATCCGAGCCTGTGACCGAACAGCCTGTTTCGGCAGGCTTCTCGCCTGCTCCGGTCGAAGCCGTTGCGGAGACGCCGGCGCCAGTCGCCGCCGAGGCGCATGATGATCACGCGCATGACGAACAGATACAGGCCGCTCACGCCGAAGAGAACGCGGCGCATGCCGAGGACGTTCACCACGAAGAGCGTGCCGAGGGCGAGCACACCGCTGCCGCTGACAGCGACGAACACGACGACGAGGAAGACGAAGACGACGGCGAGGAAGAAGCCGAAGAGGATCAGGTCGAATCCGTCGGCGGTGACGACGTTCTCGAGGAAGTCCCCGAGCGCGCCTTCCGTCCGCGTCGCCAGTACAAGATCCAGGAAGTCATCAAGCGCCGCCAGGTCATGCTGGTGCAGGTCGTCAAGGAAGAGCGCGGCAACAAGGGCGCTGCGCTGACCACCTACCTGTCGCTCGCCGGCCGCTACGCCGTGCTGATGCCGAACACTGCCCGTGGCGGCGGCATCTCGCGCAAGATCACCTCGGCACAGGATCGTTCGCGTCTCAAGGAAGTGGTGTCAGACCTCGACGTGCCGGAAGGCATGGGGATCATCCTGCGCACCGCCGGTGCCTCGCGCACCAAGCCGGAAATCAAGCGCGACTTCGAATACCTGATCCGGATGTGGGAAACCGTCCGCGACATGACGCTGAAGTCGCAGGCCCCGACCCTCGTCTATGAGGAAGGCTCGCTGATCAAGCGCTCGCTGCGCGACCTCTACAACAAGGAAATCGACGAAATCCAGGTTGCGGGCGAAGCCGGCTATCAGGAAGCGCGCGACTTCATGCACATGTTGATGCCGAGCAATGTGCGCGCGGTGAAACAGTATCGCGACGGCCAGCCGCTATTCTCGCGCATGGGCGTCGAGAGCCAGTTGGACGCGATGTTCTCGCCGACCGTGCAACTCCGCTCCGGTGGCTATATCGTCATCAACCAGACCGAAGCCTTGGTTTCGATCGACGTAAACTCGGGCCGTTCGACCCGCGAACACCACATCGAAGACACCGCGCTGAAGACCAATCTCGAAGCCGCCGAGGAAGTCGCGCGTCAACTCCGCCTGCGCGATCTCGCCGGTCTGATCGTGATCGACTTCATCGACATGGACGAGAAGCGCAATAACCGCGCTGTCGAACGCAAGATGAGTGACTGCCTGCGCCAGGATCGCGCGCGCATTCAGGTCGGCCGCATCTCGCATTTCGGCCTGCTCGAAATGTCGCGCCAGCGCATCCGCGCCAGCGTGCTGGAAAGCTCCACGGATATCTGCCCGCATTGCGGCGGCAGCGGTCACGTTCGTTCGGTGTCGTCGGTGGCCCTGCAGTTGCTGCGCGGCCTCGAAGAAATCCTGATGAAGGGCGCCACGCATAACCTGATCGTGCGCACCCGCACCGATGTCGCGCTCTATGTGCTGAACCACAAGCGTGGCCATCTGCGCGATCTCGAAAACAGCTTCAAGGTGACGCTCGCCGTCATCGCCGATCCGAATGTCAGCGGTCAGCAGTCCTTCGTGATCGACCGCGGCGAACAGGTCCATACGCTGGAAGCCGCCAAGGCGCTGCTCGCGGCGCAGGTCGCAGCCTTCCCGCCCCCGCTGGAAGAAGAACCGTTCGACGACGAAGACCTGTTCGAGACGGAAGCCGAAATCGAAACCGAGGAGACCGAAGGTCTCACCGACGACGAGACCTCGGGTGAAAGCGCTACCGGCGATGCAGACAGCGATGGCCGCAAGCGCAAGCGCCGTCGGCGCCGTCGCGGTCGCTCCGGTGAGGCACGCGAAGGCGGCGCTCCCGGTCGCGAGGGCGGCGATCTCCAGAACGCCGCTGAAGGCACGGTCGAAGGTAACGTCGAAACCGTTGGCGACGACAACGAAGGTGAAGACGACGAGGCCGACGATCAGCCTCGTGAGGCCCGTGCCGATCAGCCGGCCGATGGCGAGCGTCGCCTGCGTCGCCGTGGCCGTCGCGGCGGACGCCGCCGGCGTGGCGGTAACGACGAAGGTCTGGCCGGATCGATCTCCGATGAACTCGGACCGACGCAGACCTCGGAGGCCAGCGATGCCGTGGCCGATCTCGAAGGTCAGGACACGCGCCACGACGCACAGCCGCACCAGTACGCAGCGTCGGACACCGTGACGTCCTATGCAGCGCCACAGCCAGAGGCCGAACAGAGCCGTCACAACGCCGTGCCAATGTTCGCTCCAGCCGTGCCCGAGCCGACGCCGGTCGCTCCTGCTCCCGTCGCAGCACCTCCCCCCGTGCAGGAAGCCGCGGCACCGCAGGAAGATGACAAAGCTGCAGCACGTCGTCGCTCGACGGTGCGCGAGAAGGTCAACTTCGGTTCGACGTCTCCGGAGCCGCAGCCCGCTGCAGCGCCTGTGATCACTACACCGGAGCCGACACCTGCTCCTGTGGCCGCAGCGCCAGCAGCCGAAGCCCAGCCGCGCAAAGCTGGCTGGTGGTCACGCGTCCTCGGCAACGACTAAGCGCTCTCAACGCAACAACGAAAAGCCGCCCGGCAAAACCGGGCGGCTTTTTTAGTGCTGCAATCTACTGCGGATCAGTCCGTCGTGATTGCCGTTTCGACATCCGATGGGTCGATGGTCTTGTTGAGATTGGCGTGCATCGTGTCGTGATCAAGCTCGCCTTCCCACCACGACACGAACACCGTAGCAATGCCGTTGCCCGTGATGTTGGTCAGCGCGCGCACCTCGCTCATGAATTTGTCGATCGAGAACACGATCGCCATGCCAGGCACCAGACGCGGATCGACCACCGACAGCGTGGCTGCCAGCGTGATGAAGCCGGCGCCGGTGACGCCCGAAGCGCCCTTGGAGGTCAGCATCGCCACGATCAGGATAGTCACCTGCTGGCCGAACGACAGATCCACACCGAGCGCCTGGGCGATGAAGAGCGTCGCCAGGGTCATGTAGATGTTGGTGCCGTCGAGGTTGAACGAATAGCCGGTCGGCACCACGAGGCCGACGACCGACTTCGAACAGCCCAGACGCTGCAGCTTCTCCATCAGCTGCGGCAACGCGCTTTCCGACGAAGAAGTGCCGAGCACGATCAAAAGCTCATCCTTGATGTAGACGATGAACTTGAAGATGTTGAAGCCGACGATGCGGGCAATGATGCCGAGCACGACCACCACGAACAGCGCTGCAGTCGCGTAGAACAGCACGATCAGACTCAACAGGTTGGTGAGCGCCGCCGGGCCGAACTTGCCAATGGTGTAGGCCATCGCGCCGAATGCGCCGAGAGGGGCCGCCTTCATGACAATGGCGATCACGCCGAACACGGCATGCGACGTCTCATCAATCATGTCGCGCAACCTGTGGCCACGCTCGCCCAGCGCCATCAGCGCAAAACCGAACAGGATCGCGAACAACAGCACCTGCAGGATGTCGCCCTTGGCGAAGGCGCCAACGACACTGTCGGGAATGATGTTGAGCACGAAATCGACCGACTTCGTTGCTTCAGCCTGCTTGACGTAATTGGCGACTGCGCCTGCGCTACCTTCGGTCTTGGTCACCAGACCATGGCCGACCTGGAACAGGTTGCCCATCACAAGGCCGAGGATCAGCGCGAAGGTCGAGACAATCTCGAAATAGACCAGCGCCTTGATGCCGACGCGGCCGACCTTCTTGGCGTCCTGGATATGGGCAATGCCAGACACCACGGTACAGAAGATGATCGGCGCGATCACCATCTTGATCAGCTTGATGAAGCCGTCGCCGAGCGCCTTGATCCATTCATTGGTGGCGAACTGAGGCTCCAGCCACCCGACCAGCACACCGATCACGATAGCGATCAGCACCTGAATATAGAGAACCTTGTACCAGGGCTTTTTGACCGGAGCGGCCGCTCCCGGACCCGCCGTTGCCGTTACCGCAGACATTCCGCTTCAACTCCCTGAGCATTTTTACTGCCGCGGTCATTAGTCACATGGGCGGCCTCTTGCAAGCCGCCACGCGGAATTACTTGGGCGATTAACGAACAAATATCGCGCCGAGCGTTCAGCGATACCGGCGATCAACCAATCCGCGCAGGACGGGTACCAGGATCGCGCCCAATGTGTTCTTCACTAATGCCCCCGCCAGGAACGGCATCACGCCGACCAACCAGGCTTTCTCGGCGCCGAGCTTCATACCGTAAGCCAGCCACGCAAAGCCCATGGCCATGATCACGATGTGGCCGATGGCCATGGCAACGAACAGGCGGACCATCGAGCGATCCCATCCGCGTTCGCTGAACCAGCCCGTGATGAACGCAGCAACAACGAAGCCGGACAGGAAGCCGGCCGTCGCCCCTGTGAGCGGTTTGAGACCGCCAACGGGCCCGGCGAACACCGGCAATCCCAATGCACCGACGGCGAGATAGGCGATGATCGTCAACGTGCCGAGGCGCCAGCCATAGACGGCGCCGATCATCAAAACGACCAGCGTCTGCAGGGTCATCGGCACATATGGCAATGGCAGATTGATCTTCGCCGACACCGCCAACAACGCGACTCCGAACGCCGCCAGCACTATGGCGCGGCGCGCAGAAGCCAAGCCTTCACCGCGGCTTGGCCACCACACACTGGCGATCGAGACGTGGGGCAAATTCGAGACAGATGAATCCATCGACAAGACAGGCTCGCTCACTTCGGACCACCCTGCCCGAGCCATTTGCTGATCCGCGCGACCGCCTCATGCATGTCCTCGGTCGAGCTCGCATACGAAAAGCGAATATAGGACTTGCCATGGATCGGATCGAAGTCGCTGCCGGGCGTTGCGGCCACATGTGCCTGTTCCAGCATCTGCTTGGCGAAATCGAAGCTGTTAGTGGTGAATTTCGACACGTCTGCATAGAGATAGAAGGCGCCATCGGCCGGCAGGAAGTCCGTGAGGCCGGCTTGCGGCAATCCTGCGGTCAGGATGCGGCGGTTCTCCTGATAGCCATGCTTGATGTCTTCCATCTGTGCATGACCGTCGAACGCAGCTTCTGCCGCAATCTGCGACAGCGTCGGCACCGAGATCGACAGGTTCTGCTGCAGCCGTTCCATGGACCGCACCAGCGGCTTGGGCACGACCATCCAGCCGACGCGCCAGCCGGTCATGCAGAAATATTTCGAGAAGGAATTGATGACTAGCGCGTTCGGCGACAGCTCCGCCGCGGTCACTGCCGGGAATGCATAATCGAGGCCGTGATAGATTTCGTCGGAGATGAAACGAATGCCTGCATCATCGGCCGCGTGGATCAGGCTGGTGAGCGCTTCGCGCGACATCATGGTGCCCGTGGGATTGGCCGGACTAGCGACCAGCACGCCCTTCAGCGGCTTCTCGCGATGCGCGGCGAGCAGATCCTCGGCGGTCAGAGCGTGCCGCTTGTCGGCATGGGTTTCGATCAGCACCGGCTCGCAGCCCAGCGCAGTCAGAATATGCCGATACGGCGGATAGCCAGGCACGGTGACGGCGACGCGGTCGCCGGGCTCGAACAGGGCCAGGAAGGACAGGATGAACGCGCCGGAGGAGCCGGTAGTCACCACGATCTGCTCCGGATCGACCGTGCAGCCATAAACGTCGCGATAATGCCTGGAGATTCGCGCACGCAGCGACGGGGTGCCAAGCGCAGCGGTATATTCGATCCGCCCGTGCGCCAGTGCGGCCTGCGCGGCCTCAATGGCCACCTTCGGCGCGGGCGCTGCCGGCTGCCCGACTTCCATGTGAATCACATGCCCGCCAGCGGCCTCGATCCGCGCCGCGGCGGCCATCACATCCATCACCATGAACGGGGGAACATCGCTGCGTCCGGACGCCGCAAGAAGGCTGTGTGCCCGGGTTTTGAGGATCGTATCTGGCATGGAAATCTGCTATCTGCGCGGCGTTATGCACGTTACGGCATGGGAGCAACGCCGCGCTCCCGCCGCAATATTTGACTTGTTAGGGCTTATATCGAATCCGAACCTCGGCCAATGATGAAAGACCTGCAGCTGCAGCCTAAAAGGGCTGCATCTCGATTGTTCTCGAAGCTGACCACGCTGCTGACCGCGGCGGCATTGACGCTGACGCCAATGGCCGCCCATGCGCAGCAAGGCGACGCCCCGCGCCTGCTGCGCGACGCCGAGATCGAACAGCTGCTGCGTGACTATACGCGCCCGATCCTGCGCGCCGCAGGCCTCGAAAAGCAAAACATCCAGGTCGTCATCATCAACAACGCCAGCTTCAATGCCTTCGTCGCCGACGGCCGCCGCATCTTCGTCAATCACGGCGCGCTGATGCAGTCACAGACGCCGAACCAGCTGATCGGCGTGCTCGCCCACGAAACCGGCCATCTCGCCGGCGGCCATCTGTCAAAGCTGCGCGAGCGCATGGCGCAGGCGCAGACCCAGATGATCGTGGCGATGCTGCTCGGCGTCGGCGCCATGGCGGCCGGAGCGCGCGGCGGCAACTCCAATGGTGCTGCCGGCAATATCGGCGCCGCAGCGGTCGCCGCGCCGCAAGCGATGATGATGAATACGATGCTGTCCTATCAGCGGCAGCAGGAAGAAAACGCCGATCGCGCCGGCGTCAAATTCCTGAACCAGACCGGCCAGTCGTCCAAGGGCATGTACGAGACGTTCCAGCGCTTCGGCACCGACAGCCTGTTCGCAGCACGCGGAAGCGACCCGTATATGATGTCGCATCCGATGCCCCGGGAGCGCGTTGCCGCCCTCGAGGAGCTTGCGAAGTCGAGTCCCTATTGGGACAAGAAGGACGATCCGGCACTGATGCTGCGCCACGAGTTGATGCGCGCCAAGACCGCCGGCTTCATGGAGCAGCGCGACACGGTATTGCGGCGCTATCCGCCGTCCGACACCAGCCTGCCCGCGCAATATGCCCGCGCCATCGCCACCTATCGCCATGGCGATCTGCGCGTGGCTGTCGAGCAGATCGATGCGCTGATCAAGGCGCAACCGAACAATCCGTATTTCTACGAGCTGCGCGGCCAGGCCTTGCTGGAAGGCGGCAAGCCCAATGAGGCGATCGCGCCGCTGCGCCGCGCGGTGCAGCTCTCCAACAACGCGCCACTGATCGAGATGATGCTCGGCCAGGCACTCGTCGCCTCCGACAACAAGGCCTATACCGACGAGGCGATCCGCATCCTGCGCACTGCTGTGGCGCGCGAGAGTGAAGCGCCCGTCGGCTATATGCAGCTCGCCATGGCCTATGGCCGCAAGGGCGAACTCGCAGAGGCCGACTTGGCCTCGGCCCAGGCCGCATTCCTGCGCGGCGACAACAAGACCGCCCGCGACCTTGCCTCGCGCGCCAAGGCGCGGTTTGCCGTGGGCACGCCCGGCTGGGTGAAGGCCGATGACATCATCGCCGCGAAAATGCCGGGCAAGAACTAGCGCGCCTCCCCTGCAATGTTCTGAAACAAATGGCGGCTGATCCGTAATCTTTCGCAATGTGGCTGACAATTTGTCTCCGTACGCAGTGTCCCTGACTATTGGGGGACATCTCTATGCGTGCGAACGCCATCAACCAGGTGTTGAAACTGATATGCCTGCACGCTTTGACAGCAACTGTCGCTGGATGCGCCACGGCGCAGCTGGAGACATCAGGGTCTCTCGCCTCGTATAACGACCTCGCGCCGGCCGACGGCATCACTACCAAGTCCAAGATGCGCGTCGACAAGGCCGGTGTCCTGGCGGCCAGGAGTGTCAGCATCATACCCACGTCATTCTCTCATGCCGCATCTCGAGCCGCCCTCACCGACAAGCAACGTCGCGTCATCGCGAATGCTGTCGACCGTTCCGTCTGTATCGGACTGAGCGACCGCTTCAATGTGGTCCCATCCGGGCAACCCGCCGACCTAACGGTGCATGTCACCGTGACGCGTGTGACCGTCACCGACCCGAATGTCGCTGGGGCCGCCAAGGTTGCCTCCGCCGCACCTATGTTCATCAGTGCAGGCTTTCCCATCGTCGTGCCCCGGATCCCATACGGCATGGGCGGCCTGTCGGTCGAGGCGGAAGCCCGCGACGTACAAGGCCAGCAGAAAGCGGCATTCGTCTGGGCCCGCGATGCTGACATGTTGACGAGCACGCCGCGCGTTGCGGCATCCGGCGATGCCTACGACCTGGCGGGCGAGTTCGGCGCAGATTTCAGCAAGCTCCTCATTACCGGTGAAAATCCGTTCGACAAGAAGCTGTCCACGCCCAGTATGCAGCGCGTGAATTCGGCCTTTGGGGGCAAGCCCAAATACGCCGCCTGTGACGCCTTCGGGCGCACCGGCGTTTCCGCCTTCATCGGCGGGAAAATGGGAGCACCTCCCGAGTGGAACGACGACGCAATGCCGGTGACGGAATGACCGGACATGCATGACAGTGATTACCGTCCCTCCGCCCAAGACAGCTATGCTACGACATTAGCAGTCACGTTGAACGAACAACCGCCTGGAGCCGGATGCCGCCCAATGCAGACCATGTCTCACATCCTCATCGTCGATGACGATCTTGCCATACGAAAACTGCTGGGACGCTATCTGACCGAACAAGGCTACCGCGTATCCATCGCCTCCGACCAGCGAACGATGAAGGAAGCGCTGCAGACCAACGAGGTCAGCCTGATCGTTCTCGATGTCCTGCTCCCCGATGGGTCGGGGCTCGATATCTGCCGCGATCTTCGGCGGGAGGGTTCCGAGATACCCGTCATCCTGTTGACGGCGCTGAAGGAGGATGTCGACCGGATCATCGGCCTCGAAATCGGCGCGGACGACTATCTCGGCAAGCCGTTCAATCCGCGCGAATTGCTCGCCCGCATCCGCGCGGTTCTTCGTCGCAAGGTGACGCAGGATATCCAGCTCTCCCAGGTACTCGAGCATCACTTCGGCAGATTTAAACTCCATCCCGGCGCGCGGCAGTTGCTGGACGAAAACGGGCAGCCGTTCGATCTCACAACAGCCGAATTTGAACTCCTGCTGGTGCTCGTCAGACGGCCGGGTCGCCTGCTCTCGCGTGATCAGTTGATCGAACTGACGAACCGCAGCTCCGACGACGTATTCGATCGCTCGATCGACGTGTTGATGAGCCGGTTGCGCAAGAAGCTTGGCGACAATGATGATTTCCAGTTGATCAAAACCGTGCGCAACGGCGGTTACATTTTCTCGGCACGCGTTGAAACCATTGGCGCAGACACATGAACTCCATACGCATTCGATTTTCCTTGATGCTCGTGGGCTCGGTCCTTTGCGTGGTGATCCTGGCCAGCGCCGTGATGTCGCAAATGATACTCGGGCTGGTCGAAAAGGATTTTCGTGACGGATTGACGTCTCGCGTCGCTGCATTTTCCAACAGCATCACCTTTCGCGGAAACGATGCAGTCTTTCATCTTCAGCCGGCGCCCATCGAGGGAAAGCTTCTGGAAGCGCCGACCAAGCTTCTGCAGGAAGCATTTCAAAAATCGCAAGCCAATTTCGACATTTTCGTCAAGCAAACGCCGGATGGCCAACGATGGGCGTCCATCAAGATGGGCCCCGGCTGGCTGAGCTGGCCCATACGCGAGCACGCGCCGCCTCCTGAAGTGTGGTGGGGCCTCGCCGGCTGGATGGTACTGATCACGGTTGGCGTCATCGGGGTTGCTCTTACGGTCGCCCATCAGACGACGAACCAGCTTAAATTGCTGCAGAGCATGGCGATGTCCGTTGGCAAGAACGGCGTGCTGCCCGTGCTCAAAGAAGAAGGGTCTATCGAAATCAAGGCAACCGCTCAGGCACTGAACATGATGGGCGCAAGTCTGAAAAAAGCGATGGACAGCAAGATCAGACTTGTAGCTGCCGCGGGGCACGATTTGCGGACACCCATGACACGCATGCGTCTGCGCGCCGAATTTCTCAACGAACGAGAGCGTGAGGAGTGGCTGCATGACCTCGATGAAATGGATCACATTGCCGACAGCGCCATCCAGCTCGTTCGGGAAGAGACCGTCGGAAAAGGAACCGAACACGTCAGACTCGACGAACTCGTCGGGGACGTTTGCGCCGAACTCACCCTGATCAAGATGCCGGTGACAATTGCCGGACTCGATCACAGCAGCGTCAAGATCTCACCGCTCGCACTCAAGCGCGCCCTGCGCAATCTCATCATCAATGCTGCGACCCATGGCGGCGGCGCCATCGTAAGCCTGAGCGTTCACGATCGCCGCGCTGTCGTCCTGATCGATGACAACGGTCCCGGCATTCCCGAACAATTCCTGGCAAGTGCCTTCGAACCGTTCTTTCGCGCCGATCCGGCCCGCCGCCAGTCAATTCCCGGCGCCGGGCTCGGCCTGGCCATCGCCAAGGAAATTGTCGAACGACAGGGAGGCACGCTCGAGATCGAGAACCGGCAACCTCACGGGTTAAGGCAGACGCTTTCCATTGAGATCGATATCGCGAACGTATCGTCGGTCGCAGCCTGAACGACGCGCTCGCCATGCGACCACACGGTGCCGCTGCAGACCATCACTGAAGAATGATCCTTCGTAAGCAACACCTGTTCAGCCGGACCACAGGATCATCGCGATCCCGAAGACGAGCAACGGATAATACGCAACCTCCACGCTCAGGAACGCGATGTCTTTTGTACGAGACCAGAGGCGCCGAACGGATATCCGTATTCGGGAGCGTTCCAAGGACGCTGTTGGAGCGATGCGACACATCTAGCTACCCTGCCCCCTCAGCCCTTCCAGGTTCGATTGAAATCCACTGGCCGAACCGCCCTTGGCACGACCGTAGGCGTAGAGCTCTTTCATATAGTCAGTATCGAAATTGGTTGGATCGCTCGTGGTGAGCTTGCCCGCGTCGATGGCCGTTGCTTTGAAATCCCAGTTGTTGCGTTTGCAGAAATCGTATGTCGCGATCATCGCATTGCGCGTATTGGCCTTCACCGAGGTCTGAAACGAGCGCGCCACGATCGGAAGCGTCAGATCCGACGTATAGGAGGCGTCGGGCGACAGCTTGCCGTTAACGATCACGAAGACCCGAGACTTCGTAGCCAGCGATCCCGCATGGGCCGTCAACACGCTTTCCGGCACAGCCAGAATATTCGATGTCACGCCGCCATCGACATGCATCTCGGAATACATGTTTCCGCCGGACTCGACGGCGATCAAGGCCGGCGGGAAAATCCCGGGAATAGCGGCCGACGCAGCGAGAACATTCCGGAACAACTCATAGCGGCCAGGACTATCGCTGCTTGCGATCTCCCCCATATTCCAGAGCGTCGTCCCTTGGGTGTCGAGGTTCGTGGTGGCCACGATGAGCATCTTGCCCTTGCGATACCGTGCGCCGACCGCATCGATGATCCGATCATCGGCATATTTTGAGATGAGGTCTTTCATCGGTCCCGCCTTGAAGACGCCCGATCCAACAACGGCGTTGATCCCCGCGATACGCATCAGATTTTCAGTCGCGCCGCTGGTGAAGATCGCTTCGAGACGGCCGTCATAGCCCGGGCCGAGAAACGCGAATGGCGCAATCAGGGCGCCGACGCTGGAGCCGGTGACGATATCGAACTCGGGGCGCAGCCCGGAGTCGGACCAGCCTTTCAGGAATCCTGCGCCATAGGAGCCGTCAGCGCCGCCGCCGGACAAGGCAAGGATGGTGAGCGGTGCGGCACGGCGCCGCGATCCCGCGAAGATGCGATAGCCTTCGTCGGGCGATATCCTGGCCAACGGAATCTGCGGGATCGTCGCGCGCGCGCTTGCGATCAGCGGCGCGCGCGGCAGCGACGCACAGGCCGACAGCAGCAGCGCTGTGCAAATAATGGAAAGCGTCGCGCGAGGCATCACGCGAGCTCTGCAACGATCAAAGTGAAGCTTGAAAACTGGGCCATGCGGGTTTCCATGTCCGGAAACTCTTGCACGGTTGATTTGCCATTTGTTTGCGCGTTTATTTCATTATGTTTCGCGCGGCGGCTGCAATCCGAATGCGACAATTCCATCCACACGTCCACGAATGGGAAGATGACCGAGTGCACTGACCGTGAATGGCGGTGCCGAGGCAAAGCAATCCATCGCCGCCTTCGATGCGACAAAACCGCCCTCTACACCGCGACTGAGCTCTTCCAGCCGCGAGGCGGTGTTCATGACGTCGCCATTGAAGACAATCGCACGTTTGACGTCGCCGATTTCGCCGATGATCACCGGCCCGAAATGCAGGCTGCCGCGAATGCGGGGCGCCGTGCCAAACTCGCGCTCAAACTGCCCCGCCATGCGCGCCAGTTCGTCGCGCATGGCCATGAAGCAGCGCAACGGACGGCAATCGACCGCACCGTCCCGCTTCGTCCAGGTCACGATCATCTCGTCGCCGACATAGGCGAGCACCTCGCCACGATAGTCGACGACCGGGAGCGATAGCAGGCGAAAGGTCCGATCGAGGAAACGGTGGATACCGATGCCACCAAGTTGCTCGGCCAGGCTGGTTGAGCCCGCAATATCCACGAACAAGACGAAACGCTCTTCCTCGACCGGCGTGTGATAGCGCCCGGTGAAGAAGTTCAACAAAGCGCGTCCGCCGACGAGATTGGTGATTGCCAAAGCCAGATTGACGACGATGGAGACGACGACCGAATAGACCAGGCTGGACCAGAACGTATCCTCCGCGATCTCGACCGTCCGCCCGATCAGCACATCCGCAAGCCGAAACCATTGCACGGCCAAAATCACGACGGCGCAGAACGCGCTCTTGATCAGGAGGTTGGCGGTGAACGAGCGACCGCTCAGCCAGATCCGGATCGGACCATCGGCCACCATGATTTCGAAGCCGCCCAGAACCGTGCTGATCACCAATCCGATGACGAGCCCGGGCAGAATGGGCAGATCGTGGGTGGCACTGAACGCCACGCCGGCGGCGGCGCCAGCGGCCATAATCGTCGTGAGGACCCTCAGTTTCCGTTCAAGCCTGGCGTTCATGGTCCCTCCCACCGGCACAACCGACGGGAGGGTATATCAAATCGTCCGAGGGAGGGCTGACGCGGGCCGATGGCAAAGGTTGCCCGCCAGCAGACCGATGCGTGGCCTCACCGAGCCCTGCCGTCCACGCCGATATGATCTTCATCCTTTTACAACCACCCCAAGCTTCTCGCCGGCAGCGGTCAGGTTCCGTTAACGGAACTCGCTGCATTTAGTGAAAATGGATGCGCTCATCGCGTCCGGCGGGGAGACCAATGCAGCCATCGGATCACGAAACCGCACACAGCGGCGTCACACGCACGTGGGACCTGCGGCGATGAGCACGACGACCATCTTCTGGTTCACGCTCGCCAACTTCCTGTCGTCAGGTCTCGTCTGGGCCTATGTCGCACGCTGCTATCCGAACTTCGTCCCGGCCCGCTACTGGAGCGCCGCTTCGCTGAGCGCGTCGGCCGGCCCTGCTCTCGGCCTGCTGTTTCCCAATCCCGTCGGCCTGCTGTTCGCCGCGCAGATGACAGTTCTCGCTTACTGTCTGTCAGAGGTCGGCATCCGTCGCTTTTACGACAGGCCTACATCCTGGATCGCCACCGCCCTGGTAATTTCCGCGAGCCTCGCCGGCTTCATGTTCTTCAGACTGGTCATCGACGAATATGCGATGCGCGTTGTCGTCTACTCGCTGAGCCAGGGCGTTCCCGTAGCGCTGACGCTACCACTGCTACTGTCGCGCGATCATCGGCGCAGCAATCACGGCGCACGGATGGCCGGCTACCTCTCGATTCTCTTGCTTGTTGCTTTTGCCTGCCGCGCGATTGCCGCGCTGCTTCATTTGGGCGGCAGCGAGACGACCATGGTGACGGTCGATGCGGTACAGGCCGGCTTCATGCTGGTGGCGGCATTCCTCGCCATGACATGGAATTACGGACTGCTGATGATGGCGATCGACCGCCTGCGCGGCGACGCAGCCGAACTGGCGCTGATCGACGATCTGACCGGCGCCGGCAATCGCCGCCGCCTGTTGCAGCGGATGGACGAGGAATGTGCGATGGCGCGGCGGACCGCACGCCCATACGCACTGCTGGCGATCGACCTCGACGGCTTCAAGGCGGTCAATGATGGCTTCGGTCACAGCGCCGGCGACGACTGCCTGAAGCAATTCGCCCAAGCGGCGCAAGATCAGTTGCGCCCCGGCGATACTTTGGCCCGATGCGGCGGCGACGAGTTCTGCATCGTGTTGCCCGACACCGACCTGCAGCAGGCAGGCGAGATCGCGCGGCGTGTGCTGGCGGCCTGCCCGCGACAATTTGGCAATGCCGGACACACAGTGAGAACCCTATCCGCCTCCATCGGCGTCGCGCAGTGGTCCTCCGACCTCATCGCCTCCCCCGAACGGCTGATGGCGGCTGCCGATCACGCCCTGTATCAGGCCAAACACAGCGGCAAGAACCGGGTCGTGCTCTATGAGCCTGCACCGCCGCTGGCACCGATCTTCGATGACGAGATCGGAAGCGCTCCGTTGCCGGCACCGCATGCCCTCACTGCAATGACCGGGCCGGATCACCACCATTCCGGCTTCTGAGACCTGCGGCACCACGATGAATTGCGCGTGACCGCCTTCACAAATAACGCGTATTTCGCCCTCAAAATGCTAAGCAGCTTCCCGAATGACACGTGGCTTTCTGACTCGGCCTTTTCCAAAGGATAATTTGCCCATGCCTTCGTTCCGCCTTCTCGCCTCTGCCGCTGTGGCCCTCGCCCTGTGCGGCGCGCCTGCATCGGCGCAGACGTTCAATGACGCCCAGCGCGGCGAGATCCAGAAGATCATCAAGGACTACCTGATCACCCATCCGGAAATCCTCGAAGAGGTCTCGGCCGAGCTGACCAAGCGTCAGGCCCAGGCTGAAGCCGAGAAGCATCAGGCTGCGATCGCCGCGAACGCAAACACCATCTTCAACTCGCCACGCGGTGTCGTCGTCGGCAACAAGGATGGCGACGTCACCTTCGTCGAGTTCTTCGATTACAATTGCGGCTACTGCAAGCGCGCCATGGACGACATGGTCGGCATCATGAAGAACGATCCGAAGCTCAAGGTCGTGCTGAAGGAATTCCCGGTGCTCGGGCCCGGCTCGGTTGAAGCCGCCCAGGTTGCTGTTGCCGTGCGCATGCAGGACCCGACCGGCAAGAAGTATCTCGACTTCCACCAGAAGCTGTTGAGCGGCCGCGGCCAGGCCGACAAGGCCCGCGCCTTGGCAGCGGCCAAGGAAGCAGGTCTCGACGTCGCCAGACTGGAAAAGGACATGGCCAGCCCGGAAGTGCGCGCGACCATCGAAGAGAACTTCAAGCTTGCGGAATCCATGGGCATGAACGGCACGCCGAGCTACGTCATCGGCAAGCAGGTGATCATCGGTGCCGTCGGCGCAGACGCGCTGAAGGAGAAGATCAATCAGGCCCGCTGTGGCAAGGCGCTCTGTTCGTAAACCCAGACACCGGCAGGGTGATTCATACCGTCGCCTGCACCGACACGAACATCTCGGAAATATGACAAACCGGCTGCATCGCAGCCGGTTTTTTATTTATCTTGCGGTAGCGGTCAAAGCGGCTGAACGCCATCTGTGATAGGGTAACCTATCCCCAACGGTAAAAGGATGCAGCGGACACCCCGCCTAAGTTCCCAATGTTGACCGATACCAAACAGGAGCAGCGGCTCCTGAAGATTTCGATTTACGTCACGCTTCTCATTTCATTTGCCAGCATCGCTTTCGGGCTCGCCATCAGTTCGCGCGCCATCGCCTTCGACGGTTTTTACACGTTAATCGACGCAGCCATGACCGGCGTTGCATTGCTGACCGCAAGACTGATCAGCAGAGGCGAAGACGACCGCTTCCAGTATGGCTACTGGCACCTTGAACCGATCCTCGCGCTGATCAACGGCACGGTGCTCAGCTTCGCCTGCGCCTATGCCTTCATCGACGGTCTCAACGGACTGATCACCGGCGGTCGCGCCATCGAATTCGGCCCCGGCGCTATCTTCGCCGCGGTGGCGGGTGCCATCAGCTTCGGCATGAGCATCTATATCCGCCGCTCGGCCGGCGAACACGGCTCGCAACTGCTCGACATCGATGCCCGTGCCTGGCTTATGGGCGGTGTACTCAGTCTGGCGGTCTGCATCAGCTTCCTGCTCGGAGCGGTGATGACGAAGACTCCAGCAGCGGCCTATGCACCGCTGGTCGATCCGCTGATCCTGCTGGTGGTTGCGATCTGCCTGCTGCCGTTTCCGCTCTCGACGATCTGGAATGCCGGGCGCGACATCCTGCAGGTCGCGCCAAGCGATCTCGACGAGGAGGTTCGCGAGCTCGCGCAATCGATCGCGTACAAGCACGGCTTCAGCGACTGCAGCTCGCATGTGATGCGATCCGGCCGCCAGCAATTCATCGAGATCGGGCTGGTGGCACCGTCCGGCGAGATCAGCAAGACCTTCGCCGAACTCGACGCCATCCGTGCGGAGATTGCCCTGGCCATGGGCGGGCTCAGCCCCGGCTATTGGCTGACAGTGGACTTCACCGCTGACAAGCGCTGGGTTTAAGTCACGCCCGCACCTTGTGCCGAACACGCCAGGCTAGAACAAAGGCAAGAGACATGACGAGCAACGCGCCAAGCACGATCGCGCCGGCGCGAAGTCGGCCGCCGGGACGATCGATATAAAGCGAGCGCAGCGACGGCGCCTCTCCGTCGCGCGCAAGACGAAACGCCACAACGCTGTCGCCGATCGAAGTGCCGACTTCCGAATGACCGCCGGCGGCGATGACCACATACTGTTCTCCATTCGCGGCGTAAGTCATCGGATTGGCGACGCCCGGCACTGGCAGTCGCCCCTGCCAGAGTTCGGCGCCGGTCTTCGCATCATACGCACGCAGGTAGGCATCCATCGCGCCGGTGAAGATCGCGCCGCCGCGCGTCGGCAGCAGACCATTGACCAGCGGCATGCCGGTGGCCAATGCGAGCCCCAATGGCGCGGTGTCCTCGCTGGTGCCGACCTTCGACTCCCACAGCACCTTGCCCGCCTTGAGGTCCACCGCAACCATCGCGCCCCATGGCGGCTTGTTGCAGGGCATGCCGAGCGGCGACGTTACAAGCGCCCGCGTCATGGCAAAAAGCGCGCCGCGCTGCGCGCCGAAATCGGCACCGGCCGGCGGCCTGTAGTTCTGCGCCTCGGCGCGTGCGATCAGCGTCACCCGATGCACAGCGCGGCTCGTGTTGGCATAGAGCACCTGCCTGACGGGATCGAAGGCAACACCGCCCCAATTGACGCCGCCGCCGGTCATCGGAAACAGCAAGGTGCCGGCACCCGTCGCAGGTGGCGTGTAGAGGCCTTCGTTACGTCCATTGGCCAGTTCATCCCGGCACTTGCCGCGATCCCAGAATGTCACGCCGAACGCATCATCCGGCGTTATCCGCTGCGGCACCAGTGTCGGAAGATGCGTCGGAAACGGCTGCGTCGGCGACAGGCTCTCGCCTTCGACACCGCCTTGCGGAACTGCCCTCTCGTCCACCGGCCAAATCGGCGCGCCGGTGGTACGATCCAGCACAAACACGAAGCCCTGCTTGGTGGCTTGGATGACGACATCGCGCGGACCGCTAGCAAGATCGATGCGGGCCAGCGTCGGCTGCGCCGGCACGTCGTAATCCCAGACATCGTGATGCACGATCTGGAACGACCAGACCAGTTCGCCCGTGTCGATCTTCAGCGCAACAACCGAATTGGCGTGCGCATTGTTGCCGAGCCGCTTGCCGCCCCAGAAATCGGGACTGGGCGACGATGTGGGCAGAAACAGCAATCCGCGTTCGTCATCCGCCGACATCGGCGCCCAGACATTGGCGTGCCCGGCTTCGATACCGTCATGGACCAGCGGATCCCACGACCATCGCGGCGCGCCGCTGCGCACATCGAACGCGCGGACGGTCCCCTTGGGCGCGCTCACACGCCGATTGTCGGCGAGTGCAGAGCCGACCACGACGACGTCGCGCCCGACCACCGGCGGCGATGTGATCTGAAATTCACCGGGGCCATCAAGCGGCATTCCCGGGTCGAGCTTGACCTCACCCTGCGCGCCGAAGTCGGCACATGGCAGTCCGGTCGCGGCATCCAGCGCAATGACACGGGCATCGTTGGTACCCATGAAGATGCGGCTGCGACAGGTAGCGCCAGATGCTGCGCGATCGTCACGCCAATAGGCTACGCCGCGGCACACCCATCGATTGGCCGGACGCACATCCGCTGCGACCCGCGCATCAAAACGCCACTTCTGCCGACCGCTAGCAGGATCGAGTGCAATCACCTCGTTGAATGGCGTACAGAAGACGAGGCTGTCTTCAACCAGGAGCGGCGTCGCTTCGAACTTGGTGCGCGCCATCTGCGCAGGTGTGCGACGCAGGAGATCTCCAGTCTGGAAGCGCCAAGCCTCGATCAGGCGGCCGACATTGTCGGAGGTGATCTGCTCAAGCGGCGCAAAGCGAGAGCCACCCGGGTCACCGCCCCAATGCTCCCATCCGAGCGCGGGCACAGCCGACAAGACTACCAGCGCCAGGATGCCTCCAATCCAGTTCCTCATCGAAGCACAGCTCCGCAGATCCCGACTGACATGACCTGATGTTAGTCGTTGAGGCCGCCCTGTCCACGTCGAACGCATAGTAAAGAGGCCGGCTGCGTAACAGCCGGCCTCTTTGAAACTCGATCAATGTTACAGCGATAGTTACGCGATGTCCTCGATTGTCGTCTCGCTGTCATCCGGGCGCTGCTCAAAGCGCGATAGCTTGTTTGCCGTATTTTCCAGGACGCCGGCGATGAAATCGGACACCGAATTCTCGATCGGCCCCGCTTCTGCAATCTTCTGAACAATCATCTCCACAAAGGCTGGCATCGCATTTTCCTTATTCGATGGTGCAATGCACGTGCTGCGATTTGGTTCCGGTTGAGACCGTCTTCATTCCATTTCCGACGTAGGAACATCCCCAACGGTGGTGGATTGCCCTTTACGGAGGAGGAGAAAGAGCAATGCCAAAATATCATTTCGAGATTGTCGATGGTTTCCGGCTTGAAGACCCCGTAGGTCTGGATTGTAGCGACGACACACAAGCCAGGGATGTCGCCAAGAATATTGCTCATCAAATCGCAGTTGATATCGCAGGCGACTGTGACCGGAAGGTCGTCGTCTCGATGACAACGGCGATGAAGTCTACAAGACGAAGATCAAGCCCTGACGCGGCGTGACGTATACTCAAGCATAACAAAAGCAATGGAACTACACTTTCTCAGGAACATCCCTCCGCCAATGCCGTTGTACGGCGGGCAATGCATCGCGAGGAGAACCAAGATGAACAACCGTTTATTGATGAGCGTCGCCGCCGCTGCACTGATTGCAGGTTCGGGTTTGGCTAGCGCGCAAAATCCCGGCGGCGCAGGAGCTGCAACGTCGGGTGGTGGCGCCGGAGGTGCCGGAATGACCCGTGAGGCGCCGGCGGGCGGTGCTGCACGTAGCGGCGCAACGAGCGCGCCCGCAGGCGGCGCGGCTGCTGATCGTGCTGCGCCGGCCGAACGCAACGCACCAGTCAACAAGGACGAAGCGACCGACACCACCAACAAGTCCGAGCAGAAGCCGGCGGTGAAGTCGACGCAGTCCGACGACAAGATGCAGCGTGACGACAAGCGTACGACTGACTCGACCCGTGACAGTGGAAAAGCCAGCAAGGACATGAAGGCCGATTCCAAGTCGACCGACTCCAAGTCAGGTGCCGACACCAAGTCGACATCGACGGAGACCAAGTCGACCACGACCACCGGTCAGGCCGGCGCGGGCGCCAAGCTGACCACCGAGCAGCGCACCAAGGTCACCACGGTCATCAAGCAGCAAAATATCCAGCCGGTGACCAATGTGAACTTCTCGATCTCGGTCGGCACCCGTGTGCCGCGCGAGGTCCGCTTCCACCCGCTTCCGGCTGAGATCATCACCGTCTATCCGGATTGGCGCGGTTACGAGTTCTTCCTGGTGCGCAACGAGATCATCGTCGTGAACCCGCGAACACTCGAGATCGTCGCAGTCATCGACGCATAAGGCGGGGCATCTGATGTGACACCCGGGCGGGCTCGAAAGGGTCCGCCCGTTTGCTATCCGGGACGCTCCGCCCCTGTCGTGAGCCGGCAGATTGCCGGAATGGCGCCAGCGGCTTTAACCTTGGTTAATAAGCATTTTCCACAGGTTCCATCGGGCTTTTTATGAATTGGGTGAGGTATTTGGCTGGGGGAACCGGGGGTCTAGAGGCTTCCCCTCTGCAGTCAGGTTACCTATAACCCCCGCAGACCGGCGCCCACCCGCGCCCATTGCGATTGCCCGGGATGTCCGATGGCCAATACCACGACCAACACCATCTACGTGCTCAACGGCCCCAACCTCAACCTGCTGGGAATCCGCGAGCCGGACACCTATGGGCATGCAACTCTGGCCGATGTCGAGAAGTTGTGCGTGACCACGGCCGCGCAATATGGCCTGACCGCAGATTGCCGGCAGTCCAATAGCGAGAGCGAGCTCATCGGCTATATCCATCAGGCCCGCGAGAAACACGTGGCCGGCATCGTGATCAATGGTGGCGCTTATTCGCACACATCGATCGCCCTGCACGACGCCATTGTCGGCGTGCGCATTCCAACTGTGGAAGTGCATGTCAGCAACGTCTACACCCGCGAAAGCTTCCGCCACCATTCCTTCATCGCCAAGGCAGCCTTTGCCAGCCTCTGCGGCTTCGGCATCGAGGGCTATCGCCTTGCGATCAGCGGCCTCGCCGCAAAAATCGGTGCCAACGCCATCGCGTGACGCGCCCGCTTCGCTCATTATTCGTCTTTCACTTCAGACATTGGATTGCCCATGGCCCGCAAGCCTGACGACACACAGACCGCAACGCCGAAAGCCAGCAACGATAGCGGCATGATCCGCGAACTGGCGCTGCTGCTGGATGAAACCAACCTCACCGAGATCGAGGTCGAGCGCGCCGGTCTGCGCGTGCGCGTCGCGCGTAACATCAGCGTTGCTGCCGCTGTGCCGGCTTATGCGCCCGCACCGGCTGCTGCACCCGCGCCTGTCGCCGCAGCTGCTGCCGCACCGGCCGCCGCCGACATGACCAAGCATCCTGGCGCTGTGCCCTCGCCGATGGTCGGCACCGTCTACCGCGCCCCGGAGCCCGGCAAGCCGGCCTTCATCGAAGTCGGCGCCAAGGTTGCTGCCGGACAGACGCTGGTCATCATCGAGGCGATGAAGACCATGAACCAGATCCCTGCACCGCGGGCCGGTACCGTGACGCAGATCCTGATCGAAGACGGCTCGCCGGTCGAATACGGCGAAGCGCTGGTCATCATCGAGTAACACCACAACGTCCTCTGACTTCGGAACGCCATGTTCGAGAAAATCCTGATCGCCAACCGCGGCGAGATCGCATTGCGCATCCTGCGGGCCTGCAAGGAGCTCGGCATCGCGACCGTGGCCGTGCATTCAACAGCGGACGCCGACGCCATGCATGTGCGCCTCGCCGACGAGAGCGTGTGCATCGGCCCGCCGGCGTCGAAAGACAGCTACCTCAACATCCCGTCGCTGCTCGCCGCCTGTGAAATCACCGGCGCAGATGCGGTGCATCCCGGTTACGGCTTCCTGTCCGAGAATGCGCGCTTCGCCGAGATCCTCGCCGACCATAATCTGAAGTTCATCGGCCCCAAGGCCGAGCACATCCGCCTGATGGGCGACAAGATCGAAGCCAAGAAGACCGCCAAGCGGCTTGGCATTCCCGTGGTGCCCGGCTCGGACGGCGGCGTCGGCCCCGAAGACGATGCCATAGCGATCGCCCGCGAGATCGGCTTCCCGGTCCTCGTCAAGGCAGCCGCCGGCGGCGGCGGCCGTGGTATGAAGGTCGCGCAGACTGAAGCCGATCTGCTGATGGCGCTGTCCACTGCCTCGAACGAGGCCAAGGCTGCGTTCGGCGACGCGTCGGTCTATCTCGAAAAGTACTTGCAGAAGCCGCGCCACATCGAAATTCAGGTGCTCGGCGACGGCCGCGGCGGCGCGCTGCATCTCGGCGAGCGCGATTGCTCGCTGCAGCGCCGTCACCAGAAAGTCTGGGAAGAAGGTCCTTCGCCGATCCTGTCACCGGAAGCGCGCGCCAGGATCGGCGGCATCTGCGCCAAGGCGATGCAGGACATGCAGTATCTCGGTGTCGGCACCATCGAATTCCTCTACGAGGACGGCGAGTTCTATTTCATTGAAATGAACACCCGCATCCAGGTCGAGCATCCCGTCACCGAGATGATTACCGACATCGATCTTGTGCTGGAGCAGATCCGCATCGCCGCCGGCGGCGACCTGCCCTGCACTCAGGAAGAGGTCAACATCATCGGCCATTCCATTGAGTGCCGCATCAATGCCGAGAACCCGGAAACCTTCCGGCCGTCGCCCGGCACGATCACCCAGTATCACGCCCCCGGCGGCCTCGGCGTCCGCATCGATTCCGCGGTCTATCAGGGTTACAAGATCCCGCCTTATTACGACTCGCTGGTGGGCAAGCTGATTGTCCACGGCAAGAACCGGCCGGAATGCCTGATGCGACTGCGACGGGCCTTGGACGAAATCGTCGTGGACGGCGTCGAGACGACCCTGCCGCTGTTCCGGGCCCTGGCCCGGGAAAGCGACATTATCGAGGGCGACTACCACATCCACTGGCTGGAACAGTATCTGGCCGGCAAGGCTCCCAAGACCTGAAACATTTGGGATCAGTCTGGAACCAATCGCCTCGATCCGCGTTTTTTGTGCTGCCGGGAGACGTCCGGCGGCGGGGGCCATATTGAAGTTCAGCCTGCAATCCAAGCGAGTATTACGTGACCGCTGACGCCGCCCGCAGGCGAGCGCTATGGCAAATCCTGCTGCTCTTGGCGGGATTGCTGGTACTTGCCGCCATCAGCGCGGCCTCCGTTATCCTGGTGAACCAGGCACGTGACGATTCCAGGTGGGTGGTCCACACCGTCGAAGTCCAGAACCAGATATCGAACCTGCTGCTGGAAATCCGCCGGACCGAAAGCGCGACCCGCGCCTATCTGCTGTCCAGCGGTCCACAATTCCTTTCCGAATACGAAACCTCGGCGGCCGCGATTCTGCCGGCCGTCGACAGACTGGTGGCCCTCGCCAACGACAATCCGGCCCAGGTCGCCAACACGGTCAAACTGCGTGCAGCCGTCGAGCAGCGACTGGCGGAATTCGCCAGGGGGATCGACCGCATCAAGAACAACGACATCCAGTCGAGCATCGACATCCTTCGTCGCGGCGGTGCCAATCAGGCCGTTCAAGACATCGCCGATATCACCCGCGCGATGCGCGCCGAAGAAGGCCGCCTGTTCGTCGAACGCACCCGGACGGCCGACCAGAGCCAGCAATGGGCCTCGTGGGTCACCGTGGCCGGCTCCGGCCTGGTGGTGCTCTTGGCGGCGCTGTCGATCTTCCTCGTGCGCCGCTCGTCAAACGCCCGCGATGAGGCGGAGGCCAGGTTGCGCGACAGCAACATCGACCTCGAAGCCGCCGTTGAGGAGCGCACCGCCGACTTGCGCGAGGCCAACGAAGAGCTGCAGCGCTTCTCCTATATCGTCAGCCACGACCTGCGCTCGCCGCTGGTCAACATCATGGGCTTCACCAGCGAGCTCGAGGAGCTGCGCGGCGATATCTTCAGGCGCATCGCAACGCTCGCCAATGCAGACCCCGTCGTGCCCGATGTGAACGGCGAATTGCCGGAGCCGGCGCTGCCCGAACAGGACAAGCAACTCTCCGCCGATTTCACCGAAGCGCTCGGCTTCATCAAATCGTCGATCGGGAAGATGGACCGCTTGATCAGCGCTATTCTCAATCTGACCCGCGAGGGCCGGCGGGAGTTCAAGCCGGTGAAGATCGACACTCGCGAACTCATCGAAGGCATCGCTTCCACCGTAGCGCATCAGGCAGCCGAGACCGAAACCCAGATCCGCATCGAGCCATTGCCTGACATCGAGAGCGATCGTCTCGCAATGGAACAGATCTTCGGCAACCTGATCGACAATGCGCTGAAATATCTGAAGCCCGGCGTCCCTGGCGACATTCTCGTCAAGGGCCGCACCAAGATGGGCTTTGCGATCTTCGAGATCATCGACAACGGCCGCGGCATCGATCCCCGGGATCATCAGCGCATCTTTGATCTTTTCCGCCGTGCGGGTACACAGGACAAGCCCGGCCAGGGCATCGGATTGGCCCATGTGCGCGCTTTGGTGCGACGAATGGGCGGCACCATGTCGGTGTCATCGGAACTCGGCAACGGCAGCAACTTCACCGTCACGCTGCCGGCCAGATGGACGGGGCATAACCGGGATAAACAAACATGAGTAAGCCAGTTACCATCATTATGATCGAAGACGACGAGGGTCACGCCCGTCTGATCGAACGCAATATCAGGCGCTCGGGTGTCAATAATGAGATCATCCCGTTCACCAACGGTACAGACGCCGTCAACTATCTGTTCGGCAAAGATAGCACTGGCCTCGATCACAAGGGCGAAGCCCTGCTGATTCTGCTCGACCTCAACCTGCCCGACATGACCGGGATCGATATCCTGAAGCGTGTCAAAGAGAACGAATTTCTCAAATGCGCGCCCGTCGTGGTCCTCACCACTACCGACGACGCGCAGGAAATCAAACGCTGCTACGAATTGGGCTGTAACGTCTACATCACCAAGCCCGTGAACTACGAGAGCTTCGCCAACGCGATCCGCCAACTCGGTCTGTTTTTCTCCGTCATTCAGGTTCCACAAGCGTCCACATGACATCTGCCACGACGCCTACGCTGCTGTATATCGATGACGACGCAGGTCTTGCGCGGCTGGTGTCGCGCGGCCTGACGCGGCAGGGCTTTGGCGTCGAGCATTGCGACAATGGCGAAGCCGGTATCGAACGGATCAAGCAGGGTGGCATCGACGTCATCGCGCTCGATCAGTACATGCCGGGCCTCGACGGGTTGGAAACGCTTGAGCAGATCCAGAAACTGCCCTCGCCGCCCCCGGTGGTGTTCGTCACGGCGTCGCAGGACAGCAAGATTGCCGTGACCGCCCTCAAGGCGGGTGCCGCCGACTATCTGGTGAAGGACACCCACGGCGACTTCCTGCCGCTGCTGCATGTCGCCTGCACGACCGCCATCAAGCAGGCCCTGATATCGAAGGCCCGCGACGACGCCGAAGCGGAAGTTCATGCATCGCGTGATCGCTACGCTGCCCTTGCAGCCGAGCGCGAGGTATTGCTGCGCGAGGTCAATCACCGCGTTGGCAACTCATTGCAGATCATCGCCTCGCTGCTCCATCTGCAGGCCAACTCAACCAGCGAAGATCACGTCAAGGTGGCGCTGACCAATGCCATGGGCCGTGTCGCCGCCGTGGCGCAGGTCCATCGCCGGCTGTACACCTCGCACGACCTCAACAGCGTGCTGCTCAATCAGTATCTGGAAGCCCTGCTGGAAGATCTCCGCCGCTCGGCCGAAGGCAACCGGATGTCGCGCCTGACGCTGAAGGCCGAATCTGTCGAGATCGATCCGGATCGCGCCGTAGCGATCGGCATCATCGTCAACGAGCTGGTGATGAACGCCGTCAAATATGCCTATCCCGACGGTGCCGGCCCGATCCATGTCGTGCTCACCGCGCAGGGCGACCAGCTCGAACTGTCGATCACTGACGATGGCGTCGGCCTCAACGTGAAAGTCGATCCGCGCTCCACCGGCATGGGCCAGCGCATCGTCAATGCCATGGCAAGTAAGCTCGAAGCTTCCGTCGAGCGCGATCCCGACCATACCGGCACCCGCATCGTCCTGCGCTTCTGCGCCGTCACCAAGCCCGCGGCCAAGCCATCTGTGAGTGCGGCGGGCTAGGCCCGCCTGCGCGCGGCAGCGCCTTAAACACTCCCAACCTGCACAAATATGCCGCGCCCGTTTGCCTTGCACGGTTCCATCGCGTGCCTAGACTGCACCTTTCAGTCTGCTGATATTTCTCTTCCTTTCCGAACCTCGGATTTCATATGCGCTGCCTTGTCGTAGCCGATCTCCACTATTCGCTGCCCCAGTTCGACTGGCTACTCAGCGTCGCGCCGCAATTCGACCTCGTGATCTTTGCTGGCGACGCTCTTGATATCGCCTCAGTCGTCGACTTCCGCGCTCAAATCCTGGTGGTAAAAAAGTATCTCGGCCTGCTTGCCCAACGCACCAAGGTGATCCTGTGCTCTGGCAATCACGATCTCGACGAACGCAATGCCGAGGGCGAGAAGGTCGCGCGCTGGGTTGGCGATGTGGGACAACTCGGCATCGCCTGCGATGGTGACAGCCTCACCATTGGTGATACGTTCTTCACGGTCTGTCCGTGGTGGGACGGCCCGTTGGTCCAGCAGCGTATCGCGCAACAACTCAACGAAGCATCCGCACAAAATGCAAAACGCTGGATCTGGGTGCATCACGCGCCGCCAACCAACTCACCGACGAGCTGGGGTGGCAAACGTTACTTCGGCGATATCGAACTGGTGCAGTGGATCGAGGCGCATCGGCCCGCGATGGTGATCTCCGGCCATGTGCATGAGTCTCCGTTTGTCAAAGACGGTTCCTGGTACGACCGGATTGGTGAGACTTGGGTGTTCAATGCAGGCCGCCAGTTCGGCCGGCCGCCGACTTACATCGTGCTCGACCTCGATGACGGCACAGCATTCTGGCTATCGGCGGAAGGCGCTGACCATATCGATCTGAACGCTCCGCTGCAGCGTCCGGCGTTACCGATCAAGGTCGCGCCCGCATGGCTCACATCCGTGGATCGTTTTGTCGATCCGAGCCCCGATCCGAACCTGGTGACATCTTCGTCGGCGACAGGTTGACCATGTTGTCCAGGAGCTCGCCGACCATCGACAGATGCGTACCATGGCCGGCATATTGCTGCTTGATATCGGCAAGATAGCTCGTCGCCACATTGAGCCGCTGCGCCAGCAGCCGCGCGATCATCAGCGCGACGGTCGGGTGATCTCGCAAGAAATCCATCGCATTCTCGAACTCGTAGACTTGCGTATCGATGGCAGCACGCACCGTGGCCGTGTGCGGCTGTTCGAGGAGCACCGACATTTCGCCGGCGACAGCACCGGGTTCGGTCAAACTCGCAACCACCGTATCGCCCTTGACGACATCGAGCTGCCCTTCGATCAGCACGAACAAATGCCCGCTGGTCTGTCCTTCCCGGATGATCGTATCGCCCGCTGCAACGCGGTGCTTCACGCCATCGCTGCAATGATCCAGAACGGCGCGCATATCAGGCACTCCAACATGGTTGATAAAGCGTATGCTCGCCATGACGATCGCGTGACGCAAGGCCCGAATGCGCCGAAATTGTCGGCAACCGGCGCATATTGAGTGCGGCGGAGCTTGCGAGACGTCCCGCCTCGGCTACCACATCTTTCTCCCTGTTGCATTTGTTTGGGAGATAGTTATAGTTAGTTGCTTCCTTAGCAATAAGGCCCGTCCTTCCAGACGGGCCGTTGCCATTTTAGGGGGCCTTCGCGATGAGCCGTTCCAACCGGATCGATCATATTCGCCTGACGTCGCATCCTGCGCCGGGCGCCAAACATCACTTCCCGATCCAGTGGGGCGCAGCCTCCGCACGCGAACGTGGGCCAGTCATCGGCACCGTTTCCCGCCCGCAGGACCGCAACGTCATTGGCACCCATGGCGGCTCCTATTCGGTCTATCGCGCGCTCGCCGTTTCATCCGGCGCGCTTGATCCGCTGAAGCGTCCCGATCTCACAAACACCCATCCCGCTGCTATCGTCGGGCCTTTCGGACAATGGACCGATCCCGAAAAGATCGTATCGCTCGATCCTTGGGGTCATCTCGTTGCCGAGAACTTTGCGCCCGAGATCGCCGAAGGGATCGATATCCGCCCGAGCATTGCGATCACCAAGGCGCGGCTCGATCTGCCCGAGCTGCAGGCCGCGATCGCTGGCGGTCGCCTCAAACACGACGGCGACGTCGTGCATGCCAATGGCAGCGTCTCCGTCGTCAAGATTGCCATCGATCCCGTGTGGTATCTACCCGGTCTCGCCAAACGCTTTGATACCAGCGAGAACAATCTGCGCCGCCAGCTGTTCGAACAGACCGCGGGCATGTTTCCCGAACTCGTGACGCGGCCTGACCTGCAGGTGTTCCTGCCGCCCATCGGCGGGACTACCGCCTATCTGTTCGGCGACGTCAGCAAGCTACCGGATCACATGACCAAGATCACCTGCCGCGTTCACGACGAGTGCAACGGCTCCGACGTGTTCGGCTCCGATATCTGCACCTGCCGCCCCTATCTGATTCACGGTATCGAGGAATGCGCACGCGCCGGCCAGTCCGGCGGTCTCGGCATCATCATCTACAACCGCAAGGAAGGCCGTGCGCTCGGCGAGGTTACCAAATTTTTGGTCTACAACGCGCGCAAACGCCAGGAGGGCGGCGACGCCGCTGCGCAGTATTTCGAACGCACCGAATGCGTTGCCGGCGTGCAGGATGCGCGCTTCCAGCAGTTGATGCCGGATGTGGTGCACTGGCTCGGCCTCAAGCGCATCGATCGCTTCATTTCCATGAGCGACATGAAGCATGATGCGTTGACCAGTCAGGGCGTCGAGATCGTCGAGCGCGTGCCGATCCCCGACGACATGATCCCGGCCGATGCGCATGTGGAGATCGCCGCCAAGAAGGCGGCCGGCTACTTCACGCCGGACCCGGTGACACCGCAGGATCTGATCGACTCCGTCGGTCGCGGGCTTGAGAAGTATTGAGATATCAGCAGTGAATCCCCAGCCCCCGGAAGCCTCTGCCGCCCTCTCCTTGCTGTCAGCTCACGCAGTGCGCACCCGTGCGCAGCGCATGCTGACCCTCGGCCTCGACGACAAACTTCCGAACTTCCGCATCGATCTCACGCGCATGGACGACGTGATCAACCTGGTGCTGGACACGACGCGCGCCTCCTATCCGTCGCTCGATGTCCCGTTCCATTCGCGCTGGCGTCACTTCGTCAATGCCGGCGACAATCGCTGGGCCGATGTCGCGGATGGCATTTCATGGCCTGATCGCGCGGCACGCGGACGCGCGGAATTCGATCTCGCCATCACCAGCGTGTTTCTCGATGCCGGGGCCGGTCCGACCTGGCGCTATACCGATCCCCAAACCGGCGCGGCCATCGGCCGTTCTGAAGGTCTCGGTCTCGCGAGCCTCGCGATGTTCGCCGGCGGCACATTCTCTGCCGATCCCGCACAGCCGCTGCGTGCCGATGCCAGCAAGCTCGCAGAGCTCGACGTCAGCGATCTCAAGCGCGGCATGCAGATCTCCGACACCAATCCAATGGTCGGCATCGACGGCCGCGCCGATCTGCTGCGCCGGCTTGGCGAACACGTGGCGTCGAAGCCCTATGTGTTCGGCACGAAGGATACGCCGCGGCCCGGCGGATTGTTCGACCGTCTGGCGTCGCTGGCTGACAATGGCCGCCTGCCCGCTCCCACCATCCTCTCGGAACTGCTGCTGCAACTTGGTCCGATCTGGCCGTCGCGGCTGACGCTCGACGGCATCGCGCTGGGTGATTGCTGGAAGCATCCAGCGATGACGACCTCGGATGCGACGAGCGGCCTTGTGCCCCTCCACAAGCTGTCGCAATGGCTGGCCTATTCGCTGATCGAACCGCTGCAGACCGCGGGCATCGATGTGACCGATATCGACGGCCTCACGGGATTGGCCGAATATCGCAATGGTGGCCTTTTCGTTGATGGTGGAGTCCTGAAATTTCGCGATCCTGCTGACGCCGCGCGTGAGCACGACGTATCGTCGCCGCTGGTGGTGGAATGGCGGGCACTGACCGTGGCGCTACTTGACCGCGTCGCCGGCGGCCTGCGACAAAGACTGAAGCTCGACGCGACGTCGCTGCCGCTGGCCAAGGTGCTCGAAGGAGGCACATGGGCCGCCGGTCGCATCCTGGCGCGCGAGCGCCGCGAGGATCATTCGCCGCCGGTGAAGGTCATCAGCGACGGTACGGTTTTCTAGATCAAAGACGGTTTTACACTCTCGCAACGGATAAGGTTCATGGACGGCGTCACGATCGTTAATCACCCGCTGGTGCAGCACAAGCTGACGCTGATCCGCGACAAGAACCGCTCGACCAAGGGCTTTCGTGAACTGCTCAACGAAATCGGCATGCTGCTGTGCTACGAGGTGACGCGCGACCTGCCGCTCACCGATGTCGAGATCGAAACGCCGATCATGAAGAT
This sequence comes from Tardiphaga sp. 866_E4_N1_4, assembly GCF_052076075.1. Lineage (NCBI taxonomy): Bacteria > Pseudomonadati > Pseudomonadota > Alphaproteobacteria > Hyphomicrobiales > Nitrobacteraceae > Tardiphaga > Tardiphaga sp. 866_E4_N1_4. Next base: position 1,005,887 of record NZ_CP197242.1, read on the forward strand.
GACCGGCAAGGAAATCGCCGGCAAGAAGCTGGTCTTCGCACCGATCCTTCGCGCAGGCCTCTCTTTCGTCGAAGGCATGATCGGCCTCGTCCCGTCAGCGCGTATCGCGCATATCGGGCTGTACCGAGATCCCGAAACATTTGTGGCCGTGGAATACTTCTTCAAGGCGCCGACCAATCTCGACGAGCGCCTCGTCATCGTGATCGATCCGATGCTGGCCACGGCAAACACCGCGGTGGCTGCCATCGATCGCATCAAGGAGCGCGGCGCCAAGGATATCCGCTTCGTCTGCCTGCTGGCAGCGCCGGAAGGCATTGAACGTCTGCGCGGCTATCATCCGGACGTCCCGATCTGGACCGCGGCGATCGACGACCGGCTGAACGATCACGCCTATATCGAGCCGGGTCTCGGTGATGCCGGTGACCGTGCTTACGGCACCAGGTAGCGAGGTGCACCGACACGCGGGCGCCTCCGACCACGCGACACTTCCTTGGACTGTGGCTCAGTTGATCATCAGCAGCCAGGGCATCACGACCAGCAGCAAGCCGGCGAAATAGATCAACCCGAAGATCAGACCGAACTTCCAGAAGTCGGCCTTGCCGATATAGCCGCTGCCAAAATACATCGGCGCCGGTCCGGTGGCATAGGGCGAGATCACGCCCATCAGGCCAAGCGAATAGATACAGAGCAATGTCAGAGTCGACATCGGGATTCCGGGAATGCTCGACCCCACCGCCAGCACGACAGGCAGCATCGCCGCCGCGTGCGCCGTAATGCTCGAGAAAAAATAGTGGATCCAGAAGAAGATCGAGACCAGCAGGATCATCGCAATGGTCGGGCTGAATGTGGCGAGTGGAGCCGCCAGGCCGGCGGCAGCCCATTTGATGAAGCCGATGTCGTTGAGGCCAGATGACAACGTCAGCAGCGATGTGAAGTAGAAAAACACCTCCCACGCGGCCTTCTCGGCGATGATGTCGGAAAACGTGATGACGCCGGTGACGAGCATCAGCGAGATCACAACGAACACCACCATGGTCGCATTGATGAAGTTCGAACCGACGCCAGGCAGCGAGATGTCGGGATTGGATCCGGTGATCCACAGGAACATCGCAAGCACGACCAGTCCGGCCATGATCCATTCGCTACGCGACAACGCGCCCATGGATGCGAGCTCACCCGCGCTCCACGCCACGATCTCCGGGCTTTCTTTCACCTCCGGTCGGCAAATTGCGTAGCTCAGCAGTGGCAGAAGCAAAATCAGCGGCACGCCGAGCGGCGCGAAGCCGATGAACCACTGTGACCAGCCGACGTCCACGCTCACGATCTTCTTGGCGATGCTCAGTGCAGCCGCATTGGGCGCAAGCGCGGTGAGGAACATCGAGCTCGTGACCGCAGTCGCCGCGAAGGCGGTCCACATCACGTAGGTTCCGATCCTGCCGGCTGTCGGACCCGGCTCCGATCCGTAGATCTTCGGGATGTTGCTGACAATCGGATAGACCGTGCCGCCACTGCGCGCGGTGTTCGATGGCGTCGCCGGCGCGAGAACCAGATCGGACAGCGCAACGGCGTAACCCAGTCCCACCGTGTTGCGCCCGAGGCCGCGAACCAGCAGCAAGGCAAGACGCCTGCCAAGGCCGCTCTTGCGATAGCCGATCGAGAATACGAAGGCGCCGACGATCAGCCACACCGTGCTTTCGGAGAATCCGCTCAACATCCAGCGCAGCGACTTGTTGGGATCGTGTTCGACATATCCCATCACGCCCGCAAAGGTCAGACCGATCAAACCGACCGCGCCAACAGGCATGGATTCCAGGATCAGGCCGGTAATCACCGCAGCGAAAACGGCAAAATAATGCCACTGATTAGCGACAAGCCCTGCCGGAATCGGGATGACGTACAGCACCAGCCACACAGCGAGAGGTGCAATCTTCTTCCAGCTCAGCGACACGGCATCTCCTCCGGCGAGCCGAGCCGCCGTACCTGCGACAATACGTCCGGCAACGTAACACCAGTTGTTGCCCGGCGAGCAACCGCCAACGCGATCTGCGTCGCATGTATCACCATCTTAGAGCGCGCCCCTCTTTCCTTTCGCATCCGCAGCAAACGTCGCGCTCTCATGCAGCCGGGTCACGCGCGGCGTTGCGTCGGCGGTCCCGAACGCGACATGGAGCGGCAGGAAATGCCGGCCTATCGGATGGTTTTCTTCACCGCATGGGGAGCAAGCCGACGACAGGTCATAAGTGAAGCTGCCGCTGCCGATCGCCGGCACATTGCGTGCGCGCAGCTCGCCGGCGCGTATAGTCAGGCGACGCTCTCATACTGGATCAGCCGCGGCCCACGCTTGGCGGCATCCATGGCATCTATTTTTGCCAAGCCGCCCTGGCAACCGTCCCGAGATTTCAGCGCGCCGAACTGACGCGCTTCTCCTCGCCGCTATGCGACGGCACGGATTGGCTGTCGACCACGGCACGCCCCTGCGTGATCAGCCGCGCGCCGCGCTGATCCAGCGTGTGGATCCAGAGCCAGTTGATCGCAACGGCAAGACGATTGCGCAGCCCGATCAGGAAATAGATATGGGCGATGCCCCAGATCCACCACGCCAGCGCGCCGCGCAGCCTGACGCGGCCGAAGTCGATCACGGCCAGCTTCTTGCCGATCTGTGCGAGGCTGCCATCGTGCGAATAACGAAACGGTGCGGGCGTCTCACCCCGCAAACGTTGTTTGATTGCTGACGCCACATAGCGCCCTTCCTGCTTTGCTGCCGGGGCAATGCCAGGTACCGGCTTGCCATCAGGAGCAGCAATGGTCACGGTGTCACCGACAGCGAATATCTCGGGATGACCCGGCACTGTAAGATCCGGGTTGACCTGCAGACGTCCGGCGCGATCAGCGGCAACGTCCAACCATTCGGCAGCCGGCGACGCGCGCACGCCTGCCGCCCAGATGATCGTCCTGGCGCCGAGTGTCTTGTCGCCATAGGCAACGCCATCGATGTTGCAATCGGACACGGCATGTCCGAGCGCGACTTCGACGCCGAGCTTCTCCAGCGAACGCTGCGCATAGGCCGACAGGTCCTCCGGAAATCCAGCGAGCACGCGTGTCCCCGCCTCGATCAGCACCACGCGCGTCTTGCGCGTATCGATATTGCGAAAATCTTCCGGCAGCGTCACCCGCGCGAGCTCCGCGATGGTGCCGGCGAGTTCGACACCTGTCGGCCCGGCGCCGATGATTACGAAGGTGAGCAGCGCCGCGCGCTTGACAGGATCGCTCTCGCGTTCGGCACGCTCAAAGGCCGTGAGAATACGACGGCGCAGCGTGGTCGCATCTTCCAGCGTCTTGAGGCCCGGCGCGAACGGCTCCCATTCGTCATGGCCGAAATAGGCGTGGCCGGCACCTGTGGCGAGCACCAGTGTGTCATAGGGCAGCGTCTGCCCGTCATCGAGCAGCACCCGACGCGCCGCCGCATCCACGCCGGTCACGGTGCCGAGCAGTGTCGTCACATCCTTGCGTCCACGCAACAGATAACGGATCGGCCAGGCGATCTCCGACGTCGCCAGCGATGCGGTCGCGACCTGATACAGCAGCGGCTGAAACAGGTGATGATTGCGGCGATCGACAATGGTGATGCTGATATCGGCACCGGTCAGCCGATATACGGCCTCCAGCCCGCCGAAGCCGGCGCCGACAACGACCACCCGATGAGGCGTTGTCGTTCTGATCGATGCCTTGCCGTCGATTGTCACGATATTCGTCATGGTGAACAGGCTCCCTGCCTGCATCCTGATAGCTATGCCCGTCGTCCGAACAATCAAGCAACAATTGGGCGCGCCACGCCGGTTGTTGAGCGGTTCCAGATTGACCAGCCTGCGTTGGCATCAGTGTGCCCTGCGCGGTCAGGACCGATCCAATAAGTAAGCCAAATGCCGGGCATAAGCATTGCTTGGTTCGTGATTCCGATCCTCCGAGGCACCCTCAATCCGCTCGGCGCCAGTCGAGCGCCGAAACCGTCGCCCGCGCCGCCTCCGCCTGCTATGCTGGCCGCATGAGCTCACGCGACTCTGCCTCCTCCGAGGTCACGCCAGAACTGCTGCTGCGCGCCTATGCCTGCGGCATCTTCCCGATGTCGGAAAGCGCCGACGATCCCGGCCTGTTCTGGGTGGAGCCCGAGCAGCGCGGCGTCATTCCGCTGGATGGGTTTCGCATCAGCTCGCGCCTCGCCCGCACGGTGCGCTCCGACGTTTTCACCGTGACCGTCAATACGGCCTTCAAGCGCGTGATGGCCGAATGTGCTGCGCCGAAGCCGGGCCGCGAGGACACCTGGATCAACACGCGCATTCGCGACCTCTATGGCGAGTTGCACGAGATGGGCCATGCCCACAGCGTTGAGATCTGGCAGGACGACACGCTGGCCGGCGGGCTCTATGGCGTCTCGCTCGGCCGCGCGTTCTTCGGCGAGAGCATGTTTCATCACGCGCGCGACGCCTCGAAGGTGGCGCTGGTGCATCTCGTCGCGCGGCTGATCGCCGGCGGCTTCAAATTGCTCGACACGCAGTATGTTACCGATCACCTGCTGTCGTTCGGCGCACAGGAAGTGCCACGTGCGCGCTATCGCAAGCTGCTCGACGCATCGCTCGACGGCATCGCGGAGTTCGACAGACTGCCGACGGATTTCCCACTGAAGGGCGCAACGGTGCTGGACATCATCGCGGGGCGGAACGGCGCCTCTTAAGACGCGCCGTAGTGCTTACTGCCGGAAGGCGGGGAAGCCCGGCGGCGGCTGCAGGGGCTGCTGCTGGGCGCGCGGCTGCTGTTTCGGCGGCGCACGCTTCTGGGCCGGCGGCGGGGCACGCGGTGCGTCGGGCTGTGTCGTCGCAACCGTGGCTTCCGGCTGCTTACAATCGGTCAGCCAGATATCGTAGATCGGATGCTCGACGCCGTGCAGACCAGGGCTGGCCGCAAACATCCAGCCGGAGAAGATGCGCTTCACTTCGCCCTGCAGGGTGATTTCGTCGACCTCGACGAAGGCGTCGGTGTTCGCTGCCTCGGTCGCCGGACGCGTGTAGCAGGCGTCGGTCTTCACGCGCAGCGCGCCGAACTGCACGGTCTCGCCAATGTCAGCATCGAAATTGATGATACGGCCGGTGATCTTGTCGAGGCCCGAGAAGCTGGCCTTCTTGTTGACGATCTTCTGCGCCGGCGGCTCGGTAACGACCTCATCGCCAGGCTGCAGCGTGGCGGGCGTCGGCGGCGCCACCTTCGGCGGCTGACGGCCACCGGGAGTGGCGGCAGGCGGCGCGTTGGCGACGCCGGGCTGTTGCTGCCCTGGCACGGCCGGCTGCTGGGCCTGTCCCTGCCCCGGCGGGTTCTGCGGAACGATAGTGGTGTTGCTGCCAGGCGGTGGTGCCAGTGGCTGCGACTGGACGGCGCCGGGCGGCGGTGCGCCCATGCCGGGACGGGTCGGCAACAGACGGCCCTGCGGCAGTTCCGGCACCTCTTCCTCGTCGTCCATGGGCGGCGGGGGTTGCTGGCCACGCGGCACGGCCCCCGGCGGCCGTGGCGGCGTGTCACCGAACAGCGGACCGAACTGCGCCTGCACAGGTGCAGGCGACAGTGAGGTGGCGGCCAGAAGGGCCGCAAATCCGGCAATGGTCAGGGTTCGCAACATGCGGCGCGGCTCAATCGAGAATCAGGCTCGCGACATTGTAGGAGAATGGCCGCGTAATCGCCTCCGGTTAACACGCCGAATGCGGCGGCGAAAGGGCACCCTGCTCCCCATACCGCCCGGCTGGTCAGGTCATTCTCCCCGTGAAATAGTCCACATCAGGCAGGCGCGCGATACGCGACCAGCCATCAATCCGGAACAAACCGGAGCATGGGGAGAACGCTCAAGATGACTGACGGAATCCGTCTGGACGGCAGAATCGCCGTCGTCACCGGCGCGGCCGGGGTGATCGGCACCGAGACCATCAAGCTACTGGCGGCGCGCGGCGCCAAAATCGTCGCGGTGGATCGCGATGCAGGCGCATTGCAGCGCGCGGTCGCAGAACTCCCCGCCTCCGCCGAAGCGCTCGCTCTCACCGCCGACGTGACGAGCGAGGAAGACGTCATCGGCTATGTCGCCGCCACGGTGAAACGCTTCGGCACCATCGACATCTTCTACAACAATGCCGGGATCGAAGGCACGATCACGCCCATCGTGAAGATGTCGCTCACCGACTTCCGGCGAGTGCTCGACGTCAATGTGGTCGGCGTCTTTCTCGGTATGAAGCACGTGCTGCCAGTGATGCTGAAGGCCAACAAGGGCTCGATCATCAACACCGCGTCCATCGCCGGCGTGATCGGCTCGGCCGAAGTCGCCGTCTACAGCGCCAGCAAACACGCCGTCATCGGCCTCACAAAGAGCGCGGCGCAGGAATGCACCGGCACCAATGTGCGCGTGAACTGCGTCTGTCCCGGCCTGATCGACAGCCGCATGCTGTCGGCGATTGTGGATGCCCGCGTTGGCCGCGGGGCGCCTGCCCCGGTCGAGAAGGTTGTCGATCGCGTGCCGCAGCGCCGGCTCGGTCTTGCCCGGGAAGTTGCCCCGATCGTCGCCTTCCTCGCCTCCGATGATGCGAGCTACGTCACCGGCTCCGCTTACACCGTCGATGGCGGCCGCACCTCCGCTTAAACATCAAGAAAACCAAGAGCAGATCACATGCCCGTTGTTCTCGATCCCGATGCCGCCGCCGTCCTCAACGTCTTCCGCGATGCCGGACGACCACCCTATGAGACGATCTCGCCTCAGGAAGCCCGCGAATGGTATTTGAAAGCGCGCCCGGTCGCCAATCCCGAACCGCCGGAACTGGCGTCGGTGACCTCCATGACGGTGCCCGGCCCGGCCGGCGCCATTCCCGTGCGGCTCTACACACCAAAGACCCTGCGGAAAAAGGACGGCATGTCGCCATGCCTGGTGTTCTTCCATGGCGGCGGCTGGGTGATCGGCGATCTCGATAGCCACGACGTGGTGTGTCGCATCCTCGCCCATGAAGGCGAGACGATCGTCATCTCGGTCGACTATCGCCTCGCGCCCGAGCACAAGTTTCCGGCAGCCATCGACGACGCCATCGCCGCGACGCGCTGGATCTCCGACAATGCCGTGCAGCTCAATGTGGATGCGAAGCAGATCAGCATCGGCGGCGACAGCGCTGGCGGCAATCTCGCGGCCATCGTGGCCATCGATGCGCGGGACAATGGCGGGCCAAAGCTCGCCGGCCAGTTGCTGATCTATCCCGCCACCGACTTCCGCATGAGCCATCCCTCGCACAGCGAGCCGGAGACAAGCTGCCTGTTGACGCACAACGTCATTCGCTGGTTCGCCGATCACTATCTCACCAGCAAGGCCGACGTGGACAACTGGCGGGCGTCACCTGCCCGCGTGGAGAACCTGAAGGACCTCCCGCCGGCCTATGTGCTGACCGCCGGCGCCGATCCGCTGCGTGACGAAGGCGACGAATATGCCAGACGCCTGTCAGACGCCGGCGTCGCCGTGGCCTACAAAACCTATCCCGGGCAATTCCACGGCTTCATTACCATGGGCAAGATCCTGCCGAAGGCGAACACCGCGCTCCATGAGATGGGGGAATGGTTGAAAGGGTTGGGCTAGCGCGCTGGCGGCGCCCCGGGAGCAATCACGATGAAGAAGCCGGAGAAGATCGCACCCGGCGGTCCGGTCAGGGGCCGTTGCCTGTGCGGCACGGTTCAGTTCGAAATCGATTTTCCGGCGCGCTGGGCGTGGCACGATCATTCCCGCGCAACACGGCAGGCGCATGGCGCCGCCTACGCCACCTATGTCGGCAGCTGGCGCAGGCGTTTCCGTGTCACCGCAGGCGAAGCGAAGATCACACGCTTCGAAGACAAGGCGTCGGGAGCCGCGCGAAGCTTCTGCGCGCGATGCGGCACGCCACTATTTTACGAGCGCGCCCGCTCGCCGCACATGGTCAACATTCCCCGCGCATTGTTCGAAAGCCGCACCGGCCGGCAGCCGCTTTATCATATCGGCATCGAAGAGTTGCAGGAGTGGACCTACACCGGCGAGCCGCTGGTTCCACTCAAGGGCTTTCCGGGCGTCGTCTGGGAGCGTCCGGGAAGAAAGAAGAAACGGACTCCAAACGACGAACCGTTCTAGGTTTTCGGTTTCCTGCGCTGCTGGATGACCTGCTGCCGCGACGGAGCCGGTCTCAGCCAATCCGAATTGCCAAGCGCATGTTTCACGCAGTCATGGATGTGGGTGTGCAGCAGTTTTCGCGCCTTCGCGGAATCCCGTGCCAACGCGGCATTCATCAATTCGCGATGCTCGACGGCGGCGACCTCACCGCGAAACACGACAGCGAGCATCTGGTAGCGCAGATATTTGTCGTAAGCCGCCGACAGCGCATCGAGCAATACCTGCGAGCCACAGGCCGCGATCAGCGCGCGGTGAAATTGCCAGTCGCACTGTTTCCAGGCCTCGGTCTTCGACTTGTCGCCAGCCAGCATGGCCTTTTCCATGGCGGACAGCTTGTGATGCGCGGAGACGACCAGCGCCTCCCAATCGAGATCGCCTGATTTGAAGGACTGTTCGATGGCATGGCCCTCGAGCAGTTCGCGCAATTCGGCGATCTGCTGGAATTCCGTGGCCGAGATCGAGGTGACCTCGAAGCCGCGCTGGCCCTCGGCGACGACAAAGCCTTCCGAACACAGCCGGTTCAGCGTCTCGCGCAGCGTGCTGACGCTGGTGCCATAAGCGACGCTCATCTTCTCCAGCTTCAGCTTCTGGCCGGGTTCAAGCGTGCCGAAAATCACGTCGTTGCGGATACGCCGATAGGCGCTGTCGCCGACGGTCTCTCCGGCGCGGTCCGCAATGGGGGTATCCAGCATGAAAGGTCCTGGTGACGAGGAATGGTCGCGCTGCGCCACCATACATCACCCCGCGCCTCAGACACAAATCATCATAGATAATGTAAAATATCGGTTGATTTTTGTTTTGTCGTAGATGACGGTGACGCCAAGAAGTAAAAATACCATCCAAGGGAGCTTCAACATGTCCGTACACCCGAAGTCCGCCGTCTGGCTTGCCGCCATCGCCGCCACCCTCGCCATCGCAGGCGGCTCTGCATCCGCGCAGGTGCAGGAGCGCACGATCCGCTGGGGTCATCTCAACAACACCGATCATCCCGTCAGCAAAGGCGTGCAGAAGTTCACCGAACTCGTTGCGGCCAAGAGCGGCGGCAAAATGAAGGTGCGCGAATATCCCGCCAACCAGCTTGGCTCCGAGATGCAGCAGCAATCCGCGCTGCGCGCCGGCACGCAGGAAATGCAGTCGCCCGCCACGACGTCGCTGGTCGGCATCGTCAAGGATTACGGGCTGATCGATTTCCCGTTCATCGTCTCGACGCCGAAGCAGGCCGATGCATTGCTGGATGGTCCGCTCGGCTCGGCCCTGCTGGCCAAGCTACCGGAGAAGGGTCTGATCGGTCTCGGCTATTGGGATCTCGGCTTCCGCAACGTCACCAACAGCCGCCGCCCGATCACCAAGGGCGAAGACCTCGACGGCATCAAGATCCGCGTGATCCCGAACCCGGTCTATCTTGAGACCTTCAAGGCGTTCAACGCCAATCCGGTGCCGATGAGCTTCTCCGAGCTCTACACCGCGCTGGAAACACGCACGGTGGACGGCCAGGAAAATCCGTTCTCGGTGATCCTGTCGAACAAGTTCTATGAGGTGCAGAAATATCTCAGCGTCACCAACCACACCTATTCGACCAACATCATCCTGGTCAGCAAGGTGTTCTGGGACAAGCTCTCCAAGGACGAGCAAAAGATCCTGCAGGATGCTGCCAACGAGGCCCGCGACTATCAGCGCAAGGTCAGCCGCGATGCCGCAGCGGCTTCCATCGGCGAGCTGAAGGCCAAGGGCATGGAGGTCAACGAGATCGCTCCGGCCGAGCTTGCGAAGATGCGCGACAAGACCAAGCCGATCGCGGCAAAATTCTCCGCCGACTACGATCAGGAGATCGTCAAGCTGTTCAATAGTGAACTTGAGCGCGTTCACAAGGACTGAGTGAGCCGCGCATCCCAACCGTCACTACGCGGCGACCCCACGCTCACTGCGAAAGCATCCATGCCCGCTTCATCAACTACCGCGACAAGCAGGATCGTCGAATCCTATTACCGGTCGATCAAGATCGTCATGGCGGTGTTGCTCGCCGCCATGGTGGTCCTGGTCTTCGGCAATGTGGTGCTGCGTTACGTCTTCAACTCCGGCATCGCCATTTCCGAGGAACTGTCGCGCTGGCTGTTCGTCTGGATGGTGTTTCTCGGGGCCATCGTCGGCCTCCGCGAACACGCCCATCTCGGCGTCGACAGTTTCGTGAAGCTGCTGTCGCCGATGGGCCGCAAGATCTGCTACGCGCTCAGTCACGTGCTGATGCTCTACGCTTCTGTATTGCTCACCGAAGGCTCGTGGAAACAGACGGTGCTGAACTGGGACACGACGGCGCCCGCCTCCGGTCTCTCAGTCGGCCTGTTCTATGCCGCAGGTCTCGTCTTCGGCGTCGCCTCGATCCCGATCCTGCTGCATGACCTCTATCGCCTGCTCACCGGCCAGCTCGCCACGTCGGAGCTGATCGCCATCAGCGAATCCGAGGAGCATGCCCCAGCGACGCCCGCCCCCGCCAACGGGAACGAACGCCGATGACCATCAGCATCTTCACCTTCTCGCTGCTCGGCGCGATGGCCATCGGCATGCCGATCGCATTCGCCCTGATCATCTGCGGCGTCGCGCTGATGACCTATCTGGATATATTTGACTCCCAGATCATCGCGCAGAACGTCATCAATGGCGTCGATTCCTTCCCGCTGATGGCCGTGCCGTTCTTCATCCTGGCCGGCGAGATCATGAACACCGGTGGCCTTGCCCGCCGCATCCTGAACTTCGCCATCGCCCTTGTCGGCCATCTGCGCGGCGGCCTCGGCTATGTCGCGATCCTGACCTCCTGCATCCTGGCGTCGCTGTCCGGGTCTGCCGTTGCCGACGCCGCCGCACTCGGCGCATTGCTGGTCCCGATGATGGTTGCGGCCGGGCATAACCGCGCCTCCGCGGCCGGCCTCGTTGCCGCCGGCGGAATCATCGCGCCGGTGATCCCGCCTTCGATCGGATTCGTGATCTTCGGCGTTGCCGCCGGCGTTTCCATCTCAAAACTGTTTCTCGCCGGCGTGGTGCCGGGCCTGATGCTCGGCGGCAGCCTGTGCTTTGCCTGGTGGTGGGTTGCACGCAACGAGAGCTCGGTGAGTCCGCCGCGCCAGAGCCTGGCGCAGATCTTTCGCGCGCTGATCGACGGCTTCTGGGCCTTGATGCTGCCGATGATCATCATCGTCGGCCTCCGCTTCGGCATCTTCACACCCACCGAAGCTGCCGTCGTTGTTGCGGTCTACTCCTTCATCGTGGCAACGTTCGTCTATCGCGAGCTGACGCTGGCGCAGCTGATGAACATCCTGATCAGTTCAGCCCAGATCACCGCCGTGGTGATGTTCCTGGTCGCGGCAGCGCTGGTGTCGTCATGGCTGATCACGGTGGCCGAAATTTCCGGCCAGATCGTCGAACTGGCCCGTCCCTTCATGGGCAACCAGACGCTGCTCATGATCGTATTGATGATCATCGTCGTCATCGTCGGCACGGCGCTCGACATGACGCCGACCATCCTGATCCTGACGCCCGTGTTGATGCCGATTGTCCGCGAGGCCGGCATCGACCCGGTCTATTTCGGGGTGCTGTTCATCATCAACAACGCGATCGGACTGATCACGCCCCCCGTCGGCGTGGTGCTCAATGTGGTGTGCGGCGTGGCGAAGGTGAGCATGGACGAGATCATGCGCGGCGTCTGGCCGTTCATGATCGCACAATTGGTGGTGCTGGCGCTGCTGACGCTGTTTCCGTCGCTCGTGATGGTGCCGGCGAAGTGGCTCGGCGGCTAGAAGGAAGTTCGACAATGAAACGCGTGATGATCCTCAACGGTCCCAACCTCAACCTGCTCGGCGTGCGGGAGCCGCATATCTACGGAACCACCACGCTCGACCAGATCAAGGCCAGCTGCGAGGAACAGGCGGTCAAACTCAAACTGGCGCTGGCGTTCCACCAGTCGAACCACGAGGGCATTCTGGTCGACCTCATCCAGTCGGCCCGTCAGGATGCCGACGCCATCATCATCAATCCCGCGGGCTATTCGTTCACATCGATCGCCATGCTCGACGCCATGAAAGCGTTCGAGGGACCGATCGTGGAGCTGCACATTTCGAACATCCACGCGCGCGACAAGTATCATCGCCATTCGGTGCTCTCGCAGGCCGCCACCGCTGTGATCTGCGGTCTCGGACCGTACGGCTATGTCGCAGCGATGCTGGCGGTCGCGCAGATGCCGACGCGTTGATCGCGCCGGGCCGATGCGGCCTTCATTCGCGGATCAACATGCTCTGGGGCTTGGTGAGTACGTCGGGGTGGAGAATGGCGGCAAGGGTCGCTGCAGGTAGCAAACCTTTTTCCAGCACCAGATCGTAGACGCTGCGGCCGGTCGCATGGGCCTCGACCGCGACGGCGGTGGCATTGGCGTAGCCTATATAGGGATTGAGCGCAGTGACGAGACCAATCGAATTCTCGACATAGGCACGGAGACGTTCGCGGTTCGCGGTGATACCCGCGACACAACGCTTTTCCAGTGTCAGGCAAGCCTCCCGCATATGACTGACGCTTTTGAACAGACTGTGCGCGATGATCGGCTCGAACGCGTTGAGCTGAAGCTGGCCAGCCTCGGCGGCGAACGTCACCGTGAGATCGTTGCCGATCACCTCGAACGCAACCTGATTCACGACCTCAGGAATAACCGGGTTTACCTTGCCCGGCATGATCGAGGAACCTGCCTGTACCGCCGGGAGATTGATCTCGTTGAGACCGGCGCGCGGGCCGCTCGACAGCAGCCGAAGATCATTGCAGATCTTGGAAATCTTGACGGCCACCCGCTTGAGCACGCCGGACAACTGCACGAACGCACCGCAATCCTGCGTGGCCTCGATCAGGTTTACAGCGGTGACCAGCGGCATGCCGGTGATGGCGACGAGATGATGGCAGACCAGACGCGCGTAGTCCGGATGGGACGTGATCCCGGTGCCGATGGCTGTCGCACCCATGTTGATCTCGCAAATCAGCAGTGCTGCCTCGCGGAGCCGGTCCTCGTCTTCGCCGATCATGACGCCATAAGTGCTGAACTCCTGACCGAGCGTCATGGGCACCGCATCCTGCAACTGGGTGCGGCCCATTTTCAGGACATCCTTGAACTCTTCGGCCTTGCGTTCGAAACCCTGGCGCAACACGGCCATCGCATCGATCAGGTGAAACACGCCGTGATAGGTCGCGATCTTCAACGCCGTGGGATACACGTCGTTGGTGCTCTGGCTCATATTGACCTGTTCGTTCGGGTGCAGGTACCCATAGTCGCCTTTGCCGTGACCGAGAATTTCCAGCGCACGATTGGCGATCACCTCATTCGCGTTCATGTTGGTGGAGGTACCGGCGCCGCCCTGGATGACGTCCACCACGAACTGGTCATGCAGGCGACCGGCGCGAATTTCCTCGCAGGCAGCGATGATCGCATCGCCGCGTAACTTGTCGAGCAGCCCCAGCTCCATATTCGACAGTGCCGCCGCCTGCTTGATCGCGGCGAGCGCGCTAATGAGTTCGGGATAGATGGAAATCGGAATCCCGGTGATCGGAAAATTTTCGACGGCCCTCAGCGTATGAACGCCGTAATAGGCGTCGGCCGGAACATCGCGGTTGCCCAACAGGTCGTGCTCACTGCGCGTGTCGTTGGTCATGTCGGATTTTCCTGAGTTGTCGCTGTGAACAGACGATTGATCTCGTCAGCCGTCCCCGTCCCCGATCATGCCCAGTGAGCTTTCGAAACCTAACATCTCGAACTCACATGTTACGGCTATATCGTATCCGCCCCAGCCCAGTCGATCGAGTACAATCCGGCGCCGCCCTGCAAGGCGGGCTCATCCAAGGCCGCACGCCGGACGTGCTTGCCGGTCTCACTGCAAGAGCTGGCGGCTGGAAACAATGCGAGGCCGTGCGCGCCGCAGAGCGGCACGCACAACCGGTCGTCCAGAACGGGTGAGTTGTTACGAGCCCGGCGTCCAGGCCTGGTAGTCGCCGGTCGCCTTGGGACGCCGGCCGCTGGCCAGTGTCGAGCCCGACGGACGATAGGCCGCGGGCGTGCCGGTCAGGTTCGGCTGATGCGGCTTCTGCCATTCGCGCGGCGTATAATTCTCTTCGGTCGGCGGCACGTCCACGGTGTGGTGGATCCAGCCATGCCAGTCCGGCGGGATCTTGGTGGCTTCGGCATAGCCGTTATAAATCACCCAGCGGCGCTCGAAGCCCAGCGTCGGGTCGATCTTGCCGCCTTTGGTGCGGTAATATGTGTTGCCCTGCTCGTCGGTGCCAACCAGTTCGCCGAATCGCGACGTCCACAGGTTCGTCCCGAAGGTCGTCCCGCTCCACCACGTGAAGAATTTCAGCAGAAACTGTTTCATATTTTGAACCGTTCGAAGGTTTTCGTCGGCTGTTGATGCCATCCGGGCCGCCAAATGTCCAGTTGCCGCCGCGACCGATCGCCGCCTGCAACTGATCGTGACAAGCCTCGTATGGGCCTCCCCCGAACCCTATCTCCAAAGTACCGGCGGTCGCAGAAACGGCGCAATCCATTCATGCCGCATACAGTTCCGGACGATCATTCTGTCGTTGCGCAATAACCGCGTGGCGGCAGGGAACGGCAGTCCCTTCAGGGGGTTGAAGATGCATCCCAGACAGGAGCAAACGATGACGAATTTGAAAATCTTGAGTGTCGCAGCAGCCGTCGCTGTGGCCATCCCCGCCTTCGCGGTGACCCCCAGCTACGCACAGAACACCAAGGTCGTGGGCGTCGGCCCCGGCGGTGCGCGCACGATCGGCACGTTCTCTGGCGGCGGTCAGCGCTTTGGTGGCGGAGGTGGCGGCTGGCATGGCGGCCAGCGCCCCGGCGGCGGTGGCTGGAATCACGGCGGCGGCTGGCGCGGTGGTGGCTGGCGTGGCGGCGGCTATGGTCCGGGCTTCGCAGCCGGCGCCATCATCGGTAGCGGACTGGCGGCCAGCAGCTATTACGGTAATTCCTACGGCTATTACGGCGGCAGCCCGTATTACGGCAGCAGCTATTATGACGACGCGCCGGACGTGGTCGAAGTCGCTCCCGACACCGGCGGCGGCGACGTTGACTACTGCATCCGCACCTACAAGTCGTACAATGTCCGCACAGGCACCTATCTCGGTTATGACGGCCTGCGTCACGCCTGCCCGTAACACGACGATCTAAGCGTTACGCAAAAGACGGTGCCTCGCGGCATCGTCTTTTGTCGTTTCTGGTTTGCGCCTGCTGTCTCAAGGTCTAAGAACGTGGGTGCAGCGTACGGGGGACATTCAGGGAACTCGCGCGTAGTGTTGGTAGACATGTGGACCTATCTACCGGTTCGATGGGTCGACGTCGGGTGTGAGCAGGTTCAGTGGACGCGTCAGACAAGCCGAAGATCGCCAGGCTCCATCCCAATGAAGCCGAACGCCTCAAGGCGCTGCGCTCCTACGGCATTCTCGACACCGCCATTGAGCCATCCTTCGACGACATCACCAAGATCGCCAGCTATGTCTGCCAGACGCCGATCTCGATCATTAGCCTCGTCGATGACGGCCGGCAGTGGTTCAAGTCGGAGATCGGTCTTGGCGTGCGGCAGACGCCGATGGATCAATCGATTTGCGCGCACGCGATCCTCGAACACAGTTTTCTCGAAGTCGAGGACGTCACCAAGGATCCAAGATTCGACTGCAATCCGCTGGTGACCGGCGAGCCCCATTTGCGCTTCTATGCCGGCGCACTACTGCGCACACCGGACGGCCTGCCGCTCGGCACCGTCTGCGTGCTCGATGACAAGCCGCGCGTGCTGTCGGTCGAACAGCGCGAGGTGCTGGCCGCCCTCGCCCGCCAGGTCATGGCGCAGATGGAATTCCGCCGGGCGCTGCATCTGTCGGATCGGCTTCAGCGCAATATCAGTCGGCTAATGGCGGTGGCAGGCCACGACCTGAAGCAGCCATTGCAGGTCATGATCATGGCGATCGACCGCATCCGCAACAAGCTGACCGACGAGAAGGATCGTGAGCGGCTCGGCTATGCCATCGATGCCGGCATGCGGATGGCGGAAGAGCTCGACCGTCTCGCCGAGACATCTGTGCTGGATGCCGGCTTTGGGATTCCGAACCTGCGATCGTTCCCGATCTCTGACGTGTTCGAGTCGATCAGCGCCAACTGGCGCCTGCATGCCGAAGCCAAGGGCCTCGACCTCGTCATTGTGCCGAGCAACGCGCAGGTTGTCAGCGATCCCGGCATGTTGCGCGCGATCCTTGGCAATCTCGTCGGCAATGCCATCAAATATACCGAGCGCGGTCGCGTGCTGGTCGGCTGTCGCAAGCACGCCAACGCGGTGACCATCGAGGTGCTGGACTCCGGCACCGGCATTCCCGCCGAACAGCTCACCGCGATCTTCGATGCCTTCCACCAGATCAATCCGGCCAGCGAGGGCCTTGGCCTCGGATTGTCGATCGTTCGGCGCACAGCCGAAGCACTCGGCCATGTGATCGAGGTGAAGTCCGACCTCACCCACGGTTCGCATTTCACCGTGAAAGTGCCGTTGGCGGCGAAACCGGTCTAGCGACTACTCGCCCGCGTTGGGCGCCTGACGCGGCGGCAATGTAACGGGCGCAAAGCCCCATTCATTGTTGCCGCGCAGGAATGCGATCCAGCCCCAGGCCGCGCCGGCGTGACGCAGCAACTGAAAACTGAACGGTTCGAGGATCGCGGCGAATACCGCTGCGGCGAAGCTCGTGCGCGTGCGGCCGCCTGTCAGGCGCTGATAGAGATGCACGGTCCAGAGATAGACCAGGAAATCAGCAACGATCTTCGCGGTGATCAGACCGAACACTGGCACGGCGATGGCGGTCTTGCCGGTAACGAGCAAAGCCAGCAGCAACACGAAGGCCGTGAGGCCGTAGATCGGCTGCAGCGTATCCAGCGCCTTGATCGGCAGCATGCGCAGGCCGAGCCGGCCGTAACGCGCATTGCCGGTCATGTCGCGATTCCAGTATTGCGTCTGCAGGAAGCCCGCGAACCAGCGCCGGCGCTGCCGCAGGAACGTCATGACGTGAGACGGCGCTTCCGTGCGCGCCAGCGACGTGCCGATCATGCGAAGCTGCCAGTCGAGGTCGTGATCGACGGCATAGCGATGCATGCGGTGGGTCAGCTCATAGTCCTCGACAAGACACTCCGCATCGAAGCCACCGACGGCCACCAGCGCCTCCCTGCGGAAGCCGGCAAAGGCGCCGGAGATCAGCAGCAGGCTGTTGCCGCGCATCCAGGCGAAGCGCGAGATGATGTTGCGGATATATTCATAGGTCTGGAACCACTGCATCACGCGGCCGCTGGCGCTGTCGTCGCAGACCGGCACGAGAATGCCGCCGGCCGCGACCAGCGCGGGATCTGCAGCAAAGGCCGCGCGCATTTCGGCGATGGCATCGTCAGCCAGAAACGTATCGGCATCCAGCGTGATGACGATGTCGGTATCGGCCTTGAGGATCGCCGTGTTCAGCACTCGCGCCTTGCCCTGATGCGGCAGGCGCAACCATTGCAGCCTGGAACTGCCGAACTGGCCGATGCTGCTCTGGCCGACCGCCGGAATGGCGAGACCGTAACGGTCACGGAGGAGCGTATCAGTTGCATCGCGCGAGCCGTCATCCGCGATCAGGATCAGATCCGGCGCATCGGACTGGCGTGCGATGGCCGCCAGCGCCTCCGGCAGATTAAGTGCCTCGTTATGCGCGGCTATCAGGATGCCCACCGATGGAAGCGATTGCGCAGCAACCGCTCCAGATGGACCACGCGCGGACACTGCCAGCGGCAGCGTCTGCCACACCACATAGAGCATCAGCACCGTGTCATAGGCGATATAGACCATGCCCGCTGACCACGCCCAGATGCTGTTCAAAAAGAACGCGCGGCCGAACAGCAGCGCCCATAGCGCGAGTACGGCGAGATAGATCATCAGGCTGATGACCGGCATCCGGCGCGGTGTGATACGCGGCGATGCGGTGGCGAAGGCCGCCTGAAGGGATATTGTCATGCCGTCAATTCAATCGCGCGTTCGAGCAAACCGATCCTGCGAGAGCTACGCGTGAATCGTGATCGAGTTGCGGAGCCGCGATCAAATAGCGCGTGATTGCGGTCACGACGAACACACAAAGTCGTCATGCCTCAAAAGACAAATCCTGTTTAAACTTATTCCATGCACGCACAGAAAATGCCGATTCAACGTTACAGCCGCATCGCCATGATCCTGCATTGGCTGATCGCCGTTCTGATCACACTCAACGTCGCGCTGATCTGGAGCGTGAACCTCATTCCTGAGGACAACATCCGCTTCGTCATCGATGCGCACAAGTCATTCGGCATCACCGTGCTCGGCCTCGTGCTGATGCGCCTGCTGTGGCGCGCGGCGAACAGGCCACCCGATCTGCCCGAGACCTATCCCCCCGCCGAGAAGGCCGCCGCACATGGCGCGCATCTCGCGCTCTATGTGCTGATGATCGGATTGCCGCTGTCGGGCTGGATGCACGATTCCGCCTGGAAGGCCGCCGGCGAAATTCCGATGTATCTGTTCGGGCTGTTCCAGTGGCCGCGCATCGGCTGGATCATGAGTGTCGAGCCAGCCCTCAAGGAACGCCTGCACGACATCTTCGGCGGCATTCACGTGTGGCTGTCCTATGCGCTCTATGCGCTGGTCGGCCTGCACATCGCCGCCGCGCTGAAGCATCAATTCTGGGACGGTCATCCCGAACTGCAGCGGATGTGGCCCGGTGGCGACGCGCCCGCGCCTAGCCCCTTGTCGCCAGCGCAACGCCCGCCAGCGTAAATACCAGGGCCGCGATCTGCATGGCGCCGAGCGGTTCCCGCAGGGCGATGGCCGAGCTGACCACGCCGATCACGGGCACCGCCATGGTCCCGATTGCGGCCACCGAGGCCGGCAACTGCTTGAGCGCCGCGAACCAGCAGACATAAGCGATGCAGAACCCCACCAGCACGACATAGGCGAGCAGCCCCCAGCCCGGCGTCAGTGCTGCAAAATGCGGGCTTTCGAAGATCAGACCCAGCAACAGCACCGGCACACAACCGATCCCAATCTGCCAGGCGGATGACGTCACCAGAGGCAGCGTGAGCCCGAACTTCTTGGCCAGCACCGTGCCGAGCGCAAAGCCGAACCCACCCAGCAGCGCCAGAGCGATTCCCGGGAGCTTCTCCGCGCTCGCGGCCAGCCCACCGCCCCCCATCAACGCGGCGATGCCGGCAAAGGCCATCAGCATGGCCACGATCCGCTGCATCGACAGGCGCTCGCCGAGGATCAGCCAGGCCAGTCCGGCAGCCCAGACCGGCATGGTGAACGCAATCACCGCGGCCTCGCCGGCCGGCAGCCACAGCAGCGACAAGCCGACGAAAGCCATCCAGCCGAACACGTTCAGGCCCGCCAGCACGACCAGATGCAACCATTGATGATGCGGCACGCGAAGACTCTCGCCGCGCCAGACGGCGATCCCGGCCAGCAGCAATGCCCCGACGATGCCGGTGCTGCCGCGCGCCGACAGCGGTGGCCATTCCGACAGCAGCGCTTTCGACACCGGCCAGTTCAGACCCCAGGCGATCGACGCGATGGCGAGCAACACGAGACCGAAGGGAGCGATTCGCGCGCGCGAAACGGGGGGAATGGGCATTGTCATGGAGGGAACCGGCTGAGGAATCGGCGGGACCATGCGCGCAGTTGGAGGGTCTGACCACTGCCGGTGGCGGGAACCTGCCCGGCGATCATCTGCTCGGCCTGAGTCCACCAAACGCAATCCCTGGATGACAAAATAAAGTTGGGCTGTGAACAGTGGGCGCAGCTCGGATTCCGGACAGTTTTAGAAATATTTTTGACTTCCGAATCCATGAGGACTCACTGATACTTGACCTCAATCGAGGCGCGCTCTGCCCCCTTGGTTATCCACCCTTTCCACCATATTTAGTATTTGATTCAGGAACCCCGACTACTCCTTGACGGGTGAGATCGGTTTGGCCTAGTTTTCGAACTGTTCGGCGCGGGTCGTTTTTTGTCCCGTCGGACGCTCCCAAACGGGTTCCAGATTGACCGCTCCGTCCTCCAGTCGAGGCTACGGGATCGGGGATTTGCGTCCTGGAATCCGGGCCGGAAAGTCGGCGTTTGGAGCACTAAAAAACGGGCCGGAAACCGGCTCAAACAGCGTGGTGAGGCGTTAGGATCAGGTCGACCCGCAACAGCGAGGAAGCCCGATCCAAGGAAGCATGACCCCGGCAGTCCCGGGTGGCCGAGATGACGGCCAGCACATGCTCCACAGAGAAAACAGGACCGGTTCACCCGGCCAAGCTGCGGCGAATTTGGGGCAACCCGGACGTCGCTAACAGAAATCGCCGATGCCGCCAGATGGGGTGTCGGGCTTAAGACGGGGCACGACCACGATGCAGATTCAACGCCGCTACACCACCGAAGGACAGTCGCCCTATGCCGGGATCGACTTCCGCCACACCACGTCCGAGATCCGCAATCCGGATGGCTCCGTGGTGTTCAAGCTTGAAGGCGTTGAAGTGCCCGACTCGTGGTCGCAGGTCGCCTCCGACGTGCTGGCCCAGAAGTATTTCCGCAAGGCCGGCGTCGCCGCCAAACTGAAGAAGGTCGAGGAAGAGACCGTGCCGTCGTGGCTGTGGCGCTCGGTGCCGGACACCGAGGCCCTCGCCGCACTGCCCGAGAAAGAGCGCTTCGTCTCTGAGCTCTCATCCAAGCAGGTGTTCGACCGCCTCGCCGGCTGCTGGACCTATTGGGGCTGGAAGGGTGGCTACTTCACCTCTGAGGCCGACGCCCACGCTTTCCATGACGAGCTGCGCTTCATGCTCGCCAAGCAGATGGTCGCGCCGAATTCGCCGCAGTGGTTCAACACCGGCCTGCACTGGGCCTACGGCGTCGATGGTCCCGGCCAGGGCCACTACTATGTGGACTGGAAGACCGGCAAGCTGACCAAGTCGAAGTCGGCTTACGAACATCCGCAGCCCCATGCCTGCTTCATCCAGGGCGTCGAGGACGATCTGGTCAATGAAGGCGGCATCATGGACCTGTGGGTGCGTGAAGCCCGCTTGTTCAAATACGGTTCGGGCACCGGCTCGAACTTCTCGAAGCTGCGCGGCGAAGGCGAGAAGCTGTCGGGCGGCGGTCGCTCGTCGGGCCTGATGTCGTTCCTGAAGATCGGCGACCGCGCCGCGGGCGCCATCAAGTCGGGCGGCACCACGCGCCGCGCGGCCAAGATGGTCGTGGTCGATGCCGACCATCCGGATATCGAGACCTATATCGACTGGAAGGTGAAGGAAGAGCAGAAGGTCGCGGCCTTGGTCACTGGTTCGAAGATGAACCAAAAGCACCTCAAGGCCATCCTGAAGGCTTGCGTCAATTGCGAAGGCTCGGGCGACGACTGCTTCGATCCCGAGAAGAACCCGGCGCTGCGCCGCGAGATCAAGCTCGCCCGCCGCTCGCTGGTCAATGACAACGTCATCAAGCGCGTCATCCAGTATGCCAAGCAGGGCTACAAGGACATCGACTTCCCGATCTACGACACCGACTGGGATTCCGAAGCCTATCTCACCGTGGCCGGCCAGAACTCCAACAACTCCGTCTCGCTGAAGGACGATTTCCTGCGCGCCGTCGAGACCGACGGCACCTGGGACCTGATCGCCCGCAAGGACGGCAAGGTCATGAAGACCATCAAGGCCCGCGACCTCTGGGAGAAAATTGGCTACGCCGCCTGGGCGTCGGCCGATCCCGGCCTGCACTTCAACACCACCATGAACGACTGGCACACCTGCAAGTCGTCCGGCGATATCCGCGCGTCCAATCCGTGCTCGGAATACATGTTCCTGGACGACACGGCGTGTAACCTCGCCTCGGCCAACCTGCTGACCTTCTACGACACCGCTTCGGCGACCTTCGACATCCACGCCTATGAGCATCTCTGCCGGCTGTGGACCATGGTGCTCGAAATCTCGGTGATGATGGCACAGTTCCCGTCGAAGCCGATCGCCGAACTCTCCTACGAGTTCCGCACCCTCGGCCTCGGCTATGCCAATATCGGCGGCCTGCTGATGACCATGGGTCTGTCCTACGACTCCAAGGAAGGCCGCGCGCTGTGCGGCGCCCTCACCGCTGTCATGACCGGCGTCAGCTACGCGACCTCGGCCGAGATGGCCAAGGAGCTTGGCCCGTTCCCCGGCTACAAGAAGAACGCAGCCCACATGCTGCGTGTCATCCGCAACCATCGCCGTGCAGCCCATGGCGAAACCCGCGGCTATGAAGGCCTCGCCGTCGCCCCCGTGGCGCTGGACCATGCCTCCTGCCCGCAAGCCGACATCGTCACCCGCGCCAAGATCGCCTGGGATCTCGCCCTCGAACTCGGCGAACTCCACGGCTATCGCAACGCCCAGACCACCGTCGTGGCGCCGACCGGCACCATCGGCCTGGTCATGGATTGCGACACCACCGGCATCGAGCCTGATTTCGCGCTGGTGAAATTCAAGAAGCTCGCCGGCGGCGGCTACTGGAAGATCATCAACCGCGCCGTCCCCGCAGCACTCCGCGTGCTCGGCTATCGCGAAAGCGAGATCGCCGAGATCGAGGCCTATGCCGTCGGTCACGGCTCGCTGTCCAACGCGCCGGGCATCAATGCCTCGACGCTGAAGGCCAAGGGCTTCACCGATGAAGCGCTGAAGAAGGTCGAGGCTGCCCTGCCGACCGCCTTCGACATCAAGTTCGCCTTCAACAAGTGGACTTTCGGCGAGGACTTCCTGCGCGACACCCTGAAGATCGAAGCCGAAGCCATTGCGGCTCCGGGCTTCGACCTGCTCGCCGCGCTCGGCTTCACCAAGCGCGAGATCGAAGCCGCCAACGTGCACATCTGCGGCGCGATGACGGTGGAAGGTGCCCCGCATCTGAAGGCCGAGCACTACAGCGTGTTCGATTGCGCCAATCCCTGCGGCAAGATCGGCAAGCGCTATCTCTCGGTGGAAAGCCACATCCGCATGATGGCAGCGTCGCAGCCCTTCATCTCGGGTGCGATCTCCAAGACCATCAACATGCCGAACGACGCCACGGTGGAGGACTGCAAGTCCGCTTACCTCCTCTCCTGGAAGCTCGCGCTGAAGGCCAACGCGCTGTATCGCGACGGCTCCAAGCTCTCGCAGCCGCTCAACTCGCAGCTCATCAGCGATGATGACGAGGACGAGGATGCGCTGGAGAACCTGATGGAGAAGCCGATGGCGGCCCGCACCGCCGCGATCTCCGAGAAGGTGGTGGAGCGTCTGGTCGAGCGCATCGTGGTGATGCGCGACCGCGAGAAGATGCCGGATCGCCGCAAGGGCTACACCCAGAAGGCCGTCGTCGGCGGTCACAAGGTGTACTTGCGCACCGGCGAATATGATGACGGCCGCCTCGGCGAGATATTCATCGACATGCACAAGGAAGGCGCGGCGCTCCGCTCCTTCATCAACAACTTCGCCATCGCCGTCTCGCTGGGCCTCCAGTATGGCGTGCCGCTGGAGGAATATGTCGACGCCTTCACCTTCACCCGCTTCGAACCCGCGGGCCCGGTACAGGGCAACGACAGCATCAAGTTCGCGACCTCGATCCTCGACTATGTGTTCCGCGAACTCGCGGTTTCCTACATGTCGCGCTTCGATCTCGGCCATGTCGACGTCTCGGAAGCGGGTTTCGACGCGCTCGGCAAGGGCGAGGACGAAGGCAAGGCACCGGCCGGCGCGAACAAGTACGTCTCCAAGGGCCTGACCCGCTCACGCAGCGACAACCTCGTCGTCATGCGCGCATCTGCTCCGGCTGAAACGACTGCTACTGCTGCGAAAGCCGACGGACCTCGGATGGCATTTTCGGCTCCTGAGGCACGGTCTGAATCTTCGTTAGGTAGCGCCACCGCTCTCAAGATCGAGCCAGAGCATAATCTTTCGCCAACGGGCAAGCTCGAAGCTCAGGCCTGGAGCAAGGCGGGTACCGCGGCCGCAGCGGCTCCATCGAAAGCAGAACGCCGAGCCGAAGCCAAAGCCAAGGGCTACGAAGGCGACATGTGCGGTGAATGCAGCAACTTTACTCTGGTACGCAACGGTACGTGTATGAAGTGCGACACTTGCGGCTCAACAACGGGTTGCTCTTAAGGCGGGAGAAAAATGGGCTCTGATGAGAGAGGAATCATAGTGTTTCCGCGCGGCCACGATCCGCTTCCGCAAATGGAGCGAAAGCACTGCCGCAGATTACGAACCCAATCGGCCTACTTCCGGCCCAGGTATTTGCGCCCCAATTAGTTATTGCGCGAATTACAACCCAAGAGAGAGCGGAAACAGGTTTTCCGGCGGCCGTCAGGGCCGCCGGAAAATGGCAAAAGGAACGAAACGGGAATTGAAGCAAAAGTTGTAGAGGGCAGTCGATATGAACTATTCCGATCGCTACCTGCGTCAGATCGCGAGCTACTCGATCATCGACGTGATGCTGGCCGACGTGGCGATTCGGATCCAGCTCAGCCCGACTGACTACCAGCTCGCCGTCGACCACTACCACGCCATCAACGAGTGGCTTGAGCGCGACGACAGTCCTCTGACGGGGCACGTGCGCGACTTCTATCCGCAGGGCGGCTTCGCA
This sequence comes from Tardiphaga sp. 866_E4_N1_4, assembly GCF_052076075.1. Lineage (NCBI taxonomy): Bacteria > Pseudomonadati > Pseudomonadota > Alphaproteobacteria > Hyphomicrobiales > Nitrobacteraceae > Tardiphaga > Tardiphaga sp. 866_E4_N1_4. The sequence goes on from NZ_CP197242.1 coordinate 1,030,778, forward strand.
ATCGGCGCGACCGTGGCCCGGCACTCGACCGACGATGAGTTCGACATCGACGTCATGGCCGACATCGACTACCGCCCCGACGTCGATCCCGAAGATGCGCTGGCGACCCTGCACGACGCGATGCGCGGCGAGCGCGGCTCGCGCTACTACGTCAAGACCGACCGCAAGACCCGCTGCAGCACCGTCAACTACGACGGCATGCACCTCGACGTGACGCCGACCGCCCGCATCGCGGGTACCCACGAGAAGACGGGACTGATCTTCCACTCGAAACCGGAAGAGCCGTGGGCGAAGAAGTCTCTGTTAGCCAACCCACACGGCTTCGCGCAGTGGTTCATCTCCCGGACCCCGCCGGACCAGGACTTCGGCACCTTCTTCGAGCGCCGCTCTCTGGACTACGACCGCGAACGCGCGATCCTGTCCAAGCGCGCCGACGCCGCCCCGGTGCCCGAGCAGTGCCCGGCCTACCAAAAGTCGCGTGCCGTCATCGCGCTGCAATTGATCAAACGCTGGCGCAACCTCGCCTACGACAAGCGGCACGGCGCCCAACGCTTGCCACCTTCGGTGCTGCTGGCCTTCTACGTAGCCACCAATGCCAACCGGACGAAATCGCTTGCGGAGGAGCTCAGTTTCCAGGTCGAGAGCATGCTGGCGATCCTCGGAGAGGCCCACGACCGCGGCCAGAAGGTCTCCGCCAGCAACCCGATGTGCGAGGACGACATCCTCACGGACCGCTGGCCCGCGGACCTGAGCGACCAAGCAGTCTTCATCCGCGAACTCACCGACTTCGCAGTCAAACTGCGGCGGCTTCGCGGCGAGATCGCGCTGCCCGAGATGCAGCAGATTCTCGAGGATCTGTTCGGCGAGAAGCCGGCGCGGTCGGCGATCAAGGACCACGTCAAGCGCGTCGGACAGGATGTCGGCTCCACTGGTAGCCGCTTCACGCCCGGCAAGGCGGCAATCCCGGCGGCGATCGCCGGCGGCGTCGCGGCGCCGAGCAGCGTCAGGTCGGCCCCATCGCACAAGTTCTTCGGCGATCACCACGATGACCTACCGAAGCATCGATGAGCAGGACGCCGAGATCCGGCGGCTCTTTCCCGACTTCCGCCTCACGGCCCACGCCGACTGGATCGCGGTGTGGGAAGGACCGCTCAGGCCGGCGTCGAAGACCTACCGCGTCCGCATCGTCCACTTCCGGCGGACGATCTTCGAGGGATGGACGCTTACGAACGACTACGTGACCGTCCACGTTGTCGACCCGCTCGTCGGCGCGGAGATGCTGGCGAACGAGACGCTTCTGCCGCACATCTACTGGAACGACCGCAACCCCGCCTGGCCGGCGCTATGCCTGTGGGATCCAGCCGAGATGTTTTGGACCCCGGAGATGTCGATCGCGACGACGATCATCCCATGGACGTCCGAGTGGCTGCTGTTTTTCGAATACTGGCAGATCTCCGGCGAGTTCCTGGGGCCAGGCCGGCATCCGCCGAGGAGACGCAAGGAATGCCCGAAACCGCCCGAGACTTCCGACCCGGAGATCCGCGCTCGAAGGGCGCGATTCCGCAGCGACGAATTCCACAGGATTGGCCGAAGGACCGGCGTTTTCGGATCCTATCTCTGGACGGGGGCGGCATTAAGGGCCTGTTCCCAGCAACTGTTCTCGCCGAGCTCGAACGACGCTACCTCGGCGGTGCATCGATCGCTGGCTATTTCGATCTCGTCGCCGGCACCTCCACCGGCGGCATCATCGCACTTGGTCTCGGAGCGGGCCTGACAGCGGCGGACATGGCCGACCTCTACCTGACGCGCGGCCCCGAGGTCTTTCCTCAGCCGTCGGACACCGCCTGGGGGCGCGCCCTGTCGTGGTGGAGGGGGGCCCGCAACTACGTCCTGTACAACTACGACCGCGGGCCGCTGGAAGCCCTTCTCGCGGGTGCGCTCGACGGCAAACTGCTGGGTGACTCCACGGTGCGGCTGTGCATTCCCGCGTTCGAGGGCAAGAACAGCGAGGTCTTCGTCTTCAAGACGCCCCACCACCGCGACTACAAGTTCGATCGTCTCGAACCCATGGTCAAAGCGGCGTTGGCGACGGCCGCGGCGCCGACCTTCTTCCGGCCCCTCGCGCACAACGGCTATAAGCTGGTGGATGGCGGCGTCTGGGCCAACAATCCAGTCATGCTGGCCGTCATCGAGGCGATGATCTGCTTCGACCTTGATCACGACCAGATCGACGTGCTGACGCTCGGCTGCGGCGACGACCCCTACGTCGTCTCTCCCCTACAGTCGGCTCTCGGCGGGAAGCTGGCCTGGTACGACTTGATCTTCGCGGCCATGCGGCTGCAGTCGCTGGCTGCGACCAACCAGGCGCGCCTGCTGCTGGGTCCGCCGGCGATCAGGCGCATCGATCCGCCCGCGAACCCGAAGCCGATCATGCTGGACGATTTCCGCAGGTCCCGGGACGAACTCGTTCCGGCGGCCCGCAAAGCGGTCGACGAACACGGCGACCGGATCGCCGCCGAATTTCTTGCTGCTCCCGCCGTACCGTTCGTACCGGTGCCGCCGGACCTGGTTACTTGAGCTCCCTCTTTTGGAAGCACCTCTGCGTGCTCGACAGCTCGCTCGTTCAGAGGCCAGCGATACTTAAAGTCTGCGAGAGACCGGCTAACACACGATGGAAGACAGTCGGAGCGGCTGCGTATCATCAAGCAAGCTATTTGGTAGCTCCCCCAGCGGAGCTGCGAAATATATTAGCTCGCTGATCCGGCCAGTTAGGCACGACGGAGGGTCGGTCAACGAATTGAGCGGGCGGTTTCAGTCCGAGTTGGTGCCGCCGTCGCGGTCGTCGCTACTCTCCGCGGGGCTAGGACCAACTGATAGAGAGATGCCGTGGAGGCTGGCGTCGCCGACTGTTACTGGACATTCGCGGCTCCCAGTACCGCCCCATGGCGCCTCTGAAGGCGCCCAGGAACGCACGGTCATTGGAGGGAAGCTAAGTTGATTTAGCTTCCCTCCGTGGCCAATCAATTTCGGGGCCCCGGGTGGACCGCGCGGACTGCGAGACGAAGCGCTCCGTCATCGGCAGAGAATATCGTCAATATAGGAGGCCACGCGGACCAGACGACCGAGCCAGAACTGCTCCGTTGGGAAGCTAACTGTTCTACAGAGCTATCGCACACTACGTGGGGTCTAACTTGAGCCTCCCTCGACTCGAGAAGACTTGCCCCGCAGCTCATGGCCACCATGACCGATCAGCTGTGCCGTCACTTTCCCACCCATCCTAGCCAACTTGCGGAATTACTGGGTCCAGCTCCTACTGTTCGAGCCATTTGGCCTCATCGCACTGCACATAGGTCACAGGCTGCGAAATCGCTGATCCATCGGAGGCAACGCAAGGTCGACGACTTCAGCGGCGACTTGCCGGCACCATTGGGGCCCATCAGCGCGTGGATCGTCCCGCGCCTGACCTTGAGGTCGACGCCGCCGACGGCGAAGAAGCCAGCGAACTGCTTTGTCAGTCCGCGGGCTTCCAGAATGATGTCACCGGGCATGGACGCCCCTCTTCCGCCGGGTCCTGATCACGGCTCAGGCCGCCGACTGGCTGATGTACTTGACGGACTGGAATTCCTGGAGACCCTCGATCCCGCCTTCGGAGCCGATGCCGGAATCCTTGTAGCCGCCGAACGGGGTCTCCGGCAGCGACGCCTGCCAATGGTTGATGACGACGTTGCCGCTCTGGATCGCCTCGGAGACTGCGGACGCGTTGCGCATGTCGTTGGTCATCACGTAGGAGGCCAGACCGAAGGGAAGCCTGTTGGCGAGCCTGATGGCATCGTCCATCCCCGAGAACGGAGCGGTGGTCGCAAGCGGCCCAAAAGGCTCGACGTTCGACGCCATGCAGTCGTCGTCGGCGTTCGACAGCACCGTCGGCCTGTAGAAAAAGCCCTGGTTGCCGCACCTCTCCCCGCCAGCCGAGACCGCGATGTTGCAGGCCCGCGCATCCTCGACGAAGCGCTCGATGGATTCCACGCGCCGCGCATGCGCCAATGGCCCCATCTTGGTGGCCGCATCGAAGCCGTCGCCGACGACGATCTTGTCGGCGAGTTCCGAGAGCTTCGCGGCGAACTGGTCGTGGATCGATTCATGCACGAAGAAGCGCGTCGGCGAGGTGCAGACCTGACCGGAATTCCGGAACTTGGCCGCGACCGCCGAGACCGCCGCCGCCTCCGGATCGACATCGCCGAAGACAAGCACGGGGGCGTGACCGCCGAGCTCAAGCGTCATTTTCTTCATCGTCTGCACGGCGAGCGAGCCGAGTTGCTTGCCCACCTGGGTGGAGCCCGTGAAGGTCAGGCCGCGGATGATCGGAGATTCCAGCAGCTTCCGCGACACCAGCGCGGGGTCGCCGAACACGACGTTCAGCACGCCGGCCGGCAAGCCGGCATCCGCGAGAGCCTCGGCGATGGCGAGTGCCGTCGCCGGCGTCTCTTCGGCAGGCTTGATGATCACGGAGCAGCCCGCCGCCAACGCACTAGAAATCTTGCGGGCGGGAGTGATAGCCGGCGCGTTCCAAGGGGCGAACGCCGCGATCGGACCGAGCGGCTCACGTACCGCGATCTGCTGGATGGAGCGGCTGCGCGAGGGGATCACGCGACCATACGCCCGACGGCCCTCCTCCGCGTTCCAATCGAACATTCCGGCGGCGGTTTCGACCTCGACGCGGGATTCGGCGATCGGCTTGCCGAGCTCCAACGTGATCAGTCCGGCGATCCGCTCGCTGCGTTCCCGGATCAGCGCCGCCGCCTTCAGGAGAATCCGGCCGCGGTCGACCGGCGACATCTTGCGCCACTGCTCGTGGCCACGTGCCGACGATGCCAGCGCCTCGTCCAGATCGGCCTCGCCGGCATTCGGCAGTTCGCCGAGCACCGCACCTGTCGCCGGATTGAGCACCGATTGCGTATCTCGGCCTTCGCCGGTCCGCCATTTACTGTCGATGAAAAGCTTGAGCGCGGGATAATCGACCATGAGCGTCCTCCGTCGGGAGCAAAAACGGGCACGACGACACCGTGCCCGCGTGTTGGTTGGAATGCCGGCCGCCTACTTGGCAGCGTTGATGAACGGGCAGTTGCCGTCCTTGAGGGGGCGGAACGCCTTCTCACCGGGGACGGTGTCGAGGATCTTGTAGTAGTCCCAAGGATACTTGGACTCCGAGGGCTGCTTGACCTGCAGCAGGTACATGTCGCGGATCACCCGGCCGTCCTCGCGGATGGATGCGTTCGTCGTGTAGAAGTCGTTGATCGGCAGCTTCTTCATTTCGGGCACGACGACAGAACCGACGTCGCTCTTGGTGGCCTCGACGGCCTTCAGGTAGTGCGTGACCGCGCCATAGACCGCGGCCTGGAGGCTTCCGGGCGCCTTGCCGCTGAAGCGGGCCATGAAACGCTTGCTCCATTCGCGGGTCTTGTCGTTGGCGTCCCAGTAGAAGCTGTCGGCGAAGATCAGGTCCTTCGCGCTGGCGAGGCCGAGCGCGTGGATGTCCGGCAGGTTCACCAGCAACGCCGCCATGCTCTGCCCGCCCGCGGTCAGCCCGAACTCGTTGGCCTGCTTCAGCGCCGTCATCATGTCCGAACCCGCGTTGGCGAGGCCGACGACCTGGGCCTTGGAGGCCTGCGCCTGCAGCAGGAAGGAAGAGAAGTCCGACGAATTCAGCGGATGCTTCGAGGACCCGAGCACCTTGCCACCGTTGGCCGTGACCACCTTGGCGGCCTCGGATTCCAGCGCCAAGCCGAAGCTGTAGTCGGCGGTCAGGAAGTACCAGCTCTTGAGGCCCTTCTGAACCAGCGGCGCGGTCGCGACGTTGGCGAGCGCGTAGTTGTCGTACGCCCAATGTACGCCGTTGGGCGAGCAGGCCTTGCCGGTGAGATCGGGCGTGCCGGGGCCGGTCGCCAGGAAGACCTTGTCCTTCTCGCGCGACAGCTGCTGCACCGCGAGCGCGACACCCGAAGAGACGACTTCGGTTATCGCGTCGACGCCTTCGGTGTCGTACCACTTGCGCGCCAGCGCGAGGCCGATGTCCGCCTTGTTCTGGTGGTCCGCCGATATCACCTCGACCGGCATGCCGGCGACCTTTCCGCCGTAGTCCTCGACAGCCATCTTCGCGGCCAGCACCGAACCGGCACCGACATTGTCGGCATAGGGGCCGGACATGTCGGTGAGTACGCCGATCTTGACCGTGCCGTTGGAGATCTCCGCGGAAGCGGACGTCACGAACGACAGCACCGCAGCGGTGACAAGCATCTTGTTGATCTTCACGCGTTTCCCCTTTTCGATTTGTTGTTAGGTTTCGTTCAGTCGATCTTTGCGAGCACCGGAAGAAGGTGGTTCAGGAACTTGTCGGGATCCTCGCTCATCGGAAAATGGCCGAGATCCTTCATGATCGTGACGTGGCTGCCCTTGACGCTGTTGGCGACGGCGAGCGTCTCCTCGGGCGTGCAGGAGTAGTCGTACTCGCCGGAAAGCAGAAACAGCGGGCACTTCGACGTGTCGATCTGCGCCACCCGGGAGCGGATGTCGCCGTCGAGCTTGTAGAAATAGAGGTCTCCCTTGAACACGCCGGGACCGCCCTGCATGTAGTGCCAGAGCGTCTCCCAACGATGCGCGTCCGACGCGTCCGGTCCGACCAGGCCCGACACGATCGCGGCACAGGTCTCGCCGCCGTGCACGTCGGCACGATGCAGGAAGTTGAGGTCGTAGTAAGGATCGACGTGCGCGCCGGCCTGGAGGCCGATGATGGCGCGGAAGCGCTCCGGATGCTCCAGCGCCAGATGCAGGACGATGCGGCCGCCGATCGAGCAGCCCATCACGATCGGCTTGTCGAGTTCGAGCGCAGTCATGACTTCGAGGATCATGGTCGTGAACTGAGCCGACGTGAGCTGGTATTCCTCGTTGTGCCATCCGACCGGTGGCGAGGATTTGCCATGCCATGGCATGTCGAACGCGATGACGCGGTGCTTCGACGTGACGCGTTTGTCGTTCATCAGCGCGCGGTACTGGCGGCCGTCGGCGCCTGCGGTGTGCAGACATAGCAGCGGCGTGCCTTGGCCGGCCTCCTCGACGTAGATGCGGTGCTCGCGTCCGAACAGTTCGAGATGAAGATAGCGGCCGATGGTGGGTTCGAAACGGGCGCTCATGCGGCGTCTCCCTTGCGCAGCTTGACGAGCGCTTCCTTGAAGTACCTGAGGTTGGCCATGAAAGGCTGGAGGTCGCCCTCCGCCTTCAGGACGCGACGCTTGATCAGCGCCATGAGATCGTGCGAGCCCGGCCGGGGCGGACTCCAGAACTTCGTCCACTCCTCGTCCGACGCGCGCAGCGCGAAGGTCCAGGACGGCATCACGAAGGGTCCCTTCACGATCGAGACGATCCTGCCTTCGACGATGTTGATCAGCCAGGGCGTCGTGCCGACCTCCAGCAGAAACGTCGTCGACAGCCATCGACCGCGTTTCACCAGCGTCTCGTCGGCATTGACCTTGTTCTTCAGGTCTTCGATCATCGCGTCTTCTCCCTTCAGGCTATCGCGATCAGCGCGTCGACCGCGACGACGCCCTCGCCCACCTGATTTATGATCAGTGGATTGATCTCGGCATCCACCACGACCGTGCTCTCATGCGCAAGCTGCGACATCGCGACGATGGCATGCGCAAGCGCCTCCAGGTCTCCGTGAGGCTTGTTCCGGAAGCCCTGGAAGACCTTCGTGATCGACAGCTCCGCGATCATGCTCCTCGCGCCGGCGAGATCGACAGGCGCGAGGCGAATGCTGCGGTCCCGGTAGATCTCGGTGTAGATGCCACCGGCCGCCAGCAGGACCATCGGGCCGGCTTCCGGATCGACCCGGAAGCCGAGCAACATCTCGCCGAGACCCAAGGTCATCGGCTGGACGAGCACCTTGGACACCTGCGCGTCGGAGCGATGCGATGTCACGTTGTCCGAGATCTTCGTCATCGCGACCTTGAGTTCCGCCTCGCTGCGGACGTTGAGGATCACTCCACCGACCTCTGTCTTGTGGGCGATCTCGGCGGACAGAAGCTTGACGGCAACGGGATAGGCGAAAGGCAGCGTGATCGAGGCTGCATCCACCGCGACCGCCACGGCCGGCGCGTGCGGGACGCCCACCTTCTCGAATAGCTCGTAGGCCGCGAGTTCGTCCAACTGTCGTGTCGCCACGACCGTCGTATCGTGCCGCGTGGTCGGTGCGATCACCGGCGGCCGACGCAGCAGCGCAGCGGCGACCGCGTCGGCGCAGGATTCAGGGGTGCGGAAATTAGGCACGTCAGCGGCCGTGAGCATGGCCAGCGCATCCGGAGCGTCCGGGACCAGAAAGGTCACCAACGGCTTCGAGGACGCAGCGCTGTCGATGGCGGGCTTCACGGCGAGCTCGGGCTTGAACCTGGCCGACGAGCCGATGACCGCGACCACGACATCGAATTCCGGCGCGGCGAGCATCGTATCGAGCGCGGCCTTCATGACGTCGTAGCGCGTCCCTGCCAGCGTGAGGTCCGTGATGCGTTCATGGTTGGCCTTGACGCCAGCCGCGGCGAGACGGGCGAACGTCTCGTCGCTCGGCTTCACGACGTCGATGCCGCGCACGGAAAGCTCGTCCACGACCATGGCCGCCCCGCCCCCGGTGGTGGTGACGACGCCCACACGCTTGCTTTGCACGCCCGCCGCGCGCGCAGGCATGCGCTGCAGCAGCGGCAGGGATTCGAGGAGGGTTTCGAAATTGAACACGCGCGCGATGCCGCAGTCGGCGAGGAACGCCGCGGCGACATCGTCTTCACCGGCAAGGGCACCGGTGTGCGATAGCGCGAGTTCGGCGGCGGCAGCGGAACGGCCGAGCTTGTAGGCGACCACCGGCTTGCCCCGCTCGGCTGCGGCGAGCGCGAAGGTCCGCAGATCGCGCGCACGGCGGATGCTCTCGAGGAACAGCATGTAGCCCGTGATCTCGGGATCATCGAGCGTCGCCGAACAGATCTCTCCGAGAGAAAGGTCGATCTCATTACCGACGGAGACGAGCCCGGCAAAGCCGACATTGCGGGTCTTGCCGCGCGAGATCAGGGCTCCGAGCAGGCTTCCGCTGTGCGAGGCGACGAAGATGCCCCCGGTCGGCAGGTCCGGCTCCGCGAACGCGGCGTTGGCCGTGATGATCGTCTTGTGGCGCAGGTTGATGGCGCCGAGGCTGGACGGTCCGAGGATTCGCAGGCCCGTCTCCGCGCAAAGTTTCTGCAGCGCTGCGACCAGCTTCAGGCCCTCTTCTCCGCCTTCTGAGAAGCCGGACGCTAGGATCGTCGCCACCGGCACGCCCAGACGCGCGCATTCCGAAGCGGCCTCCATCACTCCCTCGGTGGGCGTCAGGATGAATGCGTGGTCCGGCGCCGACGGCAGGTCGGCAAGCGACGGCCAGGCCCGTTCGCCCAGGACCGTCGCGCGGCGCGGATTGATCGGATAGATCTTGCCTTCGTACCCGGCGCTCCGCAGGTACTGCAGCGGACGCGCCGACGTCTTCGAGACATCGTCGGACGCGCCAACGAGCGCGATGCTGCGCGGGGCGAGCAGCGCCTGGCGGAGCGACAGTCTTTTCATCTCAGCTTGCACGTGCTGCCTGTCCGCGTTGGTCGAAGCGGCGTTCGAACACGTCCTCCGCGATGCGGTTCTTGAGGATTTCGGTGGATCCGCCGGCGATCATCCAGCCGCGTGTCCGGCGCATGCAGTATTCGGCGAGCGATTCCTGGCTGTAGCCGAGCCCGCCCATGATCTGCACCGCTTCGTTGGCTGCATCGAAGCCCGCCTGATTGCATGCGAGCTTCGCCAATGCCGTCTGGTACGGCGACGGCAGACCTTCGGTCACGCTGGCGGCGCGGTACAGCAGCAGTTGCGCGGATTCCAGCTTCAGCGCCATGTCGGCGAACTTCCATTGCAGTCCCTGGAATTCGCACAGCGGGCGGCCGAACTGCTTGCGAATGAGGGCGTGCTCCCGGGCGAGGTTGAAGGCGAAGCGTCCCACGGCGAGAGCGCGCGACGAATTGCCGAGACGCTCCACGTTGAAGCCAGAAATCTGCTTCTTGAATCCGCCGGGGCCCAGCAGCACATTTTTCGCCGGGATACGGCAGTTCTCGAAATAGAGCTGGCTCCACTGCTCGCCGCTCATGAACGGCGTCGGTTTGCCGATCGTGAAGCCCGGTGCATCCCGCTCGATGATGACGGAGCCGATGCCGTTCACGCCGGGCCCGAACCGAACGTAGACGAGATAGATCGCGGCGTCCGGGCTGTGGGTGCCGAACACCTTGCTTCCGTTGATGAGATAGTCGTCGCCGTCCGGGGTCGCAGAGGTCTTCAGTTCGGTAACGGCGGATCCCGCATCGGGCTCGCTCATGCCGAGGCTGATGCAGATGTTGCCGGCGAGCAGATCGGGAAGCCACCGCTCCTTCTGTTCCGGCGTCGCGTATTCCACGAAGGTGCGGATCGGTCCGAAGTTGCCGGCCTGCACCACGTCTGCGCTGCGAGGACACACGGATGCAATCTGCTCAATGGCGATCACCGAGTCGAACAGCGTACCACCCTGGCCCCCGTCCTCCGGATCGAACGCGATGCCCATGAGCCCCTGCTTCGCGAGCAACTGCGCGACATCCCGCGGGAATTGCGGATCGTGCGCACGCTCGAGAGCGCCATCCTTCAGATTGGCTTCCGCGAAACGGCGGACCGAGTCCGCGAATGCCTGCTGCTCTTCGTTCAGTTCGAAATTCATCTGCCTGGCGCACCTGCTGGAATGTGCGCCCTGTTTCCCAACCCGGGCTTTGACCTGCAACTGAACATCGGTTATAGGTCTATTACTTAAGGTAATGGCTAACCCATGCTGCCTCCGCTGAACCCGCTGCACGTCTTCGATGTCGCCGCCCGGCATCTGAATTTCACGAGCGCGGCGGCAGAGCTCCGCGTCACCCAGCCGGCGATCAGCCGGCAGATCAACACACTCGAGAGCTTTCTCGGCGTTCGGCTGTTCGAGCGTGATAAGCACGGACTGCGGCTCACGTCGGAGGGCGAGGAGTTCCAGCGCCAGATCGCTCCGGCGTTCCGGATCATCGCCAACGCGACCGCCAGCATCACGGCAACCGGAAAAGCCGAGCCGCTCAAGATCCGCCTCTACACCACATTCGCCGCGAAGTGGCTTATTCCGAGATTGCCGTCGTTCTACGTCGCCTACCCGCAGATCAAGCTGAACATCAGCAACATGGTGGCCCCGATCGATTTCGAGAAGGACAAGGTCGATCTCGCCGTCCAGTTCGGCGGTGGAAACTGGCCGGGCGTCGAGACCGCACTCCTGTTCAAGGATCTGATTCAGCCGGTATGCAGCCCGAAGCTCCTCAAAAAGACGCGGCTCTCGGAGCTCGACGATCTGCGAAAGGTGCAGCTCCTGCATTCCCATTATCGCCGCACCGACTGGCCGGACTGGTTGATGGCCGTGAAGCGCCCGGACCTGCTCACCGACGCCGGGATCAGCTTCCCGAGTTCGGTGCTCACCTATCAGGCCGCCGTCGAAGGCGTTGGCGTCGCGATCGGTCAGCTCTTCCTGCTGCGAAACGAGATCCAGGACGGGACCTTGGTCCCGCTGTTCAACGCGCCGTTCGAGCGCCGCATGGCCCACTATGTCGCCTGGCCAAAGCACCGGCCGCTCAGTCGGAAGGCACGGAGCTTCGTACATTGGCTGAAGGCGCAGATCGCCGAGTCCCTTGCCAACGCTGTGTGAACCGTCGCTGCGTCCGGAAATCTTGCTTGTCTTCATGCCCATGCTGAGGCGTACCACCGCGCCATGTTCCCGGTTGCGGGCATCTCTCGCAGCGGGTCGGTTCTGCCTACCGTCCGCGGTGCTAGGACTCTCAGCTGATGCAGAGATGCCGTGGAGGTTGGTGCCGCCGACTGTTCCTAGACATTCGCAGCTCCCAGTACCGCCGGCGCTGTGACCGCATCATCGTCGCCATGAGCGGCGGACGGGCGCCCCGGGACTCGTGGTCGTAGGAGGGAAGCTAAGTTGATTTAGCTTCCCTTCGTGGCCAATCAATTTCGGGGTCCCCCAGCTGGACCGCGCGGACAGCGAAGCGAAGCCTTATGTCATCGGCAAAGAAGATCATTATAGGAGGTCACGCTGGTGACTTTGCTACTCGGCCACCGAGCCAGAACTGCTCCGTTGGGAAGCTAACTGTTCTACAGAGCTATCGCACACTACGTGGGGTCTAACTCGAGCCTCCCTCGACTCGAGAAGACTTCCCACGCAGCTCATGGCCACCATGACCGATCAGCTGGGCTGTCGCCTTTCTTCGCATTCTGGCCAACTTGGGTTGTGACCGTTATTAAGGGGACCAAAGTCGGAGACCAATTTATAGTCTCAACGGACGGGACATCCTGCGACAGCTTCTTCGATCGCAAAGGCGACTGCTCCACTTTTCGCCTCTTCATCGTCGGTGGTTTCGTAAAAGAAACGGCCGATCGAGGAGCGATTTTTCTTGGAAGGTGGTTGACCGAACTGCGAATTGGAGCGGCGCGCCCTGCCCCTCAACGCTTATCGACTACTTACTTGCCGCTCCGACATTGCCGCCCTTGATGTTGGCGAGCGAGTTGCCGCCTTTAAGAGCCTCCCGCGTGGTCGTTGCTACCGTGCGCGGCGATGAACATGGCGACGGCAGACCGGCAATAGGATTCGATTTCGTCCTCTGCTCTCGCCTCATCGAAACGTGCGACAATCAGGAGATCGGATCCTTTGAAAAGCGCGGCAAACAAGCGGGCGGACCGAAGAGGATCGGGCACGTTTAGAACCGCCTTCGCGTGCAACTCACGCAACAGGGCCTCGATTTGGGCGATGACATGGGCGGGGCCGGCTTCGAAATGGAGCTTGCTTAACGAGTTTTGACTCGTCTTGTCGGCCATGACCATGGCTTCGACACTGCGGACGTCTGATCGCAACAGCGTGCGAAGCAGTAATGATCCCACCGCCACGAGCTGATCTTCGACCGAACCGTCGACGCCTTTAAGAAGGGCCTGTGGTGCAAACAACTGATGGCAGCTGGCCGCCATGGCCGCGCTGAACAGCGCCTCCTTGTTCTCGAAGTGCCGATAGATGCTGAGCTTGGATATCTTCGCTCGCTGGGCGACCTTGTCCAAGGTCGTCGCCTGAAAACCCAATTCCACAAAAAGTTCGCGCGCGGCGTCGACTATCGTTTGGCCAAGCGCCTCGTTGGCGGGCCGGCCGCGCCGGGCCTGGCTGTTTTCGGTCACGACAATTCCAGTACTTGACAGTATTCCAATTCTTGAATTACGATACCACGCAGTTTCCAAAACATGCAAGCCAAAGATCGCTGCCTGTCTCAAGCGCGTATCATCTGACCAAAACACAAGGCGACTTCGATGCAACGACGAGCCCTGCTGAAGTTGGCCGCGCTTTCTACCATCGGCCTCGCCCGCGCCCAGGCAAACCCGTCTCCCTCCATCCACAACACGGAGCCCATCACCATGAAGGACGTTATCATCATTGGCGGCAGCTTTGCCGGTCTCTCCGGCGCCCTGCAGCTCGGCCGCGCCCGCCGCAAGGTCACTGTTCTCGATACCGGCCTGCCGCGCAACCGCTTCGCTGAACACTCGCATGGTCTTCTCGGCCACGATCACAAGCCACCGTTGGACATTCTGGCCGAGGCGCGGCAGCAACTGGCGCGTTATCCCACGGTCAGGCTGGTCAATGCCCGGGCCGACAGCGTCTCTGGCGCCATCGACAAATTCTCCGTCCTCACTGGCGATGGTGAAAGCCTTGGCGCGCGCCGCCTGATCCTGAGCTATGGCGTTGTCGACCAGATGCCCGATGTTCCGGGCTTCGCCGAAAGCTGGGGCGGGTCCATCGTGCCCTGCCCCTATTGCGACGGCTTTGAAGTCGCCGGCCAGCATTGGGGTCTCGTCTGGTCCGGCCCGCAGTCGATTAATCAGGTCAGGCTGTTCCACGATTGGACCGACAGGTTGACGGTCTTCGCCGATGGTCACGACATTGCACCCGATATCCGGGCCGATCTGGCTCGCCGCAACGTCCCTGTCGTCGATGGCCGTATTACTGGGATCGCCCAACGCGGGGCCCATAACGCCACCGTCAAGCTCGATACCGGCCCCGATGTCGCGGTCGACATCCTGTTCGCGCATCCGCGCAACAAGCCGTCCGCAAGCCTGCATGAATCACTGGGGCTCGCCACGGTCAAAACACCTCTCGGCATCATCCTCAAGGTCGACGAGCGCCGCGAAACCAGCATGCCCGGCATCTACGCCGCCGGCGACCTCGCTAACCCCATCACGCCGCCATCGGTCACCCTGGCATCGTCGCACGGCGCGATGGCGGGTATCTTCGCGCAGCAGTCGATGGTGGTTTGAGAAGACACATATGGAGTTCGAACAGGTCACTTTCGACCTACCGCACGGCACCTTTCACGCGCTACAGGGTGGTGCTCCCGATGGTCAACCGACGATCGTCTTGCACGGCTTCCCGGACCATCCGCCGATCGCGAAGCCCTTCCTTGCTGAGCTCGGCCGCCGTGGACGTCACGTCGTCGCACCCTGGCTTCGCGGTTACGCGCCGTCCCCGACGGCTGGGCCGTTCGACTTCGCAGCCCTCACCAGCGACGTACTCGCGCTGATTGACCGCTGGTCTCCGGGGCGACCCGTGGAGTTGATTGGCCACGACTGGGGCGCCCTACTCACCTATGATGCCTGCGTCACCGCGCCGGGGCGGATCGAACGCGCGGTCGCTCTCGCAATCCCTCACCCTCTCACGTTCATGAGCCGGCTGACGCACCCCGCTCAGCTGCTCCGGAGCGCGTACATGGGACTCTTTCAACTACCGGGAAGCGGCTGGATCGCCACCGCCCGCGATCTCGCCTTCATCGACCGCCTCTGGCGTCAGTGGTCGCCCGGCTGCTCGCTTGATCCTGCTCTCAAGGCGGAACTACACGAGCACCTGCGGGCGAGTATGCCCGCGCCTCTGAAGTACTACCGGGCGATGATGCGACCCGGCATGCTTAGGGCGACGCTCCGCATGTCTCGGCCGATCACGGTGTCCATGTTGCAGCTTCACGGTGCCAACGACGGCTGCATCCTTCCTGCGGAGGTTGACGACCGACATCGGTTCGCCGCGCAGCGCACGAGGGAGATCGTCCCCAACCTCGGTCACTTCTTGCACCTCGAGGCCCCCGAGGCGATAGCGGAACGGATCGCGGTATGGGCCGATGCGCGCTTTGGCATCGGATAGCTTAGTTATCAACTAATCCGAACAAGGATATGTATGGCAGAGCAGAATGTGGAGCGGGTGGACTGGAACGACCAAAGCGGGGAGCGCTGGGTCGCCCACCAGGCCATGCTCGACGCTAGGCTGGCGGTGTTCGGCCAAGCCGCGATCGAAGCCGCCGCGCCCGCGATGGGCGAGCGCGTGCTGGACATCGGCTGCGGCACCGGCGCGTCGAGTTTTGCTCTCGCCGCCCGCGTCGGAGCAGAGGGCCAAGTGCTGGGCGTGGACATATCCGAACCGATGATCGCCCGAGCGCGTGCGCTTGCGCCACAGGATACGCCAGTCCTGTTCCGGGTTGCCGACGCCAGCAGCGCCGAACTGCCCGAGGGCGTGTTCGACATACTGTTCTCGCGTTTCGGGGTGATGTTCTTCGACGATCCGACAAGAGCATTCGCCCATATGCGCCGCGCGCTCCAGCCGGGAGGGCGGGTCGCTTTCGTTTGCTGGCGTAGCGCGGCCGAGAACGATTGGGTGCGCCTGGCGATGGGTGCGATCAAAGGCATCGTCCCGCCCGCGGCGCCGCCCGATCCCGAAGCACCGGGCCCATTCTCATTCGGCGACCGGGGCCGGGTGGCTCGCATCCTGACGGCGGCCGGCTTCACCGATATCGCTATCGCGCCCTTCGATGCTTCCCTCCCGTTTGGCGAGGGCGCGACGCGGGACGCGGCGATCGACGACGCGGTGAAGTTGACATTCGAGGTCGGTCCGGTGTCGCGCGTGCTCGCTGATCAGCCCGATGACATCCGTGCCCGCGCCTCGATCGCGCTTCGTGCTGCCTTCGCGGGCAGCTCCGGCGAACGGTCGGTGATGATCGACAGCGCGGCGTGGATCGTTACGGCGCGCAAGTCGGCGGTTCAATCATATTTTTGGTTTTGAGGTGGAGAGCGTGAGACGTGGGAAATCTGGTACGGCGACGTGAAGGTCGGCGCCATCGCTCAGCAAGACTGGGATCCGAACCCGGAGCGATCTGGCGTCTGGCAATGGTCTTGCGGCTTTTACCCGCTCCATCGGGATCAATGTTTCAGAGGCGTCGCACGGGACTTCGAAACGGCGTGAGCCGCCTTTGATGCTGCCTGGAACGTGTTCCTGACGACGCGCACCGAAGCCGAGTTCGAGGCCTCGCGCCGAGACAAACAGTGGACTGCCAACAAATACGCGCTATGGGATGCCGGTTATACCGAGCAAATCCGGCGTGGCGAGATCCACTGCCCGTGCGGCAAGACATTTAACCCTCGATTCCATGAACAGACGATGGCCCATATCAGCCACATCACCGGGCGAGCACCGGGCACGTAACGGACAGGAATGCTGTATGTGCAATCTGTATTCGATGACGAAGAACCAGGCCGCGATCCGCAACCTGTTCAAGGTCGATCATGACATCACCGGCAATCTCCCGGCTATGCCGGGCATTTTCCCAGACTATCCAGCGCCGATAGTGCGCAACAATGCCGGCGCGACAGAACTGACGCTCGCTCGCTGGGGCATGCCCTCCTCGCAATTCGCCCAAATGCAGGCGGCCAAGAATCGCGCGGCCAAGCTTGAGGAGAAAGGCAAGCCAGTCGACTTCAAAGAATTGCTGCGGATGGAGCCTGATAGCGGGACGACCAACATCCGCAATCTCGATACAAACATTGGAAGCGCTGGCTCGGTGTCGAGTCCCGTTGCCTTGTGCCGTTCACCTCGTTCAGCGAATTCAACAAAGCTGAGGGCGGCGACATCTGGTTCGCCTTTGATGAGACACGCCCTCTGGCATTCTTCGCGGGAATCTGGACGAACTGGACCTCGGTCCGGAAGGTCAAAGAAGGTGAGACGACCAACGACATCTTCGCCTTCCTGACCACCGACCCTAACGCCGAAGTCGGCGCAATCCATCCGAAAGCTATGCCCGTTATCCTGACGACCCCTGAAGAGCTGCAAGCCTGGATGACGGGCCCCGCCGACGAGGCAATGAAGCTGCAGCGCCCCCTTCCGAACGGCGCGCTCAAGCTCGTCGCCCGCGGCACCAAGAAAGACGAAGCTACTGCTCCATGACGAAGTACGTTGGCGACAAACGCCCCTACGCCGAGCCTGAGGCCGCAGCAGCCAAACTGCTTGAGATCGCGAAGACCCTCCGTATCGACGAGCCGGATGTCGATCGGCGAATGAAATTCGACATTTATATGGAAGGACAAGGCGAGCGTCGCCGAATACACGCTTGGCCGCGACAAGCTCATAGCCGACGGCATTATCAAAATGCACGAGTGCGGCGGGTTCTTCATGTGGGTCGAGCCGGGCGCTGACGGCCAGTTGCCGGGAACCCAACCGATATCGTGAGAGTTTTAACGATACTCTGTGCCCTGCCGCGCAACGGCTCTAGTTCGAGTATCGGCCATGCGACGCATCCGAACCATACCCTGTCCAAATTGCGGAGCCGCCTCTTATTGGATCAGATGCTCCCTCCCGGAGAACGGCTTCGTTGCTCACACATATGAGTGCCCAAAGTGCAGCTTCATCCACGCCGCTGTTGAGCCAGATCCGGTGCTCAAAGCCCAGGGCTGGTTGAAGGGCGAGCTGCGGCCGCCGGAGAGGTAGCCATGGTCAGGCGCCTCCTCGCGAAACCATGGGACACGGAAGACGTCGCCAAGCTGAAAGTGCTGGCCGAAAAAGGAGCGTCCGCTCTGCGAGCCGCAGCCGCGCTCGGCAGGCCTATTACGTCGGTAAGAAGGAAGGCGTTCGATCTGGGTATTCCTCTGGCCGGCGTCCGCAAGGTAAGGGCTGACCTGCGTGGCAAGGGCGCTATCAAGTATCGTCGGCACCAATAGTCTGCGGTCTGCAGCAATCGGGAACTTTCGGCAATTCTTCTTATTTGAATCAAGCGGGATTTGTGCACCCGCATGCGAATGGAGGAATGCTATGAAAAAATTTCTTATAGTCTCCGCCGTTTCAGCTTTCGCTGCTACCGCGGCATTTGGCCAGGCAGCCGTTTCGACTGAGTATTACGTGGTCCGCGACACCACCACTAAGAAGTGCACTGTCGTCGATAAGAAGCCGACGACAACTACCACCACCATCGTCGGTAATGGCATCTTCAAGACCAGGGCTGAAGCCGAGACCGGCATGAAGACCATCAAGGTGTGCACCGAGAACTAACTATCCCCAAGCTTCTGCCGCTTGAGTAGCGGCAGAAGCCCCGACCTGCCCGGGCGCTCAAGGAACATTGCTCACCCGATTTGGTTGTTTGCAAAGCCGGATACCGTTCCCCCAAAATCACATAAATATCCGGTCAGGCCCGACGGCATTGCCCCCGATGACGTCGGGCCGAGTTACTACGAGGTACCTCCGCTGCTCAATTGGTATCAAGCGCAATTCACTTTTCAGATGACTAATTCTGATAATTTATTACCGCTATGCCACAGACCCAAACGCCTATCTGTCCGAAGTGCGGATCGCTCACTGCTTGGCTGCGGTCTGCGAGGGCAAAGCGGTACCCGGAGCTGGAAGCTCTGGCGTGGCTCTGCTTAGTCCAGCGCAGAAGATGGACGCTCGCCGCGCGATAGCCGCGCCAAGCGAGCCGCTACTTGACGTTATAGGCCGCACGGAAAGATTGGACGGGTTACAAAACGAGGGATAAACGCCGGAGGTTCACGGTTCTGGCACAACCTCAAACTCGGCTTTGGCCTGTCGCGCCTAGCTGCCGGACTGCAATGTGGTCCGCACTCTCCACAGTTTGCCCGTCCCGACACTTAACATTTTTCGGCAACGACAGGATTGCGCAGCACACCAATTCTGCTGATCTCTACTTCAACAGTGTCGCCGTCTTTCATCCACAGCGGCGGAGAGCGCTTCGCGCCCACACCGCCGGGCGTGCCGGTGACGATCACATCGCCCGGCTCGAGAGTCATGATCGTGGAACAATATTTAATCAGCGCTGGGATGCCCGTGATCAGCAGATCCGTCGTTGATTTCTGAACGACCTCGCCGTTGAGCCGGGTCTGCAATGACAGTTTCGACGGGTCGGGAATCTCGTCGGCCGTCACTAGCCACGGTCCGAACGACCCGGTTCGCGCGAACGTCTTTCCTGCAATGAATTGCGACGTATGGCGCTGCCAGTCCCGGATGCTGCCTTCATTGTAGCAAGCGTATCCGGCAATCGCGGCCAACGCGAGATCTTCTGCGATGCGACGACCTCCGCTGCCTATCACCACGGCCAATTCGCCCTCGTAATCGAAATGATCGGATTCCAGCGGCTTCACGATCGGTTGTAGATGCCCCACCTGGCTTTCTGGAAAGCGGACGAAGAGCGCCGGATTTTCCGTCACGGTGCGCCCAGTTTCCGCGACATGATCGCGATAGTTGAGACCGATGCAGATGATCTTACCCGGGTCGGGGATCACTGGAAGGAAGGCGACATCATCGAGTTTCCAGTTCGGCGCAGCCTGCTCGACAATGCGCTTCGCTTCGCCGAGCGCATCCGCCGCGAGTAGCTGCCGTAACGACGCGATGCCGCGCTCCCTGAAATGCGGGCCGAGTTCGACGATGCCCTGGTTCTTTATGCCGCCGAAGCGAGTGACGTTGTCGGCTTGGAACGATACAAGTTTCATGATCGGTCTCTCTGAGTTGAATGAAAAAATGATCTGGAGCGCTCATGCGGCGCAGGATTCCCGGTGCAGTGAAGGCGGAAGGTGGAGCGCGTGGGTGAGCAGGCTTGCTGCATCACCCGGAGTCGCGGCCACGGCGAGCACGTATCGATCCGGCCGGATGAGCGCGGCGCTGATATTGCCCTGATCCAGCCAATCCCGAAGCGGACCGTCGTCATCGGCCGCCACGAATGCCACGCCCTGCTGCCGGCATCGCCGCCGCAGCGTTTCCTCGGCGCCGATGTCGCCGGCACGCGCGATCAGGGCGAATCCATATCCGACGTGATCGTCGAGAAGGCGGCCGTCCGACATGCGCGGTTGCGGCCCGGGCATCCCGATCGGGCAAACGCCGTCCGGCGCCAGACCCGGGCCCAGACGGGGCTTGATCGAACTCATGCGGACCGGCTCGGCGGTGGCCGACGCGCCCGGCAACGCGCGCTCGACGGCGCGGGTATTGATCAATCCGCCGAGACGCACGGCAAGCTCGATATATTCGGTGACATGCGGCACGCGTTCGCTGGCGTAGGTATCGAGCAACGCATCGTCAGCGCAGCCCCCGATCACTGCGATCAGTTTCCACGCCAGATTGCTCACATCGCGGATCCCCGCACAAAGCCCCTGACCAAGAAACGGCGGCGTCTGATGGGCGGAATCGCCGGCAATCAGCAAGCGGTCCCGTCGCCACCTGCGCGCCACCACCGAATGAAACATGTAGACCGCCGCGCGTTCGAGATCGGCATCCTCCGGCGTGATCCAGCGTGACAGCAATTGCCAGATCTTTGCGGGCTCGATCAGCGCGGCGTTGCTTTCGTCATCGCGCGCCGTGATCTCCCAGCGGCGGCGTTGTCCCACACCGCGCACATAGGTCGCGGGCCGCTCCGGTTCACAAAACTGGATGCTGTGATCGCCGAGATCCGGCCTGTCGCGCTTCAACAGGCAATCCACCACCAGCCAGCGCTCGTGAAAACCCAGATCGGTCGATGTCGAACCGATCAGACGCCGAACCAACGAGCGCGCCCCGTCGCAGCCGACCACATAGCGCGCACGGATTTGTTCCAGCTGGCCCGAGGCAAGATCCTCGAAGCGCAACGTTGCGCCGTCCACGTCCTGATCGATCGCGAACACATCGCAACGGGTGAGCACCGTCGCCTCGGGCAGCGTCTCAAGCTTGTGGCGCAGCACGCGCTCGAGGTCCGGCTGATGAAAGCGGTAGCTTTCGTGCCAACCCTGCGGCCCGATCGTCGCCGGCCGAGACCAATCGAGCATGCACCGGCCATCGGCATCGACGAACAGCATGCCGGGGGACAGGCAGGTGGACGGCAGGACGTCGGCGGCGATGCCGATCGTCTGAAAGACACGCATCACTTCGTCGTCGAAGTGAACCGCGCGCGGCAGCGGATACGGTTTGGCCTCGCGTTCCAGCACGGTGATGGAGAGACCGGCCTGGGTTAGCAGCAGCGCAAGCGTGGCGCCGACCGGCCCGAGGCCAACGATTGCCACATCGACGGTTTTATCGCTGACGGACATTCCGCTACTCCGCCCGCACCACGGAGTCGAGCCAGGCGCAGTTTGCCGGGTTGGGAACGCGGACGCCGCGGCGGGCAGCATCCAGCCGCATGTCCCGCATGCGCTTGCGTTGTTCCTCCGCCATGTAGAGCCGCTCGTGGCCCCACAGGCTCGGGCCGTCATGGGTCTCGAACGGCTCCCAGGTGTTGGGATCGATGACCTGCGCGCCCCAGCCGTATTCGACAAAAAAGTCCGACGGCGAGTGCGCATAGAACGACGTCATGTGATCGTTGGTGTGGCGTCCCAGCGTATAGGCGACGCGGCCCTCGTCGAGCTGGGCCAGATCGTAGCCCTGCCCGACATCGTCGAGGCTCTGCAGTTCAACCATGAAATGGTGGAAGCTCTGCCTGCCCGACCCGACCATCGCGAAGGAGTGATGGCGCCCGTTGATGTGGAAGAAATACAGCGGATAAGGCTTCAAGCCATAGTCCGTCACACTGAAACCGAGGACATCGCGATAGAACAACATCGCCTGCTCGATATTGTCGACGTTCAGGACCACGTGGCCCATGCCCAGCGGTCCGGTCTTGAACCCGGAAATCGGACGGCCGGGACTGAACGGGTCGCTCGCGATCTCTGGCGTGTGGAAGATCTCGACGCGGTGCCCGTTGGGATCGGTGAAGACGATCAAGTCGGCGACGCGGCGTTCGTCCGCAAGCGCCCGCGTGCCGCGCCTGACCCGGACGCCATGCGCATCCAACCGCGTAGCCATCGCTTCCAGGTCGTCGTGATGATCGACCTCCCAGCCCATGAAGCCGAGCCCTTCGTTGTCCGCTCCGGTCACCACAAGTCGCTGCTTGCGATCGTCCATCCTGAAGGTTCGCACGGCCCCGCCCCGGTCGACCGGCTGCATGCCTAGAAGACTGGTGGCAAAGCCACTCCAGTCCTCGAGTTTGGTGGACTGAATGCCGATATAGCCGAGAGACTTAAGAGCCATTGAATATCTCCTGTCGGAAATGCGGTCGGTACCACTACTGACGCTCGATGCCCCGGGCATCGATGACCTTGTTAAATTCTGCGATCTCCCGCCTCACGCGACCGGCGAATTCGGGCGCAGTGCTCGGCGTCGCATTGGCCCCCAGCGCACGCATCTCCTTCTGGAAGTCCTCGGACTTGACGATCGCGACGACTTCCTGCCGCAGACGGTCGGCGGCCTCGGATGGGATGCCTTTCTTGGCCGCGATGCCGAGCCAGGATTCGTATTCCAGCCCCGGCACGACGTCCCCGGAGAAGGCAACGTTTTTCATCTCCGCGGGGACGTCGCGCGTCGTCACCGCGAGCGGCCGAACGGTGCCGGCCAAGGTCTGCGGATAAGCGAAGGTCATCGTATCGATCATCACGTCGACACGCCCGCCGAGAAAATCGGTCAGTGCGGGCGTGCTTCCACGATACGGCACGTGGAGCAGTCCTGCACCGGTGGCGGCATTGATCCATTCGCCCACCAGGTGGTGTCCCGTACCGAATCCCACCGAATAAAAACTGATCGACCCCGGCTTTGCCTTGGCCGCCGCGATCAGCTCGTCCAGCGAATTGTAGGGCGACGCAGGTCTAACGCCGACCACCATGCCGTAGGTCGAGACCGTCGAAATCCACTCTAGATCCTCTACCGGATCGAATGGCAGCTTGGCACGCATCGCCGCTGCCACCGAATGCGCGCTCGCCAGCAGCAGCAACGAATAGCCGTCCGCCGGCTCGTTCATTACCTGCGTTGTCGCGAGCATGCCGCCTGCGCCGGGCTTGTTCTCAACCACCACGGTCTGGCCGAGACGCTTAGACAGCCGGTCAGCGACCAACCGGGACGCGGTATCGGAGCTGCCACCGGGTGCAAAACCCACGACGATGCGGATCGCCTTACCAGGATATCCGTCTGCGGCCTGCCCGTCCGCCGACGACAGAGCGATACCGAATGCGGCCGCTATGACCGCAATCCGCCTCGTTGACGAACGGTGCCCGATCATAGCGCAATCCCCTCTTCGGCAAATACGCGTCTTGCTGCGTCGCTCGACTTCAACTTGCCATAGCGCTCCGCACAGGCTGACGGGACCTCGAGCTTGACGCGGTCGACGGCCCAGAACAGCACATAGAACAGGGCCGCATCCGCGAAGGTCGCCTCGCCGTGCAAAGCGCCGCCCGTTCTTAAATCGCGTTCGACAATGGCGAGCCCGGCTGTGACCACGTCGCGGCCTTGCTGCTGGATGGCATCATGCGTGGCTGGATCTTCGCAAAATTTGGCCGGACGAAAGATGCGAGAGAAGCCCTGCATGTGCAGGGTCGAGACCAGGTAATCCGTCATTTCGGCCGCCCGCAATGCACACTCAGGATCGGACGGCGACAAACCAGTGCCCGGCGCCGACGCAGCGATGTGTTGCGCGATCACCGGAAATTCCGTCAGCACCGATCCATCGTCACGCTGCAGCGTGGGCACCTTGGCCTTCGGGTTGAGAGCTAGATACCAGGGCTGGCGGTTCTCGCCCGTCTTGATGTCGATCTTCTGCCGGTCGTAGGGGTGTCCGATGGTCTCCAGCAGATAGTGGATGCCGATCGAACACGCGCCGGGTGCGTAAAACAGTTTCATGCTCGTCCTCTAATGAAGAGTTTGATCTGCGTTGTCGGGACGCCAGGCTAGGGCACGGCGCTGAAACAGGCGCAGCACGGCGTCGGCGAGCAGCACCAGTGCTGCGGTAATGACCATGCCGGCATAAACACCGGTGATATCGGCAACGTTGTAGGAATGGTGGATGTAGTAACCGATGCCGTTTTCGGCCGCGAGGAATTCACCGACCAGCGCCGCATTGATCGCCCACGGCAGCGCCGCCCGCAGCGCCGCCCAGACGAAGGGCTGGGACGAATTCCACAGAACCTCGCGCGCGATCTCGCGCTTGCCGGCGCCGAAGATCGCAACCGTCCGAATCAGGTTCGGTCCGACCGACCGAATGCCGACAAAGGTGGCGACGAAGACAAGGAAGAACGTCATCAGCGCCACTAGCACGATCTTCGACGTCAGGCCGATCCCGAACCACATGATCAGGATCGGGCTTAGCGCGAGTTTCGGAATCCCGACCGTCGTCTTGGCAAACGGCTCGATGACGGCTGACAGCCGCGGCGACATTTGCACGACAAACGGAAGCACTACCCCGAGGCCTGCGCCGATCAGAAGTCCGCCGATGGCTTCCAGCGTCGTTGCCCAGACCATCGAGACGATCTCGCCGGTCCGAGCCAGATCGATCACACGTAGTAGGGTCGGCAACGGCCCGGCAATCAAATCCGGAACCCAGCGGGCGAATGCTTCCCACATCAACAGCAAGCCGATTGCAACGCCGCCGCGGGCCAGCGCGAGCCAGGGCATAACGGAGCGACGCAGCTGGGGCTGCGCGATCTCGGGAACGATATGGCTGATGGACTGGCTCATCAGACCTCCGCCCGGATGCGGCTGAAGATGCCAGGATAATTCGGCTCGGTGACGAGGCTATCGACCGAGCGTGGGCGTGAAATGTCGATTAGGTGCTCGCCGCGAATACAAGCCGGCGACCTCGTCAACGTCAGGGTCCGGTCGCCGAGCGCGATGGCCTCGGTGATGTCGTGCGTCACGAATAGGATGCTCTTGCGACCGAGTTCCCACAGCCGGACCAGATCCTCCTGAATGTGCAGGCGCGACTCCGCATCGAGTGCGCCAAATGGTTCGTCCATCAGAATCACAGGCGGATCGTAGGCCAGCGTGCGGATGATCGACGCGCGTTTGCGCATGCCGCCCGACAATTCGTGCGGATAGTGGTTCTCAAAACCGTTCAGGCCGACAGCGGCGATCAACTCATCGACCCGCTTGCGAAACGAGGCATCGAGCCGGCCCTGGATCTGCAGCGGGTATTCGACATTGGCGCGCAGCGTGCGCCACGGCAGCAGGTTGTCGTCCTGCATGATGTAGCCGATGCGTCCATTTGCGCCCGCGCTCTGACCCGGCCGCGACGGCGCGCTTATGACCTCACCGTGGAGCCGGATCTCTCCCGCCGAAGGCCTATCGATCTGGGCGAGCAGATTCAGAAGCGTCGACTTTCCCGATCCCGATGGGCCAACCAGCGTGACGAACTCGCCTTCGTGCAGCGCAAATGAGAGCCCCTTGATGATCCAGCGCTCGCTCTGCGTCGCTCTGTCGCTAAAGAACCTGCCAAGATCGCGGGCTTCGAGAACGGGTTCACAAGTCATGTCAGGCCGCCTTCGGAGTGCTGGGGTTCATCTGCGGACGCCATGCCAGTAGCTGCGCTTCTGCAGCGGCCACGGCGATATTGGTCAGCGCCACGATCAGCGTCAGCGCCGCGACGGCGGCCAGCGCGCCGGTGATCTCGAAGTTGCCGGCCGAGGACTGGATCAAGTAGCCGAGGCCGCGGTTTGAGGAGATCAATTCGGCGATCGCCGCACCGCCGATCGACAGCGGCAGGGCAATCTGGACCGCCTGGAAGACGAACGGCGTCGCCGAGGGCAGCACGATGGTGCGCAGCAATTGCGCTTCGCTGGCGCCGGCGACCTTTGCCATCCGCAGCAGGCGTGGATCGACGGCTCGCACTCCCTCAGAAGTACTGAAGAAAACCAGGAAGAAACTAACGCTCGCGACCAGCGCGACCTTGCTCCAAATACCGATCCCGAACCAGACGATGAAAAGCGGAATGAACGCGATTTTTGGCAGCCCGTAGCCGATCATGATGAAGGGATCGAGCACGGCGGCGAGGAACACGTGCCGCCGCAGCACCAACGGCAGCAGCAAGCCGGGCACCGCTCCGATTAAGAAGCCGAGCGCCGCCTCGAGCACGGTGTAGCCGACATGGCCGAGCAGCACGCCGGATGCGATCCAGACATAGATCTGCTGCACCACCAGGACCGGAGAGCTTATCTGCTCTGGCCCGGCCCAGGCGCTTCCTACCTGCCAGATGGCAGCCAGTGCAGCCGCAAAGATGATGCGATCCCACATCTCTCAGCTCCAGATGGCGTTAGTTGGCGGATGCCGGCGAGTACAGCTCGCCGGCAGGCGGAACCTTGGCATCCTCCGGGATGATGCCGCTGATCCTGTCGAAGGAAACGACGTTACGATACATGTCGTCGGTCAGTTCGAGGTCGGACCGCGCATATTTCGCGAAGATCTCGAACGACTGCTTCAGCGCGCCGGGCTCCATCTTGTCGAAGGTCTCGCCGAGCGCCGCGAGGCTCGCGGCCGGATCGCTCTTCATCAAGGCGACGGCCTTCTTCAGCGCCGCGACGAAGCCACGGCAGATCGCCGCCTGGGCCTGGCAATGATCCGGACGCACCAGAACGACGTTGTAGGGAAACGTCTTCATTTCCGGCAGGTCGACGTCGGGACCCGACACCCACATCACGCCGCCGTCGGCGACCGCCGTCAGGGAGAACGGCGGCGAGAACGCCATCGCGTCGATCGTCCCGCTCTTCATTGCGGCGACCATCGCCTGCGGCTGCAGAGCCGTGATGGTGAAGTCTGTTTCGGGATTCATGCCCGCCTTGCGGGCAAGATAACGCAGGAAGCTGTGCGGCAGACCGTTCACCGCGTCGATACCGATGGTCAGTCCCTTGAGTGCCTTGACCTTGTCGAGGGCGCCTGCGGAGGCCATCGACCCGAGTTTGTCGGCGACCGGCTTGCGCACGATGATATCGGTCGTGAAGCGATCCTGGGTATTGGCAATCGCGACAAGCTTCTGGTTGCGCGCGGCTGCCGCGACCTGAATGCCGCCGGAGATCAGCGTAAAATCGGCGCTCTTGCCGAGCACAGCCGGAATGACACCGGGCCCGGCGACATAGATGATCTTGGGGTCGATCCCGTGTTCGCGAAACAGCCCCCGCTCGACAGCGATGTAAGCCGGCGCGAACAGCAGCGACTGCGCCGGCAGCGCCATCGTCACGGCGGTCTGCGCCTGCACGGCACCGCCACCCGACGCGAACATCAGACAGGAAACCAGTGCTGCAAACCGCGCTTTCTTTACCGAGTAGCTCATGACGTCCCTCCCCTTGATGTTCAGCTACCTGTCTTTTGCAGATATGCTTCCTGTTCCGGATGTCGTCTCGGCGTCCGACAGAGCGCGACGTCCAATGCTTGATCGACAATGTCGGGCGGCTCCGCGTGCGGGTCTGTAGTCCGGAAGGTCACGTAACCATCGGGCCGAACCAGCACGGCGCCGCCCTGCGCGAGCCCGTACAGCGCACGGAATTGTTCGGACGGATCGTCCAAGTCACCGCTTGCGCCGATCGACCAGGCACCGCCCCGCAACTGCCGAGCGTCGATGGCCTGCATGAATGGAGCGTGCCAGGCCTCGAACTCTGGCGTCGTGAACAACGTGAACTGCCCGTAGCCGATCAGATCGATGGTCGAAACGGGCTGTCCGCCGCGCCCCAGCCAGATGTGCGGCGCGCGATGACCGGGGCGGCCATCCGGCGTGTAGTCGATTACCGAAAACGGCGGAGCCGATGTCCCGTCGCTGACGAAGGCTCCCCTTGGATAGACGTGGCCAAAAGTCTGGCCAAGATAATCGAAATGCTCCCGAAGACTCGGCACGACGTTGCGAATATGGGCTTCCGCCGCATCGCGGCCATCGCCGTCGAGGCTCCTCGCCATCGCGCTGTCAGCCGTCGCCATACCGGACAAGCCAAGCTCCGCCATCTTCAAGGCATTGGCGACACTTTGCTCGATGTTGATCTGCGCAATCGGCCGCCGCTCCGTATCGTAGCTGTCGAGCAGTGCGCCCGGCGCCCGTTCGCGCAACACCAGCGCCAATTTCCAGGCGAGATTCTGAACGTCTGTGATCCCTGTATTCATACCTTGCCCGCCCGTCGGCGGGAGCGGATGGGCCGCATCGCCCGCCAGGAAAATCGGTCCCGCATTCATGCGGTCGGCCAACCGCGCTTGCATCCGCCATGGCATGATCGAATGGATTTTGATGTCGATGCTGTCGAGGCCGATTACTTCGTGCAGGATGTCGGCGCAGCGATCCGGCGTGAAATCAGCTGCCGCTTCCTTCTGCTCATCGAAAGCGAAATTATAGGTCCAGCGACGGCGCCCATCGAGCGCGATCAGGACCCCGCACGTCTGTGCATTATAGATCCACCACAATAGATACGGGCGATCCTCGACCAGCGACCACAAGTCGGCTTCGAAATAGATGCCGATCTGGCGTCCGATCCGGCCGCGCCCGGACATTTCGATGCCGGCCTGTCGGCGAACCAGGCTGCGCGCGCCGTCGGCACCAACCACGAAGGGAACGGCGATTTCGAACGCGCCATCCGGACCGATGCCGACCAGACGCACGCCATCGCCTTCACGCGCAACGCTTTGGATCTCGGTTTCGAAGCGGAGCTCGATATTCGGATCGTTGCGGACCGCTTGCAGCAGGATCGGCTCGAGGCGATCCTGCGGACACGATGCGCGCAAGCTGGGACTAGCGGCGCGATGGGCTGCATCGCGTTCCGTTACACCGCGCGTGCGCAGCACCGCAACTGCAGGCTCGGCGAGCCGTCGCAGGAAAGCAACGCCCTGGTTTCGATCGGCTGGAAGGCTTTGGGCCACGATGGATTCTTCCAGCCCCAAAGAGCGAAAGATCTCCATGCTGCGCGCATTGACGACATGACCACGGGGATGCGTGGACGTCGTTGCATTCTGTTCGTAGACGATCGTCGCTATGCCCTCATGGGACAGCAACAAGGCGCACGTCAGCCCCACAGGACCCGCGCCGATAACCGCAACGTCAGGCATCGCTTCCTCCGGCATGACGCGTTCTAAGCAGCGTCACCTTCATTGACTGCCAGTCAATCCTTAGATTGACTGGCAGTCAAGCCGTTTATTATAGGCCTTGCGGTGCATCATCTGCGCCGAGGACGTGCGCTTGTGACATTACGACGGGAAACAGCTGCAGGGATGCGGTGATCACACCATCGGGCAGCACACGCCGCCCCTGAATCCACTCCAGGACCAGTTCGTCGTAGAATCCAAGCCACGCCCTCGTGGCGACGACAAGCGGCTCCGAAGGCTTTTCGATGTTGAAAAAGCCGAGAACCAAGTGGATGGCATTGCTGCGGGATTTTTCCCAGATCGCCTGAATGGCCGGCGTCCCACCGCCGCGCGAGTGAAACACATAGTCCGCCCGTCGCTGGCTGACGGCGTCCATATGGCTTACCAAGAAAGCGCGAAGTTTCGCGTTCGGTGTCTTCGGTCGCCGCGTCGCTTCGATGTGAAGCAGATCGAGGCGATCGGCGGCGCCCTGCGAAACTGCCTCATAGAGCTTCGCCTTTGTCCCGAAATAGTGAAAGACAAGACCGTGCGCGACCCCGGCCTGGCGGGCGACTTCCTCAACGGGCACATCTTGAAACGAGGTCTTCGTAAAAAGACGCGTCGCGGCGTCGATGATCTTCCTTCTGGATTCGATACTTCCGGCCTTACTGCTTATTTTCTTCATTGATTTGACCGCCCGTATCACTCCGACATCGCCCATCTACAATGCGAAGTATTTGCTCTAACAGAAAGCAACGGAAAGACTAGATCAGCCCAGCTGTTTCTCAAACGTCCAATTGGCGCCAATGACTTGCCCTTCGCTCTTATCGATACCATGTTCGATTGCCGACAAAAATAGTCTCGCACTCACGCTACTTCCCGGTATCGGGCCCTACCCTCCACCCTATAGAATCCCAAGCAGACCATCGACGTGTTTCGCGCCGGGAAGCGCCACCGTCTGCCTATGGAAAATTCAGATCAACGATAGCTGCTCTGATCTGCGAACATATCTGCCTGACTCAAATCTCATTGCGCGTCGCATCGGCGAATTTTCGGTAGGTCTCTATGCCAGTTCAGATTACGTAAGCGAGCACGGCGTTCCAGAAGAGCCGGCTGTCCACGGTCCGCACCAGTCGCCACGATATGGGCGAAGAAGCCGGCAAACTCCGACTCGATCTCATTGAGGGCGTCCGTGCAGGAGAATTTGTTGGGGCACCATTGCAGGGCCTCGTCCTGACCCGCGGCCTATTCGCCGCGATCGTCCGCTCGGACGCACGGTTCTTGCCATCAAAGCGATGATCGAAGAAGAGGTCCGACAGCTTTACCAGTCGCGTTCCGAGATCATCCGCCCCTTGAAGCGTACCGATGCGAGTCTTGCCGGGCGAATACAAAAATCGGGCTCGGGCGCTCGGTAGACGAGAAGCTATCTTGCATTCCCCGCCCGCATTTTCGCTATCGACGGTACGTCAGGGACGATTTGCTGGGTCCACCGGTGGAATTCGCCCGTCTCTACAATTGGCGCCAGTTGGACAGAACTCTGCTGGCCTGCCAGCCGTTTTCGAGATGCCAGATATCCGATGACCGCTTTTTTTTTTGCGCCAAGAGCCGCCCACAGGTCACGCCTAGTCCTTTACGCCGTACGACCTGACCCGTCCAATTTGCGGGCACGGGCTCAAAGTCGAAGCCCAACTTTCCCCGCGGGAAGATAATGTGCGGCCGCGCGCCAACTTGGAGGAAGCGCGCGACCGCGGCGCCGCGAGAGCTACGACAGCCCCGTGGCGGACCACTTGCGGCGAACCGCTATCGTGTTTTGGGGCGAAGCCGGATTCGCTACCCAATGATCGCTTTGACCTCCAGATATTCTTCGAAGCCGAAAACCCCGAACTCGCGCCCGTTACCAGACTGCTTGTATCCTCCGAACGGGAGGCTGCGGTCGAATGCAGCGCCGTTGAGGTAAACACGTCCCGCGCGGATGCGATTGGCGACGGAGCGCGCGTGGTTACGGTCACGCGATTGCACGAAGCCCGCCAGTCCGAACGGCGTGTCATTGGCGATCTCGATGGCCTCATCTTCGCTGTCATAGCTCATGATGGACAGTACCGGACCGAACACCTCCTCGCGCGCAATCCTCATTTGCGACGTCACGTCGCCGAACACGGTGGGACGAACGTAATATCCGCGATTGAGCCCGGCCGGCCGGCCCGTTCCGCCCGCTACCAGGGTCGCGCCCTCGTCGATGCCGGACTGGATCAGGTCTTGCACTTTCCCGAACTGTGACTGGCTCACCAAAGGCCCCATGGTGGACGCCGGATCGAGCGGATCACCGAGACGGATTCTGCTGACGGCTTCACTTGCCGCGGCGAAGGCTGCGTCGCGCTGCGCGCGCGGAATCAGCATGCGAGTGGGCGACTGACAATTCTGGCCCGTATTCGTGTAGCAGGCGTGAACGCCCTGTATGACAGCAGCTTTCAGATCGGCATCCGGAAGGATGATATTGGCGGACTTGCCGCCCAGCTCCTGCGCGACGCGCTTGACCGTATCCGCCGCCAGCTTGGCCACCCGAACACCGGCGGCTGTCGATCCGGTGAATGACACCATGTCAATCTCGGGATGGCCGGCGATTGCCTCGCCCACCGTTGGACCATCGCCGTTCACCACATTGAACACACCCGCTGGAATGCCGGCGTCGTGCACGATCTCGGCGAACAGCATGGAGCTCAGCGGCGCGATCTCACTCGGCTTGAGAATGACCGTGCAGCCGGCGGCCAGTGCTGGCGCGACCTTCGAAGCCACCTGGTTCAACGGCCAGTTCCACGGCGTGATCAGGCCGCAGACACCGATTGGCTCACGGCGAACGACCCCGCCTCCCATCGGTTCTTCAAACCTGTAGTCCGCAAGCACGCGCGCAGCTTCCTCGAAATGAAACAGCGCAACGGTCGCCTGGCGTTCTGTCGCAAAGGTGATCGGCGATCCCATTTCCAGCGTCATCATCTGCGCCAGTTCCGGCAGACGTGCCCTGAAGCCCTCAATGATCTTCTGAAGATAGACGAGCCGGTCTTTCACGCTCACTTCGGAATAGGTTGCGAAGGCGCGGCGGGCCGCCTGCGCGGCCCGGTCCACATCCTGGCGGGTACCCAGGCTGATCCGCGCGAAGGCCTCCTCCGTCGCAGGATTGAAAACTTCAAGAGTTGACGGTGTAACCGGATCCACCCAAGCGCCGTCGATATAGAACTTCAGCTTGTCCATTTTCTCCACCCGTGACGCCCATACGAGGCGTAGCCATTGTGTCCGGGGCTCGTGCCCCCGCCATCGCTGTCTCGCTGTAGTTCCCGGCGCGCGCTTTAAAGATGCCTGCCCTCGTCCACGGGCACGACGATCCCTGTCGAACTCGTCAGGTTGATGATGCAGGCCATCACTGCCCTCGCGACATCGTCGGGCGTCGTGATCCGGGCCAGCGGGAGTTTCTCGGCGACCCGCTGCAACTGCTCTCGCGTCCGCCCGGCGACGAAATCCGTATCCACGCCAGCCGGCGATATGGAAAACACGCGGATTTTGGGTGCGAGCACTTTCGCGAGCGCAATCGTCAGCGCGTCGACACCCGCCTTGGCGGACAGATAAGCGAGGCTGCTTCCCAGTCCCGTGCGAGCGGCAATGGATGAAATGTTCACAATGGCGGCGCCGCTACCGCGCTCCAGCAATGGACGGAAAGCGCGCACCATGGCGAAAGGCCCCCGCAGGTTGATGGTCACGGTGCGATCGAAGATCTCGTCGGTCAGTGCGTCAAGATCGTTGGCGGGCACTGGCGTCGTGGCGCCTCCACAATTGACCAGTACATCGAGCCGGCCGTACTCCTTCTCCACCCGCGCCGCGGCTTCGGCGATAGAGGATGGATCGTCGATCGCGATACGCAGAGCGAGATGCCCGGTACCCTGCAGCCCGCTCACGACATCTTCCGCCAGCTCCTTGCGGCTGTTGTAGCCGACCACGACAGCCGATCTGCTGGCGGCGAGGCGCGCCGCTGTCGCCTTGCCAATCCCGCTGCCGCCGCCCGTGACGAGCGC
Organism: Tardiphaga sp. 866_E4_N1_4; assembly: GCF_052076075.1. NCBI lineage: Bacteria > Pseudomonadati > Pseudomonadota > Alphaproteobacteria > Hyphomicrobiales > Nitrobacteraceae > Tardiphaga > Tardiphaga sp. 866_E4_N1_4. The sequence continues at coordinate 1,064,141 of NZ_CP197242.1, forward strand.
CACTGTGGGAGTCGATAGCGCGGGAACATCGATGCGGATCATGTCGGTCACTCAATCACTCCCGATCGTCAGACGACGAGCCCGGACCAGCGCAAGCAGGATAACACTGCACTGCGCGGTGCCGGCCTCGCCCTTGCTACATTGCAATTTTTGCCGCCTCGATTACCGGGCGCCACTTGGCGAGTTCGGCCGCGATGAATGCCTTGAGATCGTCCGGCGATCCACCGACGCCCAGCAATGCATTCTGCCCGAGAATAGCCTTTCCCTTTTCACTCTGAAGAAAGCTGTTCACGATGCTGTTCAACTTGGCGACGATCTCGGGTGACGTCCCGATCGGCGCGACCATGGCGTACCACGCTGAAGCCTCGAAGCCCTTGAAGCCCGTCTCCTGCACTGTGGGCACGGCCGGCAGTTGCGCGGCCCGCTGGCTGGTCGTGACGGCAAGCGCCTGAACTTTTCCGGAGGTGACCAGCGGTACATAGGTCGGCATGAAGTCGATGACGATATCGATCTGACCGCCGAGCAAATCTGTCATCAGCGGTGATGTGCCGCGATACGGCACGTTGGTCATCTTGACGCCGACGGACCTCTGCACCAGTTCCGACGTGATGTGTCCGAGCGTGCCGTTACCGGGATGTCCCACATTGACCTTGTCGGGGTTCTGCTTCGCATAAGCGATCAGCTCTTCGAACGTCTTCGCTGGAAAGTCGGCGCGCGCGGTCACGATGAGCGGGGACTTAGCGACGAGAACGACCGGCGTGAAATCCTTTTCGGAATCATAGGCCAGCCCCTTATACATCAGCTTGTTGAGCGCAATCGGCGCAGGCGTGCCGAACAGAAGCGTGTAGCCGTCAGCGCTCGCCTTGGCCACGGCCGCACCGCCAATGCTGCCGCCTGCCCCCGCTCGATTGTCGACGATGAACTGCTTGCCGAGCGCCTCGCTCAGTGCCTGGCCGACCGCGCGCGCGAGCGTATCAACGGCGGATCCTGCCGGAAACGGCACGATCATGGTGACGGTCCGTTCCGGCCATCCTTGCGCGGCGGCGTTGTGAATGGGCGTCAGGGCGAGCACGAGACCGCACAGGCCGACTAGCAATGCACGCATGTTTCCTCCGATTTTTAAGATGCAGGCTGTGCCCACTTGTTCAGCGCCATCTTCCGCAGCGCTTTCCCTGTTCGATGTCCTACAATCAAACCGATATCGAAGTTGCGGAATGTGCCGCCGTTCCGCTGTACGGCATGGCTCGCTCACGCGCTTGCGTGAACAGTTCCCCGGCACGTCTGCCGGGGGCTCTTGTTATCAACACCGACCCGGTGGTTGATCAGGCTCAGAACGACCGCAGGATCTGAACCGCTCCGTTGTAGAGGTTCTGATCGCGCACGGCGTAGGATGTGCCGGCTGGCTTGCCCACGACGTTGCCGGTGTAGGTGCCACCCAGGCTCTGATCCATGCGGCTGTAGATGAATTCCGCCGAGAGCGTCAGATTCTGAACGGGCGTCCAGGCTGTTCTGGTGCCGACCTGCGTGGTGGCAAAGTCGAAGTTGTTGCTGGTCCCGGACAGAACGCCGGCGGACGAAGCCGCTGCCGAGGACGAACTGGTGCCGAAGCCCCGCGTGGTCGAGGCGAATGCCCCTGCCAACAGAGCGTTGCCCGCGTCGCCGTAAGAGATGTGGCTGTAGTTGGCGAACAGAGAGGTGCGCCACGCCGGGTTCCAGTAATGCTCGAAGAAGCCGCTGACTTCCCAAGCCGAGCTCTGCACGATCTGGCCGCCGGGCGCATAGACGCCATCGAGAACGTAGCCGAAGCCGACCGTGTTGCCATCGAACTTGGCGAACCGCCCGCCACCCAGCGTATCCACCGTCCCAGCGAAGACGTATTTCGCAGCGCCCTTGGCGTAGGAGGCTTCCAGCTTGAGGCTGTCGCCCGCGCCAGTTGGCAGGTTCTTGAACTCGACAGCGCCGCTTACGGCGAAGCCATAGGCATCGTCGGGGTGGCCGGAGGGTTCGTTGGTGTAGTATTGCGCCGTCGCCTGATGAAGGGTTGCAGCGAAATGCAGCGTGCCCCATGCCTGATCTAGCCGCAGGTTGCCGACAACGTCCGGCATATGGTTGCCGCCGGCGGCATTACCGAGGAACGTGTTCGACGACGAGCCATAGAATGCACCGGTGAACTGCGAGGCACCGGGCGCCACAATGAACGTGTTCACGTTCCACAGGCCGGCATTGCGATAGGGTGATGCGTTCTCAAGCGAGATGGTGCCAGAGACGCCGTTACCGAACGACGCCGTATAGGCCAGCTGCGGAATGCCCGTCGCATTGTTGGAGCCCGCGAAGAAACCGGACGCAATGGTCGGCTTGGCGAGCGCCCATTGCGGGTCGAATTGCGAGACGGCCTTGCCGAAGGTGAAACCTGCGAACTGGATGAACGCGAAGTCTACTTCGACGAAGCCACCGGCGATGCTTTCACGTCCCTGTGCGAAGTCGAAATGAATGTTAGAGAATGTGCGAAGCAGACCATATTCGGTCGCCGTGCGCGTATCGGTGGTCAGCGTCAGGCGCGGCTTGGTGTTGAAATAGTCCTTCGTGTAAAGATTGTTGCCGCCAGCGCCGCCGAACCAGTACGGCACGTCATAATTGCTCGCGGCATTGAACGCGGTATCGATGCGAAGTGCACCGCCGATCTTAATGCAGGTGTCGGTGCCCGGGATGTAATAGAAGCCTGCGCCGTAAAGTGAGCAGATCTTCACATATTCGACCGCCTTGGCCTTCACAGGAAGATCGGCAGCGTGTGCACCGCCGATCGCCAGCATCCCTGCCGTCGAGCCGAGAACAAGAGTCTTGATAGTCGTCATTATAGATAGCCCTCCAATTGCCTTCGTTTCCTCAGTGAAATCTACTTGCCCGGCCCACGCCTATATGTACGCGAGGACGGAACATCGTTTTAAATAGGATATTGATGGAGAGATCGGCCTGTCAACGACGGCGGCGAATTTCGGGCCAATGATGAACAGAGTGTGTCATTCGCGTTGGATTGACGCACAAATGAAGGGTGACGTTTCGTCATCGCGAACAACTATCGAAACGCATGCGCGCAGCGCGCCGAGAACGATGATTGCGAGCCCGCCAATGGGGCTCATATCAACTCGCTACCGCATTGCCGGCGATCGATTTAGTGAGTCGCTCCGCAAGATGCCGCTCGCTGCGGCTCGCGCGCGCGGCGATATCATTGGGCGTGTAGGGCAGCGCATCCATGGTCGGCGTATGAATGCCGCCGAACTATTGTCGAACCGGCGTCGTTCGATCCCGCAGCGGATGCGGACTGCTGTTTGGCGCGCTCCGTCAGCTCACGCCGCCATCGGCGATGATCGTCCGCCCGGTGAGCCATTTCGCCTCCGGCGACGCGAGGAATAGCGCAACGCCGGCGATGTCGTCGGTCTGCCCGATGCGACCGAGCGGCGTCATCGCCGCGATCCCTGCGCCGCGCTCGGCCAGGATCTGCGTCGTCATGTCGGTCTCGATCACGCCGGGCGCAATCGTGTTGACTGTGATCCCGCGCGGGCCGAATTCCTTGGCGAGCGCATGCGACAGAGCAGCAACCGCCGCCTTGGAGGCCGCATAGATCGAGGTGGTCGGGATCGGCCGGGTAGCGAGTGCGGAGGAGAAATTGATGATCCGTCCTCCCGGCGCGGTCAGATGCGGGAGCGCCGCCTGAATAACAGCGATCGTGCCGAGGACATTGGTATCGAAGGTGGCGCGGAACAGCTCGGGGTCGACCGCCTCGAACGGCCGATATTCCGCGATACCGGCGCAGTTCACCACAATGTCGAGATGCCCGAACCGCGCAATGACCTGTGCGACCATCGCCCGTGCATCGTCGGGATTGGAAATGTCACCGGCAACGCCGATGCCTTGTGCCCCCAACTCGGCGATATCACCGAGTACCGCATGCGCCGCCGCGGACTCATTGCGGTAGCCGATCGCCACACGACAGCCCGCGCCGGCAAAACGCCGTGCGATCGCAGCTCCCATCCCGCGCGACCCGCCCGTGACCAGCACGACCTTGTTGCTCAACGAATCCCGGTCGGGCCGCCCTTGATCGCTGGTGCTCATGACCTGCCTGTTTCCGTGGGAGTGACTGCTGCGATGCCGGCGTGCGGCGCTATGTCTTCGACTGCCTTTTGCAATCGCAGGCTCCATTGCCTCAGATACACTTCGCGACCTTCGGCATCCACGCGCGGCGCTGCGTAAGCGACGAACGGTTCAAGGGCTGTCATGCCAAGATACTCGATCATCAGGCGCTGTGCCGGCCACAGCACAGTCTGGATATCGCCATAAGCGTCGCCAGCCGAAAACCGTTGCCGGGTGCCGCCGGTGCTGAGGCACAGCAGACCGCGCTTGTCGGGAAAGAAGCCGCTGTCGAAGCGGCGGCCATCGGCATAGGCGAAGCCAAAGGCAAGGACGCGGTCGAACCAGCCCTTCAGAATGGCCGGCATGCCGCCCCACCAGATCGGGTAGATCCAGACGACAAGATCGGCGTCGCGAAGGCGCTGCTGCTCACGCACGAGGTCGGCCGCGAAACCGCCGGTGCCGTGCGCATGGGCCTGTTCGGTCTGATAGTGAAAACGTTCGGCGTCCGCCACGGCATTGAAGTCGTGTCGGCCGGCGACCGGATCGAACCGTTCGGCATACAGATCGGACACCACCACCGCGTGGCAGGCCTGCCGCAATGTCGCGACACCGGCATCCTTCAGGGCACCCGTGAAGGAGGTCGGCTCGGGATGGGCATAGATCATCAGGACGTTCATCGCGATACTCTCACAAGCGACATCATCGGATCAGGCGCTCTTGGCCCGGCCGGCGAACAACCCACTGGGGAAAAACAGCAGCACGATGAGCAGCACCGTCAGCGCCACGATGTTCTTGAAGCCCGCGCCGAAGAACACGATGGCGCCGGACTGGATGACGCCAAGGAAGATGCCGCCGATCAGCGCCGCCGGCGCACTGCCGAAGCCCCCGATGATCGCCGCGATGAAGCCGTTGATGCCGAACGGCCCTCCGACGCTGTACGCCGTATATTGCGTTGGCGTGATGAGAATGCCGGCGGCGGCGCCCAGCGCTGCACTGAGTGCGAAGGACACGATCAGCATGCGCTCGACGGGAATGCCGAGCAATGCGGCGGCCTCGCGGTTCTGCGAACAGGCCCGCAAGGCCCGCCCCATCCGCGTGCGGTTGAAGAATTGCGTCAGTGCGAACACCATCAAGGCGCCGCATCCGAGCACCCAGAACAACTGATAGCCGATCGCGATCGGCCCGATCTTCAACGGCCCGCCGGATGTGAATTCAGGGTAGGTCCGCGGCTGATCGCCCAGCGTGAGAATGACGACCTGTTCGATCAGAAGCTGGATCGCCAGAGTCGCGAGGATGATCGCGAACAACGGCGCTTTGCGACGCCACATCGGATTGATGATGGCGATCTGGACCAGCACGCCGACACCCGCGACCAGGATCGTGGACAGCACTGCCGAGACGTAGATCGGCAGGCCGAACTGGGTCAGCAGCGTATGCGCGAACATGCCGCCGAGCATGACGAACACGCCCTGCGCGAAATTAACGATACCGCTGGCATTGTAGATGACGCAAAATCCGATCGCGACCAGTCCGTAGATCAGTCCGATACCGACGCCGTTGACCAGACTCTGAACGAGTTCGACTGCGCTAGGCATTGGCTGCCTCCTCTATGCCGAGATAGGCGGCAATGACTTCGGGATGGACCTTGATTTCGTCCGGAGTGCCTTCGGCGATCTTTCGTCCGAAATCGAGCACCGCGATCCGGTGCGCGATCCGTGTGACCAGACCGACATCGTGTTCGATCAACAGCACCGTGGTGCCCTGGCGGTTGATCTTCTGGATAATGTGCGCGAGCGCGTCGGTCTCCTGCGTATTGAGACCGGCGGCGGGCTCGTCGAGCAGCAGCAGCCGCGGCTTGGATGCGAGTGCGCGTGCGACTTCGAGCAGCCGTTGCTGACCATACGGCAGCAGTTCGGCATCGAGATCGGCCTGCGCGCCGAGCCCGACGAAATCGAGCAATTCGCGCGCCCGTTCATGAACCTCGGCTTCCTGCCGGCGAAACCAGGAGGGCCGCAGCAGCGCCGCAGCGACACCCCCTCGGGTCGCGAGGTGGCAACCGACCTCGACGTTCTCGGCGACGGACATGCCCTTGAACAGCTGCACTAGTTGAAACGTCCGGATCAGCCCCATGGCGGCGATCTGATCCTGGCGCATGCGCGTGATGTCGCTGCCGTCGAAGGCGATGCTTCCCGAGGTCGAATTGAGGAAGCCGGAGATCATGCTGAAGAATGTCGTCTTGCCCGCGCCATTCGGACCGATGACCGCGAACAGGCTGCCTTGCGGCACGTCGAGATCGATCTCGTTATTGGCGAGCAGCCCGCCGAAACGCTTGGTCAGACCCTTGACCTTGAGGAGCGCCATGGTCACGCCTCCCCTTTGTCTTCGCGCGGCCGAAACAGTCCACCAAGTGCAGAGAGGCCCTTAGGCGCATAGATCAGCATCAGCAGCAGCACCAGCGCATAGGCGATGTCCTGGAAGCGGCCGGTGCTACGGAAGATTTCCGGCAACAGCGATGCGACGATTGCGCCGATCACCGGACCGATCAGCGTACCGACGCCTCCGACATAGAGCATCGTGAAGGTCACGATGACCATCTGCGGGCCGAACACTTCGGGACTGATGAAGCCGACCGTATGCGCGAACAGCGATCCGGCGGCCGACGCATACAATCCGGCGATGACGAAGGCGATAAGCTTGAAGCGCGAAATCCGAATGCCGAGCGCAGCGGCGCCGTTCTCGCTTCCGGAAATGGCGCGCAGTCCGCGGCCAAAACGGGAATCGCGCAGGCGCTGCGAGATCCAGAAACCGACCAGCAGCAGCCCTCCGAGGCAGAGCAGCTTCAGCCGTTCGTCCTCGACGGTCAGGCTGCCGATGCCGAGCGGTGGAATGCCGGCATAGCCCATATAGCCCTGGGTCAGGCTGGTCCACTGGACCGAGATGTCATAGGTAATGAGGCCCAGCGCGAAGGTCGCCATCGCGAGATAGTGGCCACGCAGACGCAGCGTCGGATAGCCAATCACCAGCGCGGCTATTCCCGCCACGCCCATCGAGGCGATCAGGGCAAGCGCAGGCTCCCAGTTGTACTGCACACAGAGAATGGCGCTGCCATAGCCGCCGATGCAGGCGAAGGCGTTCTGGCCGAACGAGGCCTGCCCCGTATAGCCCATGAAGAAATTCAATCCGAGGCAGAAGATGCCATAGATCATCGCGAGCTGCATCACCGTCAGCAGATAGCCGCCATAGATCAGCACGGCGACAAACAGCAGCGCGCCCGCCCCAAGCAGGCCGATGGAGAACCGGTCGAGACGCGCAACCGGCTTAGGTGAAGTAATAGCGAGCAAGGTCATGGTGCGATTCAATCTCGTGCGTCGGCAACTCGGCCCGAACGCTTCCAGAGGCAAGAATGTAAACGCGCTGGGCGAGCTTGAGCGCCAGCGGCGCTTTCTGCTCGACCAGCAAGATACCCAGACCCTCCTTGTTGAGGGCGCCGAGCGTCGACAGGATTTCGGATGCGACGCGCGGCGCAAGGCCGAGCGACGGCTCGTCGAGAATGAGCAGTTTTGGATCGGCCATCAGTGCCCGGCCGACAGCCAGCATCTGCTGCTCGCCGCCCGACATAGACGATGCGGTCTGGTCGATACGCTCGCGCAGCCGTGGAAACAGGGAGAACACCTTCTCTAGCTGCCGCTCGCTGTGGGCCTGCGGTCCGGACAGTTTGTAGGCGCCGAGTTGCAGATTCTCCCGCACGCTCATGTCACCGAACAGGCCCCGCCCTTCCTGCACCATGATGATACCGAGCCCGGCCAGCTCATGGGTGCGTAGATGAGTGACATCCCGGCCGTTGAAAACAATCTGCCCGGTGCTGGCGATCAGCCGCGTGATGGCGCGAAGCAAGGTGGTCTTGCCGGCTCCGTTCGGTCCCAGAATGGTCACGAACTCACCGGGCGCCACATGGAGCGCGGTCGACCGCAGCGCTTCGATATGACCGTAGCGGGCCGTCAGATCGCGGACAGCGATCAGGGGGACAATGTCCGCCATCGCCGTCACTTCTTGAGAACCAGAACGCCGTCCTTCACGGAGGCGATCACGTAGGGATTCTTGATAATCCCGATATGGTTCTCCGCGCTGAAGTCGTAGGACGCGCCCGCACCGTCGTAATGGCCGAGTTTCTCGAACGCATCGCGTACGGCCGTCCCATCGGTCGAATTCGCCTTCTTCATGGCGGCAGCCATCATCATGATCGAGTCCCAGGCGCGCGAGGCCTGCGCGTTGTCGGACTTGCCGAACTTCGCCTTCATCGCATTGACGAACGGCTCCGCGGCCGTGCGGGCGGCGGGATCCGTGATGACCTTGATGTCGTCGGCTGCCACCTGAATAAGTGGCGACGGGACCAGATACTGGTCGCCAAGCACCTTGCCCGCCGAGAGCAGAATATCGAGCTCGTTGATACTGCCCAGCATCAGCATCTTGGTCAGGCCGAGGCTGCGGATGTTGTTGACGACGGTTACCACCGCATTGCCTTGCCCCAGCATGATGATCGCCCCGGCGCCAGCCGCATTGATGCGCCCGATCTGAACGCTGAAGTCGGCGTCGTCCTGCTGGTAGGACTCATTGGCCACGACGGTCAGTCCGAATTCTTCGGCGCCCTTTTCCGCTAGGCCGCGCATCAACAGGCTGTACGGGCTCGGATCGGAGAGGATTCCGACCTTACGGATATCGGTCTTGTCCTTGAGATACTGATAGCGCGCATCCACCTCGAATTTGGGTGGCGGCAGGAACTGGAAGGCCCACTTCTGCTCGTCCGGCTGGCGCGGCAGAATGGAACAGAGAAACATCGGCAACTTGGCTCTGGAGACGAAGCTCGCGGCGGCAAAGTTGCCGGCCGAGATGCAGCCGCTGTCGAAGGCGGCGACCTTGTCGTCTGTCATCATTTTCCGATAGACGACCACTGCCTGCTGCGGCGTCGACTTGTTGTCTTCGATCACCAGTTCGAGCTTCTTGCCCAGGACGCCGCCTTGCGCATTGACCGCCTCAATGGCGATCTGCATCCCGTCACGCCAGTGACCGTCGGTCGCCGACCCGTATCCCGTCAAACCCAGTGACGATCCGATCTTGATCGTCTGCTGCGCTGACGCCGGCAGTGCCAGCGCGAGCGCGAACAGCGTGGCGCAGATTGACGCCTTGTGTGGTCTCATGTCTCCGTCCCCCTGTCTGTTTTTTCAGCTTGAGCGCTGATTGCAGATTGATCGATCTAACGCGTGCTCATCCAACCTTGTCCCGGACATCGCGCAGGGCGGCAGTCGCCGCCTGGCGCAGAAAGCCCTGGTCCGACGAGAGCACGAAGACGTTGGCGCCGAGCGAATTCAACCAGGCGGCCTCGCTCGCACTGCCAACATAGACGCTGATCGGCTTGTTGGCCTTGCGTGCTGCCTCCGAGATGCGTTCCACTGCGCGCAACACATCGGGCGGATCTTTCGATTCATCGCCAAAGGCCGCGGTCAGGTCGCCCCGCCCAATAAACAGCGAGTCGACGCCGTCGACGGCGGCGATGGCGTCAATCTCGTCCAGCGCCACCGGATCCTCGATCTGGGCTACGAACACCATCCGGGCATCCGAATCCGCAATGTGCCGCCACATCGGTATGCCGGAGTAGCGACCCGCACGCGTGCTGGTCGCAAAGCCGCGGCTGCCGCCACGATACCGCAACATTCCCGCCACCTCGCGCGCATAGGCCGCGCTCTTCACATGGGGGACCAGGACGCCGGTGGCGCCGCAATCCAGCACCGAGAGAATGGCCTCCGGTCCCGGCACCCGAACCAGCGCCGGCGTGTCGGTTGCCCGCGCAGCCATCAGCGCGATGTCGCTGCTGGTGCGATCGAATGGACCGTGCTCCTGATCGATCACGACGAAATCATAGCCGATATCGCCGAGGATTTCGGTGCCGTGACCGGTCGGTGTCTTCAGAAACGTGCCGACAAGTTTCTGACCGCCAAGCATGCGCTGCCGGAATGTGGAAGCAGTTGTCATCTTTGATAATCCTGTTGCCGTTGCTGGGTGGACTGCCGGTTACGGCATCGGATATTCATCGGCGTTCAGAATCCAGCCGGACTTCTGCGAGAAGTCGAGCCGCGGCGGACAGAAGATGTCGACGAGCTGATTGAAGTCACTCCCACAGGCCTCGGTTGTGTGGATCGAGGGGGGCGGAATGACTGCGATGGACGGGGTCTTGCACAGTTCGTGATCGTCCTTGCGCCAGTTCTTCTTGTTGATCGTCCAGGGCCAGCGCAGATGGTGAATGAACTCCCCTTCAACCGCGAGCGAGCACTGCTCGAAATCGTCGTGATGGTGCGGCGACAGTTTGCTGGGATCGCGGGGGCCGTTATAGCCGTCGAGATAGTTCACCATGATGGTGGTGCAGCGCCAGATGCGACCGAAGCGGCCCGGCTCCGGCGGCACGTCGAGGCTGTAGACGCGCAGACGAAAGCCATCTTTCGGCGCGGGCCACGGCACCAGCGGTGCGACGTAGGGCTTGGCCGTGGCATATGATGCTGCATTGGCGCATTTCGCCGCAAGATCCTCCGACCGCGTGGTGAAGATGCGAACGATCTTGCCGGCTTCAATGATCTTGATGCTTGACTGTCCTGGCGGCACGAAGGCCAGCGACCGGCCGTTGACGCGCTTCGTGCCCTCCGCCGTGGTGATCTCCACGACCACCTTGGGGTCGGACAACAGCACGGCGTATTCGTCCGGCTGCTCCTCACGCGCCAGCACACCGCCGGCTTTTCCCTCCGTATGCACGACTAGGAAGTTCTGCCCGCGCCCATACCAGCTCCTGCCTGACGGCCCATCCTCCTGCGGCGGCTCGTCGTAGAAGCGGAGATATTCGGCCTGACCGAAAGGACCTGCCGGCGCGGCGCCTGCGGCTGCGGGCGCAAGCTTGGCCCTCGGATCGGTGGTGTCGTACATGTGGAATCTCCCTTGGTGTCAATTCTGGGAGCCGGCCTTTCACGATGCGCCGGCCTGAGTCTGTATCTTGTCCGGAAGGCTAACTGGCCCGCGCCGCAGCTACATCCGCTTCGATGCCAAGCGCGCGCGCGGTGTTGCTGGAGACCATCTTGCGGATCTGATCGTCGTCGTAGCCCAGATCCATGCAGAGCCTGATGCCGCGGCGGAATCCGTCGAGCGGGCTGAAGGTTCCGGTCTGGCCAAGGTCGGAGCACAGTATCGTCTGCCCCACGCCCGCGGCCTCGATCTGGTCGCGCAGATCCTCGGCCTCACGGCTCTTGAACTTGCAGCCATCGAGGAACATGCAGAGCGAGTGCTCGACGAAGGCCCCCATCGCCGCGATGCCTTTAACGTCGTTCAACGACGCGTCGACGATGTCCTCCGGATGAGTGAACACCAGACGCTTGACACCGCGGCGCTGCGCCTCTTCGAAGATCAGCCAGGTCTCGCTGACATGCAGGTGACCGCTGGCCAGCACCATGTCGTTGCGCGCGACGATATCGAGAATTTCCTTCATGTCGTCGCGTACCGACTTGTCGTCGTTCAGCACGGGAATGGCGGTAACCGGTCGCATCCGCTCGGTGGAAGCCGGGTGCACCCATTGAGCAGACGCCTGCCATCGCAGATGGTTTGCGGCGGCCAGCGTGGGAAGCCAGACGATCCTGCCACCCAGCGCAGCGGTGTGCTCAACCGCGTAGGGGTTGAGACCGCCCACCACATTATTGAGCACGATGCTGGAATAGATCTTCGTCTTCAGCTCGGGAAAGTGCTGCCGGATCAGCTCGGCCGTCATGACACCGCTGTAGTCGTGATCCTTGGTAACGACCGCGGCGAAACCCGCCTGCGAGGCCTGCCGAAGCAACGTGACGTGGTCGATGCCGCGCGGCGCGATGGACGGCCCGCTATGCACATGCGGATCAATCGCCCCTTTCAGCAACGCGTCGATGCGCGCCTCGACCTTGGGGTCAGTTATCTCTGTCATTCCCTCACCGCATTTTATCCCGCCGACCTTGAAGGCCGTCGATTTCGTCGATGTTCGCGAGCGCGGAACATCGTTTCGTTTAAGGATAGTGGTCAGCGCACGGTCGTGTCAATAGTTTCGGGGCTTGTCCCCGCGATGCTCCACGCATCAATCACATTGCACTTGCATTCCAGTTCGCTACGTTGTTCAGCACAGGCGAACACGAAGTTGAGAAACGATGAGCGATTCAGCATCAACCGGCGTCCACTCCGTGCAACTGGCCATCGACGTACTGGAAGCCGTTGCATTCTCGGACGATGAACTGGGCGTGACGCAGATCGCCGACCGTCTGGGCATGACGAAGGGATCGGTGCATCGGCATCTGCAGACGCTGGTCGACCGCGGCTATCTCACGCAGAACTCCAGCACCTCGCGCTACAGCATCGGTCCGAAGGGCCGGTTGCTCGCCCGGCACGCGCCTGATGCGGATCTCATCCAGCTCGCGGAAGGTCCGATGCGGCAGTTGCGCGATGCCCTTGGCCATTTCGTCGTTCTTTCCGAGATGACGCCGCGCGGCGCATTGATCCTGCACAAGCTGTCGGGCACGGCGGCGATTGAACTCGGCGTTCGCCCGGGGAGCGAATTGACCTTCCATGCGTCGGCACAGGGAAAGGTCCTGTTGGCTTTCGCCCCCAGCCCCATGAGGGCGCGCGTCCTCGCGCAGCCCTTGCAGCGTTTTACCGACAAGACCATCGTGTCCGTCCGCAAGCTCGAACAGGAATATCTGGAGATCGTGCGTCTTGGTTTTGCCACGGCCCCCGAGCAGAGCTTGATCGGGATGAATGCGGTGGCCGCGCCGATCTTCGACGCGCAGGATGCCTGCATCGCCTCGGTCGCCATCGTGGCATCGATCCAGGTCCTGCCGGAGAAGACACGGCCGTCCGACGTCGCCCAGCTCATCGAGGCGGCACGCCAGATCTCGCACAAGCTCGGGCACGGACGCGGCGCTCATCAACCACCGCCCGTCAAGCGCAGCGCGCGGACGGCGCGCCCGCGTTAAAGCTGATCGGCAATGTATTTTCTCCAGTTGTCGATGCGCAGCGGCATGTCAGCGAATGTCTTGCGCTGGTCTGCAGCCCTGCCAACCAGTTCGGCAGCGGTCATTCGCTTGCCGCGCAGGTAAGCGTCGAGTTCATCCAGCGCGGATGACAGCACGGCCGCGCCACGCAGCATCACCGCCGATGCCATCTCTACCGCGCTGGCGCCGGCGAGCATCATGCGCGCGACATCGAGACCGCTGCGTGCGCCATTGGTCGCAATCAGCGGCTTGTCGCCGCCAAGCTGTTGCCGCGACACAGCCAGCCAGTGACACGTCAGCGGCAGATTCCAGTATCCTCCGACGCCCAGCGTCGTTCCCAGAAACGGCTGCAGCGTCTCGACATCAGGCACGAAGCCGAGCAGCCGCCCGGCCATCACCACGGTTTCGCCGCCCGCGCGAAATGCTGCATCTGCCAGGTCCGGCACGCGCTCGCTCTGTCCGGTGATCTTGACCCATAGCGGAATGCCGATCGCCTGCCGTACCGCAGACACGATCATGGACACCCGCTCGGGATCGAGTTCGGTGGACACCACGCCTTTCGCCTGACTGGCATAGGGCGTGCCGATATTCAGCTCAAGGACGCGCAGGCCCGCCTGCTCGACCTGTCTGGCCATCTCGACCGTTCGCGCGAGGTCCGCAACGATCAGGCTCGCGACCGCATAGGATTCGACCTGGCTGGCCTCGCGATCGAGCTGGACCGTCTGATCGAGCCACGCATCGAAGCTCTGCGGCGTCAGGCCAGAGCGACAGGCGATGAATGCCGTGTCAGGCGCATTCGGCGTCCACGCCATTTCGCGCCACTCGCTGTCGAGCAGCATGTATTCGGCGCGCTGCAGCTGGTCACGGCCGCGCTCGGATTCGTTGATGGACTTGACCACCACCGCGCCAACGCCGGCGCGCAGCGCACGACGTACGCCTTCGGGGTCGATATGATGCTCCGCGGATCCGGCAATCAGCGGATTCTTGAGGGCCGTTCGGCCGACGGTAACGTTGAGACGCGTCATCCAGCAGACCTCCGTCAGCTTGCCGCTAGGCGGGTGGGAAGGCCGATGATCTCCCGCGCCTCGCGTGGCGGTGCGATCGCTCCGCCGAGTTCCTCGACGATGCGCCGGGCCTTCTCCACCATGGCAGCATTCGATGGCGCGAGTTGTCCGCGCGACAAATAGACGGCGTCTTCCAGACCAACGCGAACGTGTCCGCCGCACAGATAGGATTGCGCGACATTGTGGAATGACGTCTTGCCGATCCCGATTGCGGTGAACTGAGCATCCGGCGGCAGCATGTTGCGGGCGTAGATGACCGTCTCAGGACTTGGCTGGAAGCCATAACGAACCCCCATGACGAAGGAACAGAGTACGGGCCCGTCGAGTGTGTTGTCCTTCAGCAGATCATTCATCAGCGCGATATCGCCGGAATCGAACAGCTCGATTTCCGGCTTTACCCCGGCCTCACGGATCACCTTCGCCATCCGCCTGACATTGCCGGGCGTATTGATGACGACTTCCCTGCCCGAATTCATGGTGTTGAGATCGAGGGTACAGATATCCGGGCGAAGCGCGGCGATGTGCTCGACACGTTTTTCAGGTGCAATCAGCGTCGTTCCCGCCGCTGCGACGCGTGGCTGGTCCGTGGATGGAACGAAACGGCCGCCGGGGCCCGTGGTGATGTTGAGGATCAGCTGGGTGTTTTTCGCGCGTATCCGGTCAACCACGTCCCGGTAATATTCGAGCTCCATGGAAGGCTTCCCGGTGGAAGGCTCCCTCACATGGATATGCACGATGGCGGCGCCGGCCTCGGCCGCCCCGAGACAGGCCTCGGCGATTTCCGCCGGCGTGATCGGCAGATGCGGTGTCTGCTCCGGGGTGGTCAGATTGCCGGTGACGGCGCAAGTGATGAAAACCTTTTGACGCGGCGCCTGCATCGCCCCTGCTCCTGTCCGTTCTGCGGCCGTCGACATGACGGCCGGTCTCATTTTAATTCTTACGGTGATGCTTTTAGGCAGCGCGTACCGTTAAGACGGCAGACGCTCCGGCGATCCGATTTCCTCTGCCAGCGCGTTCAACGTCGTGGACAATGCGCGTGGAATATCGATCCGCCCGTCATCGCCCTGGCGCTTCGTCCAACTGCGTTCACCCGGCGTACGTGGCGGCGCCTGCGCGCGCGACGCGCGAATTTTCGCGAGCTCGGCGGACGCTTCATTGCGGAAGTCTTCAGTCGACCGGAAGTGTTCGATATCGATCGCCAGAAACAGCAGCGAACACAGAAACGGCTTCGAAAGGTCGCCATAGAGCGGCGCAACCTCATCGCCGCCGGGCCCCTGCGACAGCAGGCTGCACATCAGATTGATCGCCAGCGACAGGCCGAAGCCCTTCGCGCCGCCCGACGGCAACAGCATGCCGTCGATCGCGGCCTTGGCATCCGTCGTAGGCTCGCCGTTGCGGTCGACAGCCCATGTCGGCGGGAGCGGATTCCCTTCCCGCTCATAGACGCGGATCTTGCCGAGCGCTGCCTCACTCAGCGCCATGTCCAGGACAAACTCGGGCCCGTCGGACACCGGAAGAGCGATCGAGAGAGGATTGTTACCGACCAGTTTCTCCAGACCGCCAGGAGCCGGCATCATCGGCTTGGTGTTGCACATGGCGATGCCGATGCAATCACGGGCACTTGCCTGGCGGATATACCGGGCCGCCGCACCGAAGTGAAAACTGTTGCGAACGGCCACGACACCGACACCCGTCTCTTTACTGCGCTCAATGGCTATCTGGATGGCCGCATCACCCGCCAGATGGCCGAACATGCCCTGCGCATCGAGCACAGCCATTGCCGCGCGGCTCTCAACCACAATCGGCTTCACGGCGGACGACACGCTCCCGAGGCGAAGCCGGCGAATATACATGTCCGCCTGCGACAGGCCGTGCGACGGGAGACCTGCGACATCGGCGTCTACCAGCGCACATGCGATCTGTCTGGACGCCGGCAATGGAAGGCCGGCGCGCTCGAACAGATCGGCGAGAAACTTCTCGGCCGCCGCGACCGGCGTTGACAGGACATCACTCATCACGTCGTCTTTCGTGCTCTAGTTCTGTCGACCGTCCGGCACCACATAGGCAAGGGCCGGATCGACAATCAGCACGACCTTGCCGATCTGTTCATTGGCATCCATCAGGGCATGCGCCTTGGCCATGTCCTCCAGCGGAAATGCCGCGCAGATGCTGAGCCGCATCCGCCGATCCTCAAGCAATGGCCAGACCTCGCGCATCAGGGCCTTGGCAATCCAGCCTTTGTATTCCGGCGGTCGTGGCCGTATCGTCGACCCCGTCAGCGTCAGCCGGCGGCGCACGATCTGCCGGACATTGATGTCGGCGCGCTCACCGAGGTGGCTCGCGATCAGGACAAGACGACCATCGAAGGCCAGCAGTTCCAGCTCCAGATTGGTGTAAGGACCAGCCTGCGAGTCGAGGATGACGTTGATGCCCTGCCCCTGCGTCGCTTCCACCAGCGGCTTGACCCAATCGCAGCGATAGTCGAGCGCGATCTCCGCGCCGAGATCGCGACAGATCTGACGCTTGGTTTCCGACCCGGCCGTGGCGAAGACACGCGCCGATCGCAGCAGCTTTGCGATCTGGATGGTCGCCATGCCGACACCGCTGGTGCCACCCTGTACGAGGATGCTCTCACCCTCCGCCAACTTGCCGAGAAGAATGACGTTGTTCCAGCAGGTGAACAGCACCTCGGGAAGTACCGCCGCTTGCGCGAAGTCGTATCCCCGAGGGATCGACATGCATTGCACGGCAGGCACGCTGCAATACTCCGCATAGCCGCCGCCGGTGACCAGCGCGCAGACCGCACTGCCGACCCGCGGCCAGTTCACGTCAGGCGCCGTCGCGACCACGATGCCCGCGATATCGAGGCCGGGAATTTCCGTTGCGCCGGGCGGCGGCGGATAGAGTCCGCGGCGCTGCTGGATGTCTGGCCGGTTCACGCCGGCCGCCACCACACGCACCAGCACTTCGCCGCGCGCCAGCGTCGGCAAGGCCTCTTCACCGAGCGTCAACACCTCGGGACCGCCAAAGCGGGCCATCCTGACCGCCCGCATGTCCGACGGAAGAGTCGTCATGACGCGGTCTGCCGGCGAGCGGCAGCAGCCGTAACAGTGACCTCGCTCTCGCCGTCGGTCTTCGGCAGGACGCGCCATGTCAGCAACATCGCGAACGCGCTGACGGCAAGCAGACCCAGGCTGAGGGCGGGTACCGACATCGCAGCCAGCGCACTGCCCGACAAGCTCGCGACCCACGGCATGAGATTCTGCGCAGCAAAGCCACCGAGACTGCCGATCGTGCTGATGGCTGCAATCGCCGCCGCCGCATGTGCTCCCTTGAAGATCTGCGACGGCAGATACCAGAAGCACGGAAACATCAGCGAGACGCATGGGGTGCCGACCGCGAGCGCCACATAACGCATCCAGTTCTCGGTCAGCAGGGTCGAGGTGAAGAACGCCCCCATTCCGCACAGGGCGATCACCGCCATGCCGATCAGGACTGTGCGGTGCTCGCGCAGATGGCGCGGGAGCCAGACAAGGACCGCGGCAGCCACCGCCCATGGCAGTGCATTCAGCACACCGTTCTGCGTGCCGGTCGTGCCGAACCCTTTGACCACCGTTGGCAACCAATAGATGATTCCGTAGAGCGACAGCGTGATCAGCGTGTAGACGAACGAAAACCACCACACCCTTGCGTCAATCAGGACGCGGAGCGGACTGGTGTGCATCGTGGTGGCGATTTCATCACGACTGAGCGCGTCCGCCAGCCGCGCCTTCTCATCGAACGACAGGAAACCGGCCGTCTGCGGGTTGTCGGGAAGATAGCGCATCACCAGAACGAACAGGATAGCCGCAGGCGCGCCGGTGGCGATGAAGACCCATTGCCAGCCGGCTAGACCGAGCATGCCGTCGAAATCCAGCAGGATGCCGCCGAACAGCGAGCCGAACATGTTGCCGAGCGGACTGCCGATGGTGAGAAGCGCCACGGCCTGCACGCGGTAGCGCTTGGGAAACCAGAGCGTGAGGTAGAAGATGATGCCCGGATACGCGCCCGCCTCGGCCACGCCGACCAGGAAGCGCACCGCCGCAAACATCGAGCCGGTCATGCTGAAACCCAGCAGCACCGTCAGCATGCCCCATGTCAGCAGGATACGCGCAAACCAGAGCCGCGCACCGAGCCTGTGCGCGGCCAGCGCGCTCGGGATTTCAAAGAACGAATAGCCGATAAAGAACAGCGAGGACGCCAGTCCGTACACGGTCTCGGACATGCCCAGGCTGCTGGCCATCTGCAGTTTGGCGTAGCCGACATTCGACCGGTCGATCACGGCCAGCATCATCATCGCCATCACAAGCGGCATGACCCGCCACATGACGCGATTCATCAGGGCTTCTTCGCTTTCGCGATCCACGTTCATGGTTTCCTCGTCGATCTTGTTGGCCGACCTTCCCCGGTCGTTCTTGTCGGTCAGGATTCTATTGAGCGGCGCGCTTCGCCGGCAGATCGAGAAATGCCGCCGCGTTCTCGCTGATCAGTTTCCTGATCGAGGCGTGCGGCATCTGCAGATCGAGCAGCATCTGCGTGACGCGACGGAAACCATCCACCGGACGCTGCGAACCGAGCAGGCCCAGATCGGACGACAGAATGGTACTATCCACGCCGGCGACCTCGATGAGGTGGGCCAGATCGTCCCCGCTGAACTTCTTGGACTTGCCTTCGATGAACATGCAGATGGAATGTTCCATCGTCACGCCGAGCGCGACCAACTGGCGAATATCGCTATCGGCAAAGCCGACCACGTAAGTCGGATGATTGACCATCATCTTCTTGACGCCGCGGCGTTTGGCCTCCTCGAAGAGGACGTGCTGCTCCGAGACGTGGAGGTGACCGCCAGCCAGGATGATGTTGGCCTCCGCGATCAGATCGATGACCTTCTTCGTGTCATCCGTGAGCTTGCCGTTGGCGTCCAGCGCCGTGAGCGGGATCGGATCCAGCATCTTCTGGGATGTCTTCGGGAATGTCTTGGCCTGACCGCTGGCCTGAACATTGATATGGTTTGCGGCTGACAACGTCGGCATCCAGACGATCTTGCCGCCGAGCTTGATCGCATGATCGACCGCGTGCGGATTGATGCCGCCGGATGCATTGTTCAGCGCCACGCCCGAATACAAGTGAACGCCGAGCTGCGGAAACAGCTTTTCCAGAATGATGGCATGCGCCATTCCGGGATAGAAGTGATCCTTATACAGCACCGCGCGAAAACCCGCCGCGGCAGCGTCCAGCATCTCCTCATGGTGATCAAGTATCCGCGGCATCGCGGCAGGCCCGCTGTGGCAATGCAGATCGATCGCATCGACCAGCAGCTCCTCGACCTCCTTCGGACGCGAGAGCGGCGGGAGCGCGACAGTGTCAGGATATGAAACGGAATTCTCGGCCATGATGGCTGCCCTTCAGTGGATGCTGGTTCTGAGAAAATGGCAATCTGCCGATGAATGGTGGGGCCGTAGCCCACGCCTCATCGCGCGGCCCTCCCGCGTCGGCGCGTACGCGACAGATCGCAATAGCGCCCGACGTTTTCCGGACATGGCAGGTGAACTGATTGCCACGCGATACTGATGCGGCGCGACGACGCCATTGGCGCCCTGACCTCTCCGCAAGACACGGCACTTCCCCCCACGACACGGTTGCGCTTCGGTGGCCTGAAGGACACCGGCGCATTCTGTTGGGCCGATATTGCAACCAGCCGGGCCATTTGCCATATCTATTCGCCAGCGTTCCGCAGAGTGGAATCTTGGTATGGCCCCCCGTTCACCGAAGGTCGAAGCGGCAGCCCGCACGCTCATCCTGCTGGAGGAGTTGAACCGGCATCGCGTCGCGTCGATCCAGATCCTTCATCTCGCGACGGGCCTGCCGAAGTCGACCATCGTTCGGCTGATGAAATCGCTGTGCGCCATGGGCTATGCCGCCAATGACCGCAGGCAAGGCGGCTACACGGTGGCGTCGCGCGTCAAATCCCTGAGCAACGGCTTTCACGGCGACCCACTGGTGGTCGAAGCCGCGCGACCCTGGGCGCTGTCCTTTACGTCACAGCATCAGTGGCCGTTGGCGATCGGCGTTCTCGACCACACGTCCGTGGTCGTGCGCTTCAGCACCATTGCGGACAGTCCAGTGTCGCCGTTCCACGGAACGATCAACATGCATCTCAGCCTGCTGCGCCGCGCACTGGGTCGCGCCTATCTGGCATTCTGCCCCATCGGGGAGCGTCTGATGTTGCTCGATCTCCTTTCGCGATCGACGGATGATGAAGATCAACTCATCGGGGATCGCGCACAGACATTGTCGATGCTGAGATCAATCCGGAAGCAAGGCTATGCCGAGCGGGATCGTGCCGTCGACCCTCGCTCATCCGGGACGATCGCCGTCCCAATCATGAGTGGCGACAAGGTGCTTGCGACCGTTGGCATGACTTATTTCATGTCTGCAATCGATCGACGTGAGTTGCTAAAAACCTTCCTGCCCAGCCTTAAGACCTTGGCAGAGAACATCTCTCGAAGCGCTGCTGTCCTCAAGTGAATACGAGCAATAACAACCGCGATTTCCACGAAGGTCGCTGGACCCGATGATGGCGACGCCAGGTCAAGTACGGGTCAGATCAAATAGGTCTAATTTGCATCTCGACGTCAGCTCTGCGCCAGAAGCGAACATCCGATCGGCAAGCTTAATTACTTTCCTGTCTGCTCGCTCCTATACCAAGGAAAAAGCCGGTACAGCACCAGCATGAACAGCGTGTCTGCGATGAATCCGAGAATTGCGAGCACCAAGATGCCGACGAAGATGTTGTCGACGCGGAACGACAATGCGGACGTCTGGATCAGATAGCCTAGTCCCGCAAGCGCGCCTGCCAGTTCCGCAGCGACCAGCACCGTGAATGAGATCGAGAGCGCTACCCGCATGCCCGAAAAGATGGGCGCGAGCGCCGCAGGGATGACGACCTTGAGCAACAGCGTTCCGCGACGCGCACCGAGACTTTGTCCTGCACGGATGAACAGCGGATTGACACCTTTCACACCGAGCAGGGTGTTGATCCAGACCGGGAAGAACGTTGCCCATCCGATCAAGGAGATCTTCGCGCCTTCATTGATCCCGAACCAGAAGATGATGAGCGGCAC
This sequence comes from Tardiphaga sp. 866_E4_N1_4, assembly GCF_052076075.1. NCBI lineage: Bacteria > Pseudomonadati > Pseudomonadota > Alphaproteobacteria > Hyphomicrobiales > Nitrobacteraceae > Tardiphaga > Tardiphaga sp. 866_E4_N1_4. The sequence goes on from NZ_CP197242.1 coordinate 1,085,540, forward strand.
CAGCGCCAGCGGAGGAATCGCGCGTGCCATCTGCAGGATCGGGCCTAGCAGCGATTCCATGAACCTGCTGCGCCCAAGAATGACCCCCATGAGGATTCCCAGGCACGATCCGGCGGCATAGCCCAGCGCCATTCGGAAGACGCTCGCCCGAACATGATCCTGCAATTCTCCGGTCTTAGCGATCGCAAGTGCCGAGCCGAACACTTCCCCCGGCGACGGCAACATCACCCGGTCGACCAGGCCGCTGGTGGCAATCAGATGCCAGAGCAGGAAAAGGCCGCCGATCCCGAGCGCGCTGATCGCAACGCCTTTGAGCTTTCTCGTATCCATCCCGACGCTAGGAGCTTTCCAGGCCGATTTCGGTTTCGAAGCGGTCGTAGAGGCGAGCAAATTCGACGGAGGTGCGAGCACGGGGCTTCTCCAGTTCAATCATAACATCGGACACGACGCGACCCGGATTGGGCGACATCACAAGGACTCGATCGGCGAGCCGGATCGCTTCGTCGATATTGTGGGTCACGAACAGGATCGTCGGACGTTCGAGTTCGTGGATCCGGATCAGCTCGAGCTGAAGTCGGCTGCGGGTCATCGCGTCGAGTGCCGCGAAAGGTTCGTCCATCAAGAGGACCTTGGGGCCGGCAGCGAGCGCCCGGGCGATCGCAACACGCTGCTTCATGCCTCCCGAAAGCTGGGTCGGATAGCGATCGGCGATATGTCCGAGATTCACCAGTTCGAGATAGTGCATGGCGCGCTCGCGGCGCTTCGACGCGCTCATGCCGGCAATGCCCGGCCCGAACTCGATATTCTTCAGGACTGTCAGCCATGGAAACAGCGAATAGTCCTGAAACACCATGCCGCGGTCAGGGCCGGGGCTGTCCACGACCTTTCCGTTGACGAACACATATCCCTCGGTCGGCACCAGAAAGCCGGCGATCAGATTGAGCAACGTGGTCTTGCCGCATCCGCTCGGGCCGAGCAGACAAACGAATTGCCCCAGCGGAACAGTCAGCTTGACGTTACCCAGCGCAAGCTGCCTGGGGTCGAACCTGTAGGACACGGAATCGATCTGGATGAAGTTCGGGATCTCGGCAAATGCTTGCGGTTGGACATGCAAGCTCATGAGCGCCTCGCATCGGCCAGAACGGTCGGATCGAGATAATCCATGTAGTCAGGGACAACGGACCCCGGCCGCGCGATGCCTTCGGCAATCGCCCAATTCGCCTGGTCGATCATCTTCGCCTTCATGACGGGTGCGTCCAGCGACAGTCCTATCTCCATGCGGCTGATCGCATCCGCGGCCACTGCCGGATCCATTTGAGAGAACTGCGCGCCGATCCGGACCGATTCCGCGGCATTGGATCGCGTGAATGTGCAAGCGTGATCGAGCGCTCGCAGGGCTTTCACGAGCACAGGCCGCCGCTCACGCAATGTCTTCTCGTTGACGATGATCGACGCGAAGATCTTGTTCAGCCCGGGCTCCCTGAGGCGGTGAAACTTCTTGCCTTCGGTCTTGGCCGCCTGCGTGAGAAACGGCTCTTGCCAGACGAAGCCATCGATCGATCCGCCGTTCAGGGCCGAGAGCATTTCAGCCGGCCCCAGTCGCACGAGGGACACATCGGTGGGAGCGAGATTGTATTTCTTCAGGAGCAGGGAGAAGTAATATTGCGATGGGTTTGCCTGCACGACGGCAATGCGCTTTCCCTTCAGATCCGCGGGACTCTGGATTGCACTGGTGCAGGCAAGCTCCATATTCTCGACCTGATTGAAGGACGCGATGATCTTGACGGCCGTCTTGCTGAAGGCGCCGACGCAGACCGACATATCCGTGGAGACGCCGATATCCGCGGCTCCACCGGCGACAGATATCAGCGTTGCGGTGCCATGCGGCGACGGGATAGTGGTCGCACCGATCCCTTCGCTCTGCCAGAGCTTGCGTTCATACGCGACATACAGCGGAAGCCACGCGATCGGCAGATCATGTGCGATACGCAGTGGCGCCAAATCCTCGGCGTGAGCAGAGCGAAGACCGCCTCCGAGGGCAGCCATCAATAGTGCGGTCGCATGACGTCTGGTGATGTTCATGTCCATTTCGACTTTCCTCAGCAGTTCGAACAAAATCCGATGAGCTCGGAGCGCCCTCTTCCAAAGATGCACATCGCGCTCCTTGATACCGGCGCGATCTAGAGATCCAAGACGAGCTCTTCAGCGAGAGGAAATCCGCAGCACAGAAGAACTTCTCCCTCAGCGACAGAGGCAATGGGCTCCGCGTCGTAAGCGACCTGTCCAGAGATCACCTTCGCAACACAGGCACCGCAGATGCCGGAGCGACAATCGCTTTCCACCGCCACGCCTTCGGCTTCGGCGAGATCGAGCAGCGAGCCGACGTCTGTCATCTTCAGCACGCGGCCGGATCGCATGAAGTTGACGCGCGAGCGGCTCGGCCGCGTCTTACGCTCGGCAACAGGCGTCGTGCCTCCTGACGGGCCGAAGACTTCGGTCATCACCCGGATACCCGGCGACTTAAGCTCTTCGATCCATCCTCTGACATCGGCCATGAAGGCATCGGGCCCGCAGACATAGACGTTAGATGCACCCAGAGGCGCGACGGTCTGCTGAACCAGATCCCGGTCGATCCGGCCAACGCTGTCATGCGTCTTTCCGATCCGGTCTGCCGAAAGCGGCCGGCTGAAACGCGTGTGAAAGGCAACTGCCGGATGTCTCGCGGCAATGTCCGACAACTGTGCCTTGAATGCCTGCTGACTGGAGTCACGCGTGCAGTGAATGAACGCGACACTGGCAGGGACGATTCTGGCTCCGTTGTTCGTTGTGGCCGCCTGCAACATAGCCATCATCGGCGTGATCCCGACGCCGCCCGAAATCAGCACCAGCGGCAAGTCGCTCGCCATGTCCAGCTTGAACGAACCGCGGGGCCCCAGAACATCGAGCCGATCACCTGCCGTGATGGACTTGTGCAGCCATTCCGAAAAGCCGCCGATCTCACGCTTGACGCTGATCTGCAGATGCGTGTTGGCGACCGCTGATATCGAGTAGGGACGCGACGTCTTGAGCCCACCTACGTCGCCCCGGACAACGAGATGCTGGCCGGGCACCGCTGTCGCAATTCCCTCCCCGTCGGCCGGTGCAAGCTCGAACGAGCGGATCGAGACGCTTTCGTCGAGCACCCTGATGACGTTGAATGTCCGGAACGCACTTTTTCGAGCCCCCGCCTCGCTGGCCAGAGCCACTGCTTGCACCTGCGCCCGCCAGTTGCCCGCAAGTTCGGGCAGCTCGGCGAGTTCGCGCAGCTCGACGGGATCCGCATCGACCTGAATACTGAGGTCATTGATACGCCGGATACTCCATTCCGGATGTAAGCGGCTTACCAGAACGGCTTCATCGCCCTCGGAGATCGCGCCGCTCCTGAGTACGCGGTAGTACCATCCGCATCGTCCGGTCTCCACCAGCCGCCGCGGCAGCCGCAGATCATTGAAGCGCAATGCGAGCTTGAAACAGGGCTTCCTTGGTCGCGTAACCTGGAGGAGCGCGCTGCCAAGATGCACGACATCGCCAGCGCAGACATTGGTCTCGTCCCAACCGTCCATCGACAGGTTTTCGCCCAGGGCCCCTTCACCCCAGAGCCCTGCATGTTCCGGAAACTCCGACATCCAGGCGACGTAGTGCGAGCGGTTATACGCATAGATCGCCATGTCGGGGCCGCCGTGCACGCGCAAGTCCGCTTGCTCGTCGCCGCTGAACCCCGCGATACCTGCCTCCACCGGACCGCCTGCCCTCTTCTTCACAAATGCGCTCAGCACGCCGCCCGAGCCCAACTGGGCCGCGCGACCGGTGAAGATTCCTTGTATGCGGGCGGTCGTCACAGGCTGATCCGTTATTGGTGTGTCGATGGCATCGACATCGGGAGCAGAAAAAGATCTCGGCGTCGATCTGTCGGCGCTACTCCGCAGCCTGAGGCGAGCGTGACCACGTATTTGGCGCATCTTCCGTAAGATCGAGATCGACATGTTCGCGCCGCCCGCGCACGGGCGCAAAGGTCACCGGATCGTTTGTCGAACGATCGACAGTGAGATTGAAAATGTCGAAGCGATTCATGTAGCCGGAAAGGTCGTGGAACTGCTTTTGCAAGATGCAATCGTTGACGTCGATATCGGCGTAGAGAATGCCTTCTTCATCTCTCAGGACCGACGCCTTCAGCTTGGCGCTGGGGCCCATGATCATTGTCGGGTTTCGCTCGCTGGCTTCGAGCTTCTCGCGAAGCTGCATGTCGCCCTCCGCTAGAATGTCCTTTGCCTTGTCCGTGAGGTACATCGACGCGGCGATGGTGAAGACCTTGGCTTCGGTGCAGTGCGCCTCGGTGCGAATCCGCACGCCCTCCGCAAGGCTCATGCCGCCGCCGCTCATCCAGCTCGATGGATAGGTGGCGATATGAACCTGCTCGCCTTGCGCGATCAGAGCATGGCGCGCGAGCGGGTTGCAGTTTTCCGCACAGATCAAAGCACCGATCCGCCCCAGCGAGGTTTCGACGACGCGCAGACCTGCACCGTCACCGTTCGCCCATGTCAGCTTTTCCATGTAGGTCGGGACGATCTTGCGGTGATGGTTCAAGAGCCGCCCATCATTGCCGATCAGGATGTTGGTATTCCACAGGCAGCCAATGCTTGCCGTCGTCCCCTCGTTGATGCCCATCGAAATCACCACGTCGCGGCGCTTGGCAAGCTCTGCCAAGCGTCGGATTTCCGGGCCGGGAACGTGCACGGCTGCGGCCGCCAGCCGGCGGAAATAGTCATGGTTCAGGCCGGGTGCCCTGAGTGAGTGCCAGATCGGGAAACATGGAATGAACGCTTCCGGAAACACGACCATGTTGGCGCCGTTGTCGACCGCTTCCTCGATCAGCGCACATGCTTTTTCGACGGTCTTCGCGGTATCGAGGAAAACGGGGCTCGCATGCATAGCTGCGACTTTGAACTTGGGATAGGTCCGCATTTCCGCACTTTCTTGTTGCGATGATGCGAATGTATCCGGCCAAAGACGGCTTGATCTCAAGTCCAAATAGTTTCCTTCGGAGGCGGTATTGTTGAGCAGAGACGGCTAATAACGTTCTCACTTTTACTAATCACGCTGCAACGTCCCGGCTCGCCAACGCGGCTGGCTGCCAAGCAACAGCGGATCGGACGGCGCTTTGTCGCGCCGTTTCTGCGACAGAATGAGCGTCAAGTCCGATATCGGTCGAGCTGCTTGCCGATCGCCGCCTGTTGCGCCACCTCGACGAATGCCCTGACATTGGGCGAAATCGGGTCCCGCTCATGAATCACGAGACCTATCGTCGCCGTCGTCGACGGATTGACGATCGGAATCGACCTGATGAAGAGCCAGTCGCCCAAAAGATAGAAATAAGAATGCGGGACGATGGTCAGCCAGTTTCCGGTCCGCATATGGGCGAAGAGCCCGAGGCTGCAATTGGTCTCGATCACCGCTTTCGGCGTAGCGCCCACGCTGGCGAATATCCGGTCGATGATCACCCTGTTATGGAGGTTCGGGCTAAGCAGGCACAGCGGCAATCCGCCGACCTCGAGCCAGTCGATCGTTTCCCTGTCGCTCAGGAAGTGGTCCTTCGGGACCAAGAGATAATAGGCCTCGTCGTAGAGCGTATAGGGCCGGAGCCCGCCGAGCGTCAGACCATCGAGATAGGTGACACCGACATCGTATTCGAACTCCTTAATACCGCGCTCGATCTCCGGCATCGTCTTGCACTGAACAGAAATCGTGATGCCCGGATGGCGCTCCGCGAAAGGCGCAGTCAGAAGCGAGGTGATTGTCATCGCCACCGGCGACAATGCGAGACGCAAGCTGCCCTTTAGATCGACTTCGTTTTCGTGCCTCGCATTCAACAGCCTGTCGTGATCCGCAAGCGATTGGCGCGCCCAACTGAGAATCGCCTCGCCTTCTCGCGTGAACCCCTGAAATCCACTTTGGTCCCGCAGGACGATAGGCGTGCTAAAATGCTTCTCCAGATGCTGAATGGCCTGTGAGAGCGCGGATTGGCTGATCTGCAGAGCATTCGCCGCACGGCCGAAATGGCGCTGTTTGGCCAAAGTAACCAGGTATTGAAGATGCTTGAGTTGCAAATCTTTTCCCAAAACTCATTTAGCTTTTACATCCACCACCATATCCTAGTGCAGTCGCAAATTACTATGGAACGGACTTTCAGCCTTTAAGATACCTCGTCGCGCTTTCAATGTGAGATCTAGCGCTGCGCCCCCACCCGTTGCAAGGACGCTTGATTTGGCGGGCGACGATGCCATGCGGATAATCCTGTAAAGCCGTCGTAGCGTGCCGGTGCGTTTCGCTCGCGCTCAGACAAGCGTTCAAGTCTGCAAGGCCCAGTCCGCCACCTGCCAGCGCAGTTGCCCGCGATCCGAAACGATGCGACCGAGACCCGGAAAGGGCATATGGGTCGCCGCGATCAGCGCCCCTTCAGCAGCAGCCTGCGCAAAGAACTTGTCGCGCATTACCTGCGCCGCCGGTCGATCCTGTTCAAACAGGAAGCCCACATCGGTCGCGCTCGGATGGATCACGGGGAAGACCATGTCTGATACCATGACGAGGCTCTGACCGGCATCGGCGATCCGCACGCCGACATGGCCCGGCGTATGACCGGTCAGATCCACAATCGAAATGCCACGCACGATCTCGCGCTCGCCATCGATCTTCTGGAGCTTGGGATATAGACGCACGACTTCGTTCGCCATTTTGAAGCTGGGCTGCAGATAGTCGGGCGCACCGGCTTGCTTTGCCGGATCGGTCCAATGCACGACGTCGCGACGGTCGACATAGAGCTCGGCCTTGGGAAAATTCTTCTTCCCGCCAACGATCAGGCCTCCCATGTGGTCCTGATGCATATGCGTCACGATCACTGAATCGATTTGATCGCGACTGATGCCGAATGCGGCAAGGGCCTTCGGGAGTGCACCTGTCTGGCCGATGGAGCCCGCCGGCCCGGTATCGATCAGAATCCGGCGCTGGCCGTCCTCGATCAGATACTGATTGAACACGAAACGGACACCGCTCGGCCGCGCCGTGAACTGGGCCTTTGCAGCCTGTTCCACCTGTTCGGCCGTGCGACCGGGGAAATAGGTGTAAGGCATGTCCGCATAGCCGTCGGTCAGCGCGGTCACGGTGAAGCGGCCGATCTGGATCTGCGCCAAAGGCGTCACTGCACCCTTTGCGGGCGCCGCTGTACTCTTGGCCGAGGCAACCTCGGGAAGAAGGCCGCCACCAACTATTCCGACACCCAGTCCGCCTATCAGCGCGCGACGAGAGAGATTGGTCATGGCTGGCCCTTCCTGATCGTTGACGCAAGCCTTGGCGCACGCGTCATGTGCCTGAGGGCACGCGTTTGGCAACGCCCCCGATTCCGCGGAAACTAGAGTCGCCATCCGAAAAGCGGTATCCTAAGACTGCAAGAGGTATCCTCTCAAACTTCGGAAGGTATGATGGACCGGTTTGAGGCTATGTCGGTGCTGCTGGCTGTTGTCGAGGCTGGCAGCCTGTCCGCCGGTGCGCGGCACCTGCGCGCACCACTCGCCACGGTCAGCCGCAAGGTGGCCGAACTTGAGCAGCATCTCGGCACCCGGTTGGTCATACGCACCAGCCGTAGGCTAACGCTCACCGATGCTGGCCGCGCCTATGTCGCAGCCTCTCGACGGATCCTCGGACAGTTGGAAGAGGCTGAGCGAGAGGCAGCTGGAGAATACAATGCACCGCGTGGGGTACTCCATGTCACGGCCCCTATCGCATTCGGGCAGCGTCACCTTTTGCCCATCGCACTGGCCTTCCTGGCGGAGCAGCCCGATATCTCGTTGCGGCTCATGCTTGCCGACAAGCAGATCGATCTCGCGAGTGAGCATGTCGATCTAGCCTTGCGCATCGGGCATCTGGAGGACAATGCACTGATCGCGACGCGCGTCGGCGTCGTTCACCGTGTCATCTGTGCCAGCCCCGCTTATCTGGCTCGGAATGGCATCCCGCGCGTGCCGGAAGATCTGGCACAGCATGACGGAATTGCGTTCAATGGCTTCGCGACATCGCCCGAATGGCGCTATCGGCGAGACACCGCTGCCTTCGTCGTGGAGCCGCGCTCGAAGCTGGCCGTGAATACGACGGACGCGGCAATACAGGCCGCGCTTGCTGGCATCGGGATCATCCGGGTGCTCTGCTATCAGGTGGCGGATGAGTTGAAATCCGGCCGGCTGCAAATTCTGTTACCGGATTTCGCGCCGGAGCCACTGCCGGTCAGCCTTGTCTATCCGGATGCCGGACTGCAGCCGTTGAAGGTCCGATGTTTCCTGGACTGGGCCGTGCCGCGTCTGCGGGCCGATATGGCGCAGCTTCAGGCGGATTGGCTTCTCGGAGAAACGGCATCAAGCGCCGGAGTTTCCTGATTGTTCGATGCGCAGATCGATGATGATCGGAGATTTTATCGCCGCGTTCTCAGTTCGCACTGCCTGTCAGGTTTCGGGCAAGCGTTCGACGGCTCGATTGTCGCCTTTGCGCCAGGAGCCGCCGTCGCATATTTCTCCTTATACCATCGCCGGTCAAAATTGTTCGCCCCTGTCCAATACGATCTTGCGCCCGAGCGTTACTTGCTAGGCGTCGATGGAAGCACAACGCCTCCACTGACGACGTACAAGCAACAGCGGAGGAGACACACGGTGGGTACTCGCCGAATGCATCGATGTAACATTCCAGCAACGCGTTCGGTTACCCACCATCGGAAGACCCAGCCGCCGCGCCTTTTTGCGGATTGATGGCGCGGGTCTAGCCATAGCAGCCGAGCAGCGCAGAACCGTTGCTACCTTTTTGAACAAGCTCCCGCAGCCGGGCGATTTCCGCCTCGCCCCAGGGCAGACTGAGGAGCTTCACGCTGCAAGCTGCTTCCGAACAGCGGCGGCTGAATGTCCGACCTTATCCACCCCAGGCCTCGACCACCTTGATGCCGGCCAGCGCCGCCTCCGGCGCAGCATGCCGATCAGCAACGTCCTGGCCCAATAGTTCGGCAGGCGGTTGGTCCTCCTCGACGGGCCGCAGTTGAGCAGCTTGCCCAGGCCCTGCTCCGCTGAATTCGTAGGCCAAGGTCCGGACGACCCTGAGTAGGTCTTCCAGCGTGCGCAGCCGGCGGTCCTCAGCCATCAGGGGCGTCTAGGAACGGAAAATTCGGGTTGCGCATCCAAACCTCGCTTGACCACCCTCCTCGCGGCCTTTCTCAGCCGGACGCGGGCAGGGTAATCGCCAAAGTCGACGCCCTCGGCGAGATAAAACGGCGAGGTGTTGCGCAGCCGAACCATCTCGCGATCTCGACTGATGAGCTTCGAAGCCAGCTCCTTCGGCGGCAGCGCAAGCAGCTCCTGCCATTCGCGTACGAAGGGCCAGTCGGCGAAATGACTCGCCTGGCGCTCATGCGCCACCTTGGCCTTCTCCACCAATGACGGGTCGCGACGGAGCATCCGCACGATCAGCCGATGCATCATCAGCTTCGCGGTGTCGCCTACTACGCCCTCGTTCAGTCCGTCGCGCATGGCGGGGCGCCTCACTGTCGGCCAATACGAGCTTTGTTTAGGCCCGCTTAGAAATATAGACAGCCGGACGGTAACACGAAAGAGCGCCGATCAGGCTCATGTGACGAACGGGAAGATCGTCCATTTTCGAGGACTTTTTGACCGTGTTGGAACGTCTCCGATGACCATTGCGTTTGAGACCTGAAAAAGCCCGCTGAAACAGCGGGCTTTTCATTTAAGGCTTGGTTTAGTGAAGTGGGGCCGGATTGCTGTTTTGGGTCGCCTGCTCCCGGCAACGCTCACGCCAATGCGTGGCGAGGTGATCCTCGGTGGGCGAGAGCTGGTCCAGAATTCTGTCGGGACAATAGTCGACAACCGGACCCTCGTTCTCTCCCATGTCATTGATGAGGTAGCGGTCCGCCCCGCCTTTCGGATCGTGCTTCAGCAAGAGAACGACGCCTTCAACTACTCCTTCTCCGGCGTGAGCACCTTCAACGGCGGCATACGCGACGGCGGCATATTCGCCCTCGTTGACGCCTCTCACCTCGATATCGATTACCTTGCCGTACCTCTTCACGAGCCAGGCTTCCAATGCTTCGGTGAGATCTCCGGCGATCCTGATGTCTTCGTAGCTCATGTCTTTCTCCCATTGCTGAGATCAGGATGTTGGCGAGCGGTGCAAGTCACGAAAACTGATGCGTGGGCCAATCTGCATACAAAAGCACGGTGTCAGATCCGCTCCTACTTTGAAGGGCATTTGAATCAAAGCGTGAGACAATTTCATCAGGTTCTTCACGCGTTGAGTGGCCGCGCGATCTGGCGGGACATAGCGCGCACCGGGTGACCGACCAGCGGCGATCGTCACCATCGACGGGATATGTGCGCGGCTGTAATGTGAAAGAGCTGAGTCGAAACGGGACCTGTCTAAAGTGCGCTACCTGCGGGTGAAGTGCGCCGCAAATCACCCCAAAGTGTCGCCTGATGAAAACGTTCGCATAGGATGGCCAGATTCGGCCAAAGTGGGCCGCAAATCCCCCCAAAGTGTAGCCGCACCCAATGCGGCTGATAAGAACCCGCCGGAAACGGCGGGTTCTTAATTTTGAAAATTCCTACGGCGATCAACAGCCAAGCGACTGATGTTCATGTTAATTCTTTGCTGCAGCACAATGCACGTGTAACGGCACAGCAGGAAAAACTTGTAATGCCTCGGCTGCTGGTCAAAACGCTCGCACCTAGGAATTCCCCCCCGTCGGAAACGGCTTGTTTTCTATCTGAACTTCCATGTCGCCTTGTGTTGCTGCGGCTCGAGGTCGCCAGCCAATTTGACGCGAGCAAGATCGCGTTAGGCGACGTCGTTGGGCGCCATTCCTCAATTTTATGTTCGAAGGCGGCCGTGATGCTAGGCGTCCTTCTGATCACCGAAGGCGAAAAAACCGGTGCAAGACGCCGATACCGGCTGGACTTTTGTTCTCTATTTGTTTCACATCGCGCTTTGGTATTTTGAAACCTCAGACTGATTCTTAGATTCCAGGTCAAAAGCGCGCCGCTCGATATTCGCGGTGTGATCTCCCTATTTCGTCCGACACCTACGGAATCGTCCCGCGCGGCTTCCCGTCGGGGACAGGTCGTCATGTGGAGCGAGTGAGAAGGCAAAACGAACGTCTGAATCAATCACGGTCAAGCGTCAAGACAAAGAAGTTCGTCCGGTTCGCGTGTCATTTGGGCAACGAACCAAAAGCAGCGATGGTGAGAAATGCCGGACCTGAAGAACATCGAGTCGATCTATCTGGCTCTCGGCTTCGTCGTGCCGGGCATGATCATCACGTATGTCCGCGCTCAATTCTTGACCGGCCGTATCCGGACAATGAGCGAGAACGTCCTCGCCTACATCGTGCTGACAGTCCTCTATTATGGGATCGCCGCTCCATTCGTAGAGTACGTCCTCACATTCCGCGAGCCCGGCCGACCTAAGATTTTTGCATGGCTCGGGTTGATTATTATCGCGCCGGCGTTCGTTGGCCTGCTTCTTGGAATTCTCGGACAGAACGAGTTCTTCCGGAGGTGCCTGCAATTCTGCAGGATCAATCCCATTCACGCGACTCCGTCCGCCTGGGATTACACGTTCGCCAAGATCCGAGGCGACCAATTCATCATGGTCACTCTCTCCGACGGCGCGACCGTCTCCGGCATCTTCGGCAGGCACTCGTTTGCATCTTCGGACCCGGCTGAACGCGATCTGCTGATCCAGGAGCTCTATGACGAGGAAGGCGGTTCCTGGACAAAGCGTACCGAACAAACCGCCATCCTCATTCCCGCGAAAGAGATTAAGCACGTCCAGATCTGGACATAGACAGGAGTCCGACATGACCCGAAGCAACGATGGATACAAGCCTCCTACTCCTCCCAACATCAGCAACAAAGGTTACCAGCCCTCGTCGATCCATCAGCCGCTGAAGCCGCAAGGCGGGCACCAGCCGACCGGCGGCTCGAGCCCCAAGGTGCCGACGACTGGAAGCGGCGTGAAGCCGCCGCCTTCGAAACCGTGACCGATCCAAGAGATCCCGCTGCGAACGACTGAACGCGCAGCGGGCACCTTTCCGAGGCCTCGAAGAAGGTCTGCGCGTTCGAACATCAAGGATGTGAAATGCCTTTTCGAGGACTGTTCGTTGGCATCGATCGCTACAATTCGCCAGCGATTAGCGATCTGAGTTGCGCGCGGCGCGACGCCACGGCCTTGGACGCGCTCTTCGCCGACACACTGGGCGGCGAGTCCCGACTGCTGACGGAAGGCCAGGCCACGCGCGCGAACATCGAAGCCGAGTTCGCCGCTTTGGCCGATTGCGATCCTGAGGATACGGTCGTGATCGGCTTTTCCGGACACGGATCCGAAACCCACGAACTCATTCCGTTCGACGCCGACCCCACGGACCTCGGCTCGACGGCGATCCCACTCGATCTGCTGCAGGCCTGGTTCACGCGGATTCCGGCGAAGCGGCTGATCTTCTTCCTCGACTGCTGTTTCTCGGGCGGATTGGGCTCGAAGGTGCTGAAGACAGATATCAAACCGCGCGACCTGAGATCGGTCGAGGCGAAACTCGATACCATAGCTGGTAACGGCCGACTGATCTTCACGGCATCGCGCGCTGATCAGCCTGCATTCGAGAACACCAAGCATGGACACGGCTTTCTGACCCTCTATCTGATCGAGGCGCTGAGGGGCGCCGAGGAAGTCGTCCAAGCCGCCCGCATCCCGATCTACCGGTTGCTCGAGCATGTCTCTGCACGAGTGGCTTCGGCTGCCGCGCAATTCGGACTCCAGCAGCACCCGACCATGAAAGGCAACATCGACGGCGATCTGCACTGGCCGATCTTCATTGAGGGCGCCCGCTTCGCCGCCGCCTTTCCGGATCGCAGCGATGTGACGGTGACGAGCGAACTGAAAAGTCTTGGGGACGCAGGATTTCCCGAACAATTGATCGCTTCCTGGGCGACCGCCATTCCGTCGCTTAATTCCCTGCAGGTCACGGCAATCAACGAATACGGCATCCTGAAAGGCAATCATCTAGTCGTGTCCGCCCCGACATCGAGCGGAAAGACCATGGTCGGCGAACTTGCGGCGCTTCGTGCCGTGCTCGATCGCCGGCGAGCGATCTTCCTGTTGCCTCTCAAAGCCCTCGTTGCGGACAAGCGCAGGCATTTCAACGCCGTCTATGGCCCATTCGGGATACGGACCATCGAGGCGACCGGAGAAACGGACGACATCTCGCCTATCCTGCGCGGCAAATACGATATTGCGCTTCTGACCTACGAAAAATTCGCGGCGATCGCCCTCACCTTCCCGCACGTCCTCGCCGGCGCCGGCGTGGTCGTCGTCGACGAGGCCCAGATGATCGCGGACAAGGGACGAGGCGCCAACCTCGAATTCCTGCTGACGCTGATCCGGATGCGCCGTCGCGAAGGAATCGAGCCGCAGACGATCGCGTTGTCCGCCGTCATCGGCGACACGAATGGCCTCGAGAGTTGGCTGGGCGGGCGGCTGCTTCGGCAGACCCAACGACCAGTTCCCCTGGATGAGGGCGGCCTGCGCGGAGACGGCACGTTCCGTTTCATCGATTCCGCTACCGGCAACGAGAAGATCGAAGGCCCGATCATTCGTCAGGAATACCGTAAGGGATCGAGCCAGGATTGGGTCGTGCCGTTGGTTCGACATCTGGTCGGCCAAGGTCAGCAGGTCATCGTTTTCAGGGAAACGAAGGGAGAAGCGCGGGGCACGGCTGGATATCTTGCTGAGTCCGTAGGGCTTCCTCCTGCCCGCACAGCGTTAGATCGTCTGCCGACCGCCGACGCATCTTTGGCTAATCAGGATCTCCGAAAGGCCATGACGGGAGGCGTGGCTTTTCACCACGCCGATCTCACGCCGGAGGAGCGCCGGGTCGTCGAGGAGGAGTTTCGCCGTCCCGCGTCGGGCCTCCGTGTGATCGCGGCGACGACGACGCTCGCGATGGGCGTGAACACGCCAGCCTCATCCGTCGTGATCGTCGGCCTGATGCATCCGGTCGACCAGCCGTATTCGGTTGCCGAATACAAGAACCTCGTCGGACGTGCCGGTCGGCTGGGATTTTCGGAGAAGGGATCGTCCTACCTTTTGGCCACGGATGGTCATGCCGAATACGGCTATTGGAGCAACTACGTCACCGGAAGTCCGGAAGACCTCGCCTCCAGATTTCTGGACGACACCACGGATGCGAGGTCTCTCATCGTTCGGGTCGTGACCTCCTTGAGCAGACTGAATCCGAAAGGGGTCGGTAGCGAAGCCATCGTCGAGTTTCTGGAGGCCAGCTTCGGAGCATTCCAGGCCGCAAGGACGCGGGTCGGCTGGAATTGGGACAGAAACGATCTCCTTGGGGCACTTCAGGATCTTGAGCGCAACGGGCTGCTCTTACAGGCGGATGGTCTTTATACCCTCACGGACCTCGGTCGCTTGGCCGGTGAAAGCGCCACCGAAGTTACATCGATCGTCCGTCTGGTCGAATGCCTGCGGCAGATTCCGGCAAGCCAATTGACCGATCCAAACTTGATCGCGGCAACCCAGATCACCTCCGAACTGGACGACCTGAGCTTTCCGATCAACAAGAAGTCCACTCAGAAAGAACCTCAGGCCTGGGTTGGCGAACTTCGGCCCCAAGTGTCCGGCGCGGTGCTCAACGCTTTCCATAGGGAACTCATCGACAATCACACCGCGACGATCCGCGCGAAGAAATCCGTTTCCTGCCTAATGTTCGTGTCCGGCCGCGCCATGTCTGAGATCGAAAAGATCATCGGGCAGTTCGGTGGCGCATTCGGCGGCGCATCTGGACCGATTAGGAGCGTAGCGAGCCGCACGTCGGACTTGGTGACTACGACTGCCAAGGTGGCGGAGATCCTTCATCCGGACCTCGTCCTGGGGGATCGGGTGGGAAAGCTGGTGCTGCGCCTGACGCACGGCATTCCGGGCGCAGCGACTGATCTCGCGCGAGAGTGCGGATCCGAACTTCTTCGTGGGGAATACTGTGCGCTTGTGAATGCGAACGTGTGCGATGCCGAGACCATCGAAGCGGCCTCGAACGCAATTCTTCTTGATTGCCTCGGGGGCGACAGCAACAAGCTCGCGAAGGTACGTGACGCGGCCATCGCGCTGAAGCGCCGAAAACAGGCGGCGATGATCCTCGCCACGCCGGTTCTCGAACCCTACGTCGAGTGACAGGAGGCCGTCATGTCCAAGAATATCGTCGTCTTCTCCGATGGCACAGGTCAGGACGGTGGTGCCCGACCGGAACAGCGGATCAGCAACATCTACAAGATGTACCGGATCTCGCGCGATCATGCCGACACAGGGATAGACCCGTCGAAACAGGTGGTCTTCTACGATGCCGGACTAGGCACCGATGTCGGCACCACCGCCCTCACCGCTCCGGTCCGCTTCGTACAAAAATTGCTCGGCTCGGTGACGGGCGCTGGCATCAAGCGCAACATCGCCGACTGTTACGAATTCATCATCAATCACTACGAAAACGGCGATAGGATTTATCTTTTTGGCTTCAGTCGCGGCGCCTACACCGTCCGCAGCCTAGCCAATCTGTTGATGCTCTGCGGCGTCCCTACGAAGACCCCTGCCGGTCCGCTCATGCGGTATCGCAAGGCGGTGAAGGACATCGCCTGGGAGGCTGTTGATGTGGTTCTTGAGCATGGAGCAGGCCATCCCAGAGCCGATTTCGAGGACGAGCGCCTCGAACTGGCGCGACGCTTCCAGTTTGCCTACGGGTCTGGGAACGGATCGGATTCGAACGTCGCCCCCTACTTCATCGGTGTGTTCGACACCGTCGCTGCGCTCGGCGCCAGCGGCGCACGCTATTTCATCATTCAAGCGGGTCTAGCCGCTGGCGTTGGACTTGTAGCATTCGCGGTCGGGTTCGTTCCCTCGCTGGTCGTTGCCGCTGTCTGCGCATGGTCATTCGGCGCGAGCTTCATGCTGGCGGGCTTCGTGGCCCAGGTCGTTGTCGTCGCCGGTGCCCTGGCGTCCTTCTGGTCTTGGCAGAACAAGGCCGACGTCAAAACGATCAAGGATTACCCCAATCCAGGGCAGTCCCGATCGCACAAGGCCGTCTGGAAGGGCACCAATTTCGACCGGCTGCTCAGCCGACACGTCGCGTTCGGACGGTCCGCGAATGCGATAGACGAGACCAGAAAGGATTTCGATCGCGTCGGCTGGGGCGGCGGTGACAAGGACGCTCCGCATTTCGAAGGTCACGCACGCCTCCGGCAATGGTGGTTCGCCGGCAACCACTCGGACATCGGCGGATCTTATCCGGAGCCGGAGTCCCGTCTCTCCGACACCGCACTCGACTGGATGTGTCGCGAAGCCACCTCAGTTCCTGACGGACTACTTACTGGACCGATTTTTGTGAACGGTGAAAAGATGCCGAGCTCCGGCGACGTCGGCCCAGCCCTGCATGTTTTCCCCGCAGCCAACGGTCCGCAGCATTGCGAGGTCGCAGGAATGCGGGACGTGTTAGACGGCTACGCTTCCAAGCTCCCCAAGTGGCGATGGCTTCAAAAAGTCCTCGCTCGTCAGAACTGGGAAACGAAAATTAGAACCATAGACCCCGAAGCCAAAGTGCACCCGACGGTCCAGCAACGCTTCGATTTTCCGCTTGTCGTCCAATGCGCGAAGGTTGGACCATATCGTCCTGACGCATTGGAGGACCACGAGCAGTTCCATCAATACTACCCGCCTCGCCTTACGGACTCTGCTAACGCTTCAGCTTGAATGCTCCGGAAAGCCAGCCCTCAAGCAGCTTGCCCGCCGCACCCGAAAGATCGGCCCCCAACTTCCTCTCGGTTCAGCGCCGCGCGCCGTCGGAGCCCTGCTCGTCGTGCTCTATCACGCGTTCGAACTGTGGGGTCTGCGGGTCGATCCCGCGGCTCCCGGAGTGAAATGGACCAACGGCGCTGCGGGGGTCGATATCTTTTTTGCCATCAGCGGGTTCGTGATGGTGATTTCCTCGCGCCGTCTCATCGACAACCCCGGCGCGTGGCGGGTGTTTCTCTGGCATCGCATGATCAGGATCGTGCCGTTTTACTGGCTGCTGACGACGCTGAAAATCCTCGGTGTCCTGCTGCCTTGCTTGCGCAGGATTTGACGCCGCATGTGGTCGATTTGAGCTCGAGTTTGTTCAAATTCCATAGCGCGATCTGTGGGTTTCGCGCGGTATGGCAGTCACCGCACTGTGCAATGTATTCTTGAATGAGACGATCACAACCGGCCTTCGCTTCCAAAATTCAGGAAGGTGCGCGTCGGTCGGGAAATCGCACCAATACAGTTGCCTGATCTTCGGCGCTGCTTTTAGGCGCGGATTGATCTTGGGCGGGGTTTCGGGCGCTAATCGCGCTAGTGCTGCTGTTGGGTGCGGGTGGATCGACATTCAGAACGTCTAGCAGACTACTCAACTATAAGGATAGATGGCCGGCTTCAGCTACGATTACACACTCCGCCGCCTGACCGAGGCCGCTCCCATTCCGGAATGGCGACGTGATCCAGAACGTCGAAGCATTTTCCCCATTTGCGTGTTGAAGAATGGGATCTTCACGCGGCGGACGAATTCGGAGAGCGCGGGCCCGAGCCTGAGCCTGCTGGCACCGGCACTGAACATGAGCAACGGGCATTTCGCCGAGAGGATGAGCTTGGCGGCCATCCGGACGGCGTTCATCGAGGGCGCCGGGGGATCGGTCGGGGTGGACCGGGACGATCGAAACTTTGGTGGAATCTTATGACAGGTGGCATCCAAGGCGCGCCTAAGTTGCTCGTCGGAAGCGGCCCTGCGACACTTTCGTCGCCAGCCCGGGGCGTCCGAAAGCCCAGAGGGTCAGCAACACGCCCACAAGGGCCGGTGACGAGACGGCAGCGAAATCGCGAATGAGCGCCGAGGGTTCACAAATTCCGACTGCAACCTCCCAAACATGAAAGAGTGCGTGCGCCGAAAGCCACAACGTCGCAGAACACCACAATGCGCGACGATACTCAGGCTTCGCGGCCCCAACGGCGAACGCGAAGGAATTGAATAGAAAGATCAATCCGATGTCGCGGAGAAAGTGTTGGTTGAAGGGGCCTGTCGTAGTGACGCCAGGTATGGCCATGTACCAATCCAGCGGTGCAACGAGCATGAAAATGCCGTTCGCGGCCATCAAACCGCTCAGAAGTGCTGCACTTCCCAGAATCAGTTTGGTAATCATCGTCTAGTCTCCATTCACAATCAGACCATCCCGGCTGCCTTGGCTGTAGGCCCCAGCAGTCGCGTATTGCGGTCCGGCACCGGCGAAGATGCACGATGCGCACATCCTTTGCCTTGCGGCCACCTTGAGGTTCGACTGAAGTTTGCTTGGAATTTCGTCCAGCGATCGATGACCAAGTGGATTAGGTCAAGGCGTTGCGAAGGTAGAGTGCACCGTTTAGCAACAGCGACTAAGCACGAACCTCGATCGGCAGAGCCTCCCAAATCCGTATCATCTGCCCCATCGACGTCGTCGCCATCTTGCGCATGGCATTACTGCGATGCAGTTTTACGGTCACTTCGCTGATACCCAGCGCGAATGCGATCTGCTTATTCAGACGGCCGCTCATCACTTGCTGAAGCACTTCACGTTCGCGAGGCGTCAGCGTCGCATAACGGCTGATACTGTGTTTGACTTCTGCGGCTCGCTCGCGCTGAACCCGAGCCTTTGCAATCGCCATATGCACAGCATCGAGAAGGGTTTGATCGCGCACCGGCTTCGTCAAGAAGTCGACGGCGCCGGCCTTCATTGCCTGCACCGTCATCGGAATGTCGCCGTAACCGGTCAGAAACACGATGGGTCTCGGATCACCGCTGCGCGCCAACTGCTCCTGGAGCTCAAGCCCGCTCGCACCGGGCATCCGCACATCGACGATCAGGCAGCACGGCCTGTCAGGGGCGCCCTCCTCAAGAAACGCCCGTGTCGATGCATAACAAAGTGCCTCGAGGCCGGCCGAGACGACGAGTTCCGTCAGGGCTTCCCGAATGGACGCATCGTCGTCGACGATGATCACGATCGGTTCGTCGGAGCAATACGCCTCACGCGAGACCGGTTGCGAAAGCGATCGATCAATCGTCATCCCTACCCTCTGCTTTCTGTATGACAACCGCGTCACCGACGGCTGAAAGTAATTCCGCGCCATCGAACGGCTTGCGAAAGAGACCGCTGATGTTCTTCGCGCGCGCCTGATCGGCGATTTCGTGACGGCCCGTGATGAGAAAGACGGGAAGACGCGGATGTCGCTGCATCACGACGCTGCGCAATTGCAGGCCATCGACATTCGGCAAACCGACATCTGTGATCAGGAGATCCAGTTCGAGCAGATCGCTGGCCAGAAACGACTCGGCCGACGAGAAGCAACGCACCGCATATCCCGCGGACTCCAGCAGGTCTTCAAGCGACTCGATCACGCGCGGATCGTCATCGATTACGGCAATCACAGGTTTACGTTTGGGCACGACTTTTTCCCTCCGCTCGCCTCCGATCGGAGAGCGGTATCCCAATTCGCTGAGCGATGCGCACGAGATCGGCAAGCGAAGTCGCCCCCATCTTCTGCATGACGTTCCTTCGATGGACCTGCAGCGTGACTTCGCTGATCCCTAACTCGGCGGCGGCCTGCTTGTTGAGCAGGCCGCTCACGACCAGCGGCAAGACGTCCCGCTCGCGCGGCGTCAGACCGAGATAGCATTGCTTGAGAAGCGACATTTCGGCCCGCGCCGCACGATCGGTGCGGTCACGCGATATCGCCGATCGGATAGCGCCCATGACATCGGCGTCACTGAACGGCTTTGTCAGAAAGTCCATGGCACCGTTCTTCATGGCCCGCACCGACGATGGGATGTCTCCATGGCCTGTGATGAAGACGATTGGCGGATGCTCACCGCCCTCCACGATGCGCCCCTGCAGATCGAGACCATTGATGTCCGGAAGCTCGACATCGAGCACGAGGCATGCGGGAATATCGGGTTTATCAGCCCCGATATAGTCACCAGCCGTTTCGAATGCCATGGCGGCTATATCGTAAGACGCGAGAAGCTCCACGAGTGCTTCGCGCATTCGCGCATCGTCATCCACAATGAAGACAACAAAGTCGTCAGGCATCACACAATCGACCCCGGATTAATCGGCAACGAGAATACAAATGTTGCTCCTTGCGATGAGTTGACGTCCACCCATAGATTTCCACCATGCGCCTCCACGATCGATCGACAGATGGAGAGGCCCATCCCCATCCCCTGCTCCTTTGTGGAGAAGAAAGGCTGGAATACCCTGTCCGGAAACGCCACCCCGGGGCCCATGTCGCTCACAGCGATCTGGACCATATCGTCGCTACGGCAGCTGACTCGGACCCGAATGACTTTGTCCCCGACGACACCATCCATTGCATCGATGGCATTCCGGATGAGATTGCTGAGAACTTGCTGGATCTGAACTCGGTCGATGGCGACCAGTGGGAGATTCGGTTCAACATCGATTACGATCCGCGTCTCGCGACGATTTGCTTCTTCGATGATCAGATCGCAGACTTCAGCAATCACGCTTTTCAATGTGGACACATTCCGCTTGTCGCCCGACTGCTTGAACAGGGCTCGAATTCGACTGACGACATCCGCTGCACCATTGGCGTCGCGGATGACCCGCTCGACAGTGCGGCTGGCCCGCTCGATATTTGGCGGCGTTGCCGTGAGCCAGCGCTGGCAGGCGTGCGAATTGGCGACAATGGCCGCGAGTGGCTGGTTCACTTCGTGAGCAATCGAAGCCGAGAGTTCGGCCAGGCTCGCCGCTTGGCTCGCGCGCGCAATTTTTTCCTGAGCTTGCCGTAGCTCCTCCTGCACTCGCATCTCGCCGTCGATATCGAGACAGATGACGTTCCACTGCACAATCGTTCCGGCCGCGTCGCGCATCGGCCCTGCACGGGTCTCGACCCAACGATACTCGCCGTCGAATCGGCGCAGCCTGTGCCGTCGCGCATAGGGTTCGCCGGTTGCGAGCGAATGCGCGTAACGTTCCTTCACGCCCTGAAGGTCGCTGGGGTGGACACCGGCGTCCAGCGTGGAATCGAGCCGGGAGGGCTTTCCGTCGAGATCCTCAAGATTATATCCGAGAAATTCGCGCAACTGCTTGCTGCGATAGATTGGCTCGCCGTCGGGGGTCGCGCAATCGATCATTGCGGGCAGCGTCTCGACCAGTTGACGCAATGAGCGTTCGCTCTGCAGCAACGCTTCGTGCGCCTGAACCTGGTCATCGATATCAACACATACAGCGTACCATTGCAGCACCTCGCCATTCTTGTCACGCGACGGCTCTACACGCACTTCGCTCCAACGATGAGAGCCATCGCTTCGCAGTTGAGGATAGCGCATCATGCAAGGTGCGCCCGTTGCAAAAGCATCCATCAGCGTTGACCGCGCGTTATCCCGGTACTCCGGGTGGATGGTGCACAGCGTCGGCATGCCGTCGGGGCCCGTTGCGTCTTCCAGCGTCGTTCCAGTTACGTCCATGAAGCGTTTGTTAACGAAGACCGGATGCCCCTCGGGAGTGGTGCTCCAGATCATGGCTGGAACGGCATCGACCAAAAGTTGTAGCTGCCGTTCGCTCTGCTCTAGCGCTTGCCGGGCGATGACCGCGTCATGGATATCGATGCTTTGACCATACCAATTGATGATCGCACCGGCGTGGTCACGCAAAGGCTCGGCGCGAGTCTCGGTCCATCGGTATGTGCCGTTGGAGCGAATCTGGCGGTAGCGCTTGAAATAAGGTTCCCCGGCTTCGCGAGAGCGCCGGAAGGTCGCCATCGCGTCATCGCAGTCATCCGGGTGAAGGACAAGCTTCAAGGACAAGAATCCGTCGCCTGCGGTGACGTCTTCGATCGTCAGCCCGGTCATCTGGGTAAAGCGCTTATTGACGTACGTCGGTTTCCCATCCGACGTCGTACTCCAAATCGCCGCCGGTACGGCATCGATGAGTTGCTGCAATTGTCGCTCGCTGCGGAGAAGGGTTTCCTCCGCGACCTTCCTCTCCTCGATATCGATCATCGTGCCATACCAGCCGGCCGGCTTACCCTTGTGGTCACATGACAGGGACCCGTACAGCCTGAACCATCGATATACGCCGTCATGGCGACGAATACGTGCCTCCGCATCGAAGGCGAAGCCTGTGATCAGCGAACTCCGCCGGATGCTCATCAGATCGTCGTAGTCCTCGGGATGGATCATCCGGCGCCAGGCCGAATTGTCGAACTGATGAAAAAGGCCCTGCGTAGTCTGCTCCATCCCGGCGAATGCGAAAGTCCCCGCACTGACATGAGTGACATGCCCATCCGGGCTCGCAGACCACGTGAAGACCGGCATGCTCTTCACGATCTGCAGCGCCTCCACCATGTCCGCACCAAACAAGGTCGATGCCTTCGCTTCGACGAATTCCCCGATGCATAAAGCAGTTGCGAAAAACGCGGTCCACGACAGCAGATGCTCACGCATGTCAGCGGCAAGTAACGCGGCCGCGACCGCCGATCCGAGCAGCGCGACCGTCCAAACCGCGCGCAGCAGCCAGACGGCTTTCCCAGAGGCGTACAGATACATCGCCGCAACGGGAGCCAGCAGGCCGAACGGCCGATCCATGAGACCAAATAGCAGAGCGCCGATGGCTGTTCCCACAATCGCGGGCAACCAATATTGTCGAGAACGCTCTGCTGTCATGCCTGGATGCTCCTACCCCCTAGAACGCTTGACCTTTAGCGGTGCATTGGCTGGCGGTCTCCTAAAAAGGGGGCCCATGGCACTCTCCGAGGCAAGTCTAGCCCCGCCACCGCGTCGCCGCACCCCATAGAAATCCATGTATTGCCAAGGCAATCGATAGGCATCTCTGGATTGGCGGTCGGACCGGGCCGCCCGGATGCACGATCAAGCGTCGCGCAAAGCGCGAGATCCCGGAGGGCGGTCACTCCAATCTGATCGTCGCACCGCTCGCACCGTTGAGCAGTCTTCGTAGATGAAAATTCGCTAGGGGATCGTCGTGATGGGCGCCGACGAGTGCCGCAAATGCTGGCAGTGACGCGGCGTTCCCCGCTTCAAGCAAGCGGAACGCGGTTGCATATTCCGCCGTGGCCGGATCGTCAAACTGGCCAGGTGAAAGCGGCTCATGCGTCCGCAGTGCCTCGCGCCGACCGCGCAGAACGAGATCGCCGATCGGCCGCCCCCGAAATACGCCAGCGGCCTTCACCGCAGCATCGCTTACGCAGATCCGCGTGCCTAGAGGCTTATTCGCAGCCTCGAGTCTGGCGGCTGTATTGATCGTATCGCCATAAGCCGTGTAGTCGAAGAAACGGTCGCCGCCGAAATTGCCGACTAGTGCTGCCCCGGCGTGAACGCCGATGCGTGTCGCACCGAAATCCACGCCTTTTCGCCTCCATCGCTCACGAAAGGACTCAGCCCAATCATCCAATGTCCCGGCACAGGCAATGGCACGTGAGGCGTAGTCCGGCTGGTCTCCCGGCGCATTGAAAAGAACCTGGATCGCGTCGCCGATCACCTTGGCCACCGTTCCCTGATGGTCGAAGACCACATCGGTCACCCCGCCGACATATTCATTGAGCAGCTTCGCCAGTTGCTCCGGTGCGACCATTTCGACGAGTGACGTGAAGCCGGTGATGTCGGTGAAGATGACCCCGACCTCGCGCCAGTGAACCGCCATTTCATCATCACTTCCATCGACGAGGCGCTTGGCGAGTTCGGGAGAGAAGTAGCGGGAGAGCGAGGCGTGCGCGCGCTCCGCATCCGTCTGCCGACGGTGCGCCTCGCGCTGACCTTCCACATGGCGAAGTGTCTTCAGGATCGTAGCTTCCAGATCGGAAAAATCGATCGGCTTCGTCAGGAAGTCGAACGCTCCGCGATTCATGGCGGTACGGATATTGGTCATATCGCCATAGGCCGAAACGATGATCGCCGATTTTCGATCATCCCGTTGCTGCAGCGTATCCAGCAGCGACAGCCCGTCCATGCGCGGCATGTTGATGTCGAGCACGACGAGATCGACATGGGGATGGCGATCGATTGCATCGAGCGCCTCTAAGCCATCGCGGGCAAACAGGAAGTCGATCAGGCCTTCCCGCCGTTGGCGGCGAAACTTCCGTAGGACGAGCGTTTCCAGATCGGGCTCATCATCAACCATCAGCACTGTAGCGGTCATGCGGCCACTCCGGATCCCGCAGGCAAGTCGAGTTCTATCGCAGGTGTCGTCAACGTCACGATTTATCTCTCCGGGCCACGCTACCGCGCGGCAATGTGAGTATGAATTCCGTGAATGCGCCTGGCTCTGTATCAACATCGATACGGCCGCCGTGTTGCTTCACCACGGTATCGTAGCTCATTGACAGCCCGAGCCCGGTCCCCTCTCCCGGAGGCTTGGTCGTGAAGAAGGGATCGAATATCTTCTCCTTGATGTCGGGTGGCATACCGATGCCATTGTCGCGGATGCGAATTTCGACGGATTCGCTAAGGTTGCGCGTCCGCGCGCTCAAGGTTGGCTCGAAGCCGGGGCCGCGTTCGGCAAGACGCTCGCTCACGGCGTAAAAGCCGTTCGAGATCAGGTTCAGCAGCACGCGGGTGATCTCTTGCGGAAAAATATGGATTGAGCCGACTGCAGGATCGTAGTCGCGCTCAAAGGTGACTGCGAGCTGCGGGCGCTCCGCGCGGGCTCCATGATAGGCCAGCGCGAGGCTTTCATCGACCAGCGCGTTGAGATCGGTTAGGCGATGCTCGCCACCGCCACCTCGTGAATGCAGCAGCATGTTTTTGACAATGGAATCGGCGCGTCTTCCGTGCTGCACAATCCGTTGCAGATTGTCCTTGAGCAGGCCACTCAGTTCATCGAGATCCAGGCGAGCGCCATCGGGGACGTCAATGCCCGCCAGCACGTCGCCAAGCTCGTCCGTCAATTCGACGGATAGCGAAGCGAAATTGTTGACGAAGTTCAGGGGATTCTTGATTTCGTGCGCGATGCCTGCGGTGAGCTGTCCAAGCGAGGTCAGCTTTTCAGTTTGCACCAGGCGGTCCTGCGCGGCGCGCAGATCGTCGAGCGATTTCGACAACTGCGTTGTCCGCGCCTGAAGCTCCTTGAATAGCCGGACATTCTCCACGGCTATCACGGCCTGATCAGCAAAGGTCTTCAGGAGTTCGATCTGGCTTTCAGTGAACGCGCCCGGTTCGGCACGCGAGACACCGATCGTCCCTATCGCGGTGCCTTCGCGCAGCATGGGCACGACGATAATGCTGCGATAACCTCGCGCACGAGCCATGTCCTTAACGGCCTTGGGAACACTGTTTTCGGTTTCGACATCGAAGCGAAACGCGATCGTTGCCGTGGCCGCGGCCCGACTATGGATCCCGCTGGCTGTCAGCGCTGCGGGAAACGACACACGAATCTCATCATCGCCGTCGGGGCTCCCCGCTGTGCATGCCGCCAAATGCAGCATATCGCCGATCACACGGGTGACGAGGGCCGACTGACCGCCGAGCAGCCGTTGTGCGCTTCCCGAGATGACGTCGAATACCGGCTGCGCATCCGTTGTGGATCGGGCGATGACATTGAGAATTTCGGACGTCGCAGCCTGCCTTTCGAGCGCCATCGCCAGCTCAAGCCGCAGACGCGCCGTGTCGAAGCTGCATGACCGCGATTCATTGCCCGTACATTGGCCGCTCGTCATGTGGCGTTACGTCTGTTGAGATCGATCAAGTCGAAGGGAAATGCCATGCGCCGATCGATCGCGGTTATGCCAGCCCCGGGCCACCATCGACACCGGTCACCTACCCGGTCATCCATTCAACAAGGTCGCCGGTGAGCCGGACGAGCCACGCCGCGACGTCGTCGAGGTTCGCGCACGGTTTGGCGTTTCATCGACGTAGCTCCTTATGGTTCTGATGTGAGCAGGGCCACGCCTGTGGCCCTGCTTCGACATCTGTCAGTAATCCCACCAGGTCGGGACCCAACGATAAAGGTCGTCGGCGACCGCTACCCGGCCGATCGACGGGAACGGCATGTGGGTGGCTACCAGCCATGAGCCGGTCTCCGACAGCTCCCGCATGAGCCGGAGACGGACACGAGTCGCCTCCTCGGGATCGTGTTCGAAGCCGTTGTGCCATTCGGGGTGATCGAACGAGACGGGGAATATCGCGTCGCCGGCGAACATCAGCCGATCGCCGTTGGACTCGAGGCGGACCACGCTGTGCCCGGGGGTGTGACCGCCCGTGCGCGTGACCACCACGCCCGGCGCCACCTCGCCGTCTTCCTCGAACGGCAGCAATTGGTTGCGGTATTCGCCCAGGAACCGCTTGGCCGCACTCCGGGCCAGGTCGGCGAGCACCGGCGGCATGCCGGTGCGGGAGAAATCCGGCGCCGCCCAGAACTTGACCTCGGCGGCGGCCACGTGGATTCGTAAGTCCGGACGCAGCTGCTCCTTCACCCCGTCGACGAGCAGTCCGCCAACGTGGTCAAAGTGCATGTGGGTTAGCACAACGTCGGTCACCGACCCAAGATCGATGCCGGCATTCTTCAGCCGCAGGCCCAACTGCCCGGCCCGCGGAAAGTCCGGGTATTCCATTCCTAGTCCGCTGTCGATGAGGATGGTTTGGTCGCCGCTACGCACCACGACCTCGTTCAGCGCCCAATCGAACGCATCCCGCGACAGGAACCTGTCGTCCAGCCAGGCCGCCCGGGCTGCCGGGTCAGCGTTTGTGGCCATTGACTCGGCTGGCGGCGTGAGCACGCCATCGCTGATCACCAGCACTTCAATCTCGCCGACTCGCAGCGCATAGCGTGATGGCACCAAGTCGTCGGGCACTGTTCGGCCCTGTTGAGAGGTGTTGCTCGAGTTCTTATTGGATTCCCGCAGGGGGGCGTGATTCATCTGCTTCATCTTTGATATCTCCTGCCTCTATGTGGCGTTGGATTTGACTTCGTCGTCCGAGGACCGCGCTTCCGAAGCGGGAGCCTCTCTTCGTTTATCGATCAGAGATTGGTGCTACAGGCGCCGCGACTAGGCGGAGATGAACTTCAGAATGTCGGCATTGACGATGTCGGCATGCGTCGTGCAGAGCCCGTGAGGCAGACCGTCATAGATTTTCAGAACGCTGTGCTTGAGGAGTTTTGCCGAGAGTGGCGCGGAATCCGCAACAGGTACGATCTGATCCTCGCTGCCATGGAGAATTAGCGTAGGGACCGTGATGGTCTTCAGGTCATCGCTGAAATCTGTCTCGGAGAATGCCTTGATACACTCGTAATGGGCCTTGGCGCTGCCCATCATGCCCTGCCGCCACCAGTTCCAGATCACCGCCTGCGACGGTTTGGCGCCCGGCCGATTGTAGCCATAGAAGGGGCCACTCGCGAATTCCAGATAGAACCGGGATCGGCTTGCTGCGAGCTGCTGCCGCAGGCCATCGAACACCTCGATCGGCAGACCGCCCGGATTGGCTTTTGTCTTCACCATCAATGGCGGCACCGCACCGATCAGCACCAGCCTGGCAACACGACCGTGGCCGAACCGCGCGACATAGCGTGCCGCTTCACCTCCACCGGTGGAATGGCCGATATGGATGGCATTGCGCAGATCGAGATGGGAGGCGAGCGCCGCGACGTCGGCCGCATAGTGATCCATGTCCTGACCGTCGATAGCCTGACTGGAACGGCCATGGCCGCGACGATCGTGGGCGATCACACGATAGCCTTTGCTCAGAAAAAAGAGCATCTGGTTCTCCCAGTCGTCGGACGACAGCGGCCAGCCATGATGAAACACAATTGGCTGCGCGGATTTTGCGCCCCAGTCTCGATAAAAGATCTGCGCGCCATCATTCGTTGCGATCGAAGACGTCAGATCCGCCGTGTCTTTCGTATGAGCAAGCATGTCTGTTTCCTTTCCTGCCGCCGCGGAGGAGCGGACGGTCATCGATGCCGCATAGAGCAGCGTGGTGGCGAGCAGCTTCCGCCGCGACAATCTTGCAAGACGGCTCATCGAGCTCTTCCAGGTCATTCGTTCGTCTCCGTTTGAGTGAGAGAAACCAGACGCACGCAGTGCGTGAACGCCCCGAACATGATGCGGTCTGCAGCGCGGCGGTATCGTTCTGCGGATCAGCGCGGCTGGCGCTACGAATAGTTCGACCTGTTCTTCGGGATAGGTTCGGCAGCGCCATGCCGCGCCCTAAACCCCTCGCTATCTGGAGCGAGCAACCTATTCCGAGGTATTGCCGATCCTATTCGCCAGACCAATCGATCATGGATACCGCCCGGCATAGCGTCACCGGCGCCGCGACCTGCGCGGCGATCAACAGGAGATAAACATGAGCCCAGATGTTGCTTCGCGCCCGGTTCGGACGGAGCCAGAAGAGCTGGTCCCGTCGCGCTACGCAGTGAAGATCGGCGAGATTGACGTGCTGGTGATCAGCGATGGAGTACTCCCGCTTCCAACCACCATGTTGGGCCATAATGCCGACCCGAAAGCCCGTGCTGCCTGGATGCACCACATGTTCCTGCCGCCGGACGCTTTCGATTGGGCGCTCAATGCAGTCGTGGTCCGTAGCGGCGGCAAGACCATCCTCATCGACGCAGGCTTGGGATCGGACCCCGATTTGAACCTGCCGCGAGCCGGACAGTTGATCAAGCGAGTGGAGAGCGCCGGCATCAATCTCGCGTCGGTCACCGACATTGTGCTGACGCACATGCACATGGATCACATTGGCGGCCTGCTCGTCCCCGGTATCAAGGATCGGCTTCCCCCC
Source organism: Tardiphaga sp. 866_E4_N1_4 (assembly GCF_052076075.1). Taxonomy (NCBI): domain Bacteria; kingdom Pseudomonadati; phylum Pseudomonadota; class Alphaproteobacteria; order Hyphomicrobiales; family Nitrobacteraceae; genus Tardiphaga; species Tardiphaga sp. 866_E4_N1_4. The sequence goes on from NZ_CP197242.1 coordinate 1,114,467, forward strand.
GAAGTACAAATCCATGTCGCCGCAGCCGAGGTCAGTTTTTGGGACGCGCCGGATTTCTCCCACACGGCCATGCCACCGGGCTTCCCGGATGCACTGCGGGCAACTGCCAAGCGGTTCGTCAAGGAGTATCACAACCAGCTAACGCAATTTGACGAGGAATACGAAGTCGCCCCGGGTGTGATCGTCCGTCGCACCGGTGGCCATACGCCCGGACACAGCATCGTCCGCGTGGCTTCAGGCAAAGACGCTCTCACCTTCGCCGGCGACGCCGTGTTTACGGTGGGATTCGATCATCCCGACTGGTTCAATGGCTTCGAACACGATCCCGAAGAGGCAGCCCGCGTTCGCACGCGCTTGTTAAAAGAGATCGCAGCCACCGAGGAGTTGCTGGTAGCCACGCACATGCCATTTCCGTCCGTCGGACGCGTGGCGATCGACGGGAATGTCTTTCGGTGGGTGCCGGTATACTGGGACTTCTGACCGCTGGATAACCGACATCCGCACGACGGCGGCCGGCCTGAATATGGCCGGCCCGAACGAGGCTTAGCTCCTGCCATGTTTGGCGATGATCATCTACTACCGCTCATCCTGCTCAACGTCCTCGGCATTGTCGGCATCTGCGTCTGGCATCTGCAGGGGCGCGGCCGCCCAACAAGCCGCCTGATCGTACAGATCCTGTTCTTCGCCAGCATGAGCCTAGTGCTCTTCATGGCAGGGATTCCTCCGAATAGGGCTGATGATATCCACACTCAGGACTTTGCCGTGCTGCTCGCAAAAATGGCTGGAGTTCTTTGGTGGACCCACCTCGCATGGACAGTAATCGGCTTCATCCACATCTATGTGAGGCTGAACCACAAACCGCGCGAAGCCCATCTGATTCAGGATATGGCCGTTGCCGTGATCTATCTCGGCGCAGTGCTCTCGATCATACGCTTTGTGTTCGGAATGCCGCTCGGCACCCTGGTGACGACCTCTGGCGTAGTCGCCGTCATCTTTGGTCTCGCGTTGCAGAACACGCTCGGAGACGTCTTCTCCGGCATCGCGCTAACGCTTGGCAGAGCCTATATGCTCGGCGACTGGATCCGATTGAGCGACGGCACCGAGGGTCGCGTCATCGAAACCAACTGGCGTTCAACCAATCTTCTCACCGGCGCCAACAACATCGTCGTATTGCCGAATAGCATTCTAGCACGCCAGGGCGTTACAAACCTTAGCCGTCCAGACGAAACGCACCTCATCGCTCTGAAAGTCCGCATAGCGACAGACAAAACCCCACGCTTCATCGAAGAGGAGTTGAAGTCCGTACTGGAAGCCAGCACTTGCATCGTCAGAGATCCAGCGCCGGTTGCTTCGCTGATGGCCATTGACGCAGTCGCTGTAGAGGCAGAGCTGCAGTTCCGGGTCGACAGCCTGACCATAGGAACAGCAGCTAAGAACGAAATTATCCATCTGCTCCATTGTAGGTGCAGAATGAATGGTTTTTCGCTGGCAATGCCTACGGGATTGTCTCCTTGCCAGGCATATTACAGGCCAGCAGAGAAGGACTAACTCCCCGTGGTTGACGCGCCATGGTCTCGGTATGCTAATGCTGCGAGGCTCGCCAACAAGAGTTTTTGCATCGAGATCGGCGGCCGAACCAAGTCGCATTTGCGATCATCGAGGGCACCAAGAGCGGTGCCCGCGAGCTCAAAGCCCGCTTTCCTCGGCTTCAGATCCAGATCTACAACGCCCGCAACAAGGACCGTCTGGACGTTCTGACAACCTGATCTAGAGACCGCAACGCCTTCATTTCGGCCTTCCCATCCCCATATTGATTGCGGTGCCGATTGGATCAGGAGCCGGTGGTGTCGGAGCAGTTCAGCCTATTCGCAGATGAAAGAGTTGACCGTCCCGCGGGACTCCGCCACGCTGACAACTTCATATCGCTCGACATCGAAAAAACGCTGATCCACGAGATCGCCGCCCTGCCCCTGACGCCGTTCCAGTTCGGCCAATACGAGGGCAAGCGCCGGATCGCCTCCTTCGGCTTCAGCTACGATTACACACTCGGCCGCCTGACCGCGGCCGCTCCCATTCCGGAATGGCTCAGCGACGTGATCCAGAACGTCGAAGCATTCGGCGGTCCGTCGACGCGGATCCAGCACGTGCTCTGCACCGAATACGATGTCGGAGTCGGTATCGGCTGGCACCGCGACAAACCGCATTTCGATCGCATCTTTGGACTTTCGCTGGGATCGAACTGCAAGCTGCGCTTCCGGAGATCTGCCTCTACCAAATGGGAGCGGTTCACGTTGGAGGCCAAAGCCCGCTCAATTTACATGATGTCCGGGTCCTCGCGCACGGAATGGGAGCACAGCATCTCAGCCGTTCCGAACAAGCGGTACTCGATCACGTTCCGGACGATGCAAGGGCCAATCGTCCTAGAGTCAATTTAGCTCCCGAGATGCTGCCGAATCTGCGAAACCACGACGGAGCCTTCCCCGACCGAGTCGGCCATCCACCCAATCCTCATCAAGCCGATTGCAGAATATCCGTCATGGGGCGCGCAAACGGCCTCGCCCCATCTTTTGGCGGGTTCAGGTAGCAACCTGAGCGACAACTTCCACAGTGGCGTGTGCCAATACTTGCGGAGCGGCCTTCGTCCATCGAATCGCTTCGGCCGGATTCGCCGTCATTAGCTCCAAATGCCATACCATCGGCGCCTTTCCTTCCGGCATAGGCGTCGTCACGCGGACCTTAGTGATTGGCATGTCTCCCCCGAATCTGTGGACGACGTAATTTTACGCTTGCTTCCGGACGATGACAAACCAGCTCGGCTTCAGGGGCAGCCGGATCCATAAATTCGACGATGCCACTGCCTAACTCGCCAAGACACGCCAGACTACGTCACCGATCGATGCAACGGTTGAGAGCCCTCTTGCCACCGAGTTTGTGACTACCGAGGACTGCGTGAATCCTGAGGCCCGCGCCAAGGCCACAAAGCCAGACAGTGTCACTCATCACTAAGCGAGGTGCGCGATTGGTGCGCGCCCATCCCGGGCTTACTGCCGCGCGAGAACAAGCCACACATAGCACTGCTAGACACCCGACCACGGCGCCGGAAACCGCCGACGGTTAACCGTCAATTAAGAACTGTGGAGGGTGATCTGGTGCGCATGGAATACACTGCGCTCGGGATGAGGAAGGCAGGTTATGTGGAAACAGCTCATTGTTTACGACCGCGCAAAAGGACGGGAACGCTTTGAGGCCATCGTCGCTGACTATGCGACCTGGACTATTTGGAAGCGCGCGTTTCTCATATTTTGTGTCGTCCTTGGCATCATTGTTTTACCATATGCCAACTACAGCAAGGGTGTGATGACCGTTGGATGGGATGCAATCGGACTGTCTCGCGAAGTGTCACTGGCTGAAGATCCACTACTCTTCCATAGCATTTTCGCTTTCGGCGAAATCCTTTTGCTCGTCTCCCTCTTCGGCCTAATTAAAATTCATCTCGCGTATAGAGCATCGCAATAGATGCCATCCTCGTAAATACTTTGAGGTATACAACGCCTTGACTCATGCTTGTCCCTACTCCTCACATCAGGGACATCATCATGCTTGAGCATCAGCTTGCGAATAAGCGTAGGCGTTATAGCCGCACAGATGCCTTCAACGGACAGTGATCGGACACAGCCAATAACGGATCGGGATGCCCCTCGGATGCCGGGCGTGTCCCACCCAGTCGGCCGATTGCTATCTTCGCGGACGATCCAGAAGGGGCAAGCTGCGAACTGACAAGCATCTGATCGAGGCCTATGGGGTTGCGGCAGCCCAAGGCCGTCCGCGCGCGTGAGAGGCTTCAACGCGTCTTGGTCGAAAAGCTCTTTCTTCGCGCGAGCGCACAGTTCCTTGGCGGCCGCGTTGACCGGACACTCCGGCTCGAGGAGAGTAGGGGCACTGCCGATATTGTTTCTTTACTGATGACCTTACCGCCGCGCGCGCCCCTCGCCGCTGACACAAAACCCGCGCGCAAACGTGTTTGGCTGTCCGTCGGCTTTAGAGTGGCTGCGGCCTATTCTGCTTAACGAAAACGGCAATTGTGTTGGCGACCCCTGGCGCGAGAGGCCGTTCTGAATCTCCGTAGGTTGCGAGGTTCGCGCCCATATCACTGGAGTTAACCTGTTTAAGGACGTGGTTGGTATCCGCAAGGAGCGCCAGCTGGGACGATGGATTGGCTGCATGAAGCGCTTGAGCATCAGCAATGCTGACTTGAATATCTCGTAGACCCTGTACGATCAGCATCGGGACCTTCGTTTGCTTGGCCAGCTTACTTGGGTCGAGAGACAACGAGCTGATCAGGAACCCTTGGACGTTCTCCGGAAACAGCGTTGCCAGCGGCGGAGGGATTTCCTCGTTCCGCGTACGACGTCCCGCGGCTAAAGCGTCAATGATCGTGTCGGCTTGGCGCAATAAAGGAACATTTGCCGGATTTGCTCTTAATTGTTCCTTGAGAACCTCGCCCATGGGGCGACCTACGGCGGAAACTAGCACCAGTCCGCAGATGTCGGTCTCGCGTTGAGCTGCGGCAAGTGCGATCAACCCGCCCTCGCTGTGTCCAAGGAGCCAGATGCACTTGGCCCCGGTTTCCTTCTTGGCAGCTTCGATCCACGAACGGGTGTCGGTTACGTATTCATCTATCGTAACTGAGTTCGCGTCGAGCGTCGCGTGTGTGCTGGCAAACATACCGCGCTTATCCGTTCGGATGGTTGTCACGCCTCTGGTCGCCAGCTCTTCGGCCAGCAACCGGTACGTTGCGGCTTTCACGCCAAGTGGATTGTTGCCGTCACGATCAGTTGGTCCAGAACCTGGGATTATGAGCACAACAGGTGCGGTCCGGTCGGACGCGCGGGTTATGGTGCCCATCAATGCGCCGATCGGTCCGGGGGCCGAAATTTCGCTCGTCATAGTCATTCCTGAAGCAATGGCGACCAGGTATGCGAGGATTGTCATTGTCTATCCTCGTTGTGAGAAACTCCAATGTACTCTCCACGGAGAAACTCGCGTTCTTCATCCATGGAAAGCCGTTCACAGATCAGGCGGCAGCGGGCAATGTGGGACCAGAACACCGGTTACGCAGCTCAAGGTGCCCGACGATCGGTGCTTTGCGGTAAGGATCAGCGGCAGCCAGCGCCCCTCTTAAGACCGGTTTCTTCAATCACCACACATGAATGTCCTGAATCGCCCTCCGGGTAAGGGACGCCGGTCGGGAGCAGGAACGTGACGGAATGAGCACCGGCCAAGCCGGCCGGAAATCGGGTCTTCTGTTTGACGATGTACTCACCGCCCTTGGCACGCACCAACGCACCGGACACGAGCAATTGCACCAGCCCGGCCTGTTGCGGCATCACCTCGTACTTCTGGGCCGGGACACTGCCGACCACGGCCTGTGGGTCGATATCCACGACGCCGCCGGGCGAGTATCTGAACAGGTCGCTCTTTGCATCGCTGTTCGGAGCGTTCGTGATGGTCTCGTTGGCGGGCCCAACAGGTTCGGCGTTTTTGTTCTTCTTCACTGAGACAATCGCGCCGGAGGGCGCGGCAAACGACCTGACATCGTAGGCGGCTGACGTCACCTCGGGGGCCTTGCCGGTCGCCGTTCGCACGGTACCGACGGACTGGAAAGATCCTGCGGATGGTGCCTCGTAGAAATATGGCAGACAGTTCGGCCGATTGAAGAACACTACGCGTTCCTTGCCGAGACCGGTCACGCCAGCAAGAGGCCGCCGCCCGGGTTCGCCTCTATTCGGCCCCGTGAACAGACTGGTCACGACGACCCGCTCGACGCGCTCGGTCGCGCCGGTGACCTGCCAGATGGTCGGAGCGTAGCTCGTCAAGACGACGTATACTGGATCCGCGCCGGTTTCGATGTTGACGCGCCCAGTATGGACGACATTGTCCTGCGATCCCAAGGTGACATTTGACAATGTCTCGGTCTCGTACGAACCGAATAGGACTACCTGCGCTTTCTCTGACGCCCTCGGCATCTCGCAGCCTGCTCGCTCGGCTCGTGTACGGTAGTCGCTCATCTCTTGTTGGGAAACGACGCCGTCACGGTCGGCATCAATCTGTTGGAACAATTCCGCGCCCATCGCCTCGTAGGCGGCAAAGGTGACGACGCCTGAGGAGGTCGCGTCGAGTTCGAGGAGCTGCTGCGCACGCGTGGACAAACCGCCGCTGTGGTTCGGCTTCATCGACTTGGCGGCTTCAATCAACGAGACTTTGCCGTCGTTGTCCGCGTCGAGAGACATGATGGCCCTAGTCCGCGATGCGATCTGACCGACGATCGCATCGCGGACCGATGGACTCGTATTCCCTCCGGCGAGCGGAGACGTCTGGGAGCGAAGTTCGTAGGATATGCCTCGTTGGATTTCGACCTCCGTGACGAAGCCGTCACCGTCGATATCGTATCGCATCGCCTGCTGGACAGCCTGCGCCCTGCTCTGACCTTCCTCCATGGCCTTGTGAAGTTGAACGTCACGTTGGGTAATCTCACCATCGGAATCGGCGTCGGTCGCTACGAAGAAAGCTCGGACTGCCTGGTCGTACGTCTGCTTGGTAGAACCCGATTGAACGTTCTGCAGGAGGGTCTGCTGCAGTGTCTTCCTGTCAATCGACGCGAAGAGAGACTGCTGAGACAACGCCGTTCCCGCGCCGAGTAGAGAAATGCCCAGACCCGCGGTCACGCCCGCGGCGCGCGAAACAACATGTAGTCGCATGTCCATCTCCGTTTGCTGAGTATGCGTAAGGTCTGCGAGCTGGCCGCTCAAGGAAGTTCCTCGGACTCATGATCGAGCGGTAAACAAATGCTTCCGCGATCTAGGACCTCAGAGCGAAATGAGTCCGGCCACGTCCGGCGAATCATGCCCATTTATGTGGCCAGGTCGGTCTTATTGGGGAATTGGCGTTTTCTTATGTGGGAAAGCCGTCCGAAATCATTGAGGAATTTCGGTTCTCTGATGAGAGACTTAGCGTTGCTAGACAAAGAACGCGGGCTCGTTATCGATTCTCCCTCGCGGGACTGTTTAGCCGTGGTCGCGATAATGGCGCGGAGGACCTCATTCGAAAAGCGTTTGGCGGAGGCGCTCGCAGTTAGAGGTCGTCATCGTGAAGATGGGCAACTTGGATGCCCCTTGGGCTCACCTAATTCGGCATGGCATCTGATCGCGATAATGCGCGAGAACCTGACCTGCCACTGCGCAGACGGCCGTCGATTACGACGGGGCATCGGCAATAGAGCAGCGTTAAGAGCAAAGCGCCCTAGTGCTGCATATCGGCCAGTTCCTCCACGAGCACGCGAACATTCTCGCTGTAGTCCACCGGCACCACCACGAGGTGGAGGCCACCAGCCGCGAAGGCCTTCTCCAGTGTCGGCGCCAGACCGTCCGCCTCGGTCACGCGATGACCCTGGGCACCGTAGGACTGCGCGTAGGCAACGAAATCCGGATTGCCGAACGTCATCCCCGCATCGGCGAAACCGTCGACGGCCTGCTTCCACCTGATCATCCCGTAGGCGTGATCCTCGATGACGAGCACGACGAGATCAAGCTTCAGACGCTGCGCGGTCTCCAGTTCCTGCGAATTCATCATAAAACCGCCGTCGCCGGCGACAACGAGCACACGGCGCTTCGGATTCAGCAACGCCGCCATCATGCCGGACGGAAGCCCCGCTCCCATCGTCGCAAGCGCATTGTCGAGCAGCAGCGTGTTGGCGACGTCCGTGCGGTAGTTACGCGCGAACCATATCTTGTACATCCCGTTGTCCAACGCGACGATGCCGTCGGGTGGCATGACCTGGCGGACGTCGTGGACGATCCGCTGCGGGGTCAGCGGAAAGCGGTCTTCGTTGGCACGGTCGCCGATGTGGCGCAGGATGTCCGCGCGCACGCCATCCCACCGCGTGGTCTGCTTGAGCTCCCCATCGAGCTCGGCCGCCAGCATGTCGAGACCTTTCGCAATGTCGCCGATAAGTTCAGCTTGCGGGTAGTAAACCTCCTCGACCGTCGCTGGCGTGAAGCCGATGTGAAGCACCTGATGGCGGCCACGCCCCATGATGAATGGCGGCTTTTCGATGGTGTCGTGGCCGATGGTGATGATCAGGTCGGCGCAGTCGATCGCGCGATGGACGTAGTCGCGTTCACTCAGCGCCGCCGTGCCGACATAGTAGTCGGACGCCCCGCCGACGGCCCCCTTCCCCATCTGCGTGTTGAAGAATGGGATCTTCACGCGGCGGACGAATTCAGAGAGCGCGGGCGCCAGCCTGGGCCTGCTGGCACTGGCACCGAACATGAGCAACGGGCATTTCGCCGAGAGGATGAGCTCGGCCGCCTTCCGGACGGCGTCCGTCGAGGGCGCCGGGAGATCGGTCGGGTGGACCGGAACGACCGAAACGCCGGACACCTTCTCCGCCGCGACATCTTCCGGAAGCTCCAGGTGCACGGGTCCAGGACGCTCCTCCATCGCAATCCGGAAAGCGTTCCGGACGACGGTTGCGATGGAAGACGCACTTACGATCTGCTGCGACAATTTCGTGAGCGGCTTCATGCTCGCGACGACATCCACGATCTGGAAGTGCGCCTGCCGGCTGGCGTGGATCGCCTTCTGGCCAGTGATCAGGACCATCGGCATACCTCCCAGGAGCCCATAGGCAGCCCCTGTCGAGAGATTCAGGGCTCCGGGCCCCAAAGTGCTGAGGGCGACACCAGGCCTCCCTGTGAGGCGCCCGTGGGTCGCTGCCATGAAGGCGGCGGGCTGCTCGTGACGCGTGACAACCAGTTCGATGGAAGACTTGCGCAAGCTCTCGACGACGTCGAGGTTCTCCTCGCCGGGGACGCCAAAGATGCGGTCGACGCCCTCGTTTTCGAGGGCCGCCACTAGCAGATCGGAGCCTTTCATTTCCCGGTCCTCGTTGTTCATCGTCAAGCTCCTCCATTTGCCCAGTACCGTATCAGACAAACAGGCCCATTTAATGAAACGTTTGGTGGAACAGACGCGCGTCACCGTTGCCGCACTTTGAGAGCGACTGAGCTTAGCTTTCGGTGACGCGGTCGCGTGAAGCGAAAAATCTACGCCATTATGAAGGACAAAATCTCGGCATTGATGATGTCGGCGTGGGTCGTGCACATACCGTGAGGTAGCTTCTCGTAGATTTTGAGTGTGCTGTTTTTCAGAAGTTTCGCGGACAGAAGAGCGGAATCCGCGATAGGGACGATCTGATCATCGTCGCCGTGCAGGACGAGCGTTGGCACAGCGATGCTCTTCAGGTCCTCGCTGAAATCCGTCTCCGAGAAGGCCTTGATGCCGTCGTGGTGCGCTTTTGCGCTGCCCATCATGCCTTGGCGCCACCAGTTTTGAATGATCGCCTGCGACGGTTCTGCTCCAGGACGATTGTATCCGTAGAACGGACCGCCCGAGAAATCGAGGTAGAACTGCGACCTGTTGGCTGCAAGCTGGCTGCGCAGGTTATCGAACGCCTCGATGGGCAAGCCTCCGGGATTGGCAGCGGTTTTCAGCATCAACGGCGGCACTGCGCCGATGATCACGAGCTTGGCTACGCGGCCCTTACCGTGACGAGCGACGTACCGTGTCGCTTCGCCGCCGCCGGTTGAATGTCCGATGTGAATCGCATTGCGCAGATCGAGATGTTCGACCAACGCAGCGACATCGGCCGCGTAGTGATCCATATCGTGGCCGTCGCTTACCTGGCTCGATCGACCGTGACCGCGTCGATCATGGGCGATGACGCGGAAGCCTTTGCCGACGAAGTACAGCATCTGGTTATCCCAGTCATCTGAGCTCAACGGCCAACCATGATGGAAGACGATCGGTTGGGCCGATTTCGTGCCCCAGTCCTTGTAGAAAATCTGTACGCCGTCCTTGGTGGTGATGGATGTCATGGGATCGTTCCTCTGCGTTGGATATATGGGGGGTATTGTTTGGATGCCGGCGGCCGACGTGAAGTTGACGACTAGCGAAATCGCATACGTAAGCGTGGTCGCAAGCACCCTCCGTCCGGAAGCATTCGCAAGCCCACTGACGACGCGTTTCGAGTTCATCGTTCGTCTCCTGTCGTTGACGTGGCAGGATGATTTCTAGTGAAGCAGGCGTCCTTCTGCGCCAGAGCGATTGCTCGACCTGCAGAGCGATTGCCGTCAGACAACGCGTCGGCGCCAATCGGTCGGAGTTTCGCCCGTCAGCTTCCGGAACGCCGGGGCGAACGCGGTTTGGGACGAATAGCCCAGCGCTGCAGCGATGGCGCCCGGAGACCGCGAGGACGAAGTAATTGGTCGGATGGTGCCGGAGAGATCGAACTGCCGACCTCCGGTTCAGAAAGCCGCAATCCACCCCGTGGGCGACAGATGCGGACATTCAGTGATCTACAGCTACAATGCCGTCTGCTGCTTCGCTCAAGACCTCGCGACGCACCGGAAGCCGAGCACCCAGAGGTTGCGCACTTTGGGACCATCGAAGGTGAAGATCGGCGCGCCCAGCCAGTCGATATGCTTGCCAGTCGGCGGCTGCCCGAACAGCGCTTCGCGCTGGATGCCGTGGAAGAACACCTCACCGGAAACGCGGTGCCCCTCCTCGATCACTACCAAAATGTCCGTCGCGTAGTGCTGCGCCAAGCGAGGGCGGATTAGCGCAGCGTAATCCGCCACAGCAATTTCTCGGCGGAATACTCTTCGCTATTCCGCCCTACTCGCTGCATTTCCCCAAATCACTTGGAATCTTGTCGCGCGCGGTCAAACCGTCGATGGCCATGATCCAGGCATGAGGCGCTGTTGCTTCATCGGAGGTCGCGCACGGCTAGGCGCTGGTGACGCAGCGCCGCGTGATGTGGTTGATGTCCAGCGCACCCACCTGCCGCATGATCGTGATGAACTCATCGTCCAGGATCTGCAGCACCCGGTCCACGCCGGCCTCGCCGAACGACGCCAGGCCCCACACGTAAGGCCGGCCAATGCCGACGGCCGCGGCGCCCAAGGCGAGCGCCTTCAGGACATCGGTGCCGCGGCGTACGCCCCCGTCGATGAGCACCGGGATGCGGCCGCCCACCGAATCCACGACCTCTGCCAGCACACCGATCGTCGATTGCCCGCTCTCTTCCGCGCGCCCACCGTGATTGGAGACGATCAGGCCGTCCACGCCGTGGCGCAGCGCCTCCTTGGCGTCCTCACCCGTCATGATGCCCTTCAGCACGAGCTTGCCCTTGACGATCCCGCGCAGGCGATCGACGAACTCCCACGTCATCCCGGTGCCGTAGAGGTTGGTGACTTTGGAAACGTCGATGTCCGCGAAGTTGGCCTTGCGGCTGACCTCATTGGTGAAGCCCGGTGTGTGACAGCCCGAGCACTCGCGCAGGTCCTGGCGCCGCTCGCGGAACAGGGTTTCGGTATTGCGGCCGCCCTGGCGGTCGACCGTGAGGACGATCGCCGGAGAACCCGCGTTCTCGGCGCGTTGCACCAGCGCGCGCGTCACGTTCCAATCATCGGTCGGATACAACATGAACCAGGCGGGCCGGCCGTGCGCCTGGTTGACGTCGACGATGCTCGCATTATCGACCGTCGAGAGAATCATCTGATGGTTGCGCTTGGCAGCGGCGCGCGCCACGGTGACCCCCGCCTCGGGATCGTAGGCGCCGAGGCTGCTGACCGGGCACATGAAGATGGGGCTGGCCCAGGTTTCGCCGAAGATCTTCACGCTGGTGTCGATCTTTCGGGCATCGATGAGACGCTGAACGCGGATGTTGTACTTCGCGAAGGCCGTGTGATTGGCGTCGCGCGTCACGTCGCCGTCGACGCCGCTCTGGAGGTAGCCCCAGTGCGCCGGCGCGTCCTGGCTGAGCACGGCCTTCTTCGCCGCCGGCTCGAACTCAAACACGTCCAGCGCATCGGCCGGAGCGGTGATGATGCCGTCCGGGCCGAACGCTCTTCGCGAGCCGCGCAGCACGTCGTAGCTCTGCGCGAGCGCATCCGAGTTAGCCGTCAACAGGGTGGAGATCGTACCGAGAGAGGTCGCCGTGAGAAGAGGACTAGCGGCGAAAAAACGCAGCAGTTGGCGGCGCGCGATCATGGTGCGCTCTGAAACGTCCGACGCCTCGGCTGCACTTGTCGCCTTCACCAGCGTCGTCCTGCGCGAGAGACCTGTCATCGTGTTCTTTCGAATGCGAATGAGTGCTGCAGGTTAGGCGGATTGGTCTGTATCGTCGTCACGTCAGTGTCATCAGGTAGGCGATGACATTCCGGCGATATAATGACAATTTTGGTCGCATGTCCATCGGCAAGCGGTGGCCGGATGAGCGCAGCGTAATCCGCCATCGTCATATCGGCGCAATACGCTTCCGCCTTCGCTCTGCGAGCTACAGCAGACAGGTCACACTTGCGCGCCACGCGTTGACGTCGGACGTTGCACCCGTTGGGAGGCGACCGCGGGTCGACCTACGTTATTGACGAGTCCTGCGATGCTCTATCTAGTTGCCGCGGGGCCGTCACGCGGCAGCCCGATGACCGGAATATCAATATGCGCTTTCAAATAGCTCGCTGCCTCACGCGTCTCACCGTCGCAACTCTGCTGTCCGCCGCACTGTCGCTGCCCGCTCACGCGGAAACCGGCAAAGTCCGCTTCAAGTTCTTCAAGGCCGGATGGTTCATCGGAGCGCAGGCAGGGAGCGGAATCCTCAGCTTCCGTGGTGAGATGTATCCGTTTCGCATCGGCGGCGTGAGCGCGGGCCTGACGTTTGGGGGCTCCTCGACCGATCTGGTCGGCGCGGCGCAAAATATGCATCAGGCTTCGGACATCGAAGGCATTTATACGGCGCTCGGTGCAGGTGTGGCGGTCGGTGCAGGCAGGCGCGCCATCCAGATGCGCAACGCCAAGGGCGTCGTCCTGACGCTGGAAGGCGAGCAACTGGGCCTCCAGTTCGATTTCGACCTGAGCGGAATGAGCGTCTCCATCCAGAACCAGTAATCGGATGCACCAACGTCGATGCGTTGGCCTTCACTGCGACATCCAACCAGCAAGCGTAATCCACCAACGTCGAGATGTTTGCTGCCGGTGAAACCATCGCGACCCGCGCGTCACGAAACCCGGCCGCTCGCCGTCCGGCGCTGTGAAGCGGGGCGACTGCGTATCGCGAAAGCAAGCGTAGCCCGGATTACGCGGAGCTTATCATCGGGCGCGCGACGCGCGACCCGTTGGCTTCATCCGGGCTACAGACTATTATAAGTCCTCATGAAACTAAGCCAGAAATCCGACGCCGTCTGGACCTCGCAGCAGGACGAAGAATTGCGGCGGCAATTGTCGGTCGGTCGCAGCGTCAACGAGATCGCGATCCGGTTGAAGCGGTCACCGCTATCAGTCCGCACCCGCGTCAAGAAGCTCGGCATCAGCCAGCCGCAGGTGGATTAGCGCGCTGCCATCAGCCATGACGAAGGGCCCATTCATCTTCAGCGCCAAACGCCGTCGCCGCTGGCGGCGCAGCCTGCGCTCGGCGCAACGGACGCTCGCGAAACTGCCCCGCGCCATTCAAATCACTGGCGCCGTCGCGATCGTGCTGGTCACCCTCGTGCTGTCCAACCTCATCTATCACGTGATCCACAAGCCGAGCGAGTTGTTCTTCTTTGTCGGCCACAGGCTGGACAAGGAGCCGGCCGAGACGTGGCGGCATTACGGGCCGCTGTTTCGCGCCTTTTCGACGCGGTCGATCACGCCCGAATTGCTCGCTGCGCTGGCGCAGGTCGAGAGTTCCGGTAATCCCCTGGATCGCACCTATTGGCGCTGGCGGTTCAGCTTCAATCCGTTCGCGATCTATCGGCCCGCATCCAGCGCCGTCGGTCTCTTTCAAATGACCGATCCGGCCTATGCCGAAGTTTCGCGCTTCTGCATCCGGGCGAACGCGGTTCAGGATACGGGCTGCGGCTTCGGCCCCTATATTCGTGCCATCCCGAGCCATGCCACCGAGCTCGCATCGATCTATCTGGACCGCAATGTCGCCGCGGTCCTCGCGCGCGCCGGCGGCGTGGCGCCGACCCCGCAACAGGTGCAGGATCTCGCCGCCTTCATCCATCTGTGCGGTGGAGGACCCGCCACCGCTTATGCGCGCCGTCGCTTCCAGATGACGGCCAATGAGCGATGCGGCGACCATTCCGTTGCGGGTTACGTCTCCAGGGTCAACGCGCTGAAGCGCAAGTTCCTGCTGATGGCATCCGATAGCGACAAATAGCGCGTAGTTTGGGTCGAGCAAGCGCCGCCGGGATGAAGCTCTTGCGTCATCCGGGATTGATCCCTCAGTGCTTGAACCTGGCCTGGCCAGACTTGCCGTCGGCGGTCTTCAGCGTGACGCTCACCGAAGCGCCCTTGGCGATGTCGCTTTTCGCTTCGGCCTTCAATGCAGTCCCGGAGGTGACGAGCGGCAGTGTCTCACGGTCGCTTCCGGAGGTCAGCAACACCGCGCCGGAAAAGCCGCTGCTCGGGAGCGGCTTGTTGGCCTCGTCGAGGATGTTGAAGGTCAGCACCTTCCCCGCAGCGATCATCTCGACATGCACGCCGGCGACATCCTCCATGGGTCCACCGTTGGGCCCCTTCTGATGGGCGTGCTGCGCCATCGCCGGCGCCGCCAGCACCAGCGCGGATAGGACGAGCAGGATTGTCTTCATCAATGGTCTCCGTGGATGGCATGGACAGGCTTCGCCTCCGCATGGGCAGGCGACGATTCCCGGCGGAACAGGATGTAGAGCGCCGGAAGAACGAGAAGCGTGAGGATGGTCGAGGAGACGATGCCGCCGATGACAACGGTCGCGAGCGGGCGCTGCACCTCGGCCCCCGCCCCCGTCGCGATCGCCATCGGCACGAAGCCGAGCGAGGCCACCAGCGCCGTCATCAGCACAGGCCGCAGGCGCGTCAGCGCGCCTTCGCGCACGGCCTCCACCACCTTTTTCCCTTCGAGGCGAAGCCGCGCGATGAAGGTGATGATGACAAGACCGTTGAGCACCGCCACGCCCGAAAGCGCGACAAAGCCGATGCCCGCGCTGATCGACAGCGGAATGTCACGCAGCAGCAGCGCGAAGATGCCGCCCGTGAGCGCCAGCGGCACGCCGCTGAAGACCAGCAGCGCGTCAGCCACGGAGCCGAGGCTGATGAACAGCAGCAGGAAGATCAGCAGTAGCGCGATCGGGACCACGATGGTCAGACGCTGCGTCGCCGAGACGAGCTGCTCGAACTGGCCGCCCCAGCCGATCCAGTAGCCCGCGGGCAATTTGACCTTCTGCGCGATCTGCTGCTGCGCCTCGCCGACGAAGGAGCCGAGGTCACGTCCACGCACATTGGCGGAGACGACGATGCGGCGCTTGCCGTCCTCGCGGCTGATCTGGTTCGGGCCCGGTGCGACCGAAATCTCCGCCAGTTCCGACAGCGGCGCATAGCGCATCTGGGCCAGCGGCGAGGTCCCGAACGCCGCCGGCATCGCCTTGCTCTGGCTCGGCTGGCCCTCCAGCGGCGGCAGCGGGATCGGCAGCGCCTTGATCGCCTCGATATCCGTCCGGAGGTCGTCCGGAAGGCGCACGACGAGGTCGAAGCGGCGGTCGCCCTGGAACACCAGGCCGGCGGTCTTGCCGCCCACCGCAATCTCGACCAGGTTCTGCACGTCCGACACGCTGATGCCGAAGCGCGCCAGCGCCTTGCGGTCCAGCTTGACCGTCAGCACCGGAAGCCCGGCGACCTGCTCGGTCTTGACGTCCGCGGCGCCCTGGATGTTCTGTAGCGCCGACTGCACCTGCCCCGCGATCCCTGCCAGCACATTGAGGTCGTCGCCGAAGATCTTGACGCCGACGTCGCTACGCACGCCCGAGATCAGTTCGTTGAAGCGAAGCTGGATCGGCTGCGAGAGTTCGTAAAGACTGCCTGCGACCTCCTCGGATGCGGCCTCGATCTCCTTCATCAGATCGAGCTTCGACTTCTTCGGATCCGGCCACTGGTCGCGCGGCTTGAGCATGACATAGCCGTCCGAGATCGACGGCGGCATCGGGTCCGTCGCCACCTCCGCGGTACCGGTGCGGGCGAAGGATTCCTTCACCTCTGGAATCCTGGCCAGCCTCCGCTCGAGTGCCATCTGCATCTCGAGCGATTGCGTAAGGCTGGTACCGGGGATGCGCATCGCCTGGATCGCGACGTCGCCCTCGTCGAGGCTCGGGATGAACTCGCCGCCCATCCGCGTCGCGGCGTATCCGCTCACGACGACCAGCGCCACGGCCGCGGCCGCCACGACGAGGCGCAGACGGATCGCGAGATCGAGCAGCGGCACATAGGTCCGGCGCGCTGCGCGCATGAACCAGTTTTCCTTCTCGGAGACCTTGCCGGTCACGAACAGCGCCACAGCGGCCGGAACGAAGGTCATCGACAGGATGCTGGCGCCCAGGAGCGCCATCAGTACGGTCAGCGCCATTGGCGTGAACATCTTGCCTTCGACGCCGGTCAGCGTGAGCACCGGCAGATAGACCACCGCGATGATCAGCGTGCCGAACAGGCTGGGCTTGATGACCTCGCGCGAGGCTTCGATGATCGTCTCAAAACGTTCCTCGCGGCTGAGCAGGCGCCCTCGCTTCGCCTGCTCATGGGCGAGCAGACGCAGGCAGTTCTCCACGATGATGACAGCTCCATCGATGATGATGCCGAAATCGATGGCGCCGAGGCTCATCAGATTGGCGCTGACCTTATTCTCGAACATGCCCGTGATGGTGAACAGCATGGACAGCGGAATGACGAGCGCGGTGGCGAAGGCCGCCTTGAAGTTTCCGAGGATGAGGAACAGGATCGCGATGACGAGCAGCGCGCCCTCGACCAGGTTCTTCTCGACGGTCGTGATGGTCGCGTCGATCAGATGGGTGCGGTCGTAGATCGCGCGGAGAGAGACGCCTTCCGGCAGCGACTTCTGGATCTGCTCCAGCTTCTGCCCGACACGCTGCGCCACGGTCCGGCCGTTCTCGCCGATCAGCAGCATCGCCGTGCCGAGCACGACTTCCTTGCCGTCGACGGTCGCCGCGCCGGTGCGCAGGTCAGTGCCCTCCTTGACCTCCGCGATGTCGAGGATGCGGACCGGGACGCCATTGCGGGAGCCGATGACGATCTGCCGGATTTCCTCGACATCGGCGACCTGTCCGGGCGTGCGCACCAGATACTGTTCGCCGTTCTTCTCGATGTAGCCGGCGCCGACATTGGCATTGTTGTTGGCGAGCGACGTCATCACGTCGCGGAAGCTCAGACGGTAGGCCATCAGCCTGGCCGGATCCGGAAGCACGTGGAACTGCTTCTCGAAGCCGCCGATGGTGTTGACCTCGTTGACCCCCTGCACATTGCGGAGCTGAGGCTTGATGATCCAGTCCTGCACGGTCCGCAGGTCACTCGGCGTGTAAGGCTTGCCTTCGGCGTTCTTCGCCCCCTCCTTCGCCTCGACGGTGTACATGTAGATCTCGCCGAGGCCGGTGGAGACCGGTCCCATCGCCGTCTCGATGCCGGTCGGCAGCGAGTCCTTCACCCGCTGGACGCGTTCGTTGACCAGCTGACGCGCGAAATAGATGTCCGTGCCGTCTTTGAACACGACGGTGACCTGGCTGAGGCCATAGCGCGACAGCGAGCGCGTGTTCACGAGGTTCGGCAGGCCGGCCATCCCCGTCTCGATCGGGAATGTGATGCGCTGCTCCACCTCCAGCGGCGAGAAGCCCGGCGCGTTGGTATTGATCTGAACCTGGACATTGGTGATGTCAGGAACGGCATCGATCGGCAGGCGCGTGAAGTTCCAGACGCCGAAGGCGCCCATCATCAACACAGCGATCATGACCAGCCAGCGCTGGTGCACGGAGAATGCGAGAAGCCTGTCGATCATGGTTGAATTCCCGGAGCGAGCTCAGTGTTCATGGGACGCCGATCCCTTTCCGAGCTCCGCTTTCACGATGAAGCTGTTCTTCGCCGCGTATCTGTCGCCGTCGAGCAGTCCGAACAGGATCTCGACATTGTCGGAGTCGCGCGCACCGAGTTCGACGTCGCGCGCCTCGAACTTGTCGCCGCTACGGACGAAGACGACGCTGCGGTTCTCGACCGTCTGGATCGCCGACGCCCGAACGGCAATCGCGACCGGCTTGGCCGACAGGATCAGGCGTGCCGAAACGAACAGGCCCGCACGCAGGCGCATGTCCATATTCGGCACGACGGCGCGCGCGAGTGCGCTCTGCGTGTCGCTGCTGCCAACCGGCGAGATATAGGACAGGCTGGCCTCGATCGGCTTTCCGCCATCGCCGACATCGATCAAGATCCTGTCGCCGATCCGGACGCGCGGCAGGTTGCGGCGGTAAACGGACAGATCGACCCAGACCGTCGAAATGTCGGCGACGATGAAGGCCGGCTTCTGCTCGGAGGCATATTCGCCGAGCGAGATCTGGCGGTCGATCACCGTCCCCGAGATCGGCGCCCGCATCTCATAGACGCTCAGGCTCTGGTTGCTCTCGATCTTCGCGAGGAGTTCGCCCTTCTCGACGGTGTCGCCGATGCGCTTCTTGATCTCGCGCACGACGCCCGGAAAACGCGGCGTCACCTGCACCAACGTCTCCTGATTGGGCTGCAGGATCCCGTTCAGCACCAGAGAGTCGTGCAGCGTTTCGCTTCTGGCGGAGAGGATTTCGATGTTGGACGAGGCGACGCGCGCGTCGCTCATTTCCACGACGCCCTCGTCACCGTGGCCTTTCTCGTCGTGGCCCTTCTCGCCTTTCACCTTTTCACCTTTGGCCTTGTCGCCCTGCCTGGCAGCCTTGGAGGCGGCCGCGGTCTGCGTGTCGGACTTGCTCGGTGCGGTGGCGTAGACCCCGGCGCCGAGCGCGAAGATCGCGGCCGCAGCCACCAGGACCATGATTGGCTTGTTCATCGTGCGCTCCCCCGCGCCAGTGCAAACGGATTGCCGACCAGCCCCTCGATGGTGGCGACGGCGACGTGGAAATTCTGCTGGGCTTCCTGTTCGCGCAGGCGCGCTTGCGCGACGCTGGCCTGGGCGTCGAGCACTTCGAGCAGCGAATAGCGTCCCTGCCCGTAGCCTTCGGAAATCGCGTCGGCCGCGTCCCTGGACTTGGGGATCGCGGTCTCGCGCAGGATGGCAAGTTCGCGCAGCGAGCCCTGCAGCGAGTCGTAGGCGCGGCCCGCCACTACGATCAGCATGTTGCGGTTGCCCTGGCGTTCGGCAGCGGTCTTGGCGAGGCTTTCCTGCGCGGAGAGGATGTTGCCCTGGTTCTGGTCGAACACCGGGATCGGCACCGACAGCGAAAGCCGAACGGCGTTGTCGCCGGTCTCACTGAAGCGGCGCCATCCGGCGGATACCGTGACGTCCGGATAGGGCTTCAATCGGGCGAGCAGCAGTTCGGCGTTGCGCTGCGCATAGATCGCCTTCCAGCGGACGAGCTGCGGATTCGCATCAATCGCCGCGACCACCGACTGAAAGGTCGGCGGCCTGCCGGTCGCGTCCAGCCGTCCGGCGACGGCCGCGAATTTCGCCGCGCTATCGCCCATCAGGATCGCCAGTTCGCGGCGCGCGCTAGCGAGCGACGACCTGGTGCGCTCCCGGTCGGCCTTGACCAGTGCCGATGCGACCTCGGCGCGTCCGGTCTCTGCGATGGATGATGCGCCGGCCTCGACGCGCCGCTGCAGCAGCGGCGAGATCTTGTCGATCGCCTCGATCTGTTCGTCGAGGATCTGGATCCGTCGCTGCAGGCCGAGCACGCTCACGAAGGCGATCGCGGTCTCGGACAGCACTTCAAGCCGGACGGCCTGGCGTCCGATGCCCGCAGCATCGAGGCCCGCCTGACCGGCAGCGATACGCGCATCGCGCTTGCCCCACAGCTCGAACATCTGGCTGACCTGCAGCGTGGTCTCCGCCGAGCGTGTTCCCCTGTAGGCGCCCGAACCGAACGAATTGTCCTGTTCGTACGAAATCTCCGGATTGATCAGCGCGCCGGACTGGATGCGCTGACCGCGCGCAATCCCGACGTCACGCTCGGCGGCGGTCAGACGCGGACTGGCGGCGAGCGCGCGTTGAAGCGCAGCACCCATGGTGAGGGTTTGCGAATGAGCTACCCCCGTCAGCGACGAACTGACGAAGAGCACAGCCGCGCACGCGAAACGCGTGGCGATCTTCGAGAACATGATGGAAACCTGACGAATGACGGAGTCTGGGCGCTAAGCGCCCGGCGATGACGGTCAGGTCAGGAATTTGGGTGGGGGAGGATCGATCCCGCGCGGCAGGCTGCGACGCTCGACATCGTGGAAAACCGCAGTGCGGGTCTCGATGGAGACGGGCATCGCCGCGAAGACTAGCGGCTGTGCCGTCACAGAGAAGCAGCCGTGGCAGTGATTGTCCGCGACGACTCCCTTGTCGGAATGGCCGGTCGCCTTCTCCGCGAGCGAGACGGTCGTCGCTCCGGACGGATTGGTCACATCGAATTCGCAGAGACCGTGCATGGCGCCGGCGAAAATGTACGTCGCCAGCACGACCATCACCAACGCCCTGCGCGGGATGCGCAGCAGGCCATGGGGAAGAATGCGGGCGAAAATCATCACTTTCAGCGTCTCTTTCAAACTCTGCGAGCGAGGTAGCACGGATCGGCGATTCATGTCGATCCGCAACAATGTAACAACGTATGGTTATGCGCAGGGTACGCATTGCCTGCGTGTTACCATGTTAACGAGTAACCAGATCGCAAATGTGGCAAACGCGACGTCTGGCCACATGGTCATGATCGCGGGACGTAGCCGCAGGAGAGGAACTCAACCGGACGGGTTGAGTGCGCTTCGGCCAGTCTCACCGAGACGTGGAAAATTCGTTGCCCTGCATGCCATCTGTCCCGATCTGCCCGAGCAGGCCGTAGATGTCACCGAGCACCCAGAGGTCGCGCACCTTCGGCCCGTCGAACGAAAAGATCGGCGCTCCAAGCCACCCGACGAGCTTTCCTGTCGGCGGATTGCCGAACATCGCTTCGCGTTGAACGCCATGGAAGTAGACCTTGCCGGCAACGCGATTGCCCTCCTCGATCATCATGAGAATGTCCGTTGTATAATTCTGCAGCACGCCGGTGACCCAGCGGACATAGTCGGCGAACTGGTCATGTCCGACCAGCACCGGTCCGAGCGATCCCCTGAAGGTGAAATCCTCATGGAAGATTTGCGGGATCAAAGTCACATCCGCATGGTCCCACATATCCTTGTAGAAGGCACGGACCACCTCCTTCTGCGGCGTGAGCGTCACGCCGTCGAACGTCATTGGCTTTTCAAGATGATCGCTGCGTGTGTTCATCGCCCTCGGCCCGGCATGATGGGATTGAACAACAACACTAGCAATCGCAGGGCGGATTGGCGAAGCGTAATCCGCCGCCATGGAGATGTTTGCGCAGCGGAATACGCTTCGCTGTTCCGCCCTGCAACTGAACGGCGACCGCCTCCTGCCCCTCACGTCAATCTTGCACACGGCCCAGGAAACCGGGAATATCCCGCCCAATTCAGAAACGCCCCCGGGAGATTCCAGGCCTATGAAGTTCGATGACGTCATTCTCGGCCGCCGCAGCATCCGCGGCTACAAACCAGATCCGGTCCCCAAAAAGCTGATCGAGGAAATCATCAACCTGGCGATGCGCGCGCCGTCGTCGATGAACACCCAGCCATGGAATTTCTATGTCGTGACCGGCGAGCCGCTCGACAGGATCCGCGCCGGCAATACCGAACGGATGATCGCAGGTATCCCGCAGTCACGCGAATTTCGCACCGGTCAGGCTTTCGGGGGTCATCACCGCGACCGGCAGGTCGGCGTCGCCAAGCAGTTGTTCTCGGCCATGGGGATCGCCAGGGACGACAAGGAGATGCGGCAGGACTGGGTGCTGCGTGGCTTCCGTCAGTTCGACGCGCCGGTCTGCGTGATCGTGACCTATGACCGCGTGCTGGACGGCAGCGACGATACGCCGTTCGATTGCGGCGCCGTGGCGACCGCCCTCGTCAATGCCGCCTGGTCGCGCGGCCTTGGCGCCGTGATCAACAGCCAGGGCATCATGCAGTCACCGGTGGTGCGCGAGCATGCCGGGATTGCGGACGATCAGGTCATCATGAAAAGCATTGCGCTCGGATGGCCGGATGACAGCTTTCCCGCCAATGCGGTGGTGTCCGAACGCAAGTCGGTCGAGGAAGCCACGGTGTTCGTCGGCTTCGACGGTTAGCAAGCGCTGGGCGGATCGACGTTGCACGCGCCCTATGCGCGCAGCGCGGTTGACGTCCCCGCCTTTCCCGCGCATCCAGCCCCCAACGAGAAACCTGGGGGCGGAACGTGCTTTACCTGATCTGGGCGCTGCCCGCGCTGGCGGTGATCGGCGCCATCGCCAGCGGACTCGCCGGCACGCTCCCCGCCTCGCTGATCGGCCTCGCCACGGCGCTTGCAGTCGCGCTGGCCACCGCCCCGCAGCTGTTCGGGATCGCTGACGCTGGAACGGCGCTGCTGCGCGGCGCATGGATCGGCTGGATCGTCGTGCCGTATATTCTCGGCGGGTTGCTGTTCTGGCAAATGGCGATCCGCCCCGGCGACGCAGCCATGCCGGTCGAGACGTCACTACCGGATGCGCGAGCGCGGCGGCGCCTGCTGTTCACCGCCTGCTATCTGATCGGCCCCTTCGCGGAATCCGCGACGGGCTTCGGCATCGGCATCATGGGAACGATGGTGCTGATCCGCCGCCTCGGCCTGAAGCCGATCGAGCTCCTCGCCTTCTCGCTGATCAGCCAGACCATGATCGTGTGGGGTGCCATGGGCAGCGGCGCGGTAGTCGGCGCTGCCTTCGCGCGGACCGATCCCACGGCGCTCGCGCTGCACACCAGTCTCATCTATCTCGTGTTCAACATCCTGTGGCTGCCCATCTACTGGCGCATGGCGGAGCGCGCCGGCATCACGACCGACTGGCGCGAGCGCGCCAGCGAAGCACTCTGGCTGCTCGGCAGTCTCGGCCTCGCCATCGTTGCAACGGCGTTTCTCGGGCCGGAGCCGGCGATGCTGGCGGCGTTCGGGCCGGCCATCGTGCTGCGTTATCTCATCGACGAGAAGCCGGACCGTGTGGCGATCACCGCTGCTGCACGGCGCATGCTGCCATTCACGCTGCTAATCGGCTGGCTCGCACTGACACGCCTCGTTCCGCCGCTCAATCACCTCCTGCAGTCGTCTTGGAGCGTCCAGCCTTTCGCAGGCGTGCCTATCTGGGCGCCGTTGTTTCACGCCGGCACCTGGCTGGTCGCAGCCGCCGTGCTGACCGCCCTGCTGCACGGCCATCAGCGGGCCTTCCCTGCGGAGATCGCAGCCGCCTGGAAGACCGGCCGGCTCGCCGTCCTTACGGTGATCGTGTTCTCGATGATGGCCGAACTGCTGTCGCGCTCGGGCATCGCCGGGGGCCTCGCCCGCGGCATGTACGACACGTTCGGGGTCTGGTCGGTGACGGTCACGCCGATGATCTCGGCCGTGTTCGGCGCGCTGGCCAATAGCGGCAATGCGGCCAACGGATTGTTCATGCCGTCGCAGCTCAGCCTCGCCACCGAGGCCGGCCTCGACGTCGCCGCCGTCGTCGCGCTTCAGCACGCCGCGGCACTGTCGCTCAACATGGTCTCGCCGGTGCGGATGTCGATCGTCTGCAATCTCGCAGGCACCCCCGGCCACGAGCGGGACGCCTATCGCGCGATGTTCCCCTTCGTCGTGATCATCGTCGCGGTTCTGCTCGTAATCTCCATCCTCATCGCCACCCGGCTCATCTGAGGTTCTGGATCGATGCCGCCGGTTGGCTGAAAGCCGGTGGTGATCACCCTCACCCGATCTTGAACTTGCTGTAAGCCTCGCTCGTGCAGATGATCACATGCTCGGCACAGCCGTTGGTCCGGTGCGGGTCGCAGAGATTTTCATAGTCCGGTGACGTCATCATCTCGATGAAGGCTGCAACGGAGGGATAATAAACCAGCGCCAGATAGTCCCGCTGCTGGTGATCCGGTTCGCCGAGCGCGACGGCCTTGGCGTCACCGGTCCACAGCAAGGTGCCGCCGCGTGCCTTGATCATCGGCACGGTCAGCGCGCTGTAACGCAGATAGGCGTCCCAGCCCGACCCATCGCCGTCGAGCGAGCGCTCCCGGAACCGCATCAGATTGACCATGACGACCGGCCCCTGATGCGCGAGCTCTGTGAGACCCTTGATATTCAAGAGATCGACACCCATGCACAATCTCCTGTTTCAGCAAGTGGTGGGCAGATAAGCGAACCGGTTAAGCCTCGGGATCGACATCGTCCAGAAACGTCGCTGTGGGAACGAAGAACAGCGTCCCCGTCACCGCGCGGCTGAAATCCAGCAGATGGTCGTAAGTGCCCGGCGGGTTGCCGATGAACATGTTCTCCAGCATCTTCTCAATGCGCTGCGGGGAACGGGCGTAACCGATGAAATAGGTGCCGAACTCACCTTTGCCCACCTCGCCGAACGGCATGTTGTCGCGCAGGATTTGAAGCTGCTCCCCGTTCTCTTCAATCGACGTCAGGACGTTGTGCGCATACGGCTTCTTCTCGGAATCGCGCTGTTCGATATCGGACAGCTTGTGCCGGCCGATGATGTTCTCCTGTTCCTCGACGGGCACCTTGTTCCATCGCGCGACGTCGTGCAGATATTTTTGCACGATCACGTAGCTGCCTCCGGCAAAGCCAGGATCTTCATCGCCGACAAGGGTGGCCGCGTCAGCGGCCTGACCGACAGGGTTTTCAGTTCCGTCAACAAAGCCGATCAGATCGCGGTCGTCGAAGAATTTGAAACCGTGCACCTCGTCCACGGCCGAAACCGCGTCGGCGAGCCGCGACATGATGTGCGTCGCCAGCTCGAAACAGAGATCCATGCTCGCCGCGCGGATGTGAAAGAGGATGTCGCCGGGTGTCGAAACGGCGGTATGCACGCCGCGAATTTCGCGAAACGGATGCAAGTCTTTCGGACTCGGCGCTCCGAACACCCGACTCCAGGCGTCAGAGCCGAACCCCATGATGCAGGACAACTGCCCATTGAGATTGCGGAAGCCCACGCCGCGCAGCAGGCTCGACAGGTCGCCGCACAAGCCACGAACCGCCTTCTCGGGGGCCGGTCCGGGATTGATCGTCACGACCAGGAATATCGCCGCCCGCGTCAGCCTGGCAGCGACCGACTGGGACACGGGAGCCGGTAAGCTTGAAACCATGTTCGATCCATTCGATATCCGCTGTGTCACGCATCTTTAGCGCGACGAAGACAAGATACGCCGACACGCCTATTGCCGGCTGACATGCTTTGCCGGCAGCTTGCCGCCATTCCACTTGCCGTCGATCGCCCGCTCGATCTGCGCGGCCAGTTGCAGTAGCAGGCCGTCATTCGCCTGACGCGTCTGCGCCTGGATGCCGAGCGGCAGCCCGTTTTCCTGCGCCGCGAGCGGCAGCGAGATGCCGGGGATGCCGCACAGATTGGCGAGCGGCGTATAGGCGAAGTTCTTCCACAGGTTGGCGAACCAGTCATGCACCGACGGATTGGTGCTGGTGGTGAGATATTCTGATGTCCCGACCTTCGGCGTCGGCTTGGCGGTGATCGGCGTCAGGATGATGTCGTAGCGCTCGAAGAAATTTCCGAAGGCCCGCGAGGTCGTGTTGAACACCGCCTGCATCGCGTTGCGCTCGGTATAGGACGTGTTCAGCCCGCTCTCCCAGATCTTGATGTTGATCGGCTCCAGCAGATCGGTGGTCGGCTTATCCAAACCGAGCCGCGCCAGATGACCGGCGATCACCTGCGCGAAATTGCTGATGTAGCAGGTCGTCTGCGCGGCGAACGCGTTGCGGAAATCCACCTCCGGCAATGCCCATTCCACGTGATGGCCGAGCCCTTCGAGCATTTTGCCGACATGCTCCAGCTCCACAACGAAATGCGGCGGCGCTTTGTAGTCGCCCCACTCATGCGACAGCGCGATGCGTAGCTTGCCCGGGTCGCGCTTGATCAACTCGCTATAGGGTTCGGCCGGCGACCAGAACGGCATGAATTCGCCAGGAGCGCCGCCGCGGCAATTGTCGACGAAGGCTGCGGTGTCGCGCACGCTGCGGCTGACGCAGCCCTGGATCGAGACCAACCCGGAGAGATCCGACAGCGCGGGCGCCAGCGAATAGACGCCGCGCGAGACCTTCAGGCCGATCAGGCCGTTCACGCCCGCAGGAATGCGGATCGAACCACCGCCATCCGTGGCGTGGGAGATCGGCAGTACGCCGGCCGCGACCATCGCCGCAGAGCCGGCGGAGGAGCCACAGGTGGTGTAGTCGGTGTCCCAGGGATTGCGGGTAACATAGAGCTTGTTCTCGGCCGAACTGCAGACGCCGAATTCCGGCGTAGTGCTGCGGCCAATGATGTTGAGCCCGGCGCCCCGGATCTTGCCGGTCAGGAAGCTGTCCTGCGCGGGGCGGTGCCCCTGCATGATCATGGAGCCGAATTCCTGCAGCCGTCCCTTCAGGGTCGGGCCGAGGTCCTTCATCAGGTAAGGAACGCCAGCGAACGCGCCCTCGGCATTCATACCGTCCTTGGCAGGATCGGCGACGACGTCGTCGAACACTTCGACGACGGCATCGAGCGCGGGATTGGTGCTGGCGATGCCGGCCGCGGCCTGCGCCGCCAGATCGGCCGGCGTCAGGTCGCCCTTGCGCACGCGCGCCGCCAGCGCCACGGCGTCATGTTTCGCCCATTCGTCCCAGCTCATCGCCAATGTCATGTCGCACGTCCAATTCGAGATTCGGTTGGTGCGAGCCTAGACCGGATGGCGGTTTTCTCGAAAGCCGTGGCAGATGCCTTGAGCGCGCGGCAGACGCAGGGCAGACCAGCGTGCCGAATGGCGATCGCCGTCACCCTCCCCGGCGGCGGCGGTAAATTCCAGCATGACGTCGGCGTGCGGCGCCATAGCCGGGCCAGCATAGCCCCGGGTCGCTCCGCTCACCCGGCTACGCGCCGCTTTCGTCAGTTTGCCGAGAACGGCAGAGAATACGGCCGTCCGAACGGGACCCCGCCGCGCACCGTCTGAACCGCCTTTAGATAGGCCTTGCCGGTGCGGGGCTTGTTCGAGGTGTCGAGCAGCTCCACCGGACCCTCGACGAGTTCGAGAATGGCCACGTCCGCGGGCGCACCGACCTGCAGCGTGCCGAGCTTGGGCACACGGTTGATGACATTGGCCGGCTTGACCGTGGCGGCCGCGATCACCTGGTCGAGCGAGAAGCCAAGCGCGAGAAACTTGCTGAGCACCCAGGGCAGATACGGCCGGCTCGGTGTGTTCGCCGCGGCCACATGGACGTCGCTGGAAATCGTATCGAACACGAGCCCCTGCTGGATTGCCTCCTCGGCAATGTCATAGTCGAAGCTGCCGGCGCCATGACCGACATCGATGATGACGCCGCGCTTCTTGGCTTCCAGCAGCGCCGGAAGCACCTTGCCGTTCTGCACCGTGTTGTTGCCGAGCGCGCTGTAGGGATGAGTCAGGATGTCGCCGGGACGCAACGTATCGACCAGCACCGACAGATCGCCCGGCGCATTGCCGATGTGGCACATCACCCGCCCCTTGGTGCCCGAGCGTTCAACGGCCAGAATGGCCCGCTTCAGCGGCTCGATGCCGTTATTACCGACGAAAGCCAGCGTCTCGCGCACCTTGGCGCCGAGCACGAGATCGGGATTTTCGGCGATGGTGCGCGCCGCGGCATCGACATTCGCATAGTCGATGTTCAGCAATTCGCCCACGGGAAAGCCCGCAAGGCCGATGGTCGAGATGTGCACGAAAGCAAACAGCCGGCTGCGCGAATGCCCGACGACATCGCGCTTGAATCCGGCAAAGGTGTTGGCGCCGGCATCTCCGGCACTCACATAGGTCGTCGTCGCCGAGAACGGCACCAGCTCGTCCGGCGGAATGCCGATCGCCGACCCATAGGGATAGACATGGGTGTGAAGATCGACGAGGCCGGGCGTCACCAGTTTGCCCTTGGCATCGATGCTCTGCTTTGCGCGCTCCGCTGGAATGCTCGGCTCAACGGCGGCGACCTGCCCGAACTTGATGCCGATATCGCGAAT
The DNA here is from genome assembly GCF_052076075.1 of Tardiphaga sp. 866_E4_N1_4. Taxonomy (NCBI): domain Bacteria; kingdom Pseudomonadati; phylum Pseudomonadota; class Alphaproteobacteria; order Hyphomicrobiales; family Nitrobacteraceae; genus Tardiphaga; species Tardiphaga sp. 866_E4_N1_4. Next base: position 1,142,636 of record NZ_CP197242.1, read on the forward strand.
GCCGCGCAGATTCTGGCTGGGGTCGATGACCTCGCCGCCCGGATTACGAGATCGAAATTCTCGGTGGGCTGCTGGCCGAACGTCCCCCCGGATGCGCCAAGCGACCCAAGCATGGCCGCGCCACCTGCCAACACATCACGTCGTGAAATCTTAGCCACTGATATCTCCGCCCCTGAACCAAAGTCCTGTCGGGCGAAGATAGTGGCCGGAACTCGAAATGTGCTTTCGTTGATTTTGATTTCACGGCGCTTTTGAACTCCGCCGCGATCAACCCGGAGCAACAGATAGTCGCTGCGATGATTTAATGAAGGTCGCTACAACGTCGACCGGAAACTTTCACGGGAATCGGCGCTGCGAGATGCGCCGCCTCGCCTAGCCGCAATTCCAGATCGGTCCGATCGGGGTTCGCGTCCAGCATGGGCCCATGCTGCCGCCATTGTACTGGCCGCGATAGAAACCGGGCCGGCCGAAATAATACTTCTCGCCGTCGGACCAGCGGTAATAGACCGGGGTACGGTCGATATACCAATGGCGCCGGTCGCGTTTGGCCATACGCAGGTCCGCGCGCTTCTGCATGAACAGCGGAACACTGTTATTCAGCGGCTGGTGATAACCCGGCAGGAAGCCGTAGCCCTTCCATTGCGGCGGCTTCTTCTTGACCGGCGCCGCCAGCGCAGCGGCAGAGGTAAGCGACAGGAGGAGAGCAATCGATAGACACATGAATCGCGACATGCCCACAGCATAGAGATTTAGCACGCGGGCAGCCATTCAAATTCAGGTGGGGCGGATGGATTCCTCAGGGCATCCCCGTGACGTTGTGTCTCCGTCGTGATACCTTGACGCCATGAAAACCAAGCCCCTTGCCGATATCCTGGAACGCGTCGAGACGTGGCCGCCACATGTGCAGGACGAACTGGCGGCCTATGCCCGCGAGCTTGAAGCCGGCGTGAAGGGGGACGCCTATCAGCCAACGCCGGAAGAACTTGCCGGCATCGATCGCGGATTGCGGGCTGCCGATGCTGGCCGGTTTGCCACCGTGACTGATGTCGAAGCCGCCTTCGCCAAATTCCGCCGCTGATGAAGGTCGTCTATACAGACGAAGCTCTCACAGACATCGATCAGATTGCTGACTGGCTTATCGCCCATTATCCGGCGATCGCCCCCACTGTCGGACGGCGTATCCAGGCTGTCGTCGCGCGCATCGCACGATGGCCAGACAGTGCCCGCCTCGTTCCCGATCGCCCGCATGTTCGCGCCGCACCGCTCGGCCGCTATCCTTATGTCGTCTTCTATCGCGTGACAGCAGACACGATTGAAATCCTCCACGTCCACCATGCTGCGCGACAATTGCCCGACGACAACGAGAAAACATAGCGAAACACCTGCGATTGCTGAGCAGCGATCCCGATCAGTTTCTGCTCATGTTGATGGCGACGTTCCGGATGTCGCCTTCGGACGATATGGAGAAAGACTGCTTATTGCCGCGCGTCGAGAGCGACAGGCTGGCCGAGAAGCCCGGCGCGTCGATGACGGCCGAGATGAGGCCGCCGGACTCGCGGCCCGCGATGCTTCCGCTGATTCCGCGACTGGTTTCGCTCCATGTCCCGGCGATGGTGCCATCCTGGCTGACCACGTCGCTGTTGAGATCGAAGCGGTAGCTGTCGCTCGCACAGCGCAAGCTCTGCAGGAGCCGCCTTTCGCCATTGCTGACCTGGTATGTCGCCTTGCAGCGAAGCCGCTCCTTCGATCCGTCGGACAGCGAGATCGCTCCCGCGCCTGCCCAGGATCCGGTAAGGCCTGTGAACGGCAGCGACTGCGCCGCCGCCGAACCCGAGGCGGCGACGAGCAGGATCGATACCAGCGCAATCCGGCGGGGCGAAACGATTTTGCGAAGCATGGAAAGTCTCATGAGGTCACTCCTGTTTCAGCACGCATGTGCCGGGTTTGAACGTCGCATCGCGCATCAGTTGCCGCTTGCGACTTGCCGCGTGATTGCTGTGTGTGACGCCGCCACGGAATCCTGATCGTCGGAGGGCGGGGATTTCGACCAGAGACGATTGCCCCGCGCCCTCTCATAACCGTACAGGAACAGCGCGCGCATATAGGCGGTGTCGAAGCCGGACATCGGCGATGGCGGTCGATCGCCCTCGATATAGGTCAGGTTGAATCCGAACTTGTTGCGGCGGGCGAAGGCATAGGTACTGTAAAGGATGGAGCGTGTCTGAATCTTCGTCACAGTCGATGACGCCCGCGCAGCGATTTCGATGGTGGAATTGGGAATGACCTGAAATTCCCGTTCGATCTTGTTGTTGATCAGGACGTAGAGTTGCAGCTTCCCTGCGCTGGCGAATGTCGCGTCGCGTAGCAGGAAAGCCTCCGGCAATGTCAGGACAGGCGCGGTGACGCCGCCATCGACATGCATCTCCTCGAAGCGCTTGCCGTTCGCCTCCGCGGTCACCAGCATCGGCGGAAACACCACGGGCAGGCTCGCCGATGCCGCGACGACATCCCGGAACAGGTTCAATGCTTCGGGCGTGCGGAGTGAGGCGATCCGTCCCATGTCCCAGATGGCGGTCCGCTGGGAGTCGAGATTTGTCTTGACGACGAACAGCATCCGCCCCTTCGCATGTTCGGCTGCGACGGCCGCGACGAAGTTCTCGTCGATATACTTCGCCACCAGTTCGCGTAGCCGCGTGTTGCCGAACAGGCCCGAACCAAAGATCGCATTGAACGGATTGGGTGCATCGAGCAGGCTCGCGGCGACGCCGCTGGTGTAGACGTCACGCAGGGTCGCGTCATAGTCGGGACCGAGAAATGCGAAGGGCGCGATCAGTGCGCCGGTGCTCACACCGGATACCATCGAGAACGTCGGGCGCGTCCCCGCCTCGGTCCAGCCGTTGAGCACGCCGGCGCCATAGGCGCCGTCCGCCCCGCCTCCCGACAGCGCCAGATAGGTTCGAGGCCCTCGCAACGCGACCTGGTTCTGACCGCTTCGGAACGTCGAGGCCGGTTCGTCCGCATAACGGCGCAGGTCCGTGAGATCGAGGACGCGCGCACTGGATGCATCCGCGACGCCATACGGCGTCCGTGGCAATGACGAACATCCGGCGACCAGAAGGCCCAGCGCCGCAACGACAGGCAACGAGACCGACGGCCGCCAATGGCGGCCACGCATGACATGTTCTGTAAGGAGAGCGCTCACGGGTTCGACGCCCCGCCCGTGGAACCGCGTCGCTGGGCGACCTGAAGGGATGCCGCCGCGGGTTGGGCGACGAGTTCGAGATAGTCCCGGTGGATCGCCTGGATGGTCTTGCGCTCGTCGAACTTGACCCGCCAACTGCTCGGCGAGCCGTGCCCCACGATGACTCCCTGGCGATCGCCGTATTTGGGGTGCCGTTCACGACCGAGAAGGCTCATCCGGACACGGGCACCACGGAACAGTCGCGGTGGCGATTTGCTGTCATCCGCATTCTTCATGCAGCCCTCGCCCCGTCCGGCGCCTGACGGGCAATCAGTGTCGCTTTCGTTGTGGCCACGATTTCGATCAGCTCGCGTCGCTGATCTGCGGTGCCGGCCGCATCGGCTGGCAACGGAGACATCATTTTGAAAGCGTTATGCATTTCACCGCGCGCGTTAAGTGAGCAATCACTCACTATTATTGACTGACTCAAAAGTCAATAGCACCTCTGCAAGGGATCGATTATCCTGCTCCCATGAATGCTGAGCTGAAGAAGCGCGCCCGTCGAAAAGCGGAACGACCGATCGAGATCCTCGACGCGGCCTTCGAGGAGTTCGCCAAAAACGGCTATGCGGCGACCCGGCTGGAGGATGTCGCCGCCCGTGCGTCCGTCACCAAAGGCACGATCTATTTCTATTTCGAAACCAAGGAGCGCGTGTTCGACGAGATGATCCGATACAAGTCCCAGGCGTTCTTTCCCGAACTGGAAAGCTATGCCGCGACGCTGGAAGGACCATACAACGCGCGCCTGCGCGCACTCATGGTCTTCGTGTATCGCAAGATTGCCGAGGACAGACCTTTCCGCGAAACACTCCGCTTCCTGATCGCCGACGGCTCCCGCTTCCCCGACCTCGTCGACCGGCACTATGACGAGTTCATGCGGCCGGTCATCGACCAGTTCCGAATGGTGATCGACGCGGGAGTGGCGGCGGGCGAATTCCGCCCGTCGCAGGCAAGCACATTCACCGAAATCGTGATGAGCCCGGCGCTGCTGTTGACGGTGTGGTCACTGTTATTTGGAACGCGAAGGCAGATCGACGTCGCGGTTTTCACCGATGCCAGTATCGACCTGCTCATGAGAGGGATCGATACCTCCCGTTAGCCCCAGCGCGGCTTAGATCCTTAGAATGTCGGCGGCGTGCACGCACTGATCACTTCGCAGGGTTTCGCGCCGACGCAGCGGAAGCGATGCGGACGGCGGCTTTCGAAATAATAGGCGTCGCCGGGATCGAGGATGCGGCGCTCCTCATCGACGGTCACTTCCAGCCGGCCCGAGACCACGATGCCACCCTCCTCGCCGTCATGCACCAGCGGCACCCGTCCGGTGTCACTGCCCGGCTCGTAGCGCTCCTTCAGGATCTGCAGGCTGCGGCCAAACAAATTGTCGCCGACCTGGCGATAGGAGATCGGCGTCTTGCCGATTTCGGTCAGTTCGTCGGAGCGGTAGAATGCCTTGCGCGGCCGGTCCGGTTCGATGGCGAAGAAGTCGGCGAGCCCCATCGGAATGCCATCGAGAATACGCTTGAGCGCGCCGACCGACGGGTTCATCTGGTTGGACTCGATCAGCGAGATCGTCGAATTGGTCACGCCCGCGCGCTTGGCCAGTTCACGCTGCGACAGCTTGTGACGCCCACGCACGAAGCGCAGCCGTTCGCCTAGATCGATGGTCACGCCAAATCCCTGTTGCGAGTGTTTCGGATCGAACAAATATGACCCGGCCCATTCAATAAAATCAACAGGTTAATCAGATCGAGAAAAGGACTTGTTGCATTCGGGCGAACATGATCCAGATGCTGAATCAGCCAAGGGAGCCGTGCCGTGACCGTTCATCAGATTCCGAACACGTTACAACTCGAGTCGTTCTGGATGCCGTTCACGGCCAACCGCCAGTTCAAGGCGGCACCGCGCATGTTCGCGTCCGCGCAGGGCATGTATTACACGACTGAAGACGGCCGCAAGGTGATCGACGGATCGGCTGGCCTCTGGTGCACCAATGCCGGCCACGGCCGCCGCGAGATCGCCAGTGCCGTTGAGAAACAGCTCACCACCCTCGACTTCGCCCCCGCGTTCCAGATGGGCCATCCGCTCGCCTTCGAATTCGCCAATCGTCTGGCCGAGATCGCACCCGCCGGCCTCGACCGCATCTTCTTCACCAATTCCGGCTCGGAGTCGGGCGATACCGCGCTTAAGATCGCGCTGGCCTATCATCGCGCCAACGGCCAGGCCTCGCGCACGCGCCTGATCGGCAGGGAGCGCGGCTATCACGGCGTCGGCTTCGGCGGCACCTCGGTCGGCGGCATGGTCAATAACCGCCGCGCCTTCTCGTCAGCCCAACTGCCCGGCACCGATCACATCCGCCACACCCACGATCTCGCACGCAACGCATTCTCCAAGGACCTCCCGGAGCACGGCGCCGAACTCGCCGACGACGTCGAGCGTCTGGTCGCGCTGCATGGCGCCGACACAATTGCCGCCGTCATCGTCGAGCCGGTGCCCGGTTCGACCGGCGTGCTGCCGCCGCCGAAGAACTATCTGCAGCGCCTGCGCGAGCTCTGCACCAAGCACGGCATCCTGCTGATCTTCGACGAAGTCATCACCGGCTTCGGCCGCCTCGGCACGCCTTTCGCCGCAGATTATTTCGGCGTGACGCCGGACCTGATGACCACCGCGAAAGGCATCACCAACGGCACCGTGCCCTGCGGCGCCGTGTTCGCTAGCCGCAAGATCTATGACGGGCTGATGACCGGACCGGAAAGCCAGATCGAGCTGTTCCATGGCTACACCTATTCGGCGCATCCGGTCGCCTGCGCCGCAGGCATCGCGACGCTGGACATCTACAAGAGCGAGGGACTGCTGACGCGCGGTGCCTCGCTGTCCGACTACTGGCGCGATAGCCTGCACGCGCTCCGCGACCTGCCCAATGTCATCGACATCCGCAATTGCGGCCTGATGGGCGCCGTCGAACTGGCTCCGCGGAAAGATGCACCGGCTGCGCGCGGCTATGACGTCATGGTCGACTGCTTCAACCGCGGCCTCTATCTGCGCCAGAGCGGCGATGCCTTCGCGATGTCGCCGCCCCTCATCGTCGAGAAGAACCAGATCGACGAGATCGTCTCGATCCTGAGCGACGCCATCAAGCGCGTCGCCTGAGCCGACACCTCGTCTGATCCCACATGGCCCGGAGGAAGCGCCTGTTTCATCCGGGCCTTGTTGTTCAAGAGATCCGGCTGTCGATCAGCTGGCGCTGCCATGCGCCCGCGCGCACATCCGTGTCACATGATCCACGCTCATCACCGGCGTCGGCGCAACGGTGTCGCTCGAACCTGTGCTGGTCGTCCATGAGAGACCGCCGAGCGACGCCATGACAGGCGCTATGGCAAAGCGCGACATCATCGCGACATTCACCATCGCCGGCACGTCGACGCGGGGATGGCTGACGATCGCGTCCACGATCAGGCCGAAGGCGGCCAGTCCCAGTGTTCGCTTGCGAGATCTGATTGAGGTCTTGCGGAATTGGATCGGCATCGCGGGCTCATTGGCTTGAGGATGCGCACGCACCAAGGTCGGAGTGCGCCGACGCGTCGACGTCGCGCGCCATTTTAGCGATCAACTGTGACCATCCGGTCTGATGCCGCGAACAACAAAGCTCGCAACCGATCACGTCGCGACGAGTCGCCCGATATCGGTCATCACATCTTCATGAGGACGAGACCTCGGACGCGGCGAGCAACCGCCGGGCTTCGTGTCATCCGGACAGCGTCTCGATCACCCGGCAGTCACTGACCCTGCCATGACTGCACTCTTCCACCATGCGCTTCAATTCTCCGCGTAACGCGGTGAGTTGCGCGATCCGGCGCTCGACGTCCGACAAGTGCCGGCGCGTGATCCGATCGACCTCTGCGCAAGACTGATCGGGTCCCTCGCTCAGGGTCAGCAATTCGGCGATATCGGCGATCTCGAAACCGAGCTCGCGGGCGTGCCGGATGAAATTCAGGCGGGCGACATCCTCCGGCCGATAGCGGCGCTGCTTTCCCTCCGTCCTCGTGGGCGCGGCCAGAAGGCCAATCCCCTCGTAGTAACGTATCGTCGGCACCTTGATGCCCGTCAGACGCGACGCTTCTCCGATTGCGTAATCCATTTTTCCCTTGAACCTCTAGTCGCTAGAGATTGTACGCTTGTCTCACATTGAGAGGAAGCCGATGTCCGACAAGACCTGTTGCACCACCGACACCTGCTGCGAGCCGCCGCCCATCGATTTTTCGAAGGCGAACGCGAAGCCTGTCTCCCCGGCGGCCTGCGAGACCGAGGCATGCGGTTGCTCCGGGGGCGTTCCGGTCTTCGACGGCGTCGATCCCCGCTACAAGCGCGTGCTGTGGACGGTCATTGCCATCAACGGCATCATGTTTCTTGTCGAGATGATCGCCGGACAGATCGCGGGGTCACAGGCGCTGAAAGCGGATGCGCTCGACTTCCTCGGCGATACAGTCACTTACGGGCTGAGCCTCGCGGTCATCGGCACCGGCATCAGGACGCGGGCAACGGCGGCTTTGTTCAAGGGCCTTTCGCTCAGCGTCATGGCTCTATGGGTGTTCGGTTCGACCGTCTATCACACGCTTATCCTCGGCGTTCCAAGTGCCGAGGTCATGGGCGCGATCGGCTTCCTGGCGCTGGCAGCCAACCTCGCCTCGGTGCTGCTGCTGATGCGTTACAAGGACGGCGACGCCAATGTGCGCTCTGTCTGGCTGTGTTCCCGCAACGATGCCATCGGCAACGTCATTGTCATGTTCGCAGCCCTGGGAGTCTGGGGCTCGTCGAGCGCGTGGCCGGATCTGGCGGTTGCCGCCGTGATGGCCTTCATATTTCTCTCCTCCTCGGTACAGATACTCCGTCAGGCCTGGACTGAATATTCCGAACAGCCCGCGCCCGTCGGCATGTCCCAGCGTTCCTGAGCCTGCAATGCTGCGCCACGAGATGGGCACTACTCATTCGCGGTGTCGCTATGATGCTGTGGCTGGCTACGCGCTCCGATCAGCTAATTTGCGACACCCTTCGATCTTGCGCTACGCCTCTGGACCGCGTGATCGGCCCAACCGTCGTCGTCGCCTCCTCGCGAACTCGCGATAGAGGGCTTCCGGCGTGACACCAATTTCCGCAGCAACTCGACGCCACTGCCCTTTGGGCGGTAGCGGTCCCTCCTCCGTCGCGACCCAGGCGTCGATCCGAGCGGCAACTGTCTTCAGCGAGAGGATTTCGGCATGCGTTCGGGCCCGCTGAACCTCCTGCGTCAGGTAACATGTCAGGGCCAGCGAGAAGTCGGGACGCTTCGCGAGCGCCTCCTTGAGCCGCCTCAGAGGCACCGGGCGGACCACCGAGTCTTCCGCCGCAGCGCCCTCGCAATGGTACCGGTCAGCGAATAGCGACGCCTCGGCCACGATGGCGCCTGGGCCCGCACTCTGAAGTACCAGCGGCGAGCCATGCGGCAACGACTTCGTGAGCCGGACGGTGCCTGCCACCACCAGGAAGAGCACCCGAACCGGATCACCAGCGCGAAACAGGATGTGACCTGCGGCAAGCGGTTGCTCGAGCTGAGACAACTCAGATAACGTAGCGACGAGCGCGTTCGACATGATAGCGATCATACTCGATGCGCCCGACGCACGGCAAGATGGAGCGGAACTCGAACCTTGGAGACCGCAATGAAGCCCATCTACCAGATCACTCTTGCTCTTGCTCTTGCCCTCGCCCTCGCGGCTCTCATGCCCCAGATCGCCAGCGCTGAGGACTGCAACTGCAAAGTCTCTCACCGAGAGATAGCCGCCTCGCCCTATGCGGGCATGGAGCGCCGCAGTATCAAAGCCTTGTCGGACCAACAGATCGTGGATCTCAAGGCAGGGCGGGGCATGGGTTTGTCCCTTCCGGCGGAGCTCAACGGCTATCCCGGACCGGCCCATGTTCTCGAACTAGGGGACACGCTGCGCCTCTCAGACGATCAACGCACAAAAGCAAAGGCGCTTTTCGAAGTAATGAAGATAGAGACGATCCCTATCGGCAAGCGAATCCTCTCCGAAGAGACCGCGCTCGATCGGCTATTCGCCGAGAAGCAGGCGACGCAAGACGCGCTGAACACCGCGACGGCGCGCATTGCCTCTGCACAGGGCGATCTTCGAGCCGCCCACCTGCGTTACCACCTCGCTTTGACGGAGTTTCTTTCCTCTGAACAAGTCGCACGGTACGCCGAACTGCGCGGCTACGGGACCGGTGCGCCCGACCGACATAAGCACCCATAGCGCGGGAGCGAATCTCCCAACTTCCGCCGATGCGCTAGGTGTAAGCGGGAGCAAAATTGTCGGCATTCGGCGCCAATCGCGTATTCCGAAGTGGCGCCCCTCCGTTGTTGGCGTCCTTGCCCGCAAGAATAAATCTGAAAATAATCCTTGACGCCACTCCAACGCAGATTATATTCCCCTGCATCCCGCTCCACTTGAGGGAGCGTTACCGGGACGCCGACTGGCGCGGGGCGGGATGTGGCGCCTGCGGGCGGGAGGAAGACGTTTCCTCACGCACTCGGGAGGCCTTGGGTCACCGTCCGGCCCCACTACGGGGGTCTGCCACTCATGCTGGCTGGACGTGGCATTGGTGAACGGCGGGAAACCGTCGGGATCAGCGGACTGCGGAGGTCTGCGCCTTTGCCCGGAAGAACGGTCCCGGGGACAGAAATCGCCACGATGGAGCGTCGAAAGGCGTTTCCGCGGCCTCTGTGGTCCGGCGATCCGGACAGCACGCTGCGGCACTGTTACCAAGTCGCGCCTTTCGGCGCTTCATCTCCCTCATTTTCGAGGGAGGCCACCGGGACGGCCACGCACGCGCTCAGGCACGGGCATCGATAGCGTACGCCCATCCCCTCACCTGCATCACAGCAATCAACAAGGTCGTCACGGGAGGTCACATGCATCCGCGTCTCACATCGACAAATTCCACGCTGCGGCAGCAGACGTTAGCGGCCTTTCGTCTACTTTCCCCGTTACCGTGCGATGCGGTAGCCTGCATGCGGGACTCTGCATCCCGCGACATCCGTCGCGGCGCAGAACGGGCAGACAACAAGAAGAACGGTCTGCGATCCGAGGCAGGCGCTACGGCGCTCCCGCCGCCTTGGAGCGCGCCGGCAGTCGAGGAAATGAAATGATGAAGAGCTTCGTCCGCGCCGCGAGCGTGATCGCCGTGATGGCCGCCTGCGCCGGCAGCGCCGAGACTGCCTTTGCGCAGAGCTGGCCGAACCGGCCGATCCGCATGGTCGTGCCCTATACGCCGGGCGGCTACACCGACCTGATGGCGCGCCTCGTCTCGGAAAAGATGGCGATCGCGCTGGGCCAGCCCATCGTCATCGAGAACAAGCCGGGCGCCAATGCCGCCATCGGCACCGACGCCGTCGCCAAGGCAGCCCCCGACGGCTACACCTTCGGCACCGTGATCGCGGCGCATTCGGTGAATCCGACGCTCAATCCGAAGCTGCCCTATGACGCGATGAAGGACTTCACCTATGTGTCGCTGACCTCGGTCGCGCCGCTGATTTTGATTGCGACGCCGTCCCTGCCCGCCAAGGACATGAAGGAGTTCATCGCACTCGCCAAGGCGAAGCCTGGCTCGCTGAACTTCGCCTCGTCAGGCATCGGCTCGGCGGCACATCTGACCATGGAAATGCTGAAGAGCCGCGAAGGCATCAATCTGCAGCACATTCCCTACAAGGGCACGTCCGGCGCGCTGCAGGATACGGTCGGCGGCCAGATCAATGTGATGTTCGACGTTATCGGCCCGCTGATGTCGCAGGTGAAGTCCGGCAATGCCAAGGCGCTCGCCGTGGCTGCCAAGGAGCGCGTCCCGGCGGCCGGCGACGTGCCGACCATGGCGGAAGCCGGCGTGCCGGATTTCGTCTCTGGCACCTGGTCCGGCATCATCGCGCCCGCAGGCACACCGAAGGAGATTGTGGATCGCGTGGCCGCGGAGGCAAAGAAGGCGCTCACCGATCCCGACCTGAAGAAGAAGCTCGACGATCAGGGCATCGTCCCCATGGGCACCACCCCGGATGAATTCCGCGCCTTCGTCACCGACGAAATCGCACGCTGGAAAAAGGTGATCACGGACGCCGGGATCAAGATGGAGCAGTAAGAGCCAACCTCGTCATTCCGGGACGCGAGCGCCACTTGGCGGTCGCGGACCCGGAATCTCAAGATGGGAGTCGCTCCCTCCGCCGCGCTGGATCAAGAGGTGATGAACACATCAAGATTCCCCGCCACTCCAATTGGAGTGGCTGAGGTTCGCGCCGAACCGCTTCGCGTTTCGGCCCGCCCCGGAATGACAGCGTAAGGCCATTCAGCTTTCGCTGCGCGTTTTCAGAATCGCCAGATGCACGAAATGCAGCTTTCCCCTCACCGCCTGTGTCAGGTGAAACGGATAAGCGTCGCTCATGCCCATCGAACGATTGAGTTCGTTCATGCTGTAGGACACAGCATCCCACAGCGACAGCAGCGCTTCGAAGTCACGCTCGAGATAGGGATCGTCCAGCGTATGGCGCGAGCGCTCGTCCAGTGACAGCGGCAGCGACGATGCGGTGTCCAGCGTCGAGACGATGTGCAGGAAATGCGCGAAGGTCTCGGCCCAGTCTTCCCACGGATGCGAGGTCGCATATTCGCTGATGAAGGCATCGCTATTCCACGAGCGATCGGCGCGATTGTGATAGGCCGCGAGTGCCTCGCCATAGTCGCGCGTTTCATCGCCGAAGATCATCCGGAACGGACCGATGAGCTGCGACTGATCGACCAGCGCTTCCCAGTAGAAATGCCCGACCTCGTGGCGGAAATGGCCGAGCAGCGTTCGATACGGTTCGCGAAACGCGGCGCGGCGCGCCTCGCGCTCGGCATCGTCAGCTTCCGAGAGGTTCATCGTGATCAGCCCCGACAAATGCCCGGTCATGATCGGATGTCCGGCGGTCTCGTCCGAGAGAATGTCGAACGCGATATGCGCGCCGCTCGACACAGCAAGGGGTAGCCTGAGTCGCATCAGGTCGTAGGTCAGACGCCGCTTGGCTTGCTCAACCCGCTTCCAGAGCGCGACATTGCGATCGGATACCAGATTGGGAATTGTTCGCGTAAGCCGGCAGGACGGACAGAACGGATCGCTGTCATCCGTGGCCCAGTTGCAGGCGATCAGATCGCGATTGGCACAGGACATGGCCGCCGCGGCGCTGACGACATTGGACTGCGCGGTGTCGAAGATCAGCGCCTCGCCGCATTGCACGCAATCGCTCTGCTCGAAGAAGACGCGTGTCTGGCAATTGGGGCAGATCAGTTGTTTCATGGGTGAAGTCTAACCCAAAACGGCCGGGATGGTTCAACGCGCTCGCAACATTCGCCGCCCGGCCGTGCCTGTTATGCGCGATGCCGGCATGCAGGAATGGCGCTTGAGAGATCTGCCCAAATCGCGCTTCAATCCCGGCGTTCAAAAGAACCAATAAAAATCAAACCGGGAGGCCATCATGAAGACGCTCGCAGGCGCCGTCTGCGCTCTGGCGCTATTTGCAGGTAGCGCGCAAGCGCAGACCGTCAAGGATTTTCTGGCGCAGGTCATGGTCAAGTGGACCGCCCCCTTCGAGCCGTTTCAATTGATCGACAACATCTATTACGTCGGCACCGACGGCATCGCGGTCTATCTCATCAAGACATCCGACGGCCTGATCCTGATGGATACGGGCGTCCCGCAATCGACCGGGATGATCAAGGAGCACATCGCAAAGCTCGGCTTCAAGGAAGCCGATATCAAGATCATCCTCAACAGCCATGCCCATTTCGATCACACCGGCGGTTTTGCGGAGATCAAGAAGGACACCGGCGCGCAACTGATCGCAGGCCTACGGGATAAGCCGTTGCTCGAAAGCGGCACCTATCCGGGCGATGAAAAGAACACCGATATTGGTTTCCCGCCGGTCAAGGTGGATCGCACCGTCACCGAGGGTGACAAGGTCACGCTCGGCGGCACCACGCTGACGGCGCATGCGACACCCGGCCATTCGCCGGGCTGCACGAGCTGGGAGATGACCGTGAAGGACGGCAGCGAGAACCGTGAGGTCCTGTTCTTCTGCAGCGGCACCGTGGCGCTGAACCGGCTGGTCGGCAATCCAACCCATGCCGGCATCGTCGACGATTATCGGTCGACCTATGCCAAGGCCAAGGCCATGAAGATCGACGTGCTGCTCGGGCCGCATCCGGAAGTCTATGGCATGCAGGCCAAGCGTGCGGCGATGAAGGACGGCGCGCCGAACCCCTTCGTCAAACCCGGCGAGCTCGCCACTTACGCTGCAGTGCTCGAACAGGATTTCGACAAGCAGCTCGCCAAGCAAACGGCTGCGCTGCAAAGCGGCAAATAGCGACTGCCAGCCGCGGCGAGCGATTTGTCGCAAGCCGCGGCAGTTGTCGGCGATTGCGGTCGGCTGGTAGTTTTGCGCATCAGATGAGGTGCGCCCATGGAACTCGCTTGCCCCTGCAACGCTGTCAAACTCCGGATCAGCGCCGACCCCATCGCACATTTCTGGTGCCACTGTGCCGACTGCCAGACCGTCCATGGCGCAGCTTATGTGGCCGAAGCCGTCTATCCGGCCGACGGCGTAGAAGTCATTCAGGGCGACACGACGTCGTTCGCACTGAGGACGACCCCGCGCCTCAGCTGCGCAAAGTGCGCCACGCGGCTGATTATCGAGCTCGACGGGATCGGCATGCGCAGCATCAACGGCTATCTGCTCGGGGACGCGTTCAAGCCGAGCCTGCATATCAATTGCAGCGAGGCGATCGCTCCAGTCCGCGACGGCCTGCCACATTACGCCGCCATGCCGGCTGCGTTCGGCGGCGACGACCGGCTGGTCGACTGGTAGGACGCCGAGGTTCTTCCTCGCTAGGGCAGCGCCAGCAGGCCTCCAGCAACAATCATGGTCGCCAGCGCCGACAGCGCCAGCGACCAATGGATCCCGATCATGCTGCCGACGACGCCGACCGAGATGCCGCTGAAGGCGCGCAAGCCCAGGCTCGCCATATTGAACAGACCGATGACGCGGCCGCGCTTGTCCAGGGGTGCATCGAGCTGCACGAGGCTCTGCGCCATCGCGTTGAACGACAATTCGAGAAATCCCGCCGCAAACAGGAACACCAGCGCAATGGCGTAGTGACCGGTCAGCGCGAAGATCGCCAACGCACCGCACCAGAGCAGCGCCAGAATGATCGCCGTACGCGGCTTCGGCGCCAGCAATTGCCTGCCCTCCAGCGCCAGGCCGGCAAGCAGGCCACCGGCTGCGTCAGCCGCCAGCAGCATGCTGTAGGACATGCCGGGATCGCCATGGCCGAGATCACTGGCAAAGCCCGGCATCTGCGAACTATAGGCATTGCCGACGAAGAACGAGGCCGCGCCGGCCAGCGCGATCATGGACACGATCACCGGCCGGTGGCGCACGTCGCGCATGGTCTGGACGATGTCCGCAAAGCCCCGCACGGCGCGCTGAGGCGCGGGCGCGCCGGTGCGAAAGCGCGGACCATAGGGTGCCTTGATCAGCCACAGCACCAGCGGCAGATAGAAGATGGTGTTGAGCATGATGCCATAGGCCGGCCCTAGCGCGAGCAGGATCACGCCGCCGACCGCTGGGCCAACCATGACACCGAGATAGCGCGCCATGGCGTTCAGACGCACCGCGCTCGGCAGGTCGGCGGAACCGACGACGTCGTAGAGCAGCATCTGGTTCGGCGTCTGCCAGAGCACGCCGGCACAGCCATGAATCACCAACAGCACCATCGCCTGCCACATCTGCAGGGTATCGGTGACAAAGAAATAGCCCCAGCCCAGCGATGCCAGAATGAACAGCGCCATGCCGCACTGGATCACGCGCCGCGGGTCGAAACGCTCCGCCAGCGCGCCAGACGTGACCGAGAACAGCAGGAACGGCAGCCAGTGCGAGACGATGGCAAAACCACCCAGCGCGGGCGACTGGAATTTCTGAAACACCACCCAGTAGCTGATCACATGCTCGATATTGTCGGCCATCATGGCCAGCACATAGGTGATGAACTGGGCGCGGAATCCCGGGTGATGGAGCGCCGCGAAGGATCGTTTGGTGGGCGATGCGCCGACGGTCTGCGCTGGGGTGTCGCTCATCGGGAGGGGAATCTTCGGACGGAGGGAAACGCCGCCATCGGCAATTACGGCGCAGACTCGTTACATCGCATGTCTTAGCCCGGCACAAGGCGGCTTCCGGCATAGGACGCCTCGCCATCTTGCATGCAATTGCATTCATCCCTACCTGTCCCCGGCAACCATCAACCCTGCCCCTTTTCCGGAGCCAGCCTGACATGACCGACGCCCCCTACACGCCTCCCAAAGTCTGGACCTGGGACAAGGAAAACGGCGGCAAATTTGCCTCGACCAACCGGCCCATCGCCGGCCCCACCCATGAGAAGGAGCTCCCCGTCGGCAAACATCCGTTCCAGCTCTATTCGCTGGCGACGCCGAACGGCCAGAAGGTCACGATCATGTTCGAGGAACTGCTCGCTGCCGGCCATACAGGCGCGGAGTACGATGCATGGCTGATCCGGATCGACGGCAACCAGTTCGGTTCGGGTTTCGTCGATGTCAATCCGAACTCCAAGATCCCGGCGCTGATGGATCGCAGCGGCGACAAGCCGTTCCGTATCTTCGAGTCCGGCGCGATCCTGGTGCATCTCGCCGAGAAATTCGGCGCCTTCCTTCCAAAGGACGGAGCGGAACGGGCCGAAACCCTATCCTGGCTGTTCTGGCAGATGGGCAGCGCGCCGTTCCTCGGCGGCGGCTTCGGGCACTTCTATGCCTATGCGCCGACCAAGATCGAATATGCCATCGACCGCTACGCCATGGAGACCAAGCGCCAGCTCGACGTGCTCGATCGTCAATTGGCCAACAACGAATTCATCGCCGGCAAGGATTACAGCATCGCCGACATGGCGATCTTCCCCTGGTATGGCGGCCTTGCGGAGAGCGCCATCTACGGCGATGCCGGCACGTTCCTCGATGTGCAGAGCTACAAGAACCTGCAGCGCTGGACCAAGACCATCGCGGCACGACCTGCCGTGAAGCGCGGTCGCATGGTCAATCGCACCTCGGGCGACCCGGCCGGCCAGTTGCGCGAACGCCATGACGCCAGCGACTTCGACACGAAGACTCAGGACAAGCTCGAAGCGAAGAGCTGAGACGAAGACTTCGAGTTGACGTCGCTTCAGCCCGGAATCGAAAAGCCCCGCGCGAGCGGGGCTTTTGCACGTCTGGATGCGTGAGGCAGCAGCCTCAGCCCTTCATGCACTTGTTAACCGATGAGGTCTTGGCGGCGCCGGCCAGTGGCTTGCCCTCGGCGCTCTTGGCGTTGTCCTCGCAGCACTTCTTCATGAAGCTCTTCTTGGCAGCGCCCGCGAGCGGCTTGCCGTCGCCGCTGACGGCGTTGCAGGATTGCGCCATTGCGGGCGCAGCACTGAACAGGCTCAAGAGAACGAGGACAGACAGACGTTTCATGGACCGATTCCCGGTTTGCTGGAGTCGCAGCCTAGCGCAACGGCCGGCTCTCGCAAGACCGGCGTTGCATCACGTGCCTACCGCCTTAAACGCTATGTCGCGGCGCAGCGATCTCGCCGCGCACCGAGGCAACGCCCATCTCGAAACTGTCAGCGATACGGCGCGCGCGGGTCATGAAGGCCTCGGTGACCTCAGCCGGAAATATCTCGCGCGCGGTCTGTTCGAACAACAAAAGCCAGCGATCGAAATGTTCACCCTTCAGCGGCAGCACGAGATGTGGACGCATAGGCCGGCCATTGTAGCGGCCGGTCTTCAGCATCATCGACGACCAGAAATCGCTGATCTGCGCGATGTGATGATCCCAGTCGGTCACGGCGCTGTTGAAGATCGGCCCCAGCAAATCATCCTCGCGGGCACGGCCGTAAAAGGTCTGCACCAGAAGCGCGATATTTTCTTCATTCAGGGAGGGCTGGAAGCTGGTGAAGCCGAATTCGGAGGTCTGCGTCATGCGCCCTCATGTAGGCGACGGCGGCCAGCTCGGCAACCGCCATCGCCCGAAATCCGTTCTGCAATTGATCCAGCGCAAGCTCAGTTGCGACGACCCGCCGTCTGCGTCCGTTCCATCAGGTCCCCTTCCGAGCGAACGCCATAAAATGCCTGCAGGAGCATCCCCCGACGCAACTTCCCGGGTGTGATGGAGCGGCACCCAGAATTCTTATAGAGCTGCCGAACTCCTCGGAGAGACCGTCCGGTGTCGCATTCGCCAACACCCGGTACTCTCCGGCTTTTTGCGATAGGATGACGCTGATAACCGTGCCCCGAAACCGCAAGGACACCTTCACTTGCCCGAAGCTCTCCTCTCCGCCCGCTCCGGCGAGTTTCCGACCTTTGAAACCTCGGATTTCGCGGGCGAAGGCTCGTTCTACTTCGACCTCGTACGACTGGAGGACCGCGACGACATCCCGCGCGGTTTCCTGCACCGGCATAACTACTACCATCTGCTCTGGATGACCCGGGCGAGCGGCACGCACACACTCGACTTCGCGCATTTCGACGTGCGCGACCACTCAGTGTTCTTTCTTTCGCCGGGCCAGGTCCATGCCTGGACGTCATCGGTCAAGCCTCACGGCTACGTGCTGAACTTCAGCACCGACTTCTTCGCGCGGATGTTTCCGCGCGCCGAAGATGTCGCGAAACTTCCGTTCTTCCACCCTGCGCGCGGCAACAGCGCGCTCTATCTCACGCAGGCCCAGCATGACGGCATGCTGCCACTGCTCTGCGAGATGGAGCGTGAGGCACGCGATCGCCAGCCGGGATTTCCCGATGTGGTGCGGGCCAGCCTGCTGATCCTGCTCACGCGCCTGCGCCGTGTGTGCCCCGGCAACGAGCCCGCCGGTGGCGTTGGTCCACACCAGGCGCTCGCGCGCCGTTTCGCGATGCTGGTGGAAACGCACTACCTGCGCTTCGGTACCATCGGCCAGTACGCCGAGGCGCTTGGCGTGAGCGAGCGCCAGCTCAACGATGCGGTCAAGCGCACTGTGGCGCGCACGGCCAGCCAGGTGGTGCAGGAGCGCGTGGTCCTCGAAGCCAAGCGCTGGCTCAGCAACACCGAAACGGGCATCGCCGAGATCGCGTTCCGCCTCAATATCGAGGATCCGGCCTACTTCGCGCGCTTCTTCAAGAAGCAGACCGGCCTCACGCCGGGCGACTTCCGGAGGAAGCATTGCCGTCCACTGGACTGACACGCGAAAAAGTCCAACACAACGTCTGATCCGTCCTAGCGCCGTCGCCGCGCGGCTGCATAGAGTGTCCCGCATGGACGCCTGACCGGGCGCTGCCATCGCCACCTGCGCGTTTGTATGCGCAGGTCGGCATGGCATGACGCCCACCGCCACGACCGCCCCGCATCTGCGGGGCGCGCCGTCGGCAGGACATAAAAACAAGAGGCAGAGGAAACAAAATGCACAAAGCAATCATCCCGTTGCGGAGCCTCGTCGTGGCCGTAGCATTGGCCCTCACCTCAGTCAGCGCGATGGCCGATTATCCAGAACGTCCCCTGCGCGTGATCGTGCCGTTCGCCGCCGGTGGTGCCACCGACGTGATCGCGCGCACCGTGGCGCAAGCCATGTCGGTACGGCTCGGCCAGTCGATCGTGGTGGAAAACAAGGCCGGCGCCAACGGCAATATCGGCGGTGCCGCGGCGGCGCGCTCGGAGCCCGACGGCTATACGCTGCTGATGGCCACATCGAGCCACGCGATCAATGCATCGCTCTACCAGAAGCTCAGCTACAGCCTCACGCGCGATTTCGCGGCCTTGTCAAACCTGGCGTCGGTGCCCCTGCTGCTGGTGGTGCACCCGTCGGTGCCGGTCAATTCGGTGAGCGAACTCGCCGCTTACGCCAAGGCCAATGCCGCGAGCGTCAACTATGCATCGGGCGGCGTGGGCACCGCGTCCCATCTGTCCGGCGAGCAGTTCAGCACACTGGCTGGTGCGAAGATCACGCACGTCGCTTACAAGGGCGGCGCACAGGCGCTCAACGATATGATCGGCGGCCAAGTGCAGATCATGTTCGCCAACCTGCCCGAAGTTCTCTCACTGGTGCAGAGTGACAAGCTCAAGGCGCTGGCGGTGACGGGCAGCACGCGTCACGCCGCCTTGCCCGACGTGCCCGCTTTCTCAGAAACGCCGTTCCCCGGCATGAACGCACGCTCGTGGTTCGGCCTGTTCGCACCGGCCGGCACGCCCCCCGCTATCGTCGAGAAGCTTGCGCAGACCATTGTTCAGAGCGTGGCCGACCCCGCTGTCCAGGAGCGGCTCAAAGGGCTCGGCGCCGACCCCGTTGGCGACGATCGGGCGACATTCCAGAAATACGTGAACGACGAGGTGGCGCGCTGGGCCGTGCTTGTCGCGCAGTCCGGCGCCACCGCCGAATGACCCTATTGATCCGCCACCGCTCGAGGAAACCCCATGCTGCTTGACGTTCGCACCTACACTTGCCGCCCCGGCACCATCAAGAAACACCTGGCGCTGTATGCCGAGCACGGCTACGAGATCCAGAGCCGCCATCTGGGCAAGCCACTCGCCTACGCGCAAATTGAGACCGGCAACGTCAACAGCTACATGCACATCTGGGTTTATGACAGCGCAGCCGATCGCGAGGCCAAGCGCCAGGCGCTGCAGAAGGACCCGGCCTGGGCCGACTACCTGAAGATCAGCGCCGAGGCCGCCTATCTCATCAGCCAGGAGAACCAGCTGATGACGCCGGTATCATTCTTCAAACCGTAAGCGGACCTGTGGTCGCGGCATCTGACTGCCGCGACTGCGAGCCCAGCAGGCGCTCCTGCCAGCGCAAGCTCAGCTGCGATAGGACGGATCGACCCGGTCGAGCTTGCGGAGCAGCGCCGGCCAGGCGAGTTCGCCGCTGAGGCCCGGAACATTGTCGCGTGGCTTCATGCGGTCATAGGTATCCTGCAGGACCTTCTGCGGCGGCGTGATCAGCTTGGTGTTGCAGGATAGAGCTGCGACCTGAACCTGACAGGCCCGCTCCATCCGGAACAGCACGTTGAAGGCCGCGGCGATGGTCTTGCCCACCACCAGCAGGCCGTGATTACGCAGCACCATCGCCTCGTGATTGCCGAGATGCGCGATCAGTCGTTCCCGCTCTTCTGGATTGTCCGCGATGCCCTCGAAGTCATGATAGGCGACATGAAGGAAGCGCATGCAGGTCTGCGCCACCGGCAGCAACCCGCATTCCATCGCCGATACGGCCATGCCGGCCACCGTATGGGTATGCGCGACGCAATCGACATCGTGACGCGCCATGTGGATGGCACTGTGGATCACAAAGCCTGCAGCATTCACAGCGTAGTCGGACGCGTTGAACAGTGTGTTGCCGTCGAGGTCGATCTTGACGAGGCTCGACGCATCGATCTCCTCATAGAGCATGCCATAGGGATTGATCAGGAACTGGTCGTCCGTTCCCGGCACGCGGCAGGAGATGTGGTTGGCAATCATTTCGGTCATGCCATACATCGCCGTCAGGCGATAACAGGCCGCGAGATTGACGCGCGACTGCCATTCCTCAGGACTGACCTGATCCTGCACCGAACGGACGACTTTCACGGCGGGTGAGCTGACGGCTGCATTCATTGATATTCTCCCTTGATCTTGTTCACGCGGTCAGTCGACCGTGATGTTGGCTTCGCGAATGAGTTTGCCCAAGCGGTCGCGCTCGCTCTTCACATGGGTCTCGAGTTCCGCCGGCGTCATCGGCCACGGCTGATTGCCGATCGGCTCCATCTTCTTTGCAAATTCCGGCGTCTTGACGATGCGGGTGATGGCAGCGCTCAACCTGTCCAGTGCTGGCTGCGGCGTACCCGCGGGCGCGAAGACTGCGAACCATGTCGCGCCGACGATCGAGGGGAATCCGAGCTCCTTGAAGGTCGGCACATCAGGCAATTGCGGAAGGCGCTCCTCAGACAAGACCGCCATCGCGCGGTACATGCCCGCCTTGTGGTTTGGCACGGTATTGGTCAGCGCCTCCACATTGCTGTCGACGATGCCCGCAAGCATGTCGTTCATCGCCGGCGCAGCACCGCGATAGTGTACATGCTGCAGCTTCACGCCGAGTCCGCGGGCCACGATCTCACCCATAAGGTGCACGGTGCTGCCCGGTCCGTTGGTGGCATTGTTGACCTTGCTCGGATTGGCCAGCGCATAGGCACGAAACGCCGCGACGTCGGCGGCCGGAAAGTCCTTCTTCACGACGAAGGCAAACGGCACTTTCACCACCATCGCGACGGGCGCAAAGTCCTCGAGCTTGTATTTGATGGAGGCCAGCAGATGCGGGTTGGTCGTGAAGGTCGTCGCGCTGGCGAATAGAAGCGTGTAACCGTCCTTGTCGGCACCGGCCACGACTTGCGCACCGATCGATGTGCTGGCGCCGCCGCGATTCTCGATCACCACCTGCTTGCCGAGTTCGGTGCTGAGCTGTTCGGTGAGGATGCGCGCGACGATGTCGGTCGTTCCGCCGGGCGGAAATGGCACGACCATGGTGATGTTGCGCTCGGGATATTGCTGCGCCTGCCCTGGCGCTACGGCGAACAGCGATGCGGCAAGGACCGCGGCGATGGCAAACCATCGCCCCTTCTTGTTGTTGCTCACGTTTTCTCCCTTTGCGCCGGTCCATTGGGCTTTCGCCTGGAACGACATTTTCGGGAGAGGCTAAAACAAGAGCCCAGCCGATGCGACGACTAAATAAGCCGGGCAGCTATCGGATTACACGGGACGCGCAATCGACGAACGGGACGCGGCCGTCTCGGTGAATCAATGCACCGTGGCATTCGAAAACAGGTTGATCACGACCTGATCCTTACTGCCGACCGATAGCGGCTGCTCCATGCATTCCGGGGCAGTCAGCACCGCTTTCGCTGCCGATGTCGTATAGAGCCATGCGGGCTATGTCCTCATAGCCTATCCCCGAGAGAGTCGCGTGACCGCTCCGACGCCCCCTGCTTTCGCACTCGATGCCCCCTTCTTCAAACTCCTCACCGGGAGCTATCTCCGCACTGTCGGGAAGCCCCTGTTGGCGCCTGGGCAAGATGCAGCGTGGCTCTACAGCGACGCACCATCTGCGGTGCTCGCACATAATACTGCCGCCGATCCGGTCTTCGTCTATGCCAACAGAACCGCACAGCGCTGCTTCGAATATGGCTGGGATGAATTCATCACCATCCCGTCGCGCCTCTCGGCAGAAGCGCCGAACCGCGACGAGCGCCAGCGCCTGCTGGATGCCGTCGCACGTAACGGCTTCATCGACAATTATCGCGGGTTGCGGATCGCCAAGTCCGGCCGGCGCTTCTGGATCGAAGGTGGCATCGTCTGGGAACTGAGAGACGAGAACGGCGAGCGACGCGGTCAGGCAGCGCTGTTCACGTCATGGACGGATGTGTGAGACACAATACTAGTCGGCGAGTTCCACTTTGTCGCATCGGAGCGGCCAGCAACGGCCGAGCAGACCGTCGGACGGAAATGTCACCACCTGCTGCGGACATATCGACGATCACGCTTTCGTCGCTCTCAACCTGCGTGGCCACTCCGCCCTTAAACCACCACATGATTTCACCTATAGAACATCATGACGGTTTTACGACAGCAACGATTCCAATGGCGATTGATCGCTCCACTGCCCGGATTTGCCGCGCTGCTGCTGGCGCCTGGTCTCGCCATTCACTGGGGCTTTCTGCCGTTCGAATATCGCATCCCCGCCTTGCTGCTGGTCTCGGTGCTGTGTATCGCGCTGTGCCTGCTGGCCGGCTTCTCTGTCGCGGAACTCGGCCTCAGCCGGCCCTCTGACATCAGCCACTGGCTATTCTGTGCCGCAATAACGGCGGGCATTGCGGCGATCATGGTGGCGCAGACCCGGTTTCTCACCTTCGACCACAAGCCACCGGTCTGGCTCAGCTTTGCGCCGTTCTATGTCCTGGTCTCGAGCCCTTGCCAGGAAGTCGTGTGCCGATCGATTCCGAAACTGATGACCGATCGGCTGCAGGTCAGGCCCTGGACCTATGTGATCTATTCCTCGGTGGTCTTCTCGCTGATCCACATCGCCTATGGCGACAGCGTGCTGCTGCTCAACACGTTCCTGGTCGGCATCGTCTGGGGTTTCGCCTATCTGCGGATGCGCAACATCTGGCCGGTGATCCTGTCGCATGCCGCGATCGGCACACTGGCCTTCTCGCTCGGGCTGGCCTGATTCAGATTTGCCTGAGCCTAGCGATCGTATCCGCCGCCGAAGCTGCTCTTGATCTGATGCAGCAGCGTCAGCACCCAGCATAGCGCAAAGGCTCCCGCGAGGCCGTAGGCCGTGCGGCGATCGATCACCGACAGGCCGGTCCAGAGATAGATGCGATAGAGCCAGAGGCCGGCGAGACCGACGCCGAGCAAACACACCAACAGCTTGACGAAGCGCGCATTGGCCACCCCTACCGCGGCAAACAGAATGGTCAGCGGCACCAGAAACAACTGGCAGATGGCGATCAGGCTCTCGTTCACAGGCGGCTCCAGGGAAACGCAAAAGGCGACTCAGAGCCGGGAGTTTAGGCGGCCAATTTCAAACAAATGGTTGCGGACGCATGCGGCAGAAAATCGCTGTCGCAGCCCCATGAACCCGCCCGCTGCCGCCGCGACAAAGGATCATGACACCATCCTTGCCTCGCGACCTCCGCACCCTCGCCGTTGCCATGATGATGCTGGCCGCGCTCACATCACACGCGGCAGCACAACAGCCCTGCACCACCGCCCCGCTCGCACAATATGCCGAGGTGAGATCCACGCTTGCCGACGTCGCCAGACGCGGTCTGCGCGGCCGGCACTATTACGAGATCACGTTCAGGACCTCGTTCGACGGCGTCATCGTGCCCGATACCCAGCGCGCCAAATATCCCGAAGAGATGACGTTCGTGCTGCAGCACCAGTTCGAACGACTGAACGTCACCGCGGATCGCTTCAGCGTCAACCTGTGGTTCAAGGGGATCAAGTCGCGCGTCACGGTGCCGTTCAACGCCGTCACCTATTTCGTTGATCCGTCGGTGAATGACCGGCGCGAATTCGACGTGGGTACGCCGGCGCGCGCCTGCGACAGACCGCAGTCAGGCTAGGCTGATCAGAAGCACATATTGCTGACCACGTTGCCGCGCTTGTCCTTGAGCACATAAGGGCACTTGATGCGTTCCAGCGCCTTCTTCGCATCGTCGTCGCCGAGCGCAGCGGCCTTCTCATAATAGGCCTTCGCGGCATCCTTATCCGACGCACCACCGCGGCCGCTTTGCGCGAACGCGCCCATGCGCTCCAACGCGCCCGCATGGTTCTGTGCTGCCGCCTTCTCGAACAGGCTGCGTGCCGCAACATCGTCTTTCGCGCCGCCGATGCCTTCCGACAGCATCATGCCGAGCTGATATTGCGCCTCGGCATTGGTCTCCGCGGATTTCGCCAGCAATTGCCGTGCACGCACCGGGTCTGAACCCGCGCCTGCGCCTCCGGATAGTGCCGCAAGATTGCTTACGCCGCGCGGATTGCCGGCTTCAGCCGCACGCTCGAACAGTTTGCGCGCCTGCGCTTCGTCGCGCGCGACGCCGGTTCCGTTGCCATAGGCGACGCCGAGTTCGACCATGGCGGAGGTACTGCCTTTGTCAGCCGCCTTGCGCCATGCCGCGAGCGCCTCAGCTGCCTGCGCATTGGCCGCGTAAGCACGCCCGAGCTGGAACATCGCACGGCGCGACCCGCCGGACGCGGTCCGGCAGAATTTGATGGCGGTGGCAATATCGGCTTTGGCAATATCGGCCACGCCCTTCACATCGGCAGGCTTGTCGGGATCGGCAGGATCGGCCGCGAGGCGATCGCACAGAACCAGATCGGCGGACTGGGCCTGCATGCGCACCGGCGCGCACAGCACAGCCAGTCCGACGGCGATACCGAGCAAACAGATCAGAGGCGTCGCGCCGATACGCTGGGTCATGGATTTGTCGCCACCTGTGTCATTCGCCGGTGACATTACGGACAGGCGCGCACCCCATCAAGCCGTGCGCCAGCCTGGAACTTACACGGCCTTGCGGATCAGCTTCAGCACTGCCTGCAACCGCAGGCTCCGTTTGCCGGCCAGCGCCGTGGCTTCCAGTTCGGCGCCGGTTTCGTCGCAAGTACCGGAAAAGCCGATACCGATTTCATGGCCGCCGAAGACCGGGTTCTCGCCCTTTGCCGGCGTGTGCTCCTGATTGAGCATCTCGCCCTTCCAGCGTCCGTCCGCGGAGGAATAGGCGCCGAGATAATAGAAGAACGCGTCTCCCCCGAGGATGCGGCCGTCATGCAGCAGCATCACGCCGTTGAGCCCGCCATCGATGCCGTCGAGTGTGCGCAGATGGATCGAATACAGCCCGTTGGCGATGCCACCCGCACCGATCGGTCCGGCCGGAGGCATCTCGCCGTCATCGATCGTCGTCATGACCGACTCGAATTTCGCACCCGGCATTTGCGGCGACGAACCCTGAAAACGATAGGTGTCGCCATAGGGCCGGCCGGTGACGCTGATGGTCGCCACATCCTGGCCGAGCAGCGAGGGATAGTTGGGATCGTTCATGTGGCGGCGGCTCTCGATCTCCGCCACCACCTCGTCACCCCGGAGCTCATAGCTGCCGATATGGGCAAAAGCGGAATTGCCGCCGAGCATGCTGCCATGCTCGACAAACATCACACTGCGACCGACCGCCTCATCAACCCGGTATTCGCATTTGTAGAAGCCCGTCCGCAACCCGTCATTCCCCTGCAGTGCCTTTCGCATTGTAGCGGAAGATGTGCAGTGGAGGAAAGCGCACCCGGCCAATTGGGGGCGATTCCAACAGCCTTGGACGCAGGCTACGCAATTCCTCGCCTTAGAATGGGTCGAAACGGCGCATTCGTGGACCAGCAGCCCTCATCAGGCGTCTCCTTCCCCGGTCCCGGGCGTTACGAATGCGACGTGGCGTGCGGGCGCGATTCTGCTTCGTGCGATCCCGGTGCCAGCGGCGCCGCCTGATCGACCGTCGCTTCGCCATGCTGGATCAGTGGACGGTTGCCTGCCATGGCACGCAGCAACACATAGAACATCGGCGTGAAGAAGATGCCGAAGGCCGTGACGCCGATCATGCCGGCGAACACCGCGACACCCATGGCATGACGCATCTCCGAGCCTGCGCCGGTCGACGTCACCAGCGGCACGACGCCCATGATGAAGGCCAACGAGGTCATCAGGATCGGCCGCAGCCGCAGACGGCTGGCCTCGATCGCGGCCTGGATCGGTGTCCGCCCGGCAAATTCCAGCTCGCGGGCAAACTCCACGATCAGGATGGCGTTCTTCGCCGACAGACCCACCAACACGATCAAACCAATCTGGGTGAAGACGTTGTTGTCGCCCTTGGTCAACCAGACGCCGAACATCGCCGCCAGCAAGCCCATCGGCACAATCATGATGATCGACAATGGCAGTGTCAGGCTTTCGTATTGCGCGGCGAGCACCAGGAACACCAGCAGCATCGCCACCGGGAACACGATCAGCGACGAATTGCCGGCGATGATTTCCTGATAGGTCAGTTCAGTCCATTCGAAGTCGATGCCCTTGGGCAGCGTCTCCTTGGCGACACGCGCCACGGCGTCCTGCGCCTGGCCGGTGGAATAGCCGGGCGCCGCGCCGCCATTGATGTCGGCCGACAGGAAACCGTTGTAGCGCATGGCGCGCTCCGGCCCTGCACTTTCCTTAACGCGCAGCAGCGTCGAGAGCGGGATCATCTCGTTGCTGTCGGAGCGAACTTTCAACTGGCCAATATCGTCGGCCCGCGCCCGGAATTTGGCGTCAGCCTGGACGCGCACCGAATAGGTGCGACCGAATTTGTTGAAGTCGTTCACATAGAGCGAGCCGAGATAGATCTGCATCGTGTCGAACACCGAGGTAACCGGCACGTTGAGCTGCCGCGCTTTGGTGCGATCGACATCCGCATAGAGCTGCGGCACATTGATCTGATAGCTTGAGAACAGACCGGCCAGCTCCTTCTGCTGCATTGCCTTGCCGATAAAAGCCTTGGTGGCGTCGTTCAGCGCCTCATAGCCGAGGCCGGCGCGATCCTCGATCTGCAGCTTGAACCCGCCGATCGTGCCGAGACCCGATACCGGCGGCGGCGGGAACATGGCGATGAAGGCATCCTGGATGCCAGCGAACTTCTTGTTCAGCGACAACGCAATGGCATTTCCGCTCAGGCTCGGATCCTTGCGTTTGTCAAACGCATCCAGGCCGATGAAGACGATGCCGGAGTTGGACGAATTGGTGAAGCCGTTGATCGACAGGCCCGGAAACTGAATCGAATTCTCGACGCCGGGCTCTTTCTGCGCAATCTCACCCATGCGACGGATCACCTCTTCGGTACGATCCAGCGTAGCGCCGTCGGGGAGCTGCGCAAACCCGACCAGATACTGCTTGTCCTGACCGGGCACGAAACCGCCCGGGACTGCGTGGAACAGATAACCGGTGACGCCAATCAGCAGAACGTAGATTCCCATCACCGCCGCGCGGCGCGAGACGACGCGCTTCACGCCGCCGCTATAGGCGTCGGAGCTTCTGGCAAAGAAGCGGTTGAAGCGGACGAAAAACCAGCCGAGCGTCTTGTCCATGAAGCGCGTCAACGCATCCTTCGGCGCGTCATGGCCCTTTAGCAGCAGCGCGGCCAACGCCGGCGATAGCGTTAGCGAGTTGAAGGCCGAAATCACCGTCGAGATTGCCACCGTCAGCGCGAACTGCTTGTAGAACTGCCCGGTCAGGCCGGTGATGAAGGCCAGTGGTACGAACACGGCGACCAGCACCAGCGCGATCGCGATGATCGGGCCGGTCACTTCGCGCATGGCCTGATAGGCCGCGCTCTTCGGATCGAGCCCGCGCTCGATATTGCGCTCAACATTCTCGACCACGACGATGGCGTCGTCGACGACGATGCCGATGGCCAGCACGAGGCCGAACAGTGTCAGCGCATTCACCGAAAAGCCGAACACATGCATCACGGCGAAGGTGCCGACCACCGATACCGGCACGGCGATCAGCGGGATGATCGAGGCTCGCCACGTCTGCAGGAACAGGATGACGACGAGCACCACCAGTGCGATGGCCTCGAGCAGCGTATGGATCACCGCCTCGATCGAGGCGCGAACGAATTGCGTGGGGTCGTAGACGATGTCGTAGGTAACACCGTCCGGCATGTTTTCCTTCAGCTCCTTCATGGTCTTGCGGACATTGTCGGAGATCTGGATCGCATTGGAGCCCGGCGACTGGAAGATCGGAACTGCCACTGCGGACTTGTTGTTCAGCAGCGAGCGCAGTGCATAGTCGGCGGCGCCGAGTTCGATACGGGCGATGTCGCGCAGCCGCGTCACCTCGCCATTGTCGCCGTTCTTGACGATGATCTCGCCGAATTCCTCTTCGGTCTGCAGGCGCCCCTGCGCATTGATCGAGAGCTGCAGGTCGAGGCCCGGCTCATTGGGCGAACCGCCCACCTGCCCCGCTGCTGCCTGCACGTTCTGCGCGCGGATCTCGCGCACGACATCGCCCGGCGACAGGCCGCGCTCGGCGACCTTCTGCGGATCGAGCCAGACGCGCATGGAGTAGTCGCCCGAGCCGAACAGCTGCACCTGACCGACGCCTTCGATGCGCGCGAGGCGGTCCTTCACGTTGAGCACCGCGTAGTTGCGCAGATAGGTCATGTCATAGCGGTCATTCGGCGATAGCAGATGTACGACCATGGTGAGGTCTGGCGCGCTCTTGATCGTCGTCACGCCCAGCGCGCGCACTTCCGCCGGCAAGCGCGGCTCGGCCTGCGAGACGCGGTTCTGCACCAGTTGCTGCGCCTTGTCGGGATCGGTGCCAAGGCGGAAGGTGACGTTGAGCGTCATCCTGCCGTCGGTGGTCGCCTGGCTGCTCATATAGAGCATGTTCTCGACGCCATTGATCTGCTCTTCGATAGGCGTCGAGACCGTTTCCGCAATCACCTTTGGATTGGCGCCGGGATAATTCGCTGTCACCACCACGGTCGGCGGCGCGACTTCCGGATATTCGGAGATCGGTAGCACCGGCATCGACAACAGGCCGGCGAGAAAAATCACCGTCGACAACACGCCGGCAAAGATCGGACGATCAATAAAGAATTTTGAAAAGTTCATGGCGCTATTCCGTGATGATCCAGACCTGCGGGGTACAAGGGCCCCGCGCGGCCGATCGCTCGACCTCGATGACGTGCTGTGTATTAGGAAGAGCGCCCTGCCCGCCTGCGGACAGGGCGGTCGTTATCAGTTCTGCGCGACGGCCTTGATCGAGACGAGAGACGCGGCGTTCATCGCCACCATCTCCGGCTTGATGGTCACACCCGGCCGCACGCGCTGAAGTCCGTTGACGACGATCCGTTCACCGGCTTTGAGGCCGTTGAGGATCACGCGCATGCCATCAACCGAGGGCCCCAGGATCACTTCGCGATATTGCGCCTTGTCCTTGGCATCGACCACCATGACGAACTTCTTGTTCTGGTCGGTGCCAACTGCCCGCTCGCTAATCAGCAGCGTCTGTTCTGCCTTCGGCTGGCCCATTGTGAGCCGCGCGAACTGGCCGGGCATCAAGCGACCATCGGCATTGTCGAACATCGCACGCACCCGCACCGTACCGCTGCGCGGATCGACCTGATTATCGATGAACTGCATGCGGCCCTTCACCGGTGCGCTATCAGTGACGGTGGTCATGTGAACCGGGATGCGGTCGATATCGCCCGGCGTCTTCTCGTCTGCCAGCGTCTTCAGCGCGCGCGACACCACCTGTTCGTCGGCATTGAAGCTTGCATAGATCGGATTGACCGAGACCAGCGTCGTCAGCAGCGGCGCGGACGGGCCGGCCGAAATCAGGTTACCGACGGTGATCTCCACCTTGCCGACCCGGCCCGCGACCGGCGCGCGCACTTCAGTGTAGCTGAGATTGAGCTCGGCGATCTTGAGCGCGGCTTCTGCAGCCTTGAGGTTGGCTTCGGCCTCACGATACGCATTGATACGATTGTCGAGGTCGCGCTGGGTGATGCTGGAGCTGGTCAGTTGCTGACCGCGGTCGAAATCGGCCTTGGTCAGGATCAGGCGCGCCCGCGACGCGGACACCTGTCCCTGGGCACGATCGACGTCGGCGGCGTAAAGCGCCGGATCGATCAGCATCAGAAGGTCGTCCTTCTTGACCAGCGCGCCTTCGCGAAAGTGGATCTCCTGGACGGCGCCTGCGACGCGGGAGCGAATCTCGACGCGCTCGATGGCCTCAAGGCGGCCCGAGAACTCGTCCGAAGGCGCCGTGGCCTTGGCTTCCACCAAGGCAACCGAAGCCTGAACAGCAGCGGGAACAACCGCGCCGGACTCGGCTTGAGCCGCTACGCTGGACAGATTCATCAGCGCCGCGCCGCCGCCAACGGCGACCGCCACCAACGCGATTCCGGCGCCAAAAGCGATCTTGCGAGGGAGATTATGTGCCATTGTGAACCCCATTTAATCTGCGTGGGCCTTGTAAAGCCCTGTCATTTCAGTAGCTAAGCTGTACATTCCGCGTCTGGCCGGTCCCGCCGGGCATCTCGCTGCAACGCACACATTCGTAACGTCCGGTATAGATGGACTATCGACATCTACTGTCAAGAGACTTATCTACTGAACGGTAGAAAACTTTGGAGGGCCCGTCGTGGCACTGGGACGTCCTCGTGAATTCGATACCGACACGGCCCTCGACCTCGCGCTGCATGTGTTCTGGCGCAAGGGTTACGAAGGCGCGTCGATGGCCGACCTCACCGAAGCCATGGGCATCACCAAGCCCAGTCTCTATGCGGCGTTTGGCAACAAGGAAGATCTGTTCCGCAAGGCGCTGGATCGCTACGTCGATGGTCCCGGCGGCTATTTCCGCACCGGCCTGGAGAAGGCCACGGCCCGCGAAGCGGTCGAACATATCCTCTACGAATCCGTTGAGGCGGTGACTGATCCCAGGAATCCCGGTTGTCTCGCGGTCCAGGGCGCCCTCTGCTGCGGTGATGCCGCGGAGACGATCAAGCAGGAACTGATGGCGCGTCGCTCGAAGAGCGAGGACGATCTGCGCCTTCGCTTCACACGCGCCCTCGCCGAAGGCGATCTGCCAGCCGATGCGGATGCCGGCGATCTCGCGCGCTACGTGTCGGCCATCCTGCAGGGCATGGCCGTGCAAGCCGCAGGCGGCGCACCGCGTGAGCAATTGCGAAAACTCGCCGACATGGCCATGCGCAGCTGGCCTCCGGTCTGAGCCGTCCGCCTGCATTTTATGTTGAAGTCGGCCTGTTGTCCGCCGACAGCCGCTCCATCGAAACGCCTCTCGACAGTTTGATGACCGAGGCGCGCAATGCTGCCTCCCCTGCCAGGCGGTCGCCAAATCGCTGAGGTCGTGGCACATCTCCTAATGTTGCATCGCAATATTTCCGCTCAGGAGAATACCCATCCGACTATCCCTTCCTATTCTCGCATTGGCTGCGGCATCTTTCGGCATCGGCACGACCGAGTTCGTCATCATGGGCCTGCTGCCCGACGTCGCGCGCAGTCTGTCGGTGACCATCCCGCAAGCCGGCTATCTCGTGTCGGGTTATGCATTGGGCGTCGTGATCGGCGCACCCATCGTGGCAATGGCGACCGCAGGCATCCCGCGCAAGACTGCTCTCCTGGCTCTGATGGCGCTGTTCGCGATCGGTAATCTCGGCTGCGCCCTCGCGCCGGATTACTGGCTGCTGATGACCGCGCGCGTGGTCACTGCCTTTGCCCATGGCGCGTTCTTCGGAATTGGCGCCGTCGTTGCCAGCAATCTGGTGCCACGTGAGCAGCGCACGCAAGCGGTGTCGTTGATGTTCGCCGGCCTTACGCTGGCCAATGTGCTCGGTGTGCCATTCGGCACAGCTCTGGGAAAGGCTGCCGGATGGCGTGCCGCGTTCTGGGCGGTCGTGGTGATCGGCATCATCGCTTTTCTCGCGATCGCCCGCTTCGTTTCATCGGGCATGCCGGGCACACGCGGCGGACTGGCGAAAGAGTTTCGCGCCTTGGGCCGCTGGCCGGTGCTGCTGCCGATGCTGATCTCGACCATGGCTTCAGTCAGCATGTTCAGCTTCTTCACCTACATCACGCCGCTGCTTGAAGAGGTCACCGGCCTCACGCCGCATGCCGTGACCGGCGCACTGCTAGCGATCGGCGTCGGTCTCACCATCGGCAATCTGATCGGCGGCCGCCTCGCCGACCGCAACCTACTCACGACCATCATCGGTGCATTCATCTGTCTCGTCATCGTGCTCGGCGCACTTGCGCTTGTGGTGCACATGACGCTTCCGACCCTGGTGCTGCTGATCCTGTGGGGCGGTATCGCCTTCGCGCTGGTCTCGCCGCTGCAGATTTGGGTGGTCGATGCGGCCACGGACGCGCCGAACCTCGCTTCGACCCTGAACCAGGGCGCGTTCAATCTCGGCAACGCCACCGGCGCATGGATCGGCGGCGTCGCGCTGAATGCCGGCATGCACTACGCGCAGCTTCCGCTGCTCGCAGCGCTCGTTGCCATGGTCGGGCTTGGGCTCACGCTGAGCCGTCTCATTGACCGCCGGATCTTGCCGGCGCAAATCAGTCCGGCAGAATAGCGCCGCGACCGCATAAACACTTTTTCGCATTTTCAAGGAATCGATTTTGGCCCTCAGGCGCGACAGCTTCGCCTTCACCGCCTTTCTGGGCACATTGACAGCATTGCCACCGCTTTCGATCGACATGGGATTGCCGGGCCTTCCGGCGATCGAGGCGAGTTTCGCCGACGCCGCAGGACGCGGGCCGCTGACGCTCAGCCTGTTCCTGGCGGGCTTTGCGATCTCGCCGCTGATCTGCGGTCCCTTGGCTGACCGCTTCGGGCGCCGCGCAACCTTGCTCGACGGGCTGCTGCTGTTCTCGATCGCCGCCGGCGCCTGCGCGCTCGCGCCGTCCTTCACCGTGCTCCTCGCGTTTCGACTGCTGCAAGGTCTCGCCGCAGGCGCCTGCGCCATCCTGCCCTTCGCCATCGTGCGCGACCTGTTCGAACACGGCACGGCGCGCCACAAGCTGTCGCAGATCGCGGCGGTCCTCGGCATCGCGCCGATGATCGCGCCCGTGCTGGGCGGCTGGGTGATGACCGTCAGCGACTGGCGAACCATCTATGCTACGCAGGCCGCCGTCGGACTTGTCCTGCTGATCGTCGGCGCCATCAGCCTCGACGAATCCCAGCCGGTCGAGAAACGCCGTTCGCTCAACCCTAAGCAATTGATCGAGAGCTATCGCATGGTGCTGTCCGATCGCGTCTTCGTCGGCTTCTCCCTGCTCTACGCCTTCGCCTTCGCCTGCATGTTCGCCTTCATCTCGGGCGCGCCATCCGTGCTGATCGGCAGCCTCGGGCTCTCCACCACGATGTTTGCGCTGCTGTTCGGGTTGACCTCCTGCGGCGTGCTGGTTGCGTCGCTGATCAGCGGGAGCCTAAGCCGCCGCCATGTGGCCTCACGCAAGATCATCATGGCCGGTCTGTTGCTGATGATCGCGAGCGCCGTTGCAGCCGTCGCTTTGGTGCCTGCCGGCGCCATCACGACGCTGTCGTTGATGCCGCTGATGGCGCTCACGATCTTTTCCTTCGGCCTGCTTGCACCGAGCACCAACCACGAAGCCTTGCAGAACCTGCCGCATGTGGCAGGTGCGGCAGCCGGCGTGATGCGATGTCTGCAGATGGTCATGGGCGCCTTCGCCAGCGCCATGATCGCGGTGTTCGAACCGTTCGGACATCCAGCGCTGGTGATGACCGGCCTAATGGCCGGCATGGCGCTCGCTGCCGGCGCGATCTATCTGTGGCTATTACCCAAGGCCAATTCCGGGCAGGATCATCGCGCGTAACAGGAGTTCCCCATGAACGGAAAGATCGTCGTCATCACCGGAGCGTCCGGTGCGCTGGGTCAGGTCGTGCTCGAACGCGCCGTTAAGAGCGGTGCAACCATTGCCGCCATCGACCATTCCGCCAAGACGCCGGCCTCAACGCCAGATCGCTTGCAGATCGGCGGCGTCGACCTCTCCGATGCCGCGCAAGCCGACGCCGTCATCGCTGCAGTGGTCAAACAATTGGGCAAGATCGACGTGCTGATCAATATCGCCGGCGCATTCACCTTCGAGAATATTGCCGACGGTAACAACAAGAGCTGGGAGACGATGCATCGGCTCAACTTGCTCACGGCTCTCAATGCCTCGCGCGCGGCAATCCCGCATCTGACGTCGTCGAAGGCCGGACGGATCATCAATATCGGTGCGATGGGTGCGCTACAGGCCGGCGCCGGCATGGGGCCTTACGCCGCCTCGAAGGCTGGCGTGCATCGGCTGACGGAAACGCTCGCCGCCGAGCTGAAGGGCAAGGTCACGGTCAATGCCGTATTGCCGTCGACGATCGACACAGCCGCGAACCGCCGCGATATGCCCAATGCCGATTTTTCAAAGTGGGTCACGCCGGACGAACTCGCCAGCGTGATCCTGTTCCTGGCGAGCGATGCGGCGAGTGCGTTGACCGGCGCGCTGCTGCCGGTAAGCGGACGGGTTTAGCCACTATTTGTCCCACGCTCCGCCCTCATCCTGAGGAGCGGCCGCTTGGCCGCGTCTCGAAGGATGATTGCATATCACCAACTCATGGTTCGAGACGCGCGCTAAAGTAGCGCGCTCCTCACCATGAGGTCGGGGCCCAGACTACCCGGCGTTGCCCCAGATCTTTTTCTTCTTGCCGAAAGCCGGCTTGGCAGCTGGCGCACCGCCATCGCGCTTGGCCTTGGCGACGTAGGGCGGCTTGTCAGCGCGTGGTTTCTTTTCGAACTTCGGCTTGCCTTCGTAACGCGTGTCTTCGCCGCGGGGCTTTGCATAAGCCGGCTTGTCGGCGCGCACCGGATCGTATTTCGGCTTGCCGTCGAACTTGGGCTTGCCTTCATACTTCGGCTTGTCGTCGAAACGCGGTTTGCCCTCGTAGCGCGGCTTGTCGCCCTGGTAAGGCTTGTCGCTCTTCGGCTTGTCCTTCCAGGACTTCTCCTTATAGGCACCCTTGTCCTTGAAGTCCGGACGGTCGCCATCGGATCTGAAGCTGGGCTTGCGCGGGCGCTTGTTGGAATAGTCGCGATCTTCCGGCGCCGTGCGGCTCGATGCGACCGCGCCTTCCGGACCGTTAGCTAGCGGCTCGATGTGGATATTGTCTTCCTTGTCCGGACGCTTGATCATGGTCGCGAACTTCTCAGCCGCGGCTGCCGAAATCTCGAATTCCGAATTGCCGTCATAGATCTTGATCGCGCCGATATCGGCCTTCTCGATGCCGCCGCGACGGCAGATCATCGGCAGCAACCAACGCGCTTCGGCATTCTTCTGCCGGCCGATGGCGACGCGGAACCACTTGGCGCCCTCGCCCATCGGTTCGCTCTTCTTCGGGGTCTTGCGGACCGGAGCGCCTTCTTCGTCCCGGCGACGGCTGCCGGGGCGATCCTCGCGACCGCGGAACGTGCCGGGATCCTGCACATCTTCCGGCGACGGCAGACGCGAGCGATACAGCCGCGCCAGCGCCGCTGCGATCTCCTCGGCCGAACGCTCGGCGAGCATCGCGCGCGCCAGCGTCAGATCGTCCTCGGTGGACTCTTCAGTGAACAACGTATCCTGCAGCATGCGCTGCTGATCGAGCACACGGATTTCCTCGACGGTCGGCGCTGATCCCCAGACGGCATCCGTGCCAGCGAGATTGAGCAGCATCTCGGCGCGGCGACGGCGCGATGGTGGCACCAAGAGAACACTGACGCCCTTGCGGCCGGCACGGCCAGTACGACCCGAACGATGCTGCATCACTTCGGGATCGTTCGGCAGATCGGAGTGAATGACGAGGCCGAGATTAGGAAGATCGATACCGCGCGCAGCCACGTCGGTAGCGACGCAAACGCGTGCGCGACCATCGCGCAGCGCCTGCAGCGCGTGAGTGCGCTCGTTCTGGGACAGTTCGCCCGAGAGAGCGACGACCGAGAAGCCGCGCTCCAGCAGGACGGTCTGCAGATGGTTCACCGCGTTGCGGGTGTTGCAGAACACAATGCTGCTCGGCGATTCAAAATAGCGGAGCACGTTGACGACCGCATGTTCGACGTCGTTCGGCGAAATCCGGATCGCGCGATATTCGATGTCGGAGTGACCGCCTTCGGTGCCTGCGACTTCGACGCGGAAGGCCTGCTGCTGATACTGCTTGGCGAGATTGGCGATGCCGCGCGGCAGCGTCGCCGAGAACAGCAGCGTACGGCGGGATGCCGGCGTGGTCTTGAGGATGAACTCCATGTCCTCGCGAAAGCCCATGTCGAGCATTTCGTCGGCTTCATCGAGCACCACGGCCTTCAGTTCGGAGACGTCGAGGCGGTTGCGACGCAGATGGTCGCAGAGACGCCCGGGCGTACCGACAACGATGTGCGCGCCTGCGGCCAACTCGCGCTGCTCCTTGCGCGGATCCATACCGCCCACGCAGGAAACGACGCGTGCGCCGGCATATTGATAGAGCCAGGTCAGCTCGCCATGCACCTGCAGCGCGAGTTCGCGCGTCGGTGCGACGATCAGCGCCAGCGGCGATCCAGCCTTCGGCAGCTTCTCCGCGCCTTCGAGCAGATTTTCGGCGATCGCCAGACCATAAGCGACGGTCTTGCCGGAGCCAGTCTGCGCAGACACGAGAAGATCACGACCGACAGCATCGTCAGCGAGGACGGCGGCCTGGACGGGGGTGGATTCATTGTAGTTGCGCTCAGCCAACGCGCGGGCGAGCGACGGACCAGTCGAGAGAAATGACACAGATGTAAACCTTGGTTGCAGCGGACCGCGTCGCGGTCGGACTCATTGAGATCCACGGGATCAATACTTGGGACCAAACGGAAACGAATCTGCCGCCCTTCAGTTGGCGGTCACGTCGGGTCCAGGAGTCCGGTGCGTATCGGGATCGACGGATCTTTACGCTGCTTCGCAGCAAAAGGCCAATCATTGCTGCCATGTGCCGGCGAAATCGGGCGAATTGAGGTTAACCCTCACAGAATTGCGCCAGCACCGGTATTTTGTCGCTCAAATTTCGCTGGGAGACTTTTTAACGTCCTCTTCCGTCTTTGGCCCCTCCTGCTTGAAAGGTACCAGGAGCCAAAGAGTCAGGAAGGTGAACAGCGAGATGACGACCGCCACGTCATAGGCGCCGAGGCCCACGGCAGCGCCAGTTGCGCCGGTTGCCCACAGACTGGCTGCAGTGGCGGTACCACGCACCGAGCCGTTGTCTTTCAAAATGGCGCCGCCGCCGATAAACCCCATGCCGGTCATCAGACCTTCGATGATGCGCGCTGTGCCTTCGGGATGACCGTTCAGAAACCCCTCGGTCGCCTGGACGATGCCGCAAGTGGCGAGCGCGACCAGCGGAAAGGTGCGCAGCCCGGCGCTGCGCTCGGCGCGCTCACGATTCCAGCCGATGGGCAGCGCCAGAACATAGGCGATCGACATGGCGATCAGATGCGGCAACAGACGAAAGCTGTCCGACATTTCCAGAAGGGTCTTCACCGCGGGTCTCCGATCGCACAGGGATAAGGCGCCTCGGGTGTCGCCGCGGGCCAACCCGGATAAACTCGGCCGGTGAGTCGCGGTTGCAGCGGCGCATCGTCTCATGGACCTCGGCTTGGACGTTCGATTTGGAAACCTCGCTCTACCTTCCGGTGAAACACTTCCTTGAAGGCCTTGGCTTTACAGTCAAAGGTGAGATATCAGGCTGCGATCTCGTGGCGCTGAATGGTGATGATCCGCCGATCGTCGTGATTGGCGAGCTCAAGCTCAGCTTCAATCTCGAATTGATCCTGCAGGCCGTCGATCGCGCTAGCGCTAGCGATGAAGTCTGGGTGGCGGCCAAGCTCTCCATCCGCGGCAAGGGGCGCGAAAGCGATGCGCGCTACCGCAACCTGTGCCGCAGACTCGGTTTCGGCATGCTCGGAATTACCGAAGCCGGCGGTGTCGAGGTTCTCGTCGCGCCTGCCACAGTTGCGCCGCGGCGCAATCCGAAGAAGCGTTCACGCCTCATTACCGAACACAAGAAACGTCAAGGCGATCCTGCCCTTGGCGGCAGCACGCGCGCGCCGATCATGACGGCCTATCGCCAGCAGGCGCTGGCCTGCGCTGCGATGCTTGTCGTCGGTCCGCGCAAGGTGCGCGAGCTCACGCCTGATTATCCGGACGCGCAGAAGATCCTGCATCGCAACGTCTATGGCTGGTTCGAAAGTCCCGCGCGCGGCACCTACGCGCTCACCGATGCCGGCCACGCGGCGCTGAAACGCTGGCCGCAACCCCAACGGGATACCGCCCCGCTATCCGCTTTGTCGTAAAGCTACTGACCAAACTCTTTCTCGTTTTCCGAGAACAAGTTTGCATGGCTGCTTTGTCGCGGTAATTCCATATTGCAATGCAACAACTGCTCGCTTAGGTATCGCAAATCAACACTGAGGCGAGCGATGAGCGAAGACTGGAACACGAAATATGGAACGCGGCGCGTACGGCGCGATCCCCCGACCCTGGAAGAAGCGATCTTCGCCGCGATGGGTATCACCGAGGATCTCGATCAGCAGGCGGAGATCGCCGCCTCGCTGATGGGCATGCCGTTCGACGCCGTGCAGGCTGAAGTGAAGAAGGCCAATCGTTCGACTGGCACGCTACGCGTCACCCGCGTCATCGCAGGCGAGCAAGGTGCTCAGCGTTCGGTGGTCGTGGAACGTCGCGTGACGCGCAAATTCGGTAACGACAAGCGCATCTGATTTTGAGGGCGCTCACAGCCCTCCCCGCAGTCGCAAAAAAGGCCTCGTTCACCACGAGGCCTTTTTCTTTGTCGCGATAGTTTCTTGGCTCAGGACGATTTGCCCCAGCCGGCGAGCTTCAACCACAGACCCCAGTAAGCCCGGTTATAGTCGGCCACCGCGCGCGCCACATCGAGCGCCGAGATCTTGGGCTGCGGCGCGACACCTGCGCCCATGGGATCGCGCAGGTCTATAACTCCCGTGGATTCACCGTGCCGGAACGACAGGTGCGCACCGAACTTGTTGGCCAGTGCGCGCATCGCATCGTTCTGCGCGCCGGTGGTAATACGCAGCCTCGCGTAGCCCATCGACCGCGCCTTGGCGATCAGCTTGGTGAACAGGATGCTGCCAACGCCCTTGCGGCGCACGATCGATTCAACGCTGAAGGCGATCTCGGGCAGCGAGTCCGGCGACAGGTCGGCCTGATGCAGTTCAGCGGCGCCGCGTACGACGCCATCCTCGAAGTAAACGAGAATGACGGTGCCGGTATTGACGGACTTCTCGGCGTAACGTGCGACCCATTCGTCGTCGAGCGAACCGTTGAAACGATCGCGGCGGCTTTCGCGGTCCAATCTCAAGAGATGATCGCGGAACAGCGGCAGCTCGCGGGCTGCAAGGACACGCACATGTCCGCGGGCCGGAGCGCGTGTCGAAATGGCAATGGTGGTAGCTGCGTCTAACATGGTCAAAATCCTCAAGTTGCCCTCGAGGAAAGCGTCGATTCCCTAGACGTCCTATATTGTGCGACGCACCATAAAATACAAGGGCGCAGATGCCGCACCTGCCAGCGACCACTGCAGGTGAGCTATGCAATTATCCAGCATTAACAAAACCTTAAGCGCGACATACCACCGCCTTACAGCACCAGTTGGGTCTGCGTCACGACGCCGACCAGCTTGCCCTCTTCGGTCTCGATTCGGGTCTGCCATACCTGCGTTCTGCGCCCCCGGTGAACCGGCGTTGCGATCGCGCGCACGATGCTTCCTGCTTTCGCCCCGCCTGTGAAATTGGTCTTACTCTCGATGGTCGTCGTTCCCTTGGCGCCTTCCGGCAGATTGATGACCGTCGCCGCCGCACCAACCGCGTCGGCGAGCGCCATCACCGCGCCGCCATGGATCGTATGGCCGAGTGTGCACAGGTCCTCGCGCACCAGCATTGTGGCAACGACGCGTTCCAGGTCGGCGTCGGTAAAGGTCACACCCATCGAGACGGAAAACGGCATCGCGAGGCTGTGAATCTTGTCGAGTGGCGTCATGCTGGCATCGTCTCCCTGCAACCTGTCTCGCCTATCGTCGTGCGGGCTTGATGAAATTTCACGACACAACACCCTGCCGTGACAAGCTCTTTGTTAACAGGCATATCGACGTCATGCGCCACTTCCCGCCACGCCGGATCGTCTGCCTTACGGAAGAGACCGTGGAGACGCTGTATCTACTCGGCGAGCAGGATCGCATTGTCGGCGTTTCCGGCTATGCGGTGCGGCCGCCGCAGGTGCGGCGCGAGAAGCCGCGGGTGTCCGCGTTCATCTCAGCCGATGTGCCGAAGATCCTCGCACTCGATCCTAACCTTGTGCTGTGCTTCTCCGATCTGCAGGCTGAAATCGCCGCAGACCTGACGCGCGCCGGCGTCGCCGTTCATGTATTCAACCAGCGCGACATCGCCGGCATTCTGGCGATGATCCGCACGCTCGGCGCGATGGTGGACGCCAGCGAACGCGCAAATCAGCTCGCAGCGCGCTTGGAGCTGCGACTTTCCAGCGTCAATGCTGCGGCAAACTTGCGGCAGAACAAGCCGCGCGTCTATTTCGAGGAATGGGATGATCCGCTGATTACCGGGATCGGCTGGGTGTCCGAACTGATCGAGATCGCCGGCGGCGAAGACACTTTTCCGCAGCTTCGACATCAGAAGGCAGCGAAGGATCGCATCGTCATGCCAGCCGATGTGATTGCCACGGCCCCCGATGTGATCCTCGCCTCGTGGTGCGGCAAGAAAGTCGTGCCCGATAAAATCCGGCAGCGACCGGGCTGGAACACGATTCCTGCCGTGCGCGACAATCGCATCTATGAGATCAAATCGCCGCTGATCCTGCAGCCAGGACCAGCAGCGTTGACGGACGGACTCGACGCGATCGTCGCGGCGCTGTGGCCGTAACCGGCACGAGCACCGACGCCGTCATCCTGAGATGCTCGCCCCTTACCCCTTCGGGTACTGCAGAAAATAGGCATCCGTCAGCGCATCTTCGAGCAGCCGGCCTTCCGAATATGCTTGCAAGGATGCAGGCCGTTCGATGCCGGGCAACAACCGCGGACACGGCTCCGGCGCACCGATCACCGTCCTCACCG
The DNA here is from genome assembly GCF_052076075.1 of Tardiphaga sp. 866_E4_N1_4. Taxonomy (NCBI): domain Bacteria; kingdom Pseudomonadati; phylum Pseudomonadota; class Alphaproteobacteria; order Hyphomicrobiales; family Nitrobacteraceae; genus Tardiphaga; species Tardiphaga sp. 866_E4_N1_4. Next base: position 1,184,228 of record NZ_CP197242.1, read on the forward strand.
GAATGCGCTCGGCATAGATCGGCAGTTCGTAATCCTCGTCATCGTCAGCCACGCCCTTGGCGCGAATTTTTGCCGACGCCTCCTCGATCTCCATGGCGATAAAGGACGTCGCCTTCATCTCCTGTGCCGTGGTCTCGCGCAGACTGGCCGTACGATCCGGAAAGAAACGGTCGACCATCGCGATGCCAGCCTGCTCCTTCTCGTGGGGATCGGTGACGAGATAAGCGTTTCCGAATGCCATCACCGCGCGGTAGTCCGCTGAATGATTGAAGCCGCAACGTGCCAGCACAAGGCTGTCGAGAAAGGCCACCGTGAGACAGACGCGTTGCTGCGCGGTCTGGTTCTTCAGCATGCGGCTCGCGCTACTGCCGTGCCAGTACAGTTTCGTGCCTTCGCGCCAGAAGAAGGTCGGCGTGCAATAGGGTTGCCCGTCGATCACGTAGGACACATGGCACATCATCGATGCGTCCAGAATTTTATGCACGGTCTCGTGGTCGTAGAAGCCGCGGTCATGGCGTCGCTTCACGCGATTGCGCGCCGTGAGCGGATATGACGCGATGTCTGCGTTCGTCGGTTCAGCGGTCTTCAGTTCGGCTGTAGTCACGGCAATCCCCCGTCAATTGGAAGTGTTCGAATGTGTTGTACCGCCGCATTTGGTCTGCGATAGTGCCAATTCCATGCGAAAAATTCCGACCAATTTGGCGAAGCCAATTCCGAAACCCGAGCTACCGCTCGATCTCACGGGCGCACATATCACCGAAGGATCGTCCTCGCAGGATCGGCTCTATCAGGCGCTGTGCCATGCCATCACCGGCGGCGTCGCCAAGCCCGGCGCAGCACTGCCGCCGTCGCGCATCCTTGCAAAGCAAACCGGCTTTCAACGCAATGCGGTCACCAATGCCTATGAGCGTCTGATCGCCGATGGCTTTGCCGTCGCACGCGTCGGCTCCGGCACTTTCGTCGCCGCGCGGATTCCGACGCGGACCAACAGCAAGCCAGCCAAGGCCATCGCCATCGACGCGCCGCAGCGGGGCACGCTCGCTCTCGGCTGTACCGATATCGACGAGCAGGCGCTGCGCCGTTTTCGCGCTTTCGCCGGCCGCCGCCTGCGCGCTTTCGGCGCCGAGCATCTGCACTACGGCGATCCCCGCGGCAGTCATGAACTACGCACCGCCATCGCCAATCATCTTCTGTCAGCGCGCGGGCTGCGCTGCGATCCCGATCAGATCATGCTGACATCGGGCACACAGCACGGGCTGCGCATCGTGCTGTCAGCCATTCTCAAGCCAGGCGAACAGATCTGGTGCGAGGACCCCGGTTACCCCGCCGCACGAAAATCGATCGAACATTGCGGCGCCCGGCCGGTGTCGGTGCCGGTCGATGACTTCGGCCTGATCGTCGCCAGGGGCCGTGCCACGGCGCCATCTGCGCGCGCGGCCTATGTCACGCCCTCGCATCAATTTCCACTCGGCGTGCAAATGGCGATGCCGCGGCGTCTTGAATTGCTCGACTGGGCGAAGGACGCCGGCGCATGGATATTCGAAGACGATTACGACAGCGAGTTTCGCTATGACGGCGCGCCGTTGCTGTCGCTCGCCGGCATCGATCACCTGCAACGCGTGATCTATATGGGCACGTTTGCCAAGACTCTGTTTCCCGGTCTGCGCATCGGCTACTGCGCCCTGCCCGAACGCCTGATTGGCCCGGTCACGACGGCGCGCGCGGCGATGGACCGCTTTCCCGGCACATTGATGGAAGGCGCGGTCGCCGACATGCTGAACTCCGGCGCCTTCGCAGCCAACCTGCGCAAGATGCGGAACACCTATCGCGAGGCGCGCGACGCTCTGGCGACGACGTTGACAGATGGGTCGGACGGGCAACTGACCGTGCCGGTGCCGTCACAGGGCCTGCATCTGGTGGCGAAGTTCGCGCCCGCGACGTCGCTTGAGATCGCCGCAAAGGCCAAGGCTGCAGCCGGCGTCGAGGGCTGGTTGCTGGCTGACACCTATCTGCGCGCCCGCCCTGCGCCGGGCTTCGTGCTCGGCTTCGCCGGCCATCCCATTCGTGAGCTTGTCACATCGGCGGAAAGACTGGCGAAAGCCTCAGCGGCGAGTTTGCGCGCCCACCGCAAGCCTGCAGCAAAGACGCGTGGAACCCGCGTGGGGGGCTAAAACTTGAGGCTGGCTGGCACTCAATGCCGGCAACCGCTGCGCTTCTAGAATCGGATGCGCATCCCTACAATCCAGGCAGACAAAATGCCCAGCAGGCAGATCTGCCCCCAACGGAGACCTCATGTCCGGCAATCGCAACGTGCTCTACCTGATCATCGGCGCGCTGATCGTCGGCATCGGCGTGCTCGGCTACAATCTCTACCAGACCAAGAAAGAACCCAGCGGGCTGCAGATCAATGTCGGCCCCGACGGCCTCAAGATCCAGAACAAGTAATAAAGGTCGCACAATGCGCTCGGCAATTTGGCTATCAGGAATTCTGGCTTCGCTTGCGTTAGCGACGCCGGCGCTGGCGATCGATCAGGTCAACCGCGAACAGGACATTGTTGATGTCCGCCTCGGCCAACGCATTCTGGTCGATGACGGCTCTTGCCCCACCGGCCAGATCAAGGAAGTGTCCGGCACGACGCTGACCACGTCCGGTGTGACGCGTGTTCGCAAATGCGTTCCCCGCGCGGGTACCAAGACGCGCTAGTCCAAGACATGCTCATCAATGCCGCAGTGGCTCGCTTGGCGGCACCGGTGAACCGGTCTGGCCCACACTCGCACCGCCATCGATCGCTAGCGTAATCCCTGTGATCCAGCGCGCCTCGTCGCTGGCAAGAAACAGAACACCATAGCCGATATCCCAGCCGGTCCCTTCGGTGCCCAGCAGTGTGCCCGCTGCGCGCGCCTTGCGCATCTCATCGCTCATGCCACGCGACGCCACCATCGGCGTATAGACCGTGCCGGGCGCGATGCAGTTGACGCGAATGCCGTCGCGGCCGTGATGTGCCGCCATCGCTCTGGTGAGGCCGATCACCGCCGATTTCGACGTTGGATACAACAAGCTCGGGTGGCCACCACGCAGGCCGGCGATCGACGTCAGGTTGATGATCGAGCCGCCGCCGGATTTCATCATTTCCGGAATCGCATACTTCGCCATCAGCATCATTGAGGCAACGTTGATACGCATGGCGCCGTCCCAGGCGCGGTCGTCGACCTCGATGGCGTCGCCGCGCGGCCCGGTGAGGCCAACATTGTTGACGAGGATATCAAGACGGCCAAAGCCTTCGACGGTGCGTTCGACGATCGCCTCGCATGACGCGCGATCACTGACATCGCCGTCATAGATCTGCGTGATGCCGCCCTCCACAGCGATCAATCGCGCGGTTTCTTCGGCAGCGTCTACGTCGGTGTCGACCAACGCGACGCGCGCGCCATGCCGCGCCAACAACACCGCTGCGGCACGTCCGTTGCCAATGCCATCGCCGCGGGAACCCGCACCGGTGATAATGGCGACCTTGCCTTTCAATCGATCGTCACGCTGGGGCTGCGCCATATCCATCAGAACATGCCGTTGGTGTTAGCGGATTTTTCCGGGATCGGCTGAACGGCATCCCAATGTTCGACGATCTTGCCGTTCTCAAGCTTGAAGATGTCGATGATCGCGTTACCGCGCGTGCCCTTTTCGCGCACGGCATGCACATGCAGGATCACATAGTCGCCGTCGGCGAAGACCTGCTTGATCTCGCTATGCGAGTCCGGGAATTTCTCCCGCAGGAAACCGATAAAGCCTTTGAAGCCCTCGACACCATCAGCCGCGTTGGGATTGTGCTGAACATAACGCGGACCGAAATATTTGGACGCCGCCTCGAAGTCTTTCTGGTTGAGGCCCTTCTCATAGAATTCAACGACGGTTTTCTTGTTGGTGTCCTGGGTGCTGGCATCTGCAGCCAACGCCGCGCCGGTCAGAAATATCGAGACACACGTCAAGCCGATCGAAACAAATCGCATAAAAAATCCCTCGGTTCCCACCAATTCAATTAATAGCGAATCCACCCACCTAACGGTGGTGTAGCAAAACGCTATCATCGGCAGTAACGGGATGACGAGAGGGAAAGACAGAAATCCGCGATCATTTTGGCGCGACGACGCAGCGCAAAAAGATCACGCGAACTAACTGAGTGGTTCAATCCAGCGGCGCCGGATCATACATGCATTGCAGGGTCGGCTTCGCGATCTGCGTGAAGGTCGCGCTGATCATCGACTGCTTGGATGCCGGGATCCAGTCCTTCTCGATGGTAGGCACGCCGCGCTCGCTAATGCCCCGCAGCAGTGCCTCGCGCAAATCGACGTCTTCCACCGTTGCCACGGCATGATCATGCAGGCAACCGCACACCTCTTCCGGATGCGCCCAGCGCCCGACCATATGCGGCGAGCATAGACGTACGAATTCGCCGCGCTGGTCCGGCAACTTCCGCCACGACCAGATCTGCGCCTGCGCTGCACTTCCCGTGATGGAACTTGCAAGGGTGGCAGCGACAACAATGGCGGTCACAACATGTGGTCGGGTCATTTCAAAACTTTTCTTGTTGTTTTTCAGGTTGTCCGCCCGCGATCGAAATCAGCGTGCGTAGGCCACAACCATCGGCGCAGCAGCGCTGATCACCGGCGAACCGGTAAAGGCGAACGTACCGATACCGGGCAGGTTACCATCGGTGGAACCGGCCATCGACGGGCCAGCCAGGATAAAGGCGAAAGCGAGGATGAAGCTGATGGTGCGCATCTGACGTCTCCAGTTCGGCAGTGCTGCCCGCCGCGTCGTTGACAAATGGATAGCCAATGCGGGTTTCGGCACGTCTGCGGCCCAAGAGGAAAATGGTTTCGTCCCCCTGCTGAATTGTTTCGTGGCGCCCATGCCGACGACACAATCCGGGCGGCAAATCTGCGAACGGCTTAGAAAGAACGCCTTGGAAAGGATGTCTCGAAAGTTCGTCCGGCTGTCGCACGCCCTTAACAAAACTGAACCGAAACGCGGCTAAAGCGACTTCAGGAGAGCGTATGCAACCTTTTCAGGCGACTGCGCGTTTCTGTTTACCTCGAAGAGAAGGAATGCAGTCGTGGGAACTGGCAACAACGACGTTGGCAAGGATACCCCGATCAGCGCACCCGGACGGCCACTGATCTCCACGGCACACGCGCGCGCCAAATGCCAAGGCGCTATGTCGCAGCAGGGCTACGGCTCACACGGCAACGAGTGCTATCCGCAGCAGCTGGTCCAGCTCGTGGGTTATCGTGACCCGCAGCCGCAGCAGTCATGGGACCGCTTGCGCACAAAACGCGTCGTCACCCACTCCGTTGAATAGCGAAGCACAGCTAAGTTCTAGCGGCCATTAGCTCGCTTATTTGATGAAGTCGCCGCATTTCTGCACGGCGGCGTCTGACTGCCCCCAGGGCATGATCGGAACTGACGACGTCGAGTTCTTCGGCGACCCCTCGATGATCCGGTCCGAATAGACCATGTAAACCAGCACGTTTCGCTTGGCGTCGCAGCCGCGGACGATTTGCATTTTCTTGAAGAAAAGGCTCCGGCGCTGCCGGAACATATCCTCGCCCTGATCGCTCTTGGCCTTGAACGTGATGGGGCCGATTTGCCGGCACGCGAGCGAGATGTCCGAAACTTCTTCGGCCAGACCGAGCCAGCCCTTGAAGCCACCCTTTTCAGGCACCGTGAAGTGGCAGGCGACGCCGTCGACTTCGGGGTCGTCGACGCCGTAAGTCGCCAGCTTGTCGTTTGGGCTGAGCCATTTGAACACGGTGGAGCGCCGGAAAATCAGATCCGGCTCGTCCGCAGCGTGTGCCGGGACAATTGCCAACGCCGCGAATGCCGAAAGCGCCAGGACGCCGCGCCGCAGCATCTTGGTGAGCGCGCCAGATCCATTAAACGTCATGCAACTCTCCGTGACTGATCCAGAATATGTAGGCATTCCAAGCGGATTCGGAAGCCAGGATGCCCCTCTGTTAATTCAATGTGAGGCTTTTTTGCTAGGCTGATCCCGACTCAGCGGTAGCCAGATCACTCATGCTGGTGAACCCATCTCGCGCCTGCGAGACTAATGTTTTCAGATGGATTCGAGGATATTGGACGTGAGTGCATTTCAATTGTCGCGTGAACCAGGGGAAAAAAGCCGTTTTCTGAGCAGCACGATTTTTTCCGGCGGCCTCCTGCGGATCGCGCTGGTCGCCATGGCCGGCATGACCGTGGCGCCTGCGGACGCCGCGGTGTTCTGGACCGACGAAAACCCGATGATCATGCGGGAGATCGAACCGCCGGCGCCGCAACCGCAGCAGCGCCAGAAGAAGCTGAAGCGCCTTGGCGCCAAGCTCGAGAAGCAGGTCAAGGAACACGCCAAGCCGGTCGGCCCGCTGGTGATCGCCATCTCGATCGAGCGACAGTCCCTGCGGGTATTCGACGCCAATGGCCTGTTCGCGGAGACGCCGGTCTCCACCGGCATGCGCGGCCATTCGACGCCCATGGGCGTGTTCAGCATCATCCAGAAGAACAAATGGCACCGCTCCAACATCTATAGCGGCGCGCCGATGCCCTACATGCAGCGCATCACCTGGTCGGGCATTGCTTTGCATGCCGGCGCGCTGCCAGGCTATCCGGCGTCCCACGGCTGCATCCGCATGCCGATGGCCTTTGCGACCAAGATCTGGGGCTGGACCCGCATGGGCGCCCGCGTGATCATCGCGCCCGGCGAAATCTCCCCGGCGGAAATCTCGCATCCGCTGCTCGCCGCTCAGAAGGCCGCGCCGGGTCCAGTCGCGGCAGCGGCGCCTCAAGACGTCCAGGCGTCGCCCAAGGCCGATAAGGCATCGGCAGATGCGAAGCTCCAAGACCTCGGTCTGAGGCCATCCGCCGCCGACCGCTCCAAGACTCAGGACAAGACCCAGACCGCCGATGCCAGCAATGCGATGACAAAACCGGCGCCTGCGACTGTGATGTCGGACGCCACACCTACAAAGGTCGAAACCGCCGTCAAAGCCGCCGAGCCCGAGATCATGACGCGCCGCGATCTCGACGCCGCGATCGCCAAGGTCGTCGAATTGCCGACCCCCGAGGTCAAATCGGCAGAGACCGTCGCGGAAGCGCCAGCCAAGCTTGAGCCTGCCAAGACGGAAGCCCCGAAGGCGGAAATCGCAAAAGCTGATGTCGCACCGGTCGCCGCCAGTGTGCCCGACGCCAAGAAGGACGAAACGCGCCCTGCGGATGCAGCGAAGGCCGAAATGTCTACGGCCTCCCCGGCGCCCGCTGCCGATGCGACGCCAAAGCGGTCCGGCCAGATTGCCGTGCTGGTCAGCGGCAAGGACGGCAAGCTCTATGTGCGGCAGAATTTCGCGCCGCTGTTCGAGACGCCGATCGCCATCAAGCCCAGCGATCGCCCGCTCGGCACTCACATCTTTACCGCCCGCACCGACAAGGATGATGCCAAGGCATTTCACTGGACCGCAGTCTCGCTGCCTGCCGTCCCGCGTCACGCGGACGAAGACGACAATGTTTCGCGTCGCCGCAAATCCACTGGTGCGGTTGAGGTGAAAACCCGTCCGCTGCCAAACAGCGCCGCAGAGGCGCTTGACCGCCTGACGATCCCTGCGGACGCGATGGCCCAGATCACCGAAGCGCTCGCGAGTGGCGGCTCCATCGTGGTGTCCGATCAGGGCATTGCCGCCGGCGGCGAGACCGGCCAGGGCACTGAATTCGTGGTGCCGCTGCGCTAGCCTCGTTCACTCCGGCCTTGTAACAGCTTGTTGAGTGCGTCATCTCGGAGATAACGCTACTCTGCTCGCGAAACAGGCTGGGCTACGACGAATGGCGATGATCAATCGCAGGCAGATACTGACAACGGTATTGGGCGCGGCAAGTGCCGTGGCGGTCGCGCGTCACGCCTCGGCGCAAGGCGCCGTGAGCCGCATGACCGCCTATGGCTTCGCGTTTCCCGGCCTCAAGGGTGGCGACATCAAACTTGCCGACTATGCCGGCCGCCCGATCATGGTGGTCAACACCGCCTCGCAATGCGGCTTCACCCCGCAATATGCCGGGCTTCAGACACTGTGGACCGAATTCCGCGAGCGCGGCTTGATGATCGTCGGCGTGCCCTCCAATGACTTCGGCGGACAGGAGCCGGGCAGCGCCAAGGAGATCGCCGAGATTACCGAGGGACATTTCGGCATCGGTTTCCCGATGGCCGCCAAGACCGTCGTGAAGGGACCGAACGCGCACCCCTTCTACAAATGGGCGGCAGAGGCACGGCCGCGCGACCTGCCGCGGTGGAACTTCCACAAATATCTGGTCGGCCGCGATGGCTATCTCACCGACTCCTTCGCCTCCGAATTCGAACCGACCGATACACGCATCAAGACCGCCGTCGGACGTGCCCTGACCGCGGCTTGAGCGGTTCAATATCGATCCAGCCACTGACTGGGGATAAGGGCCGTTGCCATAGCGGTACCGCCTGAAATCGCGCTAGAATTGCGGCCACGACCATCTGGATCAGCCCGGCCACCTCGCTGACGACGCTGGTCGCAGGTCAAGGGGAACGTGATGCGCAGTGCGGCAGGTCTGATTTTTGCGAGCGCGATTTCATTGTGGGCGGCAGGCGCACAGGCGCAGGCACCCAAAGCCGGAGCCCCAGCGCCCGCCCCCGCGGCAACGCCCGCGCCGCCACCGGCGCCCGCGGCTGCACCTGCTCCCGCCAAATCGACCTGCGCCAATCCCGATGCGCTCGGCGTCAGCCGTGTGGTCGAGATCGACACGACGGGCGGTCCGGGTTTCGGCTTCGAACATTTCAAGCAGCTCGACTTCCTGCGCGACAAGGAAGTGGTGCTGACCTTCGACGATGGCCCGTGGCAGACTACGACGCCGACCGTGTTGAAGACGCTGGCCGACGAATGCGTCAAGGCAGTGTTCTTTCCGATCGGCAAGCACGCTACCTATTATCCGGAGGTGCTCAAACAGGTCGCTGCGGCCGGCCATACCATCGGCGGACACACCTGGGCTCATATCGCGCTGACCAACAAGAAACTGACCCAGCAGCAGCGTATCGATGAAATCGAGAAAGGCTTCAGCGCCGTGAAGTGGGCACTCGGCTCAGCCCCAGCACCGTTCTTCCGCGCTCCGGCGCTGCAGCACCCGCCGGAAATCGTCACCTATCTGGGCACGCGCAACATGGCGATCTTCTCCTGCGACATCGACTCGTTCGACTTCAAGACGCGCAAGTCTGAACAGGTCATCACCAATGTGATGACCAAGCTCGACAAGCTCGGCAAGGGTATCATCCTGATGCACGACTTCCAGAAACACACCGCCGAAGCGTTGCCGACCCTGCTGCGCAAGCTCAAGGCCGGTGGCTACAAGGTCGTGCATATGCGCGCCAAGGCACCCGTGCAGACCATCGCGTCCTATGATGAAGCGATCGTCAAGGACGCCAAGCTGCCGACGGTCAGCAGCCGTCCCGTGAACAGCGTCGTCCAGACGATCTCGGAATAATGAGGACTCGTCGACGCCCCTGATGCCCGCATTTCGTTTCAACGGCTACGTCATCGTCTCGGCGGACGGCATGCTCGCCGACGCCAGTGGCGTGATGCCCGATACCCTCAAATTTCCCGGCGACCTCGCCTTTTTCACCGCAGGTCTCGACCGTGCCGACCTAATCGTGCACGGCAGGCATTCGTTCGAGGATCAGCCGAACTCACCGAAACGCAAGCGCATCATCGTCAGCCGCAGCATCGCTGCCATAGGCCCCGATCCCGAAAACAACAAAGCCACGCTGTGGAATCCGGCCGGCGCATCTTTCGAAGACGCTTGCGCGCATGCGGGCGTTCATGCCGGCACCGTCGCCGTCATCGGCGGCCCCAGCGTATTCGAGATGTTCTTTGATCGCATCGACGTGTTTTGGCTGTCGCAGGCGCCGCATGTCCGCCTGCCCGGCGGCGAGGGATGCTTCCCCGGCGTCCCCGAACGATCACCGCAGGACATTCTCTCCAGTCACGGCCTGCAAGCGAGCGAGGTCCAAATCCTCGACGCCGCGCGTGAAGTCACAGTAACGGCCTGGCGGCGGGTGTCCTGAACGACAACTACACTTCGTTGTAGCCGCCCGGCAGCCGCGCGCTGCGGCCGATACCGGCGATCATGAAGAGGCCGCCGATCAGCGATAGGTTCTTCAGCGCGTGGATCATCTGGTTCTTGGCCTCAGGGCCTGTCAGGTTCCAGAAGTCGTGGAAGTAGAAAGTCGCGGCCATCACGAACAGCACCAGCACCAGGGCGAAAAAGCGCGCACCCAGATTCAGCGCGACGAGAATACCGCCGACCAGTTCCAGTGTTGCAACGGCGATTGCGAGAATCTGCTTCAATTCCATGCCCGCCAGCCCTTCGAGCTGCGTCGCATAGGGCGTCACGACTGCGGGGATCGTCGGGATAACCTTGTTCGCGATTGCATCCGCAGTTGCGCTGAGGTCGAGAAACTTGGATGCGCCGGACGCAATGAAGATCACGGCAAAGAGAATGCGCCCGAAAGTAATAAACGCTGGCATTGGTCGGCCTCGCTGGACTGCAATGAATACTCGTCGAAATACGTGACGAGTATGATCATTCCATCACATTTTTCAAACGAACAAATGGATGACCTCGTTGGCGTCATCCATTTGTCGCGATGCTTCTCAGATTGGCGAACTATCCAAAAGCGCAATAGCCGGGCAGCATCCAGCCAGCGCGAGGCTGACTGAACGCGCTAGCCGAACAGGCTCGCCTGCGGACGCCCAGCCCGCTCCTGCGCCTCGACAGCGGCCACCGCCGTCATGTTGAGGATACCACGCGCTGTCACCCCCGGCGTCAGGATATGCGCCGGACGCGCCGGGCCGATCAAGATCGGGCCGACCGGGAGCGCATCCGCCAGCGTCTTGATCATCTGATAAGCGACATTGGCGGCATCGAGCGTCGGCATGATGAGGACATTCGCCGAGCCTTCGAGTTTCGAATGCGGCAGCACGATCTTGCGGGCCGCTTCCGACAGCGCGGTGTCGCCCTGCATTTCGCCATCGGACTCGATTTCCGGATGCTTCTCACGCAGCAATGCTGCGGCGCGGCGCATCTTGCGCGAAGAGTCCGTATCGTAGCTGCCAAAGTCAGAATGCGACACGAAAGCGATCTTCGGCTTCATGGCGAAGCGCTGCACATGGTTGGCAGCGAGCGCCGCGATTTCCGCGAGTTCTTCCGCGCTCGGATTCGGACGCACCTGCGTATCAGCGATGAAGTGCGCACCCTTGCTGGTGATCATCAGCGACAGCGCTGCAAAATCGCTGACGCCCGGCAGGAAGCCGATGATCTCGCGCACATGGCGCAGATGGCTCATGTAGCGGCCTTCGACGCCGCAGATCATTGCATCCGCCTCGCCGCGGATCACGGCGAGCGCGGCGATCACCGTCGCATTGGTGCGGACGACCGTGCGCGCCGCATCCGGCGTCACGCCGCGACGGCCGGCCACGTCGATATAGGACTGCACGTAAGAGCGATAACGCGGATCGTCCTCGGGATTGATCAGGTCGAAATCCTGGCCGGCCTGGATCGCCAGACCAAACCGCTTGATGCGGGCTTCGACGACCGACGGACGGCCAACGAGAATCGGACGCGCCAGCTTCTCTTCCAGCACCACCTGCACGGCGCGCAGCACGCGCTCGTCTTCGCCTTCGGCATAGATCACGCGCACCGGCTGGGTCTTTGCCTTCGCGAAGACCGGCTTCATCACCAGACCGGAGCGGAATGCGAAACGCTCGAGACCTGCGGTGTATTCCTCGAAATTGGCGATCGGGCGCGAGGCCACGCCGGATTCCATCGCCGCCTTGGCGACGGCCGGCGCGATGCGCAGGATCAGGCGTGGATCGAACGGGCTCGGGATCAGCGACCCCGGACCGAAGCCCTGGGTCTCGTTGTCGAAGCCGGCGGTCACGGCATCCGACGGCGGGTCTTGCGCAAGCTGCGCGATGGCATCGACGGCAGCGATCTTCATCGCCTCATTGATCGCCGTCGCACCACAATCGAGTGCACCGCGGAAGATAAACGGGAAACAAAGGACGTTATTGACCTGGTTCGGAAAGTCCGACCGGCCGGTGCAGATCATCGCGTCCGGGCGTGCCTTGCGCGCTTCGTCCGGCATGATCTCCGGCGTCGGATTGGCCAGCGCCATCACCAGCGGCTTGTCGGCCATCGCCTTGACCATCTCGGGCTTCAGCACGCCCGGAGCGGAGACGCCCAAGAAAATATCGGCGCCGGCGATGACATCGCCCAGCACGCGCGCATCGGTCTTCTGCGCATAGACCGCCTTCCAGCGATCCATCAGGGTGTTCCGGCCCTCATGCACGACACCGTCGATATCGCAGACCCAGATGTTCTTCTTCTGCGCGCCCAGCGACACCAGAAGATTGAGACAGGCGATCGCCGCAGCGCCAGCACCCGAGCAGACGATCTTGACGTTCTTGATGTTCTTGCCGTTGAGCAGCAGCGCATTCTTGATCGCGGCGCCGACGATGATGGCGGTGCCATGCTGATCGTCGTGAAACACCGGGATCTTCATGCGCTCTTTAAGTTGCGCCTCGATCTCGAAACATTCCGGACCCTTGATGTCCTCAAGGTTGATGCCACCGAAGGTCGGCTCCAGCGCCGAGACGACCTCGACCACGCGCTCGATGGTGTCGGCGGCGATCTCGATGTCGAACACGTCGATGCCGGCGAACTTCTTGAACAGGACCGCCTTGCCTTCCATCACCGGCTTCGACGCCAGCGGACCGATATTGCCGAGACCAAGCACAGCCGTGCCGTTGGAGACGACAGCCACGAGATTGGCACGCGAGGTCAGCGACGCCGCTTCATTGGGGTCGGCAGCGATCGCGAGGCATGGCGCCGCCACGCCCGGCGAATAGGCCAGCGCCAGATCGCGCTGGTTGGCGAGCGGCTTGGTGGCCTGGATTTCCAGCTTACCCGGCCTGGGAAGGCGATGATAGGCAAGCGCCGCGCGCGAGAGATCGTCAGAAGATGAAGAAGACATGCGTGCTCCCGCGCGTCATAAAACAAAAGTTAGGTAGAAGGGCGTTTCTTCTTGTTGGTTTGCCGGGCTACTTGTCCTGCAGATTGAGACGGATATGCGCTTCACGCAACTGCTTCGGCGAAGCCTCTGACGGTGCGCCCATCAACAAATCTTCAGCACGCTGGTTCATCGGGAAGAGCGAGATCTCGCGCAGGTTGTTCGTACCGCAGAGCAGCATCACGATACGATCGACGCCTGCCGCCATGCCGCCATGGGGCGGTGCGCCGTACTGAAAGGCGCGATACATGCCGCCAAAGCGCTCGACCACCGTCTCCTCGCCATAACCGGCGATCTCGAACGCCTTCACCATTGCTTCTGGCTTGTGATTACGGATGCCGCCCGACGCGATCTCGTAGCCGTTACAGGTGATGTCGTACTGGAAAGCCTTGATGGTCAGCGGATCCTGACCTGTCAGTGCATCCATGCCACCCTGCGGCATCGAGAACGGGTTGTGCGAGAAGTCGACCTTCTTGTCGTCCTCATTGTACTCGTACATCGGGAAATCGACGATCCAGGCGAGCGCGAAGCGCTCCTTGTCAATGAGGTTGAGCTCTTCGCCGACTTTGGTGCGTGCGAGACCGGCGAACTTGTAGAACTTCTCGGGATCGCCCGCGACGAAGAACGCAGCATCGCCAGCCTTCAGGCCGAGCTGCTGACGGATCGCTTCGGTGCGCTCCGGTCCGATGTTGTTGGCCAAGGGACCAGCGCCCTCACCGCCTTCACGCCACATGATGTAGCCGAGGCCCGGCTGGCCTTCGCCCTGCGCCCAGGAATTCATGCGGTCGCAGAATGCACGGCTGCCGCCACCGGGACCGGGGATCGCCCAGACCTGATTCTTGTCGTCTTCGAGCATGCGCGCGAACACCTTGAAGCCGGAGCCGCGGAAGTGCTCTGCCGTGTTCTGCATCTCGATCGGGTTGCGCAAGTCGGGCTTGTCGGTGCCGTATTTGCGGAGCGACTCCGCATAAGGGATCTTCGGCCAGTCCTTGTTGACCGGCTTGCCCTTGGCGAATTCCTCGAACACGCCGGTGATGACCGGCTGCACGGCGGCGAACACGTCTTCCTGCTCGACGAAGCTCATTTCGAGATCGAGCTGGTAGAATTCGCCCGGCAGACGATCGGCGCGCGGATCCTCGTCGCGGAAGCATGGCGCGATCTGGAAGTAGCGGTCGAAGCCCGACATCATCAGCAACTGCTTGTACTGCTGCGGCGCCTGCGGCAGCGCGTAGAACTTGCCGGGATGGATGCGCGATGGCACCAGGAAGTCACGTGCGCCTTCCGGCGACGACGCGGTGAGGATCGGCGTCTGGAATTCGAAGAAGCCCTGCTCCTTCATCCGCTTGCGCATCGAGTCAACGATGGCGCCGCGGGTCATGATGTTCTGGTGCAGTTTCTCGCGGCGCAGGTCGAGGAAGCGATATTTCAGTCGGATGTCTTCCGGATAGTCCTGATCACCAAACACCGGCAGCGGCAGTTCGGCCGCAGGGCCGAGCACCTCGATGGCATCGATATAGATCTCGACATCGCCGGTGGGCAGTTCGGCATTCTCGGTGCCGCCGGGACGACGACGCACCTTGCCGTCGATCTTCACGACCCATTCCGAACGCAGCGTCTCGGCAACCTTGAATGCCGGCGAGTCCGGGTCGGCGACGCATTGCGTCAGGCCGTAATGGTCGCGCAGATCGATGAAGAGCACGCCGCCATGGTCGCGGATACGATGGCACCACCCCGACAGGCGAACGGTCTGGTCGATATGGCTGTCGCGGAGCGCGCCGCAGGTGTGAGACCGGTAGCGATGCATGGGTATCCTGGAAATACGTCAGAGGGCGGAATCGGGTTCGCGATCAAGCGCGAAGCGCAGGGTTTACCCGACCGCACCCGACGCGGCAACCAAAGCTCGGTGATCAGATCGGCCGAATTTGCGGGCCGCGACTGCATCACCGGAGGCCTCCGACCGATGAATTTCGGATTACCATTTCCAAATGCAATCGAGTGATCGGAAAACCTCCCGCAACGCGGGAACTACATGATTGCACACGCAATAACCAGCTACCTCGGGTCAAGCACCATCTGCACCCGGATACGTCACGTCGGTATTTCAGCACCAGATTCAACCACTTAAAGCGGTATTTGTGTCAAAATTTACTGAACGTTGACGACCACCATTCACTGTCTTGCCGTGAACCCAGCCCGTTTTGAAGGCAGGTGATTCAACTGGAACTTGCTGCTTCTTGCCCTGCCGCAACCCAAGGCAGCCGCCATTTCGGCTGACCGGCGTCGCAGCCTTAGAACCGCCGAGGAATATGTTCGTGCTCGCCAGATATTCGATCAGTACCAAGCTGTTTGTCATTGTCGCTTTTCTCTTCGTGGTGATCGCGGGCATCGGCACCCTCGCCTTCATGCAGATGCGAGCCATCAACGCAGCAACCCAGGATATCCAGACGCAGTGGCTCCCCAGCGTCCGCTGGATCGGCGAAATGCGCGTTCAGTCGGCGCGGTATCGCGCAGTGCTGCGCGACCACCTGATCGTGGCCGATGCCGACCGTCCGGATGTCGACAAGAACCTTGCCGCCCGCAAATCGGACTTTGAAAAGGCCGCAAAGGCCTATGCCCCGCTGGTGTCGTCGCCGGCAGAGCGCGAATTGGCCGACAAGCTCGACGCAGAATGGAAGGCTTTCATCGCCGCGGGCAACGACGTCCAGGCCCTCGCCAACAAGGGCGACGTGAACGCCGCCAAAGAGATCAACGCCAAAAAGGTCGTCCCGACCGGCCGCGCCATGGACGGCACATTGGCCAAGCTCGTCGAGTTGAACGACAAGGGCGCCGAAGCAGCCGGCAGCAATGCGAACGCCACCTATGCCAACGCGATCTGGATGATGGTTATCATTCTCGGCGCCTCGGTCGTGCTCGGCCTCGGCGCTGCCATGTATCTGGTGCGCGACATTTCCGGCGGCATCGCCTCGATCCTGAAGCCGATGGGCCAACTGACCGACGGCCAGTTGGAGGCCGTTATCCCGCATCAGGGCGAGAGCACCGAGATCGGACGCATCGCCAGCGCGTTGCAGATCTTCAAGGACGCCCTCATCGCCAAGCGTGCTGCGGATCAGGCTACCGGTGCCGAGGCCGCCATCAAGGCTGCCCGTGCGGAAACCATCACGAAGGCGACCAGCAACTTCGAGTCGATGATCAGCGAGCTTGTTGGTTCGCTTTCATCCGCCTCGACCGAACTCGAAGCCTCTGCCACCACGCTGACCCGCACGTCGGATATCACCATGACGCTGTCGGGCTCTGCAGCGTCTGCATCGCATACGGTGTCGAGCAACGTTCAGTCGGTGGCCGCGGCAACGGAAGAAATCACCTCGTCGGTGAATGAAATCGGCCGCCAGGTTCATGAATCGAACCGTATCGCTTCGACCGCCGTGCTGCAGGCCGAGAAGACCAATGAAAGCATTGTCAAACTCACGCAGGCCACTGCACGCATCGATGACGTCGTGAAGCTCATCACCGCCGTTGCCGAACAGACCAACCTGCTGGCGCTCAACGCCACCATCGAGGCCGCGCGCGCCGGTGACGCCGGCCGCGGTTTCGCCGTTGTCGCCGCCGAGGTGAAGGCGCTGGCGTCGCAGACCGCCAAGGCCACTGACGAAATCAGCATGCAGATCGCCGGCATGCAGGCGGCCAGTGCCGAGACGATCGAGACCATCAAGGAGATCGGCTCGACCATCACGCTGATTTCCGAAGTCTCGTCGGCCATCGCAGCGGCGGTCGAGGAACAGGGCGCAGCGACACAGGAAATCGCGCGCAATGTCCAGCAGTCGGCCCAGCTCAGCACCCAGGTCGCCAGCGAGGTCACCGAGGTCAATCGCGGCGCCAGCGAGACTGGCTCCGCATCGACCCAGGTGCTAGCCGCAGCGCAGTCGCTGTCGCTCGAAAGCAATCGCCTGAAGGACGAAGTCGACCGGTTCCTCGACACGGTTCGCGCCGCCTGAGACCGCTTTCAGCAGTTGCCTAACACGTCGTGGCCCCCCATCTTGGGGCCATGACAGTCCACTTCCCGTTCGACAACAGCTATGCCGCCCTGCCCGCGAATTTCTTCGCCCGCGTTGCACCGACGCCTGTGACAGCGCCGCGGCTGATCAAGCTGAACCGCGCACTGGCCGACCAACTCCGCATCGATCCTGACTGGCTGGCCAGTCCCGAAGGCGTCGAGGTTCTCGCTGGCAAGCGCGTGCCAGATGGCGCCGATCCCCTCGCGATGGCCTATGCCGGACATCAGTTCGGACATTTCGTGGCGCAGCTCGGCGACGGGCGCGCGATCCTGCTCGGCGAAGTCATCGACCGCGACGGCGTGCGCCGCGACATCCAGCTCAAGGGTTCCGGTCCGACGCCATTCTCGCGCCGCGGTGATGGCCGTGCTGCGCTTGGTCCAGTGATCCGGGAATATATCGTCAGCGAAGCCATGGCGGCCCTGGGCATTCCCACAACGCGCTCCCTCGCCGCCGTCCTCACGGGCGAACGGGTTCAGCGTGAGACGATGCTGCCGGGCGCCGTGCTGACTCGCGTCGCCTCAAGCCATATTCGCGTCGGCACGTTTCAGTTTTTCGCTGCGCGCGAGGATATCGCCGGCGTCAAACAACTCGCCGATTATGTGATCAACAGGCACTATCCCAACGCAGCCGAAGCCGAACATCCCATTCGCGCCTTGCTCGATGCAGTGATCCGCCGTCAAGCCGAACTTGTCGCACGCTGGCTCCATGTCGGCTTCATCCATGGTGTGATGAACACCGACAACTGCTCGGTATCCGGCGAGACCATCGATTACGGCCCCTGCGCCTTCATGGACGCCTACGATCCCGCGACGGTGTACAGCTCGATCGACGAGATGGGCCGCTACGCCTATGCGAACCAGCCGCGCATCGCGCTGTGGAATCTGACGCGCTTCGCCGAGACGCTGCTGCCGCTGATCGACAGCGACGAGAAGACCGCCATCGAGATCGCGCAGGCCGCATTGGGCGAATTCTCCGATATTTTCGACACGGCCTATCAGGCCGGTCTCCGCCGAAAGCTCGGGCTGTTCACCAGCCAGCCGGACGATGCCGCATTGGCGCAGGATCTGCTGACCGCCATGACCGCCAATCAGGCCGATTTCACCCTGACCTTCCGCCGCCTCGGCGCCGCCGCGGTTGACGCAGACAGCGACGAAGCCGTCCGCGGACTGTTCATCGATCCGACGGCGTTTGACGCCTGGGCCGTGAACTGGCGGGCACGACTCGGCCGGGAGTCGCAGGACGCCGGTACCCGCCATCAGGCCATGCAGACGATCAATCCAGCCTTCATCCCCCGCAATCATCGCGTCGAGGCGGTAATCCAGGCGGCCCTGGCCGACGACTACGCGCCGTTCGAGAAATTGCTGGCGGTGCTGGCGAAACCCTATGAAGATCAACCGGAGATGGCGGATTACGCCGAGCCGCCGGAGCCGGATCAGCGCGTACTGAAGACCTTCTGCGGCACCTAAACACCCTCATTCTATCGGAGCAGACCTCCAATCTGCCCGAAACACCTTGACTCAACAGGTTTTTCGGCCGAACGCCTTGGCAAAAGCGTTATGGACCGTCCATGGAACTGATCACGACCACTGCCCAGCTGACCGCCGCGTGCGAGCGACTTGCCAAGCACCCCGTCATTACGGTCGATACGGAATTCCTCCGCGAGACCACTTATTACCCGCTGCTCTGCGTGGTCCAGATGGCCAGCGCGGAAGACGCGGTGGTGATCGACACGCTTGCCGAAGGCATCGACCTCACGTCGTTCTTCGACCTGATGGCCAACGAGGCCGTGCTGAAGGTCTTCCATGCCGCGCGGCAGGACATCGAAATCATCGTGCACCGCGCCGGCGTGGTGCCGCATCCGATCTTCGACACCCAGGTCGCAGCCATGGTGCTCGGCTACGGCGACAGCATTGCCTATGACCAACTCGTCGAACGCGTCACCGGCCACCGCCCCGACAAGACCCACCGCTTTACCGATTGGTCGCGCCGTCCGCTGACCGAAGAGCAGTTGCACTACGCCGTCTCCGACGTCACGCATCTGCGCGACGTGTTCGCCAAGCTCGATGCCGATCTGAAGAAGCGCGACCGCAGCGACTGGGTCAGCGAGGAAATGGAAATTCTCACCTCGCCAAAGACCTATGATTTCCATCCCGAGCGCGCCTGGGAACGGCTGAAGACCCGCGTCCGCAAGCCGAAAGAGCTCGCAGTGCTGATGGAAGTCGCGGCCTGGCGCGAACAGGAAGCACAGAGCCGCGATGTACCGCGCTCACGCGTGCTGAAGGACGATGCCGTCGGCGATATCGCGACCCACGCGCCGACCTCACTGGAGAAACTTGCCAATCTGCGTTCGCTGCCGAAGGGCTTTGATCGCTCCAAGTGGGGCAGCGACATTGTCGCCGCCGTCCAGCGTGGCATCGCCCGCGATCCCGCCACATTGCCGAAGATCGAGAAGCCGCGCGGCAATTCCAATGGCGCGGCCACCGTCGAACTGCTGAAAGTGCTACTACGCATGACGTCGGAACGTCACGCCGTCGCCAGCAAGGTCATCGCCACGGTCGACGATCTCGAGCAGATCGCCACCGACGACAATGCCGATGTCGGCGCCCTGCACGGCTGGCGGCGTGAGTTGTTCGGCGAGGCCGCCCTGGCGCTCAAGCATGGCCGCCTTGCATTGGCGATGGAAAAAGGCCGGGTGATCCGGGTGGATCGCGCGTAGGCTGCGTCGTACAAGGTAGCGTTCTATTGCCTGTCGCAAACAGCAGGACGGGGCGCACTACTCCTCGCCCTGCGAGACGCAATGACGATCGTTTTACGCCGCCGATCTGTTCTTGATGGCTCCGACGATTGCCGTCAGCACCGCACCTGCGACACCGCCTCCGGCCACCTGACCGATTAGCGAACCGATATCGGTGGTTGCCGATGCGTTTGAAAGCATAGGAATCAGCATTCCGAGAATTTGACCGCCAACGCCGCCACCTATTGCACCCGCGATCGTGTTGCCGAGTGTACCAAGGTCGACAGACTTCGATGCACCACCAGCAACATTTCCGCCAATCGCGCCGCCAATCAGTTGAACGATAAGGTTGATCAGAAGGGCTGACATTTCGATTCTCCCGGTCCGGAAATCGTATGTACTTGCCGCGTGGACCAAAACGGCCGCACCGGAAAAGAGTATACGCACGGAAACCGAGAGTCACGCCGCGGTGCAATCAGTAGTGTCATTCAGAATGAGCGACGGTGGCTATCGCCTGACGATCGTCCCGGACTTCCCCACTAATCGTGCCAGCTGCTTGAAGCGGCTGCCGACGCGGTCGGCGACGAGATCGACCATGCGATGCTCGAAGACGAGCATCATCTTGCGATCCTTGGTGGCGAAATGCGTGGCGGGCAGCACGCCCGGCCGCGCCGCCGAAATGAGATGCGCGACCCTGAACAACGCGCCGAGCAAACGGGCGCGTTCGACCTGCGCCGGCGAGACAAGCGCGCGGACCAGCTCCGGGGGCTCGTTCTCGGCGCCGAATCCTGCGTAGCGGTAGTACACACAGAGCGCGAGGAATGCGCGACCGTGATGATCGACCGAGCCGAAATTGCCGTTCGTGATCAGACTGAGCGTCTGCTCGCCGCGATGATCCGGGTGAACGCGCCAGCCGATATCGGACAACAGACACGCCACTCGGCGCAGCCGACGATCCTCGTCGGTCTCTTTGAGCTTGGCGACACGGGCGAACCGATCACTCCAGTCGCTCAGCTCCTGTGCGTGGCGGGCCGAACGCGACAGTAACTCGTTCATCGTCTGCGCGGCACCGACCAGACCATCTTGCATGCGCTGTGCTTGCGGCAGCATTTCGTACAGCAAGCCTTCACGGACGCCATAGGTCGAGAACACGATAGTCTTCGGCTTGGCGGTGCGAATGACGTATTCAAGCACGAGCGCCGCGTAGACCAGCAGCGGCTGACGCTGTTCGGCGATGGCTTCGATGTTGGCAAGAATGTTGGCCGTTGCCAGCCGGCGCAAGCGGCGGACGAAATCGAGCGCTTCGGTGGCCGGGATCGAATAACCATGCATCACACGTAGCGGATAGCCGCTCTGGATGATGTGCAGCCGGGCAAGAGCACGCCAGGTGCCGCCGACCGCATAGAAATTGCGACCCACGCCCGCCTTAAGTTGCGCGACGTCAGCCAGCGCCAGCTTGACGATGCGTTCGGCCTTCTTCGGCGATTTTTGTGAGGCGTCCTGCAATGCGAGACTACCGAGCGGCAGCGTCACGCCCTGCCGGACCGCATTGCCTTTGACATCGATCAATTCGAGCGAACCGCCACCGAGATCGCCAACCAGGCCATCCGGCTTGTGCACGCCTGAAATTACGCCCAGCGCCGAGAGCTTCGCTTCGCGCGGCCCCGATATGATCTGGATCTCGCAGCCGCAGATTTTCTCGGCTGCTGCGATGAAGGCAGGTCCATTGCTCGCATCGCGCGCCGCAGCGGTCGCGATCGCGTAGACGCGACCGACCTTCATGACCCTGCACAGCGCACGGAAACGCCGAAGCGCCGTCAGCGCCTTGTCGACGGCGTCCTTGGCTAGCAGTCCAGTGCTCTGCACTTCGCGGCCGAGACCGCACAGCGCCTTTTCATTGAAGAGCGTGACAAGGCTTCGCGTCAGCGTCTCGTAGACCACGAGACGCACCGAGTTGGAGCCAATATCGATGACGGCGACGCTGGTCGCGCGTTGATTGGCACGCGCTACCACGTTGCTGGTTCCTTACGAGGATTGGTGACGCTCCGAACGGCGGGTGAGCCGGCGCGGGGATGATTTCTCAAGCGACTTTCCACGGCCAGACAGACTCGGATTCGTCATGAAGTAATTGTGCACATTGAAGGGTTCCTCGCCCTTCGCTGCCTTCATACGCGTTGACGACCCGTCCGGCAACAATTGCCAGCTCTGTTCCGTATCCTTGAGATTGGCCACCATGATCTGCTCAAGCACCTGGGTATGCACGGTGGGGTTCTGCAGCGGACACAGAACCTCGACGCGGCGATCCAGATTGCGGGGCATCATGTCAGCCGACGATATGTATATCGCCGCTTTCGGGCTCGGCAGGCCATTGCCCATACCGAAGCAATAGATTCGACCATGTTCAAGGAAGCGGCCGATGATCGACTTGACGCGAATGTTTTCGGACAGGCCGGGCACGCCCGGCCGCAGGCAGCAGATGCCACGCACGATCAGTTCAACGGATACACCGGCATTCGACGCCTCATAGAGCGCATCGATGATTTCCGGATCAACCAGCGAATTCATCTTGAGCCAGATCGCACCCGGCTTGCCGCTGCGGGCGAATGCCGCTTCACCGCGGATGTGTTCGAGCATGCGTCCACGCAAGGTCAGCGGCGATACGGCCATCTTCTCGATGTCGCTCGGCTCGGCATAACCGGTGATATAGTTGAACACGCGTGCGGCATCGCGACCGATGATCGGGTCGGATGTGAAATATGACAGATCGGTGTAAATGCGCGCTGTGACCGGATGATAGTTGCCGGTGCCGGTGTGCACATAGGTCGTGAGCGAGCCGCCCTCGCGGCGCACCACCAGCGACAGCTTGGCGTGGGTCTTCAATTCCAGGAAGCCATAGACCACCTGGACACCGGCGCGTTCGAGATCGCGCGCCCAGCGGATATTGGCCTCTTCGTCGAACCGCGCACGCAGCTCGACGAGCGCCGTTACCGACTTACCGGCTTCGGCGGCCTCGACCAGCGTGCGGACAATCGGCGAATTGTTGGAGGTGCGATAGAGCGTCTGCTTGATCGCCACCACGTCCGGATCGCGCGCAGCCTGCTGCAGGAATTGCACGACAACGTCGAAGGATTCATAGGGATGATGGACAATCAGGTCCTTCTGACGGATCGCGGCAAAGATGTCGCCGCCATGATCGCGGACACGTTCCGGATGACGCGGCACATAAGGCACGAACTCGAGATCGGGCCGATCGAGTCGCGTGAGCTGCGAAACCTCGTTCATGGCGAGGATGCCGTCGACCAGCAGGATTTCGTCATCCGAAGTCGCCAACGCGCGCTGCACGAAGGCACGCAGTTCTGCCGGCATGCTGGCTTCGATTTCGAGGCGGATCACCGATCCTCTGCGGCGACGCTTCAGCGCAGTCTCGAACAGCCGGACCAGATCCTCGGCCTCTTCTTCGACTTCGAGTTCACTGTCGCGGATGATGCGGAAGGCACCCTGCCCCTGAACAGTGTAGCCCGGGAATAGACGCGCGATGAACAGGCCGGTGGCCTGTTCCAGCGTGATCAGGCGGACCGCGCCGTCCTTGCCGGGGGTCGGCAGGCGGATGAAGCGATCAATCTTGCCGGGCATGCGGATCAGCGCATTCATCGTCTTGCCGTCGGACACCCGCGACAGATGCAGCGCGATGGTGAAGCCCAGACTCGGAATGAACGG
This sequence comes from Tardiphaga sp. 866_E4_N1_4, assembly GCF_052076075.1. Taxonomy (NCBI): domain Bacteria; kingdom Pseudomonadati; phylum Pseudomonadota; class Alphaproteobacteria; order Hyphomicrobiales; family Nitrobacteraceae; genus Tardiphaga; species Tardiphaga sp. 866_E4_N1_4. Next base: position 1,207,858 of record NZ_CP197242.1, read on the forward strand.
GAACGGATGCGCCGGATCGATCGCCAGCGGCGTCAGCAGCGGGAAAATGTTGTGGAGGAAGTGGTCCTCGATCCAGGTCCGGTCGGCCTTGCTGACCTCCTTGCCGTCGAGCAGCACGATTCCGACATCGGCCAGCATGCCGCGCTGGTCGCGCCAGATCGCCTGCTGGTCGCTGCCGAGCTTGGAGACCGCGCTGTTGATCAGCACCAGTTGCTCGGCCGGGGTCAGGCCGTCCGGGCTGCGCTCGCTGATTCCCTCGCGGACCTGCGCCTTGATGCCGGCGACGCGGACCATGAAGAATTCATCAAGGTTGTTTGCGGAAATCGACAGGAAGCGGACGCGCTCCAGCGCCGGATGGCCCGGATTGACGGATTCCTCAAGAACGCGGCGATTGAAATGCAGCCAGGACAGCTCGCGATTGATGAAGCGCTCGGGACCCGACGCGACCACCTCTGCCGGCTTCGCTTCGCCCTTTTTCTCTTCAATAACAATCTCTTCTGCGGAGTCCATGAGGCAGCAATCCATCCAGTTCAAGCAGCGCTATAGTGCCGACAAATCACAGCGGACATTGCGTCAGTTGCGTGACGCTTCGATGACATTGAGGAACCTGCCTGCCGCGCCGTCAAGGCACGGTGTGACGCGCCGCGTTTGACGTCCAAGGCTTAAGTCAGGCGTCGCGCAGCAGTTCCGCAGCCAATGCACGGGTCACCGGCCGCCCAAGCCGGAGCGCCTCGCTATCCAGCAATTCCACCGTATGGCGGGCGGCGGCGAATGACCGCTCGATGCGGCTGGCCACATAGCTGACCACGCTCTCGTCGATGCTGAGCTGGCGATCGGCACAAAATTTCACGATCAGCGCCCGAAACAACCCGTCATCCGGCGGCAGCAAATTGACTACCGGGATCGCACGGAGCCGCGACCGCAGATCGCGCAACTCGACCTCCATGGCGGCCGGGGCGACCCGCGCCGTAATCAGCACATAGGCGTTGTCCTGACGTGCCAGATTAAGAAGGTGGAACAGCGCCCGCTCGTCGAAGGCACCGGCATTGAGATCCTCCACCACCAGTGCGTTGGTCACCAACTCAGCTGGAACCGTCGCAGCTGTCAGGCTGTGCGCCATGGTGGAGCGCGCGCCGGCCTCCTCGGCCCAGATCGCTGCCAGATGGCTCTTGCCGGACCCCTCCGGGCCGACAAGGAGCATGACCCGGTTCGGCCAGTCCGGCCAGCAGTCGATCAGTCCCAGCGCCTCGGCATTGGCCGGGCCCTCAAGGAAGTTGTCGCGGGACAGACTCTCCGCATGGGGCAGCGCGAACGCCAATTGACGGGGTTGGACGCGGGCGACCACGCAAATACTCCTGCCGGCTCGGCCGGCGAACGTCACGAATACCGGTTTACCGGGGCTCTTGACCGGGTTCGATGGTGCTCATGTGTCGCATCCACTCGACGAGATAGAAGGACACAGAGAGCAGCGTCAAGACGGTCACAAAGCCCATTAAAATCAAATCGTAAGGCGAGGATTTGAAACCAAATCCGAGAGCAGCAAGGACCAAGGCTGCGAACGCCACCTGCGCCACCGTATTGAGCTTTGACACCATCAGCGGCTTCATCGGGATCGGCTTGCCGAACAACCATGACACAATCACGGCGCCCACGATCATGATATCCCGCGACACCACGAGAATCACGATCCAACGCGGAACTGCCCCCCATATCCCCAGGGAGACATAGATCGAGACCAGCAGCGCCTTATCGGCCAAGGGGTCGAGCAGCGCACCGAGTTCGCTGGCCATGTTGAAACGCTTGGCGAGAAAGCCGTCCACGGCATCGCTGACCCCCGCAATCACGAAGATTGCAAAGGCGATTTCCATCTGGTTCGAGGCAATCGCCCAGACAATCACGGGCACCAGCAGGATACGCCCGAGGGTGATTAAATTGGGGATACTCACGCGGCGCTTCCCGGCTCCGGCCTGTTTCGCAATCCGAGCTTGGGGGCTCCGACCGGCTTACCGCCTACATAGTAATCGGGATAGCGTTTACGAGCCATTGCGCAGGCGGGGATTCCGACGTAACCAGCCGAAAATACACAGTTTCGCAGCTCCGGCAGGATACCCGGCATGACCGACCAGAAAAAAGGCCTCACTTACGCGGACGCGGGCGTCGATATCGATGCCGGCAACCGTCTGGTGGACCTCATCAAGCCGATGGTTCGCGCAACCGCCCGTGCCGGCGCTGACGCCGAGATCGGCGGCTTCGGCGGACTGTTCGACCTCAAGGCCGCCGGCTTCAAGGATCCGGTTCTCGTCGCCGCCACCGACGGCGTTGGCACCAAGGTCAAGATCGCTATCGAAGCCGGCATCCATAACGGCATAGGCATCGATCTCGTCGCCATGTCAGTCAACGACCTCGTGGTCCAGGGCGCCGAGCCGCTGTTCTTTCTCGACTACTTCGCCTGCGGCAAGCTCGACCCAGAAGCCACCGCCTCAATCGTCGCTGGCATCGCAGAGGGCTGCCGTGAATCCGGCTGCGCGCTGATCGGCGGCGAAACCGCCGAAATGCCCGGCCTCTACAAGGACGGCGACTACGACCTCGCCGGATTCTCGGTGGGTGCTGCGGAGCGCGGCACGCTGCTGCCGACCAAGGATATCGGCGTGGGCGATGCCGTCATCGGCATGGCCTCGTCTGGCGTCCATTCCAACGGCTTCTCGCTGGTCCGCAAGATTGTCGAGCGCACAGGCCTCTCTTACGCCGACAAAGCGCCGTTCTCGCCGGTGATGACGCTTGGCGGTGCGCTGCTGACCCCGACCCGGCTCTATGTGAAATCCTGCTTGCGCGCGATCCGCGAGACCGGCGCCGTGAAGGGCCTCGCGCATATCACTGGCGGCGGCTTCACCGACAACATCCCGCGCGTGCTGCCAAAGAACCTCGGCGTTCGCATCGACCTGCCCTCCCTCACCGTCCTGCCGGTGTTCAAGTGGCTAGCAAAGGAAGGCGATATCGCCGAACTCGAGCTGCTGCGCACGTTCAACTGCGGCGTCGGCATGATCGCCATCGTCAAGCGCGAAGCCGTGCAACAGGTGATGGACATCCTGCGCGAGGGCGGCGAGACCGTGTCGCTGCTCGGCGACGTCATCGAAGCTGAGGGCGACGAGCGCGTCGTCTATGACGGACATCTCGAACTCGACCTGTGAGGCCGTGATGCGTCGCGTCGCCATCCTGATTTCCGGCCGCGGGTCGAACATGACCGCATTGATCGAGGCCGCCGCCGCAGATGGCTTCCCGGCCGACATTGCGCTGGTGATTTCGAACAAGGCCGACGCTCCCGGCCTCGCCACTGCGCAGGCCAATGGCGTCAAGACGCTGGTGATCGAGAGCAAGCCGTTCGGCAAGGATCGCGCCGGCTTCGAGAAGCTGCTGCAGGCGACCCTCGACGAGCACAAGATCGAGCTGATCTGCCTCGGCGGCTTCATGCGCCTGTTCACGGCGGAATTCGTGCGACACTGGTACGGCCGGATGCTGAACATCCACCCGTCGCTGCTGCCGTCCTTCCCCGGCCTCGATCCGCACGGCCAGGCATTGCGCGCCGGCGTCAAGATTTCCGGCGCCACGGTGCATTTCGTCATTCCGGAGACCGATGCCGGCCCGATCGTGATGCAGGGCGCCGTGGCCGTGGCCGATAACGACACCCCCGACACCCTCGCCGCGCGCGTGCTCGACATCGAGCACAAGATCTATCCGCAGGCGTTACGACTGTTGGCCACCAACAGCGTCGGCATCACCGGCGACACCTGCACCACCAGTACCGGCGCCAGCGCCAGCCGCGACGACACGCTGATCTCGCCGACAGTGATCTAACGTTCGGGGTCGCACTGCCATGCAGTGCAGCCCGCAGGTCAGATTACGACGTCGTCCATATCGTTGATCCGCCGGGTTCTTCGCGTCGATTCCAGCGTCCCGTGTGCATCGAACGGCTTCACCACCGAGAAATCCAGACCGGTCGCCTCCTCGATCGCCACGATCGTGGTTTGAATCCTGCGCTTGCGCATTTCATCCACGGTGTACGGCTTCAATCCGGAGAACACCTTGGCCTCATACAGCGCCTGGACATACTGGGTCTGCCCAACGATGAACGCCGCCGCGGCGATCTTGGTCGTCGTCTTTTGCAGCACCGCCACTTTCCAGAACGAGAGCGGCACCTTCCACAGTCCGCCCTTGCGACCCTTGCCATAATAGGGATCGTCATCGCGATAGATCGGTCCGGTAAAAACCGTCAACCGCTTCTCGGAGGTCTGCGCCTTATCCAGCAGATAGTCCTCGAGATTGCCCCAGTCGATATCGTTGTAGCTTTGCACCTGCGGCGCTGCATTGGTGTAGTGGAACGTATCCTCGGAACCCGCTTGGGCTTCCTCAAGACGTTCCACATCGTCGGATAGTGCGCTCCAGCATGGATCGAGCAGACGGACCTGATGCCCCCGGCTGAATTGAACTGGATCGTTACCCTTGGCCTTTTCGTAGAAGGCACCGTCCGGCTGATACTCGTCCGCGATCCGCGCGTCGCGCCGCCACGTATCCTTTCGCTTACCGGGATGGATGAGTTTCCCCCCGGCAATGTTGACCGCCGTGATCAGTGGAAACTTGCGCTCTTCATGGATCACCGACGTAAAATGATGATAGGCCAGTTCATATCCCGAGCCATCCAGCAATGGCGCAACCTTGCCGGCGGCAAGCAGCGGTGCATAGATCGTCGCAAGATCGATGGGATTGCTCTTGAAGAACCCCGCATCATAGCCACGAACACCTGCCCAGCGTGACACTTGAAGCGGCTTACGGTCAGCCTCCAGAAGCGTCTCGCCAACCGATATGCCCTGGGACATCGGACTGAGGCCGAGCGACTTGTCGAGCCTGTCGAGAACGAGCCCTGCCTGCCGTTTTGCAAATCGTTCCTTTTCGAGCAGTGAAAAGATGGCACTGATCCGAATGCCTTCATTGGCGATCCATACCGGATCCTTGACGACTGCGCCGGGCTTGCTCGGCGCAGGAACCGCCTTGTGATGCAACGCCAGCACCTGCCACTGGTCATTCAGCACTGGCGCGCCCGAAGACCCCGGTTGCGTATCTGTCGAATAATGGATGAACTGACTAAGGTCGATCCCGACAGCCGAGGTTGGGTCAAGCGTGACGATCTGGCTGGCGCGGATCGCGATCTGCTTCGGCTCGCTGCCCGGATGCTGAATGATCGTGACCCATTCGTCATCGACTGCTTTGCCCGACAGCGGGATCAGCGGGAGCCGGCCGTAGCGATCGAGCGGTACGCCGTCATCCGACAACGGCGTAATCGCCACAAAGGTGATATCGAGTTCGGCGTTGGTATAGAATATTTCATGCGGACGCAGGTTGAAGCAGACCGGATCGCGCAACACGCCATCGATGTCGTGCTCGTAGCCGAACTCGGCCTCACACTGGCTCGCCTCGTCTTCGTCGCCAAGCACGTGATGATTGGTGAGCAACAGTCGTGGTCCGACCAAAAAGCCGGTGCCGTACCACGCCCCGCCGTCACTCGGCACTCTGATCCGGCACACGGCCGCCGCTGCACGCTTGCCCCGATCCAGAAAATTGATCGACAGCAGATCGCTTTCGCCGATGATACGCTCGAACGCATTGGGATCGCTGCGCGGCGCCTCGAGGAAATTCTTGCGGATAGCAAAACGATCATCTGCCTTGGCTCGGCTGCGTCGTTTGGCGCGCGCTGAAGGCGGCACATAACTCGAATCCGCCCTGGATATGATCTTCTCCAGCTGTGCGGACAGTGCCGTCGATGTCGTTGCAACAACGTCTTTCTGAGACTCACTCGCTTCGTGACCGGAATCCATTGCGCGTCCCCACAAACCGCCCAAAAAATGCATCGTCAACAAAGCGCCCGTACCAAGTCGGCACGGCGCGCGCTATCAAAGGTTGCATATTTGCCTGATCGTAACTTTTCCGCAACGAGGACAACGCATTTATTGTTCGGCAGGCGCCCCGAACTGTCATATCCCGGTCATCAACGGGGGACCGCTCAGTTCGCGAGCACCGGTCGCAGGACCATTGAAGACAATGCGAACGACGCAACACGTACTGCGTCGTTCACACCGGTTCGTTTAGCTGCGAACAAATTCCAGCAGATCCGGGTTGATCACATCCGCATGGGTGGTCAGCATGCCGTGCGGGAAGCCCGGATAGGTCTTCAGCGTGCCGTTCTTGAGCAGCTTCACCGTCAGTGGTGCAGCGTCGGCATAAGGCACGATCTGGTCATCATCGCCGTGCAAAACGAGCACCGGCACATCGATCGCCTTCAGGTCTTCGGTGAAGTCGGTTTCCGAAAATGCCTTGATGCAATCATAGTGCGCCTTGGCGCCGCCGATCATGCCCTGCCGCCACCAGTTGTCGATCACGCCCTGATAGACTTTCGCGCCCGGCCGGTTGAAGCCGTAGAATGGCCCGGCCGGGACATCGACGTAGAACTGCGCACGGTTGGCAACAAGCGCAGCACGGAAGCCGTCGAACACTTCGAGCGGCAGGCCGCCGGGATTGTTCTCGGTCTTGAGCATGATCGGCGGCACGGCGCTGACCAGCACCGCCTTGGCGACGCGTCCCTTCTTGGCACGCGCGACGTAACGCGCAACTTCGCCGCCGCCGGTGGAGTGACCGATATGCACGGCGTCCTTCAGATCCAGTTTGTCGGTGAGTTCGGCGACGTCGGCCGCATAGGTGTCCATCTCATTACCGGTCGCGGTCTGGCTGGAGCGACCATGGCCACGGCGGTCGTGCGCGATGACGCGATAGCCCTGATTGAGGAAGAACATCATCTGGTTGTCCCAGTCGTCCGCACTTAGGGGCCAGCCGTGATGAAACACGATCGGCTGCCCGGTGCCCCAATCCTTGTAGAAAATCTCGGTGCCGTCTTTGGTGGTGATGGTTCCCATGATCCAGACTCCTTTGAGTGGGTTGCGGGCAAGCGCGACTTCGAGTTCGCAGCGGCTTATGCGGACAACCTGGCCGCTTTCCGCCTCTGCGCCGATGACAGGCCAGTGAATAGACTAACGGGCCGCAAGTCTCTTGTACGTTTCGAATACAAAAACAAGATGTCGCCGAACCGCCAACGGGCGACGACCAGCTGCATGCTATTCAGGCGGCAATGCCGAAGTTTCGGCATTGCGCTCTTCGCAAATTAATATACCAATAGTACAGTTATTAAATTTTGTCGAGCGGATCGCTTGTCGCACCCTCGGCAAGCGTCAATGGACCTTCCGGAGCTGCAGCATGAATACGCCGAACGACTACCAGATCTTCGAGGCGGGTGACGTGCTGCTGCAATCCGGCCAGCGGCACCCGCGCCTGCAGCTTGCCTACAAGACCTATGGCGCACTCAATGCTGCCAAAGATAACGTCATCCTCTATCCAACGTCGTTCGGCGCACAACACTACGACACTGAGTGGCTGATCGCGCCGGGCGCCGCACTCGATTCGGACCGCTACTTCATCGTCATCCCCAATCTGTTCGGAAACGGGCTGTCGTCATCGCCATCGAATTCGCTGGAAGCTCTGGCTGGCGCCCCCTATCCGAACATCAGCTATCATGACGCTATTTCGATCCAGCATCGCCTGCTGACCGAGCAATTCGGCATCGCCCGTCTGGCACTGGTCTATGGCTGGTCGATGGGCGGCATGCAGGCCTATCACTGGGCCGCCCGCTATCCGGACATGGTGGCACGCACGGCAGTGGTCTGCGGCAGCGCCCGTTGTTCGCCGTTCAACGCCGTATTCCTCGAAAGTGTGCGGGCCGCTTTGACCACCGATCCTGCCTTTGTCGATGGCCGCTTCGTTTCGAAACCATCTGCCGGACTTCGCGCCATGGGGCGGGTTTATGCCGGCTGGGCAATGTCGCATGGCTTCTACCGCGACGAAATCTGGCGCGAAGCCGGCTTCACCTCGCTGGAAGACTATCTGGCGCGATCATGGGACGTCGCTTTCGCGCATCGTGATGCCAACAATCTGCTGGCCCAGCTCCGGACCTGGCAGAATGGCGATATCAGCCGCTGCGATGCATTCCGTGCCGACTTCCGGAAAGCCATGGCTGCTATCAAGGCACGCGTTCTGCTGATGCCCGGGCAGACGGACAATTATTTTCAGGTCGGCGACAACGAAGACGAACTCCCCCTGCTGACGAACGCACGCGCGGCCGAACTGTGCCCTATCCCCTCGCTGCACGGACACCGCGCCGGCAACCCGGTCAAGAACCCGGTCGATGCCGCCTTCATCAACACGAGAGTCTCGGCGCTGCTCGCCGCCGACGCCTGAACCGAGAACGGGACGAACCGATGACGATGGATGCAGTTGGCCATGGCAAGATCGAAACCCGCGCCCTAACGCCCGCACAGCTGAAGGACCTGTCGGTTCGCGCCAATCTTCCGGGGCTCATTCGCTCGATCAGCCATTATGCCTTGATCGCTTTGGTTGGAACGCTGATCTGGCAGGTCGCCACCCGCTACGGCGTGGTGTGGGCGATCCCGCTGATCGTCATCCAGGGTTATCTCATCGCCTTCCTGTTCATGGCGGTGCACGAGGCCGCGCACAAGACTGTGTTCACCAGCCGGCGGCTGAACGAGGCCCTCGGCCATGTCTCGTCGCTGATGATCGTTCTACCCTATGAACACTATGCGCTATTTCACTGGGACCATCACCGCTTCACGCAGGATCCCGACCGCGATCCTGAACTCGTCACCGCAACGATCCCCTCGTCCGACACCAGACTCGCCATCGCCTATACCGGCATCGTGCAACTGACCAACCGGATCCGCCTGCTGGTCCGGCGTGCCGTGACCGGACAAGCCGTAGCGCCGTGGATCCCGGAATCCAAGCAAGGCATGGTGGTGCGCGAAGCCCGCATCTATGCCCTCGTCTATCTGGCGCTACTGATCGCTTCCATCGCCTTCTCCAGCACGATGCTGCTGTGGTGCTGGCTCGTCCCGCTCTATGTCGGCCAGCTATTCCTGCGGCCCTATCTCTATGCCGAACACACCGGCTGCGAGCGTACCCGCAGCGCCTATGAGAACACCCGCACGACCTATACCGACGCGCTGACGAAATGGTTCACCTGGAATATGCCATTCCATGTCGAGCATCACGCCTACCCGTCGGTGCCCTTCCACGCATTGCCAAAGCTCAACGCCATCATCGACGAACGCATCACGCATCGCGGTTGGGGCTACCGGGCCGTCACGCGCGAAACCTGGCGCTGGTTTCGCCGCGCGCGGCAAGGCGGCATCTGACTATTGCGCCGACAATACGGATCTGACGAGCTTGCGCGCATAGTCGGCCGTCAGCGGCCGAAATCCAAAGATATACTCATAAAACAGCGTGCCATAGATCCGGTCATAGAGATCGCCGGCTGGCTCCGAAGCAACGATGCTGCCGTCCTTCTGGCCGTCCTTGATAATCGCCAGCGATATGTCCCGGCGGATACCAAGATAGCGTTCGGAAAAGATCTTCGCTGAACCGGTCCGCGAGATGCATTCGGCAATGACAGCGAGCTGCACCTTGCCAAAATCGCTGTTCAGCGCCACTGCATAGGCGGCGGCATGTTTCGTGATGCGGGTAAACGGATCGCCGCTCTCGGAAAGCGGTAGCATGGTGGACGCCTGCCGCAGGAACGCGTCGATCAGCACCGCTTCGCGCGACGGCCACCATTTATAGATCGTCATCTTGGAGACGCCGGAATCCCGCGCAATCGCATCGATCGTCGTCGCAGCGAGCCCCTCAGCCGCCATCATGCGATAGGCGCTCTCCAGGATCGCATCCTCGGTCTCGACCGATCGAGGGCGCCCCCGCCGCACGGGTATCACCTCGGTCATCTCCGCAACTTCACTCTATGGGCTGCCATACGCCTACTATAGCGCCGCCCCCATAGATCAAACAGGGAAATTGGCGTGGCGATCAGACGCGGCGGCGGAATGTTGGTCTCGCGCGCCGAGCAACTCATAGATCTGCACTTCCGCGGCAAAGCCTTTCGGCTTGATCCGGGCGACGCTGCGGAAAAGGAACAGGGAGTCCACCCGCTCCTTGACGGCTTCGCTGACCAGGACGCTGGTTCCGTAGTCCTTGTTCAGGGTTTCCAGCCGCGACGCGAGATTCACCGTGGCTCCGAGCGCCGTGTAATTCATGCGGTCGGGCGACCCGATATTGCCGATCATGACATCACCAACATGCAGGCCAAACCGGGTCTTGTAGACCGGCCATCCCTCGCGCTCGAATTCCTCGTTGAGCTTGCGATTGGCTTCGACGCAATCGAGCACGGCGGCACAGGCCTGTGCCACATGGTTCGTATGTTCGATCGGCGCGTTCCAGAGTCCCATGACGGCATCGCCGATATATTTATCGACCGTGCCCTGATGGGTGGCGATGACGTCCGAAATCGCAGCGAAGTAGCGCGACGTATAGAGCATCACCCGGGTCGGATCCTCGTTCTCGGTCATGCCTGTAAAATTCTCGACATCCGTGAACAGGATGGTCGCCTCGCGGCGCTCTCCGCCCAATTGCATGGCCGTGCCGGTTTCGACCAGTTGCTGAACCAGACGCTTGGGAACGAAATTCGAGAATGTTTGCACCAGCGTACGCATGGTGAAAACCGATCGCCCGAGATCGTCGATTTCGCGGATCGGCGAATGCAGCTGTGGCATGGACGAGAAGCGGAAGTTCTGGATCCGATCCACCTCGCGCGCCAGAATCCGCAGCGACAGCGACAGTTTGTTGCCGATCCAGAACGCAATCGGTACGGCGGCGATGACGAAGCAAAATGCGAGAATGAAGAGCGTGCGTTTCTCCTGCTCTATCTCGGCATAGAATTCATCGAGCGGAGCGAAGAAGCCAACGCGAAGATTGGCCGATCCAGCCATCTCTACGGGCCTGAATGCCGCCGCATAGGCACGCCCGGTTCCGTCATCGAAGAACTGTTGCTCAACGCCGGTCTGGCGCCACGCCTTGATGGCCGCAGTAGCGCCGATCGTATCGACATCGCTCAGTCGCGGTAGCTCCGACAGTTTGTTCGGCACGCTCGTGGCTTCAAGCCAGCGGGACATCTCGGGATGCGCCAGCACCCGGTCGGCATCATCAAACAGGTAGGCCACGCCCGAATGCCCGAGTTGCTGCTTACGCAGCATGGCCTCGGCTTCACTGAGCAGGATATCGCCGGCCACAACACCCCGCTGCCCCTCCACAATGGGCATTCGCAGCGTGTAGCCGATGTCACCGGTCTGATAGAAAATATAGGGCTCGGTCAGCAGACTGGCATTGGGCTCGAAGGCGCCGCGATACCACGGCCGAACGCGAGGATCGAAATCGACAGGCCCGGGCAGACTTGCCAAAGGCCGCAGCGCATCGTCGAGATAGGCGGTCGTGGTCTGAAGCGGTCCAAAATCGCCTGCCTTCACGATCGTGAACAGGCGAAATCTGGCCCCGTCCGGCGCCCCGAAGCGCGCTTTCACCCCAGCTCCCGTTCGGTCGATGAGGTCCATTTCCAGGAACGAGCCGTCCTCATATCCCATGTACAGGCTGAAGAGCTGCTTGTTGTTGCGCAGCATCGACGCCAGCAGGATGTTCAGCCGCGGGTTATTCTTGAGCTCCGCGGACTGGACCGATGTGATACCGCGCAGGATATCCAGATTGTCGTGAACGCTCTTGAGCTGCGCATCGATGCGATCGGTCGCAGCCTGCGCGACCACGCTGAGATACGACGAAGCCGCCGTCCGGATGATCGTGTTGACCCTGCTGAAGCTGAGATAAACCAGCGCCAGGCCGACGGTAAGGACGACGCCGACGAACAGCGCAATGATCGACGTCCTGAAGCCAATCCGAAAACGCGATCTCACCGGCACCGTCATCTGCGCATGATCCACCACCGTTCAATTCCCCACAATCTGGCGCAGAAACATACCCCTGGGTTCAGAGCCACAGAGGTCTCGGTGACGGAAGTCCGCGGTACCACGATTCCGTATGTGACACACAACTTGGGAATGTCTTTACGGTAAAGAAACCTAATCCATGCTTACCAGACCTGACACGGAGCCTAGTTCGGCAAACGGCCTCATCGAGCTCAGCGACATGGGGCTCGGGATGTCTCGGCATTCGCCAGTTCATGCGCGTGTAGGATGCGACGATTGCAAAGCCTCTGAGGCGACTGCATAATTGAAACCATTGACTATTCTGGCTGTCACTTAAGGAAATGAAGTATGGCGGACGCCGATCTGGATGTGGTCATCCGGCAAACTGCGAAGCAGCAGAACAAGACATTGATGTCCGCCGTGAAGGCCCGGCGTGATCGCTATCTCGGTCTCGCCGCCAAGGCGAAGGACAAGGCCGGCAAGGATCGCTTCAAGCAGCTGGCAAAGGATGCGACCGAGCAAGGCACCGCCGCCGCCCGCCGCCTGCAGATGTCTGCCGACAATGCCGCTGACAGCTATGCACGTTCGATGCGCAAGGCCGTCGAAGTGCTGAACGCCAAGCCTCCTGCCCCCGAAACCAAGCCGGCCCCCGCACCAAAGAAGCCGCCGGCGAAGAAGAGCGCCAAGAAAGCCAAAAAGAAGAAGGCCTGAGCCTGCCTTCGGTCGCGACCGCCGCCCTTAGGGGCGGTCAGCCTCAAGGCTATGCCGCCAATCCCTCATTCGGCACGTCCTGCGCAATCTCGCCGCGCTCGATCGTGATGATGCGTTCCGCAAAGCTGCGCAGCAAATGCGGATTGGACTCGGTGATGATCAGCGCCAGATTGGGCTCGGCATCGCGGAGCCGCCGCAACGCCTCGGCGTAGCGATTGGCCAAAATCGGCGCCAGCCCCTGGAACGGCTCGTCCAGCAGGATCAGTCGGGTCGCGATCATCAGAGCGCGGCCGAGCGCGACCATCTTGCCCTGCCCGCCTGACACCGAGCCTGCCGGGCGTCGGGCCATCTCCTTGAGTTCAGGCAATATCTCATAGACCCGGCCAAGTCGGCGTTCGGTCTCCACCGCCGAAAGCTTGGCAACGCGCGCCGGCAGCAGGATGTTCTCCTCGACCGTGAAGCGTGAAAATAATCGGCGATCCTCCGGCGCATAGCCGATGCCGAGCCCCGGTCGCAGATGGGACTCGACCTTGGCCAGATCCTGACCATCGAAGACAAGTCTTCCGCCATTCCGGGTGAAGCCCATGATGGTGCGCAGCGTCGTGGTCTTGCCGGCGCCATTGCGGCCGACAAAGGCGACGGTTTCACCCTGCATCAGCGTAAAGGATACGTCACGCAGCACCGGCACTGTGTCGAATGAAACGGTCACTTTGTCGAGCGTGAGCATGTCAGACACCTATCACCGTGCGGATCACTTCCGGATCCTGCAGCACATCGACGGGCGGCCCCACGCGCTGGATCTTGCCGCTACTCCACACCGCCACCCGATTGGCATAGCGTTGCACCATGTCCATGTCGTGTTCAACGAACACCGAGGCAACCTTCGCCCTGGCCAACGCTGCGACAAGAATTTCCATCACACCAAACTTGTCGGCCGACGCCACGCCCGAGGTGGGCTCATCCATCAACAGCAGCTTCGGCTTCAGCGCCAGCGCGATGGCAATATCGACAAGCTTCCGATGGCCTTCCGGCAACTCGCCGGCGCGTTTATCGCGATGATCCGCACAATCGACCAGGTCGAGCAGTGCCAGCATTTCGTCACGCTCGGCGATCTCATCGAGCGGCCGGAACGGATTCCAGCGCCGCTCCCGCGCCGACGCCGCCAGCAGCATGTTCTCCAGCACGGTCTGTTCAGCGAACAGCTGCGGGATCTGGAACGCGCGCGCGATGCCGAGCCGCGTGATCTCACGTGGCGGATGCGCCGTGATTTCCTTGTTTTCAAATCGCACCGATCCGGCCTTCGGGCGCAAATATCCGGTGCAGATATTCAGAAAGGTCGTCTTGCCGGCGCCATTGGGGCCAATGATGGCGAGATTTTCACCAGCATAAACATCGAGATCGATGCCATCAGCAGCGATGACGCCGCCAAAGCGGATTTCAAGCCCGCGTGCTTCAAGCAGAACGGAAGGCGCTGCACTGCTCATTTGGCGGCCTCCACAGCCTTGCGTGCCGAATCTCGGCGCGCGGCGATCGACTGCGCAAGGCCGACGATGCCCTCTGGTGCCCGCAAGATGATGACGAGTAGCACGAAGCCGAGGATCAACTGCCAGGAATCCGCGACGAAAGCTGCGGCATAGGTGCGAACGGCCTCGTAGACCAGCGAACCAGTCAGCGCGCCCGCCACATTGCCGACACCGCCGAGAATGGCGATGAAGACGAATTCGCTTGAGCGGGTCCAATAGGTGTATTCCGGCGTGGCGATGCCCTGGATGATGCCGAGCGAGGCACCACCGAGGCCGCACAAAACTGCCGAGATTACATAGCCGACCAGCAACACCGAGCGCGCCGACAGGCCGATATATTCCAGCCGGGTTTCATTGGTCTTGATCGCCTTCAGGGCCTGACCGAGCGGGCTCTTCAGGTAGCGCCAAACGAGAATGGCCGCGCCAAGCGTCATGACCAGCGTTACGTAATACAGCACCGTGTCGAATTCGCTGCGTTCAAAAGATTGTCCGAACAGCGTTGGCCGCCGGATACGCAAACCGTCGGATCCGCCGGTGATGTGGAAGAATTTCTCGAGGATCGAGTACAACACCATCGAGAAAGCGAGATTCAGCATGCCGAAAAAGATGTAGCGATAACGCACTACGAACAGGCCGACCACGAGCCCGAGCACCAGCGAACTCGCCAGTCCGGCCACGATCAGCAACATCAAATCGCCGCCGCCGAGCGCACGACCGAGGAACGCTGCCGTGTATGCACCGGTCGCGAAGAACATGCCATGGCCGAACGACACCTGCCCGGCCTGCAGCAGCAAGATGATGCCCAGCACTGCGAGGCTCTTCGCATAGACGATGGCCATGAAAGTTTGCATGGAGCCGGCGAATAGCGGCACGGCCCCGAGGACGATCGCCAGCACCACGAGCGAAACATTACGCAGCGTCATGTCAGATTTTCCGCAACTGCTGCACGCCGAACAGCCCGCTTGGGCGGAAGATCAGCACAATCACCATCAGGATATAAGGAACCAGCACCTCGAATTCCGGCGCGGTATAGACCGCGAGCGAACGGCCGAGGCCGATCATCAGTGCCGCGACCGCTGCACCCTCAATCTGGCCAAGACCGGCCGTCGCCGCCACTGCGAAGGACAGCACGATCATCTCGGCGCCCATGCCGGGGATCAGCGAGGTGGTTGGTGCCGCCAATGCACCGCCAAGGGCGGCTAGCGTTGCGCCCACGATAAAGGTCACGAAATAGATCTTCTGCGCATTGATGCCGATGGCGCAGGCGGCTTCGCGATCTTCGGTAACGGCCAATATCTGCGCACCGATATTGGTGTAACGCAGGAAATAACGCAGGCAGAGCAATACCAACACCGCCAGGACCGGCAAAAAGATGGTTTGATACGCCGTATAAGTGATCCCAAACACCGAGACGTTACCGAGCAGTTGCAATGGCTCCGACATGAAATAGGGCTGCACGCCCCAGATCAGCCGCTGCACGTTCTCCAGCATCATGAAGACGGCAAAGGTAACGAGGATCTGCAGCACCTGCTCCTTGTCATAGATGCGCTGGAGCAGAAATTTTTCCATGGCGCCACCGAGTACGGCACCAACGACAATGGCCGCCACGAACAGCACCGGAAAGGTCAGCCAGGGACTGTATCCGGCCTTGGTCAGCGCAATCCCGCCTGACACCGCCAGATAGGCACCGAACGCGTAAAACGAGCCATGGGCAATATTCAGCACGCCCAGTACGCCGAATACGAAGGTGAGACCAACGGCCACCAGGAACACCAGCGACGCATAGGCGACGCCGTCGCAGATCGCGAGCATCAGAGTATCAAACGACATCACAGACCTCCGGCGCGACGCCCGGGCATGCTCCCAACGCGCCGCGCCAACCAGTATCGATCACTTGTCGAACGAGAAGTTATCGACCTTGATGTTGATGATCGCTGGGGTCAGCGTCTTGATCCACGCATCCGACTTCTGACCGACCGGCGGCATCAGTTGCGATGCCGGGAAGATGGTCATTTGATCGAGCACGGCGAAGGGATAGGCCGGGACACGGCGCGTCGTACCAATCAGCTGATCCTCGACGCCCTGCCCGTCAGCACGGATTTCCACCGGACGGCCAAAGGCTTGGAACTTGAGGCCTGGCATCGTCTTGGCGACCTGCTCCTTGGTGGGCCACTTGCCGCCATTGGCCGGCACCGCCTTGGCGTAGACCGCTTCCAGCGCCGCGAATGCCTGTGCCATGTGATACACCGAATAGATCGGATAGCGCCCGGTCTTGGCCTTGAACGCATCGACAAAGGCCTTGAACTTTGGATCGTTCTTCATTTCCGGGTGAAGGAAATAGTGGTCACCGCGACCGCCGACGATCACGCCTTCTGGCAGATCGGCTCCGAGGCGCTCCAGCGATGATTCAGCCAGCGGCAACACAAATTGCGAGTTCTTGAACAGCCCGCGTTGATTGGCCTGGCGCACGAAGGTGTCGAGGTCGCCGCCCCATGAGGTCGACAGCACGACATCCGGACGCAGCGCCAGCAGGCGCGAGACTTCCGTCGAGAAGTCGGGCGCGCCGAACTTCGGGAAGAACTCGGCGACAACCTTCACATCGGGTTTCAGCACCTTGAGCGCAGCCGAAAAGATCTCCCAGCTATCACGGCCCCAGGCGTAATCCTGATTGACCACCGCAACGGTCTTGAAATCCGGCTTCGTCTTCAGGAGATACAGCAACGGTGCCAGCACTTCGGGCGTTGCATTGGCCTGGGTGCGGAAAACGTACTGATATTTATCATCTTCGAGAATGCGCTGCGTACCGCAATCCCACATGAAATTGAGCATCTTGAGGTCTTCGGCGAGCGGCGCGATCTTATTGCAGACGCCCGACGAGATCGAGGCGAACATCACGTCGACCTTGGTGTCCTGCGCAAGACGGCGATATTCCGTCATTAGCGTTTCGATACCGGCACCTTCATCGATGAAATAAAGCTTCACCGGAACGCCCTGAATGCCGCCCCGCTTGTTGATGTCCTCGGCGAGCAATTCCGCCGCATCGCGCGCGGGAACGCCAAATACCGAGGCTGCGCCTGAATTGTAAGTGGTGATGCCGATCTTGAGTTCGGATGGCTTGTCTTGCGCTGCGGCAGACACGATACCGAGCAGCGACAGGGCCGCTGCCGCCAAAAAGCGACGTATCATCGAGGTCTCTCCCATTCCGCACATGCGGTTGTTATTTTTAGGCCCGCCAAGCGGACGACTCATATTGCATTGGTCCGGCTCATCTCAAAAGACTATTTTGCCGCAATCGCGAGCCGATGGGGCGTGCAACGGCAAAGCCATCATTCTAAACTCGACCTCAATGAAGCACCTGCACGCGCAGGAATAGTCGGCCCTCAAAAACGCAATTCAAGCGTCGCCGGATCATCAGGGAGAGAATACAAATGGCAAAAGTCGCAATCGTCGGCTGCGGTGCAATGGGCTCGGTCTATGCGGCGCTGATGGTCAATGCCGGTCACGAGGTTCATGCCGTGACGCTATGGCCTGACCATGCCGAGGCCATGAACACCCACGGCCTGCGCTGCGAAGGCGCCAGCGGCGACCGCACCGTTTCGATCCATGCCTCGACTACCACCGACGATATCGGTCCCTGCGATCTCGTCATCATCGCCACCAAGGCTTTCGATGTTGAAGCCGCCGCGAACAGCTGCGCAGCGCTGCTTGGCCCCGGCACCATAGTTCAAACGATCCAGAACGGATTGGGATCGCCCGAAATTGCAGCGCCCGTCCTCGGCGCCGATCGCATTGCCGTCGGTGTCGTTGGCGGCTTTGGTGCCTCGATGCGCGGTCCCGGCCATGTGCATCACAACGGCATGGAAATGATCCGCTTCGGCTCCTATGCCGGACTGCCGAAGCAGTTGCTGCAAGCCTCAGCCAAGATCTGGGAATCGGCCGGCTTCAAGGTCGCGCTGTTCGACGACATCAAGCAGATGGTTTGGGAAAAGCTGATCATGAATGTCGCGTTCTCAGGAACGTCTTGCACCACCGGCCTGACGATTGGTGAGATCCTCGACGATAGCGATGCCTGGAGCGTCGCGCGCGGCTGCGCCGAGGAAGCTATCGCGGTCGCAACCGCATCGGGCATCACACTGGACGTGGGCGATCCGGTCGCGCATATCCGCAGGCTCGGCGGCAAGATCCCGGGCGCGCGCCCATCAATGCTGCTGGACTATCAGGCCCGACGCGCGTGCGAAATCGACGCCATCAACGGCTCGATTCCGCGGATCGGCAAACCGCTCGGCGTCGCTACTCCGGTTAACGACACCGTCGTCGGCATCATCAAGGCGCGCGAACGTGCGATGCTCGGCTGATAAGGCATCATCCACAATTGCCGCCGGTCTGTGCCGGGACTAGATCAGTCGGCCGGCCCATATGTATGTCAGGGCCGGCACAGCAAGACTTAGTTATGAGACCTTGAGGTTCTCGGCAGACGCCTTGCCGCGATTTTCCACCAGGTCGTATTCGATGGTCTGGTTTTCGTTGAGGGTACTAAGGCCTGCGCGCTCGACAGCGGAGATGTGCACGAAGACATCCTTGTCGCCGACAGTCGGCTTGATGAAGCCATAACCCTTGGTTGGGTTGAACCATTTGACGGTGCCCTTCTGCATCGTCTGTCTCCCGATCTAGATACAAAAAAGACGCGGCCACGCATCATGCGTACCACGCCACAAGCGGGCTTCCCGGTGTCTGCTGAATGTCCTGCTCGCAAAACGCACAGTCGAACGGCCTCAATCCGATTGCGCAAGAATTCCAACATGAAAATTTTGGCTACGCAAGTCTTTGGCTTTTTACGGCAGAGGTTTTGATATCACCGGCCGCGTTCAAGCGTACCTATCGAAAGCCGCTGACCGGACCCATGAGCAGACGCGCCGGATTGAAACATCGTCAGCCCGCTCTGCGTGAATGGCCATAACGTGATGAAAAGCGACACGAATCCGCTGTGGCAATCGCACAACAATACGCGTCAATCGCCACCGGAGGCGCTCAATGCGCAGCGGCAATGCTGAAGGGATCGCGTATGCTCTGCCGCAGTCGAACGGCACTGCAGCGATAATTTCGAAACGAGTGACAATGCGCGATCCATCGCGATACGCCCAAACGGACAGCAGCCCGGCTGCCAGTCGGCAACGCCGGACCATTGTACTCTGCCTTGCCGTCGCGCTTGTCGTTGCGCCTTCGCTTGCATCCGCCCAGGTCGCGCCGCCTCCTACCACGCCGCCCCCAACCACGCCGCCACCGACGACGCCACCGCCAGCAGCCGCACCGCTGCCATCATCGACCGACTTCAATGCCGGGCAATCCGCAGGTATTGCCATTGGCGATCTCGGTAGCCAGTTCCTGCGGCGCCTCGGCGATCAGGCGAGCTACGGCTTCAACCGCGCGTCGCGCGCCAATCCCGGCGGCGGCGGTGCGTCGGAGACCACCGAGACGCCCCGCTTCCGAAGCTGGGCCGAATTCTACGGCGTTGGCGCGCATACCAGCACGATCGGGGATTTCGTCGGCGACAAGCGCCGGACCATCGGCGGCGTCGCCGGGATCGGCGCGCGGCTGATGCCGGGTGTCAATGTCGGGCTGTCGGTGGACCAGAGCCACACCACGATCGACGTTCCGCTGGCGCTGCAATCAGCGACGCTCGACCTCACGCAAATCGGCCTCAATGCGTCGGTTGACCAAGGTGCATGGACCTGGGCAATCGCATTGGTGCACGGCTTCGGCGACATCAACTCGCGCCGCGACACGGGCCTGGGGCTCGCGAGCGCCGGCTACAATGCGCGGATCGACGGCGCGCTCACTGAGCTGAGCTATTACTGGAGTTACGAACAGGCACGGATCGTGCCCAAGGCTGCCTTCGAATACACCCGCGCGACAACCGGCGCGATGCAGGAGCTTGGCGGCCTCAATCCTGTCAACGCGAGCGGCGCCTCAGCCGAGCGTGCGCGTATCCTGATTGGCGCAGAAGTCGGCCGTTACTGGATATTTGATCAGAAGATTCTGGATCTGTCGGGCTATGCCAAATTCGTCGACAACGTGCATCAGCGCTTTAGCAACGTCACGGTTAGCCTGGGTTCCGAGAGCATCACCGTTCAGGGGATCGGCGAAAGCCAGTACGGCGCAGACGCCGGCGCATCGACGTCGCTGAGCCTCAGCAACACCGCGCGTCTCTATCTCAATTATGACGGCAAGTTCCGCGCCTATTCGCAGTCCCATCAGGGAACGCTGGGCGTCGAATTCAAGTTCTAGAAACCGTCAGATTCCAGAAACAAAAAAAGCGGGCGAAAGGCAAATGCCCCTCGCCCGCTTTGAGTTTTTATTGAGTTAGGCCGCCTGCTCGGCGTGCCCTGCCATGCTGCGACGACGCCACAACGTTCCGACAGCGAGCACCACAGCGACACCAATCAGACCGCAGACGATCTCGCCACCATGTCCCCCATTGGTGAAACGAACGCCAAGGCCCAGCGATGACATCAGGCTGTCGAGGCCAGTGCCGACCGAACCGCTGAAGAAGCTGTGCATCAGCGGCAGGACCGCCGGATCCGTCGCGATCACTTCGCCGGCGACCCAGCCCAGCAGGGCCGCACCGAGCCAGACCAGAACGGGCAGACGGGTCAGCAGCGCCATGATCAGCGCCGCGCCGGCGACGATCAGCGGGACGCTGATGGCAAGGCCGAGGATCAGCAGCGGCACGCTGCCATTGGCAGCGGCAGCAACTGCAATGACGTTGTCGAGGCTCATGACAATGTCGGCTACGACCACGATCTGCACAGCGGCCCACAGATGCGAGGCGGCCTTCACGCCGTCCTCTTCTTCCGGTTCGGGTACCAGCAGTTTGGCTGCGATGACGATAAGTGCGAGGCCGCCCACCAGCTTGAGATAGGGCAGCGCCATCAGCGAGGCGACGATGCCGGTGAAGATGATACGGAGGATCACGGCGGCAGCGGCGCCGAGGATCATGCCCCACATGCGCTGCTTCGGTTCCAGACCACGGCAGGCCAGTGCGATCACGAGCGCGTTGTCGCCGGACAGCAGAACGTTAATCCAGATGATCTTGCCGACGGCTACCCAAAATGCGGGCTGCTGCATTTCGACCTGAAACTGAACGAAAACCGACTTGATCGTCGCCGGATCGAGAATATGCAGCAACCAGTCCACAGCGCGCCCCTTTGTTTGTTCGTTTTGATTGGAAAGGCCGGCGCGCCCCCGCGCGCCGACCGGTCGTCAATTCGGCTGGAAGTTTAGCCGACGATCTCGTTGCCCGAGAAGAACTGTGCGATCTCGATCGCTGCAGTTTCCGGAGCATCCGAACCGTGCACCGAGTTCTCGCCGATCGACTTGGCGTGAAGCTTGCGGATGGTGCCATCAGCAGCCTTGGACGGATCGGTTGCGCCCATCACATCGCGATGCTTGAGGACGGCGTTCTCGCCTTCCAGCACCTGCACGACAACCGGACCCGAGGTCATGAAGTCCACCAGTTCGCCGAAGAAGGGGCGTTCCTTGTGAACGGCGTAAAAAGTGCCGGCCTGTTCGCGGGTCATGCGGATGCGCTTCTGCGCGACGATCCGCAGGCCGGCCTTTTCGATCAGCGCGTTGATCGCACCGGTCAGATTGCGCTCGGTCGCGTCGGGCTTCAGAATCGAAAAGGTACGCTCGATAGCCATGATTTATCCTTGAATAACAGTCACTGGAAGATGGCGGCTTATATCGACGCTATCCGGGAACGGCAAGCGATCCGTCCAAATGTCGCAGCCCCATTTTGGCAGATCCGGCGCTCGAAATTACCTAGATGTCATCCACATGAACCATTCCTGACAGGGCTGGCGCGATCCGGTTCAGCTTCCTCCTCCTAGACTGCGTGCAATGACCCCGGCCAACGGCATTTGCCCCCGGTGCCATGTTCACGGCAGGCGCAACACGCGCCGTACCAGAGGAGATGAGAATGTTCCGCAAGATAGCACTGACTTTGGCTGCAGCGGCCTCATTGGGCGCCGCGGCGCTGGCTCCGACCTCGGCTTCCGCCTGGGGCGGCCACGGCGGATGGCACGGCGGTGGCTGGCATGGCGGCGGATGGCATCGCGGCTGGGGCGGGCCACGCTTCGTCGGCGGGCCGGTTTACGGCTATGGCGGCGGATTTCTCGTCCGCCGGGTCGTTCCGACCCCGTGGGGACCGCGTTGGCGACTGGTCAATCGCTGCTACTGACGCTCCACGAGCAGAGAAATACCGCCCGGCCGTTCCCTCGGCCGGGCTTTTTCTTGGCAGATCCATCGACGATTCATCGAATTTTGACTCAAACAGCCTCAAATCCATAAATCTTGAAACAATTTCGGCCCGCACGATTTGCCTTAGTGTCATTCAACTGCCACGAGCGCCGGGAAGACAATGCAGAACCAGTTCATCAATGATCGCGAAGAACACATTGACCGCACCACCAGCGTGGCGATCTGCAATGCCATCGGCGAACGGCTGCGCCGGGATATCGGGTCGAATGATGACACCCTGCCCTCCCATCTCCAGACGTTGATCGACCGGATGCGGCAGCAGGACGAAAAGCGGTAGCCGTTGACGGCATATTGACCTTCCGCGCACCAGCAGCGAGCAAATCGGGGTTGCCTTTGTGCGTCGCAGCGGTGACAACCCCGCATGCTTTCCATCACAGACATTTCGATCCGGATCGCCGGACGCCTGCTCATTGACGAGAGCACGGTACAGATTGCGCCGGGAGCCCGCGTGGGTTTCGTGGGCCGCAACGGCGTCGGTAAATCGACACTTTTTCACGCCATTCGCGGCGATCTGGCCACCGAAACCGGAAGTATCTCGATTCCGCCCCGCTGGCGTATTGGCAGCCTCGCCCAGGAGGCGCCGGACGGCCCCGAAAGCCTGATCTCCGTCGTCTTGAAAGCCGATATCGAGCGCGACGCACTGCTGAAGGAAGCCGAGACCGCCTCCGATCCGGAGCGCATTTCCGACATCCAGACCCGCCTTGTGGATATCGATGCGCATTCCGCGCCCGCTCGCGCCGCAGCGATCCTGAGCGGCCTTGGCTTTTCGGCGGAAGCCCAGTTGCGCTCCTGTTCTGAATTCTCCGGTGGCTGGCGCATGCGCGTGGCACTTGCAGCGACGCTGTTCTCGGCGCCGGATCTGTTGTTGCTGGACGAACCGACCAACTATCTCGATCTCGAAGGCACGCTGTGGCTCGAGGACCATCTCGCTAATTATCCGCGCACGGTCATCGTCATCAGCCATGACCGCGACCTGCTCGATACGTCGGTGAACGAGATCCTGCATCTCGACCGCGGCAAGCTCGTGCATTATCGCGGGACTTACTCAAATTACGAAGAGTTCCGCGCCAACAAAGAGGCGCTCGACGCCAAGAACGTCAAGCGTCAGGAAGCCGAGCGCAAGCGGCTACAAGACTTCGTCGATCGCTTCAAGGCCAAGGCCTCCAAGGCACGTCAGGCACAATCGCGCGTAAAGATGCTTGAGCGCATGAAGCCAATCTCGGCGCTCGTAACGCAAGACGTGCGCGAGATCGTCTTCCCTGCGCCCGAAAAGATCCTGTCGCCGCCGATTCTCGCGGTGGACAATGTGTCGGTCGGCTATGAGCCCGGCAAGCCGGTACTCAATCAGGTGACACTCCGCATCGATACCGAGGATCGCATTGCCCTGCTCGGCTCCAACGGCAACGGTAAGTCGACGCTGGTCAAGCTGCTGGCAAACAAGCTGAAGCCATTTTCGGGATCGATTACGCGCGCCGACAAACTGTCGATTGCTTACTTCGCCCAGCATCAGCTCGACGAGCTGGTGATGGACAACTCCGTCTATGATCACGTGCGCAAGCTGATGCCCGACATGCCGGAATCGAAAATCCGCGCGCGTGCCGGCAATATCGGCTTTTCCGGCAAGGCCGCGGATACGATCGTAAAAAGCCTGTCCGGCGGCGAAAAGGCGCGGCTACTGCTGGGGCTCGCGACTTTCTACGGTCCGAACATGATCATTCTGGACGAACCCACCAACCATCTCGATATCGACAGCCGCGCAGCGCTGGCCGAAGCGATCAACGAATTCCCTGGCGCGGTGATCATGGTCTCGCATGATCGCTATCTGATCGAGGCCTGCGCTGACCAGCTCTGGGTCGTGGCCGACCGCACCGTCACCAATTTCGACGGCGATCTCGACGACTATCGCAAAGTCGTCATGCAAGCCCGCGGCATGCGCGCGCCGACACGCGACCGCGCAAACACGGACCGCGAAAAGCTGGCGAAGCCTAAAGAAAAGAAGGTTCCGCTCAAGCAGCAGGTCGCCGAAGCAGAATCTGAGATGGAGCGGATCACCGCCATCATCGCCAAGATCGATACTGCGCTCGCATTGCCTGACCTGTTCAAGAAAGATCCGAAGCAGGCAACTCAACTCACCAAGGCGCGGGCGGCCGCAGCGGATGCATTGCAGCGCGCCGAGGAGAAGTGGCTCACGGCAAGCTCGCAACATGAAGAAGCGAACGGCTGAAAACGCAGCCGTCGCTTACTTCGACATCATCACGAAAAGATCAGGTCGCGGCGCGCTTCTTCGCCTTCGGACGCGCGGTCTTCGGCTGCTCAACTTCCGGACCGCGTTCGACCACGGTCAGACGACCGGCGGTAAACGTATAGATGCCAGCGCGCGGACCGCGCAGATAGGTCAGCACGGCAACGCGATCGCCGCGCGGGCTGGTCGATAGACTGACATTGTCGGGTGCGCCTGCACCACGCGCCACGTCGCATTCGGTATGGCCGAGCGCCACGACGCCAGTTTGAACCGGCGCACCTGCGGTACCATCGGCAAGCGCGTTGGCATCACGCGGCGCCATGCCCGGGCACGCACCGTCAGCGCTGATGAGATCCTGCGGACTGACGGCCTGCTCAGGCGACAGCGGCGGCGTCTCAATCGAAACATTCTTGATGAACACGCGACCTGGCTTGGAGAACCAGTCGGCATCCTTGGACAGCAGGTCCGTGGAGAATGCGTCACCGCCCACGCCGGCGCAGCCAGCAAGCAACGGCGCAGCAAGCAGCAGCACGAGCAGACCGTTTCGATGAAGCTTTTCTTGTCGCACGATTACGCAACCCCAAGACAGGCGATAAGCGCCTGTAACATCATTCATTTGCGGCACCACCATGACACAGCGGCAGATACCGGTGAGGAAATCTACAATTATCATTAATTGCAGCAGATCGCCAATCGCCAGCTAATTCTTACGCTGCCACCGGCCACGTTCATCGGTCTGCCAGTAAGTGGCGGTAAAGCCCCTCGCCTTACAATCAGTCCAGGCTGCTCGCGCTGCAGCGAGCGCATCGGCATCGTCGCCGTTGAATACCAGCACCATGCGCTCATAGCCGTCGGCATCCGCCGGCACTGCTGCGCTGTCCACAAGGAACCGGACCTGGGCACGATTGGGATTACCCTCTTCGATCGCGAGAATGATCGGCTGATCCGCAGCGTCTGCCACACGCCAGGTCGCGTGCGGCAGAAATGAATCATCACGATAGGTCCACAGATGCGCATCTAGCGCGTCGGCGCGTTCTTCCGATGTAGATTGCACCACGACACGCCAGCCGCGCTCAAGCGACTTCTCAAGCAGCGGCGGCAGCACGCTCTCCAGCGTCATGTTCTGCAGGTGATAGAACAGGACCTCGGTCATCGTGTCAGACTACTTCTTCGCCTCGTAATAGTCGGCCACAAGCCGATCGAGCAGCCGCACGCCGTAACCCGAGCCCCAGCTCTGATTGATCTCGGTCTTCGGCGCGCCCATGGCGGTGCCGGCGATATCGAGATGCGCCCACGGCGTATCGTCGACGAAACGCTGCAGGAACTGCGCCGCAGTGATCGAGCCGCCATTGCGCGTGCCGGTGTTTTTCATGTCGGCGAATTGCGAGTCGATCTGCTTGTCGTATTCCGGACCGAGCGGCATCCGCCAAACACGTTCACCGGTGGTCTGTCCGACGGTGGACAGGCGCTCTGCGAGTTCATCATTGTTGGAGAACATGCCGGCATATTCGGTACCGAGCGCGACCATGATCGCACCGGTCAGCGTCGCCAGATCGACCATGAATTTCGGCTTGAACTTCTTCGCCACATACCAGAGCACATCGGCCAGTACGAGACGGCCTTCAGCGTCGGTGTTGATGATTTCGATGGTCTGACCGGACATCGACGTCACGATGTCGCCCGGACGCTGCGCGTTGCCATCCGGCATGTTTTCGACGATGCCGATGGCGCCGACCACATTGACCTTGGCCTTGCGGCCCGCGAGTGCATGCATCAGGCCAACGACGCAGGCTGCGCCGCCCATATCGCCCTTCATGTCTTCCATGCTGCCGGCCGGCTTGATCGAGATGCCACCGGTATCAAAGGTGACGCCCTTGCCGATGAAGGCGACGGGCTGCTCGCCTTTCTTGCCACCGTTCCAGCGCATCACCACCATGCGGCCGGGACGCACAGATCCCTGGGACACGCCGAGCAGCGCGCCCATGCCAAGCTTGGTCATCGCCTTGACGTCGAGCACTTCGACCGTGACGCCGAGCTTCTTTAACTCATCTGCGCGGCGCGCGAATTCGGCGGGAAACAGCACGTTCGGCGGCTCATTCACGAGTTCACGGGCCAGCACGACGCCGTTGACGATATGATTGCCCGGCACAAAGGCCCTCTTGGCTGCGGCGACGTCACCGACGGCCAACGAAACCGCGACGCTGCCGGGCGTCTCGTCGGCATCCTTCTTCTTAGTTTTGTAACGATCGAATTTGTAAGCGCGCAGCAATACGCCGGAGGCGACCGATGCCGCCTGCTCCGGCGTCATTGCACCCGAAGCCAGCTCCACGATGACGGTCACCGCCTCATTGCTGCTGCCGACCTTGCCGGCGAGCACGCCGCCAAATTTCAGCAGATCGGTCTCCTTCAGATCGGCCGGCTTGCCGGTGCCGATCACGATGAGACGCGACGCCTTGATGCCGTCCGGGGCCAGGATGTCGAGCGTCGATGCACTCTTGCCCTTGAACTTGCTGGTTGTAGCCGCGCGCTTCACAGTTGCTGCCGCATCCCCGAGAGCCTTGGTCGCGGCAGGACCGAATTTCAGCTTTTCGTCGCAGAACACCACGAGAGCACCGCGCACAGCAGTAGCAAACGGGACAAAGCCGACCTTGACGGCGTCGGACATGGCAAATTCCTCCAGAAGATCAGGGCTGTCGCAGGGGTCGGCGCGGAATCCGGTCAGTGCGGCGGGGTTGAAGTGTTTTGTTGTCGTCGCAGCGTGAACCGTCAAGACAGGTTCTGACCGAAACCGCCAAGGATCGATAGTTTTATCGATAGTTTCTTGTGTTTCCCCCGAGGGAAACCAAACCGCCCGTAACCCACGATTCGGGCATTGCCTGTGTCCGAATGTGTCGACTCTGACCTTAGGTGACGGTCTTGCCAACAAATGGGCCCTGCCGACTAACCCGGTTCCTCGCCGCCAACTGAGTTGCGAAGCATTTCAGTGGCCCAAGGGACACATCGGGCACATAATTAACCATATCTTGAGCGAGCCATCCCCCGGCCATTTTGTTGACCAATCAAAGGGATGCTAAGTGAGATGATGGGCTTGTGAAGATCGCGGCATGTCCTCGGGGGTCCCCTTGCGGGATTGGGCATGCGGGCGGCTTTAACGGCCGGAATGGGGATTGATCGGACCGATGGGGTCTATCGACAAGTATATTTTCCGCACGACGCTGGCGTCGTTTGCGGTGGTTCTGGTCAGCCTGACGGGCGTGATCTGGATCACGCAAGCGTTGCGCGGAATCGACCTGATGACGAGCCAGGGTCAAACCATTCTGACTTTCCTCGGCGTCACCAGCCTCGCGATTCCCGTTCTCGTTCTGATCATTGCTCCGATCGCCCTGATGATCGCGGTGTCCCACACCCTGACCAAGCTCGCGACCGACTCCGAAATCATCGTGATGAATGCCGCCGGCCTGTCGCCGCGACGGCTGTTTCGTCCCTTCCTGTTCGCGACGATGGTCGTATCGCTGCTCGTGGCCTTCATCGGCTCATATCTGGCACCGGATGGTATGCGCCGCCTGAAGCGCTGGGACGCCGAGATCACCGCCGACGTGCTGGCCAACATCCTGCAGCCAGGCCGCTTTGCGCAGCTCGACCAGAACCTGACGATTCGCGTCCGGGAGCGTCAGCCCGGCGGATTGCTGGTCGGGATTTTTGTTGATGATCGTCGCGATCCCAAAGAGCGCGTCACCATCATTGCCGACCATGGCACGGTGCTGAAGAACAAGGATGGTTCGTTCCTGATTCTGGAAGACGGCAATCTGCAGCGTTTCGAGACGGGCAAGACCGACCCCGCCATGGTGGCGTTCGGCCGCTACGCTTTCGATATGTCGAAGTTCTCCAATCGCAGCCAGGACGTCACCTACGGAATTCGTGAACGATATCTCTGGGAATTGATGGTGCCGCCAGTGGATGACCCGCTTTACAAGCAGGTGCCGCGGCAGTTCAGCGCGGAGATGCACGACCGCTTGATGGCGCCGATCTATCCGCTTGCCTTTGCCGCCTTGACCTTTGCATTCCTGGGCTCGCCACGGACAACGCGGCAGAGCCGCAACTTCTCGATGGGCAGCGCAATTGCCGCAGTGTTCGGCCTACGCATGGCGGGCTTTGCCTGTTCCGTCGTGGCAGCGAAATCGGACTTCGCCGCACCGCTTCAATATGCCCTGCTGGCGACAGCGATCGGCGTCAGCTTCTGGATCATCTCAGCCGGGATTGTCGTGGAGCCGCCGGCCAAGCTGGTGGAAGCAATCAACAGATCCAACGAGCGGTTGTTGCGCCTCTTCCGACGGCCGGCCGCCGCATGAGCATGATCACCAACACCATTGGCAGGTATTTCGCCGGTCGCTTCTTGGTGGCGGCCTTGGGCGTGTTCACCAGTATCTTCATGCTGCTGGTGCTGGTCGACTACATCGAGATGGTCAGGCGCACCTCCGGGCTGGCCTCGGCCTCCGCTCTTATGGTGGCGCAGACGTCGCTGTACCGGGTGCCCCAGTTGCTCGAGAAGATGATGCCGTTTTGCATCCTGATCGGCGCCATGACTTGTTATCTCGCCCTGTCGCGGCGGCTCGAACTGGTGGTCGCCCGCGCCGCCGGCGTCTCGGCCTGGCAGTTTATCTCCCCTGCACTGGCCAGCGCTCTCATCCTGGGCGTGCTGGCGACTGTGGGCTACAATCCCCTGTCGGCCAACCTGCGCGAGGAATCGAAGCGGATGGAGGCCCAGATGTTCGGCGATGCGCCGGGCGGCGGCGTCCAGGACGCCTCCGGCTTCTGGATCAACCAGGTCAACCGCGAGGGCCAATCCATCATCAATGCCGCCCGCAGCGAGCAGCAGGGCGTCCGCCTGACCGGCCTGACCGTGTTCCGGTTCGACACCGAATCCCAGTTCAAGGAACGGATCGAAGCTCGCGAGGCATCGCTGGAGCCCGGCCGCTGGTTGTTCAAAGGGGTCCGACGCTACACCCTCGATTCGCCCGTGGTTGAGCAGGACAGCATGTACCTAGCCACGACCCTGACCCCGCTGCAGGTCAGAAACAGTTTTTCGACCCCCGAAACAGTGTCATTTTGGCAACTTCCTTCGTATATCAAATCCTCAGAGAGTTCGGGTTTCGCGACGGCGGGGTATCGCTTGCAGTATCATAAGCTTATCGCACAGCCGTTTTTGCTGGTTGCGATGGTGATGCTGGCTGCTTCCGTGAGCCTGAGGTTCTTTCGGATGGGCGGTGTCCAGAAGATGGTTTTGAGTGGCGTGGGCGCAGGCTTTCTGCTCTACGTCCTGTCGAAAGTTACGGAAGATTTGAGCAAGGCTGAGTTGATGCATCCGATTGCTGCGGCGTGGCTGCCTGTGTGTGTGGGCGGCCTCACCGGCTTTTTGGCCTTGTTGTACCAGGAGGACGGATAGTGGCTGTGTTTGCCGCCCTCCGTGAGCAGGCATTTGATTGGAAGCTGCGCATGACCATGCGCAGTGACCGTTTCTGCACGTCTGGCGTACTGGCCCCGGTGCTCGCAACCGTTTTGGGTCTGGCGACTGCATTTGGCGTCGCGGCGACGACCCCGGCGGCTGCCCAGAGTTTCACTTACAATCGCCCCGCCACCCGGCCGAAGCCGCCGCCTGCCGCCCAGACCGGGCAGATGCTGGTCCAGGCGACCGAGGTCAATTACGACTATAACAACTCGCGCGTCGCCGCAGTCGGCAGCGTGCAGATGTATTACAACGGTACGTCCGTCGAAGCCGACAAGGTCATCTACGACCAGAAGACCAAGCGCCTGCACGCCGAAGGCAATGTCCGCATGACGGACGCCGACGGCAAGATCACCTATGCCAACCTGCTCGATCTCAGCGACGACTACCGCGACGGTTTCGTGGATTCGCTGCGCGTCGATACGGCCGATGCGACGCGCATGGCCGCGACACGCGCCGAGCGCACCGCCGGCAACTACACCGTGTTCCAGAACGGTGTCTACACCGCCTGCGCCGCCTGTAAGGAAGATCCGAAGAAGCCACCGCTGTGGCAGGTCAAGGGTGCCCGTGTCATCCACGATCAGACCGAAAAGATGATGTATTTCGAGGACGCCCGGATCGAGTTCTTCGGCGTGCCCCTCGCCTATATCCCGTATTTTTCGACGCCCGATCCGACGGTGAAGCGCAAGACCGGCTTCCTGATGCCGGGCTTCACGCAGAACACCAATACAGGCTTCGGCGTTGAAACGCCGTTCTATTGGGCGATCGCGCCTGATTACGATGCAACCATCTCGCCACGCTACACCAGCAAGCAGGGCCTGTTGATGCAAGGCGAGTTCCGGCAGCGCCTGATGGATGGCGCCTACCAGATCCGTGCCTATGGCATCAATCAGCAGGATCGCAGCGCCTTCGCCAACACGGTCGGCGACAAAGACTGGCGCGGCGGAGTCGAGTCCAAAGGCCAGTTCGCGCTGAACGACAAATGGGTCTGGGGCTGGGACGCGGTCGCACTCAGCGATTACAACTTCCTGCAGGACTACCGGCTGTCGATGTACCGGGATCCCTATGCCTCGTTTTTGAATCTGCAGACGGAGGCCGTTTCGCAACTATATCTAACGGGCGTCGGCAAGCGTAGCTTCTTCGATGCACGCACGATCTACTACCTGAGCTTCTCCGGTAATCAGAGCCAGGTCCCGGTCATTCACCCGGTGATCGATTACAACAATGTGCTCAACCAGAACATTCTGGGCGGCGAGTTCAGCTACAAGTTTAACATGACCAGCCTGAGCCGTGATCAGGCTGCGTTCACTGCAATCAATAGTAAGATTGATCCACTGACCGGCTTGAGCCCTTGCAATATTCTCTCAGCGGACACGGCCTCACGGACGCCAACAAACTGCCTGATGAACGGCATTCCCGGCACCTATACCCGCGTTACCGGTGAAGCACAGTGGCGCCGTTCCTATACGGACTCGTTCGGCCAGATCTTCACGCCGTTCGCGATCCTGCGCGTCGATGCGATCGATGCCTCGATCTCAAACCAGCCCGGCGTGTCCAACTTCCTGCCGACCGGTGACACGACAGCGCTGCGGGTGATGCCGACCGTAGGCGTCGAATATCGCTATCCGTTCATCAACGTTCAGCCGTGGGGCACCACGACACTCGAACCCATCGCTCAGGTGATCATTCGTCCGAACGAAACCTACGCCGGTAAGTTGCCTAACGAAGACGCGCAGAGCATGAGCTTCGACGCGAGCAATCTGTTCAGCGTCAACAAGTTCTCCGGTTACGACCGTGTCGAAGGCGGCGGCCGCGCCAACGTCGGCGTGCAGGCCACCACGCAGTTCGATCGTGGCGGTTCCGTCAAAGTCTTGTTCGGTCAGTCCTATCAACTTTTCGGCCTGAACTCGTTCGCAGTCGCCGATACGACCAACACCGGCGTCAACTCAGGACTGGCTACCTCGCGGTCAGACTACGTCGCCAGCCTCGCCTATTCGCCGAACCGCACTTATACGGTCAGTACCCGTGCTCGTATCGACGAAGCGACCGGCAACATCTCGCGCTTTGAGGCGGAGGGTCGCGCGAGCTTCGACCGCTGGTCGGTCAGTCTGATGTATGGCAACTACGCACCGCAGGCGGAATTGGGCTACCTCACTCGCCGCGAAGGCCTCCTTGGCACCGGTTCGATCAAACTGGCATCGAACTGGGTGGTGACCGGTGGCGCTCGCTGGGATCTCGAGGCCAACAAGATCAACCAGTACACGGTCGGTGCCGGCTATGTGGACGATTGTTTCGTGCTCGGCGTCAATTATGTCACGTCCTACAACTACGTGAGTAACCTGAGCACGCCGCCCGTTCTGAGCCATACATTCATGTTCCAGCTTGGCTTGCGGACAATTGGCAATACCACGTCTGCGAGCGGAACCGGCGGCACTTACTAGTATCGGTCCTTTGTGCCGTGAAATCTCCGTTTTCCGTCGCGATGTATGCGAATTCTGCTTTCAAGAGAGCTTTGACACCGCGGTTTTGACAATGATGGGTACGATGATTTCCGGACGCGTTCTGCGAGCCACTTTGGCGACGGCAGTTACCCTTCTCATTTGTGCGGGATCACCGGCTCGGGCCCAGTCCGTCGCCGTCATGGTCAATGGCGAGCCCATCACCAATTTCGATATCGAACAGCGCACCAAGTTGAATGCGCTGTCGGGCGCGAAGACAAACAGCCGCCAGGACGTGATCGAGGAGTTGATCAGCGAAAAGGTGAAGATCAAAGAAGGCAAGAAATACAGCGTCGATCCCGGTGCCTCGGAAGTCGATGGTGCATTTCAGAACATGAGCTCGCGCATGCGTCTCACGCCGGATCAGCTGGTGCAGTCGCTGGCGTCCAAAGGCATCCGCCCGGACACGCTGAAAAGCCGTTTGAAAGCCGACATGGTCTGGAACGCGATCGTGCGCGGGCGCTTCAAGCAGAGCCTGCAGGTCGGCGAAAAGGAAGTCGATGCAGCCGTCCAGAGCGCTGGCGGCGATGCCATGACCGAAGCGTTCGAATATCAGATGCGACCGGTTGTACTGGTCGTCCCCCGCGGGGCAGCGTCCGGCATGATGGAAGCGCGGCATAAGGAAGCCGAAGGGCTGCGCGAGCGTATCCAGAGCTGCGAAGACGCCAACCGTACCTTCAAGTCGATGCAGAATGCGACTATCCGCGATACGGTCGTCAAGACCTCTGCCGATCTGCCGCCGTCGCTGAGAGAATTGCTCGACAAGACCCCGATCGGACGTCTCACGCCTCCGGAAGTGACCCGTCAGGGCGTGGAAATGGTCGCTCTATGCGCGCGCAAGCCGACCAAGGTCGATACACCGAAGAAGCGGGAAGTCCGCGACAAGATGTTTGCCGACAAATTCGAAGCGAAGTCGAAATCCTACCTGCAGGAAGTGCGCAAAGCGGCGATGATCGAATATCGGTAATTTCCGATCCGGCTTAGGCCGCGACTGGCTTAGGGCGGCACCATGACCAAACCTCTTGCGCTGACATTGGGCGAACCGGCCGGCATCGGCCCGGACATTGCCATCGCTGCCTGGCTGCGTCGGCACGAACTCGACCTGCCCCCGTTCTATTTGCTTGGTGACCGTGACTTCATGGCGGAACGTGCCAAGACGCTCGGCCTCGACGTCAAGCTGGCCGATGCAACGCCCGCCGGTGCTACTGAGACCTTTGCTGACGCGTTACCAGTGGTGTCGATCGGACAGACGATCACCGCGCCTCCGCGCCGTCCTGACGCTTCCAGCGCGCCCGCAGCCATTGCCTCGATCCGTCAAGCGGTCGCGGACGTGGAAGCCGGCCATGCCGGCGCCGTCGTGACCAATCCGATCGCCAAGAGCGTGCTCTATCGCGCCGGTTTCACCCACCCAGGTCACACCGAATTTCTCGCCGAGCTTGCCGCCCGCGACGGAAAGGTCCCGCTGCCGGTGATGCTGTTGTGGTCGCCGGAACTGGCCGTGGTGCCGGTCACGATCCATGTCTCGCTGCCCGATGCCATTGCCCAACTGAGCGGCCCGCTGATCACTGCCACCGCGCGCATCGTGGTCAACGACATGAAGACCCGTTTCGGCATCAAGCGGCCGCGACTGGCCATTGCTGGCCTCAATCCGCATGCCGGCGAAGATGGTTCGATGGGCGACGAGGAGCAGGCCTTCATCATGCACGCGGTCACCGTGTTGCAGAACGAAGGCATCGACGCACGCGGGCCTTTGCCCTCCGACACCATGTTCCATCCCGCGGCCCGCGCGACCTATGACTGTGCGATCTGCATGTATCACGATCAGGCGCTGATCCCGATCAAGACCATCGCCTTCGATGAGGGCGTCAACGTCACGCTCGGCCTCCCCTTCATCCGCACCTCACCCGATCATGGCACCGCCTTCGACATCGCCGGCACCGGCAAGGCCAATCCATCGAGCCTGATTGCGGCGCTGAAACTCGCGGCCCGCATGGCTGCGACGCAATCCGCATGAGCGGGATCGACGATCTGCCGCCGCTGCGTGACGTCATCAAACGTTTCGATCTGCAGGCGCGCAAATCGCTCGGCCAGAATTTTCTGCTCGACCTCAATCTCACCGCACGCATCGCCCGCGCCGCCGGCCCGCTGGAAGATTGCACGGTCATCGAGGTTGGTCCCGGCCCCGGCGGCCTCACCCGTGCATTGCTGGCCGCCGGCGCCAGGCGCGTTATCGCCGTTGAGCGTGACGAGCGTGCACTCGGCCCGCTCAAGGAAATCGCCGCGCACTATCCTGGTCGGCTCGAGATCGTTATCGGCGACGCCCAGACCTTCGATCCGCGCCCGATGCTATCAGGCGAGCGCGCCAAGATCGTCGCCAACCTGCCCTATAATATTGGCACGCAGCTCCTGATCGACTGGCTGTGCACCGAGCCGTGGCCGCCCTGGTACGACATGATGGTGCTGATGTTCCAGCGCGAGGTCGCCGAACGCATCGTCGCGGTCGAAGATGACGAGGCTTATGGCCGGCTCGGTGTGCTGTCGAACTGGCGCGCCGAAACCAAAATCCTGTTCGACATCTCGCCGGCCGCCTTCACGCCGCCCCCGAAGGTGACGTCATCGGTTGTGCGCCTCGTTCCCCGCGCGCAGCCAGAGGCCTGCGAACGACGCCTGCTGGAACAGGTGGCCGCTGCAGCATTCAATCAGCGCCGCAAGATGCTGCGGCAGAGCCTGAAATCCCTCGGCGTCGATCCGGAGCGGCTCGCCGCAGCTGCCGATGTCGACGTTACCCGGCGTGCCGAGACGGTTCCGGTGTCAGGTTTTGTCGCAATGGCACGCGAATTATCCGAGATCCGAAAAACCAAGAGCGTTACGCCGACGCCTTGATCTCCTGCGCCGGGCTCCTGATCGCGGCCCACATGAAACATGTGCAGGCGAGTGCCACGAACATCGGCAGCCCATGCGTCAGTCCCTGCATCGCAGCGCCGGCGAAGACCGGGCCGATCAGCGCGCCTGCGCCCCACATCAGTCCCATCGCCGCATAGATACCGACCAGAGCCGGGCTCCTCGCTAAAAACATTAATCATCCGCTGGCTATATCTGGCCCTGGAAACTGGGATCATGGGCAACCGATGATACGTCTGCTGCTCCTCCTGCTGGGCGCGGAAGTGGTGCAACGGCGCTGGCGGTTGCTGCTCGCGATCGGCGTGCTGTGGGCTGCCTTGGGCCTCGCTATCGTGATCGACGCGTTCGATGGCAGCACGATCGTGCGCCCTCACTATTTCGGCTACCTGCTGCTGCTGGAAGGCATTGTCAGCCTGCTGGCTGCTCTGCTTGCCGTCACACGTCGGCCCTATCAGTTCGCCAAGGCCGTTATCCTGATCGTACCGGCCGTTATCATCATCGCGCAGCCGCGTCATTCCAACCTGTTGATCGCGATGCTGCTGGGCGGCGTGCTGCTACTCGACGGCAGCGCGCGCATCGTCAGCGCGTGGCTGGTGCGCTTCGAGAACTGGCGGATGGCAATCGGTGCCGGCACTGTCGAGCTGATGCTCGCCGCCACGACACTGGAGCCGTGGCCGACCTGGTACGAGGGCACGATCGGCTTTAACATCGGCGCGCTCCTGATCGTGTCGGGGTTGAGCACGACATTGCTGGCTAATCGCTTGCGGCGATTGCCACCGGATGCACCCATCTCGATGCTGGTGGGCGGCGCGTTTCCGACCGCATTGTGGGTGCCCGCCACGCCGGATGATGCCGGCAAGGACGATCTCGTCGTGCATGTCTGGACACCCGCAGGTCCGGGCCGCAACGCGCGGCGCCGTCCGCTGGTGGATCGCTACATTGCCGCCGTTGATGCCAATGGGATTGTTTCTACCGGGCATGCAGCACTCGAGCTGGCGCCCAATGTCTATGTCAGCCACTACCCCGCCGTCGAAATTGATCGCGCGCCGGATGAGTTCGGCCGCGTGCTGCGCGCTGGCGTCGAGAACGACCTGCCCGGCCGTTTTCAGCCGAGCTATGCCGAGGAAGCAGAAGGATGGTGCGAGGCCACTGAACATATCCGTTTCACGCGCATCGACCGCGTTCGCGTCCGCCACTTCTGGCGCACATACCGCGTTGATACGACCTATAACCTCACCAGCCGCAACTGCTCGACCGCCGTGGCACACGCGCTCGATGCGGCACTCGAAGGTGTGCTTGGACGCACCGATCGGCCTTGGCGTGCATTTTTCCAGGCCGTGGCCACGCCCGAATTGTGGGTTGCAAGCGTGTTGCGACGCCGCGCCGAAGCAATGGCATGGACGCCCGGTCTGATCCTCGACTATGCGCGGCTGCTGCAGGCGGTGGTCGAGCCCGAGCCAGAACAAATCTCCCCCGCATGGTCGCGCCTTAGAAGGCTCAGCATTCGTCGCGCAGCCCGGGCCCGCATGCGCGCGACATGAGTCTCTCAAGACGACCGCGACGTGGGCAAGAAGGTGCGAACCTGGCGATCTTTCGCACCCTTGAACTTGCCCCCATCCTGTGATTGCTAGGATGCAACGAAGTCTAGGGAAAACAAAAATGGCTCTTATGAAACGCCAGTCTCTGGTGAAATTCGACGCTCCGCTCTGCGAAACCATCGTCGACACACCGAAGCCGCAAGGCAAGGAAGTACTCGTCCGCATCGAATGCTGCGGGCTGTGTCATTCCGACCTGCATATCCAGGACGGCTATGCAGATCTGGGCGGTGGCAAGAAGCTCGACACCACCCGCGGCATGACGCTTCCCTTTACGCTCGGCCACGAGATCGCTGGCATCGTCGATGAAGTCGGTCCTGATGGCGATCAATCGCTGATCGGCAAGAAGAAGGCCGTCTTCCCGTGGATCGGCTGCGGCAAATGCCGCGACTGCCTGGCAGGCGATGAGAACCTCTGCGCCAAGAACCGCTTCCTCGGCGTGTCACTCGACGGCGGTTTTGCGACGCATGTGCTGGTGCCGGACGAGAAGTATCTGCTCGATTACGATCCACTACCGATCAACATGGCCGCGACGCTGATGTGCTCAGGCATCACCGCTTACGGCGCACTCAAACGTCTCGTCGATCGTCCGCGGCAACGCAACCTGCTGCTGGTGGGTCTCGGCGGCGTCGGCATGGCCGGTCTCGCACTGGCCCAGGCGATGTTCAAGCAGCCGATCTCGGTGGCCGATCTCAATCCGGCGGCACGCGAAGCCGCGCTGAAGAACGGCGCAGCCTTCGCCTATGACCCTTCCGAGCCCGATGTCGCCAGGCGCATGGTGAAGGAAAATGACGGCGGCTTCGATGGCGTGGTCGACTTTGCCGGCAACGACAAATCCATGAACTTCGCGGTGGCCACTGTTGCGCGGGGTGGCAAGATCGTGGTGTCCGGCCTGATGGGCGGCGAGTTCAGCCTGCCCATGGTGCAATGGATCTACAAGCGCATGACCGTCGAAGGCTTCATGGTCGGCACGCTTGAGGAAGCCAAGGAGCTGATGGCTCTGGCCCGCGCGGGCAAGCTCAAGCCGACGCCGATGAAGGCGGAGCCGATGGGCGATGCGCAGAAGTGGATCGACGAATTGCGCGCCGGCAAGGTCGTCGGCCGGATCATGCTGACCAACTGAATTAGACTGCACTCAGGCTCCGGCCCGGATTGCGCTTCATGCGATCCGGGCTAGGATATGTCCCATTGCAGGATGGGATTCATGGACCATTTCGTCCAACCGGTCAGGTCGCTTGCGCGAATTGCCGCGCTGATGGCCCTGACTTTGCTGCTCTCGGTCAGCGCTGCATTGGCCGAGAAGCGCATCGCGCTTGTGGTCGGCAACTCCGGCTACCAGAACATCACCCGCCTCGATAACCCGAAGAACGACGCCAAGCTGATGGCGGAGACGCTGAGCGGTCTCGGCTTCACGTTGATCGGCGGCACTGCGCAATTGGACCTGGACAAAAGCGCACTTGATCTCGCCGTGCAGAATTTCGGCCGGCAGGTTCAGGGCGCTGACGTCGCCCTGTTCTATTACGCAGGCCACGGCGTGCAGGTCAGCGGCTCCAATTACCTCGTGCCGGTGAACGCCAATCCCACCCGCGAGGCGGATGTCGACTTCCAGATGGTCGATATCAATCTGGTGCTGCGGCAGATGCAGGGCTCCGGCACGCGCCTCAACATGGTCATCCTCGATGCCTGCCGGAACAATCCGTTCGGGTCGCGTGGCCTGCGCGCCTCGGAAGGCGGCCTTGCCCAGATGCGCGCACCGGAAGGCACCCTGATCTCCTATGCGACCCAGCCCGGCAGCGTGGCGCAGGACGGCAGCGATGGTAACAGCCCCTACACCAAGGCACTGGCAAGTACTGTGCGTCAGGCCGGGCTCGATATTTTCCAGACCTTCAATCAGGTCGGCCTTGCGGTGAAGCGCGCCACTGGCGGCTCGCAACAGCCTTGGGTGTCGTCATCGCCGATCGATGGCACATTCTACTTCGTGGCACCAACAGCCACCGTGCCGCTCGTCGTGCCGCAGAAGCCCGTGCAGGAAGCACGCCTGCCCGATGCGCCGCGGATCGACTTCGACAAATTGCCGATCACCGATCCAATCAAGCTTACGGAAATCAGCGACCGGCTTTATGAGCTGAATTTCGATCCCGAGCCACTGAACAGCAAGAATGGAATCGCGGTTGCGATCCGCGATTTCCAGGTCAAGGGCGGCATGCCGCCAACGGGAGAGCCGACCGAGGGGCTGCTGCAGCGTTTGCGCAGCGCGAGCGACCAGAAACAATGGGGCTCGATCGTCTACGACATCAAGAACAAGAAATGGGGCATGTCGTGGGATCAACCGTCCCGCAAGTCAGCCGTGACCAAGGCACGCGCCCAATGCGGCACGGCTCCCTGCCCGCTCGAACTGTCGTTTTACGGAACGAATTGCGGTGCATTCGCAGCTCTCGGCGGCAACTGGTCGCTTGTCGCGCGGCCCACGCTTGCACAGGCGCGCGATGCGGCCATCGATCAATGCACCAAAACAGGAAAATCATGTCCGATTGTCGGCGCCATCTGCGCCAACGCCACGATGGGGCCTGACGCGAAATTGTAAGTTCGATCTGTTTTTTGAAAGTTATTGAACATGATTTTTCGATCTGGACTTCTGTTTGGTTTGGCCATTCTGACATTTTCGGGAGACGCAGTTCTGGCACAGGGCGCAACCGGTGGCAGCCTTGGCAACGACAGCAAGACGCTGTCGGGCTCCTCCCCCGAATCCCGATCAGCGGCGCCTGCCCAACGCGAAAGTTCCGAACGCCGCGCGCCGCGCCGTCAGACCGCGCCGCGCAACCGTGGCGAGGGCGCGGGAGGCGGCGGAAATTTCGACGGCGCCTGGTCGATATCGAGCGTAGGCACCTCCGGCTGTTCCGACACATTCACGGAAAGCTTCGTCGTGGCCAACGGAAGGATGATCGGCAAAGACGGCAGCGCCCCGGTCAGCGCCAACGGGACAGTGCGCGGAAGCGGAAACTACAGCGGTATCCGCGTCACCAGCCAGGGTCGCCTCTCCGGCCGTACCGGCTCGGGAGTTTTCCAGCGATCCGATGGATGCTCGGGCCGCTGGGTCGCAAGCAAGCAGTAAGCGCCCATGACAATCCCGCACATCATCATGAAATCCGTCATTCTCCCCTGTCTGCTCATCATCGCACTCGGCAGCAGCGACGCATGGAGTCAGGGCGCAACCGGCGGAAGTCTCGGCAATGACAGTAAGTCGCTGTCCGGCTCGTCCTCCGAGCCGCCTGCCGCCAAACCAGCCCGCCGCGAGCGATCCGAGCAGCGTGCCGCTCCGGCCCGCCGCGGCGCTGGTGAGGGCGGCAGCGCCGCCAGATTCGACGGCATGTGGCAGATCACTTTCACCGGTCAGTCGGCGGTGTGCGCGGGCAAAACCGCCAGCAGCACATTAACGATCTCCGGCGGGAGTGTCGGCGGGGGCGGTAGCATCAGTCCGAGCGGCGTATTGCAGGGAGTCGGCAGCAGCGGCAGTGTGAGTGCGGTCATGACCGGCCGCCTGTCCGGCCGCGGTGGCGGCGGCTCGATGCAAATGTCGAATGGCTGCACCGGTCGCTGGACGGCCAGCAAGCAATGATCGGCGGTAGCGACTACGACTTCCGCTGCGGCCGCATGGCCTCACCGATGGACACCACGACGGCGCAGATGGCCACCAGCACGATCGAGGCAGCGGACGCCGCCGGCAGATCGGTCCCCGTCTCCGAGATCTTGCTGTAGAGCACCAGCGGCAGAATGTTCACTTGCGTACCGGCCAGCGCCAGCGCCGTACCATAAGCGCCGACGGCAACTGCGGCCGTCAGG
The DNA here is from genome assembly GCF_052076075.1 of Tardiphaga sp. 866_E4_N1_4. Classification (NCBI taxonomy): domain Bacteria; kingdom Pseudomonadati; phylum Pseudomonadota; class Alphaproteobacteria; order Hyphomicrobiales; family Nitrobacteraceae; genus Tardiphaga; species Tardiphaga sp. 866_E4_N1_4. Next base: position 1,248,902 of record NZ_CP197242.1, read on the forward strand.
CAATAGGCCGCGATCAGGCTCGGCAGGATCTGCGGCAGCATCACTTCAATGAGCGTTCGGAAACTCCCCGCACCGAGCGAGCGCGAGGCGAGCATCTGGTTGCGATCGAAGTTGCTGATCGCGGGCAGCACGATCAACACGACACGCGGCACGAGATAGTAGGAATAGGCCAGTCCCAGTCCTACCGGTGAGAAGATGAAGCCGCCGATCACCGCGGGATCGAAGCCGAGCTTAGCCAGCAACAATGTTACGAAGCCGGCGCGGCCAAGCAGCAGGATAAAACCGTAGGCGACGATCAGCCCCGAAAATGTCAGCGGCAGCGAGATGGCAATCAGCGCTGCGGTGCGCAGGCCCGGCGCGAACCGCGCCAGTGCAAGCGCCACGCAGAAGCCGACGACGAGCGAGAACAACGGCGCGACAGTCCCCAGCACCATCGTGCCGCGCAGGCCGTTCCAGAACACGGGATCGCCCGCGAGACGACCGAATGCACTGCCGCCGTCCGCGAAGGCGCCGACCAACACCGCACAAACCGGGATCAGGAAGAACAGCCCCAGCACCACGCTGCCGGGTACGGCGAATGCAGCGAGCATGGATGTCGGGACGCGGGCGCTCATCGTGGTCCTTGTTGCAGCATGACGAACGAGGCGATCCCTGCACTGACGCGGGGATCGCTGTGGTGGGTTTCGGCTTACTGGCCGAGGACGGCTTTGGCCCAGCCGGCGTCGATCTCGGCCTTCTTCGCGGTGGCCTTGGCGATATCCATCGCCTGCACCTGCGGCGCGGCCGGCATCTTGTCGGCAACGCTCGGCGGCAGGCTGACACCGGGCACAGCCGGACGCACATAACCTTCGGCGAAGATCTTCTGGCCTTCATCGCTCATGATGAAGTTGAGCCAGAGCTTGCCGGCATTCGGGTTCGGGCCGTTCTTCACCAGCGAGATCGCGTATGGCGCGGCTGCCGACGCTTCCTTCGGAATGACGACGGACACGCCATCGCCGAGACCGTCGGTGAACTTGGCTTTCAGGCCGTCGTTCTCGTAGCCGATCCAGATCGGGATCTCGCCCTTCAGGAACTGCGCGTAAGGCGTGGTGCCGACCGTGCGCAGCACGTTGCCGGCCTTGGTCAGCTTGCCGAGATAGTCGATACCCGGCGCGACATTGTCCATGCTGCCGCCATTGCCGAAGGCCGCGGCGAAGGCCACCACCTGGCCCTGCCCCGTCGAGCGCGGGTCTTGATACACAATGGCGTTCTTGTATTCCGGCTTCAGAAGATCGGCCCAGCTCTGCGGCACGGTCTTGACCAGCTTGGTGTTGACGAGAAACGCCACGCTCAGCGTGTGGATGGTGAACCAGCGGCCTTCGGCCTCGCGCAGCGGATCGGCGAGCTTGTCGAAATTCACCGGCTTGAAGCCATCGACGACGCCAGCCTTTGCTGCGTCCAGAGCGGACGCTGCAAAGTAATAGGCCGTGTCGGCCTGCGGACGATTGCGCGCCTTGTCGAGGGCGACGACGGTCGCGGCCGAACCGAGGTCGTTATAGACCATCTCGACGCCGGGATAGCGCTTCTGGAAGGCCTTGAACTGGTTGGCCCAGTTGGCCCAGGTCGGCCCGGTATCGAACGACACGACGAGGCCTTCCTTGCGGGCGGCTTCGTACAGCGCTTTTTCACCGGTATAGAGTTCGGCGCCTTCGAAAGCCCATGCGGCCGGGCTGATGGCAATGGCGAGGGAAGCTGCGGCAACACCGCTCAGAAACTTGCGTCGGTTCATGTCGATCTCCTTTATGAGGTCGGGGGAAGAAGGCGGATGGCATCGTGCGGGATCGTCACGCCGGTGATCGGCCCGCGCAGATGGGTTTCGAGACGGATGGCCCCGCCGGCGACGGCCATATCGATCCGCCTGACGGGGCCAAGATAGCGGTCGGCCGACATGCTGCCTGCGAAGCAGCAGGGATTACTCGCATCGACCGGCCCGGTGATCGGCTCGACGCGCTCGGGACGCACGAACACGATGACCTTCGCACCAACGCTCTTGCCCTGCGTGTTACAGGCCAGCGCGCCAATCGGCGTTGTCACCATGCCATCACCGGAGACGCTGCCGGACCACAGGTTGGATTGACCGACAAAGGCCGCGACACTGGCATCGGCCGGTGTCTCGTATAATTCGCGCGGCGTGCCGATCTGCACGATGCGGCCGTCGCGCATCATCACGACCTTGTCGGCAATCGACAGCGCCTCTTCCTGATCATGCGTCACAAGCAGCGTCGCAATGCCGGCCTGACGCTGCACGCGCAGAATTTCGTCGCGCATTTCCAGTCGCAACCCCGCATCGAGCGCCGACAGCGGCTCGTCGAGCAGCAGTCCCTGCGGCTCGAACACCAGCGCACGGGCCAGCGCAACGCGCTGCTGCTGGCCGCCGGACAATTCTGCTGGATAGTCTTCCGCGCGCTTGCCCATGCCGACACGTCCGAGCATCTCGATGGCACGCGCGCGCCGATCCTGTTTGGCGATACCGCGCACCTTCAGCGGATAGGCGATGTTTTCCCAAAGCCGCATATGCGGGAACAACGCATAGTTCTGAAACACGACACCCAGACGACGCGCCTCGGGCAGTGACGCGCCGACGTCCTTGCCATCGATCAGGATGCGCCCGGAGTCAGGCTTGAGGAAGCCCGCCAGCAATTTCAAAATCGTCGACTTGCCCGACCCCGACGCGCCGATGATCGCCAGCAATTCGCCGCGGCCGATCTCCAGGGCAATGTCGAACACACCAGTGCTCGTGCCGGGATAGCTGTAGCTCACTTGATCGTATCGCAGCGTCACGCGCCTGCCCCCACTTTACGCCGGCCGGTGACCCGCGCCGTCAGCCCGCTGGTCAGCGATGCGATCATCGCAAGCCCAAGCAATACGACGGTGGCCGCGCAGGCAAAGCCCGTCGCGCCATAGAACGCCTGCAACAGCACCACAGGATAGGTCCGCGACAGAAAGCCCGAGACCAGGTTGGACAATTGAAATTCGCCGATCGACAGCGCTGCCACTGTCAGCATGCAGGACAGCAGACTCGTATGCAGCTGCGGCAGTGTGACGTCCCACATACGTGCCGGAAACGATGCGCCGAGCGTTGCGGCTGCGTGCTCATATTCGGCGAGCCCGAGCTGATCCATATCGGCGACAAGTGCCGTCACCGTATAGGGCAGCGTCAATACGAGGTGCCCCGCCGCCAGCAGCCAAAAACTGCCGAGCCACGGCAATGCGTCCGACGAGAAGACGAGGATGAAGCCGAAAGCGAGAACCAGTTCGGGCACGGCAATCGGCATCAGCGTGACGATCCGCGCCGCAAGCCGCACACCACCCCGCGCGCCGGCATGAATGGCGTAAGCGAGCGGAAGTCCGATCAGGATGTTGAGGATGCAGGTGGTCGCGACGATCCTCAGGCTGGTGGTGAAAGCGCGGCGAAAGCTCGGGTCGCCCGCGACTTCCTGATACCAGCGCAAAGTGAAGCCTGACGGCAGCAGCGTGCCGCTCCAAACTTCTCCAAATGAACCGACAAATAGCAACAGGACTGGCGCCGCGAGAAAAATCAGATAGGCGATCGCGACGAACGGCACGAGCCATGTCCCCTGTCAAATGTGATGCTGAAGTCTGCGCCTCAGTATAACGGCGGCATATCAGTTTTATGACAGAGCGGCAAAGTTATGCATTTGCGAGAAGGCGTGCTGCGATGCGAGCAATGACGCCGTCGACATCAGCGACGCGCTCGACCGTATTCACCTCTGGCGCATCGGCCATCGCCAGCACCAGACGATTGAACTGTAGTCCCAGCGCCATCTCCGAGAGTGTCCCGACACCTCCGCCAATCGCGACCAGCACGAGACAGGCGCGCGCGATAATGGCATTCCGTGCGGGGCCGATGCCCGTTGCGATGGGGATCGCAACATAGGGATTGGCTGCGTGCCATTCCTCATCGGGCAGCAGACCAACAGGCATGCCGCCTTCCTGCGCGTGGCCCTTGCACGCAGCTTCCATCACGCCGTTCTTGCCGCCGCACAACAGTTGCAGGCCATGGCGCGCCAATGCTGCGCCCATCTGTTCGGCGAGATCGCGTTGCGCTTGTGTCGCGTCTCGCGGCCCGATGATGCCGATCGGCACGCGGCGCAGCTTGCGCGTTACTGCGAGCCGCAGCAACGCCTCGGAAGCCGTCACAGCTTCTCCACCCTGCTCCACGGCATCATCACGCCACGTGAGCGCCAGCGGATCGAATAGCCGTGCGCCATCGCTGAGCTGCTGCGTGCGCTCATTCCAGAACAATGCCTGCATGATGTTAGCCTTCGAGTTCTTGCTGCAATCCGCGCACGAAAGATGTCAGGCCGGTGCGGCGTTCGCGCTTCAGGCGCTCGGCCTTGAGAATCGACTGCACCTCGCTATAGGCCTCTTCCACATTGTGGTTGATGACAATGTAGTCGTATTCGGCCCAGTGGCTCATCTCGTGGCTGGCGCGGCTCATGCGCCCGCGGATCACTTCGTCCGAATCCTGCGCGCGGGTATGAAGTCGTTTTTCGAGATCGGCCGCCGAGGGCGGCAGGATGAAGACGCTGACGACGTCGGCCCGCGCCTTCTCGCGCAATTGCTGCGTACCCTGCCAGTCGATATCGAACAGCACGTCATTGCCGGCTGAGAGCGCGGCTTCCACTGGCGCACGCGGCGTGCCGTAGCGGTTATCGAACACCGTGGCCCATTCGAGCAGTTCATTGCCCTTGGCCATCTTCTCGAAGCGCGGCTTGTCGACGAAGATGTAGTCCTTGCCGTCAACCTCGCCGGGCCGCATCGGGCGCGTCGTGGCCGAGACCGACAGTTGCAGCCCCGGCATCCGGTCGATCAGCAGCCGCGTCAGCGTCGTCTTGCCGGCACCGGATGGCGATGACAGCACGAACATCAGCCCACGCCGCTCGACTCCGTCAAAGCCAGCTTCTTGAAAATTTCGGCTGCCCCCGGACATGGTCACTCCAGATTTTGTACCTGTTCACGGAATTGCTCGACCACGTTCTTCATTTCCAGGCCGGTGCTAGTCAATTCCAGATCGTTGGATTTCGAGCAGCAGGTGTTAACCTCCCGGTTGAACTCCTGCGACAGGAAATCCAGCCGCCGCCCCACCGGACCACCCTTCTTGATCATTTCGCGCGACTGCGAAATGTGCGACGCGATGCGGTCGAGTTCTTCGCGGATGTCGGCCTTGGTCGCCATCATCAACGCTTCCTGATTCAGCCGATCACTATCGAAACGATCCGAGGCTTCCAGCAGTGTGGCGATCTGTTCGGCAAGCCGTGCACGAATGGCTTCCGGCTTGCGGCCGGGCGCAGCCTCAGCCTTCTTCGACAGCGCCTCGATTTCATTCAGACGCTGGGACAGGATGTCACCAAGCGTCATGCCCTCACGCTTGCGCATGGCGACCAGCGCGGTGAGAGCCTCTTCGAATGCTGCGGTCACGGCAGCCTTCGCCGCCTTGTCCTCGGCCTCATCCGTCTCCGGCTCGACCACTTCGATCACGCCCTTGATATTCATCAGGCCATCGACGCTGGGCGCGACAGCATCGATCTTGCTGGCCAATTCGGCGGCAATACTCAGCACCGAATTCAGCACCTCTTCGTTGATCCGCACGGTCGAAGCCGCATTGCTGCGCTTAACGGTGAGGTTCGCGTAAACCGTGCCGCGTGACAGCACTTCAGTGGCGCGCTTGCGGGCGACCGCCTCGACTTCGTCGAAACCCGGGGGCATCCGGAAGCGCAGGTCGAAGCCCTTGGCGTTGACGGATTTCAGCTCCCACTCGAAGCTGTAAGGCCCGCTGGTGCCGTGGCTTCGCGCAAAGCCGGTCATGCTCGACAACGCCATCGCGGAACGTCTCCAAAGAATACGAGTAAGATTCGCAAGGCGCGAACCGGCTCAGGTTAGGGCCTTTTCAGGCCAAGGGGAATTCGAAGCAGAAGCCGGCGCAGGCTTGGTGGTACGGCCTATTGCTGGACAACCGGCGGTGTACCCGTCGACTGCGCAGCGCCCTGACGGGCCGGCGCGGCTGGCGCAGGAGCCGTACGGGCACGCTGTTTGGCCGGTGCGGCGGGCCTGACCGGACTTGTACCCGTCGCGGCGGCAGGATCCGTCGCCGCTCCGGTAGGCGTAGCCTCTTCCGGCGGCTCGACAGCGTCGTTCTGGACGGCCTTCTCGAGCGCACGCAGCTTGCTGACGTTCTTCTGATGCGCGTCGTAGGTCTCGGTGAAGGCGTGACCGCCGGTGCCGTCGGCAACGAAGAACAGGTCGCGGGTGCGTGCCGGATTGGCAGTCGCCTCAAGCGACGCACGGCCCGGATTGGCGATCGGACCCGGGGGCAGGCCTTCCACCACATAGGTATTGTAGGGCGACGGCTGCTGGATCTCGCTGCGCTTGATCGGACGGCCCAATGTGCCCTTGCCGCCGACGATGCCATAGATGATCGTCGGATCGGACTGCAGCTTCATCTTCTGGCGCAGACGATTGGCGAACACGGCGGCCACTCGGCTGCGCTCATCGGCGCGGCCGGTTTCCTTCTCGACGATCGAGGCGAGCGTCACCAGTTGTTCAGGCGTCTTCGCCGGAATGTCGGCGTTACGGCGTTCCCAGACTTCGGCCAGCACGCGCTTCTGCAATTGCTGCATGCGCTGGATCACCTGGTCGCGCGGCGTGCCACGGGGGAATTTGTATGTCTCGGGCAACAACGTGCCTTCGCGTGGCATTTCACGGATCGAGCCGGTGAAGATGTCGCTATCGGTCAGCCGCGCGACGATCTGCTCGGAGGTCAAGCCCTCGGGAATCGTGATGGAGTGTTGCACGACCTTGCCTTCGACGATGGTGCCGATGACATCGCGCAGATTGGCGTTCTTCTGGAACAGATATTCGCCGGGCTTCAGTTCCGAGCTGGCCTTCAGCGCAAACACGGCGCCGATGAAAACCCAGCGATTGGCTGAGATCACGCCTTCGCGCAGCAACGCTTCGGCGATGTCGCCTTTGCCCGCACGCGCGGGGATATTGACGACCTTTTCTTCCTGCAGCGGTCCCGGCGCTTCCAGCGCCTGGCGACCATAGACATACGCGCCACCTGCACCGAGCATGGCGACGATAATGATGGTGATGATGGCATTACCGGCAACCACGAGCGGATTACGCGCATGATCAGAACGCTTCGGCGGCGGCGGAACCTGCTCCGGCTCCAGCGCGGCACGCGGACTCCTCGGCGAAATGGGCGGCCTCTCACTCATCGATAGTACCTGATCCTGTCGGTTCAATCGTGACGGGGACAACACGATCCCCGTCAATAACATACGCCCAGTGTAGGAATTAGCGCGGAATACGGCGAAACGGTGGAGGTTCTCTAACCAGCCACGCGCTGTAGGATCACGGACGCATTAGTACCGCCGAAACCGAATGAATTCGACAAGGCAATGTTGATCTCGCGCTTGCGCGGGGTCAATGCGACGAGATCGATCGCAGTTTCCACCGACGGATTGTCGAGATTGATCGTCGGCGGCGCGATGTTATCCCGAATCGCAAGCACACAGAAGATGGCCTCGACCGCACCAGCCGCACCGAGCAGGTGGCCGATCGACGACTTCGTCGATGACATCGACACTTTTGACGCGGCATTGCCAAGCAGGCGCTGAACCGCGCCGAGTTCGATCTCGTCGCCGAGTGGCGTCGAGGTGCCGTGCGCATTGATGTAGTCGATGTCGGCCGCGGCAATGCCGGCGCGCTTCATCGCAGCGTTCATGCTGCGGAACGCACCATCGCCGTCGGGCGTCGGCGAGGTGATGTGGTAGGCATCGCCCGACATGCCGTAGCCGATGATCTCGGCATAGATGCGTGCGCCGCGCGCTTTGGCGTGCTCGTACTCTTCGAGCACCACGACCCCGGCACCCTCGCCCATGACGAAACCATCGCGGTCCTTGTCGTAGGGCCGCGACGCTTTCTCCGGCGCTTCGTTGAAATTGGTCGACAGCGCGCGTGCTGCCGCGAAGCCGGCCATCGCCAAACGGCTGATTGGCGACTCGGTACCGCCGGCGACCATGACATCGGCGTCGCCGAGCGCGATCAGACGGCCGGCATCGCCGATCGCATGTGCGCCGGTCGAACATGCGGTGACGACGGAGTGATTGGGGCCTTTAAGGCCGTGCTCGATCGAGACATATCCCGAAGCGAGATTGATCAGGCGGCCGGGAATGAAGAACGGCGACACTTTGCGCGGGCCGCGCTCTTTCAGAAGCAATGCGGTATCGGCAATGCCGGACAGACCGCCGATGCCGGAGCCGATCATCACGCCGGTGGCGCAGCGATCGTCTTCATTGTCGGGGTGCCAGTTGGCATCGTCGAGCGCCTGCTTGGCGGCGCACATCGCATAGATGATGAAGTCGTCGACCTTGCGCTGGTCTTTCGGCTCCATCCACTGGTCGGGATTGAAGGTACCGCCCGTGCCGTCGCCGCGTGGAATCACACAGGCGATCTGGCTGGTGAGATCGGATACATCGAATGTATCGATCCGCTTTGCGCCGCTCTCACCGTTGAGGATGCGCTTCCAGGTCGGCTCGACGCCGCAGCCAAGTGGCGACACCATGCCAAGGCCTGTGACGACCACCCGCCTCATTGTCGTACCTCCATGGCCCATCCTTGAGCCAATGCCTTTGAGCAATGCCTACGCGTCACAGCAAGAAGCCGGTGGATCGCACAAACGCGATCCGGCCGGCTTCAAAATGTGTCGCGCGAAGGTGTCAGCTCTTTGCGTTCTTCTCGAGAAACTTGGTTGCGTCGCCGACGGTCAGAATCGTCTCGGCGGCATCGTCCGGAATTTCGCAGCCGAACTCTTCTTCGAACGCCATCACGAGCTCGACCGTGTCGAGGCTGTCAGCGCCGAGATCATCGATGAAGCTCGCGGCATCGACCACCTTCTCGGGTTCAACACCAAGGTGTTCAACCACGATCTTCTTCACTCGCTCGCCAATCTCGCTCATATCAACCTCGTGCTTGTTACATTGGGCCCGTCCGCAGACGATACGAGCCATCGTGGAGCGTTTAACTCGTTAAACCTTGCGCAGTTGCGCGTCTCTGGATTGACCCCGTCGTCCCGGACGGAGCCTCGCGAAAACGGCAGGCTCGTCCCCGCCAATATACAGGGTTTCAAATTCCTGCAATGGCCTTCTTTGCCCCACCGTTGGAGGTTCGGTTACCATACTTCATTTGGCTTGGCCACATAGCCCGGCGACTGTCCAAACCTCAATTAAATCACGACGTTGGGGTTCCCCGACGCTTAGATCATCGCCATGCCGCCATTGACATGAATCGTCTGTCCGGTGACGTAAGCCGCCTCATTTGAGCTCAGATAGACCGCTGCTGCCGCAATATCTTCCGGCGAGCCAAGACGCCCTGCCGGCACCTTGGTCAGAATCGTTTCGCGCTGCTTGTCATTGAGCACATCGGTCATCGGCGTTGCGATGAAACCGGGTGCAATGCAATTGGCCGTCACGTTGCGCTTGGCGTATTCCGCTCCCAGCGTTTTCATCATGCCGATCAGGCCGGCTTTCGCTGCGGTGTAATTCCCCTGCCCGGGATTTCCAGTGACGCCGACCACCGAAGTGATGGCGATGATGCGGCCGAAGCGCTTGCGCATCATCAGCTTGGTCGCGGCGCGTGCGAGGCGGAAGGTCGCGGTCAGATTGACGTTGATCACGTCATCCCAGTCTTCGTCCTTCAACTGGACGAACAGATTATCGCGGGTGATCCCGGCATTGCTGACGAGGATGTCGAGCTGGCCCATGGCTTTCTCGGCTGACGGCACCAACTCTTCGACCTCAGCGGCGTTGGAAAGATTGCACGGCAGCACATGCGTGCGATCGCCGAGCTTCGCGGCCAGCGTTTCGAGAACCGCCTTGCGCGTTCCGGACAGTGCCACCGTCGCGCCCTGCGCATGCAAAGCCGTGGCGATGGCTTCGCCGATGCCGCCGGTCGCGCCGGTCACGAGCGCCGTCTTGCCTGTTAAATCGAACATCTTGTCTTCTCCTCTGGCCGCTTAAGCCGAACGCGCTGCTGCGAGCGCATCCTTGGCGGCGGCAATGTCATTGGGTCCACCAACAGCGACGCCGACGGCGCCTTCGGCAATGCGTTTGACGAGCCCGCTCAGCACCTTGCCGGAGCCGACCTCAAGGAAACGCGTCACGCCCTGGCCTGCCATATAGGATACGCATTCGCGCCAGCGCACGGTGCCGGTGACCTGCTCGACCAGGCGGCGGCGGATTTCATCGGGATCCGAGATCGGCGCGGCCAGTACGTTGGACACCAGCGGCACCACCGGCTTGTTGATCGTGACCTTGGCCAGCGCCTCCGCCATCACGTCGGCGGCGGGCTGCATCAGGCTGCAATGGAACGGCGCCGACACCGGCAGCAACATCGCACGCTTGGCGCCCTTCGTCTTGGCGATCTCCAGTGCGCGTTCGACCGCAGCCTTGTTGCCGGACACCACCACCTGACCGCCGCCATTGTCGTTGGCGGCGTGGCACACTTCGCCCTGTGCAGCTTCTTCAGCCACGGCCACGGCGGTCTCGTAATCGAGGCCGAGCAACGCCGCCATGGCGCCGACACCCACCGGCACGGCCTTCTGCATGGCCAGACCGCGGGTCCGCAGCAGGCGGGCCGCATCCGTGACCGAGAGACTTCCCGCCGCTGCCAGCGCCGAATATTCGCCGAGCGAGTGGCCGGCCACGAAAGCGGCGTCCTTGGCCAGCGAGATGCCGGCCTCGGCCTCGAGCACCCGCATGGTCGCCAGCGACACCGCCATCAGCGCCGGCTGGGCGTTTTCGGTCAATTGCAGCGTCTCGGCCGGGCCATCCCAGATGATTCCCGTGAGCTTCTCGTTGAGTGCCGAATCGACCTCGTCGAACACGGCCTTGGCGGCTGGAAATGCATCCGCGAGCGCCTTGCCCATGCCGACCGCCTGGGAACCCTGCCCCGGAAAGGTAAATGCTGCGGTCATTGACGCCCCGTCATGTTTTTTGGCTTAAACTCGTTCAAACGTGCGCCGTAAGACACTGGCACGACGGGGAATGTCAAGCCGCAGCGCCCAGGATGCACCACGATCCGGGTTCCCGCCCGCTCCCGGAATCCACTCATTTGGCCCCTGTTTCGCTTGCCATTACTGGGAAAATCCGTATAAGGCCCCGATCCGCAGATCCCGGCCGGGAGCTGAACGGACGGTCACAGCAAAATCACACACAGGTTTGTTGCGATAGGGCCAGTTGGTCCGTCGTCCCGTGCTCCCGCCTTCTGAGCAATATCGAGTCCTTTCCATAAGGGTTCGAAGGGCTTGCCGCCGGGAAACGCGCTAACCTTGGAAAGGACAGCCATGCCTCTTTATGAGCATGTATTTCTCGCACGTCAGGATGCGAGCGCACAGCAGGTCGAAGACCTCACCACCCAGATGACCGGCATCGTCGAAGGTCTCGGCGGCAAGGTCGTGAAGATGGAAAACTGGGGCGTGCGCTCCCTGACCTATCGCATGAACAAGAATCGCAAGGCGCACTTCGTGCTGATGAACCTCGATGCCCCGTCCGCGGCGGTCACCGAGATCGAGCGCCAGGAGCGCATCAGCGAAGACGTCATCCGTTATCTGACCGTCCGCGTCGAAGAGCACGAGGAAGGCCCAAGCGCCATGATGCGCAAGGCCGATCGCGATCGTGAGCGCGACGACCGTGGCGGTGGCTTCCGTGGCGACCGCGAAGGCGGCGGTTTCCGTGGCGACCGTGAAGGCGGTGGCTTCCGTGGTGATCGTGGTCCGCGTCGTCCGCGCGACGACGAAGCAGCATCGGTTGAGGAGTAAGAATAATGGCTGAAGCTGGTGCACGTCGTCCGTTTTTCCGCCGTCGCAAGACCTGCCCGTTCACGGGTCCGAACGCGCCGAAGATCGACTACAAGGATTCCAAGCTGCTGATGCGTTACGTTTCCGAGCGCGGCAAGATCGTGCCGAGCCGCATCACGGCCGTCTCCGCCAAGAAGCAGCGTGAACTCGCCCGCGCCATCAAGCGCTCGCGTTTCCTCGGTCTGCTCCCCTACGTTATCCGCTAAGGCGGTTTTCGACCGGCGGCCTCGCGCCGCCGGTCGCTTCTATTTCTCATAAGGCTTCCGGGTCGTCCGGTCGCCGATGGTTGGGGCAAGTGCCTCTAACCGCTCAAAGGGGGCGGGACAGCTGATGATCGCAAGTCTTCTCATCGCGTTTGCCGCCGGCGCTGCCTCGGCGCTGATGTTCGCCTCGATCATTTCGGGCGCGTTGATCTCCCTTTTGCTGTTCTATCTCGCGCCGCTGCCCTTGATGGTGGCCGCTCTCGGCTGGGGTCCGGTGACTGCTGCCATCGGCGGCATCGCAGCCGGCACCTCGCTCGGCCTGCTGTTCGGCATGCCCTATCTCGCCGCCTTCGTCTTCACCGTGGCACTGCCCGCATGGTGGCTCGGCCATCTCGCATTGCTCGGCCGTCCAGTGACTGTAGAAGTGCCGGGCGTGAATGGCGCAGCCGCGACACCGCCCGTGGTCGAATGGTATCCGGTCGGCCGTATGCTGCTGTGGACAGCGGGTTTCGCCGCATTCACGACTATGGGCGCGCTGCTGACGCTCGGCACCGATGGCGACACTATCGTCTCGGCGCTGCGCCGCGCTCTGACCCGCATCCTGGGATCGCGCGGCGGCGCTGGCGACTCCGAACAGGTCATCAATGCGCTGGTGACGATCGCTCCGGCTGCCGCCGCCATCGTCGCGATCATGACGCTGACGCTCAATCTCTGGCTCGCCGGCCGCATCATCGTGACATCGGGCCGGCTGAATCGGCCGTGGCCTGAGCTGAAATCCGCAGCACTGCCGCCGATGACGATGGTCGCGCTGTGTCTGGCCATCGCGCTGTCCTTCATGGGCGGCATCGTCGGCATCTTTTCGCAGATCGTCACCTCGGCGCTGATGATGGCCTATGCCCTCACCGGCTTCGCCGCGCTGCATACGTTGACCATGGGCATGAAAAGCCGCGTGATGGTGCTCGGTCTGACCTACGCCATGGTGCTCGTCCTCGGCTGGCCCATCCTCACCATGGTTGGCCTCGGCCTCGCCGATGCCTTCTTCGGATTTCGCCAACGTTTTCTCGCACGCAAGCCACCTTCTTCGACGGTGGCCTGACCAACTCACCTCAACTCAACACCTGCTCAACACTTAAAGGAGAACGATCATGGAAGTCATTTTGCTCGAACGCGTCGCCAAGCTCGGCCAGATGGGCGAAGTCGTCCGCGTCAAGGACGGCTACGGCCGCAACTTTCTGCTGAAGCGTGGCAAGGCGCTGCGCGCCACCGCCGACAACCGCGCCAAGTACGACGGCATGAAGGCTGACCTCGAAGCCAACAACATCAAGGCCAAGGCGGAAGCCACCACGGTTGCCGAGAAGATCGACGGCCGCAACGTCGTCATCATCCGTCAGGCGTCAGAAACCGGTCAGTTGTTCGGCTCGGTGTCGGTGCGCGACATCATCGCCACCTTCGAAGCTGACGGCGTCACCTTCGCCCGCAGCCAGGTTCTGCTCGACGCGCCGATCAAGACCATCGGCCAGCACAAGATCTCGATCGCCGTGCATCCGGAAGTCGAAGTCAGCGTCAGCGTCACCGTTGCCCGTTCGGCCGACGAAGCCGAGCGCATCAACCGCGGCGAAGACATCTCGAGCCGTCAGGAAGATCAGGACGCAGCCGCCGAAGCACTCGCCGCCGCCGGCGAGTTCTTCGATCCGGACGCACAGGGCAACGCCGAAGAAGACAACGGCTAAGCTACGGACCTCGGAGCTTCTGCTCAAACGAGAAAAGCCCGGCCAGATTGGCCGGGCTTTTTTGTATCCTCACTCAAACGACGGCTGATCTACTACTGCGAGATCGGCGGCACCGGCGAGCCTGACGAGGCCGGAGGCGCCGGTGGTGCAGCCGACGCGGGAGGCGGTGGTGGCGGCGAGGCCGGTGCCGGCGAAGGCGCGGCTGGAGCTACAGGAGTCGGCGCGGACGCTGGCGGAGTTGCGGGAGGCACGACCGCTGGCGGCGGAGCTGCGGCTGGCGGAGGCGTTGGAGCCGGGGCCGGCGTTGCTGCGGGCGGAGACGCAGGGGCTGCCGGCGCAGGAGGCGCCGGCTCGGCTGGCGCCGGACGGCTTTCCCCTTCAGGCGCCTTCGGTGCCGGCGTGACCGACGGAACGGGATCTGGACGAAGTGCCGGCGTCTCAGGCTTGGCTTCGGGCTTCGCCTCAGGCTTGCTCTCTTCAGCGGGCTTCGCAGGCTCGGTCTTCGCCGGCTCCGGCCGTGGCTCAGCCTTCGGCTCAGACTTGGGTTCAGCCTTCGGCTCCGTCTTGGGGTCGACCTTGGGCTCGTCCTTCACAGGTTCGGCCTTCGGCGGCTCTTCCTGATGACGGCGCCCCTTCTTGCCGAGCTTTTGCTTCTGCGCGGGACGCTCTGCTTCGGCGGCAGCCGGCGACTGTGCGTCTACGGGCTTGGCCGCATCGGGCTTCGCTTCGGGATTGTCTGTCGCCGGGCGCGCCTGTCGCCGGGCATTGCGGCCCTGGCGCGTGCCGGGCTCGGCCTGAGCTGGTGCAACATCGGCATCGGGCTTGGCGGCCTCCTGCGGACGTAGCCGGCGTCCCGGCGGCGGAGCCTCGGACGGCGGCGCAGCACCGGGCTTGGCATCGGCCGGGGCCGGCTTCTGCTCGGTCGTGAGTTCACGGCCCTGACGCGTCAGGTTATCCCCGGCAGGACGGCGGTCGGCCGTCCCGTTGGACACGACATAAGCGGCCATCGACGCCGCCATATCTGTACTTGTGGTGTAGTGCTGGCGCAGGAAGGCCGGCAACTGACCGGGTGCCACCGTCTTCAGCAGCCCGCGCGGACTTTTATGGCAGACGGCACAGCCGCCCGCGAAAATCTGGGAGGGTGACTTTCCGGCTTCGAGGTTTTGGGCCTGTGCCGGGACTGCCGCGAAGCCAATCAGGAGCATCACCGTCGCTAAACTGAGCGCTCGGCTCAACATTTCAATCTCCTGATGTGGCTAGCTTAATCACGCGGATCACCTTGTATCCGATTGTGACGTGAATGGAAGCATCGACATATCGCAACGATGTGATCGGAACAATCGGGATAGCGGCATTGCAGCGTGCGCATTGGCACAGGCGGTGCGCCGCTACTATCTTCTAGTCAAGAGCTAGGGAGACAGTTGATCTCGTGCACGGCGGGAAGTTACGCTGTTGCTTCAGTTTGCGCGTGATCGGATCATTGGGGTGATTTCGATGGACCGTCTGTTGCGATTCTTCCTGAGTCAGTACATTCGCCGAGGGGCAATAACCTTCACTACGGCCTCCGGCCAACAATTCACCTTCGGTGATGGCTCCGGGCCTCCCGTCTCTGCCCGCTTCGTCACCAAAGCCGCCCAACGCCGACTACTTCTCGATCCCGAACTGGCACTCGGCGAGATATTCATGGACGGGCTCCTCGTTATGGAGCGTGGCACCATTGCCGATCTGCTCGCCATCGCCCTGAACCAGCCTGACATGGCGCCCCGCTGGGCCAAGCTGCAATGGTGGCTCCGCTACGTCCTGCGCCACGCCCAGCAGTTCAATCCCCGCAAGCGCTCCCGCAACAACGTTGCCCATCACTACGATCTGGACGGCCGGCTCTACTCATTGTTTCTGGATGCCGACAAGCAATATAGCTGCGCCTATTTCGAAGGACCGGACGCGACCCTGGACGACGCCCAGCTTGCCAAGAAGCGCCACCTCGCGGCCAAGATGCTCATCGAAAAAGGCCAACGCGTACTCGACATCGGCTCCGGCTGGGGCGGGCTTGGGCTCTATTTAGCAGAGATGACCGGTGCCAATGTCACCGGCGTTACGCTGTCCACCGAACAGCTGCAGGTCGCCAATGCCCGGGCCGGCGAGAAAAACCTCAAAGACCGCGCAAAATTCCTGCTCGAGGACTATCGCGACATCCCCGGTCCATTCCACCGCATCGTCTCCGTCGGCATGTTCGAACATGTCGGCGTCGACCATTACGACACCTACTTCAAGCGATGCGCTGAACTCCTGACAGAGGACGGCGTCATGGTGCTGCACTCCATCGGCCGCCCTGAGGGACCCGGTATCACCAATCCATGGGTCGCCAAGTACATTTTCCCCGGCGGCTACATCCCCGCTTTGTCGGAAGTTCTCCCGGCCATCGAACGGGCCGGGTTACTGGTCTCGGACATCGAATTCCTGCGGCTGCATTATGCCGAGACGCTCAAGGCATGGCGTGAGCGCTTCATGGCACGACGCGAGGAAGCCGTGCGGCTCTATGACGAGCGCTTTGCGCGAATGTGGGAGTTCTATCTGGCGGCGTCCGAAATGTCGTTTCGCATGCAGAACGTGATGAACTTCCAGATCCAGCTCACCAAACGTCAGGACGTTGTGCCGCTCACGCGCGATTATATCGGGCGGGAGGAAGCTCGGCTTCGAGCCAGGGAACGGAGCCAGCAACCGCGTCTGCAGATTGCCGGCGAATAGGCTGGTTTAGTGCTGGAATAGGAGCGTCGCATGCCGGCGGCGCAAGACAGGCCGTGGCCGCAGAATGGCGGGGCGTTGGAGGCGCGCTTTGGCGGCTGAGAGCGCTTTCGTATCGCATGGGACATTTTCAAGCTGCGCGGTGCGCTCGAACGTGTCGATCAGTGTGGACAACCACGCAGAACCGTCGGTTCCGGCAGCCTGAGTTCCGGCATCGGGATGCTGGTGACGCTGGCTCATGGATCTATCCTTCGCCTCTTATTCGTTTTGAAGCCAACGCCCGGCTCCCCGTGGGGTTCCGCCACTGCCGTGCCTGCCAGCGGCTGGCTCTCTTGTAAGTGCGAGAGATCGCCATCCGGTTCAGGCGCGGGGCGCAATTTTTCCAGGTTCCTTAAGCAATGATTCAGACCCCTCCCCTTGCTGCGGTGGAAGCGTCAAGCGCAATGCGCGCCACCGGCCGGAATTCCCCCGCCTTGATGTGTGAATCGTGCATAAGGCCGCTTCGTCCTTCCACTCGGAGACCGTCAGGCGCTTAGTCGCCGACGCCCGCGTAACCACGCCGTTCATCCGCCCAATTCGGAAGACCCAATAGAGACCATGGCCGCATTCGATTCGAACGTTCTCAAGCTCTCCCCCGAGGCGGGCACCCCGGCCTATCGGTCGGCGCCGCACAATATCGAGGCGGAACAGGGCGTGCTGGGCGCGATCCTGGTCAATAACGACGCCTTCTACCGGGTCTCGGACTTCCTCAAGGCCGAGCATTTCTTCGAGCCGATCCACCAGACCATCTTCGAAACGGCCGCTGCCATCGTGCGCGCCGGCAAGATCGCCACACCCGTGACGCTGAAGACCTTCCTGCCGACCGACACGGATCTCGGCGGCATGACCGTGGGCCAATATCTCGCCCGCC
The DNA here is from genome assembly GCF_052076075.1 of Tardiphaga sp. 866_E4_N1_4. Classification (NCBI taxonomy): domain Bacteria; kingdom Pseudomonadati; phylum Pseudomonadota; class Alphaproteobacteria; order Hyphomicrobiales; family Nitrobacteraceae; genus Tardiphaga; species Tardiphaga sp. 866_E4_N1_4. Next base: position 1,266,407 of record NZ_CP197242.1, read on the forward strand.
TCGCCGCCGAAGCCACCACCATCATCAATGCGCAGGATTACGGCCGCACGATCTACGAACTGGCAATCCGCCGCCAGCTGATCAATGTCGGCGAGGACATGGTCAACGTCGCTTATGACGCTCCGGTGGATTTCGCCCCCCGCGCCCAGATCGAGGACGCCGAGCGTCGGCTGTATGAGCTGGCCGAAGCCGGCCGCTATGACGGCGGCTTCCAGCGCTTCTCCCAGGCAATGACCACCGCGCTGGACATGGCGGCCAACGCCTATCAGCGCGACGGCAAACTGTCGGGCATCTCCAGCGGGTTGCGCGACCTCGACGCCCGCATGGGCGGCTTGCAGCGCTCCGACTTGATCGTCCTCGCCGGACGTCCCGGCATGGGCAAGACCTCGCTGGCCACCAACATCGCCTACAACATCGCCGCCGCCTATCAGTCCGAAGTGCAGCCCGACGGCAGCATGAAGACCATCAATGGCGGCGTCGTCGGCTTCTTCTCGTGCGAAATGTCGGCCGAACAGCTCGCCACGCGTATTCTCGCAGAGCAGACCGAGATTTCCTCCAGCGCGATCCGCCGCGGCGGCATCACCCAAGCCGAATTCGACAAGATCCGCGACTACACCATCAAGCTGCAGAACCTGCCGCTTTACGTCGACGAAACCGGCGGCCTATCGATCTCGCAGCTCACCGCCCGCGCCCGCCGCCTGAAGCGGCAAAAGGGCCTCGACGTCATCATGGTGGACTACATCCAGCTGCTGCAGGGCTCCGGCAAGCGCTCCGACAACCGCGTGCAGGAAGTCACCGAGATCACCACCAGCCTCAAGGCGCTGGCGAAGGAACTGAACTGCCCGGTAGTCGCGCTGTCGCAGCTCTCGCGTCAGGTCGAAAATCGTGAAGACAAGCATCCGCAGCTGTCCGACTTGCGTGAATCCGGATCGATCGAGCAGGACGCCGACGTGGTGGTCTTCGTGTATCGCGAGGAATACTATCTGCAGGCTAAGGAGCCGCGACTCGGCACGCCCGAACACGAGAAATGGCAGCTCGAGATGGATCTTGCGCACGGCAAGGCCGAAGTCATCATCGCCAAGCAGCGTCACGGCCCCACAGGCACCGTCGACCTGCAGTTCGAAGGCCAGTTCACCCGCTTCAGCGATCTCGCCGGTGGCGCCCAGTTCCGCGCCCCGCAGGAGTGACGCGGGTGCGGTTGAACCGTCTCTGACGCGCGCATATTGTGCGGCGCAGAATTCGATCGTGTGATCCCATCACACGATCCCTGTGCCAGGACATTTCGATGAACAGCGTCTCCGCCCCCAAACCAACAACTCCCGCGGATATGGAGTTGCCCGCAGACGCCAGCGGCATCCTGACTATCGATCTCGACGCCATCGTCGCCAATTGGCGCAAACTCGAAAAGCATGGCGTGCCCGCCGAATGCGGCGCGGCGGTGAAAGCAGACGCCTATGGCTGCGGCATCACCCCCGTGGTGCGCGCGCTGGCGAAGGCGAGCTGCAAGACCTTTTTTGTCGCGACCTTCGACGAAGCTCGCGCCGCCCGCGCGGCCGCGCCCGAAGCCGCAATCTATCTACTGAACGGTTTTCCGCCGAATTCCGGCGATGCGCTGGCCGCCATCAATGTGCAGCCGGTGATCGGCGATCTCAACGAACTAGCCGAATGGGACATGTTCTGCCGCCGCACAGGCTGGAAGGGCGGCGCGGCGGTGCATATCGACACCGGCATGAACCGGCTCGGCCTCGGCCTGGTTGACGTCCAGGGCCTTATCCCGCGCCTCGGCTCGGGCGATCACGGCTTCACGCTGGTGATGAGCCACCTCGCCTGTGCTGAACAACTGCACAATCCGATGAACGCCCGGCAATATTCCAGTTTCCGCGAGGCGTCATCGCTGTTCTCCGGCGTGCCTGCGTCCCTCGCGAATTCGTCGGGCATCTATCTCGGCGCGGCCTATCAGTTCGATCTGATGCGTCCGGGTGCTGCGCTCTACGGCGTTAATCCGACGCCGGAAGCCGACAACCCGATGGCACCTGTGGTCGATCTCAAGGTGCGCATCCTGCAGACCCGCAGTGTCGAGCGCGGCGACAGTGTCGGCTACGGTGCCACCTGGGTGGCGCGGCGTCCGACCAGACTTGCGATCATCGCGGCCGGCTACGCCGATGGCTATTTCCGCGCGGCCGGCAGCAGCGACGGCACCCGCGGCGCCGAGGTCATCATCGCCGGCCAGCGCTGCCAGATCGCCGGCCGCATCTCCATGGATCTGCTCGCGGTGGACATCACCGACCTGCCCCACAACGCCGCCCGCCGCGGCCATCTGGCGACGCTGATCGGCGACGGCATCACCGTCGACGAACTCGCGCATCACTACGGCACCATCGCCTATGAGGTGCTGACCAGCCTCGGCCGACGCTACCTGCGGGTCTACAAGGGCGGCGAAGGCACCGCCGCCGCAGAGCCCACTGCCGCGTCCTAGACGTCGACCTTGAAGCTGAGTTCGATCTCCGAGGCCGGCAGGCTGCCACGCACGCCCCAGTTCTCCAAAGGCTGTTCGTTCAGGACAATCTTGATCTCGAGTTCCGGAACGCCGAGCGCTGCAAGGTTCTGCACGATCATCTTATAGAGGCTGCGCTTGGCCTCGATGGAGCGGCCGGCGAACATCGTGATCTCGACCCGCGTGAAGCGCTGCGAGCGCCCGGTCGGCACGATGCGCTGCGTGTCGCTATAGGTGTCCACCGTCACGTCGCGGTCCCAGTCAGGAATTTTGAGCGGCGCCAGCATCGCCGACTGCACGGCCTCGATGACCTCGATCTCGCGGCCCCGCGCCCATTCTCCGGTGACCATTCTTGTGACTGGCATCGCCCTCTCCCATCGGATCGGTTGCACCTACACCACTGGAGCGCTCTTGTAACGTCCCGCGCTTGGAGAGTCGCGCCGTGAACTTCATCTTCGTCTGCACGGTCGGCCTTATCGCCGGCACCATTTCCGGGATCGTCGGCACCGGCTCGTCGATTATGCTGATGCCGGTGCTGGTCTGGCAGTTCGGCCCGAAGGAAGCCGTGCCGATCATGGCGGTCGCCGCCGTAATGGCCAACCTGTCGCGCATCCTCGCCTGGTGGCGCGAGGTCGACTGGCGCGCCACCGCTGCCTATTCGCTCACCGGCATTCCAGCTGCAGCCCTCGGCGCACGCACGCTGCTGACGCTGCCGTCGCATGTGGTCGATCTCACGATCGGACTGTTCTTCATTGCCATGGTGCCACTGCGCCACTGGCTGGCGCGGCGCTCCTTCACCATCAGCCTGTGGCAACTCGCGCTGGGCGGCGCGATCATTGGCTATCTGACCGGCATCGTCGTCTCCAGCGGCCCCCTCAGCGTGCCACTGTTTCTGTTTTACGGCCTCGCCAAGGGCGCCTTCCTCGCCACCGAAGCCGCGAGTTCGCTCGGTCTGTATCTCAGCAAGTCTGTCACCTTCCAGCGGTTTGGCGCGCTCGATCTCGACGTGCTCGTGAAAGGCCTGATCGCCGGCGCCTCGCTGATGGCCGGCGCGTTCATCGCCAAGCGCTACGTACTGAAACTGAGCGTCGAGACGTTCCGCCTGGTCATGGACGGGATCATGCTTCTGGCTGGCGCAAGCATGGTGCTGTCAGGCATGGCGCTGATCTAGGGAGTGGACTCACAAATCGCGGTAAATATGTCCGCTACCCCGCTAATTGCAGACTCAACCGGACTGCAGGCCGCTGGAAACTGGCGCTGTTTAAAGTTGTATCGATTACTTACAAGTACGTACGACTGATGTTCATAGATGGCGATCAACCAGCAACAGGTATTAGTATCTCGCGAATCCGCATTTCCAACGTGCGCAGTGCAACATAATCCTTTGCCTCGCCGCGTACAGTAAAGCCAATATTTCCAACCTATTATTAAGGTTCGTCATCCACGCTGAAATCCGGAATTTCATTTGTTTCATTTGTAACGACTACTGGACGCTTCATGCGCGCGTTCTATGGAAGACTGGCCCGGCTGCCAGGATTTTCATTGGTGGTGCTCGGCGTCTTCTTTGCGACGTCGATCATCGTTGTGTTTTTGGTGGATCTGCAGGCGCGCCATCATGCGGCGCTCTCTGAGGCAAGAAAGGCAGCACTGAACATCGCCGAGATTCTCGCCGAACACACGGCGCTGACCTTTGAGGGGATCGATCGAACACTGCTCGAAGCCGAGAGAATTCGCGAAGATAACCTTTCGGGAAAGTATGCAACGCCCGAAGCCGCAAATACCGCGTTGCGTCTTCTCAAGAAGGCCTCATCGATCGTCGTTGCCGTCGGCTGGACAGATGCAGCTGGTAACCTTCTGGCGCATTCCTACGATCGCACGCCGCCGCGAAGCAACATCTCCGACATGTTGCACTTCACCGCTCAACGCGATCAGGCCGATGGCCGGCTGTTTATTGCGCCCCCCTATCCCTCGGCTGTCACCGACAAATGGTTGACGGCGGCGTCGCGCCGGTTAAGCAACGCCGACGGCGGCTTTGCAGGGGTCGTAACTGCGCCGCTCGACCCGACACATTTCACGCAGGTCTATCGCGCGATCGATGTCGGCAAGGGCGGATCCGTGCTGTTGCTGCATCGCGCGGGCACGGGGCGGGTTCTTGCGCGAGAGCCCGCGAGAAAAGGAGCCATCGGAAAATCTTTCGCGGATAGCCCGCTCGTCTCCGAATATCTGCCAAAATCGGAAGCGGGCACCTACGAGACGATAGGCGTTATCGACGGCATCGCGCGCCTCGCGGGGTACAAGGCTGTGCCCGGACTGCCGCTGGTCTTGGTCATCACATACGCCCGCAGTGAGGTGCTGGGACCATGGCGCCAGCACCTTTACATGGTGGGCCCGCTCGTCGCCATGATCGTTGCCGTCATCTTGTTCGGCACGTTTAGGATTTTGCGCCAGACGAATAGTCTTGCCGTGAAAACTAGGATTCTGGAACGAACGAACATGCAGTTCGATGCTGCCTTGAGCAACATGTCGCTAGGGCTCTGCCTGTTTGACGCGAACAAGAATCTGGTGGTTTCGAATGGCCGCTTCCGCGAGATGTACGGTTTCCCGGAAGAACTCGTCAGGCCCGGAACACCTTTGTCTCTCATGCTGCAGGCCCTCAAAGATCGCGGAAAGCACGATTTGTCCATCGAGGGGGATGTTCAGGAGATTCCGACGAAGCAAAGACAGATTTTTATGACTGCCGACGGTCGCGTGATTTTAATTCAACGCAGGTCGATTGCGGATGGCGGATGGGTCGCAACCCATGAAGACATCACCGAGCAGAAACGCGCACAGCGCTTGTTGACTGATAAAGCTGCTGAACTCGAGCGGATCAACATGCGCTTCGACGCCGCGATGAACAACATGTCGCAGGGTCTTTCGCTATTTGATGGTGAGCAGAGGATCATTCTTTCAAATGCGCGCTATGCGGAAATCTATCACCTCAGCGAGGAACAGGTGAAGCCAGGGACTACGCTGCGGCAAATCATTGAATATCGCCGGGCGAAGAGAACAAATTGCGAAATGGCTGCGGATGTCCTTGTCGACGCCAAACTGAAGCTGGAGAAAGAGGTCCAGGAGCTTGTCGACGGGCGCCTCATTTCGATGACGCGCCATCTGATGCCGACCGAAGGGTGGCTGGCGACTCATGAAGATGTCACGGCGCAAAAACACAGGGAGCAGTTGCTGGCCACGAAAGCCGTGGAGCTGGAGCAGACCAACGAACGCTTCGACATTGCGCTGAGCAACATGTCGCAGGGTCTCTGCATGTTCGACGGAGCGAAACGGCTCGTTGTCTGGAATGATCGTTATGCGGAACTATACCAGTTGCCTCCGGCTTTGTTGAAAGTCGGGACGCCTCATGAGGCTATCATCGCCGATCGCGTCTCCCGTGGCATTCTCAAGGGCGGGACGAGCGAACCAGCCATCAGGAAAAAGATAGCTGAATTGGGCCAGCACTCGACCGATTCAAGCTCGGCCAGGGTCGATGAATTTGCGGATGGGCGATTGATGCTCGTCACCCGACAGCCGATGAAGGACGGCGGTTGGGTTGCAACGCACGAAGACATCACCGAACGGCGGCGCGCAGAGGCCGAGATCGTTCACCTGGCGCGTCACGATGCGCTCACGGGACTTGCCAACCGAACACTGTTTACCGAGAAACTTGAGGAGGCGAGCCAGCGTCTTGGCCGCCATGACGATGGCTTTGCCGTGGTCATGCTCGACCTCGATAGATTCAAGACCGTTAACGACACGCTGGGACATCCCGCTGGGGATCGTTTGCTTGTTGAGTTCGCACAACGACTGAAATCGTCGACTCGCGAAACCGATGTGGTGGCCCGCCTTGGCGGTGACGAGTTTGCGATCATCCAGGACGGCGGCCCCAATCAGCAGGAGGGTGCAATCGTGCTTGCCCTCAGGATCATCGATGCCATTGCTCAGCCATTTGATCTCAACGGCCACCAGGCCAGCATCGGGATCAGCATTGGAATTGCCCTCGCTCCGGAACAGGGCGTCGATCCCGAGGACCTGTTGAGAAAAGCAGATCTCGCGCTCTACGACGCCAAGACGGGCGGGCGAAACGATTTCCGCCTGTTCCAGTCCGAAATGATTGAGGCTGCCCACTCGCAGAAGATATTGGCAAACGAACTGCGGGACGCGATCGCGCGAAATGAATTCGAAGTGCACTATCAGCCGGTGGTTGACGCCAAGACACGGCAGATCCGCGGCGCCGAGGCGCTGGTCCGCTGGCGGCATCCGTCGAAAGGGCTCATCGCTCCCGACCAATTTATTCCGCTCGCGGAAGCGACGGGGCTGATCCTTCCTCTTGGCGAGTGGATCCTGCACCAGGCTTGCACGGATGCAGCGTCGTGGCCGGCTCACCTCAAGATCATGGTCAACATCTCTGCGGTTCAAGTCAGCAAGGGAAAGCTGCTCGACGTCATGCTGGATACTCTGATGGAGACGGGTCTTTCGCCTGAACGGCTGGAGTTGGAAATTACGGAGACGGCTCTTCTTGAGAACGCGACGGCGCATCTGGGGACGATACGGCAGCTGAAGAATCTCGGCATCTCCATAGCGCTCGATGATTTTGGCACTGGTTATTCAACGGCAAGTTATTTGACCAATTTCCCGTTCGACAGGATCAAGATCGACAAATCCTTCGCACAAGGCGCTCCCAATCGCCGCGATTGCGCAGCGGTAGTGTCCTCGGTGCTTGCGCTGGCCCATGGTCTTGGCATCGCAACGACGGCGGAGGGTGTCGAGACCGAAGAGCAATTTGAATATCTGCAGGCTGCAGGCGTGGACCTCGTCCAGGGCTTTCTGTTCGGTCGGCCCGTCCCGCTCTCCGAATTCGACCTCGATGCCGCAGTTTCATTTGGAAATGGTGCTGCTGACGGCGAGTTGTGCGCAGAGGTCATCACCGCGGGGAGATGACCGCCGCGTTTCAAACGGCGATCAGGTGAGCCGCGCCGCCGCTGCAACGAAGCACGATATCGGCCACGGCTCCGAAAGCGCCATTCGGATTTGGCTACGCGCTTTGGAGTCCACGCCCTGGTTCGTCGGGACGCAGCGTCAGCACCGACACGCCGGACGCTGTCACGGCAACGGTGTGCTCGAATTGGGCGGACAGCGACCCGTCTCTCGTCACAACAGTCCAACCGTCACCCATGGTTCTCACACTCCGCCGGCCGCGATTGAGCATCGGCTCGATCGTGAACACCATGCCCTCACGCAGGGCGAGGCCCGTCCCCGGCTTTCCGAAGTGCCGAACCTGCGGTTCCTCATGCATCTCCCGGCCGATGCCATGACCGCAATATTCACGCACCAGGGAATAGCCGTTGCGCCTGGCATGTCGTTCGATCGCCCAGCCGATGTCTCCGAGCCGTGCGCCCGGGCGAACCGCCCGGATGCCCATCCACATGGCCTCATAGGTGGTCTCGACTAGCCTTTTGGCGGCCGGATTCACCTCGCCAACGAGATAGGTCTTGCTGGAATCCGCGATGTAGCCGTTCTTCTCGAGCGTGATATCGAAATTGACGATGTCGCCGTCGCGAAGCACGTGCGATTGAGATGGGACGCCGTGGCAGACCACATCGTTCACCGACGCATTCAACACGAAACCATAGCCATATTGGCCCTTGCTTGCGGGTCGGGCCTGGAGATCGTCGACGATGAACCGCTCGACCATTTCATTCACGTGAAGCGTCGATAGGCCGGCGAGCGAGCTGCGATCCAGCAGCCCGAAGACGGACGCCAGCAGCCGTCCGGATTCGGCCAGCAAGGCCAGTTCCTCAGGCCGCTTCGTCATGCTGCGCTGACAGCCAGTGGCCGAGCCGAAACGCCTGCAGAGCTAAGTTCACGCGCCATGATCTCGTTGAAGCTGAGCGTCGGATTGGTCTCGCACAGCATGCCAATCTTGATCCAATAGGCGGCCTGCGCATTGATCGAACGCAACGATACTGTGCTCGCTTTGCGCACCTGATCGTGCAGATCGTCATCGATATTCACGATACCCATCGGGGGCCTCATATATGATTCGTATATGAATCATATATTCCACGCATGCGAGAAAGCCAAGAGCGGTTTGTCCTGACTGCCTGCACCGCCCTCCCCAAACGCAAATCGGCCGCCCTGAGGCGGCCGATCGCAGTCCTGAAAATCTGAGCTATCCGCGGCTTAGTAGCCGTATCCGTAGCTTGAGCCGAAGCTGAAGCCGCGATTGCAGGTCGAGCAGCCCTGCTGCACCGGTGCGTAATAGACCTGCGCCGGAGCGACCATCTGGACACGCTGCTGCGTGGCGTATTGCGCCGGAATGCGCTCGTAATCGACGCGCGCAGGCGCGACCATCACGGTCTTCGGCACCATCACCGTCTCGTACTGCGCTGGCGTGCGGCGCGCGACGGTGCGACCGGGAGCGACCATCACCGTCTCTTCGACCGTGCGATACTGCGGCGGCACCACCTGCTGCTGATAGCAGGTCTGGCACGGCGGCGGTGTGTAGCAGTTATAGCAACCCGCCGAGGCAACACCGGGCATCGCCATTCCGGCGACAGTGGCGAACATCGCAGCAGCAATCAATTTCTTCATGATGAGACCCCGTGGCGAGCTTGTTTGAAATGAGTTCGTATCGCTCTGATGCGCGACACTCAGCCAAGCACCACCACCGGTCAACGCGGTCCTGATATTTACCTTGATGAACGTGCTTAAGATTTGATGACGGCAACATATGAGGATGCCAAGGCAGACACAGCTGCACTGCGCCTGGATTCACCGCAGAGCCCGACCTGAGATCAATCGGCCTCAGCAGCCAACCTAATAACCGTCGCGGGGCAGCCCGAAGAGTTGCTCGAACACACTCGGTTGGCGAACCACCCATTGGCCCGGTTCGCCCGTTCTCAGATCCCGCACATAACGCGGCGGCGCTTCCACATAGTAAAGCGGCGGCGGCGCGCGAATGCCGGTATCCATCGTGATGGGATAGCGCGCGGTGCCGGCGCGATAGCGCGCATCACGGTAGTCAGAGGCAAGTACCGGCGTCGCCAGCGTCGCTGCACCCAGCACGATTATCAAAATACGCACGGCACACCTCACGCTGACGTCACTGCGGTGAGGCTATCGGGCGGAGGTTAATGAAGGATTCGTCGCATGGCAGTTCCACGCGAGCTCCTGCGCGGAACAAATTGGACTCGCGAAGCGCTGGACTGCAGCTCAGCTGGTTGGTCAAGCAGCCTCGATTGCTCACCACTGCTTGCATCTGGATTCTGCTCGCGGCGCGTCTACCGAGCGTAAGCAATCGCCAAGTTGAACAGGACCACTGCAGAGGTTGCACCTCCGGCATCGCCGCGGCAAAGGCGATCCAGGCCGACATTGCCGACCAGTTCTCGCGCGTCGGAATTTTGGCAACCAAATAGACCTTGCCCATGTGCCGGTCAATGCGTCCCACCCGGCAAGGCTGGCGAACCCTTCGAGAAGAAACTTGCAAATGCCCCGTTCAACCGCGTAGACCAAGAGAACAAACCAAAAACACCCACAGCCGCGATTCCCTCCACCAATGGCCAAAAACCTCCTCTCCTTCGTCTGCCAGAATTGCGGTGCCGCCTATAACAAGTGGCAGGGCAAGTGCGACGCCTGCGGCGAGTGGAATTCGCTGGCCGAGGAGGACACCACCGGCGTCACCACGATTCCGGTCAGCGCGCGCTCCAAGCGCAAGGGGCGCACCTTCAATCTCGAAAGCCTGACCGGCCAGAGCAACGATGCGCCGCGCATTGCCTCGGGGATGGGCGAGCTCGACCGCGTCACGGGCGGCGGTTTCGTGCGCGGCTCGGTGCTCTTGATCGGCGGCGATCCCGGCATCGGTAAATCGACCTTGCTGACGCAGGCCACCAGCCTGATGGCGCGGGCCGGCCATCGCGTGGTTTACATCTCCGGCGAAGAAGCCGTGGCACAGGTGCGGCTGCGCGCGTCGCGGTTGGGCCTTGCAGACGCCTCGGTGCAGCTCGCGTCCGAGACCTCGGTCGAAGATATCATCGCCACGCTGTCCGAAGGCACGGTGCCGCGGCTGATCGTGATCGACTCGATCCAGACCATGTGGACCGACACCGTGGAATCCGCGCCGGGCACCGTGACCCAGGTCCGCGCCTCGGCGCAGGCGCTCATTCGCTTTGCCAAGAAATCCGGCGCCACCATCATCCTGGTCGGCCATGTCACCAAGGACGGCCAGATCGCCGGGCCCCGTGTGGTCGAGCATATGGTCGATGCCGTGATGTCCTTCGAGGGCGAAGGCTCGCAGCAGTTCCGCATCCTGCGCGCAGTGAAGAACCGCTTCGGCCCCACCGACGAGATCGGCGTGTTCGAGATGACCGGTCTCGGCCTGCGCGAGGTCTCCAACCCGTCCGAGCTGTTCCTGTCCGATCGCGATCTCGGCTCGCCGGGCACCGCCGTCTTCGCCGGCATGGAGGGCACCCGCCCGGTGCTGGTGGAACTGCAGGCTCTGGTTGCGCCGACCACACTGGGCACCCCCCGCCGCGCCGTGGTGGGCTGGGATTCATCCCGGCTGTCCATGGTGCTGGCCGTGCTGGAGGCCCATTGCGGGGTCAAGCTGTCGGGCTACGACGTCTATTTCAATGTCGCCGGCGGATTGCGCATCAACGAGCCCGCCGCCGACATGGCCGCGGCCGCAGCACTTGTGTCGTCGCTCTGCAATGCCCCGCTACCCACCGACGCGGTCTATTTCGGCGAAATCTCGCTGTCCGGCGCAGTGCGCCCGGTGGCGCAGACCTCGGCGCGGCTAAAAGAGGCGGCAAAACTCGGCTTCGGCCGCGCAGTGCTGCCGGAATCGGCGCGCGGCGACCCCGGCGGCGACGCCGGACTGTCGCTGAATACCATCGGCGGCCTGACCTCGCTGGTCGCCGATATCGCTGCGCGCGGCGTCAAACCCACGCGCGACAACAGCAAAAGCACAGATACCGAGAAAAATACCGTACCGGCGCGATTCAAGCGCCAGGACGGCTGACAGCGACGTGACCTGCGCTGCCGCGGCCGCTATAGAATGCGCGCGCGACAGACTGCGCAGATGTGCAACACGCTCCGTTAAGGCACTCTGCCGAAAGCGGAACAATGGTGTGATCAGGTGTGCTCTTGCGGCCGATAGCGGTTTTCCGGCCTTGCGAGACGTGCCATATCACCGTCACCTGAAGCGGCAGCCTGTGCCGATTCGCGGTTTCTGATTCACGAGCGGACCTAACCAGCCGATGCCGATCACGATTCTCGACCTTGTCCTGCTCGGCGTCATGCTGATCTCCGGCCTGCTGGCCATGGTCCGCGGCTTCATGCGCGAGATCCTGTCGATCGCGGCCTGGGGCGCAGCGGCGCTGGTCACGCTATTTGCTTTCCAGAAGCTGCTCCCGACCGCTAAAACTTATTTCAACAACGATACCGTCGCCAGCATCGTGGTGGTGGCCGGCGTGTTCATCGGCACGCTGATCGTGGTCTCGATCATCACCGTCCGCATCTCCGACATGATCCTGGATTCGCGCATCGGCGCGCTGGACCGCACGCTCGGCTTCCTGTTCGGCCTCGCCCGCGGCCTCCTGATCGTGGTCGTCGCCTTCCTGTTCTTCTCATGGCTGGTCCCGGACAAGCAGCGTCCGGACTGGGTCACGGGTGCCAAATCGCGCGTCGTGCTGCAGGGAACCGGCGATTGGCTGATGGCACTCTTGCCGGATGACCCTGAAAACACCATCTTGAAGAGGTTCAAGAAAAACAAACCCGATGAGGATACGACCGACGCCGAGCCCGCAGCGCCCGGCGCCGCGGATGGCTATTCCAAACCTGCCCGCGACAGCCTGAAAAAGCTGATCGATGGCAAACCGGCGGGACGCTAGGCGTTCTTAGTTTCTCGCGACACCTGAAAGGCGCGATGGATCCGATGCAGAGCCCTTCCGACGACGCGAGCACCACCATGCGAAATCCCGATCTAGACGGCGACATGCTCCGCGAAAAATGCGGTGTATTTGGTATCTACGGCCATCCCGATGCGGCGGCGATCACCGCGCTCGGTCTCCACGCCCTCCAGCATCGCGGCCAGGAAGCGGCCGGCATCGTCGCCTTCGACGGCAAGCGCTTCCATTCCGAACGTCGCCTCGGCCTCGTCGGCGACACCTTCTCCCGCCGCGAAGTGATCGAGCGCCTGCCCGGCACCGCCGCCGTCGGCCACACCCGCTACTCCACCACGGGCGAAACCATTCTCCGCAACGTCCAGCCGCTATTCGCCGAACTCAATGCCGGCGGTTTTGCAGTAGCCCATAACGGCAACCTCACCAACGGTCTGACCCTGCGCCGCGAGCTCGTGAAGAACGGCGCGATGATGCAGTCGACGACCGACACCGAGGTCATCCTGCACCTCGTCGCGCATTCCAAGCGCAACCGTTTCATCGACCGCTATATTGAAGCACTCCGCGCCATCGAAGGCGCCTATGCGCTGGTGTCGCTGACCAACAAGAAGCTGGTCGGCGCCCGTGATCCGCTCGGCATCCGCCCGCTGGTGCTGGGTGAACTTGACGGCTCGCCGATCCTCGCCTCGGAAACCTGCGCGCTCGACATCATCGGCGCCAAGTACATTCGCGACATCGAGCCTGGCGAAGTCATCGTGTTCGACGAGAACGGCGCGCAGAGCCACAAGCCGTTCGCGCCGCAAGCGCCGCGCCCCTGCATCTTCGAATATATCTATTTCGCACGTCCGGACTCGATCGTCGGCGGACGTTCGGTCTACGACACCCGCAAGGCAATGGGCGAACAGCTCGCCCGCGAGACCCATGTGGAAGCCGACGTGATCGTGCCGGTGCCGGACTCCGGCGTGCCTGCCGCGATCGGCTACTCCCGCGCTTCGGGCGTGCCGTTCGAACTCGGCATCATCCGTAATCACTATGTCGGCCGCACCTTCATCCAGCCGACCCAGAGCGTGCGCGAACTCGGCGTGCGCATGAAACATTCGGCCAACCGCGCCGCCATCGAAGGCAAGCGCATTGTGCTGATCGACGACAGTCTGGTGCGCGGCACCACCTCGAAGAAGATCGTCAAGATGATGCGCGACGCCGGCGCCAGGGAAGTCCACTTCCGTATTGCGTCGCCGCCGATCACCCATCCCGACTATTACGGCATCGACACGCCGGACCGCGCGGGTCTTTTGGCCGCCACGCACACGCTGGAAGAAATGCGCGACCTGATCGGCGCGGACTCGCTGGCCTTCGTCTCGGTCGACGGCATCTACCGCGCCATGGGCGAACCCGGCCGCGATCCCGCCCATCCGAAATTCGCCGACCACTGCTTCACCGGCGACTATCCGACCCCGCTCACCGACATGAGCGAGATCGATGCCCCGCGGCAGCTCTCGCTGCTGGCCGAGGCGAGCTGATCGCAGTCTTATCGGGTGTCATCCCCGCGAAAGCGGGGATCCATAGCCACGATCTAATTTGTTTGGCTCTGGATTAGACACAACCACCTTTCCGCATCATAACCCTCCCGTGTATGGATCCCCGCCTTCGCGGGGATGACGCCTGAGATTTATGAGCCGCGCCATGACCCTTCCCCTCGCCTCCCGCATCGCCCTCGTCACCGGCGCCTCGCGCGGCATCGGCTATGCCACTGCGCTGGCGCTGGCCAAGGCCGGCGCGCACATCGTCGCCGTGGCGCGCACCCAGGGCGGCCTCGAAGAACTCGACGACGCGATCCGTGCCGAGGGCGGCAGCGCCACGCTGGTGCCGCTGAACATCACCGATCTCGACGGCCTGTCGCGGCTCGGCGCCGCTCTGCATGAGCGCCACGGCAAGCTCGACATTCTGGTCGGCAATGCTGGCGTCGCAGGCCCCTCGTCGCCGCTCGGCCATATCGAGCTGAAGGCCTGGAACGACACCATGGCCACCAACCTCACGGCCAACTTCCAGCTGATCCGCTGCATGGAGCCACTGCTGCAGCAGTCCGATGCCGGGCGCGCGGTGTTCCTCACATCCGGCACCGCCAGCAAGGCTTCCGCCTATCGCGGCCCCTATGCCGTCTCCAAGGCTGCGCTGGAAACGCTGGTGCGCGTCTGGGCCAACGAGACCGCCACGACGAACATCCGCGTCAACCTGTTCAATCCCGGTCCCGTGCGCACGCACATGCGCGCCATCGTGATGCCCGGCGAGGATCCCGAGACACTCGACACGCCGGCGCAAGTTGCCGAGACCATCGTGCCGCTCTGCCTGCCGTCCTGGACCGAGACCGGGAAATTCTATGACTATAAGACCGGCAAGGTGATGGGCTTCCATGCGCCGTCATGACGATTTCGTAGAACGCCCCTCACTCCGTCATGGCCGGGCTTGTCCCGGCCATCCACGTCTAACGTTGCGGCCAAGGAGTGGATGCCCGGAACAAGTCCGGGCATGACGACCGAGAGTGCACAGGATTGACTCTTCCCAATCTCAAGCCTTCACTCCCTCCCAAGCGGGACAACCCGCACCGACAATCAGGGAGGTCGTCATGGCGTCGCCAACTCATCGCGCGCGGTCACTGCGTGCACTTGCAACAGCAGCCCTCGCTTTCGCCGCGCTGTCCCTCGCACCTCCCTCCTCCCGCGCCGCCGATATCCCCCGCTTCGAGGTCGACGCGTCCTGGCCGAAGCCGCTGCCGAACAACTGGATCCTCGGCCAGGTCGGCGGCATCACGACCGACAAGGACGGCCACATCTGGGTGATCCACCGCCCGCGCTCGCTGACCGATGACGAGAAAGGCGCGGCACTCAATCCGCCGCGTTCGAAGTGCTGCGTCTCAGCGCCGCCCGTATTGGAGTTCGATGCCGCCGGCAATCTGCTGCGCTCATGGGGCGGGCCCGGCGAAGGCTATGAATGGGTCGGCCGCGAGCATGGCATCGAGGTCAGCGACGATGGTTTCGTCTGGGTCGGCGGCAATCTGGACAACGACAATGCAATCCTGAAATTCACCACCGACGGCAAGTTCGTGATGCAGATCGGCAAGATCGCGCCGAGCAAGGGCAGCAACGACACCACCCAGCTCGGCAAGCCCGCCGAGACCGCCATCGACAAGGATGCCAACGAGATTTATGTCGCCGACGGCTACGGCAATCGCCGCGTCATCGTATTCGACGCCACCACCGGCGCCTACAAGCGGCACTGGGGCGCCTATGGCAACAAGCCGAATGACGACAAGCAGGCGGCTTACGACCCGAACGCGCCGGTGGCACAGCAGTTCGGCAATCCCGTGCATTGCGTGAAGCTCGCCAATGACGCCCTTGTTTATGTCTGCGACCGCATCAACAACCGCGTGCAGGTGTTCAAGAAGGACGGCAGCTTCGTGAAGGAGTGGTTCTACGAGAAGGCCACGCTCGGCAACGGCGCGGTGTGGGATCTCGCGGTGTGGCCCGACCCGAAACAGACCTGGCTGCTGACGGCGGATGGCGAGAACAACGAGATCCGCGTCATCAATCGCGACGATGGCAAGGTCGTCGGCACCTTCGGCCGCAACGGCCGCCAGGCCGGCCAGTTCCACTGGATTCACGCCATGGCTGTCGATGCCAAGGGCAACGTCTACACGGCCGAAGTCGACACCGGAAAGCGCATCCAGAAATTCAGGCTGGTCTCGGATGCGCTGAAGTAGTCATCGCGACAATCAGACCGACTGTTTCTGGTCCTGACGATGCACGCCCCATCCTGATGCACACGGACAATGGAGCTGTCCCTCATCTGGACAGCCGCATCGTTCGAGCTCCCGGTTGGAGAATTTGAATCACTGACGTTCGGCCAGACGCAATGGCCCTGGCCCGGCTCTCGCCCTTCGGGACGAAGCCGACAATCCATGCTAGTCTCGCGCGCCATCAAACGGACGACGGGTGATAGCAATGCTGGAAACCGACAAGTTGTTCGCTGGCTCGATTCCGGAAAACTACGACCGCTATATGGTGCCGTTGATTTTCGAGCCCTACGCCGCAGATCTCGCACAACGCGCAGCGTCTTTCGCGCCAGGCGCCGTTCTGGAAATCGCCGCGGGCACCGGAGTTGTCACCCGCGCGTTGGCGCCAAGATTATCCCCCGGCGCAAGCTATATTGTCACCGACCTCAACCAGCCGATGCTCGACTACGCTGCGTCGCGGCAAGCTCCGGACAATCGCATCACATGGCGACAAGCGGATGCTCTGGCGCTCCCGTTTGAAAATGCGGCCTTCGATCTCGTGTGTTGTCAGTTCGGTGCGATGTTCTTTCCTAATCGCCCATCTGCCTACCGCGAAGCGAAGCGAGTTCTGAAGCCCGGAGGACATCTTTTATTCAATGTATGGGATCGCATCGAGGACAATGTATTTGCTGACGATGTGACGAATGCTCTCGCAAAGATCTTCCCGGACGATCCGCCGCGCTTTCTGGCGCGCACGCCACACGGCTACCACGATACGGCACTGATCCGTCGCGAGCTGGAGGACGCAGGTTTCTCCCATGTGATGATCGAGACAAGAGCCGAACAAAGCCGTGCATCCTCGCCGCGCCTTCCGGCCGTTGCTTATTGTCAGGGAACTGTTCTTCGCACCGAAATCGAAGCCAGAGACGCGGGAAAACTGGAAGCTGCAACTGACTACGCAGCATCTGAAATTGCGCGCAGACATGGCAACGGCGAGGTTGCTGCTAAAATTCAGGCACACATGATCGTGGCTGCGGCCTGAGTGTCGGAATATCCCGTGCCGGCACTTCGCATGGCCGGGCTTCCGTGAATTTCGAACCGTTCTATATCATGTCCTCATCAATAACTTGAGCTGGACAGTGGTACCGTCTATCTCTGCCGGACAATCAGGAATATCCTGACTACAGGAACCGGTGATGAGCGAGATTTCCGATAGCGACATTGGCGCCGTCGGTGACATGGTCGACGATCTCGTCATACAGACAACATATCGTTTGTATGGGTCAGCTATTGCCCCGTTCTCAATGATCGCCGCAACGCATCGAAGCCCGTCTTGTTCGAACGCGTGACATCATGACCCTCTGGAAGAGCACGATCGCGAGGCTCTTTACGTCACATCGCGCTCATCTCGAAACGCTCGTGCGTCGCCGGGTCCGTGATCGTGAAGTGGCTTCGGAGATCGTCCAGGATGTCTTCGCCCGGGTGCTTGCCGCCGGGACTAACGGCTCGGATGAAGACAACAAGCGAGTATTCTACGCTGCAGCCCGGAACGCCGCGATCGACCATAACCTGACGGCATCGCGGCGGCATCATATGCTCGCCGACGTACTGCCTGAACAGCTCAGCCCCGGGCAGCCATCGGAAGATGCAGCATTGCAGGCGCGCGAAGCCGTCGCTGCACTGGATCGCGCGCTCGCGCAGCTCCCCACCCGAACCCGCGAGATTTTCATTCGCCGACGTGTCAATGGCGAATCCAATGCCGAGATCGGACAGCGGTTCGGCATTTCCGTGAGTGCCGTCGAAAAACATCTGCTACGCGCCATGCAACACTGCCGCGCCGCTGTGAATGATCATCTCAACCTCGCCAGCAAAGATTTCCGCTAAAATGGATGTGGGTTCTTTCTCGTCGCTCGTTGTAAAGGTAGGAGTAGCTGGAACGCTTCTAACGGCAGGAGCATTCCCGCGTCGCCTTTTCGATCGATCGAAGGAATTGCTGATGAAACCTGGCGACCGGCCAACGAAAGCACAGTGCGCCGCCGCTGATCTCTGGCTCATCCGACGCGACGGGACGACAACTGAGGCCGACGAAGCGTCCTTTCGGCAATGGCTCAATGAGGATCATCGTCATCAACTTGCGTATCGCGAAGCAGCGGCGATCTGGCAGCAGCTTGAGGAGCCTGCCATTCGGCTGGCTGCACGCGACCATCGTCGCGGCAACATCGCGGCCCGGCGCCGGATGGGATGGTGGCCGACATTGCCGGCAGCGATCGCAGCGGCCTGCGTCATCTGGTTCGTCAATCCATCGATGGTCGAGAACTGGCAAGCAGATATTGTCACGGCGCGTGGTCAGGTGGTCGCCCGCGACCTGCCGGACGGCTCCCGCCTGAACATCGGTGCCGACACTGCCCTCGACCTGGACTTCAAGGATGGTCGACGCCGGGTCGTCCTACGCCGTGGCCAGGCCTTCTTCGATGTAAAGCCAGACCAGACGGCCTTCATGGTCGACAGCGGCGCAGGCGAAATCCGCGTGCTCGGGACTGCCTTCAATATCGACCGAACGGCTGATGGTGTCGAGGTGACGGTTCAACGCGGACTGGTGTCGGTCGCCGGCCAGGACCGCGATACGACCGTCAAGCTATCGGCAAACCAGCATATGCGCGTGTCAGGCGGAAAACTCGGCACCGTCGAAACCGGAGATATTGAGGCGAGGCTGGCGTGGATATCCGGTCGCCTGGTCTTCGACCGCGTTCCGCTATATCGGGTCGTCGAAGCGCTGCAGCGTCAGACATCGAGCCGCATCGTCATCCGCGGTCGCTTCAGCGATCTGCTCGTCTCCGGCACGTTTCCGACCACGAATGTCGATGAAAGCCTCACAGCCATTGCTGGCATGATCGAGGGCAACGTCGCCCAGATCACCCCCTGGGTGACCGTTATCTACTGAATTCCTCCGCTGTTTACCGGAATTCTAAACCGCAACACGCACCGACCTGATGTGGGTTTGATTTCGTGACTCGTTGAACTGGGTGAAGAGCAGAAGCTCTTCGCGGCGCTGGGGCGGCGCACAGCAAACAACGAGACAGCGGAGTTCGTGCGTAATGCGGTTCGGGGGTAGACGGGGCGTCGCTCGCCATGTGGCGAGCGGGCTGATCGGCATATTGCCGTTGATCACGACAATACCGGCCTTTGGCCAAAACAGTGTCGACGCAACAGCGACCGCTTCCACGACCTACCCGCTCAACATTTCCGCCAAACCTCTTGCAGCCGCAATTGCCGACCTCGGCGCCAGCAGCGGATGGCGCATCCTCTACACGATCCAGCTCGCGCCAGACATCCGCAGCCAACCGTTAAACGGCAACTACACCGTGGCACAGGCGCTCGCACAGCTCCTGGCCGGCACGGGAATTACGTATCGCATCACCGGCCCGAAAGCCGCGCTGCTGATCGATCCGTCGCAGAGCCGCGCGGGGCCCGTCCCTTCGGGCGACGGCGTCCAGCTCGATACGATCGTCGTCGATGCGGCCAGGAGCGATAATACGACGGGCTCCGGTTATCAGGGAACGCCGGACTGGGTCTATCAGCGACCGGCCGCGGTCAGCGTGATTTCCCGCGAGGCGATCGAGAGCAGCCCGACACGCAACGCACGCGATCTCCTGGACAATGTCGCCGGCGTCTATGCCAACCGCTCGGCGGCGCAGAACCCTGGCATCAGCGTCAATATCCGCGGCCTGCAGGACCAGGACCGCATTGCCACCATGATCGACGGCGCGCGGCAGAACTTCCAGCGCAGCGGCCACGGTGCGACGCAGCGGACCTATGTCGACACCGCCTTCCTGCGCCAGATCGACGTGGAGAAGAGCACGACATCGGGCGTTGGAAGCGCCGGCGCGCTCGGCGGCCTTGTCAATTTCCGCACCTTCATCGCCGACGACCTGATCAAGCCCGGCAATCAATATGGCGGCATGGTGAATGCCACTACGGGTACCAACAATTTCGACGGTTCGACGGCCGCAGCCGTCCGCGTGTCGGAGCGTTTCTCGGTGCTCGGCGGCGTCAGCTACAAGAACATCGGCGCCTACGATATCGGCAAGAACGGCACGATCGGTGGCGGCACCACGGCCTATGACGGCAATGTCTTCCTGTTCTCCGGCCAGGAGGTGTTCTCGACGATCCTCAAGGCCGAGGCACTGACGACCGAAGACGTCAAGATCACGATCGGCTGGCTGCATAACGATTCCCGGTACAATACCGGAAACTACGATGACACGATCGCACGCGGGGGCATCCTCAAGTCCAGCGAACAGGTCGCCAACGACACATTCACGTCAGCGCTCGACTGGAATCCGGGCAATGACATCGTCAATCTGAAAGCAAAGCTCTACTACAACCACCTCAAGAACGACACGGTCTCCGATGGCGCCTTTGCGCTGACCGGGCCTTCGAACTTCGTATTCTCGACGCTGGGCGGCAGCGTCGAGAACACCAGTCGCTTCGAGACGGGAATTGGCGCGCTGGCGCTCAATTACGGCCTGGAAGCGTTCAGTGACACCGGCAAGACGAAGCTGCAACGCGGCTTCACCGACGCCAACGGCGTCGACTATTCCAGCACCCTGACCGGCGGCACACCGAGCGGAGATCGCGACGTCGCCAGTGGCTTCGGCACGGCCACTCTCAAGCCAACGGAATGGGTGACCCTGATCGGCGGTGTCCGCTACGACTGGTATCATATCGCTGGCAATGCGACGATTTATGGCGATCCGAAGCCGCCGGTCATCGGTCAGAAGATGACCGACCCCGGTAAGCCGGCCGGCTGTAACCGGCGCGGCTGCTGGGACACTATTCTGCCGAAATATGAGCCGATCTACGGTCCCCCTGTCTATCCGAGCTATGATGTGGAGATCGATAAATCCGGCGGCGCCTGGTTACCGAGCTTCACGGTTGCCTTTCAGCCCACCGATTGGCTGCAGCCCTTCGCCAAATATTCCAAGAGCTATCGGCCCCCGACAATCATGGAATCGTTCCTGAATGGCGGCCACGACGCAAATGAAATCAATGGCTACGCGCCGAACCCATTCCTGCGTCCGGAACGCGGCGACACCTATGAGGCCGGGTTCAATGTCCTAGCCAACGGCATCCTGACCGAGCGCGACACAATCCGCTTCAAGAGCGTCGGCTTCTATCGCGAGATCACCGATTACATCAGCTTCGGTCAGATCCGGAATACGGAAGCCGCCAAACAGTACCAGACCTACGTCAATCTCAATGGCGTCACCCGCATGAAGGGCGTCGAGATCGAGGCCAATTACGACGCGCGATTCCTCTATATCGGCGGCACGGTGACGCGCATAGACACCGACTTCGCCGACAGCTTCACGACCCCGTCGGGCAGGAACATGCCTATCAATAGCGGCCTCGGCGCCGCCGTCATCTTCGAACAGCCGAAGCTGCGCGTCACGCTCGATGCCGGCATCCGACTGTTCGACGAGAAGCTGACGCTCGGCACACGCATCGTCGACGTCTCGAAGACCGCCCCTGCTTTGGGTTCGCTGCGCAGCGGCTACGAGATGCCGGGCTACCGTGTTTACGACATCTATGGGTCCTACAGCTTCGACGAAGCGACCAAGCTGCGCTTCGCCGTGAACAATGTCACCGACCTCGCTTATGCACCCGCGGTCGGCGCCAGTTTCTACGCCGCGCCGGGCCGCACTGCGACGGTGTCACTGAACTACAAATTTTAGGAATCCCCAAGCTCCCTTGCCGGGGATGGGTCGCTCGTCGCACGACGGGCATAACAGCAGAGAAGGATATCCAGAATGACCTTAAATATTCAGCTCACGGCTGCGAGCAGTAATCTCGCGACTTATCTGGCGTCGTACGATGCCAACTTCACCTACAACGGAAACGGCTGGTTCTCCACCTCGTTCACCGGCCAGGATCAATGGTCGCCGGTGTCGATACCGAAGGCACCGACAACAATCTGCCTTCCGTCATCATGAATATCCATGACTACACCTATTCGCCCGGTGCGTTCAACGGCGACGTGGAATCGCTCACGCTCGGCCATAATCTTGAATATGTGCCGGCCACGGATCTGTGGGTGCAAGATCAGGAACTGATCATCACCAATAGCAGCGGCTACATGCCCGTCACCACCACCTTCAATCAGGCGATCTATTCGCTATCGCATGGCGGGCAGGTCGATGGCGGGACGTTCTTCGGTCAGTCGTTTGCGGGATTGACGGACTACTTCGCCGAACAGGGAACGAACCAAACCGGCACGACGGGCGACGACGTTCTCCTCAGCTTCGCGGGCAATGACGTGCTGAGCGGCAACGGCGCCGTATCGGTGGATACATTCCGCTGGAGCGCCGACTATTACGACACTGCCGCGGGTACCACTGCCCAGGGCTGGGGCAACGACGTCATCACCGACTTCTTCGACGACGCCGATCAGATCCAGTTCTCAGGTTTCGGCTGGGCAAATGCCGCGGCATTCCAGAGTGCAGGCGGCAGCCTGTCCGGCAATGTCATCACCTATGCCGATGCAACGAACGGGCTGACCAGCACCATCATCGTGAACTTCGACGGCGGCGGCACACTGGACTGGAGCGATATCGCCTTCGTCTAACAGGCTTCGCTACGAACTGGCAACCACGCGACTTGCTGACGCGACACTGATGTCGCGTCAGCCCTTGCATCGGGATCGCCCGCAAGCTGATCCCGACGCGACGCCGGACCACGACGTCCCGACACCCCAAATCCTGAGGAACGACAATGGCACTGACCATCACCTACAGCGAAGCAAGCAGCAACCTGCCCGCTTACCTGGATAACTGGATCGACAATTTCGAATATCGCGGCACCGGAAATTTCAACGCCGTGAAGAACACCACCGACCAATGGTATGCAGGCACACGCATCGTCGGCGGCGTCGACAATGACAAATCGTCGGTCATCGTGAACGGCGATGACTTCTCCTATACGCCGGGCGTCATCGATGGCACGGTCACCAACCTGACACTCGGCAGCAATCTGGCCTATGTCTCATCGACCGACCTGTGGGTCCAGGACCCCGGTCTGTCGATTGGATTCAGCGGCGCAACGCTGACGCCGGCCTTCGATGCCGCGATCGCCGATCTGTCGCAGAATGGCAGCCTGAACGGCCTCTACGGCTATTTTGCCGAACAAGGCACCATCCAGACCGGAACCGCCGGCGACGATGTCATGCTGAGCTTCGGTGGCAATGACAGTTTCACTGGCGGTCTTGGCAACGATACGCTCGTTTTCGCCGACGGATGGGCCAATGACGTCGTGCTGGATTTTCACGCGGCCGCGGGCGATTTCGACACCCTCGACCTGCAGGGCGTGACCAACATCTCGAACTATGTCGACCTGTTCTTCAACCACAGCAACTGGTGGGACAATAGCAACGTGCTCACCATCACTGATGGTGCCAACTCGATCCAGCTCGACGGCTATGTCGGGACAGACATGCTTGGTCTGATCCTGGACGGCCACTTCACCGTCTGAGCAGAGCTGTCGTGGTGAAAGCTTCACAGCGCATTCCGTCGCAGCCATTGGCTGCGGCGGCCATCTCGCCACTCAAGCCCGCCGTCGCGGGGATCGCCGTGATCAGCGGCATCGTAAACGTGCTCGCGCTGACCGCGCCGCTGTTCATGCTGCAGGTCTATGACCGCGTGCTGGCCAGCCGCAGCGTTTCAACACTGATCGGCCTTGGCGTATTGGCGACAGTGCTCTACGCCTTTCAGTCCCTTTTCGACATCATTCGATCGCGCATTCTGCTGCGCATCGGCGAGCGCTTCGATCACCAGCTCTCCGGCCGCGTGCATGATGCCGTTGTCAGCCTGCCGCTTGAAATGCCCTTGCCGGGCGATGGCCTGCAGCCGTTGCGCGACCTCGACAATGTGCGCGGCTTCCTGTCCGGCCCCGGTCCCACCGCCTTCTTCGACCTGCCGTGGATGCCGTTCTACCTCGCCATCTGTTTCGTGTTTCACTTCTGGATAGGCATTACGGCACTCGCGGGGGCGATCGTCCTCGTCTCCCTCACCCTTCTCACCAATGCCCGCTCCAGGGGACCAGCCCGCGAGACCGTGCAACACGGCATGTTTCGTAATGCGGTGATGGAGGCCAGCCGTCGCAATGCCGAAGTGGTGCGCGCGATGGGCCTCGGCGGCCGGATGGCCGCGCGCTGGCATCGCACCAATGCGGATTATCTGGCGGCCAATCGGCGGGCTGGCGACGTGGCAGGAGGCCTCGGTGGTGTGGCCCGCGCGCTGCGTGCGCTGCTGCAGTCGACCATGCTCGGTGTGGGCGCCTATCTCGTGATCAGGCAGGAAGCCAGCGCCGGCGTGATGGTGGCGAGTTCGATCATGATGGGCCGCGCGCTTGCGCCCGTGGATCTGGCCATCTCGACATGGAAGCCGTTCCTGATGGCCCGGCAGAGCTGGGCACGGCTCGATGAATTGCTGACGCGCATGCCAGAAGCCCCGAAGACGATGGCACTGCCACGCGCCCATATCGATCTGCGCGTCGAGGCGATGACCATCGCGCCGCCCGGAGAGAAACGGCCGACGGTCACGGGGCTGAGCTTTACCGTCTCCGCCGGAAGTGCTCTTGGCATCATCGGTCATAGTGGCAGCGGCAAGTCCACATTGGCACGCGCGCTGGTCGGCGCGTGGCGACCGGCCAGCGGCAAGGTACGCATCGATGGCGCCAGCTTTGACCAGTGGGACCGCGAGATGCTCGGTCGCGATATCGGCTATCTGCCGCAGGGCGTCGAACTGTTCGATGGCACCATTGCCGAGAATATCTCCCGCTTCGAAGACGACCCGGACTCGGAGACCATCGTCGCCGCGGCTAAAGCTGCCGGCGTGCACGATCTCATTCTGCGCCTGGAAAATGGCTACCAGACGCGGATCGGCGAAGCCGGCTCCGCCCTGTCCGCCGGCCAGCGCCAGCGCGTCGGGCTGGCACGCGCGCTGTATGGCGATCCGTTCCTGGTCGTGCTCGACGAGCCCAATGCCAATCTCGACGTCGAGGGCGAAGCGGCGGTCATCCGCGCCATCGCCGCCATCCGCGAGCGCAAGGGCATTGCCATTGTCATCGCACATCGTCCGAGTGCGATCGGCGCCGTCGACCTCGTCCTGGTGATGGAAGGCGGTCGCGCCAAGGCATTCGGTCCGCGCGCGGACGTCCTCAGCAAAACGCTGAAGACTCCCGCCCCCGCAGCACACGGCAGTGGCACGACGACCGGCCATGCGGCCACCGCGCGGTCTCTGGCGCCGCTGCGGGTGATCGCAAATCCCGCCGACAAGTCGGGAATGAGCACACATCCTCACGACGATATGGAAGATCGCGATGCCCGATAGCAATGTCTCGGCGGTCTCCCACTCGATCCTGCGCCATCTCGGAATCGCCACGCTGGCGGGTGTTGTGCTGGTGGGCGGCATCGGCGGATGGGCCGCCGCGACCAATCTGGCCGGTGCGGTCGTCGCCGCAGGGCACTTCGTCGTGGATACCAACGTCAAGAAAGTCCAGCACCCGACCGGCGGCGTGGTCGGCGAAATTCTGGTCCGCGAAGGACAACGCGTCACCGCAGGCGACATGGTGATGCGCCTCGACGCGACGCAAACGCGCGCCAATCTCGCCATCGTCACCAAGCGGCTCGATGAATTCGCGGTGCGACGGGCGCGACTCCGCGCCGAGCGCGACGAGGCTGGCGTCATCGCCTTTCCCGACGAAATCAGATCGCGCGCCGCCGATCCGGAGATAGCGCAGCTCATGGCAGGCGAAAGCAGACTGTTTGAACTGCGCCGCGAGGCCCGCCTAGGCCAGAAGGCGCAGCTTCGCGAACGCGCCCTTCAATACGGCAAGGAAGTGCGCGGCCTCGTGGCTCAGGAGGAAGCGAAAATTCGCGGCATCGGCCTGATCCAACGCGAACTGACTGGCGTGCGCGAACTCTGGGAGAAAGGGCTGGTGCCCATTCAGCGGATGATGGCGCTGGAACGCGAAGCGGCAAACCTCGACGGCGAACGCGGCCGGCTCGTTGAAGCCCAGGCGCAATCCGGCGGCAAGATTTCCGAAACACAGTTGCAGATGCTTCAGGTCGACCAGGACCTCCGCAGCGAAGTCGCCAGCAGCCTGCGCGACATCGAGGGCCAGACGGCGGAATATGTCGAACGGAAGGTGACTGCAGAAGATCAGCTCAAGCGGATCGATATTATCGCTCCGCAAAGCGGACTGGTCCACGAGCTCGCGGTGCACACCGTTGGCGGCGTGATTTCGCCGGCCGATACCGTCATGCTGATCGTGCCCGACAGCGACAGGCTGGCGCTCGAAGTACAAATCAACCCGCAGGACATCGACCAGATACGGCTCGGACAGCCGGCCGTGCTGCGCATGTCGGCCTTCAACCAGCGCACCACTCCCGAACTGAACGGCAGCGTCAGCCGCATCGCCGCCGACCTGACGCTGGATCAGAAGTCCGGGCTTTCCCATTACATCGTGCGGATCACCATCCCGCCGCAGCAACTGGCGCGCCTCGGCAAACTCGCCCTCGTTCCCGGAATGCCTGCGGAAGCCTTCATTCAGACCGGCGAGCGCACAGTCCTGTCTTTTCTGATCAAGCCGATCGGTGACCAGATCGCACGATCATTTCGCGAGGAATAGCCGGTTCAAGTCGAGGTCAGCCTCTGCGCATGGGGCTCGGATACGGCTTCGCCGACTTCGCACCGTCGCGCCAGCGACCCGGCGCTATTCCGGTCACGCGCTTGAACGCGCGATTGAAGGCCGCCTCGGAATCGTAGCCGACATCGCTGGCGATGACGGCAAGGCTGTCGGCGCCCGTTCGCATGCGCTCCGCTGCCAATTGCATTCGCCAGCTGGTCACATATTCGATCGGAGCCTGGCCCAACACCTCGTTGAAGCGCTCGGCGAGCACCGTGCGCGACGTGCCACATTCGCGGGCCAGATCGTCAACCGTCCAGCGGTGACCGGGATTTCCGTGGACATGCCACATCGCACGCCCGAGCACGGGATCATTCAGCGCCGCGAACCAGCCATGGGCGCTTGGCGGCAATCCCGCAGCGTAGCGACGCAGCACCTCGACGAACAGCAGCTCCATCAGCCGGCCGAGCATGATCTCACTGCCGGGCGTCGCATCTTCGGTCAGTGAGAGAATTTCGCGCACCGTCGTGGCGAGAACCGCACTCACCTTGTCGTCACCGGCGCGATCGATCAGCATCGGCGGCAAGGTCCGAAAGACCGGAGAATGCAGTAGCTCCGACGATTCGATGAAGCCGCAGACCATGCGGGTCTCCCGCCCTCCGCCGCCATGCTCGATCGTCCACATGCCGGATAGTGGACCGGCACGCACCAGTTCCATCGCGGAACACAACTCCGCGCCGTCATCGCTATAGAACCTGTGCGTGTCGGCGAACGGCATCAGCAGAATGTCGCCCGCGGCAATGGTGCCTCGCTCGCCACTGGCGAGTTCGACGGTGCATTCGCCAGCCGCGATCAAATGAAAAATGCTGACATGGCGCAAATGCGCCATCGGAGTGCGCTCGTCGAAATGTTTCGGACTGATGAGGCCGAATGGCTCGGTCAGGCTGGCGTTCAGAAATACCGATCCGCTGAGCCGGATCGACCGCAGCATATCTGCGAGCAAATCCCCACCGCGATCAATATCCGGCGTCGCTGCAAATGATGGCGGTGTCTCGATCATGCGAGGTCCTGAACCTCCGACCATCGTCCGCTGCCCCAACCATGCGCGGCATGTGGCGTCGCATTGTATCCGATGGAGACGATGATGATCAAGAAACGGCTGTCCAAGGCCGCCGATCGTAGCTTCCGCTTGATTGCAGCAATGTTGATGCGGCGCGCCATTGCGCGGCTGATCCGCATCGACGACAGATCGCTATCCAAGGCAGGATTATCACGCACCGCGGTGGCCGAGTTCCTCGAGAGTCCGCTTCGAACCGACCCGCACCGCTTCTTCAGCCGCAAGCATGCGCAGCGCGGTCTGCAAGACAGCGATACCGCACGCGAGTCGATTCAAGTGTCGCTGGCCCAACCGGACCCGTTTCATCTTCCGCCAGATGACTCGATCGTTTTCGACAACCATCGCGCGCAGACCGATACGCTTCACCGGGGAACCATCATGCATGAGATCCGACAAATGGTGAGCTTCCGCATGCAAATCCTGACGGCTGGTGTGCTCGTCGCCGTCGGCGCCCTGAGTGCCTGCTCTGGCAGCCTGCCCGATCACAATGCGGCACAAATCCGCCGTGATCAGCCCGCGCGCTGTCAGTTGCGGCCGAATCTCATTCATCTATCGCCGATCATGCCGTCGGGCGAGCGCGTGGCCGAGGCATCTCTCTCCCCAGCCAGCCGCGCAGCAGGCAACCCGAAGCGCGCGCGGGTCCTCCCGGACGGGCCGGCTAAGGAAACGCTTGTTTCAAATCGACAAGACAACCAGCAAAGGATAGTTCCATGACCCGCTTCATTGCACTCATCTACGGGCTCGCGTCCTACGCGATCTTCTTCATCACGATCCTTTACGCCATCGGTTTCGTCGACGGAATGATGGTACCAAAAGACATCAACGCCGGAACGCAGGTTCCGTGGCTGGAAGCTGTGCTCGTCAATCTCGCTCTTATGTCGCTGTTTGCAATCCAGCACAGCGTCATGGCGCGGAAGTCGTTCAAGCAGTGGTGGACGCAATATGTCCCGGCTTCGGTCGAGCGCAGCACCTATGTGCTGTTCGCGAGCCTGAGCTTGTTGCTACTATTCTGGCAGTGGCGCCCGATGCCGGCGATCGTCTGGCAGATCGACAATCCACAACTGGCCATGGCCATGACAGGGCTTTCCCTGTTCGGATGGGTCCTCGTCTTCACCAGCACGTTCCTGATCAACCATTTCGAGTTGTTCGGCGTGCAGCAGGTGGTGCAGAATCTGTCTGACCAGAAACCGTCTGCGCCGGTGTTTCGCACGCCGCTCTACTACAAGCTTGTGCGCCACCCGATCTATCTCGGCTTCGTCATCGCCTTCTGGGCGACGCCGCTCATGACGGTCGGACATTTGTTGTTTGCGGCCGTCACCACCGCCTACATCTTCGTCGGGATCTTTCTGGAAGAGCGCGATCTGGTCGAGCTGTTCGGCGATGACTATCGCCGCTACCGCGATCGGGTGTCGATGATCCTGCCGTGGCGCAAATCACAGCGTCCGCCGACGCAGAGGCACGCCAATCCGTTCGGGCTCACCGGCGAGCGATAGGGCACAAAATAAAAACGCCGGATCGCGTGCACCGCGATCCGGCGTTTTTTTTGCTGGCTGATCAATTCGGCCGCTTGCGCTTATGCGCGAAGGGATTAGCCTTTTCACGCAGCGTGATGCGGATTGGCGTGCCCGGCAGGTCGAACGCCTCGCGCAGCGTATTGGTCAGATAGCGCAGATAGCTCGTCGGCACCGCATCGGCGCGCGAGCAGAACACCACGAAGCTTGGCGGCCGTGCCTTGTTCTGGGTGACGTAGTTCAGTTTCAGTCGGCGACCCGATACCGACGGCGGCGGATTTTTGTCGATTGCGTCCTCGAACCAGCGATTGAGGCCGGCGGTGGGAATGCGGCGATTCCAGACCGCGTAGGCATCCTGTATCGCCTTCATCAGCCGTTCTACACCCTCTCCCATCAGGCCGGAGATCGCTACGACCGGCACCCCCCTGATCTGCGGCAACAAGTGATCGGCATCGGTGCGCAGCGCGCCAATCTGGCCGCCCTGCTTCTCGACCAGATCCCATTTGTTGACCGCAAGCACCAGCGCGCGTCCCTCACGCTCGACCAGATCGGCGATGCGCAGATCCTGCTCCTCGAACTTGTTCTGCGAGTCCATCATCAGCACGACAACTTCAGCGAAGCGCACGGCTCGCAGTGTATCGGCAACGGAGAGCTTCTCCAGCTTCTCCTCGATACGCGAACGGCGACGCAGGCCGGCGGTATCGAAGATGCGGAAGTCGCGGCCCTTGTAGTTGAGCTCGACCGAAATGCTGTCGCGTGTGGTGCCGGCTTCCGGCGAGGTCAGCAGGCGCTCTTCGCCGAGCAGATAGTTGATGGTCGTCGACTTGCCGGCATTGGGGCGGCCGACGATAGCGACGCGGATCGGCCGCGTCTCGATCTCTTCTTCGGGAATGATGACGTCGTCGTCGTCGAATTCTTCCGGCTCTTCGACCGGCTCCGGCATCAGCACGCGCAGCGCGTCATAGAGCTCGCCGAGGCCTTCGCCGTGTTCGGCGGAGACCTGGATGGGATCACCGAGGCCCAGCGCATAGGATTCCATCGCGCCGACTTCGCCGTGCTTGCCCTCGCTCTTGTTGGCGAGCAACAGCACCGGCTTGTTGGCGCGGCGCGCGAAATCCGCAAAGGCGCGGTCGTTCGGCGTCAGGCCCATGCGCGCATCGATGACGAAGAACAGCGCATCGGCCAGCGCAATCGCCGTCTCGGTCTGTTCCTGCATGCGTGCGGTCAGCGAGCCCTTCGGGCCTTCATCGAGACCGGCGGTGTCCACCAAAGTGAATTCGAGATCGCCAAGCTTGCCCTCGCCCTCGCGGCGGTCGCGGGTGACACCGGGGGTGTCATCGACCAGCGCAAGCTTCTGCCCGACCAGACGGTTGAACAGCGTGGACTTGCCGACATTGGGTCGGCCGATGATGGCAATGGTATAGGACATAGGTGATCCGTGCGCCCTTTACGGACAGCCTGTCAATGAGAGGGCGCGCGAACTCAGCGCGAGAAACTACCCGACGGCACTGGTGCCGGGAATGGTGTGGTGGCCTGCTGGGCCGGCGCGGCTGCTGCCGGCTCGTCCGGCGGCGGCGCGGTGGTGCTGCGGCGGCGGGCGACCTTCTTGCCTTGCGGCGGAGGCGGTGCGGCAGCCGTGCTGCCTTCCTCTGTCGGCGCGGCATCCGGATCGGCGGGAGCTGCGCTGTCCTGACGGACGGTGCCGACCTGAACAGAGCCACGGCTCTTCGCCTTGCGGCCCTTCGGCTCCGGCGCGCCCGGCGGCGGCTGCAGTGGGGCGGCCGCGACGGGCGCAGCCTCCTGCGCGCGCTGGCGCTCAACATTCTCCTTGTAAAGATCGCGCGGCACGCCCTGCTCAAGACCGGGGACGCCGTCGGGGAATACCGGCTTGCGGTCGCCGGGCAGCTTCTTCTTGGTGTCCAGGAAGTCGAGCATGTCGGACGGGTCCCAGCCGGTCATGCTGCCGCAGCCTGCGAGCGCGCTGGACAGCGCGATCAGGACGGCGGCGGAAACGAGGCGTTGCATCGGGCGCATGGACGACTTCTCACTCAACTCGTGATCTGAACGATCGGCTTCAGGTCAGCTTTAATTCGGCTCTTGTCTTGCTCAGCTTTTCGCGGCGGGCGGCAGCAGCGCCTGCAACGCTTCGGCGCGGGTGCGCAGGCTCGCCGGCGTCTCCGCGTCGTTGGACATCATGTCCAGCCATTGCCGCGTCGCCACGGCGTTGTTGGCCTTCCATGCCGACAGCGCCAGCAGCTCGCGCGCTGAATGACGATAGGTGCTGGTATTGGTCGTCGCCGGCTCCAGACGGGTCTGCATCGCCTCATATGGGGTGGTCTCAAGCAACAGGCTGCCGGCGCGGATGCGCGCCAAATCTTGCTCCGGCGCGGGAACGGTCCGGTCAGCGATAATGTCGTCATAGAGCTTCACGGCGGCCTGTGGGTCGCGCGAAGCAGCCTCAGCAGCGGCGCGCAAACGGGCCAGCGTGCGATAGCCGGACGGCGCCTCGGCAGCGAGCTTGGTGAAGGCGGCTTCCGCCTCGGCATGCTTGTTCTGCTCGGCAAGCTCGACCGCACGGTCGAACGCCGCACCGGCCACAGCGGCCTTCTTGGCCTCGAGATAGCTGTAGCCGCGCCAGCCGCCGACGCCGACCACGATCAGAATCGCGACTGCGATGATCAGGAGCGAATACTTCTCCCAGATCTTCTTGAGCTGCTCGCGACGCAGGTCTTCGTCGACTTCATTAAATAATTCAGACACTTAAAGGTATCCTGTCCCCGATGGGCCGCGCTCACCCCGAGCGGCGCCGGGCATATACGCTCCGGCATGGCGGCGGCGATACCCTAGCGTTATGGCGCTGGCAAGGCAAAGCCAGCGCGATCAAAGCGTTATCCCGAAATGCTTAATTTCGAACCGATGCCTTTTAGGCCCGTCAGTTCATGCCACCGGCACCGCCGCTGGTGCGGCCATTGGCATTGGATCCGGCGCTGTTGTCGCCGAAGGCCGAGTTGGCATTGTTGCCGCCCAGCGCCGCATTGCCGCGGGTATCGTTGAGCGGGCCTACGACCGGGCGCGGCTCCTCGACGCGATAATGGGGCTTCCGCTCCTTTTTGGCTGGCTCCGCGTGCGAAACCGCGGGAAGCGGCGCCAAAACGGCGACAAAGCTCAGGAACTTCAAGGCCTTCATCATCAACATCCTTCGCATTGCCCCTGCTCTTTCAACCCCGGCCGGGCCGCAAAATTCCTGCGAAAATCCCGCGACCGTCTTGCGTCAAACCTGCGTCAGCCCTTCGGCTTGCCGCCATAGACATGTTCCGGCCCCGGAAACGCGCGCGAGCGCACGTCGGTGGCGTAGCCCTCGATGGCGGCCTCGATCATCGGTCCGAGATTGCCATAACGCTTGACGAATTTAGGCACCCGCGCCGACAAGCCGAGCATGTCTTCGAGCACCAATACCTGACCGTCGCAAGCCGGACTCGCGCCGATACCGATCGTCGGGATCGGAATCGTCTCGGTGATCTTTCGCGCGAGCGGTTCAGCCACTGCTTCGATGACGACAGAGAACGCGCCGGCCTGCGCGACAGCAATCGCATCGTTCTGGATCGGACCCGGTACGTTCTCACCGCGCGCAATCGCTTCGGCCTCTTCCTTGCCCTGCGAGCGGAACGAACCGAGCGCTGCGATCGACTGCGGCGTCAGGCCGATATGCGCCATCACGGGGATGCTGCGCTCAGTGAGGAACGCGATGGTCTCGGCCATGCGCGCGCCGCCTTCCAGCTTCACGGCGCCGCAATGGGTCTCTTTCAGGATGCGCGCGGCAGAATGAAACGCCTGCTCTTTCGAGGCTTCATAGGAGCCGAACGGCATGTCGACGACGACCAGCGACTGCTTGGAGCCGCGCATCACCGCGTGTCCCTGCAGGATCATCATCTCCAGCGTCACGGGGATTGTGGTCTCGAAGCCGTGCATCACATTGCCGAGCGAGTCGCCGACGAGGATCACGTCGCAATAGCGATCGACCAATGAGGCCGTATGCGCATGATACGAGGTGAGCATCACGATCGGCTCGCCGTTCTTGCGCGCGAGAATATCCGGTGCGGTCTTGCGCCTGATGGCCGACTGAACTGACATGAACTTAAGCTCCGAACACGGGAACGCCGATCACCACCGGATGGAAGGCGAAACCCAAAGCGATATAGGCGACGACGCCGACCGCGACCGCAATCGCATCATTCATCGGACCGCCCACCGGGATCGGCGGACTGCCGGCATCAGCGCGATGTTTCATCGAGATGCGATCGATCACCGCCCAGGCCAGGAATGATCCGAACAGGATGATCGAGCCGAGATCGCCATTGGCGAGCAGATGCGCGGCGGCCCACAATTTGATGCCGGCAAGCATCGGATGTTTCAGCGTGGTGTAGATGCGGCCGCGGATATAGGACGCAGTGACCATGATCACTGCCGGCAGCATCAGGGCGACGGTGATGTGCTTCATCGCCAACGGCGGCGTCCAGACATTGATCCAACCGGTCGCGCGATATTGCGCGAAGCCCCAGATGATCAGCGCGAGGCCGATAGCGGAGATCAGTGCGAAGCCGAGCTTGTAGACGCTCTCGCCCAGACGGGCGATCAACTGCGCGCGCGCCTCACGCCTGATGATGAACAGGTGAATGCCGAGAAACAGCACGAGGCCGAGGATCATCACGATCAGTCCCATGATGTTCAGTCCTCTCGCCCGGGCGGTTGCGTGCCGGATGGGTTGCCCGCCCTGAAATTCCCACTATGGTCCCGCCCGGCCAGCGGATTTTAGCCGCCTTTGGCGCCGGTCAGAGGGTTTCCGGGTATCACTTTTCAGGGGACGCACGCAATGCTGCGAAACGACACGACACCTACCCGCCTTCACCTTGCGCTCGCAGCGCTGTTGTTCGCGACGCTGCCCTTCGCAGCGCACGCGCAGACACCCGCCTGGCCACCCAAGCTTGTGCGCATTATCGTGCCGTTCGGCGCCGGCGCGAGCCCGGACATCGTCGGCCGCGTGCTCGCCGACAGTCTGCAGACGCGGCATCCCGGCACCAATTTCGTCGTGGAGAATAAGCCCGGCGCCTCCGGCAATATCGGCACCGACGCCATCGCCAAATCCACGCCGGATGGTTCGACCATCGGCATCTCGCTCGGCGGCCCGCTCGCCATCAACACGCTGCTGTTTGCCAAGCTGCCCTACAATCCCGACACCGACATCGCGCCGATCACTTTGCTGACCCAGCTCCCGAGCGTGCTCGCGGTGCCGACCAGCCTCGGCGTCAACACCGTCGCGGAATTCCTCGCCAAGGCCAAAGCCGATCCGAAAGGCCTCGGCTACGGCTCGATCGGCGTCGGCACGCTGTCGCAGCTTTGCATGGAAGCAATCGCGCAGAAGGCCGGCGCCAACATGGTGCACATCCCCTACCCGTCCTCGCCCGCTGCAACCACCGCGCTGATCCGCGGCGACGTGCAGGTCGCGTGCCTGCCCGCCATCGGCGTGACGCCACAACTCGCCACCGGAGCCGTGAAGATCCTCGCAGTCACCACCGCGAAGCGCTCGCCGTTCCTGCCGGACGTGCCGACGCTCACCGAGAGCGGCATCGACGTGCAGTCCGACGCCTGGAATGCGCTGGTCGGCCCGGGCGGGCTCTCGAAGGATGTGGTGGCGACGATCAATGCCGAAGTGACGCAGACGCTCGCCGAGCCTGCCGTGATCGAGAAGCTGAAGCTGCAGCTCATCACGCCCTCGCCGACCACGCCCGATCAGCTCCGCAAGCGCATGGCCGATGAGAAAGCGCTGTGGGCCGAGGTGATCAAGGCGGCGAAGATCAGGATCGATTGAGGTCTAACCTCTCCCCGTTCTTTACGGGGAGAGGTCGCCGCGTCTTCGCGGCGGGTGAGGGGCATGGCACGAGGCCTGCCACAAACACGCTCCCTCAGGTTCCGCTGACCGACCCGCGAGTCCACGCTTGCCTTAACACCGTACAAGGCCCCTCACCCGCGCGCTGAGATGCGCGCGACCTCTCCCCGCAAATGCGGGGCGAGGTAAGAAGCACCGTCACACGAACCGGCAGTTTCGCGCAGTTTGCGCCATGCCGGACGACGACGAAGTCGGAATGCTGTAGCTCGCCTCGCTCGGCGTCTGGCCGCGTGCGGGGATGATCACCGTGCCGTGGTCCTTCACCGAGCCCTTGGCGTTAGTTACCGTGACGTCGATGCCGCAGGCAATCTTGCGGGCGCAATTGTTCTCGAAATCCATCTTGAACGAATACTTGCCGTTGTCCTGCCAGAACCCGACATACTTGTCGCCGACGCAGGCCTTGGCTTCCTCGGTCCAGTTGTCGGGCTCGGGCCAGAACAACAAAGCGCTGCCGCCGGTGAGCGCACCGACAGCGCCAACAATCGTCGCAATCAACACGAACCTGCGTCCAAACATCGCCGCCTCCGGGGTGATTTCCCCTTCGTCGCGGCGGGTGGCGCAGCGGTTCACTCTCTTAACCTCTCCCCGCTCTGCGCGGGGAGAGGTCGAAACGCGTGCGCAGCGCGTGTTTCGGGTGAGGGGCATGGCACAAAGCCAGCCACGAAGAAGCACCCTCGGATCTCGATACTGCAGACCCGAGATTCCGCGTCCTCCCCCCGCCATTCAAGGCCCCTCACCCGGAGCCGTCGCTACGCGCCGACTCCGACCTCTCCCCGCAAATGCGGGGCGAGGTTAGGAAGCAGCTTACTTCCCGGACTGCTTCTCCAACTCCCGGTTATCGACATAGCGGATCATGATCGGCCGCCCGGCGACCGCACCACCGAGACCCTTGGTGAGTTTCAGCGGCAGGCAGCCGTCGAGCGAGGCGTTGATGGCCTTGAGATAGGTGTCGCGTGTGTCCTGCGGCGCGTCCTTGCTCGCGAATGTTACGCGCGGCGGCGCGATGGGCGTGCCGGCCGTGTTGAACGAAAACATCACCGACATCTGCATGCCTGCACGCGCATCGTCCGTCGCGGGCGGCGACCAGCACGACCGCAAGGTGGCGAACAGGTCGCCAATCGTATCGAGATCATGATCAGGCCGGCGGTAGAGAGCCTGCTGATCACCCGGCGGCACGCTTAGCACGGTGACCTGCAGGTTTTGCCCGATCGGATAATCGATCTCGGGAATGCACGGCCCGTGATCGAACACGCTGCAGGTGGACGGCGTGCACGGCTCGCCATCAAGCACGCTGCACGGCCTGTGCGAGAAAGGTACTGCATCGCCCGCGCGCAGCCGCCGCGCCTCCGCCTGGCCAGCGAATGCCACCAGTACGCTGACGATCAACAGTAACGTGAGGTTCCGTGTCATTCGGACACCCTTGCAAATGCGCCCTCACCTGAAATGATATGGGCGTGTGGCGTCATCAAGATCGGGATGGGTCACAACTGCACGAGCAGACCAACAAACGGAACGCCGGCCGAACGACCGATTGCAGACATTGTTGCGCCTGCGCACAGCCCGGCACCACACGTCGTCATCATCACACCCCGACCTCAGGAGACCGACATGAGCAGTCCCCAGGTGCATCGTGATACTTCCGTCACCATGAAGCTCGAAATCGTCGTCATTCCCGTGTCGAATGTCGACACGGCCAAGAGTTTTTACGCAAATCTCGGCTGGAGGCTCGACGCCGACTTCGTGGTCGGCGACGACTATCGCGTGATCCAGTTCACGCCGCCGGGTTCGGATTGCTCGGTCATCTTCGGCAAGAACGTCACCGCCGCGACGCCGGGCTCGGCGCAGGGTCTGTATCTGATCGTCTCCGACATCGACGCGGCCCGTGCGGACCTGCTCGGCCGCGGTGTCAAGGTGAGCGACGCCTTCCACGCCGGAGATGTCAATGTCGGACCGGACGAGCCCTATTTGTTCGGACGGCTTCGGGTGAACGGCCTCGATCCCGCGCGCGCCAGCTATCGCTCCTTCGCATCATTCAGCGACCCGGACGGCAACGGCTGGCTGTTTCAGGAGATCACCGCGCGATTGCCCGGGCGTGTAGATAGCAGTGCCACGACGTTTAACTCTTCTGCTGACCTCGCAGCCGCATTGCGGCGGGCGGCGATCGCCCATGGCGAGCACGAGAAGCGCACTGGCGGCCAGCATGACGAGAACTGGCCGGACTGGTATGCCGATTACCTGGTGCGTGAGCAGACCGGCGAGCCGTTACCGACATAGTGACGCCATCGCGCTGCACATGGAATACGTTGCAACTGAATCGTCTGACGCAAAGCTGGATGACTCGCGCACCCATCTTTGCGAAACCGAATTCGACGTCAGAGCCGGGCGCCGTCCTGGCTCTGCAGCTGCGGAAGCGCGTATCCGGATCCAGCGACTGGCGCGTCGGCAGAGGCGCTTAGCGTGCGGGAAATTGTGCGGTTGCGGCCGGTCCGCTTCGCTTCGTAAAGTCGCCCATCGACCCGCTTGTACAGGCTCGGCCAGCTATCTCCCGGCTGCAACGTCCCTACGCCGAAGCTCGCAGTGACCTGCCTCGCTCCACCCGGGACGGCAAAGCTGTTCTGCTCGATCGCGATCCTCAACCGTTCGGCATAATCAACCGCTTCCTGTTCGTCCGTATCCGGAAGGAACACCGCAAATTCCTCGCCGCCCAGCCGCCCGACGATGTCGCGTTTGCGCGACGCGTTGCGCAGCATGCGCCCCACCTCCCCAAGGATATCGTCCCCGACGTCATGGCCGAGGGTGTCGTTGATGCTCTTGAAGTTGTCGATGTCGCACAAGGCGAGCGCAGCACGGCTCGGTCCGTGTTTGCGCAGATGGGCGGATACCCGTTCTTGAAAGCCGCGCCGGTTCAGGATGCCGGTCAACAGATCGAGATCGCGTTCGCGACGAAGATCGTGGATCATGTCGGACACCGCCGCGGCGAGGATGGCCAGCGCCAGGCCGGCGCCGAGCACGGCGAGCGAAAGCTGGAGTGCCTGCCAGAACGTTGAATTGCTGAACGCGGTTCTGTCGACCGGCGCGGAAAATCCGACCGTGAGCAGGGTTCGCGGAAAAAAATGCAAACCAAACAGCAACAGCACCCAGAACAGGACCCGATCGACATAGGGCCCGCGCGCCAATGCGGTGAGCCGCCCCGCTGCGATCAGCATCAGGAGGCCGTAGCCGAAATTCTGGAT
Organism: Tardiphaga sp. 866_E4_N1_4; assembly: GCF_052076075.1. Taxonomy (NCBI): domain Bacteria; kingdom Pseudomonadati; phylum Pseudomonadota; class Alphaproteobacteria; order Hyphomicrobiales; family Nitrobacteraceae; genus Tardiphaga; species Tardiphaga sp. 866_E4_N1_4. The sequence goes on from NZ_CP197242.1 coordinate 1,305,090, forward strand.
GTAGACCCGGGCGATGAGACTGCGATCGATATAAAAGAAATAGGCAAGCAGAAGAACGAAGCCGGCAAGGATCGCCATATCGATGACCGGACCGAGCCCCTTCCCCGAACGCACCAGGATGCCCTCCACGGCGGCGATAACCGCCGACGTGTAGAGCGCGCCCGACACGATGGCATTGGGCCCCGCGCCGGGCGGCAAGCCCAAGATCTGCGACGTCGCGCCGAGGGCAAACAGAACGCACGCGCCGGCCAGCAAAAGCAGGTAGTTCCGCTTCTTCTCGACGAGCCACGCGCAGACGAAGGCAGCTCCGAAGACAAACAATATTCCGGGCGTGATCAGTTGGAGCGTAGTTCTGACGATGACCCCATTCATCTCGCTCAAACTTTCCAATAGGCCCAGGTCGTCGTGACGCACGGCTTGGGCACCGGTACCTCGTAGTCAGAGAACACTATCAAATTTGATCGGAAATGCCTCAAATGCGAGTCGATTGACGGGAACCGGGTTCGTCACGCCCGACGTCAAAGGCCGCGAATACATCGTCAGCCGCCCGGCTCACAAGGGAAGATGGATGGCCGGGTCATCTCGCGAAGCCGCGCTTCGCGCTTTGCACAGCCAAGACGTGGGGAGAGTCTACCGCCCAACTCATACGTCATACACGGGCTTGACCCGCGTACCCATCTTCCCCGACAAAGCCTCCACACAATACGCAGCGCCGTTGCGCACTCATCAAGAACCAGACCGTTCACAACTGCGCGAACAGACCGCGGAGGAACTGCCAGCCATGACCACACCCAAGACACCGACGCATCCGTTCGAGCGCAGCCACTCCATCGTGATCGCGGCTGCGCCCGAGGCCGTGTTCGATTACGTCACCAACCCAAAATCATGGCCGCAATGGCTGCCCTCCTCGCACGACATCGACTGCGAGGACCGACCGATGCGCTTCGGCGACACGTTTCATGAACACTGGTCGACGCGGTCGGGCCCGGTCGCGCTGGACTGGCTGGTGATCGCCTGCGAACGCCCGCGGCTCTGGATCGGACTGACGCATATGAGCGTCACCGGCCCCATCGTCGTGCAATATGTCTGCGACGTCGTCGATGGCGGGACGAAGTTCACGCGCACCGTGCGCAACCCCGCGCGGCCGAAGGCGCCAACGCCGGAGATGATTGCGCGGATCGGTGAGGAAGCGGAGTTGGGATTAGGGAACATCAAAAGGATTGTGGAATCCGGCACCTGAGGCTGTGCCTCAAGGTCGTACGAATTTCGTATCCAGTCCGCGACAACTATATTGGGGGCAGCGACCGATTGCGTTGCTTCATCCCACAAGATTTTCTGACACGCCTAGCGCGCAGGAATCTTTCTTTAAGAGTTCAGCGATACGGTTTTCTCAAGCGGTTCATGTATCGCGTACCGCTAGCAGGTCTAGATCCGCCGGAGCGACCCGGCGGATCGTCCTGACTCTGTCGGGAGGCAGCTGCGTCGGCCTACGAAAGGCCGAGGTCCAACGCGTCGTCCCTCACCCCTGCTTCTTCACGTCCTTGATATCCGAGAACACGATCCCCTCGGCGCGTTCCTTCGTATAGTTCAGATAAAAGTCGTTCTTCGCCAGGAACACCGGATCGCCGTCGACGTCGTCGGCGACGCCGGAATTGTTGTTGGACATGAAGGCCTCGAGCTTCTTCTTGTCCTCGGACGAGATCCAGCGCGCCAGCGAGAATTCTGAGACTTCGAAACTCACCGGCAACTGATATTCAGCGTCGAGCCGTGCTTTCAGCACGTCGAGCTGCAGCGGGCCGACGACGCCGACCAAAGCTGGCGCGCCGTCGCGCGGGCGGAACACCTGGACGACGCCCTCTTCCGACATCTGCTGCAAGGCTTCCTTCAGCTTCTTCGCCTTCATCGCATCGCCGAGACGCACACGTCTCACGATTTCAGGCGCGAAGGACGGCACGCCGATGAAGGTGATGTCCTCGCCATCGGTCAGCGTGTCGCCGATCCGCAGCGTGCCGTGATTGGGAATACCGACCACGTCGCCGGCATAGGCTTCGTCCGCAATAGCGCGGTCCTGCGCGAAGAAGAATTGCGGCGACGACAACGACATGTTCTTGCCGGTGCGCACCAGCTTGGCCTTCATGCCCCTTGTCAGCTTGCCTGAGCACAGCCGCGCAAAGGCGATACGGTCGCGGTGGTTGGGGTCCATGTTGGCCTGGATCTTGAACACGAAGGCCGACATCCGGGGCTCGTCAGCCTCGACCTTGCGCAGGTTGCTCTCCTGCGCGCGCGGCGACGGCGCGAAACGGCCGAGGCCTTCCAAGAGATCGCCAACGCCGAAATTGCGCAACGCGCTGCCGAAATAGACCGGCGTCATATGGCCTTCGCGGAACGACTGCAGGTCGAACGGCTTGGAGGCTTCCTTCACCAGTTCGAGTTCGTCGGCGACCTCGCTGGCATCGAGATTCGGATTGCGACCGGCCAGATCGGCAATCTTGATCTTCTCGGCGGCACCCGTCTTGGCGCCGCCGCCCTCTAACAGGCGGATGCCGCCAGTCTCGATGTCATAAGTGCCCATGAAATCGCGGCCGCGGCCAACCGGCCAGTTGATCGGCGTGGTGTCGAGCGCCAGCGTCTTCTCGATCTCGTCCAGCAGATCGAACACGTCGCGGCTCTCGCGGTCCATCTTGTTGACGAAGGTGATGATCGGGATGTCGCGGAGGCGACAGACCTCAATCAGCTTCAGCGTGCGCGCCTCGATACCCTTGGCGGCGTCGATCACCATGACAGCCGAGTCGACCGCGGTGAGCGTGCGATAGGTGTCTTCCGAGAAGTCTTCATGGCCCGGCGTGTCGAGCAGGTTGAAGACGTGGCCCTGGAATTCGAAGGTCATCACCGAGGTGACGACGGAGATGCCGCGGTCGCGCTCGATCTTCATCCAGTCAGAACGCGTGTTGCGGCGCTCGCCCTTGGCCTTGACCTGCCCGGCCAGATTGATGGCGCCGCCGAACAGCAGCAGCTTTTCGGTCAGCGTGGTCTTGCCGGCGTCAGGATGCGAGATGATCGCGAAAGTGCGGCGGCGGGCGACCTCGGCGGCAAGCGGGGAACGCGCGGCTGAGTCGGCGGAAAGGGCGATATCGGACATAAACGTGCCTGTGGCAGGGAAAACGGGCGCAATCAAGGGATTTTGGGCGGGAAACTGGCCGAAGTGGCGACCATCGGCCGCGTTGCGATCCGGCTGCGTCGCCTCCATATAACCCCTGCGAGGACGACCTCCAAATCATCATCATCCGGCAAAGGGAGACCTTTGCTTGCAGGGACGGCCCTGTAATTTCACCAGGAGGCCGTTCCATGGCTTGGTTGTTGCTGTTAATCGCGGGTTTGCTTGAAGTCGGCTGGGCCGTCGGGCTCAAATATACCGAAGGCTTCACCCGCCTCGTCCCCTCCGTCCTCACCCTCATCAGCATGACCGCATCAGTTGGCATGCTCGCCCTCGCCCTCAAGGAACTACCGATGGGAACCGCCTATGCGGTATGGACCGGCATCGGCGCCGTCGGCACCGCAGCGCTGGGCATGTACCTGTTCGACGACCCGGCCACCGTCGCGCGGATCACCTGTATCGGGCTGATCGTGGCGGGCATCGCCGGGCTGAAGCTGGTGTCGTGACCTGCGTCAGATAAAGCTCAGATGCAGCAGCTTCACGATCCACCAGGTCGCGGCGGCGACGATTGCCGCGGCCGGGATCGTGATCACCCAGGCATAGACGATCGAACTTGCCACGTTCCAGCGCACCGCCGACACACGCCGCGCCGCACCGACGCCGACGATCGCGCCGGTGATGGTATGCGTGGTCGAGACGGGAACGCCGAGGAACGTCGCCGCGAATAGCGTCGCCGCACCGCCGGTCTCGGCGCAGAACCCCTGCATCGGCGTGAGCTTGGTGATGCGCAGGCCCATGGTGCGGACGATGCGCCAGCCGCCCATCAGCGTGCCCAGCGCCATCGCCGCCTGACATGACAGCACGACCCAGAACGGCACGGAAAACTCGGTGCCGAGATGGCCCTGCGAGTACAGCAGCACAGCGATGATGCCCATGGTCTTCTGCGCGTCGTTGCCGCCATGGCCGAGCGAATACAACGATGCCGAGACGAATTGCAGAATGCGGAAGGCGCGGTCCACGGCGAAGGGCGTCGAGCGCACTGAGGCCCACGACACGATAGCCACCAGCACCAGCGCCAGCAGGAAGCCCACCAGCGGCGACAGCACGATCGCCAGCAGCGCCTTGGACAGTCCGGTCCACAAGGCCGCAGAGAGACCTGCCTTGGCGACACCTGCCCCGAGCAAACCACCGATCAGCGCATGCGACGAGCTCGAGGGAATGCCGAGGCCCCAGGTGATCACGTTCCAGACGATGGCGCCCATCAGCGCGGCGAAGATCACCGCGGGATCGATGACGCTGGGCTCGATGATCCCGGTGCCGATGGTGTTGGCGACATGCAGACCGAACACCAGGAAGGCGATGAAGTTGAAGAACGCCGCCCACAGCACCGCATATTGCGGCCGCAGCACGCGCGTCGAGACGATCGTCGCGATCGAATTGGCAGCGTCATGCAAACCGTTGAGAAAGTCGAACAGCAATGCGATGGCGATGAGGCCGATCAGCACCGGAAAGGCGAGCGTGGCGTCCACCTGATGGCCCTGCCTTATACTTGTTCGATGACGATGCTGTTGATCTCGTTCGCGACGTCGTCGAAGCGGTCGGCCACCTTTTCAAGGTGCTTGTAGATCTCGGCGCCGACCACGAAATCCATGGTGTTGGCGTCACGATGCTTGAGAAAAAGCTCCTTGAGCCCGATGTCGTGCAGATCGTCGACGCGGCCTTCGAGCTTGCCGACCTCCTCGGTGATCGCGGTGAGCAGGCCGACATTGTCGCCGATGGCGCTCATCAGCGGCACGGCGCGACCGACAAGGTTGGCACACTCCACCAGCAGCGTGCCGATTTCGCGCATCGGCGGCTCGAACTGGCGTACCTCGAACAGCATCACCGCTTTCGCCGTCTGCTGCATCTGGTCGATGGAATCATCCATCGCCGTGATGAGGTTCTTGATGTCGACGCGATCGAACGGCGTGATGAAAGTGCGGCGAACGGCGGTCAGCACCTCGCGGGTGATGGCGTCGGCGTCGTTCTCGAACTGGTTGACGCGCTGACAGTAGACTGGCGTCTCGTCGCCGCCTTCCAGCATCCCCGCAAGCGCCTTGGAGCCCTCGACCACGGTCACTGAATGGCGGGCGAACAGGTCGAAAAACCTTTCCTCCCGGGGCAGAAAGGACCGGAACCAACGCAGCATCATCTCATCCAACTGTCAGGAAAACGCAGCGACCGGACCGCCAGATGGCGGACATGGTCCCGCGGGGCCGCCGCCGGGCGGCCCTGTGTCACACGGATGTCATAAAGCATTTCCGGCCAAGACGGGCAATCGCGCACCTTTTAGGCCCGATCATCCACCGCTTTATGACAGCCTGCTTTTCCTGAGGCAGTGCCTGGATTTAGAGCGACCGCTTGAAGTAATGCGCGATTTCACCGATGACGCCGCGGCGGAAGGTCAGCACGCAGACCACAAAGATCACGCCCTGGATCACCGTCACCCACTGGCCGAAGCCGGCTAGATATTGCTGCATGGCAATGATCACGAAGGCGCCCACCACCGGCCCGAACAGCGTGCCGAGGCCGCCGACCAGCGTGATCAGCACGATTTCGCCGGACATGCTCCAGTGCACGTCGGTGAGCGAAGCGTTCTGCGCCACAAACACCTTCAGCGCGCCGGCGAAACCGGCCAGCGTGCCGGACAGGATATAGGCCAGCAGCTTGTATTGATCGGTCTTGTAGCCCAGCGACACCGCACGCGGCTCGTTCTCACGGATCGCCTTGAGCACCTCGCCGAATGGCGAGTTGATGGCGCGGTAGATGATCAGGAAGCCCAGCGTGAAGCCGGCCAGGACCACGTAATACAGGGTGATCGGCTTCGAGAGATTGAACAGGCCGAACAGCGTGCCCTGCGGAATGCCCTGGATACCGTCTTCACCATGAGTGAACGGCGTCTGCAGATAAACGAAGTACAGGAGCTGCGACAGCGCCAGCGTGATCATGGCGAAGTAGATGCCCTGACGACGAATGGCGATCAGGCCGGTGACGACGCTGAGCGCAGCGGCGGCGACGACACCAACGACAATGCCCAACTCGGGCGTCAGGCCCCAGACCTTCAGCGCATGCGCCGTGCAGTAGCCTGCGGTGCCGAGGAACATCGCGTGGCCGAAGGACAGCAGACCGCCATAGCCGATCAGGAGGTTGAACGCACAGGCGAGTAGCGCGAAGCAGAGCGCCTGCATCACGAAGAACGGATAGACGCCAGTGAGCGGCACGACCAGCAACAGTGCGGTCATGATCGCAAAGGCGACCATCTCGTCTTTGACGGTGCGGCGGGGTGACGGAATGGCGTTTTCAGTGATCGTTGTCATATCAGGCAGCCCGTCCCGTCAGTCCGGAAGGTTTCACAAGGAGCACCAGCACCATCAGCACGAAGACGACAGTGTTGGAGGCCTCGGGGTAAAAATACTTGGTCAGACCCTCGATGATGCCGAGGGCGAAACCGGTGATGATGGAGCCCATGATCGAGCCCATGCCGCCGATCACGACGACCGCGAACACGACAATGATCAGGTCCGCACCCATCAGCGGGCGAACCTGGTTGATCGGCGCCGACAGCACGCCCGCGAGTGCCGCCAGACCGACGCCGAGCCCGTAGGTCAGCGTGATCATCAGCGGCACATTGATGCCGAAGGCGCGGACCAGCGTGGGGTTTTCGGTGGCAGCGCGCAGGTAAGCGCCGAGCCGCGTACGCTCGATCAGGAACCAGGTCGCGATACACACCACCAGCGAGAAGATAACGACCCAGCCGCGATAGATCGGCAGGAACATGAAGCCGAGATTCATACCGCCCTTGAGCGCATCCGGGATCGCGTAAGGCAGACCCGACGAGCCGAAATAATTCTGGAACACGCCCTGGATGATCAGCGCCAGACCGAATGTCAGCAGCAGGCCATAGAGATGGTCGAGATTGGCGATCCATTTCAGCATGGTGCGTTCCATCACCATGCCGAACAGGCCGACCGCCAGCGGCGCCAGGATCAGCGCCGGCCAGTAGCCGATGCCAGCCAGATTGAGCAGGAAGTATGCCGCAAACGCGCCCATCATATAGACGGCGCCATGGGCGAAATTGATGATGTTCAGCATGCCGAAGATCACGGCGAGACCGAGACTTAACAGCGCATAGAACGAGCCGTTGATGAGTCCGACCAGCAATTGCGCAGACAGGGCCTGTAGATTGATCGACATGTTGTTCTCAACTTTTATCGCAGGAAAGTCTTGGCCCGGCAGAGTGACGCCGCCGGGCCAACGATCTTATTTCTTCAGCAGCGCACAAGTGCTCTTCTCGATCGGTGTAAAGGCCTGATCGGCTGGCACTGTACCGGCAAGCTTGTAGAAATCCCACGGCGCCTTCGATTCCGACGGCTTCTTCACCTCGAACAGATAGCCCGGGTGAATCTTGCGGCCATTGGCTTCGATCTTGCCCTGCCCGAACAGCGGATCGTCGGTCGGCAATTCCTTCATCTTGGCAACGATCTTCGCGCCATCATGCGGATTGCTGCCGAGCGCTTCCAGCGCCTTGAAGTAGTGGATCAAGCCGGCATACACGCCCGCCTGCACCATCGACGGCGGAGCGCCGTTCTTCATGCGCGCTGCGAACTTCTTGGAGAAGTCGCGGGTCTTGTCGTTCAGGTCCCAGTAGAAAGTCTCGGTGAAGCTGAGGCCCTGTGCGGTTTCAAGACCGATCGCCTTGACGTCGGTGATGAACAGCAGCAACGCCGCGAGCTTCTGACCGCCCTTGGCGATGCCGAATTCAGCCGCCTGCTTGATCGAGTTGGTGGTGTCGCCGCCGGCATTGGCCAGACCGATGACCTTGGCCTTCGACGACTGCGCCTGCAGCAGGAAGGAGGAGAAGTCCGCGGTGTTGAGCGGATGCTTGACGCCGCCGACCACCTTGCCGCCCGAGGATTTGACGACTTCCGAGGTATCGCGCTCCAGTGCGGCACCGAAGGCGTAGTCGGCGGTGAGGAAGAACCAGCTGTCACCGCCGGCCTTGACCATCGCCTGCCCGGTCGAATGCGCGAGCATGTAGGTGTCGTAGGTCCAGTGCACGGTGTTCGGCGAACACTGCGCATTGGTGAGATCCGACGTCGCGGCGCCTGAATTGATGTAGACGCCGTTCTTCTCCTTGACGATGTTGTTCACCGCCAGTGCCACGCCGGAATTCGGCACGTCGACGATGGTGTCGACCTTGTCGACGTCGAACCACTGCCGCGCGATGTTGGAGCCGATATCCGGCTTGTTCTGGTGATCGCCGGAGATGATGTCGATCTTCCAGCCCTTGGCCATCAGACCGGAATCCTCCGCCGCCATCTGCGCAGCCAGGGTCGAGCCCGGGCCGCCGAGATCGGCGTAGAGACCGGACTGATCGCTGAGTGCGCCGATCTTGACAGTCTTGTCCTGGGCCATGACGACGCCCGCCATGGCCAGCGAAAGCGCCGTGCCGAGAAGTGCGGTTGAAATCTTGTTTTTCATGACTTCCTCTCAATAATTTGGACGACGGGCTTCTAAATCAGGTCTTCTTCAAAAGCGGACAAGCACTCTTGTCGAGCGGCGTGAAGGCCTGATCGGCAGGGATCGTCGCCACCAGCTTGTAGTAATCCCAGGGTCCCTTCGACTCCTCAGGCTTCTTGACCTCGAACAGATAGGCCGGGTGCAGCTTGCGGCCGTTCGGCTGAATCGTGCCCTTGCCGAAGATGATGTCGTCGGTCGGGGTCGCCTTCATCTTGTCGACGATCTTCAATCCGTCATGGGAGTTGCCGCCCATCGCGTCGAGGGTCTTGAAGTAGTGGATCAACGATGAGTAGACGCCAGCCTGCACCGTGGTCGGCATGGCCTTGTTCTTCGCGCGGTCCTGGAACCGCTTGGAGAATGCACGGGTACCGTCGTTGAGATCCCAATAGAAGGTCTCGGTCAGGTTCAGGCCGTTGGCAACCGGCAGACCGAGCGAATGGACGTCGGTGATGAACATCAGAAGGCCGGCCAGCTTCTGGCCACCCTTGACGATGCCGAATTCTGACGCCTGCTTGATCGAATTGATGGTGTCGCCGCCGGCATTGGCGAGGCCAATGACCTTGGCCTTGGATGTCTGTGCCTGCAGCAGGAACGACGAGAAGTCGGCGGTGTTGAGCGGCGGACGGACGCTGCCGAGCACCTTGCCGCCGACAGCGTTGACGGCGTTGGTGGTGTCGCGCTCGAGCGCCGTCCCGAAGGCGTAGTCCGCGGTCAGGAAGAACCAGGTATCGCCGCCGGACTTGGTCAGCGCCGTGCCGGTGCCGTTGGCGAGCTGATATGTGTCATAGGCCCAGTGAATGGTGTTGGGCGAGCACTGTGCATTGGACAGGTCCGACGTTCCCGAACCCGAATTCAGGTAGACGCCGTTCTTTTCCTTGACCACGTTGTTGACGGCGAGACCCACCGACGAGGTCGGCACGTCGACGACGACGTCGAGCTTGTCGCGATCGTACCACTGACGCACGATGTTGACGCCGATATCGGGCTTGTTCTGGTGATCTCCGACCAGCACGTCGATCTTCCAGCCCTTGGCGACCAGACCGGAGTCCTCGACCGCCATCTGCGCGGCAAGCACCGAGCCCTGCCCGGTGATATCGGCATAAAGGCCCGACTGGTCGTTCAGCACGCCGATCTTGGCGGTCTTGTCCTGGGCGAACGCAAGCGAGCTTGCGCTCATCATCAGCGCAAAACCCAGCAGCGACGTCGAAACGACTTTTTTCATTCTGTGCTCCCTACCCGTATTGATGGTTGTGTCTATCGTCGGACCGTTGGCTCGGTCCGTTATTCGATGTTAGACGCCGAGATACGTATGCAGCTTGTCCATATTCGCCGAGAGCTCGGAATTGGCGAAGCCATCGATGATCTTGCCGTGCTCGACGATGTAGTAGCGATCCGCCACCGTGGCAGCGAAACGGAAGTTCTGCTCGACCAGCAGGATGGTGAAGCCCTCCGACTTCAGCCGCGCAATGGTGTGGCCGATCTGCTGGATGATGACAGGTGCGAGACCTTCGGTCGGCTCGTCCAGCATCAGGAAGCGCGCGCCGGTGCGCAGAATGCGCCCGATCGCCAGCATCTGCTGCTCACCGCCGGAGAGTTTTGTCCCCTGGCTGTTGAGACGCTCTTTCAGGTTTGGAAACAGCTCGAAGATCTGATCCAAAGACAACCCGCCCGGCCGGATCGTCGGCGGCAGCATCAGATTCTCTTTCACGTCGAGGCTGGAGAAGATGCCGCGTTCTTCCGGACAGAATGCGATGCCCTGCTTCGCGATCTTGTCGGACGAGGTCTTGATGATCTCGTTGCCTTCGAACTTTATCGAGCCGGTGCGCTTGCCGATGATGCCCATGATGGATTTCAGCGTCGTGGTCTTGCCGGCGCCGTTGCGACCGAGCAGCGTGACGACTTCGCCCGGCTTCACGTTGAAATTGATGCCGTGAAGAATGTGCGACTCGCCATACCAGGCTTCGAGATTCTCGATGCTGAGAATTGGATTGCCAGTTGCTGCAGTCGTTGCCGGTGCGGCCATTGTGATCTCAGCCATGCCCGGCTCCCAGATAAGCTTCCTTGACGCGCTCGTCCTTGGTCAGATCGGCATAGCTGCCTTCCGCAAGAACCTTTCCGCGAGTCAGAACGGTAATGATGTCCGATAGGTTCGACACGACACTGAGGTTATGTTCGACCATCAGGATGGTGTACTTCGCCGAGATGCGCTTGATCAGCGCTGCGATCTTGTCGATGTCCTCATGGCCCATGCCGGCCATCGGCTCGTCGAGCAGCATCATCTCGGGATCGAGCGCCAGCGTGGTGGCGATCTCCAATGCCCGCTTGCGGCCATAAGGCATTTCCACCGCGGGCGTATTTGCGAATTCGCTGAGGCCGACATCGTCGAGCAGTTCGGCGGCGCGTTGATTGTATTGATCCAGCACGCTCTTGGACCGCCAGAAGTCAAACGACGATCCATGCTGACGCTGCAGTGCAACACGGACATTTTCCAGCGCCGTCAGATGCGGAAACACCGCGGAGATCTGAAACGAACGTACCAGGCCAAGGCGCGCCACGTCGGCAGGCGCCGTCGCGGTGATATCCTTGCCCTTGTAGAAAATCTGGCCGGCGGACGGCTGCATGAACTTGGTCAGCAGATTGAAACACGTCGTCTTGCCGGCGCCGTTAGGGCCGATCAATGCGTGAATGGTGCCGCGGCGAACTTTGAGACTGACATCGCGGACTGCGAAAAAGCCCGCAAATTCCTTGGTCAATCCGTTGGTTTCGAGAATGAACTCATCGGTCAAGCAAATTTCCCCCATCGACCTTCCCGGCGTGTGTCTCCGCCAGTGGCCAACTTTTTGCGCAGCCGCATTTCGGGGAAAACTGAAAGTCATCCCCGCGCGGCCACATCGAGTGGCGCGAATATGCCGTCAACGCGACGGCGAACGCAAGGTGCAATGCGGCAGAATTGGGTGGACTGCCTGTCGCACCGACTTCGCCCTTAGTCGTAGGCAGTTAGCCCCCTGCGCATGCAGAAAGCAGAGTCCGCCTGCGACCGGTCCACCGTGCAGAACGCACCATCTGTTTGCGCCGCAAGGAGCTTTGAAAATCGCTCGTTAATTGTATTGCGAGGCGACTTCCCGCGTTCATTGATTATTTGCTTGCTGTACTCATACTACCCTCGATCGATATCAGGGGGATCGTTGCCGTGGACTTCCAGAGCGCCGACGCGTCCGTGGTGAAGTCCATTCGGCAGCGCGATCTGCTGAACTGCTGGCTACGGCTCTATGCGCCGCAACAGGCCCTGCCCGATATCGCCAACTATCGCCCGGATCGGATGGACGACGAACGTCCTGATCTCGTCGACTACATTGTTAATCACAGCACGGCACCGCCGCGGCTCATCATCGACAGCAACGGCACCCGCATGGCGAGCGCCTATGGTACCACCGGCAAGGGCCGCTATCTCGACGACTATCTCGGTCCGATCCTCGGTCCTGTCGTGCTGCCGGCCTATCATGAATGTATCGCACGCGAGTTGCCGACTTACACCGTCTCGATGATCGACGATGTCAACGGTCGTGTTGTCGCCTATGAGCGGATGCTGATGCCGTTCTCATCAGGCAATGGCGTCACCCATATCATCGCGTCGCTCAAGACGATCAGCGAGGACGGTGGATTCGAAATCAAAAATCTGATGCGCGGCCATCACAGCGTGCCGGTGCCGAAACTCCGCGCGGTGATCGATCGCAGCCTGTCCTATCGTGCACCGCACCGGCTCGCGGCCGGCGACGTCGTCGAGATCGACTGATCGCTATTTTACGTCTTTTGCGTAAATCTCCGGCTTGAAGCCAACCACAAGCTTGCCGCCAAGATCGAGCACAGGCCGCTTGATCATCGAGGGCTGCTCGAGCATCAGCGCGATTGCCTTGCTCTCGTTCAGACCTTCCTTGGCAGCGTCATCCAGCTTGCGAAACGTGGTGCCGGCGCGATTGAGCAGCGTCTCCCAGCCGACCTCCTTGGCCCAGCGCTGCAGCCGCGCCTTGTCGATGCCTTCGGCCTTGTAGTCATGGAAGCTGTAGGCGACGCCATGGCTGTCGAGCCAGACGCGCGCTTTCTTCATCGTATCGCAATTCTTGATACCGTAGATGGTGATGGCCATGAGATGTCGCCGTGCCTGCCAGGAGTGATCGTCGTTCTGACCTGACTAGCAGATCAGGCAGCAGCGGCTGACAGCAAATCCGCGATCATCCACAGAGGCGGCCGATGATGCTGGGGCCGGCATCATCGGTTTATCCTCAGATCTCAGGCCGTACGCCCGCGGTTCGCGAAGATCAACCACAGCGCCGACACCAGGAAATAGAAGGCGCCGAAACCGGCATAGGGTGCGACGTCCACGATTGTCGGCACTGTGGCGCCGCCCGCCTGCTTGACAAAGAACAGGCCGGCCGCGGTCGACTGCGCGCCGCTCAGGATCATCGCCCACTGCGCACCGAATGCGCGCCAGCGTCGAACGCCGGTCACGAGTTGCGCGAGGCCCGCCAATGCCGCCCAGACGCCGAACACCGCGAGTACGGCATTCATCCCCGTGCGCAAGGCGATGGCCACGGCCAGTGCGGCAATGAGGCTCACCCCCACATTCAGCGCCTGCGAGGGATTGGCCAGCAAGCCGCCGCTGCCCTGGGCATCGAACCAGTTCGCAAGTGCATCCCAGGCGGGGTAACTGACCAGCAGGATGGCGGCGGCCCCGGGCGACGAGACGCCAACGGTGAAGGCGGCTGCCACCCAAGCTGCCGCGACGATACCGCGAACGAGGTAATAACGTGCGAGGTCTCCGCTCGCTACGGCCGGCAGGCTGGCGGTTCCGTGTGGGGCGGTCATGCTGGTCTCCATCGAAGCTTGGGCCGGGCGCTCTCCACCGGGCTGGCGGAAGAACCTCTGTCATATTGCATATTGCGATAACTAATATCGCGATATGTTTATTGACGGGATATCTTCGCCTTGTCCAGATTTATTTATCGCGATATACGTTATTGTGATATTGACGTGAGGAGAATTGCCGTGGTGCCCGCCGACATTCCGCTGGATCACCAGCTCTGTTTTTCGCTCTACAGCGCCAGCATGGCCATCGGCCGCGCCTACAAGCCGCTGCTCGACGCGCTCGAGATCACTTACCCGCAATATCTCGTGCTGAGCACATTGTGGGAGGGCGGCGCGCAGAGCGTCGGCGGCATCGCCGACCGGCTGGCGCTGGAATCGAGCACGGTCACGCCGCTGGTGAAGCGGCTCGAGCAGGCCGGCTTCGTCGCGCGCAAGCGCAATCCGGACGATGAGCGGCAGGTCGTTGTCAGCCTCACGGCCAAAGGCACGGCGCTGCGCGAGAAGGCACGCTGCCTTGGCGAGACGTTGTTCGCCGCAGCCGGCATGACGCCAGAACGGTTGATCGCCCTGAACAGCGAGGTCCATGCCTTTCGCGATGCCGTGGCCAACTACACCGGCAAGACAGGTGCGACCGTGGCGGAGACTGCCGACTGACGCAGATGACACGCGACAGGGCGCCAGCGAATCTGTCGTAAGATACCGGACCCATTCAGCGCCGGAGCGACCATGGAATTCACCGCACTTTTCCTGGCGATCGTCATCACAATGCTCGTTGCATGGTATGGCAGCCGCAGCCTCGCATTCTCTCTGTTCGCCGTTGTGCTGATCGCCTGCGTCGCGACCTTCCTGCACCACGCCACCGACGCGCTGAAACTGTCGTTCTGAGGCCATCATGACCTCGCAGCGCGCTATCGCCCTCAACGTCCTCGCACTCTACGCCCTCGCCGCGCTGCTGGCGGCCGCCTCTGCCGCGCAGTTCATTTTGGGCGAACTGCCCTGTCCGCTATGCCTGCTGCAGCGGATCATGTTCGCGCTGCTCGCCATCGGCCCGATCCTCAACATTCGCTTCGGCCCGCGCCCCAGCCACTATGCGCTATCACTGCTCGCCGCCGTGGTCGGCGCCATCGTCTCGACGCGGCAGGTGCTGCTGCACATCATGCCCGGCGATCCCGGCTTCGGCACCGCGCTGTTCGGCTATCACTACTACACCTGGGCACTGATCGGCTTCATCGCAGCCATCATTCTGTTGTCGCTAGTGCTGCTGTTCGACCGGCAATTCGAGAAGACCCCCGCTGCTCACTCGGCGCCCAGTGTCATCGCGCATGTTGCCGTCTGGCTCGTGATCGGCCTGACGGCTGCGAACGTCGCCTCGACCTTGCTCGAATGCGGCTTCAAGGCCTGCGCGGATGATCCGGTAGTGTATGAGCTGCTGAAGCGATAGCGGCGTCGTTCCCCGCGGGTGCGAGCGACCTTACAAATGCGTTGAGCTGGCACGTCAGGACGACCAACCCGCATTGTCGTAAATCTCTCCGAACGTCTGAACCGCGATACAGTTGACTCCCATCGACTCCAAGAAAAAGAGCTTTCCGGCCTGCCTGTCGTCAGACAGATCGTTTTTGTAAACATACCAAGCTGGATGAAAGCGCTCGCGAAACTTCTTGAAGTACTTGGCACGCTCAATCAGAAGCCAGCGCAGAAAGACTTCGTTTTCTTCAAGAGCCAAACCAAAGATGAGCAAGGGCTTATTGAATACAACATGAATCCAGGTATTCGCACCTGCCCAAATGCGACGATCCTTTGCTCCGAAGAGAGGGGTGGCGCCGCTGCGATGAAGCCAAGTCCGGGCTCGCTGAACCGACCCCATATAGTGGCTAAGTCCCAAGCGAATGCTTCGCTTGTATTTTACCATTCCGTTAATGTGCCAAACGCCGAAAGAAGCGCACGGATCAGTGATAGCTGTTTGGCTAAAGTGACACTCCCACGGGTAGTAGCTCGTAAATTTCGGATTTTGCGGACGCCAGAACTGTGCATTGACGGCATCGCTCAACACTTGATCGAAGTTCGTCGTGAGCACTGGAGTGCAGTGTCGTACTGCCCAGTTCATGATCTTCCGGTGATGTGGGAGTACATCCCAACCGTCCAGGAGCGCACAAAATTGCTCCTGCAGAGCACCGATCTTACTCCCAGACAAGAGCTCCAGCACATCATAAAATTCTGTAAGCGTCGTGCCAGGTGGCACCTCAACAAGCCCGGGCGAGCACTCTTGAGCAATCTCGACGAGCAGCTGATCCCAGGAATTTACACGTTTCGATTCTACGTATCGGTGGATGCCGTTTCCGATGATCAGAGCCAAATTATCGCTGCTCTGCTCAAGCAAGGCGCTAAGGCTGTTGACGGGGTTATTGGCCACAATTCCTCATGATGCTGCTTCGGCGATAAAACGGCATACACACTCAGCCTTGCCGCCTGAGTTCTACCCGTTCGCAATCCGAATCTAATGACATCAAAACACGCTTGGCAACGCCCGGCGGCCAATCTAACAACGACGCCATGACTGAGATCACCGGTATCACTGCCGCCTTCGCTCCGTTCGAAACGCTGGCGTCGTCGCTTCTACATCACGTCAAGACCGATGACGGGTCGCATGACGTCGCGCATCTGGCGCGTGTCTGGTCCAACGTCCGCACCATCCAGGACGTCGAGGGCGGAGATGCCGAAATCCTGGCGGCAGCGACGCTGCTGCACGACTGCGTCGCCGTCGAGAAGAGCTCACCGCTCCGCGCCAGTGCCTCGCGCCTCGCTGCCGAACACGCGGTGACGCTGCTCGCCCCGTTCGGCTGGACGACCGACCGGCTGGACCGCGTCGCCCATGCCATCGCGGCGCATAGTTTCTCGGCCAAGATCACGCCCGAGACGATCGAGGCGCAGATCCTGCAGGATGCGGATCGGCTGGACGCCATCGGTGCCATCGGCATCGCGCGCTGTTTCTACACCGCCGGGCGGATGCAATCCTTCCTATATGATGCCGAAGACCCTGCCGCCCGCCATCGCGCCCTCGACGACCGCAATTTTGCGATCGACCATCTGCCGGCGAAACTGCTGACGCTCGCGGACGGCTTCAACACCGCCACCGGCCGACGCATGGCGCAGGAACGCCACGCGCGGACCGAGGCTTTCCTGACGGCGTTTCTGGCCGAAGTCGGCGTTTCGTGAAATGGGCGCTTACGGCGCCCACTTCGTGAACACGTAGTCCCGCTCCTTCACGCGTGCCTCGTGACACGCAAAGCAGGTTTCGTGCTGCGCCTGATCCACCGGCTTGCCGTCGATGAAGCGGCCGAAGCCCCAGCCGCCTGACGCGGGGTATTTCTTCGAATCCTTCACCATGACCTGAACCGTGGTCGCGGCGCCGGGGATCGAGGCAGATTCGAATTCAGGCGATTGGGTGTGCTTCCAGGCGAGTTTCACCAGCACCGTGCCATCGGGGAACGGCAGCTTGCCATCCCGATAGGCCTTGACCGCGATGTCGTTGCCGACCACCGCGCGCAGCTCATTCAGAGGCTCGGCCTCCTGCGCCGGCGCGATCAGCTCCCATTTGCGGTAGTCATCCGGAAGCGCGACGCCATAGATCGGCGACAAGTTTTCCGGATTGGCGGTATTGGCGGCAAGGGCCGCCACCACCCCGGATGACACCACACCTGCCGCGAGGCTCGCTGCAAGAATCCATCGCATCGCGGATCTCCCTCAGCGTGCCATCGCGTCGGCGTCGATGATGGCCTGGGCGAATTCACGCGGTGCTTCCTGCGGCAGGTTGTGACCGATGCCGCCATTCACCGTGCGATGCTCGTATTTGCCAGTGAACTTCTTCGCATAGGCCTTGGGATCGGGATGCGGCGCGCCATTGGCGTCGCCTTCCATGGTGATGGTCGGCACCGAAATCACCGGCCCCTGCGCCAGCCGCTTCTCCAGCTCGTCATATTTCGCCTCGCCCTGGGCGAGTTCGAGCCGCCAGCGATAGTTATGGATGGTGATGGCGACGTGATCGGGATTCTCGAATGCCTTGGCCGAGCGGTCATAGGTGGCGTCGTCGAAATTCCACTTCGGCGAGGCCAGCTTCCAGATCAGCTTGGCGAAGTCGTGCCGGTACTTGTCATAGCCCAGCCGGCCACGCTCCGTGGTGAAGTAGAACTGGTACCACCATTCCAGTTCCGCCTTCGGCGGCAGCGGCATGCGGTTGCCCTCTTGGCTGCCGATCAGGTAGCCGCTGACGGCGACCAGCGCCTTGACGCGCTCCGGCCAGATCGCAGCGAGAATGTCGGCCGTGCGGCCACCCCAGTCGTAGCCGCCGACAACCGCCTTCTCGATCTTCAATGCGTCCATGAACGCGACGATGTCGGTCGCCAGCGCCGCCGGCTGGCCATTGCGCACCGTCGTGTCGGAGAGGAAGCGCGTGCCGCCATACCCGCGCAGATACGGGATGATGACGCGATAGCCGGCCGAGGCCAGCAGCGGCGCGACATCCACATAGCTGTAGATGTCATAGGGCCAGCCGTGCAGCAGCAGCACAACGGGGCCGTTGGCCGGGCCGTCCTCGGCATAGGCGACGCTGAGGTCGCCGGCATTGATCTGCTTCAGCGGCTTGAACGAGGTGTGCGTACCGCGCTTGATGGCCGGGAGCTGCTTGCCGGCCTTGGCGGCCTGCGCCGCGGCGGAGCCGATGCCGCCGAACTGAGCCGCGGCGATGCCCATGAGCGCCGCGCCCAGCAGACTGCGGCGGTTGAAGTGGCTGATGTCGCGCTTGTCATTCGTCATGGTGCAGATCCTCCGAGCAATGACGGTTGAGGCCGTCGATGTGCGGACCATGCCGCGGTACCGGCATCCTCGCTTGAAGATTTCTCCGATTTTCTCTTGAGAAGGCCATGATTTATCGTTGAGACGGGGTGTGCTAGGGGACGCTCCTGCGCACAAGGCCTTGGCGCGACAACAGGTATTGGATCCCCTATCTTGCTGTTCCGGTTCGGCGAATTCGTCCTCGACACTGACCGGCGGGAGCTACGGCGGGGCACGGACACGGTGGCGGCGGAGCCGCAGGTGTTCGATGTGCTGGAATTCCTGATCCGCGCGCGGGACAAGGTCGTCAGCCGTGACGATCTGCTGGCCGAAGTCTGGCATGGCCGCATCGTGTCCGAGGCGACGCTCAGCAGCCGGGTCAACGCGGCCCGCACGGCCATCGGCGACAATGGCGAGCAGCAGCGGCTGATCCGCACTTTACCGCGGAAGGGGTTTCGCTTCGTCGGCGAGGTCATCGAACAGACCGACAGCCCCTCTCCGCCCGTGGTGACAACGCCCGCAACTGCACTCCTGCCCGCTACCGCCGATCCCGCAGGTCTGTCGATCGCGGTGCTGCCCTTCACCAATATGAGCGTCGACCCCGAGCAGGATTATTTCGGCGATGGTATCGCCGAGGAGATCATCACGGCGCTGTCGCGCTGCAGCGGGCTGTTCGTGATCGCGCGCAACTCGTCCTTCACCTACAAGTCCAAGCCGGTCGACATCCGCGAGGTCGGCCGCACGCTTGGCGTCAACTACGTGCTCGAAGGCAGCGTCCGCCGTGCCGGCGAGCGGCTGCGCATCATCGCGCAATTGATCGACGCCCGTTCCGGTGCGCATCTATGGGCCGACAAATTCGACGGCGATCGCAGCGATGTATTCGACCTGCAGGACCGCATCACCGAACAAGCCGTCGCCGCCATCGAGCCGACGCTACGCATCGCTGAAATCGAACGGCGCAGGCACAGCCGTCCGAACAAGCCCGATGCCTACGACCTGCTGCTGCGCGCCTCCGGCTACCAACACGATTTCACGCCCGAAAGCATGACCGCGGCGCTGGATTGCCTACGTCAGGCTCTGGCCATCGATCCGACTTACGCGCCCGCGATGGCAGCAGCGGCCTATTGCCATGCGCAGCGACACTTCCAGGGCTGGATCACCCCGGGCGATACCCATCGCGGCGAAGGCCTGGCACTCGCACAGCGCGCCATTGAGCGGATGCCGAACGATCCGCAGATCCTCTGGATGGCTGCGTTTGCGATCTGGAATCTGGCAGAGACGCAGACCGCCAAGGACGCGGCCATTGAGCTGTTCAGCCGCTCCCTCGCGATCAATCCAAACTCCGCCACTGCACTTGCACTGGCCGGATGGATCGAGACCATGCGCGGACAGCAGCAGGCCGGCCGCGCTCTGCTCGATCGCGCACGACGTTTGAACCCGCTGGATCCGCACGGCTGGTTCGTCTCCGGTGCGCTGGCCATCGCCGCGATCATCGACGAGAACTATCCCGAAGCGATCAACTGGGCCGACAAGGCGCTGCTGCAGAATCGGCGTTTCGCCGTCGCACTCCGCGCGCTCGCCGTGGCGCTCGTGAAAACCGGCGCGCACGAACGCGCCGCACAGGTGGTCGAGGAACTGCTCACCATCGAACCGGAGCTGACAGTCTCCGCCTTCTTTGCGCGCATCCCGGTCCCCGTCGAATCCATGGCGAAGACCTATGCGGATGCGCTGAAGGCCGCGGGGCTGCCGGAATGACCATCCGCCCTATCGTCCGCTATCCCGACCTGCGCCTCACGCAGCCGGCCGCTGATGTCACCGTGTTCGACGATGTGCTGCGCGCGCTCGCTGACGATCTGCGCGACACCATGCATGCCGCCCCCGGCATCGGCATCACCGCGCCGCATATCGGCGTGCTGCTGCGCGTGGTCGTGCTCGATCTCGATCCCGTCAATGGCGCCCACACCTACGTCAATCCGGAGATCGCATGGGCCTCGCCCGAACTGATCATGCATCAGGAAGGCAGTGTCTCGATGCCCGGTGTGAATGACGACATCCAGCGCCACGCCCGCGTACGGATCAGCTATCAGGATCTCGACGGCAATACGCAGCTCGAAGAGTCCGACGGCCTGCGTGCGGTTTGCCACCAGCACGAGATCGACCAGCTGAACGGCATGTTCTGGATCCAGCGCCTGTCGCGCCTCAAGCGCGAGCGGCTGATCAAGCGGTTCGAGAAGTTGTCGCGCGCCTGAAGCGCGCGACAGCCGTCACGTCCGCCGCTGCGATTGGCGGCATCGGCCGGATATCAGCCTGAGCCAGGGCACGGTATGGAACAAACTCATCAGGGCATACATCACCACCATTCCACTCCACGGCGATGAATGCGAGGTTGAACAGAGCAGGTCCGGCGAACTGCTATCGAGCACACCCGTCAGCAGCGCCATCAGTGCGAAGGCCGGTGCGGCCGCAAGGCATAGCCAGTCGGCGGCCGGCGCAAGGCTACCCATTTTCCAGCGATAGGCCTTCGCGCGATCGACGTCATCGATAGCGCTACTCATCGGTCTTCCGGAACGTCGCCTCTCCGGCGGCCGAGACCTCGACCCATTTCTTGTCGGGTGCAGCGCCGGCGACATAGTTGTCGTGCCAGTTCCACCATTTGTAGGTCGGAGTCTGCGGATAGCCTTCGGGCGAGTCCTCCCAGACCTCCTGGCGGCCGAGCGGCGTCGCGTCGAGATAGCTCCAGGTGGTCCCCATCGCCTCGTCGCCGCGGCTGTTGATGAAATAGGTGCGGAACACGCGATCGCCGTCGCGGAAGAATACGTTGTGGCCGTGCCACTCGTCGACACCGAAGTCGGCGTCGAAACTGTCTGTGATTGTGACCCACGGCATCTCCCAATCCATCCGCGCCTTCAGGCGTGCGATGTCCGCCTGCGGCGCCCGCGAGGCATAGACGAGCGTAGTATCGCGGGCATTCAGATGCGCGAGGTGGGCGACCTGGTCGGCCCCCAGGGAACAGCCGCGGCAGGCGTGATCGGGCCAGCCGAACACGCCGGGTTCGAAGAAGGCGCGGTAGACGATCAACTGGCGGCGGCCGTCGAACAGGTCGAGCAAGCTGGCTGTGCCGCCCGGCCCCTCGAACGCATAGGCCTTATCCACTTCCATCCACGGCATCCGCCGGCGCTCGGCAGCGAGCGCGTCGCGCGCGCGCATCACAGCCTTCTCCTTCGAGAGCATGTCCGTTCGCGCTGCCTCCCATGCCTGCGGTGATACAATCGGTGGTGTTTTCATCGGTTCCGTCATGGTCTTCTCTCCACTTTCGTCCATCGTCATGCGTTGCCGGCACGACTTGCCGGTTGATCGTCGTGAGGTAGATTAGGATCCGGCTATGGACGGGTGGGAGTGACAAGTGTGGCGGGATTTGAATGGACTCCCTGATCACCGCCGCAGGTCACGCGCTCGCGGCGGGTGATCCGCTCGGTGCCCTGAAGCGTGTTGCATTGCGTGATGACGCGCCGGCGCTTGCGCTGCGCGGCATCGCAATGGCGCAGCTCGGCGATTTTGCACGCGCGAAGGATCTCGTGAAACGGGCCGCGCGCGCCTTCGGTGCGAAGGAACCCGTGGCGCGTGCGCGGTGCATCGTCGCGGAGGCCGAGATCGCCCTCGTCTCGCGCGATCTGAACTGGCCCAGCAAGGCGCTCGACGCCGCACGGCTGACACTCGACGCCCACGGCGATCATGTGAATGCGGCCTATGGCGGCTATCTCGACGTCAGGCGCCTTCTGCTCATCGGACGTCTCGACGAAGCCGAGCGCAAGCTCGGCGCGCTCGACCCCGCGCCTCTGCCGCCCGCCTTGCGTACAGCTCATGCGCTGGTCGTCGCCGGCATCGCGATGCGCCGCCTGCAGGCGAAAAAGTCACGCGCCGCCCTTGCCGACGCGCAGCGTGCCGCCAGGCTTGCCCGCATTCCGGCGCTAATGGCCGAAGTGGGCGCGGCGTCCCGACTTCTCGATGCTCCCGCGGCGCGTCTGATCGCACGCGGCGGCGAACGCGTGTTGCTGCTCGACGATGTCGAGGCGCTGCAGAATTCGAAAGCCATCGTCATCGATGCGTGCCGGCATGTCATCCGCTGTCAGAAGACGGAGCTGTCGCTCGCGACCCGGCCCGTCCTGTTCGCCCTCGCCCGCGCACTTGGCGAAGCATGGCCTGCGGATGTTTCGCGCGAGACGCTGCTGGTACGCGCATTCCGCGCCAGACATGCCGATGACTCGCATCGCGCGCGGCTCCGCGTCGAGATGGGACGGCTGCGCAAACTGCTTGCGCCGCTGGCCGAGGTGAACGCGACCAAGCCCGGTTTTGCGCTGGTACTGCGCCGCGCCCGCGACGTCGTCGTGTTGGCGCGGCCGGTCGAGGAAGAACACGCCGCAGTGCTCGCACTTCTCGCCGACGGAGAAGCCTGGTCGAGCTCTGCACTGGCGCTCGCGCTCGATACCAGCCAGCGCAGCGTTCAGCGGGCACTCGACGAACTGGCGGTGGAGAATAAGGTGCAGCCGCTCGGTCGCGGACGGGCGCGCCGCTGGACGTCGCCATCCCTGCCGGGACTCGCGACGATGTTGTTACTCCCGCCGCCGCTACCGGATCATTAGGGTCGTCGCCATCGTCACGAGGGAAACACTCATGAAAACATCCGCAGCAGAAATCTTCCGTGAATATGGCCCCTTCGAGGGCGTCGACGGCGTGCATGGCGTCACCTATGACGGCACGCAAGTCTGGTTCGCATCCGGAAACAAACTCCACGCACTCGATCCCGCAAGCGGCAAGACGGTGCGTGCCATCGACGTTGCCGCCCACGCTGGCACCGCCTTCGACGGCAAGCATCTGTTCCAGATCGCCGAGGACCGTATCCAGAAGATCGATCCGGCGACCGGCCGCGTGCTGAATACCATCCCTGCGCCCGGCGGCGGTGCCGACTCCGGCATGGCCTGGGCCGAAGGCACGCTGTGGGTGGGACAATATCGCGAGCGCAAGATTCACCAGATCGATCCCGACACTGGAAAGATTCTGCGCACCATCGAGAGCAACCGCTTCGTTACCGGCGTCACCTGGGTGGACGGCGAACTCTGGCACGGCACCTGGGAAAACGACGAGAGCGACATCAGGCGCATCGATCCGCAAACCGGCGAAGCGCTGGAGAAGCTCGCACTGCCGGCAGGCAGTGGCGTCTCCGGCCTCGAGTCAGATGGCGCCGATCAGTTCTTCGCCGGCGGCGGAGCCAGCGGCAAGGTACGCGCGATCAGGCGGCCGAAGCGGAAGTGACAGGCGACACCGGCTGCTTGCCGCACCGCCCTACTTCTTCCCCTGCGGATGGATCGTCTCGCCCCTCCTGAGCATGTCCACGAAGGACGCGATCCTCTTCTTGCGGCCGGCCTCAGTCTTCAGGTTGTTCACCCGGAACGCCAAAGCGAAGCGGTTCTGCGCGCTGAGTTTCGCCAGCATCACTTTCGCTTTTGGCTCGGCGTCGATCGCCGCCTGCAGGTCAGCAGGAAGCTCCGACGCCTTGACGCGATAGGCGCGGTCCCAACGGCCGTCGGCTTTCGCAGCCTCGACATGGACAAGGCCGTGCTCGGTCATGCGCTCCTCTGCGACGAGGCGCGCAACATTGTCGACGTTGATCTTGCTCCACACGCTCTTCTTCCCGCGCGGTGAATAGCGTTGCAGGAAGCTCGTCTCGTCCAGCCCCTTGCGGATGCCGTCGATCCAGCCCCAGCACAGCACGACATCGATCGCCTCCTTCGGCGTGATCGATGGAAGGCCGGATTTCAGTTTGTGAATCCTGATCCAGACCTCGTCGGCCTTGTCGTGGTTCTTGCCGAGCCATTTATAGAAGGCGTCAGCGTTCTTGAACTCGCGCACATTCGCGGGATCGACTTTGACGGGTGCCATGCTCTGTCCTGACCGCTGCGCGTCGCACTAGCGCGCGTCCAGCCCCATCTGCCAGAAGTCAGCTTCCAGCCGCGACGCTTGGCCGAACAGTTTGGCGAGTTCCGTAAAGCGCCGCTCGGTCATCGCACGCGCGGCGAGATCGTCGAGATGGCGGCGCGCTTTCACCGCGATATCCTGATATGCGTCGCCGGCATATTCGCCGATCCATTCGCGATACGGATGATCGCCGAACGCGTCGGCACCACCCGGCGCAAGCTTCTTGCCGATCTCGGCATAACCGATCACGCAGGGCGCCAGCGCCACATGCAGGTCGAGCAGATCGCCGGCGGCGCCGCAATCCAGCACGAAGCGCGTATAGGCCACCGTTGCCTGAAGCTCGGGCGCGGCCTCGATATCGGTCGGCGACAATCCCCACCTCCCGCACAGTTTTACGTGAAGCTCCATCTCGCCAAGGATGGACGCAAGTCCGCCTTGCGCCGCCTTCATATCGTCAAGCGAGCGGCTCTTGTACGTCGCCAGCGCATAGGCGCGCGCGAACTGGATCAAGAACAGATAGTCTTGCACCAGATAGGTGCGGAACGCGGGTTCTGGCAGCGTGCCGGCCCCGAGCTGCCGGACGAAACTATGATCGACATAGCTGGACCAGTCATCGGCCGCAGCTGATTTGAGACGATCAAAAATATCCATGCGCAATCCAATTCACGCGTTTATCCGTCCACCGCCCGGCGTTGCTCTACGCCACTTTGCGGCATAGGGCAGCACGAACATATAGAGACCGCTGAACATCAACAGAAACAGTGGGGGCAGCGGCGAGAAGGTCACCCAGGCTGGCGGCTCGCCAAATCCGCGGACAGCGAAATTGGCGATGACCGTCCCGGTAAAGGCCAGCGACAGCCAGCGGTGTGCGTATCTGATCCATAGGTTCATGTTGAGTAACCCTCAGTGCAATGCGGAAGTTGCGTGAGATTCTGTGTCGGCCGAATTCAGTCCAGTCGCGCCAGAAGCTGCTCCATCGACGCCAGGAAGCGCGGCCATCCGAACTTGGCGCCCTGATAGGCCTGCTCCTGATCCAGTCGGAAGCCGATCTGCTCCATCCGCAGCAGCGTCCCGTTGTTCGAAGGCGTGAGCGTCCAGGTTACGACACTCTCGAGACCCAGGGCCTCCCACGTGTAAGCGAGCTTTTGGTTCGGCTCGACTTCCGTGACCCGGCAAGCGACCACGCCCCAGTTTGCGCTCAGATCAAAACGATGCCCGAGGACGGGCTGGAAATCGTTTTTCATCAGCCACTCGGCGATCAGATGCGGCTGGGTCAGCGCTCGCCAGAGCTTTTCCGGCGCATGGCCAAATTCCCGCTCGACGACGACAGAACGTGTTTCGGCTGCAGTATTGGTCAATTGTCCATCCTCTTCAGCAGTTGTTCGAGATCGTCGAACCGGCTCTCCCAGAAGCCGGCCATCTGGCTGGTCCAGTCGAGCAGCGGCGCCAGGGCCGCCGGCTGCGATCGATAATGTGTCTGACGGCCGCTCTGACGATCGAGCACCAGCCCCGCCTGCTTCAGCACGCCGAGATGTTTGGAGACCGCCGGCTGCGAGACGCCGGCTTGCGCGGTCAGTGCCGCGACAGTCTGCTCCCCCTCACGACAAAGTCGCTCGAAGATCGCGCGCCGGGTCGGATCGGCGAGCGTCTTGAAGAGCACATCGAAGGTGTTCGGCATCGCCATCCATAACCCGTCAGTTATCGATCAGATCAATAACCAGTGAGTTATGGATTAGTCAAGCGTGAAAAGGACGGGAGGGAGTTTTCAAGATCGCGGAAGCACGATCGTCGTCTGAGGCAAGTTGACTCTATTTGCCGTCGTCGAGGCTCACCAGCACCGCCGCATTGGCAATGAGAATGCCGTCGCCGCCGCTCTCGGCCGGAATGTCGAGGCCGCCTTTGACCGCGGTCACGGTCACGGTGCCGTAAGGCAATTCCTTCGCGACCGCCGCCGTGTCGACGTCGTCCGGATTCGGCACCGCGATGGTGACATCGACAAACATGTCATGCGGCGTCTTGCCGACCATCCGGAAGAACCCGACGCTGGAATGGCGGATCGCATCCGACACCGCGCGCTTCGCAGCCTTTGTAGCGTCGCGGCCGTGGACGTCGACGCCCATGCCCATCTCGGTGATACAGCGCACACGTGCCATCCGGTGTCCTTTTCGCTCATCCAGAATTATGTCGGTACCGACTTAAGCAATCTCGCGCGACTTACACCAGTCGTCTGCTCGTCAGTTGCGATCAGCGACCAGCCAATGTGCAACCCGGCTGCGGCGAAATTTCACCGAGCGCACGCATGGTGACCAATTCACTGCCCTGCGTCTTGGCGATGAACATGCTCATGGTCGCATAGTGGTTCGCATCGATGGTGACCGGCCCAGTCGGCGACGGGATGGTGAGCCCTGCCAGCGCATCCACGATCGCTTCCTTGTCGACACGGCCCGCTTTCTCGATCGCAGCCTTGAGCGCGATCAGCGTGTTGTAGTGCGTCATGACATAGTTCGACACCAGCACGTCATTGCCGGCTGAGGCCCGCACCCTGGCGACGAACGCCTTCATCTCCGGCGCGTCGCTGGTCGCCAGCGACGGCACCACGGTGATCATGTTCTGACCCTTGCCCTTGAAAATGCCGAGATCGATCTCGGACAATCCCAGGAATGCAACCGTGGTCTCCTTGAACAAGCCCTGATCATCGGCCTGCCGGATGAAATCGATACCGTCACCCTTCAGCGCGAACAGCAGCACCTTCGGTTTGGCCGCCGCCACCTGCTTGATCAGCGGCGTGAAGTCCGTCTCGGTCCCCTGCGTATATTGCGTGCCGACGATGGTGCCGCCGAGCTTCTCGATCAGCGGCCTGGCGATATCGAACATCTGGTGCGGCCAGACGCGATCGGCGCCGAGCAGGAAGTAGGTGTTGCCGACAGCCTCGTTCACATAGGGCAGCAACTGGCCGAGATCCTGGTTCGGCACCGTGCTGAACGAGAAGATGTAGCGGCTGCATGTACCGCCTTCGAAATTGGTCGCGTAAAGCAGCGGCGTCTTCGTGCTCTCGGCGAGCGGCCTGATCGCATTGAAGTTGGCCGAGGTGACAGGGCCGACAACCGCCACGACGCCGCTGTCGATCACCGACCGCATCGCGCTTTCGGCGGAGGCCGGCCGGGTCTTGTCATCGACATAGATGACCTCGAGCGGCCTGCCGAGAATGCCGCCCGCCGCGTTGATCTCCCTGGCAGCGAGATCGAGCCCGAGTTTTGCTTGCTCACCATAAAGTTCGACACCGCCGGAAAACGGCAGCACCGCGCCGACACGGATGGGATCCGCCGCCAGCGCTGCGGAGCCAAGCGCCAAAGGCCCTAGCAGGAATGCGAGCGTCATGACTCGTGCGACAAGTAATTTCATGCGCGCTTCCCTCTGCCATGAGCTGCGCTGTCGCCGCATCTGGACTCGCGGTCATGATTGCCCCGGAAAGATCGCAGCGCGCAAGAGGCGATCAAGACTCTGCCTGCTCAGGGCAACGCGGTCGACCTGGGCACGGGTACAGCAGGCGCGGGAGCGTCAGTGACTGGCGCGACAGGCAGCGGGGTTTCAGTTACGTCCGTTACGGGAGCGGCAGCCACGGGCGCGACACTATCAGGGACAATCGACACAGGTGCTCCAGCAACGGGAGCCGGCGTGATTGCCACTGGCGCACCTGCTGCAGGAGCGTCCCGAGCCACAGGGACAGGAGCAACCACCGGAGGCACTGCGGCATCGATCATCGGCTTGCACAGCATCACGGCCGCAGCCGCTGAGGTCAATGCCGCCAGACTCTGGAGCTCCGGCGCTTGTCGGGGGTCCCCTGCCACGGCGGCCGCTTCGTCGCGAAGCCTGGCGTTGCAGTCGCAGTTAGGAATGCCGCTCGCCGGTGTGCAGGCATCGTGATTCATGCAGGCGAGATCGAGGGCATCGATGGGCGGTTTGCCCGGCCGGTTGCCGGCACCGCAGTAATTGCCATGAATCAGCGTCGCGCCGTCAGTGGCGACAGCCGGATTGCTGCGGCCAGTCCGAGCACCAGACGCCCGCTCCTGCGCATGCAGCGGCGTCGTTACGACGACGGTGCATGACATCAGTAACGCCGCACACCAGCAGCGCAGCCACGAAGCGATGGACAAGGGCTTGATCATTCTGGAGGGGTCCGCCTGGCGCCGACGGAAGATGTCGGCAGCCAAGCATACGCCCAACCTGCCCCAAGGTTCCCGACCGGGTTCCCTCGGGTTCCACGAACCCTGATGGTCAGCCCGCCATCAGTTCCTTCGCCAGCGCCATATAGGCCGGCAGCGTCACCGGATCGTTGGCGGCATTGCCGGCGACCGGATGCGACGCGTAGCGCGCGATCACCATCTCGGCCTTCGGATCGATATAGAGCCCCTGCCCGTAGACGCCGCGTGCCATATAGGCGCCGTGTTCATTATGGGTCACCCACCACTGGTTGCGATAGGACGCGCCAGGCAGCGTGGTGTAGCCGGCCGGCTTGAACTGGGCGGGATCGGCGCCGCGTTCGATATCCTCGACCACCGCGCTAGGCACGATCTGGCGGCCATTGAAGCGCCCGTGATTGCGCATCACCTCGCCGAACCGCGCGAGATCGCGCAGCGTCGTCGACAGCCCGCCGCCACCGCTCTCGGTGCCGATGCGGTCGACGTGATAATGCGCGTCCTCCTCCGCTCCCATCGGCGCCCAGATGCGTTCCGACAGAAGATCGGACAGCGTCATGCCGCTGGCACGGCGGACGATCCAGGCCAGCACGTCGGTGTTGACGGTCTTGTAGGCGAAGGCCTTGCCATGCTCGCCCTGCTTCTGCTGCGTGCAGAGAAAGGCGAAGATGTCGCTCGCGCCTTCGTAATCCGGAGGGATCGGCGCCATGCCATTGGCGCGCCGCAGCCCCCACACATCGGAATTCTTGTCGGTATAGACCTCGGTGTATTTGAGCCCCGTGGTCATATCCATGACCTCATGCACATCAGCATCGCCGAAGGCAGTAGCCTTCAACTCCGGCACATAATCGGTCACCGGCGCCTGCGGATCGATCTTACCTTCCGCGATGAGAATGCCGGCCAGCGTGCCGGTAAACGACTTGGTCACCGACATCGCGATATGCGGCTTGTGCGGCTTCAGCGCACCGGCATAGCGCTCGTAAACGAGTTTGCCCTTGTGCAGCACGGCAATGCCGTCGGCATAGGTCTCGTCAAACATCCGTGCGAAGGTCATCGGCCGGCCATCCATGGTGGTCGACGCGATGCCGCCGATATCGCGCTCCGCGCGCGGCAGCACTGACGCTGGCCCCGCGCCGCGCCAGACATTCACCGTCGGCACCAGCTGGCGGACATTGCTCCAGGCCCAGCGCAGCTCGGGAAAGTTGCGGAACGAGCCGTCGTGAAATTGGATGGTCTTGTCCTGCGCAGGCGGAAAGCCCTTCATCCAGCCGAACGTCTCGGGATCGGTCTCGGCGGCGGTGGGGACGTGGTTCGGTACAGGCGCGTCAGACATGAAGGGGCTCCGGGAGGATGATGAGCCAGTCGTAACATCGCGGAGAATGACGCACATCCCGCGTTTGAGCGGGGGTGCATTGATCAGTCGCATGTCGTCTGGCGGCTGCTGCAGGCGACCGTCCTTCACTCGAACAGCCACCTTATCTTTGATCATTCTGAATCGAGCGTGTGACGCTCCGTAATTTCATCTCTAAGTTAGCAGCCCGCTCAATGGTCAATGCTCTCGGTTTCGCAGAATATCCGTGGTCCGGCGGGGTCCGATGACAGGTTCGGCCCGCGAAATTCCGCGGCCAAAAATCAAAATCGGTTGTCGGGAGAGGCGCTGCTCGTTCGTCCTGGGGATGCGAAACACCCAGGTGGAGAGAAACAATGCCCACGATTAGCGCGTTTGAACGATCTCCCGATCGCGGAAGGGGATTGGCGCGTGACATGGGCGTTCGCTGGGCGCTCGAAGAAGTGGGCCAGCCTTACGACGTCCGTCTGCTGTCGTTCGCTGAGATGAAGGACCCCGCGCATCGCAGGCTTCATCCCTTCGGACAGATCCCGACCTACGAAGACGGCGATCTCATGCTGTTCGAGTCGGGGGCGATCGTCTTCCATATCGCGGAACGCCATCCGGGCCTGCTGCCAGACGATGCGAATGCCCGGGCGCGCGCGATCGCCTGGATGTTCGCCGCGCTCAGCACCGTAGAGCCGCCGATCGTGGAACGCGGAGCCGCCACGCTCACGGAGCGCGACAAGACCTGGTACGCGACGCGCCAGCCGATCCTCGACGATCGCGTTCGCGCCCGACTGGCAGACCTGTCCATCCGCCTTGGCGACGCCGACTGGCTCGACGGCAGGTTCAGCGCCGGCGACCTGCTGATGGTGACGGTGCTGCGCAGATTGAACGGATCAGGACTACTGGAGGACTATCCGAACCTCTGCGCCTACATCGCCCGCGGCGAAGCGCGGCCCGCCTACAAGCGCGCCTTCGCCGATCAACTGGCGGTCTTCACCGGCGGTTGCAGGTGACAGGCTAGATGCGCCAATCATAACTTCGGAGGTGATTGCGTACGTCGCGCGTTTGAGCGGGGATAGATTGATGCGACGCTTGTTAGAGCACATCCACATGACTGGTAAGCTGTCGCGGAAACGGGACTTCCGCACTCCGCGACAGTCGGGAGCCCTTCACAAAGAGCCTGATCCGGCGAACGCCAGCGACCTAGACGAAGATAAAGTCGTTGGCATGCAGGCTAGTGACCGCCACGTTCGTAAGTGTAACGGTGTTGTTGGCATCGTAAGTGATCACGGTATTGGCGCCGTCCTGGGTTGCCGCGGCGAGCACGGCGTTGAAGTCGGTGAACAGCGCCTGATCGAACTGCATCACGTCGTCCGAGCCTGCGCCCGCCACGAAGTCCGATATCACGTCACGTCCGAAATTGGCGGCGAAGACGAAGGTGTCGCTCTGCGTTCCACCGACCAGCGTATCATTGCCCGCGCTGCCGATCAGCATGTCGGCACCTTGCCCGCCGTTCAGCGTGTCGTTGCCCACACCGCCGGTGATTGTGTCCGCCGTCGAACTGCCGGTGCCGGTAAACGATCCAGTGCCGGTATAGGTCAGCTTCTCCACATTGCGGTTGGCCAGGCTGTAGCTCGCCACAGACGTCCGGACTTCATCGATCCCAGCATTTGTCCCTTCGCTCACGACATCGTTCGCGGAATCGACAATATAGATGTCGTTTCCGGCGCCTCCAACCATCACATCGTCACCGAGGCCGCCGTACAGCGTATCGTTGCCGGAGCCTCCTGTGATCACGTTGTTGAGTGCGTTACCGATTCCCGTAAAATTGAATGTGCCTGTGTAAGTGAGATATTCGAGATTATCGCCCAGAGTGTAGCTCGTCAGGGTCGTCCGCACGCTATCGGTACCCACGCTGGCATCCTCGATAACGACATCACCGACGGAGTCGACGATGTATGTGTCGGCACCGAGTCCCCCGATCAAGGTGTCATTGCCGGCGCCGCCGTCCAGCGTGTCGTCGCCCGCATTGCCGGTGATGATATTGTCGAGGGCATTGCCGGTGGCCTGAAAAGCTGCAGTGCCGACCCGGGTGAGATTCTCGATATTGCTACCAAGTGTGTAGTTCGCCGTACCGGTAACCCGCACCTCGTCAATTCCCTCGCCGGTCAGTTCCACGGCGATATCGCCGGCGACATCGACGATGTAGATATCGTTGCCCGTTCCGCCGACGAGCGTGTCGATGCCCTGACCGCCATTGAGCGTATCGTTGCCGGCACCGCCGTTGAGCGTGTCGGCACTGATGCCGCCGATGATGACGTTGTCGAGCTCGTTGCCCGTGCCCGTGAAGACCGCCGTTCCAACGCGCGTGAGGTTTTCGATATTGGCGCCCAGCGTGTAGTTCGTGCCGGTGGCTCTAACCTCATCGAAGCCCTCGCCTGCCGCCTCCACAGTCACATCGCCTGCCACATCCACAAGGTAGATGTCATTGCCGATACCGCCGATCAGCGTATCGGCACCCAGGCCGCCATCGAGCGTGTCGTTGCCCGCACCACCATCGAGCGTATCATTGCCCACGCCGCCGGTGAGGAGGTTCGCCAGCGCATTGCCGGTGCCGGCAAATGTTGCGGCTCCGAGATAGGTCAGGTTCTCCACTTCGTTACTGCCGAGCGTGTAGCTGGCAAGCGCCGTCTGGATGGCGTCGGTTCCTTCACCCGCATTCTCGACGATAACGTCGGCCACGGAGTCGACGATGTAGACGTCGTTGCCGATGCCACCGATCAGCGTATCGACGCCGGCCCCGCCATCCAGCGTATCGTCGCCGGCATTGCCGACCAGCGTGTCATTGCCGGTATTGCCGGTCAGCAAATTCGCAAGCTCGTTGCCCGTACCCGTAAAAGCTCCGGAGCCGATAAAGGCGAGGTTCTCGACATTGCTGCCGAGCGTATAGGTTGATGTCGTGGTGCGCACGGTATCGATGCCGGCATTGGCTCCTTCCGTGACGATGTCACTCAGCGTATCGACAATGTAGATATCATTGCCGGCGCCGCCGATCAGCGTGTCCGCGCCGGCACCACCGTCGAGCGTATCGGCGGTGGCCGCCCCGGTCATGACATTGTCGAGTTCGTTGCCCGTGCCGACAAATGCCGAGCCCCCGAGATAAGTGAGGTTCTCGATATTGCTGCCGAGCGTATAGCTCGCCGCCGTCACACGGGCCGTGTCGACGCCCTCACCGACCAGCTCAACAATCACGTCACCCGTTGCATCGACGACATAGGTATCGTCGCCGAGCCCGCCGATCAGCGTGTCATTGCCAGACCCACCGTTCAGCGTGTCGCTACCCAAGCCACCCGTGATCGTATTGTCGACCCCATTGCCGGTCCCCGCGAAGGCCGTGCTACCGGTATAGGTCAGTATCTCGACATTGGCCGACATGGTGTAGCTTGCCAGCGCCGTGCGAACCTCGTCGATCCCGGCGCTCGAGCCCTCAGCCACGGTATCGCCCGCGGAATCGACGATATAGATGTCGTTGCCGAGACCGCCCGTCATGGTGTCGCTACCGAGACCGCCGTCGAGGAAGTCCTCACCGGCTCCACCGTTCAGCGAGTCGGTACCGGCGCCGCCCAACAGCGTGTCGTTGCCTGCACCGCCACTCAGGGTGTTGTTGGCAGCGTTGCCGATACCGGTGAAGGATAATGTGCCCTCATAAACCAGCGACTCCAGTTCCGCGGCCAGTGTGTAATTTGTCAGGGTGGTCCGGACAATGTCCGTTCCCTCTCCAGCATTTTCCACGATCACATCGCCAACCGAGTCGATGTAATAGGTGTCGTTGCCCAGGCCGCCGATCAGCGTATCGTTGCCGCCCCCGCCATCCAGCGTATCGCCGCCTGCATTGCCGGTGATGATGTTATCGAGAGCATTTCCGGTGCCCGTAAATGCCGCCGACCCGATGCGGGTGAGGTTCTCGACATTGGCGCCCAGCGTATAGTTGGCCGTACCGGTGACTTGCACCTCGTCAATACCCTCGCCGGCCAGCTCGGTGACAATATCGGTACTGATATCGACGATGTAGACATCGTTGCCGGTTCCGCCGATGAGCGTGTCGACGCCCTGGCCACCATTCAGCGTATCGTTGCCTGCACCGCCACTGAGTATGTCGGCGCTGCTACCCCCGATGATGATGTTGTCGAGATCGTTGCCCGTCCCCGTAAAGCTGGCGGATCCGACACGCGTCAGGTTCTCGATATTGGCACCCAGCGTATAGCTTGCGCCCGAGGCGCGGACCTCGTCGATACCCTCGCCCGCGTCCTCGACAGCCACGTCAACGGCCACATCGACGAGATAGATGTCATTGCCGGTGCCGCCGATCAGCGTATCCGTACCCACGCCGCCATTGAGCGTGTCGTCGCCCTGAGCTCCATAGAGCGTATCGTTGCCCGCACCACCATCCAGCGTGTCGTTGCCGGCGCCGCCATCGAGCGTATCGTCGCCCGAACCGCTGGTGAGGACGTTTGCCAGGGCATTGCCGGTGCCGGCGAATGCCACCGCGCCGGTATAAGTCAGGTTGTCCACTTCACTGCCCAGCGCATAGCTCGCGAGCGCCGTCTGAACGGTATCGGTCCCTTCGCCTGCGTTCTCGATAACGACATCGGCCAGGGTGTCGACGATATAGACGTCGTTACCGATGCCCCCGATCAACGTATCGGTGCCGGCCCCGCCGTCGAGCGTATCGTCGCCGGCATTGCCGACAAGCGTGTCATTGCCGGCATTTCCGATGAGCACATTCGCGAGCTCGTTGCCGGTACCAGCGAAAGCTCCGGAGCCGACAAATGTAAGGTTCTCGATATTGCTGCCAAGCGTGTAGCTCGCCACCGCCGTGCGGATGGTATCGATACCGGCATTGGCGGCCTCGATGACCGTATCGCTGGCATCGACGATGTAGATATCGTTGCCGGCTCCGCCGATTAGCGTGTCGGCGCCGGCACCGCCATCGAGCGTGTCATTGCCTCCAGCACCAGTGATAACATTCGCGAGGTCGTTGCCAATGCCGATGAAGACCGCACTGCCAACGCCCGTGAGGTTTTCGACATTGGCGTCGAGCGTGTAGCTGGCCATCGAGGTCCGCACCGTGTCGATGCCCTCGCCGGCCAGTTCGATCACCGCACCGCCGACCGAGTCGACAGTGTAGATATCGTTGCCGGCTCCGCCGATCAGCGTATCGATGCCGCCATTGCCGGTGAGCGTGTCGTTACCCGCCCCGCCGATTATCGTGTTGTCGAGCCCGTTCCCGGTACCGGTAAACGCCGCGCTGCCCGTGTATCTCAGGTTTTCGACATTGGCGCTCAGGGAATAGCTCGCCAGCGCCGTGCGCACCTCATCGAGGCCGGCACTTGCACTCTCCGACACGATGTCGCTCGCGGAATCGATGATATAGACGTCGTTGCCAAGACCGCCGAACATCGCGTCATTGCCGAGACCGCCGTCGAGGACGTCGTCGCCAGCCCCGCCGTTCAGTGTGTCGTTGCCGGCACCGCCAAACAACGTGTCGTTGCCGGCACCGCCATTCAATGTATTGTTCGTCGCATTGCCCGTACCCGTGAAGGACGATGTACCGATATAGGTCAGGTTCTCGATCTCGGTACTCAGCGTATAGCTGGCCAGCGTGGTTCGGATCGTGTCTGTTCCCTCTCCGGAAGCTTCCACGATTGTGTCGCCGAGGGAGTCCACGACATATGTATCGTTGCCGATACCGCCGATCAGCGTATCGTCACCAGTACCGCCATCGAGGACGTCGTCGCCGGCTCCGCCGCTAAGCGTGTCGTTGCCGGTACCGCCAGCCAACGTGTTGGCCAGGGTATTGCCGACGCCATTGATCGTGCTGCTCCCCGTATAGGTCAGGTTTTCCAGGTTCGCGCCGAGCGTATAGCTCGCCAGAGCCGTGCGAACTTCGTCGGTACCGTTATTTGGTGTTTCAACGACAGCGTCACCAATGGAATCGACGATATAGATATCGTTGCCGGATCCGCCGATGAGGGTATCGTTACCAGCACCACCGTCGAGCGTATCGCTAAGGCTGTTACCGGTGATCACATTGTCTGCGGCGTTGCCGGTACCGGAAAAGCTCGCCGTCCCGGTATAGGTCAGGTTCTCGATATCGTTGCCCAGCAAGTAGCTGGCCAGGTTGGTCCGGACGAGATCGACACCCTTTCCGGCATTTTCCAGCGCCACGTCGCCTGCATCGTCGACGAGATAGATATCGTCACCGGCTCCGCCGATCAGCAGGTCGGCGCCGGCGCCCCCGTTGAGCGTGTCGTTGCCAGTCCCGCCGGTGATAACATTGGCCAGTGCGTTGCCAGTGCCGGCGAAAGCCGCGCTTCCCGTATAGGTCAGATTCTCGACATTGGTCGTCAGCGTATAGCTGGCCAGAGCGGTGCGCACCTCATCGATGCCGGCATTCGCGATCTCTCCGATCGCATCGCTAGCCTCGACGATATAGACGTCGTCACCGACGCCCCCCATCAGCGTATCGTTACCGAGACCGCCATCCAGTATATCGTTGCCCGCGCCGCCGGTGATGATATTGGCAAGGTCGTTGCCGATACCGGTGAAAGACGACGTTCCGATATAGGTGAGGTTCTCGATCTGGGCACCGAGTGTATAGCTGGATAGTGTGGTCTGGACGGTATCTGCTCCCTGCGAGGCGAGTTCGACGATCACATCTCCGGTGGAGTCAACTACATAGGTGTCGTTGCCCGCTCCGCCGATCAGCGTATCGTTGCCGGCTCCGCCGTCGAGCGTGTCATTGCCGATATTGCCGGTAATGACGTTATCGAGCGCATTGCCGGTGGCGGTGAAAGCCGTCGTTCCTGTCCGCGTTAGCTTCTCGACATTGTCGGCGAGCGTGTAACTGGCGAGTGCTGTCTGCACCTCGTCGATGCCTTCGCCCGCAACCTCGATCACAACATCGGTGGCCACATCGACGATGTAGACGTCATTGCCGGCGCCGCCGATCAGCGTGTCGCTGCCCGCTCCGCCATTGAGCGTATCGCTGCCGGATCCACCAGTGATCACATTGGCCAGCGTATTGCCGGTGCCGGTGAAGTCCGAACTGCCCGTATAAGTGAGATTCTCAACATTGCTGCCCAGCGTATAGCTGGTGAGGACGGTGCGGATTTCGTCTGTCCCGGCACTTCCCGCCTCGGTGACGACATCGCCGGTCGCATCGACGATATAGATATCGTTGCCAGTGCCGCCGGCCATCGTGTCATTGCCGGCGCCGCCATCGATGGTGTCGTTTCCAGAACCGGTGGTGAGCTGGTCATTGCCCCCCATGCCCGAGACGATCACATTGTCCGTGGTCGTCGAGACATAGACATCGTTCCCCTCGGTGCCGACATAAGGCGGCGTGTCGGACACATTGGTGACCGCAATCGTGAAGACCTGCTCGCGCGTGAATTCGCCGTCGCTCACCTGCACGGTGATCTGATGCGAGGTAGCCGTCTCATAGTCGATCAATGCACCGTTAGCGACTGAGACCACGCCGGTCGCCGGATCGATCGCAAAACGCCCGCCCGCATCATTGACAAGACTATAGGTCAGCGTATCGCCCGGATTGGGATCGGTCGCCGCCGCGGTCAAGCCGATCAGCGTGCCGGTTGCCGCGCCTTCGGCGACGGTGTTCGGCGCCGTATTACTGTCGGTTGGTGCACCGGGCGCATCATTGCCATCGATCACGGAGATGACGAATGACGTCGTGGTGGTTCCGCTGCCATCCGACGCCTGGACGATGATCGTGTGACTGGTCGCTGTCTCGTAGTCCAGCAAGGACGCATTGGCGACGGTGACCACGCCTGTGGACGCATCAATGGCGAAACGGCCGTTGGCGCTGCTCAACAGGCTGTAGGTGACAGTCTGCGTGGGGTCAGAATCGAAAGACGACGCCGTGATGCCGACAACGGTGCCATTCACGGCATTCTCCGACACCACATTCGGGCTGCCGTCGTTATCGACCGGCTCGCTCGGCGGCGGATTCAACAGGATGTCCGAGCCGGTGGAGAACTGGATCTTTTCGATATTGGTGAGCACATCGGTCTCGACCGGATTGCCGGACGATGGATTGCTGCGGGTGGCAGTCCAGGTGAACGGATCGCTTGACGATTGAACGATCGTCCATTCGCTGGCGTCGCCATCGAGTTTGGCGGTATCGAAATCGGCGCCGCCATCGATAATGTCGTTGCCGTAGCCACCGGCCAGCAGATCGTTGCCCGCCTCGCCATACAGTCGATCATTGCCATAGCCGGCATAGACGATGTCGTTGCCGCCGCCTGCGCGAACGATGTTGTTCCAGTTGTCGTCGGTGCCGGTCGATCCCGGCGCCACGGTCGCGGCCGCACCTCGCAGTAGTATCGTATCGTTACCCTGCTGTCCGACGATATTTCCGAGCAGCGGATCGAGTTTGGTGTTCTGGAGATCGAGATAGGAATCGACCGTGTCGGTCAGGATATAGGCGCCTGCAAAGCCGCTGGCACTGACCTCTTCGACATTGGTGATGCTCTGGATTCCCATCGCAGCCGACGATGTGGCGATCAGCTTGTCGATATCCGCGCCGCCGTCATAGATGTCGAAGCCGCCGGTGCCCGCGCTGGCCACACTGCGAAACGTATCGTTACCCTCGTCGCCGTAGAGCTGGCTGGTCAGCATGCCCGACGAGATGGTGTCGTTACCTGTACCGCCATGAATGACCTCATAGCCAAGGCCGCCATAGATCGTATCGTTGCCGCCATCGCCAAAAATCTGGTCGGGCGCATTCAGAGTGAGCGATCCGCCCCCATAGATCGTGTCGTCGTCGCCGCCCCCGGAAATATAGTCGCCGCTAACCGACGAACCGTAGATCGTGTCCATACCGGTGCCGCCATAAATAATGGAACCGAGCGTACCGGCCGATCCCGACGCCCTGGCATCGATGAAATCGTCGCCAGCGTCGCCATAGAGCTGGTCCCGAACGCCACTGCCCGATCCGAGGCCGATGATGGTGTCATTGCCGCCATTGCCATGGATGATGTCGTTAGACGAGGTGCCCGTCAGGGTCTCGCCATTGCTGGTGCCGTTAATAACGGCCAGCAGATGCGGCCAGGCCCCACGCAAGTCATCGAACAGCGCAAGATCGCCCTTCGCGCGCGTCGACACATCGAGCCCCCACGAGCCGCCTTGCGCTGCGTCGCCGACCTTGCCGGAGGCAGCGCTGACACTACCCGACGTTCTGGTCGCGACCGCATCGATGAAAGCGTGTCCGGCATCCGTCGCGGCGACATCGCAGGCATGGAAGGCAATGTCGCTCGTGCCAATCGGCAAGGCCGCGAGCGTCTCACGGTCCAGTGCCTGACGCCCTAGCAGAACACGTCCGGGTTCGCCATGCGCGAGCACGTGGATCACGTCCGGCCCTTCTCGCAATACGGCTGCCAGCATCTCGACGCCGTCCGCAGCGGGATCGACGGTCACAATCGTGGTGCCGGCGCGAACGGCGCGCAGCAGGATCGACAGATCGGAAAGCGAAGCATCAGCAAGCAGAACCTGGGATTTGATCATGGGAGCCTCACACGTTGCGCAAGTGGTCAATCACGGTAACCCGCTACTATGTCAGTACGGTAACGTGATACTATCGACCCCGTGTTTGCTCTCAAGAGCACCGACGCGCACGCGTCAGCTTCGCGCAAGTCACGATCTGTCATGGTGACAAGCGCGTTATTGCTATCCCGACGATTTTTGTAAAAAGCAGCGCGTGTATGCGCACCACACCATACGCCCGCCCGGATATTCCGGCGGCCGGGCATATTCCCCGCGTCGCGTTCTGCTCGATCAGCAGTGCGCTGATATACGGAACAACAGCGAGATCACTCGACGTGATCCGCACAACGCTGGCGCAGCGCGATGATCTGAGCAGGGCCCGCAAACTCGTGAGCGCGAACAACACAGCTTCGACCGCTTAAGGACGCATTCGATAACGAGACGAGCACACGGCGTATTCCATAGCTGCGACCGCCGCCCGTCACACTGACGGTCTTCACCGGCAGCAGCACGACGAAGGCCTGCCAGATGGTGTCGTACAAGCCTGCTTTACGGATCTGATGGATATAGACCGCATCCGCCTTGCGCCGGATGTCGGGTTTTCCACGTATGA
This sequence comes from Tardiphaga sp. 866_E4_N1_4, assembly GCF_052076075.1. NCBI lineage: Bacteria > Pseudomonadati > Pseudomonadota > Alphaproteobacteria > Hyphomicrobiales > Nitrobacteraceae > Tardiphaga > Tardiphaga sp. 866_E4_N1_4. Next base: position 1,345,175 of record NZ_CP197242.1, read on the forward strand.
TCTCACTGGGGGCAACGTATCGCCAGGCTGGTCCGGCGAATGGGTACCGCCCAACGAACACGTCCGGCCGGCGCTTTCACAGACCTATTGCAACACCATCTCGACGCGGCGGTTGCGGGCGCGGCCATTTTCATTGGCATTGCTGGCAAGCGGCGCGTAGTTCGCCACGCCGGATGCAAACAAGCGCTTGCCATCGATCTTGTAGCTGCGGGTCAAGTCATCGATCACCGCCTGCGCGCGCGCCTTCGACAGCGCGAGGTTCGCATCCAGCGTGCCCTGATTGTCGGTGTGGCCGACGATGAACACGTTCGCACCGGCATTGGCTTGCAGCACGCGTGCCATTTCGTCGAGTTGCGGTTTGGACTCGGGCTTGATGGTCGCCTTGCCGGTGTCGAAGAACAGCCCGTAGAGCGCCACCTTCCCCTCCGCCTGCAGGCCCTTCGCGAGCGCCGCCGCATCCACAGTCACCTTGCCGCTATCCATCGCCTTCGGTTCGACGATCTCCACAACTGTCGCGACGTATTTGTTGGCAAGCGCGATGGTGCCTGGCTTCGCTGATAGGACCGCCACATGCAGCGTAGTGCCGGATGCGTTCAACGTTCCGTACCAATAGCGCTCGCTGCCAGTCTCCTGCCATTGTTGCAACAGCGTGATCGGAGTCCAGCCTTCCAGCGACACCTTGGCCAGCTGCGGATTGGCAGGCAGGTCGCGGAGCGGTTTGAAATTCCGCCGACCGCAGTTGTCGGCGCACGCATCCAGCTTCGATGCACCGGCGCGCTCAAGCGCCTGCTCATAGTTGCGCTGCACTTCGAGCACCGACTTGCCGGCGGGCGCGAGATAGAACAGCCGCGTCACCCGTCCCTCAAGCTTGACGACATCAGTGTCTCCGGAGGGAATGCTGGCCTGATCGAAGGTCTTCGCATCCTGGGTGACGAGCCACGATCCGGCATAACGGCTGAGCACGGCATGATCGCGCGCATTCGGCGCGTCGGCAGGCATGCTCTGCGCCATGGCAAGGGAAGCTGAAGCGAGGAGACCAAGAACAGACAGCAGACGGACAAGGCAGGCGCGCATCGGGACCCTCTCAGGCCAGAATGTTAGCGGAATGCAGATTGCTGCGGAGTTATGTCAGAGACGCCATTTTCGGAACAGCCGTTTGCGCCGTCACTCCCACTCGATCGTCCCGGCCGGCTTGCTCGTCATGTCATACACCACGCAATTGATGCCCGCTCGCGTACCAGCCCCGCGGCGCGGCAGGCCTTCACCTGCCAACGCCGATCTTTGAACAGCTCTCGCTCTCCACCCTAGTAGTGGACGGAAGCGCCCATCGCACCGATCTTGGGCGGTGCGAACTTGGTCAGGTCGATGCCTTCGACGGCGGCCTTGTATTCTTCCGCACTCGGCGTGCGACCGAGGATCGCCGACAGCACCACGACCGGGGTCGAGGCCAGCAGCGATTCACCCTTCTTCTCGGTGGTGTCTTCCACGACGCGGCCCTGGAACAGACGGGTTGAGGTCGCCAGAACGGTATCGCCCTTCTCCGCCTTTTCCTGGTTGCCCATGCACAGGTTGCAGCCCGGACGCTCGAGATAGAGGATGTTCTCGTAGGTGGTCCGGTTCGCGGTCTTCGGCTTCACATCGTCGAATTCGAAGCCGGAATACTTCTGCAGGATTTCCCAATCCCCTTCGGCCTTCAGCTCGTCGATGATGTTGTAGGTCGGAGCCGCGACGACCAGCGGCGCGTTGAACGCGACCTTGCCTTCGGCCTTCTCGATGTTCTTGAGCATCTGGGCGACGATCTTCATGTCGCCCTTGTGCACCATGCACGAGCCCACGAAGCCGAGGTCGACCTTCTTGGTGCCGCCGTAATAAGAAATCGGACGGATCGTGTCGTGGGTGTAGCGCCTGGACACATCGGCGTTGTTCACGTCGGGATCGGCGATCATCGGCTCGTCGATGATATCAAGATCGACGACGACTTCGGCGAAGTATTTCGCATTGGCGTCCGGCGTCAGCGCGGGCTTCTCGCCCGAACGAATCTCGGCGATGCGCGCATCGGCCTTGGCGATCAGGCCCTTCAGCGTGCCCGCGGCATTGTCCATGCCCTTGTCGATCATGATCTGGATCCGCGACTTGGCGATCTCCAGCGACTCGATCAGCGTGTCGTCCTGCGAAATGCAGATCGACGCCTTAGCCTTCATCTCGGCCGTCCAGTCGGTGAAGGTGAAGGCCTGGTCGGCAAGCAGCGTGCCGAGATGGACCTCGATGATCCGGCCCTGGAAAACATTGTCGCCGCATTGCTTGAGCATCTGCGCCTGGGTCGCATGGACCACGTCGCGGAAGTCCATATGCGGCTGCATCGCGCCCTTGAACGTCACCTTGACCGATTGCGGGATCGGCATCGTCGCCTCGCCCGTCGCCAGCGCCAGCGCCACGGTGCCGGAATCGGCACCGAAGGCCACGCCCTTGGACATGCGGGTGTGGCTGTCGCCGCCGATGATGATCGCCCAGTCATCCACGGTGATGTCGTTCAGCACCTTGTGGATGACATCGGTCATCGCATGATAGCTGCCCTTGGGATCGCGCGCGGTGATCACGCCGAAATTGTTCATGAAGCTCATCAGCTTCGGAATGTTGACCTGCGCCTTCTTGTCCCACACCGATGCCGTGTGGCAGCCCGACTGATAGGCGCCGTCGACGATCGGCGAGATGACGGTGGCCGCCATCGCTTCCAGCTCCTGCGCGGTCATCAGGCCGGTGGTGTCCTGCGAGCCGACGATGTTGACCTTGACGCGCACGTCCGAGCCCGCATGCAGCACCTTGCCGCCGAGCACGCCCACGGCGTTGCGGTTGAAGATCTTCTCGACCGCGGTCAGGCCCTGGCCTTCGACCGAGATCTCTTTGTTCGGAGCGAAAACCGGGGTCGGCTCGACGCCGAGCGTTTCGGCGGCAAAGGTCTGCAGCTTCTTGCCAAACACGATGGCATAGGAGCTGCCGGCCTTCATGAACTCCATCTTCTGCGGCGTGAAGGCGGCAGCGACGTCGACCAGTTCCTTGCCGTTTTCGTCGCGCAGCTTCTTGCCCTTCGCATCGAGCGTCAGGACGGTGCCGGTATCGACCGCAAATTTCTGCTCGAGGACCGGGTTGCCGTCGTTGTTCAGGATCGGCTTGCCGTCCGCGTCGAGTTTCTTGACCCAGTTCTTGAGATTGACGCCGATGCCGCCGGTCACGTCCACCGTCGTCGCGAAGATCGGCGAGATGCCGTTGGTGCCGGCGACGACCGGGGCAAAGTTGACGAAGGGCACATAGGGGCTGGCCGGCTTGCCGGTCCACAGCGCCACGTTGTTCACGCCCGACATGCGCGACGAGCCCACGCCCATCGTGCCCTTTTCGGCGATCATCATCACGCGCTTATCGGGATGCTGCTTCTGCAGCGCCACGATTTCCTGCTGCGCCTGCGGCGTCATCATGCACTGGCCGTGCAGCTCACGGTCCGAACGCGAATGCGCCTGGTTGCCCGGCGACAGCAGGTCGGTCGAGATATCGCCTTCGGCGGCGACGTAGGTCACGACCTTGATCTCGTCCGCGACGTCCGGGAGCTCGGTGAAGAACTCGGCCTTGGCATAGCTCTCGAGCACGCCCTTGGCGACGGCATTGCCCGCCTTGAAGGCATCGCGCAGCCGGAACATGTCGGCGTCGTAGAGGAAGAACTGGGTCTTCAGAACTTCACCGGCCTGCTTCGCCAGCCCGGCATCACTGCCGAGCGTGACGTCGAGCAACACGCCGATCGAGGGGCCGCCCTTCATGTGCGACAGCAGTTCCAGCGCGAAGGTCGGCGTGATTTCCGGGACGATCGCCTCACCGAGGATAATCTCCTTCAGGAAGGCGGCCTTGACGCCTGCGGCGCTCGTGGTGCCCGGCAGGGTGTTGTAGATGAAGAATTTCAGGGCGTCGGCGCGGTATTCGCTGCCGTTGTCCTTGATCAGGGCGATGATTTCGCCGGTGAGCGCGCCGTCGTCGATCGGTTTGGGAGCGAGGCCTTGAGCTTTTCTGCTTTCGATTTCAGCGAGGTAATCTGAATAGAGGCTCATCGTCATCCCAACGTCATGAGGTGGTTGACGCTGGAAACGCAGCGCCACCAACCGTTATTGTTAAAACCGGTCTAAAGGCGAATTCGGCTTCGAGTACGTCAATCGCGACCGACTGACAAGATACTGCATTGCAGTAAAAATAGCCCTTTAAATTCAGCGTTCAACGGTCAAAACATGACGGCAGGCATGCTTGCCGGGCTGAAATGCTGGCTCTCACCCGACCTGTCGCAAAGAAACTCCCCGAAGACACGTCCAAAACGTCGGTCTGCCCCGCCACCGTCAGCAAATTGGTGGTCGGCGACCCGCCGCGCGTCAGTCGCGCGATACGGACAGCCCCGCGAGCAGCGGCGCGTACGCGGCGAGCCTTCCGGATACGAACTCGGTAAAGAGCCGCACGCGCTTCGTCTTGCGTGTTTCCCCCTGCGTGAGAAGCCAGAGCGTCCCATGCATGGGCAGGTCGGTGCCCGGCACCCTCACCAATAGAGCGTCAGCATCTCCGACGAAGCACGGCAGTTTTGTCATCCCGATCCCTTGCCGTACAGCAACGATCTGCGTCTCGGCGTCCGGTGTCCTGAACGGAACTCCCGTGGTGTGAACCTCTCCCTCGCGCGCCCAGGCCGGGAGTCCATGATTGTCTATGACGATCCACCGGATGGGATCAGGCGTGCCCGCACGCCACGCGGCTAGTCGATCGCGAGACATGTAGACACCGCTGAACAGCTCAGGTCCCTTCAGGCCGTGAAGATTGAGCGGCAGAGTCTTGCGGTTGGCGACAATGCGAATCGCCACGTCGGCCTCTCGGTTGGTCAGATTTGCCACCTCGCCGGTCGACATGATTTCCATCTCGATGTCCGGATGCAGACGCGCGAAATCGGCGAGATCCGGCATGAGCAGGTGTGTCGCGAGGAACGGTGGAAGCGTCACCCGCAAAAGCCCGCGCGCGCTCTGGTCGCGACCGAAGATGCGCGTCTCCAGCAAATGCGACGAGGCTTCCATCTGATCCGCGAACTCGAGAATCTCCTCGCCCGCAGCCGTCAGGCGGTAGCCCGAAGGCAGCTTTTCGAACATTTGCACCCCGAGGCGTGCCTCGAGTTGGGCGATACGTCGCAACACGGTCGCGTGGTTCACACCGAGGCGCTCGGCGGCAGCCCGCACCGAGCCTCCGCGCGCGACGGCAAGAAAATAGCGAACGTCATCCCAGTCGATCATGGTGCAATCTCGCACCGTGCGGCGCGCCTTCCAAGCCCGTATCCAGACATGGTGCAACAATACGGGCTGTCATCGTAGCCTATGGCGACGAGCGCGGTCCAATTCCGACCGGCGGACACCGATCGCCGCGGCTGGCGTTAGTCGTCCATCCGGATCGATTTCGCACCACCGATGTGCGCGCTTGCGCACTCAACGCCTGACGCCGGCAGACCCATCTCCAGGTTCTCGGGGACAGTCCCGACACCACGACAGGAGAAGTTATGGGAAAGCTAGACGGTAAGGTTGCAGTCATCACGGGTGGATCGAGCGGCATGGCGCTGGCGAGCGCCAAGCGGTTCGTCGAAGAAGGCGCCTATGTGTTCATCACGGGCCGGAGGCAGGAGGCGCTCGACGAGGCCATCAAGCTGATTGGCCGGAATGTGACCGGCGTGCGCGGCGACGCGGCCGATCTCGACGACCTCGGCCGCCTGTTCGATACGGTCAAGCGGGAAAAGGGCAAGATCGACATCCTGTACGCGAGCGCCGGCACGGGCGAAGCCGTCCCACTGGGCGAAATTACCGAGCAGCATTTCGATGCCACCTTCGGCCTGAACGCGCGCGGCACGCTCTTTACTGTTCAGAAGGCTCTGCCGCTGTTCAACGATGGCGGATCGATCTTCATGACCGGGTCAGTTGCTTCGCTCAAAGGTTTTCCCGGTTACAGCGTGTATGCGGCGAGCAAGGCGACGCTGCACGCATTCGCACGCGGATGGCTCAACGAACTCAAGAACAGGAATATCCGGGTGAACGTGCTGCACCCGGGACCGATCGCCACACCGATGCAGGACCAGGTTCTCACCCCGGAGGCGAAGCAGATGTTCGAATCCCTGATCCCGCGGGGAACGATGGGTCGCCCTGAGGAAATTGCGGCGGTCGCACTGTTTCTTGCGTCAGACGATTCAAGCTTCGTGAATGGGCTGGAGTTGTCTGTCGACGGCGGCTTCTCGGCCATCTGAAATCGCACCTCGTTCACCGCAGGACCTCTACGCGGGCGCCACCGCGGACCGAATAACCCGGCGCCCTCGAAGGCCGTGAATCAATATCAAAACAAATCGGAGAAGATTATGAGCTACGCAATTATAGGATTCGGCAAGATAGGCCAGGCCCTCGCTTACGCCTTCGCCCGCAAAAATATCGACGTGACCGTCGCGAGCCGCCGGCCGCCCGAGGCACTGGCGCCACAGGCCCGGGCGATCGGACCCACGGTCGTCGCCAGGTCGCTGCGGGATGCGCTCGAGGCCGACACCATCATCCTGGCGGTCCCTTTCGGCGAGCATCGCGAGGTTGCGAAGATCCTGCCGAGCTGGGACGGCAAGACGGTCATCGACGCGATGAACCTGTTTCCGGGCCCCGACGAGCCGGACGGTCTCCCGGGCTCCGCCGTCGTCGCGAAGGCATTCACCGGCGCCAGGTTCGTGAAAGGCTTCAATCACCTGGGCGCAGCCACTCTGGCTACCGATCCGATCGTCGCGGGCGGGCATCGGGTCGTCTTTCTGTCTGCTGACGACGAGGACGCGATCGCTCCGGTGGCGGCCCTGGCCAAGCAACTCGGCTTCGCACCCGTCAAGCTGGGAAAGCTCAACGAAGGTGGCGCGCTGGTGCACGCACGCGGCCGCACCTGGGGCCAGCTTATCTTCCAGGATTTGTTCAAGAAGGAGCAGTAGTCGAATGACGACCGTGTGATTTGGCCCGAGAATTGGTCGACCGCTGTCCATAGCCGAGGATGCGCCCTGGTGTCCTCGGCCATCTGGTGCTGTTCCATGGTCAACAGACTGATCGTCGACAATTTTACGGTGTAGCCTGTGACTGGCTCACATTTCCGGACGGCAGCGAAATTTGTCGATCAGCACACGCTTGAGCTCCGGGCCGGTGCTGGGTGTGTCGACGAAACTGCTGGTGTGAGACGTAGGGCGCAATAGCCAAGCACATTGCGCCACCTATCGGTGAGGCGGCGGAATACGCTACGCTATTCCGCTCTACGTCCCTGACAACATCCCGCGCATCGGTTGAATCGAAAGAAGCCGTGTGAATAGAGAAGTGAGACATTTCTCGTTCAGCAAGCGGGGAATTTTTGCACACCGATTCCGCAAAATAGACGAAGTAACTACTTTGCGACATACGCATCTTTTAGCTTAGCAATCAGGGCATCTATATAAACCCGTTCCGGGAATTTCTCTCCAACGGCGTCGCCGACCAGCGCTCGAATTCCGTCCATATAGTGTTGCTGGACAGTGAGCCGCGAGGCTGCATACCACGCATTGCCCCATCCGCCACCCTGCTTAGCGCCAAGTGGCAGAACGGTCGTGATCGCTCCTGAATCCGAATATCCGAAGAATCGTGGAGGCGTATGTGGAACAACATCTAATGGTCGAAGATAGCTATAACGCGGCAATCGACTTGCTGCTGCTCGAGTACCGAAGCGTGGCGAAGCGAACAAGTAGGGTGTACGAGCAACACTCTGGTCAGGCCAAGTCTGAGTAAGGATAGACGCGACCGCGGCCCCCAATGAGTGCCCCGTAATATAGAGCGGGTCGCGTGTGCCTACGGCATCGCGAAGAAGCGGCATAGCCAACTCTGCTTCATCACTGAAGCCGCGATGGTAAAACCCGTTTCTTGCGTGATTCTTGAGTGCTTCAAAATCCATCGCCCAATCGCGGAGCGTTACTGTTCCCCTGACGGCGACGACCACAAAAGCCTGTACGAATCCAATAACATACACGAACTGAGAAGTTTCGATGATCCTAATCTCAATATCAGCAACCGCCCGCATAACTTCGATCAGATCGAATCTAAGTCTCCGTCGTGCAAAGTCCCTGTGTGCTAGACTTGGGTCAAATATTTTGTAGCGGTCACGTTCCGCAAGCTCAATCTCAGTCAGATGTAAATATGCCAACTCGCTAAAGCAGGCCATAACATAAGCTTTAGTGAGATCCTGATCATTTTCCTGCCAATTAATGCCCGCCCGCTTAATATTGGCATAGAAGCGAGACATTGGCGTAGCATCTCGAAACGCGGCGATTATATCTGCCAGCGGCAGATAGGTCGCTTGCGTGCCGCCCGTCGCTTTGCCCCTTGCATGTTGGGCTCTCCGGATCTTCACCTCTCGATTTACATAATCGAATTCATCGGATGTCGGCCGAGTCTGACGCAGTAGTTCTTGATAGAAAGCGTGCCGGTTCTCATCGTCACCCGCCGAAAGAAACACCTCCACAAGCCTGTTGAGTTCAGCGAGGCGTGACATGGCTTTTCCTCTTAACTTCAGAGAGAAGGCTTAGATTTGCCGCCTATTTATTACTTCGTCTCCGTGGCATTTAGGTTGTTGCGAATAAGCTTCTGAACTTTTGTGCTGAAGAGAGCTTCACTCCCACTCAATCGTCCCCGGCGGCTTGCTCGTGATATCATACACCACCCGGTTCACGCCCTTCACCTCGTTGATGATCCGCGTTGCGGTCTCGCCGAGGAATTTCATGTCGAAGGCGTAGAAGTCGGCGGTCATGCCGTCGGTGGAGGTCACGGCGCGCAGGCCGACGACGTATTCATAAGTGCGGCCGTCGCCCATCACGCCCACGGTCTTCACCGGCAGCAGCACGGCGAAGGCCTGCCAGATGGTGTCGTAGAGATCGGCCTTGCGGATCTGGTCGATATAGACGGCGTCGGCTTCGCGGAGGATGTCGAGCTTCTCGCGCGTGATCTCGCCAGGGCAGCGGATCGCGAGGCCCGGACCCGGGAACGGATGGCGGCCGACGAAAATGTCCGGCAGGCCGAGTTCGCGGCCGAGATCGCGCACCTCGTCCTTGAACAGTTCGCGCAAAGGCTCGACCAGCTTCATGTTCATGCGTGCGGGCAAGCCGCCGACATTGTGATGCGACTTGATGGTCACTGACGGACCGCCGGTGAAGGACACGCTCTCGATCACGTCGGGATACAGCGTGCCCTGTGCCAGGAAATCCGCGCCGCCGATCTTCTTGGCTTCCTGGTCGAACACGTCGATGAACAGACGGCCGATGGTCTTGCGCTTCACTTCGGGATCGGTGACGCCTTCGAGTTCGCCGAGGAACGTCTTCGATGCATCCACATGCACCAGCGGGATATTGTAGTGGTGCCGGAACAGGTCGACGACGGTCTTGGCCTCGTCCTTGCGCAGCATGCCGTGATCGACGAACACGCAAGTGAGCTGATCGCCGATCGCCTCATGGATCAGCACGGCCGCGACGGCGCTATCGACGCCGCCGGACAGGCCGCAGATCACCTTACCCTTGCCGACCTGCGCGCGGATCTTCTCGATCGCTTCCTCGCGGAACGCACGCATGGTCCAGTCGCCGGTGAAGCCGGCGATGTTGCGCACGAAGTTGCGGATCAGCTTCGCGCCGTCGGGCGTATGCGCCACTTCCGGATGAAACTGCATCGCGTAGAACTTGCGGACATCATCGGCGATGATCGAGATCGGCGAGCCCGGCGCTTTCGCCACGGCGCGAAAGCCGTCGGGCATCTTGGTGACGCGGTCGCCATGGCTCATCCAGACGTCGTATTTGCCACCCACTTCCCACACACCGTCGAACAGCGCGCAGCTGTCGGTGATCTCGATGGCGGCGCGGCCGAATTCGCGGTGATGACCTGCTTCGACGGTGCCGCCGAGCTGCTGCGCCATGGTCTGTTCGCCGTAGCAGATGCCCAGCACCGGGACGCCTGCGGTGAGGATCGACAGTGGCGCGGACGGCGCGTTGTCGTCGAGCACCGAGGCAGGACCGCCGGACAGGATCACGGCCTTCGGCTTCATTTCGGCGAAGGCAGCCTCCGCCTTGTTGAACGGCACGATTTCGGAATAGACGCCCTCCTCGCGGACACGCCGCGCAATCAGCTGCGTCACCTGAGAGCCGAAATCGACGATCAGAATCTTGTCATGCGCCGCGGCCACATGGGGTGACGGATCGGCGGGCGAAACGGAGGCTTTGCTGGGGGCTGTCATAGCGAGGAATTACGCGACTCACGGCGGGGTCGCAAGGCTGAAAAGGCTGTCATGGCAGCCCTGCATCGGCCTATCCCCGTCATTGCGAGGAGCCCTTGCGACGAAGCAATCCAGTCTTCGCTTGTGGCCTTCTGGATTGCTTCGCTGCGCTCGCAATGACGGCGGAGGGGTCTCAGCCTACCGGCTGGCGCTTCATCACCGACACGAAAAATCCGTCCGTTCCGGTCCGGCGCGGGGTCATCAGCAGGCCTTCCGGGCTCTGATACGTCGCGGCGGCGAAATCCTCGGCCTTGTCCCACAGCACCGACATCACCTGCGCCGGCGGGACCACCGAAAACTCCGGCTGGCGCGCGGTAAAGGCGCGGATCTGGTCGCGGTTTTCCTGCGGGAGTACCGAACAGGTCACATAGGCGATCCGGCCGCCCGGCTTCACTAGCGCGACGGCGCGGTCCAGGACCTCGGCCTGGTCCTTGATCCGGACTTCGAGGGCGCCCGGCCGCATCCGCCATTTGGCGTCGGGATTGCGACGCCAGGTGCCGGTGCCGGTGCATGGCGCGTCGATCAGCACGAGGTCCGCGGAGTTGTGGATGTCGCTGAGCGTGTCGTCCGGGCCCTTCGGGGTGCGGATATCGGCATTGTGGATACCGGCACGCGACAGCCGCTCGTGGATAGGCGCGAGCTGGCGCTTGTCGGCATCGGTGGCGATCAGCCGGCCCTTGCCCTGCATCATCGCCGCCAGTGCCAGCGTCTTGCCGCCGGCGCCCGCGCAGAGGTCGATCACCTGCTCGCCCGGCTTGGCGCCGGACAGCAGCGCCGCGAGCTGCGAGCCCTCGTCCTGCACTTCGATGCCGCCCTTGATGAAATCCTCCTCGGCATGGATGCCGGGATTACGCGCATCGGCGCCGAGATCGATCCGCAGCCCCAGCGGTGACCACGGCGTCTCGGTGGCCCCGAGATGGCGCAGCGAGCCCAGCACCTTCTCGCGCTTGGCCTTCAGCGTGTTGACGCGCAGGTCCAGCGGCGCGCGGCTGGCCATGGCGGTGGCTTCCGCCACGCGATCATCGCCAAATACATCGGCCAGCTGGCCATCGAGCCATTCCGGATAATCGCCGGCGATATGCGCCGGTGCATCCGCCACCGTGCGCGACGCCAGCGCCGAGCGCTCCGCGTCAGACAGCGGCGCCGGCGCAAAACCGCTGCCGTCACAGAGCGCGGCAATCGTATCGACATCCATCCTGCGCTCGGCCTTGAGCATGCCGAGCAGCCGCGCCCGCGACGTATCGTCGTCCATGATCCAGGCGCTGGAGGCGCGCCGCCGCAGCACATCCCAGACCAACCCGGAAATCCCGGCCCGGTCGCCGGAGCCGGCGAAGCGGTGCGCGGTGCCCCATTCCTTCAGCGCCTTGGCGGCGGGGACACGCTGGGTGTCGATGGCCTCGATCACTTCGATCGCGGCGGAGAGGCGTGCGGCGGGAGTCATGGCAATCTTTCGACGGAGAGAGGCGCGACGCCGCTCCCGATCAGATCAGGAGAAGCATCCGTAGCGCGAAGTAGAACCACATCGCCAACAACACAAGCGCGCTGGCGAGCCAGGCTTGCGATCCCCGGCTATTGGCAATGAATCCGGCGCCCACGAAGCGGGCGATCACGAACACCCAGGACAGGCAGACCAGCACTAGATCGATCTTGCGTAGCGGCAGGCCGATGGCGATCAGCGCATAGAACAGCAGGTCGAGCTGCGGAGCGGTATTCGGCAGATCGCCGGCGTCGTTGCGGCTCAGCAGGCCGCCGCGCCGGCCGGTCCAGAAGAACATGCCCAGCGTAATCGCCACCAGCACGAAGACCGGCAACAAAACCCATTGAATCGACATTGAAATTTCCTCAGCCATGGGAATTCAGGGCCGGAATTCAGAGCCGCACGGCACCCCGCTCGCGCTACAGACCCGCCCCTTGGAACATGACGATTAACCGGCCCAAGAGTTCCATATGAGTTCCATGCCGGCTCCATCACGGGTTCCATTGAACCGGCTGGGCCGCCCTCGACACCCATTTGCAGGCGCTGCCCGGCGGCGCGCCAGCCTCAAGAGTTCTGCCCGTGAGCCTGCCATGGCCTATCTCGATGCCCTCTTTGCGATGCTGACGCCCGGCGACCCGGACAGCTGGGCCGGCCTCATGATGTCCACCCTGGCTGGCGCCGCCGCAGCGCTCGCGGTGGCCATCCTGCTGAATCTCTATTTCCGAGCCCGGTATCGCTCGGTCCATGACGTGGTCCACCACGGCGTCGCGGCGCTGGCCGTGCTGGGCCTGCTGGCCTTCGCCGCCACCGACATGCGCCACACGGCACTGGGCTATCTCGGCATCAATCCGACCAGACCCGCCGTCGAATTCGAAATCCGCCTGCCCGACGCGGTCGCGGCGAAGATCATCGCGGAAGCCACGCAGATCGAATTGCATACCGACCGCAACCAGGCCCTCGCCGCCATCAGCGAAGGCCCGACTTTCACGAACAAGGGCGAGAGCATTCTCAGGGGTACGGTGCCACTGAAATTTCGCACCGCGCAGCGTGTGATGATCGTGAATGTGCCCGGCGAAGCACCGCTGATCTTCAAACTGCGTCTGGCCGCAAGCCCGAGCCACTCCACCGAATTCAGCCCGTGGCATCTGGTCGATCAAGTGAGCGCCTCAGCCCGTGCAGGCAAGACGGCCCGCGCCAACGACGGCTATGCGATCAGATATCGCGTGATCTAACCTTTCGGTCGCCCGAGCCATCTGACTGACATCCGAGATGGCTACACTCCCCGCCAGAGGAGTTCCAGCCATGTCCGAATTCCGCCTGATCCAAATCACCGATACGCATCTTAGCGCGGGCTTTCCGCAATTCGTCGCAAATTTCCAACGCGTCTGCGCGTTCATCGACGCGGCAAAGCCTGACCTCGTCATCAATAGTGGCGACCTTGCCTTCGATGGCCCGGGCCATCCCGATGACCTCGCCTTCGCCAGGTCACAGCATGACGCCCTTCCCGTCGCCTGCCGCTATCTGCCGGGCAATCACGACATCGGCGACAACCCGACTCTGGTCGCCCCGCCGCCAAGCCAGCTGATTTCCGAGCAGAACCGGCAGGCATTCGTGTCGGTCTTTGGACACGATCACTGGCGCTTCAACGCGGCCGGCTGGTGTTTCATCGGCCTGAATTCGTTGATCATGAATAGCGGGCTCGCCTGTGAAGAGGAGCAGTTCGACTGGCTCGCCTCACAACTGGCGGGCCTGAACGGACGGCCGCTGGCGCTGTTCATCCACAAGCCGCTATTTCTGAATGCACCGGACGATCCGGAACTGGCCGCAACGTCGATCCGCTACGTCCCGATGCCGGCGCGCCGGCGTCTCATCGATCTGCTTGACCCTGTCGATCTGCGGCTCGTCGCCTGTGGTCATGTGCACCAGCGGCGCGACTACATATGGCGCGGCGTCAGGCACATCTGGGCGCCCTCAAGTAGTTTCATCATTGGCCCGGAGGACAGGCAGGAGACGATCGGCGTCAAGGAAGTCGGGCTCGTGGAATACAGTTTCCAGCCTGACGGCTTTGAAGTGCGTCACCGCCGCGCGCCGGGCCAGACCGACATCGATCTGTTCACCGTCATCAATGCGGACGGCACGGTGCGCCCGCAGTGATGACAGCCTGAAGGCGTATTCGCCTTACGCTTTGTCGGCGCCGACGCGCACCAGCTGCTTGCCGAAATTCGCGCCCTTCAGCAGCCCCATGAAGGCTGTCGGCGCATTGTCGAGACCTTCGGTGACGTGCTCCTTGTACTTCACCTTGCCCTCGCGCACCCATTGCGACATGTCGCGCAGGAAGTCGCCATGCATCGACGCAAAGTCACGCACGATGAATCCGCGGAAGTTGAGGCGCTTGGTGAGCACGTTGCGCATCATCGCGCCGGCCCATTTCGGTGCTTCCGACGTCGTATCGTTATACTGCGCGATGAGCCCGCACACCGGAATGCGTGCGAAGAAGTTCAGCAGCGGAAACACTGCCTCGAACACCGCGCCGCCGACATTCTCGAAATACACATCGATGCCGCCCGGGCACGCGGCCTTCAGCTTCGCCGGAAAATCCGGATCGCGATGATCGAGGCATTCGTCGAAGCCGAGTTCTTCCTTCACATAACGGCACTTGTCGGCACCGCCCGCGATACCGATGGCACGAGCGCCCTTGATCTTCGCAATCTGGCCGACCGCAGAGCCGACCGCGCCGGAGGCTGCGGCAACGACCACGGTCTCGCCGGCCTGCGGATTTCCAATCGCCAGCAGGCCGGTATAGGCGGTCATGCCCGGCATCCCAAGAATGCCGACCGCGGTCGAGATCGGTGCCAGCGTCGGGTCGAGCTTGCGCAGGCCCTTGCCGTCGGAGATCGCATGGGTCTGCCAGCCGGCATGGGCCAGCACGATATCGCCCTTGGCAAAACCCGGATTGTTCGAGGCGATCACCTCGCACACCGTGCCGCCTTCCATCACGCCATCCACCGGCACCGGCGCGGCATAGGACGGGCCGTCATTCATGCGCCCACGCATATAGGGATCGAGCGACAGCCAGATCGTGCGCAGCAGCACTTCGCCCTCACCCGGCGTCGGCACCGCATAATCCTCGAGGCGGAAATTCGATGGGCCGGGCTCACCGTGCGGGCGCGATGCGAGAACGACGCGTTTGGCTGCTGACATGGGACTTCTCCGTTTCTCTTTCTTGATCGCAAAAAAATGCGGCGCGCGATGATCGCGCGCCGCATCCAAAACGTAAACCGGCAAATATCAGGCCGTGATCTTCGCCAGCACCTTGTCGAATGCTGCAGCTGCGCTGTCGAGATCCTTGAAGGACAGACCGCCGTCGGCTGACTGCTTCTGCGCCGCCGTTGCCGTCGGGCGGATTTCAGCCACCGGCTTGCCACCGTCGAGCATCGTCAGCGGTGCGATCACCTGAAACTCATGCGCCTCGATCGGCTGGTCCTTGAGCAGGAACACGCTGAGCGACGCGATATCGGTGCCGCGACGATAGGAGATGTAGCGATCGACGGCGACCGAGCCGTCGCGCTGCATGCCGCCGAGCTTGGCATGGCCATCGGAGCCGAGCAGCTTGTGCGCCTTGAAGCCCTTCACGCCTTCGGACCTCGCCTTGGCGGTCGCTTCGGAGAGATCGTATTTCTCGGCCATCGCCTTGCCGACCGTGGCGAGCTCCGCCGACATGTCATGCTCGAACTGCTTGGCCTCGCTGCGCGGCTGGCCGATCCTGCGCGGCTTGTCGGCATTACGCTTGGCGAGCTCGGTGGTGCAAAGCTCGACCAGCGCCGTGACCTCGCGGCGTGTGGCGTTCTCACGCAGGTTTTTCAGTTGCGCGGTGTCGAGAGCCGCAATGCGTTCGTCCGTCCATTCAATGGCCATAGTATCCAACGTTCTTTTCTGCGGGTGTTACTTCGACGCGTGACGAGGTCATTGTCGAAAATGAGCATCACAACGCGACACGGAGCCAAGCTCCGCGGCCGGGTTCGTCCGGCCCTGGAAATCCATATCGGGACATCCATAGCCGACAGCGCACGTGACGCGCGAACAATAGCGCGTTTTCGCCGATCTGTGGGGCTCAATTTAGGCAGCGATGCCTATGCGGCACCGCAATAGTGCCCGGTATAGTTAAGCTCCGCCCGGATAGTTCGGGCTTTCGCGGGTAATCGTCACGTCATGCACGTGACTTTCGCGCAGTCCGGCGCTGGTGATGCGGACGAATTCTGCCTTGTCGTGGAATTCGGTCAGCGTCTTGGCGCCCACATAGCCCATGGCGGCGCGCAGGCCACCGGCGAGCTGATGCATCACATTGGCCACCGGGCCTTTATAGGGCACCTGGCCCTCGATGCCTTCCGGCACGAGTTTGAGCGTGTCCTTGATGTCCTGCTGGAAGTAGCGATCCGCCGAGCCGCGGGCCATGGCGCCCACCGAACCCATGCCGCGATAGGCCTTGTAGGAACGGCCCTGCCACAGGAACACTTCGCCGGGGGTCTCGTCGGTGCCCGCAAGCAGCGAGCCGACCATGGCGATGTCAGCGCCGGCAGCGAGCGCCTTGGCGAGATCGCCCGAGAATTTAATGCCGCCGTCGGCAATGATCGGAATGTTGTGCTTCTTCGCGGCTTCCACCGCATCCATGATCGCGGTGAGCTGCGGCACGCCGACGCCGGCGACGATGCGCGTGGTGCAGATCGAGCCCGGGCCGATACCGACCTTGATCGCATCGGCGCCCGCATCGATCAGCGCCTGCGCGCCTTCGGTGGTGGCGATATTGCCGGCGATCACCTGCACGGAGTTCGAAATCTTCTTGATGCGCGTCACGGCTTCCAGCACGCGCATGGAATGACCATGTGCGGTGTCGACAACAACGACATCGACGCCCGCATCAATCAGACGTTCGGTGCGCTCGAAACCACCCTCGCCCACGGTGGTCGCAGCGGCGACGCGCAGACGTCCCTGCGCGTCCTTGCTGGCAAGGGGATGCGCGACGGCCTTGTCCATGTCCTTCACGGTGATTAGGCCAACGCAGCGATACTGATCGTCGACGACGAGCAGCTTCTCGATGCGATGCTTGTGCAGCATGCGCTTGGCTTCATCCTGGCTGACGCCTTCACGCACGGTGACGAGATTCTCGTGCGTCATCAGTTCGGAAATTTTCTGGTTCGGATTGCTGGCGAAGCGCACGTCGCGATTGGTGAGAATGCCGACCAGCTTGCCGGGGACGTCCTTGCTCGCACCGGTGACGACGGGAATGCCGGAGAAGCCGTGCTCGCTCATCAGCGCCAGCGCTTCGGCCAGCTTGGCGTCGGGACCGATGGTGAGCGGATTTACCACCATGCCGGACTCGTACTTCTTGACTTGGCGCACCTGGGCAGCCTGGCCTTCCGGATCGAAGTTGCGGTGGATCACGCCGAGACCGCCGGCCTGCGCCATGGCAATCGCCATGCGGGCCTCGGTGACGGTATCCATCGCTGAGGCGATGATCGGAATATTGAGCGGAATGGCACGGGTGGCGTGGGAGCGGATATCGGCGTCGGAAGGCAGGATGTCCGACAGGCCGGGCTTCAGCAGAACGTCATCGAACGTGTAAGCTTCGCGGATCTTCTGAACGACTGCCATTGCCAACTCCATGCGGCGACCTCGGGATCGCGGTAGAAACCTCTGGATACACCAATTCGACGGCGGCGCAGGACACCGTCGTCGAATCTGAACCCATAAGTAGGATTGGCGGTGGTCGATAGCATGCTGCTGCGCGAAATCAAAGCGTTTGGCAGCCATGCACAGGGATATTTGGCGTTTTCGGCCTTCAGCCGGGCGGGCGCAGTCACGGATGATTTAGGAGGTATTCGGCCTCTCGCAATAGCCCACGCCCCGGCAGGATGTTAAAGCGCCCGCAGCTTGGGCACTCGTAAGAATCATCAATAATTTCATGAATAAAGAACGCCTGATCCCGCTCATCGTCGCCTCCGCTTTGTTCATGGAAAACATGGACTCCACGGTGATCGCGACCTCGCTGCCGGCGATTGCCGCCGATATCGGCACCAGTCCGCTCACCCTGAAGCTGGCGATCACGTCCTACCTGCTCTCGCTCGCGGTATTCATTCCGGCATCCGGCTGGACCGCCGACCGGTTCGGCGCACGCGCCGTGTTCTCCATCGCCATTGGCGTGTTCATGATCGGCTCGATCGGCTGCGCGCTGTCGCAATCGGTCACGCATTTCGTCATCGCCCGTATCATCCAGGGCCTCGGCGGCGCCATGATGACGCCGGTGGGACGCCTCGTGCTGCTGCGCTCCATCGACAAAAGCGCGCTCGTCAGTGCCATGGCGTGGATGACGGTGCCGGCGCTGATCGGCCCGGTGATCGGACCGCCGCTGGGCGGTTTCATCACCACCTACTTCTCGTGGCACTGGATCTTCCTGATCAATATCCCGATCGGCTGCCTCGGCATCTATCTTGCGTTGCGCTTCATCGATCCGATCCGCTCGGAGGATCCGGAGCGCTTCGATCTGCTGGGTCTGGTGCTGGCCGGCGTCGGGCTCGCCGGCATTGCCTTCGGCCTCTCGGTCGCGGGCCTCAATCTGCTGCCATGGCCGATCGTCGCCGCACTGGTCGGCATCGGCACGGTGTCCATGACCCTCTACGTGATCCACGCCCGGCGCACGGCGTCTCCCGTGCTGGACTTCTCGCTGATGCGGCTGGTGACCTTGCGCGCCGCCATCATCGGCGGCTTTCTGTTCCGGCTCGGCATCGGCGCATTGCCGTTCCTGCTGCCGCTATTGATGCAGGTCGGCTTCGGCCTGTCGCCGTTCCAGTCGGGCATGGTGACCTTCGGCTCGGCGGTGGGCGCCATGGGGATGAAGACATTGGCGGCGCGCATCATCCGCGCCTTCGGCTTTCGCAATGTGATGACCGTCAACGCCGTGGTGAGTTCGGTATTCCTCGCCGCCTGTGCGCTGTTCACGGTGACCACGCCGCTGATGCTGATCCTGATTATCCTGGTGGTCGGCGGCTTCTTCCGCTCGCTCGAATTCACCGCGATCAATACGGTCGCCTATGCCGAGGTGGAGACGGCGCAGATGAGCCGCGCCACCACGCTGGTCAGCGTCAATCAGCAGCTGTCGATCTCCGCCGGCGTCGCGATCGGTGCATTCTCTGTGGAATCCACCATGCTGATGCGCGGCATGACCGAATTGTCGGCCGCCGATTTTGCACCGGCCTTCCTCGTGGTGTCCGTGATCTCGGCCGCCTCGGCCTGGTTCTTCTGGCAGATGCCGGACGACGCCGGCCACGAAATCTCCGGCCGCAAGGTGATCGATATCGCCAGCCGCAAGGGCGAGGCAAAAGCCGCCGTCAAGGCGGCCAGCGAAGGCACCGCAGATGCAAGGGATCAGAAGCTGGGGTGAGTTGTGACGCGCTCGCAATGGGCCATCGGCATCGCGACGATCGTCCTCACGATCATCGCGGGCGTCATTTCGTTTGATTATGTGAACAGGCGATTTCCGCCGACGCCCGTTGAGCAGGTGACGGCGCAGGATGCCAAAGAGCAGACCGATCCGGATGCCGCTAAAACACCGCCGGCCTGTGTCGAGCGTGATGGATCGTGGCGAAACTGGTCATGGCCGAACGTGCCGATGCTGTCGCCGAAATGCGAGAGCGCGAAGTAAATCATCCGACCGTAAGATGACGAGAGCCGACAGATCGCCCAAAGCGCCCTGTCATAAACTCCCCCCGCCCATCACCTTAAGCTGTCATTTGCAATTCACGACCAATCGGTCCATATATCGCTAATGGAACATCATTCCCCTGTGCGGTTGCCGCGCGGCCGCCCCCGAGGTTTCGACACGGAAGCTGCCATCGAGCGCGCCATGAACGTGTTCTGGTCGCGCGGCTATCATGCCACGGCGCTTCCGGACCTTCTTCAAGCGACGAACCTCTCGCGTGGCAGTCTCTACGCCGCCTTCGGTGACAAGCGCGGACTCTTCCTGCGTGCGCTCGATCGCTACATTGCCGACGCCCTGCTACGGATGGACATCGAACTCGACCCACGCCGCGCGCCAGTCGCTGGCCTGCGAGCCTACCTTGCTGGTTACGTCGATCGGACGAGTGGCGCCAATGGTCGTCGCGGATGCCTGCTGGTCGCGACAGCCATGGAGTTGGGTGGCCGCGACCCGGAAGTCGATCGCCGCATCGGCAGCTTTTTCAAAACTATGGAGACCAAAGTAGCCAATGCGCTGTTACGCGCGAAGGCCGCAGGCGAGTTGGCTCATGGTGTCGAGCCTGCAAGCGCGGCGCGACTGCTGATCTGCTTGGTCGAGGGGCTGCGTGTCGTAGGTAAAACGCGTCCGACACGAAGCACATCGCAAGCCACTGTTGACGCTCTTCTCGAACGCTTCAGCAGGTAACGCGTCAAGGCGCTGCTGGTTGAACGCACCTATATCTGGACTGAACAGTCTTGAATGGAAAATGTCATGTCGCTCATCCAGATTGCCTGCGCGGTGATGGTGCCCTTGCTTTGGGGTTATCAGTTCGTGGTCATCAAGGTGGGCATCGTGGAATTTCCGCCGCTCTTCTTCCTTGGCCTGCGCTTTCTGGCTATGGCATTGCTGCTCGTTCCGTTCGTCAAAAAGCCTGCACGTCAGGAGCTCAGCCCTGTCGCCGCGATCTCGATCTTTCTTGGTGGTCTGAACTTCGGCCTCTTCTATGTCGGCCTCGGGCTCGGCTCTGGAAGTATTTCGGCCGTCGCATATCAACTCGCCACGCCCTTCACCATCCTGTTGGCTTGGCCGCTGCTCGCGGAGAGACCGTCTCTCATAACGTCTAGTGGGGTGTTGCTGGCATTTCTCGGCGTGGTCGTGCTTGCAGCGGGGCCTGGTCTGTCTGCAAACGCTATCCCGATTCTGCTGGTGGTCGGGGCAGCACTCGCCTTCGCGGTCGCCAACGTCTTAACGAAGCGGCACGGACCCTTTGACCCCCTGATGTTGACGGGGTGGTCCTCTCTCTTCACGGTGCCACAGGTGATGCTGATGTCGTTTGTTCTTGAAGATGGACAATTGACGTCCCTCGTCACGGCGGATGAACGTGGTTGGCTCGCGCTTGCCTACACTGTTTTCATCGGCGGAATTGTTGGATTTAGCCTTTGGTTCTGGCTCATCGCTCGCTGCACCATGGGCCGCGTGGCGCCATTCGGTTTGCTTCTTCCGGTCTTTGCCCTGATTTCAAGCGTGCTGTTCCTTGACGAGCATATCACTCCAACGTTGATAGTCGGGGCGCTGCTCGCCATCTCCGGTGTTGCCATCACACAAGTGAGATCGAGCGCTCTACCAAATCGAACTTAGAGTCGCGTATGCGCTCACGACCTAGTTGTCGTGCTCACCGAGCCGGTGATCGCCTGCCACGCCGCGAAAACCCATCGCCAGCACGTAGCGCTCCGAGGAGTCCTTGCGGCTCGCCGCCGGCTTCACATGTTTCACCGTCGCGAAATCACGCTTCAGCTGGGTCATCAGCGTGGCGTCGGCGCCACTCTGGAACACCTTGGCGACGAAGGTGCCGCCGGGCTTGAGCACGTCAGCGGCGAAGGCCGCAGCATCCTCGACGAGGCCGACGATGCGGAGCTGATCGGTCTTGCGGTGACCGGTGGTGTTGGCCGCCATGTCGGACATCACCACATCGGCGAGACCGCCCATCATCGCCTTCAATCTGTCGGGCGCATCATTGTCGAGAAAGTCCATCTGGGCGAAGGTCACGCCGACGATCTCAGGCATTTCCAGGAGATCGATGGCCACCACCTGCCCCTTGCCCTCGGCCGAGCCGACGCGCCGCGCCGCGATCTGGCTCCAGCCGCCAGGCGCAGCGCCGAGATCGACCACGGACAGGCCGGGCTTCAAGAAGCGGTACTTATCGTCGATTTCGATGATCTTGTAGGCCGCGCGCGACCGCAGGCCGTCCTTCTTGGCCTGCTGCACATAGGGGTCATTGAGCTGGCGGTCGAGCCAGAGCTTCGACGACAGTTTCATTCTGCCGGCGCTCTTGACCTGGATCCGCAGGCGTCCGGTGGTGTCTTTGGCCATGGTCTCGTGCTTGCTTTCAGCTATTCGCGTTTCCCTTAGCACGGCATGGCGGGAAACCCGAATATTCGCCCTGAATCGGGAAAATCAGGCTCAGGAGGCGCGGATCGCGCCATCCTCGCGCATCATTTCCACCAACATGCCCTCGCGCAGCCCCCGATCGGCCACGCGCAGCCGCGGCAGCGGGAACGCGTTGCGGATGGCGTCCAGAATGGCACAGCCACACAGCACCAGATCGGCACGGTCGGGGCCGATACACTGATTGGCCGCGCGTTCCGCGTAGGTCATGTCGAGCAACCTGGCGATGGTCTCGTCGAGCTCGGCATTGCTGAGCCAGATGCCGTCGATGCGACGGCGGTCGTAGCGCGCCAGCCCCTGATAGACGCCGGCCAGCGTGGTCACTGTGCCCGAGGTGCCCAGCATGTGCATGCCGTCGAGATCGCCGGCATGTTCGGTGGCGAACGGCGCCACGTGCCGGGCGACCTCCGCAATCATCTGCGTGTAGCTGTCCCGGGTCACGTGCTTGCCGCCGAATTTCTCGGCCAGCGTCACCACGCCGAGCGGGATCGACATCCACGCCTTGATCAGCGGTTTGCCCTTGGGATCCGTGGGATCACGCTCGATGCGCACCAGTTCCGACGAGCCGCCGCCGATATCGAACAGGATGGCACCGCGGCCCTGCGGATCGATCAGCGGCGAGCAGCCAATCACAGCCAGCGCCGCTTCGGTCTCGCGATCGATGATCTCCAGCGTGATGCCGGTTTCGCGCGCCACCTGGTCGAGAAACGCGTCCGAATTCGAGGCCGCGCGGCAGGCCTCGGTTGCGATCAGCCGCAGCCGCTGTGCGTCCCGCGCGCGGATCTTGTCACGGCAGATGCTGAGCGCCGAGATCGCGCGGGCAATCGCGGCGTCGCTGATCACGCCGGATGTCGAGACGCCCTCGCCCAGCCGGATGATCCGTGAAAACGAATCGACCACGCGAAAACTGTCGCCCGTAGGACAGGCGATCAGGAGACGGCAATTATTGGTTCCGAGATCGAGCGCGGCATAGGTGTTGGCGCATGCGGCTTCGCGCCCGCCGTCGGCCAATGCCGCAACCAATCCCTGCACACCCTCGCCCGGCCCATGGCCGCCGCGAAGCCGCGTGTCATCATCCATTCAATCTGTCTTTCCGCGACCGTTCCGGCCGGCGTGGAAACCTTCTTGGAAATATGTTTCACGGAAAGTTTAGCAGGGCACAGGATCAGCGCAACCTTGGCGCACCCCCATGCCCAATCGTCCGTTGTCGTACAGGTCACGCTGCCTTATCTCAGGGACTTACAGGGGCGCGCCCCCGCGCCAAATCCTGGAATCATCCACATTTGATGGATTCATCATGCAAGATTTTACCGGCTCGCCCGTCGATAACGCCATCGCCATGCAGAAATACGGGGTCGGCCAGCCTGTCCGCCGCAAGGAGGACGACACCCTCGTCCGCGGCAAGGGCAAATATACCGACGACATCAACCTGCCCGGCCAGCTCTATGCCTGGATCGTCCGCAGTCCCCATGCCCATGGCGTGATCCGCGGCATCGATACCGAGGCTGCCAAGGCCATGCCCGGCGTGCGCGGCGTCTGGACCGGACGGGATCTCGAAGCCGCCAATTACGGCCCCTTCACCTGCGGCCTGCCGCTCAAGAGCCAGGACGGCACCCCGCTGTTCCAGACCAACCGCCATGCATTGATGACCGACAAGGTGCGCTATGTCGGCGACCCCGTTGCCCTCGTGGTGGCTGAAACAGTCGCGCAGGCCCGCGATGCCGCCGAAGCTGTCGTCCTCGACATCGACGCCCT
Source organism: Tardiphaga sp. 866_E4_N1_4 (assembly GCF_052076075.1). Taxonomy (NCBI): domain Bacteria; kingdom Pseudomonadati; phylum Pseudomonadota; class Alphaproteobacteria; order Hyphomicrobiales; family Nitrobacteraceae; genus Tardiphaga; species Tardiphaga sp. 866_E4_N1_4. The sequence continues at coordinate 1,368,925 of NZ_CP197242.1, forward strand.
GCCCGCCGTCACCGATTGCGAGGCCGCAACGAAGCCCGGCGCGCCTGTTCTCTACGACCACATCCCGAACAATGTCGCACTCGACTATCACTATGGCGACACCGCCGCCGTCGAGGCCGCATTCGCCTCTGCCGCCCATGTCACCAAACTCGACATCGAGAACACCCGCGTCGCCGTGGTGTCCATGGAGCCACGCTGCGCCCTCGCGGCATACGAGAAATCCGGCGGCCGCTATGTGATCCAGGTGCCGACCCAGGGCGTCGCCGGCAATCGCAATACGCTGGCCAAGCAGCTCAACGTCGCGCCCGACAAGGTCCGCATCCTCACCGGCAATGTCGGCGGATCGTTCGGCATGAAGAACATCAGCTATCCCGAATATATTTGCCTGCTGCATGCGGCGAAGGAATTAGGCAAGCCGGTGAAATGGCTCGACGAGCGCTCCTCCAGCTTCCTGTCCGACAGCCAGGGCCGCGCCCAGGATATCCATGCCGAACTCGCCCTCGACAAGGACGGCAAGTTTCTCGCGGTGCGCCTGAAAGGCTACGGCAATCTCGGCGCTTACATCACCGGCGTATCGCCGAGCCCGTTGTCGCTCAACACCGGCAAGAACCTCGCCAGCGTCTACAAGACGCCGCTGCTGTCTGTCGACATCAAATGCGTGCTCACCAACACCACGCTGATGGGCGCCTATCGCGGCGCCGGGCGCCCCGAAGCAAACTACTTCATGGAGCGGCTGATCGACCGCGCTGCCGACGAGATGGGCATCGACCGTTTCACACTACGCAAGCGCAACTTCATCAAGCCGTCGCAGCTGCCTTTTGCGGCCGCGTCAGGCGTCACCTATGACAGCGGCGATTTCCAGGGCGTATTCGAGAAGGCCCTCGCAATTTCCGATCACGCCGGCTTCGCCAAACGCAAGAAGGACAGCCGCAAAAACGGCAAGCTCCGCGGCATTGCGGTGGGCTCCTATCTCGAAGTCACCGCACCGCCATCGGGCGAACTCGGCAAACTGACTTTCGGCGAGGACGGCACCGTGACGCTGACCACCGGCACGCTGGATTACGGTCAAGGCCACGCTACGCCTTTCGCACAGGTGCTGTCGGCTCAACTCGGCGTGCCGTTCGATGCCATCCGCCTCGAGCAGAACGACAGCGACCTCGTGCGCATGGGCAACGGCACCGGCGGCTCGCGTTCGATCACTGCATCGGGCCAAGCCATCGTCGAAGCCTCGGACCTTGTCATTGCCAAGGGCAAGGCCGCGGCCGCGCATCTGATGGAAGCATCCGAAGCCGATATCGAGTTCAAGGCCGGCCGCTTTACGATTGCCGGCACCGACCGCTCCATCGACATCATGGAACTGTCGCAGCGTGTGCGCGAGGGCAAGATGCCGGACGGCGTGCCCTCCTCGCTCGACGTCGATCACACCTCATCGGACGTGCCCTCGACATTCCCGAACGGCTGTCATGTTGCCGAAGTCGAGATCGATCCCGACACCGGTGTGCTGACCATCGTCAATTACGCGGCGGTCAACGACTTCGGCACCATCGTCAATCCGATGATCGTCGCCGGCCAGTTGCATGGCGGCGTCGCTCAGGGCATCGGCCAGGCGCTGATGGAGAAAGTCAGCTATGACGCGTCGGGCCAGCCGATCACCGGCTCGTTCATGGACTATGCGATGCCCCGCGCCGGCGACATTCCGCTGATGCTGGTCGGCGATCATCCCTCGCCTGCAACCACCAACCCGCTGGGCACCAAAGGCTGCGGCGAAGCCGGCTGCGCCGGCTCGCTCTGCACCATCGTCAATGCGGTGGTCGATGCACTCAGCGATTACGGCGTCACGCATATCGACATGCCGTTGACCTCCGAGCGCATCTGGCGCGCCATCCAGGACGGCAAGCAGAGCAAGGCGGCGTAAGCCCGACCAACTCAACAAAAAGCCCCGCGATCGGATCGCGGGGCTTTTTGCTATAGATGAGCAGAAACCCAAAGCCGACAGCGGCCTAGCTCTTCGTCCCGTACTTCCGCGCAAAATCCCGCCCGGATCGCGCAATGCAGACCGCGGCCTGGCTCTGATACATCGAGCCCTCGTTCTTCTCCGCGATCTTGTTGCATTTCGCACGCGCCTTCTGATAGGCCGCCTTGGTCGCGGGCAGCGCCTTCGGCAAGAACCGTGGTTCGCATTTCGACAGCACAATGGTCGAGAACGCATTATCGCCGGACGAACCGAGCTGGCAGAGTTCCATGATCCGATATGCGCCTTCGCAGCTGAACTCGGCCTTCATCGCGGCCTCAATGGCCTGGTGGAGGCCGCCGGCCTTCGCTTCGGCTGCATCACTGATGGGGCATTTTTCTGCGGCGGCGAGAACAGGCGTTGAAAAAGCAAACACCGCGAATAAAGCAACGCCAATTCCACGCATCGTTTTCGTCTTTCAAAATGACCAAAAAAGAAAGTCCCGCGGCTTTCACCGCGAGACTTTTACATTGGCCGTTGCCGCCGTCTAGTGCGCGAGAATCGCCAACAACAGGAGCGCCACGATGTTGGTGATCTTGATCATGGGGTTCACCGCGGGGCCCGCCGTGTCCTTGTAGGGATCGCCGACGGTGTCGCCGGTCACCGCAGCCTTGTGGGCGTCGGAGCCCTTGCCGCCGAAGTGACCGTCTTCGATGTACTTCTTGGCGTTGTCCCAGGCACCGCCGCCCGAGGTCATCGAGATCGCCACAAAAAGACCCGTGACGATCACGCCGAGCAGCATGGCGCCGACCGCCGAGAATGCCGCCGACTTGCCGACTGCGCCGCCCCCCGCAATGGCGTAGATGATGAAGTACACCACGATGGGCGACAGCACCGGAAGCAGCGACGGGATGATCATTTCCTTGATCGCGGCCTTGGTCAGCAGATCCACCGCGCGGCCGTAATCCGGCTTGTCGGTGCCCTGCATGATGCCCGGCTTCTCGCGGAACTGACGACGCACTTCCTCGACGATGGCGCTGGCCGCACGGCCCACGGCCGTCATGCCCATCGCACCGAACAGGTATGGCAGCAGACCGCCGAACAGCAGGCCGACCACCACATAGGGATTGGTCAGCGAGAAGTCCGGCAGCACATCCTTGAAGTACGGATACTTCGCGGCATTGGCGATGAAGAATTTGAGGTCTTCATTGTAAGCCGCGAACAGCACCAGTGCGCCGAGGCCGGCCGAGCCGATGGCATAGCCCTTGGTGACCGCCTTGGTGGTGTTGCCCACCGCGTCGAGCGCGTCGGTGGCCTTGCGGACCTCCTTCGGCAATCCGGCCATTTCGGCAATGCCGCCGGCATTGTCGGTGACAGGACCGAAGGCGTCGAGCGCCACGATCATGCCGGCCAGCGCCAGCATCGTCGTGGTGGCAATCGCGATACCGAACAGGCCCGCGAGGCTGTAGGTGACGAGAATGCCGGCGATGATGACGATCGCCGGACCCGCCGTCGACTCCATCGAGATCGCCAGACCCTGGATCACATTGGTGCCGTGGCCGGTGACCGACGACTGCGCGATGGACTTCACCGGCCGATAGTCGGTGCCGGTGTAGTATTCGGTGATCACGATGATCAGCGCCGTGACGACGAGGCCGGCGACGCCGCATTGGAACAGCGCCAGACCCGTATACTTCACGCCGGCCAGCGGACCGAAACCGATCAGCCAGTAGATCACGGCGGCAACGCCGAACAGCGACAACACGCCGGTGGCGATCAGGCCCTTATACAGCGCGCCCATGATCGACTGGCTGGCACCGAGCTTGACGAAGAACGTGCCGGCAATCGAGGTCAGGATGCAGATGCCGCCAATGGCGAGCGGCAGCGTCATCATGTTGACCAGCAATGGCGAACTCGCGAAGAAGATCGCGGCCAGAACCATGGTGGCGACCGCGGTCACCGCATAGGTCTCGAACAGGTCGGCGGCCATGCCGGCGCAGTCACCGACGTTGTCGCCCACATTGTCGGCGATCGTTGCCGGATTGCGCGGATCGTCTTCGGGAATGCCGGCTTCGACCTTGCCGACGAGATCGCCGCCAACGTCAGCGCCCTTGGTGAAGATGCCGCCACCGAGACGCGCGAAGATCGAAATCAGCGACGCGCCGAAGCCGAGCGCCACTAGCGCATCGATGACAGTGCGGCTGTTGGCAGCGAGGCCGAGGGCGTGCGTGAGATAGGCAAAGTAGATGGTGACGCCGAGCAGTGCCAGACCCGCCACCAGCATGCCGGTGATGGCCCCCGCCTTGAAGGCGAGTTCGAGGCCGCCGGCCAGCGAGATCGTCGCCGCCTGCGCGGTGCGGACATTGGCACGCACCGAGACGTTCATGCCGATGAAGCCGGCTGCGCCCGACAACACGGCACCGATCAAGAAGCCGAAGGCAACGAGCATGCCGAGGAAGTAAGCCAGCAGCGCGAAGATCACGACGCCGACGATGCCGATGGTGAGATATTGTCGCTTCAGATAGGCCTGTGCGCCCTCCCGCACAGCCTCTGCTATTTCCTGCATCCGTGCGTTACCCGCATCGGCCTTCAACACAGAACTCGTCGCCCAGATCGCGTAAACGATCGACAGTGCCCCGCAGAGCACGATCACCCACAATGCTGTCATGGAATCTGCCTCAGTCCTTCCTGCCCGGCGCCTTGTTAGTTGGCGCATAAAAAGGAGGCCTGCCCAGCACGTGAGGACGGCCTCTCGTTTGATGAGCATGGCAAAATCGGTATCGCCGTGCAACGCTGCCAATGGGCTAATGCAGGATTTTTGGAGGGGCTCTTAACCTCTCCCCGCATCTTGCGCGGGGAGAGGTCGAAAGCCGCGCAAAGCGCGGGTTTCGGGTGAGGGGCATGGCAATGGCCCTCCCCTGGTCGGCAGCTTCAGATCGTTCCGAACCAGCAACAGCATTACTTGGTCAAACCGCGTGCCCCGCCCCTCACCCGCCGCGAAGACGCGGCGACCTCTCCCCGCGCAAGATGCGGGGAGAGGTTAGTTCCGCGCTTGCGGGAACGATGAGGCTAGTCAGAAGTGGCTGTAGGACAGGCGCTTCAACGCGATGTCCCTGCCCGCCTGGTCGACGAAGCGGGGCGATGACGCACCTGCAACAATCGTCCCGATGACCGCGACCCGCACGCCCGCCTGATGCGCGGCCTGCACGAAACCGGTCGTGCGATTCTCTGGGATGGTGCAGAGGACTTCGTAATCGTCGCCGCCGGCAACGACCGTTTCGAGACCGATCACACCGCGGTCCAGCAGTGCTGCCGCCGGATCCGACAGCGGAATAGCCGATGCATCGATGACGGCAGAGACGCCCGACACCGCACAGAGCTTGGCGAGATCGCCGGCCAATCCGTCAGAGACATCCATCGACGCCGTCGCGAAATCGCGCACCGCCAATGCGAGCGCGTTGCGTGGCTGTGGCACGCGATAGCGCGCCACGAGCGCGTCATGTGCGTTACTGTCACCAGCCAGCGCCGTCGCGACCGCGCCGCCCTTCAGCGCCGCAAGGCCAAGCGCGGCATCACCGATCGTGCCACTCACGACCACGCGGTCCCCCACCGCCGCGCCGTGACGGCGGACCATCTTGCCCACCGGAACGCGACCGAAGGCGGTGACTGAGACCATCAGCGGTCCCGGCGTCGAGACCGTATCGCCACCGAGCAATGCGCAGCCGAATGTTGCGATGTCTTCGCCGAGACCGCGCGCGAATTCCGTCAGCCACGTCTCATCATGTGTCCGCAGCGCCAGCGTCAGCACAAAGCCGGCCGGCACTGCGCCCTTGGCGGCGAGGTCTGACAGGTTCACCCGCAGCGCCTTGCGCGCAATGGTGTCCGGGGGATCGTCGGCGAGAAAGTGCACGCCCTCGACGATGGCGTCGGTGTTGACGACGATATCCTCGCCGTCAGCCTTGAGCACCGCGGCGTCATCGGTGAGCCCAAACGCGCCGGGATCAGTCGCGAGCGGCTTGAAGTAGCGCGCGATCAGGGTGTCTTCGCCGGATGCGTTGGACCCGGCTGACATGATCAGTGTCCTGCGCGCGAAAACTCTTCCGCGCGAAACTGCCGGGCGATCTGGTCAAGCACCGCATTGACCATGCCGGTCTCGTCGCCTTCGACGAAGGCATGCGCGACGTCGACATATTCCGACACCACGACACGGCCGGGAATGTCCTTGCGATGTTCCAGCTCATAGGCGCCGGCGCGCATCACCGCGCGCAGGATCGCCTCGATCCGCTGCAGCGGCCAGCCCCTGGAGAGCGCGTCGTCGATCAACGGATCGAGCTTGTTCTGGTCGCGCACCACGCCGGACACGATGTCGCGGAAGAACGCCTCTTCGGCGGGGAGATACTGGTCGCCCTCGATCTCGCTGCCGAGCCAGAAGCTCTCGAACTCGGCGAAGACGTCGTTGATGCCCGCCCCGCCGATATCCATCTGATACAGCGCCTGCACCGCGGCGAGACGCGCAGCACCGCGGCGGTTGGCCTTGCGGTCGCCTTTCGGCACGGGCTTCTTGAAGTCGGCTTTCTTGTCAGCCATCACTCAAGCCTTCGCCAGACGGCGCTTGATGCGCAGCACGGACAGTGCCGCACGGGCCGCATCGCCGCCCTTGTTCAATTCACCGGCGCGCGCGCGCGCCCAGGCCTGCTCGTCGGTATCCACCGTGATGATCCCGTTGCCGAGGGGCAGCCGCAGATCGACGGACAAATCCATCAGCCCGCGCGACGACTCCATCGAGACGATCTCGAAATGGAACGTCTCGCCACGTACGACACAACCCAGCGCAATTGCCGCTTCATACGGCTTGCCGCTTTTCGCGGCAGCATCGACCGCAATCGCGATGGTCGAAGGAATTTCCAGCGCGCCGGGCACCGTCAACACGTCATGGGTGACGCCGGCTGCCTTCAGCTCGACGATCGCGCCTTCCAGCAGTGCATCCTGAATGTCGTCATAGAACCGCGCCTCGACGATCAGGACGCGCGCGCCCGTGATGTCGGTCTGGTCCTGCAAATGAGCGCGTCGCGCGTCTGCCATTTCTCAATCCGTTCAAAACGCTGACAACATCCGCTTACGGTGTATGTCAACAATCGCGCGGTTTTAGTCGTGTGCGGCTGCGAAGCCAAGGGCAATACTCGGCAATTTAGCGCCGTCATGCCCGGCGCATGCCGGGTATCCACGTCTTGGCCGGGCACGAAGACGTGGATGGCCGGGACAAGCCCGGCCATGACGGCCGAGAGGTCGGAGCCTTAAACCGGCATTTCGCTCAGCCGCGCCGCATAGCGGGCCATCAGGTCGACCTCGATATTGACCTCGGCGCCTGCTTCCCACGCCTTGCCCAGCGTGGTGACGCTCAGCGTGTGCGGAATGATCAGCACGGCGAATTGCACGTCATCGACGGTATTCACCGTCAGCGACACGCCATCGAGCGTGATCGAGCCCTTGGTGGCGATGAAACGCGCCAGTTCGCGCGTGGTGCGGAAGGTGATCCGCGCCATGTCCGGCAGGTTCTCGCGCGACACGATGGTAGCGATGCCATCGGCATGGCCGGCGACGATATGGCCGCCGAGCTCGTCGCCGATCTTCAGCGCGCGTTCGAGATTGAGGCGGGTGCCCAGCTTCCAGTGCTTCGCCGTGGTCATGCCCAGCGTCTCGGCTGCGGCATCGACGTCAAACCAGGTCTTGCCGTTGGCCACGCCGGAGCCGACCACTGTGAGGCAGACGCCGTTGCAGGCGATCGAGGCGCCGTCGGCGATGGTGGTCTGGTCGTAGCCGCAGAGAATGCGCAGCCGGTGGAGCTGGCCCTGCGCCACTTGCGTAAGGCTCTCGATCTCGCCGATGTCGGTCACAATGCCGGTGAACATTAGCTTCTTTCGTAGATGGTCAGAGTGTCGTTTTCGATCGTCTCGCTAGCACGCTGCACGAAGCCCGGCGACCCGGTGATCGCCGATAGCGGCAATGCATCCAGCGCGGCGATCCCACCCTCGCCGATCTCCTTCCGCCCGCGAAACAGCCAGACCTCGTCGACCAGTCCCGCCGCCACGAAAGACGACGCGACTTTCGATCCGCCTTCCACCAGCAGCTTCGTAATGCCCTTCTCCGACAAGCTATGCAGCACGGCCAGCAAATCCAGCCCCGGCGGCGGCGCGGTCGTGGTCGGCACGCGCAGCACCTGCGTGCCGGCCGCGCCCAGCGCCATTGCGGCGGGCGCTTCCGACAGGCTGGAGGTCATCACCCAGAGCGGCGTCGTGCGCGCCGAATGCACCAGTCTGCTGTTACCGGACATGCGCAGCGCACGGTCGAGCACCACGCGCACCGGCGAGCGCTTCATCATGCCCGGCAAGCGACAGGTCAGTTCGGGATCGTCCGCGATGACGGTGCCCATGCCGACCAGCACGGCGTCGCATTGCGCCCGCAAGAGATGCACGCGCGACCGCACCATCTCGCCGGTGACGGCGACAGGCTTGTGACCGGCTGCCGCGATCTTGTCATCCGGCGACACCGCGAGCTTCAACACGACATGCGGGCGCTTGTCGCGCACGCGGCGGAAATGTCCGGCGTGATCGCGCGCGGCTTGCTCTGCACAGAGCCCGACATCGACCCTGATGCCGGCGTCGCGCAACCGCGCATGGCCCTGCCCAGCGACTTCCGGATTGGGATCCTCGATGGCAGCCACCACGCGCGCGACGCCAGCAGCGACGATCGCATCCGCGCAAGGCGGCGACTTGCCGAAATGTGAGCATGGCTCCAGCGTCACATAGAGCGTGGCACCGCGTGCGGCTTCGCCGGCCTGCGCCAGAGCGACAGGCTCGGCATGGGGACGGCCGCCGGGCTGGGTCCAGCCACGGCCGAGGATGACACCGTCCTTCACGATGACCGCGCCGACCGCGGGATTGGGCCATGTCCGGCCCTGCCCGCGCCGGCCAAGCGTCAGCGCCAGCTGCATGAAGCGCAGGTCAGTGGCTTTCGCGTCGGCAGATTTTTGAGCGTATTGATCTTCCAGGATCCGGAAGATCATTTTCGGACGACCACCGGCCGGCCGTCGTCGTCGGCATGCAATTCGCCGAGCACGGCCTCGAAGTCCTTGGCCTCCCGAAAATTGCGATAGACCGAGGCAAAGCGCACGTAAGCGACATCGTCGAGCCCGCGCAGATGCTCCATCACGATCTCGCCGATGGTCTCCGACGAAATCTCCGCCTCGCCGCCGCTTTCGAGTTCGCGTACGATGGCCGAGACCATGGTCTCGACGCGCTCCGGATCGACCGGGCGCTTGCGCAGGCTGATCGACAGCGAGCGGACCAGCTTGTCGCGGTCGAACGGCACGCGGCGGCCATTGCGCTTGATCACCGTGAGTTCGCGCAGTTGCACGCGCTCGAAGGTAGTGAAGCGGAAGTTGCAGGTGACGCAGACGCGCCGCCTGCGGATCACGGCGGAATCTTCCGCGGGACGCGAGTCCTTCACCTGCGTATCGAGGCTATTGCAGTTCGGACAGCGCATTCCAGAGAACCTTCCAGACACTCGTTCCTGCGCGACCTTCTGACCGCGCAGGTCTCCGCCTCGTAGCAGGCCTTACTGATAGATCGGGAAACGATCCGTCAGCGCCTTGACCTTCTCCTTCACGGCCGCTTCGACCAGCGGCGCACTGCCGTCGCCGGACTGCGCCACCGCGCTCAGCACTTCGGCAATCATCTCGCCGGTTGCCTTGAATTCGGCAATGCCGAAACCGCGCGTGGTGGCGGCGGGCGTGCCGAGACGGATGCCCGAGGTGATCCACGGCTTTTCCGGATCGAACGGCACGCCGTTCTTGTTGCAGGTGATGCCGGCGCGAACCAGTGCCTTCTCCGAGACGTTGCCCTTCAGGCCCTTCGGCCTGAGGTCGACGAGCATCAGGTGGTTATCGGTGCCGCCCGAGACAATGTCGTAGCCCTGCGCACGAAGCGTTTCGGCCAGCGCCTTGGCATTCTCGACAACGTTCTTGGCATAGACCTTGAAGTCCGGCTGCAGCGCTTCCTTGAAGGCCACGGCTTTCGCCGCGATGACATGCATCAGCGGGCCGCCCTGCAGACCCGGGAAGATCGCCGAGTTCAGCTTCTTGTGCAGCGCCTCGTCATTGGTGAGGATCAACCCGCCGCGCGGGCCGCGCAGCGACTTGTGCGTCGTCGTCGTGGTGACATGGGCATACGGCACCGGCGAGGCATGGACGCCACCGGCAACGAGGCCAGCAAAGTGGGCCATGTCGACCAGCAGATACGCGCCAACGCTGTCGGCGATCTCGCGGAAGCGCTTGAAGTCCCACGAGCGCGAATAGGCCGAGCCGCCGGCGATGATCAGCTTCGGCTTCACCTCTTCCGCCTGCTTGGCGATCGCATCCATGTCGAGGATCTGGTCGTCCTTGCGCACGGTGTAGTGCACCGGCTTGAACCATTTGCCGGACATGTTGACAGGCGAGCCGTGGGTGAGATGGCCGCCGGCTGCGAGGTCGAGACCCATGAAGGTATCGCCCGGCTGCAGCAGCGCCAGGAACACGGCCTGGTTCATCTGGCTGCCGGAATTCGGCTGCACATTGGCGAACTGGGCGCCAAACAGCTTCTTGGCGCGTTCGATGGCGAGGTTCTCGGCGATATCGACGAATTCGCAGCCGCCATAATAGCGCGCGCCCGGATAACCCTCGGCATATTTGTTGGTCATCACCGAGCCCTGCGCCTCCATCACGGCGCGGCTGACGATGTTTTCCGACGCGATCAGCTCGATCTCGTGACGCTGGCGACCGAGTTCACCCTTGATCGCCTCGGCAATCTCGGGATCGGCCTGAGCAAGCGTGGCGGAGAAGAACGAGTCGGGCGCGGAGCCGGTTTTGGCCGAAGTGGTCATAGGGCAATATCTCCACCGCCGCGGCCTTCTTTCGGCGTGCGGACGGTCACGAGTGGCGATCAGGAAACGGTGCCCCGAATACCATATCTGGCTGGCGGGGCCAAGGTTTTGCGCCTCAGGGCGCGATATTTAGGCAGTGGCGTAAATGCGGCGATTGCACATGCCGATTGCCTACCGCCCGAAGTAAACGGCGATACCGCCCCTATCGCTTGACGCCCGCCGCCTTGCGCAGAACCTCGTCGATCTTCGATTGCCAGCCCGGCCCCTTAGACTTGAAATGGGTCAGGACGTCCGGACTGAGCCGCAGCGACACGAGCGTTTTGGTGGGCGCCTTGTTGGGACCACGCCCCTTGCGGATCGATTTGGCCAGATCCGGCAAGGCTTCAGCAAAGGGCTTAGCCTTGGCAAAGTCGTCCTTCGTCAATTCCGGGGTGTCGCTGACCTCTCGCATATCTTTGGCGCTATAACCCCGCTTTTTAACGGTCATTGTAGAGCCTCCTCTCATTCTTACTGGCGGGACGCATGCTAATCACGCTCAAGGCCTCCTTTCCGAGAACCACGAACACCACCACAATGACGCCGCGGATATTCCGGCCGATGCCAATCCAACGTTTCGCTTTCACCTGTGACGGCAGAACCAGAGCGCTTTCGAAAAAGGCCTCATCGAGATCCGCGAAATCCAACCCGTGCTTGTCCAGGTTGGCGAGACGCTTCGGCTCGTCCCAGAGGATTTTCATGACTATAATGTAGCTACATTATAATCATCGGTCAACGTCCGAAGCGCTCCGTCCCTATTTCGCCAGCCGGTATACCCCGCCCTTCTCCACGCTGCGCTGGAACGCCGGGCGGGCATGCATCCGGGCGATCCAGGCGGCCAGATCGGGATAGGCCTTGAGCCGGTCGAAGCTGCCGGCAACCTCGGCGACGAAACTCATCTGGATATCCGCGCCGGTCAGGCTGTCGCCAACGAAGAATGCGCGGCCCTGCAGCGCGCGGTCGGCATGACCGAGATGCCGGGCTATCTCGCTGTCGATCCGCGGCTGCAGCGGCGCGCCGGCCTCCTTCAGGCGGGACACGTAGAGATTGAGCATCAGCGGCAACATCGCCGAGCCCTCGGCATAATGCAGCCATTCGAGATAGGCCTCATGCTCCGGAGTGCCTTCCGCCGGCCGCATCGCGCCCTTGCCGTAGCGGCGGATGACGTAGTCGACGACGGCTGCGGATTCCGCGATGGTCACATCGCCGTCGACGATGACCGGCGACTTGCCGAGCGGATGCACAGCCTCCAATTCCGGCGGCGCCAGCCGCGTCTGCGCATCGCGCTGATAGGTTGTCAGATCATAGGGCGCGCCGAGTTCTTCCAGCAGCCAGATGATCCGCTGCGAGCGGGAGTCGTTGAGATGATGAAGCGTGAGCATGGGCGTGTCCTTGTGTTGTCCCCGGACCGATCTGTAGACCGTCGGCGTGAGAGAAGTCTTCGAGGATTATCGCGCGAAAACAGCGAACAAGAAAATCTTCGCGAGCTTTTCCATGCTAGTTTGCCGGTAAGGCGACTGTCTGTCGTTGTGGAGAGGTTCGGCTCTCCTTCCCCTCTGCACCAAGCCAAGCCGCCAACCTGAGGCCTATCGCAGGAGGTTGAGATGGACGATGTACGGGCCGCCCTGGAGCGTCATTGGACTGCATCGGACGCGAACGATTTCGATATCGAACATGACATCTACCATGAGGATGCGATGCTTTATTATCCCCAATCGGGGGAACGCATCCGCGGTCGGCACAACATTCAGATGAGCCGACTTGTCCAGCCAAATGAGAAACGTTTTACGGTTCGGCGGATTATCGGCAACGGCGAATTATGGGTCACCGAATTCATCCTGACCTATGACGGTGTACCATCCTACGCGGTGAGCATCATGGAGTTCCGCGACGGACGGGTGGCCAACGAAACGCAGTATTTCGCCGATCGGTTTGAACCTGCAGTCTCGCGCGCGCATCTTGTCGAGCGATAGTTCGAGTAGCAGAACCGCGACGACAGTGCTTCGATGAGCACATATGCGATGAGCGCATCGCGTCCCGCTCGTCATTCCGGCGCGCGACTAGCGCTTGCCGGACGCCACACCCGTCATTCCGGGGCGTGCGTCGCCGGCGAAGCCGGCAGAGCGCGAACCCGGAATCCCGGAATGTTCAGCGCAAAACATGTCGGGATTCCGGGTTCGCCTGCGCGAAGGCGCGCAGCCGCCCCGGAATGACAGTGTGAGGCGGCAAGACAGCGCCCAAACATTTTTTCCTATCCTTCGTTGACAATATCCCCGTCAGGTTTATATTCCCCTTCGTCCTGCCCCACCGAGAGGGGCGATCGCGATCGTCACGTTCGCGGGGTGGGATGCGGTGGACGCCGGAGATGCGGCGTCACGCGGTTCACGGGTGACGTCTGTCTTCGGGCAGGACGGATCTGCGCCAGCACTGCCACTGGCAAGGACACGGCCGACCTTGAGATGGAAAGAGCCCCGGACAGTGTGACGGACGACCAAATCGAAACGCGTTCGGCCAAGTGCTTTGCGGCTACCCTGTCCCTCCGCCCTGGGACACTAATTTTGGTGATGGGACCGTTCGCCATGGCAGATGTGCAAGCAACCGAAAAAACACCGCAGGCGGAACGCCGGGCACTTGCTCGGCGCCTCCGAAAGTCCTGATGCACACTCAATTGCGGAAGACCGCATCGCATCAGGCCCAAGGGTGCAACGGGCACCCGGCGTTCCGCACGCCCTCTCACAGGGGGGCGGGAATGCAAGAGACGACGGCGCCCCCGCGCCGCAAACAATGGGGGCGATGACGCATGTCTGAAGGGCTGTGGCTGTTTGACAGTTGAATCTGATGAAGCCCTGGACAGGGCGCCAGCGCTTAAACGCAGCGCTATTGCGCCCTACTCCCTCAAAGGCCGGTAAACCCGGCCTTCACCGGATCGTTGCTGCCATCGAGCTCACGCAAATAGGTCAAGCCGAACACCGTCAGCCGGTGCGGATCCTTCTCGCCGCCGTCGAACAGCGACTGCACATAATCGGTAACCTTGGTGCGGGCTTCGTCCGATGCCGCCTGCGTGCGGCTCATCATCAGGTCATAGGTGTGCATGATGCGGTCGATGGCAATCTGCATGTCGTCATTTTCCCCGTTGGACATCAGAAAACCGGCTACGCGGCTTCAGCCCGTGCAGCCTGGAATTGCGCGATCGCTTTGTTCGCAAGGCGAAGCTTGTTGTCTTCGCCGCGATGAAACATCCGGACGATGATTTCGAGCAGCCGATCGTTGGTGAGATAAGTATCGGGGATCGCACCGGACTTGCGCAGGTAGTTCGCGGCGATGGCATAGGCGTCGCCCACCGCCTCGACATTCATCACTTTCAGACCGCGTTCGACCAGCATGACTTGATCCCTTCTGACGAAGCGATAAGCCGCGAGAATGGAACTGGTTCCACGAGAGACGAAGGAAATTTCGCGAGCGGCAGAACAGAGCGCTCTCCTCCAAGGAAGCGCAGGACGGCAAGAGCCAAGGCGTCGCGCGAAGCGCGCCCGATGATAAACTCCGCAAAACCCATCAAGGCCTGGCACGAGCGATGCATCGCTCACGCATTTACGATTTCCTCTGGCTTATTTGACTGCCACGAACACACGGCGGCTGGAATTGCGCCGATCAGACCGAGTACCACGAGTTGCTTGCTGGAGCCGAGAAGCAAGGCCATCACCAACACCGATAGACCGTAGGCAAGAAGTGTCGTCGTCATGACCGCAGGCATGGATGTTCTGGCAATCAGCCAGTCGAGCAAAGCGACCAGGAGCCCCGGCACAATAAAGACGAGATACATGAACACCGGCCCTGTACCGCTATCCACCGCTGCGCCGGTCAGGATGTACGTCACTGCGTAGAACGCGACAGTCGCAACGGCAGGAAAGAGGAGCAGAAAGATCAACAAGCGCTTCATGAAATCATCTCCAATATCTCTGTGTCTGTCTTGGAGCTGTTTTCGTTCAGCAAGCGTGGGATGGGCGTAACGCCAAAGAAAAAGGCGCCCTGCGAGGGCGCCTTGATCAATTTCAGTGTCGCATGCGTCTTGCGCGCATTTCGATGTGCTTTCGGAGGGCAATCCGTCGGCAGTGGTTCGGCAACTTGGAGGTCGAAAGTCTCAGAGGCGATACAGGATCTGGTCGGTCCAGAAGCGCTCGAGGCGGTGCAGCGACTTGTTGAGGGTCGCGAATTCCTCGTTGGAGATGCCGCCGACCTGCTCGACCGTCTTGACGTGCTTCTGATACAGCGCGTCGACGATGTGGCGGATTTCCTGGCCCTGCGCCGTCAGACGAATGCGAACCGAGCGACGATCGACGCGTGAGCGCTGATGATCGAGGAAGCCGAGTTCGACGAGCTTCTTCAGGTTATAGGACACGTTGGAACCGAGATAGTAACCACGGGTGCGCAGCTCGCCGGCGGTCAATTCCTTGTCGCCGATATTGTAGAGCAGCAGTGCCTGAACCGAATTGATATCAGCGCGGCCGCGGCGATCGAATTCATCCTTGATGACATCGAGCAGGCGGCGATGCAGACGCTCCACCAACGTCAAGGCTTCCAGATAAAGCGGCTGAACCGGCGCCTGGCCCGGAACGAGATCGACGCTTTCCACCGTCGCAACGGTCTTCATCATGACACTACCCCTGTTGTCGTTTTTATCGACTTATTCGACGAAACTTGTGTCCCGTCTGATAGGGCCAACTTAAGGGGGAGCGTTTGAAGAACCGCTTAAATAAGACAATAAAGAGATCATGAATTTGAGACAGTGAATCTGAGATTAAGCCGGTGAAACAAGGGGTTTTCGCAAGGTTTGATTCACGCTGCAGAGCCCATGTTCCAGCTTTGTCCGCCCGATCTGTCGCATAGCGGAACAGCTTCCGTAAAATTCGAAACACTCACGTAAGGTTCGTAACCGGGGCGTTAGGGTGACCGAAGTCTTACCGCCAACGCCCCGAAAATTAATTCGACAATTTTACGCAACTCCGCGCGTTCGCCCATCCCAATATGGCGCTCGCAATGCCTTGCGATCGATCTTGCCGAGCCCCGTCACGGGGATCTCACTGACGAAATCGATGGTCTTCGGCGACCACGGCGCGCCGCGCTTGTCTTTCACGTGCGCCTGAAGTTCCTCCGCGGAATTATTCGCGCCGGCTTTCAGCACCACGAAGGCTTTCACCGCCTCGCCCCACTTCGCATCGGGAATTCCGATGACCGCGGCGGACGCCACCGCATGATGCGCCATCAAGGCATCCTCGACTTCACGCGGATAGATGTTGAAGCCGCCGGAGATGATCATGTCCTTGGTGCGGTCGACGATATAGAAGAAGCCGGCGCTGTCCTTTACGGCGACATCGCCGGTGTGCAGCCAGCCGCCGCGGAAAGCGTCTTCGGTGGCATCCGGCCGTTTCCAGTAACCATCCATCACCAGCGAGCCGCGTACGCAGATCTCGCCGGGCTCCCCTGTCGCCACTTCGCGCATCTCGGCATCGAACAGTTTGACCTCGACCATCGGATTGGCGCGGCCGCAGGAACCGAGACGGCCCGGCTTGCTGTCGTCGTGATCGATCTTGCGCATGGTGGTGATGATCTGCGGCGCTTCGGTCTGGCCGTAGAGTTGCACGAACACATTGCCGAAGATGCCGACGCCCTCGCGCAGCCGGTCCGGCGACATCGGCGCCGCGCCATAGACGATCATCTGTAGCGACGACATGTCGTATTTCGCGCGCAAATCCGGCGCGTCGATCAGCGCATAGATCAGCGTCGGCACCAGGAAGGTCGCGGTAATCTTCTCCTCATGCACCACGCGGCAATAGGTCTCCGCATCGAAGCCCTGCACCAGCCGCGCGAAGCCGCCGCGCAGCATCACCGGAAACAGCGTGATGCCGGCGGCGTGGCTGATCGGCGTCGCGGCGAGATAGCGGATATCGGCCGGCCAGTCCCAATCCGCATAGATCGCCAGCGCCATCGCCACGATCACGCGATGCGGCAGCATCACGCCCTTGGAACGGCCCGTGGTGCCGCCGGTATAAGCCAGCCAGCAGATATCGCCGGTACTGCTCTCGTCCACCAGCGGCGCCGGCGTCGCATTGGGCAGTTCGGCCAGCAGATCGTGCGCGCCATCGAGCGCGCCGAAGGACAGCAGATGTTTCAGGCCCGGCACGCGGCCGCGCAGCGCGAGGCCGCGCGCGGCGAACTTGCCGCTTTCCACGATCAGCGCGGAGATCTCGGCGTCCTCGAGAATGAAGGCGTGATCGTCCTCGGCGGCCATCGGATGCAGCGGCGTGTAGCGCAGGCCCATCACGGCGGCGGCTGATATCGCGGCCCAGCTTTCGGCGCGATTGCCGGACAGGATGGACAGCGCATCGCCTTTCTTCAGGCCAAGGCTGCGGAACAGGCTGATGAAACGCGCGACCACGTCGCCGAAGTCGCGGTAGCTCCAGCGGACATGGCCGTCCGCGAGCGCGGGCTGGTCGCCATAGCGGGCGATGGCGCTGACAATGATGCTGCCGGCGGTGCCGCCGGAATAAAGCTGGTTCAAAATGGCCTCCCTGAATGCAGGGCCTTCTGCGAGGCCTCTGCTTGACGTCCTGAGCCTATGGCGGCCGTTCGCGCGCCGCCATCCATGCCAGCGCAAGGTAGCCTGCGAGAAACGCAGCCTGAACGCCGACGATCAGGAGATTGCCGCCATAGATGGTCGGAAACATCAGCTCGATGACCGCCATGGACACCACGGTCGTCAGCCATACGACGGCGCCCCATGGCGTCGCGAGCCAGAGACCGACGGCGCTGACCAGTTCGATGACGGCGAAATAGACCGTGGCGGTCTGCCAGCCCATGGTCTGGACCTCGAAGGCGTCATCCTCGGTGCCGACAAAGCCGGTGACCTGCGCCCAGTGATAGAGGCCCTGCATCATCGAGACGACGGCCATCACGCGCAGGAACAGGACCAGACGCCGGGTCCAGATGTTTTCGTCGGATTCGATGCGTCCGGACGAGATCGCCGCAACCGACATGGCATGGTCCCGCGACGTGGGGTCTCTCGACCCAAGGTCGCGCGGCATCTGCTCAGACATGCGAATGCGATCTCACGGGTGGGAACTGGACGTTTGGGCGATGGTTTGAGCGATTCATGGGGGCTTTTTGTGAGCCTTTGGGCCTGCAAAATCAATGACCCAGCCCGTCACGTCACGCGCGCATGACGTGCATGATCGCGGTGACGCCGGGACATCAAGGTGCTAGACTTAGAACAGGTCGAATTTAAGGGGCTTTCGACCTCACGAAGGCCCGCGGGAGAGACGGTATTATGGCAATCAAGTTCGGGCGCCCCATCGAATTGCGCGATCACGCTCCCCGCCCGGCCACTTATGATGCCCCCTCCCTCGGCCTGACCGCCCGCCCCCGCCGTAACCGCAAGTCCGAATGGGCCCGCCGGCTGGTCCGCGAGAACGTGCTGACCACCGACGACCTGATCTGGCCGCTTTTCGTGATCGACGGCGACAACCAGCGCGCGCCAATCGCCTCGATGCCTGGCGTGGAACGCCTCAGCGTCGATCAGGCGGTCCGCGATGCCGAGCGCGCCATGAAGCTGGATATCCCCTGCATCGCGCTGTTCCCCTATACCGACCCGTCGCTGCGCGACGAGATGGGCACCGAGGCCTGCAACGCCAACAATCTGGTTTGCCAGTCCGTGCGCGCCATCAAGAAGGAATTCCCGGATCTCGGCGTGCTCTGCGACGTTGCGCTCGACCCGTTCACCAGCCACGGCCATGACGGGTTGATCCAGAACGGCAAGATCCTCAACGACGAGACCGTGGCCGTGCTGGTCCAGCAAGCGCTGGTCCAGGCCGAAGCCGGCTGCGATATCATTGCGCCATCGGACATGATGGACGGCCGTGTCGGCGCGATCCGCGAGGCGCTGGATGACGCCGGATTCCTCGACGTGCAGATTATGGCCTATGCCGCGAAATATGCCTCGGCCTTCTACGGCCCGTTCCGCGACGCCATCGGCTCGGCCAAGACGCTGACCGGCGACAAGCGTACCTATCAGATGGACAGCGCCAATTCCGACGAGGCGCTGCGCGAGGTCGAACTCGATCTGGCCGAAGGCGCCGACATGGTCATGGTCAAACCGGGCATGCCCTATCTGGATATTGTGCGCCGCGTGAAGGACACGTTCGCGGTTCCGACCTTCGCCTATCAGGTGTCGGGCGAATACGCGATGATCATGGCCGCCGCGAACAACGGCTGGATCGACGGCGACCGCGCCATCATGGAAAGCCTGCTCGGCTTCAAGCGCGCCGGCGCCGATGGTGTGCTGACCTATTTCGCGCCGCATGCCGCGGAACGCATCAAGGCTGCGCGCTGAGCGCATCCGCGCTCAAGCCTCGCCTGATTTACATCCACGCCTGATTTACGTCATGGACAGTCTGTAACGATTCCGCGCACTTGTTGCGCGGTCTGGTGATATCCATGTGATGGATCGTGAGGATGCAAACGGAGGGATGCGTCATGTCTGATACCGGCCCGAATGCTGGCGGCCCCAACAACGGAAGCTGGCAAGGCGACACCTGGCGCAGTGCCGGTACCCCGCCCCGAGCCCATGCCTTCGATCCCTATGCGCAGCCGGATTTGTTCCGCGGCGTGCTGATGCGCCGCGTTGTCGCCTTCCTGATCGATCTCGTGGTGCTGTCGATTCCGATCGTACTCGCCGTTATCTTCATCGCAGTATTCGGCGTCGTCACCCTCGGCCTTGGCTGGGCGCTGTTCTGGCTGATCTCGCCGGCGACGATGATCTGGCCGGTCGTCTATTACGGCATGTCGCTGGGTGGCCCGCATTCGGCCACCGTCGGCATGCGAATGATGGATCTGCAGATGCGCACCTTCAGCGGCACGCCGGGCTACTTCGTGCTTGGCGCCGCACACGCGGTGCTGTTCTGGGCCTCCGTGTCGCTGCTCACGCCGCTGGTGCTGGTGGTCGGCCTGCTCAACGGCCGCCGTCAGCTGCTGCACGACCTCGTGCTGGGAACCGTGGTGGTGAATAATTCCGTCGTCCGCGCCGCTTACGCCCAGCCGCCCGGCCGTGCCTACTAACAGCCGCGATTGACGCCAACTTGGCCGGGCAAAGCGATTGACCGTTTGCCCAGCCGGCGCGATGCTACGCCAAACTGCTTCGGAGACCGACGGCAACCCGTGACCCAACACTCCCGCGACACTCCGCAATTCTACCTCACGGCGCCGTCGCCCTGCCCCTACCTGCCGGGCCGGCACGAACGGAAAGTTTTCACCCATCTGGTCGGCGACAAGGCCGGCGATCTCAACGACCTGCTCACCCATGGCGGCTTCCGGCGTAGCCAGTCGATTGCCTATCGCCCGGCCTGCGACCAGTGCCGCGCCTGCGTCTCCGTCCGGGTCATCGCCAATGAATTCAAGCCGTCGCGCAACTTCCGCAAGATCCAGGCACGCAATGCCGACGTGATCGGCGAGCAGCGCAGCGCGGTGCCGACCTCCGAACAGTATTCGGTGTTCCGCGCCTATCTCGACCAGCGCCATCGCCATGGCGGCATGGCCGACATGACCGTGCTCGATTACGCGATGATGGTGGAAGACAGCCACGTCGAAACCCGCATCATCGAATATCGCCGCCGCGGCCCCGATACAGGAATCACCGGACGCGGCGAGGACCTGCTCGCGGTCGCGCTGACTGACGTACTCAGTGACGGGCTGTCGATGGTGTACTCGTTCTTCGAGCCCGGCGAGGAAAGCCGCTCGCTCGGCACCTTCATGATCCTCGACCACATCGCCCGCGCGAGGCGGCTCGGCCTGCCTTACGTCTATCTCGGCTACTGGATCGAAGGCTCTAAGAAGATGGACTACAAGGGCCGCTATCTGCCGCAGCAGCGGCTGGCGCCATCAGGATGGCTGCGCGTGGACGCGACAGGCGAGACGATGCCCGAGCCGCAGGATTAGCCGGTCCGGCTGACGATCCGTCTTCGGCATCATCCGCGACCGTCCTGGATTTCAGGTCTTCAGCCGAAAAAGGTGTCGTAAAGCAGCTTGCAGTTCAGGATCACGATGATGCCGGCGATGATCCATGCCACCGTGGCGACCGACCGCGAAATTACGAAGTCACCCATTTTTCGCCGATCCGAGACAAACCGCACCAGCGGGATGACCGCAAACGGCAGCTGCATCGACAGGATGACCTGACTGAAGACGAGGAGTTGTCCGGTGCCGCGTTCGCCATAGAGCGCGGTGACGACCACGACCGGGACGATCGCGATGCCACGGGTCACGAGCCGGCGCGCCCAGTTCGGCAGGCGCAGCCGGAGAAAGCCTTCCATCACGATCTGGCCGGCCAGCGTCGCCGTCACCGTCGAGTTGAGACCGGATGCCAGCAGTGCGATCGCGAAAAGCGTCGATGCGATACCGAGGCCTAGCAACGGCGACAACAACTCGTAAGCCTGACCGATCTCGGCCACATCGGCATGACCTGACGTATGGAAGGACGCCGCGGCATCGAAGGAGTGCCGTCGCAATCGTCGAAACTGGTCGATCCGATCGTCACGCGCCACATTGCTCCGGCGATGTCGCGTCATGGAAGCCTGACGCTGGCATGCCGGACTGTCATGGAGCTCACGCGGGAGATCGCGAAATCCAGCGCGGCAGGACTACGCCGCGCGTAGTCGAGGCCCGATCAGCGGCATCGATGATCCCGGTCGCGCATGCGCGCTGGCAGGGCCGCAGCCATGGCTTGCTCTTCCGGCGCCACAAGCCCATTGTTACCAAGGATCCAGGGCCTGTTCGACGAGGTCCAGGATTAGATCGTGCCATCGCGGCTTCCGCGAGGTCTTGATCCATGAACTGCTCGCGTTGCGGTTTCGAGGTTCAGAGCGGCTTTGCGTTCTGCCCAAAATGCGGCGCGAAGCAGCCGGACCCATGCCCCAGTTGCGGCTACGCGTGCGCACCGGATTTTGCGTATTGCCCGAAATGCGGCGCCCGCGTCGATCACGCCCCCAAGGCCGGCAACCAGCGGGAGCCGTCATCGCCAACAATTTCGGCGACGGTCACGACTGGCGCCCGTTCACCGGCGCTGATGCTTGTCGAGCCCGAGCGCACACCCCGGCGGACGCTCCATAAGGTCGACAGCGAAGCCAACCGCCGCACCATCACCGTGCTGTTTGCGGACCTCAGCGGCTTCACCACGATGAGCGAACGGCTCGACCCGGAAGTCATGCAGGCGTTTCAGAACGAACTATTCGAGGAACTGACCGCAGCGGTGCAAAATTTCGGCGGCTTCGTAGACAAATTCATTGGCGATGCGCTACTCGCTCTGTTTGGTGCGCCGGCCGCGCACGAGGACGATCCTGAGCGGGCGCTCCGCGCGGCTCTCGACATGATCAAGCGCACGGCGTGCTTGAGCGAACGCTCGAAGATATCTGCCGGTTTGCCGCTCATGCTTCATGTCGGAATCAACACCGGGCACGTGGTTGCGGGTGGATTGGGCGCAGGCGTTGCCAAATCCTATTCCGTGACCGGCGACACGGTGAATACCGCTCAACGCTTGCAGTCGATGGCCCCCCCGGGCGACGTGCTGGTGGGACCGCTGACCTACCGCCTCACCCGGCATGCATTCTCGTATGAATCGCTCGGCGACGTTGCGCTGCGCGGCAAGGCAGGCAGCGTCCTGGTCCATCGTCTGAGGGGGCCGCTCGAGACACCGCGTGCGGCACGCGGACTCGAGATACTGGGCCTGAGCGCGCCGCTGATCGGGCGCGACGCGGAGATGGCCCGTATGATGGGGTGCCTTGATCTGGCGTGTGGCGGAGCTGCCCAGCTGATGCGGCTGGTTGGCGAAGCCGGCATCGGAAAAACGCGCTTGGTGGATGAATTCGTTACCCGCGCTCGCGATGAGGATCGCTTCGCAGGCGTGGCGATCCGGCGGGCCGCTTGCTCGCCGCTGGGCGAGCAATCCTACGGTACTCTTGCCGCAGTGCTGCGCAGCGCCTACGGCATCGCGCACAAGGCTTCGGCGGCAGAGGCGCAAGCCAAGCTAGCCGAAGCGTTGTCGGGGCTTGGCATGGCGGCCGAAGAGGTCGAGCGGCTGATGCCCCTCTATTTTTATGTTCTTGGTCTCGGCGACCCCGACGACGCCCTGCAGCACGTTGAACCGGAACAGCTTCGACGGCAGATTTTTTTCGCGATCCGCACCGTCTTCGAACGGCGTCTGGCCCTATCGCCCCTCCTGATCATTGTCGAGGACCTGCACTGGGCCGACGCCGTATCGCTTGAGGCGCTGCGGTTCGTGATGGATCGGCTGGAGCGCGGGCGGCTGATGCTATTGTTCACACACCGGCCGACACTTGAAATGGACCAGCTCGACTCAAGTCGAATTAGCCATACAACACTGCGGCTGGCACCCCTTGGCATCGCCGACGGACAAAAGCTGCTCGCGGCGTTCTTCGGTGACGGTTGGAATGGATCATCCGGCAATCTGTTCAATCGAATTCTCGAACGCGCGAGCGGGAATCCACTGTTCGTGGAAGAAATCATACGCGGTCTCATCGAAGCTGGCATTTTGGAACGTGACGGCTCGCATTGGCAGATCAAGTCCGATGAAGCGGCTGCTGACATCCCGGCGAGTATTCAGGCGTTGCTGCTCGCGCGAGTGGACCGACTGCCACACGGCGTGCGCAGGTTGGCCCAGGAGGCAGCGGTCATCGGGCCGCGCTTTGATGCGGCCCTTCTCGGTGCCACAGCGACCGACCCGGCGAAAGTAGAGGCAGGGCTTGAACTGCTGTGCGACGCCGAGATCATCGAGGAGATCGCGGGCGCAAATTCGATTTCGCTGCAATCCTATCGTTTCACGCAAACCATGCTTCAGGATGTGATCTACCAAAACCTCCTTCTGCAACGGCGCATTGAGATGCATGGGCGGATCGGTGCTGCCCTGGAGCGGCTGTGCGGAGATGATCCGGAGCGGCTCGAAGACCTCTCTCTACTGGGACATCATTTCTGCCTCAGCGCGAGCAAGCCGAAGGGTGCACATTACCTGAGCGCGGCTGGCGATCGCGCACGCGCGATCTATGCCAACGACGACGCCATCCGCCTCTATCAGCAGGCCCTCGCCGTCTTGTTGACCGCTGGCGATCAAGGACCGGAACGGCTTGTGCTATACGAACGAATTGCCGACCTGTGTGGAACGGCGGGCCGGCGTGACACGGCCGACGAACATTACCAGACGGTATTGGAGGCCCACCGCGCGGCCGGGGACCGCGCCGCCGGAGCGCGGATACTTCGCAAGCTTGGCCGTTTGATGTGGGACGCCGGCAAACGAAACGGGGCGGAGGCGCATTACGCCGAGGCGGCTGCGTTGCTCGAAGGAACGGACGCGCCGATCGAGTGGGCGCACCTGTTACAGGAGCGCGGCCACCTCGCGTTTCGCATCGGCGATCATGCTGCGGCCGCGAGATGGGCAGACGATGCGCTTGGCTACGCTCAATCCGTGCCGCCGGAGGTAGACAAGCAAGCCGGACTAGAAGCGGCTCGCGCCACCGCGGAGGCGCTCAATACCAAGGGGGTTGCATTGGCGCGGCTGGGCCGAAGCCAGGAGGCCGTTCGCGAGGTGGAGCGAAGCGTCGCAGTTGCCGAAGCCGCTGGCCTTCTCAGCGCAGCCTGCCGCGGCTACACCAATCTTGGCGTGCTCTACACGATGGTCGATCCGGCGCAAGCCATGGAAGTATGCCGGCGCGGTCTTGATGTCGCCCGCCGGATCGGCGATCTCGGTTTTCAGGCGCGTCTCCTTGTCAATCTCGCTGTCGCCTGTTGCACCTTCACGGACAGGTGTGCCGACGAAGGCGTGCCGGCGGCCGAAAAGGCGATCGAACTCGACCGCTCGCTTGATCAGCGCGAACATCTCGCTGTGCCATTGATTGTGCTCGGGCAAATTCATCAATGCCATGGCCAGCCGGAACTCGCCGCCCGCTGCTACAATGAAGCAATTGAGGTGGCGCAGGAAACGGGCGAGCCCCAGCAGCTCTTTCCATGCTATGATGGTCTCGCGACGCTGAACCTCGATCGAGGCGACATGCCTGAGGCCGAGCGGTATTTTGCTCTGGCGCACGATGTCTGCGCCCGACACGGGCTTGATCCCGAAGCGCTGGTCGTACTGCCATTTCTTGATTAGCAAGTAGAGGAGGTTGACCATGTCTGAGCATCATGTCGATGGGCTACTCCACCCGGGCGACCGCGCACCGAACATTGTGCTGGATGCGATCACACGTGACGGCAAGATCGCGCTTGATGACTTTCGCGGCCACAGCCCAGTACTGGTCGGCTTGTTTCGAGGTCTGCACTGCCCGTTCTGCCGGCGCCATCTCGCGGCCCAGGCGCAACTTGACCCGGCCCTGCGCGAGAAAGGCGTCGAGAGTCTCGTGGTGGTCAACACGCCTATCGACCGTGCGCGGCTCTATTTCCGGTATCATCCCTTGCCCAATCTGCTCGCCGCGTCCGACCCCGAGCGCGTCTCGCACCGCGCGTTTGGCTTGCCCAATCTCGAGTTCACGGAGAGCGAAACCGAATGGCCGCGCAAGCTGGGTATGAACGCCGTCATGAGCATGCGGATGGACATGCCGGGCGAACTGCCCGAGCCGATGAACCCGATGGCGGCGGCCGATCTTCTCAACATGAAGGACGGCTACGAAATAACCGAAGCCGACGAGCACATGCTTACAACTGGCCAGGGTCAGCTCTTTGGCCAATTCCTGCTTGACCGGGAGGGCATCGTACGTTGGAGCTTTACCGAAGTTCCTGAGGGGGGCAATCGCATGTTCGGGGCTCCCACTCCACGAGAGCTGATGTCGGCGGCTTCCGAGGTTGCAGGCTAAGGCATTTCGCTCAACGTCGCCTTGGAGGCCGATTCACTCAGCCTGCAAACGCATATTGTCGCCGAAGGAAGCATCTACGCTTTGCTGGGACCCTATGCAGTCGCCGCGGCATCGAAGGATGTGCCGTCTGCAATCGTCGAAACTGGTCGATTCGGTCGTCACGCGCCACATTGCTCAGGCGATGTCGCGTCACGGAAGCCTGACGCTGGCATGCCGGACCGTCATGGAGCTCACGCGGGAGATCGCGAAATCCAGCGCGGCAGGATTACGTCGCACATGGCCACGAAGGCCAGTCCCCTTCACCAAAGTCTGGTGGCATCATCTGCAGCTGCCTTAAATTTCAAGGCTTCAGCCGAAAAAGGTGTCGTAAAGCAGCTTGCAGTTCAGGATCACGATGATGCCAGCGA
The DNA here is from genome assembly GCF_052076075.1 of Tardiphaga sp. 866_E4_N1_4. NCBI lineage: Bacteria > Pseudomonadati > Pseudomonadota > Alphaproteobacteria > Hyphomicrobiales > Nitrobacteraceae > Tardiphaga > Tardiphaga sp. 866_E4_N1_4. The sequence continues at coordinate 1,395,138 of NZ_CP197242.1, forward strand.
TGATCCATGCCACCGTGGCGACCGACCGCGAAATTACGAAGTCACCCATTTTTCGCCGATCCGAGACAAACCGCACCAGCGGGATGACCGCAAACGGCAGCTGCATCGACAGGATGACCTGACTGAAGACGAGGAGTTGTCCGGTGCCGCGTTCGCCATAGAGCGCGGTGACGACCACGACCGGGACGATCGCGATGCCACGGGTCACGAGCCGGCGCGCCCAGTTCGGCAGGCGCAGCCGGAGAAAGCCTTCCATCACGATCTGGCCGGCCAGCGTCGCCGTCACCGTCGAGTTGAGACCGGATGCCAGCAGTGCGATCGCGAAAAGCGTCGATGCGATACCGAGGCCTAGCAACGGCGACAACAACTCGTAAGCCTGACCGATCTCGGCCACATCGGCATGACCTGACGTATGGAACGTCGCGGCGGCGACGATGAGGATCGCCGCGTTGATGAACAGCGCCAGCATCAGCGCGATGGTGCTGTCCGTCGTCGCCCACTTGATCGCGTCGCGGCGGCCCTCATCGGTGCGCGGATAGGCACGGGTCTGCACGATCGACGAATGCAGATAGAGGTTATGCGGCATCACGGTTGCGCCGATGATGCCGATCGCAATGTAGAGCATTTCGGGATTGGTCACGATCGCGGTGGACGGCAGGAAGCCGCTCAGCACTGCAGCCACGGGCGGCGCCGCAGCGACAATCTGAACCGTGAAACAGACCGCGATGACGATGAGCAGCGCGATCACGAAAGCTTCCAGAAAACGGAAACCCTTGTTCATCAGCAACAGCAGCAGAAAGGCATCCAGCGCGGTGATGAGCGCGCCCCCGATCAGCGGAATGCCGAACAGCAGCTGCAGCGCAATCGCGGTACCGATCACTTCCGCCAGATCGCAGGCGATGATCGCCGTCTCGCAGGCCAGCCACAGCATGATGTTGACCGGCCGGGAAAAGCTGTCACGGCAGGCCTGCGCCAGGTCGCGGTCGGTGACGATGCCCAGACGCGCGGCCAGTGCCTGCAGCAGGATCGCCATCACGTTCGACAGCAGGATCACCGAGAGCAGCGTGTAGCCGAATTTCGAGCCACCTGCGAGATCGGTCGCCCAGTTGCCGGGGTCCATATAGCCGACCGAGACCATGTAACCCGGTCCGGCGAATGCCAGCAGCCGCCGAAACCAGTGGCCGCCGATCGGAACCGGGATCGACGAATTGACCTCCGAGAGGCTGCGGCGGAAATCCCCGCCAAGGCCGGAGCGCCAGCCCGCCGCGTCTGGAACGCTGCCAGGGATTGGAGACGTTGACGAATCGGGCGAGGTTTTCGGCGAAAGTGCATCCATCAGAGCTGCATAGAGCAATCCCTCCCTTGTTGCAACTCATTTGCAACTGCATCTAGCCGGTTGGTGGGCACTCCCTGTCACGGCGTGCGCTCAGTAATCGGGTGGCTGCGCGCTCGTCCGGCCCCCATGGTGGCTGTCACAGACAGGAATCGCCATGTCCCACTCCTCCATTGATCGACTGCCTGACACTTTCAACCGCCTCGCCTGGTCGAACCTCGCGGCGCAGTCGGCCGAGCAGATCGCGCTAGCGGCCGCGCCCATCGTCGCGGTGCTATTGCTCGGCGTCGGCGAAGGCCAGACCGGATTGCTGCAAACCGCGCTGACCTTGCCCTTCGTGCTGTTCGCCATTCCCGCCGGCCTGCTCGCCGACCGCATGTCGCGCCGTGCCCTGATGGCCGGAGCTGAGGCGCTGCGCGCGATCGCGCTGTTGCTGATCCTGGCACTGATCTGGTTCGGCGCGCTGACGATGCCGCTGCTCGCTTTGCTCGGCTTCGTCGCGGTGTGCGGCACCGTGGTCTACAGCGTCGCCGCGCCCTCTCTTGTGCCATCGCTGGTCGTGCCGCAATTGCTTGGCGCGGCGAATGCGCGGATCGAAATCGCGCGCACCGCGGCTTTTGCGAGTGGTCCTGCCATCGGCGGCGCGCTCGTCGGCTTCACTGGCGCCGCGCCTGCCTTCGGCTTTGCCGCAGCGCTGTCGATCATCGCTGTCGCGTTGCTATCGGGCATCCACGAGCCCCTGCGCACAGCCATTCAACAACGCAACCCGGTGCAGGATATCGCCGAAGGCCTGTCCTTCGTCTGTTATCATCAGTATTTGCGGCCGGTCTTCATCACACAATTCATCTTCAGCGCCGCGTCCTTCATCGTGCTGGCAGTGTTCGTGCCTTACGCGGTTCGCCATCTCGGCCTCTCCGCCTCCGGCGTCGGCGTGACACTCGCGATGTATGGCGTGGGCATGGTGATCGGCGCATTGCTGGCAACACGTGTGATGAGACGGTTGCCGTTCGGCACCGTGATCGCGCTTGGCCCCGTCACCGGCTTCGTTGCCTCCGTTGTGATGGCACTGACCACATGGATCCCCTCGCCGGCTTTGGCGGGCCTGAGCTTCTTCCTGCTCGGCGTCGGTCCGATCCTGTGGGTGATCTCCACCGCGACGTTGCGACAGTCGGTAACGCCGCCGAGCCTGCTCGGACGCGTCTCCGCGATCAACATCCTGAGTTACGGCGCCCGTCCGATCGGGACCGGGATCGCGGCCGTTGTCGGCGGGCTCTATCACGCGGAGGCGTGCCTCTACCTCGCCGTCGCGGGTTTCGCCTGGCAGGCCATGGTGATCTTGACCTCTCCGGCGGTTACACTGGAACGGCAGCCGGACATGGTCGGCGATTTGACCGGATGCGTTCCGACGAAAGTCTAACAGGCTTGGTGTAGTTCATCTGTAGTTCGCACTCGCTCATGATCTCCCCGCACCGCAGCACGGATAGTTAATGTAGTTACGCCGCGTCGAAGCGTCGCAGCAAAGCGAACTTTCTTGCCAAAGCTGCAAGCAAGCCTTTGTCTTGTTACCAATCAACAAGGTCAGTCCGCAAAAGGACGACCATTCGGGGAGAACACAATGGCTTCATCCAAGGACAGGACTCCGTCTCGGCGCCGCTTTCTGAAAGTCGCCACCGCCGGTGCCGCTGCAAGCGTCGTCGCTCCGGCAATCGCCCAGGCGCAGGGCCCGATCAGCATGCGCTGGCAGAGCACCTGGCCGGCCAAGGACATCTTCCACGAATACGCGCTCGACTACGCCAAGAAGGTCAACGACATGACGGGCGGCGACCTCAAGATCGAAGTGCTTCCGGCCGGCGCCGTAGTCCCGGCCTTCGGCCTGCTCGATGCGGTCTCCAAAGGCACGCTCGACGGCGGCCATGGCGTGATGGTCTATCACTATGGCAAGCAGACTGCGCTGGCTCTGTGGGGTTCCGGCCCGGCCTATGCGATGGATGCCAACATGCTGCTGGCCTGGCACAAATTTGGCGGCGGCAAAGAGCTTCTGGCAAAGCTCTATGCATCGATCAATGCCAATGTCGTGTCACTTCCCTACGGGCCGATGCCGACCCAGCCACTCGGCTGGTTCAAAAAGCCGGTGACCAAGGCCGATGATCTCAAGGGTGTGAAATTCCGCACCGTCGGCATCTCCATCGACGTGTTTACCGGCCTTGGTGCAGCGGTGAACGCATTGCCCGGCGGCGAAATCGTCTCGGCGATGGATCGCGGCCTGCTCGATGCGGCCGAGTTCAACAACGCTTCGTCGGACCGCATCCTTGGATTCCCCGACGTATCCAAGACCTGCATGCTGCAGAGCTATCACCAGAATGCCGAACAGTTCGAAATCCTGTTCAACAAAACCAAATATGACGCCCTGCCCGAGAAGCTGCGGGCGATCATCGCGGGCGCCGCCGATGCGGCCGGTCAGGAAATGTCCTGGAAGGCCATCGACCGCTATTCGCAGGACTACGCGGAGATGCAGAGCAAGGACAAGGTCAAGTTCTACAAGACACCTGACTCGATCCTGCAGAAGCAGCTTGAGGTCTATGACGAGGTCGTCGCCAAGAAATCGGCCGAGAATCCCCTGTTCAAGGAAATCTCCGAGTCCCAGCAGGCCTTCGCCAAGCGCGCCACGCAGTGGGAGCAGGACACGGTCGTGAATCGCCGCATGGCCTACAACCATTACTTCGGCCCGAACGCGAAGAAGAAGACCTGACGCCATCAGGCGCACATATCCCGCATCATCCGGGACTTTCTCCCGGATGATGCTTTGTTGTTGCCTGATATCGCCGATCTTCACCTGCCCACATGTCCTGTAGACTGGCCTCCATGAAATGACCGCTGAGCGTTTCCTGCAATCCATCGACGGTATCAGTACATTCGCCGGCAAGGCCGCGGCCTGGCTCATTTTGGGACTGATGGGCCTCGTCTGCGCCGAAGTGTTCAAGCGCTATATGCTGAACATGCCGACGGCGTGGATCTTCGACGCGTCGAACATGCTCTATGGCACGCTATTCATGCTGTGCGGCGCCTATACGCTGGCGCAGAACGGTCATGTCCGTGGCGACTTTCTATACAGCTCGATGCGGCCGCGCACGCAGGCCTCGCTCGATCTCGTTCTCTACATCGTGTTCTTCCTGCCCGGCATCGCCGCGCTGGTCTATGCGGGCTGGGACTATGCGGGCGACAGCTGGCGCATCCGCGAGCATTCCAACGTCACGGCGGACGGGCCGCCCGTCTATCATTTCAAGGCGATGATCCCGCTCGCCGGCGCGTTGCTGTTGTTGCAGGGCATGGCTGAAATCACCCGCGCCGCGATTTGCCTGAAGACAGGGGTGTGGCCGAGCCGGCTCAAGGACGTGTCCGAAATCGATGTCGTCGAGGAGCAGCTCGCGCATAGCGAACACGTCGATGATGACGTGCGCCGGAATGCCATCGCGCAGGCGCAGGAGATCGAGGAGAGCGCACGCCAGCGCGGCATGGGCGGGGAGACGCAAAAATGAGCGATCCTGCACTCGGCCTCCTGATGCTCGGCCTCATCGTTGTCGTGATCATGCTGGGCTTCCCCACGGCCTTCACGCTGATGGGTCTCGGCATGTTCTTCGGCTTCTTCGCCTATTACCGCGCGGGTGAGTCCTGGGCCGACAACCACATCTTCGATCTGATGGTCCAGCGCACCTATGGCGCCATGACCAACGACGTCCTGATCTCCATCCCGCTCTTCGTGTTGATGGGCTATGTGATGGAACGTGGCGCGCTGGTCGACAAGATGTTCTATTCGATCCAGTTGGCCTTCCGCCGCGTCCCGGCCTCGCTGGCGGTGGCGACGCTGATCGTCTGCACTTTCTGGGGCATTGCCTCAGGCCTCGTCGGCGCTGTCGTCGTACTGATGGGCGTGATCGCTTTCAATCCGATGCTGAAGGCCGGCTATGACGTCAAGCTGGCGTCCGGCGTGATCACGGCTGGCGGCACGCTGGGCATCCTGATCCCGCCATCGGTGATGATCATCGTCTATGCCGCCGTCGCCGGACAGTCTGTCGTGAAGCTCTATGCCGCTGCGATGTTTCCGGGCTTCTTTCTGGCCTTCCTCTATCTCGTCTACATCATCGGCTGGGCGCTCATTAACCCGAAGATCGCGCCGAAGCTGCCCGAGAGCGAAACGCGCGTGCCCATCCGGCCGTGGATTGCCGATCTGCAGCAAGCCTATTCGCACAAGATGCTGCCGGCCCTGCTGACGGCTGCCGTGGCACCGTCGCGCGCCATGGCGCTGACCATGGACGGCGCGCGGGTCACCTATGCGACGATCCTGAAGAATCTCGGCTTTGCTTTGGTGCCGCTCGTCCTGGCGCTGACCACGCTATGGGCCGCGTGGTGGTATGTCGTCATCCATCCGCAGCCCGACGCCCCCACGCCGGCCGCGATCACCGAGCGGGTTCAGTCCAGCGGCACGGTCGCACCCGAAGAAGAAAAGCTGGAGGAGCTCGGCGCCGCCCAGTCCGGCTCGGCAAAAGAGAGTGAACCCGAAGTTCTGCAGCAGATGGGCAACGCCGACCTGCAGAACAGCCCGACCAACGCGCCCGTCGATGCCGGACCACCGCCGGAATTCTACACCTACTTCGCCTTCACTGCTGCCATCATCGCACTGATGCTGTTCTATTATTACTGGACCATGGGCGCCGCGCAGTTCGAGGTATTGCGACTGCTGACATCGTCCGTGATGCCGCTCGGCATCCTGACCGCCATCGTATTGGCCGTGATCCTGCTCGGCATCACGACGGCAACAGAGTCCGCCGCCGTCGGTGCCGCCGGCGCGTTCCTGCTGGCCTTCCAGGCTCGGACGCTGGACTGGAAACGCACCAAGGAGGCCGTGTTCCTGACCGCCAAGACCACATCCATGGTGTGCTGGCTATTCGTCGGATCGGCGCTGTTCTCCGCGGTGTTCGCCATTCTCGGCGGACAGGCGCTGCTGGAGAGCTGGGTGCTGTCGCTGAACCTGACGCCGGTGCAGTTCATGATCCTGTCGCAGGCGATCATCTTCATTCTCGGCTGGCCGCTGGAATGGACCGAGATCATCGTGATCTTCGTGCCGATCTTCCTGCCGATGCTGAAGCATTTTGGCATCGACCCGATCTTGTGGGGCGTGCTCGTCTTCGTCAACCTGCAGGCCGCCTTCCTGTCGCCGCCGGTCGCGATGTCCGCCTTCTATCTGAAAGGCGTCGCGCCATCGCATGTGACGCTGAACCAGATCTTCTCCGGCATGATGCCCTACATGCTCATCGTCATCATCTGCATGGTGCTGATGTATATCTGGCCCGGCCTGACGCTGTGGCTGCCGAATTACCTGTACGGCAACTGATCCAGTAGCCCCAATCACCGCCGGGAACACGGCGGTGGCACCCGTCCTCCCGGAATACCGCATGACTGCCCTGCTCTTTGCAGCCCCCTTTATATGATGTACATCATTTATGAAAATGAGGACCATCATATGACCGACCGCACGGCAGACGCCATGGCAGATACCCCGCCGCAGGAAGCATCCTCCACCGCACTGCAGATCGCGGTCCTCGCGGGGCTGGCCTCGATGGGTACCCTGGCGACCAACATACTGCTGCCATCGCTGCCACAGATGGCGGTATCGTTGCAGGTAACGACGCCCGCAGTTACGGCATCGATCACCGTGTTTTTGCTGGTCTTCGCGCTTGGCCAATTGCTGGTCGGGCCGATCTCCGACCGTTACGGGCGTCGCATGCCGGTGCTGGCCGGTTTCGCTGTCTTCATCATCGGCAGCATCTGGTGTGGCGTCTCGACTGATCTTTCTTCGCTACTGGTCGGCCGCGCGATCCAGGCCGCCGGTGCCTGTTCGACCTCGGTCCTCTCGCGCGCCATCGCCCGCGACCTGTTCAGCGGCGCCGCGCTGGCACGCGCACTCACCTTGGTGATGATCGCGCAGGCAGCAGCCCCCGGCTTCTCCCCGCTGCTCGGTGGCGGGCTCGATTATTTTTTCGGATGGCGTTCAGAATTTGTTTTCGTTGGCGCTTTCGCGTTGTTGTCGGCGCTCAGCTATGTCCTGGTGCTCGGCGAAACCCACACCATAACGCGTATCCCGCTCAATCCGCTCGCCGTCAGCGCGACCTATCTCAAGCTCTCGGTGAACCGCCATTTCCTGATCCCAGCCGCCACAGTTGGCCTGATCATGGGTGGACTGTTCTCGATCTTCTCCGCAGCACCTCGCATTCTCATTGAGGGCTACGGCTTCACACCGATTGCGCTCGGGCTGTTCTTTGCGGGCACCGTGCTGGTTGTGTTCGGCTCCGGCATGCTGGCCGCCCGCCTCGCTCCCCGCTTCGGGCTGGATCGGGCCATTCGCTATGGATTGCTGATCGCGTTCATCGGCAGCATCGCGGTGCTCGCGACCGCCTATTTCCACGGCAACGTCGTCACCTTCATCGCCGCGACCTGTGTGTTCCTGCTGGGCATGGGCGTGGTCAATCCGCTCGGCACGGCGCAGGCGCTGTCGCCGTTCGGCACCCATGCCGGCGCCGCCTCGGCACTGCTCGGCTTCTGGCAGATGATGGGGGCCGCGATCGGCGTATCCCTGTCGGCCACGATCGTGCCGCAGGCCGCATTGGCGCTCGGCATCGTTCTCGGTGCAGCCTGCCTGATCGCTATCGTACTCTACGCCATGCGCCAGCCAACCACTGCGGTCAGCTAACGCGCCAGATAGCGCTCATAGCCGCCGCGCACGACCTCGTCGCTGTCGATCTCGGGATCCAGCGTGTAGAGATCCTGCGCACGGCCGATACCGCGCAAGGCGTAGCGGCCCGTGGAGACCAGATACTTGCGGCCGGCCGCATCGAGCCCGGCCTGAAACGCGGACGAGGTCAACAGCGGCCGATCGACCGACGAACACATGGAAGCGATGCGGCTCACCTCGTTGACCGAGGGACCAACCACGGTGAAATCGAGCCGCTCGTCGCTGCCGATATTGCCGTAGAATACTTCGCCCTCATGCAGACCGACATAGGCCGTCGTGACTGGCCGGTTCGCCGCTAGTCGTTTCGCATTCAGCTTGGCGATATTCTTGCGGAACTGATGTTCGGCGCGCAAGGCGTTGCGCTTCGCCTTCACCATGTCGTCGCCGGTGAACATCGCCAGAATGCCGTCGCCGATAAGTTTGAGCACGTCGCCACCGACATCATGGATCGCAGCGATCGAGGCTTCGGCATAGTCATTCAAGAACGGGATGATCTCGTCCGGTCCGATCGCCTCGCTGATCCCCGTGGAATTGCGCAGGTCGGAAAACCACAACACCGCATTGATACGCTCAGTGACGCCTCGCGCGATCTTGCCACGCAGAACCTGTTCAGCGGCATCGCGGCCGAGATAGACGCGGCCAAGGGTGCGCGCGATCTCCATCTGGGCTCCCGACTTGATGGCGAGACCGAGCATCGGCACCAGTTCGCGCAACGCCGACATCTGGCGCTCGTCGAACCCGTCTTCATGGCGCGTGGCCCAGTACGAATAGAGGCAATCCATTTGCCCCATCGAGCCAGCCTCGCCGAACTTGTGCAGGAACACGGCGCCATGGCGGTGACCGCCTTCCCGCAAGCTGCTGACCATCGAGAAGCGGTCGGCAATCCCGGGCGCGTGCAGATCGAGCCGCAATTCGTCGTGCCCCTCTTCCAGCATGTGGAAGAACACCGATCGTCGCCAGTTCGCGGCGGCCTCGCCGATCTCGGTCGAGCCGTATTCGAACACGTCGCTCTCGTTGCTGGCCGTGTCGTTCCAGCGAAAGCCACGGCCCTCGAAGATCGGATGCAGCGTGTCAATGAAGACGAGACCACGGGATACATCGATGCCGCCGGCACGGCAGCGCTCGCAGAAGCCACGGATCAGGTCGTTTTCCGGAAGGCCGGTCAGACCCTCGCCGACCAGCCAGCTCATCAGTTCAATGCGTGCGGCAGTTTCCATGAGACACTTGTAGGATGGGTTGAGCCTTTGCGAAACCCATCCTGCGGCGCTTTAACCATGCGCGCCTTGCTCCTTGGCGTGGATCTCGACGGAGCCGGGGAACAGGCGCCGGATCAGGATGTAGAAGACCGGCGTGAAAACGAGACCGAAGATCGTGACGCCGATCATGCCGAAGAACACCGCAACACCGACGGCCTGACGCATCTCCGAGCCGGAGCCCGACGAGATCACCAGCGGCAGCACGCCGAGAATGAAGGCGAAAGACGTCATCAGGATCGGGCGGATACGCAAACGGCAGGCCTCGATCACGGCTTCGAGCTGGTCGCGGCCTTCCTGCTCGATGTCGCGGGCAAACTCGACGATCAGGATCGCATTCTTTGCCGCCAAGCCGACCAGCACGACGAAACCGATCTGGGTGAGGATGTTGATGTCCTGCCCCATGATGCGTACGCCGATGGTGGCCGCGAGCAGGCACATCGGCACGATCAGGATGATCGTGAACGGCAATGTCCAGCTGCCATATTGCGCGGCCAGCACCAGGAACACGAACAGCACGCAGATCGGGAAAATATAGAGACCCGCATTGGCGCCGGTGGACTGCTGATAGGACAGATCGGTCCATTCAAACGCGAAACCGCTCGGCAGCGTGTCGTCCGCGAGCTTCTTCATGGTCGTGAGCGCCGTGGCCGAGCTGGTGCCCGGCAGCGTGTCACCTTGCAACTCGGACGACGGATAGAGATTATAGCGCGCGACGCGGTCCGGACCTGCTGTGTCGCTGAAATTCACGACACTGCCCAGCATCACCATGTTGCCCGCGCTGTTGCGGGTCTGCAGCCGCGCCAAATCCGCCGTTTCCTTGCGGAACGGATAATCCGCCTGCGCGGTGACGTGATAGGTGCGGCCGAGAATGTTGAAGTCGTTGACATAGGTCGAACCGAAATAGGTCTCGATCGCCTCGGTCACGTTCTGCATGGGCACGCCGAGCATCTGCGCCTTCTGGCGGTCGATATCGACGAACACCTGCGGCGTGTTGGCGGAGAACGGCGAGAACACCGACGTCAGGCCCGGCGCACGGCGCGCGGCATTGACGAGTTCATCGGTCGCCGCGGCCAGCAGTTGCGGCCCCCTGCCCTGACGATCCTCGATCCGCATTGCAAACCCACCACCGGTGCCGATGCCCGGCACCGCGGGTGGCGGTAGCACGATGATGAAAGCGCCTTCGATCACCGACAGGCGCTTGCGCAATTCAGCCGTGATGGCTCCCGCGCTCAGCCCCTTCTTAGCGCGCTCCTCGGGATTCTCGAACACGGGGAACATGGCGGCCGCATTGCCGGCCTGGGTGAAGGTGGCACCGGACAGGCCGGCCAGCGCCGGCATGCGCGCGACACCGGGCGTATCCAGCACGATGCCTTCGATCTGCTTGACGATCGCCGTCGTGCGCGCCAGCGACGAGGCACCGGGCAATTGCGCGACCACGATGACATAGCCACGGTCCTGCGCCGGAATGAAGCCCTGCGGCGTGGCATAAAGCAGCCAGCCGGCAGAGCCGATCAGGGCGACATACAGGATCAGCATCAGCGCCGAATGCTTGATGACAAAGCCCGCGAGGCCGCCATAGGCATGCGACAGGCGGTCAAAACCGCGATTGAACACGCCGGTGAACGCCGCCCATCCCCGTGCCAGAAAATTCCAGCTCGCCGGCGGTTTCTTTTCGTGATGCGGCTGCAGGATCAGCGACGCCAGCGCCGGCGACAGAGTCAGCGAACAGAAGCATGAGATCGCCGTTGCGACCGCGATCGTGATGGCGAATTGCTGGAAGAACTGTCCGGAGATGCCGCCGAGAAATGCCGTGGGCACGAACACCGCGCACAGCACCAGCGCGATCGAGATCAGCGCGCCGCCGACCTCGTCCATGGTCAGCAGCGCCGCGTCGCGCCGGCTCATGCCGTCGCCGAGATGGCGCTCGACATTCTCCACCACCACGATGGCGTCGTCGACGACAATGCCGACCGCGAGCACAAGCCCGAACAGAGTAAGGTTGTTGATCGAGAAGCCCAGCGCGGCCATCACGGCGAATGTGCCGACCAGCGACACCGGAATAGCGATGATGGGAATGATCGCCGGTCGCCAGCCTTGCAGGAACACCAGCACGACGATGACCACGAGCACCATGGCTTCATAAATGGTCTTGATCAGCTCCGAGACCGACTGGGCGATGAATTCGGTCGGGTTGTAGCCGATATTGTAGTCCAGCCCCTTCGGGAAATCGGCCTTGAGCTTCTTCATCTCCTCTTCGATGTTCTTCGCGGTCGCCAGCGCGTTGGAACCCGGACGCTGATAGACCAGCATGGCCACCGCTTCCTTGCGCAACAGGAAGCCGTTGGTGGTCGACGACAGCGCGCCTATCTCGACGCGCGCGACATCACGGAGACGCACCAGACGGCCATCGTCGCCGGCTTTCAGCACGATGTCCTCGAACTGCCTCGGCTCCTTCAGACGACCGGTGAAGGTCAGGTTAGGCTGAAACGCGCGATCTGCAATCGGCGGTTCGGCGACCTGGCCGCCCGCAATCTGCAAATTCTGTGCGCGGATAGCAGTCAGCACGTCGCCTGCGGTCATGCCCAGCGTGGCAATCTTGTCAGGATCCAGCCACAGCCGCATCGAATAATCGCGCGCGCCGAAGATGGTAATGTCGCCGATGCCATCGAGGCGCAGGAGCGGATCGCGGACCTGACGCAGCGCGTAGTTCGAAATGTAGAGCTGGTCGTAAGTGTCGTTAGGCGACAGCATGAACACGACCATCATCAGGTCGGGACTGTTCTTGCGGGTGACGACGCCGTTGCGCTGGACCTCCTCCGGCAGCCGCGGCTGCGCGATGGCCACGCGGTTCTGCACCAGCACCTGGGCTTTATCCAGATCGGTGCCGAGCTTGAAAGTCACGGTGATGTTGAGCTGGCCGTTCGAGGTGGCCTGGCTGTAGATATACAGCATGTCCTCGACGCCGTTGATCTCCTGCTCGATCGGCGTCGCGACGGTATCCGACACAGTCTGTGCCGATGCGCCGGGATATTGCGTGGTCACGACCACGGTCGGCGGCGCCACCTGCGGATATTCCGCAACCGGCAAGGTCGTGTAAGCAAGCGCGCCGACGATCAGCAGCACAATGGAGAGCACCATCGCCAGGATGGGCCGGTTGACGGAGAGGCTGCCCAGATTCATGGCTTTGTGCCAGCTGCTGGTGCGGGCGTCGCGGCAGCCATCTTCGGCGCCACCTTGGCGCCCACACGGGCGCGCTGAATCCCGTCGACGATTACCCGATCGTCGGGTTTGAGCCCTTCCCTGATCACCCGCAATCCGCCATCCAGCGGCCCGAGTGTCACAGGCCGCGCCTCCACCGTGTCATCGGCTTTCACCACCATCACGATCTTGCGTGACTGGTCGTTGGCAACCGCAGCATCAGGAATCAACAGCGCTTCATATTCGCCGCTGGCAATGACCCGGACCCGGGCGAACTGGCCAGGCAGGATGGAGAGGTCCTTGTTATCGACAATGGCGCGGCCGCGCAGCGTGCCGGTGCCGACATCGAGCCGATTGTCGAGGAAATCCATCTTGCCTTCGTGCGACGGCTTGGTTTCGCCGACCAGCGTGATCTGCACGGGATTGGGCGTATCGCGCGAACTCGGCCGCTTGCCCTCAAACCACAGCTTGCTGTTGCGGACATAAGTGGCTTCGTCGGTGTCGAAATAGACATAGATCGGGCTCAGCGACACGATCGAGGTCAGCAGCGTCGCGCCACTCTCGCTGCCTTGCACCAGGTTGCCGACCGTCACGAGATGACGGCTGACGCGGCCGGCGATCGGCGCGACCACCTTGGTATATTCGACATTGAGTTGAGCTTGCTTCAGTGCACCTTCGGCCTGCAGCGTCGCGGCCTGCGCGGCGGCTATTGCCTGGCTGCGTTGATCGACGATATTCTCGGAGATCGCCTGGGTCTTGATCAGCGTGGTCGCGCGCTCCAGCTCCTTCTCCGCCAGCACGACCTTGGCCTTGGCATCGTCGAGCTGGCCCTGCGCCTGCTCCGCTGCAGCCTGATACTGGCGCGGATCGATTTCGTACAGCAGATCGCCGGCCTTGACGACGGCGCCGTCCGTGAAAGCAACCTTGGTAACGAAGCCGGTTACGCGGGCGCGAATCTGCACCTGTTCGATTGCATCAAAGCGGCCGGTGAATTCATCCCAGTCGGTGGTGACCTTCTTGGTGGGATTGGCGACCGTGACGGGTGGCGGCGGAGGTGCAGCGGCCTCTTCCTTCTTGCCGCAGCCGGCGAGCAGGAGAAGAGCCACAACAGGCGCTGCGACCGACAAACACGACGCAAAGGCATTGCCAGTGTCATATAATCGAGAAAGAACGCGAGAAAAACCGATTGAATTCTTCAAAACCAGACCCCCGCGGCGACATCCGATATCGCCGCATCATGCGCTATATCAATTCGACATCAAGCGAAATAATATCAAGGCGCGCCGCCGCAAGTGCGATGCGGAGGTATCTGCCCTATCCGACGGGATAGTTGACTTATCAAACGTCACGCGGCGGTCACATCGTCGCGATGATGACGCGTGTACGGTGACATCGCGTAGCGACATCACATATTGCGCAGAGTTGGCGTTCAGCAGTCGCTTGGCGCTGCATTGCCAGCAAAGCGTTCGCTCATCCAGTTAACGGCGTCATTGGCGGCATCGCGGCCGGCAAAGCCATGACCGACGTTCGGCATCAGCAACATGGTGACGCGGCTGCCGGCCTTGCACTGGCGCTGGAAGTAAGCTTTTGTCACCGCGGGCTGCACGAGATCGTCATTAGCACCCTGCGCCAGAAACAGCGGAATGGTCTTCGGCAGAACACCCGGCGTATTGCGCGCGGCCAACGTCTTCCACGGGTCGATCGTGGCGATGTTGGACACGGAGAGGAACGTCTGCTCGAGGGTCTTCTCGGCAGCGCCGCGTTCGATGATATCGAAGATCGACTCGATGCAATCGTTCGCTAGCCGGTCGACGGTGGGAATAGCGGCCGGAAGTACGACCTTGTCGATCGGCGCCCCGAAGACACGCGTCCAGGACCACAGAGTCATCGCGGTGAGGTTCTTGCCACCGGATGTCTTGAAGTCGTCGCCCATCAACGTGATCAGGTCGGTGGCGGGCGCCGCCGCCGCAACGCCGACCAGGTTGAGTTCCGGCGCATAGGTCTTTGCCAGCAGGCCCGTGTAGAGCGCGGCGTGGCCCCCCTGCGAATGGCCCCACACTGCAAAACTGCGGGCGCCGCCGGAGCCCGGCAACATCCGCGCCGCGCGCACGGAATCGAGCACCGCGCGGCCCTCGCTGGTCCCGACAAGGTAAGGGTGTGGTCCGGCAGTGCCGAGTCCCGGATAATCGGTCGCGACGACGACCGCGCCACGCTCGATCAGTGGTCGCAGGCCCATCATTTGCTGAAACACGAACAGCGCCAGCGACGGTGCACAATGCGGAACGACGCCTGTGGTCGGATGAGCCCATGCCACGATCGGCCGTCCATTGGCCGGCGGCTCGCCTGCGGGAATGACGGCGACACCAGAGACCGCAATCGGCTGGCCTTCGAGACCGGTCGATCGATACAGGATGCGCCAGGCTTGCGCGCCCACCGGCGCGAAAGCCATCGGCTCGGAGCGGATCAACGTGCCGGGGGAACCGGTGAGTTCCTGCGCGGAGGCCTGATAGAATGGCGTTTGCGCCGAGGCGCTTTGTGCGAGGAATGAGAACCCTACAGTCGCCAATGCCGCGATTATTCGAAGTGCGGGTTGAAGCTGGATTGTCATCGGCGCCTCGTCAAATTTATAGCATTCTTGTTGTAAACGAACGCGCTTTCGCGGCATCAAAGCCCGTAAAGCAACTTCAGCCGGCCGTTGACGCGCAGGTTAATCCGCAGTCCGTCAGATAGCAGCTGCAAGTTCGCGAGACCTGCCGACTGCAATTGTCCTTCGCTCCGAAAGCCGTCGGCGAGCGGCCGCGTCAGCTTCGCATTCGCCGATGCGATGAAACGATCGCGCTCGGCCTGATAGCCGACGCTGAGGCGTTGTCGCAGCTGTTGCAGAAAGGCCGAATTGCCGAGTATCGCTGCGATGTCCGATGATGCTGCCGCCGCATCCGCCTGAAATGCCAAATCCGGAAAAGCGACCATCTGCGTCGCATCGTCGACCTTTGGCGTCGCGGTGAGATAGATCCATTCGCCAGCAGCGTTTGTGGACGACGCACCGACGCGCAGGCCGACCACGAGTTTGCCCGCCGACGGATAAATGTCGAAGCCATTGATGTTCGGCCCACCGCCCGCATTGGCGGCGATAGCGTCCTGCACTTTCTGCTTGATCGCTGCGTAGTCGATGGTGACTGGCACGATGATCTCGAAACGGCCGGGATCGCTGACCTCGCTGCCCAGAGCCGGCAACGGTGTCGGCGCATTGTCCGGTGGCGGCGTTCCGATCCCCGTAACGGTTGTGCCTGCGATCTCGAGCGAGCCTTCCAGCACCTTGCCTTCGGCGCGCACGCCCGAGAAAGCGACACTCTGTGGCGTCGTCTGCAGCCAGATCGCTGGCTGATCGACAATCGGCACCGTCGCAAACGCGTGCTGCCACGCGGATGTCGCCTTGGCCTTAATATTCAGCGCAGCAATGTTTTTCGCTACATCGCCCTGCACGCGCGACAGCTGCGCGCGGATCTTGGGCTCGACATACCTCGATAAGTTGATCCGGAAACCGAGGATTTGCAACGTCGGCGGCTCCTGCCAGCGGAAGCCTTCGCTCATGTCCAGCAACACCGACCAGTCCGGTCGAAGCCGCGGCCGCGCACTGGCATAGACCATCATCGCGCCCTCGCCCTCACCATGCAGCAGCCGCGCGAAGCGACCAATGCCCTGCCCTTCGACACTTCCGAACAGCGGCATCGATGCATTCAGCTTGCCAGCCTCCGCACGGAGCGAGATCGGACCGGTGCGATCGATCGTTCCCTCATAGCTGCAATCGATGTTCACATCGCGGCCAAGAATTCTCCTGTTCCAACAACTGCGCCCATCATCTTCGAACGTCGCCAGCCGGCGCGGGATCTTGCGTTCCAGTGCACTATCGATAGCCACGAGACCGAACTCAATGATCGCCGAGATCTTGGAGGACGTCGATGTCGGAGCTAGGATATCGGGGCTAAGCGGCGGCTTGTCGGCAGCCAATGCAGACAGTGACATTAGTCCAGCCAGAACGATGCCGCTTATTACGCTCGAGCGTATGTGCGAAATACAAGCGTGATTACGATCAAATTGTCGGAGCGGACCATTAAAGGACATCATCGGCACACCCGCCCCGCATCGATTGTCTATGCGTACAAATCCGCGACGGCTTCAGAATACCATCTCTGATTGTCACAGCAAGTGCATCAATGCGATGGTGCTGTCGCGCAGCCGAACTATCTCCGTTTCAAGGGGTGTGAGCCCATGTGTCGCGCCGCACGCTCGACCGTGGCGCAGGAGCAGCGGATCGACTACAATAAGGGCACATCACCCAAAAGGATAAAGCGTGTTATCTCTCGAACTCGGGATCGTTGCGATCCTGATCGTCGTCAACGGCCTGCTCGCAATGTCGGAGCTGGCGATCGTATCCTCCCGTCCTGCCCGCCTCGCCGCTCTGGTTGAAAAAGGTGTGACAGGCTCTCGCCGCGCTCTGGCGCTGGCCTCCGATCCCGGCAAGTTCCTCTCCACCGTGCAGATCGGCATCACGCTGATCGGCGTATTGTCAGGCGCCTTCTCCGGCGCGACACTGGGCCAGCGTCTCACGATATTGTTGCTTGACCTTGGTCTATCGAAAGGCCTCGCCGATACGCTTGGCGTCGGCATCGTCGTATCGATCATTACTTACGCCTCGCTCATCATCGGCGAACTCGTGCCGAAGCAGATCGCGCTGCGCGATCCCGAAGCGGTGGCCGTGCGCGTTGCGCCGGCCATGGTGCTGCTCGCAAAAATCTCACTGCCGCTGGTGTGGCTGCTCGATCGTTCCGGCAAGGCGATCCTTTTTCTGCTGGGCCAGCGCGGTGAAGCCGAGGAGAAGGTCAGCGAAGACGAAATCCGCACGCTCGTGACCGAAGCGGAAACCGCCGGCGTACTCGAGCCCGGCGAAAAGGAAATGATCGCAGGCGTGATGCGCCTCGGCGACCTACCCGTCGGTGCCGTCATGACTCCGCGCCATGAAGTGGCGATGATCGATCTTGCCGATCCCATCGAGACCATCCAGGCCGAACTCGCGGGCAGCTCGCATTCGCGCTTTGCGGTGTTTGATGGCGACGGCGATTCCGCCATCGGCATCGTGCAGGCCAAGGATCTGCTCGATGTGTATTTGAGCGGCAAGACGCCGGACATCCGCGCGCTGGTGCGCGAGGCGCCGGTCATTCCCGACACGGTCGATGCGCGCGACGTGGTGGCGATCCTGCGTGACTCGCCATTCCATATCGGCCTCGTACATGACGAATACGGCGTGTTCCAAGGCGTGGTGACATCAGCGGATATTCTGGAGTCGATCGTCGGCGCCTTTCACACCGAGGAAGGCCCGGCCGAGGTCGCCTTCCACAAACGCGAGGACGGCTCCTACCTCATCTCCGGCTGGATGCCCGCGGTGGAATTCGCCGCCCTGCTCGGCATCGAATTGCCCGCGCAGTCGCGCCCCTATCAGACCTTTGCAGGATTTCTGCTGCAGGAATTCGGCAAGATTCCCGAGGTCGGCGACGAGATCGTCTCGCATGCCTGGCGGTTCGAGGTCATGGACCTCGACGGCCGCCGCATCGACAAGGTGCTGGCCAGCCGGGTGACTGAAGAGGCGCTCGGTTAAATTTGTAGTCGCAGCACGCTCTATATGTCGTCCCCGCATTCGCGGGGACGACATATTACGAGTTACGAACTCGATGCCTACTCGATCACGCGGCCGAACTTGTTCGACTTCGGCAGGCCTGTCGCGAGACGGCCGGCATCCGCACGGTTGCCGCGCCAGTCCGCCAGTTCCTTCCAGGTCAGACGATGCTCGCGGTCGGACGAATCCTTCCAGGTCAGGCCTTCCTTGGCCACGAAAGTGGCGACATCCGACAGACCTGCACTGGTGTATTTCTGCAGACGAACACCGCGGCCACGCGCCATCTCCGGCACCTGATCGAGCGGGAAGATGACCATCTTGTGGTTGGTGCCGATGACAGCGACCTGATCGCTGCCTTCACCGACCACCGTCAGCGCCCGCGCCTCGTTCGGCATCTCGACATTCAGCACCTGCTTGCCCTTGCGGGTGGTGCCGACGCAGTCGTCCTCATTGACGAGGAAGCCCTGACCGTCATGGCTGGCAATCAGGAACTTGCGGCCGCCCTTGTGCACGAACATCGAAACGATGGCGGCATCGCCCTCCATGTCGATGAACAGGCGGATCGGCTCGCCATGGCCACGACCGCCCGGCAGCTTCGACACGTCGAGCGAATAGAACCGTCCATTGGTGGCCAGCAGCATCAGCTTCGAGGTGGTCTCGGCAAAGAACGCCTTGTCAAGCTTGTCGTCGGTCTTGAAGGTCAGGTTGGAGAGATCTGCGACCTGGCCCTTCAGCGTGCGGACCCAGCCCTTCTCGGAAATCACGACCGTGACGGGCTCGCGCTCGACCAGCGACTCTTCGAGGGCCGCGAGATCGTGCTCCGGCGCATCGGCGAACACCGTGCGGCGTTTGCCGAGCGGCGTCTTTGGTCCGAAGATGTCGCGCACCTTGCGGACCTGCTCGCCGACCTTGGCCCACTGCTCGGTCTCGGACTTCAGGATCGCGTTGATGCCCTTGAGCTCCGCGCGGAGCTCCTTGTCTTCTTTCCTGATCTCGAACTCTTCGAGCTTGCGCAGGCTGCGCAGCCGCATGTTCAGGATCGACTCGGCCTGCAATTCGGTGAGGCTGAATGCCTTCATCAAAGCCGGCTTGGGCTCATCCTCGGTGCGGATGATCCGGATGACTTCATCGATATTGAGATAGGCGATCAGGTAACCGCCGAGCACTTCCAGCCGATGTTCGATCTGGTTTTTGCGGAAGTTGGAGCGGCGCAGCAGCACGTCGCGCAGATGGTCGAGCCATTCGCGCAGACACTCGGCGAGGCCGAGCACCTTGGGGATGCGGCCCTTGACCAGCACGTTGAGGTTCAGCGGAATCTTGCTTTCGAGCTCAGTGAGCTTGAACAGCGACTCCATCACCAGACCGGCATCGACATTGCGCGTCTTCGGCTCGATGACGACGCGGATGTCTTCGGCGGACTCGTCGCGGATGTCACCGATCAGCGGCAGCTTCTTGTCGTTCAGGAGCTCGGCGATCTTCTCGATCAGCCGCGACTTCTGCACCAACCACGGAATCTCGGTGACGACGACATTCCAGGCGCCGCGGGCGCCCTCTTCTACATGCCACTTGGCGCGGGTGCGGAACGAGCCGCGCCCGGTCATATAGGCCTCGGCAATGCTTTCCTTGGAATCGACGATGATGCCGCCGGTCGGGAAATCCGGTCCCTTCACCCAGCGCATCAGCGATTTCGATTTGGCGTCGGGCTTGTCGATCAGATGCAGCGCGGCGTCGCAGAGTTCGGCGACATTGTGCGGCGGGATCGAGGTGGCCATGCCGACCGCGATGCCCTGCGCGCCATTGGCCAACAGGTTCGGGAAACCGCCCGGCAGCACGGCCGGCTCTTTGGTCTGGCCATCGTAATTCGGGCGCAGCTCGACCGCGTCTTCGTCGATGCCTTCGAGCAGCAGCCGCGCCACGTCGGTCATGCGTGCTTCGGTATAACGATAGGCTGCCGCGCTATCGCCGTCGATATTGCCGAAATTGCCTTGGCCGTCGACCAGCGGGTAGCGCGACGAGAAATCCTGCGCGAGGCGCACCAGCGCGTCATAGATCGACTGGTCGCCATGCGGATGGAACGAGCCCATCACGTCACCGACGATCTTGGCGGATTTCTTGAACGGCGTACCCGGATCGAGCCGCAGCAGGCGCATGCCATAGAGGATGCGGCGGTGCACCGGCTTCAAGCCGTCCCGCGCATCCGGCAGCGCCCGATGCATGATCGTTGACAGCGCATAAGCGAGATAGCGCTCCTCGAGCGCGTCCCGCAGCTGCACTTCGTGAATTTCAGCCGGCTCCGGCGGAATCAGTCTTTTTCCCATGGCGAGGGGTTAGCGCCTCCCGGCGAATCGGGCAAGAAATGAATCATGCGCCACTGATCAAGTTCCATCGATATCGGGGCGCCCTCGCCTCAGGAGAGGACGCCCACGTCATTTCGTCAGCCATTAGGCGATGGATAGATGGCGGTTCCAGGCTCAGCCTGGACGCCATCTTCCGGCGGCTATTTGGATTTCTGGATGGAGGTCACGACGATCTGACCATCGACGCGACCGGCATCGAACTTCACCTTGTCGCCCACCTTGACCGATTTCAGCATCGCCGGGTCTTTCACGCGAAAGACCATGGTCATACCCTCGTCCATATCGAGGCTCTTGATCGGACCGTGCTTCAGAGTGATCTTGCCTGCCGCTTCATCGATCTTCTTCACTTCTCCGCGCACCGCAGCGTCCTGCGCATAACCCGCGACGCAGAACATTGAGAGCGCAACAAACGCCACAAGCGCGACAGATCCCTTGGTCTTCATAGTGCAGTCCTTTGCGTGAGATTGAGCTGTTTGCATCGGGCTATTTCACGATGACCTTGCCGGTCATCCCCAATTCGCGATGCGTCGGGATCAGGCATGAATATTCGAACGTCCCTGCCTTCGAGAACTTCCACAGGATTCCCCGGACTTCTTGGCAGCGAGACGCAGGCCGTTGGGCTCGTCATGCTCCATATCGGGATTTTTCTTCATCGCTTCGCCGTGCTTCAGATTCTCTGCCGTGGTCGCCAGCAGGAATTCATGTGCTTCTGTCCCGGCGTTACGGATGACGAAGCGAATCTGCTCGCCGCGCTTCACCTCAATGACCGCAGGCGAATAATCCATCTCGTTCATGCTGACGACGATCTCCCGCGCCGGCTTCTTGGGATCGCCGGGTTAGCCGGCCGAATACCCTCCATGCTTGTCATGGGCTGCCGCAGCAGCCGAGTAAGCCATCGCGGCCAGCATGACGCCGCAACCGATGTATTTTTGAGTCTTGTTCATTTCAGCTTTTCCATGTTGCTTGTTGTCTGTGATGGCGATGTGCAGTCCTGGCCCTACATTCCCTTCATTTTCATGCCCTTCTTCATATCCATCGGCTTCGATCCCTGGCCTTTGATGGTTTTGTCCTTCACGCTCGTCTGTCGTGGCGCTTCGCTTGGGGGCGCCTCGATCTCATAGGCCACCGTGCCCTTCGGGAAATCGTAAGGACCGGGATCGCGGTAATCGTCGCGCGCGAGCCCGTCCCGCACCTTCATGATGCTGAACATGCCGCCCATCTCGATCGGACCGAACTGACCTGATCCCGTCATCATCGGCAGAGTGTTGTCAGGCATCGGCATCTCCATCTCACCCATGGCACCGCCGGTGAATCCCATCACCATCGCGTCCGGCGCCAGCTTGCCGACTGCCTTCGCCAGATCCTTTTTGGAGACGCCGATCAGGTTTCTGACGTCGTGACCCATCGCATTCATGGTGTGATGCGACTTGTGGCAGTGGAACGCCCAATCGCCGGGATTGTCGGCGACAAAATCGAATGCGCGGATCGCCCCCACCGGCACGTCAGTGGTGACTTCCGACCATTGCGCGCTGTCAGGCACCCATCCGCCATCGGTACAGCTGACCGCGAACTTGTGGCCATGCAGATGGATCGGATGGTTGGTCATCGTGAGATTGCCGACGCGTATCCGCACGCGATCGCCGAGACGAACCGGCAACGGATCGATGCCGGGAAAGACGCGGCTGTTCCACGCCCACATATTGAAGTCGGTCATCTCGTTGACCTTCGGCAGATAGGTGCCCGGATCGATGAGATAGCTGCTCATGATGAAGACGAAATCGCGATCGACGGGCCGGAAGCTGTTGTCGCGAGGATGCACGACCATCATCCCCATCATGCCCATCGCCATCTGGACCATCTCGTCCGAATGCGGGTGATACATGAACGTGCCGCTGTGCTTCATCTCGAATTCGTAGACGAAGGTCTTGCCGGGCTTGATATGCGGCTGGCTCAGGCCGCCGACGCCGTCCATGCCACTCGGCAGGATCAGGCCGTGCCAATGCACGGTGGTGTGCTCCGGCAGTTTATTGGTAACGAAGATACGAACCTTGTCGCCTTCGACGGTTTCGATCGTCGGCCCCGGCGACTGGCCGTTGTAGCCCCAGAGATAGGCCTTCATACCGTCCGCAAATTCGCGTTCGACGGGTTCGGCGACCAGATGGAACTCCTTCCAGTCGCCATTCATACGCCACGGCAATGTCCAGCCGTTGAGCGTAACCACCGGATTGTAGTCGGGCCCGCTCGGCGGATGCAGCGGTGGCTGCATCGTTACCTTGTCCATCATGGGCGCTTCGGGAATATTCGCGGCCTGCACGCGGCCGGTGACCGCAGCCGCACTGGCAAGCGCCGTGGCGGTGCCGAGAAAGTTTCGCCGGGACAACATGGTTTTCTCCATTTCAGTGCCCTCCTCCACTGGACGCCTGCGCGGCCGTCGCGGATCTTGTTTCGGATGATGGTTCGCTGCGACCGCCGCCATTGATCGCGGTCTGCAGTTCAGACTGCGCGAGCCAGAAATTGCGCTTGGCCTCGATGGCGGCGCGCAAAGCTGCGATGCGTTGGCGGGCCTCGGTCAACAGCGCGAATACATCGACCTGCATGCTGCTGAAGCGCAATTGCATCTCCTCCGAGATGATCTTGCGGAGCGGCAACACCTCGCGCTGGTAGTGACCGGCGATATCGTAGGTCGAGCGATAGACCCTGAAGGCATCGCGGGCTTCGGAGCGGATATTCACCGCCTTCTCGGTCAACAGGTTGAACGCCTGATTGTAGGTTTCTGCGGCCTGTCGAACGCGCACTTCACCACCGTCAAAGATCGGAATCTGCAACTGCACGTCGAAGCCGCGTTCGCGGAACGGCGCCCCCTCCGGATCACGCGTCTTGCGATCGATGCCGGCGACGTCGAGCAACGTCACGAACCGGCTTGCCTCGGTGAGGTTCAGCGACTTGGCGAGAGCGGCGAGTTCAATGCGGGCGATCTGCAGGTCAGTCCGGTGCGCGACGGCATCGACTTCGATCCCCGGCAACGACAGCGGCCGGCGCGGCAACACCGGCAGTTTCTGCGGCAACCTGATGTCGATGTCGGCGTCCCACAGACCGAGCAGACGGATCAAACGCTCGCGCGAACTCGTGGCCTCCTGGCGGAGCGTTGCGAGATCGGCGGTCGTCTCCGCGTAAAATACCTGCTCGCGGGCTTGATCGAGCTTGTTCAGCGACCCGGTCTCGCCCAGCTTCTGCGCGAGTTGCGCTGTGGCTTCCGCCGTCGACTTGGCGTCCGTCAGCAGACCGACAAGCTCGTTGGCAGCGACGGCGCGGTAGTAGGCACGTCTGACGTCGGCGGCAAGCCGCAGCGTCTCCTCTGCAGCGCGCAATTGCGCCCTCTGGAATCGCTGACGGGCGATTTCCGAGCGGAACGGCAGGGTCGCCAGCGCCAGAATATCGCCGACCACCTGTCGCTCGATCTCCAGCGCGCCATTCCCGGAAATGCGCGAGATCGAGAATGTCGGATTGGGCGGCAGGCTGTCGCCGACGAGATCCGTTTCCGCAAGCGCCAGTTCATTATACGCAGCCTGCAGGCCGCGATTGCCGAGCAACGCGATCTGGACTGCGCTGTCGACTGTCAGCGGTCGCCGCAGCAGGGCTTTGACGGTCGCATCGGCACGTTGTGCGTCATCCGGCGTCCGGATCGCCATCACGTCCTTGTTGATGGTCTCGCTCGCGACCCCGGCGACGACGCCCATACCGCGATCCGGCGAGAACGACGCGCATCCCGCCAGCAGCAGCGTAGAGAGCAACGCGATGCCCGCGGCAGACCTTGAGCCCAATTGGCGCACACACGCGCCCGACTTGTGATGTTTGCTGAACATGACGTGCCCCTACCGGCCAGATTTCGGCACAGGAGCGACGCGGTCGTTCTGCTCCCGCCATGCCGACGCGGCAACCGGCCGGAGGCTGCTGTAAGGAGCCACCGTGGAACGATAGCCGACGCCAGCGACCTTGGCGCCGGGATCTGCCGGATCGGCGCCAGCCAATGGCACGGTCCTTGGCATACAGCCACCGAGCGCCATACCGGCAGCGGTCGTCGTTGCAAGGATTCCCAATCTGATATCGAATAGCTTCCCGGCCACCGAACAAACGGCGGCGAGCTTCGCCCCAAGCTGCGCAAGCATGTTATTTTCCTGAAATGACGATGGATCACAGGTGCGCGTGCCCTTAGCGGGCACGGCACCGCGTCGATACGATCAGATCAGGAAATGGGAGGGCGGTAGAGCCGGGCGGGCGCACTGTCGGTGACCGCGCGATAGCCTTCGGTGACACGAAGGACCGTCGGCACCGAAGGGGTCACGATGTCAGTCAGCGGTGCCGGCAGTGCGGAAATACACATCAGCCCGCAGCATGGACCGTTCGGTGAATGCGGCACTTTGTGCGAACCGGAGGCATCGTCGATCGCCGTCAATGCGTGGTCGCCATCAGCATGTGCGGCTGCAGAGTGTGCGGCTGATGCGTGCGCGACAGAATGATCGTGCGCGTGACCATCCCCATGCATGTGCGCAGACGCGCTGCTATTAACATGAACCATGCCGGTCATATGACTTTCGCCAGTCAGGCACGGCGCGACCGGGTGCTGTCCCGGCAAGGCAAAGGAGATTGTCGGCGCCAGCACGCACAACAAATAGGCCAAGGCGACGAACCACCCTGCCCTTAGTCGCTGTACTCTGGTCAGACGAACCAGCATCTGGATGCGATATCTTCCTATCAACCCGTCAACGCGCGGAACATAGACGCGAATCCGGCATTCGCCAATGTCGAACTTGCCTCAGGACGATGAGATTCGCGCGAGATGCCGGGTCACCGCATTGATGAACCCTTCGCGGGCGTCGGAATGGCCCTGCCCACGCGGTTCCAGCACGTTGCGGAGCAGAAAGCGGCCGGTCAGGTCGAAGCCGTCCTGCAGGTCGCGGTCGGAGATGCTGTTCTGGCCGTCTTCACTCTCGCGCAGGAATGACGGCAGCCGCATCAGCCGGTCGCGATACGGTTCACCCGCGGTCCGGGACACCGCGTTGCCAGATTTGGGTGACACGTAAATCAGGTCAGAGGTCACGCCGGTGGCAGCGCAATTCTCCAGATCGAGGCCGAAGCCGAGTTCGGTCAACATCGCCAGCTCAAACCGGATCACATGGAGCGCGGCTTCGCCGACATCATCGAAGTCATCCAGGATGCGCTCCAGCGTCTCGTAGATGTCTTCATGCGGATCGCGCTCAGGCAGCAACCGCGCCAGCGAGGCGAGATGGGTGATGCCGTAGACCGCATGGGACGAACCCAGCAGCGTCGCGGCACGCATCAACGTGCCTTCCATCAGGTAATAGCCGAGCTGTTCGTCCAGCCGCGCCCGCCATATCGCCTGCACGCTGTTGCCGGGCTGCAGCAGCGGTCGCATCTTTGACCCGGCACCACCGCGCACCAAACCGAGATGACGGCCATGGCTACGCGTCAGCAATTCGACGATGGCACTGGATTCCCCATGCCGCCGCACGCCAAGGATGATGCCTTCATCGGTCCATTCCATGGGGGCAGTTTACAGGAATTCGGGAGCCGCCGCAGTAAATGCTATCAGGCCTTGAACCAGGTTTTCGCGTCGCCAGTGAAAGCGCAATACAGCCCGAGCCCGGTCAGGATGCATGACACGATCTCGATCGCACTGTCGAACTGCAGTCCGTACAGGCCAAGCACCTGAAACAGCGACAATACCGAGAACGCCAGCGACACCACCAGCACCCAGCGCGGCCAGCCCTTGCGGTGATAGGCGGCGAGCCAGACGAGCCAGACGAAGAACAACAGCATGCAAGCGGCGACCAGATTCGCCGCCATGATGGTGCTCTCGGACATCGCAAGGTCAGGCGTGCGGTCCTGGAACGCGATCGACAGCGCGTCGAGGATCAGCGACATGTAGAGCAGGACTTCGAAATAGAAGACGTTCTTCGGAAGGTTGGCGGGAGCGGTCATCTTGTCGGCTGCACTTCCATCATCGCTCCCCGATCACTCGTGAGGAAATTCGAGGCCCATTTCGCGATAACGATTGGGATCGTCGCCCCAGTTTTCGCGCACCTTCACGAACAGGAACAGATGCACGGGCGCGCCCACGATCTCGGTCAGCTCCCTGCGCGAGTCCGCACCGATCTGCTTGATCGTCGCGCCGCCCTTGCCGAGCACGATCTTGCGCTGGCTTTCGCGCTCGACGAAAATCGTCTGCTCGATCCGCACCGACTTGTCCTTGCGCTCGGTCCAGCTATCGGTCTCCACCGTCGACTGGTACGGCAGTTCCTGATGCAACTGACGAAAGATCTTCTCGCGGGTGATTTCCGCCGCGAGATGCCGCATCGGCGCATCCGACATCTGGTCTTCGGGATAATGATACGGGCCGGCGGGAACGTCGGCTGCGAGCCTGCGGCGCAGGTCGTCGACACCGTCACCGGTCATCGCCGAGACCATGAACGTCTCTTCGAACTTCAGCCGCTCATTGGCCATCTGCGCCAGCTTCAGCAGCTTTTCCTTGGAGGCGATATCGACCTTGTTGATCACGAGGATCTTCGGGTGATTGACGCTCGCAAGCTGCGCGAAGATCGCCTCGGCTTCCTCGTTGATGCCCGCTTTGGCATCGAGCAGCACGCAAACGACGTCGGCATCATGCGCACCGCTCCATGCCGTCTTGACCATCGCCCGGTCGAGGCGCCGCTTCGGCAGGAAGATGCCGGGCGTATCGACCAGAATGATCTGGGCGTGGTTCTCGATCACAATGCCGCGGATCAGCGCGCGGGTGGTCTGCACCTTGCGCGACACGATGGTGACCTTGGAGCCGACCAGCGCATTGACCAGTGTCGACTTGCCGACATTGGGCGCGCCGATCAGTGCGACAAAGCCGCAGCGGGTTTCAACGGGCGTCCCTTCGGACTCATGATCTGGTTCAGCATCGTTCACGACATCATCCTTCATTGCCGCCA
Organism: Tardiphaga sp. 866_E4_N1_4; assembly: GCF_052076075.1. Classification (NCBI taxonomy): domain Bacteria; kingdom Pseudomonadati; phylum Pseudomonadota; class Alphaproteobacteria; order Hyphomicrobiales; family Nitrobacteraceae; genus Tardiphaga; species Tardiphaga sp. 866_E4_N1_4. Next base: position 1,422,735 of record NZ_CP197242.1, read on the forward strand.
CTGCTGACGCCTTCACGCGCAATCATTGCCTGCGCCGCGGCCTTCTCGGCGGCGCGCTTGCTGCCGCCCTCGCCTTCGGCCGGCGCAAACCCCTTCACATCCACCTCGATCTTGAAATGCGGATCGTGGTGCGGACCGGAGCGTTCGACCTCCCGATAGGCCGGTGTCGGCAGACCGCGGCCCTGGGCCCATTCCTGCAGCACCGTCTTGGGATCGCGCAACGGACGCACCGGCTTGCGCATGCGCTCGGTCCAGTTGCGCTGCACGAAGCTTTCCGCAGCCGGATAGCCGCCATCGAGGAAGATCGCGCCGATCACGGCTTCGCAGATATCGCCGAGCACGGACTTCCGCAGCCGCTGACCGGCGCCGGCGCCGACCGTGCCGAGCTTAATACCCTCGAGGAGACCCAACAGCCGTGCGACGTCGGCGCATGCTTCCTTGCGGACGAGGTCGGCGAGCCGCTTCGACAACTCGCCTTCATCCGCATTCGGGAAAGCGCGAAACAACATGTCGGACACCACGAGGCCGAGCACATGATCGCCCAGAAACTCGAGACGCTGGTAGCTCTCGGTCCGGCTGCGCTGCGACTTCAGGGCCGACACATGGGTGAAGGCTGTCGCCAGCAGCAGAGGATCCTTGAAGCTGTGGCCGATGCGCGTTTCGATCTCGGCTGCGGCGACCTTCGCCGCTGCGCGTGCCTTCTTCTTCCGGGCAGCAGCCGTCTCCGGCGTAGCCTCGGTCGTCGAGCTAACTTCGTCGGTCTTCGGCGCGGTCTCGATGGGATTGTTGGAGTCGTCGGTCATCGCACGATAGAGAAAATTCGATTCCAGCGTACGGCGGTCGGCCAGCGCCAGATCTGCCAAGCATGTTCGCCTTCGGCGATCGAGAAGAAGATCATTTGCGCGCGACCGACGAGATTCTCGAACGGCACATAGCCGACGGCCGACAGCACCCGGCTGTCCGTCGAATTGTCGCGGTTGTCGCCCATCATGAAGAAGTTGCCGGGCGGCACGGTGTAGACATTGGTGTTGTCGTAGAAACCGTTGTCGACGCAATCGAGCGTCTCATAGGTGACGTTATTGGGCAGCGTTTCCTTCCAGCGCTTGACGCGCGCCGTTGCGTCGGAACCGCACGGATCTTCGCCGACGAAGTCGCTCATACGCTCGCGCTGCACGGGCTTCTCGTTGATGTAGAGCAGCCCCTCTTTCATCTGGACGCGGTCACCGGGCAGACCGATCACGCGCTTGATGTAGTCGGTGGAGTCGTCCTTCGGCAGACGGAACACCACGACGTCACCGCGCGACGGCTCGGAACCGAAGACGCGGCCTGAGAAGATATTCGGCGACAGCGGGATCGAATAGTGGCTGTAGCCGTAGGAATATTTCGAGACGAACAGGTAATCGCCGACCAGAAGCGTGGCCTTCATCGAGCCCGACGGGATATTGAAGGGCTGGAACAGGAAGGTCCGGATCACCAGCGCGATCAGCAGTGCGTTGATGACAACACGGATGGTCTCGCCGACGCCGCTTTCAGTCTTGGTCCCGGATGTCACACTCATCGCTTTCCCGATTCCCGCAGCGTCGCCGCGCGGCTGGTAGCGCATTTTGGGGCAAGGCGGCGTCGCGCCTCGCACGAAAAATGCATTAGATTCATATAATTACGGCAAAGTCCTGCAAATGCCATGAGCGGCGTCAGCGAGAATTGGCGTCGGTTCGGTGTCCTCGCAGGTTTAAACGGTTGTTGGTAACGGTGCAATGAACCGCCCCGAAAAGCCGCTATTTCCCGCCAGTTTGACGTGCCGGCTTGTGATCGCACCGCTTCAGGTGCGGCTCCCGGCCAGCCCTCAGGGCTTGGGCGACGGGACGGCCGAAATTATGACGAAAGCCTGCGCCAGGGGCCAATCGTCCGTGATCGACAGATCGATCTGGGCCTCGTGGCCGGGCGGTATCAGGGCCTGCAGGCGTTCCAGCGCGCCGCCGGTGAGCTTCATGGAGGGTTTGCCACCCGGCAGATTGACGACGCCCATATCCCGCCACCAGACGCCCTGACGGATGCCGGTGCCCAGCGCCTTGGACATGGCCTCCTTGGCAGCGAAACGCTTGGCATATGTCGCCACCACCATCCTCTCGCTCTTCGCGCGGCGCTGCGCCCTCGCCCGCTCAGCCTCGGTGAAGATGCGATCGAGGAAGCGATCGCCATGGCGTTCGATCACCTTGGCGACGCGCGTAATGTCGATCAGATCGGAACCGATGCCGATGATCATGAGGCGCCCTTGGACTGCATCCGCCCGCGATCCATCGCCGCGCGCATCAGACGCACCGTATCGGACAGACCGATGAACAGTGCCTCGCCAATCATATAGTAGCCGATGTTCAGCTCCATGATTTCGGGCAGCGCTGAGATCGTCTCGGCGGTGGCATAGTCGAGACCATGGCCGGCATGTACTTCCAGGCCTGCGGATTTCGCCAGCCTCGCGCCGGCGGCAATGCGCTGCCATTCATGAGCGGCCTTCGCGGTATCGCCATCGGTGATCGCGTCGCACCAGGCGCCCGTGTGGAGTTCGATCACGGGGGCCTTTAGTTTAGCGGCCATTTCGATCTGCTTGAGATCTGCCGCTATGAACAGCGACACCCGTATGCCGGCTTCAGTGAAGCGCGCGATCGACGGCTCCAGCGATTCACGCTGGCCGACCACGTCGAGGCCGCCCTCGGTCGTCAATTCTTCGCGCCGCTCCGGCACCAGACAGACGGCATGAGGCTTCACCGCCAGCGCGATCCGCACCATGTCAGGCGTCGCCGCCATTTCGAAATTCAGCGGCTTGGAGATCTCCGCCTTCAGTCGTTCCATATCGGCGTCACGGATGTGGCGACGATCCTCCCGCAGATGCGCGGTGATGCCATCGGCACCGGCCGAAATGGCTTCCAGCGCAGCACGAACGGGATCCGGGTGCTTGCCGCCCCGCGCGTTGCGCAGGGTCGCGACGTGATCGATGTTGACGCCGAGGCGCAGCGAGGATGAAGACATGACGAAATTCCAGAAGGTGCCTAAAGGGAGACGCTATCCATTCACCCGTTCGACCTTGGCGACAACGGCCTTGGCGCGCAACTGGTTGATGATCGCGCTGAGATGTTTGAGGTCGTAGACACCGAGGTCGATGGTCTGTTCGGTGAAATCGGGCGAGCGGCGATGCATGCTGATATTGTCGATATTGCCGTCATGGTCGGCGATGACCTGAGCGATCTGCGCTAGGCTGCCCGGCTCGTTGACATTCTGCAAAAAGAGTCTGGCCGGGAAACGCTGCGGCGAGGATTCATCGATATCCCAGCGCACGTCGACCCAGCGCTCCGGCTCCTCTTCAAAATCCTTCAGCGCCGGTGACTGGATCGGATAGATCGTGATGCCCTCGCCCGGCGTAACGATGCCGACGATGCGGTCGCCCGGCACGGCGCCACCGTTCGGAGCGAATTTAATTGGCAGATCGGAATCGACGCCACCGATCGAGATGATTGAGGTGAAGCGTGCCGCGCCATCCGGCGTTCTGACCTTGTCCGCCGTCGACTTCTTGTTGTTGGCCGAAAAGCGGCCGATGCGCTCTTCCTTGTAGTCGGGATACATCGCACGCGCGACGTCCGCGGCGCGCAATTCGCCGCGGCCGACCGAGGCCATCACATCGTCGATAGACGTGCGCGCCAGACGCGGCAGCGCGCCCTTCAACTGGTCGTCCGAATATTCCATCTTGGCGCGCACGAACAGGCGCTCGACGATCCGGCGGCCAAGGCTGGCATATTGATCACGGACCGCTGTTCGCGTCGCACGGCGAATGGCGGCGCGCGCTTTGCCAGTGACCGCCAGGCCTTCCCATGCGGATGGCGGCGCCTGCTGTGCGGCCGAAGTCAGCACTTCGACTTCGTCGCCGTTCTGCAGTTCGGACGACAGCGGCGCGAATTTGCCGTTGATCTTGCAACCCACCGCACTGTTGCCGACGTCGGTATGCACGGCATAGGCGAAGTCGACCACATTGGCATTGCGCGGCAGCGCGATGAGCTTGCCCTTCGGGGTGAAGCAGAACACCTGATCGTGGAACAGTTCGAGCTTGGTATGCTCAAGGAATTCTTCCGGATTGGTGCTCTCCGAGAGAATGCCAATGGTATGGCGCAGCCATGAAAACGCATTCGACTCGCGCTTGAGCATTTCGGTCGGCGAACCGATGCCATCCTTGTAGAACGCATGCGCGGCGATGCCGTATTCGGCGATGCTGTTCATGTCCTCGGTGCGGATCTGCAGTTCGACGCGCTGGTTGCCGGGGCCGATCACCGTGGTGTGGATCGAGCGATAATCGTTCTGCTTCGGCGTCGAGATGTAATCCTTGAAGCGGCCCGGCACGACGGGCCAGGTGGTGTGCACCACCCCGAGTGCGCGGTAGCACGCCTCCATGTCCTGCAGCACGACGCGGAAGCCGTAAATGTCCGACAGCTGTTCGAAGCCGACCGACTTGCGCTTCATCTTGGTCCAGATCGAAAACGGCTTCTTGCGTCGGCCGGTGACCCGCGCCGCGATGCCGTTCTTCTCCAGCTTCGTGGAGAGATGGCTCTCGATCATGTCGATGAGGTTGCGATTGCGTTCGGTCAGCGAGTCCAGGCGCTGCATCACCACCAGATAGGCGTCGGGATCGAGCACCTTGAACGACAGTTCCTCGAGCTCCTCGCGCATCGCCTGCATACCCATGCGGCCGGCGAGCGGCGCATAGATGTCGAGGGTTTCCTCGGCGATGCGGCGGCGCGAGGCCGGCGGCATGAACTCCATCGTCCGCATATTGTGCAGACGGTCGGCGAGCTTAATCAGCAGGACCCGGACGTCGTCGGCGATCGCCAGCAGCAGCTTGCGCAGGTTCTCGGCCTGTTTGGCTTCGCGCGACACCAGTTCGAGCCGCTTCAGCTTGGTCAGGCCCTCGACCAGCGCGCCGATTTCGGCGCCGAACAGCTTGTCGATTTCGGTCCGGGTGGCCTCGGTGTCCTCGATCGTGTCGTGCAACAGCGCCGCCACGATGGTGGCGTCGTCGAGCTTGAGGTCGGTGAGGATCGCCGCCACTTCCAGCGGGTGGGAGAAATACGGGTCGCCGGAGGCCCGTGTCTGCTCGCCATGGGCGACCATGGCATAGACATAGGCGCGGTTGAGCAGATCCTCATCGGTGTTCGGGTTATAGGCCCGGACCCGGTCCACCAGATCGTATTGCCGCATCATCCGGACACGGGACGTCCGCGGCACCTTGGCCGGAATTGGCGTCTCTGCAGACAGCGCTTCAGGCGAAACTGGCGAGACCGCGGCGACCGTGTCGTTCGCAGCCTGCATCTGCCGTTTATTACGGCGCGAAGTCGCCATCCTAGCCTCGTTCGATCCGGTCAGCAGCGACCTGGATTCTTCGTCTCAAGTTTGCCCCGAAACGGACTGCAAAAGCAAAGGCCCGGACGCATGTCCGGGCCTTTGTGATGACTGATAATCAAAACGGTTAAGCAAAAGACCGTGTGTATCGCTTTACTCGTCTTCTTCGGGCTGCTCTTCCGGCGGAGCGAGGCCCTCGAGACCCTTGAGGAGCTCTTCTTCGGTCATGCGCTCGACGGCCACTTCGGTATCGTCGGCATCGACGCTGGCGCCGGCGGAGCCGATCAGCGGAATCGTATCCGGTTCTGGCTCGTCGACTTCCACGAACTTCTGCAGCGAATGGACCAGTTCCTCACGGAGATCTTCCGGGGAAATGGTCTGATCAGCGATTTCGCGCAGCGAAACAACCGGATTCTTGTCGTTGTCGCGATCAATCGTAAGTTGTGAACCGGACGAGATCATTCGTGCCCGGTGTGCTGCCAGCAACACCAGGTCGAACCGGTTGTCGACCTTATCGATGCAATCTTCGACGGTTACGCGCGCCATAAAATGTCGCTCCGTTTGTTGTGGGACCGAATATGATGATTAAGTCCCGTAAGTATAGGGGCTTTGCGGCATTCGCAAGGACCAATTTGGAATTGCGTCCTTCTTGGCTTGGTTTTCTGCCGCACTATGGTACCCTCAAAAAGACCGCAGAAGCGGTGGCACCATCTGGCCAGAAGCGGATATCTCGACACCAAAAGGCTTCATTGCAAGGGAAGATGGATCGGCATATTCGGGCAGTTCCAGACCAGCTGATTGCGTGGCGTCAATAAGGCCGATCCGACGAAGAGCGGACGACAAATGTGATTCAAATGCGCAACGACGAAGTCGCGCCAAAAACGCTAACAACAACAAACCACATGAGAAAACTTGATGTCCCTCACATCTAACAAGATCGCACTCTTCATCGACGGCGCCAACCTGTACGCCACCGCCAAGACCCTCGGTTTCGATATCGACTACAAGCGCCTCCTCAAGGAATTTCAGAGCCGCGGGACCCTCGTCCGGGCCTTCTATTACACCGCCATCATCGAGGATCAGGAATACTCGTCGATTCGGCCGCTGATCGACTGGCTCGATTACAACGGCTATACGGTGGTAACCAAGGCCACCAAGGAATTCATCGATGCGTCCGGCCGACGCAAGGTGAAGGGCAATATGGACATCGAGCTCGCCGTCGACGCCATGGAACTGGCCGAACATGTCGACCAGATCGTGCTGTTCTCGGGTGACGGCGACTTCCGCTCCCTGGTCGAAGCCGTGCAGCGTCGCGGCGTCCGCGTCACCGTGGTGTCCACCATCTCGAGCCAGCCCCCCATGATCGCCGACGAGTTGCGCCGGCAGGCAGACGTGTTTACCGATCTCATGGAGCTGCAGAGCAAGCTCGGCCGCGATCCAGCAGAACGCCCTGCTCCGCGCGAACCGCGTCACCAGACGCCGCAATTCCTGCAGCGCGCGACCACGATGGCGCCACGAGGCGATGAAGATTTCGAAGACTAAGACGCAACTCAGCAGACAACAGCCGGCGGTGGTCGCAACCGCGATTTCCGCTGGCACTTCCACCGATCCCGGGCGCGATTGTCCCCTGTGCCCCCGCCTCGTCGAGTACCGGCTGGAGGTGCGCGAGCGCGACCCCGACGGCTACAACGGACCCGTGCCGTCGTTCGGCATGTCCGATGCTGCCCTCCTGATCGTGGGCCTCGCCCCCGGCGTGCAGGGCGCCAATCGTACCGGGCGTCCCTTTACGGGCGACTATGCCGGCGATCTGCTCTACGAGACCTTGCTCGATTTCGGCTTTGCGTCCGGCACCTATGAAGCACGCCCTGATGACGGGCTATTGCTGCAGGATTGCCGGATCACGAATGCCGTGCGCTGCGTACCACCACAGAACAAGCCGCTGCCCGTCGAGATCACCACCTGCCGGCCGTTTCTGATTGCCACGATGGACACCATGCCGCGATTGCGCGCCATCGTGCTGCTGGGCCGCGTCGCCCATGACACGATGCTGAGGACGCTCGGCATTCGCGCCGTGACAGCGCCTTTTGCGCACGGCGCCGTTCACGATGTCGGCCGCTTCAAGCTCTACGACAGCTATCACTGCTCGCGCTACAACACGAACACGCGCGTACTGACGCCCGAGATGTTCCGTGCAGTGTTTGCCCGGGTGAAGGCGGATCTGGCGCAGTAAGTCAGCGAACCGTTCGCGACACAAAGTCGATAAAGGCGCGTACCTTCGCCGGCGGATGATGCCGTGAAGGATATAGCGCGTAGAGCGGAAAGGTCTCGTCGGCCCAATCCGGAAACAGGTTGACCAGGCTGCCTTCCGCGAGCTGATCCTTCACGGCAATGGCAAGCACCTGGCAAATCCCCGTCCCCGCCAGGCACTCCGTCAGCATGGTCCCCGCATCGCTCAATACCAGCCGGCTTGAGATCCTGACAGGAAGGACCTTGCCCTTGCGATGAAACTCCCAGTCGTAGGGGCGACCGGTCTGCGGATCGCGAAAATCGATGCATTGGTGCTTCAACAAATCCATTGGCGCCTGCGGTCGGCCATGGCGTTTCAGATAGCGCGGTGACCCAACGGTCAGCACCTGAATGTCTGCAAGCTTGCGCGAGATAAGAGATGCGCCGAGTGGCTCTCCGAACCGCACGGCCACATCAACACCATCCGCCACCAGATCGCCGACGTGTTCGCGGGTGATCGTCTCCAGTGCCAATTCAGGATATGTCGCGAGAAACCCGCCGAGATGCCCGGCCAGCACCAGGCGTGAGAAGAACGGATCGATATTGACCCGGAGCCGACCTCGCACCCGAGCCGAAGCGCCGGAGGCATCGACTGCCGCCTCCTCGATCTCCTCCAGCGACGGCCGCACCCGCTCGTAAAACCGGCGCCCCTCATCCGTGAGCGCGATCGAACGCGTCGTGCGGTCCAGCAGTCTTACGCCGAGCCGGGCCTCCAGCCGCGCGATCGCGTGACTGACGCCGGATGCCGACATACCCAGCGCCTCTGCCGCCCGCGAGAAACCTCCACCTGCGATCACAGCATCCAGCACGGTCACGCCGGTCAAGAGTCGTCCGTCCATCGCAACGCTATTCCTGATGTTTTGTCAGCAATGATGTGACGTGTTCTCGTTTCAGTCAAATATCGAAAAATGGGACAACACCGGCAGTCCCACCCATTCGGAGAGCCACCATGTTCGCCATCACAGGAGCCACCGGCAAAGTCGGCGGCGCTGTCGCCCGCACGCTGCTTGCCGCCGATCAATCCATCCGCGTCGTCGTTCGAGATCTCAGCAAAAGCAAGACATGGGCAGCATGCGGCGCGGATATCGCCCTCGCCGACACTCGCGATGCCTCGGCGCTAACAAAAGCTCTCTCGAACGTCGACGGCGCGTTCGCGATGCTGCCGCCGACATTTGACCCGAGCCCGGGTTTTACCGAGGGCCGCGCGATGATCGAAGCCCTCCACACCGCACTCCGCGTGGCGCAGCCGCCGAAACTGGTTGTGCTTTCAACTATTGGAGCGGATGCGCCGCAGCCGAACCTGCTCAACCAGCTCGGACTGCTGGAACACGCACTCGCCGACTTGCCGATGCCCGTGACCTTCCTGCGCGCGGCATGGTTCATGGAGAACGCGGCGTGGGATGTCACACCTGCACGCACGGATGGCGTCATTTCGAGCTATCTCCAGCCGCTGGATAAAACCTTCCCGATGGTCTCCGCGGAAGACGTCGGCCGCACAGCAGCAGAGCTCTTGCTCGAAAGCTGGGTGGGCCATCGCGTGATCGATCTCGAAGGCCCCCGCCGCGTGTCGCCGAACGATATCGCCAAGGCGTTCACGAACGCGCTCGGCGGTCCCGTCAAAACTCGCATCGTTGCGCGCGATGGCTGGGACAGACTATTTCGCGAGCAAGGCATGACGAATCCGACACCGCGAATGCAGATGCTCGATGGCTTCAACGAAGGCTGGATCGACTTCCCCAAACGCGAGGCGGAATCGCGCAAGGGCACGATCACAATCGATCAAGCGATCAAAGCGCTCGTTGTCGAGACACCCGTCAAAGCAGGCTCGTCCTAGCCTGGGCTAGACCGGGTTCGCCTTCAGCCATTCCAGAACATCGCCTGCGTTCCGGTCCGGCGGAAACACCGGATAGAACACATGGGTGATCTTGCCGTCGTCGATGATCATGGCCAAGCGCTTGATCATCGTGAGATCGGCGACCTCCATGGTCGGCAGGCTGAGTGCGTCGCTCAGCTCAAGTTGCTCGTCGGACAACACCGGAAACGGCAGATGCAGCCGCCCGGCCATTTCGGTCTGATATTCGTTGCTCTGCGTCGACAGGCCAAACACATGCTTGGCGCCAGCGGCCTTCAGCTCCGCGAACAGATCCCGGAACGAACAGGTTTGCGGTGTGCAGCCACGCGCGCCCGGGATCATGTCCCAGTCATCGACCAGCCCAATTTTACCGGGCTCGCCTGTACGCGGATAGCCGAACACCACGGTGCGGCCGGTGAGTTCGGACAGCGTGACCGCCGTATCGTTCGTGGCGCGCAGGCTGACCGGAGGGATCGTCATGCCGGTCAGATGATTGGCGGCACCGTCGTCTTCCGGTGCCGGAATCTTGCTCCAGTCGACTTCGAGCAGGTTGCCTTGCGTCATCTCATCCTCTTGTTTGAAAGAATGGGCGACGCCCAGCCTTATCCCCGCGCGCGTAACAGACGGCCCTTCTCGCGGCCCCAGTCACGGTCCTTCTCGCTCGCACGCTTGTCGTGGAGCTGCTTGCCCTTTGCCAGCGCGAGCTGCAGCTTAACCCGGCCGCGTTCGTTGAAGTACATCTTCAACGGCACAAGGGTCATGCCCTGGCGTTCTACCGCACCCATCAGCTTGTTGATCTGCTTGCGATGCAGCAGCAGCTTTCGCGGCCGCTTCGGCTCGTGGTTGAAGCGGTTGGCCTGCAGATATTCAGGGATGTTGCAGTTGATCAGCCAGATCTCGCCGTCCTTCGGATCGGCGTAGGATTCCGCAATGGTGCTCTTGCCGTTGCGGATCGACTTCACCTCGGTGCCTGTCAAGGCGATACCCGCCTCGACCGTGTCCTCGACGGCATAGTTGAACCGCGCCTTGCGGTTCTCGGCGATCACCTTGATCGGGCGTTCGTTCTTTTCGGCCATCGTTCAATACTTTCAGCGTGCTGACCGAATATAGGTGCCCCGAATGCCCGACCCAAGCCTTGGGCTCAGGCCTTCTTGAGCAGGTCGCGGATCTCGGTCAGCAGTTCTTCTTCACGGGTCGGCTTCGGCGGTTCAACCGGCTTGGCGGCATCGTTGCGCTTCAGCTGGTTCATGAAGCGGATCACCAAGAACAGGACAAAGGCGACAATGATGAAGTTCAGCGTCAGGGTCAGGAAGCTGCCCCAGGCCAGCACGGCGCCCTGCTTCTTGGCGTCGGCCAGATTGGTTGCCGTAACGGATTTTGAGAGACCCGTGAAGTAATTCGAGAAATCGAGACCGCCGGTGATCGCACCGATGATCGGCATGATGACGTCGGCCACCATCGACGAGACGATGGCACCGAAGGCCGCGCCGATGATCACGCCGACCGCGAGATCGACCACATTGCCCTTCATCGCGAAATCGCGAAATTCCTTCAGCATCTGCAATTCCTTTTTGTTTTCAACGAACGACAAGTACGCGCTTACAAATAGGGAGAGATGACGCAGCCAAAATCACTCAACATCCGGTTGATGCAGATGCCTAGTTGATGAGGCCGGCGAAGACCATGGCGTCGCGGATCACCTTGCCGGTCGGCGGCGTCACCGTCATTAGCGGCAGACGTACCTCTTCCTTGATGCGGCCCAGCAAAGCGAGGCCGTGCTTGGCGCCGGCAAGGCCCGGCTCCTTGAAGATCGTGTCATGCAGCGGCGTCAGGCGATCCTGGACCTTGAGCGCCCCGGCATAGTCGCCCTTGAGCACCAGCGACATCAGTTCGGCACACAGCTTCGGCGCAACATTCGCCGTCACCGAAATGCAGCCATGACCACCCGCCGCCATATAGGCCAGCGCGGTCATGTCTTCGCCGGACATCTGGATGAAATCCGGTCCCATCGCGTGACGCTGCTTGGACACACGCGCGAGATCGGCAGTGGCATCCTTCACGCCGGCGATGTTCTTCAGCTCATACAGGCGCGCCATGGTGTCCACGGACATATCGACCACCGAACGGGGCGGAATATTGTAGATGATGATCGGAATGCCGATCGCGTCGTTCACCGCCTTGAAGTGCTGATACATGCCCTCTTGCGTGGGCTTGTTGTAATACGGCGTCACCACCAGCACCGCATCCGCACCGGCCTTCTCGGCGTGCTTCGCCAAAGCTACCGCTTCCTTGGTGGAGTTGGATCCGGCGCCAGCGATCACCGGCACGCGGCCCTTGGCTTCGTCGATGCACCATTCGACGACCTTGTAATGCTCTTCGTGGCTCAACGTCGGGCTCTCGCCCGTGGTGCCAACCGGAACGAGGCCGTTGCTGCCCTCGGCCATCTGCCAGCTGACGAGCGCACGAAAGCCTGCCTCGTCCAGCGCGCCATCTTTGAACGGCGTGACCAGCGCGGTGTAAGACCCCCGGAAATTCGTCTTGGTGGCTGCCATGGTCTGCTCCGAACGCGATGCGGCTTTAGCCGTCTGCTTGAACCGATTGATTGAACAGCAAGTCTTACCGAGTCTGTGGCTGCGGCGAAAGACCGCCCGAAGCGGTTTCAGCGCGGTTTACCGGCTGTTTGGCCGTGATTTCGCCGCCGTGGCCGGGCAGAGAGGAGCAAGCGGTTACAGAAATTGACGATTTGGTCACCGTTTCAATCAAATACATCATGGGAATGCGTGCGATTGTCTGATTCGCCGCGAGGGAACGCCGTGAAGCACCTGCTCCTCACCTCGACTGCGCGGCGGACGGCCTTGCAACGGACAGCCTTGGGCTCCGGTCTGGCGCTGGCGGTCGGAGTATCGGTGCTGGCCGTCGAGGCCTGGGCGGCCACCAAGGTTCCATTGCCGAAAGCGCGCCCCATTGCGCGCAGTGCCGCACAGGCCCCCACGGCCGTGGCGACCCCGGCGAAGCCGCTCGCGCCGGATGCTGCGAGCCCGTCTCCCGCGATCCAGCCCGCCACCCGCCAGCACGCGGCGCTTCCGCCGGCTGCCAAGAAGCCGGTCGCCCGCGCTGCCGTCGCGGCGACGACATCCACCCCACAGGCGGATGCCGAAACGCTCGAAAACGTCATCGAGCTGATCCGCAAGCGCAAGGGGTCGGAAGCCGCGCAGGTCGTGCAGACGATTGGCGATCCGGTGGCGCGCAAGCTCGGCGAATGGATCTATCTGCGCAGCGATGACAATGGCGCTTCGGTCGAGCGCTACCGCGCTTTCGTCGCCGCCAATCCGAGCTGGCCGTCGCAGACCTTCCTGCGACGCCGCATCGAAGCGGCGCTGTGGGACGACAAGCGCGACGACTCCGCAATCCAGTCCTATTTCGAGAGCGAGAAGCCGATTTCCGCCAAGGGCAAATTCGCGCTCGCCAAGTCGCTGCTCGCACGCGGCGACCGTGCCGGCGCGGAGCGGCTGATCCGTGATGCATGGCGCAGCGATCCGTTATCGGGCGATACCGAGAACATGGCCATCGACATGTTCGGTCCGCTGATCACACCCGGCGATCACAAGGCGCGCATGGACATGCTGCTCTATGGCAGCGATTCAGATGCTGCGCTGCGCTCTGCCAAGCGCCTCGGCGGCGCGCAGATGGCGCTCGCGCGGGCGCGCATCGCCGTCACCAAGAAGGCATCGAACGCCAACGCGCTGCTCGCTGCAGTGCCGTCCGAGCTGCATAGCGACCCCGGCTACATCTTCAGCCACATTCAGCAGCTGCGCCGCGAGGAGAAATTCGGCGAAGCAGCGCGGCTGATGATTGCAGCGCCGCGCGAACCGCAGCGCCTGCACAATCTCGACGAATGGTGGATCGAGCGACGTCTCACGGCGCGCAAGTTACTCGACGTCGGCGAACATCGCTCTGCCTATCTCGTGGCACGCGATGCTGCCCTGCCGGCGCGCGACATCTACAAGACCGAGCAGGAGTTCACTGCCGGCTGGATCGCGCTGCGCTTCCTGAAAGATCCCGCAACTGCCGCTCAGCACTTCGCACGTATCGGCGTCGGCAGCGTCAATCCGACAGCTCTCGCCCGCGCCGGATACTGGCAGGGCCGTGCTGCGGAAGCCGCAGGCCGCAGCCAGGAAGCGCGTGCCGCCTACACGCGCGCAGCAGAGCAATCCACCAGCTATTACGGCCAGCTCGCGCGCGCCAAGCTTGGCCTGCAGCAGCTTGATATCAGCGGCGCGTTGACCGCCCGCGCGCGCGGGCTCGATCGACTGGAAATCGTCCGCGCGGTGCAACTGCTCTACGCTATGGACGAGCGCGAAGTCGCCATCCCGATCTTCGCCGACGTCGGCGAGAACGGCGATCCAGAAGCGGTGCTCGGCCTTGCTGAACTGGCGCAACAGAACAAGGATGCCCGCGGCACATTGCTGGTCGGCAAGGCGGCGCTCAATCGCGGCCTGCCGTTCGATCACTATGCCTATCCGACGACGGGTATTCCGAGCTACCGCCCGATCGGGCCCGAAGTCGAGTCTGCCGTGGTCTATGCGATCGCACGGCAGGAAAGCGCCTTCAATCCGGCCGTCGTGTCGCCGGCCCAGGCCTATGGTCTGATGCAGGTGACGCCGAGCGCGGCGCAATACGTCACCAAGCGGCACGGCGGCACCTATGACCTCTCACGCCTCAAGGGCGATTCGGTCTACAATGCGACGCTGGGCGCCGCCGAACTCGGTGGCCTGCTCGAAGACTATCGCGGCTCCTACATCATGACCTTTGCCGGCTACAACGCCGGCCGCGGTAGCGTGCGCAAATGGATCGAACGCTACGGTGATCCACGTGACCCCAAGGTCGATCCGGTCGACTGGGTCGAGTCGATTCCGTTCTCGGAAACGCGCAACTACGTCCAGCGCATTATGGAAAATCTGCAGGTTTATCGCGCCCGCTTCGGCGGTGGCTCACGGCTGCAGATCGAGGCCGATCTGCATCGCGGTGCCAGCAGCAGCGTCGAATAGCGTCAACCAGGACAGTGCGAATATGTCGGATGGGTAGACCGCAGACGCGTAAGCGTCGAAGCGAAACCCCTCCTGCGCCTCGGCATAGCGATCAATCACGTAAGCAAAAACCCCCGGCAGTTTCCTGCCGGGGGTCTTTGTTTCAGATAGCGATTGCCGTGAGGCAGTCGATATTAGAACGAGCGCAGGATCTGCACCGAACCGTTGTAGAGGTTCTGGTTGCTCGTGTTCAGAAGCGTGCCGGCCGGCTTGCCGGACATGCTCGTCACGGTGTAGGTGCCGTTCAGGTTCTGCTCGAGGCGGCTGTAGGTGAATTCAGCCGACAGGGTCAGGTTCTTGACGGGGGTCCAGGCGGTACGGGTACCGATCTGGGCCACGGCGAAGTCGAAGTTGCCCGTGCCGGCGAAGGTACCAGCGCGAGATGCTGCAGCCGTCGAGCTGCTGGTGCCCGGGCCACCCGTGGTGAGGCCCTGGAATGCGGCGAGCATCAGAGCATTGCCGTCACCATAGGAGATGCTGCTGTAGCTGCCGAACAGCGACGTGCGCCATGCCGGGTTCCAGTAATGCTCGTAAAAGCCAGCGACCGACCAGGCTTCGCTCTGGATGATCTGGCCATTGGTGGTGTAGACGCCATCGAGAACGTAGCCGAAGCCGATGGTGTTGCCGTCGACTTTCGCGAAACGACCGCCGCCCGAGGTGTCGGTGGTGCCGCCAGCGATTGCGTACTTCGCTGCGCCCTTAGCGTAGGTTGCTTCGAGCTTCAGAGTGTCGCCTGCGCCGGTGGGCAGGTTCTTGAATTCAACCGCTCCGTTGACTGCGAAACCGTACTTGTCGTCAGCATGACCGGTAGCTTCGGTCGTGCCGTAGAAGCCCGGGGTAGCAGCGTGCATCGCAGCGCCGAAGTGCAGCGTGCCCCAAGCCTGGTCGAGGCGGATATTGCCGACGACGTCAGGAATGTGGTTGCCGCCGTAGGCATTGCCCAGGAACGTGTTCGAGGTCGTGCCGTAGAACGCACCCGTGAACGTGCTCGCGCCCGGTCCCGTGATGAAGGAATTGGTATTCCAGAGGCCGGCGTTACGGTAGGCCGAAGCGTTTTCGAGCGAGATCGTGCCCGACACGCCGTTACCGAACGAAGCGGTGTAGGCGATCTGCGCGATACCGGTCGTGTTGTTCGAACCAGCCATGAAGCCCGACGAAATGTAAGGCTTGTTGAGGGCCCACTGCGGGTCGAACTGCGAGACGGCCTTACCGAAGGTGAAGCCGGCGAACTGGATGAAGGCGTAGTCGACTTCGGTGAAGCCGCCAGCGATCGATTCACGGTTCTGCGAGAAGTCGAACTGCATGTTCGCGTAGGTACGAAGGACACCGTATTCGGTGGCAGTGCGGGTATCGGTGGTCAGGTTGATACGTTCGCGGGTGATGAAATAATCCTTGGTCCAAAGATTATTGCCACCAGCGCCACCCTGCCAGAACGGGGTGTCGTAAGCTGCGGCGTTGAACGAGGTGTCCAAACGGATCGCGCCGCCGATCTTGATGCAGGTGTCGGTGCCCGGGATGTAGTAGAAACCCGCGCCGTAGAGGGAGCAGATCTTCACGTATTCGACCGCTTTGGCCTTGACGGGAAGATCGGCTGCCTGAGCTCCGCCAACGGCGAGCAGAGCTGCCGTCGAGCCGAGAATAAGGCCCTTAATCGTCTTCATGTAAACCTCCAAGTTGCTTTAGGGAAGGTTCTGCAACGGGGTGGAGGCCACCCTGAAGACAAGTCCCCTTAATCCCTGACAACCCGCAAACGCTCCGAATCGCAAAACCCGTCGCACAAGTGTGCCGACGAGGTTCAGGACGAACCACCTTACGGGACGACCTCGGGATGCCCCCCTCCGTCGCACCGAGACCATCTCCTAAGGTTTCTCGCTCCGCAACAATGGAACGCCTCAAAGCGGCCTCCATTCGGCCGTTTCCCGGGCTGTGTTGCTTAAATCACACGGACTCGTGAATGGGCATTCTTCGCAAGCAATTGTTTCAACATCAGAATTTCAAGCGCCACATTTCGAGGCACCGACTCATCCCGTAACGAGTAGCAACACATCCACACTCGCATTCGATGTATCTGACCGGCTTTCCTGGTCCATCGCCGAATCGTCTCGTATCTGCCGGGGCGATAAACTCCGGCAAGTGCGGAACGGTGGATGACAATCGATAGACGGCCCCGGGGCCTATTTCCCAAAGGCAAATGCACCACAGGCCGGCTCGGCATCGGAAGATTATAAAGACACATCCACATCGGACGTGTCCGATTTCTGCGAACATGCGCTGAAGACTGCGATCTGGCGCTTGCGGCTCGCGACGGTGTCGGGCATATGCAGCAATGATGGAGCTGTGGCCGAGTGGCTGAAGGCACCGCTTTGCTAAAGCGGCATACCTCTCAAGGGTATCGAGGGTTCGAATCCCTCCGGCTCCGCCATTACTTCCTGCAACTATCTGAAATCATTGATTTAGGCTCGTCGATTGGATTCTGCCCCAAGACGTGCCCCAAACGCGCGCGATTAGAGTAGCCCAAACGGCTCGGCTGAGCCGACGCTAGCAACGCCTCGTAGCCGTCCTGTGGAGAGATTGAGCCGAATTGCCGGAAACAAGATGACCGTGGAGGCAAGCCGCCTCCTGATCTCGGCAATGTCCCGGGCCAGACCTTCCAGCTCCGTGCATTTATCCTCCAAAGCTTGGACCGAAAATTCGTAAGGGTCCTTCTTTGTCGGCCATCCTGAATCTTCAGGTGGGTTACGACAAATGAGCCATCATCCATTTGCGCGAGATGGCCGTGTGCGAGTTTTACCCGCATTTCGTTCAGTGCCAGAGCCTTGCTCATTGCCTTCCTAGCCATCTCGACAACGGGTTGCTCTAGTTTGGGTCTGTCCTGAGTGCCCGGCTGGCTGCCATACGAAGTCGCATTATCAAGACCCGCTTTAATAGCATTGGTCTTGGCGGCGAAATTTCCGATCGCTGCAAGTATAAAATCCTGATGCGGCCCCTCAGCCTTGAGCAGAGATTTCAGTACTTCTCCAATTCTCATTTCGACGTCAGCAAAGGCAACAAAGAAGCCGCCCAAAGCAAGTCGGCCTAAGCTTTTTGGATTCAGGTCTGACATCCGCCGTCCTCGCTGCGAGACATGATTATGATAGACGAAGCCGGGTACGAATCCGCCATCACCTGCCACGACAGCACGCACCCTCCCCGGACGACGCTCGCGGTCGCCGCCGTGGCGTCACATCCTAGATAACGGATCTACCAAGTCTGGTTCCGCGAATTGTCTCCAACGCCATAGCCGTAGCCGGGATAGGACTGCGATACCCCGCCTGCCCCGCCGACATAGCTGCCATAGGCATCACGCGGAGATGTGCGCCTCACCTGCCGGTTCTTGCGTGCCGCACTGATATCGGTGGATGTGACAACAGCGGACGCGTTGATCGATTGCAGATATGCGGGCGCCGATGCAGCAACTGCAGGCTGGGCTGCGCCAACGGCAATAACCACCAGACTCGCAAGGCCGCTGGCGCGGATGATCGATGGGAGCGTAAGTTTCTTCGTCGACATGGCATTGTCCTTTTTGTTGCGCGGCCTCCCGGCCTCGCTGTGCAAGCGACGAGACAGACATTGGGGCGCACATGCCCGTTACAACCGCGATGCTCGTAACAAGGCCGTGACGTGGCTACGGTACATTTGGAAACATGCGAGGGGAGTGCGCGATATGAAATGGGCTGCCGTGATGGCCGCCGCGATGGCGATCGCATCTGCCGCCTCGGGGCAGCCCCTCAAGCTGATGGATCTCAAGGAGGTCGATCCGGCGCTGCTCAGGGATATCTACGGGACCTGGGAACTCCAGGACGCCAAGGGCAGGAAACGCTGCCGCGTGGTTTTGAAGAGCGAAAGCACCATCGGCGGCTCACAGATCGACGTGGCCAAGGACTGCGCCAGGACTTTCCCCGTCATGGACGAAATCGCGGCGTGGCGGCTCTATGAGGGTTGGACGATCGGCTTTGCCGACGCGACCCGCAAACTGCGCATCCAGTTCTCGACGCCGGACAACCGCTATGTGGCGGAGCCGGAGACCGACGGCATCTTCACCATCGTCAAGAAGTAGCGGCTCATCACCCTGCCCCGGTGGGCATCGCGCCTGCCGAACCACCGCGAAAACACGCAGTCGGCTTAGTGAACCGTCGACAACCAGGCGCGGGCATCGCGCTGCGCGGCAGCGATTTCGACATCCGACATCATCTCGGCGACTTCGCGGCGCATCGGGATGGCGTCGACCCGGCCCTTGAGGGCAGCGAGGTTGAACCACTTGTGGGCGGCGACGAGGTCAACGATCCCCGAGCGACCCGACGCCCAGTACAGACCGCGCTCGAACAGCACGTCCTGGATGGCGGTCTCTGCGATCGGCATCGCAGCTTCAAAATCGATCTGCCCCTGAAACATCGGTCATTCCTTTTTTTAGTTTTGCCGCCCCCAACCGAGCGCGGCTCCTGTCCGTTATTTGATGCAATCCCAACCGCCGTTTGCCGGCTTGTTGGGATCAATATGACCGATCAAATTTGAAGAGCAGTTTAAGTATCGGGATGAACGAAATCTGAAGAGCCGAAGCCGAAACCGGCTCATACGCCGCCAAAAACCCAGCATTTATGCGGGTTTTCTGCATTTTCGCGGAATTCGGTTTACCCTGCTGTTTGGGGATGCCGTAACCATCTCGGCAGCGTCGGCGACCAGGGATATTAAAAGGCCTGCTCCGCGCATGCGACGACGCCAATGCGAGATACGTCACAGCGAGCAGATCAAAAGCTATTCGGGATCGGGACATTCAAAGCGCCGGGGATGAACCGCACCGGCAAAAACGAGGGCGTCGGCAACACGTCAGGATCATATCTCATGTGGCCGGAGCCACCGATGAAACTGCGGACCAATGATCCGCACCGAATAAAGAACGCCAATCACGGAATGACCGGCTTCTTTGCCGGACCGGCTCGCGGGAAGAGCAAGCCCTGCCCCGGAGTGACGGTCCAGCCGTTTGACCTGATGTCTCGCCGACACCCTCTTTCGTCGACCAGAGCTGCGATCAATATCCGCTTCGAGAAGCAAATTGTCGTCGAGGCTCTCGTGACGTCGCCGGCGTTGCCACCGGCGTCGATCGTGGCAGAAGAAGTTACTTCTTCTTGGCGACCTTCTTGGTCTTCTTCGCGGTCTTCTTCACAGCGCTCTTCGCTGCCTTCTTGACGGTCTTCTTGACTGCCTTCTTCGTAGCTTTCTTGGCCATGTTGCCCTCCATAAAGAGATGACTTGATCGCTGCGTGCACTCGGGAATCGAAATGCACTTCATCCCGAATACACCAACGATTTCAAAAGAACAGTCTCTCGCTTAAGGAAGTGTTGATGAGCGCAACGCGCCACTTCCCCCACGGGCTCAGTCACAACTTGAAATCCGGCATGCGGGGCGGCGCGAGAAACGCCCGGAAACGCTGCGTCCACAAATGTCAAGATTGCAGAAAGTGCTTATTTTTTCCGAGCGCCCGCGATTCGTACTACCAAACAACTACACAAACTTTTGCCGCTCCCAGACGTGAGTCGAGGCACTCAAAACAGGTGCTGCGGACTCTGAGTCGGTATTTTTGGCAATGAAAATATTTTTCGGGAAAACGCGTTCGCGACTTATCGGTGCTGGCCACAACCGCACTTTCTGTCGACTGACGGCATGCCGATTCGCGATCTAATATCGCGCGCGCGACCGTTCATCGCCCACGTTACGACGCGCCAACGCGGTCCGCTGAAACGAAAACGGCGCCGCTCAAGGCGGCGCCGCGGTCATCGAAAGGGTAATTGTCAGATCCCGAGTTTGCTCTTGAGGATGTCGTTGACGACCTGCGGATTGGCTTTGCCGCCAGATGATTTCATCACCTGGCCGACGAACCAGCCCATCAGCGCCGGCTTGGCCTGCGCCTGTGCGACCTTGTCGGGATTGGCTGCGATGATGTCGTCGACCACCTTCTCGATCGCGCCGGTGTCCGTCACCTGCTTCATGCCGCGTTCTTCGACGAGCGCGCGCGGGTCGCCGCCCTCGGTCCAGACGATCTCGAACAGGTCCTTGGCGATCTTGCCGGAGATCACGCCCTCGCCGATCAGATCGACGATGGCGGACATCTGTACAGCCGACACCGGGGAGGACGTGATGTCCTGACCTTCCTTGTTGAGACGGCCGAACAGCTCGTTGATCACCCAGTTGGCGGCCAGCTTGCCGTCACGCGCCTTGTTGGCGAGACCATCCAGGGTCGTCTCGAAGAACTCGGCGCTCTCGCGCTCGGTGACGAGCACGCTGGCGTCATAGGGGGACAGGCCGAAGGCGCTGATGAAGCGTGCCTTCTTCTCGTCCGGTAGTTCCGGCAGCCCGGCCTTCAGTTCAGCGACATAGTCTTCGCTGAATTCCAGCGGCAGCAGGTCAGGATCCGGGAAATAGCGGTAGTCATGCGCCTCTTCCTTGGAGCGCATCGAGCGCGTCTCGCCCTTGTTGGGGTCGTAGAGCCGGGTCTCCTGTTCGATCGCCCCGCCGTCCTCGAGGATTCCGATCTGGCGCCGGGCTTCATAGTCGATGGCCTGGCCGATGAAGCGGATCGAGTTGACGTTCTTGATCTCGCAGCGGGTGCCATAGGGATCGCCTGGCTTGCGAACCGAGACGTTGCAGTCGGCGCGCAGGTTGCCCTTCTCCATATCGCCGTCGCAGGTGCCGAGATAGCGCAGGATGGTGCGCAGCTTCGACACATAGGCCTGCGCCTGTTCGCTTGAGCGCATGTCCGGCTTGGAGACGATCTCCATCAGCGCCACGCCGCAGCGGTTGAGGTCGACGAAGGTATTGGTCGGGCTCTGGTCATGCACCAGCTTGCCGGCATCCTGCTCCAGATGCAGCCGCTCGATGCCGATGGTGATGGTCTCGCCATCGGACAGTTCGACGGTGACCTCGCCCTCGCCGACGATCGGCGACTTGTACTGGCTGATCTGATAGCCCTGCGGCGAGTCCGGATAGAAGTAGTTCTTGCGGTCGAAGATCGAGCGCCGGTTGATCACGGCATTCAGACCAAGGCCGGTACGCACCGCCTGCCGGACGCATTCCTCGTTGATGACCGGCAGCATGCCCGGCATGGCCGCATCGACCAGCGACACGTGGCTGTTCGGCGCGCCCCCGAACTCCGTGGACGAGCCGGAGAACAGCTTGGCTTGAGAATTGACCTGGGCGTGGATCTCCAGACCGATGACCATTTCCCAGTCGCCGGTGGCGCCCTTGATGAGCTTCGAAGGTTTGACAGGTGCGTTCATGGAGCGGTTTCTACCGCGACACGAGGCGCGGGAAAACCCCTCCTCGCGCGTTCCCGCAGCATTGCCACGGCACGACCGGGCCGGTCTTTCGAGCGTCAGCGGGCCACGGCGATGACGTGATCCTTGACTGCCGCAGGCTTCGGCAGCAGCTTGCTGCCCACCAGCCAGTCATTCAGGCTCTCCAGCGCCACCAGTTCCTTCTCGCCGACCGGAACGGGTTCGTCGTTCCGGTAATTTGCCACCCGGGTGGCGACCGCGGGGCTGAGCTTCAGCTCCTGCACCCACAGGCGCGCGGCTTCCTCGCGATTCTGCTGAGCCCACCGCGCCGACTCCCGCAGATTCTCCAGGACATCCTTCAGAATATCCGGATGCTCCGCGGCAAACGGCGTCCGCACGACATAGACAACAGCGTTCTGCGAACCGAAATCGCTCGCCTGCGCAATCACGCGGGCATCCCCGTCGACCAGCGCGGTCGGAAAGAAGATGCTCCAGGCCGACCATGCGTCCACATGGCCGCTGGCGAAGGCTGCAGCGGAATCCACCGGGCTGAGAAAAGCGCGCTTGACCCCCGAGGACGGCACACCCGCCTTTTCCAGGGCCTTGGTCAGTTGATAGTCGCCGGTGCCGCCACGATTGACCGCCACCGAGCGGCCGGCGAGATCCGCGACGGTCTTGATGTCCGACCCGTTCCTGACCACGATGCCCGAGGAATCCCCGGCATCCCACTGATAGGCAAAGAGCGAAATCGGTGCGGTGCCGACCAGCGACGAGATTGCCGCGCTTGAACTTCCGATCGTGATGTCGATCGCATTGGCATTCAAGGCTTCCGCCGCCGGCGCATAGGCGATGAACGGCCCGACCCAGGCAACCTTGACGTTCCTGGCCGCCAGACGCTTCTCCAGCGTGCCGCGCAGGCGGCTGATCGACAGCGGTTCAGGTCCGCGCAGGAAGCCGAGCCGGACTGTCACCGGCGTCGCCGGAGATGCGGCCACGCTCGCTGACGTGGAGGCAAGCCCGATCAGAAACGCGGCGACAGCCGCCCGCAGGAAAGTAGAGCGCAACATCGTCAACCTCGTGCAGCGTTGAAGAAAGGACCGATCGGATGTGCCGTTTGTCGCCGGTCACCACGATCGAAAGGAAGCAGCGGCAGCAGCAGGTCCGCCACGCGGTAGGTTTCCTCGAGCAGAGGCTGGCCAGAGACGATGAAAGTGTCGAAACCGACATCGCGATATTCCAGGATGCGCGCCGCGACCGTTTCCGGATCTCCGACGATGGCGGTGCCCGGCCCGTTCCGCACCAGTCCGAAGCCGGCCCAGATATCCGGATAGATCTCCAGCTCCTGCGCGTGTTTAGGCTTCCGCGTGCCGACAATCTCTCGCATCCGGCGCTGGCCGACGGAGTCGGAGGCGGCATTGCGCGCCTGGGCGCCCTGCACCGCAGTGTCGTCCATGCGATCGAGCAGCCACTGCGCGGCATCCCACGCTTCCTGCTTCGTCTCACGGACGATCAGATTGATCCTGATGCCGAATTTCACGTTGCGACCGAGCGCCCTGGCACGCTCGCGCACCACCTTGATCTTCTCCGCAGCCTGGGGCGGCGGCTCGCCCCATGTCAGGTAGGTGTCGGCATGGCGCGCCGCGACGGACAGCGCGGGCTCCGACGAACCGCCGAAGAACAGTGGCGGATACGGCTTCTGCACCGCAGGCAATTTGAGTTGGGCGTTGCGCAGGTTCAGGTACTTGCCCTGGAAATCGACCACCTCGCCCGTCATCAGCCGGCGATACAGGCCCCAGTATTCGTCGGTGAGCGCGTAGCGTTCGTCATGAGCGAGCTCGATGCCGTAAGGCGGCATCTGGTGCTGCTCGCCGGTGACCATGTTGAGGATCAGTCGGCCGTCCGAAAACTGGTCGAAGGTCGCCGCCTTCTGCGCCAGCATCAGCGGCGCGACGATGCCCGGATGCACGGCAATGATGAACTTCATGCGCTTGGTGAGCGGGATCAGCGACGCGCCCAGAACCCAGGCATCATGCTCGCCGCCACCGGTCGCCAGCAGCGCGCCCGTATAGCCGAGCTGATCGACCGCGCGTGCGATCTGCGCGAGATAGTCATGATCGACCGGGCGCCGGCCCTTGGCGTTCCAGGGATACGGGCCATCTTGCGGGATCAGGTACCAATAGATCTCCATCGTAACCTCCCAGCCTTACTTGAGCAGCTCATGCGCGAGCGCGAGCGGCTCCGGGTTGATCCAGCCGGCCACGTCGAAATCCCTGACGATGAAGCCGTGGCGCAGCAGGAAATCCTTCTGGCTTGCCAGGCCCCGTTTCCTCACATCCGAGAGATCGAGCCCGAAACTTCGCGGCGCGGCCGATCCATAGGCCGCGCGCGCCTCGTCGGCCGAGCGCCCGACCTCCTTGCCGATGATGTCGAACACCTCGGCCGGATGCCCCTGTGCCCAGTGCGACGCCCGCAACAGCACTGCGAGATAGCGTGCCACCAGATCCGGGCGCTCGAGCGCGGTGCGCCGATCGACCGTCACCGGCCGCGGATTGCCGTTGTTGACGCGCAGCAACGGATCGTCCTGCTCCGCCAGATTGATCAGCGACCGCAGTCCATGCGTCCCCACGGTTCCGAGCCCCGGCGCGCCCTTCACATAAATGGCATCGACCTCACCGCGCGCGAGCGCGGCGGCTTCGAGCTCGTGAAAGCGGCCATTGGCGACGCCAGCCGCCACGGCGAATGTCGGCTGATCGCTGGTGATATCGACGAGTTCGCTGTCCGCGAGGTGCAGCCCGGCAATCCCGAGACCGGTCTCGATGCCGCGTAGCGACATGGCGCGCGCGAAATCGACGCGTTGACCATCCTGCCGCGGCAGACCGATCCTTCTGCCGCGAAGGTCGGCCAGAGAATGAATGTCCGAATCCGCGCGAACGACGATGGCCTGGTATTCATCTATCCACGTCAGCGCCACGGTTACCGTGTCGCGTCCTTCGGAGCGCGCCCAGATCGCGGGAATGTTGCCGCCTTCGCGAAACAGGCCGGGCAGCGAATGATCGAAATGCGAAATGTTGATGCGCGGATCTTCGGAATCGCGGATCGATCGAAGTACGATTCCAGACGTCGCGAATTCATCGCGCAGCAGCCCTAGATCAAGCGCTATGCCGGACGCCGTCGGCACAGGACAACGCGTGTACCAGAGCTCATTGACGGAGGATGATTTTTCAAACTCACACGTTGCCAAACGTTCCGTCGTTACAGTCATCGGCATCTCCTGTAAGTAAATCGAGCGCGTTGTGAAACTTCGATAGACCATCATCGATGGATGAACGACCGAAAAAGAGCATCGAAGTGTAGTTTGAAATGAACACGCTGCTATCAGGAGAGATGTAATGACATTTGTTCTTCGCATTGGCGTCCACGCCAACAATCCGTCTCTTCTTGTGCTCAGCAACAACGGGTTGCTCGAAAAACGGATCTCGGCGCACGGCGGAAGCGTCGAATGGGTGAAGATCGCGGCAGGCGCACGCACTGTCGAATATGTCGGCGCCAATCTGATCCAGATCGGCGGCACCGGCCTGACACCGCCTATCGCCGCGCAGGCCAAAGGCGTGCCGATCGTTACTTTCGCCGCATCAGAAGCGCGCGCAGTCGGCGGCATCTATGTTCGCAAGGACAGTCCGGTGAAAACGGTTGCCGATCTCGCCGGCAAGACGATCTCGCTCGGTGTCGGCTCGTGGCTGCAGGCCCTGCTAGCAACGGCGCTCGACCGTGCCGGCCTGACCTGGAACGATATTGTGCCGCTTGATCTTACCGAGCCGGAGTCACGTCAGGCATTGTTGGCTGGCGACATCGATGCGTGGGTTTCAGGCGGAGGACTTCGTGGCGGCGCGGATGAGATCCGGGCCATCGCCAACACCCGCGATCTCGTCACCAACCCGTCGGTGTTCTTCGCACGCCGCGATTTCGCCGATGATAATCCGAACATTATTGCGGACACAGCGAGCGCCTTGCACGAAACGGATGGCTGGATTGCGCAGCATCCGGCGGACGCTGCAGCGATCCTCGCACGCGTCGCCGGGGGGCCGCTCGACGCCGCCGAATGGGAAAAGCACATCGCACAGCGCCCATGGGGCATCCATCAGGTCGACGACAGGTTCATCGCCGAGCAGCAGAAGGCAGCCGATCTTTTCTTCAGGTTTGGTCTGCTGCCACGCAAGGTCGATATTCGCGATGCAATCTATCGCCACCCGCTTAATCTCGATCGCGCTGCGTAACATCCAATCCCGGAATGCACGGGCGGGTCCGAGCCGCTTGTCGCATTCCGTTAGGAGGCCGGCTATATCCCCGAAGCGAAGGCCCTGAACACGGAGCTGGCACGCAACGTCTCGCGACCGGCCAGGATCAAGTCATCGACCTGTCCCTGCGGCAGCTGGAAACGCGTCGGAACGGCTTCGAGCACTGCGGCACGCGCCGGATCTAGCTGATCGAACCCAAGCCGGCCGACGAAGAGCTGCAGATCGGTACAGCGCCAGCCGGGCCGCGCGCCATAGCGGACTCGCTCTGCCGCCGACAAGCCGCAGCGCCACTTGATCAGCGACGATTGCCAGTCCTTCATGGTTCGGTCGAATGCGGTGTAGCTGGAGCCGATGCTCGCATCCATAGTGGTGTCCACCGCAGCCTTGATCAGATCGACGCCTTCAGGCCCTTCCACCGTATTGATCCAGTTGCCGGAGAGGCCGACTTTGGAATCCACCACCATGAATATCCCGCGGCGCAGCCGGACCGCCTGCTGCGGTGTCATCGGGCCATAGGGCGTCTCGGAGGATTCGCGCACGATGGTCAGCGCAGAGACGCCGTAGTTGTCGACCAGCCCGCCATCCATCAGCTTGATGTAGGGCACCGCGCCGTCGCGGTAACGCATCACTGCCTTGGAATAGGCACTCAACATCGGCGACGCATTGCGGTTCGCGGCTGCGCGCGCGACCCAAGGCGGTAGCGGCTCGTTGCATGTGCCGGGGAAGGCCTGCACCACGGCCGGCGCAAAGGCGAGCGGCACCGCGGCCGACGCAGCCACGGCGCCCGACAGCGGATACTTGCTGAGATCGCTGCAGATCGCAGCGAAGGCCGTGTTGTCGAACACAAACGGCACGCGGTTATAGATATCCGAGGCGTTGATCCAGACCCGTGGAGAACCGCTATTTCGCAGGCTGCCGAAAGTCGCATTCTGGAACAGGTTGGCGTCGAGCCAACTGGTGAAGCCCTTGGAGTCATTGATGCCACCGCCCAAGGCACGGCCGATAGTACCTAGCGACAACTGCGTCGTCAGTCCGGCCTCGGCATTCTGCAGCAGGAAACGTTCACGGAAGTCCGACAGCGCCGCGCGCTTCTTCAAACCGTAATAGGCCGCCGTGACCGAACCGCCGGAAACGCCGGACAGAAAGTCGATGCGCTCCAGCATGGTGTCGGATCCGCCGCGCATGCGGATGCTGCCCAGTTCTTCCAGGACACCGAACGAAAACGCCGCAGCGCGCGTGCCACCGCCTGAGAACGAAAATCCGATCAACAGGTCGTCCTGCTCGGCAGCATCCTTGAAAACGGCGTCGAGATTGGGATCGAGGGAGGCGCCGGCCAGCGGCACGTTGGCGGGAAGGTTGTAGACCGACGTACAGCCCAGCAGCAGCGCACAGGTCGTGACCACGACACCGATGGAACGCAACGCACTCATCACTTCTCTACCGATCCCACAAGACGGCCGCACCAAACGGCACGGACCGTGTCCGGACGGTCCCCAATCCGGAATCTCAATCAGATATTACCGTAAAGCATTGCAATTCGATGCAAACTGACGATCCGGCACCAATCGCGCCAGTAACGTGGCTAATGAATGGTGAAACAAGGTGCGCGCCAAATGGCGCGGCGCCAATCCTCAGTTCAGCTGCGTGCCCGGCGCGGCATCGAATACCAGCGTGAACCAGCTGCCCTGCCCGCGAATGCTCTCGGCGTTGAACTTCACGTTCGGCGCATTCTCTTTGAGCGTCTGCAGGATCAGCGCCCCGAGCTTGCGCGGCGACGGCCAGTCCTGTCCTTCGCCAAGGCCGATGCCGTCATCGGCGACAACCACCGCGACGAGGCCGCCTTCCAGCTTGCAGATCAGTTTGATCTGACCGCCGGCACGGCCGACGAAGGCGTATTTCAGCGCATTGGTCAGCATCTCGTTGACCAGCAGTCCCGCCGGCATCGCGATATTGATCGACATCGGGCAATAGCCAACCTGCAGATCGAGCGTGATATCCGCCGTCGCGCTCGCAGCCATCACGGCATTGGCGATGTCCGACAGATACTGGCCAAGATCGATCTCGGGCGTCGCATTCTCGTCGGACAGCGTCCGGTACAGTACTGTCAGCGCATCGATCCGGCTCGCCAGCCGGCCAAGCGCAACAGCCTCGCCTTCTACTGCCGAGCGGGCTTCGAGCCGCACCAGCGCCGTGATGAGCTGCAGATTGTTCTTCACCCGATGCTGCAGCTCGCGCATCAGCATGTCGCGGTCGCGTATCTGGTTCTCGAATTGCTCGATCTGCGCCCGCTCGCGGCCGCCGACATCGACCAGCGCGGCGATCCGGAAATTCTCGACGCCGTCGTCACTCTCGATCACCGAGGCATAGGCCTGCACGATCACCAGCCGATCGACCGGCACCGACGGACGGAAAACACCGATGAAATCCTCGCCGTCGCGGATCGCTTCGCCCAGCGTCTGGCTCTGGTTGTCTTCGTTGAGAAAGCCGTCGAGACAGGTCCAGCTCTGGCCTTCGACATCGGCCGGCGCCATTGTCATCAGTTGCTCGAAGGCCTTGTTGATATAGACAACCTGCTGATCGCTGCCCAACCCGCGCGAGATGGCGAGCGCAACGGGAACATGATCCAGCAGATGCTTGTAGCGATCATTCTCGATCGCCTGCGCAAGCTTCGGGGAACCCAGAATCTGATCGACCTGTTGGGAAGGCGGAAGCCCGTCGTCGGTGCTCATGCACGGTCCATGCTCATAGGCAAAGCATGGCCAAGTGCACCGCAAAACGCAATGTCAAACGCGCAACACCCTAAAGCGTTCTTGAGCGGAGTGGCAGCTGGCTCGCGTCAAGAAAACGCGCGCCACACAAGAACTCCAGGCGGATGATGTCAGGCCCACCACTTGGGCGGCGTGAAACGCCCCGATGCCTGCTCAATGGTTTCGCCGAGCGAGAACAGCGTTTCCTCGTCGAATGGACGCCCGATCAGCTGCAGCCCGAGCGGCAATCCCTGCGCGTCCTTGCCGGCGGGAACCGCGATGCCCGGCAGGCCGGCCATGTTCACCGTCACCGTGAAGATGTCGTTGAGATACATCTCGATCGGATCGGCGCCACCCTTCTCACCGATGCCGAAGGCGGCCGACGGTGTCGCCGGCGTCAGGATCGCATGGATGCCCTTGGCGAAGCACTCCTCGAAGTCGCGCTTGATCAGCGTGCGCACCTTCTGCGCGCGCAGATAATAGGCGTCGTAATAGCCGGCCGAGAGAACGTAAGTCCCGATCATGACGCGGCGACGCACTTCCGCGCCAAAACCTTCAGCGCGGGTATTCTCATACATGTCACTGATGCTGCGGCCGGGCACGCGCAGGCCGTAGCGCACGCCGTCATAGCGCGCGAGGTTCGACGAAGCTTCGGCGGGCGCCACGATGTAATAGGCCGGCAGCGCGTATTTGGTGTGCGGCAGGGAGACATCGACGAGTTCGGCACCGGCGGCCTTGAGCTGCGCAGCGCCTTCCGACCAAAGCTTTTCTATCTCGGCCGGCATGCCGTCGATGCGATACTCCTTGGGAATGCCGATCTTCATGCCCTTCACGGACTTGCCGATCGCCGCCTCGTAGTCCGGCACGTCACGATCCACGGACGTTGAGTCCTTCGGATCGTAGCCGGCCATCGAACGCATCAGGATCGCGGTATCGCGCACGGTGCGCGCGATCGGCCCGGCCTGGTCGAGCGACGATGCGAAAGCGACGGTACCCCAGCGCGAGCAGCGGCCATAGGTCGGCTTCATGCCGACGATGCCGGCGAAGGCCGCGGGCTGGCGGATCGAACCGCCGGTGTCGGTCGCGGTGGCACCGAGGCACAGACCTGCAGCGACCGCCGATGCCGAACCGCCGGACGAGCCACCGGGCACCAGATTGACGTCGGAGCCGTCGCGCCGCCACGGATTGATCACCGGACCGAAGAACGAAGTCTCGTTCGCCGAGCCCATGGCGAATTCGTCGTTATTGAGCTTGCCGAGCATCACGGCACCGTCACGCCATAGCTGTGCGGTCACGGTCGACTCGTAAGGCGGCACGAAATTGCCAAGTATCTTCGAACATGCGGTTGTGCGCACGCCCTTGGTCGCGAACAGATCCTTGATGCCGAGCGGGACGCCGCCGAGCCAGCCGCCCTCGCCCTTGGCGAGTTTCGCGTCGGCCGCCTGCGCCATGGCGCGCGCCTGATCCGGCGTCTCCAGCACATAGGCGTTTAGCACGCGTGCGGCTTCCATCGCCTTGAGATGCGCATCGGTCAGTTCGACTGACGTGAAGGATTTGGTCGCAAGGCCGTCACGCGCCTCGGCGAGTGTCAGCGACGTCAGATCTGTCATCTATTTATTGACCGGGCTGCAAAAGAAGGGAGAGAGCGTCTTGTCGTTTTCAGGTGCATCTTTTTTGAAAGAGCTGCGGCGGAGCTTGTCGTCAGTCTCCTGTGCGGCCTGAACCTTGTCGAGGATGGCATCCATGGCCGCGTCGACGTCCTTGACCTTCCCCTGACGCTCCATCTCGTCGAGGTAGTCCATATAGAGCTGATAGGACTTTTCATCGTCGCAAAGCAGGCACATGGCGGTTTCCGTCCAAACGGTTCTTGCTCGATTACTCGACGACCTTCGGCACCAGGAAGAAGTGATCCTCCGACTCCGGCGCATTCGCCGTCACCGCATCGACGATCTCGCCGTCATTGACCACGTCGGCGCGCTTCTTCATCTCCATCGGCATCACCGAGGTCATCGGCTCGACGCCGTCGACATTCACTTCCTGCAACTGCTCGACAAAGGCCAGCATCGCGTTCAGCTCGCCCTGCAGATGGGGAACTTCAGCGTCTGTGACCGCGATCCGCGCGAGATGCGCGATACGGCGAACGGTGGCAGCATCGACGGACATTATATAGGGCCTCAGGCGAAATCTGCCCGCCGTATAGCAGACGGAGGTTTCGCGCCGCAACCGGCGGACGCCTCCGCCTTGTTTGACGCCCTAGCCCCGCAATTCGGCCATCCGCGCCAATGCCGCCGCCGCCAGCGACCGCGTCAGCTCTGCCGCAGGCCGTTCACTGCCCATTCCGACCGACTGTCCGGCCCAGAGATTGGTAAAATCGGCCCGACCGAGCTTCTCGGCGGCGGCTTTCAGCGGCCCCAGCGCGGTCGCCGAATGCGGGAATGCAGGCGCATCGGGCGAGACCGGTCCAACTTCCCGCATCACCCGGTTGACGACGCCCCGCGCCGGCCGCCCGGTCATGACATTGGTGATGACGGTGGAGGCATCCGACGCCCCGGCCAGGGCCGCACGACCCGGCCCGCTGACCTTCGATTCGGGCGTACGCAGATAGGCGGTACCGATCTGCACACCGGCCGCGCCGAGCGCAAAGGCCGCCGCGATGCCACGCCCATCGGCGATACCGCCGGCCGCGATCACCGGCACCTTCACCGCATCCACCACCTGCGGCAACAGCGCGAACAGGCCGGGCTGCGTGGCGATATCCTCGGTCAGGAACATGCCGCGATGACCGCCGGCCTCCGCCCCCTGCGCAATGACCGCGTCGACGCCGCGCTCTTCGAGCCAGACAGCTTCCTTGACGATGGTCGCCGAGGCGATGACCCGACAGCCGGCTGCCTTGATGCGCTTCAAGAGCGCCGGGTCCGGCAGGCCGAAGTGAAAGCTGACCACTTCGGGCTTCAGCTCTTCCACCAGCGCGCACATCGCCTCATCGAACGGCGCGCGGTTGGCCGCATTGATGTCTGCATTCGGATCGAGCCCGAGTTCGGCGTAATAGGACGACAGCCGCTTGCGCCAGTTGGCCTCGCGTGCCGGATCGGCGTCCACCGCCGTATGGCAGAAGTAATTCATGTTGACCGGCGCGGAGACGCGTTGGCGCACTATATTGATCTGCTCACGGGCTTTCTCCGGCGAGATCATTGCGCACGGCAACGAGGCCAGCGCGCCGCCCTCCGCTGCGCCGATCATGATGTCGGCATCCTGCACACCGGCCATCGGCGCCTGCACGATGGGAAATTCGGTGCCGAAAAGGTCGATCAGTCGGCGGTCGGGCCACATGGGGGATCTCCGGATTCTTGCGACAATCTTGCGGCAATGCCTCTGAATCCAGCGGCAAAGCAGTGACGATCTTGAGACAAACGTGAGGAAATGGCACGCGCGTCATTGCCGAGCCACGTTGAGGCTAACACGGCCGCACCCGCGCGAGCTATGCGGTTGCGCGGGGGATGAGCATCCACTTGCGCAGCGCCACGCCAGCCCAGATTGCCTCCACCAGCCCGAACGGCCAGGCGCCCTGCAGGAAGCCATAGAGCGATCCAAGCCCGCAAGCGCCGGCAAAGGCCAGTGTGAACCACGGACTGCGCGCCTCCAGCGCGTAGCAGACCAGCATGGCGCTGACCGCGAACAATCCAAACAGGCTGAGGGCGTCCATAGATCGGGCTCGTGACGTAAGACGCAGAAACGCGGGAACGATGCTACCTTGCCGCAAATCACCACCGATGTGAAACGCGACCGATGACCGCTGCCATTCCCGAACTCATCACGCCCAGACTGATCCTGCGCCCACTCGTGCTGGGTGACTCCGATGCCGTGCAACGGCTCTTTCCGCAGATGGATGTCGTGCGTTTCCTGGCCAGCCGCGTGCCATGGCCCTACCCGGCTGACGGCGCCTTCACTTTCCTGCGCGATGTCGTGCTGCCAGGCATGGAGCGCGGCACCGAATGGCACTGGTCGATCCGCCTGAAGAGCGCACCGGAGCAACTGATCGGCATGATCAATGTCAGGGACAGCGGCGACGACAACCGCGGCTTCTGGCTCGATCCCGCCTGGCACGGACAAGGCCTGATGACCGAGGCCAGCGACGCCGTCACCGATTACTGGTTCGACACCCTGCAGCGGCCCGTCCTGCGTGTCATCAAGGCCATCGCCAACACCGCATCGCGCCGGATTTCGGAAACGTCCGGCACGCGCGTGATCGCCACCGAGGATCGCGACTACGTCTCCGGCCGTTGGCCCTCGGAAATCTGGGAAATGACCGCCGAGGAATGGCGCAGCCGCCGTCCGCTCCGATAATTGCGGCGCAGCGTTTGATCTGATGGCTCCGCGTGTTATGCGGGACCATGCCTGCAGTCATCCTTCCCCTCGTCGAAGCCGCCGCATATCTGCCCGCCCGCGGCGCACTGATCGGTCTCGATCTCGGCACCAAGACCATTGGTGTCGCGGCGTCCGATCCCGATCGCCGTCTCGCGACCGGCATTGAGACTGTCGAGCGAACTGCCTTCAAGGCCGATGCCGCACGCCTCATCAAGCTTGCCGCTGAGCGAAATATCTGCGGCTTCGTCCTTGGTCTTCCCATCAATATGGACGGCAGCGAGGGACCGCGCGCGCAATCGACACGCGCCTTCGCCCGCAACTTCTCGAAACTGACTGAACTGCCGATCGCCTTCTGGGACGAGCGGCTCTCCACATCTGCGGTCGAGCGCGAACTGATTGCCAATGATGTCAGCCGCGCCAAACGCGCCAAGGTCATCGACGAACATGCCGCGATCTTCATTCTTCAGGGCGCGCTAGATCGCCTCGCCGCCTTGCTGCGCACGCCGGATATTCGCTGACCCCATGCTGACGGTATTTGCCGCCCTCGTTCCGGTCTTCCTGCTCATCGTGCTCGGCTACGCGCTGCGGCGCCTGCTGCTGAAACAGAACATCGAATGGGTCGGGCTGGAACAGCTCGTCTATTATGTCCTGTTCCCCGCCCTGCTCATCGACACACTGGCGCGCGCCAATCTGGCGTCGGTGCCCATCGCAGGTGTCGGCGGTGCCTTGTTGCTCTCCGTCATCCTGATGTCCGCGCTATGTCTGGCGCTGCGTCCGTTGCTGGCGCGGGCCATCGGCCTCGATGGGCCGGCATTTACGTCGCTGTTTCAGGGCGCCACGCGTTGGCAGACCTTCGTGGCACTATCGGTCGCCGGCAATCTGTGGGGCGATCTCGGCATCACGCTGGCCTCCGTCGCCATGGTGGCGATGATCCCGCTGCTGAATATTCTGGCGGTCTGGGTGCTGGCGCATTACGCCTCACCGCAGCGGATGGCGTGGCCAGCGCTGCTGCTGACCATCGCCAAGAACCCGCTGATCTGGGCCTGCGTGATCGGCCTCGCGATCAACCTGGCCGGATTGCCCGTGCCGCGCCCCGCACACGAATTCCTCGATGCGCTCGGGCGCTGCTCTCTGGCGATGGGCCTGCTCATTGTCGGCGCAGGTCTTCAACTCGAAGGCCTACACAGACCCGGCATGGCTGCAGCACTGACGGTCGTCTTGAAACTGGCCGTGATGCCGCTGATCGCCATGGGCCTCGGCATCGCCTTCGGCCTGTCCGGCGCCAATCTCGCGGTGGTCGTCTGCTGCGCGTCGGTGCCGTCGGCGTCGAACGGCTATATTCTGGCGCGGCAGATGGGCGGCGACGCGCCCCTCCTGGCGCAGATCCTGACCATTCAGACCACGCTGGCGGTCCTGACCATGCCCGTCTTCATTGCGCTGGCGGAATAGGTTTTTCTTTTTTTGAGCATGATCTTGCCCGAAAACCGGTTCCCACTTTTCGGGATCATGGTCTAGGGCGATATCACACCGTTCGCGATGAGCAGCGTCTGAACAGTCGCCGCCAGATTGTTGAGGCCATGCAGATAGATCGTCAGCCATGTCGAGTGGCTGCGATAGCGCATATAGCCGAACAGCAGGCCGATGGTGAAAATCTCGCCGAAGAAGAACCAATCGTATTGCAGATGCATCGCCGTCCAGACCAGCGATGACGCCACGATGGCGCCAAACGGCCGCAAAAACGATTCCGACCAGCCGCGATAGAGGAAGCCACGCGCGAAAAACTCTTCGGTCATCGGCGCCCCGACGCAGAACGCGATCACGAGCAGCCACAGAGCGCCGTCGGCGCGGGCCGACTTCAGCACTTCCAGCATGAAAGTCGGCGCGGAGTCGCGCCCCATGCCTTTTGCGACCAGCTCCCAGGCGCCGACCAGCGCGATCAGCGCCACCGTGCCGATGACGTAGTTTTTCCAGGATGTTCCGCGTAGCCCCAGATAGTCCGCAAAGGATTGCCGCGCCATGCGCGTCGCCAGCCACAGCGCCAGACACACTGCCGGAAGCCCCATGAGAACCGACGCAGCGATGGTCGTACCGCTGCTCATCGCCTTGATCAACAGCGTCGCATCGAGTGGCGCATCCTTGATCAGCAGGTAATAGGCGACGACGGTCAACTGACCGACGAACATCGCGGCAAAAGCGAACAGCCCCCAGAGGCAGGTGCCCCAGAATTTCCAGACCCGGGGCGGCTTCGTCGCGGGTGGCAGATCCGAGGGTGCGATGGGAGCGATCGGCGTCTCCAGTGCACTCACTGCGGCAACGCCCGCTCGAGCAGGCCCCGACCCTGAGCTTCGGTCAATTCAGCGGTGCCGTAGATCGCGTTGCGCGCACCATCGAGGCGTGTCCGCGCAAAAAGTTCAGCATGGGGCGGATGCACCATGTTCAGCGCGGCGCAGGCCGCCAGCAACGCCAGCGATTCCACTGCTTGCCGCGCTACACGCTCGCTATCGGGCCGCAGCAAGGTGCGAATGATAAAGGCCGCAGTGTCGGCCGCGCCGGGCAGTCCGCGCGTCTCCAGCATCAGATCCTGCAGCACCGCGGTCGATGCGTCGCCTTCGCGCGACAGTGCCCGCAGCACATCGAGGCACATCACATTGCCGGAGCCTTCCCAGATCGCATTGACCGGCGCCTCGCGATAATGCCGCGCCAGAATGCCCTCCTCGACGTAACCGTTGCCGCCCATGCATTCCATGGCCTCATAGAGGAAGCCCGGCGCCGATTTGCAGACCCAGTACTTCACCACCGGCGTCAGGAAACGCATATACGCCGCCTCGGACGTATCCTCCGGCGCGAGATCGAAGGCGCGGCACAGCCGCATCACCAGCGCCGTCGACGCCTCCACATGCAGCGCCATGTCGGCGAGCACACTTTGCATCATCGGCTGATCGGCGAGGTGTTTCTGGAACACGCTGCGATGTCTTGCGTGATGCAGCGCATGGACCAGACCCGAGCGCATCAAACCGGCGGATGCTGTGGCGCAATCCTGCCGCGTCAGTTGCACCATCTGGATGATGGTGCGGATGCCCTTGCCCTCGTCGCCGACGCGCAGTGCATAGGCATCGTTGAACTCGACTTCCGACGACGCATTGGAGCGATTGCCGAGCTTGTCCTTCAGGCGCTGGAAGTTCAGCGCGTTGAGCGAGCCGTCGGGCCGGAATCGCGGCATGAAGAAACAGCTGAGGCCATCTTCGGCTTGCGCGAGTACCAGAAACGCGTCGCACATCGGTGCCGACATGAACCATTTGTGCCCGCTGATCCGATACGCATCGCCGTCGCGCACGGCGCGCGTCATGTTGCTGCGCACGTCCGTGCCGCCCTGCCGCTCGGTCATGCCCATGCCCAGCGTCATGCCACGCTTAGCCGACCATGGCGCAAAGCTCGGATCGTAGTCGCGGCTGGCAATGACCGGCATCACCTGCGCCAGCACATCCGGCTGCATCGCCAATGCCCCCACGGCAGCGCGCGTCATGGTGATCGGGCATAGATGCCCGGTCTCGACCTGCGCCGCTATATAGAATTTTGCGGCGCGCGCCACTTCGGACGCGCCGCGTGCGGACTTGCCGTCACGCGTCCATGTCGAATTGTGAATTCCCGCTGCAATGCTCTGTGCCATCAGCTCGTGATAGGCCGGATGAAACTCGACCTCATCACGCCGATTGCCGCGCGCATCGAAAGTCCGCAGCTTCGGCGTATTCTCGTTGGCCAGCCGCGCGCGTTGCGCCATCTCGGCCGATCCCCAGAGCTGACCGAATTCGGCGTGGTCGACATAGGCGAACGAGCCCTCATTCATCGCAACCGCTTCCACGAGCGGCCGGTCCAGCTCGAACAGATTGACGTCCTCGAATGGTGGCGACTGGTTGAGCACCGCATGAATGGCAGAGGTGGCGTCGGTCATGAATCAGTTCCGGCTGGAGGCGGTATTGCGAATCATTTTACGCCGGATCGACCGGGATTTCACGGGGCTATCTTGCCTGCCGTGCAATCGGGAAATCGTAGGCGCGCGCACCTGTGCCCGGGAGCGAGAAGTGCCACCATTCCTTGGAATAATTCACAAAGCCCTGCCTGCCCATCGCAGTCGCCAGGAGATCGCGCCAGCGCCGCTGCGCGGGTGAGATCGCGCGCGATCCGGTATGCGCCTTGGCATCGGAGCAATCGTAACCCGTGCCCATGTCGACGCTGCCCTCGGGCGCGCGCTGTGCTTCCGGCGCGATGCAGCTTGCATAGGCCTTGTTCGGATCGAATGCCGCCGACGCAGGCGCACGCAGATCGACCAACGTCAGATCGAGCGCCGCGCCGGTGGAGTGGCCCGAGCGCTCGGCGATATAGCCGAGCCTGAACAGATCGGTTTTACTGAAGGCTGGATTATAGCGCTTCTGCGCCGGCGTCTCGTTGCCATCGCGCGCCCACGCCACCATGTCGCGCGACGCCCGCGCCGGCCGATAGCAATCCAGCATTTTCAGCGACAGGTTTTGCGCCATCAACTCGCGCTGCACCTTCTGCAGAGCGAGGCCGACCGGGCGCTTCACCACGCATTCCGCGCTATCATAGCCGCTGAGCTTGCGGCCGACGAAATTGTTGACGCCGGCATAGCGGATGTCCTGCCGGATCGAGGGATCGATATCGCGCAGGAACACGAAATCGTCAGGCAGATTTTGCCCATGTGCGGCTACAGCGCCGAAGGCCAGAAAAAGCCCCGCCGAAACCGTCGCGACCACCTGGTTTAGAGCATGTCTCATGACGGGTTCCGGAGCTCCAACCAAGGCGATTCCGCGGGAATTTGGCCTCACCATCTTTACCCTGCCGCTGGACTGACCGGGGGATAACCCGAAACCGGCCGAATCGCGCTTGCTCCGCTTTTCAACTCTGCCTATAGCTTTCGTTTTAATGACCCAAGCCACGAAATCCTCTTTCGTCCTCGGACACCGGCATTTGCTGGGCATCGAGGGCCTTTCCGCCGCGGATATCACCGGCCTCCTCGACCTGTCCGAGGAATATGTCGAGCTGAACCGCCAGGTCGACAAGAAGCGCTCCAGCCTGCGCGGTCGCACCCAGATCAATCTGTTTTTCGAGAATTCGACACGCACCCAGTCGTCGTTCGAACTGGCCGGCAAGCGGCTCGGCGCCGACGTCATGAACATGTCGGTGTCGTCGTCCTCGATCAAAAAAGGCGAGACGCTGATCGACACCGCGATGACGCTGAACGCGATGCATCCGGACATTCTCGTGATGCGCCATCATGCCTCCGGCGCGGTCGAACTGCTGGCGCGCAAGGTCGACGGCTCCGTCATCAATGCCGGCGACGGCGCCCATGAACATCCGACGCAAGCCCTGCTCGACGCATTGACCATCCGTCGCAACAAGGGCCGCCTCGAAGGTCTCACGATTGCGATCTGCGGCGACGTGCTGCATTCGCGGGTCGCCCGCTCCAACATTCTCTTGCTCAACACGATGGGCGCACGCGTCCGCGTGGTCGCGCCCTCCACGCTGCTGCCACCGGGCATCGAGCGCATGGGCGTCGAGGTCGCGCGCGACATGCGCGAGGGCCTCAACGGCGCCGACATCGTGATGATGCTGCGGCTGCAGCGCGAGCGCATGAACGGCTCCTTCGTGCCGTCGTCCGCCGAATACTTCCAATATTTCGGCCTCGATCAGAAGAAGCTCGCTTACGCCAAGCCCGATGCGCTGGTGATGCATCCCGGCCCGATGAACCGCGGCGTCGAGATCGACTCCCTCGTCGCGGACGGCGCGCAGTCGCTGATCCGCGAACAGGTCGAGATGGGCGTAGCGGTCCGCATGGCCGTGCTCGAAGCGCTCGCGCGCAACCTGCCGAACGCGTGATGCCCATGCTGACAGATCGCCGCCCTATCCTCCTCGCCAATGCGCACCTGATCGATCCATCCAGCGATCTCGACGGCGTCGGTGACGTCCTGATCGCCGACGGCGTGATCCGCGATGCCCGCCGTGGCATCGGCGCGGCCGGTGTGCCTGAAGGCACCGACATCATCAATTGCGTCGGCAAGGTCGTGGCCCCCGGCCTCGTCGACATGCGCGCTTTCGTCGGCGAACCCGGCGCCAGCCACCGCGAGACTTTCGCCTCCGCCAGCCGTGCAGCCGCAGCCGGCGGCATCACCACCATCATCTGCCAGCCGGACACCTCGCCGACCATCGACAATTCTGCCACCGTCGACTTCGTCCTGCGCCGCGCCCGCGACACCGCCATCGTCAACATCCATCCGATGGCCGCCCTGACCAAGGGCCTCGAAGGCCACGAGATGACCGAGATCGGGCTGCTGAAAGCGGCCGGCGCCGTCGCTTTCACAGATGCCGACAAGAGCATCACCAACGCGCAGATCATGCGCCGTGCGCTGACCTATGCGCGCGATTTCGACGCACTGATCGTGCATTACACCGAGGATCCCAACCTCGTCGGCGAAGGCGTGATGAATGAAGGCGAGCGCGCGTCACGGCTCGGCCTGATGGGCATTCCCAATGCCGCCGAAGCCATCATGCTGGAGCGCGACATGCGTCTCGTCGCCCTCACCGGCGGGCGCTACCATGCGGCCTCACTGACCTGCATCGAATCCATCGAGATCCTGAAGCGTGCCCGCGACGCCGGCTTGCGTGTCAGCGCCTCCGCATCGATCAATCACCTGACGCTGAACGAAAACGATATCGGGCCCTATCGCTCTTATCTCAAATTGTCGCCGCCGCTCCGCACCGAAGAGAACCGCCGTGCGCTGGTCGAGGCCGTCGCGTCAGGATTGATCGACGTCATCATGTCCGATCACAATCCGCAGGACGTCGAAACCAAGCGCCTGCCATTCGCCGAAGCCGCGCCGGGTGCCATCGGCCTCGAAACAATGCTGTCGGCGGGATTGCGGCTGATCCACAATGGCGAGCTCACCTTCACCCAGTTGATCCGTGCGATGTCGACACGCCCGGCCGAACTGCTCGGCCTGCCGGGGGGCACGCTACGCCCCGGCGCTGTCGCCGACATCATCGTCATTGACGCCGACGTACCGTGGGTGCTGGATCCCGCGGACCTGAAATCGCAATGCAAGAATACTCCATTCGACGAAGCCCGCTTCACGGGGCGCGTCGCACGCACTATTGTCGGCGGACGCACCGTTTACGAGCACGTCTAACGCCATATGCGTGTCTTAGGACACCGAAAGCGCGGAGCGCGTCTGGGAGCACGAAAGTGCGAAGCGCGTTTTAGAATAGAGGTCCAATGATCGTTCTCTACATATTCGCCGCCGCGCTCGGTTATTTCCTCGGTTCCGTCCCGTTCGGACTGGTGCTGACCAAGCTCGCCGGCACGCAGGACATCCGCACCATCGGCTCGGGCAATATCGGCGCCACCAACGTGCTGCGCACCGGCCGCAAGGGCCTCGCAGCGGCGACGCTGCTGCTTGACGCCCTCAAGGGCACCGTCGCCGTGATCATCGCCGGCAGCGTCGGTGGTCCAATCCCGGCCATGATCGCCGGTCTCTTCGCCTTCCTCGGTCACCTCTTCCCGGTCTGGCTCGGCTTCAAGGGCGGCAAGGGCGTCGCCGTCTATATCGGCATCATGTTCGGCCTGTACTGGCCGGCCGCCATCGTGTTCTGCCTCGCCTGGCTCGCCTGCGCTTTCACCTCGCGCTACTCGTCATTCTCGGCCCTGACCGCCAGCGCCATCACGCCGATCTTCCTGTGGTGGGCCAAGGCACCGCAACTCGCCGTGCTGGCCACCGCGCTGACGCTGCTGCTGTGGTTCATGCACCGCGAGAACATCAAGCGATTGCTGAACGGCACCGAAGGCAAGATCGGCGCGAAAAATTGAGTCAGGCTGCCTATGTTCGTGATCGCGAACGGTCGATATCCTTCACCACCGTGCTGCCTGCACGGCCTGATCCCGATCCGGCATCACCGCTTTTGATGCCGATAACTGCATGCGAATGCCGCTTCGTCAGCTCCGAGCGAAGAAGTATTTGCTGTTGACTTAGAGCGCACTCTAACCTGTAGCAAGGTCAGCGTCGTGACGAGAAGACAGACCATGAAAATCGGAGAACTCGCAAAGCGCGCCGGCCTGTCAGCACACACGATCCGCTATTACGAGCGGATCGGGCTGCTTCCTGGCGCACCGCGCAACGCCTCCCGTCAACGCGAATATGACGCTTCCATCTTGGTGTGGATTGCCTTTCTCGGACGCCTCAGGACGACCGGGATGCCGATCCGCGACATGCTGCGATACGCTCAGCTGCGCGAGCGAGGTTCGCAAACCACGGAAGACCGTCGGCTCATCCTCGAGCAACATCGGACCAACGTCCGTGCTCGTCTGGCCGAACTTCATGACTGCCTTGCCGTCCTCGACACCAAAATCGCCGGCTATTCCGGCCTGAACACGGTGGAGAAGGACAATGACGCTGCCACGGATCACCAGACACGGCACATCCGCGAAACGCTCGCGCGCGCCCTTAAAGATTGAGATCGCCCCGCAGGAGAACGCGGACGCCCCCGCCAGCGAGGACAGTCCGCCGGACAAAATTGCCTCCCGCCGCAACTTTCTCACAGCGCTCGGCGCAGCGGGGGCTTCGTTGGCCGTTCGCGCGCAAGAAGCCAATGCAGGAACAACAGCAATGGGCAATGAGCGATTCGCACGCGGCCTCGACATACTGCGCAAGGTCGGCGGCGAGAATTTCGACGGCCCCGTCAACAGCCTGGCGGAAGTATCTGCGGATCTCGCGCGCTTCACTGTGGAGTATCCGTATGGCGACGTGCTGTCTCGGCCCGGGCTCGCGCTTCCGCTGCGACAACTTTGTACGGCGGCAATGCTGCTCGCCGATGGAAGTGCCCAGCCGCAACTGAAGTATCATATGGCGGGCTATCTCAATGTCGGCGGCGAGCCGCGCGTCCTCGTCGAACTGATGTTCGTCTCCGTCGCCTTGCTCGGTTTTCCTCCGACCATCAATGCGATCGGGCTGTTGCGCAGCATTTTCGCCGAACGAAAGCTCGCTTTCGTGCCGGTCGAGCTCGCCACGGACGATGGAACCGGACGCGCGCAGAACGGCAGCGAAGCTGTAAGCCGCCTCACCGGCGGCGACATGCAGGCATATTTCGGCGAGTTTGAAAAAGCCTCGCCCGATCTGGCGCGGCTCTCGGTCGAATTCGCTTTCGGCGAAGCACTTTCGCGACAGGGTCTGGATTTCAAGGCCAAGGCGCTTGTGATCGTCGCCATGCTGGCGGCAGGCGGCAATCATGCCGCTGCCCTCCGCCAGCACATCCAAGGCGCACTAGCCCAAGGCATAACGCGAGACGAGGTGGTTGAACTTTTGATGCAGGTTAGCGTCTATCGTGGCTTTCCGTGCGCCTTGAATGCCTTTGCGGTTGCCAAGGAAGCCTTTGGCGACACCGCCGTAAGCCAGCCTATATCGTTCCGCCCGGCCAATACCGAAACCCGGCAGATGCGATTGCAGCGCGGACGCGCGGCGCTCGGAAAGACCTCGGGTGCATCCGGAGATGCCGTAGTCCGAAGCTTTGACGATATCGCCCCTGACCTCGGGCGAATGATTGTCGAACACTCCTATGGCGAGATCTTTTCGCGCACGGGGATTGACGCCAGGACGCGAGAGCTAACCGCCTGCGCAGCCCTCGCCGCCGTCGGATCGAAGACCGCCGAGACACCGCTTCGCGTGCACATCAATGCCGCTCTGAATGTGGGAGCCAGCCGAGACGAAATTCTGGAGACATTGCTCAACCTAGCCCCCTATAGCGGCTATCCCGCCGTCCAGCAGGCGGTCCGGATCGCGGCTGAGGAATTCGGCAAACGAGGCTAGCCGCGATCAACCCGGCGTCAGTGTCGGTTTAAAACACCCGAGCGCCCTGCTTCGCGTCGAGATCGAACTCCCAGATCTCGACGCCGCGGCTGATCAGGTGGCCGTTGTTCTTGATATAGTGCGAGATCAGACTCACCTTCGAATGTGGGTGAAGATGTTTGAGCACGAACAAAATCTTC
Source organism: Tardiphaga sp. 866_E4_N1_4 (assembly GCF_052076075.1). NCBI lineage: Bacteria > Pseudomonadati > Pseudomonadota > Alphaproteobacteria > Hyphomicrobiales > Nitrobacteraceae > Tardiphaga > Tardiphaga sp. 866_E4_N1_4. The sequence continues at coordinate 1,466,102 of NZ_CP197242.1, forward strand.
CGATAGTCGCGCGGCGCCGCACCGAACAGCAGCATGGCTTCGTTCATGCCGCGGATCTTGGCGCTCGGCCGATTGCCGGACACTGTCCAGGTGTAGGACTTGCACTCCACCAGGACGCGCGGGCTGGCGCTGCCGAGATCGAAGCGCTTGTTCTTCTGCAGCCGGTGGCCGACGGGTACGACGAAATTGCGCGCAAGCTGCACGCCCTCGGAATGAAAGAAGATCTGCGCCGCTTCCTCGAACTCACGCCCAACGGCGGCGTTGCTCGATGCACCGATCCGCTGGAAGTTGTTCACGTCCCAAAGCATTGCCATCACTGAACACAAGCCATCAGGGCTCACCCCTACTCTCGCACCTTAAGTGCGAATGTCAATTGAATGCATCCTTAAGTTGATAGATGCTCTCCACAGGGGAGCGTGGCTTGGACAGCATCTCACAGGGCAGCACACAGCTTACGGACACCCAGCGGCTCGATTGGTTGCGGCTGATCCGCAGCGACAATGTGGGGCCGCGCACCTTCCGGTCGCTGATCAACCATTTCGGCAGCGCACGCGTCGCGCTGGAGCGACTGCCCGATCTGGCGCGCCGCGGCGGTGCGACCCGCGCCGGCCGGATCTGCAGCGCCGACGATGCACAGCGTGAACTCGACCTCGGACGCAAGATGGATGTCGCGCTTATCGCGCCCGGTGAGCCCGGCTACCCGCCGCGATTGGCGGGGATCGACGATGCACCGCCGCTGCTCGGCATCCGCGGCAAAGTGGACGCGCTGATGCGGCCGATGATCGCCATCGTCGGCTCGCGCAATGCGTCCGGCGCGGGACTGAAATTCGCGGAGAGACTGGCGCGCGATCTCGGCGATGCCGGATTCGTGATCGTGTCGGGCCTCGCACGCGGCATCGATCAGGCCGCGCACCGCGCCAGTCTGAATGGCGGCACCGTGGCTGTGCTGGCTGGCGGTCATGACAAGATCTATCCGCCCGAACATGAGGACCTGCTGTTCGCCCTGCTGGGCAACGGCGGCGCGATTTCGGAGATGCCGCTCGGCCATGTCCCGCGCGCCCGCGATTTCCCCCGCCGCAATCGTCTGATCTCGGGCGCCGCACTCGGCGTCGTAGTCATCGAAGCGGCGCATCGCTCGGGCTCGCTGATCACGGCGCGGATGGCCGCAGAACAGGGGCGCGAAGTGTTCGCCGTGCCGGGCTCGCCGCTCGATCCCCGCGCCGCCGGCACCAACGACCTCATCAAGCAAGGCGCAGCGCTGGTGACCGAAGCCTCCGATGTGATCAATGCGGTCGCGCCGATCATGGAGCGGCCGATCGAATTGCCGAGCCGTGAACCTGACGACGTCACGTCATTCGATGAACCAGACAGCAGCGACCGCGCACGCGTGATCGCATTGCTCGGTCCAAGCCCGGTCGGCATCGACGACCTCATCCGCCTCGCCGGCACGTCGGCCGCCACCGTCCGCATCGTACTGCTGGAGCTCGAGCTTGCCGGACGGCTTGAGCGTCATGGCGGCGGGCTGGTGTCGATGATCTGAGGACTCAGTCCTCCGAATTGCGCCCGTCGAAGTTTTTCCGCGCCGTGTCGATATCGGGCAGATGTTGCTGCGCCCATTCGCCGAGCTTTATGACCGGATCGCTCAGGCCTCGGCCGAGATCCGTGAGTTCATAGTCCACACGCGGAGGCACGGTCGGAAACACGGTACGCGTCACCAGACCGTCGCGTTCGAGCCCGCGCAGCGTCAGGGTCAGCATCCGCTGCGAGATGCCTCCGATCATGCGCTTCAATTCGTTAAAGCGCCGCGGGCCGTCCCTGAGCAGCATGATCACCAGCACGCTCCACTTGTCGCCGACCCGCGCCAACACCGAGGCAACGCCGCGACAATCGCTCTCCTGATGCGGAATCGCCGGCAAAGCAGGCACCTTTTTGTGCTCGGGTTTCAAAATTGTGCCTTCTTGTGCGGTTTCGGCCAGTCACTCATGTAGCGTCAGTTACAAACCTATACCATGAGGTGACCACATGAAACTGCTCCATATCGATTCCAGCGTTCTCGGCCCCCATTCCGTTAGCCGGCAGGTTTCCGCCGCCATTACCGACCGGCTGGCCAAGGCCAATCCTGGCCTTGAGACCACCTATCGCGATCTCACCACCACGCCGCTGGCGCATCTGTCCGGCTCCCATCTCGCCGTCGCGCAGGGCGCAGCGCCCGATGCGGCGCTTCAGCCCGATCTCGCCGCCGGTAGTGCCGTGCTGGAGGAGTTTCTTGCTGCCGATATCGTGGTGATCGGCGCACCAATGTACAACTTCACCATTCCGAGCCAGCTCAAGGCGTGGATTGATCGCATCCTCGTCGCCGGCAAGACATTCAAATACGGCGACAAGGGTGCCGAAGGCCTCGCGGGCAGCAAGCGCGTCATCGTCGCCATTTCACGCGGCGGCTTCTACGGCGCGGACATGCCGACGGCTGCCGGCGAACATCTCGAAACCTATCTGCGCTGGGTGTTCGGCTTCATCGGCGTCACCAATCTCGAATTCATCGCCGCCGACGGCATCATGATGGGACCGGAGCTACGCGAGAAAGCCGTTGCCGGTGCCTTGCAGGCAGCGACAGATCTGCACGCGGCGTAAGCCAAGACTGCCATAACGAGCTTGAACCGGCCCGCCGGTTCAAGCGGTTTTGCTCGTCGGGAAGCGAAACCTCAGAACCACTCACCCGGCACATATTTATCGAGCAACAAAACGCTCAACGAGATCAACAGGCCGATTGCGCTAAACAGTGCGACCGTAGCGAGTGGGTGACTTTCGGTACTTGCAGAAATGACCGCAGGTTCGGAGATGCGCGCGACTTTGGTCATGTGGCCTCCTGTGCGTCGCTCCAGCCCGCTTCAAATGTCTGACCGGCAGCCGCAATGGTTCAGCGCATCCAAACATTATCTTCAAGAGATACCGACGTACCTCGAACGCGTTCGAGAACGCCGGCACTCTTGCACTGTTTGATCAGCGATCAGCCACGAAACGCCGGCGCGCCGGCTGGCGACGACGTGACGCCGCCATCGACAAAGATCTCCGCCCCCTGCACGTTCGATGAATCGTCGGATGCCAGAAACAGCACCGTCTTGGCGACCTCTTCAGGCTTACCGAAGCGGCCGAGCGGAATGGTCTGCGAAATCCTGGCCTCCAGCGCCACCTTGGCTTCCGGCGTCGGCGCGGTGCGATCCCAGATCGGTGTCGTCGTGCCACCGGGCGAGACCACGTTTACGCGGATGTTGCGCGGCGACAGTTCGGACGCCATCACGCGGGCCATCGCGCGCACGCCCGCCTTGCTCGCGGCATAGGCGGCATAGCCGGGATTTCCGAGCACGGAGATCACCGAACCGTTGAGAATGATCGACGCGCCATCGTTGAGATGCGCGGCTGCCGCCTGCACGGTGAAGAACACGGCGGTGATGTTGGTCTTCAAGACGGACTCGAACACATCGAGCGCGGTGCCACCCACTGGCGTATGCGCGCTGATGCCTGCATTGGCGAATACGATGTCGAGCTTGCCGAATTTCTCGACAGCTTTGGCCACGGCATTCTCGGTGGCAGCAATGTCAGTCGCATCAGCCACGATGCCGATCGCATTCGGGCCGAGTTCGGCCACCGCCGCGTCGAGCCTCGCCTTGTCGCGACCAGTGATGGCGACCTTGGCGCCCTCAGCGACGAAGAGCTTCGCCGTGGTCAGTCCAATACCGCTATTGCCGCCCGTGATGAGCGCCGTCTTGTTCGCCAAACGCATGGTGATCTCCTGATGATCAAGTGGTTGCTTTTTAAAACCACATTGCCATTTAGGGCGGATGGTTTCATAATGCAACCACATGTCCGCTAATCACTGCATTTCTTTTTCCCGCCGCTGGAAAGTCGCATGGCCAAACGCACCAGTCTCAAGGACTCCACCTGCCCCGTCGCCCGCTCCATGGAGGTGATCGGCGACTGCTGGACGATGATGATCATCCGCGACGCCATGCTGGGCGCGCGGCGCTTCGGCGAATTCCAGAAGAGTCTCGGACTGGCGAAGAACATTCTCGCCGTCAGGCTGAAAGCCCTCGTGGAGGACGGCATCCTGAAACTGGAGCCGGCAGCCGACGGCAGCGCCTATCAGGACTATGTCCTGACCCCGAAAGGCCAGGCGGTTCATCCAATCATGGTGGCGCTGCGCCAGTGGGGCGAGGATTATGCGTTCAAGCCCGGCGAACCGACGACCATCATGGTCGATCGCAAGAGTGGCAAGCAGATCAAGAAGCTGGAACTGCATGCGGCCGACGGCAGGCTGCTCGGCTATGGCGACACCACGATTGTGCCCTCAACTGCCTGAGGGCTTGCGCAGTCCTTGCAGCCGCAGGATTTCCTCGGTTTCGAGATGCGCCATGTCGAGCAGGTAAGCGAGCATGTCGTGGCGATGGCGGCGCGCCATCCGCGACAGATCGCGGACCGCACTCTTTATATAAAGAGCCGCCTCCTCGGGCCCACCATCGCCCTGCGCCTGATCGTCCGGAATGGGCGGTGTCATAGGCATTCCCTACCCGGGCAGTCCGGGCGAAATCAGCACCAACGAAGCATCAAATCACACCCCTAATGGTTGCATTTTACAACCCTTGGTAAGTGATTGGGAACCAACAGACGCGGCCATCAACAACTCACGATTTGACACGGGACCCCTTCGCACCCATGTTCGCCGCGAAACGGCTGGCGCGACTCTCGCAGACCCAAGCCGGATTCCCCCTGTAAGTTATTGGAATCACATGAATCTCGTCATTGTCGAGTCGCCTTCAAAGGCCAAGACGATCAACAAGTATCTGGGCAAGGACTATGAGGTCCTGGCGTCGTTCGGCCATGTCCGCGACCTTCCCGCCAAGAACGGATCGGTCGATCCCGACGCCAATTTCCAGATGATCTGGGAGATCGACCCCAAGGCGGCTAGCCGACTGAACGACATCGCCAAGGCCGTCAAGGGCGCCGACAAGCTGATCCTCGCGACCGACCCTGATCGCGAAGGCGAAGCGATCTCCTGGCACGTGCTCGAAGTCCTCAAGCAGAAGCGCGCGCTGAAGGACCAGAAAATCGAACGCGTGGTGTTCAACGCGATCACCAAGCAGGCCGTCACCGACGCGATGAAGAACCCGCGCGAGATCGATGGCGCACTGGTCGACGCCTATATGGCGCGCCGTGCACTCGATTATCTGGTGGGCTTTACGCTTTCTCCTGTGCTGTGGCGCAAGCTGCCCGGCGCCCGCTCCGCCGGCCGCGTACAATCGGTCGCGCTGCGCCTGGTCTGCGACCGCGAGCAGGAAATCGAGAAGTTCATCCCGCGCGAATACTGGTCGCTGGTGACCACGCTGGCGACGCCGCGCGGCGAGAGTTTCGAAGCCCGCCTGGTCGGCGCTGACGGCAAGAAGATCCAGCGTCTCGATATCGGCACCGGTGCGGAAGCCGAAGACTTCAAGAAGGCCATCGAAGCCGCCAACTTCACGGTCTCCACGGTCGACGCAAAACCCGCGCGCCGCAATCCGCAGGCGCCGTTCACCACCTCCACGCTGCAGCAGGAAGCCAGTCGCAAGCTCGGCTTTGCACCCGCGCACACCATGCGCATCGCGCAGCGTCTGTATGAAGGCATCGACATCGGCGGCGAAACCACCGGTCTCATCACCTATATGCGAACCGACGGCGTGCAGATCGATCCCTCCGCCATCACGCAGGCCCGCTCCGTCATCGGCGAAGACTACGGCAAGCAATATGTGCCGGACGCCGCGCGGCAATATACGAGCAAGGCCAAGAACGCGCAGGAAGCGCATGAAGCGATCCGTCCGACCGATATGTCGCGTCGCCCGGCGAGCCTGCGCGGCCGTCTCGATAGCGATCAGTCGCGGCTTTATGAATTGATCTGGATGCGCACCATCGCCAGCCAGATGGAATCCGCCGAGATGGAGCGCACCACCGTCGATATCGCTGCCAAGGCAGGTTCGCGCCTGCTCGAATTGCGCGCCACCGGTCAGGTCGTGAAGTTCGATGGTTTCCTTGCCGTCTATCAGGAAGGCAAGGACGACGACGCCGAGGATGAAGATTCACGCCGCCTGCCCGCCATGAGCGAAGGTGAAGCGCTGAAGAAAGAAAACCTCGCGGTTACCCAGCATTTCACTGAACCGCCGCCGCGCTTCTCGGAAGCCTCGCTGGTCAAGCGCATGGAAGAGCTCGGCATCGGCCGTCCCTCGACCTATGCATCGATCCTGCAGGTGCTGAAGGATCGCGGCTACGTTCGTCTCGAAAAGAAGCGCCTGTATGGCGAGGACAAGGGCCGCGTCGTCGTCGCCTTCCTCGAGAACTTCTTCGCCAAATATGTGGAATACGATTTCACCGCGGCGCTGGAAGAGAACCTCGACAGGATCTCCAACAACGAGATCTCCTGGCAGCAGGTGCTCAAGGATTTCTGGACCGACTTCATCGGCGCCGTGAACGAGATCAAGGATCTGCGCGTGGCGCAGGTGCTCGACGCACTCGATGAGATGCTTGGCCCGCACATCTACGCGCCGCGCGAAGATGGCGGCGATCCGCGCCAGTGCCCGACCTGCGGCACCGGTCGTCTCAATCTGAAGGCCGGCAAGTTCGGCGCCTTCGTCGGCTGCACGAACTATCCGGAATGCCGCTACACGCGTCCGCTCGCCGCCGATAGCGGCGCCAACGCCGATCGCGTGCTCGGCCCCGATCCGGTGTCAGGTCTCGAAGTCGCGGTGAAGGCCGGACGCTTCGGGCCCTATATCCAGCTTGGCGACGCCAAGGATTACGAAGAAGGCGAGAAGCCGAAGCGTGCCGGTATTCCGAAGAACACGTCGCCCAGCGATGTCGAACTCGATCTGGCACTCAAGCTCCTGTCGCTGCCGCGCGAGATCGGCAAGCACCCGGAGACCGGCGAGCCGATCACCGCAGGTCTCGGCCGTTTCGGACCGTTCGTGAAGCATGAGAAAACCTATGCCAGCCTGGAAGCCGGCGACGAGGTGTTCGATATCGGCCTCAATCGCGCGGTCACGCTGATCGCCGAGAAGATCGCCAAGGGCCCATCAGGCCGCCGCTTCGGCGCCGATCCCGGCAAGCCGCTCGGCGACCATCCGACCCTCGGCGGCGTTGCCGTGAAGGGCGGGCGTTATGGCGCCTATGTCACCGCGGGCGGCGTCAATGCGACGATCCCGAGCGACAAGACGCAGGAGACGATCACGCTCGAAGAGGCCATCGCGCTGATCGACGAGCGTGTGGCCAAGGGCGGCATCAAGCCGAAGCGCGGCGCCAAGAAGGCACCGGCGAAGAAGGCTGTCGCCAAGAAGGCCGACGCAGCCGAGAAGAAGCCGGCGGCCAAGAAGGCTGTTGCGAAGAAAGCCGCAGCCAAGCCCAAGGCTGAGGGCGCTGCTGCCAGCAAGGCGCGCGCACCGGTCAAGGCGAAAAAGACGGTCGCCAAGAAGGCTGTGAAAACGGTCGCGAAGAAGAGCGCTGGCTAGAACGGATAATTGTGAACAAGAAACGTGACAGCAGCTTTCCAACCAGGGATGCCATCGTCGCGTTCGTTCGCGCGTATCCCGGCAAGATCGGCACCCGCGAGATCGCGCGTGAATTCGGACTGAAGAACGCCGCCCGTGTCGAGCTCAAGCGCATGCTGCGCGAACTCGCCGACGAAGGCGCCATCGCCAAAAAGGGCCGCAGCGTGCGCGAGCCCGCAGCGCTGCCACCGACAGTGCTGGTCGACATCACCTCGCGTGATACCGATGGCGAGTTGATCGCCACGCCCGTCGAATGGGACGAGGCAGACGGGACGGTGCCAAAAATTCGCATTCACACGCCGCGCCGTCCCCTGCCCGGAACCGCCGCCGGTGTCGGTGACCGCGCGCTGCTGCGTATCGAGAAGATCGAGAACGAGGGCGAATTAGCCAGCTATCAGGGCCGCGTCGTGCGCGTCCTCGAAGGTGCCCGCACGCGCCTGCTCGGCATCTATCGCGCGCTGCCGAATGGCGGCGGACGCCTGATCCCGGTCGACAAGAAGCAGGCCGGGCGCGAACTCAACATCGCCGCGTCAGACGCCAATGGCGCCGAGGACGGCGATCTCGTCAGTGTCGATCTCATTCGCACGCGTGGCTATGGCCTCGGCTCCGGCAAGGTGAAGGAACGGCTCGGTTCGCTCTCCTCCGAGAAAGCGGTCAGCCTGATCGCGATCCATTCCCACGATATCCCGCAGGCGTTCTCCCGCGATGCGCTGAAGGAAGCGGAAGCCGCGCAGCCTGCGACATTGCAAGGACGCGAAGACTGGCGCGACGTGCCGCTGGTCACCATCGATCCGCCAGACGCCAAGGACCACGACGACGCCGTTTACGCGGAGCTCGATTCCGATCCGAACAATGCAGGCGGATACATTGTCAGCGTCGCCATCGCCGATGTCGCCTTCTATGTGCGTCCCGGCTCGGCGCTCGATCACGACGCGCTGATCCGCGGCAACTCCGTGTACTTCCCCGACCGCGTCGTGCCGATGCTGCCCGAACGCATCTCCAACGACCTGTGTTCGCTGGTGCCGGGCGAGCCGCGCGGCGCCCTCGCCGTGCGCATGGTCATCGGCGTCGATGGCCGCAAGAAGTCACATACATTCCATCGCATCCTGATGCGCTCGGCGGCCAAGCTGAACTATGCGCAGGCGCAGGCCGCGGTCGACGGCCATCCCGACGATACCACCGGCCCGCTGCTCGAACCGATCCTGAAGCCGCTCTATGCGGCCTATGCGCAGGTGAAGCTGGCGCGGGACGAACGCGATCCGCTCGACCTCGACATTCCCGAGCGCAAGATTCTGCTCAAGAAGGACGGCACCGTCGATCGCGTCATCGTGCCGGCGCGTCTCGATGCGCATAAACTCATCGAAGAGTTCATGATCCTGGCCAACGTGGCCGCAGCGGAGACGCTTGAAAAGAAGGGTCTGCCGCTTATCTATCGGGTACATGATGAGCCTTCCGTGGAGAAGGTTCACAACCTGCAGGAATTCCTCAAGACCCTCGACATGCCGTTCGCCAAAGCGGGCGCATTGCGGCCATCGGTATTCAACCGGGTGCTGTCACAGGTCAAAGGTCAGGATTCCGAACCGCTGGTGAATGAAGTGGTTTTGCGCTCGCAAGCCCAGGCGGAATATGCCGCCGAGAATTACGGACATTTCGGTCTGAACCTGCGCCGCTACGCGCATTTTACCTCACCTATCAGGCGATACGCAGATCTGATCGTGCATCGCGCGCTGATCCGTGCGCTCGGGCTCGGCGAAGGCGCACTGCCCGAGACCGAAACCGTGGAAACGCTGAGCGAAATCTCGGCGCAGATTTCGGCCACCGAACGCCGGGCCATGAAGGCCGAGCGCGAGACGTCCGACCGGCTGATCGCGCACTTCTTGGCCGACAAGATCGGCGCCACCTTCCGCGGCCGGATTTCCGGCGTCACCAGGGCTGGACTCTTTGTCCGATTGACCGAGACCGGCGCCGATGGCCTGATCCCGATCCGCACGTTGGGCACCGAATACTTCAACTATGACGAAGCTCGCCACGCCCTCGTCGGTACACGCAGTGGTGCCATGCATCGGCTGGGCGACGTCGTCGACGTCCGTCTGGTCGAGGCGGCACCGGTCGCAGGAGCCTTGCGGTTCGAAATGCTCTCCGAGGGCAATGCCGCCCCACGGAGCCGCCGACGCGAACATGCCCGCAGCAATGACGCTGCAGACCGGCCGCGTCATCCGGGTGCCAAACCTTCTGGTGCGACGAAGTTCAAATCGTCGAAGAAGGTCAAGGCGCCCAAGAAAGCCAAACCCGGTCGCAATGCCCGGCAGGCTGCCAAAGCTGACAAGGCTCGTGCCGGTGGTAACCCCGGCAAGCCGAAAAAGGGGTAACGTCATGATGACATTGACCACACCGAAGATCTGGAGCGCGACGCTGGATTCCTCCGCCAAACGCAATGTGTGGACCGCGATGAAGCGCGGCTTCGCCTGCCGTTGCCCGAACTGCGGCGAAGGCAAGATGTTTCGCGCCTTCCTGAAAACCGCCGATCACTGCGACAAGTGCGGACAGGATTTCTCTGCACACCGCGCCGATGATCTTCCCGCCTATCTCGTGATCGTCATCGTCGGTCACATCGTCGTGCCGATCGCATTGTGGATCGAGACCAACTACTCGCCATCGGTCGCGCTGCAACTTGCGATCTACCTGCCGATCACGCTGATCGCGTCGCTGTTGCTGCTGCAGCCGGTCAAGGGAGCCGTGGTCGGATTGCAGTGGGCATTCCGCATGCACGGATTTGGCGACGGCGCGGCCGACTGATACGTTCTCCGTCTACTTGAACAACACGTAATAAGAAGAATTTCAGGAGACGGAATGAGCGACGCAGTCGAGATCGGCAAGGAAGCCGACCACCATCCCTATAAGCGTCCGCGCGACGCTGCGACCCTGATGCTGGTCGATCGCTCCGGCCCGATTCCGAAAGTGCTTGTTGGCAAGCGTCACGACAAGGTCGTGTTCATGCCCGGCAAGTTCGTCTTCCCCGGCGGCAGTGTCGACAAGACCGACAACAAGATTCCGGTGGCTGCACCTGTGCCGCCGGAGCTTGAAGCCAACCTGATGAAGGGCAGCCCGAAGACGCCGCCGTCCCGCGCGCGTTCGCTCGCTGTCGCCGCGATCCGCGAAGCCTGCGAAGAAACCGGCCTCTGCCTCGGCCGCAAGGTTGATGGCGCGACCAGGAAGCTCCCCGGCGTATGGGAAGCCTTCAGCGATGCAGGTCTCCTGCCCGATCCCTCAGGCCTGTTCCTGATTGCGCGCGCCATCACACCACCCGGCCGTATCAAGCGCTTCGATACGCGTTTCTTCACAGCTGACGCATCGTCGATCGCGCATCGCGTCGAGGGCGTTGTGCATGCCGATGCCGAACTGGTGGAACTGGTCTGGGTCGAACTCGGCTCCGCGCATCTCGCCGACGCGCACGCAATGACGAAGAACGTGCTCAATCAATTGCAGCAGCGTCTCGCCACCGGCCCGCTCCGTCACGACGCGCCACTGCCCTTCTTCCATTGGTACAGCGGCAAGATGCAGCTCGACATGCTGCCGGGAAATATCTGAGAAAATCAGATAATCCGATCACGATGTTCGGCTTATTTAGCTGTTTCCTTAGCGGGATAATTGGTGCAACGCAGTACTAGCTGCTAATTTTGCGCTAATAGGAACTCCCAGTTATGGGGCAGATGAACTGGACATCGGAGGTTGAACCTTCGACATTTACACGCGCGTCGCTGGAGTATCGTCGCAAGGCGTCGGCACTCAGCCAGCGGGCCAGCGTGGAAGCCGACCCGCGCAAAGTTCGTGCATTGCTGCAGCTCGCCATCTCGTGGATTCAGGTCGCTGAAAACGAAGAGCTGATGGCGAGCGAGTATCGCGCCAGCGCGCACATGCATAATTTCTGACACGAGAAGACGCCGCATCCGCGGCGTCTTCCTGCTCTGCCAAGCCCGTCGTCAGATCTGCGCGAGGCCACCGTCGACGAACAATTCTGCGCCGGCGACGAAGCTGGAGTCATCCGATGCCAGGAACAGAACCGCCTTGGCGATTTCGTCGGCGCTGCCGAGGCGTGCCAGCGGCACGAGACCCGCGAGGTACTTCTGCGTCTCGCCATCGGCATAGGCATCCATACCGGGCGTCGCGATCGGTCCGGGGCTCACGACATTGACCCGGATCTTGCGATCCTTGAGATCCGCCGTCAGCGAGCGCGCAAAGGAGCGCACAGCCGCCTTGGTCGCGCTGTAGACCGTGGAAGCCTGGAAGCCCTTGATGCCGACCACCGAGCCCGTCAGGACCACCGACGCACCATCACTCAATAGCGGCAGCGCTTCCTGCACCGTGAACAGCAGGCCCTTCACATTGATATCGAACATCCGGTCGTAATCGTCCTCGCGAATGCCGCCGAACGGCGTCGCCTCGAAGATGCCGGCATTGGCGAACAACACGTCGATCCTGCCCTTGGCAGCCTTCACCGTATCGAACAGATGCGCGAGATCGGCGAGCTTGGCGGCGTCCGCCTTCACGCCGACCGCCTTCGGGCCGAGCTGCTTCACGGCGGCATCGAGCTCGGCCTGACGGCGGCCGGTGATGAACACGGTGGCGCCCTCGTCGATGAAACGCTGCGCCGCGGCCAGGCCGATGCCGGCGCTGCCACCGGTGACGACTGCGATTTTGCCTTCGAGTTTGCGGGTCATGATGCTCTCCATCTGATTTTGGGGCGGCGCCATCGCCGTCCGACATCGAGAACATCGTCCATTCGCCCGTTAGCAGTTATGGGCTTGTTCGGATATTATTTATCCGTATTTTGGATGAATGACCGATACAGTCGCCCTTTTCCAGGCTTTCATCCGCGTCGTCGAAGCGGGCTCATTCACCCGTGTGGCTGAGGAGCAGAATTCCAGTCAGCCGACCGTCAGCCGCCAGGTGGCGACGCTGGAAGACCATCTCGGCACCCGATTGTTCACCCGCACCACCCGCAAGCTGACGCTCACCGATGACGGCCGCAGTTTCTACGAGCGCGCCAAACTGGCGCTGGAAGCCGTTGCCGAGGCCGAGGGCGCGGTAGGACGACGCCGGGCCAGACCATCAGGCACATTGCAGCTGGCGCTTCCCGTGGTGTTCGGGCGGCTACGTGTGATGCCGCATCTGAAGGGATTTCTGTCGCGCTATCCCGATGTCAGCATCGACCTCGTGATGAGCGACGGCTTCAGCGACCTCGTCGAGGACGGCATCGATCTGGCCATCCGTTCCGGCATCGTCACCGATCCCGCGCTAATCGCCAGGAAGATCGGCGTTACCCGCCGCATCCTCGTGGCCTCGCCGTCCTATCTGCGCGGCAAGACGATGCCGGCGCATCCTACCGATCTCGCGGGTCACGATTGCATCCCCTATACGCGCTTCACCACCGGCGTGACCTGGCGCTTCGAAAGTCCGGACGGCCCGATCGCCATCGAAGCCACGGGACCAGTGCGCACGCAGAGTTCGGAAGGCATTCGCGAAGCCGTGATGTCCGGCCTCGGCATCGGCTTCGTGCCGATCTGGCATTTCACCGATGAGATCGAGACCGGCCGTCTCATAGTGTTGCTTGAAGCCTTCGAACCGAAATCGGTGCCGATCAGCGCGGTCTATCCCTCGCGCCGCTTCGTGCCGCAGAAGACCCGCGCCATGATCGACTACCTGGAAACGCAATTCGCGATGGACCCAACGCTGAATCCGAAGCGGGTGTGAGCTCCGTCCTCATGGTGAGGAGGCGCTACTTCAGCGCCGTCTCGAACCATGAGCGCCGGCCTCCATCCTTCGAGACGCGGCGAAGACGCCGCTCCTCAGGATGAGGTTCTGCAGATAATCCACAAATCGCAATAATCTTCTCGTGAGCAGCATCTACCTGCGCGCGTCGGCGTCCCTATCTGTTCCCGACCAGCATCACGGGGAATTCCAGATGGCGAAGCGTCAGTTGAAGCTCGGGGCCTTCATGCGCCCGATCAGCATCCACACCGGCGCATGGCGCTATCCGGGCGCTCAGCCTGACGCCAACTTCAACTTTCCCTTCCTCAAACAGATGATCCGCAAGCTCGAGGCCGGCAAGTTCGACGCCTTCTTCATGGCCGATCATCTCGCCGTGCTGAACATGCCCGTCGAGGCGCTGAAGCGCAGCCACACGGTGACGTCATTCGAGCCCTTCACGCTGCTGTCAGCGCTTGCTGCCGTCACCGACAATATCGGCCTTGTTGCCACCGGCTCCACCACCTTTGACGCGCCCTATCACGTCGCCCGCCGCTTTGCCTCGCTCGATCACATCTCGGGCGGACGCGCCGGCTGGAATATCGTGACAACGTCGAATCCTGATGCCGCGCTCAACTTCGGCCTAGACGATCACATGGAGCATGCCGAGCGCTACAAGCGAGCGCGCGAGTTCTACGACGTCGTTACCGGGCTGTGGGATTCCTTTGCCGACGATGCCTTCATCCGCAACGTCGAGACCGGCATCTTCATGGATCCCGAGAAGATGCATGTGCTCGATCACAAGGGCCCGTATCTCTCGGTCCGCGGCCCGCTGAATATTGCCCGGCCCGTGCAGGGATGGCCGGTGATCGTGCAGGCCGGCGCATCCGAAGACGGTAAGCAGCTTGCCGCCGAAACCGCAGAAGCAGTGTTCACCGGCGGCGGCGCGATCGGTGACGCGCAGAAGCTCTATGCGGATATCAAGGGCCGCATGGCCGCGCTCGGCCGCGACCGCGACCATCTCAAGATCCTGCCGGGCGCTTTCGTGGTGGTCGGCGACAGCGTCGAGGAAGCCAAGGAAAAGCGCGCGCTGCTCGACAGCAAGGTGCATTACGCCAACGCCATCGCCTCCCTTTCGATCAATCTCGGCACCGATGCGTCCGGCTTCGATCCCGATGGTCCCCTGCCCGAGATCCCCGAGACGAATGCCAGCAAGAGCGGCCGCGAGCGCGTGATCGCCCTCGCGAAACGCGAGAACCTGACCGTGCGCCAGCTCGCCCAACGCCTCGGCGGCTATGGCGGCTCGGCTTTCGTCGGCACGCCCCAGACCATCGCCGACCAGATGCAGGAATGGCTGGAAACCGAGGCCTCGGACGGTTTCAACATCATGTTCCCCTACCTGCCGGAGGGCCTGAACGACTTCGTCGACCGGGTTATTCCGGAACTGCAGCGACGGGGTATTTTCCGCACCGAGTATGAGGGGAAGACGCTCAGAGAGAACCTAGGGCTCCCGCGGCCCGAAAATCGGTTCTTCCCTCCCGCGACTTGACTCCGCTGTGGGGGATCGCATCAGCTACTGCTCCCGCCTGTTATGCTGCGATCCCACCCGGACAAATCCATGAGTGCGCATGCCATCCATCTCCTCACGCCGCACGAGGCGTGGGCCAGACGCGATAGCCTCATCGATCTTCTCGTCGACTCGGTCGAAGGCGGGGCCTCGGTCAATTTTGTCTGGCCGATGACTCGCGCAAAGGCCGAGGCGTGGTGGGACGGTACGCTCGCGAGCCACACCCGCGGCGAGCGATTGATCTTTACGGCAGAGGCCGGGGATCGCATCGACGGGACCGTGCAATTGACCCCGGCGCCACAGGAGAATCAGGCCTTCCGCTCGGACATTGCCAAGATGCTGGTGCACCGCCGTGCGCGATGTCAGGGACTGGGCGCCGCGCTGCTGTTGGCGGCGGAACATGAAGCGCAGCGGATCGGCCATACGCTGCTGACACTGGATACCGCCACAGGCGGCGCCGGCGTACGACTCTACGCCAGGCTCGGCTGGACCAAATTCGGCGAAGTTCCCGGCTACGCCACCAACCCGGACAATAGCACCCGGGATGGGGCCAGCTTTTTCTACAAGACGCTCTGATGTCGATTGACCGGAGATTCAGGCCAGCCGTAGCCTGAAAACCGGCTCTTTCCGGGATACCAGCCTGAATTGGAGTGGTTTTTCCACCCAGAAAACCTTGACTTTGGGGCGTTCGGGGCTAGGTTGCGCCCCAACACGGCCAGTTCTCTGGCTGTCACCCGATTCCCGACATTCAGAGGTTCTGCCATGGCCAAAGCGGTCACCATCAAGGTCAAGCTCGTTTCCACCGCGGACACCGGCTTCTACTACACCGCCAAGAAGAATTCGCGCACCATGACCGACAAGATGGTCAAGAAGAAGTACGACCCGGTCGCGCGCAAGCACGTTGAATTCAAGGAAGCCAAGATCAAGTAAGCGCTGAACACAGCTGCTGACGGATTTTGAACGGGGCCCTTTCGGGTCCCGTTTTCTTTTAACCTCTCCTCGCAAGAAGCCCGGCTCAATCGTTTCAATTTTAGCGATGCGCGCAGTATCGCATTTACCCTGCCACAACTATGGCGGGCATGAAGCCTGCGATTGAAACGGTATTCACGTCATTTCGTGCGACAAGTCGGTATCATTCGACGCAATTGATTTGCATCGGGAGCAACCCTTGTCTTTCCGCGATTCAGACACGACGGCTGGCCAGTTCACGTCTGCGGTGTCTCTAGCGGGCGTTTTCGTTCGCTACGCATTCTATTTTTTCGGAATGATCGTGTTCGGGCTCATCGCCTTCGGGGTGATCTGGCTCTGGGGCAATCGCGTCCAGGTGGTCCAGGACAAGCCAGCTTTCAGGATCACTGACGGCAGCTTCACAAGGTTACCCGTCAGCTCCGATATCATCACCAGTGGACTGCTTGGCCGTGTTGAGGTCATGCAATACGGGGCACTGGATCATCGCGGGATCGATCTCACCGTGGCGATCGCATTCCCGCCCCCGGGCGGCCTCCAGACGCGGCCGACTTTCGAACCGCGCGAAACAAAGCTTTTGCGCAACATGCGCTTCCAGACGCTCTCCACGCACTTCGATCTGGAAACGCGCTACGGCCCTGTCCATGCCGTCGAAACGCGCGTCGAGACCGATGGCCGCTGGAAACAGTGCCTTGCCTTCAGCTCGCGCTTCGATACCAGAGCTGTATTCCTGAGCGGCTGGACCTGCGACGCCACCGGCACCAAGCCGGGCGCGGATGCCCTCGCCTGCGCGCTCGACAAACTCGTGATCGATAAGGAATTGCCGACGAAAGAAGCCGACGCCTATCTGCGCGCACGCATGACGCGCCCGGCTTACTGCGCGGCCCGGCAGGTCACGCAGACTTTCGATACGGGATCACGCCCCATCGCGCCGCCGTCGCGATGGTCGCAGCCGTCAGCACGAACGCGGCTGTGATCGTGGCTTACGCGGCCGCAGCAACCACGCGGTTGCGGCCATCATGCTTGGCGCGATACAGCGCCACGTCGGCACGCTTGAGCACGTCGGCGACGGGCTCGCCCTTCTTCTCCAGCGTCGACAACCCGATCGAGATCGTGACCTCGATGCGCTTGTTGCCCTTGTCGATGGAGAACGGCTCGCCTGCAATCGAGCGGCGCAGACGCTCGGCCACCATACCGGCGACGTGCATGTCTGTCTCGGGCATGACGATGACGAATTCCTCGCCGCCGTAGCGACAGGCCAGATCGATGCCCCGGATCGACTTGCGAATGCGCACGGCGAATTCGCGCAGCACGTCGTCACCGCAATCATGGCCATGATTGTCATTGATCGACTTGAAGAAGTCGATGTCGAGCATCATCAGCGCCAGCGGCTTGCCGCGGGTGGCCGCCTGCTCTGCCAGCGTTTCCAGATGGCTTTCCATGTAACGGCGGTTGTGCAGTCCGGTCAGACCGTCGGTGATCGCAGCTTCGATGGAGTGCTGAACGTTGTCGCGCAGATGATCGGTGTAACGGCGACGGCGGACCTGCGTGCGGGCGCGGGCCAGCAGCTCGTTCTTGTCCACCGGGCGCATCAGGTAGTCGTTGACGCCGATCTCGAGACCACGCAACAGCCGCGGATTGTTATCGGCATCAGCAATCGCGAGAATCGGAATCTGCCGCGTGCGCTCCAGCGAACGCGCCTGGCTGCACAGCCGCAATCCGTCGTAATTCTCGAGGCTCAGCGAGACAATGAGCAGATCGTAATTGCCCTCGGCGGCATGAAACAGCGCCTCGGTCGGATTGGGTTCGACATCGACGGTGTGTTCGGCCGACAGGACAGGTGCCAGCCGCTCATAGGATGACGGACGATCGTCAACCAGCAGGATGCGTCCACCCACACCCAGATCAGACACGGCGCTGCGCTCAGGCGCCTGCACGCCGATTTCCAGCGAGGTGATGGCGCGCATGCGCAGCTCATCGGTCATCATCTTCAAACGCGTCAGCGAGCGCACGCGCGCCACCAGCACGGCATCGGCGACGGGCTTGGTGAGGAAGTCATCGGCGCCGGCTTCCAGACCGCGCACGCGATCCGACGGCGAATCCAGCGCCGTGACCATCACCACCGGAATGAAATGCGTCTTCGGATTGGCTTTCAGGCGACGGCAGACTTCGAAGCCGTCCATGTCGGGCATCATGACGTCGAGCAGGATCAGGTCGCATTCGGACCGCGCGCAGACTTCCAGCGCCTGTGCGCCGTTGGACGCGGTGATGACGTCGAAATACTCCGCCGAGAGACGGGCTTCCAGAAGTTTCACGTTGGCGGGGATGTCATCGACGACAAGAATACGCGCTGACATAGGGAACTCCCTAACCGATGAACCGACGCACGGTTTCGATAAATTTTCCGACCGAAATGGGCTTTGACAAATAGGCTTCGCAGCCGCCTTCGCGGATACGTTCTTCGTCGCCCTTCATGGCGAAGGCTGTGACGGCGACGACGGGGATCATGCTGATCGCAGGATCCTTCTTGATCCATCCGGTTACTTCGAGACCGGAGACCTGCGGTAGCTGAATATCCATGAGGATGAGATCGGGGCGCAGCGAGCGGACAAGATCGAGCGCTTCATAGCCATTGCTCGTGCCGACAGTCTGATAGCCATGGGCTTCCAGCAGGTCACGGAAGAGCTTCATGTTGAGCTCGTTGTCCTCCACGATCAGGACGGTTTTTGCCATCCCGCCCTCCAATCCAGAACCCGAGCGTTCTTGTTTCGCGGAGCATGATTGCCCTGCGTCACCGGCCAATGTGATGTTCGAAGCGAACTTCCAAATTCACTTCGGCCACCCGCCGAAGTGCCCGTGTACCGCGCATATCCCTGCAACTGGAATCGCCCCGGTGACTCGGGCATGATGATTTAAAATAGAGACGATAAGTTACGGAAAGGCAAACACGCGTGATGAAAAAACCCCAGCGCCACCCCAGCGAAGTTGCTGAAATCGTTGCGATTCAGGCGCTGTCCTTCGTTGCCGGGGAACCTGAGCGGCTGGGCCTGTTCCTGTCCGAGAGTGGAATCGGTCCGGAGACTCTCCGCTCGGCTGCCAAGGATCCACAGTTCCTCGTCAGCGTGCTCGATTTCGTGCTGCGCGACGACGAGACCGTGAAGGCGTTTTCGGCGTCGTCGCAACTGGACCCCACCACCATCGCCGCCGCGCGGCAGGCGCTCGATCCCCGCGGGCAGGACTTTACGTGAGCCCCTCTCCGGCAGAGCTGAGCGGACCGCGCTGCTTCTGCCGGGATTGCCTTGTCGATCTGGATGCACGCGTCAAGCGCTGCACGTCATGCGGGTCGCCGCGCCTGGTGCGACACCACGCACTGCCGTCGCTGACGCTGGCACATATCGACTGCGATGCGTTCTACGCCACCGTTGAGAAGCGCGACAATCCCGACATCGTCGATCGGCCCGTCATCATCGGCGGCGGCAAGCGTGGCGTGGTGTCTGCGGCCTGCTACATCGCGCGCACCTATGGCGTGCGCTCGGCGATGCCGATGTTCAAGGCGCTCGATCTCTGCCCCGACGCCGTCGTGGTGCGGCCTGACATGGCGAAATATGTCCGCGTCGGCCGCGAGGTCCGCCATGCCATGCAGGCGCTGACGCCGCTGGTCGAACCATTGTCGATCGACGAAGCCTTCCTCGACCTGTCGGGCACGCAGCGCGTCCACGGCATGATTCCCGCCAAGGTGCTGGCGAAATTCGCCGCCGATATCGAACGCACTGTCGGCATCACGGTTTCGGTCGGCCTGTCGGTCAACAAATTCCTCGCCAAGATTGCCAGCGACCTCGACAAGCCGCGCGGCTTCGCCACGCTCGATCAGGAAGACGCTGTGGCGATGCTCGCGGATCGGCCCGTCAGCTTCATCTACGGCGTCGGCCCGGCGACCGCGGAGAAACTCTCGCAGCGCGGCTTCCGCAAGATCAGCGATCTGCAGCGCGCCGATGAGACCGACCTGATGAAGCAGTTCGGCGGCGAAGGCCGCAGGCTGTGGCGCCTGGCGCGCGGCATCGACGACCGCCTTGTTGTCGCCGATCGCGGCGCCAAGACGATTTCCAACGAGACGACGTTCAACGAAGACATCCGCGACTACGCCACGCTGGAAAAGATTCTGTGGCGACTGTCGGAGAAGGTTTCATCGCGTCTCAAGAGCAGCGAATTGTCCGGCACAACGGTGACGCTGAAACTCAAGACCGCGGATTTCCGCCAGCGCACCCGCTCGCAGTCGATCCAGTCGCCGACGCAGATGGCGGCGCGTATCTTCGATATCAGTCGCGAGATGCTGGCAAAGGAAATCGACGGCACCGCCTTCCGCCTGATCGGCACCGGCGTCAGCGCGCTCAAGCCCGGCAACGAGGCCGGCGACGACAACATGCTCGACCGCCGCTCGTCGCATGCCGAGCGGGCGATGGACGACCTCAGGAAGAAGTTCGGCAGCGCCGCGGTGATCCGCGGCATCGCCTATGACGGACCGGAGAAGCCAAGGACATAATCCCCATAGGGATTGCGAAGTTGTGATGTGCCCGGGCTTCCCACGCTGTGGTGGCCGTGAGATGGTCGAATATGGATCTTCGTCGACTCCTGAAATTCTTTCTGGCGATCTTCGTGACCATCGGCCTGTCGGTGGCGCCAATGGTGACTCCGGCGACTGCCAACGGTCCGTCGGCCACGATGACCGACATGTCGGCGATGTCTGGAGACATGCCCTGCTGCCCATCCGAACAGAAGAGTAAGGATTGCCAGGACTGTCCCCTTCTCGCGATTTGTATATTGAAGACCGCCCAGGCGGGGCCCTCCCTGGCGCCACCCATGACGGTTCGCCACGCCGTCCGAACGTACCACTCGGTGCTGAATGACGCGCTGACTGATGGCGTCAACCGCCCGCCTCCAGACCACCCTCCTCGCACTTCGATCTGAGCGGCGCTGAGCGCCGTCGCTGCCGCGTGCCTCCAGGCGCGCGGATGACGCATGCCGTTCGCGGCACATCAGATTCAATCGAGGATACCAAATCATGAAGAGGTTTAACTCCCCGCGCGCCTTCCGGGCCGCGTTGATCGCTGTCGCTTTGGGCGGCGTAAGCACGGCTGCACTGGCTGACATCAAGGACTACACGTTCGAGCTCGTCGATCAGTCCGTTCAGGCCGGACCCGACAAGATCATCACCGTCCGCTTGATGAACACCAAGACCGGCAAGCCCGTGCCGGATGCCGTTATTTTCGCAACCCGTCTCGACATGGCTCCTGACGGCATGCAGGAGATGGCCACCAAGGTCACGCCAGTATCGGGGGCCGAGCCCGGCACCTACAAGTTCAAGGCCACTTTCGGAATGGCCGGTCGCTGGCAGCTTTCTCTGGGCGCCAAGGTGCAGGGAGAAACCGGCTCCGTCGAGAACAAGCTCGTCATCACGGCGCAGAAATGAACCGCGCCGTTTTAGCTGGTACCGCCGCCGCGTTCATCGCGGCGGCCGGAGGCGGATTCATCATCGCGCAGCGACCGTTGACGCGCAACGTTGTCGCCGTCACTGCCGCTTCGGCACAAGAAATCCAGGCGCCGATCTACTATCAGGATCCGGACGGGAAGCCCGCATACTCGTCGACGCCGACGAAAACGCCGGACGGCCGCAACTACCGCGCCGTTCCGGCAAACGCTGACATCAGCTTCGAGGATATCGTAACCGAGCCGATGCCGGGTCCAAACTCGGTGAGTACGGAGCGTAGGATCAAGTATTACCGCAATCCGATGGGACTTCCTGACGCGTCGCCAACGCCGAAGAAGGACTCCATGGGGATGGATTACATCCCGGTATTCGACGGCGACGATTCCGACGATGGATCGGTCAAGCTCTCTCCGGGCAAGATACAGCGCACGGGCGTGAAGTCCGAGCCAGCCGCTAGGCGCGTGATCCTGACGACGATCCGTGCACCCGGCACGATCCAGCTCGACGAGCGGCGCATCTCCGTGATCTCGATGCGCGCGGAAAGCTGGGTGCAGAAGGTTGCCGACGTCACCACCGGCACGAAGGTCCGCAGCGGGCAGCCCTTGATGGATATCTACAGCCCCGCGGTCTCGTCCGCTGCGGCGGAATACGTCGCGACGATCACGTCGAAGACGACGGGCGGCGATGGACTGTACGGGCGCGGGTCACGTCAACGGATCATGAATCTCGACGTTCCGGACACGGTGATTGCCGAAATCGAGAAGAGCCGTATCGTCCCGATCTCCATCGCCTGGGCCGCACCGCGGGACGGCATCGTTCTTGAGCGCAACGCCATCGAAGGAATGCGGGCGCAACCCGGCGACATCCTCTTTCGTATCGCCGACACGTCGCTGGTCTGGGCAATGGTCGATGTCGCGGAGCGCGATCTTGGAACCATTGCCGTCGGACAGCCGGTGACCGTCCGGACGCGTAGCCTCTCCGGCAGGCAGTCTGCCGGCAAGATCAACGTCATCTACCCGCAGGTCAATCGCGAGACCCGGACGACACGTGTCCGTATCGAACTCACAAACGCCGATCTCGCTCTGCTACCGGACATGTATATCGACGCTTCGATCGAGACCGGAGGTGCGGATCCGGTCGTGTCCGTCCCCGAGAGCGCTGTGATCGACACCGGCACCCAGCAATCGGTGTTCATCGACAAAGGACAGGGGCGCTTCGAACCGCGCAGCGTCGGACTCGGCCGTCGCGGCGGCGGCTATGTCGAAATCCGCGAGGGAGTCGCAGACGGCGAACCAGTCGTCATTTCGGCCAATTTCCTGATCGATGCAGAAAGCAATCTGAAGGCAGCGTTGAAGGGCTTTTCCGACGCGAGGAGCCCACAATGATCGCCCGCATCATCGCATGGTCGGCGCGCAATCTGCTGCTGGTGTTGTTCGGCACAGGGTTTGCCGCAGCCGCGGGCATCTACGCGCTCGCGCATCTGCCGCTCGACGCCATCCCGGATCTCTCCGACACGCAGGTCATCGTCTATACGGAGTATCCCGGCCAGGCGCCGCAGGTGATCGAGGATCAGGTCACTTATCCGCTGACAACGGCAATGCTCACGGTGCCGAAGTCGAAAGTGGTGCGCGGATTCTCGTTCTTCGGCGTGTCGTTCGTCTATGTCATCTTCGAAGACGGGACCGACATCTACTGGGCCCGGTCGCGCGTTCTCGAATTCCTGAACGGAGCCACGTCCCGCCTGCCCGCCGGCGTCACGCCGACGATGGGCCCCGACGCCACCGGCGTCGGCTGGGTCTACCAGTACGCGATCATGTCCAAGGAATTGAACCTTGCCGACACACGGGCGATCCAGGACTGGAATCTGAAGTTTGCGCTCGCCAAAGCCGAAGGCGTCGCCGAAGTCGCCAGCGTTGGCGGCTTCGTCAAGCAATACAACGTCGTGCTCGATCCGCTTCGGATGCGCGACCTCGGCATCACCATGCAGAAGATGCGGGATGCCATTCGCGCCAGCAACGCCGACGTCGGCGGTCGCACGGTGGAGCTGTCCGAATTCGAATATGTCATCCGCGGCAAGGGCTATCTGAAGTCGATCAACGACCTCGGCAATGTCGTGCTCAAGTCGAACAACGGCACGCCAGTCCTGTTGCGCGACGTCGCGCGCGTCGAACTGGGCCCCGACGAGCGGCGCGGCATCACCGAACTCAATGGTGAAGGCGAAGTCGCCAGCGGCATCGTGTTGCAACGCTTCGGCGTCAATGCGCTCGACGTCATCGAGAACGTCAAGAAGCGTTTCAAGGAGATCGCCAGCAGTCTGCCGAATTCCGTCGAGATCGTTCCGGTTTACGATCGCTCCAACCTGATCAACGCCGCCATCGCCACGCTCAAGCACACATTGCTGGAGGAAAGCGCTGTCGTCGCACTCGTCTGCATTTTGTTCTTGCTGCATGTCCGCAGTGCCCTGGTTGCGATCCTGATGCTGCCGGTCGGCGTGCTGATGGCGTTCGGCGCCATGAAGCTACTCGGTCTTGGCTCCAACATCATGAGTCTCGGCGGCATCGCGATCGCTATAGGCGCCATGGTCGACGCCGCCATCGTCATGATCGAGAACGCCCACAAGCATCTCGAACGCGCGGATCCCGGCAAGTCGCGTGTCGAGGTCCTGATCGAGGCAGCCTCCGAAGTCGGCCCGGCACTGTTCTTCAGCCTGTTGATCATCACCGTGTCGTTCATGCCAATCTTCACGCTGGAATCCCAGGAAGGACGTCTGTTCAGCCCGCTGGCGTTCACCAAGACGTTTTCGATGGCAGCCGCCGCCATCCTGTCGGTGACGCTGGTCCCGGCCCTGATGATCATCTTCGTTCGCGGCCGGATCGTTCCGGAACACAAGAACCCGATCAACCGCTTTCTGATCTGGGTCTACCGGCCTGTCATCACCGTTGTGATGCGCGCGAAGACGCTGGTCGTCCTGCTCGCACTCGCCATTCTCGCGGCGAGTGTCTGGCCGGCTCGTCAGCTCGGGACCGAATTCATGCCCAGTCTGAACGAGGGCACGCTCATGTACATGCCGACGACGCTGCCGGGCATCTCCGTCACCAAGGCCGGAGAACTGCTGCAGATGCAGGACAGGATCATCCGGTCGTTTCCGGAGGTGGCTTCGGTCTACGGCAAGGCGGGGCGCGCTGCCACGGCGACCGATCCCGCCCCCTCTGAAATGTTCGAGACAATCATCAACCTCAAACCGAAGGAGGAGTGGCGACCCGGTCTCACGGTCGATGGACTGATCGCCGAGATGGACAAGGCGCTGCAGTTTCCGGGCGTGTCGAATGCCTGGACCATGCCGATCAAGGCCCGCATCGACATGCTGTCGACAGGCATCCGCACACCCATCGGCGTGAAGGTGATCGGCACCGACCTCGTCGAGATCGACCGGCTTGCCAAGCAGATCGAGCAGGTGCTCAAGGCGGTACCGGGCACATCGTCGGCCTATGCCGAGCGCGGCATCGGCGGCTACTACCTCGATGTGACACCGGATCGAGAGGCATTGGCCCGCTACGGCATCATGATCCAGGACGTCCAGGACGTGATCGGAACCGCGCTCGGCGGCCAGACGGTAACGACGACCGTGGAAGGCCGGCAACGCTTCACCGTCAACATGCGGTACCCGCGCGACCTCAGAGACAGTCCGCAGGCCATCGCCAGCGACGTGCTGGTGCCGATGCCCGGAGGTGGCGCGGTCCCACTCGGCGAAGTCGCCAGGATTGCGCTGGCGAGAGGGCCGACGTCGATCCGTACCGAGAACGGACAGTTGACCACCTACATCTATGTCGACATCCGCGACCGCGACCTCGGCGGCTACGTGGCCGATGCGCAGCGTGCCGTCCAGGCGAGCATTCAATTCCCGCTCGGCTACTACGTGATGTGGAGCGGCCAGTACGAATATCTCGAACGCGCGACGGCGCGCCTGAAGATCGTCGTGCCGGTGACGCTGCTGATCATCTTCCTGCTACTGTACCTGAACTTCCGGTCGATCACCGAAACGATGATCGTCATGCTGTCGCTGCCGTTCGCGCTGGTCGGCGGCCTTTGGCTGATGTGGTGGCTCGGTTTCAACCTGTCGGTTGCAGTCGTCGTCGGTTTCATTGCGCTGGCCGGCGTTGCCGCCGAGACCGGCGTCGTAATGCTGATCTATTTGAATCAAGCATTGACTGCGATCCAGGCCCAACGGGATATTGAAGGACGGCCGCTGACACGCAACGACCTGTACGACGCCATCATGGAAGGAGCCGTCGAACGCGTCCGTCCCAAGATGATGACGGTGGTCGCCATCATGGCGGGCCTGCTGCCGATCATGTGGAGCACCGGCACGGGCTCGGAGATCATGCAGCGCATCGCGGTGCCGATGATCGGCGGCATGATCTCGTCAACGCTGCTCACACTGATTGTGATCCCGGCGATCTATGCAATTGTTAAGGGCTATCGGCTGCCTCAGGCTGGCTTGATCTCGGCAGAAGAGATAGTGCCCGTAACCAGATAGCCCGGAGCTTGGAGCGACGTGTTCGGACTCAGCCGAACACGTCCTGCAACTCGCCGTCCTTGATCACGTCCACACCATCGAGCGTGATTGTGGTCTTGAAGATCGGCAGATCGAAATGGCCGGCGGTGTAGCGCCCGGCGAATTCGTTGGCGCCAGTGGAGAACAGGAAATTGCCGGCCACCGCACGGATTTCCGTGCCGTTGGTGTCGCGCTGGTCATACATCTGCAGCGCCTCATAGCGTGCATTGGGATTCATGCCCCAGCCCACATGCGACACGGCATAGGCTTCGCGATCGCCCCAGGCGGCGAGATAGCGCTTCATCATCTCGGCATCGGCGCCCTCGCCCGTGAGCTCGGTGAGATAGTCGTCCTTGAACAACATCTTCACCGGCGACGTCAGATAGCGCTTGAAGGTCAGATTGATATCGCCCGCATCCATCACCACGGTGCCATTGATGGTCTTGCTCTTCGGGAAGCTCACCACGATGCCGCCCGGCCAATGTGCCAGCGTGCCCGGCTTGTCGGTCCAGCCCCAGACACCGACGGTGGCCGCGCCTTCCATGTTGACGTCGAGATCGGTGCCCGCCTTCGAGGTCACCTTCATGTGCTTCGTGCCGCGCAGCATCTTCGCCGCCGCGCGCACGCGCTTCTCGAGCGCCGAGTCCGGCACCATGCGCTCGAGCGCTTCCGGATGCTCGTTGGAGATCACGAGAATGCGCGCGCCGGCCTTCAGGATCTCCGGTGTTTCCTTCGCATGCATCAGGCCTTCGATGGTGCAGTCGACGACGAAACCGGCCTGCTGCAATGCTGACACCACCGGCCCGAGCTGCTGGATCGCTTCCGACGCGCCGGTGGAGCGGATCGGCACGACCTGCTTGTTGCGCGGCGTCGGCACCACGACATGGAACGGCCGCGCGCCCATGCGGAGCAATGCCAATTCGGCAATGTGCACATTCAATGCGCGCGATTGCGTCTCGGAGAGGATGGCGGCAGTGTCGCCGGGCTTGACCGCGCAGCGCTCGAAGATCTCGCAGAATGCGTCGATCCATTTCGCCTCGATGCGATCCGCCAGCATGCCGTTTCTCCGTGTTTTAAAGCGATTATGGTTGGATGATAGGCGCGGTCATGTTATATGAAAAGGAATATTTTTAATCTTGAAGGACAATCCGGCGCTGTATTTTGAGCAGTCGCGGGTGTCGCGGAGCGGCGAATTCCATGGCGTTTGACAAGACGGCGCAGGACAAGGTCGCGGATAACAAGCTCCCGGACAAGGCGCAGGCGGTCAACCCCGCGACGTTTCGTCAGGCGCTGGGCCAATTCCCGACCGGCGTCACCGTCGTCACCGCCACCAATGGCGACCATCCCGTCGGCATGACCGCGAACTCCTTCTCATCTGTGTCGCTCGATCCGCCGCTGGTGCTGTGGAGCGTCGCTAAATCTTCGCCCAGCCACGATCCCTTCGTCGAAGCTGATGCCTTCGCCATTCACTTTCTCGGCGCCGATCATGGCGAGCTCGCGATGCGTTTCGGCCGTCGCGGCTCCGACAAGTTTGCTGATATCGCCCATGCGCCGGGCATCAGCGGCGCACCGCTGATTGAGGGCCTCGCGCCGATCTTCGAATGCAAGACCTGGGCGCGCTATCCCGGCGGCGACCACACGATCCTGGTCGGTGAAGTCGTGCATTTCGTCGAACGCAATCACGACCCCCTCGTCTTCCACTCCGGACAACTGCGCCGCATCGACAAGGCACAGCCACGTGCGCCGGCCCTGGCCAGCAACAGTTTTGCGCGCAGCTACCTGTCCTATCTGCTGGCGCGCGCCAGCTTCAATGTATCCAGCTCGTTTCATGCGCGGTTGAAGGAATGGGACCTCACCGTGCCGGAATGGCGCGTGCTAGCCTGCCTCGCCGATGTCGAAGGGCTGTCGGTCGGCGAACTCGCCGCGATGGCGCTGATGAAGCAGCCCGGTCTCACCAAGGTGCTCGACCGCATGGAGCGCGACGAGCTGTTGAAGCGCAAGAGCACATCCAACGATCGGCGCCGCGTCACGCTCTACCTGACCGCGAAAGGCCGCGCGCGCGTCAAGCCCGTGCAGAAGGCGGCGCTCGAACATGAGACAGAGCTGCTGAAGCGCTTCAGCGACGACGAGCGCGCGACCATCAAATACACGCTGGATCTCCTGATCGACAGCGGCATGTCGGACGTGGTGAGCGAGTAGAACAGCTCCCAGCGTAGGATGGGTAGAGCGCAGCGAAACCCATCACTTTCAGTGCATGTGGGCGATGGGTTTCGCAGCGCTACGCTGCGCGTAACGCCGCTCTACCCATCCTACAATTCAAACGAAAATGGCCGGGACATGCCCGACCATCACGTCATTGTCGATGTCGCTCGCCGTTACTTGATCGGCGCGACGACCTTGCCCTTCAGCTCGGAGACGTCGAGCTTCTTCGGCAGCATTCCGGATTCGACATAGGTGTCGAGCATCTTCTGGATCGCGTCGAAATTCGGCGCAGCACCCGGATCCCTGGCGAAATCATTGTCCTTCAGCAGATAGGTTTCCAGCACCGGGATCGGCGCCTTCATCACTTCATTGACTACCTTCAGCGTTTCGTCGCGGTTGGCCAGCGCCTTCTGCATGCCCAGCGTCAGATCGCGTACATACATCTTGGCCAGTTCCGGATTCTTCTCGATGAAGTCGGCACGGCAGGCTTCGAGAATGTGCACGATGCCGTCCTGCTGCTGCGACAGCGAGAACAGCTTGCGGGTGCCGCCCTTGGCTTCCATGCGCGCGGCGAAAGGCTGGTTCATCACGGCGGAGTCGACGCGGCCCGAACGCAACGCCTCTTCCGAGAGCGCGAAGCCGACTTCAACCAGCTTGACGTCCTTGGCCGGATCGAGACCGGCCTGCTTCAGCAGGATCGCCATCGGGCCATAGATGCCGGAGCCGAGCGTGTTGATCGACATCGTCTTCCCCTTGAGGTCGGCGATGGTCTTGATCGGCGAGTCGTCCTTTACTGCCCAATAGACCGAAAAGCTGCCCGGCTTTTCGAACACGTGCTGCGCGACGATCGAAGCCTTGAGGTTGCCGCTCTGCACGCCCTGCGCCAGTGCCAGCACCGATTGCGTCGCGCAATCCAGCGCGCCGGCCGCGAGTGCCTGCGTCATCGGCGCGGTGCCCTGAAACTGCACCCACTCGATATTGTATTTCTTGCCGAGATCCGCGAATTCCTGCGGACGCTTCATCATCCAGTATTTGGATTCTTCGGCCGGGATGGTCCAGCCAACCTTGATGGTTTGTTGGGCAAATGCCGAGCCACTGCTCAGCAACGCTCCGAGTGCCAGAGCCGCCACAACGCCACGCTTCGATGCGATCCGCTTCATCCTGAATTCCTCTGTTTTCAGCGATCCGGCCGCAGTCAGAAACGAATGCAATTCTCTTGCCGAAGCGCTCCCCACTCACAATTGTTTCATGCTTCAAATGATCGCGCAATATGCCTCGCTATGGGCTATATTGAAGCAGACTGGTTGAACTGCCAGCCCGGGAATTGATTCACCATGAGCAATGACTCCTTCTTCTCCGACCTCCTCGCATCCATCTCGGAACGCGGACGCACTCTGCTGCGGCTCGGTCCCGCATCTGTCGATCCCAAACAGAACGCATCGGATTTGATCGAACTCTGTACGGAGCTGTTGTCCGGACGCGGCGAAGCGTCCGGCACGGTCCTCGCGCGCGGCGTGCTCGATCGCTACAAGAGTCTCGACGAGGCCGGTCGTCTCACCTTCTTCGAGAACCTCGCACAGAATTACGGTCCCGATCGTGACAAGCTTGAGAAGGCCATCGAAGCATGGCGTGCCAAGCCGACCGGCGACGTCTCCGGCGAATTGCATTTCGCATCCGAGCCGCAGCGGCAGGAACTGTTTCGCCGGCTGAACCGCGCGCCGAACGCGACCAGCGAACTCGTGAAGATGCGTGAAGATCTTCTCGATCTGAAGAATGGTAACAAAGACCTCAACGCCGTCGATCGCGACGTCGTTCATCTCTTGGCATCGTGGTTCAACAGGGGATTTCTGGTGCTGCGCAAGATCGACTGGTCCACGCCCGCCAATGTGCTCGAAAAAGTCATCAAATATGAAGCGGTGCATGAGATCCACGACTGGGACGATCTGCGCCGCCGCATCGATCCCGTCGATCGCCGCTGCTACGCGTTCTTCCACCCGGCCCTTGTCGATGAACCGCTGATCTTCGTCGAAGTTGCGCTCACCGAAACCATTCCGGGCGCCATCGCGCCGCTGCTGGCCGTCGATCGCCAGCCGGTGCCGATCGAGCGC
Organism: Tardiphaga sp. 866_E4_N1_4; assembly: GCF_052076075.1. NCBI lineage: Bacteria > Pseudomonadati > Pseudomonadota > Alphaproteobacteria > Hyphomicrobiales > Nitrobacteraceae > Tardiphaga > Tardiphaga sp. 866_E4_N1_4. The sequence goes on from NZ_CP197242.1 coordinate 1,496,295, forward strand.
GCGCGCACCGCGGTGTTCTATTCGATCTCCAACTGCCAGCGCGGCCTCGGCGGCATTTCCTTCGGCAATTTCCTGATCAAGCAGGTGGTCGAGGAACTGCGCCGCGAATTGCCGAAGCTCGATACGTTCGTGACGCTGTCACCGGTGCCGGGTTTCATGAAGTGGCTCAAGAAGGCCGATGACCTCAACCTGTCCAATGAGGATCAGGCGCTGGTCGACATGCTCGCCGATCCGCTATGGGTCAACGACACAGCGCTGACGGCGCAGCTCAAACCGGTGATGGAGCAGCTCGCCGCGCACTACTTCCTGAAAGCCAAGAGCCCGCGCGGCGGCCCGATCGATTCCGTCGCCCGCTTCCATCTCGGCAATGGCGCACGGCTCGAGCGTATCGACTGGCTCGGCGACACCTCAGCCAAGGGCCTGCGCGAGTCCGCCAGTCTGATGGTGAACTATCTGTATCGTCTCGACGATATCGAGAAGAACCACGAAGCCTATGCCGACCATTACGAGATCGCGGCATCGAGCGCGGTGAAGAAGCTGCTGAAGAGTGAAAGCGGCGGTGGCCTGCGTTTGCTGGACAGCATGCGGTTGTCGCGGGCGGAGTGACGAACTTCACCTCTCCCCGCTTGCGGGGAGAGGTCGACTGAAACACGCGAAGCGCGTGGAAGTCGGGTGAGGGGGACTCTCCACCTGCTCAGCTCTCGGAGAGTCCCCCTCACCCGTCGCGGACTTCGTCCGCGCGACCCTCTCCCCGCCTTGCAAAGCAAAGCTTCGCCCGGCGGGGCGAGGGGCATCCCTCACTTACAAGGCTTGCTGTCCTTCACATTGAACTTGCTCATGGCGCCGCCGATGACGAAGTCATTGTAGTCCAGCATCAGCGACCGCGAGACACCGTTCTCATAGAGTTCAAACGACATCGCATAGACCGGCGTCTGCTCGCCGCCGTCGGAGGATTTGGCCGACTTGTCGTAATAGCTGACGGTGACCGGCCAGCGCGTCAGCTTCTTCATCCCGTCATCGCCCGTCGAAGGATCGGGTTCGCTGACCTTGCGGTCGCCGGGGATCGCCTGCCCGATCACCGTGAGCGTGCTGTAGACTTTCTCGCCCGTATCCGACCCGTCATAGACATTCAGTTCCAGCACCGACTTGCCTTCGCGTGCGGCGGCAATGATGCGATGGATCTGCTCGGTCGGAAACACCGTGGAGCCCTCCAGCGTGAAGGTCTTCGCCACCGGCTGCTTCAGCTTGACGGTGACGTGATCGCCCTCGCGCTCCGCCATGCCGTCAACGGCGCTGGCATCGCCATCATTCATGCGGGTGTCGATCTTGAAGCGATAGCTCTTGCCGTCACCGGCTTCCCAGCTGGTGGAGCGCAGGTCGCTCAGCGTGGTCTTGTCCTCGCCGCTGTTCAGCTCCGAGACCTGACGGAAGTCCGACGTGTAGCCTTCGCAGGCACTGCCGGTAAAATTATAGAGGATGCGGCCGCTGGCGCTGTTGACGCTGGCATTGCCCCGCGACTTCAACAGCTTCAGCTCATACAGCGCCTGATGCGCGACGAACGGCGTGCCCGCAGCAGGCGGAGCCGCGAATGCCGACACCGGCGCTACGAAGGTCGCAATGGTCAGTGCCAGCGAAGCGGCCTGGAGGCGCGAAACGGAGGAAATGCGGCGCATGGGTTTTCCCTGGATTCTGGAACTACAACAATAGAGAGCGTCCTATTGCGTCGCAACTACGGCCACGCCGGATTCGCACTGCGGAAATGCCATATTCTGCAGCGAATCTTGCCAAATCCGCACAGTTGCGGCGGCGACCCGGTGTCGCCGGATCGTCACTTGCGCGGCGACGCGGTATGGGTGAAACAGACAGTGCCTGAACCCTTTGGGGACTTTTGTTCAGGCACATCATCAATTGTTTGGGGAATCACGATGGCAGGAACGGTCGAGCAGAAACTTGCGGATCTGGGGGTCAAGCTTCACGAGCCGGTGAGCCCGGTAGCGAACTATGTCGGCTTCGTCCGCACGGGCAATCTGCTGTTCGTCTCCGGTCAGATCTGCATGGGCGCCGACGGCCAGCTGATCGCCAAGGGCAAGCTCGGCGCCGGCGTCACGCTCGAACAGGGCGTCAATGCGGCGCGCGGCTGCGCCATCAACATCCTGGCCCAGGTCAAGGCTGCGCTCGGCGATCTCGACAAGGTGGCCCGCGTCGTCCGTCTCGGCGGCTTCGTCAATTCGACGCCGGATTTCATCGACGCGCCGAAGATCATCAATGGCGCATCCGACCTGATGGTCGCGGCCTTCGGCGACAAGGGCCGGCATTCCCGCGCCGCTGTCGGCGTCGCCTCGCTGCCCGCCGATTGCGCGGTCGAGATCGACGCCGTGTTCGAAGTCATCTAGCTTTTCGTTTTGACGCGTTTTCTTCACGCGAACCGGTATCCACTTCGCTTGAAAACGCTCTGATGCAGGACAATCCCGATGCGCGCACCTGACTGGCTTATCGCCCGGCCGGTCGCGCATCGTGGCCTGCACGATCACACCCGCGGCATCATCGAGAACATGCCCGGCGCCATGCACGCCGCCATATCCGGCAATTTCAGCATCGAGACCGATGTGCAGCTCACCGCCGACGGCGAGGCGATGGTGCATCATGACGATAAACTCGGCCGCCTGACGGAGGGCTCCGGCGCCCTGCTCTCCAAGACATCCGCCGAACTGAAACAGATCAATTTCAAGGACACACCCGAGCGCATGATGTCGCTCGGCGATCTGCTCGCTCTGATCGATGGCCGCGTCGGGCTCGTGATCGAGATCAAGAGCCATTTCAACGGCGATCGCAAACTGGTCGCCCGCGTCGCCGAGATTCTCAAAACCTATCGCGGCCCGGTTGCCTGGATGTCGTTCGATCCCGATCAGGTTCTCGCGATGCGCGAGATCGCCCCCGAGATCCCGCGCGGCATCACCGCCCAGCGCAGCTATGACGACGGCGAGTGGCTGACACTGACGCCAGCCCAGCGCGACGGCATGCGCCATCTCCGCCATGCCTTCCGCACCCGGCCGCATTTCGTCTCCTACTGGGTCAAGGAACTGCCGGCCCCGGCGCCCTGGATCGCCCGCAACCTGTTCGGCTGCGCGCTCCTGACCTGGACCGTGCGCACGCCGGAACAGCGCGCCATCACCGCCCACTATGCCGACCAGATGACCTTCGAGGGCTTTGTGCCGTAAACTGAAGGCGTTGCGGCCGGGACTTGAAGTGTCCGGCGCGATGCACAATCTTAGGAGCGGTCACCGCGACGGTTGATCGCATATGACCGGTTCAAGTGATTGATGACGTCATCGGAAATTACCCTCGAAGCAGTGGCGTCCATCAGCCAGATTCCGGCCACGGATTGGGATGCCTGCGCCACCGGTCATGCCGATCTCGGTGGCATTGAGAGCCTCGATACGCTGGCCCCAGCGGCCAATGGTTGCGCCTCGAAAGCCAATTACAACCCGTTCGTGTCCCATGCCTTTTTCACGGCCGTCGAGAAGTCGAATTCGGCCTGCGCCCGCACCGGCTGGGGACCGCGCCATCTGATCGCCAAGAGTGATGGCCGCATCGTCGGTGTCGTGCCCTGCTATCTGAAATCGCACTCGCAGGGCGAATACGTGTTCGACCGCGGCTGGGCCGATGCCTATGAGCGCGCCGGCGGGCAATATTACCCGAAGCTGCAGGCCTCGGTTCCGTTCACGCCCGCCACCGGCCCGCGCCTGCTGATCCGCGACGGCGTCGATGTGGAACGCGTCGGCGCGGCGCTGGCCGGCGGCCTCGTCGGTCTCTGCGAGGCCACCGATGCATCGTCTGTCCATGTCACTTTCGCGCGCGAGAGCGAATGGCAATTCCTTGCTGCACGCGGCTTCCTGCAGCGCACCGACCAGCAGTTTCATTTCCGCAATGACGGCTACGCCACCTTCGACGATTTCCTGGCAACGCTGAATTCGCGCCATCGCAAGGCGATCAAGCGCGAGCGCCGCGATGCGCTGGCCAATGGCATCACCATCCACCCCCTCACCGGCAATGAGATCACCGAGGATGCGTGGGACGCGTTCTTCGCCTTCTACATGGAGACCGGCTCGCGCAAATGGGGTCGCCCCTATCTGACACGCGAGTTTTATGCGCTGATCGCCGAGAGCATGAGCAATGACGTCGCGCTGATCATGGCCAGGCGCGATGGCAAGTGGATCGCCGGCGCCATCAATTTCATAGGCTCGGATACGCTGTTCGGCCGCCACTGGGGCGCCGTCGAGCATCACCCGTTCCTGCATTTCGAGGTCTGCTACTATCAGGCCATCGACTTCGCCATTCGCCGCGGGTTGAAGACCGTGGAGGCTGGCGCCCAGGGCGAACACAAGATCGCACGGGGCTATCTGCCGCAGACCACCTATTCGGCGCATTACATCGCCGATCGCGGACTGCGTCAGGCCGTCGGCGAATATCTTCAGCGCGAGCGCGAATATGTCGCGGAGGCCGTCCGCGAATTGACCGAAGCCGGCCCGTTCAGGAAGGGCGACGAGCAGGATTAAGCCGTCTTGACCGGCTCCCCTCTGGCAGCGACAGTCGCCCAAATTTGCGCCGAAATTCTCCGGAGGATTCCATGACCGCGTATGACCCGAACAACATCTTCGCCAAGATCCTGCGCGGCGAATTCCCCTGCTACAAGGTCTATGAGAACGACCACGTGCTGGCCTTCCTCGACATCATGCCGCGCTCCCCCGGCCATACGCTGGTGATCCCCAAGGCGCCGGCGCGCAATATCTTCGACATCACGCCGGACGATTACGCCCATGTCATCCGCGCCGCCCACAAGATCGCCGCTGCCTGCAAACAGGCCTTCAAGGCCGACGGCATGACCGTCGCACAATATTCCGAGGCCGCCGGCGGCCAGGTGGTGTTTCACCTGCACATGCATGTGATGCCGCGCCACGACAATGTCGGCCTGCTGCCGCCTGCGTCGCGCAAGGAAGACCCGAAGGTGCTGGAAGACAACGCGACGAAACTGATCGCGGCACTGGCGGCGCTGTAGCCACAAACACCATCCTCATGGTGAGGAGGCGCCCATCTCGGGCGCCGTCTCGAACCATGATTGAGTTTGCGGCCATCCTTCGAGACGCGACCAAGAGGTCGCTCCTCAGGATGAGGGCAGAGAGCGGGCGGCCGAGCCCTACTCCGTCTGAAAGTCGCCCGGCTGCGGCGGCGCCAGCGGTGTGAACTCGCAGCGGTCGGGTTTCACGTCCAGCAGCGGCGTCTCGTCCAGACAATCCAGCCCGCGCACCAGCACGGTCGATCCCTCGATCCCCACCAGCTTCACCATGGATGTGCCGAGCGGGTTTGGCCGCACCGGCGTGCGCAGCGAGAAGATGCCGCGCGCATTGCCGTCGTTCTTGGGGCTCTGCAGCACCAGGTCGCGGCGCGACAGGTGCAGCCAGTAGATCACTTCGAGATGCTTGTAGAGGTCGAGGTCTTTCAGCCCCGGCACCCACGGCTCGAAGATCTCGAGCCGGCACACCGGGCCGTCATGGCGGCCCTGCCGCGGCGTTTCCAGCCGCGACGTCCAGGGCGTGCGGATGCGCCCGATATAGACGAGGCCCGCATGGTTCGGCTTCGGTGCATCGACGGCGAGTTCGCCGGCGCGGATTTCACTTTCACGAACCATTGCCCACCATTCTGATCAATCCAGCGAGATGTTCTGCGCCTTGATCACCTTCGACCACCGCGCCCGGTCCTCGTCAACGAATTCGTTGATCTCCTTGACCGTCTTCGGTCGCAGCACCGGGAAGCCAATCTTTTCCAGCGAGGCACGGAAGGTGTTGTCGTTCAGGGCGCGATCCATGCTGGCCATCACGGTCTTGACGACATCGTCCGGCAGTTTCGACGATCCCGCCAGACCGAACCAGACGCCGACCTGATAATCGGGGTAGCCGCTCTCGATGACGGTCGGCACGTCGGGCAGATCGGGACTGCGTTCTTTCGAACTGACGCCGAGCGGCCGCAGCAACCCGGCCTTCACCGGCGGCAACGCCGTAGAGAGCGTGTCGAACATCACCTGGATATTGCCGGAGAGGAGATCGGTCAGCGCCGGTCCCGCCCCCTTGTAGGACACATGGGTCATCTCGACGCCAGCGATCTGCTTGAACATCTCACCTGCGAGATGAATGGTGCCACCGGTGCCGGCCGAGCCGAAATTCAGCTTGCCCGGATTGGCCTTCGCGTAAGCCACGAATTCCTTCACCGTCTTGGCCGGCACGGACGGATGCACTTCCATCACGACGGGCAGATCGGTCACCACCGTCAGCATCCGCAGATCTTTCTGCGGATCGTAGGACAGCTTTTTGTAGAGCAGCGGATTGAGCACCATGATGGACGCGGCCGTGACAAACAGCGTGTAGCCATCGGGCTCTGCACGCGTCACCATTTCGGCGGCGATGGCACCCTGCGCGCCCGGCTTGTTCTCGACGATCGTCGTTTGCTTGAGGTCGCGGCCGAGATAATCCGCCACGAGACGCGCGAGCACGTCGGTCGGCCCGCCGGCTGCATAGGGCACCACGAGCTTGATCGTGCGCGTCGGATATTCCGCCGCACGGGCGAGCGGCGCGGCAAAACCCAGCGCAGCGATAACGATGCCGGTTATCAAGGCAGAACTTGCGCGCGATCTCATATCGGCTCCCAACCCCTATTTTTAAGTTGAGCGGAGACTATCGCGTTCACGCAGTCATACAAGGCCGATACAGCCTGACGCTGTCGTCTATCAACCGAGGATGTATTTGCCGGTGACCATCACCAGCTCGCCGCATGCGACGCCGAGAAAGATCGAGCGCCGGAAAGCGACAAAGACGACGAGGCCGACAGCCACCGCACCATAGCGCAGCGGCGGCGGAATACTCGCGAGTGCGCCGGGCGGCACGACAAGAATTTGCGCGATGACACCGGCGAGGATTGCAGTGGCCACCGCCCTCACCCAGACTAGGATTTCGGACTCTTCATCGACGCCGCCACCGAGCCACAGGCCGAGCATGCGCCAGACTTCATTGGGCAGGAAACCCGCCAGCAGCAGTACAAGGAGCGCATGCCAGTCGCCGATGAAGTCGCTCATCGCCGCCTCCAGCGATGCACGCCATAGGCGATCGTCCCGGCCGAGACGCCGGAGATCAGAATATCGACACCGGTGTTGAAGAGCGACACGACAGGAAACAGCGCGAGACCGAGCACGAGCGCCACGACATCGGCGAGCTGCTTGCAGTTGCGCGCCGTCGATAGCAGAAATGCCAGCGGCGTCAGCAACAGGATCGCCGCGCCGAACAGCGGCGGCAGATTGGCTGCGAGATGATAGCCGATGAACGTCGCGGTCAGCGACGACAAGACGAGTCCGAGGCCGAGACCGTTGACGAAGGCGATGCGTCGCTCGCGCGGGACCAGCGGCATTAACCGGAAGCATTCCACCCACAGCGTCACTGCGATGAAATGCGACGGCAGGATCAGTTGCCGCTTTTTGGTCTCCGGCATGCGCAGCATCGGCAGCACCGACACCACCATGGGAAACAAACGGATCGCACTCACGGTGACCGCGAGCGCCGCCTGAATGACCGTGGCGCCAGAGCCGAGCGCGACGAGAAGAATAATCTGTGCGGGGCCGGCCCAGACGAACAATGTGCTGGCGAGCGCCCAGAACAGGCTGAAATGCGTGTCATGGGCCAGCGCGCCGATGCCGATATAGGTCGCGAACAGTACCAGCGTCAGGATGGTCGTGGTGACCGACCGCATGCCGTAAAGGAAGGCCGCCGCACTGCCCTGCCATCTCGGTGAATCCAGTGCAGGAAGCGACACGTGGGTTTGTTTCTTCTTGGTTGATGCGACGTGTCATAGGCTGCCGAAAGCCGCCGGCGTCAAGAGGCGCCAATGCATGGGGTGCCAGCAGTCACGCTCTGCCATTGCGCAGCACCAGACAGCCTTGCCCGGCCCGGCGGATCTTGCCGCAGAGATCGTTGGCCTCGTCACGCGTGTCGGTCCCGATCCTCACCTGATAGAAGGTTCGCGTGCCGCGGCTTCGGAACAGCGAACTCAACAGATTGGGATCGCGTTCGCCGACCACCGTGCGCAAACGCAGCATCACGCGCGCATAGGACATCAGAGCACGATCACGATTGAAGCCTGCCGCCAGTTGCACACCCCATGGCCGTGCTTCGCCGAGCTTCACGCGCGCTTCCAGTTGCGTGACGAAGGGATTGGGCGCGCGCTGCAGCAGCGCCATCAATTCACGGCAGCTCGACGTCGCGGCACGCGGCGGCGTCTTGCCGTTGCGGCCCATAGCCTGCCAGTCCTCGACCGTCGCTCCCGTAATGGCGGAGACATAGTTGCGCGTCTCGCCGGGCATGTATCCCTTGCCGTCGAGCCAGTCCTGCACACGGCGCGGTCCTGCATTATAGGCCGCAGCCGCGAGGCCGAGATTGCCGAACTGGTTGCGCAGCTCGCTGAGAAACTCCGCCGATTTCGGCAGCGCCTGCACCGGATCGAACGGATCGAGCAGACGCCGCTCATTGGCCGTGCCCGGCATGAATTGTGCGATGCCCTGCGCGCGCTGGCCATTGCGCGTCACGGGACCCACGGCATCGGGCTGAAACCGGCTCTCCTGCCAGATCACACGGGCAAAGAATTCCAGCGGCAGGTCGTTAGCCCGCGCTGCGGACTCGATCATCAGACACATCGACTCGCGTGCGTCACTGTCACGTGCCAGATTTGGCTTCGACGGCGCCGCCATCGGCATCATCCGGTCCGCGCCGGGCTTCGCCAATTCGCTGACCGGCAGCTCTTCGGCGCGCACGCCCGCGACCGGCGCAAGCAACAGCGCCGCGAGGCAAATTATCCGGCCGATGATGCTTCCGAACGCCATGCCTGATCCCGCGCGGATTCCCCGCGCCTTGACAGCGGGACCCCAGCAGCTAGCTATGAATGAAAGACGGCAAAAGCGGGAGTGCAAACAATGGCCGACGCGCGCGACGACACATCCGGCTTTGCCAGCGACGACGATGTTCCGATCCAGTATATGGCCCGCACCCGCGCCTATTATCAGGCGATCGGCTATGATGTTCCCTATCGCTGGGCCCATCACATCGACGCGCCGTTCCAGCCGCTGAAGAAGCCGCTGGCGCAGTCGCGCGTCGCCATCGTCACCACCGCAGCCCCCTTCGATCCCGCCAAGGGCGATCAGGGTCCGGGCGCGCTCTATAATGGCGGCGCCAAGTTCTATCAGGTCTATGACGGCGATACGTCGGTCGATCATGACCTGCGCATCTCGCACATTGCCTATGATCGCGTGCACACGACGGCGGACGACAGCGGCACCTGGTTTCCCCTGCCGGCGCTACGCGCACTCGCGGCGTCGGGCCGCATCGGCAGTGTCGCGCCGCGCTTCTATGGCGCGCCGACCAATCGCAGCCACCGCGTGACCCTTGAGACCGACGCGCCGGAGATCGTCAAGCGCGCCAAAGCCGATGGTGTTGATGTCGCCGTCCTGGTGCCGAATTGCCCGGTCTGCCACCAGACCATCAGTCTCGTCGCCCGCGAGCTGGAGGCCAATGGCATTGCCACTGTGGTAGCGGGCTGCGCCAAGGACATTGTCGAACACGCTGCCGTGCCCCGTTTCCTGTTCAGCGACTTTCCCCTGGGTAACTCCGCCGGCAAGCCGCATGATAAGGCCTCCCAGGCGCAAACTCTGGAATTGGCGCTGCGCCTGCTGGAATCCGCTGTGGGATCACAGACGACCCTGCAGTCGCCGCAGCGCTGGGCCAGGGATGCCGTCTGGAAGCGCGACTACAACAATGTCGCCCTGCTCAGCGCCGAGGAACTGGCGCGCCGCCGGGCCGAATTCGACAAGCAGAAGGACATTGCCCGCGGATTGCGCGAGACGGCGGCCTGAGCCCGCCCTGAGGCCGATCACCCCGTCTTTCGGCGATCGCCCTTAACTTTGGTTTACGTTAAATCCGCTCAATCCGCGCGAGAGCCTTCCCCGCCGGATGGAACTGCGTACAGTCCCCGCCTGTAACCTCAGGGGGCCTCAGGACATGGACGAGCGGCGCAAGAACGTCAGGGACAAGGTGATCTACGGTGCCGTCGCGTCCAAGGACCAGAAGGCCAAGGAATGTGTCGTGCGCGACATTTCCGAAGACGGCGCCCGCATCGAATTTGGAAGCGGCGCGCGGCTGCCGAAGGATGAGCTGACACTCAACATCGCGCGAAAGGGCCGCTCGTTCCTCGCCAGGATCGTCTGGTGGCGCGACAACATCGTCGGCGTCGCCTTCACCGATCCGCCGGAGGAGAGCAAGGAAAGCTCCGACATCGAAGAGCGCCTGCGCAAGAGCGAGAAGAAAAAGCGCGAATTGCAAAAGCAGATTCAGAAACTGCTGGGGCAGTAAGGCGTTTGGCCAAATAACAAAACCGCAAACTCAGCCCTCATCCTGAGGAGCGCGCTTGCGCGCGTCTCGAAGGATGGGTGCATATGCATTCATGGTTCGAGACGGCGCCGAAGAGGCGCCTCCTCACCATGAGGACAGAGAGCGTATCCCCCAAAACAAAAACGGCCGGTGATTTCTCACCGGCCGTTTTCAATTGTTCAATCGCCCGATGGCTTACGCCTTCTCCAGCGGCCCCTTGGCCGAACCCGAGCCCTTGCCCGACTTCGGCTTCTTGGCGGCGCCGCGCTTGGCCGGCAGCTTCTCCGGTTTCGGCGTCACCGGACCGTCGACGAATTCGAAGCCGATGCTTTCCTGCTCGACACCAAGCACCGCCTCGTCCTTCTTCAGGATGACGCGGACGTGGCCGCCATTCTTGAGCTTGCCGAACAGCAGTTCGTCGGCCAGCGGCTTCTTGATGTGCTCCTGGATCACGCGGCCCATCGGGCGCGCACCCATCTGCTCGTCATAGCCGTGCTGGATCAGCCAGGCCTTGGCGGGATCGGACAGTTCGATGGTGACGTCGCGGTCCGCGAGCTGGGCTTCCAGCTGCAGCACGAACTTCTCCACCACCATGCCGATCACATCCGAATTCAGATGTGCGAAGGACACGACTGCATCGAGGCGGTTGCGGAATTCCGGCGCGAACTGCCGGTTGATCGCCTCCTGATCCTCGCCTTCCCGCTTGCCGCGGGTGAAGCCGAAGGCCGCACGCGCCATGTCGGCGGCGCCGGCATTGGTCGTCATGATCAGGATCACGTTGCGGAACGAGACCTGCTTGCCGTTATGGTCGGTCAGCCGGCCGTGATCCATCACCTGCAGCAGCACGTTGTACAGATCAGGATGCGCCTTCTCGATTTCGTCGAGCAGCACCACGCAATGCGGATGCTGGTCCACGCCATCGGTGAGCAGACCGCCCTGATCGAAGCCGACATAGCCGGGAGGCGCGCCGATCAGGCGCGACACGGTGTGCCGCTCCATATATTCGGACATGTCGAACCGAATAAGCTCGACACCCAGCGACGACGCCAGCTGCTTCGCCACTTCGGTCTTGCCGACGCCGGTGGGGCCCGAGAACAGGTAGCTGCCAATCGGCTTCTCCGGCTCGCGCAAGCCGGCACGCGCCAGCTTGATCGATGCCGCCAAGGCTTCGATCGCCTTGTCCTGGCCGAACACCACGCGCTTCAAAGTCGACTCAAGATGCCGCAGCACCTCGGCATCGTCCTTCGACACGCTCTTGGGCGGGATCCGCGCCATGGTCGCGATCGTGGTCTCGATTTCCTTGATGCCGATTGTCTTCTTGCGCTTGCTCTCGGCCACCAGCATCTGCGCCGCACCCGACTCGTCGATTACGTCGATCGCTTTGTCCGGCAGCTTGCGGTCATGGATGTAGCGCGACGAGAGCTGCACCGCGGCCTCGATGGCTTCGTTGGTATATTTGAGCTTGTGGTAATCCTCGAAATACGGCTTGAGCCCCTTCAGGATCGAGATCGCGTCTTCAACAGTGGGTTCGTTGACGTCGATCTTCTGGAACCGGCGCACCAGAGCACGGTCCTTCTCGAAGTGCTGGCGATATTCCTTGTAGGTGGTCGAACCCATGCAACGGATCGCACCCGAAGCCAGAGCCGGCTTGAGCAGATTCGAGGCATCCATCGCGCCGCCCGAGGTGGCGCCGGCGCCGATCACCGTGTGGATTTCGTCGATGAACAGGATCGCATTCGGATGCGCTTCGAGTTCCTTGAGCACCTGCTTCAGGCGTTCCTCGAAGTCACCGCGATAACGCGTGCCGGCCAGCAGCGTGCCCATGTCCAACGAGAACACGGTGGCAGCCGACAGCACTTCCGGCACGTCGCCGTCCACGATGCGCTTGGCCAGACCTTCGGCGATCGCCGTCTTGCCGACGCCGGCTTCGCCGACGAACAGCGGGTTGTTCTTCTGACGACGGCACAGGACCTGGATCGCGCGATTGATCTCGGCCGTACGCCCGATCACCGGATCAATCTTGCCGTCACGCGCCTTCTTGTTGAGGTTGACGCAATAGGTGTCGAGCGCCTCGCCCTTCTTCTTGGCGTCGTCGCCGTTCTTGGTCTCGGTCTCTTCGTCAACGCCGCGCACCGGCCGCGCCTCGGAAACGCCCGGCCGCTTGGCAATGCCGTGACTGATGTAATTCACCGCGTCGTAACGCGTCATGTCCTGCTCCTGCAGGAAATACGCGGCATGGCTTTCGCGCTCGGCGAAGATCGCGATCAACACATTGGCGCCGGTCACTTCTTCGCGACCCGACGACTGCACGTGAATGACGGCGCGCTGGATCACGCGCTGGAAACCGGCAGTCGGCTTGGCGTCATCTCCGCCATCCGTCACCAGGTTTTCGAATTCGGTTTCGAGATAATTGACCAGACTGCCGCGCAGCTTGTCGAGATCGACGCTGCACGCCCGCATCACTGCCGCTGCGTCGCTGTCATCCACCAGCGACAGCAGGAGATGCTCCAGCGTCGCATATTGGTGGTGCCGCTCGTTCGCAATCGAGAGCGCCCGATGCAGCGATTGTTCAAGGCTTTGAGAAAAAGTTGGCATTCCGCGTCCTCGTTGGCCCCCACCATCATGATCGTCGTTGCCGGGTCAGGCAACAAGAACCTTTCTCACATATAGTGATGTCTGATCGTGGTGAAAGGCTGGTTCCCGCTGCTTGTTGTGACGCGTCCGCAGAGCACGTCTGTTCATTCCAGCGCATTGTCACATGCGCTGTTGACGCAGCCGAACGACCGCGTTCGACTCACATCAGTTCAATGCAAGACCCGTTCCCAGTTTCCGGGAATTCACGCGAGGCTACTTCTTTTCCATCACGCATTGCAAAGGGTGCTGGTGCTTGCGCGCAAAATCCATCACCTGCGTCACTTTGGTTTCGGCGATCTCATAGGTGAAAACGCCGCATTCCCCGATCCCGTGATGATGAACGTGGAGCATGATCTGCGTCGCCGCCTCGGCGTCCTTCTGGAAGAACTTTTCCAGCACATGGACGACGAATTCCATCGGCGTGTAATCGTCGTTGAGGATCAGCACGCGATAGAGGTTGGGACGCTTGGTCTTGGGTTTGACCTTGGTGATGACCGAGGTGGCCGGCCCACCGGGCGCATTGGACCGGTTGTCGTCCTCTGCCATGCCATGCGGCCGCCGGCGGCGATCGTCGAGGGCGCCGGCCACAGGCATCAGGATGCCGTCAGGCATGAATTTCGAAGGTTTCTGGAACATAGCGCCTGTATAAAAGTCCCTAGCCGATATTGGCCAGCCCCGAATTGACAGCGTCCCCAGCCACGACGTGCTGCCGGACGCCTCGGGCACAGAGGCGCCCCGGGTCGCCGCATGGGTGCGACGCTGTCCGTTACAGGACCGATGGAGCCAATATGGGTTCCTGTGGCCGTTCTCGCAAGCGCACTGCAAGCACCTTGAATGGCTCGCCGCGCACCCCGCCTGATGGCCCCCGGTTCGGTCAGGGTTAACCGATTGTGCTCGATTTGACCGGATAAGCAAACGAGCCATTTAACCGTCGTTCACGATAATACCGGGCGCTGACGCAGCGGCACGCCAATAGTTGGCCTTTTACCGATTTTCTGAGGACGCCTTTACCACCTGTTCAGCCGCCGCCCCCGAAATGACCTCCAGAAACTCACCATTGGCGGTCACGATGTTTATTCAATCGATTTCAAGCCACGCGAAGCGCATCGCATCCCGATTTGCACGCCACGACGGCGGCAATATCGCGATGACCTTCGCCGTCGCTCTGGTGCCCCTGCTCGGCTTCGTGGGCGCCGCCGTCGACTACTCCCGGGCCAACGCGGCCCGCTCGGCGATGCAGGCGGCGCTCGACTCTGCAGCCCTGATGGTTTCGAAGGACCTGTCCGCCAATCCGACCATGTCGACGACCGATGTCACCTCGAAGGCGACCGCCTATTTCAAGGCGCTGTACACCAATACGAATGCCGGCCAGATCACGGTAACGGCGAGCTACACGACCAACACCAAGGACGGCTCCACGGTCACGGTCAACGGCTCCGGTGCCGTCGCAACCGATTTCATGAAGATGGTCGGCTTCCCGCAACTAGGGATTAGCAGCGGCTCGACCACGACCTGGGGCTCGACGCGCATGCGCGTTGCCATGGCGCTCGACGTCACCGGGTCGATGGGTATGGGGACCGGAAAATTGAAGGCGATGCAGGACGCAGCAACGGGCCTCATCGATACACTGAGCGCCAACTCGCGCATGACCGAGGACACCTATGTCTCGATCATTCCGTTTGCGCAGATGGTCAATGTCGGCGCGTCGAACAAGAACGCGACCTGGCTCAAATGGGACGAATATGGATCCTGCAGCAGTTCGTACTACGATACCAAAGCCGAGTGCCAAGCGGCTAACAAAACCTGGAACGCGAGCTCCAACAAGAACGCCTGGAATGGCTGCGTCACTGACCGCGATCAGCCTTACGACACCACCAACGAAGCCCCGTCGGGCACGGCACGCTATCCGGCCTACCAGTACGATGCATGCCCCGCAGCCATTCTGGGGATGACGTCGGTCTATGGTTCGACCAACAATGTTAGCAACGCTGATACGCTCAAGAAGAAGATCACCGACTTAACCGCCAACGGCGGCACCAACCAGGCTATCGGCATGGCATGGGCCTGGCGCACCTTGCAGATCGGTAGCGATCCATTTCCGGCACCGGTCAAGGATTCGAACTACAAATACACAGATGCACTTATCATCTTGTCGGACGGCATGAATACCAAGGACCGATGGTATGGTGACGGCAGTAATTGGTCGACACAGGTTGACGATCGACAGAAATTACTGTGTGCCAACATCAAGAAGCCTGACAGCAATAATCAGGCAATCGTTGTCTACACCATCCAGGTCAACACCGGCGGCGACCCGGAATCCGCAGTTCTGAAATCCTGTGCCGATGCCGGTAATTTCTTTCCTACAAGCACCAACGCCGGCATCGCCGCAGCGTTCACAGCGATCGGCAACTCGCTGAACAAGCTCCGCGTCGCCAAGTAAGACCGAGCGCACCTTCAAACAAAAACGCCCGGCCATCAGGCCGGGCGTTTTGATTTGAAGACCGTATCGTTTAGCGCGCCGGGGTCATCTTGGCGACGAAGCCTTCGAACGGCTTGTAGGCCTGCTTGGCGAGATCGACATAGAGTTCGCTGATCTTGTGCGATTCAGCGACGAAGGATTCATAGGCCGACTTGGCGTATTCGGTCTGCACTTCGAGCACCTTGTCGAGCGACTGCACGCCGGACAGTTTGGTCACGAAGGCATTGCCGTCCTCGAACGACTTCTTGGTGTAGTCGCCAACCGCGACAGCGATAGCCTGTGCACCGTTCTGAAGCGTGGCTGCCGATGCGACAGCACTCTCGAACTGCTCCTTGCCGTACTGCTGGATGTCTTCGACCTTGATCACTGCAAATCCTTTCCCGGATTGAACGGGTCAGCCGCGGCCGGGTGGACCCCGGTCTGATCTGACCTGCCCATCTATCGTGCGGTGCACAATGACGTCAAGAATCCTGTGCGATGCACAATTTTTACCATTGGCAATAAATGCACGGGTAACTGGCAAGGGTTGCTTAACCTTTTGGAAACTCGCCGGACCTACCCTGATTTCTTGCATTGGTGCGTTGGGGCCAAAAAGCCCAAAAACTGCATGAGTACATACTCTTAGCCAGAATGGCCGCGTATGCTTCTGCCATCCCGCCGAGAGAACCGCTCAGGCTGACGCTTAAAACTGAGACACATCCCCGGTTGTTGGGCATAATTTAGCCTCACGATCCGGGGAATGAGACTGATCTGACGGGGAAGTCCATGCTTCGCACAACGTTTGCTTCGTCGCGCACCTTGCGGGTGTGCGCTCTTGGGCTGGCAACTCTCAGCATCGCGGTCATCTTTACGACTGACAGTGCGGATGCCCGCCGCCGACATAAATCGCGAAGCCACGTCGCGCGCGTCTCCAGTTACAATCCCGCTTTCTCGTCGATCATCGTCGATGGCAATTCCGGTGCGGTTCTCTCGTCCAACAATCCCGACGGTTCGCGCCATCCGGCGTCGCTGACCAAGATCATGACGCTGTACATGCTGTTCGAGAAGCTGGAATCCGGCAAGCTCACGCTGGACAGCGAAATGGACGTCTCGCAGCACGCCTCCGTGCAGGCTCCGACCAAACTGGGCCTGCGCCCTGGTCAGACGCTGCGCGTCGAAGATGCCATCAAGGCCCTGGTGACCCGCTCCGCCAACGACGCCGCCGTTGTCATCGCCGAAGCCATTGCCGGCGACGAAGACGATTTCGCCAAACTGATGACCAAGAAGGCCCGCGCGCTCGGCATGAGCCGCACGGTATATCGCAATGCTTCCGGCCTCCCTGACGATGCGCAGGTAACCACCGCGCGCGACCAGTCGGTACTCGGCCGCGCCATCCAGGATCGCTTCCCGCGCTACTACCGCTACTTTGCCACCGCCTCCTTCAATTATCGCGGCCGCAACATCCGCAACCACAACCGCCTGATCGGGTCAGTCGAAGGCGTCGACGGCATCAAGACCGGCTACACCCGCGCCTCCGGCTTCAACCTCGTCTCGTCGATGAAGCGCGGCAACCGCCATCTGGTCGGCGTCGTGCTTGGCGGCCGCAGCGGCGGCGCCCGCGACGCGGCCATGCGCAACCTGCTTGCCGAGAACCTGGACAAGGGTGCCACCCGCCGCACCGTGGCCGCGATCACCGAGCGCAATCCGTCCGAAGCCGCGACCGAGGTCGCCGAAGCCGAGGCCCAGGCGCGTCCGATCGAAACCAAACAGGTCAACGGCGCCATCCAGGTGGCTGCTGCAACGCCGGTCGTCGCTGAACCGGTCTCCGAGCCCCCGGCTCGTCCCGCCGCGCCAGCGGCGCGCCCGTCCGTCTTCGCCGCTGCCACCGCAGCCCTGCCCCCGGCAGCGCCGATGCCGCAGGCCCGCAAGCCCGAGCCTGGCCCGCTGAATTCAGGTGTCATCCAATCCGAGCCCATCTCGACCATTCCGGGCTCGTCAGAGCCGATGAAGCCGGTTCGGGTCCGCACCGTCCAGGTCAAGTCCGGTCAGTACAAGCTGGCCTCCGCCGGCGGCGAGCAACCCGCCCCTCCGGCCGCCACCAATGCCATCACGGCGCGCTCTGAGCCCGCCGCCCGCTCGCCCGAGACCACCAATTCGCTCTATGCCCGCTCGGAGATGCCGCGCCAGCCGGCAGGCTTCGGAACCGGCAATGGACTTCTCGGTGTTCTTCCAGCCTCTGGCGCCGCTCAGAGCGGCACCCAGATGGCCTATGCCGACCCTGCCCCGCGTAACGTGCCAGCTCCTCAGGCTCCCGCTCCGCAGACGGTACAACAGGGCGGCGCTATCAAACCCGCCGCGATCCACACCGGCTGGATCATTCAGGTCGGCGCACTGGAGAGCGAGAGCGAAGCACGGATCCGCCTCGACGCCGCGCGTGAACAAGCCCGTGGCCTCTTGGGCAAGGCCGACCCGTTCACTGAAGCGGTCGTCGGCAAGGGCGACAGGAAACTCTACCGTGCCCGCTTCGCCGGCCTTGATCGCGAAAAAGCCGAAG
This sequence comes from Tardiphaga sp. 866_E4_N1_4, assembly GCF_052076075.1. Classification (NCBI taxonomy): domain Bacteria; kingdom Pseudomonadati; phylum Pseudomonadota; class Alphaproteobacteria; order Hyphomicrobiales; family Nitrobacteraceae; genus Tardiphaga; species Tardiphaga sp. 866_E4_N1_4. The sequence continues at coordinate 1,514,401 of NZ_CP197242.1, forward strand.
CTGTCTGCAAGACGCTGAAGCGTTCCGAGATTTCCTGCATCACCATCAAGAACTGATCGACTGATACCGTCGGATACGCAAATGGCCGGGACATTGTCCCGGCCATTTTGCTTTTGGTCACCATAAATCCCCGTGGTGACAACTTCTCGTCAAGACTTAGCCAGTACAAAATACAGACGGGGATTGATCGACCATGCCGGACAACGGCGGGCGATGGGGCGTTCTCAGAGAAACGGAAGCTGCTCGCAGTTGTAGCGTAAAAGCGTGCTGGAGTTAGCTGCGATGCGTGCGAAGCAGAGTGTCCTTGGCCTCGTTGACACGGGCCGCCAGGTACGTCGAGCCCCCCTGGTCGGGATGCAGTTTCTTCATGAGGGATCGGTGCGCGCGGCTGATCTCGTCGCGGGTCGCACCCGGCTTCACGCCAAGGATCTGATAAGCCTCCTCTTCCGTCATTTTACTGCCAGACGCCGCGCGGTCGTGCCGCCCTGCCGTATCGCCCTGCGCGTTCTGACGCCAGGCGGGAAACCGGCGGTCAAGATAACTTTCAAGTAGCGCCACGCTCTCCGCGTCGAAGCCGGCCATCATCGCCGCCAGTTGCGGCAGGTCGAATGCATCGAGCGACTGCCCCGCATAAGGGCCGGCGACGATCCGTCCGCTGAGCTGGCCGCTGTCATGATCGAGGGTCATGTCGAGAAACGCCGAGCGGACCTGCGAGGTCTGGCCAGACGATTTTGTCCCGCCTCCGAACATGCCGCCGATATTGCCAAAACCCGCCGTGCCGAACGGCGCCCAGCCCAAGAGACCCGCGCCGAAGATTCCGAGCGGGATCGCCACCGCCAGTTCGCCCTTGATCCCAGTGAAGGCCGCGACGGCCAGCGCCAGCACACCGCCGGCCAGCTTGATGCCGCGCGCCAGCAGCGCCGGGTTGGCCGAGCGGAACATCTGCAGCAGCATGTAGAGCACAAAGACGGCGAGCGCGCCGGCGATCAAAGTAGGCATGAGGGATAGATAGTCGGTTGCCGCGATCCGCGAAACGGTTTTGCAGACCGTTTATCGCATCTGGCCGAGCAGCTTTGCCGCACCCGGCGCCGACGATGCCAGCCGCGTCAGCGCCTCACGTCCGCCAGCGGCATAGGCGGCTACCGCGCGCAGCAATTCGCGGAGCTGCGCAGCCGCTCCCGGATCGAACCGGCACCAGGCTCCCCCGGTCAGCCGGGCGATTTCGCGAAACGCCTGTTCGGCCGCCGGGTCTTGCCCTTCCTGGAACATGAAGACCGGTACTTTCAGCAGGCCGAGCTCGCCGGCTCGTGCACAGAGCTCGTCGACGGACTCCTCCATGGCGTCGCCCACGAACACCAATGCACGCACGCCTGAGGCCACCGCCTCGCGCCGGGTCTCCGACAGCACCTTGCCGATCTGGGTCTGACCGCCCTGGCACGAGATCTTGCCCATCAGCCGCGCCAGTTGTGCGGTATCCGAAATCCAGCCGGTCGCGCGGCACTCGCTGAGACCACGGAAATAGACGAGACGGATATCGAGACTGCCGATCGATGCGGCTTCGCGAAACATGTCGGCCTGCAGCGTGCAGGCCATGTCCCAGGTCGGCTGTCGGCTCATGGTGGCATCGAGCGCAAACACCAGCCGCCCGCGCCCGCCCGCTGCATGCGGCGCCATGGCTTTCGCTTTTGCTACAAATGCTGCGATGTCGGCCGATGCCGACGGTTGGGTCAGCGTATCGGTTTTCGATTTGGGGATCGTGGGATCGCTGGCCATGACAACTCGCGTTTGGTGCAAGCTTCATGTGGCGAGCATAGGCCGCGCGGTCAACCGCGCCGCAAAGGACTCAATTCACGCTCGGCGTATACTGCGCGATCTTGTTCGGGTCAGCCGCATTGCTCTGCTGCGCAGGCTGCTCGATGATCTTCGGCTTGCCGGTGACCGGCGACAGCTTGCTGTCGTCGTCAAGGAACTTGTCGAGCAGCCCCTGAATCTTGGTCTTCAGGGTTTCCGGACCGCGATCGCTCATGTCGGTGTGCTGCGCGCCGGTGTTGACGACCGTGATACCGGCCTTCTCGCAGATCTCGTCATCCGGCACGACACCGGGATCCGGCTTGAACACCGTATCGTGCGAACGGAACGACAGGATCTTGAATTTGCCATCGGTCATGAACGGCACGCGCAGGTTATCCAGCGTCACGACCTTCTTGACGTCATCAGGGAATTCCTTGGCGTAGAACATCGAGATGTCGCCGCCGTTGGAATGGCCGACCAGCGTGAGATGATCGTAGTCGGAGTTCGGCTGAATCTTCTTCAGCTCTTTCACCGCGTATTTGATGTTCTGAACGCCGCGCTCATAGACCGGCAGACGGCCAACATAGAGCTCGCCGACCTTGGTCACGAGCGGAGCGTCGGTATCGAGATCGTGCTGGATGCTGACGGCCATATAGCCACGCGCCGCAAACACGTTTGCCAGGAACGAGTATTCGGTGAACTTGACGGTGTTACCGTGATTGAGAACCGCGACCGGCAGAGTGATCATGCCGGCATTGGCCTGCATTTCCTTGTCGCGACGAACGGCGATGTCGACCTGCACAGGACGATTACGCGACGCGTCGAAGAACGTCAGCGTCTCATGCCGAATGGCCCACTTCGACGCGGTGAAATACGCGGCGGTGGTCAGCACGCAAACCGAAAGCAGAATGAGAAGTCCGCGTTTCATGTTCGTCCCTGATCGGCCAGCTAGAGATAGGTCTCAGCCGGCTACAGCACTTATGGGCCGGAATGGCCTCAAGCGGCTGCTTCAACAGCATATATGTCACAGCCCGGTGACAGAAAGGCTAAATATTGTGAATTCCGAGCCATGTTATTGTGCGCCGCACCCGTTTCTTGTGCAGTTGCTAAAGAAAGCCACGGTCGAATTGAGCGATTTTGAACAAGTTTCGCAAGGGATCGGAATTTCAAAAACGCCCTGTTTTCAACGACAAATCAACTGTCGAAGGGGTGACTCGTTCCCCGGTAAAAGAAAATGATACCTGTGGTATCAGCGTGAAGTTGAGTGCGGGATCGTTCATAGCCCGCCGAACGCGCAGCGCTGGCTTTGCACCGTGAACGCGACTCAGTTGCCAAGGATGTCGTGAACGTCGAGCGGCTTGTCGACCTGGGCAAACCACTCGGCGCGGTTGGCGGCGCGGCGACGGCCACGCTCATCGAGCGGCAGCTTCAACTTGCGCAGCAGTTCGATGACTTCCTCGCGCGCCGTGACATGGCCCATGCTCGGGCGTCGCCCGAGCGTAGCTTCGTTGAGATCGTCGAGCGCCGTCAGGCCACGCGGGAAGAACTCACGATACATCACGCGCTCGGCGAGACCGTCGATGGCGCGGAAACCGAGCTGCAGCGAAAGTTGATCGAGGACGCCGGCAACCAGCATCTTGTTGTGCGAGCCGAGCATCGAGAGCCGGTTGCGCACCACGATCCAGTCCGTGGTGGAGCCATCGTGCTGGCGGCGCTTGCGCCGCGCTTCGCGTGCCATCTTCGAATAGTGGCTCTCGCCGGTCACCTTGTAGCTTGTAGCATCGACGGCGCCGAGCACGTCGAAATCGAGGAAGCTGTCATTGATCGGCGTCACCAGCGTATCGGCCATCGAATGCGCCAGACGCATCAGATAGGTATCGCTGCCAGGCGTGTCGATGACGATGAAATGGTGAGTACGCTCAACCGCGCTCACCGCGGTCATGAACTGATCGAGTTCAAAGGCTTCGTTGTCGGCAATCTGCATCGTCTCGCCGAGCTTGACGCAGCTATGGGTCGGCACTTCCAGCGCAAGTCCGGCGCTCTGCGCCCAGGCTGCGCGGTTGGCGATATAGCGCGTGAAGCTCTGCTGGCGACTGTCGAGATCGATGGTGGCGACGCGCTGACCGGCCTTCAGCAGCGCCACAGCAATATGAAGCGCAGTGGTCGATTTGCCCGACCCGCCCTTCTCATTGCCGAGCACGATCACATGCGCCGTGCCGGACTGGCCCTGGGTGGTTTGCATCAACATCGCGCGATCCTTCGATCATCTTCAAATCGCGAGGCGTGGCAAGGGTCAAGCTAAATACAGGGGCATCCTGCTGTGCGGGCGATCAGCCGCGCTTAATCATGAATCCCGGCGGCCGGTTGCGGCATCAGGACACCCGCCAGCCCGGTATCGTGAGGCTTGGGTGATCCCGCGAGCTTTGATAAGCAGGGCGCGCACGCCCCCACCCGCCGCCGCCAACAACAAGAACGAGCCGCAATGCCCCGCACCCCGATCGTCGCCCGCACCCTGCCCGCCCTCCGCAAGGCGCTCGACGGCCTGCGCGCGCGCAAGGCGACCATCGGCCTGGTGCCGACCATGGGAGCGCTGCATGACGGCCACGTCTCCCTGGTGCGCCTCGCCCAGCGCCGCACCAGCAAGGTCGTGGTGTCGATTTTCGTCAATCCAACGCAATTCGCGCCGACCGAGGACTTCGGCTCCTATCCGCGCACCTGGAAGAGCGACGTCGCCAAACTCACCGAAGCCGGCGTCGACCTGATCTGGAATCCCGACGCCAAGATCATGTATCCGGAAGGCTTCGCGACGAAGATCACCACCGGAGGCCCGGCCACCGCCGATCTCGAAGATCGCTTCCGCCCGCATTTCTTCGGCGGCGTCGCGACAGTCGTCGGCAAGCTGTTCACGCAGGTGCGACCGGACATGGCGTTCTTCGGCGAGAAGGACTACCAGCAGCTCAAGGTCGTGACGCGCATGGCGCGGGATCTCGATCTCGGCGTCAAGGTGACCGGCGCAACCACGGTGCGCGAGCGCGACGGTCTCGCGATGTCGTCGCGTAACGTCTATCTCTCGCCGGAAGACCGCGCCACGGCGCCGGTGCTTTACAAGGCGATGAAGGAAACCGCCAAGCGCCTGAAGGCAGGCGATGACCTTGAAGCCGCCATGGCCGGTGGCGCCGCGATGATTACGGCAGCCGGCTTCGCGCTGGATTATTTCGAGGCGCGCCATGCGGAGTCACTGGCGCCGGTCACTTCGATGAAGGACGGCCCGGTGCGACTGCTGGTGGCCGCGAGGATCGGCAAGACGCGGCTGATCGACAATATCGGGGTGTGAGGCTTTCGTCCTGACTCGTCATTCCGGGGCGCACGAAAGCGGCGAAGCCGCTGAAGTGCGAACCCGGAATCCCAGAGTGTTTTGCACTGACTAGAGACTCCCATGCCGAGATTCCGGGTTCGCGTCCGGCAAGTGCCGGCCGCGCCCTCAGGCAAACCAATTGGTTTGCCGGGGAATGACAGTGTGGGGCGGCAAGACAGTCCCCAAACATTTTTTCCTATCTCCCGTTGACAATATCCCTGCATGGACTATATTCCCCTCCGTCCTGCCCCACCGAGAGGGGCGATCGCGATCGTCACGTTCGCGGGGCGGGATGCGGTGGACGCCGGAGATGCGGCGTCACGCGGTTCATGGGGGACGTCTGTCTTCGGGCAGGACGGATCTGCGCCAGCACTGCCACTGGCAAGGAGACGGCCGACCTTGGGATGGAAAGACTCCGGGACAGTGTGACGGACGACCAAATCGAAACGCGTTCGGCCAAGTGCTTTGCGGCTACCCTGTCCCTCCGCCCTGGGACACTAATTTTGGTGATGGGACCGTTCGCCATGGCAGATGTGCAAGCAACCGAAAAACACCGCATGCGGAACGTCGGGCACTTGCTCGGCGCCTCCGAAAGTCCTGATGCACACTAACCTGCGGAAGACCGCATTCGCATCAGGCCCAAGGGTGCAACGGGCACCCGGCGTTCCGCACGCCCTCTCACAAGGGGGCGGGAATGCAAAAGACGACGGCGCCCCCGCGCCGCAAACAATGGGGGCGATGACGCATGTCTGAAGAGCGGGGGCTGTTTGAAATTCACATCTGCGATGGCGCTCTGGCGTCAGAGGCATCCCTCCCCCACTGCGCGGCTTCGCCGCTTGGGGGGAGAGAAAAGAAAGCCCTACTCCGCTGCGATCTGGCGCGGCGCCGGCGGCGGATTGGCGAGGTCCTTGGCGAGTTCGGCGTAACGCACCTTCGCGGCCTGCACCGAGGCTTCCTTCACCGGGCCGTAGCCACGAATGCTGTCCGGCAGCGAGAGGAGCTGCACGGCAGTATCCACCGTGAGCGGCGACAGCAGGTTCAACACTGTGGCCACGTCCTTCTCATAGCCGGCGATCAGGTCGCGCTCCAGTCTGCGGTCGGCGCTGTAGCCGAACACATCCAGCGGCGTGCCGCGCAAGCTGCGCAGCTTCGCCAGAATGCGAAACAGCGGCAGCATCCAGGCGCCGAAGGCGCGCTTCTTCGGGCGGCCCGACGCATCGGTGCCGGGCAGCATCGGCGGTGCGAGGTTAAAGCTGATCTTGACGTCCCCCTCAAACTGATCGCGCAACTGCTTCTCGAACTTGCCATCGGTATAGAGCCGCGCGACTTCGTATTCGTCCTTGTAGGCGAGCAGCTTGGCATAGTTGATCGCCACCGCGCGCGGCAGTTCATCGTCATAGCCACCACGCATGGCGCCCTCACGGACCAGATCGACCATCGCCTGGTAGCGCTCGGCGAGCTTGCTGTTCTGATAGTCCGTCAGCAATCCGCTGCGATGGGCGACGATCTCGTCGAGGCTCATCTCATCCAGCGTCTTTGGCGCGATGGTCTCATCGGCGCCCTTGAGCATGTCCGCGAGCCGTGCCGGATCGGCGGCGGCAAGACGGCCAAGCTGGAACGCCAGCATGTTCATCTTGATCGAGACGCCATTGAGTTCGATGGCCTGTTCGATGGACGCCGCCTGCAACGGCAGCAGCCCCTGCTGATAGGCAAAGCCCATCATCATCATGTTGGTGGCGATGGAATCGCCAAGCAGCGCTTCAGCCGCCTTGGTGAAGTCGAGGAATGTCGATTCCTTGCGCAGCGACGTTTCCAGCACGTTGTTGACCTTGCGGGACTGGAAATTGAAGTCGCGGTTGCGCACGAAATCCGCGATCGGAATGAGATGGGTGTTGACGATGCCAGTGGTGCGCGAGCTCTCGCAAAGCGAGATCGTATCCTTGGCGATGGCCACCACTTCATCCGCAGCAATCAGGACATCGGCCGTGCCGGTGACGATGCGCGAGCAGGTGACGTCGCCAGTGTCGTTGGCGAGACGCACATGGCTGAGCACCGCACCGCCCTTCTGCGCGAGACCAGACATGTCGAGGATCATCGAGGCCTTGCCCTCGATATGCGCGGCCATGCCGAGCAGCGCGCCGATGGTCAGCACGCCGGTGCCACCGACGCCGCCGACGGCGACATTATAGGGCTTGTCGAGCGTCGGCCGCGTGGCCGGCTCCGGCAATATACCGATGGTGCCGAGTTCAACGGGCGCCTTGCGCTTCAGCTTGCCGCCATCGACCGTGACGAAGGACGGGCAAAAGCCCTTGAGGCACGAATAGTCCTTGTTGCAGGACGACTGATTGATGGTGCGCTTGCGACCTAGTGCGGTCTCCAGCGGCTCCACCGAAATGCAGTTCGACTGCACCGAGCAATCGCCGCAGCCTTCGCAGACTGCCGGGTTGATGAGCACGCGGCGCTGCGGGTCTTCCAGAATGCCCTTCTTGCGGCGGCGACGCTTCTCGGCAGCGCAGGTCTGCACGAACACGATGGCCGAGCAACCTGGCACGTCCCGTAGCGTCTTCATCACGTTGTCGAGTTCGTCGCGATGCGCCAGCTTCACGCCCGGCGCAATGGTGTTGGCGGGATAGGCATCGGGATTCTCCGACACGAGATAGATCTCGCGGATGCCCTCGCTGTGGAGCTGGAACGTGATCTTCTGCGGCGACAGGTCACCGTCATGGTGCTGACCACCGGTCATCGCCACCGCATCGTTGTAGAGGATCTTGTAGGTGATGTTGGCCTTGGAGGCGATCGACTGACGGATCGCCAGCGAACCGGAATGGAAGTATGTGCCATCGCCGAGATTGGCGAAGATATGCTTCTCCTTGGTGAACGGCGCAATGCCGGTCCATGGCACGCCCTCACCGCCCATATGGGTGAAGGTCTCGGTGGAGCGATCCATCCACAGCGACATGAAGTGGCAGCCAATGCCGGCCAGCGCACGCGAGCCCTCCGGGACCTTGGTCGAAGTATTGTGCGGGCAGCCCGAGCAGAAATACGGTGTGCGCGTGATCGGCACGACGTTCTGGACCTGCGAGGCCTCGCGGCCGTGAAACCAGTCGGCCTTGGCGCGCAGCAGTGCCGCGATCTCCGGATCGATCTCCATCGCCAGCAGGCGATCCACCAGCGAGGTCGCAACCTTGGCGACGCTCAGCTCTTCGGCGAATGGCAGGAAGCGATGATCGTGGGAATCCATCTTGCCGACGATGCGTGGCCGCACATCGTCGCGCCAGTTGAACAGCTCCTGCTTGACCTGGTTTTCGACGATCTCGCGGCGCTCCTCGACGATGAAGATTTCATCGAGACCTACCGCGAACTTGCGCACGCCTTCCGGCTCCAGCGGCCACGGCATGCCGATCTTGTACAGCCGCAGACCAATCTTCGCGGCCACCTCTTCGGTAATGCCGAGCTCGCGCAGTGCCTGGCGCACGTCCTCATAGCTCTTGCCGGAGGCCATGATGCCGAAGCGCGCATTTGGCGAGTCCATGGTGACACGGTTGATGTTGTTGGCGCGGGCAAAGGCAATCGCAGCGAAGCCCTTGTAGTCCTGCAAGCGGCGATCCTGCACATAGCGATCGTCCGGCCAGCGCAGGTTCAGACCATCCGGCGGCAGTTCGAAATCGGTGGGAATATTGAACGGCGTCATCTCGTCATTGAGGTTGATCTCCGCCGTGGTCTCCACGGTCTCGGTGATCACCTTCATGCCAACCCAGCAGCCGGAATAGCGCGACATCGCGATACCGAGCAGACCCATCTCGATCATCTCGTGGATCGACGACGGGTAGAGATAGGGCATCAGCGCCGAGATGAAGGCATGGTCGGACTGATGCGGAACGGTCGACGACTTGGCGCCGTGATCGTCGCCGGCGAGACAGAGCACGCCACCGAATTTCGCGGAGCCGGCAGCATTACCGTGACGGAAGACGTCACCGCAGCGATCGACACCGGGGCCCTTGCCGTACCAGATGCCGACCACGCCATCATATTCGGCGCCGGGCGAGAGATTGAGCTGCTGGGTGCCCCAGATCGCGGTGGCTGCGAGGTCCTCATTGACGCCGGGCTGGAATTTGACGCCGTATTGATCGAGATGTTTCCGCGCGGCCACGAGCTGCTGGTCGTAGCCGCCGAGCGGCGAGCCGCGATAGCCGGTAACAAAGGCTGCGGTGTTCAGACCCGCCGCGCGGTCCCTGCGGACCTGTGCCATCGGCAGCCGAACCAGCGCCTGAATGCCGGTCAGGAAAATGTGGCCAGAGCCCTGGGTGTATTTCTGATCGAGACTGATCGCGCCTTGATTGATTCCCATTCCCACCCTCGTCACTGCGGCCACTGAGCTGTCGCCCGGCCTGCTCGCGCCTATTATCTGGGGTCGTTCGACTCCCTTAGAAACAGTCTATGTTGGATTTTGAACAGGGCGCACCACAATTCTGGGCAATGGAGCCCCGCGTCCAAAGAACGCAATTTCGTGATGAATGCGGCCGGTAGGCTTGTCACGTTGTGTCGCCGCAAAGGCCTTTGGCGCAAGGACGTAACGGCTTCACGCTGCAGTGCGATGCAGCACAAACTGCCAAAGGAGGCTCAGGCCTCGCCCGGGAATATCTCGCTGATGATCTTCATCAGATCGGCCTCGCGAAACGGCTTGCGCAGATAGGCGCGAAAACGCCCTGCTCGGTCGCGCACGACATGCTCCAGCAACGAGGTCATGACGACCACCGGAATTCCGCTCAGCCGCTCGTCCTGCCCCATCGCTGCGATCAGGCCGGCGCCGTCGAGGAACGGCATCATGAAATCGGTAAGCACGAGATCGGGCGTGTCCCGATGCAGAATGTCGAGCGCCTCACGGCCGTTGCCGGCTACGAGGACATTGAAGGCATATTCGCTCAACAGGACTTCGAGCCAGTCGGCGATCGCCCATTCGTCCTCGACAATCAGGACAGTTCGCACCGCTATTCTCCAGTCAACTTAAGATCCGTCGATGGAGTTGGTGCAGGTCCCTGACTAGAAATGTCCCTGAGGATGCGCTCCGCGCTCTGGAAATCGGCATCGAGAACGATGCCGCCGTCGAGAATTTCAAAGCGGCGCATGCGCATATCGGTCCGGCGGTCACGCGATTTCAGAATGGTCATCAGACGATGGTTTTCCGAGCGCAAGGCTGCGAGATGCAGCGCGATGATGTTCTCGGCAACCGCGGAGAGACCCGTCTGGTTGACGCCCTTGAGCGGCTGCCCGGGTGTCATGCCAGCGTGGTCCGTTTCTGCGGTTGCCAGCGTGGTAACACCGAGTGCGCGCAACTCGTTGCACAGCGCCGACAAAAAAGAGCCGATGCGCTCCTTTTCGTCGGTGAGCTTCGAGAAGCCTTCGATGCCATCGATCACCAGACGGCGCACGCCGTACTGCCTGATGGTCGAGAGCAGCTCGGTTGCGACCTCGTCGAGCACCGCTTCTGTCTGCGGGCGCCACATCAGCGTGACCTTGTCGCCCCGCGATTTCAGCGGCAGCTTGAGGCTGTCGGCCTTGATCCGCAGCGCCATCGGATTCTCGTGAAACCCGAACAGCATCGCCGGTTCATTGGCGGGACCGCCGGTCAGGAACTGAAGACCGGCCGTGGTTTTGCCCGAACCGGAAGGCCCGAGCACCACCGTCACCGAATGCGTATCGACGCCGCCGCCGAGCATCTTGTCGACGCCGCCAATGCCGACCGAGACCATCGGACCGTCGGCGCTGTCCCAAACGCTCGGTGTCTCCAGCAGCGCCTCGATACGCGGATAGATGGCGTGTCCATTCTCGGTGATGCGATAGGAGTGCTTGCCGCCCATGAACCAGGTGCCACGCAGTTTATGGACCTGCAGCGAACGCTCGGCACGGCGGCCGTGCAACGAGGTCTGCAGCTCGATCAGACCGTCCACCATCGTATGCTCAGGCGGATGCGCATCGGCGTCGAAGGCGCTGGTCAGCAGGAACATGGTGCAGTTGCTGAAGGCAGCCTGGGTCTGCAATTCGTGGATGAATTTTTTCAGCTCGAGTTCGGAGCGCGCCTTTTCGTGCACGGTGATGAGACCATCGAGCACAAGGATGCTGGCCTTGCGGGTACGGACCTCACGGCGGACCACGTCCAGCAGTCCGCGCAGCCCGTCGTCTTCCAGCGTCTTGAAGGCGCCAACATAGGACATGCGGTCGGGAATTGCTGCTTCATCGAAGAAGGTCATCCGCCGCATGTGTCCGATCATGCGGGCGTGGCTTTCGGCAAGCAGCGTGATGTAAAGCGCGTTCCGCCCCTGGGCGGCCTGCGCGAAACAGATCTGGTTGCCCAGAATCGTCTTTCCGGCGCCCGGGGCGCCCTGAATGATGTAGATGCCGCCGTCGAAAACGCCCCCGCCCAGGATCGCATCGAGACCCGGTACGCCGGTTGCAAACCGGCCGTTATCGCCACTCATTCCGAAACTGCCCCTAACGTGTCACCTATACCGGTGAGATGTTGAAACGTGTCGGGGAGCGATGGGTTCCAAAGCTTTTTCAGAAATATTTCGAAACGCTGCCTCTCAGCAAGGCAGCATCCCGCTAATAGCACCCCCGAAACGGAACATCGGCCTTTACGGGCCATTTCTGTCCGGTCACCCTGACAACATCAGGCATGGAGGACGGAAATGGATCAGAAGCTGAATACCTGGACGTCGCAGCCTGAACTCGCCGGCAGCGATATGGCGTCGACGAATGACGGTTCTTATCATCCGGATTGCGGCGAAGAGCATGATCACAAGCCGACCAAGGCCATCATCGGCGTGGGGCTACTCGTGGTGCTGAGTTTCCTGCTCTATGAATTCAACGGCAAGGTGTCCAAGACGCACACGTCAGCGACGCCGCCCGCGCAGCACCAGAGCTTCGCGGCTAACCGCTAGGCTTCGGCAGCTTCGTCCGCAATAGCGCTTTCAGTCTCGGGCACGACGACCCGAAACTGGAAGCCGTGCAGACCGATGGTCGGCACGATGCCGAAATGGTCGGTGCCGAAGACTTTGACCCGATGCTGCAATTCGTCTTTCTCGATGCTTACCGGGATATCGCAGATCTGCTCATAGGCCTTACGCGTGTGACGCGTGGTGCCCCAGCGCAGCGCCCGCTCGATCAGCGGCTCCGGCTGTGTGGCCAGGACGCGTGCCATCCGCCAGAAAGTCTGGACCAGCTTCGTATAGGCAATCTCTTCCAGACCCGCGACACTGATGTCCGCCGGAATTGGGAACGCCTCGACATCCACGATCGGTCCGGCATCGACACGTGCAATCATGCGATGGACCGTGCAGCCGAAGTCGGTCGCATGATCGTAGAGCGCAAAATGTGCCGGGGCCCAGCCGGGATATTGCGGCGGGCCGGGATGGAAATTGTAGGCGCCAAAGCCAAGCTGATCGAGCACCGCGCCGGGGACTATCACGCCAGTGGTGAACGAAATCATCCGCGCCCGGCGCAGCCAATCGGGCTCGATCGCCGCCAGATCTTCAGCTGTGAAAACAGGAAGGACCGTCAGGGCCGGATTGTGACCACGGAGCAAAGTTGTAAAGACCGAGTGCTCAGCAGGACCCGTCAGGAGGATAATCGTATCGAACATTCGGGCTGCCACGCGCTTCTGCGAATCAATAATCGCCTCAGCGTCGCAGCCAGGCCTTAACATCTGATGAGCAGACCCGATCACGCTGCATTGCCACATAGGACGCGGCTCTGGATAGGACGCGGCTCTGGAATGGCACAATCTCTGGAACATGCACCTCATCTGACTGTTGTCTTGCCGCACAGGAGGACACGACATGGCGAACATTCCCAATCCCAATGATCCGTATCGTCCAAATCCCGCTGATGACATCCGCAATCCTGCGCGGCTCGACAATGAGCTGCAGGCCGATCCCGAACTCGCGGAAGGGCCAGCCAGCGGTAGCCGCATGGCTATTTATGCACTTGGGATTGTTGTCTTGCTCGGCGCCGTATTCTACGGCCTGAACAATACATCGATGAATCCGGGCGACGCGACGAAGACCGCATCCCAATCCGCCCCCGCGACGCAGGACAGCACGCCAAAGGCGCCGGCGCCAACCAACAATGTCGCGGATTCCTATTCGAAGCCGCCAGTAGCTCCCGGCGTGCGGGATGTGACGCCGACCAATAATCAGCCCGGCGTCACCACCGGTGCGGCACCTGCGAGATCGCAGGCCCCTCAATCGGCTCCGACCGGCACCGAGATCGACAGCTCGAAGGGCGGCGCGCCGAAGTAACGGCGCGACGGGCAGACAAAGCTGCGGACAGCAATGTCCGCGGCTTTGTCGCGCGTGGACTATGCGGTCACCTGGCGCAGGAATGTGCGCTCTTCCGCCAGAATGAACTGGTGCTCCTCGGCCGAAGCAAAATTCGCAACGCCGTCCGCGTCGCTCCGCAGTCTGGCGCGATACGCCTCATAGGCCGCGAGACTCGGAAACGAGATCAGGCCGAATGCGACGTTGTTCGTTCCTTCATGGGGCATCCAATAGCCCTGCAGATCGCCACCGCATTTGGGAATAATCGTCAGCCAGCGCTTGGCATAGGCCTCGAACAATGTGCGTTTGAACGGATCGATCTGATAGCGAATGAAGACAGTGATCGTCATGGCGGCTCCCTCTGTAGATGCCTGGATATAGCCGCTTGATCGACTGTAATACTTCGATTAGCGTCGAAGTATGAAAGCAGGTCCGGACATCGCCATGGTCGCCGCACTTGTTGGCGACCCTGCACGCGCCAATATGCTGACGGCGCTGATGACGGGCCGTGCGCTGACCGCGAGCGAACTCGCCCAGGAAGCCGGGATTACGGCACCGACCGCGAGTTCACACCTTTCCAAACTCGAAGCAGGCGGCTTGATCGAGCCGGAAAAACAAGGGCGCCATCGCTATTATCGCCTCACCGGTCCCGATGTCGCCGGAGTGCTGGAAGGTCTGGCCGGCTTGGCAGCCCGCGCCGGCCATCTCCGCGTTCGCACCGGGCCGAAAGAACCCGCATTGCGCCGCGCACGGATTTGCTACGACCATCTCGCCGGCGATCTCGGCGTGCAGATGCTCGACAGTATGCGGGCACAGAAGCTGATCCGGCAGACCGAGCGGGTCATCGAACTCACGACCCAGGGCAGCCGGTTCGTTACTGAAGAATTGAGGATCGATCCGGCGACGCTGACTCATCCGCGCCGGCCGGTCTGCAAGGCCTGCCTCGACTGGAGCGAGCGGCGCCATCATCTGGCCGGCACACTCGGCGCCGCCATCATGACCTCATTCACTGCCATGAAATGGGCGGCCAGAGACCCCTCGCCCGGCAGCCGCGTAGTGCATTTCACCCGTAGCGGTGAGAAGCGTTTCGAGGCATTGTTCGGCACCACCGGCGACGCCATCCGGAAAACGTGAAGACGCCGGCTTACCTTCGCCGCAATGCAGCCCGAAACCGCGCCGGACCTTCCTTCTCCCGGAGCCCCCGATGAACCGCCTGCTGCTCACTGCGCTGATTGCAACCCTGCCGTTCACCTCATCGCAAGCGGCCGAGCCTCCTGCGGCACGCGAGCCCTACGGCATCGGCCTCGAAGGTTTCCCCTATCCCTACCCCGTCAATATGCTGCCGCTGGTCAATGACGGCGAACAGCTGCGCATGGCCTATATGGACGTGCCATCGACCAAGCCCAATGGTCGAACCGTCATACTGCTGCACGGCCGCAATTTTCCATCGAGCTACTGGGCGCCGGTGATCGGTACGTTGAACGAGGCAGGTTACCGCGTCGTGGTCCCCGACCAGATCGGCTTCGGCAAATCATCGAAGCCATCAGGCGATCTGCATTTCGACACCCTCGCCCGTAACACCGTCGCGCTGATGGATCACCTTGGGATCGCGAAATTCGACATCGTGGCGCATTCGCTGGGCGGCATGTTGAGCGTGCGCATTGCCCGCGCTTATCCCGATCGCATCGATCACCTGCTGCTCGCGGCGCCGATCGGACTGGAAGACTATCGGCTCTATGTGCCACCGACGCCGACTGAGAAGATCCTGGAGAACGAAGACAAGCTGACGGCGGAAGGTTACCGCAAACAGCTCGAGGTGAACTATTCGCTGAAGATGCAGCCCGACCAGGTAACTCCCTTCATCGACGCGCGTTTCAACATCAAGGGGTCGCCGGAATATCCGCGCTGGCTGCGCGCCTTCGTCAGTTCGGCGCAGATGATCTATCGCGAACCCGTGGTCCACGAAATTCCGCTCATCGCCCTGCCGACCCTGTTCATCATGGGCGCCGACGATCACAACGCACCGGGCAAGCCGAATGCGCCGGAAGCGTTGCGGCCGAAGATGGGCCAGAATGCCGATCTGGCCAAGGCGCTGGCGGCGAAGATGCCGAACGCGAAGGCCGAGTTGCTTCCGGACGCGGGCCATATCGTGTTTCTCGATGCACCGGCCAAATTCAACGAATTGATGCTGGGCTTCCTCGCGGCGAAGTAGCAACTGCCGCGCACTGCTACGCGGATATCCCGAAACATTCATGCTGTATTCAGATCGAATCGGCTTAATCGTGCTGTGCAGCGTTGATCCCCAGCAATTTTCTTGCCCGTAAGAGTCCTGCAGCGGGTGATGCGATGCCATCATTATTCTCTGCGCCGCATCGCGGCACCATCGAGGGAGAACACGAATGAAGACGATCTTTGCTGCGGCTCTGTTCGCCGTCAGCGTCGGAGGCCTTAGTGCCGCCAATGCAATGCCACTGGCACCACTCAGCGCAGCCGAGACGGCTGGCGTAATCCAGGTCGCTCAAGGCTGTGGCCCCGGCTATGCCCGCGGTCCCTATGGCGGTTGTCGTCCGATGTTCCGTGGTCCGCCGCCGCGTGGCCCGGGTTACTGCCCCCCCGGCTTTTTCCGCAATCCCTACGGCCGCTGCATCCGCCGCTGGTGATCGCTGCACAATCCTGACGACGAAGACCCCGCCTATGGCGGGGTTTTTTGTTGCCCACGCGCCGGTTACAGCCGTCACACGAAGATGACAGAATGGCACTTCGCTATTCTGGAGATCGTCATGTCGCGCGCTTTGCGTCGTCTCATACTGGCCGGGCTGCTCGGCCTCTCATCGCTGACGACCGGCCGCGCCGACACCATCGCACTGCCCGAGCCGCAGCTGGGTCCGCGGCCGTTCTATCTCGTCGACAAGATGAAAGACGGCCCGCTGAAGGCAAAGCTCAGCACCTGCACCGGGCCGTTTCGCAAGAGCGATTTCTCCATCGCCCATCGCGGCGCGCCACTGCAATTCCCCGAGCACAGCCGCGAGTCCTATCTCGCTGCGGCGCGCATGGGCGCCGGCGTGATCGAATGCGACGTGACCTTTACGAAGGACCGCCAGTTGGTCTGCCGGCATTCGCAATGCGACCTGCATACGACCACCAATATTCTCTCGGTGCCGGCGCTGGCGAATAAATGCACGCAGCCCTTCAGCCCTGCCGATCCCGCCACCGGCAGGAAGGCGTCGGCGAAATGCTGTACCAGCGACATCACGCTGGCGGAGTTCAGGACGCTGACAGCGAAGATGGATGCCGCCAACACATCGGCGACCACCGTTGCCGACTATCAGAACGGTACGCCGCGCTGGCGCACTGACCTTTATGCCAGCTCGGGCACACTGATGACCCATGCCGAGAGCATCGCGCTGATCAAAAGCCTCGGTGCCAAATTCACGCCCGAGCTGAAGGCGCCGGAAGTGCCGATGCCGTTCGACGGCGATTACAGCCAGGAGAAATACGCGACCCAGATGCTCGACGAGTATCGCGCCGCCGGCATTCCGCCTGGTGACGTATTTGCCCAGAGCTTCGATCTCAACGACATCAAGTTCTGGATCCGCACCGCGTCGGACTTTGGCACACAGGCGGTTTATCTCGACGGCCGCTATGAAACACCCGGCTTCGATCACATGCGCGCGGAAACGTGGAAGCCGTCCATGGCCGAACTCAAGGCTGCCGGCGTCAAGATCCTCGCGCCGCCGATCTACATGCTGCTGACGCTTGATGGCACCAACAAGATCGTGCCCTCCCCTTATGCCAAGGCAGCGCGCGACGCCGGGCTCGATCTGATCACCTGGTCGCTGGAGCGCGACGGGCCGCTCGCAAACGGCGGCGGTTTCTTCCATCGCTCGATCAAACCCGCCATCGATCGCGAGGGCGACACGCTGACGGTGCTGGACGTGCTGGCGAGAGACGTCGGCGTGCGCGGTGTGTTTTCCGACTGGCCGGCGACGACCACGTTCTATGCGAGCTGCATGGGGCTGCGCTGACGCAGAGCGCTATTTGGCGTCGCTGTCATAGACGAATTTCGGCATCTCCAGCTTCAGCCGGATTGCCAGCAGGCGGAATACTAAACCGGTCACGGCGGCGACCAGCGTCACGAGATCGGGACTGAATCCGTATTTGATGCCGCCGATACAGAGAAGCCCCGTGACGATCGACACGCTGGCATAGAGTTCGGCGCGAAACAGCAGGGGCACGTCGTTGCACAGCACGTCGCGGAGCACGCCGCCGACGCAGCCGGTGATCATGCCGGCCACCACGACGATCAGCAGCGGCTGATCCATGGCGAGGGCGATGTTGCAGCCCATGATGGTGAAGACCACGAGGCCGATGGCATCGAGCACCAGAAACAGCGCGTGAAAACGATGCACGACCCGTGCGAGCCCGATGGTCAGCAGCGCAGCGCCGCCGGTCAGCAGCAGGAGATACGGGCTCTTCACCCACCACAGCGGGTAGTGCCCGAGCAGCATGTCGCGCACCGAACCACCGCCCAGCGCCGTGATGCAACCGAGCATGGCGACGCCAAGCCAATCCATCTTGCGTCGCCCGGCCGCCAGCGCAGCCGTCATCGCCTCGGCAATGAGCGCGATCATGGCGAGCGGAAACAGCAGGGCTTCGGTATGGGGCATGGGACTCGTCGGCAGCGGATGACGGCGACCTGTAACACAAATCCGTGCATGCGGTGACCGGCGGCGGACAAATCCCCGCCATCTTCCTGAGCCTCCATCACAACCTCACAGCAGGAGGTGTCATGACCCGTCTGTTTCTCACTTTCCCCATTCTACTCATGGCTGGCGCGGCCTTGGCGGAGGACGCGCGGCTGTCCATGCCCTATTACGGCAGCGCCACCATGAATGCCGATGACAGTCTGGTGCTGCATTTCACCCGCACGGTGGACGGCAAGCCGGCTGACGGCTCGCAGACCTTTGCCCCCGGTGATCGCAGCTATGACAACGTGCGTCGCCACCTGAGCGGCATTGAACCCGGCCAGACCAAACCGCTGACGCCCTGGAGAGACTGAGCGTCAGCACAAACGGGCTTGCCCTACCAGTACCGGCGGCGCCAGTAACGACGGCGGACCCGATAACGGCGACGCCAGCCCCAATGCCGGCGGCGATAGCCCCAGAACCGGCGACGCCGCCAGCCGCGGCGACGCCACTGGACTTGCTCGGGCTGGAGACGATCGACGTCGTCCTGCGACGCCACCGCAGGCTGCGGTTCGTTGCCCGGTTTGTGGTTGTCGAGCGGATTGGTCGGCAGCAGCGGCGCGGCCTGAGCCTGCGTGATGGCCTGAGCGGCCAAGCCGACGCCCGCGGCAAAGCCGAAGGCGATCTTCAGAAAATGACGGCGTTCCATCGCGATCCCTCCTGATATCCGTGAGGGCATCAGGATCGGACCAGCGGCATGAATGGAAACTGAATGCGCGCGGGAACTCGCACATTCAGCATCTCGCCGTTATCGAAAACCTGCAACGAGCCCGACCACCTGACCATCGAGGCCGTTGAAACCATGATATCCCCGCGCCTCGCAGGGATCGCCGTCGTTACGTCCGCCGCTCAGCCACGCCACGCGGGCGCGCCCGGCCGACCATTTCACGAAGGGATCGACGCCCGCCGGCGCGGTAAACTTGCAGCCGTCATTGCGATGATGGATGACCAGCGTGCGCGGCAATGCCGAGGGCGAGCCGACGATCGACATCACATTGCTGCCGCCACCCGACTCCGCACTGAGAAAGCCCGAGGTCAGCACCAGCGCATCCGGCCGCGCGCCGCGCGCAATCCCCTAGGCGGCACGCTGCGTGCCGCGGCTGGTGGCCACCACCGTCACCGGACGCTTGATCGCGGCCATGTATTGCACCGCGCTGGACAGATCAGTCCCCGCATCGACCACCAGCACCGCCAGCCCGCGCGCCGCATAGGCGCTGCGGGTTCGCACGAGCTGATTGCCCTTCAGCCCGTTGATCTCGCCATGTTCGCCCGGATTGATGGCACCGCTGCCGCCCGGCATCAGGATCACGCTCGCGCGCGGCGATGCGGGTTTGATCAGCACCGCGCGTGAGCCGCCGATGGTGACGGTCTCGTCGGCGAGAGCGCCGGTGCTCGCGAGGCCAACGAGCATGGCAAGAATGCTGAAGATCCGGCTACGGGCTTTCATCATCATGCGCATCCTCGCAGGTCCTTGTCAGAGACGAATGCTACCACAAAGAAAGGACATCAACGTCGACCGCTATGGCGTCATTGATGAACCTGGTCCCCTCACAACGGCATATTGTCGTGCTTCTTCATCGGCACTTCCAAATGCTTGTCCTTCAGCATTGCCAGCGCGCGGGCGATGCGCTTGCGGGTGGAGTGCGGCATGATCACGTCGTCGATATAGCCGCGTTCGGCGGCCACAAACGGCGACAGGAAGCGGTCTTCATATTCCTTGGTGCGCGCAGCGATCTTCTCGGCATCGCCGATATCCTGGCGAAAAATGATTTCCACCGCGCCCTTGGCGCCCATCACGGCGATCTGTGCGGTGGGCCAGGCGTAGTTCATATCGGCGCCGATTTCCTTCGAGGCCATCACGTCGAACGCGCCGCCATAGGCTTTTCGCGTGATCACCGTGACGAGCGGCACCGTGCACTGGCTGTACGCGAACAGCAGTTTTGCGCCGTGCTTGATCAGGCCGCCATATTCCTGCGCGGTGCCCGGCAGAAAGCCCGGCACATCGACAAACGTCACGATCGGGATGTTGAAGGCATCGCAAAAGCGCACGAAGCGCGCGGCCTTTCGCGAGGCGTCGGAATCCAGCACGCCGGCCAGCACCATCGGCTGGTTGGCGACGAAGCCGACGGTCTTGCCGGCGATGCGGCCGAAACCGGTGACGATGTTCTTGGCAAACGTCTCCGCGATCTCGAAGAAGTCGCCCTCGTCCACCACCTTGAGGATCAATTCCTTGATGTCGTAGGGCTTGTTCGGATTGTCGGGGATCAAGGTATCCAGCGAGTAATCGACGCGCTCGATGTCATCAAAGCTGGGCCATTCCGGAACGCCGGCAGTGTTGTTGCTGGGCAAGAAGTCGATCAGCCGGCGCATCTGCAACAGCGTCTCGACGTCGTTCTCGAAGGCGCCGTCGGCGATCGAGGAGCGCGTCGCGTGCACGCTGGCGCCGCCGAGTTCTTCGGCCGTGACCACCTCATTGGTGACGGTCTTCACAACATCGGGGCCGGTGACGAACATATAGCTGGTGTTCTTCACCATGAAGATGAAGTCAGTCATGGCCGGCGAATAAACGTCACCGCCGGCGCAGGGTCCCATGATGACCGAGATCTGCGGGATCACGCCCGAGGCCTGGACGTTGCGGCGGAACACGTAGGAGTAACCCGCGAGCGCCGCGACACCTTCCTGGATGCGCGCGCCGCCGGCGTCATAGAGGCCGATGATCGGCGCCCGCGCCTTCATCGCCATATCCTGCAGCTTGGTGATCTTGAGCGCGTGGGTCTCGGACAGCGAACCGCCGAACACGGTGAAATCCTTGGCGAAGACGAAGGTCTTGCGACCGTTGACGGTGCCCCAGCCGGTGACGACGCCGTCACCGGGAATCTTGGACTTTTCCATGCCAAATTCCACGGAGCGGTGTTCGACGAACATGTCGAATTCCTCGAACGACCCCTTGTCGAGCAAAAGCTCGATGCGCTCGCGGGCGGTCAGCTTGCCCTTGCTGTGCTGCGACTCGATCCGCGTCTCGCCGCCGCCCAGTTTGGCGCCTGCGCGACGCGCTTCGAGGGTGTCCAGGATGTCTTTCATGTGCTCCAGCCCGTCAATGTCACGTGTTATCGCCCGCGGCAGCCGCGGGGTTTGGGCGAGGTTCTAGCATGGGGTTTTGAGCGGTGGAAACGCCCATCAGGAAGGGTTGAATCCCCCAAAATCGCATGGCGCCGGCGGCGATCCTGCCTATATCCGGATCAGACAAGGGAGAGCGCCGGATGACCAATATCGTGATCAATGAAAACAGTGGCGCAGCCACGGGTGGCGTGCGTGACCTGCTGCGCTGGGAAGGCGCGGCGCTGTTTGTCGGAATGACGCTGTTCTACTGGATCTCGGGCGCGCCCTGGCAGATCTATGCCCTGTTTTTCTTCGTCCCGGACCTCAGCATGCTGGCCTATCTGGCCGGCCCGCGGATCGGCGCAGGGGTCTATAATCTGGTGCACGCGACCATCGCGCCGCTGCTGCTCGCGCTCGCCGGTATCGCCACCGCCGAGCCGATCGCCGGTTCGATCGCACTGGTCTGGTTCGCCCATATCGGCTTCGACCGCGCGCTTGGCTACGGCCTCAAATACGACGCCGGTTTCCGCTTCACCCATCTCGGCCGCATCGGCAAGGATGCGACCGCACCGGCCACGGCGGAAAATCCGACCACCGGCAACCCGATCAAGGCTGCCTGACGCGTCGGCCTCACGGCTCGCCGGGCTTGAACGGCGCTTCCTTGCCGGGCGGTGTGCTCTCCTCGGCCATCGCCAGCAACATCGCTACCATCACGTAATTGCCGGCCACGGCCGTGAGATCGACGATCTGCTGATCGTTGAAGATCTTCCTGGCACGCGCATAGGTCGCGTCGGAGACCTTGTGCGTGCCCGTCAGCTCGGTGACGAAGTCGTACACCGTCGCCTCGTCTTCAGCCATGTTCGCCGGCCGCTTGTTGGCCTTGAGATCGGCGATGATATCGGGCGACAACCCCGCCTTCTGCGCGAGCGGCGCATGCGCGAACATTCGACCTGCGAGCGCCATTGCCGGCCGATGATGATGATCGCAAATTCGTTGAGCTTGACGGGAACGGACGTATCCCAGCGCAGATAGGCGAACAGATCGAACAGCTTTTGCCCGAGCACCGGGCTGCGCATCATCGGATTATAGGGACCGGCGAGCCCCACGCTTGAGACCTTCATCACCTGCTCGCCGAGCGGCTTCTGCCTGGCGTCGAGCTGATCCATGGTGAGCTGCGGAAAACGCGGCTCCTTGCTGGTGGCAGGCTGGGCAAACATGGTGGCGGCAAACCAGCCGCTGGCTGCTGCAACTGCAAGCGACGACAGTCCGATGGACGACATCCAGAGCGTCGATTTCATGATTTCCTCCGTGAGCTTTTTCTTGTTCACGAAGGCTAGTTCAACGGGCATGACAGCGCCAGTTCCGGAGCGTCCCAGAACGATCGCCTCGCCCCGCAGGACGCGCGGAGCTCAGTGACCGCTCATCACCAGCGTCTTGACGGGAAGCAACAACGCCTGGATCCGCAGCAACATCGCGTGGACGACCCCAACGGCATCGACGGCATGAAGCGCCAGCCACCTGAAAGAACCGATCCCCTTCGCGGCGATGGCGTCATGATTGCTGGTATAGGCATTGACGATACAGCTACTGCCGGGCGTCACGCTGTCGAGACCGCCCTGATAGATTGGCTCCAGGAATGTGAGGATGGTACCCGGCGCGCGGACTTGCTGCGCTTCCACCAACTGCTCGCCGCCGCGAAACTGACCGGCCGCGATATAGTTCTGGACGCCGGTCACCACCATCGGGATGACGGTCCACGGCTTCGAAATACAGGTCGCCTCGGCAACCATGCCCACCTTCATCACCTGCGCTTCGATCTGCCCAAATCCTGCAGAGAGCACGCGGCCCGCATTCTCCGGAATGAGAATGCCCGCTGATCGCATGACGGGATTGACGACATCGCCGACGCGAAGCGTGAACTGCTCGACGCGCCCGTCCACGCCTGCGCGAATGAACGTCTTGTCGAGATCGACTTGTGCCTCCGCAAGTGCCGCCTGCGCGCTCGCCTTCTCCGCCGGCAGCAGCGCGGAGATACGCGTCATCGCGGATTGTCGCGCGGCCATGGCTGCATCAAGCGCGCCCTGGCGGCCGGTCAGCAGCACCTCGAGTTTCTCGATATCACGTTGCGGCACCATACCAGGATTGCGCTTCTGCAGCTCACGCTTGGTATCGAGTTCGTCCGAGGTCTGCTGATAGGAACCCTTGGCCTCCTGCGCTTGTCCTTCGGCCTTCAGAATATCGGCCTGCGCCGCCAGCATGGCCGCATCGACCTCGGCAATCTTGCGCCGCGCGGTCTCCATCGACGCTTCCTGCTTGGCGTTATCGAGACGAAATATCACATCGCCCTTCTTGACCGGCGCGCTGAACTGGACGTGCACCTCCGCCACCCGTCCATTGACCTCGGGCAGGATCGGCACGGTCCGATAGAACAAGGTCGCACTTGTCGTCGATGGATGAAAATAGAAGATGACGGTGATCAGAGCGACGGTCAGCATCACGCAGGCCGTGATTCCCCATCTGAGTTCGAACCACACCGAATAGAACGTGATCTCCCTCCCCAGTCGCTTGCCTTGTCCATAGCGACGATAGAGATAATCCGGAAAAACCGTCAGCAGCGAGCAGAGGAGAAGCTCAAGCATGACCGTGCCCTCCGGCTTCGCCGGGACGGCTCGATGTTTCTGCCGCGATAGGGAGCGGTGGTGGTTCACCGGACAGCTCCGTGGTTTCGCTGGTAGCATCGCCGTCGGCAATCTTCCGCACCGATCCTGCGATACTGCGCAGCGGCGTGCTGAAATCCGGCAGATCGATCATCGCCAGCAACAGCCCGATTATCCAGAATAGATGGTTGTGGGTGAACAACGCGATCAAACCCAACACGGCCACGATTTCAAACTGCAGCTTCTGCGACTTGTGCGCCATCCGCTCCGGCATGCTGTGCAGGCGCAGATACAGATTGCCGACCATCATGATGGAGCCGATCAGAACGATTCCGACCACAACCATGAGCGTATCAGTCTCACCGGGAGCGGTAATGAAGCCAGGCAGATGATGCGGAGCGTTCGGATGCAGCGTCTCACTCACGTGATCCCCCATTCCAACAGCGTCAGGCGAGCACTAGCCCCTCCCGGGTTTCATAGTTGCACAAAGCTGGAACTTGGCAAGCATCAGCTTGTGCGCGATAGGAAATGCGCTGCAACAAATCTACATTCATAACGGGCGGACTGCGGGTTGATAACTCGCGGATGCGAGATCACCAGCCTCGAAAGGTCGCTGCAGAACAGCTCAACGATCTGACATGTATCGTAGCAAATGACGAGGCTAGTGCGCGCGGCCCGACAGCCTGAGAACGAAGACCAGCACTTCCGCGACAGCCTTGTAGAGCTCGGCTGGAATCTCATCACCGATTTCGACATTCGAGAGTGCGCCGGCGAGTACCTCATTTTCCTCGATGGGAATGTCGTGGGCCTTGGCGACCTCGATGATTTTCTCACCGATCGCGCCCTTGCCTTTCGCGGTGACAACAGGCGCGCCGGTCTTGTCGTAATGCAGCGCGACCGCCAGCGATCTTTTGGGCTGCACGATCATAGCGCGCGATCCAGAAAATGCCCCGCCGATGCCGGCGCGGGCTGCATCGGTGCGCCCTCGCGGACCACGATATCGCCGGGCTGCAGATTGGCGCGAATCAGCGCCTGATTGAGCTGCGCCGTACCGGCCTGCAATTGCCGTGCTGTCGCCGGACGCTCGGCCCACATCCGCACCGACGTCTTGTCGCCAGTCAGGGAGACCAGCGCATGGACCGGGCCGGCCGGTTCGACATCAAGCGAAAAGCGCGCCCGCCAGACTTGCTTGGCCGCCTCGGCCTCGCTGCCATTGCCGCCATCACGCGAAATCTCGAACTGTGCCATGGCCGTGCCGGCCGGCACCGCGAACGGAATTTCGAAACTCCAGCGCGGCGATGCCTGATCGAGCCGCGGCGCTGCAAGACCATCCGCACGATCCGGCAAGGATGCCACCTGCAGTAGGGTCTGGCGCGCCAGCGCCGCATCGGTATCCGCGAGCAGATGATGTACGGTGGTGCCCAGTGGCGCATTTGCCGGGAGTGTCGGCAAAGCCATCGGCTGTGCCGTCGGCAACCCGCCGCGCAACGGCGGCGGCGGAAGGGTGTTGCGCGCGATGTTCGCTTCGGCACTTGTCTGGCCCGTGGGCGCCTTCGCGGCGGGCAGCAGATCCATCATCATGCTGTCGTCGAACACCAGCGATGCTGCGCTTCCCACGCCCTTCGGAGCCGTCTGCAGCGCTTCCCGAAGCAGGTTGAGCGCTGCGCCATTGATAGCCAAGCGTGCAGCCGCTTCGGGAGCTTTTGCCACGGCCGGTGCGGTCTGAGCCACAACATCGAGCACGGGCTCGTCTGCGGCGAGAAGTCCAGCCTGCTGTAGCGGATCGTTCTTGATGTCAGTCTTGGGCAGCATGACCACCGTCGCTGCAGCGGCCTGCGCCTGCTGTGTCGTGATCTGCGCCGCTGCATTGGGGAGCGCGTTTGCCGGAGCCAATACCGGCTGCTCCGGTGTCGCTGCATTCGCCGGTGCTGGAGTCGTGCTCTGGGTCGGACTCGCGGTGGCGAGCGTCGTCGCCAACGCCTGGCGCAACACGATCAATGCCGCCTTCATATCGGGCAGCCCGCCTTGCGGCAGCGATCCCTTGGCCAGCGATGATTCCAGAAACAGGCCGGAATTCTGGAACGCCGATTTGACTTCCTCGCCGGTGAGCTGGGCGTCGAGCGGCGGACGTTGCGCCAGTACCTGCGCGACCGCCTGCTGCAACTGCTGCGGCAGCCCCTTCAGCGAGGTGGCGGCACCGAGATTGGCAAACAGCGTGGCCAGGCTCGCCTGCTGCATCACGGCACTTTGCGTGGCGGTGGAGACCGCCTGTGCTTCCAGCGATGTCAGCTGGATCTTGGAGGTCGCGATGGCATTGGCGAGATTGATTGGCACGTCTGGCGCGAGCGTCACATTGCCGGAGGACGCGCCACCCGCCTGCCCTGCACCTGTGTTCTGCGGGGTGACGACGGCAAGCTGGACATTGCCGTTGTCCGTCTTCGACACTGCGAATTGCAGCACCTGCCCGGCCTGCAACGGCACCTGCGATTGCACGTCGATCGTGCTGTGCCCAATGGCGATACGGACCTGATTGTCTGGCGAGACCGAGAGCACGCGGCCGGCAATCACGCTGCCGGGCTGAAACGCGACTTCGCTCGCCACGCCCTGCGCGGAGACAACCGGTAAGATCGAATTGACGGGAGTCGGCATGGTGAGCGGCACCGGACAATGGTGCAGCTACGCTAGTTAACGGTCGTTAACTTCCGATTAACCCGCTGACGGCGTGACCGCCTTCAGCACCAGCACGGCAGCCTTGAAATCCACCTGCCGCGCCGCACGCCGCGCAGCGACCTCCTCGTCGAGGCCCCACTTCTCGATATTCCAGTCCTCGTCGACAAAGGCGGCGGTCCAGACCTGATCGGCATTCAGATGGCCATGGAGCAGCGCCAGCGCGAGCAGCGCCGAGCCGGTGATCGTCGTCACCAGATGCAGCGCGGCGATCGCCCATGGATCGCTCGGCAGCGCCGCACGGGCAGATGCGATGGCCTGTTCGGGCTGGCTGACATGCACGATGCCCTCGGCCAGAATGAAATGCGCGCCGAGATCATCGGCAGCCCAGAACAAGACAGGGTCCCATACCGCAGCTTCGCGCGCGATAAGCGCCTCGGGATAGCCCGCGCGATAGAACAGCAGATCGGTGCCGAAGTATTTTGCGATATCGTCAGCCACCGCCTGGGTCTGCGCCTCGTCGCGGATCGCATCGATCACGCTGTTGGCAAGGCGCGTCACCGGCATGCTCGTGGGATCGATGACATCCTGCTGCGCATCCCATTCCGTGACCATGACCTCGGCAATGGCGCGCTTGGGAATGACCAGCGGATGGCGCGATGGCGTGCGCACGGTCTTGTCGTCAAGCATGATGGCATAGCCGTCCGGTGTTTCGCTCAACCCGACGGTCTTGTAGAAACGCTTGCGCTGTGGACCACGCGTCGACCGTCGCACCGCCTCTTGCGGATCGAGCTGCGACTGGCCGTACACTTCGTCAAACAATTCACGCATCGATGGTCTCAATTCCTGTTCGCCAGCCGTCAATTTACGCGACAGACGGGCGCCACGCGAGACCAAATCGCTCGTATCAGCGATTGGCGCAGGCTCGCGAATAGGTCGCACGATCATTCGGGCCGAGACCCGCAGCGGCGCCATCCTGCAAACAGTCGGTGATACGATCGCTGAAGGACCTCCGCGCCTGCGGGACATTCTGCTGCCGCGGCAGATCGCCGAGCTGAGGCACGACAGGTACTTCGATCCGCGGCGGTGGCGGTGCGGGCGGCAGTGGCGTGATCAAGGCCGGGTTGCCGGGCACTCCGATAACCTGCGCGACCGCAGGCGCAGCAGAGAGCGCCGCCGCAACGGCGACCGACAGAGCGAATGGGATGGAGCGATGTCTCATTGGTCTCATGTTGTCACGATCCCGCATCACATCAAGTGTCAGCGCCGGACAATGTGATCCGCTGCCGAATGACGGCGTTCCCATCCGGCGCGCTCGAGTTCCGGCCGATCGTCGTCGATCTCCGGATAACCGATGCAGAAATAGCCGATCAACCGCCAGTCACGGGGTATATCGAGTGTCGCGGCAATTGCAGCAGGATCGAGGATCGAGACCCAGCCCATGCCGATGTCTTCAGCGCGTGCGGCGAGCCACATGGTTGCGATCGCCGTCACCACCGAATAGTCCGCCATCTCCGGCATGGTGCGGCGGCCAAGGCCGTGGCCGACATCCGTCGCGTGGTCTGCAAATACCGCGAGGTGGCATGGCGCTTCGCGCAGACCGGCGAGCTTGAGCGCCGCATAGCTCTGCGCGAGTTCGCCGGTATAGGCGCTCAACGCCTCGGCATTGCAGGCGCTGAAATTCTCCAGCACCGCCTGACGACGTGACGCATCGTCGACGATGACAAAGCGCCATGGCTGGCTCAGGCCCACCGAAGGCGCGAGGCACGCGGTATCGAGCAGGCGATCGAGAAAGCCCGCAGGCAGTGGATCGGACTTGAAGCGCCTGATATCGCGACGCCACACAAACAGATCATGCAGACGCGCGCGAAACGCGGCATCGAAATCGGGCACGTCGGCGGTTGCCGACGTCGCGCACGGGATGTTGTCGGAGCCCGACAACGCCCTACTCTTCCGGTGCGTTCTCGATCGGATCGAACCGGTCGTGTTCGAGACCGAGCAAGTTCCACGATTGCAGCATATGCGGCGGCAGCGGCGCCGTCGCGTCGATCACGCCGCCACGCGGATGCGGGATCACGATGCGGCGCGCCAGCAGATGCAAACGCTTCTGAATGCCGCCCGGCAACTGCCAGTTCTCGATGTTGAAATATTTCGGGTCGCCGACGATCGCGTGGCCGATATGCGCCATATGCGCGCGCAACTGATGCGTACGCCCCGTCACCGGTTTCAGCGACACCCAGGCGAGTTTTTGCGCTGACGTCTCCACCACGGCGTAATAGGTCACCGCATGGCTTGCGCCCTCGTCGCCATGTTTGGCGACGCGCATGATGGTGTCTTCTTCGTTTTCTTCCTTCGCCAGATAGGTCGAGATGCGGCCCTGCTTCGGCTTCGGTACACCGGCAACCAGCGCCCAATAGATCTTTCGTGCGGAGCGTTCGCGGAACGCACCGGTGAGCTTGGTCGCCGCAAAACGCGTCTTGGCGATCAAGAGGCAGCCCGACGTCTCCCGGTCGAGACGGTGCACCAGACGCGGCTTCTGCCCCTTGGCGTCGCGCATCACCTCCAGCATCATGTCGACGTGACGCGTCATGCCCGAGCCGCCCTGCACCGCGAGACCGGCCGGCTTGTTCAGCACCATGACGTCGGCGTCCTCGTAGATCGTCATCTCCTTGAGCGCCTGCAGAGTTTTGTTGGCAGCCTCCGAGAGTTCACCGACAACCTTCGGCGCATCGAGCTTTAGCGGCGGAATGCGGACCGTCTGTCCTTCTTCCAGCCGGTCCTTGCTGTCAGCGCGCTTGCCGTTCACGCGCAGCTCGCCTTTGCGGACGATGCGCTGGATATGGGAGAATGACAGGCCGGGGAAATGCGCTTCGAGAAAGCGATCGACGCGCATGCCGTTCTCGTCAGGCGTGACGATGACGTTCTGCACGGCGGTAGGCAGCGGCGCTGGCGCAACTTCCGGCTTCGCCGGTTCTTCATCGAGATAAGGCACGGGCATCCGCGGCTCACGCAGCGGCGCGTTGCCATAACGCGGCGCGGCCTTGCCGCCCGGACGCGAACCGGAAGGACGCGCGCTTGGCGGACGCTTGCCGGCCGGACGCTCGGAGCGCTGCGGCGCATCGAAGCGCTCGCTTCGTTCGGCACGCTGAGGGCGTTCGGATCGCTCGGCACGTTCCGGCCGCTCGGCCCACTCTGAGCGTTCACTGACACGCGCACGCGGCGGACGCGCACTCATCGGGCGATCGCTGCTCACGCGGCCAGCCTTGCCGAATGACGGCCGCTCGCCCTTCGACGGGGCGGCTTTGGAGGTAGCGCCCTTCGGGGCCACACCCTTCCGCGGCGCCTTGCTGCGCTCACCACCGGGACCACGCTTGGCGAGAGGCTTCTTGTCGCGACGGCTCATGATTGTCTCTCGTTCCTCAGTCTGGTCCAGTAATCCAGCCGCTTGCGAATCTCGCGTTCGAACCCGCGCTCCGGCGGATCATAGAAGGTCTGCCGTCCCAAGGCTTGCGGGAAATAGTCTTGGCCAGAGAAAGCTTCGGGCGTGTCGTGGTCGTATTGGTACCCGTCGCCATAGCCTTCGGACTTCATCAGCTTGGTCGGCGAGTTCAGGATGTGCTTCGGCGGCAGCAGCGAGCCACCCTCTTTCGCAGCCCGCATCGCAGCCTTGTAGGCCATATAGGCAGCGTTCGATTTCGGCGCGGTGGCGATGTAGATCACGGCCTGGGCGATGGCGAGTTCGCCTTCGGGATGGCCGAGAAAATCATAGGCATCCTTGGCGGCGTTGCAGATCACCAGCGCCTGCGGATCGGCGAGACCGATGTCCTCCACCGCCATCCGCACCACGCGGCGCGCCAGGAACAGCGGATCCTCGCCAGCATCGAGCATGCGGCACAGGTAATACAGCGCTGCGTCGGGATCGCTGCCGCGCACCGACTTATGCAGCGCCGAGATCAGATTGTAATGGCCATCGGCCGACTTGTCGTAGATCGGCGCACGGCGTTGCAGGATGTCCTGCAGTTGCGCCGCGTTAAATACTTCATTGGTCCGCGCGGCGCGCCAGACCTCCTCGACCAGCGTCAGTGCAGCGCGGCCATCGCCATCGGCCATCCGCACCAGCACCGCACGTGCCTCGGCGTCCAGCGGCAGCGCGCGGCCTTCGACCTTCTCCGCATGCGCAAACAGTTTCTCGATCGCCGCGGCATCCAGCGACTGGAACACCAGCACGCGCGCGCGCGACAGAAGAGCGGCGTTGAGTTCGAAGGATGGATTCTCGGTGGTGGCGCCGACCAATACCACGGTGCCGTCTTCCATGACCGGCAAGAATGAGTCCTGCTGCGCCTTGTTGAAGCGATGCACCTCGTCGACGAACAGCAGCGTGCCCTTGCCCATCTCGCGGCGCGCGCGCGCAGCTTCGAACACTTTCTTCAGATCGGCGACGCCAGAGAACACCGCAGATATCTGCTCGAATTGAAGCTCCGTTGCGTCCGCAAGCAGCCGCGCAACGGTGGTCTTGCCGGTGCCTGGCGGTCCCCAGAATACCAGCGAACCCAGCGTGCGCGTTTCCAGCATGCGCGTCAGCGCACCATCAGGACCGAGAATGTGATCCTGCCCGACCACGTCGGACAGCACACGCGGCCGCAGCCGCTCCGGCAGCGGACGCGGCGCGTCCTGCTCCAGCCCGGCTGCGGCAAACAGGTTTGCGGACAGAGTGGGTTGTTTCGGGCTCATCCGCCGAGTGTAACGTTGATCTGCTGGCCGCCGCGCACCACCACGATGCGCCACAGCCGCGCACCCTCGCGCGTCACCTTGTCGAGATCGCTGGTCTTGCCGATCTTGATGCCGTTGACCGCGATGATGAGATCGCCCTTCTGGAAGCCGACGCCAGCCGCTGTGGCCGTATCGGTCAGCTCTGTAATGACGACGCCTTCGGTGCTGGAATCCAGCCGCAACTCGTCGGCAACGGCCGGCGAGATATTGGCGACCTTGGCGCCCTGGAATGGCGAGCGCGCCGTCAGCGTGATCTCGTCACGGCCCGTGTCAGGGGCCGCCTCGAGCGCAACGGTCAGCTTCACCGGCTTGCCACTGCGTTGCGCATCGAGCTGTGCAGTGCCGCCGAGCGGGCGCGTCGCGAAGCGATATTCGAACGCGTTCGGATCCTCGATGGTCTGGCCATCGATGGCGGTCACGAGATCGGAGACCTTGAGACCAGCCTTCGCCGCCGGGCTGTTCGCCGTGACATTGACGACCAGCGCGCCTGACGGTGTCTTGAGCCCGAGCGTCTCGGCGATCTCAGGCGTGATGTTCTGCAGCCGCGCGCCGAGCCATGGGCGCTTCACGGCCTTGCCGCCTGATTTGGCGGAGGCAACGACGACGCGCACCATATTGGCCGGGATCGCAAAGCCGATGCCCTGCGAGCCGCCGGAGCGCGAGAAGATCGCGGTGTTCACGCCGACCAGCTTGCCGGTCATGTCGACCAGCGCGCCGCCGGAATTGCCGGGATTGATCGCAGCGTCGGTCTGAATGAAGAACTGATAGTCGGTGATGCCCACCTGCGTGCGAGCAAGCGCCGACACGATGCCGTGGGTCACGGTCTGGCCGACGCCGAACGGATTGCCGATGGCGAGAACGACATCACCAACCAGCAGATCGTCGGAGTTGGAGAAATCCAGCGTCGGGAATTTCTCTTTCGTATCCTTGATGCGCAGCACTGCCAGATCGGTGCGGCTGTCCTTCAGCACGATCTCGGCCTCGAACTCACGCTTGTCCGCCAGTGACACCTTCACCTGGTCGGCGCCTTCGATGACGTGGTTGTTCGTAACGACGAGGCCCGATGCGTCGACCATCACACCCGAACCGAGCGAACGCTGCATCTGCTCCGGCTGCATGCCCTGGCCGCCGAAGAAGCGGCGGAACACCGGATCGTCCAGCAGCGGATTGCGGTTCTGCACCGTCTTGGCTGCATAGACGTTCACCACGGCCGGCTGCACCCGCTGCACGATCGGCGCGTAGGACAGCTTCATTTCCGTCGGCGATGTCGGGACCCGGCGATCTTGTGCAACAGCCGGCGCGAGTGCGGACGACAGGACAATGGCGCACAGAGCGGAAGCGGTCGCAGCGTTGCGGAAAAATGGGATCATCGGGGCCTCTTTGAGGAAATCGCGGCGAATATAGGCTGCTGAGCGGGGCAATAGAAGGGCGGGAACTAGCTTGCGTCCGCCGGCACATCCTTCTCCACCGGCGCTTTTTTGCGCGGCTGGGGCACTACGGCCGCGACCGACTTCTGACGCATCTTGTGCGCATCACCCCACGCCTTGAGGGCATCGATGACCGGGCGCAATCCGAGCCCGGTTTCCGACAGTGCATATTCGACCCGCGGCGGGACCTCGGCATAGACCGTCCGGACGATCAGCCCATCCTCCTCGAGCGCGCGCAGCTGTTTGGTCAGCATACGTTGGGTGATCCGTGGCATCAGCTTGCGCAGTTCGCCGAAACGCAGCCGCCCCTGCTGCAGATGATACAGGATCACGCCCTTCCATTTGCCGTCGATCAGATCGAGCGTCACCTCGACCGGACAGCCCGGCCCATTGCCGAAATCACGCCGTTTCATCGCAAATACCCAATAGTATCCATTCGGTGACTATATCCCTGAAATGACAGTACTTGCAATTATTGTCGCCTCGGGACACCTCTTCGGGACATTCCCGCCAGGAGCACGGAGCGCACCCAATGAAGGCAGTCGGCTACACCAAATCCCTCCCGATCGACGCAACTGACGCATTGGTCGATTTCGAGGCTCCGAAGCCCGAACCGACCGGTCGCGACATCCGCGTATCGGTAAAGGCGATCTCGGCCAATCCCGTCGATTTCAAGGTGCGCAAGCGCGCAGCGCCGCCGACCGGCGAAACCAAGATCCTCGGCTATGACGCTGCCGGTGTCGTCGATGCTGTCGGCCCCGATGTGACGATGTTCAAGCCGGGCGACGAGGTGTTCTATGCCGGCTCGATCCAGCGCCAAGGCACCAATGCCGAGTTCCATCTGGTCGATGAGCGCATTGTCGGCCGTAAGCCCTCCTCGCTCTCCTTCGCACAGTCTGCAGCGTTGCCGCTTACCGCGATCACCGCCTGGGAACTGCTTTTCGATCGGCTCGGCGTCGCGCCCGGCAAGAGCCTCGATCCACGCACGCTGCTGATCATGGGCGGTGCCGGCGGCGTCGGCTCAATCCTGATCCAGCTCGCACGCCGCCTCACCGGCCTCACCGTTGTGGCAACGGCATCGCGGCCCGAGACGATCAAGTGGTGCCAGGATCTCGGCGCACATGCGGTAATCGATCACAGCAAGCCGCTGAAGGAGCAGATCGACGCGTTGAAACTGCCGCGGGTCGCCCTCATCGCCAGCCTCACGGGGACGGAGCAGCACTACAAGGCACTTGCCGATCTGATCGCCCCGCAGGGCAAGCTCGGACTGATCGACGATCCC
The DNA here is from genome assembly GCF_052076075.1 of Tardiphaga sp. 866_E4_N1_4. Lineage (NCBI taxonomy): Bacteria > Pseudomonadati > Pseudomonadota > Alphaproteobacteria > Hyphomicrobiales > Nitrobacteraceae > Tardiphaga > Tardiphaga sp. 866_E4_N1_4. Next base: position 1,548,509 of record NZ_CP197242.1, read on the forward strand.
GTTGAATTCAACATGTCCGCGTTCAAGGGCAAGGCCGTCTCGGTGCACTGGGAATCCATGTTCACGCGATCGTCATTCCAGACGCCCGACATGATCGCGCAGCATTACCTCCTCAACGATGTCGCGGATCTCATCGACAAGGGCGTGCTGCGCACCACGCTCGACAAGACCTTCGGCACCATCAACGCCGCGAATCTCAAGCGCGCGCATGCGCTGCTCGAATCCGGCAAGTCGCACGGCAAGATCGTGCTCGAAGGCTGGTGATCACGGAACTGCTACCCACGAAATTCCCGCCTGGAGACACCTACGACAACAGAGCGCATCCATGGATGCGTTCTTATCACATGATAGCTAATTTAGATAGCTAATTATCTAAATCGCTTGTGATCGAAAAGCGACACCGCGGTGTCGTTCACCACAATGCGATGCGGGTTTTACAGAACTGTCGCAAAGCTTGCCTAGTTTGCCCGCGAGCTCAACGGTAGCTCGCTTGTAAAATGAGAACGCCCCCCTGGCGAGAGCCTCCGGACGTTCTCTTTCGCAAGATCACAAACACAGATCCATACGCGTCCATCACCTGCGGAGCAATTCGCGGGGCGTGTCGGATTTTGTCTTCTACAGGGGTACTCCATGTCTTTCACGACACACAAAATCCTGGGCACGCTCGGCGTGATCGGTGCGCTGGCCGCAGGCCCGGCGCATGCGCAGTCATCGAATGACGAGATCGCCGTATTGAAAGCGCAGCTCCGCGCGCTGGAAAAGAAGCTCGATAACGTTCAGAAGCAGGCGAACACCACGCAAAAGCAGACGGAATCGGTCAAGCAAAACTTCGCGAATGCCAACGCTGCCATGCACAAGAAGGCTGTGCCCTTCATCAACGCGAACCTGACGATGCCCGGCAACCGTCCGACCTTCTGCACCGACGACGGTCTGAACTGCATCGCCATCACCGGCCGTCTGCACCTCGACACCGCCGCCTATTCGTTCTCGCCAAAGTCCGCCGGCACCAGCCCGCAGAGCGTGAATGACGGCATCAATGCCCGTCGCGCACGTCTCGGCCTGATCGGCACCTTCAACAAGGATTGGGAATACGGCGTGATTGTCGATGCCGGCGGTACCACCGATGGCGACGTCACTCTCAACAACGCCTATGTCGCCTATAAGGGCGTCAAGGGCCTGTTGATCCAGGGCGGTTACATCGACGTCCCCTATACGCTGGACGAAGCAACCAGCTCGAACAACATCATGTTCATGGAACGCGCAGCTTCGCAGGTTCTCGCGACCAGCCTCGCGGCAGGCGACAACCGCGCCGCGTTCGGTGGTCAGGTATTCGGCGATCAATACTGGGTCGGCGCTTACGTGACCGGTCCGACGACCGGCCTCAACGTCAATCACAGCCAGCCGCAGCCGCTCGGCGCCACCTTCCGCGCCGTCGGTCTGCCGATCAACAACGAAGTCGGCACCGTCCTCGTCGGTTTCGACGCGCTGTATCTCGCCCAGACCGGTGGAGTGACCAACAACACACTCGGCATGTCCGATCGCATCGAAGTTCGCGTCGATCCGGCGACCAACGCATTGCTTAACACCGGCACCATGAACTTCGTGAACAATGCCCGTGTGCTGAGCGGTGAAGCCGCCGTCAAGTTCGGCAGCTTCATGGCATCGGGCGAATACTTCGACTACAACATCCAGCGCAGCAACGGTCTGTCGGACCTGAGCTTCAATGGCGGTTACGGCCAGGCCAGCTACGTCATCACCGGCGAACAGCACAAGTACAACACATCGGCCGGTGCCTTCGGCGGCATCAACCCGGCCCGTCCAGTCAACTTCGCAACCGGCGATCTCGGTGCGTGGGAACTCGCGGTGCGCTACAGCTATGCCAGCCTGAATGACGGCGTCATTCGCGGCGGTGAGCTTAAGAACACCACGGTCGGCGTGAATTGGTACGTGAACCAGAACATGCGCTTCATGTTCAACTGGATCCACGGCACCGTCGACAAGTTCGCCGTCAACAGCAACGTGAACACCGGTGCCGACTATGACGCGTTCGCGATGCGCACTCAGGTGGCCTTCTAAGCGCACGCATCGTCTCCGCGGTCTCGCGGCATGACGTCCTCAACGAATAAAGGCGGCGCTTCGGCGCCGCCTTTTTATCTTTGCGGGGCGTAGGCTTATGCGATGGTCTGGACGATCCCGCCCTCCGCACGCAACGCTGCACCGTTGGTCACCGATGCCTCCTTCGACGAGACATAGACGACCATGTTCGCGATCTCCTCGACGGTCGCAAAACGCTGGATCAGCGACGTCGAACGATGCTGCTTGACGAAGTTGGAAGCAGCCTCTTCGACCGATTGTCCATTCTGTTTGGCGAGATCCTTGACGAAGGTCTCCACGCCTTCCGACATGGTCGGTCCAGGCAGCACGGAATTGACCGTCACAGCCGTGCCCTTGGTGAGCTCCGCGAGGCCACGCGAGATCGCGAGCTGCGCTGTCTTCGTCATCCCGTAGTGAATCATCTCGCCGGGAATGTTCAGTCCGGACTCCGATGAGATGAAAACGATGCGGCCCCAGTTGCGCTTCAGCATACCCTGCATGTAGGCGCGCGACAGACGGATGCCCGACATCACATTGACCTCGAAGAAGCGCGTCCAGTCCTCATCGGGAATATCGAAGAAGCCCTTGGGCTCGAAGATACCGGCATTGTTGATGAGGATATCGACCTCGGGGAGTGCCGAGGCGAGCGCGTTGCAGCCCTCCGCGGTCGACACGTCGGCAGCGACGCCTTTCACCTTGGCCCCGGGCACGGCCTTGGTGATCGCGGCGATTGCCGCGTCCACCTTGCCCTGACTGCGGCCGTTCACAACAACCTGAGCGCCAGTGGCGGCCAGGCCCTTGGCAATGGCGTGACCAATGCCCGAGGTTGAGCCCGTCACGAGTGCTGTCTTGCCCGTCAGATCGATCTTCATATGCGTACTCCCGTTTGAATGACGGAGCTGATATCGGAACGCGGATTGAAAGATGCAACTGCATCCAAAAGACGAAAGCGCAACAAAAAAGCGGCGCACAAGGCGCCGCTTTTCCGAAAATCTGAAGTGACGTGGCTTATGCCGCTTCGGACGTGCCCTGCACCGGACCCGAATCCTTGCCCTTGGCGTCTTCGTCGCGATCGACGAATTCGATCAGCGCCATCGGGGCGTTGTCACCGTAGCGGAAGCCGGCCTTGATGATGCGGGTGTAGCCACCCTGACGATCAGCGTAGCGCTTGGCCAGCACGTCGAACAGCTTGCGAACCTGATCCTGGTCCTTCATCTCGCTGATAGCCTGGCGGCGCATGTGGAGGCCGCCCTTCTTGCCGAGGGTGACGAGCTTCTCCACGATCGGGCGGAGCTCCTTGGCCTTCGGAAGCGTGGTGATGATCTGCTCGTGCTTGATCAGCGACGCGCACATGTTGGCGAACATCGCCTTGCGATGTTCTGCGGTGCGGTTGAGCTTGCGATGAACCTTGCCGTGACGCATTGGAATATTCCTTAGATTTCAGTTTGCCGCGACGGTTCGTCGGACATCATGTTGCAGGTGGGCTGCCTGCGTTCGCCCATAACGCCATGGCCGGGTAGACCCCGGCCATGCCGCTCGTGATGCTCAGTAGTGATCTTCGAAGCGCTTGGCCAACTCGTCGATATTTTCCGGCGGCCAACCGGGCACTTCCATGCCGAGGTGCAGACCCATCTGGGCGAGCACTTCCTTGATTTCGTTCAGCGACTTGCGGCCGAAGTTCGGGGTGCGGAGCATTTCTGCTTCCGACTTCTGAACGAGGTCGCCGATGTAAACGATGTTGTCGTTCTTCAGGCAGTTTGCCGAACGCACCGAGAGCTCGAGTTCGTCGACCTTCTTGAGGAAAGCCGGATTGAAAGCGAGATCCGGAATGACTTCCTGAGCAACTTCCTTGCGGGGCTCTTCGAAGTTCACGAACACGTTGAGCTGGTCCTGCAGGATGCGCGCGGCATAAGCCACCGCGTCATCCGGCGTCAGCGCGCCGTTGGTCTCGATGGTCATCGTCAGCTTGTCGTAATCGAGGATCTGGCCCTCACGGGTGTTCTCGACCTTGTACGACACCTTGCGAACCGGCGAGTACAGGCTGTCGATCGGGATCAGGCCGATCGGCGCGTCTTCCGGACGGTTATGCTCGGCAGCGACATAGCCCTTGCCGCCGGCAACGGTGAATTCCATGCGGATCTCGGCGCCCTCGTCGAGGGTGCAGATCTGCAGGTCGGGATTGAGAACGGTCACATCGCCGACAGTCTGAATGTCGCCGGCGGTCACGACGCCCGGGCCCTGCTTCTTCACGACCATGCGCTTCGGGCCTTCGCCCAGCATCTTGATCGAGATGTCCTTCACGTTCAGCACGATGTCGGTGACGTCTTCACGCACGCCGGCAATCGAGGAGAATTCATGCAGCACGCCGTCGATGTGCACCGACTGCACGGCAGCGCCCTGCAGCGAGGACAGCAGGATGCGGCGGAGTGCGTTACCGAGGGTCTGGCCGAAACCACGCTCGAGCGGTTCGGCGACCAGGGTCGCAAAACGAGTTGGATCGCTGCCAGGGGTTACCTGCAGCTTGTTCGGCCGGATAAGTTCTTGCCAATTTTTCTGGATCGTCACTGTGTCACCCATGCCATCAAACTCACTGGCGTTGGAGATCGCGGATCAGTCCGCGTAAGTCGCATCGCAAAAGCGATCGCGGGCAGCCGAGCCACCCGCGATCAAAAAGTATCAAACGCGCCGACGCTTGCGCGGGCGGCAACCGTTATGCGGGATCGAGGTCACGTCGCGGATCGAGGTGACCGTGAAGCCCGCGGCCTGCAGAGCGCGGAGAGCCGATTCACGACCCGAACCCGGACCGCCGACTTCGACTTCCAGCGTGCGCATGCCGTGTTCCTGCGCCTTCTTCGACACGTCTTCAGCAGCAACCTGCGCTGCGTACGGGGTCGACTTGCGCGAGCCCTTGAAGCCCATCGTGCCAGCCGACGACCAGGCAATCGTGTTGCCCTGCGCGTCGGTGATGGTGATGGTCGTGTTGTTGAACGACGAATTCACGTGCGCGATGCCCGATGCAATGTTCTTGCGCTCGCGGCGACGAATACGTCCGGCTTCCTTTGCCATCTCTAACCTTTCTGAGGATCTCAACGCCGCCGTAATGCCAGCGGCTACACCAAAAAATAATTGCAGAAGCGGATGATCATCCGCTTCCGCAAACTCGTATTCGAAAGTTTACTTCTTCTTGCCGGCGATCGACTTGGCCGGACCCTTGCGGGTGCGCGCATTGGTATGCGTGCGCTGGCCACGAACCGGCAGACCGCGACGATGACGCAGGCCGCGATAGCAGCCGAGGTCCATCAGACGCTTGATGTTCATGCCCGTCTCGCGACGAAGATCGCCCTCGACCAGATAGTCGCGGTCGATGACTTCGCGGATCTGCAGAACTTCCGCGTCGCTGAGCTGATTGACGCGGCGTTCAGGAGTGATCTTCACCTTCTCGATGATATCGGCGGCGTTCTTCTGGCCGATGCCATGAATGTACTGCAGCGCGATCAGCACGCGCTTGTTGGTCGGGATGTTTACACCGGCGATACGGGCCACAACTTCTCTCCTGTCACCAGTCCATCACGAACCGGCATTATCATCATTTGTCGGGCGGGTATTCACAAACGCGAACACGACGCCCGTCCCCTGGATTTCAGTGGGGCCCGGCATCGTTGGAATCTTCCGACTGGATGAGGGCCTTATTAAAGTATTCGACTTCGTTTCGTCAACCTGCTCTAGCGTTTGACGTGCTTTTTGCCGGCTTTCTTGGCCACTTTACCGGCCTTCTTGGCTGGCTTTTTGGCCGACTTGCTGGTTTTGGCCTTCGAAGCCGATTTTACAGCCTTTTTGGCTGCTTTTACCGCCTTTTTGACCGTTTTCTTGGCAGTCTTCTTTACGGCTTTCTTGGCCGCCTTTGCCTTCTTGGCGACCTTTACCGGCGCCTTCTTGGCCTTCTTGACTGCCTTCGCGGCTTTTTTGGCCGATTTGGCTGCCTTCTTGGCCGGAGCAGATCCGCGCTTGGCGGCAGCAGCCTTCTTGGCGGGCTTGCGGGCCGGCTTCTTCGCCGACTCATCGGCGGCGAGAATCGCTGCCAGCACGCGGTTGATTTCAGCCGTCACCTCTTCGATGGTCATCATGCCATCGATGGTCACCAGCTTCCGCTTCTCCGAATAATAATGCACCAGCGGCTCGGTCGAGGTGCGGTAGCTCGCCAGGCGCTTCGACAGCACTTCCGGCGTATCATCGATGCGCACGGTCTCGCCGCGCTCCATCATCTGCGCGACACGGGCTTCGACACGCTGCAACAGCGCGCTTTCGTTGACGCGGAGCTCAACGGCAGCATCGAGATGAAGCCCCTTGGACTTCAGCAGTGCATCCAGCGCTTCAGCCTGCGGCACGGTGCGCGGGAAGCCGTCGAGGATGAAGCCGTTGGCGGCATCCGGCAGTTCGATGCGATCCGAGATGATCCCGATCACAATATCGTCGGGCACCAAGCCGCCAGCGGCCATGATGTCCTTGGCCTTGAGGCCAACTTCGGTCTCGGCGGCCACGGCAGCACGCAGCATGTCACCGGTGGACAGCTGAACGATGTTGTGACGTTCGACAAGACGATGTGCCTGAGTTCCCTTGCCCGCCCCCGGCGGCCCGAGAAGAATCAACCTCATTTGCGCCGGCCCCTCAGCTTCGACTTGCGGATCAAACCTTCATACTGGTGCGCCAGCAGATAGCCCTGCACCTGCGCCACAGTGTCCATGGTGACACTGACTACGATCAGCAGCGACGTGCCGCCGAAGTAGAACGGCACCGAGGCGTAGGAAATCAGGATCTCGGGGATCAAGCAGACCACGGCGAGATAGGCAGCGCCGAGCACAGTGATACGCGAGAGCACATAGTCGATGTATTCTGCGGTCCGCTCACCCGGGCGAATGCCTGGGATGAAGCCGCCGTGCTTCTTCAGATTGTCGGCAGTCTCGGTCGGGTTGAACACGATCGCCGTGTAGAAGAACGCGAAGAACACGATCAATGACACATACATGATCAGGAACAGCGGACGACCATGGCTGAGCTGCGTGGTCAGCCACTGGAACCACTCCGGCCCCTTGCCTGCGTTGAAGCTCGCGATGGTCGCGGGCAGCAACAGCAGCGATGACGCGAAGATCGGCGGGATCACGCCCGAGGTGTTGAGCTTCAGCGGCAGATGCGAGGACTGGCCCTCGAACATCTTGTTGCCGACCTGGCGCTTCGGATACTGGATCAGCAGGCGGCGCTGGGCGCGCTCCATGAACACGATGAAGGCGATCACGACCACGGCCATCACGATGACGACCAGGATCAGACCGGTCGACAGTGCGCCCTGACGGCCCAGTTCGAGCATATTGGCGATCGCCGACGGAAGCTCGGCCACGATGCCGGCCAGAATGATCAGCGAGATACCATTGCCAATGCCGCGTGAGGTGATCTGCTCACCCAGCCACATCAGGAACATCGTGCCGCCGGTCAGCGTGACCGAGGTCGAGATCAGGAAGAACATGCCGGGCTCGCTGACGACATTGCCGGCGCCCTGCAGACCCGCCGCAATGGCATAGGACTGGAATGCAGCGAGGATGACAGTCAGGTAACGGGTGTACTGGTTCAGCGTCTTGCGGCCCGCCTCGCCCTCTTTCTTGAGAGCTTCGAGCTGGGGCGACACGGTGGTCAGCAGCTGAATGATAATCGATGCCGAAATATACGGCATGATGTTCAGCGCAAAAATCGCCATGCGGTTGATGCCGCCGCCCGCGAACATGTTGAACATGCCGAGGATGCCGCCGGCCTGCTGCTTGAACACCTGTTCCCACGCGGCCGGATCGATGCCGGGCAGCGGAATATAGGTGCCGAGCCGATAAACAAGCAGCGCACCCAGTGTGAACCAGATGCGCTTCTTCAGTTCATCGGCCTTGCCGAGGGCCGAAAAGTTGAGGTTTGCTGCTAATTGCTCTGCTGCAGAGACCATGTTTGGCTTTCTCCCGCGCCCCTTTCGCCATCATGCCCCGAAAGAGCGGGGCATGCAGCGGAGGCCGGACATTATTTGGTGCTCGGCATTGATAAAATCTACTGCCACGTCACGCAAGGCCGCCCACAGACGCAGGCGATGCCGCAGATGTTACGCAGCTTCGCCGTCGGCCTTCTTCGGCGCGATGATCTTCACCGAACCGCCAGCCTTCTCGATGGCTTCGATCGCCGTCTTGGTGGCGCCGTGCACTTCGATGTTGATCTTGGCTTTGATCTCGCCACGGCCGAGAACACGCACACCAGCCTTCGAGCGGCGCAGAACGCCAGCCTTCACCAGCGATTCAGCGTTGATCACGGCCTTGATGTCGATGGTCTTCGCATCGATCGCGTCCTGGAGGCGGTCCAGGTTGATCTCGGCGTAATCGAGACGGAAGATGTTGTTGAAGCCGCGCTTCGGCAGACGACGATGCAACGGCATCTGGCCGCCCTCGAAGCCCTTGATGCGGACGCCTGAACGCGCGGTCTGGCCCTTGCCGCCGCGGCCCGCGGTCTTGCCCTTGCCGGAGCCGATGCCACGGCCGACGCGCATACGCTTCTTACGGGAGCCGGCGTTATCGGCGATATCGCTGAGCTTCATCGTTCTTTTCCCTGTTTCGCCCTGTCTTCCCGAGGCTTACCGGCAGATCCGGACCTCGAAGGTCAACAGTGTCATCCCTGCGGCAACCTGGCGGCCGCAGTGAGACGACGTGAACTTACTTATCCTCGACCACGCGGACGAGGTGCTGCACTTTGGTGATCATGCCGCGAACTTCAGGGGTGTCCTGCAATTCGCTGACGCGACCGATCTTGTTGAGCTTGAGGCCGATCAGCGTAGAACGCTGCGAGTGGTGCCGGCGAATTGCGCTGGCGACCTGCTCGACCTTGATCATCTTTGCGGCCTTGGCCATCGTGATAACTCCAAAAAGTCTTTTTAGAGGGCATGATCCTTATCGGAAAAGTGGAGATCCAATTTTCCGAATCATGCCTGTTATTCGGCAACCAGCTCGGCGTCACCGCCAACGCGGCGCGACTGCAGAGTGGACACCTTGATGTTGCGGCGAGCAGCAACCGAACGCGGCGAATCCTGATGCTTCAGCGCGTCGAAAGTGGCGCGAACCATGTTGTAAGGATTCGACGAACCGATCGACTTGGCCACCACGTCCTGGATACCCAGCGTTTCGAACACAGCGCGCATCGGACCGCCGGCGATGATGCCGGTACCAGCTGGAGCGGCACGCAGATACACGCGACCCGCGCCATGACGGCCAGCGATGTCGTGATGCAGCGTGCGACCTTCGCGCAGAGCGACGCGCGTCAGGTTGCGCTTGGCCGACTCGGTTGCCTTGCGGATTGCTTCCGGAACTTCACGGGCCTTACCGTGACCGAACCCGACCCTGCCCTTCTGATCGCCAATGACGACCAGAGCTGCAAAGCCGAAGCGCTTACCGCCCTTGACGACCTTCGCCACACGATTGATGTGGACGAGCTTGTCGACGAACTCACTATCACGCTCTTCCCGGGGGCCCCGGTCGCGTCCGCCGCGTTCGCGTTCACCTGCCATGGTGTTTTCCAATCCTTGCGAAGCTTTCGCTTCTAACCCTGTGTCCGTTCAAATCTGCAACTTGCAAATCAACGAAAGTGAAATCGCTTAGAAGCTGAGCCCGCCTTCGCGAGCCGCATCTGCCAGCGCCTTGACGCGGCCGTGGTACAGATACTGACCACGGTCGAACACCACTTCCTTGACGCCATTCTTGACCGCGCGCTCTGCCAGCAGCTTGCCGACAGCCTGCGCCGCATCGACGTCCGCACCGGTCTTGCCCGTTTCGCGCATCGCCTTCTCCAGCGACGACGCGGAAGCGAGCGTCTCGCCCTTCAGGTCGTCGATGACCTGCGCGTAGATGTGCTTCGACGAGCGGAAGATCGACAGGCGCGGACGGCCATTGGCAGTCCGGCGAAGCGAGAGCCGCACGCGTTGCTTGCGCCGGGCATTCGTAATCTTGAGTTTCGACATGACCGGCTCCGTTACTTCTTCTTGCCTTCCTTGCGGAAGATAAACTCGTCGGAATAACGTACGCCCTTGCCCTTATAGGGCTCCGGCGGACGATAGCTGCGGATCTCCGCGGCTACCTGACCGACGCGCTGCGAGTCGTTGCCGGCGACGTTGATCTCGGTCGGCTTCGGCACCGTGATGGTGATGCCTTCCGGGATCGCGTAGACGACATCGTGGCTGTAACCGAGCGCCAGCTGCAGGTTCTTGCCCTGCAGGGCCGCACGATAACCGACGCCGGTGATCTCGAGCTTCTTCTCGAAACCCTTGGTAACGCCTTCGAGCAGATTCGCGATCTGCGCGCGAGCGGTACCGTACAGTGCACGGGCGCGATTGGTTTCGACGCGAGGAGCAACCTTGATTGCGCCCTCTTCCATCTTCACCACCACGTCGTCGTGCACGACGAACTGAAGAGCGCCCTTGGGGCCCTTCATCTTGACGGTCTGGCCTTCGACGGACGCGGTAACTCCCGCGGTCACCGCCACTGGCTTCTTGCCAACTCGTGACATGACTGATCCTTCCTCAGAACACCGTGAAGAGAACTTCACCGCCCACATTCGCGTCGCGCGCGTCGTGGTCGGCCATAATTCCCTTGGGCGTCGACAAAACGGAGATACCGAGGCCGTTCTTCACGCGCGGCAGGTTCTTCACCGAGACGTAAACGCGACGTCCTGGCTTCGAAACACGCTCGATTTCGCGGATGACCGGTTCGCCATCGAAATACTTGAGTTCGATCTCGAGTTCCGAACGGCCCGACGAATGCTCGACGCTGGCGAAGCCACGGATGTAGCCTTCGTTCTTCAGCACTTCGAGCACGTTGGCGCGCATCTTGGAGCCCGGGGTCGAAACCTTGGACTTGGTACGCATCTGCGCATTGCGGATACGGGTGATGAGATCGCTGATTGGATCGTGGGTCGACATGTTCCGCCCCCCTTACCAGCTGGACTTCACGAGCCCGGGAACCAGGCCCTTCGAGCCGAGTTCACGCAGCGCGATACGGCTGAGCTTGTTGATACGATAGACCGAATGCGGACGACCGGTGATTTCGCAACGGTTCATGATCCGAACGGGCGATGAATTGCGCGGAAGCTCGGCGAGCTTCAGCGTTGCGGCGAACCGCTCTTCCATCGGCTTGGTCTTGTCGGCGATGATGGCCTTGAGACGCGCGCGCTTCGGCGCAGCGTTCGCGGACATCTTCTTCCGACGGTTGTTCTTCTCGATCGAACTCTTCTTTGCCATGCTTGGCTCCTGGGTTACCGCGTTTGAGAAGCTTTTCAGCTACTCACTGCCGGAACGGGAAATTGAAAGCGGTCAACAAAGCGCGGGCCTCGTCGTCGGTGCGCGCAGTGGTGCACACCGTGATGTCCATGCCCAGCGGCGTATCCCCGGCCTTGTCGAAATCGATTTCCGGGAAAATGATGTGCTCTTTGAGACCGAGCGAGTAGTTGCCACGGCCGTCGAAGCTCTTGGCGTTCAGGCCACGGAAATCTCGCACGCGCGGCAGAGCGACGTTCACCAGACGATCAATGAACTCGTACATCTTCGTCTTGCGGAGAGTCACCTTGGCGCCGATCGGCTGGTTTTCACGCAGCTTGAAGGTCGCGATAGCAACGCGCGAATAGGTCACGATGGCCTTCTGACCGGCGATCAGCGACAGGTCGCTGGCAGCGGTTTCGGCCTTCTTGCGGTCGTTCACAGCTTCGCCAACGCCCATGTTCAGGACGATCTTGTCGAGGCGCGGAACCTGCATGACGTTTTCGTAGCCGAACTGTTCAGTCAGCTTGGCACGAATGGACTTGTCGTATTCGACGCGCAGGCGCGGAATGTAGACGGTCTCAGACATCGATCTCTGCTCCCGAACGCTTGGCGATACGCACCTTGGTGCCATCAGCCTGGATCTTGAAACCAACGCGAGTCGGCTTGCCGTCCTTGCCGACGATCGCGATGTTGGACAGTTGGATCGGCGCCTCTTTCGAGATGATGCCGCCTTCCTGTGCCTGGGTCTGCTTCTGGTGACGCTTGACCAGGTTGACGCCGCGAACCAGCGCCTTGCCCTCGGTCGGGCGCACTTCAAACACTTCGCCGGTACGGCCCTTGTCGCGACCGTTCAGCACGATGACCTTGTCACCCTTGCGAATTTTGGCAGCCATTACAGCACCTCCGGCGCAAGCGAGATGATCTTCATGTGGTTCTTGGCGCGCAGCTCACGCGGCACGGGCCCGAAGATACGGGTACCGATCGGCTCGGACTGATTGTTGATCAGCACGGCAGCGTTGCGATCGAAGCGGATGACAGAGCCATCCGGGCGGCGAATGTCCTTGCGGACGCGCACGACGACCGCCTTCATGACGTCGCCCTTCTTCACCTTCCCACGTGGGATGGCTTCCTTGATCGATACGACAATTACGTCGCCAACGGATGCATAACGGCGCTTGGATCCACCAATCACCTTAATGCACATGACACGGCGTGCGCCTGAATTATCGGCCACGTCGAGGTTGGTCTGCATCTGAATCATTGATGCACCTCGTCCTCTGTTTATGCGCTAATGCGCGATTTTTAGGCAGTCTTCTTCTGTTCGCCCCGGACAACCGTCCAGTGCTTCAGCTTCGACATCGGCTTGCTCTCTTCGATCCACACCATGTCGCCCGGCTTGAACTCGTTGTTCTCGTCGTGGGCATGGTAGTTTTTCGAACGGCGAATGGTCTTCTTGTAGATCGGGTGCGTAAAGCGACGGTCAACGCGAACAACAACCGTCTTGGCTTGCTTGTCGCTGACGACCACGCCCTGCAGAGTACGTTTCGGCATGTTCGGCCCCTTACTTCGACTTACCGTCGCGCTTCTGCGCGGCGATGGTCTTGATTCGTGCAATATCACGACGCGCCTCACGAAGGCGAGAGGTGTTTTCCAGCTGCCCGGTGGCGCGCTGGAAGCGCAGGTTGAAACGCTCCTTCTTCAGATTGAGGACGGCGTCGTCCATCTGATCGGGGCTCATTGCGCGGATATCGCTGGTTTTCATTTCGGCCATGGCTCTACTCCGCAATGCGCGTAACGAAACGCGTCTTGATCGGCAGCTTGGCGGCAGCGAGGGTCATCGCTTCCTTGGCAATCTGCGTGGTGACACCGTCGATCTCGAAGATCACTCGGCCTGGCTTGACGCGCGCAACCCACAGTTCCGGAGTACCCTTGCCGGAGCCCATTCGGACTTCAGCGGGCTTCTTCGAAACCGGAAGATCCGGGAACACCCGGATCCAGACGCGGCCGGCACGCTTCATGTGACGGGTCAGCGCGCGACGGGCAGCTTCGATCTGACGCGCGGTCAGACGTTCCGGCGCCATTGCCTTCAGGCCGAACTGACCGAAAGCCAGCGTGGCGCCCGAAGTCGCAACGCCGTGGATCCGGCCCTTATGCGCCTTCCGGAACTTGGTCTTCTTTGGTTGCATCATGGCTTACGCCCTCAAACCTTCTAATTAAACGCTCAAGCAGCGTCGCGACGCGGCCGGGAATTGTCACCCTCGGCCATGCGCTTGTCCTGAGCCATCGGATCGTGCTCGAGGATTTCGCCCTTGAAGATCCAGACCTTGACGCCGCAGGTGCCGAACGTCGTGAACGCGGTGGCTACGCCGTAATCGATATCCGCACGCAGCGTGTGCAGCGGCACGCGACCTTCGCGATACCATTCCATACGCGCGATTTCCGCACCGCCCAGACGACCCGAGCAGTTGATACGAATGCCTTCGGCGCCGAGACGCATGGCCGACTGCACTGCCCGCTTCATCGCACGGCGGAACGCAACGCGGCGCTCGAGCTGCTGTGCGATCGACTCGGCGACCAGGGTCGCATCGAGCTCCGGCTTGCGGATTTCGACGATGTTGATCACCACGTCCGAAGAGGTGATGTCGGCAACCTTCTTGCGAAGCTTGTCGATGTCAGCGCCCTTCTTGCCGATCACAACACCCGGACGAGCCGACTGAATGGTCACGCGGCACTTCTTGTGCGGGCGCTCGATGATGATCTTGGCGACGGCAGCCTGCTTGAGCTCCTTGTGCAGGATCTCGCGGATCTTGACGTCTTCGTGCAACAACTTGCCGTATTCGTTCTTGCCGGCATACCAACGTGAATCCCACGTACGGTTGATGCCAAGACGCAGACCGATTGGATTGATCTTCTGACCCATCTTATTCTCCTGCGCCTGCTTACGCTGCTGCTTCTGCTTCGACCTGACGAACGACAATCGTCAGCTGCGCAAACGGTTTAAAGATACGGCCCGAACGGCCACGGCCGCGCGGACTGAAACGCTTCATCACGATGCCCTTGCCGACATGCGCCTCGGAGACGATCAGTGCGTCAACGTCGAGGTCATGGTTGTTCTCGGCGTTAGCGATCGCCGATTCCAGGCACTTCTTCACGTCGACCGCGATCCGCTTACGCGAGAACTGCAGGTCGGCGAGTGCAGCCGAGGCCTTGCGGCCGCGGATCATCTGCGCAACCAGGTTCAGCTTCTGCGGGCTCACGCGCAACATGCGGGCGATCGCCTTGGCCTCGTTATCCGGGAGGCTCCGTTCGCGCTTTGGCTTGCTCATGACTTAGTCCTCAGCCCTTCTTGGCTTTCTTGTCGCCGGCGTGGCCATGGAAGGTACGGGTCGGCGAGAACTCGCCGAACTTGTGACCAACCATTTCCTCGTTCACAGCGACAGGTACATGCTTCTGGCCGTTGTAAACGCCGAAGGTGAGACCCACGAACTGCGGCAAGATCGTCGAGCGACGGCTCCAGATCTTGATCACATCATGACGACCAGACGAACGAGCGGCATCTGCCTTCTTGAGCAGCGAACCCTCGACGAACGGGCCTTTCCAGACTGAACGAACCATGTCCGGCGATCCTTACTTCTTCCGCTTGTGGCGGCTGATGAGAATGAACTTGTTGGTCGACTTGTTCGACCGGGTCTTCTTGCCCTTGGTCGGCTTGCCCCAGGGCGTAACCGGGTGACGACCACCCGAGGTACGACCTTCACCACCACCGTGCGGATGGTCGATCGGGTTCATGACGACGCCGCGGTTATGCGGACGCCAGCCGAGCCAGCGGGTACGACCGGCCTTGCCGATCGAGATGTTCATGTGATCCGGGTTCGACACAGCGCCGATGGTGGCGGTGCAACGACCGTGAACCAGGCGCTGTTCGCCCGAGTTCAGACGGATGATCACGTAATCATGGTCACGACCGACGAGCTGGGCATAGGTGCCGGCGGAACGAGCGATCTGGCCGCCCTTCCCGATCTTCATCTCGACGTTGTGGATGATCGTGCCGATCGGCATGTTGCCGAGCGGCATGACATTGCCCGGCTTCACGTCGACATAGCTGCCGGCGATGACGGTATCGCCAACGGCCAGACGCTGCGGCGCCAGGATATAAGCCTGCTCGCCATCGGTGTACTTGATCAGCGCGATAAACGCGGTGCGGTTCGGATCGTATTCCAGACGCTCGACCACGGCCGGAACGTCGACCTTGGAACGCTTGAAGTCGACGATACGATAGGACTTCTTGTGGCCACCGCCACGGAAGCGCACCGTGATGCGACCGGTGTTGTTACGACCGCCAGCCGAGTGCTTGCCTTCGGTCAGAGCCTTGACAGGCTTGCCCTTGTACAGCGCGGAACGATCCACCATGACCAGCTGACGCTGGCCGGGTGTCGTTGGGTTGAATGTCTTAAGTGCCATCGTTGATCGCCCTTACAGTCCGGTCGTAACGTCGATGCGGTGGCCCTCTTCGAGGGTCACGATCGCACGCTTGACGTTCGACTGTGAACCGAGGTTGCCACGGAAGATCTTCGTCTTGCCCTTGCGAACCAGCGTGTTCACGCTCTTTACCTTGACGTCGAACAACTTTTCGACGGCTTCCTTGATCTGCGGCTTGGTGGCCTTGCCGTCGACCTTGAAAACAACCTTGTTGAATTCAGAAGCGACAGTGGCCTTTTCCGTCACCACAGGGGCGACGATCACGTCGTAATGGCGCGGGTCGATGTTCTTCATTTGAAGCGCGCCTCCAACGCATCAAGCGCCGCCTTGGTCAGAACCAGCTTCTGACGACGCAGAATGTCATAGACGTTGATGCCCTGGATCGGCAGCACGTCGATGTTCGGAATATTGCGGGCCGCCTGAGCGAAACCGACATGAACCTCGGCGCCATCGATGATCAGCGCGTTGGTCAGGCCGAGACCCGTGAAGTGACCGAGCAGAGCCTTGGTCTTGGCGGCTTCCAGGTTGGCGTTCTCGATCACGATCAAGCCGCCGTCCTTGGCCTTCGCCGACAGGGCATGCTTCAGCGCGAGTGCACGGACCTTCTTCGGCAGATCGAACGCATGGGAGCGAACGACCGGACCGAAGGCACGACCACCGCCGCGGAACTGCGGAACGCGAGCCGAACCGTGACGAGCACCGCCGGTGCCCTTCTGCTTGTACATCTTCTTGCCGGTGCGCCAGATTTCGGCGCGGCCCTTGGCCTTGTGGTTGCCCGACTGGCGCTTTGCGAGCTGCCAGTTGACGCAACGCTGGATGATATCGGCGCGCGGATCGAGACCGAAGATGGCATCCGACAGCTCGATCGAGCCGGCGTCCTTGCCCTCAAGCGTGGTGACGTTCAGTTTCATCTCACGCTCCTTCCTGCTCGGCCGCAGGTGCTTCAACGGTCGCACCCTCTCCTGCCAGCTTGAACTTGCCGGGCTTCGGCGCGTCCTTCGGCAGAGCCTTCTTCACCGCATCGCGAACCGAAATCCAGCCGCCCTTGGAGCCGGGAACGGCACCTTCGACGAGGATCAGGCCGCGCTCGACATCAAGCTGCACGACGCGCAGGTTGAGCGTGGTGATACGATCGACACCCATATGACCGGGCATCTTCTTGTTCTTGAAGGTCTTGCCGGGATCCTGACGACCACCGGTCGAACCGATCGAACGATGCGAAACCGACACACCGTGCGTGGCGCGAAGACCGCCGAAATTCCAGCGCTTCATACCACCGGCGAAGCCCTTACCGACCGAGGTGCCGGTGACATCGACAAACTGGCCAACCACGAAGTGGTCTGCCTGAATCTCGGCGCCGACCGGGATCAGCGCGTCTTCCGACACGCGGAATTCCGCGACCTTCCGCTTGGGTTCAACCTTGGCGACCGCGAACTGGCCGCGTTCAGCCTTGGGCAAATACACGGTCTTGCGCGAGCCCGATCCGAGCTGCAGCGCGACGTAACCGTTCTTCTCGCTGGTGAGGTGGCCAACCACCTGGCAGTTACCCAGCTTGAGCACGGTCACAGGGATATGTTCACCGGCGTCTGTGAAGACCCGGGTCATCCCGACCTTTTGTGCGATCACTCCGGAGCGCATCGGCGTGCTTCCTGTTCTTTCTGTCCGTTTGACCGGACGGGACCTAAATACTTAGAGCTTGATCTCGACGTCGACACCGGCGGCCAGGTCGAGCTTCATCAAAGCATCGACTGTCTGCGGGGTCGGATCGACGATATCGAGAAGACGCTTATGGGTGCGCATCTCGAACTGCTCGCGGCTCTTCTTGTCGACGTGCGGCGAACGGTTGACCGTGAACTTCTCGATGCGCGTCGGCAGCGGGATGGGTCCACGGACCTGTGCACCCGTGCGCTTCGCGGTGCTTACGATCTCACGGGTCGATGCATCGAGGATACGATGATCGAACGCCTTGAGACGAATGCGGATATTCTGGCCGTTCATTGCCGTGTCTTTCTTTGAAAGCGAATGGTTGTTGCGAGTAGCGAGTAGCGAGACCCGCTACTCACGACTTCCTGTTCGCGTCCTTACTCGATGATGCTAGCGACGACGCCTGCACCGACGGTGCGGCCGCCTTCACGGATGGCGAAGCGCAGCTTTTCTTCCATCGCGATCGGCACGATCAGGTGCACTTCCATGGCGATGTTGTCGCCCGGCATCACCATTTCGGTGCCTTCCGGCAGATGCACCACACCGGTCACGTCGGTGGTGCGGAAGTAGAACTGCGGACGGTAGTTGGTGAAGAACGGCGTGTGACGGCCACCCTCTTCCTTGGTCAGGATGTAGGCCTCGGCCTTGAACTTGGTGTGCGGCTTCACCGAACCCGGCTTGCACAGCACCTGGCCGCGCTCGACGTCTTCACGCTTGGTGCCGCGCAGCAGCGCGCCGATGTTGTCGCCGGCCTGACCCTGATCGAGCAGCTTGCGGAACATTTCAACGCCGGTGCAGATCGTCTTCTGCGTGGCGCGGATACCGACGATTTCGATTTCCTCGCCGACCTTGACGATGCCGCGCTCGACGCGGCCGGTGACAACGGTGCCGCGACCCGAGATCGAGAACACGTCTTCCACCGGCATCAGGAACGGCTGGTCAACCGGACGCTCCGGCTGCGGGATGTAGCTGTCGACGTTCTTCATCAGTTCGAGAATGGCGTCGTGACCGAGCTTCTGGTCCGAGTTTTCGAGAGCGGCCAGCGCCGAACCCTTGATGATCGGAATGTCGTCGCCCGGGAAGTCGTACTTCGAGAGCAGTTCGCGCACTTCCATCTCGACCAGTTCGAGCAGTTCCGGATCGTCGACCATGTCGCACTTGTTCAGGAACACGACCAGCGCGGGCACGCCGACCTGGCGGGCGAGCAGGATGTGCTCGCGGGTCTGCGGCATCGGGCCGTCAGCGGCCGACACGACCAGGATGCCACCGTCCATCTGCGCGGCGCCGGTGATCATGTTCTTCACATAGTCGGCGTGGCCGGGACAGTCGACGTGGGCGTAGTGGCGGTTGGCGGTCTCGTATTCGACGTGCGCGGTCGAAATGGTGATGCCGCGGGCCTTTTCCTCGGGCGCCTTGTCGATCTGGTCGTAAGCGGTGAACGTGGCACCGCCCGTCTCTGCCAGCACCTTCGTGATCGCCGCCGTCAGCGACGTCTTGCCGTGGTCAACGTGACCGATCGTACCAATATTGCAGTGCGGCTTGTTACGTTCAAATTTTGCTTTGGCCATGACTCTCTCCGTTTAGTCGTCAACTGTCGCTAACGACAATCAGGCAAACTTCTTCTGGACTTCTGCCGACACATTAGCCGGCGCTTCCGCGTAGTGATCGAATGACATCGAGAACGTTGCACGACCCTGGCTCATTGAGCGCAGCGTGTTCACGTAACCGAACATGTTCATGAGCGGCACCATCGCATTGATGACGTTGGCGTTGCCGCGCATGTCCTGACCCTGGATCTGACCGCGCCGCGAGTTCAAGTCGCCGATGACCGAACCGGTGTAGTCTTCCGGGGTCACGCATTCGACCTTCATGATCGGCTCGAGCAGAACGGACTTGCCCTTCTGCAGCGCGTCGCGGAGTGCCGCGCGCGAAGCAATTTCGAAGGCCAGAGCCGACGAGTCGACGTCGTGATAGGCGCCGTCAACCAGCTGGACATGAACGTCGACCACGGGGAAGCCCGCGACCACGCCCGAGGTCATGACGCTGTTGAGACCCTTTTCGACGCCGGGGATGTATTCCTTCGGAACCGAACCACCGACGACCTTGGATTCGAACACGAAGCCCGAACCCGGCTCGCCCGGCTCGACCACGAACTTGACGCGGGCGAACTGGCCGGTACCACCGGTCTGCTTCTTGTGGGTATAGTCGACTTCAGCGCGCTTCGTGATCTTCTCACGGAACGCCACCTGCGGTGCGCCGATATTCGCGTCGACCTTGTAGGTACGGCGCAGAATGTCGACCTTGATGTCGAGATGGAGTTCGCCCATGCCCTTCAGGATGGTCTGGCCGGACTCGTGGTCGGTCGACACGCGGAACGACGGATCTTCTGCAGCGAGCTTCGCCAGAGCGACGCCCAGCTTTTCCTGGTCGGCCTTGGACTTCGGCTCGATCGCGATTTCGATCACCGGCTCCGGGAATTCCATGCGCTCGAGAATGACCTGCTTGTCCGGATCGCAAAGCGTGTCACCGGTGCGGGCTTCCTTGAGGCCAGCCAAAGCGACGATGTCGCCGGCAAAGGCTTCCTTGATGTCTTCGCGGTTGTTCGCATGCATCAACAGCATGCGGCCGATACGTTCTTTCTTCTCACGGGTCGAGTTCACGACACCGGTGCCGCTCTGCAGAACACCCGAATAGATGCGGCAGAACGTGATGGTGCCGACGAACGGATCGTCCATGATCTTGAATGCGAGCAGAGCCAGCGGCTCCTTGTCGTCCGCCTTGCGGAGGATCTCGTTGCCGTCTTCGTCCGTGCCCTTGATGGCAGGAACGTCAACCGGCGACGGCAGATAATCGACAACCGCGTCGAGCAAAGGCTGCACGCCCTTGTTCTTGAAGGCCGAGCCGCAGAGAACCGGATAGAACGCGCCAGTCAGCACGGCCTTACGGATCAGACGCTTGAGGGTCGCCTCGTCCGGCTCGGTGCCGTCGAGGTAAGCAGTCATCGCCTCATCGTCGAGTTCGACGGCGGCTTCGAGCAGCTTCTCGCGATACTCCTTGGCCTTCTCGACCAGGTCAGCCGGAATGTCGACGGTCTCGTACTTCGCGCCGAGGGCCTCGTTGTTCCAGATATAGGCCTTCATGATCACGAGATCGACCATGCCAACGAAGTCGTTCTCAGCGCCGATCGGCAGCTGGATCGCAACGGGCTTCGCGCCGAGACGGTCGATGATGTCCTGCAGGCACTTGTAGAAGTCAGCGCCGGTCTTATCCATCTTGTTCGCGAAAACGATCCGCGGAACCTTGTACTTGTCGCCCTGACGCCAGACGGTTTCGGTCTGCGGCTCGACGCCCTGGTTGGAGTCGAGAACGCACACGGCGCCGTCGAGCACGCGCAGCGAACGCTCGACTTCAATCGTGAAGTCGACGTGGCCGGGGGTGTCGATGATGTTCAGGCGATGGCCGTTCCAGAATGCAGTGGTAGCGGCGGACGTGATGGTGATGCCACGCTCCTGCTCCTGCTCCATCCAATCCATCGTCGCGGCACCTTCGTGCACTTCGCCGATTTTGTGGCTCTTGCCGGTGTAATAGAGGATGCGCTCGGTCGTTGTCGTCTTACCGGCATCGATATGCGCCATGATACCGAAGTTACGGTAGTCCTCAATGGCATGTACGCGAGGCATGGGATGTTCCTTAAATTCCGGAGTTTCGCCGTTACCAGCGATAGTGCGAGAATGCGCGATTGGCTTCCGCCATCTTGTGCACGTCTTCCCGCTTCTTCACGGCGTTACCACGGTTGTTCGACGCATCGAGCAGCTCAGCCGAGAGACGCTCGGTCATGGTCTTCTCGTTGCGAGCGCGCGCAGCGGTGATCAGCCAGCGAATGCCCAGCGCCTGGCGCCGAATGCTGCGGACTTCAACCGGCACCTGATAGGTGGCGCCACCGACGCGACGCGAACGAACTTCGATCGTCGGCATCACATTTTCCAAAGCCTGCTCGAACACGCCGAGCGGACCCTGCTTGGTCTTCGCTTCGATCATTTCGAAAGCACCGTAAACGATGGTTTCGGCGGCAGACTTCTTGCCGTCATACATGATCGAATTCATGAACTTGGTGACGATGACGTTCCCGAACTTCGGATCCGGGTTAACTTCACGCTTTTCAGCAGAATGGCGACGAGACATCGATCAGACCCCGGCTTACTTCGGACGCTTCGCGCCGTACTTCGAACGACGCTGCTTACGGTTCTTGACGCCCTGGGTATCCAGCACGCCGCGGAGGATGTGGTAACGCACGCCGGGCAAATCCTTGACGCGACCGCCGCGGATCATGACCACGGAGTGCTCCTGAAGGTTATGACCTTCACCCGGAATGTAACCGATGACTTCGAAGCCATTGGTCAGACGCACCTTGGCAACCTTACGAAGCGCCGAGTTCGGCTTCTTCGGAGTCGTCGTGTAGACGCGCGTGCAAACGCCGCGCTTCTGCGGCGACTGCTGCAGCGCAGGAACCTTCTTGCGCGACTTCTGAATTGCGCGCGGAGTAGCGATCAGCTGGTTGATCGTCGGCATGTCAGCCTTCACCCTTTAGTTCGCTCGAAGCCGTAACGGCTTCCTCAAAATCACTCGGAGCAACCTGCCCCACGGTTCGCATCACGTGAAAAGCTTCACGCAAAACGAAATCACGCCAACCATTCATTGCTGAACGGAAAGCGCTTAACGCCACAGAGGACCGCGATCATGACCGCCAGACTTACGTCTTTAGGTCTGCACCGAGGTCATGCATTCGAATTTAATCTCAAGAGAGAAGTCTCTCAGGAGACAAACGTCGTTTTGGCATTGCCTTGATATAGCGACAGCGTTTGAGCTTCTTGGTCGAGGTTGGTGCCCGATCAGCTCCGAAAAGCCGATTGGGTGATCCGTTCCGACACTGGCGAAGCTCACCGCCTGTCGTTGAATGGCCGGGTTGTATCCGCAGGGGATACCCAAGTCAACAACAAAGCGCGATGAAAGAAACGCTTCTCGCACTGCATCTTCTAGCATGTGGATCATGACAGAACATACGCGATTTCGACGCCCGCCATGTCATCCACGAAAGAATCTGCGACTCGGATTCGTTGCAGTTTGATGAAAGAGAATCGCCTGGGTTGCGGAATTTTTGCGCCCTGCCCCACCGACTCGCATCCGACGCAAGCCGTATCGCGTCCCGAATCGGCACACCGGGCAGCGCTGATCAGGAGCAAATGTTACCGGAGCGTCGAGTGGAGCGGTACGCCGCCGCTCATTCGACGCCCACGGTCAGCCAATCAGGCGGATGCAGGGAGCCGCGCTATGACCTTGATCTCGAAATCGAAGCCCGCCAGCCAGTTGACCCCGACCGCGGTCCAATTCGGGTA
This sequence comes from Tardiphaga sp. 866_E4_N1_4, assembly GCF_052076075.1. Lineage (NCBI taxonomy): Bacteria > Pseudomonadati > Pseudomonadota > Alphaproteobacteria > Hyphomicrobiales > Nitrobacteraceae > Tardiphaga > Tardiphaga sp. 866_E4_N1_4. The sequence goes on from NZ_CP197242.1 coordinate 1,571,501, forward strand.
AGGCGGCTCGCCAATTACGGCCAATCGGACGGCGTTGACCGCCGCAAACTGCGTGGCCGGGTCGGTGTGGAAAGTGGTCACGTCGACCACGTCGTCGAATGTGCAACCTGCAGCCTTCAGCACGGCCGCGAGGTTATCGAATGCCAGCTGGACCTGCTTTTCGAAGACCGGCTCCGGCGACCCGTCTTCCCGGCTGCCAACCTGGCCGGAGACAAACAAGAGGTCGCCCGATCGTATCGCCGCCGAATACCGGTTGATCTCGTAAAGCGCCTGCCGGCCGGCCGGGAAAATCGCGTCGCGTTTGGTCATGGTGTCAGTCCTGTTCAAAGATTATATACGTCCCGTATGTCAGTATATTCAAGCATACGCCTCGTATGTTAATACGCATACAGCGCGTAGGTTACTTTGCGGAGATGACAGTGGTCGCGAGACGACGAGCGGAAATGGTGGAGGAAACCCGGGCCAAACTCATCCGGGCGGCCCGGACGGCTTTCGCCGCCAAAGGCTATGCGGCGGCATCGATGGACGATCTGACCGCCGAAGCCGGCCTGACGCGGGGCGCGCTCTATCACAACTTCGGCGACAAGAAGGGTTTGCTGCAGGCCGTCATCGATCAGATCGACGCGGAAATGTTGGCGCGCATGCGCGCTGCCCGCGGTCAGGCGGACACCGCATGGGACGGGTTTCTCAACGAGGGCGTCGCCTATATCGAAATGTCCCTCGAGCCGGAGATCCAGCGCATCATGCTGCTGGACGGCCCCGCCGTGCTCGGCGATCCCTCACAATGGCCGAACCAGACCGCATGTCTGCGCACGACAACACAGGCGATCCAGCGACTGATCGACGATGGAACGGTCAAGCCTGTCGATGCCGAAGCGGCGGCCCGTCTGATCAATGGCGCGGCGCTCAACGCCGCTCTCTGGGTCGCTGCAGCCGACGATCCCCACACGGTCCTTGCGAAAGCTGTCGAGGCTTTCCGCCAGCTCGCGGCAGGCTTGCTGCGAACGGCGGGATGATCGCCTCACACATCTTCAGATGCGCTCACTCGTCGTCGTCATCCTCGTCATCATCATCGTCGCTGGCAGATGACCTGTGCCGCTGGTCGTCCCAGAGCTGGCGATAGGTACCGTTCAGCGCCAGCAGCTCCTTGTGCGAGCCGCGCTCGATCGCCTTGCCGCCATTGATGACGATGATTTCGTCCATATCCACCACGGCGGCCAGCCGGTGCGTCGACGAAATCAGGGTACGGCCCTTGGCGAGTTTGAACAGCGTCTTGTTGAGCGCCGCCTCGGTTGTCTGGTCGAGGGCGGATGTCGCCTCATCCAGCAGGAGCACCGACGGATTGCGGACGACGGCCCGCGCGATCGCAATGCGCTGGCGTTGGCCGCCCGATAGCGTATCGCCGCGTTCACCGACCTGCGTATCGTATTTGTCCGGCAGGCTCATGATGTAGCGATGGATCTCGGCCTTGCGCGCCGCCTGCTCGACTTCCTCGTCGGTGGCGCCTTCCTTGCCGAGCCGGATGTTCTCGCGGATCGACATGTTGAACAGCATGTTCTCCTGGAACACCACGGCCATGTGGCCGCGCAGGGACTCGCGCGTGATCTTGCGGATATCGACGCCGTCAATGGTCACCCTGCCCTCGTCCGGCATATAGAGCCGCAGGATCAGGTTCAGCAACGTGCTCTTGCCGGAACCGGATGGGCCGACAATGGCGACGGTCTTGCCGACATTGATCTTGAGGCTGAGATTGTCGAGCACCGGCTGCTGGCTGTTCTCATACTTGAACGAGACGCGATCGAACGTGATGTCGTTGACGATGCGCGGCAGCTCCGGTGAGCCGGGCTTGTCGGCGCCGCGTGTCGGCTCGTCGAGCATTTCCTCCATGTGCCGCACCGCGGCCGCTGCCTGGATCGACACCGGGATGAAATGCATGACATGGGCGATGTTGTAGGACACCTCCCAGAACGCGCTTTCGAAGGTGACGAAGGTACCGACCGTGATCTGCCCCTTGGTGGCGAGATAGGCGCCGATCGCCAGCACCACCAAATGCAGCAGCAATACCGAGACGGTGACCGAGCGCTCGACCATCGTGGACAGGAAGGTCGCCGCCGCAATCCTGTCTCGCGTTTCGTTATTGCGTAGCCGGAACCAGCCCATGGTACGCCGCTGCAGGCTGAAGGCCTTGATCACCGCCTGTGCCGCGATGTTCTCCTGCACCATGCCGAGCACTGAAGCTTCGCTGAGCTTCTGGTCGTAATTGGCCTGCACGGCCTTCGGCGTCAGGATGCGCGGGCCGATCAGCGTGATCGGGAAAATCAATAGCGCCACGGCGGCAAGCTGCCAGTTCAGATACAGCATCAGCCCGATGCCGGCGATCAGTTCGAGGAACGGCAGCAATGCGCTGTTGGCGAAACTCTTGATGGCCGTCTCGAAAGACGACAGATCGATCGAGAAGCGCGACAGAATCTCGCCGCGCTTGGTGCGGGCGAAATAGGCCGACGGCAGATCCTGCACGTGATCGAACAGACGCGAGCGGACGTCCGTGATGATCGAGGCAGCCAGTTTGGCGTCCCAGCGCTCATACCAGATCGCAACGATCGACGTGACAATGCCAGCGACGGCCAGCACCGACAGGATCTTGAACAGCGCGTCGAAATCCTCCTCGCCGAGCGCGTCGTCGATCAGATATTTGAGGCTGAGCGGCATGATGACGTTGAACAGCGTTTCGACCAGAACGCCGAAGCCAACGAAACCAAGCAGCTTGCGGTACTTGCCGAGCAACGGCCGCGTGAAACGATAGACCGTTCCGAATGCGCCGGCGGCCTCGCGCGCGGTGAAGACGACGAGTTCCTCGTCATCATCGTCATCGAGCTCGTCGTCTTCATCCTCGTCGTCATCATCGACGGCGGGCTTGGCTTTTGCCGCCTTCTCGACAGCCGGCGGTTTCGTGCTGGGAACCGAAGCGGCGGCGGCGCCAACCGGGAGCGCAAACTTGTCATCGAGCGGCGTGGCCGGCTCGGCCGCGTTCTTGTCGTCAGATGGAGGCTTTGGAGGTGGCTTCGACGCCATGGAACGAACCGTTGCTGCACGGTCCTTCGACCGCAAGAATCAATGAAGCGGCCCGGACAGCCACGGCAATGATCCTATGCGATCAGAATGTCCTCGGCAAAGCAACCGAGGGCGGATGCCAAAGATCAATCCTCGGCATCGACCTTGTCGAAGAACGAGTAACGCAGGCTGTCCGCGTCGGCATACCAATGGCCCGGCCCCTTGCCGGCGGCCAATGTGGCTTCCCACACCGCTTCGGTGCAGTCGCGGCGATGCATCGACAGGTCGAAGCCGTTGCCGAAGAACAGTTCCGACCACTCCCACCAGGTGCCGAGCTTCTTGACGCCGCGCAGCAGGTCATAGCGATCGATCACCGCCGGCGCCATGTCAGACGTGACCGAGCCGAAGACGAGGCCGGTCTTCACGACGCGGTTGAGCTCCTGCACGGCCGTCACCACCTGCTTGTCGCTCACGTGACACAGGCTGGTCTCGAACACGAAATCGAACTGCCCAGCCTTGAAGGGCAGATCGGTGATCGATCCGAGTTTGTTGAACTTCTGCAGCGCCTTTGGCGTCCGGGCGTGGATCGCCTTGTTGTTCTCGACACCCCAGGCGTCGATCCCCCTGGCACGCAACGCGCCGACCAGTTCGCCTGATGCCGAGCCGGCGACCAGCAGCTTGTAGCCCTTGGCGCGGCCCCAGACGATCTTGATGAGATTTGTCAGATAGGCCGGGTCGGTAAACTGGCTCCAGACCTCGCTATAAGGACCGACACCGCGATAGTTCTGGAAATAGTCGCGATCAATCTTGTCGGAGATCGTCGTGCCATTCTGACCCTGCGCACGGCGCAGGCGCATCATCTCGGTGAGGATGATGTCGGTGGCGGCATCGGAGGAGTCGAGCAGACCGTTCAGCGTGGAGTCGAACAGATAGTCGCCGACCACGACGAGGCCCGGATGATCCTTCGGCTCCGGCCGGTGATTGGTCATGACGTCGCGCACCGGCATGCCGCCGGGGATCGCATTGACCGACGACAGCCAGCGATGGATCTTGCCTTCCAGCAGATGCGCACGCGCATCGCCGAACGAGGCCGGCAACGACTTCAGCGCGGCATCGATCAACTCATCATCTGTGAGGTTGGCAAAAGCCAGCGCGTCGGAGCCTGGCACCAGCCAGTTCAGTACGCCATGCTTGCCGACATCGTGGCGCGCGCCCTCGTTATAGACACAGCAGCCGCCGAAGGCTTCCGACATGAACCAAGCACCGGGAATCTGATCGCCCCAGAACGGGGTGTCGAACAGCAGCGAGATCCGCAGATAATGCGCCGGGCGGTCGAAGTAAGCGACGTGTTTGACCATCGACTTGCGCAGCTGCTCGCCGTCCCAGCGCATGGTCGCCAGCCATGAATGCGGCAGGCACATCACCACGAGATCGAAATCGCGGGTGTCCGACCCCTTGCCGTTCATCATGTCGAGCTGATAGCGGCCCTGCTCGGTCTTGCCGACCTTGAGCACACGGTGATTCAGCCGGATGTCGGCATCGACTTCCGACTGCAGGCAGGAGATCAGCTGCTCGTTGCCGTTCTGGATCGAATAGAGGCCGATATAGCCATCGACATCCATCACGAAGTTCTTCAGCGCATTGAGGCCGTTGGTGTTGTGCGTCTCGGTCGCGATGTCGGAGCGCGCCATCACCTTCAGGAAGCGCTTGGCAATGGGATCGCTGACTTCCTTATCAAGCAGCTCCTCGGCATTTATCCATGCCCAGGGGTGTTCGTTGTCGTGCGAACCGACGCCTTCGTAATATTCGATCGGCGACACCATGCTCGCGCACTTCTTGCGGAAAGCTTCGATGGCGGCTGCGGTCTTGGCGCCGTATTTCTTGCGCATGCCCGGCACGTCGTTGAGCAGCTCGCCGTCCAGCTGCACCTGCTCGGCATCCATCGGAATGGTTTGCAGGCCGAAATGCTGGATCAGCTCGCGCAGCGGATCCGGCCCTGTCATCGAGTAATCGTAGATTTCCGCAACGCCAGCTTCGTACATGGCTTGCGCGCTATCGAATTTGCGCGTGAGAATCTTGCCGCCGACGCGGTCGGACGCCTCGTAGATGGTGACACGACAGAGATCGCCGAGCTTCTTCTTGAGATACCAGGCGCTCATCAGGCCGCCTGGACCACCACCAACAATTGCAAGATCAAGCATATGTTTCTTTCACGCGTCGTGTTTGCCGGCGGCAATATCCGGCAACGGTCGATGTAACGTATTCCCAGCCAAAGCGGAATCCGCTGACGCTGCAAGGCTGGCCCGTCGACCCCGTCGACTCGCGCTAACCCCCTCCAAGTGAAAACATTTTTCAGCTGAAGGAAAGATGAACAAAAGCATGTAGTGCGCTGCAATACACGTCACACGCGAAAAAGGCCGGCTTTCGCCGGCCTTTTCCATGGCATTGATGGGATCTGCGTGGCAGGTCAGTTGGTCGGCGACAAGACACGCTCCATGATGATGGTCCGCTCCTCACCGTGATAGGCCTCGCGAACGGCCGTGAAGCCCAGTCTCGCGTAAAAAGCCTCTGCGGTGACCGTCGCCGGAACCGTCAAAATCGCAAGCTGTCGTTCGCGGGCGACCCTCTCGATCCGCTGCACCAGCAAACGGCCGATGCCGCGCCCTTGCACGTCCGGCAAGACGAACATGGTCCGCAGGGCCTGCCCATCCAGGCTCGCCGTGCCGACAACACGATTGTCCATCTCGGCAACGAACACATCGCGCTGGTCGATCAATCGTTCGACAGCCGCGGGGCTAAAACTGAGTTCAACCCGCGCGATGATATCGGGCGTGTAATCCTTCGCATTGGTTTCGCGCAGCGCGCGGATGATGACGCGGCTGATACCTGCTGCATCGCCGGCTTGAGCCGGCCGAATATCGCATGTCATCTGACCGCTCTCCGTTCCCAACGAATGAACAGATCAAAACGAGAAAGGGCCAGCTTGCGCCGGCCCTTTCGATTCTTAAGTCTGCCCGGTCCGATTACTCGGCCGACGGCAGCATCAGCGGTTCTTCTGCCGGAGCCGACGGCACGATCGCCGCCTGCTTCTCGCGCTCGTCGAGGATCATCTTGTCGCGCTTCATTGCGACTTCGCGGATCTTCGCCATCGATGCGCCGGTACCGGCCGGGATCAGGCGGCCGACAATGACGTTTTCCTTGAGGCCTTCGAGCGGGTCCACCTTGCCGTTGACGGCAGCTTCGGTGAGCACGCGCGTGGTCTCCTGGAACGACGCTGCCGAGAAGAACGAACGGGTCTGCAAGCTGGCCTTGGTGATGCCCAGCAGCACAGGGTTTCCGGTCGCGATCTTCTTGCCTTCTTCCTTCGCCTTCAGGTTCAGCGCGTCGAACTCGATCTTGTCGATCTGCTCGCCCGAGATCATGTCGGTCTCGCCCTGATCGGTAATCTCGACCTTCTGCAGCATCTGACGGACAATCACTTCGATGTGCTTGTCGTTGATGAGCACGCCCTGCAACCGGTAAACTTCCTGGATTTCGTTGACCAGATAGGCAGCGAGTTCCTCGATGCCCTTGATCGCCAGAATGTCGTGCGGCGCCGGATTGCCTTCGACGATGTAATCGCCCTTTTCGACGATGTCGCCGTCCTGCAGATGGATCTGCTTGCCCTTCGGAATGAGGTACTCGCGGGTCTCCTCGTTCTTGTCGAGCGGCTCGATCGAGATGCGACGCTTGTTCTTGTAGTCGCGTCCAAAGCGGATGGTGCCGCCGATTTCCGCGATGATCGCCGCGTCCTTCGGCTTGCGCGCCTCGAACAGTTCGGCCACCCGCGGCAGACCGCCGGTGATGTCACGCGTCTTCGCGCTTTCCATCGAGACACGGGCAAGAATGTCACCCGAGGTCACCTTGGCATCGACGTCGACCGACAGAATGGCGTCGGGCGATAGCATGTAACGGGCGTCGCCGCCACGTGCGAGCTTGAGGACTTTGCCGTCCTTGCCCTTGATGACGATAGCCGGACGCAAGTCCGCACCGCCACGCGACGAACGCCAGTCGGTAACGACGCGCTTGGCGATACCGGTGGACTCGTCGAGCGTTTCCGTAATCGACTGGCCGTCGATCAGGTCCTCGAACCCGATCGTGCCGTCGACTTCGGTCAGCAGCGGACGGGAATACGGATCCCATTCCGCGATACGCTGGCCACGCTTGATCATGTCGCCGTTAGCCACGTGAACGCGAGCACCGTACTGGATACGGTACGTCGCACGCTCGGTGCCATCGGCGTCAGAGATGGCGATGACCATGTTGCGCACCATTGCAACCATGTGGCCTTCGCCGTTCTTGGCGATGTTCTCGTTCTTGATCGTGATCTTGCCGTCGAAGTTCGACTCGATCACCGACTGCTCGTTGAGCTGCGCCGCGCCGCCGATGTGGAACGTACGCATCGTCAGCTGCGTGCCGGGCTCGCCGATCGACTGCGCCGCGATGACGCCGACGGCCTCACCGTGGTTGACGGGCGTGCCGCGGGCCAGATCGCGGCCGTAGCAGGTGCCGCAGATGCCGTTGACCAGTTCGCAAGTGAGAGCCGAACGGATCTTCACTTCCTGGATGCCGGCCTGCTGGAGCAGATCGACGTCCTTCTCTTCCATCAGCGTGTTGCGCTTGATCAGCACCTTGTTGGTCGCGGGATCGCGAATGTCTTCGCAGGCCGAACGACCGAGAATACGCGACGCCAGCGATGCGACCACCGAACCGGAGTCGATGATGGCGCGCATCTTGATGCCGAGATTGGTGCCGCAATCGGTCTGCGTGATGATGCAGTCCTGCGCCACGTCGACGAGACGGCGGGTCAGGTAACCCGAGTTCGCGGTCTTCAACGCGGTGTCCGCGAGGCCCTTACGAGCGCCGTGGGTCGAGTTGAAGTATTCGAGAACCGACAGACCTTCCTTGAAGTTCGAGATGATCGGCGTTTCGATGATCTCGCCCGACGGCTTGGCCATCAGGCCGCGCATACCACCGAGCTGACGCATCTGGGCCGGCGAACCACGGGCACCGGAATGCGCCATCATGTAGATCGAGTTGATCTGGGCTTCTTCACCCGCCGCATTCCTCTTCACCGAGGAGATTTCTTTCATCATCTCCTTGGCGACTTCTTCACCCGCCTTCGACCAGGCGTCGACGACCTTGTTGTACTTCTCACCGTGGGTGATCAGACCGTCATTGTACTGCTGTTCGAAGTCCTTCGCGAACGCACGGGTGGCGTCGACGATCTTCCACTTCGAACCCGGCACGACCATGTCGTCCTTGCCGAACGAGATGCCCGCCTTGAACGCGTTGTAGAAGCCGAGCGCCATGATGCGATCGCAGAAGATCACGGTCTCTTTCTGACCGCAGTGACGATAGACCTGATCGATGACGCCCGAGATTTCCTTCTTGGTCATCAGCTTGTTGATGACGTCGAAGGGCATCTTCGGCGACTTCGGCAGAACCTGACCGAGCATCGCACGACCGGCAGTGGTTTCCACCATGCGCGTGACCGGCTTGCCGTCCGCGTCGAGACCGGACCAGCTGTATTTGATCTTGGTGTGGAGGTGGATGACCTTCGCATGCAGCGCATGCTCGATCTCCGCCATCTCACGATACAGCTTGTTTTCGCCCGGGAGACCCGCACGCATGGTCGACAGGTAGTACAGACCCAGCACGATGTCCTGCGACGGCACGATGATCGGCTGACCGTTCGCAGGATGCAGGATGTTGTTGGTCGACATCATCAGGACGCGCGCTTCCAGCTGCGCTTCGAGCGACAGCGGAACGTGTACGGCCATCTGGTCGCCGTCGAAGTCGGCGTTGAAGGCCGAGCAGACCAGCGGATGCAGCTGGATCGCCTTGCCTTCGATGAGCACCGGCTCGAACGCCTGGATGCCCAGACGATGCAGCGTCGGCGCGCGGTTCAGCAGAACGGGATGCTCGCGAATGACCTCGTCGAGGATGTCCCAGACCTCGGGACGTTCTTTTTCAACGAGCTTCTTCGCCTGCTTCACCGTGGTGGACAGCCCCTTGGCGTCGAGACGCGAATAGATGAACGGCTTGAACAGTTCGAGCGCCATCTTCTTCGGCAGGCCGCACTGATGCAGACGCAGTTCCGGACCGACGACGATGACCGAACGGCCCGAATAGTCGACGCGCTTGCCGAGCAGGTTCTGACGGAAACGACCCTGCTTGCCCTTCAGCATGTCCGCCAGCGACTTCAGCGGACGCTTGTTGGCGCCGGTGATGACACGGCCACGGCGGCCGTTGTCGAACAGTGCGTCGACGGCCTCCTGCAGCATGCGCTTTTCGTTGCGGATGATGATGTCCGGCGCGCGGAGCTCCATCAGCCGCTTCAAGCGGTTGTTACGGTTGATGACGCGGCGATACAGATCGTTCAGATCCGACGTCGCGAAGCGGCCGCCATCGAGCGGCACCAGCGGACGCAGATCCGGCGGGATCACCGGCACCACCGTGAGGATCATCCATTCCGGCTTGTTGCCGGAATAGCGGAAAGCCTCGACGATCTTCAGGCGCTTGGCGAGCTTCTTGTGCTTGATGTCGGATTCGGTCTCCTTCATCTCGACGCGCAGCTGCTCGTCGAGCTTCTCGAGCTCCAGACCCTTCAACAGTTCACGGATCGCCTCGGCACCGATCATCGCGGTGAACGAGTCCTGGCCGTATTCGTCCTGCGCCTTCAGATATTCTTCTTCAGACAGCAGCTGACGGTCCTTGAGCGCGGTGAGACCCGGCTCGAGAACGACGTAGTATTCGAAATACAGGATGCGCTCGAGATCCTTGAGCGTCATGTCCAGCAACTGGCCGATGCGCGACGGCAGCGACTTCAGGAACCAGATATGCGCAACCGGAGCGGCCAGTTCGATGTGACCCATGCGCTCGCGTCTGACGCGCGACAGGGTCACTTCGACCGAGCACTTCTCGCAGATGATGCCCTTGTACTTCATGCGCTTGTACTTGCCGCACAAGCACTCGTAATCCTTGATGGGCCCGAAGATGCGGGCGCAGAACAGGCCGTCGCGCTCGGGCTTGAAGGTACGGTAATTGATGGTTTCCGGCTTTTTGATCTCGCCGTAGGACCACGACAGAATCTTCTCCGGGGACGCAATCGAGATCCGGATCTGGTCGAAGACCTGAGCCGGAGTCGTCGGATTGAAGAGATTCATAATTTCTTGGTTCATCGTCTTCTCCTCGCGTGCCGATCGCCATCAGCAGCAAATTCGAAATTCTTTAGAGCCACACACCCTGCCCCACGTCCCGGCTGGGTGCGGACGCCCGGCCATCAGGCCGGGCGTAACGCTTGTTCTTACTCGGCAGCTTCGGAGGTCGGCCCCGGCAGCTTGGAATTGTGCAGATCGACGTTGAGGCCGAGCGAGCGCATTTCCTTGACCAGCACGTTGAACGATTCCGGAATACCGGCCTCGAACGTGTCGTCGCCGCGCACGATCGCCTCGTAGACCTTGGTACGGCCTGCGACGTCGTCCGACTTCACCGTCAGCATTTCCTGGAGCGTGTACGCCGCGCCGTAAGCCTCGAGCGCCCACACTTCCATTTCACCGAAGCGCTGACCGCCGAACTGCGCCTTACCACCCAGCGGCTGCTGCGTGACGAGCGAGTACGGACCGATCGAACGCGCGTGGATCTTGTCGTCCACGAGATGGTGAAGCTTGAGCATGTAGATGTAGCCCACAGTCACCTTGCGATCGAACTGGTCGCCGGTCCGGCCGTCATAGACGGTGGACTGACCGGACGCGTCGAAGCCAGCCATCTTCAACATCTCTTCGATGTCGGCTTCCTTCGCACCGTCGAACACCGGCGTCGCAATCGGCACGCCGGGCTTCAGGTTACGCGCCAGTTCAAGCAGCTCGGTGTCGTTCAGCGACTTGATGACTTCGTCTTCGCCGTAAACCTTCTTCAGGGTGTCGCGCAGCGGCTTCAGATCCTGCTTCTGGTAATAGGCGTCGATGGTCTGACCGATCTTCTTGCCCATGCCTGCGCAGGCCCAGCCAAGATGCGTCTCCAAGATCTGACCGACGTTCATGCGCGACGGCACGCCGAGCGGGTTCAGCACGATGTCCGCATGCGTACCGTCTTCAAGGAACGGCATGTCTTCGATCGGAACGATCTTCGACACCACGCCCTTGTTGCCGTGACGTCCGGCCATCTTGTCGCCGGGCTGAATCTTGCGCTTCACCGCGACGAAGACCTTGACCATCTTCATCACGCCTGGCGGCAATTCGTCGCCACGCTGCAGCTTCTCGACCTTGTCGAGGAAGCGCTGTTCAAGGCCCTTCTTCGACTCGTCGTACTGCTTCCGCATCGCTTCGATTTCGGTCATCAGCTTGTCGTTCGCGGTGGCGAACATCCACCACTGCGACCGCGGATTTTCGTCGAGCACGGCGCGCGTGATCTTGCCGTCCTTCTTGAAGCCCTTCGGACCGGCGATGCCGACCTTGTTCTCTAGAAGATCAGCCAGACGGCCGTAGACGTTACGATCCAGGATGGCCTGTTCGTCGTCACGGTCCTTGGCAAGACGTTCGATTTCTTCCCGCTCGATCGCCAGAGCACGTTCGTCCTTGTCGACGCCGTGCCGGTTGAACACGCGGACTTCTACGATCGTGCCCTGCACGCCCGGAGGCACGCGGAGCGAGGTGTCGCGAACGTCCGACGCCTTTTCACCGAAGATGGCGCGCAGAAGCTTTTCTTCCGGCGTCATCGGGCTTTCGCCCTTCGGCGTGATCTTGCCGACCAGGATATCGCCGGCGCGAACTTCGGCGCCGATATAGACGATACCGGCTTCGTCGAGGTTCTTCAGCGCTTCTTCCGACACGTTCGGAATGTCGCGGGTGATTTCCTCAGGGCCGAGCTTGGTGTCGCGGGCCATGACTTCGAATTCCTCGATGTGGATCGAGGTGAAGACGTCTTCCTTCACGATCCGCTCCGAGAGGAGGATCGAGTCTTCGAAGTTGTAGCCATTCCACGGCATGAACGCGACGAGCACGTTGCGGCCGAGTGCGAGTTCACCGAGATCGGTCGACGGACCGTCGGCAATGATGTCGCCCTTGCGAATGATGTCGCCAACCTTCACCAGCGGACGCTGGTTGATACAGGTCGACTGGTTCGAACGCTGGTACTTCATCAGGCGATAGATATCGACGCCCGACTTGGTCGGATCGAGATCTTCGGTCGCGCGGATAACCACGCGGGTGGCGTCGATCTGGTCGATGACACCCGAACGGCGGGCAGCGATCGCAGCACCGGAGTCGCGGGCCACGACGGCTTCCATGCCGGTACCGACGAACGGCGCTTCAGCGCGCACCAGAGGCACGGCCTGACGCTGCATGTTCGAGCCCATCAGCGCGCGGTTGGCGTCGTCGTTCTCGAGGAACGGGATCAGCGCCGCAGCGACCGAAACGAGCTGCTTCGGCGACACATCCATGTAGTCGACCTTGTCGGCCGGCAGCGGCAACACGTCGCCGGCGTGACGGCAGATGATCATGTCTTCGGTGAACTTGCCCTTGGCGTCGAGCGACACGTTCGCCTGCGCGACCGAGTAGCGGCCCTCTTCCATCGCGCTGAGGTACACGACTTCATCGGTGACGCGACCGTCCTTGACCTTGCGGTAAGGGGTCTCGACGAAGCCATACTTGTTGACGCGCGCGAAGGTGGCGAGCGAGTTGATCAGACCGATGTTCGGGCCTTCCGGCGTCTCAATCGGGCAGATACGGCCATAGTGGGTCGGATGGACGTCGCGGACTTCGAAGCCGGCGCGCTCGCGGGTCAGACCGCCCGGGCCAAGCGCCGAAAGACGACGCTTGTGGGTGATTTCCGAGAGCGGGTTGGTCTGGTCCATGAACTGCGACAGCTGCGACGAACCGAAGAACTCGCGCACCGCGGCAGCCGCGGGCTTCGCGTTGATCAGGTCCTGCGGCATCACGGTGTCGATGTCGACGGACGACATGCGTTCCTTGATGGCGCGCTCCATGCGCAGCAGGCCGACGCGATACTGATTTTCCATCAGCTCGCCGACCGAACGCACACGGCGGTTGCCGAGATGGTCGATGTCGTCGATTTCGCCCTTGCCGTCGCGCAGGTCCACCAGCGTCTTGATGACGGCGAGGATGTCTTCCTTGCGCAGCGTGCGATGAGTATCCGGCGCATCGAGTTCGAGGCGCATGTTCATCTTCACGCGGCCCACGGCCGAGAGGTCGTAGCGCTCGCTGTCGAAGAACAGCGACTGGAACATGTTCTGCGCGGATTCGAGCGTCGGCGGCTCGCCGGGACGCATCACGCGGTAGATGTCGAACAGCGCGTCTTCACGCGTCAGGTTCTTGTCTGCCGAGAGCGTGTTGCGGATATAGGCACCGATATTGACGTGGTCGATGTCGAGCAGCGGGAGTTCCTTGTAGCCCTCCTCGTTCAGCGCCTTCAGCGACTTCTCGGTGATTTCCTCGCCGGCTTCGGCGTAGATTTCACCGGTCTTCACGTTGACGAGGTCCTCGGCGAGATAGTTGCCGACCAACTCTTCATCGGTCAGACGCAGCGCCTTGAGGCCCTTCTCGGCGAGCTGACGGGCAGCGCGCACAGTGAGCTTCTTGCCGGCTTCGAGCACGACCTTGCCGGTGTCGGCATCGATCAGGTCGTTGACGGTGGAGTAGCCACGGAAACGGGTGGCGTCGAACGGAACGCGCCAGCCTTCCTTGATCTTCTTGAACTGGATCTTCTTGTAGAACGTCGAGAGAATCTCTTCGCCGTCCAGACCCAGCGCGAACATCAGCGACGTCACCGGAATCTTGCGGCGACGGTCGATACGCGCGAACACGATGTCCTTGGCGTCGAACTCGATGTCCAGCCAGGAACCGCGATACGGGATCACGCGGGCAGCGAACAGCAGCTTGCCCGACGAATGGGTCTTGCCCTTGTCGTGGTCGAAGAACACGCCCGGCGAACGATGCATCTGCGAGACGATGACGCGCTCGGTGCCGTTAACGACGAAGGTGCCGTTCATGGTCATGAGCGGGATATCGCCCATGTAGACGTCCTGCTCCTTGATGTCCTTGACGGACTTGGCGCCGGTTTCTTCGTCAATATCGAACACGATCAGGCGCAGCGTCACCTTCAGCGGCGCAGCATAGGTCATGCCGCGCTGGCGGCACTCATCGACGTCATATTTCGGCGGCTCGAATTCGTAGCGCACGAATTCCAGCATCGAGGTGCCCGAGAAATCCGAGATCGGAAACACCGAACGGAAAACAGCCTGCAGACCTTCGTCGAGGCGACCGCCGGTCGGCTCATCGACCATCAGGAACTGGTCGTAGGACGCCTTCTGAACCTCGATGAGGTTCGGCATCTCTGCGACTTCTTTAATATGACCGAAGAACTTGCGAACGCGCTTGCGACCTGTGAACGTCTGCTGACCCATCGTGGCCTCTCATTGCGTCGCCCGAAAGGGGCGAACCTTCCAGAGCGCGACTGCCATCGCCTCCGGGTTGAATTTCCAAGAACGTTCCGAATTCAGCGCCCAATGTGAGGAACAAAATCCCTCTCCCGAGCATTTGAATCGCAGAACGCAAAACGACGTGCGCGATGCCCGACTGCATCTCGCCCGTCCAAACCGTCTAGCTACGGACCGAAAAGCCCGAAAATTGCCCATCTCCCAACGGCTTAACCGGAAACGTCGCCGTTTCCGCTGTCAGACCGTGTTTTTCGTGCTGCCGTCCCGATATGGGATGGCAATCATGGAGATTCGAGGGTGGTTCCCAGCGCATCCCCACACATTCCTGTGTAGTCATCGGGTTCCGGCCCAGAGGGCGACCAAATGGCCGCCCTCCAGATGGAACCCATAAAGGGTCTTACTTGAGTTCGACCTTCGCGCCAGCCTTCTCGAGCTGACCCTTGATCTTCTCGGCTTCGTCCTTGGCAACGCCTTCCTTGACGGGCTTCGGAGCGCCTTCGACCAGGTCCTTGGCTTCCTTGAGGCCAAGACCCGTGATCGCACGGACTTCCTTGATGACTTCGATCTTCTTGTCGCCGGCCGAAGCCAGAACGACAGTGAACTCGGTCTTTTCTTCAGCAGCAGCAGCACCGCCGCCGCCAGCAGCCGGACCAGCAACTGCAACAGCAGCAGCAGCCGAAACGCCCCACTTTTCTTCGAGCATCTTGGCGAGGTCGGCAGCTTCGAGCACGGTCAGGCTCGAGAGATCGTCAACGATTTTCTGTAGGTCAGCCATTGTCTATTTCCTTAAGCGTATTTGGTTCGAACCAGGGTTTGAATGCGAAGGGCGTCAGGCCGCTTCGCTCTTTGAGGCATAGGCCTGAACAACACGCGCGAGCTTCGCCGCGGGAGCTGTCGAGAGCTGAGCGATCTTGGTCGCCGGCGCCACAAGGAGGCCGAGGATCTTCGCGCGCAGTTCGTCGAGCGAGGGCAGCGCGGCCAAGGCCTTGACGCTGTCGACGTTCAGGACGGTTTTACCCATCGAGCCGCCAAGGATGACGAACTTCTCGTTCGCCTTGGCAAATTCGACGGCAACCTTCGGTGCAGCTACCGGATCGTCCGAAGTGGCGATCACAGTCGGGCCCTTCAACAGGGAACCGATGGCAGCAACATCCGTGCCTTCAAGAGCAATTTTGGCGAGACGGTTCTTCGAGACCTTCACCGAGGCGCCAGCCAGCTTCATCTGCGAACGCAGGTTCTGCATCTGGGCAACGGTGAGGCCGGAATAATGGGCGACGACCGCAACGCTGGTGGTCTTGAAGACCCCGTTCAGCGCGTCGACCGCGTCCTTTTTAGCCGCTCTTTCCACAGCAAGCTCTCTCCGGTTGGCGGCCTCTATCGAGATAGGACCGCCGGGTTACACCCACCGTCCCACCTGAACCTGACCTCAAGACCCATGCTCGTTAAAACACATGGTCTAAAGACACGTCGGGCGAGACGATATGATAGCCTGCCCTCCCGAACCGTCCTGGCGAACCAGCATTGGCGCGGGGTGTCGAGGTTCGAACCAAATACGCGTCATGCCGCACAAAACGACATTGGCGAAATCCAGTCTTCACCCGTCTATGCTGGCTGCATCAAGTTTTACGATTAAGCCGTTGATGAAACTTGCGTTTATCTAAGGCGCCAGCAGTCTCGGACAGGATTCAGGATCATCGATAAGCCATCATCCGGCCTATTGGTGACCCCTGCTCGCCTTCCTCAAATCCGCGTCGCGCGTCCCATCCCCGTCGAGCGATCCGTATGGACAGCCTGAAAGGAAAAGTCTCCTGCGATGTGGGTTGTCGGAGTGCGAACACAGACGCGCCAGCTACCAGCCAGCACGCCCGGAAACGGTTGTTTAACGAGTCTTTTTCGTGTTGCCAAGCGCGAAATGCCGATGTGGCATCTTTTCTGCAGGGAGCCGTTTAGGGCGCTCAGAGCGCAAAAGTGGAACCGGCTGAACCGGCTCCACTTTTGATTGCATCACCCCTTCGGGCAGGCCGCTCCCGCATCGGCCCAGGCCTTGATCAGTTCACCGAACTGTTTCTGGGTACCCGGCGCCGGGGTCCGGTTGCCACCGGGATGCCAGCCCCAGCCGACCAACTCGTCTTCGGCCATGTGCTTCACAAGTGCGGCCATGTCCTTGCCGCCATTGCGCTCCTTGTCCTTGATCTGGGTGCAGATCTGGCCAAGCGTCTTGCCCTGCCAGGCCATCTCGATGGGCGCCAGCGCCCACTTCGGATTGCCGGGGACGTTGGCGGCATCGAAGTTGTTCTCGTGGTGGCAGGTGGCGCAAGCGAGACCACCGGCTGCGCCGACACCGCCCTCGCCGCGCACGACCAGCGGGATATGCGGCCGCATGCGGTCGGTCTGGGTCGGGCGTTCGGTGGCCGGATGGCAGTTCATGCAGCGCGGCGACTGGATGACCTTGCCGGCTTCCGTGAACAGCGCCACGGCACGCTCGTTCTTGTTCTTGATCTTGGCGAAGGCCGAGACCGACTGCAGCTTGGTCGGATTGCTGACCGCTGCATCGGCCTCCTGGAAGCTCGGCTCCGCGAATGCGAGGAGACCCGCCGCGAGGCCGCCGGCAACCAGCGCCAGCATCGAATGTTTGAACAAGCTCATGCTGAGGCTCCAGGTACGATCGGCAATTGCCGCGGTCTTCCCACTCCGAGTTTCGCCAGCGCGTTGGCAACGGCAGGCCCGAGCGGAGGCACGCCGGGTTCACCGACGCCTGATGGCTTCTCGGTCGATTTCACGATGACCACCTCGATCTCCGGCATCTCGTTGATGCGCAGCGAACGATAGGTGTCGAAATTGCCGGACACCGGCGCGCCGCCATCCAGCGTCTGTTCCGCATAGAGGATGTGACCGAGGCCGAAGCCGATGCCACCTTCCATCTGCGCGCGGATGATGTCGGGGTTCACGGCGACGCCGCAATCCACCGCGCACCATACCTTGTGCACCTTCGGACCGTCGTCGGTCATGGACAGTTCGACGACCTGCGCGACGAAGGTGTTGAAGCTCTCGACCACCGCAACGCCGCGCGCGCGGCCTGCCGGCACCTTGTAGTTCTTCCAGTCGGCGAGTTCGGCGACGGCCTTCAGCGCGCCCGCATGGCGCGGTTTCTTGCTCAGGAGTTCAAGCCGGCCTTCGATCGGATCCTTGCCGGCGGCCTCGAGCAGTTCATCGACAAAGGCTTCGACAACATAACCGGTGTGGGTGTGGCCCACCGAGCGCCACCACAACACGGGCACGCCGACATCAACCTGATGCATGTCGCAGCGGAAGTTCTCGACGTCGTACGGGATTTCGTTCGAGCCTTCATAGGACGTCGGGTCCAGGCCGTCCTTGAACATCATGGACTCGAAGAAGGAGCCCTTCATGATCGACTGCGAGACAATGGTGTCGCTCCACGCCTCGATCTTGCCGTCGCGCACCGCACCGCGCATGCGGTGGATGCAATACGGCCGATAATAGCCACCGCGCATATCGTCCTCGCGTGTCCACACCAGCTTGACCGGCTTGCCCGGTCCGATCGCTTTCGCGACTTCGGCGAGCTCGATGGCCTGATGCGTGCTCTGCTGGGCGCGGCGGCCGAAGCTGCCGCCGGCCAGAAGAACGTCGATCTTGACCTTCTCGATCGGCAGCCCGAGCACCTTGGAGATCGCCATATGGTCAGGCGTCGGAAACTGGCAGCCATAGCGCGCATAGGCGGTGTCGCCGTCCCATTTCAGATAGGCGTTGAGCGGCTCCATCGCGGCATGGGCCAGATACGGGAAGACGTATTCAACCTCGATCACGCGGCCACCTTTGGCCATCGACTCTTCGAACTTGCCCTCGGCCTTCACGAGTTTGCCGGCCGTCTTCGACAGCCCGCGGAATTGCTGCAGCAGTTCCGCACTGCCACGCTTCTCCGCCTTGCTGTCGTCCCAGGTGATCTTCAGCGCGTCGCGGCCCATCTTCGCGGGCCAGAAACCCTTGGCGTAGACAGCGACGCCATTCGACACCTGCTTGACGTCGACGACACCAGCCACGGCTTTCGCAGCCGTCGCATCGAATGACGCGACCTTGCCGCCGAATTTCGGCGAACGCGCCACGACCACCGTGAGCATGTCTGGTTCGTTGATATCGAGCGTGTAGAAGGCCTTGCCATTGGTCTTGTCGGCGCTGTCGAGGCGTTTCACGACGCCTTCCTTACCGATCAACCTGAACTGCGACGGATCCTTCAGTTTCGGATCAGCCGGCACCGGCATGGCCATCGCCTTGTCGGCGAATTCGCCGAAGCGACCTTCATGGCCAGACGCATGTTTGATCACACCGTTATCGACAGTGATCTCGCCTGCCGGCACCTGCCAAGCGTCGGCCGCAGCCGCAACCAGCATCTGGCGCGCGGCGGCGCCGACCTGTCGCATCTGGATGTAGGAATTGGCGATGGCCGTCGAGCCACCGGTGCCCTGCATGCCGAACGCCAGATTCTTGTAGAGCTGCGGATTCGACGGTGCATGATCGGCACGCATCTGCGCCCAGTCTGCGTCGAGTTCTTCGGCGACCAAAGTCGCCATGCCGGTGAACGGGCCCTGCCCGAATTCGATGCCCTTGCACAGCACCGTGACGGTGCTGTCGGGCTTGATGATCAGGAAGGTGTTCGGCGCGATATTGACCGACGGCTTTGCCGCCGCCTGCGCAAACAGCTTGTCGGCGCGCGCAACATAGGCGCCGAGCACGAGGCCAGCGCTGCCCTTGAGCAGCGTGCGACGGGAGAGCTTGGTGTCATGAACGGTCATGGCTCAACCCTCCAGAGATTTGGCGGCGCCATGAATGGCGGCGCGGATGCGGACATAGGTGGCGCAGCGGCAGATGTTGCCGTTCATCGCCAGATCGATATCGTTGTCGGTGGGGGTCGGATTGACGCTAAGCAGCGCGGTGGCGCTCATCACCTGGCCGGATTGACAGTAGCCACATTGCGGCACGTCAAGCGCGACCCAGGCAGCCTGCACTGCCTTGGCTTCCTTGGAGTCGAGCCCTTCGATGGTGGTGATTTCGCTGGTGCCGATGGCCGAGACGGGCATTGAACACGAGCGGACGGTCTGGCCGTCCACATAGACCGTGCAGGCGCCGCATTGCGCGACCCCGCAGCCATATTTGGTGCCGGTGAGACCGGCCCCATCTCGAATGGCCCAGAGCAGAGGTGTGTTGGGATCGACGTCGACCTGACGGGCCTGACCGTTGATCTTGAGAGTGAACGCAGCCATCGCTGATGTCCTATGTCGTCGAATGTACGCCTACATTCGAGTTGTTCTAAACAGCCGACATCTACATCCGCATTGCGGAATAACCCATTCAATTATTTTTGTACCGCGCGGGAACGAAATTGGTTCTTGCGAAACGGCCCTTCAGACCAGTCGTCAGCTTTTCAGAGGCGCCGCGACGCTTCGATGCCGCTCAGGATGAGATCGATTCCGGCGAGAAAGTCCCTGCGGTCGTCGTGCCCCCGCAAATGTGCAGCCATGCTGCGGGTGAATGCATACGCGTCCGGATCGAGCTGAGACCAGGTGGTTGCGACCGCGTCCAGAAAGTCAGACCTGTCGATTCCTCGCGTCCGGCCGAGCTGCCCATTGGCCGCGTTCTGCGCACCGACGCCGAGGATGTAGTTCAGCAACGCACCCACCGTCGCCCACTGTTCCTCGTCCGGCACGCCAAGGGCGCTCACCTGTCGGCCGATGCGTTCGAGTATTCGCACCATGGGCAACTGCCCGGGAGCGCGTGTGAGCGCCGACCCAACCCACGGATGCGCGTCGATCGCGTCAAACATGCCTAGCGCGAGGGTGCGAATGATGGCCTGAGGCGTCGCGCCGACCAAGGGCGCGTTCATCGCGCGGGCGATGATGGCGTCGCAGGCAGCAGTCAGCAGATCGCCCTTGTTGGGCACGTGCCAATAAATAGCCCCGGGACCAGTGGCGAGCCGCTCCGACAGGGCACGGAATGTCAGACCATCTTCCCCGCTGCCGTCCAGGATCGCGATCGACGCTTCGATGATGCGATCCCGGGAGAGCGAGTCTTCGCGTCGTGGGCTGCTGCGAGTTTTCTTGGCCATGTCCCCACCTTGACATAAATGGAACACCGTTCCAATAGAATGGAATGACGTTCCATTTGAGGTCTT
Source organism: Tardiphaga sp. 866_E4_N1_4 (assembly GCF_052076075.1). Taxonomy (NCBI): domain Bacteria; kingdom Pseudomonadati; phylum Pseudomonadota; class Alphaproteobacteria; order Hyphomicrobiales; family Nitrobacteraceae; genus Tardiphaga; species Tardiphaga sp. 866_E4_N1_4. Next base: position 1,592,233 of record NZ_CP197242.1, read on the forward strand.
GGAAATGTCCCGGGACAGCCTGCGACTGCGAAGGTGGCGAGATGAATACTCATGTGGCGATTGTCGGCGCGGGGCTCGGCGGGCTGACGCTTGCCCGCGTGCTCCATGTTCACGGTATCGCAGCGACGATCTATGAAGCTGAAGCCGCGGCCGACTCGCGGGCACAAGGAGGCCTGCTCGATATTCACGAATATAACGGGCAGCTCGCCCTCAAGGCGGCGGGATTGTTCGAAGCTTTCCGCGACATCATCATCGTCGGTGCCGACGCCAAGCGGATACGCGATAAGGACGGCAAGCTGCTGTTTGACAGGCCCGACATGGGCAACGGCGGTCGACCTGAGGTGGATCGCGGAGAGCTTCGCCAGATTCTGCTCGATTCCCTTCCTGCCGACACGATCCGCTGGGGACACAAACTTGCAGCGGCGTCTCCGCTCGGCGGCGGGCGGCACGCACTGACCTTCTCCCATGGCTCAACGGTATCGACCGATCTCCTCATCGGTGCCGACGGCGCCTGGTCACGTGTTCGCCCGCTCCTCTCCGGGGAGAAACCGGCCTATGTCGGCACGTCATTCATCGAGACGTTTCTTTTCGACGCCGACACCCGCCACAAGGCCAGCGCGGACGCGGTTGGCGGCGGCACACTGATGGCGATTGCACCGGGCCAGGGAATCTTTGCGCACCGACACGCCGATGGAACGCTGCAAGGCTACGTGGCCCTGAACAAGCCGGAGGACTGGATTGCCCGCATCGACTTCTCGAACTGGACGAATGCCCTCGCCCGCATCGCCGCAGAATTCGACGACTGGGCTCCGGAACTGACAGCCCTGATCGCCGACAGCGAGGCCGCCCCTGTGCTTCGCCCGATCTATGCGCTGCCGATCGAACACCGATGGGATCGCGTAGCCGGCGTGACGCTGCTCGGCGATGCGGCGCACCTGATGTCACCATTCGCGGCGAAGGCGCCAATCTCGCAATGTATGACGGCGCCGAGCTCGGACGGGCACTTGCCGCCAATCCGGAAGACGTCGAAGCCGCGCTTATCGCTTATGAAACGGACCTCTTTCCCCGCAGCGCGTCTGTTGCCGCGGAGACTGACCGGAATCTGAAGCTGTTCTTCAACGACAACGCGCCTCAGAGCGTGGTTGACCTGTTCACCAGTTTCCAGATCACCGAATAGCTGCCCTAGACCGCCACCGCGTATGGCAGCCCCTTGCCTGCGTAAAACGCGTCGAGATTGGCAATGACGCAGTCCTGCATCGCCGTGTGCGAGTCGAGTGTGTGACCACCGATATGCGGCGTCAGTACAACATTCGGCAGCACGGTCAGCGCATCGGGTGCATGCGGCTCCTTCTCGAACACGTCGAGGCCGGCGCCGGCGATGGTCTTGTCCGTCAGCGCCGCTGTCAGTGCAGCCTGATCGATCACCGAGCCGCGCGAGATATTCACGACGACGCCATTCGCGCCGAGCTTCTTCAGCATCGCGGCATCGATGATGCGGTTGGTATCGCCCCCTGCCCGCACGGCGATCATCAGCACGTCGCACCATTCGACCAGCGCTTCGAGGCTGGGCTCATAGCGATACGGCACATCATGCTTGCTGCGGCTGTGATAGGCGACATCGCATTCGAAGGCCGCGACGCGCGATGCGATCTTGCGGCCGATCTCGCCCATGCCGTAAACGCCCACCTTGCGGCCCGGATTGCCGGGCTGCGGCGACATCAGCGGCGACGGCTTTGCGGAGGACCAGCCGCCTTCGCGCAGATACTGATCCGCTGGCAGCAGACGGCGCGTCACCGCGAGCATCAGCGTCAGTGCCAGATCGGCGACCGAGGCCGCATTTGCGCCCGGGCTGTTGCCGACCACGATCTTGCGCTCGGCCGCGGCCTTGAAGTCGACGCCGTCATAGCCGGTGCCGTAGCAGATGATGGCGCCGAGCGCCGGCATCATGTCCATCACGTCTGCCTTGAGCACCTGACCGCCCGCGGTGATCAGCGCGCGCACGTCTTTCAGTTGGTCAGCGGAAAAGGTCTGCAGCGGTGGCTTGCCTGCAGCGTCTAGTAGGTCGAAGTGCTCGCCGATGCGCACCATCTGGGACTTCGGGAAACGCGAATAGATCAGAACCTTCTCGGCCATCGTGACATTCCTGCTGGGTCAAAGAGCGGAAGACAAAAGAAAGGGCGGAACCGGTTGCCCGATTCCGCCCTGGTTTCTTGCAAGCCTTGTTCCGGCTTAGCCGAGCACGGTGCCCGTCTCAACCTTGACGCCGGGGCCCATGGTCGAAGACACAGCAACGCGCTGCAGATAGGTGCCCTTGGCGCCAGCCGGCTTCGCCTTGGAGACGGCATCGACCAGAGCCTTGATGTTTTCGACGAGCTTCTCTTCCGAGAAAGATGCCTTGCCGATACCAGCCTGCACGATGCCGGCCTTCTCGACGCGGAACTCGACCGAACCGCCCTTGGCACCCTTGACTGCGCCGGTGACGTCCATGGTCACGGTGCCGATCTTCGGGTTTGGCATCATGCCGCGCGGACCGAGCACCTTACCAAGGCGACCGACCAGCGGCATCATGTCGGGGGTTGCGATACAGCGATCGAAATCGATCTGACCGGCCTGGACCTTCTCGAACAGGTCTTCTGCACCGACGACGTCTGCACCGGCAGCCTTGGCTTCTTCAGCCTTCGGGCCACGGGCGAACACGCCGACGCGCAGGGTGCGGCCGGTGCCGTTCGGCAGGGTGACGACGCCACGGACCATCTGGTCGGCGTGACGCGGATCGACGCCGAGGTTCAGCGAAATTTCGATGGTCTCATCGAACTTCGACTTGGCGCGTTCCTTGACCATCTTGATGGCCTCGGCGACCGGATAGAGCTTCTCGCGGTCGATGCCCTCACGGGCCTTCTTCAAACGTTTTCCAATTGCCATGACCGTTTACCCCGCGACCTCGACACCCATCGAACGGGCAGAGCCCTCAACCATCTTCATGGCCGATTCAATGGTGTCGCAATTCAGATCCTTCATCTTCGCTTCGGCGATCTCGCGCACCTGCGCTTTGGTCACCGCGCCGGCCTTGTCACGACCCGGCAGCTTGGAGCCGGAGGTGAGCTTGGCGGCCTTCTTGATGAAGAAGGACATCGGGGGGGTCTTGAGGGCGAAGGTGAACGAACGATCGGCATAGATCGTGATCACCACCGGGATTGGGGTGTTCTTTTCTTCCTTCTGCGTCTGCGCGTTGAACGCTTTGCAGAATTCCATGATGTTCAAACCGCGCTGACCAAGCGCGGGACCGATCGGGGGCGAAGGGTTCGCCGCACCGGCCGGCACCTGAAGCTTCAGGTATCCGGTCACTTTCTTTGCCATGTGTCACTCCTGTTGTGCCGGTCATCGACCGGCTGTTTCAGGTTTCGTGGTTCGGTCGATAAGCGGTTGGCAACCGCCCTCTTCCTCCCACGGCCTTAGAAGCGCGAGGCGAACCTCGCGCTATTGCGATCAGACCTTTTCGACCTGACCGAATTCCAGTTCGACCGGCGTGGCGCGGCCGAAGATCGACACTGCGACCTTCACGCGCGAACGTGCCTCGTCGATTTCCTCGACGACGCCGGAGAACGACGCGAACGGACCATCGGCCACCTTCACGTTCTCGCCGATCTCGAACGACACCGACGCCTTCGGGCGCTCCACGCCTTCCTGCACCTGGTGCAGAATGCGCATGGCTTCGGCTTCCGAAATCGGCATCGGCTTGTTTTCCGCGCCGAGGAAGCCCGTGACCTTCGGGGTGTTCTTGATCAGATGAAACGCTTCGTCGGTGAGCTGCATCTTCACCAGCACGTAGCCCGGGAAGAACTTGCGCTCGGCGTCCATCTTGCGACCGCGACGTATTTCGGTGACCTTCTCGACCGGAACCAGGATCTGTTCGAACAGGTCTTCCAGGCCACGCTGCTTGGCCTGTTCCTTGATCGACTCCATCACCTTCTTTTCGAAATTCGAATAGGCGTGAACGATGTACCAGCGCATGCTCATAATTCTGTTCCGTCAGTGCATCGTGAGCAAAAAGGCGACGAGGTAGCGGATGACCTGATCCGCCGCAAAAAAGAAGATCGACGACAGCGCCACCATGACGAAAACCATGATGGTCGTGATGGTCGTCTCGCGTCGCGAGGGCCACGTGACCTTGTTGGTCTCGGTGCGCACTTCCTGCAGGAATTTGAACGGGCTGAACGCCATCGTTATGTGATCCGCATCCGTCGTGAGACGATTGAATTGGTTTCAGAATCCGAACAGCCCTCTTGCGCCCAACCCTTTATTCAAGGATGAGCCGCCAAGCGGGCTCGTTCGTTCGGGGATTTGCCGCGTCGGATATCCGGTCACCGGGCCGACAGCGAGTGCAGCTTCCTACTTCGGACCGGACCAAAGGTCAAGGTATCCGGGCCGGACCAGCGGGAACCCTTCCCGCCACCGGATACCACCTGGATCAGCGTCCGCCCACCCCCGGCGACGGTTTGCCGACCGCCGCACGGACGTGCCGGACGACATGATCGGCGACGATGGCGTGGCCCTCCGCGGTCGGGTGCACCGCGCCGCTATACATGGCCGCATAGACCGGCTGCAGGATGTCGAACTGGGTAAAGCCCGGCGAATGGACGTTTGCGGTCAGAAACGCGTCATTCGGGGTCCGGAACAGGCGCCAGCGCGACGCATAGGGCAGATAGGCCGCCGGCGAATAGGGCGTGAAGTCTTCCTTGCCGATCCAGCGCCGCGGCATCGCCATCGCCTCGCCGTCTGCCTGCGGCCGCTTCGGATCGCGCGCGCAGAGCCCGCGTTTGGCGAATTCGCTCTGGTGATCGGTGATGAGCTGGAAGCCGGTTCCAGCGCCGGTGGCCAGCGCCGGGCAGCCCCCGCCCCGCCCGTTGGTGATGCAGGCGGTCCGGGCGAAGAAATCGTTCAGAAAGTTGACCGTCTCGGCCAGCCGTTCGCGCGACAGCACCAGCTTCTTGTGGACGTCGAGGCCGAGCGTCGGCTGCGCGCCGCACAAGGCTCCTGTCTCGTCGAACTGGATCGGCTCGTAAGCCGTCTGCAACACCTTCGCGGGCGCCACGCCAAAGCCGTCGCGCAAGGCATCGCGGAGCGCCACCATGCGCTCGTCGAGCTGCTCCATGTAAGCGCGCGAAACTTGCGGCGAGAACCGGATCTGCTTGCCGAGCAGGTTCGCGATCGGTGCCAGATCACCCGCGGATTCGGTCATCGCATAGACCATCAGCGGCGAGAAGCCGACATCGTTGCCGCCGATCGACAGCAGCAGTGTGTCGATCGGCCGCTTGCGCTCATTCGGCGCACACCAGGATTTTGTCACCGGCATATTGGCGACCTGCACGCTGCCGCTGGCATAGGTCGGCAGATTGTAGGTCGCACGCTGCGTGCGACCCGCGGGGCTTTTGCAGATCAGATCGGCAAGTTGATCGAGCTGCGAGCGCACCATCGCGTTGCCGGCGCCCTCACGCGCCTTCTTCTCGAGGAACAGACCTTCGGTGACCTCCGAGCCGGTGCAGGCAAGGCTTACCAGCGTGATCGACCGGTGCGGATTTTCCAAACTGAGTTGCAGCCCGACGCGAAACGGATAGCCGTATTGCGAGCGGTGGCAATCGGGGCTGAGCCAGCGCGGATTGGCAGCGTTGAAGGCCTTGTCGAACTGCGCAGACGCGAGCGGGAAATAAAGCTCCTGCTCCTCGTCGGCGAGCTTGCGCCGCGGCAGGTTCTTGTAGTCGAAACTTCCCACCGGTGCAGCGGGGGTCAGTTTCTGCAGCGACTTGGCGGTGCTGCGCGTCGCCATCTCCTCGCGCATCAGGGTGGGATCGTAGACCATCTCGCGGACGGCGCTGAATGTCACCGGAACGTCCGGATTGCTTTCGCCCGAGGCAAAGGAATCGCCGAGCGCCACGATGAACAGATCCTCGACGACGACCTGCGGGTCGTTCAACATTCGACCGTCGGGCAATTTGACCTGGACCGATGCACCGGACAGGTTGCGATCGACGGCATAAGGCAGGCGCGTGATCTTGAGCGGCGTCGCGCAGGATTGCGTTGTGGACTCGGTCCTGCTGCCCGGCCGCCGCGGCGTCCAGCTCCAGACGCAATCATATGCGCCAGCTTCGGCAATGCGCTCGGGCGACAGCCGGATCAGCACCGTATGCGCATCCGGCAGTACGTAATCTTCCTTGGCCGTGCCCCACGAATAACGCCGGTCGCAACTCGCGAGATAGCGGCCCTGCCGGCTGTCGTAGCAGACGGCGTCGACGGTCTGCGACGCCCAGCCGAGACGCGAGCGATCGTAGCGCGCCCGCGCGGTGTCGGCGCAACTGGTCGGGCTGGTCATGTCGCGGCAATCGGGATCGTTCAGCCGCCGCTCGGTGCGCCACACCACATCGGCGGGCGGCAGCACCATCTCGTTGCGCGCAGCAGGATAGCCGCGCTCATACATCGCGAAGGATGCTGCATTCTTGAAGAAGCGAAATGGACTTTCCACCTGCCAGAGCAGGTCGGCGGCATGAGCGCCATGACTCAATGACAAATGTCCAAAGGACGACACCAGTAACGTCGTGGCCCCCACGACGAACGTCACAAGTAATTTCATTCTCGACTTCCGGCTGAAATTCCCAACGGGTGTGTCGCGCGCGCGGCAAGCCAGGTTCATCGCCGCGACCGCACGCCGCAGGGACGCAGAAACGCAAACGCGGGGAGCAGCACGATCGCGCATGATTGGCAAAGCCGATGTCGGACATGGCCATCAGCCTATTGAGCAAATTGCCCCGCGGATCGTCAGATTCCATTAACCCCGCGGCCAGACTAAAACGCGAGAAGCTACCCAGGTACTCCAGTAAGTGGATGTATTAGCAGACCTAAATGTTTTGATCGGCAGATTGCTTGTTTGATCGGCAATGCGACGGGCATCAGCGAATGACCAGCATCACCACCCTGTCCGAGGGAACCGACGCCTCCACGAGGGACCTCCGCAAGGATTCGGCATTGCGGATCGCGCGGCGGCGAACCGCCTATATCGCGCAGGCGTCGAGCTATCTGATCGATGCCGCGATCCTGCTGCTCTACGCCATGATCGGCGTGACCACCGTGGCGACGGGGGTCGTGTATCTGGCCATCAGGCTCGCTGTGGTCGGCATTGCTGCCTATCTCTCGGAAATCCAGGTCAACGACCGTTTCAAGGACCCCTACCTCACGGTCCCCCTCTCCATCGTCAGCATCATCGTCCAGATCGGTGCGATCTATCTCGTGCCGCAGATCGGCTTCTACTTCATCTCCATCATTTTCGTCGTGCTCGGCTTCGCCGCACTCCGCATGAGTGCGCGCCAGACCGGCATCGTCTGGTCCACCGCAACGCTGGGCCTCGCACTGCTTTTTCTGATGACCGACAAGCCGATCGGCATTCCCATGGCCACCGCGACCGAGCGCGCTCTGGCGCTGGCCTGTTTCGTCAGCGCGCTTGGCCGCTGCGCCAGCGCCGGCCTCTACGGCAGCTCGATGCGCGAACTGCTGTATCGTCGCAGCAACGACCTCGCGGCCGCCAATGCGCGGATCGAGGAACTGGCGCAACTCGACGAGCTCACCGGCGCATTGAACCGGCGCTACATCATGAAGTGCCTGAACGACGAGATCGCCAAGGCCCAGCGCAACGCCACAACCTGCTGCATCGCGATCATCGACCTCGATCACTTCAAGAAGATCAATGATCACTTCGGACATCCGGTGGGCGATGAAGTGCTGCGCGCCTTTGCCATCTCGGTCTTCGCCAATATCCGCACCATCGACAGGTTCGGCCGTCAGGGCGGCGAGGAGTTTCTGCTGATCCTGCCGGACACCGACATTGATCTTGCGATCCAGACGCTGGATCGATTGCGCGGCCTGATCACGGAACTGAACTGGTCAGCGATTGCGCAGGATCTGACTCTGACGATATCCGCCGGGATCAGCGCCATCAGGCACAACGATACGCCGGAAGACATTTTGGCGCGCGCCGACCTTGCGCTCTACAGAGCCAAGGATACCGGCCGCGACCGCGTGGTGGCAGCGCCGCAAAAGCGGCAGTTCAGCTGAGCGGACATCGCCGGCTTCCCGCGACCCGCGAGAAGACCTGTCAGACATGGCTCACGCCGCCCTCGCCAGCATAGTTGTCGACATCCCGCCAGCGGTTTACATGCAGCACATATCGGTACGAGAGTCTCGGACATGGCTGACGAACAGTGGATCTACGCAAAAGACGGCACGGCCGCCTTTTACCGGATCGATGACAATATTTACGGTATCGACGGCACCCGCGCATTCTGGCGCGATGATGGCTGGTGGCATTCCCCAAGCGGCGGCCCACAGTTTTACGAGGACGGCACCTGGATCTATACAAAGGACGGCGCAGCGTCGTTCTATTACCCCTAGAGCGGCGTCACGCATCGCAGAGCGAGACGGCGCGTTAATCCCAGCCTATCATTTCGCGTCCAGTAGCAATCCCGGTGGCAAATAGAGATTTGCGAGACGCGCTTGGAATCTCGCTCACTAAGCCGGTGTCTTTGCGAGCCCGGACAGCCCCTTTCTGTCAATGCTGACCTCGTTCTCGCCCACCTTAAGTTTAACGGCGGAGGCATTGCCGACCAACGCTGACGCCAGATCGTCTGCGGCAGACGTTTTTTCGGTATCGCGATCACGATCTACGAAAAGATTACGGCTGATTCCCTCAAGCAACGGAGCCGGGATCTCGCTCTGTTGGTCCCTTCTCCACTCTAAAGCCGTTTCGACCACCCAACTCGCGCGATCAATGTCGAGCTGAAACTGCTTGAGCAGAAATTCGGCAGCAGCATGCTGCTCGAACCACCGGTTCATCCAACGCACATAGTAGTAAATGGAGCCGATAAAAGCGATTGCCGCCAAACCCTGTTTCGCGAATACCCAAGCCAATACAGCTATTGAAGCATTACCGACATCAACCCCCATGAGCTGCCAAAGAAAAATGCCGTTCAAGGCGAGCAGAAAGAGCAACAACAGCATCATCGCCAGATGAACTGGTCCGCGCAGCTGACGAGTGTTGCTCGTCAACGTGAACTTTTCTTCCCTCGCTTTGACGATCTCTTGCAGTTCACCGCGGATCGCTCGACGAACATGCATGTAGTCTCGATCATCCAGCTTTTTACGTAGCTCGTCTAACTCAGTGGCCTGATGTTTGAGCGCAGCGTCTCTCTGATCAAAATTTAGTTGAAGCGCCGCACGCTCGATTTGCGTTTCTTCGGCAAGCGCTAACTTGCGCTTCTCGTAGGCCGCTGCCTGCTCTACCGTCCAAGAGGATATATTCTCAATCTGCTCCGCGAACTTGGTCTCAAGCTTAAGGACGGTGGATTGATAAACTTCAGCAAGCTGATCGATGGAAGAGACGGGGCCAGGCCCCGCACTCCCGATAATCTTCGCGTCGAAAACGCCGTTGAGCATCGAGATCACACTTAGCCGATCCGCCTCTCCGAAAGCGCTGCCGCTGCCCGCCACCTTGATTTCGTCGGTATAAGGAGACGTTGGGATCCGTCCAGGCTCGCATCCCCGAAAAAACTGAACACTGAAGCCATTGTAGTGCACGCCAACCTGCGAAACTAAATACGATCCCGGAACGTCGACTGCTTCGACAAGCCGGCTTCGCTCGGCAGGCGCGTCGCGAAAGTTGATCGGGTCCAGCCCCATGATGTAGAGCGAAAAATTTTGAGCTGGGTATTTCTCGTCAATGTCCCGGAACAGACGCAAGACAGTCTGATCGTCAAGACGCGGAATAACGTTGATTTTGTCAGCCATGATGTTCCCCCCGCACCACCATGGCTTGAAGCACAACCTGCATCAAGGCGCCAACGCGGCGCGCCACAACTCATGGCATGAAAACGCCAAGGTCACTCCGCGGGTCCCCTTCAAACACCACGCAGTCGGATGCCCGGGACCGCCCGGGCATCGAGTTCGTACGGGCAAGTCGTGAAGCTCATTGGATGATCGGATGGCATATCCCAACGATCAGGAACAGAAGCACAAATGCCACTGCGATCATGATGCAGTCGAATATCGCCAAGACCGCCCTCATGATCACACCCCGGCTGCAGCCAGAAGGTCACTCAAGCGTTTCCCCGACGATCACACTAGATGCTACGGCCACCTTATGCCCCAGACAGACGACAAGGCCGCGGCGGCGATCGAGGCCGCGCTAAGCACTTTAAGCACAGAGATAGAACGAATGGACCCGCTTTCCGGTGGCAATCGACGGATTTGGCGGAAGCGACTTACGCTAAGTCATTGAAAACATTGGCAGGGGCGGTAGGGCTCGAACCTACGACAACCGGTTTTGGAGACCGGTACTCTACCAACTGAGCTACACCCCTACAGGAAAACGGCGCACCGTCATTTCCGCGCCGTTTGAAGCATATGCGACGCCTGATTTGCAAGAGGCGAAGCTCGTTCCGGACGACTTAACTGGCCGGTTCCTGATTTTGGTCCCGGGGCCAACGTGTGGATTCTTGAGTATCACCGCCGGTAGCGCTTCGTCGTTACAGACGGTGCACAGTACTGGGAAACCAACGATTGAAACTTGCGAGCAATCCGGCGGGTGGGAAACACAAATCGAAGGTAACCTACGCGGGCAAACCGGCTGTTGGTTTGCCCGCGCTTCGTGGTGAAACGTCCCATCAAATCGACCATCCGTCGCGCTTGGTCGAGAATAATCTCGGCCTTCGAATTTGTCGGTCCAACAAAAACGCGAACAGGATAGTCGGTCATCTCACACCTACTCGATGATGCTAGCGACGACGCCTGCACCGACGGTGCGGCCGCCTTCACGGATGGCGAAGCGCAGCTTTTCTTCCATCGCGATCGGTACGATCAGGTGCACTTCCATGGCGATGTTGTCGCCCGGCATCACCATTTCGGTGCCTTCCGGCAGATGCACAACACCGGTCACGTCGGTGGTGCGGAAGTAGAACTGCGGACGGTAGTTGGTGAAGAACGGCGTGTGACGGCCACCCTCTTCCTTGGTGAGGATGTAGGCTTCGGCCTTGAACTTGGTGTGCGGCTTCACCGAACCCGGCTTGCACAGCACCTGGCCGCGCTCGACGTCTTCACGCTTGGTGCCGCGCAGCAGCGCGCCGATGTTGTCGCCGGCCTGACCCTGATCGAGCAGCTTGCGGAACATTTCAACGCCGGTGCAGATCGTCTTCTGCGTGGCGCGGATACCGACGATTTCGATTTCCTCGCCGACCTTGACGATGCCGCGCTCGACGCGGCCGGTGACAACGGTGCCACGGCCCGAGATCGAGAACACGTCTTCCACCGGCATCAGGAACGGCTGGTCAACCGGACGCTCCGGCTGCGGGATGTAGCTGTCGACATTCTTCATCAGTTCGAGAATGGCGTCGTGACCGAGCTTCTGGTCCGAGTTTTCGAGAGCGGCCAGCGCCGAACCCTTGATGATCGGAATGTCATCGCCCGGGAAGTCGTACTTCGAGAGCAGTTCGCGCACTTCCATTTCCACGAGCTCGAGCAGCTCCGGATCGTCGACCATGTCGCACTTGTTCAGGAACACGACCAGCGCGGGAACGCCGACCTGGCGGGCCAGCAGGATATGCTCGCGGGTCTGCGGCATCGGGCCGTCAGCGGCCGACACGACCAGGATGCCACCGTCCATCTGCGCGGCGCCGGTGATCATGTTCTTCACATAGTCGGCGTGGCCAGGGCAGTCGACGTGGGCGTAGTGGCGGTTGGCGGTCTCGTATTCGACGTGCGCGGTCGAAATCGTGATGCCGCGGGCCTTTTCCTCGGGCGCCTTGTCGATCTGGTCGTAAGCGGTGAACGTAGCACCGCCCGTCTCTGCCAGCACCTTCGTGATCGCCGCCGTCAGCGACGTCTTGCCGTGGTCAACGTGACCGATCGTACCAATATTGCAGTGCGGCTTGTTACGTTCAAATTTTGCTTTGGCCATAGATCCACCTGTTAAGCCACGCCCGTGCGCAGCACCAAACCGGCGGCTGGTTACAAGGGAAAACGGCCCTGTTCAAGCCCGAACTTCTGGGCCAAGCTCGTCCAACCATGCCGGCGAGCCCCCTATGTAAGCCGGCAAATGACAAGATCAATCAAAGCACTATCGGGAGCCCCCATGAACGCCCAAACTGCCGCAAAACACGCCATTTCCCTCGAGACCCCCGAGCTGCCGCAGGCCCGGCCGGAAACGCTGGGATTGTCATCAAACCGTCTTCAAATCATGTCGGACGCGTTCAAGCGCGAGATCGACAAGGGCACCACGCCGGGCGTCACCATGCTGGTCTCCCGCCGCGGCCAGATCGGCTATTTCGAGGCCTTCGGCAAGCAGACCCCGGACGGCTCCGCGGCCATGACGCGCGACAGCCTGTTCCGCATCTTCTCGATGACCAAGCCGATCGTCTCGCTGGGCATCATGCAGCTGGTCGAGAACGGCCATATCCTGCTGAACGACCCGCTGGCGAAATACATCCCCGCATTCGCCGACACCAAGGTCGGCGTCGAGCGCAACGGCGCGCTCGAACTGGCGCTGCCGCTGCGCCCGATCACGATCCACGACCTGCTGCGCCACACCTCGGGCATCTCCTATGAGATCACCGGCAACGGCATGGTGCAGCGGATGTACCAGAAGTCGAATCTGCGCAATCGCAACATCACCAATGAAGAACATGCGACAATCGTTGCCGGCCTGCCGCTGATCTGCCAGCCTGGCAGTGAATGGAATTACAGCCGCTCCACCGACATTCTCGGCCGCGTCATCGAGGTCGTGTCCGGCAAGTCGCTGGGCAGCTATCTCACCGAGAATATTCTTGCACCGCTGCAGATGGCCGAGACCGGCTTCCACACTGCAAGCGCGAACAAGGACCGTATCGCGCAGCCCTTCCTCACCGATCCGTGGACCGGCGAGAAAGTCGCGCTGTTCGATCCGCTCGAAATTCCGAAGATGGAATCTGGCGGCGGCGGACTGGTATCAAAGACCATGGACTATGCGCGCTTCTGCCAGATGCTGCTCAACGGCGGCACGCTGGACGGCAACCGCGTGATCGGCAGCCGCACGCTGCATCTGATGGCGTCCAATCACCTCAACCCCAATGTGAAGCTGGAGACACATCTCGTGCCGCCCGGCCACAGCTTCGGCCTCGGCTTCGCCGTGCGCACGGACGATGGTCACGCGCCCTATGCGGGATCGAAGGGTCAGTTCTTCTGGAGCGGAGTCGCCGGCACGTTCTTCTGGATCGATCCGCAGGAAGAACTGTTCGCGGTGTTCATGTCGCAGGGGCCGGGGCAGCGGGAATATTTCAGGACACTGATCCGGAGTCTCGTCTACGCGGCGGTGGAGTAAGCAAGAAAAACTCGTCATTCCGGGGCGTGGCCGGCAATTGCCGGACACGAACCCGGAATCCCGACATCGCCTGGCGCCGTCAGAGACTCCCATGCCGAGGTTCCGGGTTCGCGTGCGCAAAGATGCGCCCGCGCCCCGGAACGACGAATGTGAGGCTCAACTAATCGTCGCGCCGCCGTCGATCACCATGGTCTGCCCGGTCATGAAATTCCCGGCTGCGGATCCCAGGAACACCGCGGCGCCCGCGATTTCATCGGGGATGCCGATGCGCAGCAGCGGCGAGCGTGCGGTGGAGGCCTTGAGGTTCTCCGGATTGTCCCACAGCGCCTTGGCAAAGTCGGTCTTGATGAGGCCCGGCGCAATGCAGTTCACACGCACATTGAACTTGCCGTATTCGCAGGCGAGATTGCGCGCGAGCTGCATGTCGGCGGCTTTCGAGATCGCATAGGCGCCCAGGATCGTCGAGCCCTTCAACCCGCCGATCGACGACACGATGATCACCGAGCCGTCCTTGCGTTCGATCATGTCGGGCACGACCATGCTGGTCAGCCAGTTATTGGCGACGATGTTGTTGTCGAGAATCTTGCGGAACTGATCGTCGGAAATGCCGGCCAGCGGCCCGTAATACGGATTCGACGCAGCGTTACACACCAGCACGTCGATCTTGCCGAACGCCTTCTTGCTCTCGTCGACGAGGTTCTGCAGGTTCTCCTTGCTGGAGATGTTCGCGGCGACGGCCACCGCCGTCCCCGCGCCGAACTGCGCGTTGATCTCCTTCGCCACGTCGTCGCAGACATCCTGCTTGCGCGACGAGATCACCACCTTGGCGCCGTGCTCGGCCATGCGCTCGGCAATGGCGCGGCCGATGCCACGCGTCGAGCCGGTGATGACGGCAACTTTTCCGGTCATGTCGAACAGCTTCATGTGTGTTTCTCCCTGATGTTGTTGATGTTGTTTAAAACGCCGGCCTCTCGCTCCCTCTCCCCGCTTGCGGGGAGAGGGGTGGGGTGAGGGGGAGCCTCCGCAAGCTCGGAGCGAATGGATAGTCCCCCTCACCCGGATCACTCGCTGCGCTCGCGATCCGACCTCTCCCCGCAAGCGGGGAGAGGTTAGCAACTACGCCAGCTTTGTGCTCGACGTCGCGACTTCCGGCCCCGCCGGCTGATGCATCGCTGCATGCGAGGGATCGGCGATCCATGGCTGCTGGTTGACCATCGGGATGCGCCAGCCGCTGTGGCCGTCGCTGGCGAGATGATCGAGCCGCGTCACCGAGCAGTTGTCGATGGTGAATGCGAGGCCACGATCCGGCTGATCGTTGAGCGCAAGACCGATGGCCGCCTTGATCGTGCCGCCATGCGCCACTGCAATAATATCCTTGCCGGCGTGCTCGACATTGATGCGCTCGATGCCACGGCGCACGCGGTTGTAGAGGTCCATGAAGCTTTCGCCATTCGGCGATGGTTCATCGATGGGCGCGAACCAGTAGCTGCCGACATTGATGGGACGGCTGGCGAAGAACGCGGCGCGGTTCATGCCCTGCCAGTCGCCGAGATGCTGTTCGGCGAAATCCGCTTCATGCGGCATCGCGTCGGGCTTCGGAAATCCTGCGGCCCAGATCGCACTCGCCGTCTGATGCGTGCGCTTGAGATTGCTGGCGACCCAGACGGCATTGCGTGGCAGGATCTTGCCGACCGCATCGAACACCACGCGGTCGCTGCAGTCGCAGTCCATGTCCTTCTGGCCATAGATGTTGCCGCCGTCACTCCGCACCGGGGCGTGTCGCACCCACCACCACCGCGTCGCCGTCACGCCTTGAGGGACTGTATGCTGCGCCACGAACGGTTTCTCGGCGTTGGACATCGTGACCACCCTTCAATACTGTTTCATCCGTCCTACGTCAGAGCGCGAAGCGCCTCAAGCATCTTCGCAGCTTGGCACGCATCATTGAATTCCATATGGCGGCACGCCGCACAAAAACATACAGGGAGAGAGTTATGGGCCGCCTCGCAGGCAAATCCGTCATCATCACCGGCGCAGGCAGCGGCATCGGCCGCGCCGCAGCGCAATTGTTCTCGCTGGAAGGCGCGAAGCTCGTCATCGTCGACCGCAGCGAGAGCGTGCATGAGACAGCCAAACTTGTGAGCGATGCCGGCGGCACCATTGAAGCGATCACGGCGGATGCCGGTTCCGAGAGCGATGTGAAAGCCTATGTCGAAAAGGCGCTTTCAAAATACGGCAAGCTCGACGCGATCTGGGCCAATGCCGGCATATCAGGCGGCCTCGTGCCGCTGCTGGAGCAGACCGTCGAGCAATGGCAGGAGATCCTGCGCATCAATCTGATCGGGCCGTTCCTCGCAATCAAGCATTCCATGCCGCATATGGTGAAACAGGGCCACGGCTCCATCGTCCTCACCGCCTCTGTCGCGGGCCTGAAGTCCGGCGCCTCCGGCCATCCCTATGCGTCCAGCAAGGCCGGCGTCATCAGCCTGGTGCAGACCACGGCCTATTCGCTCTCCGGCACCGGCGTGCGCATCAATGCGGTATGTCCCGGCCTCATCGAGACCGGCATGACCAAGCCAATCTTCGACAACGCCAAGGAACGCGGCACGCAGGGCAAGATCGGCCAGCTCAATCCGCTGAAGCGCGCCGGCCAGCCGCATGAACTCGCGGCGATGGGATTGTTCCTGGCAAGCGACGAAGCGTCCTACGTCAACGGCCAGGCAATCCCGGTGGACGGCGGCCTGACGGCGTCGATGCCCTATGCGGGCAAGCCGATCTAAGACGGAACGCGGGATGGGTTTGGCTTCGCTCAACTCATCCTGCGATCCAGAACAACTGCTGCATGCGTCGCCCGCGGGGCGGCCAGCACAGCAAGCGCCGAGGCCACCTGAATGGCGACGCCGATGAAAATCGGTGTCGCGTAGCCGCCCGTAAGGTCTCGCAGAAGCCCCATGGTTGCCGGCCCACAGGCATTGATCACGCCGGCAATCCCGATGGACAGCCCGAGCACCACGCTGAACGCGTTCGACGGGAATTCGCGCTGAACGATCAGCGCCGGCAGCGTGATCAGATTGCCCATGGAAAAGCCGAACACCGCGCAGGCAAGGAATAGCCCGGTCGTGCTGGTCGATAACCCCAATACGCTCAGTGCCGCAGCCTGGCTGAAGATCGATACCGCGGCAGCGCGGCGTGGGTCGACGCGGTCGGCAACGAGACCAAGCGTAATGCGCCCGACCAGCGACATGGCCGTTGTGAGCGAGACCGCGCCGCCCGCCGACTGAAATCCGATTACCGGCGTCAGGATCGATATCTGATGCACGATGAACGCAACCTGCACCAGGATCGCGAACGCGAATGGTGCGGTCAAGCTCCAGAACCCGGGATCGCGCAGGAGGTCTGCACGTGACAATGGCGGAGCCGCATGCACAGCTTCGGCAATCCGCCGTTCCCCTGCGCGCGGGAATCGAACCATGATTGCCACGACCGGCACGAGCACGATCGCCAACACGGCGGCGGCGATATCCAGCGCGTGACGAAATCCGGTGGCTTCGACCAGCAGGACCAGGCCGGGCATCAACAAGATGCCACTGAACGTCGCCCCGGTGAAGGTGAGACTGATCGCCAGGCCGCGCTTGCGGTCGAACCAGGCACCGACGATCGCCGCAGCGGTGATCGTGCCAAGGCCGACCCAGGCCAGCGCGAGCACGACAAAGCCTGCATAGAGATGCAGGAGGGAGTCCGCCGATGCCAGTAATACAAGACCTGTCGCAAGCGCGGCGATACCCGCAAGGACCAGGCTGCGCGGCCCGATCCAGCGCAACAGATCGCTGACGAACATCGATAGCAGGGAGCCCAATACGAGACAGAGCGTACTTCCCGTTGCGATTAGCCCGGTCGGCCAATCGTTGAGGCGGCGGAGTTCGGCGACATAGATGCCCTGCCCGTACAGGCCGAAACCGAAGATCGAGATCTGGACCAGAAACAGGGCGGCAACAATCCGCCAGCCCATATAGCGCAACGACGTCTCGTCAGCCGGATCGGTCTCGGCCATCGCATGCGTTTGCATTTCCCCACCGCCGCGCTCAATGCGTCCTCATAGAACGCTACCTATGATTGCGGCGCCATGCCATCGCTGCGTATCGGATGGGCGGTCAAGAAATAACGCAGACAGTTACAATCCATCGGGCGGAGCGTTCGACGAATTCGTCGCCAGCAAGCGGTCGCGCACGCGCTCGCGGTGGAATGTGTAGATGCCGGACAGTACGATCACGCTCGCGCCGAGCACCATCATGGCGTCGGGCACGTCACCGAAGACCAGATAGCCCAGCAGCATCGCGTAGAGCATCTGCGAATAGCGCATCGGCGCGACCGATGAGACGTCACCGACGCGCAATGCGAGGATGACGCACTGGAATCCGATCAGCGTCATCACCGCCGCCAGCGCCAGCAAAGCGAGCGAATGAAACGATAGCGCAGTCCAGTCCCCGTGCAGCAGAGTGAACACTGCCCCTGCCAGCGTCACCGCAACGGCGGTGAGAAAGGTGACGAACAGCGTGGGAATTTCGGCCGGGATGCGTTTGGTGACGAGATCGCGCGTGGCGTAGAACAACACCGACAGCAGCGCCACCAACGTGAACTGACTGAACCCCTCGGCGCCCGGCCGCACGATGATCAGCACGCCAATGAAACCCGCGGCAATCGCCAACCATCGCCGCCACCCCACCGGCTCGCCCAGGATCAGCACGGCGCCGCAGGTCATCACCAGCGGCAGCGATTGAACGATGGCGGTCACATTGGCGAGCGGCAGCGCGCTCACCGCGACCAGGAACAGCGCCGAGCCGCCGATCTCCCCGGAGATGCGCAGCGCCACTGACGGCACGAACAGCAACCGCAGCGGCCGTAGCGCGCCCTGATGCACCGCCAGCGCACCGATCATGACGCTGGCGAATAGCCCGCGCAGCATCATGACCTGGCTGAAATGCATCTGCACGGTCAGAAATTTGGCGATCGCGTCGTTGACGCTGAAGGTTGCCATGGACACAGCCATCAGCAGGCTGCCGCGCAGATTGGGAGAGAGAGGCAAGACAATCCTGGATGAGTTACGGTCAGAGCGGACAGGCTCCGAACAGAGCAAGACTCAGGCCAAATGATTGCGCCTCGTGTGCACCAAAACAGAAACGCGAGCCAGACGACCCGCGCGTCCCTGCCATTCACTGCGCGCTGGGCCCGGCGCTGACAGCCGAGTGGAGCGACGCCCATCCTGAGGATCCGCTGTGATCGCCCTACAACCCATCCGGCGGCATGCTCGGCGCACTGGCCGCCGGCAACCGGTTGCGAACCCGCTCGCGATGGAACGCATAAAGACCGGACAGCACGATCACCGACGCGCCGAGAACCATCGGGCCGTCCGGCACGTCGCCGAACACGAGGTAGCCAAGCAACATGGCCCACAGCAGTTGCGAGTACCGGAACGGCGCAACAGCGGAGATATCGCCGGCGCGCAGCGCCAGGATCACGCACTGATATCCAATCAGCACCAGCACAGCGGCGAGCGCCAGCAGGCCGAGCGACCGGTTCGAGGGTGGCGTCCAGCCGCCCAGCGGAACGAGCAGGATGGCGCCAACGATCGTCACGACGATCGTCGTCAAAAACGTGACGAACAGTGAAGGGATTTCGGCCGGAATGCGCTTGGTCGCGAGATCGCGCACGGTACAGAACGCGACCGACAACAGCGCCAGCAGCGAAAACTGGTTGAATCCCTCCATGCCGGGACGGACCACAATGAGAACGCCGACGAAGCCCGCGGCGATCGCCAGCCAGCGCCGCCAGCCCACCTGCTCACCGAAGATGAGTGCCGCACCGAGCGTGATCGCGAGTGGCAGCGATTGAAAGATCGACGATACGTTCGCAAGGGGCAGATGTGCGAGCGACGCCAGAAAAGTCACGGTGCCGCCGATCTCGCCGAATACGCGCAGCGCCACAGACGGCACGAACAGGATGCGCAGCGGACGCAGGGCCTTCCGCTGGGTGGCGAGCGCGCCGATCAGCACGACGGCGAACAGACCGCGCACCAGCATCACCTGGCCGAAGTTCATGTGCAGCGTCAGGAATTTCGTGAGCGCGTCGTTGAGGCTGAAGCCGGCCATGGCTATGGCCATCAGCACGCTGCCGCGAAGACTGGGAGAGAGAGGCAAGTGCGTTTCCAGGTCGATCGACGCAGCAGCACTTGCTGCGGCCGGCCCTCTTGGCGGGGCATCTCTGAAGCGATCATGAAAGAGGCGCGATCCCCAGTCGGTCGCGCCTCTTCAATCGTTTATTTCGCGCCCGCGAGCTGTGCGTATTTCCACGACGCCTGCGCCAGCGGCACCGTGCGCTTGGCGGATTCCATCGCCTTGGCGGACGACGCGGTGCCATCGCGAACACGACCGGCAATGCCCTGCAGAATGCCGGTGAGCCGGAACAGGTTGTAGCAATAGTACCAGTTCAGATCCGGCACGCTCTTGCGGCCGGCCTTGTCGCAATAGATCTTGGCGGCCTCGTCCATGGTCGGGATGTTGAGCGCCTTGAAGTCGAGCCCGTCGAGGCCCGGCATGATCCACTGCATCAAAAGATAGGTGAAGTCGGCCATCGGATCGCCCAATGTCGACAGTTCCCAGTCGAGCACCGCCTGCACCTTCGGCTGCGTCGTATGGAACACCATGTTGTCGATGCGATAGTCGCCATGCACCACCGACACCCGCTCCTGCTCCGGCACGGAGGTCGGCAGCCATTCGATCAGCCGTTCCATTTCCGGAATCAGTTGCGTCTCGGAGGCGCGATACTGCTTGGTCCAGCGATCGACCTGGCGGGAAAAGTAATTGCCGGGACGGCCGAAATCGCCCAGCCCTATTTTCTCGGGATCGTAACTGTGCAGTTGCGCCAGCGTCTCGATCTTCGCCGTGAAGATCGCGCGACGATCTTCCTTCGGCACCGTTGGCAGCGCCGGATCCCAGAAGATCCGGCCGTCTTCCATCGACATGATGTAGAACGCCGAACCGATGACATTGTCATCGGTGCAGAGTGCGTAGGCCTTGGCGACCGGGAAGCCTTGCTTGCCGAGCGCCGCGATCACCTTGTATTCGCGATCGACG
This sequence comes from Tardiphaga sp. 866_E4_N1_4, assembly GCF_052076075.1. Lineage (NCBI taxonomy): Bacteria > Pseudomonadati > Pseudomonadota > Alphaproteobacteria > Hyphomicrobiales > Nitrobacteraceae > Tardiphaga > Tardiphaga sp. 866_E4_N1_4. Next base: position 1,612,753 of record NZ_CP197242.1, read on the forward strand.
GCGTGCGCCGATGGCAGAAGCTTGCCGAACGGCTTGCGCCGCATCACGTAGGATTGCTTCGGCGTATTCAGCCGATAGGTCGGGTTGCTTTGTCCGCCCTTGAACTGCAGGACGGTCAGCGGCCCCTCATGGCCTTCCACATGCTCGCGCATCCAGGCTTCGAGGCTCATCTCGTCGAAGCGATGCCGCTCCTCCACTGGCCTCGTGCCGTTATACTCGTCGTCGCGCTTCACACCATCGGTCACGTCAGTCTCCGCTTAGCGTTTCTTAGTGCTTCGACTCATTGGCATACTTGCGCAGTTCGAGCCGCGCAATGGCACGGTTGTGCACCTCGTCCGGACCGTCGGCGAGACGCATGGTGCGCATCGACGCATAGTCACGGGCGAGACCCGCATCGTCGGACACGCCAGCGGCGCCATAAGCCTGGATCGCGTTGTCGATGATCTTCAGCGCCATGTTGGGGCCGGAGACCTTGATCATCGCGATTTCGAGCTGGGCGGTCTTGTTGCCGACCTTGTCCATCATGTCGGCGGCCTTGAGGCAGAGCAGACGGTTCATCTCGATATCGGTGCGGGCTTCAGCAATGCGCTGCTCCCAGATCGAATATTCGATGATCTTCTTGCCGAAGGCGGTGCGCGACGACAGCCGGCGCACCATCTTCTCCAGCGCCTCTTCGGCCTTGCCGATGGTGCGCATGCAATGATGGATGCGGCCCGGACCGAGACGGCCCTGCGCGATCTCGAAGCCGCGGCCTTCGCCGAGCAGGATGTTGCTGGCGGGAACGCGGACATTGTCCAGCTTCACCCGCGCATGGCCATGCGGTGCATCGTCGAAGCCGAACACCGGCAGCATCTTCTCGATCGTCACACCCTTGGCATCGCGCGGCACCAGGATCTGCGACTGCTGCTGGTGCTTCGCCGCGCTCGGATCGGTCTTGCCCATCACGATCATGACGGCGCAGCGCGGATCGCCCATGCCCGACGACCACCACTTGGTGCCGTTGATGACGTATTCGTCGCCGTCACGCTTGATCGAGGTCTCGATATTGGTCGCGTCCGACGACGCGACATCCGGCTCGGTCATCAGGAAGGCGGAGCGGATCTCGCCGTTCATCAGCGGCTTCAGCCACTTCTGCTTATGCTCTTTCGAGCCATAGCGCATGAACACTTCCATATTGCCGGTGTCCGGCGCGGAGCAGTTGAACACTTCCGAGGCCCAACCGATATGGCCCATCTGTTCGGCGAGCAGCGCATATTCCAGATTGCTCAGTCCCGCGCCGTGGAATTCGTCGTCTTCATGCGACGACGGCGGCATGAACATGTTCCACAGGCCTTCGGCCTTCGCCTTCTTCTTCAATTCCTCGACGATCGGGATCACCTTCCAGCGCTCGCCCGCTTCGTCCTGCTGACGATAGATCGGCACGGCGGGGCGGACATGCTTGGTCATGAAGGAGGACACGCGCTCGAGCCATTCGCGCTGGCGGTCCGACATATTGAAATCCATGGGGCGATCCTCGCGTTTTTTAGAATTGTTGGCGGCACTGTTGTCCCGTCGCTGGATCACCGCAAGAGCAAATTTGTCTCTGCTGATGCGGCACAGATCCGCGCGGGGGCGATGGCGTTGAGCAGATGCAATATGCCATCAGGCGCACATTGACATTTCCCGACGCTCAAACGATAGTTTCATACACGCGTTTGAAATGCAATGACCCCGATCCGCGCCACTTGCATGGGGCCATGTTGCAAAAGGACCGTTTTGATCAGGACGATCGCATGGCAGCAGACCACACACGGACGGCGATCATCACCGCAGCCGAACGGCTCTATGCCGAACGCGGCTTTGCGGATGTGACCATGCGCGACATTGTGGCCGCGGCGGACGTCAATCTCGCGGCGGTGAATTATCATTTCGGCAGCAAGGACGAACTGATCGCCGAACTGTTCGTGACGCGCAGCCTCGCCACCAATCGCGAGCGCCTGCGCGAATTGAAGGCGGCGGAGGAAGCCGGCGACGGCCGCGCCGACATCCATGCGATCTTTGCCGCGCTGGTCGGCCCGACGCTGCGCGGCTGCCTCGGCCCCGAGAAACAACGCTCGGACGCCGCGCGTTTCATGATCCGCGCCTCGATCGAATCCGTGCCGCCGATCCGCAAGATCAAGAACCGCGAGGTCGATCACCTCAAGCGCTTCGCCGCGGCGATGCGCCGCTCCCTGCCCGATCAGGATCCCGCGGATATCTTCTGGGCGCTGCATTTCGCGCTGGCCATGGCGCACCAGACCATCCGCGACAGCGAACGCCTGACGCGCATGTCCGACGGGCTGTGCGACCTCAACGATGTGCAGGCGATCACCGACCGCGTGGTCGCGGTCGCGGTCATGGCGCTGACGGGGAAACCGGCCAAGGCCGCGCAGAAGGAACCGGCCAAAGCGAAAGCGCGCGCCTGAACGGTAAAGCCCGGTTCCCGTCCCAGATTGCGCGTGACGCCCCCGCGATTCGCAGCGTATTCCGGGAGCGGATCGGGACCCCAGCATGAGCGCACAGGACGCCATCGACTTCGTGTCGGACAATATCGCGGAAGTGGGCACGCTGATGCGCTCGCTGTCCGGCCGCTATGAAGGCATCTTCGGCAATCTGCGCGCGGCCTATGGCGTCGCCTTCGAACAGGCGGACAGCATCGCGGACGCCGCCCGCGATGCGACCGCCATTGCGGACGCCGCCACCGCAAGTTTTCGCGACAACATCCCGAACCAGCCGGGCAATGCCTGCACCAGCGGCTGCGCCGCCTGCTGTCATCTCTATGTCCAGGTGCCGCCCGGCACCGCGACCGTGATGGCAAGACATATCGCCGCGCATTTCACGCCGGACGAACAGACGGCACTCCGCACCCGCCTCGAAGTTGCCGCGGCTGCCGCACGCGATGCCGCCGACGTCATGAAACTTCGCATGCGCTGCGCGCTGCTCGGATCGGACAATCGCTGCACGGTCTATGAGGTCCGCCCGCTGACCTGCCGCGCCTTCACCTCGCGCTCGGTGGCGCGCTGCCACGACGTGGTGTTCGGCGACGTGCCTGAGGGCACCGGCGTCGAACAGAACGCCGCGCATTTCCGCATTCACATGGAAGCGACCTTCGCGCTGGAACAGGCAGCACGCAATCGCGGCCTGCCCGATACGCAGAAGGGACTGGCCCAGGCGCTGCTGGACGAGATGGGAACCATCGCTGGGCCTGCACCGGAAGCTAAGCGCCATGCCGGTTCGTGATGGCGAATGCGCGACCCCGCTCACGACCAACAGCCGACATGATCGATGAGTATTTCCGTCCCTTCGTCGCGCGACTCTACATTCATATCCAGGGGCTGACGCCCTCCCCGCCACCGGCTATCGGCGCCGCGATTTGCGTGAGTGCTGGACTGGCGCAGGCGCAGCCGGCTGCGACACGAGTGAGCCCGATTGGTTTGTGACGTAGCCGCGCGATTCCTGCAGCCGGCGCTGGTAGCCCGGCGAGTTCATGAAGCTGCTGCCACCGCCTCGGGCAGATGCCGCGTCAGCGAGCGCGAGTTCAGCAACGGCAGCCAGGATGAGCAGCGCAGCTTTCTTTGACATGATGGTCATTGTTCGAACCTCTCCGACCTGAGCAAGCAGAGCAAGGCAAAATCGTTCCGACAATCACATGGCACATGGAATGAGGCTGCGGGAGCGCACCAGTGTTCCCGATCACCGCACCGTGATGCTCCCCCGCGTAATCATCGCGATCCCCTAACGTAACTCTCACGGCACCACGCCAAAGCGAAAGGACGAAATATGAGAGCGTTTTATGCTGTAATCACCGGGCTGGGCATTGCCCTGCTGAGTGCAGCCACCATTTCCGCCGCAAGCGCAGCCGAGACGGTTCGCGTGCGCGGCACGGTCGAGAGTGTCGACGGCGCGAAGCTGACGGTCAAAACCCGCGAGGGCAATTCGACCGCGATCAAGCTGAACGATAACTGGAAAGTCACCGGCGTGGCCAAGGCCTCGCTCAACGACATCAAGCCCGGCGACTTCGTCGGCATCGCCTCGCTGCCCAAATCGCGCGGCGGCGACGGCGCCCTCGAGGTGCTGATCTTCCCGGCGGGCATGAAGGGCACCGGCGAAGGCAGCTATCCCTGGGATCTGAAGCCGAACAGCACCATGACCAACGCCACCGTCACCAACGCCGTCAAGGACGTCGACGGCCGCAACATCACGGTGACCTTTCACGGCAAGGAAAAGACCATCTCGGTCGCGGACGACACGACGGTCGTGACCTTTGCGGCTGCCGCGCAGGGCGACCTGAAGCCGGGCATGACGGTGTTCGTACCGTCGCAGAAGGCGGACGACGGAACGCTCACCACCGGCAACGTGGTCGCCGGCACCAACGGCGTCGTGCCGCCGATGTAGCCCGCGCGAAGCGCGCATTGCGCCGGGGGATCAGTCGAGCGGCTTATCGTCGTCGGTCGGAGGCTCTGTCTCCGGCGAGCAGATGTCGCCGCCACCGAACTGATCCTCCGGAGCGGGGTGATCTCCGGGAATCGTGAGCGGGTCCGGCTTTTCGCCCGGACCTTCCGGGGCCTGCTCCGCTGGCTTGCGAACATTCATGCTGGTGCCTCCCTGTGCGAGCCAACGCGGCCCCGTGCAATCCGTTGCATGGGAGGCGACGTCTGCGTTCTGAATGGGAGCGTCCTGGATCCGCGCCGCGATCAGTTGCCGGATGCGCAGAAGGGACTGGCGCAGGCACTGCTGACGAGATGACGGGTTGATACGGGCCCTGCTCGATACCGGACGCAACGACTGGCCGGAGCTATTTACCGCGCATTAAGCATAAACTGCCATCTTCGCATCGAAGCTGCCGACATAGGTGCCTCAGATGATTTCGGAAGCACAAATTTTACGTTTGATTGCCCTGCCACTGGCAGGTTGCGCCTTCCTGATTGCCGTTTATCTCACGACCGGAATCGGCTTGAGATAAAGCGACGCGGAAACCGAGCAGCGGCTCATCCGGAAGCGGAAGAATGCGCTATCCCGCAACGCCCCGCCTGCGTTGCCTCCCTTGCGCGGCACCGCCAAGATGCGAGCTTTAAAACTCCACGCCCGAACGGAAGCGTCCTAGATCCGCGCCGCGATCAGCTGTCGGATGAACTCCGGCGCCTTCGCGCTGGGGAGCCACCGCGTCACCGCGATCATCTCGGCGTCGCGGTCGATCCAGATCATGTTGCCACCAGCGCCGAGCGCATAGACGGCTGTGTCCGGCGCGCTTGTGTTGGCATGCGGCCCCCGGTTCAGCCACCACAGGAAGCCGTAATTCGGCTGCTGGGACGACTGCGTCCACATCGCGTCGACCCAGGCCTGCGACAGCAGCCGCTTTCCATTCCAGTCGCCGCCGCGCGCCATCAAGAGGCCGAAGCGCGCATGGTCCTCCGCGCCGATGAACATCCCGCCGCCCCAATGGCCGCCGCCCGGCACCGACTGCATCCGCTGTCCGTCGATCTCGACGAAGGAATTCTCATAGCCGACCCAGCTCCAGTCCTTGGACGCGCCGATCGGATCCATGATGCGCGCACGCAGCACATCCGGCAGCGGGTGCTTGAACAGATTCAGCAGGCAGAGCGACAGCAGGTTCACGCGCACATCGTTATATTCGTAGAAACTGCCCGGCGCCTGCAGCTCACGCAGCTCGCCCTTGCGGCTATTGTCGGCATTCGGCGCGACCAGACGGTTGTGATCGATCTGGTCCGGCTTGCCGAACAGCTCGCCGCGCCATTCGCTGGTCTGCTCCAGCAGATGCCGCCAGGTAACCTTGGCGTTATGCGCATCCGTAAACAGCGGCCCGGGCACGCGTGTGGCCACCGGCTCGTCGATATCCCCGATCAGCCCGTCATCGACCGCGAGGCCCGTCAGCACGGCGAGATAGCTCTTGGCGATGGAGAAGGTCATATCCAGCCTGTTGATCTCGCCCCACGACGCCAGCACGCGACCGCCTTGCAGCACCACGCCCGCCGACCCGCCGCGCTCCTTGACCGGCCCCAGCACCGCGCTCCATGGCCCGGTCTCGTTCCAGTCCACATTCGGCGCGTAGCGGCCGTCATCGTAATAGAAGCCCCGCGGCCACGGCGTTTCATTGGCCTGCGCAAACGCCACTGCTGCAGCGAGCTTGTCCGGCGCATAGCCGGCGGCGCGCGGATCGACCTTGTCCCAGGCGGTTGCGGTGGGGAAATAACGGGGATCGGTCATGGGGGATCGGGCTCGCTTTGGACAACACGCCCGGGGGTTATTGACCGGATAGGGAGCGGCGGCAAGCTATCGAGACGCGTATGATTTTTTTGGGGAGGAGCGCAGCCCGAATGAGCGAAGCGACATCCGGGATTAGTCGCCCCCGCCCACAATCGCTGTACTCATGCGCGCTACGCTTGATAGCCACGACGCGTCAGAGACCGCGCGATCAGATTGTCAGCCACAAAAACTGATACTCTAACGATAAGAGATTCAGCTTCAATCACTTACGGAATCTCTCCCAGAAAAGCATGCCCCGTTTGCGCCCCAGCGGAGGAATACCGGTAACCACTGCGCGGGTTCAAACTAGACATGCTCGGTGCGCTCGACAGCACGTCATTAAAGGGGACACGGAGCAAGCCAGTGGCTAGGAGCTGGTCACCGAATCGAGCCGGTAACGCCAGTGCTTTTCGACGCATTGTTTTTTTTGCGTTCTATTCGAGATCCCTGAGTATCTCATTCAGAACTTTATCTGAACCAAATGCCTGTCGCCGACTAGTCTCGTATAGGCCTTTCATCATCCTATAATATTCTTGGTCCGCTTGACCATAAACCTCGTTATCCAGGTCCGCGTCATTGAAGCTATCGGCAACCTCCCCGGTGCTATCGACGAGCTCTATGGTGTACATCTCAGACGTGCCCGACGGCGGCGTCATTCGTAATTTTACGGTATTCTTCCGCAAAATGACTTGGAAAACGCCATCCTCCGCAGTGCGCTTCCACTCGATTTCGCTAATACGGGTCTTATAGACTAGTCGCTCAAGCAACCTGATTTGCTTATCAAAAGCCATAACTAGGCTCCTCCGCGCGTCTTAAGAGCTTGCAAAATTGCAATGAGAGCATCGTTATCATCCGATATCAGCATGTTGAACTTTTCACCACGAGGTGCAGCTCGGCCTTTGAGGTGAGATTCAGCTTGGCGCTCCATATCCGAAAGATTGGAGATGAGACTTTGAACGACTGCTAACTCAGTGTCGCTCACGATCATGCCGCCTTCACGAAGTGTAATGAGTTGCTTGCGCGCGGCCCCGTATTTATCAGGCAAGGCGTTCCAGTCGACTTGACCACGATGCAACCGCTTTATTTCATCCAACGCAGCGATGATGGCTTGAGTGTCGACCGCAGTATCGAACAATCGGATTGTGCTACGAGTATCCTCAGAGGCTTTTTTCGCCGCAACGGCTGCACGTCGGGCTGAAAACGTCGCCAAGATTGTGATAGCGAAACCGATCAAGCCGGCGACGTCGGCCCAAGTTCCAGCCAAGTCGTATGCTTTTAGCCAGCTAAGAATGTCAGTCGCCACAATTTGCCTATTGTTGGGCGGACGCACCGCTCAAACATAAAAACATTACTTCTCTACAACTGGAAGCCGACTGCGCAGATGTGCACAACTATACTTAAGAACTTCATTGGCGCGAGAACGTTCACTGAACTTCCGTCCCGTTTCATGTGCCGCATCTAATACAGAGTAGTTCGGACCAGCGTAGTGATCGCCGGAATCGTGAAAACTGCTGGCAACAGCCCGCAAATGACGCTGTTGATTGGTACAGCAGGCGGCACATGCAAGTTGCCGCGAACCTATTGATTTTATTGGAGCGGGTAGAGGGAATCGAACCCTCGTATTCAGCTTGGAAGGCTGCTGCTCTACCATTGAGCTATACCCGCGTGCCGCGTCAGGTAACACGTTGCGCGGCGCGTCTCAACCTCATGTGAGGTCGCATCCCCTGCCCGCTACGATCGGCGGATTGCGGTTGGATTTCAAAGGGATGGCGTGTGGACATGGGATTTGCGGCTGGAGGCCGGCCGTAGATGCCGGGCCGCCTCGCTCGTCATTCCGGGGCGCATGGAAGCGGCGAAGCCGCTGAAATGCGAACCCGGAATCTCAGAGTGTTTTGCGCTGTCTGGAGATTCCTATGCTGAGATTCCGGGTTCGCGCGCGAAGGCGCGCCCGCGCCCCGGAATGACGAGTGTTGGGGGAGCGATACGGCGCTTAACATTTTTTCCTATATTCCGTTGACAATATCCCCATCATGATTATATTCCCCTTCGTCCGGCCCCGATGAGAGGGGCGAGCGCGATCGTCACGTTCGCGGGGCTGGATGCGGTGGACGCCGGAGATGCGGCGTCACGCGGTTCATGGGGGAACGTCTGTCTTCGGGCAGGACGGATCTGCGCCAGCACTGCCACTGGCAAGGACACGGCCGACCTTGAGATGGAAAGACCCCTGGACAGTGTGACGGACGACCAAATCGAAACGCGTCCGGCTTAAGTGCTTGAGGCTACCCTGTCCCTCCGCCCTGGGACACTAATTTTGGTGATGGGGCCGTTCGCCAAGGCAGATGTGCAGGCAACCGAAAAAACACCGCAGGCGGAACGCCGGGCACTTCGCCCAGCGCGTCCGAAAGTCCTGATGCACTCTATAGATTGCGGAAGACCGCATCGCATCAGGCCCAAGGGTGCAACGGGCACCCGGCGTTCCGCACGCCCTCTCGATTGAGGGTGGGAAGGAATGCGCAAAACTCGGACGCCATTGGCGCCGCGAGAATGCGAGCGCGTGGCTCTTTGAAATTTTGGAGATGCGATGGCGCGACGGCGCCAGAAATATCCCTCCCCCCGCGCGAAGCGAAGCTTCGCTAGGCGGGAAGGGTCGGCCGAGCGAAGCGGAGGCCGGGGTGAGGGTGGGGGTGGGGGTTGCCCCACGTGAGGGCGCCGCTTGTGGCACCCCCACCCGACCGGCCAAGCGGCCGGCCACCCTCCCCGCAAGGGGGAGGGAAAAGAAGGACCTTACCAGGTCGCGAGCACCGAGCCCTTGAACTTCTCGTCGATGAACGCCTTCACTTCCGGCGACTGATAGCTCTCCACCAGGGTCTTCACCCAGGGCTTATCCTTGTCCACGGCGCGCACCGCGATGATGTTCGCATACGGGCCCTTCGGATCCTCGCGCAGGATCGCGTCCTTCACCGGATCGAGACCGGCCTGCGTGGCGTAATTGGTGTTGATCCCTGCGACGTCGACGTCAGGCAGCGTGCGCGGGAGCTGCGCGGCATCGACCTCGGTGATCTTCAGCTTCTTCGGATTGTCTGATATGTCGAGCAGGGTCGGCTTGAAGCCGACGCCGTCCTTCAGCTTGATGATGCCCTTGTCACGCAGCAGGATCAGCACGCGGCCGCCATTGGTAGGATCGTTCGGGATCGCCAGCGTAGCGCCTGACTTGACCTCGTCCCAGGTCTTCACCTTCTTCGAATAGATGCCCATCGGGAAGTTGATGGTGTTGCCCACAGCGACGATCTTGTATTTGCGATCGGCCACCTGGTTGTCGAGATAGGGCTGATGCTGGAACGAATTGGCCTGCAGGTCGCCGGCTTCCAGCGCCGCATTCGGCACCACATAGTCGGAGAATTCGATGATCTGGATGTCGAGGCCCTTCTTGGCGGCGACGGCCTTAGCAGCTTCCAGCACCTGCGCATGCGGACCGGGGGTCACGCCGACCTTGATGGTCTCGGCGCTGGCAGCACCAGTGAGCGCGGCGAAAGCGAGGATGGAGAGAAGATAGCGACGAAGAGACATTGTGTTTTCCATTGTGAGTAAACGAGTGTGAGCGGGCCCGCTGCAGCGGGTGACCACTCAGGAATGTCGCGTGCGCTTGTCGAGGCGGCGCGAGATGAAGTCGCCAAGGCTCTGCACGCCCTGCACGAGGCAGATCAGCACGGCGACGACCGTCGCCATGACTTCCGGCATGAAGCGCTGATAGCCGTAGCGGATACCGAGATCGCCGAGCCCGCCGCCGCCGACGGCGCCGACCATGGCCGAATAACCAATCAGGCTGACGGTCGCGAGCGTCAGCGCCAGCGTCACCGCCGGCATCGCTTCCGGCAGCAGCACCTTCCAGACGATCTGCAACGGGCTGGCGCCAAAGGCACGCGCGGCTTCGACGAGGCCCTGATCGACTTCGCGGATGGCGCCTTCGATGACACGCGCGATGAACGGCGTCGCAGCGATGGTCAACGGCACCACGGCGGCGCTGGTGCCGATCGAGGTGCCGGCGATCAGCCGCGTCAGCGGCACGATGGCGACGACGAGAATGATGAACGGCGTCGAGCGCGTGGCATTGACGACGAGGCCAAGCAGCCGATTGACGTTCGGCGCCGGGAACAGCTCACCGGCGCGGCTGGTCGCCAGGAAGATGCCGAGCGGCAGGCCGGCCAGCGTGCCGAAAATGCCCGCCAGCGCCACCATGGTGAGCGTGTCCAGCGTCGACCACAGGATCATGTTGATCAGTTCAGGCGACATAGCCGAGATGCTCCACGGTGTTGCGGGTCGCGGTGAGGTCGGCGATCAGCTTCGCCTGCAATTCCGGCTCTGCTGCGACCGATGCGATCAGCGTGCCGAACGGATGATCGGCAACATATTCGATCTGGCCATGCATGATGTTGAAGTCCACGCCATAGGCACGCGTTAGCCGTGAGAGTACGGGCTCATCGGCATCGGCGCCGGTGAAGGCGATGCGGATCACGGCCTGACGACCGGGCGCATAGTCCGCGAGCAGCTTGGCCTGCAGCCATTCCGGCACATTGCCGCCGGTGACTTCGCCGACAAAGCGCTTGGTCGTCGCGTGCGTGGGCTTCGAGAAGATCTCGTAGGTCGTGCCCTGCTCGATGATCTGGCCGCCTTCCATCACGGCGACGCGCTGAGCCAGCTTCTTCACCACGGACATTTCATGGGTGATGAAGAGAATGGTCAGGTTGAGATCGGCATTGATCTGCTTGAGCAGCGCGATGATCTGCGCCGTGGTCTCGGGATCGAGCGCGGAAGTCGCCTCGTCCGACAGCAGCACTTTCGGCTTGGTGGCGAGCGCGCGTGCAATGCCGACGCGCTGCTTCTGGCCACCGGAGAGTTCGGCCGGATAGCGGTCGCGCTTGTCGGCAAGGCCGACCATGTCGAGCAACGGCTCGACGATGCCCTTGATCTGGTTGCGCGGCGTGCCGGCGATCTCCAGCGGCAGCGCGATATTGTCAAAGGCGGTGCGTGACGACAGCAGGTTGAAATGCTGGAAGATCATGCCGATGGAGCGGCGCGCCTGGCGCAGCGCCTTCTCATCCAGCGATCCGATGTCGAGGCCGTCGACGGTGACCTTGCCACGGGTCGGCTGCTCGAGCCCGTTGATGAGGCGAATGAGGGTCGACTTGCCGGCGCCGCTCTTGCCGATCACGCCGACAATGGCGCCTTCGGGCACCACGAGGTCGATGTCGTCGACCGCCTTCACCTCGGCGGAATCCTTCCGCGACGGGAAGATCTTGCTGACGCCATCGAAGGAGATGATGGCACGCCCTTGTTGGCCAGGATCTTGCGGATCGAGAACTGGCACGGGCGCTCCGGTCGGCTTGGACAGGGGAGCGTTCATTGAATGACGTTTCTGCGCAGTTGTGAAGCACGGGGCCGGCCTGCGTGTCGCGGGCGCCGTGGCGGCAACCTACTGATTTTGGGCATTATTTCAACCGCACTGCACAAATGAGGAAAATCCAGCGGTTTCAATGGCCTGCGGGAGTAAAAGAGTGCCGGGAGACGGCTGGTGACAGCGCTAATCGTCTCCCGGCGAGTTTTCGGGAGCTCAGGAGCCCGGGGTCCAGGTCCAGACGATGTCCTTCACATTGATCGCCTTGGGGATCAGGCCGAGCTTGTGGAAGCGATCCGCCGTCTCCTGCTGGGTGGCAATGATCCGGTCATTGATCGGCACCACCGTATAGTTCGACCGCTCGACGGCGCGCGTGGTGGCGGTCTTCTCGACACCGGTCGCCTCCTGAAGCTTCGTTGCGACCTCCGGCCGATTGGCCTCGGCCCACTTTCCTTCATCGGCAAAGGTCTTGTTGAACAGCGCGACGATGTCCGGGTGTCTGGTGGTGAAATCCTTGTTGGCGAGAAAGAACGAAATGGAATCCTGCACATCCTTGGAGAAGGCAATCACCCGCGCCTGTTTGCCCTCGGCGAGCGCCAGATACGGATCCCAGATCGACCACGCGTCGATATTGCCACCGGCGAATGCCGCCACCGCGTCGGCGGGGCCGAGATAGACCGGCGTGATATCCGCATAGGTCAGGCCGGCCTTCTCCAGCGCGGCGATGATGGTGTTATGCGCGCTCGATCCCTTGCCGAAGCCGACCTTCTTGCCCTTGAGATCTGCGAGCGTCTTGATCGGTGAATTCTCGGGAACGACGATGCCCTGATTGTAGCCGCGCGACGGGATGGCGGCGATATAGACGAGATTGGCACGCGCGGCCTGCGCGAAGATCGGCGGCGCATCGCCGGCATAGCCGAAGTCGACATTGCCGGTGTTGATCGCTTCGAGGATCGGCGGCCCGAACTGGAATTCGACCCATCGGACGCTGATGCCCTTTTCCTTGAACACCTTGTCCAGCGTCGCGCGCTGCTTCACGGCCGGGAAGATGCCGGCCTTCTGAAAGCCGATGCGGATTTCCTTCAGCTCCTGCGCAGTCACCGGCGATGCGGTGAGCCCGGCGGACAGCAACAAGGCTGCGGAGAGACCTGCGACCACGGATCGTCGGGAATAGGACATGCGCTGTTGCTCCATTTGCGCCCGGGGGATGCAAGGGCGTGATGGTCAAACGCTACGCGCGATTGCGAAGATTGTGCTTTCAAAGGTCGCGGGCAGTCTGCAAGTTTTGCAATCCGAAGGTCAGCTCCGGGAGCAGCTTCATCTCCGCCGCAGGGAAATAACCTGCTCTTCCGGAGCCAGCCAGAAGGCATGCGGAGAACGTTTCCGCTGCACAACAAGGCTATCGCAGCATGCCTGCATCGCCGCGCCCGGAACTACAGTTGGCCATTTCATTGACGGAAACGAGCCGCTCTCGCACCTTTGCTGCTCACGAAACATCATCAGCAAAGCAGTGCCAACATGCTTCCGATCCACATCGCCCGCTTCATCGAACGCTTCGTGTTCCGGCGCACCCGGGCGCTGCAACTGGCCGCTGTAGCCTCCATGCTGTCGGTCTCATTCGCCTGCGCGCAGACACCGGACACGGTGCGCATCGGCTATCAGAAGTCGTCGACGCTGATCGCGGTGCTGAAGACCAATGGCGAATTGGAGAAGGCGCTCGCGCCGCTCGGCGTGAAGATCAGCTGGCATGAATTCACCAGCGGCCTGCCGCTGCTCGAAGCCATCAACACCAACAATGTCGACTTCGGCGCCGACGTCGCCGACACCGTGCCGCTGTTCGCGCAGGCAGCCGGCGCCAAGCTCGCTTACATCGCCGAGGAAGCCGCCTCGCCTGCCGCGCAGGCGATTGTGGTGCCGGCGGAATCGCCGCTCAAGACGGTCGCCGATCTCAAGGGCAAGAAGGTCGCGGTGACCAAGGGTGCCGGCAGCCACTTCCTGCTGCTCGCTGCGCTGAGCAAGGCCGGCCTCACCTTCAAGGACATCCAGCCGGCCTATCTGCCGCCAGCCGACGGGCGCATCGCCTTTGTCGGCGGCAATGTCGATGCCTGGGTGGCATGGGATCCGTTCCTCACCAGCGCGCAGCGCCAGTCCAACGCCCGTGTCCTCGCCGACGGCAGCAACGGGCTTGCCAGCTACAAGCGCTACTATCTCTCATCGGCCGCCTATGCCGACAAGCGCGGTGACGTGCTGAACGTCATTTTCAAGAAGCTCGATGAGACCGGCAAATGGGCCAAGGCCGAGCCGAAGGAAGCCGCCAAGCTCCTCTCAAGCCTGTGGGGCATCGACGCCGCCACCGTCGAGGAAGCCAACAGCCACCGCTCCTACAAGGTCGGCGCCGTCACCAAAGCCGGCCTGTCCGAGCAGCAGATCATCGCCGATGCGTTCTTCAACGAAAAGCTGATCCCCGTGAAGGTCGACGCCAGCGACGTGAAGATCTGGGCGCCGAAATAATCCCATTCTGACATTCCCTGAAAGACAACGACAATGAAGACCGCCCTCTCCGTCATCGCCGCCGCGATGCTCGCACTCGTCTCCTTTGGTGATCATGCCGACGCGCAGTCCGCCACCAAGCCTGAACTGAAGGTCGGTTTCGTACCCGGCCCCTATATCGACGGCTTCAAGAAGGGCGTCGAGCCCGAGCTGAAAAAGAAGGGCTACACCGTCAAATACTATGAGTTCTCGACGGGCCTGGAAGCCAACACCGCAGTGTTCAAGAACGACATCGACGCCAATGTGATGCAGCACACGGTGTTCCTCGACAGCTATAACCAGCGCCAAAAGACCGACCTGACCGGCATTATCACGGTGCCGACGCCGCCGATGGGCCTCTATTCGACCAAGCACAAGACGTCCGATGCCGTGAAGGCCGGCGCCACCGTGGTGGTGCCCAATGATCCCGTGAATCTGCAGCGCGCGCTGTGGATCCTGCGCGATCTCGGCTGGATCGAGATCAAGGACAATAACCCCGTCGATGTCACCGAGCTCGACGTGATCAAGAATCCAAAGGGCATCAAGATCGTGCCGCTGGAAAACGCGCAGGCGCCGCGCGCCCTCGGCGATGCCGACTTCGCCGCCGTGCAGGGCAATTTCGCGATCTATAGCGGGCTGAAGCTGACCGAGGCCTTCGCGCTGGAAAAGATGACCAAGCCCTACACCAATGTCGTGGCCGTCCGCCGGGGCAATGCCGAGGCGCCGTGGGCGAAGGACATCGTTGCGGCCTATCAATCGGACACGTTCAAGGCCGCGATCCGCAACGACAAGTTCTACGCCGGCTTCACCCTGCCCGAATACTTCAACTGAGCGCAACCTACGCGCGCAGGCTGCCCTAGCGCGACGATCATACCGAGCCGCGGATTTGACTCCCAGCGCGGCTCGGTTACGCTTTCCGGAGGCGTTATGAGACGCCTTCGGAAACGAGGACATGAGAGATCGGATCGTCGGGGTATTGCTGGCTTTGTGCGCGATCGCCACACCGGCGACCGCCCAGACGCTGTCAAACTTCGAGATCGCCGCCCGCTCGCGCGGCACCCCCGACATTCCCGGCCTCAACATGGTCTGGCTAAGGCCATGGACCGATCTCCGCCACGCCCGTGAATGGCGCAACATCGTCGTGCATCAGTCGGAAGGCGCGGTCGGCTCCGCCTGGCGTAACGCGGTCGCGCAGATGCAGAAACCCGATCGTCGCGGCGTCGCCATCTGGATCGAGACCGACGGCACGGTTTACTGGTCGACGCCCGAATGGGCGGTGCCGAACCATCTCAACCGCGGCAACCGCAACGACAACAAGTATATCGACAACAGCGGGACCTATCAGCAGATCGACAATGACTCATCGATCGGGGTCGAGTTCGTCGGCAACTACCCCAATGTCCGCAAGCCACCGACTGACGCGCAGATCGCAGCCTGGCGCGTACTCGTCCGCGTGCTGCAGGCCCGCTACGACATCCCGAATGAGCGTGTCTTCGCCCATAACTGGATCGACTATAAGGATCGCCGCTATTGCGAAGGCTGCGAACTCGCCAGGATCGCCCGGACCCAGGGAATCGAGACTGCGCAGCAGATAGCCCCTGCGCATCAAGCCGAAAGCAGCAAATAGGCTTCAGGTCCCGACGCGCAGCGCCGCGCGCTGCTTGCGCAGATAGGCAATCACCGACAGCGCCGTGATGCGTCCGGTCTTCGGATTTTCTGACGGGATGTTTTCAATCTGCATCGAGAAGCGTGCGGAATCCGAATCCACCTCGACGCGGTGGACGTTGCGGGTCAGCGCCGGATCGGCCCAGATTTCCAGCGTCGTGGCATCAGGCCCCGCGCCCGCAAGCGACAGCGCGACGGCGACGTTGAGATTGGCGGGAAAGCCCTTGGCGGCTTCGCGCGCCGTGCCCTCGAAAATCTTCAGGGGTTCGGTGATGCTCTCGATGTCGATCTTGTTCTCGACGATATAGGGCGCGCCGGCGAGGCCCTTCACTGGCTTGCGCGTCACCATCCTCACCGAATTGATCTTGCCTTCGGCCGCTGCGGTCACCGCATCGAGCCCGATCAGGGCGCCGGTCGGCACCACGATCTGACCGCCGTTCGCCTTGGCAAGTGCGACGAGATCCTCATTGAACAATAGCGCTCCAGCGCTCAGCACGATCGCGGTCTTGCCCTTGCTGACGAACGGCTTGACGATCTCAGGCAGCAACGCCGCGGGCGCACATTCGATCACGATATCGGCGACATCCACGAGGCCTGCGATGGGCAGCACCGGCGGCGCCTTGCCGAGACCGGACAGGAACGCCTGATGCTTCTCCGGATTCTGCACGGCGACCGCCGCCAGAACCAGGCCATTGATGCCGCGGTCCAGGGCTTCGGCCACCTTGCGGCCGATCGGGCCGAGGCCGACAATGGCCACGCGCGTGGGAGACTTTGCTTCAGTGCTCATCAGGTCTATCTCGTCCAACAATTTCGGGGGGCACGCCGCCACATCCGGAAACGGTTCTCCCCCGGAAAGGCCGCAATGTCCATGCGGTGACATCAGCCAGTTTAGAAGGCTTCCGGCCTCACGCCATCGTGCAGCACGTGCGACAATCCCGGGCTTGCACGTAAAAGGACGTTTCGCTACCTCTGCGGTGATTGCTGTCTCGGCGAGGCCGCACGTAAGCGTTAACGTGAACCAACGCGCCGATCGAACCTGATCCAGGCTCGACCTGCGCGACATCGCGTCAAACAGGCCGATCTGGATTCCCCGGGAATCCACATGACCGACACATCTTCAGAAGCAATTTCCAACGACCTTCATCGCATCACGCGCGTTCGTCACGAGCTGAAGCGCCGTCTGCTGACCGTCAAGCGCGTGACGTCGGTGACGCCGCATATGAAGCGCATCACCCTCACCGGTGACGACCTCGAAGGCTTCGTCAGCGCGTCCTATGACAACCACGTCAAGGTGTTCTTCCCGCGCCCCGGCGAAGCCGAGCCCCTGATGCCCGCCTTCAGCGAAGGCCGCGTGCTGGTCGATGAGAGCGCGCGGCCAATCGCGCGGGACTACACGCCCCGGCGCTATGACGCAGCCGCGCAAGAGCTCGACATCGATTTCGCCATTCATGATGCCGGGCCGGCCACGACATGGGCTGCGAATGCAAAGCCAGGCGACAAGCTCGGCATCGGCGGCCCGCGCGGCTCGTTCGTGGTGCCGGACGACTTCGACTGGTATCTGCTGATCGGCGACGAAACTGCCCTGCCCGCCATCGGCCGCCGGCTGGAGGAACTACGCCCCACCACACGGGCCATCGTGATCGCGGAAGTCGCCGACGCCGCCGAGGAACAGGTCTTCGCATCCAAGGCGTCCGTTACGATCAACTGGCTGCATCGTGGCCGACAAGGCGCCGGATCGACCACGCTGATGGAGGATGCTTTGCGCAGCCTTAAACTTCCCGTTGGAGACGGCTATGCCTTCATCGCCGGAGAATCCGAGGTAGCCAAGCGCCTCCGCAGGATTCTCGTCGACGAGCGGCAACATCCCAAGGCATGGGTCAAGGCGTCAGGCTATTGGAAAGGCGGCGCAGAGAATTATCATGAGCCGCATGACGATTGATCGTCACATCTGCAGATAGCAGGGAGTACCGGTGTCCCATCGTTTCACGCGCCGCGATTTCACTGGGGCGGCCGGCGCGCTCGCCGCCGGCCTCGCCGTCCCGACTGCGCAGGCTGAGGCTCAAACAGTCTCGGCCACACCGGCGGCGCTTGCCAACGACCGGCGTTTTCCGGCGGATTTCGTCTGGGGCACCGCAACGTCGGCCTATCAGATCGAGGGCGCCGTCTCGGCCGAAGGCCGCGGCCCTTCGATCTGGGACAGCTATTCGAATACCCCGAACAAGATCCGCGGCGGCGGCAACGGCGACCGCGCGGTGGATCATTTCCATCGCTACAAGGAAGACATCCAGCTAATGAAGGCGTTGGGCGCGAAGGCCTATCGCTTCTCCATCTCATGGTCGCGCGTGTTTCCGACCGGCGTGGGCACGCCCAATCCGCAAGGGCTGGATTTCTACAATCGTCTCATCGACGAGTTGCTGGCCAATGGCATCGAGCCATTCGCCACTCTGTATCACTGGGATCTGCCACAGGCGCTGCAGGATCGCGTTGGCGGCTGGGCGTTATTAGATACGCCGAAGGCGTTCGGCGACTATGCTGGCCATGTCGCACAGCGCATCACCGACCGCGTCAAAAACATCTTCACCATCAATGAATGCGGGACCTTCGTGGATTTCGGCTATGGTCACGGCCCGGTCGAGCTCGCGCCCGGCCTGAAGCTGCCACAGCCGCAGCTCAACCAGGTTCGCCATCACGTCGCACTGGGCCACGGCATGGCTGTGCAGGCGATCCGCGCCAATGGACGCGCCGACACCAAGGTCGGCGTTGCCGAGAATGTCGCATCCTGCGTTCCGGCCATCGAGACGCCTGCCAATATCCGCGCAGCCGAAATCGCAACGCGCGAGATGAATGGTGGCTACATGACCGTCATCCTCGAAGGCAGATACACCGATGCATTCCTGGCCTATGCCGGCAAGAATGCGCCGAGCTTCACCGCCGAAGAACTGAAGATCATTTCTTCCCCCGTCGATTTCGTCGGTCTCAACGTCTACATGCCGCAATATTATGTGGTAGCGAGTGGCGATCAGCACGGCTTCGCACTGGTGCCGTTCCCGACGTCGTTCCCGCGCATGGATTCGGACTGGCTGCGGATCGGGCCGGAGGCGCTGTATTGGGCGCCCCGCAATGTCGCCAAGGTCTGGAACGTCAAGCAGATCTATATCAGCGAGAACGGTACATCGGCCGCCGACCGGCCGGCCGGTGACGGCAAGATCCACGACCTCGACCGCGTCATGTATCTCAGGAACTATCTCACGCATCTGCAGCGCGCGACGTCGGAAGGCATCCCCGTAAGGGGGTATTTCCACTGGAGCCTGATGGATAACTTCGAATGGTCGGATGGTTATGAAAAGCGCTTCGGGCTGTATCACGTCGATTTCGAAACGCAGAAACGAGCGCCGAAGCTCAGCGCGGAGTTCTATCGCAGCCTGATCGCGGCGAATGCGGTGGTGTAGCCACATCCGTCATTCCGGGGCGCGCGCATCTTCGCGCGCGAACCTCAGCCACTCCAATTGGAGTGGCGGGGAATCTCAGGATGGTTGAAACGCCGGTTAAATCACAGATGGAGATTCCGGGTTCACGCCGGCTCGCTGCGCGATCCGACGCGCCCCGGAATGACAGTGCCTTACAATAATTTCCCATCCGCTCCGAAGAACGGATGCGGGCCGTCGAAGTCACCGATCGGCACCTGATGCGTGACCAGATGGCCGCCCTCCTCGCCATCCGGAAACCAGACATGCAGGTGGAAAGCCGGTGGCTCGACACGGAAGGACGGCGGACGCAATTCGGCGATGTCGAGATCGACCGCATGGTTCGGCGCCGGGCAAATGGTCGCAACCGTCCCGGCGAATGTCGTCAGCGTCGCACGATGCACGTGGCCGGCAGCGACGATCCGCACACGCGGATACTTGCGGACCATGGTAGCGAGCTCATCCGCATTGAACAGGTCCTGCACGTCCATATGGGTGATGCCAGTGCGGAACGGCGGATGATGCAGGAACAACAATGCCGGCCGCTCGCGCGATGATGCCAGCGTGGCATCCAGCCACTCCAGCGTTGCCGCTTCCAGCGTGCCGTGCGGCTTTCCCGGAACATGCGAGTCCAGCAGGATGATATCGAGCGGACCAACCGTCCGCGCCTGATCGAGCGGCCCCGACGACTTGGCATAGGCCCAATCGGGAAATGCCGCACGCATCATGTCGCGGGCGTCGTGATTGCCGGGAACACCGATGAACGGGATCTTGAGCGGCGCCAGCAGTCGCCACAGATACTCGTATTCGCCGGGCGTCGGCGTATCCACGAGATCGCCGGAGATGACGACGAGATCGGGCCGCGGATCGAGTGCGTTCAGCTCGGCCACACAGCGCTCCAGCGCCTTGGCCGTGTCGACCTTGCCATAGGCCAGCTCGCCCGGCGCCTTGATATGCAGATCGGAGATCTGCGCGATGATGGTGGGCTTAGACATCAGTCTTCTTTCGGCAACACGCGAACCGCTTGAGGCGTGACCGACAGGCCGACGCGCTCCCCTGCACGCACATTGATGGTGTTCGACGCGTCCACCGTCAACGGCTTGTTCGCCGCACCCGTCACCACGAGGCGCTGGCGATCACCGATAAAGGCGACGCTTTCAACCATGCCACGCAGGAAAGCATCCGCCTCGGCAACAATTCCGATGGTCTCCGGCCGGATCATCGCCACCGCCGCAGCGTTGTCGGCGGCATCATTGAGCGCCAGCCAGCCACCGGGCAGCGTCAGCCGACCGCTCGCCACCGGCCCCTCGACGATATTGGCGGCGCCGACGAATTCGGCGACGAAACGGTTCTGGGGAGCAAAGTAGATCTCGCGCGGCGTGCCGATCTGCGCGATGGCGCCCTTGCGCATGACCACGATGCGATCGCCGAGTTCCATCGCTTCAGCCTGGTCGTGAGTCACATAGATCGCGGTGATCCCGAGCGAACGTAGCAGGCTGTTGAGTTCACTGCGCAGCCGGTCGCGCAGCGACGCATCGAGCGCGGTCAACGGCTCATCCAGCAGCAGCACCCGTGGGCGCACGGCCACCGCGCGCGCCAGCGCGACGCGCTGACGCTGACCGCCAGATAATTGATCGATCCGGCGGTTTTCCAGCCCGCCGATATTGGTGAGCGCCACCATCTCGGCGACACGCGCCGCGCGCGCGGCCTTGTCGACGCCGCGGATCTTGAGCCCGTAGCCGATATTCTCGGCCACCGTCATGTTGGGAAACAGCGCATAGGACTGGAACACCATGCCGACATGGCGCTGCTCAATCGGCACCGCCGTCATGTCGGTCTTGTCGAACAGCACACGACCACCGACATCGGGCGTCTCCAGCCCGGCAATGATCCGCAGCATGGTGGTCTTGCCGCAGCCGGAGGGACCGAGCAGCACCAGCGTCTCACCACTGACGATATCCAGCGAAGCCGGCGCCAGAGCCTGCGTACCGTCCGGAAAGGTCTTGCCGCAGTTCTGGATATGGACGGCCGCGCCGTGGCCCGCGATCCCGCTCATTTCTTTTCGCCCTTCTCGGCAAACATCTGCATCGCCACCAGAAGAGGCACAATCATGATGAAAAAGATCAGTGTGTAGGCCGATGCCACTTCGAGCCGCATCGACGCGTAGCTGTCGGCGAGACCGACCGGCAGCGTCTTGGTGAGCGGCGTGTGCAGCATCCAGGTCAGGTTGAACTCGCCGAGCGACAGCGTCACCACCATCAGCGATCCGGCGAGAATGCCGGGCATGGCGTTCGGAACGATGACGTTGCAAAACCGCGTCCATGGCGAGGCGCCGAGCGAGGCAGCCCCCTCGTCCAGCGTCTTGATATCCACCGAAGCGAACACCGCCATCACCGAGCGCACCATGAAGGGCATGGTGAAGATCACGTGGCCAGTGAGGATGAAGACCCACGACTGCCTGAAGCCACCGAAGCCGCCATAGGTGAGCAGCAGCGCCAGCGCGATGGCCAGGCCAGGGATTGCCAGCGGCAGCGTGATGATCTCCTCGATCACGCGCGACAACCTACCGCCCTTCACGTGTAGTCCATAAGCTGCGGGCACGCCGACAACCAGCGTCACCGCCAGGGTCGCGAAGGCGATCAGGAACGACAGCCCGATTTCACCGGCATAGAGGTTCCAGACCTGCACCACCCATTGCAGCGTGACGCCCGACTGGATGCCACGGAAGTAGTTGACGGTGACGCCGGCGGTAATCGACAGCACCACCGGCACGACGAGAAACGCCGCAACGAGCAACGTGAATCCGAGCTGGCCAGCGAAAATCAGGCGGCCGCGCATCGGCTCACCCCGCCGCCGCGACAGCGCCGCCGCTCATCGAGCGGGCCAGCGCGAGGATTGCCCAGGCGATCACACCGAGTCCGATCGACAGCGCCGCCGAGATCGCAAAATTCGCCGCCAATGTGAACTCGGTATAGATCAGCATCGGCAGCACATCGATGTTGGTCGCAAGCGTGAAGGCCGTGCCGAACGCGCCCATCGCCGTCGCGAAGGCAATCGCGCCCGAGGCGACGAAAGCCGGGCCGAGCGCCGGCAGCACCACATCGCGCTGGACCGCCCACGGGCTCGCACCGAGCGAACGCGCTGCCTCCTCCAATCCGATATCGAGCTTCTGCACCGCGGCCATCACCGTGAGGATCACGCGCGGAATCGAGAAATAGAGATAGCCGAGAAACAGACCGAAGATCGAATAAGCGAATACGACTTTCTCGCCCGTCACCGCGGCGGTGATGGCACCGATCAGGCCCTGTCGTCCGGCCAGCAGAATGATGAGGAAGCCGACCACAACCCCGGGAAATGCCAGCGGAAATGTCAGCATCGCGATCAGCACGGCGCGGCCGGGGAAGCGATGCCGCTGCAGAAACAGGCCCGCGATGGTGGCAATCACCAGCGTGGCGATGGTCGTCGCCGCAGCGAGTACGACCGTATTGATCAGCGTGGCACGATAGCGCGGCTCGGTGATGATCGCGAGATAGGCGGACACGCCGCGCGATCCACCGGCACCGACGGCGAGCAATTGCGCCATCGGCAAGAGGAAGAAGGCTGCTGTCACCACCACGAGCGGCAGCAGGCAGATCCAGATGAAATTACGATGCGACATGAAACTATGGTGCCCCTGCCCCCGCCGGGGCACCATTGTGCATCAACGGACTTCGGCGAGATAGCGGTCGCTGAAGCCTTTCTGCGCCAGCTCCATCTTGCCCCAGTCCACGCTCTTGGCGCGGGCATATTCGCTATCCGGCAGGAATTTGGCCTTCACGGCTTCCGGCAATTCGATCTTGCGGGCCGGACGGAGGTAGGCATTGGTCCAAATCGCCTGGCCCTTGTCGGACAGGAGATAGTCCATGACCTTCTTGGCCTTGTCCTTGTGCGGCGCGTTCTTCACGAGACCGACCACATAGGGAAACACGACCGAGCCTTCGCAGGGAATGACGAATTCGAAACTGCCTTTCTCGGAATACTTGGCGCGATAGGCATTGAAATCATAGTCCAGCAGGATCGGCATCTCGCCGGAGACGACACGAGCATAAGATGTCTGCTTCGGCACGATCGCGTCGTTCTTCTTCAGCTCCTTGAAGAAGGCGATGGCCGGATCGAAATTCTGGTCGGTGCCGCCGAGCGCGAGATTGACCGCAACAGCGCCGACATAGCCAACGGCGGCCGAGGTCGGATCGAGATAGCCGACCATGCCCTTGTAGTCGGGCTTGGCGAGATCCTTCCAGCACTTCGGCACCGGCTTGCCAGCGAGGGCATCCTTGTTGACGAAGAAGCCGAGCGTACCGGAATGGATCGTGGTCCAGTAGCCTTCGGAGTCCTTCAGGCCGGCATCGACCTGATCCCAGCCAGCGGGCTTGTAGGGTTCGAGTGCATCCTGCGCCTTGGCCTTCATACCGAAGGTGACACCAAAATAGCCGATGTCGCCGACCGGATTGGCCTTCTCGGCGAGGATCTGCGCCAGCGCCTGACCGGAATTCTTGTTGTCATGCGGCATCTCGATGCTGAGGTCGGTCTTCACCGCCTTGATCATCGACGCCCAGTCGGCCCATTCCGGCGGACAGTTGTAGCAGATGACATCCGCAGCACGGGCGGGCTGCGATAGGGCGGCGAGCGCCAGCGCGGACAGAGCAAATACCAAGCGGAACGGTTTCACGGCGATCCTCTCCATCCTGACGCAGGCTTTAAGGCCGGCGCATAGAAGTCTGAGGGGAATGCGTGACGCCCCACTATAGGCCGCGGATGAAACTTTTGCGACAAAGCCAACCCGCAGCGCATTTGTGCACCGCAATGACCGTGAAGCCCATCGACAACACCCCGCGGAGGATGTGAAATCGCCCGTCGCCGCTGATATTGGACCGTTGATGTGAAAGAGACGCCCGAACGCGATCGAGGCCTGCTCGGTCTGGTCGAACGACTCATGAGGAGGCCGGGCGATCCCGAACCGATCAGGCCTGAGCCAGACGCGGACACCAGAGATGGTTTCGATCCGGTCGTCGCGGAGGAGAATCCGGCGGCATCGCTGGAGCCGCAACTTGCGGTCGAGAGCACCCGCACGCTTGACCGCTCGGAAATCGCGGATGTGATCCTGCGCGCGCTAAGGGGTATCGATGGCTGTCCGACAGCCGGCTTCGAGGTGGTCGTCTATGGTACGCGCCCATGGAACGCCATGTTGCGCATCACGCCGGCCGCCGGCGCTGTGCCTGACGCGCGTGCCTGGCGCCAGCGGGTCCAGGACATGGTTCAGCTGTTGCGACATCAATACGAGTTGCGCGAATAGACCGGAGGCCTAGCCTTCCATGCGCACCAGCACGACCTCAAAAGGCACACCGGGCCGTTGCTTGACGACACCTCTGCAGGACGCCGTCGTGGTCTTGGATGTCCCGACCAGATCAATCTCGACCTCGTCGATGCCGAAGATCGTTGGCTGGCCGTCCGCATGCCGGCGGGTCGCAATCGTCGCCGTGAAAGCATCGCCGTTCTGGATATAGGAACCGCTATAGGCAATCACCGTATCGCCGCCCGACAATCGACCATCAGCGAGCGTGATAATCCCCATGCCTTCCTTTTCGGGAATACGAAACCACGCCGAGTAACGGCCATCCGGGAGCATGACAAACCTGAACTGTAAGTTGCGGTACAGCCAATTACCACCAACCCATCAGAAAGACGTTAACCAGATCGGTCGCATTGAAACGATCGATCTCGCCTTCCCCAATGTAATGCCGCGCTACTTGCCGCCCCCGATATTGCCGCCCTTGATATGGCCGAGCGAGTTGCTGCCATAGGCAGAATTGCCGTGATTGCCGCTCATCGCGGCATTACCACGAAAGATCGCCGGCCCCCGCATCTGGCCATAGGCCCCGTAATATCCGTGGTGCGCCTTGTAGCCACGATGGACTTTCTTTGCAGACGCCGCCGTCGCCGTGAAACTCGCGATCATCAGTGCAGTTGCCGCCGTCGCCAGAATCTTTTTCATGTTCAACCCTCTGTAACGCCCTGCAGGAAAACGCCGGTAGCTGCGTCTCGTTCCGGCACAAATCGTTGCAAAAACGATCTTACGACGATCTCCGGACATCCCTTCCATCGGTCTGGTAACGCTTTGCTCACCATACAAAATGGGTGGCCCCGACCGCGATCGGTGGTAAGTGGGTGCTACTTATTGCGCATCAAATAAATTACACCGCGTTCGGACATCATGTTGCTAGATCAGTCCTCCATCTTCGCAGCGATCGGACTCTCGAGCGCGGCGCTCGCGCTCACATTGCTCGCCACCTGGCTCGTCGCGCGATCCGAGACCTATCTGCTGACTTGGTCGATCGGTCTCGCGACCACGGTCGTTGCCGTCATCATCTATGCAGGCTTCGAACAGTATGATTCGAGGCTACAGCTCGCTGCATTCATATTGCTGCTTGTCGGCTTCGGAGTGATCTATGCGGGCACCACGCAATTTTGCTCGAACCAGGCCCATTGGATCCGCGCCGCCCTCGTCACCACTGCAGGGCTCGTTCCGATGATCATCGGCTTTGCGCTTGGTTACACCGGCACCGGCACGATGGCCGCGAATTTTGGCACGGGCCTTCTCGTTGCGCTCTCGGCTGCCCAATATTGGCACGCGCGCGCCGAAGCACCGCTGCTGATGGTCGCAAATGCGTTGCTTTATCTCGTCACGGCCGCATCGTTCGTGGCTTGCGGTGCCGAACTCTTGCGTACCGGGCAATTCGTGCTGACCGATCGACCGATGAATTGGGCAGAACAGTTCAATTCACTGATGGTGATTGTCGGTCTGACCGGGATCGGTGCGCTGTCACTGACAATCAACCAGATCCGGACGTCGAACCGGCATAAATCCGATGCCATGACCGATCCTCTGACCGGCCTGCTCAATCGGCGCGCGCTGTTTGGCGAAAAGGTAACGGAGACAGCATCCAACACCGCAAATCTGGTGATGGATCTCGATCACTTCAAAACGATCAACGATCAGTTCGGCCACGCCGCCGGCGACCGCG
The DNA here is from genome assembly GCF_052076075.1 of Tardiphaga sp. 866_E4_N1_4. Classification (NCBI taxonomy): domain Bacteria; kingdom Pseudomonadati; phylum Pseudomonadota; class Alphaproteobacteria; order Hyphomicrobiales; family Nitrobacteraceae; genus Tardiphaga; species Tardiphaga sp. 866_E4_N1_4. Next base: position 1,639,146 of record NZ_CP197242.1, read on the forward strand.
TGCTGCGGGCCTTTGCCGAAGTCATCTTCTCGAACATTCGCGCCGAAGATGTTGCCGCGCGTCTGGGCGGCGAGGAATTCTGCATCGTCCTGTCCGCGTCGAGCCCAAAAGCAGCGGCCGCTGTCGCCGAGCGCATCCGATCAACGCTGGAGACAAAGACGTTCCCGACTTCCGCCGGTGTTATCCACGCCACGGTCAGCGTAGGCATCGCGATCCGGTCAGCCGAGCCTGAAACACTGCAGGCATTGCTTAGCCGAGCAGATGCTGCGCTTTACCAAGCCAAGGCGGCAGGCCGAAATCGCGTACAGGTTTCTGATTTTCATCTGGCCGCCTAAGCCGCGCGACGCCCGGTTCTACGAAAAATTAAGCACTGGCTGGCAGCGTAAGGTTTTTCGGCAGAATGCCCCGATGCCCGGTCAGAAAACCATTGCCATAGAGACGCTCAATCTGCTGCGCGCCTCGGAACCACGTCCCAACGACAGCCACCTCAAGGCGGCGTCGATTATCGCATTTCCGCTCGGTCCTATTGAGGTCGAGCAAGTCACGCCACGGTTCTTCGCCTCCTTCGCCATCGAGAGCCTGCTGCGCTCGATCTGCTATCGCGAAGAACAGTGGTTGATCGAAGCCCGGCACAGCCATGCGATGCGGATGACGCTGAACTGGGTCGAGGCTGAAAGCTGACGACAGAATTACCCCTCGGCCGGAAACGTATCTCGCAGTGACGGCCGCTCCGACACGGCTGCGAACCAGTCGGTCAGGGCCGGCCGCGAGCTGCGCCAGTCGAATGATGCGAAACGGAAATCCAGATAGCCGAGCGCACAGGCGATGGTGAGGCTGCCGATGCTGATGCGGGTACCAAACACTGCGACGTCGTTTTCCATCTGATCGAGGGCCGCAGCGATCTTGACCATCTGACCATCGATCCACTCCGCTGATCTGATCTCGTCGCTCCGGCAGGTATTCTCGTAGCGCGTGAGTAGCGCCGCATCGAGCAGGCCATCACCGAGCGCCTGCTCGGTGAGCACCTGCCAGCGCTCGGCGCCGCGCGGAAACAGCGAACCATGTCCGAGGTCGTCGAGATATTCGCAAATCACCCGGCTGTCGAACAGCAGCGTACCATCCGCCAGCTTCGCCGCCGGCACCTTGGCGAGCGGGTTGAAACTTGCGATCCGCGCATCGCGCTTGAGCGGATGCGCGGCGCTGGGCAGCTTCACGATACGATCGGCGATCCCGAGCTCGATCGCACAGGCCATGACCTTGCGGACATAGGGCGATGTCGGCGCGTAAAACAGTTCGATCTTGTCGCTCATGGCTTCTGATCCTCCGCGTCGATGGCCGCCAGCGCGGCACGCGCGACTTCGACGTCCTGCGCGCCGGTGCCCGACCCGACGCCGACCGCCCCGATACATTGACCAGCAATCACGATCGGCAATCCGCCTTCGAGATTGGTCAGGCGGCCACCGCCGGCGATAGCCAGCTTGATCTCGTCGGCGGGATTGAGTCGTGATGTCGGCTGCCGATGCGACGCGGCCGTAATGGCCTTGGACATCGATGTTTCCCGCGACAGCAATTTGGCGCCGTCCATGCGGACGAAAGCCAGCAGATTGCCGCCGTCGTCGACGATCGTGATGTTCTGCGCCACGCCGAGCTCCTCCGCCTTGGCGACGGCACCCGCCAGCGCTTTGAGCGCGCCTTCATGTGTCAGCTTGAGAGAGGGTTTAGTCGTCGCCATGAGACTACTCCTGTATCGATATGCGGCTTTTGCGCTCGACATCGCTGCTCATGCGGCGCCGGCCGGCAGCAACAGCACTTTGCCGATGTTTTCATTGGCTTCCAGAATGCGGTGAGCTTGCGCTGCATCTCCGAGAGGCAACTGGCGCCAGATCAGCGGCCTCACTACGCCGGATGCCACCAGCGGCAGTACCTCGGCACGGAGCGCGGCAGCGATTGCGGTCTTCTCCTCGTCGGACTTCGGCCGCAGCGTCGACGACGTCAGATATAATCCCTTCCGCATCACCAAACCGAGATCGATCGGCACCACGCCGCCTTCCATGAAGGACAGGCTGACATGGCGCCCGCCCGGCGCCAGCGCATCGAGATTGCGCGTCACATAGGAACCGCCGACGATATCGAGCACCACATCGACGCCCCGCCCGCTTGTGACATCGCGTGCGGCAGCGACGAAGTCATCGGTACGATAGTTGATGGCGATGGCGCCGAGCGCTTCCACCGCCCTCTTCTTGGCATCGCTGCCCACGGTCGCGATCGCCGTCGCGCCGCGGGCAACGGCCATGCGGATCGCGATGGTACCGATACCGCTGGCACCGCCATGCACCAGCACGGTCTCACCCTTCGACAACCGGCCACGTTCGAACAGATTGTGCCAGACGGTGAAGAGCGCTTCGGGCAATGCCGCCGCCTGCTCCATCGTCAGCCCCTCGGGCACCACGAGACAATGCGACGCCTTGGCGATGCAATAGCGCGCGTAACCGCCGCCCTTCACCAGGGCCATCACCGCCTGCCCCTGCAATGCCGCGTCACCGCCGACCACGCGGCCAGCGACTTCGAGCCCGAGCACATCGGTCACGCCGACTGGCAGCGGCACGGCACCGCTTCGCTGCATCAGGTCCGGGCGATTGACGCCTGCGGCGGCGACTTCGATCAGCACTTCGCCGGGGCCAGGAACGGGCACGGGTCGTTCAACTTGCGTAAGCACCTCGGGTCCGCCTGCCTGCGTTGCGATAATGGCCTGCATGGTGGACGTCATCGCCGAGCTTCCGTTCTTCATCAATTTCGCATCCACTCTTCACTCGGCCGACGCAGCAAATCTGCCAGCCTGTCCATCATCGCGTTCGCAGCCGCGAGTTCGTCGAAACCGATCCACTCGTCGGGTTTGTGCCCGCGCGCCATATCGCCGGGTCCGCAGACCAGCGTCGGGATGCCCGCCTCTGCGTAGAGGCCGGCCTCGGTGCCAAAGGCGACTGTGGTTGCGGGCTGCGTATCGCCTGCCATTACTGCGACCAGACGCGTCATGGAGGCATCGGCGGCGGTCTCGAGCCCGGGATAGGCCGACAGTTCCTCGGAGACGATGTCAGCCTCCGGCGCATTGGCGCGCAGCCGATCGCGCTCGCGCGCAACCACCTCATCGACCCGCGCAAGAATCTCGCCGGCGTCACGGCCTGGCATGGTGCGGATCTCGTATTCCAGCACGGCCAATTCCGGCACCAGATTGACCATACTGCCGCCATGCAGCGAGCCGACATGGATGGTGGTGAACGGCGGATCGAAAGCAGCATCGCCGCCGCGCGCGACTTCCTCATCAGCGAAGCCACGCAGCGCATGCGCGATCGCAACGCCCGCATCGACCGCATTGGCCGCACGATGCGGCATCGCCGAATGACCGGTGCGGCCTGTTACTGTCAGGCGACGCGCGACCTTGCCCTTGTGCGCGCGAACGACGCGCATCGTGGTTGGCTCACCGACGATGGCGAGCGCTGGTGATGCAATAGATTGCATCAGCGCGCGCACCAGATCGGGCGCGCCGCGGCATCCGACTTCCTCGTCATAGGAAAACGCCAGATGCACGGGCGCGGCCGTTGCCGCCTCCTTCAACCGCGGCACGGCCGCGAGCACCACGGCCAGAAAGCCCTTCATGTCGGTGGCACCGCGACCATAGACGCGCTCGTCACGGATGACGCCAGCGAATGGCGGCACGGTCCAGGCCTGCCCCTCCACCGGCACCACATCCGTATGCGCCGACAGGACAACACCCGGTCGATCTGCCGGACCAATCGTCGCGAGCAATGACGCCTTGCAGCCATCAGGCGACGGCACGCGGCGCGAAGACACGCCCGACGACGCAAGTATCCGCTCGATATACGCGATGATATCGAGATTCGAATTCGCACTTATACTTTCGATACTGATTAGCTCGCAAAGTATTTGAGCTATTTTCTCGATCATCTATACTACCAATACTTTTACGATTGCAGGAGCATCACGATGACCTATTCCATCTCGGCACGCTGTCCGGAGACCGGCGCGTTCGGCCTTGCCATTACGTCGTCGAGCATTGCCGTGCCGGCGCGCTGCGCCTGGGTGGGACCGCTCGGCCTCGTGGTGTCGCAGAATGTCACTGATCCGTCGCTCGGCCCGACCGGCCTTGCACTGCTGCGTCAGGGCCTCGGCGCGGGTGCCGTCCTCAACAATCTCATGCTCGGCACGCCGCAGCCCGCATGGCGGCAGGTCGGTGTGATCGATCGCTACGGCCAGGTGGCGTGGCATTCCGGCGCGCAGGCGCTGCCGATCGTTGGCATTGCGCAGGGCAATGGTTGTCTCGCGATGGGCAATCTGCTGGTCGATGAAAAAGTCCCGAGCGTGATGATCGCAAAGTTCGAAGCTACGGCCGGACAGCCGCTGGCGGAGCGATTGCTGTCGGCGCTGGAAGCCGGTCTCGACGCCGGCGGCGAGACCGACGACGAACATGCGGCGGGCCTGCATGTCGCCCACATGTTTGACTGGCCGGTGGTCGACCTGCGTGTCGACTGGCACGACGCTCCGATCGGTGAACTCCGCACGCTGTGGGAGCGCTACCGGCCGCAGCAGAAGGACTATGTCGCGCGCGCGATGAATCCGGGCGCTGCGCCGTCGTTCTAGACGCGACCGCCTCACGCCGCCTCGCCTGGCGGAAACGCCACGATATCGTCGGAGCCGATGGTCAATCCGATCTCGGCTCCGACCGGACAGGACGACAGCGTCGCAATGCCCGGCGAACGCAGCAGGATGCGCTCGCCCGCACTGCCGGGCGCGTCGATATAGAGATCGACATGACCGCCTTGAAACACCTGCGTCGTCACGGTGCCGGGCAGCGATCCCGAAGCGCCGCGCGACGTGACGGCGAGATGCTCCGGCCGCACGAAGACATCCACGGCATCGCCGATCGAAAGCGCGGCAATCGGCGCCGCAGGAACGTCGGCGCTGATGTCGCCGACCGAAACGACCGCGACATCGCCGCGCTTCTCGACAAGGCGCCCGTTGAGGATATTGGCATCACCGACAAAGGACGCGACGAAGCGATCGGCCGGACGGCGATAGATATTGTCGGGTGCCGCGATCTGGCGGATGCGCCCGGCCGACATCACCGCGATACGATCCGACATCGACAGCGCCTCACCCTGATCATGCGTCACGAAGATCGTGGTGACGCCAAGCTCGCGCTGGATCTGCTTGAGCTCGACCTGCATCGAGCCGCGCAGATTCTTGTCGAGCGCCGAGAACGGCTCGTCGAGCAACAGCACCTTCGGCTTGATCACCAGCGCCCGCGCAAGCGCGACGCGCTGCTGCTGGCCGCCGGACAATTGCTTGGGCTTGCGATCGGCAAAACCTGTGAGCTTGACCAGCGCCAGCGCCTCGTCGACGCGGCGCGCGATCTCCCTCTTCTCGACGCCGCGGGTCTTCAATCCGTAAGCCACGTTCTTGGCGACGCTCATATGCGGGAACAGCGCATAGTTCTGGAACACGATGCCGATCTCACGCATATGCGCCGGCGTCTCCGTGACCAGATCGCCGTCGATGAAGATCTCGCCATTATCGGCTTCGAGGAAGCCGGCAACCAGATTGAGCAGCGTCGTCTTTCCGCAGCCGGATGGGCCCAGCAAGGTCATGAACTCGCTCGGCCGGATCTTCAGCCAGGCCTCATGCAGCGCCATGGAATCGCCGAAGCGCTTGGTGACGCCGTCGAGCTGCACCGCCGGACGGATCTTGTCGCTCGCCGCGGCTGGCGTGTGTGCCGTCATTGGATCAGTGCGCATCAACATTCAGGATTTTCCCGAGGCCCAGGAAGGAATTGGCGATCGTGAGCAAGGTTGCGGTCACGACGATGTAGATGACCGACAGTGCGGCCAATGTGGGATCCGCGAATTCGCGGACGTAATTATACATGGCGACCGGCAGCGTCTGCGTGGCCTGGCTGCTGACGAACAAAGTCGCCGTGAATTCGTTGAAGGACAGGATCGCCGCGAACAGCCAGCCGCTGAGCAAGCCCGGAATCAGCAGCGGGATCGTCACGGTAAACAGGATCCGCAGCGGCGTGGCACCGAGACTGGACGCGGCCAGCTCCAGGCGCGTGTCGAGATTTTCCAGCGAAATGTAAGTGCTGCGCATCACGAAGGGCAACACCATCACCACATGGGCGAAGATGACGAGCGGAAAGCCGCGTCCAATCCCCGTCTGCGAGGCGAGGATGAGAATGCCAAGACCGACGGTGTAATGCGGGATGATCAGCGGAGACAGCAGAATGCCTTCAAGGAAATCCCTGAGCGCGAATTTATAGCGATGAATGGCAAAGGCAAAGGCCGATCCCACGACGACCGCGATGCTGGATGCCCAGACCGTCACGGTCAGGCCATTCCAGAACCCCTTCGCGAAATCGGCATAAGAGAAGGCGCGGTAGAACCAGCGCAGCGACCAGGACTGCGGCGGAAACTGCAGAATCGCACGATCGTTGAAAGCCGAGATCGCCACGACAACGCCGGGCAGCAGCACGAAGAGGAGAATAGCGGCGACGAGGACGCGGCCCGACCAGCGCAGCGCAAGGGTTGCAGGTGAGCGCTTCATGTGGTGCCCGCCATACGTTCGAGCGGGCTCGCGGCCTTCTTCAGCAACGCAATTACCGCCAGCGAGAGTGCAAGGCCGATGATGGAGAGGCTGGCGGCGAAGGGGAAATTGAACGACGAGAAGCCGAGCTGATAGATCAGCGTCGATACGGTGGCGACACGGCCGCCGCCGATCAGTTGCGGCGTTGCGAAGGCGCTGAAGGTCCAGGCGAAGGCGGTTGAGAAGCCGGCAACGATGCCCGGCATCGACAGCGGCAGCGTGATGGTCATGAAGATGCGGATCGGACCCGCGCCGAGACTTTCGGCCGCCTTCTCGTAATTGCGATCGATATGCGACAGCGCCGCGGCCAGCATGATGACCATGATCGGCATGGTCACATGCACCAAGGCCGCAATCACGCCGCCCGAGGTAAACATCATCCGCAACGGGCGATCCACCAGGCCGAGCTTGAGCAGCAGCGTGTTCAGAAATCCGTTATTGCCGAGCACGATCATCCAGGAATAGGTCCGCACCACCTCGCCGAGAAACAGCGGCGTGACCGACACGATCAGGATGAAGGAGCGCAGCGCGGAGCTGTTGGTGCGCGTCAACGCATAGGCTAGCGGATAGGCAAGCAGCAGCGTGAACACCGCCGTCTCGAAACAGATCAGCACCGTATTCCAGAATGCCAATGCGTAAAGCGGCCGCAGCATGGCTTCGAAATTGGCCCAGGTGAAGCCACCGACTTCGAGCGTGCCTGGAATATAGGCCCGCACGCTGTACTGAAACACAGCCAGCATCGCCGCGATCAGGCCCACGGCGACGAGGCCGGCCGGCGAGACAAACCATCCGAGAAATGGACGTGTGTTCATGGACAAACTCGAAGTGGGCGAACGTGACGTCGTGGACCGCGATCCGGCGAAATCAGCCGGATCGCGACCGGGACTCGTTTACGGAGCCATGATGTTTTCGGTGAACCACTTGCGCCAGGTACCGGTCTTCTCGGCACGCAGCTTGGCGTCGATCACCAGCGTCTGCTTCGCCCACTGATCCGCGGTCGTGAACACGCCCGGCAGTGCTGCGATCTCGGGCTTGACCTTGGCGTTGTCCACCACCGGACTGCCCTTCTTCAGTTCGGCGATCTTCGCCTGCACTTCCGGATCAAGCGCGGTGTTGATGAACTTGTAGGCCAGCTCCGCCTTGGTCGAGCCCTTGGTGATGCCCATGGTATCGACGCCGAGTACGGCGCCTTCCTTCGGAATCGCCAGCTTGATCGGCACGCCCTGGGCCTGCATGTAATAGGCGTTCATCGACAGCACGACCTGCACCGGCGTCTCACCAGTCGCAAAGAGCTGCTGACTGTTGGCATCGTTGGTGTAGAACGCCTTATAGTTCGGCTTCAGCGCCTTCATCTTGGCTTCGCCGACTTCCCAATTCGACGCATCGCCGCCGGACAACTTGGCCGCAACGACCATCACATGGCTCGGATCGAAATCGGGCGACGAGATCATGCCCTTGAGCGCGGGATTCCACAGGCCTTCCCAGCTTTCGAAGCTCACGCCCTTCGGCAACTGATCGGGCAGATAGCCGATGGTGTAGACATAGGCCCACGAGCCGATGTGATACGGGCTGATCTTGGCCTGTTCGACCAGATGGCTGGCATTCGGGATCTTCGCCATGTCGAGCTTCTCGAACAGATTGTCGTTGGCATAGAGCCAGCCGACATGGGCCGTCGTGAAGGTAACGTCGCTCTCGGGCTTGGCAGCAGCGAGCTTGGCCTGATTGAGGCGGTCGATGGTGCCGCCGGTGATGTATTCGACCTTCACGCCGGTGTCGGCGGTGAATTTCTTGGCGATCGCTTCATCGATCAGATCGCGGAAACTTCCACCCCAGGTGCTGACCACCAGCTTCTCCTGGGCGGATGCCTGCCCGCCGATCGCGAGCGTCGACAGCAACATCAATGCAGTAAACTTCAAAGCGCGCTTCATCTCGAAACCTCACAAGGATTATGACGTAGAAAGAAAAGCAAGCATCATGCCAGACGATTGATTTACCTCAAGAATTTCCGCCGCACGGCCGCGCGCATCCGCACTCATCGATCATGCGAAGGATGAAGCCGCAAACGTCCGATTGATCTCTGTAGTGCCGGCGAAAAATGCGTCGTTACGCCGGAATTTCCGCGATGATGTCGATTTCCATCAGGTATTCAGGCTTGGCGAGGCCCTGAACGATAATCCCCGTCGAAACCGGATAGACGCCCTTCAGCCATTTGCCGACGACGCGATAGACCGGCTCGCGATAGGCGCGATCTGTGATGTAGATGACGATCTTCACCACGTCCTCGAGCTTGGAGCCTGCCTCTTCAAGCAGCACCTTGGCGCATGTCATGGCATTCTCGGTCTGCGCAGCGGCATCGCCGATACCGACGATCTTGCCGTCGAGATCCATGGCCGTCTGGCCGCGCACATAAACGGTGTTGTTGGCGCGCACGACCATGCAGACATCGTTGTCGAGCGACTGCTCGGGATAGGCTTCCTTGGTGTTGAACTTGCGAAAACGCTGATGGGTGGTCATAGAGCAAATCCTCAGGCGGCGAGACGACGGAATGTGCGATCGGAAAAGATCAGGGGCAGCGCAGCTTGGTTGCGAACGTTCAGCACCTCGCCCGCGACGATGCGATGCGAGCCGAAATCGAACACGCTGGCGACGCGGCAATCGAAATTGCACAACGCGCCATCGAGCGCAGGCGCGCCGGTCAGCAGTTCCGACCAGTCACCGGCAAGAAAACGGTTGTCGCGCAGTTCAGGGATCAACCCGGCGAAGCTGTTGGCAACACGCTCCTGCGTATCAGACAGAATGTTGGCGACGAACACGCCATTGGCCAGCAGCTTTTCGAGATGGCGATTGTCGCGGTGAACGCTGAATACAACCGATGGCGGCTCCATTGACAGTGAACACAGCGACGACACCGTGACGCCCGCGCGGCCCGCTTCGCCATCCGTTGTCACCACCGCCACGCCCGAGGCCGTCATCCGCATGGCGTCGCGGAAGATATCGACCTCGACCAGCGGATGCGCCGCAGCGCTCATGATTTCACCCCGTCGATACGGTCGGACAGCCCGGCCGACTTCTTCACGAAATCCAGCGGCCCGGCAAAGTCGAAGCTGTTATAGACCGCCGCCAGATGATTGAAGTGCGGCGCCTGTGCGAATTGCACGAAGGTCAGGCGATGACCGGCATAGTCGGAGTTCAAGAGATCGCGCGCGAAGGCGAGCAGCTTGCGGCGATCGTCGGCCTGCCACTGGTCGTTCAGGGAATAGAACTTGTTGAGCCACTTGCCTGATCCCTCGGCCTCGAACGCATCGGCATTCGGGGTGATGCAGATCTGGCCGCCGCACAGCTCGCGGGCGATATGCATCATCGCCGGAAGCTGCGAACAAGCAAACACGCGGCCGGCATAGAGCATCGACTGCTGCGGCATCAGAAGGCCGCCCGGGCTCTTCTCCGCCATGGCGATCGAGGCGGTGAGATGCGCGTTGATGCCTTCGCGATAGCAGACCAGATCGGCGAGCTTCTCGCGCACCGACTGCAGCTTGTCGAGACCGGTCTGCTTGGCGTTCCACATCGCCGCGCCGATCATCATGTCGGCGGTGTAAAGGAGACGCAGCACGTAGGGGAATGCCGAGTAGCGATGCAGCGTCGAACGTACGAACTGCGCAGCGCGGGTATGGCGGTAGAAGAACACGTCTTCCCACGGGATCAGCACGTCGTCGAACACCACCAGCGCCTCGACCTCATCGAAGCGATTTGCAAGCGGATAGTCCTTGGCATTAGCGCTGCTGCGATTGGCGAAGCCGCCGCGGCAGATATGTTTTACGCCCGGCGCACCCATCTTGACGATGCAGCCCACCGCATAGTCGGACAGCTTCTCATTGGCCCAGGCGCCGACGGTCGGCTTCAGATAGGCCTGATCGGCATAAGCCGCCGCGGTCTCGTATTTCGCGCCGCGAATGATGATGCCGGCATCGGTTTCACGGGTGACGTGAACCATCAGGTCCGGATCCTGCTGCTGCGGCGGCAGCGAACGGTCGCCCTTCGGATCGGTGTTGGCCGAGACATGGAAGATGTCCTTCTCGATCACGGCACGGATGTGATGATCGATATTGGCGGCGAAGCGCGGGTCGATCTCGGCCAGCACGTCGCGCCCGTCGGTGAGCGACCACATCTCGCCGATGGTCTCATCGCCGACGCGGGTGACCACGCCGCCGATGTCCTTCATCACGTGATCGACGGCCTTGATCTTGTCGTGCCAGTCCTTCTGCTCCGTCGGCGGCTTGTAGAAGACCGAATGTGTCTCGTTGTCTTCAACGTAAGTGAGGTCGGCGGCGTAACGCTCTTCACGCGCCATGTCATACATCCGGGCCTTGACGTCGATGATCGGCTTCAGCGCCGGGTGCGTGGTCACGTCCTTGACCCGCTCGCCATCGATCCAGACCTCGCGGCCATCGCGAATGCCCTGTTTGTATTCTTCACCCGTGCGGATCATTGATCGGCTCCTGTTCGACTAGACGACAGGGTGCCGAAGGGCCTATCATAAGGAAAATATTTTTATGTTTGGAGATGCATAGGAAAACACGATGAGGTTCTCGCTCCGGGCCCTGCGTTATGTGGTTGAGACGGCCGATGCGGGCAGCGTGACAGAAGCCGCCAAGCGCCTGAACGTGTCGCAGCCCTCGATCTCGGCAGCACTCAGCCAGCTGGAGGCCGAACTCGGCGTCCAGATCTTCATTCGCCATCTCGCCAAGGGCGTGACCCTCTCCCCCGCCGGCCAGCGGCTGGTAAACGACGCGAGACTGCTGCTCGCGCATGCGCGCGATTTTGCCCAGAGCGCCCAGTCGCTTGGCAGCACGCTGCACGGCGAGATCGTGGTCGGCAGCTTTTCGACCCTCGCCACACGCTTCATGCCGGGGCTGCTGTCCGGCTTTCGCGAACGGCAGCCGGGCATCTCGGTAAAACTTGAGGAAGGCGACCAGCAGGAGATCATCGACGGGCTGGTCTCCGGACGGACCGAACTCGCGCTGTCCTATTCCTTTGCCGTCCCTGACGAGATCGTCGGTGAAAAATTCTGCGAGCTGCCACCCTATATCGTGCTGTCGGCGGATCACCCTCTGGCAAACCGGTCGTCGATCAGCCTGACCGAAATGCGCGACGAGCCGTTCATCCTGCTGGACCTGCCGCATTCGCGCGACTACTTCGCCAGCCTATTTACGGCATCCGGTATCGAGCCGCGTATTTCCTTCCGGACCCGATCATTCGAGCTGATCCGCGGACTGATCGGGAATGGCCAGGGATATTCGATCCACAATGCCGTGCCGCGCACCACCATCGGCTATGACGGCAGTCGCGTGGCCGTGGTGCCCATCACCGAAAAACTGCCGGCCACGCATGTGATGGCGCTGCGTCTGAAACGCCACGCGCTGCGACCGGCTGTACAGACATTCGCCGACTACGCGCGCGACGCCTTTGCCGTTGGCGGCCAATTCGCGCCGGGCTCAATAGCCCCGGCGCGGATCGACGCGGCTTAGCAGCTCCTGCCCCGCACGCAGCCGGCGCACATTCTCGCCGATCTGCTGTGCCGCGGAGCCCGGCAGCGCCACCGATGCGAGATGCGGCGTGATCAGAACATTGTCCATCGCCCAGAGCGGGCTCTCCGGCGGCAGCGGCTCGGTGGCGAAAACATCCAGCGTCGCTTCCGCGACATGGCCGGAACGCAGCGCCTCGATCAAGGCCGGCTCATCGACGATACTGCCTCGCGAAACATTGACGAAGATCGCGCCGCGCTTCATCTGCGCCAGGCGCTCGGCATTCAGCAGCCCGCGCGTCTGTGGCGTCTGGGGCAGCATGCAGACGAGAATGTCGCTATCGCCCAGGATATCCGGCAAAGCCGTCAGACCAGCCGACGTCTCGATGCCCTCCACCGACTTCAAGGTGTTGGACCAGCCGCGCACGCGATAACCTTGCCGGGCGCATTCAAGCGCCGCTGTCAGTCCGAGTTCGCCAAGGCCCAGAATGCCGACGGTGATGGTCTCGGGATCGCGCGGATGAATATAATGCCAGCGGCGCTCGCGCTGGGCGCGCTCGAAGGCTGGAATGTCGCGCGCATGGCGCATCACGGCGAACAACACATAGCCAGCCATCATCCGCGCCATCTTCGGATCGGACAGGCGCGTGATCGGAACCTCCGGCAGGTCGTCGCGCCCGACCAGCGCATCCACGCCGGCGCCTAGATTGACGACGAGACCAAGATTTGGATAGCGCGCAAAGAAGCCATGCGGCGGCTTCCAGACAAGTGCCTGCCGCACGCTGGCGGGGTCAGCGATATCGTCAGCCTGACGAAGATCGATCCCCTCCGCGGCCAGCGCCGCACGCCAGGTTTTGAAGTCATCGAGGACGCTGTAGAATGCCATCACCTCTGACGTCATTGCGCGGCCTTTTCGGCGATCAGACGCGACACCGCTGTCAGCGCCAATTCATAGCCGAGTGCGCCGAGCCCGGCGATGACGCCCGTTGCAGCACGCGACACATAGGAATGATGGCGAAACGGCTCGCGCTTCCAGATATTGCTCATATGCGCCTCGATGATGGGTCCCTCGAAAGCGAGCAACGCATCGAGGATCGGGACCGACGAGTAAGTGAGACCGGCGGCATTGATGACGATCCCCTCGGCCTTCTCCCTCGCCTCCTGGATCCAGTCGACCAAAATGCCTTCATGATTAGACTGACGGAAGTCGATCGTCAGGCCGAGTGACGCCGCGTGATCTTCACAGCGCTTCTTGATCGAGACGAAACTTTCACGGCCATAGGTACCGCTTTTGTCCAGCCCATAAAGATTGGCATTGGGACCATTGAGAAAATAGACAGTGGGAGAACTCATGGCTGCGCTTTCATGTGTATTGGGAGGGCAATCGAGCATCTGCTGGAGACAAAACGGGGACCGACGAAAGCCACGAACGAACAACGGGGGCCAGTTGATCTCAGATGTTCACTCCGTCCCCAAGGTGAAGCGCACGCGGCCGCGCGCCACGCCGCTCACCCACAAACAGGACCTTAAAGAGGCTTTCTGCAGTGTAGAAATCGAAAGAACCTATGCGGTTCGACGGATTTCAATATGGTTCAAAGGTTGCCTTTGCCATAGGTGAAGCGCCCGAAGGCGGCGTCGTCCATCGCTGGGTAAGAGTGTGCGAGGCGACCTATTGAAGGAAATCGGTCGAAAAATCGGCCCGGATTACCTGCGGTGCACAGTCGGCATCCGGTTAGTGCGTTTTCGAACCAAGCGAAGATCGGTTCGCATCAAGAAAACGCGTCTAAACAAAAAGCTAGAGCCTCCGTTCTGATTCTATCAGAACCGAAAAGGCACTAGTGCATTGGCACATGTTTCAAGGAATCCCTGATTTCGCGCCAGATATTCACACACCAATGTCTCGCTCTATGGATCAACACATTTTTCAAGATTCACTCTCGCTAGCCGTTCTATCTCCTTTTGCGGTGAGCAAGAGTCGTGCCAACAACAGCACTAACAGAGTGACGACATAACGTGGGAGCCCGCCTCCTCCAGTGGCATGCACTTCTATTCATCGTCCAGCATGCCGCGGTACTGAGCGGCACTGTTCGAATTTCAGTTGCTCTTCGTCTTCGATCACGCTCGTCATCCAATTGCCCGGGGATGGATCGCCGTGCCACCGCCGTAAGCGGCCCCCGGGCTTTGGCTTTTGCACGGGTCGCCGCGACGAATCCGCCAGCATCCGGGCGCTCGACGGTATTTTAACCTGTTCAATCTACAGTTGACCAAAGACTCGTCAGAAGTTGAGTAGTTCGGCGCGACGCCGCCAGACGGAACAAGACATGCTTGCCAATCTGAGCCTGAAGGCCCGCATTACAGCAGCACTCGCAGCGTCTGCGGCAGCAACCGCCCTCGCCGTGCTTTTCGGGGCCATGTGGATCATCGGTGGCATCGTCGATCGGGCCGATCGCAGTGAACTACAGGGCAATTACGATGCCCTGCAATCGCGATTGATGCAGGAATCCCGCCGGGCGGCGGCCATGAGCGCGGTGGTCGCAACTATTCCAGCGGTGCAGGACGCGGTCGCACGTAACGATCGCGAGGCGCTGCTGCAGTTGTTCGGACCGGGCTTTGCCCAGCTCAAGTCGGACTACGGCGTCGACCAGTTTCAATTCCATACGCCCGCAGGCTTGTCCCAGTTTCGTGTCCATCAGCCCGCCAAGTTCGGCGACGACCTGACCGGCTTCCGCAAGACGGTGGTCGTGGCCAACGCGACGATGAAACCCGTCGTGGGCCTGGAAGGCGGCGTCGCCGGCCTCGGCATCCGCGGTGTCGTGCCGGTTGCACAGAAAGGCAAACATCTTGGCACCGTCGAGTTCGGGCTGACGTTCGGACAGGGCTTCTTCGACGAGTTCAAGCGCGCGCGCAACGTCGATGTCGCGTTCTATCTCGCCGGAAACGAAGGCTTCAAGACATTCGGCGGCACGCTGGGCAACACGAGTTTCTTCGATGCCGACGCCTATCGCAGCGCGACGAATGGCAGTTTCATCGTCCGGCAGGGCGAGATGAAGACGACACCGGTCGTCGCCTTGCTGGGTCCGATCAAGGATTTCTCGGGTCAGTCCATCGGCGCCGTCGAGATCGTCATGGACAACAGCGAATATGCGGCGTCCATCGCGCATGCGCGTCTGCTGGCCGCCGGCATCGCAGCGATCTGTCTGGTGCTGGCTGTCGCCGGCGGCCTTCTGATTGCCCGCGGCATTTCGCGGCCAATTCTTGCTATCACGCAGGCGATGCGCGAACTCGCCGAAGGAAATCTGTCGGTTGTCCTGCCGCAACATCGCGGCAAGGACGAAGTCGGCCAGATGGCGCAGGCGGTCGAGGTCTTCAAGCAGAACGCCATCCGGGTGAGCCGTATCCAGGCCGATCAGGACGAAAGCAACGAGAGGGCGGAGCAGGAAAAGCGCGCCATCTTCGCCTCGCTCGCCGACAAGTTCGAGGGCAATGTCCGCAAGGTCGTCGACCACGTCTCATCGGCCGCAGCAGAGATGCAGAACACGGCGCAGTCGATGTCGTCGGTGGTCGAACAGTGCCGGGCACAGTCCGACGAAGTCTCCGGCGCGTCATTGTCGGCCTCCGACAATGTGCAGACCGTCGCTGCGGCATCCGAAGAACTGTCGTCCTCGATCGGCGAGATCAACCGGCAACTGGCGCAATCCTCCGCTGCGGTCGGAAAGGCCGCCGACAGTGGACGGCGCTCGAATGCGCGCATGCAGAGTCTGGCCGCAGCGGCCCAGAAGATCGGCGAAGTCGTCGCGCTGATCAATCACATCGCCAGCCAGACCAATCTTCTGGCGCTGAATGCTACGATCGAGTCGGCGCGCGCCGGGGAAGCCGGCAAAGGGTTTGCCGTCGTGGCCGGTGAAGTCAAATCGCTGGCGACCCAGACCGCCAAGGCCACCGAGGATATCCGCGCCCAGATCGCGTCGATCCAGAACGAGACCAATGCCGCCGTTGACGAGATTCAGGCCGTCTGCTCCACCATCGACGAAGTCGACAAGATTTCATCGGCCATCGCCGCAGCCATTGAAGAACAGGGTGCCGCAACCCAGGAGATTGCCCGCAACGTCAATCAGGCAGCGGCGCGTACCGACGACGTATCTCGCAATATCTCCAGCGTGACATCAGGCATTTCCACGACCGGCTCCGCCGCGCAAGAGGTGCTGGGCTCGGCGACAAAACTCGCATCGCAATCGGAAGTGCTGCGCAACGAAGTCGACCGCTTCCTGGCGAGCATCAGGGCCGCTTAAGAAGTGACAGCGCTTTACTGCCCTTCTTGCCGTCCGCCGCGAACTGCTTCAGGAACGCGGCGAGATCCTTGATCTCCTGCTCGTTCTTGATGCCGGCAAAGCTCATCTTGGTGCCGGGGATCTTGCCCTTCGGGTCCTTGATATAGTCGGTGAACACCTGATCATCCCAGGTCAGGCCGGAATTCTTGTTGGCGTCGGAGTAATTGTAGCCCGCTACGGTGCCGGACTTGCGCCCGAACAGACCGTTCAGGATCGGCCCCACGGTGTTCTTCGCGGTCTCACCGACCTGATGGCAGGCGCGGCACTTGTTGAAGGACTTCTCCCCGGCTGCAACATCCTGCGCCATGGCATCGGTCGTCATCAGTGCGAGTGACAAAGCGAGCAGCGAAAAGCGAAGCGTCATCCTGATCAAACCTCAAATGGAGTGATTGTTATGGCGTGTGCGCCATCGTGACAAAGACGAGTGCCCTCGCCTGCTACTCGACCTTGGGGCCGGACTTGCCGTCAGGCGTGACGTCGATGGCCATGGCCCGCCCGGTGACCTTCGGCGCCGGCCGGCAATCTTTCATGCATGGGGTCTTGTTCCAGAAATGCTTCTCGGACGTCTCGCGATCGTCCTCGAAAAACGCCGCTGCATTCGGCATCTTGATCGACGTAAAATTCTTCTCGTTGAGTTCGAATGTCTCGTCCTTGACGATATCGTTCATGCTGAGGATGTAGGCCGTCAGCGCATAGACCTCGTCATTGGTCAGCGACTGCGTATTGCCGTAAGGCATCGCGCGCTTGATGTAGTCGAACACGGTGGACAGATCAGGCCAGAACGAACCGACGGTCTTGTCCGGCCGGTCCGCCTTCAACGTCCCAGCGCCGCCGGCAAGCACCGGCCATCGACCGACGCCCTGTCCGAATTCACCGTGACAGGACGCGCACTTCTCCTGAAACAGATCGTCGCCCTGTTTCACGGTGCCCTTGCCGACCGGAAGGCCGCGCCCATCCGGCCGCACGTCGGTATCCCAGGCCGCGATTTCCTCAGCCGTGGCCGCCCGCCCCAGCCCAAGCTTGACCGCAGGCTTCGCTACCTCGCGGCCCGCCATCTGCTGGGCAGCGCTTGGCGCACTCGTGCCGCCGAGCAGACATGCCGCCAGCACCAGTGTCAGGGCGTTAGCCGATTTCGACATTTTCAGTCTCCCCGCCCGAACGCACCAGCCAGGTCTGAATGCCGTTATTGTGGTAGATCGAATTGACGCCGCGCACCTTGCGCAGATCGTCCTTCGACGGCTGCACATAGCCGGTGGAGTCGATGGCGCGGGACTGGATCATCAGCTCCTGTCCGTTCCAGTCGAAATCCACATAGAAGCGCACCACGGATTTGTCGAAGACCGGGCCATCGATGCGCGCGGTCTGCCAGTTGCGCCCGCCATCCATCGACACGTCGACGCGCTTTACCGTGCCACGGCCGGACCATGCCAGTCCGCTCAGCACATTGCGGCCCTTGTGCTTCAAGGGCGCCTGCGGCGACGGATTGGTCACCACCGACTTCGCATCCATCACGAATGTATGCTTGCGGGAATTTCCGTCGGCCAGCAGATCCGTATATTTCGACGTCTCCTCGCGGGTCTGCCACGGCTGATCGCCAGCCTCGATGCGGCGCAACCACTTGACCCACAGATTGCCTTCCCAGCCGGGAATGACGGCACGCAGCGGATAGCCCTGCTCAGGGCGCAGTGCCTCGCCGTTCATCGCGAAAGCGATCATGACATCGTTCAGCGCCTTCTCGATCGGCAGCGAACGATTCATGCCGGCGGAATCGGCGCCTTCCAGCATCAGCCACTTGGCATTCGGCTTCAGCCCGGCCTCATCCAGCAACACTTTCAGCGGCACGCCGGTATACATCACGTTGTGGATCATGCCGTGCGTGAACTGACAGCCATTGAGCTGGCTGCCGCGCCATTCCATGCCGGAATTGGCGGCGCATTCGAGGAAGTACACCTTGTTGATGCGCGGCATCCGCTTGATGTCGTCCATGGTGAAGACCAGCGGCTTGTCGACAAGCCCGTTGATCATCAGCCGATGATCGGCAGGATTGATCTCGGCGACGCCGCCGTGATGACGCTCGAAGCACAGGCCGGACGGCGTGATGATGCCGTCGAGTTCGTGCAGCGGCGTGAAATTGACCGAGGACTCCGCCGATGCGGTGAGCCAGGGAACATCGCGGCGGATCACGTTCTTCTCGAATTTCGAGGGAACGCCATAAGGATGCTTGTCGACGCCGTCGCCGAGATAACGCTGCCAATCCTGCACTTCGGTAATCAGAGGTTCAGGCTTCGCAGCCTCCGCAAGTGCGGGGATCGCCGACAATGCTGCACCGGCACCGGCCAGACCCGCTGCGCCGAGAAAGCGGCGGCGATTGAGCGTTTCCGCTGATGTTCGATCAGTCATACGACAAGCTTTCCTGTCTCTACAATACGACGCCTGAATCAGGCCCCGGTCACCTTGACCGCGGTGTTCGGTTCGATCCTGACGGTTGAGACCTTCGCTACATGCGCCGCGACCACGTCCCAGATCGGGGGTCCCTGCGTATTCTCGTTGATGCTGGCCCAGCCCGAGACCGTGTAGGTCTTGCTGGCTTCGATCGGCTTGCCGGACTTCAGGTGGGTCATCCCGGAAATGCGCGATCCCATCGGCTTGGAAATATCGATCGCGTAGCCCATGCCGCCGATGCGGACCATGTCGCCGCCACCCTGGAAGTACGGATCGGGGTGGAAGATATTGTCGGCAACGTCCTCCAGCACTTCCTTGATCTGGGTGCCGGTCATCTGGTTGCGATAACAGTTCGGATAGGTGATCGCGGTGGCGTTGGTGATATGCTCCCAGGTGATCGCATCGCCGGGGATCAGCGTGCCTCCCCAGCGGAAGCCGGGCGACAGCACGATCTCCGCATCGCGCTCGGACATCATCGCGTTGCAGATCAGATCGTCGAAGGTGCCGTTGAAATTGCCGCGGCGATACAGCAGCGAATCCGTCTTGCCGATCTCGCGCGCCAGATCCCCCGCGAAAGGTGCCCTCACCTTCTCCACCAGCGCAGTCATTGCAGGATCGGGTTTAATGGCATCGGCGAACACCGGCATCAGCTTGAAGCGGATATCCGAGACCTTCTTGTCCTTCACCTCGATATCGAGGCGCGACACGAACTTGCCGTGCGAGCCGGTTGCGACCAGCACCGTATTGCCAACCTTGACCAGGCCGGGCATGGCATCATGGGTATGCGCCGTCAGGATAACGTCGAGGCCCTTCACGCGGCCCGCCAGCTTGCGATCGACGTCAAAGCCATTGTGCGACAGCAGCACCACGATGGACGCACCGGCAGCGCGGGCTTCATCCACCTGCTTCTGGATGTCTTCCTCGCGAATGCCGAATTCCCAGTTCGGAAACATCCAGCGCGGATTGGCGACGGCCGTACGTGGCAGTGCCTGACCGATCACGGCGACGGTGGCGCCGCCGCGTTCGAACATCTTGCGCGCCTCGAACACCGGCTCCTGCCATTCGTTGTCGCGAACGTTCTGCGCCAGGAAGGCGAAGGGCGCGCTATCGGCGATCTGCTTGACGCGTTCGGCGCCGTAAGTGAATTCCCAATGGCCGACCATGGCGTCGAGCTTCAGGGCCGACATGACGTCGACCATGTCCTGCGCCTTGGTCTGCAGTGACGTCCAGCTACCCTGCCAACTATCGCCGCCATCCAGCAGCAGCACCTTGTCGTCGCCGCGCTCGGCGCGCACGGCGCCTATCAGTGTCGCGATACGGTCCATGCCGCCCATGCGGCCATAGTTCTTCGCAAGCGCAACGAAGTCATCGGCGGTCAGCGCGAAGGCATCGGCGGAACCGGCTGCAATCTTGAAGTAGTTGCGAAACTCGGCGTCGGTGAGATGCGGCGGCATGCCCTTCACTTCGCCGACGCCGAGATTGACCGACGGTTCGCGGAAGTGCAGCGGCATCAGTTGCGCGTGGGTATCTGCGACATAGAGGATCGTCACCGTGCCCAGCGGATCGAACCGCAGAATATCGGCCTGTGTCAGGCGCTGCTGTGCCGCAGCCCGACCCAGCGGGCCAAGGCCGCTGCCGATCGTGAGCGCAGACGCAGCCGCCGTCGCTTGCAGGAAATCCCGCCTCGATATCATGATCCACCTATGATCCCTTCCGCTATGGAAGGGTGAATGTTCAGAAGAACGTCAGATCCAGGATCTTCAATTCAGGATCTGCAATACAAAGTCTGCAATCCGTCAGGCCACGGTCAGCTTGTTGGTCGCGACATAGTCGGAGCCATCGTCATCCTTCCAGGTGAAGGTGAATTCTCCGGACTCGGCAGCCTTGTAGAAAAACGACTGATAGGGATTGGCCGAGATGGCGGGATTCCAGTCGGCCTCGAACACCGTCTTGCCGTTGAAGGCCGCAGTGAACTTGTTGATGATCTTGCGCGGCACGACCTTGCCGGCTGCATCCTTGCGCTGGCCCGATTCCATTTCGTGAGAGATCAGCGTCTTGATCTCGATCAGTTCGCCCGGCTTGGCCTGGGTCGGAACGCGAACGCGCGGGGTTGGTTTGGTTGCCATGAGAAAGTCCTCGCCTGATAAATCTGTTCTGTGAACGAAGCTGCGCGACTAGCCGCCGCAGCCGCCGATCGTGACCTTCACATTGGCCTTCGCCATGTGCAGCTTGCCGTTGGACATTTCGGCGATGCAGACGATGTTCTGGGTTTCCGCAAGACGCATGCGCGTCGAGGCCGAGGCCTTGCCGCATGCCGGCGTGAACCGGTAGCTGACGACGGCCGGCAGCGGGTTGCCTTCCGCGAACACATGCACCGACTTGACATAGTCGGCATCGGTCATCGGGCTTTCGATATCGACATTGACCGGCACCACAAGGCCGTTCTCGGCAATCTCGGGCACGTCGAGCTTGATCTTGCCGCTTTCGAATTTCTTGTCGCCGTACAACTTCTTGATTTCGGCGGCGACGGCCTGCTCATCGGCCAGCGACAGTCTGGGAGCGAGGATTGCTGCGAGACCGGCGATCGCGGCCATGGCCAGCGTTTCGCGACGGGTTTTCTCGACCGACTTCAGAACCATGGGTGTATCCTCCTGCGGGATTTGGACGATCCCTTTACAATAGTATCGCTTGACGATTCCAAGTCTGATCTATCTTATCTGGGACATATCATTATATTCTTTTTCTTGAATGTAAAGATCTGAAATGCACAAGTGCCGCAGAGACGGCGATGTGGGAGGGGACAGATGAGGAAGACCGTCATTCGGTCAGCGGCAGCGGCCATTCTGGTACTCTGCGCGGGGAGCTTCGGCAGTCATGCGCAGGACGCCAGCGAGAAAGAGATCGAACGCTATCGCGAGATGATCTCGGACCCGATGTCCAATCCCGGTTATCTCGCCGTCGATCGCGGCGAAGCGCTGTGGGGCGAAGCCCGCGGCACCAAGAACGTCTCGCTGGAAACCTGCAATCTCGGTCTCGGCGCCGGCAAGCTCGAAGGCGCCTTCGCGCAACTGCCGCGCTACTTCGCCGATGCCGACAAGGTCATGGACCTCGAGCAGCGCCTGTTGTGGTGCATGCAGAACATTCAGGGCCTCGACACCAAGGATGTCATCGCGCGGCGCTTTTCAGGCCCGGGCCGTGCGTCGGACATGGAAGACCTCGTCGCTTACATCGCCAACAAATCGAACGGCATGAAGATCGACATTCCGCTGAGCCATCCCAAGGAGCAGGAGATGGTGGCGGTCGGCGAAGCGCTGTTCTATCGCCGCGGCGGCGTCAACGATTTCTCCTGCGCCACCTGCCATGCCGACGAAGGCAAGCGCATCCGGCTGCAGGGACTGCCGAACTTCTCCAAACCCGGCAAGCCGGCGCAGGAAACCATGGGCGGCTGGCCAACCTACCGCGTCTCGCAGGGCGCACTGCGCACCATGCAGCATCGTCTGTGGGATTGCTTCCGTCAGCAGCGCTGGCCCGTGCCGGAATATGGCTCGGACGCACTGACCGCCCTCACCTCTTTCCTGCAGAAACAAGCGGCGGCCGGCGAACTCAACGTCCCGTCGATCAAGCGATAAGGAGCCTCGAGATGAAACGCGTTTTGACACTCGCCGCGCTCGTTCTCGCAGCAGGCTCGCCCACCACGACCACATACGCGCAGACCGCCGCCAAGGCGCCGGATCCAGCGCTCGTCGATGCCTATATGAAATCGACCTTCGGCAAGGCACCGCCGGAATGGCAGGCACGCATCGAGCCGGACGAGACGCTGAAGACCTGCAACGCCTATCACAACGAGGTGCCCAGCGCCGAGGCCGAGAAGATCACCGCGCGCGAAATGGCGCGGGTGGTCTATCCCGCCGACGGCAAATTCCTCGGCAACTGGAAGGAAGGCGCCAAGATCGCCAATAACGGCCGCGGCGGCCAGTTCTCCGATCCGCCCGACACCGTGGCCGGCGGCAACTGCTACGCCTGCCATCAGATGGAGCAGAAGGAGGTCAGCTACGGCACGCTCGGGCCGAGCCTGACCAATTACGGCAAGGACCGCAAATACGATCCGCAGGAAATCAAGAACGCCTTCACCAAGGTCTACGACTCGCAAGCCATGTTCGCCTGCTCGAACATGCCGCGCTTCGGCGTCAACAAGGTGCTGAGCGAACAGCAGATCAAGGATATTGTGGCTTTCCTGTTCGATCCGGAATCGCCGGTCAACAAGTAACCGAAGCTGAGAGGGGATCGATATGACGATGCGAAACGCATGGATTGCCATCGTCCTGTCGACGCTCGCGTCATCTGCAGTAAAGGCGGAAGAAGCCGTCGTCAGTTACAAGTCCCTCGGACTTGAACTGGCGCTAGATGCCGCGCGTGCGGCGCTGAAGGAGTGCCAGAAGCGCGGTTACCAGGTGGCGGTTGCTGTGGTCGATCGCTTCGGCACGCCGCAAGTCCTGCTGCGCGATCGCTTTGCCGGACCGCACACGCCGCCGACCGCGACCGGCAAGGCGTGGACCTCCGCGACGTTCCGCAACAGCACCACCGAACTCAATGCGATCAGCCAGCCCGGCATGATGCAGGCCGGGCTACGCAACCTGCCGAATGTCGTGATCATCGGCGGCGGCATGATGATCGAAGGCGCCGGTGCAATGCTGGGCGCCATCGGCGTCTCCGGCGCACCGGGCGGCGACGCGGACGAACTCTGCGCCAAGGCGGGCATTGCCGCGATCCAGGACAAGCTCGATTTCTGAGCTGCGGACTACGCCTGCTTCTTCAGCCATTCCGGAAACGTCGCGGTCTCGTAGCCCTTCTGGCGCACGTAGCGGAACATCGCCAGAAATTCCACGGGCTCCAGCAGTCCGGGCATTCGCGCGACTTCCCGCGCCTGCCCGCTTTTCGCGGCCAGTCCCGCTGTCGTCTCCGGAAAGAACTGGATCGTCGGCGTGAAGCGAATGCCATAGGCTTCGCCAAAGGCCTTCTCGCCGCGCTTGCGGCCGTCGAAATCCGTCACCTCACGTGCGCCGATGTGATTGAGATGCAGGATTTCGAAATTGTCGCGGATGTAGCTCTCGATCTTCGGATCGGTCATGTAGCTCTCATGCATGCGCTTGCAGGCCGGGCAGCCCTTGAGCCCCCACATCACAGCGAAGCGCTTGCCCTTGGCGGTCGCGCCCGCCAGATCCTCGGAGAGATCGAGGAAGCTCTCCAGATACCAGTCCATCTGATAGAGCCCGTCATCACCGAGCGTCGCTTTCGCGGATGCCGGCGCCGTTCGCAATCCGAGCATGCCGACACCGAGCGCGGCAAGCGCATGCCGTCTGGTGATCACGCCAGTTACCTCAGACATTCGATCCTCCCGAGCCACACATCATCCGATCGTGCCGAAGGCCGGAAAGGTCTCCAGCATCCAACCTGAAATCCGCGGCATGGCACCAGTCAAAAACAGAACACCTGTCAGGACAAGGCCGGCGCCGATCACCTTCTCGATAGCCAGCATATGCTGACGCAGTCGCGCCATCAGCCGCATGAAAGGCCCCGAAAACAGCGAGGCCAGCATGAAGGGAATTCCAATCCCCATCGCATAGGCCGCAAGCAGAAGTGCGCCCTGCGCCGGCGCACCTTCCGCGCCTGCGACCATCAGAATGGCCGCCAGCACCGGCCCGACGCAGGGCGTCCAGCCGAAGGCGAATGCGAGGCCGACCAGATAGGCGCCAAGAAAGCCCGCCGGTCTGCGCACCGCCTGAAAGCGCGCTTCGCGAAACAACAACCCGATCCGGAAGATGCCGAGAAAGTGCAATCCGAGAATGACGATCAGCAGACCGGCGATGATGCCCAGTGTCTCGAAATGCGCCGTGATCGCCTTGCCGATCAGCGACGCCGATGCGCCGAGCGCGATGAAGACCGTCGCAAACCCCAGCACGAACGCAAAGGACAGTGCGACCACGCGCCCGTTCGGACGCCAGCCGGCCTGACCACCGCGATCGTCGAGTTCGCCCAGGCTGACGCCTGCCAGAAAGCAGAGATAGGGCGGGACCAGCGGCAAAACGCATGGCGACAGGAACGACAACAGCCCTGCGCCCAGCGCACCAAGGAACGAGATTGAGGACACCACGGCGGATCCGGTTCTGGCATAAATATTCGAATTCGTGTATGTGTAACACATGACGTGGAAATTGCCTCTGAAAACCTCGTTGATCGCGACTTTGTTGGTGATGACTGCGGCGCTGTCGCCGCGCATCGCTGATGCGTCCGAACTACTGATGTTCGAGCGCGATGGCTGCGTCTGGTGCGCGCGCTGGAATCGCGAAATCGCTCCGGTCTATGACAAGACCGACGAAGCCAAACTTCTTCCGCTGCGCCGCATCGATATGGATCGCGACAAATCGCCCGGCGTCGCACTGGCTTCCCCGGTGCGTTTCACGCCGACCTTTCTGATCGTCGACAACGGCCGCGAGATTGGCCGCATCACCGGTTACATGAACGACGAATCTTTCTGGAGCCTGCTCGGGAAGTATGCTGCCAGACTGACCACCTCACAGCCCAACGCCAATCGTTCCTGATCCTCTTCAAACATTCGCGGGACACGCACGCTGCCATGGCTTCTATCATCCCATCCGAACTCGAAGACGAACTGCGCGACGGTGCGGAATATTCCCCCGAACTCGACCAGTTGATGCGCAAGGCCCGCAAGGCCAGCAATTTCCTGAAAGCGATCTCGCACGAAAATCGTCTGCTTTTGCTGTGCCTGCTTGCGGAACGTGAACGATCGGTGTCCGAACTGGAAAACATCCTGTCGCTGCGGCAGTCTGCCGTGTCCCAGCAACTCGCGCGTCTGCGCTACGACGGCATGGTGGAGACCCGCCGCGACGGCAAGACGATCTATTACAGCCTGGCCAATGACGACGTGCGAAGCGTCATCTCGGTCATCTACGATATCTTCTGCGCCACACCGGCGCCGACCAAGAAAAAATAACGCCGCCGATCTGGCAGGCGGAGGCGCGCGGCCCGTAAGGCCAGCGCACCTCACATCAGGAGGAAACCCATGCAGAACATGTCTGCCTGGTTATCGGCGCTGGCTGGCTTTGCCATCGGCGCTGCTGCGGGATTTGCCGTGCGACGCGCGCGCCTTTGCACATTTGGCGCGATTGAAGATGCGTTGATGGGCGGTGACAACCGTCGCCTCAAGATTTTCGGTCTGGCGCTGGGTATCGCCGTGCTCGGCACTCAGGCCTTGGTGCTCTCCGGCTTTCTCGCACCCGAACACACCACTTACGTTCCCATTGCATTGCCCCTCATTACGATCGTCATCGGCAGCATCATGTTCGGCACCGGCATGGCGATGGTCGGCACGTGCGGCTTCGGCTCGCTGGTCCGGCTCGGCACCGGCGATCTCAGGAGCTTGATCGTGATCCTCGTGCTGGGCGCGACGGCCTATGCCACTCTGCGCGGATTGTTCGCCGATCTCCGCATTGGCGTGCTTGAGCAGCTAGCGATCCGGATGCCGGACGGCATACGCTCCGACTTTGCATCGCTGCTGACGCAAGCGACCGGCCGCGATCTGCGCCTGCCGCTCGCCATCATTGTCGGCAGTGGCCTCTGTTGGCTGGCACTCAGCGACAAACGCCTGCGCCGCGCACCGCGTCTGCTCACTGCCGGTGTCGCACTCGGATTGCTCACGATTGCCGGCTGGCTCGTCACGGTCGGGCTAACCGATGAATTCGCTGGCCCGCCCCGCCCACAAAGCCTGACATTCGTATCGACGATCGGAAAAGCACTGTATGCCGGGGTTCTGAATGTCGCGAACTTCGCCGATTTCGGCGTCGGCAGCGTGTTCGGCGTCATTGCCGGTGCATGGGCCGCAGCGTGGTTGGCCGCAGAACTGCGCTGGGAAGCCTTCGACGACGATCACGAAATGCGCCGCCATCTTGTCGGCGCCTGCCTGATGGGCGTCGGCGGCATTCTGGCCGGCGGCTGCACCATCGGTCAGGGCATCACCGCGGGATCGATGCTGGCGCTGTCCTGGCCGATTGCCGTCGGCGGTATGATACTTGGCGCGCGCATCGGCATTGCGATCCTGGTCGATGGCTCGCCACGCGACCTCATCCAGCGCAACTGGATGCTGCTGGCGCGGAAAGCGCCGCCGTCGAAGTGATCAAACTCAAGGCTTGAGATAGCTCCAGCCGGCTTCCTGCAATTCGATCAGCCTGACGGCGCCCGATGGCACTACCGTCGCCTCGGATACGACACTGATAGCCTTGCCCTCACGCTTCTCCATGCCCTCTTTGGTATTTCCGCAGGCGATGAATTTGACGCTGGACGGAAAGCTGGCATCGACAATCTGCTTGATACGGTCCTTCACCGGCGACGTGTCGTCGCGCAGCATGTGCAGACCTGGCCCATAAGTGACGATCTCGATCTGAACGTCCTCGCCCTTTGCCTTGTAGAACTCCATGACGTTGGTCGCGTTGTTCAAAGCCAGATTCATCAGGGCCGGATCGTTCTGATTGACCTGAATGGCGACGCGATGCTCCTTCGCGCCCGCTGCATAGGCGGACAACGCGATCAGCGACAACAGGACGGCTCCGGCAATCGATCTCAACAATGATCGCATCTCAAAATTCCTTTTCAGGGACATACAATTTCAGGGACGCACAATCGTGAAACCGCGCTCGGTCAGATCCAGCAGATGGCCGACGCCGACCTGCACTTCAACCGCATGCGGATTGATCGCCGGCCGCTTGCCGGTGTCGCGCTCGATCGTATCCAGCGTGTTGCCACAGACGCTGAAGCGCACGCCTTGGGTGACCAGACTATCGACCAGTGCGCGGTGTTCGTTGGTGTCGCGCAACAGATCGATGCCGGGCCCGAAAGTGACCACCTCGACCGCCACCTTGTCCGGCCCATAGGCCTTCAACAGATTGCTCGCGACGCTGAGAACGAGGCGTTCTTTCTTCGGATCGGAATCGGACAGCTGCAAGGCGATGAAATGCTCGGCGAAGGGCTTGTCCGGCGCGGCATCCTGCTTGGCGGGCCGTGTCTGCGCAGTGACCGGGCCGATTGCAAATGACATAAGCGCAAGGATCGACAGAAAGAAAAACAGTCCTCGCTTATTCATTGCGCACAAAACCTCTGACGATCAGAGGATTGATTAGCAATCGCCCTGCGCCAGCGCAATCAAACTAACGAAGCGGACTAGAGAGGATTTATTGCGTCGCAAACACAGGACGCAGTGCAAGGCCGCGGATAGCAACTGCAGCGCCCGCAAAGATACCCGCAGCCGCGACGAAGGATGGCAGTGCGAGCGTGGACACACCTGTCAGCCCCTGCCCGATCGAGCAGCCATAAGCCATCGCACCACCGATCCCCATCAGCGCGGCACCTGCCATCGAACGGCCCGTATGGCGTGCCGACGTATAGCCCTCGAACTCAAAGCGTCCGGTCAGCAGGGCTGTCAGCAGGCTGCCGATGAACACACCCGCCACCAGCGCAATTCCGAAATTCAGCGTCATGCCGGTCGACAGCATGATGAATTGCAGCGTATCGGCGGCCGGCGACACGAATGTCAGCGACGCCACCGGAATCGGATCGAACTCATCGGCACCAAGCCAACCGGTCGTCAGCCAGCCGGCGATCACCAGCAGGCCCATTACCAACCCCGCCACGAGCTGCCCCGGCGAACGTCGGAACGCACGATGCGACAGTGCGAAGACCAACAGCGCAGCGCCGACAATCAAAGTTGCTACGACGCGCGCCGTCGCGTCAGACAGGCCGAGCGTTCCGAACAGCGACGGGAGAGAATTCACCCCGGGCGTCGTCTGCGTCCATTGCAGGATCGACAGCCGCATCGGCGCGAGCAGGCCCTTCAAGGTCATCTGCGCCGTGACGCCGATGATCGCGATCACGACCAGCGACCTCAGATTTCCCTTGCCGAGCAACACCAGTGCACGGGACGCACAGCCGTTAGACAGCACCATGCCCAAGCCGAACAACAGCCCACCGACGAAGATCAACGGAGCAGAGAATGACGGCTGCAGGTAAAGCGATTTTGCGATCTCGACCACGCCGGTGCCGGCGATGAACTGCGTACCGAACACGGCAACGGCCAGCGCCAGTGCGTAGCTCCGGATCTTCCGTCCGTCGTCATGCGCCCACCAGTCGCGCAGGCTGCTCATGAGGCAGAACCCGCTCAGCAGACCGACCACGCCGAAAACGGCGCCAATCGCAAAACCCGCGATAACCGGGAGCGCAAACATCGAATGATCCGAACGTGATTTTGAGGTGATGACGCCAGATTACTACTGGCAGTTTCAGAAGCGGTCCAGTTGACGCATGATTTAAGAAAGAAGTTCTACGGACGCTGAAAAACAGGAAACATAATTCCATCAGATCCAGAAACCCCGATGCAGAATGACTATCGCTCTGGGAGCGGCAGAGATCGCCACACGCGTGTTTCACACCCAATTCTGGATCAGGAACGATCGCCACTCGCGTCGCCGACAGTGTTGCGATCATCTGTTATCTGGCGAACAAAATCCGGAACTTCCGCGCCCGCCACAACGGCGGCACGGAAGCGCGCGCGTCAGATGCCTTGATCGAGGACACCACCGATCACATGCAGAAGTCAGACATGGAAGGCTCCAGGCGCGAACACATCGCCGGCAATGTGGAGACCACGCGGCGGGTGGCTCGAAGTCGGGCGGCGGTGGGGAAGAAGTAAAGGCGCGGAAGCTAGCCTTCCCATATAGCTCGCGCGCGAGGCTAAAGAGTGATTGCCTTCGCGCCGGGGTTGCGCTTCCATATTCCCTTTAGCAGGGGGCGACCATGGAAGGCCTTCTAGTAGTTGCCGTCATAGTCTCATTTTTGCCTGCCCTCGTATCACTCGGCGGGCGCGGGATTTGGAAATTCCTTGCGTTCTTATGCTGCCTCATCGCGGCTGTCGGAGCGGTCCCGACATTCGGCCTTTCCGTCATTTTCTGGATTGCCGCTTGGGTGTTTGCTGGTATCGCGATTTCAACCAAGCGCAACGAAGCACGAATGGAGCGCATTGAACGTGCGCTCGTTTCCAAGGCTCGTGAGGACTCACCGGTGGACAAACTCTTGTCCAACGCCAATGAGCACACGTCCCCGACGTACCGGCGGCTGGCGATCTGCGTCGTTGCGCTCGGCGCTGTATTATTGGGTTTTGCGATAGTTTCGCGAACAACATCGAATGATGTGATGAACAACGCGGTTCAGGTGCCTGCATCCGAGAAGAAAATCGCTGCTCAAAACGTGGCAGTCATAAGTACTACGCAATCCGGGCAAACCAAGGCGCTGACCACTTCCCCCGAAGCAACCAAGGCGACAGTCGATAGATCCGACGAGATGCAGTCCAACCGCCTAAAACTCATGGAGAAGCTGAGGGCACAAGGTTTTTTCCAGAAAGTCGAGATGCCAGGAAACTTGCCTCGGCTCTGGGTGGGCCCAGCCTTCCACTCCGCCGACTTCGAAGCCAAGCAGAAGTTCGTCAGCGTCGTCTATGCTTATTATTTTGGTGGCACGAACATCGCAGACAGCGTCCGCATATACGACGGCAAAACCGGAAAAGAGATCGGCGACTACTCGATCGGAAACCCGGGGTTGAAGCTGTTCTGAACGCCTTAATGGGCCGTCTCAGTTACCGACGTTATGATCTCCCTGACATGCAGAATGGAAACCACCAAGGCGGACTACATCGCCAATGTCGAAATCCTGCGGCGGGTGGGCGGAGTCGGGTCACTGTGAGGAAAAAGCCCACAGCATAGGTTGCACCGCAGCGAGCATAGTCCTTGCTCTCGACTTCCGGTTGAGGGAGCCTCGCCTAGCCTCAATTGCGGGGCGGGAGAACACGAATGAAGCACCTGTTTCTGGCTCTAGCCGCTCTGTCATTTCTCGCAACGATGATCCCGCCTGCCAACGCGGGATGCCCTCCAGGGACGCGATACGACTGCCAGACTACATTCAACGGCAAGCAATCCTGCGGCTGCCGCTAAACGCTACAGGGCGCCGGTAAAAGCTCGGCGCCCGCCAGCGACCTTTGGGCCAGAAAGTTGCTCCACCACCAAGTTGTCTATTTTTATAGACAACACGCCAATGACTGCGGTAGCGTTTGCAAGCCTTTCGCAGCAATCACGGGGTGTGTTTCAGTCGTGGCCTACAGTATCTACGGGACCCCTCACGGACAGCCTGAGAAGATCTGCTACGGAACCGTACAGACCCTCGATCAGACGGCGAGCGAGCTACGGAAGCTGCGTGAAGCTGGCGTCTTAGACGTCTACGCTATTGGCTTCGATCCCGAGACCGCCAACCTGCGGAAGCCACCGTCGGACCCCAAATCGAATTAGGCTGGCGTGTTCGGAACCAGGCAAATACGCGCTGCCTGAAGCGAACAAACGCCGAAAATGGAATTGCTTACAGGATTGCTGACAAGCCGCCGCCCCGCAGGGCCAATTCGCTAGCGATTTGAAAATGGTGGGGGAAGAAGGACTCGAACCTTCGAAGTCATAAGACGGCTGATTTACAGTCAGCTCCCTTTGCCACTCGGGACACTCCCCCGCCTGACGCCATCGGAACCAAGCCCAACAAGACCTTGGCCCAACACGGCAGTCCCACCGAATAAGTGGCTGGACGGCCATGGATGACGTTAAAACGCGCGCCCGTAAACGGGCTCCCGGTTGGCGCGTTTATGACGGAAGCCATGGGGCAAAGTCAACCGACCCTGGCAGGAATATCCGCCCTTCCCGACCTCTTTCCGGGGCCCCAAATTGCCATTATTCGGCATGCGTGAGACAAGCCAGCCATGAGCGATCGAGAACGAAAACAGCGATTCCAGCGTGGACCTGACAAGGGACGCGACGGCCAAAGCAGTCAAAACCGGGACAAACCGCGCGATCAGGGCCGGGATCACGGCAGGCGCCCGCCCCGGCGTGGCCGGGAATCCGGCGGTGACGGCCCGGCCATCCTCTATGGCTGGCATACCGTCACCATGGCACTGGCCAATCCGCAGCGGAAAATTCTCAAGCTGATTCTGACCGAGAATGCTGCCCGGCGCCTCGCCGAGGAGAAGATCGATACCCGCGTGGCACCGGTCCTGGTCCGTCCGGACGAGATCGACCGCCGGCTGGGGCCCGACGCCGTCCATCAGGGCCTCTTGGCCGAGGTCGAGCCGCTGGAATCGCCGGATCTGGACAGCCTGTCCCAGGACGGCATCGTGCTGGTGCTCGACCAAATCACCGACCCGCATAATGTCGGCGCCATCCTGCGCTCCGCCGCGGCCTTTGCGGTCAAGGCGATCATCACCACGGCGCGGCACAGCCCGGAGGCCACCGGCGTGCTGGCGAAATCCGCCTCGGGCGCACTGGAACTGGTGCCGATGATCACGGTGCCCAATCTGGCGCGGGCGCTGAACGAATTGAACGACCTCGGCTTCATGACCGTCGGTCTCGACAGCGAAGGCAGTGAGAACATCAGCGCGATCCCGCTGCAGCAACCGCTGGCGCTGGTGCTCGGTGCCGAAGGCAGCGGATTGCGACGGCTGACGCGCGAGACCTGCAGCGTCGTCGCGCGGCTCGACATGCCCGGTGAGATCAAGAGCCTCAACGTGTCGAACGCCGCCGTGCTCGCGCTCTATGTCGGCGCCAGCAAGCTCGGCCTGATGGGCTAGAGCGTTTTCGAGCGAAGTGGGTCCCGGTTCGCGTCAAGAAAACGCGTCAAAACAAGAATCCCTCTATCCAAAACGAAAACGCCCGCCCGCATTGCTGCGAGCGGGCGTTCTTCGTTCGATCAGATCAGTACGCGCGGCGATGCTGCTGCGACTGGTGATAACCACGCTGCGGTCCTGCGGCGCGCGGCGCATACATCACCTTCGGCGCGCCATAGCGATGCGCCTGATGATAACCGGTGCGCGACGCGTAGCTGCGCTGCGAGTAGCCGTAACGCGTGCGCGGCTGCATGCTGTAGCCGTAACGATAGCTCGGACGCGCGCGGTACTGCGAACGCGACGGATAGCTGTAGATCGCCGGCGCGCGATAGGCCGGACCATAGGAGTAGTTCACCGGATTGGCATAGGGGCCGCCGTAATAGCCGCGACGATAGCCGTAACCGTAACCTTGACCGTAACCCTGGCCATAGCCGCGCCAGCCGATCGCGGTTTCCTGATAGGTCGGAACCGGCGCGAACATGCCCGGGCCGCTGAAGGTCGGGCCCTGATTGGCGTAATAATACTGACGCGTCACCGGCGTCGGATCGGGCAGCCGCTCATAACCGGCGCCATAGCCGCAGGGGCTGACATAGGCCTGGCCGCAAGGCGAGCAGCCGTTTGAGGTGAACAGGCCGCCGCCGCAGGCCATTGCAGGCGCAGCGCCGGCCGTGGCGGTGACAACGGCAAATGCCGCAACCCATTTTGAAATCGCGTTACGCATGAATACTCTCTCCTGTCGGGTGTCTTTTTTTGGTGTTGGTGATTGGTCGGTCAGCGTCGGAATTCCGGCGGTGCGACGATGACCTCAGGTGGATTGAACGGCACTTCATTATGCCGCTCCATCGGCGCGGATTTCGCCGACCAGTGCTCGTGGAAGCTCTCGGCCGGCTGCGGCAATTTGCGATTGGCCGGCGGCTCGATTTCCAAACGCCCGTAGCCCGGCTTGTGACCAAGGCTCGGATAG
Source organism: Tardiphaga sp. 866_E4_N1_4 (assembly GCF_052076075.1). Taxonomy (NCBI): domain Bacteria; kingdom Pseudomonadati; phylum Pseudomonadota; class Alphaproteobacteria; order Hyphomicrobiales; family Nitrobacteraceae; genus Tardiphaga; species Tardiphaga sp. 866_E4_N1_4. Next base: position 1,672,811 of record NZ_CP197242.1, read on the forward strand.
TAGTGGCCAACATTCGGGACCGGATCGATATAGCGTCCGCCATAGACTGTCGGCTGAATATGGATGCCGCGCTGCAAGCCCCAGTCGCCTTCGATCACGCGATACGACGCATCGACGCCGTTGATGATGATCGGCACGCCCTGACGGCCGGGTATGACGATGTTGAATCCATCGGCGGCTGCCGCCGGAAGCGTGGTCGCGATCACGAAAAGCAGTGCTGAAAGGATTCGCATGGCCATGTCCTGCATCTGGGCGGTACGATATTCGAACGCCTGGCAGGATGGGTTAAGGGCGCGGTCTAAACTGCCGGTAAGCCTAACGCGCAAGCATCAGGCGAAGTTCAAATGCGCGGGATCGCAGCGTGGATTCGTTAACGCAACGCGCTCGCGCGGCGATCTGATCCCGGTCCAAAGGCGTCAAGCACGCGCCGCGCACATCTTGCGCATCGCCGTCGCAACGTGATCTGATCCCTTCAGCCGTTGTCGCAGACATCTGCAGTCGTCATGTCCGGAGAGCCCCGATGAAGTTCCTCAGTGCAGCCATCATCCTGTCGACGCTGGTCGCGACCCCTGCTTTCGCGCGCCACTGGAAACATCATCACCGCGCCGAAACCTTCGTCTTTGCCGCACCCGGCCAGCCCTACCGGATCCAGTTCGGGCACAATTACGGTCCGGGTCTGCAGCCGGGCACCTTCGCCTATTACGACGGTCCCCTCGCCGCCCGCTGCAAGCAATCGGCCGCGGCCTATCGCGGCCAGGACGGCCGGGCGTATCCCTGCTTCTGATTGAGGTTCCACAGGCCGGTTGACGGGTGGGCAGATTGGCCACTGCGATCGAACTTACTCAACCTCTGCCGCGTTGCCGCGCCGGAGGTGGCACATGCCCTACGCGCTATTCGAAGACGACCAGAAGCTCAGCCAGGAATTCCCGACCGAGGAGGACGTCTGGCAACATGCCGACGAAGCCGGACTCGTTGATGTTGTGGACGGCAAGACGGTGCTGGAGGACGGCTACACTATTCAGCCGTGCAGCACCGAAGAGGACACGGGCAAGCCGATCGCGGTACCGCCGGCAGTGACCTAGGAACGACTCTCACAATCCTTGGTTGGAAGACTGAGCGTCCTGAGCGCAGGATGGACGTTCCGAAAGTCCTGCCACCTCTCCAGGGGTGGTGGGGCTTTTGCTGTCGTAGCCATTGGTATGCAGTAGCCGCACAAACTCATCCATGGACGCGTTCAGTCGCCTGGCGCGCTCTTCAGATTCGGGCGTTGAGGTGCTGCCGAAAAGCCGGGTGATGGATTCGCGAAAAGTCATGCGATTCCCCTTACTCATTGAGACGCGCTTTGGTCGCGCGAACGGCAAATTGGTTCAACTCGCCGCGGGGCTTATTTAACAGTTTAACACACACGCCGCTTGACGGCGAATCACATGAAGGATTCTCTATCCCCGTTCAGGGAGGCGGAGATGGAAGACCACTTCACTCACCAGTATTTCAGCCGGCAGTGCTTCGAGCGACATCACGCACGCGAGGTTTGGGAGCGCGCCCTCTGCGCAGGCGCCCTACTCTTCGGCCTGACGGCCTCGTTCGCAGCCTGTCTGTTTATTTGACGCCCGTTCGCCTTCGGCGAACCTCCCACAGCCAGCCGCCCAAAGGCGTCAGCAGGCCGCTTGGAGACGCATTGGCGCTGACACGACAACGGAGCCGGATTTTGCACTGCCCCCGTTAGGCTTAACCCGCTGACGCGCTTGCACTAACGTCGCTCAATCTAAATGATGACGCCATGAATTGGGTTGAAGAGTGCGATCGTTTAATCGCGGAGACATTGGCGTTTGTAAAAGAGGTCTCGGGCAACCAGCCCGAGCTGGCCGCGAAGTTGACCGTTGCGGTAGACGCCGAGATGAAAGCCGCTGAAAATCCGAAGCAGATCGTCCCGGAACCTGCGCAGCCGATGAAGCTGACTGATCTCCGGGAAGACATCCGCAATCGCGTGGCATCATTCAAGGCACGGCAGCAGGAAATGCAAGACAAGCGGGAGGCCGATTATCACGAGGTCATCGCAAAAGTCCGGGCTACCTTGGAACAACGTTCATAGGTTGAACCCACCGATGGCGAGCCGGTGCGAAAAGACCGTTTTGACAAGTTATTGAAATGGTGGTGCCGGTTGAGAGGATTGAACTCCCGACCTTCGGTTTACAAAACCGCTGCTCTACCGCTGAGCTAAACCGGCAACAAGATCAATGGGTTAATTGATTACCCGAGATCGAAACAGGACGTCCGGACCAGTCGCCTGCCCGCGTCGCGCAGTCAGATATCAGAGTTGTCCGGCAAGGGCTACTCCCGCGCGCGCCAAACCGGCGCGCGGGCTCACAGCCACGCGTAAAGCAGCAGCAGATTGACCGCGCAGGCGGCCATCAGGGCGACCGTGAGTGCCACCTGCACCCCGTCGCTGCGGATATTGTCGATCATTCTCATCGCCCGACAACCATCAAGCGATTCTGGCAAGGGAGTCTCGAACCTTATTTTTCCCGGGATTCAGGACTCGTTTACTTTCGATTCCTGGTGCGGGGGTGGCGGAGAGCTCGACTGTCTAGTGCCCCGCGCTCGTCATTCCGGGGCGCGCGTCGCCGGCGAAGCCGGCAGAGCGCGAACCCGGAATCCCGCTGTGTTTGGCGCGATCGTAGACTCCCACGCTGAGATTCCGGGTTCGCGTCCGGCAAGTGCCGGCCGCGCCCCGGAATGACAATTTGTGGCCGGGGACGCGCTAAACATTTTTTCCTATCTAGTGTTGACAATATCCCGAGATGGATTATATTCCCCTTCGTCCTGCCCCACCGAGAGGGGCGATCGCGATCGTCACGTTCGCGGGGTGGGATGCGGTGGACGCCGGAGATGCGGCGTCACGCGGTTCATGGGGGACGTCTGTCTTCGGGCAGGACGGATCTGCGCCCGCACTGCCACTGGCAAGGACACGGCCGACCTTCGGATGGAAAGACCCCTGGACAGTGTGACGGACGACCAAGTCGAAACGCGTTCGGCCAAGTGCTTTGCGGCTACCCTGTCCCTCCGCCCTGGGACACTAATTTTGGTGATGGGACCGTTCGCCATGGCAGATGTGCAAGCAACCGAAAAAACACCGCATGCGGAACGCCGGGCAATCGCTCGGCGCCTCCGAAAGTCCTGATGCACACTAACCTGCGGAAGACCGCATTCGCATCAGGCCCAAGGGTGCAACGGGCACCCGGCGTTCCGCACGCCCTCTCACAAGGGGGCGGGAATGCGAAGCACGACGGCGCCCCCGCGCCGCAAACAATGGGGGCGATGACGCATGTCTGAAGCGCAGTGGCTGTTTGAAATTTGAATCCGTGACGACGTAACGCGCTATCAGCGCCACACACGCAGCGGCAGAACGACACCCCCACAAACAAAAAAGGCCGGCGTGATGCCGGCCTTTCCGTCGAAGATCGAATCGATGTCGTACTTGCTCAGTACTTGGCGACCACCGGGCCGCCCCAGCCGAAGCGATAGTTCAGACCGGCCTTGATGGTGTGCTCGTCGTTGTTGAAGCTGGTCGAGCCGCCGGGAATGGCCGTCGAGGTGATCGTGGTGTTGCCGAAGTTATAGTACTGATATTCGACCTTGCCCGACCAGTTCGGCGAGAACATGTATTCGAGACCGCCACCGACCGTGTAGCCGTCCTTCTTGTTGCCATCGATGACAGCAACCGCGGGAGCCACAGCGGCGATGGTCAGGTTGTTGTTATCCTTCCAAGCATAACCGCCCTTGGCGTAGAGCAGTGCCGGACCCCAAGTGTAACCGAGACGACCGGTGACCGAGCCGAGCTGATCGTTACCGCCGCCCGTGATGGTCGTGCCATTCGGGAAGACGAGGCTGGTATTGCTGCTCGCCAGCCAGCTGTACTGGGCTTCGACACCGACCACCCAATTGGTGGCGAACTGATAGTCGAAGCCGCCCTGCACACCGCCCATGAACCGGCCGCTATCGCCGACGAGGCTGTTGCCGTCACCGAAGGCGCCGCCGAGATGGCCGCCGATGTAGAAACCGGTCCAGTTGTAGACCAGAGCCGGCGCCGTATAGGCCGGGGCCTTGGTATAGGTCCGCGCCGGAAGGTCGGCAGCGAAGGCTGAAGACGAGATCGCGGCCACGGCAACGATGGCCGACGCGCTGAGCAAAAGCTTCTTCATGGTTGTTCCCCTGTGTTGCGTAATGACCATCGAAAAACAACGTGGCGGCAGTTTGGTTGCTTCACGGCAGGCGTTGCCACATCGATGTTTGCCGACTGCGACAAAGCAGCAACACTTTTGGATTTATTCATTTTCAGGCGGTGCGAAATGGCTTTTGGTTCAGCGCTCACGCGAACTTGATCGGGTTTTTCAGTGTCCAGATACCCACGTCGGGCTGCGGCAATCTTGTGGCGACGTTGCGGTCGGTTGAGGGCGCCAACGTCGACATTGATCGTGCTCGCATCGAGCACCGACAGCAGACCTAAAGAGCTGCCAACAACGCGCTACCGCGTCATCTTTTCCATTTCAGGGAACGGCGCGTAAGTGGCGCCGGCACAGGCCTCAGTGACATTCTCGACAATGCGATCGAGGCGCTTGTCGACATAGGATACCGCCCGCTCCTGCGGCGCTGTGTAGCGGCCGTCAAAATCCTTCGCCGTGTAGCGCACGCAACTGACATAGCGCAGGCGACCGCCAACGGTGCGTTGCACCGGCTCCGCCATCATGGCGTCACGAACGCCGACCGGATTGTTCAAATAGGTCTTGAAGAACGCCAGCAGATCGACGCGATAATTGGTCGGAAATGGCTGCGCGGCAACGCCCTGGTCATCCGTGAAGCTGATGCCACCGGCGCCGCCTCCTCCGCATGCTGCAAGCCACAGCGGCAACAGCACCGCTGCTGCCTGTTTCGCCGATATCCCCAAATGCCGTCTCATCCGTCGTGCCGTCTCAATTACGCAGGCGTGTCCCCGTCATGCCTGTCCTAGACGGTTCGCCCGGGAATTGGAATTCGCATCTCGGTGACGGACACGAACCAGCCTGCTGCACCTCAGGGATGTTATGCATCCCAGGGGATAGGCGCAGCAGGCCGGCCGTTGAAACTCCGCGATTGCGGCTGGGCAATATGAGGCCGCGACCGCGGAGCCCCCTCAGCCGCGCTTGTGCGCGACTGTGGTCTGGATGGCGGTGTGCTTGTGAACTTTGTGAACGCTCATCTTCTTGTGGAAGCGATGATGAGGACGGGCATGGCGGTGATGATGGCGGACCATTTTCGCATTTGCGTTCAGCACGCCGGGCTTGGCCTGCACCTTGTTATCGGCCGACGTCACCGGCTTGGTGATCGGCGCCGGCGTGGTCTTGGCGATACCGGCAGCCATCGCGGGAGCGGCAAGCATGGAAACTACGATCAACGCGGTGGAAATTTTCTTCAACATGGTCGTCTCCTGTCGGTCTCGATCACGAAGTTGACCGGTCGGTTGGCCGGGCTTGTCGATCAATGCAGTCAGACTAGCGACGCTGCGCTGAACCCACTCTGAGGAAGCCGGACAGGCTTCGTTCATCTCGGTGACATCCTCGTCATGATCGGCTGGGTCAGGCGTCCTGCCCCAAGTCTGCTGCCACAAGTCTGCTCCCATGCCGGCAAAGGCGGGAATGAACACCCACGCCCGGTGTTCACAACCTGAGACTTCCGTGTCAGATTATTGCTGTTGCAAACAGGAGCGCTGCATGACCCACCTCGCGATCAGGCTGACGACGCTGGCAATGTTTTCCGTGGCCGTTGCCGCCACGCCCTTCATGACCTCGGCCTATGCCGCAGGCGGCGATACGCCTTCCGCACCGCCGGCGTCCGACACCAAGGGCACCAAGGACAAGAAGAAGAAAACCGAGACCAGGAATCCGAACAGCGAGAATACCGCGTTCCTCGCCAATTATCGCGCGGCCTATGCCACGGTCTATGACAAGCAGGACTACACGGCCGCCATCGCGCAGCTCAAGGCGCTCGGCCAGGACGACCGCGCCGATGTCGCCAATCTGATCGGTTACTCCTATCGCAAGCTCGGCGACTACAAGGTCTCGCAGATCTGGTACGAGCGCGCGCTGAAGGCCGACCCCGCCCATGTCCGCACCTGGCAGTATTACGGCTTGTGGCAGGTCGAACAGGGCAACCGCGATCAGGCGCAGTATCATCTCAACAAGATTGCTTCGCTGAGCGGCAAGGACTCCGCCGAATATAAATCGCTCGCTGCTGCGCTGGACAAGGCGCCCGGCTCCGGTCCCACCTACTGATCCCATTCGCGGATCAGTCAGCCGGTGCAATCCTTCGGATTGTGCCGGCTTTGTTATGGCTGAGAGATCTGTTCATATTCGCGGGTGCGACGCTCTCCTCACATTGAGACCTCTGATGGATCCCTGGCTGAAGCCCGCGCTCGACTACATCCACGACTGGCTCTCATTCCAGATGGCAACGACGCAGCAACCCGGCTGCCTCGTGGCCATCGCGCATCGCGGCAAGATCGTCGCTGAATATGCCTTCGGTCACGCCGACCTCGCGACCGGCGAGAAGCTGACGCCGCGGCATCGCTTCCGGATCGCCTCGCATTCGAAAAGCTTCACATCTGCCGGACTGATGAAGCTCCGCGAGCAACGCAAATTGCGCCTCGACGATCCCGTTGGCGACCATGTGAAAGGCCTGCATCCGCAGGTCGCTGCAACGACTATCGGACAATTACTGTCGCATAGCGCCGGCCTCACGCGCGACGGCGTCGATGCCGGGCAGTTCATCGACAGCCGCCCCTATCTCGACAAGAAGGAGCTATTGTCCGAGCTGCAGCAACCGCCCGCGATTGCGCCCGGCACGCGGCTGAAATATTCCAACCATGGCTTTGGCCTGCTCGGCCTCGTCATCGAAGCTGTCACCGGCGAGCCCTATCGCGACTGGATCAGGCGCGAGATCATTGATGCGGTCGGCCTGCGCGAGACCCAGCCCGACATGCCGCTGGCAAAGGGCGCGCCCCTCGCACAAGGTCATACGCCGCGGCTTCCGCTCGACCGCCGTCTGGTCATTCCCGGCGACACGCCGTGCCACGCCATCACGCCTGCTGCGGGCTTCGTCAGCACCGCAGCCGACGTCGCGCGCTTCTTCGCGCAGCTTGCACCCAATGCAAAGCACAGCGTGCTGTCTGCGGCGGGCCGGCGTGAGATGACGCGGCGGCACTGGCGCAATCCGCACGCAACTATCGAGAGCTATTACGGCCTCGGCACCATGAACGGCACCACCGCCGGCTGGGACTGGTTCGGCCACAATGGCGGATTTCATGGCTATATCTCGCGCACCGCCGCGATCCCGGCCTGCGAGCTGACGATCTCGGTTTTCACCAATGCCACCGACGGCTGGGCGCCCATCTGGGTTGATGGCGCCATGCATATCCTGCGCGCATTCGCCCAGCGCGGCGCGCCGCAAAAGCGCGTCCGCGACTGGACGGGACGCATGTGGACCTCATGGAGCGCGTTTGATCTGGTGCCCATCGGAGACCGGGTGCTGGTCGCCACGCCTCAGGCGATCAATCCCTTCATGGACGTCGCAGAGATCGAGGTGACCGGCAAGGACAAGGGCACGATCGCCGCGGCCGCGGGTTATTCCAGTTATGGGGAAGCAGTCCGGAGGGTCCGTGGCAAGACCGGGAAAGTGACCGAGGTTTGGCTCGCCGGCAGCAAATTAAGGCCCGAAAAGGCGGTCGCGGAGGAGCTGACCCGCAAATATGGAGCAACCGGGCGCCGCTCGCCCCGTTAACGATGCGGCGCTCCCTGCAGCCCGGCCGTCTCAAAGACCTGCTATCCTTTCGCTCGACAAGCCCCAGCGAGGTCGGCTAGACGACCCCGCGCAATCACGCAGCATGAGCCGGCGATCCCCTGATGAACCCGTCCAAGCGCTATGACCGGATCGCCTTCGTGGCCAGTACCAGCGGTGAAGCGCAGGCAGCGCTCGACCAACTGACGCAGCTCTATGGCAATGCCGATCCGGAAACCGCCGATATCATCGTAGCCCTCGGCGGCGACGGGTTGATGCTGAAGACGCTGCACGACTTCATGCGCACGGGCAAACCGATCTACGGCATGCATCGCGGCACCGTCGGTTTCCTGATGAACGAGTTCTCGACGCTCGATCTGCATGCGCGCCTCACCGCGGCGCGCGAGACGCTGATCAACCCGCTGCTGATGCGCGCCACGGACGTCCATGGCGGCGTGCACATCCATCACGCCATCAACGAGGTCTCGCTGTTTCGCCAGACGCATCAATTGGCGCGCCTGCGCATCCTCATCGATGAACGCGAACGGATGGCCGAACTTGCCGCCGATGGCATCCTCGTGGCGACGCCGGCCGGCTCGACCGCCTATAACCTGTCGGCGCAGGGTCCGATCCTGCCGATCAATGCCGCGCTGCTGGCGCTGACGCCGATCAGCGCGTTCCGCCCACGGCGCTGGCGCGGCGCACTACTTCCCAATACGGCGATCGTCGCGATCGAGGTGCTGGAAGGCGAAAAACGCCCGGTGGCCGCCGTCGCCGACAACGAGGAAGCCCGCGACGTCCGGCGGGTCGAAATCATCTCCGACAAGTCGATCTCGATGCGCATGATGTTCGACCCCGGCCACAGCCTGGAAGAACGCATCCTGAGCGAACAGTTCGGATATTGAGGCGCCTGCCCGCCTCAACCATTCGTTAAGACGCGGCGCGGTATGGTTAACATCGGGTAACGGTCCCAGCCCGGTTCGAGCCGCATCATGTTCCGTATCGACTTCAACAAGCTGCGTTTTCTGGTCTGCGACGACAATCCGCACATGCGGCGCATCCTGCGCACGCTGCTGCATTCGTTCGGCGCCCGCGAAGTCTACGAAGCCGAGGACGGCGCCACGGCGCTGGAAATGTACAGCCACTACGTGCCTGACATCGTGATCGCCGACTGGGCGATGCCGATTTTCGACGGGCTGGAACTGGCGCAGATGATCCGTCAGCCGGATTCCAAGGGCAATCCCTACGCGCCGATCATCATGCTGACCGGCCACTCCGAGAAGCGTCGCATCACCATGGCGCGCGATGCCGGCGTCACCGAATTTCTGGCCAAGCCGATTTCGGCCAAGGGCCTCTATCTGCGCATCATGAGCGTGGTCGCGCATCCCCGCCCCTTCATCAAGACGAAGAACTATTTCGGGCCCGACCGCCGCCGCAACACCACCGTCGCCTATATCGGACCGGAACGCCGCAATGGCGGTGAAGCCGAGGTTCTGCAGCAGCCGTCGCTGCTGGATAAAGCCCGTGTCACTGGCTAGCGCAATGTTCGGAGAAACGACCATGGCCAAGAACAAAGCGCCGGCGCCGCCGAAGGTGCAGGCTTTCGCCGATCACCAGGTCATCACGCCGCCGAACACACTGAAGCACGCGATCCGCCGCGTGATCGATCGCGAGCTCGACGATCCCGTCGCGCGCGCCGAACAGGCTCTGGCCAATCTCTCCGGCGAGTTCAAGACCTGGATGCGCAGCGAATGCGACCGCCTTGCCGCAGCACATGCCGCGATCCTGAAGAAGGGCTTCGATACGCACACTCGCGGCGAGCTGTTTCGCGCCGCTCACGACATCAAGGGCGACGCCTCGACCTTCGGCTTTCCTGCCGCTGGCGTCGCCGCCGAAAGCCTGTGCCGGATTCTCGAACACGCCCCCGATCTCGATGCGGTGCCGGCGGATCTGATCCAGCACCATATCGATGCGATCCAGGCCATCGTGCGCGAACACAACACCATCGAGAAGGCCGGCGTAGCCAACGAACTCAGCGCCCGCCTGCGTGCCGTCGCGGACGACTATCTGACGCTGGTCAATCGCGATCGGCCGGATCATCTTGAGATGATCTCGGCGCCGAGCATCGTGCCGAAGGAATAGCGTCGCTCCGCAATTTCGTCTGACGCGATCGAAACACTCTCCACGTCATGGCCGGGCTTGACCCGGCCATCCATCTGTTGAAATGCGCTGATGTCGAACGATGGATGCCCGGCTCAAGGCCGGGCATGACGACTGAGATATTCGACGCTTACGCCGCGATCAGCTGATACTCGTCGCGCGCATTCGCCTGTTCGGCCAGTTCATCGCAGAACACCCGCGCTTCCTCGCGAGCCGATTCCGTTGCGAAACGCCGCAGCAGGATCAGCAGTGGCTCGGACGCCGCTTCATCGGTCTCGCACACCGTCAACACCCGCTCGACCATGCGACGGCGCAGCCGCACGGCGCCACCAACGGAGCCGATGAAACCGATTTCATTGCGCGCAGCCAGCGCGGCGCGGAAGGCAGGGAATGCCGACTCCGGCAGGCCTGCGCGAGCAAGCAATGCGTTCAGCCCGGCACCGACGCCGTCATAGACCAGCGCGGCCACGCGGCTCTGCGGCAGGCCGGACAGCTCCACCAGCGCCTGGTCGAACAGGTCGAGATTACCGGACAGCAGGGCACGGAGGATCAGTCCGACGGTCAACTGCCCGGCTTCGCGCAAGTGATGCACGAGATCGCGCATCTCGTCGCCGCGCGAACGCGAGGCAATGTTGACCGTGGAGCGCGCCATCGCCTCGTCGGCAATGCGCTCGGCACGATCCGGCGACAGCCAGTTCCGTGCAACGACGAAGCGGGTCAGTGTTTCGGAGAGCTTGGCCACCAGTGCGAGGCGCGTCGTGGCTGGCAAGTCGCCAAGGGCCAGCATCGCTTCGCGGATGGCTGCGAGATGACCGTGACGCTCGACGATACGGTCCCAGGAGAATTGCGCCAGTTCGGCATATGGATTTTCAATCAGCTCGAGCGCTGCAGCGGCAGAGCCGACTTCGGCAATGGCGGCGCAGATCGAAATCGGCAGATTGATGCGGCGCGCGACCGCGCATTGCAGTTCGCTGTTCCCCGTCGCGACGATGTCGACCAGATCGGCATCGATCAGCAGCGGCGAATGTTCGAGCACTGGAAGCGACACACAGGGCTGATCCACCGACAGCGCCTGCACGATGGCCGGGGGCGCCGACGGCGCGCGGGCAAAAACCTGCGCCATGGCCTGGCGCACCAGCGGCGATGCGTCATCGAGCAGCATCAGCAGCGCGCCTTCGGCGGCGGCACGGTCGTCGTCTGAAAGATCAGAAAAAATCCAGGCCCGCGCCAAAGAGCGCGTTGCCTCTGCCCGCTCGCTGGCTGGAGCGGTCCGTACCCAACTGATGAACTGCCGAACAATCATGGTTCTGCCAGCCTACGCAACAAGATCAACACCGAAACGCGATGCCACTGTCAGAGAAAATAAACCATCCCACTTAACAAACGGTTCACCATAAGCTTATGGGTTTGTTGAGGTTTTATTAAGGGATCGGACACGCGGGGAAATCTGTGGCTCCCGGTGAATATCACACACTCCGCGCTCATCCTGAGGAGCGCGCCCTTGCGCGCGTCTCGAAGGATGGCCGCTAGCGGCGATGCCTGCCAACAGCTCATAGTTCGAGACGGCGCTGCGCGCCTCCTCACCATGAGGGGACGGAGCTAACTACTAAAAGTCCCGGCGCGATCGCTGAACAGATCGAGCGGCTTGGGCACGCCGACTTCAGGTGCCTTCGGCAGCGACGTGGACGTCAGTGACGTGCGGTTGCCCCACAATTCCTGCACGGCCGGCGACACAGGTTGCGCACGATCACCGCCCTGGAACAGCGACCGGAAAATCGGCTGTTCCTGCACGGCCGTCGACGACTGATCGGATGCAAAGCTTGCGACCTGCGCCGTGCTCAGATCCGGGAAGCGCGACAGGAACGTCGCATTGCTGGACGGCGTCAGTGGCGAGACTGCCTGCGCCGTCACCACACCCGCGGATGCCATCGCCGTCCGCGTCGCCGTGGAATTCGCAGCACTGTCATAACGCGCCGACAGCACCGAATAGACCTGCGACACGCTGCGCGCGCTGCCGCTCTGATCGTAGAAGATTGGCCGATTCGCTGCGGCGGCATTCGGAAACAGTGCAGCGCCCGATGCGCTCGGATTGTTCGCCGCATTGTTGATCAGCTTGGAGGCGCCGCTGACGCCCATGAAATGCGCCATGTATAGTTCGGAGTCGCTGGGACGGCGCCCGATCTCGCCCGTGAGCTTGAAACTGTTGGACTGCGTCAGCACGCCGGCCATCGCTGAACTCGCGACGGGATCGTCACGCAGTTTCAGGATCTCGCCCTTCGCAGCCGGATCGCTCACCGAATAACTTCCCGACGGCGACTTGGTGATGGCGTCGGCATATTTGCCGTAGCCGAGCTGCGTGCCGGCTTCCTTCACGGTGCCGAGCCAGGTCTGCTCGATGAACTGGAACAGGCCCTTGGCCGAGGATGTCGAAGCCGTGGCCGAGGGATTGAAATTGGATTCCATCTTGGCGGTGGCGAGCAGATATTCGAAGCTCGTGCCCGTGGTGCCGGCAGCATTCTTGATCGCGCCGGTCACCTGACTGCGCGTTGACGAGAGTGCTGATGCGAGGTTGGTCGCGTCGACCGCCATAGTGTTGTGCCCCGCTGCCGCGACATGACTACCGGGAATCGCGCCCTGCCAGCCGTGCGGAAGCCGCGGACACAGTGGGACATTCATGGTTAACGAAACGCTAAGGCGGTTTTGGCGCCCAACACCTCCATCCTTGGTTGCATATTTTACAGAGCATTAACGCGAGGGTGTTTCCGTATGTGTCTGACGGAGATTCGCTCCCGTCGGCAGCGGAAATGGAGCTCACGATGGTTGCGGTCGCAAATGGCGCAAACGCGCATTCGACGTCGACCCAACCGTGGGACAAAGCGGCCCCCGCCGCCGTTGCGCCCGCCAAGCCATCCGTCTCATCCGACAAGCCTGCATCTGCGCCGACAGCCCCTGCCGCCTTCGTATCGCTGTCAGACCGCGCCAAGGCGATCATCGAAAAGGCCAAGGCCGATCAGGCCGCGACTGAAGGACTCACCGATACGTTCGACGAAATGCTGACGAAGCGGACCGACGCCCTGGCCGACCGCCTCTCCAAAGCGTTCGAGAAAATGAACATCCCGCCGGAATATGCGACCCACATGAAGGTCGACAAATTCGGCAACGTGACTGCCGAAGGCCCCTGGAAAGCCAAGATCGAGAAGATGTTTAGCGACGATCCGGCGCTTGCCAAGGAGATGAAGGAAGTTTCGGGCCTGAATGCCCTGAAGGCCGCGCAAGCTTCGCTCGATCTCTACAACGAGCAGAAAAAATCGACCAATAGCGAAGCGAAACAGGCGGAAGCCTGGAAGAACTACAATATCCGTTCGATGAACATCCAGACCCTGTCTGGCGTCATGACCATGAAGGACGGCAAACTGCGGTCGGCGGCCGTCGATTACATGGACATGATCGCGGATCCGACCGGCATCAGCGCCGCCGAATCCCGGCAGGATTTCGCCAGCCGGCTGGCGTAACCTGAGATCAGAGCCAGTTCAGCTTCCGTAGACCGACGCCGGATCGAACACCTTGTCCGCATCGATGAACGAGACCTTCGCTGCCCCAGCCTCGCCCTTGGTGATCGCGCGGTAGAAACATGAGCGACGGCCGGTGTGGCAGGCGGCTCCGCCGATCTGCTCGACCTTGATCCAGATCGCATCCTGGTCGCAATCCATCCGCATCTCGACCACGCGCTGGGTCTTGCCCGAGCTCTCGCCCTTGCGCCATAGCGCTTTGCGCGAACGGCTGTAATACCAGGCATCGCCGGTTTCGATAGTGTTGCGCAGCGCCTCTTCATTCATATGCGCCACCATCAACACGTCGCCATTCGCCACGTCGGTCGTCACGACGGTAACGAGACCGGCAGCGTCGAATTTCGGCGTGAGCACGAGGCCTTCTTCGAGATCATGGCTGTGCGCGTGCGATGTATTGGACACGGGAAAATCTCTCGCTGTGGTCGTCAAACGAAAATCGGGCGCCTGATGCGCCCGACACTCTAGCAACAAATCGCGATCGTCGCGCGATCAGCGCGACAATCGTTTAACGAGACATGGACTGGATCATCGACATGAACCGCGCCTGCTCGGCAGGATTGTCGCGGAAATTGCCGGTGAAACGCGTGGTGAAAGTGCGCGAGCCTTCCTTGCGGATGCCGCGGGCCGACATGCAGGTGTGCTCGGCTTCAACCATCACGGCAACGCCGCGCGGCTTCAGCACTTCATCGACCGCGGCAGCAAGCTGCGCGGTCAGATGCTCCTGGGTCTGCAGCCGATGGCCAAAGATATCCACGAGACGCGCGAGCTTGGAGAGACCGACGACGCGCTCCACCGGCGTATAGGCAATATGCGCCTTGCCGTAGAACGGCATCATGTGATGCTCGCAATGGGAGACGAAGGCCATGTCGCGGATCAGCACGAAATCGTCATAGCCTGCGGTCTCGCCGAAGGTTCGATTCAGAACCTCGGCCGGGCACTGATGATAGCCCTGGAACAGCTCGTCATAGGCCTCGACCACGCGTCGCGGGGTGTCCATGAGGCCTTCGCGCTGCGGATTCTCGCCGATATAGGCGAGCAACGTCTGCACGGCCTGCTCTGCCTCGGCGCGCGAGGGCCGCAGCTGGTCGGGATTAACCGCCGCAGCCAGAAATTCGGCGGGATCGAGCTCCGCCGGCCGGAATTCCTGCACTTTGCTCTCGGCAGATCTGACTTCAGAAGATTTGCCATCCGGGGATTTGCCGCGAAGCGGCTTGATCACAGCGTCCATCTTTACTCCGTTCGACCGGCCCCACGGGAGGCCGGAGTGTCACCGGGCAGACGGGGCGGCAAGGCCGCCGGACGCCTGAGTCCGTCAATAAAACATCGTCTTGCGACAATAACACCGAGGCCGCCGAACTGAATTCTCAAATTCCGGCGATCTGGAGAACGCCCGGCGCTCTGTTCGCCGGGCTCCGCCCTATATAGTGGACCATTGCGACTGTTGCCAGCCATCAGGCTACCCACTCATCACATTTAAATCGTTGGTCTTTTTCCTATTATTCCCAGCACGCCATTCAAGGGCAATGCGGGCAGTTCCCATGTGAGCCTAGGGTGATGACCCGATACTTCAGAACGGCACGGAGGAACAATCTTGGCAGCGCGCATCGCGTCAAACAGCTCCCCGCGCGACTCTTTTGGAGGACGCTGGTTCGGAGGGAGGTGCGAGAAACAGCGCGAACGATCCGTAACCCAGGCATTGGTTGGAGGAAAAGGCGATGGCGGCATCCTGCAAGTATGAAATCAGCATTCTGAAACACGACGAGCAAGAAATCGTTCTTGCTACTCATCATCCCGCCATCGGCGAATTAACGCGCGACAAGCTGGAGAGCCTTCGTTCGAGGCTACAGGATTTTCATAGCAAGGAGCACACCCTAGCGCGGCATCGACAGCGCGAAGCAAGAGGAAAAGCCGAACCGAGGGGCAGCAGCTTTTCGGGAACAGCCGAGCATGCAACTCAGCGCAAGCAAGTCTTCGTTGCCGCTATGAAACGCGTTAGCAAGGAGCTAAGGCGCCTGCAGAACTTCGAAGCGAAAAAGGAACTTGGAGAGGCCGCCAGGCGCGCATTGGCCCTGCGACGCGCACAGCAATTCTCGCGACCTCAGAATGATCTTCGCCCCGGTGAAGGAATGCGCTCCATCCCGAGTCGGCGCCGGAATATCAAGATCCCTCCTTCGCGGATTGGAAGTGTGTCGCAGGCGAACAAGCGTGCGCAGGCTCGGCGAGACGTCAGTCGCGGAAGCGATTGAGCGGCGCAGAGGGATCCGGAATTCTCTATCGGCGTGCCTTCTTTCTGAAGATGTTGGGCGGTCGCTAGAGTGTCCCTACATGAACGAGACGGCTGCGACGCGCAAAATCCGTGCGTCGCCAAAAACATAGCTGCTCACAGACCATTGAAACTGCTGATCTTTTATTTCATGGAATGGACGCTATATAGAGTCCAGATTCCTCGCGCGCCAAAGACGTGATCCCGGTGACCGATGGCACAGTTAAGGTCCGAACCAGATGCTGAACGACATCTATAACAAGCGCATCATCGAGCTCGCCGGTAACATTCCCCGGCTGGGCCGCCTCCCTGCCCCCGATGCGTCAGCCACCGCCCATTCCAAGCTCTGCGGATCGACCGTGAAGATCGACCTCATGATGGATGCCGATGTGGTCACCAACTTCGCCCATGACGTGAAGGCCTGCGCACTTGGCCAGGCCTCGTCATCGATCATGGCGAGCCATGTGGTCGGCTCGACGGCCGAAGAATTGCGTGCGCTGCGCGAGACCGTGCGCAAGATGCTGAAGGAAAACGGTGCACCGCCATCGGATGGAAAGTGGGCAGATATCGCCCTGCTCGAACCGGTGCGCGACTACAAGGCGCGCCACGCCTCGACGCTTCTCACATTCGATGCGGTCGTGGACGCCATCGGGCAGATTGAAGCCAAGTCAAACGCAGGAGCCAGCCAGTCGACGCCGGCGTGACGTCTGCGAGGCTATTTCCCTGACGGTGCCGATACGACGCCGCCAGTCGGCACCGAAGCCTCGGCCGTCTTCGTCGACTTCGTCGAAGACACGACCGGCGCCGAAGCAACCGGGGTGTTTTCATTCTCCGGCCCGCTCACGAAACGATCCTGTACCGACTTCGGCACCAGTGATGCGACCGGCGCCTGCTGCTCGCGAGGCTCGGGCAACACATCACCGACACTATGGCTGGTGACCAGATTGGTCAGCTTCAACTCGGCTTCCGTAAGCCGATGTAGATCGTCCCACGGCGGCACGCTGAGCGACAACGACAAAAGATCGCCCGTGCCTCCCATGTCGAAGGTGTATTTGGCGAGACGGCCGATATCTCGCTCGACGATCATCAGATCATTTGCCGTATAGCTCGCAGCCTTCGGGTCGTCGGCGCGGTCGCCCATCCAGATCTGATGGACGCGCACCAGGGATTCCTCGGCCACATAGCGGGTCTTGCCCGCCAGCAGCAGGAACACGCACATAGATTCGCAATAAGCCTGCGGCACGACCGCCGGCTTCATGACGCCCGAGGACGATTGCAGGTCGACCGTGATACCGACTGTGGTGCGCAGACCAAGCTTGCGCCAGCGCCGGCCCATGGTGATGGCGTCATTGACCGAGCCGCCGCTGGAATCCAGCACCACTGTCGCGTCAGTCAGATCGCGGCCTTTGGAAAACTCGTCGAAATCCCTGACGGTGTCGCCGGTGACAATCCCCACCGCGCCGATCCAGCCACCGCAATTCGGCTCGCAGGCGACCCAGGTGAAGCGCATCGGGAGTTTGCGTTCTTCGAGAACGGCTGCAGCTTGGGCAGAGGACGCGGCCGAAGCCAGCAGGCCCGCCGCGAGTCCGGGAAGAACGATACAAAAGGCCGCGGCGCGAAACAGCGCCGAACTACCTGATCGAAGCGACCTCATACGTCCCAAGTCGGTTCCTTCCCCGCACTCTCATGAGCAATGGCAACGGCCCCAAACAACGCTCATGATTCTGTCACACGGGCGTTACGTGAAAACCTAACGGGCTTCGCCTCAGCGTCCAGTTACTTTTGCTGCACTGCATGCGATAAATTGGCAGGTGTGTCTCCAATGCATAAGTAGATGGGTTCCATGCAAAGGAACCGGGCAAAACCCGGCTGATCTGATAGCAATCCGACCATGAAACATTCATGCATGTGCCCGAACTGCGCCGGTACTATTCAACGGCTGCCGCGCAATGCCGGTCGCGGCATGATCTGGATATACCGCCACACGCTGTCTCCGCTCGTCGGATACAATTGCCGGCACCTGCCGACCTGTTCGGTCTATGGCGACGAAGCGATCGAGCGCTACGGATTGTGGGCCGGCGGCTGGATGACGCTGGCCCGGCTGCTCCGCTGCCAGCCATGGGGCACGTCGGGTATCGATAACGTGCCGGCCAAGCTGTCGCCCGATGCCCGTTGGTATACACCGTGGCGCTACGCGCGCTGGCGCGGCGTCAATGACAGCGCAAACTAGAAGCTTACGCAGACATTGCCGACCTTCGTGAGCACGGACTGCTGACTGAACTGCCGCTTATAGCTGTCCGCGATGGCAACGAGGTCGGCACGTTTCTGAGCGTCGTCGGCGAAAGTGATCAGAACGACCTTTGCCCTTTCGCGGACATCAACATTACGCACGCCGTCGCGCCACTGCCCGTCTCCATCAATGACGGTGAGACCATCGGGAAAGCGGGGTGTGATTTCCCTTGCGACGAAATTTGCAAATGCAGATTCGCTGATACCAGGCCGATCGCCAATGTTGCGGCCAAAGATCATCTCCGCAGACACCATGATGCGCGACGGCGGCAGACAGGCTTGCGGCGGCAGCCATGCACAGCCGCTCATCAGCACACTGACTGTTAATGTAGCAAGGCATGCGGAGAACAGTTGGCGTATATGTCGCGGCACACCGAACCTCAAATTATCAAAGCTATTTTTACAAAATGCCTACTGGTGGGATTGTTGAATAACATTTGATACCATAGGGTGCCGCCACTTCATCTCGCCAAATTCATCTTCACTTAACATCACTGCCCGGGGCACTCAGGTGGAAGACGGCCTATACGAAGTACATTTTCATACTATTCATGGCACCGGGACCGGCGTCGTCTATGCAATCGGCGGAAAGCTGCGCGGCGGCAACTCCGCTTTCGCCTTCATGGGCAACTATCAAAACAGAGGCGAGACTATCTCTGTCAAGGTGTCATCGAAACGCTACAACCCGGATCAGAGCTTCAAGTCGGTGTTCGGCTTTGAAGGTGTCACACTGGCATTGACCGGCCGCGTCAATGGCGACCTGCTCGATTTCGAAGGCAGTGCGCTGCAATTGCCCGGCGTGCCGTTCAAGGCGCAACTGACCCGCATCTGCGACTAAGCGACACGTCCGGACATTTTACGGCTGAACGCGATGGCCACCAGTGCCGTCGTCAGGAAACCCATGGCGACAAACCCCGACGCGTGGAAGTATCCGCCGGCGAACAGCGCGCCACCGATGCCCGATCCAATCGCCTGGCCGACATAGAGCATCGATGTATTGAGCGAGACCGACGCCGCTCCGGCCGACGGTGCCGCCATGATCAAGCGGACCTGCTGCATCGACGTGATGGCGCCGAAGCCGAGCCCCCAGATTGCGACGCCGAGCGCCATCACCGGCAGCAGGCCTGCGCCGAGCGTCCAGACCGTCATGCCGGCCAACACCAGCGATGTCGATAGAATGGAGGTTCTCAGCGGCCCCCAGCTATCGACGATCCGCGTCGCCGTCATGATGCCGAGAAAACCGCAGACGCCGTAGATCGCGAAGACGGATGCCGCTGCATCGTGCCCTGCGCCCGCGAGACGTTCGAGCAGCGGCGCCATGAAGGTGAAGATCGAGAACTGCCCGGCGATCTGCAGCATGGTGATCGACAGCAACAACAGCACGAGCCGGTTGCGCGCCAGCGACGACCATGTGCTGAGATCCACAGGCGCGCCGAACAGCCCGCGCGGAATCCGCCACACCAGCAACACGAGACTGATGCAACTCATTACGCCGACGCAGCCATAGACCTCGCGCCAGCCGAAGCGGCTGGCGATGAACGTCACCAGCGGCAGACCGACCGCAGCGGCGAGGGTCCAGCCGAGAAAGACGTAAGCGACGCTGCTGCCCCGCTTCTCCGGCGGCACCAGCATGCCGACCACGCCTTCCGCCTGCGGAGTATACGGTGCCGCAGCGATGCACATCACCAGGCGGATCGCGAGCAGCACCGCATAACTGGGCGCAAGGGCCGAAGCGAGATTGCACACGGCCACGACCGCGATGACGCCGATCAACATGTGCCGCCGCTCGATCCGGCTGGTCAGCCACGACATCAGGGGCGAGCAGATGCACAGCATCACTGCGCCGAAGGTGATCAAAAGCCCGGCTTCGCGGATCGTGACACCCAGCCCCGCCGACAGCTCGCCAAGCATCGCCGTCGGCCCCAGCAGGCCGATGCCGGTGACGAAATTGCCAATCATGAGTGCGGTGGGCGCGTAAGGGCGGGAGACTGTCAAGATATCGCATCTTATGGATGCAACTGCATGCAAGTCAAACCTGCAAGCCAAGCGTGCAAATCAGATCAGCCAGACTGGTGTTGCAACGCCCGAATCGGCTGCTATACCGCTCGTCCGCTTACCTGCGCCCGTGTGCAGGAGTGAGCCACAGGAGAGAAGACATGACAGAGAATGAAGGCTCGGGATTCAAGTTCGGCCTCGCCAACCTCACCCCCGCCGAAACCAACAATATCACCGTTACATTCCCTGACGGCGCCAAGCGCGAATTCGCCAGGGGCACGACCGGTTTCGAGATTGCCAAGGGCATCTCGCCGTCGCTGGCCAAGCGTACCGTCGCAATGGCGCTGGACGGCACCGTCTCGGATCTCTCCGATCCGATCGACGCCGACGCCAAGATCGATTTCATCAACCGCGACGACCCCCGCGCGCTGGAGCTGATCCGGCATGACGCGGCGCATGTGCTGGCCGAAGCCGTGCAGACGCTGTGGCCGGGCACCCAGGTGACCATCGGTCCGGTGATCGAGAACGGTTTCTATTACGACTTCTTCCGCAACGAGCCATTCACGCCCGAGGACTTCGGCGCGATTGAGAAGAAGATGCGCGAGATCGTCGCGCGCGACAAACCGTTCACCAAGGACGTCTGGGATCGCGAGAAGACCAAGCAGGTATTCCGCGACAAGGGCGAAGCCTTCAAGGTCGAGCTGGTCGACGCCATTCCCGGCAACGAGCCGATCAAGATCTACTACCAGGGCGACTGGTTCGACCTCTGCCGCGGCCCGCATATGACGTCGGTCGGCAAGGTCGGCAACGCCTTCAAACTGATGAAGGTGGCCGGCGCCTATTGGCGTGGCGACAGCAACAATCCGATGCTGACGCGGATCTACGGCACGGCCTTCGCCAAACAGGAAGACCTTGACGCGTACCTCAAGCAGATCGAGGAAGCGGAGAAGCGCGACCACCGTAAACTGGGTCGCGAACTCGACCTCTTCCACTTCCAGGAAGAAGGCCCGGGCGTCGTGTTCTGGCACCCCAAGGGCTGGACCATCTTCCAAGCGCTGATCGCCTATATGCGGCGTCGCCTCAATGGCGACTACAGCGAAGTCAATGCGCCGCAGATCCTCGACAAGGTCCTGTGGGAGACCTCAGGCCACTGGGAATGGTACCGCGAGAACATGTTCGCAGCGCAATCCGCTGGCGATGAGGCCGAGGACAAGCGCTGGTTCGCATTGAAGCCGATGAACTGCCCCGGCCATGTGCAGATCTTCAAGCACGGGTTGAAGAGCTATCGCGACCTGCCGCTGCGCCTTGCCGAGTTTGGCGTGGTGCATCGCTATGAGCCATCGGGCGCCATGCACGGCTTGATGCGCGTGCGCGGCTTCACCCAGGACGACGCCCATGTGTTCTGCACCGAGGCCCAACTCGCCGACGAATGTCTCAAGATCAACGACCTGATCCTGTCGACCTATTCCGACTTCGGCTTCGGCGACATCGTGGTCAAGCTGTCGACCCGGCCGGAGAAGCGGGTCGGCACCGACGAGATGTGGGATCACGCCGAGCGCGTGATGGCCACCGTGCTGTCGGTGATCGAAAGCCAGTCCGGCGGTCGCATCAAGACCGAGATCAGCCCCGGCGAAGGCGCGTTCTACGGACCGAAGTTCGAATACGTGCTGCGCGACGCCATCGGCCGCGACTGGCAGTGTGGCACTACGCAGGTCGACTTCAACCTGCCGGAGCGTTTCGGTGCGTTCTATATCGACGCCGACGGATCGAAGAAGGCGCCGGTGATGGTGCATCGCGCGATCTGCGGTTCGATGGAGCGCTTCATCGGTATCCTGATCGAGCACTTCGCCGGCAACTTCCCGCTCTGGCTGTCGCCGGTACAGGTGGTGGTCACCACGATCACCTCGGAAGGCGACGAATATGCCAAGGTCGTCGCCGCAGCCGCGCGCAAGGCTGGCCTCCGCGTCGAGATCGATCTGCGCAACGAAAAGATCAACTACAAGGTCCGCGAACACTCGCTGGCCAAGATCCCTGCCCTGCTCGTGGTCGGCAAGAAGGAAGCCGAAACCGGCCAGGTCTCGGTGCGCCGCCTCGGCAGCGACGGCCAGAAGGTCAGTTCGCTCGAGGAAGCCCTCGCCGCACTGGTCGATGAGGCGACACCGCCCGACGTGAAGCGCGCACTGGCGGAGGGCTGAGCCGATGAGCGACGATGAAGAGATCGAGATCGAAGCCTATCCGCTTCGGTCCTATCAGCTGATCGCCGATCCCAACCGGCCGGACGTGGTCGCGCTGGCATTCGAGACTGAGCGTGGCCATAGCCTCTATCTGGCCTCGCGGGCCGTGCTGGAGGATCTGGGCCGTGATCTGCTGGACCGTGCCTCCAAGATGCCGGAGCACAAAACGGTTAGCTGAGCGGATGCACGGTCACAATCCGTCTAAATCAGCAGGGCCCGCCTCGTGGCGGGCCTTTTCGCGTGGTAAGCGGTCATTCAATTCCTGCAAATTCTTTGCATCCTCATCTGTGAGAACTGCCCGTGCCCGACATCATCGACTTCCTGAAGACCCGCCGCTCCGTCAAGCCGCGCGAAATGACCGGCTCCGGCCCCTCATCCGCCGAACTCGAAACCATCCTGACCATTGGGGCACGCGTGCCGGACCACGGCAAGCTGGCGCCATGGCGCTTCATCATTTTCGAGGGTGACGCCCGCAAACGCGCGGGCAACGTCATCGCCACCGTGTTCGCACGGAAGAATCCCGATGCACCTGTCGAGGAGATCGAGGCGCAGAAACACAAGCTGACGGAAGCGCCGCTGGTGATCGGCGTGGTGAGCATCATCAAGCCGCATCCGAAGATTCCGCCATGGGAGCAGGAACTGTCCGCAGGTGCGAGCTGCTTGAATATTGTGTCGGCCGCCACAGCCATGGGTTATGGCGCCAACTGGCTGACCGGCTGGATGGTCTATGACCGCGACGTGCTCGAAGGCCTCGGCCTCGCCGCCAATGAAAAACTGGCCGGCTTCATCCATATCGGCGGCAAACCCGACAAGGTGATCGAGGACCGGCCGCGGCCGGAACTCAAGGACGTCGTGACCCGGTTCTGAACCGGATTCACGCGGCCTGGGACGCCTGGCTGCCGAACCGGCGCAGCAGGTTCTCGATTTCCGAAGCTGGCTTGGCGGGGCTGAACAGAAAACCCTGCACCTCGTTGCAGCCTTCCGCGCGCAGCCAGTCCAGCTGATCGATCGTCTCGACGCCCTCAGCCGTCGTGGTGATGTTCATGCTGCGACCAAGCCCGGAGATCGCGCGCACGATGGCAACGCAATCCGGCCGCTCGATCAGATCCTTCACGAATGACCGATCGATCTTGATCTTGTCGAACGGAAAACTCCGCAGATAGCTCAGGCTGGAATAGCCGGTGCCGAAATCGTCCATCGAGATGCGGACGCCCAGCGCGCGTAGCTGATGCAGGATAGCCAGGTTGGCCTCGGTTTCTGCAAGAAAGACTGACTCGGTGATTTCCAGCTCAAGACGATGCGGCGACAGGCCGGAATAGGCCAGCGCAGCGACCACGACCTGCACCAGGTTGCGGCTGCGGAACTGCACCGGCGAGAGATTGACCGCGACCTTGATATCGTCCGGCCACTTGGCAGCTTCGGCGCAGGCCTTGCGCAGCACCCACTCGCCGAGCGTGACGATGAGGCCGATATCCTCGGCGACCGGGATGAAATCCGCCGGCGAGATCATGCCCTTCTCGGGATGTTTCCAGCGCAGCAGCGCTTCGAATCCAGTGATGCGATCGGCGGCCAGATCGACCAGCGGCTGGTAGTGCAATTCAAAGTCACCATCAGCGAAAGCGCTACGCAGATCGAGCTCCATGTCGCGGCGCTTCTGCGCCTGACGATCCATCTCGCGCTCGAAGAAGCGATGCACACCGCCACCTTCGGACTTGGCCCGATACAATGCCATGTCGGCATTGCGCATCAGCTCTTCGCTGGTATCGCCATCGCCAGGTGACATGGCGATACCGATGCTGGCGCCGATCACAACCTCGACGCCGTTCATGTCATAGGGCGCGCTGATGATCTCGATCAGCCGCGCGGCAAAATCGTTGGCTTCGTTCGGCGTGATATCGGCTGCCAGCACCACGGCAAATTCGTCGCCGCCGAGCCGGGCTGCGAGATTGTTGCCACGGACCTCGGCGCGCATTCGCGCGGCGACCATCTTCAGCAGCCGATCGCCCATCGGATGACCGAATGAGTCATTCACGTTCTTGAACAGATCGAGATCAATGCAGAGAACCGCGACATGTTTGGTCGGATTGTCGTGATCCAGCGCCTGGGCCAGACGCTCCTGATAAAAAACACGATTCGGCAAATCCGTCAGCGCATCGTGATGCGCCATATGCGCCACACGCGCCTCGGCCTTGCGACGCTCGGTAATGTCGACGACAGCCACGAGGAAGCCGTCGCGGCCTTCGAACATCACGCGGCGGCCATAGGTCAGCACCTCGATCTCGCTTCCGTCGGCCTTCAGGTGGCGCCAGTTGCGATCCGACTGATAGATATCTCCGAGCTGCATCAGCGCACGCGTGTGGAGCTCCCATTCATCGCGCGGCCAGATTTCCTTGAGTTGCATGCGCAGGAAAGTGGCGCGATCGTATCCGTAATGCGCGACAGCCGCGTCATTGACGCTGAGAAAATCCATCGTCTCGGCATCGAACACCCACATCGGCATCGGATTGCTGTCGAACAGCAGCCGGAACGAGGCCTCGCGGCGCTTAATGTCGGTGACGTCAGACACAGTCAGCGACACCAGGTCGCCAAAAGCGGTGGCGCTGAGCCGAAGGTTGCGATCATCGCTGTCGATTTCAAGCTGACCGCTCTGGCCATTGGCGATCATGGACAGCAGCCATTTCGTCACGCTCGGCAGCGACAATGCGTGGCCGCCTGCACTCAGCTTGCGCCACTGAAGGTCGGTAGGTGATACTTTCAGCAGGCGCGAAGCGCCCTGATTATGATGCACGATCTGGAAGTCAAAAGCCTGGCTTGCGGAATCCCGGATTGCCGCAAGCGACACGATGCCTTCGTCCGTCGACGAGAAGATCGCATCGACCAGATTGTAACGGGTGCCCTGCTCGTTGACATAGACGCCGACCAACCGGCCACCCCAGCGTGACGCTGTCGGCAGCGCCAGAATGTCATAGGTGTGGACGAGACCGTCACGCACGCAATGCGCCACCATCAGATGCGGCCTGTTGGCCTGCAACGCGCAGTTTGCGGCTTCCGTTAGCGCACGCACGCAATCAGGTGCCAGCACGTCGAGCGGAATGCCCCAGCGATCGTCACCCAACCACTGTTGCACATAGCGGCCGCTGCGTGACACTTCGAGCGTCTCACCTTCGACCTTCAGCAGGACGATGTGATCGGCCATCCGGCCAAGACTGCCGAGCATTACTTCTTCATAGCCGGGCAGAATCTGGCCGGGACGAACGGCCGCCCGCCATTTGCGTTGCAAGGCGGGAATGTCGTCGAACAACTTGACGTCCGGGCTTCCGGATAACTGTCTGGCCGCGGTCACGACATCCCCTTCGGAACACTTGTAGCGATACTTGCTATTCGGGCTATGGGGATTAACGTCATGTAAACGTTCCGCGGCCGCGCACGGCAACGACGTGTTGTAACGCGATAAACTGGCACGATGGTTAGTTGGCGATTCAGGACCATGACACGCGCATGACAATTCATTCGCGTTTGAAGCGTGTTGTCTGCAACGAGATCTTTGTTCTGGAAGATTGTTGAGTAGCTTGCGAGCAGCAGTTAGCGCGCGACGACTTCGATCTCGCCGTCGACGCCGTTCACGACGTTGAAGGGGCGCTCGAACACCTTGCCTTCGTTCTTGGCGATCGCGCGGTACTCGCCTTCCGCCAGTGTGACGCGCGGGAAGGCGCCGATCGATTCCTTGATGACGTCGCCGGCCGGCGTGATCACCGACCATGCGGTGTTGGCCAGGGCCTCGCCGCCCTTGTCGCTCACCAGCTTCATGGTGATGACTGCCGCACGATGCGTGATGGTCACGTCGGTGAGCTTGCTCGCCTGCACGCGGATGTCGGAGCGCACCACCGAATTGGCGTCGCCGTAATTCGAGATGATGTAGTAGGTGCCTTCCTGCAGCAGCACGACATCGCCGGCGGGAACGCTCGGCAGCAGTGGCGTGCGCTCGCCGCCTTCGAACTGGCTGCCCTTGTAGATCGAGAACGAGATCTGGTTCTGCGGAATCTTCGTGGTGCCGACGCGGCCCTCGATCCGCAATCCGCCTGCGGGCAGCACGAACGCTTCACGATCGGTCTCGGACTTGATGGTCACCGGACGAACGGCGCTCACAAGGCCCAGCGCCACATGGACCACATAGCTGCCCGGCGGCAGCACGATATTGGGCGTGGCGCCGCGATCCTCGCGGATCAGCTTGAAGGCACCAGTCTCGTCCGGTCGATCCGAATAGACCCGCCAGACCAGCCCGCTATTGATGACCGGCATATCCTTGCCGTAGCGCGCCGTCAGCGCCAGCACGCCCTGTGCGGGGCCCGTTGGAGCAGCCTGGACCGGCGATGGCACGGGCGGTGCGACATTGGCCACCGGCGGTTGCGTCAGCGGTGCCGGCAACAGGGGGGTGGAAGCAGGACCGGACGGCGGCGCGAGGCTGATGGCCGGCCCCGATGGGACATCCGGGATCGAGCCCGGCGGAACCGGTGCCGGGCGGTCCGAAAAGAACTGTGCGGACGCTATCCGGGGCAAGGCAACAGCCTGCAGCAGAGCGAGGGCCAGCACCATGGCCAGCCGTCCGCTCCGGCCGGATGTTCGCAAATCATGGCCCCGTGCAGTCATGGTCATGCTTTTCACCTAAAACGCGACAAATTCAAGCCTTGACGCGGATGTCTCGCCGCCAGACCCACAATCGCGTGAGGCCCCCAGGAACCGGTGCACCGTGCGGTAACGGGTCGCTCTGCAGTCACATTTGGTGCCTAAACCTCGCAAACGCGACATAAATCATGAATTAGCTACCGTCTGGAATGATGGCGCAGCTGCATTTAATATCGGCTGTGTCGAGGAGCTTTGTGTGCTGGAGATTTTGATGGGGCGCGGCCAGAATGGCGCGAACGGTCGCGACAAGCCTGGTTTGGGAAGCGTTCGACGTCCGATCATCGGTCTGGCGCTGGGCGGCGGTGCGGCGCGCGGTTTCGCCCATATCGGGATCCTCCGCACTTTGCTCGCCCATGGCATCGTCCCGAACGTCGTGGTGGGCACCTCGATCGGTGCCGTAGTTGGCGGATCCTACGCCGCCGGCCACCTCGATACGCTCGAGGAATGGGCGCGCAGTCTGCAGCCCCGCAATATTCTCAGCTATCTCGACATTCGCCTGAACGGCTCAGGCCTGATCGGCGGCAACAAGCTGGCCGCACAGCTCGAAGCGTCGCTGGGCCATACACTGATCGAAGATCTCCCGCTGAAATTCGCCAGCGTCGCCACTGAAGTTCGCACCGGTCATGAAATCTGGCTGACTCATGGTCGCCTGGTCGATGCAATGCGCGCGTCCTATGCGCTGCCGGGCATCTTCTCTCCGGTTCTGGTCGGCGATCGCTGGCTGGTCGACGGCGCGCTGGTCAATCCGGTGCCGGTATCGGCGGCGCGCGCGCTGGGCGCTGAGATTGTCATCGCAGCCAATCTCAGCAATGACGTGTTTGGCCATTCGACCACGATTTTCGACCATGGCACGGGACCTGAAATGGCCGAGCCCATCATCGAAGTCGAAGAGCCCAAGCGCGGTTTCAGCAAGTTCTTCTCGGCCGAGCGCACCATGAAACGCGAATTCTTCGGTGGCGGCGGACGACCGGGCATCTCTACCGTAATGGTCGATGCCTTCAACATCATGCAGGATCGCATCACCCGCGCGCGCCTTGCCGGCGATCCGCCGGATCTCCTGATCGCACCGCGCGTTGGCCGCATCGGCTGGTTTGATTTCCACCGCGCCGAAGAAATGATCACGCTCGGCGCGCGTGCTGCAGAACGCGCCGTCGAGTCCATTCAAGAGGCGATCGAGATCCTCGCCCCCGAAGTGGCAAACTCACCTGCGCCCGTCGTTGCGCAGAAGCCGACCACTTCGCAGAGTTGAGCGCGGCGGGCTCAGGCCGTCGCAATATATTCGCGCAGCGCTTCCTGTTCGCGTTCGAATTCGCGCAAGCGAAATTTGACGACGTCACCGATCGAGATCAGACCAACGACCTTCTCGTCCTCGATAACGGGCAGATGCCTGAATTTTCCGGTCGTCATCTTTTCCATGATTGCACCGACCGTATCGGCCGGTTTGCAGCCAATGACCTTGCGCGTCATTACGGCGCTCACGTCTTCATCCAGCGCCGAGGCGCCGCGTTCTCCGATCACCCGCACGATATCACGCTCAGACAGGATACCATCGATGTGGTGATGGCTCATCACCAGCACGGCACCTATTCTTCGCTGTGACAGCATCTGCACCACCGACGAGACCTTATCGTTCGGCGAGACGCTGATGATCTGGTGGCCTTTGGAATCGAGAATTGCACGTACCGTCATTGTCGCCTCCTAAGTCGACCATGCCCTTTGTCGGGCGCGGTCTTTCATTCTAGGGTCGTCAGACAGATGCAGTGTAACAGCGCAGTTCAACAGTCGTTCAGATGTGGTGATCGCACTGAAACACCGTTCGCGCCGGGAACGGGATCGACCTCAAGGGCCGAACCTGCCAACGTGAGTCACCTGTCGAATACATAAGATGGATCAAATGCGTCGGCCTCGCAAGAAGCCGGTACGCGCTTAATGCAGGTCGGAGATGTCCGGAGACGATGTTTGCGAACCCGTGCGTTGCAACCTCGGAATAGGATCGAACAGCGAGAACAGCAGCAGCCCGGCGAAGAAGCCGCCGATATGCGCCTGCCACGCAACGCTCGCCCCTTCCGCGCCGATCGCAATCGAGCCGACACCGAAGATGATATTGACGCCGAACCAGACCGCCAGAAATCCGATCACGCGCGGATCGCGCAACGAACGCAACAAAGGAAGCGCCGGCACACGTGCCGCTTCATCGGCATCGCCGCGGTTGAACGACAGGAAGCTGCCGCGCACGAAGGCAAAACGGATGGCCGCGGCCATGGCGCCGGAGACCGAAGCCGAGGCGCCGATC
Organism: Tardiphaga sp. 866_E4_N1_4; assembly: GCF_052076075.1. Taxonomy (NCBI): domain Bacteria; kingdom Pseudomonadati; phylum Pseudomonadota; class Alphaproteobacteria; order Hyphomicrobiales; family Nitrobacteraceae; genus Tardiphaga; species Tardiphaga sp. 866_E4_N1_4. Next base: position 1,702,106 of record NZ_CP197242.1, read on the forward strand.
ATCGGTGCGAGTGCGTGTTCATGGGTAACCAGATGCGCGGCGGCACCAGCCACAGCCGTCACCGCCATGAAGATGAAGAAGCGGACCGCGCCGAAGCGCCGCGCCAGCGCGCTGCCGAACGGCAGCAGCCACAACACGTTGAAGCCGATATGGCTGAGATTGGCGTGCAACAGGGAGTAAGTGACGAAACTCCATACTTTGGCGCCATTGCCGCCGGGAAAAGGCATCGACAGCAGCGTCTGGTCGTAGCGCTTCGGAATGAAACCGAAGACCTCAATGGTCCAGTATTCCAGATCCACCGGCAGCAACATGCGGATAATGTGGATCACGGCAAGCAACCCGACATAGGCCGTCAGGGCACCCGGCAGGGTCAGGATCGGTTCGCGCGGGGGAGCGGGGGAATCCAAGGTGTCCAAGGGGATAACGGCCTGTCAGCGGCTCTGGCGAGCGATGCTCCAGATAGTCGGCTTTGCCGGTACCACGCAAGCTCGGGATCGCCGCGGGGCAGCAAACCCACCCGAAAAGAAAAGGGAGAGCCTCTGAGAAAGGCTCTCCCCGGGTCCGTCTTGATCTTTTCCCGCGGATGGATGTCCCGGTGTGCCGGACAAGCCGACATCCCCACCCCTCCCCGCGTGATGACCAATTCTGTTTTCAGCCACCTGTTTATCGAAGCGCGTCACGAACTGCTGGAGACAGTCCGCTCCGCTCTGGAGTGAGCAGGAGACTACCGGCAATCCCCGCGTTGCCAAGCGCATGCTTAACTTAGAGTTAACGGCGAACCGGTCCACCCGCTCCGAAACCGGACGGTTAATGAGATCCTAACAATCATAGTAAACTTAACCTTAACGGCGGATACCCGCCCGAACGCGGTGGAAAACGCGCCTTCGGCATGGACGCTGCAATGACTGATCTGCACAACATGTAGCGGCGAGCGATGGATGGATTCGGGACAGAAATGTCCCCGATCCACTGCAAGCCGGGTCAGGATCAGGCGAATGAAACATCCATCCAGCCGCGCGTTCTTCGCCTATTGGGACGACAAACGCGGTTTTGCACGCGCTCCCGATCGGAGCGAGCTGGAACCCGGCCCCGTGCGCGAATTGCTCGGCGATATCTTCGTGCTGTCCTATGACCAGCCCGTCGAATTCCCGTTCCGCGTGGCCGGCACAAGAGTTTGTGCCCTGCTGGGCCGCGACCTGAAGAACCAGCCGTTTCCGTTGCTGTTCGCCCCCGAGTGTCGCGACGAGATCCGGGACATGATCACCGTCGTATCCGAGGAGCAACTCGTCGCCGTTGCTGGCGTGACCGCAATGACCGAATTCGGTCAGAAGGCGCATCTGGAACTGCTGTTGCTGCCATTCGCGACGCGCGCGCATTCCCCTATCAGCCTGACCGGCCTGCTGGCGCCCATGTATGAAGTCCGCGGCCGGCTCGGCGCATTCCAGCTGACGTCGTTCCGCTATCTCGCCCACCAGCCGCAGCGCTTTGCGCCGCGCGCCCTGCGCAAACTGCAGGTTGCCCGCGGCCTGATGGTCTATGAAGGGCTGCGCTGAGCAGCCTTCTACATACGCTGCTCATTATAAGTATAAGTGTCGCGCAGAACAATCACGCCAACTGGTTGCGCCAGTTCGGTATTTGCTAACGCGGCGTTAACCCTACGGGCCGTAGGGTCGGTCGAAACTCGACCAGCATGACCGGCACGACACTGATGGCGTTCGCGCAAACAAAATCGATTCTTCCGTCTGCAGAAGAACGCCGTCGCTTTCAGCGGGTGAAAGTGCACCTGCTTGGCCGCTATATGCTGCCGGATCGCCGCGAGTTTCCGTGTCAGGTCATCAATATGTCGCCCGGCGGCCTCGCGCTGCTCGGTCCCGGCATCGGCAATGTGGGCGACCGCGTCATCGCCTATCTCGATCATATCGGCCGTGTCGAAGGTAAAATCACCCGGATCATCGACAACGGCTTCGCCATGACCGTGGGTGCGACACCGCGCAAACGCGACAAACTGGCAGCCCAGCTGACCTGGCTGGCCAACCGCGACATTCTCAATCTGCCGGAAGACCGCCGCCACGACCGTATCGTGCCGCGCAATCCGATGGTGCTCCTCACCCTCGAGGATGGCGTCCAGATGAACGGCCGCATTATCGACCTGTCGCTGTCCGGCGCCGCTATTGCGGCAGAGAAGCGTCCGCCGCTGAACTCGATTGTCATGCTCGGCCGAATCCAGTCCCGCGTGGTCCGCCATCTCGAAGAAGGCTTCGCGCTGGAGTTCTTCCACGAGCAGTTGGCAGAGACGCTCGAAGACAGCGTCAACGCCCGGTAAACGGCCGAACGCCCCCGATCCTCGTTTTTCAATGTCCTGAAGGCGCTATATGCGTCAGCGGATACCGTTGCGCGTCATCTGCACGCGGGCGCGAGGGGTTAATTTCACGCCGCTTTGCGCACGCAAGTTCCTGAATTGCAGCATTCAAGCCATTAACGCGTAAAATTTGAATCAAATACAATTAGCTAAAATTTGAATCACATTCGATTCAAGTATAGTTCGAATTCGCCGCGCCTTTTACTTGTAATCGCTTCAATTGTACTTGAGCGATTTAGCGGCGACGAAAATCCTTTGTGCGAAACATGGTCCCAACAAGAAAACGGGGGCCACAATGTTTGGTAACAAGGGGCGATACTTCGGACTGGCCGTTTTAGCAGTCCTTCTTGGAGTGACTTCGTCGGCACGTGCCGGCAACGAAAAACTCTACGCAAGCCTGGGCGACAGCACACGCGCACCGATCGGCTGGGTCGAATTCTGTTCAGACAATCCGGCCGACTGCCGCGGCGGTGCGACGCAAGCACGTGACATCGTCATCACGCAGACTGCGTGGAAGGATCTGGTGCGGGTCAATCGCTGGGTCAACGAGACCATCAAGCCAATGACCGACATGGATCATTGGGGCGTGATCGAAAAGTGGTCGCTGCCATCAGACGGTTACGGTGACTGCGAAGACTATGTACTCCTGAAGCGCAAGATGCTGATCGAAGCAGGCTGGCCACGTGAGGCGCTGCTGATCACCGTGGTGCGTGACAAGAAGGGCGAAGGCCACGCCGTACTCACGGTGAAGACGGACAAGGGCGAATACGTTCTGGACAACCAGAATGAGAACGTCCTCGCCTGGACCGAGACCGGCTACCGCTTCGTCAAACGCCAGTCACAGAGCGATCCGAATGTGTGGGTCTCGCTCGGCGACAACCGTCCTGCAGTGGCTACGGCCAGCGCGCGGGATCGCTAAACAACACGAATTCGAGACACGCGACCCGGTCACATCCCCACCCCTCCCCGTCCCAGACCGGATCGCGCGCGCCCGAACCTCCCCCAAGGTTCGGGCGCAACTTTTTGAGGTGGTGGCCACGCAGCCTCCGACAGGAAACGGCCGACGACGCGTGGAAGCAGATGCAGGCCTGGCTGACAAAGTACAAAGTGCTGGGCTGATCCCGGACTGCTGTCTGAGAAACCCGAACCGACAAAAAATCGCCGCGCTAGTCGCGGCGGTTTGCGTTTCGGTCGATGGTGCCGTCGGGCCGATAGCCGAAGCGGACGAGTGCAATCGCTGTCAACCGCTTCCCGAACCGGCGCTCGAACTCACAGAACATCCAGACGAAAGCCATCACCAGCGCAAAGACGGTGGTGACAAACAGTAGCGTGAGACTGGCAATGTCGAGGGTCATGGTCATCGTTTCGATTTTGCAAAACGCGTACCAGACAATCTGACCAGCCATGATGTGGCTCCAGCACAGCTATGCTGGAGCCGACGAGGTAATCAGGTGGCGTCGCTCAAGGCCAATCAGTCACAAACCTCGACACGACGCACCCGATATCCAGCCGGTGTCCGTACGCGCTTACGCGTTATGTAACATCCGCCATCGTCATCATAACCGCCATAAGCGTAGGGGTACCCACCGTAATACGCATAGGGGCCGTAGCCGTAGTAACCGCCATAAAGGCCGGCGCCGGCGAGGCCAAATCCCAATCCTATTCCAGCACCGCGAAATCCACGGCCGGGGCCGCCGCCATGCCAGCCACCACCACCATGGAATCCACCGCCGTGGAATCCGCCGCCACCATGCCCGCCGCCACCGCGCGCCGATGCGGCTGTCGGCGCGACCAGCGCGACTGCGGCAAGGGTCAACAGACCAAACACCAATTTGCGTAACATCAACTACACTCCGTCACGGGTCACTTACAGCGCCGCCCAGTCAAATAGGTAGCTCTTTCGTTCGCGAACCGCCACGGTGCTACGATCAATAGCCGTCACTTGTTCGCGACTGTCGGTTACGGTGTGTTGCTGAACGCCTGTCTCGCAAAGCTGCGCTAGCAACCCTTGCAGATGCTCTTCACCTTGCGATCGACGGCACGATCCTGCGCATCGACTGCTGCATCGCCTGTCGCCGGCTTGCCATCGGGCGACGCCTGTCCGGTCCCGCTCGCGCCTGCCGTGATCCCGGTCGCGGCGCGTCCACCGCTCGCATTCGCCGTGCCTGCACTATTGGTACCCGCAGCGCCACCGGTCGCGCCGCCACCTGCACTGCCGGATTGGGCGAACGCCGCGACTGAAGACAACAGGACGGTAGCCGTTGCAGCCGCGATGAGTTTCGAGGAATGCGCCATTGGAAATCTCCTTTGGCGTTCAACGAGACCAGCGGAAACGGGTTCCGTTGCGGGAACGAATTTGGCGCCGGCGGCTTGAATCCCTGACATTGCCGAGGAGAAGCCTGCGTGTCCTGGGACAAGCCGTTTCGCGAACCGATCGAATTGCCCGACGGCAACACGCTGGTGTCGCTGCGCGACGCCGGCGCTTACATCACACAGCTGTCACCATCTGAACACGATGCAAAGGAGTGGCAGACTGCGATGCATTGCCTGATCGAGGCGGCCGACTACGGCGGCCCCATCAGTTTCGCGCGGCTCGGCGTTGCACAGGCACTGCATCGCCATCAGGAGAAAGTATTCGACCCGACGCGCAAGCGATCGCGCTGGCGCAAGCCGGGCCTCAGTTAGCAGATGTCATGCGCAAGCTGATCGACTTCGACGACGAGACCCTCGACAAGCTCATCCAGCTCGGCCGCGACCGCATGGCGACGGCGCAAGAACTTGCCGATGAAGCTTTCGCCGACCTCCTGAAGAAGCACGGCGTTCCGATCGATCTCAAGGATGCGCTCCGCAAGAGCGTGAAAGCCACCGGTCCATCATCGGCATCAAGCCGCAACACTGCGATGCGCCCCGCCTCGTCACGTCCAGCAAGGAAGAAGGCCCATGCCAAACGATCCGCAAAAAGATCCATTTGAGGAAGGCGAGCGTGCCGCCAGCGAGGGCATTCCTGCCGAGGCCAATCCCTATCAGGACGGCACCGAGGAGCATTCGCTATGGAGCGCCGGCCACGAGCGCGTGGCCGGCGAAACAGAAGCCAATGAGTCCGAAGGGACGTGATCGCGCGCAGCACGATCACAACGAGAGCCTTTTCGGATCTTAAAATCAGAACCGAGGCTCTGGCCTTTTGTTGACGCGTTTTCTTGATGCGACCCGGTACCCGCTTCGCTCGAAAACGCTCTAGCCGATCTTCTTGAGACCTTTCTGGAAGCGCGGGCCGTTTGCCGCGTAGAACCGCGCCGCGCTGCCCATAGCCGTCACCTGCTCCGGCGACAGCGTGCGAATGACGCGCGCCGGCGATCCGATGATCAGCGAATTCTCCGGAAATTCCTTGCCCTCGGTGATCACCGAGCCGGCGCCCACGATGCTGTTCTTGCCAATTTTTGCGCCGTTCATCACGATCGAGCCCATGCCGATCAGCGCGCCATCCTCGATGGTGCAGCCGTGCAGGATGACGTTGTGGCCGACGGTGCAGTTCTTGCCGATGGTCAGGGGAAAGCCCTTGTCGGTATGGCACGTGCAGTTGTCCTGCACATTGGAGCCTTCACCGATCTCGATCCATTCGTTGTCGCCGCGCAGCACCGCGCCGAACCAGACACTCGCCTGCTCCAGCAAACGAATCTTGCCGATCACATCGGCCGTGTCGGCGATGAAGTAATTTCCGCTAGCCGGAAGATCCGGTCCCTGCCCGTCGAGTTCGTAGATTGCCATGATTTAGTGGTCTCCCTTTGCGGGAGACACTGCCACGGATTCTTGCGCTTAGGCCAGTATGCCCAGCGCTTCCAGGGTCATCACGATGAAGGTGCCGGACATCAGGCTCCAGATGCCCGACAGCACTGTCGCGATCATCACGAACTGAACGCGATGCTGCTCGGCCGCGCCGTTGCGCAGGGTGTTGCGCATGATGATGAAGGGCGCCGTGAAGACCAGCAGCGGCACGGCTGCGAAGGCTTCAGGGGACGGCCCCTGCTGGAGCAGGCTGAAGCTCGGGGGACGTTTGGCAAAGGCCTGATAGGCGCTTGCAATGGCGCCTGCGAGCGCGAAGCCAATGCATAGCTGGAAGAATGAATTCAACGCATCGGGGGACATCGAAGCTCTTTCACGGCACATACAAACACCGCCCTGCATCGCAAAATGCGAAGCTCCCCGCCAGCACAACGTTAATAAAGGGTTAACGGCACGGTCGGGAACCGCGTGCGGTGCATGGCTCCCGGATACCGCCTGCGGCGAGGCGCGCGAGGCCGTTAACCATCGGCTGGCATATTCGCGGTTGATTCGCCCACCCGGTACACCGTCCCAGTTCCAATTTAGCGTGCGCATGTCTCTGCTGTTTCCGACCCACCCGACGACGCGGCCGCGGCGCCGCCACCGCCGCAACCACGTCGTACCGATGCTGATCGGTGCAGCGCTTGCAGCCCCCGCTATCGCAGTGGTGGCCTATCTGTTGTGGCCGACCTGGCAGAGCCAGAAGCCCGGCGATCCCGACCGCATCCCGGTGAGCGTGGGCGCCACACTGTTCAACGTCCCGACCCATGCGTTTCGCCGCAAGGTGCAGAAACATTCAGGGCCGCAGGAACGCGTCGATCTGAGCTATGTCTATCCATCGCTGGAAGCGAGCAACCTGCCGAGGCATGTCAGCGTCGAGAATTTCGATGAGAACGCGCAGCCGATCGATCGCATCTTCGTCTCGATCTCGGCGCATCACGATGCGACCTCGCCGGACACCCGCCTGCGCACGATCTATCCGCGCTATATCGACCGTGCGACATCAAGCGAAGACGGGCTGACCACGCAGCCATTCCGCGACAACTCGTCCTACAGCAATGAAGATCTGTTTCTCGGCACGACGCCAGCGCTGGTGGCGCGCTGCACGCGCGACGGTGCCACGGAAGGCATGTGCATGAGCGAACGCCGCATCGGCGGCGCCGATCTCATCTTCCGCTTTCCGCGTAGCTGGCTCGCGCAATGGCGCGATGTCGGCAATGCGATGGATCGACTGACGACGCAGCTCAGCGGGCTGCGGTAAACGCCCTCGTCGTGATTGCGTTGATCGTAGGATGTGGGGTGAGCGTCTGCGCGATGCGCCTGCGCTCACTCCATCCCACGATCTTGCTTAACCCTCTCCGTCGTCATGGCCGGATAGCGCGAAGTGAGCTTCGCTAGATGTTCCGGCCATCCACGCCTTTCTCCGCGGCCAAGGCGTGGATACCCGGCATTCGCCGGGCATGACGGCGTTTGGTTTGAGCGTGCGCGCGTCACGCTAGTTCAGATTCAACTGCCAAACAGCCACTGCTCTTCAGACATGCGTCATCACCCCCATTGTTTGCGGCGCGGGGGCGCCGTCGTCGCTTGCATTCCCACCCTCTTGTGAGAGGGCGTGCGGAACGCCGGGTGCCCGTTGCACCCTTGGGCCTGATGCGAATGCGGTCTTCCGCAGGTTAGTGTGCATCAGGACTTTCGGAGGCGCCGAGCGATTGCCCGGCGTTCCGCATGCGGTGTTTTTTCGGTTGCTTGCACATCTGCCATGGCGAACGGTCCCATCACCAAAATTAATGTCCCAGGGCGGAGGGACAGGGTAGCCGCAAAGCACTTGGCCGAACGCGTTTCGATTTGGTCGTCCGTCACACTGTCCAAGGCTCTTTCCATCTCAAGGTCGGCCGTGTCCTTGCCAGTGGCAGTCCTGGCGCAGATCCGTCCTGCCCGAAGACAGACGTCACCCATGAACCGCGTGACGCCGCATCTCCGGCGTCCACCGCATCCCACCCCGCGAACGTGACGATCGCGATCGCCCCTCTCGGTGGGGCAGGACGATGGGGAATATAAACCTGATGGGGATGGTGTCAACGGGAGATAGGAAAAAATGTTTGGCGCCTTTCCAACCCCAAACTGTCATTCCGGGGCGGCTGCGCACCTTCGCGCAGACGAACCCGGAATCCCGGCGTGCTTTGCGCAAAACATTCCGGGATTCCGGGTTCGCGCTCTGCCGGCTTCGCCGGCGACGCGCGCCCCGGAATGACGAGATCCGACCGCCACCCCAAGCGGAGCTGCGCGGAGCTAACCTTCGCGCCGGCCATCGCCGCTACGGCACATCTTTGGCTGGCAGGACGGGCACGGGCAGCGGGGCGAATGTGATGGACTGGGAGTCGCCGCGCATGAAAGCGGGGTCCAGCAGGCCACCGCCGGACGGATCGCCACCCGGCTCCCCGCTGGCGAACAGCGCACCTGGCGGGCCACCAGGTGGCAACTCGCCCTCGCCGGATCCGAATTGCGCGGCACGCCCGCCTTGCGGATGACCCGCGGCGATCTCGGTGCGCGCACGCTCGGCCTTGCGCGCGAGCGCAGTGGAGTAAGGCCGCCGATAGGCCCGCGGCGCCCCGCTCGGGAGATTGTCGTCGTCGAGGGCCTCGACCCACATGTGGATGGCACCGGGCTCGCCCTGGGCGATGTTGGGCTCGACGCTGCGCACCCACAACAACTGGAAGTTCGGCGGCAGCGGATCGTCCGCCGACCAGCCTAGCAGGCCCTGGGTGCGGAAGAACACCAGCACGTAAAACGCCGAAGTCACCGCCACCGCGCCGGCCTTCACCGGCCACGGCAGCCGCGTCCGCACCACCGCCAGCAACAGCAACAGGCCGAGTAGCACGTAGCCGAGCGACAGACCGATAATGCTGGTTTGCAGGCTCATCGCTTCATCCGGCCTTGCGCTCCCTGTACCGCTTGTTCAGCATCTGCACGAGCGATGTCTGGTCGTGATTGACCTCGGTAACGTTGCCGGTCTTGTCCATGATGAAGCGCACCGCGGTGGTCTCGGCGCCGCCATGATCGACATTGACGGTGTCGTAGTGCACCACCTGTACTTTCGGATTCAGCTTCTCGACCTTGACCGTCACTGGCACTGGCTGTCCGGTCAGCGCGGCGAAATGGTAGATGTTGACGATGTACTCGCCGGCCACGATGCCGCGCAGGCTGACGATCTCCTGGCGGATCGGCGAGAGCACCTTCTGGCCGTTGACCATGATGAAATCGTTGAGCCCGCCGCGGTCATCGCGGTCGAGCACCATGAAGCCGGTCTCGCGCCGCCGGTACCATACAATGTTGCCGAGCGGATCCTGCACGAACATGTCGATGTCGTCCGGGTGTTTGTCGGGCCAGCTCACCGTGATTATGAATTCCAGCTTGGGATCGACCTTGCCTTCGTCGTCTTTGGTCTTGATCGCCAGCAGCGCGATGAAGAACAGGAAGGCGATCACCTGCAGCGCCTTGAACAGCATGACGCCGAGCGGATCGAACGGTGCTTCCTTGCCAGAGAATTCAAACTCGTCGATCACTTCGCATGCTCCGCTTCACGTTCGAGCAGCGACACGGCGTGGACGTCGATGACGCCGACGGCAAAGGCGAACAGTTTGGCGGTCGCATCCTCCAGCATGTAATACTGGATGCGGATCAGGATCGAACCGATCAGCCCCGCCAGCGTGGTATACATCGCCACCGCCATGCCCTCGCTCATCAGGTTCATGGAGGCCTTGATGGCGCCCTGATTGCCGGTGTCGAGGCCAGCGATCGGCGCCAGCATCATGATGAAGCCAACTATCGTGCCGATCAGGCCGAGTTTCATCAGCGTGTCACCGGCAAAGCCGCCGAAGCCGTTCGAGCCGCGCAAATTTCCGGCGAGACGACGCAGCAGCAGCGTCTGGTCGAGCTGCCGACCGCTTTGCAGTGCGGACTTCACGGCGAGGTCGCGGATATGCGACGCCATCAAGCCTTTTGGTAACGCACCGACGCCGTCGATCGCGACACCGTCGCCGGCCACGACGATGCGTTGGCCGCCCTCCGCGAATAGCTCCGCTGCACCCCGCGCCGCGTCGGCTTCGCGCGACACTGCGATCAGGCGCCACAGGCAATGCAGCGACGCACCGAAATAGAGCAGGACGATCACTGACGAGATATAGGTGCGATCGACGGCAAGCATCTGCCGCACCAGGCCATAGTGCCAAAGCAGAACCGCGGCGAACAGGCAGAGCCCGGTAAAGATCAACCAGTGCAGCAGCGGCGCGCGATCCGCCGGATCGAGATGATGCCGGCTCACCACATGTCCCTCCTGCTGGTTGTTTCACCGATCACGATCGGCGGTTGGCTTCAATCTGCCGCCTGTATGACTGAGCCTCCAAGGGCATCGCACCCGCGACATACCGGGCAAATTGCCCAAACGATGCAGAACCGCTTGCCAGACCGCGGTGCGTGCCGCTTTAATATCAGTGTCTCACCGCGGGGAATGCGATCATGCGCCTGCTGATACATCTCGTTCTTCGTCTCGTCGCCGTGGTGCTGCTCTGTCTGGCCTGTACGATCGGATGGATTCTGGTCGATGCGCACCGCACCATCGAGGCCGACACCGCCGCCTCCGCCGACCGCGTCGCGACAACCCTGCAGAACCTGTACTGGCGCGAATTGCTGTGGCGCGACGGCACTTACCGCGATGCACTGCTGCCGCTGCCGGACTGGAAATCCATTGCCACCATGAAGGTGATCGCGCCAGGCGTGTGCATTGACTTCCGGCTCGGCAGCGCGCCGCCGTTCGACCTGTGCAGCCAGACCGAAGACATCGGCAGCCCGGCGCCATCATGGTTCGTCAGTCTCTACGGCGCGCTGTTCGGGCCACATGCCACGGAGACGCGGCCGCTTACCGTACGGCAGCGCGACGCCGGCACCGTGCAAGCCCGTGTCGAACCTGTCGCCGCCGTGCGTCAGGCATGGCGGCAGGTGACCGTGATGGTCAGCATCGCCGCGGCGATGGCGCTGGGCATCAGTCTGCTCGCGATCCTCCTGATCGGTCATGCGCTGATGCCGGCCCGGAGCATCGTACGCGGCCTGCGCCGCCTCGAACATGGTGACCACCGCCATCGCCTGCCCGCTTTTGGCGCCACCGAATTCAGCCATATCGCCCGCGCCGTCAACGATCTCGCCGGCCGTCTCGCGGCCACCACTGCCGAACGCGTCGCGCTGACCAAGCGACTGTTTCAGGTACAGGAAGAAGAACGCCGCGCACTGGCGCGCGATCTGCACGACGAGTTCGGCCAGTGCCTCACCGCCACCGCGGCGCTCGCCGCAGCCATCGAGACCGGCGCCACGCCGTCCCGTCCCGATCTGGCCGACGATGCCCGCGCCGTCGCCCGCATCACCGGCCAAATGATGACGACGCTGCGCAGCGCGCTGGCGCGGCTGCGCTCGCAGGATCTCGAGGAACTGGGATTGCAGGCCAGCCTTGTGCAACTGGTGGCGCAGTGGAATGCGAGCACAACGCGGCGCGCCGTGTTTCATCTCGACGTAACCGGCGATCTCACCGCCGTCCCCGCAGAAGCCGCCGTCAACATCTACCGCATCGCGCAGGAGTGCCTCACCAACGCCGCACGCCACGGCCGGCCGCAGCACGTTCATCTCCGCGTCAACCATGGGGAAGAGATCCGCGATGCCGTCGCCGTCAGCGTCGAGGATGACGGCGGCGGCGACGCCGCGCAGGCCCACACCGCCTCCGGCCACGGCATACTCGGCATCCGCGAACGCATCGCAGCGCTTGGGGGCAGCCTGTCGATCGCTCCGGCCGCACACGGTATCCGCGTGGCCGCGGTGATTCCGCTGCTGCCACGACAGGCGGCGGCATGACCGCCGTCAGCATCCTGCTGGTCGATGACCATCCGGTGGTGCGCGAAGGCTATCGCCGGCTATTGGAACGGCAGCCCGGTTTTCGCGTCAGCGCCGAGGCCGAGGATGCCGCTGCGGCCTATCGCGCCTATCAGGCAGAGCGCCCGGACGTGGTGGTCATGGATCTGTCGCTGCCCGGCCCCGGCGGGCTGGAAGCGATCCGGCATATCCGGCAATGGGATCGCACCGCGCGCCTGCTGGTGTTCACCATGCATGCGAGCGCCGCGTTCGCTCTGAAAGCGTTCGAGGCTGGCGCCTGCGGCTACATCACAAAGAGCAGCGCGCCGCACGAACTGGTGCGCGCCATCGCCACCGTCGCCCGCGGCGGACGCGCATTGAGCGAAGACATCGCGCGCGAAATCGCCAGCGAGCGGCTCGGCAACGAACGGTCGGTGGTGGAAGATCTCGGGCCGCGCGAAACGGAAATCCTGCGGCTGGTGGCGTCAGGCTGGACCACGGAGCAGATCGCGACGTCGCTCAATCTGAGCACAAAGACCGTGCAGAATTATCACTACCAGATCAAATCGAAGATCGGCGCGCGCACCGACGCGCACCTGGTCTGGCTTGCCACCGCCGCCGGCCTGGTCGCGCCGGACAACGCGGCCTAGCGTCTGGTGCCTAAGCGCGAAGGCCCGCACAGCGCTTGCGCTGATCTCGCCGCCGCCAAGCGGGGCAAGGTGCCTCCTCAGCCGTTATCGACGAGGTCTTCTTCCAGGATCGCCATCTGGAACTGGAACGAACGATCGTCGTCTTCGTCATCGACGAACAGCACGCCGATGAATTCCTCGCCAATATAGACTTCGGCGGAGTCGTCCTTCTTCGGGCGCGGCACCACGCGGAGCTTCTGGTTGCCGAACACGCGCTTGAGATAGGCGTCGAGCTTTCTGACTTCCTGAACGTCCACAGGTGTCTCCAATGCAATTGATGTCTGTTGAGCTGATGGAGAGAAGCTTTAATGCGAGATGACGGCCACGGCTAGGCCGTTTCTCGAAAAATCACGCCATCCCACAAGTGAACGAAAACGCGTGCAATATCAGCGCTTGCAAATCGCAAGCCCAGAAGTCTCAGCCCCTGAAAATCAGAGCCCGATCGCGTTCAGCATCTGGTTCATGGTGCGCGACGGCTCCGAACAGCCGGCTTCGCCGACGATCTTCGCCGGCACGCCGGCCACGGTGACGTTGTGCGGCACTGGCTTGACGACAACCGAGCCCGCGGCAATCCGCGCGCAATGGCCGACCTCGATATTGCCGAGAATCTTGGCGCCGGCGCCGATCAGCACGCCGTGGCGAATCTTCGGATGGCGGTCCTCGTTTTCCTTGCCGGTGCCGCCGAGCGTCACGCCGTGCAGGATCGAGACATCGTCCTCGATGACCGCGGTTTCGCCGACAACGAAGCCCGTCGCGTGATCGAGAAAGATTCCGCGGCCGATCTTGGCGGCGGGATTGATGTCGGTCTGGAAAGCGGCCGACGAGCGGCTCTGCAGATACCACGCAAAGTCCTTGCGGCCCTTTTTGTGGAGCCAATGCGCAAGACGATGCGCCTGGATGGCGTGGAAGCCCTTGAAGTACAGCAGCGGATCGATGAAGCGCGTGGTGGCAGGATCGCGGTCGAACACGGCGACGAGGTCGGCGCGGAACGCATTGCCAAGATCCGGCTCGTCGCGCAGCGCTTCGTCGAAGGTCTGGCGGATCAGGTCGCCGGACAGCGCCGCATGATCGAGACGTTCCGCAACGCGGTGCACCACCGAATCTTCCAGACGGTTGTGATGCAGCACGGTCGAATAGATGAAGGATGCGAGTTCAGGCTCGCGATGGACGATGTCTTCCGCCTCGGAACGGATGCGATCCCAGATCGGATCCAGCGTTGCGAGTTTTGAATTCTGCGGATTGATGCTCTGCACGGCCATGGCGGACTCGCAATTTCCTGAATAGTGCATCGGTTATAGCACAAGACGCGTCGCTGTCGTGACACGGCTCCTGCCATCGTGAACGGTGGCTTACCCGGCAATCCCCCGCTAACATGTTGAAAGCGCAGACATTCCCGGGACGACCCCACCCCGCCCACAAACCGGGCGTGCATCAGAAGTGGGCGCTCGTGTGATCAAAACAAGGTGCGCCCCTCGCCAATTGTCATCACGGGCGGCGGGACAGGAAATCCAGCACGCCTTCCTTGTAAACGCGATCGCCGACCGCCCGCATGTGATCGCGGTTCGGGATATCCAGCACTTCAGAGCCGGCGATGACCTTCTGCAACTCCTGCGCGGAACCGCTGATCTCGTCCGTCGTTCCCACCGCGATCAGCAGTGGCACCTTGATGGCGGCGGCTTCCTCATTCGTCATCAGCCGGCGCGAACCGCGCAAACAGGCTGCGAGCGCGCGGCGATCCGAACGGGTCTGATCGGCAAAAGCGCGGAAGGTGCGGCCGACGGGATCGGTGACGTCGTCGAGCGAGTCCGCCTCGAGCGCGAGGGCGACATTCTCGCCGGGACCGCCGCCTTTGATAAGGCCAATGCCGAGACCGCCGAAGATCGCGCTGCGGATCAATTCGGGATGGCTATAGGCGATATAGGCAGTGATGCGCGCGCCCATCGAATAACCCATCATGTCGGTGCGCACGATACCAAGATGCGCGAGCAGCGCGCGCACGTCGGCGGCCATCGCACCGATGCTGTATTGTTCGGAATCGTAGAGCTTGCTGGAATCGCCATGGCCGCGATTGTCGAGCGCGATGACGCGGCGATTGTGCTTCTTCAATTCCGACACCCAGGTCGGATAGACCCAGTTGACGTTCTTGCTCGATGCAAAGCCATGCACGAGAACGATTGGATCGCCCTCGCCTTCATCGAGATAAGCAATTTCGACAGCGCCGTTGTGAAAGCTCGGCATCCAGAATTCCGTTACGATTGAGAGATGGGGTGATTGAGAGAATGAATGGTGATGGGAAGCGCGCAGTTTACCCGTGGACGAGCACCGGCGCCAGTGAGTGAGCCGGCGCGGGATGGCGGAGAGCCATGTCCCTGAGTAATGCGTCCTTGCGTGAGATGTCCTGCAGCAGAGCATCCTGTCGTACCGCCAGGTCGCGGCGCGCGCGCCTCGCCTTGGAGCGCTGCAGCCACGACCAGGTGACGCGCTCGGTGGTTGCCTTGATCGACACGACAAATCCAAACAGCGCGAACAATGCCCAGAACACCCACATCGAAAGATTGAACGCGCCAGCCGCCAGCAGCAGCGCGCCGCGGCCAAACATCTTCATGATGGCGCGGGTCTGGCCGCCTTTGACTTCGGCGAGTCGTGCCGCGCGCGTGACGTCCTTCGGGCTCTGGGCGATACGCAGCGTATCGAGCGCGCCGCGCGTGCCGGCCTTCTCGCCGACACGGCCGACATCCCCGGCAAGACGCACGATGCCGCCGGCCTTCTCGGTGCGGAACGCCGCCTTCACCGCAGTGATAGTTTGCCCCGGCCGCAGGATCGACGCATCGGCCACCGCGGCGCGCAGCATGGGCCCGTCCACCACGCCGCGCGCCGAGCGCGCCGCCCAGGTGGTGAGTCCCTCGCCGATCCGCCCGACCTTGCGTGCATCCTTCACCAGCGTGAGGCCCGCGCGCACCGGCGCGACGCCGCCGACGCTGACATAGGTCGCGGCGGTCACAGCGAGACCTGCAGCAGCAAGGCCGAGAATGAGGTGATCGGTGTCCTCACCCATCGCCATGTGCTTGCCCTCGCGCACGACGTCGCGGATATCGCCGAATACGAACAGATCGCCGGCGACGGTACCCGACAGGCTGCCGACATCGTCGGCATTGCCGGTGACAAAGCCATTCGCAAAGCGGCTGGCGAAATGGGACGCCGAATTCTCGTCCGCAACCGCCTCGGTCACGCGCCTAGCGAGATCGTCCGGCAGTTGAACATGTCTGGCAGCCGCAACATCAGCAAAGCTTTTGGCGAGGTCGGCATCCCTGGCCGCGAGCGCCTCCTCGATATTGCGGGCGAGCACCGCGGGATCATTCCGCAATGCAGAGCTGAGTTGCGCATCGGCCAGAGCAACGGGGTCATCCTGCGCGGTCAGCACGGCGCCGGCGTCGCGCGCATGCGGCAGCAACAGCAGGCCGGCGGTCGCGCAGACCGCTACCCCCGTCAAAGCTGTGTCGAGCCGGAACCACATGGCGGAAAACCCTATCCTTGCACCTCTTTAGAAATGGTGCGTCACATCGTGGACACAACTGCCCCGACGAAAGAAGGGCTATTCGGAGACACCCGAATTGTGTCGAATTTGTACGGATGAATGACCCCTGCACGGTCTAGGAATCATGGTTCCGGACCAGTATGGTGCGCCGCACTGAATGGCGCGCCGGCTCATACGCCCGCGGCTATTGCGAGCAAAGGTAGAGAAGATGTCCGACCACGTGGTTCCGCACTTTCACAATGACGCCGGCGTCCCGATCATCGAGATCGGCTCGCAGGAATTCATGTGCGTGGGTGCCAATCCGCCGTTCGACCATCCGCACGTCTTCCTCGATCTCGGCAACGACAACGAGATCATCTGCCCGTATTGCTCGACCCTGTATCGCTTTGCCGCCGATCTCGGCGCCGGCCAGTCACGTCCGCCGGAATGCGTGGTGAAAGACAAGGTTGCCTGATTTCCGGCCGTGACGGCGCCGCGCACCATCGTCATCGCTGGTGCGGGCATCGGCGGACTGACGGCCGCGCTGGCGCTGGCCGCCCGGGGCTTTCGCGTCCTCATCTGTGAGAAGACCGGACGGCTTGAAGAAGCCGGCGCCGGACTGCAGCTCTCGCCCAATGCGACCCGCATACTGATCGGCCTTGGCCTGCAACCACGCCTTGCGCCCCATGTCACGACGCCGGCCAGTGTGAGCATCATGACCGCGCGCAGCGGCGGCGAAGTGATCCGCCTGCCACTCGGCAGCGCCCGCGATGACGCACCCTACTGGCTGGTGCATCGCGCCGATCTGCAATCGGCCTTGCTTGGTGCGGTCACCGCGCATTCCGACATCGAACTGCGCCTTGGCTGTCCCGTGGACAACCTCCGCGCCACGCCCGCCGGTATCATCGTCAACGGCGAGTCGGTGCTGGCCTTGATCGGCGCCGATGGCGCGTGGTCTTTCGTGCGACGGCAACTGTTTCCCGAAACGCAGCCGCACTTCTCCGGTCTCATCGCCTGGCGTGGGACGCTGGAAACGAGCCGGCCGAAAAGCGACCTGGTCCCCCATGGCGTCCAGCTCTGGATGGGGCCGAAGGCCCATCTCGTTGTCTATCCGGTGTCATCGGGCGAGCGGATCAACATGGTCGCGATCATGCCCGGCGCCGCGATACAGCCGGGCGGCAGCGATGCTGGCGACGCCAGCGAGATCCGCCAACATTTTGCAGCGTCGCGCTGGCCCGCCAATGCACGCGGCATCATCGACAGCGTCGATAACTGGCGGCGCTGGCCGCTGTTCACGATGCCGGACGGCGGCATGTGGCACGAGGGATCCGTGGCGCTACTGGGTGATGCCGCCCATGCGATGCTGCCTTTCGCCGCGCAGGGCGCAGGCATGGCCATCGAGGATGCGGCGGTGCTGGCGGAGTGCCTTGCCGCCGCTGGCCACGATGCCGCAGCGATCGCGCCCGCATTGGCGCGCTACGCCGCGCTGCGCCAGCCGCGCGTCACCCTGATACAGCGCACCGCCCGGCAATCCGGGCAGATCTATCATCTGCGTGGCCCCATGGCGCTAGCGCGCGACCTCGCCATGCGCGCGCTCGGTGCAGAGCGTCTACAGGCGCGGCAGGATTGGATCTACGACTGGAAGCTTTGAACCGGATGGCTCAGGAACGCGCGCCTGATCGTCTCGCAGCGGCAGGCGCTGGCTTGACAGGAGCGGCCGGCGCACTCGCCACACACTTGCTCTTCTGCCAGTTCTCTTCTGCCAGCTTGGCCTGCGCACGCGTCGAGATGTAATCGTTGCGATAAGCGAGTTCGCTGACCACCGCGCCGCCCGTGCCGGTCTGCGCCTTGTCGATCAGCCCCTGCAATTCGGCCGTCCGCGTCGCAAGCGTCTTGCGCTCGGTCTCAAGCTGCGGGCAGTCATAGAGGTCATATTTCGCAGGATCGACGAAAGCGCCCGACACCATGCCATCGCCCATGCTGGCGCAGCCGCCGAGATAGCCGGCAAGGACAAACAACGACACTATCGCAGCAGCGCGCGTCGGCAGGCGGAAAAGAGGGTAACGGTCGATCATCGGGACTTTCTAGCCGGGCAGTATTGAGGTTGCGTAAAGCAGCCGCCGGTGGCCGGATTGAGGCCGAAGTTCCCCTGAAGGCTGGTGCGGACGGCGGGAATCGAACCCGCACGACGTTGCCATCGAGGGATTTTAAGTCCCTTGCGTCTACCAGTTCCGCCACGTCCGCGCGCGTTGTTTCTTCTAGGCTTTTGGCCTTCCGGTCAACGCATGTTTTGCAGCTTTTCCGTCGTGTTTTGCAGACCGCACTGAGCCCCGTCAGCAACGAGTCATCAGGAATTGCGCGACATCCAGATTATTTGGCCTTGGCGATCTTGTCAGTCAGGTACTCATTCAGATCCCGAAAGTCCCTGACCGTCCATGCGAACGGAGGCAATTTCACGCCGTTTTCGCGCAAGGTTCTTGGAATGAGATCGCCGTTGGGACGGAGTATGACGGACGATACGATCACGCCGGGATAATCAAGCAGGCGCTTCTTGAACTCGGGTGTCGTGAGATCGAGTGCAGGCGGATTGCTCTTATCAGCCAAAGGCCCTGTGCCCTTAACGTCATTTCCGTGGCACATCGCGCAGCGGCTCAAGAAAATCCGCTCGCCATTCCTGTTGTCTGCAAGAGACATCGACGGCATGCAAAGCACGATCGCTAATGCAGCAGCAATGCCTCCCTTCCTAGGTATCATAGCGCCCGGCCTCCGAGATTGCGCAGTTTTATCGAAAGATGCGGGGTCTACCTTAGCGGGCTCTTAAGCGGGCGCACACTCTACTCACCTGACATGGAATCGCTTCGAAGGACCGAGTTGGTCCGCTCACCGACAATTTGGGTTCGGCTGCCATGGATCGTGCGCAAAAGACTCAATTTCCTTCGGGGTTCGCACCTTCGTCCGTTGTCGAGGAAGATGTTCCATCCTTCGATCCCGGCGCCAGAGGATTGCAGCGCGATCTGGAAGACCGGCTGAAGCCGGATATCGACGAGCCCGCAAACCGCGGTTCGCCTGATCAGACAACGCCTCCGCGCTCATATAGCACCGTTCGGCGGGTGCTGAAGATCGCTGCCGGTCTCACCATTGTTGCCGTGTTCGGATGGCTGCCACTCAGGGCAATCCTGCAGACCTCCAGCGTGGAGGCGGTGGTCAACGCCAGACTCGTGACGCTAAGGTCGCCGATCGATGGCGAAGTCAGTTCGAAGTCCGGCCGTTCGACGTCGAGCGCAGTGAATGAAGGTGACCTCCTCCTTCGCGTCGTGAATGCACGGGGCGATCGAAATCGGCTGGATGATCTCAGACGACAGATGTCGCGACTGGACAATGAGCGCCCAAGTCTGGCGACCAAATTCGCCTCAGCTCAAGCCGCACAGCAAGATCTCGCGCGGCAGGCCTCCCAATTCAGGGAAGGCCGTACCCTCCAACTGGAAGCGCGCATCGCTGAAATACAGTCGGTGATCGAAGCCGCTGCGTCCCGGCGGGAAGAGGCAACCGCCGCCGTAGAGCGGGCATCGTCGCTGATCAAGTCGGGCAGCGTCTCCAGCGTGGAATTCGCCCGCTTGACCCGGGAACAATCGGTCGCCCAGCAAACCGAAATCGGCGCCCGTCGCAGACTTGATGCCGCCAAGATCGAGCTCATTGCCGCGCAGAAGGGCACGTATCTGGGCGATAGCTACAATGACCGCCCAAGTTCGGTCCAGCGCGAAGAAGAGATGCGGCAACGTGCAAATGATCTCCAAGCCGATCTGGCGCATGCGAATGCCCAGATCGCGTGGCTCGCGAGCGAGATCGCGTCCGAGCAACTGCTTTATGTCAGCCGATCGGAAGCGGACATCAAAGCGCCCGTGACTGGCCGGATCTGGGAGATGATGACGTCGCCGGGCGAGGATGTCCGGGCCGGACAACCATTGCTGAAGCTACTTGATTGCAGCGGCGCTGTGGTAACGGCGAATGTCACCGAACGTGTCTATAACAGGCTCAGGCTGGGCGAGCAGGCGACTTTTGAGCCAAATGACGGCAGTCCGGCGATAGAGGGGTCGATCGTGAATCTCACTGGCGCGTCTGGTGCGCCCGCGAACCTGGCCATCAATCCCGACACGCTGAACAAGGAACCCTATCGTGTGACGGTCTCGATGCCCAATCTCGATACCACGGGCAAAGACTGCGCAGTGGGGCGCACGGGACGGGTCGTGTTCAATCACGACACGTCAAAACCATGATCTCAGCCTTCGCACCAGGCATCGCCGCTCTCGGTGCTTGTCTCGCAATCACGCCGATGCTGAGGCGCGACAGCACGTTCGCCCGATCATTGATGACCGGGATATCCGTCATTCTGCTGATCCGATACTTCACGTGGCGTGTCACGCAGACGCTTCCGCCACCCGGCTTTACCGCCGACTTTCTCGTCGGATACCCCTTCATGCTGGCGGAAGCTGCCTCGTTACTTGGCGTCTGCCTGTCGATGCTGTTTCTCAGCCGAACGATTGATCGCTCTGCCGACGTCGAGGTCGGAATAAAAAAAGCCGCGGCCGCCGCGCGGGTTCCGCTCGTCGATGTCTTCATCTGCACCTATAACGAGGAGCAAGCGATCCTCGAACGCACGATCATCGGCGCCACGGGACTGGACTACGGCAACTATCGTGTCTGGGTCCTGGATGATGGGCGACGGCTATGGCTCAAACGCCTGACCGAAGTGCTCGGCTGTCATTACCTGACTCGTCCAGACAATCAGCATGCAAAGGCAGGTAACATCAATCACGCTTTGCGTCATGTCGCCGGATTGGACAACAAACCGGATTTCGTTGCCATCCTGGATGCCGACTTCGTCCCTCTGCCGGAGTTTCTCACGCGCGCGACCAGTTTGATGGAAGACAAGACCATTGGCATCGTGCAGACGCCGCAGCACTTCATCAATCCGGATCCGATCCAGTCCAATCTGGCCGCCACCGAGGTATGGCCCGACGAGCAACGTTTCTTTTTTGATATTCTGATGCCGGCCAAAGACGCCTGGGGGGTGGCTTTCTGCTGCGGCACATCGTCGGTGATCCGCTTTTCAGGCCTCATGGAGATCGGTGGATTCCCGACGGACTCGGTGACTGAGGACTATCTCGTCACGTTGCGTCTGAAGGAGCGTAATTATCTCACGGTCTATCTGAACGAACGGCTCACGCTTGGATTGGCGCCCGAAGGCCTCAAGGAATACATCACCCAACGCGGTCGATGGTGCCTCGGCTTCATGCAGATCGTAAGAGGCCGAAGCGGGCCCTTTTCATCGCAATCAAAACTCGCCCTGATCGACCGGCTTTCGCTCGTCGACGCTTTCATGAGCTGGGCCGGGGCTTATGGAACGAAGATGCTTGGCCTGATCGTGCCGTGGCTCTATCTCCTGTTCGGGATCAAGGCGATTTACGCCGATCTCTCCGAACTGTTGACATACTTCCTGCCCTTCTACGTCTGGCACGCATTTACGATGACCTGGATTTCCCGTGGTCGTTCGCTGGCGATTATGACGGACGTCTCGCAGTACATCGCGGCGCCAGCAGTCCTGAAAGCAATCATCACGGGTCTGATCAGACCAAAGGGTCACAAGTTCAAGGTCACCGCCAAAGGTGGCGATCGCAATCAGAGGTTCATCGAGTGGCCGCTTCTGCGGCTTTACGGATCCGCGTTGCTGATAACCATGCTGGCGATCGCTTACGCTTTCATTATCAATCTGAAGGGAGAGAGCATTGCTTACGGCGGACTAGCGCTTGGCTGGAGTTTGTACAACTGCGTCGTCCTCGCAATCGTGTGCTTCATCTGTATCGAGCAGCCTCGCCGTCGGAAAGCCGAGCGATTTGAGCGCAATGAGCCCGTCCTCATTCACGAGGACAGCGCCCCGCGGCTGGTTCGCATGGCAGACATCTCGATAACCGGCGCTCGCTTTATCGATCCTGCGCCGCCGCAGGTGGGGACTGTTCTCAAGTGCAATGTATACGGTCAGAATGTGTCGGCAACGGTCATGCGACGAACGAGCGATGGTTTCGGCGTTCGCTTCGAAGAAGCCGCTGCAACGCGAATTCGCGTTGTACGCGCCTTTTACGCGGGAGAATATGTTCGCGCTTTTCACGGTGTCCGGGCAGTCCCGGTTGGCAAAGCCTTACTGATGCGACTGTTCAATTGAACCATACCCATATCGGCACGGCGTCAGAACACGCATACAGCCGCGCTACGCCCCCGCCACGACGATATGCGCCCCTGCATGCTCCATCAGCCTGCGCTGCTCCGTCGAGGCGCCAGCGCCCGTCACCAGCGTCCAGCGCGGCGGGAGCGGCGCCCAGGCGTCCTGTTCGGCGCGGCCGAGCTTGCCGGCGTCGGCGAGCACGATGACCTCCTTGGCCTGCTGCATCATCAGGGACTTCAAGGCGACCTGATCGAGGTCGGCCTCGCACAACCCGCGACCGCTCACGACACCGTCGGCGCTCATGATGGCGCGGTCGGCGGTGAGACGCCGCAGTCCCTCACTGGCCAGAGGTCCCATGGTGCTCATGCTGGTCGAGCGCAGCGCGCCGCCCAGCACCACGAGTTCGATGCTTGGTGCCTTGGCGAGAAACGGCAGCAGCGCGATATTGTTGGTGATGATGCGCAGGCGGCGCTGCAGCAGCAGCTTGCCGAAAGCGGCGACCGTCGATCCGGCATCGAGGATCAGCGTATCGCCGTCCTCGATCAGGTCGATCGCGGCACGCGCGATGGCCTGTTTTTCCTTGCCCTGGACCGCGAAGCGTTGGTCGAGCGTGGTCTCTGCGACATGGCCGGTGAGAATCGCGCCGCCGTAAGTACGGCGCACCGCATTGTTCTTGGAGAGATGCTGCAGGTCGCGCCGCACGGTGGACCCGGACACACCAAAGCGCCGTGCGAGATCGTCGACATCGATCTCGCCGGCGTTCAGGGCGTCCAACAAGCGGGCGTGACGCTCCTTGCTCCGCATCGACATGAATGTCCCTGCCCTCTCATCACGCTCGTCGTTCCGGGGCGTCACCGCGCCTTCGCGGCGACGAACCCGGAACCTCGATATGTGACAGACACTTCGAGATTCCGGGTTCGCGCGCAAGAGCGCGCGCCCCGGAATGACGAAGGATGCGTCAAGCCGCCTTGGATCCCGGTGCGAGATCGACCGCCTGCCGCAGCGCCTCGAGAAGGCTGCGCTCATCGGCGATGCCCTTGCCGGCGATGTCAAAGGCGGTGCCGTGATCGACCGAGGTGCGGATGACGGGAAGTCCGACCGTGATGTTCACGCCGGATTCCAGACCCAGCACCTTGATCGGGCCATGGCCCTGATCGTGATACATCGCCACCACCATGTCGTAGTCGCCGCGGCCGGCGAGGAAGAACAGCGTGTCGGCGGGCAGCGGACCGCGGACGTCCCAGCCCTTCTTCTGACAGGCTTCGACCGCGGGCGTGATCTTCTCGGCTTCTTCGCCATAGCCGAACAGGCCGTTCTCGCCGGCATGCGGATTGATGGCGCAAACGCCGATCTTCGGATTCTTGATGCCGGCCTTGACCAGCACTTCATGGCCGCGGGTGATGACGCGCTCGACCAGGCCCGGCTCGATCTTCTTGATGGCATCGATCAGGCCGATATGCGTCGTCACGTGAATGACGCGCAGCTTCGGCGACACCAGCATCATCGACACTTCAGGCGTGCCGGTCAGATGTGCGAGCAGTTCGGTATGCCCGGGATATTTGTGACCGGCTGCATGCAGCGCTTCCTTGGAGAGCGGTGCGGTGCAGATACCCTGGGCGATGCCGGCCTGAACGATTTCGACGGCCTTCTCGATGAAACGGTAAGCCGCCTCGCCTGCCACCGGGGAGTTCTGCCCGAATGGCAAATCATCCGGCACGATCTTCAAGTCCACGCACTGGACGTTCTTCGACGCGAAATTCGCAGCCTTTGCATCGCTGAGCGAGTCGACGCCGATCTTGGCGCCGACGATCTCGCCGGCCTTGCGCAGACGATTGGCATCGCCGATCACCAGCGGATTGCACATCGCGAGCATTTCCGGATGGGCGAAGGCCTTCATAATCACTTCGGGCCCGATGCCTGCGGGATCGCCCATGGTGATCGCAATGGTCGGACGGGTCATGTGAAGCTTCCTTGAGTTCGGACGGTGTGAAGACGTTCGCGAATTTTGATCAGGCTGTTCTCGTCGCCGAAGGCGCCGGCCTTGGTGGCGATCGGCACGGACAATGCGCCGAGCGTAAGCCCGAGCGAAACGCCGGGCTCGATCTCGTCGGCCAGACGGATTCCGTTGACACCGAAGCGCGACAGCAGTGCAGCGGCGGTCTCGCCGCCAGTTGCTGCAAAGGCGCCGATGCTGGACGCCACGGGCATCAGCGCATCGGCAAGATTCTGCGCGAGCTGCGGGCCGAGCGACATTTTCGGATTGTCGTCCATCACGATCTCAACCAGGACATCGCCGCCTGCAGTCAATCCTTCGGTCACGCGTGCAGCCAGCGCCGCCTGCCCTGCCTTGTCGCCGAGCAGGACTTCCGGTGTGACCGGCAGATGGGTCACGGTGCCGCTGGCGACCAGCTTGCGCGCTGCAGAGCGCGACGCGCCGGCGAGCGAGCCGACCACGATCAGCGTGCCATATGTGCTAGTGGAAATTTCCAGCTTCTCGGTGGCACTGGTGTCATCGAGCGCCGCCAGCGCATGCGCGAGCCCGGCGCTGCCAATGAACACTGTCGCCGGTGAAATCTTCAAACTGGCTTCCGCGATCAGATGCAGATCGTGCTCGGTCTCCGCATCGCAGATCGCAACGACGCTGTCCTCGGACGCGATACGCGCCAAGTGAGCCTTGAGATGGCCGCCGCGGATCGTCGCAAGCAGCACCTTCTCGCTGCGAATACCAGCCGATGCCAATACATCAGCGATGTCGGCATTGTCGTAGGTGTGATCGCGCTTCCAGACCTCGGCTTCCTCAAGCGGACGGCCGCCAACAACGACGCGGCCATTGATGGTGGTCCGGTTGGTCGCGGGAAAGGCCGGCGCGAAGATGCCTAAGGCCGAACCGGACTGCGCCTTGAGATGCGCCAGCGCAGCGGCCGTCTCGGAGGCCGGCTGGCCGCGCAGCGTGGAGTCGATCTTCTTGAACAGGAGCCGATCCGGCTCCATCAACTGCTGCAATATCTCGGCATGCCGACGCGCAGCGGCCTCGGCCGTGAGGCCGCGGCTCGCTGCATCATAGGAGATAACCGGATGCTGGCGATCCCCGGCGCTTGCGACGTCGCCCCAGGTCACGGCAGCCGCAAGGCCCCGGCGACCGAAGGCGATGGCGCAGTCCGCTGCACCGGTGAGATCATCGGCGAGGATCAGCCAGCGTCCCGCCATCTTAGTGCCCAGCCACTGGTGCGGGTGCTGCGACGCTCGGCGCGGCAGGCGCCGCCGCCTCCGCTTCCGGCTCGACATCACGGCCGACGATGCCGGCAACCCACGAGGTGAGGATCGGCGTCAGGATCGCCGTCACGACCACGCAGGCCGCGATGAGGATGGTCGCCGGACCGGCAGCAGCCGCATAGGCCGGATTGGCCGCAGCGACGATCGCAGGCACAGCCGCCGCATTGCCAGCGGTCGACGCTGCAGCAACACCCGCAACGCCGTTGCCGCCGGTGAGACGGTCAACGAAAAACAGCGGGATGCCGGTCACGATCACGACGGCCACGCCCATGCCGACGCCGAGCAGACCCGCCTGCCAGACCTGCGTCAGGTTCAGGCCGGTGCCGAGCGCGAAGGCGAAGAACGGGATCATCACAGGCACGGCCTTGCTGAGAAAGTCACGCAGCTCGCGATCGAGATTACCAAGGATCATGCCGGCCACCAGCGGCAGGATCGCGCCGACGAGCGCGGGCCACTGGAACGACGACAGACCGGCAACGCCGAGCGTCACCATGGTGAGGAACGGACCGCTTTCCAGCGTCATGATGCTATAGGCACCGACGTCGCGCGGACGGCCATACTGGCCCATCAGCGCCATGTAGAGACCGCCATTGGTGTCGTTCATGGCGGCGACGATCGCCAGCGTCGACACGCCTGCGAAGATGCCGGCGGTGACCGGCGCTTCACCGAGGAAGCGGCCGAAGATCAGGCCGAGGATGATGGCGGTACCGACCTTCACGATCATCAGGGCGCCGCCCTTCTTCACGATGTAAGGCGTCGCCTTGAAGTCGATGCTCGCACCCATGCACACATAGAACACGGCGAGAATGCTGAGAGCGCCGCCGGAGAACAGCGCGCCAGTGAACGAGCCGAAGAATTTCGGGGTGTTGGGGGCAAAGGTCGCGAACAGCGCGCCGATCAGCAGCGGCACCGTCATCATGCCGCCCGGCACCTTCTCAATCGCCCGCTTAATTGGAATCTGCATGGTTATTTCCTTCCCGCGCCGTGCGCATCACTCATTATTCTGCGCAATTTCCCTCAGGAGCCCCTGCGCACACCGCCCGATATGCGCAAATTGCGCAGACATCAAACACTTTTTGCGCACTTTGCGCAATTTCTAAAAATTAGTTAAGCGGTCAAGGTATGTTTGTAAGCCATCCAAAGCGGGCGCTTCGCTGACCGGAACGTCGCGCGTCGCGATGCGCTGCATGAAACGCAAACAGGCGGCAACGGATGACCGTTGCCGCCTGTTTGGCCGTCAGATCAGCAGTCAGAGATCGAGAACCAGGCGATCCCCAGCGGAACCCGCCACGCAGACCAGCAGGCTGCGTTCGCGTTCCGCCGGCGACAGCACGCGGTCGCGATGCACCGGCTGCCCTTCCAGCCAGTCCACCTTGCAGGAGCCGCAGATGCCGCCGCAGCAGGATGCCGGCACGTCGATGCCGATATCTGTCAGCGCCGACAGCATGGTCTGCCCTGCGGCCACGGTGATTTCCCGGTTCGATTTTGCGAGCGCGAGCACATAGGGCTTGGCGTCAGGATCGACCGGCAGCGGCGGCGGCACAAAGCGCTCGATATGAACGCGATCGGCGGGCCAGTTGCGTGACGCCTGTTCGAAGTCATCGATCATGCCGTCAGGGCCGCAGCAGGCAAGCGCGACATCCGACAGCGGCCGGCCGACCAGTGCCGCGATATCCGGGCGTTGCCCGCTCGACGTGTCGTGAATCACCACATGACCGGACTTGCGCAGCGGCGCGAGCAGATCGGCCAGTGGCGGCTCACCGCGTGCAATCATGTGCAGCGTGAATTTCGAACGGCCCATGCGCTTGAGGAAGGCCGCCGCCGACAGGAACGGCGTCACGCCGATGCCACCGCCAACGAATGTAAAGCGCGTCACATCCTCCGGCAGATCTAGCCCGCCACGCGGCAGCGTCACGCCGATGGTGTCGCCTACCTTGACCTCATCATGCAGCACGATCGAACCGCCCCGCCCTTCGGCCTCGCGCTTCACTGCCACGACATAGCGCTTGTCATCGGCGGGATCGTTGCAGAGCGAGTAAGTCCGCACCAATCCACGGGGCAAATGCAGATCGATATGTGCACCCGGCCGGAACGGCGGCAGCTCCCAGTGATCGGGATCGACCAGCGAGAACAGCTTGATGCCTTGGCCGCCGTCCTCGATCTTGTCGACGACGGTCCTGACCCTGGTGATCGCCACGGCGCTCATTGCACGTTCCGCACGGCGTCGCCGACGCGCACGGTGCCACCCTGCAGGATCCTGCAGTTGAGGCCGGAGCGATTGATCAGCGGATCGAAGATCGCCTTGCCGGTGATCTCCTCGATATGCCGGCACGGGATCGACAACCGCGTCGATTCCAGCAGCGTCTCGCCGAGCCAGAACTGACGGCCAACAAGATGCGTCAGCGGTACGCCGGATACAGTGACATTGCGGCGATGTTCTTCGGGGGCGAGATCGATATTGTGATCACGCTTCAGCGCTACCAGCGTCTCATATTCGAACAGCGTGACCTGGCGCCCTTCTTCAGGCTTGTGCGAATAGAACCCCTCCTCGCGGCCGATCATGTAGCGATCGCCCTCGATACCCTTGCCGGCGACCAGCGTGAGTTCGGGCATTTCGCGCATCGGCAGGAACGCGCGCGGCGTGATGTGGAGATAGCGCACTACGCCAGTCCATGACGGGACCACGGCAGTGGTTGCGGAAGTAACGGTATCGAGCATTGCTTTCGTCCTTGTAGAGGCTTGGGCGACACATCACTTCGTCATGGCCGGGTAAAGCGCGAAGCGCGGCTTCGCTGGATGTCCCGGCCATCCACGTCTTCATGCGGTCAAAGACGTGGATGCCCGGCATGCGCCGGGCATGACGAAGACTGCGTTCAGGTCAGTTCCTTGTTCGCCATTTCCGGCGCAAAGGACGTCGCAATCGCGGTGATGCAGGCGCAGAAGATCAGGAACACCGACACCGGCCAGGTCGCACCGGCCCAGGTCATCAGCGACGCCGCGATGAGCGGGCTGAGACCGCCAGAGATAGCCGCTCCGACTTGGAAGCCGAGCGAGGCACCGCTATAGCGCAGCTTCGCGGTGAACAGCTCCGAATACCAGGGCGCACCGATGCCGAACATCACCATCTGGCCGAACGAGATTGCGACGACGATGGTGAGGATCACGATGGTCGGATCGCGGGTATCGAGCAGCCAGAACATCGGGAATGCGAAAGCCGCGCAAAAGAGGCAGCTCGCATAGAACATCGCCTTGCGCCCGACCTTGTCCGACAGCCAGCCGAAGAACGGGATCGAGAACAACGCAACGAAGGATGCGATGAAGGCGCCGTTCAGCACCAGCCCGCGCGACAGGCCGAGCTTCGACGTCGCATAGGACATGATGAACACGCCGGCGATGCTGGCATAAGCGATCTCCGAGATCTTCAGACCGACGGCGGTGAAGAACGGACGGCGGTGATACTTGAAGATGTCAACGATCGGCATCTTGGCGACTTCATTCTTCACCTTGAGCGCGCGGAAGGCCGGAGTCTCTTCCATGCTCATGCGGATCCAGAGGCCGACGCCAACCAGAAGGATCGAGATCAGGAACGGAATACGCCAGCCATAGCTCATGAAGTCTTCTTCAGGCAGTTGCGACACTAGCGCGAACATGCCGATGGCTGCGAGATTGCCGACGGGATTGCCGACCTGCACCATGCTGCCGAGGAAGCCGCGTTTATGCGTAGGACAATTCTCGACCACCATCAGAACCGCGCCGCCCCATTCACCGCCAAGGCCGATGCCCTGCAGGAAGCGGAGTGCGATGAGCAGGATCGGCGCCGCGATGCCGATCTGCGCATAGGTCGGCAGCAGGCCGATGGCGAAAGTGCCGAGGCCCATCACCATGATCGTAATCGCAAGCATCGCCTTGCGGCCGACACGGTCGCCATAGTGACCGAAGATCGCGGCACCAAGCGGACGCGCGAGGAAGCCAACCGCATAGGTGCCGAAGGCTGCAATAGTCGCGAGCGCCGGATCGCCAGCGGCGAAGAACACCTTGTTGAACACCAGCGCGGTGGCCGCGCCGTAGATCAGGAAGTCGTACCATTCGACGGCGGTGCCGATCACGCTCGACCAGACGATCTTGCGCATGGCCGCATCGTCGGGATTCTCCGCCGTGGCGGTGACTGTATTGAATTCTTCTGCGACGGTCATGTTCACTCCTTCAAAAGACATGTTCAGTTTCAGGCGCGTGGGCTCGTTCCGTGCCACGACATCTCGC
The DNA here is from genome assembly GCF_052076075.1 of Tardiphaga sp. 866_E4_N1_4. Taxonomy (NCBI): domain Bacteria; kingdom Pseudomonadati; phylum Pseudomonadota; class Alphaproteobacteria; order Hyphomicrobiales; family Nitrobacteraceae; genus Tardiphaga; species Tardiphaga sp. 866_E4_N1_4. The sequence continues at coordinate 1,732,129 of NZ_CP197242.1, forward strand.
GGCGCAGTCCGGGTCTTCTCGTGAACTTTCGCTGTTGCTTCAGTCGCCTCAGCGCAGGCGTCGGCGATGCTTAAGGAATGGCAGCGATGGCTGCGATCTCGACTCTGATCGAGGGATTGGCGAGCCGCGCTTCGACACAGGCGCGTGCAGGCGATGCGCCTGCCGGCACCCACTCATCCCAGACCGTATTGAAAGCCGCGAAATCCGCGATGTTGGGCAGCCACACCGTGGCGCTCAGGATCGATGACTTGTCGGTGCCGGCTTCGCCGAGCAGTGCATCGATCTTGGCGAGCACTTCGGCGGCCTGCGCTTCGACACCGATAGACAGATCGTCCGGCACTTGCCCTGCGAGATAAACGAGACCACCATGCACCGTGGCCATGCTGAGCCGCTTACCGGGCTTCAAACGCTTGATCATATATCTGCCTTCGTGTCGTTTTCTGAGGACATATTCCCGTCATCAAAATCCAACATGTTTACTGACAGAAATCAACGTCACGAAAATCGGCATCTGATGACTAAACTGGCAGAAAGCAGCCAGTGCACATACGGAAGGCGAAAAATATGCACTTTCGGGCAATTTTGCCTAAATTATCCTTGCCCGTGCTGGAAATATCTGCAGCAATGTTTTCCAGCAGAAACACTCCGGCACCGCCCTGGAGTTCTTTCGAGGAGATGAGCGAGACGGCCCTTCCGTCATCGCCGCGCGCCATCTAAAAGAACGGGTGCTTCATCAGGAGATCGACGTTGCTCGACGTCAGCAAGAATGCGGTTGGCTTCAACCTGCGCCAGCTACGCACCGCCAAGGGACTGACGCTGGATCAGCTCGCCACGCAGAGCGAGCTGACGCGCGGCTATATCTCGCTTGTCGAGCGCGGCTTGAAGACGCCGTCGGTCAATGCGCTGCTGCGGCTCGCCGCCGCGCTCGATGTCAACGTCACCTATCTGTTCGATCCCAACCCAACGCCGGCGCCGCGCTACACGCTATTCCGCCAGGACGAACAGCAAACGCCTATGCAGGACGACGGCGTCGATCTGCTGGCCCTGGCTGCGGGACGCACACGCAAGATGATGGAGCCGTTCCTGATCCGGCCGCCGCTGAAATTCGCGCCGCGCGCATCGCATGCGGGCGAGGAATTCCTGTTCGTCATATCAGGCAAGATGGCGATCAAGATCGAGGACGAAGAGATCGTCCTGAAGAAAGGCGACTGCCTGTACTTTTCCGGAGAGACCCCGCACTGGGTGCGCAGCATCGGCAAGCCCAAGGCCGATGTGCTGCTGGTCGTGTCCGCCGCCTCGCCCGAGCGCTGAGTTTCCTAGACGCGTTCAATTCTTCCGCTGAAAAGCGCGCGCGGCGCGACCTTCTTGCGCAAGGCCTGTGCCTGCATTTTGCAGACGCACATCGGCTCGCCCCTGCGCGTGGTGCATTTGCAGGGATAACCATAAGCAAATTCAATCAACGCATCGACGTCATGGGCCATGATCGCCTGCTCAACGCGCTCGTCATACGTCATGTGGCCATCTCTTCTTGCTAGCGGCTGCTGGCTGGGCTTTGCGCTTCGTTCCCATAGGCATGTCGAACAGATCGGGCGTGGGCGAGAGCAACTTTAAATCTGTTTATACCAACACCGCAGGACGGGCAAAGCCTGCCTCAAAACAAAAGCACCGGCCTGATCACTCAGGCCGGCGCTTTCTTATTCAAACCTGCCCGCCGCAGCGGCGCCGGTTATTCTGTCTTGTCGATGTTCCAGAACACCGGAGTGGCGGCGCCCGGCAGCACGCCGGTCAGCGACTTCCGCCACACGCTCGGAAGAGTATATTCGCCGAGCGGCAGATAGGCGACCTGTTCATAGGCGCGGGCCTGGACTTCCGCAGCCAGTTTCTTCTGCTCTTGGAGGTCGGTGGCACGCACAAACTTGTCGCGCAGCTCTTCGATCTTCGGATCGTCGAACCAACCGAACCAGCCGCCCTTGGTACCGCGCCCCGAGATCGAGACGTTGCCGACCGGATTGAGAATATCCGCACCGACCCAGTTGGTGAAGAACATGTTCCAGCCGCCCTCCTTGACGGGCTTCTGGCTGGCGCGGCGCGTCACGACGGTCTGCCAGTCGGTGGCCTGCACCTCGACCTTGAAGCCGGCATCGCGCAGCAACTGCGCCGCCACGATCGGCTGAGCCTTCAACGTGCTCACGTCGGTCGGCGCCATGATCACGACGGGCGTCCCGTCATAGCCGGATTCCGCGAGCGCCTTCTTGGCTTCGGCCATTGCGTTGCCCTTCACTAGGGTCTCGCCGCCAGCCTCGTTGCTGAACGGTGTGCCGCAGGCGAAAACCGAACCGCAGGTCTTGAAGTATTTCGGATCGCCGACCAGCGCATCGAGCACCGGCTTCTGGCTCATCGCCAGGAAGGCTGCGCGGCGAACCTTGACGTTGTCGAAGGGAGGAAACAGGAAGTTCATGCGGCCCAGCGTCTGGTAGCCAAGCGTGTTGAGCACCTCGATCTTCAACTCCTTGTCCTTGGCGAGGATCGGCAGCAGATCGTAGGGACCGTTTTCCATGAAATCGATGTCGCCGGACTGCAGCGCGTTCACCGCCGTCTGCGCATCGGGCATCGTGACCCATTCGACGCGGTCGACCTTGACGACCTTGCCACCGGCCGCCCAGCTCGCAGGCTCGGAGCGCGGCACGTAGTCCTTATTCTTCTCATAGACCGCCTTCACGCCCGGCTGGAATTCAGCCTGCACGAACTTGAACGGACCCGAACCGATCTGCTCTGGAATGGCCTTGCCGGCGGGCGTCTCGGCGAGACGCTTCGGCATCATGAACGGCACCAGCGACGATGGCTTGGCGATCGAATCCAGCACTAGGCCGTAGGGCTCTTTGAGCGTCAGCACGATGGTCTTGGCGTCGGGGGCTTCGATGCTCTTGGTGAAGTCCATGAGCTTCTGGCCCATGCCGTCATTGCGGCCCCAGCGCTGCAACGAGGCGGCGCAATCTTCCGCAGTGACAGGCTTGCCGTCGTGCCACTTCAGGCCGTCGCGCAGCGTGAAAGTGTAGACCATCTTGTCATCGGAGACTTTGTACTCCGCCATCTGCGGCTGGACTTTGAAGTTTGCGTCCATCGCCAGCAACGTGTCGTAAACCATGTAACCGTGATCGCGCACGATATAGGCGGTGGTGATGCCCGGATCGAGCACGCGCAGATCCGAGTGCATCACTGCGGTGATGGTCTTGCCGGCAGCATGCGCGGGCGACGACAGCACCGGCAGCGCGAGCGCAACGGCTACCGCCAGACCTGGTAGCGTCAATTTCGTGAAGGCCGCAGAACGCTGCCAACGTGACATGTAGGACATTCGATCTCTCCTGACTTGAAACTGACCATCGGTCGATGATTGCTTGTGCAACGCGATAGAAATTTAGGCGCGACCACGCGTTGCCTTTATCTTTTAGACATCAAAGACTTGCATCAAGCGTGATGCGCGTCAATCGCGTTTTCCACGCGCGACATCCACATGCTGCAGAATGCATTCCAATGCACATCGTCAATTTGCAAAGGAGATTGCCTGCTGCTGCCAAGTCACGCACGCAGTCAACGGCATGCTGGACCCTGCTGCACGCGACATGGCAATCATGGGTGCGACCATCGAACGCATCGCTCGTGGAGAGGTCATTCGCAAAAACAAGAACGCCGGCCTGATCACTCAGGCCGGCGTTCTGTTACTTCACACGAACCGCGACAGCGGCGCCGGTTAGTCCTTCTTGTCGATGTTCCAGAACATCGGAATGGCAGCGCCCTGGGTGACGCCGGTCAGCGAGGTGCGCCAGATGCTCGGCACCTTGTATTCGCCGAGCGGGATGTAGATGACCTTGTCATAGATCTCCTTCTGGATCTCGGCGGCGAGCTTCTTCTGCTCTTCCGGCGTGGTCGCGCGTGCGTATTTGTCGCGCAGCACTTCCAGCTCGGCATCTTCGCTCCAGCCGAACCAGCCGCCATTGCTCTTGCCGCGGCCGGAGGTCGCGACATTGCTGATGGGGTTGAGAATGTCGGCGCCGACCCAGTTGGAGAAGAACATGTTCCAGCCGCCTTCCTTGATGGGCTTCTGGCTCGGACGACGGCTGAGCACCGTCTGCCAATCGGTGGCCTGCACTTCGACCTTGAAGCCGGCATTGCGGAGCAGTTGCGCCGCAACGATTGGCTGCGCCTTCAACGTCGTCACGTCGGTCGGCGCCATGATCACCACCGGCGTGCTGTCATAACCGGCCTCGGCGAGCAGCTTCTTGGCTTCCTCGACGCCATTGCCCTTCACAAGGCTTTCCGAACCGACATCCGTCGCATTCGGCGTGTCGCAACCGAACACCGCGCCGCAGACCTTGTAATATTTGGGATCGCCAACCAGCGCATCCAGCACCGGCTTCTGGCTCATTGCCAAAAACGCGGCACGGCGAATCTTCGGATTGTCGAAGGGCGGGTTAAGGAAGTTCATGCGGCCGAAGGTCTGGAAGCCCAGAGGGTTGAGCACTTCGATCTTAAGCTCCGGATCCTTCGCCAGGACCGGCAGCAGGTCGTAGGGACCATTTTCCATGAAGTCGATGTCACCCGATTGCAGCGCATTCACCGCGGTCTGTGCATCGGGCATGGTGATCCATTCGACGCGATCGACCTTCACCACCTTGCCGCCGGCCTGCCAGTCGGTCGGCTCGGAGCGCGGCTTGTACTCCTTGAACTTCTCGTAGACGGCCTTCACGCCGGGCTGGAATTCCGACTGCACGAATTTGAACGGACCCGAACCGACCTGCTCGGCGATCGCCTTGCCGGCAGGCGTCTCAGCCAGACGCTTCGGCATCATGAACGGCACCAGCGACGATGGCTTGGCGATCGAATCCAGAACGAGGCCGTAGGGCTCCTTTAGCGTCAGCACGATGGTCTTGGCGTCGGGCGCCTCGATGCTCTTGGTGAAATCCATGAGCTTCTGGCCCATGCCGTCATTGCGGCCCCAGCGCTGCAGCGACGCGGCGCAGTCTTCGGCGGTGACCGGCTTGCCGTCATGCCACAGCAGGCCGTCGCGCAGGGTAAATGTATAGACAAGCTTGTCGTCGGAGACCTTCCAGTCGGCCATCTGCGGCTTGATCTCGTATTTCGAGTTCATGCCGAGCAGCGTGTCGTAAACCATGTAGCCGTGGTCGCGGACGATATAACCGGTGGTGATACCGGGATCGATCACACGCAGATCGGAATGCATCACTGCAGTGATGGTCTTACCTGCAGCATGCGCGGGCGACGACAGCACCGGCAGCGCGAGCGCAACGGCGACCGCCAGACCGGGCAGCGCAAATTTCGTGAAGGCCGCAGAATGCTGCCAACGTGACATGTAGGACACTCAATCTCTCCTGACTGGAATCTGACCATCGATCGATGATCGATTATGCAACGCGATAGAATTTTAGGCGCCTTCGCGTATTGCCTTTATCATTTAGGCTTCAAGGACTTGGCATCAAGCGTGATGCGCGTCAATCGCGTTTTCCACGCGATACATCCACACGGTGTAGAATGCATTGCAATGCACATTGTCGATTTGCAAAGGCGATTGCGCTGCTGCTAAGTCATGCGCGAACTCTCGCCGACAAACTCTCGCAATGTGCGCAGGCACGGAGCGCCTTGATCATCCGTGACGAAATTCTCATCCAAGAGGAATGACTTGATGAACCCCGCCGAACTCCCGTTTGATCTCGAGAACATGTTGCAGGGCCTGCGCATCTGGGTCGAATGCGAGAGCCCCACATGGGACGCGAATGCGGTCAACAGCATGCTCGACCTCGCTGCACGCGACATGGCAATCATGGGTGCGACCATCGAGCGCATCGCGGGACGTGAGGGATTCGGCGGCTGCATCCGCGCCCGTTTTCCACATCCGAAATTCGGCGAACCCGGTATCCTGATCGCGGGCCACATGGATACGGTTCATCCGGTTGGCACCATTGAAAAGCTGAAGTGGCGCCGCGATGGCGAGCGCTGCTACGGCCCGGCGATCTGCGACATGAAGGGCGGTAATTATCTATCGCTGGAAGCCATCCGCCAGCTCGCACGCATCTCCTATGCGACGCCGCTACCCATCACCGTGCTGTTCACGCCCGACGAGGAAGTCGGCACGCCATCGACCCGCGACATCATCGAAGCTGAAGCCGCGCGGAACAAATACGTGCTGGTGCCGGAGCCCGGTAGTGCGGGCAACGGTGTCACCACTGGCCGCTATGCGATCGCCCGCTTCAATCTCGAAACCATCGGCCGGCCCAGCCATTCGGGCGCGACGCTGTCGAACGGCCGCTCTGCGATTCGCGAAATGGCGAAGAAGATCGTGCAGATCGACGAGATGACCGGACCGGACTGCACGTTCAGCGTCGGCATCGTGCATGGCGGACAATGGGTCAACTGCGTTGCCTCGTCATGCACCGGCGAAGCGCTGAGCATGGCCAAGCGCCAGGAGGATCTCGATGCCGGCGTCCAGCGCATGCTCGCTCTCTCAGGCACCGAGAATGACGTGACCTTCAACGTCACCCGCGGCGTCACCCGCCCGGTGTGGGAACCGAACGCAGCGACCATGGCGCTGTTCGAGAAAGCCAAGGCCATCAACGGTCGCCTCGGCCTGCCCGAACTGACCCATGGCAGCAAGGGTGGCGGTTCGGATGGTAATTTTACCGGCGCAATGGGCATCCCGACCCTCGACGGGCTCGGCGTTCATGGCGCCGATATGCACACGCTCAACGAATATATCGTCGCGCAGAGCCTTGTTGATCGTGGCCGCCTGATGGCGGGATTGCTGGCAACCCTCGATTGATGCAACGTCGCCCGGTTTGCACATGCATCGCATGGCGCAAATCGGGCGGTGGCACAGGACTTGCTACCTTTACGTTTAAGTTTAGCGAACTTCGGGTTGAGGCAAGTTGCGACGGTGAATCATTGTTTCTCGAAAAATCTGTGTTTCTCGCGGACCATGACGACCAAGAGCAGCGAGCCCGTGACGTTTCCGGTTGACCGACGCGGTCCAGTTACGTTCGATCAACACCACCACTAGGAAAGCGCCATGCTCGGATACCTCATTCGCCGGATTCTTGCGGCCATACCCGTTATGGGTGTGGTGGCCCTGTTTGTCTTCCTGCTGCTTCGGCTGACGCCCGGCGATCCTGCCGCGATCATCGCCGGCGATAACGCGACGGCCGAGCAGCTCGACCGCATCCGGACGCAGCTCGGCCTCAACGAACCGCTCTACACGCAGTTTTTCAGCTGGGTCTGGCGGCTGCTGCACGGTGACTTCGGCACCTCGCTGATCTCCAACGTGCCTGTGCTGCAGATGGTCAACCAGCGCATCGAGCCCTCTTTGAGCATTGCATTAAGCGTGATGCTGGTTTCGATCCTTGTTGCGATCCCGCTCGGCGTCATCGCCGCATGGAAACACGGCACATGGATCGACCGTTTCGTGATGGCGCTGTCAGTGATCGGCTTCTCCGTGCCGGTGTTCGTGATCGGTTACGTGCTGGTCCAGGTGTTCGCGATCGAACTGCGCTGGTTTCCGGTGCAGGGTTTCCGCAGCATCTCGCGTGGCTTCGGGCCGTTCTTTGAGCGCATTACGCTGCCGACCATCGCGCTGTCCTTTGTTTATGTCGCGCTGATCGCGCGCATGACCCGCGCGGCGATGCTCGGAGTGCTCGGCGAAGACTATGTCCGCACCGCGCGCGCCAAGGGCATCAACGAGAGCGGTGTGCTGTTCCGCCACGCGCTGCGTAACGCCGCCGTGCCGGTCATCACGGTGATCGGTACCGGCTTCGCACTGCTGATCTCCGGCGTCGTCGTCACCGAAAGCGTGTTCAACCTGCCCGGCATCGGTCGCTTGACGGTCGACGCCGTGCTGGCGCGGGATTTTCCCGTGATCCAGGCCATGATCCTTTTGACCTCGGGCGTTTATGTCGGGGTCAATTTGCTTATCGACCTTGCCTACGCACTGCTCGATCCCAGAATTCGTTACTAGGAATCTGTATCTGATGGCGATCGAATCCCTTCCCAACCCGGCCCTCCCCTCCCGCAGCGGTCCGTCGCTCGGTTTTCTCACCGCGACGCCGATTATCGCCTTGGCGACGATTTGCCTGACGCTGGTGATCCTGTCGGCGATCTTCGCACCGTGGCTGACGTCGCACGATCCGCAATTGCTGGCACCCGCCTTGCGGCTGAAGCCGGCCAGTTCGGAATATCTGCTCGGCACCGACGCTTACGGCCGCGACGTGCTGGCGCGCATCCTCTATGGCGGTCGCATCTCGCTGCTGATCGGCCTCGGCGCCGCCGTCACCAGTATTGTCATCGGCCTGTTCATCGGCCTGTTCTCGGGCTTTTTCAAATTGGCCGACGCTGTGATGATGCGCGTCATGGACGGCCTGATGGCGATGCCCGGCGTGCTGCTGGCCATCGCCGTCGTGTCGCTGTCAGGCGCCACCCTGACGACGGTGCTGATTGCGATCACTATTCCGGAAATCCCCCGTGTCGCGCGACTGGTACGTTCCGTGGTGCTGTCGGCGCGTGAGGAGCCCTATGTGGAGGCGGCGATCTCGCTCGGCTCCAGCATGCCGAAGATCATGTGGAAGCATCTGATGCCCAACACGGTGGCGCCGCTGATCGTCCAGGGCACCTTCATCGCCGCATCCGCCATTCTCACCGAGGCGATCCTGTCGTTCCTCGGCGCCGGCATCAGCCCGGAAACCCCGACCTGGGGGAATATCATGGCCGAGGGTCGCGCCTTCTTCCAGGTCAAGCCATCGCTGATCTTCTGGCCGGGACTACTGCTCTCGATTGCCATCCTCTCCGTCAATCTGATCGGCGACGCTGCCCGCGATGCGCTCGATCCCCGCATGAAACAGCGTGAGGCCGGCAAGTGAGTGAACTCGTGAACCCCACCGTGAATACCCGCCCCATCGCACTGGAAATCGAAAACCTCGTCGTCGGCGTCGGCAAGAGCGGTACCGGCAAGAAGATAATCGACGGCATTTCTCTCCAGGTGCGCCAGGGCGAAACGCTCTGCGTGGTCGGCGAAAGTGGTTCCGGCAAGTCGGTGACCTCGCTCTCCACCATGGGCCTGCTGCCGCGAGATTCACTCAAAGCCATCGGCGGCAGCATTAAGTTGGTTGGCGAAGATGTGCTGCAGGCCAGCGACCGGCGGCTGCGCGAGCTCCGCGCCACCACCATGGCGATGATCTTCCAGGAGCCGATGACGGCGCTCAATCCAGTCGTCCCCGTTGGCAAGCAGATCGACGAAGTACTACGCACCCACACCAGTCTCGGCGCCAGCGCCCGCCGTGCGCGCATTCTCGACATGATGGAGCAAGTGCGGCTTCCCGATGTGAAGCGCATCTTCGCGTCCTATCCGCACCGCCTGTCGGGCGGCCAGCGCCAGCGCATCATGATCGCCATGGCGCTCGTGCTGGAGCCGAAACTGCTGATCGCCGATGAGCCAACGACAGCGCTCGACGTCACCACCCAGGCGCAGATTCTCAAGCTGATGCGCGACCTTCAGAAGGATCACGGCACCGCCGTGCTGTTCATCACTCACGACATGGGCGTGGTGGCCGACATCGCCGATCGCGTCGCCGTGATGCGTCATGGACGGCTGGTGGAAACCGGAGCATTGAAGGATATTCTGAGCGCGCCCACGCAGGACTATACTCGTAACCTGCTGTCGTCGGTGCCGAGCCTCATTCCCCGCGCGGCCCGCGAGGAAGTGGGCTTCAATCCGGTCGTGCTCGAAGCCAATGAGCTCGGCAAGGTCTATCGCGAGCGTTCCATGTTCGGGAAACCACGCGAAGTCCACGCAGCCCAGGACGTCACGCTGACACTGCGCAAGGGCCGCACGCTCGGCATCGTCGGCGAAAGCGGCTCCGGCAAATCGACCGTGGCGCGCTGTATCGTCCGACTGATCGATCCAACCTCGGGCGGCATCCGTCTCGCCGGACGCGAAATCTCCGACCTGTCACGTCATGCGTTGCAGCCGCACCGCAAGAAGATACAGATCGTCTTCCAGGACCCCTATCGTTCGCTCAATCCGCGCATCACCATCGGCGAGTCCATTTGCGAAGGTCCGATCAATTTCGGCACCAAACATTCGGTGGCCATGGCCAGGGCGCGTGAACTGCTCGAACTGGTCGGTCTTCCACCTGACGCAGTGTCGCGCTATCCGCACCAGTTCTCCGGCGGCCAGCGCCAGCGCATCGCCATTGCGCGCGCGCTTGCCCTCGATCCGGAAGTGCTGGTGGCCGACGAAGCCGTCTCGGCGCTCGACGTCTCGGTGCAGGCGCAGGTGCTGCGGCTGCTCGACGACATCCAGACCCGCCTCGGCATCGCCATCCTGTTCATCACCCACGATCTGCGCGTCGCCGCCCAGATTTGCGATGACGTTGCCGTGATGCAGCATGGCCGGGTGGTGGAACAGGGCCCGGCAGCGGAAGTCCTCGCAAATCCGCAACAGCCCTATACGCGCCAGCTGCTTGACGCGGCGCCCGGACGAGGATGGGATTTCGCCAACTTCCGCGCGGTCGATGGCAGCACCACCGTGCCGGCGGCCTGAGCCTATACCGAAACTGACCCTGGATTCTGAATGACCCGTATCGCTGTCGGCGGCTTTCTGCACGAGACGAACACGTTTGCGCCGACCAAGGCGACCTATGAGGCCTTTGTACATGGCGGCGGCTGGCCGTCGATGACGCATGGCGCCGACGTCCTCAAGGTGATGCGTGGTATCAATGTCGGCCTCGCCGGCTTTATCGAGGAAGCCGAGACACGCGGCTGGAAACTGATCCCGACCATCGCCTGCGGCGCGAGCCCTTCGGCGCATGTCACCAGGGACGCGTTCGAGCGCATCGTTGGCGAGATGATCGACGGCATCAAAGCGGCGCTACCGCTGGACGCCGTCTATCTCGATTTGCACGGCGCCATGGTCACCGAACATCTCGACGACGGCGAAGGCGAAATCGCGCGGCGCGTACGCGAGGTGATCGGGCCGGATATTCCGTTCGTGGTCAGCCTCGATCTGCACGGCAATATCTCGCCGGAAACGGTCGAATATACCGACGCGCTGATCGCCTATCGCACCTATCCCCATGTGGACATGGCCGACACCGGCCGCGCCTGCGCACGCCACATGGACTTGCTGCTGGCCGGCAATCGCTTCGCCAAGGCATTCCGCCAGTTGCCGTTCCTGATTCCGATCAGCTGGCAATGCACCAATGACGAGCCGACGAAGAGCATCTATCTGAAGCTGGCCGCGCTCGAACATGACCAGATCCCCACGCTGTCGTTCTGCCCGGGCTTTCCTGCCGCCGATTTCCCGCATTGCTGCCCGAGCGTGTTCGCCTATGGCGTGACGCAGGCCGATGCCGACGCCGCAGCGGACACCATCGTGAAGCTGGTGATGGGCCACGAAGACGATTTCGACGGCAAGATCTACAGGCCGGATGAAGGCGTGTTGCATGCCATGGAATTGGCGAAGACCCTCACCAAGCCGGTCGTCATCGCCGACACCCAGGACAATCCCGGCGCCGGCGGCGACAGCGACACCACCGGCATGCTGCGCGCGCTGGTGAAGAACAAGGCGATCAAGGCGGCCCATGGCGTGATCTACGATCCCGCCGCCGCGAAGGCCGCGCATGAGGCTGGCGAAGGCGCCACGGTCAAACTCTCCATCGGCGGCAAGTCGGGCATTCGCGGCGATGCGCCTTACGAGAACACGTTCGTGATCGAGAAGCTCTCTGACGGCAAGTTCGTCGCCAATGGTCCCTACTATGGCGGTCGCGACATGGATATGGGCCTCTCGGCCTGTCTGCGTATCGACGACGTTCGCGTTGTCATCAGCTCGCACAAGGCCCAGCTCGCCGACCAGTCGATGTATCGCTATGTCGGCATCGAGCCGACCGAGCAGAACATTCTCGTCAACAAGAGCTCGGTGCATTTCCGCGCCGACTTCGAGCCGATCGCCGGCAAGCTGCTGATCTGCGCCGCGCCCGGCGCGATGCCGGCTGATACGTCGGTGCTGCCCTGGAAGCATTTGCGTCCGGGCATCCGGCTGAAGCCAAACGGCGAACCATTTACGCCCCAGACCTCATCACCTGCCCTCGTGCCGTGAACGGATAGACCCATGCCCACACTCGAACGTATCGACGCCTTCGCCGACGAACTCACCGCCATCCGCCGCGACCTGCACGCGCATCCGGAAATCGGCTTCGAGGAAGTCCGCACCTCCGGCATCGTCGCCGACAAGCTGACCTCCTGGGGTGTCGAAGTGCATCGCGGCTTAGGGGGTACCGGCGTCGTCGGCGTGCTGAAGGGCAAAGGCTCGGGCACCAGGCGCATCGGCCTGCGCGCCGACATGGACGCGCTGCCGATGGAAGAGAACACCAACCTCGCCTGGCGCTCCACCATTCCCGGCCGTTTTCACGGCTGCGGCCATGATGGCCACACCACCATGCTGCTCGGCACCGCGCGCTATCTGGCCGAGACCCGCAATTTCGACGGCACCGTGCATTTCATCTTCCAGCCCGCCGAAGAAGGCCTCGGCGGCGCGCGCGCGATGATCAAGGACGGTCTCTTCAAGCAGTTTCCCTGCGATGAAATCTACGGTCTGCACAATGCACCGGACATGAATCACGGCGAAGTCGGCATCTTCCCGGGCCCTGCAATGGCCGCCGCTGATTTCTTCGACATCACCATCAAGGGCTACGGCGCGCACGGCGCGATGCCGGAGCGCTCGAAGGATCCTGTCGTGATCGCGATGTCGCTCGGTCAGGCGATGCAGTCGATCGTGAGCCGCAACGTCAATCCGTTCGAATCCGCGGTGCTGTCGATCACCCAGATCCATTCGGGCTCGGCCTATAACGTCATCCCGGATGACGCCAAGCTCTGCGGCACCGTGCGCTGTTTCTCCGAGAAGGTCCGGATGCAGATCCGCGAGCGGATGCACGCGTTGGCCGCCGGCATGGCGACGGCATTCGATTGCGAGATCAAGGTCGATATCCGCGACGGCTTCAGCGTGCTGGTCAATCAGGAAGAACATTCCAAGGCCGTCGAGGACGTCGCCCGCACGATCGTTGGCGACGCCAATGTGATCACCCGCGCGAAGCCGAAAATGGGCTCCGAAGATTTTGCCGACATGCTGCATGCCGTGCCGGGCGCCTATTTCTGGGTCGGCCAGGAAGGCTCGGTGCCGGTGCACAATCCCGGCTATTATCTCGACGATAAAATCCTGCCCATCGGCGCCAGCATGTTCGCCCGCATCGTCGAAACCCGGCTGCCGGCGTAAGAAGCGGCAGCCAACGCTGTCGGCATAATTCCGCAGGATGGGTTGAGAGCAGCGAAACCCGTCACGCTTGTGTGCGAAGGATGGGTTTCGCAAGGGCCCTACCCATCCTACAATCCTGTACCTAGCACGTCATTCCGGGGCCCGCGCGTCTTCGCGCGCGACCCCGGAATCCAGTAGTAATGAAAACACGTCGGGATTCCGGGGTTCGCGCCAAGTGGCGCGCCCCGGAATGACCAGTGAACCAAAATAAAAACAGGGAAGAAACCATCATGGCCTATGAGACCATCCTCTACAGCGTCGAAGACCAGATCCTCACCATCACGCTGAACCGCCCTGAAAAGCTCAATGCCTATAACGCCAGCATGCAGGCCGAGCTGATCGATGCCTTCGACAAAGCCGATGCGGACGACAATGTGCGCGCGATCATCGTGACCGGTGCCGGACGTGGTTTCTGCGCGGGTGCGGATCTCTCTTCGGGCGCCGACACCTTTGATCGCGATGCGCGGCGCGGCCCGGTGAAGCGTCTCGCCAGCGGCGACGTCGATTACAGCGATCCGATGGTGCGCGACGGCGGCGGTCAGGTGACCCTGCGGATCTTCAAATGCCTCAAGCCGGTCATCGCCGCGGTGAACGGCCCGGCCGTTGGCATCGGCGCCACCATGCAGCTCGCGATGGACATCCGCATCGCCTCGGAAGCTGCACGCTTCGGCTTCGTGTTCTCCCAGCGCGGCATCGTGCCGGAAGCCGCGTCGAGCTGGTTCCTGCCGCGCCTCGTCGGCATCTCGCAGGCGCTGGAATGGTGCTACTCCGGCCGCGTGTTCCCGGCGCAGGAGGCCCTCGCCGGCCGACTTGTCAGCAAGGTCGTGCCGCCCGAGGAGCTACTGCCGACCGCACGCGCGCTGGCCAAGACCTTCATCGACAAGACGGCGCCGGTGTCTGTCGCGCTGATCCGCCAGATGATGTGGCGCATGATGGGCGCCGACGATCCGATGGAAGCGCACAAAATCGACAGCCGCGGCATCTATGCGCGCGGTCGCTCCGAGGACGTCAAGGAAGGCGTCGTTGCCTTTCTCGAGAAGCGCCCGGCAGCATTCAAGAACAAGGTCAGCACGGATATGCCGAGCTATTTCCCGTGGTGGGACGAGCGCGACTACAAATAGGACGACGAATGAATCCGACGCCCTCTGGTCGTCCACTCGAGGGCGTCATTTTCCTGCACGGCATCAGCCGGTCGTTCCGATCTTTCATCAAGATGCAGCAGGCGGTCGAAGCCGCAGGCTTCGCCACGCGGAACATCGGCTATCCCAGCCGGCGCAAGACGCTGTCTGCACTGGCCGATGACATCCACCCCGCCATCGCGCCGTTTGCTGAAGCCAACGAAGGCTGCACGCATTTCGTCTGCCATTCGATGGGGGGTCTCCTGGCGCGTGTCTATCTGGCGCGCCACCGTCCATCACGTCTGGGCCGCGTGGTGATGCTGGGCACGCCGAATGGCGGCAGCGAAATCGCCGATCTGTTCAAGAACTGGCTGCCCTATCGCCAGTATTTCGGTCCGGCGGGGCAACAACTCGTTACGATGCGGGATGACGTAACTGAGGCGATGCTTCCTCCAGTTGACTATCCGGTCGGCATCATCGCCGGCGATCGCACGCTCGATCCGATCGCTTCGCGCTTGATGTTGCGTGGCCCGAATGATGGTCGTGTCACCGTCGCGCGTACGAAACTTGAAGGCATGACCGACCACCTCATCATCCATGCGTCACATGCGATGATGATCCGGAATCGGGAAGCAATCATGCAGACCATCGCCTTCCTGAAGGACGGCCAGTTTCGGCGCTGAGCACTTAGCCCATGGTCAGCGCCACACGGCCGATCGCCTTGCGCTCGGTGAGCAACCGCATCGCCATGGCCACATCTTCAAGCGGCAGGCGGTGCGAGACATTCGGCCGGATCTTGCCGGCCTCCGCCCATGACAGGAGCTGCGCGACGCGTGCTTCGCCGATCTTCGGATCGCGCCGCGCCGCCTCGCCGGCGCGCACGCCGAGCACGCTGGCGCCTTTGATGAGCACGAGATTGGTTTTCGCCACGCCGATGCCGCCGGTGAAGCCGATCACCAGCAGGCGGGCGCCCCAATTGATGCAGCGCAGGCTCTGTTCGAAGATTTCGCCACCCACAGGGTCGAACACCACATCGGCACCCTTGCCGTCCGTGAGACGTTTGACGGCATCCCTGAACGGTCCGGCGCCATATAGCACGCCGTGATCCGCACCGCGCGCCTTGGCGACTGCAAGCTTCTCCTCCGATGATGCAGCCGCGATTACCGTGGCGCCCAGCAGCTTCCCGATCTCCACCGCTGCCAACCCCACGCCGCCGCCGGCACCATGCACCAGCAGCACTTCGCCCACCCCGATCTGGCCGCGATCGACCAGCGCGTGATGCGCGGTGCCGTGGGCGGCAAGAAACGTCGCCCCCTCCGCATAGTCGAATGTCGACGGCAATGGAGTGAGTTGTGCCGGCGTCACCACAACTTCGTCCGCATAGCCGCCATGACGCAGCTTGACGATGACGCGATCCCCGACCGCGATGCCGGGCACATCGCTGGCGACTTCGCTGACGTCGCCGGCCGCTTCCATGCCCGGCGTGAACGGCAGTTCGGGCTTGAGTTGATACTCACCGGCCGCCATCAGGATATCCGGAAAATTGATTCCGGCGGCGCGCACGGCAACGCGGAGCTGTCCCGGCTTTAGCGCCTTTGACTCGAATTGTTCGAGGCGCAGGCCTTCCGGCGCTCCGAGCTCACGGCAAACGATTGCTTTCGGCATCAGGCGGCGCTCTCGGCGCTTCCAGCGCCAACGTGGCGACGCTGCAGCGCCTCGCGGATCAGCGGCAGGCGGTCATTGCCGAAATACATGTCGGTCTTGTCGAGATAGATGGTCGGCGAGCCGAAGCCGCCCCGTGCGATCACGTCATCCGTATTGACCTTGAGCTGGTCCTTGATCGCCTGATCGCCGATGCCCGCGAAGAATTTCGCGGGATCGATGCCGGTGCGCGTACAGATCTCGGTGAGAACATCATCTTTCGAGATATCCTTGTCGTCGCCCCAATAGGCTTCGAACACCGCGCGCGCGAACGGTACCATGGCGTCGTTACCGAGCCAGATGCAGGCGCGCATCGCCTTGACGCTGTTCACCGGAAACACCGTCGGCGGCATCTTGATCGCCAGGCCCGCCGAGCGCGCCCAGTCGCCAAGGTCCTTCTTCATGTAGCGCGCCTTCGCCGGCACCGGGGTTTCTCGCGAGGCATAGACGCTAGGATTGATCGAATTGAAGATGCCGCCGACCAGAATGGGCCGCCACGAGATTTCCTCGCCGAACTCCTTCGCCAGCGGCTGGATGTTGTGGAAGGCGAGATAGGTCCAGGGGCTGGAACAGTCGAAGAAGAATTCGATCATGGGTGTTTCCTCGTTTTGTTTCTTTGTTGTTTCGCTCCTTTTGTCATCACCCGCGAAAGCGGGTGATCCAGTAAACACTACTGCCGGTGTCTACTGGGTCACCCGGTCAAGCCGGGTGACGACAGTGGAGTTAATATTACTGCTGCTGTGCCTGCGCATGCGCCGGCGCATCGACACCGAACATGATCTTCCTCGCCTGCTCATCCATCGGCTTCTTCTCTTGCTTGCCGACGGCAAGCCCCGCCTGCACCTGCGGCCGCGCGCGGACCAGCGCAAACCAGCGCTTCACGTTCGGGAAATCATCCAGCGTCAGGCCCTGCGCCTTATGGGTCATGATCCACGGAAAGCACGCCATATCGGCGATGGAGTAGTCGCCGGCGATATAATCGCGGCCTTCCCCGAGATGCGCATCGAGTACGCCGTACAGGCGCTTGGCTTCGCGGGTATAGCGATCCATCGCATAGGGAATCTTCTCGGGCGCATAGAGCAGGAAATGCCCGTTCTGGCCGAGCATGGGGCCGAGCCCGCCCATCTGCCACATCAGCCATTGCATGACGTCGAAACGCTTGCGCATCTCGGTCGGCATGAACCGGCCGGACTTCTCCGCGAGATAGATCAAGATCGCGCCGCTCTCGAAGATCGACACCGGATCGCCGCCATCAGCGGGCGCATGATCGACAATGGCCGGCATCCGGCCATTGGGGCTGAGCTTGAGGAAATCCGGCTTGTGCTGGTCGCCGCGGCCGAGCTGCATGGGGACGACCGTATAAGGCAGCCCGCATTCCTCCAGCATGATCGAGATTTTCCAGCCGTTCGGCGTCGGTGCGTAATGCAGGTCGATCATGGTGTCCCTCGAGGCGTTTTGGTCGATCCTAGCCCTCCCTTTTGGGTGCGCCAATCCCATATACGGAGGGTCAGGAACGTGGCAGATAGGCCTCCGCAAAACACAATTTCCGGGGAGCGAACAAATGCTGTTTCCAACCACCATCGCCGGCTCACTGCCGAAGCCCGAATGGCTCGCAGAGCCGAACAAGCTGTGGCCGACCTGGCGCTCGTCCGGCGACGAACTGGTACGCGCCAAGCGCGACGCGACACTGCTGGCGGTGAAAGTGCAGGAAGATGCCGGCGTCGACATCGTCACCGAAGGCGAACAGGCGCGGCAGCATTTCGTCCATGGCTTTCTGGAAAAGGTCGACGGCATCGACTTCGCCCACAAGGTCGAGATGGGCATCCGCAAGGATCGCTACAAAGCCATGGTGCCGCAAGTGACCGCGCCGCTGCAGCTCAAGGGCCGCGTTCACGCCTTCGAGGCGCAGGCTGCCCGCGCGCACACAAAGAACAAGTTCAAGTTCACGCTGCCCGGCCCGATGACCATTATCGACACCCTGTCGGACAGCTATTACGGCGACCGCGTCAAGATGGCCTTTGCTTTCGCCGAACTGCTGAACCAGGAAGCGCTCGCGCTGCAGGCCGACGGCGTCGACATGATCCAGTTCGACGAGCCGGCCTTCAACGTCTTCATGGACGAAGCCGCCGACTGGGGCGTCAAGACGCTCGAGCGTGCCGCGCAGGGCCTCACTTGCGCGACAGCCGTTCACATCTGCTACGGCTACGGCATCAAGGCCAATACCGACTGGAAAGAAACGCTCGGCAATGAGTGGCGGCAATATGAGCAGATCTTCCCCGCCATCGATGCCAGCCCGATCCAGCAGGTCGCCATCGAATGCCGCAACTCGCGCGTGCCGCTGGAATTGCTGGGACTGCTAAAAAACAAGATCGTCCAGGCCGGCGTGATCGATGTCGCGAGTGACACTGTCGAGACGCCGGAGGATGTTGTCGCCACCATCGAGGCCGTGATGAAGCACGTGCCGAAGGACAAGATCGTGCCGACGACCAATTGCGGCATGGCGCCGATGCAGCGCGATATCGCGGAAGCGAAGCTGCGGGCGCTGGGTGCGGGTGCGAAGCTCGCAAGGCAAAAGCTGGGGTAAGGTACTTCGCCGCCCACACTGTCATTCCGGGGCGCGCACATCTTTGCGCGCGAACCCGGAATCCCGAGCGGCTCTATCATGCCGAGCTTCCGGGTCTGCACTTCAGCCGGCTACGCCGACTTACGTGCATCCCGGAATGACGAGCTTTAATTACAGACCAGCACTCACATGCAGCACCGGACGATAGCCGGCGCGAAATGCATTCAGCGTCGAAGGTGGCGTCAGGAAATGCGCGTCGACGAGCTCGCCATCCGCCGCGCTATAGCCGGCGAACGACCATCGCAACGCCCGCCCCTGCGCGATCAGATAGCTCTCACCACCCGCCTGCACCATCGCTCCGTCCGGCAGTGCGGCAATCGTCCCATCCAGCGGATGCAATCGCTTCTTCCTGTTATCCAGCCGCTCACGATGCAGCACTCCATCGATCTCCGTCGCCCGCACACGCGTGACGCCGTTGCCCTCCTCCCACGCCGCGCGAAAGCGGTTGGCATCGTCGCGGCGGCAATAGAAGCACGGGCGGTGACCGGCGGCGAAGGATGTGGCCTCGTCGAGGAAGAACAGCTCGGTCCAGCTACGTGTCGCCATGACATCGCGGCGACGCCCGCGAAACTCGCAGACGCAAGTGATCCAGGCCGGATTCGACCAGCGCCTGTTCAGGAGCGTTTTAGTCGAAGGATCATGGATGATGCCACGATTGCCGGTGAACGTCCCGCGCTCCGGTGTCGCGACGATGTCGCCTGTCGGCGTGACACGATTTTGCAGCGGCAATCGCGTCTCCTCGCAACGAGCGCCTAGCCTGCGCCTTCGCGCATCGGCGGCTGGAACGACAGACCGAGATCCCACGGAAAGAAGATCCAAGTGTCCTGCGACACTTCGGTGATGTACGTATCCACCAGCGGCCGGCCCATGGGCTTGGCATAGACAGTCGCAAAGTGCGCTTTCGGCAGCATGTCGCGAACGATACGCGCCGTCTTGCCGGTATCGACGAGGTCGTCGATGATCAGGAGGCCCTTGCCGTCGCCGCCACCGAGTTTCAACGCATCCGCCGACAGCCCCTTCAGTACCTGCAACTCGCCGCGCTTGTTGTGCTCATAGCTGGCGATGCACACCGTATCGATGACGCGGACGCCGAGTTCGCGCGCCACGATCGCTGCCGGCACAAGCCCGCCGCGGGTAATGGCGATGATCGCGTGAAATGGACCGGCGCTGTTCAGCCGCCAGGTCAGCGCGCGGCAGTCGCGATGGAATTGATCCCAGGACACCGGGAATGCCTTCCCGGCGCGCTCCTCAGCACTCAATTCCGGATGATCGGCCATGTTCGTCTCCTCACATCGGTCGCCCTCAGGCGGCCGGACTTATGTTGATCCACTCGTTAGTTCACTCTTGATTTCACTTGGGCGCGTTGATTGTCGCCAACATCGCCTTGACGGCCTCCATTGCCGCATTGAGCTTATCCTGATCGCGCGAACGCACCACCAAATTGGTGTTCGGCTTGCCCTGTTCGTCCATGAACGGATAGCTGCCGATGATCGTATCCGGATGCGCCTTCGCGATATCGCGCAGCGGACCACCGACGTCCCCCTCCCGCGCATTGGCCTTCACCGTATCGGATAGCATCCGCAAACCAGATTTCAGCTTCGGCGACACGATGTCCATCATTGCCTGCATGATCGTTGGCACGCCGGCCATCACGATCACATTGTCGATCTTGAAGCCGGGCGCCAGAATGGTCGCGCTTTGGATCAGGTCGGCGCCGTCAGGGATGCGGGCCATCCGCAGCCGAGCTTCGTTCAGGTCGGCGCCGAAGCGCTCCTGGAAACGCGCGACCACCTCGGGATGATGATCAATCTTGACGCCGAACGCCTTGGCGACCGCATCCGCGGTGATGTCATCGTGGGTGGGGCCGATGCCGCCAGTGGTAAAAACGTAGGTGTAGCGTTTACGCAGCGCATCGAGCGCAGCGATGATGTCCGGCTCATCGTCGGACACGACGCGGACTTCCTTGAGATCGATGCCGATATTGGTGAGGTACTCGGCAATGAATCCGATGTTCTTGTCCTTGGTCCGACCTGACAGAATCTCGTCGCCGATCACCAGGACGCCCGCGGTCACAATCTCGGTCATTTGTCGTTCCTCACCATTCCCGGGACCATGCGCAGGCAAAGTCCTGATGTCACGGGGTTTTGCTGCCGAAACGAGCAGCGTCCAGCCGTTTTTTCAGGCAGCTTTACACGCATCTCATACGAATTGCTCTTGTTGAATGCATATCGTGCTGGCCCGCCCCTTGCTACCATCCCTTTCAGTCGTGCAATCTCCGTACGGCCTCGAAACAACAGTCAGGGTACATGGCAGTCGCGTTCGACGAAATGAACGGGCCCCAAGGCGAACTCCGCCCGGCCTATGAAGAACTCTCCCGCTGGCTCAAGGAGACGCCTCCGGACGCTTTGGAACATCGCCGCCAGGAAGCGGAGCTGCTGTTCCGCCGGATCGGCATCACCTTCGCGGTCTACGGCGACTCCGAATCCACCGAACGGCTGATCCCCTTTGACGTCATTCCGCGGATCATTTCCGGCAAGGAATGGACCCTGCTGGAAAAGGGCCTGAAGCAGCGCACCCGCGCCATTAACATGTTCCTGAAGGACATCTATCACGGCCGCGAAATTCTCCGCGCCGGCCTGATCCCCGATGACCTGATCTTCCAGAACCCGGTGTTCCGTCCGGAGATGAACGGTCAGGACGTCCCGCACGACGTCTATGTCCACATCGCCGGCATCGATATCGTCCGCACCAATCCGGATGAATTCTTCGTTCTCGAGGACAATGCCCGCACGCCTTCCGGTGTCTCCTACATGCTGGAGAACCGCGAGATCATGATGCGGCTTTTCCCCGACCTGTTCGCGCGACATCGCGTCGCGCCGGTCGAGAAATATCCAGACGAGCTGCTGTCCTGCCTGCGCTCCGTCGCACCGCGCTCGGCCTCGACGGAACCGACCGTCGCACTGATGACACCCGGCGTCTACAACTCGGCCTATTACGAACACTCGTTCCTGGCCGACAAGCTCGGCGTCGAACTGGTCGAGGGCCGCGACCTCATCGTCAAGAACGATGAAGTCTTCATGCGCACCACCGAAGGCCTCAAACGCGTCGACGTGATCTATCGCCGCGTCGATGACGATTTCCTCGATCCCCTTACCTTCCGCCCGGATTCAGCACTCGGCGTCCCCGGCCTGATGTCCGCCTATATGGCCGGCAACGTCACGCTGGCCAATGCGGTCGGCACCGGCATCGCCGATGACAAGGCGATCTACAGCTACATGCCGGAAGTGGTGAAGTTCTATCTCGGCGAAGAGCCGATCCTGAAGAATGTGCCGACCTGGCGCTGTCGCGAAGCGGGCGATCTCGCTTATGTGCTCGATCACTTAAGCGAACTCGTCGTCAAGGAAGTCCACGGCTCCGGCGGTTACGGCATGCTGATCGGGCCTGCCGCCACCAAGGCCACCATCGAAGCGTTCCGCGACAAGCTGAAGCGCGAGCCGGAAGGCTTCATTGCGCAGCCGACGCTGGCGCTGTCGACCTGCCCGACCTGCACGGAGTCAGGCCTCGCGCCGCGGCATGTCGATCTTCGCCCCTTCGTGCTCACCGGCAGCAAGAACGTCTCCATCGTGGCAGGCGGCCTGACCCGCGTGGCGCTAAAGGAAGGCTCGCTGGTGGTGAATTCCAGCCAGGGCGGCGGCACCAAGGACACGTGGATACTGGACGAATAACTCTCGATATAGGCAACCGGACTTCGACCGACGACCCATTTTTCAAAGAGTAACATCCCCGCATGCTGTCGCGCACCGCCGAGAACCTTTACTGGCTAGCCCGCTATGTCGAACGCGCCGAATATCTCGCGCGCACGATCGAGGCGACACTGCGCGTCACCGCGCTGCCGAATACCTATATCGGCCAGACCAACGAATGGGATTCGGCGCTACTGACCGCAGGCGTCAGCGCAGCCTTCTACGAGATCTACGAGGAAGCCAACGAGACCAATGTCGTCGAATATCTCTCGTTCTCGACGGCCAATCCCTCCTCGATCCGCAACTGCATCGAGGCCGCGCGGCTGAATTCGCGCTCGGTCCGCACCGCACTCACCGGCGAGATGTGGGACACGATCAACAGCGCGTGGCTGGAATTGCAATCCGCCTGGAGCGGCGGTGCCAAGACACGCGAGCAGCTGGCGAATTTCTTGCGCTTTGTGCAGGAAACATCGCTGCGCTTCGACGGGTCAGCCTACCGCACCATGCTGCGCAACGACGCCTACTGGTTCTCGCGGCTCGGCCTGCATCTGGAACGCGCCGACAACACCGCGCGCATTCTCGATGTGAAATATCATCTGCTGCTGCCCGAGGACGAACATGTCGGCGGCCCGCTCGACTACTATCAGTGGACTTCGATCCTACGCTCGGTCTCCGCGCTGACAGCCTATCACTGGGTCTATCGCGAGACGCTGAAGCCCTGGCTGATAGCCGACCTGTTGATCCTCAACGACACGCTGCCGCGCTCGCTGGCGAGCTGCTACGGCAATCTGGTGCGCAACCTCGACCAGATCGGCGTGTCCTATGGCCGTCAGGGCGCCGCGCAGCGCCACGCTCGCGGCGTCCGAAACCGGCTCGAACACAGCAACATGCAGGATATTTTCCAGCATGGGTTGCATGAATTCATCCAGGAATTCATTGCAGATAACAGCCGTCTGGGCGACATCATTGCCAAACAATACCTGATTTGAGCTAGCGTCCCGGCTCATCTGCAGATTCGGACACGTTGCCATGCGCCTGCGTATCGCCCATTCAACCACCTATCGCTACGAACCGCCGGCTTCGGGCGTGATCCAGATTTTGCGGATGACGCCGGGCAGCCATGACGGCCAGTATGTCGCCGAGTGGCAGATCGATGTCTCCACGGATTCGCGCCTGGATTTGCATGAGGACGCGTTCGGAAACGTCACCCATGTGCTGACCCATGGGCCCATCGCGGACCTCACGGTCACCGTCGAAGGCCTGATCGACACCCAGGATACCGGTGGCGTGCTCAAGGGCACCGACGAGCGCTTTCCGCCGAGCTTCTTCCTGCGTCAGACCGATCTCACCGACCTCAGCGCAGCGATGCAGACCTTTGCCAAGGATCTGTCACCAAGCGCGGAGACCGACGTACTTGGCTTCCTGCACGCGTTGATGATGGCCATCAACGAGCACATGACCTTCGACGTCGATCCAACCAGCACCGGTACTTCGGCGAGCGAGGCCTTCATCGGCAAGCGTGGCGTCTGCCAGGATTACGCGCATATCTTCATCGCCTGTGCCCGCTCGGCCGGCGTCCCTGCCCGCTTCGTCTCCGGCCATTTCTGGCGTGCCGACGGCGAGACCAACCAGCAGGCCGGCCATGCCTGGGCTGAGGCCTATGTGCCGGATCTCGGCTGGGTCGGCTTCGACCCTGCCAATGCCATCTGCACCACCGACGCCCATGCCCGCGTTGCCATCGGCCTGGATTACCTCGGCGCAGCCCCCGTCCGCGGCACCCGCTATGGCGGCGGCACGGAAACTCTGACCGTCGCCGTCAAGGTCGATCAGGCCAATGGCCGCGGCCAGTCCCAATCGCAGAGCCAGTCCTGAACAACCTCAAACTGGTTTTCCGAGGTTGCCGGGTCGATACCCACCGCGTAAGACGCTTCCCTGACCAAGGGACCGACGATGACCTATTGCTGCGGAATTCTCGTCAAGGACGGCCTGGTGATGATCGCGGACACGCGCACCAATGCCGGGCTCGACAACATCTCGACCTTCCGCAAGCTGCACATCTTCAACCAGCCCGGCGACCGCATCATGGCGGTGGCCTCCGCGGGCAATCTGGCCATCAGCCAGTCGGTGCTCTCCACCCTGAGCGAGGGGCTGGAGAACCCGACCACCGGTGAGCTGGAGACCCTGCTGAACGCACCTACGATGTTTCAGGCTGCGCAGCGCATCGGCCGCGCCATCCGGCACGTCAACGCCACCGAGGGCAAGGCGCTGGAGGCCGAGGATATCAATTTCGACGTCTCGTTCCTGTTCGGCGGCCAGATCAAGGGCGCCAAGATGCGGCTGTTCATGATCTACCCGGCCGGCAATTTCATCGAATGCACGGTGGACACGCCCTATCTGCAGATCGGAGAGCACAAATACGGCAAGCCGGTGCTCGACCGCGCAATGCATTACGACGTCGAATTGTACGAGGCGCTCAAGACCGGCCTGATCTCGATGGACTCGACCATGCGCTCGAATATCGGCGTCGGCCTGCCGATCGATGTGCTGGTGGTGCGCACCGATGTCTGCGACGCCGATCTCAATCACCGTATTGAAGCCGGCGAGCCCTATTTTCACGACCTGCGCTCGCGCTGGTCGGCAGCACTGCGCGCGGCACATCAAAACATTCCGCGCCCACCCTACAAGAAAGACAATTGAGCGCGGCCGCGATGACCGCAGGCCCGATGAAATGGCGCATCATGACGGAGGCAGACCTGCCGTCCGCCCTCGCCATCGCGGATGCCGTTCATCCCGATTTTCCCGAAGATGAGGTCGTGTTCGCGAACCGCCTGGCGCTCGATCCAAACGGTTGCGCCGTGCTCGAGGCCCAGGACGGGATCAAGGGTTATCTCGTCAGCCATCCCTGGCAATTCAGGGAGCCTCCGTCACTGAACAGCCTGCTGACAATGCCCGCTGCGCCGTCGACCTTCTACATTCACGATCTCGCATTGCTGCCCGAAACCCGCAGATCCGGCGCGGCAACTGTGGCCGTCGATATGATGGCGGCACGCGCCAGGCTGATGCAACTGCCCAACATGACGCTTGTTGCCGTCAACAATTCAGTTCATTTTTGGCAGCGACACGATTTCACGATCATGCGCGATTCCGAATTGGATCAGAAACTGCAAAGCTACGGCGACAACGCACGTTTCATGGTCCGGGACCTCACTCAAAAAGACCTCTCGTAAAAAGAAAACAGGGACGAAACAGATGACCAACAAGATCGCACTCGTGACCGGAGCTGGCACTGGAGTCGGCCGTGCCGCATCGCTCGCGTTGATGAATGCCGGTTTCACCGTCGTGCTCGCCGGTCGCCGGCTCGAACTGCTGCAAGAGACCCAAAAGCTCGGCGCGGCCAATGGCGGCAAGAGCCTCCCCGTGAGCGCCGACATGGCAGACCCGGCCTCGATCGCCGCGCTGTTCGCCAGGATCATGCAGGAATTCGGCCGGCTCGACGTGCTGTTCAACAATGCCGGCATGGGCGCGCCCGCGATTCCGTTCGAAGACCTCGGCCTCGAACAGTGGCAGGCCGTGGTGAACACCAATCTCACCGCGCCGTTCCTGTGCACGCAGCACGCCTTCCGCATCATGAAGGATCAGACCCCCCGCGGCGGCCGCATCATCAATAACGGCTCGATCTCGGCGCATGCGCCGCGCCCGTTCTCCGCCGCCTATACCTCGACCAAACACGCCATCACCGGCTTGACGAAGGCCAGCAATCTCGACGGCCGCGCCTATGACATCGCCGTCGGCCAGGTCGATATCGGCAATGCCGCCACCCCCATGACCGACCGCATGGTCAACGGCCCCGGCGTGCTGCAACCCGACGGCACCTCGAAGCAGGAGCCGCGCATG
This sequence comes from Tardiphaga sp. 866_E4_N1_4, assembly GCF_052076075.1. NCBI lineage: Bacteria > Pseudomonadati > Pseudomonadota > Alphaproteobacteria > Hyphomicrobiales > Nitrobacteraceae > Tardiphaga > Tardiphaga sp. 866_E4_N1_4. The sequence continues at coordinate 1,758,574 of NZ_CP197242.1, forward strand.
GACGCCAAAGCCGTCGGCGACGCTGTCGCCTATATGGCTGGCCTGCCGCTCGACGCCAATGTGCTGACCATGACGGTCATGGCGACGAAGATGCCGTTCGTCGGACGGGGATAAAACGTAACCCGCCTCAGCGGCATTGCGATTGCATGGCATGGGAAGCCGCGGCATCATCGCGCCGCGGTTTCGGGGGATTTATGCTTCAGCTACAATCGGCGTTCGGCGTCATCGCGCTTCTGGGGATCGCCTGGGCGCTCGGTGAAAACCGCAGCAGGGTGTCGCTGAGACAGGCCGCGATCGGTCTCGCATTGACGATCGTCGCTGCCGTGATCCTGCTGAAGCTTCCCGTCGTGACGCGCGCCTTCAGCAGCATCAACGATGCTGTCAGCACCATCGCCGCAGCGTCCCGCGCCGGCACCTCCTTCGTATTCGGTTATCTCGGCGGCGGCGCATTGCCGTTCGATCTCAAGAATCCCGGCGCGGATTTCGTGCTCGCACTGCAGGCACTCCCCGTGGTGCTGGTCATCAGCGTGCTGACCAGCCTGCTCTTCTACTGGCGTATCCTGCCGCCGATCGTACGCGGCATGGCGTGGCTGCTTGAACGCACGCTCGGCATCGGCGGCGCTGTCGGACTGTCAACAGCCGCGAACATCTTTCTGGGCATGGTCGAGGCCCCGTTGTTTATTCGCCCTTACCTCGCGCAGCTCACGCGCAGCGAACTGTTTCTGGTGATGACGGGCGGCATGGCGGGGATCGCCGGTACCGTGCTGGTGCTCTATGCCACTTTCATGGCGCCGCTGATCCCCGATGCATCGGCGCATTTCGTGATTGCTTCTGTGCTCTCGGCGCCAGCTGCGATCCTTGTCAGCCTGATCATGGTGCCTGAGACGGAGGATCGTCGCACAGGTGGATTGCTCGCCAATCCGGACGCATCGGCCACGAGCACGATAGATGCGATCGTCAAGGGCACGAGTGCAGGCATCGAACTGCTCGTCAACATCATCGCCCTGCTGCTGGTCTTCGTGGCGCTGATGTATCTCATGAACGCGATCCTCATGATGATGCCCACCGTGGGAGGCAACACGCTGTCCGTGCAGCGCCTACTGTGTTACGTGATGGCACCGGTGTGCTGGCTGATGGGCCTGCCGTGGGACCAGGCGCTGACCGCGGGCTCGCTGATGGGCGTCAAGACGATCCTCAACGAGTTGATCGCCTATGTTCAACTGGCGAAGCTCGGTCCCGATGCGCTGGATGCGCGCTCGCGCCTCATCATGCTTTATGCGCTGTGCGGATTTGCAAATTTTGCCAGCCTCGGAATTATGATCGGAGGCCTGGGCACCATGGCGCCGGAACGTCGTAACGAAATCAACGCGCTCGGCGTGAAGTCGATCGTCTCGGGGACGCTGACGACCTGCCTGATGGGCGCGATCGTCGGCATGCTCACCTGAGACACGCCGCCAGCGCCGGTCAGCCGATCGTCCGCTGCAGCAGATCGAGCCAGTTGCCCGCGCCGAGCTTGCCGAGCAGCGTCTCGGAATAGCCCTTGGCGCGCAAGGCCACGAACAGCACCTGCAGGCCCGCGGCGGAGTCGATGGCCTCGGGCACCACCGCGCCGTCGAAATCCGATCCCAGCCCGACGTGATCCTCGCCCAGCTTCTCCAGCAGATAGTCGATCTGCTGCACCATCAGCTCGATGCCGGTGTCGGGCCGCATGCTGCCGTCGGGGCGCAGGAAGCAGGTCGCGAAATTCAGGCCGACCATGCCGCCGGTGTCGCGGATCGCGGCGAGCTGCTTGTCGGTGAGATTGCGCGGCGACGGGCACAGCGCATGGGCATTGGAATGGGTCGCCACCAGCGGCGCCTTCGACAGCCGCGCCACATCCCAAAAACCCTTCTCGGTGATGTGCGACAGGTCGACCAAAATCTTCAGGTCATTGCAGGCGCCGATCAACCGCTCGCCGGCCGCGGTGAGACCGTCGCCGAGATCGGGCCCGGACGGGAAGTGAAACGGCACGCCATGGCCGAAGATGTTGGTCCGGCTCCACACCGGCCCGATCGACCGCAACCCCGCCGCATAGAGAACGTCGAGGAATCTGAGCTCGGCGTCGACGGCCTCCGCGCCTTCCAGATGGACCACCACGGCGAGCGCCTTGCGCTCAATAGCGGACCGGATTTCGGCGGTGGTGGTGCAGATCGCCACCGCGCCTGCGGAAGCGCGTTGGAGCTGCAGCAGGATAGCCAGTTCGGCGACGACGGAATTGCGCGCCTCGTCCATCGTCAGCGGCTCGGGGAGCGGCACGGCGTAGCGTCCGCCCGTCATCTGCGCCATGAATCCCGATGACGCCTGAGCCGCCGGCGAATACAGCGCAAACAGCCCGCCGACGAACGCGCCGGCCTTCGCTTTCGGCAGGTCGATGTGACCGGCGGCTTCCCCGGTCAGGAAGTCGGATACCGGATCGTGCGATTGCGATTTGTACAGCCGCAGCAGCACATCGTTGTGACCGTCGAAAACCGGAACGGATGCAGTCATGAGATACTCGTTGAGGGCCAGGGCAGCGACGGGCTCAGCATAGCTGATTCAACGCCACTGCGACGCGCGAACAAGGCACGCGTCGCATTTCCGCACGCGAACTACCGGACTTCCACCGTCTTGAACTCCGCCGGAAGGATCACTTCCAGCAATTCGCAATTGTCGGAGTAATCACGGATCAGATGCCTGATGCGTGGCGGCTGGGTCCAGCATGACCCCTGACGCATGGTCATCTCGCCCTCGCCTTCCATATAGGCCTTCACCCAGCCGTTCAGCACATAGACCAGCTGAAACTCGGCATCGTGATAGTGAAGCTTGGAGACCTCTTTCGGATCGCAAGGTCCGATCAGCCGGATGACATGCGCGTGCGCCAAACCGCCGGTCGCAGCGGCGACGCCGAGATCGCGATACTTCGCGTAGGCACGCAGGCCGTCGCCGAGAAATGCTTCTTCCTGATAGTGGCTGATCGCGACGCGCTGCTTGCGGCGCGGGCCGGGTTTCGCCGCGGCCTTGGCGACCGCTTTTGTACTCGCCTTGGCCGGCTTGCCAACAGCGAGCTTTTTTGCTGCTTTCGCTACCACCTGTGTCGCAGGCTTCTTCGTCACAGCCGTTTTCGCCGCGCTCTTTGACGTTCGCTTCAGCTTCGCCATGTCGTGTTTCCCACCCGGCGCAATGCCTAACAAACGGCCAGCGCGTCCGGGAACCTAGCTGTAGTTCAGCACAGCGGCAATTCATCCGGCGCGTTGAGAGGCGCGGACTAGTGCAACCGGAAGACGCCATCCACGGCACGAAGCTCGGCCGGCTTGATCAGTTTCGAATGCGCGACGGTGACCGCAAAGAGCGGGCCATCGAGCTTCTCCTGCCAGAAATCCAGAAAATCCTTCAGCGCGGGAAACTTCGGAAACAGATCGTAGTTCTGCCAGACATAGGTCTGCAGCAGCGATGGATGGTCCGGCATGCGGTAGAGAATCTGCGCCGTCGTCAGTCCGTAGCCAAGCACCTGCTTCCTGAAATCGTCAGAAACTGCATTTCTCGAGACCATGTTCAACCTCCATGGACAGAGCGCATTCGGCTAAGTGGATTCCGGTTTGGCGTCGAACTTCGCTCTGCTCTCCTGTGACCGTGCTGACTGCAGCGAACCGGCTTCCACTTCGCCCATGACAACACGATGCATGAAATGTGACGCAAGCAACGTCTTCATCACAAGCTTAAAAGTTTAATAATGTATTGAAAGCCGAGTGTTAGCAGCCACTTACCGTGGATGCTAACGGATTCGAGAGCCGGTATCGGAGGGTCTTAACCAATTCTGGCACCCGTCATATTTGAGTGCCAAAATATTTGATACAGACCCTTGCCGGTGAGGAACGTTCGGCCTATGTCCGGACCAGCTGCGCTGGCACTTGTTGGCTCAGACTGCCAATTTAAATTTCTCAAGCATCTACAGAAACTTAGGAGGACTGCATGAAATTCCGTCCGCTTCACGATCGCGTTGTGGTCAAGCGTATCGACGCCGAAGAGAAGTCCGCTGGCGGCATCATCATTCCGGATAGCGCCAAAGAGAAGCCCTCCCAGGGCGAGATCGTCTCCGTCGGCCCGGGCGGCCGCGACGAAGCCGGCAAGCTGATCCCGATCGATCTGAAGGTCGGCGAGCGCGTGCTGTTCGGCAAGTGGTCGGGCACCGAGGTCAAGATCGATGGTCAGGACCTGCTGATCATGAAGGAAAGCGACATCATGGGCGTCCTCGAAGGTGCCGCTCCCGCCAAGAAGAAGGCCGCTTAAGCGCCTTTCCCACCCATCCTGATTTTCAAGGAAGCAAAACATGTCAGCTAAAGAAGTGAAATTCGGCGTTGATGCCCGCGACAAGATGCTGCGCGGCGTCGACATTCTCGCCAACGCCGTGAAGGTGACGCTCGGTCCGAAGGGCCGCAACGTCGTCATCGACAAGTCGTTCGGCGCGCCCCGCATCACCAAGGACGGCGTCACCGTCGCCAAGGAAATCGAGCTCGACGACAAGTTCGAGAACATGGGCGCCCAGATGGTGCGCGAAGTGGCCTCGAAGTCGGCCGACGCAGCCGGCGACGGCACCACCACCGCCACCGTGCTCGCTCAGGCGATCGTCCGTGAAGGCGCCAAGTCGGTTGCTGCCGGCATGAACCCGATGGATCTGAAGCGCGGCATCGACCTGGCTGTGGAAGCCGTGGTTGCTGACCTCGTCAAGAACTCCAAGAAGGTCACCTCGAACGACGAAATCGCCCAGGTCGGCACCATCTCGGCCAACGGCGACGCGGAAATCGGCAAGTTCCTCGCCGACGCCATGAAGAAGGTCGGCAACGAGGGCGTCATCACGGTTGAAGAAGCCAAGTCGCTCGAAACCGAACTCGACGTCGTCGAAGGCATGCAGTTCGACCGCGGCTACATCTCGCCCTACTTCGTCACCAACGCCGACAAGATGCGCGTTGAATTCGACGACGCCTACATCCTGATCAACGAGAAGAAGCTCTCCTCGCTGAACGAGATGCTGCCGCTGCTCGAAGCCGTCGTGCAGACCGGCAAGCCGCTCGTCATCGTCGCGGAAGACGTCGAAGGCGAAGCTCTCGCCACCCTCGTCGTCAACCGCCTGCGTGGCGGCCTCAAGGTTGCTGCCGTCAAGGCACCGGGCTTCGGCGATCGCCGCAAGGCCATGCTGCAGGACATCGCGATCCTGACCGGCGGCCAGGCGATCTCGGAAGATCTCGGCATCAAGCTCGAGAACGTGACGCTCGCCATGCTCGGTCGCGCCAAGAAGGTGATGATCGACAAGGAAAACTCCACCATCGTCAACGGCGCCGGCAAGAAGGCCGACATCGAAGCACGCGTGGCGCAGATCAAGGCGCAGATCGAAGAGACCACTTCGGACTACGACCGTGAGAAGCTGCAGGAGCGTCTCGCCAAGCTGGCTGGCGGCGTTGCCGTCATCCGCGTCGGCGGCGCGACCGAAGTCGAAGTGAAGGAGCGCAAGGATCGCGTTGATGACGCGATGCATGCGACCCGCGCTGCGGTTGAAGAAGGCATCGTCCCCGGCGGCGGCGTCGCTCTGCTCCGCGCTTCGGAACAGCTGAAGAAGATCAAGACCGCAAACGACGACCAGAAGACCGGCGTCGAGATCGTCCGCAAGGCCCTGTCGGCTCCGGCTCGCCAGATCGCCATCAACGCAGGCGAAGACGGTTCGGTCATCGTCGGCAAGGTCCTCGAGACCGCGACCTACAGCTACGGCTTCGACTCGCAGACTGGCACCTACGGCGACATGCTCAAGAAGGGCATCATCGATCCGACCAAGGTTGTCCGTGCAGCGATCCAGAACGCAGCTTCGGTTGCCGGCCTGCTGATCACCACGGAAGCCATGGTTGCCGAGCTGCCCAAGAAGGGCGGCGCAGGCGCAGGCGGCATGCCTCCGGGCGGCGGCATGGGCGGCATGGACTTCTAAGTCCAACGCTTCAAGCAACTATCAGAATGCAGAACCCCGGCAGCGATGCCGGGGTTTTTGTTTAGGGCTGGTCATCGCAGACAATCGCGGAAGCCATTGCGGGTTGCGTGGCTACGGATCGTCTACTTGGTGGAAGCATCAGGGAAATAATCATGCGCATACTCATCGCTCTTTCTTTCATCGGCCTCAGCACCGCCGCGCATTCAGCTGCACGCAGCGTCTTTGAGAGTGCCAAGCACGTGTATGCGGTGATGGATTTGCGACAGAATCTTTTGAGTGAATGCGCAAAACAGGATCCGGCGAACACGGGCAAATACAACGCCGAGACTACCCGCTACCGACAGCAGACCAAGGTGCTGAGCGAAAAGGTGCGACAGCTTATCGTCGCCGAAGTGCCATCGACTCCGCCGGAGCAGAGCATAGGGGTCATCGCAAAATGGTCGGAAAGTGAATCGCGGCGCAATCTGAATTTTCAGCTTCAGCCGCAGCACCGTGCGCAATTCATGCAGAAGTGCAGCTACATCATCGATCCCGATAACCGCCCGCGATCCAACGCCGCCAAGGCGCAGCACAACCAGATCATGGGTCTTCCCGAGGATGAATGGCCAGCCGATGTCCGCGTGATTAACGCATGGAAGCCATAGCGACCGCATCCCTTGGGCAACGCTTGCTGTGTGTTCTGTGCAGACGACAAAAGTCGTAGCACCAATCACCGATTTCTCATCGCAGCGCTATGTGTCCCGCCGCACTGTCATATGCCGTGGACCTGTCTGCACCATGCGCACGGTTGTCCGTCACGGGCCAATGGGCCGCTGCGTCGTGACCAAGACGCGGGTCTACCGTTAAGACGCGATCTCCGTCCGCAGTCTGAGGACTTCAGCTCGATCATGGCATTCAAAGCCTGGCAGTGATGCCGGGCATTTTTGTTGGCTGCGTCAGGCAACTGCCGCCGCGGACGGCTCGACGGAGCACGCCAGGATCGCCATCAACAGCCCGGGAAACCGCGCTTCGATATCGGCCGCCCGCACTGCGTTTTGATGCTCGACGCCCTTTTTGCTGGTCTGGATCAGGCCGGCCTCGCGCAACACGCGAAAATGGTTCGACAAAGTGGACTTGGCGATGGTCGGACATGGCGACGCCGCCGTGCAGGACAGGCAACCGCTCTCCTGCAGCAAGCCCCGGACGATCTGCAGCCGAATGGGATCAGCCAGCGCCGAGAGCACGCCGGCCAGCGTGATGTCCTTGGTCGCGGGGTGAACGAACTGAACCATAAAAAAGATATAGGCGCCCCCTTGCGCTGGTTCAATAGTCCCATACTTCCGAACTATTGAAGCATCCAAGAGGGATCACGACCATGACCAAGACATTCGAAGGCAAAGTTGCGCTGGTGACCGGCGGCTCAAAGGGCATCGGCGCTGAAATCGCTATTCAGCTCGCCGCCGGGGGCGCCGCCGTCGCCGTCAATTACGCATCCAGCAAGAAGGGCGCCGACGAGGTCGTCGCGAAGATCACTGCCAAGGGCGGCAAGGCCATCGCGGTGCACGGTAATCTCGCCGAGCCGGACGGCGCCAAATCGGTGGTGGCCGAGACCGTCAAGGCGTTCGGATCGATCGACGTTCTCGTCAACAATGCGGGCGTCTATGAATTCGCCCCTCTCGACAGCATTACGCCGGAGCACTTCCACAAACATTTCGATCTGAACGTGCTCGGGCTGCTGCTCGTCTCGCAGGAAGCGGCCAGACACTTCAACGCCACCGGCGGCAGCATCGTCAACATCTCATCGGGCGTCTCGACCATCACCCCACCGGGCTCGGCGGTCTACACCGCGACCAAGGCCTCGGTCGATGCGATCACGTCGGTACTGGCGAAGGAACTTGCGCCGCGCAAGATCCGCGTCAACGCCGTCAATCCTGGCATGATCGCAACCGAGGGCGTGGTGTCAGCCGGATTCCATGAAGGCGACATGCGCAAGTGGATCGAATCCGCCACGCCGATGGGCCGCATCGGCAAGGTCGAGGAAATAGCTTCCGTCGTCGCATTCCTCGCTTCTGATGCTGCATCTTACGTGACGGGCGAAACACTGCACGCCACCGGCGGCTTCAGGTAGCCCACGCGCTCTGCTCAACAGTCTATCCGACATAGCCAAGGGCGGTGCAATCAGCACCGCCCTTGCTTGTTATCGCGAGGCCAGTCTCGCCTTGCCTCAATCATCATCACCGCCGGCCGGCATCTGCGGCATAGACGGTGTCTGCATGCGATCCGCCGCTGATGGCTTCATGCGTTCGCGTGACGAAGCTTGCCCACGCATCATCTGAGCCTGATCGTGCTCGATCTGCGGAAAGAACACATCATAGCAGGCGCGGCTCAATCGCGGTCCTGCGCTGCGCAAGCAACTTTCTACCCGCCCCTCATCCGGCATTGCCGATGTACAGAGGCGAAACGCATCGGGCGTGCAGGCTTCGCGCTGTGCCTCCGTGCCGCTGCCCAAAGCCGCGACGCTGGAACCCGCAATCAATGCCACGGCGGTCGTCAGGCTTGTCAGAGTGTTTGCCATCGGTCCTGTCCTTACGAAGTTATGACAGGTGAAATTCTCAGTGGCGCGCCCGGTTCCTTCCTAGCCGCTCACATGCTGCTGAAAATGCAGGCTTAAGCGAGTGTAACGACAGAGCCCACAAAGCGAGTCAGTTGACCGCCTGCGTGCTTTCGTCGATCTCGTCGGTCCACACCTTGAAACTCACCAGCGTGTTCGGCCCAAAAGTTTGCGTGATCGGCACATCCGCGGCATCGCGGCCCTGCGCGATCAACACGCGTCCGATGCGCGGGATATTGTTGCGGGCATCAAACGTATACCAGCGGCCGCCGATATAGGCTTCGAACCAGCCGGCGAAATCGCCGTCGGCCCATGGCTTCGGCATACCGATGTCACCGAGATAGCCGGTGCAGTAGCGCGCTGGAATATTCATGCAGCGGCAGAAGGTGATGGCCAGATGTGCATAGTCGCGGCAAACGCCCTTCCCCTCGTTGTAAGCGTCCCAGGCGGTCTTGGTCGCGCGTGCGTGCTCGTAACCGAACTGGATATGGTTATGCACGAAATCGCAGATTGCCTGCACGCGTGCCCAGCCAGGCACAGTCTTCTCGAACAACTGCCAGGCGACGTCCGACAGCCGATCCGTCTCGCAGTAACGGCTACCGAGCAGATAGACGATCGTCTCGGCCGGCAGATCCTCTACCGCGTGCTGGATGGCTGACGGCACGATAATGTCCGGCTTGCCGCTATCGTTGACGATCCCGTCGGCTTTGAACGTGATGCGGCCCGTCGGCGCGACGATGCGGCTGCACCAGTTGCCGAAGCCATCGCGATACGGCGTGATCGGAACTGAGGGATTTATCGTGAGATAGTCCGGCACCACCACGTCGGAGGCACGCGTGAAGTGCATGCCCATCACGATCATGACAGGCGTCGGCTGCGGGAAATCATAGATCATCTCGTAGCCAACACGGATCTTCATGCAAAACACCTCATCCCGGCAAATCGTTGATTTCAAAAGCGAGACATCGCAAGCGTTGCACGTTGTGCGACGATCTTGCGAGAAAAACCCAGCGCAAGCGTCGGCCAGAATGTCATCGATGTCAGATACATCCTCGAAATGGCGACAAAACGTCCAATAACAAGACAATCATAGCGAAATTCGACGAAACACCGGATCGCTCAAAGAAATCGATGGCTAATGTCTGTGAATAGGCGCACGCTGAACAGATGCCGGATCTCAGCAGCGACATGCGCGCGTGACCACGAGATCGCGCCGTGAGACCGTTACTTTCAAGCACCCTTTCCAGTTGAAGGGCCTTGGTCGTTTGATCCCGGCAGGGTCGTATGACGTCATCACCGATGAGGAGATGATCGAGGGACTGTCCTTCGCCAGCTATCGGCGCACGGCGACCATGATGATCGTGCCCGGTGCTCCGCCCCATACGAGTTCCATGGAGATGATCTGCATTGGGTCGCTGGAGCTGGCAGATGTGCAGCGCATCGATGCGAGCGCACCATGACCGACACTCCCGTCGAGCTGGATAGCCGCCGCGGCATGGCGGCACAGAAAGCCACCGATATCCGGCGCAGTCTCGCCGAAGTCGAATCCAATGCCGCAGCACTGCGTGAGCGGCAGCTGGCACTCGAAGAGCAGTTACTGACCACGCCGGCCACCACATGGCCTGAGGCTGCAGCGAAGGCGCGCTACGTCCTCAATCTCTACGGCGCATCGCTCAGCGCACAGGATACCCAGCACCGCGATCTGATCGCGATCGTGCTGGACGACTTCACGCGACTTGCCGCCAACGACTGATCCCATCATTACGCCGGTCGCAGCGATCCCGCAGCAGCCAGCGCTCAACCGAAAGCATCCTCATGCAGAACCTCTTGCACCGTCACGTTCAAGTCGCAGAATCTCTCCGCCTCGGCGTCGAGTCCGGCTGGTACAGCACCAAGATCAGCGGAACCTTTGTTACGGGCCCACATCCCACCGAGGCCGAATGCTTGCACAAGATCGCTGAACTCAACCCTGTCGTGCCGAAGCGCAAGGCCTAACGCGGGAAGACGACGATGGCGCTTACACACGGTGTTTTCCAGAGCTTCGAATATAATCGCATGGTCGTCCTGTTCTCGATGATGAATGACGCGACCGAAGTCACCTGCGCGATCAGCACCAGTGCGATGGACGAGCTTGAAAAGGCGAAACGCACCAAGCCCGAACAACGCGAGGAGCAATTCGTCCGGCTGCGCGATCGCATCGAGGCCTGCGCAGCGCGCAAATTCGCGAACGCCGAATTTGAGGGCAAGCCGCCCGGTATCGTGCTGCGCAGCATCGATTTCCGGTAGCCTCTCCCACCATTGAACCCTTCCTCCTCGCGGTGTGACCAACGCCTGTCACACGCGAGAGGTCGAGCCATGCGCCACTTTCCAAGCCTGAACCGTTGCGCCATCCGCGTCCTGTTCGCTGCCATGCTGGCGAGCGCAGCGATGCCGATCGCGCAAGCTGCCGCCGACGATGCACAGCAATGTACCGATGCCTCCGGCGTCCTGACGATCGCGGCCTGCGACCGCGCCATCGCGTCGGGCAATTACAGCGGCCGCCAGCTTGCTGAGCTGCATTTCAACCGCGCCTTCGAATATCACGAGCGGCACGAGAGCGGCCCTGCCATGGCCGCTTTCGATGAAGCCATCCGCCTGAACCCGGACTATGCCCGCGCCTATTTCATGCGCGGCAATCTCTGGCTCGCCCGCGGCGACAACGACCGCGCCATCAGCGACTTCAGCGTGGCGCTCGGTCTCGATCCCAACAATACCGATGCCTATGTCAATCGCGGTGTCGCCTGGTACGCCAAGGACGATAACGACCGCGCTATTGCCGACTACGACATGGCGATCCGTCTCAATCCGCAGGAAGGCGGCGCCTACAGCAATCGCGGCGGCGCCTGGCTTGTGAAGGGCGATCATACGCGCGCCATCGCCGATTTCGGCGAAGCAATCCGGATCAATCCGAACGACCCCTGCCCGGTGTTCAACCGCGGCTTCGCCTTCAGCCTGAAGGGGGACAACGATCATGCCATCGCCGACTACAACGAGGCGATCCGCATCGCACCGACCTATGTGGCGGCGCTGACCAATCGTGGCAGCGTGTGGTCCGACAAGGGCGACAACGACCGCGCCATGGCCGATTTCAATGCGGCGCTGCGCATCAATCCGAAATACGCCAAGGCGCTCTATCTGCGCGGCATGACACGGCTTGAAATGGGCGACATTACGGGCGGCGCAGCAGATGTCGCCAGCGCACGGAAGATCGATCCGAAGGTCGGCTCATAGTCACTTAACGCGCATCGCCTTCATGAGCGGCACGTCAGTCATATCGATCAGTCGAGTTTGGCAACCACGATGAGGCGCTTCACTTCGCCGTTGCGATAGGCCTGCAGAAACTTGTTGTAGTCCCGGAACGAGACGCAGCCATTGGAATCGCCATTAGGACCGAGCATGTAGGTATGCGCGAGCAGACCCGTGCGGCCATGGATCGCGCCCTCGCCGCCGACCGGCGTCAGGCGCAGCGCGGCCACACCGTGGAACAGAGCCTCGCGCGGCTTCAGGTCATAGATGTGCGGCGGCGTCACGCCGCGCATCTTCTCATGGGCATAAGCGGGATTGTCGAGACGGCTGCCGAGGCCGGAATGCGCTTCCAGCTTGGTGCCGTCGGGCATGTACACTTTACGCGCGGAGATGTCGTAAACCGCGGTGGTGCGATCGCTCAGGGTGGGTTCGTTGCTGGCCGCCGCATCGGTGCCGTTGCTCAGCACGCCACCGTCGGAGCCTGCATAAGCGAGCACGGGGCCCGACTGCGGAGCGTTGCCGCCGAACAGTTTTTCAAAGACGTTGAAATTGCCGGACTTGGGCTGTGCGGCCAGCGCCAGCCGTGCCTTCTGCACCAGTGAGTCGTGGCCATAGGCACCGCCCCTGGCGGCGCTGGCCTGTGCGACCGGCTGCGACGGCGCTTGTGTTGCCTGCTGCGGCGCGGACGGCGTACGGGCATCGGAGGGCCGTGCGGCCGGCATCGGAATGCTGTCGACGAGCTGGCGCACCGTCGGTGCCGGCTGCATCAGTGCGACTTCCTGCGGCTTCGCGGCTGGTGCAGGGATCACGGCTTCAGAAGCCGCGTTGCGCTTGACGAAGCGCTCGGGCGCGGCGCCCATCGAATAGGTCGGGTCGAACCAGGCGACCTGACGCTTCGGCTCGGTCTGCGCGGCAGCGAGCGGCGCATTAACGGCCGGCTCGAAACGCTCTGAGAAGGAAGTACGGTGTTCGGTGCGCGAGAAACGGCTGTCGAAGCGCTCAGCGAAGGACGACTGGCCAATGCCTGCATCATTGCCGAGATTGGCGGAGACCATCGCAGGCTGCACGCCGTTCTGGAAAAGCTTGCCGGCGAGCATCCATCCACCGGTCAATGCGACGGCGGCAAGAGCAGCGCCGGTGACGAACATGCGTGAACTGGATTTCGACACTTGATGCTGGCCTCGGCGTGAGGGTGCAGAATGGTTCAACGCACGTTTACTGCTGCTCATACGCCTGACGTCCAACACACGTTTACTAAGCTCCCTGCCCGTTGTGCCTGACGAGACACACAGGTCTCGAAAAGCACCGCGCAGGGACGCGAAACGCCATTAAGGCGAGTTTTAGTTAAATGCGAATTAATTGGAGGTCCCCCACCGATTGCCTACCTAAAGGCCTGCCAATCATGGCCTTTTTGAGTAACCGACAGGACGAATTCGGGGAACCTGCGAGAGCTTTCTGAGGCTCTCGCAGGCCGGTCTCAGGCGCGCTGGGGTTTTGGGTCACGCCCGGCCCGAACTATTGGCGCGCTGTGATTAGGCCATTGGCCTAGTGCGAGGCTGGTGCGCGGGGAACCACATTTCCTTTTGCGGTATTTAGGTAATCACAACGATCAATTTGTACCGGCTAAGGCGTCAAATGATCACGACCTCAGTAGTTCAGCTTCGGATACCAGTCGGTGCCCCGCCCTTCCGGCGTAACGTCCAGAATCGTCCAGAGCGGCATCAGATCCGGCGCCCCGCGCGGGTCCTGGCCGGGATCGGCCGTAGATCCATCCATCTCGCCGCTCCAGAAATGGCGAATCTTGTCACTGCGGCGGGTGAAGACATTGAAGGCAGCGTCGTCGCCACCGTCCTTGGTCAGCCCGTGATAGTCACGGCTGAACGCACCGGACGTGTCCGAAAACAGCGGCAGGTAATGCCAGCCACGCTGCTTCTTAAAGGCGACCAGCCGCTCGATCGGCGAGCGCGCCACAACGGCCAGCGCCACGCGCTGAGTAATGTCAGGCACCTCGCCGTCCCAGGCCGACAGCAACGATGTACACATCGGGCACGGCTTCTCGCGCTGCGGCCCGTACATGTAGGAATAGACGACGAGCGTCTGCTTGTCGCCGAACAGGCCCGCGAAACTCACGGGGCCCTTCTCGCCGATGAAGTCGTAGTCCCTGATCACCACGCCGCCATCTGGCAGCGCACGACGCAGCTCCGCGACACGTTCGATCTGACGCCGCAGTTCGATCTCCTCGACAAGCAACGCATTACGCGCATCGCGGTATTCATGGCTCTCATTGGGATAGCGAAAACTGGCCTTCTTCGCGAGTTCGGCCGCAGGCGTCAGGCTGGAACCGGTCATGACATGATCCTCCCTTGGTGAATTTCAACGTGTTCCGTCTGAAAGACGTTCCGGGAGCGGCCGATCCGACATGACGATCCACAAATTCATCACGCGCAGCTTCGTGAACGGCCAAACACGCATGACGGTCATTGACGCGCCGAGCATGGACGCACATGAGTGCGCCATGCGCCTGTTTCATTTCAGCGAAGAGAACAACATCGAAGTCTTCATGCCGCGGCAGGTGGAGGTTGCGACGCCTCGCGCCCAGGGACAGGAGTGGCTCAACGGCCCCTTGGTCTGGGCGATCGATGACTGGCATGCGCCGATGTATCTGTTCCCGCGCGACTGCCCGCGTATTTTTGTCTGGCCGACAGCGAGCACGACGCCGGAATACCTCACCGCCTACAAGAAGATGACCACCTGCCGCATGGTCGCGCATATAGAGCTTGCCTGGCTGGACCGGCTCTCCCACACCACCATCTATCGCTACGAGCTTTCGCCGGACGGGTTTGAATCGCTGGACGATGCGGGTATGTGGATTTCGCGCACGCCGTCCATGCCGCTGAACATGGAGCGGATCGACAACATCGAAAAGGCACTGGAAGCCGCCGGCGTCGAATTGCGCGTCCTGCCGTCCCTGAAGACGCTGGCGCCCTTGTGGGAGACATCGCTGCATGTCAGCGGCATTCGCCTCCGCAATGCATAGGACGGACCGATCGCGCTGCCTTAAACCGACAAAGCATGCCTGGATGTTCAAGGGCCGTAGGATCGTAGCATCCTCGCAACATTCATCGCTCGTTGTCACGATGTGTGAGGGGTATCGCTTCGGCGCGATGCGCCTACGTTCTACCCATCCTGTAATGACCCACGAGCTCAGGCCGCGGTGTCGGCCTTCGCACGGCGATGACTGATCACGACGCGGTTGCGGCCCTCGCGTTTGGCCTCATAAAGCGCGGCGTCGGCAGCCGCGAGTAGATCATCGCCCTTGGCGACGTGCACCGGCATCACTGCCAGACCGATCGACAGCGTGACGCCGTCGAGCATGGCCGATGGCAGCGTCACCTGCATGCGATGCACGGCATCGAGCACCTGCTGGGCCCGCTGCGCGGCAACCTCGACCGTGACGCCCGGCATCAGCATCAGGAACTCCTCGCCGCCGAACCGGCCGATGATATCCGAGGCGCGCGTCGTCTCGCGCAATATCCTGCCGAGGCCGCGCAGCACGGCATCACCGGCCTCATGGCCGTGGCTATCATTGATGCCCTTGAAGTGATCGATGTCGAGCATCGCCAGCGCGAGCGGCTTGCCGTCCTGCTGGCTACGCGTGGTCTCGCGCACCAGGGCATCTTCGAGGTAGCGGCGGTTGTGAAGATCCGTCAGCGGATCGCGCACCGCCTGCTGACGCAGCAACTCGCGGAGTTCGAGATTGGCCATCGCCAGCGACACTTGTTCGGCCAGCATCGTCGCCAATTGATCCGCTCCCTCACCGAACACAGAAGTATGCTCGCGATACAGCAGACCAAGCAGGTTGTTCTGCGCGATCAGCGGCTGACAAACGAACCCCGTACCGGTGACACCGCACGGACCGGCATGATTGCAGACCAGTCCCTGACTCGCCTCTGAAATCGGGAATGTCGTGCCACGACGCAGCGCCCAGCAGTCATCGATCGGAAACGACACCGCATCGGCCTGTAGTGCGCCCCAATGGGCGCCGCGCTGAACTGCGTTGCGTGCGTTATTCAGATAGTACAGCGCTCCTGCCTCTTCCGTGAACAGGTAGCCTGCATAGGTCTGAACCGCCGCGAAAATCTCTTCGCGCGACTGACACGACTGCAGCACGCCCGAGAGTTCAGTGAGCAGAACGATTTCCTTGGCGCGAATTTCCGACAGTTGCAGCGAGGTCGTCAGCCGTTCGTTGGCCTCCTCCATAGCGTGCGCATGCGCGCGCCGCTCCGCCTCGACAGCGAGCGCGTCGGTCTTGTCCTGGATCACCCAGAGAATATCGCCAGTCGCCAGCGGCTTGCCATAGGCGTCGACCAGCAGCGTGGAGCCATCGCTGCGGCGCAGATGCAGTTCGACTTCCGTCGCCATGGCGCTGTCACGAATGCGATCCAGCGCGGCATCGAACGCCTCCCCGTCCACCTTCGTCGCAACCAGCTCGTCGATCGTGTTGCCGGGAAGCGTAGCGGAGCTGCGACCGCAGAGTTCGGCGATCCGGCGATTGCCGCGCAGGATGCGATGGCCGGACGTAAACAGGATGCCTGCCAGCGGATTGTCGACCAGCGCGCGCTGCTCGGCATCGAGCGTGCTGAGATTGCCGGACAACCGGCGCGACCTCATCGTGATCGCGGCGAGCAGCATCATCAGGAGGCTGATGGCGCTGCCGCTAGCGAGAACGACGTTCGGCACTGTATGGCTGACCTCGTAGATCGAGCCGGGATTGGCGGTGAACAGGACGCGCCAGACGCGCTCGCCGACAACCAGCGAACGATCCGCCGAGATTCCCGCCGACATCACCATCTGCGTGACGAGACCGAGATTGGGCTCAAGACTGTCATACATGAGGGTCGGAGTGACGGTCGTATCTTCCGGCTCGCCAATCATGACGCCTTCCTGCGTCGGCTTGGCATAACCGCGATCAACCACCTGGATATGCATCTGCTGCAGCGTCCGCGGGTCGAGGATGCCGCGCATCAGGTCATTGGTGCGATAGACCGATGCAACGAAACCGTGGAGCGCTGCGTTTCGCTGCGAGACGGTCTGCGTGGGCTCGCCGGCCCGGTAGATCGGCGCGCGGATGATGAAACCGAGGCCACCCGAGGTGTCCTGCACCAGTTTAACCGGCGGCGTCGCGACAATCCGGCCGGTCTCCGCGGAACGCCGCAGCGAGTCCAGTTGCGCAGGATTGGCACCGGCATCGAAGCCCAGCGCGCTTTCGTTGCCACGCATAGGCTCGACGAATTCGACCACGTTGTAGATTGATCGTGGCCCCGGCGGGCGCACGGCGAAATCCGGCTGTCCGGAATGCTCGATGCTCTTGTCGGCACGAACTTCCGCAACGAAGGCATCGAGATGATCCGGCGTCACGTGACGCAGCGACTGCAAGGCCTGGAAGCCGGGATAGCGGCGGCCGAGATCGAGCACATCGATGTAGCGTCGGAACTGGGCGCGATCGACACGGCCGATCGAGGCGTACAATCCCTGCATGCTGACCAGTACTTCGGCGTGGGTGCGCAGCCGTTCGCTGATCGCATTGGAAATATCAACCGCGTCGACTGCGAAGCGACGCTGCATATCGGCCGCAATCAGACGCTGCGAGAATTCGCGAATGGCGAATGTCGCGGCAAGGCCGGCTCCGAGAATGGCTGCTGCAACGAAAGTCGTCCGCCGCGCCTGCGGCGCCAGCAAGTCACGCAATGCCATGTCGAGTTCCCTGAACTGACCCGGCCCCCGGCTTCGGATCACAGTACCTAGGTCGGGTGATACCGGCATCGGGATTTAGATTCTGTTGCGCTGCCCACCTGCGGACCACCTCAGGACCGGACACTTGACGACATCCTTAATCACGGATAATAATTATCCACGATAGAGGTGAAATAGAGCCATGAAGATGAGCGACGGGGTTGAGCAGGCGATCCACAGCGTGGCGATGCTCGCAGGCCTGCAATCGAACGGCGTGTTGTCCGCCGGCGCCCTCGCCGAATTTCATGGCGTATCCACCAGCTATCTCCTGAAACACCTGCAGGCGCTTTCGGGCGCCGGCCTGCTCATCGCACAGCCTGGCCCGACCGGCGGCTATCGCCTTGCCCGAACGCCAGACCAGATCACCCTGCTCGATGTCGTCCTTGCCGTTGAGGGCGATGCGCCTGCCTTCCGCTGCAGCGAAATCCGCCAGCGCGGCCCCAATCCCCTGCCCGGCAAACCCACGGCGCCCTGCGGCATCAATGCCGCGATGTTGCGTGCCGAGCGCGTCTATCGCGATGAGCTGGCCAAGGTGAGCATCGCCGACGTGCTCGGCGATCTCCGCGCCAAGGACACAGACGGCGCCATTGCCGCCCGCGGCTGCGCCTTTCTGGAGCTCAACGAACGACGCCGTAACGCCAACTGAAACCTGAAACCGCACACCAAGGAGAAAGACCATGCAAGCCCGCCTCAACATCGCCAAGGCCGCCCCCGACGCCTACAAGGCCGTCGCCGCGCTCGATCAATATGTCGTCAAGGAAAGCGGCCTCGAGCCTGCGATCGTCCACCTCATCAAGCTCCGCTCGTCGATCATCAATGGCTGCGCCTTCTGCGTCGACATGCATGTGAAGGAATCCCGTCACGACGGCCTCAGCGAACAGTGGATCAACATGATGTCGGTCTGGCACGAATCGACGGTCTATACGCCGCGCGAGCGCGCTCTCCTCGGCTGGGTCGATGCAGTCACGCTGATCGCGCAGACTCGCGCACCCGATGCCGATTATGAGGCCCTGCGCGCGCATTTCTCGGAAGAGGAATGCCTCAAGATCACGGTGGCGATCGGCGCCATCAATGTCTGGAACCGTCTTGCCGTCGGCTTCCGCGTTCCGCATCCGATCGAGAAGCCGAAGGCTGCTGCCTGAACACAGGCTTCAGCAGATAATCGATAAGCGAAAGGCCGGGTTGAAAATTCAACCCGGCCTTTCTTGGTTCCGGCCTTTCTTGGTTTCAGCTTGGCCCGACCGATGTGTCAGGCAATATGGCTAGTAGTCAGAAAAGCTTCGCGCCAGACGCATCGACGACGCGTCCCCAGCGGGCGTAATCGTCCTTGATCGTCTTGGCGAAGGCCTGAGGCGTCGAGGTCGTGATGCTGAGGCCCTGCTTTTCGAGACGCTCGCGAACATCCGGCAGCGCGCCGATGCGCACCACTTCGGCGTTCAGGCGATCGACAATGGCATCGGGCGTCCCTGCAGGCACGACGAGGCCGAACCAGGAGTCGACGACAAAGTCAGCCACGCCTGCTTCCGCCGGCGTCGGCACATCGGGCAGCTGCGACGAGCGCTCGCGGCTGGTGATCACGAGACCCTTGACCTTGCCGTCGCGGATCTGCGGCGCCAGCACCGTCAGGGTGTCGAAGGACAGGTTCACCTGATTTCCGAGCAGTGCATTGACGGCGGGAGCGCTGCCCTTGAACGGCACATGCAGCAGATCCGTCTCGGTCAGGCTCTTGAACAGCTCGCCGCTCAGATGGCAGAGCGTGCCGGGTCCGCACGACGAATACGTGAATTTGCCGGGCTCGCGCTTCGCGGCAGCGACGAGCTCCTTCACGCTCGATACCGGCGTATCGGGGCTGGCCGCGAGCACGTAAGGCACCGACGTCAGCATGGCCACCGGCGTGAAGCTCTTGAAGGGGTCGTAAGAGATGGTCTTGTTGATATGCGGCAGGATCGTGAGCTGTCCAGCAGGCGCCAGCGACAGCGTGTAGCCATCCGGATCGGCCTTGGCGACCGCGTCGGCAGCAATAGCCGTACCGGCACCGGCCTTGTTCTCGACCACGACTGTCTGCTTCAGCGCCTCGCCGAGCTTGTCGGCATAGACCCGCGCCGTGATGTCAGCAGCGCCGCCCGGCGGGAATGGAACGATCAGCTTGATCGTCCGGCTCGGCCAGCTGTCAGCGAAAGCCCCTGTGGCGCCGGAAACCAGCAACACTGCCGCGAAAGCGCCTGAGAGGAAGCGAGAAGACATGACGGACCGCACGGTCGTATTCCTTATGATCGATGATGGGAGTGTTCTGCCCGTGGCTCCCGCGAGGTTTCGCCGAGATTTCGCAATCATTTCAGCGATATGGGAGCACGTTTGTTACCACTGAAAATGTCATCGAGACGGGTGTTCGACAAGGAAACGCCTTTGCAAATAAGATCTGGACGATGGTGGATTGCTATCGTCGGACGGGCGGATGCGAGAAGTTGCTTCTTTTGACGGAACTATTCGGCAGCGGAACCTTATGCTCTGATCGGACCGTCGGAGTCGGAGAGCGTCATGACCGAGCTGAACCAGTCGACCGAGAAGAGCCGCTACCTCAGCGCCCTGAAACGCCCTGACTTCACACTGGATCAGGACTGGGGCTCCTACTCCGCCGCCGAGCACGATCGCTGGGACCGCCTGTTCGCCCGCGCACAGACCATCCTTAAAGGCCGGGCTTGCAACGAATTCCTCGCTGCGCTGAACACGCTACAGCTGTCCGAATCCGGCATTCCTGATCTGGAGAAACTGAGTGCCCGTCTAACGCCGTTGACCGGTTGGCAGGTTGTGCCGGTCGCCGAACTGGTGCCCGATGAGATCTTCTTCGATCATCTTGCCAATCGCCGCTTCCCGGCCGGCGCCTTCATCCGCCCCGAACACGAAATGGACTATCTGCAGGAACCGGACATCTTCCACGACGTCTTCGGGCACGTTCCGCTATTGGCGAACCCGGTCTATGCCGACTTCATGGAGGCCTATGGAAAAGGCGGCCAGCGCGCGATGGCGCTCGGCCAGTTGAAGAACCTGGCGCGTCTGTACTGGTACACGGTGGAGTTCGGCCTGATGAAGAGCGCGGACGGATTGCGCATCTTCGGCGCCGGCATTCTGTCGTCAGCAACAGAGTCGGTCTTCGCCCTGGAAGACGCCTCGCCGAACCGGATCACGTTCGACCTCGAACGCGTGATGCGGACGAACTACATCATCGACGATTTCCAGCAGAGCTATTTCGTCATTGAGAGCTTTGAGAAACTGCTGCAGGACAGCTATCAGGATTTTGGCGCACTCTATACCCGCCTGGCCAAAGCAGACGACATCGCGGCCGACGACGTGACCCCTGAGGATCACGTCATCAGCTGCGGGACGCTGGACTATTTCAAGCGCAAGCGCGCGTCAGCCATTCATTGACTGGATGCGGAATTTAGCCGGCGACGCGCCGAAGCGACGACGGAAGCTGCGGTGGAAATAGGATAGTTCGTTGAAGCCGCAGGCGGCCGCGACTTCACTGATCTTCAGGCTGCACTGCCGATCGCCGGTCAGCATGCTGCGGGCCTTTTCAAGCCTCAGCTCCATGATCCGATCGGTGATGCTGAGGCCGGAACCCTGCAGCAAATCCTGAACGTAGCGGACGGACAGGCCGAGCTTCTCGGCGACCACCCGGGTCGAGAACTGCTGGTCGGCAAAGCTCTCATTGATCTGGTTGATCACGCTGGCGATCCGCGCTCCGCGCAGGCCGCCGACCTCGGTGAGGTTCACGGGGTCCGGCTTTTCGATGCTGTGCACCTTGGCACGGTCGGATCCAAAGTCGGAGTGGCTGCTGAATGCGAGATTTGTGTTTTCCATGTTCCCAATCACCGCCCATTTCAATGTGTGCGGAGATAGGTCGTCCGGACCCCTGACTTTGGTTCAACGCCGACGACGATAATTTATCGTCTTTCGAAACCATAGCGGCGCACTGCGCCCCGATGGTGACCCATAAGTCGTTGGCCGGTGGTCGTCGTGTGGTCCCAAGATCGCGTTCCCCAGTAGTACTTCCAGGTGAGACCGAGCGGCGACAGCCGCTCACAATGCGACGCCAAGAGCGCGATCCAGCACAAGTCACGCGCTTACGACCACGACGAGAGCGGTATTTTTATACATGGTCGCTGCCGAAATGACGCGCGAAGCAGCTCCGATTCCTCGAGGGCTGCCAGCGCACCTGCAAGGAAACGACATGAAAAAGCTTCTCCTCGGCACCATCGGCATCCTCAGCCTCGGCAATGCCGCCATCGCCGCAGACGTGCCGGCCCGCGCCTATACCAAGGCCTCCGCCAGCGATCCCGCCTATAACTGGACCGGCTTTTATGCCGGCGTTCATGCCGGTTACGGTCTCGGCGGGACCGAATGGCAGATCCTGAATATCCGGACCGACGGCGCGCTGGGCGGCATTCAGGCCGGCTACAATCAACAGATCGGCAATCTGCTGCTCGGCATCGAGGCCGACATCAGCTTTAGCGGCATCAAGGGCAATCGCACGGTGAGCATTCTGAACCAGGCCACCCTGTCCCAGACGTCGCAAATCAACTGGCTGTCGACCGTGACCGGACGCGTTGGCTTCGCCAATGGCCGCTGGCTCACTTACGCCAAGGGCGGCTTCGCCTGGGCCAATGAAGATCACGGCTACGACGTTCAGGTTTCGGTGCCGGGGCCGGACCGGCTTACACTGTCTGGCAGCGAGACACGGCGGGGTTGGATCGTCGGCGCCGGCATGGAATATGCGCTTGCCAACAACTGGTCGCTGCGCGGCGAGTATAATTTCATCGGCTTCCCCGACCACGAGTTCGATTTCAGCGGCACGCGGGCCTCCACCGGGCCGATCGCCTCCACGGCTTCGACCAAGCAGACGCTGCATCTCATCAAGCTCGGCGCGAATTACCAGTTCGGCGCTCCCGATGCCGCCAAACCGATCCCGCCGCTGCAATACGCACAGTCAGGATTCAATTGGACCGGGCTCTATCTCGGTGCGCAGGCAGGCTACGGATCGGGACACGGCGACTGGCGCGACTACGCGCCCGATGGGAAGTTCTCGATGACCGGAGGCTTTGGCGGCGGCCAGATCGGCGCCAATGTGCAGCTCGGGGTGATCGTCATGGGTGTTGAAGGTGAACTGGTCGGCGGCAATATCGGCGGCGGTACTCGCACCAATTTTGATAACAATCTCGATATGCGCTCGCGCACCGAATGGCTCGCAATGGCCACCGCACGTATCGGCATGGTGACCAACGAGCGCTGGCTGACCTATCTCAAGGGCGGCGTCGCCCTCGCCGGGGATCATCACGCCATATCACTGTCGTCGGGTCCACAATACGCAAATCTCGACGGATCCCGCCTTCACACCGGTTACGTGGTCGGTGCCGGCGTGGAATACGCCTTCGCACCAAACTGGTCCGTCAAGGCGGAGTACAACTACATCGGCTTTGGCCATGACAATGCGAGCCTCGAAGGCGTGATCAATGCCCCTCCGATGGTCGGCCCTTATTATCTGAATGCTGATATTGCCCAGACCATGCAGCTCGGCAACATCGGCGTGAACTATCACTTTGCGCCATAAACGCGACAGCCGACCACCATCGCGCTATCAAGCGCATGGTGGTCGCGCCTCCTAGCGCGGTAACATCTCGGGTGGCGGCGAACGGTCCAGTACATCGCCTTTCGCGCCTTCCAGCAGATTCAGCTCGACATTCTCCACGACCAGCGGGCCACGTTTGCGTTTGAGCTCAGCCACTTTCTCGATATTCGCAAAAGCCGCCCGCCATTCCGGATTGGCCGCAGCATTTTGCTCACCCACCAGCAAAAGCTTGCCGGACAGCTGCTCTGCACTCGGCTCCGGCATATTCACCCAGCGAATCCGCTGGGTGCGCTGGAAGACACAGGTCCCCTTCGGCAGATAGAAGGTTAGCCATCCCGTGGTGCCGTAATCGGGCGCCACCACGCATGTGGCCCCGACACGGGCGCGAACCGCCTCGACCTCGGCCGCCAGTTCAACGAAACCCACGCCGATGCTGCGTACTGTCGCGTCACGCTTATAGCCGGATAGCAGACCCGTATTGGCCTGCACCACCAGTGCCGTGAACATGACGACGCCGGTCGGCCCCGCCCAGCGCAGGCAAAAATCCACCGTGCGCTGCTCGCGCGGCTTCCATTGCACGATGGTTGCCGCGACGGCAGCAATGATGGCCAGCGTCGGATAGACTGGCGCGAACCAGTTGGCTTCGACGCGGCTGTGCAGCGCATGCCAGCCGAAATACAGCACGATGACCCAAAACATCGCATTCAGCAGCGCCCGCGCCGGCCACGCTCCGGGCCTACGGACCGCCAGGGCATAGAGACCCATCACGCCGAGAATGAATACCAGCGGTGTCGCGAAGGCGAATTGCGTCGGAATCAGTTCAGCGATAAAGGCCGGATTGAAGTGATCGATCCGGGCGCGTCCGAGCTGCTTGATAAAGGACACCCAGCCATGTTCGGCATTCCAGAACAGCACCGGCGAGAACACCGCGAGCGCTACCAGACCGCCGAGATAGGGCCATGGCGAGATCAGCCAGCGCCGCATCTTCGGTACGGCAATGAGCCAGATCAGGATCGCCGGCCCGAAAAACAGCGCGGTATATTTCGATAGTAGCGCTACGCCGACAGCCAAGCCCACCGCGAGCCACCACGCGCCCTGCCCGGTGGCCAGCACCTGGGCCAGTGCCAACAACACGAAACTCGAGGCGACCAGCACCGGCGCGTCCGGCGTGACGATCATCAACCCGACCGACGTGATCATCGTCGCGTTGAGCAGGATCACCGCCGTTGACGCGGTCCGTCGACCGCCGAACAGCAGTTCGGCCGTGCGATACACCGCCCAGCTCATCGGCAGTGCCAGCAGCACCGAGACAAGCCTGACACCTAAGGCGGTATCGCCCGCGATCATCGTGCCGAGCCGGATCACGACTGCGACCATCGGCGGGTGGTCGTAATAGCCACCAGCCAGATGTTTCGACCACATCCAGTAATAGGCTTCATCGAAGGTCAGCGGCGTCCATGCGGCCGCCGCCAGCCGCAGTAGCACCAGACCGACGACCACGGCCGCGGTGCCGCGAACCAGCCGCAGTTCCTGCGTGGTCATCCAGCGATCACCGTTTCCGCCACACGAAGAGGCCCGACATCGCGTAGTTCCAGACCACGCCCATCAGCGCGCCGGAAGCACCCGCCAGCCACCAGATCGGCTCCTGGTCGAAGACCGACCAAGCCACGCCGACATTGGCGAGCAGACCCACGCTGCAGACCACGTAGAAGATCGCCAGACCACGCAGGATGCCGAAACCTTTCAAACGCTGGTCGCGATAGGTCAGGAAATTGTTGAGCAGGAAATTGCTGGTCATGGCGCAAAGCGCCGCGATCGCCTGCGCCTCGGCGAACGGTGGATCGAACACTTCCAGCGTGACGAATAGCACGGCGAAATGCACGAACAGGCCGATCGAGCCGACCAGTGCGAACAGCAGGAAGCGCAGCGACACGGTATCGTTGGTCAGCTTCGCCAGCACGAGGCCCAGAAAATCCAGCGCCACCATGGAGTCGAGCTTGCTCTCGCCATGCAGGCGTGAGCCGAAGGTGTAGGGCACTTCGACGACGCGCAGGTCACCCCCGGCTGTCGCCACGACATCGAGCAGAATTTTGAAGCCCTGAGTGGACAGTCTCGGTGCCAGTTGTTCGAAGCGATCGCGGCGGATCATGAAGAAGCCGCTCATCGGATCGGCGATCTCAACCTTCAGCACCCGCTGCGCCACAGCGGTCGCGAATTTGCTGGCGCCAAGTCGCTGCTGGTTGAAACTGTCGGCACTGCCGCCCTCGATATAGCGGCTGCCGATCACCAGTTCGGCGGCGCCGCTTTCGATCAGACCGAGCATCTTGCCGAGCTGGGTCTCATCGTGCTGCAAGTCTCCGTCGATCACCGCTGCGCAGGGCGCGCTGGAGGCCAGCATGCCCTCGATGCAGGCGCCGGACAGGCCGCGCCGGCCGATGCGCCGGATACAGCGCACGCGCGAGTCGGCGCGCGCCAGTTCGCGTACCGCGTCGGCGGTGCCGTCCGGCGAATTGTCGTCGACGAAAATGACTTCCCAGGAAATGCCGACCAGCGCCGCGTCCAGCCGCTGCACCAGGGTGGCGACATTGCCGCGTTCGTTGAAAGTGGGGACGACGACGGACAGCTGCAGCGGCGCGCCCGCCTGCAATATCTGTCCGGGCCCCGGTCTGATGGCTTCGTTCATGGCGCCAGCATATATCTGCCGCGCCGGACCATGCCAAGGCGGACAGGGAACGGCGAGGCCTTAACTGGTGCCGGAACAAGCCATCAGAGGGGGAATGGCCAAAAGTGGCCCAAAAATGCCAACGACCCCGAACAACAGGCGCACGTACATCCGGCGCACCGAGCTATTCAAGGTCGTTCCAGCGCCGGAGCTATGAAGCATCATCGTCGCCGTTGGAAACAAAATAGGGACGCTGGAGACATTCCGCAAGGGGTGTCCCGGGACTGCGTTCAACGCCACATTCCGGCCGTAAACACCGCACCCTGGCACCATTCTGTTGCTGGCGAGCTATAGCCAGTCCTGCGGGTGCCCGCTACCTTGCCCCAGTCAACAGCGGCGCGTTCGCGCGGTTTTCTCGAGGCGGAAGCCCCGCCTGAACCGCGACCACAATCGTCTCCGCGTGATAATCGGAGATGCCATGCGACGCTCGCTCGGACCATGCCTATTCGCTGCATCGCTGACGCTGGCATCCTTCGGCACCAGCCATGTCGTCGCGCAGACAATTGATACCGTCACGACGACGCTGCTGTCCGATTCGCGCGTCACGGCTGCGCTCGATGCCATCAAGGCCGACGATGCCCGCACCCTGAAAGAGCAGATCCGGATCACCGAAATTCCCGCGCCTCCGTTCAAGGAGAACCTGCGCGGCAACTACATTCTGTCACGGTTTCAGGAACTGGGCTTCAAGGACGCCGTGATCGACGCCGAGGGCAATGTGACCGCCCGGCGCAAGGGCACCGCCGGAACGCCGAAGCTGGTCATCTCCGCACATCAGGACACTGTCTTTCCCGAGGGGACCGACGTCACGGTGAAGGAAAAGGACGGCGTCTATCTGGCGCCGGGGATCGGTGACGATGCCCGTGGGCTCGCGGCCTTGCTGTCTTTGATGCAGACCCTCAACACCCAGCAGATCGCGACGGTCGGGGACGTCATGTTCGTCGCCAGCGTCGGCGAAGAAGAGCTGGGCAATCTGCGCGGCGTCAAAGCCCTGTTTCGCGACAACAAGGACATCGACGGCTTCATCTCGATCGACGGACTCGGCGTCACGCGGATCGTCAACCAGGGAACGGGAAGCCACCGCTACGAGATGATCTTCAAGGGTCCGGGCGGTCACAGTTTTCAGGAATTCGGCCTGCCGAGCGCGACCCACGCGCTGGGTCGCGCGGTCGCGAAAATCTCGGAGCTGCAGACACCCGCAGATCCGAAAACCACCTTCACGGTCGGAACGGTAAGTGGCGGCACATCCGTCAACGCCATCGCAGCGGAAGCCCGCATGACGATCGACATGCGATCGAATTCGACCGAAGAACTGTTGAAACTCGAAGCGAGGCTTCTCGATCAGGTGAAGGACGCGGTTGGTGAAGAAAACAAACGCTGGGGATCGGACAAGATCACTGTCGAGATCAAACTGATTGGCGACCGTCCGGCGGGCGTTGTCGCGGAAGACTCTCCCCTCGTGCAGGCGACCGCGCGTGCCGTGACCGCGCTGACCCGCGCGCCCCATGTCACCTTTGCCGGCTCCAGCACGGACTCCAATCTCGCGATGTCGCTCGGCATCCCCGCGGTGACCATCGGCGGCGGCGGCCAGGGCGGCAACTGGCATTCGCGCAATGAATGGTACAAGCCCGTCGACGCTTATATCGGGCCGCAAAATGCACTGCTGACGATGCTGGTGCTGACCGGCGTGGAGGGCGTAACCAAGCCGGTGCTGCCGGCGCGGCACTGAGTAACACGGCGAATACTGAAAGGATCGGCCTCACAATGATTGCGAAATCCGGACAAATCCGTATCGGCATCGGCGGTTGGACTTTCGCGCCGTGGCGCGGGGTGTTCTATCCGGAGAAACTCACGCAAGCGAAGGAGCTCAGCTATGCCGCGTCCAAGCTGACCTCCATCGAGATCAACGGGACCTTCTACGGCTCGCAGAAGCCGGAGAGCTTTCGCAAATGGGCGCACGAGGTGCCGGAGGATTTCGTGTTCTCGCTCAAGGGCCCCCGCTTCGCAACCAATCGCCGGGTGCTCGCCGAAGCCGGCGAGAGCGTGAACCGGTTCTACGATTCCGGCGTGCTCGAACTCGGTGACAAGCTCGGACCCGTTCTGTGGCAATTCGCGCCGACCAAGAAATTCGACGAAGCCGATTTCGGGAAGTTTCTCGAATTGCTGCCGACCGAGCTCGGTGGGCGCAAGCTGCGCCATGTGGTCGAGGTCCGCCACGACAGTTTCTGCGTGCCGGCCTTCATTGCGCTGCTACGGCAGTTCAAGATCCCCGTAGTTTTCTCCGAACACGCCACCTACCCGGCCATAGCCGATGTCACCGGCGATTTCGTCTATCTGCGTTTGCAGAAGGGCGAGGACAGCATCAAGACCGCTTATCCACCAAAGGCACTGGATGCCTGGGCCAAACGCTTCGAGACCTGGGCCGGCGGCGGCGAGCCGACCGACCTGCCGCGCGTCGATGATGCCAAGATCAAGAAACAGCCACGCGACGTGTTCGCCTATGTCATCCACGAGGCCAAGGTACGCGCACCGCACGGTGCCATGGCGTTGATCGAGCGGGTGACGTAGCGCCCGCCAGCATTACTCAATCGAGCTTGATGCCAGCCTCGCGGATCAGTTTTGTCCAGGTGGCGTGTTCTGATGCGATGAAGCCGTCGAGCTTGTCGTCCGGCATATCCCAGGGCTCGCCGCCGCTCTTCTCGAAGCGCTCCTTCAGATCGGGCAACACCGCCCGAATATCCTGACGGAGTTTTGCGATCACCGCCGGCGGCGTTTTGGCCGGCACGAAGATGCCAAGCCATGAATCGACATCGAGGCCGGGCACGCCCGCATCCGCCATGGTCGGAACGTCAGGCGCCAGCGGGCTCCGCTTCGACGACAGCACCGCGATACCCCGCACCTGCCCCGTCTGCACATAAGGCAGCCCGGCGGCGATCGAGTCGAAGAACAGGTCGATGCGGCCTGCCAGCAGATCGGCGAAGGCCGGCGGAGATCCTCTGTAAGGCACCTCCTGCAGCTTGACGCCGGCGGACCTCATGAAGGCAGCGGCCACCAATTGCTGTCCGGTCCCGACACCCGCGGTCGCCACGGTGATCGACCCCGGCTTGTCCAATGCAGCAGCAACGATCTCCTTCGGCGTCTGCTGCGGCAGATCCTTGCGGCCGACCATGATGTAGCCAAACTTGTAGACCAGCGCGACCGGCACGAAATCCTTCAGCGGGTCATAGGCAAGCTTGGCGTAAAGCGCGGAGTTGAAGGCCATGTTGGAAAGGCCGCCGACCATCAGCGTATAGCCGTCGGCCTCGCTCTGGGCCGCAGCCTGCGTGCCCACGACGGTGCCCGCTCCTGGCTTGTTCTCGACAAAGAACGCCTGCCCCGTTCGCTTCGCCAGCGCATCGGCGAGATGCCGCCCGACCAGATCGTAGCTGCCGCCGGGCGCGATCGGCACGATAATTCTGACCGGACGATCCGGATATGCGCCTTGCGCCAGAGATGTGGACTGAAACGACACAAGCGCGAGCGCGATTACGCCTAACGCACCAACCATGCGAGCCATCATTCCCCCGGTGATATCGGCCATTGAACTGGCGGAGTTTGTTGAGTTGACTATGTGCCATGTTGCAAATGGGAGCAACGCCTCGCGGCTGGCCGCGACATTGTGCCAATCATCTGTCGATCACGGGGTGCTCACATGGCCCGCAAGATACCTCGCCTCTTCACCGTCGGTTACGAGCAGACGCCAGCGAAAGCCGTGCTCGATGAACTGCAAAATGCCGGCGTCAAGCTGCTGGTCGATGTGCGTGCCGTCGCCGCATCGCGGCGACCGGGCTTCTCCAAGAATCAGCTCGCTGCCGGCCTCGACGAGCGCGGCATCGGCTACATCCATCTACGCGGACTGGGCACGCCCAAGGACGGCCGCGAAGCCGCACGTAGCGGCAAGCTCGCAGCGCTCGAGAAGATCTATATGGCTCATCTCAAGACACCGCAGGCACGCGAGGCGATGGATGAGCTGGCGGCGCTGGTGACGAAGTCCGGACCGGTCTGCATCCTCTGCTACGAGCGCGACCACGAGCACTGTCATCGGCGCTGGATCGCCGAGATCATCGAGGAGCGCGAAGGTGCCAAGGTCCAGAACCTGCTGCCGTCGCAGCTTTGAAGCCGCGCGACGATCTCACAGCAGTTTTTTCAGATTATTACTTATCCACACTGGACGTAGGCTTATCCCCAAGATAATCTACCTTAAGTTGTATTATTTTGTTGTGTTTCTGTTGCGTTGGGTGGGGGCTCGATGCGTTGGGGACTGGCGTTACGCGCCTTATGCGTTGCGGCGGCCGCATATTCCTGCGGCATGGCCTCGGCTCAGGATATCGGTGAGATCGACGCCACGATCGAACCGGCATCCGGCTCATCGAGCTTCTGGTCATCCCTGTTCGACACGCGTATCAAAAAACGGCGCGCCTTCGATTTTCTCTCCGGAGGCATGCCGGACCGCCTGATGTATTTCGGCGGTGTCGATGCGTCGCATTGGAGCCTCGGCGCCTATGGCGGCCTGCAATGGGCCCCCGCCGGCCTGAACAAGGACGGTTTCATTCTGCGTTTCTTTCTGTCGGAAAACCTCGAACGCTACACGACAGGCACGCGCTCCGACTACACCCAGATCAGCCGCGCGGCGATCCTGCCGGGCTACCTCATCCGAAACGGCAATCTGGAAGTTCAGCTATTGGCTGGCCTCGATATGGAAGCCGACTATTTTTACCACGATCAGCGCCGCTCCCGGCTTCGCGCGATGCTCGGCGCGCGGGGCACGATGGATGTCTGGTGGGAGCCGACACGCGAGCTGATGCTGCAATATGCCATCTCAGGCACGACCATCGATACTGGCTATACCACGCGCATTGCAGCCGGCTGGCGCCTGTTCGATTTGTTCTGGATCGGCCCGGAGGCAGCACTGTCGAACGACTATTTCAGCCAACAGACCCGGATCGGCGGGCATCTTACTGGCTTGCGCACCGGTCCTTACGAATGGTCATTCGCCGCGGGACATGTGCGGGACAATTTCGAGCGCCAGGGCGTCTATGCGCGCTTCGGCATGGTCATGCGACCGCCCCGCGCGCCATTCTTCGAGAACTGACGCAGCACTCAGCCCAAGCGCCAGATAGCCTGCGGCAGGTCATAGCCGCGGATCGGCACATCGCCGAGCAGTTCCGCGTCGCTGCAAGTGTCGCCCAAGGCATCGCGTATGGAAGCAGAGATCAGCAGTTGCGAGCCGAACTGTTTGTTGAGCGCCTCAAGCCGGGCCGCGAAGTTCACGGTATCGCCGATGACGGTGTATTCCTTGCGGCGCGGGGAGCCAACGTTGCCGGCAATCACGGCCCCAATATGAAGCCCGATGCCGATGCGCAGAGGCCATTCACTGTCCCGATTGCTTTTGTCGACAGCTATGAGCATCTCGCGTGCCGCTTGTACGGCGCAATGCGCCGCATTCGGATCCTCAATGGGCGCTCCGAACAGCGCGAGAAATCCGTCCCCGAGAAACTTGTTCACGATCCCGGAATGTCGATCCAGCACCTCGACCAATAGAGCAAAGGTCTCGTCGAGCCGATCCACCACCTCGCGGGGCGAATGCACACGGGTCGCTGCGGTAAAGTTACGGATATCGACGAACATCACCGCGACCTGACGCATCTCGGTCGTAGAGCTCGTTCCCGACGCCAGCAACTGCTCCACAACCTGCGGCGAGACATGCTGACCGAACAGATTGGTGACACGATCGCGCGCCGAAGTTGCCGCGATGCTCGCCTCGAACTGGCGACGGAGTTGCAAGCCGACCGCGCCTGCAAGAATACCGCAGAGCAGGACCATGGCGCTGCGGATAAGCTGAAACGCAAAATCCGGTGCCGGTTCCGAGGCGAATTGCACCGGATGATACAGCATGGCCAGCGCGAGCATCTGGGCGGCCGCGACAAAGCCCGTAAATGTCGACAGCCAGAAATCGAGCCGAAGCGTGGATAGAATGATGAAGATGAAATAGGACAAAGGCGCCGCAAATGCCAACGCCGCCGCCGGCCCCATCCAGCCCATATGGAGATGCAGTGCGGCCGTCGGAATGCTGGTCTCGATGAGTGCGCTCAGATAGCGCCGCCCCTGCGCAATATCCTGCCCTGCAGCGATGCGCTGATTGACCTTGTAAAGAACGAAGAATTCGAACAGCAGCAGCGGGCCCGTGATCATAAAAGACGATTTAAGATCGAACTGGCCATTGGATATGCGCGCGAAGCTCGACGGCGCCAGCAGATAGGCGATGGACAGCGACAGCGTCACGATCACCACGGTGCCAATGACCGTCTTGACCCGCAACCGTTCGGTCAACAGCATCTCGCGGCTCAGCGCCTTGCGAAATTCGCGAACGGACGGATCGGCGTCGGCGGCAGACTTCAGAAGTGTCCGGAAAAATTGAATCATTGCAGCAGTCTAGCTGCCGCAGGCGCATTGAACGAGATATTTG
This sequence comes from Tardiphaga sp. 866_E4_N1_4, assembly GCF_052076075.1. Taxonomy (NCBI): domain Bacteria; kingdom Pseudomonadati; phylum Pseudomonadota; class Alphaproteobacteria; order Hyphomicrobiales; family Nitrobacteraceae; genus Tardiphaga; species Tardiphaga sp. 866_E4_N1_4. Next base: position 1,791,081 of record NZ_CP197242.1, read on the forward strand.
TCGGGGAGCTCTAGCCCTTGGCGTCGCAGGCCCATGCGCGGATGACGCATTCCTTACCGCCGTAGTCATAGCATTTCTTGGTCGCCTGATTCAGCGAACTCGAAATACGGGGCGCCACGGCATAGCCGTGTGCGCCGCAGGGATTCTTCATATCCACGGCGAAGGCTGCACAGGCGCGGTTCATCGTGACGGTCGTGCATTCGCCCTTGCACTGCTTCTTAGCGGCCGCCAGCGCCGCCCCCTGCGCCGGATAGTCGAAGGCCTGGCCATAGGCGCCGCACTTGCCCACGGCGAGGGCACCAGCGGCCGAAGCCACATCCATGGCACCGACGCTCATCAACAAGACAACGGCGACAATCGCGCGACGACGCGCGGCAACAAACAGTGACAATTTCCCCTCCCCCGAGGTCGATCGAGGCAGACGCTAAAGGAAGGGCGTTTCAACTTGGTGAACGAAAGTGCAATGCGGCGGCCCGTCGCATGCGCCATGCGTTAGCCGCTCCGCGCGTCTTCCAGCGCCTGCGGTGTATCGATATCGAGGAAGGCGCCGTGGCCTTCCACGGCCACATCGGCAACGGCTTCTGCGTGCTTCATGATCAGGTGCCGGGCACCGATATCGCCGTCCAGCGTCATCAACTCATTGAAGAAGCGCCGAGACCACAACACGGGATTACCGCGCCGGCCATCGCTTACAGGGACGACGATGAGGTTGCCGCGATCCGGCGCGAAGGATTCGATCAACCGGTCGATCAACTGGGCATCGATCAGCGGCATGTCGCCGAGGCAAACCACCGCGCCGTTCGCAGCCGCAGGGACGACCGCAATGCCAGCTTTCACCGAACTGGCCAAGCCATCGGCAAAATCAGGGTTGTAGACGAACGTGACTTTGAGTCCGGCCAGCGCCTTCTCGACCTCGGGCGCCTGATGACCTGTCACCACCGTTACGCTCGATGCTTTCGATGCGATCGCCTGTTCGGCGACTATCCGGACCAATGCCTTGCCGTTGAGTTCGGCGAGCAACTTGTTCGGCCCCCCCATCCGGGTCGAACGGCCGGCGGCCAGAATAACGGCGGCGACGTTGCTGTTGCCATCGCTGCCGACGGGCACGCGCGGCTGTGGCCGGGTGACGATTTCCATCAGCAAACCGCCGACGCCCATGCCGGTGAGATCGGTGCGGGTCACCTTGAGACCGGCCAGCAGCCGCATCAGCACCCAGTCGAAGCCGTTCTCCACCGGCGACCGCGCGCAGCCTGGCGCACCCAGCACCGGCACGTTGCCGGCCCTGCCGATCAGAAGCAGATTGCCGGGGTCGACCGGCATGCCGAAATGTTCGATGGCGCCGCCGATTTGCTCGATCGCCGACGGGATGACATCACGGCGGTCGGCAATGGCCGAGGCGCCGAACACAATCACCAGCTCGGCGCCGAGCCCGAGCAGTTCCTTGATTGTTTTCGCCAGCACTTTCTCGTCGTGCGGCACGCGGCGCTCGGCGATGATCTTCGCACCAGCAGGCGCAAGGCGCTCTTCGGTCACACGCAGTGTCTTGTCGATCACCTTCGGCGACAGCCCCGGCAACAGCGTCGAGACGATGCCGACTTTCTTGACCGTGTAAGGCGCGATTCTCATTGCGCCGCCCGAGGCAACCTGGACGGCCGCGTCGCGCAGCGTACCGGCGACGCCGAACGGGATCAGCTTGACGGTCGCGATCATCTCGCCTTCGACCACCGGCTTGTAGGCCGCCAGCGTTGCAAAGGTGATCGCTTCATCGACCGCATTGATGCGATCGACGATGGCGCGATCGACGACCAGCACGCCCGGCGCCCCCGCAAACAGATTGGCGCGGCCCGTGAAGGCGCGCTCAACATTGACGCCCTCGCCCGCCACTGCCTGCGCGATGCTGGCGGCTGCGACGTCCTCGGACACGTCGCCCTCTTCGAGACGTACGACGACCACGTCCTTGACGCCCGCGCCGGTCAGCGCGGCGACTTCATCGGGACCGATAGTGGTTCCCTTCTTGAGAACAAGCGAGCCCTGACGCAGTGTGTGGACGGTCACGCCGCCAAGTGCATCCGCCGGACTGGCGGGACCGAACTTCATGGGTTGCTCACTTTGGACAATTCCGCGGGTATCGTCTTGGGCATCCGTAGTTCGGCGGTGATCTCGGCCATGATCGAGACCGCGATCTCCGATGGCGAAACAGCACCGATATTGAGACCGATCGGCGCCTTGATCCGCGCGAAGTCAGCCTCGCTGACGCCCTGCGCCTTCAGCCGGTCGCCGCGCTTGGCGTGGGTTTTTCGCGAGCCCAGCGCGCCGATATAGAAGCAGTTCTTCTCGAACGCGTGCAGCAGCGCGGGATCGTCGATCTTCGGATCATGGGTCACGGCGACGAAGGCTGTGTAGTGATCGATGTTGAGGCCCGGCAGCGCCTCATCCGGCCATTCGGCGATCAGCTTCACGTCCGGGAAACGCTCGGGGCTGGCAAAGGCTGTGCGCGGATCGACCACCGTCACATCGTAATCCAGCGACCGCGCCAGCGGCGCCAAAGCCTGGCTGATATGGACGGCGCCGATGATCACGAGCCGCGCGGTCGGCGCGTAGACGTTGAAGAACAGCTTCGTGCCGTCAGCCTCGACCATCGCGCTCTTGCCCATGCGGAGCTGCTTCTCGAGCTCGGCATGCAGCGGATCGGCGCCGAAATCGGCGGCCTTCACCAGGCGTTGTGTTCCATCGGATATATCGGTGATCAAAATAACGGGGCGCCGAGCGGCGCGTTCCGCGTTCAGGGTGGCGAGCGTCTCGGCTTTCACGACTGCCCCACCTTCTCGACGAACACGCGGATGGTGCCGCCACAGGACAGGCCGACATTCCACGCGGTCTCGTCAGCCACGCCGAATTCGAGCAATTTGGGCTCGCCACTCGCAATCACATCGAGCGCCTCGGTGACCACGGCGCCTTCGACGCAACCGCCGGAAACCGAACCCAGGAAGGTGCCGTCATCATTGATGACGAGATTCGAGCCTGCGGGGCGCGGCGCCGACCCCCAGGTCTCAACCACGGTGGCCAGCGCCACGCCGTGCCCGGCCTTCTGCCACGCCTCGGCAGCCTGCAGGATGTCTTCATCGCGATTGAGCATGGAAGCCTCTCTTAAGCTGCGGGCCGGATCAGGCTGCGGTGATGGACCGGGGGCGCCGATGACAGCGCCTTGATCAGTCCGTCGATCGAACTCAAATTATGCACCGGGCGGAATTCGTCAACGTGCGGGAGCATCATTTTGATACCCTGCGCTTTCGGCTCGAAGCCGTCGAAGCGCAATAGCGGGTTGAGCCAGATCAGCCGCCGGCAGGAGCGATGCAGCCGGTCCATCTCGAAGGCCAGTTGCGAATCCGCCTCCCGCTCCAAACCGTCGGAAATTAGCAGCACGATGGCCCCTTGGCCGAGCACGCGGCGCCCCCACAGCTTGTTGAAGTTGTGCAGCGACGCGGAAATGCGCGTGCCGCCGGCCCAGTCTTCCACCGAGGCCGAGCATGAGGCCAGCGCCTCGTCGGGATCACGCGACCGCAGCGCCCGCGTCACATTGGTCAGCCGGGTGCCAAACAGAAAAACCGAGACGCGCTTGCGGGCGTCCGTAATGGCATGAAGGAAGTGCAGGAATAGCCGGGTATATTCACTCATCGAGCCGGAGATATCGAGCAGCGCGACAATCGGCGCCGGCTTATCGATCAGGCCGAGCCTGCGGATATCGATGATGTCACCGCCCGTGCGGAGGCTGCCGCGCAGCGTGCGCCGCAGATCGAGCCGCGCGCCGTGCTTGTCCGGCTGGGTGCGGCGCGTGCGCAATTCAGCTTGCGGCAGCCGCATATTGGCGATAGCGCGCGTGACCTCGGCGATCTCCGCTGCGCTCATCTGTGCAAAATCCTTCTTCTGCAAAACCTCGCGGTCGGAGACCGACAGCCTGATTTCCTGCTCCTGCGGCGCCTCGCGCTCTTGGCCCTGCGCCGGTTGCGCCATCGCCTCCTGTACGCGGCGCGAGGCCGGCGGCGGCTTGCGCTTGGCATCGTCGGGCAGCGGCACCGAATCCAGCATCTGCTTCCATTCGTCGGCCGCACGGAAGAACAAATCGAAGGCCTGGGCGAACACCAGCGCGTGCTCGTGGCGCTTAACGAAGATCGCTTCCAGCGTCGTGAACACGTCAGCGCGCTTGCCGATCTCGATTATCTGCAGGGCATTCAGCGCATCGATCACCGCCCCCGGTCCGACCGGCAGCCCGGCGGCGCGGAGCGCACGCGCAAAGCCGATGACATTGTCTGCCATCTGGCCGGTCGGTGGATTGAGATGGTCGATGGGCAAACCTAACTCCGTCGTTCCGGGGCGGGCGCGCCACTTGCGCGACCGAACCTCAGCCACTCCAATTGGAGTGGTGGGGAACCTCGATGTGTTCAACTGCTTCGGGATTCCGGGTTCGCGTTCGGCTATCGCCGCCCGCGCCCCGGAATGACGAGTGTTAATCGCTCGTCGCTTCCTTGATCACCTTCGCCAGCGCATCGCCCTGCATGCGCTGGATATCGTCCTGATACTTCAATAGCGCGCCCAGCGTATCGCCCACCACCTGCGGCGTCAGCGAGCGGGCATCCAGTTCAGTCAATGCGGTCGCCCAGTCCAGAGTCTCGGCAACGCCCGGCGACTTGTAGAAATCCTGATCGCGCAGTGCCTGCACGAATCTCACTACCTGCTGCGAGAGCTTTGCGGAGATGCCCGGCACCCGCGACTTGACGATGGCGAGTTCGCGCTCGGCGTTGGGATAGTCGACCCAGTGATACAGACAGCGCCGCTTCAGCGCGTCGTGAATCTCGCGGGTGCGGTTCGATGTGACGATGACGATGGGCGGCGCCGGCGCCTTGACCGTGCCGAGCTCGGGGATGGTCACCTGGAAGTCGCTGAGGATCTCGAGAAGATAGGCTTCAAACGCCTCGTCCGCGCGATCGAGCTCGTCGATCAAGAGCACCGGTGCGCCGTTGACGTCCGGCTCAAGCGCCTGCAGAAGCGGACGCTTGATCAGGTAGCGCTCGGCGAAGATGTCGCTGGCCAGTTGATCGCGGTCGGTATCGCCGGCAGCTTCCGCCAGACGGATCGCGATCATTTGAGAGGCGCTGTTCCACTCATAGACTGCGGAGGACACGTCGAGGCCTTCGTAGCACTGCAGCCGGATCAGCTTGCGGCCCAATGCTGCCGACAGCACCTTGGCGATCTCGGTCTTGCCGACTCCGGCCTCGCCTTCGAGAAACAGCGGCCGGCCCATTTTCAGCGAGAGATAGGTGACTGTTGCCAGCGAACGCTCGGCGAGATAGCCGCGCGATGTCAGCAATTCCAGCATGCCATCGACGGAAGTGGGGAGCGCCGATGGCTTAGTCATGAGAGAACCAATCCGGGAAAGTGCGGACCTGACAAATATCAGGCCCGGTTGTTGGCGGCTTCGACCGCGCGCTTGGCCAGCACGCCAATCAGATGCGCGCGATACTCGGCGCTGCCATGGAGATCGCTGTTGAGGCCTTCGGCAGGCACCGTAAGCCCGTCCAGCGCCTTTGGCGAGAACCGCTTCTGCAATGCAGCCTCGAACTCCTCGACGCGGAACACACCATCCGAGCCCGCACCGGTGACCGTGACCCGCACACCCGAGGGCAGACGCGCCACGAACACCCCAACAAGTGCATAGCGCGAGGCCTGGTTGCGGAACTTGATATAGGCCGCCTTCTTCGGCACCGGGAACGAGACCTTGGTGATGATCTCGTCCGCTTCCAGCGCGGTGGTGAACAGGCCCTGGAAGAACTCTTCCGGCTTCAGCTTGCGCTTGTTGGTGGTGATCGTGGCACCGAGGGCCATCACGGCTGCGGGATAGTCCGCCGTGGGATCGTTATTGGCGAGCGAACCACCGATGGTGCCCTTGTGGCGCACAGCGGGATCGCCGATCAGGCCGGCGAGTTCGGCCAGCGCCGGAATGGCTTCGCCAACGATCGGCGACGCCGCGACAGCGGCATGCTTGGCGAGCGCGCCGATCACCAGCGAACGCCCCTTCATCTCGATGCCGTCGACACCCTCGATATGCGAGAGATCGATGATATGCGGCGGTGCCGCCAAACGCTGCTTCATGACCGGCACCAGCGTATGACCACCGGCAATCAGCTTGGCGTCTTCGTTCTTGATGAGGAGATTGGCGGCCTGCCGCACGGTCGACGGACGATGATATTTGAATTCGTACATGGGTTGGGATCCCTGATTCGCGGTGCGCGATTATCGTTGTGCGTCGTTATGCGAGATCGGACTTCGCCATCGCCTTGGCGCCGGCTGCGATCGACGCCACGATGTTCTGATAACCGGTGCAGCGACAGAGATTGCCTTCGAGTTCTTCGCGGATCAGATGATCACTGAGATCATGTCCCTTGCGATGCACGAGGTCCACCGCGGTCATGATCATGCCGGGAGTGCAGAAGCCGCACTGCAGACCGTGATGCTCGCGAAACGCCTCCTGCATCGGATGCAGCGGCGCGCCATCGGCTGCGAGGCCTTCGATGGTCTTCACCTCGTGACCGTCGGCCATGACAGCGAGCGTGGTGCACGACTTCACGGCCTTGCCGTCGAGATGCACAACGCAGGCGCCGCATTGCGACGTGTCGCAACCCACATGGGTGCCGGTCAGCCGCAGATTCTCACGCAGAAACTGCACCAGCAATGTGCGCGGATCGATATTGCCGGTGACGGGATTGCCGTTCACGATCATCGAGATTTTGGCCATATGCACTCTCTTGGTCCGCGTCCCATTGCGTGGCGACACGGTCATTAAAATCATTCCAAATGCATAATATGGCCCATCCCGGCAATGAGCAACCTCAAGTCGGGACGGTCTCTGGTGTGTTTTTCCGCGGTATCAAGCACACTTGATCGCCGCTATCAGACGCTCCGAACCTTAGCCTTGAACGGCTTTGGCGAAGTTTGCGAAGAACTCGTCGGCGATCTTCTTGGCTGAACCGTTGATCAGGCGCTGACCGAGCTGGGCCAGCTTGCCGCCGATCTGGGCCTCCACATTGTAGGTCAGGAGCGTGCCGCCGTCCTTGTCGGTCAGGCCGACGACAGCGCCGCCCTTGGCAAAGCCGGCCACGCCGCCCTCGCCTTCACCGGTGATCTTGTAGCCGTTGGGCGGATCGAGATCACTCAGCGTGACCTTGCCCTTGAAACGCGCGGAGACCGGGCCGACCTTGATCTTGGCGGTGGCACGAAAGCCGCCTTCCTCCGTGGTCTCGAGCTCTTCGCAGCCCGGGATGCAGGCCTTCAGCACTGCGGGGTCGTTGAGCTTTCCCCATACCACTTCGCGGGGCGCGGCAAGCTGGACTTCACCGCTCATCGTCATGGCCATGGGTCTGTCTCCTGAATTTGTCGCCGTCCGGAATTGAGGCTGTCATCCCCAAGGGATTGCCCCCAATCCCAAGTAATGCACAGGCGGCGCAAAGGAAAGACCGTCCGGCGAGATGGGGGCGATGCCTATTCGCAGTGCAACAAGCGACGGCGACAAGAAGATTGCGGGGGATTGGCAGACTCTCGCCGGAATGGTTAGGTCCCGCACAGATGAGCACATCCCTGTCCCCTCTGCTGGCACCCTTGTTGTCGAGCCCCGCGATGCGTGCGGTTTGCGATGATACCGCTTATTTGCAGCATATGCTGGACTTCGAAGCCGCACTGGCGCGCGCCGAGGCTACGGTCGGGGTGATTCCCGCCAGCGCGGCGGCGGCCATCGAAGCCGCCTGCAAAGCTGATCAGTTCGATCTCGCGGCACTCGCCGATGCAGCCACGCGTTCCGGCAATCTCGCCATCCCGCTGGTCAAGACGCTCACCGCCAAAGTGGCGAAAGCCGATGCCGAGGCCGCGCGCTACGTGCATTGGGGCGCCACCAGTCAGGACGTCATCGACAGCGCCACCATGCTCGGCCTGCGCGCCGCCATTGACGCTCTGCTCGCGGATCTCGACCGCGCCATCGCCGGCTTTGCAGCCTTGGCGATCAAGCACCGCAACACCGCTGTGGTCGCCCGCACCTGGCTGCAGCACGCGCTGCCGATGCCATTCGGGCTGAAGCTCGCCGAATATGCTTCGGCGCTGCACCGTTCGCGCTTGCGGCTGAAACGATTGCGCGCCGAAGGTCTCGCACTGCAATTCGGCGGCGCAGCCGGCACGCTTGCTGCGCTCGGCAACAAGGGCCTCGTCGTTGCAGAGCAACTCGCCAAGGAATTGCAGCTGCCCCTCCCCGATGCGCCATGGCACACCCATCGCGACCGTATCGCCGAAGTGGCTTCCGTGCTGGCGATCCTGTCCGGCTCCTGCGGCAAGATCGCTCGCGACGTCTCGCTGATGATGCAGACCGATGTCGGCGAAGCGTTCGAGCCCTCCGGCGAAGGCCGCGGCGGCTCCTCCACCATGCCGCACAAACGCAATCCCGTGGCATCAGCCTCCGCGCTTGGCGCCGCGACCATGGCGCCGAATCTCGCCGCAACGATCTTTGCCGCTCAGATCCAGGATCACGAACGCAGTGCCGGACCGTGGCACGCGGAATGGCCGACCCTGCCGACGCTGTTGCTGGTCACGTCAGGCGCCCTTGCCGCCATTGTCGATATCGCCGAGGGGCTGGAGGTCGACACCGAGCGGATGCGTCTCAATCTCGATACGACGCACGGGCTTATCATGGCGGAAGCCGTGACCTTTGCACTCGCCGAAAAGCTCGGCAAGAGCGACGCCCATCACCTGGTCGAGGCCGCCACCAAGCGCGCCGTTGCTGAGAAGAAACATCTGCGCGATGTGCTCACGGCCGATCCCAAGGTCAGCGCGCAGCTTAGCGCTGCCGCGATCGCCAAACTGTTCGAGCCGATGGATTATCAGGGCATCTCGCAAGCCCTGATCGACCGCCAGCTCGCCTCACTCAGTTAAGAAGAAACTCGGGAGACACACCATGCCCATGATCGACGCCGACGGCTGCCTGCTGAATGTCTCCGTGGAGGGCCGCGACAGCGGGCCGACGCTGATGATGTCGAACTCGCTTGGCTGCACCATGGCGATGTGGGAGCCGCAGATGCCGGCGCTGACAAAGCTGTTTCGCGTGATCCGCTACGATCGCCGCGGCCACGGCAAGTCCGGCATGAACGGCCCGACCTCGATGGAACGCTACGGCAAGGATGTGCTGGCGATCCTCGACGACCTCAACATCGACAAGGTGCACTGGTGCGGGTTATCGATGGGCGGCATGGTCGGCCAGTGGTTAGGCGCCAACGCGCCTGAGCGTTTCAACAAGATCATCCTGGCCAATACTAGCTGCTACTATCCGGATCCGACCAACTGGCATAACCGCATCAAGGCGGTGCGCGAGGGTGGCCTCAAAGCGGTGGCCGATGCCGTCATCGGCGGCTGGCTCACCGCCGACTTCCGCGAGCGCGAGCCAGAGACCACCGCGAAGATGAAGGCGATGCTGATCGCCTCGCCGGTCGAAGGTTATCTCGCCGCCTGCGAGGCACTGAGCACGCTCGATCAGCGCGCGCTGCTGCCCAAGATCAAAAGCCCAACGCTGGTAATCGCCGGCCGTCAGGACAACGCAACACCGGTTGCGGCTGGTGAACTGATCCGCAGCAACATCCCCGGCGCGAGCATGACTCTGTTGGACGCCGCACACATCTCGAACGTCGAACAGCCCTACGCTTTCACTGACGCCGTCGTTGGCTTCCTGACGCAGCGCTGAACGGAGACCTAAGATGGACGAGCAACAGCGCGCCGCCGAAGGCACCGCAAAACGCCGCAAGGTTCTCGGCAATGCCTGGGTCGACAAATCGGCCGCCGGGAAGAACGCATTCAATGCGGATTTTCTCGACCTGATCAGCCGCTACGCCTGGGGCGAGATCTGGACGCGGCCGCATTTCGACGACCGCACGCGCCGCGTATTGGTGATCGGCACCATGCTCGCACTCGGCCAGTGGGACGAATTCCGCATGCATGTGCGCGCCGCCCTCACCGAAGGCGGCTTCACACCGGACGACATCAAGGAAATCCTGCTGCAACAGGCAATCTATTGCGGCGTGCCGGCGGCCAATCACGCTACCAAGGAAGCCGGAGCGATCATCAAAGAGCTCGGGCCGGCCATTTAGGCGACCTTTTATTTAGGCAACCTTCTGTAAAAGCTCCGCGTCGTTGGCTGCCTTGCCCGGCTGCCCGGGATCAAGCTCCTGCGCCGCCGCGCGGCGTAGCGGCGGCTCGATCGCCAGCAGCACTGCAGCGCCGAGCATCAACAGTAATTCTGTAATGTGCAGCCGCATCGCGGTGATCTCGCCGACCTTCGATGCCATCATCATACTGGCGAACGAGATCACGCCGCCGATACCAAGCGCCATCATCAACGCCTCGTCGCAGCCGCCCGTCTTGCGGATTTTCGGCCGTGTGATGAAGACCAGGAATACCGTGAAGAAAGCGACCACCGTCAGCTTGCCGACGGCGAGCAGCCACGCATAGCGCACCGTGCCCATGCTGGAAAATTGCATGTAGTCGCTGAGAAACAGCGCCAGTGAAATATTGGGGCGCTCATAGAAGCCCTGGATTGGCGAGACCATGATGCGGAATGCAAAGATGGTCCAGGTCGGGATGAAATAGCAGGCGATCAGCGCGCCCGTGAACGTGCTGATCCGCCAAGTCTGAAACGTACCGGTCTGAAACGTGCCAGCCTGCAGAGTTCCACCCTGATGGGCTCCGGTCTGGTCTGCGCTGCTCTGATCCATCACGTCGTCCATCGCTCTGCCGGCGACTCGCAGGAGTCGCACGCCTGCGCCGACGTAACGCCCGTTCAATCAGACGGACAACGTAAACCAATTGGTAACCTTAATTCGAAAATTGCCGGGATAACGGCGGGGGAATACGATCGGGACTTGCCAAACGAAAAGCCCCGCCTTTCGGCGGGGCCTTCCACATGGGTCGCTGAGAACGACCCAAATCTCGATTGATGTCTGCCTGACGGCCTATCTCTGGCCCTGCCGGCCCGGGTCCTGCTCGTGGTCGGGCTTCATTCCACCGCCCTGCTGCTGACCGGGCTTCTGGCCCTGCTGCCCGGGGTTCTGGCTCTGCTGGCCTGGCTTCTGCTGACCGGGCTTTTGCTGGTTCTGATTGGACATTCTTCAATCTCCTGTGTTGAACCATTCAACGCCCGACAACGTGCAGCCCCGATCTTCGTTTCGGTTCCCGCGTGATGATTGCAAGGCCGTTGCGCGGCGCAACTGTGACACCGGAACAGCCGCAAATAAGGCGCGGATTTGTGTGCGCTGCGGCGCAAGCGAACGGACGCCAATCGCCGCGAAAAACAGCATGTACAGGCTACTTTAGCCGCACCAGCCCCTGTTGCCGCCTCCAATGGCCGCTGTTAGAAAACGATACAACGACGCCATGATCCGGCTGCCGGATCATGGTGGCGCCTCACTCGAATTCGGCAGCGCATGGATTATTTCGCCCAGCAACTGATCAACGGACTCGTGCTCGGCTCCATCTATGGCCTGATCGCGATCGGCTACACGATGGTCTACGGCATCGTCGGCATGATCAATTTCGCCCATGGCGACATCTTCATGATCGGCGGCTTCATCGCGCTGATCACTTTTCTCATCCTGGTGTCGATCGGCCTTACCGCGGTGCCGGTGATCTTGCTGCTGGTGCTTCTGGTCTCGATGGCAATCACCTCGCTCTATGGCTGGACCATCGAGCGCATCGCCTATCGTCCCCTGCGCCACTCCTTCCGCCTCGCGCCGATGCTGTCGGCGATCGGCATGTCTTTCGTGCTGACCAATTTCTCGCAGGTCGCACAGGGCGCCCGCGTCAAGCCGGTGCCGCCGATCATCACCGGCGGCTACACGCTGCACGAAGGTGCCGACGGTTTCGCCGTACGCTTGTCCAACATCCAGATCATCGTCGTCATCACCACCATCGTGCTGCTGGCACTGTTCACCTGGCTGGTTGCGCGCACGCGCCTCGGCCGCGACATGCGCGCCTGCGAGCAGGACCAGACCATGGCCTCACTGCTCGGCGTCGATGTCGACCGCACCATCTCCATGACCTTCGTGATCGGCGCAGCCTTGGCTGCGGTCGCGGGCATGATGTACCTGCTCTATTACGGCCTCGTGGATTTCTTCATGGGCTTCGTCGCCGGCATCAAGGCCTTCACGGCCGCCGTGCTCGGCGGCATCGGCTCGCTACCTGGCGCGATGCTCGGCGGCTTGCTGATCGGCCTGATCGAGACATTGTGGGCCGCCTACTTCTCCACCGAATACAAAGATGTCGCCGCCTTTTCGATTCTGATCGTGGTGCTGATCTTCCTGCCGACCGGCCTGCTCGGCCGCCCCGAAGTCGAAAAAGTCTGACGGGATCCAAGTGGCAGCAACCGCATCACAAGCAAAGACTGCCCGCGGCCCGGACGCCGCATTCATCCTCAAGAAGGCTGTGATCTCCGCGCTGGTGGCGCTGGTGCTGTTCTCGCTGATGATCGGCATCCGAACCGAAGCCGGCTCCGACGGACAGCTGACCTGGTGGACCCGCTTCGGCGATCTCGCCGCGATGGTCGCCGTGGTGTTCGGCGGCAGTATCGTCATGGAGCTGCTGCGCCGCTGGTGGGGGCCGGTGGGTACTGCGCGCGTGATGCCGCCTTCGGCGACCAAGGCATTCTCCTTCGCCGGCCGTGCGCTGGTGCCGGCGCTGTTGATCTTCACCTTCCTCGTCCCCGTGATCTTTTACGACGAGCGCTACATCCTCGATCTCGGCATTCTCGTGCTGACCTACGTGATGCTCGGCTGGGGCCTCAATGTGGTTGTCGGCCTCGCCGGCCTGCTCGATCTCGGCTATGTCGCCTTCTATGCCGTCGGCGCCTATTCCTACGCGCTGCTGGCCACCAATTTCGGCCTGTCGTTCTGGATCTGCCTGCCGCTCGCCGGAATCCTCGCCGCGTTCTTCGGCGTGCTGCTCGGCTTTCCAGTCCTGCGGCTGCGCGGCGACTACCTCGCGATCGTTACCCTGGCCTTTGGCGAGATCATCCGCCTCGTCATCATCAACTGGCAGACGCTGACCGGCGGTCCCAACGGCATCTCCGGCATTCCGCGCCCAACCATGTTCGGCATTCCGCTGACGCCCGGCGATGACGGCCTCGCTGTCCTCCTTCGCATCGAGTTCTCGCCGACCCACCGCATCGTCTTCCTGTTCTATCTGATCCTCGCCCTCGCACTGCTCACCAACTGGGTCACCATCCGCCTGCGCCGCCTACCGATCGGCCGCGCCTGGGAAGCGCTGCGCGAAGACGAAGTTGCCTGCCGCGCGCTCGGTATCAACACAACGACGACGAAGCTCACCGCCTTTGCCACCGGCGCCATGTTCGGCGGCTTCGCCGGGGCGTTCTTCGCGACCCGTCAGGGCTTCATCAGCCCGGAATCCTTCACCTTCCATGAGTCGGCGCTGGTGCTGGCCATCGTCGTGCTCGGCGGCATGGGTTCACAGCTCGGCGTAGCGCTCGCAGCGCTGGCGATGATCGGCGGTTTCGAACTGTTCCGCGGGCTCGAGCAATTCCGCATGTTGGTATTCGGCGGCGCCATGGTGCTGCTGATGATCTGGCGCCCGCGCGGCCTGATCGGCCACCGCGCTCCCACCGTCTTTCTCGAACGCAATACGGCAATCTCGTCCGACCTCGTCAAAGAGGGACACGGATGAACATCAACGACATCCTCAGCGTTGAAAATCTGACGATGCGCTTCGGCGGCATCGTGGCCGTCAACGATCTCTCCTTCACGGCCGAGCGCGGCAAGATCACTGCGCTGATCGGTCCCAACGGCGCCGGCAAGACTACCGTCTTCAATTGCATCACCGGCTTCTACAAGCCGACATCCGGCACCATCAAGCTGCGCCACAGCGACGGTGAATGGCGGCTGGAGCGACTGAACGATTTTCGCATCTCCAAGATCGCCAAGGTTGCGCGCACCTTCCAGAATATCCGGTTGTTCCCCGGGATGACCGCACTGGAAAACCTGATGGTGGCGCAGCACAACACGCTGATGCGCGCTTCTGGCTTCACTCTTCTCGGCCTGTTCGGCGTGCCCAGCTATCGCGCCGCCGAGAAGGCTGCGATCGACCTCGCGCGCTACTGGCTCGATCAGATCGGCCTGCTGGAGCGCGCTGACGATGCCGCCGGCAACCTGCCTTACGGCGACCAGCGTCGCCTCGAAATCGCGCGCGCAATGTGTACCGAACCCGCACTGCTCTGCCTCGACGAACCCGCTGCCGGCCTCAATGCGCGGGAGAGCGCCGCGCTCAACGAGCTATTGCTCAAGATCCGCGCCGAACATGGCACATCGATCCTGCTCATCGAGCATGACATGTCCGTCGTGATGCAGATCTCCGACCATATCAACGTGCTCGATTACGGCGTGAAGATCGCCGACGGCACGCCGCAGCAAATTCGCGACAATCCCAAAGTCATCGCCGCCTATCTCGGCGCGGATGAAGAGGAAGCCATTGCGGTGATGGAGGGCGAGACGTGAGCGCCACCCCCATGCTCGCCGTCACTGGCCTGCACGCATCCTATGGCAAGATCGAAGCGCTGAAAGGCGTCGATCTCGACATCAAGCGCGGCGAGATCGTCGCACTGATCGGTGCCAACGGCGCCGGCAAGTCGACACTGATGATGACGATCTTCGGCAAGCCGCGGGCGCGCTCGGGCGTGATCACCTATGACGGGACGGACATCACCGACCTACCGACCCACGAGATCGCGCGCATGCGCATCGCGCAATCACCCGAAGGCCGCCGGATTTTCCCGCGTATGAGCGTGGCGGAAAATCTGCAGATGGGCGCCGACGTCAATGAGAGCAATCCTGCCGAGCGCGCCGTCAGCCTCGACAAGGTGTTGACGCTGTTTCCGCGCCTCAAGGAGCGCATGACCCAGCGTGGCGGCACGCTGTCCGGCGGCGAGCAGCAGATGCTGGCCATCGGCCGTGCGCTGATGAGCCGCCCACGCCTGCTGCTGCTCGATGAACCCTCGCTGGGTCTGGCACCGCTGATCGCCAAGCAGATTTTCGATGCAATCCGCGTGCTCAACATGCAGGACGGATTGACGGTGCTGATTGTCGAGCAAAACGCCAATCACGCGCTGCGTCTGGCCCATCGCGGCTATGTCATGGTCAATGGATTGATCACCCTCTCGGGCACCGGCGCCGAATTGCTGAAGGCCCCGGAGATCCGTTCCGCCTATCTCGAAGGCGGCCGGCACGGCTGACGGATCGATATCCTTCATCAAATGACGCGCAGCGCGATGCAAACAATCGACACTATTCTGAAGGTAGAATGATGCGCCAATCGCGATTCCGTCACGGCGTCGCGTTTGTCTGCATTCGAACGGAACACGGGGACTTCCTATGAAATTCATCAAACTCATCGGCCTGACGGCGGGTGCTTCGATTGCGCTGGCGTCCGTTGCACTGGCGCAGGATATTCCTGTCGCCGTCGCATCCTCGATGACCGGCAGCGAATCTGCCTTCGGCCGCCAGTTCAAGAATGGCGCCGAACTTGCCGTCGCCGATATCAACGCCGCTGGCGGTCTGTTGAACAAGAAGCTGGCGCTACAGGTCGGCGATGACGCCTGCGATCCCAAGCAGGCACGCTCGATTGCCGAGAAATTCGCCAGTGCGCGCATTCCGTTCGTCGCCGGTCACTATTGTTCGTCGTCGTCGATCCCGGCATCGGAGGCCTATGCCGACGGCAATGTGCTGCAGATCTCACCGGGCTCGACCAATCCGCTGTTCACCGAACGCAAGCTCGCCAATGTGCTGCGCGTCTGCGGCCGCGACGACCAGCAGGGTTTTGTCGCCGGCGAGTACATTGCCAAGAATTACAAGGGCAAGAATATCGCGATCCTGAATGACAAGACGACCTACGGAAAAGGCCTCGCCGACGAGACCAGGAAGGCGCTGAACAAGGCCGGCGTTACCGAGAAGATGTTCGAGAGCTATAACAAGGGCGACAAGGATTTTAATGCGATCGTCTCGCGCCTGAAGCGCGACAATATCGATCTGGTTTACGTGGGCGGCTACCATCAGGAAGCCGGCCTCATCGTGCGCCAGATGCGCGACCAGGGCCTCAAGACGGTGCTGATGGCGGGCGACGCCATCAACGACAAGGAGTTCGCCTCGATCACCGGCCCGGCTGCTGAAGGCACGCTGTTCACCTTCGGCCCCGACCCGCGCAACAAGCCGACCGCCAAGGCGATCGTCGACCGCTTCAAGGCCAAGAACATCGATCCCGAGGGCTACACGCTCTACACCTATGCGGCGTTCCAGGTCTGGTCGCAGGCCGTCGCCAAGGCCGGCACCACCGACACCAAAAAGGTGATGGACGTGATCAAGGCCGGCGAATGGGACACTGTACTCGGCAAGCTGGCCTTCGACGCCAAAGGCGACATCAAGGCGATCGACTATGTCGTCTACAAGTGGGACGCCAAGGGCGACTACGCCGAACTGAAGCAATAAGCCTGCAGGCCGCACCTCTCTGCGCACAGCCAGAGGTGCGGCTCGGCTTGCGAAAGCGCTTGCGACGACCTGCCGCAGTCGGAGTCACAGGCAGGCTGTCTGCGGCCGAAAATTGCCGATGACTCGGCATCAAAATAAGTTGAGAATGATCCTATCGTTCGGGCGGCCGGATTGCGTTTGTGGCCGAAAACTCTTTGCGAGGATCATCCCCATGAAACCATTGAATGTAATCGGCCTAGCCTTTGCCGCGTCGCTGCTCTCAACCGCAGCTTTTGCACAGGACATCAACGTCGCGGTCGCCGGCCCGATGACAGGCGGCGAATCGGCCTTCGGCCGCCAGATGAAGAACGGCGCCGACCAGGCTGTGGCCGATCTCAACGCCGCTGGCGGCGTGCTCGGCAAGAAGCTGGCGCTGCAGGTCGGTGACGATTCCTGCGATCCCAAACAGGCCCGCTCGATCGCCGAGAAGTTCGCAAGCTCCAAGGTGCCGTTCGTCGCCGGCCACTTCTGCTCGTCATCGTCGATCCCGGCGTCCGAAGCCTATGCCGATGGCAATGTGCTACAGATCACGCCGGCTTCGACCAATCCGCTGTTCACCGAACGCAAGCTCGCCAATGTGCTGCGCGTCTGCGGCCGTGACGACCAGCAGGGCCTCGTTGCCGCCGACTACATTGCCAAGAACTTCAAGGGCAAGAACGTCGCGATCCTCAACGACAAGACCACTTACGGCAAGGGTCTCGCCGACGAGACCAAGAAGGCGCTCAACAAGACCGGCTTCACCGAAAAGATGTTCGAGAGCTACAACAAGGGCGACAAGGACTTCAACTCGATCGTCTCGCGCCTGAAGCGCGACAATATCGATCTGGTTTATGTCGGCGGCTATCACCAGGAAGCCGGTCTGATCCTGCGCCAGATGCGCGACCAGGGCCTCAAGACCATATTGATGGCCGGCGACGCCATGAACGACAAGGAATTCGCCTCCATCACCGGCCCCGCGGCAGAAGGCACGCTGTTCACCTTCGGCCCCGATCCGCGCAACAAGCCGACCGCGAAGGCGATCGTCGAGAAGTTCAAGGCTAAGAACATCGATCCCGAAGGCTACACGCTCTACACCTATGCAGCGTTCCAGGTCTGGTCGCAGGCCGTTGCCAAGGCCGGCTCCACCGACACCAAGAAGGTGATGGATGTGATCAAGGCCGGCGAATGGGACACCGTGCTCGGCAAGATGGCGTTTGACGCCAAGGGCGACATCAAGGCGATCGACTACGTCGTCTATAAGTGGGACGCCAAGGGCAACTACACCCAGATCGACGCGAAGGGAACCTGAGGCGACGCCGCGAGCGCTTCCCTTAACCTCTCCCCGCTCTTTGCGGGGAGAGGTCGGGCGGCGAAGCTGACCGGGTGAGGGGCATGGTATGCACCTGCCCCATCTCGGACTATCGGATCGAATATTGTCCGGGCGGGTTGCTAACTTTGTTGATCTGCCGACCCGATAGATATCGGTTGTGTCTTCTCCAGCGTGAGGCCCCTCACCCGGCGCTGCGCGCCGACCTCTCCCCGCAAGTGCGGGGCGAGGTTACGAGGGACCCCCTCACCCGAAATTCTGCAGCGCGGGAAACGTCTCAAGCAGCCAGATGCTGGCATTCGACACGGCGCCGGTGAGAAACGCGATGCCGGTGATCACCATCAACACGCCCATCGCGCGCTCGACGTAGACGAGATGCTTCTTCATGCGCGCAAACACGCTGGAGAATTGCTCCACCATGAAGGCCGCGATCAGGAACGGGATGCCGAGGCCGAGGGAATAAACCGCGAGCAGCCCTGCGCCCTTGGTCACCGTTGCTTCTGCCGCCGCCACCGACAGGATCGCCGCAAGGATAGGTCCGATGCACGGCGTCCAGCCAAACGCAAAAGCCAGACCCATCACATAGGCGCCCCACAGCCCCACGGGCCTGGGCATGCTCAGGCGTCCCTCGCGCATCAGCAGCCCGATGCGCGTGAGGCCGAGGAAATGCAGGCCCATCAGGATGATCAGGATGCCGGCAACGATTGACAGCTCCGCCGCATAGGAGCGGACCACGCTGCCGACCAGGCTGGCGCTGGCGCCGAGCGCCACAAACACCGTGGAGAAGCCCAGCACAAACATGCCAGCCGAGATCATCACCGCGCGCCTAGAGGCCGCTTCCTGCTCGTCATTGGCGACGTGCTCGATGGTCGCGCCGGTGAGATAGATGAGATAGGGCGGCACCAGCGGCAGCACGCAGGGCGACAGGAATGAGACAATGCCGGCAATCAATGCGGCGGGGATCGTGACATCGGAGATCATGCGGCTAGATGCACTGCTGACATGACGGGATGCAAGCGGGATGGATCAAATGCCCGCCACTTCCGGCTGTTGTGATCACGCGTGATCGGTTGACCGGGCAGCCTTGCTGCGGTCTGGTCGGACCAAGAGGGAACCGCCATGAAGAACCTGCTCACCGATATCGCCGGCGTTCGCGTCGGCCATGCCGACGACGCCCAACTGGCCTCCGGCGTCACCGCCATCCTGTTCGACGAACCGGCCGTGGCCTCCGTGGACATACGCGGCGGCGGACCGGGCACGCGCGAAAGCGCCCTGCTCGATCCTGTGAACACTGTGGACGCGATCCACGGCCTCGCGCTGGCCGGCGGCTCGGCCTTCGGCCTCGAAGCCGGCGGCGGCGTACAGGCCTGGCTCGCCGAACAGGGCCGCGGCTACCAGATCGGCAATGCCGTCATCCCCATCGTGCCCGGCGCGATCCTGTTCGACCTGCTCAATGGCGGCGACAAGGCCTGGGGCCGCTTCCCGCCCTATCGCGATCTCGGCTACGCCGCCGCGGCGGCCGCCAGCGATGGCTTCAAGCTCGGCAGCGTCGGCGCAGGGCTCGGGGCCACGACAGTCAACTACAAAGGCGGCATCGGCTCGGCCTCCGCCGTCACGCCATCGGGCGTGCGCGTCGCCGCACTCGCTGCAGTCAATGCGGTCGGCAGTATCACGATCGGCGATGGCCCACACTTCTGGGCGGCGCCATTCGAAGTCGGCAACGAGTTCGGCGGACACGGCATGCCGAACAAGTTGAAACCCGAGATGCTGGCGATGCGTATCAAGGGCGGACCGGCGGCAACCTCGATCGAGAACACGACACTTGCCGTCGTCGTCACTGATGCGATCCTGACCAAGGCGCAGGCACGGCGTCTCGCCATGATGGCACAGACCGGATTTGCGCGCGCGATCTATCCGGTGCATGCGCCGCTCGATGGCGACATCGTGTTTGCGGCCGCGACGGGCGAGAAGCCGATCGATCCGCTGGTGGGTTTGACGGAGCTCGGCATGATCGCGGGTAATGTGATCGCCCGCGCCATCGCGCGTGGTGTGTATGAAGCGACGGCGCTGTCTTTCACCGGCGCCCTCCCCGCATGGCGCGACCGTTTTCAGCGCGCGACATAATCGGCACCAACGCGCATGCCTGTTTAGGGCCGCGAGACATCGACCGGTCATCGCAAAGCTTCTAGCCGGCCACAGTTCGGCTCAAAGAAAAAGGCCGGGCATCGCGCCCGGCCTCCCAATTCGCATCTTCAGTGGTCAGTCAGCCAAGGTGTAAGCTACCACGTGGTCGCCCCGCTCGATGGACTGGCGCGCGCCGCCGGCGGTGATGAGCACATATTGCTTGCCCGTCGCCGGTGACTTGTAGCTGATCGGCGTCGCCTGGCTGCCGACCGGCAAGCGGCCCTTCCAGAGCTCCTTGCCGGTCGCGCTGTCGATGGCGCGCAGATAGTAGTCGAGCGTGGCGGCGAAGAAGACCAAGCCGCCCTGGGTTGCCATCGAGCCGCCGATGGTCGGCATCCCGATCGGCACCGGGAGGCCCATCTTCAGGCCGAGCGGGCCGGTGTCTTGCACGGTGCCGATCGGCTTCTGCCACGCGATCTTCTGCGTCTTCAGATCCACCGCCGTCATGGTGCCGAAAGGCGGCTTCTGACACGGCACTTTGAGGGCCGAGAGGAAGCGGTCCTTCATGATCCAGTACGGCGCACCGGTCATCGGCACGGCACCTGGCAGAATCTTCTCACCTTCCTTGCGCTCGAAGGCGCGCTGCCACAGACCGAGCCGCATGTCGTTCAGGAACAGTGTATTGCTGGTCGGATCGACCGAGATGCTGCCCCAGTTCAGGCCACCCAGCGAGCCGGGATACTGCAACTGCCACTGCTCTGCAGACGGCGGATCGAACAGGCCGATATGCTTGTAGCCCTTGAACTCAATACGGCACAGTAGCTGATCGAACGGCGTCACGCCCCACATGTCGGCTTCGGTCAATGTGGACCTGCCGATCTCCGGCATGCCGGTGGACAGCGGCTGCGTGGGCGAATAGCGCTCGCCCTTCAGGTTGCCCGCCGGAGCCGGCACTTCCTCGACCTTGGTCAGCGGCTTGCCCGTGGCACGGTCCAGCACGAATATCTGGCCATGCTTGGTGCCAAAGACGACGGCCGGCGTCGCCGCACCACTGGCATTCGGGAAGTCTGTCAGCGTCGGCTGCATCGGGACGTCGAAGTCCCAGAGGTCGTGATGGACGCTCTGGAACGACCAGCGGACTTCACCCGTGGCTGCGTCGAGTGCAACGACCGAAGAGGCATATTTCTCCATCTCCGGCGTGCGGTTGCCGCCCCACAGGTCGGGAGCTGCGTTGCCCATCGGCACGAAGACCAGATTGAGCTTCGGGTCATAGGACATCGGGGCCCAGGAATTGGGCGAGCCGCGCGTATAGGCCTGATCCGCCGTCGGTGCGCCCTTGACCGCGGGATTGCCGGCATCGAACGCCCAGCGCTGCTTGCCGGTCGCCACGTCGTAGGCGCGGATGACGCCCGATGGCACGTCGATCGCCAGGTTGTCGGTGACGAAGCCGCCGAGCACGAGGACATCGCCCGCAAGCGTCGGCGCCGAGGTAACCTTGTAGACGCCCGTCGGTGCCTTACCCAGACCATCCAGCAGATTGACCCGGCCGTTATCGCCGAAGCCGGGGCAAAACGCGCCCGTATCTGCATCGATGGCAATAAGCTGACCCGTGATCGTGTTGGTGAAGAGGCGTCGCGTGCAGACGGTGCCGGAAGCGTCGCCTGTCTGGGTCAGGCTCGCCGACTGACCGCGATTGGAGTCCTTGCCGCTCAGGTCGATATAGGCCAGGCCACGGCAACGCATCCAGCGGGTGTGGCGCGCATTGATGACGGTGCGCCATTTCTCTTTGCCTGTATCGGCGTCGAGCGCGATGACGTTGTTGTGCGGCGTGCAGAGATAGACCGAGCTGCCGATCTGCATCGGCGTTTGCTGGTCTTCCGAGCCGAGGCCTGAAGCGTCATTGTCTGCGATGTCGCCGGTGCGGAACGTCCAGGCGACCTTCAGCTTGTTGACGTTGCTGCGATTGATCTGGTCCAGCGCGGCAAAACGCTCGCCTCCGGGATTGTTGCCCCAGTTGTCCCAGTTCTTCTGCTCACTGTCCGCCGTGACAGCGACCTTGCCCGTCTCTGCAGACGCGAAGGTTTCGGTGCGATCGACGAACATGCCGGCGACCGAGGCGATGATCAGCACCAGCAGGCCGCCCGCAACGGTGAAGCTCTTGCCAATCGCGCGTGGCAAACCAGCGCGCCCGCGCAGGAGCGGCGTCACGAGCGCGAGGGCGAACGCCGCGGCGAGGAAGATGAAGAGACGCGCGAAAAGCGGCCAGAATTCGAATCCGCTCTCCCAGACAGCCCAGATCGCGGACGCGACGAATAGCACTGCATATAAAGGCAGAACAAAAAGCCTGCCGAGAATCAAACCAGCCCCGACGCCGCAAAGCGCGAGACCGGCGATCAGATAATACCAACTTCCACTACGCGAGATGAGAACTGCGCCACCCCAGATAAACGCAATGCCAGCCACGGCAAACAGCACCCCAAGCAAGACGAGCAATACCTTGCTCCTCCAGCCACCATTCACTTCCTTCACTCGTCCAGCTCCAAACCTGTAACGTTTCCAAAACGCGCGCTATCGACTGTTGTTATTTTTTCGATTGCGCACGTCGCACACCGTTTTCCTCCTGCACGCTGTGGATCACATCGGAAACCAATTTGATAGGTGTTGAGCCCCCTCGTTTCAGAAGGGGTGGCATATCAAAATCAGGATAAGCATCTGGCTCGATCGACATCTTCCGCGTGTGACGTTGATATGCCGATCATGTCGGCCGGTCACGTCATCACCCGCGCCCTCGCGCATCGAGTGTATGACGCGACAGCTCGCGCCGTTGTCCGGCGCTTCCGGCGTTTCGCGACCGGAACTAGGTCCTCGCTGCGCAACCAATCGCTCCGGTAATCGTTTCTATCCGGGAGACATTCGGAGGATTGCGATGCCGTCGACTGCGATTCGACATGTCACTTATGATCCGGTGAGCCGCGAATTGCGTGTCACCTTCACCAGCGGCCGCCGGTATGCTTATGCGCAGGTGCCGCCGGAAGTGCACGCGGCCTTCAGCAGCGCCGCGTCACGCGGCGCGTTCTTCAATCACCGTATTCGTGATCGCTTCGCCTATCGCGAACTGGCGCGTTCGGGGTCAGAGCGCAGATCAGGCGCTGATCGCCAGCGTCGACTTCGCGTTTGAGATCTGCTGCGCCTGACGCGCGATCATCTTTTCGATCGCGTTATAGGACGAGCTTGCGGTTGATGACGTGGACGACGCCGGGACGGCTGTGGTCGAACTCACCGTCGATCCGTCCGCATAGGCGATAGACGTCGTAGTGCTGCCATCGGCATTCACCGTGGTCGTTGTGGTCGAGCCGGCAGTGTCGGAGCCACTACCAGATCCACCACCGCCACCGGCGTGATGTCCCTTGCCGGAGCCTTTCAACGCCGAACCCAGTTCGTCCTGGCTGACCGACCCGTCGCCATCCTTGTCGAGCTTGGCA
This sequence comes from Tardiphaga sp. 866_E4_N1_4, assembly GCF_052076075.1. Lineage (NCBI taxonomy): Bacteria > Pseudomonadati > Pseudomonadota > Alphaproteobacteria > Hyphomicrobiales > Nitrobacteraceae > Tardiphaga > Tardiphaga sp. 866_E4_N1_4. Next base: position 1,814,597 of record NZ_CP197242.1, read on the forward strand.
AACACCTTGTCGGCATTCTCCACATTGGTGCCACCGGCGCCGAGCTTGTCCTCGAATTCCGCCTTGCTGATGCCGCCGCTGCCGTCGCCGTCGAGCTGCGCAAACAGGCTCTTCAGCGCGTCCGACCGGCTCTTCGAAGACGACGACACCGACTGGCTCTGCGCATCCAGCAGCGCGCTCATCGTGCTCGCCGAGATCGATGTCGAGGATGACGAGCTGGCGCTCGATGTGGAGGATGTCGATGAACTGGTCTGCGAGGCGCTGCCGGCAACGTTGAAAACGCTCGCCGCCGATTGCTGCGTGAGGCCGGTGGTCGGCTTCGACGCAGCGGTCTTCTTCGACGTCAGCGCCTGAAGCGCATCCAGTGCGGACGAGGCAAGACCGAGGGCCTGCAACATCGCGTGTCTCCTGCTCATGCCGCATCCGCGGCGCAATTCCTTGCAAGGATTTCAGCAAGCCGCGTGCCAGCGAAAAAACGTCGAGAAAACAATGGCCCGTAGCGACGGCCGCGCGCACATGTCCCGGCAAATCATGCCGCCGCGGCAGAACTTGCCGATTTGCCGCGAGCGTTGCCCGTCCCCCGGCCCCATGTTACGCGAGGCGGTCCATTCGCCGCCGCCCAAAAATGTTCAGGAAACCCCAGGAAACCCCGATGTCCCAGAGCTTCACGCCCCGCCCGCTGGTGATCGCCCCGTCCATCCTGGCGGCTGATTTCGCGAGGCTTGGCGAAGAGGTCCGCGCCGTGGATACCGCCGGCGCCGACTGGATGCATCTCGACGTCATGGACGGCCATTTCGTGCCGAACATTTCCTACGGCCCCGACGTCATCAAGGCGATGCGCCCGCACACGACAAAGATCTTCGACGCGCATCTGATGATCGCACCATGCGATCCCTATCTCGAAGCCTTCGCCAAGGCCGGCTGCGATCACATCACCGTCCACGCCGAGGCGGGCCCGCATCTGCATCGCTCGCTGCAGGCGATCCGCGCGCTCGGCAAGAAGGCCGGCGTCTCGCTCAATCCCGGCACGCCGCTCTCGGCCATCGAATATGTGATCGATCTCGTCGATCTCGTGCTGGTGATGTCGGTCAATCCCGGCTTCGGCGGCCAGGCGTTCATTCCGTCCGCGCTCGGCAAGATCTCGGACCTGCGCGCGATGACCGCGGGCCGTCCGATCGACATTGAAGTCGATGGCGGCGTGTCCGCTGCAGTCGCCGGGCAACTCGCCGCAGCAGGTGCCAATGCCTTCGTCGCCGGCTCGGCCGTATTCAAGGGCGGCACCGTGGAAAGCTACAAGGCGAATATCGACGGCATCCGCGCGGCGGCAGCGAATGCCCGCGGCGAGATGGTGTAGTCGCTTCTCCCGATCCAAATATCAAACAGCCACGCTCTCGCATTCTCGCGGCGCTTGCGCGTCCGAGGTGTGAGCAGTCCCCCTCAACGATGAGGGGTGGCAGCGCGCCGTGAGGCGCAAGGGGTGGTTTCTGTCGCGATCCGCTCCGCCGGAACGCCGGCAAGCTGCAACCGCGCAACGCCTCACGGCGCGCCACCGCGGCGATTTCTGTCCCCGGGACCGTTCTTCCGGGCAAAGGCGCAGAGCTCCGCACTCCGCTGATCCCGACGGTTTCCCGCCGTTCACCAATGCCACGTCCAGCCAGCATGAGTGGCAGACCCCCGTAGTGGGGCCGGACGGTGACCCAAGGCCTCCCGAGTGCGTGAGGAAACGTCTTCCTCCCGCCCGCAGGCGCCGCATCCCTGTTCCACCTCAAGACGCCTCTAGAAGTGCCCCTCGCGAACCGGACAATTCGGATAATAATCCTTAAAGGAATGTTGTCAACACCTGCGAAGACCAATATGCGCATGAACTTTGCTCCGTGTCGCGCGACCAACCGGGATGACACAGCATTCAATCGCCGGCTTTCACCGCCTCCTGCTCGTTCCCCTGCTCTCGCTCGCCTTGCTCGGCACGGCGCAGGCCGGCGACGCTGCCGCCCGCAAAGTGATCGGCTTCTCGCCGGACGGCGCGCATTTCGCCTTCGAGCACTATACGCAGCTCTATGATGCGACCGAGATCGTCGCCGAGATCCAGGTGATCGACACGCGCACCGACGACTTTGCGAAGGGTACGCCCTTCTCCCTTCGCACCAAAGACGATGACGAGCGCGAAGTGGATGCCGTGCGCGCCGAGCTGATGGCCAAGGCCAAACCGCTGCTGGGCAAGCTTGGTATCACCGAGCCCGGCACGCGTTTCGCCGGCAAGCCATCGATGGATCTCGACGAGATCGGCATCTATCAGATGGACCCGAAGCCGCTCGCCACCACGCAGGCCATCACTTTGCCGGACGGCCGCAAGTTGCTTCTGACGCTCTCCGATCAGGCGCTCGGCAAAGCGTCATGTTATGGCGCCGGCGGCCGCGGCACCTATGGCAGCGTCATCGTCACCGGCATGACACTGCAACTGAGCATCGACGGCGCCGCGCCCGTCACCCTGCAACAGGACAAGCAACTGCCAAGGCGCCGCCGCTGTGTGACGGCCTACGGGATTGCCGATGTCTATCATCACCAGGCCAAGGACGGCACGCAGACGCTGGCTGTGCTGGTCGAGACCGTGGACGCCGACCAGTTTCACGCCGGGCCGAACCGACGGTTCATGGCGGTGACGACGAAGTTGCTGCTGAAATAGCATTCCTGCTTTGGGATCGCCTTGTTTCAGATGCTACGCGAGCATTCCTATTGGTTGGCGATCGCGCCGACGGCCAGACGCCCCACTCAGCAACTGACATCGTGTCTATGGATTCCGGGCCCGCGCAAGAGCGCCCCGGAATGACGGATGAAAGGTCGGCACTTGTATTCTGACTGAGAGAAACAACTTTCCGGAATGACTCGGTCCCGGACAGAACGACCAGGATGGTTCCCGACGCTGCGGATCGCGCAAAGAATGCCGCGGACCGATCAAGGCACCAGTCGGAGCCGCGGCGGCACTACGCTTGCTGACAGTCCAAGTTTCTCGATTTGCTCATCACGCCAGGTGTCGAGCAGTGGTTGCAATGCTGCGGGGTCGTTTTCCAGCAGATCCAAAACCTGCGTAATCACCGACCGATACCTGTCCTGTCTTTGCGGCTTGTAGTCGGCGAGATCCCGTTCCATGCCGCGAAAGATGTCGGTCGCTTGCTGCAAGTTGCCGAGCAAATAATGCGTCAACCCGAAATCGAGACGAACGGGCATCATGCGGTTGCTCGCCATCCAGGAGATGTAACCAAGAAACTCTCGGGGGCCGTGAAGATTCCTTAGGGGTTCGATATGCGGGTTGATTTTATCGAGCACGATTGACGCAGACTCAGCGTAGGCTTTTCTGTCGACAAGAAATAACCCGGCGTGTTCGCCAGAAATCGTATTACTATAATTGAGCGAGAAATATTCTCCCGGGCGATACAATGGCATAACCACCCGGAAGAGCTTCATCTGATTCTTATGCGGCGTGGTGTCGAGAAAAAAGCCGCGAGCGACGTAGACGCTCGGCTTGATAATCAGATAATTCCCGCACACAACCGTCCCCGTTGCGCGGGGCTGGATCAACTCGAAAATTTTCCGCGATCTGCTCATGCTTTAGCCGTGATCCACGAAAAAAGTTCAATTCAATAACCGGTGTATTTGGCAACGCCCCCGTATGCGCTCTCAGTTCATCGGCCCTTGATGCGCTCAGTACCGCGCCTCCGGTCTTTAAGTCGTAGATCGCGATCACGTCACCGCCTACATCCCTCAAAGCTACGTCGGTTCGTATACTGCCGGCAATGCCATATTCGACGACCTCCTTGAAAAGGAAGCTTTGTTCAACTCCGTCCTCGCCAATCCCGGGATAGTCGGCGGCCCTGACCCTTGTGGCAAACGCCACATGCACCGCAATCCCGTATGCTTGCGGCGTTTGATCGGGGATAAATTCTAGTCCATCCATAACTCGGATTAAATCGGCCGATAGCTTCTCGGTTGTTTCGTCGATAGTCGGGATTCCCGTTCGTGCGGTATCCTGCGTAATCGTGGCCGCTATATTTTGAAGGAAGTCTTCAGTCGTATTACTGCCATTTCCGCCGAGCAATTCCTCGAACCGCGGAACGCTTGCCAGATCTGCGAATGTTGCAGATACCTGATTTTCGCCCGTCTCGTCGACTGACGCACCTCCACTACCATCGGTCCTCATGCCAAGGGCGTCCCGCGGCTGACCGGGGTCGAATCCAGCTTTCCGATTGATCAACCTTCGAAACTTCAATTCCAATTTGAGCCCGCACAATTCGTACCTCAGGCGGGCTAGGGTTCCATCGATCTCGTCCAGTTCCTGCATTATTTCCATTGCAACCTCCACCCTTCTTTCCTATGACTATAATCATACAGGATTGTAAACCTAGTGTCCAGCCACACTGCGCCGCCCGGGTGCCATGCCGGATGTTTGCGGTATCGTCGGCGGTTTCGCGCCAAGCCCCCTTCTCCGAGGTGGCCTCCCCCGCCCCGATCTGCTAAAGCGCGGCGTAATCCCCCAAACGTCAGAGTGCGCAATGATCCCTCGCTATACCCGTCCGGAAATGGCCTCCATTTGGGAGCCGCAGACCCGCTTCAAGATCTGGTTCGAGATCGAGGCGCATGCCGCCGATGCGCTGGCGGAACTGGGCACCATTCCGAAGGACGCAGCGAAGACGATCTGGGCCAAGGCCAAGGATGCCACCTTCAATGTGGAGCGCATCGACGAGATCGAGCGCGAGACCAAGCATGACGTCATCGCCTTCCTGACCCATCTGGCCGAAATCGTCGGCCCCGAGGCGCGCTTCGTGCATCAGGGCATGACGTCATCGGATGTCCTCGACACCTGCCTCAACGTGCAGCTCACCCGCTGCGCCGACATCCTGATCGCCGATATCGACCGCCTGCTCGCCGCGCTGAAGACCCGCGCCTTCGAGCACAAGATGACGCCGACCATCGGCCGATCCCATGGCATCCATGCCGAGCCGGTCACTTTCGGTCTCAAGCTCGCTTATGCCTATGCCGAATTCACCCGTAACCGCGAGCGCCTCGTCGCCGCGCGCAAGGAAGTCGCCACCTGCGCGATCTCCGGCGCTGTCGGCACCTTCGCGCAGATCGATCCGCGCGTCGAAGAACATGTCGCGAAAGCGATGGGTCTCGTGCCGGAGCCGATCTCGACCCAGGTGATCCCGCGCGACCGCCATGCGATGTTCTTCGCGACGCTCGGCGTCATCGCCTCGTCGATGGAGCGCTTGGCTGTGGAAATCCGCCACATGCAGCGCACCGAGGTGCTGGAAGCCGAGGAGTTTTTCTCCGAGGGCCAGAAGGGCTCGTCGGCGATGCCGCACAAGCGCAACCCGGTGCTGACCGAGAACATCACCGGCCTCGCCCGCATGGTGCGCGCCTATGTGACACCGGCGCTGGAAAACGTCGTGCTGTGGCACGAGCGCGATATCTCGCACTCCTCCGCCGAGCGCATGTTCGGGCCTGACGCCACGGTGACGCTCGACTTCGCGCTCAACCGCATGGCCGGCGTGATCGAGAAGCTGCTGGTCTATCCGGAAAACATGCAGAAGAATCTCGACCGCCTCGGCGGCCTCGTGCATTCACAGCGCGTGCTGATCGCACTCACGCAGAAGGGCGCGTCGCGCGAAGACAGCTACAAGCTGGTGCAGCGCAACGCCATGCCGGTCTGGCGCGGCGAAGGCGACTTCCAGACACTGCTGAAGAACGATCCCGAGGTGAAGAAATATCTCACCGACGACGAGATTTCCGAGAAGTTCGACCTCGGCTATCACCTCAAGCATGTGGACACGATCTTCAAGCGCGTGTTCGGTACCTCATCCTGAGGAGCGACGTCTTCGTCGCGTCTCGAAGGATGAGCGCCACACGCCATGGTTCGAGACGGCGCCGAAGCGGCGCCTCCTCACCATGAGGACGGATTCCACTGGCTACATCGTCGCCGTATGTCTGCGGCGCGGTCATCGCTTCAGCAAGACGCCAAGCCTGAGCATCCGCCTGCTCAGCGGCCTCGGCGTCGAAGGCGACGGCCATATGGGCTCATTGGTGCAGCATCGCTACGATCGCCGCCGCGATCCTGCCAGGCCGAACCTGCGCCAGGTGCATCTGATCCCGTCCGAACTGTTCGACGAATTGAGCGCCAAGGGTTTCACGATCCAGCCCGGCGATCTCGGCGAGAATGTCACCACATCGGGGATCGACCTTGCAGCACTACCGACCGGCACGCGGCTGCATCTCGGCGAGTCCGCCGTGATCGAACTTACCGGATTGCGCGAACCCTGTGTGTTGATGGACCGCTTTCAGCAAGGATTGAAGACAGCGACGCAGGATCGCGATGCGAATGGCAATGTCCTCTGCAAGGCCGGGGTGATGGCGGTTGTCGTTGCCGATGGCGAAGTGGCAGCGGGCGACGCGATAGAGGTCGAGTTACCGGCCGGAGCGCGGCAGCCGCTAGCGCCGGTGTAACAGGTCGAGATGCGTGAGAGCGCTCCCTCTCCCCGCATCTTGCGCGGGGAGAGGGGTGGGGTGAGGGGCGAGGCATTGGCCTGTCCTAAGCGTATCGTTTTCGGATCGAAGATTCCGATCCGAGAGAGCGCAACAAGCGGTGACCGCGTGCCTTGCCCCTCACCCGCCCGGCTTCGCTGCGCTACGCCGGGCGACCTCTCCCCGTAAAGGTGTTCAGTCGGGAGACATGGTTGACACCTGTTCGGAGACATCACTGACACTTTTTGTGCCAGTCAAGTCGATTTCTGCGACTTTCCGGCTGCCGAAGAAAATCCCGTAGTGGCCGTCGCTGTCCAAGGGGCGGATTGCCAGCCGTTCGCCGCGAAAGGCTTTTGGTACGCGCCATCGCCGGCCCTTGAAGTCGATGCGCGGATTGACTGAGACGCGGCGCACGATGTCATTGCTGGCATATTCGACCTCGACGATTTTGTCGGGCATCGGCCGCGTGCTGGGTTTGTAACGGGTAGCGGGAACGTCCATGCCGAGTGCTTCGTGGGGGCGTTGCAGATTGTAGACGGTGCGCCATGTATCGAAAGCGCGCTGTAGTTCGGCAAAGTCGCGGAACCGGCGTGCCGCGAATACTTCGGCCTTGAGGGAACGGTGGAAGCGTTCGTTCTTGCCGCGGCTTTGCGGGTGGAACGGCCTTGCATAGATCGTGTCGACGCCAAGCTTGAGCAACCAGACCCGCAGGGCAGTCCAGCGCGAGCCGCCGCTGTCGCCCCAAGGCGAGCCGTTGTCGACGAAGAACGCGTCCGGCAGACCATAGCGCCGGAAAGTCTGTATCAGCCGCTGCTGCACGGTTGCACTCTGTTCGTTTGCGCAGGCCTGGATGCAAAGTGCATAGCGCGAGTGGTCGTCGATTACGGTGAGCGGATGGCATGCTGCGTTGTTGGCCAGCGGCATGCGCCCTTTGAAATCCATCTGCCATAGCTGGTTGGGCGCCTCCTTCTCGAAGCGCTGCAGCGGCTGTGTTGCGCCGCCCGGCGGCAGGATAATGCGGCCGTTGCGGTGCAGGATCTCATGCACGGTGGAGATCGCCGGCGGTGTCATCCCGTCACGCTGCAGGCAGTACGCAATCTTGCGCGCGCCCCAGGCCGGATGGGCATCGCGCACCGCAAGCACCAGCGTCTCGATTGCCATATTGCTGCGTCGTGGGCTGACAAGCGGTCGCCGCGACCGATCGGCCAGTTCCGCATCGCCGGCCTCGACCCGCGCCAGCCATTTGTAGCCGGTCTGCGGGCTGATCCCGAACCGCCGACACAGTTCTCGCCGATTGACGCCCTCCTGCATTGCCAAAAGGGCAAACTCCCGCCGTTGATCCATTGCCGACACCTCGCGCCATGGCATGGAAACCTCCTGAAAAGGAGGACTCCAGCCAATCTGAATGTGTCAACTATGTCTCCGAACACCTGTCAGCGATCTGTCCGGACTGAACAAAAGGACGGGGAGAGGTTAAGAACCGCCGCCCTTCCCGAAAAAGCCCGAATGCCCCTGTCTTGATTGCCAGACCCGCAGCAACTCCGCAGTAACCATCCTCCCCTAGGCTCTCATGATGCCCACGCGTCCCACCATCCTTGTGTTCGACTCCGGTCTCGGCGGCCTCACCGTCCAGCGCGAGATCGCGAAGGCGCGTCCGGATGCCCGCTATGTCTATGTGGCGGATGACGCGTTCTTTCCCTACGGCCAGCACACCGAGGAGGCGCTGATCGGCCGCGTGGTGCCGCTGATGGGCGAGCTGATTGCTGCGCATCGGCCCGACCTCGTCGTCATCGCCTGCAACACGGCCTCGACGCTGGTGCTCAGCCATCTGCGCGCCGCCTATGCCGTGCCCTTTGTCGGCACCGTGCCGGCGATCAAGCCGGCCTGCGCGCGCTCGGTCAGCAAGCGCGTCTCCGTGCTCGGCACGTCAGGCACCGTGAAGCGCGAATATACCCAGACGCTGATCCGCGAATTCGGCGGCGGCTGCATCGTCACGCTGGTCGGCTCCGCCGAACTCGCCGCACTGGCGGAAGGCGCACTCGGCGGCCAAGGCATCGACGACGCCGATCTGTTTCGCGAGATCGCGCCCTGCTTCGTGCAGGACGCCGCCGGTGCCCGCACCGACACGATCGTGCTCGCCTGTACGCATTACCCGCTGTTGCTGGACCATCTCAATCGTATCGCGCCGTGGCCGGTGGCATGGATCGATCCGGCTCCCGCCATCGCACGGCGCGTGGTCGGCCTGATCGGCGATCATCAGCCCGGCGTGCCGCCCGGCGATGCCGTGCTGCTCTACACCTCCGGCAAGCGCCACGCCTGGCCGGAGGCACTGGCGCCGTTCTTCGGCGGACAGGTCGCGGCATAGCGAGCGCTCGACTTTCCCTTGCGCGCTGCTAGCCTTGCGGCGCGCCGTTCCGAAAAGAGAACGGCAAAGGGAGACCAGCATGCTCGATACGAATTTTCTGAAGAATGGCCTTCTCAAGACACTGCTCGTTGGCGCGGCGATCACGGCCTGCGCCGGTGCTGCCAGTGCACAAGGCATCAAGCGCACGCCGCTGCAGGACGTCAAATATCCCGCCGGCCATCGCATCGTGACGGTCGTGGCTGAGCTCGGCCCGAACCAGCTCGCCGGCCGCCATACCCATCCGGGTGTCGATACCGGTTACGTTCTCGATGGCGACGCGACGCTGATCGTCGAGGGCCAGCCGGACCAGGCACTCAAGGCCGGCGATTCCTATGCCGTCCCGGCCGGGATTCCGCATGACGTGAAGACCGGCGACAAGGGCCTGAAGATCATGGCAGTCTATGTCGTGGAAGACGGCAAGCCAGTGGCGACGCCCGCGCCGAAATAACAGGATCCCATGTGACGATGACGACCCCCGCGCCATTTCACGATCTCAAGCAGAAATGGCGCGAGGGCCGCCCCACTTTCGGGGCCATTGCTACCATCCCGTCGATCCAGACCGTGCGCATCATGGCGCAGACGCTGGACTGGATCATCGTCGACCTCGAACACGGCCCGATCGATCTCAACACGGCGCATGGGATGATCATGGCCACCGCGGGCACGCCCTGCACGCCGCTGGTGCGGATCGCCGCCAATGAGCCATGGCTGGCGAAAGCGCCGATGGATTTCGGCGCGATGGGCATCAACTTCCCGATGATCAACAGCGCCGACGATGCCTACAAGGCCGCGCGCAGCCTGCGCTATCCGACCCAGGGCGAGCGGCTATGGGGACCGTTCCACGCGCCGTTCCGCTGGAACGTGGGCATGCCCGACTATATGGCGCGTGCCGACGACAGCATGATCTGCATGATCACCATCGAGCATATCGATGCGGTGAACCGGATCGGCGAGATCATGGCCACACCGGGCATCGACATCGCCGTGATCGGCGTCGGCGACCTCGCCACATCCATCGGCAAACGCGGCCAGCCCGGCGATCCCGAGGTGCAGGCGCTGGTGGCAAAGGCCGAAGCGGGAATCCTCAAGTCAGGCGTGCCGCTGGGCGGCGCGGCGCTGAATGCCGATATGGGCAACGCCATGATCGAGCGGGGCTATGTGGCGCTGGCGCTGGGATTCGACTGGTCATTGTTCCAGCGCGGAATCGCCGCCGGATTCGAAGGCATCAGGCGGTGAAACTGCCATTTCGAGGCCGATTTTGCGCCAAAACTGGCCGGATTGGCGCTGTAAGCCCGCAAAACGGCAAAAAGCCCGTCTTTCAATTGACATAACCGGGCCTTCACCCTAGAAACCGCCTTGCTCGCGGGCCGTTTTCGGCCCGCGAAGCGTTTCGCACCCGTGGTTCTCCACCCAGCTTTGGGAATGAACCTGTCGGTGCCGAGATTTTCCAGACTCTGGACTGATCACGGTACACAGGAGGGCGCGTCTCCTCACATTGACCATTGAACATCGAGGACGCGATGACAAAGCGTAGTGAAGCTAAATATAAAATCGACCGCCGTATGGGCCAGAACATTTGGGGTCGTCCCAAGTCTCCGGTCAACAAGCGTGAATACGGCCCCGGCCAGCACGGCCAGCGCCGCAAGGGCAAGCTCTCCGACTTCGGCACGCAGCTGCGCGCCAAGCAGAAGCTGAAGGGCTATTACGCCAACATCTCCGAGCGCCAGTTCCACTCCATCTATGTGGAAGCCGGACGTCTCAAGGGCGACACCGGTGAAAACCTGATCGGCCTGCTCGAGCGCCGCCTCGACACCGTCGTGTATCGCGCCAAGTTCGTCGCCACCATGTTTGCGGCCCGTCAGTTCATCAACCACGGCCACATCAAGGTGAACGGCAAGCGCGTCAACATCGCGAGCTATCTCGTGAAGGTTGGCGACGTCATCGAGATCAAGGAATCCTCCAAGCAGCTCGCTTTCGTTCTGGAAGCCAGCCAGCTCGGCGAACGCGACACCCCAGATTACGTCGAAACCGACCACAGCAAGATGACCGCCAAGTTCATCCGCATTCCGCAGCTGTCGGACGTTCCTTTCGCCGTGCAGATGGAACCGCATCTGATCGTCGAATTCTATTCGCGCTAATTTCTAACAGCGCAGACAAGATCAAGGCCCCGGATTTTCCGGGGCCTTTTTTGTTTGGCCTCTGTCCCATCAGCCGTCATTGCGAGGTCAAGGAAAGTTGCATGCAACTTTCCCCTTAGCGTAGCGACGAAGCAATCCAGCCTTCGCTCGTTCACTCTGGATTGCTTCGCTCAGCAAAATCGCAAGACGATTTTGCGGGCTCGCAATGACGGGGTAGCTTGTGGTGTGTAATAACGTGGAATTCCCAATGCCCTTCACCCCTGCTCGCCCCGATCCGTCACAGCCGCCGGTTCGCATCAACCTTCTGTCCGACACACAGACGAAGCCCACGCCCGCGATGCGCGCGGCGATGGCTGCGGCAGATGTCGGCGATGAGCAGGTCGGCGACGATCCCACCGTCAACGCGCTCTGCGACCGCGTCGCCGAACTGCTCGGCAAGGAAGCCGCCGTGTTCATGCCATCGGGTACCATGTGCAATGTCGCCGGCCTGCTGGCGCATTGCCGGCCCGGCGACGAGATCCTCGCGCATCGCACCGCGCATATCCTCTCGCGCGAGGGCGGCACCCATGCCGCTCTTGGCGGCTTCCAGATTACCGGGCTCGACGGCGCCGACGGCAAATTCACACCCGACGCACTGCGCGCCGCATTGCATCCGCGCACGCGCTACGAGGCAGCGCAGACCGTGGTCAGCGTCGAACAGACTGCCAATATCGGCGGCGGCACCATCTGGTCGAAATCCGATCTCGAAGCGATCGTCACCATCGCGCGTGACCGCGGCCTTGCTACGCATATGGATGGCGCGCGACTGATGAATGCCTGCGTCGCCACCGGTATCGGTGCGAGCAGGATGTCCGACGGCTGGGACTCGGTGTGGATCGATTTCAGTAAGGGGCTCGGCGCGCCGATCGGAGCCGTGCTCGCCGGCACGCGCGACTACATTGATGCAGTGTGGCGCTGGAAGCAGGGATTGGGCGGCTCGATGCGCCAGGCCGGCATCGTTGCCGCCGCCTGCATCCACGCGCTGGACCATCACGTCGAGCGCCTCGCTGACGATCACGCCAATGCGCACGCGCTGGCGCGCGGACTGGCCCAGATCGACGGGATCGCCGTGCAGCAGCCGGAGACCAATCTCGTCTTCTTCGATCCCGCGGGCGCAGGCATTAGCGGTGCAAACATGGTGAAAGCCTTGCGCGCGAAAGGCGTGCTGCTCGCCACCATGGACGGCCGCATCCGCGCCTGCACGCATCTGGATGTCAGTGCGGACATGATCGGGGAAACGCTGGGGTTGATCAGGGACGTGGTGCGCGGGATTTAACCTCTCCCCGCTCGCGGGGAGAGGTCGGGTTGCGAGCGAAGCGAGCAATCCGGGTGAGGGGGAGCCAGCGAGTAAAACACTGGCTCCCCCTCACCCGTCGCGGACTACGTCCGCGCCACCCTCTCCCCGCAAGCGGGGCGAGGGAGCTACAGTGCTCGTTACTCCAGCGCCTCGGCGATGATCTTCCGCACGTCCACCTCCATCCGCACCCGCTGCGACGGCGATTGCGCCATCACCAGCACGAACATGTCGTTCTTCGGATCGACCCAGAAGAACGTGCCGCCAACACCGTCCCAGCGATATTCGCCGACCGGGCCGGGCTCGCTCGCGAGCTCTTTCGTCCGCACCGCGAAGCCGAGGCCGAAGCCGCTGCCAGCGCCCGGGAAATAATAGTAATCGCGCTTCACGCCGCTCTGCGGACCGACGTGATCGCGCGTCATCTCTGCCACTGTTTCCGGTTTGAGATAGCGCTTGCCGTCCAGCGTGCCGCCGTTGAGCAGCATCTGCAGGAAGCGCGCGTAATCCGCCGCTGTGCCGACCAGGCCGGAGCCCCCCGCCTCCCATTGCATGACCTCGGCGGGATCGTGCATACCGACCACCGGCCCGACCATGCGGTCTCCCGGGAACGGCTCGGCGACACGCGAGCGCCGTTCGCCATCGGTGATGTAGAACGAGGTGTCCCGCATCCCCAATGGACCGAACAGCCGTTCCTCCAGGAAATGATAGAGCGACTGGCCGGATACGACTTCGATGACGCGGCCGAGAATGTCGGTGGAATGGCCATAGTCCCACAGCGTGCCGGGCTGCTCGGCGAGCGGAAGCTGTGCGATGCGGTCGGCCCAGGAGGCGTTGTCCCAGTCGCGGCCGAAGATATCGAGCTGCGCATAACGTTTCCGCGCGGGATCGTCGCCATAGAAACCGTAGGTGATGCCCGATGTGTGCGTGAGCAAATCGGCGATGGTGATCGGCCGCTGCAGCGGCACGAGGCCGAATGTGGCGTGTTCGTCGCCGCCTTTGACGTCAACGCCCACCTTCGCCTTCGCGAAGGTCGGAATATATTTCGCAACGGGATCGTCGAGGCGCAGCTTGCCATCCTCGACCAGCATCATCGCGGCCACCGAGGTGATCGGTTTCGACATCGAATATAGCCGGAAGATCGCATCCCTGGTCATCGGATGCCCGCTGTCGAGATTGCCGAACGTATCGAAATAAACCGGCTTGCCGTGCTGTTGCACCAGCACCACCGCGCCCGGAATCTTTCGCTCCGCGACCATGTCGAGAAAGTAGCGATCGAGCGCCAGCAGTTTTTCGGCGGAGAGTTCGCGCGCAACGGATTGCGGCTTTTCGGCCCGGGCCGGCGGCGAAGGCACGATAACGGTGCCGACGCAGCAGAGCGTCAGCAGCAGGAGTACGGCGCGCCTATTTCTCCAGCGCTTCATAGACCAACAGCTTCAAAGACCTTTGAATGCGCTGTCGTTCCGACGGCGTCTGCTCGAGCAGGATGAAGAAGAAATCCTGTTTGGGATCGATGATGAAATAGCAACCGCTGGCGCCGTCCCATTTCAGTTCGCCGAGCGATCCCGGCGGCGGCGGCTTGGCATTGCCGGGATCGGTGCGCACGGCAAAGCCGTAACCGAAACCGAAACCGTCCCCGGGGAAATACAGATAGTCACGACCGACCCCGGAATCCTTGCCGATATGATCGGTGGTCATATCCTTGAACGTGGCCGCGCTCATGAAGCGCTTGCCATCATATTCGCCGCCGTTCAGCAGCATCTGCGCGAACTTGGTGTAATCCGCCAGCGTCGACACCATGCCGCCGCTGCCGGATTCCCATTTCTGATAGGTGTCGGGACGGCCCTGTCGTCCGGTGCGGAAATCGCGATCCCAGGCCATCGGCTTGGCGAGCATGACCTCCTTCGACTTCTCCTTCACGAAGAAGCCGGTGTCCTTCATGCCCAGCGGTCCGAGAAAAGCCTGCTCCTCGTAACCGAGCAGCGACTTGCCGGTGACGACTTCGACCACGCGGCCGAGAATGTCGGTGGAGTGGCCGTAGTCCCACATGGTGCCCGGCTGGTGCTCGAGCGGCAGTTGCGCGATGCGGTCGGCGAATTCCTTGTTGTCGAAATCGCCGCTGTAGATATCGGCATTGCCATAGGCGCGGCGCACCAGGCTCTCGCCATAGAAACCGTAGGTGATGCCGGACGTGTGCAGCAGCAGGTCGCGGATCGTCACCGGGCGATCGGGCGCGACGATGTCCAGCACCTTCTCGCCATTCTCCAGCTTCTTCTCGACGCCGACCTTGGCCTTGGCGAAAGACGGAATGTAGTGCGAGACGGGATCGTCGAGCTTCAGCTTGCCCTGATCGATCAGCATCATCGCTGCGAAGGACGTGATCGGCTTCGACATGGAATGCAGCCGGAAGATCGTATCATCCGTCATCGGCTGCTTGGTGTCGGGATCGCGGACGCCGAAGAATTCCTTGTAGACCGGCTTGCCATGCTGCTGGATCAGGACGATGGCACCAGGGATCTTGCCGTCGGCGATCTGCTTGCGGAAGAATTCGCCGATCTTGGCCAGCTTCTCCTGCGAGAATTTTGCGCCGGCGGGAATGTCGAAGGTGCCTTCGGCAGCAAAGCGATCCTGGGCGAGGACGGGCGATCCGGCGAGCAACAGCGCTCCGCAGAGCAGCGCGCGTAGTCTGTGCCGCATAGTCATCGCCGCTCCTTTTACCTGATCAAAGGAGTGTAACGGCGGGGCGCTCTCAGACAAGGGGAAGTGCGCGTGCGAGCGCGAGGCGATGCAGGTCCGCAGATGGCTCCGAAAAGCAGCAGAAGGTGACGGCCGTGACCACCGGTGCGTCTTTCAGCATCTGGATGACCGAGCCCACGGCGATGGGAGCCGCACGCGCGGCCGGAAAGCCATAGACACCGGTGGAGATGGCCGGAAACGCAACGGAGGCCAGGCCATGCGCCTGACACAACATCAGCGCCCGCCGGTAGCAGGACGCCAGCGCCTCATCCTCGCCGCTCCGGCCACCATGCCAGACGGGACCGACCGCGTGGATCACATGCGTGGCCGGTAATTTATAACCTTTGGTGATTTTGGCGTCGCCGGTCTCGCAACCCCTGAGGGTGCGGCATTCAGCGAGCAAGTCGGGGCCGGCAGCCCGATGGATGGCGCCGTCCACACCGCCGCCTCCGAGAAGCGACGAATTGGCCGCGTTGACGATCGCGTCAACGCGGAGAGTCGTGATGTCGGCCACGACGACGTCGAGCGTCGCCGCGCCTATTTGTCGACTTGAAATCAGGCCGAAGCCGGGGCGGCGATCACGCCCTTTTCGGCCAGCAGGCTCTGCAACTCGCCAGCCTGGAACATCTCGCGGATGATGTCGCAGCCGCCGACGAATTCGCCCTTCACATAGAGCTGCGGAATGGTCGGCCAGTTCGAATACGTCTTGATGCCGTCGCGCAGATCAGCGGATTCGAGAACGTTGAGGCCCTTGTAGCCGACACCCACGTGATCGAGGATCTGGACCACCTGGCCCGAGAAACCGCACTGCGGAAATTGCGGCGTGCCCTTCATGAACAGCACCACGTCGTTGGTCTTCACTTCGTTCTCGATGAATTGCTCAATGCTCATGTCACGTCCCTGTTCAAGGTCCAGATTCAAGGTCTGGAGTTGGCGGCCCAGCCATCGGGCGCTCGCCCGGTCAGACTTGTCATATATGTAGCCGAATCCGTTCCGCACCCCAAGTCTTATGGACGTGATCAAGAGCCTGAAATCACAGGCATTGGGGCTTATTGCCGGCCCGCCACGGTCACTTTTCCGCAGTTTTTGCCAAGTCCGGTCCGGCCAAAGATCATATGACGACAGGCCTTTTATAACCCATCGGATGACCTATTTAGGACAGGCTGCTCGGGAACCCATCACCAAGAGCAACGTTCTCTCCAAAATCGGAGACTTTCGTGACGAATCCAGCTTTCGCCAAGAGTTCAGGCATGAGTTCAGGCACCGCGTCCCCCGCCTCCGAATCCGCCCCCGCAGGCGCACTAGCCCAAAGACTGGGTGACGCCTTCCTGACGGTCCGCAACGAAACCGAACGCCGCGCCGCGCCGCTGTCCCCGGAAGACCAGTTGGTGCAGTCGATGCCCGACGCCAGCCCGGCGAAGTGGCACCGCGCCCATGTGACCTGGTTCTGGGAGCAATTCCTGCTCGGCGATCACGCCCCCGGCTACACGGTCTACCACCCCGATTACGCCTATCTGTTCAATTCCTATTACGTCTCCGCCGGCCCGCGCCACGCCCGCGCCCAGCGCGGTCACCTCACCCGCCCCGGCGCCGACGAAGTCACCACCTATCGCAAACATGTCGATGCGGCCGTCATCAAATTCTTCAACGAGACGTCAGACGAGAAACTGACTTCGCTGATCCCCCTCCTCGAAGTCGGCTTCAATCACGAGCAGCAGCATCAAGAGCTGATGCTCACCGACATCCTGCATGCCTTCGCGCAGAACCCGATCCCGCCGGCCTATGACTCTGATTGGCGCTTCCCGGCCTCGACCAGATCGGGCGATGCGTGGACCACGCTCACCGAAGGCATCCACACTATCGGTCATCAGAGCGAGAGCTTCCACTTCGACAACGAGAAGCCTGCGCATCGCGCGCTTGTCGGCCCCGTGAAGCTCGCACGCAATCTCGTCACCAACCGCGAATGGCTCGCCTTCATGGAGGCCGGCGGTTACGACGAAGCGACGCTGTGGCTGATGGATGGCTTCGCCACTGTGGCCCGCGAGGAATGGCAGGCGCCCGGTCACTGGCGCAAGGTCAACGGCGAGTGGCAGATCATGACCCTCGCCGGCTTGCAGCCGATAGATCTCGACGCGCCGGTGTGCCACGTCAGCTATTACGAATGTGACGCCTTTGCGCGCTGGAGCGGCAAGCATCTGCCCACCGAAATGGAATGGGAAGTCGCAGCGCGGGCCGGTCAGCTCAACGACGCCTTCGGCATCGTCTGGCAATGGACGCGCTCCGCTTACGCTGCCTATCCGGGCTACCGCGCCATCGAAGGCGCGCTCGGTGAATACAACGGCAAGTTCATGATCAATCAGCTGGTGCTGCGGGGCTCATCGCTGGCGACCCCGGACGATCACAGCCGCGTCACCTACCGCAATTTCTTCTATCCCCACCATCGCTGGCAATTCACGGGCCTGCGGCTGGCCGATTACGGCAACTGACTTCCTGACATCACGGCGCTTCGAAAGCGTTGAGGAGACTGACATGAACGTTCATGCCCCGTTGGCACTGTCGCTGCTGAATGCCTCGGCCTCCGCATTTGCCGCGGATGTCGCCGAAGCCCTGTCGCAGCACCCGAAAAAGCTGTCGCCGAAATACTTCTATGACGAAGCCGGCTCGGAGCTGTTCGAACAGATCACCAAATTGCCGGAATATTACCCGACCCGCACCGAGCTCGGCATCCTCCGCTCGCGTGGCAAGGACATCAACGCGATCATTCCGAAGAATGCCGCCTTGATCGAATTCGGCGCCGGCGCCACCACCAAGGTGCGGCTGCTGCTGGATGAATGCGACGTCGGCGCCTATGCGCCGGTCGATATCTCAGGCGACTTCCTGCAGGCGCAGGCAGCCGAGCTGCGCAAGGATTTCCCGGGCCTGAAGGTGCTGCCGGTGAATGCCGATTTCACCGCACCGTTCGACCTTCCGGCAGATATCCGGATGATGCCGAAGGTCGGCTTCTTCCCGGGCTCGACCCTCGGCAATTTCGAGCCGCACGAGGCCTGCGCCTTTCTGCGCTCGGCCCGCGCCATTCTCGGCAAGGACGCCTTGATGCTGATCGGCATCGATCTGGAGAAAGACGAGAAGCTGCTGCACGCGGCCTATAACGACGCGGCAGGGGTCACCGGCAAGTTCAACATGAATGTGCTGGTGCGTATCAACCGCGAACTCGGCGGCGATTTCGATCTCTCCGCCTTCACGCATCGCGCGATCTACAACAAGGAACGCCACCGCATCGAGATGCACCTGATCGCCAGGAAGCCGCAGACCGTGCATGTGCTCGGTCGCAGCTTCGCGTTCCGTGCCGGCGAGAGCATCCACACCGAGAGCAGCTACAAATACAGCATCGAGCGTTTTGCGACGCTGGCCCGCGGTTCGGGCTGGGAGCCGAAGGCGTCATGGACAGATGCGGACAAGCATTTCTCGGTGCACGCGCTGATGGCGGTGGAGTAGCCTTCTTAACCTCTCCCCGTCCTTTACGGGGAGAGGTCGGATCGCCCTTGCGATCCGGGTGAGGGGCCGGGCACACAATTCCAACGAAGGCATGTTCTCGGGTCGGGTCGGCTCTAATCCGCTGTTTGGCCATCTGCACGTAACGCCTGGTCGAGCAGCATCAGCACGCCGTCGATATTGGACAAGACGTCGTTATTCCAGAAACGCACCACGCCATAGCCTTCCGCCCGCAGATACGTGTCGCGAATTTCATCTCGTTTGGATTCTAGGTGTTGGCCGCCGTCGACCTCGATCACGAGGCGCTGTTCCCGACAAACGAAGTCGCAGATATAGGGGCCTATCGCTTCCAGCCGGGCAAATTTAAAACCGCCGACTTGCCGGTTGCGTATGCGATGCCAGAGCTTGGTCTCGGCATCGGTCTGGTTAGCGCGAAGTTTTCGCGAGATCTGAGTGCTACGAACACGACCTCGCATCGCCCCTCACCCGTCTTCGCTGCGCGAAGCCACCCTCTCCCCGCAAGAGCGGGGCGAGGGAAAACTACGCCTCCGGCACACCCGTCTGCAGCGCCAGCGCGTGCAGGACACCGCCCATCTGGCCTTTCAGCGACTGATAGACAATCTGGTGCTGGGCGACGCGGGATTTGCCGCGGAAGGATTCCGAAATCACGGTTGCCGCGTAATGGTCGCCGTCACCGGCCAGATCACGGATCGTCACCTGCGCGTCGGGAATCGCGGCCTTGATCATGGTCTCGATATCGCGGGCGTCCATCGGCATTAATCGGGTCTCCAGAAAGGTTCGAATCGCGGCCAGTCGGTGCCGCCTCGGATTGCGAGCCTATCGCGGCTGCCGCATGACGTCACGGCTTTCTAACGATAATCCCTCGCATGCCCCTTTTAAAGGCCGGAGGGATCGCACATCTGAAGAAGTGAAATATGACCGTCACAAGGGTTTAACCATGAAGCTTCCCGGCCCGGACCACCCGATCACCATTGCGCCCGCCGGCAAACACATCCGTGTTTCTGCCGGGGGCGTCGTGATCGCCGACACGACCAATGCCCTGAGCCTCAAGGAGGCCAGCTACCCCGCAGTGCTGTATATCCCCCGCGCGGACGCCAATATGGACGCGGTAGCGCGCACCGACCGTGTGACGCATTGCCCGTACAAGGGCGACGCGAATTATTACAGCATCAAGACCGGCGAGAAGGTTCTCGACAACGCGATCTGGACCTATGAGACGCCGTTTCCGGCGATGGCCGAGATCAAGGATTATCTCGCATTTTATCCAGACAAGGTGAAAATCGAGGAAGTACCTGCGTGATCCTCGGCTGATTGCCGAAGCGGCTTTCGACATTTATCATGACGGCGCGCATCACTGATGCGCCCGGCGACGCCTGTTGCGCGCGGAAGCGAGGGGGCTCGCCGTTCACATGTCGGACCGTAACGCTGCGCTCGATCGCGCCCGCACCTTTGTCACGCTGCTCGTGCTGGCGAACCACGCCGCGGTCGCTTACACCGCCTTCGGCCGCTATTACCCGAACCACTATTTGTGGTCGACGGCGCCGATCGTCGACAGCCAGCGCTGGATCGGCTTCAATATCCTGACGCTGTTCAACGACACCTTCTTCATGTGTCTGATGTTCATGCTGTCGGGCCTGTTCGTGTGGCCGAGCCTGAAGCGCAAGGGCATCGCCGACTTCCTGCGCGACCGCGCGCTGCGCCTCGGACTGCCCTTCCTGGCCATGATCTTCGTGCTGATGCCGATCGCCTATTATGCGTCGTTCAGCCTGTCGACGCACAAGACCGGCTTTTTCGAATTCTACGTCAACAATTTCAAACAAGGCCAATGGTTCGCCGGCCCCGGCTGGTTCATCTGGTATCTGTTGTTTCTCGATCTCGTCGCGATCCCGGTGTTCCTGTTCGCACCGCGACTGGTGGACGGCATCAACCGACTGTCGATCCGTGCCTTCGAACGACCGTGGTTGTTCGCCGCCGTGCTCGCCGTCATCGCCGTGATCTCCTATGTGCCCTTCCTGTTTACGGTCGGCGCTGTCCGCTGGTTCAGCTGGGGGCCGCTCCAGGTCCAGTTCAGCCGCATGGCGATCTATGGCGTGTTCTTCTTCGCCGGCATAGGCATCGGCGCCGCCAATATCGATCAGGGCCTGCTGGCCCGCACCGGCGCACTGGCGCGGCAATGGCTGTGGTGGACCATTGCCGCTGCCGCCTCCTTTGGCTCGCTCGCTTTTCTCGTCAATTTCCGCCGCATGAAGCTCGCCAATCTCACCGGCGCGCCGCCGTTCTGGTGGCAGTCGAGCTATGGCGTGATCTACGCGGTCGCCTGCACGCTGATCTGCCTCGCGGTGCTGGCGCTGTTCCTGCGCTTCGGCCAACGCGAGAAGAGCATCTTCGATCCGCTGCGCGGCGATGCCTATGGCATCTTCGTGCTGCACTACATCCCGATGCTGTGGCTGCAATATGCGCTGCTGAACGCGCCCCTCGGCGCCGGATCGAAAGCACTGATCGCCTTCGCGGGCACGCTGGCGGCGAGCTGGGCAGCGACAAGGGCGCTCCGCGCTATCCCGGGCGTAAAACGGATATTGTAATCCATTTCACGCCGCCCTTTTCCGACAACCGACATTGACAGTGATCTGCAGGAGACCAGCATGCGCGCGCGCAACGGCGACAAGGCGATCAATCTTCTTTTCAACGTCACGCCGGCGCTGTTCGAGGACTATCGCGAACCCATTATGGATGCCCTCCGGCGCCGGAGCATCGACGCGCGGGCCAGTCTCCTGGGTGACATTGCGCATCATGACGTGGACTACATCATCCACGCGACCGGTGGTCCCATCAGTGATTTCGCCCCTTTCAGCAATGCGCGCGCCGTATTGAGCCTTTGGGCCGGTGTCGAGAAGATCGTCGGCAACGCGACGCTGACGCAGCCGCTGTGCCGCATGGTCGATGACGGCCTACGGCAGGGCATGGTCGAATGGGTCGTCGGTCATACCCTGCGCTTGCATCTCGGGATGGACCGCTACGTCTGTGAAAAACCTCTGACATGGTCGCAGCATGTTCCGCCGCTTGCCACGGACCGATCGGTGACAGTGCTGGGTCTCGGCGAATTGGGATCGGCTGCAGCAACAGCACTTGTGCAACTCGGCTTTCGCGTCACCGGCTGGAGTCGGAGCCTGCGCGAGGTGCCGGGTGTCCGCTGCCTCGCAGGGATGGAGAAGCTGCCGCAAGCGCTGGCCGCGGCGGAAATCCTCGTGGGGCTTCTGCCCCAGACGCCGGAGACCATCGACCTCCTGAATGCCGAACGGCTCGCGCTTCTGCCCAAGGGAAGTTTCATCCTGAATGCCGGACGCGGCACGCTGATCGACGATGACGCCCTCATCGCAGCGCTCGACAGCGGACAGGTGGCCCAGGCCACGCTGGATGTCTTCCGCACCGAGCCCGTACCATCAGGCCATCGGTTCTGGTCGCATCCGGGGGTGACGATCTCGCCCCACATCGCAGCGGCAACACGTGTTGCCTCGGCCGCCGAAAACATCGCCGACAATATCGCGCGCGCGGAAAGCGGCACACCACTGATGAATTTGGTCGACCGGACGCTGAGCTACTGAGACGATTGCACGAACGCTCATGGCCTCCCTCCCCCAAGCGAAGCGCAGTGGGGAGGGTCGGCCGATAGGCCGGGGTGGGGTCTCCGCAAACGCCGTCGCTTGTGGCACCCCCACCCGTCCGGCCTTCGGCCGGCCACCCTCCCCGCAAGGGGGAGGGAAAAGATCAGCGCGCCTGTTACGACGCCTTGCCGCTCATATAGTTCGGCAGCCAGCTTTCATGCGCATGCACAAGCGCCTTGATATCGACGGCGCGTTCACCGGCAATGGCCACCGCATGGCCGCCGGTCTTGCCGATCTGTACGCAGGGCACGCCGACATTCTTCAGTTTCGACAGCACGGTCAGCAACTGATCTTCCGCGACAGTCACGATGTAGCGCGCCTGATCCTCACCGAACCACCAGGCATGCGGCACCGTCGATGACGGCGCGGCATCGAGCTTGGCGCCGATACCGGAAGCCATCGCCATTTCGGTGAGTGCCACCAAGAGACCGCCATCGGCGATGTCATGCACGGCGGTGGCGGTGCCCGCATGAATCATGCCGCGGACCACGTCGCCGTTGCGCTTTTCGGTGGCAAGATCGACCGGCGGCGGAGCGCCCTCTTCCTTGCCGCAGATGTCGCGCAGATAGACCGACTGGCCGAGCCAGCCCTTGGTTTCGCCGATCAGCAGGATCGCTTCGCCCGGCGCCTTGAACGCCAGCGTCGCGGACTTGGTGAAATCGTCGAGCACGCCGACGCCGCCGATCGACGGGGTCGGCAGGATGCCGCGGCCGTTGGTCTCGTTGTAAAGCGAGACATTGCCGGAGACGATCGGGAAATCCAGCGTGATGCAGGCTTCGGCGATGCCCTTCAGGCAGCCGACGAGCTGGCCCATGATTTCCGGCCGCTCCGGATTGCCGAAGTTGAGGTTGTCGGTGACTGCCAGCGGCTTGCCGCCCACAGCCGTGATGTTGCGCCAGGCTTCGGCGACGGCCTGCTTGCCGCCCTCGACCGGATCGGCCTCGCAATAGCGCGGCGTGACATCGACGGACATCGCCAGACCCTTGGGGCCGTCCTCGATGCGCACCACCGCGGCGTCGCCACCGGGGCGCTGCACGGTGTTGCCGAGAATGACGTGGTCATACTGCTCCCACACCCAGCGCTTCGAGCATAGTTCGGGCGTACCGATCAGCTTCTCCAGTGCATCCGGGATCGACGACGGCGCGGCGATGTCGCGCGCATGGACCACCGGCAGTGCCGGCGACGGCACATGCGGACGATCGTAGAGCGGCGCTTCGTCGCCGAGTTCCTTGATCGGCAGATCAGCCATCACCTTGCCGCCATGCTTCACGACGAAGCGCAGCGTTGGCGTGGTGTAGCCGACGATGGCGAAGTCGAGTCCCCACTTCCGGAAGATATCCTCGGCCTGCTTTTCCTTCTCGGGCTTCAGCACCATGAGCATGCGCTCCTGGCTCTCCGAGAGCATCATCTCGTAAGCGGTCATACCCTCTTCGCGCGTCGGCACCGCGTCGAGATTGAGCTCAACGCCGAGGTCGCCCTTGGCGCCCATCTCGACGGCAGAGCACGTCAGACCTGCAGCGCCCATGTCCTGGATCGCGATGACGCAATCGGCGGCCATGATTTCGAGACAGGCTTCCAGCAGCAGCTTCTCGGCGAAGGGATCGCCGACCTGCACAGTCGGGCGCTTCTCCTCGGAATCCTCGTCGAACTCGGCAGAGGCCATCGACGCGCCGTGAATGCCGTCGCGGCCCGTTTTGGAGCCGAGATAGACGATCGGCATGTTCACGCCGGATGCCGCAGCGAGGAAGATCTTGTCGGCATCGGCGAGACCGACGGCCATCGCGTTGACGAGGTTGTTGCCGTCATAGCGGGTGTGGAAACGCGTCTGCCCACCGACGGTGGGCACGCCGAACGAATTGCCGTAGCCGCCGACACCGGCGACGACGCCCGACACGAGATGGCGGGTCTTCGGATGTTCCGGCGCACCGAACGACAGCGCGTTCAAACAGGCGATCGGACGCGCGCCCATGGTGAAGACGTCGCGCAGGATGCCGCCGACACCTGTGGTCGCGCCCTGATAGGGCTCGATATAGCTCGGGTGGTTGTGGCTCTCCATCTTGAACACGATGGCCTGATTGTCACCGATATCGATCACGCCGGCATTCTCGCCCGGCCCCTGCAGCACCCACGGCGCCTTGGTCGGCAGCCCCTTCAAATGGATACGCGAGGATTTGTACGAGCAATGCTCGTTCCACATCGCCGAGAAGATGCCGAGCTCGGTGAAAGTCGGCTCCCGCCCGATCAGCTTGAGAATGCGCTCATACTCGTCGGGCTTGAGGCCGTGGGAAGCGACGAGTTCGGGAGTGATCTTTGGCTCGGTCATGGGGTCTCTTGGCTCTGTAAGGCTTCTTCATAGGGAGATCGGAGCATGCGGAAAAGGCCTATTCCGGCCCGTTCCCCGCATGTCCCAAGCTTTGCCCGGGCAACGCCCGAACTGCTCGAAAAACAGCCTGCATAAGGCCCTGCGCCGGCGCCGGATTGCGCCCGCCGGATGGATCGGATTTAACACTTTTCGCAGCCAATCCAAGGAGTTCAGACCGTGAATGTGCCCGCCGATGCCACCATCCCGTTCCATGCCGACGCCTATACCGCGACGGAGGGGGAATTTGCGGGCTGGACCACCTGGAAGCGGGATTCTTTCGAATCGGTCTCCGGCCCGTTCTGGCACAAGGTCGAGGCCGACGGCTCCGTCCGCTGCGCCTTCCGGGTCGAGAAAAAGCACCTCAACGGCATGAAAAACGTCCATGGCGGCTGCTTCATGACCTTCGCCGATTATTGCCTGTTCGCGCTGGCCTCCCGCGAGCTGCAGGGCCCCGGCATCACCGTCTCGTTCGGCTGCGAATTCCTCGATGCGGCCCGCGAAGGCGAGCTGGTCGAATGCCACGGCGAAATGACCCGGATCGGCGGCTCATTGATCTTCCTGCGCGGAATCCTGAAAGCCGGTGAGCGTTCGCTGCTGACCTTCTCGGGCACCATCAAGCGCGTGAAGAAGCGCCCGAAGCCCGCGGCCATCGCGGCGGAGTAAGCCGGGCGTCGATTGGCGGGCATTGGCGCACCCTGCTAGGTTCGTCGACAACACATGTGGGCCCGAACATGCTGAGTTCATTCGAACGGCTACGTCATCCGGCAAACGCAGATCTCCTGATCGCCGCGGACGACGAGCATGCGGCTGTCGCCGGCCGCGGCGATTACGCCATGCCGTGGCACTGGCATGACTGCCTGATGTTCATCCTGCCGAGCCGCGGAACGATCGAGCTCAAGCACGAAGCCGGGCGCGAAGGTAGCTGGCTGTCGCAGGACCGGTTCGCGATCGTTCCGCCGAACCAGGCGCATGAGACGCGCGCGGGTATCGGCGCGCATAGCCATGTCGCGATCTACGCAACCGGCTCGGTCCTGAAGCGCCTCGAAAGAGAGAACGGCTCGCTGAGCGAATTCCGCCGCAGGACATCAACGACCCGGCTGTTTCGCCGGTCAGACAGACTGCGCGCCCTGCAGGCGCTGCTGGTCGGGGATGGCAGGCATGCCTATGGCAATGCCCATGTCCGACACGAACTGTCCTCCGCCCTGCTCGTTCAGTGCATCGCCGAGGCTTTGACCGGCGATGCCGTATCCAGTGCCTCACATCGCGAACACGGCATGACATTGGTCGCGGAGCTGAGGGACTATCTCACCCTTCATGCCGACCGGGATGTTCCGCTCGACGCCCTGGAAGAACGGTTCGGCGTTTCGCGGCGTCACATCACCCGACTGTTCCGCGCGGGGACCGGCGCGTCGATCGGCGAATTCCAGCAACGTGTCCGCCTCGACAATGCAAGCGAGCTGTTGAAGGCAACCGATCTCCCGATCGGCGAGATCGCGCTCCGCGTCGGCTTCGACAGCGGTGCGGCGCTGGCCCATGCGATGCGCCGGGCAGACGGCCAATCGCCAAGCGAAATCCGCAAGCGCATGGCCCGGCCGATCAAAATCTAGGGCCCGCTGGAACGCGCGCCGCAGGAATATCCCCCGTAGCTTGGCACCGGTGAATTCCGTGCAGCGCTGGCTGACGTGCAGTGCGAACGCGCGAGGCTGCTAGAGGGTGCAAACATGATGACGACATCTCCCGAACCGCAGGTTCGATTTGTCAGTGTCTTTGCGGCAGGCCCGCAGGGCGGCAATCCCGCACCTATCGTCGTCGATGCTGCAGGGATGAGTGATGCAGAGATGCAGCAGGTCGCGCGTACCTACGGTCACGAGAGCGGATTTGTATTGCCGCCTCCGCCAGGCTCCGACTGCGATTTCGAATTTCGCTTCTGGGTGCCCAATCATGAGATGTCCATGTGCGGCCACGCCACCGTCGGCGCGACATGGCTGCTTCAACGGCTCGGCCGGCTGCAGCGCGATCGGATTACGATCCTGACAAAGAGCGGCCGCGTCCATGCGCGGATCGGCCAATCAGACGAACAGAATATTTCGGTCGAGGTCTCACAGCCTGCGGGTGTCATCGAGCCGCTTCCCGATACGCCCCGAAGCGTCGATGACATTCTCGACGTCCTCGGGATCGGTGCCGACTGCCTCGCGCCGTTCCCGATCCAGAATGCACGCACCAGCCGGATCAAGACCCTCATTCCTTTGAAGAGTGTATCCATCCTCGATGGCCTGAAGCCTGACTTCTCGCGGATGGAGCGCCTGTGCAATGGCATCGACTCCACTGGTCTCTATCCCTATGCCGTGTCCGATCAGGACAACCAGATCGTCGACGCCCGCCAATTCCCGAGCTCGTCGGGATATCCGGAAGACGCCGCGACGGGCATCGCAGCCTCCGCTTTGTCATTCGGTCTCCTCGCGAACCGGATCGTGGACGCGTCGGAACGCCAGATCACCATTCGCCAGGGACGCGCCATGAATCGCCCCTCCGCCATCAAGGTGCGCTTCAGCTTCGATGACGGCGATCTCAACGGCTGCTGGCTCGGCGGCGCCGTTCAGCCGACCGAATGCGAGAAGATTGCGTCATGACGGGCAAAGGACAGCCCTCGGCGTTCGAAGCCGACTATGGCTTTGCGCGAAGCGACGTTCGTCTCGATAACTGGCGGCAGGCGCCCTGGAATGTCTGGGCATTCCGTCACGTGTCCGAACTCATTCCGACGGCACGCATCGCAGCGACGCCGGGACTGATCGAGGATCCGTCCGTCGACGCCGGAGATCTCATCAAGCAGGCTTTTTCCACCGATGGAGAAACCGCGACGATCGAAGACGTTCTGCGCAGCACTTCGACCGATGCCCTCATCGTGATGAAATCCGGCCGTGTCGTTGCAGATTACCATGCGCCGAATTTCACGGCGCAATCGCGGCACATTCTGTTCTCCGCGAGCAAGTCGGTGACATCAATCGTCGCGGGAATTTTATACAGCGACGGCCTGATCGATTTCGACGAGACCGTCGCGCACTACGTTCCCGAACTCAAATCCTCCGCTTTTGCAGATGCGCAGATACGCGATGTCCTTGACATGCGGGTGAGCCTGGATTTCGAGGAAACCTATCAGGATCCCCGCGGCGATTTCGCGCGGTACCGCCGCGCCGGCCTGCTCGAGCCGTCGGTGCCGGGAGATACTCCGGACTCACTGATCGCCTTCCTCGCTACGCTGCAAAAGGGCACCGGCGATCACGGAGGTCCCTTTCACTACTGCTCGCCGAATTCGGACGTGCTGGGTCTGGTGATCGAACGCACCTCGGGCCAGCGTTTCGCCGACTTTGCCGCTGCGCGTTTGTGGGAGCCGCTCGGCGCGGGGCAGGATGCCTATATTACGGTCGATGCGATCGGCAGCGCCCGGACCGGCGGTGGCTTCTGCATGACCCCGCGCGACCTCGCGCGCATCGGCGAGATGATGCGACTGGGCGGCATCGCCAACGGCCGCCGGATCGTCGCACAGGACTGGGTGTCGGATACGATCACGAACGGCTCCGCCGAAGCCTGGCGCGCGGGCAAGTTCGTCGACTGGCTGCCGGAAGGCCGCTATCGCAACAAATGGTACCAGACGGGCGATGCGAGCGGCGCGTTCTTCGCGCTCGGCATTCACGGGCAATATCTCTACGTGAATCCGCGCGCCGAAATGGTCGTCGCGAAATTCTCATCCCAACCGGAGCCGGTGAACAACGATCTAAAGCGCCTCAACCTCGCGCTGTTCGATGCGCTCGCGAGATTGTGCTGATGAAGCTGCCGCGTGAGCCGTCCGTCGCCGCAATGTTGCGATTTGTCGTTGGCGGAGTCGGATCCGCGCCTAGCTGTCGTCCGAGCGAACGGACGACGGATGCCGGCACAAGGGTGTCACGCTGACGCGCATGAAGGGGAAGAGCGGCAATGTCGACAGAATGTCGTGCAGCGCCTCATTGCTCGCCACATCGAAAATACTGACATTGGCGTAACGTCCGGCGACCCGCCAGAGATGGCGCCACTCGCCCGTCTTTTGCAGCTCCTGCGCGCGTTCACGCTCGGTCTTTTTCAGTTGCTCAACCACCTCGGGGGCGAGACCGGGCGGGATCTGAACGTCCATCTCCACCTGAAAAAGCATCGATCAAACTCCTGTTGTTGCGCCGGCCGGCTGAATGCGCGGCGCGTAACCATCGCGGCGGAAGAATGCGACGCGGTCCATATCCAGTTCGACGCCGATGCCGGGCGCCGTCGGCACCTGCAACACGAAGTCGCCATAACGCAGCGGCGTCGCGAGAATTTCCTCGGTCAGAAGCAGCGGGCCGAACAGTTCGGTGCCCCATGCGAGTTTCGGCAGCACGGAAAAAACCTGGGCCGACGCCGCGGTGCCGACACCGCCTTCCAGCATCGTGCCGCCATACAGGCCGAGACCCGCGGCATCGCCGATCGCAGCCATCTTCACGGCATCGTACAGGCCGCCAGCCTGATTGATCTTCAGGGCGAACACGTCCGCGGCACCGCGCGCCGCGATGTCGAAGGCATCCGTCGTGCCATGCAGCGCCTCATCCGCCATGATGGGTACGGCATAGCGACCGCTGATACGGGCCTGCGCCCCGCGATTGTCGCGCGACAAAGGCTGCTCGATGAGATCCACGCCGGCCGCCTCCAAGGCGGGAATGCCGCGCCGTGCCTCGGGCTCGCTCCAGGCCTGGTTGACGTCGACCCGCACGCTGGCGCGATCTCCGAGGGCGCGCTTGATGGCCGCCACATGCGCTACGTCGTCGTCTACCGAGCGGAGGCCGATCTTGAGCTTGAAGATATTGTGGCGGCGCGCGTCGAGCATCCGCTCGGCTTCCTCGATGTCGCGGCTGGTATCGCCGCTGGCCAGTGTCCAGGCCACCGGCAACGTGTCGTGCTGGCGCCCGCCCAGCAGCTCCGACACTGGCAGGCCCAGGCGCTTGCCGAGTGCGTCCAGCAGCGCCGTCTCCACCGCGCATTTGGCGAAGCGGTTGCCTTTGACCCGTCGCTTCACGTCGGCCATGAGCGCGGCAACGCGTGACGCATCCATGCCGATGATGGCCGGAGCGATGTAGGTGTCGACCGTCAGCTTGATGCCCTCGGGGCTCTCCTCGCCGTAGCTAAGGCCGCCAATGGTCGTCCCCTCGCCGATTCCGACCGTTCCGTCGGAGCAGCGGATGAGGACCAGAACCAGGGTCTGGCTGTTCATCGTATGCATCGACAATCGATGGGGGCGGATCGTCGGCACATCGACCAGGATGGTCTCGACCTCGTCGACGCGGACTGCCACGCTGGAGCTCATGAGGGGCATCTTCCTGTTGTCCATGGATGGGGCCTTGAACGGATCGCCGTCAGCTTCCCGGCGACCCGTCGCTTTGCCGTCTTCTGTGCGCGCTACTTCTTGATCAGCGGGCAGCGCGAAGCCGATAGCGGCTGGAACGCGTCGTCGCCGGAGACAGTCGCCAGCAGCTTGTAGTCGTCCCAGCGCGCCTTCGATTCCGACGGCTTCTTCACTTCGAACAGGTACATGTCGTGCACCATGCGGCCGTCCTCGCGGATCCGGCCGTTCTTCGCAAACATGTCGTTGATCGGCGTGTCCTTCATGACCTTCATCACGGCCGCTGAATCGGTGGTGCCCGCCTTCTTCACCGCGTTCAGATAGGTCGTGACGGAGGAATAGACACCCGCCTGCGCCGACGTCGGCGCGCGCTTGGTCCGCTCCATGAAACGCTTCGCGAATGCGCGCGTTTCATCGTTGAGATCCCAATAGAACGCCTCCGCCAGCAACAGGCCCTGCGCGGTCTCAAGTCCGACGCTGTCGATGTCGGAAATGAAGGCCAGCAAGGGCGACAGCTTCTGTCCGGACTGGGTCAGGCCGAACTCGGCGGCCTGCTTGATCGCGTTGATGGTGTCGCCACCTGCATTGGCCAGACCGATCACGCTTGCCTTGGTGCTCTGCGCCTGGAGCAGGAACGACGAAAAATCCGAGGTGTTGATCGGGTGCTTCACGCTGCCGACCACCTTGCCGCCCGCCTTGGTGACGATGTTCGAGGTGTCGCGCTCCAGTTCCTGGCCGAATGCGTAGTCGGCCGTGAGGAAGAACCAGCTATTGAGGCCGCGCTTCACCGTGGCAAGGCCGGTGACGCTGGCCAGTGCGTAGGTGTCATAGGTGTAGTGAACGATGTAGGGACCGCACGCCTCATTGGTCAGCCTGACCGCGCCGGGACCATTGAACATGATAATCTTGCCGCGCGTTCTGGCCATTTCCGCCGCAGCCAGCGCCGTGGCAGAGCCAGCCACATCGACGATCGCCTCGACATTCTGGTTGTCGATCATCTCGCGGGTGAAATTCGCGGCCAGATCGGACTTGTTGAGATGGTCGGCGACCACGATCTGGACCTTGCGCCCGAGAACCTCGCCGCCGAAATCCTCAACGGCCATCTTGGCTGCAGTCTCGCTGCCTGGCCCGGTAATGTCGGCAAACAGGCCGGACATATCGAGGACGGCCCCCAGTTTCAGCGGCCCGTTGCTCTGTGCCATGGCAGCCGAAGTGGTGACGAGCATGACCGATGCCGTCAGGCCTGAAAGTAGCTTCTTCACATCATTCTCCATGAGCGCTCTCACCCCGAGCGCTCGTCTATCGCTTGATATTCGTTGGTAGTCGCTCGCCCTATGGGCGTCGGACGTCTGTCGTCACTGGCTGCCGCGAATGCCTGCGGTCTCGACGATCTGCTTCCATTTGGCGCTCTCCTGCGCCAGATGCGCAGCAAGTTCCTGGGGCGACGACGCGATGACGCGCCCGCTGACATCGGCGAAACGCTTCTGCACGTCGGGATCTGCCAGGACCTTGCGGATATCGCCGCTGATGCGCTCCGCCAGCGCCGGCGGCATCTGGCCCGGACCAAAAATGGCCCACCAGTTGGCAAGTTCGAAGCCCGGCAGACCGGATTCGCTGATCGTCGGCACGTCAGGCAGTGCGGCGATGCGCTCCTTGGTGGTGACGGCAATGGCGCGAAGGCTGCCACCCTGCACCTGCGGAAGCGCCGTCGAGGCGTTGTCGAACATCAGGTCGATCCGGCCGGCCATCAGATCCGTCAGGGCCGGCGACGAGCCGCGATAGGGAACGTGGGTCATCTCGACCTTGGCCTGCTGCCGGAACACTTCCGCCGCCAGATGCAGGGAAGAACCCACGCCGGCAGAGCCATAGGTGGCGCCGCCCGATGTCGCCTTTTCTTTCGCAAAGGCGATCAGATCCTTGATGTTCTTGATCGGCGATGAGGGCGGCACAAGCACCACGTTCGGCGTCTCGAGCGCCAGCGTCAGCGGTGTCAGATCCTTCACGGGATCGTAAGGCATCGACTTGAAAAGCCACGGATTAACGGCCACGGCGATCGACGCGAGCACCAGCGTGTAGCCATCGGGGGCACTCTTGGCGGCCGCATTGATGCCGATATTCGATCCGGCCCCGCCCCTGTTTTCGACGACGACTTGCTGGCCCCAGGTCTGGCTCAACTTTTCCGCAATCGTGCGGCCGATGATGTCGGCGGCACCGCCGGCGGCGAAGGGAACGATCAACTGGACCGGCTTGGTTGGATAGTCCTGCGCCGTCGCACGGTTTGCGCCCAGGGCGATACAGCAAGCCGCCACCGCGGCGTGGGTCGCCCGGGCAAGTAAGGTGCGTCGTGACAGCATGAAAGAGCCTCCCAGTCGGTTCTTATGTTTCGACGGCCGCACAAAAGCGTGCCGGCCAGGTCCGATATTGACAAACACTGGCACGGGACGCGTGATAGGCCAACACAGTCAAAACTATAGATGCGATAGAAGATTGTAATCGGCTATGGATCCCAGACGTCTCGGCTATTTTCTGGCAATCGCGACCCACAAGCGCATGGCGAAGGCTGCGGAAGCCCTCGGCGTCGCCCAGCCAACGCTGTCGCAGCAGATACGTGCCCTCGAACAGGATCTCGGCACCGTTCTGTTCAACCGGACGCCCCAGGGCATGCAACTGACCGAGACAGGGCATGCACTGCGCGAGCATGCACAACGTCTGATGGTTCAGACCGAAGCGGCGCGCACGGCGATAGCCGAGCTGGAGGGCGGCATGGCCGGCACGCTGCGTGTCGGCGTCATCTACACCTACAGCACGACATTCCTGCCGAAGATCATCGGCAGCTTCGGCGAGAAATATCCTGAGGTTCGGCTCAGCGTAGAGGTCGGCTCCGCAAACGATGTCGAGCGACGCATCCTGTCCGGAGATCTCGATCTCGCGATTGCTTTCGCGCCGCCGCAGCACGCGGAATTGGGCGTCGACCTGTTGTTCGAGGAACGGCTCGTCCTGGTGCTTGCGAAGTCACAAAGTCAATCACGGCAACAGTCGATCACGCTGCCTGAACTCGCCCGCCGCCCGTTGGCACTTTTGACCCCCGCCTTTGCGACCCGCCGCATTCTCGACCAGTCACTGCCGCCCGATATACAGCTCGACGTGCGCGTCGAGATGAACTCGGTCGAGGCCTTGATCGAACTCGCGAAATCGGGAGGGCTGCCGACGGTTCTTGCCGACCGAAGCCTGAACGCCCGAAAGGACCTCGCGATCATTCCGATCGGGCCTCCGTGGATACGCCGTTCCGGAGCCTTGCTGTGGGATGCCCATCGCTACCAGACAGCGGCCGCGCGCGCTTTCATGGCGATCGCCCGCAAGACGACCAAAAGCGCACAGACCATTCGCGCGTCATAGCGAACAATCGTGGACATCGGCATGGCGCGAGGAGCGCTGGCTGATGGCACCGCGCGCGTCGATGCGATCAGGCCGCTCAGCGTCCCAGGCGAGCAATAGCCTGGAACGTGGATTCACCGATCCCAACGCCGGAGCCCTGCAGCAGAGAAAGCGCTGGTGACGTCTCCGTGGTGCCGTTCTTCAGGTCATACATCGCAGAGAAGCGGCCGAGCAGCTTTGTCAGCTTGGCCGGATCCTTGAGATCGCTCAGTTTGAGATACTTCTCCACCACCTTGGCCTGCTGGTCGACATCCATGGCGCCCACCGAGTCCGGCAGGTTGAACGTGGTCCGGAACACTTCACCCAGCGCCTTGTCGGCCAGGAGGTCGTAGACTGACGTGATGCTCGGCGCCTTGCGCTGGAAATAGAGCGCCAGACGCACACCCGGATTGACCTCGCCTTGTTGGGTTTCCAGGTTCTGCTGCAGATAATTGTTCTGCGTCTTCAGGAGCTGACCGCGTGTCTGCGGGCCGACCGGAGCCAGGCGTGCGATGTTGCCGTTCTTGTCGAAATTGAACGACGCCGCGATTTCCGCAAAGCGGGGATCGCTTTGCTTGCTGGCGAAACTGCGTGGATCCGACAGGTCGGAATTGAAGATCTGCTTGAGAAAATCGGTGCTGACCTTCTCGGGTTGCAGGCCTTTTGAGGTCAGGACGATATCGATCATCTTCCGATTGGCGAGCAGATCGGACACGCTCTCGATGTCCGGGATCGTGTTCTGGTAATAGACCGCATCCTTCTCGGCCTTGGCGCGGAGCCCGGCCAGTTCGGTCTCACCAGCAAATCGCGTTTGCGCGATGATGTAGTCCTTCGCGATCTGCCTCACATTGGTGGTGTCCTGGGCCACCAGCGACGTCGTCAGATTGCCCTTGCTGTCGAAATTGAACGCGCGCGCGAGCGCGATATAGCGATCGTCCTTGGTCATATTGGCGTAACTCTTGGGATCGGTCGGATCGCTCTTGAGAACCGCCTTGATGGTGGCTTGCGAGACTTTGTCGGGGTCGAGCCCGACTGCCTTCAGCGCATAGTTATACAAGTTCGGCGTTTTCACGAACACGTCGACCGACCGCACATTCGCAACATTCGCGCGGAACAGCCTGGCCATCAGAGCCGAATTCTCATCATCCGCCGCAAGATAGGCTGCGCCCTGACTGTTGACGAAAAACGCGTTCGTACTGTCACGATCGGCCGTGGTCTGCGCGTCGACACCGGCCGGCAGCGTCCCGTCAGGCGAGAACTCGAAGGCCCGCGCGATATCGAGATAACGCCCGATCATGGTGAGGCCGTCATTGGCGCTGATGATATCGCCACTATTTTTCAGAACCCTGCGCTGTTCCATCACGATCTTTGACCGGAGATCGTTGAGATTGGCACCGGGCTGCGCCAGTTGCGTCATGTAGTCGGCGATCTTCAGATTGGCGTCGGCGATCTCGGTATTGGCCTTGGTGACCTTGTCATTGAGGACAGTGACCTGCGGCACCCAGACAGTGTTCACATAGCTGTTCGGGTCCGCCACGTCACTGCTCAGGACTTGCCGGATCGTGTCACGCGACCATTGCGAGTCACTGATCCCGAAGGCCGAAAACACATAAGTGCGCAGGCGGTCGTCATTCAGCAATTCGTCGGCGCTGCGAATGCTGCCGATCTTGCTGTTGTAATAGCCGGTCTGGTCGTCGATCGCGTCGACCTGTTTTTTCACCGCGGCCGAATACAGGCCGACCATCTCGTCGGTCTGACTGGCCGATTGTGCAACATAGGTCCCGGTGCCATTGAAGGAAAACGCCGCGGCAAATTCGCGGTAGCGCTTGTCGTTCAGCCGGTTGGCGAAGCTGTTGGCATCGGACAGATTGCTCTCGAGCACCTTGCGCATGAAGGCCTTGGCATAGGCCATATCTTCCAGCCCATAGGCCTTCGTCGCATACTGATAGAGACGATAGTCTTTCATCAGATCGTCGACGGTCTTCACCTTGCCGATATTATCCCGGTAATAAGCGGCTTCGCGCGTCACGCCCGCCTGCTGGGAGATCATGGTCAGGGACTGCCTGACATTGCGCTGGACGGACGTGTAGCCGAGATATGTCGACACCATGGAAACACCTATCGCTGGTTTACACCACGATACCGCCCCTGGGTTGTCTGAAGCTGGCCGGCTTCGCCCTCGTTGGTAGCCGGACCGGACGCAAACGCTCGCGGACTGACTGTCAGCGCAAGGAGGTCCGTGCCCTGGCGCGACCTACCACCAGCCGGTTTGCGGCTGGCGCTGATACGGCGCGACCCTGCGGCGAGCCTGCACGGGCGCGGGGTCCGCATTCCAGCGCTGGAAGAACGAGCCAAAGCCATCGCCATCCGCATCGTCGCTGCTCGCCATGAGATCGGCAGGTGGCGTCGGCTTGCGCGTAATGAAACCACCCTGGGGCTGATTACTCAGCACTGCGACGAATTCGGTGCGATAGTTGGTCTCGGTGCTGAGCGGCTCGTCGGAGATCACGATCGACGAGCGTGGCAATGCGGTCGCTCCGATCCGGTCGAGCACTTCCTGCGGAATGGTGATGCGGTCGAGGGCGGCCTTCGCGCTATCGCCTTCGTCGATCGTGACGGCGCTCCAGCGCAGGCCTGCGTCGTTCCGGGCCATTGCCGTAAACACATGCGTGCCGATCGGCCTGCCGGGTTCGCGGATGGTGATGGGAACTTCGATGCTTGAATCGAATACTTCGCCGCCGCCGTCCGGCGCCGGCTTGTGCGTGTTGCGCCGGACGTAAAGCATCTGCGTCTCGCGGCTGATATAGATCGAGACCGGCTCCAGCGCGAGTTTCGCATCGCTCGCTGCCTTGGCAGTGGCAACCTTTTTGGTCTCGGCCGCCTTGGCGGCGTCCTTCGCGGCGGCCGCGGCATCGAGCTTCGACGCCGTATCGGCCTTTGCGGTTTCGAATTGCGCCCCAAGCTCCGCGGCCCTGGCGGCGGCCTTCTGCT
This sequence comes from Tardiphaga sp. 866_E4_N1_4, assembly GCF_052076075.1. Taxonomy (NCBI): domain Bacteria; kingdom Pseudomonadati; phylum Pseudomonadota; class Alphaproteobacteria; order Hyphomicrobiales; family Nitrobacteraceae; genus Tardiphaga; species Tardiphaga sp. 866_E4_N1_4. Next base: position 1,851,058 of record NZ_CP197242.1, read on the forward strand.
TTACGTCCTCCGCCCGTGCCTTGGCCTCATCGGTCTTTGCCGCAACGACGGCCTTGTCTGCGGATGCAAGCTCGACATCGGAGCGCGCCTTCAGCGATTGCAGCTTGCGCAGGGCTGCCGGCAGCGGCTTCGTCTCGCGCGCCGAGGTCGCTGCGAGTTTCTTCGTCGCGTCCGCGGCAGCAGCGGCCTCCGCAGCCTCGCGGGCGAGCACCTCGACACGGCCCGGAGCAGCGGCGATGGCTTCCGCTTTCGGCATCAGAAGCGCCGGATGGGAGAACTCAACGGGCGCCGCGTCATTCGGCGAGATGATCACCCGCATCCCGATCCGCGTCTTGTCGAACAACCTGTCCGCGAAGCCGTAGGGCATCCGCACGCATCCGTGCGATGCGGCATAGCCGGGCAGCGGCCCGCCATGCAGTGCGACGCCGTTCCATGTGATCCGCTGCATGTTCGGCATGGCAGCATCGTCATACATGTTGGAACGATGGTCCTTGTTCTTCTCAAGAACGGCAAAGACGCCTGCCGGCGTCTCACGACCGGACACCCCGGTCGAGACCGGCGCACGCGTAATCCAGCCATCGGCGTCGTAGAACGTGACCTGCTGGCTCTTGATCGACACGATCGCCATCATCGGCTCGCCTGCTTCGCGCGGCGCAGTCGCCTCGACGACGCGGGCGGGACGCGCCTGCTTTGCGGCGGCTCCGGCCGCCGGAGCGGCCACCGCAATCATTGCTGCCAACACCACGACGGGAGATATCCAGTACCGCATCCCGACGTTGGGTTGCGCCGTCGCCAATCGATTTGCCATTCAGTGCCCCGGTCAAATGCCTTCCGATCGCGAATCGTACAGGCGTTTGATTGCGATTGTATCAATTCGCCGCCGCTTCGCTTGCCCGATGTCTCGTTGACGCGGCGAGCGCGGCGAAAGTTCATTCGTAGCCGAGAAACGGCGCCGGACAAAGGTGGCTCACTGCCACACCCGGCACGTGGTCGACTACGAAATCTGGACAAAACGGCGGTTGGGGCCGGAGTTCAAAATGAGCCGAGTGCGGAGCCCATGGCAATCACGGCGGCAAGAGCGACAACCGAGCTCACGATGCCGACCATCACAATGTCGAAATAACTTTGGCGGTGTGTCAGGCCGCAGATCGCGAGCAGGCTGACGACCGCACCATTGTGAGGGAGAATATCCAGGGTGCCGGAGCCGATCACAGCTACGCGGTGCAGCAACCCGGGATCGATCCCTTCCCGCGTGGCAACGTCCATATAGGTCTGACCGAGTGCATCAAGCGCGATCGTCAGTCCGCCGGATGCCGAACCTGTCAACGCGGCGAGCAGGTTCGTGGAAACGGCCAACGACACCAGCGGCCCACCCTTAATGCCCAGCGCCCAGTCCCGCACCATGTCAAATGCAGGCAGCGCTGCGATGACAGCGCCAAAGCCAACGAGGCTCGCGACAGTCAGCGCTGGCAGTACGGACGCGTTGGCCCCGGCATCCATCGTCTGTCGCAGTGCAGGCAATCGCGTCCAGTTGCAGATGACGACTGTCGCGGTCGCGCCTGCGAGCGCGACGACAACGGACCACACGCCGGCAACGGCAGGTAGAGACGTGCTGCCCCAGCGCTGCTCGGCCAGGAAGGAGACATCAAGCCGGGGCAGGACAACGAGCGACATCACGAGATTGACGACGACAACGACAACCAGGGGAAGAACGGCATTGACGACAGGCACTTCCGCTTCGCTGCGATGCCCATGGGATATTTCGGCCGGATCGAATTCGCGCGCCGTCGTAGCACGCCCGCGCAAGCGCTCGTCATCGGCAGCGGCGCTGGTCGCGATCGACAATTCTTCGCCATAACCTTCATTCGCTTGTCGTGCCGCCTTCTCGGCGCGAAGCAACCACCACAGTCCAATACCCAGCATGATCAATGACGCGATCATGCCGAGGCCCGGCGCCACGAAGGGCGTGGTGCCAAAGAAGGGCATGGGTATCGCATTCTGAATCGATGGTGTGCCCGGCAAGGCTGACATGGTGAAAGTGGACGTTCCAAGAATGACCGTCGCGGGCACGAGGCGGCGCGGAATCCCCGCCGCGCGAAACAGCGACTGGGCCATCGGAACGATCACAAAAAATGCGACGAAAAGGCTGACGCCGCCATAGGTGACCAATGCCCCCGAGAGCACCACGGCGAGGATGACCCGGCGCTCGCCAAGGCGGCGGGTGATGAAGTTCGCGACCGCGGTGACCGCGCCGCTGTCGTCCATCAGCTTCCCGAATACGGCGCCGAGCAGAAAGATGGGAAAGAACTGAGCGAGAAACTGGGCTGCGCTGCCCATGAAGGTCTGCGTCCAATTGGCAAGCAATGGCTCTCTGCCAAAAGCCGACGCAACCAGTGCGGAGAGCGGAGCAAGCAGCAGAACACTCCACCCCCGGAAAGCCAGCCAGATGAGAAGACCAAGCCCGACGAGAATGCCGAGAAGCCCCATGACGTCAGCACTCCGCCAACAGGATGTCGAGATCGGCCGTCGAACGCTCGCCAAGATCGGCGCCATGCGCGTCGAGAAAGTCACCGGCCGCTTGCCGCCCCTCGTCGCGCAGCTTGGATAGGAAGGCCCATTCGGCGTTGAGCTTGGATGACGCAGCGAAAGTCGCGAGCAGATCGCTCTTGATCCGGTGCGTCTTCATTTGAGCCCAGCGGGCGCCCTCCCCGGTGCCGGGATCCGCCACCTGACGAAGCAGCGCAATCATCCGCAGCTCCTTTGCCAGCGGCGAGTTGAATGAAATTTCATTGAGACGATTGAGAATGTCCGCAGCCGTGCGCGGCTCCTCCAGTCGCTCGGTCGGATTGATCTGCACGACGATGGTGTCCTGCGCATCTGTCTCCCGAACAAGCGGCGTGATCGTGGGATTGCCTGCATAGCCCCCGTCCCAATAGGCTTCGCCTTCAATCTCGATCGCGCGGAACATCGTTGGCAGGCATGCCGACGCAAGCAGCACATCCGCGGTGATCTCGGCGTTACGGAAAATTCGCCCGCGACCTGTCCGTACCCGCGTGGCCGTTACGAAGAGCTTGATCGGCGCACCGGCAAGACGCTCGAAATCGATGCTCTCGGCCAGTATCTCGCGCAACGGATTGTAGCCGAGCGGATTGAGATCATAAGGCGACAGAACGCGCGACATCAGATCGGCGAAGAGATAGGCCGGAGAAGTGTCGAGCGACCAGCTTCCCATGAGGCGATCGAGGGGGGAGCGTTGAAACGGACTGAAGGCCGCGGCACGCGAGACGCGCCGCCAGTATTTGTCCAGAGCCTCGCGTGCTCCGTCGGCACCGCCGGCAGTCCAACCGTCTGCCAGAACGGCAGCATTCATCGCTCCTGCCGATGTTCCGGATATGCCGGCAATTTGCAGCCACGGCTCCTCAAGCAGCCGATCGAGGACACCCCACGTGAATGCGCCATGGGAGCCTCCGCCCTGGAGCGCCAAATCCACGAGTACCTGCCTTCGGTTCATGCAGCTTCTCCAACTGCCGAGACACGCTGGTAGCCAACCGTCGAGCACTTCAGAAACCACGCGCCGAATAGGCGTGGCCATCATAGACTTGGAAAGTCTGCTTCAGGTCGCTTTCGACCGAGCCCTGCGACCTCTGCGTGCTATTTGATGCTCACCTCGCGCCAAAAGCAACCTGCCGGGGCCTGGCCAGAAACATCGTGCTGGACCCGACAATCGCACGCGGCGACCTGCAGAAGGACCTTGGCAGAGGCAAATACCAGGCCGACGCTCCGTGAATGAGGCAATGGGCGGCGCTGAAAATTTGAGCCGTACCGAGATGGCACAGCTTCGAGCAAAGGACGATTACGGCGTCAGGAGCTTGTTGTATTTCGCCACATCGCGCGTCACCAGCTGCTGCAGCACCTCCGGTGCATGCTCATTGGCGTCGGGCGCCACGGTCGACAGATCCTGGAAACGCTTTTTCACCAGATCACTCTCAACCGACGCACGTGCTGCGGCATTCAGCTTGGCGATGATCTCAGGCGGAGTGCCCTTCGGCGCGAACAGGCCATTCCAGCCCTGCGCTTCGAAGTCGGGCAGCCCTGCTTCTGCCGAGGTCGGCAGATCGGGCAGCGTCGCCAGCCGCACGGTGGAGCCGACCACGATGCCCTTCACCAGCTTGTCGTCGATGGCCTGCGAGACAGAGGCTGCGGAATCGCAAACGCCGTCGATCTGGCCACCGATGGCATCGGTGAGCGCGGGCGCCGCGCCACGATAACCGACCAGCGTGACGTCGATGCCGGCGGCCTGCACGAAGCTCTTGCAGATCAGGTAATTCGAGGAGCCGATCCCGGCATGGCCGAGATTGACCTTGCCCGGATTGGCTTTGGCATAGGCGATGAAGCCCTTGAGATCGTCAGCCGGGAAATCCTTGCGCAGCGCCACGACGCCGAAGGTCTTGGCCACCATGCCGATGGAGGCAAAGGAGTCCGGCGTGAAAGACAGTTTTGGGTAGATCGTGTAGGTCGCCGCACTGGTGCCGGCATTGCCGATGGCGATGGTGTAGCCATCGGGCGCGGACCGCGCGGCACGGGCCAGCGCCGTGGAGCCGCCGGCGCCGACGACGTTCTCGATGATGATGGTCTGGCCCAGCGTCGCCGCCATCTGCTCGGCCACCGCACGCGCGATGACGTCCGACGTACCGCCGGCCGCGAAAGGCACGATCATGGTGATGGGGCGTTTGGGATAATCATCGGCAGATGCCGAGACGCTCGTCCCCAGCACGAGCGCAAGCGTTGCGGCGAGCTTCGACAGCCGCGCCACAGCGGCGATCACGCAGCGCGCTCCAGATGCTCGACAAGACCAGCAAACAGACCGCGGCCGTCGGTGCAGCCCATGATGTCTTCGACGTGATTTTCCGGATGCGGCATCATGCCGAGCACGTTGCCCTTCTCGCTGACGATTCCGGCAATCGACGCAGCAGCGCCGTTGATGTTGTGCAGATCGCCAACCTCGCCCGTCGGCGAACAATAACGATACAGCACGCGCCCATCGCCTTCGAGGCGCTTCAGCGTTTCGGCATCTGCTGTGTAGTTACCCTCGCCGTGGGCGATCGGCACACGGATCACCTGACCGGCATTGTAACCGCGGGTAAACGCCGTGTCGGAACGCTCGACGCGCAGATGCACATCGTGGCAGAGGAATTTCAGCTTGGCATTGCGCATCAGGATGCCCGGCAGCAGGCCGGACTCGCACAGGATCTGGAAGCCGTTGCAGACGCCCATCACCAGGCCGCCATCGGCCGCAAACTTCCGGACGGCGTCCATCACCGGCGAGCGTGCCGCGATGGCGCCGCAGCGCAGATAGTCACCGTACGAGAAGCCGCCGGGGACGACGACGAGATCGGTGCCCTTGGGCAGCGCGGTCTCGGCGTGCCAGACCATCGTGGACTCCTGCCCCGATGCCAGCTTGAGCGCCCGCGCCATGTCGCGTTCGCGGTTGATTCCGGGGAAGACGAGAACGGCGGATTTCATAGCGATAACCTGGCTCAGAGCACTTCGACGCGATAGTTTTCGATCACCGTATTCGCCAGCAGCTTGTCGGCCGCGGCCTTCAGCGCCTCTTCGGCTTTCGCCTTGTCGGCGCCGTTCAGTTCGATGTCGAACACTTTGCCCTGCCGCACAGAGGCAATGCCATCGACGCCGAGCGATTTCAGCGCGCCTTCGATGGCCTTGCCCTGCGGGTCAAGGATGCCGTTCTTCAGGGTAACAGTTACGCGGGCTTTCACGTGATATCCTCAGCTCTTGACCAGTACCGGGCCGGTGCCCATCGGGCGTTCGTTTTCGGAGAGAATGCCGAGACGCTTGGCGACCTCGGTATAGGCCTCCAGCACGCCGCCGAGATCCCTGCGGAAACGATCCTTGTCCAGCTTCTCGTTCGACTTGATATCCCACAGCCGGCATGAGTCGGGCGAGATCTCGTCGGCGACGATGATGCGCATCATGTCGTTTTCGAACAGGCGGCCGCATTCCATCTTGAAATCGACGAGACGGATGCCGATGCCCAGGAAAAGACCCGTGAGGAAGTCGTTGACGCGGATGGCCAGCGCCATGATGTCATCGATTTCCTGCGGGGTGGCCCAGCCGAACGCCGTGATGTGCTCTTCCGAGACCATCGGGTCGTTGAGCTGGTCGTTCTTGTAATAGAACTCGATGATCGAGCGCGGCAGCTGGGTGCCTTCCTCGATGCCGAGACGCTGCGACAGCGAGCCTGCCGCCACGTTACGCACCACGACTTCCAGCGGCACGATCTCGACTTCGCGAATCAGCTGCTCGCGCATGTTGAGCCGGCGGATGAAATGGGTCGGCACGCCGATGTCGTTCAGATGCTGGAACAGGTATTCCGAAATCCGGTTATTGAGGACGCCCTTGCCCTCGATCACCTGGTGTTTCTTGGCATTGAACGCGGTCGCGTCGTCCTTGAAGTGCTGAATCAGGGTACCGGGCTCCGGGCCTTCATACAGGACCTTGCCCTTGCCTTCATAAATGCGACGTCGACGGCTCATGGGGATGTACCGGGTGTTGTTGAAATCCATGGATGTGGTGTGCTCCGAATAACGGGATCGACCCACGACGGAGCTGCCGTGAAGGCCAGGAACGGGAAGAAACAGAACGAGAACCGAGCCTGCAGGCAACCTACCCGATCGGCCCTGCCAGTACAATCGACCCGGCCCGCCCAGCGGGGGTTTACCCCAACCTCGCGCAAGCCTGGTCCGATAAGCCTCGCCCGATACCGTCTTGCCTGCGACCTTGCGGCCGATTGTTCCAACGGTATCTCGACCTTATTTAAGCTCCGAACCGGCGTTTACAACGTCGTCCTGACCGCCCAACAACCCCGACGGGAACTTTAACCATGTCATCATTCGACAAGCGCGGCGAAGCCTTCGAGAACAAGTATGCGCTCGACGAAAGCCAGAAGTTCAAGGCCGAGGCCCGCCGCAACAAGCTGCTGGGCCTGTGGGTCGCCGAACAGCTCGGCAAATCCGGCGACGAGGCCGCCGCCTATGCCAAGGAAGTCGTCGCAGCCGATTTCGAGGAAGCCGGCGACGGCGACGTGGTGCGCAAGGTGCTCGCCGATCTCACCGCCAAGGGCATCGCGATCACCGAGCCGCAGCTCCGCGTGAAGATGGATCAGCTGACCGCTGAGGCCGTCGCGCAGGTGAAGGCGGGGATCTGAGGTCCACAGCTTCGAGTTGCAGCGAGACATCTCGCTGCAACTCACAACGTTTCATAGAGCCGCGCATCGTATGATGGCGCGGCTCTTGTCTTTTGAAACGTTCCAGCCTCGCAGAGCCTGACTCACGATTCCGACTTACGATCGGCAAATTCTGAAACAGAGGCGCACAGCGTGCCGATGACGGCTCGCATGCGCGTGCTACAAATTGCTCAAAATGCACGTTGATTGTTCAATCGTGTCGCGGCTCACCTTGCGACTGCATCACCGAAGACACACAGGCTCGCCAATCTCGTCGCTTTAGAGCGATTCAACCTCCCATTCGAAGTTTTCATTCAAAGCTACTGCTAGATCGCCTGCGCATGTTTCTCAAACGCGAAGGCGACACAAAGTGACGACGGACAACCATTGCAATCTCGACAGCAACGCACGCAGCATCTTCAGGGTGCGCCGCGCGTATTGGTTGATCGGCGCGACGTTCCTGCTCGGCGATTATGTGACCGGGGCCTCGATCGCCAATGCACAGACGAATACGACGCTGCCGCCGGTCACCGTCGAATCGCCCACACAAGCGCGCCGGCCCGCACGCGCTGCGAGCGCCACGCCGAGCCGCGCCCGAACGGTTGCTGCCCGGCGCAACGCCAATCCGCCGCCCGCCCCGCCGACACCGACCGAGCGCGCTATCGCTGCCGCTGCCGCTGCCGCCAAATATGAACAGATCCTCGGCTATCGTGCGATGCCCGATGCGACAACCCTGCGCGGCGCGACCTCGCCGCTCAACACGTCGCAGGTCGTCAACGTCGTGCCGCAGCAGGTGATCAGCGATCAGCGTCCGCGCAATCTCGATGACGCGCTGGTCAACATCTCCGGCATCACCCAGACCAATACGCTCGCCGGCACCCAGGACGCCGTAATCCGGCGCGGCTTCGGCGACAACCGCGACGGCTCGATCATGCGCAACGGCATGCCGCTGGTGCAGGGCCGCGCACTCACCGCCGCCGTCGAAAGCGTCGAGGTCCTGAAGGGACCGGCCTCGCTGCTCTACGGCATCATCGATCCAGGCGGCATCGTCAACACCATCAGCAAGCGGCCTGAACTCTACCAGCACGGCGAAGTGACGCTGGAAGGCGCGACCTACGGCTCGCGCAGCGGCGGCAATGCAACGATCGATATCACCGGCCCGATTGGCAAGGACGGCCTCGCCTATCGCTTCATCGGCTATGGCATCAACGAGGATTACTGGCGCAATTTTGGCACCCGCAAGGAGACGCTCTACGCACCGTCGCTTGCCTGGTATGGTGAGAACACCACGGTGCAGTTCAATTACGAGCACCGCGATTTTTACTCGCCATTCGACCGCGGCACGGCGCTCGATACCCGCACAATGAAGCCGCTGGCGATCCCGGCGACTCGCCGCATCGATGAGCCCTTCAATAGCATGTGGGGAACCTCCGACCTCACCCAGATTTCGGTCGATCACAAGATCAACGAAAACTGGAAGATCTATGCGGGCTACAGCTACAACGTCGAGACCTACAACGCCGCGCAGCTCCGCAACACAGCCGTCAATCCGGTCACCGGCGTCGCCACGCGCAGCAATGATGGCACCTACGGCGCACTGACGAACGCCAGCTATGGAACAGCCTACGTCTCCGGTAGCTTCTGGCTCGGCGGCCTGAAGAACGATGTACTGTTCGGCGGCGATGCGCAGCATCGCGTGATCTACCGTAAGGATCTGGAGAGGCAGGCAGTCGGGACGTTCAACGTCTACAACCCGGTTTATGGCACGATGCTGCCGGGTACGACCATCGTGGCCGCGGATAGCGATCAGACTGACAAGCTCGATACCCAAGGCCTGTTCTTCCAGGATACGCTGCACCTGACCAACCAGTTCTCGGTTGTCGGCGGCGTGCGCTACATTGACTACGCGCAGATCGCTGGCAAAGGCCGGCCGTTCGATACCAACACCAACCTCAGCGGCAACAAGGTGTTGCCGCTCGGCGGCGTGATCTACAAGATCACCGACGAACTCTCGACCTATGTCAGCTACACCCAGTCGCTGAAGCCGACATCGACGATCGCCAACTTCTCATCCACCAACCCCGACTACGTCATCACCGGGGGCGTGCAGCCTGAAGAAGGCACGCAGTGGGAAACGGGCCTGAAATACGACAACAAGCGGATTTCCGGCACCCTCGCCTTCTATGATATCGAAAAGAAGAACGTCCTCGTCGCGCAGCTCAACAGCACCACCAATGTCACCGAAGCAACGGCGGCGGGCAAGGTCCGCTCGCGCGGTATCGAGCTCGATGTCACCGGTCGGCTGTCCGACAACTGGAGCATGATCGGCAGCTATGGCTACACCGATGCACGCGTCACCGAAGACCCGGTCTATTTCGGTAAGCAGTTGCAGAATGTCGCGATGAACACCGCGTCGCTGTACTTGGTCTACGACTTCGGAACGCTGCTGCCCGGCCGCCTGCGGGTCGGCGCCGGCGCGCATTATGCCGGCGACCGCCCGGGCGATGCGCTCAACACCTTCGTGCTGCCGTCCTACACCGTCGCCGATACGTTCGCGACCTACGAAACAAAGTTTCAGAATCTGCCGGTGATCTATCAGTTCAACGTCAAGAACCTGTTCAACCAGGTCTACTATCCCTCAGCAGTAAGCGCTCCCAACATTGCGGTCGGCGATGCGCGGCGCTTCTCGCTGGCAGCGACGGTGAAGTTCTGAGGATGACCAAACCACGTCGCGCCACCGCAGGACTGATTGCGTTGGCTGCGACGTGGCTACTCTTCGGCACGGCCACAAGCCACGCCGAAGAAATCAATCTCTATTCGACGCGCGAACCGCAGCTGATCGAACCGGTCGTCGCATCCTTCACGGCGACGACCGGGATCACGGTCAGGCTCACTTATATCGAGGACAATCTCGTCAAGCGCATGAAGGTCGAGGGCGACGCCTCCCCCGCCGACGTGCTGATGACCATCGGTCTCGACAAGACCTCGCAATTCGCCGCGAATGATCTGTCGCAACCGACCACGTCTCCCCTGCTTGAGAAGGCAATCCCGCCGCAGCTGCGCGGCGCGGAGTGGATCAGCCTGTCGGTGCGCCCGCGCGTGGTCGTCGTACGCAATGACTCACCACTAAGCGCGATCCGTTATGAGGATCTCGCCGATCCCCGCTTTCGCGGCCAGCTCTGCATCCGCTCGCCGTTGCACCAAAACAATGTCGCGCTGATATCGGCCTATCTCGTGCATCACGGTGCCGATGCCACGGAGACGTGGCTCAAGGGTATCAAGGCCAATCTCGCGCATGCGCCGGAAGGCAAGGACAATGACGTCATCCGTCAGCTCGCGGAAGGTCGCTGCAGTATCGGCATCGCCAATACCGTGGCGCTGGCGCAACTGCGCGACGGCCGCGAAGGCGCGGAGTGGACGGCCTGGGCGAATAAAGTGAAGACGGTGCCGACGACATTCGCGACATCAGGCACGCATGTGAACCTCACCGGCGCGGCGCTGGCGAAACACGCGCCGCATAAGGCGGCCGCGGTGAAGTTCCTGGAATTTCTGGTGACACCGGCCGCGCAGAAACTCTATGCCGCGGCCGAACTGGAATATCCAGTCACATCAGATGCCGAGAGCGCGCCGCTGGTGGCGGCGATGGGAGCGTTTCCGAGCGATACGCTTGATATCGATGCGATCGCTGCGAACCAGAAGGCGGCGATTACACTGATCAGGAAGGTTGGGTTTGAGAAGTAGGCGCGCATGATGCGCCACCTCCGCCCACGCGTCATTCCGGGGCGCGTGCGTCTTCGCACGCGAACCCGGAATCCCGGCATGGCGGTCACCTCTCCGCCGCCCGGAATGTCGAGATGATGAACACGCGGGGATTCCCCGCCACTCCAATTGGAGTGGCTGAGGTTCGTGCTTGGCCGGCTTCGCCGGCAACGCACGCCCCGGAATGACAGTGTTTGTCGGCTACCGCCAGCCCATCCCCGGCGCCACGTGCTTCAAGATCGCCTCGATCACATGCGCGTTGTAATCGACGCCCAGCTGATTGGGCACCGTCAGCAGCAGCGTATCCGCCTCGGCGATCGCCTCGTCGCCCTTGAGCTGCTTGATCAGTGCATCCGGCTCTGCCGCAAAGCTGCGGCCGAAGATGGCGCGCTCGGTACCGTGGAGGTAGCCGACCTTGTCCTCGCCCTCGTTGCCCCGGCCGAAATAAGCGCGGTCGCGGTCGTCCACCAGCGCGAAGATGCTGCGGCTCACTGACACGCGAGGGTCACGCGTATGTCCCGCCGCCTTCCAGGCGTCGCGATAGAGCCGGATCTGCTCGGCCTGCTGCACATGAAACGGCTTGCCGCTCTCATCGATCTTCAGCGTCGACGACTGCAGGTTCATGCCCTGCTTGGCTGCCCATTCCGCCGTCGCATTGGTGGAGGCGCCCCACCAGATGCGTTCGCGCAGGCCTTCGCTATGCGGCTCGAGCCGCAGCAGGCCGGGCGGGTTCGGAAACATCGGATTGGGATTCGGCTGCGCAAAGCCCTTGCCCTGCAGCACATCGAGAAACACCTCGGTATGCCGCCGCGCCATGTCGGCGTCGGTCTGGCCCTCAGGGGGCGCGTAACCGAAATAGCGGTAGCCGTCGATCACCTGCTCCGGCGAGCCTCTGGAGATGCCGAGCTGCAGCCGTCCCCCCGCGATCAAGTCAGCGCTGCCGGCGTCCTCCGCCATATAGAGCGGGTTCTCGTAGCGCATGTCGATCACAGCGGTGCCGATCTCGATCTTCTTGGTGCGCGCGCCGACAGCGGCGAGCAGCGGAAACGGTGCGGCGAGCTGGCGCGCGAAATGATGCACCCGGAAATAGGCGCCGTCGGCGCCGAGCTCCTCGGCGGCGACGGCGAGATCGATGGACTGCAAGAGCGCATCGCCCGCCGAGCGCGTCTGTGATGAGGCCGACGGGGTCCAGTGGCCGAAGGAGAGAAAGCCGATGTTCTTCATGGGACGGATACTCGGGGTGGGTTTGCTGACCCCTATTTAGGCGTGAATGGCAGCAAGAAAAGGGAAACGATGGAAACGCATCGTTTCCGATGAGGCGATCATGTTCGCAGACTGCAGATCCGTGTCCACTTTCGCGCACCCCGGCACGACGTCACACAGCCCCTCGCCCGCACCCCTTAAGCGTGCATCCTGTCACAAATCTTCTATAGGTTGACCAAAATACGGCGTTGGGCGAGCATCAGCGTCACATCGAAAACGGGGGGACAGGGCCATGCGCGTCACGACGTCTGCCGGAGCTTTCGAAGCGAGCGCGATCGCGGGCACGCGCGCAATCATGATCGCCCTCAATTGCGACGAGGCAGCGTGCAAGGGGCTGCTGGGATTTGCGTTCCAGCGCGCCAGGGGCGCCGGCAGACCGGAATTCCTGCGATCGCTGAAAGTGTTCGAAGAGGTCGAGCCAGAGCCCGACACCGAGCACGGAGAGTATTTCACCGACAAATTTCCGATCCAGAGTTTCCTCTGGAGCGACTACACCGCGGAGCCCGGCACGACCTATCACTTCGAGGTCATCCCCGTATTTGGCGACCCGACCGCCCCCGAACTGCGCGACGCCGAAAAGCTCGCCTTCACCGTCACGACGGAGAAGGAGGACGATGGTCAACACGGCATCTGGTTCAACCGCGGCGCCATCGCCAGCCAGGCCTATGCGCGCAAGTTCAAGAACCACAAGCCGACCGAAGCGGAGATGGACAATCCGAAGGACGAGCACACGGTCTGGCTCTCGCGCGGCCTGCTGGAGGCCTGCCTGGACTATATCGACACGACGAAGAAGAGCGAGGCGCTGCGCGCCTGCATTTACGAATTCACTTACGCGCCCATCATCGAAGCGTTCAAGACCAAGATCGATGACGGCTTCGACGTCCGGCTGATCGTGCATGACGACAAGAAGGGCAAGAACCGCAAGGCGATGAAGGCCGCCGGCCTCGACGTCAAGGCGAAGCACAATGGCGAGCCGGTGGTGATCTGGCGCACGCGGCCGCCGATCCCGCACAACAAGTTCATCATCAAACTCGACGGCGACGCGCCGCAAGAAGTGTGGACCGGCTCGACCAACATCACGCCGTCCGGCTTCCTCGGCCAATCGAATGTCGGCCACCTCGTCCATGACAGCGACGTCGCCGAACAATACCTGAAATACTGGACGATCCTGAGCGACAACCCGACCGGCAAGCCGGCGAAGGAAGGCGTCGCGGAGATTTCGCCCTACCCGCCCGCCCTCGTGAAGCCGGGATCGCAGACCTGCATCTTCTCGCCGCGCCAGACGGCGTCAATGCTGAACTGGTATGCCGACCGGATGAGCGACGCCACCTCGTCGATCATGTTCACCGCCGCCTTCAACGTCGCCGCCGATTTCATCGAGCCGCTGGCGCGCGACCGCGACTTCCTGCGCTTCGTGCTCAAGGAAAAGCCGCCCACCGCCGACGAGCGCAAGGCACTCAAGGGTGACCGCGACCTGCAGATTTCCTTTGGCGCCGTGCTGGGCGCCGAGTTCAAGGTGGTCGACGGCAAGCTGGTCGCCAAGCGCAAGGTGAAGGAATTTCCGCTCGACCGCTGGTTTCTGAAGGAAGAGCTCACCCGCGACGAAGGCAATATCTTCTTCGTCCACACGAAATATCTGCTGATCGATCCCCTGAGCGACGATCCCCTGATCTGCACCGGCTCGGCGAATTTCTCGGAGGGATCGCTGACCACCAATGACGAGAACATGATCCTGATCCGCGGCTCGACCCGCGTGGCCGACATCTACATGACCGAGTTCGACCGCCTGTTCCGGCATTTCTATTTCCGCGATGTCGCCAATGACGTGGCCAGCAAGCGCAAGAAAGGCGAGAAGCCGGAAAAGGTGTTCCTCGATCCGGACGACCGATGGACGCAGAGCTATTTCAAGCCCGGCGGATTCAAGTCGCGGCGGCGCGAGATGTTCTTCTCGATCCCCGCGTCCAACTGGACCGTCAATGCCGCAACCCATAGCGATGACGAACCGGTGCGTCCGCCGAAAAAGAAGAAGGCAGCGAAGGCTGTAGCGAAGAAGGCGAAGACGAAGACAGCCAAGAAGAAAACAACGAAGAAGACGGCAAAGGCTGCGTCAGCCAAAAAAGCAAAAGCCAAGACAACCAAATCCAAGAAGGTCGCGAAGGCAAAGGTCAAAATAGCCAAGACCAAGACGACCAAGGCGAAGAAAGCCAAGACCAGCAAAGCCAAGACCAAAAAGTCAAAGGCCAAGTCGAAACGCTGAGCGGGGCAACACGCCGGAGCCCGCGCCCGGCGCTAGCTCAGCACGCCCGTCCCGTCGCGCGGCGCGCCGCCGCGGGTGGCGGCGGCCTTGATGCCCCAGTCGGCCATGAATTTCGGCCGCGGTCTGTCCTGCAGCATGAGCGCGCCGGCGACCACCGCGCGCGTCGGGATCGCATCACGGTCGATGGCACCTTCGAGGGTCATGGCAAGGTCGCGCGCGAAAACGCGGTTGCCGATGTGCCAGGAATGGGTGAAGTCGCCGAAGAAGGTGCTCTTCTTCGGATCGAGCGTGGCGAAATAGTCCCCGCAATTGACATTGGTGGCTTTCGAATGCGCATCCAGCGGCAGGCCGACGCGGCCCGCGCGCGGCGCGACGCCGAGCCGCTTGGCGTTGGAGGCCGCCAGCACGCTGTCATAGGGGTTCGAGTAGTTGGTCAGGCGCAGGATGCGCTTGAACATCGGCCCCGACCAGGAATCATTCACCGAGAGGCTCGACGACGCCACGTCGCCGGCGATGAAGGCGACCTGGCTGACGCGCCAGTTGCTCTTGAACAGCGCGCCGTCCTTCTCCGCCTGCACGAAGGCCTCCATGGCCACATAGGCGCCGGTGGAATGGCCGAGCAGATGGACATTGGTGACGCAGTCCTTCTCCTGCCCCTGCGCCAGCACGGTGATGCAATCGCTCACCAGCTTCACCGCCACTTCGGCGCCCTTGGAGCGATCCTGCCAATAGGCCAGCGTCTCGTTGTCGCTCGGCCAGTCGAAGCCGATGACGAGGCCCTTCCAGCCCTCGGCCTTGAGATCCTTCGCGAGCTGCCGCTGGCGCTTCATGATGATGTCGAGATCGTTGTTGTAGCCGTGGATGAAGACGAGGATGTCGCCGGCCACGCTGATCGAATTCTGGTTGGGATCGCCGTCAGCAATGTCGCGCACCTCCTTCACCCATTTGGCGAGATCGGTCTTGCTCGATGTCGCCATCGCCGGCGTCGGGATCGCCACATTGGTCGGCACCCGCAGATAGCGGATGGTGCCGACATTCTCGTTGAAGGCAGCGCCCGAGATGCCGCGCGCGGTGATCAGATAATCGACACCTGCCATGAAATCCCCCTGCCGTTCCCGCCGGGTTTCCTCCACATCGCGCCGACCCCTCTTTGTGAGCCAGGCACGATCGACGTGTGCCAGCCTATCGCGCAATCACAGGTGCAGCCAAGTGACCGGATGCGCGCCTCCTACGAAATCGGCGACGACGGACGGCGATGCACGGGACGTCGCACGCCCGGCTTGTGCAATTCCGGATTTAGGTATATATTCTTTGACATGACCCATCCTTTCTTCGGCCCCATCCTCCGCCTTCGCGTTACGCCCGATGAGCCCGAGGCGCCGGATGCCTTTGTGGGCGGCCCACGGGTGCGCGGCTCAAAGCGGCCGCATGGGGATGCCACATGCGCGCAGGTGCGCCGCCTGATCGAGACGACGGTGCTGACCTATGGCGAGATCGCGAAGCAGACCGGCGTCGGCCGCGCCTCGATCTGCCGTTGGACCCGCGACGGCGGCTGGCAGCGCCCGCTCTTCGCCCCCCGTGCCACCGACACCGTGCCCTCCGCCCGCGCCTCGCAGAAACTCAAGCTGCGCAAACTCGCCGAGCGGCTCCACGCGCTGGCGGAGCGCGCCGTGCGCGAGCTGGAAGCGCAGCCCGATGTCGACATCGACCGCCTGATGCAGGCGCTGCAGGTGCTGAAGATGGCGCGGCTGGAAGCCATGGGCCGCCGGCGCCCGCGCCGCCACATCGACATGCCCGCGCGCACCGGCCGCGAGATGATGGAGCGCGACGCTGCGATCCGCACCGCACTGAAGGAGATGCGCCGCGGCGGCGTCGATGTGACACAGATTCCGGACGACGCGATGGCGCTGCTGGAAGCCGCGCATACGCCGCCGGAGCGGGATCATCCGGCGCTGCGGCCAAGGGGGAGCAGGCGATATTAGCGCGCCATCATGCGCATGACTCCGTCATGCCTCCGCACTTCACCATGCATGAACCTCGCCGTTAGCCACCACTCTCTCCACGTCATCCCCGGGCTTGACCCGGGGATCCATCTTTGCGCCGAGCGCAGAAAGCAACGTGGATGGCCGGGTCACCTGGCCATGACGTGGAGAGGACGGAGCCTCACACGTCTCCTCACACCTCCACCGGCAAATAGAAATCGATCACCGCGCCCTTCTTGGTCGGCGCGAACTCGCTGTCATAGCGTTCGAAATCCGGCCGGTCGGCGACCGTGAGCCCGGAGGCCGGCACCAGCTCGCCCCAGATGGTCGCCATCGCGCGCTTGATCTGCGGATGCACCGCGCCGCCGTTCAGCACGATGCGAAACACCGCATAACTCGAAGCCGCGATACACTTTGCCGCAAAGCCCGCAGGCAACGCCGTATCGTCGTCTACGCCGACGCCGGCCATGTAATCGAAACTGCCTTCGGCACGGTCGACATTCCAGACCACGCCATAGGTGGTCCAGCTCGGCGCCTGCCCTTTGAACGGCAATGCGCCCATCAGCTTCGACCACAGTTGCGGAATCTGGGCCTTGGTCTCTTCATCGAACCGCGCCGAAGGACCTGCGACGGTGAAGGCGTCCAGTGCCACCAGGTCCGGCAAACGGGTGACAGAAACGGCGACGTCATCGGGCATGGTCATCGGATATTGTCCTTCGATGGGCGTGACACTGAAACCGCGCCGAAACCGCCCGGGCGCGACGCCGAACAGGCGGGCGAAGGCGCGGGTGAACGCCTCCTGCGAGTCGAAGCCGCAATCGAGTGCGAGATCGACCAGGCGCAGATCGGGATCGGCCGTCAGCCGCTGCGCCGCGCGCACAAGCCGGCGCCCGCGCACATGCGCCATCACGCCCCGCCCCATCGCGGCGGAGAACAGCCGCGAGAAATGATAGGGCGACAGCTTGGCGTAAGCGGCGATGATCTCGACGCTCAGGGGATCGTCGAGATGCTGCTCGATCCAGGCGAGGACAGAGACGACATCAGGCGCGCGGTGCGGCATTGGCTGGTTCATGCGGCGGGTATCGCATGGGCGGGTGAATTCACCTTTCGATCCGACGAATTCAACCGCCTGCTTGGCTTTCTTTCGCAAATTCAGTTCATCGACCTCTCGAATGAAGAGAATTTCCAAATCGAAGACATATCAACGAAGGCGGGACCGAAGGCAATTATCGATGCATCAGATCGAGGAATGGTTGAGCGCATCCGCAACATGACGGAGCAACAAAGAAACGCTCTCCTACATTCTCTGCACGACTCATTGACGCCGGAGGAGATCAATATCGTTCTTGGACGCAAACAAGGACTTAGTGAGTATGAGGAACACATGCGCCTACGAAACTGGAACGAGGCGCAATGGCAAGACTTCTTCGAACGAGAACAATGGGTGTTTGGCTACGGTCTAGACTACCGTGTAATGCGGCAATTTGGCCGTGAGATGACTGTTGGAAGCAGCGGTACTGATAATAAAGACAAACCTGTGATCGACTTCCTTATGAACTTCACTGATTACACCGTACTCGTCGAGATCAAGAGGCCAGACACGCCCATATTCAAGCCGAGCCGTGGCGGAAGAGCCGGAACATGGGAATTCAGCCCAGAATTCATTGGCGCCGTCTCGCAGATCGTCGAACAAAAAGCGGAATGGTTGTCATTCGCCCAATCTGGATCGCACTACGATAAGATGGGACACGAGACTCTCGCGACCCGGACGCGAAACGCAAAGAGCATCCTCGTGATCGGATCACGCGACGAATTTTCGGACTCTGACAATGCCCGAGACGCCAACATCAGACGCGATACGTTTGAACTGTTTCGACGAGAGAATCGCACCATAGATATCGTTACGTACGACGAACTTCTCGAACGCGCGAGATTCATCACTCGCGACCGACAAACTGCCACGTAGCTTTTGAGCGGGACACACGATTCTAGCGTATTCCGAATTTATCGGAGCACCCGAGCCCGGTATTGTTAAGGAGAAATGCGAAACATTACTCCTTAACAATAAGCTCGCTCGCCCCTACCCTTCCTTGAACCCATATTCCGGCACATTGCCCGACGCGCCGTAATACTTGTACGGCAGGAACTTGCCGGACATCGTGATCTGGACGCGGTCGCCCTTGGGGTTCGCGATGCGCTGCATCACCATGTCGAAATCGATCGCCGACATGATGCCGTCGCCGAATTCCTCCTCGATCAGCGCCTTCCAGGCCGGGCCGTTCACCATCACCATCTCGTAGAAGCGATAGATCAGCGGATCCTGCGGCGGCATCTGCACGTTTTCGGCGCGCATCGGGATCTCGTTGAGCATCGCAGTCTCGCTCTTCGAGAGGCCGAACAGCTCGCCGGCATTGGCCGCCTGCGGCTTGGTCAGCTTCATGTTGCCGAGAATGGCGCCGACGATCAGCACTTCGGAATAGCCGCCGATCTGCTCGCAGATATATTTCCAGGTCCATTCCTTCTCGCGCTTGATGTCGAGCAGCTTTTCGGTGAGGTCGGATCGCAGCATGATGGTTCTCCTTCGGTCGTGAGGCTTCGTTGACGCGGCTAGCGCGTCGCGCTGTGAAGAGACGGCATCGTTGGCGCCTCGGGGAATGCGGGCCTGACCACCGGCACGCGGCGCGGGTCGTGGTGCGGCGTGGCGGCGGTGAAGGTCTTGCTGCGCGTCACCAGGAAATCGATGATGTGGTTGCGCAGCGCGTAATATTGCGGGTGCTTGTGCAGATCGATGCGCGAGCGATCCCGCGGCAGCGGGTTCTCGACGATCTCCGCCAGCACGGCGCCGGGGCCGTTGGTCATCAGAAAAATCTTGTCGGCGAGATACATCGCCTCGTCGACGTCATGGGTGATCATGAAGGTGGTCTGGCCGGTCTCCAGCGTCACGCGCCGCACCTCGTCCTGCAGCGTCCCCCGTGTCAGCGCGTCGAGCGCCGAGAACGGCTCGTCCATCAGCATGATTTTCGGCGTGATCGACAGCGCGCGCGCGATGCCGACGCGCTGCTTCATGCCGCCGGACAGTTCCGACGGCCGCTTGTGCTCGGAGCCCGTGAGGCCGACCTTGTCGATATAGGTTTGCGCATGGGCGCGGACTTTCGCCTTGTCCCACTTGCGCCATTTCGACGACACGGCGTAGGCGATGTTGCCCATCACCGTCAGCCACGGCAGCAGCGCGTGGCTCTGGAAGATCACCGCGCGGTCGAGGCTGGTGCCGGAGATCGCCTGGCCGTCGACGATCACGGTGCCTTCACTGGGCTCATCGAGCCCGGCGAGGATGTTCAGCACCGTGGTCTTGCCGCAGCCGGAATGACCAATGATGCAGCCGAACTCGCCTGGTGGCATCGACAGCCAGAGATCCTCGAAGATCGTGGTGCCGCCGTTGCCTGATGACGCCGGATAGCGCTTGGCGATGCCCTCGATGGAAATGAATTTGGTGGTCATGACGATACTTTCAGCGACGCGCCACTCCTTCTCCCCGCTTGCGGGGAGAAGGTCGGGATGAGGGGGAGTCGCAGCGGGCTCGGAGCAAATGGAGAGCCCCCCTCACCCGCCCGGCTTCGCTGCGCTTCGCCCGGCGACCTCTCCCCGCAAGCGGGGAGAGGTAAGCAAGAGGCGCTCGTTAAGATTACAAATCGCATCGCATCACTCCGGAAACGTGACCATGCGGGTGAAGCGCGCTAATATCTGATCGAGCAGCATGCCGACGATCCCAATCAGCAGGATCGCGATAATCACATTTGTGATCGATAAATTATTCCATTCGTTCCAGACGAAGTAACCAATCCCCGTTCCGCCGACCAACATTTCAGCCGCAACGATCACCAGCCACGCGATGCCGATGGAAATGCGCATGCCGGTGAGGATCGTTGGCGCGGCCGCAGGAAGAATGACGGTGAAGGCGCGGCGGAAGGTGCCGACTTCCAGCGTGCGCGCGACATTGATCCACTCCTTGCGCACGGCGGCGACGCCGAAGGCGGTGTTGAGCAGCATCGGCCAGACCGAGCAGATGAAGATCACGAAGATCGCCGACAGGCTGGAGTCCTTGATCGTGTAGAGCGCGAGCGGCATCCAGGCGAGCGGCGAGATCGGCTTCAGCACCTGGATGAAGGGATCGAGCGCCTTGTTCATCAGCGGCGACATGCCGATCAGGAAGCCGAGCGGAATCGCGACGATCACGGCGATGAGATAGCCGAGCCCGACGCGGCCGATCGAATAGGCGAGCTGGATGCCGAGCCCCTTGTCGTTCGGCCCGTTGTCATAGAATGGCCGCTTGAGATGCTCCCACAGCTTGGCGCCGACATCGAGCGGCCCAGGCATCGCGGATTTGCCCGACGTCGCCGTGAGGCCCATCAGCTTGGCGTATTCCGGCGACATGGTGCCGACGCTCGCCGTTTGCCGCGTGGCGAGGTGCCACACGCCGATGAAGGCGAGGAAGATCGCGATGGAGACGACGGCAGCGCGGAAGCGAAGGGAAAAGGTCATTTCGTTATCTGGTTATCTCGTTATATCTCTCAACGTCGCCCCAAACTCAGCCTGTCATCCCCGCGAAGGCGGGGATCCATAGCCTCCGACTTTGTAACTTGAACGCAGCCCTCGTCGGCAGGCCGTCTCTCACCGAACGTGTGTATGGATCCCCGCCTTCGCGGGGATGACAAATAGAACGGCCGGCGCGTCACACTCACCTCACGTCGCCTTCCTGATCTTGAAGCTCGCGAGATACTCCTTCGGCTTTTCGGGATCGAAGGTCTTGCCCATCACCGCGAACGACTTGTAGCTCGTCGCCGGCGGGCTCAACCCCATCTCCTTCATCACCTTCGCCGTGTCGGTGGCGAGGTAGATCTGCTCAGCCACGCCCTTGTAGTCGACGTCGCCCTTGATCTGGCCCCAGCGCTGCATCTGGGTCATCATCCAGACCGCGAAGGACTGCCACGGGAACGGATCGAAATCGACGCGCTTCGCATCGGTCTTGATGCCGCCGAGGCCATCCGCATAGGTGCCGGTCAGCACCTGCTCCAGCACCACCGGCGGCGCGTTGAGATAGGCGGCCGGCGCGATGGCTTCGGCGATCGACTTGCGGTTCTCCGCCTTCGACGCATAGGCGGTCGCATCGACGATGGCGCGGGTCAGCGCGGCGAAGGAATTCGGCGACGTCGTGATGAACTCCTTGGACGCCGCGAACGAGCAGCAGGGATGACCGTCCCAGATTTCCTTCGACAGGATGTGCATGAAGCCGACGCCGTCATAGATGGCGCGCTGGCAGATATTGTCGGGCGCCAGGAAGCCGTCGATATTGTCGGCGCGCAGATTGGCGACCATTTCCGGCGGCGGCACCGAGCGGATCTGGATATCGGTGTCGGGATCGATGCCGTGTTCGGCGAGATAGTAGCGCAAGAGATAATTGTGCATCGAATAGTCGAAGGGCACCGCGAGCTTGAAGCCCTTCCAGTCCTTCGGATCGCGCTTGTCCTTGTGCTTCATGGCCAGCGTGATGCCCTGGCCGTTGATGTTCTCGATCGCCGGCACGGTATAGGGGATCGGCTGCGAGCCGAGGCCCAGCGAGATCGCGATCGGCATCGGCGCCAGCATATGCGCGGCGTCATATTCCTTGTTGATGGTCTTGTCGCGAATGACGGCCCAGCCGGCGGTCTTCACCACTTCGACATTGAGGCCCTGCTTTTTGTAGAACCCCAGCGGATCGGCCATGATGATCGGCGTCGCGCAGGTGATCGGGATGAAGCCGACCTTGAGATCGGTTTTTTCGAGCTTGCCCGCGCCCTGCGCGAACACCTCGGTCGCCGTCTTGATCGGGAAGAACTGCGACAGCGCCGCCAGCGCGCTGGACGCACCGACCGACTTCAGAAAGGCGCGGCGCGCGACGTCTTTCGGGAACACCGCGCGCATCACCGCCGAGGCGACAACACCCTCGTAGCGCTTGGCCTCGGTCTCGGGAATGTCGCAGCGGAGCTGCAGCGTGGCCTCATGCTCGGATTGGCTGGCGTGCTGGCCGCAGCTGCAGGCGCCGGCGCGCAAACGGCGGGCGGGATCGAACGGATTGTCGAATGTGGACATGTGACCTCCTCGGTGACGCTCCGGTCATTTACGCAAGGAGTGTGCCAGCCCGGCGCGCGCCGGAATGTCCAATCGCCGCAGGCATTTCGGGCCTTGGTTGGCGATTACGAGAATTCGTGCTACACGAAAATTCGTAGCCTGATTACGATTTTTCGGAGTTTCGCCGATGGATTTGGCAACGGCCCAGCCGCCTGATTTGCGCACCATCGCCTTCGATTATTCGGTCGAGCCGACGCTGCTGCTCGATCCACACGCCGACCAGATCATCGATGCCAATCCGGCCGCCTGCACCCTGCTCGGCTATGACCGCGCGCTGCTGCGCCAGATCAAGATCAGCGCGCTGCATGCGGGCCAGTTGCCGGCGCTGATCGTGTTCACCCAAGCGGTGCTGGCCAAGGGCTCCTACTGGACCAACACGCTGACGCCGCGCCACGCCACCGGCGAAGCGTTGCAGCTCGAATATGCGGGATCGCTGGTGCCGCAGGGCGAGCGCGCCTTGCTGCTGCTCACCATGAGCGATCTCGAACAGCGTCGCCGCCGTCATGTGGACGCCGCCGCCGAGGATCACATGCGCGGCGGCATTGCCGCGTGGCAGCGCGTCGAGCGCGTGTTTCAGGACATCGAGCGCGAGAACCAGTTGATCCTGCGCGCCGCGGGCGAAGGCATTTACGGCGTCAATGCCGATGGCAAGACCACCTTCGTCAATCCCGCGGCGGAGCGCATGCTGGGCTGGACCGCCGATGAGCTGGTCGGCAAGGAAATCCACCCCATCGTGCATCACAGCCATCACGACGGCAGTCACTATCCGGATCACGACTGCCCGATCTATGCGGCGTTTCGCGACGGCGCCGTGCACAATGTCGACAACGAGGTGTTCTGGCGCAAGGACGGCTCGCCGGTCTGGGTCGAATACACGTCGACGCCGATCCGCGACCGCCACATGGTGGTCGGCGCAGTCATCGTGTTTCGCGATGTCAGCCAGCGCCGCGAAGCCGATGAAAAGCTGCATGCTGCGCTGGCCGAAGTCGATCGCCTGCGCGAACGACTCGAACTCGAAAACGCCTACCTGCAAGAGGAAATCCGCATCGAGACCAATCCGCGCGGTATCATCGGCCAGAGCGAGGCGATCCAGAAAACGCTGCGGCAGGTCAAGCTGGTGGCGCCGACCACGGCCGCCGTGATGATCACCGGCGAGTCCGGCACCGGCAAGGAATTGATCGCGCGCGCGATCCACGAAGCCTCAGGCCGCCGCGACCGGCCGCTGATCCGCGTCAATTGCGCGGCGATCCCGCGCGAATTGTTCGAGAGCGAATTCTTCGGCCATGTGCGCGGCGCCTTCACCGGCGCGGTGCGCGATCGGATCGGCCGCTTCCAGCTCGCCGATGGCGGCACGCTGTTTCTCGATGAGGTCGGCGAGATCCCGCTGGAGCTGCAGGGCAAGCTGCTGCGCGTGTTGCAGGAAGGCAATTTCGAACGCGTCGGCGAGGAGCGCACCCGCTCCGTCGACGTCCGCGTCATCGCCGCCACCAACCGCAACCTGAAACAGGAAGTCCAGCGCGGACGTTTTCGCGAGGACCTGTATTTCCGGCTCAACGTATTTCCCGTGGAGTCGGTGCCGCTGCGCGACCGCCGCGAGGATATTCCCCTGCTGGCGCACCACTTCCTGCTCAGCGAGAAACTGAAATCCGACCTGCGATTGTCCGAGGGCGATGCACGGCGGCTATCGCGTTACGACTGGCCGGGCAATGTGCGCGAGCTGCAGAACGTCATCGAGCGCGCGGTGATCCTGGCGCAGAACGGCCGTTTGCGGATCGACCTGCCCGATGCGCCCGGCCCCCATCACGCCGCGGGCTCCCATCGCGTGAAGTCTGACGCCCGGCCGGCGGTGATGACCTCGGCCGAACTGCGCGATCACGAGCGCAGCAACATCCTCGCGGCGCTTGCCGCGACATCCGGCAAGGTGTTCGGCCCCGACGGCGCGGCCGAGCTGCTGGACATCAAACCGACGACGCTGGCTTCAAGGATGAAGGTGTTGGGGATCGAGGGGGCACGCGGGCGGATGGGCGCGTAAGCCACTGCGCGTCCACACACTGTCATTCCGGGGCGGGAACGACGCCGCAGGCGGCGGGACCGAACCCGGAATCTCGACATGGGAGTCTCCGTAGAGCCAAACACGCGGAGATTCCCCGCCACTCCAATTGGAGTGGCTGAGGTTCGCTCGCTAAGTGGCGAGCGCCCCGGAATGACGACTTCGAAAGCCAACGCACGCCTCGCTTGCGCTCTCCTGTAATAGGCATATATTCCAATCCCGATTGACCGCGCTCTAAAGGGAGTCAGCATGCGCTATCCTGCCTATCCTCTCTTTCCCTCCAACATCCGCGTCATCGACACCTCCTCGGACGCGGTGGTGCGCCTCCGGGTGACTGATGATGCGGATCCCGGACCGCCGCCCATGCCGGGCGGGCGCCCCAAGGGCTCGAGGCAACCGCATGCGAATGCCACGATCACCGCGGTGCGTCGCCTGATCGAGCAGACCACGCTGAGTCACGCGCAGATCGCGGCAAAGACCGGCGTCAGCAAGGCCAGCGTCACGAAGTGGGCGTGTAACGGCGGCTGGCAGCGTCATCCGTTTGCGCCTGTTGCCAGCGACACGG
This sequence comes from Tardiphaga sp. 866_E4_N1_4, assembly GCF_052076075.1. Lineage (NCBI taxonomy): Bacteria > Pseudomonadati > Pseudomonadota > Alphaproteobacteria > Hyphomicrobiales > Nitrobacteraceae > Tardiphaga > Tardiphaga sp. 866_E4_N1_4. Next base: position 1,876,342 of record NZ_CP197242.1, read on the forward strand.
TTCCGGGCTTTCGCGCCGGCCGGAAGCAGAAGCTGCGCCAGCTCGGCAACAAGCTCCATCTGCTGGCCGAGCGCTGCGTTACTGAGCTGTGGAACAGCCCTTCGGTCGATCTCGACCGGCTGGTCCAGGCCATGCAGGTGCTGAAAATGGCGCGGCTGGAAGCCATGGGCAACCGCCGCCCGCGCCGCCACCCCGATGCGCCGGCGCGCACCGGCCAGGACTGGATCGACCGCGACACCGCGATCTGCACCGCACTGAAGGAGATGCGCCGCGGCGGCGTCATGATCGACCGCATTCCTGAGGAAGCGATGGCGCTGCTGGAAGACGCGCACACGCCGCCGGAGCGGGATCATCCGGCGTTACGGCCGAGGGGGAAGCGGCGAAGGGCGTAGGGTTCTCGCCTTACGGGTCCGAACAGCACAGTAAGATACATGAAGCCATGTGGCGTCTTAATTAGCTTCGAAATAGACGACCGTTTGTCCCATCGTGCCATTAATCCGGACAGCGCGCAGTTGACGCAGTTTCTGCGGTGTGGAAGTCCAGTCAAAAGACTAAATCTCTTGCCGAGCCTATGATCAACTAGTAATTGCTGTATGTAAGGAACAAACAATTACGTCTTCGCAGGGGGGGCTATGGATTTCATCGCTAAGTACGCGTCCGAAATCGGAAGTTTTGTCGCAGGTCTTGCGGGCGGATCACTCTTGACCTTAAAGCTCATGAACAGCCGAGCCGGTCGAGATATCACCTCCGTTAATCAATCACGTGCAACAGCGGGCGGCGACGTCGTTGGCGGCGACAAGCACACGAGTGGCAACTCTCGCTAGGAGAGGCTCGCTCGGAGCGCAAGAAACAGATGAATATCAATCAGACAGGCGCCAACGCCGGTGGCGATATCGTAGGCGGCAACAAGTATGAGCAGCACTATCATCCGACTACCGCATCGCCCGGCATCGTCGACAAACTGCTGCGAAAATTGCATGACGAAGTCACGAACAATCAGTGCGCAAAAGATACAATCGAAGCACTAGCACACTTTCACACCCGACGCGCCCACGACGGGATTCATGGTCTGGAGGCCAAGCTAAAGAAAGCCGATCGTGAAAACGAATACCTCGAAGCGATCGAGAAAAAAGAGCAATTCTCAAAACTACTAGAGAGATGGTCTCTGTATGCGTCAGCTCAGGAGATATTTGCTTACCTGCTGGCTAAAGCTGAGTACGAATTCACCTATGTAATTAGGCCACAGATAGCCAGCGTCTCGCCAGTTCAAGTCAATGAGCTCATTAGGGACAGAATAGTCACCCCGACCGTCAACGAATGTGGAGCCAGCGTTTTCACAATCAACCATAGCACTGCCATGGGAATGGTATATTGGCTCGCGGAGCAGTGCTTCGTTCGGTGGCACAAATGATACAGCTCTCGTATCAGCCTGCGCTCGATCCATTCCACTCAGTATTTCGTCTTATACGATTGCTACCCTACATCGCATCCTGCAATTCTTTACCGCGGGACCATGTTCGAATTCTGGATTATTATCTTCTATATCCGTTTCGCATTTCAGCCGCACGCTTATCGCCACAGCATAGCCGCTTCCGCAAATTTGATGCGCTCTTTCAGGACAACAAACCCTATGGCGAGCAACCCGAAGACGCAGTTATTTTCGCACGGATGGCACCAATTCAGTGCACGGCAATGGAAACATTAGCAGATAAACTCATCATCGACCCAACTGCATGGCAGCATGATGTTGTTCGCCCGACAGGCGCAAATATTCCGGAGCCACTGGCTCAACGCGCCTTGAACGCAAACGCGAATGAGCCATCGCTTACAGACCTAATAGGCGTCCTGACGCACGAATACCCTCTCACTGGTCGCAACGGCCTGAAAGACAGAACCGGTCTTTTGGAGCACCGATATGATGCGATTTAAGCCCAGCCTAATTGTCAAGCGTCTCATCGTCCTCCGTAACGAGCACACGGTGTACGACGAGATGTTTCATGCTGGAGTGAATGTAATCCGCGGCGAAAACTCGTCAGGGAAATCGACAATCCTCAACTGCATTTATTACGGCATGGGAGGCGACCTATCGGATTGGAGTGAGACTGCATCGCTTTGCACGCGCGTCGTGATAGAGGTCGAGCTCAATGGAATGCCGGCAACTCTTGGCCGCGAGATATCGTTACAATCCGGACAGCCAATGGAGTTATTTGGAGGAAATTATGAAACCGCAAAGCGCGCACCGCGCGATTCTTGGCTGAAGTACCCCTACCGTCGGAATCAATCACAAGAGAGCTTTTCCCAAGCTGTATTCCGATTGCTAGGGCTTCCGGAAGTCGCAAACGACGTTTCGGGCAATCTCACCATGCACCAGATACTTCGATTGCTATACGCCGATCAGCTGAGCCCGATAGAAACACTATTTCGATACGAAACTCGATACGATTCGCCGCTAATCCGAGATGCCGTCGGGCGCGTTTTGTGCGGCTCCTTCGACAACAGAGTTTATCAAAACGACATCCTGATCCGAGACAAAACTCGAGAATTCGACGCGGCGGACGGCCAGCTAAAAAGCTTAATCTCTGTTGCCGGAAAAATGGAACATAGCCTTACGCTAGAATGGGTCGAGACCGAGCGCCGCGCACTTATTTCGCAACAGAGCGATATTCAACACGAGATTGAAAAAGTTGAGCAAGAGGTCTTTTCTGCCGCAGATTCCGACAAGCTGACACTGCAAGTGCAGAACGAAGCTTATTCAGAAGTTCAGCGAGCGCAGTCTGAACTAGCAAGTCTTCAGCTAGAACACGACCGCTTAAGCCTTTCGATGGCCGACTCTACCAAGTTCATTCGCAGCTTAGAGCAAAAGCTGTCAGCCCTAAGCGATGCCGATGCCGTCGCCAATCATCTTGGCGATGTACGTTTTACGATATGCCCCGCTTGCCTATCACCCGTGGCGGAGCACAAAGACGATAAGAGCTGTCATCTTTGCCACATTGAATTCGAAGGCGGCCAAGGGCCCGATAGAATTGTCGCAACCATTAACGATTCAGCTATTCAGCTGAAGCAATCGCAACAACTTCAAAGCGTCCGTGAAAGCCGCCTGAAAAACCTCCAAGAGAGGATTATCAGGATTAACGCGCAATGGCGCCAAGCAGCAAATCGCTTGAGCTCCGCGCAACGCCTGCCCTCCACGGAAGCCCGCGAAAAATTGCGATCTTTGCATCGCGCTGCCGGATACATTGAGCGTCAAATTGAAGATCTAGTATCTAAGGAAGCGTTAATTCGACTTATCGACGAAGCATCAGCGAAGAAAGCTCTACTGAACTCTGAGCTAAGTCTTCTTAAGTCTGAGAACGCACATCTGCGCGCATCTCAGGAACGACAATTAAGCAAGGCAAAAACCGAGATTTCTGAAGAAATCAAAACCCTTCTGAGGAACGACCTTCGCAGACAAGACTCCTTCGAAAATCCGCAAACGATACAGTTCGGATTTGAGAGCAATTCAATCACCGTCGACGGCCAGCGGTATTTCTCGGCCAGCTCGCGAGTTATTCTGAAAAGCAGCTTCTTTCTGGGCTTCTTCGCGGCAGCAACTAAGGACTGGTCATTCCGCCATCCGCGCTTCGTAATGATCGACACGATAGAAGATAAAGGTATGGAGCCGGAGCGCAGCCACAACTTTCAGAATCAGATACTCCGCGTATCCTGCGACGCAAAATGCGAGCATCAGATTATATACGCGACGGCCATGATTTCACCTGACCTTGATGATGAGCAGTTCCTCGTTGGGCGCTTCTACACTCGCGATGAGCCAACCCTGGCAATCGGCTAAAAAATCGTTAGTTAGTGAGACCGACTACCTCACTTCTTGAGCATCGCGGTAAGACCAATTAAGGCCCCAACGAAGCCGATTGCGAGCGAGGCCCAAGCGCGAAAATTTTCTGACCGCTCTTTCTGCTCTTTTCGTACCGAATTTCTAAGCGCAGCTAGAGTCTCTTCGTTGAAATAGAAAAATGATCGCTTATACTCTTGTGCAAAATACTTCGTTCTTAGGTATGCATCGTTGTGCGGCGTAGGCAGCAGATATCTTTGCGCCAAGTCGGCCCAATAGTCCGACTCCAGAACTGCGATATACTCGTCTATTGCTCGTCCAGCTTCAACACTCGTCATGATAGCCGCGCTTATTTGATCTTTGCTCGGAAGCTCACCTGTCTCGCCCACGTATTTGAAGAGCTCTTTAAAGACATCATCCGCTTCGCTGTCCTTGAGCCGCTGAGCGCGTCGAATCTTCCAAATCACGACCAGTCGTTTAAGGGCCATGGTACCTACCCGGATGTTCAGTCGCCTCCGATGCTATTACAAACCAATCCTTGAAAGCGACCTACTGCATTCGCATTCCCACTGCGGCCCACCGGCGATCAGCTTCCAAACAGCTTATTCAGCTCCCCGCCCTTTGCCCCGTTAGCGAACGCCGTGAACGTCCCCTTCCCGGCGATCTCCTGCGACGCCTGCATGAACCCCGCCCAGGCCACCCGCGCCAGCGCGCCGCCGACGCTGATGCGGCGGACGCCGAGGCTGGCGAGATGCGCCACGGTCATGGTCGGCTGCACGGTGAGCACATTGAGCGGCTTGCCGCCGATCGCCTTCACCAGCGTGGTGATCTCTTCGTCCGAGGCCACGCCCGGCGCATAGAGGCAATCCGCGCCGGCCTCCGCAAAGGCGACAAGGCGCGCGGTGGTCTTTGTCAGGTCGCGCTCGCCATGCAGAAAACCTTCGCAGCGCGCGACCAGCATGACAGTGGGATCGACGCTGTCGATGGCGGCGCGGGCGGCCTTGATGCGCTCGACGGCGAGGGTATCGTCATAGAGCGGCTTGTCCGGCTTGCCGGTGGAATTCTCGATGGACAGGCCAGCGATTCCACTTTTGACCGCGCGGGCGACATTGGCGGCGACGCCGGCCGGGTCATCGGCAAAGCCGGCCTCGAAATCGGCATTCACGGGGAGATCGGTGGCGGCAGACAGCAGCGCGAGGTGTTCGATGACGTCGTCCGCGGTGACCTTGTTGTCGGGACGGCCGGTGGACCAGGCATAGCCGGCTGACGTCGAGGCCAGCGCCTTGAAGCCGAGATGCGCGAGATAGCGGGCGCTGCCGACATCCCAGGGATTGGGCAGCACGAAGCAGCCGGTCTCGTGGAGCTTGCGAAAGTTGGCGCGCTTCTCGGCGGTGGAGATGGTCATGGTGCCTCCCGGTCTTAGTGCCGCGTTGATCGCGGCTGGTCACCGCCATCGTAGCTCGGGATGCGCCATTGATCACGCCGTCATTCCCCGGCACACCAATTGGTGTGCCTGAGGGCGCGCCTCTTGGCGCGAACCCGGAATCCCGGCATGGGAGTCACCGGTGAGCCAAGCCACTCAGAGATTCCGGGTTCGCTCGCCAAGTGGCGAGCGCCCCGGAATGACAGTTCTAATTATTGCCCTGCCCCGGCATCCCGCTGGCCAGCAACGCCTCCAGCCGATCCAGCTCCGCCGCGATGTCGCTGATAACATCGTCCGCCCGCATCGCGATCACGCGATAGCCGCGCTCCTGCAGCCAGGTCTGCCGGGCGGCGCGGTCGCTGACAATCACCTCGGTCTCGCCGGAATTGACCAGCTCGATGGCGATCCGCTCCGGGAAGGAGACGAAATCCGGGATGTGGCGGCCGACCGGGGTCTGGCGCTTGAACTGGCCGGCGAAGCGGCGGTCGGCGCGCAGCTGGTCCCACAGCAGCCGCTCGGCATCGGTCGGGTTGCGGCGGAGCATACGCGCCAGGCCGCGGACCGTGCCGCTCTCATGCGCCTGGGCACCCTGCCCGTGTTCGGCCAGCAGCGCCCGCAGCCGGGTCGCCTGTTCGCCGTCGAGCACGCCGCCCTTGGCCGGGCCCTTGCGGCCCTCGGCGATGGCCATGACCACGCCGTGCAGCGTGTGCATGTCCTGCTTGGTCGGCTCCATCCGGGTGAAGATGTTGCGCAGGTTGACCAGCATGGTGTCGCGCTTTTCCGGCGGGCGGAGGAATTCGACCTTGTCGAGCTCGCCGACAAGGTTGTCGAAGAAGGCGCTCATCTGGTGCTGGGAGGCCGGCTCGGATCGCTCCGGCATCGCATAGGGCAGCGCGTTCGCCGTCGCCTGCTTGAACCATTCATAGCCGCAGAGGAGAACCGCCTGGGCGAGGTTGAGCGAGGCGAAGGCCGGGTTGACCGGGAAGGTGATGATCCGGTTGGCCAGTGCGACCTCCTCGTTCTGGAGCCCGTAGCGCTCGCGGCCGAACAGGATGCCGGCGGTGGCACCTCCGGCGACATGGGTGATGGTCTCGGCGGCGGCGGCCTCGGGGGCGACCACCGGCTTGGCCTGATCGTGAGCGCGGGCCGTGGTGGCGAACAGCAAGGTGCAGTCGGCGACGGCCTGCTCGACGGTGTCGAACAGCTCGACCTTGTCGAGGATGTGATCAGCGCCGGAGGCAGCACGGCGGGCATGGACGTTCGGCCAGCCATCCCGCGGATTGACGATGCGCAGCCGGGTCAGGCCGAAATTGCCCATGGCCCGCGCGCACATGCCGATGTTCTCGCCGAGCTGCGGTTCGACAAGGATGACAACGGGGCCGACGAGGTCGGTATGCGCCTTGGTAGAGTCGGTGCCTGAACCGGACATCGCACTTCACTTTCTGATTCAATCTCTGAAGGTCTTGAATCAACCCGTGAAGGTTTTGATTCAACACCTCATCCGGGCTCCCTGCCGATCGCTACATTGTTGAGCGATACAAGGGACTTAGCCGGGCATCTGGATGCGAATAACCCGCTCTCCGGGGCTATCTGCGATGCAGCCCTACGACGAATTGCCCGCGGATGCCAGACGCGGCCTGACAATCCGGATGAAGGCGGGTTCCCGGCCAAGCGTTCGTGAATTGCCGGTCGTAACAGGGGGCGGGTAATGTGCGACCCCCGGGAATGACCTTGCAGCCTTCATGCCTCAGCTTATCCTCAGCGTTCACTCCGGCGTCCATGACGCCGCCGTCGCCATTTTCGAAGATTACGATCTGAAGGCTGCCATCGCGCTGGAGCGACTGACCCGGCGCAAAAGCGACGGCAGCGTCCACCCCGATGCGGCCATCGACGAGGTGCTGTCGATCGCCGGCGCCACACGGCGCGACGTCGACGTCGTCGCCACCAGCCGCGCGATGTTTCCCAAGGCCTACTTCCCCCGCCTCGGCGGCCTCCGCTGGCTGCGCGAGCAGTATCGCAGCCGGGTCGGCAAGGACCGCCTGCTGCTCGGCGCCGAGCAGCATCGCTACCGCGCGCCGCGGGCGGAGGACGTCTTCGATGCCGCGGCGTGGCGGCGCGACGGCGGTTTCCGCGACGATGCCGCGATCCATTTTTACAACCACCACGAAGCGCACGCGCTGCCCACTTTGTTCTACAGCCCGTGGCCGGATGCCCTGCTGGTGACGGCCGATGGCGGCGGCGACAATGTCAATTACAGCTACCGGCACTTCGCCGACCGCCGCCTGACGACGCTCTATGGCGACGACACCTGTCTGTTCCTGCCAAATCCCGTCGACAGCCTCGGCCGCGCCTACAGCGCGGCGACCAAGTCGCTCGGATTTCGGCCCAACCGGCACGAGGGCAAACTGACCGGGCTCGCGGCCATGGGCAAACCGACAGCGGCCGAGACGATCGCCGGGTATTTTTCGGTCGCCCCGGACGGACGTATCCAGTCCAGCTTTCGCAGCTATCACCAGATGAACGCGTTGATGCGCCGGCTGGCCAAACAGGCCGGCCGGGAGGATTTTGCGGCGTCGATCCAGAAGGTGCTGGAAGACACCATGCTGCTGTCGCTGCAGCGCCTTTTGCAGCGGCATCCGGCGCGACATCTCGGCCTGTCCGGCGGCGTGTTCGCCAACGTCAAGCTCAACCGGCTGCTCGCGGAGCGATTGCCGATCGATGAATTGTTCATTTTCCCGGCGATGGGCGACGACGGCCTGCCGATCGGCGGTGCGCTGTCTTTCCTGTTAGAGCGCGACGGCCTGGCGCCATGGCTGGGCCGCCGCCGCGATCTTGGGACTGTCTATCTCGGCCGCGATTTTCAGGCCGGGCTCGACGCCGGCATCGCGGCCACCCCGGGGATCAGCCGCGTCGACGAGGCGCCGGTCGATGGCGCGGTGACGCGGCTGGTGGCGGGCGAGATCGGCGCGATCTTCAATGGCCGGATGGAATACGGCCCCCGCGCCCTCGGCGCCCGGACCATCCTCGCCAATCCGGCGCGGCGCGGCACCCACGACCTCTTGAACGAACGGCTGAGCCGTTCCGAATTCATGCCGTTCGCCCCGGTGATCACCACTGAGCGTGCCGCGGAGGTGTTCGACGTCAATCCGGTCAATGCGCGCGCCTGCCGCTACATGACCATCGCCTGCGACGTGAGGCCGGAATGGCGGGACCGCATCCCCGCCGTGGTCCATGTCGATGGATCGGCGCGGCCGCAGGTGATCGCGCGCCCGGACAATCCGCTCTATTATGACATTGTCGAGGGGTTTGCAGAGGCCAGCGGATTGCCGGTGCTGGTCAATACCAGCTTCAATGTCCACGAGGAGCCCATCGTCAACAGCCCGGACGAAGCGCTGCGGGCGCTGCTCGACGGGCGGATCGATTTCCTGGTGACCACCGGCGGCCTGTACCGGCGCGACGCGGCGCGACGGCGCGGCACGGCAGCCTGCCGGTGAGCTGGTACGTGGCGGCGGGCATCGCGGCGCAGGCTGCATTTTGAGCAAAAACAGCCTGCGTTTTGGGCTGAAAATTGCGCCGAAACTGCATGACGCCCCGGCTTTCGCCGGGTCCTGCGCGGTGCTATAGCCCCCCTACAAATCATCCCTCCCGCAACGCGCTAAAGGCCCGAACCACCATGGCAAAAATCAAGGTAGCCAACCCCGTCGTCGAACTCGACGGCGACGAGATGACCCGGATCATCTGGCAGTACATCAAGGACAAGCTGATCAACCCCTTCCTTGACGTCAACCTGATGTATTTCGACCTCGGGATGGAATACCGCGACAAGACCGACGATCAGGTCACCATCGACGCCGCCCACGCGATCAAGAAATACGGCGTCGGCGTGAAGTGCGCCACCATCACCCCCGATGAAGCGCGCGTGAAGGAATTCGGCCTCAAGCAGATGTGGAAGTCGCCGAATGGCACCATCCGCAACATCCTCGGCGGCGTGATCTTCCGCGAACCGATCATCTGCAACAACGTGCCGCGCCTGGTCCCCGGCTGGACCAAGCCGATCATCATCGGCCGTCACGCTTTCGGCGATCAGTACCGCGCCACCGACATCAAGTTCCCGGGCAAGGGCACGCTGACGATGAAGTTCGTCGGTGAAGACGGCACCGTGATCGAGCGCGAAGTGTTCCAGGCTCCGGGCGCCGGCGTCGCCATGAGCATGTACAACCTCGACGACTCGATCCGCGACTTCGCGCGCGCATCGCTGAACTACGGCCTGTCGCGCGGCGTTCCGGTCTATCTGTCGACCAAGAACACCATCCTCAAGGTCTATGACGGTCGCTTCAAGGACATCTTCCAGGAAATCTTCGACGCCGAATTCAAGACCAAGTTCGAAGCCGCGAAGATCACCTATGAGCATCGCCTGATCGACGACATGGTGGCTGCCGCCATGAAGTGGTCCGGCGGTTACGTCTGGGCCTGTAAGAACTACGACGGCGACGTGCAGTCCGACACCGTGGCCCAGGGCTACGGTTCGCTCGGCCTGATGACCTCGGTGCTGCTGACGCCGGACGGTTCGGTGGTAGAAGCCGAAGCTGCCCACGGCACCGTGACCCGTCACTACCGCGAGCACCAGAAGGGCAAGGAAACCTCGACCAACTCGATCGCGTCGATCTTCGCCTGGACCCAGGGCCTCGCCCACCGCGCCAAGCTCGACAACAATGCCGAGCTGGCGAAGTTCGCCAAGACCCTCGAAAAGGTCTGCGTCGACACCGTCGAAGCCGGCTACATGACCAAGGATCTGGCGCTGCTGGTCGGCGCCGATCAGCGCTGGCTCTCGACCACGGGCTTCCTCGACAAGGTCGCGGAAAACCTGACCAAGGAACTGGCGGCCTGATTTCCGCCCTCTCCTGACTGCACCATCCGAAAGTCCGGGTTGCCTCAGGCACCCCGGACTTTCTTTTTGAGACGTTCCGTTTTCGAGGTGACTGACCCATGACTGCGCCAAATCCCGCCGACGGCAGCAATGATCCATATGTCTGGCTCGAAGAAATCGAGGGCGAGAAAGCCGTGGCCTGGGTCGAGGCACAGAATGCGCGGACCGACGGCTTCCTCTGCGGCGATAGCTACAAGCGCGACTTCGACGCAGTCATGAAGATCCTCGACGCCGACGATCGCATTCCCTTCGTCGGAAAGTCTGGCGACTATCTCTATAATTTCTGGAAAGACGCCGCTCATCCGCGCGGGCTTTGGCGCCGCACGGTGCTGGAGAGCTATAAGACCGATACGCCTGAATGGGACGTGCTGCTCGACATCGATGCACTGAACCAAGCGGAAGGCATCTCCTGGGCCTTCGCAGGTGCTGCGCGTTCGCCGGACAAGACTCGCGCGTTGATCAGCCTGTCGTTCAACGGCACTGACGCCATCGAAGTGCGTGAGTTCGATATTCCCAGCAAGAGCTTCGTTGCCGACGGCTTCATCATCCCGAAAGCCAAGACGCAGGTGAGCTGGGTCGATCAGGACACGCTGCTGCTCGGCAGCGCGCAGACGCCCGAGGATAGCACCGAGGCCGGCTATACCCGCACCGTACGCAAATGGACTCGCGGCACGCCGTTAGCTGCCGCTGAAACCGTCTTCGAGGTCGAAAAGCAGGACGTCGCCGCCTGGTTCGGCGTCAATCGCCGGCCAAGCCACGAAGGCGTGATGTACTGGCGTGCGCTGGATTTCACGCGCTCGCATATCTTCGTCGAGCGCAAGCATGGCCCACATGCCGCGCAGCGTCTGCGCCTCGAACTGCCGGAAGAAGTCTCGGTCTCGGCAGAAGCGGACGATCTCCTGATCAGCCCGAAACAGGACTGGACCGTCGGCGACCAGACGATCCCGACCGGCGCACTCGCCGTCATCGACCTCGATCGCTTCCTGTCTGGCGCACGCGATTTCGAGATCGTGTTCACGCCATCGCCGACCCGCGCATTGCAGTCATGGTCGGAGACCCGGCACGGCATCGTGCTGGAAATCCTCGACAATGTCCGCGGCCGTCTCGCATTGCTGCAGCGAAGCGAGGCCGGCTGGCGCGAGACGGCACTTCCGGGATTGCCCGATAACGCCACGATCTCGGCGCAGAATTTCGGCGGCGAGGACGATCCCGATCTCGGCACCGACATGCTCTTCACCGTCACGGGCTTCGACCGGCCGACAACGACGGCACTGTGGACAGGCCACGGCGCACCCGAGCCGCTGAAGAGCTCGCCGCCCAATTTCGATCCCGAGGGCATCGAGGTGCAGCAGCTCCATGCGGTGGCGGCGGACGGCACCAGGATCCCCTACTTCCTGATCGGCAAGAATCTCTCGGCCGGCGCCCCGCCCCGGCCGACGATTCTCTATGGCTATGGCGGCTTCGAGATATCGCTGACGCCCGCCTATATGGGCATCGCCGGCAAGCTATGGCTCGAACAAGGTCATCTCTACGCCATCGCCAATATCCGCGGTGGTGGTGAGTTCGGCCCGGCGTGGCATCTGGCTTCGCGCAAGATCACCAAGCATGTGGCGCATGACGACTTCGCTGCGGTGGCGCGCGATCTCGCAGCGTCTGGCATCACGACGGCGCAAAAGCTTGCGTGCCACGGCGGCAGCAATGGTGGCCTGCTGGTCGGCAACATGCTGACGCGCTATCCGGAACTGTTCGGCGCGGTCTGGTGCAGCGTGCCGCTGCTCGATATGGCGCGCTATACCAAGCAGCTCGCCGGCGCGAGCTGGATCGCCGAATATGGTGATCCGGAAATTCCCGACGAGTGGGTCTATCTGCAGAAATACTCGCCCTATCACCTGATCGCGCCCGGCAAGACCTATCCGCCGATCTTCATCACTACCAACCGCACCGACGACCGCGTCCATCCCGGCCATGCCCGCAAGATGGCAGCGAAGCTCGAAGAGCTCGGCTATCCCGTCTGGTTCAACGAGACGGTAGCGGGCGGACACTCCGGCGCCGTGGACAATACCAAGCAGGCACAGAGCCAGGCTCTGGGATTTGCGTTTCTACGGCGGACGATTGGAGCTGCGTAAAACGAACGACAGAGCAACTACCAACCCGAGCAAGAGAGGGTTCACATGACCTGCAATACGCCCCATGTTTTCAAACGCCAGATCCTGACCACGATTGTGACACTCTCGCTCAGTGTCGCGGGCGAATTCTCTGCTTTGGCGCAGGTGCCGGATGCGATTGCAGCCCCCGGCGAGACGCAGATCGCCAAGCTGCATGCTGAAGGCGCGCAGGTCTATGAGTGCAAGGCCGACGCTTCAGGAAAGCTGACATGGACGTTCCGCGAGCCGATCGCCACGCTGATGGCCGATGGCAAGACCGTGGGGCGGCACTATGTCGGACCGAACTGGGAATACAGCGATGGCAGCGCGGTGGTCGGTAAGGTGACCGGCAACGCACCAGGCACCACTGCCAAGGACATTCCGTGGCTCCGCCTCGAAGCCGCCTCGCATCGCGGCAGCGGCATGTTGAGCGGCGTGACCACGGTACAGCGCATCAACACCGTTGGCGGCACGCTCGGCGGCACCTGCAGCGGCGCCGGCACTTTACAGAGCGAGCCCTATTCGGCCGACTACGTGTTCCTGCGCAAGGGCTAAGGACATTTCGCCGGTGGACACTCCGGCGCGGTAGAGAATACCGAGCAGGCACAGAGCCAGGCGCGAGGTTTGCGTTTCTACGCCGAACGATTTGCCGCTAGAGCAGAGAAGACCAGAAAAACATTCAGGGAGACCGCCTCATGTCATCTAGCAAAGTCGCCATCATCACGGCCGGTGGAAGCGGCATGGGCGCCGCATCGGCGCGCCGCCTTGCCGCCGACGGGTTCAAGGTTGCGATCCTGTCGTCGTCCGGCAAAGGCGAAGCGCTCGCGCAAGAGCTCGGCGGCATTGGCGTCACCGGCTCCAACCAGTCGAGCGACGATCTGAAGCGACTGGTGGATGGCACGCTGGAGAAATGGGGCCGGATCGACGCACTGGTAAACAGCGCCGGTCATGGCCCGCGTGCGCCGCTGCTCGATATCACCGACGAGCAGTGGCACACCGGCATGGATGTCTATCTTATGAACGTGATCCGGCCAACGCGACTGGTGACGCCGATCATGCAGAAGCAGAAATCCGGTGCGATCATCAATATCTCCACCGCATGGGCATTCGAGCCCTCAGCGATGTTTCCGACTTCCGCCGTGTTCCGCGCCGGTCTCGCCTCTTACACAAAATTGTTCGCGGATAGTTTTGCCGCCGACAATGTACGGATGAACAATGTGCTGCCCGGCTGGATCGACAGCCTGCCCGCCACCGAAGAGCGGCGCCAGAGCGTCCCGATGCAACGCTATGGCAAGAGCGACGAGATCGCAGCCACGGTCGCATTCCTCGCATCGGATGGCGCTGGCTATATCACCGGCCAGAACATTCGCGTCGATGGCGGCATGACGCGGTCGGTGTGATGACCTGATCGCAACGGCGCGACTAAACGGCCGCCGTCGTGCCGATCTGCAGCAGCATCGCCTTGGCGATTTCCTGCTCGCCCATGATCACGACATTGGCGCCGTGATGCTTGAGATGCGCGATCTCTTCTTCGGAATGCGCGCGGGCGATGATCGGAAGCGTGGGGTTGAGCGCACGCGCCTTGGCGACGATCTGACCGCCTTCGAAAGCGTCGGGAATCGCCACCAGCAATCCCCTGGCGCCCATCACATTTGCAGCCTGCAACATGTCCGGCGCCGCGGCATTGCCGGTGACGACCTCAACACCTTCCTTCTGCAGACGCTCGACGACGCCCGGCGTGTCCTCGATCACCAGCAGCGGCGTGTTGTTCAAGCGCAGCGCCCTGCTGACTACGCTGCCGACACGACCATGGCCGACCAGCACGACGTGATCCTTGAGTTGCGTCTCCGGCAACGGGACGCGCGTGACCGCTTTCTCCTTGCTGTCCGCAGCGGCCGCTTCACTCGCTGCCGCCGCTTTCGCGTCCTTATCGGCCAGTAGGCGATCGAGCAATGCGAAGAACAGCGGGTTGAGCATGATCGAGATAATCGCGCCGGCGAGCACGAGATCGCGGCCGCGATCGGGCAGCAGGCCGAGGCCCACGCCAAGGCTGACGAGAATGAAGGAGAATTCGCCGATCTGCGCCAGCGAGGCGGAGATCGTCAGCGCCGTCGAGGTCGGATAGCCGAACAGCCGGACGATGCCGAAGGCAGCCGCCGACTTGCCAAACAGGATGATGAACACTGTGGCGAGCAGCGGCAGCGGCTCGCGCAGGATGATCGCCGGATCGACCAGCATGCCGACCGAGACGAAGAACAGCACCGCAAACGCGTCGCGCAGCGGCAGCGTCTCGTTGGCAGCGCGCTGGCTGAGTTCGGATTCGCTGAGGATCATGCCCGCAAAGAACGCACCGAGCGCGAATGACACGTCGAAGACGAGGGCTGCGCCGAAGGCGACCCCGAGCGAGATGGCGAACACCGCAAGGCGAAACAGTTCGCGCGAGCCGGTATGCGCCACATAGTGCAGCAGCATCGGGATGACGCGGCGGCCGACCACCAGCATGAAGATGACGAAGCCCGCGACCTTGCCGAGCGTGATCAGCACCGGCATAGCCAGCGACGACATGCTGGCACCATTGCCCTCGCCTTTAAGCAGGCCAGCGATCGCCGGAAGCAGCACCAGCGTCAGCACCATCGCGAGGTCCTCGACAATCAGCCAGCCGATGGCGATGCGGCCGCGCTCGCTGTCCACCAGCCGTCGTTCCTGCAACGCGCGGAGCAGCACCACCGTCGAAGCCACCGACAGCGCGAGGCCGAACACAAGGCCGCCGCCGAACGACCAGCCGAGTGCCTCGCCAAGGCCGATGCCAAGCAGCGTCGCCACGGCGATTTGCACGATGGCGCCGGGGATCGCGATATTCTTGACCGAGAGTAGATCCTTCAGCGAGAAATGCAGGCCGACGCCAAACATCAGCAAGATAATGCCGATCTCCGCGAGTTCATTGGCGATATTCTGGTCCGCCACATAGCCGGGCGTAAATGGGCCCATGAAGACGCCGGCGAGCAGATAGCCGACCAGCGGCGACACGCGAATGCGCTGTGCGATCAGGCCGAGGATGAATGCCAGTACGAGGCCAACGACGACGGTGGAAATCAGCGGGGTGTTATGCTCCATGCCGCTTTTTGCCGCATGGGCGCGTGGGATGCCACCCTTAACCAGGGCTACTCATGGTCGCAGGCGCGAGCGGTCACGTCATCGCGAGATGGGGTTGTGTGACCCACACTGCCATTCCGGGGTGCGATCTCAGCGAAGCTGAGAGCGTGAACCTCAGCCATTCCAGTTGGAATGGCGGGGAATCTCGACATAGTAAAACACTACGGGATTCCGGGTTCGCGCCCGCCTGGCGGCGTTCACGACACCGGAATGACGAGATTAGTTGCCGATCGCCGCTTCGATCGCCGCCAGCGCCGCATCGGCCTTGGCGCCGTCCGGACCGCCGGCCTGCGCCATGTCCGCCCGCCCACCGCCGCCTTTGCCGCCCAAGGCTTCAGAGGCGAGCTTCACCAGATCGACAGCGCTGAAGCGCTTGGTCAGATCCTCGGTGACGCCGACCACGACGCCGGCCTTGCCGTCTTCACCGACATTGATGATCGCGACCACGCCGGAGCCGAGCTGCTTCTTGCCGGCATCGGCGAGGCTCTTGAGATCCTTCATCTCGATGCCCGACACACTCTTGGCCATAAGCTTGACGTCGCCGACAGTCTTGACGTCTGCGGACGCGCCACCGGCGGCCGATGCGGCAGCGGCAGCACCGCCGCCCATGGCGATGGTCTTCTTCGCCTCGGACAGCTCACGCTCCAGCTTCTTGCGCTCGTCCATCAGCGCAGCGATGCGCGCTGGCATGTCGTCGAGCGTTGTGCGGAGCTCGTTCGCAGCGGTCTTGGCGAGCTGCATCGTCTCGTTGGCGTGATGACGCGCATGATTACCGGTCAGCGCCTCGATGCGGCGCACGCCGGAAGACACTGCGCTTTCGCCGGTGACCGAGATCATGCCGATGTCGCCAGTGCGCCGGACATGGGTGCCGCCGCAAAGTTCGACCGACCAGCCGAGCGCATTGCTGCCGCTATCGCGCGGCATCTTGCCCATGGAGACAACGCGAACTTCGTCGCCGTATTTCTCACCGAACAGTGCGCGTGCGCCCGCCTCGCGCGCATCGTCCACCGCCATCAGGCGCGTGGTGACGGCGTCGTTTTCCAGCACAACATTGTTGGCGATGTCCTCAACGCGGCGGAGCTCGTCGGCCGTGATCGGCTTCTGATGCACGAAATCGAAACGCAGCCGGTCCGGCGCCACGAGCGAGCCGCGCTGCGCGATGTGATCACCGAGCACCTGACGCAGCGCTTCATGCAGCAGATGCGTCGCCGAGTGATTGGCGCGGATCGATGAGCGACGGGCGTGGTCAACTTCCAGCGCGAGCGCTGCGCCAATTTTCAGCGTGCCCTGCTCGACCGTACCGATATGCACGAACAGATCGCCGGCACGTTTCTGGGTTTCGGTGACGCGGAAGGTTACGCCCTCGCCTGTCATGATGCCGAGATCACCGACCTGACCGCCGGACTCCGCATAGAACGGCGTCTGGTTGAGAACGATCGCACCGGTATCGCCGGTCTTGAGGCTATCGACTTCCTTGCCGTCCTTCACCAGTGCCGTAACCGCACCTTCCGCAGACTCGGTCTCGTATCCCAGGAATTCCGTCGCACCGAGTTTTTCACGCAACTCGAACCAGATCGCTTCGGTCGCGGTCTCGCCGGAGGAAAAGCGCGACGCGCGGGCCTTCTGTTTCTGCTTCTCCATCGCATCGGTGAAGGATGCGATATCGACCGAGATGCCGCGGTTGCGCAGCGCATCCTGGGTCAGATCGAGCGGGAAACCGTAGGTGTCGTACAGCGTGAAGGCGGTCTCGCCGTCGAACATGTCGCCCTTCTTCAGCGACGCGCTCTTGTCGTCGAGAATGCCGAGACCACGATCCAGCGTCTTGCGGAAGCGCGTCTCTTCGAGCCGCAGCGTTTCCTCGATCAGGCTCTCGGCGCGCACCAGCTCCGGATAGGCCTGGCCCATCTCGCGCACCAGCGCCCACACCAGGCGCCACATCAGCGGCTCCTTGGCGCCGAGCAACTGGCCGTGACGCATGGCGCGGCGCATGATCCGGCGCAGCACATAGCCGCGGCCTTCATTCGACGGCAGCACGCCATCGGCAATCAGGAATGACGAGGCGCGCAGATGGTCGGCGATGACGCGCAGCGAGGCCTTCATCGGGCCCTGCGGATCGGCCCCGGTGAGATCGGCGATGGCGCGGATCAGTGCGACGAATAGGTCGATGTCGTAATTGTCGTGCTTACCCTGCAGCACCGCAGCGATGCGCTCGAGGCCCATGCCAGTGTCGATTGACGGCTTCGGCAGCGAGATGCGGTTGCCCGGCGCAAGCTGGTCGAACTGCATGAACACCAAATTCCAGATCTCGATGAAGCGGTCGCCGTCTTCATCGGGCGAGCCGGGAGGGCCACCTGGAATCTTGTCGCCATGGTCGAAGAAGATTTCCGAACACGGGCCGCACGGGCCGGTATCGCCCATCTGCCAGAAATTGTCCGAGGTCGGGATGCGGATGATCTTGGAATCCGGCAGGCCAATCTTCTTCCACAGAGCGAAAGCTTCATCGTCCTCGGAATAGACGGTGACCAGCAGGCGATCTTTCGCCAGACCGTATTCCTTGGTGATCAGGTTCCAGGCCAGCTCGATCGCACGTTCCTTGAAATAGTCGCCAAACGAGAAGTTGCCGAGCATCTCGAAGAAGGTGTGATGGCGCGCGGTATAGCCGACATTGTCGAGATCGTTATGCTTGCCGCCGGCGCGGACGCATTTCTGCGACGTCGTCGCGCGCTGATAAGGCCGCTTCTCGACGCCGGTAAAAACGTTCTTGAACTGCACCATGCCGGCATTGGTGAACATCAGCGTGGGGTCGTTGCGCGGCACCAGCGGCGACGACGACACGATGTCGTGACCATTCGCCGCGAAGTAATTCAGAAATGCCGACCTGATCTCGTTAACGCCGCTCATATCAGTCCCATTGCGCCCAAGACTTGTTACGTTCAAGACTTGGCGCCTAAAAATCGCCCACGGCCAAATTGTTTGAAGATTTGCCGCCGGCCAATGCCACAACCGGTTGCTTTTAGACCGGCGGCACTAGGCCTGTCCAGAAACTGTGCAAGGGGATGACAAGGGATCATTCAAGCGGATCAGGGGCTTGCCGCAGCAGCACAGGGCCGTTGATAGGTGCCGGAACCGCGTTGACAGATTCAGGGAACGCATGCTCTTGTGCCGGCGTTGAAAGACGTCACGTCGGGAGAGACCGGCCCCGTTTGGGCCGGCGCCGAAGGAGCAACCGCCCCGGAAACTCTCAGGCAAAAGGACCGCGTGACAGGTTAGCATCTGGAAAGAGATGCCTTTGAGCCCGAACGGGCCGATGGCGTCCGCCGACGGGATAATACTCTCAGGCACAGCGACAGATGGGGCTCGTACAGGCACTCCGGGAATGGTCCCGGGGAACCGCGAGGACCCGTCACATGTCTGCTGTCGATATGCTAGCGACCGCTAAACCCTCAACTTTAAAACAAACGCCGCTGCACGCCCTCCACATCGCCCGTGGCGGCAAGATGGTGCCCTTCGCCGGCTATGACATGCCAGTGCAATACGCCACCGGCGTGCTGAAGGAGCATCTCCACACCCGCGGGGCCGCGGGACTGTTCGATGTTTCCCATATGGGCCAGCTCACCTTGCGGGCGAAGTCCGGCAAACTCGAAGATGCGGCCTTGGCGCTCGAGAAGCTGGTGCCGATGGACATTCTGGCGCTGGCACCGGGGCGTCAGCGTTATGCCCAGTTCACCAATGAGGCCGGCGGCATTCTCGACGACCTGATGGTGGCGAATTTCGGCGATCACCTGTTTCTGGTGGTCA
Organism: Tardiphaga sp. 866_E4_N1_4; assembly: GCF_052076075.1. Classification (NCBI taxonomy): domain Bacteria; kingdom Pseudomonadati; phylum Pseudomonadota; class Alphaproteobacteria; order Hyphomicrobiales; family Nitrobacteraceae; genus Tardiphaga; species Tardiphaga sp. 866_E4_N1_4. The sequence goes on from NZ_CP197242.1 coordinate 1,895,616, forward strand.
ACGCTGCCTGCAAGGACGAGGACGAGGCGCATCTGCGCGCGCATCTCTCCGACAGCTGCATTATCGAGACCCTGCCCGACCGTGCACTGATCGCCCTGCAAGGGCCAAAGGCCGCGGATGTGCTGGCAAAATTCTGCCCGGAAGCGCCGGCGATGAAGTTCATGGATGCTGGCCCGCATCAGGTGAACGGCATTGCCTGTTTCGTCTCGCGCTCCGGTTATACGGGCGAAGACGGCTACGAGATCTCGATCCCGAACGATCAGGCCGAGGCCCTTACCTCCGCCTTGCTCGATCATCCCGACGTCCTGCCGATTGGCCTCGGCGCCCGCGACAGCCTGCGTCTCGAAGCCGGGCTGTGCCTCTACGGCCATGACATCGACACGACGACCACGCCCGTCGAAGGCGGGTTGAACTGGTCGATCCAGAAGAGTCGCCGCACCGGCGGCGCCCGCGCCGGCGGTTTTCTCGGCAGCGACAAGATCCTGGCGCAGCTCGATGGAGGCGCGCCGCGCAAGCGCATCGGTCTGCTGCCGGAAGGCCGCGCGCCAGTGCGCGAAGGTGTGCTGCTGTTCGCGGATGCGACCTCCACCGAATCGATCGGCAGCGTCACCTCGGGCGGCTTCGGCCCCAGTCTCGGCGCGCCAATTGCAATGGGCTATCTGCCCAGCGCGCAGGCAGCCGACGGCGCCACCGTTTTCGCCGAACTGCGCGGCCAGCGCATGCCGATGAAAGTGTCACCCATGCCCTTCGTCCCCCACAGCTACAAGCGTTGAGGAACTGATCCATGACCACCCTGTACACCGAAGACCACGAATGGCTCCTGATTGACGGCGACGTCGTCACCGTCGGCATCACCGATTACGCACAGTCGCAGCTCGGCGACGTCGTGTTCGTCGAACTACCCAAAGTCGGCCGCGCACTGAAGAAGGCCGAAGCCGCCGCCGTGGTCGAATCGGTCAAGGCCGCCTCCGACGTCTATGCGCCGATCACCGGCGAGGTCGTCGAGATCAACGACGCGCTCGCCGCCGAGCCTGCGCTGGTGAATTCCGATGCCGACGGCAAGGCGTGGTTCTTCAAGCTCAAACTCGCTGACAAGAGCGAGCTCGAAGGCCTGATGGATGCCGACGCCTACAAAGCCCACACCGCCTAGTCGTCATGCCCGGCGAATGCCGGGCACGACCAGCTTCTGAAATTCGTTCGAGGAACAACAGATGACCCTGAACAAATCTTCCGGCGACGTCGCCACCGATTTCGTCCGCCGCCATATCGGCCCTTCGCAAGCCGATATTCGTGTGATGCTTGAAACGGTCGGCGCGAAAAGCCTGTCCGCACTGATGGGCGAGACGCTCCCTGCCTCAATTCGCCAGAAGACGCCGCTCGATCTCGGCCGCGCGCTCAGCGAAACCGAGGCGCTGGCGCATATGACCGAGATGGCGGCCAAGAATGCGGTGTTCACGTCACTGATCGGCCAGGGCTATTCCGGCACGGTTCTCCCGACGGTGATCCAGCGCAACATCCTGGAGAACCCGGCTTGGTACACGGCCTATACGCCGTATCAGCCGGAGATCAGTCAGGGCCGACTCGAGGCACTGTTCAACTTCCAGACCATGATCTGCGATCTCACCGGTCTCGACGTCGCCAATGCATCGCTGCTCGATGAAGCGACCGCTGCTGCGGAAGCCATGGCGCTGGCCGAGCGCGCCTCAAACGTTCAGACCAAAACCTTCTTCGTCGATCATGAAGTTCATCCGCAGACCCTCGCGGTGCTGCGCACCCGCGCCGAGCCGCTCGGCTGGAAGCTTCAGATCGGCAATCCACTCACTGACCTCGATAAAGCCGATGTGTTCGGCGCGATCCTGCAATATCCCGGCACGACGGGCATCGTGCGCGATTTCAAGCCGGCCATCGCCGCCCTTAAAGCGAAGGGCGCGCTCGCCGTCGTCGCCGCCGACCTGCTGGCGCTGACGCTTTTGGCCTCGCCAGGCGAACTCGGCGCAGACATCGCGATCGGCTCGGCGCAGCGCTTCGGCGTGCCGATGGGCTATGGCGGTCCGCATGCCGGCTACATGTCGGTCCGCGACGCGATCAAGCGCTCGATCCCGGGCCGCCTTGTCGGCCTCTCCATCGATTCCCGGGGCGAGCCCGCCTATCGTCTGGCGCTGCAGACCCGCGAACAGCATATCCGCCGGGAGAAGGCGACGTCGAATATCTGCACCGCGCAGGTGCTGCTCGCCGTCATCGCGTCGATGTATGCGGTCTATCATGGCCCCGAAGGCCTCAAGCACATCGCCCGCACGGTCCATCGTCGCACACTGGTGCTGGCCGCCGGCCTCAAGAAGCTCGGCTTCGCGCCTGAGAGCGAAGCGTTCTTCGATACGCTTACCGTGACGGTCGGTAACAAGCGCGACGGCATCATTGCCGCAGCCCAGGCCGAGAAGATCAACCTGCGCATCGGTGACGGCACCATCGGCATCGCGCTCGATGAAACCACGACGCCGGAAACCGTCGAAGCCATCTGGCGCGCCTTCGGCGGCAAGCTTGGCTATTCAGACGTCGAGCATGGCGTCAGCGACGCCCTGCCCGCCTCGCTGAAGCGGAGCTCGGCCTTCCTCACCCATCCTGTCTTCCACAGCCATCGCTCCGAGACCGAACTCCTCCGTTATATGCGGAAGCTCTCGGACCGCGATCTGGCGCTCGATCGCGCGATGATCCCGCTCGGCTCCTGCACCATGAAGCTGAACGCGACCACCGAGATGATGCCGTTGACCTGGCCCGCTTGGGGCTCGCTGCATCCATTCGTGCCCCGCGAACAGGCCGCCGGCTATCACCAGCTTTTCGCGACACTGGAAAAGTGGCTGTGCGACATCACTGGCTACGACGCTGTATCGCTGCAGCCCAATTCCGGCGCGCAAGGCGAATATGCCGGCCTGCTCGCGATCCGCGCCTATCACGCGGCGCGCGGCGACAGCCATCGCAATATCTGCCTGATCCCGTCATCGGCGCACGGCACCAACCCTGCCTCGGCCAGCATGGTCAATATGGACGTGGTTGTCGTCGCCTGCGACAAGCGCGGTGACGTCGACGTCAACGACCTTCGCGTCAAGGCGGAGAAGCATGCCGCCAATCTCGCGGCAATCATGATCACCTATCCGTCGACCCACGGCGTGTTCGAGGAGCATATTCGGGAGATCTGCGAGATCGTCCACGCCAATGGCGGTCAGGTCTATCTCGACGGCGCCAACATGAATGCGCAGGTCGGCCTGTCGCGGCCCGGCGATTACGGCGCTGATGTCAGCCATCTCAACCTGCACAAGACCTTCTGCATCCCGCATGGCGGCGGCGGGCCGGGCATGGGCCCGATCGGCGTCAAGGCGCATCTGGCGCCCTATTTGCCCGGTCATCCCTCGGCCAACGGCGATGTACCGGTGGGTCCGGTGTCGGCCGCACCCTATGGCTCGGCATCGATCCTGACGATCTCCTATATCTACATCCTGATGATGGGCGGTGCAGGCCTCACCTCGGCCACCGAACTTGCGATCCTTAATGCGAACTACATCGCCACCCGGCTGCATCCGCATTTCCCGGTGCTGTATCGCAACGAAAAAGGACGTGTGGCGCATGAATGCATCATCGATCCGCGCGCATTCAAGACGTCCGCCGGCGTCACCGTCGACGACATTGCCAAGCGCCTGATCGACTACGGCTTCCACGCGCCGACCATGAGCTTTCCTGTCGTGGGAACGCTGATGATCGAGCCGACGGAATCGGAATCGAAACTCGAACTCGATCGGTTCTGTGAGGCGATGATCGCGATCCGCAAGGAGATCGCGGATATCGAGAGCGGCCGCTGGACCGTCGAGGCGTCGCCGCTGCGTCATGCACCGCATACGGTGCACGATATCGCGGATGACGACTGGAAGCGCGCTTATACACGCGCCGAAGGCTGCTTCCCGGCTGGGACCTCACGCACCGACAAATACTGGTGCCCGGTTGGCCGCGTTGACAACGTCTATGGCGATCGCAACCTCGTCTGTTCGTGTCCGCCGATGGAAGACTACGCACAGGCCGCAGAGTAAAGTTCAACGCCACGCGACGGCCTTGAGCACCCTCGCCCCGCTCTTGCGGGGAGAGGGCTGGGGTGAGGGGCTCTTGCGATCCGCAAATTGTGTAGTCGAGGTGAGCACCTTGCCATGCCCCTCACCCGCCGCGAAGACGCGGCGACCTCTCCCCGCGCAGAGCGGAGAGAGGTTAAGCAAGCGCCACCGATGCAAATTAGTCTACGCCGCAGCAGCCAGATTGACTGCCGATTTCGCCAGCACCGACAATGACTCATCGGTCTTCTTTTCCTGATTGAGCGTCTCGTCGAGCAGCCGCACCGCGTCCTTCATACCGAGTTCCGTGGCCCAGGCCTTCAAGGTGCCATAGCGCGAGATCTCATAGTGTTCGACGGCCTGTGCCGCAGCAAGCAGGCCGGCATCGAGCGAACTCGTACCCTTGTACTCGTCCATGATCTCCTTGCCTTCGTCGAGGATGCCCATGATGGCGTCGCAGGTCTTGCCGCGGGCGGGCTTGTCGAGCAGTTCGAAGATTTGCTCCAGCCGCTCGACCTGACCTTCGGTTTCGTCGTGGTGCTTTTCGAAAGCGGCACGCAATTTGTCCGAGGTTGCGGCCTTGGCCATCTTCGGCAGGGCTTTCAGGATCTGCTTTTCCGCGAAGTAGATATCCTTGAGCGTATCGAGAAAGAGGTCGTTGAGGTCTTTGTCCTTAGTCGCCATGACGCGCACTCCGTTAAGCCAGGGGTTGTTTCCCGCGGCTCAACGTCACCTGTTGTGTCTTGTTCCTGAGGTTGTGACGCAACTATTAAAAATCATTGCGTGGACGCCCGCTGTCAGGCCGCCAGCGTGGTCTCCACCAGCTTCACCCAATAGGACGTGCCGTAGACGATGGCGTCGTCGTTGAAATTATAGGCGGGGTGGTGCAGCCCGGCGCTGTCGCCGTTTCCGCAGAAGATGAAGGCGCCGGGGCGCGCTTCCAGCATATAGGCGAAGTCTTCGGCGCCCATCACCGGCGGCATGTCGATATTGACCTTCTCAGCCCCGGAGATTTCGCTGGCGACCCGCACCGCCATGTCGGTCTCGGCGCGGTGGTTGACCACCACGGGATAGCCGCGGTCATAGTCGAGCACGATCTTCGCGCCGGTCTGCAGCGCGACGCCGTTGACCACCTCATTCATGCGCTTCTCCATGAGATCGCGCACTTCGGCGTTCAACGTTCGCACGGTGCCGCGCAGTTCAGCGGTCGCCGGGATGACGTTGCTGGCATGGCCGGCATGGAATTCACAGATCGACAGCACCGCGGATTCCAGGGGATTGACGGTACGGGAAACGATCGTCTGCAGCGCCATCACGAGCTGCGAGCCGACCAGCACGGAATCGATGGTCTTGTGCGGATAGGCGGCATGGCCACCCTTGCCCTCGATCTGGATCGAGATGCGGTCCATCGCCGCCATGATCGGACCCGGACGCAGCGCGAAGGAGCCGACCGGCATGCCGGGATTGTTGTGCATGCCATAGACCTGATCGATCTTGAAACGGTCCATCAGGCCGTCCTTGATCATCGCCGCCGCGCCCGCACCGCCCTCTTCGGCCGGCTGGAAGATGACGACGGCATCGCCCGCGAAATTGCGTGTTTCGGCGAGATATTGCGCCGCTCCCAGGAGCATGGACGTGTGGCCATCGTGACCGCAGGCATGCATCTTGCCGGGGGTCTTCGAGGCGTAAGGCAGATTGGTCTCTTCCTCGATCGGCAGCGCGTCCATGTCGGCGCGCAGCCCGATCACCTTGTGCTCGCCCGAGGCCGGCTTGCGGCCCCTGATGACGCCCACGACACCCGTTCGTCCCAGGCCCGTCACAACTTCGTCGCAACCGAACTCCTTCAGTCGTTCCGCCACGAAGCCCGCGGTCCGGTGCACGTCATACATCAGTTCGGGATGGGCATGCAGGTCACGGCGCCAGGCCATGATTTCCGGTTGCAGATCGGCGACACGATTGATGATGGGCATGGGTCAAGGTCTCGATGCGGTGGAACGGCGATATCCTTGTCTAGCATGTCGCGTGCCAACGGCCCACCCCACCGGCCCCATCACACGCTGTACAGACGCCCGCCGCCTCGTTAATCCCTTTCGGCACGGCAGGTGAGACCGTGAAACGGATGCGGCAGGGAAACGATGACGACACGGCTCGAGGGTGATTTCGATTATATCGTGGTTGGTGCGGGTACCGCCGGTTGCATCGTCGCCAATCGCCTTTCGGCAGATCCCGGCAAGCGCGTCCTCATCCTGGAGGCCGGCGGCAACGACAACTGGATCTGGTTTCACATTCCGGTGGGCTACCTCTTTGCCATCGGCAATCCCCGCTCCGACTGGATGTTTCGCACCGAGCCGGAGCCCGGCCTCAATGGCCGCGCGCTGGCCTATCCGCGCGGCAAGGTGATCGGTGGCTCCTCCGCGATCAATGCCATGATCTCGATGCGCGGCCAGGCGGCCGACTACGATCACTGGCGCCAGCTCGGCCTCAATGGCTGGGGCTATGACGATGTGCTACCGGCGTTCAAGACATTGGAAGATCATTTCCTTGGCGCCAGCGAACACCATGGCGCAGGCGGCGGCTGGCGCATCGAAGAACCACGGCTGTCGTGGAAGGTACTCGACGCCGTCGGCAATGCTGCGGCTGAAATGGGCATTCGCAAGACCGCCGATTTCAACACCGGCGACAATGAAGGCATCGGCTATTTTCACGTCAACCAGAAGCGCGGTCGGCGCTGGTCGTCGGCCCGCGGCTTTCTCAAGCCCGCACTGCACCGCCCGAACCTGCGGCTCGAAACCAAGGTGATGGTCGATCGCCTGATCGTCGAAAACGGCCGCGCCGTCGGCGTACGCTTCACCCAGAACGGCCAAGAGATCGAGGCACGCGCCAGGGGTGAAGTCGTCCTGTGTGCTGGCGCGGTTGGCTCGCCGCATCTGTTGCAGCGCTCCGGCATCGGACCCGCGGAGTGGCTGTCCGCCGCTGGTGTCGACATCACACTCGATCGTCAGGGCGTCGGTCGTAACCTGCAGGACCACCTGCAGCAGCGCGCGATTTACAAGGTCTCCGGCGTGCGCACGCTGAACGAGACCTACTACAATCTGTTCCGCCGTGGCTGGATGGGCGTCGATTACGCGCTTCGCCGCCGCGGGCCGCTCACCATGGCGCCATCGCAGCTTGGCATCTTCACGCGCTCCGATGCCCATCGCGAACGCGCCAACATCCAGTTTCACGTGCAGCCGCTCTCGCTCGACAAATTCGGCGATCCGCTGCATCGCTTTCCGGCGATCACCATTGCTGCCTGCAATCTGCAGCCGACATCGCGCGGCGAGATCAAACTGCGCTCGGCGAAGCCCGATGACGCACCCGCAATTGCTCCCCACTACCTCTCGACAGACGACGACCGTCAGGTTGCTGCCGATGCGATCCGCGTGACACGCAGGTTGATGAAGCAGCAGGCGCTCGCCGCCTATCATCCCGAAGAATATCTGCCGGGGCCATCGGTTGGCGACGATGCGGCGTCCCTGGCCAAGGCCGCCGGCGATATCGGCACCACCATCTTCCATCCTGTCGGGACCGCGAAGATGGGCACAGCCTCGGACCCGATGGCCGTGGTGGACGAGCGGCTGCGCTTTTACGGGATCTCCGGATTGCGCGTCGTGGACGCCTCGGTGATGCCGACGATTACATCGGGCAATACCAACACGCCGACCGCGATGATCGCGGAAAAAGGCGCATCGATGATCATCACGGATTCGCGATAACCTCGTTCGGCGGGAATAAATTTCCGCCTTCGCCGATCCAGTCCCCATAGCCCAATCCAGGGCGATGGAGATTGGCGATGAGTGCATTCGATCACGATCATTCCCAGGACGACCCGAGACTTAGCCGTCGAAAGGTATTGGAATGCATGACGTGGGCTGGCACTGGTGTGCTCTGGAGCATCGCCGGCGGCGTTCCGCACGCCCTTGGACTCATTGATTCAGCACAAGCGGCAGAGCCCACCGGCCTGACGTTCCTGCAGATCAGTGACAGCCATATCGGCTTCGACAAGCCTGCCAATCCCAACGCCATCGGTACGCTCGAGGAAGCCATCGGCCGGATCAAAGCCATGCCGGTGAAGCCGTCGTTCATGATCCATACCGGCGATATCAGCCACCTCTCCAAGGCCTCCGAATTCGACGATGCCGACCGCATCATCTCGCAGGCGCGGCTCGATGTGCATTACGTTCCGGGAGAACATGATTTCATCGACGAGGAGGTCAAGCTCTATCGCGAGCGCTACGGACGTGGGACCAAGGGCTCCGGCTGGTATTCCTTCGACGCAAGCGGCGTACACTTCATCGGGCTTGTGAACGTCGTCGATCTCAAAGCGGGCGGACTTGGAAACCTCGGCGCCGAGCAACTCGCGTGGCTGGAAGACGATCTTCGCCGCCGATCGAAATCGACACCTATCGTGGTGTTTGCGCACATCCCGCTCTGGACGGTCTATCCGACCTGGGGATGGGGCACCGAAGACGGAGCACGTGCGCTGGACTACCTCAAGGGCTTCGGCTCGGTCACGGTGCTGAACGGCCATATCCATCAGGTGATGCAGAAAGTGGAAGGCAACGTCACGTTCCACACCGCACGCTCTACTGCGTTTCCACAACCGGCACCGGGGACAGCGCCCTCACCCGGCCCCATGAAGGTGGCCGACGACAAATTACGCGGCCTGCTGGGCATCGCCAGCATCATCTTCAAACCCGGCGATGAACGCCTCGCCATCATCGATACCCCGTTGCAAGGCTGAGGGCATCGCAACATGACATCCGTCGCCTTACGCAACATCTGCATCCGTGTCGCCGTTCTTGCCGTCATGACCGCTTGCATGACAGCGGCGCGCTGCGAAGACCTCGCGGTGATGATCGACAACTTCACCTTCGAGCCGGCGCAGCTCACCATCAAGGTCGGCACGACCGTCACCTGGAAGAACCGAGACGACATCCCGCACGCCGTGGTCTCAGCCGGAAAATTCAGGTCGAAAACACTCGACACTGACGACAGCTATTCCTTCACGTTCACGTCACCAGGTGACTACGCGTATTTTTGCTCGCTGCATCCGCATATGACGGGGATGATCAAGGTTGAGTAACCGCCAAAACCAAGGCATCACAACGATGCCCGGCCTCTGGAAACCCGGCAGCCGGGCATCGGTCGGCAAGGACAAGTCGATGCCAGCGCACAGAGCTGACGACGATAGCGAAAGGACGCGCCGTTTTCGCGAGGCTGCGCTGCCATGCCTCGACGACGTCTATACACTGGCCCGCTATCTGCTGCGCGATGCCGACGCCGCCGAAGACGCCGTCCAGGAGTGCTATCTGCGCGCGCTGAAACATTTCGACAGCTATCGTGGCCCTGCAATCAAACCATGGCTGTTCGCCATCCTGCGCAATATCTGCCATGCGGAGTTCGCCCGCCGCGTGAACTCACCAACCGCGATCGCCGAAATCACCGAGGCAGAGTCGCAGGAAGCGCCGCCGCTCTGGCACGAGGCACAAGCTTCACCGGAAGCGGAATTGCTCCGACGTCGCGATGCCACGACGATCCAGCGTCTCGTAAGCGCGCTTGCCGAGCCGTTCAGAGAAATCCTCGTGCTGCGAGAAATGCAAAACCTGTCTTACCGGGAGATTTCCGACATCGTCGGCGCGCCCATCGGCACCGTGATGTCACGCCTCGCCCGCGCACGCGCGATGCTCCGTACCGCGTGGACGGCTGAAGAGGAGCCGTACAAATGACCTGCGACGAGGCCGAGATCCTTCTTCACGCATTGCTCGATGATGAGCTTGATGCCGGGCATGTCCGTGAGGTCGAGGCACACATTGCCACGTGTCAACGCTGCGCTACCCAATTGAACGCCTATCGCGACATGCGATCCGCAATGGCCGCCAGCGATCTGCATTTTACGGCGCCTCCACAGCTACGCCGGCGCATCGAAGCAGCGCTCCCCAAGGCTCACACGCCAAATCGTCGCGCCGTGCTGAAGGGCTTCGCGATGGGATCGGTGTTGTCCGCCGTGGCTGCGACCGGCCTCGTCGTCGTCGTGCTTCGCCATGAAGACGAGCAGCGCATTCTTTCGGAGGTGGTGTCGGCACATCTGCGCGCGCTGCAGGCCGGACATCTCACCGACGTGCTTTCCACCGATCAGCACACGGTGAAGCCCTGGTTCAACGGTCGGCTTGACGTGGCGCCGCCGGTTGTCGATCTCACCGCGCAAGGTTTCACGCTCATCGGCGGGCGGCTTGATTATGTCAATGGACGAACGATCGGTGCCATCGTCTACCGGCGGCGCACCCATGTGATCAATCTGTTCGTTGCACAGACGACAAATGCAGAATCACGCGCGGCCAGGATCGAGACCGTTCAGGGCTTCAACATTCGCCACTGGAGCGAGCGCGGCCTGACCTATTGGGCAGTCAGCGATTTGAACGCGGATGAACTTGCTGATTTCGGCAGCAAGGTCGAACTTGCAACAGGAGCAAGCTGAAACCTAGGCTGACTTCCGCACGGCGTTGTCGACCAGCGTCTTGCCGAGCGACCAGATCGCACCAGGAACCTTATGGCTGTCGGCGATCACCGTACGGAACGAGTTCTCGATCCACTTGCCGTCGTCCTCGGTGACCACCAGCGGCGGCAGTAGCTTGATCGTGTGACTGCCGTGGCCGGAGACCTGAGTCAGGATCTTCTGCTCCTTGAACAACGGTACGGTGATCAACTGGCAGAACAGGCCTTTGCTGGCCGACTCCAGGATGTTCCATGATGCCTTGAGGCGCAGCGACTTCGGCGGGCCGAATTCGACACCGATCATCAGGCCCTTACCGCGCACTTCCTTCAGAAGCTCGAATTCGGGAATCATGTTCTGCAGAGCGAGCCGCAATTCGGCACCGCGCTTGGCCGCGTTCTCGACCAGCTTCTCGTGCTTCATGATCTCCAGCGTGGCAATACCGGCGGCCATCGCCAGATCGTTCTTGCCGAAGGTCGAACCATGGACCAGCGAGCGATCCATCCGGTTGAAGATCTTGTCGAAGATGCTTTTTCGCGTCAGCAGCGCGCCAACAGGAACATGACCTCCCGACAAGGCCTTTGCCAGAAGGATCATGTCGGGTTCGACATTCCAATGCTCGATCGCCAGAAATTTTCCGGTGCGTCCGAGGCCGGTCTGGATTTCATCGGCGATGAACAGCGTGCCGTATTTGCGGCACAGCGCAGCGGCGCCCGACAGGAATTCGTCGGTGGGCAGGTTGACGCCTTTGCCCTGGATCGGTTCGACGATGAAGCCGGCAACCTGCTTGGACGATAGCGCCTTCTCCAGCGCTTCGAGGTCGTTGAATGGCACCGTGGTGCAGCCCGAGAGCAGCGGGCCGAAGCCGGTGCGGAAATTGGTGTCGTCGGTCAGCGACAGCGCGCCATAGGTCAGTCCGTGATAGGCGTGATCGCAATATACGATCCCGTCGCGGCCGGTCGCATTGCGAGCAAATTTGATCGCCGCCTCGACGGTTTCCGCGCCCGAGTTCGCGAAAAACACCTTGTCCATATAGGGGACGTTTTCCAGCAGCTTCTCTGAGAGGATACCTGCGAGTGTGGAAACATCCATTTGCACCAAATTGGGCATGTCGGCGTCGAGCACGCTTTTGAGCGCATTCCGCATCACCGGATGGTTCCGGCCAATCGCAAAAACGCCAAATCCGCTCAGTAGATCGAGATAACGGGCGCCGTCCCGATCGAACAAATACTGGCCGATGCCTCGCTGAAAGCCAACGTCATATCCGATGGTCTTGAGGACTCGAACGAGCTGTTCATTAAGATGGCGCGTATGCATCGAGCTACGCTGCGCCTCCCGTTCAACAAACATCTCGGAAACGTCTAGATTCGGATATACCATGAGTTACATACGTCGGTTGATGGTCGCTTCGTCAACTGAAAACCGTAAATGCGGCGATTTGACTTCGCCGAGAACCGCTACTTAAGCATAGGTCTAAACATGTTGCAGCGCCCACGCATTACTACGCGTACTCTTACATATTGCGGAATCCTTTTTTCGGCAGGCTTGTTTTCAGCAGGGCTGGCTCCCGCATTTGCAGCTGATCCGACCGGCGATTGGAAGGTCGAGGACGGCGTCGCGCATATTCGTGTTGCCGAATGCGGTGGCAGCATGTGGGGGGCCGTAGCCTGGGAAAAGACCCCCGGCGGGATCGACAAGAACAATCCCGATGCCACCAAGAAGGCCCGCCCCACTCTGGGCATCGTGACATTGCTGGACATGAAAAAGAATGCCGCAAACGACAAATGGGCGGGTCAGGTCTACAATGCCAAGGACGGAAAATTCTATAAATCGACGATCAAGCTCGGTGATACTGCTGACGAACTTGAAATCGAAGGATGCGTCCTTGGTTTCCTGTGCGGCGGTCAGACCTGGACGCGCGTAGGCCCGTCGATTCCATCGAGCCCCTCGAACCTCACCGCCAAGGGCGCCCTGCCCAAGGCAGGCGCCGCCACCGGCGGCAAGATGGCCCCAGCGGCTACTCCGACAGCTGCTGCTGCACCCAAGGCTGCACCGGCTCCCGCTGCCGGCGCCCCCAAGGCCGCCGCTCCTGCCGGTCAGAAAACCGCTGCAGCGCCGGTGCCGGGACAGCCGGCCGATATCGGCGATATCTGCCTGCTGCCCGAAATCAACAAGGTCACTCACTAGTCTCGCGCGGCTTACCCATAAGAGCCGGCTGGAAGAGCAGCACGGCCGCCAGCGTCACGACAAAGGACATAGCGAGCAGTTTACCCATGCTCGCGGTGCCCGGATGGTTCGACAGCCACAGGCTGCCGAACGCCGTGGCAGTCGTCAGCGCGCTGAAGAAAATCGCGCGTGTCAGCGATGACTGCAGCAAGTTCTTGTAGCCTGCCCGCCAGGCCGTCACATAGTAGATCTTGAACGCCACGCCGACGCCGAGCAGCAGCGGCAGCGCGATGATGTTGGCGAAGTTCAGCGGCAAGCCGATCAACACACAGATCTCCAGCGTGACCGTTCCCGCCACCAGCAAGGGAACGATAGTCAGCAGCACGTCGCTGATGCGCCGCAAAGCCAGCCACAGCAACAACGAGATCGAAAGCAGCGCCCAGATGCCCGCATGAATGAAGGCGGTGACAATGGTGTCGCCCGACTTCAGGATAGAGATCGGACCACCGACGGCGAGCGGCTCGGACTTCAGCACGGCATCGGCGAACTTGCGCAATGTGTCGTTATCGTTCGGATCGCCGTTGGGCTGCGCCTCCACGCGGATCTGGCCATCCTTGGTCTTCCACGAATTCACCAATTCGGCTGGCAAGGTCTGCAAACTGATCGGGCTCGCTTGCATCAGATTACGCAACTGCCCCAACGCGAGCTTGAGCGGCACCACAAAGGTCGCCTGCACCTGATCGCGAACAGGCTGGCTTGCATCGGCGGTCTTGGCCAACGCATCCGCCAGACGCTTCGCGGCGACGGCGCCGGGACTGGTCTGCGTTCCCGCAAGTTTGCGCAGGCTCGCCGCCGAGTCCTTCAGAGAAGTGACGTTTTCCGCATCGGTCGGCGCCTTGTCGATCGACTCGGGATTCAAAGCCGGCTCGAGAATTTTCGCGCCTTCCTGAATCGCCTTCAGCTTGGCGGGCTGATCCTCAGGAACGAAGCTGCCGAGCGAAATCGTACGAGCAACTTCCGGGACCTTGGAGAGACGTTCTTCGACCTGTTTCGCAGCGGCCTCGTTCGGCGCCATGATGTTGACCGCATTGGCGCCGGTGTTCGGATCCTTGCGCAGATCGAGGAAGGTCGCGATCGACTCGACGTTCGGATTGCGCAGGTTGATCGGATTGAAGTCGAACTTCAGGAAGTAGAGCAATGGCAGACCGGCGATCGTGAGCGCCAGTGTGATGCCGATAATCCAGAAGCGCTTCTCTTCCAGGAAACGGTCGACAGGTGCCAGGAACGCATAACCGACGGGCTCCTTTTCGCCCGCGGGATTCAAGAGGTCGAGCAATGCCGGCAGAACGGTGATGCTGGTCAGGAACGCGATCATCATGCCGGCGCCGGCGATCTTGCCGAGTTCGGACACGCCTTTGTAATCGGTCGGCAGGAACGACAGAAAGCCGGCAGCCGTTGCGAAAGCGGCGAGCGACAGCGGCACGGCGCAATATTCGGCCGCCTTCGTCAAAGCGAGCGGCAGATTGTCGTTCTTGTAACGCTCGGAGCGGTAACGCACGCTGAACTGGATGCCGAAATCGACACCCAAGCCGACGAACAACACGGCAAATGCAATCGACAGCAGGTTCAGCGACCCCACCATCATGAGACCGACGGCGGTGGTTGTGGCGAGGCCCACGAATAGCGTTGCGAACACGGCACCGATGATCTTGGCCGAGTGCAGCGCCATCCAGAGGATGACCAGCACGATCAAAACCGTACCGATCCCGTTGACGATGGCTCCATCCTGCACGGTGGAGAATTCCTCGTTTGCGATGGGGACCGGGCCGGTCAACCGCACGCGTGCGCCGTATTCGCCAGCGATGTTCAGGTCGATGGCAGCCTGCCGGATCGCATCTGTCGCGGTCTTGCCGGGCTCAAGCGCGTTGAAGTCGAGGATAGGCTTGATTTCGATGAAGCCACGCTTGTCGCCATCCGTCAGAGGCTTGTCGCTGACCAGCCCCCGCCATGAGAAGGTGCCCTTGCCGTTTTTCAGCACGTCCTCGATGGTTTGCGAAACGGCGTTGAAGGTCGGCGCTGCAGCGTCGAGCTGAAGCTGCCCGCGGCGAATGCCGGTAAGACCGGTCTCCAGCGCGCCGGTGAGACCGCGCAGACTGGGATCGCCGGCCATGATTTCAATCAGGGGAGCAGCTTGCTGGAACTGGCCCGTCAGTTGCGCAACTTCCTTGGTCGGCAGGAACAGCAAGCCGTTTTTCTCGAAGAACGCTCCGCCATCCAATCGGCGAACCGAGTCGAAATCCGTCTTGTTGGTGACCAGCTTCGCTTCCATCGCATTGGCTGCGGCATTGGCGAATTCAGGCGTGGGCGCCTCAACCACCGCGATAATCAGGCGCTCCTGGTCGAAGGCCTTATCGAAGGCAATGTCGCGCTGACGCCAATCGAGATTGGGCGAGATCAGCTTGTTGATGTCTGTATTGATCGAGAAATTCTTCGCCGTGTAATAGCTCGCGCCAATCGAAAGAAGCACACAAACGAGCACCACCGGCAGGGCAAACCGGGTGCAGAAGTTCACGACCGAGACGACAACTCTTGTCAGCACGCTTTTTCTTTCTATTTGGGCGAGGCACGCAAAGAATGCGGTTCACGAGGGAGGGTTCCGCAAACCATTACTTTCGCATTGGATGCGCTTTGCTTTCAGCAATGTGATGGGATGGCATAAAACGTGCTGATCACCGTAGCAACGGCCGTGTTAGCGACGCCTCGTCGCGCCGTAAAGTGACGAACAAGTGAGAGTTTTCAGGTTCTTGGGGCGCAACCGCAAGATATTACCGCAATCCGGCCAGTTGTCGCAAACCACGTTTTCGGTTCGTGATTGCATACTGAGTGATTTTTGTCACACAGAACGGCTCAAATATCCAGCTGGGCTGGATATGTGCCTGATTGTGGTACAGAATTAAGGATTATACCGGAATCGATTATGGACTTTGTACCACGTGCTTGATCGCCGTCCCCTTGAAATCTTTCTGGCTCAGCCGCGCGGCTTCTGCGCGGGCGTCGTGCGTGCCATCGAGATCGTCGAGCGTGCTCTCGAGCGCTACGGGGCGCCGGTCTATGTCCGCCATGAGATCGTCCATAACAAATACGTGGTCGAGAGCCTGAAGGCCAAGGGCGCCATTTTCGTCGAGGAACTCTCCGAAGTACCTCCGAATGCCATGACCGTCTTCAGCGCCCATGGTGTCGCCAGAAGCGTCGAGGAAGAAGCGGCAACCCGTGGCCTGCCTGTTTTGGATGCAACTTGTCCGCTTGTCACCAAGATCCACAACCAGGGCAAACGGTATATGTCCAAGGGCCGTAAGGTCATCCTGATCGGCCACGCAGGCCATCCGGAGGTCGACGGTACCATGGGACAGGTACCCGGCCCGGTTTACCTTGTTCAGAGCGTTGAGGACGTCAAGGCACTGACACTGCCACCGCAGGAACCGGTCGCCTATATCACCCAGACGACCCTCAGCGTGGATGACACCAAGGACATCATTTTAGCCCTGGAACAGCGTTTCAGTGACATTGAGGGCCCCGATACCCGCGATATCTGCTATGCAACACAAAACCGCCAATCTGCGGTAAGAGACCTCAGTAAACTTGTAGACGTCATCCTGGTCGTCGGGGCGACCAACAGTTCCAACTCGAACCGGTTGCGCGAAATCGGCACCGAAGTCGGTGTCGCAAGTTACCTCATTGCCGATGGCAGCGAACTCAACCCGGCTTGGTTGAAGGATGCGCGTGCCGTAGGCATCACGGCTGGCGCATCCGCGCCAGAAGTGCTTGTAGATGACGTGATCGAGACCTTACGGCGGATCGGACCGGTTGCGGTGTCGGTGTTGCCCGGACGTGAAGAGAATATCGAATTCAAGCTACCCGCCGAACTGACCGCGGTTCGATCCACCTTCGTCACGATGTGATGCGCAGAGAGAAAATTCGAAATGGCCATTCCGTTTTTTAAAGAAATGAAGATCGGCTCCTATCTGTTGAAGAAGAAGCTGACTGGCCAGAAGCGCTATCCGCTGGTGCTGATGCTGGAGCCACTTTTCCGCTGCAACCTGGCCTGTGTCGGCTGTGGCAAGATCGACTATCCGAACGCTATCCTCAACCGCCGCATGTCGGCGCAGGAATGTTGGGATGCTGCGGACGAGTGCGGCGCACCGATGGTTGCGATCCCGGGCGGCGAGCCGCTGATCCACAAGGAAATCGGCGAGATCGTGCGGGGCCTGGTCGAGCGCAAGAAGTTCGTCTCGCTCTGCACCAACGCGCTGCTGCTTGAGAAGAAGCTCGACCTGTTCACGCCATCGCCCTACCTGTTCTTCTCGGTGCATCTCGACGGCCTCAAGGATCATCACGACAAGGCCGTGTCGCAGGAAGGCGTGTTCGACCGCGCCGTCTCCGCGATCAAGGCCGCCAAGGCCAAGGGCTTCGCCGTCAACGTCAACGCGACCATCTTCGACGGCCATGCCGCCGAGGACATCGCCAAGTTCCTCGACTTCACCGTGGAGCTCGGCGTCGGCGTCTCGATGTCGCCCGGCTATGCCTATGAGCGTGCACCGGATCAGGAGCACTTCCTGAACCGCACCAAGACCAAGAAACTGTTCCGCGACGTCTTTGCGCTCGGCAAGGGCAAGAAGTGGAACATCATGCATTCCGGCCTGTTCCTGGACTTCCTCGCCGGCAACCAGGAGTACGAGTGCAAGCCGTGGGGCATGCCCGCACGCAACATCTTCGGCTGGCAGAAGCCCTGCTACCTGCTCGGTGAAGGCTACACCAAGACCTTCAAGGAATTGATGGACACCACCGATTGGGACACCTACGGCACCGGCAAGTACGAGAAGTGCGCCGACTGTATGGCCCATTGCGGCTACGAGCCGACCGCCGCGGACGAAGCCATCAGCAACCCGTTCAAGGCCATGTGGGTGGCGATGCGCGGCGTGAAAACGTCGGGCCCGATGGCGCCGGAAATCGACCTCACCAAGCAGCGCCCGGCGCAGTACGTGTTCTCGTCGGAAGTGCAGAAGCGCCTGTCGGACATCCGCAAGGAAGAAGCTGTCGCCGCTGCCGCAAAGGCCGAGGAAAAGGCCCAGAAGGCTTCGACCGCCGCCTGAGCGATTTCGAGCTGAATATAAAAAAGGGCGCGATGCAAATCGCGCCCTTTTTCTAATCCCATCGTCATTCCGGGGCGCACTGAAGCGGCAAAGCCGCGTAAGGGCGAACCCGGAATCTGGAAGTGTTCAGCCATGCTGAGATTCCGGGTTCGCGTGCGCGAAGTGCGCCCGCGCCCCGGAATGACCGCGTATCGTCAGCTACGCGTCCGCGGAAACGAGGTTGGTGTGACCCAGCAGATAGCTACGGCAGTCGCGCAGGCTGCGTAGCGCGCGATTGAAGTCGCGCCCGGTCGAAACCAGCGCCCGAATCACCAGCGGATTGCGGGCGATGCCGCGCAGCACCTTGCGCAGATCGACATCACCATTGGGTTTGATCGCAGTGGTGGCGATTTCCGGCAGGGCGCGATGGGCGGGATCGCTGACGACGCGCAGTGCGGCGAACGGCAGTCCGGCCATGGCGGCAAATTCCGCGGCGATGTGGCTTTCCATATCGACGGCAGCGGCGCCGAATTCCGAGCGCAGCGCGGCCTTGCCGGCCTGCCCCGTCACGACCTTCTCGACACCAACCAGACCGCCTCGAAACACCTTCTGGCGGCCGACGCCGGCACCGGCGATCAGTTCGTCGCTAAGGATCTCAGACGCTGACCAACGGCTGTTGCCGGCCACCACTTCCGTGGCCACAACGACAGCGCCTGATTTGAGATCGGGATCGAGACCGCCGGCGACGCCGAAGCTGATGACGCCGCGGATGGTGGCGGGGTCGAAGTCAGCCAGCAGGCTGCGGAGCTGGACAGGGTCACTTGAACTGCAAATCACGGTCATTCCCGGCCCGGCAGCGATCTTCGCTTCCTGGACCAGCCCCGTGACGATCAATACCGGCCGCGGGTCGGTTGTATCGCCCGCGGTCGAAATGCCCCCATCGCCCAAAATCACATCCCAACCCCTACCGTCTTGCTGTTGGTGCTCTTCAAATTCCGGAACCGCGCCAACGCCCAGAGCGGGAAGAATTTCGAGTAGCCATGATAACGCAGATAAAACACGCGGGGGAAGCCGGTAGCCGTGTAACGGGCCTCGTCCCAGAGTCCTTTTTCCGTCTGTGTGTCCATCAGGTACCGCGTTCCACGGGCGACAGCCGGATTATCGACCTCGCCTGCCGCCATCAGGGCAAGCAAAGCCCATGCCGTTTGCGACGACGTGCTCGGGGCCGCCTCGAATCCCTTGTAATCGAGTCGGTAGCTGACCGCATCTTCGCCCCAGCCGCCGTCCTCGTTCTGGATCGACAGCAGCCAGGCCACCGCCTTGCGGAACGCCGGGTCCTGATGGTCAATGCCAACAGCATTCAGCGCACACAGCACCGACCAGGTGCCGTAGATGTAGTTCAGGCCCCAGCGGCCATACCAGGAGCCCTCCGCGAGCTGGGTACGGCGCAGATATTCCACACCGTCTGCCAGCGGCTTTGAGGTCTCGACGGTGTCACCAAGCTGCGCCAGCATCGAGACGCAGCGCGCGGTGACGTCCTCCGTCGGCGGATCGAGCAGTGCGCCATGGTCCGAAAACGGGATGTTGTTGAGGTAATATTCGAGGTTATCGACCTCGAACGCCGCGAAGCCGCCGTCGCTGCTCTGCATGCCCAGAATCCACTCCCGGCCGCGATCGAGCGCAACGTCGTATTCCTTGCCCCCGGTCTGACGGCGCGCGCGGTCCATCGCCATCATCACCACGGCCGTGTCGTCGAGATCCGGGTAATAGGCGTTGTTGTACTGGAACGCCCAGCCGCCCGGGCGCAGGTCCGGCCGCTTCACCGCCCAGTCGCCCTTCACGTCGAGCACCTGCTTGGTCGCCAGCCAGTCGAGCCCTTCTTTCGCCGGACCGAACGCTTCATCGCCGCCGGTCTCCAGCATCGCATGCGCGGTCAGCGCGGTGTCCCACACTGGCGATACGCAAGGCTGGCAATAGGCTTCGACCTCACCGACAATCAGAAGCTTGTCGATACCGCGCCGCTGGATGGCGCGGGGCGGATAGTCGGCGGGGAAGCCGAGTACTTCATACATCATGACCATATTGGCCATCGGCGGATAGATCGCGCCGAGACCGTCTTCGCCGTTCAGGCGCTCCTCGCAGAACTCGACGGCTTTCGCGATCGAATGGGCGCGGAGTTTCTTTGGGAAATACGGTTCGGCTGCGCGGAGCAGAATGTCGATGCCGGTGAAGAAGGCGAACATCGCGCGACTCTGATGCGGCGCGCGTTTAATGCCTCCGACCTTGGACGGATCTTCCAGGAACAGCTCGTCGATGCCGACGCCCTTCTTGTTCTGCGCGCGCGGCTTCAGCGCTGCGAGCACCATGAGCGGCACGATCGTGGTGCGCGCCCAATAGGACATCTTGTTGAGGTGGAACGGAAACCACATCGGCAGCAACATGATCTCGACAGGCAGCACCGGAGTGGCGCGCCAGGAGAGAATGCCGAACATCGCCAGCAGGAAGCGCGTGAAGACGTTCACATTGGCGGCACCGCCGCGCGAGCGGATTGCTTCGCGGGCGCGGACCATATGCGGCGAGTCGGTCGAATCGCCGATCATCTTCAGCGCGAAATACACTTTCACGCTGGCGCTCATATCGAAGTCGCCGTCCTGCACCAACGCCCAGCCGCCATGCTTGCCCTGGGTGCGGCGAAGATAGTTGGCGATCTTGCCTTCAAGCTCGGCATCGACGGGCTCGCCGAGGTAGTGCCGCAACAACACGTATTCTGACGGAATCGTGCCGTCGGCTTCGAGCTCAAATACCCAATGGCCGTCAGGCTGCCGGAACTTCAGCAGGCCCTGCTTCGCCGAAGCAATGCTCGTCTCGAGCGCCGCGTTCTGAATTGTGATCTCTGGACTGACCGAATGCATCTCGCTCGCCATATCTCCGTACTCGTCGTGAATGATCGTCTGGCTGCGCAACGGTCAGCGCATCGCCAGAACGAGATCGGCCGCGCGGTCACCCGACCGCACCGATCCCTCAATAGTCGCCGGCAGACCGGTATCGGTCCAATCGCCTGCAAGAAACAGGTTCTTGAAATCGGTGCGCGTGCCCGGACGCAGGGCATCTTGGGCAGGCGTAGCCGCAAAAGTAGCACGGCGCTCGCGCACGATCTGCCAGGCGGGCAGCGGCGCCTGGATATTCGAAATCTTGCAGATCTCGTCCCAGATCTGTTGCGCAAACTGTTCGCGCGGTGTGTTCACAAAACGATCGCCATTGCTGATCGTGATCGACAGGCGATTGTGGAAAGCAAACAGCCATTCCACCACACCGCCGACAACGCCAATCAGCGGCGCGTGGCCTGCTGGCGGAACATAATTGAAATGCGCATTCACGATCGCGCGGAATTCGGTCGGCGTCTTCACACCAGGCAATAGCGACTTCGCGGCCCATGGCGGAACCGCCATCACGACGACATCGTCCGCGCTAAGCGTGATGACGTCTTCAGCGCCAAACTTCAGCTCGGTGACGCGATCACCACTCATGGTGTAACCGCGCAGCTCATGGCCAAAATGAACGCCGGCGCCCTTGGCGCGCAGCAATTCGATCGCAGGCTCGACCAGAACATCGCTAAGACCAGCGCGCGCGATCAACGGGCGGCACGCTTGGCCGCCTGCCAGCAGCGTTTCGCGCACGATGGCGCCGGCCAGACCAGCCGAACCTTCCGGCGGATCGACATTGAGCGCGGCCAGCAACAGTGGCTGTACCAGACGATCGTAGAGGACGCCTTCACAGCGAATGGCATCGCCGACCAGGCGACTATTCGATGACCAGATCAGCGGCGACAGCGCAAGATAATCGGCGACTGATGTGTCCGGGACGCGGCGCGTCTTGTCGAACAACCATGTCGGGATCTTGCCATCGCCGAGATCGAGCTGCCAGCGCTTGCCAGTCTTGGCATCGGCAAATGCGAATTGTGCCCGCTGCGGACCAACGAGCCCGGCTTCGGTGCCGATCGACTTTGCATAAGCGACGACATGGCTGTTGCCCGACAGAACCAGGTGGTTGCCGTTGTCGATCTGGAGCTGGGTCTGCGCGTCGAAATACGACCGGCAGCGGCCACCGGCCTGCTGCGTCGCCTCATGGACGTGGAGCTTGAAGCCGGCATTGACGAGACGCACGGCGGCCGACAGGCCGGAAACGCCGGCACCAATGATATGAGCGGTCTTTTGCATCAGATGATCGCGTATCGCAGCAGGATCGCTATCTTGGAGGCCTTGCCGAGACGAACGGGGTCGCGCGGCAAAGCAAAGCCGCGCGCCACCAGCAATTCCAGGATGGCGTGATAATATTTCGACATGATCCGTGGCGCGCGCACCACGCGGCGCTTGTTACGCGCCATGATCTCGTCGGACTTTTCGAAATGCGCCTGCGCCCGCTTCACCAGCGGCACACAGACCTTCGGCAATGCCGGGCTGGCGCGCACCACGTCGGGATCGCTCGACGTGATGCCGGCGTGATAGAGCAGCTCACGCGGCAGATAGAGACGACCGATACCGGCGTCTTCGTCGATATCGCGCAGGATATTGGTGATCTGCAGCGCACGGCCGAGATGATGAGCAAGCAGAATGCCATCTTCGTCCGGCATGCCGAACACCTTCACCGATAGGCGGCCGACGGCACTGGCAACACGATCGCAATACAGATCGAGCGTTGCGTCATCGGGCGCGCGAATATCTGCAGGGATATCCATCTCCATGCCGTCGATGACGGCGATGAAATCCTCCTTGCGCATGCCGAATTGCTTGATTGGCCCGGCATAGTCGCGCACCCGCGCTGGCGGATTGCCTGCATAGAGCGCATCGATATCTGCGCGCCACTGCTGCATGTCGGCGAGCCTGACGTCGCGCGGACCATCGGAATCCGCGATATCGTCGACCTGACGGCAGAAGCTGTAGATCTGGAACATCGCATCGCGCTGGGCACGCGGCAGAATGCGCATCGCGGCATAGAACGAGCTGCCGGCAGCAACGCCCTGAACCTCGCTCTGAGATTCACTATTATTCACCTGGCTCGTCATCTGGTTCATGCGCCCGGCGTCGTCGAACGAGGCATCGGCGCGCTGGTGGTCGCGCGGCGCCACAGCCCGCCGGCAATGCCGGCCAGCGCGTAGCCTGCCATGCTGGCCTTCGAGAGATGGACCTTCTCGCTGAGCGGATCGCGCACTTTCAGCATCTTCAGGATCTGCCAGGCAAAAGTCTCGATGACGGCGACATCGCAGCCAAGCCGGACGTCCGCGATATGAACCGTCAGCGTCTCGCTCTCATGCATCAGGGTCTCGGTCTTGGCGACCAGCTCGCGAATACAGGCCAGCAGCGCCGGCGACGCCTTTGCCTGCTTGAGATCGTCCACCGAGGCGCCGTGCCGGTCCAGCGTGTCCTGCGGAATGTAGACCCGATCGAGATCGCGATAGTCGTTGCCACAATCCTGCAGGTGATTGTTGATCTGCAAGGCCGCGCACAGCGCATCCGACGCCGGCCAGGTGGCTTTGCTTTCGCCGTGCACGTCGAGCATGAAACGTCCGACCGGCATCGCCGAGAACGAACAATAATGAATGAGCTCATCCCAGTCGGCGTAGCGCAGCTTGGTCACGTCCATCCGGAAGGCTGTTAGGACGTCGAGCGCATGACGCGGGGGCATCTCGCGCATCTGGAGCGCCTCGCGCAGAACGACGGCTTCGGCCTGGCCGTCACCCTGACCGAGCAGGTCGGCCTCCAGCTCGTCGAGCAGAGCCAGTTTTGCAGGCGCATCGAGCAGCGCGTGATCGGCAATGTCGTCTGCGGTCCGGACGAAATTATAGAAGGCAAGAATCAGCGCCCGGTGGCGCGGATGGATAATCCACGACGCGACAGGAAAATTCTCGTCACGATCGGTCTTGCCGGATCGCAGTTCGCTCGCAGGGGTCATCCAGAACTGGCTACGTTGGATTTGAACAGGGTGGCTCGGGGGCCGCCAAGGTCCGGTAATACCGGCAGGCGGGGTCGGCCGCGAGCCCCCATATAGGGCAAATTGGCCCGTGAGACCAATGCCAATATGCCACTTTCGGCCGCAGCCAGTGCCGGGCCGGATCACGTCTTGGCGGGCTCGCGGCGAGACCAAAACGGCGCCACGAGCCCGGAATCTCGCATTAGGGCGGGGTTATTGGCCGTGGCTGACCAGAACGTCGTTGCAGGCCTTGCTGATCTTGGGGCGGTTTTCCTTCAGGCAGGACAGAACCACGAGGTCGCCCTGATCCATGACGGCGCGGCAGAGCTTCTGCACGTCGCGGGTGCAGGCCTTCTGCTCCGCGTCGGTGCCGCTGCGGGGCTGGTTTTGCTGGGCCAATGCACCGGTCGAGGCAGATGCGGAAAGCACGGACAGTACCAGGAGAAATTTACGCATTGTCTTCCTTCAGTATGGTGACGAGATCACAGCCCGTGTGGTGCATAGCATAAACTGAAACATTCGCATCGCCGGGAAGGCTTTATCTTCAGGCACATCGGCGAATTCGCGGCGATGGATGCAATCAGGACACAGAACATTCCCGCCCCCACAGACACGAATAAATGCGGCGAAAACTTGCGCACATGGCCGCACCAGCTGCAGGGCCGGCCGATGCCACCCCCGCAGGGCAAGATAAGGTTTTAGGACAATTGTTCAGACGCGCATGACCTCCACCCGTTCCGCTCCGGGAACCTTCGCGCTTGTGGGCGGTGACATGTTACTTTTACAATCGTCCAATTATGATCGCTCTATTGAACCTAAAGATGTGCAGCGACACTTAAGCCTCGATGAGGCGCGGCATAACTCGGTTACACAGCGCTATTTTGGGAAAACTTACATGACATTCCATTCTGCAAAGCGGTTCGGGCACGCCCTCAAGGCCGCTGGCGCTGGCGCGATCCTGCTGCTGTCGGTGTCCGCAGGCCATGCCCAGTCCGGACCGTTCGCCGGCTTCGACGGGGCCTGGAGCGGTACCGGAACGGTCTCCATGTCGGACGGCTCCTCGGAGCGCATTCGCTGCCGGGCGACCTACAAGGTGGATGGCGGCGGCAGCGCCCTGGCGCAGACGCTGCGCTGCGCCAGCGACAGCTACAAGTTCGACCTCTCCAGCAATGTCACCAGCCAGGGCAACAATGTTTCGGGCAGCTGGAGCGAAGCCAGCCGCAACGTCTACGGCAATCTGGTCGGCAAGGCCGGCGGCGGCCAGATCGACGTCTTCGTCGAGGCTGCGGGTTTTGCCGCCAACATCACGCTGACGACCCGCGGCAACAAGCAGTCGGTGTCGATCAGCTCCAAGGGCGAAATTCGCGGCGTTTCGATCAATATGGTCAAGAGCTGAGACGTGACCCGTGCAATCAGGTGCGAAGCCACAGGCTTCGCGCCGCAGAAATTCATTCGACCTCGTCGCATAGATAGCGATTGATCTGGTAGGGACGCGCTGCCAGTCCCGGACAGAACGATGCCACCACAGGCTCCAGGCGCTCGAACAGACCACGCCATTCCGCATTGAGTATCTCGAGCCGATCTCGCGCGGCCTCCGCTTCCCGTGCCAGTCTGGCCATGTCCAGCGTCAGCAAGCGGCCGTCGCGAACCACAAAGCTGCCGCCGATCATCACGTGGCGCACCGAGGTCGCATCTTCGGTATGAACCAGTTGGTTGACGCTCCAGTTGTGCGGGATCCAGTTGATCGCCCCGAGATCCAGGAACACGATGTCGGCCTTGTAGCCCGGCGCCAATACGCCGGTATGCGACAGCCCGAGCGCCCGCGCCGAGCCGGCCGTGGCAGCATAATAAATCTCCTCGACCGCAGCCCATTTGCGTGGGTCGGGCCCTTGTACCTTGGAGGCCATCGATGCGTAGCGCATCGCCTCATACATGTTTTGATTGTCGGAGCAGTTCGCACCGTCTGTCCCGATGCCGACATTGACGCCGAGGTCGAGCGCACGGCGCATCCTGAACAGGCCGTTGCCCAGCCGCATGTTGCTGCCAGCGTTATGCGCCAGCGAGGCGCCACGGTCGGCCATCAGCCGAAAATCATCATCATCGAGCCAGACCGCATGAGCCGCGGAGAATTGTTCGTTGATCAGGCCTAGTTCGTCGAGATGCGCAATCAGCGTCTTACCGTAACGTTCCTTGCCGACCACCGCCTGCACCTTGCTCTCGCCGACATGGCTCTGCAGGGGAATGCCATGGTCGCGTGCCAGCTTGGCGCAGCCGCACATGAAACTGTCGCTGCAATGGATCGGAATGGTCGGCGCCACCGCAGGTCGGATGTCATGTGAAGACCATTTCCAGCGTTCGAGAATCGATCCGATGGCCGAAATAGTCCGATCGCCCGGCCCCAGCCGTAGCCGATCGACCTGGTGCTGAAGATCTTCCGGAAGCGCATCGCGCAGTCCGGGAATGGCTTCGTAGAAACTGTGATCCGCGACCATCGGCGCGATGACGGCACGCATGCCGACTTCCGCATAGGCCTCAGCGACGGCATCCATGCCGTCGATGCTCGGTGCCGGATATTCGTAGTACAGATCATAGGCCGCGGTGCAGCCTTTCAGCACCATTTCGGCAGCGCAGATCTGGGTCGTGAGCTTCTTGTCCTGCAGCGAGCGGCTACCGCTAATCCACGGGGCGGCAGCCAGCAGTACCTCCAGCGTCCAGCGATCGCCCTGCCCGCGGCCGAGGCCACCATGGCCATGGGTATGGGCGTTGACGAGGCCGGCATGAACCAGCATGCCGGAGGCATCGACGATGTTCGCGCCGTCTGGCGCGGCAAGATCAAGCCCCATTTCCGCAATGATCCCGTCTTTGATCAGAATATCGCCCTTCACGCCGCGGCGGGACCCCGCGTCGGAGATCAAAGCGTCACGGATCAGTACATATCCCGGATAGTTCTTTGCCATTGCACCTGACCTAGTTGTTGTCGTTGGAGTTGCTGTCCAGATTGCTCGACCACGGCACGAGCAGGCGCTCGATGACCTCGACCAGTTGGAACAGCGCGATGCCCATGATGGCGAGAATCACCACCGCGCCGAACGCGACCGGTGTGCGGAAGAACGCCATCGAGGTCTGGATCAGATAGCCGAGGCCGGAATCCGCGCCGACGAATTCGGCCACCACGGCACCCACTACGCAAAGGGCAGCCGCGACGCGCAATCCGCCGAACACGAAAGGCAAAGCGTATGGCAGACGGATGCGCAGCAATTCCTGGACACGGGTCGCGCGGCACGAACGTCCGAGTTCGATCAGTTCGGGCGGCGCGGCCAAGAGTCCCGCGACAGAACTCACCACGAGCGGGAAGAACGCGACGAGGAAGGTAATGATCACCCTTGAAAACTCGTTGGCCCCGAGTGCCACCAGAAGAATCGGCGCCAGTGCCACCTTGGGCACCGACTGGGTGAGCACCAGCAGTGGATAGATTGCCGCCGACATCGTGCGCGAGCTTGCAATCAGCATGGCAAGCGGCAGGCTGATCGCAATGGAAGCCGCGAGCCCGAGCAGAACGGTCCGCAGCGTAGTCACCGTATGCATGGCGATGTTGGGCCAGACCGGTACTACCGCTGTCCAGATCGCGCTCGGCGACGGCAACAGGAACGGCCTGATGCCAAACCCTCGGCAGAGCAGTTCCCAGCCGAGCAGGAATGTCAGGGTCGACACGATGACCGGCAGGTTGCGGCGGCCCCAGTCTGCAGCATTAGTGAGCATGGGCCGCTCCGCCATAGATCCGGTCGCGGATCAGTTTCGAGCAGCGGTGGAATTCCGCGCTGGCTTCCTGGTCGAACGATCGCGGGCGAGGCAGATTGACCTCCACGATCTCCGCGACACGGCCCGGCCGCGGCGACATCACCACGACCCGATCCGCAAGCAGCACGGCTTCGGAAATCGAATGAGTCACGAACAGCACCGCCATCGGATTTGCCTGCCACAACGCGAGCAGGGACAGACTCATCTCCTCGCGCGTCAGAGCATCGAGTGCGCCGAATGGTTCATCCATGAGCAGGATGCGCGGCTGTTGCACAAGGCCGCGGCAGATCGCGACGCGTTGCTGCATGCCGCCAGAGAGTTCTCGCGGCATCCGATGCTCGAAGCCCGCGAGACCCGCCGAATGCAGCAGCACGCGAGCGCGCTCGCGCGCTTCGGGCCCATCACCGCCAGACAGGCCCAATGGAAATGCAACGTTGCGCTCCACATTCATCCACGGCAGCAGGGTCGGCGATTGGAACACCATCGCCGTGCCTTTCGTCGCCCCTGTGACCAGTTTGCCGTCGAGCGTGAGATGCCCGATATCGGGCAGCACCAATCCGGCCACCATGCGCAGCAACGTCGACTTGCCGCAGCCGGAGGCACCGACGATGGCAACGAACTCCCCCGGCCGTATGGAGATCGTGACGTCGTCCAGCGCCTGCACATGGCCGCCGCGGCGGGTCTTGAAGGTCTTGCCGACCCGGGCAAGCGAGATCACGGGACGAAACTGTCGTCGATGGCCTGGGCCGGATTCCACGATGCATCGAGTTTGAGGCTCTCGGCCACGGCCTTCCACGTATCTGCCAGGCGATCTTTTGCGAAGTGCCCCTGCCCTGTTGCACGCTGGTGATCGTTGAAGATGAAGCCCATGGTGGCCTTCTGCGACGCTTCGCATTCGTCCTGCAGGACTTCCGGATTTTTCTGCACATGGAGCTTGCAGGTCTCGACCGGATTGTCGCGCGCCCACGCGTAACTCTTCACAGCGGCACCGACGAAACGCCTCACGAGATCCGGATTGGTCTTGATCGTCTCATCGGTGGCGATCAACGATGACGCATAGATCGCAAAGCCCGCCGAGACGAAGGGCAGCGCTACGATTTCCTCGCCGGCCTGCGTGGCTGCCTTGTTCTGATAGTATTGATGGATGGAGTAGAATGGCGCCGCATCGACGCGCTTGGCAATCAACATCGCCGCCATTGCCGATGCGTCCGTCGTGACCCAGGTTACGCTCTCCGGGTCGATTCCGACCCGGCGTGCGACTTCCGGAAAATAGATCCGGTGACTGTTGCCCGGGCTCACGGCGATTTTCTTGCCGGCAAGATCCTTGAAGCCCTTGATCGCTGACGATTTCAGAATGAACAGCGAGTGCGGCGAATAGGTATAGACCGCCACAATCGATTTGACCGGTACTGACTGTTGCGCGCGTCCCGCGAGCACCGCGCCGACGTCGGCAACGCCGAACTTGGCCGCGCCTGCCGCCACCTTGTTCACCGTGTCGCCCGATCCATAACCCCTGACGATGGTGAGATCGATACCAGCGTCCTTGAAAAATCCGCGCTGCTGGCCCGCAAAATACGCCGCGTGCTCCCCTGTCGGGATCCAGTCGAGCTGCAATATGGCCTTATCCTCGGCGTATGCGCCTTGCGACAGGCCTGCGGCCAATACAACCGCCAGCAGTAAACGCTTCATGCTCATGAACAACCTCGTGAATGTTGCAGTCCGGCTGCCGCCGTTCTCCTCCATTCCCAAGCAACACTGATGCCGAGATACCGGCTGGCATTGTCCAAAAATGAAAGTATGATTTTCAATTATAGACAGTGGCGGGGCAGCAAGATGGCCGCGTTTACATGGGACGACCTGCGCGTGGTGCTGGCCATCGAATCCAGCGGCACGGCGCTTGGCGCTGCCAAGCAGCTGGATGTCAGCCACAGCACGGTCCTGCGCCGGCTGGCAACGCTCGAGCTCGCGCTGGACACCAAACTGTTCCGGCGCAGTGAGGGCCGCCTGATTGTGAGCCCGCCCGCGGCCGCGCTGATCGCGAAGGCACGATCAATTGCGGAAGCCCTCGACGCGCTTCCGCAACTGATCGATGGCCCTCATTCAGAGCTGGAAGGGGTCGTTCGCGTTGCCGCGCCCCACGCATTGATCTGTCACGCGCTGACCGATGCCTTCGCCGATTTCCGCAACACGCACCCTTCGATCCGGATCGCACTATGCGCCGACATGCAGTTCGACGAATTCCGGCGCGGCCACGCCGACGTCGCACTGCGGATCAGTCTTGCGGTTCCCAACGAACTCGGAATCCGCCGGCTCTGCGACTACCGCTTCGCCCTTTACGCCCGTGATGATCTGGCGCTCCGCCTGCGTGAGGGTGCCACGTTGGCGGAGATGCCTTTTATCCTTCTCTCCGACGCAAGCCGCGAGATGCCGGAGCGGAAGTGGATGGTCAGTCTCGCCAAGGGGCGTGCACCGGCGGTGGAAGCCAGCTCGACCGTTTCGCTGCGCGCGGCGGTGGCCTCTGGCCTGGGCGTCGGAGTGCTTCCCTGCTACGTGGGCGATGCCCTGCCTGGCGTCACGCGTATCGAGATGGGTCCTGCGGCGCCCCGCGAGGGCATCTACCTGATCACCCATCCGACCCAGAGCAAGCTGGCCAGGTCGCGTGCGGTTGCCGACTTCCTGGTCAAGTTCATAGCGCACAATCGCGACATGTTTTCCGGCGTCAGACGTAGCTGAGCGGCAGATGCAGCGCCGGTTGACTACTTCTCTTGCTTCGCCAGAACCGAACTGCCGGTGAGGCGCTGCTGCAGATTGATCAGCCACATCGCGGTCGGGCGCAGGATGAACAGGTCGGCCACTAGTGCCGCGACCATCGAGAAGGCACTGAGCCAGCCGAACAGCCGCAGTGACGGCAGATCCGAGAATACCGTCACCACGAGGCCGCAGGCCAGCACCACCGTCGTCAGGATCAGCGCGGGACCAACGAGCACAGTCGCACGCTCGACGGCGATCGCGGGATCGGTGCCCGGCGTGTCTTCCAGACGCAAGCGGTTGAGGAAGTGAATCGTCGCGCTGAGGCCGAGGCCGAATGACACCGTGAGTGCCACCACACTGGCGAATTGCAGCCCCTCCCCGAGCAGCCACAACACAAAGCCGGCCAGCACCACCGGGAAGATGCCCGGCAGGATACAGGCCAGCATCACCACCCACGAGCGGAATGCGAGGCCGATGAAGACGGCGACCAGACCGAACTCGATGGTCAGGCCGTGATTGAGCTTCTCGATCATCCCGGCGCTGTTACGCGCCGCGATCGCCGAGAGGCCGGTCACCGCGATCTCATAGCCCGGGTGCTTGGTGCGAACGGCATTCAGCGCATTGTCGAGCTTGTCGACCACCGGCAGGATCTTGCTCGAATCGCTGTCGGGCACACGGCCGGACACCACCACCGCCGTCTGATCCGCCGAGATGAAGCGGCGCACCAGATGCTCAGGGATGACGCTGACATATTCCTTCAGCGTCGCGACATCCGACGAACCGGCCTTCTCCGCCAGCCAGCGCCGCAACGTCTCCAGCGACCAGACGTTACCCACGCCGGCCTGCTTCTCGACCATGGCGTGAACTTCGGCGATGGTTGCCAACGTGTCCGGCGAATAGAGATCCGCGCCCTTCGGAAACTCGATCAGCACGTCGATCGGATTGGCGCCGGTGAGCTTGGCGTCGAGCCGTCCGCTGGCGGCGACCGCCTGCTCCTTGTCCGGCACTTGATCGGCCAGCCGATAGCGCGGCTCGAGATTGGCGTAAACGATCCCGAGACCAACGACGACGACGAGCGAGATCAGGCTGAACAGGCCAGGACGGCCGACCATGCGCACCGCGATCCAGTAACAGAAGGCGCGCAGCGCCTGCACGCCGGCATCGGCGGTCTGGAACTTGGCAGCGAAGATCTTCTCGTTGCGCACCAGCAGCACACCGAACACCGGCACCAGCGACAGCACCGCGACCAGCGCGATGATGGTGGCCGTGAGACCGGCCTCGCCGAAGGCGCGGATCAGGTCCGAGTCGGAGAACTGCAACGCCAGGAAGGAAATACCGGCGGTGCCATGGGTGAGGACGCAGGCCGGACCCACGACACGAACTGCATTCGTAAATGCTGAATACTTGTCCTCGCCTGCGATCAACCGGTCACGCGCCGCGAAAGTGAGCTGCATCGAGTCGGCAAAACTGATCACCATGATCAGCGGCGTCATCACATTGAGGAACATGTTAAGGCTGAAGCCGGCCCAGCCGAGCGCGCCGAGCGACAACAGGATCGCCAGCAGCGGCGGAAACGCCGCGATGATCATGAACGAGATCTTGCGGAAGAAGATGATCGCAATGACGCAGCCGGCGAGAATACCGGCGATGTTATAGATCAGGCCGTCGCGCTCGACCGCATTGCGGATTTCGAGCTGCATCACCGGCACGCCCGACAATTCCTTGGTCAGACCGCTATTGGCCAGGTCCTCATTCATGGTCTTGCGGATATCGGCAACCACGGTGCTGAGCTTGCTGTTGCTGACCACGGCCGGGTCGAGCGACAGCACCACCAGCGCCAGAGTTCCATCGTCGGACAAAAGCTTGCCGCGGATCAGCTCGTTCTGCTTCACCGTCTCGATGAACTTGTCGTAGTCGGCACCTTCAGGAAGATCGTTGGGAAACAGCGCTGCCGGCAACTTGCCGGGGGCCGGCGTCTGACGCGCCGAGAAGATCGAGATCAGCCCGCGCACGCCATCGACCAATTGCAGGTCGGTGACGAGGTCGCGCATCTTTCCAAGATTGTCGCGCGCAAGCAGCGTCTTGCCTTCGAGCACCACGAGCACGTCGAACTCGGTGGACGGGAAGCGCTTCGTCACTTCCTCGTATTGCTTGTATTCCTTGCTGTCAGAACGAAATAGCTGGCTCAGCGAATCGTCGATCTTGATGCGCTGGATGCCAAAGATCGCACCGATCACCAGCGCGAGCAGGATCACGCAGGACAGGACCGGCGCCTTCACCGCGATCAGACCGATGCGCTCAAGCCCGAAGGCGATGCTGATCGGCCCCTTGCGCAATTTATTCATATCGGCGTCGTGGGGGGGAACCGTATCGTGCATACCCTGTCCAGTCCTGTCGTCAGCGGCGTCTGCCTAGCAAGCGTCGCGGGCAGTAGTAAGGCTGGAATCGGTGAGACCGAACAGCGCTAGCCCTTGAAAACATGCGGTAAATTTGCCGCGGGCAGATGTAGCAGGTCTGTATGACACATCGCAAGGCGGCGAGCGCGCAGAGGTTGCGTTTCAGGTCACAAAATGGAGCGCAAAGGCTGTTGTTTCAAGCTGGTGCAACGAGCGGTGCTACCAGTTCCAGACCGCTTTCGTCTTTCAGAGCCACACCGGTCATATTGCGATTCAGCCCTTCGCGCGCCAGCCAGGCAATCTTGCTCGCTGCCTCCTCGAAGGACAGACCGGCCACCTGGATGTTCGACACGCAGTTGCGCGCAGCGTCCGTCAGACCCGGCCGCGGTGCGAAGGTCAGGTAGGCACCGAGACTCTGCGGCGCCGAGAGACCCGGACGTTCGCCGATCAGCATGATCGTCATCCGCGCCCTCAATAACGCACCGATCTCGTCGCCGAGCGCGACTCTGGCGCCGCCGGCAACCACGACAGCGCCGATCCCGACCCCCGCCAATTTGGGCATTAAGGCACCCAGCAGGCCAAGCGCGTGCGCATTGACCGCAGCCGGAGACAGGCCGTCCGCAATCACGATCACCAGATCGCACGCGGCGCTGTCGCGACCTTTAAGCATCTCCTGTGACTCGCGAGACAGTCGGCGGCCGAGATCGGGGCGCTTGAGATAGTCGGCCCGATCCGCGACCTGGCTCGTCACCACCAGCGCGCTCGTCCCCAGCCCGGCCAGTGCGGCCGCGATGGCTTCGGCCTCGAAGGGCGCATGGACCGCGTCACGTGCGCGGGCATGGTCGAGCGTGAAATCAAGCAGGGCCCGCGTGGTCAGACTGGCTCCGGCCCGGCCGAGCCCGACACGCGCCGGCGTCAACGCCCGCAGCTCCGCGAGGGAGCGCTGCTGCACCGGCGGCGTCACATCATTCCGATCTGTCATGACGCCAGCCTATCGCTCATTCGGCCGGAACGGCAGCGTCCTGCAGCTTCAACGAATAATAGGACGCGTTGGTCTGACCACCGGACGCATCGCGGGCAAAGTTGATCAGGTGGTGCGCCACCATGATCCCGCTGATGAGATATTCGATCTCGCCACGGGCCAGCCGACGGAGCGCGAATTTCCAGAACGCCCGCTTGTAATCACCAAGCACGCCGACCTTCCAGAAGATGTTGCGCAACATCACCAGCCCGAGCCGGATGCTCTTCCAGGTCAGCATGGCCCCGATCGGCGGCTTGATCCGGTTGGGATAGGTGTGGCGGATCTGGTATTCGAAACGCTCGAGCAGTTTTTCTGGCACATAGGCACTGCCCATGGCGCGCCGCCAGCTTTTCACGACGTCCTCATACGGCAACAGGAAGTCGACGTTGGAATCGCGGCCCTCGTCCTCGTTCAGGCGTCCTTCCTTCTTCAACCTGTCCCAAAGCGGCGTCTGCGGCAGCGCCTGCAGCAGGTTGATGGTCAGAAGCGGAATCTGTGACGTTTCCACGAACTCGAGCAAATGCTGGCCGGTCTCGGGCTTGTCGGTATCGAGGCCGAGGATGATGCCGGACACGACTTCCATGCCAAAACTGTTCAGCGTCTCGATCGCCTCCATGATGGGGACCATCATGTTGTGATCCTTCTTCATCGCCTTAAGGGCGACGGGATCGGGCGTCTCGATGCCGCAGAAGATCGTGCCGAACCAGGCTTCGCGCATCAGCGAAAGGATTTCCGGCCGCTTGGCGATGTTCAGCGTCGCTTCGCAGGACAGGCGCAAGACAAAACCGGTCCTCTTCTGCCACTCGACGAGATGCGGCAGCAGATCGAGTGCGGCCTTGCGGTTGCCGATGAAGTTGTCATCGACGAAATAGACCGAGCCCATGATGCCGCATTCGAGCAGCTTGTCGAGTTCGGCGGTGATCTGCTCAGGCGACTTCAGGCGCGGATTGCGACCATAGAGGCCGGGGATATCGCAGAATTCGCACTGATACGGGCAGCCCGAGGAATACTGGATGCTGCCCAGGAAGTAGCGCGGAATATCGGCCAGTTCATAGGCCGGAATCGGAAACCTGGTCATGTCCAGACGGTCGGTGGTCTTCAGCACGACTTGCCGGTCCGGGCGCGATGTATCCTTTTCCAGGATATCGATCAGTTGATCGGTGGCATCACCGAGTTCGCCGATATGGAGATAGTCGAAAGCCGGGTAGTAGTCGGGGCATGACGAGACCGACGGCCCTCCGATCGCCACCGGAAGATCGTAGGAATGCGCGCGGTAGCAGATGTCGTTCATCTGCGTGCGCTGGATGTGCATGCCTGACACCAGCACAACTTCGGCCCAGAGGAAATCATTGGGCGTGGCGGCGCGGATGTTCTCGTCGATGAAACGGACTTCCCAGTTCTCGGGCATATAGGCGGCAATCAGCAGCAAGCCCTGGGGAGGCATGAAGGCCTGAACGCCGTCGGTCAGAGGATATGAATATTCAAACGTACCAAATGAAGACGTGTATCGCGGAAAGACGCACAGAATGCGCCGGACCGTCTGCCTGCCCTCAGCTCTCATCAAAATTCCTCTGTGAATGCATCAGCAGTCCCCATAAGCGCTTAACCTTCAATAACGTCGCCGAGATAAAACCGTTCCACTCCTGCCGAATACTTTGAGCGATCTAATCACGGCGTCCGAATCTGGGCCAGAATTTCTTCAAGATTGTGGCGGGCGGTGACAAGGTCGTGACCAGCTCCGCACAAGTGCGCACAAAGCGCCAAGCCTTATGACGGTTTATTGACGTCAGGCGATCAGACGCGCGGCCAGATCGGGCAGCAGGCCTTCCCGATCGCGGATGCGAAGGTCCGCTCCGGAGAGCCCGACCCGTTGCAGCCAGTCGTCGAACTCCGGTGCGCGTTTGAGCCCAAACAGGTCGCGGATATAGAGCGCATCGTGAAATGACGTCGACTGGTAGTTCAGCATCACGTCGTCAGCGCCCGGCACGCCCATCACGAAGGTCACACCCGCCGCGGCCAGCAGCGTCAGCAGATTATCCATGTCGTCCTGATCGGCTTCGGCATGGTTGGTGTAACAGACGTCGACGCCCAGCGGCAGGCCAAGCAGCTTGCCACAGAAATGATCCTCCAGCCCGGCACGGATGATCTCCTTGCCGTCATAGAGATATTCGGGGCCGATGAAGCCGACGACGCTGTTCACCAGGAGAGGATCGAACGCCCGCGCAACTGCATAGGCCCGCGCTTCCAAAGTCTGCTGATCGACGCCGTGATGGGCGTTGGCCGACAGAGCCGAGCCCTGCCCGGTCTCGAAATACATAACGTTCTGGCCAAGCGTGCCACGTTTCAGCGAAAGCCCGGCGGCATGAGCTTCCTTCAGGATCGCCAGATCGATGCCGAAACTTCTATTGGCGGCCTCTGTCCCGGCGATCGACTGAAACACCAGATCGACCGGAGCGCCCTGGTTGATGAGATCAAGACTGGTCGTGACATGGGTGAGCACGCAACTCTGGGTCGGAACATCCAGCTTGGTGATGACATCGTCGAGCAGCCGCACCAACCCGCCCAGCACCGCCGGATCGTCGCTCGCCGGATTGATGCCGATGCAGGCATCGCCGGAGCCGAGCATCAGCCCGTCGAGAATGGAGGCCGTGATGCCCCTGATATCGTCGAACGGGTGGTTCGGCTGCAACCGCACGCTCATGCACCCGCGCAACCCGATCGTATTGCGAAAGCGCGTGATCACCTCGCACTTCCTGGCCACCAGGATCAGGTCCTGATTGCGCATCAGCTTCGAGACTGCCGCCGCCATCTCCGGCGTGATGCCGCGGGCGACGGTCTGAAGGACTTGCGGCGTGGCCGCGTCTGACAGCAGCCAGTCACGAAAGCCGCCGACGGTCAGCGACGAGATCGTGGAGAATGCCGCAGCATCATGCGTATCGACGATAAGACGCGTGACCTCGTCGTCCTCGTAGGGCACCACCATTTCCTGCAGGAACTGTTTGAGCGGCACATCCGCGAGCGCCATCCGCGCGGCGATCATCTGCTCGGCGGTCTCGGCTGCAATCCCGGCCAACCTGTCGCCGGAGCGCGGCGGCGTTGCCTTGGCCATGAGGTCGCGCAGATCCGCGAAGACATGCGTATGGTCACCGATGGCGTGGCGATAGATCATGGCCGGATTGTTGGATATTCGCCGGAGTCTGTCTAGACGTGCCGCCCCGCGGCAACGC
Source organism: Tardiphaga sp. 866_E4_N1_4 (assembly GCF_052076075.1). Taxonomy (NCBI): domain Bacteria; kingdom Pseudomonadati; phylum Pseudomonadota; class Alphaproteobacteria; order Hyphomicrobiales; family Nitrobacteraceae; genus Tardiphaga; species Tardiphaga sp. 866_E4_N1_4. The sequence goes on from NZ_CP197242.1 coordinate 1,932,694, forward strand.
CGGAGGACCACGCCCATTGGAAATTGAAGCCGCCGAGATGGCCGGTGACATCGACGACCTCGCCGATGAAATACAGCCCCGGCACCGATGCCGCCTCGAACGTTTTCGATGACAGTTCTGTGGTGTCCACACCGCCAAGGGTTACCTCGGCCGTGCGATAACCTTCGGTGCCGTTCGGCCGCACGCGCCACTCCTTCACCGCCGCCGCCACCGTCCCCAGAAGCTTGTCCGAAAAATCCGCCAGCCGCGGTGGGCCGGCGATCTTGTCGGCGATCATCTGGGCCAGTCGCTTGGGCAGGAGGTCGCCAAGCACGGTCGCCAGTTCCTGCCGCGGACGTTCGCGGCGTGCCTCCTTCAAGGCGGCGAGCACATCGCGCGTCGGCGCCATGTCGATGACGACATCGAGCCCGTCCCGCCAATAGGATGAAATCTGCAGGATCGCCGGACCGCTGAGACCGCGATGGGTGAACAGCAGCGCCTCGTCGAATTTGGCCTTGCCGACGCTGACGACGGCATCAACGGCAACGCCAGCGAGGTCCTTGAATTGTGCAAGCGCCGCAACGTCGAAGGTCAGCGGCACCAGCGCGGCACGCGGCGCGACCATCTTCAGCCCGAATTGTTGCGCCAGTTTGTAGCCAAAGGCACTGGCACCCATTTTCGGGATCGAAGGCCCGCCCGTGGCGATCACCAGCGACTGACACCGGTACTCGCCCTGATCGGTGGCGACCACAAAGCCGCTGTCGTTCTTCGTCACGCCGAGAATGCCGACGCCAAGCCGCATCTGCACGTCGCTGCGGCGGTTTTCGTCCAGCAGCATGTCGATGATCTGCTGGGACGAACCATCGCAGAACAATTGCCCGCGCGTCTTTTCGTGATAGGCGATGCGATATTTTTCGACCAGCGCGATGAAGTCCTGCTGAGTAAACCCCTTCAGTGCGGATTTGCAGAATTGCGGATTCTGCGACAGGAAATTCGCCGGCGTTGTATGCAGGTTGGTGAAATTGCAGCGGCCACCACCGGAGATGCGGATCTTCTCGCCCGGCGCCCTCGCCTGCTCAAGCAGCATCACCGAGCGACCGCGTTGCCCCGCAATACCGGCGCACATCAGGCCGGCCGCACCGGCACCGAGAATGACGACGTCACTGGTGTTGTGTGCGCGACGAACGATGGTCATTCCAGCAGCAGCACATCGACAGCAACGGCAAGCTTCTGCTTGCGGGCGCCGACGATCACGCCGTCGACCGGCGACACGTCGGAGAAGTCGCGGCCGATCGCCAGCACGATATGATCGTTCTCGACCAAAATGTCGTTGGTCGGATCGAAGCCGATCCAGCCGAGTTCCTCGCCGCACCAGACCGACACCCAGGCATGAGTTGCGTCGGCACCCTGCAGGCGTTCCTTGCCCGGCGGGGGGATGGTACGCAGATAGCCGCTGACATAGGCCGCCGGGAGGCCGAGGCCGCGCATGCCCGCAATCATGATATGCGCAAAATCCTGACAGACTCCGTGGCGCTTATCCAGCACCTCCTGCAACGGCGTCGAAATCACCGTGGCCTTCGGATCGTATTTGAACTCGGTGCGAATGCGATGCATCAGATCGACGGCCCCGGCGAGAATGCCGCGGCCTTCGGTAAAGCTCACCGCTGCATAGTCCGTGACGGCATCGATGATCGGCACGAGCGGGCTGGCGAAGACGTAGCCGATCGGCGACGCACCGCTGAGGTCGCTGGAATCGAACGCCGCCTCGCGGACGCTCTCCCAGGAAGGACTGTCATCGCCGCGCCCCGGCGCGAAACGCTCGACATAGACCCGCGACCGGCTATCGATGCGCAGCATCTTGTGCGGGGTTTCGATCAACACGCTTTCCGTCGGCGTGCCAAAGAAATCCGTCCGCATGGCGCGGGCCGCCGGCAGCGGCTTGATATCGACGCTGTGCGAGACCAGTTGCTGACCGGCACTGCTATTGGGTTGCAGCCGCAGCGAGCAGCGCGCATAGCTCACCGGGCTTTCATAGCTATAGGTCGTGACATGGCGGATTTCGTAGATCACGCCAGCCCCGTCAGCTTTTCGGGGCGCGATGCGCTGGCACCGTGCGGGAAGTAATGCAGGCCGATGGAATCCGCCAGCGTCAGCAGATCCTGCTCCAGCGCAAACAGTGACTTGGTATGAATCTCGGATGCCTCGCCGGTGACCAGCGACGAACGCAGCGCCACCGCCAGCCGCTGCGGCCGTTCCATCAGGCCGTTCTCCTTCAGCGTCGGCAGGCTGGCGATGTGATCGTTGAGCGCCGAGACCTGGAATGCCACCGAGCGCGGGTTATAGGGATCGAGCACCACGAGATCACGCACCGGTGCCAATAGCGGACCGACCAGATAGCGCGAGCGATAGGTGATCTGGCAATCCACCAGCGTCAGCAGGATGTCGAGATCGTCGCTCGTCGCCTCGTCGGATGCGAATTGCCGCGCAAAGCGCGTGGTGTTGATGGCACGTTCGGCGCGGCGCCCCATCTCGAGGAAGCGCCAGCCGGCAGCACGGTTCATGTTTTCCTGCGCGAGACCGGCGAAGCTCGCCAGTTCCTGCAGGGTCAGTTCGGCCGCGCTGACGACGTCATCGTCATCTTCAACTTCATGCGCAAGCCGCTCGGCCATTTCGGTGATGACCTGCCAGGCGTCGGGCGACAGCCGCTCGCGCAGCGAGGTGGCGGTCCGCAATGCAGAGCGCACCAGCGATAGCGCTGAGCCAAACTGCTCCTCGCCCTGCAATGCCTGAGCCGCGATCTTGGCCGGCTGGGAGCGCGAGGTGAGCGATGTCGCGCCCCAGGTCATCAGCATGCGCTGGATGCGCTCGATCGATTGCTGCCCAGTGGCGCCGCCCTTGCCGGGATCGCGCTGCGGCACGCTGAGTGCACGGATCAGACGCAGCGTGGACTCCGCGCGCTCGAGATAGCGCCCGAGCCAGAACAGATTGTCGGCGGCACGGCTCGGCACCCAGCCGGCGATGCGGCGGATACGCACATTGTCGACGGCTGGCAGCAGCGTCGATGCAGCAACGGCCTTGTCGGCCACCACCCAGACGTCGGCTGCGCGCGCGCCGGCACCCATGGAGACTGCGCGGGCATCCGGTTGATCCGCAATACGGCAGAAGCCGCCGGGCATGACGGTCCAGCCCTCAGGCGTCGCCGCCGCGAAGACGCGCAGCACGAACGGACGCGGCGCGAGCCGGCCATTGTCCCAGACCGGCGTGGTCGAAAGCTGCACCAGCTCCTGCCCGACATAATCGACACCGCGATTGGCAATCGCCGCCTTCAGACGCTCGCGCTCGCTTGGCGAGAGCTGCGACGGCAGCACGGGCGAGTAGCCAGGGAAACCGGGCACCGCTCCGCCATAGGCGCCTTCGATTGCAAAGTCGTCGAGCCGCGCCAGCACTTCCTCGCGCGCCGATTTCTGGCCGCACCACCAGGTCGCGATATGCGGCATCTTGAGTGGTTCACCGAGCAGCTTCCGGCTCAAGCTTGGCAGAAAACCCAAAAGCGCGCGCGCTTCCATGACGCCGGAGCCCGGCATGTTAGCGACGACGACGCCATTCTTTCTGACAACGTCGATCAGCCCGGGCACACCGAGTTGCGACGAGGCATCGAGCTCCAGCGGGTCGAGCGAATTGGCATCCACGCGGCGCAGCAGCACATCAAGGCGCTTCAGGCCGGCCACAGTGCGGATGTGCACGCGGTCGCCGGAGACTGCGAGGTCATCGCCTTCCACCAGCAGGAAGCCGAGATAACGCGCCAGCGTCGCATGTTCGAAATAGGTTTCGCTGAACGGCCCCGGCGACAACAGGCCGACCCGCGGCTCGTCGCGATCGGCCGAGGCGCGCAGGCTGTCGCGAAACGCTTCGAAGAACGGCGCGACGCGCTCGACATTCATCGACTTGTAGAGATCGGTGAAGGCGCGCGACAACACCAGCCGGTTTTCCAGCGCATAGCCCATGCCGGACGGCGCTTGCGTGCGATCGCCGAGCACCCACCACCGGCCATCGGGACCGCGGCCAAGATCGGCGGCATAGACGTTGAGGTAGCGGCCACCGGGCGGCTTCACGCCGCGCATGGCCCGCAGATATTCCGAACTGCCGGCAATCGCCGCCGCCGGGATCGCGCCGGACGCGACGAGGCTGGCATCGCCATAGAGATCGCCGAGAATCTTCTCCAGCAACTCCGCACGCTGCGTCATTGCCGCTGAAATCTGCAGCCATTCGGATTCGTCGATCAGGAGCGGCACATGGCTGAGTGGCCAGATCCGGTCGGCGATTTCGCCGGGCGCGCGGTAGGTGACGCCGGCTTCCCGGAGATGACGGTCGGCAGAGCCGAAGCGGCGTTCGATCTCGGCGGGCGCCATGGCGCCGAAGGCCTCGAAGAAACGCGTCCAGACCTCGCGGGGCGTGCCGTCCTGGGCGATGAATTCGTCGGGAATCCCGGGCAGCCGCTCGTAGTCGCGGGTCCATTGCGCGACTTTACGATGTCCCGGACGGGGCTTTTTCCCCTGACCGGCCTGTCCCGTCATTCCGACTCTCCAGCCCAAACTGCCTGCATTCTCAATGCAGGAGAGGCGTTCGCAAGTCGAGGGTCAATGGGAATTCAAGTGTGCGTTCTGCCCTTGGCGGAGCGATTTCGCCGGGCGTGTGGCCGATCTCCTCGAAACGGGCCAGCCGGCGAGCTTCCGCCTCGTAGGCATTGACCGGTTTTGTCTCGTAATTGCGGCCGCCGGGATGCGCCACATGATAGACGCAACCGCCAAGCGACCGCCGATTCCAGCTGTCATAAATGTCGAAAACCAGCGGCGCATGGACCGGGATCGTCGGATGCAGGCCAGAGGCCGGCTGCCAGGCCTTGAAGCGGACGCCGGCGACCACCTCGCCGGCCCGGCCCGTATCGGTCATCGGCAGCGCCCGGCCGTTGCAGGTAATGATGTGCCGCCCCGGCGTGAAACCGTTGGCCTTCAATTGCAACCGCTCCACCGAGGAATCGACATAACGGACGGTGCCGCCGGCCGAGCCCTCCTCGCCCAGCACATGCCAGGGCTCCAGTGCCTGACGGACTTCCAACGTGACGCCGCCATAGGTCACGTGGCCGAACACGGGAAAGCGGAATTCGAGCTGGGCCTCGAACCATTCCTTGGAGAATTCGTAACCGGACCGGCCGAGTTCACTCAGCACGTCCTGGAAATCCTCCCACAGGAAATGCGGCAGCATGAAGCGATCATGCAGCGCCGTGCCCCAGCGGACGAATTTGCCGTCCTGCGGCGCGCGCCACATCTTCGCGATCAGCGCGCGGATCAGGAGCTGCTGCGCCAGCGACATGCGCGGATCGGGCGGCATCTCAAGCGCACGGAATTCGACGAGACCCAAGCGACCCGTCGTGCCATCGGGCGAATAGAGCTTGTCGATACAGATTTCGGCGCGATGGGTATTGCCGGTGATGTCGACGAGGATGTGCCGGAACAGCCGATCGACCAGCCACAACGGCGCCTTCTCGCCGGGCGGCGGCACCTGCGCCAGTGCGATCTCCAATTCATAGAGACCGTCATGCCGTGCTTCGTCGATGCGCGGTGCCTGACTGGTCGGACCGATGAACATGCCGGAGAACAGATAGGACAGCGATGGATGGCGCTGCCAATACAGCACGAGGCTCTTCAGGAGATCCGGCCGGCGCAGGAAGGGCGAGTCCGCCGGCGAGCTGCCGCCGACCACCACGTGATTGCCACCACCGGTGCCGGTGTGACGACCATCGAGCAGAAACTTGTTGGCGCCGAGCCGCGTCTTCGCGGCCTCCTCATAGAGAAACGTCGTGGTATCGACGGCCTCGCGCCAGCTCGAGGCGGGATGGATGTTGATCTCCAGCACGCCGGGATCGGGCGTCACCTTGATGACCTCGACGCGCGGATCGAACGGCGGCGGATAGCCTTCGACATGAACCTGCATCTGCAGTTCTTCGGCCGTCGCCTCCAGCGCCGTCACCAGTTCGAGATAATCTTCAAACTTCTCGACCGGCGGCATGAAGGCACAGAGAATGCCGTCGCGAATTTCAATCGACATCGCCGTGCGTACGCCGCCGGAACGAATCTGCTGCTCCTGGACGTATTGCGCGGCAGGCTGGTTTTCCGCAGACGCGATTTCGTCGAACACCGGCATGTCGCCGCGCGGCTCCAGCGGATCCTGCTCGACGATGAACGGATATTCCTCTTCGGTGAGGTGCGGCAGCGACGACAATGGCAGGCGCAGGCCCATCGGTGAATCGCCGGGTGTCAGGAACAGGTTGCCACGGCGCAGCTTCCAGCGCTCGGAGCGCCAGCGCCTGTCCGCAGCCGCCTCCGTATTCCAGCGCTGGATCGGCAGCACGAACCCCTTCGGCCTGTCGAGTCCATGTTCGAAGACCCGCGCCATGCGCGCGCGTTCCTCCGGATCGGGCAATTTGGAGTCGCCGGGCACGACATTGTTCGGCAGGTTCGATTCCTTCTGCTCCCAATAGACGGGATCCTCGAAGGCCGGGATGACATAGTCCTTCGGCAGGCCAAGCCGCCGCGCGGTGCCTTCGGCAAAACGCTCGGCGCCGCCGATATCGGCGCTGCGCGGACCTTCGATCCGTGAGATCAGTGCGTCGTTCTTCCAGATCGGCACGCCGTCCTTGCGCCAATACAGGCCGAACGCCCAGCGCGGCAGGCTCTCGCCGGGATACCATTTGCCCTGCCCGTAATGCATCAGGCCGCCCGGCGCGAAACGCGTCCGCAGCCGGCGGATCAGATCGTCGCCGAGGCCGCGTTTGGTCGGACCGACGGCAGCCGTATTCCACTCCGGCGATTCCATATCGTCGACAGACACGAATGTGGGCTCGCCGCCCATGGTGAGGCGCACGTCATGCGCTTTGAGATCGGCATCGACCTTCTCGCCGAGCGCATCGAGCCTGGCCCAGGATTCATCCGAGAACGGCTTGGTGATCCGCGGCGCCTCGCGGATACGTTTGACGCCCATCGCGAAGGCGAACTCGACTTCGGCAAAGCCGGCCATGCCGGAGATCGGCGCGGCTGAGCGGAAATGCGGTGTGGCCGCGACGGGGACATGCCCCTCGCCCGTCAGCATGCCCGATGTCGCATCGAAGCCGACCCAGCCGGCGCCGGGGATATAGACTTCGGCCCAGGCGTGCAGATCCGTGAAATCAGCCTCAACTTCAGGCGGCCCTTCGATCGGATCGATGTCCGGGCGCAACTGGATCAGATAGCCGGAGACGAAACGCGCGGCGAGGCCGAGATGGCGCAGTGTCTCGATCAGCAGCCACGCAGAGTCGCGGCATGACCCGGCGCCGGACAGCAGCGTCTCTTCCGGCGTCTGCACGCCAGGCTCCATGCGGATGATGTAGTTGACCTTCTCGCGCAGGCGCGCATTGAGATCGACGAGGAAGTTCACCGTGTTCGGCGCTTCCTTCGCGATCTCCGCCATATAGGCCGTAAACCGCGGACCTGGTTCGGTTGTCGCCATGTAAGGCGCGAGTTCGCTCTTCAGATCATCGGTATAAGCGAACGGAAACGTCTCGGCATAGGGCTCGACGAAGAAGTCGAACGGATTGATCACCGTCATTTCGGCGGTGAAATCGACCTCGATCTTCAATTCGTTGGCCGGTTCCGGAAAGACGAAGCGCGCCAGCCAGTTGCCTTGCGGATCCTGCTGCCAGTTCACGAAGTGATTGGTCGGCGTGACCTTCAGCGAATAGCTCAGGATTGGCGTGCGCGCATGCGGCGCCGGTCGCAGCCGGATGGTCTGCGGCCCCAGCGTGATCGGCCGATCATATTTGTAATGGGTGACGTGGTTCAGTGCGACGAAGATCGACACAGTGGCGCAACTCCAGCAGCTTTTTTAAGCAGAACACCGGAGGTGCCAGGGATCAAGCTCTAACAACGGGCACGATGTGCCTCGATTGGGGGCGCTTCACCTAACTCAGCCCTCATGGTCAGGAGCGCGCCGCTTGGCGCGCGTCTCGAACCATGAATCGGAGTGCTGGGCCATCCTTCGAGACGCGGCGCAAGTGCGCCGCTCCTCAGGATGAGGACGGAGCAGCGGTCACCCTCACATCGTCGCGCCGAGCACCCAGGGCGCGAACTCCGCGCCGCCGAAATCGAAGCTCTCGCTCTTGGTCGGCGCGCCGGACGCCGTCTTGAGCATCAGTTCGAAAATGCGCTGGCCGCATTCCCCGACCGTCTCGTCGCCATCGAGGATGGTTCCGCAATTGATGTCCATGTCCTCTTCCATCCGCTTGAACATCGGCGTGTTGGTGGCGAGCTTGATGGACGGTGCCGGCTTGCAGCCGAACACGCTGCCGCGGCCGGTGGTGAAGCAGACGAGATTGGCGCCGCCGGCGACCTGCCCTGTCGCCGCAACGGGGTCGTAGCCGGGCGTGTCCATGAACACAAAACCCTTCTTGGTGATCGTCTCGGCATAGTTCAGCACGTCGACGAGATTGGTCGAGCCGGCCTTGGCCATCGCGCCCAGAGATTTTTCGAGAATGGTGGTGAGGCCGCCGGCCTTGTTGCCGGGGCTCGGATTGGCGTTCATCTCGGCGCCCTCGCGTTCGCAATAGGCGTCCCACCAGCGCATCAGCCCGACCAGTTTCTCGCCGACCTCGCGCGACACCGCGCGGCGCGTGAGGAGATGTTCGGCGCCATAGGTCTCCGGCGTTTCCGACAGCACCACGGTGCCGCCATGACGCACCAGCAGATCGCTCGCCGCGCCGAGCGCCGGATTGGCGGATATGCCCGAATAGCCATCGGAGCCGCCGCATTGCAGAGCGACGGTCAATTCGCTGGCGGAGACTTCCTCGCGCGTGACGTTGTTGGCATCGGCCAGCACTTCATTGACGAAGGCAACGCCGGCTTCCGTGGTCTTGCGCGTGCCGCCGATTTCCTGGATCTGCATTTCGCGCAGACGCCCAGCGAGCTTCTGCTCCTGCATCAAGCCGCCGATCTGGTTGATCTCGCAGCCGAGGCCGAGCACGACCACGTGCGAGAAGTTCACGTGGCGCGCGTAGCCGCCGAGCGTCCGTCGCAGCAAGGTGAGCGGCTCGTCCTGCGTCATGCCGCAGCCCGTCTTGTGGGTGAGCGCAACGACGCCATCGACATTGGGATAGTCGGCGAGCGGATTGTGCCCGGTGAAGGGATTCTTCTTGAATACATCGGCGACCATGCTGGCGACATGGGCGCTGCAATTCACTGAGGTGAGGATACCGATATAGTTGCGCGTGGCGACGCGGCCATCGCTGCGCCTGAGACCCATGAAACTCGCTGGCAGATCGAAATTCGGCGTCGGCTTGACGTCCACGCCATAGGCATAGTCGCGATCGAAATCGCCCATGCCCATGTTCTGCGTATGGACATGCTGGCCGGGCGCGATCGGCTGCGTGGCAAAGCCGATGATCTGCCCGTAGCGGCGGATTTCCTCGCCGGTGGCGATGGGCCGGACCGCGACCTTATGGCCCGCGGGGATGCGCTCCGACGTCACGACGCCTGTCGTCACCTCGATACCGGGCAGCAGCGTGGTGCGCGCGATCAATACGGCGTCGTTGTCATGCAGACGAATGACGGGAGACGGAACCATCGGGATTTCCTCGCGCGCGTTTTAGTGGTCTGGCAGACCTCTTGTTTGGAATGACTCTAGCTGAAAGAAGCAGGCGGCGTCAGCCCCGCTGTGGCCCATGATGACGCCGATCAGACATGCGTCATCACCCCTGTTGTTTGCGGCGCGGGGGCGCCGTCGTGGTTTGCATTCCCACCCTCTTGTGAGAGGGCGTGCGGAACGCCGGGTGCCCGTTGCACCCTTGGGCCTGATGCGATGCGGTCTTCCGCAATTTAGAATGCATCAGGACTTTCGGAGGCGCCGAGCAAGTGCCCGACGTTCCGCCTGCGGTGTTTTTTCGGTTGCTTGCACATCTGCCATGGCGAACGGTCCCATCACCAAAATTAGTGTCCCAGGGCGGAGGGACAGGGTAGCCGCAAAGCACTTGGCCGAACGCGTTTTGACTTGGTCGTCCGTCGCACTGTCCAGGGAGTCTTTCCACCCAGGGCCGGCCGTCTCCTTGCCAGTGGCAGTGCTGGCGCAGATCCGTCCTGCCCGAAGACAGACGTTCCCCCATGAACCGCGTAACGCCGCATCTCCGGCGTCCACCGCATCCCACCCCGCGAACGTGACGATCGCGATCGCCCCTCTCGGTGGGGCAGGACAGAGGGGAATATAAACCTGATGGGGATGTTGTCAACGGGAGATAGGAAAAAATGTTTAGGCGCGGGCTTGCCCCCACTTGTCATTCCGGGGCGCGGGCGCATCTTTGCGCGCGCGAACCCGGAATCCCAGCATGGGAGTCTCCGATCGCGCCGAACACTTCGAGATTCCGGGTTCGCACTACGCGGCTGCACCGCTTCGTGCGCCCCGGAATGACGAGTGTGTGGCGGGCCGGACTACCAGAGTGCCTCCAGACCCAACTACTGCGGCTGCGGTCCCAGACTTGCGGCAAGCTCGGCCCAGACCGGCGCCTCCTCCTTGTAGAGCGCCTGGCTCGCCTCCAGCGTCATCGGGCCTTCATCGATGCCCTGGCTCTTGAGGAGTTCACGCACGCGATCGCTCTTGCCGGCGCCAACGAACAGCGCGGACAGTTTTGCAATCACCTCCGGCGGGGTCTTCGCCGGAGCTACACATCCCTGAAAGGTCAAAAGGCTGTGCGCGCGTGAGGTTGCGCCCTGTTCGAGGAATGTGCCGACGTCGGGAAGATCCTTGATGCGGCGGCGCGACACCGCAACGGCGCGGGCTTTCCCGGTTTGCAGCACCGGCAATGCCGCGGCGTAACTGCCGATGCCGGCATCGATCGACCCACCGGCGAGATCCTGCCACATGGGCGCCTCGCCGCGATAATGCACCGCCTCCATCTTCAGCCCATACTGCTTGTTGAGCTCGACGATGACCATATGCGCGAAGGAGCCGGACGCATATGTGCCAACATTCACCTTCTCGGCCTTGCGCGCATAGTCGATGAAGTCCTTCAGCGTCTTTGCGCCGACCTTCTCGCTCACCATCAGCGGCAGGCTGCCGCCCGGCATCACCGCGACCCAGGCGAAGTCCTGCGGGACACTGTATTTGATGTCCTTGATGAGAACGGGATTGAGCATATAGGCGGTGGTGTTGCAGATCATCAGCGTGTGGCCGTCGGGATCGGAGCGTTTCAGCTCCATCGCTGCAACGGCGCCGCCGGCACCGGCCTTGTTCTCGACCACCACGGTCTGCCCGAGTTCACGCGACAGATACTCGCCATAAACGCGCGAGAACTGATCGGTCTGGCCGCCGGCCGCGGAGCCCGCGAGAATCTTGATCGGCTTGGTCGGCCAGCTATTGGCGCGGACGAGTGACGGCGCACTCAACAATGCAGCAGCGCCTGCGCCCGCGGTGACGAATTGGCGTCGATTGAGCAGACGCAAGTTGTTTCGCACGATCATTCTCCCGATTTGATCTTATCTCTGCGGATAAGTGTATCGAGTATGACCGGCTTCGCCTGCGAAGGCAAAGCAGAGTGACACGCACAGGCGTTCGGAGAACACATGCGGCAACGCCGCCTCCGGCGTGCATGCCATCAGCCGGAATATTGCCCGGCCGTCAGCGGCGCGTCATGGCTTCGGCGGAAAATGCGTTCGCCAATGCTGCGCGACGTCGATGCCACGGCAGAACCATACGCCATCATGCGCGCTCATGTGTTCGAGCATCTTGATGAGTCCGCCAACACGGCCAGGTCGGCCGATCAAACGGTCATGCAAACCGATGGACAGCAGTTTCGGCGCGCCGGCGACGCCTTCCGCGTAGAGCACGTCGAACGCATCGCGCATGTAAGTGAAGAACTGCTCGCCGGTCGAGAAGCCGGAATTCTCGTTGAAGCGATTGTCGTTGGATTCATAAGAGTACGGCACGACGAGAAACGGGCCGTGCTCGGTCTTCACCCAGTAGGGCAGCTCATCCGCGAGCGAGTCGCGGTCGTAGAGAAAGCCGCCCTCTTCCGCGAGCAGACGCCGCGTGTTGGGACCGGGACGGCCGGTCATCCAGCCGAGCGGACGGCTACCGGTCAGCTCGGTGAGTATCTCGATCGCCTTGCGGATATGCGCACGCTCGGTCGCTTCATCCACATGGCAATAGTCGATCCAGCGATAGCCGTGGCTGACCATTTCGTGGCCACGCGCAACGCAGGCTTTCGCCAGCTCCGGATTCTGCTCCATCGCCCGCGCGACGCCGAGAATACTGACAGGCACCTTGAAGCGATCGAGAATATCGAGAATGCGCCAGGCGCCGCGACGGCTGCCATATTCGAACACGGACTCCACCAACGGAACGCGAACGCCCTCTTTCGTCGGCACGCCGATGTCATTCAGCATGCCTTCGGAGACTGCATCGCCATTCACCAGCGTGGACTCGCCGCCACCCTCGATATTCAGGCTGATGCTGACCGCGATCTTCGCGCCGTTTGGCCAGCGCGGGTCGGGTGACGTGGCGCCGTAACCGACGAGATCGCGCGCCTGCATCGGTTCAGGACGGATGTCGCCGGGCTTCATCGCTGCAAATTCGGACATAGGGCCTCCGGAATGGCTCGGTCGAGCGGCACGGTGCAGGCATCATAACCGAAGAACCAGTCGGTCTCGGTCGGGCCATGCATCCACGAATTGGCGATGGAAATCTGCTGGATGTCGGCGACGCGCGGGATGCGGATCATCGTGTAATGCGCAAACGCCGTGGCGGGATCGCCGAACTCGGCGATGCAGCGGCCGAGGATCGCGGCGTCCTCGATGGCCGCCGAGCCACCAGCCGCCATGAACGGACGCACCGCATGGCAGGCATCGCCCATCAGCACCACGCGGCCCTTGTGCCAGGTGTCGTTGCGCGGTCGGTCGAAGATCGGCCACACGGTGACGTCTTCGGCCGCTTCCACCGCGCGCCTGAGATCGGGATGCGCGCTGTCGAAGGCGGCAATGAATTCGTCGCGGTCGCCCTTCACCGGTGAACCGTCGCCATCCCAGCGCGCCATCGGCAGCGCCGCCATGACATAGACCTCGTTGCGGTCAGGCGTCATATAGTAAGCGAGCGTATGCCGGTCGGGCGCCCACCACTTGGTGCAGTCGTCGATAGGGTCACCCTTGATGCGGCTGGCCGGAAACACCGCGCGCGGTGCAGAACGCCCAATGAAGCGCGGCTCTTCCGCGCCAAGGATGAGTTCGCGGGTGATGGAGCGAATGCCGTCAGCGCCGATGGCGATATCGGCTTCCGCGCTTGTGCCGTTCTCGAAGCGCAAAGTGAGCGCGTCGCCGCGCTCCTCGATGCCGGTGAGCTTGTGGCCGAAACGGATGGTGCCGGGCGCGAGCGGTCGCTGCAGCAACTGATGCAGATCGGCGCGGTGGATATTGACAAAGGGGCCGCCAAAACGCGCTTCGCATTCCGCGTCGAAATCGAGCCTGTAGAGCTGCTCGCCCGTATCCCATGCACGGCTGAGAAACGCATCGGGGCGAATGCCGGTGGCGGCGAAGGCGTCTTCGAGGTCAAGCCGGCGCAGCACCTTCGAAACGTTGGCGCCGAGAATGATGCCGGCGCCGATGCGCGAAAAACTCGGCGACTGCTCATAGACCGCGACCGGGAAGCCGGCGCGCTGCAGCAGCCCCGCCACCGTCAATCCGGCGAGACCCGCGCCGAGAACGGCGATCCGTGTTCCGCGATCCATCTCTCACCTCGTTCCAGCGGCGCCACAGCGTCCGGGCCGCAGATCATTCGATAGCTAATGATTTCGCATAGAACGGGCTGCTCGCGGCTGTCAAGCGACGGCCTGAGCCGCCTCAGAAACGAGCCATATGCGCGGATTTTACGCGGAATTTCGTTTATCTCGATGAGTTTTTGGGCAGCACCGCCGTTGATCTTCATCAAGGCCGCCCTTAGCATTTGTTCGATTGCGAACGAATTTGGATGCGCCGCTTGCGCACCGAAAGCCGGCCTCCTCCTCACCCGTCACTGAAGGTCAGACCATGAAATTCCGCGCTCGCCTCACCGCCGCCCTGCTCGCGACCCTGGCTACGGCCGGCGTCTCCACCGCGCAGGCTGCCGAGATCAATTTCATCACCGATTTCGGCTTCAACGGCCGCCACGCTTATTTCTACGTCGCCCGCGAGAAGGGCTACTACAAGGCCGAGGGCTTCGACGTGACCTTCGTGCGCGGCCAGGGCTCGGCCGACGCCATCAAGAAGGTTGCTGCCGGCGTCGCGACCTTCGGCTTCGCCGATGCCGGTTCGCTGGTGCTGGCGCGCGGCAATGACGGCGTGCCGGTGAAGCTGGTCTCCGTGGTCTATGCGAAGCCGCCGCAGGCGATCTTCGCCATCAAGGGCAGCGGCATCAATTCGCCGAAGGATCTCGAAGGCAAGACCGTCGCCGACACCGCATCAAGCTCGGTGCGCCTGCTGTTCCCGGCTTTCGCCAAGGCCGCCGGCATCGACGCCAGCAAGGTGAAGTGGGTGGTTGCCGAAGGCTCAGCGCTGCCGTCGCTGCTCGCCAACGGCCGCGCGGATGCGATCTGCCAGTTCTCGGTCGGCGAGCCGCTGATTGCAGCAGCCGTGGCGCCGAAGGAAGTCACCCGCATCAACTACGCCGACTCCAATCTCGATTATTACGGCAACGGCCTGATCGCCTCCGAGGAGATGATCGCAAAGAGCCCGGATCAGGTGAAGGCCTTCGTCCGCGCCACCATCAAGGGCATGAAGGACGCCTTCGCCAATCCGGCGGAAGCCGCCACCATCATGGCGAAGTATCAGAAGGAGCTCGCTCCCGCCGTGATCGAAGGCGAGACCAGGCTGGTGAAGGAACTCGCCGAGGTGAAGGGATCGCTCGGCCATATCGAGCCGAAGAGCATCGCCAGCACCGTCGATGTGATGTCGGCCAACTTCACGCTGAAGAATCCCGTGAAGCCGGAAGACCTGTTCGCGCCGGGCTTCATCGACTGATGACGGCGATCTCCGCACACAATGATGCGCCGCCGCGGACTGCCGCGGCAGTGGTTCCTGCGATCGATCTCAAGGGCGTCACCAAGACCTATCCGGGCCGCGACGGCAAGGCCACGCATGCGCTGGGACCGGTCGATCTACGCATCGATCCCGGCAGCTTCGTCTCGGTGGTCGGCCCGTCAGGCTGCGGCAAGTCCACGCTGCTGCGCCTCGTTGCCGGGCTGGAAATGCCGGACACCGGCACCATGCAGCGCTATGGCACGCCGCTCGACGGCCCATCGCATGAAGTGGGCATCGTGTTTCAGGAGCACGTGCTGTTTCCATGGACCAGCGTGCTCGACAACGTCTTGCTTCCCGCCGACGTGCTGGCGCTGCCGAAAGCCGCCGCGCGCGAGCGCGCGCTGAAGCTGCTCGAACTCACCGGCCTGAAGGATTTCGCCCATCAGCGTCCGCAGGCACTGTCCGGCGGCATGAAGCAGCGCGCCGCCTTCTGCCGCGCTATGATCTCCGATCCGCGCCTGCTACTCCTCGACGAACCCTTTGGCGCGCTCGACGCGCTCACCCGCGAGGAATTGTCGCTCGAACTCTCGCACCTCTGGCAGGAGCTGGGCCGAGCCGCGCTGCTGATCACCCATGACATCGAGGAGGCGATCCTGCTCGGTGACCGCGTGCTGATCATGTCCGAACGCCCCGGCACCATCCGTGCTGACATTACCATCGATCTGCCGCGTCCGCGCGATGCCGACACCGTGAAGCTGCCGCGCTTCCAGGAGATCAAGAACCAGATCCGCGACATCATCTTCAACCGGACGGGTGGCTGATCATGTCCTTCTCGCGCTTCATCGACCGCGCCGCCACGCCGCTGATCTATCTGGCGCTATTGATCGGCTGGGAACTCATCTGCGACGCCCTGAAGATTCCGACATGGATCCTGCCGGCGCCCTCCGAGATCTACACATCCGCCGTAAAGTGGGCGCCGGAGCTGGCCTCGAACACCATCGTGACATTGCGCGAGACCGTGCTCGGCTTCGTGCTGGCGATCGCGCTGTCGCTGCCGCTGGCGATCCTGATCAGCCTCAACCCGCTGGCGCGCCGGATCATCTATCCGATCCTGCTCGGCCTGCAGTCGGTGCCGAAGGTCGCCGTGGCGCCGCTGATCATCCTGTGGTTCGGCCTCTCCGAATGGCCGAAGATCCTGGTCGTGGTGCTGGTCTGCTTCTTCCCGATCCTCGTCAACATGGTTGCCGGCTTCGAGGCTGCGCCAAAGACCATGCTCGACCTGATGCGCTCGCTCGGCGCCTCGCCGCATATGGTGTTCCGCCGGCTGCGCGTTCCCGTGGCGCTGCCGCACTTCTTCACCGGCTGCAAGGTGGCGGTGACCTTCGCCGTGATCGGCGCTGTGATCAGCGAATTCGTCGCCGCGCAGGACGGGCTCGGCTATCTGATCCTGACCTCCACCGCGCAGTCGCAGACGCCGCTCGCTTTCGCCGCCATCGCGCTGCTCACCGTGCTAAGTATTGCGCTGTTTCACGGCATCGAGTTTATCGAACGACGTGTGATCGACTGGACGCCGTGACGCCATGACTGACGAGACATCTGGATCGAAACCACCCTCGCGTCGTCCGACGCGCGCGCGCGCGGCAATGCGCGAACAGGTCGATGCCATTTTTGCGCAGTGGCAGACGGAGCGGCCGGATATCGACCCCAGCCCGGTGCACATCTACGGCCTGATCGGCCGGATTCAGATGCAATGCACGGCGCTGATCGACGAGGCGCTCGCGCCCTTCGAACTGACGCGCGGCACCTATGACGTGCTGACGGCGCTGCGCCGCGCCGGCGCGCCCTACAGCCTGTCGCCGAAGCAGATCGCCCAATCGCTGCTGCTCAGTGGCGCAGGCCTGACCAGCCGGCTCAACAAGCTGGAAGCGCAGAACTACCTGGCGCGGCTACCGGAGCCGAATGACCGCCGCACGCTGCGTGTTCAGCTCACCTCCGCGGGCGAGACCGTCATCAACGAAGCGATTCCGCGGGTGTTCGACGTGCAGCGGGAGTTGTTGGCACCGCTCGGACTCGAAGGGCAGCAGCTGCTGATGCAGGAGCTGATGCGTTTTGCGGATGTGATCGACGGCCGGCAGAGCGAGATCAAGATAGACACGGTGCCGGTGGTGGAGTGATCCTTCCTTCTCCCCTTGTGGGAGAAGGTGGCACGGCCGAAGGCCGTGACGGATGAGGGGTCCGGCCGGGCTCGGAGCTTGTGGCTACCCCTCACCCGTCTCGCCGCTTCGCGGCGATCCACCCTCTCCCACAAGGGGAGAGGGAAGAGAGCCTGTGGCGTTACGCCTTGCCGCCCGAGCCCTTGCGGGTGTCGTTGACCCAGCTCTTCGCGCCGGTGGCGAGAATGCCGCTGTCGTTGAGCAGCGTCACCAGCTTGAAGCCCATGCCGATGTTTTTCGCAGCACCCGCGGGACCCGAGCAGTGGATGCCCGGATTGAGGCCGCGCTTGTCGCATTCCTTGATGAGCTTGTCGTAGATCTTGAGGATCTCCGGCTCTTCGCGGTCGAGCTTCGGCACGAGGCCGTAGGAGAAGCCGAGGTCGGACGGCCCAACATAGACGCCGTCGATGCCTTCGACATCGAGAATGGCTTCCATATTATCGACCGCGGTCTTGGTTTCCAGCATCGGCAGGCAGATGATGTCGGCATTGGCCGTCTTCTGATAGTCGCCGGCGCCGCCATACATGCCGGAACGGATCGGACCGTTCGAGCGCGTGCCGCGCGGCGGATACTTGCAGTACTGAACGAAGTTCTCGGCTTCTTCCTTGGTGTTGACCATCGGACAGATCACGCCATAGGCGCCGCCATCGAGCACCTTGCCGATGATGCCGGGCTCATTCCATGGCACGCGGACCATCGGCGTCACCGGATGCGCACCCATCGCCTGGAAGCACTCCACCATCGACATGTAGTCCTGCACGCCGTGCTGAATGTCCACGGTGACGCTGTCGAAACCGCACTGCGCCATCACCTCGGCAGAGAAGCCCGACGGAATCGCGAGCCAGCCGTTGACGGCAACCTTGCCCGCCTTCCAGATTTCCTTGACTTTGTTTGCCATCGTCGATGGTCCTTCTTTTGGTTGGTAGTGATGACTTGAGTGCAGCAGAGTTGAGCTCGAGAAATTACGACGTCGCCTTCTTCACGGCGTCTTCGCTGACGCCGACGTCGCGTGCGGTCTGCACGATGGCAGCCCAGGTCTCATCCGGCAATGGCACGCCATTGGCGTTGCGCTCGGCGCGAGTCTTCGCCTCGTTGTCGCCGGGGATCAGAACGGCATCGACGCCAGCGGCCGGCTTGGCGCTCTTGAAGAAGTCGACATAGCGCGCGACTTCGCCATCGAAGAAGTTCGCGGGGTCGATCACCTTCGGATCGATATAGATCGAGAACATGCCATTGGCGAAAGGCCGATCATACTTGGTGGCACCATTGCCGGTCAGCGCGCCGCCGAGCAGTTCGCAGATCAATGCGAGGCCCGAGCCTTTGTGATCGCCGAAAGCGCGGATCGCGCCGGTGCCCTTGGAGTGATCGCGCGGACCTTGCATCTCATGCGGGCCGTAAAGCAGCGCCGGGTCTTCGCTCAGCGACCCGTCAGGCGCAATCAGCGCGCCCTTCGGCAGCTTCTTGCCGCCGCGCGAGGCGACCAGCACCTTGCCTTCGGCGACCACCGAGGTCGCGAAATCGAGCACCACCGGCATCTGTCCGGGACGCGGAATGCCAACGCAATATGGCGCGGTGGAGAGACGACGCTCGACGCCGCCATAGGGCGCGACCAGCACGGAGCCTGCCGCGGTGACGAAATGGATCGAGACCAGGCCTTCGGCCGCGGCCATCTCGGCCCAGTCGCCGATGCGGCCGATGTGACCGGAATTCTTGGTGGCGATGGCGGAGAGACCGGCCGCCTTGCACTTCTCGATTCCGAGCTTGACCGCCTGCGGGCCGACCGTCTGGCCATAGCCGAAGCGGCCATCGACGACGGCGAGCGACGGCGTATCGACGGGGATTTCGATGGTCTGGTTCGGGGTGATCATCCCGTTATTGCGCCAGCGGATATAGACGGGAACGCGGATGACGCCGTGGCTGTCATGGCCGGTGAGGTTCGCGGTGGTGAGATAGGTGGCGATGCGCCGGGCTTCTTCCGGAGAAGAGTCGGCATGGGCGAACACGTCGGCAACGAAATCGATGAGCTTGTTGACTTGAACTGTAACCATGGCGGGACATTCGTCCTTGTTGATGGGCAGCGAGGCCGTCAGTGCAAGCCCTCAATGGGCCGCAAGACCTGCTGCAGGTTTACCATGACCGCCGAGATAGGCGGCCGCGATGGCCTCGTTGGCCCAGAGATCCTCCGGCTTGCCGCCAAGCACGATACGGCCGGTTTCCAGCACGTAGCCCTGATCGGCGACGGATAGTCCCATGCGCGCATTTTGCTCCACAAGCAAGACCGTGGTGGAGAGGCGGATTTCCGTGATGATGCGGAACACCGCCTGCACGATGACCGGCGCGAGGCCGAGCGACGGCTCGTCCAGGAGTAGCAACCGCGGCTCGGCCATCAACCCGCGCGCGACGGCGACCATCTGTAACTGACCACCGGACAGCGTCCAGCCGAGCGCACCAGAGAATTTCCGTATGTCGGGAAACAGGTCGAACATCGCGTCGGCTTCACCAGACAATTCGGACTTGCTCGCTTTGCGGTTGGAGCCCCCGAGCATGATGTTCTCTTTCACCGTCAGGCCGGGAAACACCCGCCTGCCCTCCGGCACATGAGAGATGCCCATCCGCACGATGGCTTCCGGGCCCAAACCTGCAATGGACTTGCCGTCGAACAGGATGTCGCCGGATGCTGGCTTGGCGAGACCCGAGATCGCGCGCAGCGTGGTCGACTTGCCGGCACCGTTGGCACCGAGCAGCGTGACCACCTGCCCCTCCTCGACATTGAACGACACACCGCGGAGCGCGACGATTTCGCCGTAACGGACATTGAGATCGTTGATTTCAAGCAGCGGCATCAGTCTGTTCCGAGATAGGCCGAGACGACGTCGGGATGGCGGAGCACCGCCATCGACTCGCCATCGGCAATACGCCGTCCGAAATTCAGCACGGTGATGTGCTGGGCTGCTTCCGACACCAGCGTCATGTCGTGATCGATGATCAGGATGGTCAGCCCCTGCGCGGCGATGCGCTTGAGCAGTTCATGCAGTTCGAGCTTCTCGGTCGAATTGAGGCCGGCAGCGGGCTCGTCCAGCAACAGCAGCGTCGGATTCGCCGCCAATGCGCGCGCGATCTCGATCAGACGCTGATGGCCGTAGGAGAAGCTGGAGATCAACTCCATGGCGCGCGGGCCGAGGCCAACGAAAGTGAGTGCCGCCAGCGCCCGCTCGGTCAGCGCGGCTTCATCGCCCTTGCCGGTCAGCGTATTGCCCGGCCGCTCGGCGCCGATAATGACGTTTTCCAGCGCGGTCATCGAGCGGAACAGGCGAATGTTCTGGAAGGTGCGGCCGAGTCCCGCTGCCGCGCGCAGATGCGGCGGCATGGTGGTGACGTCGGTCCCGTCGAGCACCACCTTGCCGGAGGTCGCGTTGTAGAGACCCGACAGCACGTTCAGCGTCGTGGTCTTTCCCGAGCCGTTCGGGCCGATCAGCGCGTGCACGCCGCCGCGGCGCACGGATATGTCGACCTGATCGACGGCTTTCAAGCCGCCGAAATGTTTCGACAGGCCGGTGACTTCGAGCACCATGTCGCCGCCGGTCGCGGCCGGCCTGAGCTGCAGCGGCGCGCTGGTCACGGCCACCTTCTTGCTGCTGCGCATGCGATCATAGGCCGCGGTGACGAAACCCCAGATGCCGTCGGGCATGAAGCGGATGATCAGGATCACCGACAGGCCATAGATGGCGAGATACAGGCCCGGCACGCTCTTGAGGAAACGCAACCATTCCGGAATCAGGATCAGCAGGCCCGTGCCGATGGCCGAGCCGATCGGCGACGCCACGCCGCCGAGCAGGGACATGGTCAGGAACACGATGGATTCGGCGAAGGAGAACTGGTCCGGCGAGATATAGGCGAAGCCGCCGGCGAACAGACCGCCGCCGAGGCCGCCGAGCACGGCCGATATGGCGAATGCATAGACCTTGGTGCGAAACACATCGATGCCGTTGACGCCGGCTGCGAGCTCGTTGTCGCGCACCGCGCGCATGGCGCGGCCGAGCCGCGTTTCCGGCAGATGCCAGACGATGTAGCCGACCAAGGCCAGCATCGCGACGCAGAAAGCGAGATAGGACTGCGACGACAGGAACAGCGACGGACGCCCGATCTTCGACACGCCGTCCGGCCCCTTGGTGAGCCAGATCGCATTGATCATCACCAAAGTAACGATCTGCTGGAACGAGATCGTCACCATCGCGAGGTAATGGCCGCCGAGCCGCAGCGTCGACAGGCCGAGCACCGCGCCGGCGACCAGCGCCATCACGCAGCCCGCCACCAGACACAGCCAGTAGCTGAGCTGATAGTCCGTGGTGCCGATGCCGACCGCATAGGCGCCAAAGCCGAAGAATGCCGCCTGCGCCAGATTGATCTGCCCGCACAGGCCGAGCACCACCGACAGGCCGAACACGGCGATGGCGAAAGTGGTGGCCTGCATCAGGATATTGAGGATGTAGCCGTCGAACTGCATCGACGACGCCAGAAAGACCAAAACGGCGGCGCCGATGAAATACGGCGCGTGACGCAGCAGCAGCGGCTTCGGACGCGTGATGACCACTGCCGGGATGTTGTCGCTGGAGGTGCTCATGCTTTCTCCGCAACACGTTCGCCGAAGATGCCCTGCGGACGGAACACCAGGAACAGCACCAGCACGAGGAAAGCGAAGCCGTCCTTGTAGGGTACGGAGATATAGGCGGCGCCAAACGTCTCGATGATGCCGAGCGCGAGACCGCCGATGATGGCGCCGGTGACATCGCCGAAGCCGCCGATGATGGTGGCCGCAAACGCTTTGAGCGCGATGGTGGAGCCCATCTGGATCGACACGAACAGGATCGGCGCAACCAGAAGCCCGGCTAGACCGCCGAGCACAGCCGAATAGATGAAGGTGACCATGATCATCGTCGAGACGGAAATGCCGAGCAGCGAGGCCATCTCCTTGTCCTGCGATGTCGCCTGCAGCTTCTTGCCGATCATCGTGTGTTCGAAGAACCAGTAATTGAAGATCACCAGCGCGATGGTGACCACGATGATCAGCAGATACTGGCTGTCGAGATAGACCGGACCGAGCTGGATGCCCGGCGTATCGAACCAGCCCGGCAGCACCTGCGGCTGCGGGCCGTACAGCGCCAGCACGCCGTTGGCCATCAGGATCGAGGCGCCGATGGTGGCGATGATGACAGGCAGATAGGTGCGGTGGCGCAACGGATAATAGACGCCGAGATTGAAGATGACGCCGATGATCGCCATGCCGGCGAGCGCAATGATGAAGGACAGCCAGTAAGGCAGTTCCAGATCGACGGCGCAGACCACCATGAGATAGGCGGCGACCATCGAGAACTCCCCCTGTGCGAAATTGACGACGTTTGTCGCCCGGAAGATCAGCACGAAGCCCAGCGCCACCAGCGCATAGACGGCTCCGATACCGATTCCCGTAAACAGTAACTGCAGTACCAGATCCATCAGGCGTGCTCGGTGGGAGGTGATTTTGCCAAGAACTCGTCATTCCGGGATGCGCCCGCTTCGGCGCAGACCCGGAATCTCGACATGGTGAGCGCGGCAACAGGCGCTGAACATTTCGGGATTCCGGGTTCGCGACCGCCTAGCGGCGCTCGCGCCCCGGAATGACAATGGTGCGGCGGTTCACGCGCCGAAGACGCGCGTGCCCCGGGATGACGATTTAGGCCGTTGGTCGACGGCCATCACCGTCAATTATCGAATTCGATGTGCTTGTCGAAGACGATGTTGCCCTTCTCGTTCTTCACGATGTTGTAGCCGTGCAGACCGTCGCCGTTCTTGTCGAAGTTGTATTCGCCTTCGGCTCCCGGATATTTCTTGACCGTGAGGATCGCCTCGCGGATCTTCTGCGGATCGGTCGAGCCGGCATTCTTGATCGCCGTCGCCAGCACGTTGATCGCATCATATGGCCAGGAGCTCTGGTTATCCGGCGCGACTTTGTAGGCATCGCGATAGGCCTTGCCGAAGGCCTTCGACGCCTCGGAGGAATCTTCCGCGTAATCGGCGACGCCATAGGTGCCGTAGAGCGCGGGACCGGCGAGCTTCAATGCGGTGACGTTGACGATCGAGGGCGAACCGACCCACGGAATGTTGACGCCGAGCTGGCGGAGCTGACGGGCAAAAATGCCGAGATCGTTTTCGAAGGTGAAGTATGAGCCGAGAATGTCGGCGCCGGACTGTTTGATCGCCAATACGACAGGCGTGAAATCCTGGCTCTGGTTGGCATAGCCCTGATCGAGCGCGACGGTTGCACCCAGCGGCCCGAGCGCTTCGGTCAGTGCTTTGCCTCCCGCGGTGCCGAACGCATCGGTCGAATGCAGCACAGCCCACTTCTTCTTGTCGAGATTCTTGACGCCATATTCGGCGATGACGCGGCCGGAATAGCTGTCATTCGGGCGGAAGCGGAAAAGCCAGGGATTGCCGAGCTTGGTGAGGTTCGGATCGGTACCGCCGAACATCACCGGCTTGCCGAGTTTGAGCACGTCAGGCGCCATCGCATGGACCTGAGTCGAGCGGATCGAGCCGAGGAAACCGACGATGTCGGGATTGGCAGCAAGCTTGGAGAAGGCCAGCACGATGCCGGGATTGGTGGTCTGGTCGTCCTCGATGATCAGTTCGATCTGTTTGCCGAGGATGCCGCCTGCCTTGTTGATGGCCTCGACTGCGAGCTTGGCGCCGCCGGTGGCATATTTGCCCGCTTCGGCGGCCGGCCCCGTAATCGGCGCGCACATGCCGATCTTGATCGTTCCGCCGCCCTGGGCGCGCGCGCTGCCAATGATGTAGGGGGCGGTCAGACCAGCGGCCAATCCTGCCGTGAATCCACGTCTCGTGAGCGTCATCGTTCTCTCCCTAAGAGGCTGGACTTGAGCGCCAGCCTTCTTTTGATGGCGGGAGTTGAGCGAAAAATTCTTCTCCTGTCTACAGCCCAGCGAAATTCGTACGACGAATTAACGCTCGCGTGACGTGCGACGGCCTTGCCGCAAAAATATGCAGATCAGTTATTCACCAGCGTCATCGTCTTCCGCCCCATCGGCAGCTGGCATGGCCAGCAGCGCAGCTTCCAGCTCATGCAACAGGGCCTGCAGGTCCGACAATTTGCGCGCGCCGAAGCGCTTCGTCATCTCGGCATAGATTGCCTCCGATGTGGGCGCGACAGCCTCGATCAATTTCAATCCCTTTGACGTGATCGAAACAATGCTGCGGCGCAAATCGGCCTTCAGCAAGCGCCGCTCGATCAACTTGCGCCCTTCGAGATCGCGCAGGATGCGCGACAGGCTCGGCCCGAGCAGAAAGGCGACGCGCGCGAGTTCCGTTACCTCGATCTCGCTCGACGCCGCGAGCGCGCGCAGGATGCGCCATTGCTGTTCGGTGAGATCATGCGCCCGCAGCGACGGGCGAAAATGTCGCATCACCGATTCCCGCGTTCGCAGCAGCGACATCGGCAGCGACTGCGAGAAGTCGCGCATCGGGATTTTCGCGGCGGACTTGGCGGCGGTCCGTGGCTTTGATGCTGTCGTCATGATCGCCTCTATAAGATGATTCTGGCGCATCCCAGTGTGCAACGCACAATCGAATTGTCACGGCCGGGGTTTGATCGCAACAACTTAACATGTTAATCACTTTTCCGCGCGGCTTTTCTGCGCGGGATGACGACGCGATGGCACTCACCTCTTCAGACATATCAAGCGCGGCGCAGCGCCTGCATCACGCCGAGAAGACGCGGACGCAGATCCGGCAACTGTCGCTGGACCATCCCGGCATCACCATCGACGATTCCTATGCGATCCAGAAAGCCTGGATCGAGATCAAGGTCGCAGAGGGTCGCATCGTGCGCGGCCACAAGATCGGCCTCACCTCCAAGGCGATGCAGAGCGCGCTGAATATCGACGAGCCGGATTCCGGCGTGTTGCTCGACGACATGTTCTTCGCCGATGGCGGCATCGTTCCCACCGACCGTTTCATCGCAACCCGCGTCGAGGCCGAACTGGCTTTCGTGATGAAGACGCGGCTCGAAGGACCTGACTGCACGATGTTCGACGTGCTGAACGCCACCGACTTCGTGGTCCCGGCGCTGGAGATCCTCGACACCCGCGTCGAGCGCGTCGATGCCGCAACCAAAGCCACGCGAAAAATCTTCGACACCATCGCCGATAATGCGGCGAATGCCGGGATCGTGCTCGGCGGCCGGCCGATGCGGCCACTGGAGACCGATCTGCGCTGGGTCGGCGCCATGTGCCATCGCAACGGCCAGCTCGAAGAAACCGGCCTCGCCGCCGGCGTGCTGAATCATCCCGCCACCAGCGTCGCCTGGCTTGCCAACAAGATCGCGCCACATGGGCTTGCGCTGGAACCCGGTCAGGTCGTTCTCGCCGGCTCGTTCATTCGCCCCATCGAGACCCGCAAAGGCGACACGATCCAGGCGGACTATGGCCCCTGGGGTACCGTGAGCTGCTACTTCGGCTGAACAGGGGTCACACACCATGCCGCATTTCACCATCGAATATTCGGCCAATCTCGACGGCGCGATCGATATCAGCGCGCTCTGCGAGGTCATCCGCAATGCTGCGGTGCAGACCGGCATCTTTCCGCTCGGCGGCATCCGCGTCCGCGCGATCCGCTGCGAGCATTATGCCATCGCCGACGGCCGCGCCGGCCTCAGCTTTCTCGATATCCTGCTGCGGATCGGCGAAGGCCGCTCGCTCGAGGCTCGCCAGACGGCCGGTGCGCATATCTTCGATGTGGTCTCGACCCATCTCGACGATGTTTTCGCCGGCGGCCGATTTGCGCTGTCCTTCGACATGCAGATCAACGACAGCGCGACGAGCTGGAAGCGCAATCCCATTCACGACCTGCTGAAAGCCGAGGCCAACAATGGCTAAGACCCCTACCGATCCCGCCGCTGTCCTTCAGGCCAACACCGAGCGCGCCGCGCCGCTGCTGAAGACACTCAAGGCCGACGGCATCGGCAATATTATCGATGGCCGGATCGTGCCGTCCTCGTCGGGTGAGGTGTTCGAGACGACGTCGCCGATCGATGGAAGCGTGCTTGCGCAGGTCGCGCGGGGCACGAAAGAAGATATCGACAGTGCCGCCAAGGCCGCCCATCGCGCCTTCAGAGAATGGCGCGACATGGCGCCGACCGCGCGCAAGAAGCTGCTACATCGGGTAGCGGATGCCATCGAGGACAATGCCGACGATATCGCTGTGCTGGAATGTATCGACACCGGCCAGGCGCATCGCTTCATGGCCAAGGCCGCGATCCGCGGCGCCGAGAATTTTCGCTTCTATGCCGACAAATGCATGGAGGCCCGCGACGGCCTGAACATGCCGGCCGATGAGCACTGGAACGTCTCGACGCGCGTGCCGATCGGCCCGGTCGGTGTCATCACGCCGTGGAACACACCGTTCATGCTGTCCACCTGGAAGATCGCGCCGGCGCTGGCCGCCGGCTGCACGGTGGTTCACAAGCCGGCCGAATGGTCGCCGATCACCGCGGATCTGCTGGCGAAGCTCGCCAAGCAGGCCGGCCTGCCCGACGGTGTGCTGAACACCGTGCATGGCTTCGGCGAAGAGTCCGGCAAGGCGCTGACCGAGCATCCCGCCATCAAGGCCATCGCCTTCGTCGGCGAGAGCGCCACTGGCTCCGCGATCATGGCGCAGGGCGCGCCGACGCTGAAGCGCGTGCATTTCGAACTCGGCGGCAAGAATCCGGTGATCGTGTTCGATGATGCCGATCTGGACCGCGCGCTCGATGCCGTGGTGTTCATGATCTACTCGCTGAATGGCGAGCGCTGCACCTCGTCCAGCCGGTTGCTGGTGCAGGCGAGCATTGCCGATACATTCATCGAGAAGCTCACGGCCCGCGTGCAGGCACTGAAGGTCGGGC
Organism: Tardiphaga sp. 866_E4_N1_4; assembly: GCF_052076075.1. Lineage (NCBI taxonomy): Bacteria > Pseudomonadati > Pseudomonadota > Alphaproteobacteria > Hyphomicrobiales > Nitrobacteraceae > Tardiphaga > Tardiphaga sp. 866_E4_N1_4. Next base: position 1,959,882 of record NZ_CP197242.1, read on the forward strand.
ATCCGCTCGATCCCAGAACCGAAGTCGGCCCGCTGATCCATGCGCGGCATCATGCCAAGGTGTGCAGCTATTTCGACATCGCGCGGCAGGACGGCGCGACCATCGCCGTCGGCGGCAAGCCTTATGACGGCCCCGGCGGCGGACATTACGTGCAGCCGACGCTGGTGACTGGCGCACACAAGGACATGCGCGTGGCACAAGAGGAAGTGTTCGGCCCGTTCCTCACGGTGATCCCGTTCAGCAACGAAGCTGAAGCCATTGAGATCGCCAACGCCGTGCAATACGGCCTCACCGGCTATGTCTGGACCAATGACGTGGGCCGCGCGCTGCGCGTGGCCGACGCGCTGGAGGCCGGCATGATCTGGCTCAATTCGGAAAATGTCCGCCACCTGCCGACGCCATTCGGCGGCATGAAAGCCTCCGGCATCGGCCGCGACGGCGGCGACTATTCGTTCGAGTTTTATATGGAGACCAAGCACGTCTCGCTCGCGCGCGGGACGCATAAGATACAGCGCCTCGGTATCTAGACTGTCATTCCGGGGCACGTGCGCCCTTACGCACGTGAACCCGGAATCTCGTGCGGTTCATCCCCCTCTGAACCGCCCGGCATCGAGAAGTGATGAACATATCGGGATTCCGGGTTCACGTGCGCTAGTGCGCACGCGCCCCGGAATGACGAGATAAAAACGCAGGAAACGCCCATGCCCGTGCCGACCCACGTGTTCGATCCGCCCTTCAATATCCTGCGCTCCAGCCACGTCGTGCTGGATGTCACTGATCTCAAGGCCAGCCGCGCATTCTATGAGAACGCCGTCGGCCTGCATGTCGAGGACGCCGACAGCGAGACGGTGTATCTGCGCGCCGTGGAAGAACACCAGCATCACTCGCTGGTGCTGCGCAAGGCGGCAACATCAGCCTGCCATCGGCTGGGCTTTCGCGTCGCCAGCGAGAACGATCTCGACAAGGCCGCCGCTTGGTTCGCCGCCAACGGTATCACCTATTCCTTCGTCGAACGGCCGTTCCAGGGCCGCACGATGCATGTCACCGATCCATTCGGCTTCCAGATCGAACTCTATGCGACGATGGAGAAGCGCCCGCATCTGCTCCGCCGCTTCGATCTCTACAAGGGTTGCCATCCGCAGCGGCTCGATCACTTCAACGTCTTCGCCGCCGAGGTGCAGGACACCGTCGACTTCTATGCGCGGCTCGGCTTCCGGCTAACAGAATATGGCGAAGAGGACGGCGACAATGGCCGCATCGCCGCTGCCTGGATGCATCGCAAGGGCAATGTCCACGACTTCGCCATCACCAATGGCCGGGGACCGCGGCTGCACCACTTCGCCTATTGGGTGCCGACCGCGATGAACATCCTGCATCTCTGCGACGTGATGGCGTCATCGGGCTATCTGAAGAACCTCGAACGTGGCCCCGGCCGCCACGGCATCTCCAATGCGTTCTTCCTCTATGTGCGCGATCCCGACGGCCATCGCCTCGAGCTCTACACGTCAGACTACCAGACCATGGACACCGACCACGAGCCGCTGCGCTGGTCGCTGAAGGATCCGCGCCGCCAGACCCTGTGGGGCGCACCTGCGCCGCGCTCGTGGTTCGAACAAGGCTCGCCATTCGATGGGCGGGCGGTGCGCGAGCCGGCCTTCGTGGCAGATGTGACGATTGCGGATTGAGGCGACATACTCCCCTGTCATCGCCCGGCTTGACCGGGCGATCCAGTAAACGGAGACAACAATGATTGAACACGGGCAGCGCCGGATACTGGATCACCCGCTTTCGCGGGTGATGACAACAGCATGTGAGGTGAGTGCGCCATGACCCACTGCCGCCTCGCCAGCTTCACCGTCAACGGCACGCTGAAATACGGTGCCGTCACCGATGATGGGATCGTCGATCTGTCCGCGCGCTATGGCGGCGATTATCCGACTTTGCGCGAGGCCATCGCGCTCGGCGCCCTGCACCGGCTCGCGGATGCCGCGGCCAACCAGCCTGCGGATTTTGCGATTGACAGCATCACCTGGCAGCCGCCGATCCCAGCCCCGGAAAAGATCATCTGCATCGGCGTCAACTATCCGGACCGCAACGCCGAATACAAGGACGGTCAGGACGCGCCGAAATATCCTTCGATGTTCATGCGCACGCCGCGCTCCTTCGTCGGACATGAGGCGCCGCTGGTGCGGCCGCGCGTATCCAGGCAGCTCGACTATGAAGGCGAAGTGGTGCTGGTGATCGGCAAGGCCGGGCGCCACATCGCCGAGGGCGATGCGCTGGACCACATCGCTGCGCTGACGCTCTGCAACGAAGGCACCATCCGCGACTGGGTGCGGCACGCCAAGTTCAACGTCACGCAAGGCAAGAATTTCGACTCCACCGGCAGTCTCGGGCCATGGATCGTGCCCTATACCGACGAAAGCCAGATCGCTGACATCCGCCTCACCACGCATGTCAACGGCGAGCTGCGGCAGGACGATCGCACCTCGCGGCTGATGTTCGGCTTCCGCTATCTCCTGAGCTATATCTCGACCTTCACGACCCTCGTGCCCGGCGACGTGATCGTGACCGGCACGCCGACCGGCGCCGGTGCGCGCTTCGATCCGCCACGCTATCTTGTCCCCGGCGATGTAATCGAGATCAAGGCGGACGGCATCGGCACGCTGCGCAACGGCGTCGTCGACGAACACTAACGGATTGGAATACGCATGACTGTTCTCACCGGTGGCGAAGCCATCGTCAGCGGGCTCACGGCGCACGGCGTCGACACGGTCTTCGGCCTGCCGGGCGCGCAGGTCTATGGTCTGTTCGACGCCTTTCATCAGGCGAAGCTGAACGTCATCGGCGCGCGCCACGAACAGGCCTGCGGCTATATGGCGTTCGGCTACGCCCGCGCCTCCGGCAAGCCCGGCGTGTTCAGCGTGGTGCCCGGCCCCGGCATTCTCAATGCCAGCGCGGCGATGCTGACCGCCTTCGGCTGCAACGAGCCGGTGATGTGCCTCACCGGTCAGGTGCCGAGTGATTACCTTGGCAAGGGCCGCGGTCATCTGCATGAGATGCCGGACCAGCTTGCGACACTCCGCAGTTTCGTGAAATGGGCCGAGCGCATCGACTATCCCGGGGACGCGCCGACCAAGGTGGCACGCGGATTTCAGGAGATGATGTCCGGCCGCCGCGGCCCCGTGGCGCTGGAAATGCCGTGGGATGTGTTCACGCAGCGCGCGGAAACCGCCGCAGCGACGACGCTTGAACCGTTTGCTGCGCCCTCGCCCGATCCCGATCGCATCAAGGCCGCCGCCGCGCTGATCAAATCCGCCAAGGCGCCGATGATCTTCGTCGGCGCAGGCGCGATGGATGCGGGCGACGACATCCTCGCACTCGCCGAGATGATCGACGCGCCCGTGGTCGCATTCCGCTCCGGCCGCGGCATCGTCAGCAATGCGCATGAGCTCGGCCTGACCATGGCCGCCGCCTATAATCTGTGGCCGCAGACCGATCTCATGATCGGCATCGGTTCGCGGATGGAATTGCCGACCACGTTCCGCTGGCCGTTCCGGCCGGAGGGGCTGAAGTCTATCCGCATCGATATCGATCCCGTCGAATTCCGACGGCTCACGGTCGATGCGCCGATCGTTGCCGATGCGACAGAAGGAACGCGCGCGCTGGTCGCCGCCGTAAGCAAGGCCGGATACACGAAGACGGCCGGGCGTCGCGAGACGATCCGCGCAGCCTCGGCGAAAGCGCAGAAGGACATCCAGGCGATCCAGCCGCAGATGGCCTATCTCGACATCCTGCGCGACGTGCTGCCGGACAACGCCATCGTCACCGACGAGCTGTCGCAGGTCGGCTTCACCTCATGGTTCGGCTTCCCGGTCTATCAGCCCCGCACCTTCATCACCTCGGGCTATCAGGGCACGCTCGGCTCCGGCTTTCCCACCGCGCTCGGCGCCAAGGTCGCGCAGCCGGACCGGCCGGTTGTGGCGATCACCGGCGATGGCGGCTTCATGTTCGCGGTGCAGGAACTGGCGACGGCCGTGCAGTTCAAGATCGGCGTGGTGACGCTGGTGTTCAACAACAATGCCTATGGCAATGTGCGGCGCGACCAGTTGCAGGTGTTCGACGGCCGCGTGGTCGCGGCGGATCTGGTCAATCCGGATTTCGTCAAGCTCGCGGAGTCATTCGGCGTCGGTGCTATCAGGGTGACGTCACCGGCGGAGTTCAAGCCGGCGCTGGAAAAGGCGCTGGCGGACGGCGGGCCGTATCTGATCGCGGTGGATTTGGTCAGGGACTCGGAAGTCAGTCCGTGGGCGTTCATTCATCCGAAGAAGCCTTCTTAACCTCTCCCCGCTCTGCGCGGGGAGAGGTCGACCGGCGTAGCGCAGCGAAGACGGTCGGGTGAGGGGCGAGGCAAGAAAGACGACACATGCTCAACCTGTCGGGTCGAAGATGTGCGATCTGATAGGAATAGTTCGCAGCAACTGCAGTGGATGCCCCTCACCCGCCGCGCCACTCGATGCTGCGCATCGAAAGGCGCGTCGACCTCTCCCCGCAAATGCGGGGAGAGGTTAGTACGCCCCGAAACGACGAGTTTATTGTTTGACCGGCGGATCCAGCAGCGTGCATCCGCCATCCGCGATCGGCCGCATGATGTCTTCCGCCTTCACTTTGCCCTTGATGGTGAGCAGGTCCCACTCGCCTTTGACCTCCGACGGCTTCTTCACTTCTGCCAGCAGCATGTCGTTCATCAGCCGGCCGTCCTCGCGCACGCGGGCGCCCGGCGCGAAGAAATCGTCGACCGGCATCGCCTTCATCTGACGCATCACCTTCAATCCGTCATTCTCGTTGGCGGCTTCGGCGGCGCGCAGATAATGCTTCACCGCGCTATAGACGCCAGCCTGCGCATGGGTCGGCATCTTGCCGTGCTTGGCCATGAAGCGCTTGCCGAATTCGCGGCTCTTGTCGTCATTGTCCCAGTAATAGCCTTCGAGATACTGCACGCCTTGCGTGGCCTCCGAGCCTAGCGCCTTCACCGAGGTGAGATAGAAGATCAGCACGGCGAGCTTCTGCTTGCCCTCGCCGATCTGGAATTCGCGCGCCTGCTTGATATTGGTGACGGTGTCGCCGGACGCATTGGCGAGCGCGATCACCTTGGCGCCGGAGGATTGCGCCTGTAGCAGGAAGGACGAGAAATCCATCGTCCCGACCGGATGCTTCACCGCGCCGAGCACCTTGCCGCCGGCAGCTTCCACCACTTTCGAGACTTCCGCCTGCATGGCGATACCGAACGCGTAATCCGCCGTGATGAAATACCAGGTGTCGCCGCCCTGCTTGACCACCGCCTTGGCGATGCCCTGCGCCAGCGAATAGGTGTCGTAGAGCCACATCGCAGCGGTCGGCGCGCATTGCTTGCCGAACACGTCGGCAGTGGCCGAGCCGACATGCACCAGCACCTTGCCGCGCTCGCGCGCCATGTTCTGCACGGCCAGCGAGATCGCCGAATTGCCGATGTCGAAGATCGCATCGACGCCCTGCTGATCGTAGAGATCGCGCGCCAGCGACACGCCGATATCGGTCTTGTTCTGATGATCCGGCCCGAGCAGCTTCACCGGCAGGCCGCGTACCTTGCCGCCAACATCGTCGATCGCAAGCTGCGCCGCGACCACGCTGCCGGTGCCGCCGGCATCGGAAAACACCGAACTCTTGTCGTTCAGCACGGCGATGGTGAGAGGTTTGGTGATGGGTTCGGCAAGCGCCGAACCGTTCAGGCAAGCAACAGCAATGGCAGCCAATATGCCCATTCGGGTCATTGTCGTTTCCTCGTTCTGGTTTTTATTGAGGAAAGCGTAATGGCGGCCGAATGCATTGGCCAGCAAAATTTAATCGATCGATTAAATCGTCTCCTCACACTGTCATTCCGGGGCGCGCACTTCGCGAACCTCAGCCACTCCAACTGGAGTGGCGGGGAATCCCGATGTGTTCATCGCTCCTCAATTCCGGGCCGCGGAAGGTGATGAACATAATGGGATTCCGGGTTCGGTCCCGTCGCCTACGGCGTCGGTCCCGCCCCGGAATGACGAGTGTGTGGCACGCGCTGCCACCGAACCGCAGCAAGCGCCAGTAGTCCAGCACCGGCGACCGCCCAGCATGCGACGGGTGCCCAGTGCAGCAGCGGCGCATAGTCCGGCAGCTTCTGCAATCCGCCGGCGACCGCAGCCACGCGTGCGAAAGTCGCGAGCGCGAGCGCCGAGAAGACGAGACCGATGACCTTGCCCTCGGCGCCGGTCTCGCCGATCGCCATCGCCGCCGACACCGCGCTCATCATCATGCAGCCCCATGCCGCGCCGGCGATGAACTGCGCCGCGATCAGCATGTTGAGATTCACGGCGAACTCCGCGCCGATCACCGCAAGCGCGCCGAGCAATGCGGCGACGCCAATGACGAGAATCCCGCCCTGACGCTTGACCACCGCGCTGGCCGGAAACATCGCGATGTTGAATCCGATCCAGAAGATCGGCATCAGCCATTCCAGATCGGCCGGCTTGGCGAAGCGCAGGAACATCGGCGCGCTGTTGATGCTGAAATGCAGCTGGAAGCCGAGCGCGAGAATGACCATCGCAGCGATGAACAGCATGGGCACACGGCCGAGCGCCTTGCCTGGTGCCGGCAAAGCCTTTGCCTCACGGGCGCTGACATGCACGAGGCCACGCTCGACGCGCGACAGCGCCAGCGTCACGATCAGCAAGACGACGCCGGCAAGTACGAAAGGCAGCCGCGCATCGACGCCGCGCAATGTCGTGCCGAGATAGGGCGCGAGCGCGCCGGCAACGCCATAGCCGAGCATGGCCAACGCCGCGAGAAATGGCCGCGATGGGCGCGCCGCATATTTGCCAAGCAATGTCAGCGGCGGCGCGCGCAAGGCAGAGGATGTTGCCGACCAGATCACGATCAATGCGATCAGCGCGACTTGCGCCTTCGGTCCCTGCCCGGCAACGAAAGGCAGCGCGACGAAGGCTGCGCAGGACACTGCGGTCAGGATGCCGACAATGAGACCGAGCCGCCCGACCACGCGCGCGATCCTGTCAGCGACCAGGCCCATCGCCGTATCGGTGACGGTGAAGATCGCCTGATCGAGCATCAAGATGAAGATCACGACGGTCGGCGCAATGCCGACATCGGCGGCGAGCTTCGGCAGATAGATCACATAGGTGACCCAGCCGAGCGTGAACACCAGTTGCAGGACGGCGAGATAGACGCCCGCGCCGTTGCTGGTGGCGGCCTGTGTGCCGGTTCGTTCCTGCTCGCTCATGGTCCCCTCACCCGCCCGACCATAGAATGGTCGCGGCAGCCGAGGAAAGCGTTCAACGCGCAGCGCTCAACAGGTCCCATTCAACAGGTCTTGCGGAAGGTCAGATTGATGCGCTGGCCGCCCATGACCGGATGCTCGCCATCCGGCAGCGGCGCGACGCCATGATAGGCCAGCCGCGACGGGCCGCCCCAGACCACGACATCACCATGGGTCAGACGATAGCGCCTCGTGGGCGCGCTGCGGGTGAGACCGCCGAACAGAAATGTCGCCGGCAGGCCGAGCGACACCGAGACGATGGGCGCGCGCAGATCCAGCTCGTCCTTGTCCTGGTGCAGCGAGAGTTTGGCACCGGGCTTGTAGCGATTGATGAGACAGGCATCCGGCACGAAGGCCTCGAAGCCGGCCTGAACCGCCGCGCGCGCGGCGAGATCGCGAAACGGCACCGGCATTTCGGGCCATCGCTTACCGCTGTCGGGATCGACGGGGTCGTAGCGATAGCCCCGGGGATCCGACACCCACCCGACACGGCCGCAATTGGTCATGGCGACCGACATGGTGTGACCGCCCGGCGTGACCAGATGGCGGAACGGCGCCGCCTTCACGATCATACGCAGCGCGGCGATTACATCCGGCTGTTCGGCGGCGAAGAAGTTGCGCAGCAGAACGGCTCCCTCGGCGAGCTCTTCACACGCAGGCTGGTCATCCCTGATATCGGCAAACAGGTCGGTCATCGCGGTTGTTCAGTCGTCCCGTCACTTCGCATCGTGAAAGATCACCCCGAGCGTATGGCGCCGGCCCGACTTCACCCGGCTGACGCCATGGCGCAGATTGACGCGATAGCTGCCGCATGTGCCGGCAACCGGCCGGTGATGCACGGCGAACACCACGGCATCGCCCTGCCGCAAGTCTACCACTTCGGCGCGCGACTGCATGCGCGGACGCTGCTCCGTCAACACGAATTCTCCGCCGGTGAAATCCTCCGACGGCTCCGACAGCAGGATCGCGACCTGTAGCGGAAACACGTGTTCGCCATAGAGATCCTGATGCAGGCAGTTGTAGTCCCCGGCTTCATATTGCAGCAGCAGCGGCGTCGGTCGGGTCTGTCCGGCGTCGTGGCAGCGCTTGAGAAACGCGGCGTGATCGGCGGGAAAGCGCACGTCGATCCCCATCGCCTCGTTCCAGCGATTGGCGATCGTGCTCAATGGTCCGTAGAGCGCCGGACGCAGGCCGGCGATCGGATCGGGCAGCGGATAGTTGAAATATTTGTATTCGCCGCGGCCGAAGCCGTGGCGGCCCATGACGATGCGGCTGCGGAAACGGGAATCGTCGGGATAGAGCGATGCGAGGTGACGACACTCATCGGGCGTGAGCAGTTTCTCGAACACGGCACAGCCCTGGGCGTCAAGTTCGGCGCCGATGCGCTGCCAGTCGATGGCATCGACGCGCGCCTGCGGCGCGTCATTGTTTTCTGGGCGCTTCTTCGCGAGTGAAACCATATCATCGCCTCCGTCATCCGGCCGCGATCAGCATGTCATGGCCTGTTGGCCATTTTGGGGAGATGGGCGGGTGAAGCCACCCGATTTCCGGATGCCTCTCACTGTCATTCCGGGGCGCGAGCGCCACTTGGCGATCGCGAACCCGGAATCTCGGCATGGGGGGTCTCCGGGAGCCAAACACGTCGGGATTCCGGGTTCACGCGCACGAAGATGCGCGCGTGCCCCGGAATGACGAGTGTCGGACTACGACGAGCGGGTGGTTAACCCACCACCGGCAATGTCTTCACATCATAGCCATGGCTGATCTTGCGCTTCAGCACGGGATCTTCGATCTCGTAGTCGAAACGATCGGCCGGGCGGATGCCGCCCTTGGCGGCGAAGGTGCCGCCGAACATCGCCGTGCCGTCTGGCAGCGTGTCGCTGTCGAAACCTTTCTTGATCAGTTCGGCCACCGGCAGCATGCCGCTCAGCAGGCCTTCCTGATACAGCACCTTCTCGCCCTTGATGGTCGCCCAGGAGCGCAGGATGATCTGGTCCCAATGCGGAAGCAGTTCGGAGAGCTCCCACACGACAGGTGCGATCGGCTTGTCGCACATCTGCTTCGACACGGTGATGTTGTAGGTCTCGACCTTGCGGTCGGTATGGTCGGAGCCGACGCCGACATAGGTCTTGCCGCCTGACGCGATCAGGCAGAATTCGACTTCGCCCGAGGAATTCTCGTCGGTGCATTCGATCATGCCGTCAGTGGTGAAGCGGCGCGCCGAGCAGCGGTAGTAGATCGGCGTCGAGGCCGGCGGCGCGATGCCGAGCGCCTCGAGTTCCTTGATGTGATGATCGCGCGCGACGGGATCGCGGCCGGTCCAGCCGGCGATGACGCCCTGGGTGATCTTGAGCGTCAGCGGCGTCTTGGTGCCCTTTGCGTCCAGCGTGAACGCGATCTCGGTGGTCATATGGTTCTTCCTTGCTTGCAATTGAAAGTGAGTTCCGGCGTCGCGCTCCCTCTCCCCGCCTGCGGGGAGAGGTTAGAAAACATCAGCCACGAACGAGCGTCTCCATCCCCGCGGCGAGTTCGAAGATGCGACGGTCGGCGCCGCCGGCGGCTGCCAGCATCAGGCCGACAGGCGCTTCGTCCGCGGCCGAGATCGGCAGCGAGATGGCGCAGCCGTCGATCATGTTGATCAGCGTGCAGTTGCGCAGCGCCATCAGGTTCTGCTTGGAGAACACCTTGTCGTCTTCCATGTCGGCAATCGACGGCGGCGTAATCGCGCTGGTCGGCAGCACCAGCGCATCGTAAGGCGCGATGCGCTTTTCGGTGCGCGCGATCAACGAACGGCGCATCGGCAGGAGGTCGAGATAGTCGGCGGCGTTCTGGGTCTCGCCGCGCTGGATGCGCAGCGCGACTCTGGGATCATAGACGTCACCCTTGCTGGCCAGGAGATAGCGATGCCAGGCGTAGCTCTCAGCCGCCGTAAAGCCGCCCTTGGTGCTCATCGGCGCGATGTCGTTGAACTCAGGCACTTCGATGCGCTCGATGATCGCGCCCTTCTCGGCGAGCTTCTTCAGCGCGCGTTCGAAGGCCGAGGCGACGACCGGATCGAGATCGTCCATCGCCAGCGTCGTCGGCACCGCGAGACGCATGCCTTTGATCGGGCGCGGCGTGAGCTCAAATTCCGGTTCGCCGGCCAGCACAGCATCCATCGCCGCGCAGCAGGCGACCGAGCGTGCGAGCGGGCCGATGCTGTCGAGGGTAAAGGACAGCGGCACGGCACCATCGAGCGGCACGCGGCGCTGCGTCGGCTTGTAGCCGACGATGCCGTTGAAGGCCGCGGGAATGCGGCAGGAACCGCCGGTGTCGGTACCCAATGCCGCATGCGCCATGCCATCGAGCACGGAGACGGCGGCACCGGAGGACGAGCCACCCGGCACATGGCCGAGCTCGCGCTTCCACGCGCCTTTCGGCGTGCCGTAATGCGGATTGGTGCCGATGCCCGAATAGGCGAATTCAACCATGTTGGTGCGCCCGATCACCACGAAACCGGCGCGGCGCAGACGTGCGACAGTCGGCGCATCGGCGTCGGCCGGCGCAGAATCGTCCAGCGCGCGCGAACCGGCGCGGGTCACCTGACCCTTGATGTCGAACAGATCCTTGATGGAGATCGGAATGCCGGCAAAGCGCGACGGCGCGGCATTGGCCTTGCGCAGCGCATCCATGGCATCGGCGGCGGCCAGAGCCGCATCCTTGTCGACGTGAATGAAGGTGCGCTCGCCCTCGCCGTTCGGATCGGCGATTTTGGCCAGACAGGCTTCGACCAGCTTGCGGGACGTGGTGCGACCGGCGGCAAGGTCGGCGGCCAGGCTGGCGAGGGTCGGTGCGGTCTGGTGGAAGTCGTTGCTCATGGTCGCGGCATCCTGTGTGTCTTGCCGGACCCGCAAGTGGTCACGGCGCCCGGTCGGTATCGCCGAAAGTGTCCTCGATTTCCAGATCGAGCAGCGCGGAGCTGAGCGATTTGCCATGCGCATCGAGCGCGAGCGATCGCGTCACCCCGCCGCCAAGCGCCTGATCCATGACGAAATTCAAGGCCGCCAGATTGGGCAGTTCATAGCGGACCACCTCGCCCGCGACGATGCCCGCAAACAGGGCCTTCACGCGCGCGGCGGTCACCTGGGATACTATCAACGGATATAGCTTTGCGTCAAAGGCAATTACCGAGATGTTGGAAATGTTGCCTTTGTCACCTGTGCGGGAATGGGCGATCTCGCGCAGCTTCACGTCATGCTCCCTGAACCATCCGTACCAACCTACCCTGCCTGGTTGCAGCGGGACAAGCCTCGCACGTTTTCCAACCGGAATTCCACGTCGTCCCGCAGTGAGCAGATACGGCCATGCAGCACGCGCGCTGGACCGCCCCCGGTGGAATGTGGAATGTCCATCCAGAGGACAACGAACGGGGCCAAATCCCCGTCCAAGGGAGAGAACACCACACATGGCTGAACCAGCCCGCGCGCGGCCGAAACCGACACCGGAAACCCAGCATTATTGGGACGGCGCAAAAGCCGGCGAACTCCGCCTGCAGCGCTGCGACGATTGCAGCAATGTGTATTTTCCGCCGCGGCCGTTCTGCCCCGGCTGCGCCTCGCGCAAGGTCTCGGTGTTCAAGGCCTCGGGCAAGGGTTTCCTCTACAGCTACGTCATCAATCACCGGCCCGCCGCGCCGGGTTTCACGCCGCCTTACGCGATTGCCGTGGTCGAGCTTGAAGAAGGTCCGCGGCTGATGAGCAACATCATCGATTGCCCGCAGACGCCCGAAGCGCTCGAACTCGACATGAAGCTCGAGGTCGCCTTCGAGAAGCTCGACGACGCCATCACCCTCCCCGTATTCCGCCCGGCGAAGGGCTGAGATCATGCGCAGAAACGCAGTCGCCGTTGTCGGCGCAGCCGAGACCACCGAGCTCGGCGTCATCCCCAACATGTCGCAGATCCAGCTTCACGCGGATGCGGCCCTCAATGCCATCAAGGATGCCGGGCTAAAACTGTCCGACATCGATGGCATCGCCACGGCCGTCGAGACGCCGCAGCAGATCGCGCATTATCTCGGCATCACGCCGACCTGGGTCGACGGTACATCCGTCGGCGGTTGCTCGTTCATGCTGCATGTTCGCCACGCGGCCGCGGCGATCGAGGCCGGCCTGTGCAAGACGGTTCTGATCACGCACGCGGAGTCCGGCAAGTCGATGATCGGCAAACTGCCGCGCTCGATTCCGGCCGACGGCCTGCAGGGCCAGTTCGAGGCGCCCTATGGCGTCTACGGTCCGCCGAGCATGTTCCCGATCCCCGTGCTGCGCTACATGAAGACGCACGGCATCACCCACGAGCAGATCGCGTCGGTCGCCGTGTTCCAGCGTGAATGGGCCGCGAAGAATCCGCGCGCCATGATGAAGGCGCCGATCACGGTCGAGGACGTGCTGAACTCGAAGATGATCGCCTATCCGTTCCGCATCCTGCAATGCTGCCTCGTCACCGATGGCGGTGGCGCATTGATCCTGACCTCGGCGGATCGCGCCAAGGATTTCCCGAACAAGCCGGTCTATATTCTCGGCACCGGCGAGAGCGTGGAAACGCCGATGGTCAGCCAGATGAAGACCTTCGATTCATCGCGCGCTTTCACCGTGGCCGGACCGACCGCATTCCGCGAAGCCGGCATTACCCACAAGGACGTCGATCACCTGATGATCTACGATGCCTTCGCGCATCTGCCATTGTATGGTCTCGGCGATCTCGGCTTCATGCCGCATGAGGAAACCGGCAAGTTCATCGCGGACGGCAACACCCGCCCCGGCGGCAAGCTGCCGATGAACACCAATGGCGGCGGCCTCAGCTATATGCATTCCGGCATGTACGGCATGTATGCGCTGCAGGAGAGCGTACGGCAGATGCGCGGCATCGCGCCGGCACAGGTGCCTGGCGCGAAGATCTCAGTGTGCCACGGCGTCGGCGGCATGTTCGCCGCGTCGGGCACGGTGATTTTTACGAACGAGAAGTAAACGCGGTGCCTTCTCCCCGCTTGCGGGGAGAAGGTGGCTCGAATGCGCGAAGCGCGTTCGAGACGGATGAGGGGGACTATCCGCAAGCACGGAGCAAGCGGATAGTCCCCCTCACCCGCCCCGGCTTCGCCGGGACGACCTCTCCCCGCCTAGCGAAGCTTCGCTTCGCCCCGGCGGGGAGAGGTTAGAAAACATCAATCACACCACCAAAAGGAAAACCACATGGCATCTACCAAATCACTCGACGGCAAGGTCATTGTCGTCACCGGCGCGGGTCGCGGCATTGGCCGTGGCATTGCGCTACTCTGCGCCGCTGAAGGCGCAAAGGTCGTCGTCAACGATCCCGGCGTCGGCACCGACGGGTCGGGCGGCGATGGCGCGGCACCGGCCGAACAGGTCGTCGAGGAAATCACCAAGGCCGGCGGCACCGCCGTCGCGAACTTCGAGTCGGTGGCCGAAGCGATCCCGGCCAGCAAGATCATCAAGCAGGCCGTGGACACCTACGGCAAGATCGACGGTGTGGTGAACAATGCCGGCATCCTGCGCGACGCGATCTTCCACAAGATGTCCATCGATGCCTTCGAGATGGTGATCAAGGTCCATCTGATGGGCTCGTTCTATACATCCCATGCTGCCGCGCGATATTTCCGCGAGCAGAATTCCGGCTCGTTCGTGCACTTCACCTCGACCTCGGGTCTGATCGGCAATTTCGGCCAGGCCAATTACTCGGCGGCCAAGCTCGGCATCGTCGGCCTGTCGAAGTCGATCGCGCTCGACATGGGCCGCTTTGGCGTCAATTCGAACTGCGTCTCGCCCTTCGCCTGGAGCCGCATGATCGGCAGCATCCCGACCGAGACCGAAGCCGAGAAGGCCCGCGTCGAACGCATGCAGCGCATGGGTCCGGAAAAGATCGCACCGCTGGTGGCGCATCTGCTCTCCGACGACGCCAAGGAAATCTCCGGGCAGATCTTTGCCGCGCGCATGAACGAGATCTTCCTGATGGGCCAGTCGCGCCCGCTGCGCTCGATCCACCGCGCCGAAGGCTGGACCCCGCAGTCCCTCGCCGAGCACGGCATGCCGGCGCTGAAGTCGTCGTTCTACAAGCTCGATCGTTCGGCTGACATTTTCAGCTGGGATCCAGTCTAACCACACTGTGCGCCATGGCCGGGCTTGTCCCGGCCATCCACGTCTTGGCGACCAAACAAAAGGCGTGGATGCCCGGGACATCTAGCGAAGCCGCGCTTCGCGCTTTGCCCGGGCATGACGTGGAGAGGTTGCCGCCCTCTCGCCGCCGACACACCGACCATCTCCACAACCCAAAATCGAAAACCAAACAATATTACTCAAATAGCTATGCATAGCGGTCTTATCTGACCCGAGATCGCGCTAATTTCGTCGTAAAGAATTCAAACGCCGGCCAAGACCGGCTATGTCACCAGCAATCAACGGGTTTGACGTCACGCATGTGCGGACGAAACCGCATTTGCTGGACGAACATCATGACAGATCACGCGGGCGCGATGCCCTCCGCGGCCATGCCGCATTCCAAGCCGCTGAATTCCCCCGCCCGCGTTCTGCTGGCGAGCCTGATCGGCACCACGATCGAATTCTTCGACTTCTACGTCTATGCCACCGCCGCGGTGCTGGTGTTTCCAAAACTGTTCTTCCCGGCTGGCAACGACACCGCCGCGCTGCTCGCGTCCTTCGCGGTGTTCTCGATCGCGTTCTTTGCGCGTCCGTTCGGCGCTGTCGTGTTCGGCCATTTCGGCGATCGCGTCGGCCGCAAGACCACGCTGGTCGCAGCCTTGCTGACCATGGGCATTTCGACCGTGCTGATCGGCCTGCTGCCGACTCACGCGCAGATCGGCCTCGCTGCGCCGCTGCTGCTGGTGCTGTGCCGTTTCGGTCAGGGCTTTGGACTCGGCGGCGAATGGGGCGGCGCAGTGCTGCTCGCCACCGAGAATGCACCGGAAGGCAAGCGCAACTGGTACGCCATGTTCCCGCAGCTCGGTGCGCCGCTCGGCCTGTTCCTGTCGTCCGGCACGTTCTTCATTCTGCTGCACTTCGTCTCGCCGGAAACGTTCCTGAGCTGGGCGTGGCGCGTGCCGTTCCTCGCCTCCATCGTGCTGATCGCCATCGGATTGTGGGTGCGCCTGTCGATCACCGAGACGCCGGAATTCCAGAAGGCAATCGAGAAGGCCGAGCGCGTTGCCGTCCCCAGCATGGAGCTGCTGCGCAAGCACAAGCGCAGCCTCGTGCTCGGCACGCTGGTCGGTCTGATGACCTTCGTGTTCTTCTATGTCTGCACGGCCTATCTGCTGTCCTACAATGTCGGGATCGCGAAGATGTCGCTGCTCGACGCGCTCAAGGTGCAGATCGCCGGCGCCGTCGCCTTCGGCACCACCAACATCCTGGCCGGCCTGCTCGCCGACAAGATCGGTCGCCGCACGCTGCTGATCGCCAATTGCCTGATGGTGATCGTGTTCTCGTTCTTCCTGGCGCCGCTGCTGTCAGGCGGCGTGGCGGGCATCTATGCCTTCGCGCTGATCGGTCTGGCGATCTTCGGCGTCAATTATGGCCTGATCGGCGCCGCGCTGGCGGCACCGTTCCCGACCGCCGTACGCTATACCGGCTCGTCGATGACGTTCAATCTGGCGAGCATCTTCGGCGCCTCACTGGCGCCCTATATCGCCACCTGGCTGCAGGCAAATTACGGTCTCGCTTACATCGGCTATTACGTGCTCGCCGCCGCGACGATCACGCTCATCGCGATCTTCGCTTCGGACAAGCACGAGGTCTGAGCGCGCTTGCCGGCAAACGTCAAAAAAGGGGCAGTGCCAACGCTGCTCCTTTTTTATTGATCAGCGCGCCGCCTGCTGCCGCCTGAGCTCGGCGCGAGCCGCGTCACGCTCGAATTCGCCATCGCCCCGGCACACTTCAGCTGCCTGTTTCAGATAGGGCAGCGCCTCCTGCGGCTTGTGCTTCACCATCAGATACTGGCCGAGATAGAACGACACGCCGCAATCGCCGAAGTCGTCCTCCAGCCGCATGTTCTTCATTTTGGCGAGCATCTCCTCCCGACTCATCTGGCCGAGATAGACCGCGACCATCGGCCATGGCCAGCCCTTGCGATCGAGCTTGTCGGTATTGCGTTTTAGCTCGCCGATGTCGTTGTCGCCGCTGCGCGCCCGCGCGATGTAGCGTAGCAGCTTGCCCAGCTCGTATTCCGGCGTCTTCTCGACCACGTCGCCGAAATCGGCGGCAGCCTCGGCGAAATGTCCCTCGATGAAGTTCATATGCGACCGCCGGTTGCGGGTGTCGGGATCATCCGGCCTCAGCTTCAGCGCCGCATCCAGGTCCGGGATCGCGCCGGCGAAATCGCCCTTGCGCGCGAAGGCGATGCCGCGGTCAACATGGGCGCCGACGTCGTTCGGATTGCCGGCCAGAACGACATCGAAATCCGCGATCGCGCCGTCATTGTCGCCGCGTCGAATCCTGATGTCGGCGCGACCACGGTGGGCATAGCTGTCGCCGGGCTCGATCTGTAGCGCAGCGTCATAGTCGGCCAACGCCCTCTCGTAGTCTTTCTTAGCGGCACGGCTGTTGCCGCGCAATGCAAACGCCGCATAGTCTTTCGGATCGAGGCGGATGGCTTCCGAGAAATCCGCGATCGCGCCATCGATGTCGGCCAATCTCTTCCGCAACATTCCGCGTCCGCGGTGGTAGGACGAATTGCCCGGCTGCAGGCGAATCGCCTTGTCATAGTCGGCGCGCGCCCGCACGAAATCGCCCTTGGATTCATAGGCGCTCGCCCGCGAGCCGAAGCCCGAGGAGTAAGTGGGATCGAGGGCGATCGCCTTGTTAGCATCCGCGATAGCCAGATCGAATTCGTCGAGGCGGTTGTGGACCATGGCGCGCGCGCCATAGCCTTTCGCAAAATCAGGATTGAGTGCGATGAACGCAGTAAAGTCCGCGCGCGCCGCCTCCATATGGCCGAGTTCGAAGTTCCCGATGGCGCGAAGGCGAAGCGCTTCGGAGCGCTCGGCATCCGTTGCGCCGGGACGATCGATGATATCGCTACAGCCTGCGATCATCCGCTGATCCATCGGCGGGCGACATCCATTATCCGCGTGTGCTGACAATGATGTGGCGAACAGCAATGCTGCAGAAGCGACTGCAACACATATGTGACAGCGAAACAACGACATGGGGAACCGCGCATCAAATGAGAGCTTTGGTGTTGGTCGCATGGAACTATCAAAACGTTCACTGCGCTGCGATGCGCGCTTGTGCACCGCCATGACCGCGCGGCAGCATCGAATTGTGTAGCATCGCCGTCGCAACGGTATTTAGACTGCTGGCAATAACTGGAGCAAACCAGAAAAGCCGGGAGGACGACGATGCCAACTCAGCTCGACGCGAACGACGCAGTTCAACCCGCCGCAATATCCAACTCACTCAGTCGCAGAAAAATCCTGAGCGGCGCCGCGGCAATGGCCGCGACATCGCTGATCGCGCCCGATGCGCTGGCGCGAAATTTCAACCGCGGCGCGGAACCGCAGCGCTATCCCGATCCCGATATCGTCGTCATCGACGCCAATCGCTTCAAGGCGAGAGTCGGCAACACCGTCATCAAGCGGCTCTATACGGGCTGCCTGTGGGCGGAGGGACCGGCGTGGAATGCACAGGGTCAGTATCTGATCTGGAGCGATATCCCTGCCAATCGCCAGTTGCGTTATCTCGACGATGACGGCCACATCTCCGAGCGCTTCCGCTATCCATCCGAGGAGAGCAACGGGAATTCGTTCGACACCGAGGGCCGCCAGCTTTCCGCGCAGCGCACGCGCCTTGTCCGCTTCGAGCACAATGGCAGCGTCACGACGCTGGCTGAACAGGCAAACGGCAAGCCGCTGAACGGGCCGAACGATATGGTGGTCAATCCGATCGACAAGGCGATCTGGTTCACCGATCCCGGCTACGGCGCCATCAATCTCTATGAAGGACAACGCGCGGCGCCGGGCGTCACGCAGCCGCACCAGAAGGAAGCGGTATATCGCATCGATCCAACGAACGGCCAGATCAGCAAGGTCGCAGACGATCCGTTCAAGCCGAATGGTCTGGCCTTCAGCCCGGACTACAAGAAGCTCTATGTCTGCGACACCGGCATCACGCATTATCCCAATGCCAAGAATGTCGTCTGGCAGTACGACGTCGACGGCGGCAAGCTCTCGAATGGCAAGCCGCTGATCGACATGACGCTGGATGGCAAGTCCGGCTTCCCTGACGGGCTGCGCGTCGATACCGAAGGCAATATCTGGGTCGGTGCCGGCTGGGTCGGCGACGGCTATGACGGCGTGCAAATCTTCGCGCCGGACGGCCAGCGCATCGGCCAGATCAAGCTGCCGGAGACCTGCGCGAACGTGTGTTTCGGCGGCAAGAAGCGCAACCGGCTGTTCATGACGGCGAGCCAGTCACTCTATGCGGTCTATGTGGAAACGCAGGGCGCGCATTTCTGTTGAGGGCTTTCTTCACCCTCCCCCTTGCGGGGAGGGTGGCGCGTTGCGAGCGGAGCGAGCAAACGTGACGGGTGGGGGTGCCACAAGCGACGGCGCCTGTGGCACCCCCACCCCGGCCTCCACTTCGGCGATGCGTCGCATCGCCTCGTTCGGCCGACCCTCCCCGCAAGGGGGAGGGAGGCCACTCACATCTGCGCGCTCCCCCTACCCGCTATTCCGCAGCCCCGCCGAGATCCCGTTGATCGTCAGCTGAATCCCACGCAGCACCTGCTCGTCCGGATTATTCGCACGGTGCTCTTTCAGCAGCTCGACCTGCACGTGGTTGAGCGGATCGAGATACGGGAAGCGATTGCGGATCGAGCGATCGAGCAGCGGATTGTTTTGCAGCAGGCGCTCCTGCTCCATAATATCCAGCAGCGTCTCGATGCACAGATGCCATTCGCCGCGGATGCGGCCGAAGATGGTCTCGCGCAGCTTCTGGTCGGCGACAAGCTCAGCATAGCGCGAGGCGATGGCGATGGAGCTCTTGGCCAGCACCATGTCCATGTTGGACAACAGCGTGCGGAAGAACGGCCATTCGCGGTGCATCTCCTGCAGGAAGACCATGCCCTTGTCGGGATGATTGGCGAGCCACGCCTCGATGGCGCTGCCGAAGCCATACCAGCCCGGCAGCATCAAGCGGCACTGCGCCCAGGAGAACACCCACGGGATCGCGCGCAAATCCTCGATGGCGCGGGTCTTCTTGCGCGAGGCCGGACGGCTGCCGATGTTCAGCGTCGAGATCTCATTGATGACGGTGGATTCCCAGAAGTAATCGACAAAGCCCTCGGTCTCATAGACCAGCCCGCGATAGGCCTTGAAGGCCAGTTCGGAAATCTCCTCCATGGCTTCGAGATATTCGCGGCGCGGCGCGCTGTGCTTCGGTGCCAGCAGGCTTGCTTCCAGCGTTGCGGCGGCGAGGATTTCCAGATTGTTGCGGCCAACCTCGGCATTGGAATATTTGCTGGAGATGATCTCGCCCTGTTCGGTGATGCGGATCTGGCCATCCACCGCGCCGCCGGGCTGCGCCAGGATCGCATCGTGGCTTGGGCCGCCGCCGCGGCCGACCGAGCCGCCGCGACCGTGGAACAGCCTGAGCCGGATGTGATGCCGCTCGAACACTTCGATGAGCTCGATCTCGGCCTTGTACAGTTCCCAGCCGGAAGTGACGAAGCCGCCATCCTTGTTGCTGTCGGAATAGCCGAGCATGACTTCCTGCACCGCGCCGCGGCTGTCGACCAACTTGCGATAGTCGTGCAGCGAGAACATGCGGTCCATGATGGCTGCAGAGGCCTGCAGATCCTCGATGGTCTCGAACAGCGGCACGATATTGATGGCGCTGCGACCGGAGCAATCGACGAGCCCGACCTCCTTCAGCAGCACTGCGACTTCGAGCATGTCGGAGACGCCCTTGCACATCGAGATGATGCATTGGGGGATTGCCGCCGCGCCGAATTTCGCATGAACCTGCGCCGCCATGCGGAACAGTGCGAGTTCGCCCAGCGTCTCATCGCTGTATTTGACGAACAGCGAGCCGAGCGGCCGCGCGTTCTTCAATTCATTCGTCAGCAGCGCGATGCGCGCCTCCTCGCCGAGCGCGAGATAGGACGTGCCGGGCATCGCCGCGTCAATCAGTTCGGCGACGGTGCGCTCATGCACAGCGGAATTCTGCCGGATGTCGAGACTGGCGAGATAGAAGCCAAAGCAATCCACCGCGCGGCGCAATTGCCGCAGCCGGCCGCGGGCGATGACTGCGGAATTATCAGCGATCAGCGAACGATCGAGCACGTCGAGATCGGCCTTGAACTCCTGCGCCGATACGTAAGCCGGCGCATCGCCCACGGCTGCGCGGCGGTTCGGCAGCTCGAGCGCATGGGCCGTTGCCGCCATGCGGGCATAGACGCCGGAGATCGCCAGACGATAGGGCTCGCCGGCGCGGTGCGGCGATGGATCAGGGGAGCGTTCGGCCAATGCGCGGAGTTCATCGGAGACATCGGCGAGATGCGCTGCCATCGACAGTTCCGCGCCCAGCGCGTGGAGTTCGTCGAGATAGAAGCTGAAGGCGCGCCTGCTCTGCAGCATCATGGTGCCGCGCATCACATCTGCCGTGACGAACGGATTGCCGTCGCGGTCGCCGCCGATCCAGCTGCCCATGCGCAGGAACGAGCCGAGTTCGGCAGCGCCGCCCTGCGCGCGCAGGCTGTCCTCCAGCACGCAATGCAGACGCGGCACCTCACGCAGGAACGTGTAGTCGTAGAACGACAATCCGTTGGCGACTTCGTCGAGCACCGTCAACTTGCTCCGGCGCAGCAGATTGGTCTGCCACAGGGTGACGACGGCGCGGCGCAATTGCTCTTCCGACGCCTCGATCTCCTCGGCGGTGAGCTGCATGCGCTCGCGCCGGTCCAGCAATGCCGCGATTTCCATTTCGCGGTCGATGGTGCTCTTGCGCCGCACTTCGGTGGGATGCGCGGTCAGCACCGGCGAGATCAGCGCCTGTCCGAAGAACTTGCTGAGCAGCGCGGCATCGATGCCGGCCTCGCGCGCGCGCTTCACCGCATGGGCCAGCGTGCCCGATGCGTTGGCCGCATTCGCGCGCTGCGCCCGCATCCGGCGGATGTTGTTCTGGTCCTCCGCTATATTGGCGAGATGGGAGAAATAGCTGTAGGCGCGAACGATGCGCACGGTCTCGGCGATCGACATGCCGTCGAGAATGGCTTCGAGTTCACGCCGCGCCAGCTTGTCCTCGTCGCGGTGAAAACGGACCGAGGTCTGACGGATGTTCTCGACCAGGGCGAATACCGCTTCGCCTTCCTGATCGCGCACGGTGTCGCCAAGGATGCGGCCGAGCAGCCGGATGTCCTCGCGCAGCCGGGCATCGGCCTCCTGGTGAGCAGGATCGTCACCGCGCTGGGATGCGGGTTCTTCGGTGGACAGGGTCAGGGACACAAGGACGCTCCAGGAAGTTGCCGGCGCCCCATTTGGTCGCAAGTCATGCTGCGACGCAAGACGAAGTTGCAGCGCCCAGCAGTGTCCCGGAACTCAGCTTCGTGGCTTTACCTTACCTAAGATCCGATCCGCCTCGGTGCGCCAGTCCGCGCTGCGCGCGAAACCCGCCTCGCCCTTGGTGCCGAACAGCCCGTCATCGGCGAGATCCGCGACCCAGCCCTGGCGCTCGGCCGTGCCTTCGGCCGACCACGGCGTGAGCCCGATCTCGCGCACGGTCTCGGCGACCTCGCGGACTTCCTCGCTGCGGCGGCGGCCGTGCTCGATGACACGTTGGAAGAAATAGGCGCCCTGCTTCTCCCAGTCGATGCTCGGAAACGTCTCGACCAGCGAGGCGATCACCGCGTCCTCGACGCCATAGGCGCGCGCGGTCGTAAAGCTCTCGATCACCATGGCCTCAAGGCCCTTGATCATGATGCTGCGGCACATCTTGGTAGCCGAGGCGACGCCGAGCTTGTCGCTGGCGACTTTCGCATCGAAGCCGATGGCATTGAGCAGCGGCGCGAGATCGCGCGCGCCGGTGCCGCCGAGCAGCAGCGGCACCCTGATGCGGTATGGCGGGATCGAGGTCATGACCGCGCCCTCGACATAGCGCCCACCGGCGCCATCGATCAACACGGCCGCACGTTGCTTCGCGCCGGGAGATGCCGAGTTGAAATCGAGAAACCACGCCTGCGGCTTCAGACCGGGCACGCAGGCCTGCGCCGCCGGCACCGTCTGGCTCGCGGTGACAGCGCAAACGATGAAGTCGGCGCGTGACGCAAGGTCCGCATGCGAGGATGCGAGCGTGACACCATGGGTCTCGGCATGGTCGCGGAGCGCCCCGGCATCTTTGCCGTCGAGCTTGAGATCATAGGCGCTGACGCGGATATCCTGCTTGCGCAGGTCTTCAGCGAGAATGCGCCCGACTTCGCCATAACCGATCAGGCCGACGTGCCACTGGTTCGAACGTTCAGTCATATTGCTTACTGGACCTTGATGTTTGCCGCCTTCAGCACCGGCCCCCATTTGTCCGCTTCGGCATGCATGAACTTGTCGAAATCTGCCGGCGAGGAACCGACCGGCGTGGCATCGATCTTCTTCAGCGCCGCCAGCACCACCGGATCCTTCAGCGCCGTCACCAGATCCGCATGGATCTTCGCCACGATATCGGCCGGCATGCCGGCAGGTCCGAGGAACCCCCACCACACCGCCGTATCATAACCGGCGACGCCGGATTCGGCGACCGTCGGCACATTGGGCAGTGCCGCCGAGCGCGTCGCCGTCGTCACCGCCACGGCACGCACCGCGCCGCCTTCGAGCTGGCCGACGATCTCGGGCAGCGGATTGATGCTCATGGGAATATCGCCAGCAATGACGGCCGTGAGCGCCGGCGCACCGCCCTTGTAGGGGATCGAGACGATCTTGGTGCCGGCCATGTGGTTCAGCAATTCGCCGGCAAGATGCGCCGAGGTGCCATTGCCCGACATGCCGTAGGACAGCGAGTCCGGCTTGGCTTTCGCCTGCGCCAGCAACTCCTGCAGATTCTTCGCCGGATTGTCCTTCGACACCACGATGGCCAGTGGCGAATAGGCGACTTCGCTGATCGCCGTGAAATCCTTGAACGTGTCGTAGGGCAGCTTCGGATAGAAGAACTGATTGAGCGGATGGCCCGACGCGACAAGGATCAGCGTGTAGCCATCGGGCGGTGACTTCGCGAGCGCCTGCGAGGCGATGATGCCACCGGCGCCCGGACGGTTGTCCACCACGGGCTGCTGGCCCCAGGTCTTCGACAGCGACTGCGCAAAGGTCCGCGCCAGCACGTCGACCGCACCGCCGGCCGCATAGGGCACCAGGATTGTCACCTGCTTGCTGGGAAACGTCTGGGCGTGCAGCGACGGGCTGGTGAAAGACAGCAATGCAGCCGCCGTGGCGATGGCCAATTTCATAGGCGCAGGCATGGGTGGTCGTCCCTCTTGTAATATTGCGCAACAATCTCGTGTCGTTGCTACTTGATATGGCTACTTGGCTGTGGTCGCAGCGCGCAGCCCGGACCGCGCGATGGCCGCATCGACCAGTCCCTGCGCCTTCACATCCTCGGTGAATTTGCGGACAAATGCCATCCCCTCATCGCGCCCCTTGGGGATCGCGATGGCATGTCGCTCGACACCCCAGCGGCCATCCAGCACCCTCGCGCCCGGCGCCTGCTCTGCGAGTTCGAACAGTGTCGCCTTGTTGGTGGCGAACACATCGATGCTGCCGGCCATCAGCAGGCCGGGCGCAAGCCTGATGGCCGGCACGCGAACGACTTCGGCATTCTTCAAATCGCGTGACAGAACCGCATCGGATGAACTTCCGGCGGTGACGCCGACATGGACGCCTTTGACATCGACATCATCGGGCCCCGCAACCCTGGACTCTTTCGCGACGAGATAGCCAAGATCACTTTCCAGATAAGACGGGCCGAAATCCATGTCGTTCGCACGCGCGGCCGACGCATTGGTGAAAGCGGCATCGACGGCGCCTGTCTTCACCGCTTCGAGAACCTCGGCATTCCTGGAGAACACCACCGGCTCATAGGGCACGCCCAATTGCCGCGCGAGCTCCTTGCCGAGATCGTAACCGACACCACGCGGGCCTTCGGTTTGCGATACGAGAATAGACGTCGGTGTTCCCGGATAGAGCCCGACACGCAGCTTCCCGCTTGGGGCGAGGATCTGCTTCGGCTCGAGATCGACGGCAACCGCAGGACCGGCAAACGCTGCCACCAGGAGAGCGATCGCCGCGATCTGCGCGGCAAGTTTGTTTCCAATCATTGCCGCGCGCATCATCACCCTCCTAGATCGTCCGCCCAGCCTTGGCCCAATAAGGATCGCGCAGCCGGCGCTTGAAGATCTTGCCGGAGTCTTCGCGCGGCAGATTGCTCTGGATCTCTATCTGCTTCGGCACCTTGTAGTCGGCCAGCGCTTTCTTGAGGTCCGCGCGCACAGTCGCAAGGTCGAGCACCACGCCGGGCTGCGGCTCGATCACCGCCATCAGGGACTCGCCGAACTCCTCGTCGGGAATGCCGAACACGGCGCAGTCATGCACACCGGGCACGGCATGCAGTGCGGCTTCGATTTCGGCGGGATAGATATTGACGCCGCCTGAGATCACCATGTCTCGCTTGCGATCGCAGATGAAGACATAGCCGTCGGCATCGAGATAGCCGACATCGCCCGAGGTAATGAAACCGTCGCGGTCGATCTCGGCGCGCTTTTCGGGTTTGTTGTGATAGGTGAAATCCGGATTGCCTGATATGCGCGAATAGATCTCGCCGATCTCGCCTTGTGGCAGGATCTGGCCGTCGTCGCCGAGGAAGCGCAATTCCGCGCCGGGCGCGATCTTGCCGACGGTGCCGGGCTTTTTCAGCGCGTCCTCGGAATTGGCGAAGGTCACCGCGCCGGATTCGGTCGACCCGTAGAATTCGTAGATCACCGGGCCCCACCAGTCGATCATCGCGGTCTTGACGTCGGCCGGGCACGGCGCAGCGGCATGGATGATGTGGCGCAGCGACGACATGTCGTATTTCTTGCGGACGTCCTCCGGCAGCTTCATCATCCGGATGAACATGGTCGGCACCATGAAGATGGTGTCGATCTTCTCGTCCTGCACCACGCGCAGGAATTCTTCGGGATCGAAGCGTGGCATCAGCACCAGCGCGCCGCCGAGGCGCCCGGCACGCAGGGCGAAAGCATTGGGGGCCGAGTGATAGAGCGGTCCGGGCAGCAATGCGCGCGCGCCGGGCTTGAGGCCATAGACGCGTGCACGCATCTGGTCGGCGGACGCCGCCTGCTCCGGCGTCGGCGCAAAACGGCGTACACCCTTTGGATGGCCGGTGGTGCCCGACGTGTAGATCATGTTGTGCGGCTGCGGCAGCGCGGGGCCGTCATAGGGCGCCTGTTCGGTCAGCCAGCTCTCCAGATCGATGGCGCCGTCCGGGGTGCCGAGCCGTGCGGGATCGACCTTGTAGTTCGCGATGATCTCCGGCGGCGTCGGCACGCTCAGCGACACGATGCCCTGCGGGATCGCCTCGCGCAGCTGATGCAACATGTCGGCATGGGCGATTAGGACGTTGCTGCCGGAGTCCTTGATGACATAGGTGATCTCTTCCGGCTTGAAGTGCCAGTTCACCGGTACGCCATAAGCGCCGAGCTGCGCCACCGCATAGGCCGCTTCGAGAAACGCGATGTCGTTGCGCATCAGGATGCTGACGCTGTCGCCCTGCTTGACGCCGAGCCGTGACAACCCGCCGGCAATGCGGCTCGCACGTTCGGTCAGTTCGGCAAAGCCGCGGCGGCGATCGCCTGAGATGACGCCTTGGAAGAGGGAGTTTGTCGACATGGATACGTTTCCGGATTTTTGTTTTTGATTTTTGATGAACTCTTCGCCGTCATTGCGAGGAGCCCTTGCGACGAAGCAGTCCAGTCTTCGTTTGTGACTTTCTGGATTGCTTCGCCCAAAGAAAGTTGGAAGTCCAACTTTCTCAGGGCTCGCAATGACGGCTGAGAACGTCGCGGACTAATCCACAAATTTCGGCGCACGTTTCTCGATATTCGCGCGCACGGCTTCGGTCTGGTTCGGTCCGCCCATCAGTTTCATCTGCTCGACGGATTCGGCGAGCAGCGCCGGACCGGGATCGACCGCGAGATTGTTGAGCATGCGCTTGGCAGCACGGATCGCATCCGGGCTCTTGCCGGCGATCTCGCGCGCCGTCTCGAGCGCTGCGGCGCGCGGATCGTCGCAGATGCGCGTGGCGAGGCCGTAGCTCAGCGCTTCCTGTGCCGAGAAGATGCGGCCGGTATAAGTGAGGTCGCGCAGGATGTCGTCGCGCACAAGCGAAGCGAGGATCGGCGTGCCTGCCATGTCGGGCACCAGGCCCCATTTGATTTCCATGACGGACATGCGCGTGTCCGGCGCGAGAAAGCGCATGTCGGCACCGAGCGCGACCTGGAAACCGCCGCCAAAGGCGACGCCATGAACCGCCGCAATCACCGGCACCGGCAGTTGACGCCAGCCCCACACCGCCTGCTGGGAGTGATTGCAAAGACCGTGTGTGCGCAGTGACAGGTCGCGCTTCTGCGCGCCGCCAATACCGTCGCCGCCGCCCTCATTCATCGCGGCGAATCGTCCCATGTCGAGGCCGGCGCAGAACGCCCGGCCTTCGCCGGACAACACCACCGCGCGCAGGCCTTTCTCGTGGCTCAGGCGCTCGGCGGTATCGACCAATGCCGCAAACATCGCCGCATCCAGCGCATTCATCTTGTCCGCGCGGACCAGCCGAACATCGGCAACGCCATCCGTCATGGACACAGAGATGCGGTCTTCCATGGGAGGTTTCCTTCCTAGACTTGTTTTTCTTCCCGCTTTACACGCGAGCGGTATCGGGTTTAGTCAATCAACTAATTAACCCGTCCGCATCCTCTTAAAGCAGGACCCTCCCATGTTCAATCAGCAGCTCCTCGCAGGCCGAAAAATCCTCGTCACCGGCGGTGGCACCGGTCTCGGCAAATCGATGGCGGCGAAATTCCTCGAACTCGGCGCCGAAGTGCATATCTGCGGTCGCCGCAAGGCTGTATGCGACGAGACCGCAACCGAGCTGATGGCGGAATTTGGCGGCAAGGTCACCAGCCACGGCGTCGACATCCGCGACGCCGCGGCGGTCGATGCGATGATCGAAGGCATCTGGGCCGACGGCCCCCTCACCGACCTGATCAACAACGCCGCCGGAAATTTCATCTCGCGGACGCAGGACCTGTCGGCGCGCGGCTTCGACGCGGTCGCCAATACCGTGATGCACGGCACGTTCTACATGACCCATGCAGTCGGCCGGCGCTGGATCGCCGACAAGGTGCCGGGCAACGTGGTCTCGATCACCGTGACCTGGGTACGCAACGGCAGCCCCTACGTGGTGCCCTCCGCCATGAGCAAATCGGCGATCCATGCCATGACCATGTCGCTGGCCACCGAATGGGGCCGCTACGGCATCCGCCTCAACACCATCGCGCCCGGCGAAATCCCCACCGAAGGCATGAGCAAGCGCATCAAGCCCGGCGACGAGGCCGGCGCGCGCACCCGCGCGCAAAACCCGATGGGCCGCGTCGGCAAGATGGAAGAGCTGCAGAACCTCGCGGTGTTCCTGATCTCCGGCGGCTGCGACTGGATATCAGGCGAGACCATCGCCATGGACGGCGCGCAGGCTCTCGCCATGGGCGGCAACTTCTATCAGCTGCGCGACTGGTCCGATGCCGAATGGATCCAGGCACGCGACAGCATCAAAGCGCAGAACGAAAAGGACAAGGCGCAGCGGGGGTAAGGGCCGCAAAGTAATTCGACCGGCAGCGAGGCTCTCCCATGCGGGAGGCCTCGTTTTGCTTTTTGATCAACGCGCAACCTGCAACCGCTCGCGCGCAACCCGCATCGCCTCGTCCTCGGATACGACCACCGCGGAACTGATGCCGAACGCCTTCGTCGCAAGTGCCGACTGGGCTTCTACGAGAACGCGTGTGACGGCATTCGGCTCGACGGCAATGATGGCACGGCAAAGCAGCGCGAGCGTCGCTTTGTTGCGCTTGAGCCAAAGCCCCCTCGCCTTGCGATCTTCATGCGCCTCATCATGATGATGACTGGCCATGATCATGACGAAAGGCTGCTTGCGGCCGATGAGATCGTCCATCTCGACCTCCCACTGCGCCGCACTTCCCGGCTGAAGCTCATCATGCCGGACCCACACGATCGGGAAGGCCGCAACATCGTGAATGAGAAAGGCACCGCTATCGAGGCTCATCGTCGTCTCCTGACTGTTCGTTGATCTGCATGCGGAGATAGACCCGGTCGCTCAAACCCGTTAACGACATTCGGACGCAAAATAATGAGAACCGGCCAGGCTGGAGCGGTTCTGAAAAGGCATGGTGTCATGACCTCGCTCACCGAGCGCCTCGACGGACCGTCCGCAATCGCCATCTGGGGCAGCGATGAGCCCGGCGATGCATTTCGGCTCGGCACCCGCGAACTCGACTGGCATCATCACCGCCGCGGCCAGTTGTTCTGTATCGAAAGCGGATTGATCCGCCTGCCCACGAAACAGGGCTCGTGGCTACTGCCGCCGCAGCGCATCGGCTGGCTGCCGCCCGGGCTCCATCACAAGGTGACCCTGAGCGGTGTACTGAGCGGATGGGGCGTGCTCCTGACGCCGGCCGCGAGCCGGACATTGCCGTCGCAGCCCTGCGTCATGGGTGTCAGCGATCTGCTGCGCGCGCTCGTCAGGCGCGCTGCGGGTTGGACGAATGCGGATCGACTCACGCCGGCGCAGACGCGCGTCGTGGCCGTGCTGCTCGATGAAATCCGCGGTGCGCCGCAGGAGCCGCTGCATCTGCCGATGCCGACGGATATCCGCGCCTTGCGTATCGCCAATGCGCTGATCCGGCGGCCGCATGACGCGCGCACGCTGCATGAGCTTGGCGAATGGGCTGGCCTGTCGGAACGAACGGCACGTCGCATCTTCATGACGGAGACCGGCATGGGCTTCACGCAGTGGCGGCAGCAGGCGCGTCTCACGCTGGCGTTGGAACGGCTGGCCGCCAATGAACCCGTCGCGGATGTCGCCGAAGCGCTCGGCTATGCCACGTCCAGCAACTTCATCGCGATGTTTCGACGGGCGTTTGGCGAGCCGCCCGCGCGCTATTTTGCAAAACAGCGCAGGACGCGCAACGTCGGCTGAACGACCTCCCGGCACCTGTCTCACCGCACCGCAGCACCTTTCCCGTCTTGTCAGTCCTCCCGGACGCCCGCACACTCACCGCAACTAATAAACTGAGGGAGGGAGACACATGTCCGTTGCGGAAGCGGCCACGCTGGCCGATGTCATTCGCGCGCAAGCACAGACCCGCGGCGATTCAATTGCGCTGGTGTTCGAGGGCCGCGAGACCAGCTACAGATCACTCGATCACAATGCCAACCGCGTCGCCAACGGGTTGATCGCGCTCGGCGTCAAGCCGAACGAACGTATCGCCTATCTCGGCAAGAACAGCGATCTGTTTATCGAACTTCTTGCCGGCGCCGTGAAGGCCAAGGTGGTGACGGCACCCGTAAACTGGCGGCTCGCCGGACCGGAGATCGCCTTCATTGTCGACGACGCCAAGGCAAGCGTCCTGTTCGTCGGACCGGAATTCGTCGACCTCGTGCGCAGCCTCAAGCCACAAATGCCGGGCGTGCGTATCGTCATGACCATGGAAGGCGGCGCAACCGAGTGGCAGGATTTTACGGCCTGGCGCGACGCGCAGAGCGAGCACGACCCGAACCTCACCATGACCAAGGACGATGTCGCGATCCAGCTCTACACGTCGGGCACCACAGGAAAACCAAAAGGCGCGATGCTGTCGCATCAGAATTTCCTGTCACTGCTGCGCATCGGCGGCACCGACGAGAACCCCGACTGGAACGTCTGGACCGCCGACGACGTCTCGCTGGTGGCCATGCCGGTATTTCATATCGGCGGCGTCGGCTGGGCGGTGTTCGGCCTCTATCACGGCGCCAAGAGCGTAATCGCCAGGGAGTTCGATCCCAACAAGGTGCTCGATTTCTTCCGGGACTACGGCATCAGCAAACTGTTCCTGGTGCCGGCAGCGATGCAGTTCATCGTGCGGCAGCCGCGTGCGCGGGAGATGGATTTCAGCAAGTTGCGCTACATCATGTATGGCGCATCGCCGATCCCCGCCGCCCTGCTCAAGGAATGCATCAGCGTATTCGGCTGCGGCTTCGTGCAGATGTACGGGATGACCGAGACCACCGGTACCATCGTGGTGCTCGCCCCGGAAGATCACGTCGAGGGCCGCGACTGCATGCGTTCCGCCGGCAAGGCGCTACCGGGAATCGAGATCGCCATCCTCGATGTGAACGGCAAGCCGCTTGATGTGGGCGAAGTCGGCGAGATCGCAACGCGCTCGGCATCCAACATGGTGGGCTACTGGAATCTGCCGGACGCCACCGCGCGCACGCTCGGCCGCGACAACTGGCTGCGCACCGGCGACGCCGGCTATCTCGACAAAGACGGCTTCCTCTACATCCACGACCGTATCAAGGACATGATCATCTCCGGCGGCGAGAACATTTATCCCGCCGAAGTCGAGAGCGCGATCTGCGATCATCCGGATGTCGCCGAAGTCGCCGTCATCGGTATTCCCGACGATACATGGGGCGAAGCGGTGAAGGCCGTGGTGGTGCTGAAGCCCGGCAAGGAGCTCGGCGCAACCGAACTGATGAAGTTCACGCGCGAGCGCATCGCGGGATTCAAGGCGCCGAAGACCATCGACTTCATCGCAGCATTGCCACGCAATGCATCGGGCAAGATCCTGCGACGGCAGTTGCGCGATCCCTATTGGGTGGGGAAAGAGCGGCAGGTGAACTGAGAACCTGTGTAGCTGCCGCCTTATTATATCGGCGCCGGGTATATCGATACAGCGAAGACGAGGAACTTCGTCATCTCGCTACCGCGCGGCTCCTCCGGGATCAGCCAATTTGCGTTTTCAGCTAATTGTCTGACGGAGACGTTGAGCGTAGCGTCATGACGGTCGACCGAACGGCTAGTGAACCTCGTGTGTCCGTTGTAGAGGCGCGAAGTCATGCGCGGCGAGATTCGTGACATCAGTTCAGGCAGGGGTAAGGACCCTGCCACCCCGCGCGTCGGAACGCCGCGTCGCCTTGCGGCGATCGTTGTGGGGGACATCTGCGGATATAGCCGCCTCATGGAACTCGACGAGGAAGAAACGCATGCGCGCGTCAAGCGCATCGAGCGTGACCTCATCGAGCCGAGCATTGCCGAGCACGACGGCAAGCTCGTCAAAAGAACTGGCGATGGGTTCATTGCGATATTCGACAGTCCGGTCGAAGCCGTTCGATGCGGCATCGTCATCCAGCAAAGCATGATCGGGCGCAACGCTGCGCTGCCAAAGAGCTCCTGGATCGAATATCGCATTGGCGTCAATCTGGGGGACGTGATCATCGAGCCCAATGATGTCTTCGGCGATGGCGTCAATATCGCTGCGCGCCTCGAGGGGATCGCCGACCCGGGCCAAGTGTACATCTCGGGTGGCATCTACGAGCAGATCAAGCACAAGCTCGTCTGCGGCTACGAGTCGCTTGGAGACCGCAAGATCAAGAACATTACCGATCCGGTGCGCGTTTACCGGGTGCTTCCTGATCCCGCGGCATTCAACAAGGCACGGAAGCGGCGTGAACATGTTCTGATCATTTCGTTTTGCGCCATCCTGCTGGCTCTCGCAGGCGCCGGCGTCTGGTACATGAGGGCTTACCCGCGCGGTGAAATCGGCAATCAGGCGTCAGCTCCCTCGGCGCCTCCGCAAGAGACAGGGAATGCAGGCACCCGATCAGCGCCCGCGCCCGCCGCCAAGCAAGCCCGGCCTGAACCTGCTCCGGCGGTGACGCCTGTCCCGCCCCCGCCGCCAGCACCACCAAAGCCGGTCATAGAGCCCGTCATGGTCCCGCTCCCCGGCGGGACCTTCGCGATGGGCAGCAATGACGACATATCGGAAAAGCCGGTCCACCAGGTCACGATCAAGCCCTTCGCGATCAGCAAGTATCCAGTCTCCGTTCGGGAGTGGAACGCGTGCGCTGCTGCGAATGCATGCGCGTTTCTGGTGACAGGGCGGGACGACATTCCAGTCACGGATGTGAGCTGGACCGATGCCAAGCAGTTTGTCGCATGGCTTGCGAAGGAAACGCAAAAAGCCTTCCGGCTCCCGAGCGAAGCTGAATGGGAGTACGCCGCGCGTGGCGGCACGCAAACGAAATACTGGTGGGGCGATCAGCTCCAGCCCGGCATGGCCAATTGCAAGAACTGCACGGATGCCACCGCCGAACAGCCGCTCAAGCTCGGCAGTCTGAAGCCAAATCCATTCGGGCTCTACGATATGGGTGGCGGCGTCAATCAATGGACAGAGGATTGCTGGCACAAGAACTATCAGGGTGCCCCGCAGAACGGCGCGCCATGGGTCGAGAACGACTGCGTCTCGCACGTCATTCGATCCGGCTCCTGGAAAAACGATGCGCGTTACGTCCGACCCGCAAGCCGCGATGGCTACGACACCAATGTGCGATATCCGACCCACGGCTTCCGGATTGCCATTTCGTCCTGAGACCGCCCCCGAAGGAAAGGCTGCGTCATGAGGATCACCGGGCTCATCGTGTTGTCCGCCATGCTGTCAACGGCGCCCCTTGCAGTCCATGCGCAAGGAAAGTCCGCACCGAAGGATGCGGTCCTCTATTTCGTGTGGCCACAGGACAAAGCGGTGATCAAGGGCGGGTTCTGGTGTCGTTTCGGTTTGCGCAACATGGGCGTCACTCATGCAGGCGATAATTTCCAGAACAGCGGCCATCATCATTTGCTGATCGATGTGAATGACCCGCTCGATCCGAAGGAGCCGATCCCGCAGGACAAGTCGCATCTCCATTTCGGAGCCGGCCAGACCGAAGCACGCATCGAATTGCCCCCCGGCAAACATACGCTCCAGCTCGTGCTGGGAGACGGCGCTCACTATCCCTTCAACCCGCCCATCGTCTCGAACAAGATCACCGTGACAATCAAGTGAACGTGCTTCCGACGCCGGGACGTGCGGCCTGCTCTGCCAGAACAACAAAAAAGGCCCGCTTGCGCGGGCCTTTCGAATTCATGTCGCTTGATCGCGTGTGGATCAGGCGGTCTTAGCGAACGACGTCGCCTTCGAGAAGTTGTCCTGCGCGCTCTTGGCGCCTTCCGACACGAGCTTGCCGAGATATTCGGTCGACGCCTTGGCGCGCGAGCTCAGCACTTCGCCATGGGCGCGCACGAGATCGGTCTGCACCTGGAAGGCTTCGGTCAGCGATTTCGCCGAAGCGAGCTTGTCGATGCCAGCGAAGAACGACTGGACGTCGGCATAGAACGCGTCCTGAACGTTGCGGCTGATCTTGGTGGCTTCGCTAACCGAGTTCGACACGGCGGTCTCGATGGCAGAGGTCACCTTCTCGGAATTGGCCTGAAAGTCGGCGGCCTTGTCCTTGGCAGTGCCGGCAGCGCGCTTGACGAAGTCACGGGTCGCTTCGGGCACTTCCATGTTCTGCAGCTTGGTGAACGCCTCGGTGACGGGCGCGAAAGCCTGCTTGACGTTGTTCAGCACGGAATTGGTTTCGGTTTCGATCGTCATGTTCGTCTCCATCCTCGGGTTGGGCCGCCTCTGCAAAGCTCATGCTTGCACTCAGGCTCGGCTCACCCCGTCCCGCCGTTGTGGGCCCGGGGTGCAACTTCTATGACATAGTAAATAATGCACTGCAACATCTATGGTGCATCGCAACATCACAAACCCGTGATATTTCCGGTAATCAGGCGGCGCCTGATGCATTAACGGGCTACCGCCAGAGATCTGAAACAGGAGAGTAACCGACGTGTTGATTTAGCTTTATAATTTAGCATTTCGAGCCGCGGATTCTCCGGATATCCAACTGGGCAAGGCAAATGGCACCTGCCCTTTAAGTCGGCAAACCGACCTCCCAACGCCTCGACGACCCCAGCCTTAAGTCGTGGGCCTGGCCGGTGTCCGGCCTCGCCTTTGCCATTGCATATTCGCCCCGCGCGCAGGCACACTCATCGGTAGAGCGCCGCAAAGGCGTCGGTGACCATGCGAGGGAGGGACGTATCATGGCGGAAGCCAGCAGGAAGCTGTCCTCAATGGACGCGTCGTTTCTGTATCTGGAAACGCCGGAGATGCCGATGCATGTCGGCAGCATGGCGATCTTTCGCCTGCCCGAGGATTACAAGGGCGACTTCTTCGAGGACTTCAAGGCGATGATCGCCTCGCGCCTGCATGTGGCGCCGATCCTCAAGGCCCGACTGGAAAAGGCCCCGCTGGATATCGACCATCCCTCCTGGGTCGAGGACGACCAGTTCGACATCGACCGTCACATCTTCCGCGGCAGCCTGCCCGCGCCCCATGACCGTCCCACGCTGGAGCGCATCGTCGGCTGGATGCATGCCAAGCTGCTGAACCGCGCCCGGCCGCTGTGGGAGTTCTATGTTTTCGAGGGCATGAAGGACAACGAGATCGGCCTGTATTCGAAGATGCACCATGCCTGCATCGACGGCGGTGCCGGCGCGGCCCTCACCAGCATGATCTATGACGTGACGCCGATCCCGCGCGAGATCGAGAAGCCGGAAGTGCGCGCCAAGCAGCGTCAGGAGCCGCGCGATATCGCAGCGAGCTTCATCGACTCCTACCAGCAGCTCTGGCGTCAGCCGCTGGAGAATTCCGGAAAAGGCATCGAACTGCCGCGCTCCGGCAAGAGCGATATCGGCTCGATCCTGTTCGACAACGCCATGTTCCAGATCGAGAGTGCGGTGAAATTCGCCGGCTCGATCCCGACCATGGTGAAGAGTGCCTCCGACGTGATGGCCAAAATCGCCGATCCCAAATCGCGCGACAGTCTCAACAGTATGCTGTCGCCGCCGACGCTGCTCAACAAAACCATCTCCTCGGAGCGCAGCTTTGCCGGCGTGTCGGTGCCGCTGTCGGCGGCCAAGGCCGTAGCCAAGCAGGCGGGCGGCAAACTCAATGACGTGGTGCTGGCGCTCTCATCAGGCGTAGTCCGGCGCTACCTCAAGGAAAAAGGCGCCCTGCCCGCCAAGTCCCTGACTGCCGCGGTGCCGATCTCGCTGCGCGAGGAAGGCAACACCGATTCCAACAATCAGGTGTTCGGCATGATCTGCTCGATCGCCACTAATATCGAGGACCCAAAGGAGCGGCTGGAAGCGATCATCGCGCAATCGACCAAGTCCAAGGAGATGTCGCATCCGCTACGCGCATTGATGCCGCAGGTCTCCAACATCTCGATGCTGGGCGCACCGATCATGGTGCAGATCCTGGCGCTGCTCTACAGCCGCACCAATCTCTCCGACGTGCTGCCGCCGGCGGCCAACATCACGGTGTCCAACGTGCCCGGTCCGCGGCAGACACTCTATGCGGCCGGCGCCGAGCTGTTGCACATCTTCCCGGTATCCATCGCCACCCATGGGCTGGCGCTGAATATCACCGTGCAGAGTTATCGCGACCAGCTCGATTTCGGCTTCATCGCCGGCGCCAATATCATCCCGCATGTGCAAGTGCTCGCCGACATGATGCCGGACGAATTCGCGCTGCTGCAGGCGGCCTTCGCGTCGCCCGATGCTCTCAAGACCGCCAGCTAAGGACTTATCATGATTGAAATGCCTCCCTTGCAGTTCGCCAAGCTGAACGGCATTCGCATGGGATATTACGACGCCGGCCCCATGAGCGACACACCGCCTGTGGTGCTGTGCCATGGCTGGCCGGAAATGGCGTTCTCCTGGCGGCATCAGATCAAGGCACTGGCTGCCGCCGGCATCCGCGTCATCGCGCCGGACCAGCGCGGTTATGGCGCGACGTCGCGCCCCGACGCGGTCGAGGATTACAGTATCGAACATCTCACCGGCGATCTCGTCGCATTGCTCGATCATCTCAAGATCGACAAGGCGATCTTCGTCGGCCACGACTGGGGCGGCTTCATCGTCTGGCAGATGCCGCTGCGGCATCGCGATCGCGTCGCCGGCGTGGTCGGCGTGAATACGCCGCACACCGATCGCGCGCCGGTCGATCCGTTGCAGATCTATAAAAAGCGCTTCGGCGAGACGATGTATATCGTCCAGTTCCAGGATCCCGCACACGAGCCGGACCGCATCTTCGGCGAGAATGTCGACAAGGCGTTCGACTTCTTCATGCGCAAGCCGATGCCGCGCAAACACGCGAATGTGGGCGAAGCGCCGGTAGGCGGCATCGGCGCGTCGTCGAAGACCAATCTGGCCTTTCCGCAGATGGTCGCTGCTTACGATCCCGCGAAGGACCCGCGCCAGAAGATTCTCTCCGACGAGGAAAAGAAGATCTTCGTCGATGCCTTCAAGGAATCCGGCTTCACCGGCGGCATCAACTGGTATCGCAACATGAGCGCCAACTGGGCGCGCGCCGAAGGGCTCGATCACACCGTGCGCGTGCCCTCGCTGATGATCATGGCGGAGAACGACGCGGTGCTGCCGCCCTCCTCCGCGGATGGCATGGAAAACATCATTCCAGATCTGGAGAAATATCTGGTGAAGGACAGCGGTCACTGGACCCAGCAGGAAAAGCCCGACGAGGTTAGCCAGGTGCTGATCGACTGGCGGCGAAGACGGTTTGGATGATCCGTAGGATGGGTAGAGCTCTTGCGAAACCCATCACGGCCGGGTGCAGGATTTTGATGGGTTTCGCGAAGACGCTCTACCCATCCTACGCAACAGGAAACGCTTGAGAATGTCCTCCACCAACAAACTCGCCCCGATCCCGCATCCGCCGAAGAAGCCGGTGGTGGGCAACATGCTGTCGCTGGACGCCAATGCGCCGGTGCAGGATCTGGCGCGGCTGGCCAAGGAGCTCGGGCCGATCTTCTGGCTGGACATGATGGGCTCACCCATCGTGATCGTCGGCGGCCACGATCTGGTGGACGAGCTCAGCGACGAGAAGCGTTTCGACAAGGCGGTGCGCGGCGCGCTGCGCCGGGTGCGTGCCGTCGGCGGCGACGGACTGTTCACGGCGGACACGAAAGAGCCGAACTGGACCAAGGCCCACAACATCCTGCTGCAGCCCTTCGGCAACCGCGCGATGCAGTCCTATCACCCGAGCATGGTGGATATCGCCGAGCAGCTGGTGAAGAAGTGGGAACGCCTCAACACCGACGAGGAGATCGACGTCGTCCATGACATGACGGCGCTGACGCTGGACACGATTGGCCTCTGCGGTTTCGACTATCGCTTCAACTCGTTCTACCGCAGCGACTACCACCCCTTCGTGGAATCGCTGGTGCGCTCGCTCGAGACCATCATGATGACCCGCGGCCTGCCGCTCGAAAGTCTGTGGATGCAGAAGCGCCGCCGCGATCTCGCCGGCGACGTCGCCTTCATGAACTCCATGGTCGACGAGATCATTGCCGAGCGCCGCAAGAATGCCGAGGCGACCGAGGCCAAGAAGGACATGCTCGGCGCCATGATGACCGGCGTCGACCGCGCCACCGGCGAACAGCTCGACGACGTCAACATCCGCTACCAGATCAACACTTTCCTGATCGCCGGACACGAGACCACGTCGGGTCTGCTGTCATGCGCGATCTACGCGATGCTGAAACATCCGGAGGTGCTGAAGAAGGCCTATGAGGAAGTCGACCGTGTCTTCGGCCCCGATATGAATGCCAAGCCGACCTATCAGCAGGTTACGCAGCTGCATTACATCACGCAGATCCTGAAGGAGTCGCTGCGGCTGTGGCCGCCGGCACCGGCCTATGGCATCGCGCCGGTGCAGGACGAGACCATCGGCGGCGGCAAGTACAAGCTGCGCAAGGGCACCTTCGTCACCATCCTGGTGCTGGCGCTGCATCGCGATCCCTCGGTGTGGGGACCCAATCCCGACGCCTTCGATCCCGAGAATTTCTCGAAAGAGGCCGAAGCCGCACGGCCGATCAATGCGTGGAAGCCGTTCGGCAACGGCCAGCGTGCCTGTATCGGCCGCGGCTTCGCCATGCATGAAGCGGCGCTGGCGCTCGGCATGATCCTGCAGCGGTTCAAGATGACCGACCACAAACGCTACCAGATGGTGCTGAAGGAAACGCTGACCATCAAGCCTGATGGTTTCAAGATCAAGGTGCGCCCGCGCCACGATCACGAGCGCAGCGCCTTTGCCGGACGGACGGCTGCTGCCACCTCTGCTGCTACGCCGCTCACGCCCGTCGCCACGGGTCGCGCACGGCCCAGCCACAACACGCCGCTGCTGGTGCTCTATGGCTCCAATCTCGGCACCGCCGAGGAACTGGCAACGCGCGTCGCCGATCTCGCCGAGGTCAACGGCTTCGCCACCAAACTCGCGCCGCTGGATGACTTTGTCGGCAAACTGCCGACCGAGGGCGGCGTGCTGATCTTCTGCGCGTCCTACAACGGCGCGGCACCGGACAATGCCACGCAATTCGTCAACTGGCTCGGCACCGACCTGCCGAAGGATGCCTTCGCCAAGGTGCGCTATGCCGTGTTCGGCTGTGGCAACAGCGACTGGCTGGCGACCTATCAGTCGATCCCCCGCATTATCGACGACCAATTGCGCGCGCATGGTGCGACCAACGCCTATGTGCGCGGCGAAGGCGATGCGCGCGACGATCTAGACGGTCAGTTCGAGGACTGGTTCGCGAAACTGCGCCCGCTCGCGGTGAAGGAATTCGGCCTCGATACCGGCTTCGAGCGCAGCGCCGACGATGCGCCGCTCTATCAGATCGAACCTGTCGCGCCGAGCGCGGTGAACACCGTCGTGGCGCTCGGCGGCGTGGTCCCGATGAAAGTGCTGGGCAATCGCGAACTGCAGAACGGCGCATCCGATCGCTCGACGCGGCATATTGAGATCGAGCTTCCTGCCGGGACCAGCTACCGCGTCGGCGATCACCTCAGCGTGGTGCCGCGCAACGATCCCGCGCTAGTCGATGCGGTGGCGCGCCGCTTCGGCTTCCTGCCGGATGACCAGATCCGGCTGCAGGTCGCGGAAGGTCGCCGCGCGCAGTTGCCTGTCGGTGATGTCGTCTCGGTCGGTCGCCTGCTCACCGAATTCGTCGAGCTGCAACAGGTCGCCACCCGCAAGCAGATCCAGATCATGGCAGAGAACACCCGATGCCCGATGACCAGGCCGAAACTGCTCGGCTATGTGGGCGACGATCCCGCTGCGAGCGAGCGCTATCGCAGTGACATCCTCGCCAAACGCAAATCGGTGTTCGACCTCCTCGAAGAACATCCGGCCTGCGAATTGCCGTTCCACACCTATCTGGAAATGCTGTCGCTGCTGGCGCCGCGCTATTATTCGATCTCGTCGTCGCCGCAAGGCGAGACGTCACACTGCAGCGTCACCACGGCGGTGGTCCAGGGCCCCGCGCATTCCGGCCGTGGCATCTATCGAGGCGTCTGCTCCAACTATCTCAGTGGCCGCCGCGCCGGCGATACCGTGCATGCCATCGTGCGCGAGACCAAAGCGGGCTTCCGCTTGCCCGCCGATCCCGCGGTACCATTGATCATGATCGGACCCGGCACGGGCCTCGCGCCGTTCCGCGGCTTCCTGCAGGAACGCGCCGCACTCAAGGCGCAAGGTGCTACGCTTGGCCCGGCGCTGTTGTTCTTCGGCTGCCGCCATCCCGATCAGGACTTTCTGTATGCCGAGGAGCTGAAGGGTTTCGCTGCCGATGGTATCTGTGAACTACACACCGCCTTCTCGCGCGGCGATGCACCGAAGACCTATGTGCAGCACCTCATCACCCAGCAGAAGGACCGCGTCTGGGATCTTATCCAGCAAGGCGCCATTACTTATGTATGCGGCGACGGCGGCAAGATGGAGCCGGATGTGAAAGCGGCGTTGATGGCGATCCAGCGCGAGCGCAGCGGCGGCGATGACACTGCAGCGCTGGCCTGGATCGACGACCTCGGCACCCGCAATCGCTACGTGCTCGACGTCTGGGCCGGGAGCTAGCGAGAGGCTGATACCAGTTCCATTGTCACAATCGCTGTCACAAAAGCCCGCGCGCACTGTCACAATTGCCATACGCGCAATCTCTCATTAATCGCTGCGACGATTTGTTTGGCGCATGACGCGGTTGTCACTTTTTCGCAGGGACTTTCCGTGTCATATGTTTGACATGAGCCCACGTTCCGCCCGATCTCCCGAACCGATTGATGTCCCGTACGAACCGCCACAGCTGGCGCGCGCGAACGGCATCGATATCTGTTACGACATCTTCGGCTATTCGGACGCGGAACCGATGGTGATGATCATGGGTCTCGGCGCCCAGATGATCCACTGGGACGACGACTTCTGCCGCGAATTGGCCAGCAATGGCTTTCGGGTGATCCGCTTCGACAACCGCGACATCGGCCTGTCCTCCAAGATGGCCGGCGGCAAGCCGTTCACTCTGTACGAACTGGCCAAGCTGCGTTTTCTCGGTACGCCCGTCTCCGCCCCCTACAAGCTGAGCGACATGGCGACCGACGTGGTGGCCCTGCTCGACGTGCTGCGCATCCGCTCCGCACATGTGGTCGGCGCATCGATGGGCGGCATGATCGCGCAGGAAATGGCGATCACCTATCCGGAGCGCCTGCGCTCGCTGACCTCGATCATGTCGACCACGGGCAATCCGCGCCTGCCGCAGCCGAGCCGCGCGGTGTCACTGTTGCTGCTGAAGCCGCAGCCGACCGGCTACGAGGCGTTCCTCGAACGCTTCAAGCAGACCTGGCTGTTCCTGCGCGTCGGCAGCTTCCCCGACGACGAAGCCAGGGATCTCGACCGCGCCGAACGGACCTATGCGCGCGGCCTGAGCCCGGCCGGCGTCGGCCGGCAACTCCGCGCCATCCTCGCTTCGGGCAGCCGTAAAGAGCGTCTCGCCACGGTCACCGCGCCGACGCTGGTGATCCACGGCAAGATCGATCCCCTGGTGCATCCGGCCGCCGGCCGCGACACGGCGGCGTCGATTCCCGGCGCAAAGCTGATGATGGTCGACCGGATGGGCCACGCTCTGCCGATCTCGATGTGGTCCCTGGTGATCGACGCCATCTCCCGGCATGCGCATGGGGCGAAACTGCAGCAGTCGCTGCAGGTCAATGCGCGCCGCGCGGGCTGAGCGCGCGCCTACTTCTTGTCCTTCGGCCGTGCAGCGCCGAGGCCGGCCATATTGGCGAACATCTCCTGGAAGCGCTCGCCCATCTTCGGATCGAACGAGAACCAGCTCTGCATGATCGACTCCGGCGAGAACTTGTCGATGTTGTCCATCATCTTTTTCTGCATCTGATCCATCATCGCCGACTGCATCGGCTGCACATCAGGCAGCCCCAGGAATTCGCGCGCCTCGAGCGGCGTGCAGTCCACGGTGACGATCACTTTCATTATCAGCTCCTGAGGCAAACCGGCCGCTCACGCGAACATGGCGACGCAGCGGCAGTATCGCCGTTGACGCCTGCCCGATGCAAGCGATGTGACATCTACATTGCAGTTGCGAGATGTCAGCCGAAACGCTCAGCCGCGAAGGCCTTGGGATCGGTGAAGGGCGTGACGCCCGTCACCATGTCCGCGATCAGACGGCCGGTCACCGGCCCCAGCGTGAAGCCATGATGCTGGTGGCCGAAATCGAACCACAGGCCCTTGTGGCGCGGCGCCTTGCCGATCACCGGCAGCATGTCCGGCAGGCATGGCCGGGCGCCCATCCAGGGCTTCGCCTCGACGGGATTGCCGAGCGGGAAGGTCTGCCGTGCGATCGGCAGCGCCCGCTCGATCTGCGCCGGCGTCGGCGGCGCATCGCGGAGCGCGAATTCGGCGCCGGTAGTCAGCCGGATGCCGCGATTCATCGGCGCCAGCAGATAGCCGCGATCGGCATCGAGAACCGGATGGCGCAGCACCGCATTGCCGGATGGCGCCAGATGGATGTGATAGCCGCGCTTGCTCTTGAGCGGGATGTTGTAGCCGAGCGGCCGAAACACCTGATCCGACCATGGCCCGAGCGCAACCACCACATCGCGCGCGACCAGCGCCCCGTTCGGCCCGGCAACGCGCCATTTGCCGTCGCTCTGCTCCAGCGTCCGGGCGTCTGCGGCAATGAAGCGACCGCCCTTGCGGATAAACAGTGCGGCATAGGCTTTCGCGAGGCCGCCAGGATCTGGCACGAAGCCCGGCGACGTCCAGTGGATGGCACCCGCAAAATCGGTAGACAGGTTCGGCTCCTGCTCTGCAATGGCGGCGGCGTCCAGAACGTCGCCCGGTACGCCATAGGCGCGATGGCGTTCGAGATCCGCGATGCCTTTCGCCAGCGTAGCCTCGGAGCGAAACGCGTTGATCCAACCCATCCGGCGCAGCAACTCCGGCACGCCGGCCTCCGCGATCAGGGCCTCGTGCTCGATCAGGCTGCGCTGGATGAGCGGCAGCGCCGCCATCGCACTGCGGAGCGCTCCCTCAGGCGACGAGTTCAGGAAATATCTGACGATCCACGGCAGCATGCCGGGCAGCGCGTTGAGATGATAGTGCACCTCCGGCGCGCGGTTCAGCGCATATTTAAACAGCTTGCTGAGGTCGCGCGGTAGCATATAGGGAAAAACCGAACAGCACTGGATCAGCCCGGCATTGCCATAGCTGGTTTCCTCACCGGCCTTCTCATGCCGGTCGACCAGCACCACATTGCGGCCGCGCGCCTGCAGATGCAGCGCCGC
This sequence comes from Tardiphaga sp. 866_E4_N1_4, assembly GCF_052076075.1. Lineage (NCBI taxonomy): Bacteria > Pseudomonadati > Pseudomonadota > Alphaproteobacteria > Hyphomicrobiales > Nitrobacteraceae > Tardiphaga > Tardiphaga sp. 866_E4_N1_4. Next base: position 2,003,106 of record NZ_CP197242.1, read on the forward strand.
CGACACACCGACCATACCTGCGCCAAGCACAAGCACATCAGCCTTGAGTTCCGCCATTCCTGCTCCGAAATCTTGCCGTTCTGGCGGTCCTGTTAGCGCTGTGTCGTGACCGAATGATGCACGCGCGCAATGCGTAGAATTGCTTATACCTAACCCTAGCAAGGATTGCGCCAGCCACTTCATTGTGCAGCGCATAGCTGACAAATGCTGCTTGCGCGGCGTGCAATCTCCGCCAACAATGTGACACTCGCTCAACTGTCGGGCGGCCGCGTGGTGATGCAATCGCGGCAATGCAATGGAGAAGCTCAGTATGTCGATCCGTCAGACGTTCATTGCCGCCGCTGCATCGCTGATCGCCTTTGCCACAGTTTCTGCCTCCGTACTGCCCGCCTCCGCACAAACGCTGCGCTATGCCAATCAGGGCGACCTGAAATCGCTCGATCCCTATACGCTGCGCGAGACCACGACGATCGCCCATCACGGCCAGGTCTATGAAGGCCTCGTCGGACGCGGCAAGGATCTGCAGATCATCCCGGCGCTTGCCGAGAGCTGGGAAACACCGGAGCCGACGCGCTGGCGCTTCCATCTGCGCAAGGGTGTCAAATTCCACAATGGCGACCCCTTCACCGCAGATGATGTCGTGTTCTCCGCCGACCGCGTGCGCGCCAAGGGCTCCGACTTCACGACGGTCATTCCGGCCGATGCCAAGGTGCTCAAGATCGACGACTACACCGTCGATTTCGTGCTGACCAAGCCCAATCCCATCCTGACGTCGCAATGGGACGTCTGGTACATCATGGACAAGAAATGGGCGGAGGCGAACAATGCCAACGCGCCGACGCCTGCCGCGGCGACGTCGCCAAGCTTCGCGTCGTTGAATGCGAATGGCACGGGCCCTTTCACCATCGAAAGCCATCAGCCGGGCGTGAAGACCGTCTTCAAGGTCAATCCGAACTGGTGGGGCAAGCCCGAGCATAATCTCAAGGAGATCATCTTCACGCCGATCGCCTCCGATGCCACCCGCGTCGCGGCGCTGCTGTCCGGCGAAGTCGACATCATCGAGCCGGTGCCGGTGCAGGACATCGCCCGCGTCAATGGATCAGCCAACGCCGCCGTGATGGCCGGGCCGGAGCTGCGCACCATCTTCCTCGGCATGGACCAGATTCGCGACGAGCTGCTGTTCTCGAACATCAAGGGCAAGAATCCGTTCAAGGACATCCGCGTCCGCGAGGCCTTCTACAAGGCCATCGACATCGAACTGATCAAGAGCCGCGTCATGCGCGGACTGTCGACACCATCCGCCTTGATGATCGCGCCGCCGCTGTTCAAGCTCTCCGGCGACTTCACGCGGCCGAAGTATGACGCCGACGGCGCCAAGAAACTGCTGGCCGATGCCGGCTATCCCGACGGATTCGAAGTCGGCATGGATTGCCCGAATGATCGCTATGTCAACGACGCCGCGATCTGCCAGGCCGTGGTCGGCATGCTCGCGCGCATCGGAGTCAAGGTGATCCTGAACGCACAGCCGAAGGCGCTGTATTTTGCCAAGGTCTTCAAGACCGGCGGCTTCAACACCTCATTCTATCTGCTCGGCTGGACACCGGGTACGCAGGATTCGCACAATGTGATGCATGACATCATGGGCTGCCGCGACGATCCCGCGAGCCCGCGCGGCGCTACCAATCTCGGCGGCTATTGCAACAAGCAGTTCGACGCCCTCACCGATCAGGTGCTACAGGAGACCGACACTGCGAAGCGCGACCAGCTCATCAAACAGGCCTATGAGATTGCCGCCAAGGACTGGGCCTATATCCCGCTGCATCAGCAGGCGCTGGCTTGGGGCGTCTCCAAGAAGGTGAAGATCGTGCAGCGCCCGGACAACCAGGTGCTGCCATACTGGGCGGTGAAGCAGGACTAGGTTTGGCATCCGCGTGGAAGGCCAGGTCGCCCCGATCTCAGTCCTCATCCTGAGGAGCGGCGCCTTCGCCGCGTCTCGAAGGATGGTGGCCTGCATTATCTCATGGTTCGAGACGGCGCTGAAGAAGCGCCTCCTCACCATGAGGTCCCAGATGTTTCAATAACAGAAAGCGAAATAGCCCATGCTCGCTTTCATCCTGCGCCGCGCATTGCAGTCCATTGGTGTGATGATCGCCGTTGGCATCATCGCCTTCACCATGTTCCGCTTTGCCGGCGATCCGGTGAACCAGATGGTGGCCATCGACACAACGCCGGCGCAGCGCGCTGAGGTGCGCGCGTCGCTCGGCCTCGACGATCCCGTCCCGGTGCAATTCGCGCGTTACTTCATCAATGCCGTGCAGTTCAAGTTCGGCGTCTCCTACCAGTTTCGTCAGCCGGTCTCGGCGCTACTGAAGGAGCGCATGCCGGCGACGCTGGAGCTCGCCACCTGCGCCACCGTGATCGCCATGGTGTTCGGCATCCTGATGGGCATCTATTCGGCGCTGCGGAAGGATTCGTTCTTCGCCAAGGTGCTGCAGGCGGTGTCGCTGATCGGCATCTCGCTGCCGACCTTCCTGATCGGCATTCTCTTGATCTATCTCTTCGCGGTGACACTCGGCTGGCTGCCCTCCTTCGGGCGCGGCGATGTCGTGAAATTCGGCTGGTGGACCACCGGCCTGCTGACGATCTCCGGCCTGAAGGCGCTGATCATGCCATCGGTGACGCTCGGCCTGTTCCAGATGACGCTGATCATGCGCCTCGTCCGCGCCGAGATGCTGGAAGTGCTGCGCACCGACTATATCCGCTTCGCGCGCGCCCGCGGGCTGACCACGCGGGCGATCCATTTCGGCCATGCGCTAAAGAACACACTGGTGCCGGTCATCACCGTGGCCGGGTTGCAATTCGGCTCGGTCATCGCCTTTGCGATCATCACCGAGACCGTGTTCCAGTGGCCGGGCATGGGGCTCTTGTTCGTGCAGGCCGTGCAGAATGTCGATATCCCGATCATGGCGGCGTATCTCCTGGTGGTGTCGCTGATCTTCGTCACCATCAACCTGATCGTGGACATCCTCTACACCATCGTCGATCCGCGCCTGCGCGCGACGATCAACCGGCCGGCATGAGGGTGACATGACCGATACGCCCATCCCCCGCACACCGTCCCTCCTCGCCCGCGCCATCGACAGCGACATTTTCTATTCGTTCCGCCGTTCCAAACTCACCATGGTCGCCGCGGCGATCGTGTTCGTACTGCTGATGATGGCGCTGTTTGCGCCTTTACTCGTCGTGCAGAATCCGTTCGACCCGGCGCAGCTCGAACTGATCAATTCCCGCATCTCGCCGCTCTGGACGGCGGAGGGCCAGAGGCCGTTCCTGCTCGGCACCGACGAGCAGGGTCGCGATATCTATTCGGCGATCCTCTACGGCATGCGGATCTCGCTCGTGGTCGGCGTACTTGGCGTCAGTTTCGCGGCAGTGCTCGGCATCGGACTCGGCCTGATCGCCGGCTATGTCGGCGGTGCCGTGGACAGCCTGATCATGCGCATCGCCGATGTGCAGCTCACCTTTCCGGCGATCCTGATCGCGCTCTTGATCGACGGCGTGGTGAAGTCGGCGCTGGGCAATCATCTGGATGCCTCGACCACGCTGATCGTGCTGGTGGTGGCCATCGGGCTGAGCTTCTGGGTGCAATATGCCCGCACCGTGCGCGGCTCGGTGATGGTGGAGAAGAACAAGGACTATGTCGCGGCGGCGCAGCTGATCGGCCTGCCCGCGCGGGTGATCATGATCCGCCATGTCCTGCCCAACACCATGGGGCCGATTCTGGTGATCGCCACCATCAATCTGGCGCTCGCCATCATCACCGAGGCCACGCTGTCGTTTCTCGGCTCCGGCATGCCCGACACGATGCCATCGCTGGGCACGCTGATCCGCATCGGCAACAACTATCTGTTCTCCGGCGAATGGTGGGTCATCGCCTTTCCCGGACTCGCGCTGGCCTCGCTGATCCTGTCGATCAACCTGCTCGGCGACTGGCTGCGCGATGCGCTGAACCCGAAGCTGCAATGATGCCTCACCTCAAGCAGTGCCCGACATGAGCGTACCCGTCCTCTCCGTGCGCAGCCTGCGCGTCGAATTCGCCAGCCGGCGCGGTGCGCTGCGCGCCATCGACGGCGTGTCCTTCGACATCGCCAAGGGCGAGGTGCTGGGCGTGGTCGGCGAATCCGGCGCCGGCAAGTCGGTGACGGGCCTCGCGGCCATCGGCCTGATCGATCCACCCGGGCGCATCGCCGGCGGCGAGATCCTGTTGTCGGGCCTGCGCATCGACAATCTGCCGCCGGAGCAGATGCGCCGGATTCGCGGCAAGCGCATCGCGATGATCTTTCAAGATCCGCTGACCAGCCTCAATCCGCTGTATCGCATTGGCGACCAGCTGGTGGAGACGATCCGCACCCATCTCAACATGAACGAGACGCAGGCACGCAAGCGCGCGGTGGATCTGCTCGCCGAGGTCGGCATTCCCGCGCCGGACAAGCGCGTCGATGCCTATCCGCATGAGTTTTCCGGCGGCATGCGGCAGCGCGTGGTCATTGCGCTGGCGATCGCGGCCGAGCCCGAACTGATCATCGCGGACGAGCCGACCACCGCGCTCGACGTCTCCGTGCAGGCGCAGATCATCGCGCTGATCAAGCGGCTCGGCCGCGACCATGGCACCGCCGTGATGCTGGTCACCCACGACATGGGCGTGATCGCCGAGACGTCCGACCGCGTCGCCGTGATGTATTCCGGGCGCATCGCCGAGATCGGACCGGTGCGCGACGTGGTGCAGAACCCGCTGCATCCCTATGCCAAGGGATTGATGGGCGCGATCCCGACACTGACCGGCGATGCCTCGCAGCGGCTGGTGCAGATTTCAGGCTCAATGCCACGGCTGTCGGCCATTCCGCAGGGCTGTGCTTTCAATCCGCGCTGCAGCTTTGCGTTCGACCGCTGTCGTATCGAGCGGCCGGAGCCGATCGCTGTTGGCGCCCAGCAGGTCGCTTGTCATCTCTACGATCACGCCCACGCGGAGAGCGCGGCATGACGGCGCTGGTGCAGGCACGCAATCTCAAACGCGCATTCGATGTCTCGAAGCCCTGGCTCAACCGGATGATCGAGCGCAGCCCGATGGAGTTTCTGAAAGCCGTCGACGGCGTCTCGTTCGAGATCAAGCGCGGCGAGACCTTTGCGCTGGTCGGCGAATCCGGTTCGGGCAAGAGCACGGTGGCGCGGATGGTGGTCGGGCTGCTGCCGCCGACATCCGGCGACGTCATCATCGACGGCGTCTCGATGAGCGATCCCGGCCAGGCGGGCGCGCGAAGACTGCTGCGCAAGCGCATCCAGATGATCTTCCAGGATCCCTATGCGAGCCTCAATCCGCGGCTGCGCGTTGATGCGATCATCGCTGAACCGATCCGCGCCTTCGATCTCATTCAGGGCGAGCGCGACATTCGCGCCCGCATTGGCGAATTGCTGACGCTGGTGGGCCTGCATCCCGACGACGGGCAGAAATATCCGCATCAGTTCTCCGGCGGCCAGCGCCAGCGTATCGCGATTGCCCGCGCACTCGCATCGGAGGCCGAGTTCATCGTCTGCGACGAGCCGACCTCCGCGCTGGATGTCTCGGTGCAGGCGCAGATTCTCAACCTGATGCGCGAACTGCAGGACAAATTCGGCCTAACCTATCTGTTCATCAGCCACAACCTTGCTGTGGTCAGGCACATGGCTGACCGGATCGGCGTGATGTATCTCGGCCGCATCGTGGAGATCGCGGAAGGGCGCGAACTCTTCCGCGCGCCGCGCATGCCCTATACGCGCATGCTGCTGGGCGCCGTGCCGGATCTGGCCATGTCAGGCCGCGCACGCATCGCGGTCTCCGGCGAGATTCCCAATCCGATCGATCCGCCCTCCGGCTGCACGTTTCATCCGCGCTGCCCGGAAGTGTTCGATCTCTGTCGCAAAGTCGTGCCGGATCTGGTCGACGGCGTCGCCTGTCATGCGGTCAACAAACTGATCGCACCGCCGGCCGAGGCCGTTCCCGCCGCGCGGCGATAGTTGCGATCAGCGCGCACTCAGATCAACATGCCCTGAAACGACAACGCGGCAGGCACCGCAGGGTATCGGCAACAGACCCCCACAGCACCCACCGCGAAATCATTCAGCCGAAAATCTCGGCTGCAAGATCGGCCCGGCAAGATCACTGCGCATGAACGTCAGTGCGTCTCCGGACCCGATCCGATCAATCTTCTGCCGGCTCCTCGCCGTCACCACCGTCTTCGTCGCGCTCGATGGGACCGGCGAGAACCTGTTCGGCGATCAGGCCGGAATTCTGCCGGATCGAGGCTTCGATCTTGGCGGTCATGTCCGGATTGGCCTTCAGGAAGGCCTTGGAATTCTCACGGCCCTGGCCGAGACGCTGGCTGTCATAGGAGAACCAGGCGCCGGACTTCTCGACGATTCCCGCTTTCACGCCGAGATCGAGGATCTCGCCCATCTTGGAGACGCCTTCGCCATACATGATGTCGAATTCGACCTGCTTGAAGGGCGGTGCCAGCTTGTTTTTCACGACCTTGACGCGGGTCGAATTGCCGACCACTTCGTCGCGCTCCTTGATCGCGCCGATGCGGCGGATGTCGAGACGGACCGAGGCGTAGAATTTCAGCGCATTGCCGCCGGTAGTGGTTTCCGGCGAGCCATACATCACACCGATCTTCATGCGGATCTGGTTGATGAAGATCACCATCGTATTGGATTTGTTGATCGAGGCAGTCAGCTTGCGCAGCGCCTGGCTCATCAGACGGGCCTGCAGGCCGGGCAGCGCGTCGCCCATTTCGCCTTCGAGTTCGGCGCGCGGCACCAGCGCTGCCACGGAGTCGATGATCAGCACGTCCACCGCGCCGGAGCGCACCAGCGTGTCGGCGATTTCCAGCGCCTGTTCGCCGTGGTCCGGCTGCGAGATCAGGAGTTCATCGACATTGACCCCCAGCTTGCGGGCGTAGACCGGGTCGAGCGCGTGTTCAGCGTCGATGAAGGCGCAGATGCCGCCCTTCTTCTGGGCTTCCGCGGCGCAATGCAGCGCCAAAGTCGTCTTGCCCGAGGATTCCGGTCCGTAAATCTCGATCACCCGGCCCTTTGGCAGGCCACCGACGCCGAGCGCGATATCGAGGCCGAGCGAGCCGGACGAAATCACCTCGATATCCATCGACCGGTCGTTCTTGCCGAGCTTCATCACCGAGCCCTTGCCGAACTGGCGCTCGATCTGGGAGAGCGCGGCCGACAGGGCCTTGGTCTTGTCCATGGAGGATCCTTCAACGATACGCAGGGCAGTCGGAGTGGTAGCCATTGATCTAGCTCCTTATGAAGGGATTCGCGACAGGACAAACGGCAAGCGCCAAAGGATGGCGGCGCTGTTCGGGTTGAAAACAATGTACCCTATCTGTTCTATGTTCGCAATATGTTCTTTTGAGAATTTTGGTACTGGCCTGTTTCCGGCCGCAGTGGCCTAGTTTGATTTCGGCTGTGGCCTATTATGAAAAAATGACCGCAGAGAAAAAAATCGTTGCAACTGGGATTTGGCTTTACGACCGAACCGCCCCTAGGCGGATTGCTATCTACGCCCAGCCCGTGCGGTTTGCGTCGTCTCGATATGACAACGATGACCAATTGGACGAAAGCCGTCCGATTCCAGAAACGCCAGATGGACTCGTTTATACGTGCGACCTCACTGGAGGGAGCCACCACACCCTCGACGAGGCGAAGGATTGGGCCGACCAACAACCATGGGGGCCGGTTGAATGGGACTAAGGCCGCCTCAGTGGGCGGCCTCTTTCATTCTTAGTCATCTTCGTCGATATCGTTCAAAAACGACAGCCACCCGATTTGGACTAATCGAGCCACTTTTGAACCTTCCTGCACGTTTCCCGCACAACAGGATGTCCGCATCGCTCATGCGTTCAATCCGACATGGGAAGGTCACACGCCGTGAAGACGATCGCACTGCTCTCCGCCGCTGCCCTGTTGCTCGTCGAACTCAGTGGCGCGATGCCCAGGTCGAGCGTGGGTGGCCCGCTGACCATCATGCTGATCATGGTTATCGCCATGCTGGCGGTGGGAATTCACGAGGCCTGGACAAAGAAGCGCGGCCCGCTTGGATGGATCGCGAGTATTGTCGCGTCGGCCATCGGCGGCTTCGTGGCGGCGAGCCTGGTCGGTATGGTTATGGACATGATCCGCCCGCACCTGCACCTCAACGGGTCGCTCGTATCCTCGCAACATCCTCTGCTCTATATCTCGCTCGCGGGCATGGCGATCCTCACGGTGCTCGGATCATGGATCACGCTGCAGATCCCAGGCTGGTTCCTGACGCGCAGCGAAGCACCCCATGGCGGTGCATGAGGCGAGTCTTCCTCCTTTGAACCTGCGTGCAGCTTTCCTGCACAACGGGGCGTGAAGTCAGCGAGAGATATCCGATGAACAGAAATCAGCGCATGGTCGTGGCAGCAGCACTCTGCGTGATCGCAACCGTGCTGGCATTTACATTTCTCGTGTGGTCACACGGGCACATATCCAACGCCGCAAAATTTGTCGTCTTCTATACGAACACCGACCCCAGTTACCCCGGCCTCGTGAACTATTGGGGCATCTATATTCGGCACGGTCTTGCCGGATACCTGCTCGGTCTGATTGCGCCCGTCTGCCTTCTGGCGGTCGCAGCATTCGTTGCCCTGGGCAGGCCTTCATCGGGCGATCTGGGAACGTTGCCAAGGTAAGGCCGCCTCGGGGCGCGGCCTCTTTTGGTCAGTGCGGCGGTTTGAACGGGCCGGCCGCCGGGGTCACCCGAGACAGGCAAGTCGGGTCACACAAACTGCGAGCCCGGCACACTCTGGACAGTTCCCCGCCGCCACTTTAGAACGCTTCTAGCCAGGGAGCGTGGATGCCCAAGCCAAAGAAAACCGCCGCCGAACTTCAGAAGATCATTCGAGAAGCCGCCGCAATCGCCGGGCCATGGCCCAAGAACATGAGCGTAATCATCTATTCGCTGGATGACAGCTGGCGCGTCATTGTCAGTTACTCGGATCCGGCCCAGACCCCCTTTCGCGACCGGTTGATGGAGATCTGCCGGGGGCTCGCCCATTTCTACGATCTGGACGAGCCAGCCTAGAGTCGCCCGGCGTCCGCGCACCGAGCCCATGTGACCTGTGCCTTATCCCGCGAGATGCGTTTCGCGCGTGGCGATCAAATCGCGGATCGGTTGCGCGATCGGCACCGGACGATGGGTCTTCTGATCGGTATTGACCCAGACGATCTCGCCCGTCGCAAACAGACCGTCGGCTGCGCGCGCGAAGATGCCGAGTTCGAACACCAGACTGGAGTTGCCGATCCGCGCCACGCGCGCGGCGACGTCCAGCTCCTGATCGAACAGGATCGGCGCCTTGTATTCGATCACCGATTTGACGACGTGAAAGTCGACGCCGCTCGCCTTGGCATCGGCAAACTGGTCATAGCCGAGCGCACGAAAATATTCGGTGATGGTCGTGTCGAAGTAAGTGAGATAGTGCGCGTTGAACACGACGCCCTGGCCGTCGATCTCGGAATAGCGCACCCGAAACGGGTGGAAGAACCAGAACCGGTCGCGTGACATATGCCCCTCGCCTATGACGGCGGCTTCGTTCTCCGCCCTGATGCTCCCCTAGCCTCTCTTGCACGGCGAAGCCAGCCGCCGCAGGGAGACGTCATGCCGCAACTCAGGTCTGCTTGATGGCCTTCAGCACAATGAAAATGTGCGACGCTGCGATGATCACCGACGCCAACATGAGTCCGAGATTGGCGCCGTGAACCTTCTCCGGTGCGAAGGTCGTCGCCGTCCAGATGATCAGGCGCACCGTCAGCATGAAGACGACCATGCCCCACAGTGCAATCCGCTTCGGCGCATCCCATGTCGGCTTGCCGTCGAAGCCCCACTGCATCGCGATGTGCTCACCTGCGATCCGCGGCTCGCCATAGAGGTTGCACCCGATCATCACGACCAGAGCACATGCAAATACGAGATCGGCCGACAACATGATGGCCCCTATGTGAAACCGCGGCCGGATGACGCCGTATCTCATCCCACCATACCGCAACGATCATGGCGCCCGATACAATGGCCGCCTTCGATGACAACCCAGAGATGGATCACGGTTCCGAAAGCGGATCCCTGCACGCGCGACTGGCCGCGCAAAAAAACCGTTTATTTGCCGCAAATTTTGCACATTTCTATCGACGCACGGAACAAGTTAGTTTAGCGGTATCATTGTCTTACAGCAACCTCAGGTGCTGCAAGCCATTTACACGCGCGCCAGCTGTGGTCGTTTCCCGTGCCTCGATATTTCTTTCATATTATCGCCGAAAACACGTTCCTCGACGAAGAAGGGACGAGCTTCAAGGACGATCAGGAAGCGATGCTGCACGCACGTCAGCTCGCATCGGAGATGGTGCGCAGCCTCGGCGTCGTGAGGGGCGCGATCGTCGTCGAGAATGAAGACAGCGGCGGATTGTTCGAAGTGCCGCTGTCCTGGAGCAACTGACACAGGCGCATATGTCAGTGGCCGCGCGCAGGCTTCAGTCCATTTGCGCGCCCGGCGGCACGAGCCGCCGATGCCACGTCATCGCCTGATCAATTCGCAGCGCTGCCGGTCTTGGTGCGTGGCTGTTTCGCGGGTGCAACGGCTTTCGGCGCATCGCTGCGCACATTGCCCCATGGATCGGCCGCGGCTTTGGTGTCGGGAATCTTGCGCAGCGACTCGCGATACGCCTTCTCGGTGATCGCGTCCTGCTCCTTCTCCTCCGCCGACTTGGACTTCACCTCCGGCATCAGGTTCATCATCTGCGCGGCGGCAGGGCCGGTCAAAAGCGCGAGCACTGCGACGACGCTGAATAGTTTGCTGGATCGTTTCATGGCACCAAAGCTCCGTGAATTTCGGAGGCGTTATACCACCGGCCATTCGGGCACGCCAAGCGCCTGACGCAAGGCACCCCGTCGTGCCTCACGCAGGTTGAAACCTTCGGAAACCGGGAAACCCGGGCGCTGGCCCGGATTGGAGCCTAGTCGCCCAGCACTTTCTCCGCGGCCGTCACGATGCTGATGGTCGGGTGCGCCGCGCAATAGGTACCGAATTTCTTGGCGTTCTCGACGAACACCTCGGTATCGATGATCGCATCGTCCGAGTCGCCCTTGTACCAGCCGTCCATCCAGGTCAGCACCATCTTGATCTCGTCGGGACCGGATTCGACGAATTGCTTGCAGGACATGGTGGACAGATCGAGCACGACGGCCTGGGCCGGCGCGGCAGAGAACATGGCAGCGGCAGTCAGAAACGCGCAGGCGAATTTCATCATGGTCCCCTTCCCCGAAAAATGACGCCGGCCGATGGCTGGCTGAGCGTCCAACGGCCCGACGATATCATGGAGCTCATTTCCTTGATTTGATATTTTTATGAAATCTTCTGATCCTCCAGAACTTCACGAAGGATGAACAGGCGGGTCCGGATTTCTGCGATCGGCTTTATCGGCCGGCAAGATCGCGGTGCTAGGCATGGCGCATGCAGACGATGCGGACGGCGACCATGATCGAGAAACGAACGGCTCCACGACACCGGGTTCTGAAGCGCGGCACGCTGGCCTTTGGCGGCGGCGGTATCGATTGCACCGTCCGCAACCTCTCGGCCTCTGGCGCGCGTGTCGATATCGCGAGCCCGCTCGGCTTGCCCTCGAATTTCATGCTGGTGATCGAGGCGGATCACTTCATCCGCCGCTGCCGTCCGGTCTGGAATAACGACCGCCAGCTTGGCGTGGCGTTCGAGTAGGCGCCCGTCAGTAGCGCCCGCGGCCGCCATAGTTGCCGCCGCCGTAACCGCCATAGCCTCCACCGCCGTAATAGACGCGCGGTACCGGCTCGTAATAGACCGGCGGCGCACGGCGGATGATGACCTCTTCCTCGACGATCTCACGGCTGCGCCGCGGCGGTGGCGATGGCTTGTCGGCGCGCTTCTTCGCAGGCTCGGTGGTTCTCTCCGCCTTCTTCGATGCAGGCGCCGCTGCGGGCGGCGTGCCGCACGGGCATGTCGGGCCCGGTCCGGCCAACGCGACATTGGTCGGCGCGTTTGCTGCCGCATCCGGCACCGGCTTGTTGCGCGTGCGCTCCTCGAGCTTCTGCGCCGTCGAGGTCAGATCGCTGTCGGGATATTTCGCCAGGAAGTCACGATAGGACGGCGCAGTATTAGTGATGACCGCGTTGTTCCACGCGACCATCTTGTAGTGACGGTCGAGCCATTCTTTCGCCTGCGGGCCGAGCGGCGGCTCGGCATAGAGGCCGACAAAGGCCTCATAGGCTTCCACCGAGCCGTCCGACACGATCAGGTTGTTGGCGTCCTGCACCGGCTTGCCCTGTAGCTCCTTGCGCCATTGATCGACGGTCTTCTTGGTAGCCGCAGGCTTGGCGCCGGCATCAGTGCCAAAGAAGCGAAAATCATTGACCAGCGACGAGCTCTCCCACGGCGTTTGCCGACCTTCGGTGGCCTGATTGACCGACAGTCGCACGCGCTTGAACGCATCCTCGATCGGCAGGCCCGGCTCGCGCCCCGCCTTCAGCAGCGCCGTCGTATAGGGGCTGTTGCCGTCCTTGCCGTCTTCGGCTTCGGCGCCGGGCGACGTCGAGAAGGACAGCAACGTGCCGGGCGTGCCGAATTTCACGTCGACCTGGGCGAGCCCGCGGCCGGTGGTCTTGCTGATAGCCGGAAACGGATTGTTGCGGCAGGCATCGAGCAGGATGATGCGGCTCTTGCTCGGCACGGATGTCAGCGTGTTCAGGATATCATTGAGGCGCACCGCCTGCAGTGGAATATCGGCTTCGCGCTTCGGATCGATATCGACCGGCACCAGATAGTTCTCGCCGTCGATCTGCAAACCGTGGCCGGCATAGAACACGAGCGCCACCGTGTCAGGCCCCTTGGCGGACACACTGGCGGCGAAGCCGGCGATCCTGGCGCGCAGATCGGTCTGCGACAGGTCCGTGGCCGACTGCACCTCGAAGCCGGCATCGCCGAGCATCTGCGCCATGGCCTTGGCGTCATTGACCGGATTGGGGAGCGGCGCGATGGACCGATAGGAGGACTGCCCGATCACCAGCGCCAGACGACTCTCCGCCCATGCGGCTTGCGAGCCGAGCATTACCGTGGCTGCAACGATCGCGCTGCGAATGACAGGACGAACCATCGAACAGTCTCCCCGGCCTGGGCCAGCTCGCGCGACGGATAATTCCCCGCCTGATTCAACTGAAATCAGGATGGCCGCACGCCAACAATGCGACGGCCTGCCGCTGCCCAATTTGGTCGCTGTCAACGCAAGCGCGGTTCACGGGAACCGCGTGCGACATATGCAGTCGAAGATTACTTTTTCTTCGCTGCCGTTGTAGGCGCGGGAGCAGGAGCGACGCCGCCCCATGGATCGTATTTTTCCTTGGGAGTCGGAACGCGCTCCAAGGCGGCCTTGTACGCCTTCTCGTCGATCTTCGGCTTTTCGGGCCCAGGCGCATGATCGGCGCCGCCGCGCTTGCCGCCCATCTGCGCTGTCGCCGGCGCAGCCAGAAGCGCCACTGCCGCGATCGCCAATACCAATGCTCTCATCATGCGTCCCTCCGGCGCCTTGATAGCCTGACGTGCAGGCCATTTTCCAGCCCCAACATGGCGAGGCCGCGACCATCGACCGCAGGTCCGCCCGTCCTTGGAAACGAGCGAATACTCCGGCACCCGCCACCCCGGCCGACCTATATCCGCTGAAAACACAGGCTTTTCAGCGACCGTTTGGTGAACGATCGGTTGCACATTCCCGTCAAATTTCATGTCCGGAAAAACCGGATCTTGGAATGTTTCGCCTAGTCTCCGCAGACAGCAATGGAGAAGCGGCCTGCGCCGCCTTCCTTGCGACGGGGATCGGGGACGTGGTCGACATTGCAAACCCAGCCGGCATGCATGGCAGCAGAGCAACGGGCGCCGGGGTGACCGCGGCGAACCGCCCAGCGTCTGCGCCCGATGCGCTTGCGCCGCTCGCAGCAATCGCGCCCGAGCCATGGCGCGCGCTCGCGCAGCAGGCCGTCGAGCCGAACGGCTATTACCTCGCCGACTGGGAACTGGCCGTCAATGCATCCGCGCGCGGCCGCACCGATGTCGCCGCGCTCAGCGCCTGGGCGAGCGACACCGGAACGCCCCGCTTGATCGGGCTGCTGCCGGTGATCACCGCGCGGCGCGCCTATCGCATTCCGCTCCCCGTACTGGTGAGTGCCGATCCCTATGGCACCCTCTCGACGCCACTACTCGATCGCGACATGGCGCCGGACGCCGTCACGCGCCTGCTGGAACAGGCCCGCAAGGCCGGCGCGCATGCGCTGATCCTCGAGAACGTCTCGCTCGACGGCGCCGCAATGCAGACGATCCGCAAGTCGCTCGCCATGCAGGACCTGGCGCCGCGTATCCTGCAATCGCACGCCCGCGCCTGCCTCGATGCCACGCGCGATGCCGATGACCTACTGCGCGATGCGCTCGGCGCGAAGAAGCTGAAAGAACTGCGCCGCCAGCGCAATCGTCTCGCCGAGCATGGCGCGGTGACGTTCCACATTGCGCGCACGCCGGCGGAGATCGCTGCGACCATCGACACATTCCTGACGCTGGAAGCGAGCGGCTGGAAAGGCAAACGCGGCACCGCCCTGATGCAGGATGCCGGCGACAACAACTTCATCCGCAGCGCCACCAAGGCGCTCGCCGAACAGGGCCAATGCGAGATCGTCACGCTTCGCGCCGGCGACACGCCGGTCGCCTCCGGTGTGCTGCTCAGACATCTCGATCGTGCCTTCTACTTCAAGCTCGGCGTCGACGAGCGCTTCGCCAAACTGTCCCCCGGCGTGCAACTCACGCTCGACGTGACGCGGCATCTCTGCGCCGATCCCGTGATTACAAGCGCCGACTCCACGGCCAATGCCGGTCACCCGATGATCGACCCGATCTGGCGCGGCCGCCTTGCCATCGGCGACGTGCTGATTCCGCTGCGCAAACACGACCCGCTCGTCTCACTCATCCACGGCGCGCTGACCCTGCGTCGCTCCATCCGCGAGCCACTGCGACGCGTGGCCCGCTCCCTCCGCAACCGCCTCCGCTAGATATCAGGGGTTCAACCATGAACGCAGCTACTGACGTCGCGCCGGTGATCTCGGCCGCCAATCAATCGCTCAAGAACGATTTTCCGCTGAAGCCGTTCGCCATCAAGCACAAGCTCGCCGGACATCCGCTGCTGACGCTGCAGCGTATCGCACAGCTGGCATCCGAACTGCCGCGCGATCTCATCGAATACAATTCGGGAAAGGTCGCGATCAGCCAGGATCCCGACGCGATCCCGTCGGTGGATCTCGATCCCGTTGAGGTGGTCAATCGTATCGAAACTGCCGGTGCCTGGATGGTGCTGAAGCGGATCGAGAATTCGCCCGAATATCGCCAGTTGCTCGAAGACACGTTGCTGTCGGTGGCGCGCGCCCGCGGTTTCAACAGCCTGCTCGATGCCGGCTTCGAACAGCTCGAAGGCTTCCTGTTCGTGTCGTCGCCGAATTCGACCACGCCGTTCCATCTCGACAGCGAAGACAATTTCTTCGTCCAGATCCACGGCGAGAAGTTCTTCACGATCTACGACAACAAGGACCGCGCCATCGTCTCCGACGACGAGATCGAACGCTCGATGACCAAGCACCGCAACCTCAAATTCGACGACAGCTTCGCACCGCGCGCCGTCGAGTTTCACATGTTCGATGGCGATGGCTGCTACGTGCCCTATCAGTGGCCGCACTGGGTGCGCACCGCCGGCTCGTTCTCGATCTCGATGGCAATCACCTGGAAGACCAAGGAAGTGCGCCGCGTCAACGACCTGCACTTCTTCAACTCGATGCTGCGCGGCATCGGCTTCCCGCAGAAGCCGCCGGGACAGCAGCCGATGCTCGATCTGCTGAAGCTCGCCTTCTACCGGACGGTGACCACGGCGATCAAACCGCTGCGTAGCTCACTGGCCATGCGCAAACTGCTACGCCGCATCGCGCTCGGCAAGAAGGCGAATTATTATTTGAAGGGCGCGTAAGCGCGCGCCCTTACTCGGCCGCCTCCGCGTTCACTTCCGCCGAGACCTGACGGATCGCGCGCGCGAGCTTCTCCGCATCCTGCGCACCGGACACCGCATATTTGCCGGCGAACACGAAAGTCGGCACGCCGGAAATGCCCTTGTCAGCGGCTTCCTTGGCGTTGCCTGAGATCAGCTCGACGTCCTCATCAGTGGCGAGGCGCTTGCGGATATCGTCCGCATCGAGCCCGACATCGGCCGCAGCCTGCACCAGCGTCTCACTCTGGGTGAGATCTCCGCCATCGCGGAAATACAATTCCATCAGCCGCTGCTTGACCTCGGCCGACTTGCCGGAGGCTTCGGCCCAATGGATCAGCCGGTGGCAATCGATGGTGTTCGGCTGGCGCTTCACGCTGTCCGGCCGGTAGGTCAGGCCCTCCTGCTCAGCCGCATCGACGACACGGCCGGCAATGCCTTTGTAGGCTTCGACAGAACCGAATTTGGTCTCCAGATAGATCGAGCGATCAATGCCCTCGCGCGGGATCCACGGATTGAGGAAGAACGGCCGCCAATTGACATGCACCGGCACGTCGGGGACCAGCGCCAGCGCATTCTCGATGCGGCGTTTGCCGATATAGCACCACGGGCACACGACGTCGGAGACGATATCGATCTGAAGCGGCTTGATGGTGCTCATGGGCGGGCTCCCTGTATTTGTTCCGCCCACAAATAGGCGTCGTGGACATCGCGGACAAGGCCGTTAGTTCCCCTTTGAAGCGATCTCCCGGAGCCTGTTCGCCGTGACATCATCCGCCGGAAAGAACGTCTCGATGGCGATTTCCGACAGGGTGATATCCAGCGGCGTACCGAAGGTCATGGTCGTCGACATGAAGCTCAGCACATCGTCGCCCAGCCTCATCCGGAACGGCACCACGACGCTGTCAGCCGCGATCGGCGCCGACCGCGCCGGCACCGGATAGGTCTTCAATTCCTGATACAGTTTGAGCAATTCCGGATCGGCGGTCGCCTCGCATTGCCGGTGCAGCCGCTCCAGCAGATGCGCGCACCATTCACCGAGATTGACGGTGCGCGGGGCCAACGCCTCCGGATGAAAGCTCAGTCGCAAGACATTCAGAGGCGGCGCCAGCAATTCAGGCGCGATGCCTGACAGCAGCGGCATCACCATGCGGTTGGCCGCGACCAGATTCCAGTGCCGATCGACCGCCAGCGCCGGACTGGGCTCATGGGCCTTCAGCACGAGGTCGATGGCCTGTCGCGCTGAATTCAGCGCGGGATCGTCCAGCGCCCGCTGCGGAAAGGCCGGTGCGAAGCCAGCAGCCACCAGCAAGACATTGCGCTCGCGCAGCGGCACGTCGAGCCGCTCGGCCAGCCGCAACACCATCTCGCGCGAGGGCGAGGCGCGGCCGGTCTCGAGGAAACTCAGATGACGCGTGGAAATCTCGGCATCGCCGGCGAGATCGAGCTGGCTCAGGCGGCGACGCTGCCGCCATTCGCGCAGATGATGGCCAATCCCAGCGGGCCGGGATGTTGCGGAGGACGCTGCTAGCTGTGTGCTCATGGCAAAAAGCTAGCATGCGAATTTCGCAGCTTCCATGACCTCACAGGTAATCGATTTGGCTCCGCGGCGCCGGCATCTTCGGGACACCCACAACGACCAACCGAAGGACAACGACCATGATCAATGCTTCTCTGCTGCTCCGCCGCGCCATCCAGATCGACGCTGTCGTCAGCGGCGCCATGGCGCTGCTGCTGACCTTTGCCGCAGCCATGCTGGCGCCCCTGCTGCATCTGCCTGAAGCGCTGCTGCTGGAATCCGGTCTGTTTCTGATCGCCTATGCGGCGCTGGTCGGCTGGCTCGGCACCCGCGCGACCATGCCGAAGCTGCTGGTGCTGGTGATCATCGTCGGCAACGCCCTGTGGACTCTGGGCAGCATCGGCCTGCTGTTCTCGGGCGCGGTGACGCCGAACCTGCTCGGCCAGATTTTCGTGGCCGCGCAGGCGATCGCAGTCGGTGTGTTTGCGGAGCTGCAATATATCGGGCTGCGCCGGAGCGCAGCGGCACAGGCGGCTTAAGCCGCCTTGCTCCTGACCTTGCCGGCCTTTGCCTTGCTAGCCTTGGCCGACCTGGATTTAGCCGACTTGGCCTTAACAGACTTGGCCTTGGTCGCTGCGGATGTCTTCTTCGCGGCGGCCTTGGTCGTTTTGGCTTTGCCCGAAGCCGCTTTGCCCGAAGACTTGGCCTTCTTGGCCTTCTTGGCCTTATCTTTGGCCCTCTTGGCCTTCGCCTTTTCTTCCTTCTTCAGCGCCTTGCGCTCGGCCTTCTCCTTGGCCTTGAGCTTCTCGGCACGTGCTTCGGCGCGCTTCTTCTTGCGCTTCTTCTCGCAGGAATCGCACTTGCAGCCGATCGGCTTCAGGTATTCCTTAAAATACTCCGTGCCGTAATCGTAGTTGATCTCTTCGCCCGGCTCGATCTTCTTGATCGAGCGGATGATGATCTTCTTCTTCGCCGCATTGACGTCGGACTCAGCGTTCGGTTTGCAGGCGTGGTTGATATAGCGCGCGATGTTCTTGCGGATCGAACCATCGACGGTCCAGCGCTTGCTGATCTGGAACAGATACTTGTTCTCGATCGCGTCGTGCTTCTCGTTCTTCGAATCCAGCAGGGGCCCGAAGTATTGGACGATCTTGACGCCCTTCTTGATCGGCTGGGTGGCGAAAAGACCGAGACCTGTTTTGGAACGGCCGATGCGATATGGCTTAGCGGAAGTCGAGGCGGGCATGGGATGAGGAACTGACGCTGCTGGAGACAAAATGAAGGCTGACCAAGCTGTCTAGCGCGATTCAACCAGCCCTGTCAGCCGCTTCCGTTGAACCTTCCCCAGCTTGTGAGCGTCAAAGCAGCACCTTTCCCGTGCTGGATGCCCTTGAATGCCCCGCCTGCCCGCCCTCGCCGCCGCCCTAACGATCCTGCTTGGCGCCACGTCGCTCGCCGCAGCCGACAATATCGGCAGCCTCTACAGCTCCGTGGCCGACAGGGATTGCCGCGGCGTCTCCAACTTCAAGATCGATGGCGACGACTATGCGCGAGAACAGGTCTGCAAGGGCCCCGCAGGCCTCGTCGTGTTCAAGAACGAAGATGATCTCCGCGAAACCATTTCGGCCGGCACCACGGCTGCGGCCGCCAACAGCGAGCCCGCAGCGTCGCAGGGCTTCGGCCCGTTCAATTCGACGACCAATACCATCGAATGGCGCACCATCGCCGGCAAACCATTCGCCATGATCCAGCGCTGGCACATCGCCGATAACGATGATCCCGAGAAAAATGGCCGGCCAAAATCCAAACAGATGCTGGTGGTCACGCGGTTGCCGCCGGGCGCCGTGTGCCATGTCGCCTATATCGACGTGACGGCCAATCCGGAGGCCAACGAGCTGGCCCGCAAAGCCGCTGACGAACTCGCCCGCGGCTTCGATTGCAAGACGGACAAGGTCAGCGTGATCGGCACCGACGGCCGCGCCACGGTGCTGGCGATGACATCGCGCAATATGCCGGGCCTGGCCCGGTAGGGGTCAAATCGATCGCGCGGTCAAAGCTTCGGTATTTTCGCCGCGTCGATCACCGCCGTCCATCGCGCGATTTCCGACGCGACCAATTCACGCATTTCCGGCGGCGTGCTTCCCCGCACCTCGCCACCGATCGCCGCTTCCAGCCGCGCCCTGATCCCCGGGTCGGCCAGAGACTTCAGAACGGCCGCGTTGAGTTGGGCGATGATCCCTGGCGGAGTGCCCTTCGGCGCCAACAGCCCGGCCCACGTCCTGACATCGAACCCCTTCAGACCTGCCTCGCCGGCCGATGGAACATTCGGCAGCAAAGCACTCCGGGTCGATGATGTGACGGCGAGGCCGCGCACCGCACCACTCTCGATCTGCGGCGCAACAAGCACGCTGGTGCCAACGATCATCGGCACATCGCCCGCGAGCAGCGCGGTGATTGCCTGGGAGTCGCCGCGATAGGGCACATGCAACACGTCGATGCCGGCTGCCGCTTTCAACAATTCGCCAGCAAGGTGATGCGTGCTGCCGAACCCGACCGATCCGAAACTCAACGATCCCGGCTTGGCCTTTGCGAGCGCGATGAGCTCTCCCAGCGTTTTTGCTTCATAGTCGCTGCGGGTCGCGACGACGAGCGCGTAATAGACGATCGTGGAGATCATCTCGAAACTATCGACGGGTTGATAGGACAGCGACTTGTAAAGCCCTGCAGAAATCGCATGGCCCCCGGTCACAAGGCCGAGCGTGTATCCGTCAGGCGCGGCCTTGGCGACCGCGTCCGATGCGAGATTGCCACCTGCACCAGGCTTCGCTTCGACGATGACGGTCTCGTTGAGCTGTTTCGCCAGCCCGTCGGCAACAACGCGGGAGAGCGTGTCCGCCGCCCCACCCGATGCGAAACCGTGCACGATCCGAATGACACGATTTGGGTAGGCTTGCGCTGAGGCGCCAGGCACGTCGATCGATGAGACTATAAATACAGACACCGCGAGGCATGCGAGAACTTTGCCCCGAATAGATTTCGACAGCTGGCTCATTATTTCCTCCCCTTTTATTTCTTCAGCACTGATCGCCGAGGTGCCGATCTGTCGCTTCATCGCGGCGACTTTGTCGGCAGCGATGTCATGTCGCCTTGCGTTTGAACTCCGCGAGCTCCGGCGATGGAGCCGGCCCCCAGATATCTCGGGGGAGACCTACCCAGACCTTGGGGCGCTGCGGACGATCCCGGTGCCATGGGCGTGGTTCGAAATAGCCGAGATCTTCATCGATCATCTGATCGAGATCGAAGAACAGTTCGATGAGATGGCCATCGGGGTCGCGGTGATAGATCGCGACATTGTGGCCCGGGCCATGACGAACCGGTCCCCACAGAATCTGCATCTTCTTGCGCCCGAGCAGGTCGCAGGCGCGATGCATGTGCGAGGCATCACGGAGCTCGAACGCCGCGTGATGCAATCGCCGACCCGGGCCGCGCGCGAAATTGACGGAGTGATGATCGACACCACACCGCATGAAGACGAAGGCGTCCTCGATCCAGTCCGACACCCGGAAATTCAGCACGTCACCATAAAATTTCGACGCCTTCAGCGGGTCTTGCGTGTAGAGCGCGATATGGCCGAGGCGATCGGCTGCAATGCCGCCAACAGGCTGCTCCGCGACAGCGAATGTCGGCCCCGCAAGCAGTTCGATCTCCATTTCCTCGAAGTCGCGGAACAGCACCGAACGGGACACACCAGGAAGCGGATCGGACTGGATCTCGGCTGCAATTCCATCACGCGACAGTGTTGCTACCAGGTCGGCGAAATCCAGATCAGGCGCCACTTCGAAGGTCAATCGCCGACAGGCCGCCTGATCGCCACGCTGCAGGACGACGGCGAGTTCGTCCGAGTCGGTGGCCAGCGATGCGCGACTGGCGTCACGCGTCACCACACCGAGACCGACCACCGTTTGATAGTAGTCGATCTGCCTGTCGATATCAGGCGTAACGAACGTCACATGCCTGATGCGTTTTACCTTGATCATGTGGTCCTCCGTATCTCGTTCTAGACCAATAGCCGTTCGCCTACGGGGTCATGATGATCTTGCCGAGTGCGCCTCCGGACTCCAGCAGCGTGTGCGCCTGCCGGACCTCGGATAATTTCAGCCGCGCGGAGATTGCGGGCTTGATCTCCCCGCGCCCAAGCAGCGAGATCAACTTCCCCATGATGGCGCGGCGCGCATCGCGGTCATGGTCGTAGATGTGAAAGGAGAAACAGCGGACAGCCGGACAGACGTCGAGATACTTCCGCATCTCTCCCATCAGGTTTTCTTCGGGAAGGCCGGCGAAGGCGTTGTAGGAGACCAGCGTCCCCCATTTGCCGAGCACGCCGAGATAGGAGACGAATTCGGGACCGCAAACATGGTCGAGCACGAGGCCGACGCCGCTCCCCCCGGTCAATTCGCGCGTCCGCGCGACGACGTCCTCGTCACGATAGAAAATAACGTGATCCGCACCGTTGGATTTAGCGAATTGGGCTTTTTCCGTTGTGCTCACCGTACCGATCACAGTCATGTTGGCGAGCTTCGCCAGTTGCACGATCGACGTGCCGACACCGCCAGCAGCACCAATCACAAGCACACTGCCTGCCGGATTACGCCCACCGCATTCATGCAGCAGCGCCCAGGCGACTTGATAGTTCGCAAGGCACACGGCGTCCTGCAAATCGACGGCATCAGGCAACAGATGGATGGCATCGGCCGGCGCGACCACATATTCGGCGTAACAGCCGCCGCGCTGTGACAGATCGCGGGCGCTCAGCAAAACCTTCTGCCCAACCGAGATGCCGACAACACCGTGACCGACCGCGGAGATGCGCCCGGCGACATCATTCCCCGGATTGGCCGGTAGTGGCGGCATCCACTTGTAAACGCCGCGCCGGATCAAGGCGTCCGGCTGGCCGACGCCAAAGGCCTCAGCCTTGATCTGCACCTCTTTCGGGCCCGGAGCCGGAATGGCGACATCGACATAATCGAGCGCGTCGGGACCACCGGGACGATGAACCAGCACAGCCTTCATGAATCCACCCTGCAGAACATATTTTCGAAAATATGTCCTATTACGAAAATTATTGCAATAGCGGTCATGCGCCGGCATTCTGCAACCAGCCGGCGCCATCAGCCGGCGGAATCTGAGGTCCATTCCATGACTGCTTCGGCCGTCAAATCGCGCAAAGAATTCGGCAAAACACTCGCAGTCGATATCACGCACCGACTGCGTCAGGATATCGTCGCTTGCCGGCTCAAGCCTGGCGAACCGCTAAAATTCGATGCCTTGAAGCTCGCTTTCGGCGCAAGCTTCACGACCCTGCGCGAGGCGCTGACGTCGCTGACGGCGGACGGCCTGGTCGTTGCCGAGGAGCAGCGCGGCTTTCGCGTGGCGCCCGTTACGAGCGACGACCTGATCGACATCACCCAGACCCGGATCCTGATCGAGATCGAACTGCTCAGCCGCTCCATCGTAAATGGCGAAGATGACTGGGAAATAGCGGTTATGTCGACCCTGCACAGGCTGGGACGCATTGAGGAAAGGCTTCCCGGTAATCACGTCGAGAACCCGGAATGGCAGATCGCCCACCGCCAGTTTCACGAGGCGCTGGTGTCGTGCGGGCGCTCCCCGACATTGTTCGGCATTCGGGCTTCGCTGTTCGAGCGCGCCGAACGCTATCGAAACCTGTCCGCCATGTTTCGCCCGCAACCACGCGACAAGGTCGGTGAGCATCGCGCCATCATGCAGGCCGCGATCGCCCGCGACACGGCACTGGCCACATCCCTGATCGACCGGCACATCCGCAGCACCTCCGACAATGTCGTGAAATACGCATCTCATCTGCTGACTGAATCCTGAGACGGGATCGCCGGCTAGTCGGCGAAGAAACAGACGGCAGGCCAACATCCCACGTTGAAAGTCGCCGCAGGCGGCGCCAGCCCTCTTGTCAGGCTTTATTTTCGAAAATACAATAAACTTACGAAATTTCGATATCCGGGATTAAACAGAAAGGCCTCATCATGAAGCTCTTGTCTTTCAGCCATCAGCAGCGCGAGAGCTGGGGAGCCGTCGTCAACGACGCGATCGTCGATCTCGGCAAGGCGCTCCCGCACTATCCGACGCTCGCCGATTTCATCGCCAGCCCCGACTTCGCCAAGCGCGACCAGATCGTTGACGGACACAAGCCGGACCTGAAGCTGTCGGACATCAGCTACCTGCCGGTGATCCCCCGCCCCGAAAAGATCGTCTGCGCGGTGCGCAACTATCTCGACCACCACAAGGAAGCGGTGGCTCATGGCATGGACCGTCAGATCACCGAATTCCCGCCGATCTTTCTGCGGGTCTGGCGCTCACAGGTTGGCCACAACCAGCCGGTGATCCGACCGAAGGTCTCCACGCACCTGGACTGGGAAGGTGAACTCGCCGTCGTGATCGGAAAGGGCGGCCGCCACATTCCCGAGAGCGAAGCCATGGATCACATCGCGGGCTATTCGATTTATAATGATGTCAGCGTCCGTGATTATCAGCGACACGCGCAGCAGATCGCGGCCGGCAAGAATTTCGTTGGCACCGGCCCATTCGGGCCCTGGCTGGTGACCACCGACGAATTGCCGGATCCCACCAAGCTCAAGCTCGAAACCCGCGTGAATGGTGACATCGTCCAATCCTCGGACACATCCTTTTTGATCTTCTCGATTCCCCGGTTGATCAACTATGCGTCGGAAATCTTCGACCTCGTCCCGGGTGACGTCATTGCAACGGGAACGCCTGCCGGCGTCGGCTTTACGCGCAAGCCTCCGATCTTCCTGAAGGCCGGCGACGTCGTGGAAGTCGAAATCGAGAAGCTCGGCATCCTCAGCAATCCCGTCATTGACGAGTAGTCAGCGGACGGCTTCCTCACAACGCTCGCAAAACACGGACTGGGTCCGCCATGACATCTTATGACATTCGCAAGACCCAGATTTCCGTCGAGACGGTCTGGCACGAACGTGGGCCGCGTCTCTCGCAGCCGCTCCATGTCGGCACGGCACTGGCGATTATCCGCAATCCTTTTGCTGGTCGATACGAGCCGGACCTGATGGCCTTCCAGGCCGAACTACGCGAACTTGGACGCACGCTTGCGGCCGAACTCGTTCAGGCGCTCGGCGGCAAGGACAAGATCGAAGCCTACGGCAAGGGAATGATCGTGGGCGACGACGGCGAGCTCGAACATGCGGCCGTGTGGCATGAGGCTGGCGGCTGGGCGATGCGCGAGATTCTCGGCCAGCCCAAGGCGATCGTGCCGGCTGCGAAGACCGTCGGCGGAATCGGCACACGACTGATGGTGCCGCTGGGCCATATCGAAGCGGCCTATGTCCGTAGTCATTTCAGCACTGCTGAAATGACTGTCTGGGATGGCCCGCGTCGCGACGAGATCGCCTTCGGCCTGGTGATGGCCACCGGCGGAAGACCGCATGCACGTATTGGCGGGCTGGCAGCGTCCGATATCTCGGTGCATGACGGACAGCGATAGCTCCGCAAACAATGCCTGCACGCGACGCCGGCGCTTCGCAAAGAGTTTCGCTACTTCGGCGTCTCCATCGCCCTGGCGACGGTGATCTTCAGCATCTCGACGAACAGCTTCTCTGCGTCGGTGCCATCAGGCAAGCGGCGCAGGATATCAGTGAGGCGGCCATCGAGGGTCAGCATGGTGAAACCATGCACCAGCGACCATGTCCGCGCGATCTGTGCGGCCTGCTCGATGGTCAGCGCATCGGTCGCGACGTTGCCCGGATGATGTGCGCCGACCACGCTGGCAAGACCGGCGAAGGATGCATTGGCTGCCTCGCGCAGATTCGGCCGCGTCATGTCGAGCCGCTCGGTACGAAACATCAGCTGATACATGCCGGGCTGCGCACGTGCATAAGCGAGATAGGCCTTGGCGCGGGCGAGCGCGCTTTCGAGCGGCGTCGTGCCGCTCGCACCGGCCGCAGTCATTGTGGCGTTGAAGTTGCGAAAACCGATGGCAGCGAGTTCGCTGACGAGGCCGGTGAGATCACCGAAGTGATGTGTCGGAGCCGCATGCGAGACGCCGGCCTCACGGGCGACGGCGCGCAGCGTCAGGCCAGATAGTCCATCGCGCTCCAGCACGATCTCCGCGGCTTTCAGCAGCGCGCCGTGCAAGTCCCCATGATGATAGGGAGATTCGGCGCCGGCGGTTTTTTTGGCCGCGCCCTTGGCTTGCGAATGTCCTGCGGCCTTCTTGCGGCGGTCTTGCGGCACGGCGCGCGGTTTCGCGGTCTTGGTCTGCTTCGTCATGGTCATGTTATAGGTCGTCATTTTTACACTGTAAAGATTTTGCTTGACGGGCTGACCGCTCACATCTAGCAATCTAGACACCGTAAAGATAACAGCATGGGAGACGACGATGGCGCTGCTGGACCCGATCGAGGCTGCTCATGACAATCTTGCGCCGATCCCGATGGAGTGCGACGCGCCATTCCTGACAGTCGTCGGCGAATTGCCACGTGAGCTCAACGGCACGCTCTACCGCAACGGCCCCAATCCGCAATTCGAGACCAAAGGCTCGCACTGGTTTGTCGGCGACGGCATGCTGCATGCCTTTCACATCGAGAACGGCCGCGCGAGCTATCGCAATCGCTGGATCCACACGCCGAAATTTCTCGCCGAGCACGATGCCGGCCGCGCGCTCTATCGCGGCTTCGGCCAGAAAATGCCGGATGCCCCCGCTTCACTTGGCAATGACTCAGGCGCGGCCAATACCAACATCGTCTTTCATGCCGGCCGCCTGCTCGCGCTGGAGGAAGGGCATGCGCCAACCGAGATCGAACCGGGCACGCTGAAGACGCTCGGCTATCAGAACTATAGCGGGCGCATTGGCGGGCCGTTCACCGCGCATCCGAAGCTCGATCCCGTTACCGGAGAGATGAATTTCTTCGGTTATAACGCCCGCGGTATCTTCAGTCCGACGATCTCGTTCGGCGCGATCGATTCATCGGGTATCGTGACGCGCTTCGAACGTTTCGACGCACCTTATGCCAGCATGGTGCACGACTTCATCGTCACCGAGAAATATCTGCTGTTTCCGATCCTGCCGATCACCGGCAGCATGGACCGCGCACGCTCGGGCCGCCCACCTTATGCGTGGGAGCCGGACAAGGGGTCTTATGTCGGCGTGATGAAACGCGGCGGCAGTGCCGATGATATCAAGTGGTTTCGCGCCGAAGCCTGCTACGTCTTCCATGTGATGAATGCGTGGGAGGAAGGCGACCGCATCATCGCCGACGTCATGCAGTCCGAGGAAGCGCCGCTGTTCACGCATCCCGACGGCTCGCCGACAGATCCTGCGAAATCCAACGCGCGACTTTGTCGCTGGACCTTCGATCTGGCCGCCAATACCGATCGTTTCACCCGCACCTATCTCGACGACGTTACCGGCGAATTCCCGCGCATCGACGAGCGCCGCTCCGGCCTCGTCAGCACGCAAGGCTGGTATGCCTGCGATAACCCGGCACCGGGTGCCAGCAAGGCCTTTTCCGGGATCACACATGTCTGGCGTGACGGCGTCAGGCTCGGCCAATACATGCTGCCACTCGGCGACAGCATCTCCGAACCCGTCTTCGTCGCGCGCGGCAAGGATGCAGCCGAAGGCGACGGCTGGCTGCTCGCGGTGGTGTGGCGCGCCCGGCAGAACCGCAGCGATCTGGCCGTGTTCAATGCCACCGATGTCGCCGCGGGACCGATTGCTCTCGTCCAGCTCGGTCACCGGGTACCAGCAGGCTTCCACGGCAACTGGGTTGATTCCTTCTAAACCATTGATCCAATGACAGTTAGAGATCTCGGCTCACATAATTTTGACAGTGTAAAGATTTTTGTTGACGAACCCGCGGGCAAGGCCTAAAAGAAATCTTGACATCGTAAAGATGGAGCGATGGGAAAACAGCCTGGCGCCTTTTTTGATGATCGGCGCGGCTGCCACCGCCTCCTGAACCACAACGATAAAAGTCTCACTCGACAACAAGCGCGCGGAACCACGCCATGATCAACGTCCTCGCCAAGCTGGCCATCGGCTTCCTTTCCACCATCGCCTTTTTCACGACCTTTGCGGTCGCAGGAGACGTGCTGATCGCGACTGCCGTCGCCATCGCAAGTGCCGCGACGCAGTTCGTTCTCGCACGAACCGCATATCGCAGGCCGGACATGATGACCCGGACGGCAAGCTGGGGCAGCCTGGCCCTCGTGCTGGTTGTGACCGGGACCACGCTCGTCGGTATCGAACCATCCGGCGCGGCCGCCTCGGCCTCTCATGACGTTTTCACGCCGGTCGGCAATGTCTGCCCGCTCTCACAGCAAGACATATGATCGCAGGCTGCTGCACAGCGACGCAACGACTTCATAAGCGAGCCCGCAACGCACCTTCACAACGTCAAGATAGCCCGAACTGGAAACGCCATGGCTTCCTTTCTCATCATCGCCCCGTTCGGTGCTTTCGCCATACTGATGATGGTGTCATCGGTCGCGATCAGCCTCTTCGCCGCAGCCGCGCTGTCGCTCGGCATCGTGGTCTGGGACGTGATCCGCGGCGGCTCGCTGAAGATGCTCGCAGCAGGCTCGGTGCTGATCTTCAGCGCGCTGGGCTGCTACATCACGCTGGTCGACGGCAATTGGAGCGCGGTGGCCGTCCGCCTCGCCGTCGATGTCGGCCTGCTCTCAATCGTGCTGCTGTCGCTGGCGATCCGCCTGCCCTTCACGCTGCAATATGCCCGCGAGATGGTCGACGCCGAAACCTCGAAGCTGCCCGGCTTCATGAAGGCGAACTACATCCTCACCTGGGCCTGGGCCGGCGCATTTGTGCTGATGCTGGTGGCGGATATGCTGATCATTTACATGCCCTCGCTGCCGCTATGGATCGGCTTTGCGGTGGCTTTTGCCGCTCGCAACTCTGCCGTTGCCTTCACCAAATGGTATCCGCAATATCGCCGCGCAAAATACGGCGCTGCGAAGCCGGCAGAACCGCTGAAGCCCTGATCCACTTCGCCTGCAAATCGACGCCTGACCATCTCGACTGCATTGGGAGTACTGCGATGAAGGACGTATTCGCCAAACTTGGCCAGGATTTCTTCTCCACCATCGTCTTCCTGGTGCTCTATCTCGTCACCGGTGACGTCCTTCTGGCGACCTGCGTGGCGATTGCGGGTGCCGTCGCACAGTTTGTCTATGCCCGCATCAAGGGCTCGAGGCTTGATGTAATGACCTATGCCAGTCTCGCGCTGGTGGTCGTCCTCGGCGGCGCGACGCTGCTGACCAAGGATCCGCGCTTCGTGTTGGCCAAGCCCAGCATTGGACATTTCGCCATCGGCGCGATCATGCTGCGCAAGGGCTGGATGCTGCGCTACCTGCCACCCATCGTCAGCGAGACGATCCCTGAATATGTGACCGCTGCGGGCTATGCCTGGGCCGCGCTGATGTTCGCGCTTGGCGCCGGTGTCATCGCTGTGGCCATGACCGGCGATATGAAGCTGTGGGCGTTCTATGTGTCGGTCGTAGCCATTGGCGCCAAGGTGCTGGCCTTCGCGATCCAGTATGTCGTGTTCCGGGTGATCGTCGGCCGCAAGCTTCGCGCAGCTGCAGCGACGGCGCCGCAGATGGGCGCCTAGTCGCTCGTACGCAACAGCGAGCTTCGCAAACGGGCTACTCCGACATCCACCGTCAGCGGCGGCGATGCCGCGGGCGCATGAACCGTGTCGCCCTCATATTCAGCCGTGATCCAGCGCGTGCCATCCGCCAGCGCCGAGGTGGTGAACGACGCCGTGCCGGCGCGATCGAGGCCGACATGGGTCGCAAGAACCTGCTCGCCATCGCGAAAGGTGACGGCACCTTTCGGAATGCCAACACCGCCGGCAATCGCGGCCGTCAACGTGACTACCGCTCCAGACGGACAAGGATTCTCGGACGACGACAGCGCCACCGCCGGCGTGACGCGTATGGTTTCCTCCACCACCGCGGATTGGCTCGGCTGCACCACGACAGGCAGATAGTTGGACGTCCCCATATAATCCGCACGGAAGCGATGCGGACCCGGCGGCAGTCGCTGGACCACCAGCGACGGATGGGCCACATCGACCCAGCCAAGCACCATGAGCGTCGTCTCATCGACAAAGCGGACGATGCCGCCCGGGACACTCCCACCGCGTTCACTGATCACGGACGCCGTCAGTGTCGTGCGACCGGTCGCATCGATAGATGCCACCAAAGTGGTCCGGGTCAGTTCGGAGTGAATGATGGATTGGGCGCGGGCCGCGGCCGGACTTGCGAGCATAACTGCAGTGACGACGACCAGATGAAAATTGTTCACCTGTTACACTCCGGTTTGCCACCCCTGGGATGAGGCGCGTGGCCGGCGAAAAGGTTCAAACACAAAAAACCGGATGCGGAGAGGCCGCATGCCGATGTGAACAATTCGTCACAGATACTGATAAAACATGATCCCGTTGACCGCGCTGGCCGCGGCCAACAACGTCACCACCGTCACATTCAGCTTCAGAGCATCCAACATGGCGCGGCCTCGAATTCGTCTGCAGTCTGATCGCTATTGGAACAGCGCCGCCTGAGTCGTCACCGCTTTTCTTTTTCCTCCGCATCCTTGCGAGTCACCGGAGAATCGAGTCCCGCGCACAGACCGAAATTCAGCGGGGTCGCTGCAGGCCTGAGTCGCATTTTGTCGAACCAAATCGCTGATGCCACGACACAAAACCATGACCCGAATCGCCATCCTGATCGCCGGCCTCATCACCGCCGGCACCGCCTTTGCGCAACCCGTGACGCCGCCGCCGGAGCTGCTATCGCCGGAGACACCGGAATGGTTTGCGAGCGCCCGTGCCTTCGTGCCGCCGGACCGCGTGGCCGGTCAGGCGTTTCATGTCGACATGTCCGATCCGCAGGCGCCGGTCGGATATGTCGCGATCTATCCAGCCGGTGCCAACGATCCGAAGACAGCGGCAAGCGCATTCGATGCCGGCGAGATGCTGGTGGCGAAGCTGGCACGCAGTGACGGCAAGCTGACCGCCCTGTCAGCCGAGCTGCGCCCGCGTGACGTCACGCTGAACAGCAACATCCCGCGTGTACTGAGCGCTGCGCATGACGATGCGGAATATCGCCAACTCCACGCCGAATTGCTGAAGACGCGCGGCACGCTGCCGGATGGCGCCATTCCCTGCGATATCCATGGCTGGTCGACCGACCGCGACCCCAACGGATTGAATGTGCGCGCCGGGCCATCGACGAAGGCCAAGGTGCTCGGCACACTGCCGCCGCCCTACAAATTCAAGAGCAAAGGTGAGAACGTGCCTGACGGAGGCTGGCTGACGGAATTTTCCATCATCGGCTTTAAGGATGGCTGGTTCCTGATCGAAGGCGCAACGCCGCCCGGCAAGGACTACGAAGACGCGAGCGTCTATCCGCGCAATCATCCAAAACCCTATGGCGGCGGCGGCTGGGTCTCAGCCAGCAAGGTCGGCGCGCAGTATGCCAATGGCGACACGCAGATGGGCGGACTGTTCCAGGCGCCGCATGTGGACGCGCAGTGGACGCCGGCCAAAGGCGAAGGTGGCAGCGAGATCAGCGCCGACGGCGGCCCCAAGCGCGTTCTCGCCTGCAGCGGCTTCTGGGCGCTGGTGGAAAGCCACGACGGCGTCCGCGGCTGGTGGCGACGGCTGTGTTCAAGCCAGGTGACGAATTGCAGTTGAGCTAGAACCAGATTTGCTGTGGCACGCCCAGCGCATCGCGCGGTGCATTGCCTTCCGGCAGACAGCCCACGCAATCGCGCGCGACCAGCGCCACCGCACAGGCATCGAGCACATCATCCCGCTTTGCGCCGGTGCGCGTGCGCTTGCCGGTCAGCCAGTCGTCGAGATCGCTGAAACCGTTCGCCGTCAGCAGATGACGACGCAGCGCGAGCCCCTCCTCCGCATGTTTGGACGGCAGCGGCACATCGCCGTTCAGACGGAGAAACACGAGTTCGGGGTGAGCTTCGCGGATATCGAGGTCGCGATGCGCCTGCACGACGCCATCGACCTCCATGATCTTCGGCCCGAGATGCCAGAGCTGGCGCGAGACTTTCTTCTGCCCGCGCCTCTCGGCCTCCGCGTTGGCGAGGTCGGGATCGGTGAAGTCCTGCCACAGCCAGCGACGTCCGCCGGAGAATACGCGCGAACCGTGGGGGCTGAGCTTCTTTCGGGCGAGCTGATCGCAGGCACGCACGCCATCGTCGCCGAGACCGATGGGAATATCGATCGCCGCGCGGCCAAAGTGCTGCGTCGTGAGCCAGGAAATGTCGCTGATGAAATCGATGGAGCGGTGGTCGCCGTCGAGTGTGACGGCGACCCAGCCTTTGCTGAAGCCATCGAGGCCAATGAAGGTCACGACATGCTCTCAGCCGTCATTGCGAGGAGCATCTTGCGACGAAGCAATCCAGTCTTCGCTTGTAGCTTTCTGGATTGCTTCGCTGCGCTCGCAATGACGCCAAGAGGTCGCAGCATCAACCGAGGTTCAATTCCTTGAAGAAGTCGTTGCCCTTGTCATCGATAATGATGAAGGCCGGGAAATCCACGACGTCGATACGCCAGATCGCTTCCATGCCGAGTTCAGGATATTCGACCACCTCGACCTTCTTGATGCAGTGTTCGGCGAGGTTTGCCGCCGAGCCGCCGATCGAGCCGAGATAGAAGCCGCCATGCTTCTTGCAGGCTTCGCGCACGGCGACGGCGCGGTTGCCCTTGGCAACCATCACCATGGAGCCGCCGGCGGCCTGGAACTGATCGACGAAGGAATCCATGCGGCCGGCCGTGGTCGGGCCGAAGGCGCCGGAGGCATAGCCTTCGGGCGTCTTGGCGGGGCCGGCGTAATAGACCGGGTGGTTCTTGAAGTAATCCGGCAGCGGCTCGCCCTTCTCCAGGCGATCGCGCAGCTTGGCATGCGCCGAGTCGCGCGCGACGATCATGGTGCCGGTGAGCGACAGGCGCGTCTTGGTTGGGTAGTTCGACAGCGTCGCCAGAATGTCCTTCATCGGCTGATTGAGATCGATCTTCACAACCTCGCCGCCGAGCGCCTGCTCCACCTGCGGCAGATACTGTGCGGGGTTATGCTCGAGCTCTTCGAGATAGACGCCGTCCTTGGTGATCTTGCCGAGCACCTGGCGATCCGCCGAGCACGACACGCCGAGGCCGATGGGCAGCGACGCGCCGTGGCGCGGCAGGCGGATGACGCGAACGTCGTGGCAGAAATACTTGCCGCCGAACTGCGCGCCGACGCCGGACGACTGCGTCATCTTGAGGATTTCCTGCTCCATCTCGAGATCGCGGAAGGCATTGCCGTCCGGCGAGCCTTGCGTGGGTAGCGCGTCGAGATAACGCGCGGACGCGAGCTTCACCGTCTTCATGCAGAGCTCAGCCGAGGTGCCGCCGATGACGATGGCGAGGTGGTAGGGCGGGCACGCGGCGGTGCCCAGCGTCATGATTTTTTCCTTCAGGAACGCGAGCAGACGATCCTTGGTCAGCACCGACGGTGTGGCCTGGAACAGAAAACTCTTGTTGGCGGAGCCGCCGCCCTTGGCCATGAACATGAACTTGTAGGCGTCGTCGCCCTCGGCATAGATCTCGCACTGTGCCGGCATGTTGTTGGCCGTGTTCTTCTCTTCATACATGGTCAGCGGCGCGACCTGCGAATAGCGCAGGTTACGGCGCAGATAGGCGTCGCGCGCACCTTCGCTCAAAGCAGCCTCATCGTCGCCATCGGTGATGACGTTGCAGCCCTTCTTGCCCATGATGATTGCGGTGCCGGTGTCCTGGCACATCGGCAGCACGCCGCCGGCGGCGATGTTCGCATTCTTGAGGAAGTCGAAGGCCACGAATTTGTCATTCGGGCTGGCTTCGCTGTCGTCCAGGATGTTGCGCAGCTGCTGCAGATGGCCGGGGCGCAGATAGTGGTTGATGTCGCCGAACGCGGCCTCCGAGAGCGCCTTCAGCGCATCCCGCGACACCACCAGCATGTCCCTACCCAGCACTTTCTCGACCCGCACGCCCTCGGTGGTGACCTTCTTGTAGGGGGTGGTGTCTGCGCCCAGCGGAAACAGCGGGGTGTGCTTGTAGGGCGGGACGGGCTTCGGATCAGGGAAAGCGGTGGGAGCGTTCATGGATGGGGCCTCAAAAAGGGAGGGGATTTGAAGCCCTTGTAGGCGGTTTCCAGGCAGTTTTGAAGGGTTCAAAACAGGGGGACAGGCCCCCAATCGCAGGATAATCCCCCGTTCCAGCAGTAACCGGCTGCGCCCGCCGCGCCTTGCATAAAGTGGCGTCCCGCGTTTCAGTGCGACCGGGGATTGAGGAGAATCTGGAATGTCCATCGACCGCCTGCGCGGCATTTTTTCGGCTGTGGCGCTGCTCGCCACCGTGACCCTTGTCGCCTCGCCTGCCCGCGCCGACCGCTGCGATGATCTCGCGCGGCAGCTCAAGAGCCAGATCGACGGGCTCAGCGTCGGGCGCACCGCAGCCAATGTGATCTACCTGTCGCATCCGGCGGCGAAGCAGTTGCGACTTGGCTGCGCCAGCCGCAATTTCAGCAACGAGCTCTACGCGGCATCCGCGACCCGCAAGCCGGCGCCAGCCTTCACCGATCTCGTCGCCAGTGCGGCAGCCGTCATCTTCACGATCCCCAAGCCGGATACGGTGAAGGGCACCACGCGATGTCTCGGCCGCATGGGGATTTTCCGCGGCGACGACGTGAAGCTGCGCTATCGCCGGCTCGACCTGCGCTGCACCCGCAACAAAACATCGGCGAACATCACGATCTCCCGCGGCAAGGACGAGTGAGTATTTCGTTTTAATTGTAGTGAAGTCCTGGACGGCACGTTTACCACCGTTTCCGATCCACACCGATTGCCGCAAATTGCAGCGCCTGATTTACCAAGTCCTTGTTGGCGCATGCGCCATGGTTCGACTGCAAGTGTTGGAAACAGGGAATTTGAAATGAGCGTTTCAAGCGTCAGCAGCGCACCGCCGGTCACGCAGGTGACACCAGTCGAAGCGAAGCCGCCAGAGCCGAAGAAGAATGACGACAACGACAGCCGTACCGCGCCGCCCCCGCCGCGCGCAGCACTGCCGCCCGGCCAGGGTACGCGGATCGACCAGCTCGCCTGAGCCGGCATCATGGGACAGATCAGCCACCGATCGGGCTGACGCTCTGCCTGCCACACCGCCGCCGCGAATCTGGCATCGGATGCGCAGCTTGGGGGTTCGGCATGATCGTTCGTCTCGTGATACGGACGCTGGTCTGGTTCGGCGTGATCGGCGCCGTTTTGTTCACCGCCGCCGGGACCTTGCAATGGCCGGCGGCGTGGTCATTTCTGCTCTTCATGATCCTGCTCGGCCTTGGCGGCGGCCTGTGGCTGATCCAGATCGATCCCGCGCTGTTTGAAGAACGCATGCGCCCCGTCGTACAGCAGGGGCAGCCCACAGCGGACCGCGTCTTCATGGTGGCGTTCTTTACCGTGGCACTGGTCTGGCTGATCGTTGCGGGGCTGGATCAGCGCTTCGGTCTTTCGCAAATGACCGTTGGAGTCCAGGTCGCGGGTACGGCACTCGCAATCACGGGAATGGCAATCTCATTCTGGGTCCTGCGCGAAAACAGTTTCGCCGCACCGGTCATCAAGCTTCAACGCGACCGCGGCCAGCACGTCATCGATACCGGTCCGTATCATCTCGTGCGTCATCCCATGTATAGCGGCGCCATCCTGTTTTTTCTCGGCACATCCCTCTGGCTTGGCTCGTGGTGGAGTACCGCGCTGACGCTGATCCTGGCCGTGCTGCTCGCATGGCGCACGACGGCCGAAGAGCGTACGTTGCGGGACGGTCTCCCCGGTTACACCGACTATGCGACGCGAGTCCGCTATCGTCTGTGTCCGGGGCTCTGGTAACCTCGCCACGCGAGCTGCGCGGCGCTATTTGTCCAGCGCCTTGTAGTGCCGGAAGATGCCGTCCTTGTTGAAGGCAATGCGGCGGTCGCTGTCGAGATAGGCCTTGATGTTCGGGCGAGCCGCCACGCGGTCATGCAAATCGATCAGGCGTGGGATCTCCCGCTCGAATTTTTTCATGCGTTTCGGAAATGCGTAGCGCAGTCCTTCGACGATCTGGAACAATGACAGATCCACATAGGTCGCCTTGCGGCCAGTGACATAGGCACCCTCGCCAGCCTTCAATATCCGCTCGAAATAGCCGAGATATTTCGGCACGCGCTCTTTCAGGAATTCAGCGCTGCGCTTTTTGGCCGGGCCTTTCTGATCCTCGTAATAGAGCGACACGCCGATCGGGTGATGGGTGTCGTGCACTTCGGCAATGAAATCGGTGATCGTGAGCTGGAGTTCATGCAGTTGCAGTCGCGCCGCTTCGGACTTCGGCGCCAGACCGTGACGTGGGCCGAGATAGAACAGGATGTTCGCTGTCTGGCCGATCACCATCTTGCCTGCCTTGAGAAATGGCGGGGCGAATGGCGGAATGCCTTTCTTGCTGCCGAGCATCCTCGTCATTGCGGCCATTCCGCCCTTGCCACGCGCCATATCGCGGTAGTCCGCGCCGGCGTCTTCGAGCGCCAGGCGCACGAATTCGCCGCGGCCCTGGATCGTCGGCCAATAATACAGCTCATATCGCATGCAGAACCTCGCCAATGTCGCGTCAGGGGGTGCCAGGGTAACTGTTCACCGCGGAATTCGTTCGCCGCGCTGGTCCGGCGAGAACTCCGCACCATCGTCCAGCTACCGCCGCAAAACGCGCCATGGCCGGGACAGGCCCGGCCATGGCGGAGTGTATTGCCGCTCGTCTGCCGCAACAGAACTCAGTTCGACGCGAAGCAGTACAGCAGCCCGTCGCCGCCGGTGCTCTTCAGGTCGTTCTGCGAGCAACCGCCATCTGGGCCGCGCGACGGATGCGAGGTGTTCCATGACTTGGACGGCGGTTCTTCGTTCAGCCCCGTACGATCGATATGACCGACCATGGCGGCCCCCTGGGTGCTGCTCGTCCAGTTCTTGCAGGTGCGATCCTCGCCGGCGGCGAAGGCGGTGCCATCGGCTTGTGAGCCGGTCAGCACGTCATGGCGATTCGGCGTATCGCCGCGGCCATTGATCACCTCGCCCTTTTCGCTGAGTGAGGTCTGCTTGGAGAGGTTGTTGCTGGCGCCATGCAGATCAGCGACATCCTTGGCGACGACGACGCCCTTGGCATTCTTCCATGGGCCGTTGCCGATCCGGTCCTTGGCATTGATTGCGGGCTTGCCGTCGGCGGCCTGCGTCGAGAGATAAGCGCGCCAGGTCTTGGCGCCCGCGCCTGCAGCCTGCGCCAGCGTCTGGCAATGATTGTCAGCACCGGCGAGGCCACCGAGATTGCCGCCATTGCCGATGCCATTGCTGGTGACGAAGAAGCTGGTGTCCGCGCCCTGCGCGAACGATGGCGACGTTGCTGCAAGCGAGACGGCGACAGCACCGGCGCATAGGCCGAGACGGGTCATGGTCGAGAGAAGAGTGGGCATCGATTCCTCCAATTTGTTTTTGTAGCCACGCAACGCCAGTCGCGATGGGACGCAACTGACCAACACGTCATCCGGCGGATTATTCCCGCTCTCTTATTGAGACCATCGCTTGGCAATGCACACGCATGACGCCAACAAAAAGCGCCGCGGAATGATCCGCGGCGCTTGTTCGATTTCAATGACGCAAGGCTTACGCCTGCTGGATCGCCGACAGTTCCCAAGCGGCGCCGCGCGGGCGCACGAACGTCCAGATCTCGGTCGCTTCGATCGGCGTTTCGCTGCCAGCCACCAGACGATTGGTGCCACGCTCCAGCGTCTTGTCGACCAGCGAGAAGCGCATCGCGACGCTCGCATAGTCGGTGTCGCCTTCGCGCCAGGCTTCCGCCAGGTCGCCCTGCAGCAGCTTCACATCCGACACCTTGTTGATGTCGTTGCGCGCTTTGTTCTCGGCGAGATCCTTGGCGAAGTACGACACCATTTCCGGCGTCGACAGCTTGCCGAGCTTCTCGACATCTTCGTTCGACCAGGCGGCCTGTACGTCGCTGAGCAACTTCTCGAAAGCTTCATAATCCTGCGGTGCGATCTCGATCGGCTTGTCATTCGAGCCGCCGCCGAAACCAAAGCCACCGAGGCCACTGCGCTGGGTCGGCTGCGCGCCATAACCCGGCTGCGCCTGGTTCATGTGCGCCTGGTTCTGGTCGGGACCATTGGCCGGGCCGGTATAGGCCGAGTTGGCCGGACCGGCATAGGCCGACGCCGTCTGGTTGCGACGCTGCCACCAGGACATCGCGAGGCGGACGACGATGATGATCAGGCCGACCTGCAGCAGCAGGCCGATGATCGAGGAGATGCCGCCGAGGCCGCTGAACAAGCCACCGCCGAACAGCATGCCGAGCAGGCCTGCACCGAGGAAGCCGGCAGCGAGGCCGCCGAGCATGCCCATGCCCGGACGGTTGAAGAAACCGCCCTTGCTGGCTGCGCCCGTGGTCGCGCTGTTCATGCCGGGCGAACCCGGCTGCTGCATGGTGCGGTTGAACGGCTGAGCCGCGTTAGGCGCCGTCGACGTGCTCGGCGGGGCCGAGAACGTGCGGTTGCCGCGCGAGCCCGAGCTGCTGCCACCGCCAACGCGAGCGTCGGCAGAGGAGATTGCAATTGTGAGCGGCATCGCCAGCGAAAGGACGACGGCCATCGTCTTGACGACGCCGCGCATGCTGAACGTGAAAGTCATGGTCATTCCCTCAATCCCCGGCAGGGGGAAAACACCCCTAACATGGCTACCCCAGCCTAAAAGGGAAGCACCGTTCGAGGGTAAACGCTGCGGCCCTCGGTCGCGGCTCGTCATTGAACCTTTGGCGCAAGAGTCATCTTGCTTTCAAACACTTATGCTGCATTGCGGGGTGAATGCGCATTAGAAGGCAGGATGGTATTGTCGGCGGCGCTCCGTTAATTCGGCGCCATGGTTTCCTTGACCTTGGCGATCAGCGCGCTCAGGGCGAACGGCTTGGCCAGGAAGGCGAATTGCTGGTGTTCCGGCAGGCTCTTTTCGAAGGCTTCCTCGGCGTAACCTGACACGAAGATGATGCGAATATCCGCATTGCGGGCGCGCATCTCCTTCAGCAGCGTCGGTCCGTCCATCTCCGGCATCACCACGTCGGACACCACAAGATCAATGGCACCGTTCTGTTCGTCGAATAGCTCCATCGCCTCGACGCCGTTGCCGGCTTCGACCACCGTGTAACCGCGCGAGCGCAGACCGCGGGCGTTCAGCGCGCGCAGGCCCTCTTCGTCCTCGACCAGCAGGATGGTGCCCTGTCCGGTCAGGTCCGCGCGCGGCTTGGCGTCGGCAGCGGCTTCCTTGGCGGCGACGGCGGCTGCGATCGCCGGATCGGGAGCGACTTCCTTTTCCTGATGATGGCGCGGCAGGAAGATGCGGAACGTGGTGCCTTTGCCGGGCTCGGAATCGACATAAACGAAACCACCAGTCTGCTTGACGATGCCGTAGACCGTTGAGAGGCCGAGGCCAGTGCCCTTGCCGACATCCTTGGTGGAGAAGAACGGCTCGAAGATCTTCTCGACGATGTCGGCGGGAATACCGGTGCCGGTATCGCTGACATCGATGCGCACATAATCTGATGGCGGCATACCCTTATAGGACAGCCGCCCGGCATCCTCGGCAGAGACGTTGACGGTGCGCACGGTCAACGCGCCGCCGTCTGGCATCGCGTCGCGCGCATTGACCGCGAGATTCACGATCACCTGCTCGAATTGCGAGATGTCGACCTTCACCGGCCACAGATCGCGGCCGTGCACGACTTCGAGTTTGACCTTCTCGCCGATCAGGCGCTTCAGCAGCAGATCGATATCCGAGAGCGCATCGCCAAGATTGAGCACCGTCGGGCGCAGCGTCTGGCGGCGCGAGAATGCGAGCAACTGGCGCACCAGCGTCGCCGCGCGCGTCGCGTTCTGCTTGATCTGCATGATGTCCTGGAACGACGGATCTGTCGGCTTATGCGCGTTCAGCAGGAAGTCGTTGGCCATCATGATGGCTGAGAGCACGTTGTTGAAATCGTGCGCGATGCCGCCGGCCAGCTGGCCGATGGTGTCCATCTTCTGCGCCTGGTTAACCTGGTTCTCGAGCGTGCGGCGCTCGGTGGTCTCCAGCATGTAGACGATGGCGGCTTCGGTCTCGCGCTCGTTCTCCTCCACGGCGGTGACGAAGAACTGTCCCCAGCGTTCCTTGGCGCCTTCCAGGAGCGCTTCCACCGGCGGGATATCGCCCTGCCCCTGGGCGGCGTGGCCGATGGCCGCGACGAGTTGGTTGCGGTCGCGGTCGCTGACGGCGGCCAGGATCGACTTGTTGACGGCGCCCGATGTGTTGAGGCTCTGCGCCAGTTTGGCGAAACGGGCATTGCCGCGCACCACGGTGCCGTCGCGATCCACCGTCGCAATGGCCATCGGCGTATGGTCGAAGAAGCGCATGAAGCGCACTTCGGCGGCGCGTTGCGGATCCGAGCGCTCGTCGCGGGCGCGGCTGATGACAAGGGTGCGCGACGCACCCGGCACGCCGTCGGCGCCGAAAGCGAGCTTGTGATAGAGACGCACCGGCATGGTCTTGCCGTTGCGCATGCGCAGGTCGATGTCGAAGACTTCGGTTTTGACTTCGCCGGGCATCGGCACAATGGATGTCAGCAACGAGGCGCCGTCACCGGAAACGATGTCGGTCAGCTTCAGACCGCCGGAGCCGATCTCGGCAAGATCGTGATCGAGCCAGTTCGCCAGTGTGGCGTTGACGTAGACCAGCTCGCCCTTTGGGTTGACCGAGAAGAAGCCGCAAGGCGCGTGATCCAGATATTCGATGGCGTGCTGCAATTCCTGGAACACGTCTTCCTGGCGTTGCCGATCGCGGGAAATATCGGCCACCGACCACACCGTGGATTTGGCCTCGCGCTTGCCCTCACCCAGTGGACGCACGCGCATGCGCAGCCAGCGGCCGTGGCTGCCGTCGGGCGCTGCGACACGGACTTCCTCCTGCTGGCGCTTGCCCTCGCGGGCAGCCTTCAGCAGGCGGAAGACGGCTTCGGAGACATCCGGATTACCGATGAAGACGCGCTCGACCGGTCGCGCATCCTGTGCGGAGGCCGCGCCGGTCAATGTGAGATAGGCAGCATTGGCATAGACCACATGGCCCCGCGCATCGGTGACCGCGATACCGTCAAAGGCGTGATCGGCCACGGTGCGCATGATCGGATCGTCGGAGGTGCGATCGGCAAAGCGGACAATACCGGCGGCAAAGGCGAACAAAACGAACAGGCCGACCATCGCCAGCAGCGCCAGCAGGCCCAGAATATAAGGCTGCGCCTGGGCGCGGCCGAGAGTCATGAATGCCACGGCGCAGGCGATGATCGCGGCGGCAATCAGCAGCACCAGCACGATGCTGCCGCTGCGCCGGGCCGGCTCGTGCAGAACCGGATTCTGCGCCGTCATCGATTGGCGATCGTGGTCGGTCTCGGCAGTCATCGGACGGTTCGTCGCCTGTTGGCAGTTGCGGCAGCGCGGGTTTGCGCGCCTCCTGAGTGCATCAATCGGCTGGCCTTACGCAAGCGCCGCGTCGGCCTATTCGCTTCCAATCCGCCGATTCGCAACACGTTCCCGGCCCCTTGCCCGGCCCTTCCCTGAATCATGACGGGCGCCCGGACAGGCCGCGCTTCAGGCCCATGACGTAGCCAATGACTTCGGCCACCGCATGGTAGTGTTCGCCCGGAATTTCCTCGTCGATCTCGACGGTGGCGTAAAGCGCGCGCGCCAGCGGCACGTTCTCGACGATCGGAATATCGTGCTTGCCGGCAACCTCCCTGATCTTCAGCGCGATGTTGTCGACGCCTTTGGCGACGCAGATCGGCGCGGTCATGCCGCGCTCATAAGACAGCGCCACGGCGTAGTGCGTCGGGTTAGTGATGATCACCGACGCCTTCGGCACCGCTGCC
The DNA here is from genome assembly GCF_052076075.1 of Tardiphaga sp. 866_E4_N1_4. NCBI lineage: Bacteria > Pseudomonadati > Pseudomonadota > Alphaproteobacteria > Hyphomicrobiales > Nitrobacteraceae > Tardiphaga > Tardiphaga sp. 866_E4_N1_4. The sequence continues at coordinate 2,044,878 of NZ_CP197242.1, forward strand.
ATCATGCGCTTCTTCATGTTCTGCTGACGCAGCTGCTTGATCTTGCCCTTGATGTGGGGGTCACCCTCGGACTGCTTGTATTCTTCCTTCACTTCCTGCAGCGACATCTTCAGCTTCTCGTACCAGGTGCGGTACTGGAAGAAGAAGTCGGCAATGGCGACGAAGGCGAGCATCGCCACTACCGAACCCATCAGCTGCAGTGTCAGCGATGTGGTGATGCCAAGGATCGCCGACGGATCGATATGGATCAGCGCATCGAGACGAAAACGCTCGGGCCACAGCACCGCGCACATCACGGCGCCGAGCAGGACGAGCTTGAACAGGCCCTTCAGGAAATTGGCTAGCGCCTGCTTGCCGAAGACACGCTTGGCGCCTTCCATCGGCGACAGCTTGCTGAACTTGGGCACCAGACCTTCGGTGGAAAACACCAGCCGGTGCTGGATCAGATTGCCCGCGAGCGCGGCGATCACGAGAAACAGGATCGGCATGCCCATGGTGGACAAAATGGACATGCAGAGGCTCTTGGCCAGCATCAAAAGTCCGGGCCCGTCAGTCCGTATCATCCAGGAATTTTGCAGAAGATTTTTAAGCGGCGTTTGCAGCCCGCCGCCGACCGAGCCGTTGAAGGTCGACAAGACCAGCGTCGCACCCGCCAGCAGGAACCAGGTATTGACCTCCTGGCTTTTGGCTACGTCGCCGCGTTCGTGGGCATCGTCGAGCTTTTTTTGCGTGGGGTCATGTGTCTTCTCGGAATCGTCGTCGGCCATCCGCGCGCCCCTATATCCGCGGCATCATTTGCTGCATGACGCCGGTGACGTATTCGAGGTAGGTCCCCATCATGGTTGCGAGCACAACGGCGAAGATCAGGAATCCGATCATGATCGAAAGCGGTACACCGACGAAATAGACCTGCATCTGCGGCATCAGCCGTGCCAGCACGCCAAGCCCCATGTTGAAGACGAGGCCGAACACCAGGAAAGGCGCAGCAAGCTGCGTGCCGATCTTGAAGGCCGCCGCGAAGGCATTGGTCGCGAGCTTCGCCACGTCGCCCGTCGACATGATCTCGCCGGGCGCGAAAATCTTGTAGCTGTCATTAATGGCGGCGATCACGAGGTGATGCGTATCGGTGGCGAACAGCATCGTGATGCCGAGCATCGTGAGAAAATTGCCGATCAGCACGCCCTGCTGACCCTGCGTCGGATCCACCGAGGTGACGAAGCCGAGACCGAGTTGCTGCGCGATGATCGATCCGGCGACCTGCAGCGCCGACAGCGTGACGCGCGCGGTGGCGCCGAGCACGACGCCGATGATGATCTCATGCACCAGCAGAACCAGCATCGGCACGATCGATCCCATATCGACGTTATAGGCGCCGCGATGCGCCGGCAGCATGAGAAGGGTCAGTCCCAATGCGATCGATAGCTTGGCCCGTGCGGGAATGTTGGTTTCGCCAAAGCCCGGCATCAACATCACCATCGTACCGATGCGGGCGAAGGCCAGCATGAAGGCAGCGGCGAGAGCGGGCAGAAGCGAGACATCGATGCGCATACGGGATTGTGCATCACCCCCCGATGATTCGCGACGATATCCGCAACATGTAGCTCGACAATGCGTCCCCCATGAACGGGAGCGTCAGCATCATGGTGGCAAAGACCGCAAGAATCTTCGGCACGAAGACCAGCGACTGTTCCTGGATCTGGGTCAGCGCCTGCACCAGCGACACGACGACGCCGACCAGGAGGCCCACGACCATCAGCGGACCGGACACGATCACAATCGTCCAGATCGCATCGCGGGCAACGTCGAGAGTTTCGGGGCCGGTCATTGCAGTAATCCTTGTGTTACGCGGTGTTCGTGATGAGGAAGATCAGATCGGCATCTTCATGATGTCTTCGTAGGACTGGATGACGCGATCGCGCACCGAGACCAGCGTCGACACGGCGACGTCGGTTTCCGCAACTGCCGTGACCACGTCCATCACATTGGCCTTGCCGTTGGCCATTGCGATGGTCTGCGCATCCGACTTGCGGCCGGAATCGAGCACGCTGCCCAGCGCGTCCTTGAGGACCGCGCCGAACGACTGACCACCACCGGCGTCCGCCGCCTTGTTGAGACCGCCACCGACGCCGCCGCCGGCGTCCATGATGCGCGAGAGGGCCGAGTAAGCATTGGCGGCGACAGAGGGAGTTGCCATGGTTCAGCTGTCCTGTTCAGGCCTTGAGGATGTCGAGCGTACGTTGGATCATCCGGCGCGTGGCGCTGATGATGTTGAGATTGGCTTCGTAGGAGCGCTGCGCTTCCTTCATGTCCGTCATTTCCACCAGCGAGTTCACGTTGGGGTATTTGACGTTGCCGGCGGCATCCGCCGCGGGATTGCCGGGCTCGTAGCGCGTGGGAAATGCAGATTGATCCGGCCTGATGCGGCCGAGGCCGACGATGCGGGCATCCAGCGAGCGGTCCAGCTCGGATTTGAAGGTCGGCACCTTGCGGCGATAGGGGTCACCGCCCGAAGTCTGCGCTGTGGACTGCGCGTTGGCGATGTTTTCCGAAATCACCCGCATGCGGCCCGCCTGGGCGCGCAGACCGGAGGTCGCGATGCCCATGGAACGCGAGAAGTCGCTGATATCGTCGGCCATGATGAGCTCCCTTTATGCGCGCGGCGGCGTCAGCGCTTGCCGATAGCGGTCTTCAACAGACCGAGGCTGCGGGTGTAGAGCGAGGTCGCGGCGGCATAGTCCATCTGGTTGGCCGAGACCTTAAGCATCTCGTCTTCCAGATTGACGGCATTGCCGGCGGGGCGGGTCTCGTAGCCGACCCGGTTGTTCTGGTTGAAGGAGGCCGAGCCCCCGGTCGGCAGGATATTGGTGCCGGAGGCGCGCATCATCGGCAGCGAGCCCATGCCGCCGGCGGTGACGGACGTGTTCCCGGCCTTGTCGAATTTCGGTTCCACGAGATCGCGGGGGCGGAAGTTCGGAGTGTCCGAATTGGAGATATTTTCGGCCAGCACACGCTGGCGCTCCTGATGCCACTGCATCTTGGTGCGCAGCGCCGACAACATCGGCATGTCGCTGATCGCCATCGGCCTTCTCCGCCCGCCCGGACGGAGTGTCCTGAGCTAGGCAGAATTTGCCGCCTGCATGGTTAATACGAAGTTAATTTCCGGCGGTACTTGTTACCGAACCGTAAATGAATGCTGCAAAATTGACGTTTTTCGCAAATGCCAACGCTTTTTTGCCTGAATTGGCCGATTAACCATCCCCATCGGCCATACGACGGGGCGGCAGAAGTCGTTTTGGCTGCAGCGATTCATAGTTTATTATTAACCAACGGCAGGTTCTGCCGTGGGGCGTTAACAGATGGGGCGTGATTCACGCTGCGTGCGGGGCGTGCGGGGGTATGACACCTCCGGCTCTGGACGTGGACGTTGCAGCCACCCTGTCTGGCTGGGGACTTTATGATGCAATCATCGGTGCAATTTATCTTGGCCTTCGTTGTCGTGCTGGCGCTGATCGGGCTTACCGCCTGGCTGGTGCGCCGATTCGCTGGCAACCGGCTGGGCAACAACACCAGCCGCGGGCGCTTGCCGCGGCTCGCGGTGATCGACGCCGCCGCCGTGGACGGCCGCCGCCGCCTGGTGCTGGTCCGCCGCGACAATGTCGAACATTTGCTGATGATCGGCGGCCCGTCGGACATCGTCGTCGAGCCCAATATCGTCCGCGCCATACCCGGCCGTGAGCAGGCCCCGCAGCGCGGCGGCCTCGCCGCCGATGTGGCAAGCCGCGGCCCGTCGCTGCCTGAAGCTCCGAGCTGGGCAGAGAGCAACGACTCCGGCTTCGATTCCGAACCGCATGTGCCGGAGCCGGCGCCGCGCCCCGCGCGCCCCTCCTTTATCGAAGAGCCACGCCGCCCGGCCGCGCCTTTGCCGGAGCGTCGGCCCGATCCGGTAGCCAGCCTCGCGCCGGAACCTGCGCCGCGCCCCGAACCGGCGCCACGCAACGACCTTTTCCCGCAGCGGCCGATTCCGCGAAGTGAAATGCCACGTGCCGAGATGCCACGTAGCGAGCCGATGATGCCGCGCCCGATGCGTGCCGATCCGCCGATCCGCACCATGCCGCAACCCCGCACGCCGGACCGTCCCGTCGCAGCAGCGCCGACCCCGCCTGCTCCGGTTGTTGCTGCCCCGGCTCCCGCCCCGGTCGTTGCGCCGCCCGTACCGACGCAAGCCCCTACGCCTCCTGCTCCGGCAGTCGCCGTGTCGTCTGCCGATCAGAACCTTGCCGATATGGCGCAGCGCCTCGAAGCAGCCTTGCGCCGTCCTGCCGGCGAAACCCGTCAGGATGCGCCTGAGCCCCGGGTCGGCGCTCCGTCGGTGGCGCCTGAGGCACCATCGATCCGTCCGGCTTCGCGGTCGCCGGAAGTCTCGATCGCCAGCCCTGCCCGTGCGGAGGCGCCGCCCGTCGTCCCGCCGGTCAAATCGGGTTTTGAAAATCTCGAAGACGAGATGGCCTCCCTGCTGGGACGGCCAAAGTCCAGTTCGTGAGTTCGGCGAACCTCCCGCGTAGAGTATTTTTCCTTTCTGTTCTAATCGCCGCCGGGACCTTCGCAGGTCCCGCGATGGCGCAGGACATCAGCATCAATCTCGGCGGCGGTGGCGGCGGCGTCACCGAACGTGCGGTGCAGATGATTGCGTTGTTGACGGTGCTGTCGATCGCACCGTCGATCCTGATCATGATGACGTCATTCACACGCATCGTGGTCGTGCTGTCGCTGCTACGCACCGCATTGGGTACAGCGACGGCTCCGCCGAACTCGGTGATCATCGCGCTGGCGATGTTCCTTACGGCTTTCGTGATGGGACCGGTGCTGCAACGTTCCTATGACGACGGTATCAAGCCGCTGATCTCCAACGACATCACCGTCGAACAAGCTTTGGTGCGCGCATCCATTCCGCTGCGCGGCTTCATGCAGAAGAACGTGCGCGAGAAGGATCTCAAGCTGTTCATGGATCTGTCGGGCGAACCGGTCCCGGCAACACCCGAGGATATGTCGCTGCGGATCCTCGTGCCGGCCTTCATGATCTCGGAGTTGAAGCGCGCCTTCGAAATCGGCTTCCTGCTATTCCTGCCATTCCTGATCATCGACCTCGTTGTCGCCTCGGTGCTGATGGCGATGGGCATGATGATGCTGCCACCGGCGGTGGTGTCACTGCCGTTCAAGCTGATCTTCTTCGTGCTGGTGGATGGCTGGTCGCTGGTGGCCGGCAGTCTGGTGCAAAGTTACGGACAGTAGCGAGGCTTATTCCCTACCGCGTCATCTCGATCTTGCGGACATTGACCACCGGCTGCGGCTTCAGCGAACCGGTCGGCATCGGATCGGCACTGGCACCTGGCAGGATCGCCTTGGCGCTGCTTTCGGGGAAGCGCGTCTTCATCTCGCGCAGGAAGCCGTCGAGCGTATCGACGGACGCGGCCATCTTGGCAATGGCGGCGAATTCCGAAGAGTTAGTCGAGGTCGGCTTGCTCGCGGTGTCGAAGGCGATCTTGTCGGCACCGACATTCATCAGCGGCGCATACTTTTCGCGGAAGCGTGCGAGACCGAGGGCGTCTTCCGCCAGCGCATAACCCACGACAGCACGGATGATGTCGCTCTTTTCGCTTGGCGTCAGCGGCGAGAAATCCCGCCAGCGGTCGCCATAATAGAGTTCGATCTGTTCGGAGGCTTCGCGCCAGCGCCGCGACGACCAGTAAATGTCCGAGCGGAGCCTTATCGCTTCGCGTCCGCTGACATGAGAGATGATGTCGAGCGCTAGCTCACGGCGGCCGATGTCACTCTGCGCCCGCGCCTCGAGCAGCAGCCGCTGTTGACGCAGCTCGCCATTGAGATCGGCGATGCGCGTAGTGCGCAGCGCGGCGATGGCGCGGTCGGGCTTGCGGCTCATCAGATAGACCATCGCTAGACGCGCAGCGACCTGCGAGCGTGCAGCGCCCTCGAGACGGTGATCGACCTGATACTGCAGAAGCTCGGCGGCCTGATCGAGCAGATCGACGGCCACGAGACGATCTGCAAGACGGCGGATCATTTCGTCGCCGCGGCGGCCGATCGGGGTCAGCTCGCGAAACTCGTAGAACATCGCCAGCGCATCGACCGGCGGCAGGCTGTCGCCCTTTGGCGACAGATAAATTTGCGAGAACAGCGCTTGCGCTTCGTCCTGCACCTGGCGCGCGGCTTCGCTGTTGGCCTGGCGCTCGGTGGCCGTACGGGCGGCTAGCAGCGAGTCGTTGTAGCGGCCGAGTTCGGCATACATGCGCGACAGGATCTGCAGCACCTGCACTTCCGTGCCGTCGCCGCGCCAGGTCACTGCCAGCACTTCGAGATCATGCAGCGCGTCCTCGCTGCTGATCTCGTTGCGCTTCTGGCGTAAATTGATTTCGCGCAGCTTGGCTTCCGCTGCGGATTGACGATCCACCGACCCGGTGACGTCCTGATACTTCGACAGCGCATCCCTCTCGCGGCCGAGCGCCTCATCGAGCCAGCCGCTGAGCAGCATGGCCGCGGGCTTGATCTCCGGCGAGATGCCGACCGTTTCGAGCTCACTGCCGCGCGACGACGCGCCGGCATAGTCCTTGACCTCGAGCGAGGCCCGCAGCGCGAGCATCAGGGCCGCACGCTGCAGATCGGCCGGCAGCGCGGCGAGCGTGAACTCGGCATTCTTGAAACGCTCGCGCGCCTCGACCCATTTTTCCTGCTTGGCGTAGGCGAGCGCCTTCCACAATTCACCATCGTAACCCGGCCCGAGCACCGGATTGGCGATATCCTTCAGGGTTTGTTCGGGACGCCCCATCATCGCGCTGGCCACCGCATGGACGATCAGCGCGACAGGGCTTTCCTCGCCGACCTTGGTGTCCGCGATCGCGAGATCGGCGACGCCCTTGGCCTCGTGGTACATGCCGCGCGCCATGTAGAATTTGGCCAGATCCATCCGCGCCTGCGGCAGCGAACTAGCTTCGGCCGATGACATCGCGTCGATCAACTCGTCGAAGCGCGCGTTGAACGGGCCTTCCTGATCCTTGCGCCACTGGCCGACATCGAAGATCGGCCGGGCGACCGTCGAGGCGCGCTGCGGCGCCGCATCGGCTGCCGACAGCGTCAGGCCGCCGGGCTTGGTGAGCATCACCTTGTCGATACTGGCTTCAACGGACACGTCGTCGGAGTTCACCTGAACCACCACGCCGTGAATCGATTCCAGCAACGAGAATTCAACGAAGTCCTGGCGGCGGATGAAGCCGCGCGATGGTGGCAGCGCGGTGATGATATTGAGCGTATCGCCGGCATCCGGATCAACCAGGCGATGCTTGAGACCGGGCTTGGCCAATGGCACCTGCACGCTGGCCCGCGAGGGATCGGCAATGTTGCGCACGGCGGACAGCGGCTGCGACGGCGTCTGACGTGTATCGGCCAGCATCAGCGACCAGGCCTGTCCCGCGCCGGCAGGATCGTCGGTCGTGAGCGAAGCCAGTTGTGGGCGATTAAGGCGGATGCGGATCGCCTGCCCCTTCTCCAGCGGGATCGTGCTCACATCGGCAATGATCGATCCGCTGTCGCGGCGGATCGGCGCGGTGTCGATGGGCCGCGTCGAATCTGCCACCAGCCACAGGATATCGCCGCGACGAAACAAAGCGACCGGCGTCTGCGATGGAAAGGCAAAGGCTATGCGCACGCCGTCGCTGCTGCGCTTGACCTCAACCGGCATGCCCGCCGGTTCGGTCGGCGCAGCAGCAACAGGCGCAGCAACAGGGGCCGCCGCAACGACAGGCGCAGGCGGCGGTGTTTCTTTGGCAGGAGCTACGACAACAGGCTCGGCTGCCGGCGCAGGCTTGGGTGATTCAGCGACCTTGGCCGCCTCGGGCTTTGGCTCTTCCGGCTTCGCTGCCGCGACGGGCGCTGCCGGTGCAGCCGTCGCAACCTCGACCTTCTTCTCCGGAACGATCTCTTTTGCGATCGTCTCGGAGGTCGGCGGCACGATCTCGCCGGAGCGCTGTGCCGGAACGCTGGCGGGCTTCTCGACCTCGGGAGGCTTCGCCGCGACCGGCGGTTTCTCGTCCGCAGGAGCGGCCACCGGCAGCTTGGCCAGCGGCGACGGCTTTTCATTCTGCTGGAAGCCGATGTCGACGACGTAGCTCTTGTCCTCGCGGAACGACTTCACATCGACGTCGCCGATCAAGCCGATCTCGACGGCGGTCCGGTTGCCATCCATCGCCTGACCGATCGATGCGACATTGGCGGGTGCAGACAGTTTGGCATCGGCGAGATCGAACACCAGACCGGCATTGAAGGTCAGCGTCAGCGTCTTCTCGTTCAGCACCGACGACACACCGACGCCGCCGGTCTCGAACACGAAGCGCACGAAGGTCGGCTGCACGGATGCGCGTACGCGGATCGGCGGCTTCTTCTGGCTTTCCGCGGCAGCGCGTTGCTGGCGCAAGGCACGCTCTGCCGCGCGCGCACGCTCCGACAATTCCTTGACCACATCCTGCGGCAAACCGGGCGGCATGCCCTTCCAGCTGTCGGGCAACAGATCGATGAAGATGCGCTCACCCGCCGTCATCGAATTGACGGTCACCCTGCGTGACAAAGCGAGACGGATCGCCGTGCCATCGGGATCGCGGCGTGCGGAGCCGATATAGTCGGGGGCGGCATCGCCGAGAATCTCGACAGGAATATCGACCGGCCGCTTGAAGCGAATGACGAGAATGGTGCCGGCTTGCGTCACCTCGGACTCCACGTCCTCGGCAAGCTTCAGCACGATGCGGCCATAGCCGCCCGACGTGCCCATGCTGGCGGTGCCCCTCACCGCTTGCGCAGATGCGGCATCCGGGAACGACAGCGCAAGACAGACAATGCCCGCGACCACCACGCAACGTCGAACGGCCCGCGTCCATGCGCGAGCTTGCGTCCAACATGCAACGGCAGCCGTCCGTGCCATTCAGAAGTGTCTCTCAGCCCGATGCTCGAAGGACGACCACGTTCGCCCTGTGTCGAATCTAGATTCCGCGCTCTAAGGATTTGTTAATTAATTTCTTTAATTCCGGCCCTGCTGGATCGGCCTACCTTCGATCTTGGGCAGTTCGACCGCCGCGGCAGATCGTTCGCCGCCCGAGGCGCGGCGCGCCAGTTCAACGGTGAGGCGTTCAGCGGCCTCCGGCTGCATCAGACCGAGAATGTCGGACATCTTCCGAGGCGCAATCTGCGAGGCGATCTCGAACAGCACCGGCATTTCCAGGCGGTCGAAGATCTTCGCGGCGTCCTTCGGCTTCATGCTTTCATACATGGTGACGATACCCTTGAAGCGGGCGGCATCGACCTCGCTCTTCTGGTCGTTCGCAGTCTTGATACCGGCTTCGACGCCCTTCAATTCATCGACGCGGGTTTCGATGCGCTTCTCTGCAGCCTTCAGCAGGCTCTCGCGAATGTCGATCTCGCGTGCCCGCGCTTCCAGTTCCTGACGGCGCGCTTGCAGCCGTTCGAGGATCGCGCGTTCAGCAGGCGAGATTTGAGGAGACAGCTCGACAGGCGGGTTGCTGGTCGGTTCGATCGCTGCAGGCGCCGCTACCGCGGGCTTCGGCTCTTCCTTCTTGGCTGACACCGAGCCGGTAATATCGCCGTCCACTGGCTTGCCGCCCGGGAAGTTGAACATCTCCTGCGCCCACGATCCTTTCGTAGGCTGAGGCTGCGGATCATAATTGAACACGTAGCCGCCATCGATCACCAGGCCGGCGATCTTGAGAATCGCCAGCCCGAAAACCGCCACCAAGACGACAGGAAGAATACGAACGTCCCGAAAAGCTTTCATGCAGCGAAACCGTCAGGCCTCCTCCGTTCGGCAAACGCCTGCGCTGCCGCGGCATTGGCCCGCGCTGCGGATACCCGCGGCGCATCAGGGTCGGTTTCGGTGAGCGGTCGTGCCGCCACCGCGATCTTCGATAGCCGGCGTACGACGGCGTCGCTCTCGGCGAGCTGGGCTTTCAGTTGATCGGCCAGCGCCGTTGCCGCCGAAATCTGGCTGCCCAGATTCTCATTGACGTCGCGCACGGTAAGCTTGAGTCCGCCGATCGCACGCTCGGCGATCTCGGTCACGGTGATGAGCTCGCCGATCGTGGCCTTCAACGATTGCTCGTCCGCCTTGAGGCGCTTCAGGCGCTTATTGAGCAACATGCAATAGGCGATGGTCAGGATCAGAAGCACCGCAACCAGGCTCTCGATCACAATTCCTAATGAATGACTCATTGTGCCTCCATCAATTTAGTTTGCTCATCAGCCTTCTCAAACATGGCGAAGGTTGTGTTAGGCTTGCGTAATTGTTTCGTGACTCTAATGGCAACGCGGTCGCCGACACGGCCCATGCGACCTTCAGTCAAGGTCACGGCTCCGCAACGCACGGCAACAAGGGCGTCCGCCCGCATTTCCAGCGGCAGCGTATCGCCCACTTTGAGAAGCATCAGCTGCTTCAATGGGATCTCCGCCTCATACAGCACGGCGTCGACGGCGATCTCGGCCTGAGCAATTTCAGTGGCGAGATGGCTTTCCCAGATCGGATCACGGCCGAATTTTTCGCCCATGAACATCTGCATGAGCACGGCGCGGATCGGCTCGATCGTCGCATAGGGCAGCAGCAATTCGATATTGCCGCCGCGATCTTCCATGTCGATATGCAGGCGCACCAGGATTGCGGCATTGGCTGGACGGCTGATGGCGGCGAAGCGCGGATTGGTCTCAAGCCGATCGATGTTGAAGCTCACCGGCGACAGCGGCCGGAACGCCTGTTCAGCGTCGGCCAGCACGACTTCGATCAGGCGCTTCACCAGATTGGTTTCGATGGTGGTGTAGGGGCGGCCCTCGATGCGCAACGAAGCCTGGCCGCGGCGACCGCCGAGCAACACGTCGATCATCGAATAGATCAGGCTGGAATCGACGGTAGCGAGGCCAAAATTCTCCCACTCCTCTGCCTTGAACACGCACAGCACGGCTGGCAGCGGAATCGAATTCATATAGTCGCCGAAACGCACCGAAGTGATGCGATCGAGCGAGACTTCGACGTTGTCGGAGGTGAAATTGCGCAGGCTCGTGGTCATCAACCGCACCAGACGGTCGAACACGATTTCGAGCATCGGCAGACGCTCATACGACACCATCGAGGAATCGATAATGGCGCGAATGCCGGAATTCTCGTCGAGATGAACCTCGTTGACGCTGAAGCCGAGGAGGTTGTCGATTTCTTCCTGCGAGAGAACGCGCTCGCCGCCGTTCTTGCCGCCGCCGATATCGCGACCGCCGTCCTCGACCATGGCGGCCCATTGCTCCGCCATAGTGCCGGTGAGTTCGTTTTCGGCAGCCGCTTTCGCCGCCTCAACGGGATCCTCTGAATCCAGAGACGCTTCCCATTCGGCGGCAATTGCGTCCTGATCGACCTGTTCGGTAGACATCAGCCTAAATCCAATTCCTCACTGAATGAGGATTTCCTTGAACAGCACAGCGTTCACGTGATGAGGAGAGATCGCGGCATTGACGCGCCGCGTCAGCTCTTCCTTCAGCCGGAACATGCCAACGGAGCCGTTCAGATCGGTGGTGCGCAGTTCGCGCAGGTAAACCTGGAACATGTCGGTGATGCGCGGCATCGACGGCGTGATCTGCGCCACGAGCGGCGCTTCCTTCACCTCGAGCACGATCTTGGCCTTGAGATATTGCACGCGCTCGCCCGGCTGACCGGCAAGGTTCACCAGGATTTCCGGCACATCGATGAAGGCGAGCGGCTTCGCAGCCGGCGCCGCCTCTTTCTTCTCTTCCTTGGGGTGCCCCTTCAGGAAGAACCAGCCGCCACCGCCCGCTGCAAGCACCAGCACGCCCGCGACGATTGCGATCAGCTTGAATTTGCTCTTGGGAGCTGCCGCCTCGTCCCCGGTCGGGGTGCTTTCTGAAGTTTCCGTATCCGCCATCGCCTGCCCGTCCGGGGTTGGGATGAGCTCGATGCTGCAAAGCAGGCAATAAAGACGCGATACAAAATGCTGCCAGCGCCCAAGGCCCTGTGTGATCGTGACGCTAGGTCGCAATGGTTAACGGAATCTTTCTTTTGACGCTCAACTAGGAAAATTCTGCCGGCAAATATGGTCAACAAGACCTTTCTGCCGCCCGTTTTCGCGCCTCAAAAACTACCAACAAGTTGAAAAATATCAGCTTTTTGACTTGGCACGGCTTTCGCTAAGTAGTCTGCGAACCGCGGCTTGGGAGAGCTGTGCGGTTTACGGGATCCGCGGCGAGCTTGGGAGAGCGACCCGCGCGAACTTAGGGGAGAACCACCGATGGAGAATATGCTTCTCGTCGGACTGTCGCGGCAGATGACGCTTCGGCGTCAGATGGACGTCGTGGCGAACAACATCGCGAATATCAACACGAGCGGCTTCAAGGCCGAGCGGACGATTTTCGAGGAATATCTGAGCCCGGCCGCCCGCGAAGACAACTTCGTCGGCCGCGACCGCCGCGTGTCCTTCGTGCAGGACCGCGCCACGATGCATGATTTCACCGGCGGCGCGACCGAGCAGACCAAGAATCCGCTCGATATTGCCATCGACGGCAACGCCTTCCTCGCGGTGCAGACCCCGAACGGTGAGCGCTACACCCGCGACGGTGGCATGCAGATCAATTCGCAGGGCCAGCTCGTGACAGCGTCGGGCGCACCGGTGCTCGGCGCCAATGGCCCCATCGTGTTTCAGCAGACCGACCACGACATCAACATCTCGCAGGACGGCACGGTCACGGTGCTCGAAGGCATCAACCGCATCGACTCCGTGCGCGGTAAGATCCGCATGGTCAACTTCGCGCAGCCCCAGCGGCTGGTGAAGGAAGGCTCCAACCTGTTCTCGGCCGGTCCCGGCGCCAATCCGCAGCCGTCCACCACGTCGAAGCTCAATCAGGGCTTTATCGAAAAGTCGAACGTCAGCTCGGTCGTCGAAATGACCCGGATGATCGACGTCACCCGCGCCTATACCGAGCTGTCCAACATGCTGCAGTCGCAAGGCGACGCGCGGCGCTCCGCCATCGAAAAACTTGCCGACGTTCCGGCTTAAGGAATCTGACCCATGCGCGCTCTTTACACTGCAGCGACCGGGATGGCGGCCCAGGAACTCAACGTCCAGGTCATCTCTAACAATATCGCCAATATGCGCACGACCGGCTTCAAGAAGCAGCGTGCCGCATTCCAGGACCTCATCTACGATCACGTTCGCCGCGTCGGTGCGCAAGCATCGGATCAGGGCACGGTCATTCCGGTCGGCGTCGATATCGGCGGCGGTGTGAAGACCGTCGGCACTCCGCGCATGATGACCCAGGGCACGCTGTCGGCGACCGGCGGCGATCTCGATATCGCCGTCCGCGGCGAAGGCTTCTTCAAGATCCAGCTCACCGATGGCACCTTCGCCTATACCCGCGATGGTACGTTTTCCACTGACCAGCAGGGCCGCATCGTCAACCCGCAGGGCAACCTGCTGCAGCCAACGATCTCGATTCCCCAGGCGTCGTCGCAACTCTCGATCAATGCGCAGGGCCAGGTCTCGGTCATCGTACCGGGCTCGACGACCCCGACCGTGCTCGGCCAGATCAGCCTCACCCGCTTCATCAACAAGGCCGGCCTCAATTCGATCGGTGACAACCTGTTCACCGAAACGCCGGCCTCCGGCCCACCGCAGGACGGCGTCGCCAATGCCGACGGCTTCGGCGACATGCAGCAGCGCAACCTCGAAATGGCCAATGTCGAAGTGGTCACCGAAATTTCGGACCTGATCGCTGCGCAGCGCGCCTATGAGATGAACGCCAAGGTCATCAGCGCTGCCGACCAGATGCTGCAATCCACCGCCGGCATGTTCCGCTGAGGAGAATGATCATGACATCAGCCATGCGTTCGCTTCTCCTCGCCACCGCCCTGCTCGCTGCAGCGGCCACTGCTGCGCTCGGCCAGGCGCAGCGCGACGAGGTCATCGCATCGCCAACGCTGCGCGCCAATGTCACCGTGTCCAGCGACGTGGTGCGGATTGGCGATGTCATCGACAATGCCGGCCCCACCGCCCAGATCGCAATCTATCGGGCGCCCGATCTCGGGACCGTCGGCACGCTATCGACCGCGCAGGTCATCGCGGCGTTGCGGCAGCACCAGGTGATTGGCGTCGATACGCGTGAGCTCAAGTCCATTACCGTGACACGGCTGTCGCGCAGCATCGAGAGCAAGGATATCGAGAACCAGGTCGCGCAAGCGCTGGAGAACCGCCACGGCCTTGGTGCTGCCGCCAATCTTAGCCTCACTTTCGACCGCGAAGTCCAGGGCCTGCAGCTTGACGCCAGCAATACCGGCGCGCTGCAGCCTGTCGCGGTCCGCTTCGACGCACGTAGCGGCCGTTTCGACGTCACCTTTGCGATCGGCAACGATTCCAATGTGTCTGCCACCAAGCTGCGTTTCACCGGCAGTGCCGTTGAGACCGTGGAAGCGGCGGTGCTGGTCCGCGGCGTCGAACGCAACGAGGTGCTGAAGTCCTCTGACGTCGTCGTCGAGCGTCGCCCGAAAGCCGAAGTCGGCAACGATGGCGTAACGCGCGACCGCGCCGTGGGGATGCAGAGCCGCCGCCAATTGCGCGCCGGTCAGGCAATCCGCAATGCCGACCTCGCCAAGCCAGACCTGGTCACCCGCGATCAGGCAGTGACGCTGATCTACGAAACCGCCGGGCTTTACCTCACGCTGCGCGGCAAGGCCATCGAAGGCGGCACCGAAGGCGACGTGGTCAATGTGATCAACCTGCAGTCCAAGCGCACCGTCTCCGGCGTCGTGGTCGGTCGCGGCCAGGTCGCCGTCTCCGCTCCATCACCGCGTCTCCCCGCGCAAGTCGAAACTCCCGCGCCAACTCTTGCTCCAACCCGCGAGTCTCTCCCGTCCGAAAAAATCTCCCAGGCAAGACCTCCCCTGGCCAACTCTCCCGCTGCCACCTCTCCCGTCGCGCTTGCTGCCAACGACCACGTGCCTGTTTCTCGAAAAGCTGAGTAAAGTTGATGTTCCAGTTCCATCGTCCCTTCGCCACCGGCGCTGCGCTTCTGACGGTCGGCCTTGCTGCCAGCGGCTGTTCATCGATCGACCGTCTCGCGTCCATCGGCGAGAAACCGGCGCTCACGGCGATCGAAAACCCGACGACACAGCCCGGCTACAAGCCGGTGCAGATGCCGATGCCAAAGCCGGAGGTCGCGTCCTACAACGCCAACTCCCTATGGCGCAGCGGATCGCGCGCCTTCTTCAAGGATCAGCGCGCACGCCAGATCGGCGACATTCTCACGGTCACCGTGAACTTCACCGACAAGGCCAATATCGCCAACGAGACCCAGCGCAGCCGCACCAATACGGAAAACTCGGGCATCACCGACTTTGCGGGCAGCAAATTGCTGACAGGTTCGGCCGCCTCGGTCCTGCCCGGCCGTCTGCTGACGGCTGATGGATCGTCGTCGAGCGACGGCAAAGGATCGGTGGCGCGGCAGGAAGCGTTGCAAACCAGCGTCGCCGCCGTGGTCACGCAATTGCTGCCGAACGGCAACCTCGTAGTCGAGGGCAAGCAGGAGATCCGCGTCAACTACGAGATCCGCGAACTGATCGTCGCCGGCATCGTGCGTCCGGAAGACATTCAGAGCGACAACACCATCGACAGCGCCAAGATCGCGCAGGCCCGCATCGCTTATGGCGGTCGCGGTCAGATTTCGGATGTCCAGCAGCCGCGCTACGGCCAGCAAGTGATGGACGTGCTGCTGCCCTTCTAACGTTACGAACTCCCACATCTCATCGTGCTCCCACGCGATGAGATGTTCACGCGCGGCCTTCCGTCAGCTCCCCTGGCGGAAGGCCGTCGTCGTTCTGGACAGACTCCAAATGCGGCCAGGCGAAGCGCTGAACGTCAGCTCTTGAAATCCACCTCGACGCTGCCCAGTCCGAGCAATTCCATTCGGACGTGATCGCCGGCATTGAGCCACGCCGTCTGCACCAGGCTGCCCGTCAGTACGAAGTCTCCGGCGCGCAATATCTTGTCTCGGGCCGCGAGATGGTTGGCAAGCCAGGCCAGTGCATGATGTGGATGACCAAAAACATCGGCGCCGTTGCCGCGCCCCACTTCCATGCCGTTAACGACAGCACGTCCAATCACCGACAGAAGATCAGGCGCCTTGCCACGAGCAACAGGCGCACCCAGAACACATCCCGCCGCAAAGAAATCATCTGCGATCAGTGTCGGCGCATCCATACTGCGCCAGTCCGCATAACGATCATCGACGATCTCGATGGCTGGATGGTAGGCATCGATCGCTGTCGCTACATCATCAGCCGTGAACGGCTCGCCCGACGGCATCAGATCGCTCGCGAGCTGGACCGCAATTTCACACTCCACGCCGACATGTACATAATCGTTGTAGCGCAGCGACGTTCCGGCGGCATGAACACCACTCATATAGAGTCCGCCGGCGCAAGGGTGCGAAATACCGAGATATTGCTGCATCACCGCGCTTGTGCAGCCGATCTTGTAACCGACCTGCAAGCCGAAATCGGGCGACAACAAATTGTGAAGCGCGTCCTGTACGCGATAGCCATCGGCCTCGTCATGCGGGACCGCGTCTGGCGGCAATACGGCGAGCGGCGTGCGGTTATGGCGGACGTAAGCCAGGATTTCGGCGATCGCGAGATACTTTTCCATCGGCGGTCCCTTCGCTCGTCACACGGCTCATGCCGACATATGACTAACGGGTAGCGACCACCATCCTGCTTGGCAACGTTGCGCAGCGTTGCTGGCGCGAACCGACGCTCGCGCCACTGCAACTCCTCGATTCTGGAGTTCAGCCGAAGACCCTGGTCAGGTCTTCATGAAGCCGACGCATCCCCGCAGGCCCGGTGAAGATCTCCTTCACCTCGGCCAGAGCCTCCGTAGTCAGGACATCTTCAGAACGCCGGCCCTGCGCAGCAGTCGCAAGGATGCGCGAGGCGATCGCGGCCTGATTGCAGGAGGTGCGGTGCTGCTCTGGCACCCTTGCGACGACCTTTTGAAGAACATTCCGCATCAGCGCGATCGTATCGGGATCATAAGAGGCAGGCGCAGCCATTGTTTCCTCCCGTTTTTTTTGCTGGATCGAGCCTACGTCCTATCGGCGAATGATGACGTTCATATTCCCGTGTTTAAGAATGTCGCCGTGCTGCAGTGCAGTCGTCGCAGATCCCTGCACTGCACAGCATGCGTGGTTACCAACCGGAACACCGAAATGAAAAACGGCCGCCGGATGGGGCGGCCGTTTGGTATCGGAAAGACTATTCGTCGCGATAGACCTTTTCGCGCTTCTCGTGGCGCTCCTGGGCTTCCACGGAGAGTGTTGCGATCGGGCGGGCTTCTAGCCGCTTGAGCGAGATCGGCTCGCCGGTCTCCTCGCAATAGCCGTAGGTATTATCCTCGATGCGCAGCAGCGCGGCATCGATCTTGGAGATCAGCTTGCGCTGCCGGTCGCGCGCGCGCAGTTCGATCGCGCGGTCGGTTTCCGACGATGCCCGGTCGGCGAGGTCGGGGTGATTGACGTTCTCCTCCTGCAAAGCCTGCAGGGTGAGTTTCGATTCACGGAGGATTTCTTCCTTCCAGGCCAGCAATTTCGCGCGGAAATAGTCGCGCTGCCGGTCGTTCATGAAAGGCTCTTTTTCGGAGGGGCGATAGCTTTTCAACTTGTCCAAGGCCAATCCATCTATGCGTGCAAGGCGCCGGAAATGACCGGCCGCGCCGCAGCTTATATAGCGACGTCATGTGACAGACAATAACGTCAGGATACCTCCAGAACGGCCGTCCACCGCCCGGTTTCATGGTCGGAACCGTGCTGCTGCAGCGCACCACAGCCCCGGCGCGGTCCATTGGTCCAAGAGCCATTCGAGCAGCCATAAACACGGCTTATGCGGGTTTCAGCCGCGCTTGGGGCCGGCCTCGCCGACTTAGACCTGGCCGGCCTTGGCCAGCTCAACTTCGACCCGTAGTTCGATCTCGGACAGCACGGCGTCCAGACCGGGTTCGCCGGATGATTCCTTGAGGTTGGCTGCCGCACTGCGCAACCGAGCCACCATGGCCGGATTGATCGAGCCCGTGAGCAGGCCGATCTTGAGTTCATCGAGGACATCGAGCGCGCCACGGCCGCGCTTCACCGAGCGCTTGCGACGCTCCATGGGATCTTCGACGCTCTGCATGGCCAGAAGCGCATCGATGCTGTTGGCCGCCCGAGGCGCTACGGTCGGTTTGGTCTCGGAGGTCGGTGTCGCATCAGGCAACGAAAACCCGGTCGAACTGGTTTTCTTCGCTCCTGACGACGGGGCTCCGAATGTAGTGCCGTTCGGTCCGTAAATGCGCATCGGCGTGTCCAGCGAGGGTGATGGCCAATCCCGGCCCACGGCGGCTTGCCGTTCGCTCAGTACCATCGCGAGCGTAAACGGACCTCCATCCGGAAAGGTCGTCTTTTATGGTTAATCAATCGTAAACGGCCCGGCAAAATCTGCCGCAGGCGGCACTTTCGCCGGAGCGCAAGCCGCTTGTCCAGCCCCAGAGCCTTTATCATTCACATTATAAATCAACGTCTTATACCGATTTAGAACGCTGGCACGGCACTCGCATAGTGAAGGCTGGATCGTCGTCATGGGAGTGGCGAGCGGTCCAGTGAAGACCTCAGCGGGGAGCAGAGGATGCCGAGCCTACCTTCGATCCGATTCTGTCAGACGGCCTGTGCGGTGCTGCTCGTGCTGCTCGTGCAGGCGGTGTCGGCACATGCGACGTCGCGGATCAAGGATCTCGCCAATATCGAAGGCGTCCGGCAGAACCAGCTGATCGGCTACGGCCTCGTGGTCGGCCTCAACGGCACCGGCGACACCCTCAACAACATCCCGTTCACCCGCCAGTCGCTGCAGGCGATGCTGGAGCGCATGGGCGTGAACATCCGCGGCCAGACGCTGCGTACCGGCAATGTCGCCGCCGTCATGGTCACCGGCAACCTGCCCGCCTTCGGCACCCAGGGCACCCGCATGGACGTTACCGTCTCGGCGCTCGGCGATGCCAAGAACCTGACCGGCGGTACCCTGCTGGTCACCCCCCTGCTCGGCGCTGACGGCAATGTCTACGCCGTCGCCCAGGGTTCCCTCGCCATCAACGGCTTTGCCGCCGAAGGCGCTGCCGCCAGCATCACCCGCGGCGTCCCCACCGTCGGCCGCATCGCCAATGGCGCCATCATCGAGCGCGAGATCGAATTCGCGCTGAACCGCCTGCCCAATGTACGCCTCGCTTTGCGCAACCCCGACTTCACCACAGCCAAGCGCATTGCCGCCGCCGTCAACGATTTCCTGGGATCCAAGACCGCCGAGCCGATCGATCCCTCCACCGTGCAACTGTCGATCCCGCCGGAGTTCAAGGGCAACGTTGTTGCCCTGCTCACGGAGATCGAGCAGTTGCAGGTCGAACCGGATCTGGCCGCCAAGATCATCATCGACGAACGCTCCGGGATCATCGTGATGGGCCGCGACGTCCGCGTCGCCACTGTCGCCGTGGCGCAAGGCAATCTCACCGTGACGATTTCGGAGAGCGCCAATGTCAGCCAGCCCAATGCATTCTCCAACGGCCGCACTGTCGTCACGCCAAGCACACGTGTCGGCGTCACCGAAGACGGCAAGAAATTCGCTCTGGTGAAGGACGGCGTTTCGCTGCAGCAGCTCGTCGACGGCCTCAACGGACTCGGCATCGGCCCGCGCGACCTAATCGGCATCCTGCAGGCCATCAAGGCCGCAGGCGCCATCCAGGCCGACATCGAGGTGATGTGATGAACGTCAACACCGCCGTCGCCGCCTATCAGACCAAGCACCCGACCATCAACGGCCGCCCCGATCAGAACCTGATCGATGCGCTGCAGAAAGTATCGCCGCAAGCTCAGGCCAAGACGCGCAAGCAGTCCGAAGATTTTGAGGCGATGTTCATCAACACGATGTTTTCGCAGATGACATCAGGCATCAAGGGTGAAGGCCCGTTCGGCGACACCACCGGCACCGGTGCCTGGCGCTCGATGCTGACAGACGAATATTCGAAGTCCTTCGCCAAGGCCGGCGGCGTCGGCATCTCCAACGAAGTCTTTCGTTCACTCATCATCCAGCAAGCCAATCGCGCCAGCTGATCGCAGAGGACACCGCCATGAACAATGCGCAACGCCAGCAAGCCGCCCCGATCGTCGCACCGCGTTCGGTCGCGACACTGATGGAAGCCCGCCAGCTCGCCGACGAACTCATGAAGGTGATGAACGAGCTCCTCGCCATCATCGAACAGGAGACGGCGCTGGTCCGCAACGGCCATATCCGCGAGGCTATCAAGCTCGAAGCTCCGAAGGCGGACATTTCGCGTCGCTACATTGCGATGATCTCGCTGCTCAAGATCAGCCAGACATATCTCGCGCAGACGACGCCCGACCTGCTCTCGGCCTTGCGCAAGCACCATGACGTGTTCCGCGCGATGCTGCAGGTCAATCTGACCGTGCTCGCCACAGCGCACGCGGTTTCGGAAGGCATTGTCCGCGGCGTCAATGCCGAGGTTCAGAAGCGCAATATCCCGCAGACCTATACGGCGGCCGGTCGGCAGGCTCAGCCGGGCCGGGTCAACATGACGCCCATCGTCGTCAGCCGGTCACTTTGATCGTATAACCGATCATACGGCCGCGGGCGCGTGTGATGCGCCGCGGCATTGCTATCTTTTGACTTAAATTGCAGCGCGCAAGTAAGCACCGGATTCAGCCGTTCGGTGCATAATGTCGTTTGGGAACGGGTCGGGATTTATCGAATGGAGCCAGGAGGGCTGCCATGGGTGCCGACTTCAATATCAAACCGGTGGGGGCACCGGTTGCCACACCGGTCATCAGACCCGCACCAGAAGCGGTGCGCGAAGCCGTGCCTACGCAACTCCCCCCGGACAAGACCGTGTCAGCAGCGCCCCGCGTACTGCAGCCGAACATTTCTGCGGCGAACTACCAGCAGATGGACAGCGAACGCATCTCCAAGGAAGTCATCATCGACAAGGGCGCAGGCGAGATCGTCTTCGTGTCTGTGGACAAGAAGTCCAACCAGGTGATCGACCAGTATCCCGAGGAATCGCGACTGCGCTCCCGCGCCTATCTGCGCGCCATGGACACGCTGAAGCAGGACGCAAAGTTGCTTGATCGACGTATGGAAACGGATCGCAGCGTCTAACTGCGCCGATCACGTATCCCGCGTAGCGTAGGCCGTATCAAGATAGGTGCTGCCCGTTGCGGCGTCGGTCACTACGGTCTTGATAATTGCCTTGTTGTCGCCGTTGAGCTGGAACTTGGTATCACCCACCCGGAACGCATTATCCTTGATCAGCACCTGCTGATACTTGACGGTTCCCTCGCTCTTGTACTTCACCTGAGCACGAAAGCCGTCGACCTGCGAGATGGCTATTTCGAACTTCTTGCCGTTGGCGTATTTGCCTTCCCAGCTACCCTTATAGGTTTCGGGATCCACCGCCACATACTTACCTGCCGTGATCGGCACGGTGGTCTTGTAAGCCGTCGAAAGAATGCTCAGAACGTCTGCCATCTCAGCCCCGTCGCGCGCGATTTCGAATCGCCCGCTGATCCGGCGCTATTAGGCATCGCCGATCATTAAGCTATCGTTACGGATTTCAGGGAGGCTCACGGACGCCCGGACAGACCTGCGGCGATATTGCGATTGATATCGATTAGCGACTGCAGATGTTCGACCTGGCGAACGTGCTGCAAGGCGGTGCACTGAGTCAGCACGAAGATGCCGATATTGGCGATATTCTGGCGGATCTCGATCGATTCCGGATTCTGGTCATTGATGGCGTCGCCAACGAAGATCGACCAGAGCTTGCGATTGAACAGAAGAGCTTCGTCGAGACCAGCATCGGTATGATCCCAGTTTGCCACGACGTCCTGAAGCTTGCGTGCTGCTTTCAGAAGAGCTTGGGCTTCTATGTCTCTCGGTGTCGCCGTGGTCTGGGCAGTACGCGCGTAGGCTTGAGCACCGATCGACATTCGCTACCTCAAAAACTCTTCTTCCCGCTTGATCAGCGGACGCAATTCCTTGAGTGCTTTGTAAAGCGCGCCGCTTAAAATAAGCTTACTAACTTCCTCAATCGTCTCGCGAAAACTCGGAACCGCTTCAATCAATTCCTTGATGAAGCCGAGATATAGCTCCTGATAGGCCGGGATATCGTTTTCCAGATACATCATCTGCACGCAGAGATAGACGCGTTTGACCGGCGTCGTTGCAGTCTCCGCCGTGAGAATATCCTTCTCACGCATGATCGGTGCATCGCCATCAATCAGGAACGCCGTGCGCGTATCGGAATTGGTGATCACGCTCTGACCGATGATGATTCGCTCACCCGGCTTCAGTTCGACTCGCAAAGGCATTCAGCTCTCCTTCCCCGCAGCGGCCGTGAGGCCACATGCAAAGCCAATGGTATCTGGTGCCACGTTTCGGGCGGGCATGCAGTATCCAGAAACCCCGAAAATACGCCTGCGATTCGAATAATACCAGCGTTCAGCCGCCGCATCTTCAGTCTGGGGAAAGCCAGGATACCCGGCGACGCGCCTCTGACCACCCCGCGATCAACGGAAAACGGCGGGATTTCTCCCGCCGTTCGGTAATCTTGGTGCGGCCGCCAGACTTACTGGAGCAGCTTGAGCACGCTCTGCTGCGACTGGTTGGCCAGCGCCAGCGCGGAGACGGCGATCGACTGCCGCGTCGACAGCGCCTGGCTGTTGGCCGCTTCTTCGTTGGTGTCGGCCAAAGTCAGGTTCGACGAGCCGGTCTGCAACACGTTGATCAGGTTCTTCGCGAAGTCCTGACGGATCTGCACGATCGAGAGATTCGAGCCGAGCGCCGAAGCCAGCGAGCGCAGCTGCGTGCTGGCCATATTGAGCTGGCTCAGTGTCTGGTTCGTCGACGCGTTGTCGATGAAGTCGCTGCCTGAGATCAGCGTCGGCAAGCCCAGACCGGCGGGCGTCAACTCCGAGCCGGTGATGTTCAGCGTGGACTTGCCAGTTTCGTTGAATACCAGCTTCAGCGTATCGCCGGCCAGCAGGTTGACGCCGTTGAAGGATGCATCCTGCGACGTCGTGGTGATCTGGGTGATGAGGTTATTGTACTGCGCAACCAGGTTCGCGCGGGTCGACTGTGATGGCAGATCGACAAGCGGCGGCGCAGCGCTGGTGAAGCTCAGCGCCGACGTCACGGTGCCGCCCATGGTGCCGCCGTCGAGCACCGAGCCCATGGTCGACGACGCGTAGTCGTTGCCCGCCGCGATCACCAGCTTGCCGGTCGCATCGACCGTGGCTGCCAGATTGTTGGCGGCCAGTGCGACGTTCAGCTGCGCCAGCGTCTTGACGGTGCCGTTGGAGCCGTCGCCGAATGTAATATTGACCGGCGTGCCGCCCTTGAACGACGAAAAGGTCAGCGTCGTGCCGCTGATGCCACCCGGACCCGCGGCGCGTGCAGCAGTAAACACGGTCGACGTGCCGGTGTTGCCGGCGAGGCCGAGTGCCGAGAGAGCATTGCCGCTGCCGCTGATCGACAGATCCTGGATCGTGCCGGTGCTGATCTTGAACGTACCGTTGGCGGCAACGGTCGATGCGGTAGAACCCTGCGTGGTGGTCAGAGCGGCCACACCAGTCGCGGCGTTATTGACCGCAGTCTGCACGCCGGTGGCGAGATCGATGGCCGTGAGAACGTCGGAGATCTTGCCGCCCTGGAGATAGACCGTCGTGTTGCCACTACCGTCCGTCACGAGGTTGGAGCCGACCGGCGAGCCGGAGCCGGCCGGGATGTTGGCCGCTGCCGGAACGGACGCATCCTTGAACGTGATGGTCTTGCCATTGACGTAAAGTGTCGAGCCGCTCTGGATCAGATTTCCGATGGTGCCCGGAGCCGTCGTGCGCGATTGCGAGACGGAAACCGTTCCGGCGCCGACCGATGTCGTCAGGCCGAGCTGCTTCAGCAAGTCCGCCTTTCCACTGATGTTGAGATCCGACCCCGTGGACGTCGACAGCGTGAGGACGCCGGCGGCAATCGATGCGACGGTGCCGGACGACGCTGAAGCCGTCGCGACGCCGTTGGAAATGACGGCTTTCTGCACACCGCTGGCGAGATCAATGGCCTTGGTCAGGTCGGCCACGCTACCGGTCGGGGCGCCCGCCGTACCGAGATAGACCGTAGAGTTGCCGTTGCCGTCGGTAACCACGTTGGTGTTGACGCTATCGACGCCAAGCCCCACGGGAGCGGTGGCCGCGGTGGGTGCCGGCCCGGTTCGGAAGGTGATCGTCTTGCCGTTCACCATCATGGTGTCGCCGTCGTTCGGCTGTGCCGTGGCGCCGATGGTCGCCGCGCCGGCAGGCGTACCGATGAGTTTCAACGTGCCGGACAGCGACGCCGCAGTACCGGCGCCGTCAGGCGCGGCCGTACCGATCAGCGATGCCGCCACGCCGCCCAGCGTGGTGGTTCCGGTGACCGGCGTCGTACCGCCGGCCGTGCCGTTATACACCGCGTTGCTGGTAGCCGTCGCGCTGGCGAAAGTCTGGGTGCCGCGCAGATCGTCCGGTGTTGCGCCCGCGATGGTGGTGGAGACGTTCGACTTGGTCGAATAGCCCACGGGGGTCTGCAGCGCCTGATTCGCGAGCGACTTCGCGGTATCCACGAGCTTCTGCAGCGAGGTGATGCCGGTATTGGCCGCCTGCAGGATCTGCACGCCGTTGCCGATGCCGTCGAGAAGATTATTGATGTCACTGGCGCGGCTATCGAGGCCTGCAGCCGTGAAGAAGTTGGTCGGGTTGTCGAGGGCCGTGTTGACCTTCTTGCCGCTCGCCAACCGGTTCTGGGTGGTCGACAACAGATCAGCAGTGGATTGCAGCGAAAGCAGATTCTGACGAACTGACGCCGAGAGAACGACTGACATGTTGTAACCTTCCTGTTCCCCGCGCATGCCGACCTTCGGGTCGCATTGCGCATGGTACGTCTGGGACGAGACTCGGTCTCGTCGCGACGCTGCCGGTGAAGTTTGACGCCCTTCTGGAAGAGGAATCTCGGCCCGCCTGACGGCGATCCCGGATTAAACGCGGTCGTTTCTCGACCTACCTGCTTCCTACACGGGCCGAATATGACCGACGACCATTTAAGATATGGTTAACAGCGGATTAAGGCTTTCGTAAAACTGTCCCAAAATGGCAAAGGCCCGAAAAGCGTAAGCTTTTCGGGCCTTTGAGGAGCGATTATGACAACGAAAAACGGCGGGGCTTTCTGCCCCGCCGCCTGGTTTTCGTATGATCAGTGCGCCGGAATTAACGGAGCAGCTGGAGAACGCCCTGCTGCGACTGGTTGGCCAGCGACAGCGCGGAGACGGCGATCGACTGGCGGGTCGACAGCGCCTGGCTGTTCGCCGCTTCCTCGTTCGTGTCGGCCAGGGTCAGGTTCGACGCACCGGTCTGCAGCACGTTGATCAGGTTCTTCGAGAAGTCCTGACGAGTCTGCACGATCGAGAGGTTCGAACCGAAGGCCGAAGCCTGGGAACGCAGCGAGGACGATGCGACGTTCAGGGTGCTGAGCACCTTGTTGGTCGCGGAGTTGTCCAGGAAGTCCGTTCCCGAGGTCAGGCTCGACAGGCCGAGGCCGGCCGAACCGAAGTCGACGCCCGTGATGTTCAGCGTAGACTTGCCGGTTTCGTTGAACGTCAGCTTCAGCGTGTCGCCGCCGAGCAGGTTGACGCCGTTGAACGACGCGTCCTGCGCGGTGGTGTTGATCTGCGTCAGGATGCCGTTGAACTGGTTGACGAGGCTGGCGCGGGTGGCCTGAGCCGTCGCGTCGGCCACCGGATCCTTCGGCGTGGTGAAGGTCAGCGAGTCCTTGAGCGTACCGCCAAGGGTACCGCCGGACGTCGCCGAGCCCATCGTCGACGACGCATAGTCGTTCGAAGCCGAGATCTTCAGCAAGCCGCTGGCGTCGACCGTGGCGGTCATGTTGTTCGCCGAGAGCTTGTCATTGAGCTGGTTCAGCGACTTCACAGTGCCGTTGGTGCCGTCGCCGAAGGTGACGTCAACCGCCGTACCGCCGTTGAAGGAGGTGAAGCTCAAGGTCTTGCCCGAGACACCACCGGTGCCGGCAGCGCGCGAGGCGTTGAACGACATGTCGGTTCCGGTCGAGCCCTTCAAGCCAAGCGCCGCCAGGGAATTGCCCGTGCCGGTGATCGACAGGTCGGATGCGGTGCCGGTCGAGATCTTCAGCGCACCGCTGGAGACAGACGAAGCCGTGCCCGTGGTGGTGACGGTCGCAACGTTGGTCGCAATCGTCGCCGAGCTGACGCCGGTGGCGAGGTCGATTGCTGCAGTGATATCTGCAACCGTACCGCCCTGCAGGAACACCGTCGAGTTGCCCTTGCCGTCGGTGATCAGGTTCGAGCCAGATGGCTTACCATAACCGGTCGGAATGGCGTTCACGTCTGCAATGTTCGCGTTCTTGAACGTGATGGTCTTGCCGTTGACGCTCAACGTCGAACCATCCTGGATCAGCGAGCCGGTCGAAGTGCTCGCCGTCGCGCGGGCTGCGCCCACGGTGGTCTGGGCGGTGCCCGTCGATGCCGTCAGTTTCAGCGTGTTGAGCATGTCGGCCGAGCCGGTGACCGACAGATCAGCGCCTGTCGAGCTCGTCAGCGTGAGGATACCACCGGTAATGCTGCTGGCCGTACCCGTAAGCGTACCAACGCCCGCAGTCACGCCCGACACATAGCGGGCACCGCTGGCGACGTCGACGGCAGCGAGCAGGTCGCCGACCGTCGCAACCGATTCTGCGGTGGTGCCCATGTAAACAGTCGAGTTGCCGTTAGCGTCCGAAACGACGTTACCACCGGTACCGGCCGTACCGAGAGTCTGAGAGCCTGCCGGCAGGTTAGCGGCGGTCGGCACCGCAGCAGCCTTGAAGGTGATGGTCTTGCCGTTGACGCTCAGCGTCGCGCCATCCTTGAACGCCGAGTTGGCCTGTGTGGTCAGACCGCTGCCCGCACCACCACCTGCCGAGAAGAGCTTCGTCGCAGCCGCCATCGCCGTGGTGCCGGTGTCGTTGCCAGCCACTGCACCGGAGGCCACCAGAGTGCCGGCCGTGCCGCTGAGGGTCGAGGTCGAGGTCGCCGCGGTGGCACCGCCTGCGGCACCGGAGAATACGACGCTGCCGGTTGCGCTGGCGCTGGCATAGGTCGTGGTGCCGAGCAGGTTGTCAGCAGTCGCGCCAGTGATCGTGGTGGAGACGTTGGACTTGGTGGAGTAGCCACCCGTGGTCTGCAGCGCCTGGTTGGCGATCGACTTCGCGGAGTCGACGAGCTTCTGCAGCGAGGTGATGCCGGTGTTGGCAGCCTGAATGATCTGGACGCCGTTGCCGATGCCATCAAGCAGGTTGTTGATGTCGCTGGCGCGGTTGTTCAGGCCCTGGGCCGTGAAGAAGTTGGTGGGATTGTCGAGCGCCGAGTTGACCTTGTTGCCGGTCGAGAGGCGGTTCTGGGTGGTGGAGAGGAGGTCCGCGGTCGACTGCAGTGAGAGCAGGTTCTGACGGACGGAGGACGAGAGTGTAATGCCGGACATGTTTGGTTACCTTCCTGGTAGACACAACGAGCGACCTTCTTGGTCGACGAAGGGAAGATGACGCTGAGGTTCTAAAATTGCGTAAAGGGAATTGTGCGGATTTAGCGCTCCCTATGCGTGTGTTTGAGTACCTGCACCCGTCCCCCAAAACGACAAAGCCCGACTCGTAAAAGTCGGGCTTTGTCGTTTGTTATCAGTGCTTTTGTATCGTTGGGAGGTTGGCTTCCCGGATTTTGACGAGGCGACCAAAACCCGGCGAAGTTGTAAACACGAAGCAATTCGTTAAAGAAACTTAACCAGGCTCATCTGATAAAGATTTGACGTTGTCTGATACGAAGCCTGCAAAGCGGTCTGCAGCGCCAGAATTTTGGTTGCGACCTCGTCATCATTGATGCCCTCGATGGAGTCGAGCATCGTCTGGGCCATGGCCTTGGTCTGCACCTGCCGATCCGTAGTCGATTTGATCGATGCCTGCGCGCCGGCGAAGTCGGCCTGGATGTCCTGAATCGTCTGCTGGCCGGGGATATCCGCCAGGTTCTGCGCCACGCGCTGGTTCAGCGCCGCGATCTGCGCACTGGCGTTCTTGGCATAGGTCGCATTGCCGAGTTGTGCCGGATCGACGGCCACGGCCGCGAACACGGCGACTGTCTGCAATTGCGAGCGCAGGGCCTGCTCATCGGCGCGTGCGCCATATTGCACCGTGATCGATGTATCGACCTGGGAGACTGCCGATCCGCGGGCCGAGCCGTTGGCGGCCGTGTCCTGCTCGCCCTGATACCAGATCACGGTATTGTCGGCCGTGCCGGCAACGAGCGTGGTTGCAGAGCCGAGCGGCGTCGACCCGACGCGCAGCGGCGGCTGGTCGAAGAAATTGTCGCCAGCCTCGATCGCAGAGGCCGCCACCATCGGCCCGTTGGCGAGATCCTTCATGGCTGTGCCGAGCGCGGTATTGAGGTTCGCTGCGGTTGCCGTCGATGACGACGCCACCGGCGGAACGGCGTTCGGCTGACCGGGATCGATCAAGAACGAATTGGCTGGCAGGGGTGTCTTATCCGATGCGGTCAGGACGATGTCTTCCTTCGTGCCATCCGGCATCGTGAAGGTGAACTTGACCTGATCGCCGACATTCGGGTTGGTCGCCCCAAGATCGATCGACATCGATTTCTGCACGGGCGTTGCCGGCGGCGTCGGCGGAACGGTTGCGGGCAGGTCGACCGGCTGGGTGACCGTCGCACCGGCAATCGTGGTGGACACACCTGTGACCTTCATGCCGAACGGCTGCGCCACAGCCGGCGGTGCCGGTGTCGCGTCCTCTTCCGAGATCACCACCGAGGTCACCGGGGTTCCGACTGCGCTGCCAACGCGCCCGTTTGCGTTGACACCGAGATCGGCCGTCTTGCGCTCGGCGATCACCTGCTTGAGGCCGGCGACGAGCGCACCATTGCCGTTCATGATCTGGTCGGCGGGCGCGACCGGCGCCGTATCGGTGGCGCGGCCGGAAAACAGGTAGCGGTCACCCGACCGCGCATTCAGCATATCGACGGAATCGAAGAAGCCGAGCGAAGCCGTCTTCTGCCCCGGCGTCTGACCGGTATTGTCGAAATTGCTGCCGGCGCTGACGGCGGCGCCTTTGACATCCGATCCGATCGCCACCAGCCGCTGCAGCGACAGATTTGCCACGCCGATGCGCGTGTTCAGATTGACGGCAGTATCGGCATAGGCCGCAACGCCACTGATCTGCGCGCGGAGCGCGATCGCGAGACTGCGACCGCTGCCCTGCCCTGCATAGGTGTTGGAGATCTTGCCGCTCGACAGCTGCTGCGTCAGCGTGTCGAGCTGATCGCGCAGATTGGTAATTCCGGATCCGATATAGGATGTGCGTGAGCCGACACCGCTGATTGTCATGATTGCCTCAGAATGCCTGCATCAGGGTTTTGTATAGTTCGTTGACCGTCGACATCACGCGCGCATTGGCCGAATAGGCGTTCTGCAGAGACAGCAGATGCGCCATCTCGTCATCCATATTCACGCCGGACGCGTCTGCCATCTTCTTGTCGAGTGTGTTGAGAACGACGTTCTGGCCATCCGCAAGTTGCTTGGCGGAATCCGCCGCGGCGCCCTGTTGCCCGACGAACTGGCGCATATAGCTCAGCAGCGTCCCCTTGAACGGCGCCGTATCACTGCCCGTTCCCGTCGCCGGCGAATAAGTGAAACTGGCATTGTTCAACTGGTTGAGCAGGAGGGCCGACCGCGTCGTGTCGCCTGCTGCCGTCGACCCGCTATAAACCACCAGCTTGGAGGGGTCGGCGACGATCGCATTGTTGATCGTCAGCCGGCCGGCGAGACCGGCCATCTGCGAACCGTTCTTGCTGATGCCACCGCTATAGGCGGCGCCGTTATCGGTGAACAACGCCAGCTCCGGGCTGCCGTTGCTTAGATCGTTGGGACCTTGCGTGACCGTCACCGACGCCGCGTTGATGTTGGCGAATGCGGGATTGTTGACAACGGTGAGCGCGCCAGCCGTGCCGGAGAACGTAGCCTGGCCGCCAAGCGCCGCGTTCAACTGATTCAGAACCGAGCCGAAGCCCGAAGAAAAATCGAGGCCGATGACGGTATCATTCGGATTGCTTGTTGCCGTGTTCTGCAGCGGCAGCACGCTGGGATCATCGACCCGCATGAACGAAATTTCGCGCTGCGTGTTGGTCGCCGTATCCGTATACGTGAAGTGAATGACATTGCCCGGCTTCATTTGCGATACGTCGAGCGTGAAGCCGGTCGGCGTTCCCGGCGGCAGCGTCGTCGGCGGCACCGTCGGCACGGGAAAGACGCTTCCGGCCGTCGTCTTGTCCGAGAGCGCACTCGAGATCGATGCTGCGAACTGATCGAGCTGATTCTGCGCCTCGACAAGCGTCTTGTCGCGAAGTTCAGTATATGCGGCGATCGTGCCCGACTTGATAGCGCCGGCAGCAGTCAGGTCGATCGATCCGCCGTTCGGAAATTCGATCACCACCGAGCCGAGATTGCTCTTGCTGGGATCCGCGCTCCACGTCGTGCCGGCCGATACTGTGCCTTGGGCATTAAACGCCAGTGTCGCCGCTTCGTTGCCCACCAGCTGCACACCGGAACCGGTGAAGATGGTGACCTGATTGGCGCCATTGGTGGTGACGCGGATATCCATCAGCTGCGACAGCTGCGTGACATATTGATCGCGCTGATCGAGCAGCGCGGCGGTGTTGGAATCCGTCGATGTTCCGCCTTGCGGATTGGCCGTCAACTGATTGTTGATCTTGGCAATCTGCTTCATCAGAGTGTTGGCGGTCGTTACGGAATCCTTGATGCCGCTTTCCGCCGAGCTGCGCAGGTTCTGAATGCCCTGCGTCATCGAATTCAATTGTTGCGCGAGTGTTTGCGCGGCGTTGAGCACGCCGATCCGCGCCGACTGACTGTCCGCGCTCGTTGACAGCGCCTGCACTGCTGTCGTCAGGGCATTGAAGGAATATTCGAGCGAGCCGACTGAACCAGGATCGCCATAGAGGCTCTGCATCTGCTGCAGGAAGCTCGAACGGAGCGAGGCATAGCCCGCACCCGACGTTTCGGTGCGGAGCTGCGCCTGGATATACTGGTCGAGTTCGCGATTGACGCCGACGGTGCGGACGCTGCTGCCGTTGCCGGAATTTACTGCGACCTGATCCGTCGACTTGCGAATGTAGCCAGGCGTTTCCGCATTGGCCACATTCGAGGAGACCAGCGACATCGCGGCCTGATTGGCGCGCAGGCCGGACATGGCGATGGAGAGTGCGTCGTTCAGACTCATAACTAACTGTCGCTCTCAAGGTTGACGCGGGAAGAAGGCCGCAGATGCGGCCCTCCGATTAACGCATCACGTTCAGCAGATCCTGAACCATGGTGTTGGTGGTCGTGATCACCTTGGTATTGGCCGAATAGGCCTGCTGGGTGACGATGAGCTTGGTGAATTCGTCGGCGATGTCGGTGTTCGACGACTCCAGCGACGAGCCGGAAATACTGCCACCCTTGCCGTACAGCGCTTCGCCGGATTCGTTGGTGGTCTCGAACGCGCCGCCGTCGATGCGCTTGAGGAAGTTGGCGCCGTTGAAGGTGGCAATGCTGACTTCGGCAAGATCGATGTTGCGGCCGTTGGAGTAGCTGCCGACCACACGGCCTTCATTGCTGACCGATACGCTCTGGAGCTGACCCGCAGCATAGCCGTCCTGCTCGAGCTGATTGACCTGGACGTTGCCATTGGTGTCGGCGAATTGCGTGAGACCGCCCGTGCCGAACGCCATGGTGACATTGCCAAGGCTCTTGCCGCTGACGGTCAGGCCGGTCAGCGTGATCTGGCCGACGACCGGCTGCATCTGGCCGTTCGGGCCGAACTTGAAGTCGGTGCCGACATTCTGCCAGGCAGGGCTTGCACCCGTGGCCGCTGGATCGGTCTGGTAGAACAGGTTCCAGGTATCCGTTCCGCCCTGCGTGGCGGACTCGACCTTCGCCCACCTGAATTGCAGGCTGACCGGTGCACCGTTGCCATCATAGACCGTCTTGGCGCCACCGCTGATCGATTCATCGAGGAAGGTCTGGGAGTCACTGCCGATCACGACGCCGGTGCCTGCCGTGCCGCCGCCCGAACGAAGGCCGGTAACGGTGCCGGTGAAACCCAAGGCTTGGAATGCGGCGACCGCCGTGGTCGTCGAACCTGCCGCCAGCGTAAAGTCGTTCGCCGTACCGGAGTTCAACGTGATCACGCCGGTGGCGGACACGCTCGATAGCGGCGACACATTGCCGGTCGCGGTGTCGATGGCGGTGAGCACGTCGCCGACATTGGCCGTGTCGATAGGGATAAAGGTCGTGCCGGGCACGGCCGCGGGAGCAACGGCGCCCGTGTAGAACGAAAGCGTCTTGGTCGTGGTGACACCGGCACTGGTCGTCTTCAGCACGAGCGTATCGCCGTTAGCAAAGCCGACCGGCAACGTATCGCTGCCGGACACCGGCGCGAGTTTGGTCGCCGTCGAGATCGGCGCCGGCGTCGTCGCGAAATTGTTGCGCGCGTTTCCGGGAACGGCAGTATTCCCGAAGGGCGTCGCCGCAGTGCCCAGCACGCGCGGGTTCGACACGAAGTCGGCCGATCGCAGCAATTCGGAACCGGGCACCGACGTCTGATGCTTGGTGGTCAGCGGATAGCTGGCGAGGTTGGCGCGGTAGTCGATCTTGGTGGTGGCCTGCGACGGCAGGAAGTCATTCTGGAAGCGCAGCACTTCCGGCGTGCTACCGGCCGGGTTGCCGGTCGACGGATCGATCTTGACGCCCTGCAGATAGTAGCCGGCGCCGTTGACGAGATAGCCGTTCTTGTCGAGCGAGAAATCGCCGCGACGGGTGTATTTGTTGACGCCGTCAAAGATCGGCGTGGAGTCGGAGACGTTGCCCGGCTTCTGCACCGCAAAGAAACCGTCGCCGTTGATGGCCATGTAAGTCGCCACCGAAGACGACTGCACCGAACCCGCGATGGTGTTGGTGCTGCGCGATTGCGCCGTCACGCTGCCGGCCACCTGTGCGGATGTGCCGGCATCGGGAATGAGGTCGAGGAAACTGGTATCGATCCGCTTGAAGGCGGTGGTCTGCGAGTTCGCGATGTTGCCGGAAATGTTTTCCAGCGCATAGGAGTTCGCCCGCAGGCCCGCAACGGACGTGGTGAGAGCGCCGAAGATACCCATTACATCGTCTCCAACTTCGATCCGGGCGGCCCGCCGGATGGTGCCAAATTCACAGCCGCTGTCGGAGGAGATGTCGCAAGCCCCGTGCCAAGGGGATAAATTCAACGAATTCAACGCACTAAACAAAGAACCCCGGTCCATGGACCGGGGCACAATTGCCTAGCAGGGAAATAATTGCCGGATCGGCGCCTGATTTCGCCGGGTTCTGCGTAGTTGTTCAGGTCGCCGACGGCGCAGCCGGTTTGAAGATCATCGCGAAGCCGTCCATGCAGTAGCGCAGGCCGGTCGGCTTCGGGCCGTCATCGAAGACATGACCAAGATGGCCGCCACAGCGACGGCAGTGGAT
Organism: Tardiphaga sp. 866_E4_N1_4; assembly: GCF_052076075.1. Taxonomy (NCBI): domain Bacteria; kingdom Pseudomonadati; phylum Pseudomonadota; class Alphaproteobacteria; order Hyphomicrobiales; family Nitrobacteraceae; genus Tardiphaga; species Tardiphaga sp. 866_E4_N1_4. The sequence goes on from NZ_CP197242.1 coordinate 2,078,673, forward strand.
CTCGGTGCGAACCATGCCGAGCGTCGAATCCTTGCGTTCACCCACGGCATTCTGCAGCGGCTGCCAGAAACTCGGCCAGCCGGTACCGCTCTCGAACTTGGTCTCCGACGAGAACAGCGGATTGTCGCAGCCGGCGCAGGCAAAGGTGCCCTTGCGCTTTTCCTTGTTCAGCGGGCTCGAATACGGCCGCTCGGTGCCTTCCTTGCGCAGGATCTCGTATTGCTGCGGCGTGAGCTGCTTGCGCCATTCCTCGTCGGTCTTCACGACTTCGAACTTCTCGTCCGAGGCAGCCCGCGCCGGCGAAGCCGTCAGCCATTTCAGCGACAGCAATCCTCCCAGGCCAGCAGCGGTCGTCAACAGAAAGCGGCGGTCGATCATGGTTGGTCTCCCTGACAATCGAGACAATCATCTCGTTCGCTTGAGATACGGGCGGACGAGCCGGAAGTTACACGCCGGTTCCGAAATATTACTCACGTTTTGTTGCGCGCCAAAACCGTGGGGATCGGCCTAGCCCGGCCGCGGGCCCCGCGTTCCCGCGCGCAGATTGGCCTCGGCCAGCCGCGCCTCGCGGATTCGCTCCCGTGCCCCGGCCCGTTCGCGGTACCGCGCCAGCGTGCCGGCCAGCGCCGAGCCCTGCCGCTCCCATAGCCCGACCGCGTAGCCGACGGCCCGTCCGGTCGTGCCACCAGCCCAGACCAGTTCGAACGGCGCAAACAGCTTGAAGCGATCGTCATAGGCATACATGCCACGGGCGATCAGTTGCCCAGCCATGGCCGTCGTGTTCAGGCCCCGATGGCTGAAGCCGCTGGCGACCCATAATCCCTGACGGAGTTGCCCGATCTGCGGCATGCCGTGGACGGTCTGGCCGAGCGCGCCGCCGAAGGTCTCGGCGATGGCGACCTTGCCCAGCGCTGGAAACACGGTGCGGATGCGGCGCGCGATGGCGCCGGCATAGCGCTCCGGCTGCCCGGCCCATGTCGTTTCCGGGCTCGACCACATCAGCCGATCGCCATCGACAATACGGAAATGGTCGACGCCGTCGCTATCACTCACCGAGCCCTGAAACGTCACCGCCTCGGCGAGACGCTCACCAAGCGGTTCGGTGATGCCTGCATAGCGCCACACCGGCAACAGCGTGTCCGACAGCTTTTGGGCAGGCGCACCGAGATGGATATTGCCGGCCAGCACGATGTGTGTGGCACGCATTCGCGCTGACGGCGTTACGATACGCTTGCGGATGCCGCCGGCATCGATGCTGACCACCGGCGTATCCTCGAAGATCCGCACACCGGCCTGTTTCGCCAGCGCTGCGAGACCCAGCAGATATTTGCGGCCATCGATCTGGAACGCCTTCGGATAATGCACGCCGTGAAAGTAGCGTTTCGTTTTCAGCACGTCGCGGACGCGGTCGATCTGCCAGCCGTCCACTTCAGTATCGAAATCTTCGCCGAGCATCTGCAGGCGGGCGATCAGGCGATCACCGACATCGACATTGGAGACTTCCAGCGCCCCCTCGGACAGGCCGAGACCGGGGATCAGGTCGTCTGACGCCTGGGTCCGGACATACTCTGCGCCCTGCTTCGACAGCGCCCACAACTCACGAGCGTCCTCCAGGCCAACACGCGCAATCAGATCGGCGAGCGGCAGGCCAAAGCCCGGCATCACGGTTCCCAACTGGTTGCCGGACGCGTTCCAGCCGACATGGCGCCCTTCGAGCACCGCGACGCTTGCACCCAAACGCGCCGCTTCCAGCGCAATGCTGAGCCCGGCGAGCCCGGCCCCGACCACGCAGACATCGACATCGAGGCTGAAGGTCAGCCGCGCGCGGTCGGCGTCGGCGACCTCAGGTCCAAATGTCACGCTTGCGGAAGGGGCAGTCATGACGTTTTCTTACGGACAGGTGGGGCGCTTGTCACCTTGTCCTCACGGTTCATGTCCATTAATCCGCAGACCTGACGTCTGGCGCGACCGCGCCGCCCGCCTCGCTACTACCTCTTGCCGAATCGAGATCGCGCCATGCGCCGTTTACTGCTGCTGCGTCACGCCAAGACTGAAACGGACGCACCGAGCGGCAAGGATTTCGATCGCAGGCTGGATGACCGCGGCCGGCTGGATGCAGCTCTCATGGGCGCCTGGCTCAGCAGAAATCCGCCCCTGCCCGACCTGGTCTGCGTCTCCACGGCGGTCCGCGCGCAGCAGACCTGGAGCCTCGTGGCCGCGGCGATGCCGGCGGCGAAACCGACAGTCGCCAGCCTTGATGAACTCTATGGCGCCGGGCTCTCCGAATTGCTGGCGGTGATCCGCGGCGCAGCCGTGGAAGATCCAGAGCAGCTGATGCTGGTCGGCCACAATCCCGGCCTGCATGAAATGGCGCTCAGCCTGATTGGCGGCGGCGATGCCGCAGGCAGGAAAGCCGTCGCCGACAACCTGCCAACCGGCAGCATCGTGGTGATCGACTTTCCCATCGAGGACTGGCACGACGTTGCCTTCCGCGATGGAAAACTCATGCAATTCGTCAGCCCGAAACTGCTGAAGGGCGCCGCGGGCGAATAAGCCGCGCCCATCGGAACCGGTTTGTGCTATCCTTCACCGGACGACGATGGAGGTGCGCATGTACAAATCCATTCTGGTCCCGATCGATCTGGCCGAAACCGATGTGGCCAAACCCGCGATTGCCCAGGCCGCGACGCTGTCGCAAACCTTCGGTGCCACCGTCCGGCTGCTCAACATAATGCCGATGACGCCGGTGATGCTGGCCGAATATGTCCCGGCGGATTTCGATACTCAGCAACTGGAATCGTCGCAGGCCGCTCTTGCGGCGGTGGCACGCGATTGCGGCATCGACAGTAGCCGCGTCTCCAGCGTGGTGCGACAGGGCGGCATCTATCACGAGATTCTCGAAGAAGCCTCGGCGATCAAGGCCGATCTCATTGTGATGACCTCGCACCGCCCGGCGATGCGCACTTACTTCCTCGGCTCCAATGCCGGCCATGTGGTGCGCTATGCGAAATGTTCGGTACTCGTCGTGCGGCCGTGACTACGGCAACAGCTCCTGCGGCACGCTGCTGAATGTGTAGTTGCGCGGTTTGTTGCGGCGGATGAAACCGCTGATCTGCCAGCCGAAGAATATTGCGAAGCCAATGATGAAGACCACGCCAGCAAACTCCCCGGTGAGCAACGCGCGCAGGAGCAGCGCGGTCATTGCGAGACCGACAAAGGCCAGTGCCACAACAATCATTGTGTAGATGCCTGGTCGCAGGCCAGCGCTCAGCCTGGCCAGACTACCTGCCGCAGCGAGACGTCGATGTAGCTCCAGGATAAACGCGCTGTAGCCCGACTGCGGCTCCATCAGCGCGACGGTTTGTTTCGACGTCGAGAAGATCGTGATGTGACGACCGTCGGCATGATCGATATCGGCGCGAAAGCGGCGGTGCTGCATACCCATCGGCCGATAGGACAGCCGGATCGCCGCGATATCCGCATAGGCCCAGACACCAGAGCGACGACCAGTGCGCCATAGCAAACCTTCATCGGTCAATTCATAGCGATGCGCGGCGCCAATCAGGGAAGCCTTGTAGGCATAAGTGTGCCCGGGCCCTGCCGCTTCCGCGGCAGACGATGCGTCCCTGCGCCTGAAGAGGATCTTGAGCAAACAGAAGTCCCCTGCACTGTTCGACCTCGCTTGCTTGCGCGATCGCCTGCATGTCCCTTACAAGCTTGCCATGGCCGAGACGACCACTTTTCCGCGCCGCCTGATTCTGGCTGGCGCGATGATTTCAGGATTGCTGCTGGCGCTGGCCGTACACATGCTCGGCCAGCGCTTCGGCCTCGACCTCGGTGGCCTCTGGCGCAACGATCCCGACAATTTCATGCCGATCGGATCCGCCTTCGCCTGGTGGCTGATCGCGGCGATGGCCTTTGTCGGCGGCTATGTGACCGCTAACCTGCTGCACAGCGCAGCATCCGGTCGCATCCCGCAGCGCATGCGGCAGTTTCTGATCACCATTGGCGTGCTGTTTCTGGCCGGCGCCGGTCAGGCGGCCTCGGCGCCCAACGCTATACCGACGGCATCGGGTGTTCTGGCCAGTCTTGCCGCCCTCGGCCTCGGCGGCGTCATGGCGTTCTGCGGCGCCCATTTTGCGCTGCGAAAGGCATAGGCGAAGCCCAAAAAATCGCGCAGGCTTTCGCCCGCGCGATTGTTCTGTGCCGTGTGATCGCTGGTACCGCGATCAGCTTGCGGCGCGCATATTGACCTTGCCTTCGGCCAATGACGTCAGCTTCTTGTCGGTGGTCTTTTCCTCATCGAGCGTCTTCTGCAGCACGGCCGCGCAATCGTTGCGGCCAAGCTGGCGCGCCCAGGCGATCAGACTACCGTACCGTGCGATCTCATAGTGCTCGGCGGCCTGAGCCGCATTGATCAGTGCGGCGTCGAGTACCTTCTTGTCCTCGACCTCCCCGGCGGTCTCGTCGGCTTCCTTGATGATACCGTCGATTGCCGGGCAGGTAACCGCCTTTACCTCGGCGCCGTGCATGGCGAAGACCTGCTCAAGCCGCTGCACATGCACTTCGGTTTCTTGCAAATGCGTCATGAAGCCCTGTTTCAACAGCGGTTCGGTCGCCTTGTCAGCCATCTTCGGCAGCGCCTTCAGAAGCTGCTTCTCCGCGTAATAAATGTCCTGCAGCTGGTGCACAAACAGGTCATCCATCGTCTTGATGTCCTTGGTGAACAGTCCCATCGTTTCAATCCCGGTGTTCTGGAACGGGGTGGCCGCTGCGGCGCATTGTCCCGCTCGGTTGCGATAGGCCGGTAACCATCGATATTGGGACGTGTTCCGGGACCGTCTTGATTTGCCGCATGGAACATTCGACTTGCCCGCCTATATGAAATGCGGGACGAATGGCTCGGAATTGTCTGTGCGATTGTCGTGCAGGGTCAGGGCTTTGCAGCCGGCGCGGGTATGTGGCGACCTTGCGGCGCGGCATTAACGCTGGCGCTGTCAAGGACTGCACAACGGAACGTTTTTGCCGTAAGGGTTTGGGCTTGATGAGTGAACTTCGCGTATGAGTGAATTGGTCGCCGCTTGCCGCCTGTTACCCCGATCGGCTTTCCACCTGTTCGCGCTCCGCCGGGAGGACGAATGCAACGATTGCTGACCGCGCTCGGGCGCGGCTTCAAGCAACACGTCGGCTGGAAACGGCTGGGTGTTGTTGCAAGCCTGATCGTCATCGCCCTCGCCATCTCCCATCTGGTGCATACGCTGAAGGGCCTCGATACCGCCAAGATCCTGGCGGCGATGGCCGCAAAATCGACGATGCAAATCGCCATGGCGACGCTGTGCGTGATCGGCGCCTTCTGCACCCTCACCTTCTACGATTACTTCGCGCTCAGAACGATCGGCAAGAAACATGTGCCGTATCGGATCGCGGCGCTGTCGGGCTTCACCAGCTACACCATCGGCCACAATATCGGGGCCACCGTGTTCACTGGCGGCGCCATCCGCTTCCGCATCTATTCGGACTACGGATTGAATGCCATTGACGTCGCCAAGATCTGCTTCATCTCCGGACTGACCTTCTGGCTCGGCAATCTGTTCGTGCTGGGCATCGGCATGGTCTGGCATCCGCAGGCCGCCTCGGCCATCGATCTCCTGCCCAATGCCATCAATCGGCTCATCGGCTTCGGCTGTCTGGCCGGCATCATCGGCTATCTGGTCTGGCTGTCGGTCGGCAAGCAACGCCGCGAGCTCGGTCAGAACGGCTGGAAGGTCGTCCTGCCTTCCGCCCAGTTGACGCTGCTACAGATCGCCATCGGCGTTGTCGATCTCGGCTTCTGCGCGCTGGCCATGTATCTGCTGATGCCAGATCAGCCCACTATCGATTTCGTCTCGCTGGCTGTGGTGTTCATCCTCGCCACCCTGCTGGGCTTCGCCAGCCATGCCCCCGGCAGCCTTGGCGTATTCGACGCGGCCTTGCTGGTGGCGCTGCCGCAGTTCCGCCAGGAGGAGCTGGTCGCCACCGTGGTCATGTTCCGGATCCTGTATTTCATGATCCCGTTCGCCATCTCGATCTGCATCATGGGCAGCCGCGAAATCTGGCTCAGCGTCATCCAGCCATGGCACAGGCGCCGCCTGGATGACCGCAATGAACGTCGCGAGACCGAGCCCGCCCCGGTCGCGGTGCATGAGCAGCCATTGAAGCGTCAGTCACAGGGTTGAATCAGTCCCGGGCGCGCCACATCGCGCGTCCGGCCAATCGATTTCTTACTTCCGCCCCATACGTGACGTTCAACACCGCCATGGCCCCCATTTATTTCAGACGTTCATTGATCAACTTCGCCTTGCTGCTCGGCATGCTGGGCGCGCTGCCGGTTGAACCGGCCGCCGCGCAGGGCGTGGCCAACAGTTCGATCCAGATTTCCTGGGAAGTGCGCAACCGCTTCCGGCTGTTCCGCGAAGAACGTGACTTCCAGCTCCATGTCGACGCCATGCGCAACCGCAGCGTGCTGGGTGCCGAACAGGCTTTGGGCGTGCAGAGCGATGGCCGCGGCTGGGCGCGCAACACCGTCAACCGGCTGTGCATCGATCTGGCCGGAAAGGTCAGCGAGCCCTGCACCCGTGACACCGTCAAGGAAAGCTACCTGACGCCGACCGAACATCCGATCACAGTCCGCCTCACCGGCGAAGTGCCGGTCGGCGCGATCTGCGCCTGGACCTTCGATGACGGCGAGGGCCCGCGGCAATCCACCCTCGACTGCGCCGAGCCGATCAATTTCCGCGCCATCTATGGTCGCCGCACGGTCGCGACCGTGGAGGTCACCAGCGGCGCCGAGGCTCCTGTGCGGGTCAGTGCCGACATCGCCGTGCGCGACATCCTGATTGCGGGCCTCGGCGATTCCATTGCGTCGGGCGAGGGCAATCCGGATCGTCCGGTCGCGCTGTCCGATGACGGCTTCTGCTTCCGCTCTTATCTCGGCGGCCCCAGCGGGCAGTTCTACCGGCCAAGCCGCGCGGGCTTCAAAGGCGGCCGTTCCTGCGACTCCTATGAGTCGCTGCAGGCCTGGCAGCGCGCGGGCGCGCAGTGGTTCAACGCCGCGTGCCACCGCTCGCTCTATAGCTACCAGACCCGCGCCGCGCTGGCGCTTGCCGTGCAGTATCCGCATATCGCCGTCACCTATCTGCCGCTGGCCTGTTCGGGCGCGACCATCGCCGACGGATTGCTGGGTGGACAGCGCGCGCGTGAGTGCCTCACCACGAAGAATGCGAGCACCTGCGCAGGCAGCGTCAACGCGCAGATCGCCGAACTGCGCGAAGCCATCACTGCCGCCAAGCGCCGTCAGCCGGCACGCCGGCTCGATCTCGTGCTGCTGTCGATCGGCGCCAACGACATCAACTTCTCCGGGCTCGTTGCCGACGTCATCGTCGAGAACGCCACCGAACGCGCACTGTTCAAGCGCGGCGGCATCCTCGGCTCGGTCGAGGACTCCCGCAGCGCGCTGGTACGCGAACTGCCCTCCAGCTTCGGCAAGGTGCGCGAAGCCCTGAAGCCGCTGCTCGGCGGAGACATGTCACGCGTGGTGTTTGCCGCTTACGCCAACCCGACTTTCGCCAATGGCGCACCCTGCCCCGGCGGCCCGGCCGGCTTCGACGTGCACCCGTCATTCTCAGCCGATCCGCAGCGGCTGGCCAATGTCGCGAATTTTGTCGAGTCCGAATTCCTGCCGCAACTGAAGTCCATCGCGCTGTGCCAGGGCGGCGTACTGTGCCGCAATCCCGAAGCCGACCGTATGACCTTCGTCGATCAGCATCAGGCGAGTTTCGCCAATCACGGCTTCTGCGCACGCTCCTCATCCGATCCCGAATTCGATCGCGCCTGCTTCTCGCCCAAGGGCGAAAGCTTCGAGACCAGTCTCGTCGAAGCGGCGGCGCAGCCGATGGTGTGCGGTCGCGGCGCCAGCGAATTCCGCCCCTATTTGCCGCGTGGCCGCTGGATCCGCGACGCCAATGACAGCTACTTCGCGGCGATGACCTATCCGCAGGGCTATTCGGCGGCGATCCAGCCGGCCGATATCCACGATGCGACCTGGGGCATTCTCTCGGCCGTTTATGGCGGCGCGATCCATCCCACCGGCGAAGGTCATGCAGCAATGGCCGATGCCGTCGTGCCGGCAGCGGCGAGCGTATTGCGGCTGGGCGCGGAAGCTGATGTCACGCAGGAGCCGCTGGCACCGATGGTGCTGCAGCCAGCCGCGCGATAGGACGATCAGCTCAGCTATCCATCGCGGTCCCGGCAGAAGCGAAGCGGTCCGGACTACGCCCGACCGTCGCCTTCGACACAGCTTTGACCATGTGGCGCGCGTCTCGGCAGTCCATGGCCGAAGACAACAAAGCTGATGCCCGCGAGAATCCACACGCTCATTCCGCCATAGAGCATGACCCAACCGAACCCTTGGGTCAGCGCGTCTTGAATGACGGCTCCGCCGGGATGGTATTCGGACGCGAGCGCCGTGCCGGCTGCGACGCTTTCTGCCAGCGAGCGTAAGAGCTCGACACTGGTACCGCTTGGTAGCGCGGCCTTCAAAGACGCACGAACTCCCTCGACGAGAATGAGGCCCATGAGTGCGATGTTGATGGCAAGCGCAATCATGCGGGCACTCATGTCAATGCCGGACGCCATGCCGGCGCGTTCCTGCGGCACCGATCCGGTCGTCGTATTGGTCACGGGTGTGTTGGTCAGACCCAATCCGATGCCGGCAAGGACACATCCCGGCAGCATCGTCAGCCAGCTCGCATGCGCGACCGAGCTGCCGATCTTCATGGCAAAGAACCCTGCTCCGATCGTGAACAGGCCGAGCGGGATGACCAGACCCGGATGGAAACGTAGCACGAGCCGTTCGGCCACCGGCGGCACGACCAGCGTCGGCAACGTATAGGCCAGAAGCGACAGTCCGGCGCCGACGCTGCCATAACCCAACCCTGCCTGGAAATAGATCGGCAGATAGATCATGAACGGCCAGAAGCTGAAGTTCATGGCCATCGAGCCGACCAGCGCGCCGGAAAAATTACGGATCCGGAAGACGGTGAAGTCGAACATCGGCCTCGGGCTGAGACGCTCGGCGAAGACAAAGCCGATCAGGCTTGCAGCGAACACGCCGACGACCGCAAACGCCGTCCAGCTGTCGAAGCCGATATCCGGGCCTTGCGTAATGAAGAATGCGAGGCAGAAGACTGCAAGCGAGAGCGTGATGATCCCTGCAAGATCCAGGCTGCTGGCCTCCGGATCGCGCGACTCGCGAACTCCGCTCCCGGCAAGGATCAGCGCGATCACGGCAAGCGGGACATGGATGAGGAAGGCCCATTCCCAGCTCGACAAAGCCACGATTGCGCCGCCGATGATCGGGCCGAAGCCCAGACCGATGCCAAAGATGATCCCCCACCAGCCGAATGCAACGGCGCGTTGCCGCCCTTCCGGAAATTGATGGGATAGCACCGCGACCTGGCAGATCAGCATCGCCCCGCCGCTCATGCCCTGGAGAAATCTGGCAACGATCAGCACCAATATATTTTCGGTCAGGCCGCAAAGCAGCGATGCAGCGGCAAACGCGACGATCGCAATCAGATAGACGCGCTTGCGCCCATAGCGATCCGCGAGCGTGCCGGTTGCCATCAGCACCGTCGTCACCGCGATCGTATACGCATTCATGACCCATTGGAGCTGCCTGAAATCGGCATGAAGCACTCGCTCCAGCGTCGGCAGGACCGCGGGAATGCTGGAAATCTCCAGACCGAACATCAGGGAGGTGAGACAGGCAGCCGCCAAAGCCAATGTGCTTTGTCGTGTCGATTCGGCGAGCATGGGAGCCTTTCGGGATAATAACGCACCACAGTGAAGCCCGACGACAGAGAACGAGGTCCACCCGGTCTGCGTTGTGATGAACGCAACATAGGCAGAGGTTGACCATTTCAGAATTGGATGATTGAATATTTCAGAGACAACAAATCTGGATAATTCAAATGAGTGCCCTGGACGTGGATGCCGTGCAGGCATTCGTGACCATCGCCAATCTTCAGAGCTTCACGCGTGCGGCGGAAGCGCTTGGCACGACCCAGGGCGCGATCAGCGTGAAGCTGAAGCGGCTGGAAGACCGCCTCGGCCATAAATTGATCGAACGAACCCCGCGAATGGTGCGCCTCTCGGCGCAAGGCGCGCTATTCGTCGATTCAGCCCGCGACTTCCTGGCCGCGCATGATCGCGCTGTCGCAGCTTTGTCTGCGACCCGTCGCCGTTTCGCACTCGGCATTGCGGCCCATGTGGCCGGGCCGGAGGTTCCGACGCTGCTGGCTCGCCTGAATGCCCATGACCCCACGCTCACGATCGAGGTTCGCCTCGATAATTCACGCAATTTGCTGGACGCATTCGACCGCGGCGAAATCGATGCGGCCATCGTCCGGCGTGAGGATGACCGACGCGACGGCGAAGTGCTTGCACCCGAGCATTTCGGCTGGTTCGCAGCACCAGGCTTTGTGCACCGGCCGGGCGAGGCATTGCGACTGGCGGCGCTAACGCCAGTATGTGGCGTGCACGACGTTGCCATTCATGCGCTGGACGCGGCCGGCATCGCATGGACGGAGGTGTTTCTCGGTGGCGGCTCTTCAGTCGTGTCGGACGCTGTCTCGGCGGGCCTTGCCACCGCGGTCTTCTCCTGCCGGCTTGCACCGGCCGGCACCATCGAAGTCAGCCAGAAATTTGGCCTGCCACCGCTGGCGTCATCGGAAATCGTACTTCTCTCGACACTGTCGGATATGCAGTCTCGCCAAGCGCTGCGAACCCTCGCGGCTGCGTTCCGCGAACACCGCGCGCATACGAGCTAGGTAGCGTATGGAAGGCGATCCAGCAGCGGCTGCGCCAGATGCAGGATCTGGTAGCAAGCGCCAGCATCGGTCTGTTCATTCTCTGACAGCAGAACGCGGGTGAAGACCCACGTCTCGGCATCCAGACCGACGACGGCTGCAACAATTCCGGCGCGAACCGAGAGATCCGCGTTGCGCTCGATCTCCCCTCTTATCGTTGTTTCAAGATCGGCGTCGGGCGGAATGGCGATGTCTTGCCGATAGGCGAAGCGAGCTTTCCGGCTACGCCCCTTCCGGGCATCGAGGGCAACGCGTGTTTCGATCAGCGCCCGACCGAACATATCGACGACGATCTTATATCCGCCGTTCACGAGAAAATCGCGAAATGCCTCGTCGTGCCGCCACAGATAAAGCGAGGAATAGCTGGACGTCGTTGCCCCGAAGCGCCCGCTCTCTCGCAAGAGAAATCCCTTGAAATAAAGCTCCGGCTTTGCATCCCAGAGCGGCCCACGCTCCTGTGCGCGTGAGCGGATCCGGCCGAGATCATAGTCGGCGGGCAAGCGATGCTCGTAATGCGCAACGATCATCGTGATGGGCTCCTTCAGCAGCCATTGTCATTGGATCGATGCACGATATCGATCGACGGGCCGCGAAGAACAGACGTGGAATCATATTTCTATGATCCGGTATTCAAATAAATGACGTCCGGAGAGAGCCGACAAGCAACGTTGGAAGCTGGCGCGCCACGATTGAATTGGCAACGAAATGGCCGACGCGCCATGGCGTCGGCTTCCAGAATGTGTGGGGGGTGTTGGACAGTCTTCGCTTGTGGGGGAGCCACAAGCAAGTTGGCGGCGATCAGCGCGCGACGTTGCTACCCGGGGTCACGTTACTGGCCTTCTTCATCGGCGCGACGGGGGCCTTCGCGGCGGCATTACCGACGGTTGGCGGCTTCACGGCTGCTGCCGCGAGGGTCGGCACATATTTCGCGATCACGGTTGGATCGAGCGAGGCCATTTCGGTGTCGGGCAGACGGTACCAGGTCTCGTCCTTGCCGAGCAGCGCAATGCCCCAATAGCCACGCACGGTGAGCGCCCGACCATCGGCGCTGACGCTCATCTTGGCTTTGTAGACCTTGCCGTCGCGCGGATCGAGAATGTTGCCGTTCTCGTATTTCAGTCCCTGCTGCTGCATGTTGCGGATGAAGGAGATGCCTAGCACTGGCTGGCCCTTCCGGTCATCGACGCACTTGCCGCAGAAGTCGTCGCCCGGCTTGTCATCGGGGCTCGGAAACGTCTTGGCGATCGCGCCTTCGAATACGCCGCCGCCATGGTCAACCACCAGAACCCAGACGACAGGCTTGTTATTCTCGACCTTCTGCCAAAGCCCGGCAGCAGTCGGCTCAGCGGCGTGGAGAGGGCCGGCGAACATCGCGCATGCGGCCAGACCTGAGGCGACTGTGAGCGCCAGACGTCGGGATCGAAGTTGTGCCATCGCCTTCCCCAGTGCAGTTCGTCGTCCAGGCATCCGCCGAGTCCGCACTCGATCCGATTGCATAGACTATCAATCTTCCGCGACGAGAGAGTGACCGCGGTTGATGGCTTTTGCAAGATTGCCGATCGCGCGCCGGATGTCCGATTGTGTCAGCGGCCACAGCTTTGCCACAAGCTGCCCCACCGAACCCGACGCGGTTACCGGCGATCCGAACCGCCTTTGCATCTCCGTCACACAAGATGATTCCAACAACTAGCCGAAGTTAGTTAACGCCGAGCTTCTTCTGCAGGCTGGAGGAGGACGTCGTGTATTGAAACACTAGGCGCTTGTCCGGATAGACGTAGTGATATGCCTTCTGTGCCATCAGCGCGCCCTCGTGGAAGCCGGACAGGATGAGTTTCAGCTTGCCGGGATATGTATTGATATCTCCGATGGCGAAGATGCCGGGGACATTGGTTTCGAACGACGCCGTCTCCACCGGGATCAGGTTGTTCTCCAGCGTGACGCCCCAGTTGGCGACCGGACCGAGCTTCATGGTCAGGCCGAAGAACGGCAGGATCGTATTGCAGTCGATCCGGACACTTTCGTTGTCATTGCCCTTGATGACAGCCCCAGTGAGATGGCCTCCCTCGCCTTCGAGCGCGGTGACCTGACCGATCTGCAGGTCCATCTGACCGGCTGCCACGAGCTTGCGCATCTGCTCGACACTGTGAGGCGCAGCACGAAAATCATCGCGCCGATGCAACAGCGTGACGCGCCGCGCGACCGGATGCAGGTTAAGCGTCCAGTCCAGCGCACTATCGCCGCCGCCGACGATTAGCAGATCCTTGTCGCGGAATTGCTCCATCTTGCGCACCGCGTAGAACACCGACGTGCCTTCATAGGCCTCGATGCCCGGCACCGGCGGACGCTTCGGTTGGAACGAGCCGCCGCCGGCGGAGATCACCACCACTTTGGTTTCGAACACCTGGCCGGCATCCGTCGTGACACGAAACAAGGGATCGCCGATTTTCTCGATGGTCTCGATCATTTCATTCAGATGAAAGGTCGGATGGAACGGCTTGATCTGCTCCAGCAGTGCTTCGGTCAGCCCCTGACCGGTGACCAGCGGAATCGCAGGAATGTCGTAGATCGGTTTTTCTGGATAGAGCTCGGCACATTGGCCACCGATCTTGTCCAAGATATCGACGAGGTGGACCTTCATATCGAGCAGACCAAGTTCAAAAACGGCGAACAGTCCGCAGGGGCCGGCGCCGATGATCAGCACGTCCGTCTTGATCGTTTCGCCCATAGTGTTTTTTCTCGGTTGAACCAGCCCTGCGAGATCGCAGAGCCCGGCGCCATCCGGCAATTGCGTCCAGCCTAGCGGCGCCACACGGGGAAAGCCACAGCGGCTCGGCCTGAAATCAGCATGTGCCCCGCCCTTGCCTGGGCTGTGCAACTGCGCTGTAACAGGCGCAAACCTGCCAAGCATTGCTGGAGATCAATTTCGTGAACGCCCCTGCCCGCGCCCCGGCGCCCGTCCTCGACGACTATCCCTATCGCCTGTCGGACAATGTGCGCTTTGCGGATCTCGATCCGAACAACCACGTCAACAACGCGGTGTATTCGAGCTATTTCGAAACCAGCCGCGTGTTGCTGATGCGGGACCCGGCATGCGGGCTGATCGCGCCGGGGCAAAGCTGGGTGCTAGCGCGGCTCGATATTCACTTTCGCGCCGAATTGCACTGGCCCGGCAAGATCGAACTCGGGCTCGGCGTTACCAAGATCGGCCGGACCTCGGTGACCTATTCGCAGGTGGTGTTTTCGGAAGGCAAGTGCATGGCCTCGGCGATTGCAACGACCGTGATGGTCGGCCTCACCAGCCGTCAACCAACGCCGATCCCGCCCGACGTCGTCGACCGGTTTCAGCCATGGATGCTGCGCGGCTTGAACGCGCAGTAAATAACAGGGCTTGAAAAGCTCAGAACAAGTCTTGGGAAGCTCAGGCCTGGCGTTCCGGCGTGATCACAACAAGACCATCGAGCGCATCGGTGATCTTGATCTGGCACGACAGCCGGGAGTTCGGCTTGATGTCGTAACCGAAGTCCAGCATGTCCTCTTCCATCGGCGTCGGCGCACCGACGCGCTCCTGCCAGGCTTCGTCGACATAGACGTGGCAGGTGGCACAGGCGCAGGCGCCGCCACATTCGGCTTCGATACCCGGGATGGCATTGCGAATGGCCGCCTCCATCACCGTGGAGCCGATCTCGGCGTCAATGCTGCGGGTCTCACCGGAGTGATCGACAAAGTTTATCTTGGCCATGATGCTCGCGCTGCCGAAAGGAAGATACCGGCTGTCCTATAACGGGTCGATCCGGATCGCGCCAGCGCTCCGCAGCAAAACCGTCATCTAGAAAAGCAGGACCAAGCATGACCCCTTTTGGGGGATTAAAAACGGTCCCTTTGGGATCAAAGCTGATCCCTTGGGGATCAGGACCGTTTCAGAAGGACGTCGATCTCCGCCCGCGCCTCGAGAACGGCGTCGGTGAGCGTCATCAGGGCCTCCGCGGTATCGCTGCTGTCGCGCAGCGTCGTTTCCAGCCATTCGGCGGCTTCCGTGATGCGGAACGCGCCGACCGCCTGCGCGGAGCCCTTCAGCTTGTGCGTGAGTTCAGCCGCATCCGCCGGCATTTTGACGATCTTCTCGATCAACTCGCTCGACTGGGCCGCGAACATCGCCAGAACTTCACGTTCCAGGCTGCTATCGCCCATAGTCATACGTTGAAGGTGGGGGAAATCGATCGGTCCGTCATCGGGAACCAGCGGCGGTGACGGCATCCATTGAATCCGTTCGAGGTGAAGCGGCATTGATGATGGCCCAAGTTCCCGCCAACCGAACGATCCGGCTGCGATTTTTTGCAGCCAAACACGGAATTGGTTAACGGAACGTTCTAGGTACAATCCGCCGGGTTGACGCAGTTTTGACGCAAACTCGCCACGATTGAGGGGCCATTCCGTTTATTTGAGGCGCTACAAGAAGTTACCGGGGGAAGCCGTTAACTATCATTAAGAATGTCTTAACCAGAACCATTTCATTCGCACGACCAAGCCAATAGGATGTTTGCGGAAGTAGCGGACAAGCCGAGCGACCGGCAGTCCGAAATTCGTCCCGCGGGGTGCACATGGCCAGTCGCCATGCTGCAGGCGGGAACGAATCGTGGGGACTTCTGTCAGTTGCGTAATCAGGGGGCGTGGAACGAGCATGGCAAACAACACCAAAAAGGCCAAGGATCCGACCGAAGTCGCGCTCTCTGCCATCCAGGAAGCACTCAACATCAGCGACCCCGCGCATGTCGATCGCGATCAACCCGCGATCCGTGCCGACAACGCTCCCACCAATCCATCTTCCCCCGTCGACCTCGACGACAACGCCTTCGACGCACGCATCGCCAATGATCGCCCGAGCTTCGAGCCGCAGGACGATCAGCGCTTTGCGCGCCGTCCCGCGAACGATGACCGCGAAACCATCGGCCAGATCCTGCAGGCGCTGCAGAAGAACCGCCCCGCCCGCAACGTCTATACACTCGCCACCCTGTTCGCCGGCTTGTGGATCGTCGGCGCAGGCCTGTTGACCGTTGCGTTCCTGCCGTCGCTGCAGGCCCTGATCGGTCAGGGCTCCGGCGGCACGCTGGCGCTGGCCGGTCTCGCCGCGCTGCTGTTCGCCCCGATCCTGCTGTTTTACTTCCTCGCCAGCCTCGCCTGGCGCGGCCAGGAAATGCGCCTGATCGCCCAGTCGATGGCACAGGTTGCGATCCGCTTCTCCGAGCCCGAAAGCACTGCCAGCGACTCGATGGTCACGGTCGGCCAGGCGATCCGCCGCGAAGTCGCCGCGATGGGCGACGGCGTCGAGCGCGCGATTGCGCGTGCCGGCGAACTCGAAACCCTCGTCGCCAACGAAGTTTCCGCGCTCGAGCGCGCTTACTCTGACAACGAAGTCCGCATCCGCGCGCTTCTGCAGGACATCGCGCATCAGCGCGACAACCTGGTCGGTCAGGCCGAGCAGGTTCGCTCCGCCATTTCGGGCGTGCAGATCGATCTTCGCCACGACATCGCGCTGATTTCGGACGCCATCGCATCGCGCGTCGACGAAGTCGCCAAGAGCATCACCGGCGCCCTCGAAGAGCGCGGCGAACACATCACCCGCGCGCTCGGCAATGCCGGCGACAACATGATCCTCGCACTCGGCGAGCGCGGCGGCGACCTGCTCGACCGCCTCGAAGAGGCCAGCGCCGAGACGACCCGTGCGGTGCTCGACGCCAGCGAGCGTCTGACGACGAGCCTCAACTTCAAGACCGGCCACGTGCACGACGAATTCGTCGATCTCGCCGACCGCGTCCACGAAATGCTCAACGAGCGTATCGACCGCATCACCAGCGAATTCGAACAGCGCTCCTCGACCATCGTCGATCGCGTGTCGGATCGCACCGAGCAGGTCCACGACTCGCTTAAGAATTCCAGCGATAGCTTGCTGCTCGAACTCGAGCTGCGCAGCGGCGACCTCGTCAGCAAGATCGACGATGCCGGCAACCGCCTCGCCAACCAGATCCTCACGTCAGGTGACAAGGCAGGCGAGTCCCTCGACGCCACCGTCAACGCACTGGTCGCCAAGGTCGCGAGCCAGACCGAAACCGCGCACGACACCCTCAGCCTGCAGATGAACGCCTTCGACGAACTGGTGAAGGAACAGGGCTCTGAGCTGGCCGAGCGCTTCTCGCGCGACAGCGGCACGCTGGGCGCACTGATCACCAAGCACATCTCGGAATTCGACCGCACCGTGAAGACCTTCGGCGGCGAAGTCGTCGATCGCCTGGGTCAGCGCACGCAGGACATCTCGGAAACGCTGAAGACCTATGTCGATAATTTCGACACCCGCGTCGCGTCCAATGTCGGCGGCATCACGTCGTCGCTCGACACCCGCCTCGCAGAATTCGAGACCAAATTCGAAGGCCGCGTTGTCAATCTCGATGCGTCGCTCGACAGCAGGATCAAATCGTTCGACGAGACCGTCGATGGACGTCTCAAGAGCCTTGAAGAAACGTTTGACGCTCGGGCGCAGTCGGTCACCGCGACCATCGATACGCGTCTTGAAAACCTCGCATCGACGCTCTCGGAAGGTGCCAACCAGGCCGTCCAGTCGGTCGATTCGCGCCTGACGCATCTGACCACCGCCCTGACCGAAGGCGCGAACCTCGCAGTCAGCTCGGTCGACGACCGCCTGACCCACCTGACCACCGCGCTCACGGAAGGCGCCGTGCAGGCGATCCACTCGATCGACGACCGCCTTTCCTACTTCACGAGCTCGCTCACCGAAGGCACGACGCAGGCGATCACGGCCATCGACAGCCGCATCAACAACGTCACCGATGCCATCGACAGCCGCAGCACACAGTTCGCGGATACCATCACTGCGCGCTTCCAGACGATCCACGAAGGCATGGAAGGTCGTATCGGCATCGTCGCCGGCGGGATCGAAACCCGCGTCGAACAGTTCGAGGAACTGCTCGGCTCGCGCATTGAGGCTGTTGCCGGCCGTATCGAAACCTCCGGCCGCACGGCCAGCGACTCGCTCATGGCCCGCGCCGAAGAACTCTCGATCGGCATCAAGACCAATGTCGAGGACGCCGAACGTTCGCTCACGCATCTCATGGTCAATACGAGCGAGACCATTCAGGCCGGCGCCCGCGCCGCGCAGGAATCCCTCGTGTCGGTCTCGACCGATGTCGGCGCGCAGCTCAAGCTGACGGCGTCCGATATCGAGAACTCGCTGACCGCTGTCGGCACCACTGCCGCCACGGCCATCGTCAACAGTGCCCGCGATGCGCAAGCCACGCTGGTCAATGCGTCTTCCGAAGCCTCGCTACAGGTGAAGTCACTGTCGGCCGATGTCGAGCGCACCCTCACCGCGGCCGGCTCCGCCACCGCAGCCTCGATGCTGTCGGGTGCCCGCGACGCCCAGTCGACCCTGGTCGCCACCTCTTCGGAAGTTGCCAGCCAGATCCAGTCGCTCTCGGCCGATATCGAACGCACACTCACTGCCGCAGGCACGGCGACGGCCGACTCGGTCCTGTCCGGCGCCCGCGCCGCGCAGAGCACGCTGGTCGCCGCATCGACAGACGCCTCGCAGCAGGTCCGCACCCTTGCGGCCGACGTGGAGCGCACACTGATCGCCGCCGGCACCGCCAGCGCGGATTCGATCCTGGCCAGCACGCGCAACGTCCAGTCCTCGCTGATCGACGCCTCGACCGAAGCGTCGAACCATGTCCGCAACCTCGCAGCCGATATGGAGCGCAGCCTCACGACGGCCGGCACCGCAACTGCCGAGTCGATCGTCGCCGGCGCCCGCGAAGCCCAGAGCACGCTGGTCACGGCGTCTTCCGAGGCATCAAGCCACGTGAAGTCGCTCTCCATCGACGTGCAGCGCACACTCACCGCGGTCGGCGCCGATACGGCGGCTGCGATTCTCTCGAGCGCTCGCGAAGTGCAGACCTCGCTGGCAACCTCCTCGGCGGATGCCGCGAACCAGATCAAGGTGATCTCCGCCGACATCGAGCGTTCGCTCTCGAACGTCACTGCCAACACCACCGACAACATCCAGACCAGTGCGCAGAATGCGCACAACTCGCTGGTCGCCGCCTCGAACGAGATCACCACCAAGATCAAGACCACCTCGTCGGAGATCGAGCGGTCGGTGTTCGCCGCTTCGGGCAGCTTCGGCACCACGATGACCGGCAAGACCGACGAAATCGTCACCTATGTGCAGCAGCAGACTGACCGTCTGTCGCAGATGGTCGACGCCAAGCGCGGTTCGCTGGTCGATGCGCTGGGCACCAAGGCCAATCAGCTCACGGTCGACATCGACCGCGTCACCGCCGACGCGCTCAAGGCGATCGAAAGCCGCGGCCAAACCTTCTCGCAGACCATGGTCACCAACAGCACGGACGTGGCTCGCGCCATCACCACGGCTGGTGAACTCGCCACCGGTGCGGTCAACAAGTCGCTGAAGGATCTCGAGCAGAGCTCGCGCACCGCCATCGAGCAGTCGCGTCAGGTCTCGATCACTGCGGTCACGGAGATGCAGGAAACCAGCAAGATCCTGCGCACCGATACCGTGGCGCTGTTCGAACGCCTGCGTGAAGGCAACATCCTGCTGCAGGAAGTCCTCACCGGCGCCCACGACAACCTCAACTCGCTGGAGCGCGCTCTGGTCACCCGCGTGGCGGACTTCGTGTCCACCATGAACGACGTGACGTCGCGCAACGGCCTGGCTACCCAGACGCTGGAAGAACAGCTCACCGTGTTCACCTCCAAGACCTCCAAGGCCCTGGAAGATCTCGGCTCGCTCTCGGGCCAGTTCGAAACCCATGGCCATGCCCTCGTGGATGCCGCGGCTCTGGTCGAACAGAGCAACCGCACCACGATGTCGTCGGTCGGCGAACGCAAGGCGGCGCTGGAATCGCTGGTCACCACCATCGATCTGCGCACCACCGATCTCGATCAGCGCCTCACCCGCTTCACCGGCCTGCTCGACGAATCGCTGGCAGCCGCCGAAGAGCGTGCCCGAGACATCGCCCGCGTCGTCGCGGAGACCGCAGGTCAGGGCTCGGCAGCGATCAGCCGGCAGTTCGAAGCCGTCCGCACCGCCGCGGAAGAAGAACGCCGCGCGACAACGCAAGCCATGAGCGAAATCTACCAGCAGGGCACGCACGAAGCCGATGCCATGTTCAAGCAGTCGGCCGACAAGTTCTCGTCGATGGTCGCCAGCATGAAGCAGATGGCTGCCGAAATGCACAACGAGCTCGAGAGCACCCGCACCGAACTGCGCCGTGGCGTTCTCGACATGCCGCAGGAAGCCGCCGAGAGTACTGCGCAGATGCGCAAGGTGATCGTCGACCAGATCGAGGCGCTCGCCGAGCTGAACCGCATCGTGGCCCGCCACGGCCGCGGCCTCGACGTGGTCTCGACCAGCCGCACCACCAGCGTGCAGCGTGACGAGGAGCCGGCGATGGCGATCGCCAGCAGCCGTAGTGAAGCGCGCCACGAGGCTCCGCGTCCGGCCCCGCGCCGCGAGGAGCCGCCGGCCCGTAGCGCAACGAACTTGCCGATGCCCGATATCGGTGGTCCTGCGCCGCGTCGCACCGAAGCGCCGTCGGTTGCTCCGGCCAACTCCGACCAGGGCCGTGACGGCTGGCTGTCGGATCTGCTCGGCCGCGCCGATCACGTCGAGGAAGATCGCACGCCGCCGCGCCGCGCACCGGCTCCGCAGCAGCCTGCAGCCTCGGCCAATCCGCTGGAGTCGCTGTCGCTCGACATCGGCCGCTTGATGGATCGGACGCTCGCCGCTGAAATGTGGGATCGCTATCAGCGCGGCGAGAGCAAGGCCTTCAGCAAGCGGCTCTATACGCCCGCCGGCCAGAAGGCTTTCGATGAAGTCGCCCGCAAGTATCGGTCGGATCGCAACTTCAAGGGTACGGTGGATCGCTACATCACCGAGTTCGAACGCCTGCTTGACGAAGTCGCCCGCGATGAACGCGGCCCGGCAGCGCTGCGCAGCCATCTGACCTCGGAAACGGGTCTGGTCTACACCCTGCTCGCGCATGCAGCAGGTCGGCTGGGCTAAGCAAGATTAAATACGAACGCGAAAAGCGGAGGCAGCGATGCCTCCGCTTTTTTGTTGGGCCTGCTGTTGTGCCGGAGCGCTAGACGCG
The DNA here is from genome assembly GCF_052076075.1 of Tardiphaga sp. 866_E4_N1_4. Lineage (NCBI taxonomy): Bacteria > Pseudomonadati > Pseudomonadota > Alphaproteobacteria > Hyphomicrobiales > Nitrobacteraceae > Tardiphaga > Tardiphaga sp. 866_E4_N1_4. Next base: position 2,099,761 of record NZ_CP197242.1, read on the forward strand.
GGGCCGGGCCGGTGCCGTCATCACGCGGGATCCTTGTCGTGAATGTTGACGCCGAATGGCAAGGACACCCAGGCATGCCGCCGGCAATGATAGACGGAGATCTCCGGAGGCGGAAAATCCGGATCGGCAAAGCAGCCGACCGCCACGGCCACGGAACGCGCTTCATATCCTTCTTCGGTGTGGAAGAGATTGGTGCCGCAGACGGGACAGAACCGGAATCGGAAGCGCGCCCCCTGATCCCCTGTGCGGACATACTCGGTCGCGATGCCGCTCACATTGTAACTTGGCCCGAACCCCGCGAGCGCTGCGAAGACGCTGCCGGTCCGGCGCTGGCAGGCGAAACAGTGGCATATACCGACGCCCCTCGGCTCGCCTTCGAGCACGATGGACAGCTGACCGCACGAACAGGACGCAGTTCTCGACATGACGGACCTCCTCGATGCAGCGGTCTGCTGGATCACGGGCCGCGACAGTAACCTTATGCGAACCCGATGCGTTGGGTGAAGCTGCGCGTCTCGCCCACCGCGATGTGCATCACGCCCGGCTTGTCGGCGAACTCGCCGTCAAAATCCACCGGGCTGGCATAGCCGTACCACGGTTCGATGCAGAGGAATGCAGCGCCGGATGGTTTCGACCAGATGCCAAGTTCGCGAAAGCCTTCCCAGGCGAAGGTGATCGTCGGTCCGCCAGGCGCGCTATAACTCAGCGACCTGCTGGCGAGATGATCGAAGATCATCGCATCCTTAACGAACAGCGATTCCGACAACGCCAGTGCGCCGCCCTGTACCGGCGACGGTTCCGGCTCCCTCAGCAACAGTCCACCCTCGAGCCGTCTGATCGGCGCCGGTTCAGCATCGGAGAAGATGATCGTATGCGCGCGCTTGTCGGCGCCATCCGTCAGCGGCCAGTGAAATGCCGGATGCGCACCGATCGAGGCCGGCAGCATCTCGTCGCCAGTATTGGTGACGGCATAACCGATCACCAGTTCATCGCCCTCGATCACATAGGTGACGTCAAGCCGGAACGCGAACGGATATTTCGCCCGGCTGGCGTCATTGTCTGCCAGCGACAGCGCGCAGGACGCAGGTCCCTGCCCGGTCCAGCTGAAGCGCTGGTCGCGCGCAAAACCGTGTTGGGTCATTGCATAGACCTGGCCACGATGGCGCAGCACATCGTCCTTTAGCTTGCCGACGATCGGAAACAGCAGCGGCGCGTGGCGAGGCCATTCCTCACCGGCCTGCCAGAGCACTTCATGCCCATGCGCATCCTTCAATGAGCAGAGTTCGGCACCAGCGGCCTTGATCGTCGCCGTGACGCGGCCATTGCTGATGGTGAAGCTATCTTGGGTCTCCATCAGCGCTCTCCATGTATATCGGGACTGGTGTCTATTGAGCCTGCTGGCGACGACGCGGCGGAGCGACAGATGCCGGAGGCGCCGCCGGTGCAGGCGCAGCCGCGGGTGTGCCGCTGCTGGCGCCAAACAACAGGCGCGTCGGGTTGCGGTCAAGATTGTTCACAGCGCGGCTGATATCGGCGAGGGTACGGCGACCGTCGAGGATCAGAGCGCCCGAGCGCTTGTCGAGGTTCTCGGTCAGCTCATGGAACGACTTCACGGCCGCCGTGAGTTCGCCGCCATCTTTGCCGCCCGCGAGCGCATCAAGACCGAGCAGGATATTGTCGGTCCGCGCGACGACGCTATCGGCTTTGCCCATGACACCATCGGCCTTGCCCATCACGCTGTCGATCTTCAGCATGATGCCGTCGATCACTTCGGAATTTTTCGCCAGCGTCGCCGTGAAGGTTTCGACATTCTTCATGGCGCCCTTGAGAGTATCCTGATTGTCGGCGACCAGACGATTGACGTTGTTCAGCGTTGCCCGGATCGATTCAGAGATATCCCGCAGCAGCTCCGGATCGGCCGTCAGCACCGGCACGCCGTCGGTGTCCAGCGGGACCGCGGGCGCAGCTTCATCGCCGCCCTTCAGCGCGATCGCAGCTACACCGGTGAGCCCCTGAAATTCCAGGCCGACCTGCGTGTCCTTGCGAATGGGCGCGATATTCTCGACCATCGCCAGCGCAACGACGCGCTTGGGATTGTCGAGCTTCACCGAGACGACTTCACCGACCCGGATACCATTGAAGTTGACGTTGCCGCCGTTGCGCAACCCGGACGCCGCGCCTTCGAAGATGATGCGCAGCGGCGTGCGCTGCGTGGTCGAATGCAGATTCTGGAACCACAACACGAAGCCGAACGCTGCGGCGATCACCGCCAGCGTGAAAATTCCGATCAGGACGAAGTTCGCCCGCGTTTCCATCAAACCAACTCCAGTACAACTAGCCGATAACAGCGCGTGCGCGCTTGCCGTGGAAATATTCCCGAAGCCAGGGATGCTGCGAGGCCAGCATGTCGGCCATCGTTCCCTGCGCGATGATCTTGCCATTACCGAGAACGGCGATCCGGTCGCAGGCTGTATGCAGGCTGTCGAGATCATGAGTTACCATGAAAACGGTCAGCCCCAAAGTTCGCTGCAGCGTGCGCACCAATTCGTCGAAATCGCCGGCGCCGATCGGATCGAGACCCGATGTTGGCTCGTCCAGGAACACGATCTCCGGATCGAGCGCGAGCGCCCGCGCCAGCGCCACGCGCTTGATCATGCCGCCCGAGAGTTCCGACGGATAGCGATCGGCGACCTCCGGCTTGAGACCGACCATGGTAAGCTTGGCCATGGTGATCTCGTCGAGCAGACGTTCCGAGACCTTGAGATATTCGCGCACCGGAAACTGGATGTTCTGTCGCACGTTGAGCGACGAGAACAGCGCCCCGTGTTGAAACAGGATACCCCAACGCCGCTCGACTTCGCGGCGTTCCTTGTCGCCGCTGTCGAGATCGGTGCCGAACACTTCGATCGTGCCGGAGACCTTTGGCACGAGGCCAATGATCGTGCGCATCAGCACGGACTTGCCGGCGCCGGACGCGCCGACGAAACCGAGGATTTCGCCGCGCGCCACGTTCAGGTTGAGGCCGTCGAGCACACGGCGGCTGCCGAATGCCACGGTAAGATCGCGCACGCTGATGATCGCATCGGCAGAGGTGGAGGCGGCAGCCGTCGGCGTCTCAGTAATGGGCGTCGCAGTCGTCGAGGTCATGGCCGTCAGATCCCGATCGTTGCGAAGAAGATCGCGAATACGCCATCCATCACGATCACGAAGAAGATCCCCTTCACCACTGACGAGGTGGTGTGCTGCCCCAGCGACTCCGCGCTGCCCTGCACGGCCAGGCCTTCGACACAGGCCACGATGCCGATCACCATGGCCATCACAGGCGCTTTCACCATGCCGACGATGAAGTGGTTGATCGAAATCGCCTCGCGCAGCCGCGAGAGGAACGACGACGGATCGACGCCGCCATAGAGCCAGGCGACCAGACCACCGCCATAGAGCGCAGCCATCGCGCCGAGAAATGCGAGAATAGGCAGCGCCAGTACCAGCGCCACCATCCGCGGCAAGATCAGAACTTCGATGGCATCGAAACCCATCGTGCGAAGCGCATCGATCTCCTCGCGCATCTTCATGGAACCAAGCTCGGCGGTATAGGCGCTGCCGGAGCGCCCGGCGACCATGATCGCCACCAAGAGCACGCCGAGCTCACGCAGCACCAGCACGCCGAGCATGTCGACCACGAAGACGTCGGCGCCAAAGCGGCGGAAATGGAACAGGCCCTGCTGGGCAACGATACAGCCGATCAGGAACGTAATCAGGACCACGATCGGTACTGCGTTCCAGCACACCTGCTCCAGGTGATGCACCACCGAGGTGAGCCGGAATTTCGACGGATGCCGCCAGACGCGGAACCAGGCCGCGATCACGGCACCGATCATATCGACCAGCGCGACGAGGGTTTCCCCGATGCCATAGATATTGCGGCCGATGCCATCGAGCACGGCAGTCAGGGCGCTACCGCTTGCCGGTAACGGGACCGCAGGCTTCACGCGGCGGACCTCGTCGACCAGGGTCGCGTAATTCGCCGAAAGGCCCGCGATTTGCGCCTCGTGGCCGCCATTGGTCAGCGCCCGACGCAACCGCTCGATCAGCCAGGCGCCGAATGTGTCCAGCTTGGAGACCTGCGACACGTCGATGAAGATGTTGGGGCGGCTACCGGTCAGCTTTTCGGCCTCGCCGACGAGTTTTTCGAGCGCGGGGGCAAAACGCGCCGTCCACGACCCAGCCGCGCACAGCGCCAAGCCGTCGCCTTTCGCGATCTGTTCCAAGGTCGGGCCGCTCAAAACAGGCTCCCGCGGGCGTTCAGTCTGTGCATGAACAAAGTATTAACACGCCCAAATACGTTTCTGAGAAGCCAAGTGAAGCCAACACGTTGCTATGGTTAATATAGCCTTAATCCGCCCTGTCAGACACCGGCATTGCGTCGCAAACAAGTTCACGGCGATCACGTAAACTTATAGACACGTCATTACCCGCCGTTGCCGGCACAGCCCGAAAGACGCCGCATTGTCCGCATCCGACGCTGCCCCCGCCCTAATGACCGCCCGGATCGAGCAATGGCCGATCGCTGGCGCCTTCACCATCAGCCGCGGCGCCAAGACCGAGGCCGTCGTCGTGGTCGCCGAGATCAGCCGCGGCGGCGTAACTGGCCGCGGCGAATGCGTGCCCTATGCGCGCTATGGCGAGACCCCGGAGGCTACGCTGGCCGCCATTCTGGCGATGCAGGACCGATTTGCCGCAGGCCTCGGCCGTGACGCCTTGCAATCGGCCATGCCCGCCGGTGCCGCCCGCAACGCGGTGGATTGCGCCCTGCTCGACCTCGAAGCCAAGAGCCAGGGCCAGCGCGTCTGGGACATGCTGCAGCGGCCGGCACCGCGCGCCTGCACCACCGCCTATACGATCTCGCTTGGTACACCCGAGGCGATGGCCTCCGCCACCGCAAAGGCCGCCTACCGGCCGCTGCTGAAGATCAAGCTCGGCAGTGACGACGACATCAGCCGCATCAAGGCCGTGCGCCAGGCCGCACCGGAATCCGAGTTGATCGTCGATGCCAATGAGGCGTGGACGCCGGACAACCTGAAAGCCAATCTCGATGCCTGCCATAACGCCGGCGTCACGCTAATTGAGCAGCCGCTGCCGGCAGGCAAGGATGATGCGCTGATGCATGTGCATCGGCCGATCATGGTCTGCGCCGACGAGAGCGTGCATGGCCTCGCTTCGCTCGAGGCGCTGCGCGGGCGCTATGATGCGATCAATATTAAGCTCGACAAGGCCGGTGGCCTGACCGAAGCGCTGGCGATGGCCGATGCCGCGCGCGCCATGAATCTCGACATCATGGTCGGCTGCATGGTGGCGACGTCGCTGGCGATGGCGCCCGCGATGCTGATTGCGCAATATGCACGCTTCGTCGATCTTGATGGCCCGCTATTGCTCGCCGGAGATCGCGACGGCGGTCTGCGCTATGACGAAAGCACGGTCTATCCGCCCGACGCGGCGCTCTGGGGCTGATCGCCCGCAACGTCCGGCGGCTGCCCGGCGCGATGCCGGCCGAACCATATGACGGTCGCGCCGGCAAGGCCAAGCACGGCCATCACGTAATAAACGCCCTCGCCGTAACGCGCATAGATCGCGCCTGACAGAACCGCCATGCTGCTCATCACCAGGCCGGTGCAGGCGGTGACATAGCCCTGTGCCCGCGCCATGACGTGCGGCGGCACGTGATGCAGCAGCAGGCCCATTGTTCCGAGTTGCGTCAGACCGTAGGTCGCGCCGTGCAGCAATTGCACAACCACGAGAATCGGGAGGGGAAGCGTTTGCGCGGTCAGCGTCCAGCGCAGCAATGCGCCAAGGCCACCGAGGATGACCATGGTTGCAGGTGACAAAGTCAGGCGTGGCGACACTGCGAACAGGATGATTTCGGCGAGCACACCGAGGGTCCATAGACCAGCGATGGTGAGGCCGTCGAGGCCGGACGCCTGCCAGGTGATCGACGCGAAGGTGTAGTAGCCGGCATGGCTGCCCTGGATCAGTGCGGCTGAGACCGCTATGGCGAGGAAGCCGGGATCGCGCAGCAACGCGCTTGCCTTCGACAGCACCGTGCCGTCGCCTGTCGGCGCGCCCAGTGGCTGCAGACCAAGGCTGACGACAGCCGACAGTACCATCGCTGCAACAATCACCCAGATCAGATGCTCGCCGTCGAGCCAATTGACGACCAGACCGCAGGCGAGCGCGCCAACCACGAAAGCCGCCGAGCCCCACAGCCGTAGCGGACCGTAACTGAAGCCGAAGCGCACCACGCCTTTCAGCGCATAGCCATCGGTCAACGCCGTGAGCGGCGTCCAGACCACGGCCGTCAGCGCGAACACCAGGAGCACGGCGAGCGGTTCGCGTAGCGTGCCCACCGTCGCAAAGCCGATCATGGTGAGAAAGGCACAGACAATCATCGTCTGGCGTAGGGCATGACGGCGCTCGGCAAACGCCGTGATGAAGGGCAGCGTGGTGAAGCGCGTCATCGACGGCACAGCAAGGATGGTGCCGATCCAGGTCGGATCGATGCCGATCGCCTTCAGCCAGACGGGGAAGAACGGCAGATAGAAACCGCTGGAGCCGAACACGGTGCCGTAGAACATCGCCAGCCGCTGCGCGAATTTGCGGCGGATTTGCGGGGCGCTATGGGGGGCGGATTCGGCTATCATGAGGTGAACTGCGATTCGCCACGGGATCGTGGAGATGGTTACATACCGCGCATCCCTGTGCGCGCCACGAGTTATCATGATGGCCGAAGAAGCATTTGCCCTGTCGCCGATCTCCGCCCGCCCCACCCTGCCGGGCGAGGCAGACTATGACGCGATCCGCGAAGCCTTCATGGAGACCGCGCGCGGCCGCTGGTTTCTCGCCGAATATGCCAAGCGCAACCGCACGGCCGATACCAGCCTGGTGCTCGAAGCCGTCACGCGGCTGGAAGCCAATCTCGCCGCCCAGAAGCAGGCGCCGGCGCTCAGCCTGATCGCCGCGCTCGGCGCGATCCGTTCTGCCGTCCGTCAGGCCAAGGCGAGCGCCATCGAAGCGATGCCGCGCGTCGACACCGACGAGGTTTTGACCGGTGCCCGCAACGGCACCCGTATCATTCGCGAGATCGCCTGGACGCTGCGCGAATGCGGTGCCGACACGCGCATCTGCGATCTCCTGGACACGCAGGTGAAGGCCATCGAGGCCGGCCAGCAGGCGCTCAACGGCAATGGCCGCGAAGACGTGTTGGCAAGCTACGACTTGCTGATGCAGCGGATCGAGCAGATGGTCGATGGCAGCGCGGCAACGACTGCGCAGGCCGAACCGACTCCGGCTGCCGAAAAGGTCGAGCCCGTTGTCGCAGAGGCGCGCGAAGCATCCGTGACGCCGCTGTTCAAGTCGCAGGCGAGCGAAGTGCTGGCTGAAACGGTCACAATCTCAAGCGTCGAACCGCCGCGCGCCGCTGTACAGCCGGCCCTCGCAGAGACGGTCGTCGCTGAGACCGCCGCGCCTGTCGCAGAAGCCACCGCGGAGCTTGCCGCGACGATGGCTGAGGCCTCCTTGGCTATCGCCGCAGACGATGTCCCGCAGGCGTCTGAAACGGCGGGCATTGCTGAGGACGAACATGACCTCGCCGTGCTCGATATGGTCGCCGCAGAGATGGGCGCGCTCGATCTGAGCGAGCCGGACGTTATTGAGCCTCAGCTTGCCGAGCCTCAATACGTTGAGCCTGAGGTGATGCAGGTTGAAGCTGTCGCTGTTCAGCCAGCCGAACCCGAAGCCCTCAATCCCGATCTGATGACGCTGGCGCAGATCGCCGAGGTTGCACTGGCACCCGAGCCGCCGCAGCCGGACCTGGTGCCTCAGGTGGAAGCGGCTGCGCCATCACTCGGCGCAGCGCTGATTGCTGGCGGCGTGATCGCGGATCCGAACGCGCCGGCATCGGACCCGCTGGCGCCGATCCGCAAGATGACGCAGGCCGAGAAGATCGCGTTCTTCTCGTAAGCGCTTCAGCTCAGGCGTTGATGATCCTGGCGTAGAGATCCGCATCTACATTGCCGCCGGACAAAACGATCACCACCGTCTTGCCGCGCGCATCGAAGCGCCCCTGCATCAGGGCGGCCAGCGCCACGGCACCGCCGGGCTCGACCACCAGCTTCAAATCGCGAAACGCAAAGGCCATTGCCTTGCCAACTTCCTCCTCGGTGGCGGTGACGGCACCCGACAGCAGGTGCTGATTGACGGCGAAGGTGATTTCGCCGGGCGTCAGGGCCATCAGCGCATCGCAGATCGTGCGGCCCGCATTGCTATGGGCCACACGTTTGCCGGCGCGCAATGAGAGGCCGTGATCGTCAAAGCCCGCGGGCTCTGCGACGATGATCGAGGTCTCGGGGAATCGCGCCTTCACCGCTGTGGCAATGCCGCCGATCAAGCCGCCGCCGGAGGCCTGCGCAGACACGATGTCCGGCACGATGCCCAAGGCGGCCATGTCTTCGGCGATCTCGCGGCCGACAGTGCCCTGCCCGGCCATCACGAACGGATCGTCATAGGGCGGCACGACCGTGGCGCCGCTCTTGCCGGCGATGTCGCGGGCGATGGCTTCGCGGTCTTCCTTGTCGCGATCATAGAGCACGACTTCGGCGCCATAGCCCCTGGTGCGCTCGACTTTCGAGACCGGCGCATCGGACGGCATCACGATGGTCGCCTTCATGCCGAGGATCTGCGCTGCAGCGGCTACGCCCTGTGCATGATTGCCGGAGGAGAATGCGACGACGCCCCTGCCGCGCTCACCCTCGGGGATCGAGGAAATCTTGTTGAAGGCGCCGCGAAACTTGAACGAGCCGGTTCGCTGCAGCACTTCGGGCTTCAAGAACACTTTCGCGCCGGTCAGCGCATCGAGCGCAGGCGACCGGAGCAACGGCGTTCGCGCTGCATAAGGGGCGATGACGCGCGCGGCGGCATCAATATCGGCGGATGTGATCGGCAATGGAGTGTTTGTCATGCGCGCATTTTATCGCGCGGCACAACCAGCGGGCAAGCTATACCAATCGCAGATCAGGCAGCAAAACGCGGATGCTTCGTTGCGGACGGTGCACGGGCGGCGATTTCGGCCCGCACATGGCTGATATTGTTGACGAAAGCGCGTGCCGACGCTTCCCAAGTGTGACCGGCAGCAAACTTGAGACAATCCTGCGGCGAAATCTCGAGCGCCTTGAGACAGGCTTGCCGCAAGTCATCCGACAACACACCGACCGGCGACGCGCCGATCACGTCCTTCGGACCCGTTACCGGGAAGGCAGCCACCGGCACGCCGCTCGCCAACGCCTCGAGCAGCACGAGACCATAGGTGTCGGTCTTGCTCGGAAACACGAAGACATCGGCTGAGGCATAGGCAACGGCCAGAGCCTCGCCCTGCAGCCCGCCCATGAACAGTGCATCCGGGTATTTCGCTTCGAGCGCAGCACGCGCCGGGCCGTCGCCGATCACGACCTTGGTGCCGGGCAGATCGAGATCGAGGAAGGCTTCGAGATTTTTCTCGACGGCGACGCGGCCGACCGAGAGGAAAATGGGCTTCGGCTTGCCGAGATCGACCTGGCGCGGATGAAACAGATTGGCGTCGACGCCGCGCGGCCACAGCACGACATTGCGGAAGCCGCGGTCACGTAACTCGGTCGCTAGCGCCGGCGTAGCCGCCATCACGGCAGAGCTGGCGCCATGGAAGCGGCGCAGGCCGGCCCAGACCCAGGATTCCGGAATCGGAAAACGCGCCGAGATATATTCGGGAAAGCGCGTGTGGAAACTGGTGGTGAAGGGAATGCTCCGGCGGCGGCAATAGGCACGCACCGAAAATCCGATCGGGCCTTCGGTCGCGATGTGGATGTTGTCGGGCTTCGCCTCGTCGATCAGTTGCGCAATCTTGCGGCGGCTCGGGATCGCAACGCGCAAATCAGCGTAGCTCGGCAGCCCGACCGTACGAAACGATTCCGGCGTGAGAAAACTCACACCGACACCCAAGCCCTTGGCCGCCTCCGCCATCATTGTCAGCGTGCGTACGACACCGTTGACTTGGGGATGCCAGGCATCGGTAGCGACAAGAATGCGCATCAGGCCGCCATCCTTCACGCCGCCTTGGCCGGTGCGAGCGCCTGCACCGGCATGCCGCGGCGGACCGGATCGGTCCAGGTAATGATCTCGAAGCGGCCATCCTCGTGTTCGACCAGCGCCGTACAGCTTTCGACCCAGTCGCCGCAATTCATGTAGCGGATGCCGTGCTCGTCGCGGATTGTCGCGTAGTGGATGTGGCCGCAGATCACGCCATCAGCGCCGTGACGCCGTGCCTCGCCGGCCAGCGTCTCTTCGAATGCGCCGATATAGTTGACGGCGTTCTTCACCTTCATCTTGGCCCATTTCGACAGCGACCAGTAGGGGAAGCCGAACAATTTGCGCAGCGCATTGACCAGACGATTCATCTGGATCGCGAAGTCATAAGCCTTGTCGCCGAGATGGGCGAGCCAGCGCGCGTTCTGCACCACGAGGTCGAAAATGTCGCCATGGATGACAAGATACTTCTTGCCGTCCGCGCCTTCATGCGTCGCAGTCTCGACGACCTCGATACCGCCGAAATGCGTGCCGTAATAGCTGCGCAAAAACTCGTCGTGATTGCCGGGAATGTAAACGACCTTGGCGCCCTTGCGCACCTTGCGCAGCATCTTCTGGACGAAGTCGTTATGGGACTGCGGCCAGTGCCAGCCGGATTTCAGCGCCCAACCATCGACGATGTCGCCGACGAGATAGATGGTATCGGCATCATGGGTACGGAGGAAGTCCAGCAGCCGGTCAGCCTGCGATCCGCGGGCGCCAAGGTGGACGTCGGAGATAAACAAGGTGCGAAAGCGCTTTTCGTTGCCTTCACTCATCACGTCTCTTTCCATGTCGAGCAGCTAACTGATTTGCATGACACGGCGATGACGATTTACGCCGCCAGCGCCGCCGCGGTTCGCTCAAAAGTAACCAATGTGTAGATGCCGAACGGCGCCACCTTGCGGCGTTCGACGAGGATCGATTCAGCATTCGCCTGCGACCACGCCTGCAGCCGCGCGAACGGGAATTCCGGGCGTAGACCAAGGGAACGGGTCTTCACCGCGGCCCAGCGCTCGACGGCGGCTGCCAGACCAGTCTCCGAATACAGATGATTGACGAGAATGATGCGGCCGCCCGGCTTCACCACGCGGTGGCACTCGGACAATACCTGCTCGGGATTCTCGACCAGCGTAATCACGAACTGTGCGACGACACAGTCGAAGGTCGCGTCAGAAAATGTCATGGCATGGGCGTCCATCTCCCTGATGTCCTTGACCCATGGATAGCGGCCGGTTGCCATCTTGGCGCGCGCCTTGGCCAGCATGGGCGCGCTGAGATCGATACCGGTGATCTCGGTTGTCGCATCATAGTCATCGAATGACAGGCCAGTGCCGACACCAACTTCAAGCACCTTGCCGCCAACAGCGCGCGCCGCTTCCGCAGCCGCACGGCGCCCCTTCAGCATCACCGGACCGCACACCGCATCATAGATCGGAGCCCACCGCGCATAGGCCGTTTCAACAATGGACTTTTCGAGATCCAGCGTCGTCATCGAAGGTTCCGCCCAGCGTGTCCGAAAGAATCGGACAACCCATTTGCTGTTCGGCTGATATCAAGCCGGGATGACAGATCGACGACAGAGTGTCGCATGAGAAGTACCGCTGGATACGCCAAGAGCCCCGGGGACTACCGTAATTGATATGTACCCACAGAGCGGCTGCCGCACGTGGATCGCGAATCCGGTGCTGACGCGCGGAATTTGCAAGACGAAGCCCTTCCTGAACGCGTTCGACACGCTTGGCCGCCTCTTCGCGGCGCCTTAAGCGAAAATAACGCTGCTCTGACGCCTGACTGACGTCGGCGACTACGTCAACAGGCTTCAATGGCTGTCACGCAGCGATATGCCGGGATATCCCGGTCGCAAAAATCGGAGCACCACCATGCGCGCCTACGCACAGTTTGTATCATGCGACGATCATATGCGTCTCGGTGCGATCTTCAGCCTGCCTGCCACGTGGCGGCAGCGAGCCCGTTTCAGGGCAGAGTTGCGCGCGGATATCAGAGACAGGCCCGATTTTCTCCACGATATCGGCATCGGCCTGTACGAAGCGCACGCCGAAGCGTCACGGTTTTTCTGGGAACCCTGGCTATTGAAGCGTCGCCAGCCCAAGATCGCAATCCGATTGCTGCGGTAGACAGCGGACTCGACCGAGAGCGCAAGTATCGATGTCTCCGAGATCCACCAGAAGATCAAGAATCTTCGGGTGGAGCATTTCCATGACACGCATTTGTCCCTTTCGACGGCGGCTGATCGGACGATCGCACAAACAGACATTGCATTTCACTCGGAAACGCGCTGGATCATAGATGCGATCTATGACCTGTGGGGGACGGCACATTGGACAAACTCACACTGAACGATCCGCTATTCGCTACCTACGTCATTGCTGCGAGCCTGACGATCCTCAAGGCTGTGGCGATGTCGTGGCTGACCGTCGTCCGTATGGTCGACGTCAAAGGCGGCTACCGTTCACCCGAGGATATCAAGAAGACACCGATGAACCCCGCGCCCGACCCGGCGCAACTCTTGCCCAACGAGCGCGTCGAGCGGATTCGCCGGATCCAGATGAACGACCTCGAGAGCCTGCCCTACTTCCTGGTTGCGGGTTTGCTCTACATTCTCACGCAACCATCCCTGCTGCTCGCCCAATGGCTGCTATATGGCTACGTCGCCTCACGTCTGCTTCACTTCATCGCCTATCTCACCGGACAGATTCATGAGATACGCGCGACCTTTTGGACTGTTGGCTCGCTCATCCTGATTTTCATGACCATCCGTACGTTGATATCTGCAGTCGGCGCGTGAAGCTCAGTCCGCAACGCCGGCCTCGTGCTGAGCCGACAGGTAACGTTCAAGAGCATCGTCCTGCTTGAAATAGCGCATGGCACGAAGCTCCGCGATAGTTGTCTTTTGCACGGCATCGCGCTGGCGCGTCACGTCACGTGCCTCTTCCAATCGCCTGGCGGTTACAAGATTGGCCACCAGCATACGATGGCCCGTACCGTTGGCCGGATTCTGCTGGATCGAGTTGCGGGCCCACAAGATACCATCCTCAGGGCGCTCGAGCGCAAAGCATGATGCAGCCAGGCCCGTCATCCAAAAATGGAGCATATTGTCATAGGGACTGAGGGCGATCGACCGGTGAAGACATGTGACAGCATGCTCATAGTCTCCACCCATGCTGTCGATCATTCCAAGAATGCCCCAGGCGAAGGCGGAGCTTGGATTGAGGCGTACAGCTTCCTTGCAGTGGATGCGCCCCTGATCGTTGTTGCCGACCGGACCAAACAATGTGAAGCCATAGACCGCATGGGCGAAAGCATCTGCGCCATCTTGCTCGACGGCGCGGCGCGCCAAGACGAGGGCTTCGACCAACGTTTCCGGCAAAGCCGCCGCCCCCAGAGGCGACGCCATGACAAGTGCCCAAGCAAGGGACGCCAGCGTGGCTGGGCGCAGCTGATCGCGGTTGAGAGACTGTCGCAACAATACGATCGCCCTCGTGATCCCGTCACGGGTTCCGTTCCATAGATGGGGAAGCGCTCGCAGGTAGATGTCGTAAGCCGAAAGATCAGAGAGCGGCTTGCGCCTTGCGCGCTCGACCTCGGCGCTCCGCACGGCCGGATCAATCACTGCAGCGACGCTCGCGCTGATGTCATCCTGCAGATCGAAAACATCGACGATGGCGCGATCGTAGCGATCAGACCAGACCTGAACCTCATCGCGGGCATGGGTCAGTTCGGCCGATACACGAATGCGGTTGCCCGCTTTGCGGATGTTGCCGCTCAGGACGTATTGAACACCGAGTTGTTGCGCGATTTGCCGGCTGGTCAGCCTTCTATCCTTGAAGGCGAAGCTCGATCCGCGTGCGATGACCACGAATTCGCGAAAGCGCGACAAAGCGGTGATGATGTCCTCGGTGACGCCATCAGCGAAGTATTCCTGCTCCGGGTCGTCGCTCATGTTCCGAAACGGCAGAACCACGATGGATGGTTGATCCATGACCATCATCAGAGCAGGCGCAAGTGGAGTCGATATTTCGATCTCGCTGACAGCCACCGATTCGATCAGTGTCTGGGCTCTGCGTAGTTCAGCGACGAGCGCTCTGGTTGCCTCGTCCGGCTCTGTGTTGAGCTCTCGCTTCAGAAGCCCAACGACCTCTTGATAGTATTTGAGCGCTTCAGCTTTACGCCCAGTTGCAGACAGAGCTTGCATGATCAGCCTGTGCGCATCCTCACGCATGTTGTTCAGTGCGCTGGCACGGTGCCCGGCCTTCAATGCGTGATCGGCGCGACCGGCGACCAGTTCTTTTTCGCCGAGCCCGACCATCGCAGTCAGAGCCAGCTCCTGAAATCGCTGGCGTTCGCCAGCCAGCCAATCGCTCCAGCCTTCTTCGCTAACACCGATGTCATCGACGAAGCGCCCTCGATAGAGATCCGCTGCCTCACCCAGCGCATCACGGCCGCCCTCCCGCACCAGGGCCTCGAACCGGCTGATATCGCACAGGATCACCGTCGTATTCAGCGATACGAACTCGCCATCGCTCTTGAGAGCATCCCGACCCAGAATTTGACGTAGCTTGAACAGTGACTGACGGAGGTTCTGCCTTGCTTGCGCGTCGAAATAAGACCCCCAGAACAGGGTCGACAGTTTTTCGCGCGGCTGAGGCTCCGGTGCCGTGCAAGCCAGATAAGCAAGCAATCCCGAGAGCTTCTTGTTTGGCAAGCCGACCACGCCGTTCGGCCCGGTGAGCACGACGCGTCCCAAAAGCGAAAGACTAAATTTTGGGCACACTGTCGGCTACTTCCAAGTTTTGAACAAATGCGTCCTCTGAATATACATTTAACTCAGATTGGCAACTTTGCGAGCAGTATTAACGCAGCGATGACGGCTGACTAACGCCGGCGAGACGGCGGCGGGTTCAAGTCAAAATGCGACGAGATGCGAATGGCATTCGGCGCAGAGCAACTTCACCCGGAAGCCGTCATGCGCACGCGTCACATCATTGCAGTCGTCGTTACCCTGACCGTGATCCTCGCCGGAGTTGATGTGGCGCTGACTTCCTTGGCCGCTCCGAAAGCCAGGGCGGCTTCGCACACCACGCCTCCCGTCTCACCCCTCCTTTTCGGAGGCGACTGATCTCAGTTCGATTTCGAAGTAGCCATCAAACCCGCCGCTACCGTAAGCGACAAAGCCAGCGCCACGGCAGCATCGCGGCCAATGCCAGCAAGCGCAGCGAAGTTTCAATGCAAATCTTAAGAGTGTCAGGCGACCGAGCGGTCAGCAAGCTCACCTGCATCATCCCGTGAAGCATCAGGAAAAGAGTGATGAAGAGCGACTTTCCGGCGCCGTCTCCAGCACCTGTGGGGGCTTCGATGATCGTCAGCGCACTTCATGAATCCCGTCGCCGGCAGGCAATCAACATCATTCATCGCTACCAGCATCTCATCTCCGACCGCATCGAAACCAATCCTGGCAAGCCCATTCCATCGCCAGACGCGAAAATGCGCGTTCGTCAGATACAGAACAGTGAAGGGAAAAGAAACGTGAGCCGACTGAGCGAAACACACCTGATCATCCTGATCCTTATCGGCTTCGGCATTGTGCATGTGATTGGCGGCGTCCTCCTGGCACGGGCGGCGCCCGAGCACAGTCGCCCTGTGAATATAGCGGCCTGGGGCGACTGATCGCGGCAGGCGAAGACGACATCAATCATCAATGGATGGCAACAATCGTGAGGCTGACATGACTGCAATCGCGAGCGCGATGTCCCGCGCGATTCGTTCGATCACTGGAGCCGATGTGCTCAAGCATTTTCTGTTTTTCTGCGGAGCCGGAATTCTGGTGTTCGTGCTCTCGCTCACTTACGGCCTGGATCTGAGTCCGGGACTTTTCTGATCCGCGCCACGGTTGCGCAAACTGAAGCGTCCAGTTCCCCCGCAGGTCATATCCGCACGAGGTCATCACGTGAACGCTCTGATCGCCACCTATATCGCATGGATCATCGCCCAGACCGGCTTCGTCCCTCCGGCTCACCCGCCAATCCATTTCGCGACGTCAGCAGAAATGGCTATGCTAAGTGGTGCGCCGGAAAATAGCGGGCTCGAATTTCAAGCCCTCTACAGCCGCGAACAAGGCGCGATCTACCTTCCCCACGAATGGCAACCGGTCAATTTGCGGCAGAAGAGCGCGCTGCTGCACGAGCTCGTGCATCACGTGCAACGAGCCAACAACGTCGAAGCTCCGTGTGTGGCAGCCCACGAACGCCAAGCCTATGACCTTCAGATGAAATGGCTCCGCGAACAGGGGGTCGAGGATCCCTACAGCCTCATCGGCACGAATGAACTCACAATCTACATGGTGAGCGTCTGTCGCGACGGTTCGTAAGCGGCACACGACACTCCTTCGTCATATGCCATGAGATGCAGCAGGCTCGTGCGCGGCCGATGCTCAGGCGATTGAGCGCGCGGCGGGGTTGGTTTGAACCAACCTTGATACGCCTAATAGGATGCGTGGAAATGATGCACCGGGCCGTGGCCGTGACCGACCGTAAAACGATCCGCCGCAGCGATCGCAGCCGTGACATAGGCTTTCGCCGCACGCACCGCGGCTTCCATGTCCTGCCCCTTGGCTAGGCCCGCCGCGATCGCTGATGACAGCGTGCAGCCGGTACCGTGCGTATTCTTCGTGGACACGCGCTCTGCCGGCAATGCAATGGCGCGGTCTGCGGTGATAAAATAGTCAGTGCTCTCCGGGCCGGTCCCGTGGCCGCCCTTGATCAGCACAGCCTTGCAGCCGAGCGCGAGCAGACGCTTGCCATGCGCCTCGATGGCCGCATCGCCCTCCGCCATTGGCTCATCCAGCAACGCGGCCGCCTCCGGTAGGTTTGGCGTGATGATATCGGCAAGCGGGATCAACGTGCTGCGCAGCGCGGCGATGGCCTCCGGCGCCAGCAGGCGATCGCCTGATGTTGCGACCATCACGGGATCGAGCACCACATGTTTCGGCTGCCATGTCGCGAGGCCCGCGGCGATAGCCTCGATCACATCGCGCTGCGCGACCATGCCGATCTTCACCGCGCCAACCGCGAGATCGACGAACACGGCATTGATCTGCTCGCTCACGAACTCCGCAGGCACCTGATGGATGCCGGTGACGCCCTTGGTGTTCTGCGCGGTCAGCGCGGCGATCACCGAGGCGCCGTAGACGCCCAGCGCCGCGAAGGTCTTGAGGTCGGCCTGGATGCCGGCGCCGCCTGAGGAATCCGACCCGGCAATGGTCAGGGCAATGGGTGTGGGCATCGGAAAAACTCGCGCGAGATCAAGGGATAAGCGGGCACCTCAGTCCTAGCCCTCTATTGCCGGACCGACAAGGCGGCGACATGCTGGCGGCTTGCGCCGCACCCTGTTTTGGGCTTGATGATCTCTAAAATCGCCCGTTTCCGGAGAATCCCGATGGTCCCCTTCTTTGTCCAGTTCAAGTGCAAGCTTGGCCAGTCCTACGCCGTCGCCAACGCGCTGGCCGAAGCCGAAATCGCCTCGGAGATCTATTCCACCGCTGGGCATTACGACCTGCTGGTGAAGTTCTACGTCGATAACGCCACCGACATCGGCCATTTCGTGAACGAGAAGGTTCAGACCATCCCGGGCATCCAGGACACGCATACGATCATTACGTTCAAGGCGTTTTGAGAAACGCACCGGCCGTGCGCTCCTTCTCCCCGCTCTGCGCGGGGAGAAGGGTGGGATGAGGGGCGAGGCACAATAGCCGTTCCAATTCACCCTGGGCATGTCGCACAGATTCCGATCCGCGAATTGCGAGTATATGGCGACGTCGTGCCATGCCCCTCACCCGCCGCGAAGACGCGGCGACCTCTCCCCGCAAGCGGGGAGAGGTTAAGAGACCTACACCGCCATCTTCCGATGCAGCACGGGCACCCCGCTCAGCTCCTCCGCCGCATCGACGATCGCATTCGCGTCGATGCCGTGATGGCGATAGAGATCGCCGATGGTGCCGGTCTGGCCGAACTGTTCGACGCCCAGCGCTTCCATACGATGACCGCACACGCTGCCGATCCATCCGAGCGTCGCCGGATGGCCGTCGAGCACGGTGACGATGCCGCAGTCGCGCGGCAGCGGCTGCAGGAGCTTCTCGATGTGGCTGAGATGCTGCGGGTTGCGCCTGTCGCGGCGGATCTTTCGCGCCGATGTCCAGCCGGCATAGAGACGATCGGCTGACGTGATCGCCAACAGGCCGATGTCGCGATGACTGTCGCCGAGCAATCCCGTTGCCTCGATCGCTTCCGGCGCCAGCGTGCCGGTATAGGCGATCACCAGATCGCAATTGGCGCCCGGCTTGCGCAGCCAGTAGGCGCCGTCAGTGATGCCCTGCTGCAGCTCCGGCGTCATCATGCGCTGCGGCTGTTCGATGGTGCGCGTGGAGAGCCGCAGATAGACCGAGCCGCCGGCGCGCTGGCCGCTGTCATCAGTGCCCGCGTCGCGCTGCATGTGCTGGAAGCCCCAACCCATGATGACGGCGAGCTCATCGACGAAAGCCGGCTCGAACGATGCGAGCCCGTCCTGCGCCATGCCGATCAGCGGCGTCGCGATCGACTGATGCGCGCCGCCTTCCGGCGCCAGCGTGATGCCCGACGGCGTCGCCGCCACCATGAAACGGGCATCCTGATAACAGGCATAGTTGAGCTGATCGAGACCACGCTCGATGAAGGGATCGTACAGCGTCGCGACCGGCAGCAGACGGACGCCGTTGATGCTGCTCGACAGGCCCAGGGCTGACATCAGGATGAACAGGTTGGCCTCGGCAATGCCGAGTTCGAGATGCTGGCCCTTCGGCGAAAAGTCCCAGTTGAAGGTGGACGGAATCTTCTCGCTGCGGAAGTGATCGGCCTTCTCCGCGCGCGCGAACAATCCGCGGCGATTGACCCAGGCGCCGAGATTGGTGGACACGGTGACATCAGGCGACGCCGTGACAATGCGCGACGCCAGTTCGGTATCGCCGCGTGCCAGCTCATGCAGGACGAGGCCGAAACCCTGCTGCGTCGACATTTCCGGCGACGGCTTGAACGACAGATGCCCGGGAACCTCGATCACGTCGGCGCTGAGGCGCCGCGTGCCCTGCTGCACGAAGGGCACATCCTTGAGGAACGCATCGAGCATCAAAGCGTCCTGCGTCAAGCCCTCATATCTGTCCCATTCATGGCCGGGCCGGATGTTCTGCGCCGCGCGCCAGGTCTCCATCTGCGTCGGCGTCATCAGGCCGGCGTGATTGTCCTTATGGCCCTGGAACGGCAGGCCGATGCCCTTGATCGTATAGGCGATGAAGCAGACCGGACGATCGTGATCGATGGCTTCGAAAGCCTCGACCATGCTGGCCATGTCGTGGCCGCCCAAATTGGACATCAGTGCCAGCAGTTCCTCGTCGCTGCGCGCCTCGATCAGGCGCGACACCGGACCCTGATCGCCGATCTCGTCGTTGAGCCGCTTGCGGAACGCTGCGCCGCCCTGGAAACACAAAGCCGAATAGATCTGGTTCGGACAGTTGTCGATCCAGGTCTTCAGCGCGGCGCCGCCGGGCTCGGCAAAAGCCGTCTGCATCAGCCGGCCATACTTCACGATCACCACATCCCAGCCAAAGTTGCGGAACATGGATTCGAACTTCTCCCACAGACCCTCGCGCACCACGGCGTCAAGGCTCTGGCGGTTGTAGTCGACGATCCACCAGGTGTTGCGCAGCCCGTGCTTCCAGCCTTCAAGCAAAGCTTCGAAGATATTGCCCTCGTCCATCTCGGCATCGCCGACCAGCGCGATCATGCGGCCCTCGCGGCGGTCCTTCATCCAGCCGTGAGCCGAGACGTAGTCCTGCACCAGCGACGAGAACAGCGTCTGCGCGACGCCGAGGCCGACCGAGCCGGTGGAGAAATCGACATCGTCGATATCCTTGGTGCGCGACGGATAGCTTTGCGCCCCCTTGAAGCCGCGGAAGTTCTCGAGCTTCTCGCGCGTCTGGTTGCCGAACAGATACTGAATGGCGTGGAACACCGGACTCGCATGCGGCTTCACCGCGACGCGGTCTTCCGGCTTCAGGACGGCGAAATACAGCGCCGACATGATCGTCGCCAGCGAGGCGGATGACGCCTGATGGCCGCCGACCTTGAGGCCGTCGGTATTGGGGCGGATGTGATTGGCGTTGTGGATCGTCCATGACGAGAGCCAGAGCACCTTGCGCGCCAAGGCGGTCAGGGTCTGCAGGCGATGATGATCGATCGGCATGGTGGGCTCCCGCGTCGGCCAGCTGCGCTGGTTCGTGATGAGGTCGCCATTCTAGCAGGCGCCTCAAAGGGATTTTCTCAATTCATCGCGACAACCACGGCCATATTGGGATAAATGAATTGTTCTGGTTCAGATTTCATGGAATTTTCCCAATGTCAGCCCTCGACGCAATCGACCGCAAGATTCTCGCCGCACTGCAGATCGACAGTCGCATCACCATGCAGGAGCTCGCTGAAAAGGTCGGGCTATCGATCTCGCCGTGCCATCGCAGGGTGAAATTGCTGGAAGAGCGCGGCGTCATCACCCGCTACATGGCGCTGGTCGACCAGAAGGCAATCGGACTTCCGGTCAGCGTCTTCATTTCCATCAAGCTTGTCCGGCAGAAGGAGGAAGACCTCAACCGTTTCGCGAAAGCGATCTCGAAATGGGAGGAAGTGCTGGAATGCTATCTGATGACCGGCAACCGCGACTATCTCTTACGCGTCGTCGCGGCGGATCTGTCGTCCTATGAGGCATTCCTGAAGAACAAGCTGACCCGGCTCGACGGCATCGCCTCGATCGAATCCAGCTTCGCCCTCAGCCAGGTGAAGTATTCGATCGCACTGCCGGTGTAAGGGCACAGAGCTAGCTGGCTCGCTTCACCGCGGCGGCGGTACCACCCGGGGCGCTGACGACGCTTTGATAATGCGCAATCGGCTGCGGACGGCCGATCAGGAAGCCTTGGATCTCCGCACAGCCCTCGGCGGCAAGAAACGACATTTGGGCGACGGTCTCGACGCCCTCGGCGATCACCGGGAGCTTCAACGAGCGGCCGAGCCCGATGATGGCGTGAACAATAGCCGCGGACTGCGGATTGTCCTCGAGATTGGCCACGAAGGTCTGGTCGATCTTGATCTTGTCGAAGGGGAAAGCCTGCAGATAGCTCAGGCTCGAATAACCCGTGCCGAAATCGTCCATGGCGACGCGAACGCCCAGTTCCTTGACGGCGTGCAGGATCGCGATGGCACCAGCAAAATCGTCAATCAGCACGCCTTCGGTGATCTCGATCTCGACACGCTTTGGGCAGAGACCGGTTTCCGCCAGAACGGCGGCGAGCATCCCGGGCACATCGCCGCGCTGAAAGTTGACTGGCGACAGGTTGATGGCGATCGACAGCGGATTGACCCAGGTCGCCGCCTCGCGACAGGCCTCGCGCACCACCCACTCGTCGATGGCGCCTATCAGACCGCTCTCCTCCGCCAGCGGAATGAACACCGTCGGCGAGATGATGCCGCGCTCGGGATGCCGCCAGCGCAGCAGAACCTCGAAGGCGACCACAGCGCCCTCGGTGGTCGCCTGCGGCTGAAAATAGAGCTGGAATTGCTTGTTCTCGACCGCCACCACGAGATCACGTTGCAGCAGTCGCTTCTCGCGGATGTGCTGATCCATCGCAGCCTCGAAGAAGCGGATGGTACCGCGTTCCTCGGCCTTGGCGCGATCAAGCGCCAGATCTGCATGCGCAATGAGAGCTTCGATATCCTGGCCGTCCTGCGGATAGACCGAGATGCCGATACTACAGCGAACATTGACGTTCTGGCCGTCGATCTGAAACGTATTATCGAGAATGCTCGACAACCGCGCACAGAGATCTTCCGCTGTTTGCGGCTCCGCGCCGAGATGAGACACGATCGAGAAGATATCGCCACTCGGCCGTGCCAGAAATGCACCGTTGCAGGCTTGCGACAGCCGCTTCGCCAGCTCGGCCAGTACGGCATCGCCGGTGGCCTGGCCGTATACATCATTTGTTTCTCTGAAACGGTCGATATCGATCCGCGCGATCGCAAACGAGCCGTGTCCCGCCGAGGCCTCCTTGAAGACGCGGGCCAGATGTTCGTTGAAGGCAACACGATTGGGCAGATCGGTGATCGGATCGTGCCGCGCGAGATGCACGATCCGCGCTTCGCTGAGTTTGCGGTCGGTGATGTCGGCGTGGGTCGCGACCCAGCCGCCATTCTTCATCGGCCGGTAGCGCACGTTGATGGCGCGCCCGTCCGGCAGCTCGGCGGTCTGGCTGCTCGGCACGCGATCCGCGAGCGCCGTCCGCATCTTCATCTCATAACTATCCATATCGACGAACAGCGTGCCAGCCGCCGCACGAATTGCCAGCACCTGATCCTCAGTCGTGCCGGCGAACATTTTCGCCGGCGGGATGTTGTACATGCGCATGTAGCTTTCGTTCCACAATTCGAGCAGGCCATCGGCGCTATACATGCACAGGCCCTGCTCCATATTGTTGAGCGCCGCATCGAGCTGCAGATTGCGCTTGCTCATGCTGCGGCGGGTGCGCTGATCTGTTACGGCAACGACGAGGCCCGCGATCACCACGGCGGCGGTAAAGGCCGCAATGGCCAGCGACAGTTCGATCGGCGACAGCAGACTTTGGTTTTCAGCGGCTGCGGCATTGTAGGTCAGATCGATCGCGCCCATGGCGACGAAGTGATGTACGCAGATCGCGAGCGTCAGAAGCAGTGCGGCAACGAGCAGCTTGCCGGACCGGTCGGCAGTCTGGGCGACGAGGATCGCCAAGGCGGCAATCACCATGCCGCCGACGACCGACACCGTCACGAGGTCCGGCATCCACTGGATGATGGCGGGGATGCGCAGCGACGCCATGCCCATATAGTGCATGCAGGCGATGCCGAGGCCGATCACCGCGCCGCCGGCCAGCGCGTTCCGTTTGGTACGATTGAACAGCGCGATGGCGAAGCCGGCCGTGGTCATCACTGCAGAGGCGACGAGCGAACAGGCGGTGATGATGAGGTCGTAGTGGAGTTCGAAACCAGGCGTGTATGCGAGCATCGCGATGAAATGCGTCGCCCACGTGCCGAATCCGGTGACCGCGCCTGCGGTAATCAACCACGCAAGGCGCGTATCGGGCAATGCGGTGCGCGCACGCGTGAACAGGTTGACGGCAGCAAGGCTGGAGAGAAAACACACCGCTGCCGCCAGCAGAATCTGCCGCCAGTCATGCTGCAACTCGATGCAATTCCAGACTCGTAGCATAAAGATACCAACATATGACGAGATATCGAAGCATAGCGCGTGCAACGTTCGGCATGTTTAAAACTCACGGAAAAATTGCACAGAAGAGCAGTTATTCTTAAGCCGCGATAAAGCCCGAAATATGCCGGGTATCATCGTCCATGTTTGCGGAAAGATATGCAACACATTCGGATGTACCCACCGCAAGCGCCGTGGCTCAGGGGAAAATCGAGCAAGGGGGACGACCTGTCTCTATCAACAGCTCATCATTAGGCGCTCGGATAAGGTTCCGCCGGTGCGGTGACCTGCGCGCGGCGCACGCGTTCGCGATGTGCGGTGTAGACACCGCTGGCGATGATGATTGCAGCACCGGCGAAAGTGACAGCATCGGGCACTTCGCCAAACAGGAAGAAGCCGATCAGCGTCACCCACACCAGCTGCACATAGGAGAACGGTGCCAGTACCGATGCATCCGCATAGCGGAAGGCCAATACGACAATCCAGTGGCCGACAGTAGCGGCGACGCCAATACCAACACCGAGCGCGATCTGAGTCCAGCTCGGCACGATCCAGTAGAACGGCACGATGACACTGAGCACGAGGAAGCCGGTGATCGCCGAGAACGCCATCGTGGTGATGGCGCGGTCGGCCCCGCTGATTTTGCGCGTCAGCACCAATGCGGTCGCCCAGCCCAGCGCCGAAATGATCGGAAAGATCGTACCGGGCTGAAACGCCGCGGTGCCCGGCCGCACGATGATCAATACGCCCAGAAGCCCGGCGATGGTGGCGGTCCAGCGGCGCAGACCGACCTTTTCGCCGAGGAAGAGAACCGATAGCCCGGTGACGAATAGCGGCGAGATGAAGCCGGTTGCCGTCGCCTCCGCGATCGGCAGATAACCGAGCGCCATGATGAAGAAGATCGACGAACACAACAGGCCCAGCCCGCGAAATACCTGCAGCAGCGGCCGCGTCGAGCGCATCGGATTGCCCGAGGCCGGCGCCAACACGATCGGCAGCAGGATCACGACGAACACCAAAAAGCGGATCCAGGCGATCTCCACCGATGGCATGCCCGTGCGCGACAGATACTTCGCCATCGCGTCCGATGACGCCAGAAACGCCGTCGAACAAATGATCATCAGAATGCCGCGCAGCGGCCGGTCGGTATGGCGATGCGCCGATACAGGGGCAGCAGTCTTCGGCGGCGGAACATGGCTTGTCACGAGCGGGGACCAATATGCGGGCTCGTCGGTGCATGCGAGCCGAATCGAATACGGCTCACAAAACGACGATCACGAGGCCGGGACAACTGCCGATATCAGGACACGGATATGCAGGCAGGCAAAAAAGCCTATGCCGGCCGATGCATCAGCGGCCAGCGTGCAGCGCAGCATCGATTTTACCGCATCCCTACAGCATCGGTAGACTGGAAGGCTCCCGGCCGAGCGGGAATACCTTTCCAATATCAGCCAGTTCGGCCGCGCTGAGCGTCAATGCACTCGCCGCCGCGTTGTCCGCCGCATGGGCGGCCGAAGACGCCTTCGGAATTGCGAAGACCGTTGGCTGACGGATCAGGAAGGCCAGCGCCACCTGCCGCGGCGTGGCCAGATGGGCATCGGCGATCTGCTGCAGGATTTTGCCGCCCGGCGAGCGCGTCGACGGGAAATCATTATGACCGAACGGCGAATAGGCCACGACGGCGACGCCATGGCTCTCGCACCACGGGATCACGCGGTGTTCGATGGCGCGCTCCTGCAAATGATAGAGCACCTGATTGCAGGCGATGGCGCCCTTGCCTGCGAGTTTCGACAGCTCGTTGAGATCGTCGACATCGAAATTGCTGACGCCCCAGGAGGCAATCTTGCCGGCGGCCTTCAACTCTCCGAAGGCAGCGACGGTCTCGGCGAGCGGAACCTGACCGCGCCAGTGCAGCAGGTAGCAATCGAGCCGGTCGGTACCCAGCCGCTTCAACGAGCGCTCGCAGGCGGCGATGGTGCCCTTCCGCGACGCGTTGCTCGGCAGCACCTTGGAGACCAGGAACACCTCGTCGCGACGGCGGGCGATGGCCTCTGCAATCACGAGTTCCGCGTCACCATACATTTCGGCCGTGTCGATATGGCTCATGCCGGCATCGAGGCCGGCCTGCAGCGCCCTGACCGCCGCAGCACGGTCACTGTGGTCGATATACCAGGTGCCCTGCCCGATGACTGAGACGTCGCGCTTGGTTTGGCCGAATGGATTGTGTCGCATGGTGCGCCTCCGCCTCCCGCGGCAATGAGGCACACGGGAGTGGACTTTAGCGCATCAATTCAGAGGAGTCAGTGGCTGATCATCCACGGCCGCGCTGTCGGGAAGCTCTTGGCGCCCGAGCGGGTCTGCTTCACCAGTCGCGACGGCTTCTTGCCGGAACAGCAGCCACAGCCAGCCCCATGCGCGGCCTTGTACTCCGCCGATGTCTTCGGCGCATTGCGGCTGCGTTCGTTAGTGGCGTGGGCCTTGCGCTTGTCGGAGGGCATGCAGAAGAACGCCGGTGCGGTCAGGATTACGCGTGGCGCCTGCGTCGCGCAATGCGGACAGTTCTGCGGGTCATCGCATTCGGCCATCGGCCGCATGTCGGTGAACGGGCCGCAATCGTCGCAGAGATATTCATAGACCGGCATGGGATGATCCATTGTGAGGCAATGCCCTCTCCCCGTCATTGCGAGCGAAGCGAAGCAATCCAGAAAGCCGCAAGCGAGGGAAGACTGGATTGCTTCGTCGCTTCGCTCCTCGCAATGACGGCGGAGAGTGAGCGAAAGAAAAAGGGGCTGCGGGGTCGTGACGCCAACCCCGCAGCCGAGTTGACCGCGTTACTTGTCCGGCGAGAGCGGCATCTGGATGTCGCCCTTGATGTGCTTGATCGGGCCCGCCGACGACGGATTGATGTCGAAGTCGAAGATCTGCGTCGGCAGCCACAGTGTGGCGCAGGCATTGGGCACGTCGACGACGCCGGAGATGTGGCCCTGCACCGGCGCGGTGCCGAGGATCGAATAGGCCTGCGCGCCGGAATAGCCGAACTTCTTCAGATATTCGATGGCATTCAGACAGGCCTGACGATAGGCGATGTGCACATCGAGATAATGCTGCTTGCCCTGCTCGTCGACAGAGATGCCTTCGAAGATCAG
Source organism: Tardiphaga sp. 866_E4_N1_4 (assembly GCF_052076075.1). Lineage (NCBI taxonomy): Bacteria > Pseudomonadati > Pseudomonadota > Alphaproteobacteria > Hyphomicrobiales > Nitrobacteraceae > Tardiphaga > Tardiphaga sp. 866_E4_N1_4. Next base: position 2,126,382 of record NZ_CP197242.1, read on the forward strand.
GAAGTCGTTGTAGTTCGGCGTCATCGGTGACGGCTTGAACACGGGGTTCTTGATGCCGTATTTCGACACGCCGTCCTTGATGACATCAACCTTGATGTGCAGCCAGCCGGCCATCTCGATAGCGCCGCAGAAGGTGATTTCGCCGTCGCCCTGCGAGAAGTGCAGGTCGCCCATGGAGAGACCGCCACCGGGGACATAGACCGGGAAATAGACCTTCGAGCCGCGCGACAGATCCTTGATGTCGCAATTGCCGCCATGCTCGCGCGGCGGCACGGTGCGCGCGCCTTCGGCCGCAGCCTTCTCCTTCGCCTCACCCTTCAGCCGACCCATATGGGCAGTCGGGCCGAACGGCGGATTGGCAAGGCCGGGCACGCGGGTCGGGTTCGTCGCGATCAGCGCGGTCTCGCGCTCGTTCCAGGTGGCGAGCAGTTTCGGGTCGGGCAGACAGCCGATCAGGCCGGGATGGATCAGGCCGGCGAAATTCACGCCCGGGATGTGGCGCGACGAGGTGTACATGCCCTTGAAGTCCCAGATCGACTTCTGCGCTTCCGGGAAGTGATCGGTGAGAAAGCCGCCGCCATTCTGCTTGGAGAAGAAGCCGTTGAAGCCCCACAGCGAATCTTTCATCGGGCCGACATCGAGCAGATCGACAACCAGAAGATCGCCGGGCTCCGCGCCCTTGACGCCGATCGGGCCGGACAGAAAGTGCACGATCGACAGATCGATGTCGCGCACGTCGTCGGCGCTGTCGTTGTTCTTGATGAAGCCGCCGGTCCAGTCATAGGTCTCGACGATAAAGTCATCGCCGGGATTGACCCATGCGACCATGGGAATGTCCGAATGCCAGCGGTTGTGAATCATGTCGTTGTCGTAGGCCGATTGCGTAAGGTCGACCTTGATCAGTGTATCTGGCATTCAATGCTCCCCTTCGGTTACTGGTCTTGGTGGTTGAACGTAAGACTGGTCAGACGGACAGGTATTTGGCGATCTGCGCGGCATCGATGCCCTCGCGGGCTTCGTCGCGAACGATCTCACCGTTCTCGATCACCAGCACGCGGTCGGCGACGTCGAGCGCAAAGCTCAACACCTGTTCGGAGACGATGATCGACAGGCCCTTGGTGTCGCGGATGTGCTTCAGGGTCCGCGCCATGTCCTTGATGATCGACGGCTGGATGCCTTCCGTCGGCTCGTCCAGCAGCAACACCTTCGGCTTGGTGGCGAGCGCACGGGCGATGGCAAGCTGCTGCTGCTGGCCACCGGAGAGATTGCCGCCGCGGCGGCCCTTCATTTCGAGCAGCACCGGAAAGAGTTCATAAAGATCGCCGGGCACTTCCTTCTCGCCAGAAGCGACAAGGCCGGTCTCGATATTCTCCTTCACCGTCATATGGGAGAAGATCATCCGGCCCTGCGGCACATAAGCGAGGCCGCGCGCGACGCGCTCATAACTCTTCAGTGCACCGAGCTCCTTGCCCTCCATGGTCACCGAGCCGGACTTGGTCGGCACGATTCCCATCAGCGATTTCATCAGTGTGGTCTTGCCCATGCCGTTGCGGCCCATGATGGCCACGATTTCGTTCGGCTGCACCGAGACATTCAGGCCATGCAGGACTTCGCTCTGGCCGTAAGCGACGTGGAGATCGTTGATCGCGAGCATGATGATCTCCTCAATGACCCAGATAGACTTCGATGACCTTGGGATCGTTCTGAACCTTCTCCATGGTGCCTTCGGACAGGATCTGTCCCTGATGCAGCACGGTCACCTTGTGGGCGATGTCCTCGACGAATTTCATGTCGTGCTCGATCACCAGCACCGAGCGGTTCTTGATGATCGTATTGAGCAGCTCCGCCGTCTTGACGCGCTCGCTGACGCTCATGCCGGCGACGGGCTCGTCGAGCATCAGCAGGTCCGGATCCTGGATCAGCAGCATGCCGATCTCGAGCCACTGCTTCTGGCCGTGCGAGAGCACATCGGCATACATGTTGAGCCGATCCTTGAGGAAGATCATCTCGGCAACTTCCTCGACGCGCTCGCGCACTGCGGCGTCCCGCTTGAACATCAGCGAGCCGAACACCGAGCGACCACGCGGATAGGAGATCTCGAGATTCTCGAACACCGTAAGATCGTCATAAACAGACGGCGTCTGGAATTTGCGGCCGACGCCGGCCTGCACGATCTGGTTTTCCTTCAGCTTGGTCAGCTCCGTGCCACGGAACTGCACCGAGCCCGACGTGGCTTTGGTCTTGCCGCAGATCAGATCGAGGACGGTGGTCTTGCCGGCGCCGTTGGGGCCGATAATGACGCGGATCTCGTTCTCCTCGACGTAGAAGGAGAGATCGTTGACCGCCTTGAAGCCGTCGAAGGAAACGGTGAGCCCTTCGACCGCGAGCAAAAACTCTTTGGGCTGATGTCCGATGAGCATGATGTCCCCTTACTCGGCCGGCGCGCCGTCGGCGGCGGATTTGATGGCCCAAGCCTTCTTGGATTTAGACGAGCGCATGGCGATCAGGCGATCGATGTGGCGCGCCACGTGATCGCGCCAGATGCCGGACAGGCCATTGGGGAAGAACAGCACCACGGCGATGAACAAGCCGCCGAGGCCGAACAGCCAGAGCTCGGGGAAGGATTCCGACAGCATCGTCTTGGCGTAGTTCACCAGCAGCGTGCCGTAGACCGCGCCGAAGATCGACATCCGGCCGCCCACGGCGGTGTAGATCACCATCTCGATCGACGGCACGATGCCGACGAAGGACGGCGACATGAAGCCGATCTGCAGCGTGAACATGGCGCCACCGATCGCCGCAAACATTGCCGCGGCACAGAAGGCGAAGATCTTGAAGTTGGCCACGCTGTAGCCGGAGAAGCGGACGCGATCCTCCTGTTCGCGCATCGCCACCAGGATGCGGCCGAGCTTGGTCAGGCGGATGAACTGCGCGGTGATGATACAGGCGAACAGCACGAAGACTTCGAAGAAGTAGAGAATGACCTTGGCGTGATCGGTGCGGATGTCCCAGCTGTTCAGCGTGCGCAGGTCGGTCATGCCGTTGATGCCGCCGGTATAGCCCTGCTGGCCGATGATCAGGATGGTTGCGATCGCCGCGATGGCCTGGGTGATGATGGCGAAATAGACGCCGCCGACACGCCGTTTGAACATCGCAGCGCCGATGATGAAGGCCAGCAGCGTTGGCACCACGAGAATGGCGATGATCGTCAGCGTCAGCGAGTGAAACGGCTTCCAGAACATCGGCAGCGACGTGATCTGGTTCCAGTCCATGAAATCCGGAATGCCGGGGGTCGACTGGATCTTGGTGTTGGCGACGCTGGAGGCTTCCAGCTTCAGGAACATGGCCATGCAGTAGCCGCCAAGGCCGAAGAACACGCCCTGCCCGAGGCTTAGGATGCCGCCATAACCCCAGCACATCACAAGGCCCAAGGCGACGAAGGCATAGGTCAGATATTTGGCGACGAGGTTGAGACGAAACACATCGAGAAACAGCGGCAGGATCACCGCGAGCAGCAGCAGCAGCGACAGGAAACCGAGAAGCTCCGAGCGGTTGAAGAAGCGTGAATTGATCATGTGATGATTGCCCTGCTCTGTCTGTACTGCACGCGCTTACTTGCGGACCTTGAGGGCGAACAGGCCCTGCGGCCGGATCATCAGGATCGCGACGATGGTGAGCAGCGTCAGCACTTTGGCCATCGACCCGGACATGAAGAACTCCATGGTCGACTGCGCCTGGGAGATGGTGAAGGCCGAGGCAATGGTGCCGAACAGGCTGGCCGCGCCGCCGAACACCACGACGAGGAACGTGTCGACGATGTAGAGCTGGCCGGAGGTCGGGCCGGTCGAACCGATCATGGTGAAGGCGGAGCCCGCGATCCCCGCGATGCCGCAGCCGAGGCCGAAGGTGTAGCGGTCAACCTTCTCGGTATTGATGCCGACGGCGCCGGCCATCACGCGGTTCTGCACCACGGCGCGAACCTGACGACCCCAACGCGACTTGTACATGATGTAGGCGACCACCATGGTGATCCCCAGCGTCAACACCATCACGAAGATGCCGTTGATCGGCACTTCGATCGTATCGGTGACCTGCTTGGAGCCCATCATCCATTGCGGCAGCTCGACACCAACTTCGCGCGCACCGAACACCGAACGATAGGCCTGCTGCAGGATCAGGCTGAGACCCCATGTCGCCAGCAACGTATCGAGCGGGCGCTTGTAGAGATGCCGTATCAGCCCCCATTCGACCAACATCCCCAGCGCACCGGAGGCGATGAAGGCGAGGATCATGGCGACGAAGAAGTAGCCGGAAAACAGCGACGGCAGATGCGACTGGAAGAAGCTCGACGTCAGCCAGGTGACGTAAGCGCCGAGGATCATGAATTCGCCATGCGCCATGTTGATGACGCCCATCTGGCCGAAGATGATTGCGAGGCCGAGCGCCATCAGCACATAGACCGAGAACAGGATCAGGCCGGCAAAGCCCTGCATTGCAAAGATGGCGCCAAGATCGCCAATCGAATAGTCGCCGAACATCGATCCGTCCTCCGTCAGGGAAAGGGTCCCGCGCCGCGCGATGAGACGCGACGCGGGGTTGTCGTGCGCGGATAGGTCGTCCGCGCCAGGGAGAAGCTGCGCGGAGACAAGCTCCGCACTTGACGAGCAAGGCTTACTGATAGCCCTTCGGGAACGGATCCGGCTCGATCAGTTCGGGCGTCTCGTAGACCACCTTGAACTGGCCATCGAGCTGCGCCTGGCCGACGCGGGCCTTGGACCACAAATGGTGGTTCGGATGGACCTTGACGTAACCTTCCGGCGCCTTGGTGAATTCGATACCCGCAGACGCAGGCGCGATCTTGTCGATATCGAAGCTGCCGGCCTTCTCGACCGTCATTTTCCAGAGCCACGGGCCGAGATAGGCGGCCTGCGTCACGTCGCCGATCACGGTCTTCTCGCCCCACATCTTCTTGAAGGCGGCGACAAATTCCTTGTTGTTCGGATTATCGAGCGACTGGAAGTACTTCATACAGGCATAGGCGCCCGCGATGTTTTCACCACCGATACCGTCGATCTCGTCCTCGGTGACCGAGATCGTCAGCATGGTCTGCTTCGACAGGTCGATGCCGGCCGCCTTGAGCTGCTTGTAGAAGGCGACGTTGGAGCCGCCGACAACTGCCGCATAGATCACGTCCGGCTTGGTCAGCTTGATCTTGTTGATCACCGAGTTGAACTGGGTGTGGCCGAGCGGGAAGTATTCTTCGCCCGACACCTTGCCGCCGAGCTTGCCCTCGATGTGCTTGCGGGCGATCTTCATCGATGTGCGCGGCCAGATATAGTCCGAGCCGATCAGATAGAAGCTCTTGCCGTTCTTGGTCTTGGAGACCCAGTCGAGGCCGGCGAGGATCTGCTGGGTGGCTTCCTGACCGGTGTAGATGACATTCTTGGACTGCTCGAGGCCTTCATAGAAGGTCGGGTAGTAGAGCATGCCATTGTACTGCTCCATGACCGGCAGCACCGCCTTGCGGGAGGCCGAGGTCCAGCAGCCCATGATGGCAGCGACCTTGTCGTTGACCAGCAGCTTCTTGGCCTTTTCAGCGAAGGTCGGCCAGTCCGAGGCACCGTCTTCCTGGATGAACTTGATCTTGCGGCCGAGCACGCCGCCCATGGCGTTGATCTGGTCGATGGCGAGCTTTTCAGCCTGAACCGAGCCGGTTTCCGAGATCGCCATCGTACCGGTGACGGAATGCAGAATGCCGACGGTGACTTCCGTATCGGTAACCGCAAGCCCGGTGGTATTGATGGCCGAGGTGGCCGGCGCCTGCGCAAAAGATGTGCGCGGAAGCAGTGACATTGCCGGCAAAGCCGCCATGCCCATCAGCAGTTTACGCCGCAATGGCGAGTGCAAGCCCGGTTTCTTCTCGTCTGACATTTCAACCCCACTGGTTCGAGTACGCCTATTGGTGAGGCAAGCATTGCTGAACTTGTGCGGTGCACGGATACGCGAGATCGCGTATACTGCACCGCAAAATGCCGACGTAGGTTTTTGCATCACGCAAACATGCGTAGTTTGACAGGGTCAGGAGCGGAGTAGTGGCAGGGCGGCAGCGTATCGACCGCGTGAGACGCCAGTACAATCAATGGGTCGCCAACCAGACCCTGGAGGATTACGCACTCCGCTTTACGGCGAAGAGCGCCAGGCGCTGGTCCGCCGCGCGGGTCGCCAACACGGCATTAGGCGCCATTTCGTTTCTCGCCCTCGAGGCCATCGGCGGCACCATCACCATCAATTACGGCATGACCAACGCCACGGCAGCGATCCTGGTGGTCAGCGTCATCATCTTCTGCTGCGGATTGCCGATCGCGTATTATGCCGCAAAATGCGGCATTGATATCGATCTCCTCACCCGCGGTGCCGGTTTCGGCTATATCGGCTCGACTGTTACCTCGCTGATCTATGCGTCTTTCACCTTCATCTTCTTCGCCATCGAGGCGGTCATCCTCGCCTCGGCACTGGAGATGTGTTTCGATATTCCGCGCCCCATCGGCTACCTGATATCGGCCGTGGTCATCATCCCCTTGGTGACCCATGGCATCACGCTGATCAGTCGTTTCCAGCTCTGGACCCAGCCGATCTGGCTGGTGCTCAACCTGCTGCCTTTCGCGGCCATCGCCTATGCCAGTCGCGACTCCTTCGTGGCCTGGACCAAATTTCCGGGCGACCACGGCAGCGCCGCCGGCCATCTCGATCTCCTGCTGTTTGGCACGGCCGCTTCGGTCGTATTCTCGCTGGTCGCGCAGATCGGCGAACAGGTCGACTTCCTGCGCTTCCTGCCGCGCGACCGCCGCAGCTCGCGTGCGAGCTGGTGGGTGGCGCTGCTGTGCGCGGGCCCGGGCTGGATCATTGTCGGCGCGATCAAGCTGCTGGCCGGCTCGTTCCTCGCTTATTTCGCACTGACCCACGGCGTTTCGGCCGAGCACGCCGCCGAGCCCGCGCATATGTATCTCGAAGCGTTTCGCTATGTGCTGTCGCAGCCTGATCTGGCGCTCGCTTTGACAGGAACCTTCGTGATCCTGTCGCAGCTCAAGATCAACGTCACCAACGCCTATGCGGGCTCCATCGCCTGGTCGAACTTCTTCTCTCGCCTCACCCACAGCCATCCCGGCCGCGTCGTCTGGCTGGTGTTCAATGTGCTGGTCGCGCTGCTGCTGATGGAAATCGGCGTCTACAAGGCGCTGGAGCAGACGCTGGCGCTGTACTCGAACGTTGCGATTGCATGGGTCGGCGCGCTGGTCGCCGATCTCGTCATCAACAAGCCGCTCGGGCTGCGTCCGCAGCAGATGGAATTCAAGCGCGCACATCTCTACGACATCAACCCGGTCGGCGTCGGCGCCATGCTGGCCGCCACCGTGATGTCGGTCAGCGCCTTCTACGGCCTGTTCGGCCCCACAGCCAAGGCACTGTCGCCGTTCGTAGCCTTGCTTACCGCGCTTGTGACCGCCCCCATCATCGCCTTCGCGACTGGCGGAAAATATTACATCGCCCGCAAGCCGAAGCGCGCCTGGCAGAACATGGCAGCGATCCAGTGCTGTATCTGCGAACATTCGTTCGAGCCCGAGGACATGGCCCACTGCCCGGCCTATGCCGGCCCGATCTGCTCACTGTGCTGCTCGCTCGATGCGCGTTGCCACGATCTCTGCAAGCCTCATGCGCGGATCGACGCACAGATGTCGGCGACGTTCGGCAAATTGCTGCCGGAGCCGATCCTGGCCCGGCTCAATTCGCAGCTCGGCCATTATCTTGGCGTGTTCATGATCGCTGCCGGCCTTGTCGGCCTGACGCTGGGACTGATCTATCTGCAGACCTCCGCCGCATCGCCGGGAGACAGTGCGCAGGTCTCGGAAGTGCTGTGGAAAGTGTTCTTCGCGCTGGCGATCATCATCGGCGTGGTGGCATGGCTATTCGTGCTGGCCAAGCAAAGCCGTCGCGCCGCCGAAGCCGAGACCAAGCGGCAGACCACCCTGTTGATGCAGGAAATCGACGCCCACAAGCGCACCGATGCCGAGCTGCAGCGCGCCAAGGAGGTCGCAGAATCCGCCAATCTCGCCAAGAGCCGCTATGTGGTCGGCCTCAGCCACGAGCTGCGATCGCCACTCAATGCCATTAGCGGCTACGCACAATTGCTGGAGCAGGATGAGAGCCTGCAGACCCGCCCGCGCGATCAGGTGCGCGTCGTCAAGCGCAGTGCCGATCATCTCTCCGGACTGATCGACGGCATTCTGGATATTTCCAAGATCGAGGCGGGGCGCCTGTATCTCTCGCGTGACGAAGTGCGCCTCACCGACTTCCTTGATCAGCTCGTCGGCATGTTCCGCCTGCAGGCCGCAGCCAAGGGCATCGACTTCGTGTTCCGGCGGCCGAACATCCTGCCCACCGTCGTCTATGCCGATGAGAAGCGGTTGCGGCAGATCCTGATCAACCTGCTCTCCAACGCCATCAAGTTCACGCAGGCCGGCAGCGTCCAGTTCGTGATCCATTATCGCAGCCCGGTCGCCGAATTCGAGATCATCGATACCGGACCTGGCATTCGTCCCGACGATCTGGAACGCATCTTCGCCCCCTTCGAACGCGGCGCGCTTGGCGCTGCGCAGCCCCACACTGGCACCGGTTTGGGCCTCACGATTTCCAAACTGCTCGCCGGCGTGATGGGCGGCGATATCCGTGTTAGCAGCCAGGTCGGCACCGGCAGCACCTTCCGCGTCAAGATGCTGCTCTCCGAGGTGACCAATCCCACCCGCATCGCGCCGGTGGATGCGCCGATCTATGGCTATCACGGTATCAGAAAGACCATTCTGGTCACCGACGACGATCCGACGCAGCGCGACCTCTTGCGTCAGGTGCTGACGCCGCTGGGCTTCATTCTTCTGAGCGCGCCCGATGGCCAGGCCTGCCTCAGCCTCGCCCAGCATTGCCGGCCCGATCTGTTTCTGCTGGATATTTCCATGGCCGGCATGGACGGCTGGACCGTCGCGGAGAAGCTACGGTCGTCGGGCCACCATCAAGCGCGTATCCTGATGGTCTCGGCCAGTGCGCTGGAAGCCCATGGCACGCCGCTCGCCCAGCCATTCCACGACGGCTACCTCATGAAGCCGATCGAACTGCCGCGGCTGCTGGAACAGATCGGACAACTCCTGAAGATCGAATGGCAATACGAACGCGACGAAGTGGCACCGCTGCCGCAATGGACGCCGAATAGCGGCGCCCGGCCGCCCGTGCATCATGTAGAGGAACTCATTAGCCTCGGGCAGATGGGGCACATTCGCGCCATCCAGTTGAAGCTCGACGAGATCGGCAATGAACACCCCGAACATGCCGACTTCGTCGCCCAGATGCGTTCGCTGATCGATCGCTTCGACCTCGATCAATACATGGCCACTTTGAAGACGCTGTACACCTATGACCACTGAATCGAAAAAACGCGACGTCGCGCTGGTGGTCGACGACTCACCGGAAACATTGCGGCTACTGACCGACGCGCTCGATGGCGCCGGCATGACCGTGATGGTGGCCATGGACGGCGCCGCTGCGATGCGGATCGTCGAACAGATCACGCCGGACATCATCCTGCTGGATGCCGTCATGCCGGGAATCGACGGCTTCGAGACCTGCCGCCGCCTGAAGCGCGATGCGGGTCTCGGCGACGTGCCGGTGATCTTCATGACCGGGCTCTCCGAGACCGAACACATCGTGCGCGGCCTCGAGGCAGGCGGCGTCGATTACGTCACCAAGCCGATCATCATCGAGGAAATGCTGGCGCGGATCCGCGTGCATCTCGCCAATGCGCGGCTGACGCAGAGCGCGCGCACCGCGCTCGATGTCTCCGGACGCTTCCTCCTTGCCGTGAGCAACAAGGGCAATATCCTGTGGGCCACGCCGCAGGCGCAGAAATTGCTCGGGGATCACCTGATCGCCGCCCCCAATGATGAATTGCTGCTGCCACCAGTCATGATGCAGTGGCTCGAACAGATGCAGCGGCCGGGCGCCAAACCGGCACCGTCATCGGGCTTTCCGAGCAACGAGCTGCTGCGTCTGCAATATATGGGGAAAGTCGGTTCCGACGAATTCCTGCTGCGGCTCGCCAAGGAAAACGCGCCGACTGCTCCCGCCGAATTCAGCAAGGAGCTTGGCCTCACCGGCCGCGAGGGCGAAGTGCTGTCCTGGCTCAGCAAGGGCAAGAGCAACCGCGATATCGCGCAGATACTCGGCCTCTCACCGCGCACCGTCGACAAGCATCTCGAGCAGATCTACGCCAAACTTGGCGTCGAGAACCGTACCGCGGCTGCGGCAATTGCGGTGAATGCGAGCCACAGACGGCAATAGCCGCGACGTGATCGTCGCGTAGTTCGACCGCTGCTTCGATCAGTCTGATACTGCACCGCACGCGCGGCATCGCGGCGCGTGCTCGCACCTTTCCACGCGAGAATTCGCTATTGACAAACCTTTTCGCCAATATCTAATTTGTCGAAAAACAGAGAATGAATGGCCCGACACGAGGCCGCATTGGGGAGAGAAACACATGACACGCCAGTTCCTGGTGTGCGCAGCCGCGCTCACGCTTTGGACATCCACCGCCTCCGCTCAGGTCTCCGACGACGTCGTTCGCATCGGCGTCCTTACCGATCTCTCAAGCTGGGGGCGCGACAACAGCGGCCCCGGATCGGTTGAAGCCGCGAAGATGGCGCTCGAGGAATTCGGCCCGACCGTTCTAGGGAAACCGATCGAGATCATCAGCGCCGATCATCAGATGAAGTCTGACGTCGGCATCCAGATCGCGCGCAACTGGTTCGACGCCGGCAAGGTCGATGCCGTTGTCGATATCCCGAACTCCGCCATCGCCATCGCGGTTCATAATCTGGCGAAGGACCGCAACAAAATCGCACTGCTGTCCGGCCCCGGCGCAAGCACGCTCACGGATGAACTGTGCAGCCCCAACACGGTCCACTTCACCTACGACACCTACGCGCTTGCGAAGGTGACGGCCTCTGCTGTGGTCGCCGGCGGTGGAAAGTCATGGTTCTTCATCACGGCCGACTACGCCTTCGGCAATCAGCTTGAACAGGACGCGACGCGCTTCATCAAGGCGAGCGGCGGCACGGTGCTGGGCGGCGTTCGCCATCCGACCAACACCGCCGATTTCTCGTCCTTTGCGCTGCAGGCGCAGAACTCGAAGGCCGAAGTCGTCGCCTTCGCCAATGCCGGCCAGGACACTGACAATTCGATCAAGCAGTCCGGCGAGTTCGGTCTCGTCAAGGGCGGACAGAAACTGGTCGGCCTGTTGATGTTCGACACGGACGTGCATGCCATCGGGCTGGAAGCGGCTCAGGGCACATACCTGACAACCGCGTCCTACTGGAACATGGACGACAAGACGCGCGCCTGGTCGAAGAAGTTCTTCGACCGCACCAAGGTGATGCCGACCATGATCCAGACCGGCGTTTATGGCTCGGTGCTGCACTATCTCCAGGCCATCAAGGCTGCCGGCACCGACGATCCGGCCAAGGTGATGGCCAAGATGCGCGAACTGCCCATCGAGGACACCTTCGTGCATGGCGGCAAGCTGCGCGAGGACGGCCGCGTCATCCGCGACATGTATCTGGCCCGCGTCAAGAAGCCATCGGAGTCCAAGGAGCCTTGGGACTATCTGGACATCGTCAAGACCGTGAAGGGCGATGACGCGTTCCGGCCCATCTCTGAATCGAAATGCCCATTGCTGAAGAAGTAAGGTCTCATGGCTGCTGATCCCAAAGCGAATATCGAGCTCTATGAATGCGACGTGTTGGTCGCCGGCTCCGGCTGCTCCGGCATGTCGGCTGCGATTACCGCCAAACATAGCGGGCTCGATGTCCTGATCGTCGAAAAGGAGCCGCGGTTCGGTGGCACGACCGCGCGCTCCGGCGGCTGGCTCTGGATTCCCGGCACATCGCTGGCGCGCGCCTGGGGCATCAATGAAGGCCCTGACGAGGCGCGCACCTATCTGCGCCACGAGGCCGGCAACAGTTACGACGCCGCACGCGTCGATGCGTTTCTCGCCGCAGGGCCCGAAGCGATTGATTTCTTCACAAGCAAGACGGCGGTGCGCTTCGACATGCCGCTGACTTTTCCCGACTACGACGCCGAAGCGCCCGGCGGCAAACAGGGCGGCCGTTCCATGGTGGCCCGGCCGTTCGACGGGCGTGAGCTCGGCGAACATATCAAAGATATCGGCGCGCCCCTGCCCGAACTGACGGTGTTCGGAATCATGCTTGGCTCCGGCAAGGACATCATCCATTTCATGCGCGCGACGAAGTCGCTGACCTCGGCGATCTATGTGGCCAAGCGGCTCTCGAAGCACTTCATGAATGTGCTGCGCTATGGCCGCGGCATGACGCTGACCAACGGCAACGCACTCGCCGGCCGGCTCGCCAAATCCGCCTTCGACCTCAAGATCCCGCTCTGGCTGTCATCGCCGGTGCGCGAACTGATCATCGAGAATGGGGCGGTCCGCGGTGCCATCGTCGAGCGCAACGGCAAGCGCATCCGCATCTTTGCACGCCGCGGCGTGGTGCTCGCATGCGGCGGCTTCCCGCACGACATCGAACGGCGCAAGGCGATGTTTCCGCATGCGCCGACCGGCCGAGAGCACTATTCGCCCGGCCCGACCGGCAATACCGGCGACGGTCTTCGTCTTGCCGAGTCCGTGGGCGGCCGTGTCGAGGATTCATTGCCGAATGCCGCTGCCTGGGTGCCGGTCTCGGTCACCCATCGCAAGGACGGTAGCAAGGGTGTGATGCCGCACTTCATCGACCGCGCCAAACCAGGCGTGATCGCCGTGATGCGCGACGGCGCCCGCTTCGCCAATGAAGGCAATTCCTATCACGCCTTCGTCCAGCAGATGATGAAGGCAGCGAAGCCCGGCGAGGAGATCGCGGCCTGGCTCGTCTGCGATCATCGCGCGCTGCGGCAATATGGGCTCGGCGCCGTGCCGCCATTCCCGATGCCGATCGGCCAGTATCTGAATTCCGGTTATCTCATCAAAGGTAATACGCTCGAGGAACTCGCGGGCAAGGCCGGCATCGACGCTGGCAGCTTTGTCACCACTGTCGCGCAATTCAACAACACCGCCGCCGAAGGCCGCGATCCCGCCTATGGCAAGGGCTCACGCGCCTATAATCGCTATCAGGGCGACGCCAATCATGGGCCGAACCCCTGCGTTGCACCGATCGAACAGGGGCCGTTCTATGCCATCAAGATGGTGATCGGCGATCTCGGCACTTATGCCGGCATCAGGACCGATGCGCAGGCACGCGCGCTCGATGCCGGCGGTCAGGTGATCAACGGCCTCTATGCGGCCGGCAATGATATGGCGAGCATCATGGGCGGTAATTATCCCGGCGCCGGTATCACGCTCGGCCCCGCGCTCACCTTCGGCTATATCGCCGGCCGCCACCTCGCCGGCATACCGGTAAAGGCGGCATGATGGCCAGCTTCGCACCCGATCTGCTGAAGGGTCAATTGGCGCTTGTCACCGGCGCTGCCGCTGGCAACGGTCGCGCGATTGCGCTGGGTCTGGCTGCACATGGCGCCGATGTCGTTGTGACCGACATCGACCGCGATGGCGCTGCGCGCACCGCGAGCGATATTGCGGCCACAGGGCGGCGATCGTGGCATCACCATCTCGACGTCACGGATGTCGATGCCTGCCGACAGCTCGCACAGACCGTCAAAGCGAGTGCCGGCGACATTTCGAGCTTGATCAATAATGCCGGCATCATCATTCGCGAGGGCATCGACTCCGAGCGCGCGGTTGAGAACTGGCGGCGCGTGCTCGACGTCAACCTCAACGGCGTGTTTAACGTCACCCATGCCTTCCTGCCGGCCTTGCGCGCCCGGCGTGGCAGCGTGATCAATCTTGCTTCCATCGCCTCTTTCGTCGGGGTCGCCGATACGCTCGGCTATTCGCCCTCCAAGGGCGGCGTGAAGCTTCTGACGCAAGCGCTGGCGCGCGAAGTTGCCAAAGACGGCGTGCGCGTCAACGCCATTGCGCCGGGCGTGATCGAGACGGCGATGACCGAAGCGACGCGCAACGATCCCGCGCGGCTGGCCGGCTTCCTCGGTCGCACGCCACTGGGGCGCGTTGGCCAGCCCGATGAGCTGATCGGCCCCGTGGTCTTCCTCGCCTCCCCCATGGCGTCCTATGTCACGGGCGTGACCTTGCCAGTGGATGGAGGCTTCCTGGCCGTGTAGTGTCTGCGGCACTGGTTTGGGGCAAGCATGGCTAAAGAGAGTCGCGGCATTCAATCGATCGAGGTCGGAGGTGAATTGCTGCAAGCGCTGGTGCGCAATGGGGAACCGATGATGCTGCGGGATCTGGCCCGCGAGGCCGGAATGTCACCGGCCAAGGCGCATCCCTATCTTGCCAGCTTCTCCCGTATCGGCCTGATCGAGCAGGACCCGTCCACCGGGCGCTATGAATTTGGTGCACTCGCCCTCGAACTCGGCATCGTCACGCTGCGGCGCCTGTCGGCGGTTCGCGTCGCAACGCCGGCCATCACGGCATTGGCCGGTACCATCGACCACGCCGTCTCGCTGGCGATCTGGGGTACCCATGGACCCACCGTAGTGCGCATGGAGGAGCCCAGTCATCCCGTACATATCGCCATGCGCGTGGGCTCCACGGTATCGTTGCTCGAAACCGCGACAGGGCGGATATTCGCGGCATTCATGCCACCCGCAACCATCAATGCCGCGCTCACCGAGGATCTCGATCGGCTCTCGATCGGCTACGACCCGAACCGGAAGATAAAAGGCCCGGCCATCGACAAGATCCTCGCCGACATTCGCACGCGCGGGTTGGCCCGCGCCGTTGGCGAACCCCTGCGCGGCGTCAATGCCTTCTCCGCACCGGTGTTCGATCATAGCGGCGCGGTGGTTCTGGCCGTGACCGCCATGGGCGCGGTGGGCACCTTCGACGTCAACTGGAACAGCCCGATCGCCAAGGCTCTGCTCGATTGCACCAATGCAATCTCCCGCCGCCTCGGCCGCGACGTCAAGGACTGAGCAGCGCAGCAGACGGCCTTGCAAAATATCTCAATTTGAGATATTGAGGAGCTGCATGCGGGTTATCTCAAACAGCGCATTGGTGAGCTTCTCCGCCACGCATTCCGCGGCATCGATACCGCTGCAGGCGTGGCGCAAGATCGTGGAATCGCGCTTATTCAAGAATTTCGCTGAGATGAAGGCGACTTTTAACGCCATCGATCGTGTCGGCCCATATTACGTTTTCGATATCGGGGGCAATAAATTCCGGATCGTTGCCGCCATCCATTTCGATAAACAACGCCTGTATGTCAGGCACGTGTTCACACACAAGGAGTACGACGCATGGAAACCATGACGCTGACCCGTGCGGACGTCGATGATCTCGCCGAGCATCTGAGCGCCATTTCAGCGCGCATTCCGCTTCAAACCATCAGATCAAAGCGTGCCTACAAGACAGCGACGGCTGCGATGAATGCACTCCTCGATGCAGGCGGCGCCGATGAGAGCAATCCGCTGTCGGCACTCGTTAGCCTCCTCGGCGAACTGATTGCCGATTATGAAGACGCGCATTCTTCGCCCAAAACAATATCGCCAGCCGACATGTTGCGTTTTCTGATGGATCAGCACGGCCTCAGCCAGGGCGACTTGCCCGAAGTTGGAAGCCAGGGCGTTGTGTCAGAAATCCTCAGTGGGAAACGTGACCTGAATGTGCGTCAGATCAGGCTCCTATCCGAGCGTTTTGGCGTTGGACCGCAGGCATTCGTCTAACGACTGAGGTATCACGTCCGGCCTCGCCGTCACCACCCTGCCTTGAGCCAGCGCGTCGGTGCCGACCGGGAACGCAGGTCAAGCCGGCGAGGACAACGGGTGCAAAGTTGTCTGACAACCCGACGCGTGGCCTTGTCGCCCCAGTCCATCGTGTTACGATCCCTTTAGGCGCATCTCCGGTCCACGGGGAGCGACCATAAAATCACCGCCGGTCAAGGCGGCTCGAGGGAGGATGACACATGGCTCTTTACGGCCCGACACGTCGTGCCTTTGTGCAGGGGGCGCTCGCCACCAGCGCGCTTGGCCTCACCGGCATTCCAGCTTTCGCCGATCCCGCCTGGAAGAAATATGCAGGCACCACGATTGAAGCCAATCTGATCAAGGGTCCGCGCGGCGAGCTGCTGCAGAAATACGCCTCCGAATTCACGGAATTGACCGGCATCAAGGTCGAATCCGAAGTGATCCCCGAGCAACAGCAGCGCCAGAAGGCAGTGATCGAGCTCACCTCCGGCAAGCCTAGCTTCGACGTCGTGCATGTCAGCTACCACGTCCAGAAGCGCCAGTTCGAAAAGGCCGGCTGGCTCGCCGATCTCACCGGATTCATGAAGGATCCGAACCTGACCGCGCCGGACCTGAAAGTGGAAGACTTCTCCGCCGGCGGCCTGCAATTCGCCCAGAACGACAAGGGCGAGATGCACTCGCTGCCGTGGTCGGTCGACTATTTCATCCTGTACTACAACAAGGAGATGTTCGCGAAGAAGGGCGTCGCGGTTCCGAAGACCATGGATGAGATGGCAGCCGCCGCCGAGAAGCTCAACGATCCCGCCAACGGCATCTACGGCTTCACCGGCCGGGGCTTACGCAACGCCAACATGACGCTGTGGACCAACTTCTTCCTGAACTATGGCGGCGAGTTCCTCGATGCCAAGGGCAATATCCTGACCGATGGGCCCGAGGCGATCGAAGCGACCAAGATGTATCAGCGCCTCCTCACCAAGACGGCACCTCCGGGCGTCGCCGGTTTCAACTGGATGGAGTCGATGGCGTCGCTGACGCAGGGCCGCGCGGCCATGTGGATCGACGGCGTCGGCTGGGCACCGCCGATCGAGGATCCCAATGCGTCGCGCGTGGTGGGCAAGATCGGCTACACCGTCGTGCCGGCCGGGCCGAAGGGGCAATTCTCCGCCGCCTATGGCGACGGCATCGGCATCGCCAAAACCTCGACCAAGAAGGAAGCCGCCTATCTCTATTGCCAATGGGCGGTGTCGAAGACCATGGGCGCCCGGCTGTTGCAGAGCGGTGGCGGCGTGCCGTTCCGCAACTCGATCCTCAATGACGAGACGGTGCGCAAGGGCGTGAAGAACCAGGAATGGCTGGATTCGGTGATCGCCTCGGCCAAGATCAGCAAGCTCGGCCTTCCGGTCATCGTTCCTGTCGCCGAATTCCGCGACCTTGTCGGCGCCGCTGTGACTGCGACTTTGGCAGGAGCAGATCCGGCCACCGAGCTGAAGAAAGCCCACGAACAGTTCCGGCCGATTCTGGAGCGCAGCGAAAAATCGTGAGCGAACTGACAGCGGGAAAGGCAGCCGCCAAAACGACCGCAACGGTCGCGGTCGAAACGGCGACTGCGCAAAAGAACGAGTGGCGGCCAATTTCCTATTGGCCGTTCGTGATCCCAGCGATGATCGTCGTCATGGCGGTCATCATCTTCCCGTGGGTCTATACGATCTGGATGAGCCTGCACGAATGGAAGGTCGGCCAAGCGCCGACCTTCGTCGGCTTCGCCAATTATCTCAGATTGCCGAGCGATGCGCGTTTTGTGGAATCCGTGGGGCACACCCTGGTCTATACGGCGCTATCGGTCGCGCTGCCGCTGATCCTTGGCACGCTGGCGGCGGTGATCTTCAACAACAAGTTTCCGCTGCGCGGCTTCTTCCGCGGGCTCTTCATCCTGCCGATGATGGCAACGCCGGTCGCTATCGCGTTGGTGTGGACGATGATGTTCCACCCGCAGCTCGGCGTTTTGAACTATCTGCTGTCGCTGTTCGGCCTGCCGCCATCGCTCTGGGTGTTCCATCCCGCCACCGCAATCCCGTCGCTGGTGCTTGTGGAAACGTGGCAATGGACGCCGCTGGTCATGCTGATCGTGCTCGGCGGCCTCAGCGCCATTCCGACCGAGCCCTATGAAAGCGCCCAGATCGACGGCGCGACACCGTGGCAGACCTTCCGCTACATCTCGCTGCCGATGATCATGCCGTTCCTGTTCATCGCGGCGATGATCCGCATGATCGACGCCGTGAAGAGTTTCGACATCATCTTCGCGATCACGCAAGGCGGCCCCGGCAGCGCCTCGGAAACCATCAACCTGTATCTCTACAGCGTCGCTTTCGTCTATTACGACGTCGGCTACGCCTCCGCGATCGTGGTCGTATTCTTCGCGCTTATCGTCGCCCTCGCCGGTGCTCTCTTGCATCTGCGTCAGCGCACCCACTGGAACGAAGCCGGAGGCAGTGCCTGATCATGCGGGACTTTCTCAACAAACTCGGCCTGACCTTCGCCTTCATCGTCATCGTCTCGCCGGCGGTGTTGTTCTTCCTCTGGATGCTGTCGCTATCGCTGAAATTCGAGATCGACAACGCCTCCTATCCGCCGGTCTTCATCCCCGACCGCATCAATTGGGGCAATTACGCTGCCGTCATCGAATCCAAGCGGTTCATGACCTATTTCTTCAACACGCTGATCGTCACCGGCTCGGCGACCTTGTTCGCTCTCATCATCGGCGTGCCTGCCGGTTACGGGATCGCACGCATGCGCGCGCGCAAATCGGCCATCGTGATCCTGATCGCGCGCATCACCCCCGGCCTGTCCTATCTGATCCCGCTATTCCTGCTGTTCCAGTGGCTTGGCTTGCTCGGCACGCTGTGGCCGCAGATCATCATCCATCTCGTGGTCACCGTGCCGATCGTGATCTGGATCATGATCGGCTATTTCGAGACGACGCCGATGGAGCTCGAAGAATCCGCCATCATCGACGGCGCCACCCGCTGGCAGGTGTTCCGCCACGTCGCCCTGCCGATCGCGCGCTCCGGCATCGCCGTTGCCTTCATCCTCTCGGTGATCTTCTCCTGGAACAATTTCGTGTTCGGCATCGTGCTGGCGGGACGGGAAACGCGGACACTGCCGGTCGCGGTCTACAACATGATCTCATTCGATCAGTTGAGCTGGGGGCCGCTGGCGGCGGCCGCCCTGATCGTGACACTGCCGGTGCTGCTGCTGACGATGTTTGCACAAAGGCAGATTGTGGCGGGACTGACCGCGGGCGCGGTGAAGTGACGAGTTAACTTGCAGCAACCTTGCGCTGCTCATCCGGCGCCGTTTCGCTCGCTCCGATCAGGCGCTTGAGCTCCGGAATGCATGAGCCGCAATTGGTGCCGGCCTTGAGCGTCGCACCGATCTCCGCCGCTGTCCCCGCACCGGCTGCAATGGCATCGCAGATGGTGTTGCGGCCGACGCCGAAACAGGCGCAGACGATGGGCCCTGCACTCGCAGCACCATCGGCGGACTTTCCGGAGAGCAGCATGCGGCGCTGGTCGTCGCTCACGGTCTCGGCGGCGAACAATTCCTTCACGGCGTCCCAGGAGAGCGCCCCCTCCGTCGGGCCGATGAACAGACAGATCTCGATCCCGTCATCCTTGAACGACACAGCACGATAAACGCCACGACCGATATCTTCATACTCAGCGGCATCATCGCCCAGCAACGGCTTCAGCCAGTTCTGCCAGGTCTCGACATCGGTATTGTCCGAGAGCAGATAGCCGACGCCGCCCGTGACTGCGACGCGCGCCCATTGCACGCCGAATGGCATCTCCAGCGGACTACGCGACAGCACGAAGCCACGCTGTGCAAACACCGCAGGTGCGATCGCCACCGGCGTGGCCTTGTTCTCGGGCTGACCGGAGAACGGGTCGGTGATCGGCGCGACAAGTCCACCGACACGCGCGAAGCCCGCGGTCTCGTCGTTCCAGTGGATTGGCGCGAACAGCATGCCGCGCTGCTGGCGCTCGCTGACAATAACTTTGAGCACGCATTCGCCATAGTCGGTCGTCAGCCGCGCATGGCCGCCATCGACGATGGCGAACGTCGCGGCATCGTCCGGATGGATCTCGACGAAGGGCTCCGGAATATGCTGGCCGAGCCGCGGGCTGAGGCCCGTGCGCGTCATCGTGTGCCACTGATCGCGAACGCGGCCAGTGTTCAAACGTAGCGGGCGCTCGATCGACACCTGCGTGCGCAGCTCCGGCGCCTCCGGCGCGATGAAACGCGCGCGCCGGTCATTGGCGTAGAATTGGCCGTCGGCGAAGAAGCGCGCCTGCGGCTTCGTCGTGCCCTGACGCACCGGCCATTGCACCGGGGCCATGGTGTCGAAGGCCTCGTCCGAGACCTTCATCAATCCGCCGATATCGAAGTCGCGATGGCCGTTGTTCTCGAAGGCCGAAAGGGCCGCGTGCTCGCGAAAAATCTCGGCGGCCGACGTGTAGGCAAATGACGCGCCATAACCCAGGCGCTTGGCGACTTCGCTCAGCGCCCACCAGTCCGGTCGCGCCTCGCCAGGCGCGCGGAGGAACGAGCGCTGCCGCGACACGCGGCGTTCGGAATTGGTCACCGTGCCGGACTTCTCGCCCCAGGCCAGTGCGGGCAGCAACACATGCGCACCGGCATTCACGGTGTCATTGGAGCGCACATTCTCCGACACCACGAACAGATCGAGCTTGCTCAGCGCCGCGCGTACGGCATCGGCGTCCGGGAGCGACACCGCGGGATTGGTGCCCATCACCCACAACGCCTTGATCTCGCCACGGCCGATGGCTTCGAACATCTGCACAGCCTTGAGGCCTTCATGGGTGGCGATATGCGGAGCCTTCCAGAACCGGCGCACACGGTCGATATCGACAGGCGTGAAGCCCATATGGGCTGCGAGCTGGTTGGCGAGGCCGCCAACCTCGCGGCCGCCCATGGCATTCGGCTGGCCGGTCAGCGAGAACGGCGACGCGCCGGTCTTACCGATGCGGCCGGTGGCCAGATGGCAGTTGAGGATCGCATTGACCTTGTCGGTGCCCTGCGCCGACTGATTCACGCCCTGCGAATACAGCGTGACCACACGCGGCGTCGCCTTGAACATCTGGAAGAAGGTCGCGACATCGATCTCGTCGAGTCCGGTCGCCTTTGCTGTCGCCGCCACGCTGCCGGCGATGGTTCTAGCCCGCGCCAGCGCGTCGTCAAAGCCTGACGTATGCTCATCGATATAGCTGCGATCGAGCGCCCCATTATCGGCGAGATAGGCGAACAGCCCGCTGAACAACGCGGTATCAGTGCCGGGCTTCAGGCCGAGAAACAGATCATCATCGCCGACCGTGTCGGTGCGGCGTGGATCGATCACGACGATCCGTGCGCCCCGCGTCTGCTTGTTGGCCAGCATGCGCTGATACAGCACCGGATGGCACCAGGCGGCATTGGAGCCGACCAGCACCAGCAGATCTGCCTGGTCGAGGTCCTCGTAGCACCCCGGCACCGTATCGGCGCCAAACGCACGCTTGTGGCCAACCACGGATGAGGCCATGCAGAGCCGCGAATTGGT
The DNA here is from genome assembly GCF_052076075.1 of Tardiphaga sp. 866_E4_N1_4. Taxonomy (NCBI): domain Bacteria; kingdom Pseudomonadati; phylum Pseudomonadota; class Alphaproteobacteria; order Hyphomicrobiales; family Nitrobacteraceae; genus Tardiphaga; species Tardiphaga sp. 866_E4_N1_4. The sequence continues at coordinate 2,147,863 of NZ_CP197242.1, forward strand.
ATCGACATTGGCACTGCCGAGAAAGCCCTTCATCAGCTTGTTGGCGACGTAGTAATCCTCGGTCAGCAGTTGGCCGGAGAGATAAAAGGCTACGGCACCGGGGCCATGTTCGGCGGCGACCTTCTGAAATCCTTCGGCGATATGATCCAGCGCATCGCTCCAGGCGACCTGCACCATCTCGCCGTCGTCGCCCCGCATCATCGGATGCAGCAGACGCTCGTCGAGGCTCAGCGTTTCGCCGAGTGCCGATCCCTTCGAGCAGAGCCGCCCGAGATTGGCGGGATGCGCGGAATCGCCCGCAATCGCTGCGCCGCCGTTGCCGTCCGGCGTCGCCAGCACGCCGCAACCGACGCCGCAGTAAGGGCATGTCGTGCGCGTGGCGTGCAAATGCGGATCAACCGCGTTCATCACGCCGCCTCCGCGCGGACGGCAAGTGCGCGGCCGAACATCATCTCGGCGCGGATATCGGAAATATCAGCGCCACTGCGGATCAGTTCGAGATACCACAACGCATCCTGCGTATCGCCGACCAGCACGGCGCCCGTGAGCGCGCCATCTGCGATCACCAGCTTCTTATAGGTGCCACGGCGGACATCGTTGAGCAGCAGCGTCTCGCTGCCTTCGCCCGCCATGAAATCTCCAGCGGAGAAAACGCTGACGCCGGAGACCTTGAGATTGGTAGAGAGCACACTGCCCGTATAAGCAGCGGCCTTGCCCGCGAGATGGCGCGCCAAAACCCTGGCCTGTTCGTAAGCGGGTTCGACGAGGCCATAGCAGGTGCCGCGATGCTCGGCGCATTCGCCGAGTGCGAAGACGTTGTCGGTGCCGGTTGCCATCTGGTCGTTGACGACAATGCCGCGATTGACCGGGATTTCCGCTTCCTTGGCGAGCGACGTGTTGGGCCGGATACCGGCCGCAAAGATCACCGCATCCGCATCAAGCGTGCGCCCATCGGCCAGTTCGACGCTCTCGACACAATCGCTGCCATGAATACGCGCCGTATTGGCATTGAGCAAAATCCTGACGCCCTTCCGCTCGACCAGCGTTTTCAGGAGGTTCGCTGCAGGTGCATCGAGCTGGCGTTCCATCAGCCGGTCCATCAGATGGATCAGCGTGACGTCAGCGCCCGCCTTGGCGAGACCATAGGCAGCTTCGAGACCAAGCAGGCCGCCACCGACCACGACGACACGCTTCTTCTGCGCGGCGAGTTCGAGCAGCAGGTCCACGTCGCGGCTGTCGCGGAACACATGCACGCCCTTGAGATCACCACCGGGCACCGGCAGCCGCAGTGCAGATGAACCGGTGGCGATGACGAGTTTTGAGAACGGCACATGTTTGCCGGTGGATGTCGTGACCTCGCGCGCGGCCATATCGATGGCCGTCGCCGTTGCGCCGTATTTCAGCGTGACGCCGCGGTCGCGCCACCAGGCAGCGGGCTTCAGCTCGATCTCCTGGGATGTCGCCTCACCCGCCAATACCGACGACAGCAAGACGCGATTGTAGGCGAGCCGCGGTTCGTCTCCGATGACGGCGATGGCGTATCGACCGAGCGCGCATTTCGCCAGCTCGTCCACGAGCCGAGCCGCTGCCATTCCGTTACCAATGATGACCAGCGGCTCGCTCACGTCATATCCTTACTCGGCCGCCTGCGCTGTGCCGTAGGCTTCAGAAATCATGTAGCCGGACAGCGTGCCATAGGCTGCGGCCCAGGCTGCGGCGAGTTCGGGCGTCCATGCGTCGCCGAGGCCCTTCTCCAGGGTCCACAGCAGCGCACCGCCGACGATCGGATAATGTTCGGCCTTTACGCCATAGGCCACGTGCTGTTTGGCAAGCGCGCTCGCTGCAGGCAGTACAGTTTCGAGCCGCGTCAGGCCCGTGACGACGACACCAAGCGTCGCCATCAATTTGCGACCCTGCTCCTTCATGTCACCGCGAAACATCGGCTTCACTTGCGGGGCAACCTCGAAGAGACGACCGTAGAACAATTCCGCAGCCACATCGGAAATCGGCGCGACTTTCTTGAAACTATCCTGAACCAGAGCGACGTCGGACGCATTCATGCTAACTCTCCTTGGAGTGGAAGGTGAGCTTGTGTGTCGCGCCGCGTGAGCAAATGTTCAGCGCGCGATAAAATGCGATGTGGTTCTAGTGATAGGCCGCAGAAATCATGCGCGCCGCCAGGAAATTGTAGACCTTGTGCCACGAGGCTTCGACCTCGGGCGTCCAGCGCTCGCCAAGCCCCTGCCCCAGACTCCAGAACAGTGCCTCGCCGACAGACTCGTAGTGCGCGGCTTCCACGCCATAATGCACATGGTCTTTCGCGAGCTTGCCGATCACCGACAACAGACCTGTGATATTGTCGAGACTGCCGACGATCACCGCAAGCGTTGCGATGAACTTGTGCTTGAGCTGCGCCATGTCGCCGCGAAACAGCGGGCGCGTTTCCGGCAATGTCTCGAACAGCCGCGCATAAAACAGATCCACCATGACCGAGGAGTTCGGCCACATCTGATCGAATGACGATTGCACGCGCATGATTTCTTCGCGCGTCAGGCCTATCGAACGACTCATGATTTGCAGCTATCCGGAAAGTCTGAGCCGCATTCATTCGGTTTATCCTCGGAAGTCAAGAGGTAACGAGATGCTTACGCGGCTTCGACGAACTTGTGGCGCTCATACAGGAATTCGAGCACGCGCTTGCGGCAGTCGAGATAGACCGGGTTACTCGCCAGTTCGAGACGCTGACGCGGTCGTGCGAGCGGCACATCGAGCACTTCGCCGATGGTCGCTGATGGCCCGTTGGTCATCATCACGATGCGGTCCGACAGCAGCACGGCCTCGTCCACGTCATGGGTGATCATGACAATGGTGTTGCCGAGCTTCTGATGCAGCGCCATCACCGAGTCCTGCAGATGCGCGCGGGTCAGCGCGTCCAATGCACCGAACGGCTCGTCGAGCAGCAGCACCTTCGGCTCCATCGCGAGCGCACGGGCAATGCCGACGCGCTGCTTCATGCCGCCGGAGATTTCCGAGGGGCGCTTGTCCTTGGCATGGGTCATCTGCACGAGATTGAGATTGTGCATTGTCCATTCGTCGCGCTCGGCGCGGGACTTGGTCTTGGCGAACACCTTGTCCACGCCAAGACGGACGTTCTGATAAACCGTCAGCCACGGCAGCAGGCTGTGGTTCTGGAACACCACGGCGCGATCGGGGCCGGGCGAATTGACTTCGCGATCCTCAAGGATCACGCCGCCCATCGTTGCGCGCGTCAGGCCGGCGATGATGTTGAGCATCGTCGACTTGCCGCAACCGGAATGGCCGATGATCGAGATATACTCACCCTTGCCGAGGCTGAGGTTGATGTCCTTCAATACTTCGGACGAGACCTTACCGCGGGTGAACACCTTGTCGACGTGGTCGAGCTTCAGATATGCCTTCATGACATGTTCCCCTTAAGAGACCGAAGTGCCGTGGGTGACGAGCTTACCGAGGCCCGCGATCATGCGATCGAGCACGAAGCCGATGATGCCGACATAGAACAGCGAGAGAATGATCTCGCTGATATGGCTGGAATTCCAGGCGTCCCAGATGAAGAAGCCGATGCCGACGCCGCCGATCAGCATTTCAGCCGCGATGATGGCGAGCCAGGACAGGCCGATGCCGATACGCAGGCCCGTGAAGATATAAGGCGCAGCGGAGGGGAGCATGACCTTCCAGAAAAACTCCACCGGATTGAGCTGCACCACCGCGGCAACGTTCCGGTAGTCCTGCGGGATGTTGCGGATGCCGACAGCGGTATTGATGATGATCGGCCAGATCGAGGTGATGAAGATCACGAAGATCGCGGAAGGCTGGCCATCGCGAAACGCAGCCAACGCCAGCGGCAGCCATGCCAGCGGCGGGATCGTGCGCAGCACCTGGAAGATCGGATCGAGGCCGCGCATCGCCCAGACCGATTGACCGACCAGCGTGCCAAGCGCGATGCCAACCACGGCCGCCAGCGAGTAGCCGAGGGCGACGCGCTGCAAGCTGGCCGACAGATGCCAGAACAGGCCCTTGTCGATGCCACCGCGATCGAAGAACGGATCGAAGATCAGTTCCTTGGTGTCCTGATAGACCTTGGATGGTGGCGGCAGGGTCGACCCCGCGCGCCGGCACACGAGCTCCCAGAACACCATCAGCAGCGCAAAGACGACCAGCGGCGGGATCACGCGCGCTGCCACGTCCTTGGCTGACTTGATGTACTTGTCGTAGTTCGGCGCTTGTTTCGGAGCCAGTGCGACGCTGGCCACCGGCGGCTTCGCCAGTGCCGTTGCCGGCTCGGTCTTGATAACTTGCATGTTCATCGCACTGATCTCCGTCATGTCAGCCAGCCCGCGTTAGTCGATCTCAGACTTCGACGCGCTTGATGGCGAGCGATTTCAGATAGGCGGCGGGGTTCTCGGGATCGAACACCTTGCCATCGAAGAAGGTCTCCTTGCCGCGCGAGGTCGAGGTCGGCAGCGCAGCGCCCATCTCCTTGGCGGCTTCCTTCCAGAGGTCTTCGCGATTGACCTTCGCGATCAGCGCCTTGCTGTCGAAGCCCGCTTCGTATTTGCCCCAACGAATGTCTTCGGTCATGAACCAGAGATCGTGGCTCTGATAGGGATAGGAGGCGAAGTCGTCCCAGAACTTCATGATATGCGGCGAGTTCTCGACCACGCGACCGGTGCCGTAATCAAACTTGCCTTTGACGCGGTCGGTGACGTCTTCCACAGGGCAGTTGATCCACTGGCGCTTGGCATTGATGGCGGCAACCTCGTCGCGGTTCTCGGCCTTCTCGCAGAACTGTTGCGCTTCCATGACGGCCATCAGCAGCGCCTTGGCAGCCTTCGGATTCTTGTCGACCCAGGCGGCGCGCATGCCGAGCGACTTCTCGGGATGCTTGTTCCAGAGTTCGCCGGTGGTCAGCGCGGTGTAGCCGATGTTCTGGTGGATGAGCTGCAGATTCCATGGCTCGCAGACGCAGAAGCAATCCATGGTGCCAACCTTCATGTTGGCGACCATCTGCGGCGGCGGCACCACGATGGTTTCGATGTCCTTGTCGGGATCGATGCCGCCGGCAGCGAGCCAGTATCGAATCCAGAGATCGTGGGTACCGCCTGGGAAAGTCATCGCGGCCTTCACGGACTTGCCGGAGGCTTTCTTCTTGTCGATCGCATCCTTGAACGGCTTGGTGTCGAGACCGATCTTGAGATCCGCATATTCCTTGCCGACCGAGATGCTCTGGCCGTTCAGGTTGAGGCGCGCCAGAATATACATCGGCGTCGGCACGTTGTTCTGCGTCACCTTGCCGGACGAGATCAGGTACGGCATCGGCGTCAGGATATGCGCGCCATCGATACCATTGCCTTCGGAGCCGAGGACGAGGTTATCGCGCGTGGTGCCCCACGACGCCTGCTTCAAGACTTCTGTGTCCGGCAGTCCGTATTTGGCGAAGATGCCCTTCTCCTTGGCGATAAACAGCGGCGCCGCATCGGTCAGTGCGATGAAGCCGAGCTTGGCGCCCTTCACTTCAGGACCAGCCCCCTGTGCGAACGTCCCGGCGGGGAAGTTGAGCTTGGCCGCCGCGAGCAAGGCAGCGGTTCCCGCGCCGGCTTTCAGAAGCTGACGGCGGCTGATCTTGCGGCCCGGCTTGTTGGTCTCTGACTTCGTCATGTGCTGCTGTCGTCCTTTCGCGCCTCGGATCGCCTGCACCGTCATTGGCCCCTCGTCACTGCGCACCTCGGTCGAAGGCGTACGGACATAGCGGCGCGTCTGGGGGAGGCCCCATGATGGCAATGCTGGCTGGTGATTGATTGTGACGGCTACAATGGCGTCGCTAAGAACTATTCAAAGTTCATGCCAACCGCTGCCTGACGGAAATTTCGATAAATTGCAGTCACTTACCTAAAGGCAACAAGACCAGCGCGGAGAACCACGCGCATCGAAAATTTGCGGGACGCTCATTTATTGTGCGACGCACGCGGAATAGGCAGCGAATTGCGAGGTATTATTTTGCCGACTTCGTCGGCGTGCCGACCCGCGGATCGGTGCTATCAACCGGGTCCAATTTCTAACGAACGGACCGCTTCATGCCGACCATTCCGGTGATCACCGAACCTGCCCTCGCATCGCTCCGGAAGGTGATGAGCACCCTGAAGGCGGCGACCGTGGTCTCCGCGGCGGCGATCCTGTCTCAGGGCAAAAGCGATCTCGAAGCGAATGCGGCGGCAGCGTTCGGTCATTTCGAGGATGTCTCACGGCAACTTCATATGTTCCGAAAGAGCGCCCTTGAGGACGCGCTGATACCGACCAAAGACAACACTGTCACTGTGGATGTCGATATCGATGCCCTCGATCGCGCCGTCGACGATATAGATCTACAGATCGCACAAACCAAAGGCGCACTCCACGCAGTCGTCGAGAGTTCTGATCGCAGCGGGCTCGAGGCCTTTGCCGAGTGCATCGGCGAACTCGGCCATGCGCTGTTAGGCATGGTCACCCTCATCGCGCCATCGGCCGCACACGGCGACGCACCGTTCCTGTTCGATCAGTTCTTCCTGGAGTCGCTGCAGGAACTCTCGCAACGCGACTGGAGCGCGACCTGATCGCAGATAGCAGACGGCCGAGATCGCTTACGCCTCGGCCTTTTCCGGCATCATCGGCTGCGGCACCGTGCCCTCGCCCGGCTTCATCCGGAAATTATAGGTCATCAGATGCCACGGCCCCGTGGCAGGCTGACCATCAGGCATAAAGGCATCGCTGCGCTTCTCGACGGTGGCGATCAGATCGTCCTTCACGCCGAACACGACATCGGAGTCGAGATATTCGTCACCCTCGATGAAGACGTGGGTAATCAGCGGCTCATAACCGGGCGCGGCGACTAGGAAATGCACATGCGCCGGACGCATCGGATGGCGTCCCGTCTTCAGCACAAGATCTCCGGCCGGACCGTCGGTCGGGATCGGATAGCTGCAGGGCAGAATGGTTCGGAAAAACAGCCGGCCATCGCTGTCGGTGATGAAGCGCGCACGCGACGACGGGCCCTGCGTGGCATAGCTGGCTTTCTGCGAGTCGTAGAAACCGTCATCATCGGCATGCCAGATATCGACCGGCACGCCGGCCAGCGGCTTGCCATCGAGATCGGTGACGCGGCTCTGCACGAACATGCGCTCCCCCGTGAGGCCCGGAGAGATATCGGCACCATGCGCCATGACGGGATGCTCGCCGACATAGAACGGTCCGAGCACCGTCGTCTGTGTGGCCCCCTCACGCTCCCTGTGGTTGACGGCATCGACCAGCATCGAGACGCCCAGCACGTCAGAGAGCAAGATGAACTCCTGCCGGATCGGCGTGCATTTCTGGCCCGTGCGGGTTAGGAAGTCGATCGCCACTTCCCATTCACCGAAGGTGAGATCAGTTCTGCGGACATAGTCGTGCAAAGACTTCACGAGTTCTTGCAGCAGAAATCTCGTGCGCGGATCGGGCGTCTTGTCAAAGCTATGGATCACCGCCGCAGTGAGTTCAGTGTCATTGAATTGGGTCATAATTCCATCCTGAGCAACGCGACGCGATTACATCTTTAAGGATACACCAAACAGAGCTTCACGTAAGCTCGCCGCGCTACAAACCCATATGGACAACCGCTGATTTTCATCAATAGAAATGAACCGCGTCCACACATCGGAGTGATGTTGCAATGCCGTCGTCCCAAAGCCTGAGCCCTTCGTCTGCGTCACCCGAACAGGTCGGCATGTCGACCATGGCACTGGCCCGCGTCGAAGCGCATCTCAAACAGCGCTATATCGATGCGGGCCGCTTTCCCGGCACACGGCTGCTCGTCTATCGCCGCGGCGAGATCGCGCATAGCACGGCGCAGGGCTTTGCCGATGTGGAGCGCAAAGCCCCCGTCAAGGACGATACGATCTTCCGCATCTATTCGATGACCAAGCCGATCACGACAGTCGCCTTCATGATGCTTGTGGAGGAAGGACGTGTCGCGCTCGATGAACCCGTTCATAAATATATTCCCGAATGGGCAAATCTCGGCGTATTTCAGGCTGGCGTGACGGCACCATTCCTGACGAAGCCACCGGCCCGTCCGATGCAGATCGTCGACCTGCTGCGTCACACATCCGGACTCACTTACGGATTCCAGCAACGTACCAATGTCGATGCCGCCTATCGTGCGCTCAAGATCGGCGAGGTCGAGAAATCCGGTACGCTGGCGTCAATGATTTCAGATCTCGCCAAAATCCCTCTGGAGTTCTCGCCAGGCGACGCGTGGAATTATTCGGTCTCGACCGATGTGGTCGGCTATCTCATCGAGAAGATCGGCGGGAAACCGTTCGAACAATTTCTGCAGGAGCGCATCTTCAATCCGCTCGGCATGACTGACACCAGCTTCTTTGTGCCTTCCGACAAGGCGCATCGCTTCGCCGCCTGCTACGCCGCCGACGGCAAGGGCGGCTTTGTTCTTCAGGACGATCCCGCGACGAGTTCATTCCTGTCGCCGCCTAAGATGATTTCCGGCGGCGGCGGCCTATGCTCCACCGCCGCGGACTATCTCACCTTCTGTCGCGCCCTGCTCAATGGCGGTGCGCTCGGCGACGTGCGCCTGCTCGCTCCGAAGACGATCGCGCTGATGACCAACAATCATCTGCCCGGCGGGGCCTACGTCGCCGACATGTCGACGTCGATGTTCAGCGAAACGAGCTATGCCGGCGTCGGCTTCGGACTTGGATTTTCGGTGATGATGAATCCGGTCAAGACCATGATCCCCGGCAGCGCCGGTGAGTATGGATGGGGCGGCGCGGCGAGCACGGTGTTCTGGATAGACCCGGCTGAACAGCTGATCGCAATCTTCATGACGCAGCTGTTGCCATCGAGCGCTTATCCGGTTCGGCGCGAGCTGCGTACCATGATCTACTCCGCGATTACCGACAGCAATGTTTAGTAACGAACGGTATGATCAATATTGCTCAGTCGGTGCGCGCCAGCGGGCACATCGCGCTCAGCACGAATCAAATGAAATTCTCTCTCAGTGAGAATTTGGAATGAAACTTCCGGTGCGCATGGGACGTAGCAACAACCACCCACGGAATTGTGATATTACGTCGGTGCTACACAGGAGATCGTAAAGTGCGAAATTGCAGCTGGAAATCGCATGGAATGCTGCATGCCAGAGATTTGCAGCTTACGAATGCGAACGACTCTCAGTTATCCTGCGTGCGTCAGGCAAGTCACATGTGTATAGCATGATGACCAACTTGTACTTTCGCTTCCGCTGCAAGGCCCGTATCGATAGAAAGTTGAGTTCCGGTATTCGTTGGAAGTTTTGCAAGCAATGCGAAGTAGCAACAGAATACCGCAAGGTTTTTTGTACGATTGGATGACCCTCGCGATTACGTGTCGATCAATTCGAGTATCGCGACGATTTCAGCCATCCCAATCGTCATGACGATGTGTATAACAGAGATGCCTTTGAAAGTTAGCTTTAAGGGCTCTCGGGCTAAGAAGCTCTAACAAGAAAATAAAACCAAACTCCCTTATTCAAACAAACTGAATGGTGACGAATGAAGCAACGTAGCGCCGGCAAACCCGACATTGAGATGGGCAAGAGGATCCGTCTGCGTCGTGTTGAGCAGAAAATTTCGCAGGCGGATTTAGGCGAAAAGCTGGGCGTCAGCTTCCAGCAGGTTCAGAAGTACGAAAAGGGTGTCAATCGCGTTGGCGCTGCGCGTCTTCAGCAGATTGCGACGGCGCTCGATGTGCCGGTCACCTTCTTCTACGATGGCGATGGCAAGAGCCGCGAAGTGGAAAGCTTGCTATTCCTCGATAGCGCTTTCAGCCTCCGCTTGCTTCGTGCTTACAGCCGCATCAAGAGCCAGACGGTCCAGCGCCAGATGGTCGTCCTGATGGAAGCGATCGCCGACGAAGAAAAGTAATCGTCGCATGGCCGCCGGAGCGACCCGGCCGCTGATCGGCTCGATTTCAATCCCCCCTCGACACGAAAAGAACTCGCCGTAACCGCGGCGAGACTTTACGCATCTGCACCTAGCGGTGGCACAGTTGTTGCTGGAATATTCGTGAACCTCAGGGGGAGCGAACCATGTCTACAGCTACGATTACCGCCGTCGAACCAATCCGCAAGCCTCTCTATCAGTCGCTCTTCGTGCAGGTGCTTGTCGCCCTGCTGCTCGGCATCGTCCTTGGCATCGCCGTGCCGGACTTCGCGGTCGGCCTGAAGGTCTTCAGCGACGCCTTCCTCAAACTCATCTCCATGATTGTGGCCCCCATCGTGTTCTGTGTGGTGGTGCATGGCATTGCGGGTGCCGGCGACCTCAAGAAGGTCGGCAGGGTTGGGGTCAAGGCGCTGATCTATTTCGAGGCCATGACCACGCTGGCGCTCGTTGTCGGCCTGGTGCTGGCCTATCTGTTCGGCCCGGGCCACGGCATGAACATCAATCCGGCCTCGCTCGACGGCAAGGCACTCACGACGGTCGCAGACAACGCTCACAAGCTGCAGGGCGGCGGCATCGGTAGTTTCCTGCTCAACATCATTCCGACCACCTCGTTCGACGCTCTGGCGCGCAACGACGTCCTGCAGGTGCTGTTCTTCGCCATCCTGTTCGGCACCAGCCTGGCGCTGGTCGGTGGCGAGAAGGGCGAGCGGATTTCGAGCTTCATCGAAGCCGTATCGACCGTTCTGTTCCGCGCCATGGGACTGATCGTTCGCCTCGCCCCGATCGGCGTGCTCGGCGCTGTCGCCTATACGGTCGGACGCTACGGTGTCGGATCGCTGAAGCAACTCGTCTCGCTGGTGGTGCTGTTCTATGTCTCGGTCGCGATCTTCGTCTTCGGCGTACTCGGCGGCGTGATGGCGCTGGCCGGGCTGAACATCATCAAATTCCTGAACTATCTGCGCGAAGAACTCACCATCGTGCTCGCCACCGCGTCATCGGATGCAGTGCTGCCCCAGGTCATGCGCAAACTCGAACGGCTCGGCGTCAAGGACAACGTGGTCGGCCTCGTGATCCCGACCGGATACTCGTTCAACCTCGATGCATTCTCGATCTATCTGACGCTGGCCGTCGTGTTCATCGCGCAGGCCACGAATACACCGCTGTCCTTCGGCGACCTCATGCTGGTGCTGGGCGTCTCGCTGGTGACGTCGAAGGGCGCCCACGGCGTACCGGGCTCAGCGATCGTGATCCTTGCCGCGACGCTGAATGCCGTGCCGAGCATTCCCGCCATCGGTCTCGTGCTGGTGCTGTCGGTAGACTGGTTCATCGGCATGGCCCGCGCGCTCGGCAACCTGATCGGCAACTGCGTTGCCACCGTCGTGGTCGGTGCATGGGAAGGCGATCTCGACCATGCCAAGGCGAAGCGTGTGTTGGATGGCGAAGAGCTCGTGGACGTGACGGCCGGCTAATTGCCTTCGAGGCAAAAAAGAAGCGGCCCGAAGGCCGCTTCTCGGTGTCAGAACGAATGCTTCAACCCTACGCCGGCGTGAGGATCGCGCGGCCGACCAGCTTGCCGTCTTTCAGATCGTTCAGCGCCGCATTGGCCTTTGCAAGCGGCATCGGGCTCGTCGGGATCGGCTGCACCTTCTTGGTGCGCACCAGCTCCAGCAGTTCCTTGGTCTCGCGGAGATTGCCGACATAGCTGCCCTGGATGGTCAGCGCCTTCATGGCGATCAGCGGCAGCGCCCAGGTGGCGCCGCCACCGAACAGGCCGACCATGATCAGCTTGCCGCCCTTGGAGAGCACGTCGAAGCCGAGCTGCGTCGTCGACGGAGTGCCGACCAGATCGATCACCGACAGGATCGGCTGACCGGCGGCCTTGGCAAGCTGCTCAAGCGCGTCGGGCGCATTGCCGTCCACGGCCGCCAGAGCGCCGGCCTTGATCGCCGCCTCGCGCTTTCGCGCATCGATATCGACAACGATGGCGCCCTTGCCGCCCATCGCCTTCAACAGTTCAAGCGCCATCAGGCCGAGGCCACCGGCCCCGAAGATCACGATCGGATTGCCGAGATCGCTCTCGATCTTCTTCAGCGCGCTATAGGTCGTGACGCCCGAGCAGGCGTAGGGCGCGGCGATGACCGGATCCATGCCCTTGAGGTCGATCAAGTAGCGCGGATGCGGCACCAGGAGGTGATCCGAATAGCCACCATCGCAATGCACGCCGAGGCAGCGCGGCGCAAGACAGAGATTCTCATCACCGGCAAGACAGACCACACATTTGCCGCAGCCGATCCATGGATAGGCCAATGCGATATCGCCAATCTTGACGCCGCCGGCTTCCTGCTGCGCATCCGGACCAAAGGCAATGACTTCGCCGACGGTCTCGTGACCCATGGTGCGCGGCAGCGTGATGCCGCGGTCCTTCAGCGACAGCTTCTTGCGGCCGTGGCCGAGTTCATAGCCGCCTTCCCAGATGTGCAGGTCGCTATGGCAGACGCCCGCAGCCTTCACGCGGATCAGCACCTGCGTGCCGGTCGGCTGCGGGGTCTGCTCGTCGACCTCGCCGAGCGGTTCGTTGAATTCGAGAACCTTGAAGCTCTTCATTGTGTTTTCTCTCCCGGTTGAAGTTTCTTGTTATCCGCAAGATGGGTAGAGCGAAGCGAAACCCATCGCATAGAACCCGATCATGATGGGTTTCGCGACGACGCTCTACCCATCCTGCAGGGTCTCAGCCATGCGCTGCGCTTGCGCTCCTGATTGCTTCCCAAACCTTGATGGGCGACAGCGGCGTATTGAGCTGCGTGATGCCCAGTGGTTGCAGAGCATCCAGCACGCCATTGACGATGCAGGGCGGACCACCGATCGCGCCGGATTCTCCGCAGCCCTTCGAGCCGATCGGGTTGGTGACGCAGGGTGCCGAACCATCCAATGTCACTGACAGAGGTGGCAGGTCACCCGCGCGCGGAATGCAGTAATCCTGATAGCTGGCGGTGATGAGCTGGCCATCCTCGTCGTAATGAACGTTCTCGAACAGCGCTTGGCCGATGCCCTGCGCCACGCCGCCGTGGATCTGGCCGGTCACCAGCATCGGATTCACCGCCACGCCGACATCGTCGACCGTGGTGTAGCGAACGACATTGGTGATGCCGGTCTCCGGATCGATCTCGACCTCGCAGATATGCGTTCCGTTCGGCCAGGTCGGGCCGTCCGCCACGCCGGTCGACTCGACGCTGAGCTGTTCGCCGTCTTCGGCTTTCGCGATCTCGAACAGGCCAACGCGCTTGTCGGTGCCGACGACGGTGAGGAAACCCGCGGAATACTCGATGTCCTCCACCGAAGCTTCGAGCATGTTGGCCGCCTTCTCGCGCGCCTTGGCGATCATGTCGGCGGCCGACACCACCGCGGCAGTGCCGCCAACGAACAGCGAACGCGAACCGACACTGCCCATGCCGACGATGACGTCGGTATCGCCCTGGATCACATCGATCTTGTCGATGCCAATGCCAAGCGCTTCAGAGACGAGCTGCGAATAGGCGGTCTGCAGGCCCTGCCCCATCGCCATGGTGCCGGAATGCAGGATGACGCGGCCATTGGCCGTGGCGCGCAGGCGAACCTTCTCCGTGGTGCCCGGACCGCCGGTCCATTCGATATAGCTGGTGAGCCCGCGGCCGTAGAGCAGGCCTTTCTTCTTCGCCGCCTTCTTGCGCGCGGCGAAGCCGTCCCAATCCGACAGTTCGGTGGCACGGTCGAGCATGTGCGCGAAGGCGCCACTGTCATAGGTCTGGCCAACGGCGTTCTTATAGGGAAATTGCGTCGGCTTGATGTAGTTGACCTTGCGGATCGCGCGCGGGTCCATGCCCATCTGCCGTGCGGCGGCGTCCATCAAACGCTCGATGATGAAAACGGCTTCCGGACGCCCGGCACCACGATAGGCGCCCACGGGTGCGGTGTTCGTGATGACCGCCTTGATGTCGTAATGCACGTTCTGCAGGTCGTAGACGCCGGTCTGCACGAACGGCCCCAGCACCAGCGGAATGATGACAGCGGTGGCCGACATATAGGCACCGGTGCCGCCGATCGAACGGACGCGATAGGCCAAGATCCGACCCTTGGCATCGAGCGCGAGTTCTGCCGTCGACGTCAGATCGCGACCATGCGTCCCGCCGACAAATTCGTCGGTACGATCGCCGCGCCAGCGGATCGTCTTGTTCAGCTTCACGGCTACATAGGCGACGACGCCGTCTTCGGGATACAGGCTCGTCTTCTGGCCGAACCCGCCGCCGATATCGCCCACCACCACGCGGATCGATTCCTTCGGACGCTTGAGCACCGCGTCGGCAAGGATATCGCGGGTCGATGCCGGGGTCTGCGACTGCACGTACAGGGTCAGCTTGCCGGACTTCTTGTCGACTTCAGCGATGGTCGAGCGCGGCTCCATGGCCGATGGCACGAGACGCTGACTCACGATATCCAGCGACACCGTATGCTTGGCAGCGGCAAAAGCAGCCTCCACCTTGGCAGGATCGCCATAGCTGGTGGCCGCAACGATATTGTCCGGTGCATCCGGCCAGACCACCGCCGCACCGGGCTTCATCGCCTCGACGGGATCGACCACCGCAGGCAGGACGTTATAGCTGATGTCGATCGCCTCGGCCGCGAGCTGGGCAGCGGCGCGCGACGTGGCGACGATCGCCGCCACCGCTTCGCCAGCGAACCGCACGACTTCATGCGCGAGCAGCCGGCGCGGCGGAAAGGTCGCCGCCGAGCCGTCGGGACGCTTGAAGATCGGCAGCGTCGGCAGCGTGCCGACATCGTCGGCCACGAGATCCGCGCCGGTATAGATCGCCTCGACACCGGGCATCGCCTTCGCGGCGGTGACGTCGATGGCGGTGATCTTCGCATGGGCATGCGGCGAGCGCAGCAGATGCAGCCACAGCGCGCCGTCTTCCGGTCTGTCGTCGATGAATTTGCCCTGCCCGGTGAGAAGTCTTTGATCTTCAAGGCGCTTGGGAGAAAGACCGGCGCCGAAGCGCAGATTGCCGGGCAGAATGTTCATCAGACGTCCTTCAATGGCGAGCCTTACGGGCGGGCTGTATGGTTTCTAGCCCAGAAAGACCGCGTGAGCCAACAGGCCAGCCGCACAAGGCTGAGCGACAGAATGTGCATGAGCGCTGCTCGTTTGCGCGTCTGGCGGCAACGATATCGATCAGCCGACATCCCGCAAAACGGCTTCGATCACCTTGCGCTCGTCGGCGGTCAAAGCCGGCTGCGGCGCCACGGGGTCGCCGACCTCGTAGCCCTGGATCGCGAGGCCCGTCTTGATGCAGGCCGCCAGATTATAGCGCGCAAAGGCCTCGTTGAGCCGCCACATCCGCCGTTGCAGGACCATGGCCTCGTCCCAGCGATGCGCCTTGCAGAGATTGTAGAGTTCGACGCTCTGCTTCGGCACGACGCAGGCCGGGCCTGCCATCCAGCCGACGCCACCGATCAGCATGACAGCTGACGGAATATGCGCCGAGGCGGCAAACACTTTCAGTCTGTCGCCGCAGCGATTGATGATCGACAGCAACCGCCCGGTATTGGTGGAGGCATCCTTGATATACTGGATGCGCGGATGTTCGGCGAGCCGCGCCACAACGTCGAGCGTCAGATCCGAACGCTGGAATTGCGGATTGGTATAGATCACCACGGGAATATCGACGGCATCCGCGATGGCGCGGAAATAGGATTCGATCTGCGCATCCTTGAGCGGGAAATACGCTTCGAGAATGGCCAGGATGCCGTTAGCACCGAGCTTCTGATACGACTTAGCCTGCGCCACCGCATCCACCGTCGAGGTCGAGGCCACGCCCGCCACCACCGGCACGCGCCCGCCTGCCGCATCGATCGTGGCCTGCACCACCGTCCTGCGCTGCTCGCGATTGAGATAGGCGAATTCGCCGGTCGAGCCGAGCGGCGTCAGACCATGCACGCCCGCGCCGATGAGATCCCCGCACAGGCGGCCCAGCACATCGGTGCGGATACGCCCCTCGTCATCAGCAGGCGAGACGAGATAGGGAAACACGCCGTGGAAATCTGCCATCGCATCAGGCCTTCGGCTTAAAATTCTCGATCACGCGCAACAACACGCGCGCGCCGACCTCGACATCCGCATCGTCCACATGCTCGGCGGGATTGTGGCTGATGCCGCCGCGACAGCGTACGAACAGCATCGCCACATCGGCAATATCGGTCATCGCCATGCCATCGTGGCCGGCGCCGCTCGGCAGCTCGAAAGCGCGATAACCCTCGGCAGTAATTGCATCGGCGATCTGCTTCTGCAGCCAGGGCGCGCACGGCACTGTGCGATTCTCATGGGTGATGTTGATCTGCAGATCGAGCTTGCGCGCTTTGGCGATCGACTCGATCTCACGCACCATGTCGGTGATTGCGAGCTTGCGATAGGAATCCTTTGGCGACCGGATATCCATGGTGAACGATACCAGCCCGGGAATGACATTGGTCGCACCCGGCATCGCATTGATATAACCGACGGTGCCGACAAGACCGCCGCGGTCCGACTGGCAGAACTCCTCGATCGCAACGATACATTCGGCGCCGCCCACCAATGCATCGCGCCGCATCGCCATGGGCACCGTGCCGGCATGGCCAGCCATGCCGTGCAATTCGACGGCTAGCCGCGTTGCACCCGAAATAGCAGTCACGACACCCACCGGAAGCTTCTGCGCTTCAAGCACGGGCCCCTGCTCGATATGCAATTCGAGATAGGCAAGCAATTCGCCGGGCGCGCGCGCTGCGGCGCCGATGTGATCGGGATCGAGGCCGAAGGTGATCATCGCCTCGCGCATCGAGATACCCGCTTTGTCGCGGCCACCGAGCACACTCTCGACAAAAGTCCCGGCCACCGCACGGCTGCCGAGCAGCGTCGACGCAAAGCGCACGCCCTCCTCGTCGGCGAAAGCAGCGATCTCGATGGCGAAGGGCAAACGAAGGCCGCGACGGTTGAGATCGCCGACGCAGGAAATCGCCGTGATGATCCCGAGCGGTCCGTCCCAGCGGCCGGCATCGCGGACGGTGTCGTAATGTGAGCCCAGCATTAGGCACGGCAGACCGGGCCGGTCGCCTTCATAGCGTCCGCAGACATTGCCGATCGCATCGATACGCGCCCGCATGCCGGCTGCCTGCATCCAGCCGATGATCAGTTCGGCGGCAGCACGATGTTCCGGTGTAAGGAATATTCGCGTGATGTTGTCCGGCGCTTCCGAAATAGCAGCCAGCGCGTTGATGCGTTCGACGATCTCGCCGCCGAGCGATTGGCCGGAAGCTCCGACGACTTTCTCTTCCATCGCAATCATGCTTCTTTGTTCAGACCACTGGCCCGGCTGAGACTTGAATGATCCAGCTCGTAAATACTAGTGCGGCCAGCAGGGCAAAGCGAATCCGCGCTCGGCCTCGCGGGAAACTAGCAGATTTCGACACCCGGACGACAGGAGCCCCCCGATGGCCAAGCAAGACTCGTCGAGTAGAGATGAGGCCCTTCTCAGACTTTCTTTCGACGCCGCCCGCAAAGCCATGGAGCGCGGCAACCATCCGTTCGGCGCGATCCTGGTCGATGCACACGGCAAGGTCCTGATGGAAGCCGGTAACGCCTTCATGCCGTCCCATGACGGCACCGCCCATGCCGAACGGCTGCTCTGCAGCGAAGCCTCGATTGCCTATGACGAGAGCGAACTAAAGACTTTCACGCTGTATTCGTCGGCAGAACCCTGCGCCATGTGCGCCGGCGCGATCTATTGGGTCGGCATTGGCCGGCTGGTTTATGGGCTCGGCGAAGCGAGGCTCAAGGCAATCACCGGCGACCATCCGGAAAATCCCACGCTGGATCTGCCTTGCCGCGACGTGTTTGCAGCAGGGCAGAAGAGCATCGAGGTCGTCGGACCACTGCTGGAAGACGAGGCAGCCGCGCAGCACGAGAATTTCTGGGCGCAGCTGCGTTAGCGGCACGCGCGCTGGAGCTTGCAAAAAACTGAAGGCGCCGCGAGGACATCGCGACGCCATCAGCCTGGAGATTGGCCTTGGAGAATTAGCCCCGGAAGTCAGCTCAGATCAGAACTTGACGGTGACGCCGGAATAGAGCGAGTCCTCGCGGCACGATCCCGGCGCAAACGTGGTGCACGGCAGGCTGGCATTCTCATCCAAGCCGAACTTGTTCCGCCAGAGCCGATAGGCCACCCACACGTCGACATTGTGAGTGTATTTCGGTCCCCAGATCGCCTTGCTGGCGTCGAAGGTCAGACGGATCGGTTCGGCGTTGATCTCCATCTTGGTTGCCGTGCCGATGATCTGGCCGTTCTCCGAACCTTTCGGCCCGTAGAAGCCTGCGCGGCCGCTGATCGCGAAATAATCCATGCTCGGTGGCAGGAAGCCGAGATCCATGTAGTAATTGAGTTCAACGGCCCAGGTCGGGTTGAACTGGCGGTTGCCATCGATGTTGCACGAGACGCCCGGGATTTGACCGGGAGCGCCGGCGTAACCGCACTGCGTAAAGGTGCTGCGGTTGGCGAATTCGTAATAGAACAACGGATTGACGTTGAAGAAGCCCTTGTAAGGCAGGTCGAAAGCGAATTGCAGACCGGTCACGACGTCGCGCTTGGATGCGGAGAAGAACCGGTTTTCAGTGCTGCCATCCGCACCGATGACGAACGACACGTTGCGCAGCGGGCCCATCGAGAAGGCCTTGGTGTTGAAGACCTCGTTGAAGCCGATCGTGCTGCGGATCAGGCCGTAGATTTCTGTTGCGCCTTCGCAGCCCGTGATCGGACGCAGCGGATCGGCGCACGGATTAGCCGGGCTGCTCTTGCCCGCCTTCTCGAGGCCGATGTTGAAGAAGTTGGTGCCGTAGGTCCACACGTCGAAGTGGGTGAAGGCGAAGACCTGCTTGGTGGTCTTGGCGGTGACGCCGGGATCGACCGCCCCCCACTGATAGGCATAGGTGAAGCGGTTATCGATCAACAGGAAGAACGGCAGATCTGGGATCGGCTTTGCCTTGACCGGCATGGCCGCCATGTCGGCGGCGCTTGCCGAGCCTGTCGGCACCATGGCTGTTAGCGACAGCAACGTCGCGGCTGCGATTGCGCGGAAACGATTGGCCATTGGATTTACCCCCACCTGTTGACAATGATTGCGTGCCTCTCGCGAGAGAGTTGTTGCAATCAGTCCGGGTGAGAAGCCTCAACTTTTTCCAATAGTTGCCACGGATTTCATCAGGGATGCCCAGTGAAATCAGTATTTTATGCTTGAAGCATCGTGTTTTCGGGATGGTGAAATGACACCATGCGAGCGCGTGTAAGATACGCGCTTAGAGACTGTAAAGATTGGTATTTTGCGACGTTCTGTCGCAGGTTTCCGAGCGAAGCTCCGATGGTGAATTCACGCCGCGATTCCGTGTTTGCACCGCAAGAAAATCACTGCCCAACTTCTCAACACACGAGAAAATCCGGATCCCGAATTCGTTGCACGTGTACCAGAACTGCAACACTTCAGACCAAGTATACAATGCGAAAGTCGAATAAACATCATTCAATCAATGAAAAGCCGAGCCTCACGCGTTGCGTCGACAGGAATCGCCCAAGAAAGCGATCCAGTCCAAAAATAAGGCAGACGCTGGCGCTTATTCGAGATTTACGCTGCATTCCAATCCGGCACACACTTGCCGCAAACATCCTTTCACGCGTGAGTAGCGAATGTTGGATTCGGGATCGGGACACGCGCGTTCGGGGACAGTGCTTCTGCAGACCATCGGTCTGACCAAGCGCTACGGCAGCTTTCTTGCCAATGACGCCATCGACATCGCGATCCGTCCGCAGGAAATCCACGCGCTGCTCGGCGAGAATGGCGCCGGCAAATCCACGCTCGTCAAAACTATTTACGGCCTGATCCAGCCGAGCGAAGGCGAGATGCTCTGGCAGGGCGAAAAGATGGTGCTTGCCGGCCCGCATGATGCGCGCGCGCGCGGCATCGGCATGGTGTTCCAGCATTTCTCGCTGTTCGACAATCTCACTGTCGCCGAGAACGTCGCGCTTGGTCTCGACGGCAAGGAATCCTTCAAGGCGATGTCGGCGCGGCTCGAACAGGTGTCGCAGCAATATGGCTTGCCGCTCGATCCGAAGCGCGAGGTCTGGCAGCTCTCCGTCGGCGAACGTCAGCGCATCGAGATCGTGCGTGTGCTGATGCAGAATCCGAAATTCCTGATCCTCGACGAGCCCACCGCCGTGCTGACGCCGCAGGAGGCCGATCAGCTCTTCGTCGTGCTGGAGCGCCTGAAGTCGGAAGGCCGCGCGATCCTTTACATCAGCCACAAGCTCGACGAGGTGAAGCGACTCTGCGACACCGCCACCATCCTGCGCGGCGGCAAGAAGATCTCGACCTGTCTGCCACGCGAAGAAACTGCCGCATCATTGGCGCGCACGATGGTCGGCACCGAGATCAAGCAGGTGAAAGCCGCCGCCAATCGGCAAACCACCGTGCCACGGCTCGTGGTCAACGATCTCAGCCTCGCGCCCGACGAACCACATGGCGTGCATCTGAAAAACATCTCGCTGGAACTGAAGGGCGGCGAGATCCTGGGGATCGCCGGCGTCGCTGGCAACGGCCAGGACGAGTTCTTCGCGGCGCTCTCCGGCGAGCGTCTCGCCAAGGATCCCGGCACCATCGTCATCGACGGTCACGCCGCCGGACATCTGTCGATTACCGCGCGCCGCAAGCTCGGCGCGGCCTTCGTTCCCGAAGAACGGCTCGGCCACGGCACCGCGCCGCGCATGAGATTGTCGGAAAACGCGCTGCTCACCGGCCACGCCGCTTCCGGCATGGTGCACAATGGTTTCATCAATACGGCGGTGACGCTCGCGACTGTCGATCGCGCCACCGCGAGCTTCGACGTGCGCAAGGCCAAGCGCGATCCGGAAGCCGCCAGCCTTTCCGGCGGCAACCTGCAGAAATTCATCGTCGGCCGCGAGATTCTGCGTAATCCCATCGTGCTCGTGGTCAGCCAGCCGACATGGGGCGTCGATGCGGGTGCAGCCGCCGTCATCCGTCAGGCGCTGCTCGATCTTGCCGCTGCGGGCGCTGCCATCCTCGTCACCAGCCAGGACCTTGACGAACTCGCTGACATTGCCGATCGCATCGCTGTGATGTTCCACGGTCGTCTGTCCGAGCCGTTAATGACGGCGGATGCCGACAGGGAAACGCTGGGCTTGTTGATGGGTGGCAGCGCACTCACGCCAAAGGACGTGCCCGATGCAGTTGGTGCTTGAGAAGCGCGCGGAGCGATCGACCATCATCGCGCTGGTATCGCCCGTTATCGCCATCGGGCTCACCATCGTGACCATGAGCATCCTGTTCGTGATCATCGGCAAGAATCCGATCGCCGCGCTCAACGTCTATTTCATCACGCCGCTGACCGACGCCTATTCGCTGCAGGAGCTCGCGGTGAAAGCCGCGCCTTTGGTGATGATCGCCATTGGCCTGTCGCTTTGTTACCTCGCCAATGTCTGGAATATCGGCGCGGAGGGACAGTTCCTCGTCGGTGCCGTGGCGGGCAGTTGGCTTGCGGTGAAGACCAACGGCACCGATGCCGGCGTCTGGGTCTTGCCGGCGATGCTGCTGCTCGGTGCCATCGCGGGCGCGCTCTATGCGTTGATCCCGGCCTTCTGCAAGGTGCGCTTCGGCGCCAGTGAAATTCTGGTCAGCCTGATGCTGGTCTATGTGGCCGACCTGCTGCTGGACTATCTCGTCCGCGGCCCGTGGCGCGATCCCAAAGGGTTCAACTTCCCGACCACGGCCGAATTCGATCCGGTCGCCACCGTGCCCCTGCTGTTCGAGGGTGGACGGCTGCATCTCGGCGCGGTCATCGCGCTGGTGATCGTTGTTGCCGCTGCTGTCCTGCTCGGCCGCACCATCAAGGGCTTTGAAATTCGCGTGGTTGGCGCGGCGCCGCGGGCGGCGCGCTTCGGCGGCTTCTCGTCGAACCAGCTCGTGCTGCTGACTTTCGCGATATCCGGCGCGCTGGCCGGCCTTGCGGGGATCATCGAGGTCGCCGGCCCCGTTGGTCATCTGCAGCCCGGCATCTCGCCCGGCTATGGCTTCACCGCGATCATCGTTGCATTTCTCGGACGGCTCAACCCGGTTGGAATACTAATTGCAGGGCTTTTCCTGGCGCTGACATTTATCGGCGGGGAGCAAGCGCAGATCGCCATGAAGATCCCACTCGATATCACCAAGGTGTTTCAGGGCATCCTGCTGTTCTATGTGCTCGCCTGCGACAGCCTGATCCTGTACCGGATCAAGCTCATCATGCCGCAGCGAAAGGTCGCCGATGGAGCTGCTTGAAGCTATCATCCTTGCCGTACTCGCGGCGTCGACACCGCTGCTGCTCGCCGCCTCCGGCGAGCTACTGGTGGAGCGCGCCGGCGTGCTCAATCTCGGCGTCGAAGGCATGATGATCGTCGGCGCAGCCTGCGGCTTTGCTGGCGCCTGGGCCACCGGCTCGACGTTCATCGGCGCGCTGTGCGGAATTCTCGCGGGCGTCGCGCTATCGCTGGTGTTTGCACTGATGACGCTCGGCCTCGCCGTCAATCAGGTCGCCACGGGTCTCGCGCTCACAATCCTGGGCATCGGCGTCTCCGGCCTGATCGGCGCCGGCTTCGTCGGTGAGCGTATCGCCACTGCGCCGCGGCTGTACATTCCCGGCCTGACCACGCTCCCCTTTGTCGGCAAGATCCTGTTCGGCGAAGACGCCTTCGTCTATGTCTCGCTTGCGCTGATCATCGGCATGTCCTGGTTCCTCTATCGCACCCGGGCGGGGCTGGTCCTCCGCGCCATCGGCGACAATCACGTCTCCGCCCATGCGCTCGGTTATCCCGTGCTCAAGATCCGCATGTTCGCGGTGATGTTCGGCGGCGGCTGCGCGGGTCTGGCCGGCGCCTATCTGCCGCTGGCCTACACACCCTTCTTCGTCCCCGGCATGACCGCCGGCCGCGGCTGGATCGCGCTGGCGCTGGTGGTGTTCGCCTCATGGCTGCCGGGGCGCCTCGTGATCGGCGCCTATCTGTTCGGCGCGGTCTCAATCTTGCAACTGCACGCGCAAGGCTGGGGCGTCGGCGTGCCCTCGCAACTGATGTCCGCACTGCCCTATCTCGCAACCGTCGTCGTGCTGGTGCTGATCTCGCGCACCCGCAGCGGCGGCTCCACGGCGCCGGCAGCATTGGGCACGGTATTCGTGCCCGACCGCTAAAGACATTCTCGCAAGACTATCTCGCAAACAGGAGACGCGTATGAACAGGAAAGCACTTGCAGCCGCCGCCCTACTGCTGGCCACCGGCCTCGGATTGGGTGCAGCCGTCGCCGCCGACAAGCTGAAAGTCGGCTTCGTCTATATCGGCCCGGTCGGAGATTTCGGCTGGACCTATCAGCACGAAGTCGGCCGCCAGACGATCGTCAAGGAATTTGGCGACAAGATCGAGACCACCTATCTCGAAAACGTCAGCGAAGGCCCGGACTCCGAGCGCTCCATCGAACAGCTCGCCCGGGCCGGCAATCAGCTCATCTTCACTACATCGTTCGGCTATATGGATCCGACGCTGAAGGTCGCCAAGCGCAATCCCAAGGTGATGTTCGAACACGCCACCGGCTTCAAGCGCGACAAGAACATGTCGAGCTATTCCGGCCGGTTCTTTGAAGGCCGCTACATCCAGGGCCTGATCGCCGCCAAGATGTCGAAGAAGGGCGTGCTGGGCTATATCGGCTCGTTCCCGATCCCGGAAGTGATCTCGGGCATCAATGCGACCATGCTCGCCGCGCAGAAGATCAATCCGGACATCAAGATCAAGATCATCTGGGTCAACACCTGGTTCGATCCCGGCAAGGAAGCCGATGCCGCCAAGGCGCTGCTCGATCAGGGCGCCGACGTGATCATGCAGCACACGGATTCGCCGGCCGCGATGCAGGTCGCCTCCGAGCGCGGCGCGCTCGCCTTCGGCCAGGACTCCGACATGATCAAGTTCGGTCCGAAGACGCAGCTCACTGCGGTCACCAACAACTGGGGCCCGTATTACGTCGAGCGCGTCAAGGCGGCCCTCGACGGCACCTGGAAGTCGGAAGACACCTGGGCGGGCCTGAAAGAGAAGATGGTCGTGATGGCGCCCTATACCAACATGCCGGATGACGTGAAGAAGATGGCGATGGACACCGAAGCCGCCATCATCGCCGGCACGCTGAAGCCGTTCAAATGCCCGATCATGGGACAGGACGGCAAGGAAGTGGAATGCAAGGGTGGCGACGCGCTGGACCCCGGCCAGGTGCTCGGCATGAACTTCTATGTGAAGGGCATCGACGACAAGATTCCGGGGAAGTAACGAGCGAATAGCCGCACAATGAACGCCGTCGTCCCCTCCCCCCTTGCGGGGGAGGGTTAGGGAGGGGGCGGCAGCAGGTGCGTTCAGAGTTTGTGGCACCCCCCTCTCCAACTCTCCCCCGCAAGGGGGGAGAGGGCAGGCCGCCGCGCGTTGAAGCGTTCGCGCAATACCTCTGCGGAAGTTATCACCCCGCCTGCATCGTCTTCGCCGCCGCGCTATGCCGGCGGATCAGATCGCCGACATCCAGCCCCGGAATGGCGCCGTCGATCACGCGCCACGCGCCGCCCACCATCACCCGGTCCGCGCGATGTGCACCGCACAGCACGAGTGCTGCCAGGGGATCGCCATGGCCGGAGAAGCGCAACTCGTCGAGCTTGAACAGCGCGAGATCCGCCATCTTGCCGACCGCGATCTCACCCAGCTCCGGCCGCCCCACACAAGCCGCCGAGCCCTTCGTCGCCCAGCGCAGTGCATCCTTGTGGCTGACGCGTCCGACGCCGTAACGCGCCCGCTGCAACAGAAATGCCGCGCGCACTTCCTGTATCAAATTCGATCCATCATTCGATGCCGAACCATCGACACCGAGGCCGATACCGACGCCCGCGTCTTCCATTTCGCAGACCGGACAGCAGCCAGAGGCCAATAGCTGATTGCTGCAAGAGCAATGACTGATGGTGGTCCCGGCCTTGCCGAGCCGCAGCATCTCCGCCCCGTTGAAATGGATGCCATGCGCCAGCCATGTGCGCCTGTTCAGCCAGCCGGTCTGCTCCAGATAATCCAAGGGACGGCAGCCATAAATCTCCTCGCAATAGCGGTTCTCGTCCTCGGTCTCGCCGAGATGCGTATGCAGCCGGACATCGAGCTTGTCCGCAAGCGCCGCGGTCGAGGTCATCAAGGATGTCGTCACCGAGAACGGCGAACACGGCGCCAGCGCGATCTGCACCATGGCGTCTTCGCCGCGCTGGTGGAATGTCGCCACCACCCGTTCGCTGTCGGCCAGGATCGTGTCCTCGTCCTGCACTACACTGTCCGGGGGCAGACCGCCGTCTTTCACCGAGCGGTTCATCGATCCCCGCGTCAGCAGCACGCGCATGCCGAGCCGCTGCGCCACCGCCACTTCGATATCGACCGACGCTTCGAGGCCGGCGGGAAAGACATAGTGGTGATCGGTGGTCGTGGTGCAGCCCGACAGCAACAATTCCGACATCGCCACGCTGACGCCGAGATGGAGATTCTCGGGCGTCAGCCGCGCCCAGACCGGATAGAGCGCCTGCAGCCAGGGAAACAGCTCGCGATCCAGCGCCGCTGGCAAGGCGCGCGTCAGCGTCTGATAGAAATGGTGATGCGTATTGATCAGCCCTGGCAGCACCACATGGGCGCTGGCATCATAGGTCGCGATATCCGCCGTGGCCGGCTGGCCGCCGGCCGGCACCAGTTCGACAATCCGGCCATTCCTGACGACAATGCCGCGCTCGGCCCCTTCGGCGAAAATGCCGAGGGGATCCTTGATCCATGTGGCCTGCGTTTCTGTCATGGCTCATCTCCTTCGGTCACGGACCCGACCTTGCAATTCAGGGACCAGCCACGAATACTTCAATTTGTTCTGCAATTGTCGGCGACTTGGCGTCGGTCTTGCAAGGTTCACAATGATACTTCAAGGGGTCATTGCCGAGTGAAAGCATAACCGCCCTATGGATTTGAATACGGTCACGTCCGTTGCCCGCCCTACGACGCGGGAACAGCTGCCGACATGGAGTGCCGGGGATGCATGGCTCGCCGGGGGCACCTGGCTTTTTTCCGAACCGCAGACCCACCTGACGCGGCTGATCGACCTCACCGATCTCAAATGGCCGGCCCTCACCGTCACCGACAGCGAATTACAGATCGCTGCGACCTGCACAGTCGCACAGCTCGACGCGCTGGCCTGCCCGCCCGACTGGATCGCATCGCCGCTCATCAATCAATGTTGCCGCGCCTTCCTCGCCTCCTTCAAGATCTGGAAGACGGCAACGGTCGGCGGCAATCTCTGCATGTCGCTGCCGGCCGGCCCGATGATCGCGCTCACCGCCGCGCTCGATGGCATCTGCACGATCTGGAAGGCGGATGGCAGCGTAGATACAGTCGACGTCGTGGACTTCGTCACCGGCGATCAGAGCAATGTGCTGCACTCAGGCGATCTCCTGCGCAGCATTGCCATTCCGCTTGCCTCCTTCAAACGCCGCTCCGCGTTCCGGCAGATCTCGCTGACGCCGGTCGGGCGATCGGCGGCATTGCTGATCGGAAGCAGCGATGACGATGGTTTGCGGCTGACGATCACCGCATCGACGAAGCGTCCTGTCCGCATTGTGCTTCCGGCACTTCCCGATGCCGATACGCTTGAGGAAGCGATCCTCGACCGGATCCCTGACAATCTCTATCACGACGATGTTCACGGCAAACCGGCCTGGCGCAAGCAGATGACGCTGCGGCTCGCGGAAGAAATCCGCGCCGAGCTGCGGAGCTTCAGGCCATGAGCTTCGAGATCAACGGCCACAGCTTTTCGGAGCAGCCGCAAGCCGGCCAATGCCTGCGTACCTTCCTGCGCCAGCTCGGCCATTTCGGCGTCAAAAAGGGCTGCGATGCCGGCGACTGCGGTGCCTGCACCGTGTTGCTCGATGGCGAGCCTGTACATAGCTGTATCATCCCGGCATTTCGCGCCGCAGGTCATGCCGTCACCACCATCGAAGGTCTCGCGTCGGAAGGCGGCATCCATCCGATGCAGCAGGCGTTCCTGGACGCACAGGGATTCCAGTGCGGCTTCTGCACATCCGGCATGATCGTGACCTGCGCGTCGCTCAATCAGGCACAGCGCGCCGATCTCGGAGCGTCGTTGAAGGGAAATCTGTGTCGCTGCACAGGCTATCGCACGATAGAGGACGCACTCGACGGCAAGTCCAATGTGCAAGACGCCGAGCCCGGCACCGCCTTCGGCCGCAGCCTGCCCGCGCCCGCTGGTCCTCAGGTGGTGACAGGGAAGGCGCGCTACACATTCGACATCGCCATGGACGGCCTGCTGCATGTCAAGATGCTGCGCTCGCCGCATCCGCATGCCCGCATCGTGTCGATCGATACGTCAGCTGCGCAGGCGATGCCGGGCGTACATGCGGTACTGACACATGCCGATGCGCCGGCCACATTGTTCTCGACCGCGCGTCACGAGATCGATGCAATGGATCCCGAGGATACGCGGATCCTCGACGACACCGTGCGTTTCATTGGCCAGAAAGTCGCCGCCGTCGTCGCGGAGAGCGAGGCGATCGCGGAGGAAGCCTGCCGCCGCATCGACGTCGTCTATGACATCCTGCCCGCGGTGTTCGATCCCGCCATCGCCATCGCGCCCGGCGCGCCGGTCATTCACCCCGACAAGACGCCCGTGCATCGCGTCAGCAATGCTATCAGCAACATCGTTGCCGAAACCCACGGCGAATTCGGCAATGTCGCAACGGCGCTAGCGGCGTCGGCTGTCACCTATGAGGGCACTTTCACGACGCAACGCGTGCAGCACGGCCATCTCGAGACCCATGGCGGCATGGCCTGGCTCGATGCAGACGGTGTGCTGAACGTCCGCTCGAGCACGCAGACGCCATTCCTGACACGCCGCGCGCTGGCTCAACTGTATGACCTTCCCTCCGACAAAATCCGCGTGTTCTGCGAACGCGTTGGCGGCGGGTTCGGTGGCAAGCAGGAAATGTTCGTCGAGGACATTCTGGCGCTGGCCGCGCTCAAGACCGGCCGCCCGGTGAAATGGGAACTGACCCGCGAGGAGCAATTCATCGCCACATCGACGCGGCATCCAATGCGCGTCGCCGTGAAGGCCGGTGCGGACAAGGACGGCAAACTCACCGCGCTGCAGCTCGACGTACTCTCCAACACCGGCGCCTATGGCAATCACGCGGGCCCGGTGCTGTTTCACGCCTGCGGTGAATCGCTCGGCGTCTATAACTGCGCCAACAAGAAGGTCGATGCCGTCGTCGCCTATACCAACACGGTGCCTGCGGGCGCGTTTCGCGGCTACGGCCTGCCGCAAACCCTGTTCGCGGTGGAAGCCGCCGTCGACGATCTCGCCGCGCAGCTCGGCATCAGCCCGTATGATTTCCGCCGGAACAACGTCATCAAACCCGGCGATCCCATGCTGTCGCCCGCTGGCACGCATTATGACGATGTGACAATCGGCAGCTACGGCCTCGACCAGTGCCTCGACCTCGTCGAGCAGGCGATGCAGGCGGAGACGAAACACGACCTCGATGACGACTGGCTGATCGGCGACGGCATCGCGCTCACCATGATCGACACCGTACCGCCGCAAGGCCACATCGCCGAAGTCGTCATCGCCAAACGCGACGACGACGACTACGATCTCACGGTCGGCACCGCCGAATTCGGCAACGGCACCGCGACGGTGCATCGACAGATCGCGGCCACGACACTTGGCTGCAGCGTCGAGCAGATTCATCTGCGCCAGTCCGATACGAGGAACGGCGGTCACGACACCGGCGCCTATGGCAGCGCCGGCACATTCGTCGCTGGCAAAGCCACCCATGACGCGGCGCAAAAGCTGGTAGCGGCGATGAAGGCGGACAGCAACGCACGCAGCGCTACTGGAACTTCAGGCGGCACCCCGCGTTCGGTCGCCTTCAACGTCCAGGGATTTCGCGTGGCGGTGAACAAGGGGACCGGCGCGATCAAGGTTCTCAAGAGCGTGCAGGCCGCGGACGCTGGCGCTGTCGCCAATCCGATGCAGCTGCGCGGCCAGATCGAAGGCGGCGTCGCGCAATCGCTGGGGGCGACGCTCTATGAGGAGATGGTGATCGACGACCGCGGCCGCGTCGTCAATCCGAAATTCCGCGACTATCATCTGCCGTCATTCGCGGATGTGCCGCGCACCGACGTGTATTTCGCCGACACCTATGATGCGATCGGGCCATTGGGTGCGAAATCGATGAGCGAAAGCCCGTATAATCCCGTTGCAGCCGCCTTGGGCAACGCGCTGTTCGACGCAACGGGGATTCGATTCACGCAAGTGCCGTTCAAGCCCGATCGGATTTTTCCGGAGTTGCAGAGGAAGTTTGGGAAGTAGTCGACGTCAGTAGACGTGTCGTCCCCGCGAAGGCGGGGACCCATAACCACGATCATCAAGGTAAGAGCGGCAGAGCCACGACCACATCGCTTTAAACAGATCCCTGGTGTTTATGGATCCCCGCCCCGCGCACGCCTTCGGCGTGCTAGGCGGGGATGACACCTGAGACGGCAGTGCCCCGCCCCTCACCCGGATCGCAAGGGCGATCCGACCTCTCCCCGCCTAGCGAAGCTTCGCTTCGCATGAGGGCGGGGAGAGGTTAAGAACGCTCGGCGCTCTTGTCTTCGCCGCGAACTACCCCCGCCCCACCGTGCATTCGATCTGCCCGTGCGGCTCGTCGGTCGGCAGGAACACGTCGTTGTTGTTATCGAGACCGAACGCCGAGAGATTCATCAGTATGTAGTGGATGTTGGGACAGGCCATGCTGATCTCGGAAATCTCCGGCACCGCGGCCAGCACCTTCTCACCCATACGATACAGGCTGTTCTGCACGCTCGGACTATAGGTCGTCGCGAATTCCTTCAGCAGCGTGTCCAGAATTGTCTTGTTGGTCGCGGGATAGCTCGCCGGCTTGCCGGACCATGTCCACGATGCCACCATCGATGTCGCGCAGATGCGATCACTGGTCGGCTGGATCGTCGAATATTTGTCGGTGTAGTAATTCTCCCAGCCCGACTGGGTCGACTTCATGAAGGTGAAACCGTCGAGGCCCGAGCTCATGACCGTGCCGTCGCGCGTGGCATGGATCTCGACGGTCGGCTTGCCGTTGCTGTCGAGCAGGAATGCGTGCGGGTGTAGTTCGCCGTCGACAGCGAGGCGCGCCCACTTGGTCTCATGCGCGGTGATGCTGACGGAACTGGCCTGCGGATACAGGTCGAGATAGCGCTTCGCCAGCACCTGGCAGAACTCCTCCGTCGACAGCGCAGTATTCTCGCGCGCCACCACATTGACGATGTTCTTGATCGTGTCCGTGGAGGTCGAGGTGGAGTTGTCGGCGTCGGTATAGGCCCGGCCAAAATCGCCTTCCAGCATCGCCTTGATGCTGAGCTGGCTGACATCCTGCTTGTCGCCGTCGCGATGGATCCGCATGATGCGGACACGGCCTTTTCCATATCTGTTCTTGATGAGCGGCACGCACGACCTCCGGTCTGTAGTGGCAACCGCGGAACTTCGGTCGCCGGGCAATATATTGAGCAATGCTCACTTTTGAGCAACCTTCGTGCCACCGGTCGCCACACCACCGGGGCGAAATGGCTTTCAGCGGCGTCTGGCACGAGGTTTGTATCTGACGATCATATTGCCACGATATTTCATCACCGAAGCAAGGGGCTAGATCAATGACAGTGAGCGTCCATCCCGTCGACGAGATGCTGCCGATGCCGCGCCTGCTCGCGCTGGGCCTGCAGCACGTTCTGGTCATGTATGCCGGCGCGGTCGCCGTGCCGCTCATTATCGGCCGCGCCCTGAAGCTGCCACCGCAGGACGTCGCCTTCCTGATCTCCGCCGACCTGTTCGCCTGCGGCCTTGCGACCCTGGTCCAGTGTATCGGCTTTCCCGGCGTCGGCATCCGCCTGCCGGTCATGATGGGCGTCACTTTCGCCTCGGTCGGCCCGATGCTGTCGATGGCCGCCGCCCCGGATATCGGCCTGCTCGGCATCTATGGCTCGGTCATCGCTGCCGGAATCTTCGGCATCGTTGTCGCGCCTTTCATCAGCCGGCTGCTGCCGCTGTTTCCACCGGTGGTCACCGGCACCATCATCATGGTGATCGGCATCTCCCTGATGCGCGTTGGTATCAACTGGGCTGGTGGCGGACTACCCATGTTCACAAAGATGATCGATGGCGTTCCGCACACGTTCCCCAATCCGGCTTACGGCCAGTTGCAGGGGCTCGGCATCGCGCTGTTCGTGCTGGTCGTGATCCTTGCTTTGATCAAATGGGGCACCGGCTTTCTGTCCAACGTCTCGGTGCTGCTCGGCATCATCGCGGGCGCGATCCTTGCCAGCGTGCTCGGCGTGATGCATTTCGACAAGGTCGGCACCGCCGGCTGGGTCGACATCGTGCTGCCGTTCCATTTCGGCATGCCGCAATTCCATCTCGTCCCCATTGTCACCATGTGCATCGTGATGATCGTGGTGATGATCGAGTCGCTCGGCATGTTCCTGGCGCTCGGCGAAATGACCGACCGGAAAGTCGACAGGGACGCACTGACCAAGGGCCTGCGCGCCGATGGCGTCGGCACGTTCCTCGGCGGCATCTTCAACACCTTTCCCTATACGTCGTTCTCGCAGAATGTCGGCCTTGTCGGCGTCACCGGCGTGCGCTCGCGCTGGGTCACCATTGCCGGCGGCGGCATCATGCTGGTGCTCGGTCTGCTGCCGAAGATGGCCGCGCTGGTAGAGTCCGTGCCGCAGGTCGTGCTCGGCGGCGCCGGCCTCGTGATGTTCGGCATGGTCGCGGCCACCGGCGCACGCATCCTCACCGCGGTGGACTTCAAGACCAACCAGCGCAACCTGTTCGTGGTCGCCATCTCGGTCGGCTTCGGCATGATCCCGCTGGTGTCGCCGAATTTCTTCAAGGCGCTGCCGCACGACCTGCACCCGCTGCTGGAGTCGGGCATCCTGCTCTGTGCGCTGGTGGCCGTGATCCTGAACGCGTTCTTCAACGGCGTGAGCAGCGCGGAAACGGCAAAGGCTGAAGCAGCGGGCGTGGCTGCGGCTGCGACGCATTAGTTTGCCTCTTAACCTCTCCCCGCTTGCGGGGAGAGGTCGACGTCCGCATGCGAAGCATGTGGGCGTCGGGTGAGGGGGACTCTCCGCGAACGCCACGGAGAGTCCCCCTCATCCGTCGTCGCTTCGCGACGCCACCTTCTCCCCGCAAGCGGGGAGAAGGCAAACAGCCGCCTCACTTCACCTTGGGCTCGAGCCCGCTGGCCACGATCACCGGCGCTGCCTGTTTCGAGGACAGAAACGCGATCAGCGCCTTGCCCGCATCGGGTTGCGGCGCATTGCTCGCGAGCCCCGCCGAGAACACGGTGATCTTCTGCAGCTCCGCCGGCAGCGGGCCGACGATCTCGATGCCCTTGACCGGCTTCAATTCGCTGATCTGCTGAAAACCGATCTCCGCCTCGCCCCTCGCAACGATCTCGCCGACCGGCGTCGCCGGGATCTTGCGCGCCTTGTCCTTCATGGCGTCGGCAATGCCGAGCTTCTCGAACATCTCCTTGCTGACATACACACCGCTGGCGCTGTCCGAATAGGCCACGGTCCTGGTCTTCAACAGCGCCACCTTCAGCGTATCCGCCGAGGACAGGTCCGGCTTCGGATGGAAAGACCCCCGGACAGTGTGACGGACGACCAAGTCAAAACGCGTTCGGCTTACTCGCTTGAGGCACCCTGTCCCTTCGCCTTGGGACTGTAATTTTGGTGATGGGATCGTTCGCCATGGCGAAGCGCAAGCAACCGAAAAAACACCGCATGCGGAACGTCGGGCACTTGCTCGGCGCATCCGAAAGTCCTGATGCACTCTAGATTGCGGAAGACCGCATCGCATCAGGCCCAAGGGTGCAACGGGCACCCGGCGTTCCGCACGCCCTCTCTCAGGGGGCGGGAATGCAAGCAACGACGGCGCCCCCGCGCCGCAAACAATTGGGGTGATGACGCATGTCTGAAAAGCACTGGCTGTTTGAAATTCACATCAGCAACGGCGCACAGGAGTCTCCCTCCCTCAAGCATTGCGTAGCAATGCGCGGCGGGGGGGGGGGGGGGGGGGGGGGGCCCCCCCCCCCCCCCCCCCGCGGGGGGGGGGGGGGGGGGGGCGGCCCCGCCAGTGTTTTACTCGCTGGCTCCCCCTCATCCGTCGTCGCTTCGCGACGCCACCTTCTCCCCGCAAGCGGGGAGAAGGAAACCTTAGCTTCCCCGATACGTCCCATAGCTCCACGGCGTCACCAGCAGCGGCACGTGGAGATGGCCTTCGGGTTCATAGACCGAAAAGCGCAGCGGGATCTCGTCGAGGAACGGCGGATCGGACATCGGCACGCCCCGCTCCGCAAAATAGCTGCCGACCTTGAAGGTCAATTCATAGCGTCCGATCGGCACCGGGCGGCCGCCGATCAGCGGCACATCGGTGCGGCCGTCGTGATTGGTCAGCGTGCGCGCAATCACGCGGCTGACGCCAAGCTTCGACAATTCGACAAGCTCGACCGAAATCCCGGCCGCAGGTCTGCCGCTATGGGTATCCAGCACATGGGTCGAGAGCCGGCCATGCACCTGTAGGCGATCCGGCCCGTCGACCAGCAGATCGGTGCGCAATGCCGCGATCTTGCAGATTTCGGCGACCGATGCGGTGACCTCGGCGGCCGGGTCGTTGGGCAACCGCTTCTCGAAATCCGCGAGGATGGAATCCTTGGTGTGACGACGGACACAGACGATGTAGGGGAAGCCGAACTTCGCTCGATAGGCATTGTTGACGCGATCGAAAGCCGCATATTCGGCCTCCGACAGCCGGTCGAGCCCGACGCTGTTCTGCTCGGCATTGGACTCCGCCGTCAGGAGATCGCCGCGTTGCGTTTTATCGGCGAGATCCGGATGCGCCTTGATCAGGGCCAGCCGCTGGCCTGCAGCCGCCTCCTCGACCACCCCACGCATCGCGGCGAACAACTGCTTCACGCCCGCGAAAGGCCGGCTGTCCGCGGCCTTCTCCGCAATCCACGGCGAATATTCGAAGATATTCGCCAGCGCTGCGACGAAATCCGCTTTGCTGCAGGCGTTGAGTTCGTCGAGCGTCTTCTCTGTCATGACAGGGTCTATCCCAATCCTGGTCTATCCGATGGCACGGGCGTCGGCGGCGAGATGTTTCAGATTGGCGTGCCAGTGCTCGGCGATATCAAGACGCGTCGGCACCCAAACGCGCTCGTGGCTCGCGATGTAATCGAGGAACCGCATCAGCGACGCCGCACGTCCGGGCCGCCCGACGACGCGGCAATGCAGGCCCACGGTCATCATCTTCGGCGACGTCGCGCCTTCCGCATACAGCACATCGAACGAATCCTTCAGGTAGGTGAAGAACTCGTCGCCGCCACCAAAACCCTGCGGATTGACGAAACGCATGTCATTGGCATCGAGCGTATAGGGAATGATGAGCTGCGGTTCGCTGGGCCCCTTGATCCAGTATGGCAGATCGTCGGCATAACTATCGCACAGATACTTGAAACCACCGGCTTCCATCAGCAGGCGAATGGTGTTGATCGAACTGCGGCCGGTGTACCAGCCGGTCGGGCGCGCGCCGGTCGCCTCGGTATGCACGCGGATCGCCTCGGCAATCTCGAAGCGCTCCTCGGGCTCCGACATATCCTTGTGCTCGATCCACTTCAGACTGTGGCTGGCGATGTCCCACTTCGCCTCCTGCATGGCGGCGACGATTTCCGGATTGCGCTGTAGGGCGGTGGCGACGCCGAACACCGTTGTCGGCATGTTGCGCTCGGTGAACATTCGCCACAGCCGCCAGAAGCCGGCGCGCGATCCATATTCGAACATGGATTCGATATTGGCGTGGCGCTGGCCCGGCCAGGGCTGTGCCCCCAGTACGTCCGAGAGGAACGCTTCCGAGGCGCGGTCGCCATGCAGAATGTTATTCTCGCCGCCCTCTTCGAAATTGACCACGAACTGCACCGCCACGCGCGCCCCATCCGGCCATTTCGGATCGGGCGGATTGCGGCCGTAGCCGCGGAGGTCGCGGGGATAATCGCTCCCGGCCATCAGACCATCTCGAAACGAACGGGTTGCGCACCCTTCCAGAGCACGGTCCTGCCCATCTCTTTCAGATTTTCGAGGTTCGAGGTCAGCGTAATGAAATGGTTGCCGGCGAGCTGGCCCATCTTGCTGGCGAAATGCACGCCGCTATAGGCCAGCAGGATCTCGGTCTCGCTGATGCCGCCCGGATACAGGATGATGTGGCCCGGCGCCGGAAAGCTGGTGTGGTTCTCATAGGGCACGCCGAAATCGAGATCGCCAAGCGGCATCCAGACGCCCTCGCCGCTCCAGCGCACATGGATCGCCTGGCTGACAAACGGCATCGCCTTCTTGAAGGCGGCGACGGTCTTGGGGGCGTCCTTCTCCTCGAATTTCGCGTCGAAGGTGAAGTCGCCGACATGGACTTTGAGCTGGCTCATCCGTGGAATCTCGTAATTGGAGTGACTGACAGTGATCCATCCAGATTGCAGCAGAGGGCGAAAGAAGCAAGCCGCAGTTTTCGGCGGCGTTGCCTGTAGACTGCGTTCCCTCTCCAACACTGTCATTCCGGGGCCTCCTTGCTCGTCATTCCGGGGCGCACGAAGCGGCACAGCCGCGTAGTGCGAACCCGGAATCTTGAGGTGTTTTGCTGAACATGCTGGGATTCCGGGGTCGCGTCCGGCTTACGCCGGCCACGCCCTCAGGCAAACCAATTGGTTTGCCGGGGAATGACGAGTGTGGGGGCAGGAAGACGTCAAACATATTTTCCTATCTTCCATTGACAACATCCCTACATGGACTATATTCCCTTTTGACCGGCCCCGATGAGAGGGGCGAGCGCGATCGTCACGTTCGCGGGGCTGGATGCGGTGGACGCCGGAGATGCGGCGTTACGCGGTTCATGGGGGAACGTCTGTCTTCGGGCAGGACGGATCTGCGCCAGCACTGCCACTGGCAAGGAGACGGCTGGCTTTCGGATGGAAAGACCCCTGGACAGTGTGACGGACGACCAAGTCAAAACGTGTCCAGCCTATTCGCTTGAGGCTCCCTTCCCATCGCCTTGGGACTTTAATTCGCGATCGGAGCGTTCGTTGAGGCAAAGTGCAAGCAACCGAAAAAACACCGCAGGCGGAAAGCTGGGCAATCGCTCGTGCTTCCGAAAGTCCTGATGCATTACCCCTTGCGGAAGACCGCATCGGCATCAGGCCCAAGGGTGCATCGGGCACCCGGCGTTCCGCACGCCCTCTTGAAGGGGGCGAGGTGGGAATGCTCATAGCTCGGACGCGCAAGCGCCGCGAGAATGCGAACGCATGTTTTCAGGACAGTGGCTGTTTGAAATTTAAATCCTGCAATGATGCGCTGCCGCTATCGTTCATCACTCAGCGGTGGCTTGAACGTCAGCGGTGATTCCATCGCACGCTGCCTCGCGCGATCCACGGCCTCTGCAAAATCCTGCGCATCGAACCACGGCTCATCGCGCATCAACGCATCCAGATCCTCGTTCCAGATCTGCGACACCTCGATATCGAACTTCATATTGTGCTTCTGGCTGACAGCCTGAATTCCATAGCCGGTAACGGCCCATTGTTTGCCGAGCCAAAACACATCCCGATGCAGCACCACGTCTACGCCCAATCTCGTCCGGTATCGTACAGAGACGAAAAGAACCCCAACCTGATGAGGGTGAGGCTCTACTGAACCGGTCTAGTCCATCAAATTTTAGCAACATCGTCCAGCGTTGAGAACAACGCCGATCTAGATGCGACCATTCTCGTTCGGCGGCTGTGGGTGCTGCGCCTTCTGCGCCCGTTCCGCATCGGCCTTGTTGGCCTCGTGGCGTCCGATCACGCACCCCGCAACGACGCCGACCTTGCCATGTCCTGCATAGTGGCCGGCGATTCCGCCAATGATCGCGCCTTTGATACAGCCTTTCGCCTCGGCCGCAACCGATGAAAACGCGAGACCGGCAACCGCAGTGCACAGCAGCAATTTCTTCATGATAACTCTCCCGCGTGATCGACCTCGTACAAGTCGTCACCCCGCGTTTCGTTCCATCAGTTGAAATATCGCCGACTCACACTCGCATCCGATTCGTGCCATAGATGTCGCAAATTGCGTCCAGGGATAAAACGACCATGCCAGCACCCAAACCGCCTGCTTTTGAAACGCTGAGTCTGCATGCCGGCCAGCATCCGGACGCGATCACCGGCGCGCGCGCCGTGCCGATCTACCAGACCACATCCTATGTGTTTCAGGATTCGGATCACGCTGCTGCGCTGTTCAATCTCGAACGTGCCGGCCACATCTATACGCGCATTTCAAATCCGACGACGGCGGTGCTGGAAGAGCGCCTCGCTGCACTCGAAAACGGCGTCGGCGCCGTGTGCACCGCGTCAGGCATGGCGGCACTGCATCTCGCCATCGCCACATTGCTCAATGCCGGCGATCACATCGTGGCGTCGTCCTCGCTCTATGGCGGCACCATCAACTTGCTGGCCCACACGCTGCCGCGCTTCGGCATCACCACGACATTCGTCAAGCCGCGCGGTCTCGACGCCTTCAAGGCGGCGATCAAGCCGAACACCAGACTGATCATCGGCGAGACCATCGGCAATCCCGGCCTCGAAGTGCTCGACATTCCCGCCGTCGCCGACATCGCCCATACCGCACAGATCCCGCTGCTGATCGACAATACCTTCGCGACGCCGTTCCTGTCGCGGCCGATCGAGCTCGGCGCGGACATCGTGATGAACTCGGCCACCAAATGGATCGGCGGCCACGGCATCGCTATCGGCGGCGTCATTATCGACGGCGGCCGCTTCGACTGGCACGCCTCCGGCAAGTTCCCGCAACTGACCGAACCCTATGCCGGCTATCACGGCATCGTCTTCGACGAGCAGTTCGGCACTGCCGCCTTCATCATGCGCGCCCGCACCGAAGGCCTGCGCGATTTCGGCGCGTGTCTTTCGCCGACCAATGCATTCCAGCTGCTGCAGGGCGTCGAGACGCTGGGCATTCGCATGGAGCGCCATATGGCCAATACGCATGCGGTGCTGGCGGCGCTCACGGCCAACAAGGCGGTCGACTGGGTGCTGCATCCGTCGCTGGAGAACCATCCGGATTACGAACTCGCGAAACGCCTGCTGCCGCGCGGCGCCGGCTCCATCGTCTCCTTCGGCATCAAGGGCGGCCGCAATGCCGGTCGCAAATTCATCGAGGCACTGAAGCTGACCAGCCATCTTGCCAATGTCGGTGACGCCAAGACACTGGTCATTCATCCCGGAAGCACCACGCATCAACAGATGGACGCCGAGCAGCTCAAGGCCGCCGGCATCGGCGAGGAGCTGATCCGCCTCTCCGTCGGCATCGAAGCCGCCGATGACATCATCGATGACCTCGCGCAGGCGCTGCGCATCTCGCAGAAGGGCTGAGCGATGCAACTCACCGTCAACGGTCACGAGACCTATATCGCGAATGGCGGCCGCGCATTCGATCCTTCCCTGCCGGTGGTCGTGATGATCCACGGCGCCGGCTTCGATCACTCGACATGGGCGCTGCATACGCGCTGGTTCGCGCATCATGGCTTCGCCGTGCTGGCGCCGGATCTGCCCGGCCATGGTCGCTCAAAGGGTGAAGCGCTCACGACCATCGCCGATCTCGCAGACTGGACAGCAGCATTGATCGAGGCTGCAGGCGCAAAGACTGCGCGACTGATCGGCCATTCCATGGGCTCGCTGATCGCGCTGGAGGCTGCAGCGCGGCATCCCGGTAAAGTCACGCGCCTCGATCTGATGGGCACGGCGGGGACGATGACCGTCGGCCCGGATCTGCTCAAGGACGCCGAAGCCAATCAGCATTCCGCCATCGACATGGTGTCGATCTGGGGGCTCGGCTTTCGCGCCGAACTCGGCGGCAGCCTCGCGCCGGGGTTGTGGATGCATAGCGGCGCGCAGCGCGTGCTGGAAGCCACAAAGCCGGGCGTGCTGTTCGCCGATCTCAACGCCTGCAATACATACCAGAATGCGCTGACTGCTGCGGCCCAGCTTGATATCCCTGTCACGCTCATCCTCGGCGAGCGGGACATGATGACTCCCGCCAAAGCCGGCAAGGCCCTGGCGGCCGCATTGAAAAATGCCCGCACGGTGATTCTGCCGGGTACAGGCCACATGATGATGGTCGAGCGCCCCGACGACGTGCTCGCCGCGCTACAGCACGAGCAATAGAGTCCACAACGCGGCGATGGCTGTTGCACCGCGCGGCGCGCTGTGCTTCCTGTCTGTCGTTATCGGTGCCTCCGCAAGGAGGTGAAACGGGAATGCGGTGCGGGGAAATATCCCCTATGCCGCGGCTGCCCCCGCAACTGTAAGCGGCCATTCCAGGTCCACAAAGCCACTGAATTTGCATCGCAGATTCGGGAAGGCGGACCGGGAGACCACCGCGAGCCAGGAGACCGGCCGGTAACGAGTTTCACACTCGTTCGACGGTGGGTCGACGGAAGGGGTTATATGACTATCCGGAATTTGGCCGCAGGCACTGCGGCCGTT
Source organism: Tardiphaga sp. 866_E4_N1_4 (assembly GCF_052076075.1). NCBI lineage: Bacteria > Pseudomonadati > Pseudomonadota > Alphaproteobacteria > Hyphomicrobiales > Nitrobacteraceae > Tardiphaga > Tardiphaga sp. 866_E4_N1_4. The sequence continues at coordinate 2,187,649 of NZ_CP197242.1, forward strand.
GTTGTTCTGTCCTGCTCTCACAGTGCTGCCCATGCGCAGTCCAGTGCCGAGCAACTCTCCGAAATCGTGGTGACGGCGGACAGAGCACCCGAACAACTCAATCGCACTGGCAGTTCGATCAGCGTGGTGTCAGGCGAGACCATTGCGACCAGCAATCCCGGCTCGCTGGTCGATGCGCTGCGCACTGTGCCAGGTCTCGACATCAGTGAAAACGGCGGCCCTGGCGGCACCGCGAATGTGCGCTTGCGCGGCGGCAACACCGGCCAGACGCTGGTGATGATCGACGGCATCCGCGTCAACGATCCCACGGCGGCGTCCGGCGATTTCGAATTCGCGATGTTCACGCCTTCGGCCATCGAGCGCATCGAGGTTCTGAAGGGGCCGCAGAGCGCGCTCTATGGATCGGACGCCATGAGCGGCGTGGTCAACATCATCACCAAGAAGGGTTCCGGCCCGGCACAATTCAACGTCCGCACCGAAGCCGGCAGCTATGGCACGGTCATGACGCAGGGATCGCTGACCGGCTCCAACGGTCCGTGGTCCTATGCCTTCACCGGCGGCGGTCAGCACAGCAACGGCTTCTCGCGTTACGGCTATCGCATCCCTGCCCTCGAAGCACGTTTTCCGAATCTCGAAAACGACAGCTTCGATCGCGTCGGCGGCTCTGCGCGCATCGGCTACGATGCCGGCGAAGGCATCCGGCTGGAGTCCGGCATCGTCCACTCGTTCACGCGTGCGGCCTATGATGCGGCCAGCGGTACCTATCCAGACACAGGATCGTCCACTGACCGCCTGCTGCAAACCGTCTACGGGCGCGTTGGGATCGATTCGTTCGGTGGCGTGTTGACGCACAACATAACTGTCTCGAATACCCATACCGAGCGCACGTTCAACGAACTCAGCTATCCACTCGGCATGCGGCCGCCAACGGGCGCGACCGCGAGGACCTTGGATTATTGGGGCAATAGTCTCGGCGCGGAATACCAGGCGACGCTGAAACTCGGCGCTTTCGGCTCGTTGATCTATGGTGCCAAGACCCAGAGTGAAACGGCACAAACTTTCACCACGGGGATTCTTCAAACGCCGACTGCAATGACCCCTACGTTGTCGAAGCGGCAGGACACAAATTCGTTGTTCGCGTTGTGGTCGGTACCGATCGGCGAACGCCTTAACGTTACCCTCGGCGGCCGCGTAGATGACGTCGTCGATGTCGCCCGCTTCGAAACGTGGCGCGCGACTGCCGCCTACAGTATCGCTGAGATCGGGACGAAATTCCACGCCAGCGCTGGAACGGGCGCCAAGGCACCAACGCTGTTCCAGCTCTATTCACAGGCCAACGGCACCCCGTCGCTCTCGCCCGAAACGAACTTTGGCTATGATGCCGGTATCGATCAGAGCCTGTTCAACGGTCGCGTGGTACTTTCGGTCACGGGCTTCGCAAGCGACTATAGAAATCTGATCAATTTTGTATCGTTTACACCTAGTGCATGCGCCGCTGGACAGACCACGGGCTGCTATAACAACGTCGCCCGCGCCGAGACCAGCGGCCTCGAAGTGGGTGGTAATGTCGATGTCATTCCGGGCTGGGTGAAATTCAACGTGGCCTACACCTATCTGCACGCCCAGGATCTCGGCACCGACACCGTGCTGGCACGGCGGCCCAAGAACTTCGCCCGCTTCGCGCTCACCATCACGCCCACCGACAAGTGGATGATCGAGCCACGCGTAACCACGGTGTCGAAGCGCTTCAGCAGTGCCAATCAGGTCGGTCAGGTCGATGCCTATACCCGCGTCGATCTCTATACCGAGTACAAGATCGATGCGAACTGGAAGGTCTTCGCCCGAGGCGAGAACATCCTGAATGAGCATTATCAGGAAGTGCTGAACTTCGGCACCACGGGGCCTGCGGCTTACGCAGGCTTCAACGCCACATGGTGACCGCAGCGCCAGCAGTACGCCGCCGGACGATCGCGACCATCGCGCTCGTCGGTCTTGTGACGCTGCTGGCGCTGGGCTCGCTCGGCACCGGACCTGTCAAACTCTCGCCGCTGACGGTGCTCGATGCATTGTTCGGCGGCAGCAGCGATGTGCATCAGATCATCGTGCGCGAAATCCGCCTGCCGCGCGCGATCCTTGCGCTGGCCATCGGCGCGATCCTCGGTCTGTCCGGCGCCGCGCTGCAGGGCCTGCTGCGCAATCCCCTTGCCTCGCCATCACTGTTCGGCGCACCGCAATCGGCGGCCTTCGGCGCGGTGCTGATGATTTCGCTCGGCTGGGCCGATGTGCGCTCATGGGCGCTGCCTGTTGCCGGCATCACGATGGCGTTCCTGTCGGTGTTCGTGCTGCTCGGTATCGCCGGTCGCAATGCGGGCCTGTTGCTGCTGATCCTCGCCGGGCTTGCGATCTCAAGTCTCGCAGGTGCTGCGACGGCGCTGGTGATGAACCTCTCGCCAAATCCTTTCGCCGCACTTGAGATCGCGTTCTGGCTGCTCGGCTCGCTGGAAGACCGCAGCTTCCGTCACGTCACGCTGGCATTGCCATTCATCATCGCCGGTGCAATCATTTTGATGAGCCAGCGCTCGGCCTTTCGTGCATTGAGCCTCGGCGAAGAAACCGCACAGAGCCTCGGTGTCCATGTGAGCCGCCTGCGCCTGCTGGTGATCCTCGGCGTCGCGCTCGGCGTTGGCGGCGCTGTCGCCGTCACCGGCACGATCGGCTTCATCGGCCTCATCGCGCCGCATCTGATGCGCCCGATCATCGGCCATGATCCCGCACGCCTGTTGATCCCGAGCGCCCTGACCGGCTCGGCGCTGTTGCTGGCCGCGGATATCGCCGTGCGCCTGATCCCATCGACCACCGACATCAAGGTCGGCGTGTTGACCTCGATCATCGGCGTGCCATTCTTCCTCTATCTCATCATGCGCGAGCGGCGCGCTCTGGGCGGAGGCGTCGCATGACCGATCAGGCGCTACTGACCGCGAGCAATCTGAGCGTCACGCTCTCCGGGCGCGAGGTGCTGCACGAAGTCTCGCTTTCGCTGCACCGACAGCACCTCGTCGCCCTGGTTGGCCCGAACGGCGCCGGCAAGACGACGCTGCTGCGCGCGCTGGCAGGCTTGCAATCGTCCACCGGCGCGATCCATGTCGCCGGCGACACACTGGCGTCCTTGTCGCTCCGCGAGCGCGCCAAGCGCTTCGGCTATCTGCCGCAAGGCCATGTCGTGCATTGGCCGCTCGACGTGAAGGACGTCGTCGCCCTTGGCCGCTATCCGCATGGCGCGACCGATCCGGCGCGGCTGACATCGTCGGACAAGGCTGCGGTCGAACGCGCCATGCAGGCCACCGACGTCGTCGCCTTTGCCGATCGGCGTGTGACCGAACTCTCCGGCGGCGAACGCAGCCGCGTCGCGCTCGCCCGCGTCCTCGCTGTCGAGGCGCCGATCGTGCTGGCGGATGAGCCGACCGCATCGCTCGATCCGCGTTACCAGATCGACGTCATGAAGAACCTCCGCGATGTCGCCGACAGCGGCGTGCTGGTGATCGTGGTGACCCACGATCTCGGCCTCGCAGCACGCTTTGCCGATACGGTGCTGGTGATGTCCGACGGGCGCCTCGCGGCCCAAGGCGCACCGCAACAGGCGCTGTCTGACGACATCGTCGCCAATGTGTTCCGCATCAGCGCCTATCGCGCCGAACACCGGAACGAAACGATTATCCTCCCCTGGGCGGGAGTCTGAGCGATGTGGCGGTTATTTCGCCAGCGCAGAAGCAAGCCGGCTCAGAGCAGCCGCATCGGGTGGCAGGCCGAACCGCAGCAGCTCATGGCTCCAGTCGAAGTGTCGACACCAGATCTGCTGCCGGGCCAATGCGATATGCCATTTCGAGGCATCGGCACGTCGCGCCAGCCGATACAGCGGCGTGCCGCCGACGATCTCGAAACCGGCATCGGTCAACACATTGTCCAGCTTGATGCCCTGCGCGACCAGCGCGACGCGAGTCTGCGTGGCCCAGCGCTCGTCGCGCAAAGCGGCCGCGCCGATGACCTGCGCCGGGCCGGAACACGCCCATGGACCAACCGCCGCCGCGATACGCTGCGCGATCAGCGGCGCCGCGAGCGCGAAGCCGAGACGTACGCCCGCGAGACCGTAGAATTTTCCGAACGAGCGCAGGATCGCTACCGGCAGTGTCGCACACAGGCCAGCCACGCTGATCGCGGGATCGACATCGGCGAAGGCCTCGTCAATCACCAGCCAGCCGCCGCGTCGCTGCAGGATCGCCGCAACATCGGCGAGTTCATCGCGCGTGGCGACACGCCCGTCGGGATTGTTGGGATTGACGATCACCACATGCTTGGCATGATCAGGCAACACACTAAGGCTGCCGATCACGCCAACCTCATGTCCGCCGGCACGCCAAGCCGCGACATGCTCGTTATAGGTCGGCCCGACGATGGCAACGGCTCCGGGCACGGCGAGATGCGGCAGCCACTGGATCAGAGCCTGCGTACCGGCAGCAGCAACGACATCGACGTTATCGGGTACGTGGTAGGCGCTGCGCGCGGCGGACAACAGCGACTGTTCGTCGGCGCGCGTCGGCAAGCGTTCCCAAAGATGACTCGGCAGGTTGGCAGGAATGGGCCACGGCCATGGATTGATCCCGGTCGAGAGATCGAGCCATTGGTCCGGCGCGCCGCCGAATTCCGCCATCGCCTGCGTGAGATCGCCACCATGTTTCATGCCTGTGTCATGCCATCATATCGGGCGAAGCGCGAGAGGCTTTGGCCGCTCGCGGCTACGGCACTCGCACTGCTCGCATACGCGCCGCTGCAGGCCAGTGCAGCGGATCTGCCGCGTATCGCTTCGATCAATCTCTGCACCGATCAACTGCTCGTCACCCTCGCCGATCCCGAGCAGATTTTGGGCCTCAGCCCCTATGCGCGCGATCCGTTCCGCTCATGGGATAAGGACAAGGCTAAGGCGTTCCGCCTGCTGTCCGGCGAGGCCGAGGACGTGCTGGCGCTGAAGCCGGATGTCGTCGTCGCAGGCCGCTTCACCAAGCGCGCGACCCGCGAACTCCTGAAAGAGAAGGGACTGAAGGTCGCCGAATTCGATCCGGCCCGCTCGCTCGACGACGTCAAGAAGCAGCTTCGCCAAATGGGCGCGCTGGCGAAGCATCCAGAGCGTGCCGAGGCCGAGATCGTGAAGCTCGATACTGCTATCGCGCAGGCCCATGCCGCCGTACAGCGCAAGCCGTTGCGCGTGCTGGCGGTGTCGCGGCGCGGCTGGGTGTCCGGCGGCGAAAATCTGACCACATCGTTGCTATCAGCGGTCGGGCTGCGCAATGCCGGCGGCGAGCTCGGCCTCAAGGCTGGCGGCTTCGCCTCCTTGGAGGCCATCGTCACGCTGCGGCCCGATCTGCTGCTGGTCACCGACAATACTGATTTCGCCGAAGACGAAGGCCGCGCCTTCCTGCTGCATCCCGCACTGGAGACATTCTATCCGGCGTCGAAGCGACTGGTTCTGCCCGAGCGCCTCACCGCCTGCGGTGGCCCGACCATGGTCGAAGCACTCGACCGATTGACCACCGAAATCAACCGCGTGGCCCCCTGATGCTGGTGGATGGCGACGCGCTCCTCCTGGTGGTCGCGGCGCTGCTGCTCGATGCCGTGATCGGCGATCCCGACTGGCTGTGGCGACGACTACCGCATCCCGTGGTCTGGATCGGCAACGGCATCGGCTGGCTGGAACGCTGGCTCAATCTTGAAGACTGGTCGCGTCGGCAGCGCAAGCTGGCAGGCGTCGTCACTATCATCGCGCTGGTCAGTGTCGCAATACTTGTCGGCGGACTGCTCACCGATCTTCTCAACGACAACTGGATCGGTTTCGGCGTCGAAGCCCTGATTGCCTCGACGCTGATCGCCCAACGCAGCCTGTATCAGCATGTGGCCCGCGTGCACCGCGCTTTCACCGAGGGCGGATTGCCCGCAGCACGCCAGGTCGTCGCAATGATCGTCGGCCGCGATCCGGAGCGGCTTGATGAAGGCGGCGTCGCGCGCGCGGCGATCGAATCCACCGCCGAAAATTTCTCCGACGGCATCGTCGCGCCGGTGTTCTGGCTGGCATTGCTCGGATTGCCCGGCCTGATCACCTACAAGGCCATAAACACGGCCGACTCCATGATCGGTCATCGCAGCGTGCGGTATCAGGATTTCGGCTGGGCGGCGGCGCGGCTCGACGATCTCGTCAATCTGATCCCGGCGCGCCTTTCGGGAATATTGGTCGCGCTCTCTGCGCCGGTCGCACGCGGATCAATCATCGCGTCATTGAAGATCATGATGCGCGACGCTTCCAAGCATCGTTCGCCCAATGCCGGCTGGCCGGAAAGCGCCATGGCTGGCGCGCTCGGAATCGCGATCGCTGGACCGCGCGTCTATGCCGAGGGCGCCGTCAACGATCTCTATCTCAATGCCGAAGGTCGAACCGCAAAACCTGACGACATCAGGCGAGCACTTCGCGTATTCGTCGCAGCCTGCCTTTTGCAGGTGATGATCTATGCGGCGCTGGCGCTGCCGCTCTAACGGCTGCGGGCAATCTCGATCAGCCGATCGATATCGAGATGCTTTTCGCAATGATCGGCCAGCGCATCGAGCGCGGCTTCGATCTGCGCGTCATAGGCCAGCGACGACGCAATGCCGAGATTGGCCAGCCATGCCTTGCGGAACGCATCGCCGGTGAACAAGCCATGGACATAAGTGCCCTGCACCCGTCCATCGACTGACGCAGCACCATCAGGTCGTCCATCGATCATCAGCAGCGGCCGCGCGCAGTCGTCACCCTCGCTGCGACCGAGATGAATCTCATAGCCTTCGATGGCGGCGCCAGTTGCGCAATGCGTTCCTGCCACCAGCGTGGTGGACTTGTCCGCGCTCATCAACGTCGCAATATCGAGCAGGCCAAGCCCGTCGACGGTCCCTGGCGAACCGTCAACGCCATCGGGATCGGCGATCGTCTTACCCAGCATCTGATAGCCTCCGCACAGGCCAAGCACGTGACCGCCGCGGCGCACATGCGCCTTGATATCGATGTCCCAGCCTTGAGCGCGGAGAAAGGCGAGATCGCCGATGGTGGATTTACTGCCGGGAATGATGATCACGTCGGCATTGCCCGGAATGGCTTCGCCCGGCCTGATGAAGACGAGCTTCACGCCGGGCTCCATGCCAAGCGGATCGAGATCGTCGAAATTGGCGATCCGCGCCAGCACCGGCACCGCGATGATACGCGTCGATGACGAGGCGTGAGTGCGGTCGAGATCGACGGCGTCTTCGGCGGGCAGGAACGCCGCCTGCGGCAGCCAGGGCAACACACCGATGGATGGCCACCCCGTCAGCCGCGTGATCGCCCTGAGGCCGTTGTCGAACAGGCTGGGATCGCCGCGAAACTTGTTGACGATGAAGCCGTGGATGCGCGCACGTTCTTCCGGCTCCAGCACCAGATGCGTGCCGGCGAGGCTCGCAATGACGCCGCCGCGATCGATATCGCCGGCGAGCACTACGGGAATGTTGGCCGCGGCAGCAAAACCCATATTGGCGATGTCGCCGGCGCGCAGATTGATCTCGGCCGGGCTGCCGGCGCCCTCGATGAGAACGATGTCCGCCTGATCGGCCAGCAGCGAGAAACTTTCAAGCACCGCCGGTAGGAGTGCAGCTTTCTTCTCCAGATAGTTCTTCGCCCGCAGCGTGCCCCAGCGCTTGCCCTGAACGATCACCTGGGCGCCGGTGTCCGTCTCCGGCTTCAACAGCACCGGATTCATGTGGACACTTGGCGGCAACCTGGCGGCCCGCGCCTGCACCGCCTGCGCGCGGCCGATCTCGCCGCCATCGACCGCGACAGCAGCATTGTTCGACATGTTCTGCGGCTTGAACGGTGCCACATTCAAGCCACGCCGCACCAGTGCCCGCGCCAGCCCAGCGACGATCGTCGACTTGCCGGCATTGGAGCCGGTCGCCTGGATCATCAGCGCGGGCGTATTCAGGTTCATCAGAACTCGATGCCCTTCTGGCCCTTGATGCCAGCGCGGAACGGATGCTTGATCAGCGTCATCTCGGTGACCAGATCGGCCATCTCGATCAGCTCGGGCTTGGCGTTCCGGCCGGTGATGACCACGTGCTTGTCGGCCGGCTTCTCGTCGCGCAGGAAGGTCAGCACCTCATTGAGGTCGAGATAGTCATAGCGCAACACGATATTGAGTTCGTCGAGCAACACCAGGCGATGGCGGTCATCGCGGATCATTTCCTTGGCGCGCTCCCAGCCCGCGGTCGCGGCAGCAATGTCGCGTTCGCGGTCCTGCGTGATCCAGGTGAAGCCCTCGCCCATGATGTGCAGCGTGACGAGATCCGGGAAGGTCTTCAGCAGCCGCGCTTCGCCGGTGTCCCATTCCGGTGACTTGGTGAACTGCACGATGCCGACGGGATAGCCGTGACCGATATGGCGGAACACCATGCCCAGCGCTGCCGAGGTCTTGCCCTTGCCGGTGCCGGTATGGACGATCAACAGGCCTTTCTCGCCGACCTTGGTCGCCATGATTTTGTCCTTGGCGGCCTTGTGCTTGGCCGCCTTGATCTTGTGGCGGGCATTTTCTTCATCGTCGTGGGCGAGTTCGGTCATGCGATTTCCTTTGCGATCTCTTTGTGTGCCTGCGGCAGAAGTTCGGCGATCAGATCGGCAGCGCGATTGGAACGTGGCGTCCACAGGCCCCTGCGCATCGCTTCCGCAAAGCGCGCAGCCGTCTCGCGCAGCGCCGCGGGATTGGCGGATGCCATGAAGCCTCGAACCTCGTCATTTTCCAGATAGGAGGCGAACAGCTGATCGAAATGGTGATTGGCGACCGCATTGGTGGAGGCCGCGAAACCGAACAGATAATCAACCGTCGCCGCGATCTCGAAGGCGCCTTTGTAGCCGTGACGCATGACGCCAGCGATCCATTTCGGATTGGCGCCGCGGCCGCGCACCACGCGCGAGATCTCATGCGCAAGCGGCCGGGCAATCGGCGCTTCCGGTCGCGACGTATCGATATGGGCGATGCGCGGCGCTGAGCCACGCAGCGTCTGCACCGTCGCCGCGAGGCCGCCGATGAACTGGTAGTAGTCGTCGGAATCCAGAATGTCGTGCTCGCGATTGTCCTGCGCCTGCGCGACGAGATCGACGCCCCTCAGCCGTTCGGCGAATTCACCGCGCGCGTCCTCGCCATCGGTTCCACCGCCATAGGCATAGCCGCCCCAATCGAGATAGACCTCGGAGATATCAGCGCGATTACTCCAGCCACCCTCATCCATCAGCGCCTGCAGGCCCGCACCATAAGCGCCAGGCTTGGAGCCGAACACACGGCGCGTCGCCTGCCGCCGCGCAATCTCGCAGGTCATGCCACCAGCTTCTAGCGTCCGGGTGCGGGCGCGGACATTGGCGGCGATGGGATTGGCGTCGTCGGGTTCGTCGAGTTCGGCCACGGCGCTCACGGCGGAGCCGATGATGTCCATCTGGGTCGGGAATGCATCGCGGAACAGGCCGGAGACACGGAAGGTCACATCCACACGCGGGCGTTTCAGTTCCGACAGCGGAGTGATCGCAAAGCCCGTGACGCGGCCCGAGGTTTCCTCCCACAACGGCCGTGCGCCGATCAGCGCAAGCGCCTGCGCGACATCGTCGCCGCCGGTGCGCATATTGGCCGTGCCCCAGGCCGATAGCGCGATTGCCCGCGGCCATTCGCCGGCCTCCTGCCAATAGCTCTCGACCAGCCGTTCGGCCGCCAGCTGTCCGATGCGCCAGGCTGATGGCGTCGGCACCGCGCGGACATCGACGGCGAAGAAGTTACGTCCGGTCGGCAGCACATCGGGGCGTCCACGCGTCGGCGCGCCAGATGGACCGGGCCGCACGAACTGACCGTCGAGTCCTCCGAGGAATGCGGCCGTCTCCGCGTCCCCGCAGGCATCGATGGCGGGTCGCAATGTCGTAGTGATCCAGCCGAGCACTTCGGCAGTGCGCGTCCAGGCGGGATCGCAGTGCAGCTTGCCGGAGACAAGTTGCAGCGCCATCCCTTCGATCCGTTCGACGGTATCACCTGTGGTGCGCCACACTGCATCGCTGACATCGGCAAGAACGCCGGGGCGCGGGCCGAGATAGTCATCGGCCATATCACGGGTGAGCGGGTCGAACGTGCCAAGACCGAGATCGGCAGCCAATGCGCGATGCAGTGACGCATCCTGCGGCTTGATGTCCGAGCGCGGCAGGCGCGCGATGGATACAAGGAGATCATTGCGCTGCGCGTCCTCAGGCACGCGGCCAAATATGTGCAATCCGTCGCGGATCTGCATTTCCTTGAGATCGCACAGATGGGCGTCGAGCGCGCGCACCGCCTCGCCCGTGGGCGTGTCGCGGGTGACATTGACGTCGGCATCGATCTGCTGCGCGCGGGCGAGCGACAGGATGTCTTCGGCGATCACGGCAGCGCGCTTGGGATCGAGATCGGTCGCCATGACATATTCGTCGACCAAATTCTCCAGCCGCGCCAGATCGTCGTGCAATTCGGCACGCGTCATCGGTGGTGTCAGGTGATCGATGATCACGGCGGAGGTGCGGCGCTTTGCCTGAATGCCCTCGCCGGGATCGTTGACGATGAACGGATAGAGATGCGGCAGCGGACCGAGTACGGCATCGGGCAGACAATCGGCTGACAGACCGGCGCTTTTCCCCGGCAGCCATTCGAGATTGCCGTGCTTGCCGAGATGCACCACCGCATGGCTATCAAAGCCGCGGCGCAGCCAGAGATAAAAGGCGAGATAGTGATGCGGCGGTACCAGATCGGGATCGTGATAGGTGCTCTTGGGATCGATATTGTAACCGCGTGCCGGCTGCACGCCGACGGTGATGTTGCCGAAACGATGCAGGCCAAGGCGGAAGGCGCCATCGACGACATGCGGATCGCTCGCAGCTTTGCCCCAGCGGGTTTCAATAGCAGCCCGCACATTGGCCGGCAGCGTCGCAAAGGCCGCGTGATACTCAGCCAGCGGCCACGCCACGCCACCGCTTCGCTCCGCGCGATCGGCAAGCGCATTCGTTGGACCCTGTTGCAATAACTGCATCATGGCGGTCGTCGTGTCAGGCGCGTCACCAGTGCCGTAGCCGGCTTCGCGCATCGCGGCGATCACATCGATCAGGCTCTGCGGCGTATCGAGGCCCACGCCATTGGCAAGGCGTCCATCGCGATTGGGATAATTGGCCAGGATCAGCGCGACGCGACGCTCGCTCGCTAACGAACGACGCAAGCGGACCCAGGCACGCGCCAGATCAGCGGTCGCATCAATCCGATCCTGCACCGGCTGCAATGTTGTCGGCGCAAAGCCGCCGTCGCTGGCGCCACGTTCCTTGAAGGCGATGGCATTGGCGAAGATGCGGCCATCGACTTCCGGCAACACCACATGCATCGCCAGATCGCGCGGCGTGAGACCCCGGGTCGAGGCTTCCCAACTGGCGCGCGAGATGCCTGCTTGCGCGACCTGCAGAATGGGACAGCCGGAGGCCGACAGCACGCCGGCATCATCATGCGCGGTCGCGGTGGCGAAGGCCGTGGCGTTGATGATGATATCGGGCGGATAGGCCGCAAGCGCGGCGCGCAGGAAAGCTGCGGAGCGCTCATCCTTCAGGCTGGTCACATAGAGGCAGACGGTGTTGAGGCCGCGCGCGTCGAGCGACAGACGTAATGCATCAATTGCCGCCGTATCGCCGCCGGCCACCAGCGCGCGGTAGAAGATCACGATGGCATTCGGCCGGTTATCCGCCGCCGGCTCGTTCGGCCAGAAGCCGGCCGACGGCATTGGCCGTGCCGCAGGTGGCACATCACCATGGCCGATCAGATGCGCGGCATAGCGCAGTGCAAGCTGCGCGTTGTCGACGCCGCCCTCGCTGCAATAGCGCCACAGCGCGTGCGTTTCATCGCTGCTGACCGTGCCGCGGGCGGCCAGTTCGGCATTCCAATCCATCTCGCCGGGCAGGCAGGCGAACTTGCTACCGCGGCTCAGCGCGTCGCTGCGCAGACTCTCCACACCATGGGGCCAATAGCTGATGCCGCCGAGCATGCGCAGCACCACGATCTTCGCCTCAGCCAGCGTGCGCTCGACATAGAGATCGACCGACGCGGGATGACCGAGCGCCAGCATGTTGGTGAACCGCACGCTGGGGAAATCGCCCGGCAGTGTCGCATGCGCCGCATTGAACGCCGCCAGATCGCTGTCAGCCGCCGACAGCACGACGATATCGGCGGTGTCCTGCCCGAGATCGCGGGCGACGTCACCGTCGTCAATGCTGCCGGAGGTATCGAGCTTCAGATGCATGCGGGTGAACCTGCGTTACCCGGCGAGTGCCTTTCGCACGGCGTCGCCGTCGAATCCCTTGAGGCCGATGACCACCAGATGCTCGGCCTGCATCACGTCCGGCCGGGCGAAGGCGAGTTCAACGCGAGCGCCGACGGCCTGCACCACGATCGGCGCGGGCTTGTCCGTAATGCGTGCATGACCCTTCACGCGCAGCACGCCATCGAGGCCAAGCGCGTCGCTGATGCGCGCACGCATCGCGTCGATGCTCGCAGCAGCGGTGGGTTTGACGACGATGCTGTCGAAATCGTCATGGTCGTGTTCTTCTTCCTCGCCGTGATGGCCGACACGAGCGGCCATGTCGTCCTCGGCGGCGGCATTGAGGCCGATCAGCACCGATGGCGCGAGATCGCCCTTGGAGCGCACGATGCTCACGCCGGGACGCAGCACGGCTTTGAGCTTGGTCTCGATCTCGGCGAGTTTTTCCGGAGCGACGAGATCGCTTTTCGACAAAACCACCAGATCAGCGCAAGCGAGCTGGTCCTCGAACACTTCCTCGATGGGGTCGTCGTGTTCGATGCCTTCGTCCTTGGCGCGCTGTTCGGCAACAGCGTCTTCGTCCAGCGTGACACGGCCTTCAGAGAGCGCCAGTGCGTCGACGACAGTGACGACGCCATCGACAGTGGCGCGAGTCTTCACCGCCGGCCAGGCAAAGGCCTTCAACAGCGGCTGCGGCAGCGCGAGGCCGGAGGTCTCGATGACGATGGCATCGAGTGGACGCTCGCGCGACAGCAGCTTGTCCATGGTCGGCACGAAATCATCGGCCACGGTGCAGCAGATGCAGCCATTGGTAAGCTCGACGATATCGCCGGGCGCACAGGCCTTTGCCGCGCATTCCTCGACCAGACCGCCATCGAAACCGGCATCGCCGAACTCATTGACGATCACGGCGATGCGGCGGCCATCGGCCTGGGTCAGCAGCGAGCGCAGCAGCGTGGTCTTGCCGGCGCCGAGAAATCCGGTGAGGACGGTGACGGGAACGCGGGACATTCAATTCTCCTGGGAACGCTTGAGCCAGAGCGGAAGCCCGGCGGCAATGAACGCAACATTCGGCACGGCGGCCGCGATGATCTGGTTGAGGCGGCCCTGCGCATCGCGAAACGCGCGGCCGAGCGGTGTCTCCGGCACGAGGCCGAGGCCGACTTCGTTGGACACGAACACGATCGGATAGCGCGAGACATCGAGGAAGCGCACCAGGCGCTTCGCTTCAATCTCTGGATCGCGCTCGGCAAACATCAGGTTCGACAGCCACAGTGTCAGGCAATCCACCAGCACGACGCGCCCGACCGTGGCCTCGCGCGTCAGCGCATCGACAAGCGCCAGCGGCTCTTCCACAGTGATCCAGCCTTCGCCGCGCTGCTTGCGATGCTGCGCGATGCGGGCATGCATCTCGTCGTCACCGGCCGTCGCAGTGGCCAGATAGATTTTCGTCAGGCCGATGCCATCGACCAGCTTTTCGGCGAAGGACGACTTGCCCGAGCGCGCACCGCCCAGCACCAACGTGGTAGAGGTCGCGGTCATTTCGGCGCACGCCCATCTTCAGGCGACCAACGCATCGGCGGCACGCGCGCGACCATGCCCTTGCGCAGCACCTCGGCGCGCTCGCGCCATGGCACCAGACCGTAATCGGCCTTCTGATAGGACTCCACGAAAGACACCAGCGCCGCGCTGCCGCTATCGGTCTGCAGATCGCCGAACAAGAACGTGTAGCCATCAGGGCTCGTCACCGCGACGGTCGCCGGTCGCTTGCAGACGCTGAGGCACTGCACCGGACGCACCATCACGGCGCCATCGCCATCGCCGAGGGCGGCCTTCACCGCATCGAACATGTCCGGCCCGACGATCGTGCCAGTTTCGGCGGCCTTGCAGCTGATGCACACACTCACGACAACGGGACCAGCGGGCACGGGGCGCGGCGGTTCGACCGAAATTTGTTCGCCAGAGATATCGGCGCTGTCGTGATCCATCACATGCTCAGTTCACGCCCTCACGGGCTTACGAGCTTTGTTGGATCGCGCCGACAGCATTGCCGTCGGTTCGCTCCCGTCCGGTGCACCCCGCCCCGACGACGCCTCCAAAGCACAGTTCGTGATGGCAGGTCTCCTGGCTTGCGAGTCACAGCCTGTTGCCGCCTTCCCAAGAATTCTGAAGAATTCCCAGTGGCACCGGCGCGGGCTCGTCGCTTACAGTTGCGGGGGCAGCGCCGGCCTCAAACCGGCTTCCCTATTCACCTTCCACGCGGAAGGACCATCGCAAAAGACGCTATCTGCCGGGTGCGCCGGGGTCAACCGCGCCGACGGACTGACGCCCGGACCTGTTGACCTTGCAGGTCGTCTTGCGTCAGTTAGGCCGCGAAAAGGAACCCTATGTCCGCCCATTCTCAGTCCTTGTGGCAGCCGCCCGCCATTGCGCCTGTTGACCCGCAGATCGCGGCAGGAATCCGCGCTGCCATCGACGGCAAGGCCAAGCCGCCGGGGTCGCTGGGGAGAATCGAGGACCTGGCGCTGCAGCTCGGCATGATCCGGCATCCGGGCGAGCCGCGCGGCGACAATGCCGTGCTGCTGGTCTTCGCGGGGGATCACGGACTCGTAGCCGAAGGCGTGTCGCAATATCCGTCGGCGGTCACGGTCGCGATGGTGATGACCTATCTGGCCGGCCGCGCCACGGCCAATGCTTTCGCCGCGGCCAATGACATCGGTGTGCGCGTGATCGACATCGGCGTCGCTGCGGAACTGCCTGTCCATCCGAAGCTGATCGACGCCAAGGTCCGCATGGGTACGGCGAATGCCGCGCGCGAGCCAGCGATGACGGCAGAGCACGCGGCCGATGCGCTGACGCGCGGCTTCAGAATCGCCGTCGGTGAGATCAAGGCCGGCGCAGACATCATCGCGCTCGGCGAGATGGGAATTGGCAACACGGCCTCATCGGCACTGGTGGTTCATCGACTCGCGCCGGCACCCCTGGATGATTGTATCGGCGTTGGCGCCGGGCAGGATGATGCCGGCATGGCGCGCAAGCGCGCGGCGATCACGAAGGCGGCAGCGCGCAGCGACGCAACTGCGCCGCTGGATGTGCTTGCCGAATTCGGCGGACTGGAAATCGCAGGCATGGCCGGAGCGATCCTCGGCGCAGCTTCGCAACGGCGGCCGGTGATCATTGACGGCTTCATCTCCAGCGCCGCGGCATTGCTCGCCGTTCGTCTGTGCCCGGCCGCACGCGACTACTGCGTCTTCGCGCACCGTTCGGCCGAACGCGGCCACGACATCGTACTCAACGCGCTCGATGCCCAGCCGCTACTCGATCTCGGCTTGCGGCTTGGTGAAGGCACCGGCTCGCTGCTTGCGGTGCCGTTGGTCCGCGCCGCCGCGCGCATGCTGACCGACGTTGCGAGCCTCGACGACGTGCTGGCCGGAAAGATCTAGATGAGGCCGGATCCGCATCTCTTGAATGCGATCCGTTTCCTGACGGTGGTACCGGTACCGGCAAATGGCGACGCGCAGGATCCTGACTGGCTCGCGCGTGCGATGAAGTATTTTCCGATCGTCGGTGTCGGCATTGGCGCCGCCTCCGCGGTTGTGTTTCTCGTTGCCAGCGAATTCTGGTCACCGCTGATCGCGGCTTTGCTGGCGATTACAACAAGCATCGTTATCACCAGCGCGCTACATGAGGACGGCCTTGCCGATACGGCCGACAGTTTCGGCGGAGGCTGGACGATCGAAAAACGCCTCGCGATCATGAAGGACAGCCGCATCGGCACTTACGGGGCGCTGGCACTCGGCCTCGGCGTAGCGCTGCGTATCGCGGCGCTCGCCATATTGCCGCTGTGGGCAGGTGCGGCAGCGCTGATCGCCGTCCACGCCGCAGCACGCGCCATGCCGGCCTTCGTGATGAACCGCCTGCCCTATAGCGGCGATACCAGTGCGATGAAGGTCACTTACGCCGCGGCGCCGGTGCGATTTGAGGAATCGTTGTTTGCACTTGGTGTGGTTGTGCTTGCAGCAATCCCGCTTGCGCTCGTCTCGGTCGCATCGCTTTTTGCGGGTCTTCTGCTCGGCGCAGCGCTCGCCGCACTGCTCGCACTCTGGTCGCGTCGTCTGATCGGTGGTTACACCGGCGACGTGCTCGGTGCCGTCGAGCAACTCTTCGAGATCGGATTTCTTCTCGGCGTTGCGGCCCTGATCAGATAGGCCAGTTAAGCGGCAATCGATAAGGCTCACCTTCAGAAGCGTCCGCGCCGCGGCCGATGCGTGCGATGGCTTCGACCATGCGGCCGTCGCGGCCAAGCTGTTCGTCGGCCAATTGCACCATCAATTTGTTCGGCGTCACATAAGGCGAACGCTTGCGTAGTTCATCGGCGATCACCGCCTCATAGCCAGGATTGCGATCGCAGGCGATGGCGTAAGCGGCGGCGCTGGAACGGCTGATACCGGCCCAGCAGTGAATGAGCATCGGGCGGTCAGCGATGCTGCCGCGGCCGAATTGAAGAATGGCATCCACGACGTCGGCATCGGGCGCGATCAGGTCCGGCGCTGCTTCGACGATATCGTGAAAGGTTAGCTCCACATGCCGCTCACGCGCCAACCCGCTCCAGTCGCGCTCGCTCGCGGCGGGCGACAGAAGGGTCAGCAGATCGAAGGGCGGCAGCGAATCTGCCACAGCAGAAAGGCCTCCGAGCGAGCTCACATAGATCATTGGAACACCCTGCTCGCTGTCGTCATGTCCTTGCTCTCACTGCCGCGCATTGACCTTCTTCAACCTCATGCCGCTGCGATGTCGCTGATGCAAGGTCGGTTTCTTAATACCACCCCCGACCTTTTCGCACCTGCACCATCGCAAACAGAAGAAAATACGCCAATCAGAACAATCGGTTACTCGTTCGAACTTTAGACAACCGAGGCAGGCCAATCTTAAAGAAGTTGCGATAGGTATCTAACTTACCAGTGCAGAGTCCAGGACGGTACGATGCTGAATTACTTCGAAATGGCGGCATCACAAATCGGAACGATCTTCCGCGTGCCGCGCGAAAACCCCGAACTGGTGGAAGCGAAACTCGCTGCCTTCACCCGTCAGGTGCCGATGATGTATGCGCTGGTGGTCGTCAACACGACGGCACTTGCAATCACCTTTTATGGTACTGCGCCACATCTGCTTACCGTCTATCTCCCTGCTGCATTCGATGCAATCTGTGTGATCCGGATACTGAGCTGGTTGAGAGCGCGGAACACCACGCTGTCGCTCAACCAGGCCGTAGAGAAGCTCACCGGCTCGATCATCTTTGCAGGCATTCTCGGCGTCGCGTTCACTGCCTGGAGCCTCAGCCTGTTTCCCTATGGCGACGCCTATAGCAAGAGCCACGTTGCGTTCTTTATGGCCGTGACGTCGATCGGCTGCGGCTTCTGCCTCATGCATCTGCGCGCGGCAGCGCTGATCGTGATGGCGCTGGTTGTCGTGCCTTTCGCGTTCTTTTTCGGCTCCAGCGACAATGTCGTCTTCGTCTCCATCGCCTTCAACTTCGTCGTGGTCATCGGGGCCGTTCTCTTCATGCTGCTCGGCAATTACTCCGATTTCGAGAAGCGGGTGAACTCGGAGAAGGCGCTGCGTATCAAGCAGGCTGAGCTGCAGGTGCTGAGCGACAAGAATTTTCGGAATTCGAATATCGACAGCCTCACCGGTCTCCCCAATCGCCGGAACTTCTTTGCCGAGCTTGAGCGCGGCATTGTCAACACTGAGCACAGTAGCGGCGGCCTGCTGCTCGGTATCCTGGATCTTGACGGCTTCAAGCCGATCAACGACATCCATGGGCACCACACGGGTGATCGCTTGCTGGTCGAAGTCGCAGACAGACTGCGCGCACATCTCGCCCCTCACGTGTTTCTGGGCAGACTGGGAGGCGACGAATTCGTCATGTTCAGCGACCAATTGCTCGACCCGGATGCAATTGTTGAGGCGGAAGAGAGCATCGAGAACCTGTTCGACATCCCGTTCGAGATTGATGACATTACAGTCAGCATCAGCTGCTCGATCGGATATGCGGAATTTCCGGACACAGCCAGGACCGCGCAGGATTTGTTCGAGCGCGCCGATTACGCGCTGTTCTTTGCCAAGCAGCACAAGCGTGGCAAGGCCGTCCGGTTTTCTGCAGAACACGAAGCCGATATCCGCGAAGCCAGCTCCGTGAGTCGGGCTCTGGCCAGTGCCGACCTCGAACGGGAATTGTGGATCGCCTACCAGCCGATCATCGACGCTGAAACACAACAGCCCGCGAGCTTCGAAGCCCTAGCGCGCTGGAAGAGCCCGGAGCTCGGCAATGTTCCACCGATGAGCTTCATTGTCGCCGCCGAGCGCTCAGGCATGATCGGCCAGTTGACACCGTTGCTGCTGCGCAAGGCCCTTGAAGGTGCAGCGACATGGCCGGAGCATGTCCGGATTTCGTTCAACCTCTCTGCGGTGGACGTCGCCTCTCCCCTGTCGATCCTCAAGATCATTGCTGTTGTCCAGCAAAGCAAGGTGAAGGCCAGCCGCATCGACTTCGAGATTACCGAGACGGCCGTGATGGGGAATCTCGTACAGGCGACCGAAGCGCTGAATGCCCTGAAGGCTCTGGGCGCCCGCATCTCGCTGGACGATTTCGGCACCGGCTATTCGAGCCTAAGCTGCATCCGCGAATTGCCGCTGGACAAGGTCAAGATCGATCGCAGCTTCATCAGCAAGATCGAGACGGATTCTGCCGCGCGCCTGATCCTGCGCACCATGCTTGGACTGTGCAACGGCCTCGGTCACGACTGCATCGTCGAAGGCGTCGAGAGCGACGAACAGGTCGACTTCCTGCGCAAGGAGAACTGCCGTTTCATGCAGGGCTACTTCTTCGCCAAGCCCATGGGCATCGAGCAGGTCGGCGATTATCTGGCCTCCGTTCAACACGGCGTGCTGGCCGAACGCACCGCCAGCTAGTCGTTCTGTCCGTCCAGCAACCGCACCGCCTCGAACAGCGTCGCCGCCCCGACGGCCAGTTGCTCGGGCTCCGACCATTCTTCCGGGCAATGGCTCTTGCCGTCCTTTGACGGAATGAACAGCATCGCGCTGCGGCCGATATGCGACATGAAAGCCGCGTCGTGACCGGCCCCCGACGCCAGCCGCGTCGTGGAATAACCAAGCTTGGCGGCGCTACGCCCGAGAACGTCAAGCAGATGATCGTCGCAAGGCGCGGGAGGATTTTGCGAAATCAACGCGAAACGTTCGCGTTCGACCTTAGCGCGTTTGGCGATGGCGAGGCTCTCGCGATCGAGCAGTGCCACAAATTCATCGACCAGCGCGGCCTTCTCGGCGCGAATATCGAGGATCATGCGCGCACCGCCAGGGACGACGTTGGCGGCATTCGGGCTGATCTCGAGGATCCCTGTGGTGGCGACGAAGTGGCCTTGTTTGCGCGCGGCAAAGGCATTGGCTTGCTGCGCGACCAGCAGCACGAGTTCGGCGGCGGGAAGGCTCGCGTCTTTGCGATACTCCATCAGCGTCGAGCCGGCGTGATCGGCGGCACCTTGCAGCACGATCTCGACGCGGGTGATGCCGGCGATCCCGGTGACGAGGCCAAGATCGAGCTTCTTGCGTTCCAGCACGACGCCCTGCTCGATATGCAATTCAAGATAGCCGACGAATTCCGGCTTCGGCATCGCGGCGATGGCGGCGGGATCACCGCCGACGCGCTTGATGGCATCGGCCAGCGTCTCGCCTGCTGCGTTGGTGTAAGTCAGCATCCTGGCATCGAGCTCGCCGACCATGGCGCGGCTGCCGACGCAGGACATACCGTATTCGCTGGGCTCCTCGGCGAGGAAATCCACGATCTCGATCGGATGCCGGGGCTTGTAGCCGGACGCCTGCAGCGCTCTGACCGCTTCCAACGCCGTGAGGATGCCGGAAATGCCGTCGAAGCGGCCGCCGGATGGCACCGTGTCGGAATGCGAACCGAGCATGATCGGCGGCAGGCCTGCGACGCTGCCCTCCAGCCGCGCAATCACATTGGCGGCGGCATCCATCCGCACCGTCATGCCGGCCGCGATATATTGCTGATGCAGCCACGCACGGCCGTCGAGAAAGCGCTGCGAGAACGATCGCCGCGTCCATGGCTTGTCGGGATCGGTGATAGCGGCCAGCGCCATATGGTCGTCCCAGAGGCGATTCTGATCGATGGGCGGTTTGGTGTCGGTCGGCATGATCGGCATGAGGCTCATGAGTTGGCGGCACTGGCGCCGGCGCGATTATTGTTGAACACTTTGGCCATCGTGAAGCAAGACGATGGACATCGTGAAGCAAGAAACGTCGGGGAGAAAATCGTGAGCAGCAAGACCAGGATCGCATGGGTGACCGGCGGCGGCACCGGAATCGGCAGAGCGGGCGCAGCGGCGCTGCTGGCGGATGGCTGGACGGTGGTCATTTCCGGCCGCCGCGCCGATGTGCTGCAGGGCGTCGCCGATGAACTCGGCGCCGGCGGCAAGCCCGTGGAGGCGATGGCGCTGGATGTCAGCAATGCCGACGACGTCAACAAGGTTGCGCAGGCCATCCTCGCCAAACATGGCCGTATCGATCTTCTTGTCAACAGCGCCGGCGTCAACCTGCCGAAGCGCAGCTGGGAAGACGTCACGCAGGACGGCTGGGACCAGATCGTCGACATCAATCTGAATGGCGTGATGTATTGCATGCGCGCGGTGCTGCCCGCGATGCGCGCGCAGAAGGACGGCTGCACCATCAATGTCGCCTCATGGGCGGGCCGCATCGTCTCCAAGATGACGGGGCCGGCCTACACGGCCACCAAACATGCGGTGCTGGCGCTGACGCATTCCTTTAACATGGACGAATGCGTCAATGGCTTGCGCGCCTGCTGCCTGTCGCCGGGCGAGGTCGCCACTGACATCATGAAGAACCGTCCGGTGCCGCCGAGTGACGAGGTGATGGCGCGGATGCTGCAGCCGGACGATCTCGGCAAGACCATCGCCTTCATCGCCAGCATGCCGCCGCATGTCTGCATCAACGAAGTGCTGATCAGCCCGACCTGGAATCGCTCGTTCCTGGCCATGTGAGAAGTTGTCTTTTCCCTCCCCCGCTCTTGCGTGGGGAGGGTGGCCGGCCACTTGGCCGGTCGGGTGGGGGCGTCCACGTGAGAGCGTCACTTGTGGCACCCCCACCCCGGCCTATCGGCCGACCCTCCCCGCAAGGGGGAGGGATATCGCGGACGCCAGCGCGCCATTGCGGTGAAGCCTCACTACCCTCCTCACCTCACGGCGTGATTGCGACCTTCAACACGCCATCGCGCTGGTGCGAGAACAGATCGTAGGCTTTTTCGATATCGTCCAGCCTGTAATGATGCGTGACCAGCGACGTCAGGTCGACGCGGCCGGAAGCGACGACGTTCATCAGCCGTCGCATCCGCTCCTTCCCACCGGGGCACAGGCTGGTGACAATCGTGTTATCGCCGAGGCCCGCCGAAAAGGCGCTCAGGGGAATCTGCAGATCCGTCGAATAGACGCCAAGGCTGCTCAGCGTGCCACCCGGCCGCAGCGCGCGCAGTGCCGATTCGAAGGTGCCTTGCGTACCGAGCGCTTCGATAGCCACATCGACGCCGCGGCCGTCGGTGAGGTCCATGATCTGCTTGACCGGATCACCCTTCTTGAAGTCGACGACGATATCGGCGCCGAGCCGTTTGGCGACCTCGATGCGCGCGGGTACCGTATCGACACCGATGATGGTGGTCGCGCCCATCAGCTTGGCGCCGGCGAGGGCGCAGAGTCCGATCGGCCCCAGAGCGAACACCACCACCGTGTCCCCGATCCTGATGCCGCCGCGCTCGGCACCGGCAAATCCCGTCGACATGATGTCCGGACACATCAGCACCTGCTCATCCGTCAACGCGTCGGGCACCGGACTGAGATTGACCATGGCATCGGGTACCAACACATACTCGGCCTGCGCACCATCGATCGTATTGCCGAACCGCCAGCCGCCGGCCGCCTTGAAACCGTGCTTGGTTCCAGCGCCATCCTGCGATGAGCAGCCACAGAGACATGCGTAACTGTGGCCGCTCGGCGTGATGGCGCCGGCAATGACGCGCTGGCCCTCGCGATAGCCGGTGACGGCGCTGCCGAGCTTCTCAATGATACCAACCGGCTCGTGTCCAATGGTCAGCCCTTTCGCGACCGGATATTCACCCTTGAGGATATGCACATCGGTGCCGCAGATCGTGGTGGTCGTGATGCGCATCAGCGCATCAAGCGGGCCGACGTCGGGGATCGGCTTGTCATCCAGAACGATACGCCCCGGTTCGACAAATATCGCAGCCTTCATTTTCGGCATGATCCTGCTCCTGCTTGCGACGGTGCGTCGATCGACGCGATGAGCCAATCATCTGCGCATTTTGCCGTGACCGGATTGAGGTGGATCAAGTGGCGACGCCTTTTGAATGTCTCTGCAGATGGCGGACACACAGCCGCGCTTCCGCGTTGCTCTTGATTCGATTTGTCAAACAGCCACGGCTCTTCAGACATGCGTCATCGCCCCCATTGTTTGCGGCGCGGGGGCGCCGTCGTGGTTTGCATTCCCGCCCCCTTGTGAGAGGGCGTGCGGAACGCCGGGTGCCCGTTGCACCCTTGGGCCTGATGCGATGCGGTCTTCCGCAATTGAGTGTGCATCAGGACTTTCGGAGGCGCCGAGCGATTGCCCGGCGTTCCGCATGCGGTGTTTTTTCGGTTGCTTGCACATCTGCCATGGCGAACGGTCCCATCACCAAAATTAATGTCCCAGGGCGGAGGGACAGGGTAGCCTCAAGCGACTGGGCCGAACGCGTTTCGATTTGGTCGTCCGTCACGCTGTCCAGGGCTCTTTCCATCCGAAGGTCGGCCGTCTCCTTGCCAGTGGCAGTGCTGGCGCAGATCCGTCCTGCCCGAAGACAGACGTCACCCCCAAACCGCGTGACGCCGCATCTCCAGCGTCCACCGCATCCCACCCCGCGAACGTGACGATCGCGATCGCCCCTCTCGGTGGGGCAGGACGGAGGGGAATATAAACCTGACGGAAACATTGTCAACGGGATATAGGAATAAATGTTTGGGCGCTGTCTTCCCGCCCCACACTGTCATTCCCCGGCAAACCAATTGGTTTGCCTGAGGGCGCGGGCGCGTCTTCGCGCACGTGAACCCGGAATCTCGACATGTTCAGCGCAAAACACGTCGGGATTCCGGGTTCGCGCTCTGCCGGCTTCGCCGGCGACGCGCGCCCCGGAATGACAATGGAGAGGTCAGCGCTTCGGATACAAGGAATCGCCCCCTCACCCGTTCTTCGCGAACAGCTCCCGCCCGATCAGCATCCGCCTGATCTCGCTGGTGCCGGCGCCGATCTCGTAGAGTTTGGCGTCGCGCAGCAGGCGGCCGGTGGGATAGTCGTTGATATAGCCATTGCCGCCGAGCAGCTGGATCGCGTCGAGCGCGCATTGCGTGGCGCGTTCCGATGCGTAGAGGATGGCGCCGGCGGCATCCTCGCGGGTGGTTTCGCCGCGGTCGCAGGCTTTCGCGACTGCATAAACGTAAGCGCGGGCCGAACTCAGCGCCACATACATATCGGCGATCTTGCCCTGCACGAGCTGGAAGTTGCCGATCGGCTCACCGAACTGCTTGCGCTCGTGCACATAAGGCTGCGCGACGTCGAGACAGGCCTGCATGATGCCGAGCGGGCCCGCCGCGAGCACCGCGCGCTCGTAATCGAGGCCGGACATCAGGACATTGACGCCACGACCGACCTCGGCGAGCACGTTCTCCTCGGGCACCTCGCAATCCTCGAAAACGAGTTCGCAAGTATCCGAGCCGCGCATACCCAGCTTGTCGAGCTTCTGCGCCGTCGAAAAACCCTTCATGCCCTTTTCGATGATGAAGGCGGTGATACCGCGCGGTCCGGCAGCCGGATCGGTCTTGGCATAGACCACCAGCGTCTGCGCCACCGGGCCATTGGTGATCCACATCTTGTTGCCGTTGAGAACGTAGCGGTCGCCCTTCTTGTCGGCGCGGGTCTTCATCGACACCACGTCCGAGCCCGAGCCCGGCTCGGACATCGCGAGGGATCCCACATGTTCGCCCGAGATCAGCTTCGGCAGATATTTGCGCTTCTGTGCTTCATTACCGTTGCGGCGGAGTTGATTGACGCAGAGGTTGGAATGCGCGCCATAGGACAGTCCCACCGACGCCGAGGCGCGCGAAATCTCTTCTACCGCGATAACGTGTTCGAGATAGCCGAGCCCGGCGCCGCCGAACTCTTCCTCCACCGTGATACCGTGCAGGCCGAGCGCGCCGATCTTGGGCCAGAGATCGAGCGGAAACTGGTTGGTCTTGTCGATGGCTTCGGCGCGCGGCGCGATCTCGTTCTGGGAGAAGTCACGCACGGTCTCGCGAATCGCGTCCGCAGTCTCGCCGAGATCAAAATTGAACATCCGTTGAGCGTTCGCAATCACAGGGTCGCCTCCGGTCAGAACGGCGCGCAAGCGCGCCGGTTTTGTTGATTGAAATCACCATGTCACGGGCCGAACGGGCTGAGAAGAGGCATAAAGTGGTCCTTGCTCTTGGCCGCGCAACGGGTTGTAATTCATCCAAATAAGCCCTCCGGGACCAACCACGGAGGACATGCCAGGGAGAGAACCGATGCTCGATCGCGTCCAGGATTCCGACAGCAGCAAATCCGCCCAAGCCGCCGCTCACGCCCAAGCTTACGGGATGCCGCTCGATGAGTTCGATCCCGGCAATCCCGAACTATTCCGCACCGATACGTTCTGGCCTTATTTCGAACGGCTGCGCCGCGAGGATCCCGTCCACTACTGCAAGGACAGCATGTTCGGACCGTATTGGTCGGTGACCAAGTACAACGACATCATGCAGGTCGAGACCAATCACTCCACCTACTCCTCCGCCGCGGCTTTCGGCGGCATCACCATCCGCGATGCCGGTGTGCAGTTTCGCCGGCCGATGTTCATTGCGACAGATCCGCCGCATCACAGCGCCCAGCGCAAGACCGTGGCGCCGATGTTTGCGCCTCACCACATGGACGAGCTCTCCAGCCTGATCCGCAGCCGTACTGCCGAGGTGCTGGACTCCCTGCCCCGCAACGAGACCTTCGACTGGGTCGATCGCGTGTCGATCGAATTGACCACACAGATGCTGGCAACCCTGTTCGACTTTCCCTGGGAGGAGCGCCGCAAGCTCACCCACTGGTCGGATGTCGCCACAATGTTGCCACCCACGCCTGAGGCCGAGCTGGAGCGGCAGAGAGAACTGCGCGAATGCGGCGAGTATTTCGGGCGACTGTTTCAGGGGCGACTCAATGCGCCGCCGAAGAGCGACCTGATATCGATGATGGCGCATAGCGAGGCCACGCGGCATCTCGATCCGGAGAGTTTTCTCGGCAACATCATTCTGCTGATCGTCGGCGGCAACGATACCACGCGCAATTCGATGTCCGGCGGCGTCTACGCACTCAATCAATTCCCTGGTGAATATGACAAGCTGCGCGCCAACCCGGCGCTGATCGAGAGCATGGTGCCGGAGATCATCCGCTGGCAGACGCCGCTGGCACATATGCGGCGCACGGCGGTGCAGGACACCGAGCTCGGCGGCAAGCAGATCAGGAAGGGGGACAAGGTCGTAATGTGGTACGTCTCGGGTAATCGCGATGACGAGGTCATCGAAAACCCCAACGAATTCATCATCGACCGTGTGCGCCCAAACCGCCATCTGTCATTCGGCTTCGGCATCCACCGCTGCGTCGGCCTCAGACTTGCCGAACTTCAATTGAAGATTGTGTGGGAAGAGATCATCAAGCGCTTCGACAGGATCGAAGTCGTCGGCGTGCCGCGCCGCGTCTTTTCGAGCTTCGTGAAGGGCTACGAGACACTGCCTGTGCGGATCGCTGGCTGAACCAGCGACCGCAACAGCTCAGGATCGATTTTTTGGAGAGCAGACGCCATGAATATCCAAGCCAGGATCAATCCTGACAAAGCCGAGATCCAGCGCGTCGCGCGCGAGATCGCCTATTCGACGCCGCTGAAGGACTTCCATCCCGGCGCGCCGAAACTGTTCGCGACCGATACGCTGTGGCCGTTCTTCGAACGGCTGCGCAAGGAAGAGCCGGTGCATTACTGCACCAATGCACCGATCGAGCCCTACTGGTCGGTGACCAAGTATCACGACATCATGCATGTCGACACCAATCACGGCATCTTCTCGTCCGACGTGAAGCATGGCGGCATCGCGATCCGCGACGTGCCGGAAGGCTATGACTGGCCGAGCTTCATCGCCATGGATGAGCCGAAGCACAGCGCGCAGCGCAAGACCGTGACGCCGATGTTCACGCCAACGCATCTCGACGAGATGGCGGTGCTGATCCGTGGGCGCGTGTGCAAGGTGCTCGACGGACTACCGCGCGGCGAGACCTTCGACTGGGTCGAACGCGTCTCGGTCGAACTCACCACGCAGATGCTTGCGACCCTGTTCGACTTCCCGTGGGAGGAGCGCCGCAAGCTGACGCGCTGGTCGGACGTGTCCACAGCGCTGCCAAAAAGTGGCATCGTGTCGTCGGAGGAAGAGCGCCGCCGCGAGATGGACGAATGCGCCGCCTATTTCCAGAAACTCTGGAATGAGCGCGTGAATTCCGACCCACGGAATGACCTGATTTCCATGATGGCGCATAGCGACGCCACACGCTTCCTGGATCCCGACACGCTGATGGGCAATATCATCCTGCTCATCGTCGGCGGCAACGATACTACCCGCAACACCATGACCGGCTCGGTGCTGGCGCTGAACGAGAACCCCGACCAGTATCAGAAGTTGCGCGACAATCCGTCGCTTATCGAGACCATGGTCCCCGAAGTGATCCGCTGGCAGACGCCGCTGGCGCATATGCGCCGTACCGCCATGCAGGATACTGAGCTCGGCGGCAAGACCATCAAAAAAGGCGACCGCGTGGTGATGTGGTACGTCTCGGGCAACCGCGACGAGGAGGTGATCGAGCGCCCCAACGAGTTCATCATCGACCGCGCGCGGCCCAAGATTCACCTGTCATTCGGTTTTGGCATACACCGCTGCGTGGGCATGCGCCTGGCGGAGTTGCAATTGAGGATCGTTTGGGAGGAGATACTGAAACGGTTCGAGAACATCGAAGTTGTGGGGGAACCCAAGCGCGTGTATTCGAGCTTCGTTAAAGGCTACGAGACCCTGCCGGTTAAAATCACGTAAGACCGCAGAATCTCCTAGCCGGTCAGGATTCATAATTTTCCCCTCAAGAAGAGAAGCTCAATTCCTTGACGAAACACCATCCCGCGGAACAGGACGAATTCCACGATATCCGCGATGCCGTTGCCAAACTGTGCGCACAGTTCCCCGGTGAATACTGGCGCAAGCTCGACCGCGAGATGGCCTATCCGAAGGCTTTTGTCGATGCATTGACGGAAGCCGGCTACCTGTCGGTTCTGATCCCCGAGGAATATGGCGGCTCCGGCCTCAAGCTGTCGGCTGCGGCGGCGATCCTCGAAGAGATCCAGCGCGCCGGTTGCAATGGCGGCGGCTGCCACGCGCAGATGTACACGATGGGCACCGTGCTGCGTCATGGCAATGACGAGCAGAAGGCCAAGTGGCTGCCGAAGATCGCCAGTGGCGAAGTTCGCCTGCAGGCCTTCGGCGTCACCGAGCCGACCTCGGGCACCGACACATCCTCGCTGAAGACGGTGGCGAAGAAGGACGATAACGGCGACTACATCGTCAACGGCCAGAAGATCTGGACCAGCCGCGCCGAATATTCCGACCTGATGGTGCTGCTCGCACGCACCACGCCAAAGGAACAGGCAGCGAAGCGCACCGATGGTCTGTCGGTGTTTCTGGTGGACATGAAGGAGGCCAAGAAGAACGGCCTCGAGATCCGCCCGATCCGCACCATGATGAACCATGCCACCACCGAAGTGTTCTTCACCGACATGAAGGTGCCGGCGGAAAACCTGATCGGTGAAGAGGGCAAGGGCTTCCGCTACATCCTCTCCGGCATGAATGCCGAGCGCATCCTGATCGCCAGCGAATGCGTCGGCGATGCCAAGTGGTTCATCGCCAAGGCGAGCGCTTACGCCAAGGAGCGCCAGGTGTTCGGGCGTCCGATCGGCCAGAACCAGGGCATTCAATTCCCCATCGCCAAGGCCTATGCGAATATGCGCGCGGCCGAACTGATGGTGAAGGAAGCGCTGCGCAAATACGAAGCCGGCGTGGAATGCGGCGCCGAAGCCAACATGGCCAAGATGCTCGCGGCCGATGCGTCCTTCGAAGCGGCCAATGCCTGTATCCAGACCCATGGCGGTTTTGGATTTGCCGAGGAATACGACGTCGAGCGCAAATTCCGCGAGACCCGTCTGTATCAGGTGGCGCCGATCTCGACCAACCTGATCCTGTCCTTCGTGGCCGAGCACGTGCTCGGCATGCCGCGCTCATATTGAGATAGACCCATGCTG
Organism: Tardiphaga sp. 866_E4_N1_4; assembly: GCF_052076075.1. Classification (NCBI taxonomy): domain Bacteria; kingdom Pseudomonadati; phylum Pseudomonadota; class Alphaproteobacteria; order Hyphomicrobiales; family Nitrobacteraceae; genus Tardiphaga; species Tardiphaga sp. 866_E4_N1_4. The sequence goes on from NZ_CP197242.1 coordinate 2,216,588, forward strand.
CCGCTCAAGGGACTGACCGTCATCGCCGTTGAACAGGCGGTGGCTGCACCATTCTGCAGTTCGCGTCTCGCGGATGCCGGCGCGCATGTCATCAAGATCGAGCGACCCGAAGGCGACTTCGCCCGCGGTTACGACGCCGCGGCGAAGGGCCAGAGCAGCTATTTCGTCTGGCTCAACCGCGGCAAGGATTCCGTCGTCGTTGATCTCTCCACGCCGGACGGTCGCAAGGCCATGGAAGAGCTGATCGCCACCGCCGACGTGCTGATCCAGAACCTCAAGCCCGGGTCGATGGACAAGCTCGGCTTCACCCGCGAGCGGCTGCGCAAGGACTATCCGCGGCTGATCTGCTGCACCATCACCGGCTATGGCGACACCGGCCCCTATGCCCATCGCAAGGCCTATGACCTGCTGATCCAGGCCGAAAGCGGCCTCGCCTCCATCACCGGCGGCCCCGAAGGCCCGTCGCGCGTCGGCGTCTCCATTGTCGATGTCGCCACCGGCGCCGCCGCGCATGCGGCGATCCTGGAAGCGTTGATCGGCCGCTCGGTGACCGGCGAAGGCGCCGATATCCGCATCTCGATGTTCGATGTGATGGCCGACTGGCTCACCGTGCCGCTGCTCAATGCCGAAGCCGGCAACGAGCCGAAGCGCATGGGTCTCGCCCATCCCTCGATCGCGCCCTACGGCGTGTTTCGCTCCAAGGACGGCAAGGACATCCTGATCTCGATCCAGAGCGAGCGCGAGTGGAAGATCCTCTGCGCCAAGGTGCTGGGGAATGCCGACCTCGCCGCCGATCCGCGCCTCGTCAACGGCGTCGAGCGCGTGCGCAACCGCGCCTTCACCGACCAGACCGTCAGCGACATCTTCGGATCGCTCAGCCGCGACGAACTCCTGAAGCGCCTGACCGACGCCGATATCGCCTTTGCCGAAGTGAATACCATGGCGGACCTCACCACCCATCCGCATCTGCGCCGCATCACCGTGAACACGCCGAATGGCGAAGTGTCGTATCCGGCGCCGGCCGCGATCTGGGTCGACGCGCCGCGCAGCTATGGCGCGGTGCCCGGCATCGGCGAAGTGCAGAAGTGAACTTCAAGATCAGACGGAGGTCGCTATGACCGACAAGCTCGACATCGATCATCTCAAGCAGTGGATCGGTCGCACCGACGAGGCCTCCGACGTCGTGACTGCGCAGCTCGTGAAGGGTCTGCGCGCGACGCTGTTTCTCGACATCGGCACGCCGAAGCCCGGCGACGCCGCGCCGTTCACCACACAGTGGTGCCTGGCGCAGCCGGTGGCGGCAATGGACAAGCTCGGCCCCGACGGTCACCCGGCGCGCGGCGGGTTTCTCCCGCCTGTGCCGCTGCCGCGTCGCATGTGGGCGGGCGGTGAAGTGCAGTTCATCGAACCGTTGCTTGTCGGCGACGAGGTCACGCGCTCCTCGAAGATCCTCGACGTCAACCTGAAGACCGGCTCCACCGGCGCGCTTTGCTTCGTCAATGTCGAGCACCTGATCACCACCAAGCGTGGCCTCGCCATCCGCGAGCGCCAGGACATCGTCTATCGCGACATGCCGACCAGCATGGCGCCGCCGGCGCCCGCGCCCAAGGAAGTGCCAAAGGCCCAGCATCAGGAAACGCATTACGCCGATCCCGTGCTGCTGTTTCGCTACAGCGCGCTGACCTTCAACGGTCACCGCATCCATTACGACCGCGACTATGTCACCAAGGTCGAGTTCTATCCGGGGCTCGTGTTTCATGGACCGCTGCAGGCGGCTCTGCTGGTGGAATTCGCGGCTAAGCTGAAGGGTGGCAAGGCGCCCGCGAAATTCAGCTATCGCGGCGTGTCGCCGCTGTTCGATGGCGCGGATTTTTCGGTGAATGCGAACGAGACGGCGGACGGGCTCGACGTCTGGACGGCGAACAATCAGGGCGCGCCGACCATGAAGGCGACGGCGAGCTGGTAGCCGCAGCGACACTCCGACCTAACCTCTCCCCGCATTGCGGGGAGAGGTCGCCGAGTCTTCGCGGCGAGTGAGGGGCATTGCGCTGTAAGAGCCCAACTCACTCCGCTTTCGGATCGCTCAATTCTTCGACCCGAGCATCCTGCAAATTTTGCGGGCTATGTGTCCGCCCCTCACCCCACCCCTCTCCCCGCGCAAGAGCGGGGAGAGGGAGCGACAGCGCGCCTCCGCTCCGTCGGGGCGGTTTTGCGCCTCCTCCCCGATTGACTCCCGGCCCCCTCCTGCTGTTGATGAGTCAACAACACACGGCAGACAACTGCCCGATCCCGTGAGGAAACGACCTTGGCCCGCGACAGCAAGACAACCGCCGCCCGTACTCCCGTCAGTGTCAAAGACGCCACGCTCAATCTGCTGCGCGGCTTCGGCATCAGCAAAGTCTTTGGCAATCCCGGCTCGACGGAACTGCCGTTTCTGTCCGACTGGCCGGACGATATCGATTATGTGCTCGGCCTGCAGGAAGCTTCCGTGATCGGCATGGCCGATGGCTATGCGCAGGCGACGCGCAATGCCGCCTTCGTCAATCTGCATTCCGCCGCCGGCGTCGGCCATGCGCAGGGCAATATCTATACCGCGCACCGCAACCAGACGCCGATGGTCATCACCGCCGGCCAGCAGGCGCGCAGCATCCTGCCGCTGCAGGCGTTTCTCTATGCCGAGCGCGCGTCGGAATTTCCGCGGCCCTATGTAAAATACAGCGTCGAGCCTGCGCGTGCAGAGGATGTGCCCGCCGCGATCGCCCGCGCCTATTATGTCGCGATGCAGCCGCCTTGCGGACCGACTTTCGTGTCGGTGCCGATCGACGACTGGACGCATCAGGCCCAACCTCTTGAGGCGCGCCATGTGAGCCGCGAGCTCGGGCCAGATCCCAAGGCGATGCAGGAACTCGTCGCCGCACTCAACACAAGCAAGAACCCTGCATTGATCGTCGGCCCCGGCATCGACCGCGCAAACGCCGTCGATCTCATGGTCAGCGTTGCTGAGAAAACGAAGGCCGCCGTCTGGGTCAGTCCGTTCTCGGCGCGTTGCAGTTTCCCGGAACTTCATCCGCAATTTGCGGGGTTCCTGCATGCGTCGCCGGCACAACTCTCCGACGCGCTACGCGAACACGATCTGGTCGTCGTGATCGGCGCGCCGGTATTCACCTTCCACGTCGAAGGTCATGCCGCGATCTTCGACGGCGATACCACGATCTTCCAGATCACCGATGATGCGGACTCCGCCGCCGTGGCACCGATCGGTACCAGCATCATCGCGACCATGAAGCCGGCGCTGACGCTGCTACTTGAGCTGCTGCCCGATACCAAACGGGCAGTCGCCAAGGGCCGCATCCTGCCGCCGCCGCCCGCAGGTGCTGACCCGATCCCGATAGATTATCTGCTGCACACGCTGTCGCGGGCCATGCCTGCAGATGCGATGCTGGTGGAAGAGGCACCCTCGCATCGCCCGGCGATGCAGAAGTATCTTCCGATGCGCGGCGCCAACAGTTTCTACACCATGACCTCAGGCGGTCTCGGCCACTCCCTCCCCGCCTCTGTCGGCATGGCACTAGGCTATCCGGATCGGCGCACCGTCTGCCTGATCGGCGATGGCTCGGCGATGTATTCGATCCAGGCACTGTGGACCGCCGCGCAGCGCAAATTGCCTTTAACCATAGTGGTTATCAACAATTCCGGTTACGGCGCGATGCGCTCGTTCAGCCAGGTGATGCAGGTGCGCAATGTTCCCGGGCTGGATCTTCCCGGTCTGGATTTCGTCAAATTGGCGGAAGGCATGGGCGCGCATGCGGTGCGCGTCAGCAAATCATCGGAACTTACGGGTGCATTTACTGCCAGTCTGCAACATCCGGGCGTCAGCCTTGTCGAAGTCATCGTCGACTCGGCCGTTCCCGTGCTTTATGGACAGAAGCACTGATATGACGGGATCATAACGGAAGGTCAGGCATGACGAAGCAGGCAAGCGACTCCTCGAAGAAAACGCACAGCTCCCACTGGGGTGCCTTTTCCGGACAATGGGTCGACGGCAAGCTGGTCATCACACCGCATCCGATCGATCCCGATCCGAATCCGATCATTCAGAATTTCCCCGAGGCGCTCCGCCACAAGGCGCGCATCGCCAAGCCGATGGTGCGCCGTGGCTGGCTTGAGAATGGGCCGGGCCCGGACGAGCGTCGCGGCCGCGACGCATTCGTCGAGATGGAGTGGGACGAGGTGCTCGACCTGCTCGCCGGCGAGCTGAAGCGCGTCAAGGACACCTACAGTGCCAAGGCGATCTATGGCGGCTCCTATGGCTGGTCGAGCGCGGGGCGTTTCCATCATGCGCAGAGCCAGATCCATCGGTTTCTGAATGTCGCGCTTGGCGGCTATGTGCGTTCGGTCAACAGCTACTCGGCCGGCGCATCGACGGTTCTCATTCCGCACATCCTCGGCAACTACGAAGACATGACCCGCCGCAATATCGGCTGGGATGAAATCGTCGAGCACACCGATATTATTCTCGCCTTCGGCGGCATGAACACCAAGAACTCGCGCGTTGCCGGCGGCGGCATCAGCAAGCACACCGAACATCGCGACATGATCGCACTGAGCAAGCGCGGCGGCGAACTCGTGCTGATCTCGCCGCTGAAGAGTGACCTGCCGGATGAAGTGAACCAGGACTGGGTCGCCGCGCGTCCCGGCACCGATGTGGCACTGATGCTCGGCATCGCGCACACCGCGGTGATGGACGGCACGCATGATCGCGCCTTCCTCGCCAGCCACACCCATGGCTGGGATACGTTCGAAGATTATCTGATGGGCCGCAGCGACGGCCAGCCGAAGGATGCCGCCTGGGCTGCCGGCATCACCGGCCTCACCGCCGACGCTATTTTCACGCTGGCGCGTCGCCTGCCCGGCAAGCGCGCGCTATTCGTGGTCGCGCATTCGCTGCAGCGCGCGAAGCATGGCGAGCAACCAGTCTGGATGGCCTCGGTGCTGTCGGCGATGTTCGGACAATCGGGCCTGCCCGGCGGCGGCTTCGGCTATGCGCTCGGCGCCATCGCAAACTATGGTCGTCGCCAGAATGCCGTGCCGATCGCCGGCCTGCCGCAGGGCAAGAACGGCGTCAGCGAATTCATCCCGGTGGCGCGTGTCAGCGACATGCTGCTCAATCCCGGCGCACCGTTCGAATATAACGGCGCGCATATGACCTATCCGGATATCAAGCTGGTCTATTGGGCCGGCGGAAATCCGTTCCATCACCATCAGGACCTCAATCGCCTGCGCAAGGCCTTTGCGCAGGTCGATACGCTGGTGGTGCATGACCTCGCCTGGACCGCATCGGCACGCCATGCCGACTTCGTGCTCCCCTGCACCATGAGCCTGGAGCGCGAGGACATCGGCTCGTCGCAGACCGATCCGATGATGGTGGCGATGCATCAGATGGCCGAGCCGTTTGGCGACGCGCGCGACGACTATGCGATCTTCACCGGCCTCGCTGAGCGCCTCGGCAAATCGCACGAGTTCACCGAGGGCCGCACGCCGCGTGAATGGCTGAAACATCTCTATCAGCCGACGTACGATGGCCTGGTCGCCAAGGGTCTCGACGCGCCTGACTTCGACGCCTTCTGGACGGCCGGCGAAGTCATGCTGCCGCAGCTACCGCTGGATGGCGGCACGCTGCGCGCCTTCCGGGAAGACCCTGAGGGCACGCCGCTGCCGACCACCAGCGGCAAGATCGAGATCACGTCCGACACCATCGCCAGTTTCGGTTACGATGACTGCCCCGGCCATCCGGTGTGGCTGACGCCGGAAGACACCGTCGATGCGACCAATCCCTTGCAGCTCGTCGCCAACCAGCCGGCGTCGCGTCTGCACAGCCAGCTCGACTTCGGCGGCCATAGCAGCGCCGAGAAGCGCCGCGGCCGCGAAGTGGCCCGCATGCATCCGGTCGATGCGGATGTGCGCGGCATCAAGGACGGCGACATCATCAGGCTGTTCAACCAACGCGGTTCGTGCCTCGCCTCGGTGGTGGTCACCGAAGACGTCATGGCCGGCGTTGTGCAGCTGCCGACCGGCGCCTACTACGATCCCGAGGATCCGAACGAGGAGAAGCCGCTCTGCGTGCACGGCAATCCGAACGTGCTGACGCGGGACACCGGTACCTCGCGCCTCGCGCAAGGCTGCACCGGCCAGCTCACGGTGGTGAATGTCGAGAAGTTCACCGGCAACCTGCCGCCGATCCAGGCCTATGATCCGCCGGTCCCGGTGATCTGGCCACGGCCGCCGAAGCTCGAAGCAGCGGAGTGATCTTACCTCTCCCCGCTCTTTACGGGGAGAGCGACTGTCTTGTTGGTCAAGCGTTTTGATGCTGCCATGGGGTCTTGTCTCGCAGGATGGCGTTGAGGATGGTGAGCAGCTTGCGGGCGAGGGCGATGATAGCGACGAGCTTGGGCTTGCCGGCGGCGACAAGCTTGTCGCGGAACAGTTTGAGCTGCGGATTGAAGCGGGCGGCCACCATCGCTCCCATGAACAACACGCGGCGTACATTGGCCCGGCCGCCGCCGATGAAGCTCTTGCCGCGCCACTGGCCGGATTGCCGAGTCCATGGCGCCAAACCGGCGAGCGCCGCAATCTGACGACGATCTAGTGTGCCGAGCTCCGGCAGTTCGGCAATCAGGCTGCGCGCGATGGTCGGACCGATGCCGGGCACCGACACCAGCAAGTCTTCTTTCTCGGCCCAGGCCGGCGATCCCCGCACGTGATCGCCGATGTCGTCGTCCAGTTCGGACAACTCCTTCTCCAGTGCCTTGTGGAGCCGGGCGATGCTCTTCTTCAGCCGCAGATTGCTGACGCGCCGTGCACGCTGGCTTTCCGCGGCAATCATCTCGACGATCTGGCGCCGACGTGCCACCAGATCGGCTAGCAGCCGCGTCGTCGCATCGGGAAGCGGCCGCAGTTGCGGTTTGGTCGCCTCGGCAAAATGCGCGATCACCATGGCATCGATCGGATCGGTCTTGGCGCGCTTGCCGAGGGCATTGGCAAAGGCGCGCACCTGCGCCGGATTGACCACCACCACAGGCAGATCGGCGCCGGCCAATCCTGCGGCGACGACCGTCTCAAAGCCGCCCGTCGCCTCGATCGCCACCATCCGTGGCGGCCGCGCTTTCAGCCGCGCGATCAGATCATCGATCCCCGCACCATTGCGGGCAACCGCAAAACTCTCACCGCCCGGACGCAACGCCACATCCAGCCGATCCTTCGACACATCGATGCCAACATAAATCGCGTCCATCTGATCCCATCCTTGCGCAACCGGGCTTGCTGAGCGGCCCAAGCGACTGTTCGGGTTCGATGGAACGGCAAGCAAGGACCCGCGCTCTCCCACGGGCTTGGTGTCCCTCAGGTCACTCGGTCTCCCGCCTGCCACCGCTCCGCACAACTTAGCAGATCCGGCGGCTGGCAAGTTACAAGGTCGCCGCGTCTTCGCGGCGGGTGAGGGGCCGCGCGCGACATTCGCCACAGCGCCAGTCTCTCGGGCTGTGAAATTCCTTGAACGACACGGCATCATTCAGAGAGATCCGAGAGGGCTTCTGTGTGGCTAGCCGCGTGCCCAGCCCCTCACCCGGCGCTGCGCGCCGACCTCTCCCCGCAAATGCGGGGCGAGGTTAAGGAAGGCCCTGCGCCCCTCACTTCGTCCCAAACGTCTCCCGCATCTTCGCCTGGATCTTGGCCATGCCGCCGATCCAGCGGTCGTAGTTCTCGGTCTTCTTGCGCATGTAGTCGATAACCTGCTTGTGCGGCAGGATCAGGAACGTCTCCGCCTCGATCCCCGCGAGCGCATCCTGCGCCACCTGCTCCGGCGACAGGTTGCCGTCATTGGATTGCGGGCCCTTCGGAATGTTCTTCAGCATGTTGGTATCGACGCCCTGCGGGCACAGGATCGAGACCTTGATGTTATCTGCTCGGTGGGAGATCGCGAGATTTTCGGCGAACCCCACCGCGGCATGTTTGGTGGTCGAGTAGGCCGGGCTGCCGACTTGCGAGAGGAGCCCCGCGGCAGAGATCGTGTTGAGGAAGTAGCCGCCGCCGCGCGCTTTGTAGAGCGGGATCAGATGCCGCGCCGCATAGACATGGGCCATCACATGAATCGCCCAGCTCTTCGCCCATGGTTCATCCGACGTGCCACCGGCATTCGGGCTCATGGGATCGAAGCCGCCGCCGATGCCAGCATTGGAGCAGAACAAAGCGATCGGCCCATAATGCCGTTCGGTCAGTTCGATCACATGCTGGATGTCTTTTTCCTTGCCGACATCGCATCGGAACGCGGCGCCGCCGATGGCCTCCGCAACGGCCGTCGCCCGCTCACCATCGAGATCGACGACGACGACTTTCGCTGCGCCTGCTTTATGAAATGTCTCGCATAGCGCCTGGCCGATGCCATTGGCGCCACCGGTCACGACGACGACCTTGCCGTCTACCCGCATGCCGCACTCCCTTTGTTTGTTTTTGTCTCTTATTAGAGCATGATCTGATCCGAAAACCGGTACCCACTTTTCGGGATGATGCTCTAGGTGCTCAGCACCATGTCGAGCACGGCCGTATAGTGGCATGCGGCGCCGAGCAGGACAAATGCGTGCCAGATGGCGTTCTGGAAACGCAGCCGCTGCCAGGCGTGGAATACGACGCCCAGCGTATACAGCGTGCCGCCGGCGGCGACGAACCACATGGTGAGCGGCGGCAGCGGCGTGAACACTGCGTCATAGGCCATCAGCCCACTCCAGCCCATGGCGAGATAGAGCACCACGGCGAGCCGATCGAAACGGCCGGGATAAACGAGCTTGATGACGATGCCGGTGATGGCGACGCTCCACACGCCGGCGAGCAGCGAGATCGCGAGCCGTGTGTTGGCGATCTGCGCAAAGAACGGCGTGTACGTCGCCGCGATCAGAAGATAGATCGCGGAGTGATCGAAGCGACGCAGGAACCACTTTCGCGGTGACACCGGCCACATATTGTAGATGGCCGACAGCACCAGCATGGCCAGCAGGCCAACGGAATAGACCGAGACGGTCACGACCTCATACGCCGTCGCAAACACGGCGGCGAGCACGATGAGGACGGTGGCGGCGATCAGGCCGGAGAACACGCCGAGACCGTGAACGATGCCGTCGGCGATCAGTTCGGCACGGTCGTAATTCCAGCGGATCGCGCCGGCCACCATGTGAGCGGAATTACTGGTCAGTTCTTTGAATCGGAAAACGGTCATGGTGGCGTCAACCCGGCCGGTGCGATGCGGTGAGCTTGCCCCGTAAGCCCGCCTGTGACTTCCCCTGAAATCAGCGATAGATCATAGGCTGGAGATCGTCAACGAAAGCCAAACGACGAAGTAACGACGCTTTCGTGACGAACTTGATTTCAGTCAGACAATCGCCATTTTGAGAGGCAGACCAACACCCGCGCACCATTCACCATGATGAGCTTTCCCGCACGATGCCCAGCCTGTCCGAACTCGTCGAAGAAGCACGGCTGTCCGCGCGCGCATTGCTCGATTATGGCGATGGTCTGTTCAATCCCACGGTGCGGCTTGGGGTCACAGGTCTGTCGCGCGCCGGCAAGACGGTCTTCATTACCGCGCTGGTGCATGGCCTGACGCGCGGCGGACGCTTTCCCGTCTTCGAGTCGCTCGCCACCGGACGCATCGCCAAGGCGCGTCTCGCGCCGCAGCCCGACGATGCCGTTCCCCGGTTCGCCTATGAAGAGCATCTGCGCACGCTGATCGACGACCGCCGCTGGCCGAACTCCACCACCGATATCAGCGAGCTGCGTCTGGTCATCGACTATCAGCGCACGAGCGGCGCCGACCGCACGCTGACCCTCGACATCGTCGACTATCCCGGCGAATGGCTGCTCGACCTGCCGCTGCTCAACAAGAGCTATGAGGAATGGTCCGCGGAGAGCCTTGAGCTGTCGCGGCAAGGACCGCGCAGGGCGCTGGCTGCGGCGTTTCACGCGCATCTCGCCACGCTCGATCCCAATGCGCCAGAGAATGAGCAGGCGACGCTGATCGCAGCAAAACTCTTCACCGACTATCTGCGCGCCTGCCGCGACGAACGCTTTGCCATGAGCCTGCTGCCGCCGGGCCGCTTCCTGATGCCCGGCAATCTCGCGGGCTCGCCGGCGCTCACCTTTGCGCCGCTCGACGTCGCCAGCGATGGCAGTGCACCGGATGGTTCGCTGTGGGCGATGATGAAGCGACGCTATGAGGCCTACAAGGACGTCGTCGTCCGCCCTTTCTTCCGCGATCACTTCTCCAGGCTGGATCGGCAAATCGTACTCGTCGATGCGCTCTCCGCCTTCAACGCGGGACCCGAAGCACTGCACGATCTCGAAGCCGCCCTCGCCGGCATTCTCGATTGTTTCCGTATCGGCCGTAGCACGATCCTCAGCACGCTATTCCGCCCGCGCGTCGATCGCATCCTGTTTGCGGCGACCAAGGCCGATCATCTCCATCATCTCAGCCACGATCGGCTGGAAGACGTGCTGCGGCGAACCGTGACCAAGGCCGTGTCTCGCTCGGAACTCGCCGGCGCATCGGTTGACGTCGTCGCCATCGCTGCGGTGCGCGCCACCAAGGAAGCGCTGGTACAACGAGGCCGCGACAAGCTGCCATCGATATTGGGAACGCCGATCGCCGGCGAGGTCGCCAATGGCGAGACGTTCGACGGCGAGACCGAAGTCGCGACCTTCCCCGGCGATCTGCCGACCGATCTCGATGGCTTGTTCACCGGCGGTTCTTTCAAAGGCCTCTCGACAGATGCCGCCGACAAGGCCGACTATCGCTTCCTGCGCTTCCGCCCGCCGCTGCTCACGCGCGATGGCGGCGAGGAGCCGGCGCTGCCTCACATCCGCCTCGACCGCGCGCTCCAGTTCCTGATCGGAGACAGGCTGCAATGACCGACCGTACGCGCCGCCCGGCCACGTTCCGGCTCGACGATCCCCACGTCACCGTCATGGACGCCGACGAGGACGCCGGCCACCTCAAACGCGGCACCATCCGCATCACGCCCGAAGCCGATCCGATGGCGATGCCCGTCGTCATCGACGAGCCGCTACGGCCGGTGCGATCAGGTTTCCGCTGGGGCACGCTGTTCTGGACCGGGCTCGGCGGCCTCGTGCTGCTCGGCACGGGTCTCGGCGTCACGCGACTGGTCCGTGACCTGTTCGCCATCAATGACGGCCTCGGCTTTCTCGGCCTCGGCTTCGCGGCACTGGTCAGCATCGCGCTGATCGCCATCATCACACGCGAAGCGCTGAGCCTGATGCGGCTCGCCACCATCGAGAAGCTGCATGCGCGCGCGCTGGCCGTGATCGCCAGCGACGACCGCGCCGAGAGCCGCGCCGTTCTCGCCGACCTGCTGAAACTCGCTCATACCAATCCGCGCCTCGCCCGCGCGCGCACGGCTCTGCAGGGCCATGCCGATGACATCATCGACGGCGCCGATCTCATTCGCGTGGCCGAACGCGAATTGATGAGCCCGCTCGACATCGAAGCGCGTCGCCTTGTCTCGGTCGCCGCGCAGCGCGTCTCGGTGGTGACGGCCGTCAGCCCGCGCGCGGTGGTCGATGTGCTGTTCGTCGCCGCCGCGGCGATCCGGTTGGTCCGGCAGCTCGCAAAACTCTATGGCGGCCGGCCGGGAACGCTCGGGATGATCACGCTGATGCGTCATGCCATCAGCCATCTCGCCATCACCGGCGGCATGGCCGCCAGCGACAGCATGATCCAGCAGGTGCTCGGCCACGGCATTGCGGCAAAGCTCTCGCAGCGGCTCGGCGAAGGCGTGCTCAATGGCCTGCTCACTGCGCGCCTGGGTCTCGCCGCCATCGACGTGACGCGGCCATTGCCGTTCACGGCGCTGCCACGCCCGCAGCTTGGCGATCTCGCGAAGGATCTGCTGCGCAAGCGCGACGGAGAAGAGAATACGTAATCCGCACGACTTCAAGACCGCTGCCACGCAGTCGACCTCAACGTCGAACGGGCCATGCCACCCTGCAACGATGAAAAAGCCGCGCGCCGGCGGATCCGCAGAGAAGTAACGCGCATAAACCCGATTGATGGTTTCGAACTGATCGGCCCCCGTGCAATAGACGTTGCACTTGATCACCCTGTCGATCGATGAGCCCGCAGCCGTAAGGCACAGCGCCATCTGATCGAGGACAATCTCGATCTGCCGCTCCAGCGGGAAGCGCTTGATCTCCCCGGTCTCGGGATCATAGGGCGGCAATTGCGAGACATAGACGAGATCGCCATAGCGCACGGCCGGCGCGACTGGAACCTTTCGTGCCTCGAAATAGGATGAGAACGGTTCGACGCGAATGAACTGTGCCTGCATGTTTCCGCTCCCGGCTGCCATGATTGATCGCATCATCGCACGGGGGACGGCTGGCGCCGGGCCAATTGGTTCGGCGCCGGCCGAACCGACGGGAGTGGCGGAATATCCGGCGAGCCGCTACGCTGGGATATGGTCGCCTCCGCAAACATGGTCGAAGTCGCAGCGCTGGTTGGCGACACTGCGCGCGCGACCATGCTTGCGGCACTCATGGGAGGTCAGGCGCTCACGGCAACCGAGCTGGCGTTTCAGGCGCGGATATCCCGCCCCACCGCGAGCGAACATTTGGCTCAGCTGCTCAACGCGCGATTGATATCGGTGACACCGAGCGGACGGTTTCGTTACTATCGGATCACATCACCGCTCGTGGCCCAGATGCTGGAAAGCATGATCGCCGTCGCGGCCCTGGAAATGCCACCGAGGCATCGACCGCGCTCCGCCCGCGATGAAGCGTTGTGCCTTGCACGCAGTTGCTACGATCACATGGCCGGACGGTTGGGCGTTGCAGTCGCGGACGCGCTGATCGAACGAGACTACATGCATCTGAGCGCAGACGGCGGAGTGCTTACCGACGCAGGCCACCGCTTCCTCTGCGACTTCGGAGCCAGGCTTGAAACCGACCGTCGCAGCAAGCGCATCTTCTGCCGGGCCTGCCTGGACTGGAGCGAGCGGCGCTATCATGTGGGTGGATTGGTCGGCGCCGAGCTGCAACGGCGGTTTCTGGAACTCGGATGGGTTGCGCGAACGGGCGCGACTCGCGCCTTTAAAGTAACGGATGCCGGCAAGGTTGAATTGAAAGATATATTTGGCATCGACCTGGACGTCGCATGCACCAATCGCGGCCTCCTTTCGCCTCGTCAGCCGGGAGAGAGTCCTCAGCGCGCCGCCAGCTGAATGCGTGACGGCACAGACATTTCGGCCAGCGCCGGCCAGCGATAGAACGGTGTATCAGGCTTCGGCGTCAGGTCAGGCGTCCAGCCGGTGAGCTTGTCGATCGCATAGTGCTTCATGGCCGTGCCGCGCCAGATGGTATCGACTTCGGTGACAGGCGTGAGCACTGCACTCGTCGTCGCCAGCAGCGGGCGCTGGTTGTCCGCGGTCTGCGCGATGTAAAGTCCAGTGTGCCCCTTAATTCTGTCCATACCGGGATCGCGGAAGCCGATAAATCTGGCGCGCTCGTTGACCTGCACCACCGGCACCTTGTCCTTCAGATGCCAGCGCAGCATCGCATAGGTGCGGTAGTCGGTCGTCGCGATCCAGGTGGCGCCGGTGCTCTTCATCTCAGCCAGTGCGCGATCGGCCAACACCTGATAGCCGCCCTCGCCGCCGAGCGGATCGTTCTTGCCGATCAGGTTCCACGGCGCGGCCACGCTGTAGAGGAAGACCAGCACCACCAGCGGAATGCCGGTGGCGATGGCGGCGATGCTCCAGCCATAGGAGGCACGCACCATGCGCTGCGACCAGCCGTCGCCCGCGAGCTTCGTCAGGTTGATCGCCGCCGCAGCGATGCCGGCGGGCCACAGGAACATCGGCCAGGTATCGCCCACACGCAGGGTCAGCGACTTCCATGCAAAGAAAAAAACCGGCACCAATACGCAGGTGGCGAGCAGGATCGCGACCGGTTCGCGGCGGCGATAGCCACGCCATGCCGTGACGACAACCGCGGAGAGAATGACCGGCATCAGGATGAAGCCGACCTGACCGAACTGCAGGCCGAGAAAATCGCCGAGCGTGCGCAGCGACACCTCGTTGTTCGTGGTGGCGCGGATGAACTGGAACCTGAACGATGCCCAGTCGTGGCCGGCATTCCAGATCAGGACCGGCGACGAGATCGCCAGTGCGATCAGCACGGCCAGCCATGGATACGGGCTGCGCAGCCAGCGCCCGCGCCATTCCGGCACCAGCATGAAAGCGAGAATGCCCGGTACGAACATCACCACGGTCAGCTTCGACAGCAGCGCGAGACCACCGAAGACGCCGGCCGCGAGCCACCAGCGCCCGTCATGGCTTTCGGCAAGCCGCACCAGCGACCACAGCATCGCCATGGCGAACGGGATCAACGCGACATCCGGCGCGACCTTGGCCATCAGCAATCCGTAATACAGCGCCGCTTCCGACATCAGCACCGTCAGCAGCACCGCGCGCAGATCCTGCGTGACGCGGCGAACGATGTCGGCGAGCAGCAATTGCGTCACCGCCATCGCCACGATGCCGGCGAAACGCGCGCCGAAATTGGTGTCGCCAAAGATCAGCGTGCCTGCACGGATGAACCATGAGATCATCGGCGGATGATCGAGGAACGACAGCACGTTTTCCTTCGACCAGGTCCAGTAATAGGCCTCGTCGGTGCGCAGATCGAACAGCCCGGCATAGACCAGCCGCATCGCTGTCAGCGCGACCAGCAATGCACCGATCACCCAAAAGGCGCGGCGGGAGACATTCCGATCGAGGTAAGGGTCGGGAAAAGACGTCATCGCCGAGCTTTTCGGCGGACTTCGCCATGCTGTCAACTTGTTGACTTTACTGCTGGATAAGGTCTGTCCGCAGGCCGCTCCGGATGGCATCGGAGCGCGTCTCGCCGTAGGGTTTCGCCATGGACGCGACGTTCAAGACAGCCGGCAAGCCTCCCGGGGCCACCCCCGCCACCACATGGTGGCGCGGCATCGGGCTGCGCCAGGTCAGGCTGGTCTGCGGACTCGTGCTGTTCACCTATCTGCTCAGCCATTTTCTGAATCACGCGCTTGGCAATATCTCGCTCGACGCGTTGCAGACCGGCGTCGTCATCCATGCCGGCTTCTGGCAGTTCTTTCCAGTCGCCGTGACCTTCTATTCGGCGGTGACGATCCATGGCGTGCTCGGCATCTGGGCGCTGTTCGAACGCCGGCAGTTCCGCTGGCGAGCCGTCGAGCCGCTGCAACTGGTACTCGGGCTCAGCATTCCCGCACTCATCGTCGGCCATGTGGTCGCCGTCCGCCTGGGAGAAAACCTGTACGACATCAATCGCAGCTATCCTCAGGTGTTCTATGGCTGGATCACCTCACCCGCGAAGACGTGGTCGATGTATCTCGTGGTGGTCGTGTCCTGGCTGCACGGGTGTATCGGACTGTATTTCTGGCTGCGGCTGAAAGCCCATTTCAAGAGCCTCGCGCCCTATCTTCTATCGGCTGCCGTGCTGATCCCGACACTGGCGCTGCTTGGCATCTTCCAGGGCAAGCGTGAGGTCGAGGCCAAGCTGGCATCGCCGCAATGGCAGGCCGAGAATTTCGGCCCGGACCGGATGGGCACCGCTCCACAGCAGCAGACACTGGGCGACATCACCGACGATCTCCTGATCGGCTATCTCGCGCTGCTCGGTATCGTGCTCGCAGCCCGGGCCATCCGCATGGTCGTCGAACGCCGCGCCGGGATGATCAATCTGTCCTATAGCGACGGTCGCAAGCTGCGCGTCCCTCTCGGCCTCAGCGTGCTGGAAGCGAGCCTGCGTCATCGCGTGCCGCATGCCAGCGTCTGCGGCGGACGCGCGCGCTGTTCGACCTGCCGCATTCGCGTCACCAGCGGTGTCGAGACATTGCCGGCACCTTCCGCGCGCGAAGCCTTCGTGCTGAGCAGGATCGGCGGCGCTGCAGATCCCGCGGTCCGGCTGGCCTGCCAGTTGCGACCGACAACTGATGTGGCCTTCGTTCAACTGTTCGCACCGCAGGTGACCAGCGCGAATGCGCATGCGTCGCAGCCGGCGCGGATCGGCCAGGAGCGTTATCTCGTCTGCATGTTCGTCGACATGCGCGGCTCCACCATGCTCGCCGAGAAGCGGCTGCCTTACGACACCGTGTTCATCGTCAACCGTTTTCTCGATGCCGTCTCGCGAGCTGTGATCGCAAGCGGCGGCAAGCCCAACCAGTTCATCGGCGACGGCGAGCTAGCGCTGTTCGGCCTCGCCTGCGATCCGCAGACCGCATGTCGTCAGGCCCTGCAGGCTGCACAGCTCATTGCCGAGAATATCGAGGAACTCAATCGCGCCCTCGCCCATGACCTGCCGAAGCCGCTGCGTTTCGGCATCGGCATTCACGGCGGCGAAGTCATCGTCGGCGATATCGGCTATCGCGACCACATGGTGTTCACCGCACTCGGCGATGCGGTCAATGTCGCTGCACGCCTGCAGGACATGACCAAGAGCCTCGCTTGCGAAGTCATCATCTCCGAAGAAGTCAGCACCACTGCAGGCCTCGCGGGTGACGCGCTGCCACAACAGGACGTTGCGATCCGTGGTCGCGCCGCGCCGATGAATGTACGCACGATCACAGATGCCAAGGTACTTTCATCTCTCGTGACCAGCGACATGGTTTCCGCGCTTTAACGCTGTTCCTGCAGGGCGCACACGCTTTGCCCGCCTGAACAGGCATTCAGAAAATTCCTACGGAATTTCTTCGAACCCGCTCCGAAATCGATGCGACGAATTTGCGATGGATCGAACAGACAGATCCCGCAACCAGCGCTCCGCGCATCACTGAAGGAGAATGATCATGTTTCGCAAACTCGCACTCGCATTCGTTGCTGCAGCTTCTCTCGGCGCGATGGCGCTGACGCCGTCCACCGCATCGGCCCATGGCTGGGGCTGGCATGGCCATCACCACCACTTCCATGGCGGCGGCTTCTACGGCCCCACTTTCGGCATTGGCTATGTCGGTGGCGGCGGTGGATGCTATGTGAGCCGCCGTGTGATGACGCCCTACGGCCTGCGCTGGCGCACGGTTAACGTCTGCTACTAGTCCTCGCATGAGGGCTGCGAACCCCGGCCGTCTCGGCCGGGGTTTTGCATTGCAGCGATATCACTCGCGTGCAGGCGACAACGCATGGTCGTATCGCGGCTGATCCTGGCACTCTGCTTTTGCGACCTTCCGCCGCGTCGGAAACATCCTGAATAGCGACGAATCCCGGCAAATTGGACAGATAACGGTCGGTTTGGACGATTTCTGCACGCCGTTTGAGCTATCAAGCTTGGCAATCCGCGGGTAACGTGCGCATGTCGGATATGCCGGTTTGCGGGGACCGGCAGTTCGTTATCGATTTTGATCCCGCGGAGACGACGTGATGACTAAAGGCACTGTGAAGTGGTTCAACCCGACGAAGGGTTATGGATTCATCCAGCCGGCGAATGGCGGCAAGGACGTGTTCGTTCATATTTCGGCAGTTGAGAAGGCTGGCCTTTCGACACTGAACGAAGGACAGACCGTTGAATTCGAGGAAGTTGCCAACCGCGGCAAGACCTCGGCTGAGAACCTCAAGGTCTGATACATCTGGTTTGATACCAGTGTGATCCGGCTGCTTCCCTGAAGTTTTCCAGATCACGCCTCAACAATGTAGAGCGCATTCGGCACGAGCGGTTTCCTCCAAAGGGGCACCTCTCCTGCAACGCAATCAGTTTCACGCAGGATTGCGCTAATTCGATCCGCGGTGTGCGCTCTAGCCTAACTCCAAAAACCCGAGCTGAGATCTTTGTAAGGTCCGCTCCTTAGAGCCGCCAGTTGACGTGACGCACGCCTCAGCGACGCGACGGCCCTCCATTCCCTGCTTCAGTTTTCCTTGACCCACTGATCGGCCGGCTTGACGTCCGGCAGCTGTGCATAGCCGCGCGTCCACATGTCGACCACCCATTCGGTGCCCGTCGCGCGGTCCAGCAGCACGGCGGTATTGTGCGGCGTCTGCAGCACCAGCGCATTGCCGCGATAGCGCGGATTGCCCACCGTGTGATGCTTCAGCAAACCCCAGTCCTGGATGATCAGCAGCAGGCTGGTGACGTTGCGCGTCGTGTCCCAGCAATCGAAATTATGCTTGTCGTCGAAGTAGCGGAAATCCGCATTGGCGATCCGCTTGTCGGTGCCGAGCACCGGGCCGACGCGGCGGTCCCACCACACCACCGCCTTCTGCACGGCCGCGCGTTCCGCCGCGGCCGACGCCTTGCCCGCGGCGAGAAGCTTGGTGAGCGCGGCCCTGTCGGCAGGCGTGAAATCGAAGGCGTGGCGACGCCGGCAGACGAAGCCGTAGCAGATGGTCATGGAACCGGCCGATGGCGGGTAGATCGACACCGACGTGTAGAGATCGCTGACCTCGCGGGACATTTCGATCGCGCGCGCATGCGACATCGAGAACAGGCCGGTCACTGCGATGACACCTGCCGCCATCAGAATACGAAAATCGGTGACACGAAGATTGAAGTGGCCTGCCCGCATGATTTGCTCCGAGAGAAACGCGCGGAAACCTAACGCAGCGTTCTCGGACTGCCAAGGCAACGGCGGCGTTATCCCGGCTCGCTATCCCACCGGCAGCGGTGCGTCGCGCTTCACTTCTTCCATGACGGCGTAGGTGCGGCTCTCGCGCACGCCGGGCAGTGCCAGCAGACTCTCGCCGAGAAAGCGACGATAGGCGCTCATGTCGGCGACGCGCGCCTTCACCAGATAATCGAAACCGCCGGCCACCATGTGGCACTCCAGCACTTCCGGCGCGAGCCGCACCGCGCGGGCGAAGCGCTCGAATACGTCGGGCGTGGTCTTGTCGAGCAGCACCTCGACGAACACCAGCAGGCCAAGGCCGAGCATCTGCGGATTCAGCCGCGCGCCATAGCCTTCGATATAGCCGTCGCGTTGCAGCCGCTTCAGCCGCTCGCCAACCGAGGTCGGGGACAGGCCGACCTTCTCGGCGAGCTCAACATTGGCGATTCGGCCGTCAGCCTGCAGGACGGCGAGGATTTTCCGGTCAACCTTGTCGATATCGCTCATATCGGAGGTATAGCACGATCATTTCCAGATTATCTAAGGTAAAATCGCGATATCTCCTATCGAACTACGGGAAGACCGGGACTAGGCTTGCAGGATATCCGAGGAAACGCCCATGCCGCCCGATTTCATGCCTCCCTTCACCGCTCCCTATGCACCGGATGATGGGGCCATCGCCGCCCGGCTTCTGGCCGACGCAGCAATGACGCCCGCCCAGGACGCACAGATCGACGCAGCGGCCACGCGCCTGATCGACGCGATCCGCACCAAGGACGACCGTTTCGGCGGTGTCGAGGACATGCTGCGGGAATATGCGCTCTCCACCAAGGAGGGCCTTGCGCTGATGGTGCTGGCCGAGGCGCTCTTGCGGGTGCCGGACGCGCGGACCGCCGACGCCTTCATCGAGGACAAGCTCGGTCAGGGTGACTTCATTCATCACGAGACCAGATCCAGCGCCTTCCTGGTCAACGCCTCGGCCTGGGCGCTCGGCATCTCGCAGCGCGCGATCCAGCCCGGCGAGACGCCGACGGGAACGCTCGGCCGGCTGGCAAAGCGGATCGGCCTGCCCGCAGTGCGCACCGCGACGCGCCAGGCGATGCGGCTGATGGGCAGCCATTTCGTGCTCGGCGAAACCATCGACGCGGCGCTGGCCCGCGCCCGCACGCCGTCCGAGCGTCCGGCGCGCTATTCCTTCGACATGCTCGGCGAAGGCGCCCGCACTGCCGACGACGCGCAACGTTATTTCGACTCCTATGCCTCGGCCATCTCGGCCATCGGCCACGCCGCGGGCAACAACCCGCTGCCTGACCGGCCGGGCATCTCGGTCAAACTCTCGGCGCTGCATCCGCGCTATGAGGCGGTGAGCCATCGGCGCGTGATGCGTGAACTGGTGCCGCGCCTGATCGTGCTGGCGCAGCAAGCGAAGAGCTATGACCTCAATTTCACCGTCGATGCCGAAGAAGCCGACCGACTCGAATTGTCGCTCGATGTCATCGATGCGGCCTTTGCCGATCCCTCGCTGGCAGGTTGGGATGGCTTCGGGCTTGCGATCCAGGCCTATCAGAAGCGCTGCGCCGACGTGATCGACCACATCGACGCGCTGGCGCGTCGTCATGATCGCAAGATGATGGTGCGCCTCGTGAAAGGCGCCTATTGGGACACCGAGATCAAGCGCGCACAGGAACGCGGGCTCGCTGGCTATCCCGTGTTTACGCGAAAGGCGATGACCGACCTCAACTACATCGCCTGCGCACAGAAGCTGCTCGCGATGCGGCCGCGCATCTTCCCGCAATTCGCCACGCACAACGCGCTGACGGTCGCGACCATCCTCGAACTGGCCGGCACCAGCGGCGGCTACGAATTCCAGCGCCTGCACGGCATGGGCGACGCGCTTTACGATCAACTCGGCAAGGACCACCCCGCTATCCGCTGGCGCACCTATGCGCCGGTCGGCAGCCATCGCGATCTGCTGGCCTATCTGGTGCGGCGCCTGCTGGAGAACGGCGCGAACTCGTCCTTCGTGGCGATCGCCGCAGATGACGCCGTGCCGGTCGCGACGCTGCTTAAGCGGCCTGCCGCGATCATCGGCTCTTCGAATGGTGCGCACCATCCGAAGATCCCTTTGCCGGCCGATCTCTATCGACCCGAGCGGACCAATTCACACGGCATCGAATTTGGCGAACGCGCTGCATTGGATGAATTGCTGGCCGAGATTGCGGCCAGCAAGCCAGACATGGACGAGGTCGTTGATGCCAATGCCGAGCAGGCAAATGGCGCGGTGACGGCAGCGCGCACAGGCTTTGCGTCATGGAGCCACACCCCAGCACATGAACGCGCGGCGATCCTCGACAACGCCGCCGATCGTCTGGAACAGCGCCGCGCGTCCTTCACCGCATTGCTGCAACAGGAAGGCGGCAAGACGCTCGATGACGCGCTGTCGGAGGTCCGCGAAGCCATCGACTTCTGCCGCTATTACGCCGCGCAGGGCCGCAAGCAATTCGGCACTGGCCAGACAATGCCCGGCCCCACCGGCGAGAGCAACGTGTTGAGCCTGCGCGGCCGCGGCGTCTTTGTCGCCATCTCGCCGTGGAATTTTCCGCTGGCGATCTTTCTCGGCCAGGTGAGCGCCGCGCTGGTGGCCGGCAATGTAGTTGTGGCGAAACCGGCCGAGCAAACGCCACGCATCGCGACGCAAGCCGTACGCCTGCTTCATGAAGCCGGTGTGCCCACATCAGCATTGCATCTGATCCAGGGCGACGGCCGCACCGGGGCAGCGCTCGTCGCGCATCCCGCCATCGCCGGTGTGGTGTTCACCGGCTCGACCGAGGTGGCCCGATCCATCAACCGCACCCTCGCCGCCAAGGATGGCCCGATCGTGCCACTGATCGCCGAGACCGGCGGCATCAATGCGATGATCGTCGATGCCACCGCGCTGCCGGAACAGGTCGCCGACGATGTGGTGATGTCGGCGTTCCGGTCGGCCGGGCAGCGTTGCTCCGCGTTGCGGCTGCTATTGGTGCAGGACGATGTCGCCGACCGCATGATCGAGATGATCGTGGGCGCAGCCCGGGAACTCAAGCTGGGCGATCCCCGTGATACCGCCACCCATATCGGCCCGGTGATCGATGCCGAAGCGAAGCAGAAGCTGGATGCGCATATCGCGCGCATGACCATCGAAGCACGCGTGCATCTCGCGGGCACAGCACCTGCAGGCAATTTCGTCGCGCCGCATATCTTCGAGCTCGCGAGCGCGCGGCAACTGACCGAGGAAGTGTTCGGCCCGGTCCTGCATGTGGTGCGGTACCGCGCTGCCGACTTCGACAAGGTGCTGCAGGATATTGCCGACACCGGCTTCGGGCTCACGCTCGGCGTGCATTCGCGGATCGACGATATGGTTGAGCGCGTGATAGCCCGCCTGCCGGTCGGCAATGTCTATGTGAACCGCAACATGATCGGCGCCGTGGTCGGCGTGCAACCCTTCGGCGGCTTCGGTCTGTCCGGCACCGGCCCGAAAGCCGGCGGCCCGCATTACCTCGCCCGCTTTGCCACCGAACAGACGGTGACGATCAATACGGCTGCCGCGGGTGGCAATGCAGCATTGATGACAGATCAAAACTGATCCTTCTTACCCTCCCCTGGAGGGGGAGGGTCGGTGAGCAGCACGCAACGCGTGTTGCGAGACGGGGTGGGGTGAAGCCACAACGACGGAGCTTGCTGCTTCACCGCACCCCGCTGCGCGCTATGCACGCAGCGACCCTCCCCCTCCAGGGGAGGGTTAGCTGAGGCCGTTGCATCACCCATCGAAGATGGGTCAAATGCGTCACCGGATTCCGGATGGAATTAAATTCCGGCAGACGGCAAGAACAACACGCAGAACAAAAGCGACGGGAGTGACGCATGGAAGACGGTCTGTTCAAGGGGCTGAAGGTGCTTGACTGTGCGAGTTTCATCGCCGCGCCCGCCGCAGCCACAGTGCTGTCCGACTTCGGCGCCGACGTCATCAAGATCGAACCGCCCGGTGCTGGCGATCCCTATCGCAATCTGCCCAACCTGCCCGGTTATCCCAAGAGCGAGCACAATTATGCGTGGATGATGGAGAGCCGGAACAAGAAGAGCCTCGCGCTCGATCTGGCCAAGCCGGAAGGTCAGGCGGTGCTCTACAAATTGATCGCCGAGGCGGATGTGTTCATCACCAATTTCCCGCCGCCGGTGCGCAAGCGCCTGAAGATTGCCTATGAGGATATCGCGCCGCTGAACGAGCGGCTGATCTATGCCTGCTTCACAGGCTATGGCGACAAGGGCGCGGAAGCCGACAAGCCAGGTTTCGACTCGACGGCCTGGTGGGCGCGCTCCGGCATGATGGATCTGGTGCGCGCCGACGAGGACACGACACCCGCGCGTTCGATCGCCGGCATGGGCGACCATCCCTGCGCCATGGCGCTGTATGGCGCCATCGTCACCGCACTCTACAAGCGCGAGAAGACCGGTAAGGGTTGCCAGGTGAAATCCAACCTGATGGCCAATGGCGTGTGGTCGTCGAGCGTGCTGGCGCAGGCCAAGCTGGTGGGTGCCAAGTTCGAGAAGCGCCGCTCGCGCGAGGAAGCGCTCAATGCCGTCACCAATCACTACAGGTGCCGCGACGGTCGCTGGATCATGCTGTCGCTGCTTGCCGAAGAGCGGCAATGGCCGGCTTTCACCAAATGCCTCGGCCGCGAGGACCTGCGCGACGATCCGCGCTTCGCAACCAAACCCGATCGCCATGCGCGCTCGGTCGAGCTGATCAGGATCCTCGACGAGGTGTTCGCGACCCGCGACCTCGCCGACTGGCGCGAGCGGCTCGACGGCAATGGCCTCGTGTTCGGCTTTGTCGGCATTCTCGACGATATTCCGAACGATCAGCAGATGAAGGACAATGACGTGCTGATCCCGTTCGAAGGAACCGACATCCTCACCATCAACAGCCCGATCTGGGTCGGCGGCGAGACCAAGCGCAAGCCGCATCTGCCGCCGTCCATCGGCCAGCACAGCGACGAGATCCTGCGCGCCGCCGGCTTCGATGATGCCGATATCGCGCGGTTGCGCGCTTCCGGCACGGTAGCATAGTCGCGCAAGCCGCGGACTACGCAGCCCGCGCGAAAGAGTTTCAAATTGCGATGCGGCCTGTGATCACGAAGTGGTCACGGGCCGATCTGAAACCGCCTCTCCCAGCACGCGTAACTGATCTCGTTAGCGCAACAGGCACCCGCCATGTCGTGCGGCCACGAGATCACGACGTCTGCGGATTCCCCGCCGGCGACGCCACTATCAACCGGGAGACGACCATGTCCAAGAAGCGCATTGCACTACTGTCATTTGCCGCTTTCAGCACGCTGATGATTTCGGCGAGCTTCCTTGAGCCTGCTGCTGCCAAGATGATGAAGGGCGAGAACACCGTCATGGTAGGCGGCGCCGCGATGTATCCGTCGAAGAACATCGTCGAGAACGCGGTGAATTCGAAGGATCACACCACGCTGGTCGCCGCCGTGAAGGCCGCCGGCCTCGTCGATACGCTGGCCAGCCCCGGCCCGTTTACCGTCTTCGCGCCGACCAATGCCGCATTCGGCAAACTACCGAAGGGCACGGTCAATACGCTGGTGCAGCCCGAGAACAAGATGACCCTCACCAAGATCCTCACCTATCATGTGGTGCCCGGACGGCTCTCGGCGGCCGACCTCACCGATGGCAAGAAGCTGACCACCGTCGAAGGCGAACAGCTCACCGTCAAGCGTTCGGGCGGCAAGGTCACGATCGTCGATGCCAAGGGTGGCGCCTCCACGGTGACGATCCCGAACGTCAACCAGTCGAACGGCGTGATCCACGTCGTCAATACCGTGCTGATGCCGGGCTGATCGTTCCAACGCACAGTCCGAATTGACGCATCTCGCCTCTCCCTATCCGCAGGGAGAGGCATATTTTTCGACTAGCGCGCCAGCAGCCAGCCGAAGAAGCCGAGCCCGAGCAGAACCGCCACACCGATAGCCCAGACGCTGACGCGGATGCTGCTTGTCGTCTGCTGTTTGCTCTCGTTCTCGGCGATCGCGATGTCGCGTTCCTTGATCTCTTTGTCGGTCTCGTTCATCGCGCCCTCATTTCATTTCACGAAACACATGCCAATCGCAGACGACGCATCCGCGCCAACCTGCTGACAGGCGAGACCTTCGGCACAGGTCCAGGACGCGAAGCTCTTGTCCGCGACGCCCTTCTGCTTCGGTCGATAACATGTCGCACCCCAGCCATCGAGGAGAGGCGATCCCGCGAGTTCATTGTTACCACGCATCTGCGGACGATCCGAAAACCCGCGCGAAAAATCCGGCGCCTTTCCATCGCGTATCGCCATGACGATATCGCGACGGCGGGGCTGGTCACCGATGAAATGCGGCGATGCGGCAACCGTTCCCTGCGATTGGTCTGCCAGCGTGTCCGCACCCGGAAAATGGAAGCCACCGATGCCGCGGATCTGGTGGCAACCACCGCAGGTGATGTCGTTCAGCCGCCGCGCGAAGCCAGCCGGCGAACGGATATTCTCCAAGGCGCCGCCCTGCGCCACTGCCCGCTCCAGCGCGGCGACGACGTCACGCTCGCTGAACACGCCCTTCCCCTTGCTGTCTATCAGCCCGAACTCCGGCTGCAGGGCCGACGGTGCAAAGCCGGCTGGTGTCGACGACAGCGACGAGGTGGCAAGGAATTTCTCGGGGATCAACACCATACCGCGATCGAAGCTGCGCAGATTGTTCGGCGCGAGCAGCCAGTCGCGAAACGCGCGACCGAGCGCCGCGTCAGCCAGCAACCGGTCACGGTCGATCTGGTTCTCCATGGGTGTCTCGCGAAACTGCTTCGCGCTGGCATCGAAGCGAAACACCTTCTGCAAATAGTCGGTGCGAAATTCCTGCGTATCGGATTTCGACTGATGCGCAATCTGCAGATTGGTCTCGATGCGATCAATATGCGCGGCTGTGATTGTCGCAAGCGGGCCATCCGGTTTCAGCAAGCGATCCGCGCGCGCAGCGCCAGTCTCGGTGAACAACGCAGAATCGAGCCAGCGCCCGGCGAGATCCGCGCATGTCACCGACGCATCGTTCGGATCCTTCGCACGAAGCACAAGATTGAGCGTCATCGGCAGGCGCGGCGGCGTTGTGCCAGCGGCCGTGCGCGTGAGGCGATAGATCAGCCTGATCTCCCCGCAGGTATCCGGCGCGACATAGGCCCGGTCCATACGATTGACGATTCCGGCGAGCACGAACCGCGCATCGGGCGATGTCAGCATCGCCTGGTCGAACAGTTGCACATCGTGTCCAGGGCCGACGCCGATGCTCACGCCCGGCTGGTGTGTGCGGTGATCGGCGAGATAGCGCGCGAAGGCATCGTCCAGCACGGCGCGGACCGGCGTCATCGGAGGCAGGGCGAACAGGGCATCGTTGGGGATCGGTGTTGTCCGCGCGGGATCGAGCAGCTGCGCGAGGCCGAGACCGTGGGTGTTGTGCGTTTCCAGTGCCCACAACACACCGGGATCGGTGACGGCGAGACCGTTGCCCTCGTTAGCCTGCGCGACAGCGACAGGAGCTACGAGGCCGAGCAGCGCGGCAATGAGGCTCAAGCGAAGTCGCACGGTGCAATCCCAGACGTCACGCCGGGAGGCTAGCCCAAAACAAAGGCCGCTGCACCAGCAGCGGCCTGAGCGCAGTCATCACAGGAAGAGCGGATCAGCGGGCGACGATCAGGCCGCGGCTCGTGACCACCGTCCAGCGGCCGTCCTGCTTGCGGATCGCATCGACGCGGCCGAGACCGGGAACCGGGTCGCCGGCATAGACTTCGAAGATTCCGGCACGGCCCTCGATGGTGGCGCCGCCGCCGGCGATGTCGATGATGCGCCAGCCTTCGACCATGGGCAGGCGCGCAACTTCGGGCTTCGGTGTCGGGGTCGGCACCGGGGCGTTGATCGAACCTGTCACTTCCTTGGCCGGTGCCGAGGCAACCGGTGCAGGGGCCGGCGCAGCAGCAGGCTGCGGCGTGGTGCGCAGCTTTTCGACGGTCTCGCTCAGCTTCGCGAGTTTCGCGGCCGGTTCGGCCTGGCCCTTCTCAAGCTTGTCGAGACGCTCGGCAGACTTCGCGCGCGCCGCAATGGACTGCTTGGCGTTGCGGTCGACCTCGGCCTTGAGCGCCGAGAGTTCGCCGTCGAGACGGGCAATGTGTTCTTCCAGTGCCTGGTTGGTCGACTTGGTGTCGTCGGCGGCAAACAGCTTGCCGAGGCCCGACATGGCCACCGAACCGCCGACTGCGCCGACGGTGATACCCAGCGCGATCATCGCGGCAATCGCCATCATCCGGCTGCGGCCAGCCTTCTCTGCCGACTCAATCTTCGGCTCTGAATTGACGAAGTCTTCCCAGGAGTGCTCGCGCGATGCACTCTCGCGGGATGCGCCGTCACGCGGGCCGCTGTCGCGGGAGGGAGCCATGATGGTGATCCGACCTGGCGCACCGAGCTTCGGCGCTTCCCTCTTCGGCATCTGGGCGGGGCGCTCAGCACCGCTGCGATCGTCGCCCTGCTCCGGTGCGAGCTTCGGCGAATCCACATGGATATCAGCATCGTGGGAACCGGCCGCCGCCGCCGCGCCGGTATCGACGTGATCGCCGCTGACGTCTGGGGTGGAATCGGCCTTGTGCTCGCTCACGATCAAATTCTCCGGAATAGATGAACACTTTGGTAACTTTCATTGCTTGCCAAATCCTTACCGGCCACCGTGCTTACGAAAATTTCACCTCTTATCCGGCGGCGGAACCGTTGCTTGACGCGCACGCGCCCCGCTCGCACAACACCTGCAAACAGAACAATCGGGGAAATGCCATGAAGCTCTACGATTCCATCGGACCGAATCCGCGCGTGGTGCGCATGTTCTTGGCCGAGAAGGGCATCAGCCTCCCCGTCCAGACCGTCGATCTGGCTGCCGGCGAGAACCGCGAGCCCGCTCATCTGGCGCGCAATCCGCATGGGCAGATGCCGACGCTCGAACTCGATGATGGCGCCTATGTGTCCGAAACCGTCGCGATCTGCGAATATGTCGAGGAGACGCATCCGACGCCGCCGCTGATCGGCACTACGCCGGAACAGCGCGCGGAGGCACGGATGTGGCGGCAGCGCGTCGATCTCAACATCTGCCAGCACATCGCCAATGGCTATCGCTTCGCCGAGGGGTTGAAGCGCTTCGAGACGCGCATCGTCTGCGTACCCGATGGCGCGCCGGGCCTGAAGACAATCGCCATCGACCGGCTGCGCTGGCTCGACGGACAGATGGGCAGCAAGACCTTCATCTGCGGCGAGCGGTTCACGATGGCCGACATCGTGCTGTTTTGCTGGCTCGATTTCGCCGACAAGGTGAAGCAGCCGTGGGATCGCGAAAATGCGAAGGTCGCGGCGTGGTTCGAGCGCGTCGGCGCGCGGGAGTCGGCGAAGGCGTGAGCGGAGGTCAATGGCCTCTCCACGTCATTGCGAGGAGCGAAGCGACGCGGCAATCCAGAAGGCCACAAGCGAAGACTGGATTGCTTCGCTACGCTCGCAATGACGGCTGAGGGAGCAGCGCGCTACAGCACCACCGGCGCATCCGGCAGCTCGTTCACCGAGCCGGCATCACGTGGGAAATGCGTCACCAGATGCTGCGTCACCGCGTCGATCCCCTTGATCACGCCGCGCTCGAAATGCCCGGCGCGAAACTCCGCCTCCATCATCTGGCAGATCGCTTCCCAGCCGGCTTTGCCGACGCGGGCATCGATGCCGCGATCGACCACGATCTCGACATCGCGATCGGCGAGCAGCAGATAGATCAGCACGCCGTTGTTATGCGCGGTGTCCCAGACGCGCAGTTGCGCGAACACATCGATGGCGCGTTCGCGGGCGGACTGATTGCGGAACAGCGGCGCGCCGTCCAGCGCACCTTCGACGACAAAGCGGATCTGTCCGGCATGGCTGGCTTCGGAGGCCTTGATGGCCTGCTCGATCCTTGCGAGCGATTGCGGCGGGAACGCCTTGCGGACCCGCGAGCGATTGCCGAGCAGATGGTTGCCGATGCGTTTCAGGCTCATCACCAACTCCCCGAAGCGCCGCCGCCACCGAAACTGCCGCCGCCTCCGCTGAAGCCGCCGCTGCTCGATGAACTCCCTGATGACCAGGAACCGCCGCCGCCCCCGATATAGCCACCACCACGGCGTCCACCGCCTCCGCCGCCCGACATGAGGGCCTCGCTGATCAGCGTAAAGAAAAACGCGACCGCGCCGAGAATGCCGCCGAACAGCAGGCTGCCGGCGACCAACCAGACCACCGTGGTGACGAGCCCGCCGGTCGCCAGCGAGCCGAACAGCCGGCCGAAAATGTTGCGCAGGATGCTGCCGAAAATCAGAACGCCGAACAGCAGGAACGGCGCATATTCCATGATCTGATCGAGGGCATTCGAATTGCCCTTCCATTCATCCGGCGCCGGCAGCGGCTCGCCGTCGACCACCTTGATGATCTGGTTGACACCCGCCGAGATGCCACCGGCAAAATCGCCGGTCTTGAAGCGCGGTGTGATGATCTCGTCCATGATCCGTTTTGTCGTGACGTCGGTCAGCGCGCCTTCGAGGCCGTAGCCAACTTCGATGCGGAGCTTGCGATCGTCCTTGGCGACCAGCAGGATCGCGCCGTCATCGACTTTCTTGCGGCCGATCTTCCAGGCTTCAGCAACGCGGATAGAGTATTGCGCGATGGCTTCCGGCGCCGTGGTGGGCACGATCAGCACCACGATCTGGCTGCCCTTGCGCGACTCGAAATCACGCAGCGCGCTGTCGAGGGACGCCTGTTCGCTCTGGCTCAGCGTCGCGGTCTGATCGACCACGCGCCCCGTCAAAGCCGGCACGGCCACATCGGCCAGAGCGACGGCGCTCCAGCACAGCAGCAATGCCAGCAGACAGGCTTTGATCACCTTCATCGGATCGGCCTGATCGGCACCCGCCTATTTCGCGGGCGCCGGCGTCGGGTTGAAGTCGACCTTCGGCGCGGTCGAGATCTCGCTCTCATTGGCGACGGAGAAATTCGCCTTCTCCTTGTAGCCGAACATCATGGCCGTGAGATTGTTCGGGAAGGTGCGCACGCCGACGTTATAATCCTGCACCGACTTGATGTAGCGGTTGCGCGCCACGGTGATGCGGTTCTCGGTGCCTTCGAGCTGCGACATCAGATCCTTGAACAGCGCGTCCGACTTGAGCTGCGGATAGTTCTCGGTGACCACGAGCAAGCGCGACAGCGCGCTGGAGAGTTCGCCTTGCGCGGCCTGGAATTTCTGCAGCGCGGCGGGATCGTTGACCACATCAGGCGTCGCCTGCACCGAGCCGACCTTGGCGCGTGCATTTGTGACGCCCAGAAGAACGTCCTTCTCCTGTTGCGCAAAGCCCTTCACGGAATTCACGAGATTCGGCACGAGGTCCGCGCGGCGCTGATACTGATTGACCACCTCCGACCAGGCCGACTTGACCTGCTCATCATTGGTCTGGATCGCGTTGTAACCGCAATTGGTCAGGCTGAGGGTCGCCAGTGCTGCCAGCACGGTCAAAAACTTGCGCATGAAATTCTCCTGTGACGCGGCTCAAATGGCTCGACCGCTTCTAGCACAGGCAAACGACGAAAGCCGCCACAAGTTCATCGCGAATGCTGCAATGCCCATACGGGTTTATGTTTGCATGCCCGGCATTCGTTGTTAGCCTTGCCGCAACCATCGGCCCACAGAAGCCGAGGACATTTGGGGAGGTTTCCATGACGGACGTGCTGAACACGTTTCCGACGGTCGGGGCGCAGACCTTGCGGGCGCTGGCGCGCTATCCGGATCGCATCGCTTTCAGCTGGCCCGGCGGCTCGATCACCTATCGCGGCACCACGGACCTGATCGCGCGGCTGCAGAATGTGTTCATGAACCTCGGCGCACAGCCCGGCACGAAAGTGGCGCTGCTCACGGCCAATCGCGCCGACACCTGGTGCGCCGGGGTCGCGGCGCAACTGTCGCGTTTCGCAATCTCCTGGCTGCATCCGCTGGGCTCGATGCAGGACCAGATCGACCAGATCGAGGACGCCGAAGCAACGATCCTGATCATTGACGCCGACAATTTCTTGCAGCGCGGCGGCGAGCTCACCTCGCGCGCGCAGGGCTTGCAACACGTATTCACGCTGGGCCGTGCAGACTACGGCATCGATCTGCTGAAAGTCGTCGGCTCAGGCGGCAGCGCCACCGCGCGGGACTTTGCACAGGTCGATGACATCGCCGTGCTGAACTACACCGGCGGCACCACCGGAAAATCCAAGGGCGCGCTGCGCCGGCATCGCGAAGTGTCGGGCTTTGCCAGCGCCATTCTGTCCGACTTCGAGATTCCGGACACGCCGAGCTATCTCACGGTGGCGCCGATCAGCCATGTCGCCGGCACCAAGGTATTGCCGACGCTGATGCGCGGCGGCACAGTGCATATGCTGAAGGGCTTCGATCCCGAAGCGGTGCTCAAGACCATCGAACGCGAGCGGATCAATTTCACGCTGTTCGTGCCGACCATGATCTATGTGTTGCTCGACAACCCGACGCTGTCAAAGACCGATCTATCGTCGCTCGATCTGGTGCTTTACGGCGCATCTCCGATGTCGCCGAGCCGGCTGGTGGAAGGCATCGAACGTATCGGCCCGGTGTTCTCGCAACTTTATGGACAGACCGAATGCTATCCGGTGTCCGTGCTGCGCAAGACGGATCATGATCCCAGGAAGCCCGACCTGTTCCTGTCCTGCGGATTCCCCATCGCAGTCTGCGATGTCCGCATTCTCGACGATGACGATCAGGAAGTGTCGCCCGGCGAGGCCGGCGAAATCTGCGTGCGCGCGCCGCATGTCATGAAGGAATACTGGAAGCGGCCGGAGCAGACCGCGGAAACGCTCAAGAACGGCTGGCTGCACACCGGCGACATCGCCCGCGCCGACGAGCGCGGCTACATGTTCATCCTCGACCGCAAGAAGGACATGATCGTCTCCGGCGGCTTCAACATCTTCCCGCGCGAGATCGAGGATGTGTTGACCACCCATGTCGATGTCGCCATGTGCGCCGTAATCGGCGTGCCCGACGACAAATGGGGCGAAGCCGTCACCGCCATCGTGGTCGCGCGTGGCGGTGCGAAGCCGGATGCGGATGAGCTGATCAATCTGGTGAAGACCCGAAAGGGTTCGGCTCATGCGCCGAAACACATCAAGTTCGTCAGTGAGCTGCCGATGACCGGCGTCGGTAAAATCGACAAGAAGGCGCTGCGCGCAAGCTTCTGGGTCGGGCGCGAGCGGATGGTGGGGTAAGGGCTTAGCACTAACGCCGTCATTCCGGGGCGCGTGTGCATCTTGCGCACGCGAACCTGGAATCTCGACATGGCTGAACACTTCGGGATTCCGGGTTCGCCTGCCAGCGGCTTCGCCGCTGACCTGCGCTCCGGAATGACAGTGGAGGGTCACCACCAAGTGACTTGCATGATGATAGTTACTCCCCTATCTTCCCGCCATGGAGCGCAAGAGTTTCGAGAAACTGGAATGCCCGGTCGCCCGCAGCCTTGAGCGCGTCGGCGAGTGGTGGAGCATTCTGATCATGCGCGATGCCATCTACGGCATGACGCGGTTCGACCAGTTCCAGAAGAACCTCAACATCGCGCCGAACATGCTGACCCGGCGCCTCGGGGTGCTGGTCGAGGCCGGACTGCTAGAGAAGCGGCAATATTGCGAAAAGCCGCCGCGCTACGAATATATCGTGACCCCGCGCGGCCGGGATTTCCGCTCCGTGCTGTGGTCGCTGCAAAGCTGGGGTAACCGGCATTTCGCGCCTGAGGGCGAGAGCGTTGTTCTGATCGACAAGGAGACCGGCGAGACCGCCGATCCCATCCTGGTCGACCGCCGTACCGGCAAACCAATCACCGAAGCCACCCACGCCAATGCGCCCGGCCCTGCCGCCAGCGCACGCGTGCAACGGCGGCTCAGCAAACCGCGCCCGCAGAAGGACGGATCACCATGAAACTGGAAACGCCGCAGGCCATCGTCGCCGCCACGGCCGCGCCCGTCCACGAGATGAACCCGCGGACGCGGATGCTGCTGCAGGCGCCGATCGCTTCCACGCTGGTCAAGCTGGCTTGGCCCAATCTGCTGGTGATGCTGGCGCAGGCTTCCACCGGCCTGATCGAAACCTGGTGGGTGTCGCATCTCGGCTCTGATGCGCTGACCGGCATGGCCGTGGTGTTTCCCGGCTTCATGATGATGCAGATGCTGTCGGCCGGCGCCATGGGCGGCGGCATTTCCTCGGCGATTGCGCGCGCGCTCGGTGCGCGCCGCACCGACGATGCCGAAGCACTGGTGATGCATGCCACGCTCATCAATATCCTGCTCGGCCTCATCGGCTCGGCGATCTTCCTGATCTGGGGCCGTGCGATCTACACGGCGATGGGCGTCAGCGGCGGCGCGCTGGACGCGGCCATGCAATACTCCAACGTGGTGTTCGGCGGCAGCGTTTTAGTTTGGCTGATGAACGGCTTTGCCAGCATCATCCGCGGCACCGGCAATATGCTGGTGCCCTCGCTGTCGATCTGTATCGGCGTCGTGCTGCTGATCCCGCTGTCGCCGCTGCTGATCTTCGGCTGGGGACCGATTCCGGCCCTCGGCATTGCCGGCGGCGGCTGGGCCGTGGTGCTGTCCACCTTCACCGTCGGCGCCGTGCTCGCCGGATACATTCTCTCCGGCCGCTGCATCGTCCATTTCAAGCTGGCCCGGCTGCGCTGGGATCTCTCAGCCGACATCTTGCGCGTCGGCGCCATCGCTGCGGTGATTTCGCTGCAGACGAGTTTCACGGTGCTGCTGACCACCGCACTGGTCGGCGGCTTCGCTGGCGGCGACGCCGTGGCGGGCTTCGGCACCGGCGTCCGGCTGGAATATCTGATGGTGCCGCTGGCCTTCGGGTTTGGCGGACCGCTGGTCGCCCTGGTCGGCACCAATATCGGCGCCGGCCAAGAGCAGCGTGCGCTGCGGGCGGCGCTGATCGGCGGCGGCATGGTGTTCGTGATCACCGAAACCGTCGGCCTAGCGGCCGCGATCTGGCCAGCCGCGTGGCTCGGCCTGTTCGGGTCGGACCCACAGATGATCGAGACCGGCAGCGCCTATCTGCGCATCGTCGGCCCGGCCTATGGCTTCTTTGGCCTCGGCCTGTCGCTCTATTTTGCCTCCCAGGGCGCCGGCAAAATGCTCTATCCCCTGCTGGCCGGCGTGCTGCGCCTCCTGATCTCGATCGGCGGCGGCTGGCTGGCGCTACGGCTGACGGGATCGCTGACCTGGCTGTTTGCCTGCCTGACATTCGCCTTGGTGGTCTACGGCACCATCATCGTCACGGCGGTGGCGTCCGGGACCTGGTTCAAGACCAAGCCGGTCTGATGGCGATGTAATCGCCTGACAGCGATGTGATCAGCCGAAAGCGGATTTTCCGCTGGGAATAAAGATGTGCATATGCCTCATGCAGTTGCACGCCTGTAGGGGCAAAGCGAACTATCCTAGATAGCGCGGATCGACGGTCAGTTCGGCCGCACCCAGGAATCCCCAGCTATGGCAGACGGTATCGCGGCACAGGCTCCCCAGCCGACGGAAGGGCTGACGCCGAGCCAGCAGCGTTGGGCGCGGCTTGCCATCTTTACCGCCCTTGCCATGGCCTCGCTCGATACCGCCATCGCCAATATCGCGCTGCCCTCCATCGCCGCCGACCTGCATGCCACGCCGGCGGATGTCATCTGGGTGGTCAATGTCTACCAGATCGCCATGGTCGCCACGCTGCTGCCGTTCGGCGCGCTGGGCGAGATCATCGGCCATCAGCGCATCTATCTCGGCGGACTGATCCTGTTCACGATCGCGTCGGTCGCCTGCGCATTCGCGTGGTCGCTGGACACTTTGCTGTTCGCGCGGGTGCTGCAGGGCCTCGGCGCCGCCGGCGCCATGAGCGTCAATGCCGCGCTGGTCCGCGTGGTTTATCCCCCAAGCCATTTCGGCCGCGGGCTCGGTCATAACGCCCTCGTCGTCGCGACGGCCTTCACCCTCGGCCCCACCATCGCCTCGGGCATCCTGTCGGTTGCAACCTGGCCCTGGCTGTTCGCGATCAACCTCCCCTTCGGCCTCGCCGCCATTGTCATCAGCCTCAAGACACTGCCGAAGACCACGCGCGCCACCCATCGTTTCGATTTTCTCGGTGCCCTGCTGACCTCGCTCTGCCTTGGCCTGCTGATCCTCGGCATCGACAGCGCCGCCCATCACACCGCGCCGTCCATTGTCGTCGCCGAGCTGGTTGCCGGCCTGTTGTTCGGCTGGCTGCTGCTCCGCCGGCAGGCCGATCACCCTGCACCGATGCTGCCGATCGACCTGTTTCGCCGCCCATTGTTCGCGCTATCGGCGGCCACGGCGGTTTGCTCCTTCTCCGTCCAGGGCCTCGCCTTTGTGTCGCTGCCGTTCTATTTCGAAGAAGTTCTGCATCGTTCGGCAGTCGAGACCGGCTTCTTCCTGACGCCCTGGCCGCTGGTCGTCGGCATCATGGCGCCGATCGCCGGCCGGTTGTCGGACCACTATCCCGCCGGGCTTCTTGGCGGTATCGGCATGGCCCTGCTCGGCATCGGCATGGTGCTGCTGGCCACCCTGCCGCCCGATCCGAGCGTCGCCAATATCGTTTGGCGGATGGTGATCTGCGGCGCCGGCTTCGGCTTCTTTCAGGCCCCGAACATGAAGGCGATCATGTCGAGCGCCCCCGCCGGCCGCAGCGGCGGCGCCAGCGGTATCGTGGCCACCGCCCGGCTGACCGGCCAGAGCATGGGCGCAGCGCTTGCCGCCTTCTGCTTCGGCCTGTTCGGCCATGGCGGCGCGACCTGGGCGCTGGCGCTCGGTGCCGGCTTTGCCGCGCTCGGCTGCGTCATGAGCTTCCTGCGGCTGATCGTCCCGTCGTCACCCAGTCACTGATTTCAGAGATAATTTAGCGAACTCACATTTCTCTTTTGCAATGCCGTATTAAGTGATGTGATATACTGCAGTGCAGAGACAGATATTTTGCAGCGCAAGTAACAAAACTGAGTTCCATTGCCCTTCGGTTCCGTAAGTACCCAAAGACGCTGGACCAGTTTCGTATCCTTGTAGCCGCGGCGGGCACGAGGGCATTTCTTGAGGGTACTGTTCGTCACTCCAGAGATTGACGACTTCATCCGGGTGGGCGGCCTTGCAGCCGTGTCCGCCGCTCTCCCTCGAGCTTTGCGCATCTGGACCGACGTTCGCATCATCCTTCCCGGCTACCGCGACGTCGTCACGCAGTTTCCTGACATCGAGATCGTCGGCGAATGCCCGGCACTGGCGGAAATGCCCGCCTGCTCGGTCGGTCTGGCTGCGACCAAGGACGGACTGCCGATCTACATCCTGCTCTGCCCGCAGCTCTACGATCGTCCGGGCAATCCCTACGGCGACGCCTGCGGCCGCGACTGGCCGGACAACGACGTCCGCTTCGCGCGCTTCGCCTCCGCCGCTGCACTGCTCGCCTCCGGCAAGCTCGACAAGAACTGGTCGGCCGATCTGGTCCACGCCAATGACTGGCAGGCGGCCTTGGTGCCGGCCTATCTCGCCTGGAGCGGGGTGAAGATCCCGACCATCCTGACGATCCACAATCTCGCTTATCAGGGCCTGTTTCCGAAGTCTTCGCTGCGCCGGATCGGTGCACCGGCGGAGTCGTTCCATATCGACGGGCTGGAATTCTACGACAAGCTGTCCTTCCTCAAGGGCGGGCTGATCTACTCGTCGCACCTCACCACGGTGAGCGAGACCTATGCGCGCGAGATCACCACACCGGAACTTGGCTGCGGGCTGGAAGGCCTGCTGACGAAGCGCTCCAACGAGTCGCGTCTGACAGGCATTCTCAACGGCATCGATGAGAGTTGGGATCCGCGCGTCTGCGCGGAGCTCATGAGACCGTTCGGCGCGGGCGACTGGGAAGCCAAACGCGCCAATGCCGACGGGGTACGTCAACAATTTGGGCTCGCACTCTCCCGCGGGCCCATTTTTGGTTTGGTCGCCCGCCTCGTGCATCAGAAGGGTGTCGACCTCGTGCTGTCGGCGGCCGACGCCATCGTATCCGCCGGCGGACAGATCGTCGTGACCGGCCGCGGCGAGACCGAGCTCGAAAATGCGCTGATGGACGCGCATCGCCGTCGCCCCGACGCGATCGGCGTCGCCATCGGCTTCAACGACCGCGAGGCGCGTCGGATTTTCGCCGGCAGCGACTTCACGCTGATGCCGTCGCGCTTCGAACCCTGCGGCCTGAGCCAGATGTATGCGCAGCGCTTCGGCTCGCTGCCGATCGGCCACCAGACCGGCGGCCTCGCCGAAACCATCGTCGATGGCGAGACCGGCTTCCTGTTCACGCAGCCATCCACCGAGTCATTTTTGGGCGGGATCCTGCGGGCGTTTGCGACCTACGGATCGAAGGACCGCCTGAACTCGATGCGCCGCAGCGCGATGTCGAAATCGTTCAGCTGGAATATTTCTGCCGCCAGCTACAGCGCGCTGTATCGCAAGACGATTGTCGCGGGCGTCTAGCGCGGGAAATTGGCGAACGAGCCGCGATCTTGGCTTGCGGATCAGTTCCGTTTCACAATAATGGCGAAAGCTGGCAACACCTATCATCCGTGAAGACGTGGCCGGTCCCTCTGTGACGAAGGCCAGCCCGTGCTCAAAGCTTCGCCTCCCGCCGAGCCGCTCGTCGACTGGCGATCGGAAATCAGCGCCGGTCTGATCTCCAGCCTCGTCTGTCTGCCGCTCTGCCTTGCTTGCGGACTGCTGGTGTTTGCGCCGCTCGGCCCCGACTATGTCGCGGCGGGCGCTGCAGCCGGCCTGTATGGCGGCGCCATCGTCGGCCTGGTCGCGGCCGTGGTCGCCACCTCGTCCTATATCGTGACGACGAGCCGCGTCAGCATGGCCCTGGTGCAGGCCGGCCTGACCACGACGCTGGTCAATGATGCCACGCTTGCGAGCCAGCCCGCGATGATCGTGACCGCGATCATGCTGTGTTTGTTTCTGGCCGGGCTGTGGCAGGTCCTGTTCGGACTGCTCGGCCTGACACGCGCCATCAAATTCGCGCCGCACCCGGTGCTCACCGGCCTGCTCAACGGCGTCGGCATGCTGATCGTGATTTCCCAGTTCAAGCCGTTCTTTGCCGCGCATACGCTGTGGCCGAACAAGCCGGCGATGCTGGTTTACGTCGTGGCCTTGGCGCTCTTTGTTCTGAACTATCCGGCCATAGCAGCCTGGCTGCGGCTGCCGGACTGGCTGCGGAGAATACCGGGATCGCTTGCAGGCTTCGTCGCCGGCACCGCGCTCTACTATCTGATCAGCGTCCCGACAGGTCTCGATCTCGGGCCGACCATCGGTGAGATCCATGTCAGCTTCCCGCCCGCCATGCCGCTCGGCGCAGTGTTCGACGGCTCGATCACGCCGGAACTGACCGCCGTGCTTCCGCATGTCGTGCTGGTGTCGCTGGTGCTGGCAATCATCGGCACGGTGGAGACCATGCTGGCGTTTCGCGTGGCACAGCAGCTCGACGACACGCATATCCATCCGGTGCGCGACCTCGCCGCACAAGGCATCGCTAATGCGGCAGCAGCACTCGGCGGCGGCATTGGCGGATCTGCGATTCCATCGGTGATCCTGCTCGGCTATCGCATGGGCGGCCGCACGCGCTGGACCAGCATTTTCGTGGCGCTCAGCCTGTTGGCCATCACATTCGCGCTGTCCTCGGTGCTCGCACAGGTGCCGCGCGCGGTGTTCGCCGGCCTGCTTCTGGTGATCGGCATCGTGCTGTTCGATCGCTGGAATCTGCAGCTGCTGGCCGACATCCGATCCAGCAGCGAGCCGCAGGTTCGCCGGCACGCGGTCTACAACCTGATCGTGGTGCTCGCGGTGATGGCCGTGACCGTATTCAGCTCCGTCGTTTCCGGAGTGATCGTCGGCATCATCCTGTCCTGCATCATCTTCGTCATCAATATGAGCCGGCCACTGGTACGCCGCGCCCATCTCGGCGACACGCTGTTCTCCAAGCGCATTCGCTCGGCCGACGATCTCGCGATCCTGCAGCAGACCGGGCGGCAACGCGCCATCCTGCAGCTCGAAGGCGCGCTGTTCTTCGGCAATGCCGACGACCTCTCGCTCCGCGTCAAGGACCTGTTCAACAGCACCGACATGATCCTGCTCGACATGGGCGCCATCTCCGACCTCGACGTGTCCGGCATCAACGCGTTGCGAACCCTGCGCCAGAAGGCGACTGAGAAGAAACGGCGACTGATCTACTGCAATGTCCGGCCTGTCCATGCCGCCATCATCGGCCACGGGATCGGGCACGATCCCGCATCGCCGTCTATGACGCAGGATCTCGATTCCGCACTGGAGTGGATGGAGCAGACGATGCTCAACCGCTCAGTTACGAGGCAGGGGCAAGCGGATGAGCTCACACTCGAGCAGATCGACTTTCTCGATGGCGTTTCGCCCAACGAGATGACTGAACTGACCGCAGTGATGACCAAGCGGGAATTCGCATGCGGCGACACTATCTGCCGCGAGGGTGATGCCGGCGACCGGATGTGGCTGATCCTGAAAGGCAGCGTCAGCGTGTTGCTACGCACGGACGGACATCACGAGCGACGCCGCATCGCCGGACTTGGGCGCGGCACGACGGTCGGAGAAATGGCGCTAGTGGAATCGGTGCCGCGCTCGGCGACCATCGTCGCCGACGACGAGGTGGCCTGTTACGAATTCCCGCGCGACGGCTTCGACCTGATCCTGAAGAAAAATCCGGTGCTCGCCACCAGGCTGCTGGGCAACCTGGCGCGCGAACTCACCCGGCGACTACGGCAGACCTCGCAAGATCTGCGCGTCAGCCATCACTGAGGCGGTTAAACCTCGACTACGCGCTCGACATGCACGCGGCGGCAGTCCATCTCGTATTCGAGATCGACGACCGGTGGGCGGTTGAAGTGCCAGGTCAGGCCATTGCGGAACACGCCGCGGCGGCCGAGTTCGCTTTCCAAGAGCGCATAGACGTCGCGCACGGTGTAGAGCTGCGCGCCAGTGGTCTGGTCCCAGGTGCCGGAGAATGCGCTCATGCGGCGCTCCATCTCGTCGAGCACGAACTTGGCTTTTTCCAGCATCCCCGATGGGCTGATGTCGCCGAGGCGTACCGTGTTGTCGCGATAGTCGCCCTTGCCTTCCGCGGCCTCGCCGCTGCCGGCGATGACGAAGGATGCTGGCGCATTCGGCGCGACGGTCGTGAAAGAGAAGGCATGGAAGCCCGGCTCTGACGGCGGATCGATCTTCGGACACACATTGCTGCGCGCGATGGGATTCACGCGATCCTTCATGATGCCCCAGTCTTCGAGGGTCTTGATGTAGATCTCGTTGAAATCGATAAACCCCTGCTCCGTGAACGGTGCCGGCGAGCGCAGTTCGCAGGCTGCGAAGGCGGTCAGCGGCCGGCCGGCTGCCTTGATGATCTCGGCAACCCTGGCGAAGCCTTCCTTCAGCGGGACGACCTTGGAGAAACGCACGCGCTCCAGCGCGAAGCCGGGCAACGCGCCGACGCCGCAGGAGTACTGGAACACGCCCGGCATGTAACGGTAGCCGCTATTGGGGGCTTCGACGGTCTCGATCATGGTTGGCCTCTTCAGGTGAAATCAAAGTCAGTCTTCGAGGACGCCGAGATAGGCGTCGCGGATGATGGGATCGGCCAGCAATTCGGCGCCCTGCCCGGTGCGCACGATGCGGCCCATATCCATGATGTAGGCGTGATGGCAGAGATCGAGCGCCGTGGTGACGTCCTGCTCGACCAGCAGGATCGACATGCCTTCGCTGTTGAGCTGCCGGAGCGCCGCGACCAGCTGCTCCACCAGCAATGGCGACAGGCCGAGCGAGAGTTCGTCGATCATCAAGAGGCGCGGCGCGCTCATCAGCCCGCGGCCGATGGCGCACATCTGCTGCTCGCCGCCAGACAATGTCGCCGCGGCCTGGTTGCGGCGCTCGCGCAGTTTCGGGAAGGTCGTGTAAACGCGATCGAGATCGCGATTGAGTTCGGTACGGCCAACGCTGCGCGAATAGGCGCCCATCAGGAGATTGTCCTCGATGCTCATGGCACCGAACAGACGGCGGCCTTCGGGCACATGGACGATGCCATGGGCCAGCATCTGCGCCGCCGTCGCCTTCGACAGATCGACGCCCTCGGAGACATATTTGCCGAATGTCAGCGGGATCAGCCCGGACAGCGCGCGCATCAGCGTGGTCTTGCCGGCGCCGTTCGAGCCGATCAGCGCGGTGATTTCGCCCGAGCGCACCACCATATCGATGCCCCACAGCACCTGGATTTCGCCGTAACCGGCGCAGACCCCACTCAGTTCGAGCATCGGATGATCAGCCACGGGCGGCGTTCCGTTGTGCATATTGCTGGCCCAGATAGGCATCGACGACGGCGGGATCCTTGATGATGTCGCGCGGCGCGCCGTCGGCAATCAGCTTGCCGTTATGCAGCACCGCGATGCGGGTGCAGACATTGAGCACGACCTTCATCAAATGTTCGATCATCACGATGGTGATGCCGTCGGCGGCGAGCTGATGAATCAGCTTGGTGGCGCGTTCGACCTCGGCGCTGTTGAGGCCGGCATTGACCTCGTCGAGGAACAACAGCTTCGGCTTCATCGCCAGCGCCTTGGCCAGCTCCAGCCGCTTGCGCATGGCCAGTGTCAGCGTTGCCGCGGACTGGTCGGCCTGTCCGTCGAGGCCAACGAATGCGAGATGCGCGCGGGCGGCCTCGCGCGCCGATTTCAGGCTCTCGCCCGGCTGCGAGAACAGAGCGGCGGCGGCGACATTGTCGAGCGCCGAAAATTCCGCAAAGGGCTGCACGATCTGGAAGGTGCGCGACAGGCCGAGCCGCGCGGACTGATAGGTCTTGATCCGCGTGATGTCCTTGCCATCGAAAGTCACAACGCCCGAGCTAGCCGGCGTTACACCGCAAATGGTGTTGACCAGCGTGGTCTTGCCGGCGCCGTTCGGGCCGATCAGACCGACCACCTCGCCTTTGTTGACCGACAGCGAGACGTCGCTCAGCGCCTTCAGCCCGCTGAAGTTTCGCGAGACGTTGCTCAGATGCAGGATTTCGTGACCGGGCTTAGACATGCTTTGCCTTTCGTCCGAACAGCCCGCGCCAGATCTTGCCGGCATGGAGCGAGACCAACCCATGCGGCAGGAACAGCAGCAGCAGGATGATCAGCACGCCCAGCACGCCCGAATGGATCTGGATGTAATTGCGCCAGACCACTTCCTCGAGGCCGAGATAGACGAAGGCGCCACAGACCACGCCGAGCGGCGAACCGAGCCCGCCCATCAGCGCCATCACGATCGGCTTCACCGAATAGAGGATGTCGAATACATCGGACGGATCGATGTAGTGAACCCAGGCCGCATAGAGCCCGCCGGCGGCGCCCACGAAACAGGCCGACAGGCCGAAGGCGATGGCCTTGTAAAGCGTGGAATTGAGACCGACCATGTTCGAGGCGGTCTCGTTCTGCCGGATGCAGTTGAGGCCGAAGCCGAGCTTCGACATCGAAACTGCGATGACGACGAGCGTGGTGATCAGCAGCAATCCCCACATGGCGTAAAAGAAGAACGTCGCGTCGGACAGCACGCTCGACCCGGAGACCAGCGGAATGTTCAGGCCCATGCCGCCGCCGGTGAGGTCGGTGGCGTTGTTGACGAGTTCGCGGAACACTTCGACCAGCGACAGGCTGGCGATGGCGAAGTAATGGCCGCGGAGGCGCAACAGCACGGCGCCGAGCGCGGCGGCCAGCAGCAGGCACAGTACCAGCGAACCCAGCAGCGACAGTGTCAGCGGTACGCCCTTATTCATGAGAATGCCCGTCGTGTAGGCACCGAGCCCGAAGAAGGCGGCCGTCGCAAAGGACGGATAGCCGGCGAAGCCGCCGACGATATTCCATGACAGCGCGAAGATCGCATACATGCAGGCCATGGTGCCCAAGCGCAGCGCATACGCGTCGCCGAACAGCGGCAGCGATGCTACGCAGGCAATGAGGACGAGAAGCGCGATATTGGTCCGGGTCATTCAAAACCCTTTCGGCCCAGCAGGCCTTGCGGCCTGACGACAAGGAAAATGATGAGCAGGACGAAAGACAGCGTCACCGCATGGGCCGGGCCGAGATAGACCGAGCCGACGCCTTCGACCAAAGCCAGCAAGATGCCGCCCGCCAATGCGCCGGACACGCTGCCGAGTCCGCCGAGCACACAGACCACGAAGGCCTTGCCGAGATAGGCCGACGAGGTCAGCGGCGAGATCGGGAAGATCAGCGCCATCAGCACACCGGCGCAACCGGCCAGCGCGGCACCGAGGCCGAAGGCGATGGCGTAGATCGATTTGACATGGACGCCCATCAGCACCGCGGCATCGCGGTCGAGACGGACCGCAACGATGGCGCGGCCGACTTTCGAGCGACGCAGCAGCAGATAGAGCAGGAAGGTCAGCGCCAGCGCTGAGGCGGTTGCGATCAGACGGTCGACGGGAACGACGACGTCGAAGATCGAGATCGATCCCGTGGGCGGATTGAGGATCAGCTTTCGGTAATCGGCCTTGAAGTAATAGATCATCGCATTGTTCAGGATCAGATCGAGCCCGAAGGTCAGCGTCAGCGTCACCAGTACCGGGGCGGTGATGACGCGGTTGAGCAGCAACCGTTGCAGCAGATAGCCGAACACGAAAAAGGCCGGCGCGGCGATCAGCAGCGCATACCAAGGCGACAGCCCGAGCGAATTATACGCACCCCAGGCCAGATAGGCGCCAAGCACGATGAACGAGCCGTGAATCAGGTTGATGACGTTAAGTACGCCCCAGACCAGCGAGAAACCGATCGCGATACAAGCATAGAGACACCCAAGCACGAGTGCATTGATCAGGACCTGGATGGCCAGCATATCGATTCCCCGCCGGTCTCAGCAGACTTGCTTGAGCATGATCTTGTCCGAAAACCGGTATCCACTTTTCGGGATCATGCTCAGTTCACGCCGAGCTTGAAGTCGCCCTGCTTGATGGCGTCCGGGAACAGCACAACAGGCTTGCCGGCCTGGATCTGGAAGACCGGAGGTTCGAGCGAGTTGATCTGGCCGTTGGCGCCGAACTTGACCGGGCCCCAGAAGGTCACGACGTCCATCTTGGCGAGTTCGTCACGCACCTTGTCGCGATCCAGCGAGCCGGCCTTCTCGATGGCCATCTGGAACAGCGCACCGCAGACCGCAGCCGAAGCGTGAGCGTAGTCGGGCTCAAGCTTGTACTTGTCCTTGAACAGCTTCACGAAGTTGGCCGTGGTGCCGAAAATATCCTTGCCGTTGTACTGTTCGGCTGGATGCCACCACGACGCGCTGGAGATGTTCTCGGCGCTCTGGCCGGCGGATTCGATGAATTCCTGATAGGCCGGACCGGCGATCATGGTCACGACATTGGCCTTCATCTGCTGATCGACCATCTGCTTGCGGATCAGCAAGAGATCGTTGGTGTAGCCGGTGACGAACACCCATTGTGGATTCAGCGACTTGATCTGCGACAGGGTTGCGGAGTGATCGAGCGTGTTGATGGCGTATTTCTCGAAGTAAACGACTTCGAGACCGTTGGTCTTGGCGGATTTCTCCATTTCCTGCGCGATGGCCAGCGGAAACAGATCGTTACGTGCAAGGATCGCGACCT
The DNA here is from genome assembly GCF_052076075.1 of Tardiphaga sp. 866_E4_N1_4. Classification (NCBI taxonomy): domain Bacteria; kingdom Pseudomonadati; phylum Pseudomonadota; class Alphaproteobacteria; order Hyphomicrobiales; family Nitrobacteraceae; genus Tardiphaga; species Tardiphaga sp. 866_E4_N1_4. Next base: position 2,261,096 of record NZ_CP197242.1, read on the forward strand.
TCTTGACGTCGGCAGCCTTGGCCTTGACGAGCTGCGTCAATGGCGTCGTCAGCGTATCGTTGGGCGTGAAAGTGCCGAACAAATATTTGTAGTTCTGGTCATAGACCTGGGACGACGACGCCGTCGCGGCCAGCATCGGCACCTTGTATTTCTCGGCGATCGTACTGGCGGCCTTGGCGGCGCCCGAGCCGAACGGGCCGAACATGAAGTTCACCTTGTCCTGGGTGATCATCTGTTCGGTGGTCTGCACCGAGCGCGGCGTGTTGGACTGGTAGTCCGAATAGACGATCTCGACCTTGTACTTCTTGCCGCCGACATCGATGCCGCCGGCCTTGTTGGCCTGTTCGGCCCAGAGGTCGTAGCCCTGCTGCTGCTTCACGGCTTCCGGCGCCAGCGGCCCGGTAATCGGCAGCGGCGCGCCGAAGCGGATGACATCCTGCGCCGAGGCCGTTGAGGAGGTCGCTCCCAAACCGGCCGCAGCCAGCAGGAGGGATGCGGAAAAAGCCGAGACAGCAAGCCGGGGATGAAACATCCAAATTCTCCATCGATGACGGGACCGTGACCTGATCAAAACTCTGTCAAATTTAGATTTCGAATAAAAGCATTGAATTTCGATGTGAGAGGTCTGAAAATCAGAACGCTAGTCAGGTCCTGCCATCGCGCTGGGCAGCCAGCCGCGAGGGACTGACGATGATCGAATCCACCGCCATTCGCTATTTTCGCGTGGTTACCGAGTCCGGATCGATCAAACAGGCGGCCGCAGCGCTCCGCATCGCCCCCTCCGCCATCAGCCGGCAGGTGCAGGGTCTGGAGGAGGAGCTTGCGGTCAAGCTGTTCGAGCGCGGCGCGCGCGGCATGAACCTGACCGATGCCGGCCACGTGCTCTATCGCTATGCAGTCGAGAACCGCAGCCAGCTCGACGGACTGCGTAGCCAGGTCGAGGAATTCGCATCGCTGCGCCGCGGCCAGGTGAAGATCGCCACTGTCGAAGGCATGCTGTCGAGCTTCCTGCCCAACTCCTTCGTCGACCTGTCGCAGCAATATCCGGGGATCGCGCTATCTGTCACCGCTGTGGGCGCTCGCGATGTGGTCGAGATGGTCAGCCAGAACGAGGTCGATCTCGGTCTGATCTTCGGTCGTGCGCCGCGCCGCGATCTGATCGAACTCGGACGCATGCGACAACCGGTCTGCCTGATCGTCGCGCCTACGCATCCGCTGGCCGGCCAGAACTCATACGCGATGAAGGATCTTGCAGGGTTGCGCGTGATCCTTCCGGACCCATCCTTCGGCATTCGTCAGGAACTCGACAAGTCCTGCGCACAGGCCAGTGTGCGGCTGGAAATGTGCAGCGAGACCAACTCGCTGGCCTTCACCCAGACCGTCGCTGCCCGCACCGATCTTGCGACATTCCTGCCGATGGTCTCGGCGACGGCGGCCATCAATGCCGGCACACTGGTCGCGATCCCGCCGCGCGACCGCAGGCTTGAGTCAACACAGGTGACGCTGGTGCAGTCGGCCGCGCGCATGGCATCGCCCTCAACGCGACTGGTCGCCGAAATGCTGGTGGCGCAGATGAAGGACAGTGAAGAAGGGTAGACGCCTTAAGCAGCGAGCTTTCCAGCCAGCGCGCGGAAACGCTCAAGCTGATCCTGCTTCAGCGCACGGGTCTCGCCGCGGCCGACGAAGACCTTGAACATCACGCCGCCATCGACATTGAGGAATGCGACGAAAGCCGACGACTTGCCCATGAAGGGCCGCTCGACGAAAGCGACGCCGCCGCAGCGCTCATGACGCAGATGGCCATGCAGCCCCTTCGGCTGTGTCAGATTGTAGTAGCCATGACCGATGGCGCCCGGCGACAGCGGTGCGGTCGTTTCGAAGATGCCGTCCTCGGTGTGCACGATCAGCGTCACCTCGCCCCATTCGGCGATATCCGTCATCGCGGTGACGAACGCATCAGCGCCCCCGCCGATGGTCACCATCCCCTCGGGCAGCGCTTCAAGCACCGCACGCGGCGTGACGCCCCGCTCACGCGCAACGGTCTCGATCACGGCGCCGGGATTCTCCGCCATATAGGTCTTCAGCGCGGCGAGATCCGTATTCAGCATGACAGGGCTCCGTGATCGATCGTTAGTGTGAGACGCAGGGCCTGCGATCAGGCCGCAGCGCTCTTGCGGCGCTCGGACTGGATCACCTCGAAACCCTCGAACTTGGGGTGACCGAGATAGAGGCTGGCGCCTTCCGACTTGTTGTCCGCGCGGGCATGCGCCTTGCGGAACTGCTCGGACTTGGTCCAGCCCTCGAAGTCCGCCTTGCTGGCCCAGACCGTATGCGACGAATACAGCGTATGATCTTCAGCCACCGGCCCCTTCAGCAGGCTGAACTCGATGAAGCCCGGCAATTCCGAGAGATAGGATTCGCGGGTCGCCCAGATGTTTTCGAAAGCGGCTTCGGATCCGGTTTTGACCTGAAAGCGGTTCATGGCGATGAACATGGATGTCTTTCCTTTCGTGACGTCGAGAACCTATCATAACCGAAATCGCGCCCGGACATGAGCGCGATTCCTTGGAGGCTGGTGGATGCAGATGGCGATTATGCGCCGCCGAAATGCACCTTGATGCCACCCTTATAAACGATGCCCGGACCAGGGGCGGTCCACAACGCGTCGTTCTGCGTTGTGCCATCGCTGGTCGACCCGGGAATAGCATAGGGGCGGTAATACTGGTTCAGGATATTGTCGACCCCGAAATTCAAGGTGATGTCCTGCGTCGGTTGATAGGCGACGTAGAGATTGACGAGATCGTAGGAGGTCGATGGCACGTATCCGGCCGGAAGGTCGGTATTGGCCGCGACCGAAGCCCACTGAGCCGAGATTGTCAGCTTGCGATCGAGCAGGCGGACGCCACCGGTGGTCGTGACCTTGCGCGGCTGGATTGTCGCCAGACCAACATTGGTCTGGGTGTTCTTGCCGCTTTGAACCGTCGCGCCGACGCCCAGGAACCAAAGGCCCGCGTCATAGGCCGTCTCGGCCTCGAAGCCTTCGATCTTCGCATTGGCAATGTTTTGGTACTGATAGAAGTTGCTGTTGAGGATGGTGCCAGGACGCCCCATGAATACATAGTTGACGAGAACTGGCGTAGAGGCGACGAGGTCGATGTAGTCATCAACGTCGTTGCGGAAGAAGTTAAACTTGGCGCGGAAACTGTCGCCAGACGTAAAGACGTCGTTGTATTTCAGATTGATGCCGACTTCCTTGTTCTTGCCGACTTCTGCCCGGAGGTTCGGGTTCGGCAAGAAGCAGAACAGGCCAGCGGTACCATCAGCACAGGTGACGAAAGTCGGTCCGCCGCCGGAAGCGTGGCCACCTGCAATGAGCGTTTCACTGATGGATGGTGCACGATAACCCTCCGCATAGCTCACATAGGGCGTAAAGCCCGCTACCGGCGTCACGCCGAGTGTGATCTTGGGCGACAGGCGGTCACCGCTGGATGAAACATTGTTAACACCCACGGCTGTCCCGCTTGAATTGAGCTCATAGTGGTCATAACGCAGCGCGCCTATGACTTCGAGCCAACTCGAATAGTTGGTCTTTAGCTGGACGAAGCCGCCGGAGACTGTGCGCTCGCCGCTCGGCGTGGTGATGTTGGAGTTTCCACGCGAGTCGAATGTTTTCACCTTGTCGTTGAAGACGTCGAAGCCATAGGTCACAGCATTGCGCCACTCACCGATATTGAAGCGAGACGTGTTGTTGACGTCGACGCCGAACGTATCCAGTAAGTAGCCGCGCTGATCGCCAACGCAACCAGAAATGTTGTTACCGGCACTACCAGCACCGCAGAGCGCGGTGCCGGCCGTCGAATAGTGATAGGTCTTGGTCTGGTCGTTGTCGACGCGATTGCCGTAAAGCGAGACATTGAAATCGAACAGCATGTCCTCCGGACGCGCGTATTTCCACGTCACCGTACCGGTATAGTTCTTTGCATTGGAGGCGTAGACGGACGAGCCCTGATTCAGAGCGATCAAGGCCGGCGTTGTAGTTGGACCACGATTCAACTGACCAATCGTGTAGCTGTAGTCCTGGAACAGGCCGCCGAACTTCACCTCATGGCCGTCGGCCGGGCGAACCGTAACTTTCATCAGGCCCGCAGCGATGTCGTTGCCTGTATTGCCGATCTCGGTACCGGCGCCATCCGTGTAGTTGCCCTGGGTGCGATAGACCGCACCGCCGAACACATCGACCGTCGGGTCGACACGCACGCCGCCGAACACGGAGCCGAGACCGCGATTGTTGTTGGAGCCGTAGGAGCCGCTCATATCCACGCCCCAGCGCTCGCCGGGTCGCAGGACGTCATTGATGTCCTTGGTGCGGAACGAGGCCACGCCGCCGATGGCACCAGAGCCGTAAATATTGGCAGTCGGACCGCGGGTGATATCGATGCCGCCGATCAGTTCGGGGTCAAGAAAGAACGAGCCATTCGCATTATGACCGGAGCGCTGATAGTTCTGGCGAGCGCCGTCAACGACAACGGCGACACGTCCGAAATCCTGCAAGCCGCGGATATTGATCGCCGTGGACGGATCATCGCCACGATCCTGCATCCAGACACCGGGGACATTGTAGAAAAGCTGGCTCAGCCGGCTCGGCTGCTGCAGCTGGATCTGCTCCTGCGTCACGACGCTGACGGGCGCCAGCGCATCGATGGCGCGCTCCTGGGTCTTCGAAGCCGTCACCGTGATTTCATCGAGTGACTGGCCGCTGCGGCTGGCCTGCGCATTGGCGTTAGCTACCTGCGCCGGCACGGCCGCCGGCTTGGCAGCAGCACGCTTTTTCTTGGCGGGTTTCGGCTTTTGCGGCTGCACGTCGCCTGCCTGCGCGGCGGCCTGTGCCAAGGCGGTCTCGGAGACCAACGCCCCCATTGATACGATCGACACACCCAACAACAAGGCGCGCGTAGTCATGCCCCCAAGAGCCATAGCCTAATCCCCAAACACAAATTTCAACGGATCGTGGCTGGCTGGCGCTGCACGAGGCAGTGAGCTTGCTGGCTCTCGAATGCGACTCGGGGACCCCTGCCACCAAGTTGCCATTTTCGATTACGGTTCATTAACGGGGGGGTCAAGCAATCCCCGCCCTGTTTATACTGATTATAGACTGCAGTGCTTGGCGATGAGGTGCGACAAAACCTATAACGATGACAGAGACTTTTACGGATGGGATAGATCGGCGCTATGGATACGGGTTCTCACGACGGCAGCGCTGCCGCTCACGCCAAATCCTCAGCCGGACGCAATGTGGTCATAAATGGCGACCGGATGGACAGCAAGGAGCTGTTCGCGGATCAGCGTGAGTTGCTGATTACGCATGGCGACGAGACCTATCGCCTGCGCCTGACGTTCCAGAACAAGCTGATCCTCACCAAATGACCGCCGGTCTCCCCGTTCGACGTCATCGCATCGCGCATGCACTGCAATGTGTAGCGCTTGCCGGCACGCTGGCACTGTCAGCCGCGGCCTCAGCCGAAGACGCCGTTGTGCGCGACGCACGCGGACGCGACGTCACTATCGGCCATCCGACCCGCATCGTCTCAATCGGCGGCGCGGTGACCGAAATCCTTTATGCCCTCGGCGCTGACGACCGTATCGTCGCCGTCGATACGACCAGCCTGTATCCACCGAAGGCCATGGCCGACAAACCCAATGTCGGTTACATGCGGCAACTCTCTGCGGAAGGCGTATTGGGGCTGAATCCGCAACTGGTACTGGCGATTGCGGGCTCCGGCCCAAAGGAAACCATCGACGTCATCGACGCCGCCAAGATTCCGCTCATCATGGTGCCGGATACGTTCACCGAAGCCGGCATGGTGGAGAAGATCCGGCTGATCGCCAAGGTCGCGGGTGTCGAGGCACGCGGCGAATGTCTCGCCAACGCCGTGGCCGGCGATCTTGCCGCGCTGCGTGAATTGCGCGCCAAGGTGAAGACCCCGCCACGGGTGATGTTCGTGATGTCCTTCCTCGATGGCCGCGCCATGGTCGCAGGCCAGAAGACGGCAGCCAACGAGATCATCAAACTGGCCGGCGGTGTGAATGTCGCGGACAGCTTCGACGGCTACAAGATCATGAGCGATGAAGCCATCGCCGCAGCCAAGCCGGATACCGTGCTCTCGATGGAGCGCGGCAAGGACACGCTGCAGGCCGACACCGTGTTTGCCAGCCCGGCATTCGCACTGACGCCGGCCGCGAAGACCAGGAGCCTGGTCGCCATGGATGGCCTCTATCTGCTCGGCTTCGGTCCGCGCACGGCCGCCGCCGCACGCGACCTCGCCGTCAAGCTCGACCCGGCGCTGTCGTCCGAGGCCGCAACGTTCAAGCCCGTCTCGCTCGCCGTCAACTGCCGCCAATAAGATGAGCGCTGCCGACGCCAAGCTGACTGCGTTTGTCAGAACGACCGGTCGGGTGCGTCGCCCTGCCACCGTTATCGTGCTGTGCGGCCTGCTCGCGGCACTGCTGCTGACGGTGCTGCTTGCCGCCACCGTGGGTGCCGCCGGCATCCCACTGTCCCGCCTGCCCGCAGCACTTGGCCTCGCGGCCGCCGATCCCGGCAATCAATTTGCCGCGCGCGATCAGCTGATCCTGTGGTCGATCCGGATTCCGCGCATTGCCATCGCCGCCATGATCGGCGGCATGCTGGGCGCCGCCGGCGCGATCATGCAGGGCCTGTTTCGCAATCCGCTCGCCGATCCGGCGCTGGTCGGCGTCTCCAGCGGCGGGGCATTTGCTGCAGCGGGCGCCATCGTCATCAGCGACAGCCGCTTTGCGCATTATGTTGCTTTTCTGCAGCCGTTTCTGTTGCCGCTGGCGGCTTTCATCGGCTCGCTGCTGACAACGATCATTCTGTATCGGATTTCCAGCCGCAGCGGGCGTACGTCGATTGCGCTGTTTCTTCTCGCCGGCATCGCCATTGCCGCGATCGCCAATGCCGGCATCGGGCTTCTTGTGTTCATCGCCGACGACCGGCAATTGCGCGACATCACCTTCTGGCTGCTCGGCTCGCTCAGCGGCGCCACCTGGAGCAAGGCGGCGACGATTGCGCCCATGCTGGCTCTCGGCCTGATCGGCATGATGTTCACGAGCCGCGGCCTCGACGTGCTGATCCTCGGCGAGTCCGAGGCGTTTCATTCCGGCGTCGACGTAGAGCGCCTCAAGCGCATCTGCATCGTGCTGGTGTCGGTCATGACCGGCGCGGCGGTGTCTGTCTGCGGCGTGATTGGCTTCGTCGGCATCGTCGTGCCACACCTGCTACGGCTGATGATTGGACCGGGTCATCGGTTGTTGCTGCCGGCATCCGTCGGTCTCGGCGCGAGCCTGCTGGTCGGCGCCGACACGCTCGCCCGCACCATCGTGGCGCCGGCCGAGATGCCCATCGGCATCCTGACTGCCGCCGTGGGCGCGCCGATATTCCTGCTGATTCTGCTGCGCCAGCGCGGGCTGGTGGGGCTGTGACGTTAATGGCCAATACACCCGTCCTCACAGCATCCGGCATCTCGCTGACCATCGGCCAGGCCACGCTGCTCAATCATGTCGATCTCGCCATCACCAGCGGCGAGATGGTCGCCATCGTCGGCCCCAACGGCGCCGGTAAGTCGACACTGCTACGCTTGCTGTCGGCCGATCTGCGTGCGTCGCGCGGCGCCATCACGCTGAAAGGCCGCGACCTCCACGCCTGGTCGCCCGCCGAACTGGCGATGCGGCGCGCGATGCTGTCGCAACATGTCAGTGTGAGCTTCCCATTCACGGTCGAGGAAGTCGTGCAGATGGGTCGGGGCAACCTGCCGCTGGCTTCAGCGCAATCGCTGGTTGATGCCGCCATCGATGAAGTGGGCCTTGGCGACTTCCGTCATCGCGAATTACCAACGCTGTCAGGAGGCGAGCAACAGCGCGCGCATTTCGCGCGCATCCTCGTACAGCTCGCCTGCGGCGAAGCTGCCCATGGTCCTGGCATCCTGCTGCTCGACGAGCCGACATCATCGCTCGATCTGCGCCATCAGATCGAACTCGTCGAAATTTCGCGGCAGCGTGCGCGCAACGGTACGGCCGTGATCGCAGTGCTGCACGATCTCAATCTTGCAGTTCGGTTTGCTGACCGCATCATCGTGATGCGTAACGGCGCCGTTGCAGCGGAAGGAACGCCTGCGGAAACGATCACCAGCGATGTCATTCGCCGTGTGTTCGATATCGATGTCGTCGTTGCACGTACCGATGATGGCGCGCCCTATCTGCTGCCGCAGATGATGCAGCAGATTGCGACTTCAACTTCCGTAGCGGGTTAACTGCAGTTCTGCAGGCACATCATCCTGCGCAGGCCTGTAATATGCGTGAGCAACATTGTTGCTCACGGGAACTCACTTTTATCTGAACCCCTGATGAACTCACGCATTGCCCTCCTGTCGCAACCAAACCACGGAGGCTCCCCCATGGGTTATGCACACAGGTCGACAGCGCTGGTGGTCGAGAACGACGAAGCACAACGCACACTGGTCAGCCTGCTGCTTGAAGAGAGCGAGATGAACGTCATCGAATGCGAAAGCGCGGAGGCGGCCGTGCTGGTGCTGGAGGAATCCGGCGACAATGTTGCGATGGTCTTCACCGACGTGGAACTCGCGGGCATGATGGACGGCATCGAGCTCGCTTATCTCGCCAAGCAACGATTCCCGGATATGCATGTGATCGTGACGTCGGGTGCGCCTCGCGTGCGTCGGCTGCCCGACGGCACGCTGTTCATGGCCAAGCCATGGAGCCCGATCGATCTGCTCCGCGCAGCACAACAATCGTTTCACTGATACAGGTCAAATCGGTCCGCGCGGACCGGCGGATGCCGCCCGCGTGGGACCGTCTTGCATTGCTGCAGCGCAACGCCGATAATTCGGCGATCACACCTGCAGCAGCAAGGGTTTCATGCCGTTCGACCTCCTCATTCGCAACGCCACGCTTCCCGACGGCCGCACGGGCCAGGATATCGCCATTGAAGGGGGCCGTATCGTTGCGGTTCAGCCCAATCTGGCGGGAGAGGCCGGACGGGTGATCGATGCCGCCGGGCACCTGGTCTCGCCGCCATTCGTCGACATCCACTTTCACATGGATGCGACGCTATCGCTCGGCCTGCCGCGGCTGAATGTGTCGGGTACCCTGCTCGAGGGCATCGCGCTGTGGGGCGAATTGAAGCCACACCTCACTTATGAGGCCCTGATCGAACGGGCTCTGCGCTATTGCGATCTCGCGGTGGCACAGGGCCTGCTCGCGGTGCGCACCCATGTGGATATCTGCGACGACCGGCTGCTGGCTGTCGATGCGCTGCTCGACGTCAAGAAGCAGGTCGCGCCCTATCTCGACCTCGAACTGGTCGCATTCCCGCAGGATGGCTATTTCCGCTCGCCAACCGCCGCGCAAAATCTTGCGCGCGCGCTCGACAAGGGCGTCAGCATTGTCGGCGGCATTCCGCATTTCGAGCGCACCATGGCCGATGGCGCCGCATCGGTGAAGGCACTCTGCGAGATCGCCGCTGCGCGCGGACTGCGCGTCGACATGCATTGCGACGAAAGCGACGACCCGCTGTCACGCCACATCGAAACGCTGGCCTATGAGACCCAGCGGCTGGGATTGCAGGACCGCGTCGCCGGCTCGCATCTGACCTCGATGCATTCGATGGACAACTACTATGTCTCGAAACTGCTGCCGCTGATCGCGGAGGCCGGCGTCGCCGCGATCGCCAACCCGCTGATCAACATCGTGCTGCAGGGGCGCCACGACAGTTACCCCAAGCGCCGCGGCCAGACCCGCGTGCCCGAGATGCGGCCCTACGGCATTAACGTGGCCTTCGGCCAGGACTGCTGCATGGACCCGTGGTACTCGCTGGGCTCGGCGGACATGCTGGAAGTCGCGCATATGGGCCTGCATGTCGGGCAGATGACCAGCCGCGACGCGATGCGCTTCTGTTTCGACACCGTCACGACAAATCCTGCAAAGATCATGGGCCTCGAAGGTTACGGCCTCGATGTCGGCTGCAACGGCGACCTCGTTCTGCTGCAGGCGCGAGATCCGATCGAGGCGATCCGGCTGAAGGCGACACGGCTCGCGGTCGTGCGCCGCGGCAAGGTGATCGCCGAAACGCCCGCGCGGATCGGCCGACTCGCACTCGACGGCCGCCCGGCATCGGTCGATCCGGCCGCTTACGCACCGCCGAGCTGATATATTCGACATCCTTTCCTCACATCGTCCGGCAGCATGACATCAGCCTCTCCCCATTCTCTGCGCGTTGCCGTTATCGGCGGCGGCGTGGCCGGCGCATTCGCCGGCATCATTCTGGCCAGACTGCCGCAGATCGGGCCGATCACCGTGCTGGATCGCGATGGCGCCTTCGGGCGCGGGCTTGCCTATTCCGCGAAAGCCAAGTGGCACCGCATCAACGTCCCAGCCTCAAAGATGGGCGGACTCGGCGCCGAAGATAACGGCTTCGTCGAATGGTTGACGGAAACGGGCCAGGCCAACTGGCCGGACTATTCAACCTCTTTCGTGCCCCGCCGGGTCTATGGCGACTACATCTCGACGAAGTTCAACGAATTGACGGGCAGCGGACGCGTGACGCCGCGGCAGGATGTGGCTCTGAGTGTGACGCGGCAGGGCGATGGCTATCGCGTTGCGACGGCATCGGGTGCGATCATCGACGCCGATCTGGTGTTCCTCTGTCTTGGCAACCAGCCGCCGTCGCCATTTCCCGGCATCGATACCTCGCCGCGCTCGATCACCAATGTCTGGGCGCCGGGCGCGCTCGATCCGATCGGCAAGGACGATCGCGTGCTGGTCATCGGCACCGGTGCCACCGCGGTTGATATGGTGATCGATCTCGTCCATCGCGGCATGCGCGCGCCCATCACGATGGTCTCGCGGCGCGGGCTGCTGCCGCTGATCGACGTACCGGCACAGACCGATCCCGATCCGATGAACTCATTCCCGGTGCCCACCGCGCGTGGGCTTCTGGCGGCATTGCTCAGGGACACCCGCCGCAAGGTGGCCGCGGGCATTCCATGGCAGACGATGGTCGATACGTTTCGACTGTCGATCGGTGAACTCTATAGGAATGCCTCCGAGACCGAACGTGCCCGCTTTGCACGACACCTCCGTGCGATCTGGATGGTGCACCGGCATCGGCTGGCACCCGACGTCGCCGAGCTGCTGGAAGAGTTACAGCGGAACAACCTCCTCGACGTGGTCGCAGGTCGCATCACCAGCGCAGTTGTGACACCGTCGGGACATGACATCACCATCCGCCGGCGCGGACACGGCGAGACCATCGATCTCGCCACCAACTGGATCCTGAACTGTACCGGCCCGGAAGAGCGTTATGATCGCCTTGGCGATCCGCTCATCAAGTCGCTGCTTGCGACCGGGCAAGCGCGGACCGGCTTCAACGGCCTCGGCCTCGATGTCGCCCCAACCTGCGAGCTGCGTGACAGCGCCGGTCATGTTCAGCCCGGCTTCTATGCCATCGGCCCGGCGACGCGCGGCGCGTTCTGGGAAGTGACTGCGGCATCCAATATTCGGCGGCAGTTGCTGGCGATTAGAGATGCGCTGGAGAATTCGCCGTCAACTGCGTCGTAGGATGGGTAGAGCGCAGCGAAACCCATCACTCACGCGCAAGAAGTCGATGGGTTTCGCTCCGGCGCTTCGCGCCTTTCGCTCTACCCATCCTACCGGCTCAGCCCTTCCGCCACGGCACGATGGCCCGCTCCAGTGCGTCGAAGCCGGCATTCATCACGAAGCCGATGATCGCGATGACGAACAGGCCGACATACATGGTCTGAACGTCGAACAGCTCCCACGCATTCCAGATCATATAACCGAGCCCCTGCTTGGCGCCGACCATCTCGGCGATGGCGATCAGCACCAGACCCATGCCGGCACCGAGCTTGATGCCGGTCATGATCAACGGCAATGCGCCGGGCAGCGCCACGGTACGAAACATGTTGAAGCGGCTGGCGCCAAAATTGCGGCCGACATCGAGGAAGATCGGTGCGATCTGTCGCACGCCGGCCGCCGTATTGATGACCACCGGATAGAACACGCCGATCGCGACCATGGCGATCTTCGAGCTTTCACCGAGACCGAAGATCAAGAGGATCAGCGGCAGCAGGGAGCTCTTCGGAATTGGATAGGTCGCGGAGATCAGGGGATCGAAGGCCGCACGTATCGGCCGATAGAGGCCGATAGCGAGTCCGATCACGATGGCCGGCACGCAGCCAACGACAAAACCGGCAGCGAGGCGATAGAGGCTAGCTCCCACATGACGCCACAGTGCGCCGGAGGAAGCGAGTTCGAACAGATGCCCAATGATGTTAGAGGGCGCCGGAAAGAACCTGACATCCACGATGCCGGTGCGGGCGCAGATTTCCCATAGGCCCAGTAGCACCAGCGGCGACAGGATGCTGATGGCGCGGTCGCTCCACAGTGAACGGGTGCGAACCGAACTCATGCCTTGCTCCCCGGCTCGCGGCTGCGCGCACGATCGACCTCTTCGCGCAGCTGCGCCCAGATATCATAGACTAGTTCGCCATAAGCCGGCGTGTGCCGGAGCTCGACGACATTGCGCGGCCGCGGGAGATCCACTGGCACGATGGTCTTGATGCGGCCGGGGCCAGCCGTCATGACCATGATGCGATCGCCCAGCGTCACGGCTTCATCGACACTGTGGGTGATGAAGACCACGGTCTTGCGGGTCTCTTCCCAGATCCGCAACAGCTCTTCGTGCAGCAATGTCTTGTTCTGCTCGTCGAGCGCCGAGAACGGCTCGTCCATCAAGAGAATGTCGGGATCGTTGGCAAAGGCGCGCGCGATGGAGACGCGCTGGCGCATGCCGCCGGAGAGCTGATGCGGATAGAGCGTTCGCGCGCCATACATGCCGGTCTTGTTCAGGTAGTGCCCGACCACGTCGTCGATGCGCGCCTTCGGGACATTGCGCATCGTCAGGCCATAGGCGGCGTTGTCCCATACGGTCATCCAGGGAAACAACGAGTCCCCCTGGAACACCATGGAATTCTGCGGATGGCCGGGCTGCGAATTGGCGATGTCGATCTGGCCTTCCGATGGCGCATCCAGCCCGGCAAGCATGCGCAACAACGTGGTCTTGCCGCAGCCGCTCGGGCCAACCACCACGAAAAAGGTGCTGGTCGGGATATCGAGCGTGATCCGGTCCAGCGCCAGCCGTGCATCGTGACGCTTGGTGACGTCGCGCAGGCTGATCTTCGGCGCGGGCGCTGGCCCGCTGTCCCCGATTGCTGCTGTCGACATCTGCACCGTCATCGCCACACTTCTCTTCACCGTTTCATTTGGGCCGTACAAACGGTCCCAGGACCGGCTTGAGCGCATCGACATAGGACATATCGACAACCTTGGCTGCTTCGATGTCGCTGGTGACCAGCCCGCGCGACTTGAAATAGGCGAGATCGGTTTCGACGCTGGGCAGATTGATCTGACCGTCGGGATCGATGAACACCGGTACGATCTGATGCAGCAACGCCGTGTCCTTGATGCCCGTCATCTCGGCAATGTCCTTGATCATGTCCTCGGCACCGGGCCCCCCGATCTTGCCGTCCTTCAGCGTCGTCGCATAGGCGCGCACCCCTCGCAGATAGGCCTTGAGAAACGCCGTCACTGTTTTGCGGTCCTCGGCGAACTTGCCATTGATCAACAGCATGGCCGTCTGTTGCACCGGATAGAAATCGTCGAGGCCAACGAAGCGCACAGCGACATTGTTGCGCACCATCGCCGTCACGCCGGGCTCCGCCGAAATCGCCGCGTCGATCGCCTTGTTGGCGAAGGCGGTGAGATGCTGCGGGAATGGCAGGAAGACCTTTTCGATGTCCTCGTCCTTTAGCCCGGCCTTCTTCAGCGCCTGGTTGATGACCGACTCATCGGCCGCGCCATTGGCGATGATCGCGACCTTCTTGCCCTTGAGATCCGCAAGCGACTTGAACGCACCTGACTCGATCAGATCCTTGCGCACCATCAGCGCCTTGTAGCTGTAACCGGCGATATTGGTGCCCTTGTCCGCCACCATCTTCAGCTTGAGACCGCGATTGACAGCATTATAGAGCCCGGCGGAGGCCGCGCCTGCCGATGCGTCGAGATCGCCTGCGCCGAGCGGCGCAACCATCTTGGCGCCGGAGTCGAACGGTATCAGTTCAACCTTGACACCCTCTTCCTTGAAGTAGCCGCGCTTCTCAGCGAGGAACAGGCCGATATCCGACGACAGATTGGTCGTCCCGACCTTGACCGTCTTCATCTCCTGGGCGTTCGCAAGACCCAGCATCGACATCGCAACACCGGCGGCAACAAGCAGACGTTTCAGCATGATCGGTCCTCTTTATCTCGTATGAAGATGATACGGCAGAACGCACCGCAGCTCAGGGCAAGCGTGGAAACAGACGCCTCGGATTGGTTTCGGTAATCAGTTCGATATCGGCAGCGGAAAAGCCCGCAGCCTTGACGCTGGCGAGGGGATCGCGATCCGCCGGCGGGAAGGACTCGTCAGTACCGAGCGCCAAACGTTCGATGCCCACGGTATCGGCGAGGAAACGCAACGCTTTCGGCGCATGCACGATGCTGTCATAGCCGATGCGCGATGCGTAGACCGACGGGTCGCATTGCGCGACATCGCCCTGTCCCGCGCGATCCATCCGCGCATGCATCACATCGAAGCGACCCAGCAGATAAGGAAATGTGCCGCCGCCATGGCTGAGGACGATCGAGAGCGCCGGGAAGCGATCGAGCACACCTGAGAAGATGATCGAGCCGATGCCGAGCGTGGTGTCGAACGTATATTGCGCAATCTGCGTCAGCGCGAACTTCGCGGCACGCGGCGCAGCATCCACCAGAACGGGATGAAGGATGACCGGCAGTCCCAACGCTTCCGCCTTAGCCCAGAACGGATCAAGCGGCTTCTCGCCGATATTGACGCCTTCAACATTGGCCGGGACCATGACCGCAACAGCGCCAAGGCCAACGGCGCGATCGAGTTCAGCAGCAGCGTCGACAACATCGACCAGCGGCACCGATGCGACAAAGGAAAAGCGGTCGCTGTTCGTATGGCACCACTCGCCCAGCGTATCGTTGAGCATGCGGTGCCAATGCGCGCAGGCATCTTTCGCCAGACCGTAGCCGTAGATATCAGGCCATGTGGCGACGAGCTGCCGGTCGAGACCCTGGCGGTCGAGGCTGGCACGGCGTTGTTCAACCGGCTCGACCAGTTGCGGGAAGAACGGCCGAACCCTGAAACCATAATCGAAGCCGAGGGCCGGCGGCTTGCCATTCCCGGCTGGCAGCAGCCTGACGCCGCAATATGCGCCGCGGCCATCGATCGCGGATAGCAGCTGCGGCGGCACATAATGGGCATGAATATCGATCGGCACAATCAGTCCCTATGCGGCATTGGTCGTGCGCTCGCGCGCATTCTTGATGAGGCGCCACAGACGCGGCGGCGTCAGCGGCAAGTGATGAATCTCGACATTGAGCGGCGCCAGCGCTGCCGCCACCGCATTGGCCGTCGCTGCGGCCACAGCAACGATACCGCCCTCGCCCGCACCCTTGGCACCCAGCGGATTGCTCGGCGACGGCCGCAGCTCTAGCGTCACCGCGCGCAGCACCGGAAAGTCGCTCGCGGTCGGCACCAGATAATCCGCCAGAGAGGCGTTCAAGAGCTGTCCCTGATCGTCATAGATCAGATGATCGAGGAAAACGCCACCCAGTCCCTGCACGATGGCCCCGATCGCCTGTCCATGCACAATGGCCGGATTGATGGCGCGACCGACATCTTCGACCGCTATGTAATCGAGAACTTTCACCGCGCCTGTGCGTGGATCGACGGTGACATGCGCCGCGTGGGTGCCGTAACTATAGGTGCGCACCTCGTTGGAAAATGTGCCGTCTGCCTGCAATTCGCGCTCTGCTGCGAGCGCCGCGAATGACACGGATGCGCCATTGTCCGCGATGACGTTCGCATTGATGATCTTCAACTCGCTGTTCGGCCTGCCCAGGTGATTGGACGCCTGCTGCAGGATCTTCTCGCGCAGCCGGGTGGCGGCATCGAGCACGGCCGAACCGCCCATCACCACCGCACGCGAATGATAGGTGCCAAAGCCCTCATCGAGCAGCGTCGTCGAGCCATGCAGCACACGGATGCGATCGAACGGGATCGACAGCGTATCCGACGCGATCTGGCCGAGCACCGTCTCCAATCCCTGCCCCAGCACCGATGAGCCAACGGCCACCGTCAGCGAGCCGTCCTTCTCAAGGGTGAGCGCTGCGTTCTCCTTCGGGCCGGCACCGCCGCTTTCGACGAAACAGCCGAGCCCGATGCCATGACGTACGCCATCGATCAGTTTTCCCTGCAAATGACGTTTCTCGGCCCAGCCGATCTCCTTCAAGGCGCGCTCGAACACCTCGACATAGTCGCCGGTGTCGTAGGACGTCGGCCCTTCATAGGGCACGAGCCCATCGATCGGATAAGGCAATTCCTGTTCGGTGATCAGGTTCTTGCGCCGGAATTCGGCGATGTCGATGCCGAGATCGGTCGCGGCCATGTCGATCAGCCGCTCGCGAAAGAAATTCGCCTCGAAGCGGCCCGGCCCGCGATAGGTGCCGACCGGCGTCTTGCTGGTCATGAAGGCTTCGACCGACACGCTGACATGGGGAATGCGATAAGGACCAGGCAGAAACTGCGCCGCCTTGGCCGGCACCACGCCGCCATTGGTGCGGATATAGGCCCCCATATCGGCGAACACCCGGCCGCGCAGACCCAGCATCAATCCGTCGCTGCGGCAGGCGAGCGACAATTCGCAGGCGACATCGCGGGAGTGATTGATCGCCATCAGATGCTCGCGGCGATCCTCGATCCATTTGACCGGGCATGCCAGTTTGCGGGCAGCGAAGGGGATCAGGAAATCCTCGGGATAGAATTCGCCGCGTACACCGAAGCCGCCGCCGACATCGATCTCGATCAGATCGATATCATCCTCGCGAAGGCCCAACATCTGCGCCAACGCGCGGCGATTATAGAACGTAACCTTTGTCGCGCCTGTGACGATGAGCCGACCGGCCGATGAATTCCATTCGGCGAGGAGGCCCCGCGTTTCCATGGGCAGCGCCGTGTGGCGCTGCACGCTAAAGCGCTCGGTGCGGACATAGTCCGCGGACGCGAAGGCCGCATCGGCATCGCCAAAACCGGCACCGTAGCGCAGCGCGACGTTATCTTCGGCGAAGTCGAACAGCGGAGTTTCACTTGCGCCGCGCTCTGTGACTGCAGACAGCGCTTCAAATTCGATGCCGATCCTCTCCAGCGCGTCCTCGGCCAAAGCGCGGCTGTCGGCGACCACGACAGCGATGGGCTCACCGACATAGCGCACCTTGTCGCTTGCCATGACGGGCTGGCGGAATGGCTCGAATTCGGGCAGCGGCGCCAGGCGCAGCGGGATGATGGGGATGGTGTCGCCGATATCCTGCGCCGTGAGCACGGCGTGAATGCCCACCATGGCCAGCGCGGCCGATGCGTCGATCGCCACGATCCGCGCATGGGCGATCGGACTGCGCAGGATCGCCGCATGCAGCATCCCCTCGACGGCAAGATCGTCTGCAAAATTGCCGGATCCTGACAGGAAACGCGCATCCTCCATACGCTCGACCGCGCTGCCGACCAGGAGTTTGGCGGCTTCGGTCATTGCGCGGCCTCGCATTGCACATCGCTATAGGCAATACGGGCTTCCATGATCGCCGCGATGATCGGCAGATAACCGGTGCAGCGACATAGGTTTCCGGAAATCACCTCGCGGATGCGATCCTCGTCCGCATGCGGCTCATCGGTCAGCAATGCATGGGCAGTCGTGAGGATGCCGGCGGTGCAGAAGCCGCACTGCAAAGCGTGATGCTTGCGGAACGCAAGCTGCAACGCACTGAGATGCGCGGCGCTGCCAAGACCCTCGACGGTGGTTATCTCGCGCCCTTCTGCCTGCGCCGCCAGCATCAGGCAGCCGCGGACGGCGGCACCATCGACGATGACCGTGCAGGCACCGCAGACACCGTGCTCGCAGCCCAGATGCGTGCCGGTCAGGCGGAGCTCGTTGCGCAGCGCATCCGCCAGCGTGGTGCGAGGTTCGACCGTGACGGTCGCCGCGGCACCGTTGACGGTGAAATGGACGGGACGGGCCGACGTCATGCGGCCTCCGGCAGAGTGATATTGGCTGCGCGCGCCAGCGCCCGCTCCAGCAACACGCCGAGAAGATCACGCCGATAAGCGGCTTCCGCGTGGATATCATCGGCGGGATCGACCGCATCCCGCGCGACAGCCGCGGCCTGCAAAATCACGTCGGCATTGATCCGACGACCATCGAGGATCGCCTCGACACCGGGCAGACGCATCGGACGATCGGCAACGCCGATCACCCCGATATGCGCATTATACGCCAGGCCCTGCGCGTCGATGTCGAAGAATGCGGCAACACCCGCCAGCGCAAAATCTCCGCGGCGGCGGGCGAATTCCTCGAAGGCCCAGCGCCGCGCCTTCTTCCAGAGCGGCAGGCGTATGCTGGTCAAGATTTCGTCGGCCTCCAGAACCGTGCTGAGGCCGCCGGTGATGAACTCGTCTGCGCTCACGATGCGGGTCCCGTTCGACCCGATGATTGTCAGCGTCGCGTCGCAGGTCACCGCGATACCCGGCATTTCGGCGGCCGGATCGGCATGAGCCATGCTCCCGCCGACGGTGCCGCGATTACGGACCTGGTAATGCGCGACATGGGCGATAGCCGCCGCGAACAATGGATGCGCCTGAGCCAGGCGCACATCGCGCTCGATGTCGCGCCAGGTCACCAGGGCGCCAATGTCGATGCCCTCAGCGGAAATACTGATACTTTTGAGATCTGGCAGCCGTCCGATATCGACCAGCACGCTTGGCGCCGCCAGCCGGAAAGCAAGCATCGGCATCAGGCTCTGCCCACCCGCGATCACCTTGGCATTGCCGCCATGAACCGCGAGCGCGGCAATCGCCTCGGTCAGCGTAGCAGGGCAAATATAGTCCAGCGGCGGAAGCTTCATGGGCTGATTTGCTACTTCTCAATTGCTGAGAACACTATCTTATCTTATAAGAAGGTACGCGCACGGCAATGTTTGTTGGTGCGCAAATGATATCCACATGCTGCCGTTTCCATTGGCAAGCATTACCGAATGGAGGTTCCGTTGGCCATCAAGAGAGCCGCAACTGCGTCGAAACGCGTCGACCAGACGGACCGTCCTGCCGCTGCAGATGGCAGTTCGCGAAAGATACTTCGCGCCCTGCTGGCCTTCTCCACCGATCGTCCGCGGCATTCCGCAGAAAGCCTGTCTGAACAGATCGGGGTGCCACTGTCGTCGACCTATCGGTACATTGGCATCTTGCGCGAAGCCGATCTCATCGACGAAGACGGCCGCGGCTCGTTCGTGCTCGCGCCGCGCGTGATCGGCCTTGCGCAGGCGGCCCGCGCCGGCACCGACCTTGCCTCCATTGCGCGCCCCTTCATGAAGCGCGTCTCTCAGGAAGTCGGAGAAACCATCATCTTGCTGCGCCGCTCGGCCGATCGCGCCGTATGTATCGAGCGCGCCGAATCGTCATCACGCATTCGCCTGACCTTCGAGGTCGGAACGGCGTTGCCGCTGCACCGCGGTGCAGGCCCGAAAATGCTGCTCGCGCATATGCCCGAAGCTGAATGCGAGACAATCCTCGACGACGCCGTTCGGCGCGATCCCGGCTTCGCACCACATCGCAGGCTGCTGGTGCGCGAGCTCGCCGTGATCCGCGAGCAGGGATGGTCGGAGTCGCGCGCGGAAATCACACCGCATGTTTATGCCGTCTCCGTTCCCGTCCGCGATTCCGGTGGCGTGATCGCCGCAATCTCTTTCGTGACGCCGGCATTCCGCACGCCGAAAGCCAGCCAGATCAGGTTGCGCGAGCATCTGCAGCACGCGGCCGCAGATATCAGCAAGGCCTACGCTGCCGTCAGCTTCTGACGTCCGCGTGTAACGGACACGATCAGATCGGATAGTGCTGCGGGCCGGTCTCGATGGTGATCCAGCGCAGTTCGGTGAATTCGGCAATGCCGGCCTTGCCGCCGAACCGACCGTAGCCCGACGCCTTCACCCCGCCGAACGGCATCTGCGCCTCGTCATGCACGGTCGCGCCGTTAATGTGGCAAATGCCGGACTCGATCCGCTTGGCGACTTCCAGCGCCCGGGCGATATCGCGGCCGAACACCGCCGCCGATAGTCCGTATTCGGTATCGTTGGCAACGCGCACGGCTTCGTCCACGCCATCGACGCGCACGACACTCACGATCGGCCCGAATGACTCCTCATTGTAGATCCGCATCGCCGAGGTGACGTGATCGAGTACTGTAGCCGACATCAGCGTGCCATCGACGCTGCCACCCGCCACAACACGGGCACCCTTGCCCACGGCGTCCTTGATCAGCGCCTGCATGCGATCCGCAGCATCCTTGCCGATCAGTGAACCGAGCGGTGTATCGCCCTTGCGCGGATCGCCGGCGACTAGGCTACCCGCCTTGGCCGCGAGCTTAGCCACGAAGGTGTCGGCGATCTTCTGATCGACAACAAGCCGCTCGGTGGACATGCAGATCTGCCCCTGGTTCATGAATGCTCCAAAGGCCGCGGCCGCCACTGCTGCATCGAGATCAGCATCGTCGAGCACCACCAGCGGCGCCTTGCCGCCGAGTTCAAGCAGCACTGGCTTGAGATATTTGGCGGCGGTCTCTGCGATGATGCGGCCGACGCGGGTCGAACCGGTAAAGTTGATCCGGCGCACGGCGGGATGCGAGATCAGTGCATCGATCAGCGCGGGCGCATCTTCCGGCGCGTTGGTGATCACATTAAGTACGCCAGGCGGCAGACCGGCCTCGCGCAGACACTCGCCGATCAACCGATGTGTGCCCGGACAGATTTCCGATGCCTTGAGAATGACCGTGTTGCCGCAGGCCAGCGGCAGCGCGACCGCACGTACGCCGAGGATGACCGGCGCATTCCACGGCGCGATGCTGAGCACGACGCCCGCGGGCTGGCGGATCGCCATCGAGATGCAGCCAGGCTTATCCGATGGAATGATCTCGCCGGAAATCTGCGTCGTCATCGACGCCGCTTCGCGCAGCATGTTGGAGGCGAGATGAACGTTGAAGCCGGCCCAGCCGGCAGTCGCGCCGGTTTCCGACGCCATCAAGGCAATGAAATCAGGCGCCTTGCTGGCAAGGATATCGGCCGCCTTCAGCAGGACGGCGCGGCGCGCACCCGGACCGGTCGCCGACCATACAGGGAAAGCAGCGGCAGCAGCGTCAGCGGCGCGCTTGGCATCGGCGATCTGCGCAGCAGCCGCGCGCGACGCGATGTCGCCGGTCATCGGGTTGAGGCGATCGAATGTCGCGCCGTCGATGGCCTCCACATCCTGGTTCTCGAGCAGCAGATTGATCTGGTTCATGGCGATATCCTCCGTTGAATGTTTCTTGGAACGCTCAGGCCGCGCCGCTGGCGAGACCGCCGAGATAGGCGCGGCGCACGGCGTCGTCCGATTGAAGGGCTGCGGCGGTGCCGCTGCCGGTGATCTTGCCGTTCTCGATCAGATAGCCGCGATCGGCGATAGCCAGACTCTCGCGGGCATTCTGCTCGACCAGCAGCAGGCCGACGCCGGTCTCACGCACCTTGCGCAAGGCGGCGAACAATTCGCGGACCAGCAGTGGCGACAGGCCGAGCGACGGTTCGTCTAGCAGAAGGATGTCGGGATTCGACATCAGTGCGCGGCCAATGGCGACCATCTGCTGCTCGCCGCCGCTCATGGTGCGCACCGTCTGCGCCAAGCGTTCGCCAAGCCGCGGAAACAGCGTCATCACCTTGGCACGCTGCGTTGCCTCGACCGCCCGCGCACGCTTCGGGTTGGCGCCGAGCAACAGGTTTTCGGCCACTGTCAATTCGCCGAACACGCCGCGACCTTCCGGCACCAGCGCAAGCCCGGCTTCCACGATCTCATGAGGCGGCAGACGGGATAGATCACGACCGGCGAGTTTGACGATCTTGGCGGGTGACGGCAGCAAACCGGCAATGGCCTTGAGCAACGATGACTTGCCGGCGCCATTGGCGCCGAGAATGACGATGATCTCGCCGCGCTCGACATGGAGGGCCGCATCGCTCAGCGCGTGATGCTGGCCATAGGTGACGCTGATATTGGAGACCTCAAGCATCCGCCGGCACTCCCAGATAGGCTTCGATCACCGCGGGGTCGCTCAGCACAGCAGCTACAGGCCCTTCTGCAATCTTGCGGCCGCTGCTCATGACCACGCAGCGATCGCAGAGCGAACGGATCGCATCCATCACATGCTCGACCAGCAGGATCGACAGCCCCTCCTGTTTGAGCGATCTGATTAGCTCGATCCCGATCAGCAATTCGGACGGGTTCAGACCGGCGAGCCATTCATCGAGCAGCAGCAGGCGCGGCTGCAGTGCCAGCGCGCGTGCCAGTTCGAGCCGCTTGCGGTCGATATAAGTAAGCTCCGATGCGCGCCGTCCGCCAAATCCGGCGAGACCGACCCGCGCGAGCAGGCCGGCCGCAGCCGCCGCCATCGCGTCGCGTGCAAGCGGCGCATGATGAAAGGCTAGCCCAGCCTCCACATTCTCGCCGCAGGTCATGCCGTCGAGCACGCGCACCAGTTGGAACGTGCGTGCGAGACCGAGACGCGCGATGCGATGGGTCGGCCAGCCCGCGATGTCGTGGCCGGCGAAGGCAATCACGCCAGCATTCGGCGACAGCACGCCGGAGATCAGGTTGAGCGCCGTCGTTTTGCCGGACCCGTTGGGACCGAGCAGCCCGACGATCTCGCCGGCATGCACCGTCAGGTCGATGCCGTTGACAGCGATGAGACCGCCGAACGCGCGGGTCAGGCCTTCGATGCGCAGGACTGGCGTTGTGCTGGGGGTCATGCCTGCGCTCCCCGCATCTTCGAGGCCGTGGGTCGCCAGGCTTTCAACTTCTCCCAGAGGCCGACGACACCCGACGGCAGCGCATAGACGATCAGGAGGAACACCACGCCCATGATCAAGGTCGATGTGCTGGGGAAGCGTGCGGACAGGAAGTCGAACAACAGCGTCAGCGGAATGGCGCCGAGCGCTGGACCCCACAAGCGATGAGCACCACCGAGCAGTGCCATGATCACCACCTCGAAGGAAATGGTCGCGTTGAAGGCGATCGATGGCTCGATATAGGTGAAGCGCGGCGCCATGATCGCACCGACCAGCGTCATGAAGGTGGCCGTGATGGTGAACAGCGCGACCTTGGCGATGGTGACATTGATGCCGCAGTGTCGTGCCACGGCCTCGTCTTCACCGATGATCCGCAGCGCGAAGCCGAAGCGCGAGCGGGCAATCAGCCAGCCGGCACCGAACACGATGACGGCAAGCGCCAGCAGCTGCCAGTAAATGTCGTTCTGGGTGATGTCGACAAAGACGTAACGGCCGAGCACGCGGGTCTTGTTGACCTCGTACCAGACCACGATCTGGCGCACGAGCTCGGCGAGGCCGAAAGTGAAGATGACGAAATGCACACCGCTCAGCCGCAGCGTCGACAGGCCGACGATGACGGCCATAACCGCGCCGATCACGGCCGCAACCAGCAGCACCAGCGACCACGGCAATTGCTCGCCCAGCACCGCGACCGTATAGGCGCCGACACCGAAGAAGGCTGTGGTCGCCAGCGACACATAGCGCGTCGGGCCGGAGAACATGCCCCATGCCGTCGCCAGCACCGTGAATTGCAAGAGACTGATGGCGAGCGCGAGGTGATAGGCATCGACAATCATCGGGACGAATGCGAGCGCAACCACGGCTGCGAGACAGATCGCGCCAGTCATCATTTGGGTACGGCTCATCGCTGCGCCCTCCCGAAAATGCCGGCCGGCTTCACCAGCAGCACACAGAGGAACAGCGCGAAATTCACCGCAAGCGTCAGGCCGGGATCGATGAAGGTCGCCACCAGCGCTTCGCTCAATCCTAGCGCCAGTCCGGCGACGAGACAGCCCAGCAAATTGCCGACGCCGCCCATCACGACCACGATCAGGGCCTTCATGGTGAACACCACGCCGGAGGTGGCGCTAAAGGTCAGAAACATGCTGATCAGCACGCCGGCAGACGCCACCAGCGCGCCGCCGAGCGCAAAGGCCAGCGCCGATGTCCTGGTGACATCGATGGCAACAAGCTGCGCCGCGATTGGATCGACGGCCACGGCGCGGATCGACGTCCCGATCCGGGTGCGGGTCAGCGTCAGATAGAGCGCAAGGCCGACGACGACTGCGAGGCCAAAAGCAATCAGGCGGTTGAGCGCCAACACTTCGCCGACGATCGTCACCGGCACAGCGAGGAACGAGTAACTAAAGTAGGCGCCGCCAAACATGGTCAGCATGATGCCCTGCACGATGAACATCATGCCGAAGGTCGCCAGAATACTATCGACTTCGAGCGCGTCGCGGGTACGCGCGCGGCGCACCAGCGGCGTGAGCAGCACGCGATACAAGAGATAGCTGATGCCGAAACTGACCGGAATGACAAACGCCAGTCCTGCGAGCGGATTGAGCGCCCAGCCGGTGAACAGCCAATAGGACGCAAAGGCCGCACCGATCAGGAACTCGCCATAGGACAGGTTCATGATCCGCGCCACGCCATATTGCAGGGTCAGCCCCATGGCGATCAGCGCATACATGCCACCCAGCACGAGGCCGGTGAGAACCGCGTTTGTCATTCTGTCAGACCAGTTGCAGGAGGGACGCGATCACTGCGCCTTCCATGCCGGCTTCGGCACGACCGGCGCACGCGCGCCCTCGTTACCCGACGGGCCGACGCCGTAGAACTCGCCGTCCTGCCACTGCCCGACCCACCAGTATTTGGTCGGCATGTTGTTCTCGAGCTTCACCTTACCGATCACCGTATCGAACGTGCCGCTCTGCAGGTCCTTGATGACCGCAGCGCGATCGACCTTGCCAACCCGCTCGATCGCCTGCTGCAGCATCTGCAGGCCGGCATAGGTGACCGCACTGGCCCAGCGATCCGGCTCCGCGCCATTCGCCGCCGACGCCTTGTGCCGCGCCAGATAGTCCTTGATGGCCGGGCTGTCGCCATTCCAGCCGCCGATGCCCATCACGCCTTCCGCGTTGGCGCCGAATTTCTGCTTGAACAGCGGGAATGCCGTGCCGACACCGGTGTAGAAGATCTTCGGGTTGAAGCCGGAGATGCGTGACTGTTCGGTGATCGCGATCGTGTCCGGCGGATAGCTGAAGGCGATGAACACGTCGGGGTTCAGCGCCTTCACCTCATTGATGATCGGGCTGAGATCCTGTGTGCCGACCGGATAGGTCTTGTCATAGGCGAGCTTAAACTTGGCCGCCGTCAGCGCGGGACGTGCCGCACCAGAGAGATCGATGCCGAAGCCGTCGGCGATGCTGGCCATCGCCACCGTATCGCCAATCTTGCCTTCGGTGCGCAGCTTCACCAGCAGCTCGACCAGGGTCTTCGCAGCGTCCGCGCTGGTGCCGAGCAGCCAGAAACTGTTGGGCCAGCGCTTCGCCAGTTCGGGCGCACGGTCGGTCACGGCCGTCGATGCAATGTGCGGATAGCCGGCCTTGTTCAGGATCGGGCCGACCGCGAGATTCAGGCCGGTGCCCCAGGGCGGCAGGATGAAATCGACCTTGTCCTGGGTGATCAGCCG
Source organism: Tardiphaga sp. 866_E4_N1_4 (assembly GCF_052076075.1). Taxonomy (NCBI): domain Bacteria; kingdom Pseudomonadati; phylum Pseudomonadota; class Alphaproteobacteria; order Hyphomicrobiales; family Nitrobacteraceae; genus Tardiphaga; species Tardiphaga sp. 866_E4_N1_4. Next base: position 2,286,915 of record NZ_CP197242.1, read on the forward strand.
CTCCAGCGCCTTGGCGGCTTCTTCTGCGCTCGACCGGTCGTCATACTGGACGACCTCAATTGGGACGCGCTTGTCGCCGAGCTTGAGCCCACCGGCGGCGTTCACTTCCTTCACCCACAGCTCGTAGTTGGGAATTGTCGTCACCGCAGCGCCGCCGGCAGCGGGGCCGGTGCGCGAGATGGCATAACCGATCTTGACCGACGTCTGGGCCTCCGCTGCACCGTCCCATCCGACGGCCGCCGCACCGGCAACCGCGAGTAGTCCCGCCGCAAGGCGCTTGACTGCTGACACCATGTTATCCTCCCCGAATTCCTTTCACCGACGCCTTGTGGCGTTCGATGGCCGGAGACTAGTCCAGCGTTTGGGGCTGGGAATTGGACGCATCCGGGGAAAGATTGTATTGATCCGTGTAGGCGAGCTATTTCACGCGACGGATTGTCCCAGTGCTTGAGACCGTGCACATCGTTTCTGGTCCAGCCGGCTTCATGGAGAAGCTTCCCGCTGTGCATGCCGACAGATTCGCACCCGGACTGGCGCCGCGCAGCTGGACCATCCGGCAGTCGGTTGCCAGGCGCTCACACCTGCTGGTGATCGAAACCCGGCGCGGTACCGCCACGATGCGCGGCACCACGGTTGCCATTCAGTCCCCCGGCCTGTTGTGGCTACCCGGCGATCACGAAGGCACGTTGGAGGGCGAAGCCGGCGCCCAAGGCTATCTGATTTCAGTGTCGGACGATGTCCTCACCCGCACCGTCGCCGGCAGTGCCGAGGCGCTGCATCTACGGCGAACCATCGACCGGTTGGTGCTGCGCGAAGGCGCGCAACTCGCGACGACTTTTGCGGCCATCACGGAATCCTGCAGCACGCTGGTGCGTGAATTGAATACGCCGGGCCGCGGCAGCGCGACGATGACGTCGACGCATGTGTTGTTACTGTGCCTCCACATCTGGCGTTCGGTGATTTCGGAGGAAGCCCCCGACGATGCCGCACAGCGCGGCGACGGCCCTCGCCTCGTCGGCAATTTCCTACAGATGGTCGAACTGCATTATCGCGACGGCTGGCCCATCGCACGCTATGCGGCCGCCCTCGGCGTCACCGACGACAAGCTGCACGCACATTGCAAGCGCGAGAAAGGTTACAGCCCGCGCGCCATCGTGCATCAGCGCCTGATCCACGAAGCCTGCATGCGGTTGCGGCAGCTCGATCTGCCAGTCGAGCAGATTGGCTATGGCCTCGGCTTCCGCGATCCCGGCTATTTCAATCGCTTCTTCCGCAAGTATCAGAATGCGTCGCCAGGCGCCTATCGGCGTCGCGCGCGGCTCGATCCAAGTCAGCACGGCCCGTCCTATGCGGCCTGGCCGTAACTGTCCCACGCTCGATCAGTGCTGTGTCTCTTTGAAACCCGCGTGATCAATTTGAAACAGCGCGCGTTAAGCATGACTCAATATTGAAGTGGGGTCACAATATCCATTTCCGCGCTCTGTTTCAGATCTCGCTTCAAGACGCCGTTCACCATTCAGCCCGAAGCGCTGGCAAATGCTGCCCGACGGGGCGTCGTCGACGTAGCATCGCACCAATACGACGCATGCAACCGCACCAGTTACCGACACCAGGTAGAGCGGAATACTACTTCGCACGGCGGGGCTGCATTCACTCGACTGTGTCAGAGTGTTTCTGCCGATATGCCTTATCGCGAAGGCAAAATCTTAGACGTTGTGCTGGTGACAAAAGCCTGCGAAAGCAGGATATTGATGAAATTGCGACTTATCAGCGCACCTACGGTATTGGCGTTCACCCGTTTTCATAGTGTCGGCCCATGACCATCGAGATCGTCCAGATCGTCCAGATCGTCCAGGAATTGAGTTCGGTCGGCGGCGTTGAAAGCGTGGCCAGCGAACTCGCATGCGCATTCAGCCGCGCCAAAATCGCCAACACAGTTCTCGCCAGCGCCGTCGGCGACAAGGCAACGCCAGGTACGCGGATCGAGCGCGTCGGCGCCTGGCTTTCGCACATCAAGACGCGCGGCATCCTGCGCTATCTCGGTCGCGCTTTTGTCGTTCCCACCTTCACATTGCTGGCGACGCGCGCCGCCTATCATCATCCCAAGGCCGTCATCATCAGTCACGGTGACAGCCTGACGGGCGACGTACTGGTCGTGCACGCAGTCAATGCGCAGAGCCTCGCCGAAAAGCGCAACGCCGGCTCCTGGTCATGGATGCTGAATCCCATGCATCTGTGGGTGGCCCTCCGTGATCGCTGGATGATCGGCGGCCTCCGCTATCGCATGTATGTCGCGGTCTCGCCGCGCGTCGCAACCGAACTGCAACAGATCTACAAGGTGCCCGCGTCGCGCATCCGCGTGATCCCCAACGGCATCGACCTCAATCGCTTCGCCCGAGACACCGCGGCCGGTCTCAGGATCCGTGAGGAATTCGGCATCCCCGCGAACGCCAGGCTTCTGCTGTTCGCCGGTCATGAATTTCGCCGCAAGGGTCTGGCACATGCCATCGGCGCGCTCGAACGCCTCGGCCCCGATGTCTGGATGCTTGTGGTGGGCTCGGATAATCCCGCGCCCTACCGCAAACTGGCGACAACCTCCGCCGATCGGCTGGTCTTCGCGGGATCGCGTACCGATATGCCGGCCCTCTACGCTGCGGCCGACGCCTTTGTACTGCCGACTACCTATGAAACTTTCTCGCTGGTCTGCATGGAAGCCATGGCCTGCTCGACGCCGGTTTTTGCAACGCCGGTTGGCGGCATCGAAGATTATCTCGTCGATGGCGTAAACGGCTATCAGATCAAGATGGACGGCGCAGACATCGCCGCGAAGATCGCGATGGCCTTCTCCGATCCGGCAGCGCTGGCGCGGCTGTGCGAAGGTGCACATGCCACGGCGCTGAATTACGGCTGGGATTATGTCGGTTCGCGCTACATCGAGCTGCTGGAGCAGGTGCAAGCCTCGAAGAACGAATTTGCGCCGGGCGCTATGGCGGTCGGCGCCTGATCGCAAGCGCCTGCTTCACGGGAGGGACCGGTCCGCCCCCCGCTTTGCATCAGCGGCCTGCTGGCAGGCCGACACCAGCGCATTCGCCACCACCTCGTAAGTGAAACGCGTCAGCACGTTGTCGCGCGCGGCTACGCCGCGGTCCAGCAACTGCTGCGGGTCGGCGGCAAGCCGATCCAGCAGTGTCGCCAGCGCATCCGGATCGCGCTCGGGAATAGTCCAGCCGCCCTTGCCGACAACATCGGGAATAGCGCCGCCCGTCGAACCGATCACCGGCACGCCGCAAGCCTGCGCCTCGACGATCACCCGGCCGAACTGCTCACGCACGGCGCTGGTGGTGCGCGTCAGCAGGATCATTGCATCGAGACCGCTCAGGAATGACGCGACATCGGCCGGTTTGCCCCAGCCCCGGAATGTGACACGATCGGTCAGGCCCAGTTCGCTGACGCGCAGCTTCAGCGCAGGCTCATACGGGCCTTCGCCCATGATCGCCAATGTCACATCCGCCGTGGCGCGCTTCATGGCGTCGAGCGCGTCGTCGAGACCCTTCTCCTCGACGAGACGCCCAACATAGCCAATGCGTAGTCCCCGCCCGGGCGCAATCGGCGCCTGGCGCTCGCCGGTCTGATTGAAGGTCGCGAGATCGACGCCATAGCCGATCGGCGACGCTGGCCCCGCATAACCGCGCGCGCGGACGACTGCTGTCGCCTCCGGACTGCGCGAGAGAATATGGTCGGTGTTCCGCAGCACGTCCTTGCGGACGAATTCGAACGGCGGCGGCAAGCGCTTCAGGATGTTCTGATCGACTTCCAGGACCATCGCGGCGCGGCCCTTGAGGACGCGCGCCTGCATCGCAACGACGCTCCACGGCTCTTCCCAGAGATGGATTACATCGGGATCAACCTCACGGATGAGACGCCGCAAGCCCGGATAAAAATGCAGATACCAACTCATCGGGCCGGCGCGCGGCAGGCGGATCGGCATCACATGCACGGTCATGCCGGGATCGTCGGACGGATCTGCAATAATCGTACGGCCGAACTGATACCACCTAGCCGGGACGACGAGATGCATATCGACGTCATCGCGTCCGATGAGTGGATAGTATCGCAGACGCCCCGCATCGCGGCTGACGGCGGAATGTGCAATCGAGAGGACCTTGAGACGACGACTGCTAGACACGCCCCGTCATCCTCGCGGCCACACCCGTCAGGCCAGACAGATGGAGCTCCATGGTCGCGAGACTGCGATCCGCGCCGTTGATCGTGCAGCGTGGCAGGTTGTAGGCATCCTGGCCATTGCGCACGAGGCCCTTGCGGGTCGTCGCTGCACTCGCATAACCGGCATCGCGCGCGATCGCGAAATCGCGCGGACCGCAATCGCCCGAACGTCCATAGGGAAATGCGAAATGCCTGGCGGGGATGCCAAGGCGCTCAATCAACCGGTCGCGACCGCCCTTGAGTTCGAAGCGTGCACCATCCGGCGACAACGACGAAATACGGGCATGCGTCACGGTGTGGCCGCCGATCTCCACCAACGGATCGTCGCGCAACTCTTCGAGCATCTCCCAGGTGATCGCATGCTTCCAGTGCATCGCGTCGATGTCGACACCATTGAGTTCGCAAAACTTCTTGTAAGAGGCTGATGCCTGCGGACCATCCCAACGATCCGCAATCCGATGGAATGCCGCACGCTTGGCGTCAGACGTCGGCACATCGATCGCACCATCTTCGAGAATGACCCGGTCGTTGTTGAGCAATGTATCTTCCAGACCTGCGGCCCACAGCGGAAGCGTGCCGTCAGGAATACCCGTCGTGACAAATAACGTCACCGGCACGTTGTGACGGCGAAACAGCGGCACGATCTCCTCATAGGTATCGCGATAGCAATCGTCGACGGAGAAGTTGACGAAGCGATCGTTCGACTTACCGGCCTTCGAACGCTGGATCGCTTCTTCCATCGTCACGACATCCCAGCCGCGTCGTTTCAGATGCGACAGGAACTGATCGAGAAAATTCGTATCGAGATAGAAGTCGCGGTTCGGCAGCTTTTCCCAGGCCCGAGCGGAGGCGCCGCGATGAAAGGTCATCAGGCAGCCACGCGTGCCCATGAACATATCGGCAGCCATGCTGATCGGGCGAACCAGCGCTTCGGAAGACGCCATGCGTCGGGCGGCGCTGGATAACAGGTGCTTCATCGAAAAGTCCTCAGACGATCAAGGCACTCTCTAATACAAAAACGCATATCAAAATCACAAGCGCCCCCGGACGCGCGCAAATGCCGCAATGTAGACGCCCGGCATCAGCATCGCGACAGACAGCGCGAGGCAGACCAGATAGGCAAAGCCACCGGCGAAAAGCCGCTGCCACGGGCCCGTCAGAACCTCATGAATTTGCCAGCTGAAGAGTGCCATCAGCGCTGCCGGGAAACACGCGAGAAACATCAGGTAGAGCAGCTTGCGCCGGGACCCCAGGACGATCATGACGCCAGCCAGAAGAACGATACCACGGGCGGCTTCACCCAGTCCAAGCAACAAGGTGCCCCATTCATGCGCCGTGGGCAGGTATGAGGTGAGAAGGTTAACTACGATATTAACCAGATAGGCAGTGACGATGATGGCAGCGGCCGCAAAATTCCGGCCTGCGCCATTGAGGATGCGGATCAGGATCCAGCCAAGCGTCGCAGCCCATAGGCCAAGCGCGATGCCGCGCAAGGCCTGACTGGTCAGGAACAGCGCCTGCTCGTTGAAGGCGCCGCGCAGAAAAACCAGCCGCACGATCTCCGGCGCGAACATGGCGAGAAAGACCGATGCCGGCACCGCCAGTGCGAGAATGGGCCGAGCGATCCCTTCGATCTGCGCGCCGACATCCTTCGGGGGATGGCTGGACAGCACCGCCAGCCCGACCGGCTGGCTGATCAGCAGCAGCGCGCTTTCGGTCAGCGTGCGTGCATAGTCCAGCGAGGCCACCGCACCGGTCCCGACCCGCGATGCCAGCAGGCGTTCGATCCAGACATTGGCCTGTTCGGCGACCGGTAGCGCGAGCAGCGGTCGCAGCCGACGGAAGAATTCGCGGCCCGACGCCAACACCGATGACAGCGACAGGCCCTTGAAGCTGAGCACGCCCTCGCGCCACATCGTGTAGAGCCCCCAGGCGCCAAGCGCGTTGAAGGCAGCCGAGAACGACCAAGCCAGCGTATGAAAGTTGCCGGACACAGCGACCAGTGCGATGCCCATCAGCACGGCGATGTTCAGGATGCTGGCGCGGATATTCGTCAGGCGTGTCCGGCCGAGTGCGATTTCACCCGCAGCCAGTACGTTGATCATCGCCGAGGCCGGCATGCCCAGCGCCATGATGCGAATGAAGTCGAGAGTGAGGCTACGCCCCTCCGCCGAAAAGCCACCGACCAGCGCATCCACAGCCCGCTCGCCGAGCGCCTGTAGTCCAACCATCAAAATCATGGCGATGCCGGTGATTGCCACCGTCATGGCACCGAGGCGCTGCGGTCCGTTGCCGTCCTTCAGCGCGTCCCGATGCATCGGGATCATCACTGCGGGCACGGTCTCGTTCTGCAAGAAGGCCAACGGCAGCATCACCGCCGTGATCGCGCCACGAAAGCCGTCGGCGACCAGCGAGGCGCCGAGCACTTGCGCCATCAAGATCTCACGGCCGAAACCGAGCAGCTTGCTGGTCAGCGCACCGCTGATGAGAATCGCCGTAAATTTCCGCGTCGAATGCCGGGCACCGCTCATAAGCGCGCCGCTACGGCCCGATCAGGGGCCGTCCAGGAACGCAAATTGCAAACTGAGCAGCGATGCGCGGTCACACAGGCGCTCCCGCGGCCGCTCGCCCGATCAAGTTTGAAACCGTCTGCAGCATCTGATCGACGCTGTAATGCGAGCGCGCTCGCGCTTCGGCATATTGCAACTGGCCCGCCAGTTCAGGCGGGCGCGACATGACCTTGGTAATAGCGGCGGCCAGCGCATCGGCGTCCCCTGGCGGCACCAGCGTCCCGGCCTTGCCGGCTTCGAGAATATCAGACGCCGCACCGGCATCCGTCGCAATCACAGGCACATCGGCGAGCATGGCTTCGACCAGCGTGCGACCGAAGGGCTCGGGATCAATCGACGGATGGATCATCGCATCGACGGCGCGCATCAGCCTCGGCACGTCGCCGCGCTGGCCGAGGAAATGCACGCGATCGCCGAGACCGAGATCCGCCACCATCCGGTTGAGCTTCTCGGCATAAGGCTCTTCGCCAAACAGCGCAGCCCCTGCAATAATACAGCTGACGCCCGGCGTCTTTGCCAGAGCCTGCAACACGATATGCTGGCCCTTCCAGGCCGCGAGGCGACTGAAGACGCCGACGAGCGGTCCTTCAGGCAATTTCAACTCGCGCCTGATCTCAAGCGGCGTGCTGGCGTCCGGCGGCACATCAAGACCGTTAGGCACGATCGCGACCAGCTCCTTGCGGCCGCCTTGGGCAATGAAGGCATCTGCAGCAGCTTGCGAAGGAACGACCACCTTTGCCGTACAATAATTCGCCAGCGCCACCTGCACGCGGCGCTGCGTGGCGCCGAAATGCTCACTGCTGATGATATCGTGCAGGTGCCAGATCAGCGGACGCCGCGCCAGCGTGGCGGCGACGGCCGATAACACAAAGGCCTTCTGCGAATTCGCATAGATGACGTCATGACGGCGCGCTTCGCGCGTCAATTCGGCAATGATGGCCCCGAGCCGACCAATCAGCGGAAAGGCTTTCAGGATTGAGCTATCGCGCCTGACATCCGAGAGCCCCTCGCCCCAGCGCGACACACGCACCTTCAGGCCCTTGGCTGCAAGCGCCTGATGCAGCGGGCCATCCTCGAACAGGAAGGCCGCCTCGCCCGCCCATGGCTGAACAAGATCGATCAGAACGAGCTCAGCGCCGGAGATAGAGCCCGTATGGCAGACGAACAGAACGCTGGGAGCGGGCATCACGTCGCTCCGGCATAGGCATTATTCGAAACCCGGTCTGTGCCGCTCGGCGTATTGGCGTCCGGCATCATGGTGACGGCAATGCCGAAGACGCTGCCGCCAGCGACACGGATCGCGCTGGATGTCGCCACTGCCTGCCCGATCGAGGAGCGGCCGGAACGCATGCAGAGCAGCACACCATCGACCTGCCTGGCCAGCACGCCCAGATCGGTCTGGATGCCCGGCGACGGCGCGTCGATCAGGACGACGTCGTAGACCTGGCTCCAGAGCAGGAGATCACCGAGCGGCTTACGCATCAGCAGTTCGGCGGATGCCGAGAACGGCCCGGCCGGAATGACGTCGAGATTGGGAGTCGCGGTGCGGACCACCGCTTCGCGCGGCGTGATGTCGCCGCGCAGAATTCCCTGCAACCCCATGCTGCTGCGTAAGCCCAAGGCTGTTTCGAACTTCGGCGCGCCGAAATCGCATTCGATCACCAGCACACTGCGGCCAGCCGTTGCGAGATATTGCGCCAGGGTCAGGGTCAGAAACGTTTTGCCCTCGGCCGTCGTCGGCGACGCGACCAGAATCTTGCGGCGTGTCCTGGTGTCGTTCGACGTCAGCAGGCCCGTCGCCAGATCGCGGAGTGCATCCTGATAGTGCCGATCCTGCAGCGCGAGCGGCAGCGCACGCGACAGCGAGGAGCCGGACTGCGCCGTGAGGATCGCACCGATCGGCGATTCCGATGGATCGCGCTTGACGGTCGGCAATCGTGCCAGAACGGGCGCGCCGGTGACGACGGCCAATTCCGATGACGACGTCGGCAGTGGCGGTCCGGGACGCGGCGTCACGGGGGCAGTCGCCTGAACAGGGGCCGGAGCGACCGGCGCAGCGACTGCGACAGGTGCAGCTACGGCGGCAGACGCAGCGGCGGCAGGCGCGTCTGCACGCACCGGGCGAATATTCGCCGTCCGCAGCCGGGACAGACCCGCAAGATTGACGCGATCGCCGAAGAAGGCTGCGACGAATGCGAGCAGCAGGCCGAGCGTGCCGCCAGCGGCCAGGAACGGAATTTTCTTCGGGAAAAACGGTTTGGTCGGCAGTTCGGCAAGACTGACCAGCCGTGTATTGCCAATCAACACGCGCCGCTCGGTTTCGAGTTCGCTGGCGCGCTTGTAGAGATCGGCATATTGCTGGCGCTTGATCTCGGTGCTGCGCACCATGCTCTCAATCGAGGCCTCGTCCGATGTCGCCGAGCCGACTTCAGCCTTCACGGCATCCATCTGCTTTCTGAGCGCGTTCACGAGGGCATCATTAGCGTCGAACGCCTTCTGCGCACTGGCTGCAATGCTCGCCACTTCCGTGGCCATGCGCTCCTTGATCGCGGACTGCTCCTGCTCCAACGCACGCAGCGACGGGTGCCGCGGCCCCAGCACATTGGCCTGGCTGGCGAGCTGCGCGGTGGCGACCGTGAGCTGCTGCTTGAGATCGGCGATCGAACGGTTCGACAGCACTGACGGCGAGTCGGCAGCGCGCGCCTGATTGGTCTTGATTTCCTGCAGTCGGGCAAGCGCATCGGCACGCGCGGTCTCGGCGGTCGACAGCTGCTGGCTGATGCTGCTCAGCCGCTCCGAGCTGATCGGTGCCAGCGATCCGCGCATCAAGCCCTTGTTGCGGCGAAATGCCTGGATCTTGGCATCGGCATCGCGCAACTCTGCATCCAGCTGCTTGGCTTCCTTCCAGAGATAGGACGCGGCAACCTCGCGGCTGCTCGCACCCGATGTCCGTTGCTCGTCGAGAAACGCATTGGTCAGCGCATTCGCCATCTTCTGCGCGACTTCGGGGATCGACGAAGTGTAGGAGATATTGATGACGCGCGAACGTCCGACAGCACCGATCGCGAAATTTCCCGACACATAGTCGATCAGCGCCGCCGTATCAGTCTTCATCTTTTCGCAGGTGGAGCTGCTGCTCCTGCTCTGACACTCTTCAATCGCGGCTTCCGTGACGCCCGGCTGCTGCATGGCGAGCCGCATCACCCGCGGCGAGCGCGCAATCAGCAGTTGGCTTTCGACGTCGGCGGGGTCGCCGATCTTCTGCGCCCAGGCGGCGGATGCATTGCTATTGCTGGGCTCCTGCTCGGCAACGATCACCGAACCTGTGGCGAGATAGCGCACGGGCAGCACGACCAGCGCAATGACCGTCAGGATCATCACGCCGAGAAACACAGCGCCGAACAGGCTACGATTGCGCCAAACCCTGAGCAGCGGGCTCTCGCCCGCCGCGCCATCGGCGGCTTCCGTATTCGTAACGATGGCGCGTTTGGTGAACATGCGCGTCAGACTTTACTACGGGGCGCTGGCACCGCACATCCCTGCGCCGTAACGGTGCTCACCCAGCGCAACCACCCATGACCGACCGCGACACGCATACTGAACCCTTTGTCCCCCGAACCACAAATCCACTGCGGGGAGCAGGTCTACTATCCATTCATTAGGGATGTTTTGGTTAAGGGCGGGTTTAAAATGCTAACCAATACCTTTGCGCTGCCCAATTAGTAGGCTGTTACGCATCTCCCCGGGTCGGTGCCGCATTAGCGAGCTACGGACACATGGCGGCTTTGGTTGCGAGCCGGAACTAAATCTCGCAGCGGGGCGTTCCGGAACTGCTGCAAACCGGAGTTCCCCCATGAGCCTTCTGAAATGGGCGCTGATCTTCTTTCTGATTTCCGTCGCCGCCGGCCTGTTGGGCTTCACCGGCATCTCTGCTGCGACGGCCGACGTCGCGCGCGTGCTGTTCTATATCTTCCTGGCGATCTGCATCGTGCTGCTGGTATTGGGAATCACGATCTTTCGAGCCTGACGCGCCAGCCGGCGCGCCATTCCGGAATTTAGTGAATGCCGACGCCGACCAGCCGATCGACCAGCGCGCGGTCGGCAGTCAGCACATCCGGCGTACCGCTCCAACTGGTACGGCCCCGCTCCATCACCATGACGCTGCTTGCGAAATCCAGCGCACGCTCGATTTGCTGTTCGACCAGAATGATAGTGACTTCACCGGTGGCGGCCAGCTTCGCCAGCAATGCCATCAGTTCGTCGCAGATCACCGGCGCCAAGCCTTCCAGAGGCTCGTCGAGCAACAGGATCGAGGGCTTGCCCAGCAGTGTCCGGGCCATCGACAGCATCTGCTGCTCGCCGCCTGACAACTGCTTGCCGTAATTGCCGCGGCGTTCGCGCAGCCGCGGGAACATCGCATAGGCTTCATCGAGCGCCGACGCCGGCCGCCCCTTCAGCCCGGTGCGCAGATTCTCCTCCACCGTCAGCGAGGCGAAGATGTCGCGGGTCTGCGGCACATAGCCGATACCGAGATCGGCGCGCGCCGAGGTCCGCTTGGCCGTGACGTCCTGGTCGCCGATCCTGATCTCACCGCCATGGCGCGTCGTCAGGCCCATCAGCGTCGCCAGCAGCGTGGTCTTGCCCATGCCGTTGCGGCCGAGCACGGCGAGACGATCACCTGCTTTCACCGAGAACGAAATGCCCTCGATGATCCGCGTCGGGCCGTAGCCGGCGCTCAGGTTCTGGATATCAAGTGGCGCGGCGGGCATCGGCATAGCTCCCCAAATACGCGCGGCGCACTTCGTGATCGGCGGTGACCTCATCGGGCGATCCCTCGAAGATCAACCGCCCGGCCGCCAGCACCAGCACGCGCCTGGCAAACTTGAACACCAGATCCATGTCGTGCTCGATCATCAACACGGCGATATCAGGTGGCAGCCGATTGATCGCCTCGAGGATCTTGGGCGCCTCGTCATGCGGCACGCCGGCGGCGGGCTCGTCGAGCAGGAGCACCTTCGGATGCAGCGCGAGGCCGATGGCCAGCTCGATCAGGCGCTGCTGTCCGTAAGCGAGCTCGACGACCTTGCGATAAGCGAGCTTGGCGAGGCCAAGATGGCTCAGAATCTCGCTCCATTCTGCGCGGACTTCCGGCAGCTCCGTCGAGCTCGAGAAAAACCGGCGCGTGATTCGCTTGCGCTGCATGATCGCCAGCGCGACATTGTCGGCGACAGTGAGATTGGCAAACAGCCGCGTGGTCTGGAACGTGCGTACCAGACCGCGACGCACGCGATCGGGAATGCTGAGACCGGTGATCTCGTCACCGCCCATGAAGAACTGGCCTTCGCTCGGCGCGATGTCGCCGGTGATCAAATTGACCAGCGTGGTCTTGCCAGCGCCGTTCGGGCCGATCAGCGCGACGCGGTCGCCGGCAGTCAATTTGAAATTGACGTCGCGCGTCACATGCAGACCGCCGAACGAGCACGACACGCCGCGGGCTTCGAGGAGATTGGTCATGCCGCCTCTCCCTTGCGCTTGAAGCGGGAGGCCAGCGACAGCACCGGTTCGATCAGCCCGCGCGGCGCGAACACCACAATCAGGATCAGCAGCAGGCCGACCAGCGTCATCCAGTGGAACGGATTGGCGGCGGCCACGATGTGCTCGAAGATCATGAAGATGATCGTCCCCGCCAGCGCGCCCCACAGATGCCCGGCGCCGCCAAGCACCAGCATCACCAGAACTTCGGCCGATCGTTCGAAGCTGACGCTATCGAGACCGACGACGCCGGTGCTGATCGCCGTCAGCGCTCCACCGATCCCGGCAACGGCACCAGCGACGCCATACATCACGACAAGGCGCGGATAGATCGAGACGCCGATCATCCTGGCGCGCAGGTCGTCGTCCTTGATGCCGCGGCACATCAGACCAAATGGCGAGCGCACGAAACGCTGCAGCAGCACGAACACAATGACCAGCACGCCCAGCGAGAACAAAAATGCCGTGCGGCTGTACATGTCGAAATTGAAGATGCCGAACACCTTGCCGGGTGTGATGCCTGACAGGCCGTCGCTGCCGCCGGTCAGCCACGACAGCTTGTTGGCAAGCGCGGCGACCAATTGCCCCACGGCAATCGACAGCACCAGTTGTGGGAGCCCGCGAAACCGCGTGATCAGCGCACCGGAGATCAGCCCCATGACCATTCCCGCGAATACACCGATCGCCAGCAACGCAATGGGATCGGTGATGCCACGCACGCAAGCAATGCCGGCGGCATAGGCGCCGACGCCGAATTGCGCGGCATGGCCGAGGGTGGCGACGCCGCAATAACCTGTGACCAGATCGAGCGACAGCACCAGGAATGCGATGCCGATCAGCCGCGTCAGGAACGCCAGATCGTCCGGATACAGAAAGTAGCCGATGGCACCGAGCACGATGATACTCAGCGCACCTGCCGCCTCCTGACCGAAGGGAATACTGCGCTTGTGCGGAACCTGGATCGCGACGATCTCGCTCATGCGTGCGACCTGCCAAATAGGCCATGCGGAAACAGGAACACGACGAAGATCACCGACAGATAGAAGAAGAAGTCGCCGAACTCCGGCGCGAGATACTTGCCTGTGGTGTCGGCGAGGCCGAGGAGGAGCGACGCCGACAGAGCACCAAGGATCGAGCCTGCGCCGCCGACAGAGACGACGACGAGGAACGTCACCATATAGCGCAGTGCATAGAACGGTTCGATCGGCAGGATCTCCGCGCCGACCACGCCACCGAATGCGCCCAGCCCGATCGCCAGCGCGAAGGTCACCGCATAGATGATTTCGGTGCGGATGCCCAAGGCGTCCGCCATACCACTATGATCGACCGAGGCGCGTAGCTTGATTCCGAACTCCGTCTTCTCGATCAGAAGCCACAGCGCCAGCGCCGTAACCACGCCGCAGGCGATGACAAAGATGCGATGGGTCGGCAGCATCCGGAAGCCGATATCGAGCGGACCACTGAGGGTCTGTGGCAGCGGAATCGATTTCAGCGACGGGCCGAAGATGAAATTGACGATGCCGATGATGAAGAACGTGATGCCGATGGTCATCAGCACCTGAATCAGCGGATCGGACTTCCGGTAGATCCGGCGGTACAACAAAATCTCGAACGGGATCGACACGATGATAGTGCCGACCACTGCCATCAGGATCGCGACGCTGTAATGCACATGCAGGTCGCGGATCGCATAGGAGGCCAGATAGCCGCCAATCATGGCGAAAGCGCCATGGGCGAGGTTCACGACGCGCATCAGCCCCATCATGATGGACAGGCCGATGGAAATGATGAACAGCACCATCCCGTAGGCGACGGCGTCGGTCATGATGCTGAAGACGGTACGCATGATTGATCCTATGCCGAAGCAGCGCCCGAGCGCCATTCCGGAAACTGCGGCATGGCGTCATGGACGACAGCGCCGCGCACCATGGTGAGTAACACCTTCGTCTCTTTCAGAGGGAGGCACTCGGCGGCGAAGGGATCGCGATCAAGGGCGATCAGATCGGCCGCCATGCCCGGCATCAGCGTGCCGCGCCAGTCTTCCTGCCTCATCGCGATGGCGCCACCGACCGTATAGCTGTGAATGGCTTCGCGGACGCTGATGGCTTCACCCTGCCCGATCGGCGCACCATTGTCCGAGGCGCGGCTCACCGCATCGGCGATGCCATCCCACGGAGACCACGACCCGGTCGGCGCATCTGAGCTGGCGATGTAAGTGACGCCCGCGTCGATCACCGAGCGGCCCGGATAGCAACAATCGGCGCGCGGACCGAAAGCACCGGTAATCGAGCGCCGCATCCGGGTGAGGAAACTTGGTTGGGTGACGACGAGCGCGCCCAATGCCTTCATCCGCGCCAGCCCACCGGCGGGCGGCACGAAGTAATGTTCGATGCGATGCCGGGCATCGGCGCGGGGATACGCTGCTTGCGCCTTCTCATAGGCTTCAATGATGCAGTCGATACCGCGATCGCCGGTACAATGAACGGCAACCTGCCAGCCGTCCGCATGGGCCTCGGCGACCACGCGTTGCAGTTCGGTTTCATCGCGCATGAACATGCCGCGAGATGGCGTATCGAAGAAATCCTCGCTCACCGCCGAAGTTCGCGCGCCGACGATGCCATCGGCGAAATATTTCAGCGTCATGGACTGCCAGTCGGCGTCTTGCGTCGGCGCCAGCCCACGCGCCGCCGCTTCAGCCGGGTCGAGCTGGTTCATGAAGCCGAGCCGCATTGGCAGCACATCGTTATTTGCGCGGATCTCGTTCCAGATCGCGAATTCATCATCGAAGCCGACGGTGAATCCGACTGCGGCTTCTACGACAGCGACAAGACCTAACCTGGCGCTATCGGCAATTGTCGCGCGCAGAGCCGCGGTGAGCTCATTGCGATCCATCGGCGGCGCAGCACGGAATATCAGTTCGGCTGCGCTTTCTTTGGCGCTGCCGTCCAGTCGGCCATCCTCGGAGCGCCCGAACGTGCCGCCTTCCGGATCGGCGGTGGCATCGTTGATGCCCAGCAGTCGCAGCGCGGCACTGTTGACGATGGCGACATGACCGCAGAAGCGGCGGATCAGCACCGGGTGATCGGGAATGATGACGTCGATCTCGGCCCGTGTCGGCAGCCGATGCTCCGCCAGCCCGTTCTCATCGAGGCCCGCACCGTAGACCCATTTATCACCTGGAATGGCGCGCGCACGCGCAACCAGCAAATCAAGCACATCGGATATCGTGGGCGCATCGCGCGGCGTCACCGGCACCTGCAGCCGCGCATGAGCGATGGCGAACAGATGAATATGCGCGTCGGTGAGGCCCGGAATGACGGTGGCACCCGCGAGATCGATGGTCTCGTCGGCAGCTGGCGCAACATCTGCTGCACCAATCCAGACCACCTTGCCATCGCAGACAACGATGCTGTCCGCTGGGGTTTCATCCCAGGCAGAACGATAGATGCGGGCATTGGTCAATCGAAGCGAGCGCGCGCGGCTGGTCATGTCGAAAGAAATCTCATCTCGCGCGACGATGTCGCAGAAAGAGGGGGATTCCGCAACGAGGCGGAATCCCCGGCATTGCCTACTTCGTGCTCAGCGCCCAGTCCGGCTGATCGGCGAAGGTCTGGCTCTCCTTGTTGATCAGCTTGCCGTCCACCTTCTCCACACTGCGCAGATAGACGTTCTGGCGAATATGACGCGTGGTGGGATCGATCGACACCGGACCGCGTGGGCTGACCCACTTCATGTCCTTGACGGCATCGACCGCCTTGGCGGCATCGCGCTTGCCGTCAGTTGCCTCGATCATCTTGTAGATCAGGCGCGCGCCGTCATAGGCCGCGACCGACGTCATGGTGACTTCGTCGAGGTTGCCGCCGCCCTTCTTGATGGTGGCAAGGAAGGCCGCGTTTTCTTTGGAGTCGTGCGACACCGAATAGTGATAGGTCGAGAGGATACCGATGCCGGCATCGCCGATATTCGGCAGATCCGGCTCGGTGACGACGTCACCGGTCGACATCAGCTTGACTCCGCCGGCCTTCAACCCGTTGTCGATATAGGCCTTGACGAAACCCAGCGTCGGCGGGCCGGATGGCAGGAAGGTGAAGATGGTGTCCGCGCCGGAATCCTTGATGCGCTGCATGATCGGGCTGAAGTCGGTGGTGGCGAGCGGAATGCGAACCGCTTCGACCACTGCGCCGCCCTCACCTTCGAACGTCTTCTTGAATGCCGCTTCAGCATCGACACCCGGACCGTAATCGCTGACCGCGATGGCCACCTTCTTGGCGCCGTTCTTCAACGCAATTTTCGCGGCAGGCACGGTATTCTGCCACATCGTGAAGGAGGTACGGACGATATAGGGGCTCTTCTCGACGATCGACGAGGTCGCCGCATTCATCACGATCAGCGGCGTCTTGGATTCTTCCAGCAGCGGCGCGATGGCCATCGCGTTCGGCGTGAAATAGACGCCAGCGAGATATTGCACCTTGTCCTTGACCAGCAGCTCCTGCGCCAGCGCCTTTGACTTGGCGGGATTCGGGCTCTCTTCATCGCGATAGATGAATTCGACATCATGCTTGCCTGCTTTGGTGCCATGCTCGGCGACCCAGGCGTCGATGCCCATCTTGAAGTTCTTGCCAAACAGCGCGTAAGGGCCCGACATGGTGCCGATCACGCCGACCTTGATGATGTCGGCGGAGGCCGTGCCGGTCATCAGGCCGAGAACGGCCAGTGCAAGAATGGATTGGCTGCGTCTGTTCATTTGCGGTTGTCCCCGTTGGAAAGTTAAGAAAACTATTCGGCAAACCTGTATTCAATAAACGTGCCGAGATGGCCCGTTTGATCCGGCATCAGCGCGCCGAAATGACGCGTCAAAACATCTCGAAATATTCGCGCTGCTCCCAGTCGGAGACTTCCGCCTGGAAGCGATCGATCTCGGCATTCTTGATATGCGTATAATAGTCAACCATGGTCGCGCCCATCTTCTCGCGGAAGAAAGGATCTTCCTTGAGCGCGAAGGTCGCCTCGCGCAGCGACTTTGGCAACAGATCGGCATTGGTCTCGTAAGGCGTGTCGGCTGATGGCCCCGGATCGAGCTTGCGATCGACGCCGTCGAGACCCGACAGGATCTGCGACGACATATAGAGATAGGGATTGGCGGCGGGTTCGCCGACGCGATTTTCGATACGCGTCGCGGAATCGCCGGCACCGCCGAGGACGCGCAGCATCGCGCCACGATTGTCGCGGCCCCAGATCGCCCGATCCGGCGCCAGCGAATAGGAGCGATAACGCTTGTAGCCGTTGATGGTCGGCGTCGTGAACACGGTCGCCGCGCGCGCATGCGCGAGAAGACCTGCGAGATAGCCTTGCCCGAACGATGACAGCGGCTGCGTGCCGTCGGTCGGCATGAACGCGTTTGCGCCGGTTGCACGCGATACGATTGACTGATGCAAATGCCAGCCAGACGACACGACGTTCGGAATCTTCGGCCGGCACATAAACGTGGCGTGGTAGCCGTGGCGATGGGCGATCTGCTTCACGGCGCTGCGAAACAGCACCATGCTGTCGGCGGGCGTGAGGCCGACGGTCGGCGCAAAGGTGAATTCGCACTGGCTCGGGCCGTATTCGACTTCCACCGAACGTAGCGGCAGGCCAAGCGCGATCACGTCGCGCCGGATGATTTCGAGCACCGGCTCCATCTGGTCGTAGCGCTGCTCGGTGAGGTAATTGTAGCCGTGCGAGAGAAGACTGACCTCCGGCGGATTGCCGGGCTGGCCAGCATCCTCCGGCTTCATGCGGTTGTTCTCGACATTGAAGATATGAAATTCGACTTCAAGACCGGCGACGAAATCATAGCCACGTGCGCCGAGATCGCCGAGCACCTTCTTGTAGAGATTGCGCGTCGCGAACGGCACCGGACGTCCGTCGGCGAAATGCACGTCGCACAGAACCCACCCGGTCTCAGGCGCCCAAGGCAGTATCCGAAACGTGCTGGGATCGGGGATCATCAACACATCGGCCGCGCCCTGCATTTCGGGAATGCCGAAGCCGCCACCGGCGGTGAACACCGGAAACACCGTCTTGTGCGACGTGTCCTTGGCGAACATGGTTGTGGTGATCGAGCAACCGCTTTCGAGACAGCGCAATGCCTCGCTGGCGATCAGCGTCTTGCCGCGCAGGATGCCGTGCTGATCAGGAAACGACAGCCGGATCACTTCGAGCTTGTGCTCTTCGACCATGCTGCGCAGCCGGACAGCTGCTTCTTTTTGCTCCGCGGACCACAAACCGTGACGCTCAACGAAACTCAACGCACTCTCCCGCGGCTGTTCTGATCGATCTTCACTCTGCCGCCGGCAGGTGGATGACATTGGACCCCGGCTCGGTCTGATCGGCCGGAGCAGCTGCCATCCATGGCGCACCACGGCGACGGGCGACGTCGACTTCCATCCAGTAGGTTTCCCAGCCCTTGGTCGGCCCGATGCCGTCCATGGTGCCCGGGCCCTGAATGCTGCGCGCGGTGTCCGCATCGAGCGACATCATCGGCCTCTGGCCGCCGGCAACTTTCTCGATCTCCGCACGCAGCAGCTTGCGATAGGCGATGATCGCCTTGTCGCTGGAGCCGAGATGCTCGCGGGTACGATCCTGGATCTTGCCCATCGACTCCACCGCCCACTGGTCGTGGACGTTGATGTCGGCGCCCATGCCCGTATAGGTTTCGTGCTTCTGCTCGTGCGGATTGAAGCCGTAGTCGTTGGTCTTGTTCTTGCGCGAGGTGTAGTTCGGCAACTCGTAAAGTTCGAGCCGCTGGTCGGTCATCTTCTTCTTGTCGACCGGCGCCGTGTAGCTGGTAAAGATCGCATACCAGTAGCAGTTCTCGTCATCGACCGGCACGTGCCACTGGGTGATCGTCATTTCCGTGCTCATGGGGATGACGAAGCCATGCGGGAATAGCTGGTTGGTGACGCGCACATGGGTACGCTCCTCGTCGAGCTCGCGCAGCGCAATCAGGCGCAGGCCGTATTCGGTGGATTCCACATTGATGATCGGGCGATCATATTCGCGCAGGATCTTGGTCATCGGCAGTTCGGTACCCGCGGAGGCGCCGCGGAACTGCTTGCCGTAGGACGCCTTGACGTCCTCGTCCTCGAAGAAGCGATGCAGGAACGAGGCATGGGCGGGATCGATGCCGACCTCCAGCGCCTGCAGCCAGTTGCATTCGAACAGGCCCTTGAAGGCGAAGGTATATTGGCCGGGTGCAGCGAAGCAGTCGATTTCCGGGAATGCCGGCGGCTCGCCCTCGCCCAGATAGGCCCAGAGAATGCCGCCCTTCTCGACCACGGGATAAGCGCGCTGCTTGATGCCGGCGCAGAGCTTGGAGGTCTTCGGCTCGGCCGGCGTCTCCAGGCACTTGCCCTCGACGTCGAACAGCCAGCCATGGAATGCGCAACGCACGCCACCGCCTTCGAGACGGCCGAACGCCAGATCGGCGCCGCGATGCGGGCAGTCGCGGTCGAGCAGGCCATAGCGGCCCTGCTCGTCGCGGAACAGGACAAAATCTTCGCCGAGCAATTTGACCGGACGGATCGGACGATCCCCTTCGAGCTCAACGACCAGTGCCGCCGGCTGCCAGTATTGGCGCATCAGCTTGCCCGCGGGCGCCTTGGGCCCAATGCGGGTGATCAGGTCGTTCTGCTCTTGGCTCATCATGGCAAGATTTCCTTTTTAACTCTGGCGATGCGCCTTTTAACGCTGAAATACAATCTTGCCGCCGACCATCGTCATATCGGCGGTGATGTCCTTGATCTGGTCGTCCGGCACCGTCATGAAGTCGGCGGAGAGCACCACGAGGTCGGCCAGCTTGCCGGCCTCCAGCGTCCCCTTCCGCGTTTCCTCAAACATGTAGCGCGATGCCGCGCTAGTATAGAGGCGAAGCGCCTGTTCGCGCCCGATCGCTTCGGATGCGCCGTAGACCTGGCCGGCCGGGTCCTTCCGCGTCACCATGATATACATCGTGAGGAACGGATTCAGCGGATTGACCGGGAAATCGGTGCCGGCGCCGAGATTCTCCAGTCCCATTTTCTCGATCAAAGTGCGCGTCGGGACCGCACGATCCGCGGTCGGCCTGCCGAGGAAACGCGCGACCGTCGCCGCCTTGTCCCACATGAAGGCGTTCTGGAAATCGATCCGCGCCCCGACGCGGCGTGCCCGCTCCATCTGTTCGGGGCGGATCAGGCTGGCATGGATCAAAACGAAGCGGCGATCCTTGATCGACTTTTCCTTGTCGGCGGCTTCGAACGCATCCAGCACCTGATCGACGCCGAGGTCGCCGACGACATGAACGCCGACCCGCCAGCCGCGAAGGTTGGCGATCGACACCAGCTGCTTCAGCCGCTCGGGCGTGACCTGCGCGATTCCATGATAATCGTCATGGGAGTCCGGATAGGCCTCGCGCATCATGGCCGTCTTCAGGGTCATGCCGCCATCGTAGAAAATCTTGATGCCGCCGAGCTTCAGCCAATCGTCGCCGAAGCCCGACGTGGCGCCGTTGCCGCTCATGATGGCGTCCCAACCGGCGGAGTCCGCGGGCGGCTCCGGTCGAAACATCGTTCCGACCCGCACTGTCGCATCGCCGGCCAGAGCGAGCTTCTGCAGAATCTGCGTGTCGCGCGCGCTTGTCGCCCCCTCGACGACGCTGGTGATACCGAGGCGGTTGAGCGCGGCCTCGGCGAGACGATATTGCCGCAACTCCTCGTCTTCGGTGTAGGGCGGCACGATGTTCTCGACCAGCGGGATCGCCGTCTCGACGAGCACGCCATTGACGTCGCCGCTCGCGTCCCGCTCGAACGCGCCGCCGGCTGGATCCGGCGTGCTCTTGCCGATGCCCGCCTTCTGCAACGCCAGCGAATTGGCCATCGAAAAATGACCGACGGTCCGCAGATAGACCGGATTGTTGGGGGACACGCTGTCGAGTTCCTGGCGGGTCAGGTAGCGCTTTTCCGCCAGCTGCGACGGCGGATGCCAGCCGCCGGTCGTGATCCACGCGCCGGGCTGCTTCTTCGCAACGAACGCCCGAATGAGATCGAGCGCGCCGGCCACGTCCTTGGCGCCGCCGAGATTGACCACATAGTCGCCGAGCCCGGCCGCCTTGAAATGCGCGTGGGTGTCGATCAGGCCGGGGACAACCGACTTGCCGGCGAGATCGATGACCCGGGTCTGCAGACCGGCCAGCGGCTTGATCGCGGCGTCACTGCCGACCGCGAGGATCTTGCCGTCGCGGATGGCCAGCGCTTGCGCGATCGTCGATTGGCCGTCGAGGGTGAGGATCTTGCCGCCCGTCAGGACGACCTGGGGCGCGTTCGGGTCAGATTGCTGCGCCACCGCCGGCAAGACGGCGGCGCCAATTGCAATGGCTCCTGCAATCAGACATTTCGCACCCAGATGCATCTCGCCGCTCCATCAACAATGTTCAATAGACGAACGAATGTGCGAATATTATCGTTAGACTAATTCCAGGCAAGCAGAATTTTGCAGCAGGATTTGCCGCGTCACTGAGCATATGCAGCAATTCACGCCTAAAGCATCACCTTGCGCAGAACGAACACTTGTTCAATATACGGACGCAATTCGGGAGCTGATGATGTCGAAGACTTTGAATTCGCGTGTGGATCGGACCCAGAGCGCGCGCTCGTGAGCGGCCTCGTGATCATCGGCGCCTCTTACGCGGGCGTCCAGGCCGGCATCAGCGCGCGCGAGAAGGGCTATCAGGCGCCAATCCGCATCGTCGCCGATGAAATCCATCTGCCCTATCAGCGACCGCCGCTGTCCAAGGCATTTCTGTCCGGCGACGTCGCGCACAACAGTCTTTTCCTCCGCGGCGAGGACTATTTCAAGACCCAGGGCATCGAACTGGTGCTGGGCCATCGCGCCATCGGACTCGATCGCGCGGCCGGCCGGATCGCACTGGACGGCGGCGACAGCCTGCCCTTCGATCAGCTTGTCATCGCCACCGGCTCGCGGGCGCGACGGCTCAGCGTGCCCGGCCATGAGCGCGACGGCATCGTCTATCTGCGCACCCTCGATGACGCGCTGCATCTCAAGCCCCGGCTCGAAGCAGCCAACGACGTCGTCATCGTCGGCGGCGGCTTCATCGGCCTCGAAGTGGCATCGACTGCCGCCAAGGCCGGCAAGAAGGTGACGCTGATCGAGGCGCAGTCGCGCCTGCTGGAGCGCGCGGTATCGCCGCTGATCTCGCAATTCCTTCTGGATAGCCATCGCTCCCATGGCCTCGACATCCGCTTCAACGAATCCGTCATTGCCATCGAAGGCAACAGCGCCGTGCATGAGGTCGTCTGCTCCAGCGGCCTGCGGGTGCGCGCCGACCTGATCGTCGCCGGCATTGGCGGCATCGCCAATGACGAGCTGGCCGCGCAGGCGGATATCACCTGCACCAATGGCATCGATGTCGACGAACATGGCCTGACCAGCGCGCCGAACATCTATGCCGCCGGCGACGTCAGCAATCACCACAACGGCTTCGCCGGCCGCCGCGTCAGGCTGGAAGCCGTGCAGAACGCCACCGATCAGGGCAAGGCTGTGGGCGCGATGATCGCCGGCAGACCCGAAGCCTATGACGCAGTGCCGCGTTTCTGGTCGGATCAATATGACGCCAAGCTGCAGATCGTCGGCCTCTCCGCGCCGACCGACAGCGCGGTGATCCGCGGGTCGATGGATGATGGCAAGTTCTCGGTGTTTTATTATCGCGACGGCAAGCTCACCGCCGTCGACAGTATCAACCGGCCGGGCGACCAGATGATCGCGCGTCGCCTGATCACCGCGTCACTGTCGCCAACACCAGAACAGGCCGCCGATCTGTCATTCGATCTGAAAAAATTCGAAGCAGGCAAATAGGGCGGACCCGCGGCTCATGCCCAAGATCAAGCGCCCCGACGACGAACGCGGCAATACCGACTTCATCGAGAGCCTCGATCGGGGCTTGAGGGTGTTCGAACTGTTCGGCGCACATTCGCGCCCGATGACGCTGAGCGACGTCGCCAAGGCAGCCGAGCTGCCGCGTGCCACTGCGCGCCGCATCCTGTTTACGCTGGAACGCAAAGGCTATGTGACCAGCGACGGCAAGCTGTTCGCGCTGTCACCGCGCGTCCTGGCGCTGGCTGGTTCTTATATGACGTCCAATCAGGTCGTCACCATCCTGCAGCCCGTGCTCGACAGCATTTCCAGCGACGCGCAGGAGATCTCATCGCTCGCGGTGCTTGAGGGCCATGAGGTGATCTTCGTCGCCCGCGCCAGCCCGGCGCGGGTATTCTCCGCCGGCATCGATCTCGGCTATCGGCTGCCCGCCTTCTGCTCGTCGGTGGGCCGCGCGATGCTCGGCAAGTATTCCAACGACGACCTCACCGCGACGCTGGATGCCATGGACCTCGTGGCAATGACGCCGTTCACGGTCATCGACAAGGAACTGCTGAAGGCCACCATCATCACCGACCGCGAGAAAGGCTACTCGCTGGTCGACCGCGAGGCCGAACCGGGCTTCCGCTCGATCTCGGTGCCGGTGCGGCGCTACGATGGCGCCATCGTCGCCGCCATCAATATGGGCGCCCATGTCGACCGGGTCTCGACCGGGGAAATGATCGATCGCTTCCTGCCGCTGCTGCGCGATGCCGCAGATTCGGTGAAGCCGCTGCTTCTTTAACGCTGTCCCCTCATCCTGAGGAGCGGCCACTTGGCCGCGTCTCGAAGGATGAGGAGCCCTACACTCATGGTTCGAGACGGCGCCAAGTGGCGCCTCCTCACCATGAGGTCCGAGATTGAACACGCACCAGGAATTGTCCTCTCATGCCCCATATCGTCATCGAACATTCCACCGACGGCCATGGCGACGCGCTCGACATCGCCAGCCTGATGCAGGCGTTGCACAATGCCGGCGCCGCCACCGGGGTAATGAAGGCCGCCGACATCAAGGTGCGCGCGATCCCGTATGCGCATCACCTGATGGCCGGCCGGGCCGAAGGCTTCTGCCACCTGTCGGTCTCGATGCTCGAGGGCCGCACACCCGAGCAGAAAGTCGCCGTGAGCGAGGCGTTGCGCGCGGCAATGGTTTTGCTGCTGCCGCACACCAAAAGCCTCAGCGTCGATATCAGGGATATGGACGCGGTCGCCTACAAGAAGCGCGTGAACGATTAGAGCCGCGCTGACTGCCTTCTCCCCGCCTGCGGGGAGAAGGTGGCGTCGCGAAGCGACGACGGATGAGGGGGAGCCTCCGCAGGCGCGGAGCGAATGGAGAGCCCCCTCACCCGACTTCCACGCGCTTCGCGCGTTGCAGTCGACCTCTCCCCGCAAGCGGGGAGAGGTAAGGCACTCCTCCAAACGAAAACGGCGCGGCATGCCCAAGGGAATGCCGCGCCGTCTTCAATTCTGGTCGGCTGCGGTCACCTCATGGGCGACCGCGCCGAGGGTCCGCTTAGACCGCGTCCTTCGCAGCCTTGACCGGGCGGGCGCGCACGATCTTGCGGGCCGGCTTGGCCTTGAAGGTCATGGCTTCGCCGGTGAAGGGGTTGGTGCCCTTGCGTGCCTTGGTGGCGGGCTTCTTGATGACGACGAACTTGGCGAAGCCGGGAACGAGGAACACGCCGCTCTTCTTCAGCTCTTTATAGCCGAGGGTCGCCATGGTCTCGATAACGCCCTTGACGTCCTTCTTCGAGAGCTCAGTGGTCTCAGCGATTTTCTCGATGAGCTGCGACTTCGTCATTTGGTCTGCCATTTTGCACCTTTTGGTTTGCCGTGATTCGGTGAGACAGACACTATGAGGAATTACGGGAAAAAACCCGTGCTCAATGAAATTTTCACAGATTTTGCCGGGAAAAATGATGTTTTTTGACCATCAAACCCCGATTCGACTTGTACGGCAGGGTTTCAGGACCCTCGCAAGCGCAAAATACTTAGATTAAGGGGCCTACGGAGTCGCGGCAGGCGACAGAAACGCACTGCAAAAATCCCCCCCAGATTCGCCCTCTCACCACATGGTCTGGCGCGCCCTTTCCGGCCATTGCCGATCGTATTCCGGACCACCGACCCGGCGCTCGCTCATCTCCGCCAGGATCTCGCCGGGCGTCGGCAGAGTCTTCGGATCGACGCGTTTGTCAGGGTTCCAGAGATCGGACCGCACGATGGCGCGGGCGCATTGGAAATAGATCTCTCCGACCGTCATCACGATAACCGTGCGGGGAGCCTTCTCTGTCACCGCAAAGGATTCAAGCAATGCGGGATCCGCCGACAGATGCGCCTCTCCATTGATGCGCAGCGTCGTGCCCGAGCCCGGGATCAGGAACAGCAGCGCGATCCGCGGATCACGCACGATGTTGCGCAGGCTGTCGACGCGGTTGTTACCGCGGCGGTCGGGCATCATCAGGGTCTTCTCATCATGGATGCGAACGAAGCCCGGCAGGTCGCCGCGTGGTGAGCAATCCAGCCCCTCCGGGCCGGTGGTCGCCAGAGCGGCGAAGGGCGAGACCTCGATCAGCCGGCGATATTGCGCCGTTACACAGTCCGCGACCTTGGCGGTGGATGCTTCGCCGATGTCATCGAAACGGCCGTAGATCTCCTCGAGCTGCTCGATGGTTTCGATCACCGACATGGCCGCACTGCCCTCCGCCGTATCTATTGACCCCTGATGACCCGTATCAGGTCATCCGCATGATCTTCCGCGACACCAATATTGTTGATCGTGACGTCGGCACCTGATGTCTCGACGCTACGCTTGAGCCGATCGCCGATCGGCCCATCGGTTGAGCGTCCCCGTGCCGCAAGTCGCGCCGCAAGCACTTCCGGCGGCGCCGTGATCGACACCACGACGACATCTTCATAAGCGGCACGTAGCGCCGGGATAACCGTCCGCGAGATATTGGCAACGACATTGCGGCCGGCGCGAAGCGCATCATCGATCGAGCGCGGAAGCGCATAACAAAGACCATGCGCTTCCCAGTGGACGGCGAAGGCGCCGCTGGCCTGTGCCTGACGGAACGCCTCCGGCGTGACCTGCGCATTATTCTCGAATTCCGACGCCTCGCGCGTCACCACGCGGCGCGTGAACACCACATTGTCGTCATCCGCGCAGGCGGCCTGCGCCAGACCGATCAGCGTATCCTTGCCGGCACCCGACGGGCCGACCACCAGCACCAACCGGCCGGGGCCGATCCGACCTGCTTGCGCTTCGGATATCGCCGCGGTGTCGGTCATGCCACGCGACGTCCTTCGCGCCAGACATTGCGCACCACCGGCACTTCATGCGCCACATGGACGCGGATCACGTCGGCGCGCTTGCCGACCGCGATCTCACCGCGGTCCATGAGCCCGACTGCTTCTGCGGGCCGCTTGGTCACGGTGCGGATCGCGCTCGCCAGATCGATGGATGGCACCTTACTCGAGAGCTGCAAGGCTCCCATCAGAAGGCTCGACGGCACATAGTCCGACGACAGGATATCCAGCATGCCTTCGCGGGCGAGATCGATCGCCGCGATATTGCCGGAATGCGAGCCGTTGCGGACGACATTCGGCGCTCCCATCAGGATGCCGATGCCAGCCTTGTGCAGGCCTTGGGCAGCCTCCAGCGTCGTCGGGAATTCGGCCACCGAGACCTTGTCTCCAACGGCTTCGGTCACGTTGTCTTCCGTGGTGTCGTCATGGCTCGCCAGCGGAATATTGCGCCCGTGAGCCAGCGCCACGATCGCCCGCATATTGCCTGCCGCATATTGCTGCTGGCAAGCCAGGCGTTGCGCGAACATCACATCGAGCTCGGCATCGGACTTGCCGCCCTTGCCGCGATAATAGGTGCGCAGCTTCTCCTCATCGCGGAACTGGCGCTGGCCAGGCGTATGATCCATCAGTGACATCAGCCGGACGTTCGGCTTCGCCAAGAGTGCCTTCGCTTCCTCGACCACGGTCGGCATCGGAATCTCGCAGCGCAGATGCAGGAAGTGATCGACCCGCAGGAGACTGGCTTCGCCGGCAGAAGCAATGGAATCCACCAGCACGCCGGCATAGCTGTCGATGCCCTGGCTTGAGTCCTCACACCCGACCCGCACCGAGTCGAGCACCGTGGTGATGCCCGACGTAGCAAGCTGGCCGTCGTAGGAGACGACGGCAGCGATGGGATCCCAGAACACCTTCGGCCGCGGCATGAAATGGGCTTCGAGATGATCGGTGTGCAATTCGATCAGGCCGGGCATAATCAGATCGCCGCGCGCATCGTCGCTACCACGTGGCGCATCACCCTCGCCGAATTCGGCGATGCGTCCACCAGCGAAGGCAATCCAGCCCTTGTCGATGACGCGGTCGGCGAGAACGATCCGGGCGTTGCCGATGACGGTTTCGGTCGATGATGCGGTCATGGTTCTCTTTCTCAGGCAGCAGCAGCGGCGAAGGATGCGACGTCCACCAGCCGGTCGGCGATCAAGTGCCGTACTTCGTCGTCATGCACAATGGCAACCATGGCGACGCCGGCACGTTTTTTCTCGGCGACCAGTTCAACGACCACGGCTCGGTTGGCGGCATCGAGCGACGCAGTCGGTTCGTCCAGCAGCAGGATCGGCAGATCGGAGATAAAACCGCGCGCGATATTCACGCGTTGTTGCTCGCCGCCGGAAAAGGTCGAGGGCGGCAGCTTCCACAGCCGCTCGGGAATGTTGAGGCGCTTGAGCAACGCCCCCGCACGCGCACGCGCCTCCACGCGCGTTACGCCAGCAGCGAGCAGCGGCTCGGCCACGACATCGATCGCTGCCACACGCGGCACCGCGCGCAGGAACTGGCTGACATACCCGATGGTGTCGCGGCGCACACCCAGGATCTCGCGCGGCTCGGCGGTGGCGATATCGATGACGTCACCGTTGTGGCGCACGCCGATGGTGCCGCCGTCGCAGCGATAATTGCCGAAGATCATCTTCAGGATCGACGATTTGCCGGCCCCCGACGGACCGGACAGCACGACACATTCGCCCGGTGCCACATGGAACGAGACGTTGCGCACCACCGGCAGGCGGATGCCATCCTGCAAATGCATGATGAAAGTCTTTTCGGCGTTGCGGATATCGATCATCGGAATCATGTTGACCTCACGCCGGCAGGATCGAGGAAACGAGCAATTGCGTATAGGGCTCTCTGGGATCGTCGAGCACCTGATCGGTGAGCCCCGTTTCGATCACGCGACCTCCCTGCATCACCATCACGCGATGCGACAGCAACCGCGCCACCGCGAGATCATGCGTCACGACGATGGCCGACAGACCAAGCTCGCTGACCAGCGTGCGCATCATGTCCAGCAAACGCGCCTGCACCGATACGTCCAAGCCACCAGTCGGTTCGTCCATGAACACGAGACGCGGCTCGGTGACGAGGTTGCGCGCGATCTGCAGCCGCTGCCGCATGCCGCCGGAATAGGTCCGCGGCGCATCGTCGATACGCTCGGGCGAAATCTCGACGCGCTCGAGCCACGAGGTCGCGGTATCACGAATCTTGCCGTAGTGGTTCTGACCGACGGCCATCAACCGCTCGCCGACATTGGCGCCGGCCGAGACCGCCATGCGCAGCCCCATCGCCGGGTCCTGATGCACGAAGCCCCAGTCGGTGCGGAACAGGAAACGCCGCTCAGCCTCGCCCATGGTGGCAAGGTCGCGGGTCACGCCGTCGCGCATCCGGTAGGAGACGCTGCCGGTGGTCGGCGCTAACTGGGCGGAGAGAATCTGCAGCAGTGTCGATTTGCCGGACCCGGACTCGCCGACAATGGCCAGCACCTCGCCGGAATAGAGTTCGAAGGACACGTCGCGGCATGCCGCAAGACGGCCATAAGATTTTCCCAAGTTTGCCGCAACGAGCAACGGCTCGTCACTCGCAGCCGCGCGCGCCCCCGGTACAGTTGAATTCGCTGTCACATCAAGCATTTGCGCTCTCCGCATAGGGCGCAGCATTCTCGCTGCCGCGATGCCCCTGTGATTGCCGCGTTTCGCAATAATCGGTGTCGGAGCAGACGAACATCCGGCTGCCCTTGTTGTCGGTGACGATCTCGTCGAGATAGCTATCCTCGGCATTGCACAGTGCACAGCAGGCCTTGTGCTTGTAGGGCTCGAATGGATGATCCTCGAAATCCAGCGACACCACCGATGTGTAAGGCGGGATTGCGTAGATGCGCTTCTCGCGGCCGGCACCGAACAGTTGTAGCGCCGCGCAATTGTCCATCTTCGGATTGTCGAATTTCGGCGTCGGCGATGGGTCCATCACATAACGCGCATTGACCTTCACCGGATAGGCATAGGACGTGGCGATATGGCCGAAGCGCGCGATGTCTTCATACAGCTTTACATGCATCAAGCCGTATTCGGCGAGCGCATGCATACGCCGCGTCTCTGTCTCGCGTGGCTCGAGGAAACGCAGCGGCTCGGGGATCGGCACCTGATAGACCAGCACCTGATGCGCCTGCAGCGTCGCTTCGGGAATGCGATGCCGTGTCTGGATCACAGTCGCATCGCCCGTGCTCGTGGTTACCGCAACGCCGGCAGTTTTCTCGAAGAATTTACGGATCGAGATCGCGTTGGTGGTGTCGTCAGAGCCCTGGTCGATCACCTTGAGCTTGTCGAAGGGGCCGAGAATCGCCGCCGTGACCTGCACGCCGCCGGTGCCCCAGCCATAGGGCATCGGCATTTCCCTGCTGGCGAACGGCACCTGATAGCCGGGGATCGCGATCGCCTTGAGAATGGCGCGGCGGATCATCCGCTTGGTCTGCTCGTCCAGATAAGCGAAGTTATATGTCGGCGCGTTCATTCCGCGGCCTCCTGAAGAGCAACTGGCGTCTCGTTGGCATCGGCGAATTCCTTGCGCAGCTTGCGGAGCAAGCCGAGCTCGGACTGGAAGTCGACGTAATGCGGCAGCTTCAGATGCTCGACGAAGCCGGTCGCCTGCACATTGTCGGAATGCGACATGACGAATTCCTCGTCCTGCGCCGGCGCCTTGATGTCCTCGCCGAGTTCGCGTGCACGCAGCGTGCGATCGACCAGCGCCATCGACATCACCTTGCGCTCAGACTGGCCGAAGGCGAGACCGTAACCGCGGGTAAAGCAAGGCGCCTCGGTATCCGAGCCCTTGAACTGATTGACCATCTGGCATTCGGTCAGCGTGATCGATCCCAGCGGCACGGCGAAGCCAACATCCTCGGCCATGAATTCGACCTCGACTTCGCCAAGACGGATTTCGCCGGCAAAAGGATGGTTGCGGCCATAGCCGCGCTGCGATGAATAGCCGAGCGACAGAAGAAACCCTTCATCGGCCCGCGCAAGATTCTGAAGGCGCAGATCGCGGTCTGCCGGGAAGCTCAGCGCATCGCGGGTGAGATCGCCCACCGGCTTCTCGGGATCTTCGATGGGCGACGTTTCAATCAGGCCGTCGCGGCCAAGAATATCGGTGACGCGCGGCATCACGCCCGGCTCTGCATCGGTCATGGCCGGCTGCTCGGGCGAGGATTCGCCGGTCAGCACCGGATCGAGCAAACGATGCGTATAGTCGAAGGTCGGGCCGAGCACCTGGCCGCCCGGCATGTCCTTGAAGGTCGAGGAGACGCGGCGACGCACCTGCATCTGCGACGTATCGACGGGCTCACTCGAACCGAACCGCGGCAGCGTCGCGCGGAAGGCGCGCAGCAGGAAGATCGCCTCGATCATGTCACCGCGTGCCTGCTTGATGGCCAGCGCCGCGAGCTCGCGGTCATAGAGCGAGCCTTCGGTCATCACGCGATCGACGGCAAGACCGAGCTGATTGGAGATCTGTGCCAGCGATACTTCCGGCACATCGCGATCGCCGCGGCGTTCATGAGCCAGCAGACGATGCGCATTCTCGATGGCGCGTTCGCCACCCTTGACGGCGACATACATGCTCAGCCCTCCTTCGCGACAACACGCGTGGTACGCGGCAGCGCGACAATGGATTCGCCGGACACCAGCACAAGATCGATGCCGCGGGGAAACAGCGAGGCATTCAGCGCGAGACGATCTAGCAGATCCGGCACGCCGATCGCAGCACGCAGGATTGTGGCACCATCGATACCGGGGCCGCGCAGCTCATAGGCAGGGCCTTCAGTCAGGCTCGCCACCTGCAGAATGATCGTGGTGGAGCGATCCGGATATTCGCCGGTGCCGAAGGCGAAGTGCTCGAAGGACGGCAGCGCGGATGCATCAGCCACCACGGCGAAGGCACACACGGCGGGATCGGCGATGACCGGCGCGCTGGTGTGAAACTTGATCCACTTGGCAACATCCATCGTCGCCGCCAACTTGCTATCGAGCCACACCGGCGTGTCCTGATCGAACAGCGTGAGCGCGATAGCGGCCGCGCCGCGCATCATCGGCGCAGGTACGCCCGAAACAGCCTGAATCCGCTGCACGGTGCCGGGACGCGCCATCGCATCCATCACCGAACGGAAGGTCGATTGCGCTGCGAGGACCTTATCCGCGAAACCGGCCGGCATTTCCGCAACTGTCGTCATGATCAGCCCTCCCCGCGCACGAGCGTGTAGAAATCGACTTTGGTCGCTGCCGTCTCTGCGGCCTTCCGCTTGACATCGGCGACGACGCGCGCACGCAGCGGCGTGAGCACCTTGGTCTCGACAGCATCTGAAAATTCACTGGTCTGGATGAGTGCATCGCAGAGCGCGATCAGGTGCGCCTTCGCACCATCCCGGCCCAGCGTGTAGCCGAAGCCAATCTCGCCTGATGCCAACCGTACAGCGGCACGCGACACGGTCGCTTCGCCCAGATTGAATGGCGCGCCATCGCCGCCGATCCGGCCGCGCAGCATCACTAGGCCGCTCTCCGGCTGACGCAGTTGTTCATGGGCGGGAACAGCCACTGCATCGAGATAACCGGCGATATCCGCCGTGGCGCAGTGCCCAAGCACCCCCATCGCCTCACGGCGCCGGGCCTGCTGGTGGTTCAGGGAGGATGAAGTCATGTCACCGTCGCTCAACAAGTTGTATGATTTACTAGACAACTTTATAGGCGGAGGCAATGACTGTTTCGTGACAGCGGCACGATTTTTCGCTAATGCGTGGTCGACATCATTCCGGGACCGATTTTGTGACCATTCAGGACAAGCCAACAGGCGTGGCACTTTGGCGGCATGTGGCCGATGGCATCGAGCGCGGCATTGCAGATGGCCGCTATGGTGCTGGCGAAAAGCTGCCCGGCGAGACTGAACTGGCTGACATCTACCGCGTCAATCGCCACACCGTGCGCCGCGCCCTCGCGACCCTGGCCGAACGCGGCCTGGTGCGCGCCGAGCGCGGCAGCGGCACCTATGTGGAATCGCCAAAGCTTGCATACCCCCTGCGATCACGCACGCGCTTCTCGGAAATTGCCGGTGCCGGCGGGCGCGAGCCGCAGGCGCAATTGATCGGAGCCTGGGACGATGTGGCAACACGCGATCTCGCCAGGCAGCTTGGCCTCAAAGCCGGCGCTCCGCTGATCCGCATCGAGGCGCTGCGCCTCGCAGACAAGACGCCGATCTGCGTCGGCACCAACTGGCTGTCGGCCGAACGCTTTCCCGATTTCGGCAAGGTCTATGAGCGCGTGCGCTCGATGACCAAAGCGCTGGCGCATTACGGCGTCAAGGACTATCGCCGCGCCTCGACGAAGGTCACCGCGGGGATCATCGACGCGACCGATGCGACACGGCTTGGTGTCGCACTCGGGCGTCCGATCTTGATTGTCGATTCCATCGATGTGGATGCCGACGGCACGCCGCTAAGCGCTACGCATTCGCGCTTCGTCGCCGAGCGCGTCGAATTCGTGGTCGATAGCGGCTCGCTTTAGTTAGAACGGGTCGGTGCCGAGACCCGGCACATCGGCTGGACGCGGCCCCGGCGCCGGCCACAGGAAACGGCGATCCTTCTCGGCAATCGCAACGTCATTGATGCTGGCCTCGCGGCGCCGCATCAGGCCGGCCTCGTCAAACTCCCATTGCTCATTGCCATAGGAGCGATGCCAGTTGCCGGCGTCGTTATGCCATTCATATTGAAAGCGCACGGCAATGTGATTGCCGTCGAACGCCCACAAATCCTTGATCAGCCGATATTCGTGCTCCTTTGCCCATTTACGGGTGAGGAATTCGACGATCGCCGGGCGCCCCTGAAAGAACTCGCCACGATTGCGCCAGGTCGAGTCCTCGGTATAGGCGAGCGACACTTTCACCGGATCGCGTGAATTCCAGGCGTCCTCGGCCATGCGGGCCTTCTGGGCGGCGGTCTCTCGGGTGAAGGGCGGAAACGGCGGACGCGACATGGGACCCTCGGCTTTGCGATATGCTGGGATTGTAGCCTTGCCGCATGCGGAGTCGATGCCGTTTCACCTATGGGGCGATTGCTAAATCTGATCGGCCTTCATGGCGATCCGCAGCGCTTTCGGAATCGGCTTGGCGCGGCCGCCGGACACGAAGGCCACCTTGACCTTGGCCTCAAGCAGCAACTCATCGCCGCGGCGCACTTCCTGCCCGAGCAGGATCGAAGCGCCCCTCACCTCTTGTGGAACCGTAACGACCTCAAGCAGATCGTCCAGGACTGCCGGTTTTAGAAAATCAATTTTCATCGAACGAACAACGAAGGCAAAGCCGGGCGTATCCTCTCGCGCTTCTTTCAGCAGCTCTTGTTGACTCGTTCCGAGCAAACGCAAGTAATTCGTTCTGCCGCGTTCCATGAAACGCAGAAAGTTTGCGTGATAAACAATCTGGCCGGCGTCAGTATCTTCGAAATACACGCGGACCCGCATATGATGACGACCGTCGCGAATTTCGCCATCAAGAGAGGCTGTCACGGGGAGATTCCTCTTATCACACTTCGGAGAGTAATCGTCTTGCACAGAGGCACCTTCCCCAGCAAGTGCCAATCGCTTTGGGCTTGAACCTTGCTTGGGATGCACCTGGAATCTTGGTCGCGGGAACGCGCATCTCTTTGTCGAATGACAATCAGCCGGCGTTGGTCAGTGTCCGGCCGATTCCCGGCTCATTTTCTCCAAAAGACCGCGCATCGCGTCGATCTGCGTGCCGAAGCCTGCCCAATCCCCAGACCTCAACAGCTTCATTGCCTCGTTATAGCGATCAAGCGCCTCCTGCGCCCTGTTTTCCGCAGGGCTCGCACGTGGCATTTCCGTTGCGGCACTCAGCGATGTCGGCGACGCGTTAGTTTCGATGAAAAGCGCGGACAAGGCCTCGGCAAGCGTCTCTTTCATGACGACATGCTCGCCGTAGGCGGCGATCACGCGCTTGAGTTCCGGCAAGTGTCCGTGGACCGCGCGCAGGTACAGCGGCGACACGTACAGGATCGAATTCTCGATCGGGATCACCAGCAGGTTTCCGCGGATCACCCGTGAACCCATCTGGTTCCACAACGATATTTGCTGGGAGATCTCCGTGTTCTGATGAATGCGCGCCTCGATCTGGAACGGTCCGTAGACGAGCTTCTCCTTGGGAAATTCGTAGACGATCAATTTTCCATAGTCAGGAGCGTCGCAGCGCGCTGCCAGCCATGCGATCATATTGTCGCGTCGGCTTGGCACCATGGGGATCATGATAAAGAACTCGGCCTGGGTTTCTCCGGGCAGCCGCATCACAATGTAGTAAGGGACCATCGGCGCGACGCCATCGCTGGCCGGCTGGCGCGGAAACTGCCAAAGATCCTCCCGGTTATAGAAAACGTCGGCAGATGCCATGTGATAGGTCTGGTAAAGCTGCGCCTGAATCAGGAAGAGGTCCTCGGGATAGCGAATGTGCTTTTGCAGATCGGACGGCATTGCCGCAAACGGCTTGAATAGCCCCGGAAAGATTCGCTGGTAGGTGGCCGCGATCGGGTCCGCCTGGTCCATCAGATAAAAGTTGACACTGCCGTTATAGGCGTCGATGACGGCCTTCACGGAATTGCGGATGTAATTCAGATTGCGGCCGGGCGCAGGCTGCGCAGAGGGGAAATAGTTACTGGTTGTATAGGCGTCCTGGATCCAGAACATCCGCCCCTCGCTGACGACCAGATAGGGATCGTGGTCGAGGCTGAGGAACGGGGCGATCGTGCGTAGCCGTTCCCCGATATTGCGCCGGATCATGATCCGGCTGTCGTCGGTGATGTAGCTGGAGAGCAGCAGGTTCATGTCGTTGAAGTGGTGAGCGAAGATGATTTTTCGCACCATACCCGTCAGCGGTACGCCACCGGCACCGTCGTAGACCGTGTATGCGTTTTCACTCCCCTTCGGATAGTCGAATTCCGGCGTGGTCGTCCTGACGACAACGTAGTTGCTCTCCTCTTGTCCATAATAAATGCGCGGTTCGCGGATCTCGGGACCGCCGTCCGCAACGGGAGGAATATCCCGCAGGTAAAGCAGCGGAAGCCCTTCAGCGCTCTTGTGCATTACCGGGCTCATCACCGCTCCATTGCCGTGGGTGAACAGCAGGTGGAGGTTGACCCACGTCTGGGCGTTCGGCGGTAGCAGTGAGGATCTGAGCTCGCGTGCCGACAGCATCACGCTCTGGTAGGTGCCGCGAAGCCAGTAGCGGTCGACATCCAGGTCGCTTAATTTGTAATAGGTGCGTATCTCCTGCAGCTGGGCGTAGGTATCGGCTAGCGGCTGCCCGTCCCACAATCTGATGTTCTCGATGGTCGCCTTGTTGGCTTCGAGTGTCGCGAAGGTAAGGTCCTGTTCGGCAGGAAAGGGCTTGGCGGCGATCTTGTCGAGATTATAGGCTTCCCTGGTCAGACGGATGCTGCGTTCGATGTAGGGCCGCTCCAGTTCCAGTTCGTTCGGTTTCACGTAGAACCGCTGAAACAGCATCGGGATCACGCCGGACAGCAGGAAAGCGCCCCCGAAGACGAGCAACATCGCGGCAGTGGGGAGCCAGTAGGTACGCGTCCACAGGTTCGCCCACGCGGCGCATGCCGCGACTATCGAAAGCCCGATCAGCAACCAGAGAACGGGTAGCTGAACGTGGACATCGGTGTAGCTCGCGCCAACCACTACGCCATTGTCTCCGTAGAGCAGCAAATAACGGTCGAGTCCGTAGGACCATGCCTTCACCGCAAAGAGCAAGCCGAGCAGCGCCGAGCCGTGAGCAACCGCTGGCGGTGATATCGACCACCGCTGGACCTGGTATTCGATCTGACCATGCAGCCAATAGATCACTGCGGCGAGAAGTGCGCTCATGAACAGCGTTAGCAACGCCCAATTCTTGATGCCGATATAGGCGGGCAGAGAGAACAGATAGAATCCAATATCCTTGTCATACAGCGGATCATTCGCGCCATATGGCACCTGATAGAGGAACTGCAGAATGATGCTCCAGTTGCCGACCTCCTCCCATGCAACAAGCAGAGCGAGGAATCCGGCGCCGCCAGCGATGGCAAGGCGCCATGGCAACCGATCGCGCATGAATTCGAACGGATCGGGCGGCACCGCGGTGGCCGCGAGCTTCCAGTCGAAGTCGACGGGAAGCCGGCCTCGCCGCCGTCGGACAAGAAAAAGTGCCAGCCGGGCATTCGCCCACGCAATGACGGCAGTTGCCGCAAAGACGACGGAAAAGACTGCGGCTTTCGCGCCGATCGATGTCCAGAAAACCTGCGAATAGCCGACCGCGGAAAACCACATCCAGTCGACCAGGAAGTCGCCGACAATCGCGAGAAGGATCAGGCAAATTCCGGAGAAGATGGCAGTCACAATCACCCCGACCACGGCGTTTCGCCCTGGCGTCTTCCGTTCGGGCCCGGTAATCCCGATCGTCATGAACGGATTATAGCAGAACGGGAGAGGTGGCGGTGCCTGTCGTGAGCCCTCGCACCTGTTTTTTCTGCGTCGGCCTTCCTACATCAGAACTGAGGCGCGCATCGCCTTAGGCGCGCCCAATCGGGAGAGCGCTTGTCATGACCGATTTCGCCGGTCTTGAAGCCCGTTTTGGTGCAGGAAACTATGCACCATTGCCGGTCACGATCGTCCGCGGGGCTGGAGTCTACGTGTGGGACGAGGCTGGCAGACGCTACATCGACATGATGGGAGCGTATTCGGCGGCAAGCTTCGGCCATTGCCATCCGCGCCTCGTCAAGGCGCTGACAGAACAGGCACAGCGCCTGGACACGATCTCGCGCGCTTATTTCAGCGATCGGCTGGGGCCTTTCCTCGCCAAGGCCTGTGCACTTACCGGCATGGACGCCGCGTTGCCGATGAACAGCGGCGCGGAAGCCGTCGAGACGGCGCTCAAGGCGGCACGTAAATGGGCCTACAGGGTCAAGGGAGTGCCGACTGACCGGGCTGAAATCATCGTCGCGGAGGGAAATTTCCACGGCCGTACCATCTCGATCGTCGGCTTTTCTTCGCAAACCCAATATCGCGACGGCTTCGGGCCGTTCCCGCCCGGCTTCACGCGCGTGCCGTTCGGCGATGCGTCGGCGCTCGCCGCGGCCATTACCCCTGACACCGCGGCCTTTCTGGTCGAACCAATTCAAGGCGAAGGCGGGATCAATGTGCCGCCCCCTGGATATCTCGCTGAGGCCGCGCGCATTTGCAAGGCGAACAACGTGCTGCTGCTGTGCGACGAGATCCAGAGCGGTCTGGGACGCACCGGACGTCTGCTCGCGTGTCAGCATGAAGGAGTAACACCCGACGGTCTGATGCTCGGCAAGGCGCTCGGTGGCGGGATGTTGCCGGTTTCGCTTTTCCTCGCCCGTCGCGAGGTCATGCAGGTTTTCACTCCGGGTGACCACGGCAGCACGTTCGGAGGCAACCCGATTGCATCAGCGGTTGGATTAGCCGCCCTCGACACACTGATCGACGAGCGATTGATTGAACGTGCCGCGACTGTCGGCGCGCATCTCCTCGATCGGCTCTCTGCGATCAAAAATCCGATCATTCGCGAGGTACGCGGTCGCGGTTTGTTTGCGGGGGTCGAGTTACACCGCAACATGGCTAGTGCCGGTACGGTGATCAGCCGCTTGCTTCAGGCAGGAGTGCTGACCAAAGATACTCACCGGAACACGATACGCTTTGCGCCCCCCTTGATTATCGACAAGTCACAGGTGGATTGGGCCGTAGACCGATTGACCGAAGTACTGGACGAGATCGCCGCATCGACGGTTCAGGCCTAGCGGCCGCCAATGTTGGGCAAGGCTGATCCGCGCGGCGACGATTGCGCCCGAGCTTGTGCTAAGGACGAGATCAAAGCGCTCGCGAAGCCGGCGTCCGAGCACGCCTTCGATCTCTTGGCTCTTAAAAGACCCCACAAAGGCCATGGCGCCGCACCTGCATGCGATGCAGGCCGTCGGCGATGGCGCCGTCGAGATGGAAGGTCGTAGAACCGGTCATAACGAAAAGCCGTGAGCTGCGAGTGGCAGCACGTGATCACGCGTCAATGGCGCCAGGACGATAGCCTCAGGCGCAGTTGGATTGATCCAAATCGCTTCGGCGATCTCGGCCTGGGGCGCGATCGCTCCATCCACCTGCACCGCATAAACACTGGCCTGCACCTGCCATCCCGGTTCATTCGCGGCAACGCTGTTGAACTGGCCGAGCGCCTGCGCCGAGCCCGGCACCAGCCGGCAGCCGAGCTCCTCGCTGATCTCGCGCTCCAGCGCGGCCAGATCGTCCTCGCCTGCATCGCGCTTGCCACCCGGCTGCATGAAGGCCTCGGTGCCACGCTTTCGCACCACCAGCATGCGCCCTGCGTCATCGCGGATCAGCGCAGCGACGACGCCGATGATCTTGTCAGTCATTGCGAACTACTCCTCGTCGCCCGAACCGAACAATCCGATCTGGCTCTCATCCCGTTTCGGCTCACTCAGTCCGAGATGCTTGAACGCATGCGAGGTGAGCAGCCGGCCGCGCGGGGTGCGCTGCAGATAGCCGCACTGGATCAGATAGGGCTCGATGATGTCCTCGATGGCATCACGCGGCTCGGACAGCGCGGCCGCCATGGTCTCGACACCAACGGGGCCACCAGCATAGTTCATGGCGATGGTGGTGAGATAGCGGCGATCCATCGCATCGAGACCCGCACTGTCAACTTCCAATGCGGACAGCGCGTGGTCGGCGATTTTGCGATCGATCGCTGACGCATCCGCAGCGGAGGCAAAGTCACGCACACGGCGCAACAGACGCCCGGCGATGCGCGGCGTGCCGCGGGCGCGGCGCGCAATCTCGTTAGAGCCTTCAGGGGTCATGCCGATGTCCAGCACGCGGGCACCGCGGGTGACGATCTTTTCGAGCTCGTCGATCGTGTAGAAATTCAGCCGCAGCGGAATGCCGAAACGATCGCGCAGCGGATTGGTCAGCAGACCCGCACGGGTGGTCGCGCCGACCAGCGTGAATTTCGACAATTCGATTTTCACCGAGCGTGCCGCAGGGCCTTCGCCGATGATGAGATCGAGCTGGAAATCCTCCATCGCGGGATAGAGCACTTCCTCTACTGCAGGGCTGAGACGGTGGATCTCGTCGATGAACAGCACATCGCGCTCTTCGAGATTGGTCAGCAATGCCGCGAGATCGCCGGCCTTGGCGATGACGGGACCGGATGTCGCGCGAAATCCGACGCCGAGCTCGCGCGCCACGATCTGCGCCAGCGTGGTCTTGCCGAGGCCGGGCGGCCCCACAAACAATGTGTGATCCAGCGCCTCGCCGCGCTTGCGGGCGGCATCGATGAAGATCTGCAAATTCGCGCGCGCCTGTGCCTGGCCGACGAAATCGGCCAGCGACTGCGGGCGCAGCGTGGTGTCGCCGACATCGTCGGAGCGGCGCTCAGGTGTAACCATGCGATCGGGTGGCGTATTCATGATGCGACGTTACCACGGTGCAACGGCCGCGCGAACCACCAGCACAGGCTGGCTGGAATCACGGCAATGCCCGCGAGCAATGCGGACAGCGACAGCGCTTGCGTGAGCGATCGAACGCCGGGCAAAATCACTGCCGACGATTCCGAGGGCTGAACGAACATTCCAAAACCGATGAAGCCGGCAATGCCGACGGCCGCAGCGAGCCACGCCATCCAGATCGTGTTTTGCCCAGCATAGACGGCGGACAGCGCAAAGACGACGCCGGCACCGAGCGACGGCAGCAGCGCGGCCAATGCAGCAACGAATGCCAGCAACCACAGTGCAATCGAGACAAGCGATCTGAAACCATCGAGATCGGCGACAGAGAAGATCAATTGCAGGATCGAAGCACCCAGACCGACGACGAGCAACGATACGAGCGCAGCCACGGATAGCGAACCGACAATACCGAAGATCGCGACAATGCCGATCACACGGGCGATTCTGGCAAGGCTCACTTCGCCAATTCCTTCAGCCCGAGCTTGATGAGTTGCGCCGTTTCCGCACCCTCGCCTGCGCTGCGCGACGCGGCTGCGACGGCGGCCGCCGCCTGCGGCTGGCCATAGCCGAGATTGACCAACGCGGAGATCGCATCCCTGACGGCGCCTGGTGCGCGGTTGTCGTCCATCGCGCCGGCGAGTTGCGCGACCACCGGATCGACGGATGCAAAGGCCGGCGCCTTGTCCTTCAATTCGCTGACGATGCGCTCGGCCACTTTAGGACCGACGCCCGGCGTGCGCGCCACGGCCGTCTTGTCGCGCAGCGCGATGGCATTGGCGAGGTCGGCCGGCGGCAGCGTGCTAAGCACGGCGAGCGCGACCTTGGCACCAACGCCCTGCACAGTCTGCAGCAAGCGAAACCATTCGCGCTCCATATCGCTGCGGAATCCGAACAGCTTGATCTGGTCTTCGCGGACATATGTTTCGATGGAGAGCACCGCCGCTTCGCCCGCCTGCGGCAGTGCCTGCAGCGTGCGAGCGGAACAATGCACCTGATAGCCCACGCCCTGTACGTCGAGGATCACATAGTCCTCGCCATAGCTGTCGATCAGGCCTTTGAGCTTGCCGATCACGCGCCGACGACCTTGAGGCGCAGTGCCGTGCTCTGACGGTGATGCGCATGGGTGATGGCGATGGCCAGCGCGTCGGCCGCATCGGCGGATTTCGGCTCAGCCTTCGGCAGCAGGATCTTCAGCATCACCTGGATCTGGTTCTTGTCGGCGTGGCCCGCGCCGACCACGGTCTTCTTCACCTGATTGGGCGCGTATTCGGCGACGGCAATGCCGAACATCGCCGGCGTCATCATGGCGATGCCGCGCGCCTGGCCGAGCTTCAGCGTCGCGACGCCGTCCTTGTTGACGAAGGTCTGCTCCACCGCAGCTTCGGCCGGTTGGAAGTCGCCGAGGATCTTGGCGAGACCTTCATGAATGCCGAGCAGCCGGCTTGCCAACGGCAGATTGTCCGGCGGTTCCACCGAAC
Source organism: Tardiphaga sp. 866_E4_N1_4 (assembly GCF_052076075.1). Taxonomy (NCBI): domain Bacteria; kingdom Pseudomonadati; phylum Pseudomonadota; class Alphaproteobacteria; order Hyphomicrobiales; family Nitrobacteraceae; genus Tardiphaga; species Tardiphaga sp. 866_E4_N1_4. The sequence goes on from NZ_CP197242.1 coordinate 2,328,584, forward strand.
CGCAGCCGATATAGGTCAGCCGGTTGCCGTCGATCTCGATCACGCCCCAGCCGGTGCGGCGCAGGCCCGGATCGATGCCGATGATGCGGACAGGAGGGCGAATCGGAGGGTTTGTCATCCCACAGGGATAACGCCGGTCGGAGCGGAACGAAATAGAAACGCGGAGCCGTCCCAAAGGAAAGAGAGGGAAGCTGAACCCCTGCTCAGCCGCCCATCTTGGCCATCAGCGCGTCCGATACCTCGAAGTTGGCATAGACGTTCTGCACGTCGTCATGCTCGTTCAACAGGTCCATCAGCTTGATCAGCTTCTCGCCGGTCTCGTCATCGACCGAGAGCGTGTTCTGCGGCTTCCAGATCACCGCCGCCTTGCGGGCTTCGCCGAATTTGGCTTCCAGTCCCTTGGCAACCTCGCGGAACGTCTCCTGCGAGGCATAGACCTCGTGGCCGCCCTCGCCCGACACCACGTCATCCGCGCCGGCCTCGATGGCAGCTTCGAGCATGTCGTCGGCAGAGGCCTTGTCGGCGTCATATTCGATCACGCCGACATGGTCGAACATGAAGGAAACCGAGCCGGTTTCACCGAGATTGCCACCGGATTTGGTGAAGTAGGAACGGATGTCGGACGCGGCGCGGTTGCGGTTGTCGGTCAGTGCCTCGACGATGACGGCGACGCCGCCGGGGCCGTAGCCCTCATAGCGGATTTCATCATAGTTCTCGCCGTCGCTGCCGATCGCCTTCTTGATGGCGCGCTCGATGTTGTCGCGCGGCATGTTCTCCTGCCGGGCGGCGATCACGGCGGAGCGCAGCCGGGCATTCATCGACGGGTCCGGCGTCCCCATCTTGGCAGCGACGGTGATTTCGCGCGCCAGCTTGCTGAACAGCTTGGACTTCTGGGCATCCTGCCGGCCCTTGCGGTGCATGATGTTCTTGAATTGGGAATGTCCGGCCATGCGGTCTCTCTTGAAGCGTCAGGGTAGTTAGGGCTGCGGCGCGGGGTTATAGGCCGCGAAATCGGCAAAATCAAAAATTTGCCGCCGAATCCGGCAGATCTTCGCAATACCGCGACCGACCTTAACCATCACTTCACGCCGAGGTGCAAGGTTACCCGTATAGATTGTATTCATTGGGGTCACCGATGGCGTTTGGACTGTTCCGCAAGCGGCAGCCGGAAGCGGCTGAAGTGGTGATGATCGCTGAAAACACAGCACCTTCTGTGGCACCGCAGCATCCTGAACCAGATACCGCTCGCGACATCCTGGAGTTGCTGGAACTCGAGCTGGGCGCGCTTATCCGCCAGCTTGAGCGTGCCGCGACATCCGTCGCCGGCGGCGCCGAATCGACCGCCACCACCCTCTCCGCCATCCGCGCCCGCACCGACGTGCTGGCCGACCGCAGCAGCGCCGCGCAATCCACCGCCACGACCTTCGCGCAGGCCGCCGACAAATTCACCCACTCGGCCGAGGGTATCGGCACCCAGGTGCGCGATGCCAGCCGGCTCGCGGACGAGGCCGGCGCCGCCGCCCATGAAGCCAGCGCCAATGTGGACCGCCTGCGCGACTCCTCCGCTGCAATCAGCAATGTGTTGGAGTTGATCGCGCAGATTGCCCGGCAGACAACGATGCTCGCGCTGAACGCGACCATCGAGGCGGCACGCGCCGGCGCTGCAGGCCGCGGCTTCTCGGTCGTCGCCACCGAGGTCAAGGCGCTGGCGGTGCAAACCCAGAACGCCACCGAAGAGATCAGGAAGAAGATCGACACCCTGCAGCGCGACGCTGCGAGTTCGGTCGATGCGGTGCATCGCATCTCCACCGCCATCGACGCGATCCGCCCGGTGTTTGCCAATGTGAATGGCGCAGTCGCCGAGCAGAACGCGACGACCAGCGAGATGTCGCACAATGCCACCACCGCCTCGCAGTTCATCGTCTCGGTCGGCGACAGCGCCGCGGAAATCGATAGCGCTGCGAAGGAAGCGGCTGCCCATGGCGAGCATGTCGCGCAGGCCGGCCAGGCCGTCACGATGTTTGCCTCACGGCTGAAGTCGCGCTGCGCGGTACTGCTGAAACAGAGCGAGCGCGAAGACGAGCGCCGACGCGAAAAGCTGCCATGTCACCTCAATGTCGATCTTCAGGCACGCGGCGGCCAGATCAGCGCGCCGGTCTATGAAATCTCGATGGACGGCATTCTCATCGGCGGACCGGACGCGAACCGGCTTCCGTTGCACGACATCGTTGCTGCTGAACTCAGCGAGGTCGGCCCCTGCCGCCTGCGCATTGCCGAACATTCCACTGCCGGCGCACAGGCAATGTTCGTCGCGCCCGACGGGGCTCTCATCAGCCGGATCGAAGACCGGCTATGGGCTATTCATGACGAAAACACCGAATTCGTCACCCGCGCCATTGATGCCGGCGCCGCGCTCAACAAGATCTTTGCCGACGGTATTGCATCCGGCGCTATCAGCATCGACGACATGTTCGACGACAACTACGTCGAAATCCCTGGCTCCAGTCCGGTGCAGTACCGGACAAAGATTCTCGGCTGGGCCGACCGCGCACTCCCCGAATTCCAGGATGCGTTTCTGGCCAAGGACACCCGCATGGCGTTCTGCGCCATGATCGACCGCAACGGCTATCTACCGGTACATAACAGCATCTATTCCAAGCCGCAGCGCCCGGGTGATGTCGCCTGGAATACGGCCAACTGCCGCAACCGCCGCATCTTCAACGATCCGGCTGGATTGGCCGCCGGTCGCAATACACGTTCCTACCTGATCCAGAGTTATGCCCGCGACATGGGCAACGGTCAGACCGTGATGATGCGCGAGATCGACGTGCCTGTGCGCATACAGGGACGCCATTGGGGCGGCTTCCGCACGGCGTACAAATTATGATTTGGGTTTGTAAACGGCCCTGCGCTGCCACCTGAGACCTGGCGCAGCGCCGCCTATTCCGTCTGCGAGTGAGCTAGCAGCCGAAACTGCCAAGGCGTCCTAGCCGCCGCTCGTTCGGCCTTCCGCATTGTCATCTCCGCCGTATGAACCGCCGCCATATCCATATGGCGCGCTGTATCCATATGAACCGGGGCCGGCACCAAATCCGCGATAGACCGTTACGGGGGCGCTTCCCTCATACCGCGCGTGAGAGGACATGATCCGTCGATGCTTGCTGGCAGCGCTATGCCCGTCTTTGGCCTGCGCGGTCCAGTTCGCAGTGCCGGCGATTAGTAAAGCGGCGCCCAACAGAATGAATTTATTCATCACATTTTTCCTTGGTCAACGAGCCCCGCGACCTCAGATGCGCACGCTTGGCTCTCAAGGTAGCGCCAATCACGCGTAGTTGAATTTCGGCTTGCGGTACCCCGTCCTGCATGGACAGCGGCGGCGAGACCCATTGGGGCCATTTGCCCATTCGCCCCGGGCCTGGGAGGCAGTGTCACACCGCTGACATTTGCATCGGTCCATAACCGTGAACCCATTCGATACAAGCGGAGCTGCCATGACCGAACATTCCCGCGATGACGCGCAAGCAATCCACGACCGCATTCGTGCAGAGATGCTGGACGGCTTCGACGAAGAACTCGAGCTCGAGATCGATGACGATCGTCTCGACGCCCTGACCAACGAAATGTCCGACCACAGCCCGGCGGAGACCATCGAGCGACGCCTCTATTTCAAGGAACTGTTCCGCCTGCAGGGCGAATTGGTAAAGTTGCAGAGCTGGGTGCAGCAGAACAAGCTCAAGGTCGTAGTGATCTTCGAAGGCCGCGATTCCGCTGGCAAGGGCGGCGTCATCAAGCGGATCACCCAGCGGCTCAATCCACGCGTCTGCCGCGTTGCCGCACTCCCCGCGCCGAATGAGCGCGAACGCACCCAATGGTACTTCCAGCGTTACGTCTCGCACCTCCCCGCCGGCGGCGAGATCGTGCTGTTCGATCGTAGCTGGTACAACCGCGCCGGCGTCGAGCGCGTGATGGGTTTCTGCACCGAGGATGACGTGGAGGAATTCTTCCGCTCGGTGCCGGAATTCGAACGCATGCTGGTGCGCTCGGGCATCATCCTGGTCAAATACTGGTTCTCGATCACCGATGAAGCGCAGCACCTGCGCTTCTCGATGCGCATCGCCGATCCGCTCAAGCAGTGGAAGCTTAGCCCGATGGATGTCGAGGCGCGCACCCGCTGGGAGCAATACACCAAGGCCAAGGAAGCGATGCTCGAGCATACGCATATTCCGGAAGCCCCGTGGCATGTGGTGCAGGCCGTCGACAAGAAGAAGGCCCGCCTGAACTGCATCGCGCATCTGCTCGAACAGCTTCCCTATCAGGAGGTCGAGCATCCGCCTGTGGTCCTGCCTGCACGCGTGCGCAATCCCGACTATCACCGCACGCCGGTGCCAGCCGAAATGTACGTGCCGGAGCGGTACTAGCCCCACAGTCGGCAGCTCACGTACCGTTTTTCGGGCAGGCCGAGCCTAACGCAACCGCAATATTCTTTTGAATAAAAGTCATCCGACGCCCACGAGGAGGGCGTCGGATGACGTCGCGGAGATTTTACCGCGATTTATCCGACAGACACGCTCGCGCGACATACAAACCAATGTATAGTCCTGCGGCATCTTATTGCTGCTTTTGAAATGATGACCGTACGCCTATAGTACCGTCGTTGGCCGATGACGAACCATTCGCCATTGCATCATCGAGTCGAGCAAACGGGGGTCTCACTGTGGCAAATCTCAATATCAACGGCGAGCAGAAGTCCTTCGACGCACCAGACGACATGCCTCTGCTCTGGGTGCTGCGCGATATTCTCGGCATGACCGGCACAAAATTCGGCTGCGGCGTTGCGCTATGCGGAGCATGCACTGTGCATATCGACGGCAAGGCCGTGCGCTCCTGTCTGCTGCCGGTCAGTGCGGTGAGCGGACGCGCCATCACCACAATCGAAGGCGTCGGCACCACACCGGTCGGCGCCAAGGTGCAGAAAGCCTGGCTCGACCTCGAAGTCATTCAATGCGGTTACTGCCAGTCCGGGCAGATCATGTCAGCGGCGGCGCTCCTCGCTTCTACGCCAACCCCTGACGATTCTGACATCGATGCCGCCATGGCCGGAAATATCTGTCGCTGCGGCACCTATGTCCGGGTGCGTGAAGCGATCAAGCATGCTGCCTCCGAACGGCAAACCTAGGAGTCGGCCATGAAACTTGCAGACAACATGCTTGTTGCGACCAGTCCTGCAAACAAGCCTTCTGGCCTGTCACGGCGCAATCTGCTCGCTGGCGCCTTTGCCGGTGGCTTTATGTTCGCCTTCCAGCTTCCGGTCCGCGCGGCCAATGAGCCGACGCAACCTCCCGATACGACGGAGGGCAAATTCGCCCCCAACGCCTTCATCCGCATCGACACCACCGGCAAGACGACACTGGTGATGCCGCAAGTCGAGATGGGGCAAGGCATCTATACCGCCATCGCCATGATCCTCGCCGAAGAGCTCGACGCCGACTATGCGCAGATCACGCTGGAACATGCGCCGCCCAGCGACAAGCTCTACGGCAATCCAATTTTCATCATCCAGGCGACCGGCGGATCGACTTCGGTGCGCGCATTCTGGAAACCGCTGCGCAATGCCGGGGCGACCGCGCGTGCGATGCTGGTGCAAGCCGCAGCTGAACAGTGGCAGGTCGAACCTGCGAGCTGCACGGCGTCGAATGGGCAAGTGATGCATACGGCCAGCGGGCGCAAACTGTCCTATGGCGAGTTGTGCGACGCCGCCGGCAAACTCACGCCGCCGAAGGACGTCGCGCTCAAGGACCCGAAAGACTTCTCGGTGATCGGCAAGCCGCTGAAGCGCTTCGACACGCCGGACAAGGTCAACGGCAAGACGATCTACGGTATCGACGCGATGGTGCCGGGCATGACATTCGCGACACTGGCACAATGCCCGGTGTTCGGCGGCAAACTCGCCAAGGTCGATGACCGCGCGGCGAAGAAGATTCCGGGCGTGCGGCAGATCGTGGTGCTCGACGACCTCGTGGCCGTGGTCGGCGATCACATGTGGGCCGCCAGGTCCGGGCTCGAAGCGCTCGATATCACCTGGGACGAAGGGCCCAACGCCAAGATCAGTTCAAAGGACATCTGGGCGCATTTGCGCACGGCCAGCGAGACGGACGGCGTAATCGCCAAATCCGTCGGCGACATCGCCAAGGGTCTCGCCACCGGCGAACGGATCGACGCGTCCTACGAGATGCCGTTCCTTGCGCACGCGACCATGGAGCCCTTGAATTGCACGGTGCACTTCAAGGGAGATTCCTGCGAGGTCTGGACGGGCACGCAGATCATGTCGCGGGTGCAGTCCGAGACTGCCAAGGCCGCTGGCTTGCCGGTCGAAAAGGTGACGGTCAATCAACACATGATCGGCGGTGGCTTCGGTCGCAGGCTTGAGCCCGACATGGTCGTGGCGGCGGTGCGCATCGCCAAACAGGTCAATGGACCGGTCAAGGTGGTGTGGACCCGCGAAGAGGACATCCAGCACGACATTTATCGCCCCGTCTATCGCGACAACATTTCGGCGACACTGTCCAACGGCAAAGTGGTCGGCTTCAAGTACAAGATCGCAGGCTCGGCCGTGATCGCGCGTTGGCTGCCGCCTGCGTTCCAGAAGGGCATCGACATCGACGCCATCGATAGTGCCGCGGACCAGCCCTACGACTTCCCGCATTTCCAGTGTGAATATGTCCGTGTCGAACCGCCGGCGGTGCCGACCGGCTTCTGGCGCGGCGTCGGCCCGAACAATAACGTGTTCGCGATCGAGAGCTTCATGGATGAGCTCGCTCGCAAGGCCGGCAAGGATCCCGTCGTGTTCCGGCGTGAATTGCTCAGCAAGGCACCACGGATGCTGGCGGCCCTCAATCTTGCGGCAGAGAAGGCCAACTGGGGTCAGCCACTGCCAGCGCGCGTCGGACGCGGCGTGAGCATCCAGCCCACCTTCGATACCTCGATCGCGACTGTGGTCGAAGCGGAGATCGATTCACAGGGAGAAATTCGTCTGCGTCAGGTCAACGTGGCGGTCGACACCGGCATCGCTGTCAATCCTGACACCATCGTGGCGCAGATCGAAGGCGGCATCGTGTTCGGCCTCACTGCCGCGCTCTATGGCGACATTACCATCGAGAAGGGACGCGTGCAGCAGTCCAATTTCCACGACTATCGCATGCTTCGGATCGACCAGATGCCGAAAATCAATGTCCACCTCATCAAGAGCGGCGAAGCACCCGGCGGCATAGGCGAGTGCGGCGTGATCGGCGGACCGCCGGCACTGCGCAATGCGATCTATGCAGCGACTGGCGTTGCGCTGCGGAGGATGCCGATCGACCGCGATGCGATCGCCGAAAGGAAGAAGTCATGACGCCCGCCGCACGTCGCATTCTCGGCAGCGTCATCCTCATCGGTGTTGTCGGCGTCGCCGGCGCTGCGCTCTATGTGCGCGGCCCCGGACCGATGGCCTTCTCAAGCGGGCCGAAAGTGGCGCTGACGGACTACAAGGGCGCCAATCCGACAGGCGCTCCCGCCAACATGGCCAATGCCAGCCTGATCGAGCGTGGCGAATATCTCGCGCGTGCGGCGGATTGCATGGTCTGCCACACCGCGCCCGGCGGCAAGGAATATGCCGGCGGCTTCGCATTCAAACTGCCGTTTGGCACGCTGTATTCGACCAACATCACACCGGACAAAGAGACAGGCATCGGCAACTACACCGACCAGCAGTTTCTCGACGCCGTTCGAAGCGGCAAGCGCCACGACGGCGCCCGGCTCTATCCGGCGATGCCCTATACGTCCTACACTTACATGACCGATGCGGACACGCTCGCGGTCAAGGCCTATCTGTTCAGCCTCACACCGGTGCGCGCAGCACCGCCTGAGAATACGCTTGCCTTTCCGTTCAATCAGCGCTGGGCAATGACGTTCTGGTCAGCATTGTTCAATCCCGATACGCGCTTCGAACCCGATACGTCGCAAAGCCCGGAATGGAACAGGGGCGCCTATCTCGTCGAGGCGCTGGCGCATTGCGGCGAATGCCACACGCCGCGCAATCTCGGCTTCGCGCTCGACAACCGCAAGAAATTTGCTGGCGCGCTGACCGCCGGATGGCGGGCCTTCAATATCACCTCGGACAAGACGACGGGCCTTGGCAACTGGAGCGACGAAGATGTCGTTTCCTATCTGTCGGTCGGACATGCCAAAGGTCACGGTACCGCTTCAGGGCCGATGGGCGAAGCCGTGGACCACAGTTTCAGCAAGATGGCGCCGACGGATATCAAGGCGATGGTCGCATTCCTGCGCACGGTGCCGGCGGTGCCCTCACCTGATCTGCCCGCGAAACTCGCGCCACCCGCACCGCCCTCGCACAGGGACGGCATGACGGCGAACGCGCTTGGCAAGACGGTCTTCCAGGGCGCCTGCGTGAGCTGCCATGGCTGGACAGGCGAGAGCGCACTCTCGCCCATGGCCACGCTGACTGGCGCGTGGGCCGTTAACGATCCCGGCGCGACGAACGTCGCGCAGATCGTGATCTCCGGCACCAAGCGGCATACGCCGCAAGGCGCACTCTCGATGCCAGCTTTCGGCAAGAGCCATTCAGATACGGAGATCGCGGCTGTCGCGAATTACGTGACCGCGCGCTTCGGCAGCAAGGGATCGCAGATCACAGCAAGCGATGTCGCGGATTTGCGCAAACAGACGGAGCAGTAGGCCGAACTAGGTCAGCCAGAACTCGGGCACGGCCTGCGACAGCCGGCCACCGAGCCGCACAGGCGCGATGCGTGATGCGAGGCCGGTCTTGTCATCGGTTTCGACCGCAACGCCCGACAAAGTCGCCGGGCCGAAGGCGGGCTCGAAACGGCCGGAGGGAATGCCGGTCGTGAAGCGCCTGACAGGCTCTTCCTTCTGCATGCCGATCACGGAATCATAGTCGCCGGTCATGCCGGCATCGGTCATGTAGGCGGTGCCGCCTGCGAGGATCTGATGATCAGCGGTCGGCACATGCGTATGCGTGCCGACGACGAGGCTCACGCGGCCATCGCAGAAGTAACCCATGCCCTGCTTTTCGCTCGAGGCTTCGCCATGGAAATCCACCACGATGGCGTCCGCGGCTTCCACCAGCGGACAGGCATCGATCTCCTTGCCGACAGCGCTGAACGGATCGTTGAGCGGCTCCATGAAGACGCGGCCCATGGCGTTGATCACCAGCGCACGCGCACCGTTCTTGGCATCGATCAGCGCGGCGCCGCGGCCCGGCGTGTGGCGCGGGAAGTTCAACGGACGGATCAGACGCGGTGCACGTTCGATGAACACCAGCGCCTCTTTCTGATTCCAGGCGTGGTTGCCGAGGGTCACGGCATCGGCGCCGGCGTCGATAAGATCATTATAGATCGTCTCGGTGATACCGAAGCCGCCGGCGGCGTTCTCGCCATTGATGATGACAAGATCGAGCTTCCAGTCGCGGATCAGGCCCGGCAGTTTTTCGAGGATCACCACGCGGCCGGTTTTGCCGACCACGTCGCCGATGAAGAGAATACGCAAGTCAGATGCTCCGAAAATCGATCGTCCGGGTTTCGGTTAGCACATAATCCAGCGCCACGTCGTGTGGTTGCATGGGAATGGCCTCGATTTCCTGGGTGTCGAAGGCCACGCCCACGGCGATAAATGGCTTGATGGCGTGCAGTTGCGCGAAGGTGCGATCGTAATGCCCCGCGCCATAGCCAATGCGGTGGCCGGCGCGGTCGAATGCCGCGAGTGGCACCAGCAGGATATCGGGGATCAGTGGCGGCGCGTCCGGTGCTGGTTCCGGAATGCCCAGTGAACCGCGCACCAGCGCATCGTTCGGGCTCCAGATCCGGAACATCAGGGGCTCATCACGGGCGATGATCACCGGGAGCGCCAGTCGCGCCCCCTGGGCGGCGAGATGCTGCATCAGCGGAATTGGATCGATCTCGCTACGGATGGGAGAATAGCCGGCGACGATGTCGCCGGCCCTGACCGGAAAAGGCAGCCCACGCGCTGCGATGGCTTGTGCGGCTGCCGACCGTTCGGCCTCGCTCAGCGCCGTGCGGCGTGCCAGCGCGGCGATGCGGAGCTCAATCTTTGTCGGAGTGGGCGGCGTGTCGGACATGCCGCACGATATGCTGTCCGCAGAGCCTGCGGAAGCGCAGGACCGGTCTTCGCGATCATCTTTGGCGAGCGAGGCTAAAATTGCACGGCAAACGCCATGCAAGGGCCACAGCCATCAAAAAAGTAAAAGTGCGAAGCCACGATGGCCGTTGAAGCACTCGATCCCGGAGCACCTACGAAAGTAGGTGGGCACCATGTGACCAGGTCCACGGACCTGGTCAGGGACAGTTCCCTGAAGGATCGATAAGGCCCCGGGGATATATGGCTCCTGACGCGCGACGCAGCCTCGCGTGAGCAATGTAGGGGTTATGAGACGGATGCGCCAGTGCCCGCTTGGCATCAAAGCCTGCGTTATCCAATAGCAACGCCGCCGCCGATGGTGCGGTTGAGCACCTGGGTGGTCTTCTCGATCCGCTCTGCCGCAGCATTCAGGGCCGCGGCAACCGCCGTCTGCGTCGCCCGTGCGCGATCCGCGGCGACAACGCGCACATCGCGTAATGCGGCGAGTTCTTCCTGCAGGGCACGGATCTGCTGATTGGCATCGACCAGTTCGTCGGCAATGGTCAGCGCCGCCATCACCGTCAACCGCGCATCGCCGATCTCACCGAATTTGCCGCGCAGGTTTTCGACGCGGGATTCAAGACTTTCCGCCAGCCGCAGCAGGCGGGTCTCCTGCCCCTCCTCGCAGGCCATGCGATATTGCCGGCCATTGATCGTAACGTTGACGTGGCTCATCTCGCTTTACTCATGCGCGTTGTCAGTCGCCAGCACCGCGCGAATGGTGCCGATGGCGGTATCGAGCTTGTCGGCGATCTCGCGGTTGGCCCGCTCCAGCCGGCGCGATTTCACCAGCGTGCCATCAAGCTCATCCGCCAGCCGGGACCGGTCGGCGCCAAGCGCCTGAATGCGGGTGGCCAGCTCATCCTCGTCGCGATCCGCCTCACGGCGGCGCTCGACCGCACTTTCCAGAGCATCCAGCGCTGCCATCAACCGCCGCGTGGCAGAGTCGATCTCAGCCGCACCGCCATTGGCGGGATCGGAGGCTGTGAGATGGGCGGGGCGTTCGATCATACTGGGTTACGCGGGACCTTGGGTGTGATGCGACCGGAGCTCAAAAACCACGGCTCCGCAAGCCTTTAGGCCCTGAAACTTAGGTTGCAAGCGAGCCGGACGCAACAAAGCTTAAAAGCTATGCACCGCAAAGCCGACAAAAACCGCCCGTAAATATCCACAGACCAGAACTGTCCGGGAGACCTTGGACTCCCAGGAACCCAGATGCTATCCACCAGTTTCTCCTAAGCGATCCCAACATCTCGCTGCAGACCGCGCCTCTTGCGGACGCAGAATATTCCATTCCCTTCAATTTAGACGGAAACCGACATGGCGCAGGTTGATCACTCGAAAATGGCCAACGCGATTCGTGCCCTCGCCATGGACGGCGTGGAAAAGGCCAAATCCGGTCACCCTGGGCTGCCGATGGGCGCCGCCGACGTCGCCACCGTGCTGTTCACACAGTTCCTCAAATTTGACGCAGCCGATCCGAAGTGGCCGGATCGCGATCGCTTCATCCTCTCGGCCGGTCACGGCTCGATGCTGCTCTATGCCCTGCTCTATCTGACGGGCAACAAGGAGATGACGCTCGACCAGCTGAAGAACTTCCGCCAGCTGCATTCCAAAACTCCGGGTCATCCCGAGAATTTCCACACCTCAGGCGTCGAGACCACCACGGGTCCGCTCGGTCAGGGCATCGCCACCTCCGTTGGCTTCGCGCTCGCCGAGCGCATGCTGGCCGCCGAATACGGCGATATCGTCGATCACTACACTTACGTGCTGTGCTCCGATGGTGACCTGATGGAAGGTGTCAGCCACGAAGCGCTGGCCATGGCCGGTCATCTCAAGCTGTCGAAGCTGATCTTCCTCTACGACGACAACGGCATTTCCATCGATGGTCCGCTGTCGCTTGCCGATAGCGTCGATCAGGTCGCACGCTTCAAAGCCCATGGCTGGAATGCCGTGCATGTCGATGGCCACGACCAGGTCGCCATCGCTGCCGCTATCAAGCAGGCGCAGGCGTCCGACCGTCCGTCGATGATCGCCTGCAAGACCAAGATTGGCTTTGGCGCACCAACCCGCGCCGGTACCTCGAAGGCCCACGGCGAACCGCTCGGCGCGGAAGAACTCGCAGGCGCCAAGAAGGCACTGGACTGGAATTACGGCCCGTTTGAGGTGCCCGATGATATCCTGCAGGCCTGGCGCAACGTCGGCAAGCAGGGCGCATCGGCGCACGCGGACTGGCAAAAGCGTTTTGATGCCCTTCCGGACGACAAGCGCAGCGAATTCACCCGCCGCAACGATCACGTTCGACCGACAGCCATGGCGGACGCGATCCTCGCGCTGAAGAAGAAGCTGATCGCCGAGCCGCAGACCGTCGCGACCCGCAAGGCGAGCGAACTCGCGCTCGAAGCGCTGGTGCAGGTCGTGCCGGAAATGGTGATCGGTTCGGCCGATCTCACGCCATCGAACAACACCCGCACCAAGGGCGCCATCGAAGTGAAGCCCGGCGAATTCAAGGGGCGCTACATTCACTACGGCATTCGCGAAATGGGCATGGCCGCAGCCATGAACGGCATCGCGCTGCATGGCGGCTTCATCCCGGCCGGCGCGACCTTCATGTGCTTCACCGACTATGCGCGACCGGCGATGCGCATCTCGGCGCTGGCGCAGATCCCGGTCATCTACATCATGACCCATGACTCGATCGGTCTCGGCGAAGACGGCCCGACCCACCAGCCGGTGGAGCATCTGGCCGCGATGCGCGCGATGCCGAACATGCGCGTGTTCCGCCCCGCGGACACCGTCGAGACCGCCGAATGCTGGCAGCTCGCCATGGAGAAGACCAACGGCCCAACCATGCTGGCCCTGTCGCGCCAGAACCTGACGCCGGTGCGCACCACCCATCACGACGACAATCTCTGCGCCGCTGGCGGCTATGAGTTGATCGCGGCCAAGGGCAAAGCCGCCGTGTCGATCTTCGCCTCGGGTTCGGAAGTCGAGATCGCAGTCGCTGCGCAGAAGCAACTGGCCGACAAGGGCATCGCGACGCGGGTCGTATCGGTCCCCTCGCTCGAACTGCTGCTGGAGCAGCCTGAAGAGCGCCAGAAGGCGATCATTGGCGACGCGCCGATCAAGATCGCCGTCGAAGCCGCGGTCCGGTTCGGCTGGGATGCCGTGATCGGACACGACGGCACCTTCATCGGCATGAAGGGCTTCGGCTCGAGCGCGCCAGCCAAGGAGCTTTACAAGCTGTTCGGCATCACGGCCGAGGCCGTGGTCGAGGCTGCAACCAGCAAGCACAACGCGGCTTAACTCTATCGGAACGCTGGTAAATTTGACACATTGCACCAGCGTTCCATTCAGGGCATGAAACGCCCGTCACACGTCACTATATGAAGGCCCTCACGCGAGGTTTGAGCCTAATAAAAGGGAGAAGTTGAATGGCAGTCCGGGTTTCGATCAACGGTTTTGGCCGCATCGGCCGCAACGTCCTGCGGGCGATCTACGAGTCCAAGCGCACCGACATCGAAGTCGTCGCCATCAACGATCTGGGGCCGGTTGAAACCAACGCCCACCTGCTGCGCTTCGACAGCGTGCATGGCCGCTTCCCCGGCGACGTCACCGTCGACGGCGACAGCATCCAGCTCGGCAACGGCAACAAGATCAAGGTCACTGCGGTGCGCGATCCGAACACGCTGCCGTGGAAGGATCTCGGCATCGATATCGCGCTCGAATGCACCGGCATCTTCAGCGCCAAGGCGAAGGCGACGTCGCATCTGACCGCAGGCGCCAAGCGCGTGCTGGTTTCGGCTCCGTCCGATGGTGCTGATGCCACGATCGTCTACGGCGTCAACCACAAGACCCTGACCAAGGAGCATCTGGTCGTTTCCAACGGTTCGTGCACCACCAACTGCCTGGCGCCTGTCGCCAAGGTGCTGAACGAGACCGTCGGTATCGAAACCGGCTTCATGACCACGATCCACGCTTACACCGGCGACCAGCCGACGCTGGACACGCTGCATAGCGATCTCTATCGCGGCCGCGCCGCTGCGATGTCGATGATTCCGACCTCGACCGGCGCCGCGAAGGCCATCGGCCTCGTGATGCCCGAACTGGCCGGCAAGCTCGACGGCGTTTCGATCCGCGTACCGACCCCGAACGTCTCGGTGGTCGATCTCAAGATCATCGCCAAAAGGAGCACCACAAAGGAAGAGATCAACGAAGCGATCAAGAAGGCTGCGGCCGGCGAGCTGAAGGGCGTGCTCGGCACCACTTCGCACCCGAACGTATCGATCGACTTCAATCACGATCCGCATTCGTCGACCTTCGCCTTCGACCAGACCAAGGTGCAGAACGGCACGCTGGTGCGGGTACTCTCCTGGTACGACAACGAGTGGGGCTTCTCCAACCGCATGGCCGATACCGCCGTCGCGATGGGCAAGCTGCTCTAAGACACGACCGTTATCCCGGACGCAGCATAAGACGCCGCGTCCGGGAGCCAACGAATGTAGCGGTCCCCGCTTCGCGGCGCGCCGCTCTGCGCTGACCGGCGTTTGGGACACAACATCATGACCAATTCTTTCCGCACCCTCGACGACGTCGATGTGAAGGGCAAACGCGTTCTCGTGCGCGTCGATCTCAACGTGCCCATGGATGGTGGCAAGGTTACCGACGCAACGCGGCTTGAACGTATCGCGCCGACCATCACCGAAATTTCCGACAAGGGCGGCAAAGTAATCCTGCTCGCGCATTTCGGCCGCCCCAAGGGCCGCGACGACAAGAACTCGCTGAAGCCCGTGGCTGCGGCACTTGCCGATGTGATCAAGAAGCCGGTCGCCTTTGCCGACGACTGCGTTGGCGACGTCGCAGCCAAGGCCGTTGGCGCCATGAAGGACGGCGACATTCTCTGCCTTGAGAACACGCGCTTCCATTCCGCTGAGGAGAAGAACGATCCGGCTTTCGTCGCCGAACTCGCCAAGCTTGGCGATATCTGGGTCAACGATGCATTCTCGGCTGCACATCGCGCCCACGCCTCCACCGAAGGCCTCGGCCACAAGTTACCCGCCTATGCCGGCCGCACCATGCAGGCCGAGTTGGACGCCCTCGGCAAGGCGCTGGACGCGCCGACCAAGCCGGTGATCGCCATCGTCGGCGGCGCCAAGGTCTCGTCGAAGATCGATCTCCTCGAAAATCTCGTCACCAAGGTCGATGCGCTCGTGATCGGTGGCGGCATGGCCAACACCTTCCTGCATGCGCAGGGTGTCAAGGTCGGCAAGTCGCTGTGCGAGAAAGATCTCGCCGCCACTGCGCTGCGGATCATCGGCAAGGCCGAAGCTTCCGGCTGCGCCATCATCCTGCCGGTGGATGCCATCGTCGCATTCCACTTCGCCGCCAATACCCCGTCACACGCTTACGGTCTCGATGCGATCCCAGATGAGGGCATGATCCTCGATGTCGGTCCGCAGTCGATCGAACGCATCAACGCAGCGATCGACGATGCCGCCACGTTGGTCTGGAATGGCCCGGTCGGCGCATTTGAAATGGCACCGTTCGACCGCGGCACGGTTGCCGGCGCCAAACACGCAGCGGCGCGCACCAAGGCGAAGAAGCTGATTTCAGTAGCCGGCGGCGGCGACACGGTGGCCGCGCTCAATCACGCCGGCGTCGCCGATGACTTCTCTTATATCTCGACGGCTGGTGGCGCCTTCCTCGAATGGATGGAAGGCAAGCCGCTGCCGGGTGTGGAAGTGTTGAAGAAGTAGCAGCGGTAAATTTTTGCCCGCAAGGCTTGTGGGCGCCGCAATGTTTATGGTATGTTCCTGCTATGGCAGACGAACCGATCAACATCACGACGGACATCCTCATCGCGATCCGCGATGATATTTCGTCGTTTCGTAGCTCGGTTGAACAGCGTCTTGATCGGCTGGAAGA
The DNA here is from genome assembly GCF_052076075.1 of Tardiphaga sp. 866_E4_N1_4. Lineage (NCBI taxonomy): Bacteria > Pseudomonadati > Pseudomonadota > Alphaproteobacteria > Hyphomicrobiales > Nitrobacteraceae > Tardiphaga > Tardiphaga sp. 866_E4_N1_4. The sequence goes on from NZ_CP197242.1 coordinate 2,344,721, forward strand.
AATAAGCCGTAAGCAGCGTCGGGACGCTGCCGGCATGCTCGTGATGATGCGTGCGACTGCTGGCGATTTCGACGAGCGCGTGACTGAAGTGGAAGAGCACGTCGCGGCACTCGAAGCTCGCGAACATTAGTTACCGGGAATTCCATTAGCTGGAACGCTGGGCCATCGTGGCGATTAACGTTGGCTGTATGCGCGACTGATGGCGTCTTGGATTCGCCGTCTCCTCGCGCTAAGAGCCATATATCCCTCGGCGCGGCGTTTGCGCCTGTCCCAATTTACAAGGAGCTTCCTGCATGGCCCGTATTACGTTGCGTCAACTGCTCGATCACGCGGCAGAACACGATTACGGAGTGCCGGCCTTCAACATCAACAATATGGAGCAGGCCCTGGCCATCATGGACGCGGCCAACTCCGTCGATGCGCCCGTGATCATCCAGGCCTCCCGCGGCGCCCGCTCCTACGCCAATGACATCATGCTCAAGCACATGATGGACGCGGTCACCGAAATCTATCCGCACATTCCCGTCTGCGTGCATCTCGATCACGGCAACGAAGCTGCAACCTGCATGACCGCAATCCAGGCCGGATTCACCTCGGTGATGATGGATGGTTCGCTGAAAGCGGACGGCAAGACGGCGGCGGACTGGGACTACAATGTCGGCGTGACCAAGACCGTCACTGATATGGCGCATCTCGGCGGCATTTCAGTGGAAGGCGAACTCGGCGTGCTCGGCTCGCTGGAGAGCGGCATGGGCGAAGCCGAAGACGGCCACGGCGCCGAGGGCCAGCTCAGCCACGACCAGTTGCTGACCAATCCCGACGAGGCCGTGAAGTTCGTCAAGGAGACGCAGGTTGACGCGCTGGCGATTGCCATGGGCACTTCGCACGGCGCCTACAAGTTCACCCGCAAGCCGGACGGCGATATTCTCGCCATGAACGTGATCGAGGAAATCCACCGCAAGCTGCCGAATACCCATCTGGTGATGCACGGCTCGTCCTCGGTGCCGCAGGATCTGCAGGACATCATCAACAAGTTCGGCGGCCAGATGAAGCCGACCTGGGGCGTCCCGGTCGCCGAGATCCAGCGCGGCATCAAGCACGGCGTCCGCAAGATCAACATCGACACCGACAACCGGATGGCCATGACCGGCCAGATCCGCAAGGTGCTGAGCGAGAACCCCAGCGAATTCGACCCGCGCAAATATCTGAAGCCGGCGATGGAAGCGATGGTGAAGCTCTGCAAGCAGCGCCTGCAGGAATTCAATACCGCCGGCCAGGCCAGCAAGATCAAAAAGGTGCTGACCACGGCCGAAATGGCCAAGCGTTACGCATCGGGCGAGCTGAACGCGAAGATCGCCTGAGCCCAAACTGCCAATTGACTGTGTTTCAGCCTGCCATACAGCCTATGGCAGGCTGAATTTTTGCCGGAATCGGATGCGGACGGGCTCATTGGCCGGCCAGATGCTCGGATTTTGCCCGAGAACGGTCTAGATTGACCTGCAGGACTAGCCCGCTCAGGACATGCCCATGAATCTCGCCGAACTCAACAAAATCGCCCGCGCCATGACCGCGCCGGGCAAGGGCTTGCTTGCCGCAGATGAATCGTCAGGCACGATCAAGAAGCGCTTCGATGCGATCAGCGTCGAGTCGACCGAGGACAGCCGCCGCGATTATCGTGAAATGCTGTTTCGCTCGCGCGAGGCGATGAGCAGCTACATTTCCGGCGTGATCCTCTACGACGAGACTATCTGGCAAAACGCCAAGGATGGCACGCCGCTGGTGGGGCTTATCGAGGAAGCCGGCGCCATTCCCGGCATCAAGGTCGATGAGGGCACGCAGGCCTTGCCGAACTGTCCCGGTGAGCTGGTCACAGCAGGCCTCGACAAGCTCGCCGAGCGTCTTGCCAAATATTACGCGCGCGGCGCGCGCTTCGCAAAGTGGCGCGCGGTGATCGATATCGGTGCTGGGATTCCCTCGATGACCGCAATCTCCGTCAACGCGCACGCGCTCGCCCGCTATGCCGCGCTATGCCAGGCCGCACAGATCGTCCCTATCGTCGAACCCGAAGTGCTGATGGACGGCGATCACGACATCGACCGCTGCGTCGAGGTGACACAGCGCGTACTCAACAAGACGTTCCAGGAATTGCGGGTCCAACGGGTCGCGCTGGAAGGCATGATCCTGAAGCCGAACATGGCGGTCTCTGGCAAGAAGTCGAAGACGCAGGCTGGTGTGGCTGAAGTGGCTGAGAAGACCGTGCGCATGCTGAAGAACTGCGTGCCCGCATCGGTGCCCGGCATCGCATTCCTCTCCGGCGGCCAATCTGACGAAGATGCAACCGCGCATCTCGACGCCATGAACAGGATCGGCAGCCTGCCCTGGCCACTGACATTCTCCTATGGCCGCGCGCTTCAGGCAGCGCCGCAAAAGGCATGGTCCGGCAAAGCCAACAATGTGCCCGCCGGTCAGCAGGCCTTCACCCATCGTGCACACATGAATTCACTCGCCAGCAAGGGCGAGTGGACGACTGATCAAGAACAGAAGGCGCTATAATCTTGGCTTCCAAACCCGTCCCGCCGCCGCCGATGCCGCGCCTCTATCTCGCGACGCCCGTCGTCGAGGATCCGTCAGTGCTGGCGGCGAACCTGCCTGCTCTTCTTGAGAGAGCAGATGTCGCTGCCGTCCTGGTGCGACTGGCGACGACCGACCAGCGCACCATGATCACGCGCATCAAGGCGCTGGCGCCTGTCATCCAGACCAGCGGCGCCGCGATGCTGGTCGAAGGCAATGTCGAGCTCGTCGCACGCGGCGGCGCCGATGGCGCGCATCTGCCCGGTCTAGCTCCCCTGCAGGATGCACTCCCCTCGCTGAAGCCTGATCGCATTGCAGGCTGCGGCGGATTGTCGACGCGCCATAATGCGATGGCAGCGGGCGAGGCCGGCGCCGATTACGTGCTGTTCGGCGAGCCCGACCCGAACGGCCAGCGCCCATCGGCTGACGCCATTGTCGAGCGCCTTCAGTGGTGGGCCGAATTGTTCGAACCGCCCTGCGTAGGCTTTGCCACAACGCTCGATGAGGCCAGGGAATTCGCAGCTGCCGGCGCTGACTTCGTGCTGGTCGGCGAGGTCATCTGGAACGACGCGCGCGGCGCTGCTGCAGCCTTGATGGACGCAGAGAAGGCAATCCAGCAGGGATACGCGACGCTCGTCTCGGGGCAGTCCAAGGTCGAACAGGAATAACGCCGGAATGAAAGTTCTGCGTTCCCTCACTGTAATTGCCGGCTGCCTGACCTGGGCAGCCAGCGCGACCGCGCAGATTTCGCTGACACCGCCGGGGGTGCAAACGCCACCACCGGCTGCAAGCAAGGCAGCTCCAAAAAAGGCGCCGGCACCGGCGAAAGCGCCAACAGCAGCGAAGAAAGTTCCTACGCCGCCTGCTGAAAAGCCCGCGCAGCCTGCAGAAGCCGCACCAACCGACCCCAATGCCGACCTGGTCTATGGCGCCTATCAGCGCGGCCAGTACAAGACCGCCTTCGACCTCGCCAGCAAGCGCGCGCAGGAGAACAACGACCCGAAGGCGATGACCATGCTTGGCGAACTCTATGCCAATGCATTGGGCGTCAAACGCGATTATGCGAAAGCTGCAGAATGGTATCAGCGCGCGTCGGAGCGCGGCGACCGCGAGGCTATGTTCGCGCTGGCGATGCTGCGACTGTCGGATCGCGGCAATGTCGGCAAACGCGATGAGGCCGTGAAGCTGCTGGCATCCTCCGCCAAGCTCGGTAATCCGAAGGCCGCCTACAATCTGGCGCTGCTCTATCTCGACGGACAGACGCTGCCGCAGGACGTCAAGCGTTCGGCCGAATTGCTCCGCGTCGCCGCCGATGCCGGTAACCCCGAAGCGCAATACGCGCTGGCGACGTTCTACAAGGAAGGCACCGGCGTCGAGAAAAGCATCGACAAGGCGGTCCGCCTGCTCCAGGCGGCATCCCTGGCCGACAATGTCGACGCCGAGGTCGAATATGCCATTGCGCTCTATAACGGCACGGGAACCCCCAAGAACGAGGCTGCGGCCATCGCCCTGCTCCGCAAAGCCTCCAAACAGAACAGCCCGATCGCCCAGAACCGCCTCGCCCGGGTACTGGCGCTCCGCACCAATACAGATGACCGGCTGGAAGGTCTGAAATGGCACATCGTCGCCAAAACCGCCGGAAAGGGGGACCTGATGCTCGACGAGCTTCTGGCCCAGGCTACCCCCGAGGAAAAGACCAAGGCCCAGGAAGCCGCCAAGAAGTGGCTGGGCACGACCCAGAAATGACCCCTGTAGCGATCTTGCCTTGACGAGATGCCGCCCGCAGGGCACCCATCGCCTCAGCAACCCCCAATCAGACCTGCCGTCAGGTCGTCGTGAGACGAACGCATGATCAATTCAGCCCTTATGAACGTGATGGTGAAAGCCGCGCGCCGCGCCGGCCGCAGCCTGAAGCGCGACCTCGGCGAGATCGAGAACCTGCAAGTCTCGATGAAGGGCCCCGCCAATTTCGTCAGCCTCGCCGACAAGCGGGCCGAGGAGATGCTCTATACGGACCTCAACAAGGCCCGCCCGGGCTATGGCTTCCTCGGCGAGGAAGGCGGCAACCGCGAGGGTACTGACAAGAGCCATACCTGGATCGTCGATCCGCTCGATGGCACCACCAACTTCCTGCACGGCATCCCGCAATTCGCAGTCTCGATCGGTCTGGCGCGCGAAGGTCAGGTGATTGCCGGCCTGATCTACAATCCGGCAAATGACGAGCTCTATATGGCCGAGAAGGGCTCGGGCGCGTTCCTCAACGACACCCGCCTGCGCGTCGCCGGCCGCAAGCAGCTCAACGAATGCGTCATCGCCTGCGGCCTGCCGCATATCGGCCGCGGCGACTTCGAACTGTCACGCAACGAAATGGCCGCGTTGCAGCCGAAGGTCGCCGGCCTGCGCCGCTTCGGCGCGGCTTCGCTCGATCTGGCCTTCGTCGCAGCCGGTCGCCTCGATGGCTATTGGGAGCGCAACCTGCAGCCTTGGGATATCGCTGCCGGCCTGATCCTGATCAAGGAAGCCGGCGGTACTGTTGGCGATATCAATGGTGGTGATGTGCTGACGACCGGCAACGTCGTTGCCGGCAACGAGTTCGTCCACGGCGCTCTGACGAAGATCCTGCGGCCGCTGACGAAGTAAGATTGATCGCTCGAATAGAAAAAGCCCGGATGGCGTTGCGCCATCCGGGCTTTTTGTTTGATTACCTTAGCTGTGCGACACGGACGGCGATGCGGTCGGCCCGTCCTGCTTTGCCTCTTCTGTCTTCGGCGCCTTGTCCGGCGAGAATAGCCGCTGCACCGACACGAAGAACACCGGCACCATCAGCAGCGCCAGGATCACCACCGCGATCATGCCGCCGGTCACCGACGTACCAAGCGCCTGCTGGCTGGCACCGCCGGCGCCCGATGCGACGACCATCGGCAACACACCGCAGATAAAGGCGAGACCGGTCATCACGATCGGACGGAAGCGCAGGAAGCAGGCTTCCATCGTGGCATCCACCAGCGACTTGCCCTGCGCGCGCAAGTCCTTGGCGAATTCGATAATCAGAATCGCATTCTTGGCCGCGAGACCGATGATCGTAATCAGACCCACCGTAAAGTACACGTCGTTCGGCAGGCCCCGCAAATTCGCCGCCAGCACGGCGCCAACGATGCCGAGCGGCACCGTCATCAGCACGGCCACCGGGATCGTCCAGCTCTCATAAAGCGCTGCGAGCACCAGGAACACCACCAGCGCTGACAGCGCGAGCAGGAACGGCGCCTGCGAGCCGGACAGCTTCTCCTGCAGCGACTGGCCGGTCCACTCGAAGCCGAAACCGCGCGGCAACAGGCTGGACAGACGCTCCATCTCCTTGATGGCGTCGCCGGACGTGAAGCCGGGCCGTGCCTCGCCGGAGATTCGCACCGCCGGATAGAAGTTGAAGCCGGCAATCTGGGTCGGACCCTTCGCCCATTCCACAGTGGCAAAGGACGAGAACGGCACCAGCTGCCCGCGGCTGTTCTTGACATTGTAGTTCAGAATGTCGGCCGCGTTCATCCGGTTGGCGGCCTCGGACTGCACCACGACGCGCTGCATACGGCCGCGGTTGGGAAAGTCGTTGATGTAGTTCGAGCCGAGATTGGTCGAGATCGTGCTGTTGATATCCTCGAAGGTGACGCCGAAGGCGCCTGCCTTTTCGCGGTCGATCATCAGATTGACCAATGGCGCCGGCGGAAGGCCTTCTACAAATACCTTCTGCAGCACAGGGCTGGCATTGGCGTCTGCAATCAGCTTGTCGGATGCAGCATTAAGCGCGACGAACCCCTTCTGGCCGCGGTCCTGAAGGCGGAAGCTGAAGCCTGAAGAGTTGCCGAGGTTATCGATCGGAGGCGGCTGCAAAGCGGAGATCTTGGCGTCGCGGATCGACGACAATTCCCGATTGATATCGTTGACAAGCGCCGCGGCGGAATCGCCGGGCGGGCGTTCAGCCCAGTCCTTCAGGGTGATAAAGGCCTGCGCGGTGTTCATGCCCTGCCCGAGGAAGCTGAAGCCGGTGAGGAACACAACGCTCTCGATACCGGAACGCTTCTTCAGATATTCCTCAACCTTTTCGATGGCACTTTCAGTGCGGGCGAACGAGGAGTCTGATGGCGTCTGCACATCAGTGGTGATGAAGCCCTGATCGTCGATCGGCAGAAAGCCGCCGGGCATCCGCATGAAGCCCCAGGTCAGTCCCACCAGCAACGCGACGTAGACGATCAGCAAGCGTCCGGTGCGCTGGATCGACCAGCCCACTGTCCTTGAATAGCCATCGCGGGTGGCATCGAGCTTGCGATTGAACCAGCCGAACACGCCCTTCTTGGCATGGCCGTGCCCTTCCTTGATAGGCTTCAGGAAGGTTGCGCAAAGCGCCGGGGTCAGCGACAGCGCCAGCAGCGCGGAGAACGCGATCGAGGCGACCATGGTGACCGAGAACTGGCGATAGATGATGCCCACTGAGCCGGGGAAGAACGCCATCGGCACGAACACGCCGATCATCACCAGCGTGACACCGATGATAGCGCCGGAGATCTGGCCCATCGCCTTCTTGGTGGCTTCCTTCGGCGGAAGCCCCTCCTCGCTCATGATACGCTCGACGTTCTCGACCACGACGATGGCATCGTCGACGAGGATGCCGACAGCCAGCACCATGCCGAACATGGTCAGCATGTTGATCGAATAGCCGGCCAACAACAGCATCGTGCAGGTGCCGAGCAGCGCGATGGGCACGACGATGGTCGGGATCAGCGTGTAGCGGAAATTCTGCAGGAAGATGAACATCACGATGAAGACGAGGACAACCGCCTCGATCAGCGTCATCACCACCTTCATGATCGATGCTTTGACCACCGGCGTGACGTTGTACGGAATGTCATAGGCAATGTTTGCAGGAAAGAAGTTCGACAGCTCCTTCATCTTAGCTTCGATCGCGGAGGCTGTCGCCAGCGCGTTGCCCTTTGGGGACATCAGCACCGACAGGCCGGCCGTCGGCTGGCCGTTCAGGCGCGTGGTGAACTGGTAGCTGAGGCCGCCGATCTCGATCCGGGCGACGTCGCGCAGCCGCACGGTCGAGCCATCGGAATTGGCGCGTAGCACAATGGCGCCGAATTCTTCCGGCGTGGAGAGCTGGCCTTTGACGAGCACCAGTGACGACGTCTTGGTGGTCGCTGTCGACGGCTCGGCACCGACGCTGCCGGAGGCAACCTGGGCGTTCTGTGCGGTGATGGCCTTGTTGACGTCGTCGGAAGTCAGATTGTAGCCAACCAGCTTGGCGGGATCGACCCAGACGCGCAGCGAGCGCTCGGTGGAATACAGCGAGGCACGGCCGACGCCCGGAATACGACGAATTTCACCGAGGATGTTACGGATCATGAAGTCGCCGAGGCCGACTTCATCGAGGCTGTTATCGGTGGAGCGCAGCGTGATGATGTTCAGCACCGCGGCAGAAGCTTCCTCGACCAGGATGCCCTGCTGGATCACAGCACGCGGCAGACGCGCTTCCACGCGCTTCAGGCGGTTCTGCACTTCGACTGACGCCTGGCTGGTATCGGTACCGGGCTGGAAGTTCGCGATGATCTCGACGGCGCCCAGCGAGTCGCTCGTCGATTCGAAGTTCAGGATGCCCGCAGCGCCGTTGAGTTCCTCTTCAATCAGCCGCGTCACGCTGTTGTAGAGATTCTCCGGCGACGCGCCCGGATAGCTGGTCGAGATCGAAATCGACGGCGGCGCGATGATCGGATACTGCGCAATCGGCAGCTGCGGAATCGCAATGGCGCCGAAAAGACAAATGAAAAGCGCGACGACCCAGGCAAAAATCGGCCTGTCGATGAAAAAACTAGCCATGTCGATTTACTCAGGGACGCGCTTGAGTGGTTTTCTGCCCCTCGGGCGGAAGGCCCGCAGTGGCATTCGCGTCAGTCCAGGCGGTCGCCTTGACCTTGTCGCCAGCAGCGAATTTCTGGAAGCCCTCGACCACGACGCGCTCGCCGCCCTTCAGGCCTTCGGTCACGAACCACTGACCATCCTGCACGGCACCTGTTCGTACCATCTGGACCGCAACATGACCGTCATCCTTGACAACGAATACTTCGGCTCCGCCGCCACCATTGCGCTGCACTGCCTGCTGCGGAACCGCAATGGCATCGGTGTCGATGCCCTGCTCAATCTGCACGCGGACATACATGCCCGGTAACAGCTCACGCTTCGGGTTCGGAAATTCGCCGCGCAGCGTTACCTGACCCGTGAAGGTGTCGACCTTGGCTTCGGAAAACAGCAGCTTGCCCGGCAGCGAATAGAGCGTGCCGTCGTCAAGCATCAGTCTCACCTTGGCCGCGCCAGGCGCGATCCGCTCGAGATCGCCGGTCTCGAAAGAGCGGCGCAAGTTATTCAATTCGGACACCGACTGCGTGAAATCGGCATAGATCGGATCGAGCTGCTGAATGGTGGCGAGATTCGTATTGTCGTTCTGCGCGAGCAGCGCACCTTCGGTCACCAGAGCGGCTCCGACAATGCCGTCGATCGGCGCGCGGATGGTTGCATAGTCCAGATTGAGGCGCGCACGCGCGACGTCGGCTTTCTTGGATGCAATCTCGGCTTCAGCCTGACGCTGCGCACCGACTGCTTTCTCGGCTTCCGCTTCGGAGACTGCTTTCTGCAGTGCAAGACCCGACACGCGCTTGGCCTGCATCGACGCGAGGTCATAGGCAGCTTCCGCCTTGTGAAGCGACGCCTTTGCGGACTGCAATTCCACCTCGAACGGCTTCGGATCGATGCGATACAGCGTGTCACCCGCCTTCACCTCGGTGCCCTGATGAAACGCGCGCTCGATGATAATGCCCGACACACGCGAGCGCACATCGGCAACGCGCGTCGGCGCGATACGTCCGGGCAATTCGCGAACCAGCGCGCGTCGCTGTTGCGTGACGGAAATGATGCTGACTTCAGGCTCGCTCACCTGCGGTGGTGCTGACGCCACCGCGTCCTTGGGTTCGTTGCATCCTGCGAGCACGGGCGCGAGTCCCGCCAGCAGAAGCGCGAAGCCTGCAGAGCGTGCGTTCAACATCGTCATTTACTTTGATATCCCAAGTTGCGAATTCGAACATGCATCAACGGATACGCCGGACCTCTGTGGTCTTCATGCGCGTAGCCGGATTTATCGAACTTCTTTGATAGCCTAGAATAAAAACCGCGGTGCTGCGGCGCAATACATATCGAGGCGGCGCATTGCCACACGGCCTATCGTATTGAACTCACAAAGGCTTTCGAGGCTCACGCGAACGTGAATCGGATGGAACCGGTACACGTTTAGTTAACAGCAGCCATTCGATACTGGCTCACGCCACTATTCGCTTCCATCCGCATAGACAAACAAGCCTGCGGTCGCAGAAAGAACCGGCGCCAGCACCGCATCCATATGCGGAGTTGCGTCCATGGACCAGACGCAGGATGCGTTCGATCTCGTCGCGATGGCAATCGAAATTGTCGAGCCAATCATTCGCCGTGCGTAGCGCGTGCCGCTCCAGCGCCACTCCTTCTCCACAAACGGCTCAACAAAAAGGTCTTTTCTAAATACGCGGCAGATCGAGCCGGATTTCAACTGGAAGTTCCCGGTGACATCGCTGATTCCGGCGGTATCCGATCTTTTTTTGTCGCGGGGCTGTGCCATATTGCGCGTCGAACCTTTCCTCGCATGCAGATGATCAGCACATGGCGCCTGGCTCCTCCTCCCGCTCCGCGATGGAAATCGAACTGACCAAGCTCTCATCGCCCCGGATCTTCCTGGTCCGAATGCTGGTGTTTCTGGTGCTCTGCGGTCTGATCATGACCGTGCTCTACAAGCAGATCGTTCTCGCTTTCTTTGCCAATCCCGGGCTCAACGCGCTGATCGGCGCGGTATTGGCGATCGGCATTATCCTGTCGTTCCGGCAGGTCATCCGGCTCTATCCGGAAGTCTCGTGGGTCAACAGCTTTCGGATTTCCGATCCTGGCCTCGCGCTGGACCGACGCCCGACCCTGCTGGCGCCGATGGCTGCGATCCTCGGCGGCGAACGTACCGGCCGTATGACCATCTCGCAGCAGACCATGCGGCATCTGCTCGATTCGATCGCGACGCGCCTTGACGAATCCCGCGACATCTCGCGCTATATGACCGGCCTCCTCGTATTTCTCGGGCTGCTCGGCACCTTCTGGGGCCTGATCGAGACCGTTGGCTCCGTCGGCAAGGTGATCGAAGGCCTCAAGGTCGGCGGCGATGCCGGCTCGCTGTTCGACACGCTGAAGGAAGGCCTCGCCGCGCCGCTCGCCGGCATGGGCATCTCGTTCTCGTCATCGCTGTTCGGCCTCGCCGGCTCGCTGATCCTCGGCTTCCTCGACCTGCAATCCAGCCAGGCCCAGAACCGGTTCTATACGGATCTGGAAGACTGGCTCGCCTCCACCGTGAAGGAATATTCCGGCGAGACAGCCCCCGTTACCTCATCCGGCACCCCGGCCGAGTTGCAGGATGCCATCGAGCGCCTGCGTCGCTCCATCGAGGACGGCAACAACAACCGTGGCACCACGACCGCCATGGCCAATCTCGCCGATGCGATCCAGAGCCTTGTGGCGCATATGCGCAGCGAGCAGGAGATGATCCGCGAATGGGCCGATGGCCAGGGCGAACAGAGCCGCGAGATCAAGAAGCTGCTGGAACACATCGCTCGCCAACCTGAGAAGAACTGATCCATGGCATTGGCACGCAATCGCCGCGGCTCTTCCGAATTCAACTACTGGCCGGGCTTCGTCGACGCGCTGTCGACGCTGGTACTCGCGATCGTCTTCCTGCTGTCGATCTTCCTCGTCGTGCAATTCTATCTGTCGCAGGAAGTCACCGGCAAGGACAAGGCGCTGGAGCAGCTCACCGCCAAACTGGCTCAGCTGAACGACCTGCTATCGCTGGAGAAGCTCGGCAAGCTCAATCTCGACGAGCAGCTATCTCAGATGCGCGCCGGGCTGTCCGCCGCGGAATCGGAGCGCGACCGGATCAAGGGCTTGTATGACGGCCTCGCCGGTGCGGGCTCCGATGCCGCAGGCCGCAACACCGAGCTCAACAAGGCGCTGGATTCCGAGAAGCAGCTCTCCGCCCGTGCGCTGGCGCAGGTCGAGGTGCTGAACCAGCAAATCTCGGCGCTGCGCCGCCAGCTCGCGGCACTCGAAGAAGCGCTGGAAGCGTCCGAGAAACGAGACAAGGAATCGCAGGGACGCATCGTCGATCTCGGCCAGCGCCTCAACGTCGCGCTCGCGCAGCGCGTTCAGGAGCTGTCGCGCTATCGTTCCGAATTCTTCGGACGCCTGCGCGCCATTCTCGGCAACCGCCCCGACATTCGCGTTGTCGGCGATCGCTTCGTGTTTCAGTCCGAAGTATTCTTCGATGTCGGCCAAGCGGCTTTGCTTCCCGAAGGCCGCGCCGAACTGGACAAAGTCGCCAGTGCCCTGATCGAACTCGACAAGCAAATCCCGGCCGAAATCGCCTGGGTGATGCGCGTCGACGGCCATACCGACTCGCGGCCGATCCTCAACAGCCCGCTGTTCAAGTCGAACTGGGAACTGTCGTCGGCGCGTGCGATCTCGGTCGTGCAATATCTGATCTCGCTCGGCGTGCCCGCACAGCGTCTCGTCGCCGCCGGCTTCGCCGAAAACCAGCCGCTGGATACGGCGCAGACTGAGGAAGCCTACAAGCGCAACCGTCGCATCGAACTCAAGCTCACCGAGCGCTGACGGCATGCCTGAGCCATTCGAGTTGCGCCCCTATCGCGAGAGCGATGAAGACGCGTCCATCACCTTGTGGCTGGAGACATGGCGACAGGCCTATCCCTCGATCAATTTCGACGCCCGCGTAAACTGGTGGCGCAACCGATGGCGCACCGAACTGGTACCCGTAGCGCAGATCGTAGTTGCGCAGCAGGACGGCGCACTGGTCGGCTTCGTCACCATCGACGGCACGGGTTATCTCGACCAACTGGTGGTCAGCCCCGCTCAATGGGGATCAGATGTCAGCCGCGCGCTGGTCGATGAAACCAAACGACTATCGCCCACCGGCGTGACGCTGAAGGTCAATGCCGACAATATCCGCGCAATCAAATTCTATATGCGTAACGGCTTTGTCAAAACCGGCGACGAGGTGAACACGTCAGGCCGTGCCGTCGACCTGATGGAATGGAAGCCGTAGCAAGCCTCCCATCGTCAACACTCACACCCCGAACTGCAACCGCGCCAATCGTGCATAAAGCCCGTTCGCCGCGACCAGTGAGGCGTGCGTGCCCTGCTCGACGATGCGGCCATGATCCATGACGAGGATGCGATCGCAGGACAGCACGGTGGCGAGGCGATGGGCGATCACCAGCGTGGTGCGGTGCTTCATCAGTTCTTCCAGTGCGGTCTGCACCAGCGTCTCGGATTCGGCATCGAGTGCAGACGTTGCTTCATCGAGCAGCAGCAGCGGTGCGTCGCGCAGGATGGCGCGCGCGATTGCGATGCGCTGACGCTGGCCGCCCGAGAGCGTGACGCCCCGTTCGCCCAACTGCGCCTCGAATCCATCAGGCAGGCGGCGAATGAATTCCGTGGCATGCGCCAGCGATGCCGCATGCTCGACTTCAGCGTCCGTCGCATCGGGACGACCGAAGCGGATGTTCTCGCGGGCGGTTGTAGCGAACACGACGGAGTCTTGCGGCACCAGTGCGATACGCTTGCGGAGCTCGCGCGGATCGGCATCACGGATTGGCACGCCATCGACTGAGATGGCGCCGCCCTTGGGATCGTAGAAGCGCAGCAGCAGATGAAACAGCGTGCTCTTGCCAGCGCCGGAGGGGCCGACGATGGCGACCTTTTCGCCAGCCTTCACCGACAGCGACACGCCAGCGGCGGACAGGATGTCCGGCCGGGTCGGATAGGCAAAGGAGACGTTGTCGAACACGACGTCACCGCGCGCGGGCTGCGGCAATGCCCGCGGCGATGCCGGGGCCACCACGGCGGACTTCACGTTGAGGATTTCGAACAGTCGTTCCGCCGCGCCCGACGCCGCCGAAATCTCGCCCCAGACTTCGCTGAGCTGGCCGAGGCTGGACGCGGCAAAGGCCGCATAGAGCACGAACTGGCCGAGCCGACCCGGCGTCAACGAGCCCGTCAGAACATCGTGCGAGCCGACCCACAGAATGCCCACAACGCTGGAGAAGACGATGAAGATGATGATCGCGGTCAGCACGGCGCGCGCGCGCGTAGAGCCACGTGCGGCGTCATAGGCCTGCTCGACCTCCTTGCCGAAGCGCGCATTCGCCAGCTGCTCGTTGGTATAGGCCTGCACCGTACGGATCGAACCGACGAGTTCGCCGGCATAGGCCGAGGCTTCCGCCAGCGTATCCTGCGCGTTGCGCGACAGACGCCGCACCCAGCGCCCGAAGGCCACCAGCGGGATCACGATCAGCGGGATCGCCGCGAGCACGAAGCCGGAGAGCTTCGGGCTAGAAACCACCATCATGGCTGCCGCGCCGAGAAACAGCACAAGGTTGCGCAACGCGATGGATACGGACGCGCCGACCGCTGACTTGATCTGCGTGGTATCGGCCGTGAGCCGCGACACCAGTTCGCCGGAGCGCGACGTATCGAAGAATGACGGCGACAGCGCGGTGAGATGCTGGAACACGTCGCGGCGCAGATCGGCGACGATGCGCTCGCCGATGGTCATGACGAGGTAGTAACGGGCCGCGCTGGCCAGTGCGAGCACGACCACCACAGCGATCATAACGCTGAAATAGTTGTTGATCATCGCGATGCCTTCGGGGCTGAAGCCGAAGTCGATCATCCGCCGTGCCGCCACAGGCACGACGAGCGTGGTCACAGCCGCGATGGTCAATGACACCAGCGCCAGCAGGGCCCGGCCGCGATACCTCGCCACATAGGGCGCCAACGCCAGGAGCGGCCGCAATTTGGCTCGGCTGGGTTGTACCTGGGGCTCCACAACGGTATCCGCCAGCGACGGCTCCGGAAGCACCGGATCGGGCTGCGGAAGCGTCGGCTTGGCCGCGCGGGGGATCTCAAGCCGTTCGACTGCACTCATGATTTATAACCGTTCTTGTCGTTGCTCTGAGATAGGCCGGAGCGGGCCCCGAGGCAAATGACCTAGGTCAATTGCATGGGCAATGATCCACGACGGGAGTCCTTGTCTCCCGCACGTTCCTGCGATATAGAGCGGCCAAATCCGCCATCGAAATCACAGAGATTCAGGCGCCGGCGCGCCGAAGGAACCGTCATGAAAGCCGAAATTCACCCGGATTATCATAACATTACGGTCGTTATGACCGATGGTACGGAGTATCAGACCCGTTCCACTTGGGGCAAGGAAGGCGACAAGCTGAACCTCGACATCGATCCGAGGTCGCACCCAGCCTGGACCGGTGGCACCACCCAGCTTCTCGACCGCGGTGGCCGCGTGTCGCGCTTCCAGAAGAAATTCTCGGGCTTCCTCAAGAAGGAAGATTGATCTTCACAAGGAAGATCGGCCTTTCAGGCTTATCCGATTGCCTTTCAAAACGCCTCTGCAGCCAGCAGGGGCGTTTTTCGTTGCTGGCCGACATTGGCCATGGCGGTACCTTAAAACCGCCTCCGTTGCCCTCCCTATAAGGTGCGCCACATCATCTTGCGCGGGGGCGCAACGAGACCATGCCGACCAATACCGGGCACCACCGCAAGAAGCCGCGTCAGGCCCGCTCCGTTGCGACCGTGGGCATCCTCCTGGACGCCGCTGCCCTCGTGCTGGTGGACGAAGGCTACGAACGCGCCACCACGAACCGGATTGCAGAGCGCGCCGGGGTCAGCATCGGATCGCTCTATCAATATTTTCCAAACCGGGACGCGCTGTTCGGGGCCCTCCATGGCCGGACGGAAGCCCAAATGTCCGAAAATATCTGGCAGACCATTTCAGAATTCGAAGGGTTGGATCTGCGTGGATTCGTCCGCTCCGGTCTGAACACCGCGATCAGCCAGCATGCCCGCGTGCTGCCGCTGCTGAAGGTCTTGATGGAGACCGCCTCCGGCCGTCCCCCTGTTCAGTGGCCATTCGACCGCTTTCCGCAACGGCAAGGCCTCTTGCGTGGCATGTTTGACAGCCATGCCGACGAGCTACGCCCTGGCTTCAATCGCGAAGCCGGAAGTTTCTTCATTCCGAGAATGGTCGGCTCGGCACTCGATGCGGCGATCGCATTCCGTCCGGATGCCTTCGCCAATGGCGAGCTGGAACAGGAGCTGGATACGATGTTGTCGTACTATCTGATCGGGGAGCGCTAGAAGCGCAAGCCAGCAAGCGCGGTGTTTGCCCACGCTACGCACGCGCGCCGTGCTATCGCACGCCGACGTCGAACGAATAGGCCACACCGACGCCGTAGGTCACCTGATTGGTGGATCCCCGGAATTTCACCAGCGGACTGTCAGCGATACTACCGAGCAGCTTGTCATATTCGACATAGCCGCGCACTTCCCATTGCGGATCGAGCTTGTAGCGCAATTGCGCGCCCGCACCGACCGAACTCGAACCGCCCTTGGCGTCGTAAACTGGCAAACCAGACGCAAGCGCCTCGATATTATTGACGCTGAAGTAAGTCTCCGCATATTTCGCATCCGTCACCCGGTAGCGTGGGCCGGCAGCAAAGGTCATCCGCTCGTTGATCGGCACAATCACGTCAGCCGAGAAATCCGCGACAATGCCTTCGTGGCCACCGAGACCGCGGCGCAGTTCGGAGCGTAGGCGCAGCCAGTCGAAGGCGTAGTATTCGGCGAAACCACCGAGTTCGACCGCGAAATCGACGTCCCTCAAACCGCGCAGCTCGCTGTGATCGGCGGCCTTGCGCGCTGCTTTATAGTTGCCGACGGGACCGGCGCGAAAGCCGCCCACGTCGATCAGGGCGAAGCTTGCATTGTCGCGCATGCTCTTGAAACGGGCCGGCGTGCCGGCACGGCGAATCGAGATGATCGGCTTTGGCGCAAGTTCAGAACTCCCGGCGCCTTCGTAAGATGGCTGCATCTCGCCGCCGATCCCGACGGTCACGGTCCAGCCACCGGAGGCCGAGGGCACGAAGGGCACCGATGGCAGCATCACCACCGGATCAGCCGCAACCGCAACCGCCGGAAACGCCAACACGCCAATGAGACCGAACAGACGAGGAGACAAAGACATCAGATTCCTACTTGGATCGGCGCGGAATTTCGGTGTGGCCGCGCTTCAATGCCACATCGTTGCGATTGCTCCCGTGCGACATGGAGTCACCGCAACAATGCGAAGATAGCCGGCGCCACCTGCCTTCAAAACTCGCATTGCTCTCGGGCCAACGCTCTGGCTTCCTGTCGGGAAACCCTATGGCAGCAGTACTTTGCGGGAGATGAAGCCCTTCGTGCAGTGGCATCGCTCACATTTGCGGACAGTTTGGCGGTGATATCTGAAAGAATGGACCGCCAGTGTCTGCGGCATCGCGCCGCACCGCTCACAGCATCTCCGGCTGGCTTACGCCTTCACAGGCGCATCGCTTCTACGCGGGATGAACCGCTGCGTGATCCAGTTGCGCCCGGGCATCTCGACGAAGCGATAGCTCACTTCCGCCAGCGCCCAGATGATGGCGAAACAGACCAGCGATGCGGCGATATAGACAGTCTCGGTCTGGCCTAAATGCCGCCAGGTCCTGATAGCGAAACTGACGAACAGCGGGTGGATCAGATAGATCGAGTACGAGATGATGCCGAGCCGGTAGACCAGCGCGTTGCCGAACAGCAGTTGCGCCATCCGGCCATCACGCGAGAGCACCGCGACCAGCGGGATGTACAGCAGATACATCAAGCGATCGCTCGCATCGGCGAGACCGACCGCGATGATGGCCAGCGGCAGCGCGACCACCAAAATGTCCTGCACGCTCGGCGACAGTCGATCGACCACATCCCCAAAGCGAAAGATTGCAAGGCCCAGCGTGAAGCCCGCCACCGCGCGCAGCAGTGGATAGAGCGAATTACCGTTGACGACATCGAGCGGCCCGCCCGAACCGCGGCCGCTGATGCTGACAGCATAGATGCCGAGCAACGCCACGATCACGGCGAGACCCGCGATCCACTTACTGCCGCGCTGAGTGAAGGGCATCAGGATCGGCAGCAGCAGATAGGAGCCCATTTCGGCGCTCGCCGCCCAGGCTACGCCGATGATCGGGAAAATGTAGAGACCCCAGCCGGTCATCATCAGCAGGTTGCCGGTCCAGTCCCAGGCCGAATACATCTCCAGCTTCTCGCCGGACAGACCGGCTGCGATCTTGGCCACATAGAACAGTCCGATAATGAAATAGGCCGGGTACAGCCGCGCGACCCGCTTCAGCATGAAATGCGCAAAGGCCTTGCCGGTGAGATACAGGAACGCGTCGCGATAGGTCAGCGCCATCACATAGCCTGACAGCATGAAGAACAGGTCGACGAGCAAATAGCCGTAGGGAATGCGGAAGAATGAGCCCGTGCCACCGGTTGCGAGCTGCACGTCACCGAAATGATACACGACGATGACAGCGGCTGCGACGCCGCGCACCCCGGTCAATGCCCTGATATCGTCTGCCATCGCAAATGCCCCCGCTGCGCCGAGCTCATGTTTAGCGCATGAGCGGCGAGCGAGGAACAGCGTTCAGGAATGTGAGGGACGCGCGATCAGCGTTCGAACGCAGCCTTCAGGCGATTGAGCTGCGGCACCAGCGGATTGCCGATCGGCGCATGCGTGGTGGTCGCGGCATGGATCGAGATGTCGAGGCGACGAACCTTGGTCTGCAGCACCATCGAACGCGTGATCAGGATCTGCAGCTGCTCGGGCAGCTTGAGCAGCATTTCTTCCGGACTCGGATCGGCGGCGCTGAGCTTGACCTTGGTCTTTTCACGATTGGCCTGGGTCAACGTCATCTCGCCTTCCTTCACCGCACGGTGCAGCAGCAACCATGAGGCAAGCTGCATGAGGCGGGTGGTGAGGCGCATGCTTTCGGTGGCGTAAGTCAGGCTGACGGAGCGATCCAGTGCCTTGGCCTCGCTACGGCCGACGCCGTCGAGATAGGCCGCGGTCTCTTCGACCAGATCCATCCCCTCGCGAAACAAGGCGCCGAAGGCAGCAGAATTGGTCAGCCGCTCGCTAAACTGAACGAGAGCGGGTTCGCTGTGCAAACGATCCGACATAGTTAACGCCTCACGCAAATGGTTTCGCAGCCAGCTCTGAACGGCGGGCTTATGATGAACAAATCATTACGCGTGCGTGCGTGAGAGTCCAGCGGCGTAAAATTAAAGAAGTATTTATGGTTTCCAACGCGATTTAACGATCGCGGACGCCCCAAAAGAAGACATGAGTACCAAAAAAAGAGCCGCCGTTTCCGGCGGCTTTAAAGTTGATAACAGGGAGGCGTCAAACAGAGTGGACAGGAGCCACTCGGTGTCCAAACAAGGACAATTTAAGTAATATGCGAGAAAGCTTAATTGCGCGTAAATACGCGGGCTTTCTTCACGATCCGTTTGCCATGCGACGCCTCGCAAACTGTATCGGAATGAGACAATGTCGGGATCGCGACTGAGGAAGCGTCGGCGGTATTGCACAGGCCTCTCGTCCGCCATTGCGAGCAGAGCGAAGCAATCCAGTTTTCTTCGCGTATGGCTTCTGGATTGCCGCGTTGCTTCGCTAAGAGGAAAGCTGCAGGACAGCTTTCCTTCACCTCGCAATGACAGAGAGCCGGGAGAGCGCCGTTCAATAGCCCGTCACGATTTGAAAAAGCGATCCGCCGCATCGCGCGTCGCGCGCTTCAAGGTCATGCTCGATTGCAGCCGCGCGATCTCGCCATTGAGCAGCGCGATCCGCTCGGCGAGTTCCTCGACCGATAGCAGCGAGAGGTCCTGCCCGACCTCATGGCTGACCTTCTTCTTCGGTTTGTCGTCGTCGTCGATCGCCATTTGGGGCCCTCCCCGTCTCAAATTCGAATATGCACCGGATGTTGCCAGCGTTGATCCGGCTGTTTAATCAGATGGCCAGCCGACATCCCGTACGCCGCAAGGACAAATCATGGAAAAGCTGCCCACGCAAATGACCGTCGTTGGTATCAGCAAACCGGGCGGCCCCGAGGTGCTGATTCCCGAAACGCGCCCCGTTCCAAAGCCGGGTCCCGGCGAAATCCTGGTGAAGGTCGCAGCCGCCGGTGTGAACCGTCCGGACGTCGCACAGCGCTCTGGCGCCTATCCGCCGCCGCCCGGCGCCAGCGATCTGCCCGGCCTCGAAATCTCCGGTGAAGTCGTCGCCCTCGGTGAAGGCGCCACCAAACACAAGCTCGGTGACAAGGTGATGTCGCTGGTCGCCGGCGGCGGCTACGCGCAATATTGCATCGCACAGGATGCGCAGGCGATGACGGTCCCCGAAGGCTTCTCGATGACCGAGGCCGGCGCCACCGCCGAAACCCTGATGACCGTCTGGCATAACGTGTTTGAGCGTGGCGGATTGCAGCCCGGCGAGACCGTGCTGATCCATGGCGGCTCTTCCGGCATCGGCACCATGGCGATCCAGCTCGCCAAGGCGCTAGGTTCCAAGGTGATCGTCACCGTCGGCTCCCAGGACAAGGTCGATGCCTGCCTCAAGCTCGGCGCCGATCACGCCATCAACTACAAGACCGAGGACTTCGTCGAACGCGTCAAGGAAATCACCAAGACCGGCGTCGAGCTGATCCTCGATATGGTGGGCGCGGATTATGTGGAGAAAAACTTCGATGCCGCCGCCGTCGATGGGCGCATCGTGCAGATTGCGGTGCTCAACGGCCCGAAGGCCACCATCAACGCCGCCAAGATCATGGTGAAGCGGCTGCACTATACCGGCTCGACTCTGCGCCCCCGCACCAATGCCGACAAGGCCGCCATGGTCAGGGCAATCGAGGCCAATGTCCTGCCGCTGCTCAAGTCTGGCAAGGTTAAGCCCCTGATGGACAGCACTTTCCCGCTGGAAAAGGCTGCGGACGCGCACAAACGCATGGAAACCAGCGCACATATTGGCAAAATTGTGTTGGTCGTTTAGGGCTGGAGAACAGCCGGAAACCCTTTGATTTATCTCGCTTTCATGTCATTTATCGCGCGTCGGGAAATGGCCCTGCTTCTGCGTGACGCAGGGTCGATGTTTTGTTGATCGCGGAGAATGACATTGCGTTTGATCAGGTGGCTCGCGCCGCTCGCGCTCGGCCTGATGATTGTTGTTGCCGCAGCACCGGCACAGGCTGTTGACGCTGTCAGCGTCCGCGGTGACGCGCCTGCGATCGATCTCACCGGCATCCTCGAATATCAGCATAGCGACACCGATCGCATCCAGGTCTCCACCGCACCCGGCACCGACGGCATCGTTCGCCGCATCGAGGTGCGTGGCCGCGAAGCCGGCCAGAACTGGGTGGTGTTCGCGCTCGCCAACAACACCGACGATCAGCTCGATCGTTTGATCGTCGCACCGCATTATCGCATCGTGTCGTCCGGCCTCTTGTGGCCCGATCTTGGCCTCTCGCGCATTGCGACCATTACGCCGTCGACCGGCGACCGTCCGGAACGTCAGGACTCGGCCACCGCCGATATCTTCCGCGTCACCCTCGACCCCGGCGCTGTCATCACCTTCGTCGCCGAACTGCGCACCAACAAGCTGCCCCAACTCTATCTGTGGGAGCCGGAAGCCTACAAGGACAAGGTCAACTCCTTCACGCTGTACCAAGGCATCGTCATCGGCATCTCGGGCCTCTTGGCGCTGGTGCTGACGATCCTGTTCGTCGTGAAGGGCAGCATCATGTTCCCGGCCGCCGCGGCGCTGGCCTGGGCTGTGCTGGTCTATATCGGCGTCGACTTCGGCTTCTGGGGCAAGGTGCTCGACATGTCCCAAGGCGCCGAGCGCGTCTGGCGCGCATCGGGAGAAGCGATCCTGGCGGCGACGCTGCTGGTGTTCCTGTTTGCTTATCTCAATCTCAGTCGATGGCACGTGCGCTACTCGCACATCACGCTCGGCTGGCTGGCCTTCCTCGGTTCTCTTGTCGGTCTCGCGCTGTTCGATCCTGCCGTCGCCTCGGGCATCGCGCGCATCTCGCTGGTGCTGATCGCCTTCGCCGGCTTTGCGCTGATCGTCTATCTCTCCACCCATGGCTTCGACCGCGCGGTGTTGCTGATCCCGACCTGGTTCCTGCTTGTGGTCTGGGTCGTTGCCGCGGGCATGACCGTCGCCGGCAGCGTCACCAATGACATCGTCGGCCCGGCGCTGCTCGGCGGCCTCGTACTGATCGTGATGCTGATCGGTTTCACGGTGATGCAGCATGCTTTCGCAGGCGGCGGCGCGACCAACGGCATCGTCTCGGACGTCGAGCGCCGCGCGCTGGCGCTGACCGGCTCCGGCGACCTGATCTGGGACTGGGACGTCTCCGCCGACAAAGTGTTCACCTCGCCCGAGACCGAAGCACTGCTCGGCCTCAAACGCGGCACGCTGGAAGGCCCCGCGGCAAGCTGGCTCGAAGTGCTCCACCCGCTCGATCAGGATCGCTTCCGGGCGGCGCTGGACAGCGTGCTCGACCAGCGTCGCGGCCGCCTCGTGCAGGACTTCCGCCTGCGCACCCCCGACGGTCACTTCATGTGGTTTGCGCTGAAGGCGCGTCCGGTGGTCGGCTCCGACGGCGAAGTGTCACGCGTGGTCGGCACCCTCACCGACGTCACCGAGATGAAGAATGCCGAAGAACGCATGCTGCACGACTCGGTGCACGACAATCTCACCGGTCTGCCAAACCGCAAGCTGTTCATTGACCGCCTCAACGCCGTCGCGAATTTCTCCAAGACGGTGCCGACCATGCGGCCAACCATCATGGTGATCGATCTCGATCGCTTCAAACAGGTCAACGATTCCGTTGGCATCGCCGTCGGCGACTCGATCCTTCTGACGCTGGCCCGCCGCCTCACTCGCATCCTCAAGCCGCAGGACACCCTGGCCCGCCTCGCCGGCGATCAGTTCGGCCTGATCCTGATGTCCGAACAAGATGCGGCCAAGATCACCGCCTTCGCCGAAACCATCCGCAAGACCATCCGCGCGCCGATTGCCTTCAACGATCGCGAGATCTTCCTCACGGCCTCGATCGGCCTCGCGCTCTCTGATCCCGCCGTGCCCCTGACCGACGAGCTCATCAAGGATGCCGAGCTTGCGATGTATCATTCGAAGCGGATCGGCGGCGACCGGATCGACGTCTACAAGCCGGCAATGCGCGCCCGCAAAACAGATCGCCTAACGCTGGAATCCGAACTTCGGCGCGCCATCGAGCGCCAGGAAATCACCATCCTGTATCAGCCCATCGTGCGGCTGGAAGATCGCTCCATCGCCGGTTTCGAGGCGCTGGCGCGTTGGGACCATCCGAAGCTCGGCCGGATGTCGCCGTCGGAATTCATCGCGATCGCCGAGGAGATCGGCCTGATCATCGATCTCGGCATGTTCGTGATGGATCAGACTGCACGCCAGCTCGCGATCTGGCAGCGCGCGATGCGCTCGCGCGAACCGATCTTCGCCAGCGTCAACGTGTCCTCGCGGCAACTGCTGCGCCACGACCTCCTGCATGACATCCGCACCGTGCTGTCACGCTCGTCAGTCGCGCGCGGCACGCTGAAGCTCGAACTCACGGAATCGCTGGTGATGGAAAATCCGGAACATGCAGCGCAGATGCTGCACCGGATCCGCGAACTCGGTACGGGTCTTTCGCTCGACGATTTCGGCACCGGCCACTCGTCGCTATCCTATCTGCAGCGCTTCCCGTTCGACACGTTGAAGATCGACCAATCCTTCGTCCGCACCACCTCGCGCGGCACCCGCCCGGTAATCCTCAAATCCATCATCGCGATGGCCCACGATCTCGGCATGGACGTCGTCGCTGAAGGCGTCGAGACAGATTCGGATGCGGTGGAGATGTATCAGCTCGGATGCGAATACGCCCAGGGCTTTGCCTTTGGCGAGCCGATGGATGCGGATGCGGCGATGCGCATGCTAACGGAAGAGCGGCTCGAAGCGGCGAGCTGATTCGAGCCGGATACCACTCGTAAACCATACCTGCGCACCTGCGACCTCTTGCCCTCTGCAAGGAGAGATTGCGCGATTCACATTTAGCAATTCGGCAAGATTCACTTGGTAGGCAAGCTCCATATTCATTTGTGGTTGCATCGCTCATCGTGACGTCAATTTCCACCCATGAACTGCCATTTCTGGCCGACGCCGCGGCTGCGGCCCCACGTCCTCACGACCGGTTTCGGCCGTTTTTTGTTGTGGCGGGCGCGATGGCGATCGGCGCGGTCTATGCCGGATGGGCTGGCGAGGATGCCAATTGGGATTGGCAGAATTATCACGAATACAACGTCTGGGCATTGCTCAATGGCCGTTACGATCACGATGTAATCCCACCGGGCTTCCAGACCCACTTCAACCCGATCATCTACTTCCCCTGGTACTATCTCCGTCACGCGCTGCCGCCGGCTATTGCCGGGATGACCATGGGCGCGGTGCATGGGCTCAACCTCGCGCTGGTCTATTGGCTGTCACGGATCGTGCTCGGGCACGCAGCCAACGCGATGACGATCGTCGCTGCGTTGCTGCTGGCTGCGCTGGGGCCGATGACGCTGTCGGAAGTCGGCACCAGTTTTTCCGACATTCTCACTGCGATCCCGATTATCGCCGGGCTGGCGCTGATGCTGGCGGCCGATGAGCCGCGACCAATACGTTACATCGTCGCCGGAATTTTGGTCGGCCTCGCGCTCGGCTTCAAACTCACCAACATCGTCTTCGCAATTGGCCTGGCGGGCGCCGCACTTGGCGCGACACGCCCTCTGGTGGCCGTGACCTGCCTCGCCATCGGCGGCGCGATCGGCACGATCATGACGGGCGGCGTCTGGAGCCTGATGCTGTGGCGTGAATTCGGCAATCCGTTCTTTCCGCTGTTGAATAGTCTGTTTCCCTCGCCGGAAATGCGAGAAATTACGCTGCTCGATCGGCAGTTCATTCCGAAGGGAATTCTGGATGGCCTAGCCTATCCATTTCATTGGCTCGTCGGAAATTTCCGCAGCTCGGAGCTACCGTTTCGCGACGCACGCTTTGCGATGCTATGCGTGTTGCTTCCGATCGCCTTCATTGCTCAAATGAAGCATGCGCGCGCTATTTTTTCGAGGCGCGACTTGCAGCTCCTGATCTTCTTTGTCACGTCTTATGCGGTCTGGCTGATTTTGTTCTCGATCCAGCGCTATGCCGTCGCGCTGGAATTGCTGACCGGGCCACTGATCGTGTTGTTGCTGGTACGCATCGTCACGGCATTTCGCTGGACCATCCCCACGCATCCTGTCAGCCAACACGCAAGCCGCTCGATCTTCATCATTGCAGCGATCACCGCTGCGTGGTCGCAGCCAACCGACTGGTGGCGACGGCCATGGTCAAATCCATACGCGCCAATGATTTCATCGCGGCTCTCGCAGCCCGCGACCTATCTGTTACTCGACAAGCCGCTGGCTTTCGTCGCACCACTCCTGCCTGCTGGATCCCGCTTCTACACGATTGCCGATCTCGCTTTGCCGATCCTGCCTGCCGGCAAGTACGATAATCGTATCCGAGCGGGTTTGAAGGAGCCGTTGCCCGGCGGCGTGTGGGAGATGCACATCAAAGGTCGGCCCTTCCGTGCAGAAGCACTGGCTGCCTATGACCTGATGATCGATGCGTCGCAGCCCTGTGTGGAGATCGAAGGTGCCCAACTGGGCTCCACCAACGTGGCGTGTCCGTTGCGCTCCACCGGCTCCTGACGTCACGCGTGCCCGGCCTCGGCCGACAACATCCCCGGGGCGATCCCGATCTTCTGCAGCGCGCGAAGATACTTCTCCTCAACATCACCGCCGAAGATGAGATCCTCATCAGCTGCGCAATGTAGCCAGCCGTTGCCTTGGATTTCGTCTTCCAGCTGGCCCGGCGCCCAGCCGGCATAGCCCAGCGCGAGAATCGCGTGCTTGGGTCCACCGCCATTGGCGATGGCGCGCAAGATATCCACGGTCGCGGTGAGGCAGACGCCATCGTCGATCGGCAATGTCGCGTCCTTGATGAAGAAATCGCTGGAATGCAGCACGAAACCGCGGCCGGTCTCGACCGGACCGCCCTTCAGCACTTTCATGCTTTCGGCGCTTTCCGGGAGCTTGATGCTGTCGGACTTTTCAATGATGTCCAGTTGAACCAGCAATTCGGGAAAATCGATGCTCCCCGCAGGCCGATTGACGATGATGCCCATGGCACCTTCCGACGAATGCGCGCAGACGTAAATCACCGAACGGGCGAAGCGCTCGTCTTCCATCACAGGCATGGCGATCAGCAACTGCCCGTCGAGGTAGTTGCCAGTGTCGCCGGCGCCGGATTTCGCGCGGCTTTTCCGGGGGCGCTTGCGAGTGGGTTCCATCAGCAAACCGCTCTCATTTCGTTGCCTATCCTGATATTGGGTCTGGGTTCTGTCAATCAGCCTTCCGCAACGCATACGAAAACCGGATCACAAGCAGTTCAATAGCTTAAGACAGGTTTGGCTTTATGACAGGCCCACGCTGTAAGGACGCCCGATGACCGCATCTGTTCCGCACCACATTGTCGCTGTCTGCGCCGCGGGCCTGCTCCTCACCTGCAGCGCGCAGGCGGAGGACACCTCACCTTGGCAGATAGACAGTCATTCGCAGATCAGGCTTGTGGCAGGCTCGCGTAGCGGTCCTGTGATGCTGGGGGGTATAGCGATCCAGCTGCAGCCCGGCTGGCACACCTACTGGCGGAACCCCGGTGATTCCGGGGTTCCGCCCCGCTTCGATTTCTCCAAATCGGAGAACCTGGATACCGTCACTATCCTGTGGCCGGCGCCGAAAAAATTCGAGGATGGCGCCGGTGGCCTGTCGCTGGGCTATGTGAAACAGGTGGTGCTACCGATGCGGGTGATCGCCAAAGACCCCGGCAAGCCGGTGATTCTCCGTGCGGCGATCAATTACGCGGTCTGCGACAAGCTATGCATTCCGGTCGACGCCAATGCCGAACTCGCTTTTACCAGCGTGGCCAGCACTGAAGACGGCGCGCTGACCGCGGCGCTCGATACCGTGCCTAAGCCGGCAACCATGGGCGACACCAGTCCGCTGACGGTGCGCGACCTCAAGCGCGAGGGCAAGAATGTGTTCGTTGACGTCGTGGCGCCCGAAGGCAGCGAACCCAACCTGTTCGTCGAGGGCCCGACGCCGGAATGGGCGCTGCCAATCCCCAAACTCGAGGCCAAGAGCCCGCCGGGCGTGAAGCGCTTCAGCTTCGAACTCGACGGCGTGCCGCCCGGCGCCACGACCGATGGCGCGGCCCTGAAACTGACGCTGGTCGGCAGCGACCGCGCCTATGAATTCAACGTCAACCTGCCCTGATACCCCTGGCGCGTGACCTGTTGCGCGCAACCTGTACATCTCCGTCCAACCGGATGTTAACGACTGCTTGCTACGCCAGACCGCTGCCGCACGCCTGCGGCTGAGGACCTTGTCGTGGCCGTGATGGACGCAGACTCCGCACCCGCAAGCGAGCCCGCCGGCCTCAAGGCCAGGCTGCGCGCGCTGTTCACCGGCTCAGGCGAAGCCTCGCTGACGCGCCGCCTCGCCGGCACCATCTTCCTCATCCGCGTAATTTCCGCCGGCCTCGCTTATTTCTCGCAGATCCTGCTGGCGCGCTGGATGGGCACGTCGGATTACGGCATCTACGTCTATGTCTGGACCTGGGTGCTGCTGCTCGGCTCGATGATGGATTTCGGCATCGCCGCTTCAGCCCAGAAGATCATCCCGGAATATCGCGCCAGCGGCGACCACGCGCGACTGCGCGGCTTCCTCTCCGGCAGCCGCTGGATGACCGGTATCGTCTCGGTGACAATCTCGCTGCTGCTTGCTGGCCTCGTCAAGCTCATCTCGCCGTGGATTGACGCCAACACGGTGGTGCCGCTCTATCTCGGCTGCCTGACACTGCCGGCCTTCGTCGTCGCCAACACGCAGGATGGTATCGCGCGCTCCCATGACTGGATGCGCCTCGGCCTGATGCCGCAATTCATCATCCGCCAGGCGCTCATCATCGGCTTCACCGCCGGCGCCTTCGCACTGGGCTTTAAGCTCGGTGCGACCATCGCAATGCTGGCCAGCGTCGCAGCCGTCTGGGTTGCGATGATCGGCCAGATGATCGTACTCAATCGCCGGCTTCACACCCATATCGAGCCCGGCCCGAAGGCCTATGACTATCGCGGCTGGCTCGCAGTGTCGTTGCCGATCTTGCTGGTCGAGAGCTTCTATCTGCTGCTGTCCTACACCGACGTGCTGGTGCTGCAGCAGTTTGTCTCATCTGACGAAGTCGGTGTGTATTTCGCCGTGGTGAAGACCCTGGCGCTGGTGTCGTTCATTCATTACGCGATGTCGGCGACAACGGCGCATCGCTTCACCGAATATCACGCGGCTGGCGACAAGGATCGACTCGCCGCTTACGTCACGCACGCGATCAAGTGGACGTTCTGGCCGTCGCTCGCCGCTACGCTGATCCTGCTCGCTTTGGGCAAGCCGCTGCTATGGCTGTTCGGTCCGCAATTCACCAGCGGTTACGACATCATGTTCATCGCGGCCATCGGCCTCGTGGTGCGCGCCGCAATCGGTCCCGTCGAGCGGCTGCTCAACATGCTCGGTCACCAACATATTTGCGCCGTGGCCTACGCGTCGGCTTTCGTGATGAACCTGGTGCTGTGTCTCGTGTTGGTGCCGAAATTCGGCGGCCATGGCGCCGCCGCGGCAACGTCGATCGCGCTTACATTCGAGACGATCCTGCTGTTCTGGATCGTGCGACAGCGGCTTGGACTGCACGTGCTCGCCTTCGGAAAGCAACGCGCCTAACAACCTCCCCTGCAAAGCAGGAGGAGGTCAGGAAGCAAACTTATTCCGCCGTCCAACCGCCATCGATCGACAGGTTGGTGCCGGTGATCTGCGCCGCATCGTCGCCGCACAGAAACAGCGCCAGGGCCGCGACCTGTTCGGAAGTCACGAATTCCTTCGTCGGCTGCGCTTCGAGCAGGACGTCGTTGATGACCTGCTCTTTGGTTAGTCCGCGCGCCTTCATGGTGTCGGGGATCTGTTTCTCGACCAGCGGCGTCCAGACATAGCCAGGCGAAATACAATTACAGGTGATTTTGTGAGTGGCCACTTCCAGCGCCACGGTCTTGGTCAGGCCGGCGATGCCGTGCTTGGCAGAGACATAGGCCGACTTGAATGGCGAGGCGACCAGCGAATGCGCCGAGGCGGTGTTGATGATGCGGCCCCAGCCGCGCTTTTTCATGCCGGGCACGGCGGCGCGGATGCCGTGGAAGGCCGAGGAGAGATTGATGGCGATGATCGCATCCCACTTCTCGATCGGGAATTCCTCGATCGGAGACACAAACTGGATGCCCGCATTGTTGACGAGAATATCCACCGATCCATAGGTCTTCTCGCCGAGCGCGATCATTTCGGCAATTTCGGCCGGCTTGGTCATGTCTGCCGGCGAATGGATCGCCTTGACCTTGAAGTCGCTCTCGATCGCCGCGCGTTCCTTCTCGATGTCAGCAGGCGCGCCCATGCCGTTGATGACGATATTGGCGCCAGCGCTTGCGAAAGCGCGCGCATAAGCGAGGCCGATGCCGCTGGTCGAACCGGTGACGACGGCGGTCTTGCCTGTGAGATTAGCCATTACTTGCTCCTGTTGGACGTCAAATGCTGCGGGAGGTCATTGTAATCGTCGGCGGTGAGCGCATGCGTCACCATCGATTCATCGGATTGCGGTCGCTCGAACCAGTCCTTGTGGCGCATCGAGAGGAATACATCGCGCTCGCCGGCACCCCAGTGCTCCACCATCCCGATGCGTGAGAAATTGTAGTCCTTCGACGACGACTCGTAATTCTTGCTCGTATAGATCAGATGCACCACCGTGACGGTATTTTCCTTCGCGGCTTCCGACAACAGCGCCACTCCAGGATCCTGCTTCAGTTCTGCCGGCAATTTACCAATCAGATCACGCAGCGCCTTGCGGATGTTGTGGATCTTCTTGTTCTTGTCGGTATTCATGCGGGTGCGGCTGGAATAGCGAATGTCCTTTTCGCGTTCCTGCGCTTCCAGGATCGACTGCGGCAATGGCCCGCGCGCGCTGAACAGGTCGACCTGAAAGATCAGTAGATCGCTGGTGACGTCATCCAGTACGAAATCCAGCGGTGTGTTTGAGGCGATGCCGCCGTCCCAGAAATGCTCGCCATCGATGACGATCGAGGGAAACCCCGGCGGCAACGCACCGGAGGCCATGATGTGCTCGGGCTCGATCCTTTTGCGATCTTTCTTGAAGAGCGTGTTGTCGAAATAAGTGAAGTTGCCGGTGGTCACGCTCACCGCGCCGACACTTAACCGGGTCTTGCAATCGTTGAGACGATCAAAGTCGACCAGCCGCTCCAGCGTCGCCTTCAGCGGCGCGGTATCGTAAAAGCTCTGCGACTGCGGACTGCCGGGCGGCCACAGTGGTGCTGGTGGAATCCGCGGCACGAAAAAGCCTGGCACGCCGAATGTAGCAATGACAGCGGCGCCTGCCTCGTAGAAATAAGAGCGCGCGCGATCATCCGTCAGCATCGGGCTCCAAGGGACCGGCGATGCCGCCATCTCCCAGAATTCCTTGAGCTTGCCGATCCGCTTGTCGCGCTCGTTGCCCGCGATGATCGCCGCGTTGATGGCACCGATGGAGATGCCAGCCACCCATTCCGGCTCGAAATCATGGTGGCATAGCGCCTCATAGGCGCCGGCCTGATAGGAGCCGAGCGCGCCGCCGCCCTGCAGCACCAGGACACGCTTTGCTTCGGCAGGCTTGCTGGCAGCGCTGGATTGAGGCTGATCGGACATATCCATGAGACCACTCGATCCTGTCGGCGACGGGAACCATACCGTGGCGTCCCCTTGCGGCGGCGTCAATCATGGATGGTGCGGAGCACCATCACGCTTCAGCTATCCTGAATGGCCTATTTGGAATCCGTCGAAGCCAGGATCATGGTCCAGAACACCTTGTATTTGGTGTTGGGAGCATAGATCGCCGCAATGCCCAGTTTTGTGACACCGGACTTCAGCATATTGGCCCGGTGCGGTGGCGAGTCCCGCCAGCCAGAAAAGGCCTCAGCCATAGTGTGATAGCCGGCCGAGACGTTCTCGACCGCCAGAGTCGCCGGATAACCGCCGGCATTCAGACGCTTGGCCAGCGGCGCCTTGACGTCGTGATCGAGTTTGTTCCGTTTGGCCATGGCGGTGGACTGGTCTTCAGCCAACGCCATTAATGCGGGATCGACCACAACCGGGCCGAGGCCATTGTTCTGCCGGTACAGCGAGATCATCGAGGCCGCAGCCACAGGATCGAGCTTGGCGCCACCATTGGCCATGCTGAGATACATGGTGGGCTGGTCCGGCACGGTATCGACGGTCCCCGCGCACCCTGCCAGCAACAGAAATCCCAGACTGGCCAGAGCCACCCGCTTCATCGGCAATCCCCCAAATCAAGGGGCCGTTGTTGCACACCAACCGTGGCCGAAAGGTGAACGCAGGGGATTTTTAGAAAGCGCCAGTCACTCCTGCCCGGCAAAGATCCGGTAGCGCCGCGGCTGCAGGCTGATCGCATCGCCCGTGGTGAGCGGACGGTCGCGCGGGGCATCGATCTCCACCAGCGTATCATCGCCGGACAACGCGATGTCGGCGCGCTGGATCGGGCCGAAGGTGCGGACGCGGCGCACGGTGCCTTCGAGGGCTCCCTCGCCGAGCGGACCGATCTGCATGTCGTGACGACGAACAAACAATTTCGACGGCCCGCTTGCACTGCCCGCATCGATGTTGAGCGGGCGATGGCCGAGCTTCACCTGGCCGTCGCTTACATCGACCGGGAGCACGATCGATTCACCTATGAATGAGTGCACGAAAGCCGTCGCCGGGTTATCGTAAACGTCGCCAGGCGTGCCGATCTGTTCGATCTTGCCCTTGTCCATCACCACGACGCGGTTGGCGACTTCGAGCGCCTCCTCCTGATCATGCGTGACGAAGATCGAGGTAACATGGATTTCCTCGTGCAACGTGCGCAGCCATTGGCGTAGTTCCTTGCGGACCTTGGCATCGAGCGCGCCGAACGGCTCATCGAGCAGCAGAATGCGCGGCTCGATGGCGAGCGCACGCGCCAGCGCAATGCGCTGCCGCTGGCCGCCCGAGAGCTGGCTGGGATAGCGATTGGCGAGCCAGTCGAGCTGCACGAGATCGAGCAACTCCTTCACCCGCGCGCGGATCTGCGCTTCGCTCTTGCGCACGGCGCGCGGCTGCACGCGCAGGCCGAAGGCCACATTCTCGAACACGCTCATATGGCGGAACAACGCATAGTGCTGAAACACGAAACCGACGTGGCGCTCGCCGGCGCCGCGCGCCAATGCGTTTTCGCCATCGAACGAGACTTCACCGGAATCCGGCCAATCGAGCCCTGCGATAATTCGCAGCAATGACGTCTTGCCGGAACCGGACGGTCCGAGCAGCGCGAGCAACTCACCATCAGCAACCCTGAGGTCGACATTATCCAGCGCCTTGAAGGCACCGTACTGCTTTACGATATTCCGAACTTCAATCGTCACGGGGCAGCTGTCCTTCTTCAATCTGGCCTTCGAGGATGGTCTTTGCGATCAGCGTCAAGAGCGCCAGCAGAGCCAGCAATGACGCGATCGCGAACGACGCCACCAGTTGATATTCATTATACAGGATTTCCACCAGCAGCGGCATGGTGTTGGTCTCGCCGCGAATGTGGCCCGACACCACCGAAACCGCGCCAAACTCACCCATCGCCCGCGCATTGCACAACAGTACGCCGTAGAGCAGGCCCCATTTGATGTTGGGGAGCGTCACCACAACGAAGGTACGCCAGCCACTCGCCCCGAGCGATATCGCAGCCTCTTCCTCCTGCGACCCCTGTTCCTGCATCAGCGGAATCAATTCCCGGGCGACGAACGGGAAGGTGACGAAGGTGGTCGCCAACACGATCGCCGGCACGGCAAACAGAATGTTGATGCCATGCGCCATCAGCCATGGCCCAAAGAAACCCTGCGCACCAAACAGCAGCACGAATACCAGACCGGAGATAACGGGGCTGACCGAGAACGGCAGATCGATCAGGGTGACCAGCAAGGTCTTGCCCCTGAATTCGAATTTGGCCACCGCCCAAGCGGCGGCAACGCCGAATACCAGATTGAGGCTGACCGAGATCACTGCAGTGATCAGCGTCAGCCAGATGGCCGAGAGCGCCTCGGAATCTGCCAAGGCCGACAGATAGAACCCGACGCCCTTGGACAATGCCTCCGAGAATACCAAAATCAGCGGGAGGACCACGAACACTGTCAGGAACATCACTGCGACACCGATAATGATGCCGCGCACGAGCCATGGCTCGGTATGCAGGTCCTGTCGTGCCACGGACTGGGCGCGCTCCACGGTGACTGGCGAATTGATAATTGTAATGGTCATGTCAGGTCAACTCACGGCCAGCGCGCGTGTCTGCGCCCAGCGCTGCAGCCGATTGAGCACGAAGATGATCAGGAATGAGAAGACCAGCATGACCACCGCGATCGCTGTCGCATCGGCGTAGCGGAATTCCGACAGCCGGATGACGATCAAGAGCGGCGCAATCTCCGACACATTTGGAAGGTTGCCGGCGATGAAGATCACGGAGCCATATTCGCCAACGGCGCGGGCGAACGCCAGCGCGAAGCCGGTGAGAATGGCCGGCGTGAGGCTGGGAATGATGACTCGGGTGATGGTTTGCCAGCGGGAGGCACCGAGACAGGCCGCGGCCTCTTCGATCTCGACATCGAGGTCGATCAGCACCGGCTGCACCGTCCGCACCACGAACGGAATGCCAATGAAGACCATCGCCAGGAAAATTCCGAGCGGCGTAAACGCCACCTTGATGCCGAGCGACGCCAGCGGCGCGCCGAGCCATCCGTTCTGCGCAAACAACGTCGTCAGCGCGATGCCTGCCACTGCAGTGGGCAGGGCGAACGGGATATCGACAATGGCATCAAACAGCCGGCGACCGGGAAACCGGTAACGCACCAGGGCCCAGACGATAATCAGGCCAGCGACCAGATTGACCAGCGCAGCCGCGAAGGCCAATCCGAACGAAATCCTGAGCGCGTGTAGGGTGCGGTTGCTGGTGACGGTATCGATGAACTGCGAGAGACTGAGATCGGCTGTCTTGACGAACAACCCGGCCAACGGGATCAGAATCAAAAGCGACAGCCATGTCAGGGTCAGGCCCATGCTCAGGCCGAACCCCGGCAACGAACTTCGTTTAGGTGCCGCGCTCACAATGTCCCCTTGCTTTGGTAAAAGCCCCAGACCGGCATACCGGTCTGGATGTTTCGCTGCGAACGATCAGTTCTTGTAGATCTTGTCGAACACGCCGCCGTCGGTAAAGTGCTCGCTCTGCGCCTTGGTCCAACCTCCGAACACGTCGTCGATCGTAAACAGATCAACCTTGGCGAAGGAAGCCTCGTACTTTTTGGCAATATCGGCATCACGCGGACGATAGAAATTGCGCGCGGCGATCTCCTGACCTTCCTTGGTGTACCAGTATTTCAGATAGGCCTCGGCAGCGGCTTTAGTACCCTTTTTATCAGTGACGGTATCAACGACGGCGACCGGCGGCTCGGCAAGAATTGAAAGCGACGGCGCGACGATCTCGAACTTGTCCTTGCCGAATTCCTGGATTGCCAGATACGCCTCGTTTTCCCAGGCCAGCAAGACATCGCCGACACCGCGCTGGACGAAGGTGATGGTCGAGCCACGCGCGCCGGTATCGAGAACCGGAACGTTCTTGAAGATGTTACCGACGAATTCCTTTGCCTTGTCCTGCGATCCATATTTCTTCAGAGCATAGCCCCAGGCACCGAGATAGTTCCAGCGCGCACCGCCAGAGGTCTTCGGATTCGGCGTGATGACGCTGACGCCGCTCTTGATCAGATCGTCCCAGTCCTTGATGGCCTTGGGGTTACCCTTGCGCACGAGGAACACGATGGTCGACGTATAGGGCGATGAATTTTGCGCCAGGCGCTTCTGCCAGTCCTTCGCCAGCAGGCCCTTATTGGCGATTGCGTCGATGTCGTAGGCGAGCGCGAGGGTGACCACATCGGCTTGCAGACCATCGATCACAGAGCGCGCCTGCGCCCCCGAGCCGCCATGCGACTGCTTGATCTCGACGCTCTTGCCGGTTTCCTTCTGATACGCAGCAGCGAACGATTTGTTGAAATCGACATACAGCTCGCGCGTCGGGTCATACGACACGTTGAGCAGCGAAATGTCTGCCGCGTGCGCCGATGTTGCAATTAAGAGACCCGCAATGACGGGAAGAATACGACGGACCATTTTGATCTCCATCCAACCTCACAACACGATCGTCATGAGGTGGGGGGCAAAATCTTGAAGAAGCACCGCTAAGTCAACGAAACCAGATTCCAATGTTGGCGGCATGACGGCAGCAATGTGCTATGAATATGCCTTCGTATGGAGACCGTATCGCGCGCTGGTCATTTGTCATCAACCAACGCTGCGAAAGCTGTCGACATGCGGCGAATTAGCGCGCGTTCTCCGCATGACGCAACTGCATGCGCTGATGCAGCGCCGTGATGCGACCATCGCCGGTCGGCTGATAGAACACCGTGTAGCGTTTCACCGTAGCCGCGAACGCTTCCGCATCGGCATCCTTCTTCACTTCGAATGAATCAAAACCGGCGCGCAGCATGATGACGAACTGATCGCGTAACACTTGGCCGGTTGCCCTTAATTCGCCCTTGTATTTGTAGCGTTCACGCAGCAGGCGCGCCTGGCTGTAGGCTCGGCCGTCGCGGAACGACGGGAAGACCAGCGCGACCACCGCGAGCCTGTCGAGATAAGGCACCAGCTCTTCCGGATCGCGGTTATTCGGCCAGATCACACCGGTCGGGCTGCTGCGCTTCAGCAGCGCCTCCGGATCGGCGAGAAAACGCGCAGCCGGAACCAACGCCGCTCCGTCGACCGGAATCTCCGCATCGTCGGCCACGTGAATATAGCCGTCGGCAACGATCTTGCCTTGCTTAACGAGTGGCATAAACGCGCTCCTTGAACGGCTCGACGCCGAGGCGTTCGACAGTCTGGACAAACAATTCGTCCGGCCGGGCACGCAGTGCCAAATAGGCTTCGACGATATCCTCGATGACGTCGGCTACCTCGGCAAAAGGCACCGCCGGTCCGATCAGGGTGCCGACCACGGCATGCTCGTCGGCACGGCCACCGATTGTGATCTGGAAGAATTCCTCGCCGTTCTTCTCGACGCCGAGAATACCGATATGGCCGACATGGTGATGGCCGCAGGCATTGATGCAGCCGGAGATGTTGATATGCAGCCGACCGATCAGCTCCGCGAGATCGTTATTGGCGAAACGCCGCGTTAGTTCCTGCGCGATCGGGATCGAACGCGTATTAGCCAGCGAGCAGTAGTCCAGGCCAGGGCATGCGATGATGTCGGTGACCAGATTGACGTTCGGCGTGGCGAGGCCGAGCTTGTCGAGCTGCCGCCACAGTGCGGGCAGATCACGCCTCGCCACGCTCGGCAGCGCTAGATTTTGCTCATGGCCCACGCGGATTTCGCCGAACGAGTATTTGTCGGCAAGATCGGCAATCGCATCCATCTGGTCGGCCGTGGCATCGCCGGGCGGGCCGCCCACCGGCTTCAACGACAATGTCACGATGGCGTAGCCGGTCTGCTGATGCGGCGCGACCGAGTTCTTGAGCCAGCGCGCAAAATGCGGATCGGCCGACGCGGCCGCCAGCTCGTCCGGCGTGTCGGAGAGCTTCTGATAGTGCGGATAGCTGAAGCGCGAGCGGATATCCTCGACAACCTCGTTGTCCAGCGTCAGCGCACTCTCGCGCGTCGCCAGCCACTCATCCTCAACTTCGGCGGCGAATTTCTCGATGCCCAGCTCATGAACCAGAATCTTGATGCGCGCCTTGTAGATATTGTCGCGGCGGCCATACTGGTTGTAGACCCGCAGGATGGACTCGACGTAGCTCAGAATGTCGCGGCCGTGCACGAACGGCTTGATCACCTTGCCGATGAATGGCGTGCGACCGAGGCCACCACCGACCAGCACTTCGAAGCCAGTTTCGCCAGCCTCGTTCTTGTGAATTCGCAGACCGATGTCATGCACCTTGATCGCCGCGCGATCATGGGCCGACGCAGTGATCGCAATCTTGAACTTGCGTGGCAGGAACGAGAATTCCGGATGCATGGTCGAATACTGCCGCAGCAATTCCGCCCAGATGCGTGGATCCTCGACCTCGCCCGGCGCGACACCTGCCCACTGATCGGTGGTGACATTGCGCGTGCAATTGCCCGATGTCTGCATCGCATGGATGCCGACCGAAGCGAGATCTTCCAGCGCATCCGGCAGATCGGCGAGCTTGATCCAATTGAACTGGATGTTCTGCCGTGTGGTGAAGTGGCCATAGCCGCGGTCATAGCGTCGCGCCACATGCGCCATCTTGCGCAGTTGCGGCGATGACAGCGTGCCATAGGGAATGGCGACGCGGAACATATAGGCGTGAAGCTGAAGATAAACGCCGTTCATCAACCGCAGCATCTTGAACTCGTCTTCGGTGAGTTCACCTGCGAGGCGGCGCTTCACCTGATCGCGGAATTCCGAGACACGCTCGTTGATCAGCGTGCGATCGATTTCATCATAAGCATACATAATTCAGGTGCCTTAAGCCGAAGCCGGAAGGTCAATGGTGACGCCCTTGCGGCGAATCTGTTCACGGAGGTTGCCCGGCTCGACGGTGCCGTTGTCGTTCACGGCGACCGGCGCGATATAGGGACCGATGGCGCCAACGTCATCGGCTGTGGATTCAGCAAGCAGCGCACGCGCATCATCGGCAGTGCGCACAATGGCAGCCTGCGCGAGGTCGGTGGTCCACCCTTTATGGGCATCGCGATAAATCACCACGCCGTCCCAGGTACGGTTGGCAGTCACCACCGACGGGCCGGTGATCTTGATTTTCTGTTGCAGCGGAGAGGTCATTCGGCAGCCACCAATAAATCTGAAACGAGCTTGTTGATCTGAGCGGCCCGCCACGGCGCGGAATGCGCCACGACATCGCCAATGATGAGAACCGCCGGACCGCCATCGATCTGGTCGACCAGCGCCGGGAGATCGTCGAGCACACCCACCGCCGCTTGCGCGTCCGGACGCGTCACGCGCGCAAACACGCCAACCGGCGTTTGTGGCGAGCGCCCGGCAGCGAGCAATCCAGCGCGGATCGTGGGGGCAGCGGTCATACCCATATAAACAACGACGGTCATCTTCTCGTCGGTGAGCGTCGACCAGTCGACCTTGTCGGCGTCCTTTTCCTTGTGCGCCGTCAGGAAGGTGATGCGCAGCGCTTCGCGGCGATAGGTCAGCGGCGCCTCGAACATAGCCGCAGCGCCAAGGCCTGCAGTGATGCCGGGAATAACTGAGTAAGCAACACCCGCTTCGCGCAGCGCTTCGATCTCCTCGCCACCGCGCCCGAAGATGAAGGGATCGCCGCCCTTCAAGCGCACGGCGCGTTGCCCAGCTTTCGCGGCTTCGATCAGCAATTTGTGGATCGCATCCTGACCGATACCGGGCTTGCCGACCCGGCGACCCACGGGAATGCGCGATGCATCCCGGCGGATGCGGTCGAGGACTTCGGGGGACACCAGTTCGTCGTAAAATACAACGTCGGCGTCCTGCAGCGCGCGCAACGCCTTGATGGTCAGGAGATCCGGATCGCCCGGCCCAGCTCCCACCAGCGTGACGTGACCTTCGACAACGCCGGCCTGCGCTGCACCCGCATAGATCGAGAGATCGGCGATTTCCGTCAGCGCCTTCTCGGCCTCGGTACCTCGCCCCGCCAGCACCAGCGCGCCGATCGGACCATCGACGATGCGCTCCCAGAACCTGCGACGCAACAGAGCATCGGCGATCTTGTCGTTGATCGGTTTGCGCCAGCGCCCGATGAAGCCGGCGAGATCGCCGATCCGCGCAGGCAGCATCGCCTCGATCTTTTCGCGCACACGCCGCGCCACCACCGGCGACGCACCGCCGGTACCGACGGCAACGACCACATCGCCGCGATCGACGATGGCCGGAAAGATGAAAGTGGAGTGCGCGAGCTCATCCATCACATTGACGGGCACACCGCTCGCTTTAGCGCGCGCAGCCACCGCGTGGCCGAGTTCACCGGCGCCGGCGCAGAGCACCGCGATGCACCCCGAAAGATCGGCGGTCACCGGATCGCCCTCGACATGCTCAATGCGCGCCACGCCCTCGGCATCGAGCCCGGACGTGTCACGATTGCCGTCCGTTGCGTACCAGCGAATCCGCGCACCGGCCGCCAGCAGCAGCCGCAGCTTGGCGCGCACGAGTTCGCCCTGGCCGACAAGAATGATCGGCCCGGTCTGCAAATCGAGGAAGACAGGCAGAAACCGCATACATACTCCGCTGCCCCGAATTCGGGGGTTGACTGGAATTATATTCTATATATCTCTCGATAACGAGGCGCAAAGAGAAGATTTTATCTTCTTCGAGGCGTTCTAACTATAGAATTTTTGTCCTCAAACACCAAGCGTCGTAGATGCTTCTTCTCAATAACGGTCGGCCGATGCAGGAGTTGCGCGAAATCGCACCCGTGCCCGCCCCCGTTGCGCAGCAAATTCCGGACCGTTTGCCGGGCAAAACGCCGCAGCCGCCGCTCCCGGCCATCCGATCGCTCTCACTCACAGGGGACTACACGTGAACCACTTCATTATCGCTCTCGCCGCCGGACTCGGCATTCTCGCGACCGCACCCGCCCAGGCGCAGACGCCGAACACGCTGCTCAATGTCTCCTACGACATCTCGCGCGAGCTCTATGCCGAGATCAACGTTGCTTTCGCCAAGCAGTGGAAGGCCAAAACCGGCCAGGACGTCACCATCAACCAGTCGCACAACGGCTCGTCGCGCCAGGCGCGCTCGATCCTCGAAGGACTCGAGGCCGATGTGGTGACCTTCAACCAGGTCACCGACGTGCAGGTACTGTATGATCGCGGCAAGCTCATTCCGGCCGATTGGGCCAAGCGGCTGCCGAATAATTCCTCGCCTTATTACTCGCTGCCGGCCTTCCTGGTGCGCGCCGGAAATCCAAAGGGCATCAAGGACTGGGACGATCTGGTGAAGCCGGGCGTACAGGTGATTTTCCCGAATCCGAAGACCTCAGGCAATGCGCGCTACACCTATCTGGCCGCATATGCCTTCGCGAAGAACAAGTATGGTGCTGACAAGGCTGATGACTTCATCAAGAAGCTGTTCGCCAATGTCCCGGTGTTCGACACCGGCGGCCGCGCCGCCACCACGACCTTCGTCGAGCGCGGTACCGGCGATGTGCTGATCACCTTCGAGGCCGAGACCTCGTCGATCCGCGACCTCGCGGGCAAAGATGCCGGCGGCAAGGACAAGTATGAAGTGGTGGTGCCACCGACCAGCGTGCTCGCCGAATTCCCGGTGACCGTCGTCGACAAATATGCCGACAAGCACGGCACCAAGGCCCTCGCGACCGCCTATCTTGAATTCCTGTATTCGCCGGAAGGCCAGGACATCGAAGCCAAGGGCTATAACCGCGTCACCGACAAGACCGTGATGGCAAAATACAAGGACAAATTCCCGGAAGTGAAGCTGTACCGCGTCGAGGACGACTTCGGCGGCTGGGACAAGCTGAATGCCGAACACCTCAATCCCGGCGCGAAGCTGGACACGCTGTTCGGCGGGAAGTGAACCACAAACTCCGTCATGCCCGGGCTTGACCCGGGCATCCACGTCTTCGCTGCAAATGAACTAAAGACGTGGATGCCCGGGAACATCTAGCGAAGCGGCGCTTCGCGCTTTGCCCGGCCATGACATGGGAGAGGACGGGCGCCTGCATTAGACGACCTCGCCGCATTCCCTTTCCGCGCAAATCGTCTAAGAGAAGCCCCAACGGCTTCACACACGGACCTTCCCTTGAGACGTAGCGTCATTCCAGGTTTCGGGCTCTCGCTCGGCATTACGCTCTTTTATCTCGGAGCGATCGTGCTGTTGCCGCTCTGCGCGCTGATCCTGAAAGCCTCGGACGTCGGGCTTGCGCAATTGTGGGGCATCCTATCGTCACCGCGCACACTGTCGGCCATCCGCGTCACCGTGACGATGGCGCTGGCGGCCACCGCATTCAACGCCATCTACGGCCTGCTGCTCGCCTGGGTACTGGCGCGCTATCAATTTCCCGGCAAGCGCATTCTCGACGCATTGGTCGACGTGCCCTTCGCGCTGCCGACCGCCGTGGCCGGCCTCGCGCTGACGGCGCTGTTTTCCAAGAAAGGCTGGTTCGGCGCACCGCTCGATGCACTTGGCATCCAGGTCGCCTACGCACCGCTCGGCATTGCCATCGCGATGGCCTTTACCAGCATTCCCTTCGTGGTGCGCACGGTGCAGCCGGTGATCGAAGACCTCGGCTCCGATGTCGAGGAAGCCGGCCGCTCGCTCGGCGCCAATGATCTGCAGATTCTCTGGCGCGTAATCTTCCCGGCGATCTTTCCGGCCTTCCTCGCCGGCTGCTCACTGTCCTTCGCGCGCAGCCTCGGCGAATTCGGCGCGGTGATTTTCATCGCCGGCAACCAGCCGATGAAGACCGAGATCGTTGCCCTGCTGACCTATATTCGGCTCGAGGAATACAACTACCAGGCTGCCGCCGCGATTGCCGTGGTAATGCTGGCGATGGCTTTCGCCATGCTGATTGTCACCAACGCGGTGCAGGCCTGGAACCTGCGTTATCTCGGCCGGGGAGATGTGTGATGTCGCATCCGACGAGTGAACGCGCCCATACCGAATGGATGGTGACGCCCGTCGGTGCCGGCCCGGTGACGCGCCGCGTGGTACTTGGCATCGTCGCGATCCTCACATTGCTGTTCCTGATCGCACCGCTGGCTTTGATCTTCAGTTCAGCGCTGTCGCAAGGCATCGGCACGTTTTTCAACAGCCTCACCGAGCCCGGCACGCAGCATGCCATTCTGTTGACAGTCACCACCGCGCTGATCGCTGTGCCGATCAACATCGTGTTCGGCCTCGCCGCGGCGTGGACGGTGACCAAGTTCGTCTTCCCAGGCCGCACGCTCCTCATTTCGCTGATCGAACTGCCCTATTCTATCTCGCCGATCGTCGCCGGCGTCGCCTATATCTTCGTCTATGGCTCGCAGGGCCTGTTCGGCCCCCTGATCGAAGCCATGGGCATCAAGGTGATGTTCGCACTGCCGGCGATCGTGCTCGCCAGCATGTTCGTGACCGCGCCCTTCGTGGCGCGTGAGTTGATCCCGCTCATGCAGGTGCAGGGCACCGATGAGGAAGAGGCCGCCGTCACACTCGGCGCTTCCGGCTTTGCGCCCTTCATGCGGGTCACGCTGCCGAATGTGCGCTGGGCCGTGCTCTATGGCGCGATCCTGTGCAATGCCCGCGTGATGGGCGAATTTGGCGCCGTCTCCGTCGTCTCCGGCAACATCCGCGGCCAGACCACGACGTTGCCGTTGCAGATCGAGCTTCTGTATCAGGACTACAATGTCGCCGGCGCCTTCGCAGCGGCAACGGTGCTGACGGCCGTGGCACTGCTCACCATCGTGATCAAGGTGGCGCTGGAGCGGATCTCGCCGGATCACGCGCAGGCCCCGGCCCGGCCGCCCGGCCACTGATCCCTTTAGGGGACTTCTCACCGGGTAGCGTTTGGCGTTAAAAGGTCCCATGGGCGCCGCGGTTTGGCGCCGTTTATGCTTATACTCCCTGAAATTAGAGCAGAATTGCCGCTTCTCGCGAGAAAGACACCATGAAACGCATCGACGCCCACGGACTGCAGATCGCCCCCGTCCTGTTCGACTTCATCGCCAAGGAAGCCGCCCCCGGGACCGGCATCCAGCCGGATGCGTTCTGGGCCGGCGTCGCCGCTCTCATCAAGGACCTGGGCCCGAAGAACCGCGAACTGCTCAAGGTGCGCGATACGCTGCAGGCCAAGATCGATGCCTGGCATATGGCCAACAAGGGCGCCTTCGACATGAACGCCTATACGGCGTTCCTCAAGGAAATCGGCTACCTCCTCCCGGAGCCTG
Source organism: Tardiphaga sp. 866_E4_N1_4 (assembly GCF_052076075.1). NCBI lineage: Bacteria > Pseudomonadati > Pseudomonadota > Alphaproteobacteria > Hyphomicrobiales > Nitrobacteraceae > Tardiphaga > Tardiphaga sp. 866_E4_N1_4. The sequence goes on from NZ_CP197242.1 coordinate 2,387,607, forward strand.
CGACCAAGCAGGTCGAGACTGCCAATGTCGATATCGAGATCGGCCAGATCTGCGGCCCGCAGCTCGTGGTGCCGCTCACCAATGCGCGCTATGCGCTGAATGCCGCAAATGCGCGCTGGGGCAGTCTCTACGATGCCTTCTACGGCACCGATGCGATCCCGCATGATCCGTCTGAAGGTGGCAAAGGCTACAATAAGGCACGCGGCGACAAAGTCATCGCCAAGGCAAAAGCCTTCCTCGATCAGGCCGCGCCGCTCGCCACCGGCAGCCACACCGATGTCACGGCCTACAGCATCATTGCGGGCCAGCTCTCGGCCAAGCTCAAGAGCGGCAACCTCACCGCGCTGAAGAACGAATCCCAGCTCGCTGGCTATCTCGGCGAGCTCGCCACCCCGACCTCGATCCTGCTGGTCAATAACGGCCTGCATATCGAAGTGAAGATCGATCGAACCAACACCATTGGCAAGGACGACTCCGCTGGTGTTGCCGACATGATCATGGAGTCGGCCGTCTCGACCATTCTCGACATGGAAGACAGCGTCGCCACCGTCGACGCCGACGACAAGGTGCTGGTCTATCGCAACACGCTCGGCCTGATGAACGGCACGCTCTCAGCCGATTTCGAAAAGGGCGGCAAGACGCTGAAGCGCGCGCTCAATGAAGACCGTGTCTACAAGACGATCGACGGCAAGAACCTGACCCTGCATGGCCGCAGCCTGATGCTGATGCGCAATGTCGGCCATCACATGTTTACGGATGCGGTGCTCGACAGCGCCGGCGAGGAAATTCCGGAAGGCCTGCTCGATGCCGCCGTTGCCGGCCTGATCGCAATCCACGACCTCAAGAGCAAGGGCCCGATCCGCAACAGCCGCACCGGCTCGATCTATATCGTCAAGCCGAAGATGCACGGCCCCGATGAAGTGGCACTGACCTGCGAAATCTTTGCGTACGTTGAGAAACTGCTGTCGCTGCCCGAGAACACCATGAAGGTCGGCATCATGGATGAGGAACGCCGCACCACGGTGAACCTCAAGGCCTGTATCCAGAATGCATCCAAGCGCATCATGTTCATCAACACAGGCTTCCTCGACCGCACCGGCGACGAGATCCACACGTCGATGGAAGCGGGTCCGATGATCCGCAAGAACGACATGAAGGCGACGCCGTGGATCAAGGCTTATGAAGAGTGGAACGTGGATGTCGGCCTGATCGATGGCCTGCCGGGCCATGCCCAGATCGGCAAGGGCATGTGGGCCGCGCCCGACAAGATGGCGGACATGCTCACGCAGAAGCTCGGCCATCCGCAGGCGGGCGCCACCACCGCATGGGTGCCCTCGCCCACCGCCGCGACGCTGCACGCGTTGCACTATCATCAGATCGATGTCGCCACGCGGCAGAAGGATCTCGCCAAGGGCGGGCCGCGCGGCAAGCTCACCGACATCCTCACCATTCCGGTGTCGCAGTCGAACTGGGCGCCGGATGATGTGAAGCAGGAGATCGACAACAACTGCCAGGGTATCCTCGGCTATGTCGTACGCTGGATCGACCAGGGCGTTGGCTGCTCCAAGGTGCCGGACATTCATGGCGTCGGCCTGATGGAAGATCGGGCCACGCTGCGCATCTCTGCCCAGCACCTTGCCAACTGGCTGCATCAGGGCGTCATTACCAGGGATCAGGTGATGGAATCGCTGAAGCGCATGGCTGTGGTGGTGGACGAGCAGAACAAGGGCGACGCGCTGTATCAGAACATGGCGCCCTCGTTCGACGGCGTCGCCTTCAAGGCCGCCTGCGACCTGATATTCGAGGGACGCGCACAGCCGAACGGCTACACTGAGTACATCCTCACCGCGCGCCGCCGCGAGGCGAAGGCGCTGGCTTGATACACTCTCTGTCGTCATGGCCGGGACAAGCCCGGCCATGACGAATGAGAGAATGTCGATCGCATCGGCTGCAAGCAAAAAAGCCCCGGCAAACCGCCGGGGCTTTTTTGTTAGTCCATCTCGCTAGAAAACCGCGATGTATTTCAGCAGCGAGATCACACCGAGAATGATCACGACGACGCGGCAAATCTGCTTCGCGCGGCCGTCGATCGGCAACAGATTGATCAAGTACAGAATGAGAATGACGACGAGAAAAGTGATCAAGACGCCGACAAGCATGTGCGTATCCCCCAGACTCAATGAAAACGAATAGCAGCCCCGGCCATCGCCACAGCTGCTCAACAGTGATCCAACGTGGGCGAGAGCATTGGGTTCCCGGACCGGAACAAAAGAACCTCGCCAAACTAGACACGCAAGCTGGCTCTCAGGTCACCGACGGTCACGTAGAATCCGCGCCGCCAGCGGAGTGCCGCCCCCCCGCGGAGAAGCAGAACCGATCAATCGCCGGGCATCGTCCTTCGCCGTGCCACAAGAACGCTTACGCACCAACCACCTAAAGTAGCCGTATTCAAGCCTACTTCACGATACGTGTGCAATCGGAAATATTTACCATTTGAAGCCTTACTAAATCAAATATTTGGGGATTCATAATGTTCAATCGATTGACCGTTTCCGCATTGCTTCAATCTGTCATCGTGGTCATGGCGCTCTGTGTGGTCGCCGTTCTGGCAACGACAGCCTGGGACTCCTACGGGCGGCTACGTTCAGCCAGCCGCATCTCGGTAATTGCGGACGCCTCCGCGAATGCCTTCAAGGCGATGCATAATCTGCGCACCGACCGTGCATCGACGAACCGGAACCTGAACAACGAGACAGTCATTCAGCCGGACGGAGAAAAATATCTCCGCTCCATTCGCGATTCCGAGATGCCGGCGATGCGAGCAGCGGCTGACCTCATTGCCACCATCGAATTCGCCGATCAAAAGACGCTGCACCCGACGCTGGTCCAGTTGGTCAACAAGCTGACCGCTCTGCAAACCGAATCCTGGGACGCGATGAGCAAGCCGAAGGCGTCGCGCCGCGCAGCCCTCGGCAAGGAGTATATGGAGACCACGCAGGCGCTGCTTGAAACACTGGAGAAAGTGTCGGCCCAGCTCGCCGCCGCGGTGAACCACAACGATCCCATGATCGATCAATTACTGTCGATCAAACAGGCGGCCTGGCTGTTGCGCAACACCGCCGGCGAAGGATCCCTCCTCGTCGCGAACGGCCTTGCTGTCGGGCGCGCTACACCTGAGAATAAGCTCGCCTACACCAAGTTTGTTGGCGGCATCGATGCCGCCTGGAATGCGCTGGAATTGTCTGCGTCTGGAATGCAGCTGCCGCCCAACCTGGCTGCAACCATGGCTGCTGCAAAGGTGGCTTATTTCGACCCGCAATATATGGCTCTTCGTGACCGTGTCATGAATGCGCTGGTGAGCGGCGAAAAGCCCGAAATCACCGCGAGCGAATGGACTCCAATCACTGTTGATCGCATGGCCAGTGCGGTTACAGTCGCCGAACGAGCGCTGAATGAAGCCAAAAGCCACACCTTGACGCAGTGGACTGCCGCGCAGCACGCGTTGATCCTGCAACTGGCGCTGCTCGCAGCCGCGCTCGGCATAGCATTCGGCAGCATGGTTGCCGTCACCCGCCGCGTCATCACCCCGCTGCACACCATTCGCGATGCGATGCTGAAAGTCGCCGCAGGCGATCTTGTCGTCGATGCCGGCTATTCCGAACGGAAGGACGAAATCGGCGCGCTCGCCGGCGCTCTGGAGACCTTCAAGCAACAGGCCAAGGAGAAAGCACAGATCGAACAGCAGGAGCGCAATCGCAACGCCGACGCGACCCAGCGGCAGCAGGCCATCGAACAGCACATCGGGACCTTCGAGGTCCAGATGCGCGATGCGCTCAACGCGCTCGGCAACGCGTCCGATCAGATGAACACCACATCGGATGGCATGGCGGTCGTATCCAGCCAGACCAATGCCCGCGTGCAGGTCGCAGCAAAAGCTTCGGGCGAAGCCTCCCTGAACGTGCAGAATGTTGCCTCGGCCGCCGAACAGCTGAGCTCGTCGATCAACGATATCAGCCGGCAGGCCGCGCACGCCGCGGGAATCGCCAGTCGCGCCGTCAATCAGGCGCAGGAAACCGACGGCACCGTCCAAGGCCTCGCCAAGACCGCCAACCGGATCGGCGAGGTGGTCGGGTTGATCAACGATATCGCCTCGCAGACCAACCTGCTGGCGCTCAACGCCACTATCGAAGCCGCGCGCGCTGGCGAGGCCGGACGCGGCTTTGCGGTCGTCGCGTCGGAAGTGAAGTCACTGGCCAGCCAGACCGCCAAGGCAACCGACGATATTTCCGAGCAGATCGCAGATATCCAGAAGGTCGCCAATGAGGCCATCGAGGCAATCAAGTCGATCGGCGGCATCATCGGCGAAGTCAATGAAGTAGCGACTGCCATCGCCGCGGCCGTCGAGGAACAGGGAGCCGCGACACAGGAGATCACCCGGAGCACGCAGCAGGCCGCCGATGGCACCCGCAATGTGTCGGACAACATCGCCGGCGTCAGCGCCGATGCGGATGCAGCTGGCGCCGCCGCGCAGGATGTGAAGGTAGCCTCGGAAACGCTGGCCACGCAGACGCGCCAGCTCGGCACTCAGGTAACGGACTTCCTCGGCAAGATCCGGGCTGCCTAGGCAGGGCCTCATCAGTCACGTCATTGAGCGCTGACAAGTATCAAAAGCCCCGGCATCGTCGGGGCTTTTTTCGTTGAAGCGTCGCCGGACACGACAATTTTCCACCTAAAGTAGCTTTACAAGAAACGTATTTATCAAGACGCGCATGAGCGTGAATATTTACCAATTGCAGCCTTAAATACCGAAATATTTTTTGGGGGATTCATTGTGCTTCATCGATTGACCGTTTCCGCATTGCTCAAGTCCGTGATCGCCATCATGGCGGTCTGTGTCGTCATATTCCTGGTTCTCAGCGCGTGGGAATCATATGGGCGCCTCAACGTCGCGGGGCGCATGTCGACGATCGCCGAGGCATCCGGCCATGTGTTCAAGGCAATGCACAATCTGCGCACTGACCGGTCCACGACGTTCCGCACGTTGAACGCCGATATCGTGATTCAGCCCGATACTGAGGCCTATCTGCGCCGTATCCGCGGCGCCGAAATGCCGGCAATGAAAACAGCAGGAGAATTGCTGGTCACCGCCGACTTCCCCAGCAAGGCGACGCTGGTGCCCGAATTTAACCGGCTGATGCAGGCATTGATCGCGTTGCAGACCGAATCCTGGGACCAGATGAGCAAGCCAAAGGCCTCGCGCCGCGCTGGCCTTGCCAAGGAATTCCAGGACAATGTCGATTCCGTTCTGGCGATGCTCGAAAAAGTCTCCTCCGCCCTCACGGCCGCCGTAACCCACAACGATCCGGTGATCGATCAGTTACTGTCGATCAAGCAGATGGCCTGGCTGATGCGCAACACATCGGGCGACGCCTCGGTCATCGTGTCGAACGCGCTCGCGGTCAACAAGATCTCGCCGGAGCTGCAGCGGAGCTATGTGAAGCTGACGGGCGGCATCGAGACCGGATGGAATGCCTTGGAAATCGCATCGTCGGGAACTGAACTGCCGCAGGCTCTCGTCTCGGCCCTCGCTGCAGCGAAAACATCCTATTTCGATCCGCAATATCTGGCACTGCGCGACCGTCTGATTCAGGCCGTCGCAACCGGCGAGAAACCCGAAATGCCGGCGACGGCCTGGACACCGCTGACCGTGGACAAGATGAGCACAGCCGTGGTCGTCGCCGAACGCGCGCTTGATGAAGCCAAGAACCACAGCCTCGTGCAGTGGTCTGCTGCGCAACGCTCACTGATCCTGCAACTGGTGCTACTGGGGGCCGCCATCATGCTGGTCGTTGGCGCCATGGTCACCATCACGCGCCGTGTCACCACGCCGCTGCTCACCATCCGCGACGCGATGCTGAAAGTGGCGGGCGGTGATCTCGCCGTCGATGCCGGCTATGCCGATCGCCAGGATGAAATCGGCGGGCTGGCCGGTGCGCTGGAGACCTTCAAGAAGCAAGCGATGGAAAAGGCCGAGATCGAGGCACAGGAACGCCATCGCAATGCCAATGCGAGCCAGCGCCAGCAGGCCATCGAGCAATATATCGGCATGTTCGAAATCCAGATGCGCGACACGCTCGCCACGCTGGGCAGCGCCTCCGATCAGATGAGCACGACATCCGATGGCATGGCCGCTGTGTCCAGCCAGACCAATGCCCGCGTGCAAGATGCTGCGCGCGCCTCCGGCGAAGCCTCAGTGAATGTGCAAAACGTTGCCGCCGCGGCCGAGGAGCTGAGTGCCTCGATCAACGACATCAGCCGCCAGGCATCGCATGCAGCCGGCATCGCCAGCCGCGCCGTCAGCCAGGCACAGCAGACCGACAATACCGTTCAGGGCCTCGCCCAGACTGCGAACCGGATTGGCGAAGTGGTCGGCCTCATAAACGACATCGCCTCTCAGACCAACCTGCTGGCGCTCAATGCCACCATCGAAGCGGCGCGCGCCGGCGAAGCCGGCCGCGGCTTCGCCGTCGTCGCATCGGAAGTGAAGTCGCTGGCCAGCCAGACCGCCAAGGCGACCGAGGATATTTCCGAACAGATCGCGGATATCCAGAAGGTCGCCAATGAGGCCATCGAAGCCATCAAGTCGATCGGCGGCATTATCGGCGAAGTGAATGAAGTCGCCACCGCGATTGCGGCTGCAGTCGAAGAACAGGGCGCGGCGACGCAGGAAATCACCCGCAGCACCCAGCAGGCGGCCGACGGCACCCGCAACGTGTCGGACAATATCAGCGGAGTCAGTGCCGACGCCGACGCAGCCGGTGCAGCCGCTCAGGATGTGAAGGTAGCATCAGAGACCCTGGCGACGCAGACACGCCAGCTCGGTACTCAGGTAACGGACTTCCTCGGGAAGATCCGCGCGGCTTAAGCGCAATCGATCACGTGGCGCGGATTATTCCCGCGCCACCACCGGCATGCGCTCATACTTCGCCTGCACCGATGGCGAGACTGGCGACATCTGCAGCGACGCGCCGCGCTTGTCAGCGCCGCGACCAGTGACCATCAGCCCATCGGCACCGGCGACGATATCACCCTTGCGCAGTGTTGGATCGTTCTCGAGTTTCACCGGCGCCAGACCGATCTGGTCCTTACCGTTACAGGTGCAACCGGCCACCAGTTCGGTGCGGTACTTGAATGCATTCGGCAGCTCGGAATAGGGCTTGCCGCTCTCGGTCGCCGCCGTGTCGATACTGCTGCCATAAACAACCTTGGTATCGCTCGCCGGACAGAAATTATTGCACGACGCTGCGCGGCTCTGACTGTCGGTGGCTGATATCGGGAAGTAACGCCCATCGCACATGCGCACGCAAAAAGCCTGACGCCCGCCGCTTGCTGCGCGAGGGCGCTGCTCCTGCACCGGCGGACCTTCATTGACGAACGGCAGCGAGATATCCGGGCCACGACCACGCGCTATCCCGCCGAACAATGCCGAGAAGAAATCCTGTGCCTGCGCTGGGGCGGCACCGAGCATGACAATCGCCGCGACCGCGCCAAGAGCCATCCGTTGTCCTAGAAATCGGGTCATGGGGCCTCCAACGCGGCATCAAAGCAGAATGATCGACTCTCAGTAGAGCGACGACGCGGAAAGGTTCATCGCCTGACGGCCCGGAGCCTGCTGCACGCCGGCAGGGCGAACCGAGATCGATGTGACGCTGCGCGGCGCCGGAGCCGTGCGCGCCTCATAGTGTGGGGCAACCGACTTCGGCAGCACCACAACCCTGGTCCCAACGCTGACGCGACTGAAAAGGTCCTGCACATCTTCATTGGTCAGGCGGATACAACCCGACGACACGAACTTGCCGATGGTTGACGGATCATTGGTGCCATGGATGCGATAGGCGCTGGAGCCGAGATACATCGCGCGGGCACCGAGCGGATTGCCGGGGCCCCCAGCCATGAAGCGCGGCAGATAGGGCTGGCGCGCGATCATTTCCTGCGGCGGATGCCAATCCGGCCATTCCGCCTTGCGCGTGACAGTTTGCGTTCCGGACCAGGTGAATCCTTCGCGGCCAACACCGACGCCGTAGCGGATCGCGCGGTTGTTGCCGAGCACATAATATAGCTGGGTATTGCCAGTATCGATGATCACTGTGCCCGGCGCTTCGCGGGTCATATAGTTGACTTCAGCGCGGCGCAGGCGCTCGGGGAGAGCGGCATCCATGTTCTCCCGCACCCGCGGCGCAGCCATCACATCCTCGTCCGGTGGAAACGCGCTTAACGCAGCTGGTCCATAGTTCATTACCTGCACCTGCGCCGATGCACTGGAGATGAACGGCGGAGCTACGATCAGAGCGGCTGCAACAACGAGCGCGTTTGTGAGACGCAGCGAAAGCTTGCGGTTTTCAGATGATGCCTGTGACATGTGACTGCCCCGTTTGGCGACGCGTCATCGTCGTGATGACCGCAACCAACCGCGCCGGAGCCTCACAGTTCCCTCCCTGCGGGCGTTCACCGAATGATTTGTCAACCAAGGAACCATCACGAAATCGCGACGGAACTTTTGCGGTATGGTCGTGTTGTAGAGCCCGATCGCATGTCGGCGATCTGACGCGCGAACGCGGTTTGCGCGAACAAGTGGCGGCATGTCGGGACAGCTCATGAGTGAAGTACGCGCTCTCCCCGAAAAGCCCGCCGGCACGCCGGTGCCCGAGAGCAAGATCGAGCAGCCGCCGGTGTTCCGCCGTGCCGAGGTGGTTGCTTTCACGCTGGTATCGCTGCTGGTGATCACCGTGATTACGGTGCTCTATGTCGCCAAGGCATTCTTCCTGCCAATCGTGACAGCCTTCATCATTGGCACCATGTTGTCGCCTGCAGCAAGCTTTCTCGAAAAGCGTCGCATTCCGCGATCAGTCTCGGCAGTCCTGATCGTTATCTTGGTCTGCGCCGGGCTCGCCTTCATCGTGGGGCTTATTTCATCCCCGCTGATGGAATGGACGACGCGGCTCCCCGAACTAGGTTCGCTGCTCAAGAACAAGCTGCATGTCTTCGACCGACCGCTGGCGCTCTGGCACCAGATACAGAGCATGTTCAGCAGCGCCGAAACGCTTGCGACAACAAAGTTCGAATTGCCCAAGATCGACTGGGTGCAGCCAACCGTCGAATTCCTGTCGCCAACCTTCACCGAATTCCTGCTGTTCTTCGCCACGCTGGTGCTGTTCATCGCAAGCTGGAAAGACCTGCGCCGCGCGCTGGTGATGAACTTCGCCGATCACGAATGGCGGCTGCGGACCCTGCGCATTCTCAATGCGATAGAGACCAGCCTTGGCGAATATCTGTTGATGGTCACTATGATCAATTTCGGAGTCGGCATTGCCACCGGCGTGATCTGCGCGGCCACCGGCATGCCCAACCCGGCCGGCCTCGGCGCGCTGACAGCCACGCTCAACTTCTTCCCGATCATCGGCCCCGTAGCCATGTTCGTCATCCTGGTCGCGGTGGGCATCATTTCGTCGGAAACGATCGCAGCGGGCATGATCGCGCCGCTGCTGTTCGTCGGCCTCACCTTCATGGAAGGCCACTTCATCACGCCCACGATCATTGGACGCAAATTGCAACTCAACGCGCTGGCGGTGTTCATCGGGCTGGCGTTCTGGACCTGGCTTTGGGGCCCGATGGGCGGCTTCCTGGCGGCGCCGATCCTGATCGTCGGGCTGATCCTGAAAGAGCATTTGATGCCGATCAATTCGCCGCAGTTGCCGCCGGATTAATCCAGCTCTACTGATGGAACCTACGGTCTAACCGGGCGTTTCTGCATTGGATTTTCAGTATCAGGGGAGCTTCGCATGGCGGATATCGATGGCCTGGATGAACTCAAGAAACTGACCGACAAAGCAACCTATAGCCGCCTTCAGAAGGACCTCACCGCCGTGAAAAACGATGTTGCCGCCCTGACCGAACAGATCACCGACGCGCTTAATGCCTTTACGGGCCAAGCTACTAAACAAGCCCGCCGCGGCGTCAAGCAAGCCCGTGCCGACGCCGAAGACATGATGTCCGACATGCGGGAGCGCGGCAGCGCGGCCTATGATGCTGCGCATGACGCAGCCTATTCACTGGAGGAAACGCTGGAAGACAGCATCACCCAGCGCCCATTGGCTGCAGTCGGCCTGGCGCTCGGCCTCGGCGTGCTGATCGGGATGGCTTGGCGCCGCTGATTCATATGTGCAGGATTGGAATGTGATGACTGGCGGTGCCCGAGGGTGCCGTCAGTTTTCTTTGTATTTTAGAGTTTTCGGGGGCTTCCATGCTGAAGGGTATCATCGACGATCTGAAGAACAGCACAGGCAACAGCCTGCGCATGACATCGCTCATGGCACTGGCGGGCTTTGCTGGTTTCGTGGCGCTCTGCTTCCTGTGTGTTGCAGCCTTCATCGCGGTAATGCAGCGCTACGGCGTCATCGAGGCCTGCCTCACCATCGCCGGCATCTTTTTGGTCATCGCGGCGATCTTCGCACAGATCTATGCGAGCAAGCAGAAGCAGGCCCGCGAGCGCGCAGCAGCCGCGGCGCGCGCAGCGGCCAGAGCGGCTGCGAATGCGCCGCTGATCGATCCGATGCTGGTGGCGACCGGCATTCAGATCGCGCGCACGCTCGGCCTCAAAAAGGTTATTCCGCTGCTAGCGCTGGCCGGCGTCGCACTCGGCTATATGGCCAATCGCAGCAGCGCTGCGGCAGATGATGATACGAATGAAACCTGCGACCCCGATGAGGTCGCCGACGATTGATTTAAATTGTCAGCGTGAAGATCAGGTCACGCAGCGACCCGGCTGCAGCATCTTTGCCATCTCGCTGAGCACACTCACAGGCGGTTCGCAGCCCACCGCCGCACGCTGCGGTTTGGCATTCATGGGGAGAGGTCGGATATTGACGGCTTCATTCTTGGTTGGAGCCACCACGGGCGCGACGCCCATCCGCAGAAGGACGGACGTATCCGACAGCCCCTGAACGCGGAACGAGAGAGTCTGGCTCTGCTCGTTCTGTGTGGTAATTAGTGATGCCCGGTCACCCTTGGCAGCCCGGTTGACGCCGCTGGATGCAGCCTTGTCTGAATCAGTCAGCGTGCCCCGCAGATCATTGCCGGAAGCATACTGGATGGCGCCGAACATGGTCGCTCCAGCGACCATTCCCAAGACCAAGCTGGATACCTTTGACATGTGAGCCTCGCCTGCCCTGCGCCGCGTCGTTGCGTGGCGCTCATGATAGGAACGTGCGTCAAGGCTCTAGGTTCAAGAACGGCGATCACTTAACCGTGTGTTAAATAATTTGACGCCCGCGGGAACGCTTTTCACCCTCGCGCGTCTTCCCGGAAGCCGGTCGTCCCCTGCCCCAATTGACCGGCGACGCGGGGTGGAGCTGTGGTGATGCCAGCTGCACCCCGCATTCTTTTGAGGAATAGGTAAGGCTCTCTCACCCTTCGAAAGAATCGCGGGTAAAGGTATTTCCCTGCCCGCGACGCTCGATTCATAGAGTTATCTGTTCGGCTTACTTCTTGCTCATCACCATTGGGCATGCACTCGCCGAGAGCGGCGAGAACGCGTCTTCGCCCTTCACCGTGGCGAGGATTCTGAACACGTCATAGCTATCGGTGACCTCGGAAGGCTTCTTGACCTCGGCGAGATACATGTCGTGGACCATCAGATTGTCCGGACGCAGCTTGCCGTTGCGCAGAAAGGCATCGTCAAACGTACGCCCCTGCAGATCCTTGACCACAGCGGCAGGATCCTTGGTATTCGCGGCCTCCACCGACTTGATGTAGTTCAGCGTCGAGGAATAGACACCGGCCTGCATCATGCTCGGCGGCTTGCCCATCTTGGCAGCGTAACGCTTGGAAAATGCACGCGTGCGGTCGTCCATATTCCAGTAGAAGCCGGACGTCACCAGCAGGCCTTGCGCGCTCTTCAATCCGACGCTTCGGATGTCATTCACGTCGATCAAGAGCGCAATCATCTTCTGATCGCCGCCCATCAAACCGAACTCTTCTGCCTGCTTGATGGCATTCTGCGTGTCGCTGCCGGCATTCGCGATGGCGATGACCTTGGCGCCCGACGACTTGGCCGTCAGAAGCTGCGAGGAGAAATCCGCCGTGTTGATCGGATGCGGCGCACGGCCAAGCGCCTTGCCGCCGCCCTTCACGGCAACTTCCGTCACGTCACGCTCGAGTGCCTGGCCAAAGGCATAGTCCGCAACAACGAAGAACCATGTGTCGCCACCGCGCTGAAGCATCGCCTTGCCGGCGACATTGGCCAGCGCGTAAGTATTGTAGGTCCACTGAATGAAGTTCGGCGAACAGAACTTGCCGCTGAGATCCGCCGAACCGCCCGCCGATGTGATAAACATCTTGTTGCGGTCCTTGGCGAAGGTCTGCACGGCGATGCAAACAGACGACACCGGCACGTCGAGAATGACGTCAACGCCTTCCTGATCATACCACTGGCGCGCAATATTGCCGCCGACATCGGGCTTGTTGAGATGGTCGGCCTGGATCAGCTCGATCGTCTTACCGAGTACCTTGCCACCGCATTCGTCGATCGCGAGCTGCGCTGCCGCCACCGAGCCCTGCCCGCCGTTGTCAGCGAACAGGCCTGTCATGTCGGACAGCACACCGAACTTCAGTGGAGTATCCGCAGCAGCACGAACGATCGCCGGAGAAAAAACTGCAGCGCTGACGCCAGTTGCACCGAGGCCAGCCAGGAATGTACGTCGCTTCATCAATAGTCCTCCCGTTTTTGGTTTTTTGGTATGAAAGTATCGTCGCCCTGCTGTGACGAAGATCATGGTGAGCCGGATGACGCTCCTTTGTCCGGCAGCTCGAATTCAAGCAGCGCAGAGCTGAATGATTTCCCGTGCGTATCCAGCGCGAGCGATCGCACAACACCGCCACCGAGCGCGCCCGTCAGCACGAAGTTTAGCGCGCCGAGCGCCGGCAATTCATAGCGCGTGACGGTGCCGGCGATAGTGTCGCCGAAATGGTCCGCGACGCAATCGGCGGTCACATGCTCGGCCAGAAACGCGAAGTCCCCCATATCGAAAGCGATGACAGAAATGTTGGACGTGTCGCCCTTGTCGCCGCTGCGTGAATGCGCGATCTCACGGAGTTTCATGGTCAGGCCTCCATGAATGTGACTGATGACGTCACGACAGTTTCAGGCAGCAAAGCCGAAGCGACGCCGACGATTTCGCGCGCCGATTTCCAGGCCCCGCCGCCGCCGGCGGGTCCATTGGTGTAGAGCGTTTCGACCTCGTTGCCGATCTTCACGGCCTCTGCGAGCGAGTCGGTACGCCCGGCGACGCGGATGCGGACTTCATAGGGATCACGGCCTTCGGCCAGGGCGTCACCATGCAGCGCATTGACGCCGATCAGGTCGAACCGGCTCTCCGTCATCTTCACGCCGGTGAGCGTGAGGCGTTCGCGCACAATCTCAAGCGCCAGACGCCCCCGCGCCACGGCATTGGCACCAGCATAGGAGATCTCTCCCTCACCGATATAGCTGTCGAGATAGCCGACAGACGTCTTCAGCAAGCCCGTCTTCGGCGCTCCGCTTCCACCTGTGACATGGATGCGATCCGGTCCGACCTCCTCGACACGCACCTGCGAAAAATCGGCAACCACATCCGGCTGGTAATAGCGGGTCGGATCATGAATTTCGTAGAGCAACTGCTCCGCCACCGTCGCGCGCGTGATCTGGCCGCCCGAACCCGCAACCTTGGTGACGACGAGATCGCCGTCTTCGCGCACCTCGCCGATCGGGAAACCAAGCCGCGCGAGACCCTGCACGTCCTTGACGCCGGGATCGGCGAAATAGCCGCCGGTGATCTGGCCGGCGCATTCGAGGAGATGGCCGACCATGGTGCCCTTGCCGAGCAAATCCCAGTCATCCATCGCCCAGCCGAATTCATGAACCAGCGGCCCGAGAAACAAGGCCGGGTCAGCCGCACGGCCGGTGATGACGACATCGGCGCCGCCGGCAAGCGCTTCGGCGATGGGGGCTGCGCCGGTATAGGCATTGGCCGAGATCACGCGGTTGCCGAGCGCCTTGACGGAGCCGCCCTCGTCCAACGCAACGTCGGACATGCGCGCCTGATCCAGCACATCATCGCCGGTCACGGCCGCAACCTTGAGACCGGTCAGCCCTAACACTTTGGCGATCTCACGCGTTGCCTGCGCCGCCGAGACAGGATTCGCCGCGCCCATATTGGTGACGATCTTGACGCCGTTCTTTCGGCAGATGGACAGCACCGCCTTCATGCGGTCGGCAAGCAGCGGATCGAAGCCGCCGTGGGGATCCTTCAGCCGGTCCTGCTGGGCGAGCGCGATGGTGCGTTCGGCAAGGCACTCGAAGACGAGATAATCGAGGTTGCCGCTTTCGGCGAGTTCGATCGCCGGTTCGATCCGGTCCCCCGAATAGCCGGCACCGGATCCGATCCTGATGGTACGCACGAGCAGCTCTCCCTGGATCAAACTTGCCTGCAGTCACATCGCGAAAACCGCGACCGCTGCAGGTCTATCTCCCGATCTCTTTTGACGGACATGTCACGGGCCTGAGCAGGCGATCACGCGCATGTCGCTTTCGGGCATTGAAGCCAGAAGCTTCTCTCTATTCAATTGAATTAATTCTATCCCATCGATAGAAATTCTCTATGGATGTGAATCTCCGGCAGATCCGGTCTTTCGTCGTCGTCGCCCAAACCGGCAGCTTCACCCGCGCCGCGGAGTTGCTGCATCTGGCGCAGCCGACGCTGACGGTTCAGATCAGGCGCCTCGAAGAAACCCTCGAGGTGAAACTGTTCGATCGCAACACCCGCTCCGTCGAACTGACGCGGGTCGGCCGCGAACTGCTGCCGGTGTTTCAGCGCATGATCCGCGATCTCGACGCCGTCGTCGTGGATACTCGCGATATCGCGGCCAAGCGCCGGGGCATCGTCCGGATCGCGGCGCTTCCCTCAGTCGCCGCGGGTGCCCTGCCCGAGGCCATCAAGTCGTTTCGCGAGTTGCAACCCGGCACATCTTTCGTCCTGAAGGACGTGATTGCCAACCGCGTCCTTGACCTCGTCCGCTCAGAAGAGGTCGATCTCGGCATCATGGGCGGCAGCGTCACCGGCCACGACGTGGACGTGTTGCTCGAAGTGCGCGACCGCATGCATGTGGTGTTTCCGGCGAAGCACCCAATCGGCGGCATCCGCAAGGTCACCATCGACGATCTGATGAAATATCCGCTGGTGCTGATGGATCCCGCGACCAGCGTCCGCGCGGTCGTCGACAGCGCCTTCCTGACCGCGGGACACATCGCGCAGCCGACCTGCGAAGCGACCTATATGATGACGGCTATCGCCATGGTCCGCGCCGGCCTGGGCATCACCATCCTGCCCGGCTCCGCTCGCGAGATCGGCGCGGAGCCGGACCTCCGCTCGCGGCAGATCGACGTCGCGGATTTCTCGCGGGCCATCACCATCATCAAGAAAGCCGGCCGCACGCTGCCGCCGATCAGTGAAGCCTTTGGCGATCACCTCGCCAAGTCAATCGGCGCGCAGCCGTTATTCGCGCGCCGCTGATACCCGCGATTACTTCATCGCGTCATAGACTGCGAAGCTGTAGGCACCTTCCGGCTTCTTGGTAATCACGGGATCCGAACCGCCAGACATCAGCGTCGCAACGGTGCGATCATAGTCCTTGACGTCGAGCTTGCCATTGGCATCGCCGAGCAACTTGCTGACCTCGGTCATCATGCGCTTCTGGTCTTTGGCAGTCTTGGCGCCCGTGGAGTCGCCAGCCAGGATGATCTTCACGGCTTCGTCGGGATTGGCCTTGGCATAGTCCCAGCCCTTCATCGACGCCTTCACGAATTTCGCCATCTTGGCGACGAAGGCGGGATCCTTGAGGTTCTTGTCGAGCACCCAGAGACCATCCTCCAGCGTGGCGACGCCCTCGTCCTCATATTTGAACACGGTGAGCTGGCTCGGCTTGTAGCCGCCGTCGATCACCTGCCAATATTCGTTATAGGCCATGGTCGACACACAATCGGCCTGTTTCTGCAGCAGCGGATCGACATTGAAGCCCTGCTTGATGATCTTGACGCCGGCCGGCGAACCATCGGTCTTGTAGCCCAGCTTCGACATCCAGGAGAGGAACGGATATTCGTTGCCGCCATACCAGACGCCGGTGACCTTGCCCTTCAGATCGGTCGGCTTCTTGATGCCGGTCTCGGCGCGGCAGGTGAGTTCGAGCCCGGACTTCTTGAAGGTCTGCGAAATATTCACCAGCGGCACGCCCTTCTCGCGCGAGGCCAGCGCCGACGGCATCCAGTCCACCACCACATCGGCACCGCCGCCCGCGATCACTTGCGGTGGGGCGACATCGGGACCGCCCGGCTTGATCGTCACGTCGAGCCCGGCGTCCTTGTAGAAGCCCTTCTCCTTGGCGACGAAGTAGCCGGCGAACTGGGCCTGTGCGACCCATTTGAGCTGGATGGTGACTTTGTCCGCCGCTTGCGCGGAGCCGAGCGAGAGAGCCATCGCTGCGCCGAATGCCATGATCTTCTTCATGCTCAACTCCAGAATTGGCGAACCTGCCGAACTAGGTCCGCATCGATGGATGCCAAAACGTCGTCACGCGCTCGGCGAGCGCAACAAGTCCATAAAATGCCATTCCCGCGATCGCGGCCAGCGCGATCTCCGCCCACACCATATCGAGCGCCATGCGCCCGGCTTCGGTGGAAATTCGAAAGCCGATGCCTTGCGTCGGCGTGCCGAAGAATTCCGCGACGATGGCACCGATCAGGGCCAGTGTGGCATTGATCTTCAGTGCATTGAAGATGAAAGGTAGAGCAGCGGGGAGATACAACTTGATGAGAGTCTGGGCATAGCTCGCGCCGTAGGAGCGCATCAGGTCACGCTCGATCTCGCCGGCAGCTTGCAGACCGGCCAACGCATTCACCAGCATCGGGAAGAATGTCACCAGCGCCACCACAGCAGCCTTCGATGGCCAGTCGAAGCCGAACCACATCACCATAATGGGTGCCACGCCGACCAGCGGCAGTGCCGAGAAGAAGTTACCCAAGGGTAGCAGCCCGCGGCCGAGAAATTCAAAGCGATGCGCGAGGATCGCCACCAGAAGCCCGGCGCCGCAGCCGATGGCATAGCCGATCAGCACACCACGGATGAAGGTCTGCACGAAATCCGCGCCCAATATCGGCAGCGACGCCATGAATTTCGTAGCGGCAGCGCTCGGCGACGGCAGCAGCACCGGCGGCACGCCCGCCCCACGCACCACAACTTCCCAAAGATAGAACACGGCCGCACCGAACAGCAGCGGAATGGCGAGATCGATGACCTTGCGAAAGGCGCTGTTGCGCGGCTTCAACCCGGCCAGCGCGACGACACAGATCCACGACGCCAGCCAGACGCCGATCACCACCATCCAGAAGCCTGACGCGGCATCGCCAGCAATCAAGGGATCGCGCAACAGCGTCAACGTCATGTCCGCCGTGATACCTGCCCCGACAAGGCCGATCACAATGGCAGGCAGGCCACGGAAGCCGGCAGCGAAAGCGAAGACCAGCACGATCACGCCGGTGAGCAGGAAGGTCAGCGGCCGCGCCATCAGTGCTGCGACGGGCGTGCCGGCCAGCGGCAGCGGCAGCATCAGCGTGATCAGGACGCAGACGGCCGACATGATGAAGCCGAGGCGGATCTGGCGGCGGTTCATGACCGCGCGCCCATCCGCTGCGCCACCTTGCGTTCGGCATAGCTGACGATGGCGATCAAACCAGAAGCCAAAACGGCTGCGGCAACCAGCGCCGACCAGATCTGGATGGTCTGGCCGTAATAGGAGCCGGCCAGCAGGCGTGCACCGATGCCGGCTTCCGCGCCGGTCGGCAATTCCGCGACGATGGCGCCGATCAGCGAAATGGTGATGGCGACCTTGAGGCTGGCAAAGAGATAGGGCACCGCCGAGGGCCAGCGCAGTTTCGACAGCACCTGCCTAGATGTCGCCGACCATGTCCGCATCAGATCCATCTGCATCGGATCGGGCGAGGTGAAGCCTTTCACCATGCCGATGGTGATGGGGAAGAAGCTCAGATAGGCCGAGATAATCGATTTCGGCAGCAGGCCCTGCAGGCCGATGGCACCGAGCACCACAATGAAGATCGGCGCCAGCGCCAATATGGGCACCATCTGCGAGCAGATGATCCACGGCATCAGGCTGCGCTCCAGCACGCGGCTGTGCACGATGGCGAGCGCCAGCACGATGCCGAGCAGCGCGCCGAGCGCGAAGCCGAGCAGCGTCGCCGACAGCGTCACCATGGAATGATAGACGAGGCTACGCGGCGCCGTCGGCGCATAGCCGAACACGCCGTCGATGAAAGCACCGACCACCTGATGCGGCGACGGCAGCAGCGGCCGTTCCGCGCTCATGGTGCCTTCCAGCAATTCCATCGTCGTGTAAGGCGCTTCCTCGCGCTCGAAGCCGCCGCGCACAAGCGACAGGTTCATCAGCACGGCGCCGATGTACCAGACGACGATCAGCACTGCGACAATGGTCACCAGCGGCGTACTACGCTTGACCAACGGATGCGTGCGCCGTGCCGCGCGCGCGACCGGTATCGTATCCGCCGTACTACTCGTCATAGGAATGCCCGGCACGCAGCCCCGTGCGCACGCGCTGCGCGATCGCCATGAATTCCGGCGTCTCGCGAATTTCCAGCGTGCGGTCGCGCCGGAAATTGCAGTCGATGATATCAGTGATACGGCCCGGCCGCGGCGACATCACCACGATCTTGGTGGAAAGAAACACCGCTTCGGGAATCGAATGCGTCACGAACAACACGGTCTTGCGGGTCTTGGCCCAGAGCTGCAGGAGCTGTTCGTTGAGATGATCGCGTACGATCTCATCCAGTGCTCCGAACGGCTCGTCCATCAGCAACAATTCGGGATCGAACGACAGCGCCCGCGCGATGGAAACCCGCTGCTGCATACCGCCGGAGAGCTGCCAGGGAAACTTCCGCTCGAAGCCGGTGAGATTGACGAGGTCGAGGTAGCGCGCGGCGCGCTGCTTTTGTTCGATCGGCGAAAAGCCCATCAGCTCCAGCGGCAGCTTGAGATTGGCCTCGATGTTGCGCCAGGGAAACAGCGCCGGCGCCTGAAATACATAGCCGTAATTGCGCCCGAGCCGCGCCTGCTCGGCGCTCATGCCATTGACAGTGACGCTGCCAGAGCTTGGTTGCTGCAGGTCCGCGATCACACGCAGCAGCGTGGTCTTGCCGCAGCCGGAGGGACCGATGAAGGAGACGAACTCCCCACCACTGATTTGCAGATCGACATTGGATAGCGCTTCGACCTTGCCGTCGGCCGTATCGAAAGTGAGCGACACCTTGCTGACATCGACCGCAACGGGGCGTGTCACTGTGGATTGATAGATATGAGGTTCAGCGTCGGCAGTTGAGTTCATGCGCACCGGTTCGACCAGAAGGGTCACGCAGCCCCGCCAGCCCGTCAAAGCCTATGAGCCCTGCGGGACGTGGCAATTTGCCGCCTATCGAGGGATGATATCGGCATTGATCGCTGCATCAACACAATACTGTCAGCCCCCTCCTTCTGCCCGCTGATAGTTTGCGCAAGCGAAGAGGACTTATTGAGCAGGTATCATCCGGCGCGCTCTGGATGGCTTCTGGCCAAACGAAAGCGGCCGGGCACATGGCCCAGCCGCTTCGATGTCAATCAATACCAGCGAAATCAGGACGCCGGAGTTAGGGCGCCTTGAAATCAGGATGCCTTGGCTGTCTTGTTCTTTGAGTTGCGTTGGAAGAACAGCGCCTGGCTGGCGACGGCCGAGACCATCGCGGGCTGGAACGGCTTCGAGATCAGGAAGGCCGGCTCCGGACGTTCGCCAGTCAGGAAACGCTCCGGATAGGCGGTGATGAAGACTACCGGCACTTCGAAGATGCGCAGCAACTCGTTCACCGCATCGAGACCCGAGCTGCCATCGGCGAGCTGGATATCGGCGAGGATCAGGCCGGGCTTCTTGTTCTTTGCGAGCGCAACCGCATCTGCATGGGTGCGTGCAACGCCGATGACGTTATGGCCGAGATTCTTCACGAGGCTTTCGAGATCCATCGCGATGAAGGTCTCGTCCTCGATGATGAGAACGTCGGTGGCGATTTCGGCTGCCATTTCTCGGCCGGCCGTATCGGCCAGTGTACGCACTTCCGCCACATCAGCATCGAGTACGAAGGCGACTTCCTCTTCCGAGAAGCCTTCGAGCGACAGCAACAGGAAGGCCTGTCGTGGCAGCGGGGTGATGTTGGAAATGCGCTTCTCGGAGGCGGCCTGCAGCGGCGCGACGTCCGGATTGTCGTTCAAGGTGACAGAGTTCCAAATCTGGGTGAACAGGCGAAACAAGCCGGCACGGGCTCCGTGTTGCTCGTCGAGCAACGACTGGTCCTGCAGCAACGCTTCCAGCATGGCGCCTACATAGGCATCGCCTGAGGCCTGGTTACCTGTGAGGGCGCGGGCATAGCGCCGCAACAGCGGCAAGTGTTCAGCTACGAGCTGTGATCGGGACATCCCCACTCCATCCTGTCTGGTCAAAGACGACTCTACGTCAAAGTCGAAGGGGTATTCGGATACAATCCGGCTCCCTCGTTGTGCATGTTTACGCCCCAGCCAGACAAAAGTTCCATCGGGTCGGAACTTTCGGCCACGCTCCGCATTAGATCGCCGACAGACGCCGCAAAGGCTTCAAAAATCAAGAAAATTTCTCAAATTCCAGGGACATGTCTTCTGGGGAATGTGGAACGGGTCATGAAAGATGTGAAGCCAAAGGGCGGATTAAACGCCGAAATCCAGTCACGGATCGGGCATCAGTTGCGCGCCATGTACGACGATGTCGTGCGACAGGGCGTGCCGGACCGATTTGCGGAGCTGATCCGCAAGCTGGACGGGGCTGAGGCTCAAGCCCAGATCGCTGGCGATGCCGGCAAAAATGAAGGAGGGGAATAATGCCTCTCACAGACTCACTCCGCGACGACATTCTGGCGTCGGTGCCTAGCCTGCGCGCCTTCGCGATCTCGCTCTCCGGCAACGGCGACCGGGCCGATGACCTCGTTCAGGAAACGCTGTTGCGCGCTCTCGCCAATATCGACTCCTTCCAGGTCGGCTCGAATCTCCCTGCGTGGTTGTTCACCATTCTGCGCAACCTGTTCCGGTCGGACTATCGCAAGCGGCGACGGGAAGTCGAGGATGCGGACGGCAGCTATGCCAAGACTCTGAAGACCCAGCCGGCACAAAACGCCCATCTGGAATTTGAAGAGTTTCGCGCGGCGCTTGAGAAGCTTCCGCAGGATCAGCGCGAAGCGCTTATTCTCGTCGGCGCATCGGGCTTCTCCTATGAGGACGCGGCCACGATCTGCGGCTGCGCCGTCGGCACCATCAAGAGCCGCGTCAACCGCGCGCGTTCGAAGCTCAGCGCTCTTCTCTACGTGGATGGCGCGGAAGACTTCGGCCCGGACGATACCGTCCGCGCAGTGATCGGCGGATCGGGCGGTTAGTTCGATCCGACAATTGAGGCAAGACAAGCGGTCACTTCGGTGACCGCTTTTTTTGTGCGAGTTGGTATGCGTGTATCAGCAGCGCGCCGACTCTTCCGCAATCGGGGCGAAGGAACCGCCACCATCTTTCTGCCACACAGAAAGTGCCCCTCGCGCTCACATCGCCGGGGATTTTTGTTGATGCACATGCCATTAACGCCTCGCGACTGCTGTACGAGGACCAACCCGGGATGCCTGCCTTTCGACCACGAACAATCTCGCTTGCCGCCGCACTGAGCATCGCCTGCGCCGGCCATGCCCTCGCGCAGAAGCGATACGATCCCGGCGCATCCGACACCGAGATCAAGATCGGCAACATCATGCCCTATAGCGGGCCGGCTTCGGCCTATGGCATCGCGGGCATCATCGAGGCCGCTTATTTCCGGATGATCAACGATCAGGGCGGCATCAACGGCCGCAAGATCAATTTCATCAGCTATGACGATGCCTACAATCCGGCCAAGGCCGTCGAGCAGGCACGCAGGCTGGTCGAATCCGACGAGGTGCTCGTCGTGTTCAATCCGCTGGGCACACCGTCCAATGCGGCAATCCAGAAATATCTCAACATCAAGAAAGTGCCGCAACTGTTCGTCGCCGCCGGCGCGACCTATTTCGGCAATCACAAGGCTTTCCCGTGGACCATGGCGTGGCAGCCGCCCTATGAGAGCGAGGGCCGCATCTATGCGAAATATCTGCTGAAGGAAAAGCCCGACGCGAAGATCGCGGTGCTCTATCAGAACGACGACCTCGGCAAGGACGTGCTGAAGGGCCTGAAAGATGGTCTCGGCGACAAAGCTGGGGGCATGCTGATCGCCGCCGAAAGCTATGAGGTCACCGAGCCGACCATCGACTCCCACATCATCAATCTGAAAGCCTCCGGCGCCGATACCTTCATCAGCGTCACGACACCGAAGTCGGCGGTCCAGAGTATCCGCAAGGTGGCTGAACTCGGCTGGAAGCCGCTCTACATCCAGGGCTATGCCAGCGCGTCGATCAGTTCCGTGCTGAAACCGGCCGGACAGGACATCGCCCAAGGCATCCTGTCGGCCTATTACGCCAAGGACGGCTCCGATCCGCAGTGGGACGATGACCCCGGCATGCAACGCTTCTATGCGTTCCTAGCCAAATACGCGCCGGATGCCCGCCGCAATGACATCTCGGTAGTCTACGGCTATGGCGCGGCGCAGACCATGGTCCAGGTGCTGAAGCAGGCAGGCGACGATCTCACCCGTGCCAATGTGATGAAGCAAGCCGCCAGCCTGAAGGACTTTGCGCCGGACACGATGCTGCCGGGCGTCAAGCTCAACACGTCCGCGACTGATTTCTACCCGATCGAACAGTTGCAGATGATGCGCTTCAAGGGCGACAAATGGGAGTTATTTGGCCCTGTGATTTCGGGCGAGATCAGCCGCTGAATTATACCGGGGGACGGCATATCCATTACCCAATAAAGCAGCCCTTCGCGGTGTCGTCGCGAGGGGCTTTTTGTTGCCGCATACACGCGAACGGTGTTCAATCCGGCCGGAGCCGCAAAGGCCCGCAAAACAAGACGAATAAAAATCAGGGAGTTCTGAAATGCCTTCGATCCGATCGCGCGCACTGGCTTTATCGGTTGCCGCGGCCCTCAGCGTCGCGGCCAGCGGCAGCGCGCTGGCCCAGAAGAAATACGACACCGGCGCCACTGACACCGAAATCACGATCGGCAACATTATGCCGTATAGCGGCCCTGCCTCGTCCTACGGACTGATCGGCAAGACCGAAACCGCCTATTTCAAAATGATCAATGACCAGGGCGGCATCAACGGCCGCAAGATCAATTTCATCAGCTACGACGACGCCTATTCGCCGCCCAAGGCGGTCGAGCAGGCCCGCAAGCTGGTCGAAAGCGACGAGGCACTGTTCATCTTCAATTCCCTCGGCACGCCGTCAAATACCGCGTTCCAGAAATACATGAATGCCAAGAAGGTGCCACAACTCTTCGTCGCCACCGGCGCCAGCAAGTGGAACGATCCGAAGCACTTCCCGTGGACGATGGGCTGGCAGCCAAGCTACGCGGTCGAAGCACAGATTTATGCAAAATACCTGATGAAGGAGAAACCGAACGCCAAGGTCGCAGTGATCTATCAGAACGACGACTTCGGCAAGGACTACCAGAAGGCGTTCAAGGAAGCGCTGGGCGCCAAGGCCGCCACGATGCTCGTTACGGAAGAGAGCTATGAGATTTCCGAGCCAACCATCGATTCCCACATCGTGAAGGTGAAGTCGCTCAATCCTGATGTTGTCGTCCATTTCGTAACGCCGAAATTCGCGGCTCAAGGCATCAAGAAGATCGGTGAACTCGGCTGGAACCCGCTGCAGCTCGTCACCAATGTCAGCGTCTCCGTCGGAGCAGTGATGCAGCCGGCAGGCTTTGCCAATGCAGAGGGCGTCCTGTCCGCCGACTACCGCAAGGACGGCGCGGATTCGCAATGGAAAGACGATGCGGGCATGAAGAAATGGTCGGCCTTCATCGACAAATACATGCCGGGTGCCGATCGCACCGACAACAGCCTCGTCTACGGCTATGGCGCCGCACAGACCATGGTCAAGGTGCTGGAGATGTGCGGCGACAACCTGACCCGCGAGAACGTCATGAAGCAGGCGGCAAGCCTCAAGGATTTCGCGCCAGACACGCTGCTGCCGGGCATCACCATCTCCACCTCGGCCACCGACTATGCGCCGATCGCGCAGTTGCGAATGATGCGCTTCAAGGGCGACAAGTGGGAGCTGTTCGGCGACGTGATCAATGCCGACACGACTGCGCCGGACTAGTGCCGCAGCACTTTGCACTGCACCACTAGAACAACGGAGCCCCTGCGATTTGGTCGCAGGGGCTTATTCTTGTGACCGGCGCATCAGGGGTATTCAATGCGGACAGGAGTCGCAGAACTCCGCCAAAGACCTGGGAAGAAATGATCACGGAGATCCATGATGCTCGCACGATCCATGCGCCTTGCAGCACTGCCAGCTGCTATGGCGCTTCTGGCCGCCAGTGTGTCCAGCGCGCTCGCGCAGAAGAAATACGACACCGGCGCCACCGATACTGAAATCAAGATCGGCAACATCATTCCTTACAGCGGCCCCGCATCTGCCTATGGAACGATCGGCAAGACCGAGACCGCCTATTTCAACATGATCAACGCACAGGGCGGCATCAACGGACGCAAGATCAACTTCATCAGTTACGATGACGCCTATTCGCCACCGAAAGCCGTGGAGCAGGTGCGAAGGCTGGTGGAGAGCGACGAGGTACTGGTGGTGTTCAACCCACTCGGCACGCCGTCCAATACCGCGATCCAGAAATATCTGAACGGCAAGAAAGTGCCGCAGCTTTTCGTCGCCACCGGCGCCACCAAATGGAACGATCCAAAGAACTTCCCCTGGACGATCGGCTGGCAACCCTCCTATCAGAGCGAAGCACAGATCTATGCGAAGTATCTTCTGAAGGAGAAGCCGAACGCGAAAATCGGCGTGCTTTACCAGAACGACGATTTCGGCAAGGACTATCTGAAGGGCTTTAAGGACGGCCTCGGCGACAAGGCAGCATCGATGATCACCATCGAGGATAGCTACGAGATTGCCGAACCGACCATTGACACCCATGTGGTGAAGCTAAAAGCTGCGAACTCCGACGTGCTGATGATCTTCACGACGCCAAAATTCGCGGCACAGACTATCAAGAAGACCGCCGAGCTTGGCTGGAAACCGTTGCAGATCCTCGCCAATGTCAGCGTCTCCGTGGGAGCGGTGATGCAGCCCGCCGGCTTCGACAATGCGCAAGGCGTGCTGTCGGCCTCCTACACCAAGGACGGCACCGACTCGCAGTGGAAGGACGATCCCGGCATGAAGAAGTGGAACGCGTTCCTCGACAAATACATGCCGGACGCCAACAAGGCGGATTCCAGCACAGTCTATGGCTATGGTGCTGCGCAGACGCTGGTCAAGGTGCTGCAGATGTGCGGCGACGACCTGACCCGGGCGAATGTCATGAAGCAGACCGCCAGCCTGAAGGACTTCACGCCGGACACGCTACTGCCGGGCATCACCATCAATACCTCGCCCACCGATTTCGCGCCGATCTCGCAATTGCAGATGCAGCGCTTCAAGGGCGACAAGTGGGAGCGCTTCGGCGAGATATTCAGCGCCGACGTCGCGACGCAATAGCTCAGTTGCCGCAGCAGTCTGCTGCATCAGCGAACACGAATTATACCGCCCCCGCGACGATGTCGCTGGGGCTTTTTCTTGCTGGCGATCCCGCGCGGGTGTTGAATGTCGTCAGGAGCCGCAGAGCTCCACGTCAAGAAACATGACACATCACAATTGATCAGGGAGATCAGAAATGCCCGCAATGCATTTGCGTTTGGCCGCGTTTTCAGCCGCCTATTTGGCTGGCTTGGCTTTGCTCACCGCGTCCGCCACCGGGGCACTCGCCCAGAAAAAATATGACACCGGCGCCTCGGACACCGAAATCAAGATCGGCAACATCATGCCCTACAGCGGACCCGCCTCCGCCTATGGCGTGATCGGAAAAACCGAGGAAGCCTACTTCAAGAAGATCAATGCCGCTGGCGGCATCAACGGTCGCAAGATCAACTTCATCAGTTATGACGATGCCTATTCGCCGCCAAAGACCGTCGAGCAGGCGCGCAAGCTGGTGGAATCGGACGAAGTTCTGCTGGTGTTCAACTCGCTCGGCACACCGCCGAACTCGGCGATCCAGAAATACATGAACAGCAAGAAGGTGCCGCAACTGTTCGTGGCCACCGGCGCCACGAAGTGGAACGACCCGAAGGACTTCCCCTGGACCATGGGCTGGCAGCCCAACTACCAGAGCGAGACGCAGATCTATGCGAAATATCTTTTGAAGGAAAAGCCCGGCGCGAAGATTGCCGTCCTTTACCAGAACGATGACTACGGCAAGGACTATCTCAAAGGTCTGAAGGACGGCCTTGGCGCAAAGGCCGCCTCGATGATCGTAGTGGAGGAGAGCTACGAGACCTCCGAGCCGACCATCGACAATCACATCGTCAAGCTGAAGTCGTTGAACGCCGACGTATTCGTCAACATCACGACGCCGAAATTTGCGGCGCAGGCTATCAAGAAGGCCGCCGAGATCGGCTGGAAACCGATGCACTTCCTCAACAACGTGTCCAACTCGATCGGCAGCGTGATGAAGCCGGCCGGCTTCGAAAACTCGCAGGACATTATTTCCGCAGCGTATCTGAAGGACGTCGCGGATACCCAGTGGAACAACGACCCCGGCATGAAGGAATTTCTCGCCTTCCTCGACAAGGATTTTCCGGAAGGCAACAAGCTCGATGGATTGATCGTTACCGGTTATGGGGTCGCCCAGACGCTGGTTGAGGTTCTCAAGAAGTGCGGTGACAACCTCACCCGCGAAAACGTCATGAAGCAGGCGGCCAGCCTGAAGGACTTCCGAACGGAGGTGCTGCTGCCCGGCATCAAGATCAACACATCTGCGACCGACTTTGCGCCGATCAGCCAGCTTCAGCTGATGCGCTTCAAGGGCGATAAATGGGAGCTGTTCGGCGAGGTCATTAGCGCTGACGTGGGTGGCTGATCGCCTTCATTCCACATAACGGAAAATACTAAGGCCCGCGTCAAAAACAGCGCGGGCCTTGTTGCGTTTTTGGTCGCTTTCCATTTGAGCCATTGTGCAATCGCGGTATGACTTATCTCGCAGGCGCAAAAGAGCCTGCAGAACAAGAAAATCTCGCCTTGCAAGCAAGGGAAGGAACTCAAATGTCTGCCACGTCCGCGCGGCTGTTGTCGCTCTCGGCCGCGACCATGTTGCTCGCCATTTCCTCGACCCACGTCCTCGCCCAAAAGAAATACGACACTGGCGCCAGCGACACCGAAATCAAGCTCGGCAACATCGTGCCCTATAGCGGACCGGCCTCGGCCTATGGCGCCGTCGGCAAGGCACAGGCCGGCTATTTCAAGATGATCAACGACAAGGGCGGCATCAACGGCCGCATGATTAACTACATCTCCTACGATGACGCCTATTCGCCACCGAAGGCCGTCGAGCAGACCCGCAAGCTCGTCGAGTCCGACGAAGTGCTCTTGATGTTCTCGGCACTCGGCACGCCGTCCAATACGGCGATCCAGAAATATCTCAACGCCAAGAAGGTGCCACAGCTGTTCCTCGCCACCGGCGCCACCAAATGGGCCGACCCGAAGAACTTCCCCTGGACCATGGGCTGGCTGCCCAGCTACCAGAGCGAAGGCCGCATCTATGCCAAGTATCTCCTGAAGGAAAAGGCCGGCGCCAAGATCGGCGTGCTCTATCAGAATGACGACTTCGGAAAGGACTACCTGAAGGGCGTCAAAGACGGCCTTGGCGACAAGGCCTCGTCCATCGTCATCGAGGAGAGCTATGAGCTCACCGAGCCGACCGTGGATTCCCACATCGTCAAGATGAAGTCACTTAATCCCGATGTTGTCATCATCTTCGCGACGCCGAAATTCGCTGCACAGACTATCAAGAAGATTGCCGAACTCGGCTGGAAGCCGACCATGATCGTGCCAGGCGTCAGCGTCTCGATCGGTCAGGTGCTGCGTCCCGCAGGCTTCGAGAACGCCCAGGGCTTGCTCTCCGCGCACTACTCCAAGGACGCCACCGACCCGCAGTGGAAGGACGATCCAGGCATCAAGGCCTATCGCGAATTCCTCGCCAAATACGTCCCGGACGGCAACCCGTCCGACTCGTCGCTGATGTCCGGCTATAATATCGCCGAGACCATGGCGATCCTGCTCAAGCAGTGCGGCGACGATCTCACCCGCGCCAATGTGATGAAGCAGGCGGCGAACCTGAAGAACGTCCAGCAGTCTACGCTGCTGCCAGGCGTGCTGGTCAACACCTCACCCACCGATTTCTCGCCCATCGAGCAGATGCAGCTGATGCGTTTCGAAGGAGAGAACTGGAAACTGTTCGGCGACGTGCTGACCGGTGAACTCGGCGAAAGCGGCAAGGGCGGCTAGGCTGTTTCTTCCTCTCCCCCGGGCGCAGCGAAGCTGCGCGCCGTGGGAGAGGGTGCAGCAGGCGACCTCCGGTCGCCGTCCTTAAAGGACCGTAGCCGATGCACAGCATCGGCTACGGCGAAGCGAAGACGGGAGAGGGATCTTTCTTTCTCGCCTGCCGCACCACCCCCTTTCCGTCTCGAACCGCTCCGCGGTTCGATCAACCCTCTCCCACCAGTCGCGGCTGCGCCGCGTCCGGGGGCGAGGGGAAGCGCTTGCCGTCCCTGCCGTAGAGCGGCATAACCCCGGCATGACCGATAAACGCCCCCTGCTCCGCGCAATTTTCGATGCCGCAGTTGCCGCGGCCCATCCCGATGTCATCCTCAGCGCCCATCTGCCGGCGCCGCCGAAAGGCCGCATCATCTGCCTCGCCGCCGGCAAGGGCGCCGCCGCCATGGCCGCTGCCGCAGAGGCGCATTATCTCGACACGCTGAAGCTCGATCCCGCGCGCCTCACCGGCATCGCCACCACGCGCCATGGCCATGGCGTGCCGACACGGCGCATCCGTGTGGTGGAGGCCGGCCATCCCGTGCCCGATGAAGCGGGCCTCAAGGGTGCCGACGACAGCCTCAAGCTCGCGGCGGAAGCCACTGCCGACGACCTGCTGCTGGTGCTGATTTCCGGCGGCGGCTCCGCCAACTGGACCGCGCCAGTGGCGGGCATCACCTTCCAGCAGAAGCAGCAGCTCAACCGCGCGCTACTTCGCTCCGGTGCGGTGATCGGCGAGATCAACACCGTGCGCAAACATCTGTCGCGTATCAAGGGCGGCCGCCTTGCCCGCGCTGGGCAGAAGGCCGAGATCGTATCGCTGGCGATTTCCGACGTGCCGCATGACGATCCCGCCGTGATCGCATCGGGACCGACGGTGCCGGATACAACAACGCTGGCCGATGCCCGTGCCATCATCGCGAAATTCAATCTCGCCATCGATGACGCCGTACGGGCGGCGCTCAGCGATGAGGCCAATGAAAGCGTGAAGCCGAACGACGTCGCATTCGCACGTGCGCGTTTTGAGCTGATCGCACGTCCGCGCGAGTCACTCGATGCCGCAATCAAGGTGGCCAGTGATGCCGGCTATGAGATCATCGATCTCGGTGCCGATCTCGAAGGCGAAGCGCGCGAGATTGCCGCTGACCATGCGAAGCTGGCGCTTAAGGCCAAGGCAGACGGCAAAAAGCTCGCGATCCTCTCCGGCGGCGAACTCACTGTGACCGTCACGGGCAACGGCCGCGGCGGCCCGAACCAAGAATACGCGCTGGCGCTCGCGGATGCTTTCAAGGATACCACCGGCATCGTCGCGCTCGCCGGTGACACCGACGGCGCCGATGGCGGCGCCGGCAGCGCCAGCGATCCCGCCGGCGCGGTCATCGATGCACGTACGTTCGAGGCAATGCGCGCGCAGAAGCTCGATGCGAAAGCAACGCTGGCGAATAACGACGCGACGACGTTCTTCACCGCGACAGGCGATCTGCTGCAGACCGGGCCGACGCTGACCAATGTGAATGATGTCAGGGTAATTTTAGTGGATTGAGACTATCTCGTCATTCCGGGCCGCGAGCGCCACTTGGCGGTCGCGAACCCGGAATCCCGATATGAGTGTCACATGTCGAGGTTCCGGGCTCGGTCCCGTCGCCTGCGGCGCCGGTCCCGCCCCGGAATGACGTGTGTTTGGCTAAAAGTCCCGAGCAATCTTCGCCATCATGCCCAGCAGCGCCTTGTGCTCGGCCGGCCCCAGCACCTCGATCAGCCGCGCTTCATGCCGGGTCGCCACCAGCTTCTTGGCACGGGCCAGCGTGGCACGCCCCTTATCGGTGAGCATCAGCACATGGGAGCGGCGGTCGCTCGGCGAGCGCATCCGCGTCAGCAAGTCGCGGCTCTCCAGAGCGTCAAGCAGCGAAACGAAATTCGGACGGAGAATGCCGAGCGTATTGGCGATTTCGGTCTGGTTGCGGCCCGGGTTCTTGTCCAGCAGCAGCAGCACCGAGAACTGCGCCGGCGTCAGCTGCAGCGGCGCCATGCAGCGCAGGAAGTCTTCAAACACCTTCAACTGCGCACGTTTCAGCGAATAGCCTAGCAGTTCGGACAGTTCGCCGAGCTGCAGCGCACCGCCCTCCTCGTCGAACCCGACGGGCGCGACCTGCTTGGCTTGATCCTGAGACGTCATCTTTGAAACAGTCATCGCTCGCTTTCCGCGATACCCGGCGGCTTGAATGAAACACCCGGTCGACGTGCGACAGGCCTTGAGATTATGTTCAATAATCGTTATGAAGTATATCAAATAGACGGCGGGTTTCAACCGCCATTGTTGATCGTCCCGCGCCTGTGGTATCCGGCGCGCCAGACAGTGTGGGGGAGCGCGCGGCTTTGAATACGACGATTTTGCTGTTCCTTTTGCAGGACGGCATCACCAATGGCGCGATTTATGCACTGCTCGGGCTGGCCCTGGTGCTGGTCTTTGCGGTTACACGCATCATCCTGATCCCCCAAGGCGAATTCATCACTTTTGGTGCGCTGACCTATGCCAGCCTCTCGGCCGGCCAGATGCCGGGCACCATCAAGCTCGCCGTCGCCATGGGCGTCGTGGCCTTTGCCTTCGATCTCTTCACCTTCCGCAAGGCGCTCCATGCCAGGCGCGTGCTGCGCTCGATTGCTGTCAATATCGTGTTCCCGCTGGCGATCTGGGGCGTGATGTGGGCGCTGGGTGGACGGCCGGGCAATATCGCCCTCAACATCGCGCTGTCGCTGCTGATCGTCGCCGCCATCGGCCTTTATCTCTATCGCATCGCGTTCCAGCCGATCGCCCACACATCGGTTCTGGTACTGCTGATCGCGTCGGTGGGCTGCCACCTCGCGCTGCAGGGGTTCGGCCTCGTCTTCTTCGGCGCCGAAGGCCAGCGCGGCCCAGCGATCTCCTCCGACGCTATCACCATCGGCGCACTGCGCTTCACCGGCCAGAGCATCGCCGTCTATGGCATCACCATCGCGCTGATCGTCGGGTTGTGGCTGTTCTTCGGCTACACGCTTTATGGCAAAGCGCTGCGCGCCACGGCGGTAAACCGCCTCGGTGCTCGCCTCGCCGGCATCCGCACCTCACTGTCGGGTCAGATCGCATTCCTGCTGGCCTCGGTCATCGGCGCCATTTCCGGCATCCTGATCGTGCCGATCACCACGCTTTATTACGACACCGGCTTCCTGATCGGCCTGAAGGGCTTCGTCGCCGCGATCATCGGCGGCCTCGTCAGCTATCCGCTGACGGCTGCCGCCGCGATCCTGGTCGGCTGCGTTGAGGCGTTCTCGTCGTTCTATGCGAGCAACTACAAAGAGGTCATTGTCTTCACGCTGATCCTTCCGGTTCTGGTGCTGCGCTCGCTCGCCGCACCTGAAGTCGAAGAAGAGAAGGATTAAGCGCCATGCAACAGCGTCTCCTTCCCGTTCTCGTTTTCGCGCTGGTGATGGCTGCGATCCCGTTCGTGCCGGGCGTGCCACCATTCTGGATCGTGCTGCTCGATAATATCGGCCTCGCCGCGCTCGTCGCCATGGGCCTCGTGCTGCTCACCGGCGTCGGCGGCCTGACCTCATTCGGCCAGGCGGCGTTCTGCGGTTTCGGCGCCTATACAACGGCCTATCTCACCACCGCCTATGGCATGTCGCCGTGGCTGACGCTGCCGATGTCGCTGATCGTCTCGGGCCTCGCCGCGGTACTGCTCGGCATCATCACCATGCGTCTGTCGGGCCACTATCTTCCGCTCGGCACCATCGCCTGGGGCATCAGCCTGTTTTATCTGTTCAGCAAGCTGGAATTCCTCGGCCGTAACGACGGCATCTCGGGCATCCCGCCACTGTCGATCGGCACCTGGAAGATGCTGGATCCCGGCTCGATCTATTTCCCGATCTGGATCGCGGTCATCATCTGCGCGCTGCTGTCGATGAACCTTCTGGACTCGCGGACCGGCCGCGCCATCCGCGCGCTACGCCGCGGCCATATCGCTGCCGAAGCCTTCGGCGTGCAGACGGCGCGCGCAAAGCTCCTGGTCTTCATCTACGCAGCAGTTCTCGCCGGCCTGTCCGGCTGGCTCTATGCGCATTTCCAGCGCGCCGCGAATCCGACGCCGTTCGGACCGCATCTCGGTATCGAATATCTGTTCATCGCGGTGGTCGGCGGCGCCGGCTATGTCTGGGGCGGTGTGCTCGGTGCCGCCGTGGTCGTGATCCTCAAGGAAGTCCTGCAGAGCTATCTGCCGCTGATCTTCGGTGGCGGCGGAGGCCAGCTCGAAACCATCGTGTTCGGCATCCTGCTCGTCGCGCTGCTGCAGCTCGCACCCACCGGCATGTGGCCGTGGCTGACCGCGTGGCTCCCGGCTGGCGACAGCCGCAAGCGCCCCACGCCAGCCGATGCACTGCCCGCCCGCAACGACCACCGTCCGGACACCGGCGTATTGCTGCAGGTCGACAAGGCACGCAAGCAGTTCGGCGGCGTCGTCGCCGTCAACGACGTATCGTTCAATGTGCAGGCGCGCGAGATCGTCGCTTTGATCGGCCCCAACGGCGCCGGCAAGAGTACGACCTTCAACCTCATCACCGGCGTCCTGGCCGCGACCGCCGGCAAGGTCACGGTACTCGGCAAGAGTGTGTCCGGCGCGCCGCCGCAGGAGATCGTCAAGCTCGGCATTGCCCGCACCTTCCAGCATGTGAAGCTGGTGCCCGACATGACCGTGCTGGAAAATGTCGCCCTCGGTGCGCATCTGCGCGGACGTTCGGGCGCCATCGCCAGCATGCTGAGGCTTGACCGCGCCGACGAAGCGAAGCTGCTCGCGGAAGCTGCCAAGCAGATCGAACGCGTCGGCCTCGGTGACCAGATGAACCAGCTCGCAGGATCCCTGTCACTCGGCCAGCAGCGCATCGTCGAGATCGCCCGGGCACTGTGCGTCGATCCGATGCTGCTGCTGCTGGATGAGCCTGCCGCCGGCCTGCGCCACATGGAAAAGCAGCAGCTCGCGACGCTGCTGCGCCAGCTCCGCGACGGCGGCATGTCGGTTCTGTTGGTCGAACACGACATGGGCTTCGTCATGAATCTCGCCAATCGCATCGTAGTGCTCGATTTCGGCACCAAGATCGCCGAGGGCACACCGGCTGACATCAAGACCAATCCCGACGTCATCAAGGCCTATCTGGGAGCGGTCGCATGAGCGCGTTGCTACAAGTCTCTGATGCGCATGTCGCCTATGGCAAGGTCGAGGCCGTGCGTGCGGTCAATCTCGAGGTTCGCGCCGACGAGATCGTCACGATCATTGGCGCCAACGGCGCCGGCAAGACCACGCTGCTCAATGCGGTGATGGGTATCCTGCCGCTGAAGGGTGGCGTGGCATTCGCCGGACAGGACGTCTCCAAGATCGACATCGAGGACCGCGTCGCTGCGGGCCTGAGCCTCGTCCCCGAACATCGCGAATTGTTCGCCACGATGAATGTGGAAGACAACCTGCTGCTCGGCGCCTTCCGTATCGACAAGGCGACTGCCGCGCGATCTTTCGAGCACGTCTACACCCTGTTCCCGCGCCTCAAGGAACGCCGCAAGCAGCTCGCCGGCACATTATCGGGCGGCGAACAGCAGATGCTGGCCATGGGCCGTGCGCTGATGGGTGCACCGAAACTCCTAATGCTCGACGAACCAAGCCTCGGCCTCGCCCCGATCATTGTCGCCGACATTTTCCGCATCGTCAGCGAGCTGAAGGCTGCCGGCGTCTCAGTGCTGCTGGTCGAGCAGAATGCGCAGGCGGCACTGAAGATCGCCGACCGCGCTTATGTGATGGAGCTCGGCGAGTTCATCCTGGATGGCGCCGCCAGCGACATCGCCAGCAACCAACGCGTGGTGGCGAGCTATCTTGGCTTTCAGCACGAAGGCGCGAGCGCAATCTGATCTCGATCATATGAAAAAGCCGGCTGTCTCGCGACAGCCGGCCTTCGTTTGAGCGGTGCGCTGGCTTACTTCGCCGGAACGTACTTCCCGTCCTTCACCGTCAGCAGGATCCGCGAACGGTCGTCGACGCCGTTGCGGTCCTGTTCGGTGTAGTTGTAAACGCCCTGTGTCGCGGCGATTTCCTTCTCGCTCATCAGCGCCTGGCGGATGGCTTCGCGGAATTCCGGGGTGCCGGGCTTGGCGGTCTTCAGTGCGACCGGCACGACGCGCTTGAGGATCTCAAACACGTCATAGGCATGACCGGCGAACTGGCTGCGGCTATTGGCGCCATATTTGGCCTCGTAGGCCGCATTGAGTTCGAGGCCGGGCTTCTTGGTCAGCGCGGAGTCCGGCTGGCCTTCCGGATACATTACGGGACCAGCAGCCATCAGCACACCTTCGGCCGACTTGCCGGCGATGCGGATGAAGTCTGATGAGGCGGCGCCGTGGGTCTGATAGATCAGGCCCTTGTAGCCGCGATCGCGCAGTTCGGACTGCGGCATGCCGGCGCCGGTGCCGGCGGCA
Organism: Tardiphaga sp. 866_E4_N1_4; assembly: GCF_052076075.1. Lineage (NCBI taxonomy): Bacteria > Pseudomonadati > Pseudomonadota > Alphaproteobacteria > Hyphomicrobiales > Nitrobacteraceae > Tardiphaga > Tardiphaga sp. 866_E4_N1_4. The sequence continues at coordinate 2,422,805 of NZ_CP197242.1, forward strand.
CCGATCAGGATGGCATCGGGATTGGCGGCGATCAGCTTCAGCGCCTGGCCGGTGATCGACGTATCCGGACGCGCGAAGCGCTCGTCATCGACAATGGACATGCCCATCGTTGATGTCTGCGCCTTGAGGTCGTTGAACCACAGGTCGCCATAGGAATCCGAATAGCCGACATAGCCGATGGTCTTCACGCCATGGGCCTTCATGTGGTCGTACATGACCTTGCCGACGATCTCGACCGGCTGCGGCATGTCCACCGACCACTTCACGCGCGCGGGCGTGAACGGCATCGGCGACAGGCTGAAATGCGGAATGCCGGCTTCGTTAGCGACCGCCGAGATGGCGACCGAGGACGGCACGATCGACGAGCCGACCATGATGTCGGCCTTGGATTCCGACACGAAACGGCGCGCATTGGTGGTGGCGATGGACGGATCGCCGCCGTCGTCGAGCACAATCAGCTTCAACGGCACGCCGCCGATGTCCTTGGGCACGAATTCCAGCGCGTTGCGCTCGGGCACGCCCAGCGCCGCCGCGGGGCCCGTGGTGGAAATGCTGATGCCGACGGTGATGTCGGCAGTCTGGGTTTCGGCGGGGGTGGCAATCGCCAGCGAGACGGCAACAGCCGCGATCGCCAGGTGAAGCTTGGACATGTCTTATCTTTCTCGTGTGGAAGCGGAGAGCGCCGAAAGCGGCAGCGATACCGGCAGACGTGGCGCTGGTTGTGGCCGCGCGAAGGCTCGCGCACAGCAAAAAGCCGACCCTCTGGCGAGGGCCGGCCTTGTTATCGAAAAATGCCGGCGAAGCAAAGGCGCTTCGCGCCACTGCCCTCCGTCAGATCTGCATTACTGGGCGAGAACGTATTTGCCGTCTTTCACCGTCAGCAAGATGCGCGAACGCTCATCCAGGCCATACCGATCCTTTTCCGTGAAGTTGTAGACGCCCTGGGTGGCGGCAATCTCACGCTCGGTGAGCAGCGCCTGCCGGATCGCCTCGCGGAACTCCGGAGTGCCAGGCCTGGCGGTCTTCAGCGCCGTCGGGATCACTCGCTTCAGCACCTCGAAGGCGTCATAGGAGTGGCCGGCGAACTGGCTGCGGCTGTTCGGGCCGTATTTGGCCTCATAGGCGGTGTTGAGCGTCATGCCGGGCTTCTTGGTCAGGGCCGTATCGGCCTGGCCTTCCGGATACATCACCGGGCCGGAGGCCATCAGCACGCCTTCGGCGGCCTTGCCGGCGATACGGATGAAGTCCATCGAGGCGGCGCCGTGGGTCTGGTAGATCAGACCATGGTAGCCCTTGTCGCGCAATTCGGTCTGCGGCAGCGCGGCGGCGGTGCCGGAGGCGCCGACCAGGATCGCGTCAGGATTGGCAGCAAGCAGTTTCAGCACCTGACCGGTGACCGACGTATCCGGACGGGCAAAACGCTCTTCCGCCGCGATGTTGATGCCCATCGGCACCGCCTGGGTCTTGAGATCGTTGAACCACAGATCGCCGTAGCTATCGGAATAGCCGATATAGCCGATGGTCTTGATGCCCTTGGACTTCATGTGGTCGTACATCACCTTGCCGACGATCGGCACGGGCTGCGGCATGGCCACTGACCACTTGGCGCGTTCCGGCGTGATCGGCAGCGGCGACAACGCGAAATGCGGGATGCCGGCTTCGTTGGCCACATTGGACACCGCAATGCTGGTTGGCGTCACCGCCGAGCCCATGATGAGGTCGGCCTTGGATTCGGTCATGAAACGGCGGGCATTGGTGGTCGCGGTGGTCGGATCGCCGCCATCGTCGAGCACGATGATCTTGAGCGGGACGCCGCCGATTTCCTTCGGCACGAATTCCAGCGCGTTGCGTTCGGGAATGCCCAGCGCGGCCGCGGGGCCCGTGGTCGACGTGGTGATGCCGATAGTGATGTCGGACGTCTGCGCAAAAGCCGGTGCGGCGAGTGCCAGCGATGCGGCAACGGCCGCGATCGCCAAGTGATGCTTGGTCATGGGTCTCTCCCTCCAGGTTATTTTTTATGTTCTCAGCTAAATCAAAGTTCGGCTGGTTGATCAGCCCCTTCTTTAGGTCAGTGCGCCCGTACCGGTAAAGGGCTGGCGCATTGATGCTTTGCCGCAGGCTTAACGTGGCGCCATGCGCAGCGAGGCGTCGAGCCGGACCACCTCGCCGTTCAAATACGGGTTGTCGATCATGTGCAGTGCGAGAGACGCGAATTCGTCGGCATGGCCGAGTCGGCGCGGAAACGGGATCGCCGCGGCGAGGCTGTCCTGCGCCTCCTGCGGCAGGCCCGCCAAAAGCGGCGTCATGAACAGGCCCGGCGCGATGGTCAGCACGCGGATGCCGAACTGGGCCATCTCGCGGGCGATGGGCAGTGTCATGCCGACGATGCCACCCTTGGAGGCCGAATAGGCGGACTGGCCGATCTGGCCGTCATAGGCCGCCACCGAGGCCGTCGAGATCACCACGCCGCGCTCGCCGGTCTCCAGCGGCTCCAGCTTGGACATCGGGTCCGTTGCCAGGCGGATCATGTTGAACGAGCCAATCAGGTTGACGCGAATGACCTTGTCGAAATCGCCGAGCGCCATCGGACCATCGCGGCCGATCACGCGCTTGGCGACGCCGATGCCAGCGCAGTTCACCAGCACACGCGCCGGGCCGTGCGCATTGGCGGCGGCGGCGACCGCGGCTTCAGCGGAGGCGGCGTCGGACACGTCGCAGGAAATGGCAACACCGCCGATTTCCTTGGCGACGGCTTCGGCGAGGGCGATGTTGAGATCGAGCAGCGCGACTTTCGCGCCCTGCGCGGCGAGCCTGCGGGCGGTCGCAGCGCCGAGACCGGAAGCGCCACCCGTGACGATAGCGGCCTGGTTCTTCAATTGCATGATGTCCTCCCCTGTTCGATTTCTCTGCCGTTCATTGGCGGCTTTCAACTAGATCGCGATCACTTTCGCGACTTCCGGATTCCCATAGATATCGTCGATCAACCTGGCGCGATGCTCCAGCACAGCGCGCTGATTGACCGAGCCCTTGTCCGTGACCTCACCACGATCGATGGACAGCGGGGTGTCGAGCAGCACCGCCTTGGCAATCCGCGTGGACGAACCGGTAGCACCGGCTATGAAACGTGCGAGGCGCTCACGGAACGCGTCGCGGACGATCGGATCATTGGCTGCCGCAGCGAGGTCGCCCACAAGAAGATCGGGATTGATCACACGGCAGCCATCGAGATCGAGAATAACGAGAGCTGCGAGTTCGTCGCGGTTGATGCCGGCGATGACGACATCGCGCACCAGCGGCGCGCAGGTGCCGACGAAGCGCGCGCGCAGCGGGCCAACACTGACCCAGGTGCCGCTGCCGAGCTTGAAATCCTCGGAGATGCGGCCGTCGAAATCAAAACCGGCGGAGAGATCATCGGGATCGACGGCCTTCAGCGCATCGCCGAAGATGTAATAGCCTTCCTCGTCGAACGCCTTCGCGGTCAGTTCCGGCTCGCGCCAGTAGCCCGGCGTGATATTCGGCCCCTTGGCGCGCACTTCCATCTTGCCGTTGTTCGGCACCAGCTTGGCATCGTTGCCCGGGACGGGAAGACCCACATGGCCGGAGCGGCTGGTGACGGGATTGACGCACATGAAGAACGGCGAGGTTTCCGTGGCACCGAGGCCGGTGAGCATGGGCACGCGCGCACCAGTGGTCTGCACCGACAATTCATCGAGGCTGTCCCAGACATAGGCGGACAGCGCTGCGCCGGAAAAGAACATTGCGTGCAGCCGCGCGAAGAATTTTTCGCGCAACGCAGCGTCTTCACGCAAATACGGCAACAACGATTCATACCCTTTGGGGACGTTGAAATAGACCGTCGGCGAGATCTCGCGGAGATTACGAATTGTCTGTTCGATACCCGCGGGCGTCGGCTTGCCGTCGTCGAGATACATCGAACCGCCATTGAACAGCGTCAGCCCGATATTATGATTACCGCCAAAGGTGTGATTCCATGGCAGCCAGTCGATGATCACCGGCGGCTCGTCCTTCAGGAAGGCCAGTGTATCGCGCAGCATGATCTGGTTGGCGCACATCATGCGCTGTGTATTGATCACGGCCTTCGGATTGCCGGTGGAGCCGGAGGTCAGCAAAAACTTCGCAATGGTATCCGGACCGATGGCTGCGTTCGCAGCGTCGAGATTGGCGGCCTCCGGCGTCACGAGCAGATCGGAGAGTTTGGTCACGCGCCGGTCCGGCAGAGCGCCGGTGGAAACGACAACTTCGGTGTCGGCCGGTACATTGAAGTGAATGGCGTTCGTGAACGCATTGGCGTCATCGACGAAGACCAGCCCCGGCGTCAGCAGCTTCATGAGATAGCCGAGCTTGCCGTAATCCTTCGACACCAGCGAATAGGCCGGCGACACCGGCGTATAGGGGATACCGGCATAGAGCGCGCCGAAGGCGATCAGTGCATGATCGACCGAATTGCCGGAGAGAATGACGATGGGCTTGTCGGCGGACAGCTCGCGCGACAGCAGCGCCGAGGCGATATGGCGCGCCGCATCCAGCATCTGCGCATAAGTGACTTCGCGCCAGCCGCCGCCTTCGGCGCGCTCGGCCATGAAGACGCGATCCGGCGCTTCCCTGGCCCAGTGATGCAGATAGTCGGTGACACGCTCCGGATAGTCGCCGATGGCATTGGTCGGACGCAGATAGATGGTGCCGTCATCGCGCCGATCGATGGTGACCGCGGGATCGCCATAGGAAATCGGCCGCAGCGGATGCGCGGTTATCGCTCGCTTTGTCTGATCGATTTTGTCGGCACTTGCAGACATTGTTTCCGCCCTGTGTATTCGTCCCGATTGTTGCTTTTATTTTTGTTCGTTGTCGTCTTGCAGGATTAGCCGGGCTTCACCTTGCCGGCCTTGCGCTCCAGAAAATCCCTGATGCGATTTTTCGCCTCCTGATCGCTCTGCGCCACCGAGGCCATCAGCGCTTCGAGCATCAGGCCTGTTTGCGGACTGGCTTCGGCGATCAGCGGCAAGGCCTGCAGCACGGCAAAATTTGTCAACGGTGCGTTCTGCGCGACACGCTCGGCAAGCTCTATGGCCTTGGGCAAGGCGCCGCCGGCTTCCGTCAGATACTGCGCGAAGCCGAGCGCCACGCCCTCCTCCGCCTTGTAAACACGGCCGGTGAGCATCATGTCGGCCATCCGGTGCACACCGATCAGGCGCGGCAGACGCATCGAGCCTCCACCACCGACGAAGATACCGCGGCTGCCTTCCGGCAGCGCGTAATAGGCCGAGGGATCGGCAACGCGAATATGCGCGGAGCAAGCCAGTTCAAGGCCGCCGCCGATCACTGCGCCCTGTAGTGCGGCGATCACTGGGACGCGGCAATGCTGGATGATATCGAACACCCGGTGCCACATCCGCGAATGCATCAAGCCGGCTGTCGCGTCGCGCTCGGTGAGTTCGGACAGATCGAGACCCGCGGAAAAATGCCCGCCGATGCCGTGGACGACGACGGCACCGATTTCCTCGGGCAGCGACGCGAAGCAACGCTCGATGTCCAGGATCAGTCCATCGTTCAGCGCGTTGCGCTTGGCAGGACGGTTCAGGCCCACGATCAGCACGCGGCCTTGGGTTTCGATCTGGAGCATGGCAGCGGTAGCGGCGACGGCTTGGTTCATGAGGGCGATTAGGTCCTGGCTAGAATAATTATATCTTATAACGAATAGCGCATGAGTCAATCTTGCGGTGCAATAGGTTGATCTCGTCCTACATAAAGTCAGGTATTCCGGTGCGACAGCGATCCGGTCTCGCCTGATAGACCGGATCGCCTCTATTACCGGGGCTAGCGGATCGCCACCGGGTTGATCATGCTCTGCACACCGCCCTTGAAGCGGGGCTGACCGAGCACAAACAGGAATTCGTAGCCTTTGTCCTTGGCCAGTTCGGACGTATCCATGTTTTCGAGGATGTAAGTCCCGTTCATCGCCAGAAGTATCTGGTGGATTTCAAATACATTGCCGGTTTCGAACGGCAGCACCTCGACGCCCCAGGTATCGGCGCCGACCGCGACGACACCCTTGCTGGTTAGATACTTAGCGCCCTCGGCGCCAAGGCCGGGCTCGCCGGCATTGTAGCGTTTATCGTCCTTGCCGAGCAGGCTGAGCCATCCGGTGTGGAACAGCACGACGTCGCCTTGCCTGATCTCGACGCCCTGCGCCTTGGCGACCTCCTCGATTTCCTTGACATTGAAAGCAGTGCCTTCCTTGACCACATCGGTCTTGTAGTAGGCCGCCATGTCCAGCAGCACGCCACGGGTGACGAGCGGCGGCACCTTGTCGATGCCGAGCTTCTTAAGGCCAGTAGGATCACCAAAGTCTGCAATTTTGTTGCCGTTATAGTAGACGTGATTGACGCCGAGATGGCCGAGCCCGTCCATCTGGCTGCCGACGCCGACCCAGCCGTTGAGCATGTCGTCATTATAGGTCGCCTGATTCGGACCGAGCCCGGGATTGCCGGCCTGACCGGGCTGTACCACGGTGATCTTGAAACCGCGGGGCGGATAGGCCGGCGTGTCCGCGCCCACCGGAATGCCGAGCGCGTAGGTCTTGCCGGTCTTCACCAGTTGCGCGGCCGACTTCACCAGATCGGGCTTCATGTAGTTGGCGGCGCCGATTTCGTCGTTTGGCCCCCATTTGGATTTGGTCCAATCCTGCGCAGATGCAGGCAAAATGACTGCTAATACAGAAATCGAATACCCAAGGACGCAAGCTTTCAGCATGTTGTATCCTCCCGATATACGCCGGCTTTTGCCGGTCAACCGTAGTTAACAACACGAAGTGGGAGAAAGTAAGCACGGCCCGACTGCGCAGGCCTCACAGCACCTGATGCACCGCAAGCTCGACCCGGTCGGGATGCCGTGCGCCGACGCCGATGAACAGATTCTGCATCAGCCAACGATACTTGGGATGCCCTGTCTCGAACCTCGGCACCGAGCGGAAATAGATCAGCGCGGGATCGACCGCCTCGCCCCGAGCGATGCGATCAAGCGCCTCCTTCGGGCCAAAGCGGACGCCTATATTCTCGATATAGATCACAGCCCCCTCGTCGAGCTCGAACGTATATTTCGCTTCCAGCTCAGTGAAGCCATCCGGACGGATAATCTGAAAATCGGCGCCGCCCGAATGGATCGTACCCTTGATGCCCTCGCCCTGCACAGTGCCGCCAAGGACCGGGATGACCCGGCGGATGCCATATCCGAGATCGCCGGCCACGATCGGCGCGCCGACCTTGATCGACAGGCTGAAGACATACTTCGTCGCAAGCTGCGGTGTCGTCATGATGTCATCCAATCATCCGCATCGGCAGCCAGGTGGCAATCAGCGGGAACAGGATCAGCAGCACGAGACGGATCAGGTCGGTAACCACGAATGGCAGCACGCCTTTGAATATCGTCGCCATGCTGACGTCCTTGATCACACTCTTGATGACGAACACGTTCATGCCGACCGGCGGATGAATCAGGCCGAGCTCGACGGTCATGACGATGACGATGCCGAACCAGATCGGATCGAAACCAAGCGCCATGATCACCGGAAACACGATCGGCACGGTGAGGATCACCATGGCCATGGCATCCATCAGGCAGCCCAGCACCAGATACATCAGGAGGATCAGCGCCAGCACGCCGTAGGGGCCGATGCCGAGGCCGGTGAGGAACTCGGTGACGTGCTGCGGGGTCTGGGTAATCGTAAGAAAATAGCCAAAGCACAGCGCGCCGATGAGCACGGTGAACACGGCGGCAGCGGTCCGCGTCGCTTGCAATAGTGACTGCAGGATGCCGTCCTTGTTCAGTTTGCCGCGCAGCACGCCGATGATGAAGGCACCGACCGCGCCGACCGCACCGGCTTCGGTCGGAATGAAGAATCCGCCATAAAGGCCGCCGATCACGAAGACGAATAGTAGCAATGGCGACCAGACGTCGCGGATCGCCGCCGCGCGCTCGCGCCACGAGGCTTTCGGGCCAGCCGGCAAGAAGCCCGGCTTGACCACGCCGATGATCGCAATGGTGATCATGTGCATGACGATAGCGAGCAGGCCCGGCACGATGCCGGCGATGAACAGCTTGCCGATGTCCTGCTGGGTAATGATGCCGTAAACCGCCAATACCGTGGACGGCGGCAGCATCGCGCCGAGCGTGCCGCCCACGGCGATGACGCCTGTGGCGAAGCTCTGCGGATAATTGAAACGGCGCATTTCCGGATAGGCAACGGCGGAGAATGTCGCAGCCGTCGCCACCGACGAGCCGGAGATCGCAGCGAAGCCGCCGCAGGCGGCGATAGTCGCGATGCCCAGCCCACCTTTCCAGTGGCCAACAAAGGTGTTGGCCGCGCGAAACAGTTCGCGGCTGATGCCGGACACCGAGACGAAGGCGCCCATCAGGAGGAACATCGGGATCACGCCGAAGGAATAATCCGTCACCGTACGCATGGTGGTCTGGCCGACCAGCTTGAGCGCCGGCGCAAAACCAGTGAGATAGCCGAAGCCCGTGATGCCCACGAGCCCCATTGCCATACCCACCGGCACGCGCAACAGCATCAATACGAACAGGCTGACAAAGCCGATGACGGCAACCGCTTCGTTACTGAGATCCATGCGATTTACTCTGCCGTCTTGATTTCGGCTTCATGCATCTCTTCCGGATGGAAGATCAGCCTGTAAGTGCGGATCGCGATCAACAGCACCGCCGAAACGTCGCCGATCCATGACAGCAGGAAGAACGGCCAGACCGGCAGTTGCAGATCCATGGTGACGATGTGGCTCGAATAGGTGTCCACAACCTTGTCGAACAGCGTGTAGGTCTGCACGGTCACGACGAACAGCAGCACCAAGGTTGCGAACACGTCGATCCAGCGCTGATACTTTGGCGTGGCATTGGCCCAGACCAGATCGACGGTGATGTGCGAGCCGCGATAGGACGTCGCTGCGATGCCCCAGAAGATCAGCACGCCAAGCATGAACTGGCCGATATTGTAGTAATCGGGGATCGTGACTGCGAAGAATTTGCGCATGAACACCGCGATGAAGGTATTCAGCGCGACGATACCTACGAAGAACGCGGCGATCCACTCGATGGAATCGATAAAGCGATCCATCACGTTCTTGCGGGGCGGATCCGGCGGAATGCCGAGGGCGCTGGATTGGGAGATTTCGGACGTGGCGGTCATCGTCGATGTCACAATGCTCAAGAGGAGAAGCCAGCCTCCGCCCTCTCGATCGTCATGCTCGGGCAGCGCGAAGCGAACTTCACTAGATGACCTGGGCATTCATCTTTGGGGTGGCGAAGGAAAGTGGATGGCCGGGTCAAGCCCGGCCATGACGTGGTGAGAGGTCCGCGCGATCAACGGACTCGGCGGAAAGCTACAGCCCCGCGTCGTGCTTCTTCAGCATCGCCTTGAGGTCGGCGTCGATGGCATCGGCATCGCCGCCGGCCTTCTTCACGGCCGCAGCCCAGGCGGCGTTGAGCGGTTGAACGCCCTTCTTCCACTCGGCGAGCTGCTCGGGCGTCAGCTTGTAGACTTCGTGATCCGGCAGCGCCTTCATCTTGGTGCGGCCATTGGCTTCGAAGTCGACCCAGGGATCGGTGACCTTGGAGGCCCATTCCGGCGTGCAGTGATCGTCGATGATCTTCTTCTGCGCCGCGGACATGGAATTATACTTGGCGAGGTTGATGTTGTAGGTGAACACCGTCGAATAGAGCGGCACGTCGATGTGATACTTCACCACCTTGTCGATGCCGAACAGGAAGATCGAGCCCCACGGGAACGCGATCTCGTCGGCAACGCCGCGTTCGATCGCATCGCGCGATTCCGGCGCCGAGGCCTGCACATTGGTGCCGCCGAACAGCTTGACCATTTCACCGATGGTGCTCTGCGCCGGGCGGACCTTCACGCCGTTGAGGTCTGACGGCACGACGATCTTCTTCTTGCCGTGGATCGATCCGGGATCGTGGATGAAAGCGAAGCACAGCTTCGTGTCCTTCATCTCGGTCTTGGCGTATTTCTGATACCACTCGTTGAGCGCGAGGGTGCCCTTCTTGCCGTCCGAGAACACGAAGGGCAGCTGGCCCGCGGCCACGATGGGGAAACGGCCGGGCTGATAGCCGGGATTCACATAGGTGATATCGGCGATACCATCGCGCGCCATGTCGTAATGGTCGAACGCCTTGCCTAGCTGTTCCGAAGGGAATACCGACATCTTGATGCTGCCGCCCGAGGCCTTCTCGATATCGGCCGCCCAGGCCTGTGTGGCCGGCACCAGCGGATGCGCCGGCGGCACCCACAGCGATACTTTCATATTGACGGTTTTGTCTTGCGCCTGCGCCGGGCTCACTGCAGTCGTCAGACAGCCAGCCGCCAGCAATGCAAAGATTGCCCTTTTCATCGACGTCTCTCCCTCTACGTCCGTTTGGACGTGTTCTCTCGAACCTGTTCACCGGACCTTGAATGGCCCTTTGCGAATATTGTTATATGTTATAATCATCCTTGCAAGCGGTGCGATCGCACGCGTTGCGGAGCCAGTGTCGCGACCCCGCTTGACTTGTCAACTCAGTCGGACGACAGAGCCTATATCAACCGCGGGAGCAAGCGTTGCGAACAAAAGTTGCCATCATTGGAGCTGGTCCGGCTGGAATGTTGCTAGGGCAACTATTGCATGCCTATGGGATTGATAACGTCGTTCTGGAGCGCAAGGATCGGGACTATGTCCTCGCCCGCATCCGCGCCGGCGTGCTCGAACAGGGCACCGTTGGCCTGCTGGAAAAGCTGGGGATTACCGAGCGCCTGCATCACGAAGGCCTGATCCATGACGGGATCGAACTTCTGTTCGGCGGAATTCGCCACCGCCTCGACCTGAAGAAGGCATCCGCCGGTAAGGTGGTTACCGTCTACGGCCAGACTGAAGTCACCCGCGACCTGATGGACGCCCGCGACAAGGCCGGGCTGACCACGGTCTATGACGCCGACAATGTCTCGCTGCATGATTTCGACGGCACAAGCCCCCGCGTCCGCTACGTCAAGGACGGCGTAAGCCACGAGATCGCCTGCGATTTCATCGCCGGCTGTGATGGGTTCCACGGCGTCTCGCGCCAGAGTGTTCCGGCCTCCGCCGTACAGACCTTCGAGCGCGTCTATCCGTTCGGCTGGCTCGGCCTGCTCTCGGATACGCCGCCAGTGTCGCATGAGCTGATCTACACCAATCACCAACGCGGCTTCGCGCTGTGCTCGATGCGCTCGATGACGCGCAGCCGATATTACGTCCAGTGTTCCCTCGACGAAAAAGTCGAGAACTGGACCGACGACATGTTCTGGGACGAGTTGCGCCGTCGCCTCGACACGGAGGCCGCCGAAAGCCTCATCACCGGCCCATCGCTGGAGAAGAGTATCGCGCCGCTGCGTAGTTTTGTCGCGGAACCGATGCGCTTCGGAAGGCTCTTTTTGGCGGGCGACGCCGCCCACATCGTGCCGCCGACCGGCGCCAAGGGGCTCAACCTCGCGGCCTCCGACGTCCATTACCTGTCGATGGCGCTACGCGAATTCTACGATGAGAAATCGTCGAGCGGTCTCGACTTCTATTCAGCGGTCGCGCTGAAGCGGGTCTGGAAAGCCGTGCGCTTCTCGTGGTGGATGACCTCGATGATGCACCGCTTCCCCGACAATGACGGCTTCGGCACCAAGCTGCAGCAGGCCGAGTTGGATTATGTCGTACATTCGGATGTCGCGACAGCGTCGCTGGCGGAAAATTATGTGGGACTGCCGTATTAGGATCGTAGACGCCGCGTTGTTTTAAACGGCCGGATAAAGCCGTTTCAAACTTTGTTGGCCTGTCCTTTGCGCGTGCTTTCGTTTCTATGGCGCAAACAATCCAGATGGATGTGCCATGACCGACACCGCGATCCCCCACGGCTTCGCGCCACACTATCGCAAGAGCCCCCTCACCACGCCATGGGAACCGATCTATTCAAAGGTGACGGAGACCAATGTCATCCTCGGCCTCCGCATTGCTGAAGCGCATACCAACTCGCGCGGCATGGCGCATGGCGGGCTGATCACGGCGCTGGCCGACAATGCGATGGGCCTAAGTTGCGGGCATGTACTCGGCGGCGGCACACGGTTGGTGACTGTTAATCTGTCCGCCGATTTTCTCGGTTCCGCGCAGATCGGGCAATGGCTACAGATTGAAACCGAGGTCATCAAGACCGGCAAGCGTCTCTGCTTTGCGCAGGCACTAATCACGGCAGACGGCGAGCCGTGCGCCCGGGCCAACGGCACATTTAGCGTGGCGCCACCAAAAACGTAGCGATGGCTATCGCTTGCTGAAATCCCACCGGCAGGTTTCGGCGGCTAGATCGATGAAGACGCGCACTTTCGCCGACAGCAAGCGCGATGTCGGATAGACGATGTGGATCGGCACCGCCGGCGGCTCGAACTTCGTCAGCACGCGCTTCAGCCGTCCCGCCGCCAGCCCCTCCGCAGCCTGATAGGCCAGCACGCGAGTCAGGCCGCCACCGTGCTCGGCGTGCCAGATGGCGGCATCGGCGACATCGGTGGTGAAGCGCGGCGTATGCGTGATGCGAACATCCCGGCCATCACGCACGAAGCGCCATTCCGGCGCTGACGCGATCGAACCGAACTGGATCGTGTCGTGCTTTGCGATATCCTCCGGTGCCGTCGGCTGGCCGCGCTGCGCCAGATAATCCGGCGACGCCACCACGATGCGCGACATGGTGCCGAGGTTGCGCGCCACGAGGCTGGAATCGGCGAGATCGCCGATCCGCACCGCCACATCGATGCCGTCCTCGACCAAGCCGACCATGCGATCGGTCAGCCGCAATTCACCCGAGACATCGGGATAGCGCTGCAGATAGGCCGAGATCAGCGGCGTCACATGCAGCCGCCCGAAGCCGACTGGCGCCGAGACGACCAGACGCCCGGTCGGCCTGGCCCGTTCGGCCTGCGCGGAGCCCTCGGCTTCCTCGATATCCGCGAGAATCTGGCGCGCCCGTTGCAGATAGCGCGCGCCGACATCGGTCAGCATCACCGAGCGCGTGGTCCGCTGCAGCAGGCGGGCGCCAAGGCGCTCCTCCAGCGCCGCCACCATGCGGGTGACCGCCGACGCGGAGAGTCCGAGCTTGCGGGCCGCGGGCGCGAACCCCTGCAGGTCCGCCACGGCGACGAAGACGGTCATGGCTTCGATGCGATCCATCGAACCATTTCATATCCCGCAATAATGAAGTGTCAATTCCGATGATTGTTCTTATGCGAGGAAAGAGCCACTTTGGGGCTAGCGGAGACGTATCCCGTTCCGAGCTCCAATCAGGGAGTAAGTCATGTCAGACATCCACACCTATTCCAGCGACATTGCGTTCACGCCGACCGTCAAGGCGATCCAGACCCGCAAGGGGTCGCGTTCCGGCTATGCGCATGTCGAGGAAAACGGCGGCTGGCGCACCGAGATCGACGACAATCTCGCAGCGTTTCTCGCCGAGGCGAACAGCTTCTTTCTGGCTACCGCCAGCGCTGACGGCCAGCCTTATATGCAACATCGCGGCGGACCGAAGGGCTTCGTGAAGATCCTCGACAAGCAGACGCTGGCCTTTGCGGACTATAGCGGCAATCGGCAATACATCACCCAGGGCAATCTCGCCGAGAATCCAAAGGCCAACATCTTCATCATGGATTACGCGCATCGCCGCCGGGTCAAGCTCTGGGGCACCGCGCGGGTGGTCGAGGACGACCCGGCCTTGATGCGATCGCTGATGCCACAAGGTTATCGTGCGAAGCCCGAGCAGGTCATCCTGTTCACGATCGCTGCATGGGATACCAATTGTCCGCAGCATATCCCGCAGAAATTCGATGCCGCCGATGTCGCCGCAGTCTTGGCAGCGCGCGATGCGCGGATTGCGGAGCTGGAAGCCGAGCTAGCGACGCTGAAGGACTCAGCGTCGCCGCATTGAGGGCAGTAGAGCGTCACGCCGCGACGCTGCACTGCCAGACGTGTTCGGGATAATACTCTGCCATCATCCGATCCACGTAGGTGACGAGGTTGCCGTAGCGGTGCAACTGACGCTGCAGGGGTGACGGAAACAACGGCGACATGATCCCGGCCAGAACGCCGAATGCGGTCGCATCGACACCCGCCGGGCGGTTGCTCATCAGGTGAGACTTCCCGGCCAGCAGCACCGACAGAGCCATCAGCGAACGATCCGCGAGTTGCAGCGCCTCATCGGCAGGATGCCGGCCGAGGCCATTCGCCAGATGGTTCTGAATGACGGATTTGCGCGCGGATGCACGGATCTCGTCGCGCTGCGCTTCGGGAATGCCGTCGAAGAAATGCGACGGTCCCTTGGCGAAATTATCGGCATCGACCCAGCGCACGCCGACCAGCGACCAATAGAGGTGATGCTCGATCATCCGCTCGATCGCCCAGGCCTGAGCGCGCTGGGCGAGATCGAGACCCCTATCGAAATCGACGTCATATTTGCGTTCGATATAGGCGCGGATAAAGGTGGAGTCGGCAATGCACTCAGCGCCGTCATCGATATAGGGCATCTGCCCTTTCGGCGAATCCTGCGGCCGTGCCGGTTGCTTCTCATAGGGCAAGCCGGCCATCTTGAGCTGGACTTCCGTCTTGGTAACGAAAGGGCTGATTTCCGGCAGGCCAAAGCCTGCACCTGCGCCGTGAAGGACAATCATGTGGTTTCTCCAAGTGATAAGGACAAGAGACTAGCAGTCGCTGCTGCCACCGTGGTGTCAGCAGCCGTCACGCCGGATGACGCCGGCGACCCAAGCGCGCGCCTGGACCGCCGCGGTGGAGACCATGCGCCAGCCGAGCCCGATCAGGGCCCAGCGGAGGTCTCCCGACAGGGCGAGAATGGCGCGTTCCAGCAGCCATGCCCGGATGCGCCAGAGCCGGTCATCGTGCGAAAAGACGGCGAGGCTATCGAAAGCGGTCATTGCAGAATCCTTCGTTCGTTTGAACCTGGACCCTGTATGACTGCCCCCTGCTGCCAACATGCTGTCAGCATCGACATCTGCCAACAAAGATAGAGGGACGACCATGAGACGCGCCGACCGCCTGTTTCAGATCATCCAGGTGCTTCGGCGCACGCGGAAGCCGCTGACGGCGGATGCCATTGCAGCCGAACTGGAAACGTCCAAGCGGACGATCTATCGCGACATCGCGACACTGATGGCGCAACGCGTCCCGATCCGCGGCGAAGCCGGCATGGGGTATATCCTCGAACGCGGCTTCGACATGCCGCCGCTGATGCTGACACCCGACGAGATCGAAGCCGCCGTGCTCGGCGCGCAATGGGTGATGGGGCACGCCGATCCGGCATTGGCCAAGGCCGCACAGGATCTCATTGCGAAGATCGCGGACACCGTGCCCGAGCGCTTGCGCCCCTTCGTGCTGGAACCCGCGAGCCGCGCGCGGCCGGATTTCCGCGGCACCGCCGACAGTATGGATATGGTGCAGATGCGCGCGCATATTCATGCGGGCAAAAAGGTCCGGCTGCTTTACCGGGACGAAGCCGGTCGCGATAGCGAGCGCATCGTCTGGCCGATCGCGGTGGGTTATCTGGAAGCGGTGCGGCTGCTGGCGGCCTGGTGCGAGCTTCGCAAGGATTTCCGCAGTTTTCGAACCGACCGAGCGATCGAGGCACATTTCCTCGATGAGAAGTATCCGGAACGGCGCGAGACGCTGCGCAGCAAATGGCGCAAGACGCTGAGCTGGGAGCGGCCACAGGATACCTGAAACAGCCAAGCCTGCATCTGCACGGCTGGTGAAACCCGCCCGATCGCGATAAACCGCGGCATGACAAGCAACGCAGCCACGATCAGCGAAGCCAGCCCATGCCAGGCCTGTGGTGCGTGCTGTTCGTATTCCAGCAACTGGCCGCGCTTCACCATCGAGGACGATGCCGATCTCGATCTGATCCCGGCCAAATATGTCAATGATCGGGAATCGGGAATGCGCTGCGACGGAGACCGCTGCAGCGCATTGAACGGAAAGGTTGGAGAGGCCACAGCCTGTGGGATTTACGCCGTCAGACCGGACGTGTGCCGGACCTGCATGCCCGGCGATCCCGAATGTGCCATGGCGCGACGCCGGCACGGGCTGCCGGTGCTGGCAGCCGCAGAGTAGTTGATGTCAGCTACGCCGTGACGGTGTAAGCGAGTTCCTTGTCGTCCAGTTCGTCGTCGAGATCATCATCCATCGGCGCCAGCGTCGAGAGCGGCTTGGTCGACAGCGTGATGGCCTTGCGGTTGTGATAGGCCGACACCGAAGGACGCGCCACAGCGGTGTCGTGCGACAGCGCGTAAAGCGTGGAACCAACGCGGCCACCGAATTCGATCAGTTCGCGCTCGCTGCAACTCGATGCGATCGAGATTGCCAAAGCGTGGAGATGACTGCGGCGATAGCAAAACAGAGCCAACATCGCGCGGACATCGGATGAAACGCTGGCCACGAGATGGGGCAGGCCATTTTCATTTGCACGATACATTGCACCGAGCAGATCTTCCTCGACGGGGCAAAAATCGTTCTCAAAAGCTTGACGGCTGGACCGCATGGGGTTTCTCCTCGTTAATGAGGATGCGGTTGAATTTCCTAACGCAGGGTTAACCAACAGCCTTAATGGCCGCGTGCGACTCTTGAGTAACAGTTTGAAATGTGGCAGCCGTGCCCTGCTACCGCCACATTGGAACTCGATGCGTTCAAACGCGCATCAGCTGTTGGCGACGATGAAGATGGCCAGGAAGAAGTCGGTCAGGTGATGCAGCGCCTGATCGATGCCGATCAGCCACCAGAACCAGCGATGGCCCTGCGTCACACCGAAATGCGATACGCAGATGCCCTTGAGCCGATCGATGGTGATGTGGATTGCGAAGTCGACCAGTCCCAGGAACCAGAGCTTGGGTTGTACAACGGCAATGAACAGCGTCGTCAGTACGCCATGGATCGCGCAATGCGCCAGCAGCGGCAGCGCCCATCCGGTCCGTTGATCCTTGCCTATCGCCATCCAGGCGTTTTGCAGCAGGAAATCAGCGATCACGTGCTTGACGGTGAGGACGAGCATCCACCCGACGAGCCCGCCCAGAGCAATCGACGACGACATTGCAGGAAACAACAAGCTGACGTCCCTCTCACCGGTCACGACAGGCTGGCCCGCTTAGCCGGCCCGATCACTCGCCCTATTTATGACACTCCGAAACCGGGAATGCACGCCGCGGAACCGAAAACCCACCGCTTCCTGCAGAGCCAGCCTGGACGGGAAAACACTGCGCACGCTCCACTTTCTCGCTAGTTCAGAACGGCATGCGCCCGGAGCTCGCCGATCGCCTTGCGTAATTGGTCACCTTTCGGATCGCGCGGCACCGCACGGGCACGCGTGATCGCATCCGCCAGGTCGGTGATAACCAGCGTCCCATCGAAAGCCGGCTTGGCTAGTCCGTCGATGATCTGATGCCAGGCGGCCATGCCCTGCCGATAGCCCGTGCCGTAACCTTCGATCATGGTTGCCGTCTGCACGATGGCCATTGCCGCGTCCGGCTGCTTGGTCAGTGCCCGATCAATCATGTGCAGCCAGCGTTCGACCCAGACGCGCTCGGTTTCATAACGCGTCGACAACAGGCGCCAACGTCGCAGCCAGGATTCGAACTCAAGGCGCTTGATGCCCCAGATGCTCGCCTTGCTGAAACGGATCGGCACCGTGCGATGCGCACAATAGATGCGCTCGAGCGCCCACATCAGGGGATCGCCGACGATCTCCGGCAATGCCGACACCAACTCGTCGAGGCGAAAACGCCGCCTGTCGACGACGGGCGGCCGGCCGGGCATCACGGGTTCCTGCAGCTTGAGCTGCGCGATGCGGATCGGATCGTGATAGCTCATGCGCATCGTGAGCAGCCGCGCAATCTCGCTAAACAGTTCGTCGCTGACGTTGCGCCGTCCGACAAAGCGACGCAGCCGGTCGCTGTAGAGCTGCGCGTAGACTGCGCTCTGATAGTTGATCAACAGGGCCACGCCATCTTCCGCCACAGGACGCACCGCAGCCGGCAGCCCCACCGGCAAAACCGGCGCTGCAGGTTCGCTCCTGTTCGCCAGCTCGGCGAGCGTGGAGCGGATGACGTTGATGAAACCTGCCACGGGACGTCCTGATGCTTATGCGTGCTGCGGCGCCATGGGCAATGCGGGCGCGTCCTGCTTCATCAGACGCGCTTCCAGCTTGTCGATATTCTCGAACAATCGCGCGCTGGCGAGACGCAGGAAGAAGAAACCGAATTCCGGATTCTGCACGTAGAGCTCTTCGACCTGGCTGTAGCTGACGCTGAGCACCATGCCGGGCTCGATACATTCCAGCGTCTGGGTGCGTTCGTTCAAGGGCGACAGCATGCCGAGTTCACCGACAATGGCGCCGACCGGCAATTCGATCCCGGATTCGACGAGACGATAACGGCCACTGACGATGTAGAACATGTCTTCGGCCTTCTCGTCCTTGTAAAACAACACCTCACCGGCCTTACAGGGACGCTTGGTCATGAACGGCTTCAGCCATTCCATCGACAGGTCCGAGTTCACCGACTTTTTCACATCCTGGACCAATTGCAGCATCTGGCGCAGGCGGTAGATGTTGAGCGGCAGCAGTACCGCATGCAATGCCATGGTCGGATAGTTGTGGGTCGGGATCGAGATCGCGATTAGCAGGACATTGGCCATGATGCCAAACACCCGCAGCGGAATCATCGTCCGCATCGTGGCGGTCGCGACCACGAAGATCGTGGCGGCGGCGCTGCCAAAGTGATGGAGATAGGACATATCCATGGGAGCAAACCGGGTTTCCAGGAACGGCCGCACCGTCCTCCGCGACTATGAAGCGCGAATGACCGGGCCTTTGCAGCCGCAATATAGCCCATCTGGTTAAAATAGCCCGTGTTGCGACCCGCAAAAATCACGGAGTCGTGCGCAGATTGACGCGATCCGCCGGTGCGGGCACCGTCGCTCCCATCCCAAAGGAGAACAACATGTCGGAAACGACGGAAACGGCATCTGACCAGTCCTCGCCCCCCATTCTGACCATCGACGGCCCCCGCGCCACCATCCGCCTGAACCGCCCCCAGAAGCTGAACCGGCTGTCCCAGCTCGACCTGGACACCTTGGTACAGCTGTTCGATCGCGTAGAGGCGAATCGCGCCGTCCGGGTGCTAGTGCTCACCGGCACCGGCCGCGCTTTCAGCGCCGGCTTCGATCTCAATGCGATCTCCGAACGGGCTGCCAGCGCGCCCAAGCCCGTGGCCGAAGGTTCGTCCGGATCGGCCTTTGAGGCCGTGGCAAACCGGCTGGAGGACCTGGCGCTCCCGACGATCTGCCGGCTCAATGGCGGCGTCTATGGCGGCTCCACCGACATGGCACTGGCCTGCGACTTCCGCATCGGCGTCGACACCTGCGAGATGTTCATGCCGGCCGCCCGGCTCGGGCTGCATTATTACAAGGGCGGCATCAAACGCTATGTGAGCCGGCTCGGGGTCGACAACGCCAAGCGATTGTTTCTCACCGCGCAGAAGCTGGAAGCCAGCGAACTGCTGCGGATCGGCTACCTCACCGCCATGGTGCCGACCGAGGCGCTGGACGAGGAAGTCGACAAGCTCGCCATGATTCTGGCCGGCAACGCCCCGATCGCCATGCGCGGCATGAAGCAGGCGATCAACGAATTCGCCCGCGGTGAACTGGACGAGGCTGCCGCCGATCAGCGCGCGCGGGACAGCATGCGGGGCGATGAGATCAAGGAAGGCACGAAGGCGTTCGCGGAGAAACGGGCACCGCGGTTTTAAACGTTAAGCCCGTGGCACTTTTCTTCCCCTCTCCCCTTGCGGGAGAGGGTGCCTGAGCGAAGCGACGGCGGGAGGGGTAGCCAGCTCGGAGCTCGTGGCAGCCCCTCTCCCGTCTCGACCGCTTCGCGTTCGATCCACCCTCTCCCACGGCGCGCAGCTTCGCTACGCTGGGGGAGAGGGAAGTGAGCAGAGTCACTCCACAAACGTCGCCACATCGCCTAACTGCGCGCGGTTCGTTCGGTAGCTGTTGACCTTGTGCTCGCGGTCCGGATAGCCGAACGAAATGCCGCAAACGACGCGGCGGTCGTCGCTCATGCCGAAATGCTGGCGCACCACGGCCGAGTGAAACGCCAGCGCCGCCTGCGGCACGGTCGCGAGGCCGAGCGCCTGCGCAGCCAGCATGAAATTGTTTACATAGCCGCCGCAGTCCACTGCGCCATAGACCCCGAGCGCTTCATC
Organism: Tardiphaga sp. 866_E4_N1_4; assembly: GCF_052076075.1. Classification (NCBI taxonomy): domain Bacteria; kingdom Pseudomonadati; phylum Pseudomonadota; class Alphaproteobacteria; order Hyphomicrobiales; family Nitrobacteraceae; genus Tardiphaga; species Tardiphaga sp. 866_E4_N1_4. The sequence goes on from NZ_CP197242.1 coordinate 2,443,146, forward strand.
CGACGTGATGATCGCCACATGTGGCGCGCCGAAGAAGTTGAAGTTCTGCAACGCCTGCTCGGCATAGGCCGTCTTGTCGCCGCGCGCGATACCCAGTGTGTTGTAAAGCTGGAAGCCGCTTTCGCGACGGCGGTCCAGATAGACCCCGCGATATTCGCGCGGAAACGGGAAGTCGCCCGAATTCGGCGTGCCCGCGGCCGCGACAGGATAGAGCACGTCGCGAAACTTCTTGGTGGCTTCACCCGACGTGATCGTGACCTGCCACGGCTGGCTGTTGCACCACGACGCGGTCTTCTGCGCGGCATTGAGAATGCGGTCGATGATAGCGCGCGGCACCTGCTCGGTCTTGTAGGCCCGGCAGGAGTAACGGCCGGCGAGAAGGGTTTCGAGAGTGGAGATGGCGTCAGTCATGGAAACATCCTGGCTCGGTCCCTCATGGTGAGGAGGCGCCAATTGGCGCCGTCTCGAACCATGAGCTGGCTTGGCTCTTGAGTTTGTTGCCATCCTTCGAGACGCGTGCCAAGTGGCACGCTCCTCAGGATGAGGGCAGAGATATCACCGTCCCTTGGTCGGGACCTTGTTGAACGGTACGTCCTTGTCGACGCGGATATCACCGGGCAGACCCAGCACGCGCTCGGCGATGATATTGCGCAGGATCTCGTCGGTGCCGCCGGCGATACGCATCGATGGCGAGCCCAAGATCGTCGCCTGGAATTCGCCGGCTGCTTCCGCATCGGCGCCGACCAGCGCGCCGGAAGCGCCCTGCAGGTCGGCCGCGAACATCGCGATGTCCTGCATCATCATGCCGGAGACCAGCTTGCCGATGGAGTTCTCCGGACCCGGACGCTCGCCCTTCGACAGCGCCGAGATCGAGCGGTAGCTGGTGTATTTCAGGCCGGAATTCTTCACCGCCCAGCTTGCGAGCTTGGAGCGCACATTGGGATCGTCGATGGCGAGGCCGTCTTCCAGCATCAGGTTGCTGCAATACTCGAACAGCTCCGGGAAACCCGTGGCGACGCGGGAGCCGATCGACATGCGCTCATTCATCAGCGTGGTCAGCGACACGTTCCAGCCGTCACCGACGGCGCCGAGCCGCTGGCTATCCGGGATCCTTACATTGGTGAAGAACACCTCGTTGAATTCCTGCATGCCATTGGCCTGCTTGATCGGCTTTACCTCGACGCCCTCACTCTTCATGTCGAGGAAGAACATGGTGAGGCCCTTGTGCTTGGGCACATTCGGGTCAGTGCGGGTGATCAGGATGCCATAATCAGAGTAATGCGCGCCGGAGGTCCAGATCTTCTGGCCGTTGACGATCCAGTCGTCACCATCCTTCTCCGCGCGGGTACGAAGGCCAGCGACGTCGGAACCACCGGCGGGCTCGGAGAACAGCTGACACCAGACTTTCTCGCCGGAGGCCAGCGGCGGCAGATATTTGCGCTTCTGGTCTTCGGAGGCGTAGGCCATCACGGTCGGGCCGCACATGCCCTGCCCGATGGCGAAGGGCCGCGCGAGCTTGTCATAGACGCCCTCTTCCTGCTGCCAGATTACGCGCTCGATCGGCGTCGAGCCGCGGCCGCCATATTCCTTCGGCCAATGCAGACAGGCCCAGCCGGCATCGGCCTTCTTCTTCTGCCACGCCTTGGCGACATCGAGCATCGCGTCGCGCTTCTCGCTGGCGCGCTTCGCCGATGGCTTGGTCAGCTCAGCTTCCAGCTCCTTCGGTGCGTTCGCATCGATCCACTTGCGCGCGACGGCGCGGAATTCGGCTTCCTGCGGCGTGTCATCGAAATTCATGGCAGTCGTCCTTAATGAGAAAAGAAAGCGTAGGATGGGTAGAGCCCTTGCGAAACCCATCGATGGGCTTGCGCGGACATTGATGGGTTTCGCTGCGCTCTACCCATCCTACAGGCTGACTTATCGTCCCTTGGTCGGGATCTTGTTGAATGGCACGTCCTTGTCGACGCGAATGTCGCCGGGGAGACCCAGCACGCGCTCGGCGATGATGTTGCGCAGGATCTCGTCAGTGCCGCCTTCGACGCGCGTGGCGGGCGAGCGCAGCAGCATCGCCTGGAACTTGCCGGCGACCTCCGCATCCTCCGGCCCGTTGAGCACGCCGGCCGCACCCTGCAGATCGAGCGCATAGGTCGCGACATCCTGCAGCATGGCACCCGCAACGAGCTTGCCGATGGAGTTTTCCGGACCCGGACGTTCGCCGCGCGACAGCGCCGAGATAGCGCGGAAGCTGGTGTAGCGAAGTCCGCTGGCGCGCACCGCCCAGCTGGCGAGCTTGGAGCGCACCGCGGGATCGTCGATGGCCGGACCGTCATCGAGCATCAGGCCGTTGCAGAACTCGAACAGTTCCGGGAATCCGGTGGCAACATTGGCGCCGATCGCCATGCGCTCGTTCATCAGCGTGGTCAGCGACACGTTCCAGCCATCGCCGACCGCGCCGAGCCGCTGCGCATCGGGAATCCGTACGTCGGTGAAATACACCTCGTTGAACTCGGCCTGCCCGTTGGCCTGCTTGATCGGCTTCACCTCGACGCCCGGGCTCTTCATGTCCAGGAAGAACATGGTGAGGCCCTTGTGCTTCGGCACAGTCGGGTCGGTGCGGGTGATCAGAATGCCATAATCCGAGTAATGCGCGCCGGAAGTCCAGATCTTCTGGCCGTTGATGACCCAGTCGTCACCGTCCTTTTCCGCGCGGGTGCGGAGACCTGCGACGTCGGATCCGCCGGCGGGTTCAGAGAACAACTGGCACCAGATCTTCTCGCCGGACGCCAGCGGCGGCAGATACTGCCGCTTATGCTCCTCGGCGGCGTAGGCCATCATGGTCGGGCCGCACATGCCGTGGCCGATGATGAAGAGCGCGCCGAGCTTGCCGAACACGCCCTCTTCCTGCTGCCAGATCACCCGCTCGATGGGCGATGCGCCGCGACCGCCATAGTCCTTCGGCCAGTGCGGTACGGCCCAGCCGGCATCGGCCTTCTTCTTCTGCCAGGCTTTCGCGACTTCCAGAATATTCGCACTCTTGAGCTGAATGCGGCCAAGCGCAGCCTTCTTCAGTTCGTCTTCATATTGCTTGGGCGCATGGGCCGCGATCCAGGCTTTCGCCTCGGCGCGGAACGCGGCCTCCTGCGGGGTGTCATCAAAATTCATCGCGATTGGTCCTTACGCCGCGTTCTTCTGGCGCATGCGCTCGATCAACTGGTCTTCCCAATAGGACAGCGAGCCGAGCCCAACCGCCACCGCGTTGGAGCGGCGGTAGTAGAGGTGGCAGTCGAACTCCCAGGTGAAGCCCATGCCGCCATGAACCTGGATGTTGTTCTTCGAGCAGTGCTGGAATGCCTGCGTCGCGCTGATGCGTGCTGCAGCGGCGGCTTCCGGCAGTTCGGACGCGTTGGTCGAGAGCGCCCAGGCGCCGTAATAGCAATTCGAGCGCGCCAGCGTCGCCGAGACATACATGTCGGCGAGCATGTGCTTGACCGCTTGGAACGAACCGATCTGGCGACCGAAGGCGATACGATCCAGCGCGTAGTCGCGGCCCATTTCCAGCGCACGGTCGGAACCGCCGACCTGTTCGAAGCCGATCAGCACGGCGGCACGATCGAGCACCTGCGAGAGAATGCTCCAGCCTTCGTTGGCAACGCCGAGCGGCTCGGCCTTGACGTTCTTGAAGGTAATCTCGGCCTGATTGCGCGACGGATCGATGGAGGTCAGCGCCTTCACCTCGACGCCTTCGCTGGTGAGATCAACCAGAAACAGCGCGATATCGCTGTCGCGGCCGGTGGAGCCGGTGCGCGCGGCGACGATGGCGAAATCTGCGATGGCACCATCGGCCACCGGCTTCTTGGTGCCATTGAGCACGCCATTCGCGGCGGTGAGCTTGATCGCCTTTGGCGACGGATTGCCCGAGCCTTCGAACAGCGCCAGCGTGCCGATGGCATTGCCCTGTGCAATCGCCGGCAGCCACTTCTGCTTCTGCGCATCGGAGCCGGCGAGCAACAGCGCTTCAGCGGCGAGATAAACCGTAGACGAGAATGGCACCGGCGCCAGCGCGCGGCCCATTTCCTCGGCGATCACGCAGAGTTCGAGATGACCGGCACCCGAACCGCCAAACGCTTCCGGGATGGCGACGCCGAGGAAGCCCATGTCAGCCAGGCCCTTCCAGAGCTCACGATCATAGGGCGCCTTGCCGTCGATCACGGCGCGCACGGCTTTCGGCGGGCACTTCTCGGTGAGAAAACGCCGGGCCTCATCGCGGAGCTGCTTCTGGTCGTCGGAGAAATCGAAGTTCATGGCGGTGTACTCTGTTCTGATCGATGGAAAGTCTAGTTGAGGATGATGACGTCTTCGCCGGGGTGCTCGGCGTAAAGCTGGGCGACCAGTGCCGCGCGGCGTTCGAGGCCGGCGCGTTGGTTGATGTAGCCCTTGTCGGTGAGTTCGTTGCCGTCGATGGACGCCGGCTCGACCATGAACATCGCGCGCGCAATGCGCCTGCTGCTGGCGCCTTCGCACGACGCATTATGTGCCTGCAGCCCCTTCTTCAGACAGACAAGAACCGCGGGATGTTTCACCACATCGGCAAATGTCGCCTCGGGCTCGCCGATCATGATGCGGCAGGCCGGCAGGTTGGGCCAGGCGAGCACGCCGATATAGGGGCGATCCTGTCCCGTGATCAGCGCGTCCTGCACCACCGGCGTCGCCGTAGCGATCACATCGGTGCGCAGTGAGCCGACATGCACGAAGGTGCCGGTCGTCAGCTTGAAGTCCTCCACCACGCGGCCGGAGAAGATCAGGCCCTGCACGGGGTCATTGTCGTCGACGAAAATGCCAGCGTCGCCGATCTTGTAGAAGCCTTCCTCGTCGAAGGCCGCTTTGGTGAGGTCCGGCTGGCGATAGTAGCCCGGCATCACGTTGACGCCGCGCAAGCGCAATTCGTATTTCGAATCCACCGGCACCATCTTGAGTTCGACGCCGGGGAACGGCAGGCCGATCAGGCCGACGCGCTCGGTGTCCCAATAGGTGCCGGTCGAGGTCGGCGAGGTCTCGGTGCAGCCCCAACCGGTATAGAACACGATGCGCTCGCCGGTGGCGCGCACGGCCAGCGCCTGCATACGATCATAGAGATCGTCAGGGAGACGCGCGCCGCCATAGGCCATCAGATTCAGGTTCTTGAAGAACGAGCGCGCCAGCGCATCGTCTTTCTCCATCGCGCTGGCGATGGCAGCATAGCCGGCGGGAACATTGGCGTAATAGGTCGGCGAGATTTCGCGCAGATTGCGCAATGTCTCGTCGATCATGCCCGGCATTGGACGGCCATCGTCGATATAGAGCGTGCCGCCATCGATCAGCAGCGGGTTGAACAAAGCGTTGCCGCCCATGGTGTGATTCCACGGCATCCAGTCGAGATAGACCGGCGGCTGCGCGTTCGGATCGCGCGGGCGCGTCTGCATCATCATCGCGGCATTCGCCGTCATCATCCGCTGCGTGTTGATGACCGCCTTGGGCATGCCGGTGGAGCCCGAGGTGAACAGCAGCTTGCCGACCGTATCGGGCATGATCTGGGCGAGCGATGCGTCGACCGTGGGCGTAACCATGGTCGCGACCATGTCGGCATAGGCGGTGCTGGCGATCCCCGTCGGCGGGCGCGCCACATGGATGATCTTGATGTCGGTGAGATCGAGCGCATCCAGCGCCTTCTGGAAGGTCGGCCCGTCCTGCACCATGACTGCGACAGGCTTGATCAGGTCGAACAGATATTTGAGCTTGGCGTGATCCTGGCTCATCAGCGAATAGGCCGGCGACACCGGCGCTGCCGGATGCCGCGCCTGCATCGCCGCCATGGTCATTAGTGCATGCTCGATGGAATTGCCCGAAAGGATCGCAACCGGTCCATCGGCCGCGAGCTTCATGTCGAGTAGCGCCTGGGTCAGCGCATCGGCGGTCCGCTTCGCCTCGCCATAGCTGAGCCGACGCCATTGCCGGTCATCGCCGGCGCGCTGGGCCAGCCAGGTGTGATCGGGACGCTCCTTGGCCCACTTCGCCAGAGACGCCGGCAGATGCGTCTCATAGGGCATCAACGGTATCAGCGACTTCATGACGATGACGCCGTCCGGCCGGCGCTCGACATCGATGTCGCGCTCCATCCAGTGGATCTTGCGGAAGGCGGGCTTTGTCAGCACCGCGGCAGCCTGCGGGTTCATGTGGTTTCTCCCAAAACCGTTCTTATCGAACCATGGTCTCGTTTGTCGGACCCTGTGTTCGTTGCGTGAGATCACGCTTCAACGTGTGACGTAAACCGGCTTTCGTTTCTCGATGAATGCGCGAATGCCTTCCTCGAAATCTTCCGAGCGGCTGCACAGCACCTGATTGCGATCTTCCATGGCGATGACGGCCTCGATCGAGCCGGCATCGACGGACATGTTGATGCATTCCTTCGACAGCCGCAGCCCTACCGGCGACGCGGTCATCATCGCATCGACATAGGGCGCAGCGGCGGCTTCGAGTTGACCGTCGTCGACAACTTCCGACGCCAACCCAACAGCCAGCGCGCGATCGGCATGGATGAAGCGGCCGGTGAGGATCAGTTCAGAGGCGACGGAGACACCGACGAGACGCGGCAGGAAATAGCTTGAGCCGATGTCGCAGCCGCCGAGGCCGAGCTTGATGAAGGCGCAGTTCATGCGCGCCGACTTGGCGGCGATGCGGATATCTGCGGCGAGCGCCAGCGCGAAACCGCCGCCGGCGGCAGCACCCTGCACCAGCGCGATGATCGGCTGCGGACAGCGGCGCATCAGCATCACGATATCCGCGATGCGGCGCTGGGAATCCAGCGACTCGGTGACGGTGCGCGGCGCATTCTGCCCGGAGCGCACGGCCATTGCGTGTTTGAGATCGAGCCCGGCGCAGAAATTGGCGCCGGCACCCTTGAGGACGACCACGCGTGTCTTGCGATTGCGCTGCAGGCTTTCGAAATAGTCGTTTAGTGCGTCGATCAGAGCAGGATCGAGCGCGTTGAGACTGTCCGGACGATTAAGCGTCACCCGGTCCACGCCATCGTCGTGTTCGATCAGCAGTGGATTAGACACACGCGCTCTCCCGTTTCACTCGTTGGCGCCTTGCCGACGCTCATTGCCGCGCCCTCTCCCCTTGCGGGAGAGGGCAGCGCAGGAGTTAGAAACAAACTCACTTGGGAGAGGGGCGCCACAACGAGCCCTCTCCCGCCTTCGCTTGCTCAGGCACCCTCTCCCGCGGCGCGCGGCTACGCCGCGCTGGGGGAGAGGGGAAGACAAGTACTACCGCGGCGCCATACGGATGGCGCCGTCGAGGCGGATGGTTTCGCCGTTCAGCATCGGATTCTCGACGATGTGGACCGCAAGGTTGCCGTATTCCGAGGCGTCGCCGAGGCGGGCCGGATGCGGCACCTGCGCGCCCAGGCTAGCGCGGGCTTCCTCGTTGAGGCCCATCAGCAGCGGCGTCAGGAACAGGCCCGGCGCGATGGTGTTGACGCGGATCTTGCTGGAGGCGAGATCGCGGGCGGCCGGCAGCGTGAGGCCGACAACGCCCCCCTTCGAGGCGGAGTAGGCGATCTGGCCGATCTGGCCTTCATAGGCCGCGACGCTGGCGGTGTTGATGATGACGCCGCGTTCCTCGCCGATCGGTTCGGCGGTGGCGAGCTGCTCGGCGAACAGGCGCAGGCAGTTGAAGGTTCCAATCAAGTTCACCATGATGACATTGGTGAACTTCTCGAGCGGATAAACGCCCTGCTTTCCGACGATGCGCTGCGAACCGCCGATACCGGCGCAGTTCATCAGCACGCGCGCGGTACCATGCGCAGCCGCTGCCTTGGCGAGCGCCGCCTTCACGTCACTCTCGCTGGTGACATCGCCGACGGTGGCGACGCCCTTAACTTCGGCAGCGACCTTCTCGGCATTGTCCTGCGCGCGGTCGAACACGGCGACCTTGGCGCCCTTGGCAGCCATCGCGCGCGCGGTCGCGGCACCGAGGCCCGAGCCACCGCCGGTGATGAATACGGCTACGTCTTTCAACTGCATCGATAATGCCTTTCCTTGGGCGTTTCTGATCGTTTCTTGAATTTTGGGTCGCGACGAAAAAGAAGAAGAAGAAGTGGTCCTTGGGCGTTTTCTTGGTTGTTGTTCTTGGAACTGATCCTTGGGCGTTTCTTATTTTTGGTTCTTGAATTTGGTTCCTTGGGCGTTTCCCGACGTTTTTGAATTTTCTTGGCAGTTTTCCTTGGGCCGTTTCTTCTGAGCTCGTGATGTCAGGCCTTGGCGGCCTTCTTGTTTGTGAGGATTCCGCCGAGCAGCATCGCTTCCATATGGGCGACGTAGTCGCGGCAGACTTCATCGGTCACCGGGCCGACGCCAATGGCGCGCGACATGGCATGACGGCTGAAGAACAGGTTGTCGCAGGCGCCGATCAGGCTGGTGTAGAACAACACCGGATCGACCTTGCGAAATTCGCCGGATTCAAGTCCCTCGGCCAGCAGGCGGCGATGGAAGCCGAGCAGCGGCCCCACGAAGAACTTCGATACTTCGTCGGCTGCCTCGTTGCTGCTCTCATGCAGCAAGTAGTGGATCAGCCGGTTCATATAGGGAAACTGGTAATAGGCCTTGATGATGCCGGCGATGTGCAGCCGCAGTTTTGCAGTGGCCGAGATCGGCTGCGCCAGCAGATATTCCAGATTGGTCATCTCGGTGGCGGCATCGCGCGCGAGCAGCGCCAGCAGCAAGCCGTCCTTATTGCCGAAATGATATTTCACCAGCGCCGCATTGACCCCGGACTGCTGCGCAATCTCGCTCAGCGACACCTCGATGGAGTTGCTGGCAATCATCAGCTCGCTCGCCGCGAGCAACAGCTTGTCGGCCGTCGGATTACGGGCAGCGGCGGTTTTCACAGAGGTGCTGGGGTTCAAAGTCGGTGCCATTCGGAGCGCAGATAATACGAACAATCGGCCGCACTCAAGAGTTAATTGACCGATTGACTAAACTCTCCGCGGACACTTAAATCCCGCGCATTCAACGCCACGAAAAACGCCGCCAAACAAGGCAAAAAAGGGAGATCACGCATGGCCGAGGCCTATATCGTTGCCGCTGCACGCACCGCCGGTGGCCGCAAGGGCGGGCGTTTAGCCGGCTGGCACCCGGCCGACCTCGCAGCCTCGGTTTTGAACACGCTGGTTGAACGCACCGGCGCAGATCCCGCCTCGGTTGAGGACGTCATCATGGGCTGCGTCGGTCAGGGCGGCGAGCAGGCCGTCAACGTCGCGCGCAACGCGGTGCTGGCCTCGAAGCTTCCGGAAAGCGTGCCGGGCACCTCCATCGACCGCCAGTGCGGTTCATCGCAGCAGGCGCTGCATTTCGCCGCCCAGGCCGTGATGGCTGGCTCTATGGACATCGTGATCGCCGCCGGCGTCGAGAGCATGACCCGCGTGCCAATGGGCTCGCTAAGCATTCTCGCGTCCAAGGCCGGCATGGGCCACTACAAGAGCCCCGGCATGGAAGCGCGCTATCCCAACATCCAGTTCAGCCAGTTCACCGGCGCCGAGATGGTCGCCGAGAAATACGGACTGTCGAAGGATGACCTCGACACATACGCTTTCCAGAGCCATCAGCGCGCTATTGCCGCGACCGAGGCCGGCCGGTTCAAGGACGAAATCATCCCGCTGCAGATCACCCGCGCCGATGGCACCACGGACACCCATCACATCGACGAGGGCATCCGCTTCGACGCCACGCTCGACGGCATCAGGGGCGTCAAGCTGATCGCTGAGAACGGCAAGCTCACTGCAGCATCCGCCAGCCAGATCTGCGACGGCGCGTCGGGCGTGATGGTCGTCAACGAAAGGGGTCTCAAGCAGCTCGGCGTCAAGCCGCTGGCCCGCATCCATCACATGACCATGATGGGCGGTGATCCCGTGATCATGCTGGAAGCGCCGCTGCCCGCCACCAAGCGCGCGCTGGAAAAGGCCGGGATGAAGATCGACGACATCGACCTGTTCGAAGTCAACGAAGCCTTTGCCTCGATTCCAACGGCCTGGCTTAAGGCCACTGGCGCCGACCCGAAGCGCCTCAACGTCAATGGCGGCGCCATCGCGCTCGGCCATCCGCTCGGCGGCTCCGGCACCAAGCTGATGACCACGCTGGTGCACGCACTGCAGCAGAACAAGAAGCGCTATGGATTGCAGACCATGTGCGAAGGCGGTGGCATGGCGAATGTGACGATCGTAGAGCGATTGTAAGCACTCCGACAACAATGGTGTCGTCCCCGCGAAGGCGGGGACCCATACTCTCGATCGAGATAGCAAGAACGCGGAGGCCGCCGCGTGCCATCTCAACTGAAGGAGGTTATGGATCCCCGCCTTCGCGGGGATGACAACTGAGAGAGCCTACCGAACCACACCACGAGCGGAAAAATCCGCCGGTCTTCGAGGAAACACCAAGGAATTCTCCATGACGCATCCGTCGATTCACGCGAAGACCAGTCCCGACAAGATTGCCTACCGCATGGCCGGCTCCGGCCAGGCGCTCAGCTATCGCGAACTCGACGAACGTTCCAACCGCGGCGCGCAGCTGTTTCGCTCACTCGGCCTGAAGGCCGGCGACCACATCGCGCTCTTGATGGAGAATCGCCTCGACTTCATGGAGATCTGCTGGGCTGCACAGCGCAGCGGGCTGTATTACACGGCGATCAGCCGCTACCTCACGCAGGACGAGATCGCCTATATCGTGAAAGACTGCGGCGCACGGGTTGTCATCACCTCCGAGAAATGCGCCGATGTGGTTGCACCGCTGATCACCAACGCCGCGGAGCCGATGTTCTATATCGTCGACGGTTCGCGCACCGGTTTCCGCGACTGGAATAGTGCCCTCGCCACTCAGCCCGCCACGCCGATTGCCGACGAGGTTGCCGGCTACGACATGCTGTATTCGTCGGGCACGACGGGCCGCCCCAAGGGCATCAAGCGCGCCTCGGAGAACAATCCGATCGACGTGCCGAATCCGTTCCTGAAGCTGCTCTGCGCGAACATGTGCGGCATGACATCGGACTCGATCTATCTGTCACCGGCGCCGCTGTATCACGCGGCTCCGTTACGTTTTAACATGATGGCGATCACGCTCGGCGGCACGTCGGTGATCATGGAGCATTTCGACGCCGAGGAATTCCTCAAGCTTGTCGAGAAGCACAAGATCACCCAATCGCAGCTTGTGCCAACCATGTTTGTCCGCATGCTGAAGCTGCCTGATGAAGTCCGTTTGAAATACGACGTCTCTTCATTGAACGGCGCGATCCATGCCGCAGCCCCCTGCCCCGTCGACGTCAAGGCGCGGATGATCGACTGGTGGGGACCGATCCTGATCGAATATTACGCCGGCTCCGAAGGCAACGGCGTCACCGTGTCGAACTCGCAGCAGTGGCTGTCGCATCGCGGGACCGTCGGCAAGGCTGTGGTCGGCAGCGTCAAGATCGTCAATGAAGAAGACCAGGAAGCGCCGACCGGCGAAATCGGCACGGTGTATTTCGCCGATACGCCGCAGTTCAGCTATCACAACGATCCCGAGAAGACGAAGCGCGCCTATAACGCGCGCGGCTGGTCTACCCTCGGCGATGTCGGCTATCTCGATGACGAAGGCTTCCTATACCTCACCGACCGCAAGTCCTACATGATCATTTCCGGCGGTGTGAACATCTACCCGCAGGAGACCGAGGACATTCTCATCACCCATCCGGACATCGCCGATGTTGCGGTGTTCGGCGTGCCGAACGAGGAGATGGGCGAAGAGGTCAAGGCCGTGGTGCAGCCGCACGACATGAGCCGCGCCGGCAAGGCGCTGGAGGCCGAATTGATCTTGTACTGCCGCAAGCATCTTTCCCCGATCAAATGCCCCAAGAGCATCGACTTCGAGGCCGAACTGCCACGCACGCCGACCGGCAAACTGGTGAAGCGCCACTTGCGGGACAAGTACTGGCCGAAGAAGGAAAGAGCGACAGTGTGAGGCGGCTTATACGCGATCGCGTATATATCTTTTTTATACGCATTTACGTATAAAATTGAAATATACGCGATCGCGTATATTGTATTTTTATACGCGACCGCGTATAAACTTCATGGGAGATTTTCCATGGACCAGATCGCACGCAACGAAAAACAGCTCGGCGCCATTTTGCGGCGGGCAAGAAAGCAAGCTGACCTTACACAAACGGAACTCGGCCAGAAGCTGCATCTGCGGCAGGGAACGGTTTCCCGTTTGGAAGCCGGCGAACCCGCCGTCCAACTCAATACGCTGATGGCGGCTCTCGCCGCGCTCAATCTCGAACTGGTTGTACGATCTCGTACGACCACCGAGGCCGCCGACATCGAAAGCATTTTCTGATGGCGCGTTCGCCGAAGCACGTTCCGCTGAACGTGTTCGTCAACGGCAGGCTCGTCGGTGCGCTCCGGCGCGAGGCAACTGGTGCCGTCAACTTCCGCTATGCGCGCGACTGGCTGGATTGGGATTCGACCTTTCCCATCTCGCTATCCCTTCCACTGCGCGAAGATCAGTACGTCGGCGCGGCGGTCCTCAATGTCTTCGACAATCTGCTGCCGGACGGCGACGCAATCCGCAAGCGCGTCGCCGAACGTGTCGGCGCCGAAGGCACCGACACCTACAGCATGCTCGCCGCCCTCGGCCACGACTGCGTCGGCGCGTTGCAATTTCTTCCGGACGAACACACACCCGACCCGGCCGGCAAAGTGGACGGCCATCCTGTCGATGCTGGCGATATCGCAGACATCCTGAACAACCTCGTTTCTGCCCCGCTCGGGCTCGGCGAGGATAAGGGCTTCCGTATTTCTATCGCCGGAGCCCAGGAGAAGACGGCGCTGCTGAAGCGAGACGGCCGATGGTACAAACCAATTGGCACGACGGCGACCACCCATATCCTGAAGCCGCAGATCGGCCGGCTCCCAAACGGCGTCGATCTCTCGGACAGTGTCGAGAACGAGTATTTCTGCCTTAGACTTCTGTCAGCGCTCGGCATCCCGTCAGCCCATACGGAAATCGCCGATTTCGGCGGGCGGCGAACGCTGGTGGTCGAACGCTTCGACCGGCTCTGGACGCGCGACAAGCGCCTGCTGCGCCTGCCTCAGGAGGACTGCCTGCAATCGCTGTCCATAGCCTCGACGCGAAAATATCAGTCCGACGGCGGCCCCGGTACGACGGAGATCTTCGGCCTGCTCAAGGGCAGCGACACCGTCGAAGCAGACCTTTCGCATTTCCTGCGCGCCATCATCGTGTTCTGGCTGATCGGCGCCACCGACGGCCATGCCAAGAATTTCAGCATCTTCCTCAATCCAGGTGGACGCTTCCGCATGACCCCGCTCTACGATGTGCTGAGCGCACAGCCGAGCCTCGACAATGGGCAGGTCCAGAGGAAAAACTTCAAGCTGGCGATGTCGATCGGCAAGAGCCGTCACTACGGGGTCGAGGAGGTCATGCCGCGGCACTTCGTCCAATCCGCTGCGATGGCGGGCATCGGTGCCAGTCTCGTGCGCTCCACTTTCGAGGATATCGTCGCAAACACGATGATGAAGGCAGAGCAGGCGATTGATGACTTGCCTCCAGATTTCCCCGAACAGTTGGTTGCATCGATCTCGGAAGCGATGACACATCGCATCACGATGATCGAGAAAAGCCTCAGCCAGGTTCCATCATGACCGCCGGCCTGCTGGTCTCCGCAGCACGTTCCGGCGCGGGCAAGACCACGGTCACGCTCGGCCTGCTCGCCGCGCTCGGGCGGCGCGGCATGGTACTGCGTGCGGCCAAGGCCGGGCCCGATTATATCGACCCTGCCTTTCACGCGGTCGCCACCGGCGCTCCCTGCATCAATCTCGATAGCTGGACCATGCCGCCCTCGCTGCTGCAGGCGCTGATGGCTGGCACCACCGAAGCCGCCGATCTGCTGGTGGTCGAAGGCGTTATGGGCCTGTTCGACGGTGTGCCCGGCGTCGCCGACCGAGACGGTAGCAGCGCCAGTATCGCCGCGCGCTTCAATCTACCGGTGCTGCTGGTGCTCGACGTGACCGCGCAATCGCTATCCGCCGCCGCCATGGTGCGCGGCTTTGCCAGTCATCGTCCTGACGTGCACGTCGCCGGCGTGATCCTGAACCGCGTCGGCAGCGATCGCCACCGCCGCCTTATCACGGACGCCATCGCGCCGCTCGGCATCCCCGTCGTCGGCGCCATTCCGCGGGATGCCGCACTGGCGCTGCCAGAGCGTCATCTCGGCCTCATCCAGGCTGGCGAACACGGCGACCTTGCCACACGGATGGACGTACTCGCCGGCATGGCGGAGAAGCACCTCGATCTCGATACTATCATCGCGCTGGCTGCGCCGATCGACGGACAGCCGGCCCGCAATGCCGCGCCGGCCTTACCGCCGCCGGGTCAGCGCATTGCATTGGCCGCTGATGCTGCCTTCACCTTCATCTATCCGCACCTGATTGACGGCTGGCGCAATGCCGGCGCGGAGGTCGTCCGCTTCTCACCGCTGGCCAATGAAGCTCCGCCGGATGATTGTGATGCATGCTGGCTGCCAGGCGGCTATCCCGAACTTCACGTGGCAACGCTTGCCTCGGCGCAAAGATTCCGCGACGGGCTGGTGCGCTTCGCACAGACACGTTCGGTCCATGGCGAGTGCGGCGGCTATATGGTGCTCGGTGAAGGCCTGGAGGATGCCGACGGCAACCGGCATGCGATGACGGGGCTGCTCAGCCACACGACGAGTTTCCACAAGCGGCACTTGCATCTCGGCTATCGCGAGGCGCGATTGCTATCCGACAGTTCGATCGGACCAAAGGGATCGCTCATCCGCGGCCATGAATTTCACTATGCGTCACTGATTGATCCGGGCAGCGACGACCCGCTGGTCGATCTCCGCAACGCGCAGGCCGAACCCATGGCAGAGCGCGGCGGACGGCGCGGCCATGTCACCGGCACGTTTTTCCACGCGATTGCGCGGGTCGATGGCTAACGGGAACTAACGCCCCCAGCGATCCTGCCAGATCTTCTCGCCGATCAGGCAGTTGACGCGGGGCTCCTTCGTCGTGTTGGCGACAGGAATCGCGCGCGGCTCGGGCATCAATCCTGCGACTTCCAACACCAGTTTGGTGCGGATCGCTTCCTTGAACTTGTCGCGCTCCTTGATCGGCACCACGAAGGAACCCGCGCCGCCGATCACGCAGTCCTCATAATAGAGATCGAGGTTTTCGATATCCATGGTCGAGTAGGACAGTTCCTTGGCCATGATCGGCAGGCCGTTGATGACAATACCTTTCGCGACTGCCTCATCGCGCGCGACCGTCACCGGTCCTCCATTGTTGTTCGGCCCATCGCCCGAAATATCGATGACCCGGCGCAGACCGTGCAGCGCATTTTCATCGAACAGCGGCATGGCGTAGTAGATCGCGCCCGAGATCGACGTCCTTGACGCCCGGCGGATCGGTGTCTTCATGATTTCGGATGCCACCGCGTCGGCGGATTCAGGACCATCGATGACACGCCAGGGAATGATCAGCTTCTGGTCTGACGATGCCGCCCATTCGAAATAAGTGACCGCAATCTTGCCTGTCGGGCCACTCTTGAGCGCGGTAAGAAATTCCTTGGAGACGATGGCCTGGGCATAGCCTTCGCGCTGGATCGCCAACTCGTCCATATCCATCGAATAGGAAACGTCGACCGCCAGCACCAGTTCGACATCGACTACGGGGTCCTGCTTGCTCTGGGCAAACTGCGCTTTCGGGCCTGTCGCAGCCATGCTCGCGACGTCCCCGCCGGCCATCGCTCCCGCGATGAGTACCGCTCCAATCGAGACACACCAGCGCATAGCGGCCCTCCCGTTGAGAATCGAATGGTGACATGCAAATGACGAGCCGCAAAGCAGGAACCTGCAGGCATGTTCACAATCCGGTCATGGCGGCTCTGCTGCTGCGGCAGAGTTAACGGGCGCCTGCCCCCAGATTTGAACGGTTTGCACGTTCGCGCGACAAAGCTAGCGCAGGATGTCGCCAACGCCACATCCACCATTGCCGACCGGAATGGCCGACATGAGTGCCGCCTTGAACGCGCCGATGAACGGTGGCCGCCAGCCCGCAGCGCGGCACGCAATCGTGTTGGCCGTACTGCTCGCTTGCATCGGCGCAGCGATCGCTTTGTTCGTTTCAGCACCTGCCGAACAGCGCAAGACAGGGGCCGCCGAACAGGACGAACCTATTCAGCCGTTCGGCGCCAACGCAGCCAACGAATGCCGCCGTCTTTTGCGGAACGCCACCGAATACCTCCCCGAGCAACAAGAGAAGCTGCGTTACCGGATGCGCCAGACCGCCTGCAGCGAAGCATTCGCTGCTGCTCCGGACGATGTCCGCAACAAGGTGGCCTTCGCTCAATCGCTGCCGCATGAACGGCGCGCCGAGGCGGTCGCACTGTTGCGCGAGGCCGCAGCCCGGAACGATAGCGAGGCAAATTACGCAATCTATGAGTCGCATAATTCATGGGACTATCATCTTGATCGCCCGCAACTGATTGCGCGCGACGAGGCACAGCACGCGCTGATCAAGGCAGCCGAACTGGACAACCCGTCAGCGGTAAACAGGCTCGCCATCCTCTATGGCCGTGGCGGCATCGTGAAGCGGGACGCCTCGGCCGAACGATACTGGACCGAGCGCGCGCTTCGGTTGCCGCTGCCGGAGAACGTCACCCGTGCGGACCAGCAGATCAGGCTTGCCCGGCTTCTCGCGCGATCCCCACAGCCGGACGAGCAGACCCTCGGCCGGGATTTACTCGCACGTCTCGCCCAAGGCGGCTCGTTTGGCGCCAAGGCGGCGCTGGCTGAAGCCACGCGTCCCAACGATCCCGTGCGCGCCCGCAAACTATTTGAAGAGGCCGCGCGCGATCGTCTGGGAGGGGATACCGAACTGGCGCAGATGCTGCTCGATGGCGAAGGCGGCCCGGCCGATCCGAAGCGCGCATTATCGATCTTGCAAAGCCAGCGCCATCAGGCGAGCGCGAGTGGCCTGCTCGGCCAGCTTTATCTCGATGGAAAGCTGGTGCCACGCGACGTGTCAAAGGGGGTCGACTTGCTGATCACTGCCGGGGTCTGGGATTACGACTCCCGGCTAAAGGCCCTGCGGTTGCTGGCCAGCCATCCGCAGGTTCAGATTTCCTCGCTCAATATCGTTCTGTATGAGGCAATTCAGGCTGCGGAACTTGGCGAGCCTGACGCACTTGCCGCATTGGTCGATCTCAAACTATCGCAGAACCCGCAGTTTCGCGACGTCCCCGGAGCCTGTAAACTGAAACCAATGGCCGTGCAGCGCGGCGATCAGGATGCCGTGCAACGCCTCAAGGATTGCCCGGCCGAGTGATCATCGTCGCGTCGCCGCCACAGAGCGCGATCGTCCGGATGAGTGTGCATGCCCGAGAGTGTCACCGCCCCGCAGACTAAGACCAAGCCGAAGGTCGAGCGGCCGAAATTGTACAAGGTTATCCTCGTCAATGATGACTTCACGCCGCGGGAGTTCGTCGTGCGGGTGCTGAAGGCGGAATTTCGCATGTCCGAGGATCAAGCCGCCAAGGTAATGATGACGGCGCATCAACGCGGCGTCTGCGTCGTCGCCGTGTTCACCCGTGACGTCGCCGAGACCAAGGCGACCCGCGCGACAGATGCCGGCCGCGCCAAGGGCTATCCGCTTCTGTTCACGACCGAGCCGGAAGAATAGGACGTGGCGCTTCTGCTTTGGCCACCAAGACGATAAAAATTTAACGATCGGCTCAATCCGAGGTTGGGCGGCATGTGGCAAGCTCGCCAGATGTCGATTGCACTCCGCAAGCAATATGTATCCCGGCCGGAATTGTCGTTCGGGCCTTTGCGCTTCATCGAATGCCTGCCTTGGCTCGTGCTGGCAGCGGGAATGCGCGTGATCGCGTTCAGCGGTGGCGTTATCGCCTTGCCGGCCATCTTCGTCGCCACGGTTGCCGTTCTTCTCGCGTTCCTGGTGACCGCACGGCGGTCGATCGAGCTTGCCGACGGCGAGACCCATCTCGGAGCGATGACGTTCGAGGATGAATTCCGACTATCGCTGCGCATTCTGGTGCGTATCGGCGCGCTGATGCTTGTAGCAAGCATGATCTCTGTATCGCTCGGGATCTCGCCGCTGGACCTGAACTTCATGGGCGGCATCGATGGCATGGCGTTCGATCAGCCGACGGCGGCCGGAAAGATCTGGAATGCATCCATCGCCACGCTGATCTTGCTGATGATCGTCGGCGTCGAACGCCATGACAACAGGGTTCGTTTCTTCGCGGCTTGCCGTGAATTCGCCAGGCGAAGCGCGTGGCTCGGCGTGGGCCTTCTGGTCCTGACCGCCGCCTATTTCGGCCTCGGTTTTGTCCAGGGTCTCGTTCGCAACGCGATTGCGATCTACGGGCAGGCGCCGACGACGAACACCTTCATCCGAAACCTGATCTTCTTCGTTTTTATCTTCGGCTTCGCGATGCTGCGGCTTTGGGTGACCCTGATGATCCTGACCGCGGCCCTCAAGCAATCCCATCTGCGCGGCGACTGACCTCAGCCAGCGACCGCGGTTTCATCGCCCAATCCATAGACCTGCTCGGCCTTGGCGAAGCCAGCGATGGGAAATTCACCGAGATCGGCCCAATCGGCGCGTGTCGCATCAGCAAAAGCGGTCGACGCCACCACCGTCCGGTGCAGTTTGCCGGCGATCTTCTCCAGACGTGCGGCGAGGTTCACCGCCGGGCCGATACAGGTGAAGTCGAGCCGGTTGCCGCCACCGATATTGCCGTAAAGCACCTTGCCGACATGCAGTGCCAGACCGAAGCGAAAGCGCTCTTCGGCACCTGCCGCATCCGACCAGCGCAGCGCTTCAACGGCAGCGCTGGCTTCACGCGCAGCCTCCAGCGCATGACCGCAAACCATCGAACGATCCGTATCATCCTCGGCAATGGGAAACACGGCCAGCAGGCCATCGCCCATGAATTTGAGCACTTCGCCGCCATGCTTGAGGATCGCAGGCACCTGACAATCGAAGTAAAGGTTGAGAATCTCGACGACGCTTTCCGGCGGCAATCGGTCCGACAGCGCCGTAAAGCCGCGCAGATCCGACAACCAGATCGCTGCGCGCATGGTCTCGGTATGGCCACGTCGGATCTGACCACCGAGAATACGTCCGCCAGCGCGATTGCCCACATAGGTATCGAGCAGTGTCACCGTCACTCGTCGTATGCCGATGACCTCGATCAACCGCGCCAATGTCGGCAGCACGGCTTTCAAGGCAGCAAGCTGCTCCTCGGTGAAACCGCCGGGCTGCTTGGTGGTCCAGCTTGATGCGTGGAGCATGTTGTCGACGAAGGTGAGCGGGATCGCGATATAATCGGTAACACCTTCGGCGCGCATGTCGTCGAAAAAAGGAAAGGGTGTGGTTGATGGCTCATGAAGTCGGCTACGGACCTCGACACCTTCACGGAAGACCAGTGCAAGCGGACTGCTGAGGAATTCAGGTGCCTCCTGAATGTCGAAATCAACCGAGCTGAGGACCACCCCGGTCTCCGGACGCCAGATGAAATTGCGGCCGAAGATTTCCGGGTGCAGGGTGCGGATGAAGATGCCCACGCGGTACAACGGCAGCCCCGCAGCAACAAGCCGTTCGCAACATTCCGCCATCATGCGCGATGGCGTCGGCGCGGATCGCGCACCGTCGCTGAGCCAGTCGATGATCTCTCTGAGCTTGTCGGGCAACACGGCTGGCACTTTCAAACTCGCGCGAACGCGGGCTTCGGTCAGTCACTTACTCTAGCCGACCTGTCCGCGATGCCGAATGAAATGATCGGCGAGCACACAAGCGGCCATGGCTTCCGCCACCGGCACGGCGCGGATGCCGACGCAGGGATCATGACGCCCCTTGGTCAGGATGTCCGTATCGGCGCCATTGCGATCGACGGTCTTGCGCGGCGACAGGATCGACGAAGTCGGCTTCACTGCAAAACGTGCCACGACCGGCTGGCCTGTGGAAATGCCGCCGAGGATGCCGCCAGCATGGTTTGAGAGAAATGACGGGCCGTGATTGGTCATGCGCATCTCGTCGGCATTGTCCTCGCCAGACAATTCCGCAGCACCGAAACCGTCGCCGATCTCGACACCCTTCACCGCATTGATGCTCATCAGCGCCGCTGCCAGATCGCCATCGAGCTTGGCGTAAATGGGCGCGCCCAAACCTGCGGGCACGCCGTCGGCGACCACCTCGATCACCGCGCCGATCGACGAGCCGGATTTCCGGATACCATCGAGATAGCTTTCGAAGAAGGCGGCCTTGTCCTTATCCGGGCAGAAGAATGGATTGCGGGCGACCTCGTCCCAGTCCCAGTTGCCGCGGTCGATCTTGTGCGGTCCCATCTGCACCAGCGCAGCACGCACCGTCATTCCGGGCACGATCTTGCGCGCGATCGCGCCGGCCGCAACACGCGTCGCCGTCTCGCGGGCAGATGAACGGCCACCGCCGCGATAGTCGCGCAACCCGTATTTGGCCTCATAGGTGAAGTCGGCATGGCCCGGCCGAAACTTGTTCTTGATGTCCGAATAATCCTTCGAGCGCTGGTCGGTATTCTCGATCAAGAGCGCGATCGGCGTCCCCGTCGTGACCTGCACACCCGTTTCCGGATGCGCCATGACCCCGGACAGGATCTTGACCGCGTCAGCTTCCTGCCGCTGCGTGGTAAAGCGCGACTGGCCGGGACGGCGGCGATCGAGATCGGCCTGGATCTCGGCAACATCGAGCGGGATCAGCGGCGGACAGCCATCGACCACGCAGCCGATCGCCACCCCGTGGCTCTCGCCAAAGGTCGTGACGCGGAACATGTGGCCGAAGGTGTTGTGGGACATGGGGCGCTCGCTGCTTGAGCAGATGTCGTAACGCGGGCCGTCCGAGGGGTCAAATCGCCCGGTCAGCCGCAATGCTTAACTAAACTTGTCCATCCCGTCGGCGTTGAACACGTAGACCGCGCCCTGCTGGATCGGCAGCTCACTGACCCCGTCCGGCGTCTCAAAGCCCAGCGCCACCATTAGCGCCCGCGCCGTACCGCCATGGGCAACGGCAACGGTATCGCCCGTCAGGCCGTCAACCCATTCGCGCATCCGGAGTTGCACCTCAGCGTAGCTCTCGCCGCCCGGCGCCGACAGGCTCCATTTGTCGCGCAAGCGCGCCGCAAAGATCTCGGGATGTGCGGCTTCCTGCTCGGCCAGCGTAAAGCCTTCCCAGTGGCCGAAGCCGATCTCACGCAGACGATCGTCGAGGCCGTAGTCGTCATGCGGCAGATCGAGCTTGCCGCGCACCAGTTCCATGGTGTTGCGCGCGCGGCCGAGCGGACTGGAGACGAATGCGACATCGCCGTTGGTGCGCCCGTCGCGCGCCAGCAGATCTTTAAGGACACCACCAGCATGCGCCGCCTGCTCACGACCGAGATCGTTGAGCGGAATGTCCTTCGAGCCCTGAAAGCGACCGGCGGCATTCCATTCGGTCTGACCGTGGCGAATATAATAGATCGTTGGTTTCGGCATGGACTAAGCGATCAGTCCTTGCCGCCCATCGAGATATCCGGCGCATCCGGCACCTTGGTGCCGAGCACGTGATAGCCAGCATCGACGTGATGCACTTCGCCGGTGACGCCAGAGGACAGGTCAGACAGGAAATACATCGAGCTCTGGCCGACTTCGTCGATCGAGACGTTCTTGCGCAGCGGCGCATTGACCTCGTTGTATTTCAGCAGATAGCGGGAGTCGGCAATCCCTGCGAAGGCCAGCGTCTTGATCGGGCCGGCGGAGATCGCATTGACGCGGATGCCCTTCTCGCCCAGGTCAGCCGCCAGATAGCGCACGCTGGCTTCGAGCGCGGCCTTGGCGACGCCCATCACGTTGTAGTTCGGCATCCACTTCTCGGCGCCGTAATAAGTCAGCGTGATGATCGAACCACCGTCGGTCATTAGTTTCTCGGCGCGCTGCGCAACCGCGGTCAGCGAATAGCAGGAGATGAGCATGCTCTTGCTGAAGTTCTCCGCCGTGGTGTCGACATAGCGGCCCTCGAGCTCGTTCTTGTCGGAAAACGCAATGGCATGGACGACGAAGTCGATCTTGCCCCACTTCGCCTTGAGCTCGTCGAACACCGCATCGATGGTCGCGGCATCCGTGACGTCGCAATGACCAAGCACGAGCGCGCCCAGTTCCGCCGCCAGCGGCTCCACGCGCTTCTTCAGCGCATCGCCCTGATAGGTCAGCGCGATCTCGGCGCCCTGCGCCTGGCACGCCTTGGCAATGCCCCAGGCGATGGAACGGTTATTGGCCACGCCGAGAATGACGCCGCGCTTGCCCTTCATCAGGCCTGAAACTTCACTCATATCACATCCTATTTGCTTGGCTGATAACTTGGCAGTCCATGCCGATCTGGCCTTGGGGGTACACCAGCACTTGCGTCCGGTACAGCCCAAAAGCCCGGTTATGTGGCTGTTTACCGTCCGGGCTTAACGCCGGAATAGACGGTCCGCCAAGGTGTTATGATAGATGCGGCGCAATTGCGGACCGCCCAAGATACCGTCAGGATTGCAACGGATGGCACGAGCCCCATGAGCGCCTTTCGCGAGAGCGTTGAGAGCATGATTCCGGCGCTGCGCCGTTATGCGCGGGCGCTGGCGCGTGACACCGACATCGCAGACGACCTGGTGCAGGACACACTCGTGCGCGCGCTACGCTCCGAGAAACTGTTCATCGGCGGCGATCTCAGAAGCTGGCTCTATACGATCCTGACCAATCTGAACCGCAACCGCCGCCGCTCGCTGGCACGCAAACCAGTCTTCACCGAACTGTTCGACAACAATCCGGATGCCAGCGGGACCGAAGCCGAAGGGCGCGACATCTCGCGCGCCCTTGCCGCCCTCGTCGAAGAGCAGCGCTCGGTGCTGCTGCTCGTGATGCTCGAAGGCCTGAGCTACCGCGAAGTCGCCGACATTCAGGGCGTGCCGATCGGCACCGTGATGTCGCGTCTCGCCCGCGCCCGCGCCCATGTCAAAGCCTATCTCGACGGCGAGCGCCCGGCGCTGCGCGCGGTCAAATGATTTAAAGGGAAGATGATAATGACCGGACCGAACATTCCCGTGACCGAAGACGAATTGCACGCCTTCGTCGATAATGAATTGCCGGCCGAGCGCCGCACCGATGTCGAGGCCTGGCTCGCGACACATCCTGACGATGCCGAGCGCGTCGCATCATGGCGCGCGATGGCCGAGTTGCTGCATGCCCGCTACGATGCGATTGCCGACGAAGCCGTGCCGCAGCGGCTGGAAATCGAGCGACTGGTTCAGCAGCCGCGGCGCTGGATCTACGGCGCCGTCGCGGCCACGCTTGTCGCCTTCATTGCAGGTGGCAGCGCGGGCTGGGTCGCACGCGGCGCAGCGACCTCGCCATCGATATTCCGGAGTTTCACGGTGGACGCGCTCGGTGCGCACCGGACCTATGTGGTCGAAGTCCGTCATCCGGTCGAAGTCGCAGCCAATGAACGTGCACACCTGCAGCAGTGGCTGTCGAAGCGCGTCGGCTACGAGATCAAGGCGCCCGAACTCGATGCGGCCGGATTGAAGCTGGTCGGCGGACGCTTGCTGCCCGGCCCCGAAGCGCCTGCGGCCTTCTTCATGTATGAGAGCCCGTCGGGCGAGCGCTACACGCTCTACACTTCGCGTGCGGCGAAGGCTGACGCGACCCAGATGCGCTATGCCGCGCAGGACAAGGACGGCGCCATGTTCTGGGCTGACAAGGGCGTCGGCTATGTCGTGTCAGGCCCGACCGACAAGGACCGGCTCAACCAGGTCGCCCGCCAGATCTATGACCAGACGGAGAAGATCGGGGGATAGCTACACTCTGTAGCCCGGATGGAGCGAAGCAGAATCCGGGCTGTCAGGCGTTTGGCGTTGCCTCCGGCAAGAAAGAACTTTCGCGTTTGACGCGGTCACCTATCACATCGAATAACAGTGCCGTATTCGCGATCATCACAATGGTTGCGATAATTCCCATCGTGCTGTCCGTAACGGCCCGCAACATTGCTTTCCAGAATGGAAGATCAGCCGTGCTTCCCATCAGGCCCAACATCATGATGCAAGCAATCCACACCACCAGCGCCGCCGTGAACGGAATGACGATTGCCAATATGGTCCGAACGATCAGCCAGATCCGTCCTCGACTATCGTGCCATGCATCTGCAGCCGTCACATTGACCGGGCCCGCGGCCAAAGCAGGAAACAGCAACACCAGGCGGACCGACACAATGATGACGATAATCGCCAAACCAATCGGCAAGAGAATACTCATCAAACCGGACTCAGGCATGATCTCGCCGACCAGCGTCGGTACCCAGAGCACGGCCACCCATTTAAAATAGCGGCGGAACCGATCGCAAAAATACGCGAGATAGTGCGCGGGCTGCTCGCCCAGAATGATCAGACGATATGCGCCGACCTGAAAGGGCACCAGCAGGATCGTCGACATGCCGTCGAGCAGGAGGCGAAATGTTTTGCTGCCGATGTCGCTGGATGCGACTACGAGCTTGGAGAGATCGATCAGCACATAGATCGAAAACGCGATCAGGACCAAATGCGGCGCTTGGCGAAAGACGAGACGCCCGCCATCCCATACAGAGTGAAAAACCTGTCTGGCGGTTGGATAGATGATGACCATGCACGTTTTTATAGTGCATCAGCATCGACACAATCAAACGTTGACCGAATTGATCTGCCCGCAAGGTTAGCAGCAGATTGATCGAGAGCGGCGCGGCCAATACCGCACCGCTCATCCGAACCTACCCCAAATCACTCCGCGGATGATACGGGTGCCCGTCGCGCCACTTCTCCATCAGGGCTTCCAGCTCGGCATCGTTGCCGTCCGGCAGCATGATCCTGGTGGTGAAGTAGAGATCGCCCGCGGCGCCTCCGGCCAGCGGCAGGCCCTTGCCCTTCAGGCGAAACACCCGTCCGCTCGACGTGTTCTTCGGAATTGAAAGCTCCACGGCACCGGTGAGTGTCGGCGCGCGCACCTTGGCCCCAAGCACGGCTTCGTAGAGCGTGATCGGCAGATCGACGCGCAGGTCGTTGCCATCCACCTTGAAGTGAGCGTGGGGAGCGATGGTGACGGTGATCATCAGATCGCCGGGACGATGTCCTGGCGCGCTTTCACCCTGCCCGCGGAGCCGGATCTGCTGGCCCGACGTGACGCCGGCCGGTATCTTGACGTTCAATTCCTTGCCGGATGGCAGACGCACGCGCTTCTCGGCGCCCTTCACGGATTCTTCCAGCGTCACCGTCATGGCAACGTTCAGATCCAGATCAGGCATCCCGCCGGCATAGCCACCGGTATCGAACTCAAAGCCCTGCGCGCCGGGACGCGCGCCGCGCGGGCTGGCGCCGCCGAACATGCTGTTGAGGATATCCTCGAAACCGCCACCGGCACCGCCGGGAAAGCCCTGCTGCGCACCGGGACCGCCACGGAAAGCATGCTCGAAGCCGCGCTGCGACGCGCCAGCGCGGCCGCCGCCCGGAAATCCCTGGAAGCGTGCTTTACCCTCGGCATCGATCTCGCCACGGTCGAACTGCTTGCGCTTGTCCTCGTCGCCGATGATCTCGTTGGCCGCATTCAATTCCGAAAACCGGTCGGCGGCTTTCGGATCGTCCTTGTTGCTGTCGGGATGATGCTTCTTGGCGAGCTTGCGATAGGCACTCTTGATCGCCGCAGCGCTGGCGCCCCGCTGCACCCCCAAGACCTCATAGGGGTCGCGCATCCGTCGTCTCTCCTTCAGGTAACTAAAAGGCGGGCAATCGGCCCGCATGTTGGGTTTGCGGGCCAGGGCCCGCCTGCTTCTTCATCTGGTGACTTCGTGTCATTTTTGCAACTCGGCCGCAAGCGGCCCGCCGGTGAAAACTAGCTCCGTTTCCACGGCTTCAGCGTATGCACGTCCCAGCTGCCGCGGTCACCCTTACAGGCCGCACCTTGCATCCAGCTTTCGCTAGTGCCGTTGACATAGCTGGCCAGAAAATCCCTGCAGGTGCGACCTTCCGCGACATAGGCACTGGACAGAGGCGTCACCGATCCGCGCGCGCCGGTCGACGGGTTTTCCCACGGCTGGCTGGAATCCTTGCTGCCCTTGGTAAGGACATCGGAGGCCGCCGTACGCGTCAGGACAAGATCGGCTTCGGTGGGCTCGTAATTGGTGGCCTGGACGGATGCCGGCGAAATCGAACCGGTGACATCGCCGCCCTCCATCCTGGCCAGCGCGGACTCGTTTCGGCCCATACTGCAACCACCGAGGGTGCTGCCGATAAGAATTGCTGTCAAAGCCGCACCGAGCGGGCAGATGGCCGATAGGCCAATGCGTTGCCGTATCCTATATAGGTCTTGCCTATGTAGGGGCAGCAGCAAGCTCTCTACAACAGGCCAACGCAAGCGGAACTCCGGACATGACCGACACGACCTCCCCCATCAAAGACTCAACTCCGTTAACGTCAGGTGATTTTACGGCCGCTGCGGAACCATTTGCACTGTTTTCCGAGTGGTTTACCGAGGCAAAGACCTCAGAACCCAACGATCCGAACGCGATGGCGCTGGCCACCGTCGATGCCGACGGCCTGCCGGACGTCCGCATGGTGCTGATGAAGGGCTATGACACCGACGGCTTCGTGTTCTACAGCCACATCGCCAGCCAGAAGGGCCAGGAGCTTGCCGCCAATCCCAAGGCCGCGCTGCTGTTTCACTGGAAGTCGCTGCGCCGGCAGGTCCGCATTCGCGGTCCGGTCACCCGCGTGACCGAAGCCGAGGCCGACGAGTATTTTGCGACCCGCCCCAAACAGGCGCAGATCGGCGCCTGGGCGAGCAAACAGTCGCAGCCGCTGGAAAGCCGCTTTGCGTTCGAACAGGCCATCGCCAAGGAAGGCGCCAAACACCTGATCGGCAGCGTGCCGCGTCCGCCAGGTTGGAGCGGATGGCGCATTACGCCACAGCGGTTCGAGTTCTGGCACGACCGCCCGTATCGCCTGCACGACCGCATCGAATTCCGCCGCGACACCGCGGCACCAGATACGTCCTGGACCAAGGTGAGACTGTATCCGTGAACGCCGACAACGAGACGAGAACCAGACCCGTGAGCCATCCAGGATCGAACGCGCCCAAGCGCACCATGCTGCTCACCGGCGCAAGCCGCGGCATCGGTCATGCCACCGTGATGCGCTTTTCAAGCGCCGGCTGGCGTGTGCTGACCTGTTCGCGGCATCCGTTTCCGGAAGTCTGCCCATGGGATGCCGGCCCCGAAGATCACATCCAGGTCGACCTCGCCGACCATGACGACACCGTCCGCGCCATCGACGACATCAAGGAACGGCTGAACGGCGGCGCGCTGCATGCGCTAGTGAACAATGCCGCCATCTCGCCGAAGGCCGAAGGTGGCGCGCGCATGGGCTCGATCGATACCGACGTCGCGACCTGGAGCCATGTCTTCAACGTCAACTTCTTCGCACCGATCATGATGGCCCGCGGGCTGATCGAGCAGTTGAAGGCTGCGAAGGGCTCAGTGGTGAATGTCACCTCGATCGCCGGCTCGCGCGTGCATCCGTTTGCCGGTGCGGCCTATGCCACATCGAAAGCGGCGCTGGCGTCGCTGACCCGCGAAATGGCGTCGGATTTCGGCCGCCTCGGCATCCGCGTCAACGCCATCGCGCCGGGCGAGATCGACACCTCGATCCTCTCGCCGGGCACGCAGACCATCGTCGATCAGCAGATCCCGCTGCATCGGCTCGGCACGCCCGACGAAGTCGCCAAGATCATCTATGTGCTGTGTACGGAAACGAGTTCATACGTGAACGGCGCCGAGATCCACATCAATGGCGGCCAGCACGTCTGATCAGCGGTAACGGGTGGGGAATAGTCATGCTGAGGACCGCGCCATTCTGGCGCTCCTCGAAAAGCGCGGGATTTTCTAGTCCGCGTAAAATTTCCGCGGCATCGGCGCAGCCGCGCTGATCCCCGCGCTGGAACAATCGTCTTCGGATTCGCCGTCCATCAACCCGGCACCACAATGCCGGCAGGTACGCGCAGACATCGCCTGCGCCCGACCGTTGGCCATGCGCGCCTGTTGATAGGACCTGAGATCGACGACGTTCCGTCCCGATGTTTCTGTTTTGTCAACCATTGCTGTCCTCATCGCTTCTGACAGCGTTATGACAGCAACCATTAGCGCAACCGTTCAGCGGAACGCTCGAATTTTACCGGATAAATTGTGGCGGGAATCGCGCGAAGCCTATGATCATTGGGCTTTTCGAACACGCATCATGAATGCGTTTTGATAGTTGGAAAAAGATTCAGACACCCGCGCCTTTATGATCCCGCGAGCGCATGCTCGGGGTTGTCTAAGCGGTGTCCCCTCCTGAAACATGAGGGGTGGCAGCGCGCCTGACGACGCGAAATGGTGGTAATTTTCGCGATCCGCTCCGCCGGAACGCCGGCAAGCTGCAACCGCGCAACGCCATCCGGCGCGCCACCGCGGCGATTTCTGTCCCCGGGACCGTTCTTCCGGGCAAAGGCGCAGAGCTCCGCACTCCGCTGATCCCGACGGTTTCCCGCCGTTCACCAATGCCACGTCCAGCCAGCATGAGTGGCAGACCCCCGTAGTGGGGTCGGACGGTGACCCAAGGCCTCCCGAGTGCGCGGGGTACGTCACCCCACACCCGCAGGCGCCGCATCCCAGTCCCACTTCAAGACGCCTCATGAAGCGCCCCTCGCGAACCGGATGAGCGGAGGATAATCCTTATAGGCATATTGTCAAGAGATGCAGGAAAAATGTTTGGGCGCTGCTATCCCTCATTTGTCATTCCGGGGCGCGCCCTTGCGCGAACCCGGAATCCATAACCACGATCGAACTTATGGATTCCGGGCCTGCACCCCACCGGCTTCGCCGGCGTGACGCATCCCGGAATGACAAATGAGAGGTTAGTGCCGCCCTACGTGCCCTACAGCCACTTCTTCCACTTGAAGAACATATAAGGCAGCACCGCGGCGAACAGCATCATGATCAGCGCCATGGGGTAACCGACATCCCATTGCAGTTCCGGCATCGCCTTGAAATTCATGCCATAGACCGAGGCGATCAATGTCGGCGGCATCAGCACGACGGCCATGACCGAGAACAGCTTGATGATGTTGTTCTGTTCGAGATTGACGACACCGAGCATCGCATCGAGCGTGAAGGTGATCTTGTTCGACAGATAGGAGGCGTGATCGGTCAGGGACACCACGTCGCGCTGCATGGTCTTGAGCTGCGCGCGCATGTCCTTCGACCACTTCACGCCTTCGGCTTCCGCCGTGATGAAGGTGACGACGCGGCCGATCGAGACGAGGCTTTCACGTACTTTCGAGGTCAGGTCGCCCTTGCGACCGATGGTGATCAGAATTTCGGAATAACGCTTGGCATGGCCGGTCCGCAGCGACTCATCCGGCTCGAAGATGTCGTGGCTGACCTGATCGACGTCGGCGCCGACGCGTTCGAGAATGTCGGCGCACCGATCGATCACCGCGTCGAGCAGTTCGAGCAGAATGGTTTCACCATTGGCGCCGGGTGGCGCGTTGCGGCCAAGCTTCAGTTCGACGGACGCGAACGGACGCGGTGTGTCGTAGCGCACCGTCACCAGCCGTTGCCGGGTGAGGATGAAAGTTACCGCCGTGATCCGCGGCGACTCCGTGTCGGAGCCGCACATCAAGCTCGCGGTCATATAGCGGGCGCCGTTCTCGATATAGAGACGGCTGGAGATTTCGATCTCCTGCATGTCTTCGCGGGTCGGAATTTCCACCCCCGCCAGTTTCTCCACCGCCTTGTCTTCGGCTGGCGACGGCTTCACCATGTCGATCCACACCGCATTGTCCGGCAACGCTTCGAGATCGGTTGGCTCGGATTTTCTCAAGGCGTGGTCGGCAGGGGTGAAGACAGCGAGCATAGCAACTCCGGGACATTGAAAAGGCGGGACACTGCAATACGGACGATCCGGACAGAATCGGCAGGGGCGACCGACCATGACCGATGCGGATGCAGCCGTCATGACAGCCTTTGTGCGGCGCGCCAACCCCACCCGAACCCGGGGAATTTTTCCCGCAAGATCGCGCGTTCCATGGTCTCGATCTGACAAAATTGTCACGCGCGCATCACGGCTTCGCGAGGCGTTGCGGTTCTGCACAGGATTTGGCCGGAGGGTCGAAAATTCTGCGGCAAATATGACACAGGTTGTGCGCTGCATGATGCGCAGCGCATCTAACCGCTGGAATTGCAGCGGATTTCAGCGATAGTAGCTTTAACGGAATCGTGGCGTTCGCAGGCTATTTTGGGTGCGTTTCCTTGCACCAGCCTGTCTGAATTCGGACCTCACGCAATTGGAACAATGACATGTCGCCGCTCAAGATTAAGCTTGGTTTGATTGTCGCCGCCGGCCTGATGCTGTCGGGCTGCATGCAGACCGCCACGCAATTCCAGGCCGCCCCGGAAGCCAGCCTCAAGCCGAATGACAAGGCACAGCTCGCCAAGGCGCGTTACGCGAAGGTCGCCGTCGCCGAGCCGTTCCGCCGCGCCATCGTCGACTTCCACCGCAAGGAAGCGCCGGGCTCGATCGTGGTCGATTCCGACAACCACTATCTCTATTTCGTCCAGGACGGCGGCAAGGCGATCCGCTATGGCGTGACCGTCGGCGAAGAAGCGCTGGCCTTCTCGGGCGTCGCGCGCGTCGGCAACATGGCCGAATGGCCGAAGTGGACCCCGACCAAGGACATTCACGCCCGCATCGAAGGCCTGCCGGCCCAGGTGCCCGGCGGCGTCGATAATCCGCTCGGTGCCCGCGCCCTCTATCTCTATCAGGGCAACAAGGACACGCTGTTCCGCATTCACGGCACCAATCAGCCGGAATATATCGGCGCCTCGATCTCGTCGGGCTGCATCCGCATGACCAACGAAGACGTCATCGACCTCTATAGCCGCGTCAAGCCCGGCGCTGTGGTCGTCGTGCTTGAGCCGAAGGCCGGCGACTCGCCGTATAATTCGAAGCTGGCCCTGCAGGGCGGCGGCGGAACGCCGTACTGAGCTAAGGTTTTATGAGATTGGAAAAGCGCCGGTTTTGCCGGCGCTTTTTCTGTTGATGGGCGGGATGGTTGGGTGCTCAGCATTCACCTCAAACACCGATGTCATCCCCGCGAAGGCGGGGATCCATACACTCCGAAGAACTTTTGAAGCGCTGTAGATGCGGCAATGCCGTCGCCTCAACCACGCCAACCGTGGTTATGGATCCCCGCCTTCGCGGGGATGACAGCTAAGAGGCGATTGCAACCTCACGCCTGCTCCCCCACTCCTTTTCAAATCACCGCAAAAAGCTGAACGGCGATGGTGGCGGCGCGCGGCGCTTCTTCGGCTTGGGTTTTGGCTTCGGCTTGGGCTGTTCTTGTGGAGGCGCGGCTTCTGCTTCGGGCTCCGGCTCGGCTTCAGCGGCAGGCTGAGCGGCTGGAGGCTCTGCGGGCTTCGCCGCCTCCGGCGTCTTCTCCCCCGGCTTGCCTTCCGCCACTTCGCGCGGCGGTGCTTCGTCCGGGCGCACGGCCGGCATCAGCGGCGCGATGCGCGGCCACTCGTCCCAGACGTCCCATTGGCAGATGCGGTAGTTGCCGCGCCGCTCGGCGATATCGAGATGGATATGATCCTCGTGGTAGCCGTCGGAGCCCGGCCCCAGCACGGTGGTGAACCGCGTACAGACCGAATGCAGCACGGCCTCGCGCTGCTCGCGCGGCGTGTTGCGCTCGGTCAGTGCGATCGAGCGGCCATTGGCGAGTTTCAGCCCGCGCACATCCAGCGCATTGGCGCGGCCATGCTCTGACAGTTTCGCCCCGACGACACGGTTGCGACCACGGCAATCGAAGGAGTCGAAATTATCGAGTTCAAGAAGCTTGGTGCCGAGGTTGGTCGCGAGCGGTGCCATGTCGGCGCGGATCCATTCGGCCACCGCCGTTGCCATGGCGCAGCGCATCGTTCCCGCCGGCTTCAGCGGCACGCGCGTCCTGTCCGGCAGCACAACCGCTTCCAGCCGCACCATGTCGGGTCCGCCGCAGGCGCCCGGCCCCTTGATGTCGGGAATACTCGGCGCAACAGCGATGGCATCGGTGAGCGCCAAGCGGCAGGCTGAAGGCGGCGGCGGCTCCGGCGGACGCGCTTCCGCAGCAGGCTTCTCAGGCTCAGCGGGTTGCTCCGATCTCGCAGGCTCCTCACCGGGATTTTGCGCCGGCTCGATCGCCGGCGCTTCTGCCGGGCGGGGCTTTGGCAGCGGCACACGCGATGTCGTCAGATAGGCCTGCGCCGGCGCGGCAACCAGCAGCAACGCCAGAACCACCCCAATTGTCCTTTGGTCGCAGCCGGATAGGCCAAAAGTCCATTTCCGGGCCGCTTTCCCCGCGCTAAACTTCATGCCAAGACCTAAAGCAAGAACACGGTCGAAGTTCCCCGGCAACGATCGGGGAGCCGGCACGCCAATCACAAGACGGAGGAACGATCAAATGCGTGGCTTGATGCAAGACTGGCCTTTGCTGTGTCATCGGATCATCGATCATGCAGCCCAAGTCCACGGCGAGCGCGAGGTCGTGACCAGATCAGTCGAAGGTCCCATCCACCGCACCAATTACGCCGAAATTCGTACCCGTGCCCTGAAGGTCGCACAGCGTCTCGACCGCGAGGGCATCAAGATGGGCGACCGCGTCGCCACCATCGCGTGGAACACATGGCGGCACCTGGAAACGTGGTACGGCATCATGGGCATCGGCGCCATCTGCCACACCGTCAATCCACGTTTATTCCCGGATCAGATCGCGTGGATCATCAACCATGCGCAAGATCGCATCGTGATGACCGACCTCACCTTCGTCCCTATCCTCGAGAAACTCGCCGACCAGTTGCCATCAGTCGAGCGCTACATCGTCTACACCGACAAGGCGCACATGCCGCAGACCACGCTGAAAAACGCCGTGGCTTATGAGGACTGGATCGCTGAGGTCGACGGCAACTTCAAATGGAAGGAATTCGACGAGAACACCGCAGCCGCGATGTGCTACACATCGGGAACAACAGGCGATCCGAAGGGCGTGCTGTATTCGCACCGCTCCAACGTGATGCACGCGCTGATGGCCAACACCGGTGACTCGCTCGGCGCCAATGCCGCCGACACCATGCTGCCGGTGGTCCCGCTGTTCCATGCCAATAGCTGGGGCATCGCGTTCTCCGCGCCGTCGATGGGCACCAAG
The DNA here is from genome assembly GCF_052076075.1 of Tardiphaga sp. 866_E4_N1_4. NCBI lineage: Bacteria > Pseudomonadati > Pseudomonadota > Alphaproteobacteria > Hyphomicrobiales > Nitrobacteraceae > Tardiphaga > Tardiphaga sp. 866_E4_N1_4. Next base: position 2,476,560 of record NZ_CP197242.1, read on the forward strand.
CTCGTGCTGCCGGGCGCCAAGATGGACGGCGCTTCGATCTATGAATTGCTCTCCACCGAGAGGGTGACGCATACTGCGGGCGTGCCGACGGTATGGCTGATGCTGCTCAACTACATGTCGCAGAACAATCTGAAACTGCCCGACCTGCGCATGGTGGTATGCGGCGGCTCGGCGATGCCGCGCTCGATGATCAAGGCGTTCGTCGATATGGGCATCGGTGCACGTCATGCCTGGGGCATGACCGAAATGAGCCCGATCGGCACGCTGGCCGCGTTGAAGCCGCCGTTCGACCAGCTTGAAGGCGACGAGCGGCTGGATATCCTGCAGACCCAGGGCTATCCGCCGTTCGGCGTCCAGATGAAGATCACCGACGACGCCGGCAAGAACCTGCCCTGGGACGGCAAGACCTTCGGCCGCCTCAAGGTGCGTGGCCCCTCGGTCTCGGCCGCCTACTATCGCGTCGATGCCAACATTCTCGATGAGGACGGCTATTTCGACACCGGCGACGTCGCCACCATCGACCAGTACGGCTATATGCGGATCACCGACCGCTCCAAGGACGTCATCAAGTCCGGCGGCGAATGGATCTCGTCGATCGATCTGGAGAACCTTGCCGTCGGTCATCCGCAGGTGGCGGAAGCCGCCGTCATCGGCGTCTATCATCCGAAGTGGGACGAGCGCCCGCTGCTGATCGTACAACTGAAGCAGGATCAAACCGCCACGCGCGAAGACATCCTGAAATATATGGATGGCAAGATCGCCAAGTGGTGGATGCCGGACGATGTGGTGTTCGTCGATGCTATCCCGCACACGGCCACTGGCAAGATCCTGAAGACCGCGCTGCGCGATCAGTTCAAGACGTATAGCCTGCCGACGGCGGCGGCGTAGCTGACAAGAGCGACAGCGTTCCTAACCTCTCCCCGCCCTTCGCGGGGAGAGGTCGACCGGCGAAGCCGGTCGGGTGAGGGGCATGGCACATGCGTGGCCACATTCGCATCACCAACAGATCGCGCGAATTACGCGCCAACTCCACCGACGCCGAAACGAAACTGTGGAATCGTCTGCGCAACAGGCAGATTGCCGGCTGCAAATTCATTCGCCAAGAGCCGATCGGGCGATATATCTGCGACTTCGTTTGTCGGGAGAAGATGATCGTTATCGAGGTCGATGGCGGGCAGCATCCGGAGTCGCAACGGGACGCCATGCGCGATCGATATCTGTGCGAGCAAGGTTATTGCGTGCTTCGCTTCTGGAACAACGATGTGCTGTCAAATATCGAAGGCGTGCTGTCGCTCATCGATCAGGAATTGCGCAAGACCTCGGATTGATCCGAACCGATAGATTGCGTGCGTTGAAGCAGCGTGCTTGGCCCCTCACCCGCGCGCCAGGTGCGCGCGACCTCTCCCCGCAAAGGGCGGGGAGAGGTTAAAGAGAGCCTCAGCCGTTGAGCGCGGCTTTCACCAGACCGCTGGCCTTGCCGAAGTCCATCTGGCCGGCATATTTCGCTTTCAGCGCGGCGATCACCTTGCCCATGTCTTTCATGCCGGCCGCACCCGTCGCTGCGATCTCGGCTGCGATGGCGGACTTGGTCTCGTCCTCCGACATCTGCTGCGGCAGATAGGCGGAGATGATCGCGATTTCCTCGCGCTCCTGGGTCGCGAGCTCCGCGCGGCCGCCCTTGTCATAGAGCTCCACCGATTCCTGGCGCTGCTTGATCATCTTCTGCAGCAGGCTCAGCAGGTCGGCATCCGACAGCGGCGGCTTGCTCTGGCCGCGCGCTTCGATATCGGCATTCTTGATGGTCGAATTGACCATGCGAAGCGTCGAAAGCTTGCGCTCGTCCTTGGCCCGCATGGCGTCCTTGACGGCGTTGTTAATGTCATCGCGCAGCATCTGCGTCTCCTCTTGCGGCCGCCAATCGCAGCGCCGGAACTCGGTTGGCCCCGATCTAAGCGTTTTAAGGGGTATGCACAACTGCACCCGCCAATTCTCGGGGACGCCGCCCGGAGCTATTGCCCGAACCTACTGCCCAAACCTATTGCCGATGGCTGGAGCTGAAATCCTCCACGCCTGCAGATAGCGGCCCGGGCGCGCCGGCTCCAGCGACGTATGGCAGAACCATCAACGCCGATATGGTGGCCGGAATACCGGCATGGCCCCATAGCCGGGGCTGAACCTCGAAATCAAACCTGACGTGCCGCGGCTCGAGCATCGCGACCTTGCCCATCCACATCAGGCAATCGCTATCTGTCGCAAAGCACATCGAAGCCCACCCCTTCTGCAGCGTCGTCGCGCGCGGCATGCCCCAAGTGTACTGGAACTGGAACGGGCGGCTGTAGACGGGATGGTCAGGGCTGTAAAAGGCCGTCGCGAATGCCAGTCCGTCGTCGCCACTGATCCGTGGCATCGGCCGGCCTGTCATCTGGTGCCACCGGTCAGTCAGCTCTTGAGCGGCCAGCCGATAGTAAGTCCGCTCGTTAGGATTGATGCTGTTGCGGTAAATCGCATGGATCGGAGCAGCCACAACGGTTGCGATGATGGCGATGCCGGCAACGAACACCACCATATTGACCACATACAGGCGTTCGAGCGTGAAGCGGGCACCGCAGACGATCAAAACGGCAGGCAGGAACAAGCCCTGGAGCGCCCATAGCGAAGGCATGTCGGTGCCAAGCGTGACGGTTGTCATAACGGGCAGCAGCACGGTGCCGATAAACACCCAGAACAGCAGCAGCAATCCTGGACCCATCGCACGGAAATCGGCCGAAAAGTACTTCAGGCGCAGCTCGGCCGATAAAACCCAGACCATGGCCGGGAGCGCCAGCGTCGCCGCGAGACCGAGCAAAAACATGCTGGCTTCGATAAGTGACTGACCGAAGTCGATGCCGCCGTGAACCTGCATGGCATAGGTGAACGGCGCAGCACCGGTCGTCACGAGCCAATGGATGTGCGGCCCAAGGACAATGAGCCCGGCAAGTGTCGAGACCCACGGTGCCCAGGACCTGAAATAGACCGCCCGCTGCGGATGCACGATCGCTGCCAGCGCGAAGCTGGCGATCAGGAAGATCGAATAATATTTGCCGAGCATCGCCAGCGCGGACAGGACGCCGGCGGCGGCAGCCCAGCCGATAGCGCGCGTTTCAAAGGAGCGCAGGAAGCAGTAGGTCGCCAGCGGCCAGACCGCGAGCAGCACCGTGTTCGCGTTGAAGCGCTGGGCATGGAACTGGTAGGCCGGAAGCAGCATCAGCAGCAGCAGCACGACGGCTCGCGAATCGCCGCGCACGAAGCGGCGCGCAATCAGATCGACGGCCCAGAGCGCCACCGCGGCATTGGTCATCGACAGCAACTGGAACGACCAGTCGGTCAGCGGGAAAACCAGCGTCCACAGCCGCGCAACCCAGCCCATCAAGGGCGGATGTTTGGGATTACCCCATGCGAATTCGCGCCCAAGCGTCCAGGTTTCCAGCGCATCCGCATGTAGATCGCCGCTCTGATAGGCGATCACCAGAAACAGCAGCCAGATTCCCGCGAAGCCGACGATCAGCACAGGAATCGTCCAGCCCTTCTCGATCCCATCGAGGAAGGTCAGAAAAGGCCTGCGCCATCGCGCAGGCGCGACGGCCGAGCGCGCGGCCATCTTGGCGAAATAGTCCAACTGCACTGAAATATCCGGAAATACGGGAAGTCGTAGCTTGCTACCGGCGAAAGTGAGTTCCGGCAAGCATCCGTAATTATAATTAGTTGATTTTACATCTCATTCTGCAAATTACGCGCTATCGGCGTGCAGGTTTCGCCGGACAACCGGAACACCACAATTCTGCCAGATGAGATATTATTCCTTCATGAAGCTCTGTCCGGGCCCGTTGATCGGGCAAAGCGCCGATTGCTAACCTGCCAAGCCATGGTTGACGTGTGAATCCGGCCTTTCCGGCTTTGACGGCGGCGGATGCGCGGACTATGTAGTCCCCTCATGACCCCCTCAGAAACATCTTCAGCCTGGCCGGACCACAAACCGACCGCGCTCCTCGTGCTCGCCGATGGCACCGTGCTGGAGGGCTTCGGCCTCGGCGCGGAAGGCCAGGCCGTGGGCGAAGTCTGCTTCAACACGGCGATGACCGGTTATGAGGAAATCCTCACCGATCCATCCTATGCCGGGCAGCTGATCACCTTCACCTTCCCGCATATCGGCAATGTCGGCACCAACGACGAGGATATCGAGACGGTGAACATGGCGGCGACGCCAGGCGCCCGCGGCGTGATCCTGCGCTCAGCGATCACCGACCCGTCGAATTACCGCTCTTCCCGGCATCTCGACGCCTGGCTGAAGGCGCGCGGCATCATCGGCATTTCCGGCATCGACACCCGCGCCCTGACCGCGCTGATCCGCAACAAGGGCATGCCCAATGCGGTGCTTGTGCACGCGAAGGACGGCCAATTCGACCTGCATGGCCTGAAGGAAGAAGCACGCGAATGGCCGGGTCTCGAAGGCATGGACCTGGTGCCGATGGTGACGTCGGCCCAGCGCTTCACGTGGGACGAGACTCCCTGGGAATGGGAAAAGGGTTTCGGTCGCCAGACCAACCCTGAATTCAACGTCGTCGCCATCGATTACGGCATCAAGCGCAACATTCTGCGCCTGCTGGCCGGCGAAGGCTGCAAGGTCACGGTCGTTCCGGCCACGACCTCGGCAGAAGAGATCATGGCGCTGAAGCCGGACGGTGTGTTCCTGTCGAATGGCCCCGGCGATCCCGCCGAGACCGGCAAATATGCCGTGCCTGTCATCAAGCAGGTGATCGATTCCGGCGTGCCTACATTCGGCATCTGCCTCGGTCACCAGATGCTGGGCCTTGCGGTGGGCGCCAAGACCAAGAAGATGCATCAGGGCCATCACGGCGCCAATCATCCGGTCAAGGACGAGACCACCGGCAAGGTGGAAATTACCTCGATGAACCACGGCTTCGCGGTGGATGAAGCGACATTGCCGAAGGGCGCGACGCAGACCCATATCTCGCTGTTCGACGGATCCAATTGCGGCATCCAGCTCGACGGCAAGCCGGTATTCTCGGTGCAGTATCACCCGGAGGCTTCCCCCGGTCCGCGCGACTCGCACTATCTGTTCAAGCGGTTCGCGGATCTGATGCGGGCGAACAAGGCGCCGTAGCTCTCATGTCAGTTTGCGGAATTAAGATGTTATGGCCGGGATCACCCCGGCCATTTTCGTTTTGAACGCCGAAAAGATGACACGCGGCGCCACCTTTTGTATGATGCACGTCATTACAATTGCCGGGAATGATCCATGACCGACGCCCCCACGCCCCGCTACGACGTCGTCCCCACCAGCCTGATGGCCTCGATGCCCGGGCTCGATTTTGTGCGCAAGATCTTCTCCGGCGAGCTGCCGCAGCCGCCGATCATGGAGAATGTCGAGCCGTTCGACTCGACCGCACAACCCGGTGTTGTCGTGTTTCACAGCGTCCCCGGCTTCCGCCACTACAATCCGATCGGCTCGGTACATGGCGGCTACGCGGCGATCCTGCTGGATTCGGCGATGGGCCTCGCCGTGCACACCATGTTGCCTGTCGGCACCGGCTACACCACTCTGGAATTCAAGATCAGCTTCATCCGCGGGATGAGCAAGGATTCTGGCACCGTGCGCACCGAAGGCAAGACGCTGAATGTCGGCCGCCGCGCCGCAACGGCGGAAGCGCGCATCACGGATTCCAAGAGCCGGCTCATCGCCCATGCCACCACGACGTGTCTGGTGTTCGAGATACCGAAGGAAACGACCTGACCTGGAGCCCGCGGGCACGTACACAGACATTCGAAGCGTCACGGCCTGACAGCGGGAGTTTCGCTTGCCATGCCCCGCGCGCGCGACATCAGGTAGAGCTCAAGCTCGACCATCTCAGGCGCGTCGGCGCTGTAGGGTTGAGCGCGCACGCCGATCATGCAATTGCGCAGGCGGCGCTTGAGAGAGCCAAGCCCCTGCCACTCCAGCCGATAGACGGGATAGCCCGTCGGATGGGCCTGCGTGATCGCGGAGCCGGCGAGACGTTTGTCCCAGTTGTCGTCGTGACAGTTCGTGCATGCCAGATTCAACTGCCCCTGACGCCGCATGAAGGCATCGCGGCCTTTGTCAATGAATGCCTGCAGACGTGAATCGGCGCCCGTCTCGATCGGCATCCCCTGTGACTGCCGGCCGATCAATGCGGTCAGCGCCAGCAGATCGCGGCTTTCATCGGCGAGCGGCGGCAATTGTTGATGATCGACACGGCAGAGATTGACGCGCTGTTCGAGATCGACCGGGCGATTGAGCTTGTCATCGAATGCCGGGTACCGCACAGCGACGCCGCGCATGCTGCTGGCATCACCGTGGCAATCCGCGCAAGCACGGCCGGCGGCGGGCTTTCGGGTCCATAGCGCCTCGCCATCCAGCACCCCCAGCATGCCGGGATTGGCCGTGGCGTCGTTCTGCATGGCCTGGGTTTCGACGGACATGAAACTGGCACCGGAGCGTCGCTCGCCCGGCGCGATCTCCGCCGCCTCGATGAGCGACGTGAAGGCGACGGCTGCCAGCAACGACAGGCTGATATTTCGCAGTCGCCTCATGTGACCGTGATGCTGGCCGACGCGGTTTCCTGAAATCCGTTATCGCCGATCCACTGGAATTCGAATTTTCCGCTCTCGGTGGCGACCGTAAAGAAGGAGATGAAAGGATTGGCGGAGAACGCGGGAAACAGATCGGCCCGGAACACTTCCTCGCCATTATAGCGGCAGGTGAAATTGGTGATGATGTTGCGCGGGATAACCTCGCCGGTCACGGTATGGCGAAAGCCGGTCTCCATGATGTGGGACATCAGCGTCTTGATCTCGATGATGTCGCCACGCTTGACCGTAGACGGAACGTTGATCAGCGCGGACGCCATCAGGTTGCCTCCTCGGTACATGCGGCGAGCGTGACCACGACGTCGGCGGTCGCCGACCAGAACGAACCATCGGAGAGTTTCGCGATGGCCGTCAGTGTCTGCGTGTCGGCGAGCCGGATGCGCGTCGATATCTGCGCACGGCCTGCACGTGGGGAGATATAGAAATTACCGACATTGGGCTGCGGGTTCTTCTCGTTGAAAATGTGGATACTGACCACGTGATCCGCATCACTCATCGGACTCGTCACCGTGACCGTGAGCGGCACCGTGTTGCCGTTCTCGACCAGCGGCGGGACGTCGAGCTTCACTTTGCCGGGGCGCACGCCGGCGCCGTTGACGATATCGCGGATGGCCGCCTTCATGGTGTCCGGCGTCGCATGGGCCGGGCCGACATGCACGAGTGACACCGCGCCGAGCGCTGCGCCGCCGGCGGTCGCCAGGAACTGGCGACGCGTCGTTCGATCGGGCTCAGCCATGGATTGCTTTCGTCATGATGGGTTCTGCAGCGTTGTCAGGTAAGCGACGACGTCCTCGATTTGTTGCGCCGACAGGATCGGCTTGCCAAGCCATGCGTCACCGACACGCTGCAAGTCATCTACACGATAATAGGACGGCATGATGGTCGCGGCATTGAGGCGGGAGGCATCCACCAGCCGCAGCCGCAACTGGCCTTCCGACCACCGGCTTCCGGTGCCGGCAAGGCTTGGCGCAAGATCGCCCTGGAATCTCTGTTCGGTAAATGGACCGCTGTGACAGAGCAGACACGTATAGGTCCGGTTGACGACGATCGCCCTGCCCGCCGACGCGTCGCCAACCGCGCGCGCCAGGGGCAGCGGAATCGCATCGCCAACCACCGCATAAGGGACAAGTTCACCCGCGCGGACCGGAGCAGTCAGCAGCAGCGTCGTCGCCACGCTCGCCGTCAACAGCGTCGATGCGCGGCGGCGACTAACCAAAGACCTCTGCTCCGATCGTTTCGAACCAGGATCGCGCATAGATCGCTTCACGGGCCCGGACATCACGCGGCGCATCCAGCGGACTCGTACCGCCCGCGCCTTCGATATCCGCAAACAGGCCATTGCGGGGCTGATAGACGCCCGCGATGGAAATGCCGTAGTCGGGCGCGACTAGGCTGTAGCAAGTGTTGATCAGCTTCGGCGACGTCGGCGTCGCCCCCGCCAGCAACGCCACGATCGCGCCGGCACAGGTCTTCGCCTGCGCATTCGCCGAGAATGCGGATTTGGGCATGGCGCCGGCAATGCAGGCATCGCCGATCACATGGATGTTCGGCACCTGGGTTGATTCAAGGCTGACGGGATTGATCGGACACCAGCCGGATTTGTCGGTGACGCCGGCAATCTCCGCGATGCGTCCGGCGCGCTGCGGTGGAATGACATTGGCCACCTGAACGTGATGTGTCGCGAAATCGGTCACCAGCGTATTGGTCGCCGGATCGACCGACGTAACCTTGCCGCCCTGCGACAGCGCGACCCATTCGATCAATCCCGGATACAGCTCCTGCCACGCGGCCTGAAACAGCCGCTGCTTCGAAAACGCGTCTTTCGAGTCGAGAATGATCAGCTTCGACCGCGGCTTTCGGGTCTTGAGGTAATGCGCGATCAAGCTCGCGCGCTCATAGGGGCCCGGAGGACACCTGAAGGGGTTGGCGGGAACGACGATCGCAACCACGCCGCCATCGTCCATCGCTTCCAACTGGCGTCGCAGCAGCAGCGTCTGTTCGCCCGCCTTCCAGGCATGTGGCATGCGCGACGCTGCAGCCTCATCATAGCCCGCAAGCGCGTCGAAGCGCAGATCGATTCCGGGCGACAGAACCAGCCGGTCGTAGCGCAACGTCGATCCATCGGCGAGACCGATCGTGCGCGCCTGCGGGTCGATCGTCTGCGCCATTTGCACGACGACTTTGATGCCGGCGGTAGCGGTTTTCTCGTAGGTGAATTGCTGGGCCTCGATGGCGCGGTCACCGGCAATGACCTCGTTGCTGAACGGGCACGCGACATATTGGCGATCGGCCGTCACCAGCGTGACATCCAGCGACGGATCGAGCTGCCGCAGCGCGCGCGCGCAACTGGCGCCGCCGAAGCCGCCGCCGATCACGACGACGCGCGCGGGCGATTGCGCCAGGCTGGGCGATGCCAGCGCAAGGGACGCCGTCGCGGCAGCGGCAGCGCGAAGAAACTCCCGTCGTGAGGTATGATTCTTGTGGGTCATGCTATTTCTGCGTTGCCAGCCAGGCCGCAATCGACCCGATTTCGTCTTCGGAGAAGCCCTTGGCGATCCGCGTCATCACCGTGGCCGGCATCGATCCATTGCGAAAGGCCAGCAATGTGGAGCGCGTCGCATCGGCATCGCGCCCATAGATGTTCGGGATGACCTGCGATGTCGCCGCATGGCAGCCGGAGCACGACGCCGCGCCGGGCGGCAGCGCCGATGCCGCCCGGACCGGCGCCGCCGAGGCGACGATCAGCCCGATCGCAAGTGAGGTACGCAGTGCCTTCATGAGCGAAATCCAGTGATGGGCAGCAAGCATGGCGACGCGTCGGTTACGCAAAGATGATGTCGTGATTCTTCAGCGGCACGGAACGGATGCGCTTGCCGGTCGCGGCAAAATAGGCATTCAGCACGGCCGGCGCGGCCACGCAGATCGTCGGTTCGCCGACGCCGCCCCAGAAGCCGCCCGATGGCATCAGGATCGACTCGACCTTCGGCATCTCCTTCATGGTCATCGACTGATAGGTGTCGAAGTTTTCCTGCTCGATGCGACCACCCTTCACGGTGCACTCGCCATAGAACAGCGCCGACAGGCCATAGACGAACGAGCCGGCGATCTGGCGATCGATCTGCCAGGGATTCACCGCGTAACCCGGATCTGTGGCGGCAACGATGCGATGGATCTTGATCTTGTTGCCGCCCGTCACCGAAATTTCCGTCGCAGCCGCGACATAACTGCCGAAGCCCATATGCTGGCAGATGCCGCGGAACACGCCTTGCGGTGCCGGCGTCGTCCAGCCGATCCTCTCTGCGACGGCATTGAGCACCGCGAGATGCTTCGGATGCTTGGTCATCAGCTTGCGACGGAATTCGAGCGGGTCCTGACCGACCGAATGCGCGAGTTCGTCCATGAAGCTTTCGAGATAGATCGCATTCTGGTTGACGTTGACGCCGCGCCAGAAGCCCGGCGGCACATGCGGATTGCGCATGGAATGGTCGATCAGCAAATTCGGAACAGTGTAGCCGATCGCTGCCTCACCGCTGGCATTCAGACCTTGGAAAGTGACGGGATCCATCCCGTTCTGCATTCCCTCGGGACGCACGCTGGCCAGGATCGACTGGCCTGAGATCCGCATGTGCAAACCGATCAGATTGTTATCGGCATCGAAGGCGCCGACCAGCTTGCTTTGCGTAATGGGGTGATAGCGGCCGTGCAGCATGTCCTCTTCGCGCGACCACATCAGCTTGATCGGCGTGCCGGGCATCTGCTTGGCGATGGCCACCGCCTGACGGACGTAATCAGTCATGCCGCGCCGACCGAAGCCGCCGCCCGGCATGATCTTGTAAACCTCGCATTTGTCACTCGGCAGGCCTGACGCTTCGACTGCGGCCGCAAACACGGCTTCGCCATTCTGCGTCCCGGTCCAGACCTCGCACTTCTCTGGCGTATAGAGCACCGTCGCGTTCATCGGCTCCATGGTGGCGTGGTTCTGATAGGGATAGGCGTAGACCGCTTCCACCGTCTTCGCAGCACCCGCAAACGCTGCTTTGACATCGCCAGCCTTATTGCCGACAAAAGCGGGCTGCGCAGCGTCCAGGCCTTCCTGCAGCCACTTGGCGATGGACTCGCTGGACACGCTGGCGTTCTTGCCGTCGTCCCAGACGACCGGCATCGCTTCCAGCGCCGACTTGGCGTGCCACCACGTATCAGCGATCACAGCGACGGCGCTGTCGCCGACGCGCACAACCTTCTTGACGCCTTTCATGCCCAGGATCTTGCTGTCGTCGAAGCTCTTCAGCGTGCCGCCGAACACCGGGCAATCCTTGATCGCGGCATTGAGCATTCCCGGCAGCTTGATATCGGCGCCGTAGATCATCTTGCCGTTGGTCTTCTCGACCGTATCGAGCCGCTTCAGCGGTTTGCCGGCGATGGTCCAGTCCCTGGGATCCTTCAGCTTGACGTCGGCCGGCGGCTGCAGCTTAGCAGCCGCTTCCGCGACCTTGCCGTAAGTGATGGTGCGCCCCGACGGGACATGGGTGATGACGCCCTTGCTGGTGGCACATTCCGACACGGGCGCGGCCCACTCATCGGCTGCCGCCTGGATCAGCATCAGGCGCGCAGCCGCGCCGCCTTTGCGGACGTAATCATGCGAAGTGCGAACGCCGCGGCTGCCGCCGGTGGAAAAGTCCCCCCAGACGCGCTTGCGTGCGACACTTTGCCCGGGCGTAGGATATTCCGTCGTCACCTTGGACCAGTCGCATTCAAGTTCTTCAGCGACCAATTGCGCCAGCCCCGTGAGCGTTCCCTGCCCCATCTCGGACCGCGCGATACGCACGACAACGGTCTCATCAGGCCGGATCACCACCCAGGCATTGACCTCAGGCGTACCATCGGCCGCATAGACTGCGGTCGGCCCGCCAAAGGGAATACCGAGCGCGAGGCCACTGCCGATAGCAGCAGTTCCCAGGACAAACGAACGGCGATTGAGTTGCGGAGCATGACCCATGACCATCTTCCTCAAGCGCTTGCAGCGGCGTGAATCGCTTCACGGACCTGCTGGAACGTGCCGCAACGGCAGATATTGGTGATGGCGAGGTCGATATCCTCATCGGTCGGCTGCGGCACTGTCTCCAGCAGCGCTGCAACTGCCATGATCATGCCGCTCTGGCAGTAACCACATTGCGGCACATCATGATCGATCCAGGCCTGCTGCACCTTGTGCACGGCCCCCTCGGACGCAAGGCCCTCGATCGTCGTGATCTGCTTTCCGATCGCCTCACTGAGCGCCATGCTGCAGGAACGGACCTGCTGGCCATCGACATGAACGGTGCAGGCGCCGCATTGGGCGACGCCACATCCGTATTTTGTCCCTGTCAGCCCGGCATTCTCGCGGATCGCCCATAGCAACGGCGTGTCCGGTTCTGCATCGATCTCGTAGGTTCGTCCATTGATCGTGAGGCTTGCCATCGCATTTCCCCGGGTCGTGGCGCATATCGCCGTTGCAGCAACCCTCCCCTGAAACTGGAAGAATTCCAAATCAAATGTTTGGTGACTGCGGCGCCCGAAGATTCCAGCGATGTCCCTGCCTTGCGGACGTCACAGTTACGTCACGCGGGATTTTCTGTTTGCTGACGCTCTATCACCGCGGGTCGAACACAATGCGATCATGCAAGGAAACCGCCTGAGATTGCCATTGGCAAAACCGGGCACCGCCGTGTGCAGAACATCGCCGATTCGCTGTCGCGATTTACTTGGTGAGAGTTGCGTGGAACACGGGATGATAGCCGTGCGCCGCTCGACGCGCTGTGGCCGGGTTGGTAAGCCCTCTCTACAAGGAGACCTGAGTCGAGACATGACCGTTGCGATCGAGATGGGGCATACGACGTCAGGCGCCCCGGCGGCTCTGGACCTTGAGGAACTGCTGGCGACGCGTCTGCTCGTACAGGGCAATTCGGGTTCCGGAAAATCGCATCTGCTGCGCCGGCTGCTCGAACAGAGCGCCCCATGGGTGCAACAAACCATCATCGACCCTGAAGGCGATTTCGTCTCGCTGGCGGAGCGATTCGGTCATCTGGTGATCGATGCCGAGGCGCATACCGAACGCGGGTTGCAGGTGGCCGGCGAGCGCGCGCGCATGCACCGCGTCTCCACAGTGCTCAATCTCGAAGGGCTGGATGCCGAGAATCAAATGCGCCGCGCCGCCGCCTTTCTGGGCGGGCTGTTCGACGCGCCTCGCGACCATTGGTATCCGATGCTCGTGGTGGTGGACGAGGCACAGCTGTTCGCCCCGGCCGTTGCCGGCGAGGTGTCCGACGAAGCGCGCAAACTATCGCTCGGCGCCATGACCAACCTGATGTGCCGCGGCCGCAAACGTGGCCTTGCCGGCGTCATCGCGACACAGCGACTGGCGAAGCTCGCCAAGAATGTCGCGGCCGAAGCATCGAATTTCCTGATGGGCCGCACCTTCCTCGATATCGATATGGCACGCGCCGCCGATCTTCTCGGCATGGAGCGACGGCAGGCCGAATCCTTCCGCGACCTCGAGCGCGGCCAGTTCATGGCGCTGGGTCCCGCCCTCTCCCGTCGTCCGCTGGGCCTGCGCATCGGTGTCACCGAAACAAGTCCGCGCAATGCGACCCCACGCCTGATGCCGCTGCCGGAAGCGACACTCGACGACGTCCGCGCCACGATTCTCGCAGCGCCCCCGCCGGAGCCGGTCCGGCCGCAGCGCCGCGCACCGTCATCGCCGGATCTGCTTGGCCAGCTCATGGCGGCGAAGTCCGCAGCGCTGGAAATTCGGCCGGACGTGGCGGAGACGCCGATCAGCGCCGAGGAATTGGCCGCGCGGCGAGAGCGCGTCGACCGCGTGTTGCAGGCCTTGATGGCCGAGCCCGATGCAGGCTTCCGGGTGGTTGGCGTGCTCTATCAGGAATTCGTGGTCCGCTGCCGCATCGAGGGGCTTGGCGCTGCCGTGCCGGACCTCGACGACTTCCGCCGCATGCTGACGCGCGCCCGCGCCGGGCTCGGCTCCGACATTACAGAAGATGACGGGTGGCAGGACGTCTCGGTCCGCGCCTCGATCCTGCCGGAAGATATGCAGGGCGTTTTCATGATGATCGCCCGCGCCGCCAAGGAAGGCTGGCCCTGCCCGAGCAATGCCGCGATCGCCCGCGCCTACGGCTCGCATTCGCTACGCCGCGCACAGCGCCTGCTGAACTATATCGAGGAGCAAGGCCTCATCGTCTGCCAGCTCGATGGCGCCGGTCGGCGCATCGTGACGCTCGTCGAACTGGCCTGGGCTACGGCGCCCGGCGATCCCAATGCCGAGGAAGCTGCGGCCGAGCAGGCCTGAGCCGTTTCAGTCCGCCGAGAAGCCGAACGGAACGTTCAGCGTCCTAAAATCATCGGGCAACAACTCGCGCCCGATTGGAAGCGCCGAGCGAGCCGCGCAGCGCGGACGATGACAGACGCGGCATGCAACGCCGATCGGTGTGGGTGCTTCCGCACGCGGCGCCGATGCATCGCGCGTATAGATCAACTGCCCCGCATGTTCGGCTGCGCAACCGATCGCGATGGCGCGCTCGACGCGTTGTGCGCCGTAACCACCACCGCCAGCCGTGACGGTGCGGGCGATCGAAAAGAAGCGCTGCCCATCCGGCAATTCCAGCCACTGCGTGACGATCTGGCGCGGCGTTTTGAAAACGTCATGCACTGACCACAGCGGGCACGCGCCGCCGTGCTTGGCAAATGGAAAGCCGGCGCCGTCGAGCAGCTTTGAGATGTTGCCAGCGGGGTCGACGCGGATCAGGAAGAACGGGACTTTCTCGGCGCCCGGCCGCTGCAAGGTCGTGATGCGATGCGCGGTCTGTTCGAAGCTGGCACCGAATTGGCGCGCCAGTGCTTCGAGATCGTAGCGACGGGTCTCGGCGGCGCGCGCGAAAGCCGCATAGGGCATGATCAGCGCCGCAGCGGCGTAACCCGCGAGCGCCCGGCGCGCCAGCAGTTCAGCGCTCTTGGTGGTGAACTGGCCGTCTTCGAGTGCGGTGCCGATCTCGTTTTCCATTTCGAGATAGGCGAGTTGCTGCGCCAACTGGAAATGGAGGCTTGCGGTATCGAGCGAATCCTCAAGTAGCAATTGCTTGCGATGCAGATCCAGTCGCCTGACCGAGCCGAGCATGACGTCCGGCGGTAGATAGCGCACTTGCAGCTTATGCCGGGTCTTGAGACGCTCGACGAAACCGCTCGGCCCCGACGTCGCCTGCACAAGACGTTCGGCCACGTCGTCGATCACAGCGAAATTGTTGCGGCGAGCTGCCAGAAACCGCCTGACCTCGGCCACGGGATCGTTGGCATCATAGCCCTCGCTATCCGAAGACGACGCGCCACCGGTGAGCGCCGGTGCGCGCCGATCCGCCAGCGCGAGCTGCTCCTCGCGATAGGCGGTGTAGAGGCGCAGGAACGCCTCGGCCATGCCGGGATAGCTCACCGCGAGATCGCTGATTTCGAGCGCGGGGATATCGATGTCCGAGAACATCGGCTCTTTCAGGATCGACTGCATCCGCGCCGTATTGTCGGCACCGCCATCGCCAGCCAGATCGGCGAGATCGATCGTGTAGGTGCGCGCCAACCGAAGCAGCATGTCGGCCGTCATCGGCCGCTGGTTGCGCTCCAGCAAAGCGACATAAGGGGCCGAAATTTCCAGATCGGCCGCCATATCGGCCTGGGTCAGGCCCAGATCGCGCCGAAGCCGCCGGATTCGCGGCCCCATGAACACCGAACGACCTGCCGAGGCGGCCATCGCACACTCCAATACCTTGTAACTACTTTACAGCCTTACACGTTCAGTTTGTAAAGTATGACAAGTTATCTGCGTTCCGTCTAGCGGCTGGCGATCCCGCGATTACAACCAAGGACAGGTTTTCGTCAGCCAAAGGGATCGAGACAATGAACTTCCAGCCACGCGGGATCAGCAACCAGACCATCCTCGGCACCGGCTCCTATCGGAGCGAAGTCGAGGCGGCGTCGGCGCTGCTCAAGACCAAGGACACCTGGAACGGCGTGACCGCCGAAGCGGTCGCACGCATGCGCCTGCAGAACCGCTTCAAGACCGGTCTCGACGTTGCACGCTACACGGCATCGCTGATGCGTGCCGACATGGCCGCCTATGATGCAGACACCACCAAGTACACCCAGTCGCTCGGCTGCTGGCACGGCTTTATCGCGCAGCAGAAGCTGATCTCGGTCAAGAAGCATTTCGGCACCACCGACCGCACCTACCTGTACCTCTCGGGCTGGATGATCGCGGCGCTGCGCTCGGAATTCGGCCCGCTGCCGGATCAGTCGATGCACGAGAAGACTTCGGTCCCGGCTCTGATCGAGGAGCTCTACACCTTCCTTCGTCAGGCTGACTCGCGCGAGCTCAACGACATCTTCCGCAGCCTCGACGCCGCTCGTAAGGCTGGCGACAAGGCAAAGGAAGAAGAACTGATCAACAAGATCGACAACTTCCAGACCCACGTCGTTCCCGTCATCGCCGATATCGATGCCGGCTTCGGCAACGCGGAAGCGACCTATCTGCTCGCCAAGAAGATGATCGAAGCCGGCGCCTGTGCGCTGCAGATCGAGAACCAGGTCTCGGACGAGAAGCAGTGCGGCCATCAGGACGGCAAGGTCACCGTGCCGCATGAAGTCTTCCTCGCGAAGATCCGCGCCTGCCGTCACGCCTTCCTCGAAATGGGCGTCGAAGACGGCATCATCGTCACCCGCACCGACTCGCTCGGCGCTGGCCTGACGCAGCAGATCGCTGTCAGCCACAAGCCGGGTGACATCGGCGACCAGTACAACAGCTTCCTGGATTGCGAAGAAATCGATGCTTCAAAGATCGGCAACGGCGACGTCGTCATTACGCGTAATGGAAAGCTGATGCGCCCGAAGCGTTTGGCCAGCAATCTGTACCAGTTCCGCGAAGGCACCGGTCAGGACCGCTGCGTCCTCGACTGCATCACCTCGCTGCAGAACGGCGCCGACCTGCTGTGGATCGAAACCGAGAAGCCGAACATCGAGCAGATCGCCAAGATGGTTGATCGCGTTCGTGAGGTGATCCCGAATGCGAAGCTAGCCTACAACAACTCGCCGTCGTTCAACTGGACGCTGAACTTCCGTTGGCAGGTCTATGACGCGATGAAGGAAGCCGGCAAGGATGTCAGCAAGTACAACCGCGCCGAGCTGATGAAGGTGGAGTACGACAGCACGCCGCTGGCGGTCGAAGCCGACGAACTCATCCGAACATTCCAGGCTGATTCAGCCAAGCGTGCCGGCATCTTCCATCACCTGATCACGCTGCCGACCTATCACACGGCTGCGCTGTCCACCGACAACCTCGCCAGGGAGTATTTCGGCGAACAGGGCATGCTGGGCTACGTCAAGAACGTCCAGCGCGCGGAAATCCGTCAAGGCATCGCCTGCGCGAAGCATCAGAACATGGCTGGTTCGGACATCGGCGACGAGCACAAGGAATACTTCGCCGGTGAAGCAGCCCTGAAGGCGGGCGGCGCGCACAACACGATGAACCAGTTCGGCTAGTCGTTACGGTTCAGCTCATCGCAAAGTCAGCCTGGGGTCCTGTCAGACCTCAGGCTGATTTCGTTGTCGGCTCTCAAATGCCGAAGGACTGCCTCGCCGACAGACAAGGCGCCGGCCTCCATTCCGCTTATCCCTGTCGGCGCAGGAAGCCGGTAATCGTGACCGTCTGCCAGATGCCGGCGGCAAAGAACGGATCGGCATGATGAAATCTTTCGACCGCCGCGCGGTCGGCGGCCTCGACGAGAAACAGACTGCCAATCATGGTCTGGCCGTCATCGGCTGTCAGCGGACCGGACATCACGATCGTCACGTCATAGGCCGAGGTGTCGGACAAAAAGGCCTTGTGAGCCTCGTAGTGAGACAAGCGTTTGTCGAGCGCCCCGGCATGATCGACGGCATGGATGGCAAACAGCATGCGTAGCTCCTGGAAGACAGAAGACGGCCGCCGACCTGCGACGACCGCCTGAAGTGTCGAAGATACTACTTGGTGCCGAGCTTAGCAGCCTCGTCCCAGCTCGGGCAGGTCCGCGATTCCAGCGGCACGTCGTAGGGCTGATAGTTCTCCTTGCCAATCACCGTGGGCTTGAGAACGATCTCGGTGATCACCGGCTCGTTACGCAGCGAACGAATGGCGATCATCATGCCGAGGCATCCCTGCATGAAGCCATTGTAGTCGCCGCTCGCCAGCAACTTCCCGCTCTTGATCGCGTCGATCGCCTCCTTGGTGCCATTGACGCCGATGACCTGGGCCTTGCGATTGGCACCGTCGAGCGCCTCGATCGCGCCGATCGCCATTGCGTCGTTGGCGGCCAATACGCCGTCGATCTGGGTATTCGACTGCATGAGATTCTCCATGACCTGAAGCGCCTGCAGCCGCTGATAGTTGCCCGGCTGCGACGCAAGCAGCTTGGCGCCCGGGTTTTCCTTCAAGGCATCGTTGAAGCCGCGGACGCGGTCGATGCTCGTCAAGGATCCTTTGACGCCCTCAATGATCACAAAGTTGCCCTTGCCGCCCAGCGTCTTCAGCAGATAGCGCCCGGTCTCCAGACCCAGACTGTAGTCATCGGCGCCGACAAAGGCGACAAACTTGCCGCCGGCGGAACGATCCGTCACGTTCACAACCGGGATCTTTGCGTCATTGATCTTCTCGACGCCGGGGACCATCGCCTTGTAGTCGACCGGGATGAAGACGATCGCCGACGGCTTCTTCACCACCACGTCCTCAATCTGGCTGAGCTGCTCCGGAATGCTGTCCGGCTTTGTGGGGATGTAATGCAGCGTCTTTGCCTTCATCGCCTTGGCGGCTGCGTCGGACCCAACTCGTACTGTCTGGAAGTACGGATTGGTCTGGTTTTTTGTAAACACCGCGATCGTCTCGCCGTCAGCGAACGCGTGGGATGAGAGTGATGTCGTCAGAAGCAGTGCAGCAAGCGCGCCATAGGCCTTCTTCATAGTCGTTCCCTCCGTTTGTTTTTTAAGATCGAACACTTACGCCGCACGGCGCCGTGTTTTCATATCCAGCCATACTGCCAGAATGACGATGACGCCGGTCACCAATGGCTGCCAACTCGCGTTGACCGACAACAGGTTCATGCCATTGAGGACCAGGGTCAAAATGAGTGCGCCGACGAACGTGCCGAACACCGTTCCGAGACCGCCGAACAGCGAGGTGCCCCCGATCAGAACCGCGGCAATCGCCGGCAGTGTCAGGCTTTCTCCGATATCGGCTTCGGCAGAGTTCAGTCGCGCAAGAAAGATGATCGAGGCGAGCCCGGCCATTGCGCCCGACACTGTGTAGACCAGCAGGAGTCGGCGAGCGACGGGAATGCCCGACAATCGCGCGGCGACCGGGTTGGCGCCGATGGCATAGATTTCCTGTCCCCACGTGGTGCGCTGCGCGAAAATGGTTCCGATGGCGAGGAAGACCAGCAACAGATAGACCGGGATCGGAAGACCGAGAAAATAGCCACTGCCGATCTGGCGAAAGCCAGCCGGGAAGCCGTGCATGGTCTCTCCGCCCATGTACCAGTAAGTGATGCCGTGCAGCACCCACAGCATCCCGTAGGTCGCAATGAAGGATGGGATTCGAAGCGCCGTCACCATCACGCCGTTCAGCATCCCCACCGCGCCACCGACGCCGATGCCTGTCAGTACCCCCAAGGTCGGCGAGCCCGTCTGATGAATCACCGTTCCGGCAATACAGGCGGAAATGGCGACATTGGCACCAATCGAAAGGTCGAGGCCACCTGTCAGCACCACCAAAGTCAGACCCGACGCAATGAAGAACAGCAGACTCGCCTGACGCAGGACGTTGAGGATGTTGCCGAGACTGAAGAACGAGTTGGTCAGGATGGTCAGCGCCGCACAGATCAGAAACGCGGCGAGCAGGCGATAGAACACCTGGATCATCTCGTCGGAAAGCAACATTCTGCCGCCTGAGATCGGCTTTGAGATATCGGTCATGATCGGCTCCGCAATCCATCGACGAACAAGGCTGCAATCACCAGCAAGCCGACGCTTGCCACCTGAATCGAAGACGGCAGCGCCAGCAGATTCAATCCGTTGCGCAACACGCCCACGGTGACCACGCCGAGCAAGGTGCCAAGCAGCCAGCCATTGCCGCGCTCGAACGACGTGCCGCCGACGGCAACCGCTGCAATGGCATCGAACTCAAGACCGAGGCCAGCGGTTGGATGCCCGGAGTTCATGCGCGCAGTCATCAGGAGACCGGCCAGACCGACCATGGCGCCGCCGAGCGCGTAGACGAGGATCAGCAAGCGTCGGGCCGAGATGCCGGCGAATTTCAACGCTTCGCGGTTGCCGCCAAGTGCGAAAATGTAAGTCCCGAAACGCGTGTGGTAGAGTAATCCGTGGAAGGCAAGGTAGCTTCCCAGTCCCAGTACGATCGGAAGCGGAACGCCGCCGAGCGTTCCGGAATAGACGCCGCGAACGGCCGCTGGCATGCCGACGACGCTCTGGCCATCGCTGACGATCAGCGAGAGCCCCTGCGCCATCCCGAGTGTGCCCAGCGTGGCGACAAAAGGGGGAATGCCGACAACGGCCACCAGCCAGCCGTTGATCGTCCCGAACACGATTCCGACGACCAGAGCCGCAAGCAGACCGAGCAGCAGCGAGCCAGTGGCCAAAGCGACGATGGCGACGATCAGCGAGGTCAGCGTCAGCACTGCGCCCATCGACAGGTCGAGACCTTCGGTCATGATGATCAGCGTCATCGGAAGCGCCAGCATCAACAGAATCGTCGATTGGACGAGCACGTTGGAGATATTCGGCACCGTCAGGAAGCCGGGCGTCATCAGGCTGAAGACAACACATAGCAGCACCAGCATGACGGCAACGCCGGGAATCCGCTGAAGCGGATTGGTGTTCAATACCATCGCTTGTTCACGCATGATGCATCCCCAGCTTCACGATGTTTTCCTCACTCAGTTCGTGGCGAGCCAGTTCACCCGCGATCCGTCCGTCGCACATGACATAGGCGCGATCACAGACGTGGCAGATTTCCGCCTGCTCCGACGAGATCATCAGCGCAGCGGCACCATCCGCGACCAGTCGGTCGATGAGCGCGAAGATCTCGGCTTTCGCTCCGACATCGATGCCGCGTGTCGGTTCGTCGAAGATGAACAGCTTGGCGCCAGCGGCCAGCCATTTGCCGATGACGACCTTCTGCTGGTTGCCGCCGGACAGAAGACCGACGGCCTGCTTGTCCGATGGGGTCACGATCCTCAACTGCCGGATCAGATCATTGGCAACCTGCCTGGATTTTCCCTGATCGAAGAAGCCACGCGGAAAGATCTTGCGTAGCGCGGAAACGATCAGGTTGTCTCCGACGGAGCGGATCAGAGCCAGACCTTCGGCCTTGCGGCTTTCCGGAATCAGCGCGAGCCCCAGTCTCGCCGCTTCGTCCGGACCACCGGATTTCTCCCGGCCGTCGAACAGGATCTGTCCTGCGGTCGCCTTGTCGGCTCCGAAGATGGCCCGCACCACTTCCGTGCGCCCCGAGCCGACCAGCCCGCACAGCCCGACGATCTCGCCTTGCCGCACCACCAGGTCGATGCCCGCAATGCCCGAGGCAGAGGAGAGACCCTTCACCTCAAGCATGACCTTGCCAGGGGCCTGGGCGAAGGTCCGTGGATAGCTCATATCGACGCTGCGACCGACCATCATCCGGACCAGATCGTCCGATGACACGGCCCCGGGTTTCACTTCATCGATACGACGCCCATCGCGCAGCACCGTGATGCGGTCACCGAGCGAGAACACCTCCGCCATGCGGTGCGAAATGTAGATGATGGCGACGCCGTCTGCCTTGAGCCGCGCGATCAGTGCGAACAGCAATTCCGTCTCGCGATCGGACAGCGCCGCCGTCGGCTCATCCATCACGAGAATTCGCGCGTTCTGGCTGATGGCCTTTGCAATCTCCACCATCTGCTGCTGGGCGACGCCCAGCTTCTCGATCCGGATCGCCGGATCGATGTCGAATCCGATCGAAGCCAGCACGCGCCTGGCATCAGCCAGAATTTTCGCGCGATCGATCGTGCCGGGAACACGTCCTGCCGGCTCGCGTCCGAGGAAGATGTTCTGCGCGATGTCGAGATAGGGGACCAGCGAGAATTCCTGGAAGATGACGGCGATGCCGAGCTTCTGCGCATCGGCTGGCGACGCGATCTCGACTGTCCCGCCGTTGTAGTGGAACGAGCCGCTATCGGCGCGATAGGCCCCGCACAGCACTTTCATCAGGCTCGATTTGCCTGCTCCGTTCTCGCCGAGCAGCATATGCACCTCGCCTGGCCAGACCGAGAACGACACATCGTCGAGTGCCTTCACTCCCGGGAATTCCTTGGAGATGCCGCGCAGTTCGAACAGCGGCGGCGCTGCTTGAACGATCGACACGGCAGCCTTGGACTGAGCGAGCTGCGTCATGCCAGCACCGGTGCATTGGGCAAGAAGATCTTGCCGGGGTTCATCATGCCTTTCGGATCGATCGACGCCTTAATGCCACGCATGATATCGACGGCGTCGCCGAGCTCGTCCTGGAGGAATCCGATCTTGCCGGTACCGATGCCGTGTTCGCCGGTGCAGGTGCCCTCCATCGCGATCGCCCTCGCCACCAACCGCGCGTGCAGCGCCTTGCCGCGCGCGACTTCGTCGGCATTATCCTGGTCGATCAGGATCAGCAGATGGAAATTCCCGTCGCCGACATGGCCCACCACAGGCGCGATCAGTCCGTTGGCATCGATGTCGCGACGCGTCTCGGTGAGACACTCCGTCAGCCGTGAGATCGGCACGCAGACATCCGTGATCATGGCCTTGGCGCCCGGCTTCAGGCTGAGACCCGCATAGAGCGTGTTGTCGCGGGCATGCCACAGCTTCGTCCGGTCTTCCGCCGCACGCGCCCATTGGAAGCCTTGGCCGTCATGTTCGGTGGCGATCGCCTCCGCCAGTTCGGCCTGCTCCGCGACACTCGCCTCGGTGCCGTGGAATTCAAAGAACAGCGTCGGCGCCTCGCGATAGCCAAGTTTGGAATAACCATTGATGCCGCGCATCATGACTTCATCCAGCAGTTCCATCCGCGCGACCGGAATGCCCGACTGGATCACTTCAATCGCAGCATCGATCGCTTGATCGAGTCGCCCGAAACTGCAGACCGCGGACGAGATCGCCTGCGGCCATGGATGCAGCTTCAGGGTGATTTCGGTGATGACGCCGAGCGTGCCCTCGGAGCCGACAAGCAGCCGGGTGAGATCGTAACCGGCTGACGATTTGCGGGCGCGCTGGCTGGTACGGATCACCCGCCCATCCGGCAGCACGACTTCGAGCGCCAGCACATTATCCTTCATGGTGCCGTAGCGGACGGCCATGGTCCCTGACGCGCGCGTCGAGGTCATGCCGCCGATCGACGCATCGGCGCCGGGATCGATCGGAAAGAACAATCCGGTGTCGCGCAGATGCGCGTTGAGCTGCTTGCGGGTGATGCCAGGCTGCACGACGACGTCGAGGTCCTTGTCATGCACCCGGAGCACGCGGTTCATCCGCGCAAAATCGATACAGACGCCGCCAGCCACCGATGCTGCATTGCCTTCGAGTGAAGTACCCGCGCCGAATGGAACGACCGGCATGCCTAGTTCGCCGCAGAGCTTCACGATCTCAGCGACTTCCTGCGTGGTCTCCGGAAACACCACGACATCCGGTGGACGGCTGGCGTGATAGGCTTCGCTGCGGCCGTGATCATCGAGCACGCCGCGCGCAATCGTGGCGCGTGCCCCAATGATCTCGTTCAGACGGACCACGGCCGTCTCGGCGCTCACTGGCGCTCCCATAGCATCCTCCCCTTCCATATCAGCGCTCAGGCTCTGCGGCCCGTGATGCGCATTGTTAGCTAGACAGCATGCGCCTTGTTGGCGTCTGGCTTCAAACCGAAATCGTAATTCAAATGATAGTAAGGCGTGTTCTGCATGCGCCCGTCGGGAGCTTCGCCGGCATCTTTGCGGGCGAATTCGCGAATGAGCGTATCTTTGACGCCGAAGACGACGTCGGAGTCGAGATACTTGTCGCCCGCGACGAACACATGCGTCACCAGTTGTTCGAAGTCAGGCGCCGAGATCATGAAGTGAACATGGGCGGGCCGCCACGGATGACGCCCCTGAGCCGTGAGCATATCGCCGACCGGCCCGTCATGCGGGATCGGATAGGCCGCTGGCTTGATCGACCAGAACCGGAAACGGCCCTCGGCATCGGCATGAAACCGCGCACGCATCGCCAGATCGCCGATCTTGTCGAGCTGCTGAACATCGTAATACCCGTCGTCGTCGGAGTGCCAGACGTCGATTGTCGCATTTGCGATCGGCTTGCCATCCGGCGTCGAGACCGATCCCGTCACGATCATCGGATCGCCCTCCATGCCACCGGAGATGTCTTCGCCAAGCTTCTTCTCCGGGGCCGCCTGGACGAAGAACGGCCCGAGCACGGTCGTGTCCGTCACACCTTTTTCGGCACCATGATTGATAGCATCGACCAACATCGACACCCCGAGCGTATCCGAAAGCAGGATGAACTCCTGGCGCTTATCGTCGCACATGTGACCGGTACGCGTCAGGAATTCGATGCCCTGCTCCCATTCCCTCTGGGTCGGCCGAATCTCCCGGACGAAGGCATGCAGATGGCGTACCAGCGCCTCACTGATCTGTCTGATCCGCGGCTGGCCGGCATCCGTGATGCGATCCAGCACGGCGTCGGTGATGGTGTTCTCGTTGAAATTCCGCATGGCCTCCCCTCACCCAAGCTTCGGCTCGCCGAGACCCGACAGTCGCTCGACATGGCGCACGGTGGCGATGAAATCGGATTCGCCATCTCCTTGCGCAACAAGCGATCCGTAGATTTCTCGCACCTGCGCTGCGAGTTGCAGCGGCACGCCGACGTGATGGCCGGCCCCGATGATGAGGTCGAGATCCTTGGCCATCTGCCGGCACGAGAAAGTAGACTCGAAGTTGCGCGTGGCCAGTGGCGGCGTCTTGTACTTGACCATCGGCGAGGCGACCGCACTATCATCCAGGACCTTGAGGATATCCGGCCAGGAGATGCCGCCCTTGCGCGCCAGCGCGAGACTTTCGGCCATCATTCCGGCGGACACCGCGATCATCAGGTTGACCGCGAGCTTGGCAAATCGCGCCTCTTCAGCCACGCCGAGATAGGTTTGCGCGCGTGTGAACGTCGCCAGCACCGGCTGAACCGCATCGAACGCGTCGCGCGGCCCCGACACGAAGCAGGTCAGCGCGCCGGTATGCGCGATCGCTGCATTGCCGGACACCGGAGCGCGCAGATAGGCAATACCCGTTGCCTCCGCCGCGACACCAACCTCCGCTGATATTTCGGCGCTGACAGTGCTCGTCTCGATCAGAACCGCACCACGTGTCAGCTTGTTCAGCAAGCCGTCTGGTCCGAGCACCACGGAACGCAACGCCGCATCGTCGGGCAGCGATGTGAAGATGATCGAGTGGTTTGCAGCGGCGTCCGCCGCGGAGTTAGCCGTCTGAAGCCCAAGCTGCTGTGCCAACACCAAGCGCTGCTGGCTTGGGTCGTAACCGGTGACACGGATACCGGCCTCCACCATGCGGCCGGCAATCGGCAAGCCCATCTTGCCAACACCGATCCAGGCGACGGCCTGTGCTTGATCTCTCGACGGGGTTGTCATGCCGCTTTCTCCTGACGTTCGATCTCGGAGACGATACGCATGCCTGATCGCTCGAGTTCATTCTTTTTGTGGTCGAGGTTCTCCGCCAGCAGGTGTCCGCCTCGCTTGCGCCAGATGCCGTCGATCATGACCGCCTCGACATTGGCGATGCTGGACTGCATCAGGACCGTAGAAACCGGATCATGGACCGGCCAGAGGTTGAGGTCGGTGGCATTGATGACGACCAGATCCGCCTTCTTGCCCGGTGTGAGCGAACCGATGGTGTCTTCACGCCCGAGCATGCGAGCGCCCTCGATGGTGATCCAGCGCAAGGCCTCACGCGTCGTGATCGTCGTGGCAGCCGGGATGGCGCCCGTGGCCCGCCGGCTCTCGGCGTTGTCTAGCGCACGCTGCATCGAAAGTGCGATGCGGCCAACGTTGAACATGTCGCCGGGCAGCACCGATTCCAGATCGACCCCGAGCGATGGCCGCGATCCCAGCTTCAACAGCCGCCCGGTGATCGGGTAGCCGTGGCCCTGATTCATTTCATTTTCTGGCGTGACCGAGAACGACACGCCGAGATCGACAAGCTGATGCAGCAGATCGTCGGGAAGATCGTTGCCGTGCACGATGTTGATGCCGGGACCGACCAGACCGGCTGCAATCAGCTTCGCCCAGCCACCCGGCGTCTTGGCCGGGCCTCCGCCCTGATGCATCGAGGCAATCAGATCGAACTCACGCGCCAATTCGAAATCATGGATGGCAACATCCATGGTCGAATAATGCGGGCCGAGAATCGCGAGCCCGAGCGTGACGCGATCACTGCGGCTAGACAGTGCCCCTGCCAGGAAGCGCTCGACCTCATGGCGCGGATGCGGAACCTCGGAGAAGTGCGGCTGCCCCGGCGCCGCCTCCGGCTTCGGCGAGCCGTGAAAGAAGGCGGCACGGATGCCGCTCTCTTTCAGCGCCGCGACGGCGCTATCACTATGCGCAGGCGTTGGGTTGTTGTGACACCAGTCAACCAGCGTGGTGGTGCCGCAATTGATCTGGTTCAGCGCGCCCATCAGCGTGCCGATATGGATATCCTCGGGACGAAAGACCGTGGCCAGTCCCGCATGCATCCGGCGGAAATATTCGGGAAGCGTCCAGTTCGCGGAGAAGCCGCGCAAGGCGGTCTGCCACGTATGCATATGCGCGTTGACAAGGCCCGGAATGACGATGCGACCACGACCATCGACGATCTCCGCATCACCGGCATCGAGGCCCGGCCAGATGTCGACGATGCGATCGCCATCAACCAGCAGGTCGGCTTGCGCGAGATCGCCGATCGTGTCGTCCATTGTCAGGATCGTGGCGGACTTGATGAGCGTGCGCGTGGCCGTCATCGCAACGCCTCCGCTACGACCGGAGGTTCGCCCGCCCAGGCCCGCGCGATCAGATCGCGGATGGCATCGCGTTCCAGCGGCCGCGGGTTCCAGTAGGCATTGCTGACGGCAAGGTCGGCGGCGCGTTCGATGCCGTCCTTCGGCATTCCCAGATCGCGCAGCGCGACTTTGGCGCCAAGTCCCTGCGTAAGATCGAACAGTCCCTGCGCGGCCTGTCCGGCGCCAAGCGCGCGCGCGACGCGAGCCGCCGCAACTGGCACGGCGGGAGCATTATAGGCCATCGCATGCGGCAGGATCACCGTGTGGGTTTCGGCATGTGGCAAATTGAACGTGCCGCCCAGCGTATGGCAGAGCTTGTGATGCAGACCCATGCCGACGGCGCCGAGACAGGCGCCGCACAACCAGGCAGCGCGCAGGGCATCATCGCGCGCCGCCGCGTTGTCCTCGCCAGCCGCAAGCTTCGGCAGCGCGCCGGCGAACAGGCGAATGCCCTCTTCCGCCATCAACGACACGACCGGATTGGCATCGCGCGCATAGAGCGCTTCGACAGCGTGAGCGATTGCATTGACGCCCGATGTCACGGCAAATGCAGGCGGCAATGTGCGCGTCAGGTCGACGTCGTAGATGACCGTTTCGGGGAGTATCTTCGGGCTCGATTGCGTGGTCTTCAGTCCCTCGCGGGTCTCACCCAGGATCGGCGTCATTTCGGACCCGGCATAGCTGGTCGGTACGACGATTTGCGGCAGGTCGGTCCGTAGCGCGATCGCCTTGCCTAGCCCGATGGTCGAACCACCGCCCACCGCGACGATGCCGTCGGCCTGCAGAGCCTTGACCTGCTGCATCGCAAGTTCGGTCACATCAACCGGCGTATGCATCACCGCACCGGCATAGACGCCCGCCGCTCTGTCACCGATCAGGGCGGCAATCTGCTCGCCGTGAGATTTCTGCTGGGCTGTCGTCAGAACGAGTGCGCGCTTAACGCCGAGTCGGTCGAGCTCAGCGGCCAGATCTGCCAGCCGTCCCGAGCCGAAGACGACCCGCATGGGCGCCGCCTGATAGACGAAGCTCTCCATCATTCCATCCCTGATCGTCGACGCCGTTAGGCGCCTCTGCTGCATTGCACCAAGGCATGCAGCGGATTTTCGCTACCATCATTCCCGTGCACACGTTTGTCAAGAAACTCTGCACACGTTTGTCAATTTGTGCAAGATGAGGCATTCTCACGTGATCGTTAGCGGATACGACGACGCGCGCGAGCAGGCTGGATGGCGATGCCCAAAAAAACCAAGAATACCAAGAAGACGTCACCCGCGCTTCAGGAGCGGTCGTCGCGTAAGACAATCATTGATGTCGCGAAGTGTGCTGGCGTCCATTGGTCAACGGTGTCGCGCGGGCTCAATCCCGAGAAGCGCCACCTGATCTCCCCAGAAATGATCGAGCGCGTCGAAGCTTGCGCGAAGAAGCTGGGATATCGGGCCAACGCCATGGCATCGGCGCTTCGGACCCAGCGATCTCGCACCGTCGGCGTTATTGTTTCGAACCTTGGTGACCCCGTCCACCCCCCCATAGTGCGGGCGATTGAGGACCGGTTCGCCGAGATTGGATACGTCACCATCGTCGGCAATACCGACAACCATCCGCTCAGGCAGGCCGCGCTGATCGATCGTTTCATCCAGCAAGGCGTCGAGGGGCTGATCGTCGCGACCTTCGAGCGAAACGATCCCGGCATCGCAGCCTGCGTCGAGGCGAATATTCCAGTCGTCGCGGTGTTTCGCGACCCTGAAAGCGAATTCATTCCGAGCGTCCGGGTCGACGACGCTAAGGCAATGGAACTGGCGGTTCATCATCTCGCCGAGTGTGGGCACAGGCAAATTGCTCATGTCGGCGGCCCGCAAAATGTGTCGACGGGTTACCACCGCTATCGCGGCTTTCGGCGCGCTTGCAAAGTCTTGGCTCAAGACGGAGTTGCGCCCACTGCCGTCTTCGGTGAGGCCTTTACGGTCGAGGAAGGCGAGTTCGCTTGCGAACGTTTGCTGACGGAGAACCCCAATATTACGGCGATTGTGGCTGGCAACGACATGCTGGCCGTAGGCTGCCTTCGGCACCTGAGAAACAAGGGCATTTCATGTCCCGGCAACATCTCGCTGGTCGGCATGAACGACATGCTGTTCATGGATGCGATAGCACCGGCGCTGACGACCATCAGTACACCGACTGCGGAACTGGGAACGCAGGCGTCTCACATCCTTATTGCGATGATCAAGGGAACGCCGGTTCAAAACGATCGGATCGTACTGAAGCCGGTTTTGCTTGCGCGCGATTCTGTCGCCGCGATCAAACTGCCGACCAAGACACGTTCATCGGATCTTTCTGACACCGCCAAAAGAGAAGTCAGAATACGGCACCGACAAAGCTAAGCGAAACCTGACGCACGCTGCGGCGGTGGCATGGAAAGGTGCCAACGACCAATCCGGATTTGCTGACAACGGGGGCGCTCAGATGCGATCCGTTACAGACTTGGCTTCTCGACCGAGATCAGAAGTTTCCGCAACAGCCGCGTGAGCGTTTGACGTTCGTTGGCCGTCAGCACCTCGTCGACCGAACGGGACAACTTGAAGTGCTGGGCAATCGCCTTGTCGACGGAATTTCGCCCCTTGGCCGTAAGCGTGATCCGCGCACCGCGGCCATCTTCAGGATCCTGGCGCCTGACGATGAAGCCGTCCTGCTCGGCACGCCGCAGCCGCGCGGTGAGCCCGCCCGACGACAGCAGGCACTCCGCATAGAGGTCAGTCGGTCGAACACCGATACTGCTATCGGCCTCGCGGCGGTAGATCGTCAGAAGCAGGTCGAACAATTCCCAATTGAAGCCCTGCTCCTCGAGCGCGGGCTCGATGGCGCTGCGCATATGCACGGACAGCCGGACAATCCGGCCGACGACGTCGAGGTGACCGGCGTCGAGGTCGGGCCGCCGCCGGCTCCAGCCGGCAATGATCTCATCAATCGAATCGGTGGTCATGATGATCAGCATATAGGCACGGGCCACCGAATATATGCAAATTCATCTATCTTTCTGCAAAGATATTTTATCTTGACTTAAAGATAGTTTGACCTCACGCTTCGTGACGGGTTGATCGGATGCCCCTCGCGAGAAGGTCACGAGGTTACCAACGCCCGCCATCGAGGAAATGATCATGACAGCCAAGCCGGCCTTTGCGACCTCGCCCACCAATCCGCACGTCAAGGAAATCCAGACGATGCCGGAGCGGAAGCCGGACATGCCTTATGCGCCAGCGATCCGTGTCGAAGTGCCCTGCGGCATGCTTTTCATTTCCGGAGCAACGCCCTCGCCGCTCTATCACAAGCATCCCCATGTTCTGGAGGAGCACGATCATCCGAATTCGATCGAGGACCAGACCCACCGCGCCATGCAGACGATCCAGTCGATCCTGGATCACGAAGGGCTGACCTGGACCGACATCGTCAAGGTGACGAAGTACCTGACCGACATCCGGGACCAGGACGGTATGGTGAAGGTGATGAAGGAATATTTCGGCGACTGGACGCCGGCCAGCACCACCATCTGCATCAACCAGCTCTCGACCCAGGGCGCCCGTGTCGAGCTCGACATGATCGCCGCCATTCCCGTGCAAAAATAGACCGGATGTGACCTCCCGCCGGCCCCGGGTCATCGGGCCGAACGAGGCCGACAATGATGCACGGCACTGAAAATCAAAATGAGCAAGGGGACCGCACGCTGCACGCCCCAAAGGGGTCCGCGCCGCGGGCGACCGGAAGCGAAGCCGATGCGCCGCTGCTGCGTCTGGTCGGTATCGACAAATCCTTTCCCGGCGTGCATGCGCTCAAGAACGTATCGCTCGACGTCTATGCCGGTGAGGTCCATGTCATCCTCGGCCAGAATGGTGCGGGAAAGTCGACGCTGATCAAGACGCTGTACGGCGCCTATGCGGCCGATCGCGGCTATATCGAGATCGAGGGCCGGCGGGTCGCCGTCGCCCGCCCCGCCGATGCCAGCGCGCTTGGTATCGCCGTCATCTTCCAGGAATTCTCGCTGATCCCGTATCTGGACATCGCGCAGAACATCTTTCTCGGTCGCGAAGCCGCATTCAGTCGCTTCGGCCTCGTCGATTCCGCGGCCATGCATGCAGCCGCACGCACCATCCTCGACGATCTCGGCCTCGACTACGACACCCACGCATACGCAGCCGATCTCGGCGTAGCCCAGCAGCAGATGGTGGAGATCGCCAAGGCGCTTTCGCAGAACGCGCGGGTGCTCGTGATGGACGAGCCGACGGCGGCGATCTCCGAGCGTGAATCAGATCGCCTGTTTCAAACCATCGCGCGATTGACGGAAAAGCGCGTCGCCATCGTCTACATCTCCCATCGCATGAAGGAGGTGCAGATGCTCGGCGATCGCATCACTATCCTGCGCGACGGCGCCGTCGTGACCAGCGTGCTGCGCGGTCAGAAAAGCCAGGCCGAGATGGTCGGCGCGATGATCGGGCGACCATCGGGATCGCAACTCGCACGGACGCCGCGCCCGCCCGGCGAGCCCGTTCTGCTCGCCAGGGATGTGAACACGGCCAAACTGTCGGACATCTCCATCGAAATTCTGGCCGGCGAAGTGGTGGGGCTTGCCGGCCTCGTTGGGTCCGGCCGGACCGAAGTGGTTCGCGCCTTGTTCGGCGCGGATCCAATCGCGAGCGGCGAGATCGCTCTGTTCGGATCGCGCACGCCGGCCACACTGGACAGACGGGTGCGTGCGGGCATGGCCCTGCTCCCGGAAGATCGCAAACGGGAGGGATTGGCGCTGCCACTCGATGTCCGCGACAATGCGACAGTCGCCTCGTTGTGGCGCAGCTTCACCTCCGGCTGGTTCTCACCGACCAAAGCTGAGCGGGACACACGCGGGCTGATCGCACAGCTCGGCATTGCCGCCCATGGCACGCGCCAGAGCGTCCACACCCTCAGCGGCGGCAATCAGCAGAAGGTCGTGCTGGCCAAATGGCTGGCCGCGGGAGCCAAACTGTTTCTGCTGGACGAACCGACGCGCGGTGTCGATGTCGGCGCCAAGGCGGAGATCTATCGCCTGATCGATCAACTGGTCGATGGCGGGGCCGGTGTCGTCGTCATCAGCTCGGAACTGCCGGAGCTCGTTCAGCTCTGCGACCGCGCCTATGTCATGCGCGACCATCGCATCGTCGGGCATCTCGCCGGCGACCAGCTAACCGAGCGGGCCATCCTCGAACTGGCGGTGCATCAATGAGCGTAACGATCCAGCTGCAGCGCAGGTCCGGCATGGGTCAGTTCCTCAGCGCAATCCCCGGCGCCGGCCTCCTGCTGATCCTGATGCTGGTGCTGTTTACGATCGTCAATCCGAAATTCGTTTCCCAGACCAACCTCGTCAATGTCGGCTTGCAGACCTCGCTACTACTGATGCTCGCCCTGCCGATGACGCTCATCATTATGACCGAGGGCCTCGACCTGTCGGCCGGAGCTCTGCTCGGGCTGAGCGGCGTCATCGTCGCCGAGGCGCTTCTCGCCGGATGGGGCGTATTCGCTGCCTGCGCGACGGCACTCGCGATCAGCACCGCCTTTGGCGCCCTCAACGGCGTCCTGATCGCCTATCTGACGCTACCCGCTTTCGTCGTCACCCTCGGCACCATGGGGCTGATGCAGGGGATTGCGCTGGTGCTCACCAATGGAGATCCCGTCGGCGGTTTCACGCCTGCCATTGAAACCTTCTATCGCTCCCAGCTTTGGTTCATTCCGACGCCGATCGCGATCGCGGCCGCCCTTTATGCCGCGCTGTGGCTACTGCTCTATCGCACTCGGCTCGGCAACTACGTGATCGCCATCGGGGGCAACAAGGACGCGCTGCGTCTCGCCGGCATTCGCGCCAATCTCGTCCACCTCGCCGTCTATGTGCTCGGCAGCACGATCATCGGCCTTTCGGCGGTGTTGCTGATCGGACGCACCAATTCAGCGCATCCGACCGTCGGCATCGGCATGGAGTTCGAGGCGATCGCCGCAGTCGTGCTCGGCGGCACCTCCTTCGAAAAAGGACAGGGCTGGCTGTTCGGTGCCGTGCTCGGCGCGCTTGCCATCACCGTGCTGCGCAATGGACTCAACATTCTGTCCATCGACTCATCGCTGCAGGTCGTGTGCATCGGCATCCTGCTCATCCTCGCGTTGCTGATCGACCAGGCGCGCAAGCAATTCGTGAGGCGTACGGCATGACGATCCCGGCAACGCTCGATATCCGCCCATCGTCCCTGTCGCCCGACACTGCGGCCCTGCTCGGCCGGTTCGTGCTGATCGTTCTGATCGCCGGCGCATTGACCGCGGTCGATCCGGGATTCGCGTCGGTGAGCAATCTGCTGAATATGCTGCGGCAGGCGAGCCTGCTGTTTCTCGTCGCGTCCGGCCTCACACTCGTCATCATCGGCGGCGGGCTCGATCTGTCGGTGGGCGCCAATCTGACGCTGTCGGCCTGTCTCGCCGCAGCCGCGATCAAGACCACCGGCAATCCGTGGTACGGCGTTGCGGTCGCCATCGGCGCCGGCACGCTGATCGGTTACGCTAACGGGCTGATGATCAACCGCCTGCAGTTGCCGCCTTTCCTTGCGACTTTCGGCATGCTGTGGGTGGCGCAGGGCATCGCCTACTGGTTCATGGCCGGGCAGACGATCTACGGCATGCCGATGTCGTTTCGCTATTTCGGCACCGGCTTCTTCCTCGGCGTTCCGCTGCCGATCTGGATCACGCTTGTGGTCTGTCTCGCCTGCAGCATCCTCCTGCACCGCACGACCTTCGGCCGCGAGGCGTATTTCATGGGCGCCAACCAGACCGCCGCGCTGCTGTCCGGCGTCCCGGTCGAGCGTCGTCGGCTGCTGCTCTATGTGCTCAGCGGCTTGACGGCGGGCATCGCGTCTCTCGTCTATCTCGCACGCCTCAATGCCGCCGAGCCCGGAATCGGCGAGCCGTTGCTGCTTCCTGCTATCGCCGCAGTTCTGGTCGGCGGCACATCCTTGTTCGGTGGCAACGGCAACATCGTCGGCACCGTGCTTGGCGCCATCCTGCTCACCATCATCGTCAACGGCCTCAATCTGCTGAATGTTGCAGCGACCTGGCATCCCTTCGTCAACGGCGCCGTCGTCCTGGTCGCCATCATTGCGGATCTCGTCATCAGCCGACGCCGATCAGGGAGCGGATAGACCCGGCATCACCAGTTCACCACAGTCTCGTCATTCACAACCAGAGGGGCCATCATGCGAACCACCCGATCTATCCGATGCGTTCTTGCCGCCGTCATTTGCGGCACCCTGTTCAATTCGGCGGCGCGCGCCGATGGCGAAGTGATTGCAGCCTTCACGAAGAACCAGGTGGACCCTCATTTCGAGGGTGTGCGCGCCGGCGTCGCGCAGATGGCGGAGAAAATGCGCGCGACGGTCAAATATTACACGCCGACCAAGCCGAACAATATCACCGAAGGCATGTCGCAGCTCGAAGACGTCGGCGTGACCAAGCCCAATCTGATGCTGTTCATGCCGATCGATGCCAAGGCGCAATTGCCGACGATCAAGCGCCTGATCGAATCCGGCCTGCCGATCATCAACTACAATGACCGCGGCGGCGACGCCCCCTATCTCTCCTTTGTCGGCCAGGACGATTACAAGCTCGGCTATGACATTGCCAAGACGCTGTTCGACCACCTCGGCGGCAAGGGCAATGTGGTGATCCTCGAAGGCGTCAAGGGCTCGACCACGGGCGACGAGCGCAAGCGCGGCTTCGACGCTGCGGCCAAGGACTATCCGAATATCAAGATACTGGCCTCGCAGCCCGCCAACTTCCAGCGCCTGCTCGGCATGCAGACGATGGAGAACTTGATCCAGCAGTTCAGCACCATCGACGGCGTGATCGCCGCTGCCGACGCGTCCGCGCTCGGCGCCATCGAGGCACTCAATGCAGCCGGCCGCAAGAACGTCGCGGTAGTCTCGATCAATGGCGTGCCGGAGGCTGTCGAAGCCGTGAAGGCCGGCAGCCTGCTGGCAATCGCGGAGTTCGACGGCTTCAAGATCGGCTGCGTCGCCACCGCTGTCGGCCTGAATGCCATTCGCGGCCAGAGTGCGCCGAAGCAGATCACGATCCCCGGTGCGATCATCACCAAGGCCAATTATGCGCCCTGGCTCGTCCCCTACAAGGACCGGACTTGCCCGACGCCGGACGCGTATATCGCGAAGTAGCGCTAACGGGCCTGCAGACGCGTCGCGTGCTGCAGGCCTGCCTTCCTACTTGGCCGCCCCGTCCGTCGACATCGCGATGAGCTTGCCATAACGCTCCGCATCGCTGCGCAATTCGGCCTCGAACGCTTCCGGCGTCGAGCTGGCGATGTCGGCGCCCTGCGCGGCGAACTGCTTGATCAGGGCCGGATCGCTGAGCGCCTCGGCGAGATCGCGCGCGATCTGGCTGACGATGGGCTTCGGCACCGCCGCGGCGGCGAGCATGCCGAACCAGCTATCGTAGGTGAATTCGGGGAGCCCTGCCTCGGCGAAGGTTGGCACATCAGGCAGTTGCGCCATGCGGCTCTTGCCGGTGACTGCCAGTGCGCGCAACTTTCCCGACTGGATCAGGTCGCCACCGACGCCGAAGAAAGTGAAGGCAACCGAGGTGTCGCCGCGCATGATGCTGATCTGGGATTCCGGCAGTCCGCGATGCGGGATCAGCACCATCTTGGTCTGCGTGAGATGCCTGAACAGTTCGGCGGCGATACCGGTGGAACTACCGACGCCGGCAGAGCTGTAGCTCAGCGAATCCGGCTTGGCCTTTGCCGCAGCGATCAGTTCGGCCAGCGTCTTGAACGGCGCATCCGGCGGCACGATCAGGATGGACGGCGTCGATCCGACGCGGCTGATCGCAGCGAAATCTTTGATCGGATCGAAGTTGAGGTTCTTGTTGACCACGCCGATCACGCTGTGGCCGTTTGAGGTCAGCATGATCTGCGAGCCATCGGTCGGGCCTTTGGCGACACTGCTGACACCGGCGATGCCGGGCCTGTTCTCTACGATGACTTGCTGCTTCCACTTCGCAGCAAGCTTCTCGGCCACCGAACGGGCAAGGATGTCGGTGAGGCTGCCACCCGAAAACGGCACGATAATACGCACGAGCTGGTTCGGATAAGTCTGTGCAATGGCTCCGCTGCCCATCAGCGCCGCAGTCGCGGCGAGGCCAGAGCCGATCATGAAGTGTCGGCGATCCATCATTTTCTCCCTTAAAGAACCAAGTGCCGGGCTTTCAGCCTCTGGCGGTGTTGGGCAGCGGCATTGCAAGCAACACCACCGCCGGTCGTTTCGTCTCGTTGCGCAGCGCGCGCGTCTCGTTGGGCGCGATGCGGCAGGAATCCCAGATGCCGAGGGTGGCGATGCCATCCGGCGTCTCGAAGGTTACTTCGCCTTCGAGGACGACATAGAACTTCTCCTCCGGCGAGGCCGAGGGCGTAATGCCGCCGCCCGGCAGAATCTGGCTCATGCCGAGCCACATCACATCGCCCGGCCCGGCGTCGCGGCCCTGCAGGCGGAACATCCGCATGTCATTGTGGCCAGGGGCTTCGTAGCGCGGGGCATCGTTCAGGCGGACAACATGCATGGCTTCACCCGTTAGGCTGAAAAACGAGACGGTCGCGCGAAGAGCCGAGCACGGCGACATAGGCCTCTGCAGCGCGCTCCAACGGGTAGATCGCGTCCGGCTTGATCGGAAACGGCTTCAACGCGCCGCTGGCGAAACCCGGCACCAATTCACGCAGGATCTCGCCGGCTTCCGGCGATGACAGCGACAGCGAGTCGACACCAAAGAAGGTGTGCTTGCCGCGATAGAACGCGAAGATATCGAACGGCACGGTGGCCTTGGTGGAGGCAATAAAGATCTGGCGGCCGAGATGCGCGAGCGATTTCGTGCCGGCGTCGTAATACGGTTCGCCGACTGTGTTGTAGACGATGTCCGCACCCTTGCCGCCGGTAATTTCGCGCACCGTCGCGGCGACATCATTGCGACTGGAATCGATGACGGTCACCTCGCCATGGGCATAGCCAGCATATAGCTCGTCCTTGCGGACGACGCCGATCACGCGAGCGCCCTGCCATGATGCGATCTGCGTCGCCGCCTGACCGACCTTGCCGTTCAGGCCGAGGATCAACACCGTCTCGCCGGGTTTCGGCATGCCGCTGCGGCGAAAGCCTTCCTGCGCTGTGACAAAGGGCACGCCGATGCCAGCCGCCTCCGCGAGGCTGATGTTTGCGGGCTTCTCGACCAGCGCAGACGCTTCCACCATCAGATGCGTGGCATGGGTGCCGTCGCGGCCGATCCCGAGTTGGCCGGACGAGCCGAACACGTCCTTGCCGATCAGGTCGGCCGGCCCATCGATCACGACTCCGGCGAAGTCACGGCCGGGCGTGCGGGGGAAGACCGCATGCGGCATCAGACCGAGCGTCGCCTTGGCGTCCGACGGATTGATCGCGGCGGCCCTTATCTCGACCAGCGCATCGCCTGACCTGGCGCAGGCGAGGGTGCGTTGCTCGATGCCGAGCGCCACATTCTCGATGCGATCAGCCTTCGCGGCGACCCGCAGGCATGTTGCGGTGACGCTGGAAGAAGTCTTGGCGGCTGCAGTCATTTCAGTCCTCGAATGCTGTGTTATGCGGCGCCCGGCAAATCGAACAGCGCGCGTGCTTCAGCAGGCGTCGCGATCTGCGCGCCGAGTTCTTCGATGATGCGGCGTGCCTTGTCCACCATCACGGCGTTCGACGGCGCCAGTACGCCGCGGCCGAGCATCACCGCATCTTCCAGACCGGTGCGGGCATGACCGCCGGCGAGCACCGATTGCGCCACCATCGGAAATGTGGAGCGACCGATGCCGATGGCCGTGAAATGCGCATCCCGCGGCAGCAGACCGCGCGCATAGAGCACCGTTTCCGGCGACGGCTGGAAGCCGTATTTCACGCCCATCACGAAGGAGGTGAGCGCCGGGCCGCTGAGCGTACCGTCGCCGAGAAGATCGTGCAGCAGCGCGATATCGCCGGAATCGAACAGTTCGATCTCGGGTTTCACGCCGGCCTCGCGGATGACCTTCGCCATACGGCGCACATTGCCGGGCGTGTTGATCACCACCTGCCCGCCGGAATTCATGGTGTTGAGATCGAGCGTGCAGATGTCGGGCTTCAACGCCGTGATATGGGCGACGCGTTCTTCCGGGTTCATCAGCGTAGTACCGGCGGCGGCGACCTTGGGATCGTCCTGCGAAGGCACGAAGCGACCGCCGGGACCGGTGGTGATGTTCAGGATCAGGTTGCGATTGCGCGCGCGAATGCGTCCGACGACGTCCTGATAATATTCGAGCTTCATCGACGGCGCGCCGGTGCCGGGCTCGCGCACATGGATATGCGCGACTGCCGCGCCGGCTTCTGCGGCACCGAGGCAGGCGTCGGCGATTTCTTCCGGCGTGATTGGCAGATGCGGGGTCTGGTCCGGCCGCGTCAGATTGCCGGTGACGGCGCAAGTGATGACGATCTTGTCGAGCATCGGGCGCATCAATCTCTCCTTATAACGCTCGGCCGCCGTCAACGACGATCAGCGAGCCGGTGGAATAGGTCAGGTGGGTGGCGCAGGCGGCAATTGCGCGGCCGACATCCTCGGCCGTCGCAACACGCTTGAGCGGAATGGTCCCCGCGACCTTTTCAAGCGCGGCCGCATCACGGCCCGGCACAAAGTCAGTGGCCACCACGCCCGGCGACACCGCCATCACGCGCACTGCCGGCGCCAACGCCCGCGCGAGCGACTTGGTCATGGTGTCGATGCCGGCCTTGATCGCCGCGTAAGCCAGATTGGAGCCGACGCCATTCAGCCCCGCGATCGACGACACGTTGACGATCAACCCGTCGCCGCTCGCCTTGAGGAGCGGCGCGAAGGCGCGGATGGCCGCGAACTGGCCGCGCCAGTTCACCTTGAACATGTCGTCGATGAAATCGTCGGTCAACGCGTCGAGATCGCCGATCGGGATCGGCTTGGTGTAGCCGGCGGTGTTGACGAGAATATCGCAGCGACCGAACGCTCGCTCCACCTCGCCGGCAAGCGCCGTCAGCGTTGCGCTATCTTCAATTACCGCGCATCTGGCGAGATGGCCTTCGCCCGGAAGGCCGGCCAGCAACGCGTTGGCAGCTGCTTCGCCGGAGCGCCAGGTCACGATGACGCGGGCACCTTCGGCTGCCAAGGCTTGCGCGGCCGCGGCCCCGATGCCGCCCGAACCGCCGATCACCACGGCTATCTTGTTCGCGAGAATATCCGACATCGACAGCTCACTTGATGGGAGGATGCGGGAGCACGGCTTCGCCGGGCTCCATGACGAATGTGTAGTTGAGGCTGAACCATTCGCCAGCGACATCCGGCGCTGGCGACGCGCCTTCGCCCTTGCGGAAATCGCCAATCAGCGCACGCGTCACGCCGAATACGACGTCGCTCTCCAGATGCTCGTCGTCATCGACAAAGATCTGCGTGATCAGCGTCTTGAAGCCTGGCCTGAAGGCAAGCACATGCAGATGCGCCGGCCGGAACGGATGCCGGCGCTGCGCGGCCAGCATCTCCCCGGTCGGACCATGGGTCGGCACCGGATAGCCAGCAGGCTTGACCGAGCGGAACGCGAAGCGGCCATTCGCATCGGTCTCAAACACGCCGCGCAAATTCATGTCAGCCTGACCCGCGTCCTGGTTTTCGTACATTCCCGATGGCGAGGCCTGCCAGACATCAACGCTGACACCCGAGAGCGGCGCTCCTAGTGCGTCGGTGATGCGGCAATCGACGAACAGTGGTGCACCGGGCGTCGGCGAACGCAAGATCGAGGCACCATTCTCCACGCGCGGAGCGTTCGCCCGCCAGAACGGCCCGAGCAACGCTGCGGCGGTCTCGCTCGCGCCATCCTGGCCGTTGTTCAACAGGCAGACCAATGTCGAGAGCCCGACTGCATCGCTGAACAACACGCCCTCGTTATGGGTGTCGTTTGTCGCCTGGCCGATGCGGTTCAGGAAATCGATAGCAAACTCGAATTCCGCCTCGGTCAGCCGAACCTCGCGGGCAAATTCGTGCAGATGACGAACGAAAGCGGCCATGACCGTGCGCAACCGCTCGTTCGGCGCACCGCTCATCGCGGCAAGCACAACGTCGGTCACATCCTCCTGACGCGTGATGATCATCGACACTCCCTCACATTGCGAATTTTTGGCTGTCCACGCCGCGCAATCGATTGCACATGTAGTGCAATCGATTGCGCAAGTCAACCGCACCAGCTAGTTTGGAGATCGTGGCAGGGATGACGACAATCAAAGACGTGGCGCGCGAGGTGGGAGTGCACCCCTCCACCGTGTCGCGCGCGCTCGACCCAGCCCGCCGCGGACGGATCGGTGAGCCGGTCGTGCGCCGGATTCTGGAAGCAGCGGAGCGGCTGGGTTACCGCCCGGACACGGTGGCCGCGAGTCTGCGCAGCGGCCGTTCGAACATGGTCGGCATCATCGTCCCGGACATCGCGAACCCCGTCTTCTCGCCGATCATCGGCGGCCTCGAAGACGTGCTATCGGCGCGCGGCTACGCGCTGATTGTCGCCGACCCGCAACCGCAACGGACGGGCACCGACGACATCGTTCAACGGCTCGTGGCGCGCCGCGTGGATGGCCTCGTGCTGGCGAATGTCGCGCTCAAGGATAATTCGATCGAGCGTTGTCTGAGTTGGAAAGTCCCTGTCGTGCTTGTCAATCGCGCGGAGGCTGAGGCGCGTGTGCCTTCGGTGGTCTCGGACGATGTAGCCGGCATGCGGCTCGCGGTTGCGCATCTTCTCGAGCTTGGACATCGCCACATCCTCCACCTCGCCGGCCCGCAAATGCTATCGACCGGATC
The DNA here is from genome assembly GCF_052076075.1 of Tardiphaga sp. 866_E4_N1_4. Classification (NCBI taxonomy): domain Bacteria; kingdom Pseudomonadati; phylum Pseudomonadota; class Alphaproteobacteria; order Hyphomicrobiales; family Nitrobacteraceae; genus Tardiphaga; species Tardiphaga sp. 866_E4_N1_4. The sequence goes on from NZ_CP197242.1 coordinate 2,517,324, forward strand.
GCTTCGCCGCCGCGGTTTCTTGGAGGCAATGCACGAAGCCGGTTTCGCGCCGGCCGACAATGATATCGAAGAGGCTGAAGCCTTCACGCGCGAGGCAGGACACGCTGCCGCACTCAGACTGCTCGCACGACAGCCTGAGGCCACCGCCATCGTCGCAGCCAACGATCTCCTCGCGCTCGGCATCTATGAAGCGTTGCACGAAACGGGCCGGCGATGTCCGGAAGATCTGTCAGTGATCGGTCACAACGACATGCCGCTGGTGGATCTGGTGGATCCGCCGCTGTCCACGATCCGCATCAGCCACCGCGAGATGGGTGAACAGACCGGCCAACTCCTGCTCGACCTGATCGAAGGCGTCCGCGGCGATGCGCCTTATGTCGTCACAGCGCCCCTGCTCGTCGTGCGCCGCTCGACACAGCCACCAAGGATCTCGCGATAAGCCAGCGTTGGATCTGATTAATTGAGCCAGCGTGATTCTGGTTTGCCCCTCGCTTTGAACCAACGGCGGACTCGCATACCGGCAAACCCCTCCGACTTTCCTTATCAATTCGGCCAAATCCAGAAGCGGCTACGCCCAAAAGATAACAAGCGAGTGATCAGACCGGAGCGAGTTGCATGACAGATCTGACGTCATATGAGATGCATTGAACATTCATCTGCAGTAATGCGGCGCTATTCCACATTTCATATGAAGAAGCTGGGCGGTTCCCACGCTAGGGAACGTAAAATGCCTGATGTTTCTCGCCGCGCTCAACTTATCCTGTTGAAAAACGATCTGCACATCATGCGAGGCCGGGCCCAACGCCTGGATCTGAGCGATGTAGCCTTGTTGATCTCAGAAGCTGTTCAGTTGCTCTCCAATCAGCCGGAGATTTCTAAATCTGACCAGCCGCGCGCCTAACCGCATTGTTTGTCATCGGCGCGCTCAGTTGCCAGGACAAACATACCGACAGCCGCTGCGGTCACCAAAAACGGCATAATGATAAGGGCCATTGACGCCTCCTTGTCGAAGTTGATCTTCGAACATGACGCAGCATCTCTTATGCGGCTCGCTACTTCCCTAAAGCGGATGGTGAATAGAACCATACGGAGAGATTTGGTTGAGAAATGCCAAATTCATGAATGATAAAGTATGCGATCCGCGCAACGTTCAGCGCGCCAAATGTCCGCCTTGCGCCAGGAGCGGTAACGCATCACGTCGACTTTGTGTCAGAAGCGGGCATTCGCCAGCAGGGTTCCCCCAAAGCAGAGCAGGCGGACATCTCTTGCACTGTCCGCCTCCTCCAGGGATAGCTTAGACCTCCAGCTTGTCTCCACCCTTCAGATCAAGCATCTCGCGCGCTTCATCCGGGGTTGCAATTTCAAGGCCGAGGCCTTCGACGATCTTGCGCGCAAGGGTGACCTGCTCGGCATTCGAGGAGGCCATGCGACCTGGCGCCGCCCACAGCGAGTCTTCCAGACCGACGCGGATATTGCCGCCCATGGCCGCAGCCATCGCCGCGATCGGCAGTTGATTGCGACCGGCACCGAGCACCGACCAGACATATTTGTCGCCGAACAACCGATCCGCCGTGCGCTTCATGTGCAGCACGTCTTCGGGATGTGCACCTGTGCCGCCCTGCAGGCCGAACACCGTCTGGATAAACAATGGCGGCTTCACCAGCCCCTGTTCGAGGAAGTAGGCCAGATTATAGAGATGCGCCGTGTCGTAGCATTCGAACTCGAAGCGCGTGCCCGTCTCCGCCAGCGTCTTCAGCACATACTCAATGTCCTGGAATGTATTGCGGAACACGATGTCCTTGTTCTGCAGGTGCTTCAATTCCCAATCGTGTTCGAACTTCTTGAAGCGGTTCAGCATCCCGAAGAACCCGAAATTCATTGAGCCCATGTTGAGCGACGCCACTTCCGGCTTGTAGACCGCGGCAGGCCGTACGCGTTCATCCACCGTCATGGTGGGCGCACCGCCGGTGGTCAGATTGATCACCGCATTGGTGCGCTGCTTGATGATCTTCAGAAACGGCGCAAAGGCTTCGGGACTTTGATCGGGTTGCCCGGTCTTCGGGTTGCGCGCATGCAGATGCACGATGGCGGCGCCGGCTTCCGCCGCATCCACGGCAGCGTCGGCGATTTCCTGCGGCGTCACCGGCAATGCCTTGGACATTGAGGGCGTATGAATAGCGCCCGTCACGGCGCAGGTGATGATGACTTTGCGGCTCATGTCAGTCTCCGTCTTGCTGTTAAGAGATGGTGTAGTCAGGATTTTTCGCCCTGCGCGGCCTTGTGGGCCGCCAGCGCAGCGAGGCGTTCGTTTCGTTGCTGTGTGAGCGCCGCAATTCGGTCGGGCGACGGCTGATGCGGCCAGGCCGCTATCACCCGGTCGACATTCGGGCTTTGATAAACCTCGGATCCTGCCGATGCAGCGGCCAGCTCCTTGTAGAAACCGGTGTAGCGCGCGCAGTAATCGGGGATGCCGCCGGGCGCATTGAGTTCGATGGTCTCCAGCGGCCCGAGGAACGACCAGCGCAGGCCAAGGCCGTCCTTCACGGTGTGATCGAGATCCTCCGCGGAGACATAACCTTCGCCGACCAGACGGAACGCTTCCGCCAGCAACGCGCCCTGAAGCCGATTGAGGATAAAACCGTTGATCTCGCGGTTGACGGTGACCGGAACCTGCCCAATCTCGCGATAGATCTCGCGCGCGCGGTCGATAGTCTCCTGCGAGGTCCAGGATGCGCCGCATAGTTCGACCAGCGGCACCAGATGCGGCGGGTTGACGGGATGACCGACGAGGCAGCGCGCCCGCCCCGGAAGCGCTTCCGTGAAGCGAGAGGCGACGATTGCCGAGGTGGATGATGCGAGCAGTGCATCCGGAGGCGCAAGACGATCCAGCTCGGAAAAGATGGCGATCTTCTGATCGACGTTCTCCGGGCCATTCTCCTGTACGAAGGAAACGTTCTTCACCGCATGGGCTAGACTTTCCGCTATCGAGATGCGCGCGGCGGCGCCGTCGGGGTCATTGGCAAGTCCGTGGCGGGCGAGCGCATGCAGTTCATCGCGAATAAGCCCGGGCGCAGCATCCAGCGTCGGGCGATGCGGATCTGTCAGCCGCACGGTCCATCCAGCGCGCGCGAAAATCGCGGCCCAGGCGCGTCCGATCAAGCCAACGCCGACGATCGCTACATGTCGATTGTTCAGTGTCATTGATGTTCTCACAGCCACAGCACCTTGCGGCGCAGATCGAGATCGTCACGCAGGGCCTTCGACGGCCCCTGATGAATGACCTTGCCCCGTTCCAGCGCCACCGTCGAATCGGACAAAGCCAAAGCCAGATCGAGATTATGGTCGACGATGATGATGGCAATTTCCTTGCGAAGCCGGTCAAAGGTTTCAAACAACTGCTCCACGACCGCGGGCGCCAATCCTTCGAATGGCTCATCCAGCAACAAGACGCGGACGTCGCCCGACAACGCGCGCGCGACGGCCACCATCTGCTGCTCGCCGCCTGACAGATAATCGGCGGGACTGTCGAGACGCTCACGAATGCGGGGGAAATAGTCGTAGATGCGCTCGCGGGTCCAATGCACACCATTGCCAGTCTGCCGCTTGAGACCACCAAGTTCGAGATTTTGCTCGACGGTCATGCCTGCGAACAAGGCGCGTCCCTGTGGTACGTAGCCGATGCCGAGCCGCGCAGCTTCCGCAGACGACAGGCCGATCAACTCGCTGCCTGCCAGTTGAATAGAGCCATTCGATGCCGGCGCGATCCCGATCAACGACTTGAGCAAGGTCGACTTACCCGCGCCATTGCGCCCGAGCAGTGCGATGATCTCGTTCTCGTGCAGGGTAAAATTGACGTCGTTGAGAATATGGCTCTTGCCATAGAACGTATCGACATTCTTCACCGTCAGCAGCGGCTTCGCCCCCGCCGCGGTCTCGCGGGGGCGCGCAGCCACAGCCGTTGTGCCCGACCCGATATAGACTTCCTGCACCTTCGGGCTGGACCGCGCCTCTTCGACGGAGCCATCCAGCAATACGCGTCCCTCATTCATGACGGTGACGTGGTCGGCCAGCTGGAACACCCGATCGATGTCATGCTCGACCAGCAGGACCGGTAAATCGGTCGAGATGCGCTTGATGATCGCACCGATACGTTCACGTTCGGCAGCAGCGAGGCCTGCAAGCGGTTCGTCAAGCAACAGGACGCGCGGCGCTGTAGCCAGCGCGACGCCCATATCGAGCAGGCGTTGGCCGCCGTAAGACAGCATGCCTGCCTCTGCCTTCTCGATTCCAGCGAGGCCGAGATAGCGGATCACCGCATCGGTCTCCGCGTTGATTGCGCTAATCGATAGCGCGTTGGTCACGGGATCGAAGCGCCGCGGATGCCGTGCTTGCACCGCGAGGCGGATATTTTCGCCAACACTGAGCGCGGGAAACAGGTTGGTAATCTGGAACGAACGCCCAATACCGGCCCTTGCAATATCTTCCGGTGTATGGCCTGCGATAGGCATGCCCATCAGCGAAACGCTTCCCTGATCCGGCTTGTACATACCCGACAGCAAATTGAACGCCGTGGTCTTGCCGGCACCGTTCGGGCCGATCAGCGCATGCAGCGTGCGATCGGCGATGGCGATATCGACGCCCTGCACGGCCTTGATGCCACCGAAACTTTTCACGATATGGCTGGCAGCGAGTACCGCTCCGTCGACTGACGACTTCGGTCGCAAAAACTCCGGCAGTGGTAGCACTTCGATGCGCCGCGCCGACATTGCCGAGTCTTCTTCCACTTTCTTGCGGAATGGCGCGATCAGCCGCTCGCCCATACCGATCAGACCGGTGGGCGAGAAGATGATGAAGCCGACGAAGACCAAGCCGAACCAGAACAACCAGTTCTCGGAGTAGATGCCGAGAAATTCACGAAACAGAATGAAGAACAGCGCGCCGAGCGCCGGCCCGAGGAAGCTACGCATGCCGCCGATCACGACCATGGCCAGAAGCTCGCCGGAGAACGCCACCGAAATGGGATCCGCCGACGTCATACGGTTCTTGTAGAGCAGCAGAATGCCGGCCAGCCCGGTGATGGTAGCCGACAGCACGAAGGCGGCGAGCTTGTAGCGATTGGTGGGATAACCGAGGAAGCGCGCGCGCTGTTCGTTCTCGCGGATCGCCACCAGCACAGAACCGACCGTGGAATTGTGGAAGCGCCACAGCAGGATCAGCACGAGAAACGCGATCAGCGCCACGAACCAATAATAGGTCGCACCTGCATCGAGGTCGAAGCCAAGCAGTGCCGGCCGGGTGATGCCGCCAAGGCCGTTCTCGCCACCGGTGACGTCGGTCCAGCGGAACGAGACGCTGTAGAGCATGGCCGCGAGCGCCAGCGTCAGCAGCGAGAAATACACGCCGCGGCGGCGCAGGATCAGGTAGCCGAAGGCAGCCGCCGTGATGGCCACCACGACAAGCGCAAGCAGCGTCGGCCCGACGAATGAATTCGGCATCCAGTTGCGCTGGATCAGCGCTGCAGCATAGGCGGCAAGGCCGAACCAGGCGCCATGACCGAACGAGACGAGACCGGTGTGCCCCACCAGGATATTCAGGGCCATGCAGGCCAGTGCGAAGACGACGATCTCCGTCGCCGACGTCACAGTCAATCCGATCGCCAGCAAGATCGGCGGCAGGATGAGCAAGCCGACGCCCGCGATCAGCAATGGAACGGGAAGACGATTCAACATTGGCATCGCCTTACTCGAACCGCATGATGCGTTCGCCGAACAAGCCGCGCGGCCGGAACAGCAGCACCAGAAGCATCAACAAATAGATCGCCGCCGTGGACGCCGCCGAATAGCCGATGCCGACCATGACGCCCTTGACCAATCCGACCAGCAGCGCAGCGATTACCACGCCCCAGAACGAGCCGAGGCCACCGATCACGACCACCACGAAGGCGGGGGTGATGATCTCCTGCCCCATCGCCGGATGGATCGAATAGATCGGCGCCAGCAACACGCCCGCGAGTCCCGCCAGACCAATACCCAGGGCTGCGACGACCGACATATAGGGCTGCAGCGAGATACCGAGCGCTCCGACCATGTCGGGATTCTGGACGCCGGCCCGCACGACGCGGCCGAACGAGGTCTTCTGCAGCAGCACCCAGAGCCCGACCACACAGGCCACGGCAATGCCGAGCAACACCACGCGATAGAACGAATAGATGAAGCTTCCGATCGCGACCTGACCGCGCAGCGCTGGCGGGATCGAATACGACAAAGGCGGCGCGCCGAAGATCATGCGCAAAGCCTGCTCGGCGACCATCGCGAGCCCGAAAGTCAGCAGCAGCGAGAGAATGGGATCGGACCGATAGAAGCGCCGGAACAACGTCCGCTCGATGACAACACCGAGCAGCGCAACGACAACGGGGGCCACGACGAATGCGCCACCGAAGCCGAGATAGGGCGAAATGACAAGGGTAAGATAAGCGCCAATCGCATAGAACGCGCCATGTGCGAGATTCACGATGCCGCCGAGCGAAAAGATCAGCGACAGGCCGAGCGCAATCAGAAGATAATAGACACCATCAAGCAGTCCGTTGAGGATCTGCTGGGTGAGCAACATGGCGGACATGATATGGGCTCCGCAGTCGCGCGCTGATGCGCATCTGACAGGGGTCGGAAGGACGAGACGAAAGCAACTTCGCGAGCACAATGTTGGCGTCTCGCCCGAAGGCGAGACGCCAACATTTGTTGCTAGCTCGGGAATTTGCAGACGTTCTCTTCCGCGGTGGACGCAATGACTTCGAGCGGTTCATCCGGCCCCGGGACGGCCGGGCTCGATGAGAAGATGTCCCACTGGTTCTTGATCTTGTCCGCAGGTAGCGCCGTCACCGCATACATTTCGTGCATCAGCTGATGATCCGATGCGCGGAAGTAGCCGGGACGTGTCTTCAGCAGATCGAACTTCGCGCCCTTCTCGAAATGCTCGATGATCTTCGGCGACTCGGCCGATTTCAGCTCGTTGATGCTCTGCGCCACGATCTTCGTGGCGATGTAGTCGCCCCAGGCCTGATTCTCCGGCGGCTTGTTGTACTTCTTGGTGAAGGCCGCGACGAAGGCCTTGCTGCCGGGCGTGTCCAGCAGATGATGCCAGACCACAGGCCAGGTGCCGACGAAATTGCCCTTGCCTGCAGCCCAGGCTAGAGCCGTGTCAAAGCCGAAACCGCCGACCGGAAAAGTCAGACCGAATTCGGCATATTGCTTGAGGAAGTTGGTGATCTGGTTGCCGGCAAGATTGATCACCACGAGATCAGGCTTGGCCTCGCGGATCTTGAGGAGATAGGCAGAAAAGTCCGTGGCGTCGGTGGGCACCAGGTCGTCGCCGGCGAAATTGCCACCATTGGCCTGCATGAAGCGCTTCGATACGCTTAGCAGGTCATGGCCGAAAGCGTAGTCCGCCGTGAGCGAGTACCACTTCTTGCCCTTCACGAGACCATCGCGCAGGAACGAGCGACCGACCGTCTTTACATACATCGAGTTCTGCGACTCGACGTGGAACATGTAGCGCTGGCAGTCCTTGCCGCGTAGCGCATCGGAATTTCCGCCGGTGTTGATGAACAGCGTCTTGTTGCGCGTGGCGACCTGCGCGATGGTCAGACACGATGCCGAAGAAATTTCGCCGATGATACAGGCGACCTTGTCGCGCTCGATCATGCGCTCCGCCTTGGTCGAGGCCGTCTGAGGATTGATCGAGTCCTCCTTGAGCAGTTCAACCTTGCGCCCCATCATGCCGCCAGCGGCATTGATCTCCTCAACAGCGAGGTCGATGGCCATCACGCCATATTCGCCGAGCGGGCCGAGAAAGCCGGTACGCGGCGTGAGATGGCCGATGCGGATGACGTCGGAGGTCTGCGCGCTCAGAACGGATGGTGCAGAGAGGCCGGAAGCAAGTGCGAGACCGCCCGCGGTCTTCAGCAGACTGCGGCGCGTGAATTGATTGGTGTTCGACATCAGATTCGTCTCCCTGATACGGCCGCGCGGCGCGGCTGTTTCCCCTCCGGCAGGCGTTGCGCTCTTCTGTTGAGAGGGCTTTGTCCGCTTGCCGTGATCTGTGATCACAGTTAGAGTTGCAAAAGACAGGGACTTTGTCGAGTCCCTCCCTGCAATTTTGCGACGATGCCCGGAGACCGCGTTGAACCTGCCGACTGCGCTGAGCCTTGTGGAGCCGCTCGACCGCCAGACGCTGGGCGAGCGCGCTTATGCGCAACTGGCGGATCTGCTCATCTCGGGCAGGCTCGCGCCTGGCGAAAAGCTGTCATTGCGTACGGCCGCCGAAGTGCTCGGCGTGTCGATCATGCCGGTGCGCGAAGCGGTGTCCCGCCTCGTCGCCGACAAGGCATTGGAAGTCGCGGCAAACCGTGCCGTGCGCGTGCCCGTGATGTCGGCCACGCAGTTTCGCGATCTGACGAAGGTGCGTATCGCTATCGAGGGTCATGCCGCAGCAGAGGCAGCGCAACTACGTGGAGACCGCAATCTCGCTTCCATCGCGATCGCAGAAGCGGCCATGCGCGCAGAAAGCGAAATGAAGGCACCCGACCTGCCGCGCGCCGTCGAACTCAACAAGACGTTTCACTTTGCCGTCTACGAGGCCGCGCAGTCGCCGATCCTGGTCGAGATCATCCGTGCGCTCTGGCTCAAGGCTGGCCCCGTCATCAATCTCGATCTGCGCGGCAATCCCGATCGTCTCGCCAAGGGTGAAGCCATTCGGTTTCATGCGGACGTTCGCAAGGCGATCGAGATCGGTGATGCCGAAGCTGCCAAAGTCGGGATCGCTGCCGATATCACCAGCGCTGCCAATTTCATCCTGTCGCGCGGCGGCCTCTCCGCCTAGTTCTCACAAAGTCCCCGGAGCCACCATGGATCTCAACATCAAGGGTTTGCGCGTCATCGTTACCGCGGGCGCCAACGGAATCGGCTTGGCCATCGCCCGCGCCTTTGCCGGCGAAGGCGCACGCGTTCATGTCTGCGATGTGGACCAGGCTGCTCTTGCCGCACTCACAGCGAGTGATCCCACAATCACCCAGACACATTGCGACGTTGCTGATCGTGCGTCAGTTCAAAGGCTGTTCGATGAAGCAACAGCTAAACTCGGCGGCCTCGATGTCCTCGTCAACAATGCCGGCGTCGCAGGCCCGACCGCCAAGGTCGAGGAGATGCATCCCGATGACTGGGATCGTTGCCTGAACATCTGCCTGACCGGCCAGTTCAACTGCACGCGCCTCGCCGTACCGCTGCTGCGCCAGAGCAGCAACGGCTCCATCGTCAACCTGTCCTCGGCGGCAGGCCGCGTGGGCTTCGCGATGCGCTCGCCCTATGCGGCGGCGAAATGGGGCGTCATCGGCTTCACGAAATCGCTCTCCATCGAGCTCGGCCCCGATAACATCCGCGTCAACGCGATCCTGCCCGGCCTCGTCTCCGGCGATCGCCAGCGACGCGTGCTGGAAGCCAAGGCGCAGCAGCGCGGCATTTCCTTTGCGGAGATGGAGAAAACGGCGTTCTCCTATACGTCGATCAAGGATTACGTCACGCCAGAGCAGATCGCCGACCAGATCCTGTTCCTCGCCAGCCCGCGCGGGCGCACGATCTCGGGCCAGGCTATTTCGATCTGCGGCGACACCCAAATGCTGGGCTAGCCATCGATGCTCAAGACTCGAGCAAGCCAACTGACGACACTGAATGCCCGCATTCTTCCTATGAATTAGTACAGAGCGTCAGCTTGGCTGGACCCGCAGCTTTTGCAGACCGTTTAAGTCCTGGCGCATCTTCTGTATTGGTCTGACCGACTGCAGATCACGCAGAGTGTCCGCATGGCGCATGTTAAGCCCTATGGATATCGCCGCGATCATCATCTCGACGATAGCGGCTACAATCATCGCAGCTTTTCCGACAAGCTAGCTGTTGCGCTGTCGGTCGTACTCGCGAAGGAATGTCAGACCGTGCACCGTCAAACGGTGGTGATCTTTCTCGCCGCTGCCCACCAGCTCGTCCAGGTGCATGGAAAGCTTTTGCCGAACCCCGGGCGACTCGGAATGACCTGAGAGCGCCCCGTAAATGTCGAGGGCGCGATCAACGGCCTGGATGTTCATGGCTGGCCTTTATGATGGCAGAGGCCATCCGTATCCGACGCGCGGTGCGGCGGTTGTCCAATGTAAAGCTCGCCAGCGCCAAATGTTCCAGACTTTCTCAAACACCGGCAGATCCCGGCCGCCGAAGCAACCGGGTATCTGTATCACATCTCCGCTTCAGCTTCGACGTTGACGACCGACTTTGCCAGACTGGTCAGCGCAGCGTCCGTAGCCTTTTCTTCCTTCAGCGTCGCGTCGAGCAACGAGGCCGCATCCGACATGCCCAGCTCTTGCGCCCATGTACGAAGCGTGCCGTAGCGAGACATCTCGTAATGCTCCACCGCCTGAGCGACAGCAAGGAGGCCGGCATCGAGCGCGGGCATGCCCTTGTACTCGGTCATGATCTCGGTACTCTCCTTCGTGATGCCCATGATGGCTGCACAGGTCTTCGCGACGGGCTTCTTGCCTGCAATCTTGAACACGCTCTCAAGGCGCTTGATCTGACCTGCGGTTTCCTTCTGATGTTTCAGGAAGGCCGCTTTCAGACCCTTGTCATGAGCGGCCTTCGCCATCTTCGGCAGAGTTGCGAAGATCTTCTTCTCAGCGAAATACACATCCTTGAGGGTGTCGTGGAAAAGGTCGGCGAGCAGCTTGGGCTTTTTGGCCATGGGGTTTCTCCAATAAAAAGCCCCCGCTGATGCAGGGGCCTCGCATTCTCGGGTTGAGGTTATTCACGCCCGACAAGTCGCCGTAAGGATTTATGTTCCAGCAGGCGAGGAAAGACCTCGAATATCAGCCTTTGCCTGCCCAGGCCGGGCGCACGCCTAGCCATGGCGGCAGCGCTTCCCACTCGGCAGATCTCATCCGACGTTCCTCGCCGCCAACATTGATGAAAACAAACGGTGCATCTTCCTGCCCAGTCTTGGAGCCGGCAAACATCGCAGGCGTGCCGCATGCATCTCGAATGGTCGACTTGATCGACACGTCTTTCCTCGATCTGTGAACATTTCGATGACGTAACGTTGACGCATCGTCGCCGCGTGAGCGGACTCTCTGTTCAACGCCGGACGGGAAGCATTCAGTGCTACCGCGCGAGGAGTGGTACTATTTCTTTCTGACCGCCCCCAGCGCCGGCATGATCTTGGGACCGCCGCCCTTGAGGCTCTCTGCAGCAGCGATCGTCTTGACCGGCACCTTCTTCGGTTTCTTGGTTTCGCGATTTCCCTTGGCCATATCGTACTCCCGCTGTGTGAGCCCGAGCGTTACCACGGCTGGCACTGAAAGACCGATTTATTATCACTGCTCTCTCGCCAACCTCCCACCAACTTGTTCCAACTCCCAGCCCTCGAAGATACTGATGGCTATTCGCGAAGAAAGAGCGCACCCTGCGCTCGCGCGCATTGATGACCCTGATGATCCCTGCCGAGCGCGCGCTGCTTTTGTCACGAAATTGTCCGATATGCCGCGGCTGGCGCAGCATTGCCAATTTTGAGCGATTGCCCTTTCAACATTGAAATCGCGAGGCAGCAGATTGACGGTGTTCAGCCGCATTGCATTCATTGGCAATTCACTTCCACGCCGATGTGGGATCGCCACGTTCACTACCGATCTGCAAAGCGCAGTAGCAGCCGCCCGCGCAGACTCCAAAACCGTCATCGTGGCGATGACCGATCATGGTCATTTCTATGACTATCCAGCCACCGTTGGCATTCAGATCAATGACGAGCTGATCAACGACTACATACGTGCAGCGGAATTCCTGAACAACGGTCATTTCGACGTGGTGTCGCTTCAACATGAATTCGGTATCTTCGGCGGCGAAGCCGGGAGCGATATCATCCAACTTCTCTCGCTGCTCAAGATGCCGATCGTGACGACACTCCATACGGTTCTTGCAGAGCCCACCGCCGCACAAAAGGATGTCTTCACACGCGTTGTCGAGATGTCGTCGAAAGTGGTGGTGATGGCGGAGAAAGGTCGGGAACTGCTTCGGACCATCTATCAGGTCGCCGAAGAGAAGATCGAGATCATTCCACATGGAATTCCGGAATTCGCTTTTGTGGAGCCCGACGATGCAAAGACGAGGCTCGGCTTTGCCGGCAGGTCTGTCATTCTGACGTTCGGCCTGCTTTCACCTAATAAGGGCATCGAATTCATGATCGATGCGATGCCGTCCATCCTGAGCACCTGCCCGGGTGCGGTCTATGTCGTATTGGGCGCAACCCATCCAAATCTGGTACATGACGAAGGCGAGACCTATCGCGAATCCCTCATTGCAAGGGCCCGCGAAGCTGGCGTCGCGGATCACGTTGTCTTCCTTGATCGCTTCGTTGACCAGGAGACCTTGCTCGATTTCATCTCGATGTGCGATGTCTATGTCACGCCTTATCTGAACGAATCTCAGATGACGTCAGGCACCCTGGCTTATAGTTTTGGCTTGGGAAAGGCCGTGGTATCGACTCCCTATTGGCATGCTCGCGAATTGCTCGCCGACGGCCGCGGCATTATCGTCCCGTTCGCGGATGCGAATGCGATCGGCGTTGAGATCGAAAAGCTTCTGATCAACGCACCACTGCGCCAGGCGATGCGCAAGCGCGCCTATGCCAGCAGTCGCTCCATGACCTGGGAACGGACGGCCGAGCGATACATGTCCGTTTTCGAGAACGCGGGTCGCCGCCACCGGCTCAAGACCATTGCAAAGTCGGATACGAGTACGCTCCTGCGAGATAGTCGCGCACCTCCCGAGATGCAGATTGGTCACTTCCTGTCGATGTGCGACGACACCGGACTGTTCCAGCATGCGGTTCACAGTGTTCCGGATCGCTTGCATGGCTATTGCATCGACGACAATGCCCGCGCGCTACTGCTGGCATGCGCGTTGAACACGCCCGGGGAACTACGTCTGTCGGAGGTCCTGACCTCCCGCTTTGCAGCTTTCGTCCAGCATGCGTGGAATCCCGAAACGCACCGGTTTCGAAATTTCATGGCTTTCGATCGCAGCTGGCTGGAAGAAAGCGGATCGGAAGACAGTCATGGGCGCACGCTTTGGGCGCTGGGCGTTTGCGCTCTTTCGGATGCGAACCCCTCTCGGCGGACCTGGGCCGCAGCACTCTTTGCGGAGGCCTTACCAAAGGTCGGCGATTTCCTCTCGCCCCGTGCCTGGGCGTTCGTATTGCTGGGACTCGATGCGTATTGCACGACCGTCACCGACAATAGCCGTGCCAATGCAATCCGGACGGCTCTGGCCGACAGGCTCGTCTCGCTTCTTGAGAAAGTCGAGACGAGCGATTGGGTGTGGTTCGAAAACGGACTTTCCTATGACAACGCTAGACTCTGCCAGGCTTTGATTCTCACCGGCACTGCGATGAAACGGCCGGACTATCTCAATGCCGGGCTGAGAAGCCTGCGCTGGCTACTGACACAGCAGACCTCAGCCAGCGGTCAGTTCAGGCCGGTGGGCACGGAGGGATTTCACGACATCCGGCGCCAGCCACGCAGCTTCGACCAACAGCCTGTCGAGGCTGCTGCCACCATCGCGGCCAGCCTTGCGGCGTGGCGCGCCGACCAGAACATTGAATGGAAGAGCGAAGCCGCCCGGGTCTTCGCATGGTTCCTCGGCAGCAATGACCTTTCTATCCCGCTCGTCGATCTGGAGACAGGAAGCTGTCGTGACGGACTGCATCCGGACCGTGCTAATGAGAACCGCGGCGGCGAGTCAGTCGTATCCTACCTGCTCGGACTATCCGAAATTCGGCACATGGCACGTATCGCCGAGGATCAATCCAAATCCGCGACCCGCGTGGCCTGATCACGTTGGGCTCCCCCTCTCAGCAGACCATTGAGATTCCTTTTGCCCTTATCTCCGATACTGAATCGCCAGGCACTCTATCTCCGGCCCGACGCGTCCCGAGTCATCGTACGGCCGTTTAAACCTGCGACGGAGCCACGCGATCTCAATCCGACAGATAAGACGCGCGCCAATCATATTGTCGACCGGATTCTTGCGCTCAGTCCCGAGCAGGCAGAGCATCAGTTGGCCGACGTACTTGAAAACTTTCTGGGTCGCCACCGGAATCTGCTTCAGACATTCGAGGCCCGCGCTGACGAAATGGAAGATGCATTCCACGGCCATAGCCGGTTCACGACGATTCAGCGTCAGCTAGTCGGCGCCTATTTCCTGAGTGAATACTCGTTTGAAGCATCGGCACTCTTCAATCCGAGCATCGTGCCTCACCCCGATCAATCGGGAACGACAGCCGGCGCCCTGCGCTTCATCCTCAGCCTGCGCGCCGTCGGAGAAGGCCATGTGTCATCCCTGACATTTCGTACCGGCCTTGTAGATACCGACGGGACCGTGAGCATCGATCCGACCGCACGCCTCGCATCAAATCCAGCAGTTCAACACCTCGGGTCTGGGCCTGGCGGCGAGGATGTCGCCGTCACGTTTCGTAGCAGCGAGGATATCAGCGAGCGGGTCATTTTTCCGATTACGGAGTCGCAATCGAACGGCATCGAGGATGCGCGCTTCGTGAAATTCGAGCATTCCGAGCGAACGGTCTATTACGCGACGTACACGGCCTATAGCGGCAGGGCGATCCGCTCGGAGATCATCGAGACGTCCGACTTCGTCACGTTTCGCTTTTCAGCCCTCAGAGGCAGCGCATCACATAACAAGGGCATGGCACTTTTCCCCCGGAAAATCGACGGGCGGTTCGCGATGATCGCGCGGCAAGACAATGAAAACCTCTACCTGATCTATTCGGATGATCTTTATACATGGGATGGCGGCACGCCGATCCTGAAGCCGGCCGCCCCTTGGGAGTTCATTCAAATCGGCAACTGCGGCTCACCTATCGAATTAGATGAGGGCTGGCTATTGCTGACCCACGGTGTCGGCCCGGTCCGCAAGTATTCGATAGGAGCAGCACTGCTCGACAAAAACGACCCGACGAAGGTGCTGGGGCGCCTGGACGAACCGCTCCTTCGGCCTGCGCCGTCCGAGCGCGAAGGATATGTGCCGAACGTCGTCTATACATGCGGCGCAATGCGGCATGGCGATCAAATTATCTTCCCGTATGCGATTTCGGACAGTTATTCGAACATCGCGACGATCGATATAAGAAGCCTGCTCGCAGCGATGGACAAATAAGAGCTGACTTAGCTTTACCGTAGAGGCAATTGGATGTGGCTTCTCAGCACGACCAGCTCGTCCGTGGTCGGCATCTTTCACCAAACGGCAAGTAGAACTTTTGGGAGACGCACAGTGACCGGTGAAAAATCAAGGGCGCTCGTTCTCGGAACGACAGTCTTTTGGAAGAACGATAAAAATGACTTTGGCACCGTCATCGCCAAGGACTGGAGTAGCGTCACGGTCAAATGGGATAGCCGCGCCAGCCAGACAATCATGCACAACGATATGGATAGCTGCACGGCAGCCTGAATTTACTTGGCCCAAACGGGCATTCCTGACCATCATTCGCGAAAGCCGACCCGACACCAACCGGCCGCTGAAATCATCGCGAAACGCCCGCCGGGACAAGTCCGACGGGCTGCCAGTTATGTGGTCATTTGGCCGACAGCCGGGCGCCACCAGACTTGCGGCGCCAGGCAAAAGAGGCCCGATCAGCCAACCCGAAGGTTTTCTGCCGACGTCTTGCCACGGTTGGCCACTTCCTCAAAGCTGACCTTGGCCCCTTCATTCAAAGTGCTCAGCCCCGCCTTCTCGACGGCCGAGATGTGAACAAAGACGTCTTTGCTGCCATCGTCCGGCTGGATAAAGCCGAAGCCCTTCGTCGCATTGAACCATTTTACTACGCCAGTGGTCACTTCAGTTCTCCCGGTTGTCTCTCAACGATAGCAACCCTGAATTCAGGAAGGAGTCAATCAAGCAAACTTCCATCTCCTGAATTGATGCGGCTGTCGGCTGCCAGGACGACGGGTGGCGGTCGTCCGCCCGCACTGCCGCGGTGCGACAGCGGCTTTAGGCAACATAATCTCCGGGAGACCCAACCGACGTGCTAATGTCACCGAAGCCCAGTGCGGGCGGAGGACCAAACCATGGCCAAAGGCGAACAACGGAACAATCGCGAAGTAAAGAAGCCCAAGAAGGACAAGGCCAAGACGATCGCAGCAGCTCCGACCATGAAGGGCCTGATGCACCCCGAGGCGGAAAAGCCCCGAAAGAAATAGTCGAACAGCGCGCATCGCCAGCATAGCTGCAGCATCTGAGGTCACGGGCACCCGACGCATGATCCATGCGCTCGATAGCGCTACCGCGTTCGCGGTGATCGAGAACCAGAAAATTCAATCAAAATGTCCAATCCCCTTCCGGGGCGCTCCCACGCGCATCGGCGATCATGCCAGATGGAGCAATCATGACACATGAAGGCCTGGAACTGATCCGTGAGATCGTCCTGCACGGCGGCGCAAAATATACGGCTGGCAATATCGATCGCAGCAAATACCAGCGCCTTGTCGATCTCGGGTGGCTATCGCCCCTCATCATGAACAAGACAGACATTGCCTATGAGACGACAAAAGCAGGCGAAGTGGCAGCGAGCTGACCCAGCACCCGGGGAGCGGCTCTAGCCCCGCGCGACGATTTTTCCGGTCGCGAACTGTTCCAAAGCGTAGAGCGCACTTTCCTCATACGTCGCACCCGGCAGCGGTTCTGCGACCACGATCAACTGGCCAATGGTCAATTGAACCATGCCATCCAGGATGTCGTAACTGGCTTCGTACGTCACGCCGGCCAATACCAGTTCGACATAGCCATGCCAGAAGCCCTTCAACTCCGACTCCCAACCAGATCGATAAACGTCTGAAGTTCTGCAGAAAAGCGCTCGGCCTGCCTGGCATCCAGCCATAGTTTTATCGTCGACGTCGCCGACAGGACAAAGGCAACCCCGAAACCGCCCGCATTTGGCACACACAGCGCCGACCAGCTGTCTGCTTCGCTCACGATCTTCCGTTCGTTGGGAGTTCCCGTTTCCAGGACATGATTGATTTGGATCTTAAGCTCGATTGCATCGTCGAACGACAGGGAAATCTCCTCTCCGCTGAAGTTCAAAATTAGCCAGCAATCTTTTTGCTTGGATTTGACGTCGGAGGTGAAATTGAAGGCCATGGTGGAACCATGCGCCTATGCCCGTGACGGTCAATCAAATTCGTCGCGACACTATGCGACTTGATGCACAGCCCTTCCGTAATCGCCTAGCTGCCTGCCAATCGGGAGGAAGTTTCATGTGGCAGCCAAGGTCTGCACGCTTTAACTGGACGTTGCGGCCTCGCGTTTGAGTCGCACTGAGGCGCAGACAAAGGGGCGATCAAATGGGCGACGGGTGGCAACCAATCAGCACCGCACCCAAGGACGATGAAAGGATCATCGTTGCGGGTGGAACATGGATACGCGGAAACAAAGACAAGCTGCCTCAGACATTTCCATGCCTCGTCATCTGGGACGAAACCGAGTGGCTCATTTGCGACAATGAAGGGCCGCGAGCGCTCATACGGGGTCCCAAAATCTGGATGGCAATCCCGCCCGCTGACTTGCCTTCAGCATCGGAATTGCTGAAGACGATCTGACGCATTTCATTAACCATACGATGCTACCCGTCCTGTAGCGCGGGTCTTGTCGAGCGTACCGCGCCAACTCTGGAGTCGCAGATGCAGGTCATCGAAATTACGGACCTCGTCGAGGCCAGGCGCGCTCGTCTGGCTCAATATCACGGGCTGCCGCGCGCACTTCAGCTGAACGGTCAAACAGTCACGGGATCGGTGAGATCCGTCGTGATGGATGCATCGGCAGCAAAGTGGACTGTAAAGCTGGTTGCAACGCCACCTGTCGTCGACAGAAAATATCGTCTGCGCCGCTCCGCCTAGAGCCGGACGCAGACCCGCACGACGACATCCGGCTTTCTTCAACCCCGCCATACCGCAGCCGCATGTATCCGTAGGCGCCCCCTATTCTCCTGAGCCAGCCACCCAAGGCACGCGCAGTCCAGTGGATTGACCTCAGCGATTCCGGCGACAAATCAGAACCTTCGAATTAGGTCGACTCGCGAACATAAAGGGAATCTACTGCACCGCATCATCGGCCGTCCTTAGGCATTCACCGGTGACAGAGAGTTCGGTCGCGCTCCCGCCCAATGTCTCGGGACTGCCATGCCTACCTCCGAATGTACTTTGGAATCGCAACAACACAGGTCCGGACAGTGAAAGCTTCTCACCTCGAAGCTGAGCACGCCGCGATGATCGCGCTTGCGACAGCTGCTCAACTCCCTCACGGAGATGAGCGAACGCTTGCCATGCGAAAAGCTGGACAACTGCAACTAATCGCCGATGCGAAGAAGCATCGGCTACAAACACCGGAAGTGTGAAGACCTATCCGGTAATCCAGCTACTAACTCGCGATCGGCACTTTGGCAGCGACACAATTCGTGCTTCCAAAATAATATCTTCCATTCGTAATTTCCGACCGGAAGCGTAAGATTCAAGCATCACCGTGAGGACTTCGGCTTTTAGCGATGACCGAGAGCCCCGCTCCCGCCTCAACAAGGGGGCGATCATGTCAGAGTGTCGGAAGATCGATTCTGGGATTGCCTTGTGCCCGCAATACTACTGCCGGTCTTTTTAGCTCTTCTTGTTATTGGTGCCGTCGTTATTCGCCGAGACTAGACCACTCCAGCCGGAACGCGCGACAACCTGCTTGACGCCAAGCCCTCGGCTTAACGGAAGAAAAGCTTACGCGATCTCAACTTGAGAGGGTTTCTCAATGTCAGAGCTGGAATTCAGTGCCGTGAATGACCTTCAACACACGCCGCAGCACGCCAGATGTAACGAGCAGTCCGAATATGATGCTGCAGTCGAGGTTGCTGCGAAGGCAATCAGAAAGACCTGGGATACGATGGGCGACATGCCATCACCGCTTTACGAAGATGAAGCGCGGCAACTCGGTAGAGCAGCACTCGATGCCATTATCGCTTCGCAACCAGTCACTCGAACGACCACATGACCTCCATCAAGCTGGCAGACACGCAGCATCTAACGACGGCCTTTCCATGAACGGCGCGCGTGCAGCTCGGTACAGACGTTTGGCAACCGCCCAAAGCAGTCCCGAGGTGTACCGGCTACTTATGCTTCTTGCCGACGAAGCCGAAAAAGGAATTCTCTGCATCTCAGCCTTCAAACACCGACGTCCGCCCCACATTGTCGCAAAATCAACATGAGACGCGTGCGCGGCATGTAGTCGTCGCTTCAGGCAAACAATCACCTTTGTTCGCCAACCACTGCAAGGACATGAACCGTTGAATTGGCTACCTATAGACACCGCACCACAAGACGGAACGCCAATATTCCTGGCTGGCGGATACGATGACAATTCGGATCATGCCATGGAATCCGAGGCGGAAAAAATGCGAACCGCCTGCCGCGCATGGTGGAACGACGGCGACTGGATTATTACCCTGGCTGAAGCAGGATGCGTCAACGTCACCCGGATTGATCCCACGCACTGGGCGCCTATTGAAGAACCGCGCTAGCCCAGCAAGATCGGATTGCCTTGCGGGCAAGACCGCGTTGCGGCACTTTTAACAATCAGTCAAACAGAGGCTCAGAGTAAAATCCGCCTGCCAGGACCTCGAAAAGCGCTGCGTTTCCATCATACCGAGCCTTCCACCGCGTGCTGCTGAAGCCACTGTTGAACAGATCACCATCGTCCTGCACCTGCCATTCCCAGAAAAGCAGGGGATGTGGAGTGACTGTGACTTCCAGGTTTGGTTGGCGATACATAGCCACCATGTCGAGCCTCACTTTCGAAACAGCATTTACAAAAGGTCGCTTCCTGCCTGTTTATCTGAAGGCGCCGCGCGCCGTTCTGCAGCGATCGGGGCGCTTGATCTTGACAGATGACGGGCGGAGCGCCTCTCATTCTGCAGTGATGATGACACCATCGAACCAGCCATCGACGACATTCACCATGCGCTCCTGAGTCGTCGCGTCAATCCAATTTACAGCGGGCCTCCACCAATCCGTCGGCCATATATCCGCCGTGCCCGGATTGACGTAGCTGATTATCCGCCATCCATCCTGCGAGGCTAAACACGATGCGTGTCGCGATGTTAGCGCCTATATCCTGGCGAACTCCTCCCCGGCACTACGGCCCGTGGGAACTCGTGACGAGCTTGCTGACGGAGGCACTGCTCTTGCGGGGAGTTGACGTCACACTGTTTGCCACCAAGGACAGTTTGACGTCGGGAAATCTCGCCGGTGTCGTCCCGGCACCATACTCTGAAGACTCGTCGCTCGACGCCAAGGCGTGGGAACTCCTGCATGTTGCAAATGTCTTCGAGCGGGCCGGCGAATTCGACATCATCCACAATCAGGCAGATTTTGTACCGCTGGGCTTCTCTCGCCTTGTGGACACGCCAGTCGTCACAACCATTCACGGCTTTTCATCAGCCCGTATTGTTCCGGTTTTCAAGGAGTATGAGGATCGTGTCCATTATGTCGCAATCAGCGATGCCAATCGCCATCCCGACCTTCGCTATGCGGCAACGATCCATCACGGCATTCCGATCGACGAGTTTCCCTTCGATCCGCTTGGCAGCGACGATCTTCTATTCTTCGGTCGCATTCATCCCGATAAAGGGGCTGCGGAAGCGATAGCAACTGCCGAAGCGGTTGGCCGCCACCTCATCATGGCCGGTATCGTTCAGGATGCGGACTATCATCGACGTCATGTGGTGCCAGCACTGGGAAGGTCCGCGACTTATCTCGGTTCGGTCGGAGGTCTGGAGCGGACACGCGTTCTGGGATCGGCACGGGCATTGCTTCACCTGATCAATTTCGACGAACCATTCGGGTTATCAGTTGTTGAGGCGCTTGCCTGCGGAACACCCGTGATCGCGCGCAACCGCGGATCGATGCCTGAATTGATCATGGATGGCGTGACAGGTTTCCTGGTCAATAGTGCCCTCGAAGCCGTACAAGCCGTTGAGCGCATTGGCGAACTGGATAGACGCGCCTGCCGGGCGGCGGTTTCTGAGCACTTTACCGTCGATAGAATGGCAGATCGCTACCTGGCTCTATACCAATCTATCCTGGGCTAACCGACGGAGAACGGCAGCGAGAGCGAGATCGCCTTCAGGCTGTTTGCCGCCCTCGTCCACATATATTGAACACATAGACGTCGTAATGTTCCTGGAGTTCGCGCTTTCGCCGAGCTTTATGGATCCAAACATGATTGCTATTTCGACACAGGTTCAGGCGCCTGATGACTTTCAGCGCGTGGCGTTCGACATAAGACACGGCAACCGCCGGATTGCGTGTATCCTGACGACCAAGTTTCCAACCAAAGATCAGGCCAAAAGGTACTTCCACGCCAACAGGCCGCTGATCGAGAAACTGGCGCGCGAGCAGATGGAACTGGTTGCAGCCAACGACGGTGAGATCAAGCTGGTGATGATTTAGAAGTCGCCCGCCATACTTGCCGTTTCTGCGAAACTAAAGGCCCGATCTGATCTTCAGGGTTGGCTCAAACGATGACGCAAGGAAATACCCACTATGGCGAAGTCGCTGCTTTCCAGACACGACCTCGAACATGCGGCATTGCTGCAAATCCGCAGCTGCTACGGGTGCGAAGATGTCACGGCCGTGATCATTGACGAGATCGCAGACCCTCGCTTTGAGACGAACTGGGGCATTCTCTCACTTCACCGAGCAGCCGACGTGCAATTGAGGCTCACCGCAGAGCTCAATACAGTCCGCGCGATTGACGGCACGCAAGAAAGATTGCGCAAGCTCTACAACCTCAAGACCAACTGAGCTCGCCTAATCTGCTGATGAAGCGTAACGCGAATACTCCGGCTTGACGTTTTTGATATCCGCTCTGCACCACAATAAGCCTGTCCAATTCAAAATAACTTAGTGCCTAAGCGTGACGTTAAGTTGCTCGCGGACGCGCATTCGGGCTCAACGGTGCCAATCAGATCCCGCCCATGCAAAGACACTTAACCTTGAGATAGTCATCGATCCCGCCTAGCCGCGCGGCGATCTCGCGAGAGATAAATTCATCTCGCGCGTGTCAGGGTTCGAGCTTCGCTTCCTTCACGATGATCGACCAGCGGTCGACCTCCGAGTTGATAAGTTGCTGCAAGGCCGTGCGGCCTTGCGCAGATGGCGCCTGCGCCGCCAGTTCGGCGAAGCGCGCCTTAACGTCTTCATTCTCGAGCGACTTGGCGAGCGCCGCTTCCAATCTGGCGATCACTTCGGGCGGCGTGCCGGCAGGGGCCGCCAGCGCATTCCACACTTGCAGATCGAATTTCGGCAGATTGCTTTCGACGAAGGTCGGCACGTCGGGCGCCTGCACCAGTCGCTGCGGCCCGGTGACGCCGATGGCCCGCACCAGCCCGTTCTGATGCGCCGGAATCATCGTGACGGTTTGGTCGATCACCGCCTCGATATTGCCAGCGATCAAATCCTGGATGGCAGGCCCCGAGCCACGATAGGGCACCAGCATCGCATTGGTCTGCGTCAGATAGAGCAACATCGCTGCGGCGAGCTGCGCGGTCGAGCCCGCCCCGGATTGCCCGAAGGTGATGCGGTTGTTCGGCACCTTGAGGCGCTCGATCAGTTGGCTCAGATTCTCGATGCCGCTCTTTTTGCTGACCGAAAGCATCATCGGGACATTCGCGAACACGCCAATACCGGTCAGGTCCTTGCGCGGATCGAAGCCCAGATTCGGGTACAGTGGCACGATCGCCGCCATCGAGCCCATATTGCCGAAATTGAGCGTGTAGCCATCGGGTTTGGCCCGAACCACGCGCTGGGTGCCAATCGTGCCGCCCGCGCCGCCGACATTCTCAACGATCACCGTCTGTTTGAGTTCGGCACCGAGTGCCTTGGCGAGAATGCGAGCCAGCACGTCCGTGGTGCCACCGGCCGCATAGGGCACGACCAGCGTGATCGGGCGGTCCGGATAGTTGTCCGCCCGTGCCGACGTGAGCGAAGCTGCAATCCAGAGCAGTGCAATGAACAGACGGCGCACGTAGAGCCTCCCCTTGATATTTGCCGATGCGGCGCTTCGCGCGCCTTTGTTGTCCTTCTGGCATACTCGCCAGGGCCCGTCCCATAGGCTGTTGCTCTGAGGGGTATAAGATTAGGCACCGGCCCCGTCGCCGCCGCTGGCAATGGCCAGCGAAGTGCGGTTCGGTGTAAGCAAACGAGCTTGCCCGCATCTTCACTGGATCGATGCCTTGGAACTGAGACAGCTTCGCTATTTCGTCAACGTGGTCGACATGGGCAGCCTGTCGAAGGCCGCGGTGCTGCTCGCGGTGTCGCAGCCCTCGCTGAGCCAGCAGATCGCCGCGATGGAGCACGACCTGGGCGTGCCGCTTCTGCTGCGTAGCGCGACGGGCGTGAAGCCAACCGATGCGGGCGCCAAACTGTATCGTCATGCCCGCATCGTATTGCGGCAGATGCAGGAGCTCACGGCCGACATTGCTGACGAGGGCAGCGGCGCCGTCGGACCCGTGGCCGTCGGCCTTCCCACCAGCATCGCCTCGGTGCTCGCCGTGCCGCTGGTGGAGCGCCTGCGGCACGACCATCCCGGCGTGAAGCTCCAGCTCTTCGAGAGCTTCAGCGGCTATCTCAACGAGTTGCTGGCCAATGGCCGCCTTGACATGG
Source organism: Tardiphaga sp. 866_E4_N1_4 (assembly GCF_052076075.1). NCBI lineage: Bacteria > Pseudomonadati > Pseudomonadota > Alphaproteobacteria > Hyphomicrobiales > Nitrobacteraceae > Tardiphaga > Tardiphaga sp. 866_E4_N1_4. The sequence goes on from NZ_CP197242.1 coordinate 2,541,118, forward strand.
CCATCCTGTTTCGCGGCTCCGACGCGCCGGGCATGACCGTCAGGCCGCTGTTTACCGAGCAATTGTCCGTATTCGGCGCCCCCGATATAGGCGATCCCGAAGCGACGACCTGCGATCTCGCATCACTGGCCGATGTCCCGATGGTCCTTCCGGACAGAACCAACGGGCTGCGCCTTCTCGTCGAGCAAGCGTTCTCGGAAGCCGGCGTGCCGCTGAATGTGATGTCCGACATCGACTCCCTGCCCGTTATGATGAAACTCGTGCGCAACGGCACCGCGGCGACGATCAACTCCTCCGGGGTCGCCCGGGTCGCAGAAACACCCATCCTGTCGAGACGGCTGGTGAACCCCGCCATCAATCGCACCGTGGGTCTCTGCCTGCCCACCGGCATTCCGCAGACCGCGGCCGCACTGGCCGCGGAAGAGACCATCCGCACACTGGCGCGCGAACATGCCGCGATCTGGGACAAGGCCCCTGACTGACACGCCATTGGTTCAGCCTATACCGGCGATGGCGAACCAGTATGCCCCCTGCGTGCACCGACGCGGTTAAGAGTGCCCGGAGCAATACTGTCGGGACAGCAGATGGACCAAGAAAAGCGCGCCTTGCCCCTGTCGGGCGTCACCGTGGTATCGCTCGAGCAGGCGATTGCTGCGCCCTTGGCCAGCCGACATCTGGCGGATTGGGGCGCCCGCGTTATCAAGATCGAGCGGCCGGGACGCGGCGATTTCTGCAGGGATTACGACTTCGTCCTGAACGGCATGTCGAGCCAGTTCGTCTGGACCAACCGGTCGAAGGAAAGCCTGGCGCTCGACATTAAGCAGCCGCAGGACCGCGACGCGCTGGAAAGCCTGCTCGCCGGCGCCGACGTCTTTCTGCAGAACCTGGCGCCGGGAGCGGCGCAGCGGCTCGGGCTGGATGCGAAGGCTCTGGTTGAGCGCTTTCCCCGCCTGATCGCCTGCGACATCTCCGGCTATGGATCGGGCGGGCCGTATAGCGACAAAAAGGCCTATGACCTGCTGGTGCAATGCGAGACCGGCCTGCTCTCGATCAACGGTTCGGAAGACCATCCCGCCAAGGGCGCCATCGCCATCGCGGATATCGCCACCGGCATGTATGTGCTGAACGGCGTTCTGATGGCGCTCTATGCGCGCGAACGCACCGGGCGCGGCACCGCCTTCGAGGTGTCGCTGTTCGATGCGATGACCGAATGGATGAGCTATCCCTCGCTCTATACAGCGGGCGCCGGAAAGCCGCTGAAACGGACCGGCATGCGCCACGCCACGATCGCGCCCTACGGTCCGTTTCGCGCCGGCGACGGCAAGACGGTGTTTTTCGGAATCCAGAACGAACGCGAATGGCTGTCGCTCTGCACGAACGTCCTGGATGACGCCGATCTCGCCATCGATCCGCGATTCGTGACCAATCCGGATCGCATGACCAACCGCGACGAGCTCGAACGTCTGATCGAAAGCCGCATTGCCGGCACCACCAGCGACCAGCTGCTGGCCCAGTTGGAGCAGGCCTCGATCGCCAATGCGCGCCTCAACAGCGTCGAGGAATTTCTCGATCACCCGCAACTGCATAGCCGTCATCGCGTCGTCAATGTCGATACGCCGAATGGCGCTGTCACCAGCTATCTCCCGGCCATCACGATCCCCGGCCTGACGCCGCAGATGGGTCCGGTCCCCGCGGTCGGGCAGCACACCGACGCGATCCTCTCTGAACTCCGAGAACGAGCCCGCTTATGACCGCCCCTCGACTGACGCGGACCTATCTTGCCGTGCCGGCGCATCGCGAACGCATGGTCGAGCGCGCCGCGGGATCTGCAGCGGACGCCGTGTTTCTCGACCTCGAAGACGCTGTTCCCGTCGGCGAAAAGAACGCCGCCTTGCGGACGGCGATCGATGCCATCACGCGGCTGGACTGGGGGCGGAAGACCGTCACGGTTCGCATCAATGCGATCGACAGCCCGTCCATCGCGGAGGAAGTCGAAAAGCTGTCCGGCCTCGCAAGACTGGACGCCGTCTTGCTGCCGAAAGCGGAACGCGTGACCGATGTGATTGGCATCGGCGAGCGGCTGTCGCAGCATCGCGGCGACCGAAACCATCCGCTGGAGCTTGAGCTCCTGATCGAAACCGCCCTCGGCGTGGTCAATGTCGATGCCCTCGCCGCTGCGCATGCGACAGTCGCCGCGCTGCATTTCGGTGTCGGCGATTTCAGCGCCTCGATCGGCGCGCGTAGCGACGAGATCGGATTGTCCCCGCGCGACTACAGGCACGTCGCCTCCGCAGCGGAGGAGCACCGGGAAACAGCGCTCGACCTGTTCGCCTATCCGATGATGCGGATTCTGATCGCGGCACGCGCCTTCCAGCTGAGGGCGATCGACGGGCCTTTTGGCGCATTCCGGGACAACCAAGGCACGCTCGGCTCCGCGGTCAAGGCGGCAAGCATGGGCTATGACGGCAAGCAGGTGATCCATCCCGACCAGATCGAGCCGACGCGGTCCGCATTCGTCCCGTCAGCCAGCGACATCGCATCGGCGAAACGTGTCATCGAAGCGATGCGCGCCGCCGAACGGGACGGGCATGGCGCCGTGACACTGGACGGCCGGATGCTCGATCTCGCCAATGTGAGAATGGCCGAGCGCATCCTTCGCTTTGCGTCATAAAGGACCAGGCCCGGTTCGCTCGCGCTTGCTTCTCGCAAACACACGTTGCTGCATCGTCGGATGGCTTGCAACAGCCGCTGAGGACGAGAATTGACAACGGTGCTGTCAGACGCGGCGTCATCTCGCGTACTAGGTCGGCGGAATGCGAGTCATATGCGCATCCCCGACCCTCCCCTCATGGAATCGCAAAGGGATCGAATGACGACTTTGCACCAGAAGCGGTCATCCCATGGCACGATCGTTCTTGAAGCAACTGCGGGTTAGATCTTGCGATGCATCGCACGCCAGTCGTTGGGCGTCATCGCCGTCGCATTTCGGAACACGCGATAGAATGTTGCGATGCTGTCGTATCCGCACGCATAGGCAACTCTAGTGCTTTTAAGCTTGGCGTGAGCTAAGAGCGATCGCGCGGCGTCAAGAGTTCCAATCCTTTCTTTCAGCACACGTCTCTCATCACAATTATTCGTTGATTTGAGAGCAGTTCGGAGAACGCGGAGCTGCCGGCGAGAGTCGTTTCACCGACCGTTCCTCCGCTTTCTCTCGTCGCGTCGCTCACCACCGATGGAGTTCGTCACGTCATCATTGGACGATCCGTTGGTGTTGGTTCTCCCGCCAGCACTGCCGGCGACGATTCCGGTTGGAGCCGGCGATCTCGGCGGCTCCTGGAAGAGGCTATCGAAGGAGGACCTCGCACTGCCGACAGGAGACGGCGACATCGTATTGGCCGTTGGCGCGGCCGGGTTGACCACGGCGATCTGACCGGGGGGTGGCGCGAGCGAGACGTTGAACGACTTGATTGTGAAAACCGCCCCGACATAGCTCAGCGCATAGTTCGGCGAAACGCCGAGCGAGCCTAGCCGAATGGCATAGTCGCCCACCACATCACCCAGCGCGCGCTCCAGCGAGCCGGAGAAGCGGTCGCCGTTGAACAGCGTGCCGCCGGTGAGACGATAGGTCAGCGCCGGATCAAGCTCTGCGAACATCTTGCTCTGGGGATCTGCGGTGACTGTCAGCGGCGCGGCCGTCACGATCCAGACGCCACTGTTGCGGGCCGAGATCGCATAGTTCGGATTGGTCAGCGTTCCGGCTACGTCGAGCAAATAGGGATTGCCCGCGACGCCGGTCCGGCCGGTGATGCCGAACGAATTGACGAGCCCGGTCAAAACCTCAATCCCCTGACCGTTCTGCAAACCGATGGCCGACAGGCCGGGATTGAGCGGCGAACTGCCATAGACCGATGTGCCGCCATTGGCCGTGACAACAATGGAGGCTGGCGTGACGGTCCAGCTACCCGGATTGAACGCGGAGACCTGATAGTTTGGATTGGCCAGCGTGCCGAGCACGCTGAGCGCATATGGCCCATGTGCCACGCCGCTGGTCGCGGTAATGCCGAACGAGTTGCGAAGGCCCGCAAGAACGTCGACGCCCTCGTTATTCTGCAAGCCGGTGGCCGACAGACCAGGATTGAGCGGCGAGCTGCCATAGACCGATGTGCCGCCATTGGCCGAGACCACGATAGACGCCGGTGTGACGGTCCAGCTGGCGTCGTTGCGCGCCGCCACGCGATAATTCGCATTGGTCAGTGTTCCCGCCACGCTGAGCGTATACGGACCGCCGGCCACGCCCGTCGTCGGCAGGATGCCGAATGAATTGCTCAGGCCGGTCAGGACATCGACATCCTGACCGTTCTTCAAACCATTCGCCGAGAGGCCCGGATTGGACGGCAACTGGCCATAGACCGAGCTGCCACCATTCGCCGACACGATGATGTCCGCCGCAGTGACCGACAGCAAACCGCCGGCATAGCTGATTGTGTAATTGCCGAGGCCATTGCCGAGCGCATTGCTGGCCGTGATCCCGTAGGGCGCGCCCGTCACATTCGCCAATGCATCCGCGCCGAGGCTCGCCAGCGTCACGCCGGTCACGCGGTCGGTGCCATAAAGCGTGCCGCCGATGCTGTAACCGCTGCTGCCGAGGGCGAGCGTATCGCCATAGGTCTTGGACTGGTCGTTCGCCGTGATGGTCAGCGCCGCCTTGGTGATGTTACCGATATTGCGGCTATTGTTGACGACCAGCGTGTAGTTGCCGGCCGCGCTGCCGGTGAGGCCGCCGGAACCGAGATTGAACGAGACGGTCTTGCCGCTTCCAGCATTGGCATTGTCATAGGCGCCCGAGGTCGGCAGGTTCGTCACCGACAGCAGGCCGGAATCGCCCACCACCACATTGCTCAGCGTGAAATTGTTGGTGCCGAGCGCGGCGGTGTTGGTGCCGTCATACTGCTTCTCCACCGTGCCGGTGAGCGACAGCGTCACGGTGCGCTTGGCGATGCTGTAATCGTTCCCGACGAAACTCACCCGATAGTTCGAGGATGCGGCGAGCGAGCCCTGATTGATGGCATAGTTGCCGGCATTCTCGCCCGCGGCGCGGCCGATCGTGCCGGTGAGACTGTCGCCATTCACCAACGATCCACTGGTCACCTGCCAGGTGAGGGCGGAACCTGTGTCGCCATAGGTCTTGCCCTGACCGGCATCGGCCGCCACCGTGATCGCACGCTGCGTCACCGTCAGTTGCCCGCTCGGCAGATTGACGATGCGATAGGTCGATCCGTCATTGCTGACGGGCTGGAGCTGGGTAGGACGGTTGGTCACATACGGCGTCATGCGCAGCCACGTCACGCCATCGCCAATAGTCACGCCCATCGGAACCAGGAAGAAGTCCGACGTACCGGTGAGAACGATCGCACCATTGCCGTTGACCGTGGCGGATACGCCGTTCTGCGAGGTGAACTGATTGATGCGATCCGCGATCTGCTGCGCGGTCGAATTCCGATCCCACAGGATGTCGTTCCCGTTGTTGATCCGCATGCCGAGATATTGCGGTCCAAACCCGCCCTGGCTCGGGGCACCAGCGCCGACAGCCTGCGGCGGCAGGACGGTCATCCCCGCCGTCACGGCATAGGTACCGACGCCCGACGACTGATTGGCGGTGGTGCTCAGGGCAAGCGGAATCTTGTTCGGCGTATCGTAGTTTTTGAGGCCGTAGATCATCGCCGCCAGCGTCGTATTGGCATCGCCATACATGCGCGTGGCATTCGATGTCTCGACGACGGCGACGTGATTGGCCCAGTAGAATTCCGGATAGCGCGCGACGCCGTCCGACTGGCCCGCGCTGTTCGACGGGATCCAGACGTTGCGATAATCCCAGCCGGTATAGACGGTGCGGAACGTGTTGAGATCCTGCATCTGCGCCGTGGTCAGGCCGGTGCCGACGAAGGTCTGGCCACGATTGGGATTGAGCCAGGACGGATTCGAGACGCTGGAATCGTAATACGTATTGGTGACCGTTCCCGTCCGCCCGTTGTCGCTTACATTGCGCCCGACGACCGAGCCGACAAAGTGCACCCCATAGTTCCAGGCTCGGTCGAGCCGCCCGGTCGTATAGGAATTAATGATGGTGCCCGTGCCGTCATTGGTCGCATTGGTACCGACGAGACCGCCGATCGTGCCATTGCCGCGCACGAGGCCCGTCGCATAGGAATTGACGATCCGCCCGGGTCCGCCGTTTTCGTTCACGTTGACGCCGGCGAGGCCGCCCCCTTGGCCGACAAAGGTGACGTAATCAGACTGCTGGCCAACAGCCTCGACCGCGACTGTGCTGTAGGACTCTTCGATCGTGCCGCGATTGTAGCCGACCAGGCCGCCGGCGGCCCAGTTCGAATAGACCCCGCTCGCGTCATCGCTGCGCGACGCCCATGAGCGGAAGATCGTGCCGTCGCTCACGCCAGCGATCGAGCCGGCAGATCCCCAGTCGGCTATGATCCTGCTATCGACGACGCCGAGATTCTTCACCACGCTGCCGGATGCCAGATAGGCAAACACGCCCGCATGATTGCCGTCGGTCATATTCACGAAGAGGTATCTGATCGCGTGACCCTGGCCGTCCAATGTTCCGGTGAACGAGGCTGCCGTTTTCGCGTAGTCGGCGTACTGTCCCGACTGCGAATATCCTGTCTCGCCCAGCGTATAAACAGTCGTGTAGACCTCGCGCACTCCATTGTTCCAGACCTCATACGAATCGGACGGTCGATTCTCGCCAAATTGCAGGCGCATGAAGTACTTCGTCGTGTAACCGCTATAGCTGATCGGCGAGATCGGCGAGAAGGCGTTGCCCTTCCACATCCCGGTGGACAATTCTGCCGACGCGTTGATGTCGCGCGCAAGCTTGTAACTGGCAGCACCGTTCATATTCACCAGTTGCAACTGGTGCAGGTTCTGGATGTTGGTCGAATATTCGGCCTTCAGGAACGGGCGCGTATAGCCGTCCACCATGTACCAGTGGGAGTGAAAGTTGCCTTCCTGGTATCCATTGAGATAGTTCGGGTCGTTGAAATTGCTGTAGGAGTTAAGCGAATACGGGCTGTTGTCGGAATTCGTGTTCAGCGCAGCAACATATTGAATCTGCTCCGACGTCCAGCCGCCGGGCATGTCGTGATAGGAGCGACCGAAGGCGCGGCTGGTGCCGGACGTGGCCTGATCCCAGTAAACATGCCAGATGCGTGCTGACTGGCTGTGCTGGGAATTGAAGCTTTCCATCGTATCCCAGTCGCGGAACTGGTTGCGCCCGACGATGCCACCCACATTGGTGCCGGACACCACGCCCGCGAAATACGAATCTTGAAGCGACGCGAAGCCCATCACGCTCCATTGATTTTCGCCAACAAGACCGCCGGTCCAGCTCGTGCCGTTCACGCTGGCAAGCGAATAAGTCCAGCGGACCATGGCGCCTTCGCCATTGATGCCGGCAATGCCACCTGCCGTCGCGCCGGTGACCGAGCCGGCCGAATAGGAGTCCTGGATGGTACCGTAATTGTAGCCGGCGATGCCGCCAACAACATAGCCGCGGATGGCACCGGTCGAATAGGAGCCGCCATTGATGATGCCATTATTGCGTGCCACCAGACCGCCCGCGCCCAGCGAACTGGCGATGTTGGTCACGCTCGCCGTCGAATAAACATTCGTCAGCGTGCCATTGTTCTCTGCGGCGATCGAACCGACATAGCTGGCATTGCCACTGAACGAACCGCCGATGATACCGACATTCCGGATCGTGCCATTGTTCTGGTAGAACACGCCGACATCGCCACCGCCGACCTGCCCTTCGCCGCGGCGTTGGTACATGTTCAGGATCGCATAGCCGCGGCCATCGAGCGTACCGGTGAAGCCCTGATAGGGGCGACCATCTCCAAACGCACCGATCGGATCGAAGCCGCGGCAGATGCCGCTCAGACAGGTCCAGGTCGACGTCACGCTGGCATCGATGTCCCGGCCCAGCGCGTAGGTACCGCCGAGATTGGATTCGATTCCCTTCAATTGGTAGACATCATTCACCAGCATATACGCTGCCACGGTCGCGCCGTAGCCGCTCTGCGTGATGCTGGAATAGTTGATCGTATTGGCGTAGCTGCCGGTTGCCGCATAGGGATTGTAAAAGATTTCGACGGGCGTGGCCGTATTCACCCGCGCATTGGACGCGAAGTTGACGAGGCCGTTGTCGGAGCGGAGCGTCACCGAAGTCAGCGCACTGTTGAAGTTGGAAATGTGATCGTTGATCTGGATATTTCCGGCCGACCGCAGATTGATCGTGCCGAACGAGCCCAGCGAGTTGGTGGTGATCGCACCACCCGACGTGATCGATATATTGCCGCCGACAATGCTGCCGATCCTTCCGGCAGTGACGTCGCCCGACGCCACGATCGATGTCGAGGTCGAGGCCGCCGTCCCTGTTGCGCGAATGCTGCCTTCGAAAGTGAGCGAGCCGCCGATCACCAGCGATATATCGCGCCCAATGAGGTCGCCGGTTACCAGATTGCCGTTGTTGGTGAATGCCACCGAACCGGGAGTAAACGGCTGTGGGTCTTCGTTCCCCCAGCCCACACTCGCTGTATCGCTCGACAGCCGGCCGACGACATTACCGGCGCTGGTCAGTGATACCGACGTGAACGTCATCGGGAGCACCAGGTTAGACACCATGATCGGCGCGGTCTGCGAGATGCTGCCGGGCGACGTCAGCCACAGCGTCCCGTTGCGGCCGGATATCGTGCCGTTGATCTGGATGTCGCGATAGGCATTGAGATACAGCGTATTGGCCGATGTCCAGGAGATCGGCGCATTGATGATGATATCGCCGGCGCCCTGCGTCTGGTTGCCCGGGCCGCTCGCGGACGATGCCGTGGTGATCAGCGTGACATTGGCCGCGCCGAGATTGGCGCCGATGGTCGCCGCCGCCGCGGAATCGATGGTCAGTGTGACCGGATCGAGCAGCCAGTCGCCGGTGCGGCCCTTCGGCGCTGACGCATCGACGCGGATGCCAGCGAAATCAAGCTGCTTGCCCGAGGTCTCAATGAGGCCGCCGTCGCCGCCATTGACACCGCCGCGCGCCGACAACGTACTGCGCACGCTGGTGAGACCGTCCGACCACAGCACGATCTTGCCGCCCTTGCCGCTGTCCAGCGCGTCGGCGCGGATCACCGTCGCCGAATCCGCCGTGACCTTGACGGCATGCTGGAAATCGCCGCGACCATAGGCATCGCCACCGATGCGAACGCCGCCGCCGCCGGCCGCGCCCGACGCGTCGATGCGCGCACCGGCCAGCGCGATCTCGGCGCCGCTGATGTCGATCTGGCCGCCTGTCTTTTTGGCAGCCACCTGATTGCGCGACTTGCCGGTCGCCGTGACACGGCCGGACACGTTGACGCGGCCACCCTCGCCGCCACCGAGCACGATGCGCCCGGCGCGGGTGCCGACCGAATTGGCGCGGATCGTGCCCGGGACGTTCACCGCATCGCGCAGGATGTTGTTCGCCGTGGCGGCGCTGAGGAACACCTGTCCGCCATCGGCACGGATCTTTCCGCTATTGGTCACCAGCGCCTTGCCGGTGCCATCGACGAGATTGCCAAGCTGGTTGGACGGTACAGCGACCGACAGGAAGCCGTCGCCGGACAGATCGAGCGTAATCATCTCGCCGGAGCCGAGACCGACCTTGCCGAGCCGCGCCGAAATGACGCCGTCATTGGCGACGCGGCCACCGAGCAACGCTGCGAAGCCGCCATCGGACACGTTGATGCGGCCGGCATTGGTGACAACAGCCGAGGAGCCGTTACCGGTAAACTTGTATTTGCCCGATAGGAAGTCCTCGTTCCTGATGTCGAGCGTTGAGGCCGCGAAAGAGCCAGTATTGACGACACCCGTATTAGTGATCGCGATACCGTTCGGATTGACCAGCAGCACGGTGCCGGGCGCGTTGATCGTGCCGGCGATGCTGGAAGGCGTGGTACCCGTAACGCGGTTGAGGGTGGCAGCCGCCGCGCTCGGCTGGTTGAAGTTGACGGTGCCACCGGCACCGATCGAGAACGAATTCCAGTTGATGATGGCGCTGTTCGAGGATTGGTTGACGTTCAGCGTCCCGTTCGACGGCGCGGCGATACTCGCGGCGCCATGGGTCACGGCGCCTCCGCCCGGCAGCGTCTGCGCCAGTGCAATGCTGCCACTGAACACCACGCAGCCGAACACCAGCGGTGCGAAAGCCGCCCTCACGCTGCCGCGGATCGGCGTCACGTCATATGTCTGTGTCATGCCCAGCTCCTGTCACCTGCACGGGCGCCGTTGACCGGCGCTCCCGAGGTCGTCTTGTCTGCCCTGTTTAGAATTTGCCGCGCTCGATCCGCGCAATGTCGGGATCGTCGCGTTCAGCGATGTAGTTGATGATCAGCTTCGGCGGCCCCTTCGGGTCCGGCGAAGTGGTCTGATTGCCTTCGCGCTGCATCTGGTATTTGACGCCATCGGCGATCAGCCGGACCGCCCCCTTCTTCTCATCCTCGCCGGCGAACAGCACAATCGTATTGTCGCCAACGGGAATGCCCGAGCGCAGGGTGTCCTTCTTCCAGACAAAGCCTGCGAGATAGCGCTCAAGACGCGTGCCGGCAGTGATCATCGCATTGGGATCGACCGGCGGCGTGGAGGCGACCTCGCCCCAGACGACATTGACCTGAATGAGCTTCTTCGACTTGTTGCCGAAGATGTAGGCGACCCGTGCAGCGCCCGGACCAGGATCGAGCGACGGCACAGCGACGGTCAGGACATTCGTGCCCTCGATGCTGTTCACGCTGCTCGCGATGTCGGTCCCCTTGACATTGAATGCCTTCGTCACGATGGCCCGCACCTCCGCCTCCGTCATGCCGAAACGGGCATCGCGGAATCCGGTGACTTCATATTTCGGTGCTTCCTGCTGCGCCCGGGCCGGAAAAACATCGGCCACGCCCGCGACAATCGCTGCGACGAGGATCAGCCGTGCCATCGCGCGCTTGAGCGCATGCGAAGCGGAATCACAACGAATGGAAGTGCCGAAACGATCTCTCACCTGCTCAACTCCTAAGCGATCAATTGCATCGGTTGAGCGCAGAACCGCCCCGGGCTGCGCAAACGCGGCCGATGCCCATGATACCAGCGTCTTATTAGGGGCTGGATGCAATCAGTTTCGAACACCGTGTGAACGCTCGTTCACATCGGCCATCAACGACCGTTATGGTTGATGCATGCCCAAACTATCCATGCATATATGCGCCGCGTCGCTGCAGCCTGACGATGCCAGTCGTCGGATTGCGCATGACCGACGGATGCATGCGCACTGCACGTGGGAAGTTCTGGGGTTGTCTTGATGTCTATTCGTTCGACAAAGAAATCCTTGGCGTTGATCGCAATCGCCTTGGGATCGCCGTGCAGCGGCGCGCTCGCTCAATCCCCCGCTCCCGCACCAAGCCTCGTACAACCACCCACGATTGCCACGCCGCCCGCATCGACGCGTATTACCTTGCCGCAAATCGCCGCCGGCTCAACCGTGCCGGACGCTGCCAAAAAGCTGACTTTCATCCTAACCGGGATCGACATCGAAGGCGAATTTGATGAGATCGCCATAGCGAGAAAAGAAGCCGCGGCGACGATGCTGGGAAGGTCCGTTACGGTCGCAGATCTGTTCGGCCTTGCCGACAAGTTGCAGCAAGCCTATGTGCGCGCAGGCTACCCGCTCGTGCGCGTCGTCATCCTGCCCCAGGAACTTGATCGGCGCGCACGTGTAAAGCTGCGCGTCATTGACGGCTATGTCGAGAAATTCGATACCAGCACCCTGTCCGGAACATCGGCTGCTCGCGTTGCAGCCGTGCTGGCGCCGCTGCTCAACAAGCGACGCCTCACGCAGAGCGAACTCGAACGGCAATTGCTGATTGCGGGCGATACACCGGGTCTCGTTCTCAATGCCACTTTTGCTTCCGGCTCGGCCGTCGGCAGCTCTGTTCTGGTGCTTAGCGGCCGGTACAGGCCAGTCTCGGCGAGCCTCTATCTCGACAATGGCATGCCAAAATCCTTTGGCGAGTGGCAGGCGGCAACGTATTTCTCGCTCAACAATCTGACGGGATTTGGCGAACAGATCTCGATCTCCATCGCCGGACTGCCCGACAATGATTTCGTGACGCCCTATCCGACGCGCCGCTATCTCGGTGCAAACCTCGCCGTCCCACTCGGTATCGACGGCTGGCGGTTCGAACTCGGCTTCACCGATGGTCGCACGACCCCGCGGGTTGATGCGATATTCGCATCACAGGGTGTTTTCCGGCAAGGGCGCGCAAAACTCGCCTACGATATTGTCAAACGCCGCGACACCGAACTGAGCTTCAATGCGCGATTTGATCTCACAGAGGAACAGGTCAGCACGCTGATTACGACACCGGCCACGCCGCTATCGCTTGACCGTACGCGCGTGCCACGCGTCGGCCTCGACGGCATCCTGCGACTACGCGAAAGCGGAACCACCCTCAGCTACACGGCAACCTATTCTCACGGCATCAATGCGCTTGGGGCCCGCTCCATAGCCGATGCAACGCCGTTGCTCCCACTTTCGCGGCAAGGCGCAGACGCCGAATTCAGCAAGCTCGACGGTCGCATCGACGTCATGCAAACGCTTCCCGAGAATCTGTTTCTCTCGGCAGGACTCGCAGGCCAGACATCATTCGGTCGCCCGATGCTCACATCCGAGCAGTTTCCGATCATTGGCACCAACATGCTGTCCGGCTTCGCCGCCGGCACGCTCGCCGGCGATACAGGCTGGGTGGGACGCGGAGAGTTCGGCTGGAGCACCCAGCTCCCGTTCATCGCCGAACCGCATGCAATCGTACCTTACGTCTTTGCAGCTACTGGCGAGCGCCGCTATGAAATGCCGACCGTATTGGAAATCCCCGTCATTCGCGCGAACAACTATGGTGGCGGTATGCGCTTCCAGCTCGCGCCACAGGCACCCGACGCCCCGTCGCTGTCCGGCTTCGTGGAGCTGAGCGAACGACGCGCCAGCGCTTCCAGCCTCGACGGCTGGATGGTGTTCGCCGGCGGCTCGATCCGCTACTAGACTCCAGAGATGGCAACAACGGACAGATCACTTGCTTTCGGTCAGATGCCATTCCATTGATACGGCAGGAGCACAAGATGTCGGCGCCGGTCCCTTCATTTAACCGAGATTCGCAGCGCCGCGACCGGCTCCTGATCGTCGAGGACGACCCCGTGACGCGGGCCATGCTGGCCGGTTACTTCACCGATCACAACTTTGACGTCGCCGAAGCGGCAAATTGCGCTGAGTGCCGTCAGAAGATCAGGAAGAACGGCGCCGAGCTCGTTTTCATCGACGTTCAGCTTCCGGACGGCGATGGGTTCGAACTCGCGAGAGAGATCCAGAGCGTAAGCCAGGCCGGCATCATATTCGTCACGCGCCGCGATACCGAAGTTGATCGGATCCTTGGCCTCGAGGTGGCTGGCGATCACTACGTCACGAAGCCGATTAACCTGCGCGACCTGCTCGCGCGCGCTCGCTCGGTCCTCAGGCGCCGCGCGATCGAGCGTGACGCCGCGACCGCCGGCACCACGATCGTCTTCGGACGCTGGATCATCGATCTCGTGCGACGCGAACTGTCCACGCTCGGCGGCGAGCTGGTGCATCTCACGCGCGCCGAATTTGATCTGCTCGCAGCGCTGGTCGGCGCCGACGGCAGGCCGCTCAGCCGGGAGTATCTGATCGAAGTCGTCAGCAATCGGCAGACCGATGTCGATATACGTACCGTCGACGCCCTCGTTGCCAGACTCCGACGCAAACTCGCCAGCGGCAGCAACCAGCCCCTGATCACGACCGTGACGGGCATAGGTTACAAACTCATGCTCGAATCAAAGCGCTAGGCCTGTTCGGACTCTCGCAACCGTTCATTGAGCGCAGCGATAGATTCACGGCAGGTTGCCTCCAGCTGGACGGCAACAGCTTCAAGCGCATCTGCCGGCAATCGCGCCGCATCAGCCTCGATCCCGTTGCATTGGAAGAACAGACGTTCGAGACCGAGCGCACTGGCCGCACTGCCGATCCGATGCGCCAGGCGTTGCATGTGATGCCGATCCCCCATGCTGGCCGCTTCCACCATGCTCCGCGTCAGCGGAAGGCAGGTGTCAAGGAAGATGGTGCGCAGACCACGCAACCGGGGCACCCCTAGCAGTTCTTCCTGATCGTTAAAGAAATCGTCATCGATGAGAGAACCAGCGGTTAGCTCGGACGCACCAACCGGGGCGCCTGGCAGATCGTCGACACCCGCCTGCAAGGCTGATTGCAGCGCCTGTAGCGTGATCGGCTTGCCTACGCGCGCGCGGATGCCATTGGCAGTGAGCCGTCCCTGTGTGCGATCCGACAAGTCGGCTGTCAGTGCGATAATCCGTGGCGATCGATCAAGCTGCAGTTTCCGAATGAGCCTGGCCGTGGCAATGCCGTCCATCTCCGGCATATGCACATCCATGAGTACGACGTCGAAGGCACCTGAGCGAACGAGCTCCAGAGCCATGGCCCCACTCGATGCTACGACTGGCTCGTGACCGAGACGAACAAGGAGGGCATGCCCCACGTCGCGATTGACCGGATCGTCATCGACGAGCAGCACGGACAGCTTCGTCGCCGGAGGTCTCGTCTCGACAACGGCCGGCACCAGTTGCGCCCGATCGAGGGGAATGGACAGAGTAAACGTGCTTCCCTTGCCGAGTTCGCTGCGGACCGAGAGATTGCCGGCCATCAGCCGCGCCAACCGGCGGGAAATGGCGAGGCCAAGCCCCGTCCCGCCGAACCGACGCTCGATATCGCTGTCAGCCTGCACGAAGTCTTCGAAGATGCGCTCCTGAATATCCGGCGCGATTCCGATACCCGTATCCGTAACCGACAGATGGAGCATGCCGGGAGCATCCAGTGTATCGAATGCGAGATCGACCTGGACGCTACCTCGCGCGGTGAATTTGACAGCGTTGCCGAGTAAATTGAGCACCAATCGATTCAGCTTGATCGGGTCGCCGGCGACATCCGCGGCCACATCGCCTCGCATCGACAGGCTCAACGTCAATCCCTTCGCCTCCGCCTCCTCCCTCAACAGATCCAGATCTGCTTCGATCAGTTGATCCAGGCGAAAACTGCGGAATTCGAGCTTGTCGGCGCCTGCTTCGAGGCGGGCATAGTCGAGAATCGATTCGATCAGTGCGAGCAGGGTATCGCCCGAGACCTTGGCGGCCGTGAGCAAGCGGATCTGACGCTCGTCCAGGCGGCTATTATCGAGCAATTGCAGCACGCCTATCACGCCGTTGAGTGGAGTCCGCAGTTCATGACTGACGACCGCGAGGAAGCGCGACTTGGTTTCATTGGCCAGTTCGGCCGCCTGTCGCGCGTGATGCGCTTCTGCCCGTTCCTCGATCGCTTGATCGCGCGCCTGCGCGAGCTCGGTCGTCCGCGCCACAACCCGTCCTTCAAGGGTCAGATATGACTCCCGCAGGCGCTCTGCCATCCGGTTGAACTGCTCACCCAAAGTCTGCAGTTCATCGCCCGTCCGAATGACGAGTTTCTGATCGAGATCGCCGCTTCCGATGCGTTCTGCACCTTCCGTCAACGCACGGATCGGATCGGCCATACGACGGCTGAGCAACAGCGCCGCGATAAACGCACAGAACAGCGAGACAAGCAGCAGCAGCGCCGAATTGAGCATCGACGCGTAGAGCGACGCATAGGCTTCGTGAGTTGGCAGTTCAACGAACACCTTCCAGCCGACCGGCGCGATGGATGTGTGAACCGAAAGAACGCGTTTTCCCGCCAGATCGGTGACGACGGAATCCGCATCGCTGCCTGCGCTTCCCGCGAGCGCGGACGCAACCTGCGAAAGCCCCGACAAGTCGGTGTTCTTGAGCACGAGGCGGAGATCGGGATGGGCAATCAGACGCCCCCTCGTATCGACGACGAAGGCATTGCCCTCATTGCCGACCTTGATCTGCGAGACGAGATCCCACATGAAGCGCAGATTGACATCGGCGATGATCACGCCGCCATCCGCGCCGCTCACGGCAACCGTGATATACGGCTCGGTCTCGCGGAAGAAGAAGATCGGCCCGTAATAGATGCCGCGTGCCTTCGCATCGACGAATGCGGGAGACTGCGAAAGGTCCGTATTGCTGCGGACCATGTCACGCACATAGCGCGACACGCGCAATTGCTCGCGACCTTGCGGATCGAGTTGGGCGATTTCGGAGATCGCCGGCGTCAGGCGCAGCAGGCGAATGCCGGTTATGCGCATTTCCTCCGGCGGAAGCATCTGCAGCGAGAGCTGGGATAACCAAACGAGCTGCCGCTCGATCTCCTTGAGGAACTGATCGATCTTGTCCGCCGCGGCGCTGGCCTGCTCGCGCTGCACAGCGATCAGCAGGCGCTGCTGCTCGCGATAGGAGAATATCGCGTCGATCACATTATTGGCGATCAGCGCCGCCGAAACGACCACCAGAAAGGACACGAGGTACTTGCGGAACAGACCGCCGCGCACCGGCGGTCGTGCATCGCGATCGGCGCCGATAACACTCATTCTATGATCTTGTCGGCGCGGGCCAGCAGCACCGGCGGCACCGTCAGGTTCAGTGACCTCGCGGTCTTGAGATTGATGATCAGCTGATAGGTGCGCGGCGATCGCACCGGCAGCTCCGCGGGCTTGGCGCCGCGCAAGATCAGGTCGATATATTCGACCATCGCCTCCACCAGCTCCGAGCGCTCCGACGCCGCCGATTCATACTTGAAGCCGTAGGAGACCAGGCCACCTTCGGTCATGAAGAAGTGATAGGAATAGACCGCCGGGACCGCATTTGCCGCAACAGCGGATACGATCGCCTTGCGGTTGAGGACGGTGAACGCATCCGGCGTCACGACGAGCCCGCCGGCCGGTGCACCACCGAGCCGGGCAATCTGCGCGGATATGTTGTCCGGATCCGAAATCGGAAGCGGGATGATGTCAACGCCGAAAGATGACGCCATCTCCCTCAACGGATCGAGATAGTAGTCGCCATTGCGCGGCGCAGAGAGCGGATTGAAAATCACACCGACGCGCTTGACGCGAGGCGCAAGCTCCAAAAGGATCTCCAGCCATTTGCTCCCCATCGATGGATGGCTGGTCGTGAAGCCCGTGGCATTTCCCCCCGGGCGCACCAGGCTCTGCACAAATCCGCTGCTGACCGGATCCGCGGCCGTCGAGAAGACGAGCGGAATGGTCTGGGTCTCGCTCAGGATGGCTTGGGCGTCGAGCACGCCACCCGTGATGATCAGATCCGGCGTCCGTGCCACGATCTGCTTGGCCATCGCCTTACGTTGGACCGGATCGTTCAGACACGACAGCGCTTCATACTCGATCACGCGTCCATCGACCCATCCAAGCTCGCCAAGTCGGGCCTTCATCGCTGCCAGGCGCGCAACGGTCATAGGCTCGTCATAGGCGGTGCTCAGCAGGAATGAGACGCGCCGCCGCTCGGGCGCCACCTGCGCGACGGCCAGGCGCGGCAGGGCCAAGATCGCAGCAAACGCAAGAACACTTCGTCGATCGAGCGCCATAGTCTTCCGCATCAGGAATTTCCCAGCACAACAGCGAGACGTTGTCCCCGCGGGGAGCGGACGTCCCAGTACTCACTTTTCTCAAATACCCGAAATGGACGATCTGAGCGAGAACGATCAAAGCAGGTCGGGTTCGCTCGCCGCCGAGCTCTTGGCAGGGGCGGCCCGCCCTCTATCCCTCTATCAACAGGTTCGAGGATCATCCCAGCCAACGGACCTTCCTCGCTACCGAAACTGGCTATAATGGCCTGCAGGATCCGGTGGAGCTTCATTCTCTTTAGAGGCAGGGATGCTCCGCCTTTTCCGCCAGCCAGTGAGGGTGATCTCGCGTCGCCGCCCGACGGGAGAGAGGTTAGACGGTCGAACTCGGCAAGCGCGCCGTGCGATTACGGGAATTACATGCTCGCTGGCTTTGCCAGCACCATCGGCTGGCCTGGAGCGTTGGTGCCCAAGGAGGGAATCACACGCAACCACCGACACGACGAACCGCTGTTTTTCCTCAGTATGATGGCGTGAGCGCTCGGCATTAGTGGCGTAAGCCCGCTGCTCCGCTATCATAGGAGCACTGTTTTTCCGATCGGAAGGCAGCCTGATTGGCGAGGCCCGGGTAAAAGCGGGGCACCTCGGTTTGGCACGATGCCAAAAATCGCTCTCCGCCACCGCCGTCCACCCTCCCCCGCATCCCGCCACCCCACGAAGAGACTTCCCGATCTGCTCGCGATGGCTCCGAGTGCCCGATACCGACCCGCAGATAGGTTCAAAGCGCGGACGTGCAACCGCCGATACCGACATTCGCTGATCGTGGCCGTATGAAGCGGACGGTCCTTGCGTCTCGAACGCAGTGCATATCTCCTAAGTTGTTGATATTTATTGTTGCGGCAGGTGCTCCCACTACGTTTTGTTCACGGTCGTTTCACCCAATTCGTTGCGATTTCGTTGCCGCATTCTCAGGTAGAACGGAAGTAACGCCTTGGTCAAAATGGCTGGTGCACAAACATCCCACTCGCACAATTGGTCCCGGCTGATCCCGGAATCGAAAAGATTTTGTACGATCTGGCGCCTTCGCATAAATCAAAGCGGTTGAACTCGACAAGAGCAGTTGACACCAACATCTCGGCAAAAGGAGTACGCTGCCTCATCAGACGCGAGAAGCACGACAATCTTGGTCGGTACAGCCCATTAAGAGGAAGTTTGGACTAGGTCCAGCTGGCGCCTAACCGCACCTCAACGACCGCTTTGCGCTAGGAAGGTCGATAAGTCTCTCCGACCCTCCTGAAGCCCGAGTCGGGAGCCCGCTTCGAATCTACTTCTTCCCTACGGTCTTAGCGAGCTCAGCCCGCAGCGGCGCGCGGCTCAATTCGTTGCCTGCAGCGATTGTCTTTTGCAGCAACCGCACCAGTTCGTTCGCCTCGTTCGAGTTCAGACCACGCAACATGATCTTCTGGGCCGACCGGACAGCCGGCTCGATCCTTTGGAGTATACTGCGTCCCTCGTCCGTGATGACCAGTTCGCGAACACGCCTATCTCTCTCAGTCGTGCGGCGAAGTACAAGCCCCTTTTGCGCCAGCCGATCGATAACACCCATGATAGTGGTGCGGTCATAGGCGATCAATGCAGCGAGCGTCACCTGATCTATCCCAGGTGATTTTTTGATCGCAGTCAGGGCCGCATATTGAACGGGCGTAAGATCAAAGCCGGCTTTCTCAACCTCGGCATGAAATACCGCGACCGCGACCTGCTGGAACCGGCGGGCAAGGTGTCCTGGTTTGTTAAGGTTATCGCTCATCTGTACACCAAAGCTCCACTTGACACGTATACTGATCATCAGCATGCTGATCAAGTGCGACGTGACGATCCGGCCAGCATAGTGCTCCGGCGCAACGCCACAACAGTGCACTTATCGTACTGTCGACGAAGACGACGAACGGCTACCTGATCCTGGGAGGATCCATGCAGTTTCATCTCAACGGCTTTGAGCCCGGTGATCCGCATATCTCTGACCGGGCGCAGCGTCATGACGCTGCAGGAAGTTCTGGCACTGTTCCTGCCGAGGTCGACGTTTTGATCATCGGATGCGGTCCGGCCGGATTGACGCTGGCGGCCCAATTATCCAAATTCGCGGACATCAAGACCTGCATCGTCGAACAAAAGCCTGGCCCCCTGCTGCGAGGCCAGGCGGATGGAATCGCTTGCCGCACGATGGAAATGTTCGAGGCATTTGAATTCAGCGAGCGCGTGTTGAAGGAAGCCTGCTGGATCAACGAGACGGTGTTCTGGAAGCCCGATGAGGCGCAGCCGGAGAACATTGTCCGCAGCGGACGCGTGCAAGATACCGAGAACGGTTTGTCGGAATTTCCGCATGTGGTGCTGAACCAGGCGCGCATTCATGATTTCTACCTGGACATTATGCGCAATTCCCCAACGGGATTGAGACCGTTCTACAGCCGGCGCCTGATCGATCTTGCGGTCGACGGTACGGCCTCCAAAGACACGACACCGCAGTATCCGGTGACCGCCCGCCTCGAGTGGCTAATGCCCAACCAGGAACGTAAGACCGAGACAATCAAGGCGCGTTATCTGGTCGGCTGCGACGGCGCGCGCAGCACCGTGCGTAGATCGATCGGACGCACTCTGTACGGCGACTCGGCGAATCACGCCTGGGGCGTCATGGATCTTCTGGCCGTCACCGACTTTCCGGACGTCCGCTTCAAATCGCTGATCCAGTCCGACCAACACGGCAGCATGCTGATCATCCCGAGAGAAGGCGGCTATCTGTTTCGCTTGTATATCGAGATGGACAAACTTCACCACGGCGAACGCGTATCGGACCGCAAAATCACACCCGACGACCTCATCGCGGCGGCGCAGCGGATATTCAAGCCGTACACGTTGGACGTGAAGGAAGTCCCCTGGTGGTCGGTCTACGAAATCGGCCAACGCCTGTGCGACAAGTTCGACGATGTGCCTGATGGAGACAGCACGCGCCTGCCCCGCGTGTTCATCGCCGGCGACGCCTGTCACACCCACAGCCCAAAAGCGGGTCAAGGCATGAACGTCTCCATGCAGGATGGCTTCAATCTCGGCTGGAAGCTGGCTTCGGTGTTGCGCAAGCGATCCGCGCCCGCACTTCTACATTCCTACTCCGCGGAGCGCCATGAAATTGCGAAGGAATTGATCGACTTCGATCGTGAATGGGCGCAGGTCATCAGTTCGGCTTCAAGAGCAGATGCGAAACCAGACGACGCATCCAAGCAATTCGATCCCGCCGAGACGCAAAGATATTTCGTGCAACACGGGCGTTACACCGCGGGAACCGCCGCACATTACCGCCCCTCGCTTCTCACCGCCGAACCCACTTATCAACACCTGGCCTCGGGACTGACGATTGGGATGCGCTTTCATTCCGCGCCGGTGACCCGTGTCGCGGACGCGAAACCGATTCATCTTGGGCACACCATCAGAGCGGATGGGCGCTGGCGCATCTTTGCGTTCGCCGGATCTGAGGATTCGGCGATGCCGGGCTCAGCCATTTGCGCTCTTTGCGAGTTCCTCGCCAGTGCCAAGGCGTCTCCTCTGAGACGATACACGCCGACAGATGACGACATCGATTCCGTCATCGATGTGCGGGCCGTCTTCCAGCAACGCCACAGCGACCTCGCCATCGAAGCCATGCCGCACCTTCTACTGCCAAGCAAAGGACGCTATCGATTGCGGGATTACGAGAAGATCTTCTGCGCAGACAGCAGCGATGATCGCGATATCTTCACCATGCGAGGCATTGACCGCGACCAGGGCTGCATGGTCGTTGTTCGTCCCGATCAATATATCGCCAACGTTCTTCCGTTGAACGGCCACGCTCAACTCGCTGCATACTTCGAGCGAATTTTGATATGGCCGTGTTGAACAACAGGGCTTGAGACCCTACGGACTAGAAATTGCGGTCCCTGCCTGATCGACTGCCGCCACGGCATCGCCGATGATAAACGACATCAAATCGCGTCCAACCAGAAGCGGCCCGGCATAAAGGGTACGGGGCCTCATCACGCGTGAAGGCACAGCAACTTCGATCGGTCAGCTCCATCACGAGAAGCGGTCACTAAACTAATGGGCCCAATGATCGCTAATCCTCTATCGCTATTGCGCCAGCAAACCACTCTCATCCATCGCGATGCGCTTGCGGACGGCGCGGCGCAATCCGACTCGGTTCTCTGCGTCATTTCGAATTTGATCCGAAAGGCTTCAGGGTCACGCCAGCGTACTCCAGTCGCTCTCGCAGGTGACGCGCGGTTGCAACAGCGTGAACGGAATCGCCATGGACGCAGATTGAGCAGATCGGCGTTGGCAGACGCTTCCCGCGCGCGGTAATGACCGCACCCGTCTCAACCATCTCGAGCACCCGCGCGGCCGCTAGCTCAGCGTCGTCGATCATCGCGCCCGGCAGGCTGCGCGAAATCAACTGCCCTGTTTCGGTGTAGCCGCGGTCGGCGTAGATTTCCTGATAAACGTCAAGACCTGCTGCATCGCCGGCAGCGACCAGCTCGGTAAGCGCTACCGCCAGCAAAGCAAGGCCGGGGTCAACCGCGCGTACCGCTCGGACCACCGCATCAGCGAAATCGCGCTCCTCGCAGGCAATATTGCCGAGAGCACCGTGGGTCTTCACGTAAGTGATGCGATGACCGGCATAGGCGGCGAGTGCCGCGGCGGCGCCGATCTGGTAGGCGACAAGCCGCTCGATCTCGCCGATCGAGAACGGCAGACGGCGGCGACCAAAGCCCCATAGATCAGGAAATCCGGGATGGGCGCCGACAGCGACGCCGCGCTCGCGCGCGATGGCGAAGGTCCGCGCCATGATCTCGGGATCGCCGGCATGAAGACCGCATGCCACATTGGCTGACGTGACGATCGAGAGCATGGCGTCATCGTCGCCACAACGATAAGTGCCAAAACCTTCGCCGAGATCGGAGTTCAGATCGACGGATGGCATTGTAGCCTCCTTATTTCATTACGCGGGGCTCATGACGGCGCTACATCAGCCAGACCTTCTCGGGAATCCCTGCGGCATGCGAAAGACGACAGTTTCGAGGGAGCATGAAACCGAGGACAATCGACAAGTCGGGAGGCATCGACCAACGCCGATGCCTCCTCATATCATATCGTCAGACGTTCATCGGCCACACCGGCTCGGCCATCGCCACTGCGGTGGGAAAGATCGTGACGAACGTTCCACCGACATACTGAACCAGCACCGGATCGGCATCGGCGTTCTGCCCGTCAGCGCCGAACTTGACGCGTTTCCACGGCATGATGGTGCGCTCACCCAGGATATCTGTCGCCGCCAGAGCCTCCCGAATCTTCTCGCCGTCGATCGATTTGGCACGGTTGATCGCGTCGGCGAGCACGAGCAGCCCCATCAGTTCACGCGAAGTACTATCGTTCAGGTCACGGTTGGAGCGCGCTTTGTACATATCATTGACTTTCAGGACACTCGGTCGCTTCTGTGCCATGTCCAGCGAGAAGCTCGCACGCGAGATGAGGCCCGCCACCTTGCTTCCCATCGCGTCGAGAAACGCCTTGTCAGAAAAGCCGCTCGCCTGGGCCACGATATTCTTGGGCTTGTAGCCGAGTTCGCCCATCGTCCTCATCAAGAGGATTGCATCGGTGGTGTAGCTCGAGGGCAACAGCACATCCGGATCTGCAGATTTAAGCTGCTGCACTTCGGCGGTGAGCGATGGTGAATTGGCTTTGTACTTGAGGTCGACGACGAGCTTGTAGCCGCGCTCCGCGGCCAGCTTGCGTTGGGTATTTGACGAATCAGTACCGAAGATCGTGTCCTCGAAAAGCAGGCCGACGGTTTCGACCTTCTTGCCCTTCGCCTTCTGAGCATCGAGAAAATCGAACATCGCGGCCGAAAACATTTCATCCTGCGCAGCCGGGCGGAAGAAAAATTTGAGGCCGCGACGCGCCAGACTTGGCGATGAGGAGTCGGCGCACAGGAACGGCAAGCCATAGCGTTCGGCGATGGCGCTGACAGTGGAGGAAACCGACGACAGATAACACCCGATCAGAGCGCACACTTTATCCTGAGTAATCAGGCGTTCGGCCTCCGCCCGCCCCTTCTGGGGATCGGACTGATGGTCGGCGAAGATCAGCTTAATCTTGGCGTTATCCAGCCCGGCGAGACCGGCATTCTTCGCCATCGGCAAATCGAGATCGTAGGAATTGTTGACGATATCTGCCGCCGTTTCCATCGCGTGGCGCGCATCTATACCAATCTGTGCGTTCGCGCCGGACATCGGGAATAAGACCCCGATGACAATCTCCGGACTCGTTTGAGCAAGGACAGGTCGGGCCAGACCCGACATGGCAGCGAAGGACAGAACGGACGCACCACTCTTAAGCAACTGCCTGCGATTCAATTGACTGCTCCTCTGTGTGATGTTTGCGATGGTGTCGTCACGCGTCATGTTCTTGCCGCGCGTGTATTCTGGTCAGGCGGCAAGGTCAGCGCTGAATCCCGAACGCCGATCGGCGGCCAGTTCGCGCAACACCTTGGCAACCGCCGTGACGTTCGCAATCTCAATATCCCGCAGCGGCGAACGGACCGAGCCACCATCGAAACCACGCAGGTTCATGGCAGCCTTGGTCGTCTGCGGCTGCCCGAATTCTCGCGCCAGAGCCCGGAAGGGATACCAAAGCCGATGCAGATCGCGTGCCACCGCTGCATCGCCGGCTTCGAGCGCCCGATAGGCAGCCAGAATGAGCTCCGGCAGCGCGCAGCTGTTGGTCGAGCTGATACCGTCGAAGCCGCACATCATCGGACCAAGGAAAGCGAGATCGGAAGCGCAGAACAGACGGATACGACCGCCGATCCGATTGGCAATCTGATCGATCGCTGTGGGAGACAGATCCCCCTGCTTCACGCCGACGACGCCGGGAATCTCGGCGAGTTGCTCCAGCGTCGATGGCGACAGGGTGATACCGATGCCGGGTGCGTTGTAGACCAGCACGCCGGTTCGCGAGAGCGGGACCATGTCGCGGAAAAACGCCACGATCTGCGCATCCGTGACTTCCGAAACGAACGGCGGCGTCACCATCGGCAGACCACCAAGGTCGCCGGCAAGCGCCGTCAGTTCACGGACGACGCGGACGTCGGATCCGGCGCTGCACAGCATGACAGGAACCCGGTCGCCGACGATGTCCATCACGCGCCGGAACAGATCGGCCCGCTCCTCGGCCGACATGGCCGGAAACTCGCCATAGGTGCCGCCGATCAGAATGCCGTCGAAGCCGAGGCTGATGACCCGCTCGATATTCCGCGCCAGACCCACATAGTCGAACGCACCATCAGCCTTGAATGGCGTGACGGTGATGTTGAATAGTCCGCGCAACCGCGCATGACACTCAGTGATATCTTCCATAATTCCTGTCCTTCCGAATGTTGAATTGTTGTGGTGTCAGCCGGGGATGCGCAGGATCGGACGATCGATCACGCTGAGCGCACGGCAGCCGGTTTCGGTGACCACCACCGTCTCGCTGACGCCGACTGTGAACTGACCGAAGACGCGCAGCGCTACCGGGATGTGGAACGCCATTCCCGGCCGCAGCTCGGTGGTGACGCCCGTATAGAGGCTGAGGATGCCGCCCTCGCCCCAGTCAGGTGCGAAGGCGATACCGATGCTGTAGCCCGCGCGCTTCTTGAAGTTGTCGGTATAGCCGGCACGGTCGATCACTTGCTGGCAAGCGATATGCGGCGCCTCGCATAGCGCACCGGGACGGATCGCCTCGATCGCCGCCTGAAGTCCCTCCTGACAGGTTTTCTCCATGTCGACCGCCACTTGCGGCATCGGACCGACCCAGGCGCAGCGCATCAAGGCGGCGTGATAGCGATCGTGGCTGCTGGCCATTTCGAGGAAGACAGGCTCGTTCATCCCCAGTCTGCCGCGGCGCCAGGTGCCGTGCGGTACGCCCGAGCGCCGGCCGGCGGAGACCAGCGGCTCCATGCCGACATATTCGGACCCCGCCGAGATCGCCGCACCTACCATGGCCGCGACGAAATCATTCTCGCTCGCACCCGCTTTCACCGCCGCGAGCCCAGCGCGCATGCCGGCTTCGACGTAAGAGGCCGCCATCGCAATCTTCTCGATTTCGGCAGTCGACTTCACGATCCGGAGCTGCTCAATGATCCCGGCGCCGTCATGGAATGCGCCAAGCTTATCCTGCAGCGACTCATAGGTGGCAATCGGAAGGAACCAGCCGCGCTTGTCGATGGCAAGGCGTTTCGACGACCAGCCGCGCGCCTTGATGACGTTGACCAGGAAGTTCACCGGCTGATCGCCGTCCTGATAGATTTCCGCGTTCGCGATGAAGGTGTTTGCGGTGAAGTTGAAATATTCGAGCTGCCGGACGACGAATGCGGGCTCGCCTTCCACCGGCAGTACCAGCGCCTGGAAAGTGTAGTAGCCTGGCGTCTGCTGCCCTGTGAGGTAGAAGATATTCTCTGGCCCGGTCACGACCATGACGTCGATGCCGGCCGCAGCCAGAAGCTTGCGCGCGCGCGCAATCCGCTGGTCGTACTCCACTTTCGGGAAAGCTGATTCCGAGCCCTGCCGAATGCCGTTGTTATCCATGGCTAAAATCTCCGATGAGGTGGGTGGCTGCAGCGTCGAAGGCGACACCGAGGCCAAGTGGATGGTCCGCGTACACGGTCCCTGCCGTGTACGAGACGCCCGAGACCGGATCATCGATGAGGCCGTCGGCGCCGTAGAGCTCCGCAAAGGCAGGTGACGCCGCGCAGGCCACGTGCAGCGCTGCAGCTGTCGCGGCACCGCCTTCGTTCATCTGGCCGATCATAAAAGGGATGCCCGCATCTGACAGCCGCCGCGCCGCAGCCACGGTCGGCGCAATGCCACCGAGCTTTATCAGTTTGAGATGCGCAAAAACCCGACCGCCATAAGTGCAGATCCGCGCGATATCATCCGGCGTGGCGACGCTTTCGTCGAGCATCACCGGCAACGGACTTCGATCGGCAAGCAAATCGACGGCCGCCCAGTCTCCGGGTGGAACGGGCTGCTCGACATAAGCGAGGTCGTAGACGGCCAGCGCATCGAGCTTCTCAAGTGCTTCCTCCGCCGACCAACGCCCGTTTGCATCAGCGGCAATCTTGACCTGCGTGCCGAAACGCTCACGCAGCATCGCGATCCGGCGCAGGTCCTCGGCGAAATCAGCGGCGGCGACCCGAACCTTGAGATCCCTGAAGCCACGATCGACATAGGTTTGTGCCTGCGCAAAGAATTCGTCGAACGGCGACCAGAACAATGTCTGGTTGGTCTCGTGGACCACCTTCTGCGAGGAGGCGCCGAGCCAGGCGGCCACGGTCAGGCGTTCGCGGCGCGCAACGAAATCATGCAGCGCGCAGTCGATCAACGTGCGCACCGGAGCGATCAAGGGCTCTCCCCAATCTGCCATCGTCGCAAGCAGGTCGACCGGATCACGCGTCCAGTCCACGGCGCCCATGGCCGCGACCGCGTATTCCACCACGGTGCCTTCAGCGAAGCCATTGAGGTAAGCGATGTTGGCCCGCACTTCGCCGATACCGATCGTCTCGCCATCGTCAAGCCGCAGATAAATTTCTTTCAGATACGGAATGCTGCCGGACGACGCCGTGTGTAGCACGAGGCCACCGCTATAATGCAGATCAGTCGAGTGCAGCGAGACACGCACCAGCTCAAGCTCCGTTCTGCAACATGGCTTTCGCCACATCGCGATAGATCAAGCTGGCGGCGACGAACTCATCCACCGGCACGAACTCATCGGGCTTGTGGGCAACGGCGAGATCACCCGGGCCGATCACTGTTCCCTGCGCGCCGATGCTGCGGAAATGCACGAGATCGCAGCCACCCTGGAAACCGAAGGGGCCTGACTTGGCCGCACTATGGGCCCGGCTTGCGGCGAGGCTCGCTTGTACGATTGGAGTGTCCAGGGCCGTCTCCGTCGCACCGCCGGTCGTTGCGTTGTAACCGATGATCTCGGCACGCACGCCAAAGCGTTCACGGGCGAGCGCGAGCAAGTCGCCGATTTCACGCTTGACCGCCTCTTCGTCCTCGCCCGGCACCATCCGGCGATCAAGCAGAAGATCGCAAGCGCCGGGCAGCACATTATCCGCATGACCGCCATTCATGCGGGTCACCGTCAGGCTTGCCGCTCCCACGAGAGGATGGGTGCGATGACGCACAACGCCTTCATGATGTTCGGCAACAAGACCCAGAAGTTCACCGGCACGGTAGATCGCGTTCTCCCCGAGATGCGGCGTACCGGAGTGCGCCGACACGCCGTGCACCCGCACGAGTGGGCGCAGACTTCCCTTATGCGCAGTGAAGATTGCATTGGAGGTGGGCTCGCCGATAACGGCAGCGTCGATCTTCGGAGCACTGGCGGCATAGAACTTGGCGCCTTCGCTGGCGATCTCCTCGTCGGCAACGAAGACGCCTAGCAGCGTGCCCGACCAAGCCGCGCGATCCGCAGCGAGCATGCGCATGGCCTCCAGCATCGCCGCAAGCGGGCCCTTGCAGTCGCACGCGCCGCGACCGTAGAGCCGCCCATCCGCCTCCTTCAGGGCAAAGGGGTCGGACGACCAGCCATCGCCCACCGGTACGACGTCCATATGGGTGTTGAAGGCAAAAACCGGGCCGGCGCCGTTCTCGAGCCGCGCGATGACGTTGATCCGCGCCGGCTTGTACTCCTGTAGCGCGACTTCAAATCCCTCGGTCGTCAGCAGACCACGCAGAAATTGCGCGGCGCGCGCTTCGTTGCCGGGAGGGTTTTGCGTGTCGATCGCGACGAGGCTCGCCAGTTCGCGCTTCATGCGGGCGGCATCGGGGGACAAGGGCATTCAACGGACTCCGGACATGTGCTCAGTGAAGGATCTGATCGAGGAACCGACGCGCCCGATCATTGACCGTCCCGCCGAAGAACTGATCGCTCGACGCGCTTTCGATGATCTCGCCCTGCTCCATGAAGACGATCCTGTCGGCAGCGCGGCGCGCGAATCCCATCTCGTGGGTCACGACGATGCTAGTCATCCCTTCCGCGCTGAGGTCGGCCATCACATCGAGCACTTCGCGGATCATTTCGGGATCGAGTGCGGATGTCGGCTCATCGTAGAGCATCAACTTGGGACGCATGGCGAGCGCGCGGGCGATGGCGACACGCTGCTGCTGACCACCGCACAACTCGTCGGGGAAGGCATCCGCTTTTTCCGGAATCTGGACTTTCCGCAACAGATCAACGGCAATGTCGTGAGCATCGGCAGAGCTGACGCCAAGGATCTTCATTGGCGCAAGCATCACATTTTCGACCGCAGAAAGATGGGCAAACAGCTCGAAATTCTGGAACACCATGCCTATCTGCTGGCGCAACAGATGCGCCTTCTTGCGTTCGCGCGTGATATTCTCACCGGCGAAGAAAATATCGCCGCTGTCGACCGGCTCCAGCAGGTTGATCGAACGCAGCAGCGTCGACTTCCCGGAACCGGACGGACCGATGACGACAACGGTCTCCTTCGCTGCAACCGTCATGCTGCAAGTCTTCAGGACCTGCACAGATCCGAAGCTCTTGTTGATGCCGACGATCTCGAGAAAATGCTCCACAACCATTCCCTGCGCCTATCGAACAGCGAACGATTTTGATGTCCCGAGCATGCGCTCGGTTAGCGAAACCCGCCGCATGCGCTGACGCTTCTTGGGATCGAGCGCCGTCTCGATCAGTATCTGCAGGCCCATGAACGCCGTGGTCATCGTGAGATAGTAGATGCCGGCCGCGGTCAGCGCCTCGAAGTAGCGGAAGTCGGCGCTCGCGGTCTGGTTCGCTACCAGTAACAATTCTTCGACGGCGATCACCGAGACCAGCGCGCTGAGCTTCAGCATACCTATCATCTGGTTACCGATCGGCGGCAAGACGATTCGTGCCGCCTGCGGAACGACGACATAGCGCATCATCTGGCTGCCGGTCATGCCGAGCGCGAGGCCGGCAGTACGTTGGCCCTTCTTCACTGCCTGCAGACCCGACCGCAAGATTTCCGCCATGTACGCGCCCTCATTCAAGGACAGCGCCAGCACGGCACACACGAATGCCGACAGCTTGATGCCGAACGACGGCAGCACGTTGTAGATGAAGATGACCTGGAACAGCACCGGCGTGCCGCGAAACAGCCACAGGTAAAAAAACGTTACGACATGTCCCGCGCGCGTCCGGCCTTCCTGGATCAGCGCGAGCACGAGACCGATCATGACGCCGAAGAACAGCGAGGTCGCCGTCAGCAGCAGGGTCATCCCGGCGCCGTGAACGAAGCTTGGTGAAACGAGATAGTGCCAGACGAGTTCGATTGACACGACAACGCCCCCTCAGTTGAGCAGCGACACGGAGGCAGGAAATTTCCAGGTCTCGATCAGCGTCTTGTAAGTGCCGTCGGCGACGATCTCCTTGAGCGCGGCCTCGATGGCCGCTTTCATCGCCGTGTCGCCCTTGCGCACTGCGATGCCGATCAGGGTATTCGCCTCGAACTCAGCCCCGACCACGGTGTAGACGCCCGGCACTTTGTCCATCAGTTCGACGGCGCCTGGCGTGGCGTTAAACAGCGCGTCGGCGCGCCCCTGCCGCAGCGTCAACGCCGAATCCTGCGCAGTAGGCAGCGTCATCACGGTGACGCCTGCGAGCCCGCCATCGCGGCATCGCTTGTCGTCCTGCCGCGCGTAGCTCTCCTGTATGCCACCGAGCGTGACGGCGATGGTCTTGCCGCACAGGGAGTTATCGCGCCCCGTGATTTTCGCGGGATTGGCCGCCTGAACGACGACCAAGGTGCCGATCTTCAGATAGGGGATGAAGTCGACCTGAGCAGCGCGTTGCTCATTGATGTACATGGCCGAATTGATGAGATCGATGCGCGCGCCCTGAAGCGCGGGGATCAGGCCCTTGAACTCCATGTTCATCGGCTTCGCCTCGGCGCCAAGCTTTTTGCTCAATGCACCGATCATGTCGATGTCGAAGCCGGCCAGCTTGCCGTCCTTCTGATATTCGAACGGCGCGAAGGTGGCGGCGACGCCGTAGGTCAGCGCTGCTTTTTCCACGAGAGTAGCGGCAGAGAGGTCGGCGGCCATGACCTGCCTGGAAAGCAAAGCCGGGCCGACCAGGCAGAGCAGCAATATTTCGCAGACAATGCGCAAGCGTGGCATGGTGGCACCTGTGCTTTGATTGTTTTATTGATACATAACGTACAATCAATGCCCCCAGCTTCGTCAAGCCTCATCGACAGGCAACTCATGCCTAAGCTTTTATCACCCAGATATTGCTTGGAACATGCGATGGTCATATTGTATTGAATGAAACGTACCGTACTTTAGCTATGAACCTTCGAAACCTCCGCTAAAATGGCGCCTTCCTCCCGTCAGAGCAGCTTCCACCTGGCCAATCAGCTTCTGGACGTCATCCGCGACGCCAAGCTGGAGCCTGGCCATCATCTGCGCGAGCAGCAGCTCGCCGACCTTGTCGGGGTTTCGCGAACCCCGATCCGCTCGGCGCTCAACCTTCTTGCCGAGCGCGGTATCGTCGATACGCGGAAGAACCACGGATATTTCCTGCGCAAGCCGTTCGACTCATTGCATCGCATTGAGATCGAGGTTCCTTCGACGGCAGACGAGAAACTCTATCAGCGGCTGGTGCGTGATCGTCTGGATAACGCCGTTCCAAATTCCATGACCCAGAGCGAAATCGCGCGTCGCTACGACGTCGACCGTGTAGCGCTGACGCGCACCCTGTCGCGACTTGCCGAGGACGGTTTGATCGCGAAGAATAAGGGACACGGATGGACCTTCCTTCCCACCTTCGATTCCCTCGTCTCGTTGCGAGGCAGCTACGAATTTCGGCTCACGCTCGAACCGGCCTGCTTCCTGCTACCGACTTTCAAGCCGGATCTGGCCGCCATCGAACGAATACGCTTACAACATTTGTATCTCATCTCGCATCCTGACATCGCCTCCGTCAGCAGTACGCAACTGTTCGAGACAGATGCAGCGTTTCACGAAATGTGCGCTGAATTCAGTGGCAACGCTTTCTTCGTTCAAGCGGTCCAGCACCAGAACCGGCTGAGGCGGCTGCTGGAATTCGGCAGCTACACGAACAGCCGCCGCGTCCAGGACTGGTGCCGTGAGCACGTCGCAATCATCGAGGCGATTGCAACAGAAGATTTCAGCCAAGCCTCCGCCAAAATGCGTCTGCATCTCGAACAGGCATTGGCCACAGCGCCAAGCACGCACAAAAAGGGAAACTGACGATCATCGAAGCGATGCGCGCCGCCGAACGGGACGGGCATGGCACCGTGACACTGGACAACCGGATGCTCGATCTCGCCAATGTGAGAATGGTCGAGCGCATCCTTCGCTTTGCGTCATAAAGGACAGGCCCTGTCCGCTGGTGCTTGCTTCTCGCAAGCACACGTTGCTGCATCGTTGGATGGCTCACAACAGCTCGTCGAGGACGAGAGTTGACACCGGTGCTGTCAGGCGCGGCGTCATCTCGCGTGCTAGGTCGGCGGAATGCGGGTCATACGCGCATCCCCCATGGAATCGCAAAGGGATCGAATGACAGCTTTGCGCCACAAGCAGCCATGCCTACATTATTCCAAGCCGAGATAAGCCGCTTTTACTTTGGGATCTGACAGCAATTGCGATGCGGGTCCGGCATGGACAATATGGCCGGTTTCAATCACATAACCGCGGTCAGCGATTTCAAGTGCTGCCATGGCATTCTGCTCAACAAGCAATACGGTCATGCCGAGGGCACGTAACGAAACAATGGCCGCTAATATCTGATCAACAAGCAGGGGTGACAGACCGAGCGAAGGTTCATCTAGCAGCAGCAGCTTCGGCTTGCCCATCAAAGCACGGCCGATGGCCAGCATCTGCTGCTGTCCGCCTGACAGACCCCCTGCTATTTGATTTCGCTTCTCGGCCAGAATTGGAAACATGCCGAAGATCCTGTCGCGATCTTCGGCGATGTCCTTGTCGCGCCGCAGATAGGCGCCAAGCCGCAGGTTATCCTCCACGGTGAGCGGGCCGAATATCTGCCGCCCCTCTGGCGACTGAAGAATGCCGCGCGCCACGCGGCGATGGGCAGGCAAGCCGTCGATGCGCTCACCAAGAAATGTCACTTGGCCGCCGCTGATCGGCTGAACTCCGGATAGCGCGTGCAGCAGCGTCGTCTTTCCGGCACCGTTCGAACCGATCAGCGCAACAACTTCGCCAGTCTGCACGTCGAGACTGATGCCCTTAAGGACTTCGATACGTCCATAGCGGCTGCGGAGATTGGAGATCTCAAGCACGGGCAGCCTCCCGCGCGCCATGTTTGCCGAGATAGGCTTCAAGCACGGCCGGGTTGGCGCGCACCTCGCCCGGACTGCCCTCAATGAGCGGCCGCCCCCGCTCCAGCGCCAGAATTCGATCAGAGATCTTCATCACCAGCTTCATGTCATGCTCGACCAGCACCACGGCGATGCCCTTCGCCGCCACCCGACAGATCAGCCGGTCGATCTCCTCAGTCTCCACTGAATTGCAGCCTGCCGCCGGTTCATCGAGCAACAACACACGTGGCTCGGCAGCCAGCGCGCGTGCGATCTCAAGGCGCTTGCAGGCCCCATAGGATAGCGCGCCCGCCGGCGTGTCGGCCTGGTCCCGCAAGCCAACCTCATCCAGGAAAGCAAGCGCAGCCGCACGGGTCTCCTCGTTCTGGCGCGTCACCGAAGGCAGCCGCAACAGATCCGCGAACAGGTTGCACTTTTCCTGCAGATGCCGTCCGACCATGACGTTCTCCACTGCGGTCATGCGCTGGAATATCTGCAGGTTCTGAAATGTTCTGGACAGGCCCCGCGCCGCCAGCGCATCGGGTTCAAGGCGGGTGACATCCTGCCCCGCCAGTTCGATGCGACCTTCGCTCGCTTCGTAGATGCCGGAAATCACGTTGAACAATGTGGTCTTGCCGGCACCATTCGGCCCGATGATGGAGAATATCTGGCCGGCTTCAACGGAGAAGCCGACGCCGTCGATGGCCTTGAGGCCTCCGAACGAGATGCCGATGTCGCTGACTTTGAGAATGGTCATGCGCGGCGCCCCATCATGAACTTCGACAGCATGGGCACGATGCCCTCGCGCATGAAGATCATCGACACGATGATGATGGCACCCAGCAGCAGGTTCTCGTATTCCTGAAATACGGTGAGCACCTGCGGCAGCATGATCAACACGGCCGCCCCGACGATACTGCCCAGCACCGAGCCGAGGCCGCCGAGAACGACCATGGTCACGAGTTCGATGGAATGCAGGAAGCCGGCCTGATCCGGATTGACGAAGCCGTTCATCAGCGCGAGCGCAGAGCCCGCCAGTGAGGCGTAGACCGCTGCAATGACGAAGGCCTGCAGCTTGAAACGATTGACGTTGACGCCAGTCACCCTGGCAGCGATTTCGCTGTCATGTAGCGCGCGAAACGCGCGTCCGGTTGGCGTATCATCCAGATTGAGTGCAATCCAGGTACCTGCGAGCAGCAACCCGCCCGTAATCCAGTACCAGGTATCGGATCCACTGGCGCGCCAGCCGAACAGCGTGAGTTTCATCACCGACATGCCGTCCGGACCGCCGGTCCAGCGGCTTTCTGTGGTAATGACCAGCGCGACCAACACGCCGAATCCGAGCGTTGCGATCGCGAGATAGTGCCCCTTCAGGCGAAGGATCGGGCGGCCGACAAGAAAGGCCAGCAGCGCCGACAGCAGGCAACCGAGCAGCAGCGCCGCCAGCGACGGGATGCCGAGATGTGTCGGGCCGATCGCCACGGCATATGCGCCGATCCCGAAAAAACCGGCATGGCCGAGACTGACCTGCCCGGCCTTGCCCATCAGGATATTCAGGCCGATCGCCGCAAAGGCAGAGACCCAAACCAATGACGCGACCCGGAAATAATAGCTCGACGGAAATGCCAGCGGCAGGACGGCGATGACGATCGCCAGCACGAGCAGAATTCCATAGCGGTGGCGCAGGGCTGCAAGCATCGCTCAGACCCTCTCGATGGTGCGGCGGCCGAACAGCCCCTGTGGCGCGGCAAACAGCACTGCGAGGATCACGATGAAGGCAAACGCATCCTTGTAGGTTGAGCTGATGTAGCCGGCGCCGAACGCTTCGAGCAACCCGAGCAGCAGCCCGCCGGCAACAGCACCGAGCGGATTGCCCATGCCGCCGAGCATGGCTGCGGCAAAGCCCTTCAGCGCCAACAACGTGCCGACATCGTAGCTCGTCAGGGTAATCGGCGTGATCAGGATGCCGGCAACACCACCGATGGCGGCCGAGCCGCCGAAAGCCAGCGCCATGATGGTCGTGGTGTTGATGCCGACAAGCCGTGCGGCGAACCGGTTGGCCGATGTGGCGAGCACAGCCTTGCCGAGTAGGGTGCGTTCGAGAAAGACGTAGAGCAACAGGACCATCACGGCGGTGCCGCCAATCACCCAGAAGCTCTGCGGCTGAACCGCGGCGCCCAGCATCTGCACCGGCGTATCACCGGAGAATGCCGGCAGCTTGTGAAACTGCTTGTCGAAAACGATCTGCGCCGCACCGCGCAGCAGGATCGACGCACCGATGGTGATGATGATCAGCGACACGGCCGACGCACCGCGGGCCGGCGCGATTGCGAGCCAGTACAGCGACAGGCCAAGGACGACCGACACGATGACCGCGACCAGCGCCGCAAGCGGCAGCGGCACACCGGCCGCATGAACGAAAACCGTGACCATTCCGCCCAGCATGACGAACTCGCCTTGAGCGAAGTTCACCACGTCGGAGGCGTTGTAGACCAGGGTAAAGCCAAGTGCGACCAGGGCGTAGACCGCGCCGATCGTCAGGCCCGAGACCAGAAATTGAAAAAACTCCGGCATGCGTGCCAACGGCCTTTCATTGCCAGTACAATCTGTTCTGCGTGGAGCGAGAGCAGTCGATCCCCGCGCACGACCATGCGTGTCGCGGAGATCGCCGGTTGTGACGTCAGGTACCGGGTGGCAACAGGGCCCAGTCGCCGCCCTTCACTTCCAGCATGCGGAAGGCGGATAGATCGAGGCCGAGATGGTCAGTCGGCGACATGGTCACGATGCCACCGGTGCCGACAAAGCCCTTGGTCTTCTCGATTTCGTCGCGCACTTTCTTGGCGTCA
Source organism: Tardiphaga sp. 866_E4_N1_4 (assembly GCF_052076075.1). NCBI lineage: Bacteria > Pseudomonadati > Pseudomonadota > Alphaproteobacteria > Hyphomicrobiales > Nitrobacteraceae > Tardiphaga > Tardiphaga sp. 866_E4_N1_4. Next base: position 2,576,993 of record NZ_CP197242.1, read on the forward strand.
GTGGAGTTGGCGCGCTTCATCGCCTCGACCATGATGTACAGCCCATCATATGCATGACCGCCAAAGGTCGAGACCGGTTGCTTGGCCGTCGCCTCGAATGTCTGCTTGTAGTCGACCACGACCTTCTTCTGCGGGTCGCCGTCCGGCAGCTTGTCGCCGACCAGAAGCGCCGCGGCCGGAAGCCGTACGCCTTCCGCAGCTGGACCGGCGAGCTCGATGAAGCTTTTCGATGCCACGCCATGGCTCTGATACAGCGGGGTCGCCGACATGCCCAACTGCGCATAATTGCGCGTCACGATCGCGGGCCCTTGTCCGAAACCGGGATTGACCACGGCCTGCACCCCGGCAACGCCCTTGATCTTGGTGAGCTGCGCCGTCATGTCGCTGTCGCGCGGGCCATAGGTTTCCTCGGCGATGATTTGCACGCCATAGGTCGGGGCGACCTTAACGCATTGCGCCCGCATCGAAGCGCCGAAGCCATCAGTGCCGGAGATCATCGCTATCTTGGTAAAATTGCGCTGCTTGAGATTTTCGAAGATCTTCTCGCACGCCATTTTGTCTGTGTGTGGCGTCTTAAAGATGAACTTGCGCACGGGATCGACCACTTCGATAGCGCCGGCCAGCGAGATGAACGGGACCTGCGCCTCTTCGAACACCGGCACCATCGCCATGGTGGTGCCCGTGGTGGAGCCTCCGACCATCGCGACCACCTTGTCGTCCTCGATCAGACGGGTGGCGAATGTGCGCGCCTTGTTGGCGTCGCCGCCATCATCATAGATCACGAGTTCGATCTTCTTGCCGGCTACGCCGCCAGCAGCGTTGATCTTGTCGACATACATGCGCAGCGTTTTGTCTTCGGGTTCGCCGAGAAACGACGCGGGACCTGTGACCGACAGCACCGACCCGATTTTGACGGTCTGCTGTGCAAGCGCCGGGCTGTAGATGGACAGTCCCGACAGCGGCAGCGCGATGGCTGCGGCAATAGCAAGGCTCTTGAAATGCGAGTGGCACGTCATCTCGTTTCCTCCCCTATGATGGCCGCCCATTTTTGAGCGTGCCCGGCGCTTTGCGTGCATCCTAGCGGCCAAACCGCGCGCGATGGCACCAAATCCCGGATCGACTTTTATAATTGACCGGACGGTTGGTCAATAGTAACGTCTGCTTCACAACGGCGCAGAGCCGAAAAATAACGACCAAGCAACAAAAGGGAGGAAGCGGTGGATACGAGTCTCGTCACGACCGAAATCCGTGAAGGCTATCGCGTTCTCACGCTCAACAGGCCCGACCGCTTGAACTCGTTCAGCGCGGCAATGCATGCCGAATTGATGGCGGCCCTGGTAGCTGCGGAAGCCGACACATCCTGCCGTGCCATGCTCTTGACCGGCGCGGGCCGCGGTTTCTGCGCCGGACAGGACCTTTCCGACGGCGTTTTCACGCCGGGTGAAACACCGGATCTCTCCGTTACTATTGCGACCTACTACAATCCGCTGGTTCGCAAATTGCGCAGCCTGCCGATGCCGGTGATCTGTGCCGTCAACGGCGTCGCGGCCGGCGCGGGCGCCAATGTGGCCTTCGCCTGCGACATCGTGATCGCCGCGCGCTCCGCGAAATTCATCCAGGCCTTCGCCAAGCTCGGCCTCGTCCCGGATGCTGGCGGCACGTGGATCCTGCCGAGACTGGTGGGCACCGCGCGGGCCCGGGCGCTCGCACTGCTCGCCGAACCCGTTCCCGCGGACCAGGCGGAAGCCTGGGGCATGATCTGGAAATCGGTGGATGACGCCGACCTGATGAACGAAGCACATTGCCTCGCAGCTCATTTCGCGAACCAGCCGACCGCCGGCCTTGCTTTGATCAAGCAGGCGCTCGACGCCTCTGAGACCAACAGTCTCGACCAGCAGCTTGACCTCGAATGCAATCTGCAGGGACAAGCCGGTCGTACGCCGGACTACCTCGAAGGCGTCACCGCCTTCATGGAAAAGCGCGCGCCGCGCTTTGTCGGGAGGCAGTAATGGAGTCGCACGCAGCCGAGACCGCGGCGCAGACCATGGCCCAGGCCTGTGCCGACACGATGTGGCACGATGATCGCGCCAGCAAGGCACTGGGCATGTCGATCCAGCGGATCGCGCCCGGCGAAGCGGTGCTCGCCATGACGGTGCGGCCGGACATGACCAATGGTCACGATATCTGCCACGGCGGCTTCATCTTCACCCTCGCCGACTCGGCTTTCGCCTTCGCTTGCAATAGCTACAATCAGCGCGCCGTCGCGCAACAATGCGCCGTGACCTTTATCCGCGCTGTTGCTGCCGGCGAGACGCTCACCGCCCACGCCATCGAACGCTCGAAGGCCGGGCGTGGTGGCATCTACGATGTCACGGTGCGTGACAGCAAGAATATCGTCGTTGCCGAATTCCGCGGCCACTCGCGCACCATTTCGGGCGAGTTGGTGCCGCCGAATTCCACCCCAGCTCAATAAAAAGCCGATCCGGGAGGATTCCATGTTTCAAATGCCGTTGCGCAAGCTGGACCAGCTCAGACCCGAACCGACTGAACTGGACCGCTACGAAGTCGCCGCCACCGCAGACCTGCAGACCTGGCAGCTAAAGCAACTCGCATGGTCGTTGCGCCATGCCTATGACAACGTCCCGCACTACCGCGCCAAATTCGACGCCGCCGGTATTCATCCGGACGATCTCACGAGCCTCGACGATCTCGCGAAATTTCCGTTCACCACCAAGGCCGACCTGCGTGACAACTATCCGTTCGGCATGTTCGCCGTGCCCGAGCAGCAGGTCGCACGCATCCATGCCTCGTCGGGCACCACCGGCAAGCCCACCGTCGTCGGATACACCAAGCGCGACATCGACACCTGGAGCGATGTGGTTGCTCGCTCGATCCGCGCCGCGGGCGGACGCGCCGGCATGAAGCTGCACAACGCCTATGGCTACGGCCTGTTCACCGGCGGCCTCGGCGCGCATTACGGCGCGGAACGTCTCGGCTGCACGGTGATCCCGATCTCCGGCGGCATGACCGAACGTCAGGTGCAGCTCATCACCGATTTTAAGCCTGACATCATCATGGTGACGCCATCCTACATGCTGGCGATCCTGGATGAATTCCGGAAGCAGGGCCTGGATCCGCGCAAGTCGTCGCTGCGCATCGGCATCTTTGGTGCCGAGCCGTGGACCAATGCGATGCGCGAGGAGATCGAGGAAGCCTTCGATCTGCATGCCGTCGACATCTATGGCCTGTCGGAGGTGATGGGCCCGGGCGTCGCCAGCGAATGCGTGGAGACCAAGGACGGGTTGCATATCTGGGAGGATCATTTCTATCCGGAAGTGATCGATCCGCATACCGGAAAGGTGCTGCCGGACGGCGAGGAAGGCGAGCTGGTGTTCACATCGCTGACCAAGGAGGCAATGCCGATCATCCGTTACCGGACGCGCGACCTCACCCGCCTGCTGCCCGGCACGGCGCGCGCCATGCGACGCATGGAGAAGGTCACCGGTCGCACCGACGACATGATCATCCTGCGCGGTGTCAATGTGTTTCCCACCCAGATCGAGGAAAAGCTGCAGACCATCCCCGGGTTGTCGATGCATTACCAGATCGTGTTGACGCGAAGCGGTCGCATGGACGAGATGGAGATTCACGTCGAGGCCCGTCCCGAATTCTCTGCGTCAGACCTCCGTCAGGCCACGGCCAACCGGCTGGAGCAGGCGATCAAGGACACCATCGGCATCACATCGCGCGTCATCATCCGCGACCCCGACGGCATCGAACGTTCGGCCGGCAAGGCCAGACGTATCCTCGACCGCCGGCCGCAGAGCTAGAATCCAAAGGACTTCGATTCAACATGGCCCGTCCCCGCGCCAACAATTACGACGACAAGCGCCGCGCGATCCTCGATCGCTCGGCGGAGCTGTTCTCCGAATACGGTTATGACCGTGCATCCATGAACAAGATTGCCGCCGCATGCGGGGTGTCGAAGGCAAATCTCTATCATTACTACACGGACAAGGATGAGCTTCTGTTCGACGTCATCCGCGTCCATCTCGAAGACCTGCTGCAAGTCGTCGAGGCTGCCGACCACCCCGATCTGGCACCCGCCGCGCGGTTGCGCGAGTTGGTGGCAGCGCTGCTCGAGGCCTATCGCGACGCCGACGCACAGCACAGCGTGCAGATCAGCAGCATGCGGTTCCTGTCCGACGAGCGCCAATCCGCGTTGAAGAACATGGAACGCGAACTCGTGCGCATCTTTTCCAGCGCCGTATCCGGGATCGCCCCGCAGCTCGCGGGCACGACGATGCTCAAGCCGGTGACGATGTCGCTGTTCGGAATGGTCAACTGGCACTACCTCTGGTTCAGGAGCCAGGGCCCGTTCACCCGCGGGGACTATGCCGACCTGGTCACACGGCTGATCACCGACGGCACGCGCGATCTGCTGGCGCATCCCGCTCCCGTCCCCAAACGTGCCACTGCACGCAAGTAGCGCAGCCTCCCCACTCGGCCACTCACAAAGAAGGGCGATCTCATGAAACTCGAAAGCTTCGTTTGCGGACAATGGGCGGCCCCCGGGCGCGACCTGATCGAGATCGCCAGCGCAGTGTCCGGCGACGTGATCGCACAAGCGATCAGTGGCGGGATCGATATGCGCAAGGTGCTGGACTATGCCCGCGGCACTGGCGGCGCACATCTGCGGCGACTGACCTTTCACCAGCGCGCAGACTTGCTGAAGAAACTCGGTCAGTATCTCACCGAGCGCAAAGAACAGCTTTACAAGCTGTCGTTCCAGACCGGCGCGACCCGCACCGATAACATGATCGATGTCGACGGCGGCATCGGCACCCTGTTCGTCTATGCCGGCAAGGGTCGCCGTGAACTGCCCAATGCGAAATTTATGCTCGATGGCGGCGTGGAATCGCTGTCGAAAACCGGCAGCTTCGCCGGCCAGCATATCGTGACGCCGCTGCATGGCGTCGCGGTTCATATCAATGCGTTCAATTTCCCCTGCTGGGGAATGCTGGAAAAACTCGCCCCCGCATTACTGGCCGGCGTTCCCGTCGTGACCAAGCCCGCGACCGTCACGTCCTATGTGGCGCATGCGCTGGCGCGCATGATTGCCGAGTCCGGCATTCTACCCGACGGCGCCTTCCAGTTTGTCGTCGGCTCGACCGGCGACCTGTTCGATCACCTCACCTGCCAGGACGTGGTGTCCTTCACCGGCTCGGCCGAGACCTCGCAGAAGCTGCAGCGACATCCGATTATTGCCCGGGAGGCGGTTCGTTTCGTGGCCGAACGGGATTCGCTCAACGCCGCTATCCTCGCACCCGACGCCGGGCCTGGCACGCCGGAATTCGACCTGTTCATCAAGGAAGTGGTGAAGGAGATGACGGTGAAGGCGGGACAGAAATGCACCGCAATCCGCCGCGCTATGGCACCATCCGCCCATGTCGATGCCGTCATCGCAGCCCTGCGCGAACGGCTCGCCAAGATCACCATCGGCAATCCAGAACTGGAAAGCGTGCGCATGGGCCCACTGGTCGGATTGGACCAGCGACGCGACGTACTTGCCCATGTAGCGAAGCTGCGCAGCGAAGCCGAACTGGTCAGCGGCGATCCCGACCATTTTGCGGTCGAGGGTGCGGACGCCGCACGCGGCGCTTTCGTGCCGCCATTGCTGTTGCATTGTGCGAATCCCGCGGCCGCCATCAGCGTGCATGAGATCGAAGCGTTCGGCCCGGTCTGCACTGTCATGGGCTACGACGCGCTAGACGATGCGATCACCCTCGCCAATCGCGGCGGCGGCAGTCTGGTCGCATCGATCTATACGCATGATACAAAAATCGCATCCGACCTCGTATTCGGCATCGGCAGCTTCCACGGGCGCCTGGTCATGATCGATCGCGATTGCGCCAAGGAACAGACCGGCCATGGCTCACCTATGCCACAGATGGTCCATGGCGGTCCCGGTCGCGCCGGCGGCGGCGAAGAACTCGGCGGCATTCGCAGTCTGCAACACTACATGCAGCGCACTGCATTGCAGGGATCACCTGCCATGCTCACCGGGATCACCAGAAGCTGGTCCAAAGGCGCGCCGATCGTCGAGAAGGAACGACATCCGTTCCGCTATCACTTCGAAGATCTCGATGTCGGGCAGACCTTCATGTCGAAGGAACGCACGATCACGCTCGAGGACATCGAGCACTTCGCCCACTTCACCGGCGATACATTCTACGCCCATATGGATGAGGAAGCGACCAAGGGACATCCGTTCTTTCCCGGCCGCGTCGCCCATGGCTACCTGCTGCTGTCCTTCGCTGCCGGACTGTTCGTGGATCCCGATCCCGGCCCGGTGCTCGCCAATTACGGCCTCGACTCGCTGCGCTTCATCAAGCCGGTGCAACCCGGAGAGGCCATCAAGGTACGGTTGACCGCGAAGGAGAAGTCGCCGCGCAACAAGCAATATGGCGAGGTTCGCTGGGACGTCGAGATCACCACCGCGACCAACGAAACGGCGGCGACCTATGAACTGCTCACGATGAACGCCGTGCGCCCCTGATTCTTGTATTGGGCAGCGCCCATTGGCTGCCCGCCACCACACCCGAAATCTATTCAGGAGACCACCATGATCCTCGTCACAGTGATGTATCCCGCCGGAGCCGAGACGAAATTCGACCTCGATTATTATCTGAGCAAGCATATGCCGCTGGTGAGGGAACGCTGGACACCGCATGGGTTGACCAATACCCAGGTCGTGAAGGGCGTCAGCAAACCCGACGGCAGCGCACCGGACTTCCAGATGATGGCGCTGCTGACCTTCGGGTCGCTCGACAATTTCAAGGCTGCCGGCAAGGCGCATGGCCGCGAGATCTTCGCCGACATCCAAAATTTCACCGATACTCAGGCTACGGTTCAGATCAGCGAGATTCTGGCCTGAGGCCTTCAGCGTCAATGATCGGTGGAGATGCAGCTCATGGCCAGCGCGGCGGCGATCGGTGATGCGGAGCTCGTCCGCGGCTTTTCGTTGAAGGCATTGCCCGACGCCTTTTACGATGACCCCTATCCGACCTACCGCGCCCTTCAGGCGCACGATCCGCTTCACCGGATGGCAGATGGGTCGCTGTTCCTAACACGGCACAGCGATCTGGAGGCCATCTACAAGGACACGACCCGCTTCAGTTCCGACAAGAAGGTGGAATTCGCGCCCAAATACGGCATCGGTTCGTTGCTGTTCGAACACCACACGACTAGCCTCGTGTTCAACGATCCGCCACTGCATACGCGCGTTCGCCATCTCATTGCCGGCGCCCTCAGCCCCCGCACAATCGCTGAAACCGAACCGCGGCTGGTCGCTTTGGTCGACCGCCTGCTCGACGACATCGCGGCCCGCGGCCATGCCGACCTGATCGAGGATTTCGCCTCGGCGATCCCCATCGAGGTGATCGGCAACCTGCTTGGCGTGCCCCATGACGAACGCGGCCCGCTGCGCGGCTGGTCGCTTGCCATTCTCGGCGCCCTTGAACCAACGCTGTCGGCAGAGGTGCAGTCACGCGGCGAAATCGCCGTCGCCGAGTTCCTGGACTATCTGCGCCGCTTGGTCGCGGACCGGCGAGCACGGCCGGGCGATGTCGAACACGACGTCCTGACATGTCTCATCGCCGGCGAAACCGCTGGCGGCGAACGGCTCAGTGAAAGTGAATTGCTGCAGAACTGTATCTTCATCCTGAATGCCGGCCATGAGACCACGACCAATCTGATCGGCAACGGCCTCGAACTGCTGTTGCGCTTTCCGGAGCAAAAGCAGCGTCTGATCGACGAGCCGGCGCTGATCCGCCCCGCGATCGAGGAATTCCTGCGGTTCGAAAGCTCCAATCAGCTCGGCAACCGCAGCGTCGCGGTCGAGACCGAGCTCGGAGGCATCGCACTTCCGAGGGGCACGCTGATCACGCTGTGCATCGGCGCCGCGAACCGCGATCCCGCGCAATTTGCTACGCCTGATCAACTCGACATCAGCCGCGCGCCGAACCGCCATCTGGCTTTCGCTTCGGGCGCCCATGTCTGCGCGGGTCTCAATCTCGCCCGCATGGAAGGCCGCATCGCCATCGCACGCTTCATGGCTCGCTTCCCCGATTTCGCCGCCTCCGGTCCTGCACAGCGGGCCCGGCGCGCCCGGTTCCGCGGCTTCACATCATTGCCCGTAACGCTTGGATGATTTCTTCACATCGAATGCAGGATGCTCCGTGATGACGACCTTCGACGCCTCTACTGCCACTCATCTGCTGCAGACCGTTTTTGCCCCATGGGTGCAGGACCTCGACCTCTCAATCGAAAGCATCGGCGGTGACGGCGCTATCTTGCGCATGAAGTTCTCGGACAGGCTCTGCCGCGATAATGGCGTGGTTTGCGGACAGGCGCTGATGTCTCTGGCCGACACCGCCATGGTGTTCGCGATATCTTCGGCAGCGGGCGGCTATCTGCCGATGACCACAGTGGATCAGACTATCCACTTCCTCAAACCGGCCATGCGTTCCGATCTGCTGGCTCAGGCACGTGTAGTCAGGCTCGGGCGCACCATGGCGTTCGGCAGTGTAACGATCGAAACCGCAAGCGACGCAAAGCCAGTCGCGCTGGCCCAGACCGCCTATGCGATCATGCGCGACAGCAAGTAATCAGACCTGATCATAGTCGACGGTGATGCGCGCAGACACCGGATGTGCCTGACAAGTGAGCACGAAGCCCGCCTCCAGCTCCCACGGCTCCAGCGAATAATTGACATCCATCTGCGTGTCGCCCTCGACGACTTTCGCGCGACAAGTGCTGCACATGCCGCCCCTGCAGGCATAGGGCAGATCCATGCCCGCGCGAAGCGCCGCATCGAGAATGGATTCCCCCTCGACGATCGGCACGTCCTTGCGCTTGCCGTCCACGATGAGCGCCGCGACCGCCTTAGGGGGCGCCTTCGGAGCCACGACCGGCTTCGGCCGTGGCTTGCCACCCAGGCCCGAGACGAAACGCTCGACATGAACATGCTCGGCTGCGACGCCGAGTTCGGTGCAGGTCGCCGCGATTTCCTCGCTCATGGCCACCGGTCCGCAGATGAATACGTGATCGACCGCCTGAGCCGGCACCATCGCGCGCAGCAGGATGGAGACCTTGTCGTGATCCAGCCGGCCATACAGGATCGGCAGGTCCTGTTCTTCCTGAGATAGGACGTGGAACACGGACAGACGGCCCATGAACCGGTCTTTCAATTCCTCCAGTGCTTGAAGAAATAGAATGCTGGAGGCCGTCCGGTTGCCGTAGAAGAGAAAGAAGCGGCTCTGGGGCTCACGCGCGAGAATGCCGCGGATGATCGACATGATCGGCGTGATGCCGGATCCCGCAGCGAAGCCCACATGAATGCGCGCCTGCTCCGGCGCATGCGCGATGCCGAAGCGGCCGGTGGGCGTCATGACGTCGAGTTCGTCTCCCGATTTGAGCTGCTCGAGCGCCCAGCTCGAAAAGGCGCCGCCATCGACCTTCTTCACGGCGATGCGCAGCTCGCGGTCATCGGGACTGGAGCAGATCGAATAGGACCGGCGTACTTCTTCCCCATCCATCGTGGTCCGCAGCGTCAGATACTGACCCGGCGCAAACGCGTAATCCTGTTCGAGATCTCCAGGAATGGCGAATGTCATCGACACCGCATCGGAAGTTTCCCAGCGCAGGTCATCGACCGCGAGACGATGGAATTTGGGGGCGTGGGACATCGGCACTCGTCCTAGTGACACTTGAAATAATCGAACGGTTCGCGGCATGCCGTGCAGCGCCACAGCGCCTTGCAGGACGTCGAGCCGAATTCGGACAACACCTCGGTCGCGAGCGACCCGCATTGCGGGCAGGCCACCTGCTGTTCGCCGAACAATGCGCGACGGCCACCGCCGGATTGCGGCGGCGCGACGCCGTAGTCTTTCAGCTTGCGGCGGCCGTCATCGCTCATCCAGTCCGTCGTCCAGGCTGGCGACAGCACCGTTCTGACCTTCGAATTGCAGATGCCCTCACGCGCCAAGGCCAGTTCGATTTCCAGCGCGATCATGTTCATCGCCGGGCATCCTGAATACGTCGGCGTGATCGCAACCTCGACCTGTCCGTCCACAATGGATACGTCGCGCAGCACGCCAAGATCCGCGATGGTCAGGACCGGAATTTCCGGATCGAGCACTTCGGACGCCGCGGCCCATGCGCGCGCGCGTAACGCGCTGTCATTGATGTCGGCGACTACCACGTTGCGCCCGGGAACGAGCGCTGTAGCGACTGCAACTCGCTGAGAAGATGACCGAGATGCTCGCTGTGATGTCCCGATCGCCCGCCCTTCTGCATCCAGCTTTTCTCGGGGCACGCCAGCGTCGCCGTCTGCAAAACCTCCGCTACGGTGTCGGTCCAACCGGCACGCAGGCTCTCGGGATCGACGACAAGCCGATCGGCGATCAGTCCGGCATCGCTGTCGTCGGTGTGGAACAGCTCGCCGGTGAAGGACCAGAGATCGTCAACGGCGTCTTGCGCACGACTGTGGCTCTCGGCCGTGCCGTCGCCAAGGCGGATCACCCATTCAGACGAATGCCTGACATGATAGGCACTCTCCTTCTGGGATTTCGCGGCGATCGCCGCCAGCGTGGCATCTTTGGAACCCATCATGGCGCGCCAGTAGGCATCGGCAAAGGCCGAGTAGAAGAACTGCCGGACGATGGTGCGGGCGAAATCGCCATTCGGCTGCTCGACCAGCAGCAGATTGCGATACTGGCGGACGTCGCGTAGATAGGCGTAGCGATCCTCGTCATTGCCGGCGTCTTCGACCTTCGCCGCATAACTGTACAATTCGCGCGCCTGACCGATCAGGTCGAGGCCCATATTGGCGAGCGCCATATCCTCTTCCATCATCGGCGCATGGCCGCACCATTCTGAAAGCCGGTGTCCCAAGATCAGCGCGTCGTCGGCACGACGCAACGCATAGAGCACCTGGGGGCTCTCAGTTACCGAAATCGAAGCTGCAGCCATGGCCTGTGATCCTGCTGGCAAGAATTCTGTTGCTGTAAGAGCATGACGCGTGCGCGAAAGAAGCAGCGCGTACGCTTGCTCACATGTGGCCAACTTCGTCCGGCACATCGTAGAATGTCGGATGCCGATAGATCTTCGACAGTGCCGGCTCGAACATCATGTCCTTTTCGGCGGGATCCGAGGCGACGATGGTGTCCGACGGGACGATCCAGATCGACAGCCCCTCGCCGCGGCGCGTGTAGATATCGCGCGCCGCCTGCATCGCCAGGGCGGCATCCGCGGCGTGCAGCGATCCGACATGCTTGTGTGCCAGCCCGTTGCGACTGCGAATGAAGACTTCCCAAAGCTGGATGTTCGGCGTGCTCATGATCAGCTCCTGTCCGTTCAAGCCGCGACAGCTGCGCGGCGTGCCCGCTGCTTCTCCGCATAGGCCGCGGCGGCCTCGCGGACCCATGCGCCATCGTCATGTGCCTTGCGGCGCGCGGCGAGACGATCGCGATTGCAGGGGCCATTGCCGGCCAGCACGTCCTGGAATTCCTTCCAGTCGATGGCGCCATAATCCCAATGGCCCGTCGTTGCATTCCACTTGAGATCCGCATCCGGTATCTTGAGGCCGAGATAGTCGGCCTGGGGAACAGTGGCGTCGACGAATTTCTGACGCAACTCATCGTTGGAAAAACGCTTGATCTTCCAGCGGGTCGACTGATCGCTGTGCTGGCTCTCGCCATCCGGCGGGCCGAACATCATCAGGCACTGCCACCACCAGCGATCCAGCGCACTCTGCGCCATCGCCTTCTGTTCGGGCGTCCCGTGCGACAGCGTGACCATGATCTCGTAACCTTGGCGCTGATGAAACGACTCTTCCTTGCAGACGCGGATCATCGCACGCGCATAGGGGCCGTAGGAACATCGGCACAGCGGAATCTGGTTCATGATGGCGGCACCGTCCACCAGCCATCCGATCGCGCCGATATCGGCCCAGGTCAGCGTCGGATAGTTGAAGATGGACGAATACTTCGCCTTGCCGCTGAGCATCTGATCGACAAGTTCCTCGCGCGAGGTGCCGAGCGTTTCCGCGGCCGCATAAAGATAGAGTCCGTGCCCACACTCGTCCTGCACCTTCGCCAACAAGGCCGCCTTGCGACGCAGGGTCGGCGCCCGCGTGATCCAGTTGCCTTCCGGCAGCATGCCGACGATTTCGGAATGGGCATGCTGGGAAATCTGCCGCGTCAATGTCTTGCGATAGGCAGCAGGCATCCAGTCATTGGGCTCGATGCGCTCCTCATTGGCGACGCGGGCCTCGAAACGAGCGGATTTGTCAGCGTCTTCCAGATGCCGGTCGTCGGCCTGCGGCGCATTCAGGTTCTGCGTATACATGCCTCATCCTCCCGTATGTTTCCCACAACATATAACGGAAAAATCTAATGGCAAGATATTTTTGTAACATAACGGCTATTGGCCCGAGAACCTGCGGGCGAGTTCCATACTAGGCGCTGGCAATGGTCCGCCCGCGCTTGCGCCGTGTTGGTCGAGCCACTGCTCGGCGGCTGAGAGCAAGGCCCGGTAGATCCGTCCGCACAGCGCACGAGCCTCCGCGGCGGGCCAATCCGCCGGTAGCAGCGCCGATGGCAGCAATGGGTCGCGCAGCAGGACGCGACGGTATTGATGAATCAGCAGGATACGCGCCAGCATCGCATCTGCGGGCGGCAGTGCATCCGCGCCGGCGATCCACGCCTCGAGCGGCGCGAAAGTCTTCAGAAAATCCCGATACGAATCGGCGATCCGCGGCAGCAGCCAGGACTCCCCGATCAGGCGTCGCCCCATTTCGTTATCGGCCCATACTTCCAGCCGGATCGCACCGGCCGCTGCCGATGGCACGGCGGTGCCGGATGGCGCGACCCAGACGCCCGGCATCGGATTGCCGAACCCCGCCTCGGTCAATGCGGCGCGCGACACCTCGCGATCCCCGCCATTGGAGATCAGGAGCAATTCAAGACGCCCCTGCCACTCGGAGGGCTGCGGATTGTAGACATGCGCTACGGCTGACGCGAAGCGCTCCTGCCCGTCTGGAGCCAGCTTGTAGAAACTCTTGCGGCCGACCTTCTCGCGATCGAGCCAGCCGTCGGCGGCGAGACGGGACATCGCGGTGCGCACCACGCCGCCGTCGATCTCCAGCATCTCCAGAAATGCCAGCAATGTGCCGAGCCACACCGATCCGCCACGCGGCAAAATCGCATCGCCGTAGAAGGTGATGATCAGTGAGCCGGTGCGCGATGGTTCACGCTTGAATCGGCTGATAATGCGAAAAAGCGGATGCTGCGACATGCCACATCCGTAAAACATTCCGGGGCAATCACCAACCTGCTCGCCCCTGCACTTTGATTGGTAGAATGAGATCCGACATGCGCCGCCGGCCCGGCGCAAAGATCAGCATCCGGCGAAGTACTGAGTGCTGAGCGCAAAACACAGTGCGCCCGCGCCGACCATTCGAAGGACTCGCGTCGTGGTCAGCGGCGGCGACCTGCCGATGATATCGCGTTGGTGGCGATGCATGGCAAATGCCAACGCAGCAAAACCTGCCGAGCACGGCACAAAAGCGATAAGGTGATTCATGCTGCTCTTTCTCGGGCGCGACCGCGATCGAACCTCGCTTGTTTGCCGTAGGCCTGGGCTGAGCGCGACGGCCCCGCAGGTCCGTATCGCCAGAACAGCATGGAGCAGTGCAAGCGTCCAGCTCGTGAGATCCACACCGACGAAAGCCCAATCGCTTTGAAGCAGGCTGTGCCATAACGGTCGCTGCGTGGAGAATGCATTGAGAACTGGCAGCAGAAACAGCAGCGCGGACGCCGCGCATAACTGCTCGACACAGGCCGATCTGGCTGGACGTACCGAAGCGTGCAGGAGCGTGAAGGCCCAGACGCTGAAGAACAGATTGATCTCCGGGTCAGCGCGGCCTTCCACCGGGTACGGCAGGAGGCGATTCCCCCACAGAAACGCGGTCATGGCGATCGACAGGCCGGCTGTGTTCGAAATATTCAGTCGCTCGACGAGTCGGAATAGCCGGCAATTACCACGTCCATGCGCAGCGTACGCCACTAAGCGAAAGTTAGCAGCCGTTGCTTCGCATCATGTTGCGGGCAGGATAACAGTGGTGCCCAGGGGCGGCTCCGCATTGCAAAGCTATAATATTGACAAGACACATGATTTTTTAGGTTGATCCGAGACGCTACCAACGTCGATACCAACAATTTGCGAATGTTGACTGAGTTTTGCCGGGACAACGAATGCCCGGCCGCCCGCGGGCGGATATCGTCGACCAGCACCACCGGCAGGCAGACTACGGCACCATTCCCGATATGGGTAGGGCGTTGCTTTTCGATGAGACCGATCACCTGGGAGCGTGCTTCGCCAAAAACCGCTTCGATATGGATAGCAGCGAACAGTTAAAGGAGGCCGATCAGGTCACTTGGGACGGCTTCAGCAACAAGGTGGACCAGCACTTCGAAGGGGAGGCGTGGCGCCCCCGATCACCGCCGCGTCCAGTAGCGCTCGTGGCATACTCGAAGCGCTGGACAGGCTCAGACCCACCAACTGGCTTCGGTAGGATCGCACACTTCGCAGCTTCGGACACGACGGGCCTGTGAACATTGCCCGATATCTTGATCAACTAATACCCATCTGGCCGAGCACCCGCGACGCTGATTTAAAATAGGCGAGAATCGACCTCTACAAATTTGGCTCTGCCGCGCGAACGAAATCCGTAGCGCCTATACCCACGCCGTCGAAATCTGGCAGGAGCGTGTTCGGATGATGCGTTTTTGGGCCGACGCGCTTGACCTGTTGAGGGAGAACGGTCGCCTCCTCAGAGTGAGAGTGTGAAGGAAAACACGAACCGAAATGTAGCCGCGCCACTTAAGTAGCCTCATCACGCCGACATGTTCGCTTTAAGAAGCGACAGAAGTGATTGTACTGCCACAAGTCGCCGACGTCCGACCGTTGTGGTCGCGAGATGTCCCGCTCCTATCAGTTCGTAAAGCTTCGTGCGTCCCAAACCGGTCGCCTCACATGCTTCGTCGATCGTACAGGTGAACCGCTGGGAGAATGCAATCGTCTGCGGTTCAGCGGATTTTGGAAGGCATGGAGTAGCCTGTGACTGCTGTCCTCTGTTCTTCTCTCGACGTCTGTATCTCACGAAGCCTCCCAATCGCAAAGCGTTCGACGGCGAGAGTTGACCGCGCGACGAGCAACGTCAATGCGAGCAACCGAGGGCCCTCGCGTACAACAGCGTACTTCGACGGACTTTTCGAGCATATCCGGACATCAACGGCGGTGAGGAGAATTTTCACTGACCGCATCAGCCACAACAATGAGTCGCGACGGGCATGGCGGCTGTCATGCTTGACTACCGAGATCTATGCTATCTCACAGCCTCCTGTGAAGTTGCGGAGGGCTAGTTGTGACCGATACGGTGCAGGGGGCAAACTAAACCTATCGTCGGCAACATCGTGCTTAGCCATAGTCGCAGAACCCGGCAGCTTTCGGTTGGCTCAATGTCCCTCAGTTGTGCGATGTAATTTGACGCCCCTGGAGCGACGACCGGTCCCGGAGCGCCTCGTCGTCCTCCCTGAGCTCTGTGTGAGGTCTGGATCCCTTCACGATGCAGTCTATGCTGAGACGCCATTGTCGAGCAGGCTTTTCTCACCCTTCGGCGTGAGCTGATAAAGGTCGCCGTCCTTCTGGACATAGCCGTCCAGCACCAACTCTTCAGCCTTCGCTGTATCGTCAAAAGCAAAGGCGTTATCGATTTCCCGCAGAACCATCAGTTGATCGTCTGTAAGCATGGGAACCTCCATTTCCCTAGCAACTACCGAACGCGCAGCTTGTTCCTATTTGCGATGTCATGCTGAAGACCTTATGGCTTCCGCCTCTAACGCACGCTGTCGTTTGCGCGTCTCTCGCGTTGTGGGCAAAGAGATCCCCAATCGATTCGCCTGACGTCTGACGGCCTGCACATTACGTTTCATGGCCGCAGCAATTTTGATCGGCGATGCACCCGCTTCAGCCATGGCTTTAAGTTTTTCACTTTCTTCGGCCGACCAAGGCCGGATTAGCGGCATCATCACTCATACTCCACCAACCGAAGCGGCGTCTTTTCCCTATTGCGCTCGTAGGCTGCAATCGCCTGGTTCGACAGCAGCAGAGGACTGACGACTCCCTGCCCGATCTGGTACGCGACATGCTTTCCAATAAATTCAAACGCTTCTTGCAGGTCGCGCAAGCGGCCAACCCCCGCCAGGTAATCCAGCGCGATCTTTACAGATTGCTCGTGCAGGGATTCCGTTGACTGGCTCAGGCTGCCAACTCCTTGCGAACTGCGGCGGCTGAGTTGCCGACCTTGGCGACCGTCTTCTGCAGCTTGTCTTTATCCACGCCGAGCTCCTTGGTCCAATACTTGACCTCATGCGCCTCGTGCATGTTGATCTTGCTGCGATCCGGCTGCCCCTTGTTCTTCAGATCGTCCATGGCATCCTCCAGTGTTTGATGCCTAAAGGAACGCATTTCTGACTTTCTTGTTCCGGCGCGGCCAGTATGGCGGCCGCCGCGGTAGGTCGCCGCGCCTCTTCGCGGTACTGATGCCGGCCTTCTAAAGGGACGAGGTGTCTTTTTGCCGCCGCTTGATCTGCACGAATGAACTTTGGGTTGAGTGGCGGGTTGAGAAATATGCCCAAGCGCACACGGACATCGGCCCCTATGGGCCTTCAACCTTCCCAGTCGGAATCCTGCTCGCAGATGATGCCGGCAATGCCGATGGCCGGAAATTCCAAGACCGGCCCATTTCGTCCGATCAAGAAATCGGCGAGCGACAAGGAACGTGCTCACTCTGCGAAAGCGACGCTCCGTAAATCATTGCAGAAGCAGCGAGCTATGCAGCGCGGCTAGCTGTTGCGCTGAAGATCGTTTTGCCGAAGGAACGAGAGGCCATGCACCGTAAGGCGGTGATGATCGGTCTCACCCTCACTGTGCAGTTGGTCAAGATGCTGGGAAAGCTGGGCGCGGACGCCCGGTGCTCCCGAATGTCCTGAGAGAGCGCCATAAATATCGATGGCGCGGTCGACGGCCGGGATGTTCATGGCGAGCTTTCTGATGGCCTCAGCCACCCGTTCACCGTCGCCACGTGCGACAGTTGTCGAAGTCAAGTCCCGCTACTTCCTATCGTTCCGAAATTTCTCAGTTTTCAGTCGGAGCTAGGTGATCTTACCGGATGATGGATCGAGTTGGCATTCAGCCAGTCCTCGTTGTCTGCAGCTGAGATCCAGTAGTGTGCCATCTGTAAAAGCCGGAGAGCTTCAGCCTGGTCCGTGGCTTCTTTTGCCTGTTTCGCTGCATCGGATGCCATCAACCGAAACGACGTACCTTGGCGCATTTCGCTCTCCATTTCAGCGAAAACATAAGCCACTGTTGCGCTAAAGGTTTCTTCGACGGGTGGGAGGACTTACGTAGTCCGGCTCCAGTGACGGAGCCGGACATTTAGCCTTAGAGATCTTGCTCTGCTTCGACGTTGACGACAGATTTGGCCAGCGCGGTCAACGCAACGTCGGTGGCCTTCTCTTCCTTCAACGTGGCATCGAGAAGCGAGACAGCTTCAGGCATCCCCAGCTCCTTCGCCCAGGTCGCCAGCGTTCCGTAGCGGGAGATCTCATAGTGCTCCACCGCCTGTGCCGCGGCAGCAAGGCCGGCATCGAGAGCAGGCATGCCCTTGTATTCGGTCATGATCTCTGCGCCTTCCTTGGTAATACCCATGATGGCTTCACACTTCTTGGCGGTCGGCTTCTTGCCGAATATCTTGAACACGCCTTCGAGCCGCTTGATCTGACCAACGGTCTCCTTCTGATGCTTCAGAAAGGCGGCCTTGAGTTCTTTCGATTGTGCGGCTTTTGCCATCTTCGGCAGCGTGGCGAGAATCTTCTTCTCGGCGAAATAGACATCCTTGAGCGTGTCATGGAAAAGGTCGGCAAGAAGCTTCGGCTTTTTGGCCATGGGAAATTTCCTCCAGTAGCCCTGGTGAGCTGGGGCGGCTTATCACGCCAGCCCAACAGACCGCTGGAACTTAAGTTCCGATGAGGAGCTGCGCTCTTCTTTCCAAAACGCGATGGCCTTTGTTCAGTTACCCTTGATAGCGCCCAACGAAAAAGGCCCCCGGGAGGGAGCATTTTGTTTTGAAGAGCAACGCGTTCAGCGATGGCCGTGGTGGATTCCACGATGCATGTGACCATGACCGCGCTTCACGATAACAACCTTGTTGGCACGATGACCGCGATGGTAGCCGCCGTGATGGCCGCCGCCATGCCGCACCACTACGGTCTGAGCATCAGCCTGTGAAGTAGCGGCAGGAACAGCGATGCCGATGGTAGCGAAGGCAGCGATAGCCAAAAGAACTTTGCGCATTATCTTCTCCTTTGATGAGCGGAGATTGAATGCGCGACTATAGGGGCCGTTCCGTCGCCTCAGGATAAATTTCCTGAATGATTGTTCAGGAAACGCCGTCAAACCTGCTCTTGCCTGCGCCGTAGCGTCTCCACCGCCGCCATCCCCGCGGACACCATGCCGCCGAACGTGCGCTCACCCGCATTCACGCGCTTCAGTATTTTCTTGGCGACGAAACAGCGGTTCTTGTGGTTGTCCAACTCGCGCGGCAAGACCTCGCACGCTTTGGTAAGGGCTATCTCCATCTCAAGAATTGTTCGCTTGTCGACCATCTGCGCGACCAATGGCGGTGCGCTGGCGACTGGCCGTCCGGCAATTCCATCTTCCATCAACATGACGACCTCCTTTGTTTTCTCCTATATCGTGCATTTGGTGTTTTAGTTCCTTCAATGGGAGCTGCGGTGCTTACGGCAGCTACCGAAATGGGCAACCCGCTGTGACGCGCCGCGCTGCAGCGCACCATCAATTCATTCTGGACCCTGCGATCTACCGTCGCTACGCTTTGCACAAGTTCGCTTCAAAATGCGAGCGTTGACGATAGAGATTACAGGGAGAGACCATTGAACGTTCTTCAGAAGACCAATCGGAATACCCCAGATGAAGCCACGATTATCGCGTGGGGGCTTTTTTGCTTCATCTTGGTATCGGCCATCACCATGATTGGTCTCTACGTTGGTTTTCGGAATTAGATAGTGAAAGGCCGCGCGGACGATCCGGCGAGCTTCTAATTTTTCAACCTCTGCCGGCGACGGTCCCACCAGATGAAATACTGGAGAGACGATTTCGAGCTCGACTGGACGCTCCGCGATATCGGTGGCGGCCGGCTGAAGCTGTCCCCGATCACGGAACACCAACTCAGCGAACTCCTGGAGATGGGCCTCGTCGAAATCGTGGACGACCAGGTCAAACTGACGGAGGCCGGAAATCGGAAGATCCAGTGAAGCCTTCCTACCGAAGGACGATCTTCTGGTGTTCTGATTTGGCTCACACAGAACAAGGGAGCTTGCGAGATGCTAAGAACCGTGATCGCGTTGTGCAGCCTCTCTACAAACTCGACAGCGGTCTTGAGATTGGCATAGGTGCCGCTATTGTGCTGTTCGTTGACATTCGCGATGTCAGAACGGCTCGCGTCGCAGATGCAAGTAGCGAGGATTGAACTCGCCGCAGTCCGCCAGACCCGCCCAATTTCTGATGGTGAGAGACCCGCTCTTGAAGTCGGCAAGATCGGTGTCTCGAAGGTTGGCCAAAGCGCGGTTTACGGTAGCTAGCGACAGCCCGAGAGCCTCTCCCAGCTGATTAAGACCTATCGGCAGAATACACGTATCGTCACGCGTCAAGCCGGAAGCCCGCGATCGGTAGAAGAGTTCGCAGAAGAGATGAGCCATGCGGGCAGGGGCGGACCGCGCGCTATTGTTCGTGATCGCTTCACGGAAGATGGCTGCGTCGATCAGGGTTTCACGCCAGATTGCAGCGCCAACCTTTGGTCTACTATCGAATAACTTCATCAAGTCCCGATGCGGGACCGAGGCGACGACGGCCTTGCCGATCGCGCAGACGGCATGATCCATCACCTCGATGAACAGACACTGTGAATCCGGCATGTCGCCAGCGAGATGAAAGGACAAATACTGGCGTGCGCCGTTCGGCAGGAGATGATAGCGAGCCAGCATTCCTTCGACGACGATTGCGGACACCTTGGGTCGATCGCCTTGCCGAATGAAGTCCTCATGACTATCCAATTCGCGGACAGAGCACGGCAGGCGGCGGACCTCCAAAAGGTCCTCTTGGCTCAGGTGCGAGTGCTCTTTCAGTTTTTTTATAAGGACGACTAGAGGGTCGATTGTAGCCTCCTACGCGGCTGAACCTGTTCGGCTGCGCTCAGCATCCTAGTCATCTTGACGGTGGCTTCAACTCGCTCGAAAGCCAACCCTTGCTGCGCTCCATCGGATCGACCTCGCACCTCGCGCATCTAAACTCCGAATCTCCCTTTTCAGATGACGTCATCTTGCGATTGCACTTTGGGCATTTCGGCGCTGAAGACCCAATAACTGTCATTGGGTTTGCTCGCGAGCGCTGATCTCTCGCCGAACTTCTCGAACACTTGCGAAATGCAGGCCAAGTTCACGAGCACGTTTTTTGACGGAAGCCATTGGTCGCTTCATAGCCGCACATGCTCGTAGGAGCGTAGCCCCCTCTGCATGCAACTGTTTGAGCTTCTCCAAGTCCGCATCTTGCCATGCGCGGGTTATCAGCTGACGCTCATTCATGTCGGTTCCTTCAACGGTTCCTCGGGATGGAACCACAAGCCAGGAGGTGACATCGTCTCATTTGAGACGAATTTACCGAGAGCGGATCTCAATGTTTTTTTGCGGTGCACCTTCGCCGTTTTGGCACCCGGATCCTTGCCACCCACGGCGTCGTCTCCACCATGCTGGCGATGTAATCGCGTCTGGTGCCTTCCATGTCAGACTTCCGAAGTGTCATCGACCGAGGCTCAACGCGCAAGTTGAGGCAGCAGAAGCCTGCGATCGAAGATTGACGTCCTTGGGAGCTAGGCAAGTGCGCGTCGGGCCTGACCGGCTTGTCGATACTGGAGGGTGTTGTCTGGTTGCTCGAACAGCAACGTTAGGGAACATTGCTGCTTAAAGGCCTGGCGGGTAGGTCGCTCTACCGCCGGGCCGACCGAAGCGAGGCTTCTGGGGTCAAGATTCGGTCGCTGTCATCCTGCGTTAACTCCGACCGCAAATCCATCAGCCGTTAGATTGAGGCAACTCGCTCAATCCTGTTCTCGAAAAGCGTGGAACAACTTTGGAGCGAAGTACGTTCTGATTACCAACTCTGACGTCCATACCAGTCGTCGACTTCCTTCGTGGTCTGGTCCTTGGCGTAGCCATAACGCTCTTGAAGACGACCCTCGAGTTGCTCCCGTTTGCCGTTGATGACGTCGAGGTCATCGTCAGTGAGCTTGCCCCACTGCTCCTTGACCTTGCCCTTCATCTGTTTCCAATTTCCTTCGACCCTGTTCCAATCCATTTTTTCTCTCCCTTGTTAGTGGGATGAACGTCGTGATCAGGTCTTTGTTTCCCGTGCGACACTAAGACAGCGCCCGGCAGTCTGAGAAGCGCCCCGAAAATTTTTAGCGTCACCCCTTGACCGAAAGCAGCGAAAATCTACATCGATAATCGCCTTTAAACGAAAGGAGTTAGGAGGCCCAGCATGACAAGCGCTGCCATGTCGATGAATGAAATCCACGCAAATTCTCTACTCGCCAGCACCTTCTCGCACCCGCGGGAGGTTCTTGCCAATCCCTTCTTAGACACGCTGCAAAAGCGATGCATCCTAGCCGTTTGGGCATCGGATGCGTTTACTGTCGAAGGGAAGCCATGGCTACGCCAAATTCCAGGCTCCCATGAGACTGTTAGGATCGGTGATATTCTCGCAGCTCTCCGATCCCTTGATGAGGATGACGGTCCCCCACCGAAGACGTCGCGAATGCCGTTGCCGAAAGCACCCATACGTGTCCGAGCCGTGGGCCAGACCGTAGGAGAGGATCGACGCCGCCGTTTAGCGGACATCCATCCATAAGACGCGAAAACATTTTCGCAAAGAAGCCGCCCGAGCATATTGCTCGGACGGCTCAATCGTCGACCCATCGAAAAGATCGATGCACGTCCGCCGCAACGTCAATGAGTGTCGGTCCTTTTCCACTTTTCAAGGTCCGGCTTTTCCCGGTCCTGAGCAAACTGTTCCTTTTCCGGCACGCCTTTCCAGGGCTTGTCGGTCTGTTTCGTCGGAGCCCAATCTGACTCCGTGCGGGGATCATCTTTGGGATTTTCTTTGCTCATGGTCCCTCCGAAATGCTACTTGCCGGCGCCGATGTTGCCGCCCTTGATGTTGCCCAGCGAGTTGTCCCCTTGCCCCGAATTGCCGCTGTTGCCCTTCAGAGCGGTATTGCCGCCAGTATATGTGCGGCCGGTACCGGTGGTCATGCCTTGACCGGAGGTGACGCCCTGCTGAGTGTGGTGCCGGCGGGACTTTTCGGCGGACGCCGACGACATCGTGGCACCGACGAGGAGAAGCGCTGTAGCGCTGATCGTTATAATCTTTTGCATTGAACCAAAGCCAATCTGTTCATGAAGCCCTTGTCAGTCGAACGTGGCGCTGCCTGACTCGTTCCGCGCCGGGCCCCCACTAACAGCCTCGTGGCAATCCCCGAACCGGCCCGCCAAGCTCTTCTCGTGGCGGTCAGATAAACTAACGAGAAGCGTGCAGGCAAGGTGAGCTACACAAGAAGCCGCGGCCGAAGAGCATCCTGGCCGTGTACAATCGCTTCTTTATCATTCTGGAGATGCAAAACCAGATCGTAGATGCGCCCCCTCGTCAAAGCGTTTACGCGCCTGGCAAAACCAAGATATCGGGCGATCTGATCTTCCAGTCCGATGCACTTGGTACACATATTGCGCTCCCATTTCAGGCTGGAGCTATGCTCTCATCACTGATTGTTAGCCAAAATCCGAGCAGCGATGAAGGTCAAGTAATGCGCCCGGCTCTTGTTCCCTGCACTCCTACGCAATGAATAAAGGCCCCGCACCGCGGGGCCTTTATTCATCGAAGCAGCAGGACCAGAATGATCAGCGGCAGTGGAATTCCAAGTAGCCATAGCAGAATAGGCATTGTTCTCTCCTTATCGCGTGCGACGCGCTTTCCAAGTTCCGTCTCGAAGTCCACCGCCCTCGGTCGCCGCCAGGCTCGCAGAAAAGGCGCCAATCAAAAGTGATGCCGTGAGCCAAAAGGCGAGCTGCATTGCAGCCTTTCGAGCATTATCGGCAGCGGCCTTTGCATCATTGGTGACTTCGGTAACGCGCTTGTCAGCATCAGGTTCGCTCAAACCGGTGCGAGCGGCCACGACTTTATTGACGTAAGCGCGATCGGCTGGCTTCAGCTCACCGGCTCGGAGGCTAGAGGCCATTATGCGGGACAGTTCACCGCGCGCGTCAGCACTGTTGCCATCGCCAGATGGTGTCGATGGACGCAATAGTGCGTCGATGAAGCCTTCGACCGGTCCCGCCTGCGCCGCAGACGCCGTCGCACCAGCAGAGACTCCCGACGTCGCGCCGCTTAAAACGGTCGTCGCGGGCGAAGCTAGGAGTACAGCACCGAGCACCGTTGCAAATGCCCATGCCAGAAACCCATGCGCGGTGTCGCGGAAATAGACCTCATCTGCATGAACGCCAATCCAGCGCGACCGCAGACGACCAGCGAGATATCCGCCGATCGACGACGAGATCATGGCGATGACGATCAGATAGATTCCCGTCGTGATTTTGAATGTCGTAGCCGATACGCTGGACGACCAGGGCGACACGACTGACAAACCAAGCCCTGCCCCGAAAGCAATAAGAACGAGTGTCAACGCGAGCGAGACGACGGCACCAGCCGCGACTGCAGCCCACGAGACACCCGCAACCGAAGGCTCGTCTACGCCAGGGGAAGCTGGCTGCACGACAACAGTATCAATCATTCTGAAATTCCCCTTGGAGCGGCTCCGGAATAGATACCGATGCCCACACAATGTGCATTCAATAGTATGGTTCCGCCCGCGAAGGCGAATTCGCCTGTCTTCAGCGATTGCGCAAAGGTGGGCGGACGACGAGCTTGATAGAAAGACGCTAAGCCCCTCGAGCAACGATCAGCCAACTCAAGACGATCGCCCATCATCCAATCCGGTACGGCGACGTTGACGTCGGTACTATCGCTCAGCAGGATTGGGATCCGAACCCGGAGCGGTCTGGCGTCTGGAAATGGCCTTGCGGCTTTTACGCTCAATCCCGACAAATGTTTCAGAGTGGCCCCGGACCTCGACGCAGCACGCGCCGGCTTTGATTCCTTCTACGGGAAATCAATCTGTTTCTGATGTTGGACATTGCCGTCATGCGGCAGAGTGATCCGACCATCTCGCTCGCGCGTAAAATCTTCAGCGTCGACTCGGTAAAGGAAATTACATTGAAAACTTATGGCATCGCCTATGTCGCGACGGGTCTGGTATTTCTCGGAATGGACGCGATCTGGCTTACGCTTGCGTCGCAGCGGCTGTATCGACCGCTGATGGGCGAGATGCTGCTTGATAGCTTCCGGCTGGTACCGGCGATGCTCTTCTATCTGATTTACGTTGCCGGCATCGTGGTGCTCGCCATTGCACCGGCCATTGCCAGCGAGCGTTTGACAACGGCCACGCTCAACGGTGCTTTCCTCGGGTTCGTTGCGTATGCGACCTACGATCTGACCAACCAGGCGACGTTGCGGAACTGGCCGGTGGCGGTGACGATCGCAGATCTATGCTGGGGAACGTTGCTGACGGC
This sequence comes from Tardiphaga sp. 866_E4_N1_4, assembly GCF_052076075.1. Lineage (NCBI taxonomy): Bacteria > Pseudomonadati > Pseudomonadota > Alphaproteobacteria > Hyphomicrobiales > Nitrobacteraceae > Tardiphaga > Tardiphaga sp. 866_E4_N1_4. The sequence goes on from NZ_CP197242.1 coordinate 2,601,871, forward strand.
CTCTGCCGCAACCATCGGCTTTCTGATCACGCGCGCCTTCACAGCTTCATCCTGACGAGCTTAAGCACGTCGGCTTAACATTTCCGATGCGACAAGTCCGATGAACACGGTGAGGATGCCAGCGCTCATGACGTTCAATCTGAGGAAAGCACGGTATTCTGAGACCGCGTAGAGGTGGACGGGGGCGCCATACGCGCCATCGAGTCCAAGGTAAGCCATTATCGCCAGCCCAACCAGAATGAGGGCGGTCAACCTTTCAGATGGTCGAAAGAAGGTCGCGGCAATCAGCGCACAAGGGATGAGAAAAATCTCCACGCCCGATGCCTGCCCGAACACTTTTGCGCTCAAAACCGTATTGGCGATGCCGGTAAGTGGGAGAAGCGCACGGCCTGCCGTTGGCAATCGCCTAGCCAGTGCGGGTACCGCGAGGAAAAATGGCGTCGACAGGAACGTGAAGAAGGTCGGCCAAATGTGTTCGCTGACGGCCCAATAGACATAGAGCGGATAGAAGGGCTGGTTGGAGGCGACGACAAGCGCGACCAAGTTGCAGGTCGCGACCATCGGATCATCGTGAGCGGCATAAGCGGCAACTCGCCGCCAGATGTTCCGGACTAGAATCACGAACGCCATGCGTTATGCCGGGCGCAGGAGGTAGTGGCTCACACCCCATTCTTCACCGCCGGCATGCCCGAAGAGCCCTGCCGTCGCCAGGTAGAAAAGCCGCCAGCGTTGATGCCAAAGCGCCGCGTCCGGTCCATAGACTCTACTCAGAATGCTATCAATGTGAGGGCGGTTTGCATCGAAGCGAGCCAGCCAGTCGATCGCGGTTTTCTGATAATGAAGGCCGTTCCAGCGCCAGTCTTGTTCAACGGCAAAGCAGTCCGGAAAATGCCGGATAAGGCCATGGCTCGGCATGATTCCGCCAGTGAAGAAATGCTGCCCGATCCAATCGGCATCGTTGTTATGATCGAAGCGATAGGGACTGCGCCTGTGGCTGAAGACGTGAACGAAAACCCGCCCCTGTTGGGGTACAAGCCATGTCTTGATGCGCGCGAGTAAACTCCGCCAGTTGGACATGTGCTCGAACATTTCGACCGACACGACCCGATCGTATGTGCTGTCCGGTTCGAAAGCGTTCATGTCGGCAGTGACGACGCGGATATTTCCCAAACCGCGGGCCACGGCCTCCGCCTCGATGTGAAGCCGTTGCGGGGTCGAATTCGAAACCGCGGTGATATTAGTGCGAGGGAACCGCTCAGCCATGAACAGCGTCAGCGAGCCCCAGCCGCAGCCGAGTTCCAGGAGCGACTGTCCGTCGGCGATACCGGCATGCGCAACCGTTTCCTCAAGCGCCAAGCGCTCGGCATCGGCCAGCGATTCGTGACCCGTCGAATAGAGGCAACAGGAATATTTGCGACGTGGGCCGACCGTAAGGGCAAAGAATTCGGGCGGCAATTCGTAGTGCTGTGCGTTGGCGGCGTTCGCATGTTCTGCGATCGGGTACTCTGCCATGGCGCGCGCGAAATCGCCTTCCTCGCGATCGCTTGCAGCGGCAAGTTTACTTCTCGTGCGCCCGACCAGAAACTCGATGCCCATTCGCGTCATTGGGTCGGGAAGCGGACGGCACTCCGCGACGCGTATCGCCGAGGAAATCAGGCTCATCAAAGGTCTTCTTTGTTGCCGGCGGCGCCAGCGCCGCTCTGCGGGCCGGGCCAGAATGCGTTGACGCGGTGCTGGTATTCTCGGAAGGCCTTGCCGCGCGAGCGCAACATGTGCCCTTCCAGGGGCGGAATGCCGGAGGCGTGGACGAGGAGCCAATACATCAGCAATGGCCCGGCGAAAGCCAGCCACCCCTGCGGATAGGCGCCTGTGAGATCGACCGCGATCACGGCATAAGCCAGCCATCCCAACCATTCAAAAAAATAGTTTGGGTGGCGTGACCTACCCCAAAGCCCGACGTCGCAAACATTTCCCTGGTTTCCGGGGTCTAGGCGAAAGGTGGACAGCTGGCGATCCGCGATCGTTTCCCCGACAACGGCCGCAATCAGGATGGCAATTCCGAGCCAGTCTAGGACCCTCAGGCCAGGAGTCGGATTTTGCGCCGCGATCATGATAGAGAGGACGAGTACCAGCGCAGCCAATGCCTGGATTTGCAGGAACCAGAACAGGTGCGATCTGAAGGCACTTCCCCACTGCTCGCGCAAGTGCCGGTAGCGCGGATCATCACCGCCCCGCGCGGTGCGCGCCACGATGTGGATGCCGAGACGCAGTGCCCACAAGAGCGCCAGCACTGCCACGAGTATCTGACGCGATGAAATTTCCCCCCCGGCGAAAGGGAGAAGAGCGGCGGCAGCGCCGAACACGCCGGTGGCAAACGACCATATCGCGTCGATCCATCCTGACTGGCCGGTTCGAAGCGCGACCAACCATGCTCCCGCCATGGTCAGTGAAAGGAAAATCGCAAGCGCAACGACTGCGATGACCAGTGTCATGCGATTCTGTCCCGTACCGTCCAAACTGGCACAATTTTCGCGACGGCTTTCTCGCAAGGCCAATTACACGACCTCATGAAACATCTTCATAGGCCGACCGAGGCTAGCCAAAGGAATCTGATCGGCTGTGCCGCCGCCATCGTTCAAAATCCCACGATCGGACGTAGGAGACGCCCCAGAAATCCATGAAGGCGCGTATCTCCTTCCAAAGCAGCGAGACAGACGCAATCCGACTTCTCGCCGACAAGGGGCCGGTGATTGACTTCATCATCGGCTTCGTCGAGATCGCCGGGAAAATATTGACTGCGCTCGTCCGACAGAGATCCAGATAGAATCTGCATAAACTCCATGCCGGTGTGTCCATGGGCAGGCAGATGAAGCCCCGCTTTACCCTTAATCATCATGACTTTGGCATCTGGACTTCCGGCAATTTGGACCTTGCTCCATCTGAAGCCGGGGCCAAGCCATCGCCAGGGACCAATTTCGCAGTGGCGCATCGCATGAGGGAGCTCGATGCCCAGGTCCGGCTGTTTCCTCGGCCTGGGTTCTTTCACTAACGTGGATGGAATGCTTTCCAGCCGCTCCATGGTCCGTCCGAACAAATCCTCAGCAAGCGGAGCCAAGCGCATCTCGTCGAGGATCGCCCCGCCCACAGCCTCGAACCGGGTTAAGCGCTCGCGGCAAACGGCACATCCTTCGAGGTGGACGCGAATGACTAGCGCCGGGCCGGCGCCCAATGCTCCGGTCGCAAGACGCAGAAGCGTTTCGTCGCTGGGGTGATGGTTGATCGTCATATATCGCGGTCCAATAGCGTTCGCAGCCGGTTCAATGCGAGCCGGACGCGGGATTTTACGGTGCCGAGCGGGATGCCCAGCTCACGAGCGATCTCCGCATGCGGCGCTTCGGAGAAGAAAGAGAGTTTCACGATGGTTGCCTGTTCATTTGATAGGGTCGCCAGCGCTTTCCGGACCTCTTCTTCCCGCTCTGCCATGATCACGATATCTTCGCCCGACGGTGGCGTGTCCGGTTCGTCACTCAGATCCAAGAGATGATCGGCCGTACGGGAGCGCGAGCGGCGCAGCCTGTCGATCCTCTGGTTACGAGCAATCGTAAACACCCATGTCGACGCGCCCGCCCGGCTGGGATCGAAATAGGACGCCTTTCTCCATACCGCGATCATGACTTCCTGTGTCACCTCCTCGGCAACCGACTCCGCGAGACCGGTCCGAATAAGGAAGCCTTTCACACGCGGCGCGAAATAGGCGAAGAGCTGCGCGAACGCCTTGCGATCCTGCGCCTGTGCAACGGCATCTATCAGGCGGATCAACTCAACAGGAGAGGGCAGCACCTCTTTTTGAATGCCCTCGTTCAAAACAATGAGCCTCGCCGCCGGACCGACATCCCGCGTGCGCCTGATGTCGAGATGTAATCTTGCAGCATCCATTTGCCCTTCATACGCGCCCTCCCCCTAATTGGATCACGCCTCAAGTGATCCAATGCGCGCTGGGTTCCGTAAATATTGGCAGCTTGGCGCGTGGAGGGAAGTCTTTTGACGAGAAAGATTGCTGGGAGTGATAGAATGAACAGCCTTAACGCCGCGGCACATAGCGGAAGCCTCGACATAGCCGTTGTTGGGAGTGGTATTTCCGGCCTGTCCGCAGCGTGGCTGCTTTCAAAACGACATCGGGTTGTTCTATATGAAGCCGATAGCCGCCTGGGTGGGCACAGCCACACGGTCGATGCCGCGGGCGCCGCGATCGATACCGGCTTTATCGTCTTCAACGAATCCACCTATCCAAACCTGACATCACTCTTTGAGCATATCGGCGTCGCCACGAAGCGATCCGACATGTCATTTGCCGTCTCGCTCGACGATGGCAGGCTCGAATACTCCGGAACCGGCCTTCTGGGCCTGTTCGCGCAGGGTCGAAACGCCATCAGCCCACGATTCTGGCGGATGCTGCGCGACCTCGTGCGCTTCTATCGCGAGGCGCCACGCAATGTGGCGGCCTTGGGCCTGATTACGCTCGATGAGTATCTCGACGCCGCCGGTTATGGAGAAGGATTCCGCAACGATCATCTCTATCCGATGGCGGCGGCCATTTGGTCCACGCCTGCTGCAAAGATCGGGGCCTATCCAGCGGCTTCATTTATCAAATTTTGCGACACCCACGGCCTCCTGAAACTGTCTAGTCGCCCGATCTGGCGCACCGTGTGCGGCGGCAGCCGCTCCTATGTGCGAGTGCTTACTGACGCCATAGCCGAAGTGGTGTCTGACTATCCGATCCGTACAATCGTTCGCACCACGAACGGTTCCGAGGTCGTCGGATATGACGGTGATCGTCGCCGTTTCGATCAGGTGGTGATTGCCACTCACGCGGATCAAGCGCTCCAAGTGCTTGCTGATCCGAGCAGCGAGGAACGGCGATTGCTCGGCGCGTTCGACTATATCGACAACGATGCAGTCCTTCATTCGGACCCTCGCTTGATGCCGCGCCGCCGCCGGGTCTGGTCGAGCTGGAACTACATGGCGAGGGACGACGATGGCGGTCGCAAGCTCGCCGTGACGTATTGGATGAACCGTCTTCAGGAAATCGAAAGCGAGCGACCGCTTTTCGTCACGCTCAATCCCCACCGGGAGATCGCACCCAACGCTATTCTCAGGGAAATGCGCTACAGCCATCCCCGTTTCGATGCGCAGGCGATGCAAGCGCAGAGAGAGCTTTGGTCGTTGCAGGGCAAGCGCAATACATGGTTTTGCGGGGCTTACTTCGGCGCCGGCTTCCACGAGGATGGATTACAAGCCGGGCTTGCCGTCGCTGAAGCCCTCGGGGACCTGCGGCGCCCCTGGACAGTCGCTGACGAATCCGGCCGCATCCATGTTCATGAGACTGTGCTCGCCACGCCTGAAACGGAGGCTGCCTGATGTCGGGCTTTCGTTCGGCCCTCTACTCCGGCTCAGTGATGCATCACCGATTGCGGCCAAGAGAGCATCGGCTGCGCTACAGCATTTTCTACATGCTTCTCGATCTTGATGAAGTCGATATGCTGGCAGGCAGGCTGCACCTCTTCTCGCACAACCGCTTCAACCTCTTCAGCTTCCATGATCGGGATCACGGCGAGGGAGAGACCACGTCGCCGCGGGCCAGGATCGAGCGGCATTTGCAAGAGGCCGGCATCGAAGCCGGCGGCCCGCTCCGGCTTCTCACCATGCCGCGCATCCTGGGATACGCCTTCAATCCGCTGAGCATCTATTTCTGCTACAGGCGAGACAACTCGATTTCGGCGATCTTATACGAGGTCAGCAATACGTTCGGTGAGCGTCACAATTATCTCATTCCCGTTGCCCGCGACACGAAAGTGCCAATCCGCCAGAAAAGCCAGAAGTCCTTCTACGTTTCCCCCTTCATGAGCACCGACATGGTCTATTCGTTTTCTGTCGTCCCTCCGGGAAAGAATTTGACGGTTTCGGTCATCGGTCACGATGCACAAGGGCCGCTGCTCATCGCCAAGCTCGCTGCAACCCGCCAGAATCTGACCGACGCAGCTCTAGCGCACGCCTTCTGCGTTTACCCCCTGCTGACCTTGAAGGTGATCGCAGGCATCCACTGGGAAGCACTGCTGATTTGGCTCAAGGGCATTCGCCGGCATCACCACCCTTCTCCCCCCGATCGACCGATAACACTCGGCCGCGATCTCGAAGCAGCCCCCCATTTGACGAAGGACACGACAAATGTCCTCCGATAGCCAAATCTGGGAGAGCGTTACCTCATCCGCCGAAAGGAAGATGGCGTCAGTTGGCCGTGCTACGCTGGGGATGCCGTCGTCGAGCGATGCCTTCTCCAAGAAGGCAAAGGAGCGCACCGACAAGCCGGACGCCTAGGGCAAGCAGTACGCCACCGGGGAATAACTCCGGAAAAAGCCGGACAATGCACTACCAACATTCTGCGACCTGAAAGCAAGCACTGGACGCGATGGCTGGCCGCATGCCCGTTGGCGAGTGGAACGGCACACTCCTGAAGGCCGGGAGTGTCGGAGTTACACGGCCGACCGCGACAAGACGTCTCCGACGGCATCATCGAAATGCACGAGCGCGGCGCCACGTTAATGTGGAAGTCGTCTGAGGCCGGGGAACTGGCGAGAACGCAAGGACTTAACGGTGCATGACTAACAGTTCGGTCGCGTCCTTACTCTGCTCACTTGGGATTTGTTATAGCGTCGCGTTTATCGGCGCTCGGGTTACGACGCCTGAGATTCCGACTTGGTACGCGAGTTTGGCGAAACCATCGTGGACACCACCGCGCATCGCGTTTCCCATCGTCTGGCCCATCCTGTATTTCCTCATGGCGCTGTCCGTGTGGATGTTCTGGGAGGCGCCTCCTTCGCCCGCTCGAACCGCAGCTCTTGGCGCATTCGGCATCCAGCTCGCCCTGAACGCGATATGGTCGCCGCTCTTCTTCGGTCGCCACGATCTGCGGTCTGGCATGATTGTTATTTCGCTGTTGTTCGCGGCAATAGGAGTGACCGTCATCATAGGCTTGGGCGTCGACAGCACCGCCGCCTTGCTGCTTTTGCCCTATCTCGCTTGGATACTTTTTGCGGCTGCACTCAATGCTCGCATTCTTACAATGAATTAGCGACAACGTGGCATGAGACCGCATTGACGAAAGAGGCCGCCCATTGAGGCCTTACTTTCCTCGCTCGATATCGCGGGCCTGTTGTTCCAATTCGTCAGTAAGCTCGATAATACGTCTGGCCGTTTCAGGATCGGTCGTCATCCGGGCCATGGCCCGATACTTATCTACCTTCTCTCGAAGCTCCCCGACTGTACGTCGTGTATGCATTCCACCCTCCGCCGATATCGTTACGCGGGACGGAGAAATTGGTTCTCTAGAACCTCCGAAATAAGGGCGCGGCCAGAATAGGCCACTGCGGCCAAAAACAGGCCAGCACCAAAACTGGGTTCAAACGAATAGGGGAACGAATTGGCCTGATGTCCCTTCGCACTGCAAATGCCTAACCCGTTTCAGTTGTCGAATGGTTTTTCATTCTTGTTGCTGCATGTCGGCCAGTTCATCCACCAAAACACGAACATTCTCGCTGTAGTCCACCGGCACCACTACGAGGTGAAGGCCACCAGCCGCGAAGGCCTTCTCCAGTGTCGGTGCCAGACCGCCCGCCTCTGTCACGCGATGACCCTGGGCACCGTAGGACTGCGCGTAGGCAACGAAATCCGGATTGCCGAAAGTCATCCCCGCATCGGCGAAACCGTCGACGGCCTGCTTCCACCTGATCATCCCGTAGGCGTGATCCTCGATGACGAGCACGACCAGATCGAGCTTCAGACGCTGCGCGGTCTCCAGTTCCTGCGAATTCATCATAAAACCGCCGTCGCCGGCGACAACGAGCACACGGCGCTTCGGATTCAGCAACGCCGCCATCATGCCCGACGGAAGCCCCGCTCCCATCGTCGCAAGCGCATTGTCGAGCAGCAGCGTGTTGGCGACGTCCGTGCGGTAGTTACGCGCGAACCATATCTTGTACATCCCGTTGTCCAACGCGACGATGCCGTCGAGTGGCATGACCTGGCGGACGTCGTGGACGATCCGCTGCGGGGTCAGCGGAAAGCGGTCTTCGTTGGCCCGGTCGCCGATGTGGCGCAGGATATCCGCGCGCACGCCGTCCCACTGCGTGGTCTGCTTGAGCTTCCCATCGAGCTCGGCCGCCAGCATGTCGAGACCTTTCGCAATGTCGCCGATAAGTTCAGCTTGCGGGTAGTAAACCTCCTCGACCGCCGCCGGCGTAAAGCCGATGTGGAGCACCTGATGGCGGCCACGCCCCATGATGAATGGCGGCTTTTCGATGGTGTCGTGGCCGATGGTGATGATCAGGTCGGCGCAGTCGATCGCGCGATGGACGTAGTCGCGTTCGCTCAGCGCCGCCGTGCCGACATAGTAGTCGGACGCCCCGCCGACGGCCCCCTTCCCCATCTGCGTGTTGAAGAATGGGATCTTCACCCGGCGGACGAATTCGGAGAGCGCGGGCGCCAGCCTGGGCCTGCTGGCACCGGCACCGAACATGAGCAACGGGCATTTTGCCGAGAGGATGAGCTCAGCCGCCTTCCGGACGGCGTCCATCGAGGGCGCCGGGAGATCGGTCGGGTGGACCGGGACGGCCGAAACGCCGGACACCTTCTCCGCCGCGACATCTTCCGGAAGCTCCAGGTGCACGGGTCCGGGACGCTCCTCCATCGCAATCCGGAAAGCGTTCCGGACGACAGTCGCGATGGAAGACGCACTTACGATCTGCTGCGACAGTTTCGTGAGCGGCTTCATGCTCGCGACGACGTCCACGATCTGGAAGTGCGCCTGTCGGCTGGCGTGGATCGCCTTTTGGCCAGTGATCAGGACCATCGGCATGCCTCCCAGGAGTCCATAAGCAGCCCCTGTAGAGAGATTCAGGGCTCCGGGCCCCAAAGTGCTGAGCGCGACACCAGGCCTCCCTGTGAGACGCCCGTGGGTCGCAGCCATGAAGGCGGCGGGCTGCTCGTGACGCGTGACGACCAGCTCGATGGAAGACTTGCGCAGGCTCTCGACGACGTCGAGGTTCTCCTCGCCGGGAACGCCAAAGATGCGGTCGACGCCCTCGTTTTCGAGAGCCGCCACTAGCAGATCGGAGCCTTTCATTTCCCGTTCCTCGTTGTTCATCGTAAGCTCCTCCGTTTGCCCAGCACCGTATTGGACAAACAGGTCCATTTAATGAAACGTTTGGTGGACTAGGCGTCGGAGCGCGCCCTTCCCAGATTGCCCGGATATGCGCCTCCTGCACCTGCCAGGAACCGACCGGCAGCCGAGAGGACAATGGTTGCTGACCCGCGTTCGAGACGCCATATCCTTGGCCGTTGGCGATCCGATCTGCTTGCCCTGAAAGATCGTAGTCCAAGGCCCAAAGAAGGATGCACCAAATGCGCAAAATGTGGATCGCCTTACTTGCCATCGTGCTGCCCGCTGCCGCGCTGGCGCAAGACATCACGCAGCGCCCCGTCCGAACCGAGCGCATCTCAGGCACTCCAGTGGGCGTCGGCCTCTATGAGGTCGCTCCGGACGGCACCGTTCTGATCGACTGGCGCGCCGTCGAGGCGGCGGCCGATGGAGCGGCCGATCGCGCATCCACTCCGGTCGCGAAGGCGATGCTGGCGATCAGAGATGGCAAATGGAAACCGATGGCCCGGTGACGAACGACGTCGCGCCGGAAATCCGACAGCGTAAGATCATCCATATCGACATGGATGCCTTCTACGCGTCAGTCGAACAGCGGGATAATCCAGAGCTTCGCGGCAAACCTGTCGCCGTCGGCGGCTCTCAGGAGCGCGGGGTCGTGGCAGCAGCGAGTTACGAAGCCCGCAAGTTCGGCGTCCGCTCGGCGATGCCGTCCGTTACAGCCAAACGTCAATGTCCAGATCTAATCTTCGTGAAGCCGCGCTTCGAGGTCTACAAGGCCATCAGCCAGCAGATCCGTGAAATCTTCGCCGAGCACACGCCCATCATCGAACCGCTGTCGCTGGACGAGGCTTATCTGGATGTCACTGAAAACCTTCAGGACATCCCATTGGCGCGCGACATCGCGCTGGCGATCCGCGCAAAAATCAAAGCTGAGACCGGGCTCAATGCCTCCGCCGGCATCTCTTACAACAAGTTCCTGGCCAAACTCGCCTCCGACCATCGCAAGCCAAACGGTCAGTACGTCATCTCTCCGGAGATGGGCCCCGCCTTCGTGGAGACCCTGCCCGTCGGCAAGTTCCACGGCATCGGACCGGCGACTGCGGCTAAATTCAACGCATTGGGTATCCAGACAGGACTAAACATCCGGAACCAGTCGCTGACGTTCCTGGAGGCACACTTCGGCAAAGCCGGGACCTATTACTACTGGATATCACGCGGCATCGAAGAGCGTCCTGTCCGCGCCAACCGCATGCGGAAATCCGTCGGCGCCGAGAACACTTTCTCCGACGACCTCACCGAGTTCGACGCCATGATTGCCGCGCTGCAGCCCCTCGTCGACAAAGTGTGGCAACACTGTGCGAACACAGGGAACCGCGGACGAACCGTCACGCTGAAGGTGAAGTACGCTGACTTCGAGATCATGTCACGAAGCCAATCAATGCCGACAGCCGTATCAAACCGCGAAGAGCTCGAACGGGTCGCGGCATCACTTCTCGAACGCTCGATGCCACTGCCGAAAGCCGTGCGGCTTCTCGGTGTTTCGCTATCGACACTTCAGACGAAGGGGGACGACGCGCAATCCCAGTTCCAATTACCAATCTAGCAGCGCTAAGCCGATTCAGTCCGTCGATCAGTGATCGCCTTGCGCAGCGTGCGCGACAAAAGCTCAACCGAATACGGCTTCTGGATGAGTTCAAAGCCTGTATGGGCGTTTTCGGCTAGAACGTGGCTGTAGCCACTTGTCAGAACGACCGGCAATCCAGGGTATTGGTCGCGGATAATCGTGGCCATCTCCACCCCGTTCATGCCGGGCATGATGACGTCCGAAAACACGAGGTCGAATGCGAATTCATCCTTGGCTAGAACGTCCAGTGCCGCGGAAGCTGACGTCACCCAGTCGGTTGCGTATCCGAGATCCTGCAGAAGCTCTGTCGAGAATCCCCCGACATCCGTATTATCCTCGACAACAAGAACGCGGTGCCCCCGCCCGCTTGTCGCTGCGCTTGCTAATGGCGGCGCGCTGCTTTCGACTTCGGCGCCAGTTTCGGCCCGCGGCAGATAAATTGTGAACGTCGCGCCCGCTCCAAGCGTGCTGCTGACGCCGATCTCGCCGCCCGTCTGTTTGGCGAACCCGAAGGCCTGACTCAAGCCGAGGCCCGTTCCTTTTCCCACGTCCTTGGTCGTGAAAAATGGTTCGAAGATCGCATCCAGGTACTCGCTAGCTATGCCGACGCCAGAGTCAGTTACGGAAACCGCGATGAAGTCGCCCTCCCTCAAAGGATGAGAACGCATCCCCGGGATCGAACCCACTGCCGCGACACCAATGACGAGGCGCCCTTCGCCGTTCATGGCGTCGCGTGCATTAACAGCGAGATTGACCAACGCGGTTTCGAACTGCGTTATATCGGCCATGGCGAACTGGTCGGCAGTCTGAACTTCCAGATCAATCTGAATCCGGCCGCCGACCAGTGGTCGGATCAGATTCGCCACGCTCGCGACCTGCGTACAAACATTGAAGACGCGCGGAGCAAGCGGCTGTCGGCGAGCGAATGCAAGCAACTGTCCGGTCAGCTTGGCCGCACGGTCAACTGTATCGGAAATCGCGTCGATATACCGCCCTCGTCTCTCCTCTGGAAGATCGCGCCGACGAAGAAAATCTGTGGCTGACCTGATAATCGTCAGGAGATTGTTGAAGTCGTGCGCCACGCCTCCGGTGAGTTGTCCGACCGCCTCCATCTTCTGAGCCTGGCGCAGAGCGTCCTCGTTCCGGCGACGCTCGGTCACATCGACGGCCTCTGCCAAGACGGCTGTAATCCTACCTCCACTGCCAAATACTGGGCGCATGGCGAGGTCGAGATGCCGCCCCGCGCCGGATAGGTTCAATTGAACTTCGGCGCGCCACGCATCGCCGCTCAGTGCGGTTTTAAACGCGCTGAGAACTCGTTCGGGCATACGGGGCGTCGCAGTAAACCAGGGCGTATCCCAGAACGGCATCCCGAGCACTGTCTTCGCTTCGACCGCGATGGCGGCAAGTGCGACCGCATTGGCGAAAACGAGCGTACCATCCAGCGCGAGCAATCCCTGATACTGGTTGGTCGTCTCCAAAATGGCTCGTAAATGAGCCTCGTGGGTATGAAGTTGCGCGGTTCGCTCTTCAACCCGCCGTTCAAGCACCTCATTCAACCCACGCAGTTCGATCTCTGCTTCTTTTGCAATCGTGATGTCGTGGGCAACCCCAATAAAGCCGATATGCTTACCCGCCGGGTCCCATCGGGGTTGCGATTCGGATCTGACCCAACGCCACACGCCATCCGCACGTCGATATCTGCTTTCCAGCACGAACGGCTTTAGGGATGCCTCACCTGCAATGCTCTCGCGCACGACGCGCGCCATATCGTCCGGGTGAAGGATGGTCCTCCAATCGAAAGCCAACGCTTCTTCATATTCAAGGCCAAGAAATTCCAGGTAGGCTTTGTTTGCGAAGGACCGCGTCCGATCAAGACGTGTCACCCACATCGGGACTGGCGCACTGTCGGCGATCAATCGGAACCGCTCTTCACTCTCGCGTAGCGCCTCTCTGGCGATCGCACGTTCCGTGATATCGATATGAGCGCCGATCATCCGCAGCGGTCGGCCTTCTGGATCACGCTCGATACGCGCCTCTGCTACGATCCAGCGAATTTCCCCGTCGCTGGGCCGAATGATGCGATACTCCGAAGAATAACGTTCCGCATCGCTATTCAGAAGGTCCAGAAATTGCCGCTCAGCGCGCTCCCGGTCGTCCGGATGAAGCCTGGCGACCCAGTCTTCATGTGTCTCGTTTGCAGCTTCAGGGGGTAACCCGTGTATGGCGAGATATTCAGGTGATCGTCGGTTCTGAAATCCATCGCGCAGGTCGACGATCACACCGCCGACTTTCGCGATCCGTTGGACCTCCGCGAGTTCGCTTTCCCGATCGCGCAGGGCCTGTTCGGACGCTGTCAGTTCTTTCGCCACGGCTTCCTCGCCATCATGCGGCGGTCGGCCGCTCTCACACTGTTTAGCAAGGCGCAGGGGGAAAGTCCGCTAAAACAGCGTGCCCTCGGAGATCGCAACTCAATAACATGACGCAGAGTTCCAACTTCTCGCGGTCTGGCATTTATGCTAAACATTATCTTATGAAGAAAACGACAGTAGCAAAGCAAAAATCAAAAGGCCGACCTGCGACCGGCCAAACGCCAATGCTCGGCTTTCGCGCCGCAGACGAACTACGCGGCAGGATTGTTCATTGGGCCGAGTTTCAGCCGGACACTCCGAAACTCTCAGAAGCTGTGCGCCGCCTTGTCGAACTGGGCCTTACCGTTAAACCGTCTCGCAGAAAGAACGTCGCTCATAGAGCCCGTGCCAGTGAGATGGCCGCCGGCGCAATTGACAAGCTGACGGACAAGGGCGCCAGTGCGGACGATCAGGCCAGTCGGAAGCGGCGCCTGCTCAAAGGGCCCGAGGAATTCCGCGACGTCCGGGTCGATCGGAAAGCAAAAAAGTAAGGCGTAGCGCTACTTCAGCACTATCCACGCTGGAGCATGGTCGCTTGGATCCAGCTTGCCGCGCACCTTTCGGTCGACACCGGCCTGCGCAAGCCGCGGGCTCAGCGCAGGACTGAGAAGCAGATGGTCAATGCGAAGGCCAGCGTCACGCTCGTAGCGGTTCCGCCAATACGACCAGAACGTATACATCGGCTCATCCGGATGCTGTTCGCGCAGTGCATCGATCCACCCCTTCTTGAGGAGCTTGCCGAACGCCGCCCTACTTTCCGGCTGCACGAGCGCATCCTTGTCCCACGACTTGGTCGGGTAGATGTCGAAGGGCGTTGGCACGATGTTGAAGTCGCCGGCGATAACGGCAGGAGCACCGGACTTGAGCAGCTTGCCGGCGTGGGCGTTCAGACGCTTCAGCCAGGTGAGCTTGTAATCGAACTTCGGTCCCGGCTGCGGATTGCCGTTGGGTGCGTAGACGCAGCCAACGAGAACGCCGTCGACGGCAGCCTCGATGTATCGGCTTTGCTCGTCGCTCTCGTCACCAGGCAACCGCCTGCGCGTTACCACGATCTTGGATTCTCTAGCGAGGATTGCGACGCCATTCCAAGTCTTCTGCCCAACCCACTCGGCAAAATAGCCCGCCTTACGCAACGCACTTTCCGGGAATTCGGAATTGGCGGCCTTCAACTCCTGAAGACAGGCCACATCCGGTTTCGACGACTTCAACCATGCCAGCAGATTGGGCAATCGCTTGTTGATATTGTTCACGTTGAAGGTAGCGATCTTCACGCGCTCTCCTGATCCGAGGCTTACGGACATTTAGCTCAGTCATGCAGAGGCCCGGGCTCCAAAGCCGACAAGTGAAGCCCCATCGGCGTATGCCACCGTTGGGTCTGTACGAGATGAACTCAGGACGGTCGTGGAGCATTCAAAATCTTGTCAATCGTGATGGGAAAATCACGCACCCGCACACCAGTTGCGTGAAAGATCGCATTAGCGACGGCAGACGCGGTTCCCACGATGCCGATCTCGCCCAGGCCCTTGACGCCAAGAGGGCTGACCTTGTCGTCCTTTTCATCGACGAAGATCACTTCAATATCCTCGATGTCGGCATGGGCCGGAACGTGATATTCGCCGAGATTGGCATTCATAATCTTGCCGAGGCGATGATCCGTCATGGCTTCCTCGTGAAGCGCCATGCCGATTCCCATCACCACACCGCCTAGGATCTGGCTGCGGGCCGTCTTGGGATTAAGGATCTTGCCCGCCGCCGCCGCGCACACGACGCGCGTCACGCGAACGACCCCCAGATCTTCATCCACGCGCACTTCCGCGAACACCGCGGAATTCGTGTAGCTGATATATTTCAGCATCTGTCGCAGGTTCGGGCTGACTTTGCCCTGCTCGGTGATTTCCGTGAGTTCGGCGGCGTGCATGACTTCGAAAACGGAAAGCCCGCGCGCCGGATCATCCTTCCGGAAGATGCGTCGATCCCGAACCTCGACGTCTTCGAAACTTGCATCCGCAAGAGGCGAATTGGCCATCTTCCTGGCTTGCTTGAACAGAGAATGCTTGACCGCCTCACATGCGGCCTGAACTGCCGAGCCGTTCGACGCTGCGGTCCACGAACCTCCTTCGACCGGCGACATCGGCAGAGTCGAATCGCCGATCCTGGCCTGAACGTCTTCGAGTGGTAATCCGAACGCTTCGGCGCCGATCTGCGTCAGGATTGTCCAGGTCCCAGTGCCAATATCGGACGCCGCCGTTGCCACCTCCAGCGTCCCGTCCACCTTGAGAGTCGCAGTGGCCTGGGCCTTTTGCAGGAAGGCGTCCCACATTCCCGTTGAGACGCCCCATCCAATCAGCTCGCGACCCTCCTTCATGGCACGCGGCTTGGGGCTTCGCTTCTCCCATCCAAATGCCGCAGCGCCCTCGCTGTAGCATTCCAGAAGCGCCTTGGATGTGAACTGCTTGTTGGTGTTTTCGTCCTTCGAGGCGAAATTGATCCGCCGGATTTCGAGCGGACCGATACCGAGTTCGTATGAAAGTTCATCGAGCGCGCATTCGAGCGCTGTCACGCCGATGGCTGCGCCGGGTGCGCGCATGTCACACGGCGTGGCCGTATCGAGCTTGGCAAGCTGATAGGTCAGCTTGACGTTGTCGCAGTGATACATCATGCCCGACCAATTGACGACAGCCTCCTGATAATCCTCGTAATGGGAGGTCGAGGCAACGGCATCATGCATGATCGACTGCAGCCGCCCATCGCGATCGGCGGCGAGCGAGACGGTGTGGTAACTGTCCGGCCGGTAGCCGATATGAAACATCTGAGCACGCGTCAGCGACACCCGCACCGAGCGTTCGAGTTCGAGACTGGCCATGACGGCGAAGAACAATTGGTGCTGCGGCCGCAAGCCGGCGCCGAATGCCCCGCCCACATATTGATTGACCAGGCGGACATCCTTGCTGCGCAGGCCGAACACTGAGGTGACATAGCCCTGCGCATTCTGG
Organism: Tardiphaga sp. 866_E4_N1_4; assembly: GCF_052076075.1. Lineage (NCBI taxonomy): Bacteria > Pseudomonadati > Pseudomonadota > Alphaproteobacteria > Hyphomicrobiales > Nitrobacteraceae > Tardiphaga > Tardiphaga sp. 866_E4_N1_4. The sequence goes on from NZ_CP197242.1 coordinate 2,618,113, forward strand.
GAGCCCTGCGTCTTGTCATAGATCGTCAGCTTGCCGTCGCCCTCGAACACGCAGGTGGTGGCGAACATCTCCATCGGATTGTGGTGCTCGGCATTGATCCGGTAATCGCGGCTGATCTTGACGGGCGCATTTTGAAACGCCTGCTCGGCATCGCCGCGCGGGTCCGGTGGCGGCGGAATACCGCTACGCTTCTTCGGAGGCACATAGGCCTCTGCCCGCTTCGCCTCAAGCTCGGTACAATGCGCATCGACATCATAGGCAATGCGAACCAGGGAGGCCGCATCGCGCGCGGCCTCGAACGTTTCGGCGACAATCAACGCGACCGGCTGACCGTCAAACAGGATACGGTCCGAATTCAGCGGCCGGAACGGATGGCCAGGAGGCGCGACTTCGTCCCGCCAGCTACGATCAAGCCATGCCGCCTTGCTGCGATTTTCGTGCGTGAAGATTTCGACGACGCCTGGAAACTGCCTTGCTGCATCCAAGTCCATCGCCGCGATCCGTCCAGCGGCGGTCGTACTACCAACGATGTAGCCATAGAGCAGATCGTCAGCAGGATACTCCGCCGCGTAGTGCGCTTGGCCGGTCACCTTCAGTTTACCGTCGACCCGGTTGGTCGGACGTCCGATATGCGTGATTTCACCAACTGACATGCGATGGTCCCGTTAACTTTCTAGTGGATCGATTTGTCGGCCTGATCCTGCGGTGTGCCCGCAGCCGCCTGCTCCAGCGCACGAACGATAGCGCGGCGAGCAAGCTCGATCTTGAAGTCGTTGTCGCCCTGCCCCTTCGCATCACGAAGAATGAAATCAGCGACCTGCTTAAAGCTCTGGGTCCCGACTCGCTCGCCTTTCAGCGATCTTTCTGCGTCAAAATCCCGCCACGGCTTATGCGCGACCCCGCCGAGCGCGATCCGGACGTCCTGGATGATGCCCTCCTCCACACGCAGCGCGGCGGCGACGGAGATCAGCGCGAAGGCATAGGAGAGCCGGTCCCGGATCTTGAGATAGGTGTGATGGGCACCGAAGTCGGGCTTGGGGATAATGATCGATGTAATGAGCTCGCCGCCCTTCAGCGTGTTGTCGCGTTCGGGCTCTCCGCCGGGGAGGCGGTGGAAACCAGACATCGGAATCGATCGCTTGCCGTCCGGCCCCTCGACTTCGACGGATGCATCGAGTGCAGCCATCGCGACGCACATGTCCGACGGATGGACTGCAATGCAGCTATCGCTGGCGCCGAGAATGGCGTGAATGCGATTGACGCCGCCAATGGCGGAGCAGCCACTTCCGGGCTGTCGCTTGTTGCAGGCTGTCGACGGATCATAAAAATAATAACAGCGGGTTCGCTGCATCAGGTTTCCCCCGGCTGTAGCTGCGTTTCGCAATTGCGGCGATGCGCCGGCAAGAATGGCGCTTGACAGTATCGGCCACTTTTCCCGAACGTCTCGATGCCACGCCAGATCGGTATTGGTGACCAGCGCGCCGATGCGCAGCGCTCCACTGGGAGTGATTTCGATCGATTTGAGCGGAAGCCGGTTGATGTCGACCAGCCGCGACGGCTGCGCCACATCATATTTCATGAGGTCGACGAGATTGGTGCCACCCGCCAGCGCGCGCGCTGCAGGTTCATTCAGCGCCGCGATGGCATCGGCCACTGTGGCCGGGCGGATATATTCGAACCGGTTCATTCGGCGGCCTCCTTCGCCGCGATGCGCGGCATCAGCACGTCCTCGACCGCGTCGGCGATATTGGTATAGGCGCCGCAGCGGCACAGATTGCCGCTCATATGCTCGCGTATCTCGGCCCGACTACGGGTGTGGCCTTCCGCCAGCAGACCCGCCGCTGAGCAAATTTGGCCAGGCGTACAGTAGCCGCATTGAAACGCGTCGCGCTCCATGAAGGCGACCTGCAGCGGATGCAGTTCGCCATTCTGAGCCAACCCTTCGATAGTGGTGATCTCGGCGCCGTCGCGCGACACCGCGAGTGCCAGGCACGAATTGACGCGTTTGCCATCGACGAGCACGGTACAGGCGCCGCATTGTCCCTGATCGCATCCCTTCTTAGTCCCGGTGAGCGAGAGGCGCTCGCGCAACAGGTCCAGCAGCGTCACCCACGGCTCTACTTTGAGTTCGTGCAACGTTCCGTTGATCGTCAGGCAAATTGGGATCTGTGGGTGATGTGGGATCTGGTTCACGGGGCGCCTCGCTATGCGTTCGCCATCAGAACCATTCTAATCGTAGGATGTTCCGTTTTCTTCCGCCCTCAGGATCGGCTTGCCCGCACCGATCGGCGAGGCCAACCTTCCCGCTTCTGGCGTCTCAGGCGCGCCGTCGGAAGGCCGCCAGGATGCTGTCGGGGAACCGCCTCGGGCAAATGGGTGAGGAGAAGCGAGTGTTGTTCCACTGTTGCGCGATTTCTCGCCAGGAACAACAAGCGAGCAAGTTAATTCATCCAGCTCGGGGCATGACAACGAACGAGGACAATATGAAGAAGACGTTGATAGCAGTTGCGGCAGCGGCACTGATGACTGCTCCTGCCGCATTCGCACAGAGCGGTGCAAATCCGAGCGCGCCTCAGGTCAATTCCGCAGGCAATGGCGTTACACAGCCCGGCACTACCAGTACGGGGACGGCAGTCGATCGCCCGACCTCGAGCACTCCACACGCGGCGCCGCACGCTGCAGGATCGCAGACTGGCAACAATGCCAGCTCCCTTAGTGGATCGAATGCAGCGACTGGAACTACCGGGTCTAACAGCTCTGCCGAAGGTCGCACTTCGGGCGGCGGTGCTGGTGGTGGTGGTGGTGGCGCTGGTGGTGGTGCCGGCGGCGGCAACTAGCGCGTGATGCCAACCAGAAGGAGACCCCGATGATCGGGGTCTCCTCTTTGTGGGTCTTGGTCGCCCGCGCCTGTGGCGCGCGCGCCAAACACTTCGCCCGCCCAGCCTAGCCCTGACTGCATTCAAGCCTGCGACCATCTTTCAAGGATCTCGGCACAATCTGCCAGTTCGATCTGTAGGTCGAAACGCCGGGCGTACAAGCCAAGTAAGGCATCGTGAGTTTCGTCAGCTGAGCTGCACATCGCATCTTGCGCAACGACGATGCGATAGCCCAGATCAACAGCACTCAAGATGGTTGAGAGAACGCAGACGCCAGTCTCCGCGCCGCTCACAATCAAGGTATTGACGTTACCGTCTTGCAGAATATCGTGAAGCCTTCCGTTCGAGAACGCAGAATACGCAGACTTGTCGAAGACAATCGCCGGTGGGACATGTCGCTGCAAAGGCGGCATAAGCTCGAGGAGGTGCGGGTCCAGACGTTCGCGCGTGACCAACCGCCATTTTCGGAAGTAGCTCTGCCACATCCCATTTGCATGCTCGGGCGACGCCGGGGGAATAAAGCGCGTAAAGACAGTCCGTGCCGGGTCACGTTGGACGAGGCTTTCCACCGCCGGCATGACACGTTCGAGCCAAGGTGTCGGCCAAGGCCCTTCGGGACCGAACAGCCTCTGCATGTCCAGACACAAGTGCACTGCCCGACTGGTGTCTATTCTTGATCGGAGCTCGCCCATCTCAGGTCCACGTCCTGCGAAGTCTCTTGTAAGTCCACCAGCAAGAACCTGCGGTCGCCGCCCATACCAGAGATGCCAGCGCCAAGCTGCTCCAGGGAGCCGCGGCATTTACGAGGAAGACTGTGAGAGCGAACGCAACGAGGCCCATGCTTCCCAGAGCCGCTCCAGCGGCCTCGAGCGCAGCGGCGTCTTCACCACGTCTCTTGCCCTGCAGGCCAATTTCCCTTTTGCGGCGCCTTTCGTGCGCCTCGACCAGCGTGGCACTGGCGCAGAGCATGGCTGGAAATGCCAGGAACAGACCTCCGACGCCCGGACCCCAACGTGTGCCGATCAGGCCAGTTATTGCAGTCGATGCTCCGCCCAGCAGGAACCGGACGATGTATTCGTACCAGCGACCATCGCTCAACGACGAGAATGAGGCTCGAACAAACATTCAGCCCACCATCCCATAGAGGCCAAACGCGACTACCAGCCACAGGGGAAGCCCGAGCAGGGTAACAGATAGAACGGACAACCCCGTGCGTTTGAGTAAACGGCACGTCACGAAGCTGAGCACGAGAAGAGCGGTCGCGCCGGCCATCATCGAAGCAGCCAGCGTAGAGACGTAGTCCGGTCCGTGCCTGGAGATTGCGAGCGCGAGCGAAACCAGGGCCACCGATGGCGCGGCGCCGAACAGTCCCGCGAAGGACTTAGGCCGTAACACGTCTCCGAGCAGCGCGAATATCGAGACGACTGCCCCTCCAACGAAAAATCGGAAGGCGTAATCCGTCATGGCGTCGTCGTCCCATTGCCGTAGCCGGTCCAGCGTCTCAATAGCCGATCAATCAGATATCCGCTGGCGAAGCCCGCGACCACATCGCTCGTCCAGTGCGCGAGAACATAGATCCTCGTCAGCGAGATACCGACCGCAGCCGTCCAGGTCAGCTCGCGATACGGCCGATCGAATGAGGATGCTGCGCTCGCGAGAGCCCCCATATGCATCGCGTGCCCCGAGGGGAACGCATCATTCGGGCGGCCTGAGATCGGTACTCCGTGTAGATGGCCAAGAATGGTGAGCCTATCCGGTCGACGTTGATTGAAAACATGCTTCAGTGCATGCGGCACAACGGCCGTGGCCAACGAGGCCGCCAGAAAATGCGTACCGACAGTTCGCTTCCGGGGGGAGCCGCTACGCGACAGGAGCCAGAAGGCCGCTGCAGCAACAACGAGAACATGCTCGTCCGCGCCCCACGTCAGAGCTTCGGCCACTTGTTCGCTTGCGGCATGTGCGTGCCGAACGGCGGTTGCTGCGACCTCGCGATCAAGGAGAGTGGGTGGTACCATTATTGGCCGCATGGCATCTCCGTATGACACCTAGATAACACGCACTCTAAACCCTGATCATGCAGCCAGGTTCCGCTCCCTATGCAGAGTCCTCCCCGCGAATGTCTCGTATTTTACAGCCGAGCACGGTTGCTGTCAGCGCACAGCCGATACTGTTCGCCAGAACGATGATCCAGTCGCCCTTGAGTAGACCGTAGCCGATCCACAGACCCAGGCCTGATGTCAGCACCACAAGCATCTTGAGCGACAGATCTTTGGTTGAGCTCCGGGGCAATGCTTTCCGGACCTGGGGAATGTACGACAGCGAAGTCAGGACAGCGGCGAACCCTCCCACCCACGGCAAAATGCTGGACACCGATGAGACCCCACTGCTTTGCCGCGAAACGCTCGATCCGATTAGATGAAAGGTTTGCCGCCTGTAACGGCGATCGTGGCCCCGGAAACGTAGCTTGAGAGTGGATCTGCGAGCATCACGTAGGCGGTTGCAAGCTCTGCGGGCTGTCCGGGACGTTGCATCGGCGTCTGCTTGCCGAAATTTCTAACGGCTTCGTCTGGCATAGTGGATGGAATGAGCGGCGTCCAAATCGGTCCCGGTGCCACCGCGTTTGCGCGGATGCCCTTATCGGCCAACATCTGCGCCAAGCCGCCGGTGAAATTCTGAATGGCCCCCTTCGTCGTTGCATAGGCCAGCAAGGTGGGGTTCGGCATATCCGAATTGACCGACGCGGTATTGATGATCGCACTTCCCGGCTTCATGTGAGGCACGGCGGCCCTTGTCAGGTAGAACATTGCATAGATATTTGTCCTAAACGTCAAATCCCACTCGTCATCGGAAATGTCGCCGATGTCCTTGAAGGTCGCTTGATGCGCGGCGTTGTTAACGAGGATGTCGATCCCGCCCAATTCCCTTACCGCCTTATCGATAATCACGTCGCAATGGCGCCGATGCTGGATGTCACCTGGGACCATTATGGCCTTGCGGCCTTCGCGCTCGATTAAAGCTTTAGCTTCGAGGGCATCCTCGGTCTCATCGAGATAAGAAATCAAGACGTCGGCACCTTCGCGTGCGTAGGCCAACGCGACAGCGCGGCCGATCCCGCTGTCGCCACCGGTAATTACCGCTCTCATGCCCTGCAATCTACCCCCCCCCTTGTAACTGCTCTCGCCATGATCGGGACGAGGCTGCATGGCCTCCGTTCGGCCGGGCATCGGTTGTTTCTGGGCAGCAAACGGAGGCGCGGGATAAGAATGGGGCATGAACCAGCTCCTAGATAAGTGCCAATCGAAAACGCTTGATCGGATGCAGCGTTCCGCCGGTGACGACATCGCCCGCCCAATGACGAAGGGGCGCTTGGGCAGCGCTTTTTCCTACTCTGGCACCGGTTTCGGGTCTTCGTCGCCAGGCGCATCGCTTTCGAGCTCGCTTTTGGCCTGGTGCCAGAAGTCATCGGCCTTACCTTCCGGGCGACCTTCCCTTTCCCAAAGTTTGTGAGCGTACTCTCGGATCTGTTCTTCAGAGTATCGGGGCATCGGCCTCTCCTCAAAAACGGATAATTGCGGCGGCGAATCGCTTTGGTACAGTCATGCAGGCGAGCGCATCGATCGCTATAATTGCTTGTGCGCTTAAGACGCCACTATGCGACCAGTTCCCCGTCCAAGAATATTCCGTTAGGACTGTCGCTCCCGAATGAACCTTTCTCTCGTCCGCGCAGCAAAGCGCTGTCACGAAAAAAGGGGACTCGCATGGCTTTTCGCGAATCCATCAGCCGGCTTTTTGGCCTCACCCTCACACCGGAAGCTGCCGAGCGTACCAACAGTTAATGCCTCGATGGACGAGTTCATCCGGCTACTGCATACCAACGGCTATGACAGCAAAAGCTCCGCCACGTTTGGAGCGATGGCAGGGCCATCGGAACGGCCACCATGCGAACAGGACGCTCAACCTCAAAAGAGGAAGGAATGTAAGTCGTTTCTAAGTAACAGGCGGCAACCTGATCGGCGTCTCCAAGCGGGTACGTCGCCACCAGCTGACGGTCGGCTAGGTTTTGAAAAACAGGAAATATACAACGGCAAAGGCGGCCACAACTAAGCCAAGGCTCCAAATTAAAACGTTGCGAACCGACGGCCCTGGCTCGGCGCCGCGTGCTTTGCGCGCTGACTTTACTTCGGCGCCATCATCATCTCGTCCCAATTCATATCCTTTCACGCAGCTTGAGCCCCCGTCAATTTGTTGGACCGCCAAGCGCTGTCTTGTTTCCGGCTTCGCTGCTCGGGGCGCTGACATGGACTTCGTGTCCCTGGCGGATCGCAAGAGACGCTGCAGCCACGGCTGCTTCGAAAGCAGACTCTTTGGTCAGGAATTTCCCTTCCACGTCTCCATCGTGCAGAACGCCCCAGCCATCGTTAGATTCGATGACGGCATAAGTTGCTAAACCCATAGTGTCCTCCGGAATAACTGTCGGTCACAAGCCACTGCTAGATTCATGTCTGCCAAAAGCGTCGTGCTCGGCGATCTCAAAAGGCAACGGGCCTAATCATTGCCGCCGTGCCAGTGCCCGGCCAATGAGAAATGCTGCCAACAACATACCGAGCGGAGCTTCACGCGTAAGCTTGCTTAGTATGTCGAGCGGCTTGCCGGGCTTTTTGCCTTCCTCGATTGCTTCTCCCATTGTTGATGCGACGGCTTTGACACCATCCGCCACGGTGGCCTTCAGATCAGACCATTGGTCACTTACACATGGCGTCTCTTGATCGGTCATGGCGCGTCCTCATCGGGTCGTTGCACAAGCACTCACTATGAGTATTGTTCCGGGCAAGACGGTTCTTCCCGGTCCAAGATCATTCCCGTTGCGCTTTGAAAACCTGGTCGGGCGGTTCGCGCGAGCCGGCGTCACGCAGAATAAGCGCTCTGCCGGGTAGCAACGGCAGGGCTACAGCGCCGAGAATGTTGGGCCTAGGGAGCATCGCCTTACTTCTTCACGACTGGCGGGGACGCTTTAGGAAGATCGCAACCGACGCGTGGCATTTAAAAACCAAGTCAGCGATTATCGACGGCGAATCGTCCCGTTGGGGACGGCACAACAGATTTGTCCGTGCAGCAAAAGGCACTGCGAGCGGGCCGCCCTTCAGACCAACTAGCTGAACTGAGCGCCGTTCTCAGACCCAAGCCTGATCCTCATCGACAGAGCCCGTGCCCGCACAAGGTCGCGGCTTAGGCGATCCTCCGGCCGGTCGCCTTGCCCTCTTCTAGAAATTTGAATTTATCGCCGTAACGAGCGGCTAATCTGAGAAGGCAGAGACAATCCTTAAAGCAAACTTTGGTTCCAAATCTGACGGTAAAAGTGTTCTTGTGCCGCGTATGTGGGGGAGCCTACTCTGACCTGCGACTCCCGTGCCGCTAAACGATGGCAGTTATCGCCTCTACCAGAGGGATTGGTTCGCGGAAAGTGAATGATGCCAAAAACAAAAAACGACCGCAATCTTTTAGAAAGCGAACGCGCCTTCCGACTTCTCGTTCAAGGCGTCACAGATTATGCGATTTATCTGCTCGACCCCAACGGCATCGTATCAAACTGGAATGCAGGCGCCGAGACGATCAAAGGGTATGGCGCCGACGAAATCGTGGGCCAGCACTTCTCGGTGTTCTATCCGCCGGAGGATCGCGAAGCCGGACTTCCCGCCACCGCATTGGAGGCCGCACGCCGGAATAAGCGCTTCGAAGCGGAAGGCTGGCGGATGCGGAAAGACGGTACGCGGTTTTTCGCGTCCGTGGTTATCGACGCCATCTATGAAAACGATGTCCTTGTCGGCTTTGCCAAGATCACGCGGGACATCACCGAACGGATGCAAGCCCGCTCCGCATTGAGCGAAAGCGAAAATCTTTTTCGCCTGTTGGTGAGCAATGTCACGGACTATGCGTTATACATGCTTGATCCGGAAGGTCATGTCACCAGCTGGAACCTCGGCGGTCAGCGGATCAAAGGCTATCTTCCTGACGAGATTATCGGTCAGCACTTTTCGCGCTTTTATACCCCCGGCGACCGGGACGCTGGAAAACCAGCGCGTGCTCTCAGCATTGCACGTGAAAAGGGCCGTTACGAAGAAGAAGGCTTGCGCGTCCGCAAAGACGGCACGTTCTTTTGGGCGAGTGTGGTCATTGATCCCGTCCGCAATGACGCAGGCGAGCTGATCGGGTTTGCCAAGATCACGCGCGACATCACAGAGCGACGTCAAGCAACGCAGCAACTTGAACGTATGCAAAAGCAGCTGGCGGAAGCGCAGAAAATGGATGCGCTCGGTCAGCTGACCGGCGGAGTGGCTCATGACTTCAACAACCTCCTTATGGCAATCACGGGTAACGTTCGGCTGATCAAACGGCATGCCATTGTCCCCCGCGTGATCGAGGCAGCAGGAGCGATTGAGGCAAGCGTTCGTCGCGGCGCGGCACTTACTCGTCAGTTGCTGACGTTTGCGCGGCGTCAGCAAGTCGCTCCGACGCTGCTCAATCTTGAAGAGACCGTGCAAGCTGTACGCGAGGTCTTGGCTACCGTTCTGGGTAGCGCGATCAAGCTCGAAATCTCCGTACCGGCCGGAGTTTGGCCAATCTTCGCGGATCCAACCGAACTCGAAACTGCACTCATCAATCTCAGCATCAACTCTCGTGACGCCATGCCCGACGGGGGCACCTTGACGATTACGGCAGCAAATTACCGGGTCAGGGATGGAGAGGATAAAGGCGAGTACGTGCAGATCAAGGTGGCTGATACCGGCGCAGGTATTCCCGAGGACGTCATTGCGAAGGTGTTCGATCCGTTTTTCACGACCAAACCCGTCGGCAAAGGAACAGGATTGGGACTCTCACAGGTGCATGGCTTTGCCAACCAGGCCGGCGGTCGTGTCGAAATCCAAAGCAAGCTCGGCGCTGGTACGGAAATCACCATTCGGCTTCCGCGTGGCGAAGGCCATGCAGGTGCGCACGAAGCAGAGGTTCTGGCCAAAGGCGCCGGCAATGTCCTTCTTGTTGAAGACAATCCGGATGTTGCCACCGCCAGCGCCGTATTTCTGGAAGAGTTGGGATATCGCGTGAAATGCGTACCGGACGCGGAGTCCGCATTGCGCGAGATCGAGCACGACGGCATCGACCTCGTTTTCAGCGATGTCGTGATGCCTGGAAAAATGGATGGTCTCGGCCTGGCCCGACATCTTAGGCAGAATTACCCGAACATCCCCGTCGTTCTCGCAACGGGCTATAGTGAGGCAGCGCGGAAACTGGGCTCTGAATTTTTGCTGTTGCGAAAACCTTACGAGCTTCATGAGCTGAGTAGTGCCTTACAGACAGCCCTTCACCAAAGATCGAAGGGCGCTCTATTAAATTGAACCACAAACAATGCACCGGATCTTACACCCACCTGTCTTGACTAGCGTCAGCCTCATCGGCTCATGACACTTTGCCTGCCATGGCGAGAGCCGATGGAGCAAGGCGAAGGTCCCTCATGGGTTCGCGATGCGACGATGCCTTCGATTGCGTGGCCGTAATTTTATCTAAATGCAGAGTGTTGAGAACGCAGTTTAGATTGGAACGCATCTGCGAAATGAACGTAGTAAGGGCGCCATGTCCCTTCTGTCAGACTCCACGTTGCAGATCGTCTTGCTTGCCGCCTTGTTCGTTGTCCTTGAGGGCCGCGGCGCCGTTTCGCGCCAGCTTTGGAACGTGCTTTTGAAGATCAAACTGTTTTCGCGTTCGTCAGCGTGGAAGTGTTTGCCATGGTCACAAGGGACGGAACCACAATCCCCGGGATAGACGCCGAGCAGGTGGCCAAGCTTGAAATTGCACGTCGGATTTTGGAGCAGGCACGGGCTATCCTAGCAAAGGCGGCGAAGGACTAGGCCTCGCTCCCTCCTTCACGGCCTGCCCGGTTGCGCTCATCTTGCGGCCGGCGGTCGGCAACGGGACGCCAGCGGGCCCAGCGGATTGCCTTAATGGGGCGGGACTTCGGATCTTGGTGACGTTGACGCTGTCGGCCTGATTGCCGCCGCGGCAGTAGTAATAATTTGCATGGCAGGCGGCTCTGCTCGGTGGATGGACCAATGTCAGCGGTACATCTTGGGAACAACGCTAACAATTTTCACTTGGTCATACAGTGAAGTCGCCGGACGCTTGAACTCGCTTTCGCAGTCTCAACGATCAAGGTCGCCTAGCTCTCCGCGCCTTGAGCCTTGGCTATCTAACGACCTTTTCCGGCGTGCTTGCGCCTGGGCGATGACTCGCTTGGATCTCTTTGGAGGCAGCGTCTTTGCCCACGATTCACCAGCAAAGGCCGTTAAGCGGCCGCGGAGCGTTTCATGAAGACTGCACTAGGAAGTGATCCGAGACTTAACGGCGATGGTCTCGTCGATCGTTTCAAAGATCAGTTGCTGATCGTCATGTTGAAGCGGCTTGGCGGCGGTCCATTACGGATTCCAATCGAGGAAATGGACCGGACTGGAACGGACCTAGCGTCGTTTCGCCTTGTCGGCGACGACTTCGTCGTGAGTTTATTCAAACCGCATTAGGATGGCCGCGGCCCGCTGGCGCCTACGGCCCTTCGCATGTGCGGTTGGTCCTTCGAACGATCGACTAGATAATGCTTAAAAAGAAAGGCCGCATCGCCCATGACGACGTGGCCTTTGTCCTATCTGCTTATTGTAGGACAGTGCCCTACCGGTTTCCGAAATACGCCTGAGCCTGCTTCAGAGCCTCGGACGGGTCGTCGAACTTGTCGCCGGCGAAACTCTTCATGGGGCTCCAGTGCGGTCCGTGAGCGGTGATATGGAACCACCCATCCTCCCCCCGTCGGACGCGTCCGACGATCTCCTGACGCTCGGCCCAGACGAGCAGCCACGTCTGGGAGTTCTCGTTGTGTGGCTGCAGCTCGATGGTCGCCATATAGTTCGTCCAAAAGGAGTGCCCGAGGACAACGCCAAGATTAGGAGTCGTTCCAGCAGATCGGAACTATCGGTGCGCTGCGGACTTCATCGCATGCTCGCCAACTGTCGTGAGGACACCGTCATTCTCGCCCCTTCCGAATGTCATAAGCTGCTGGAGAATGTGCAGGCCTTCGCCGCGAAGCTCTCAAGCCGCGCCTTTGATACGGACAGAACTGCTCACATCGCACCGGACGTCTGGACGGACTTCCGCTTCAGCGGATTGGCCATGAGCCCACTGCCTCATGAGCTCGGCGGCAGCAGTCTCTGGGACCCGCGGTTCGGCGCCGAACTCTGCACCATCCTGCGTCTACTCGGCGCAGCGGACCTCTCGCTTGCCCGTATATTTGAGGGCCACGTCAACGCGGTGGGGCTGGTCTGCCGTTACGGAACACAAGCGCAGATCGAAGGTCTCGCGGGAAGCGTGCGTGATGGTGCGCTGTCCGCAGTATGGGGCGCCGACGACGCGCAGGGCCTGAGGATCACCCCGGAGCGGGATGGCAACGTCCTCAAAGGCCGCAAGATCCTGGCGTCGGGCGCCGGGTTCGTGACGCGTCCCCTGGTTACCGCATCAGCACCGGAGGGGCAGCAGATGTGCCTGCTCGACCTCGAGATCGGATATGCGCACGACACGTCCAGCTGGCAGGCGCAAGGCATGCGCGCGACGGCGACCGGGACGGTCGACTTCACCGGGCGACGCATCACGGATCGTGAGCGGATCGGCGCTCCCGGCGACTTCATGCGACAGCCGCACTTCTCGGGCGGCGCATGGCGCTTCTGCGCCGTCCATACCGGCGCAACGGAACGGCTAGTCGACCTGTTCCGAGAGCACCTTAATTCCTCAGCAAGGGGCGAAGACGCGTATCAGCTCGAGCGCCTTGCGACTTGTGTCGCCGACGCGACGACGGCGCGCTTTTGGGTGGAGGACGCCGCGCGCCGTCTGGCGGTCGAAGATGATCCAGAAAGCATCGTGGCTTTCGCCAACCTCACCCGGATGGTTGTCGAACGATCCGCCCTGACTGTCATGGAGACCGTCCAGAGGGGCATCGGGCTTCGGGCGTTTGTGCGTCCTCACGACGTTGAGCGCATCTGCCGCGACTTGGCGACGTATCTGCGGCAACCGGTGCCGGACCGCGCCATGAGCGATGGGGCTCAGGTCTTTCTGAGTTCGTCGCGGTCGGCAGGAGACTTTTAGTGAAGGTTTCGGAATATCTCGAAGTGACGAAGGCGCTTCCTATCATCTCGCGCGAGGCGCTGACGGAGGGTGCGCCCTTCTTAATTCTCTCGCCGCACCCGGACGACGAGACGTTAGGTCTTGGCGGTCTGATCGCTCAGGCCTGCCAAGCAGGCCAGAAGGTTCACGTCGTGGTTTTGACCGATGGTGCGGGTTCGCACCCCCGGTCGGTCCAGTACCCTCCGGAACGGCTGGTCGATCTCCGGAAGGCGGAAGTCAGGGCGGCAGGCGAAATTCTGGGCCTCCATCCGGCGTTCGTACGCCATCTCGACCTCCCCGACACGCAAGCTCCTCTGGAGGGACCCCAGTTCGACGCGGCGGTCCGCGCCGTGTCCGACCTTCTTCAGGAGACGGGCGCAAAGGCCTTGTTTGTGACGTGGGATCGGGATCCGCATTGCGATCATCAGGCGGCCGCTGCCATCGCCAAGGCGGCCGGAGTCGCCAACCCAGCTGTCAGGCTCTGGGCCTACCCCATCTGGGGGTGGCACCTCGATCAGGACGACGATGTCCCAGGCTTCCCGCGGGGCCACCGGCTGGATATCGCTGGAGAACGTGATCTCAAGCACCGTGCTATCGCGGCCCACGCTTCGCAGATGTCCACGCTTATCGAAGACGATCCAACGGGCTTCCGGTTCACCGAAGAGACGTTGGCGCCGTTCCTTGGCGAGCACGAGTACGTTTACGAGGTCTCCCGATGAGGAGGCACATAGAGAGTTTGCCCGCTTCATACTTCGAGGAACGGTACCGGCAGGATATCGACCCCTGGGGATTCCGAACCAGCGCCTACGAGCGGGAGAAATATGACCGCACTCTGTCGGCTCTTACGCGCGCCCATTACGATCGTATCCTCGAAGTTGGCTGCTCGATCGGGGTCCTGACGGCAAGGCTCGCGCAGCGAGGCGGAGAACTGCTGGCGATCGACGCGTCCCGCACGGCGCTGGAAGCTGCGCGAAAGGACGCGCCGCCGAACGTCGCCTTCGAGGAATGTGTGCTGCCGACCGAATTCCCGGACGGCGCCTTCGACCTCATCGTGCTGTCTGAAGTGCTGTACTACTTCAGCCGGGCCGATCTCCTTTCGGTGGCCGAAAACTGCTGCAGGGTCCTCGCTCCCGACGGAGAGATCGTCCTCTGCCACTGGCTGGGCGAGACTGACTATCCGCTGAGGGGAACGGAGGCCAGCGACGCTTTCGCCGACGCCGTCGTCAAGCGAGTTCCGGCTCGCCGGATCCTTCGCGATGAAGTCTACCGCCTGGAGCGGCTGTCCGCGTGATTGCGGCGGCCCTCAGGCTTGCGACGATCATTCTGGCGATCGCGATCTGCCGAGGCAGCTCCGAGGGGCGCAGCGTCCGGTGAACCGTGAGAACAGGACTTCTGCCCGATACGGCTTCCCATGCCTCACGAAGCGTCGCCTCCTCTGCACGGAGGTGACGAACGAAGTCGGAGGGAATGCACAACCGGGCGGACATCGGACCGTCTTCGAGCGCACTCTGCCACGCCCGGCGGAAAAGCGATCGGTACATGGCGCGACGGGCGATCTGCAAGGCGGGCTCAAGATCGTCGTCGCAAGGAGCATTCAAATCGGCGAGCCGGCGTTGCATGGTGTCGGCCGCTCCGCCAGGCGCCCGCCCCAAGATCCGACAGGACGTCTGGACGACGACGTCGAGCGAGTGACGAACCTTGAATCCCGCCTCGTCCAACGCAGCCGTAAGGGCGGCGTCTTCGCCGAGAGCGCGTGCAGGAAGTCCTCCGATGGCCCGATAGGCCGCCACGGCTACGGCCAGGCTCGCGCCCGAAGAGACACGATGGTTCGGCCAGGGATCATGGGCTCGCGGATCACAGCGCGCGATGATTTCCGCGGCAAGGCTGAGGTAAGTATCTTCGAGCCTACCGCGGGACAGGAAATCCCGTCCAAGCGAAACGATCTCGAGCGGTTCTGCATCGATGTAGCCTGCCACGCACTCCACACCGTTCGCCAACTCATGGAGGTTAGACGAAAACCACGCGGGGCCGACGCAGCTATCGGCATCCGTGCTCATAATTACACCGCCCGGGCCGAGCGCATCGAGGCGGTCGGCCGCAAGGTCCATTGCACGCTTCCGCGCCCAGCCGGCGTTGGCCATCTCCGACGGCAATTCCTCCTCTATGACCACCACCCTCTGCGGGACCGAGTCGGCGAAACGTCTGGCGACTCCCGAGGTACCGTCAGTGCAATTGTTGGCGAACACCAGGATCTCGAACGCGTCCGCGGCAAGGGGCGCGCCGAAACGGTCGCGCTGGACGGCCAGCGCAGCGATACACCGCTCGATCCGGTCGGCTTCGTTGCATGCCGGAATGGTGACGATCGCGAAAGGCTCGATGTTCGTATTCATAAGGCGGAGCGTCCTGGCGTAGGTGCGCCTGCTAATCGCCAGGTTCGATGCATGTTCCCTCAGCTGGGCCGCAGCGGCTACTCTATCAAGAGACTGGCGCGAAGGCCTGTCCATGTTCCAGGTCGTATCGCTCTCCAGGTTTTAGAGCGAAGCTTCTTCATCTGCCTTCCGCTGATGTCGGCGTACTTGCTGATGGCCGCAGGCTTGGTCCCGCGATCCGGGCGCAGGCACCCTCACGCCGGATGCGCATCCGTATCACTGTCGATGTCACTGCGCCGGAGCAGATAATCTAGACCGCCGACGCGGTACCAGCGATAGGCATATGCTTCCAGCATCAGGTGGTGCTTGCCCTGGGCATCGGCGCGGTTATGGTCTTCCGTCAGAAGATTGATCAGGTGGTCGCCCTGCTTGCCATCGAGGCCGAGTGCAAATGACACTTCGCGTGGCTGTTCGTCGAGATTATGCACGAACAGCACGGAGTTGTTGCGCCAGTCGTAGCGGATCGCCAGCACGGCAGGGTTGCGCGTGGCGATGATGGTGAAGTCGCCCCAGCCAATTTCGGGGACCTCCTTGCGCATCCGGATCATGCGCTCGGTCCAGTTCAGCATCGAATTGGGATCGCGGCGCTGCTTGGCGACATTGACGTGATTGTAGCCGTAGGGGCCCTTGTCGATCACAGGATTCTTTGACTTCTCGCTCTTGGTGAAGCCGGCACGGGGTTCGTTCGACCATTGCATCGGCGTCCGCGCGCAGTTGCGTTCAGGCAGCGTGAGATCATCACCCATGGCGATCTCGTCGCCATAGCGCAGCACCGGCGTACCCGGCAGCGTGTACATCAGACTGTAAGCAAGCTCGAGCCTGCGTCGGTCGCCGCCGAGCATTGGCGCCAGCCGACGTCGGATGCCGCGATCGTAAAGCTGCATGTCCTTGTCCGGGCCGAATTTCGCGAACACCGTCTGGCGTTGCTCCTCGGTCAGCCGGCCGAGATCGAGCTCGTCATGATTGCGCAGGAACAGGCCCCATTGCGCCGTCGCCGGGCGTGGCTTGGTCACCTTCATCGCCGCAGCCAGTGGGCGCACGTCGCCGGAGGCCAGCGCATAGAACAGGTTCTGGTTGACGTGAAAGTTGAACATCATCTGCATGCGGTCGCCGTCGCTGCCGAAATATTCCATGTCGGTTTCCGGCAGCACATTGGCTTCGGCGAGAATGATGGCGTCGCCCTTGCGCCATTGCAGGAATTCGCGGAAGGCGCGCAGCATGTCGTATTGTTCGGTGGGCTTGTTGACCTTCGGTCCCTTGGTGGCGATCACGAAGGGCACCGCATCCATGCGGAAGCCGGAGACGCCAAGCTGCAGCCAGAACCCCATGATCTTCAGGATCTCGGCCTGCACATAGGGATTGGATGTGTTGAGGTCTGGCTGGAAGTCATAGAACCGGTGGAAGAACCAGGACTTCGAGGTCGTGTCATGCGTCCAGGTCGATTTCTGCACGCCGGGAAACACCATACCCTTGTTGGCATTGGGCGGCTTCTTGTCCGACCACACATACCAGTCGCGATAGCGCGAATCCCTGGCGCTGCGCGCGTCCTTGAACCAGGCGTGCTGGTCCGAGGTGTGATTGACCACAAGGTCGATGATGATGCGGATGCCGCGCTGGTGGCAGCCATGGGTGAATTCGACGAAGTCGCCTAGCGTGCCGTAGCGCGGATCGACGCCGTAGTAGTCGGAGATGTCGTAGCCGTCGTCCTTGCCGGGCGAGGGCTGGAAGGGCATCAGCCAGATCGCGGTGATGCCGAGGCCGTGAATGTAGTCGAGCCGCCGCGTCAGGCCCTTGAAGTCGCCGCAACCGTCGCCATCAGCATCCATGAAACTGCCTACGGAGAGGCAGTAGAAGACGGCGTTCTTGTACCAGAGGTCGTCGATCATGTGGCCCTTTGGTCCGTGGTTGTGTCGCAACCGGGTCGCGTCGATCAGCCGGGACTCACTCGGAATCGTTGGAGCTTGCCGACGGCGCACACGTCCAAAATCGCAACGCCATTTTCAGTCCTGAACCATGAGAGCTCGACGCGAAGGAAAGATCCATCGACTACACGAGCCGCAATTACTTTGGCCGTGCGGATGAAGTCGATTAAACTGCTGGTGCTATCAATGGTTCCCGTCAACACAGCGATCCTTATAAACAGCATGTGCGAATAAAGCGGAGTTGTCGTTTGGTGTCAGTGTCGACTATGACAGAATGCTAGCAACTGGACGGCGCGGAAGTCGACGAGTTTCAGCCCAGCGGCATCCGGGACGTCGCGGCGCGCCGGCAAAGATTGCCGACCGGGCAAAAAAAACCTGGGATGCACGCCGTGCAGCATGGCACCGGCCGTTACCCACAACAGTCCGATCGTGTCGAGGATTCCAATTCGGGAACAAGCGGCAATTTATAATGCCCTTTGCTGACGCTTATTTTATTTCTGGGTTGAGTGAACGAACTCAATGAAACGTCACGAGGATTCCCTATGAAGTGGGTGCCACTGACGCGCAACTTCTGATCAGACGTTTGAAAGGCTATTAAAACGCAGGCTCAACCAATCAAGCGTCGCGAACATCCGATGTGAACTTGTAGAAGGGACCCGACGAATCAACGGTATGTTTCTCGCATCTGATCTGCTCATCCGACCGGAGGAGGAAAGGTTTTTATTACCGATCCATTTTGAGCAGTTCCGGTAGCCGCCGCGCGAAAATGCGGGCGGTTTTTTATGCGCGAGCCCGCGACGATTTCGAACAAGCTAACGGGGACGCAGAACGCGGCGCCCATCAGCACGTGACGCCCTCCCCGCCATCGGATAAAATGGGGATATGCAGGACCATATTTTCGATCTTCTAATGTTGGGCATCTTACTCTTCGGCATAGCGCTGATCCTTCAGACACACCAGGAGCCAAATGACGGCTCGTTCTGATGCGCGAGGGCGACACCCACCGGCCATCGTCTAAAGAGGTAGGAGCCGCGTTTTGATTTGGCGCGATCCGCAGACGTCGCATCGAGTCATAATGAAAGAGGCCGCCAACTGAGGCGGCCGCTCAAATACTACCTACTGCCCAATAAAGCAGTAGGAGGACCAAAACCACGAGTGCAGTAATCAGCCCGGCTATGCCTAACGCGAGAAGGACTCGGTAGAGTCTGTCTTCCATTGTGTTGCAATGCCAATTCGCGCCTATTGTTCCGCTTGCCCATCCCGACGCTCATCGAAATCGTCGCCGCCGGACGGCGGCACGCCACAAAGGCGCTGTGATGCCCGCCCGAACTCTCCCGCCATCGCTCTCCCGCCCTGCTCGAGACATGGACATCCGGTACGGCGACGTAGACGTCGGCACCATCGCTCAGCAAGACTGGAATGCGAACCCGGAAAGGTCTGGCATCTGAAAATGGACCTGCGGCTTCTATGGGACTACATCGAGCCTAGGCGTCGCCACCCGCAGTCGGTTCTCCAGTGCATGCCTGAAATACCTGACCGTGACGATGCAAATCGCCGCTCTGGAGAGTTTGCAGAAGGGCTATGGCCAGTTGAGGATCGTAAACGAAGCCCCGGTCGTTGAGCGAACGGCTTCGATCACGACGTGAAAAGCTTCGACTTAACAGTGGGTCCGTCCCCGAGACATTTACCCGGCCCCGTCTTGCCGCCAGACAACGAGCGCGCGCTTATTTCGCGGATTTTCCAGCGGAGGCATACATGACGATGATTGAGCATTACCGGCCGGTTGCTGATGACCGCATTGAATTTCACAATGCGAACGTTGCCAACAGCCGGCTAAGTTACGCGGGAGACCCGTCCTTTATTTTGGCTTTGAAATGATGCAAGACGAACAGACGGACGGCCGAGGTTAAGTTCACCTGAGGCCCGTTGCGGTCGACCAGTCTGACAAGGGCTGCTGGGCTCGTCCCTCGTTCACTGGCAATTTCCTTTAAAGCGCTCCAAAACTCAGGCTCAAGGCTGACGCTCGACTTCGATCCGTCGGCTTTAACGAGTCCCTGCTTTCTCCTTTTCGGCTGAGGCACGCTATTTCACCGTTTTGGTTTGCTGATCGACAGGTGCCTTACCTTCGTTTCTGATGACCGAGACCGCGCCTCCAATGAGACCCAGCAACAAGATGAAGCCGAGCGCGTAGCCGTAAATCGGTCGGATGGATCGTCGCGGACTCTTCAACATAGAGGCTACTTTCAAGGGTCCCCCGGTGTTCGAGGCGCCGCGGCGAGGCAACCAGAAAATCGAACTCCTGACGAAGACACACTCATGCGAGGCTTTCTGAGAAATGCGAGAACCAGAAATTGTTCCCATCTAAAAGTGAAGTCGTTCGGGAACAGGTTTTGTTAGTTTGCATTTCTCGGTTGGGGCGCCACGAGAGGAAACGACATGCGAAAGCTTCTTATTGCAAGTGCAGCGCTGACACTTATTGCAGCGCCGGCGTTCGCCCAGACGACGCCGAGCTCGCCCACTGCACCAACAACGTCGGATCGGACGACGGGCGCAGTTGGCTCGGAACGTGGCAACAACGCCAGCTCTCTCAGCGGTTCGAACGCAGCTGCAGGAAAAGCCGGTGGCGCCAACTCAATGAACAACGTTGACCAAGGTCGCACTAGCGGCGGCGGCGCGGGCGGTGGCGCAGGCGGCGCAGGCGGTGGCGCAGG
Source organism: Tardiphaga sp. 866_E4_N1_4 (assembly GCF_052076075.1). Lineage (NCBI taxonomy): Bacteria > Pseudomonadati > Pseudomonadota > Alphaproteobacteria > Hyphomicrobiales > Nitrobacteraceae > Tardiphaga > Tardiphaga sp. 866_E4_N1_4. The sequence goes on from NZ_CP197242.1 coordinate 2,638,242, forward strand.
CGGCGGTGCCGGGGGTGGCGCGGGCGGCGGGAACTAACTGTTCAGTTGGACGGATGTACTCTGCTGGACAGCCGGGGCCTCGGAGCAAGTGCCGGGGCCCTTCGCCTGAGCACGCCTATTGGCCATACTTCAATAACACTTGCCGACATGCTTTCGAAATGCGCGGCCTATTCTGCTGAAGGCAGGAAAGCACTATATCCCCGCCCTGAATCGCTTGTGCGCAATAGCGCTTCACGCTGGCACGGCACGCAGCCTGCTCCTCCGGCGTTCCGCTGCTTTGCGCAAGGGCTGTGCCGGAGAATACGATTGCCGCGGCTATTAAAAGGATCGAACGTGTCATCAGTAACTCCTATCTGCCCTTGATAACAGCTCTCCGCTTTGCTCTGTTCCTCCACGGCTCGCCAATTGGAACACCATCTGGCTGGCCACTTGGTCGGATCTCACCGCACCATCGAGCGCGATGGGGTTGGAACACCATTCGCGCGTGCGAGCTGGGCGCGCCCAACACCTGCTCGTGGGAAGAACATGAACGTATTGCATCAATGAGCGTCTTCGCTCTCTTACTTTCTAAGGCGCGCGCCTGGCAGAAAAGCGGCTGGACCGGTACGATCCGGCGAGCCTGTCGATCGGCCAGCCCGGAACGAATCATTCGGCGGGCTCTTAAAATCCCGGTCCGTGCGTGTGTCAGCGATGAACGCGGAGGCGAGAATGTTCCTGATGGGCCTTGGCGCTAGTCCTAGGCGGCGTCTTGCACATGGCACGCGCCGCTATTTGGCGGGGATCGCTTAGCGGCCCAGATTCCTCCCGGCCAGTTCGCGACACTCTGGAGCCACCGCGGCGGGGCTTGAGATTCTTGGGGCTCGGAACGAACTGGCCGGGCATTCTCCTAATGATAATTGGTGCGGTTCTGTTGGTGTCGGGGGCCAGTTTCTAGACCGCAAATGTTCGCCCGGCTTGGCTCGATGCAAACCTTTTCCGACGGACGAACCCATCTATCACTACGGCAAGAAGGAGCCGGCGTGGCACGACCGAACAAAGCTAGCGAGGGACCAATGAGTGAACGAGATGATATCGATCATCTAATACGTTCTGTGACCGCGGCGAGAAATCTGTTGAGAGACTACATCGGGCCGGGCTCGCGAAGTGCCGTTGATACAGTCGATCGGCTGGACGTGCTCGACGATCGGGACTTCGTTGGCACGCTGGATCGACTCAATCGGCGCAAAGTGATCCGATTGATCGAATGACGAAAAAGCCACCCGGGCATGACAACGGACGGCATTGTGATGCGGCTGCTGGCTCCCCGTCCGGTGCCGCCGCATTCTTGGATAGGCTGATCGAGCTTGGTTAGGGCATCGCTAATGCGCTCGCTCGTGCTGTCGATCCGACCATCGGAGCAATCCCCAAATTCCAAAGTGCTAAGAGGACGGCGATCACCAAACACCACCAACATACTGGTATACCGTCCACGGCGGGGTTTCAGACCACTTCCCTGAATAAACCATTCAGGACGCATTCATTAGACTACTTCTAAATCGCTTGTTAGACGCATACGTTTGGCAAGTAGGTGAGAAAATGTCCTTTGACCCAATGGCCGCGGTAGTTGATTGGCTGGATGCTTATCGCTCAGGCGACCTTGAAAGTATTCTCGGCCTTTATGCCGACGCCGCTACGATCGAATGTGGTTGCGGCGGCGCGACGACGATAAATGGTCGCGAGGCTTTACGTGCATATTGGGAGCAGCGCCTAAGAGATTCTCCGGCCGCGGACTTGGATAATCTCGAACCGGCCCGTGATGGCGTTGCCGTTACTTACGTTTGCCACGGCTCAAATATCCGCGCTGGCTTTGAATTTGATGCTGCTGGCCAGATCACCTTCCAAAAATGCGGCCCGCCAAATTAGGGCCACTTGACCGCGCAAACCGGCTAAGGGTCATCAGGCTGGTCGAATAAAAAGCCCAGTCACCATCGCCGGCGCCGAGCAAGAGCGGCCGCAGGCTAATCGCGGGTACCTACCCGACTTCATCATCTGGCGGTTTTTTTTCGCTGCGCCAATCGGTGTTCGCCGTGTCGTCGTAGCCGCTTCTATTACTGTAGAACATCAAGGCCATCAGGCCGCATCCAATAACGAGTGAGAAAACCGTCCCGAGCGCCAAGGCGATCCAACCATGGATCGACATCTCAGCGTCCTCAGCTGACGTCCATGCCATCATCGACCAGACAATTGCGAAGAGCAGCATGGCGAACAGAACGATTAAAACGATGGCCTGACCAAAGTTAATCGTCCGGGATGGATTTTGCTCGCGCATTGCAACCTCCCTGTCGGCACCGTGCCGGTCCGGCTATTAGACACTCCATCGCAACGGATTACAAAAAGCCCGGCCTCCGTTCGACAGCCTGGCAAGTTCCGGAGGCAAACACGACCGGGTCACCCGCTCGTGGGGCTACCGGACGGTGACGCGCGCGATACCGCCCATGCCGATTGCATTGGCTGCTGCTTGAGACAGATCGATGCAACCGCCCTTGATACACGGGCCGCGATCCGTGATCCGAACTTTTACCGACCGATCATTGGCTTTATCACCGTGACGTGGCTGCCGAAGCGCGTGGTGCGGTGTGCGGCCGCCAGGGCGTAATTTGAACCGTTCGCCCGAGGCCGTCCTGCGGCCGTGATAGCCATCTCCTACGCCGTATGTCTAGCGATGCAGGTTTCCTCCTTGGTCACGGTGACGTTGAGGGATACAACGCCTTCGAGGAAGTTCTGAGCAGCAGCAGGCCTGACGGAGAGCACGCACAGCCATGCTGCCGCTAAAAGGTGGGTCGTTGAGTTTCCATTTGTGTTGATGCTAGATTTTCCCGGCCCGGAGCGATCCCAGGAAACACACGCGACGGTCGGCCCGCCGCTCAAGGATTCGGCTGTGCGCCGGGCCATTTCATTAGCTGCTATTTGATGGAACGAAATCTATTATTGCCGCTTTTTCCTGCGGTCGGCAGTTGTGTGGTGCTGTCGGCCGGGCTCGGCGGCTTCCCCACCCCCAAAACCCAACGCCGCCGAGCCTCCTATGATTGTATTCGGCTGATGTGCCCTGTGCCGCCGGTGACAGGCGATGGCGAAATCCGCTCCGCAAGCCGCGAGAAGCAGCTAACGAATTTCGTCGATAAGGTTGAGTAGTTAGGTTAAGGAGCGGCTTGTGTTGTGCACATGAACGATGGGCTTAGCGTCAAAAGTGTCGCGTGACGTTGCCGGACTTGTCGTTCGTACAGGCAACATTTCAATTGCGTGGCACGGGGTCGCTCAATTGCAATATGAGCGGCCCCACTAAGCTGGGCGGATGTTGACCGGAACGTTGTCGATCAGATCTGATTATTTGAGGAGCCGATCGTATTCCTCCAAGGTCACACACTCCGGTTTCCGTCGGCCCAGGAAGGATCCCAAGTATTCTGTTTTTCCGGCGGCTGGCAGATGATCCCTTACGCTGTCGCCGGGCTCGGCGGCTCGCCATGTCCCTCAACCTCAGGCGGCCGGGCCTTCCATTATATTATTGGGGGCTGATGAAGCTCCGCCGGAACGAAACCATTTGATCCCAATTTTCACGAGTCGACAGCTTTTAAAGAAGCTGTTGGCCGGGCTCAGCGGCGTTCCCTGCCACCCAACTCAACCGTCGCGGAGCGTCTCCAGTTTCAATCGCAGGGCTCGGGATCATTCCGCACCGAGTTCAGTGAGGCGGCCGGCGGCAGCCGGAATGAGCGCAGACTTGGACCTGAGGACTTAGCCGGGGATCTCCCAGTTGGCGAAGGCCAAGTCGGCGTCAAACCTTCGGCGACGCGCGAAGGTAGGACCGGTAAAACTCCACGCTAGCCCGCTGAGCGCTTGACATCCCTTGGCGGGCCATTGGCCGCTCGGGATCGATATGCCGCGATAGCCCGATTGGACAACAGAAGGCGGCTCGTGATGCCCTCTCGCATCAGTCTGGCTACGTGAAATGTGAGGAACTGGTTAGCCTCACGAACATCTTCCAAGTCTCCCGAGCGCCGCAGAAAATCGAAAGCGATATCGACGGACTCATCAAGAAGCGCAGCGAGCGAGACAGTAGTCAGGGTCGCCTCCCGTTATGAAATTGCGAGCTCTTTACGCACGGTCGCGGTAGAGTTGCCAACTTTTTCGACAACGCTTTGCAACTCCTCCTTCGGAACCTTGAGGTGCTTGGTCCAGTATCGAACTCTTGCTGCGACCTTGCGGATTTTTTTTAAGATCGTCCATAACAGCCTCGATTCGCGTGTTAAACGGCGGACAGCGGCATCAAGTTCCCGCCAAGACCGCTACAGACACATCTGGCGCCAGTCGCGCAGGTTAGCGCTCTGTAAAGCGTTACGATCACATAAAGGAGCCGCGCCAACCCAAAGGCCCGCGCGGCGAGTTCGTCTATGCAAGAGTTTGCGTGCATGCAAGGACGTGGGATCAAGAGCTCTAATTGAGCGTTGTTCCAAGCGACTGGTGGTGGGAAAGGTATGCAATTGCGACCCCGCTGCGGAGCGGCTGAAGGTCGTCTTATTCCGAAGCCGGGGAGTCGTTGAGACGCCGTTCTCGGTAGGCCCGCAATGCGTCCCGTCTACAAATAATTTTGGTCCCGCTAAAACACCATACGGTTCCCGTCACGTTGCGAGCGTCGCGGGTGCGCCGCGAGCATGTGTCTGCCTTGACGTACTCCCCAATTACAATAGTTGCTTGATTGCCGGAACGGTCCGGCGAATTTTGCGGGAATACAAAGAGGGAGCCGGTTAGCAGACTTGAGCTCGCAGGCACGGCGTCGAGCAGAACGATGCCGCAGCTCGCATTAAGATCAGCAGGCGCCGTGCAATTGCGCCAGGCCCTCGCTCTCCGGCTCTGCCACGCGGCCATCAATGCCTACGCGACCGAGAAGAGACCCCTTGTCATTAGAATTTGCCACTTATTCCCGACTTCTATCGGAACTACCGTGTGTCTTCCTCGTTCACGATGACTACAAAAAATGGAGGAATTGATCATGAAGGCGCGTTTCTTATTTAGCACGGCGGTCGGCTTGGTGTTCGCCACCGCAGCAATTGCTCAGTCGCCAAGCGCGACAGCAACCTCCCCTAGCACACAACAAACGCAGTCCCCGAGCACCTCTTCGCCTACGACTCATAAGGCACCCGATACGACCAACGATCGGTCCACGTCCACCTCACCAAGCACATCCACCAGCTCTTCGCAGGCGCAGACGACTGCTCCATCGTCGGCGGCCGGGTCTTCGACATCGCAGCCCCCGCAAGCGCAGACCAACACGCCGCCCGCAACGGCCGGCGGCCAGATGCAGGCTCCGACCAGCGGCGGTGCTAACGCTGCAGCGCAGCCAACGACAACGAGTAATACGGCGCAGTCTCCTTCTAACAACGCGGCGCAAGCTCCCTCGACGAACAACAATGCGCAGTCGCAATCGACCAGCGTCAATGCTTCCGTCAATATCAATGACCAGCAGCGCACGCGTGTTACCCAGTCGATTTCTCGGCTCAACGTGCAGCCTCTTAACAACGTTAATTTTTCCCTGACCGTGGGCGCCTCTGTCCCCCGCGACACCCGTCTGCAGACGCTTCCCTCTGAGGTCGTCGAAGTCGTACCGCAATATCGAGGCTACAGCTTCTTTGTGGTGCGCGACGAAATCGTCATCGTCGAACCTTCGACCTTGCAAATCGTAACTGTGCTGCCGCGCTCCGGTGGATCAACGGCCGCCGCGCCTGCACCGGCCCGCTCCAAGGTCTCGTTTACCGACAAGGACCGGGACGTTGTGCGCAAGCACGTCAAGACGAGGACAACCGAGCGCCAAACGACCGGCAGTACGGCCAAGACGGTTATCCGCCGCGGCGAGCGTCTACCGGAAACGGTCGAGATTGAAGAATTTCCCGACGTCGTTTACCGAGAAGCTCCTTCACTGCGCGACTACCGCTACATCCACCGCGAAAATCGCACCTATCTGGTCGACCCCGGAGAGCGCGTGGTGATCGACGAAATTGACTGACACGACTTCACAAAGTGAATCGAGGCGGCCAATGGGCCGCCTCTTTTTCGCAATGTCATTACAAAGGCCGCAACCTCGGGTGCGATGGCTGTCATATGGGGGCTCGCGCACTTTTCCGTATTATATTTTGGCAGGTCCTACTCAGACTTCGTGGCGTGTGCCTTATCGGGCAGTGCAGCCAATTGCTGAAGCGCGACCCGACTGTTCAGCGCCGCAAAAGTCTCGCGCATACTGAAAAAACTGACGGCTTCGTCAAAATCCTCAGCTTCTACAATTTTTGCTCGCGCGATGGCGAGGTCGGAATCGATCTGGCCACGGCTGCGTGGCTCATCAACCAGCGATCTCAAATGGGCCGCGCACAGATCCAAGTCCTTACGCAATTCGTGCAGCGAGCTTGCGCCGTAGATCGGTGCCGCCAAGGCCAACTCTTTTGCGCGAATCAGTACTTTCGGCGGTAGATTCTGTTCGGGAGTTGCAAATAAGCGGGCGTGCTGGCCTGGCTGCAGCGCGCGCGACGACACGATGGCCAGCGGCATCGACAGCCACAAACCTACGATTACCGGCGTCATCCACAGGAATAGCGGTAGCGACACCGCATAAGCGCTAATCGCCATCAGTACACCGAACACGGTCGGTACCGCGTACTTTTTGACCACTTCGCGGATCGGGACAACGCCGTCGTCGCGGCGCTGAACCTGCCAGCCGGCATCCCGACCAAGCAGAATCTCGCCGACCGCCGACGATTGGAAGATCATCATCACTGGCGCGATCAGGCCGGACAGCAAAGTCTCGACGATGATGCCGGACAAAGCAAGAAAGCCGCCGCCGAACCGCGCTCGATTTTCGGCCTGGGTGAGCAGCAAAACGTAGGCAAGCAGTTTTGGTACGATCAGAAGACCCATCGTGCCGGCGAAGACCCAGGCCGCGCGAACCGGATCTTGGGCTGGCCACTGCGGAAACAGCGAAAACCCCTTTGCGAAATATTCCGGACGCACAAACTGGGCCTGCAGCGAGATGAGAATCCCGAGCACCAGAAACATAAGCCACAGCGGCGCAGTTAAATAAGAACCGATGCCGGTCAGGAGATGCAACCGCGAGACCCAATGAAGCCGTGGCGCTCCCAGCACAGCCAGGTGCTGCAGATTGCCCTGACACCATCGGCGGTCGCGCGCTGCAAAATCGAGGAGCGACGGCGGGCACTCCTCGAAACTGCCGCCCAGTTTCGGTGCCATGTGGATCGCCCATCCGGCGCGCCGCATGAAAGCTGCTTCAATGAAGTCATGGCTGAGAATATGGCCGCCGAACGGCTTGCGCCCGGGAAGTTCGGGCAGGCTGGCATGTTCTGCAAAGGCGCGCACGCGGATGATAGCGTTGTGTCCCCAGTAATTGCCTTCCGAGCCGTGCCACCAAGCGATTCCGGAGGCGATTACCGGGCCGTAAAGCCTGCCAGCGAATTGCTGCATCCGTGCGAACAGCGACCGCGCATTGACAACGATAGGCAGCGTTTGGATCAGACCGACGCCGGGATGCTGCTCCATGCCGGCGACCAGGCGCACGATCGTGTCACCAGTCATGAGGCTGTCGGCGTCCAGGATGATCATGTGATCATACCCAGCGCCGAACCGCTTGACCCAATCCTCAATATTTCCCGATTTGCGCGCGGTGTTGCGCATCCTGTGGCGATAAAAGATGCGATCGCTGGCAGTCTCGCGGCGCAGTTTCAAAATGGCTTTTTCCTCGGCCACCCAGATTGCAGGGTCAGTGCTGTCACTCAGCACGTACCAGTCGAACTGCGCGGCGTAACCGGTCTCCGATATAGATTCCCACATCGCCCGCAACCGCGCCGTGATCTGATGGGGATCTTCGTTATAGGTCGGTAACAGCATCGCGTTGCGGCTTGAGATCATCGCAAGTGGCGTAAGCGGTTCTATAGCGAGCGGATCCCGTGCGCGCATCAACAGTAGGGCGAAGCCGGCCAGCGCCGACATAAACGAGAACGCGACCCAGGCGAACAGCAGCACGAAGAGCGCCAGGACCATGCCTTCGAGGATGGTCACGCCGCCGACCTTCAGCACCTCGAACATCTCGTAACCGCCGGCCGCGGTCAGGGCCACGGTGCCGAGGAGGATGTAAGCGCGCCGCAGAACAGTCGGCATGGGCCTGAACTGCGCGCGTCGTTGGGAGGAAGCTGGCCCTGCGAGCCCATCCGATATCATCGTCAGCGGCATCTCTGGCGGTAGAAACCCCTCGCCCGCGCCGGCCGGCAACGCAGCCGCAGGCACGGCAACCAACGGCATTGGGTTCTTCACATTCACGGTGTCCATCGATAGACCCAAACTTCGGAGATCGCCTGATCGTCCTGCATCAAAGAAGCGCGCAATTCGACCGGCGCCTTACTCTTGACCGGCATTTCGAAACTCAGGCGCCAGCCGCCGTTTTGCGGATTCCGCTGTGTTACGATATTGCGGATTTCAACCTTTTCGGCCGTGACAACACCTTTGATCTTGGTGGGATCGATGGATTTGAGCTTGTCGCCAATCAGATCGAGCACAAATAGCTTGGTATCGTCCCCGCGCGCACCGATGCCGCTGCGTGAAAAGATCGCCAGCGCCGACGGCTTCGGTTGATCGGGCCCCCAATGCAGGCGGTAGGTAAACGCGAGTTCGCCCTTTGCTGGAAGCGGGTTTTTCGGACGCCAAAAGGTACCGATATTGTCGTGAATCTCTTCCTTGGTCGGAATTTCCAGCAGTTGCACCGATCCCTCGCCCCAATCGCCAATCGGCTCCACCCAGAGACTGGGGCGCCGTTCGAAACTTGATTCGAGATCCTGGTAGTCGGAGAAGTCTTTCTGCCGTTGCATCAGTCCAAAGCCGCGCGGATTTCGGTCTCCGAAAGAGCTGATCTGCAGATCGCGCGGGTTATGCAGGGGTCGCCAGAGCTGCTCGCCTCGCCCGTTGAAAATTGCCAGACCGTCCGAATCGTGCACGGCAGGGCGGAAATCGTCCACTTCCTTGCGGTCGTTCGGGCCGAAGAAGAACATGCTCGTGATCGCCGCGAGGCCAGTGTTCTTTATTTCCACCCGCGGATAAATGACCATTTCTACATCGAAAATGGTCGTATCGCCTGGCCGGATGGTGAACCGATAGGCGGCCGCGGCACTTTCACTGTCGAGCAACGCATGGACTACAATCGAGTTGGCGTTGGACGCCGGCTTCTCGATCCAGAAGGACTTGAACTGTGGGAACTCCTCGCCGGCCGCCTCGCCGGTGTTGATGGACAGGCCCCGCGCGGACAAGCCGTATACTTGGCCTTTGGCCACCGCGCGGAAATAGCTGGCGCCGAGAAAAACGCAAACCTCGTCATAGTAATCGGGCTTGTTGATCGGGGCATGCAGTCGGAAGCCGCCGAAGCCTAAGTCAGCCCCGGCCGGCGGGGGCGGCGTAGCGCCAAAGGAGAAATTCTCAGGTTGATAAGGGACTTGGGTCGCCTGGCCATTGGCCACTTCATAGATATCGACGCGATTGGTGTAGAACGAGCCTCGATGAAAGAACTGCACCTCGAAGGGCAGCTTCTCGCCGCGCCACAAAGCCTTCTCCGGATTAAAGCGCAGCGCGCGGTATCGGTCGTAGTCCAGATCCTTGAGGGAGTCTGGCAGCTTGTTGTCTGGCGCCTTGAACGCCTTGGCGGCGGCTTCCCGCGCCATTTGCCGCACCACGGCGGCGTCGAACGGCACAGGCCCGGGAGCTGCGCGGGCGCTGCGCGGGATAATCGTCATCAATGGCAAAGCGGCCGAAGCGCCGAGAAGTTGTCTGCGGTTCAAGGTGTCTCCAAACGCCAGAGTGATATGCAATAACACGCGCTGCACCATCGAGTTCCGCGAGCTGGAACATTCAGCGCTCTGCGCTTGCCTTGATTGCCGGTGTTTCCCGACTCTACCTCACTAAACGCTGGCGTTTCCCAACCCGCGGTTGGCCGGTGTCAAATGCCAGTCGACGGCGCACGAACTGACCATAGAACGAGTAAAAATAGCGCTGTCCGGTTACCGATAGACGTTCAATCACTCGGTTCACGCCGTGCGAGGCCGCTAAGTCACCATTCAATGCGGCAGCCAAGATGCCCCCTGCCGGATGACTCACAAAAACCCTCAAGATCAGCTTTCAACGACGGACGCAGCGCTTCGACGATGCTGCATTGATCCGCATTAGTGCTGCCAATTTATCCCGCCGGTTGTTCATAATTCCCCGTCGCGTAGCCCGGTGTCTCGCATCGGCCGCCTGACACGCCACACCACTCCGCCCTGACTGCTGAGCTTGACCTCCGGTGAAGAAAATGGCCCGCCGAAGCGGGCCATCGTTGTTATCGGGAACGACCGTACAATTCTCGCTCCTTGCGCACCTGCCCCGCATCGTAGGGCGGGCTTGCCGGGTCATACCCGCTCCAACCCGACTTCTCCCAGGCCACACGGCGATCATTGAGATTGACTGACGATGGGCTCATCAGCGCCTCGAGGCGCGCGCGATCGGCCTCGTTGACCTTTGCCGAGACCAACGTGCCGCCGCGGCGAACGCCTTCCGCGTAAAGCGGTGCATCTTCCTTGGAGACGCCAGCCTCGGTCAGAGCACCAACAATGCCGCCGGTTGCTGCTCCGGCGGCAGCGCCGACTGCCGTGGCGGCAAGCCATCCTGCCGCGACAACTGGTCCAAGGCCAGGAATTGCAAGCAGCCCTAGTCCGGCTAGAAGGCCCGCAGCGCCGCCGATCCCTGCACCGATTCCGGCACCGGTGCCGGCTGCTTCGGCGCGATCATCGACGCCATCACCGTCGCGGTCCTTCTTGCCATCGAACCAGCCCTCGGAGTTGTTGGCCACGATACTGATGTCCCCATGAGGAACGCCGGCGGCCTCAAGGCTTCCGACAGCTTTCTGCGCTTCCGTATACGAATCGTACAAACGCGAAATGGTCACGGTCATGAGATTACCTTCCGATTACTTTGCTGCGTTGACGTTGCCCTGGAAATCGACGCTGATCGCACTGGTCGAGCCCCCCTTGGTCGCTTTGCCGCGCCATACGCCGTTGTCGTCTTTTTTCAGTTCGGTGACGTTCGTGTACCCAGCCTTTTCGATGGCACTCTTGGCCTGCCCCTCGGTGAAGGAGTTGCGTCCGGCGACCGGCGCATTGGAGTTCTTCTGCTCGCTGTTGACGGCATTGTTGCCCGGACGATCTTTTGCCGCCGGGCTCTGGGCATGGGCTACTCCCGAGATCAGGAGAGCGGCGACACAGATAGTCGAAACGCGTTTCATAGGTCCCTCATAGGTTGGTGTTTGGGATCCTCCAACAAGCTGTTAGCTGACGCGTTCCATTGATTGCCGAAAAAAGGCCTGGACCTACGATAGCGGCGCGACATCCCTTGCTTATGCCATTCTTTCCCGTAACGGCGGATCATATGGCCGGCTTGCGTGCCTTTGCTTGACTCACCGCCAAACCATGATCGGGAACTTTCGGCAATTGCGCGGATTGATTGACGCGTTTGCGTCTCGCAAATTTTGCAATTGGAGGATACACCATGAAAACACTTTATCTCGCCGGAACCCTAGCTGCTTTCGCTTGTACCTCGGCCTTCGCTCAAACGACGACGGTTTCCAGCGACTACTACGTGGTGCGCGATGCCACCACCAAGAAGTGCACAATCGTTGATAAGAAGCCAACGACCACGACAACGACGATTGTCGACAACGGAACGTTCAAGACCAGAACGGAAGCCGAAACCGGCATGAAGACCATGAAGGTCTGCACAGAGAACTGACGCGCGTCAGCACCCGTCACTTCGATCGGTGACGGGTGCTTGTGCCGACCGGTCACGGTATCGCGGTTCCGATTAGCGAGAGTCGACGCGACTAATCGCAAGGATGCGCAATCGCATGTCCAGCGCTCCACGACGTCTCGCGCTTGCAGCACATGTCGGCGCGGCTCGAGCCTTAGCGAATGGCAGTGCCAGCCTTCGCGCGTAGCGGAAAGCGGGACACGCATGAATCGATCACTCAATGGGTCCCGTTGCCGAATGCTAATCGAGTGGGCATCACGCCTCTGTTGCAATTTCAGGAGCACATCGATCGATTAAGGGAACCTCCGTCCGCGTGACACATCCCTCGCAGCGAGCGCCAACGCTAAGCGTCGTTCTAAGTTAAGCCTGCGATCTTCTATTGGCGGCTTGAAAATATTATCGCGAGCGACCACGCCTCGATGCTCGTCGGCTTGGATTGCATCGATGTTGCAATCTTCGAACGTGCAGTACGTGAAAGCGACGCTGGTGGTCCCCTCATCGAGCAGTATCTGGCATTTGACGAACTCACAGCAGTCGTATCTCAGGAAAACGGGACGCCCGCGGAAATCCAGTACCCTTCCCTGAAATCTCGTTTGGTAGATGACGTGTTCGTCCGCACCATTGTCTGTGTTCATTTCGCGCCTAGGATTTCTGTTTATAGTTCGGTCATGCATTAGTCGGCTATCGATCCCACTATTTTCTAACGTCAGAAAATCTGACCTTCCACCAGCTCATAGCGGTCAATCCCGGCATGGAGCGTCAGCCGCCTCGGCGATGTCGACAAACAATTCCTCCGACGCCGGATGCGCGTCCAAATCCCCGCGCTCTATATGCAGCTGTCTTCCTCCTCGGCAGCAATCGAGATACCAGGATTTCCCGCTCGTCTATTTCCGCCAGGGCTCATAATAGTCAGCACCACGCTTTCTGAATCACATCCAATAGTTATGATAGGTCATATAAGTCAATGTACTAACGGGTACAAACGTGGCGCGCGGTCCTCGATCACTCGGTTAGAAGCCGTTTCCCCGCCTTCCACACGGCGATGGAAAATGTCGGGATAAAGCGGCAATTCGACGGAACGACCCTAAGCGTTGGCAGTTTTCACTCCGCCAACACACCAGGAGGACGATCATGAAATTCATTTCCACGGCTGCCATTGCAATCGCTTCGCTGGCCTACTTCTCGCCTGCCCTCGCTCAGAATGGAGCGGCGGGCGGAGCCGTCGGCGGCGCAATCGTCGGTGGCGCCGTCGGCGGCCCTGTCGGTGCCGCCGTTGGCGCTGCCGCCGGCGCCACGGCAGGCGGCATTTCCGAGGCCAACCGTCCCCGCTTCCACAGCTACGTCACCGAGCGTCGTCACCCGTCATACCGGTATGACCGCGAGCTACGCGTCGGTGCCGTATTGCCCGACAGCGGCGTCACCTATTATGAAGTTCCGCGAGAGTACGGTTCCACTGCCTATCGCTACACGGTGGTCAACGATCGGACCGTACTGGTCGACCCGGGCACCCATCGTATTGTCGAAGTGATCGACTAAGCGCGCTTTTCGAGGCGGGCCGAAAGGGCCGCCTCGACCAGTTCGACGCGTCTTTGTGGGAGGATCATCTTGCCCATATTTCAATATTTCGTGTGGGTCGGCGCCGTACTGCTGGGAGTTCTATTTGCCATCGGCGAAAGCGACAGCTCTCCGACAAAAAGCTCCTCCGCAAAGGGCTGGAGGCCCACCGATTCACTGCGCAGCATGGCGCATCATCGTCAGCCGGAAGACCCGCCACGTGCCCGGGACGCGGCGTTTCGCATCGTCAAATAATAGATCGGAGGCCCCAAGCCCTGTCTATTCAACGTGCCGTTCCTAGAGACTTAAGCAGGTCGTTGCTTTGTTCAGGAGTTGCTAGAGGTGGATGACTTCCAGCTAATGACGATCATAGCCGAGGCTATTAGCACTTGTGCTATCGAGAACCGCAACGGAGAAAAATTGCCGATAACGAGCGAGCAAGCGACCTGCGTTGCAAAGGTAGTGATCACGGCTCTCTCGCTGGCCGGTTTTGAGATCACGCCGATGGCAAAGACGGCCGGTCCAACCTAATCCGGCGCTGCCAGCGGTAGGCTACACCGGATTGTTGTCCATCCGTCGGCACGGATGTAGTCAAACTTTCCTTCTAAGGCGCGGAGGCGCTCCTGCATCCCCGTCAGGCCCCGGCCGAATTTCGGCTCTAGGGGCGCCCTCGCACCATTATCGGCAACCTCGACCAGAATAGCTTCGTTCGTCACCTCGGTCTTCACGCTCATCTTAGACGCACCGGCATGTTTCAGGACGTTGGTGATGCCTTCCTGCAGCAAACGGTATACGGTCTGAGCGACCACACTGTCCGCCGTGACGATCCGGGGATCGATCTCGAATGTCACGGCCATTTCAGGCACCTGCGTGTGTACGTCACGCAAAAGCTTTTGGATGCTAGCATCGAGACCCAGCTCTTCGATGAGCATTGGTCGCAGCCGCTCAAGAATGCGGCGGTTGGCGATTTGCAAAGCCTCTACCGCCTGCAGCACGCGCTCCTCTCCCATAGACCGGTTGGTGCCGCTGCCGCGGTCGTCGATCATAGCAGTAACGTTAGCCCGGATAGCAAACAGAAGTGGACCAAGTTCATCGTGCAACTCACGCGAGATGTCACGTCGCTCCTCATCTTGGATGGAGATCATCTTTCGTAATAGACTTCGGTTCTCTGAACTGAGGCGACCGAGAGTCAAAGCAAGCTCGTTCACGGACAAGCAGCTTTCCCGAACTTCAGGGGGGCCGGAACAATCGACTTTCTTCGAGAAGTCACCAGTGCGGAGCCGTGCCAGCCCCTCAGCGAGATCGCGTAAGGGCTGCAGCGCTGCGCCAATCGTCACAAACGACAAGAGGCCGGCAAGCAATGCCATGCCGACGAGTGACCCGAGAAGCGAGAGAAAGCCGATCCATTTCTCGTAGATCTGCGCAGAGAGATCTGGTTCGAAAATAAGATCGCCGACCCGGCGACCTTGGACCAGGACGGGAATATGCTGCGCAAGGTCAGGCACGAACAGCGCTTTCACGAACCATTCCGGGACCCTGCCGGACGTCTTGCCCTGCTCCGGTGCATGCACCTCGCCATCACGGCGAAACCGGATCGCATCCGCAGGTGTCGAACCGAGCTGATCGACGAACGCCGCGAGGATTGCGTCGGGTCTTGTGGAGGCCGCGAGAGCGGCGTTCAAACCCGCCGCGACGGTGATCGCCGACCGCGCCGATGGCTCGTTTTCCTCCAAAATTTGATCCGAGGAGAAAATCCATAGCAAAGCGAGGCCGGCAATCAGGGCGCTCAGAAACATGCCGCCCAGCAGCACGCAAATGCGTGCACGCAGCGACAAAGTCGTCCACATTGGAATCATTAAATTGGTCAACCCGGCACCATTCCTCTGGTCAAAGCGTTGAAATCCAATATGCATAGCATAATTGCGAGATTGTCCCGCCGATGGCACAGCCTGTGAAGCTCCTGATTGTCGATGACCACCCCGTCGTGGTGTCGGGCTGCCGTTCGCTGTTTGCGTCGGACCCTACAATATCCATCGATGAGGCGGTCGATGAGAAATCGGGGCACCGCGCCTATCTATCTAAACGACCCGACGTGACGATCATCGACATCAATCTGCCGGATCTTTCCGGCTTCGAGTTGATGCGTCGTATCCGCAAGGATGATCCCGACGCGCGTATTATCATGTTCAGCATGAATGACGATCCAGCCTTTGTAGTCCGAGCCATCGAGCTCGGTGCCCAAGGCTATGTCTCTAAGGGCGACGATCCGCGCCTGCTCATCAAGGCAGTACGCAAAGTGGCCGCGGGTGAGAACTTCATTTCTCCGCATCTCGCCAAGACAGTAACGTTCTCAGGCGCTGCTATCCGGGCAAATCCGGCCACCAGCATGTCGGCCCGGGAACTGGAAATTCTTCGGCTCCTCGGCCGGGGCGACAAGATCGTTGAGGTCGCCGACGCGCTCGGCATCTCCTACAAGACGGTAGCAAATACCACGTCCCTACTGAAGCAGAAGCTGGGCGCACGGAACCACTCCGATCTTATCCGTATAGCCGTCGAGATGGGCTTAAATTAGAGTTCTTCACGATCAAGTCTTGGCCGCTTCTTTCGGCACAGCTCCCATCAGCCGCAGGCTTAAAGCCTAAGGACGTGGATCGACAAGTGGCTAGCGTTCCTATGACATGGGAGAAAGTGCCGCCACAGTCTTAGGGAGGCGCGACGCCTGTCGCCGGATCCGCGCGAAATTGCGGAAACGCTGCTGCATTGCGTGCGTGGGCGCAGCGCAACAACAGCGCCAGGCGCGGAACGAGTGGCGGACGCTTAATCGCGTCCGCCGGACTTATCACCAATGATGACGATGACCGCGGCCGCGGCTCCAGCCGTAATGATGCCCGCGCCCGCGGGACCAGCCGTAATGATGTCCGCGTCCACCACGATGCATGTGGCCATGACCATGACCGTGGCCGCCCTTTATCTCGATCGCATCGCCCGAAGCTGTCATCGGCGCTAGCGGCATAGCGGCCACGGCCGCTCCACTTCCCGCCGTCAGCAAAAGGGCCGCGACCCCGGCGATTATCATCCGTTTCATATTGCTCTCCTTTGACCGCACCATGCGGCCGTTGACACAAATTCCCGGGCTGCGATGGGTTCCTGAGCTCGGCGTTACGAAGACAACAGCTGGCATCAGCGCATCTTTTTGGAATATGGCGCCGCCCGTATTGCTTCTTTTACCCGGAATCGTCATCCAAGAACGGAACCAAGAAACTGCTTTCGCTGTTGTTGCGCAAGACCGAATGAGCGGTCTCGACAGTGGAGGTCATAAAATGAATAGGAGATTGATGGGATCGGCTGCGGCCATTGCCTTGATTGCCACGACTGCTTTCGCTCTGGCGCAGGGCGGCGGCGCGAGCGGATCAAAGGGCGGCGATGCACCTGCCGCATCAGCACCGCGGGCCGGCGAGGCTCCTTCGACCAACATGCCCGCTGCAAAGGGGACGGCAAGTGACGGCAAGTCGATGACCGATTCCAGGTCTGCACCTGATGCCAAGGCCGCCTCCGACCAGAAGGCCGCGCCTACCAAACCAGCAACGACCGCCCAGGATAAGCCTGCCGTCGCTCCGTCGGATAAAGCCGGGACCTCTGCGCAAGAGCGCACCGACACAAAGGGCGCGAAGTCCGCGACGGACACCAAGTCGACAACTGATACCAAGGCTGCCACTGACGCTAAGACCGGCGACGGCAAGGCCGGCTCCGCGTCTACGACGGGCAATGCCGCGACGTCTGCAACCGTTGCCCTTCCTGCTGAAAAGCGCACGCAGATCACTAGTGCGATCCGGCAAGAAAAGGTCGAGGAAGTTCGCAATGTGAACTTCAACATCTCAGTAGGCGTGACGGTACCGTCTACAGTGCGCGTGCACCCGCTCCCAACGCGAGTGATCGAAATCTATCCAGAATGGCGCGGATACGACTTCATTCTGGTCAATGGTCGTTACGTTATCCTTCGACCGCAGACGCATGAGATCGTCTACATCATCGAAGGTTAGGCCCGGCGCCGCCTTGTGGCGCTAGACACTCGTTCCTCGTTCACTCTACTGCCCCGGGTCCACATCCGCGGGCAGTTTTTTTTGGCCTTGTGCGGATCAATGCAGCTACAGCGGAACGATTGCCACTTTATCCCGTTGGCGTCTCGGTTGAACAAGGGAGCTTGAAGATGAAGTTATCAACTTACGCATTTGCCGCTGCCGTCGTGGCGACCATAACTACCCCGACCTTTGCAAGTGCGCAGGACGTGCGCGTTCGCATCGGCGAGGATCACGGAATGTCCCGCGACTATGACCGCGGCTACCGCGGCCCTCGCGCGGAATATCGCCGCGATCATGGATGGCACCGCGGCTGGCGCAATCGCGACCGGGTGGTAGTGATTAAGCAGCGCCGTCATCGTTGGGATTGATCCTAGGAAGTGGCCCGCATGGGCCACCTCCTCCTTTTCTGACAAGGTTATCCGCATGACTTTTCTAAAGACATTCGATCGACGTGCAGCTGGCTTAATAATTTTCGCTGGTTCCATCACGTTAGCATTTGCGACCCAGGGCTCCGCGGTGCCTAATGCCCCCGCAGGAGCTTCTGACGCGCTAATCGCATTAGGCAGAGCGCCTATGGACCAAGACGCCGCACGGGTTTCGCAAACTGCTGCCGATAGCGTGTGCGAAAAGCAAAACTGGCCATACTACTCCGAAGAATGCCTGCGCGGCGAAGGCGGCGGATCCGCTCCGCGTCAAGTTCACCTACAACCGGCTGCTGTCGAGCCGGCGAAGCCGACACCTATCCTCGCCTCTACAAACACCGCCGAGCGCAAGCCAACTGAGTTCCGCCAAGTCACAGAAACGCCCCGCCGGCGTAAGATGCGCCAGACGCCGCACTATGCAAGCCGGCGCATTTCAAGGCCACAAGTGATGCAACGTGAGGATTCCGAGCAACTACCCTTGACCTGGTGAGCTTGCTACAGCGTTTGCGCGTAATGATTGTTGGGCTATTGAGCGTCACGTTATCCATGGGTGCCAAGAAATGTCGCGCCTGGCGTGCCCGAGCGCTCGAGCAATAAATTACCATCGCCTTGAATTTGCACGGCATGTTGTGGAAGGTCGCACCGGCAAATGGATTCAATAGTGTCAAACAACGAACGTCGCAGCGGATTTTCCCGCTTTTTTGGAGACCTTGCTAACAAGACTTCTCAACTCGCGGGTCGAGCCACGACGTTCATCGTCGCAGCCGCCGTCGTGATCATCTGGGCCGTGACCGGTCCTCTGTTCGGTTACTCGGACACGTGGCAGCTTGTCATCAACACGGGGACGACGATTGTGACGTTCTTGATGGTCTTTCTCATCCAGAACTCTCAGAACCGAGACAGCGCCGCCATTCAGGTGAAGCTAGACGAACTCATCCGAACGAGTGCCGCTCATAACTCATTCGTCGGCATCGAGCATCTGACCGACGAGGAATTAGAGGATATCCGGACCAAGTGCGAGGCACGCGCTGCTGCCGAGAAGGTCGGTGAAAGGACTGTGCAACGCATGGGCGAGAAAGCTCGCGAAGCCGCGGACGCCGCCGGGTCCTGATGGACGGATGATGCGGGTTCCGTCCTGGCTTCGCAATCCCCCTCATCGTAACTTTCGTCGTCGGCATGTCCATGCGCCGGCTCAGGACTAGACGACGCTCGGCATCCTGCCGACCCGTTCACGGGCCGGGGTGTCAAGTTCGCCGCAACCTACAACGAAGCAAGTTGGTCAATCCGCATCGGCTAGCCTCCGAACACGAACCGCAGGACTGTCACGATGGTCGCGGAAATGAGGAATGAAATCGCGAGCAGTGTCCAATTCGGCCTTGTGCTTCCTTGAGCCCATCCAGCGAGCATTTTCATGCCCGTCAACATTCGTCTTGGGGAAGCCGGCGCAGGTGCGCTATGCCGAAGCTGGCGAGTTCTTCGGTATCGCTTTCTCGCGTTTCACCACTCCTGTGCAGATAGCGCTCCAGCAGGCAGCGGCGGCTGTCCTGTGTATCGACGTCGGGATGCGCCGCCCTGTACACCGTCCATGCTGTCTCTGCCGCCCTTCTCACCGCCACTTCGTCAACCATTCTCGCTCCGGCGATTGCTTACAGTCGGTGCCAACTCAGCACGACGGCGAAAGTTGCCAGTTCTTCCCGAAACGTCGGCCATAGCGGAGAAGCGCGCGGTGTGTCGCCGTAAATTGACGTTCAATAGATCAGTACATTTTTGTCCCGCAGCCCGGACTGGGCATCCATTTGAAAGATGGTAGCTCATCGTTTTGCTCCTCGACGGCCCGGAAGCGCCGCCGTGGTGCTGGAGGCTAAGGACCGCCGCGAACGATCAATCAAGGAGCTAGCAGGCCTATTCGCCGTTTGGACGCGAGGTCGTTTTTACCGCCCGAAGGCCATCCCGACGGGCGCCTTCGGCCACAATCATCTTTTTCCCGGTTGGGGAATACGTTGGAGGCCGAGAAGACACAAGCGAGCGATGAGGATGCGCCGCAGCCCCTGGCGGCAGGTAGAGCCACCGTCACTTAAGGCCGCGAGCCTCAACGCGTCGGGAACAATAAGCAATATTCGAGAGTTTGAAAACGCAGGGCAAAAAAGTCGATTCATGCAGCAGACGGCCGAGCGATGCTTTTGAATACAGCGGTGAGGACTGCAGGCTCTGACGGTAACAAAACGAGGAGAAGAACGATGAATGGTTTGATTTATCTGGTGGGATTAATCGTCGTCATCTTGGCCGTGTTGTCATTCTTCGGGTTGCGCTGAGATGGTTGAATCGATTGAACCTGGCGCAGCTTCCGTTGAAGTCCCCTCAAGGTATTTGAGCTGGACGCCCGTAATCCTCGGTGCCCTCATAGCGACCGCGCTTTCGTCAATTCTGCTGGCCTTTGGCGTAACGATCGGACTTGGCGTTTCATCGACGGCTCCGACTTGGCGGGACGCCTCCGCTGCGCTTTGGATATTGTCGGGACTTTATCTCATTCTCCAAGCCGCGCTGAGTTTCGGAGTGGGAGGCTATATTGCAGGGCGGACAAATGTCGGTCTGGCTGCTTTGGATACCGCCGAAATTGAACAGCGCGATGGTCTACATGGACTCGCTGCGTGGGCGCTTGCCGTTGTTCTCGGCGTAGCGCTTGCGGCCTTCATTGGAAGCGCGACACTAACGCGGCCGAACAGTAACTCATCGTCAGCACGCACCAGCGCTGCGGAGCCTTTGCTAAGCTACGAGATCGACCGCCTGTTCAGGCCCTTGCGTCGCGCCGCAAACGTAGACCTTCTGCAGGAACGTGCGGAGGCGGGAAGAATTCTCTTGACCTCGTCGAGCCACTCGGGAATGAGCAGCGAGGATCGATCTTATCTTGCTCAACTCGTTGCCGCGAACACCGGTCTCGCCGGCGCAGAGGCGGAAAAACGGGTCGATGCCGCGATTGCAACCTCTCAAGCGTCGATAGCCAAATCTCGACGGAGTTCAGTGATCCTGGCCTTCTCCGTCGCGGCGGCCATATTGCTGGGCGCGGTGATCGCGGTGGCCGCCGGCAGCGTCGGCGGCAGCCACCGCGACGGTGCAGCGATGCCGCATTGGATGGGTGCTCGCGGATCTGGAGCTGCCTATCGACGTGAGGTCGCGTGAGTTAGGTGGAACGTAGTAGATCGAATTGAATGCGCCGATCTTCTCGCTAACCTTGGCTGCCGCAAGTCTTGTACTGAACAGCGGCTAAGGCGGACGACGGGGGCTTTAGATTTCGCTTGGATTTATTAGGCCAAGCCGTTCGATGGCGCGTATGACGCCTGTGGGCGAAACCTGAAGCAAGCCGTCTACGCGAGCCACATGCGGGCTGGAGGTCACACACAGCAAGGCCCTCAACCTCACAATGGCCTTGCGCCAAGACCGGCCGTTTCGCCGGTCGGGTGTTGTAAGACGACGAGTTGCCTTTCGTTGCCGCGTGGATTCGCCACTGCTGACGGGCGCGATCTGGTGAACCCTCTAATCGAGTAATTCTTGCTTAGACGCGGCTCAACTCATTATTTCGTTGCCTGCGCGCGAGCTTCGCGGCGCTGAAGGTGAACTACATCAATGCCGGGGATTGGCTAGAGGTTAATTAACTCCAGCGCAGAACGCCTTGACTTAAAAATGATTTCTGCCGTATGGGCCCCTCCCGCGGACCACGATCTTTGGACCATTACTGATGTTGTGACGGCAAAGGCACCTCCTCGGTTGTTAGTAGCTAGCGTTGTTCATATGGAAATCTTTCATTTTGCGGAGCTCTTCAAGAAGGATCACAAAGTTACTGCGGCACTGGCCGGAAGATCCACTCGCGCCACACGGTCAGTAGTGCTGCCATAATGACAGGCCCTAGGAATAAGCCGAACAGGCCAAATGCAGCAATACCTCCAAAGATACCAACAAATGCTAGAAGAAAGGGAAGTCGCGCCGAACCACCGACCAGAGTGGGCCATACGAAGTGATCGCCAGCAAGCATAACGATCGCACCCCATAGAAACACCCCAGCGGCCGCAAACCCACTGCCTTCGCCGGAGACCAAAACTAATGCCGCCGCGGTGAAAGCCAACCAGGCTCCGAACGGTAACATCGCGAATGCTATGGTTATTATAGTAAACATCACGGGGGTCGGTACGCCGGCGACCAAGAATCCGACACCAATAAGCAATCCTTCGCCCACAGCGACGAGAATTGTGCCGTTGACCGTGCCGCGCGTCGCTTCGACCATTTTCTCGACGAGTCCCTCTCCTGGATCGCCGATAAGGCGGTCGCACGTCTCGAGGAAACGGCTCGTGACAGCGCGACCATTACGGAGGAGGAAATACAAGGTCAGAAGTGAGAACAGCAACAGAAAAAGACGATGAAGCAGCTGTGAGCCGAATGTTTTAAACAACTCCGACGCATTATCCGCGTTAACAGTTTGAAGCCATGCCGCTGCAGCTTTTGGATCCGAGAGGTTGGCGCGCCACCAAGTTTGCAGAGTTTCCGCAACGAGCGGTAGACGCGCGACCCAATCCGGCACCTCAACACCGCTCTCGCGGGCTTGCTTTAGCCACCTCACAAGAACGTCGCCTTGCTGCGCGATTTGGTAGATGGCAAGTGACAGTGGGGTGAACAGCACCAAAGCCACGATTGCGGTGAAGATGAACGCTGCCAGACTTGAATGACCTGACGAAAAGCGCCCCGCAAACTTAAGATACAGCGGCCACAGGGCAACTGCGAGAATGGTGGCCCATATCAGGGCCGGCAGAAAAGCTGAGGCGGTCCATGTCCCGAGGCCGAAAAGGACCAGGGCAAGCACGACCCGGGAGTTCCTACGCGCGTCAGCTCCTAAAGGTAGCGGCTTTCGCTCTGCTTTGGGTGACGCTTGTTCGATGTGCACCATCCGTCGCTTGCGCAACGCTTCCGTTCCGGCCTTTTCTACCATCCATCACGCCCCCGTTTATCGGGGAAGAACAAAAAAGACTGTCGTTCAGTTCCAATCGGGAAAATGTTGCAATGCCATGAACGAGCACCGGATTTCGATTCTGAGGGGCGGACGTTCGAATCGCTCCGAGGCCAACATGAATTGCCCAGCAAAATTCAGCTACTTCGCTCGGTATCGGCTTCGTTCTTTTGCAGATTTACGTGCTGCATCTCGTATCTGCTAAACCCCTTCGATTCGGGCTTTCCCTTTTAGTCACGATGAGTGCACGCAATACGGTATTAGCGAATCGCTCTATGCGCGGTAACGCCGTCGATGCGGCAAAATGCTGTGACGACACCTCCTGAAAACCAATCCATCCTGAGGTTCGCCGAACGGCCCGATGCCCCCCAAGGCTAGGGTTCGAGCGCGTGGCGGGGCCGTCTTCGTGGTTGTCGACGGTCCCGCTGTTCGTGCGCGGCCGCTATCGTCTCGTCAGCAAAATAGAACTGAACCTCTGCGACAGCTCGCCGCACCTATGAAGGCCAGCAACACAGGAGGCCATCATGCCAGTCGCACTGAAGCAGCCAACGCCCTCGATCGTCACAGCACCCACAACGTCGCCTTGGATGCATCTTGTCTGGTTCGGGGCGGCCGGACTGTTCGTATCGATCCTTGCAATGACCTACGGCTTGGATCTCAGCCCGGGTTTCTTCTGAGCAAAGGAGAACCGCCGGGGGACTGGGAAACCGGCGGATCGATATTTCAGTCAGTTCGCCGCAATCAGCCGACGCGCAGGTTTTCTGCCGACGTCTTTCCGCGGTTTTCCTGCTCTTCGTAGCTGACCTTGGCACCCTCGTTGAGCGTGCTCAGCCCCGCCCGTTCCACGGCCGAAATATGCACAAACACGTCCTTGCCACCTGTGTCCGGCTGAATGAAGCCGAAGCCCTTGGTCGCGTTAAACCACTTTACGGTACCAGTCGCCACATCGCTCTCCCTACGGCTATCGGCACAACGTCGCATGAAGCCACCGAGAGTCAAGAAGAGCACGCACGAGAGACTAGGACGGCGAGTTATCGAATGTGGCCACGCCTGCCTCTATGACCTCGATTTCATTCTCGACAGCATCCAGCGGCACGCGAAAATCGAAACCGGTCCGGCTTCGCAGGTCCTTAGCGATGCGCTTTCGATGATCCAGCAGACCGACCAGCGCCGCCCGATCACCAACCTGGATGTATGCGCTGACGATAAGCTCGATTGCTGGTGCCACTGCCGCCTCCAAAGAAAACCCGCCGGGTCGCTCCGGCGGCTCTGTCGTTTCGTCTACCAGCTAGCAGTAGGCATTACAGTGCCGCTTGAGATGAAGCTATCGGAGGAACCTTAAAGAAGGATCCCGACCGCAGTGCGGTGATGATGCGGTCGATGGTTTGGACCGCGCGTTTCGCGACACAGGCCGGCTGTGGTATTCGCCATCCGCTACCATGCAGTTGTCCTGATCGACGCCTTCTTGCATCGGCAAGAATTGCTGGAGTGACGCCCGGCCCAAGCAACGGAAGCCGAGAGGCTTCCGCGCTCCTGACCAAAAGGTGGTGAGTTCACGATGCCTACTATCGTCGGAGCACTTGTTTTCTGGAACACGGCATTGCTCATAGGGCTTAATGCCGCTCGGAGAGCCGATCGTAATTTTCTTTCACTATCGCTCTGAGGTCAGAGTAGACGTCTGATCGGGATGACCCAGCCGCAAGATCACGGAACGCCTGACTGAAGGCTTTCGTCTTTTCACGGACCATCAGATCAGCCTCATTCCATGCGGCCGTCCCGCCCAGCATAAAAACTTGCATACGCAATGCGACGACCCGGCTTGCTTCGAAGCCGAGAAGGGAAGCTTCGGTCATTGCGACGAGAGTAGATGCAAACATGTTGGCTCCCAGCTTATGAGCTCCCGTTCAAACGGGACGGGACTACGTTGGAACATCTCCTATTCAGCATCGTTCCCTGCAGTTGCACCGGTGGTCGTGCGGCCGGCGCCGCGCGCCGCATTCAGCGCTGTGACGGCGATTTCTCGAAGTCGATCCCGGGGAAAGTTCAGCCGAAGCATAGCCTGGAAGCCGAGTTCGTAGTTGCCAAGGATCTCCCGCTCGAGCGCTAGCGCAATCGCTTCAATCTGAGCGGGGGAAGGCGGCGGATCTGGAACGTCATCGGCTGGCAACGTTTTGGTGGAACCACCCGCAGCGAGGAGCGCCTCAGCCATCAAGACACCTATCTGGACGCTCAGCGCGCTTAGTTTCAACAAACCGTCGACAATATTGCGAGCAGGATCGTAACTCATCTGTCTAGCAATGGCGCCGCCGCGCCATTGCTGCTCCGAAAAGAAAAGCAACTAAGAGGGTCCCCAATGGCGCGTCCCGTGTGACCTTTGCCAGAATGTCTAACGGTCTGCCGGGCTTGCGACCCTCGTCGATCGCTGTGCTGACCCGGTCGGCGGCGTCTTTGACGCCGTCGATGACGACATCTTTCAAATCTTCGGCCGGCTCTGCAGGTGGTAGCGTTTTGTCAGTCATGTCGTGATCTCCTCGCTGCAGCAGCACAAGCTTGCGATCCGGCATATCGTTCCAAACAGTCTCGGAACTGTTCTCCAACATTCGCTTTGAACCGGCTCAACAGGGAGCTCGATCATGTCATCCACAGCCGTCGCGATATTAATCTCGGCAATTGTCGCAATTTCAGCGCCTGCTTTCGCCCAAGGTGGTGGAGGTGGCGGCGGGGGAGGATCTAGCGGCGGCTCGGCGGGTGGCAGCGCGTCTTCAGCTGGCGGCGCAGGATCGTCTGGCGCTGGTGCCGGCGGAGCTACGGGCGCTGCCAACTCCGGCAACATCGGGACCGGCAA
The DNA here is from genome assembly GCF_052076075.1 of Tardiphaga sp. 866_E4_N1_4. Taxonomy (NCBI): domain Bacteria; kingdom Pseudomonadati; phylum Pseudomonadota; class Alphaproteobacteria; order Hyphomicrobiales; family Nitrobacteraceae; genus Tardiphaga; species Tardiphaga sp. 866_E4_N1_4. Next base: position 2,663,988 of record NZ_CP197242.1, read on the forward strand.
CATCAACAGCGTCACCGCGGCGCCATCGTCCTCAACCAGCTCGCAAACCTACGGACAGTCGCCGGTTGGCGCGGCTGCGACGAACTCGCTGAGCAGCACCAACACGGGCGTGATGGCCAATCCGAACGCTGGGCCGCCTTCTTTGAGAAATAGCGGCGCCAGCGTCGCTCCGGCCGGCCGGGTTGGGGACAAAACTCCGAGCCAAGATGCGAAGTGAGGCCGCGCACCAGCAGCCGCCTGTTTCCGAAGTTTCAGTTCAGACCATGCGCGGTAGCAGTCATACCCAGCGCTTAATCGACGTGGTGATTGCAGTCGGCCGCTAGCAGGCGAAATTCCCAGCGCCGACCAGGATTCACCAGCAAACATTCACGGGCACAATCCGCCAACCCCAACGGGTCCAAACCTGTCGATGACGAAGACACGGGTCACGCCAACCCGGACCCCAACCGCCAATGCCCCAGCCAGCGCTCGCCAGGCCCAGACCAAATCCCGCGCCGACGAACGCCGGTCCCCCCCAGCCGCCGCGCCATCCACCGCCGCGCCACCCACCTCCATGCCATCCACCTCCGTGCCATCCACCTCCGTGCCAGCCGCCGCCACCATGAAACCCACCGCCGCCGAAACCGCCGCGAGCCGAAGCATCGGTTAGTGGAAGCAGGCTCATGGCGGCAACAGCAACTGCAAGGATTACTGTTTTCCGTAACATCGCTTGTCCTTTCCCGGTCATGGTCGCTCCCGGGACGATGACGCAGTTCGGGCCGTTTTGTTTCAGGTGACAGCGGAAGCGATGGCCTGGTTTCCAAGGGCGGCGGTAGCAGAAAGAGCCGGTGAATGTGATCGCTTCTCCCCGGTCCTGCACCGGGCGCTCGGCTGTGTCGGTGACAGTTGCGGACTGGTTCGGCGTCGGTGCCTATCCGGCGTCTCGCGGAAGATCGCTTTTGCGACGGATCAAAACTGCCCCAGCTGAGTTTTTTATGGCTAACAGCACAGGAGATGAATATGAGCGTGGAAGGTAAAATCAAAGAAGGTGCCGGCTTCGTCAAGGAAGAGCTGAACGAACACGGCAAGGACGCGGAGAGCAAGAAGAAGGCCCAGCAAGGTCGCGACCTCCGCAACGAAGGCCGTGTCGAAGATGGCAAGGCTCCGAAGACGACACCGCCCGGCTCCGGTCATCCGGAAAAATAATGTCGGCAATTATCGAGAAAGCCCGCCCTCTCCGGAGCGGGCTTTTTGCTGCCTATCCGCATCGGCGCCAGTTGCCGAGCGGTATTTGGCAATAAAACGCTCCACAACAGAAACTCGGATCGCTGACGTAAGGTTAGAGTGGACTCGGTCGCGATCTATCCGCCTAGTCAGTGTTAACCGAGAGATACCTTCTTCGCTCGCAATCTCTGTCAACGCGTCCCAAAAGGCATCCTCGAGGCTAACGCTCGTTGACGTCCCGTTAGTTCGGGTGAAAGTTTGCTTTCGTGGCTTTATAGGTTTCCCCAGGTTAGCCATAGCGATTGATCCCCTTAGTGCGCGCAAAGCGGAGCTACGCCCTTCAGCTCCAACATCTCTCCATCGATCGCACCGCACTCCGGCTTTCTGGCTGCCTATCGCCGACCTCAATTGCCATGAGACGGGAGGACGGCGACACGCCCGAGTAATGCAACCAGCTCCGCCTGCCGCCTTGTTTGAGTTTTGACGAACAGAGAGGCCAGGTGTGAGCGGATTGTCGTCCGGCTCAGACGCCGGGAGCGAGAAATATCAAGCAAATTATGACCACGCGCCAATTCGACTGCAAGCTGGCTTTCCGCGGCTGTAAGGCCGAACAAGCGCCGCAGCGCCTCAGGCGTCGGCTCTGGATGAGCGTCAAGATCGAGCAGAATGATGGTGCTGGTTTCATCGGTCCAGACATTGATCATCTGGCTTACAAGCCTGGTGACGCCTTCCCTGAAGGAAGTCGCGAGCCATGATGTCGAGCCAACGGGAATTTGCGCTCCCGCGCGATTCACGAGTTGCTTGACGGCGCGATAGAGTGTTTCCCCGCTCGCGGCGCCACATTCGCGTTCCAATATCGCACGACCGATTGCGCTCAGGTCAAGCAAACCGCCTCGTTTGAGTAGAACTTGCCCGCAGCCAATTCGCGCCAGGACCGCGTGTAGTACGTCACGTTGTCCAGCTAGGTCAGGCTTCTTGTCTGGATCAGCATCCGACCTGACGAGGGATGCGCGATTGGAAATGTTGAAGATTGATTCCCTGCATGGATGAAGGGATGCAATTGCGGCAGGCAATGCGGCACTCTGGGTCAAGTTCAACATTGCGTCTTTCCCTTTGCCTATTACGTCGTTTGAATGATAAGGCTTGATCGAGCCAAGAGCATTCCGACGTCAACGAGCCGTGTAAATGCTCCGCACGGAGTAATCCGACTGCACACCTCCCCGAAGCCTCGCAATCTAGTGCTCCGACTGACACAGAAAAATAGGAAGAGCGATGCAGAACCTTGCTCCCTTCTGCGCTAGGCGTCGGGCTAGAAGGCTCATGCACACTCGTACCCCATTGTGGCTACCCCCTGTGCCACGGGCGGTGCGACGTTTTCGCAAAGCGAACTAAATCTCAATAGAAGTATTGTACGCGGTTATTGGATGATGGGATGTGTTATGCGTATGCTCATTTTCGGTATCGCATTGTTGTTTGACGCGGACGCGTCGGCTCAGCCCATCCTTGCCCGTGAGCCCCACACCCTGCCCCCCTTTGCTGTCGTCTATGTCCAGAACAACAGCTGTAGTTACGGCAAGGTGCTGAGGGTCGTCGGCTCCCTCAAAGGCCTCCAGCGCAAACGTACTTGCGTTTCTGTGAGCTCCGCTCATGCAGAATTCTAATGCCCACCTCAAGGATCGCGCCAATCGCTGTGCTGGTTGCCTGGATCATCGCCGTCGCGGCTGCTGGCATTTTTCTAGTACGACTATGAGCATTACGCTTCTGCCGCGAACCGAGCGAAGTACTTAAGCGCATATGCCGGGAACGGGTTAGATGGCCGCGCGTACCAACGTATGCGTCAGACAATTCAGCCAAAGTAGAATAGTTTCTTGCTTTAAGATCAAAGAGCCACGACTTACCGCGATCGAGGAGCTAGACCCAAGGAGTGCCGTAGTAATCATTGAGCGAGGCAACTGCCATGCCGACGATGGTCCGCTCTCCCTCATTGACGCGGTGCAGAATCCGCTTGGCGATGACGCATCGGTTTTCGTGACTGTCAAGGCAACGAGGTAAGGTCTCGCACGCTTTGGCATGCCAGTGGAGCAAGTGATTGCGAAGGTGCTGCAGTCCGGCTACTCGCTGATTTCCAAGCTCGAGGCCGACGATGGCCGATGGGAAGTTGAAGGCATCAAGAACGGCAAGAGGACGAACTTTCACGCCGACCCGAAGAGTGACGTAATCATTGCCAGAAGCTGGCCGACTAATCTCCGCTGCTGTTCTTCGCTTTCCCTTTCTTTTTAGGTTTCAGCGCCTCAGCTTGAGCTCGGAACGCTTCGGCTAGATTGTGCATGCGTTCAGCGTGCTCGGTGTCTTCCGAGCGCAGAGCTACAGCCTCGGCTTTCTTAGCCTGCTTCCTGAGCGACTTCGTTGGTTTCATCCCACATTATATCGCGGCGCGCCCTTTAAGGAACGATGTTCCCTGACGTTGCTTGTTGGAGCAGCCGGACACCATCTCTCCAAGGTCGATAATCCGGTGAGGCCCGACGACATTGCCCCCGATGACGTCGGGCCGAATTATTGCGAGGTACCCCCGCTGCTCGATTGATCTCAAGCGCAATTCACTTTTCAGACTGACCATTTCTGATAATTTGTCACCGCTATGCCACAGACCCAAACGCCGATCTGTCCGAAATGCGGATCTGTCACTGCTTGGCTGCGGTCTACTCCGGCGGACAAGGGCATGGTCATCCATGCCTACGAATGTCCAAAGTGCAGCTTGATCCATGCCGCTGTTGGGCCAGATCCAGTGATCCAGGCCGAGGGCTGGTTGAACGGCGAGCTGCGACCGCTGGAGAAATAACCGTGACAAGGCGCCTGCTTGCGAAACCATGGGATACGGAAGACGTCGCCAAGCTGAAAGAGCTAGTCGACAGCGGAGCGTCTGCTCTACGTGCCGCAGCGGCGCTCGGCCGGCCCATTACGTCAGTCAAAAGGAAGGCGTGCGATCTGGGGATTTCGCTGCCAAGCGTCCGCAAGGTAAGGGCGGACCTGCGAGCCAAAGGCGCTATCGAAGACCTTCGACACCGATAGTCTGTGGGAGAAGCCTGAGCGCTTGACCGGAACTAATCCGCAACAGGACGTTTGAATCTGCCGTTCAGTTGCGGATTTGAGTTATGCCATGGTCGACGCGTTTTCCAGACCCCATTGCCCTCCCCGCTGGCGGTAAACTGGCCACCCTGCAGGATGCCGGCGAATACATCACCCGCCTGCCGAAGCAGATGCACGACGCCCCACCGTGGCAGGACGCAATGCACGTGTTGATACAGGCCGCCGAGTACGACGGGCCGATCGAGTTCGCACGCCTCGGCATGTTGCAAGCACTCTTTCCAGGAGGCACGCCGGTTTACCACTCCGTCGACAAGGATCCGAAGTGGCGCAACCGCTACAAGCTCGTGAGGGATCAATGATGCGCGACATCGACACCATCAACGACGCCATGGATGACGCTCGGGCCGTCTTACACAGCTCATGTGGCCGGGACCGCGGAGCCCGCAATTCGTCTTACAACGCATGCTCGAAATACTTGACCACGAAGACGTGAGCGCTGCACAGGAGCGGCTGCGCAAGGGCTACGGGCGCCTTCGGCTCGTGGAATAAAAATGGCCAGCTGTCCCTCAGGATAAGTCCGGCCATAGTAAACTAAAGTCTAGGTGAACGTTCCTGCGGCTGCTTATACCAATTTCGTGGAAGTCCTGCATTTGCAGGCCTACGCATTGAAATACCAAGCAGGTGAGCTTTGCACACAGTTGCCGCTCGCGTCCGTCCCAACTCTCTGGAAATATCGTCAGGAGATCGGCTGCCAGCCGGATCTCGTAACTTTGCAATATCATCATCGGTCCACACCCGATATTCGTGCGGCATTTCCATCCTCCATACCGACGCTACCTTCCCGGCAAAAAAAGATTATGCGCCGCAACATGGCGGTTCAATCATATTTTCGGTCTTGCTTGCTGAGGGCCAGACTCACGTCTGCCAAAGGTGGAGAGCGCATCGAATTGCGCAAAAGACCACTTTCGAGATTGTGGATCGATTAGTAGCGCTGTGCCGAGTGCGTCGATGGCTCTGACGACGCCCCAACGAGAAGCGATCGCAACGGCTGCACGACTGAGAGCGATATCTCGAAGGTGCGAAGAGTTTGCGAAATTCGGCGGGTATCGATCAGTGTCCGACCGGCTAAATGCTCTGGCGGTGAAATACCAGGAACGAGCGCGGAGAGTTGAGGAACGCGCCGGAGTGTACTTAAATGGGGGCACGCCTGACGACAGGCCGTCGTTCAGTTTGCGGAGAAGGCGCCGCCGTTGTCCTGAATGACTGCCGACTGACCTTCTGCGATCGGCCACCGTCTGTCCAACAACTCTCGCACCTCTTGCCGGACCACTTCCGTACCCGAGTAGTAACCAAGGCAGAGGCCCGCATATCCGCCGATCAGAAAACAAGCGAAGCAAGCCATTAATGTTATCCACATCGCAGGGCCTCCATGCTTCATGGACCTTAGCTCTTCGCCGCATGTACACGAGCTTCGACGTCGAAACGGTATTCTCCCCGCCCGCAGCCGGCGACGTCAATGATAACCGGATTTCTGTCTCAAGTCGCTTAGTTTCTCGCCGGCTGAGAATCGCTCCGTAAACAAGACCGGGTCATCCGGGTCGCCCTCTCGGGCCTCGTGGGCTACTGAACGGTTACGCGCGCGATCCCGCCCATGCCGATTGCGTTGGCTGCTGCTCGAGACGGGTCGATGCAGCCCCTCGATGAACGGGCCGGTCCGTGATGCGGACCCGCACCGATCTGCCGTTGTTCTTGTTCGTGACCGTGACGTGGCTACCGAAGCGCCGGCTCTTGTGCGCGGCCATCGTTCGCCCGAAGCCGTCCTACCGCCGTGGTAGCCATCCCCAACGCCGTACTGGCTGGCGACGCACGTTTCTTCCTTGGTCAACTTGACGCCAATCGAGACAACGCCTTCGAGAAAATTCTGGGCAAACGCCGGCGAATTGAAAAAAATGCGCACAGCAAAACGCACGCGGAGAACAGGCGGATCAATGAGTTTCCTTGGGTTGCGATGCTAGAGGTCGATGGTCGGCGTGACCCTAGAAGCCACGCTTAGGCCAGGCCCGGCGCTCATGGATTCGGTTGAGCGTCGGGCCATTTCGCTGCCGGGCTTGGTTGGAACTAAATCCGTTTTTGCCAATTTTTTCCGCGGTCGGCAGTTTCTGTCGTGGGCTGCCTTCCGGGCTCGGCGGCGTACCCTTGCACCCAACTCGACCGCCGCCGGGCCTCTCTAAATTTCCATCACCGGGCTCGGGATCATTCCGCACCGAGTTCAGTGAGGCGGCCCGGCGGTCGATCCCATCCGCCGTCGGGCCGATCTTCCCCGAGGAACGAATTAGGTTTGCGTTGATTTTTTACGAAGCCGGCAGCTTTCCTCAGCGGCTGTTGGTTAGGCTCGGCGCCTGAGTCCAAACGGGCGCTGGGCCGCCTCTTTAAGCGTGCGCGCTCGGACGAATTCGGCTCTCCAAAAACCTGTCAAGGCGAACGTGATGCCAGTCCCAATAGCGGCGCACGATCTCGGGGCCTTCTCCTCGATGATGAAGGATTTGTTCTTCGAGGACGGCGCTTCCTTTGTGGCGGTGATGGCGCACAAGGCCTGATGTTAGATTTGCGCTCCGGTTCGACCCCGCGTTTGCCTTTTCCACGAAGAGACCCGACCGGGGCCCTAAACATCTGGACTTACAGCGCGCCGATTCCCTAAGCTATCTTATCCCAACTGGTTTGGAATCCGATGAAACAACATCCTTCGAGGATGGGGCTAGGCATTGCGTTAGGGGTGTGCCTTGGAGCTGTCCTCGGCATTGCCATCAGGAACGTGACCGCTGGCATCATTATCGGCATCGCCGTAGGGGCCGTGATTGCGGGTTACGCAGATCATCGATCCCGGTAGCAAGCGCACGCCCGGCTGCTCCCCATCTCTCCAAGGAACATGGCGCGCTGGTTGTCGTTTTCCCCTTATGTCCGACGAAGACGAGCCCGTCACCGAGATCGCCGCTCCGCCCGTTTTGGTCCCCGAAACCAATCGATTGTGGCGGTTAACGCCTGCATTGAATCTGCTTGAGAAGAGCAGACAGATTGCCATCGTCCCCGCCGAGACCGAGGGGGTGGCTCGCGCCATTGCGACGAGAGCAGATCCCATGGGACGGGATTGGCGTGATCGCGTCTCGTTCGCAGCGGATAGCATCGAGACGACCGAGCGGCACGTCATCGGCGACGTAATATTTCGATCTATCCCGCAGCAGCCTCCTCCAAAGCCGAAACGAACCAAGAAGGCCTAACCATGCCCAAGAGAAAGACTGAGCATGAACTCGAGATGTGGGCCGCAGATCTACTGATGGAAGCGCACGCGATCGCTCAATGCCCCACCACGGCTATATGCGCTTGCGACACAGCCATCACGCTGTGGACTACGCTCTGTCGCTGGCAGAACACCGAACATTCTCGGGCAAAAAGGAGCGGATCGCGGCGGTCGAGAGCGTGCTCGATGGGCTGAGTGATGAGTGTCCCGCATGCTGACACCCAGCTTGCCAGATCTCATCGACTTTCCAAATGTCGTACTGCGCTCGGGTAAGCTCAAAGCATGACAAAGAAACCCGCGGCTTCCCTGCATGACAAACCACTCAACATGCCCGCCGAGGATGACCTCGAAGCGCTGCTGGCCCTCGATGTGGGCGTGATGTCGATACACGATTCCCCGCTCCTTGGTACTCTGACGTTAGTCACCCGAGATGGGCACTACGATTTTCTGATCAACGAACAGATCGCCAACGAACTGGTCCAAGAAGCACGAGCTCTTCTCCGAGGCGATAGCCCGTCTCTGGTCGAACGTAACGAATAGTCAGATTGCCATTGGTCAGTAGAGCTTGTTGCCCACATTCCGAAGAAACGGACTTCGAGTGCATCCAGGTGCGGATCGCCGACACTCGCAACAACAGGACATGATCGCTGCAGCGCGAAAATCGAGGACGATAGACAGAAGAACGAGAGTACGGGTTAGAAAAATGCTCCGCAGCGACATCACTCGCCCATTGAATGCGAAACCCGCCTCGCTCCGGGTGCAGCGGGCGGACAGCTTCAATACCGAAGTCTGGATACCGGCGGTGTCCCGCCTCGATCCGTGCCCATGATCAGGCCTGTCACGCCGGCATGTTCCATCAAGGCTTGCTTGATCAGCTGGATGCTCAACGTCGCTCTTCCTGCGTATGGAACCAGACGGTAGCGGGTGCCGCACGCTTTAATTTGTTCCCGCCTGCCGCTCACAACTTCGGCGCGATCGTCCCCGTGTGTGCCTTTTGAGAGACGGTAGTGGGGCGTATTAGTTCATACGATCTCGCTACAGATTCAAAATGGAGCGACACATGAAAAAGTATTTACTCGCAACGGCCGCGCTACTTTTCGCTGCAACGTCGGCCTCGGCTGCCGACATGGCTGCACGTCCCTATACCAAGGCGCCCGCAACGGCGCCCGCGATAATCTACAATTGGACCAGCTTCTATATCGGCGGTCACGTCGGCGGCGCCTTCCGCGGCAATTCGAACAACGTTCTCGGCGGCGGTGACGACGGTCGCTTCATGGGCGGCGGTCAGATCGGTTGGGACACGCAGTTCGCGCCTAACTGGGTGTTTGGTCTGGAAGCGAACTACAGCTTCATCGACACCAGCAGCAGCTTTGCAAACCGCGGTCTCGGTTCGGTTACCGGCCGTCTCGGTTACACATGGGGCCCGTCCCTTCTTTACGTAAAGGGCGGTTACGCCTGGGCCGACTCGCGCTTCACCAACGGCTTCACCGGCGATGGTGGCCGGGATGGCTACACAGTTGGCGGCGGTCTCGAATATCTGTTCAGCCAGAATTGGTCGGGCAAGGTGGAATATCAGTACTACGATTTCGGGACGACCAGTTTCGTCACTCCGACGTTTGCTATCGGCGGCTTCCGAAACGACGAGCACACGATCAAAGCGGGCCTGAACTACCGCTTCAATCTGGGCAACTTCGGCACCGGCACCTTCTAAACACTGACGTCAGTGAGAGGCCGGCAAATGAATGCCGGCCTTTTCTATTTGCCAGACGATTGGCGAGACAATCAGAACAATTACGGCCGCCGCGGACATCTCCGTGGCGGGCGCATTTCTTCAATCAAGGTGAGAGTTGTCAGTTAATATACCCTCAGCCAGCGCACATCGTTGATCGCCCTATCCAGACCTGCCCCTGGTTCTGACACCTCATCTCGGAGTCGCCGAGCGCATCGAGCACGATGATTGCACGTTTGATGACCACCTTAAGGGCGGCGTGAAACATGGCGACAGAGTGATCATTCATTGCTGAACCTTCGCGACCGGGAACGATCCGCCACAGCGGCTGTTTTCTGGAAAACTCGCCGGAGCCAATCGATGAAAGTGATACTTTCTAAAAAGGAGCTGGAGCGCGAAGCCCTCGCGGAGATGAGAAAACGCCCAGGTTGCGAGACGCTGAAGGCAGTCGACGTCCAATACAGTGACCTTCGAGCCGATACGAATTGGACTCTGTATGCCTTCACAGAAGGCCGAATTGATCCAGGTGCTTTGCATAGCGCGCTGGAAATGACAGTAAACAAACTGCGCCATCAATATGAATTGCGCGCCCCGGAGTGATCCCTTACAGGAAGTCAGACTCCCACCTCGTCCTGAAGTCTGACCTCCATGCTTAAAAAGAAAGCGACCGCCAACGAGCTGATCTGGCTCTTTCACGAGAAGCTTGCAGGCTCCAACTTTCCCAATGCCGGGATTGCGATTATTCCAATCGGTAACGGCAATTGGTCCGCGCTGACGAATGCCACCGAACGCCGGCACTATCCCGATCTGGCAAAGACTGTGGTGCGAATAGAGAAACAACTCCGCGCTCGCTACCTCCTGAAAGAAGTTTGATCTCCCTTCACGGGCGGGAACTAAGCCGGCGATTGCCTGTTCTACGGTCCCATCGACCAAGGCTGCATCTTGAACAAGACCAACCAGTTTGACCTTCCTACGCTGCCACATGCCCAAGCCGCCGAGCGCTCTCGAATGAGCGACGACCAAAGCCTGATCAAGGCCCGTTACTGCAGATCGATCCTGAAGGTCGCCGCGATCAGCACCGAGCAGGAAGCCCGCATTTTGCTGAACGGCCTGGCCACCGAGCAGGTTACCACGAACACCTCTCCCGCGATGGCCGAGGCTGAACGAGTAGCTTTGACTGCGATCCGCGATCTGGCTGGATATCAGCACAGCCGAAGCGTCCCCCAAAGCTCCAGCGAGTGGATGCGTGCCGCGCGAGCAATCCAGTTGTGGCTAAACGTTCACGATCAATAGGCATCGTGCGCGCGGAATGCGGAGAAACGGACGCGTCCGATAGAAAACAGCAAAAGACATCTCGTGAGCTGTAGCTTCTGTATCGGAACGGCCTTTTTCGAAGCTCGTCTTAAAAACTTCATTAAAGGCACGCGCCGCTAAGGCATCCGGCGCCAGACCTTTACCCTACGGTACGCAGTACGCAGATGCGTATCTGTGATGCGTACCTCGCCGTCCGAAAAATAGCTCAAGTGGCGGATGTCGTTGAGGTTTCCGCCTACTCGTTTTGTGATACGCAGTATGCATTTTCCCCAGACAGGAAAAAATCTGCGCGTGAGGAGAGCGCCGGTCCTTGGCGATTGCGCCTAAAATGCTTTCAGACTTTCCCCTACGATTAGACAAAGCTGGTTTAGCTCCCCGAAAAACCGGCGGCCGGTCTTGAGGCAGCGCTCATTTCCGGCGCAGCATTTTCGCGATTCAGGCGCTCGCGCATTTCCTTTCCGGCCTTGAAGAACGGAAGGCTCTTTTGGTGCACGGTAACATGTTTTCCAGTACGTGGGTTGCGGCCTGCACGAGCGGGGCGATGCCTTACCGAGAATGCGCCGAAACCGCGAAGCTCAGCCCGATCACCGCGTGCCAGCGCAGCGACGATCTCATCGAGAATCGCGTTCACGATGTTCTCAAGGTCCCGCTGGTAGAGGCGCGGGTTATGTTTAGCGATGCGTTGAACAAGTTCGGATTTGACCATCGTGACGTCGGAAATTTGGCGGGAGGCCGCATTTCCTCGATCTGACTTGCACTGTCAAGATGCAATAAATTGGGGAATCGTCGAAAAACCTGACGCGGCGAGACCTGTTGATCTGCACTCATCAATCTTGGAGCGGAACCAAATCAACCACTTCTGTTTTCATAATCCAAGTGCGATATCCCAATCGATTTCCTGTCTGTTCCCGATATTGAGGCTTCCGTGCACCTTCGATCTGGCCGATGGGCATTAGCCGAGGAGCGTCAATTGATCGCGTCGATCGAGGGGAATACGTCGGCTGCCAGAGCTCCTGTATCTGTTGTTTTCGTTCAGCTTAAGGCGCCGCAGCTTTGGTTTTAGAGGCCGTCAAGCAACGCCCTGACCTTTTCTGCAAGATCGTTGATTGTATAAGGCTTTGAGATGAGATGCGTACCCGCATCCAGAACGCCATTATGGACTATGGCGTTTCGCGTATAGCCCGTGGTGAACAAAATCTTGGCGTCGGGCAACAGCGGTTGGAGGACTTTTGCGAGCTCACTGCCTGTCATTTCGGGCATCACAACGTCCGTGAAAACCAAATCGGGCCGTGAGCCGTTCTCAATGAGGTGAATGGCTTCTCGCGCGCTTGCAGCTTCTATGACCGAATAGCCAAGTTCTCGAAGCGTCTCGACAGAGATCGCTCGCACGCGTTCTTCGTCCTCAACCACCAGGACCAGCTCTTGATGCTGCCCCACGTCTGCGCGCACCGCGCCAGTCGAAGCATCGGTCGTAACCTCGCCGTAGAAACGCGGCAGGTAGATTTTTACGGTGGTGCCAACATCAGGTTCCGAATAAATCTTCACATGACCGCCCGACTGACGCACGAAGCCGTATACTTGACTAAGGCCAAGGCCCGTGCCTTTTCCGACTTCTTTGGTCGTGTAGAACGGATCAAAAACTTTGCTCAGCACATCGCTGTTGATACCGGTACCGCTGTCGGTCACTGCGATGAGAACGAACTGTCCCGGTTCAATTGAGTATTGTCGGGCATACGCCGCATCCACAGACGCGTTCATCGTTTCGATCGTGAGTTTTCCTCCTTGAGGCATCGCGTCCCGCGCATTGACCGCGAGGTTGAGTAAAGCGCTCTCAAGTTGAGCCGGATCGGCTTGGACGTTCCACACCCCCGCTGCGAGCACTGTCTCGATTGCAATGGTCTCGCCCAGCGACCGATCGAGAAGCTCGCTCATACCCGCGATCATACGATTCACTACGATGACTTCTGGAGCTAAGGGCTGCAGGCGGGAGAAAGCCAGCAAGCGCTGGGTTAAGGTAGCGGCCCGGTTAGCGCCGTCCAAGGCTCCGTCAATGAAGCGGGTGATGTCAATGTCACCCTTTGCCAGCTTCCGGCGGGCTAGATTCAAGCCTCCGATGATCACGGCGAGCATGTTGTTAAAGTCGTGAGCTATCCCGCCAGTCAATTGGCCAACCGCCTCCATCTTTTGGGCCTGTCGCAGCTGCTCCTCCGCCTTCGAACGTTCGGCAATCTCCGTGGCCACACGTTGCTCGAGATCGATATTGAGCGCCTGCAGCTCCGCCTCGGCCCGTTTCCGCTCGGCGAGCTCCCTTTCGACAGCCGCAAACAGCCTCGCATTGTCGATGGCCGTCGCCGCGTGTCCCGCAATTCCCAAGAGAGCAGCCTCATGCTCTTCTTGGAACTTGCCGGTTTCCTGATGGCCGAAGAACAGCCCTCCCAAAACGTCACCGGTGCGTGAGATGACCGGTACCGCAAGGTACGAGCGCACCGGAAGGTGGCCTTCGGGCATTCCTTTGCGGGGAGCGTTCTTGCCGTATCGCGGGTCGGCGAGGATGTTTTCTGATCGTACAACCGCCGTGCCAAGAAACGTCGGCTCAAACACTGCTGTATTCCGCGGCATCGGAAAATTCGCGAATGCAGACCGGGGCGCGCCGGAGAGCGCGTAGAGCATGTAGCTCTCGCCCTCGGGCGAGAGAACATTGTAGAAGAACGCGCCAAATTCCGCACCGCAGAGCTCCAGGCCGGCATCCGTAACGGTCTGGACGATGGTCTCGAGATTGCGTTCCCTGGCGACGGTTGCCCCCGTGTCATTCAAGATCCTGAGATGTCGTTCGGATTTCTTGCGCGCCGTGATATCGATGACAGTGCCAACAAAGCGCACTGCGTTGTGATTGACGAATATTGCGTCACCCGTTGCGGCGAGCCATCGTTCGATCCGGTCCTCGATTCCAATCGTCCGATACTCGATGCGATATGCAGCCGAGGAGGAGGGGTCCAAGGCGTTGGTCACCGCGCGATGAACGCGTTCGCGATCGTCAGGATGCAGCCCCGCAAGAAACGATTTTTCATATGAAATCTCGGCTTCGGATGAAAGGCCAAACAGAGCTTTGCATCTCGCGTCCCAGCGAAGGACGTTATTTACCGGGTCAAAGTCCCACGTTCCGATACCGGCTGCGTTGTTAGCTAGGCTGAGGCGCTCTGCGGCTTCTCGCGCGGCTTCTTCTGAACGGACTCGCTCGATATGAGCCCACGACCTTTCGGTAACCTCCGCAAGCAGGGCCAGCTCGCCAGCCGCCCAGCGATGGGCGGCCTGATGATGTATTGCCATCAATGCCGTTAAGCGGTCCTCTTTCACGAAGGGCATGCAAATAGTGGATCCGATCCCAATATCTTGGAAGGTTCGGGCTTCTTCCGGCTCCAATTCTTCAAGATTGTCATTGATGATCAGCGGTCGGCCGTTACCCAGCTCCTGAACAGCTTTTCTGCCGAAGTCAGCAAGGCTGTAGTGACCTAAGATGTGTTTCGCGCCAGGTGCTGCCCAGTCGCCGCGAATAGTAAAGCCATCCTGATCTTCATCCATGTCGGCATAGGCGCAGTTAGACACGTTGAGGTGCTGGCCTAGCATCCGGGTCGTGACTGATAGAATCTCGTCGGCCCTCCGGCACTTCGCAGTTTCTTTGCCGAGGTCATCCAGAAAGACAAGACGGGCTTCATTCGCCCGAATAGTTGCCTCTGCCCTACGCCGTTCTACCGCAGTCCGGGTCCGGTCAGCGACCTCCCGCATGAGGTCAAGTTCGGCGTCTGACCATTCTCGTGCTTCGGCATTGTTGAGATAGAGCAATGCCACCACGCCGTTTGGCTCAAGGATGGGCATGTTCACCAAGGCGCGTGCCGAAATAAGCTCAAGGGCCTTCGCCTGATGTCCTACCCGACCATCTTTTTCGGCGTCGGCGAACACCACGGTTACGCCGCGCTTCAAGTCCTCAATGTAGCTGCCGTAATCCCGGAATTGCAGAACCCCAGCCAGGCTTTTTATGCCCGGCGCATTCCAGTCCCGGCTTATCGTAATGGTTTCAGCGGAAAGGTCGATCGTGCCGTAACCCGCGCGGCTGACACCGAGAGCCCGCCCCAAGGTCTCCGCGGCGGAGTACGCAAGATCGTCAGGGTCTGATATCTGGCGGATATGATCGCCCAATGCGGATAGCACATCACTGCGCAGCCCCGAAGCCATCATTGCCGTCATGCGAAGGCCTCAGCTGGCGGCAGCTGTACAAGGTCGCGACGACTCGAAGCGTTTCGAACGGGACTGAGAAAAAGGCTCACGTGACCCCATAAATTCAATAAAATTCGGAATTTGGTCAATTCGTTGCCGGCCGTCAGGTTCCAATTATCCGTTTGGCCAGGTTAGCTGACCGCCGCGATTGCCAAATATTCAGCTGATAGGGTTTGCGGCTGTCAGAGAGTTGAGGAGTCCGTTCATCCCAGACAAGGAATGCGTTCATACCGCTTGGGCATCGGATGGCATTGCCGTCGAAGAAGGAAAGCCAGTGGTGAAACGCCCCCGTCGGCGCTAGGAGCCCGCCGCATCTGGCGGGATCAGTCGTCTCGACCGCGATCGGCTAATCGCCCCTTACTAGGCGTCATGGATCGACGTAAGCTTAGTGGTCGCCTCCTTCACTCCTTTCTGTTTGAGACGGCGATCAGCGATGTAGAGCGGTCGACTGGGCGGTCAAGAATTCGCCCGCGCGGAAGCCAAAAAAATTTGCCCCACCCCCCTTGAAACTTTCCGCCAATTTTTTTTATTTTAGGTGCGCTGGACGCCAGAGGTTGGGTCCAGCGTGAGGCGGACGCCGGGGGTGTCCGGCGCCCGCTCATACCCATCTTGCTCATTGGAGGATTTGGCTATGAAGACTTACGACTTTGCTCCGCTTTGGCGCTCAAGCATTGGCTTCGACCGCCTGTTTGACCTCGTGGATGCCGCTCAGCGCGCGAACGAGGACAGTTTCCCCCCATACAATATCGAACGTGTCGGGGATGACCGATACCTCATCTCGCTTGCTCTGGCGGGTTTTTCGCCGGACGAGATCAGCTTGACGGCAGAGCAGAACGTTCTGACGGTCGAGGGCCGCAAAGGCGAACAGAAGCGCGACTTCCTGTTTCAGGGCATTTCTGGTCGCGCGTTCAAGCGGCAATTCAACCTCGCCGACCATGTCCAGGTAACCAGCGCGACTTTCGAGAACGGCCTTCTGCAGATCAACCTGATCCGCGAGATTCCCGAGGCCATGAAGCCGCGAAAGATCGCCATCAACGCAGGTCCGCGCTCAAACGTCGAGCAACTTGAAGCCAAGGCGGCCTGACGCCTATTCGATCACTTCGTGCAATCGTTCCGCGATGGCTTCGGCCGTCGCGGATTTGCGCGACATTTGGCATGGCGCGTTGATCACTCGCGAAATCGACAGGAGGCAGGGATGACCCAGTTCGCACTTCCAGCCTTGGCCGCTGGAGAAGGCCTTACAAACTATCTCACCGCGATCAAGCAGTTTCCTCTCCTCAAACCTGAAGAGGAGCTCGCCTACGCCAGGCGCTTACGCGAACACGGCGACAGGAACGCTGCCTATCATCTTGTGACCAGCCATCTCCGGCTGGTCGCCAAATTGGCGATGCGCTATCGCGGCTATGGGCTGCCCATCGCTGATGTCATTTCGGAAGGCAACATCGGCCTGATGCAAGCCGTGAAGCGATTTGATCCGTCTAAAGGTTTCAAGCTTGCGACCTACGCCACCTGGTGGATCAAGGCAACGATCCAAGATTACATCCTGCGGTCGTGGTCGATCGTCCAGATTAGCGCCAAGTCCACCCAAAAGCGGCTGTTCTTTAACCTGCGTCGCTTGAAGAGCAAGATCGCAGCGCTCGAAGAAGGCGATATGCAGCCCGACCACGTAGCAACGATAGCGCGCCGCTTGAATGTGCCTGAACGCGAGGTCATTGAGATGAACCGGCGGTTCCTCGGAGACATGTCGCTCAATGCGGCTTCACGAGTGGACGAAGAAGAAGGCGCTGAGTGGCAGGAGCGCTTGGCCGACCCAACGTCGAATTTTGAAGACGACGTCGCGGAACGCAGCGAACTTAACTGGAGGCGGCAGATCCTCGGGCAAGCGCTCGCCCATCTGAAACCGAGAGAGCAGCGTATCATCGAAGCACGATGGCTGTCGGATACCCCTCTTACACTTGACGACCTGGCCGCAGAACTGGGCGTGTCACGCGAACGTGTGCGGCAGGTGGAAGTCAGGGCACTCGAAAAGGCCCGCGCGTATGCAGCTTTGCTGGCCGGAGACATGGGCGCGAAGTAATTCGATCCGAGCGGGCTCGACGGGGGCGACATTAGCTTTCCAAGCGCTCCACCCATTGGGAGATGGTGAGCGCAATTTCCGCCACTACGTCCTGGTCGGTCCGTCCGCTGCGGGCCGGGATATGAAAGCCGTGATCGGCGCCATCGATTAGGTGAGAGGTTGCCCTCGATCTCAGTCCCTTGCAAACTTGGCGAAGGAGCACGGGCTCCGCCAACTTATCACGCGTTCCCTGGATGAAGAGCATGGGGATCCGAATGCCTGCAAGGTGTTCGGCCCTTGTGATCGAAGGTTTACCGGTCGGATGTAGGGGGAAACCGACAAAGGCCAGCCCGCGCACATCTTCGATCGGATCTTCTGCTTGCGCCTGCGAGGTCATGCGCCCGCCGAATGACTTGCCACCCGCGATAATAGGCATGCCGCGGCATCGACGGCGGGCGTCCGCCGCGGCCAATCGTATGGCCGCATGCGCAACAGCCGGAGTGTCGGGGCGTTTGCTGCCCTTCTCCATGAACGGGAACTGGAAGCGCAAGGTCGCGATGCCATGGCCATAAAGCTTTGCAGCGACATCTTCCATGAACGGGTGCGTCATGCCTGCGCCTGCACCGTGGGCGAAGACGAAACAGGCTTGCGCGTTCCGCGGCTTCATCAGGAGGGCTGAAAGCGCGAGCGCGTCCTTGCTCTTCAGCGTCAGGGGCGTTACGCGCGGCAGCCGGGTGTTCATTTCGCTGTCGAGCGCTCGCCGAATCGCTCCTCCTCCAAGCCGAAGACCGAGCGACCGCCGAGCGCGGAGGATGCCTGTAATTCGCCATCCACGAAATCCTCGAAGGACGGACCGCTTGCCGTTTGTTCGAGGCGGCGAGCCTGGTCGTCGAGCCGTTTCAGAGTCTGCATCTCCTCGTCTCGGCCGAGCTTGGCGTTCTGGACGGCTGTCTTCAGCACGCGGATGGTCTCGTCGTAGACCTTGATCGGCACCGGGTACGGGTGACGATCCTTGCCTCCATGGGCGAGTGAAAACCGCGCCGGGTCGCGGAAGCGGTACGGCGCGCCATGGACGACCTCGGCCACCATCGCAAGCGAGCGGACCGTCCGTGCGCCGACGCCCGGCGTGAGCAGTAGCTCGGGAAAGTCGAGCGGCCCGCGCTCGGAAGCCGCGGCGAGCGTGCCATGAAGGCGCCGGGTGAACACATCGCTCGAGCGGACATCGTGATGCGCCGGCATGACGAGATGCGGCAGGAGGGGCTGGGCAGGCGCGCTGCCAGTCAGCGCCGCGAACTCGTCGACGATGCCGTCGGGCCCCAAAGCCATCAGCAGGTCCAGTTGCGCTGTTCGGGAAGGCGCGGCGCGCCCATCCGTCAGATTGACGACGTTTCCTTGAAACGGACCATCGATGGCGCTGTGCGGTTCATCGACGAAACTCGTCAGGTTCTCGGAATGCCAATGATAGCGACGGGCCTGTTTCTTGTCGCCGTTCATGCCCTGCTGGACCACCGTCCATTTGCCCTCGTCGGTGACGAAGAAGCCGTGCAGGTAGAGATCGAAGCCATCCTGGACCGCTGCGCTATCGACCTTGGCGACGAGACGGCTCGCGCGCGTCAGGGCGGCCCCGTCGAATCCGATGCGGTCGCCGAGCGCGTGAAGTTCGTCAGGAGTTTTCCGCGAATGCTGGCCCCGACCTCCGCAGACGTGGATGCCGAGTTCGTCCTGCAGCGGACCTAGGCCGCGCTTGAGAGCACCGATGACGCTGGTCGTGATCCCGGACGAATGCCAGTCCATTCCCATCACGGCACCGAAGGATTGAAACCAGAACGGATGGGACAGCCGCCGCAAAAATTCGTCGCGACCGTAATGGTGGACGATCGCCTGGGTGACGATGGCACCGAGCGCTGACATGCGCGAGGCCAGCCATGGCGGAACCCGTCCACCATGCAAAGGAAGATCGGCGCTGCCGGTCCGTTTCGCCATTCGTCCTCGATATCCGATTCTTTGCCATTTAGGGGCTACGCTCGACCATCGTCCGGAAGGTGATGGAGTAGCGTTTGGCTTCGACGGCCGGAATGCTGTGTTCCCATACCGACCGCGCCTCGCCGGACATCATGTAGATCGAACGAGACTTCGCTTCGAGGGTGAAACGCTCGAACTTGGTCGAAGCGGGCCTGCGAAATCCGAACTTGCATATCGCGCCCAGCGACAGGCCGAAGATCCGGTCGAAGTGCGGCTTGTCCCTGTGCCAACCGATCCCGACGCCGACGTCGTATTCGGTGCAGAGGACTTGCTGTATTCGCGTACTGGGTCCACCGAAAGTCTCGACGCGATGTGAGACATCGGAGAGCCATTGAGGAATTGGCTCGGCTTCAACGAGGTGGCGTGCCGTATAGTCGTAGCTGAACCCGAAGGAGGCTACGCGACGCTTGCCCTCATACTGGCCGAACTGAAACGGCTGGAGGGGCAAGTCGGCCACTTGGGCTATAAGGTCGAGCGCTTCCGCTGCCGAAACGAAGTCTTCGGCATACCGGAGTCCATCGGGACCTGGCGTGTTTTCCGCAAACAAACTGAATTGGTCGGACAGTGGATTCTACCAAGGCTGTGGATCTACGACCCACTTATGGAGCCGCAGCGCAAAGTCAAAGGTCAGGGGGATCCCGCACATCATAACCAACCAAATAAGAACGGGGCGTACGCGATCGCGAGGAGAATAAGCGCCAGTGGAAAAGCCGTTGCAATGAAGATTGTATCCATGTTGCGAGGCTGCATGGTTACGAAACCGAACAATCTGAGTTCCGTTCCAATTCCCGCCTCAGTCGCCGCCCTTCTTGGCCCGACGTAGCGCGGCGCCCAGCTTCTCCCGTTGCTGCTCCCAGCGCCGTCGTTCGGCCTCCGTGCGATTGTCGATTTCGTCGCGTTCCGCCTGTATCGCGGCATCTCTCGCGTCGTGCTCCTGTTCAGCGGCATCAAAGGCTACTTGTGCGCTTGCAACCTGCGCTGCTTTCCGGTCTCGCTCCTTGATCCTGGCTCGCTCTTCCTTGCGCTGGTCGGCTTCGCGTTTCCGCTGCTGTTTGTCGAAGATGGCCGCGGCTCTACGTGCTTCCGCGTTGTCGACTTTGGTCGCTTTGGCCTGAGGAGCCACCCGCTTCCGCGGAATTGACACTTTCTTGCCGGCCGCAAGGCCTTTCGGAAGTTCGCTCGTCTCCTTGAACGCGCCATTGGTGCCGACTGCTCTCCGCAAAACGATGCCGGGATGCGCGATTGTTGCCGAGACGATTGCAGGGTCGTCGGTCTCCTCGGCGAAGCCCTGGTGAAACAGGTTGCTGTCGGCGCCCCAGATCTCGAGCGCGGCCTTCATGGACGGCGCGGCAACGGCCAGGTCGAAAAAGCCGATCGATGTCTGGTAGGTCTTGAGCTTCCGGGCCATCACTCGCAGGCCGGACAGGTGTCCGCTAGGCCATCGAGTACTTTCTCGATGGCTTTCACCCGTTGCTCCTTGTTCTTACCGGAGAACTTTCGATGTTCGGCGATCGATCTTGCATAATCCACGGCATGGTGGCTGTGACGAAGGCGCAGATAGCCGTGATCCGGACAGGGCGCGATGGCGTGGGCCTCAAGGAGGATATCCGTCGCCCATATGGATAGAGTCTCGGCGTCGTTCGTGTTCTTCGACATAGTCGCGTCTCTCTAGGGAATTTCGTCCCGAGAATGGGATTTGGCGTTGACCGGAAATCAGACATGCCGTTTCGGTGTTTTGACATTCGAGAATGTTGTCATCGTCGGGCACGGCTTGAAAACAGCTAAGCTATTCTTGAGTTCCTTCTCGGTCGGAAAGGCATTCACCATGCCTTGCGTCAGAGCTTCCGCCACCAATCGGCGATACCGGCGGTCGCCGGACTTTCGAAGGCGTGTTCTAAAGCCTCGGGTCGATGGAACCAGACAGCGAGTTGAGCGATTGCAAGTAGCTATCCACCGCGGCCAAAGGGCGTAGGTCGTTGCTACAAAATGGGCTCTATAGCATTGCGTTCAATGCCGGTCTCGGTGGGTCCGGAGGTGCCGGCGTCGTCGTGCTCTGTGACGGCGTTTTGCTTGGGGGCGATTCTTCTCTGCTGTACAAAGGCGCTTACTCGCAACGAGACGGGAAGTTCGAAGCGACTGTGCGGACATCGCGTCACGCCAACGAAATCCCGTCCCTGTTCGGGCTGGACGAGGCGACGCTGAGCTTCGCCGGGACCATCATTCGTGGAGACGCACGCGGCTTCGGCGCTTCCCCTCAGGTGCCAGACATCAGGTTGGAGGTCCATCTCAAGTTCAGGGCGCCCATCTGAGGGATTGTTTAGGTCTGGTTTTGGCTGCACGCCAACAGGAAATCCAGAGCCGACATAGCATCTAGATATCGCAATTTCACACGGCCGTTCAACCCAACGGCCTCGTTAACTAATGTCTGATCCGGCACCCGCTTGAAGCCCATTGCCCAGTTCGGAAACAGTCGATCACCATATGCAAGGCCGCGCTGGAGCAAGCTGATATCTCGATGCCGCGGATCGACGCTGATGCGGCTGTAAACTTCGATTACATTATCCGGCTCTCCCTCAAGCACCTGAAGAAAGTCGCCGTCCGAATGGACAAGCATGCCTGTTATATGCGCCGCATCATTCCGGGCCCTTGCCTTTTGCAGTAGCTCGGAAAGATCCCCGGATGAAAATGGCTCATTTGCAGTGCTAAGATACAAAATTCGAAACACGAACGACCTCCATACCCGTCAACGCCGGGTTCCAAAGAGAGTTCAATCGTGCCGTAGACGATCACGCCTCCCCTGACCGGCCGCGCCCCTGAGCTCACCGGAACAGGTGTCATCAAGTTTGACGGTTGGCCCGCCGACTTGTCCATGACCACGGCGGCTTCAATGCCCGCATCACCCCATTTTACGGTACGATCCCGGTGACGTTGCGATAAGCCATGTCTGGCGCCGGCTTCTTCAGAAAGACGGGAGTAAGTTGATCGGGTCTCTAACCGATTGAGGCTTCCAGAAATTTGGCCGTGCGGCTTTCGGCGTTGCGCGCAACATGTTGCGGTTCGCCAGCGGTCACGACGGATCCGCCCTCATTGCCTGCGCCGGGGCCCATATCGATTACCCAATCACTTTCGGCGACCACTGCCATATCGTGTTCGACGACGACCACCGTGTTACCGGCATCCACCAGGCCTTGAAGCTGCAGCATTAGCTTTTCGATGTCTGAGGGATGCAATCCAGTCGTCGGCTCATCCAGTACATATAGTGCCGACCCCCGCTGAGCTCGTTGCAATTCGGTAGCGAGCTTGATCCGTTGGGCTTCGCCGCCACTGAGTTCCGTTGCGGACTGACCGAGTTTGATATAACCGAGGCCGACCTCTCGAATGACACCGAGCGAACGTGCGAGTAGCGCATCTTTCTCGAAAAACGCGAGCGCATCGTCCACCGTCATGCCCAACACGTCGGCAATGGATTTGTCCCGGATCTTGATTTCCAACGTCTTCGCGTTGTAGCGCGACCCATGACAGGTCGGACATGGCGCGTAGACTGACGGGAGGAAAAGCAATTCGACGGTGACGAAGCCTTCCCCCTGACAGGTTTCGCAACGTCCTTTGGCGACATTGAAAGAAAAGCGGCCGGCATCATAGTGCCGTGTCTTGGCCTGCTTCGTGGCCGCGAACAGCTTTCTGACGTGATCGAAAAGCCCTGTATAGGTGGCGAGATTCGACCGCGGGGTGCGCCCGATCGGCTTTTGATCGACGACAACGAGACGTTTTACGTGCTCCATGCCCCCGACGATGTTGCCGCCAAGCGTTTGAATGGCGGTTTCCAGAAGGTCTCCTTCGTCCGGAGCGCCCCGGTCCTCTTCGCCGCTCTTGTGCCCCAATATTTCCCCAACCTTCTCGACCAGAAATTGAGTGATCAAGCTGGACTTGCCCGACCCCGAGATGCCGGTCACCGCGGTAAACACACCGACAGGAATGTCGACGTCGAGGTCGTTGAGATTGTTGCGGGTGACACCGCGAAGTTGTAGCTGACCTCGCGGGAGACGGCGCGTGCGGTCGATGGCCGTCGCGTTTCCGAACAGATGGCGCCTTGTTTGAGACGCCTCGACGCCGGCAAGTCCTTTAGGGATACCGCTGTAAAGCACCTCGCCCCCGTGAACGCCCGCGGCGGGGCCGACATCGACTATCCAGTCCGCGTGGCGGACGACATCCAATTCATGTTCGACGACGAAAAGCGAATTGCCTGCTGCCTTGAGCCGGTCCAGCGCTCGCAGGAGAGCTTCGGTGTCGGCTGGATGAAGCCCAGCGGAGGGCTCATCCAGAACATACACCACGCCAAACAGGTTCGACCTGACTTGGGTCGCCAGCCGGAGCCGCTGCAATTCGCCGGGGGACAGTGTCGGCGTGCTGCGCTCGAGGGCGAGATATCCCAGGCCGAGATCGAGCAGAACCGCCAATCTCCCGTTCAGATCTTCCAGGATGCGCTGGACCACGAGAGCTTTTTCCGGATGGTCTTTGGGCGTATGAGCTTTGCCTTCGAGATACGGCACGATCAACTCGCGAACGCCCCTTAAAGGAAGCTCAGACAGTTCCGCAATATCCAAGCCTGCGAATTTGACCGAGAGGGCTTCGGGCTTAAGCCGTTTTCCCCGACATACCGGGCAACGGCCGCTCAGCATGAATTGCGAAACCCGCCTCTTCATCATCGCGCTCTGCGTTGTTGCGAACGTCTGCAAGACGTATTTGCGCGCGCCGGTGAAGGTGCCGTGATAACTCGGCTCTTCCTTGCGTTTGAGGGCTCGCCTCACCTCAGCTGGCGTGTAGCCTGCATATACCGGGACGGTGGGCTGTTCCTCGGTAAAGAGTATCCAGTCGCGGGTCTTCTTCGGCAGTTTGCGCCAGGGCGTGTCTACGTCATGACCGAGAGTTACCAGGATGTCCCTCAGATTTTGTCCCTGCCAGGCGCTCGGCCAAGCCGCCACGGCTCGCTCCCGTATGGTGAGCTTGTCATCGGGGACCATCGAGGCCTCGGTAATATCGTGGATCCGACCGATTCCGTGACAGTGAGGACAAGCTCCTTCGGGAGTGTTGGGCGAAAATGACTCGGCATAGAGCAGTGGTTGTCCACGCGGGTAGTCGCCGGCGCGCGAATACAGCATGCGCAGCAGGTTCGACAACGTCGTCACGCTGCCGACCGACGAGCGTGTCGTCGGAGATCCGCGTTGCTGCTGTAAAGCCACGGCTGGTGGCAGACCTTCGATTTCGTCCACCTCAGGAATGGACATCTGATTGAACAATCTTCTCGCGTAAGGGGACACCGACTCAAGATAACGCCGCTGCGCCTCGGCATAGAGCGTGCCGAAGGCCAGCGAGGACTTGCCCGATCCCGACACCCCTGTAAAAACGACAAGTGCATTGCGGGGAATGTCGACGTCGATACTCTTCAGATTGTGCTCGCGAGCTCCGCGAACCCGCACGAAGCCCTCATCGACGGCCGAGTCGGCACCGTACGAACCACCTGTTCCTGCGTGCATCTTGCCCTTCCGCGCAAATTGGCGTGTGATATCAACCGCAGATGAAACTTTGGCGGACCAGTTCCGTTCCCCACACGGAGCTTCCGGCCGGTAGCATTGTTTGTCATAGCGACTACATACTTCATCGCCACGGAGTTGATCCTTATTCAAGCCTTTGCAATTAGTCGGGCGTGGCCATCGTGGTCGACCGGTTGCTGGCGCCATTCCGCTTTAACCGACTGAGGCTTCTTCTTCGCCCGTTTCGAAAACATCGCCTTTGACGCCAGCTAATTCGCACCTGCGAAAAGCGAGGCCGGTAGTGGATAATAGGAGGAAGAATTCGCAGAGGTTAAGGCCTTCGATCGACGCCTTAGTCGTCAGCGTGGCTCCGTATGTCGATACATCCCTCATGACGCATGAGCGGCGCCACGAACCATCGATCGCCGTCATTTGGACGTAGACACCGCGCTCGAAACGAACGCTGCCGAAACTGGTAGCGGTCTTAGGAGCACTGGAGGCTCTATCTCCTCAGGATATTGAGCACCACTAACCCAAATACGGACGGGGAAACATAAACGTCAGACCCGGCGGAGCTTCTCCATTTAAAAATTAGGCGACGCGAGCCACCAGACGGGTTTGGCCGGAGCGGCCTATCGCGTGGTGAAATAGAAGTCCTCGCTCCCCGACAGCGAGCCCTATGAACGGCGGCTTTGCGCCGGAAGCGACCATTCCATATCGTAAGTTATGCGATTCGGAGCGGATCGTGCCTAGCTGGCTCCTTGGCAGGCATGCCGAAAACTGCGTGGCCTCCCTCTGATCCTGGTTCGAATTCCGGTGCGAGCCAATCCTGACTACGTTGCCCGGTCCAATCGCAAACGTTCTGCTCGAGCGCGTGCATCGATCACAGCGCTCGGTGACGCTGACGAAATCGTGCGGTTTCGGCCCGTCCGCTTCGCTTCGTAAAGTCGCCCATCAATCCGTTTGTACAGGCTCGGCCAGTTATCTCCCGGTTGCAGCTTCCCAACGCCGAAGCTCGCGGTGACCTGCCTCGCTCCCCCCAGGACAGAAAAGCTGTTCTGCTCGAAGGCTGTCCTCAACCGTTCGGCATAATCAACCGCTTCCTGTTCCTCTGTATCCGGAAGGAACACCGCAAATTCCTCGCCGCCCAGTCGCCCGACGATGTCGCGTTTGCGCGACGCGTTGCGCATTATGCGTCCCACCTCTTCCAGGACATCGTCTCCGACGTCATGACCGAGGGTGTCGTTGATGCTCTTGAAGTTGTCGATGTCGCACAAGGCGAACGCAGCACGGCCCGATCCGTGTTTGAGCAGATGGGCAGACACCCGGTCTTGAAAGCCGCGCCGGTTCAGAATGCCGGTCAACAAATCGAAATCGCGTTCGCGGCGGAGATCGTCGATCATGTCGGACACCGCCGCGGCGAGGACGGCCAGCGCCAGGCCAGCGCCGAGCACGGCGAGCGCAAGCTGGAGTGCCTGCCAGAACATCGAATTGCCGAACGTGATCTTGTCGATCGGCGCGGAAAATCCGACCGTGAGCAAGGTGCGGGGAAAAAAATGCAATCCGAACAGCAACAGGACCCAGAACAGAGCCCGATCGACATACGGCCCGCGCGCCAACGCGGTGAGCCGCCCAGCTGCGAGCAGCATCAGCAAGCCATAGCCGAAATTCTGGATGTAGACCCGGGCGATGAGATTACGATCGACATAGAAGAAGTAGGCGAGCAGACAAACGAAGCCGGCAAGGATCGCCATATCGATGACCGGACCGAGCCCCTTCCCCGAACGCACCAGGATGCCCTCCACTGCGGAGATCACCGCCGACGTGTAGAGCGCGCCCGACACAATGGCATTGACGCCCACGCTGGGAGGCAAACTCAGGATCTGCGACATCGCGCCGAGAGCAAACAGGACGCACGCGCTGGCCAGCAAAAGCAGGTAGTTACGCTTTTTCTCCACGAGCCACGCGCAGACGAAGGCAACCCCGAAGACGAACAATATTCCGGGCGTGATCAGTTGAAGCGTAGTCTTGACGATGACCCCATTCATCTCGTTCAAACTTTCCAATAGGCCCCAGCCGTTGCGACGCACGGCTTGGGGATGCTTCGTAGACAATGAACACTGTCAAATCTGATCGAAAATGCCTCAAAAGCGAATCGACTTCCGGGAACCGATCGAATGGTTGCTCAACGGGTCGACTACCGTAGCTAGCTCATGGGGAGCACCAGATCGATGCCTTTACGGGTCATAGCGCCAAGCGCGGCAAGTGCTGGCTGCAATTATACGTCTCCACTATGGTGGGCGCGATCACAAAGCATATCGCCTCAAGGCGCTGGAGACCCCGTTGATGATTTCTTTTCGCGCGTTCGCCATTGCTGCTGCGACACTTGCCATGACACCAGCCGGCACCGAGCGCGCAGCGGCGCAAACTTCTCCTGCGACCGAAAAGCTCAACGCCTATGTCGGTTGCATCAATCGGCTCTCGGCGCGTGCCTATGACTCGCGGTCGCGCTATTTCAGCTGGGCGCCGAAGTCCGGGCCGACCGGCAAGGAGCGTATCATCTACGGGACTTATACCATCTATGACACCGCAGATTGCGCAAAGAACGTCGCAGCGGCCAATACGCTGGAGCCGCGCGATAGTGCACTGGAGGCTGCGGCGTCAGCGTATGTCAGTGCTGCGACGGCGCTCGGCCCGCTGCTGAAAGAAGCCGACGACTATTACACGCAGGAGAATTACAAGGACGACAAGATGGCCAAAGGTCGCGCGCTGCACCCTCGTCTTGTCACGGCATGGGATGCGTTCGCTGATGCCGACAAGAAGCTGCGCGCCGGCGTCGAGGCTATCAACGATCGACGTAAGGCCGAGGAACTGATTGCGATCGAGGCCAAGGAAGGCAAGAAGACTCGCTACTATGTCGAAGCGATCATGATCGATGCCAAGCGTATGCTCCGCCTGCAGGATAACGACAAGCCGGACGTTGAGGCGATCACCAAAGCAGTGAGCGAATATGAAGCGAACATGAAGGCGCTGGAGGAGACCTCCGCCGCGGACGGTGAGAAGGTCGGCTCAATGTTCGCCAGCAGCGCAAAGTCGGTTCTGGTTACCGCGAAACAATTGATGCGCCGGATTCGTGACAAGGTGCCTTATACTTCCGGCCAGAAAATGATGATGAGCCCGGGTAGCGCTTGGATGGTCGAAGGTTCCCCAAAACGTCTTCTACGGGACTACAACCAGCTAATCGAGGCGTACAACCGTGGCACCCGGATATAGCCGACCCATAGAAAGCTAGGCGGCCATTCACTATTCGCCGATTGAACCTTTCGCATCACGAGGCAGACGCGCAAGCCATGTCGGTTACAGCCAGTGTTTTTTCACAATCGTTCTTCCATGGAACGCGCGCAAACCTGCAGCCTGGCGACCTTATCGTGGTGGGCTGTCGTTCCAACTTCACCGATGCCGCACCGCTGTCTTGGATTTATTTTTCCGCAACGCTCGACGCAGCGATCTGGGGAGCGGAACTGGCCTTTGGCAGCGAACCGCCGCGCATTTACGTCGTTGAACCAACAGGGCCGTGGGATGACGATCCGAACGTTACGAACAAAAAATTTGCCGGCAATCCAACGTTATCTTATCGCTCCCGCGATCCTTTACGGGTTCTTGGCGAAGTCACCAAGTGGGCCGGGCACTCTCCAGAGAAGCTTAAGCAAATGAAGGACGGCCTATCTCGTTTGAAGGCGGAAGGAGCCACTATCATCGATTGATTTAACCGCGACCATCGCGATCAAGACGATGGGCGGGATTTGCACGAGCGCGGTTGGATGCATCGGACGGTTCTATTGAGGACGGTCGTCTTGGAAATGTGCGAGGGCGAACAGTCGGATTGCCGACTGGCTAGTGGAAGTATTGTTTCGGCGACCAGTGCCCTGCCGCAGAATTTCAAAGCCTCGTTGGCCAGAGCGGCGCTTTCAGAGATGCCAGCAAATGCGACGTGGCGACTGGCCTGTTCTACTTGCGCTAGACGTTCCGACATGGATTGGATGCGGATAAATGTATTATCAGAGAACCAGAACGATCAATGATATCTCGCGAGGTTAAGGGCGGCGTCAAGTCCCGATGTCTAACGCTCGTTCACCGAATTCCTCGCATCTGCTTGTAGTGATTTAGCGTGAAAATGCGAAGAGCCGACGAGAGGTTAGTTCTATCGCGGCCCTCGGCTAGAGCGCTGATGAGATCTGATGTTGACTGCTCGCGTTCAGCAGCGATCTCCTTGATCGAGTCCCAGAATTCATCCTCTAGACTGACGCTCGTCTTGTGGCCGCCTATCACAACTGATCGCTTCCGAATTCCAGCCGCCGAACCGCTGAGGCCTTCCACTTACTTTTCTCCCGCCCATTCTGCGGACGGATGTAGGTCAGCGACCCTGAATGCGTCATGAACGATTTATTCAGGCGTTAGCACCTCGAGTTAATGCTATGGGCCAGGTGCAGCTACCGCTGTCTGACCTCGAGCTCGTCGCCGGATGCATGGCGACATGACCAGGTTTCGCCCAGAGGAGCCGGTCGGTTATAACGGCGTGAGACCGCGGGGCCGTTATCGCAGGTGCAATGGCCGTTCGATAAAACAAATATCTCGGGACCGCCGACAAGATCGCCGCTCGCGATTTCCTGAAAGCTGCTCGGAAGCTTGTTAAAGACAGCATAGCGCGCGCAGCTAAGTTCGGCTGTGACAGCGGGCGGCCCAATCAGGCCAGTTATTGCTGCACCGAGAATCATCGACCTAAGAACGCGGCGGCAAAAGCTCGTCCGGGCGAGCTCGAGCCCGCGCCCTATCGCGCGGCTCAGCGGGCAACGAGTTAAACGATCTCGGGAACGCCCCCCGCGACGAACTTTGCGCCAGCCCTGCATTGTAATGCTCCTGTTCTTCATCTGTCGCATCTCGCGGAGGACGCGTTCACGTGGCGCACTCATCCGGCTCACGTTGGACTAAATTGTTCCTGATGATCCGTAGCTGCTCGGCGTTCTTATGGAGCGACGCCCGAAACAGTCGCAAATTGGAGGCGCCCCCGCCGCCAAAAAAAGACCAAAATCACCATCATTTTCGACGCCTGGTACCAGCTGACGCAGTTGCGCGTCGGCTTAATTCCGCGGCGACGTAGGAATACGGAATACGGGAATGGCAAAAAAGCTTCTGCCCAAGGGCGCGCTCGAACATGCAGTGCTGGTTGAGCTCCGCTCGTGCTACGGGTGCGAGGACGTTAGCGGCGTTGAGATTGAACTTATATTGGATGATCGTTTTTCAGAGAATTGGCGCATAGCGAATCTTCAGAGGCCCACCAAAGACGTCAGCCGTGCCGGTCCATCTGAACTGCCCACCGTCACTCGCGCGGTCGCTTCGGTGCAAAGAAGGCTGCGCGAGATTTATGGCGTCGATACCTCCTTCAGGACCAGCAGCACTGGCGCCTTCGAGGCGGCCACCAGTGACATCAACAGTCGACCGCGCGAAGAAATGCGGCATTAAGGCTTCCGGCGGAGTGACGCTGGACGGCGTCGCGTGACACGCCTTCTATGGTGATGTGATGTCATCGATTGCCCCCACTGGCAGTCTGATAGCTGCAGAAGCAGGTTTGACGCCCTTGTTCTCTCTCGAAAGGCTTTGTTAAGCGTCTTTCGTTGCGCGAGCGACACAGGCTGCGTGTTAGTTCGCCCTGAACAAGATCCAGTTATTGTCGGATTGATTTAGCTCATTTACCGTCGCAACTGTTCTTCCCGGATTGCATGCTTCAAGATTCGCATCCTTGAACGCTGCGGACCCATGCGATTGGAATTAGCGTCATGCGCGAATGCGTGAGCGATGTAACAATCGGACGACAGTCAGATGACTTCCGCCGGAAGATTCTGGATCGCGCGCGGCGACCTCCACCTGCCAGCCGCAGGGCGCTCTGGCTCCACTTGTTGCTCGCGAGCGTGTCGGCTACGGCGCTGACGCCTCTGTTTGCGGGATCGGCATCGGCCCAGACATGGCAAGGAAATGCGAGCAGCGACTGGACCGACGGAGCGAACTGGAACAGTGGAGTGGCGCCGACCGCCGCCACCTTTGCCACCATCGATCCGTCGTCGCCAAATCCAACTGTCCTCGGCGTCAACGGTCCGGCAACCGGCGCGACACGTAGCATAGTTGTCGGTCAAAACGGGACCTCGGCCAATCTGACGATTCAGAACGGCAGCACGCTTACCAGCACCTCGACTATTTTTGCGATCGGATCGACTGGAGGAAGCGCCGGCATCGCCACCGTGACCGGAGCCGGCTCGCAGTGGATTCTATCCGGGGTCGTCTTTAACGTGGGCGCCAGCGGGACAGGCACACTCAATATTCAGAATGGCGCACGGGTTGCCGCCCAAAACGGTCTGCGGCTGGGAAACAACACCCTAGGCTCGGGCACGCTCAATGTCACCGGCGGCGGTACGCTGGAGACCAGCTTCCTGCGAAGGGGAACTGGCGCGGCGCAGGCCAATTTCGACAATGGCTTTTTGAAAGCGACGGCCACCAACGCAACCTTCATCAGTGGATTTTCCGGCACGAACCTCAACATCGTCGCGGGCGGGCTGACGATCGACACCGGCACATTCACGGTCGGCACCGATGCGGCATCGGCCTTCACGGGTGTCGGTGGGTTGACCAAGACCGGTACCGGCATTTTGAACCTCGCCGCAAGCAGCACTTATGCCGGCCAGACGGTGATCCAGGCCGGTACGCTTGCGCTGACCGGCGCGGGCGCCATCAGCAATTCGAGCCGCGTCGTGGCCAATTCGACGTTCGATGTCACGGGTATCACTGCGGCTGTCACAAACATCCAGAGCCTGGCGGGAAGCGGTGCCGTCGCGCTGGGCACCAAGAACCTGGCGATCACCAATGCAAATGATCTGTTCTCCGGCGTCATTTCCGGCACCGGCGGACTAACGCTTAGCAGCGGCATGCAGATCCTTTCGGGCGTCAACACCTATACCGGTGGCACTACGGTGAGCGGCGGCACGCTCAGCGTCAACGGCAGCGTCTGCGGCGCCATGACCGTGCTGGCCGGCGGCACGCTGCAAGGCACCGGCACGGTCTGCGACACGTCGAACGCAGGCATCGTGGCGCCCGGTAACTCTATCGGAACGCTCACCGTCGCGGGCAACTACACCGGCAATGGCGGAACGTTGCAGATTGAGACGGCGCTCGGCGGCGATTCCTCGCCGACCGATCGGCTTGTCGTCACCGGCAATACCGCAGGCAGCACCAATGTGCGGGTGATCAATGTCGGCGGCAGCGGCGCTCAAACCGTCGAAGGCATCAAGATCATCGATGTCGGCGGCGCGTCGAACGGCGCGTTCTCACTGCTCGGCAATTACGTCGTTCAGGGCCAGCAGGCCGTGGTCGGCGGCGCCTATGCCTATACGCTGCAGAAGAACGGCGTCAGCACGACGACCGACGGCGACTGGTATCTGCGCTCCAGCCTGATCAATCCGCCGTCTGCATCGGGTCCAGAAGCGACTGCGGGCCCGCTGTATCAGCCCGGCGTTCCACTTTACGAGAATTATGCACAGGTGCTGCTCGGCATGAACGAGCTGCCGACCATGCAGCAGCGCGTCGGCAATCGCTATTGGGGCGGCAGCGATGCCATGGCGCGCGCAGGTGTCGCGGCGGCACCAGGCGACGGCTCTTCAGCGCCCACGGCGTTCTGGGGCCGCATCGAAGGCGGCCAATCCAATTTGCAGCCCTCCAC
Organism: Tardiphaga sp. 866_E4_N1_4; assembly: GCF_052076075.1. Lineage (NCBI taxonomy): Bacteria > Pseudomonadati > Pseudomonadota > Alphaproteobacteria > Hyphomicrobiales > Nitrobacteraceae > Tardiphaga > Tardiphaga sp. 866_E4_N1_4. Next base: position 2,696,262 of record NZ_CP197242.1, read on the forward strand.
CACCACAGGCTCGACCTATAAAGCCGATCAGTTGAAAGTGCAGGCCGGCCTCGACGGTCTCCTGATGGAAAACGAGCGCGGAAGGCTGATCGTCGGTCTCACCGGGCAATATGGTCTGACGACTGCCAATGTCGCCTCGGCCTTCGGCAACGGCCGGATCCGCGTCGAAGGTTCGGGTGTCGGCGGCACGCTGACCTGGTTCGGCGACAACGGCTTCTATGTCGACGGCCAGGCGCAATCGATGTTCTACCGCAGCGATCTGTCCTCGGTGCTGGCCGGCAGCCTGACCCACGGCAATGAAGGGGTGGGCTATGCCTTCAGCGCTGAAACCGGCAAGCGGTTCTTTGTCGGCAACGGCTGGTCGCTGACGCCGCAGGCGCAGCTGTCCTATTCGAAGGCGGAGTTCGATCGCTTCACCGATCGTTTCGGCGCACCCGTGTCGCTGCGCGACGGCGACAGCCTGCTCGGCCGCGCCGGACTTGCGCTCAACCACCAGAAGACCTGGAACGACGGCGCGGGCATCGTGCGCTCAGATATCTATGGCATCGGCAACCTGGGCTACGAGTTCCTCGACGGCACCCGTGTCGATGTCGCCGGCACCGGCTTCGCCAGTGCGCAAGACCGGCTGTGGGGCAGCATCGGCGGCGGCGGCACCTATAGCTGGGCCAACGGCCGCTACGCCGTGTTCGGCGAAGTCTCCTATAGCGCGAGCCTTGAAGACGCGGCGGCGAACCGCAGCTACAAGGGCACTGGCGGCTTCCGCGCCACTTGGTGAACGGGCGCGCTGTCCACGTAACTTATGCCTGGATACTAGCTTTCTGTCGGATCGTTGGATCCAGCTCGCAGTGTCGCCTTGAACCGGAATGCTTGTGCGAAAATCGCTTTCAATTCACGAGCGTCGTCCTAGGGACTGGAATCGCCGTGTTCGTCGTCAGCAATCCGTGAAGGGCGATGCCGCACCGTCAACGACCGGGGTCGGCACCGGATCCAGGCGACCTTCAGATAAGGCGATCGCCAACCCGGAACGCATTTGCCTTGCGGACCTTCTCACTTATCCTCGCCACGTCCCGCACATAGATTGTATTGAACTTATCCATACCCGTTGTCGGTTCGAGTACGCGCGTAAATCCATCGTATTTCGCTGTGACAAAACCGTTGCTGAGAATCGTGTTGTGCATTGCGCGATCGTCGAGATTGTAGTCGGAGGCCAGCCCGAGCGTCTCAACGATGATGATCTCAAGCTTGGGATCAGCAAGAAGCCGTTTCGCTCCCGCGATTACCGCGGGTTCAAATCCCTCCACATCGATAACCAGCATGTTCGGAATCTCCGGGAACACGTCGTCAAGTGCCCGGACGGGAATTGATAGCCCCGAGCCATCCAAGACGATCCGGTCGTTTCCCCCGCGGTCGGTGGAGAAATTCAGATCGGAAGCCTCCCTTCCCGCCCCCATGTTGAGCGTGGTCACCAGGTTCGACACCTCATTGATCGCCACATTGTCGCGCAGAGCTTTGAATGTCGACGGCACCGGCTCCATAGCGATCACGCGCGCTTTTGCTACGCTGCTTGCGGCAATCGAAAGTGCGCCGATATTGGCGCCGACGTCCCCCAACAGATCGCCTTCCCCCAGGAAGTGAAGCGCGAGCGAGACTTCTTCGACCTCAGGCAAGCCGAAGTAATAGTTCACCGCAGCACCTGGCATCTGTTTGGAGATAATAAGCCGGGAATCCCCGACGAAGGGCAAAACGATGGGCTGCTGAATGGCGCGGCTGGCAACCTGCCATCGCATGAACCTTAAGAACGTACGACGTTTATTCTCGCGCGCCAGCGGATGGCGGTTTGCGAAGCGTGAAAGATGGTAGAGATCGGCCAGATTTCCCATAAAGCATGCCTTCTGAAGATTGCCTGATACCAAACATGGACTGCAGTGCAGGATATTGAGGGAGCAAATGGCGACGCCCCTCCCTCGGAAGCCGTAAAACTCCCGAAGTATTTCCAACTTTAATCTAATCGTCAGTTCCGCAGCATTTGCCTCAGCCGCCAACGAGGACCGAACAGCTATTATCGGTACTTGTCTACGGCAATCGCGGGGAGTTCAGATTAACGTAAACGGTCTCTAGGAGACCGCCATCTCTCACCTAGAGCCTCCCAACGATCGCGGACAGTCTGCTGTATCAGGCGCGAAGACAGGGACGCAGTCTTCAATGTGACGGCGCCCCTGTGGGTAACGCTTCGACGACGGGGCTCTCCGCAGGCTGGCCCGGCGCTCCGCCAAAGTTTTCCTTGAAGGATGATAGCGGGCTCTCGAGAGCAAAATACGAGAGAACAGAAAGTGCAAGGGTAATGGCGAAGGCGAGGACAACCTGCGCCAGTGGCGCTTTATTGCCGCTTAGCGCACCATCGTTCAGGCCCAAAAAGAACAACACCGGGAGATGGACAACGTACATCGCGTAGGAGATGTGGCCGAAGCCGCGCAAGATCGGCATCGACAGAAACGTGGTCAGCCCACGCTTCACGACACCATCGTCGAAAACCATCGTACTGACGAACGATACACTGATCATCGCGTAGGCCGCCAGAGCCAATGTCCAATACGCCGCTTGGGAGGTGATGATGTCAGTGCTCCGGCCTACCCGATCGGCAATCAGTAGCAAGATCGCGACCGCCAGAAACAGCACGCAATGCCGTCCACGCAGCGAGCGTTTTTCAAACTCGCGAACTGCCAACCAACCGCCAAGCGATAGTGACAGCATGCGTGTAAAGATCGACATGTAAACGAGATCGCCGGACAAAACGTTATCCCGGCCACCATAACCTGTAGCGATCACGAGGCCACTGACGATTGCAAGAGCGGGAACCACACGCCCTGTAACAACGCTCAACAGGCGCTGCGGCACCAACAGGACCAATAGCGGCCAAAAGAAATAAAACTGCTCCTCGACGGAGAGCGACCAGGTTTGTTCAAGCGGATGCGGCGCAGGATGAAATGGGTGGTAAAAATTAAATGTGTAGGTCAGCAGACTGAGCGTATCCCACGGCCCAAAATGAAAAACGAAGTAGCAAGAGCCCACGGTAATATAATAGACCGGAACAATTCGCAGTGCGCGGCGAGCGTAAAAATTAAAGAACGAAATGCGGCCGGTCTTGGCGCGTTCCCGCAGCAATAGCCGGGTAATAAAGAAGCCACTGACGGCGAAGAAAATGTCCAGCACCACATAAGCTGCCCGGGGCGCCTGATTGAGCTTCCAGGCCATGTTATACATGTCACTGTCAACCACTTGCGGTAAGTGGCTGAAGACGACAACGAGCACTGCCACGCCACGAAAGCCGTCAAACGCCGGAAATTGTGCCAGCCGTTTTGAGCTGACCTCTGGGTCAGACATAATGGCCCTCCTCCACAAGTTCGATAGGGTTAAGCTTCGTCAATTGAACGTAGACAAACGACATGGACACGTTTCCATGACGATCCTCGAGCCGAGGATACTGCGAAGCATTCGAGAAACATTAGTGGCGCAAGAGAGATCTCGAGGGGAACTTGAAAGCCTGACGGTGCTGTTCGCGGGATGGCGGTGACGAAGGCGCCGCAAGCGCACCGCACAAGGCGTTCGTTAGTCGCGCGCGCGCTGCCGAGTGGGTGAAATCGTGGTCGGCATCAGGGATTATCGAAACCGAGGCCTTCGGATAGCGGCGTAGCCGCGCGCCCCTTCTTCCCATATACGTGCGGAATTCGCCCAGTGCGTGATCTCCTTCCGAAAATAACATCGCCAGACGAACGCCGCGACTTTCGAGAATTTGGAAACGGCGATGACCCTCGCTGTAAAGCTTCTGACCGGCCCGGCCCGGGATGTGGCTCACTATCAATGAGACAGTTCGAACAAGGCGTTTGGAGAAAAAGATAACCGGAGCTTTGACGCGCAAATTGCCTGACAGTAGTCGTCTCAGGCTTCGCTTGCTAAACAACATCGCAACAGACCCGCCGATGGTGCGATGGGCCGATAACAAGGCTTCAGCGACGGTTTCCCGTGGGTCCCAGACAAAACGCATGATATTGATGGCGATGACATTGCGAACGCGCACATCTTGCACCGCAGCCTGGAATGCGGCGTAAGCACCACTGCAGCGTCCGACCAAGGCGATCGGGCCGGCATCGAGCTTCTCTACATAGTCGATCGCGTGACGCAGGTCAGCAGTTTGCTCTTCCGAATAAAGTACTTCGGCCGGCGCGCCTGCCGACGCCGCACTGTCGCCTATACCGCCGGCGTCCATTCTCAACGAAGCGATCCCGCGCTCCGCGAGGGCGCGAGCTTGTTCTACTGCCGCGCGCCCCCAGCCGATGTGATAGTCGCGCCCCGAATTGGCGAGCACTGCGATAGCTGAAGGCCTTCGACCGAGTGGCCGACAGAGGACTCCGAAGAGCCGCTCGTCTGGCCCAAACCGAACCGGTAACTCGTCATAGTGAGGTCCGACGATTGGCCGCGCGGGACCTACCACTTTGGCAGGGCAGTCGGTGCCCGTGGTTGGAGAATGCCCGAGATTGTCGATCCATGACGCGATACGTGTCAGCGTGCCGAGCTGTGGACCAGCCAAACTTGGATTTTGCAGGATATTTTCATACCCCTCGTAGTCGATGGACGAAACATTGGCTCCGAGCGTCTTCAGGTGGTTGCCGATTGAGCTGTCGCGGGACATTTGATTGCGCTCAACCAAAAGGACCCGTGCGGCGGGAGGCTCAGTTTTCCGAGTGAGATCGATAGTTTTGATGGCTTCGGCACGCCCGCTCGCCAGAGGAATACCAGCGACGCTATAGCCATTGTCGGAAGGGTCCGGTTCGATACCAATCCGATCGGTCAGCATGCGCGACCAGGCCTGAAGTTCACGAAGATAGACGCGGCCTTTGACGACCGGCGCCATCAGGACCGTTGCTGCAACGTCGGATAATTCGGCTCCGAGTTGGGCGGCCAGACTAGCGCCAAGCCCTTGTCCAACCAGAACGAGTTCAGTGCCTGGATTGTATTCCCGCAAGAATGCAACGCACCGACGGGCAGCAACAAACCAGTCGGAGAGGCCTTCGGGTTCACCAACGAGATCGATAGCATCTGCTGTGCCGGGATAATCGAATCTGAGGCATGCATGACCTGCGGCGGCAATATACTCGGCCAAAGCCCCCCATGTGGCGCGGGCACACAATTCCTCATATCCGATCGGCGCGAGCAACAACACCGCCTTGCGTCCGCATCGATCAGCGCTGCCGGCGTGATAGAAGCCGCCGAAAGTATCAAACGTTACAGGTGCGCCATATCGGGATGTCATGATCTTGAGACTATCACAGCTTTCCGTTCGTCAACCGAATGGCGTCAACAGATCGATATTGTCGCTGCTAAGCAGCCGCCTTAGCACACGGTAATTTCTTTAACTCAGGGGCGACGAAGGTGTCATTCGATATCGCGTTCCATCATTAACGTCTCGGCGCGTTACGTTACCGCCGATAGTTAACTATTTGCTAATCGCGGCTGGTTATCTCGCGCGATCGACTGAACCCGCTGATCCTAATATCGACGCCGTTGCTCGAAGCCACCCGACCAATAATCGCGACCACAGTAGTCGGCGTCAGATTATCGAAATCGTCCATTTTGCGTGATTATATCTTCATTTCGTTAAGCTTGACGCCGGAACGGTCTTTTGCATTTGAGGCTTATTACGATCCTCTCCACCTTTGATTGATATCTCGTCCATATCACTATGAGCCGCTCGCGTCCCTGGCGAAGCGATGGACCTTTTGTAGCGTTGGAGAAACTTCATGCGTGACCGTGTCCGCACCATTGTCGGATCGCTGAACCTGCTTCCCGTTCCGGTCGATGGCTTATCCGACCAGGACAATCTGTTCGATGCGGGCATGACATCGTTCGGTTCGGTTCAGCTGATGATGGCCATCGAGGAAGAATTCGATATCGAATTTCCCAACAGCCTGCTGACTCGCAAAACATTCGCCACGCTTGGTGGGTTGATTGCTGCTGTCGAGCAGCTCGTCTCTGAGAAAGTCTAGGGTCATGATCCCGAACGCGGTGAAGCAAGGCATTGACGTGCCCGAAGCCGTGTCCTGGCGTGACGCGATGCGGCGGGTTGCCATCGAGGTTGCTTCGCCAAATGCTGCTCTTGCGGACCTAACCGCGACGTTTCCGGCGCAGACATTCGAAGCCCTTCGTCGTAACAAGATGCTCGGCTTGATGGTACCTAGAAGCCTTGGTGGCCAGGAATTGGAATTGCGCAAGATTGCCAATCTTTGCGCAATTCTCGCGGGCGCGTGCGGCGCCAGCGGCATGATTTACGCCATGCATCAGATCAAGCTATCGAGCCTGGTCGCCCATGGGATGCAAACCGAATATCATCGCGCCCTCATGCGCGATGTAGCTGTCAAGCAGCTACTGATCGCGTCGTCGACCACGGAGGCTGGTATCGGCGGCGATCTGCGGATATCGAATTGCGCGATCGAGACGATGGGTGATCGGGTTTCGCTGACAAAGCAGGCAAGTGTCCTGTCCTATGCCGCGGAAGCCGATATCATCATGGCGACCGCGCGGCGCGGTCCGGCGTCGATCGGGTCCGATCAGGTCCTGATCGCGCTGCGGCGTAGCGACTACCAACTTCAGCGCACCGCTGAGTGGAATACGCTCGGCATGCGCGCCACCTGCTCCGAGGGTTTCCTGCTGACGGCAACAGCCGGAGCCGATCAGATCTTTCCGAAGCCGTTCCACGAGATCGCGGTGCAATCCATGCTGGCCACCGCGCATGTTCTGTGGGCGAGCGTCTGGTTCGGGATCGCGACCGATGCTTTGTCGCGCGCGCATGCCTCGGTTCGAGCAACGGCGCGGCGCGTGCCGTCCGATTTCGCGGGGCCGCTCCCAGGCGCTGCTCGACTGGCCGAGGCCACCGCCAAATTGCAGACGTTCAAGTCCACGCTCGTCGCCCATATTGAGCGGTTCGAGACTGCGAAACGCAATGAAGACGATCTCAGCTCGATCAATTTCGCGATCGAAATGAACAATCTCAAGGTCATGGCTTCGACTATGGCCGTCAACATCGTACGTGAAGCGCTGATGGTGACGGGCATCGCCGGCTATCGCAACGACGGTCCATTCTCGGTCGGCCGCCATCTCAGGGATGTGCTGTCGGCGCCGCTGATGGTGGCTAACGATCGCATCCTCGCCAACACCGCTGGCCTCGTGGTCGCGAGCCGATTTGACTCAGATCTGGAGTGATGGTGATGAACGCGCCTGTTAAAGCCGTGCAAAGTCCGGAAGCATTTCTCGACGCCCTGTTCGACGAGTCGATCCTGATCAGGACCGGCGTCGATGGCGTCTATGGCCGCGCCGGTGTGTTCGAAGAGGTCATCGATGGGTTCGAAGCCGCGGTGACGAAAATAGCGGTCGGCGATCAGGCGACGCGGATTCATTTTCCGCCGGGCATGCCGCGCAAGAATCTTGTGAAAGCCGGTTACCTGAAGAGCTTTCCGCAATTGGCCGGCTGCGTCCACTCTTTCATGGGCGATAACGCCGACCATGCCAAGTTCGTCGGCATGATCGAGCGGGGCGAAGACTGGACCGAGATGCAGGATGCGACGGAAGTCGCGCTGACGCCGGCTGCCTGCTACCCGCTGTATCCCACTGTCGCGGCGGAAGGTCCGGTGCCGGAAGGCGGTCGGCTGTTCGATCTCAAGTCATACTGCTTCCGCCATGAGCCCTCGAAGGATCCGGCGCGGATGCAGCTGTTCCGGATGCGCGAATTCGTCCGCATCGGCACGGCCGACGAAGTGACGTCTTTCCGGGCCACCTGGCTCGAGCGCGGCGAAAAGCTTATTGCTTCGTTGGGTCTGCCTTGCGTTATCGATGTGGCCAACGATCCCTTCTTCGGGCGCACTGGCCGCGTCATGGCGTCGAGCCAGCGCGACCAAGGTCTGAAATTTGAGTTGCTGATCCCGGTCGCCAGCGATGAAAATCCGACCGCGTGTCTGTCATTCAACTATCATCAGAACCATTTCGGCGGCCTGTGGGGCATGCATTTCGCAGGCGGCGAAGTCGCACATTCGGCCTGCGTCGGCTTCGGCCTGGAGCGGACGGCGCTGGCGCTATTCCGTCACCACGGCACCAAGGTCGACGCGTGGCCCGCGGATGTCCGCCGCGTGCTGTGGGGCTAGGCCTTGCAAACCGCCTGCGCCATCGAGGGACTGGATCCCGCAACCTATGTGCGTCACGGGCTGCATGATCCCGCGCGCAACTGGCCCGAGACGAACTGCTACGTCGACCTGCTGATCGAAGTACTGGCCCGACGCGGGCATGATCCCCGGGCCGCGCTGGCTTTCACGGTCGCCCAGGATTACGAGGGCGACCAGTTCACTTTTTTCAAGATCCCGGCCGCCGATCTCGCGCTGTTGTACGGCATCGAGATTCTGGAGCTCGCGATCTTCGATCAGCTGGAAGATCACGCGCGCGTGCAGTTGACGCGGGGCCGTCTGCCGCTGATCGAGGTCGATTCTTACTACCTGCCGGATACCCGCGGCATCACCTATCGTCACAGTCACAGCAAAACGAGCATCGGCGTCAACGTCCTGGATTCGGTCAACCGCCGGCTCGATTACTTTCACAATGGCGGATACTTCCGTCTCGAAGGCGAAGACTTCGAGGCGCTGTTGCGGCCTGTGCGTGACAACGGCCTGCCGCTTTTCCCTTACGTCGAATTCATCAAGTTCGGTCCGGCGTCTTCTGCCCATAGGCAGATCGAGATGTCTCGCACATTGCTGGCGCAGCACCTGCGTCGCCGTCCGGCGCGGAATCCATTTACTGCATGGGGCGACGTGATCGGTGCCGACATCGGCCGGCTGATTGAACGGCCTCCTGAGTGGTTTCACACCTACGCCTTCAGTACATTACGTCAGGCCGGTGCGAATTTCGAACTGCTCGCGACCTATCTGGCGTGGTTGCAGGAGCACGGTGACCCGGCGCTGGAGCGCGCCAGGCTGGCCGCGGAGGCGATCGCCGGCGGCACCAAGATCATGCAGTTTCAATTCGCCCGTGCCTCAGCCCGCGGCAAGGTTCCGGATGTGGCGGATGCCATCCGCCAGCTCGCGACCGACTACGATATCGCCCTCGACAGTCTCATGAACGGTTTCGCGGTTCGCGGCGCCGCGGCATGATTTCTCTGTGACCTGATCGGCCTGTTGATTGCCATGACCGACATCCGCGCCATGACGGGACGCAAGGTTCAGTCGCTCGACCGTGGCTGGGAACTGGCGCTGTCGCTCCCTCAGGCATGGCAAGAGCCCAGCGGGTTGAGTGAAGCCGTCTGGTTGCCCGCGATCGTCCCTGGAACGGTCTCGGGCGCGCTGCGGGCGCTCGGGCAATGGAGCCTCATTGACCCTCAGCCGCTGCATGACAAGGACGTCTGGTACCGGCTCCAGATCAGTGGAAACGGCAAGCGCAAGCTGCGGTTCGAGGGGCTCGCGACATTCGCCGAGGTTTTCCTCGATGGCAGACTCATCCTGACCGGGAGCTCGATGTTCGAGCCGTATGAGGCCGAGATTGTGCTCGGCGGTAAGCATTGGATGCATATCGCCTTCCGGAGCCTCCGCGGCGCGCTGGCAGGAACGAAAGGCCCCCGGCCACGCTGGAAGACGATGATGATCGAGGAGCCACGACTGCGGTTCCTGCGCACCACGCTGATCGGGCACATGCCCGGATGGTGCCCTCCCGTCGATGTGGCCGGCCCATACCGGTCTGTGCTGCTGATCGAAGAGGGAATTGTTCGCGCCGACAATCTCGATCTGCGCAGCCGGCTCGACGACACCGAAGGCGTTCTGACGCTCGCGCTCGATCTGTCGGGAGTGGCCAAAGGCGTGACGCCGGTCCTGCACTGCGCCGGGGCGGAGGCGCTGCTGAGGCCGCTCGATACGGACGCGCCGCCGGCCGGTGCAGCGCGTTGGCAGGGCACACTGCGGATCCCCGATGTGGAGCTGTGGTGGCCTCACACCCATGGTAGCCCGACGCTCCATGCGGTGACCATCGACATCGGTGCCGTCCGGATCGATGTCGGCGAGGTTGGATTTCGCCGGATCGCGGTCGACCGCGGGCCGGACGGAAATGGCTTCACCCTGCATGTCAACGGCGTCCGCATTTTCTGCCGCGGCGCATGCTGGACGCCGATCGACGTGGTCAGCCTGCAGGCATCCGAGGCGGACTACGCGCGGGACCTTGGCCTGGTGCAAAATGCTGGCCTCAACATGGTCCGTCTCAGCGGGACCATGGTCTATGAGACCCCGTGTTTCCACCGCCTCTGCGACCGGCTCGGCATCATGGTCTGGCAGGACGTCATGATGGCCAATTTTGATTACCCGTCGGATGTGGCCTTTGCTGAAGTCATCCGCAGCGAAATCACGACAGTCGTTAGCCGCTTGAGTGCGTCGCCATCATTGGTCGTGATATCAGGCGGCAGTGAGGTTGGTCAGCAGGCTGCGATGATGGGCCTGCCGCGCCAGATGCGCGACGTACCACTGGCGGAAACCGTCATTCCCGAAGTTTTGGCGGGCTGGTGTGACGTCGCCTATGTGCCGGGGTCGCCGTCCGGCGGCGTGCTGCCCTTCGTAGCCGAAGCGGGCCCGTCGCATTATTACGGCGTTGGCGCATATTTGCGGCCCCTCGACGATGCGCGCCGCGCCAATGTCCGCTTTGCCTCCGAGTGTCTCGCTTTCGCCAACCTGCCGGACGATCGTCTCTTCGCTGACCATCGGCTCGATCCTGTCAGCAATCCGGAACGCTGGCTCGCCGGCGTCCCGCGAGATGGCGGTGCGTCTTGGGATTTCGACGATGTGCGCGAGCATTATCTTCTGGCGCTGTGGAACGAAGACGGCCGCAGCCTGCGCTCCAGCGAACCCGGGCGCTGGCGCCAGCTATCGCGCGCGATCACAGCCGAAGTCATCGAACGGACGATCGACGAATGGCGCCGCCCGGCCTCCACCACCGCTGGCGCGCTGATATGGCTGTGGCGCGACCTACAGCCCGGCGCAGGCTGGGGCCTGCTGGATTGCTACGGCCGCCCGAAATCGGCCTTCTACGCACTGCGCCGCGCCTCGCTGCCACTTCGCTTGTCGATCACTGACGAAGGCACCAACGGGCTCTACCTCCATCTCGTCAATGACACGCCGCGGGCCGCCGCGGGCAAACTGACCTTGCGTTGCCTGAGAGACGGCAAGACGCCGGTGATCGAAGCGGTGCGCAATGTGACCATCGCGCCGCATACCGGGCTTTCAATCGGAGCGTTCGAGATGCTCGACCGGTTCTTCGACGCCGGTCACTGCTATCGCTTTGGGCCAGCGGCGCATGACACCGTGCATGCAATGTTCGCAGCCGAGGACTCCGATCAACCTCGAGAGGCCTTTCATTTTCTTTGCTCCCCGACGTCGGCGATTGACCAGAAGATTGGCGCAGTGCTTGGTGAAGACGCCGCCGGTTTCTTTCTCGACCTGCAAGCCGCCACGACGACGCGCTTCATTGAAATCGCGGACAACGAATTCCTGCCCGACGACAATTACTTCCACATGGCATTTGGGCATCGCAAGATCGTGCGTCTGGTACCGCCCCGGCATTCGTCTGATAATCTGCGCCCATCGGGACGGGTCTCTGCGCTCACTCTGAAAGGTGACGTCAAATACTGACTAGGGCAGCGATCCGCTAATTCTTACAGCGGGGGCCGGTCAAGTTTCGCTTGCGTGAACTGGCTGTTGAAGCGTGCCGGGGCGAGATCAACGATGGCATCGAACGGACCCGGCGACGGTCAGCTAGTCGCTAGCCTAGGTTTTTTATTCTATAATGTATGTATGCGATTCCGATTTTCTTGAAGCGCAGCGCGCCTCAAGGCGGGATGCCGGCTTGAGAGGCCCTTACCTCCCCACAAAAGGTTACCTGCAGATACGGTCTATAAGCTGAGTGTAGATGTCGAATGCCTCATCAATTCGCTCGACGTAGCAGAACTCATCGGTTTGGTGGCATTGCGCCGCTTCGCCGGGACCGATGACGACGGTTGGCACATTGTTAAACCCCGGCACCAAGGCAGAGGCATCGGTGAAGTAAGAAGCGCCGGCCGGCACAGGGGGAGCGCCCAGTCGAGCGGCCAGGATGTCCATCAATGGTTCAATCGCAGGCTCGTCGGGTGCAGTCGCGAACCCTTTGAAATCGGTGACCAGCTGTATCGATGCTTCAGCTCCCAATCGCTCTTGGATGTCTGCAATGAGCACCTGATGGTCATGTCCGGGCACTGTGCGAAAATCGACTGTAACGCCTGCCGAATCGGGAACGGAGTTGATGTTTTGACCGCCGAAGATCGTGGTGACCGAGGCGGTCGTCCTCCCTAGCAACGGGTGTTCGTTCTCAGGAAACTTCAGAGCTTCGATAAGTCCGACCCAGCTCGCAACCTTATACACAGCGTTTTCGCCCAGCTCAGGCATCGAAGAATGCGCTGTCTTTCCTGTGGCCGTGATTCTCAGCCTGACCGAGCCTTTATGCGCGATGATAGGAAGATTCGACGTCGGCTCCGCAACGATCAATAGCTCTGCGTCCCCAAGGGCACCCTCGCGTGCAAGGTGGAACGCTCCTTGGCACCCCGTCTCCTCACCTGCGGTGATGACCAGCGTGATGCCGCGTTTCAAGCGGCCTTTCTTGGTCGCTTCGACCGCAGCAACAATGAAGGCTGCGACGCCAGCTTTCATATCGCTGGCGCCGCGCCCGATGAGCTTGCCCTCACGAATCTCCGCCGCGAACGGCGGTGCCGACCACGGCTTTTCTCCAAGCGGCACCACATCAATGTGGCCTGTGAAGACAAGTGGCTTTAGTGCCTCCGTGCCAGACAACCTGGCGAGGATTGACGGCCGTCCCGGCGCGAACTCGTAAGCTGTAACGGCAAGGCCGGCATCCCGCAGTAAATCGGCAATATAACCTGCGCAATCCTTTTCTCTGCCGGGCGGGTTGAGGGAATCAAATCGCACCAAGGCTTGTGCAAGTTCAACGCTGTTCATTCGATCCTCACTCAGCTTTACTAAAGGGCTATCTCGGTCGGTCATCGTGCGTCGCGGCTAAAAAGCTTCGCGCCAATCTCAGCACTGACCTTCTTGATGAGGTCAAGGTGACGTGGCTTCGCACCTTCGACCAGCTGCGCAGTCAATGTCGTGATGCTGATGCTTCCGGCTAGATGTCCCTGGCGATCGAAGACAGGCACGCCCAATGCCGCCAGGCCTACAACGAAATCATCAACGGCCAGCTCCCAGCCTTGCTTTTGAATTCGCACGGCCTCGGCATTCAGGGTTTTGATGTTGGTCTGGCTTTTCGGCGTGCGTTTCGCAAGCTCAAGCGAAAGGGCGACGGCTCGCTCCTCCGGTGAGATAAAGCCCAACAACGCGCGGGGCCCTGCCCCGCAGTTAAGCGGCGCCCTTGATCCGACAGTGAACCAGGCGGCATCGACATTTGGAATTGAGGCTCGCACGCGCTCGACACAGATGGCGCTGCCCTCATGATGAACCCAGAGATAGGCAGTGGTTCCAGTTGTCTCGCTGAGCTCGCTCAGTAAGGGCGCTGCAATCTCGCGCAGCTCCCTCCCCTTTTCCACGGAGGATGCGAGCTCAAGCACGCCAACACCGAGCGAATACAGACCGCTTGAGGGATCGTGATCAACCAACCCGCTGCATTGAAGCGTATGAAGTAGTCGTCGCGCAGTCCCTTTGTCCAGATCGGCCGCTGCCGACAGTTCGGTCAAGGTTTGACGAGGTCGTGCGATATGGAAGGCCTTGAGGAGCGCGATGCCCCGGTCCAGTGCTCTTACGATGGGAACGCCTGGCTTGTCTGCGATCGTTGCCGACAGCCGTCCGGCAAGTGGGTTTTGTGTCATGTTGTGACACTCTACATCATGTGTTGACACAGACAAGGGCCGTGGACCAAAATGTGCTGTCTCTCACCGGATGGCAGCCATGGTTCTCGACGATACGCTTCGCAAAAAACTGATTGCTTCGGTCGAAGACGGATTTGCCGAGCAGATCGCCTACACGCAGGATCTCATCAGGCTGCAATCCGTGCGCGGCGACGAATTCGTTATTCAGGACCGCGTTTTCAATGAGTTGCGTAATCGCGGATACGCGATGGAGCGCTTCGACATGGACCGTGAGGCCATCGGGCGGCATCCCGGCGGCTCCCCGTTCTCAGACGATCATTCACGCGCCCCGATCGTTGTTGGAACACATCGCCCGCGCGACGAAGCCGGTCGGTCCCTCATCTTGCAGGCCCACGTTGATGTCGTCCCGCCGGGACCAGAGAGCTTGTGGACCCATCCACCTTTCGACCCGGTGATTGAGGGCGACTGGCTCTATGGCCGAGGTGGCGCAGACATGAAGGCGGGCCACGCGGCGAACCTTTACGCTCTCGATGCGCTGCGCAGGATCGGGCTGCAGCCGGCTGCGACCGTCTATATTCAATCCGTCGTCGAGGAAGAATCGACTGGTAACGGCGCTTTGATGACGCATCTTCGCGGCTACAAAGCCGACGCCGTTCTCATTCCAGAGCCAGAAGACGAGAAGCTAGTACGAGCGAACGTAGGTGTTGTTTGGTTTCAGGTGGAGGTGCGGGGTCTACCCGTCCACGTCCGCGAGATGGGCACGGGTGCCAATGCGATCGACGCGGCTTACCGCATCATTGGTGAGCTCCGCAAACTGGAAACGGAATGGAACGCTCGGAAAGCGGGGCGTCCAAACTTTGAAAACGAAGAACATCCTATTAATTTGAACGTCGGCAAAATTGAGGGCGGCGACTGGGAGTCGTCCGTTCCCGCATGGTGTCGAATCGGCTGCCGCGTTTCGATCTATCCTGGCGTCAGTGCCAAGGAGGCAGCTGCTGAGATTGAGCAGCGAATTGCAAAATTCGCGCGGGAAGACTCGTTCCTTTCAAACATTCCCCCATTAGTCACTTTCCACGGCTTCCACACAGAAGGATACGAACTGCCGCCAGGCTCCGAGGCAGAAAAGGTGCTCGCAGATGCTCATTTAGGGGCGACTGGCAAGAAGCTCGAAAGCTTCATGACTGCCGGTTATCTCGATACCAGGGTTTATGCGCTCTACGACAAGATTCCCGCGCTATGCTACGGCCCCTACTCCCAAAACATTCATGGCTTTGATGAGCGCGTCAGTATTGCGTCTCTCAAGCGCATCACTACTGCGATGACACTTTTCATCGCCGAATGGTGTGGCGTTGAGCTTGCCACACCTGAGTGAGTGACAGGCAGTCCAGTTGAGAGACAACGTTCGCCTAACTTTTGTGTAGGCTTATTATCGTAATGAGTGTTATGCGAATCTGACTTGCGCGGCTGTGCCTTCTCGAAGGGGGCGCCTCCCTTAAGACAGCCCCCTTTATTTTGTGAACTCTCAGAGCCGCCCATCCGCGAGCAGCTCGCGGGTGCGCTTTAGTGTCGATAACAGGGCGGCTTTGTAGCCCTTATCCTCGCTGTCGAACTGCGCCTGCTCGGCTTGTTCCTCAGGGCCATGAGGCTTCTTCCCGCGTAAGCCCGTGTAACAGTAGAAGCGGAGCTGGAGCGCTCCGGCCTCATCCACGAACAACTCATTGATGATTGCACCTTCGCGCGGACCGGTAGCCTGGAGAAAGGTCACCTTGCTTCCTTTCTCAAGCACGATGATCTCCCGCAGGTCTACTCCGGCAATCGTGGCCTCGCGCACGAAGTGGTTCGCGCTCTCCTCGACGACGTCGCAGCGCGTGCACAGTCCGGGCGGCAAGAATTCGCGAGCGTCGCGGGCCTTGAGCTCCAGACCCTTCCAGGCCTGGTCGCGAGTGAGTTTGGTTTCCCCCTCCGGGTTTACCGGAACGGTGGCGGTCGAATAGATCATGATAGTTCTCCTTGGATTGTTAGATGACGTCGCGGCGAGCTATGCCGTGATCTGCGCGATGTGGTCGCGATACGAGCGGAGCGGACGGCCGAGCAGCACGGTCAGCCGCTCGACGTCGCCGGTGCCCGGGACCATGCCTTCGGTCAGAAACCGCTCGGCCATCAGGCGCATGTCGAAGGCCATCCAGCTCGGCATGAACTGGCGCAGGTTCTGCTCGAACCCGGCGGTGTCGTTGCCGGGGAAGGTGATCGTGCGACCGAGGACATCCGACCAGATCGCCGCTGCGTATGCGCCGGTGAGCGTGTCGGGCCCAACCACATTGATATAATCGAGCGGAAGGGACGTGGGCGATTGCTCACGGCGGATCAGTTCGATCGCGGCGAGTTCACCGACGTCGCGTGCATCGATCATGGCGAGGCCCTTGTCGCCGATCGGCATCGGGTAGATGCCGTAGCCGGTGACCACGTCCTTGATGGTGATCTCGTTGTCCATGTAGTAGGCCGGGCGCAGGATGGTGGCGCCGAGCTTCATCTGTTCGATCATGCGCTCGACACCGAACTTGCCTGCGAAGTGCGGGACGTTCACGTAGCGGTCGCTGTGGATGACGGACAGGTAGACGAACCTATCGATCCCGGCCTCGCGGGCCACGTTTAGCGCGATCAGCGCCTGGGTATATTCGTCGGCCACGACACCGTTCAGTAGGAACAGCGTGGATACGCCCTTCATGGCGGACCGGAGGGAATCGACGTCGAGCAGGTCGCCTTGGACGACCTCCACACCGTCTGGAAATTTGGCCTTGGAGGGATCGCGAACGAGGGCACGCACCGAGGCGCCACGCTTTGCGAGCTGTTCGACGACATTGCGGCCGATGTTGCCGGTAGCGCCAGTTACGAGGATGGTCATGGGATATTCTCCTATTGGTTGATCACCCCCTGAATATGAGTGGTTCACATATGGTCCGATAGACAGTATATTTGGACAGACAGTCTCATAGATGGAACAGATGGACCTACTCGCCCTCGCCGATTTCAACCTAGTCGCCCGCCATGGCGGGTTTGGCCGCGCTGCACGTGCGACGGGTCACCCGAAGGCAACGCTGTCGCGGCGGGTGGCGGAACTGGAGAGCATCCTCGGCCTGCGCCTGTTTGAGCGCGGCGGGCGAGAGTTGAAGCTTACTCAGGAGGGGCGATCACTTTACGAGCGGACAGGGACCCTGCTTACCGAGCTCGACGAGACGGTAGCCGCGATCGCTTCGGGCGGCGACAAGCCGCGCGGCAAATTACGGATCAGCGCCCCCCTGCTGTTTTCACAGATCGCCATGGGCAGGCTGGCCGCTGGGTTCGCGCTCAAATATCCGGAGGTGCGGCTGGAGATCACGACCGAAGACCGTCCCGTCGACATGGTGGAAGAAGGTTACGACCTGGTCATCCGCATCGATCCAGATCCGGATGAAAGCCTCGTCGGACGAGCCTTTCTGCGCGATCGGCTGGTAGTCGTTGCGAGTTCAAGTTTGGCTCGACCTGCCGACTTGCCTGTCCCAGCCGTTGTGCGTGGAGCAGGCGGCCAGATCACATCCTGGGACGTAACAACACCAACAGGAAAATCGCGCATCACGGTCGATCCAGTGCTCTGTCTTTCATCGATTGTGATGGTGCGCGACGCAGTCCGCGCGGGCGTTGGCGCAGCACGTCTTCCGATATCACTCGTAAGTCATGATCTGGCTGCTGGCACGTTAGTGCATTGGGGCGACGTAGGCGGACCGGACATCGCTCTGTGGGCTCTTTATCCCTCGCGGCGGCTGCTGAGCGCTCGTGTTTCTGCTTTTCTGGACTACCTGAAAGAAGCTTTCCCGATGGGAACCCCGGACGAACTTGCCGCCTTCGTAAAATGATGGAACGTCCTTTTGCGCGCTAATCGCCGGACGCTTGGGAAGTTTACAACGATGCGGGCTAATATATGAGGCCCCCCTTCGCAGGTGTGTTGTACGGCCGCGGCTGTTAAAGCGAGTTCGGCGGGTAGAAGCGATGCAACATCGCAAAAATTTTTGGTTCCCCTCTTGACCGAGGATTGTAGAAATCTACATCGATTATCGCCTTTAAACGAAAGGAGTCAGGAGGCCCACATGACGACGTCTGCCGTGTCGATGAATGAAATCCACGCAAATTCCCTCCTCGCCAGCACCTTCACGCATCCCCGGGAAGTTCTCGCGAATCCCTTTTTAGACACTCTGCAAAAGCGATGCGTTCTTGCGGCGTGGGCATCGGATGCTTTTACTGTCGAGGGGAAGCCATGGCTACGCCAGATCCCCGGCTCCAATGGGACGGTCAGGATCGGCGATATTCTCGCAGCGCTCAGCTCACTTGATGAGGACGACAGTCCCCCGCCGAAGATGTCGCGAATGCCGTTGCCGGGAGCGCCGATACGTATCCGAGCCGTCGGTCAGACTGCACGAGAGGATGGACGCCGCCGATTAGCGGACCTCCATCCATAAGGCCAACAGTTCACTAAATGCAAAAAGCCGCCCGAGCGATCGCGCTGGCGGCTGCAAATTCCATCACTGCTTCACCACCCGGGCGGGGCAGGACAAGCGCCAGAGGCGGCCCTTCACGACGAAGTGCCCGCCATCTGGCGCCACGGGATGTTGCAGTGTCAGCGTCGCGACCGACGATCGGTGGCGTCTTCAGGCCACCGCCTTCTTGTTGACGCCCTTACGAAGCGCGATGGTATTCAGTTTGGTGTTGGCCGCCTTTTCTTCGTTAAGGTTGGTGGTCAGCAGCCGCACAACGTCGTCGTGACCCAGTTCCTCTGCCCAGGCGATAAGCGTGCCGTAGCGAGCGATCTCGTAGTGCTCGACCGCTTGAGAGTTCGCGACGATGGCGGCGTCCAGGACCGCCTTGTTGTCGATCTCGCCCGCCGTCTCCTTGGCTTCTTTGATGATACCGTCGATGGCTGGGCAATCCGTAGCGCTTGGCTCCTTGTCAAGCTTCTTGAAGACCTGTTCTAGACGACCTACCTGCTTCACGGTCTCTTCAAGGTGCGACTTAAGACCAGCGGCAAGATCCTAATTGGTCGCCTGCTCGATCATTTGCGGCAGCCTTGGTGATCTGTTTTTCAGCGTAATAGATGTCCTGCAAGCCGTGAAGAAACATGTCTTCCATGGTCTTAATGTCTTTAGTGAACAGACCCATCGCATCCTCCTGTTATCGATAACTGCCGTATCCGGCGGCGGATTGCGAACGCGGATTGCAACGGAGAGTTCCCCGTCGATCGGGCTCATCCTTCGCAATTCCTGGAACTCGCCAGATAAGGTGCCTGGTCCAAGTGGCCGGTCGAGGATCAAAAGCTACGCAGCAAGTATCGTCTTCTCGATATCCGCTATCGAGTGACCAGTCAGGTCCTTCGCGATTTCGCCGACCAGAGCCTCATCGAGCTTTTTGTGGTAATGTTTGCGCATCTCACCAAGCGTCTTCGGCGCGGCGATGATCACGATATTGCTGAACTTATTTGTTAGCACCTGAGCATTCAGCATTTCGATGATCCCAGATGCAAAACCGTCTTCTTCCGCCCGACTCTGATCGGGGTTGGCGGAGCTGCTATTCTGTCCACCACTGCCGCTGACCGGCTCGACCTCCTCACCGGGAGCAGCGACCAAGCTCATTTCGGTTTCGGTGCCGACATTGCGGAAAAGGTTCAACTTTTCACCGTCGGCAACAGCAACGATGGTATCCGTTGGGAGGATCATTCTATTTCCTGACATGTTGAGTTTGGCGCCGTTGTCCAAGTTGGCCGCGAGCCAAAGAGCAATACTTCCGCCTTCGCGAAGTTCCCGACTCAATGAACCGCCGTGAACGCGCGCCGGATTCACCGACTTGAAGAAATGGCCCGCTTAGCGGGCGATTTCAGTGTTAGCTGCCGTATAGGCTGCGCTCTTTGTCTTCCTCACTAGTCAGTGACAGGGCGGTTCTAACTGACCGAAGATGAACCTGTTCCGTTCGCGATCTGATTATCTAGACAAATGCCGGCTTGCTTCCCGCATGTGGTTCTGGTCGGGAACAACCTGCGATCCTATCGCTTGAACCGGCAACCAGAGGACCAACATGCTCAGATTATTTACCGCGGCTCTGACGACAATTGTTATCTTCTCCGGACATGCTCTCGCGCAGCAGGGAGGAACCGAACAGGAGCGGCAAGCTTGTGCACCTGACGTGAAAAAATACTGCGCTGCTGTCTTCGATCAGGGCGACCTTGTGATCCTCAGCTGCCTCCAGCAAAACCGCTCCAAAATCTCGCAGAGTTGCAACCGAGTCCTAGTTGATCATGGCCAATAGTCTTCGACGTGCAATTCTTATGGGTCGTTTCCGCGGACTTTATAGCCTTAGGAATTCTGCTCGTTCCTGCCTGCAGACTGAAGAAGGAAAACACCATGCCCAAGACCCCGAAGAACGGACATGGGATCGAGCTTCACGGTCGTAACGAAGAGCCCCCGAGGACATCGAGCGTGCACCGGACCTCACAGCTCAAAGGCGCAGGATGAAGAGGAAGGCAACAGTTCGGGTGGGCAGAGCAAGAGCCCGACGACGGACAGAACTAAAGAAGATCACCGAATTGTGTGACGTGTACGCCGAGTGTGAGATGGCCATCACGGGCGAACGTCGCGACTTTCTGGCTTGACGCGACAGAAAAGCATGGTAAGCGCGGCAATCGAAACCTTCCAGGCCTCCCGACCGCTCCAGGAAATTGCAGGCGATCTCGTTCGCTTCTTCCAAAAGACATGCGGGATTGAAACTCTAGTGAACTGAATCTGAACGGCGCTAATGCTTTGTGTTCCTTTACTGCGACGAGCAGCCCGCAGCATAAAGGGCGATCGTTACCGGCCGCCCTTCAATAGCACCTTGGAATGGTCGGAGTCTTACGCTCTGTGGATGCACATATAGGCTTCGTCAAACCCGGTCGATTGGGTACGGTCATTGGTACGCACACCGACGCTGACGATAATCGCAATATGCCTTACACGCTTGGTCACGTAGCGAGCCTCTCTCTATCCATTTTTATTGTTACAACGACTCCCTCTTCCTGCCACTGACGGTCTATCGATCCACCAAGCTGAGATGTCATGCTTCGCGCAACGAGTTTGCTTCCAAAGCCGCCAGCCCCAACTGGCGGGGAGACAGTAGGTCCGCCACGCTCCGTCCAGACGATGATGACTTCGCTGTCGGGGCTTGAACATGCGACGTCAAGCGTTCCCGTCGGGGCAGACAACGCACCGTACTTCAGTGAATTGGTAGCAAGTTCATGCACGACCATGGCCAGTGTTGTCGCGGACGCTTCTCCGACGCCCATACGTGGTACCGACACGCGAATTCGTCCGCTGAATGCACCGAGGTCGTCATAGGGTGCTAACAGCACAGTTAATAAGTCGCCGAGCAAAGCTGCTTTGCCTTCATGCCCTGGAATTGGACGGATAAGATCGTGGGCTCGTCCAAGGGCGGATAACCGCTGGGTCAACTCTTTCGCCATTTCGACGCTCGTTGTCGTCGACCGTGACGTGATCGCCGTCAGGCCCGACGCAATCGCCAGCAGGTTTTTAACTCGGTGACTCATTTCTCCGGCGAGTAGTTCATGCCCCTCCTCGGCCTGCTTACGTCCGGTGACATCGATAAAAATTCCAGACATTACGCGATCTCTAATGCCTGCGTCGTCGCCCTTCCCCCGGGCGGAGATCCACCTGATTTCTTCCTCTATGATGATACGGAAATCGATTTCATAGGGTCCAACAATCCCCCGTGTGGCGGCAAAAGCCGCCCTGACGCGGTCTCGGTCCGCAGGGTGGATATGAGCTGAAAGATCTTCGAAAGTTACGCTGTTGCTCCTTGGGACGCCCCAAAGGTCAAATGCTGCGTCATCCATTGTGAGTTCATCGGAGTCAACATTCCAAGTCCACAAGGTCACGCCTGCTGCGGCGATTGCTTCAAGAAGCTGCTCGAAATCCATCGCGTGCGCTTTTCCAGGAGCTTTAGGCACGGGGTTCCCCTCTGGGTGGTTGCCCATTTAAGCTAACAGTTCTTCGCCCTGCAGGGGAAACATTCACCGCTCGCAAATCGGCGACTACGCGTGCAACTTCGTCGTTATCGCCTTGTTGTTCTGCATGTTAAAGTTCTTTCTAATATTAATGATGGCGGGTATAGCGGGTTTGATTGCATTAGCAGCGCTTATCGTCCTCCTGTGACGGTGCTGATATGGGACGTAGTCCTAAACCGATCTTTCAGATCCCGCCGTCAGGTTGCCCTTACTTGTCGACGGCAGAGGCTGGGGTGCTGACCTCACCAATCGCATCGACGACGGATTGAGTTGCCGTCTGGTGCACCATGTGCCCGGTCTCCGGGATCGGGTGAAACCTGCTTTGCGCGACAACGTCATGTAAACGTCCAGACTGTGAGATTGGATCGATCAGACGATCATTTTGGCCTGCGATAATGGTTACAGGCATTGACAGCTCTTTATAATGAGCCTGAGAGCGGGCAGCATTGAGCACGAGCAAACCAGATTCTTCGGCCGCGGCGTGGATTTGAGAAGGGCGAACTGCCATCTCTTTCGGAAACCGCCTAAATTTGGCTGGCACTGCAGCCGGGCCGAACAGCTTGGCGACGAGTGCTGGCCACATTAACCGACTGACTATCGGCGATACGGTCACACTCATCAGATTACCGATGACAGGTACAGCAGGCGCAGACATCGCGGCAAAATCCGGACGAAAGCTCGGGTAATAATAGCCGGACACAAGCACAAGCGCATGTACCGACGCAGGATGGCGTAATCCCATTGCAACCGCGACCGAGGCTCCCCACGAATGGCCAACAATAATTGCGTTCTGAATGCCGAGGCGTTCGAGAGCGATTTTAATCAGATCGGCCTGCTCGTTCGGCCCCCACTTCACCGCGTTTCGAGGCCTGTTGGTGTGACCAAAGCCTGGTCGATCAAATACTACGACCCGATGATCGCGGGCGACCGCGTCGATCAATCCACTCGACCCAAAGTCCTGGATCATGCTGCCATTGCCGTGTAGCAGCACGACAGCCAGTCCGACGCCGCGCTCGACATAGTGCAGACCGACGCCGTCGACGTTGATGAACCTGCCAGTTGGTGGGTTGTCGCGCTCTGCCTTCTTTGCGAGGAAGCGATTGATAATAGCGGAAGCCACCAGGCCCGCTGTGCCGACGAGTGCCGCCTTCAAATAGGGATTGGTTGACACTCCACGCGGCCGATTAACTCGTTGTCTTTCTGCAAGAAACATCATTCTCATTCTACAACTTGGAGGACCCACACGATAAGCGAATGCCGGCCTTTTCGTTCGCTTCTTGATCGACCTAATGCAAAAAGGGTGGCGTCCCGATTGGACGCCCTGAAAGGCAGCGATCTAGCAAATTGCATCTCTACTGGATCTAATCGATTGGAACCGACATCGCGGTAGTTTGTCGTCCATCATCACCGCAGGTCTGTGGCATATATCGGTGATGAGACCGCCTAAAGCGCTCCCGCCTTATCCAGCAAGGAGCGACGCGTCTCATGAAAGATTTTTTGGCTTCGATCGAAAAGCTGCGGATAGATGCCGCAGAGGCGGGTCTGGTACGGGATCTCGCAACGGATCCTACCAAACGCGAAATGTATGCCCGGCTCCATGATCAGCTTATTCAGCTGGCTGACGAAGTGCAAAATGCGTCCCTGCGAGCTGCAGCGGCGCCGATGCAGCCGCCGCTAGTCGAACTACCGAACCCAAAAACTCAAAGCCAGGCTTAGTTGCAGCGCCTTGAAGCTGAACTATTTGTACCCTTCAGCGTATTGTTTCCGCAGAGGGAAATGCAATGCATACGAGGCGTACCGTCAGGGAACTGCGCGAGAAAGTCGAAAAGTATCGTGCTATGGCGCGCTTGGTTTCCGACCCGGAGGTCCAGCGCAACATTCTCCAGCTGACGGACGAATTGGAACAGCAGGCCCGCGACATTGAGCGCGGCAAGTAAGAACGCTGTGACCCGAAGAACGACGGGTTAGAGGAGGATGAAATGAAGCTTGCAGACACCTTCCGTGAGAAAGCCGCGAATTGCTCCCAGCTAGCCGATGCAGCGACCAGCCGCCCGGCGATCGCACGTTACAGACGAATGGAAAACGCGTGGTGTGCGAGCGTAAGATAGAAGCCTCCGGTGTCGATATCTCCGATGATGGCAGCTGTCGCATTGCCGAGTGTCAGGGTGTTGTCGCCGTCAGTGAAACGGATTGCAGCGGCACGGGTTACGCCATCGCCATTTAGTCCACCCCGGATCGTGCCATTGTTAACGTCGTGATGTCCTGACCGACAACCCCGGCGCCGCCCGCTCCATTAGCGCCATTGCCGGCGCCGCCCACGCCGCCGGCACCTCCAGCGCCGCCGCTCAGTAGAGCTCCTAACCGCACATCCCCCGTTCCGCCGGCTGCGAAAAGCGCACCGAACCCGCCTGTACCGCCTGAACCACCGACCCCGGTTGCGCTCGATCCACCAGCACCGCCCGCGCCGCCAATCCGTTGATCGCCGCTGCTGACTTCGTTGCTGGCACTGCCAGTCAACGCTAATTGGGCTGCGCCTGCTCCGCCCCCACCTCCGCCTCCGCTGCCGTTTCCAGCCCCGCCATTACCTCCGGCACTCGCCGTGAAGTCTCCGCCGGACCTTAAACTGGCATTACCCGTAATAGACATTGAACCCGCCGCCGCCACCCCCGCCGCCGGGGGCTGCGCCGGCGGCGCCATCCCCCGCAGAAACGTCCGCCCGGGTCGCACCCGCTCCTCCCGCCGCACCACCACTGCCAGCGCCGCCAGCGCCACCAGCGTTAAGCGGCGCTCGCGCGTCCCCGCCGGACCCGCCGCCGCCACCTCCGTGGCCTCCGATCGGATCCGCCGCACCTGGGTTTCCAGCCGCGCCCGAGCCGCCTGATAGGTTATCCGAACCCGCCTCACCGCCAAATGCGGAACCAGCCGCGTTGTTTCCGCCCGCACCGCCGTCAGCGAGGGCCGGGGCCACAAGGACGCCGCTCGCGATCACCACGATGGACAATGATAGCCACAGCGCGGTGCGTCGGAGAAAAGCGCGGCGAAGATGCGAATCTTCAAATGCTGGCTGCGTCGTTTACTTCGTCGGCGAACCGAGTTCGAACTTCATAACTTAACTCCAAAACGCCAAGCGCATTTGCTTTCGACACGAAGTCCCGTCAGTCGCCTCGAAAGAGCAGCGGCAAGACGGCTGACCCGGTCTTACGAATAGTGAGAGAACGCAGCGCCACAGAGCTGACGCGCGGACGGTGACGAGCGCGCATAAGGGCAGTCCGGGACGTCTGTGACGTTAGTGGGCCGTCATTTCAGCGTTATTATTTCTCGCGCGGCGGTGAATTCGTGCAAGTTGCACACTTAAAGTGCTACAGCTTGGAGAAAAGCTGGAAGCCGAGCAGTGGAAGCAGTTAGCCCAAGGATCAATCTTTCACTTCTGGGCCGCTTCGTCCTGACCGGGCCCGATGGCGTAATAAGCCTGCCGAACAAAAAGCTCGCTGCACTGCTGAGTTATCTGGGCTGTACGGGGCCTGCGCCCCAGCCGCGCGAGCGGCTTTCGACGCTCCTATGGGGCTCCCACTTCGACACTCAAGCCCGGCAGAACCTGCGCCAGGCGCTTTTCAAGCTTCGTCCGGTTATCGGCTCGGACGCCATCAAAAGTGATGGCGAGTTCGTGTGGCTGAACCCAACCGTGGTGTCGTGCGATGTCGGTCGGTTCGAGGCACTGATCCGGGATGGTAGCCACGATGCGATGCATACGGCGGCAAATCTCTACCGGGGTCCATTTGTGGATGACATTATCGGTGTCAGCGAAGAGAGCTGGAGCGAGTGGCTAGCCGGCGAACGCGAGCGGCTCCAGGAACTGGCTTTGAACGCACTGGTCGGCATCGGCGGGCAAGAGTTGACCGCCGGCCGTATCGACCAAGCCTTGCAGGCTGGCCAACGCGCCCACGCTCTCAACAACATGCGGGAAGATGTCCACCGTTTAACCATGCAGGCGCTCGCCGCCAAGGGCCGCAGAACCGAAGCGCTGACGTATTATCTAGATATCGTTTCGATGTTGAAGCGCGAGCTCAGCACCGAGCCGGATGCAGCAACGCGGGCGCTCGCCTCAGAAATTCGGAGCGGGGGAGCGGCCGACACGCCAGAGACGCACGGCTCCGAGCCGCAGCATGCCGCGCCTGCCATCGCGGAAGCATTTCTCACGGCCGGCGATTCTAGGTACGCGGCAACTGCGGCGAACCTCGATGAGCTCGAACAACGCCAGTTGACGATACTTGTCTGCAAATTGGTCGGCTCGCTTTCCGAACGGCTCGATGCGGAAGATGTCCATGACCTGATCACGGCATTCCACCGGATGACTGCAGAAATAGTGGCGCAGTTCGACGGATTCGTCGCGCATTATGAAGGCAGCGGCGCACTCGTCTATTTCGGGTATCCCGCTGCGCGTGAGCATGACGCCGAGCAAGCGGTTCGCGCTGGTCGTGCCCTTCTAGATGCGGTCGGCACCTTAAAAAACTCCTTCGGCACCGCGCTTCAGGCCAGTGCCGGCATCGCGTCCGGGCTCGTAGTTGTGGGCAAGTGGCAGGGGGCCGGCACTATGCAGCAGCGGGTTGCGATCGGAGAGACGTCGGACATCGCGACGCGGCTGCAAGCCGCGGCAGTGCCCGGTGAAGCGTTGATTGCCGCCAGCACGCGGCGGCTGGTGGGGCAGATGTTCGACTGCCGCGCACGCGATCCCATCGAGGTGAAGGGGCGGCCGCAACCGGTGGAAGCGTGGCAGGTGCGCGGCGAGACGGCCGGCGTCAGCCGGTTCGAGGCCAGGCGCGCGGGTAAGCTCACCCCGCTCGTTGGACGGCGGGAAGAAATCGAACGGCTGTTGCGCCGCTGGGATCAGGCCAAGCTCGGCGAGGGTCAGGTCGTGCTGCTCTCCGGCGAGCCCGGTATCGGCAAATCGCGCATTGCCGAAAGCCTGCTGCGCAGTCTCGATGGCGAGCCGCATACCCGCATTCGCTATTTCTGCTCGCCCCACCACGCGCAGAGCGCGCTCCACCCGTTCATCGCGCAGCTGGAACAGGCCGCGGGATTCGAGCCGAGCAGCGACTCCAGCGCGAAGCTCGAGAAATTGGAGGCCCTGCTAAAGCCGACGGCGAAAAATCTGCCGCGCGACATGGCGCTGATTGCCGAGTTGCTGACGCTGCCGACGGATGGACGCTACCCAGCATTGGCGGTCAGTCCGCAGCAGAAGCGAGAGATGACACTCGCGGCACTGCTCGACCAGCTCGACGGCCTGGCAGCGCAAAGCCCCGTCCTGGTCGTGTTCGAGGACGTCCATTGGATCGATCCAACTTCACTCGACCTGCTTGATCGACTGGTCGCGCGCGCCGCTAACATGCCGGTGTTGCTGGCCGTCACGTTTCGGCCGGAACTCGAACCGACCTGGGGCGGCCAGCCCCATGTTACAATGCTGCTCTTGAGCCGCCTTGGACGTCATGACAGCGCCGCCATCATTGGTGCCGTCACCAAGGACAAGCCGCTGCCTGACGTCGTCACCGATCAGATCCTTGCGCATACGGATGGCGTCCCACTGTTCATTGAGGAATTGACGCGCACGCTGCTCGATAGCAGATTGTTACGCGAGACGACGGACCGCTACGTGCTCGATGGCCCGCTGCCGCCACTCGCGATCCCGACCACGCTGCAAGCTTCATTGGTCGCCCGCCTCGACCGGCTTGGCACGGTCAAACATGTGGCGCAGATCGGCGCTGCGATCGGACGGGAGTTCTCCCACGAGCTGATTGCCGCCGTGTCCGCCATGCCCCCGATGGACCTCCACGCGGGACTGGAACGGCTGATGGCGTCCGGCCTCGTCTTCCGACGCGGAACGTCGCCGGACGCGACTTACGTGTTCAAACATGCGCTGGTTCAGGACGCCGCCTATGTCACGATGCTCAGGAGCCGGCGGCGACAGTTGCATGCGGATATCGCCAATGTTCTGGTCGAGCGGCTTGCGGCGACCGTAGAACGCCTGCCCGAGGTGGTCGCCCACCATTTCACCGAGGCCGGGCTTGCTAGTGAGGCGATCGACTTTTGGCTCAAGGCGGGTCGGCTTGCCCATGTACGATGGGCGCTCCGCGAAGCTGTCGAATTCTTCGAACGGGCGCTGGAGGTTCTCGCGACACTGCCGGAGAGTCGGTCGACGCTGGAGCAAGGCTTCGATATCCGACTCGACTTGCGTCAGTTGCTAGTCCGGCTCGGCGAAGTCGGGCGGGCGCTGGAACGCCTGCGTGAAGCGGGCATGCTCGCCGAGCGGATGAACGACGACGGCCGGCGCGGCCGAGTCTGCGCCGTCATGACAAGTATGCACGGCGGGCTCGGCGAGCTGGACGACGGGCTTGCGTCCGGCGCTCGCGCGCTGGAGATCGCGGGGCGCCTCGGGGACCTCAGGCTTCGCATCCTTGCCACAAGTTTTCTCTCACAGGTACGCTTCTTCCGCGGCGACCATGCCCGGGTGGTGGACCTGACCACCGACAATCTTTCCGCTCTGCCTACCGGTTGGGCCTTGGAGAATTTTGGAATCGCCGCTCCGCCATCGGTTCACGACCGTGGCTACCTGATCATGAGCCTGGCGGAACTAGGCCGCTTCGCCGAAGCGGCCGAGCCTGCAGCCGAAGCGATCCGGCTCGTCGCACCGCTGCTGGATGCCTACGCCGTCGGATGGGCTCACCTTACCGATGGGACGGTCCACCTGCTGCGGGGCGAGTGGGCACAGGCGCGCCCAGGTTTTGAGCGTGCAATGGCGGTGATCAGGGCGGGAAATCTCCCTCTCCTGCTTTCCCTGACGGTGGCCTTCTCCGCCTGGAACATGGCGCAGCTTGGCGACGCCAGCGAGGCACTGAGCCGGCTTCAGGAAGGTGAGCAACTCGTCGAGCGTCAGGTCGCGACCGGATATGTCGGGAATCTCGGATGGCTCTATCCGTGGCTAGGTCGGACAGCGCTGTTGCTGGGGCGTCTCGACGACGCGCAGCGGCTCGGCACCCGCGCACTGGAAGCCTCGCCGCACCAGGCCGGGTTCGCGGCTCATGCGCTGCATCTTCTCGGCGAGCTTGCGACCCACCCCGACCGGTTCGATGCCGAGCGCGGCGAGACTCATTTTCGCCGGGCGTTGGTACTCGCCGAAACGCGCGGCATGCGTCCGTTGGTCGCCCACTGCACGTTCGGCCTCGGCAAGCTTTACCGGCGTAGCGGCCCCCACGCGCACGCGCAGAAGTATTTCACCAGCGCGGCCGCACTGTACCGCACGATGGACATGCCGTTCTGGCTTCAGGAGACCGAGGCCGAGATGCAAAGCAACATTCGTCGCAGCGCCTCTTAAAGCCCCAGCTCTTTGTCGATGACGGCGATTTTATAGCGATAAGTCGAATGGCCGAATTGTGTGATCGACAGCGCCGTCAGTAAGCTGTTGAAACGAGCATTCTTCGGCAAAATGATCCTCGGGCTGGTCCGGCCGTGTGATTGAGGTCGAATGCCATCAGTCAACGTTGCGGCACCCTCCGCCTTACGCAGAGACCGGATGTTGCAGCAAAGTTGAGATGTCCCGGTCTGTGCAAAGTCAAAATGTCATCCGGCGGCTGTCAGGGGACGGAAGACGGCGCCGCGCAGACCATCGCATCGGAGCGGCGCCGTCTTTTACGGTTTGGTTTTGGGACTGAGGTGACTGTTTCCTGGATCCGCAGGGTGCGGGCTTTCTTGACGACTGACAGTTCAACAAGCGAAATGCGCATTTCGTGGAGGGACGGACTCACCGGCATCGACTTCTCGCCGATCTTTCCGCCCATGGGCGTCGAAGCCACGCGCCGCGTCCACATCGCGCACCGTGGCGGCGACGATCTGCGCGCCTGGTACTGGCCGCAAGTGGATGACGCCATATCGGGACATCGCCACGATATAGCCCGCTCGCCGGGTTGAGGTGGCCTCGTTTCTATTTCAAAGTGACGCGATGAGCATTCCTCGAGCGGGCGACATACCCGCGCCGACATCGCCATTTCGCCGGTTTCGCCTTCGCCTACGGCAACTCTACGAGGGGCACAGCGCGCAGACACGCTGGTTCCTTTATGGACTGTTGGCATTCGACTTCGTCTCTCTGCTGTTCATCATCGCGACCTCGTTCTTGCCGCGCGGTGAGACCACGCGCGTGCTCGACCTCACTTTCGGCGCGATCTTCCTCATCGAGTTCATTGCGCGCTTCGTCGCAATCCGGCGCCCGTTGCACGAATTGACGCGACTGACGACTTGGACCGATGTCGCCGCGATCGGATCACTACTGGCATCCGCAAGCGGGGAAGCCGCCGGTTTTCTGCGCGTGCTGCGAACGCTGCGTATGCTACGCACGTTTCGTGTGCTCGAACATCTGCGCCGCGACAGCGCGCTGTTTCGTCGTCACGAAGAGGTGCTGTCCGCGCTGGCCAATCTGTCGGTGTTCATCTTTGTGATGACCGGTGTCGTCTACGAGACCCAGCGCCATACCAATCCGCACATCGCCAACTATGCGGACGCGCTGTATTTTACGGTCACCGCGCTGACCACCACCGGATTCGGCGACATCACACTGCCGGGCACCATAGGCCGCCTGATCACCGTGGCGATCATGATTTTCGGCGTGACGCTGTTTCTGAATCTAGCACGCGTGCTGTTCAACCCAAGCAAGGTGCGGTTCAAATGTCCGGCTTGCGGGCTTCAGCGCCACGACCGCGATGCGGCCCACTGCAAAGCGTGCGGAGGTTTGCTGAACATACCCGACGACGGTGCGGCGTAACGCGAGCAGCTCTGACTGAGCAAGCACGCCCCTCTGATCGAAGGCGGTAGCCAATCGCGAATTTTACAGACATCTCGTGGCGCAGATAGGAAATTTATCGTCCATGTTCGGCGTCAACTTCTGGTCATTCTCCATAGCTAGCGGTTTCAGGTCTTCGCGATGGATCAGGGCGACAAGCAATGTGTGCCGCCAACGCATGGACAGCGGAATGGATATGACATTCTGGCTAGATCGAGCCAGATCTGAGATGCGTCAGACTTCAAGGTGGGTTGGCTCGCAAGGAAACGCCAGACGAGCGCGTCTTCGACGTCTCGCCATTCACCGGTCCAAGCCGCCTGCTCGACAGCAGCAAAGCAGCGCGTTCGACCGGATACGGACGCCGGATGCCTCATTCCGCATTCTCTGCTGTTGACCAAGTACTACGCCGAATTGCAACGTCGACATTTTTCCGCAGAATTCACGCCTCACAGTTTTCGGTGACCTCACCTCTCGAAAAGGCTATCGTCGAGCGGCAAGGCCGCGCCCAGGACCAGACAGCGTCGACGAGTTGACACAATGCGAATTGCGCCCGATCCCCAGTATGATCCTGATTTTGCCCGCATGGATCTGCCCGATCTGCGGATCAATTATGATCCGGTCGATCCGGATCAGTTTGATCGTCCGATCACTTCGTTTTGCATTGAAACGAGTGAGGACAATGATGATCTTCCGCTGCATTCACACAAGAAGGGCCAACTGGTCGTCGCATCGCACGGCTCGGTCATGTGCAGGGCGCCTGGCGGCTTATGGATCGTCCCCCCGCAAGGCGCCGTCTGGATACCCGCCGGCATTCTTCACAGCAACTGCGTGGCCGACTTCGGCCGCATC
Organism: Tardiphaga sp. 866_E4_N1_4; assembly: GCF_052076075.1. Lineage (NCBI taxonomy): Bacteria > Pseudomonadati > Pseudomonadota > Alphaproteobacteria > Hyphomicrobiales > Nitrobacteraceae > Tardiphaga > Tardiphaga sp. 866_E4_N1_4. The sequence goes on from NZ_CP197242.1 coordinate 2,727,933, forward strand.
TACACGGTGTTCATCGATCCGCAAGTCAGCATGTTGCCGCGCACCTGCTGCACACTCATGATCACGTCGCTGGTACGCGAACTGATCCATCGCCTCTCCGTTTTCCCGCCGCTCTATCCGCCGGAGGGGCCGACCAGCCGTCTCGGCCGGGTCTTGCTCGACGAACTCGTTCAGATGTCGACAACGGAAGAAATGTACCTTCCGATCTCCGCTGACAGCCGGCTTCAGCATCTCGCAGCAGCCTTGCTGCAGAATCCCGGCGATCGCAGCACCATGGATGAGCTGGCCGCGCGATATGCGATGAGCGAAAGCACATTCGCCCGCCTCGTGGCCAAGGAAACGGGAATGACGTTCGGGCGCTGGCGCCAGCGATTGCACATCCTTGTCGCGATGCAGCGCCTCACGGCCGGCAGTTCGGTGCAGGCGGTGTCCTTGGATCTTGGCTATGAGTCGCCCAGCGCCTTCATTACGATGTTCAAGAAAACCATGGGAAAGAGCCCCCGGCGTTTCCTTGCCGAGCGGCTGCGCCTCATTGATCCGGAGACCTTGCCGTAGCCCCGGCTGCCTCGCATTCGCTGACCACGGGCGTGCCCGGCCTCACGGTATCTCTATGAGGCCGCGTGCAGAGGCGCTGTTAGTTATCGCTTGCTGTACGGCATCAGCGGATATTCGAGTGATGCTTCCGCGATGGCTTTCGGCGCCACCACACGTGGCCTGCCTTGCAGTCCTTGCAGCATCACCATCGAACAGTTGATGTTCTGACCAGTCTCGTCGAACTTCGTGTTGTCGCCATACATCAGCACCGGCTTCATGTCGGTTGCCTTGAGCGCGCTGTGAATCGCCGCCGATTCCGACGACGTCACTCGCTTCACGGCATCGCCCACGATCTGTACGGCTTCGAAGGCGCAGCCCGCATTCGCATCGAACCAGTCACTGGGATAGTCCGTGACGAACATTTTCTTGATTTTCTCGGAATCGGCCCCTTTCGGATTGAGCCAGAGCGCCGACAGGATGGGACCGTTGCCATATTTTCCGAGCGCATCGTGATAGGCCTTATCCGACACGCCGTTGGAATTGGGCGAGAACACCATCTTGGGATCCCAGCCCTGCTTGATGCATTCGCGCGCGATCATGATCGCATCGTTGACGCGTGTGACCGAGATCAACGCATCGGCACCCGATGCCTTGGCCTTGGCAACTTCGACAGAGAGGTCTTTGGCCTTCTCGTCATAGGCAACATATTGCGCGATCTTGAGCGGAACGTTCACCTCTTTCCACGCCTGATCAATGCTCGCGGCCGTCGATTGCCCCATCGTGTTGTTGAGATGGAGGATGGCTGCACTGGTCGGCGGATCTTTCAAGGTGCCGAGCACGGATTTCAGCTCTACCAACGATTGCCGGACGATGGTGAGCGAGGTCGGGTAGTAACGGAAGACCTGGGTGAATCCCTGTGAAGTCACCTGGGTTGCGCTGGCGATGTGAACGACCATCGGCACCTTGGCGGCTTCGCATGCCTGGAGTGCCGATATGGTGGCACCGGAATCCCACGCGCCGATCAGCACGGTGCAGCCCTGCCGAATGAGGCTCTCCGCAGCGATTCGACCATTCTCGGGACGGCTCTGCGTATCGGCATGAACGATCTCGATGTCGAGCCCGTATTTTTCGCGCGCAAATTTCGCACCGAGATCAATTCCCCGAACACAGGCCTGGCCTGGAAAGGCGAGCACGCCGCTGCTGGGCATGATCGCCCCGATCTTCACTTTCGGTGTCGCCGCGACGGACGGCCAGGACATCAGGCCGGTCGCAATGCCAAATCCGCTTCCTACGATCGTCCGCCGTGTGATCCCATCTCGCTTGGTCATATGAATGTCCTGTTTCTGAATGAGAAAGATTTGCTTCGACTCGATAGCTTACTGCGCTTGAAAATCGCGGGTCCCGACACCTTTATATCGACGCCCGCTTGGTCCTGGGGGGCGTCCATCGACGCGTCCACGCTTGCCCCCACGTTGACGTCAAAGACCCATTTCCGCCCTGATCAGACTTTCTTCGGTTTCGTCATAGAGAGAATTGATCAGGGACTGGTATCGCTCATGCAATTGCTTGCGGCGTTTCTTACGAGTCGGCGTCATCACGCCGTTTTCGGGCGACAGTTCCTCCGGCAGAATCCGGAACGCCTTGATCTGCTCGGCCCGCGCCAGCCTTCCGTTCGCTTTGCCGATTTCCGCTTCGATCAATCGGTGCACGATTTCGGACGCCGCCAGGTCCGAGTATTTCTCGATCTTGATGTCGCGCGACTTCACCCAGTCCATGGTCGCAGTCGCATCCACCTCGATCAATGCTGTGAGATATTTTCGCCCCTCGCCGATGACAGCCGCCTCGGAGATGAACGGGCTGTGCCTGATCTCATTTTCGATCTGGGTCGGGCTGATCGATTTGCCGTTCGACGTATTGATGATCTCCTTCTTCCGATCGACCAGTTTAAAGATCCCATCTGGCGACACCTCGACGATGTCGCCAGTGTAGAGCCAGCCGTCGCGCAGCGCCGACTTGGTCTCTTCGGGCTTATTCCAATAGCCGATGAAAAGACCCGGCCCTCGAACGATCATCTCGCCGTCTTCGAGCACCGCGGTTTCCCAGGCCGCGTCGGGCAACGGAACTCCGACATTCCCCGACTTGGGCCATTCAGCCATCTGGACGAGATTGGCACCGACCAGCTCGGTCTGTCCGTAGCATTCCTTCAACTGCAATCCCCACAGCTGCCAAAGCGACATCAGTTCAGACGGCATGGCCGCCGACGAAGTGAATGCGACTTTCAGCTCGTCAAAGCCGACCTCCGCGAGCAGCGGCAGGAAGACCTGTTCACGGCAGATCGCGAATAATCTGGACACGAAGGGATCGAGCGCGTTAACGCCTTGACGATCCTCCAACGCTTTGCGCGCAATAGACATGGCAAGCGCGTATCGCTGATCTCCGGCTTCGGTGGCGGCGTGCGCCTTGCTGAGGATCTGCGTTGCGAATCGCTGATAGAAGCGCGGCGGTGCCATGTAATAGGTCGGCTTTACCTCTTTGATCGTTTGAGCGAAGTCCGCTGTCGTCTCCCCGAAATAAGGAACGACATTGGCAACGAGCGGCAGTACCGTTGCCTGTCCGCGCGCCACAGTATGCGACATCGGCAGATGCACCACCACGCGATGCTCATCGTTCCGCATGCTTGGCCCGAATACGGTGACGCAATGGGCGCCAGCGAGAATGGAGAGATGCGTCAGCATCGCACCCTTCGGATTCCCGGTCGTCCCGGACGTATATCCGATGCTGACGAGATCGGACGTCTTGGCCGCTGCGATCTCCTTCTGCAGATATGTGGCGGGTTCGACTTTCTTCGCGCCTACGAAATCGGCTAGAGCTTTTGCCGAGGCGGCCGGATTACGCTTCCATTCGGGGTCGAGCACGATGATGCCGCCGAGCCGCTCGGCCTGGCCGGAAGCAAGCACCACACGCAGTTGTTGCTCGCCGCCGACAAATGCGAATTTTGCTCCGGAATCGCTGAAGCAATAAGCTACTTCTTCAGGCGACGAGGTGAAGTAGACTCCGACCATGACGCCACCGGCGCACATGATCGCCATATCTGCGATCAACCATTCCTGCGACGAATCGCCCATGATCGCGACCCGGTCGCCACGCTGCAATCCAGCGCGCTGCAGCGCGCTGGCCAGATTGACTACGCGCTGCGCATAGACGCCCCATGTCACGCCGGTCCATGCTCCGTGACGTTTTTGATGATAGGCAATCTCGCCGGGACGCTCCGCAAGTCGTGCAGCGAACAGCTGCGCAACAGTCGATTCGGCCAGCTGAGCGCCGGAAGTTACCGCAGCGAGATCCATCTCATCGCTCCGCGAAACGCTTGCGTTTCGCCGCGAACGCAGCAACCGCCTCCGCCCGCTCGGGCGACGCGAAGGTCAACATCTCCAATGCGGCCGAGGTGTCGAGCAGCAGATGGGTATATTGCTTGATGATCTTGTTGACGCTGTATTTCGTCCAGACGATTGACTCTTTCGGACCGCTGGCCAGCAGTTCAGCATATTCGATCGCGGCGTCGAGGACATTCTTGTCCGCAATCACTTCGTTGATCATACCCATGGCCGCGGCCTTCTCGGCTGAGATGAATTCGCCGGTCATCAGGTAGTGCTTCGCACGCACCGGCCCGATCAAGAGCGGCCAGATGACGGCACCGCCATCACCCGCGACCACGCCGGCATTGACATGGGTATCGGCGAATCTCGCGGTCGGGCTCGCATAGATCACGTCGCAGAACAGCGCGAGCGTGGCACCGAGGCCAACTGCGACGCCGTTGACAGCGGCCACGATCGGAACTTCCACTTCGAGCATGTTGCGAATGAGGTGGCGTCCGCTGCGGGTCGGCGACGGAAGCACGCCGTTATCCAGCGACTTCTGGTCTCCACCCGAGCAGAATCCGCGTCCCGCGCCCGTCAGAACGATGGCATTGACGGACTTGTCGTGGTCCAGCTTGACGAAGACGTCTTCCAGCTCCTCATGCATGTCCCAGTTGATCGCATTGAGTATCTCTGGGCGGTTCATCGTTACGATTGCGACGCCGGTAGCGCGCTTTTCGACGATCAGGTACTTGTAATCGTACTGCGACATCAATCTCTCCATTCGATCAGTTTTGCGGCCGCATCAAGCGGATCTTTCCAAGAATTTCTTCGGTAGGCCGCACCACATTGTTGCGGTCGTTGAAGTGCGGAATGACATAGCGGCCGACCATATCGATCGCTTCCATGATCTTTTCGTGCGGCACCGAGTCCATGTGCAGCAGGATTTCGTCAGCACCCATCGCCTCGTATTTTTCGAGCTGACGGATAACGGTATCGGGGCTGCCGCAGACCGTCGTGGCCGACTCGTTGGCTAGATAGTCCCAATCGTTCGCCGCGCGTTCCATAGATGGTACGCTCTCGTTCATATACTTGTAGTCATCGGCAATCTTGGCGAGACGCGGATAGGCATCGGTTGAGATCTTCGCGTAATGCATGAGCGGACCGGCATAGTCCGCCTTGGCCTGCTCGTCGGTCTTGCCGATGCCGATGAACAAGGGAATGCCGATGCGGGAGCGTTGCAGCGGCCCATCCTCGTCGCGCTTCCAGTTGGACCGGTAGGTGTTGATCAGCTTCTGCTGAACTTCCCAGCCCTGATAGATGTTGCTGCTCATCACGGCGAAGCCCTGAGACCCCGCCCAGACATGACTACGCTCGCTCGTTGCGGCGATGCCGATGACCGGGTGCGGCTTCTGCAACGGCTTCGGAACCAGCTGACGCGGCGGGATCTGATAATACTTTCCTTCGAAGGTGAAGATGTCTTCGCGCATCGACTTCTTGAGAAGTGCCAGCCCCTCTTCCATCTGCGCCAGCGTTTCGTTCGGATCAACGTTGAAAGCCCGCATCGCGATCGTTGTGTTGGCGCGGCCGCCGTAGAATTCCATGCGACCATGCGACAGGATGTCGGTGACCGCGAGACGTTCCGCCGACCGTAAGGCATGATTGATGCGCTGGGGCATCAGCGTCACCGCGGCGCGCAGCTTGACCCGAGATGTCACCGCGGCGAGATAGCCGAATACGACCTCGGGAGCGGAGCTCGATATGCCGCCCAGAGCTACATGCTGCTCCGAGAGCGCCACGCAATCGAAGCCAACCTTTTCTGCCAGACGCACCTCATCCACCAGTTCGTGGAGTCTGCGCGAGTAGCTGTGGCCGACCTGGGTTTCCTGCTCAGACCAGAACCCAAATGTAAGTGCCATTTCAAGATCCTTTTAGATTTCGAGATGGCACAGAGTTTCATACGCGCAGCGACATTTTCGTTTGAATGCTGTGGTGTACCGCAAGTCTTTCCAAATATTATGCCGTCAGGAGCCGATCGACCTTTCCTGCTCCTTGAACGTGTCGACCAGGAGATCTGCGACCGCGGCAAGGCATGCCTCACCAATTTCGCGGCTCGCGCCGATTGGGCTTCCGATAATGCCGTTCCAGGACACCGATCGAATTCCATTCTTCCACATCAATTCGAGCTGCTGCTCCGTCAAAGCGCCGAGATGTCCGACTTCGAACCGATCATGTCTCACGCTCTCCGGGCGGATCGCCATCATGAGCGACGTTTCGGCGATATCGGCATGTCCGCCGACGGCGAGGGAATCACCGCCCGCATCTCTCACCGCATGGCGCCAGGTGTCGATCCACCGGGTCGAGTTCGTGAACGCAATGATCTCGACATCGGACGGTACTGAAGCGCGCAAGCGCGCGAGCATTGCTTTGATGACCGGAAAGTTGCCGATATGACCGGAGAACATCAGCAGCCGTTTGAAGCCATGCCCGGCGAGACTCGTGCAGTAGTCGGTGCAGATCGCCTCCAGCGTTTCAGGGCGGAGAGATATGGTACCTGGGAACGGCAGATGGTGCGCGGAGCAGCCCGTCTTGATCGTCGGCGTAACCAGAGTCCTGCCGCAGATCCGGGCGACGCGCTCAGCCAAAGCTTCGGCATGATCTGCATCCATGCTCAGCGCCAGGTGCGGCCCATGTTGCTCGATGGCGCCCAGCGGGATCACCACCGCTGTGCATCCCGCAGCCAGAGCCGCGGCGACGTCTTCGAAGCTCATTTGCTCCAGATGGATCTGACTGGGATATCCACGTGCCATCGGTTCAGCCCTTATTGCTCTTGGAAAGGAACCGCGCCCGTGCATCTGCCGAACTTTCTGCCGTGACATAGGCACCGAGGTCAGCGACGGTCATGTCCTCAAGCGCACGATCATCCATTTGGGCCGTAAGATTGAGTGATCGCTTGATCGCATCGAACAGCTTTCGGTCCTTTTGCCGCAATGTCCGACAGACCTTCGTCGCACGCGGCTCCACCTCTTCGGTCCGAACGACTTCATTGACTGCGCCAATCGCCTTGGCTCGCGTCGCGTCAACGAGATCGCCCCAATACAGAAGCTCCTGTGCCGCCCTCACGCCGAGTTTTTCGGCAGCCCGGCGCATACCTTTTGTCACGGGCAGGAGACCATGATTGATTTCGGGAAATCCAATCTTGCACGCGTCGTCGACGACGACGTAGTCCGCATGCAGAAGAAATTCCAAAGCCCCTCCGACCGCGTAGCCGCGGACCGCGCAGACGATCGGGCCCGGATATCTCTCCATCATCACAAGCAGTTCGTGGAAGAGCCGGATGCGCGGCCTCGCGATCTCGATCCCTGCCACTTCCTTGATGTCACCGCCGGCGCTGAAGAAGCGAACTCCGCTCCCGGTGAGCACGATTCCAGGAGGATGCTCGTCCTCTGCGAACCGCTTGATAGTTTTCAGCAACAAGGCGATGAGTTGCGAATTCAAAGCATTGGCCGGCGGTCTGTTCATCGTGATCGTGACCAGGTCATGATCGCGCTCTATCAAAAGGGAGTTGTCAGTACTCATGATGGGAACCTCAGCAGGATACGACAGGTAGGCCGCCGACAGCGGACCGACGGGTGTAATGACGAGACTTGTCTGTCTTCTTCACCCACAGCTCGCCGGCTCGTCGCGCCTTACAATCCCAGATAAGCGCGCTGGACATCTGGGTTCTCAAGCAGTTCACCGCTCGATCCGTGAAGCACCACGGACCCGTTCTCGAGGACATAGCCGCGGCTGCTCAATGCCAGCGATTTCGCTACATTCTGCTCGACGAGGAGGACCGTGATGCCCTGGTCGTTCAGCGATTTGACAACTCCGAACATCACGTCGGTGAGTGCGGGCGACAACCCGATCGACGGCTCGTCGAACATCACGACTTCCGGTTTCGACATGATCGCTCGGCCGATCGCCAGCATCTGTTGTTCGCCCCCGGACAGCGTTCCGGCCAATTGGCGGCGGCGCTCACGAAGCCGCTCGAACAGCTGATAGACGAATTCAAGCGTGCCCATCTGATCGTCTCTTGCCCGCTTGAGCGAGCCTCCGATGAGCAGATTGTCCTCGACGGAGAGGGCGCTGAATATCTGGCGGCCTTCGGCGACTTGGGCGATGCCCATTTCGCAGATCTCCCAAGGTGGCAGCCGCGTGATATCGACCCCTTTCATCCGGACGGAGCCACTCGACGACTGGACAATGCCTGCAATCGACCGGATGAGAGACGTCTTGCCAGCGCCATTCGCGCCGACGACGCAGATCAGTTCGCCTTTGCGAATTCGGAGCGACACGCCGTTCAGGGCATTGGAGCCATCATAAGCGACACAAAGGTCATCGATGGCAAGAAGAGCATCGTCAAGCATGGAAACCTGCCCCTAGATAACTTTCTAGCACTCGCGGATCGGCGACAACGTCCGACGGCTTGCCTTCGGCAATCTTGGCGCCGTGATGCAGCACCACGACCGTCGAGGCCACCTCCATCACGATCCGCATCACATGCTCGACCAGCAGGATCGTCAGCCCGCCTTCCGCGAGCTTTTGCAACACGCCGACCACGCCGGCCGCCTCGGTCGGCCGTAGCCCCGCCATCACTTCATCGAGGAGCAGTAATTTGGGGCGCGTCGACAACGCCTTGGCCATCTCCAACATCTTGCGATCGGGCAGCGTCAATTGATCGGTGCGCGCATTCGCCTTGCCAGCAAGGCCGACGCCTTCCAGGGACTCATAGGCTTTGGATCGCGCCTCCTTGACATTTGTCGTCCAAGTGAACGCCCCCACCATCGCATTCTCCAGCACCGACATGTCCCTCATCGGCCGCACGATTTGGAAGGTCCGCGCAATGCCCATGCGACAGACCTTTTCAGGCGGCGTCCGCTCGATCGAACACCCCTCAAACAGCACCTGTCCGCGGGTGGGGCTCAATGCACCTGCAACGAGATTGAAGCACGTAGTCTTGCCCGCGCCATTTGGGCCGATCAGGGCGGTGATGCGGCTCGCCGCCAGCGAGAAATTGACATCGTTGACGGCGACCAGTCCCTGGAAGGACTTGGTCAGGTTCTTCACTTCGAGCAACGCGGTCATTCTTCGACCTTCCGCAGTTGTGACAGTCGAACACGCGCCGGGAACTGGATCGCCCCATAAAGGCGGACGATGGCCGGCCAGATGCCGTCCGGCAGGAACCATACGACTAGGATCAGTACGGCCCCATATGCGATGCTGTTCAATCCCGGAATTCCGAGGCTGTCCCCGAGAGCGCCCATGGCATGGTGCAGCGGTATGGAGGCCATCGAGCCGATCAGCGGACCGAAAGCAGTGCCCAATCCACCCACCACGGGGCCGATGAGCACATCAACCGAAATTCCCATCCCCATGATCGAGTCTGGAAAGATCGCGCCCTGCACGAGGCCCAGCACGCCACCGCCGATCGCCGCCGTTGCGGCCGATATCGAGATCACCAAAATCTTGTGGCGAAAGGTCTGGACCCCGAGCGCGCGCGCCGCATCGTCATCGTCCCTCATCGCGCGCCAGACGTAACCCAGATAGGATCGCGAGATCATTTCGGTTCCCGCGACGCCAATGGCCGCGAGCGCGAGGGCAACGAAGTAATAGAACCGCGCATCGCCCCGCAGCATGACGATGTCCATCGAACCTGTCGGCGCCTGAAAGAACATTCCCTGCATTCCCCCCACATAGTCCCATCCGCCGAACATGATCCGGGCGAATTCAGCGGCGGCGATCGTGAGCAGCGCGAAGTAAATGCCGTGGACCTCGAACCGGAAGCTGAGCCACGCGAGCACGGCACCGACAAGACCGGCGATGGCCGCCCCCAGGATCAACCCGACCCATGGTGAGATTCCGTACTTGATGTTCAGGATGGCCACGGCATACGCGCCAATTCCGACAAACAGCGCGTGACCGATGGATAGCTGGCCACCGATCCCGAGCATGAGGTTCCAGGATTGTCCCATGAATGTGAACAGCAGGACGACCGTCAGGAGCGAAATGACATAAGCGTTGGACGTGCAACCCACCATCGCAAGGATGACGAAAACCAGAACGCCGGCACCCCATCGTTTCAGATCGCCGGTCTGATCAAACTTCTTTTGCACCGAAGAAACCTCTCGGACGGAGAATCAAAATGATAATCAAGAGTGCATACGGGAGCGCCGTCTTCATCGACGGCGTGAACATCAACGCCGCGATCGCTTCGGCCACCCCGATCGTAAGACCGCCCAGAAGAGCGCCTCCGAAACTGCCGAGACCGCCGACGATCACCGTCACGAAGGCCAGAAGTGTAAAGTCGACAGCGAGATAGGGCTGCGCGTCGAACAAGGGTGAGATCAGCGCACCGGCGACTCCGGCACAAGCGGAGCCGATGCCGAAGGTCACGGCGTAGACGCGCGGGATATTCAAGCCGACGACCATCCCGCCCAAGCGATTATTCGCAGCGGCACGAAGGGATCGGCCGAATGCAGAATACTTCAGGTAGGCGCTGAGAGCAGCGATGAGGAAGCCAGCTGTAGCCGCCGCCTGAATCCGCGCCCAATCCAGCGTGAGCGGCCCCACCGCAACGGTCTGGAACGACAGCTGCGAAGCCGTCGGCCGCGGATCAGGACCAAACGAGACCAGAAGCACGCCGCTGAAAAGAAGCGACAGGCCGATGAAGACGATGAACTGGTAGTGGTGCGGTCGATTGACGAACCGCTTCACGACCAGAACCTCCAGGAAATATCCAAACAGGAACATGACCACCGCGGCAATGGCAGCGGCTGCTATGATCGGGATGTCCCAGATGCGAACGGTCCAGTATCCAATATAGACCCCAAAGACCACCATTTCTCCATGCGCGAAATTGACGACGCGCATGACACCGAAAATGATGGTGAGGCCCAGTGCAACAAGTCCGTAAACCAGGCCGATGAGCACCCCGCCGGCGAGAACATTGAGCCAGAGCGACAGCATCAACACGCATCCGCTGGCAGATGGGTGAAGCATGTTGCAGAGAGAGCGCCTCGCTCATGACAGCGCGCCTCGCACGACCGACGCATCATGCGATACGCCTGATCTGAAAGCTCACGGTTAGCCCGGACGGGGACACTAAACTTTCTAGGCATATCGATTTGCTCCATTCTGGCTGTATCGCAATCGGTATTGCGTCGATGCTCGACTTATTGCTGAAGCGCTTTCGGTGCGGCGAAAGATCCATCCACATAGACGAGCGGCTCACCGCCCTTTCTCGTGGTCTGAGCCACGACCTCGCCCGTGAAGATTGTGTGGCTGCCCGAGCTGTGCGCGTTTACAACCCGGCAATCGAAGCTGCAGATCGCGTCTATCAGACTCGGCGCTCCGGTTTTGAGAGCACGCCACAAGGCGTCTGCGAAGCGGATATCGCCTTTGCTGCCGTCTTGGCCCGAAAAGGTCAGAGCCAAACCGAGATGCTCGATGCTCAGGATATTCCAGCAGAATAAGCCACTGCTTTTGATCGTGTCATGCGCCCCTGCAGATCGATTGACGCAGATGAGCACACTCGGCGGCTCGGTCGATAAAGAACAGCCAGCTGTCAGGGTCAGACCGTGCCGGTCAGGCATCCGGCCTGTCGTGACGATCGAGACTGCGCCCGGTACATTGCGCATGGCAATGCGGAATTCAGCGGGATCGAGCGATACCGGTTCGGACGCGGACGCTCCGGGCGCTTGCATAGATGATACTCTCAGATTCATGTGAAAGATGCGCCCCGATATCGTCGATGGTGATCGGCGTTGGTGTCCGCCGTCTTATCTATGGGTGTCCGATCTATTTGATCGCCTGGTAGAACTGGATAACGTTGCCGCTCGGGTCGCGCACCTTCACTGCACGACCGTGGCTGGCCATGTCCCGAATTGCTTCAACTTGAGCACCGGCAGCTACGGCGCTCTCTATTGCAGCTTCCAGATTGTCGACATCAAACACCAAAACGGCATCTTGCAGTTGATCCGACACCGATTCAGCTGAACTGGCGACACAGAAAGCCGCGGGATCGCTCACAAACTGAATCCACTTTCCCGGGTCCGCAAACCGCACCTTCAGACCCAGCCCTTCGTAGAACGAAGCCAGACGCTCCGGGTCGACCGCTGTGAGATAAACTTGCTTGAGTTTCACTTTTGAAATCCATTTGATCGATGCCCGCTGCAACCGATCGTCGATGGATAGTCACCCTGGCCGTCCAGCATTAATGCTTGAACAGCGCACATCGCATGTCGTTCACCGGCATTTTATGCTGCTGCGGCGATATGCCGGACAATTGGGTCCTTCGCTTGCCCCGTGCGATGTTTCAAACCTTCTTCGTCTGCAAACCGGCGGCGTGGCATCCGGCTGTCCTCAACGCAGCAGACATCAGGAGACAGCAAAGTATCCGATCCGCGTATTGAGCTTTTGGAACAGTTCCTCCGCCGCTTCCGAGATCACGGTGCCGGGTGGATAAATCGCCTCGGCGACGGCCTTGTAGAGCTCGTCATAATCCTGCGGGGGCACCACGCCGCCGATGATGATCATGATGTCCTCGCGGCCCTGCTTCTTCAGCGCAGCCTTCTGTTCGGGTATCGCCGTCAGATGGGCGGCGGCGAGCGAGGAAAGGCCAAGGATATGCACGTCGTTTTCGACGGCCTGACGCGCGGCTTCGTCGGCGGTGGCGAATAGCGGCCCCATATCGACGTCGAAGCCGATGTCGGCGAGGGCCGAGGCGATCACTTTCTGCCCGCGGTCGTGGCCGTCCGACATGATCTCGAACCGATCGCCATCCGGTTCGACGCCAGCCTGGAGCAAGTGGCCCGCCGTCTTTCCACACTGAAGCGCCCCGGGCCATAAAGGTGTGCCCGTGTTCTTTGCGCGCGTGGACCGTGCCGGCAACATCACCAAGCGCCATAGCGCCGCCAAATTGCAGTTCGCGCGCTATGGCGCGGCCTGCCCGCTCTGGAACGCTCACTAGGCCTTCAAAACACCGAGCCAGATCATCAGACAGCTCGTCGAGACGTCGGACGGCGTCCGCTTCTTATGCCTAGCCGCGGAATTGTCAAAAGCGCGTGCAGGATTCGAAGCCCCGCGTCCACGCTATGCAATTGCCCTTGGATGCGAGATTTCCTACGCACAGAACTTCATCTATGCGGACGGGCCCGACTGCACCAACAAGGCTGCCTACGATCCGATCGGCATCTCATGCCGGACCTGCGAGCGGGTGAATTGCTCGCAGCGTGCCGTCCCCCTCTCAAAAGCAAACTGTCAATCGATCCTGATATCAGAGAAGTTCTACCGTATCAGATCGTGCACGGTCCTGAGAGCTGATGGATTATCAGCTTAACCGCTCACCGGCACTTCGAGGTTTGCGCAGGCATCCGACGCCTAGCCAGCAACTACACTGCGCATCGAATATGCAAAAAATGGCTGAGAACTAAGCATTCAACTAATTGATCGCAATGCACAAAAACAAATTTGACGGTTTTTCGATACAAGTCGGCGTTTTGTCGAAATTCCATCGGCGCGCCTGAGGTTAGCATTTGTCATTCGGTTGTCACTCCGTCCCATAACGCGAGAGACGAGTCCGGATCCGTAACTGCTAGTTTTGGGAGACACGCGATGATGACGACCTCTCTCGACAGAATAGACATCAAGATCCTGAACGAACTTCAGCAGAACGCGAGCTTGACCAATGTCGAACTCGCGTCACGCGTCAATCTTTCACCGTCCCCGTGTCTCGCACGCGTCAAGACGCTCGAAAAACTTGGCGTGATCGACCGCCGAATCGCCGTTCTCGATCCTGCGTTGCTTGGCATCGGAGTGACCGCATTCATCCAGATCAAGCTCGAAAAGCAGGTCCAGACGTCGCTTGAAACGTTTACACGGGTAATCGATCGCCTTGCGCAGGTCATGGAATGCTATCTAATGACGGGCGACAGCGACTACATGCTCCGCGTCATGGTGTCCGACATCGAAGATCTTGAGGATCTCATCGTCAACAAGCTTTCGCGTATTCCCGGTGTTTCCAGCATTCGGTCCAATCTCGTGCTCAAACGCATTTCCCACAAGACCGTTCTTCCGCTCGACACCAATCACCCGATTACTGTGAAGGTGTGCAGCAGCTCATCTCGCTCTTTGGAGCGAACTACAAAGCCTCGATATGATGCAGCGAGCTCATCGCGATCCGATGCGCCCGTCGCATCGATGCCCGTTTCCCCAGCTATAGCGTGGTAGGACTACAAAGCGATCGAGACAAACATTTTGAGGTCTCGATGCATGCTTGAAGAGGCGCGCACTTATCTCGCAGGTGTCATATGCGGATCCATCTGCATGACCGCAGAGCTATCGTTCTAACTTCGTCGCAGGTGAGATCTTTCAATGGTGGCATCAATCAACACGGCATTGCGCGCTTTCGCCGAAGGCTCGATCGTCGTCGTCACCGACGATGATGATCGCGAGGGTGAGGGTGACCTTGTCGTTGCCGCGTCCCTGTGTACGGCCGAAAAGATGGCATTCATCATCCGGCATACATCGGGAATCGTTTGCGCGCCAATTACGGCCGACCACGCAAGGCGTCTTCGCCTGGACCCCATGGTCGTCAACAACGACTCGGCGCATACGACTGCCTTCACCGTATCGGTGGACTACCGGCCGGATAATGGGACAGGCATCTCGGCCGAGGAGCGAGCGTCATGTTGCCGCGCGCTCGCGAATCCCAACGCTGGCGCCAGCGATTTTTCCCGGCCCGGCCACATCTTTCCACTCATCGCGAAAGAGGGAGGTGTGCTGCTGCGATCAGGCCACACCGAAGCCGCCGTCGATCTGTGCAAACTAGTTAAACTCGAACCGATCGGCGTGATCAGCGAGCTGATGAATGACGATGGCTCGGTCATGAAGGGGCCGCAGGTCGCGGCATTCGCCGAAAGGTACGGACTGAAACATGTCACCATCGCTGATCTGATCCGCTTCAGGCAGGCCCGCGAGACGTTGATCGAACGCGTATCGAGCGTAACCGCGGACAGCCCAATCGGCCCGCTGCAGGGCTACTCCTATCGCTCTCCGTTCGATCCCATCCACCATGTGGCTTACGTTTATGGTGATCTGGGCGACGGCACCAACGTCCTCACGCGCTTCTACAAACCGAACATCTTGCGCGATCTGTTTTCGGGTAATGAACAGGCGAAGATGAACGTCGTTTTGAAGCACTTCAAAGACAATGGGAGCGGTGTCCTCGTTTATCTGCGCGACGGCGCCGCAGGCGTCCCCCCGGCGCCGTTGGCACCAGGCTCCTCGCTTGAGGATGATCGCAACAGGCAATGGCGCGAGATTGGCGTGGGAGCCCAGATACTGCGAGATCTGAGGATCACATCCATCCGTCATCTCACATCCTCGACCCATCACTTCAGGGGATTGTCGGGCTTCGGCATCGAGATCATCCGGAACGAGTCGCTCTGATTGCAGCCATCGGTGTCTCCCGATGATCACGTCAGACGCCCCGGGGCATCCGGCGGGGCTGGCAGCCCATCACCAGCCAGATCCACCCGAAGGTGTAGTGTCTGATCGGCCTCGCGCTCAGAGAAATAGCGCGCGGGCGACTTTCCGAGCGCCTTCTTGAACATCGTGATGAAAGCGCTCACCGACTCATAGCCCAAAGCGCCCGAAACCGACTGAACCGTTTCTCCGGCAGACAGTTTCTGGATGGCAACGATGATCTGAAGTTGCTGACGCCAGCGACTGAAGGTCATGCCCGTTTCGGTAACCACGAGACGCATCAGCGTCCGCTCGCCGAGCGCCGCAGCTTCCGCCCATTCCGCCACGGTCCGGCGGTCGGCCGGATTGTCCATCAAGGAATCGGCAATAAAGCGCAGTTTCGAATGGCGCGTAATCGGAAGGTGCAGCCTTTCGGTCGGCATGGCGATCAGCTCGTTCAGGAGCACCATTGCGATCTGTGCCGTGGGCCCCTGCGGATTATAAAGCGGCGGCAACGTCGCCATGCGGTAGATCAATTCATGCAGCAGCGGCGTAATCGACAGGGTGCAGCATTCCTGCGGCACGTTTGCTGCTTCCATATCCACATAGAGAAAGAGCAGGCTGGCATTGGCAGTGACCCGATTGCTGTGCGGCATGCCGCCAGGGATCCAGACACCACAGCGCGGCGGGACCATCCATAGCCCGCTCGGCACCTCACAGGTCACCCCACCACGCTGCGCGAGGACGAGCTGTCCCTTGCGATGGGTGTGGACGGGCAGCTCATCCTCTTTCTCCTGCGTATCCACCATCCCCGCTACGATCGGACGGTCCAGACTGTCAGGATTGAAGTGACGGTAATGCTGATGAAGCGTGCCGCGCATTGTCATGTTTTCGCAATTAATTGGTAGACTATCGAAATCATTGCGAGACAGCAACACCTATGGTCCGGATGCCTCACGGACGATCAGGACCATGCCGCAATCACTTCTGTCTCGGATTTTTGCCGCCGCATCACCCGGCCAACTCGACCCCAAATGGGCACTGTTCTCGGCGAATTCGTTCATCGCGGCGATGCTCGCGATCTATCTCGCCTTTCGTCTCGGATTGCAGCGGCCCTATTGGGCGATGCTTACCGTCTATCTAACCGCGCAGCCATTCGCCGGGGCAGTCCGGTCTCGCGCCGTCTATCGGTTTCTCGGGACATTGCTAGGCGCCTGCGCCGCTCTGGCGCTGGTACCGGTCCTAGTCGATCAGCCGGTCCTGTTGTCGGTCGCGGTCACCGCTTGGGCCGGGCTATGCCTCTATATCTCCCTGCAGGACCGCAGCCCGCGCAGCTATGTCTTCCTGCTGGCTGGCTACACCGCCACTACCGTCGCTTTTTCCAGCGTGAGCGCGCCGGCCATGGTGTTCGATACCGCGCTGTCGCGGGTTGAGGAAATCCTGCTCGGCATCAGTTGCGCAACGCTGGTGCATACGCTGCTATTCCCGAGCGATATCTCAAGCCCTGTTCTGAAAACACTGGGCGCCGCAGTCGCCGACGCCTTCGCTCGGACGACCGATGTGCTGTCAGCGCGTTCCGCCAACATGGATACCGGTCGCTGGAAGCTGGCCGCCGACATCACCCAACTCGACATGTTGTCGACGCATCTGCGCTATGACACCGCCGCGAGGAAGCCGGACCAGCGCACTATCGGCGCTGTGCAGGACCAGCTCGCATTGGTCCTGCCGATGCTGCTTGCAGTTGAGGACGGTCTCACCGCCTTGGGCGAGCGGCGCTCGGCGAAGCTCAACGGCCTGCTGGCAGACCTTGCCGGCTGGACGCAGAATCCGGATCGATCCCCGGGGGATGCGGACGAATTGATCGGCAGATGCGAGCGGTTCGAAGCAGCCAGCGGCTACGATCGCAGCGAATGGGATCGCCTTCTCGAAGCTGGGACGGTCGCGAGATTGGCTATCTTGATCGACGCGCTGGCCTCCGCCCATGGCCTATGCGCAGCGCTGCACGGCCCCTCCCAGGACTCAGCACGGAAGAGCAAAGCCAAATTCCCGCATCGACATGCGCGCCGGCACCTGCATCGCGATCCCGGCCTCGCCGCTTTGTCGGTCGCCGCTCTCGTCGTCGCGGTGCTCGGCTGCTGCGCGGTCTGGATCGCAACGGCATGGCCGGAAGGCGGTGTTGCCGCGCAGATCGCCGCGATCGCCGCCGCACTTTACAGCAGCCTCGACGACCCCGCGCCGACCCTGATCTCCTACGCGCTATGGACGCTGGCATGCCTGCCGCTCGCCGCCATCTACCTGTTCGTGATTTTCCCGGCAATCACCGGTTTCCCGATGCTGGTATTCTCGCTGGCGCCGACTTTTCTCGTCATCGGCTATCTGCAGGCCAATCCCCGCCATTTCATCAAGGCGCTGGCGCTCGGCCTCGGCCTGATCAGCGCGCTCGATCTACAAAACAAATTCAGCGCAGACTTCAGTGTATTCATCAACGGCAATGCAGCCGCGCTTGTCGGGCTGCTGGCAGCATTCATGGCGATACGCTGGCTGCGTTCGTTATCGGCATCACGCGCGGCGCACCGCCTGCTGCGCCAGGGTTGGTCCGATCTGGCGAGGCTGGCCGCAGCACGCCGGCCGATGATCCGCGCGCAATGGGTCGGCATCATGCTCGATCGCTTTGGCCTGGTCATCCCCCGCCTGGCCGCCTCCGGCACCGACATCGCGGTGGAAGGGCGCCGCTCGCTGGCCGCGCTGCAGATCGGCCTTGATCTGCTCGCTTTGAAGCAATGCACAATCCGCGGGGATGCCCAGACCGGCGGCGATGTCTCGAAGCTTCTGCCACTGCTGTCGCGCGCATTCCGCTGGCATGCGCGTGGCAAAGCGGAGCTAAAACCCGACGACGCTCAA
The DNA here is from genome assembly GCF_052076075.1 of Tardiphaga sp. 866_E4_N1_4. Taxonomy (NCBI): domain Bacteria; kingdom Pseudomonadati; phylum Pseudomonadota; class Alphaproteobacteria; order Hyphomicrobiales; family Nitrobacteraceae; genus Tardiphaga; species Tardiphaga sp. 866_E4_N1_4. The sequence continues at coordinate 2,746,229 of NZ_CP197242.1, forward strand.
GCCCTTCTGACAGCGATCGACAGCGCGCTATGCGCCGAGATCGGCAAACACAAGATCCCCACACGACGGCAGCTCGCTCTGGTGGGCCTGCGTCGCACGTTGTTTCCACATGCCCGTGCTTTCTCATCCGAAGAGGCCATTCGATGAACGAGGAATTCTCCGTCGCAGGCGTATATGTGCCGACTTTCGCTTTGGCCTGTGTTTGTGCGCTTGCCATCTGCTTCATGGCATCCGCGACGAGCCGCAAATTCGCCGTCATCGATATCCGGAAATTTGCGTGGCACCCCGCGCTGTTCGACTTCGCCATCTTCGTAATCCTGATCAATATCTCCTACGCCATTCTGGGAAGGCTGCCGTCATGACGACAATGGGTTCAATTCTTCCGCGAATTCTGATCACCACACTGGCAGTGAGCGTCGCAACACCGATCGGTATAGGCATGTGGGAGCACTACGAGACAGCCCCTTGGACCCGAGACGGCCGCGTTCGCGCCGACATCATCGCCGTTGCGCCCGATGTTTCTGGTCTCGTTGAAGAGGTGCTGATCCGAGACAATCAACTTGTCCGCAAGGGCGACATCATGCTGCGGCTGGATCCCAAACGATTCCGCCTCGCGGTCCGACAGGCGGAGGCCGCCTTGGCTAACCGCGAAGCCGCGGCCGAGAGGGCTGCCAGCGATCGCACACGATACGAAAAGCTAAGCGAAGGCGTCGTGTCGCAGCAGCAGCGCGAGACGATCCGCGCGGCGGACCTGCAGGCCAAGGCAGCCTATAGCCAATCGGTCGCTGACCTCGATATCGCACGGCTCAATCTCGATCGCTCGGAAATTCGCGCGCCCGCTAATGGACGTGTGACCAATTTCGATTTGCGACCCGGCGCCTACCTTGCCGCAGGGCGCGGCATCATGGCCCTGATTGACACCGATACCGTGCGGGTCGAAGGTTATTTTGAGGAAACAAAATTGCCACGCATCCATGTCGGCGATGTCGTCGATGTAAGACTGATGGGCGGAGCGATTTTGCACGGGCAAGTCGAAAGCACCGCTGGAGGGATCGAGGACCGGGACCGGAGTTCGGGAGCAAGCATGCTTGCCAGCGTCAATCCGACTTTCTCATGGGTCAGGCTGGCACAGCGCATTCCGGTCCGAATTCGTATCAAGAGAGAAGATGTCGACGGTTTGGTCGTTGGAATGACTGCTACGGTTCAGGTGAGGGACCAAAGCATACGCTCAAAGCATAGCGCCGATCTTTGATGTTTAGTCGTTGATTGGCGAACAGCTCTAACATCCCACTAAAGGTCAGCGCTCACAGGCCGCTGTCCTGAGAAAGCCACCATCCTATGCTAGTCAATCCGCCCGTCCATCGCGGCGACCCGCGCTAGATGGAAATCGGCATCTCCGAATTGACTCTCGATCATCGTGAGCCGTTTGAAGTAGTGGCCGATCTTATACTCCATAGTTACGCCGACGCCGCCATGGAGGTGCACGCCGCCCTGGCCGACAAAGCGCCCCGAGCGGCCGATCTGCACCTTGGCGGCAGCAACCGTCTTCGTGCGTTCGTCTAAATCGGTGAAACTGGATGCCATGGAGGCCAGATAGGACATGCTGCGCGCAGTCTCCAGCGCGGTGAACATATCGGCGGCGCGGTGCTGCAGAGCCTGGAACGAGCCAATTGCCACGCCGAACTGCTTGCGCTCCTTGAGGTATTCGACCGAAATCTTCAGCGCCTCTTCCATCGCACCGACCGCCTCAGCGCAGAGCGCGATGCGGGCATCATCTACCACATGGTTGACAACAGATAGGCCGTCTTCGGCATTGCCGACCGCAGCGTCAGCGCCGACCTCGACATTGTTGAGCTTGATGTCGGCGGCGCGGCTGCCGTCCTGGGTCTCGTAGCCGCGGATATCTACGCCTTTGGCATTGGCCGGCACCAGGAACACGCCGACGCCCTTGGCATCGCGCTGGCCACCGGCGGTGCGCGCGGTAACGATCAGCGTGTCAGCCGTATCGCCATGGCCGACGACGAATTTCTCGCCGGACAATGTGTAGCCCGCACCGTTCTTCTGGGCCGAAGTGGTGACGTCGCCGAGGTCGTAGCGCGAATTCTTCTCGAGCTGCGCAAAGGCCAGCGTCTTCGAACCGTCGATTACGCCCGGCAGATGCGCGGCGCGCTGCTCAGATGATGCCCGACGGAGGAAGCCACCACCGATGACCACCGTGTCGAGATAGGGCTCGATGACGAGATTGCGGCCGAGCGCTTCCATCACGATCATGGCTTCGATCGGGCCGGCGCCGAAGCCGCCGTCATCCTCGCTGAACGGCAGGCCTAGCAGGCCCTGTTCGGCGAACTTGCCCCAGACGTCACGGCTCCAGCCGCCCTTTTCGGCGCGGTATTTCTTGCGGGCCTCGAAATCGTAGGACGACTTCAACAGGCCGTCGACACTGTCCTTGAGGAGGCGCTGCTCCTCGGAGAGATCAAAATCCATTTTCCATTTCCTTGAAATGCAGCATCGGGTCATTCCGGGGCGCGTCCGACCCTTGCCGGTCGCGAACCTGGAATCTCGAGATAAGAGTCTCTGAGATGCCAGGCCACGTCGGGATTCCAAGTTCGCTCGCGCAAGTGCGCGCACGCCCCGGGATGGCGTCGTGTGGTCAGATCACAGCCCCAGCACCGCTTTCGCGATGATGTTGCGCTGGATCTCGTTGGAGCCGCCATAGATCGACACTTTGCGGTAGTTGAAATAGGTCGGCGCGATCGGCGAGGCCCAGTCGTCCTCTTCGTTCTGCCCCTCGCCTTCCGGTGCGTATCGCGCCGCGAAGGGACCTGCGACTTCGAGCAGCAATTCGGTCAGAGTCTGCTGGATTTCCGAACCCTTGATCTTGAGGATCGAGGAAGCCGGATCCGGCTTGCCCTTGCCGTGCTTGCCTTCAGCGGCGACGACGCGCATCTGCGTCAGTTCGAGTGCCTTCAGCTCGATCTCTGTGGCGGCAAGCTTCTGGCGGAACTGCGGATCCTCGATCAGTGGCCGTCCACCAGCGATGGTCCGAGATGCCAGTTCCTTGATCCCGCGGATGCGCGCCTTGGAAACGCCGACACGAGCGATATTGACCCGTTCGTGGCCAAGCAGGAATTTGGCATAGTCCCAGCCCTTATTCTCTTCACCGACGAGATTCTCGGCCGGAACGACGACATCATCGAAGAAGACTTCATTGATCTCGGCGCCGCCGTCGATCATCTGGATCGGGCGGCAGGTGATGCCCTTCGACTTCATGTCGATCAGAATGAAGGAGATGCCCGCCTGTTTCTTGGCAGCGGGATCGGTGCGGCAGAGGCAGAAGATCCAGTCGGCATATTGACCGAGGGTCGTCCAGGTTTTTTGCCCATTGACGATCCAGGTGTCGCCGTTCTTCTTCGCGGTGGTTTTCAACGACGCAAGGTCCGAGCCCGCGCCTGGCTCGGAAAAGCCCTGGCACCACCAGTCGTCCATATTGGCAATGCGCGGCAGATAGTGCTTCTTTTGATCGTCGTTGCCGAATGTGTAGATGACGGGACCGACCATGTTGACACCAAATGGCAGCGGTGACGGTGCGGGGTACTTCTGCAATTCCTCCAGGAAAATATACTTCTTCACCGCGCTCCAACCGGTGCCGCCATATTCGACAGGCCAGTGCGGTACGCCCCAGCCTTTCCTGTTCAGCACGCGCTGCCAGGTGACCAGCTCGTCCTTGCTGACATGCCGGGTCGCCATCAGTTTGGCGCGCACCGCCGAACCGACATTCTCATCGAAGAACGTGCGGACTTCGTCACGAAATGCGATTTCCTCGGCCGTAAAGCTCAGATCCATAACACCAACGACTCCGAATTCGGCGGGCGACGGCCCGCAACCATGCTTTGACACCCCCTTTGTCACGGGAGCGCATCTGCGATCTGTAGGATTTGACGGCTCGAACGCGATCTAGTGCGGCATCACCGCCGGCTGCTCGCGCCGGATCCAAAAAATATACCGACGCCCGGCGAAGCGCGTGATGCTGTGCAGAACCATGCCGATCGCAGACAGGACAATCAGGATCGCGAACACGCCCGTGATATCGAGATTGAAATTGTAACTCATGATCAAGTAGCCGAGGCCAGCCTGCGCGCCCACGAATTCGCCGACGATCGTGCCGATCACCGCCAGCACGGACGCAATCTCGAGGCCTGCGAAGATCAGGACCAGCGCGGAAGGGATGCGAAGGCGAATCAGGGTTTGCAGTTTGGTCGCGCCATAGGCCTTCATCATGTCAAGTTGATCGCGATCTGTGGAATTGAAACCGGAGATTACGCTCACCAGGATCGGGAAGAAGCAGATCAGGGCCGTAATGACGACCTTCGAGGTCAATCCATAGCCGAACCAAATGACGAGAAGCGGCGCAATCGCGACCTTTGGAACGGTCTGCATTGCAACCAGATACGGATAGACGAATTTCTCAATCACTGGCACCATGGACACCAACGCCCCGACGACAAGCCCGGACGCGATTCCAACACCGAAACCGACTAGAATCTCCGTCAATGTGACCATCAAATGCGGCCACATCGTCCCCTCGCTCAGCAACGCGTAAAGTCTCACGACTACACCGCTGGGGGCCGGGACCACCAATGGAGAGACGTGGCCAAACCGGCAGATCGCCTCCCAAACCGCGAGGAGGACAATGGCAAAAGCAATCATCTGAATTCGGGCAATTAGCGGATCCGCATACTTGTTGTTCATAGTGATGCCCCCGTCGGCGCGTCCGAACCGAAAATTGTCCTTATTCGATCACAAATCTCACCGAAGCGATTGTCGGCCATCGTCTTGAGGCTGCGTGGCCGCTCGATATCGACGTCGATGACATCCGAGATGCGGCCAGGTCGGGGCGACATAACAACCACGCGGTCACCGAGTAGGACGGCCTCCGGAATACTGTGGGTGATGAACAGGACGGTTTTCTTCTCTTCGGAACACACACGCATCAATTCGACATTCAGCGATTCACGCGTCATGGCGTCGAGCGCGCCGAACGGTTCGTCCATCAAAAGAACTTTAGGCTCCCGCATCAGCGCACGGCAAATCGCAACGCGCTGCTGCATACCTCCCGATAGCTCGAACGGATACTTCTTGGCGAAATCTGCAAGTCCCATAAAAGCCAGCCAGCGCTCAGCGCGCCGTCTGGTCGCCTCTGATCGGTCCTTCTTCAGGTGTGGCGACAGCAGTACGTTATCGAGCACGGTATTCCACGGCAGCAATAGCGCCTGCTGAAAGACGATGCCGACGTCGGACCGCGGGCCACGCAGAATCTCGCCATCGAAATTCACGGCCCCCGACGTCACCGAGGTCAATCCGGCCAGTGTGCGCAGCAGCGTCGTCTTTCCGCATCCGCTCGGTCCCACGACCGAAACGAACTCGTTCTCCTTGATGTCGAGATTAACCCTTTCAAGTGCGGTCACGACCTCGCCCGAATGGGTGGCGAATTTTTTCTCGATATTCTCGACCCTGATAAGCGTCCGGTCCGGATGCGCCAGCCTATCGGCCTCTCTTGCGGGAGACATCAGCATGCATGTATCTCGTTCGTTTGATGAAGGTTGTGCGCGCTCGCGCGGCGGCGATATCGGATTTGCTGCGCGCTACCGCAGCGTTTTCAGATCGAAAGCCTTGGCTTGCTTTGCGATTTCTGCCCGATCGTAATCATTGATTTGATCGACCAGCTCGCTGGTGAACATGCGCGACGTCGGAATTGGCTTTGCAATCTGGCCGCCCTGCAGCAAGAAATCGCTTAGATCCTTCCACCGCGTTTCGATGAAAACGCCGCGCTTATCGCCGACCTCGGGATCTATCCAAAAATCCCAAGAGGACGCCATCTTCAACCCGCGTTCCATCTTTTGCTCCGCGCTGCCTTCGGCAGGCTTGGTTTCCGGATAGACCTTCCACGTCATCAGGACGCAAGCCACCCGGTTGGCCAGGCAGAAATCGAGGCCCTTTGACAACGCGCGGCCGAATCCGGCGAGGAGTTTCGGCTTCTTCTTGATCGTGTCGTTGGTCGCCAGAAGCGAGACGTCCGGAAGCTTGGCGAGCTTGTCCTCGATTTTCAGCTGCCTGACCGGCCAGCCGGCGAGTTCGAACGTGACGTTCGCAGTCTCCCAGAACACGATCGCATCGACCACTTTCTGCTTCATAGCCGCGATCGCCTGCCCGCCCGCGCCGATCGGAATGAAGGTGACATCGCGGTCCGGGTTCAGCCCCGCAGCGCGAAGATAAGCCTTGCCGTAGTTCATGCCCGCGCTGCCGAGCGCCGTCACGCCGATGCGCTTGCCTCTGAGTTCTGCAACGGACTGGATCGCGCTATCGGCCGGAACCGAAAGAGACCAGATGTTGCGATATTCGACGCTAGAGAAGTAGCGCAGGTCCAAGGGAGCCGCTGCGCCCTCCTGCATGGCGATCACGGCCTGCGCCGGACTGGCCCAACCGATCGGAGCGTTGCCCGTGGCGACCTGGATCGCGACCTCGTTAGATCCTGCGGCCAGGATATAGTCGACCTCCAGCCCCTCCTTTTCGAGGTAACCGAGATATTTCGCTGCGATGAACGGCGCGATCGCCTCGTTCGCGTTGCGCTGCGGCAGCAGGACGTTGATCTTTTCGGCGGCTACGGCGCTTGAAAATGCGCCGCTGGTGGAAACCGTCAGGAGAAAAACAGCGAGAAGCTTATTCATGTTCTTAAATCCCCGAGTTACTGCCAATTGACATTTCACAGAAGGCTAATTTGAAATTTGCTCGTGCACAAGCTTAGTGCTTGCCTACGAGTGACCAAAGTTTGCTCAGATCGTCGTCAGTTATTGTTCGGCGCATTGTTCTCTGCTGCGAGGCTGCTCGCGCGACTTGCAGCGCGAGCAGCCTGAGCACGTGATGGCGTCTTAATTCCTCGGCGGAAATCCGTCAGCCGCGCGAATTTGCTACATTGAGCGATGTAAAGGATGCGCCCTCTCGCGCCAGACGCGCGAGCAGAGCGGTTGGCTTCAACGCAGGCTCGTTCAGGGTCTCCGCATAGAACTCGAGACGTTCGACGATCGTCTTGAGACCGACGAGATCAGCATAGAACATCGGACCGCCGCGATGGATCGGCCAGCCGTAACCGTAGAGCCAGATCACATCGATGTCGCCAGGGCGGGCCGCGATATTCTCCTCGAGGATGCGCGCGCCCTCGTTGATCATCGGATAGATCATGCGCTCGATGATTTCCTGGTCACCGATCGCGCGTCTCGTCAGGCCGAAGCGCCTGCACGTCTCATCAATGATTTTTTCCACCTCCGGATCGGAGATAGGCGCACGCGAGCCTGGCTCGTATTTGTAATAACCCTTTGAGGTCTTCTGACCGAGGCGACCGGCTTCGCAGATGGCGTCGGCGATATCCCAGCGGACGCCGCGGTCCTGGCGCGAGCGCCAGCCTATATCGAGACCCGCGAGATCGCCCATGGCGAACGGTCCCATGGGCAGCCCGAAGCGCGTGAGCACGCGATCGACCTGTTCGGGAAGCGCGCCGCTCTTGAGCAGAGCTTCGCCTTGCAGGCCTCGAACGGCCAGCATGCGGTTGCCGACGAAGCCGTGGCAGACGCCGACGACAACCGGTGTCTTCCGCATGCGCTTGGCCAGCGTTGTTGCCGTCAAGAGGGCATCGGTCGCGGTCTTCTCGGCGCGCACGACCTCGCAGAGCTTCATAATATTGGCTGGCGAGAAGAAGTGCATACCCAGCACGTCCTGCGGGCGCTTCGTGACGGCCGCGATCTCGTTGATATCGAGATAGGAGGTATTTGTGGCGAGCACCGCGCCGGGTCGAGCATGGGCATCTATGGCGGTAAATACTTCTTTCTTAATCGCCATGGTTTCGAACACGGCTTCGATGACGAGATCGGCGTCCTTGACGTGTTCGAGACCGACCTTGCCGTCGATCAGCGCCATCCGCTTGGCCGGCTCATCCGCCGCGATGCCGCCGCGGGCAGCCGTGGCCTCCCAGGTCTTCTGTATCATGTCGAGGCCGCGGGTCAGTTGCGCTTCCCCGGTCTCGATCAGGGTCACCGGAATGCCGGCATTGGCGAAGGACATGGCGATGCCGCCACCCATGGTGCCGGCGCCGATGATGGCGACGCGCTCGACCGGGCGCGGCTTCACGCCATCCGGCACGCCCTGAATCTTGATTGCTTCACGCTCGGCAAAGAAGGCATGGCGCTGCGCCTTGGACTGATCGTCGGCGACCAGCTTCAGGAAGCTCTCGCGCTCCTGCTTCAACGCCTCGTCGAATGGCGTATCGAGGGTCCAGCTCACGGCCTCGGCGCATGCCAGCGGCGCATTCATGCCGCGCCCCTTCTTTGTTGCTGCCGCTGCGGCGGCCGTGAAAAGCGAACGATCCGCCCGGGCGGCCGCGAGCCTTGAATCGTCATTGCGCAGCAGCCGCAACGGGCGCCGTTCGGCAACGACGCTCTTCGCGAAGGCAACTGCGCCATCCACTGGGTCCTCGACAATATCGTCGATCAGGCCGTGCTCAAGCGCCTCGACCGCGCCGATTGGTTCGCCGGTCACGATCATCTTGACGGCAAATTCCGGGCCGACCGCGCGCGGCAGGCGCTGGGTGCCACCGGCGCCGGGCAGCAGACCGAGCTTGACCTCGGGAAGGCCGAGCTTGGCACTGCTGACGGCGACGCGAAAATGACAACCGAGCGCGAGTTCAAGGCCGCCGCCGAGCGCGGTGCCATGGATCGCAGCAATCACGGGCTTGCTGCAGCTCTCGTTGCCGGCGATCACCTCATTGAGGGCCGGCGGCTGCGGCGGCTTGCCGAATTCGGTGATGTCCGCGCCGGCGACGAATGTGCGTCCGGCACAGGCGATCACAATGGCATCGACCGCAGCGTCCGCATCTGCGGCTTTGACGTTATCGAGGATGCCGCGGCGAACGGCCGCGCTCAACGCATTCACCGGCGGCGCGTCGATGGTAATCACCGCGCAACGATCGACCACCGCGAGCTTGACGAGTTCGCTCAATTTAATTCTCCGATCAGGACTATATTAGTTTTGCGCGCAGCACTGTCCGGCCCAGTCGGCCCCACATCGCTGCGCAATGCTTTAACAGGGGCTCGGATCAGTGGACGATCTCGAACAAGCCGGCGGTTCCCATGCCGCCGCCCACGCACATGGTGGCGACGCCGTATTTGGCTTTGCGGCGGCGGCCTTCGATCAGGAGATGACCCGCCAGGCGCGCGCCGCTCATCCCATAGGGATGCCCCATGGAAATGGCTCCGCCATTGACGTTCAGTTTCGCAGGGTCAATGCCGAGCTTGTCTCGGCAGTAGAGCACCTGAACCGCAAAGGCTTCGTTGAGCTCCCACAGGTCGATATCATCGATGCCAAGGCCGTGACGCGCGAGGAGGCGCGGGACGGCGTAGACGGGGCCGATACCCATTTCGTCCGGCTCGCAGCCTGCCGACACGAAGCCGCGGAAAATGCCGAGCGGCTTCAGACCACGCCGCGCCGCTTCCTGGTCGCTCATGATCACCATGGCGCTTGCGCCGTCTGACAACTGGCTGGCATTGCCGGCCGTGATGCTGCCGCCCTCGCGCACCGGCTTCAGCTTGGCGAGCCCGTCCTGCGTCGTATCCGGACGCGGTCCCTCGTCCTGCGAGAACGCGACGTCTTTCAGGCTAGTTTCCTTCGTCTCCTTGTTCGCCACCGACATCGTGGTCGACAGTGGCACGATCTCGTCGTCGAATTTTCCGCTGGCCTGGGCCGACGCAGTGCGCATCTGGCTGTCGAAGGAATACTCGTCCTGGCGGTCTCGCGAGATCGCATAGCGACTGGCGACCACCTCGGCGGTGTCGAGCATCGGCATATAGATGTCCGGCTTCATCTCCATCAATACGGAATCGACGGCGCGATATGTGTTGGCATGTTCGTTCTGCACCAGGCTGATCGACTGGCCGCCACCGCCGACCGCAATCTGCACGCCGTCATGGATCACCGAGCGTGCGGCGATGGCGATGGCCTGCAGTCCCGATGCGCACAGGCGATCGACTGTCGTACCCGACACGGACACTGGAAGGCCCGCGCGGAGCAACGCCTTGCGGGCGATGTTGCCGCCCGTCGTGCCCTGCTGCATGGCGGCGCCCATGACCACGTCCTCGATGTCGCCCGGATCGACCTGGGCGCGCATCACTGCCGCCTTGATCGCTTCGCCCAGCAGCGTGGCACCATCGGTGTTGTTCAGCGCGCCGCGATAGGCCTTTCCAATCGGCGTACGCGCAGTCGATACGATAACGGCATCAGTCATAGGATAACTTCCATTTTAAGCAGAACGGGACGAGAGTTGATCGCGGAGCGCCTGCCGGGACAGCTTGCCGACATTGGTGCGCGGCAGCTCGTCGATGAAATCGACTGCTGCTGGCAATTCGTGCTTGCCGATTTTGCCGGTTAGGAAGGCGCGCAGGTCGTCGATGCCGAAGCGCGCAGCTCCGGGCCGTAGCGTGACGTAGGCTTTGGCAGCTTCTCCGCGATATTCATCCGGAATGCCGATGACCAGGACTTCCTTGACGTCAGGATGGGTGTAGATCGCCTGTTCAATCAGCTGCGGATACACATTGAAGCCGCCTGAGATGATGAGATCCTTCTTGCGATCGACCAGATAGAACCAGCCATCTGCGTCCATGTAGCCGATGTCTCCGGTCAGGAAGCGATCGCCGATGAACCATTCGGACCGATCCTCGTCACGCTTCCAGTAGCCATTCGTGACGTTTGGTCCGCGGATACGCAATTCGCCAACCTCCCCGACGGGCAGAACGCGATACGGATCGTCATGCGCAACGATGTCGATTTCGATGCCCGGCAGCATCAGGCCGATCGAGCCCGGCCTGTCCGGACCGCTTGATGGATGCGTCGTGCCCGGCGAGCATGTTTCCGTCATGCCCCAACCGCTACGCAAGCGGATACCGGTCTTACACTCGAAGATCGCAGCGACCTCCACCGGAAGCGGCGCACCGCCGGAACTGCAATAGGCCAATGACGAGAGATCGCGGCGGTCCAGATCTCGCAGACCGGTGATGGCGATCCACATGGTCGGCACGCCGGGAAATACCGTCGCGCGCTTGACCTCGATATCGCGCATAACCTCGTCGAGATCGAAACGCTGATGCAATGAGATGAGATCACCGTAACGCAGCCGCTTCATGAGGATGAGAGTCAACGCATAGATGTGAAACAGAGGCAGGGCGCAGATCACCCGCTCCGCGGCGTTCCGCTTTCTCCGGAAGGATCGCGTCCAGACTTCCCGGATCGACACCGCAGCAGTCAGATTGCGATGCGAGAGCATCGCGCCTTTGGGCAAGCCGGTCGTTCCTCCGGTATATTGAAGCAGTGCGACGTCATCGAGCTCGATGACTGGCCAGTGCGCAGGCTGCTGGGCTCCAGCAACGAACTCCCGGTAGGTAACGATCTGCGCCCGCTGGTCGTAGGATGCCAGCGTGTTCTTCGTCTCGCCCCAGGCTTCGTCTTCGCAAACGATGATGCGATCGATGACACCCGCCTCTAGAAACTGGAGCGCCCGCGGGAGGATGGATGACAGGTTGCTGGTGACAACGACGCGCGCACCACTGTCGGACAGTTTGTGCTTCAACGTGATCTCGCCGTCCAGCGGGCTGAGGTGCACGATACGCGCACCCGCCTTCAACGCGCCGAAAAAATTAATCGGGTGATCTGGCGTATTTCCGAGAAACAGTCCGATCGTGGTGTTCTGCGCGAGACCATCGCGCAGATACGCTGTCGCGGCTTCGGCCACTCTGGCATTCAGCTCGAAATAGGTGATCTGCCGATCGCGAAATTCGATCGCAGGACGATCTGCGAACGTTCGTGCTGACGTTTCAAGCAGGTCGGACACGAGGCACGCCTTGATGGGCTCGTTCCACCGCACGCCCTCCGGGTAATGTTTCTCGCCTGGATATTGCATCCAATTTCCTCCATGCAGCGCCGCACGGATGCGGCGTGAGCCACAGCCGTGATGGATCGGAACTGTTTGTTATGCTGGCTTTGCGGGACTGACGTTTCGCTTGATGATCGCTGCAATTGATGGTCCGACGACCGCTACGACGCAGAGGACGGACAACGTGGCGCTGATCGGTCGGGTGACGAAAATCGACAGGTCACCCCCACTGAGAAACAGCGTTTCGCGCATCGATTTCTCGAAAATCGGACCGATGACAATCCCAAGGACCAGCGGAGCGAGATCGAAACCGATCTGGCGTAGGACGGCGCCGACTGCACCGAAGCCGACCAGAACGCAAAGATCCCAGTAGCTGCTACGCATCGTGTAGACGCCGATGAAGCTGATAGCGAAGATGAATCCGATCAGGGCATATTGCGGCACCCGTAGCAGGCGGACCCAGATGCCCACGAGCGGCAGGTTCAATGCGAGCAGCGCGATATTTCCGATATACATCGAAGCAAGCAGTCCCCACACCACGTCCGGATGCTGCGAGAGCAGCAAAGGTCCTGGCTGGATGCCCTGAACGATCAAAGCTCCGAGCATTAATGCGACGTTGGGCGTGAATGGAATGCCAAGGCTCAGCACCGGCACGAGAGCCGAAGTCGCAACGGCATTGTTGGCGGCCTCAGGCCCGGCAAATCCCTCGATGGCTCCTTGGCCAAATTCATCTCGATGCTTTCGCGCGATCGCCTTCTCGACTCCGTAGGACGCGAATGTCGAGGTCAGCGATCCCGGTCCTGGTAGTAGACCAATCAGGAATCCGATGCCCGAGCCGCGCACGATGGCGGGCCATGCGCGCGACCATTCGGCGCGCGTTGGAATCATGTCACGCAAGCGTACGGTTTCGGCACGCGGAAATCCCTTGTTGGAGGCGACGACATGAAAGAGCTCGCTCAGCCCGTAAAGACCCAACGTTACCGGAACGAGATCGAATCCCAGTGCGAGACTATTTGTATTAAACGTGAAACGCGTGTCGCCACCCACAGCATCGACGCCGATCGTTGCCAGCGCGACGCCGATCAGAAGCATCAACATGTTCTGCGCCGGATCGCTGCCTGTGATACGCACCAGCGTCAGCCCGCCAAGCAGCGCCAGGAGGCAGAATTCCGGAGACGAAAAGTGCAACGCGAGATCGGCCAGGATCGTCATGAACAGGCTAAGCCCGACAATGCTGATCGTGCCGGCGATGAAGGATCCGACGGCGCAGATCATCAGGGCGGCGCCCGCTCGTCCCTTCCGCGCGAACTCGTAGCCGTCGATGGTGGTGACGATTGATCCACCCTCGCCCGGAATCTTGAGGAGGATGGCCGTGGTCGACCCACCGTACATGGCCCCGTAATAGATGCCGGCCAACATGATCAGACCAGTTACTGCGGAGAAGTGCACCGTGATCGGCATCAGGATGGCCATGGCGCCAAGCACGCCAAGACCGGGCAAGACGCCGGTTGCCGTACCGACCAGCGCGCCCAGCAGTGCGGCGCCGATATTGACAGGCTGAAGCGCGACTGCGAAGCCGCCGAACATATGAGCGAGCAGATCCATCATCAGTTCCTGAAAATGGTGGTGAGAAGCACGCCGTAAGGAAGCGACACTTTCAAGCCGAGGGAGAAGACGACCCAGAATGCGATCGGCATTGTCACGGCCACGATGCATGCATTCTTCCAGGTCGCGTCGACCAGCCGTGCCATCAGGAGAAGAAAGACTGCCGTCGTCAGGAAAACTCCGAAGACGGGCAGCGCCACGATGAAGGCTATGCACAGAAGCAGCGAATATCCGACGCGCAGCGCCAATCGCCCCCTAGGCCACGGACCGACGTCGGCAGCAGGGCGATTTCGGACCGTCACGAACACGCCGAACGCCACCCAGCAGACGGCGACAAGCGCGGGCATCGCACCGACACCAGTGCCCAGGGGATCTCCCATGGAAAGCTGGAGAGACTGATACAGATAGAAGAGGCCTGCAGCGGTCAGGATCAGCGACGTCAGCTGCGATCCTTTGGTCGATGCCGGAGCATCGACGTCAATTGCTGTCGCATCGACCATCTGCGGCCTACTTTCCAGCCTGCGCGGACGGCGCAGTGCCGCGGAAGACCTCTGTGAACTGCCGGATCATCTCTTGGCTATCGGTGAACTTGACTTGAATATTCTGGGCAACCAGCACACGCCTGAAGTCTGGATCCGACACCGCCTGCTTGACGGCCTCGACCAAGACGCTTCGCTTGGCCTCGGGAATCCCCTTTGGAGCGTAGACAACGTAGTCACTGGTGGTGACGACGTCGTACCCCAGTTCCTTGAAGGTCGGGACATTCGGATTCGTGGCCATCCGCTCAGGGCCGAACACCGCCAGAGGCCGTGCCTTACCGACCTCAACCTGCGCCTTCAGGCCTGGCCATGTGAGCGCCGCGAGTTCGGTGTTCTTGCCGAGAAACGACGCCACGCCATCGGCATCGCCGCTATAGGGCACGAACCTGATATTGATATTGGCCTTTTTGGCGAAGGCGTCCCAGGTGTACTGATTGATGCCGCCGGCGATGCTGGCGACCTTCAGTTTGCCGGGATTCTGGCGTGCATAGTTCACCACGTCGTCCAAGGTCTGGAACGGCGAGTCGGCCTGAATGCAGACGGCATTGTGGACGATGCCGATGCCGCCCAGGATATCGTAGGTGCCGGGGTCTCCCCAAGGCAGTCCCTTGACCGAATGAACGGCGATTGTCATCGGGCTGTTGGTCGCGACACCTATCTGGTAGCCGTCGGGCTCCGCCGTCACGACGGCCGTGACGCCGCGCGTGCCGGCGCCTCCCGCCACGTTCTCGATCGTCACAGGTTGCCTCAGAGGCTTTTCGAGTGCCTTTCCAAGCGCACGCGCAATTGCATCCGAACCGCCGCCGGCTCCGTAATTGACGGTCAAGGTAATCGGCTTGGTGGGAAACGGTTCATCTGCGCCATAGGCGCAAGAACCGGCGAGAGCGAGACTGGCGAAGGCGATTCCTGCAATTTTGCGCATCGTGAGCTACCCCGTCGAGTGATCAAACAAACATCGGCGGCCGGGCACATCCCGTGCTTCGGGCTCCGGACGCACATATCCGTCCGGGCAAGACGCTTCCACCGACTTTTATCAAACAAGACGATATTTTGACTATCACTCGTATGCAAGCACAAAACTTGTTCGCAAGCGCACAACTTGCAAGCAAGCGAATAAATGAGGTAGAGATGCCAATATACCGGTTGTCAGGTCTCAAAGAGCTTGCGCAGCCTTTTTCGACAGGCGCGGGAGCCCGATGACCATTGCATCGTCAAGGAAGACACACGTGGATAGTGACGCTCCGGACCCGGAGGCGTCCTATGGGCTCGACGATCAACCCGGATTTCTGTTGCGCGTGGCACTGAAGACCCACACGACGGTTTTCACCGCGAATATGATCGACAGCCTCACCGCCCCGCAGTTCTCCACACTGGCAAAGCTCAAGGAAGTCGGGCCTTGCTCGCAGAATTATCTCGGTCGCCTCATCCACTACGACTCGGCGACCATCACGGGGGTGGTCAACCGGCTGAAGAACCGCGGCCTGATCGAAAGCATCGTCGATCCTCTCGATCGCCGCCGCGTCGCCATCGATCTGACGGAAGCCGGCCGGGCGATCGCCAACGAAGCCATCGCAGCGGTCAAGAAGATATCCAGGAAGACGTTTTCGCCGCTGTCTCCAAGCGAACATGCAACGCTGACGGCCCTTCTGAAAAAAGTGATCCTGAGATAGTGCCGGACTTACTTTCCGCACATCCTTGATAGGCCGAAGCCCTGATGTCCGACCGCCCCATGCAACTCACTCCGGGTGAGCTACAGAGTCGCCTGTCGCGCAACCATCTCGCGAACTGGATGGGCTTGACGGTTGTTCATGCAACCGCCGGACAGATCCGGCTGGCGTCTCCCTGGCGGGACGAATTCATCTCCAATCCCGACCGTCGCTTCGCGCATGGCGGCATCCTGGCGACGCTTCTGGACACGGCCGGATCATATGCGGTCGCGACACTGCTCGGCAGGCCGGCGCAAACAGTCGATATGCGGGTCGATTTTTTGCGACCGGGCTTAGAATCGGAATTGATGGTCGATGCGAGCGTGCTCCACTTCGGGCGCACCCTGGCCACCGTGGATGGGTCCGTTTTCAATCGAGAGAACCGCCTCCTAGCGACAGGCCGGATGGTCTTTCTGACATCAGACAACGAGTCAGAAACGGGCGCGAAAGAGAAGTCGCATGACAGCTGAGGCCGCCCCGTTCTCGCCGGTGCGAAGCGCTACAAACGGGATACCGAAGCGGCATCCGTAATGACCGCTGTCGCTTCGACATCCGTATCCGCCTCGAAACCCTTGGCGGACAAGTCGCGGCCCAGGGTCTCGGGCAACAGCATCGACGCGACGATGAAGACGGCCGCGGCCGGCAACGCGACGGCTACCATGCCATTGATGAGGCCGCCGCCGAGATGCGCCGCCACGAGCGGTACGACCACCGGCGCAATGCTACCGAGCCCGCGGCCACCCATATAGAAGGTCGACACTGCGGTTGCGCGCAGATTGACCGGGTAGAGTTCAGAGATCCACACTCCGGTAACCCCGAGTGCGACATTGCCCATGCCGAATGCAATATAGAGCCAGAACATCGGCCACTCGGTCTTCGATCCCGCGTAAAGCTGGCTGCCCCACATTGCCATGCCGAGCAGAGATCCGACCCAGAACAGCGCCGGCACGATCGCTCCTGCCCGGCGACCGGCGCGATCGTTGAAGAAGCCGTTGGCGAGATAGCAGAGACCGCTCACGACGGACAACAGGACGGCAGTGGTCCGGACGACGTCTCCCGGCGTATGCATGTCGCGCAGCAGGAGCGTCGGGATGAACGAGACGACGCTGTAGTAGCAGAGCATGTAGCTCATCATCCAGACGAATGCCACGATGGTTTGGCGTGCCAGTCCGTTGCGGAAAATGTCCGCAAGCGGCAGCGTTTGCGGCTTTGCCATATCGCGACCGGCGCGGCGCTCGGCATCATATTCCTGCCAGATCTTGGATTCCGGCATGAAGAACCGAATGAAGATGGTGAGGAGAATCGGGGCACCACCGGTGAGGAGACCAATTCGCCAACTCCACTCATCGCTGAAGGTTGCAATCAACCAGATGCCGACGATCGACGCGGTCGACGACGCAATCACGGCGCATCCCTGAAGTGCCGCCGCACCGAAACCACGGCTTCCTTTCTTCCAGGCCTCGTTGAACAGAACCATGCCGACGCCATATTCGCCGCCGAGGCCGATACCCGTGATCAGTCGAAGGATTGCAAGCGACCAGTAATTCCATGCGAACGCGGAAACGAGCGCCGCGACGGAAAACAGGATGATCGTCAACTGCAGCGACGTCTTTCGCCCGAACCGGTCACCGACGACGCCGAACAGCGCGCCTCCGATCGCCGATCCAAACAGTGTCAGCGCCTGCAGCGACCCCACCTCCGTCAGCGACAGGGACATCGAGCGCTGGATGGCGGGAAGCAGAAACGGGAAGATCAGCACATCATAGAAATCGAGAATGTATCCCAGCATAGCCGAAATCATGATCGCATAGCGCTGGCCTGCGGTGTATTCGTTCGATGCTGAAATCGGCGCTGGCATGTCTTGGCAATCTGGCTGAGAGGCTAAATTCTTCCGGCGGGCTTCGATCGCTCGAAGTCCGCCGAATGATCACGTCCGGGGCCTATCGGCCGGGTGCCCTCAACTCCGGATAGGCAAATTCGCCTTTGTCCAGGATGTGGATGTCATCGAGCCACAAGCTACAGCCACGAAGGGGGATGTCGAGATGACACGGCGTATCGTTGGTGCCGCCGAGCTCCGAATTCGGACCGGTAGAAAACAGCACGTTTCCATAGAACGAGAGCGCGTTCATGATGTGCTCCGAGGATAGTTGTTGTGAGGCGGCGATGTGATGCCACTGGGCACGCTCGTTGGAGCCCCAGCCGATATGTGCGATCGCCCAACCGCGCGGATCGCCGAAGCTATCGATATAGTTCTTGATAAGGATCGCATCAGTGCCCTCACCCTGGATATCGACGATGTAACCCTCCTTCACCGTCAGCGTGACCGGTGACTGGATATAGCGCTTGAACGCGCAGAGGATATCGCCGGGCATCAGAACCACCGTGCCGTTGACATCGCCGTCCGTGGCTTGCGTAAAGGCGAAACCCGACGGGAAATGATCCCAGCGGCCGGGCTCATCGGTGTAGCCATATTCCGAAATGACCGGATACTGCTTCAGCCCGTAGGTCACGTCCGTTCCCCCGGGCGACGTGATGCGCATCTTGCTCGCCGACTGCAGCAGCTTGCGCGACAGTTCGGTGCGGCGGCGTAGATCCTCGGTCGGGAACATCTTCTTGAGAATATGGAAAGGCTCCATCACGCGCAGGATGCGCGCACCGTCCTCCTGGATTTCAGCCTGCTCCTTGGAGAACAGCAGACCAAGCAGATCGACCACCATATCCGCGCGCTTGAGCGTATCGATGGCAAGTTGAATACCTGTAAGCGCGTGCCGACCCTGCTGGCCAGCGACTTTGCTCTGACCGTATTTCGGCACGTTGAGATGAAAGGTCGTTGCGCCAAGGCTCTGCGCAGCCAGCATGAAAGTCTGGGCATATTCCGGCTGGTCCTCGCCGCCGCTCAGCACGACCACGACCTCACCCTTCTTGACCTTGCAGAGTTCGAGCTCGGCCTTGAACAGATCGAGCATTTCAACATCAACGCGTTGTCGAGACATTATGACAGACTCCTGTTAGCGATAAGTGGACACATCGAGCTGCTGGAAGCGCAGCGGCGCGAGAAGTTCTTCGACGATAGCGAGGAATCCCTCGGTATCGTCGATCTGCATCTGATGACCGGCGCCATCCAGGCGCCGGATCGCGATGGATGGCAGCAGCCGGCGGATTTCGGCTTCATCTTCGGCTCGAATGACGCCGCCTCTGCCGGCGACGATCAATGCGGCGGCAACGTCGAGATTGCCGAGATCGAAGTGGACGTCGTCGTGATGAAAGCCCTTGTGGCTTTCGATCAAGGCACGCTCGTCGCAGGTGTGCAGCCACTCGGCCCGCGTTCTTATATGCCTCTCCGACCATTTCGGCGCATCAGGACCGCGCAGCGCCATATCGACCTCCCCGCGCTGCGCGCTGTAGAGCAATCTGAGAATCGGCTCGATCGGAATCGGATAGGCGCGCCGTCCGGGTCCCGAGACAGGTGGGTCCACCATGATCAGACGCTCGATGGACGACGGTCGCCAGCGCGAGGCACGTATGCCGATGCGTGCCCCCATGGAGTGACCCAGTATCGTGTATCGTTCGATGCCGAGCGCATCTGCGAATGCGACGAGGTCGGACGCACAGGCATCGAGTGAGTAGTTGAGATGCGGCCCGCTTTCGGAGAGGCCGCGGCCGCGGACATCAAGAACATAGATGTCGCGGCCTCCACAAAGTCGCTCCGCGACAAAAGCCCATTGCGCCGCCGTGGTCGAGATTCCCGGGACAACAATCACGACAGGCCCGCTTCCGCCGAATCTGAGATAATGTTGTCGAATGCCATTGGCGCGGACATGGGCGCCGTAGGGTAGGCAGGACGCCATGACGCCGTTCACGTCGTCTGCTCCGTCGGCAATGCCCGTAGTTTCTCGATGACGTCCAGCGTCGACAGTACGTCCGCATATTTGCTGGCGATGTCGAACAGGTTGACGGCATGTGAGGTCGGAGACCGATCGTAGACCGCGTCACTCGGCACGATGGATTTGAAATTCAGAGCACAGGCGTCCACCACCGATGCACGAACGCAGCCGCTGGTGGTGCAGCCCGTGAGGACAAGCGAATCCACGCCGCCCCCGATCAGATAGGTCGCCAGCGGCGTGCCGAAGAAGGCGCTCGCTTGTGTCTTCGGCAGCAACAACTCGCCGGGCTCCGGGGCGACTTCCTTGACGAAATCGTAGCCCGCCGGAGGGATCCGCATGACGCCCGGAATCTTGGCGGAGAATGCGCCGTGGTCATGGCCGATCTTCCGGGCGACATGCGGGAAGATCACCGGCCACTTGTTCTCGCGAAACACCCTTACAAGATCGGCGATATGCGGGATGGCGTCCCAACCGGCTTCACCGCAACTGGTCGGATACTGCTTGATCGCTTCGCGGATCGGCATTGGCCCGTCGCCGACCGAGCGATATTGTACGTCGATGACGAGGAGTGCAGGGCGTTTGCCGAAACCGGCCGCGCCGCCGAGCCCTGCCATCGCGTAGGTCTCGCGCTCCTCCAATGGAATGACGTCGTCCCAGGGCTGCTTGGTGATCACGGCTGCACTCCTGTCGTTGCAAAGTCAGTGAAGCGGCACGGTGGTCGCGTCGTACTGGTAGATCCAGTCGAAGCGCGCCTTGGATGCTTCTGGTGACCACTGGGTCTTGATGTACTCACCCGCGGTCTGGACCGTGCTGAGCGCCTTGTTGTGGAAGATCGGCAGCATGCCGATCGCGGAATCGACCACCTTGCCGGTGCGATCAAGCCGAAGCCCCTGATAGGCCTGGAATGCTTTGGCCAGATCGTTGGGCTGTTCATCGAAGCATCGCGCCAGCACGGCCGCGTCTTCGAGCGCCATGTTCACGCCCTGACCGAGATAGGGTGGCATCGAATGACAGGCGTCGCCGAGAAGGGTGACGCGGCCCTGCGACCATGTCTTCAGCGATGACCGCACGAACAGGCCCCATTTGTTCAGCGTATCGACGTTCTTGACGAGCTCGATGATATCGGAATGCCAGCCGATGAAATCATTAAGACACTCTTCGACCGATCCCTTCTCAGACCAGGATTCCAACAACCAATCCGCGCGATCGACCTGGCCGGAGAAGGTCATCATTTCCGTGTTCTGCCAACGCACCGGATAGGCCGTGACATGCGCGGTCGGCCCGATCCAGGTGGATACCACATGCTCGCGCTGGTGTGGCGCCAGGCGATCGACCGGCACCAGACCGCGCCAGGCGATGACGTTGGTGTACCGGCTCTCGACTTGACCCATGATTCCGAAACGGACCTTCGAATGCGCACCATCGGCCCCGATCAGTGCGCGACCATCGATCTCGGTGCCGTCAGCAAGCTTCGCGCGGACACCCCCGTCGTTCTGACTGAACCCGACGACATGCGCGTTCAGATGAATGGCGCTTGGCTTCAAGCTGCGGACGCCATCAGTCAGGATCTTAAGCAGATGCGCGCGCAGCAGAAGATATGGCTGATTGCCCGCAACGTCGGACGCCCGGTTATAGAGCGGCCAGCTGTCGCCATTGCTCCACAGGCGGATGTCGCGCCGTTCGGCCGCGATGCTGTTTTGCTCGACCTGCTCCGTCAGGCCGAGATCCTTGAGAACGCGCACACCATTCATGGAAATCCACAAACCCGCACCGACCTCGCGCAGTTCGGGCGCCTGCTCGAACACGTCGCAATCGATGCCGCGGCGAAGCAGCGACAATGCCATCGCCAAGCCGCCGATACCGGCGCCGGCGATGAGGACGCTCGACTTACTGACCTGTTCAATACTCATGATATCTCCGGACAAGAGTTGTGGTGTGGCGCGATGGTTAGGCGGCTTCTTCCGAGACATGCCCCTGGGCAAGGCTCTTCACCGCCTCAAAAATCTTGATGTATCCGGTGCAACGGCACAGATTGCCGTGCAGGTGATGGCGGATCTCCTCGTCGGTCGGATGCGGGTTGGCTTCTAAGAGCGCGGTTACCGCCATGATGAAGCCTGGTGTGCAGAAGCCACACTGAAGTCCGCCGTGAAGCACGAAGGCCTTTTGGATGCGCGACAGGCCGTCGGTCGGGGTCACGCCCTCGATAGTCGTGACCTCGTGACGATCCACATCCACCGCGAGCGTCGTGCAGCTCGAAATCGGTGCGCCGTCGAGCAGCACGGTGCAGGCCCCGCAGACCTCCATGTCGCAGGACCGCTTCGTGCCCTTGAGGCCGATGCGATCCCTGATCAGGTCGACCAGCAGCGTGTGGGTCGGCACGTCGATCGCGATGGCCTGACCGTTCAGCGAGAAGGAAATGGGTAGAAGATTTGTCACTTCACGTCGCTCCTGCTGCCTTCCAGCGCTTCGTCCAAATTTCGCAGGAGCAGGACGCCGGCGAGATGCCGCTTGTAATCGGCACCACCATGCCGGTCCTCGTTGACATCGAGCGCATCGAGCGCGTCCGGCAGTACCGCTGAGATCGCACCGCGCGCTTCGACCACTGGCAATCCTCGAAGTGCGTCCTCGACGACAGTCAACGCTTGCGGACGGAAACTCAGCGCGCCAACGCGAATGCGGACGCGTTCAATGATCGTATCGCGCTCGCCCAGCGACCAGGCCATGGCGACGTTCACCGAGGGCCGCTCGCCATGCTTGAAACGCCGGTAAGTCACGGAGCCGCTGGGCCGCGGAAACGTGATGGTAGTCAGCAATTCGTCCGGCGCGCGCACCGTCTCCAACTCGCCTTGAATGAAGTCGTCCGCATGGACGGTGCGCATGCCGCCGTGGCCTTGCAGCATCAGCCGCGCATCGAGTGCTGCCAGCATGGTCGGCGGATCCGCATGCGGCTCTCCGAAGCATAGGTTGCCACCGATCGTCCCGACGCTGCGGACCCTGATGTTGGCCACATCCGCACAGAGCGCGGACAGGGCCGGCACATGCTTGCGAATGACCGCATCGCCTGCGATTTTCTTGTGCGTGCAGCGCGCGCCGATCTCGATCTCGTCCGCACCGTTCATCGCAATGCCATCGAGGCCGGAGATTCCCTTGATATCGACAAGCCGTTCCGTATGGATCACGCGCATCTTCATCGCCAGCAGCAACTCGGTGCCGCCGGAATAGAACATGCCTTCGCCATCCTCGCCGACGGCGCCGAGCGCCTCGTCGATCGTCGATGGCCTTTCGAATGCAAAGGGAAGCGGCAACATGATCAGGCCGCGTCCAGCATTTCTTTGAGCTTCTTTTCAAACTCTTCGAAATTTTGATCGACACGGCGTTTGATGATACCGAAACCCATGGTGGCAAGGCGCCCTTGCACGTCGATCTTCGCATCGACGGAGAATATTGAGCCGGCTTCCTCCGGCGTAACCGTTACGTCGAGAACCACTACAAGCCGCGTGCCTGTGAACTTGTCGCGCCCCGTGGCGCGAGTGCGGACATGCGACGGCTCTGTGATTGATTCAACGACGATGTCCGCCGGCACTTCGATCTTGAACGGACCGATCTTCTGCTTGACCGTAGCTTTGTAAGTCGCCAACCGCTCGATTTCCTCGATGTGGTCGCATCCCGGAATGCACGCCGAAATGCGCGGCACATCGAGCAGCGTGCTCCAGAGCTCGGCGGGCGTCGCGGGCACCACCATCGACATCTTGAATTCCATGAACTCACTTCCTTTTTTGCAGAGCGCGCCACACTTTTTCCGGCGTCATGGGGAGGTCGGTGATGCGTATGCCGTAGGTGGAGAACAGCGCGTTGGCGATCGCCGGCGCGACGGGAAGAATAGCGCCTTCGCCCATTCCCTTGGCGCCGCCGGGGCCAGGACCATCGCCATTTTCGATCAGGATGGTGTCGAACACCGGCGGCACGTCGGACATCCGCGGGATGAAATAGTCGATCGGATTCGCATTGACCGGCTGACCGTCCTCGAATTCCAGCTGCTCATGAAGCGCGTGTCCGAAGCCCATCACCGCCGCGCCCTCGTCCTGCCCTTCGGCAGCAGTGCGGTTGATGACCCGGCCAACATCGGCGGCGCTGGCGTAATGCGGGATGTGAATCTCGCCGGTATCTTCATCGACGATTATCTCCGCGAGGCCCGCTGACGTCTCCCAGAACAGCGGCGACTCCGCCAGGGCACCGTTCTTCGAGCGCGGCGTGATGGCGCCGCGACCGATGACTTCGCCCGAGTCGACGCCCAGCGTTCGATGGAATATCTCGTGAAAGGTGAGACGCTCTGCTCCCGTAGAGACGCCGCCCTCGATAAGAGACAGGCTTTCCTTTGGTAGCTCCCAGACATCGGCGACCATGTCCAGAATCTGATCGGCCGCGTCGAGTGCGGCGTTTTCGACCGACAGGCCGACCACGATTGTGGACCGGCTCGCGCCCGTGCCCCAGTCATACGGCGCGACCGCGGTATCCGTGCGCAACACAGTGACCGCGGAGACAGGCTGCTTCAGCGTCTGCGCGGCGATCCGCCCCATGGTTGCATGAGATCCTTGCCCCACTTCGATGGCCGAGACCGAGACGAGAATCGAGCCATCAATCTTGAGTCGCACAATGGCATTGCTGATCGGCGTATTGGCCGGATCCGTTGCCGCGACCGCGAGCCCGCGCGATTGTCTGTTGGAACCTTGTGCTTCCGATCCGAATGATTGGCTCACCCGGCCCATCAGCTCGCTCATGTCCACGTCGAGCGCGCGCAAATCCGGCCGGGTGCGCTGGCCGCGGGACGCGAGATTGATCAGCCGAAACTCCGTCGGATCCATGCCGATGGCTGCCGCGACATTGTCCATGTGCGACTCCTTGGCCCAGACGGCTTGCGGGCCGCCGATCGAACGAAATGCGGCGCCCGGGATGGTGTTCGTATACACCGCTGAAGCTTCGAGACGCAGATTGGGCATCACATATGGGCCCATGATGCGATTCGCCGACTTGGTGGCGACCGCCGAGCCCGTGTCGGAATAGGCCCCGCCATCGAGCAAGAGCTTTGCGGTCTTGGCGACGATGCGGCCTTTTGCATCTACGGCGGTGCGTATCGTGATGTCGGCGCCCAGTCTGCGGCACGTGAGCATCGACTCCACCTGGGATTGGGCGATGCGAACTGGGCGCTGCACCTTCCAGGACGCGGCAGCGACGAGTGGCTCGATCTTGACCGACGCTTTTCCGCCGAAGCCGCCGCCGACGAATGGGACGATGACGCGGATCCGCGCGAGCTGCAGACCAAACAGACGAGACAACACTTTCTGGACAGCGGTCGGGGTTTGCGCACCAGCCCAGACCGTCAGGGAATCTCCCTGGAAATCCGCAATGACGGTGTGCGGCTCCATCGCGAAGTGCGAGATTCCGGGGAAGGTGAAGTGATCTTCATGGACATAGGCGGCGGTCGCTTCGGCCGCGTCGACATCGCCGACATCGTTCCGATAGGTGTGGAATATGTTGCTACCCTGCGTCGGCCGCGCACCGCCCTTGAAGTAGAAGTCCTGCAGATTCTCGTGGTGTTCATGGATGAGCGGCGCATGCTCCGCCGTGGCTTCCTGGATCGTCGTTGCCCGCGGCAGCTCTTCGTATGTGACATCGACCAATTCGGCTGCGTTTTCCGCTATCTCAACCGTCTCCGCGACGACCACGGCGACGGGCTCACCCACATGACGCACGCGATCGATCGCAATGATCGGCCGATCCTTGAGCACGAGGCCCCAGCAGCCGAAATGCGCGACGTCGGCACCGATCAACACGTCCACGACGCCATCCATCGCAACGGCAGCGCTGGTATCGATAGCGACGATCCGTGCGTGGACCGCCGGCGAGCGGACCACGAACCCGTGCAACATGCCCGGCACCGTCAGATCGGTGATGAATTCCGCACGCCCCGTCACCTTCTCCAGGAGGTCGGGTCGAACGGAACTCAAGCTGTCAATCGTCTTCGACATCCGTCAATCCGCGTGAAATTTCGGTGCTCTCCAAGGACGCGCGCTCTCCCATGCGCCCTGCAAAGATGTGTGACAAAGAGCTACGGCATTTATCACTCGTATGCAAGCGCTGCGCTTGTGCACGACCGTCCAAATCGTAAGCAGCACGGCCGGTCCTGCGCCTGGTGCGCAGGAAAGCTCGCGCAACGGCAGGAACTGCCAGCCTCCCGACAAATCTGAAGAAAGATGGATTCCTGGGATCAACGACGGTAAATACGTGAGCTGCCTCAACGGCTTTTGCGCCACGTCATGGCCGCAGCGTTTGAGTGCCAGATCGCAAAAGGGGGAACGTTTGCAACCTAAAACAAAGTCTCGCTCGGCCGAAAAAGCCAGGGAAGCCGCCCGTTCATACACCCTGGATGACGCGCCAGGCTTCCTGTTGCGAGTGGCGCTGCGGACCCATACAGCGTTCTTTGCCGCGAAGATGATCGAAGGCCTGACGGCGCCCCAGTTCTCGACGCTGGCGAAACTGCGAGAGGTCGGCCCCTGCTCCCAGAACCATCTCGGCCGGCTTATTCATTATGATTCAGCGACGATCACGGGCGTGATCACGCGTCTCAAGTCACGCGGCCTTATCAAGAGCTATGAGGATCCTTTGGATCCCCGACGGCGGGAGATTGACCTGACCGACAAGGGCAGGCGGATCGCCGATGCTGCGATTGAGACCATTGGAGAAATTTCCAGCGAAACTTTTGCGCCCCTGACACAGGCCGAGTACCGGACGCTCGCTGAAATCCTCAAGAAGGTCATTCACCGGTAGCTCGACACCAAAACAGCTCTATTCCTCGGCGCCTCCTCTCTCATCTCGATATAGCTTCGGTTCCAGATCCGACGCGGTCCGCCCGTTCGATCCTTTACTCTCCACGATGAAAACAAATGAGTTGGGCGCGATCTACGAGACGCCCTGGAGCGCGCGCACCTACCCACGACGAGCGTCTAGAGGCGCTAGGTGATGCTGAGGCTGACCCAGCGGTTGCTCTAGTTAATGAAACTCCCACGACACCGCAGGGCGTTTTGGCAACTCTCAACTACTCTGTAGAATGGACCGCCAAGGGCAGCCGTTGGCCGGATAACTGACTTGATGATAAAGCCTTAGCATCTGAGAAAGCTGGCAACCGCCCTCTCGGTAAGCCCTGGGAGCATTCCTGCATCACAATCTGATCGAGGTGATACAGACTATCGCCGCCTAGGGTGTTTATCCCCCGAGATGGCTAAACACCTGCCAGCAGATGCAGGCGGGCGAATTGCGGTGCGGAGCGCGATGGATCAAAAAAAGGTCAACTCGCGAATCGAGCGGCTCCAAGTTTGGGTGTTTCGTAGAACCGGAGGTGGTCATGCAGAGACGAAGATTCAATCGAGAGTTCAAGGTCGAGGCGGTCAAGCTTGTGAGGTAGCGCGGCGTGTCGGTGGCGCAAGCCGGCCGGGATCTGGACGTCCATGAGAACGTGCTGCGCAAATGGGTGAAAGAGTTTCTTGGTGTCCATCAAACCGGCAGCAGCTCAGTCCTCATTCTCGCCATTCATCCAGCACGCATCGCGGACGTCCAATTGGCTGCGCTAGCTTTGAGGGAAGAAGGAGAGACGATAGTGCAGCCTGCACCCGAGCGACCTCACATTTTTTCATGCTTTGGTATCGAAAATGCGTCGCGCGTCCACGCTTGAGCGGACCGTACCCAATTTTGCACTTTTGGCGGAAGTTGACCGCGCTGGGCCAATGCCCCCACGCGAAGCATGAAGATGGTGCTTTCGGGCTTATCACTATGAGGCGCTGCATAGAGCGCTGACCCGCACTTCGGACAAAATGCGTTCTCTCGTGGCTTTCCGCTTTCCGCCGTGTGCTTGACGTACACCGCGCACTTGCCCGCAGTGATCTTAAAGTCTTTGGCGAGAACTGGGACGTTTACCCGGAAGGTCGATCCAGATATGTCTTGGCAATCAGTGCAGTGACAAATCGAAACCTGGTCCGGGTCTATCTCGCCCTCGAAGGTCACATAGCCACAATGGCATTTTCCGTCTACGTGCATCCTGGACTCCTGGTCAGCACCGGCTTGGCGCTTCGTTAAGTGGCTCTCAGATCGTTATGATTTCGCCCACGGCGCTCCAAGGACTGTCCTGCCTGTCTGGTAGCACAAGTGAGGATTACGGACGCGACGGCAGTTTGGCTGGAATTCCCATCCGGCAATGCATTCTTCAGGCGGCTCGAACAGAATCAAGGAATAGGCCAAGTTCGCTCTTCAGCCGACCGCTCTCATCGGAGAGCGACTTCGCGGCTGATAGGACCCGTCGCGAAGCCTGTCCGGTCTCTCCCGCACCGCTGCGCACCTCAAAAATGCTGTGCGACACTTTCGTAGTACCCGCCGCCGCCTGTTGAACGTTCCGCGAGATTTCACAGGTCGCAGCCCCCTGTTGCTCCACCGCCGCGGCGATGGTTGAGGCGATCTCCGAGATGCGCCCGATGGTGGCACTGATCTCCTTTATCGAGATGACGGACTCGTTCGTGGCTGACTGAATTTCGGCGACCTGCGCACTGATTTCGCCGGTTGCCTTCGCTGTCTGCTCCGCCAACGTCTTCACTTCTGCGGCGACCACCGCAAACCCACGCCCCGCATCGCCAGCCCGTGCCGCCTCGATAGTGGCGTTCAACGCGAGCAAGTTGGTTTGCCCGGCGATGGTGTTGATCAATTCGACGACCGCGCCGATACGCGAAGCGGCCTGGGCCAGACGCGCGATCCGAGAGTCTGTCATGCGGGCCTGTTTTACCGCTTCGCTTGCGATTACCGCTGAGCCCTGAACCTGCCGGGCGATCTCGTCCACCGTGGAGGTCATCTCCTCGGTCGCAGAGGCTACAGCTTGCACATTGCTGGAGGCCTCCTGGGAAGCCGCAGTCACCGTAACCGCCAATGCCTGCGACCGCTCCGCCGTCGCTGACATCGTATCAGCGGACACTTCGAGTTCTCTCGCCGCAGAGGACACGGTCTCGATGATGCTGCCGACCGCGTTCTCGAAATGCCTGGCAAGTTCCTCCATGTCGCGACGACGCTGGTCGCCGGCACGGGCCTTGGCGGCCTCCTGTTCCTTCTGCATTCGTCGAGATTCGGTCAATCGGTCGCGGAATACAGCGACGGTGCGCGCCATCAAGCCAATTTCGTCACCGTCTATTGCCTCTGGTACTCCGATCGACAAATCTCCATCGGCTAGCGCCTGCATCTTCGTGCAAACCTTGCGAACGCGTCCGCTTACGCTTGCGCCTACCCACGCGATGAGGCCGATTGCAGGTAACGCGAGTGCCAGCATGACGCCGAGGACCTTCGAAACCATTGCTAGAAAATCGGCGCGGATATCATTTATAAAAACACCGGTGCCGATGAAGATGCTCCAGGGCGCAAAGTCCTTCACATAGGCAAGCTTTCGCCCAGTCATGGGGTCATCAGGGCGAAGTTGCCAGCCATAGGTATGAGCGCCTTCTCCATTCGCCCTGGCGATCCGGGACAGCACCTGCATAAAAAGCTGACCGTCGGAATCTTTCATAGCGGAAATGTCCTTGCCCTGCAGCGTAGGATTGGGGTGGGCGAAGACGACGCAGTCATAGGTATCAGCGAAGACATACTCCTGGCCGGAGTATTGGACTGCCTGCAAGGCGTCCTTGAAACGTGCATGGGCCTCTTCGCGGGTGATTTTTCCTTCGGCGACTTGGGTCTCGAACCGCTTTGCCAAGCTAACACCGACCTCAACGACTGCCTTCAGCTTTGCGATCCG
The DNA here is from genome assembly GCF_052076075.1 of Tardiphaga sp. 866_E4_N1_4. Classification (NCBI taxonomy): domain Bacteria; kingdom Pseudomonadati; phylum Pseudomonadota; class Alphaproteobacteria; order Hyphomicrobiales; family Nitrobacteraceae; genus Tardiphaga; species Tardiphaga sp. 866_E4_N1_4. Next base: position 2,775,751 of record NZ_CP197242.1, read on the forward strand.
ATCATCATACATTCGTTGATAGCTGAACCAGAGCGCCGCAGCGGCAACGCAACAGAACCCAATCGCGGCGGCAAACACCAGCGCCCACAATTTTGTTCGAATTGACAATCTATTGAGCAAGATCACCTCCTGGAATATCGCGCGCGATGGACAGAAAGAGTATATCGGTGAAGCCCAAAAAAATGAGCCGCTCCGAAGAAACGGCCCAAGTCTGGGAGAAACTAAACACCTCAAGACGCGGTCACGCGCCGTGATTATTGTACGCAGGCAACGAGATGCTCACTAGCCGGGTCGGGTACACCCCAACCCGAGCATTTATGGATCGCAAGTTCGTCCGACACTTCAACGAGAAGTCCGCGCTCGTGAGGGAACGCAATTCTCATTCAAGCCGGCACCGCCGAGACGCCCTCTTTTTTCACCAACTTCGCAGCGGCACCGTATGCGCTGACCGTGTTCGCGATGTCCCGTTCATCGTGGGCCAACGAGACATAAATCTTGTTCTCGCTCTTGAAGACCCCCCGCTCGCGCAGCAACGCATGCATCCGCTTTGTCAGCGCCGTGTCGACATCGATCATATCGCGGTGATTGACGACCCTCTCGCGATGAGTAAACAGCGCCTCGAACATTGGCGGCTCGCCCACGAGCACCGCCGGCAGATCAGCCGCCTTGAGTGCCGATTCGATCCCCTTCCAAAGCGCACGTCCCGTTGTGAATAGCTTTTCGTATGTGTCGGGTTGCTTGAGAAGCGCGAGGGTTGCGAGGCCTGCAACAGCCGCGATCGGATTGCCGCTGAGGGTCCCGACCTGAGGAGTAAAGCGCTCCTTGCCGACCCTTGCGTTGTCGAAGTGGTTCATGATCTCTGCACGGCCGGCGATAGCCGCAAGCGGATAGCCACCGCCGATGACCTTACCGAGAGTGCAAAGGTCCGGCGTCACGCCGTAGTAGGTCTGGCCTCCACCATATGCGAGCCGGAACCCCGTTACGACTTCGTCGAAAATCAGCACGATGCCAAATTCAGATGTGATCTCGCGCAATCCTTCCAAAAACCCTGGCACGGGAGGGATCAAGCGCTGCATCGGCTCGACGATGACGCCAGCTAGATCGTCCCGATGCGTACGGATCATTTCGCGGGCGGCGGCGATGTCGTTGTATGGAACGACGAGCACATCATCCTGAAGGTGAGACGGCACGCCAGCGGTATCCGAAATCGCGATCCCCGAATTATTCGGCTTGTTGGGCCACGTGCTCATGAGGCCCCAGTCGCTCATCCCATGATAGCCGCCCTCGAATTTCAGAATCTTGTCTTTCTTACGATAGGCGCGGGCCAGCCGGATCGCATACGCATCAGCTTCCGTGCCCGTCGAAACGAAACGGACCTGATCAGCACACGGCATTGCCGCGACGATCTCAGCGGCGAGACGAATGCCGTGCTCGTTGTTAGCGAAAAACGTCGAACCCAGTTCCAACTGGTCGCGCACCGCAGCATTGACCTTTGGATGGGCGTGTCCGACCAGCATGGGGCCAGAGCCAAGCAAGAGATCGACATACTCGTTGCCGCTAACATCCCAAACCCGCCCGCCCGAACCCTTACGGATGACGATATCGGTCGCCATGTTGCCGAAGTTTCCAGCAGGCAACACGGTCCGAGCGACATCGACCAGAGCGTTCTCTTCGGGGCTAATGGACTTTTTCATGCTGGCTCCATGCTTTTCGACGGGTCGCTGCGCGCTCCCACTGTAGCTGCATCTTGCGTCACCTTACGCAGATTGTCAAGTATATTTATATTTCGTAGTAGTACAATATTATATTGTATCATTTGACGTTTTGGAATGTCGTGCCGTCAGACTTGCGCGCTCAAGCGAAAGTGACGAACTTCGTCGTCATGTAGGCTTCCAGTCCCTCGACTCCGCCTTCGGAGCCAGTGCCGGAATCCTTGATGCCGCCAAAAGGGGTCTCAGGAAGCCCGAGTCCGTTGTGGTTGATGGTGACCATGCCGCTCTCGACGACGGCGCCGATCGCTGATGCGGTTTTGACGGAGCGCGTATAGGCATATGCCGCCAGTCCGAAAGGCAGGCGATTGGCCTCGCTTACGGCGTGCTCGAATTTGCTGAACGGGACGACAAGCGCCAGTGGACCGAAGGGCTCTTCGTTCATCGCGCGACAGCCAAGCGACGGATGGCTAATCACGGTCGGCTCGAAAAAATATCCCTTGTTGCCGATACGACGGCCGCCAGTTTCGAGCGTCGCTCCGTTTTGTACGGCATCAGCAACAAGCGTCTCCATCGCCTGCAAGCGACGCTCATTGGCGAGGGGGCCCATCGTGGTGTCCGGCTCCAATCCATCCCCGACTTTGATCGCACGAGCTACACCTACCAGCTTGTCTACAAAGGCCGACATGACCGCTTCCTGCACGAGAAAACGAGTCGGCGCGACGCAAACCTGGCCAGCATTTCGAAATTTGGCAGCCGCCAGGACCTGGGCTGCGTTATCGAGATCGGCGTCTTCGAAGATGATGACCGGTGCATGGCCCCCGAGCTCCATAGTTGAGCGCTTCATGTGTTGACCGGCGAGTGCGGCGAGTTGCTTTCCGACTGGCGTAGAGCCCGTGAAGGAAATCTTGCGAATGGTCGCATGCGGAATTAGATATTCGGAGATTTCCGCAGGCACTCCGTAGACCAGCCCGACGACTCCAGCAGGAATCCCGGCATCGACGAACGCACGAATGAGTTCGGCCGGAGAGGCTGGGGTTTCTTCGGGCGCCTTCACGACGATAGAACAGCCCGCCGCCAATGCCGCCGAAATCTTGCGAACGACCTGGTTGAGCGGAAAATTCCATGGCGTGAACGCGGCGACCGGTCCAACCGGTTCACGGAGTGAAAGTTGATACACCCCCTCCACTCGCGGCGGGATCACACGGCCATACGCCCGGCGCCCCTCCTCCGCAAACCATTCGATAACATCAGCCGCATTCCGTGCCTCGATCAGCGCCTCCGCCAGCGGCTTTCCCTGCTCGAGTGTGATGAGCCTCGCGATCGTCGCAGACCGCTCGCGCATCAGCTCCGCTGCCTTGCGCATGAACTTCGAGCGTTCGTAGGGCGAGATCCTACGCCAGACGTCGAACCCCTTCTTTGCGGCAACAAGCGCCTCGTCGAGATCGACGCGCGTTGCCTGCGAGACCCTGCCGACCACTTCTTCTGTGGCAGGGTTGACCACCGCAATGGTCGTCCGGTCGGTGCCTTCGCGCCAGATTCCGTCGATATGGAGAAGGACGTTGAATGTCATGGAATATAGCCCTGTAAGGACGCATCCGGCGGGCGGCCGGCATCAAGGTTGTGATGCCGGCGCCGCGCATCCATTCACGCGGAGCGTCCCGAGACGTTGACCGGACGACGCCTGGAAAAGCGGCCGCGCGGCTAGATGATGAATATCCGGCAGCCGAGAGGCGCCGTCAGGCTCCCTCGACCTCCTTAAAAGCTTCCTTCGCGATGCGGAAACTGTCGATGCCCGCAGGAACGCCGCAATAGACGGCGACCTGAAGGAAGATTTCCTTGATCTCATCCTTGGAAAGGCCGTTCTTCAGCGCCGCCTTCACATGCAGCTTGAGCTCGTGCGGCCTATTGATGGCGGCGATCATCGCCAGGTTCACGATGCTGCGGGTGCGGCGATCCACACCGGGCCGAGTCCAGAGCGCGCCCCAGCAGAACTCAGTCGACCATTCCGCCATGGTGCGCGTGAACTCATCCGCGCCAGCGATTGACTTGTTGACGTAGTCCTCCCCGAGGACCTCCTTGCGGACCTTGAGGCCTTTTTCGAACAGACTTGCTTCGCTCATGACTTCACTACCTGACGGTTTCAAGGGAAAATTGTCGAACGATCGCATCGACCGTTGCGCTATTGCTAGTCACGACATTGACGCCGAAAAGGGCCTCAAGATCTTTCTTGGCTTCGAGGGCACGAAAATTCGTGCAGGAAACAAAGAGGGTGTCGAACGAGACGCCAGCAAGCCGTTCTTCCGCAAAACGCATGATGTCTTTCGGTGCGGGATCGGCCAACTCCACGTTGACACTGATGCCCATGCCGTGCGCCGCCACGATCTGCCTCTTGTCAGTCTTGATCGCGTCGGCGACCGACCGGGTCAGATCGTCGATGTACGGCGTGATAACCGCGATCTTTCGTGCATCGATGCGCTTGAGCGCTTCAGAGACTGCATTTACGACGCCCAAGGCCGCACAGCCTGCGAGCTCACCGAGTTTGCGGCAGGTGTTCGCGTCGTATTCGAGACCGAACAGCGAACCGGCCGACGTGCAGCCGAAAACCAGCAGGTCGGGATTGAGCGTGCCGAGATCCTTCGCCGCGGCGGAAGCGTAATCCTCGATCATGCGGATCTCGGCCTCCCGGGTCGTTTCGATCAAGAACATGCGGTCGGTATGGACGGTGAAATGGTCACGCGACAACGCGCTGTGGAGATCATTTTCCATGACGGTGTTCGACGAAGGCACGAGAAGGGCAATACGCTTGCGCTTGTCCTTCGAACGGCTAATCGGCTGTTGGCTATTTGTCATCTGCAACCTTTCCCCATGCGCCGCCACCGGCAGTAATCATTTCAAGCTGATCGCCTTTTGAAAGTCGGTGCGGCCCGCTTTTCGCCGGCAGTGTCCGCTCCCGCCCATCTACACTGCGATACGTGAACCTTGCGACGGTCCCGGGACCTCCACCGGACACTCCGCTCGCCGCTGAAAGGGTCCGTTCGCCGAGAATGGACGCTTCGACGCCATCGACCAGAACCTCGATCGTTTTCCTTACAGCGGAGCCGCCGCGATGTAGGCCGCGGCCTCCGCTATCGGTCACGAGTTCATACGCCGTGAAGCGGATCGGCATCGCCGCTTCCGCGGCCTCGACAGGCAGATTCATGGTGTTGCCCATGTGCACGCGAATGCCCCCCGCGCCCTCACCGGTCGCGGTCGCGCCGGCGCCGCCGCCGACTGTCTCGTAATGAACAAACCGACGATTGGTGCGATGATCGATGCCGCCGAGCGTATAGACGCATGCCGAGCCGTAGCTTCCGGCCGGAACCCGCTCGGGGTAGCACTTCGCAAGGGCACCCAGCAGGACATCGACCATGCGGTTGGAGGTCTCGGTATTCGCTCCCACAACCGGCGACGGGTAAGTCGCGTTCACGATTGTGCCCTCCGGGGCGATGATCTCCGCCACGTCATAGACGCCATTGTTCGGCGGAACCTCGCCGCCGACCAGCGCCATCAACGTGTAGTAAACCGACGACGCGGTGACGGCGAGCGGCGAATTGACAGGTCCCCGCACGCAAGGCGACGAGCCTGTGAAGTCCACCGTGAAGGCGTCGCCTCGCTTCTCGATCCTGGCGCGGATCAACGGTCTTGCGTCCGGATCGATGCCGTCGCCATCGAGCATTTCCTCATGCTCGACAATTGCGTCGGGAAGGCTTTCCAGCCGTCGGCGGACGATGCGCTGGGAGTAGGTCTGGGCGTCCGACATGACCTCGGACAAAAGGTTGACGCCATACCGTTCCGCTAGTTCGCGGACACGAAGGTCGGCGCGGTAGGCGCCGCCGATCTGCGCACGGAAATCGCCATGTCGATCCTGCGGCACGCGCACATTGGCAAGAATCAGAGCCAGGATGTCGGCCCGCGGCTTGTGCCGTTCGATAATCAGCAGAGGAGGAATCCGGATTCCCTCCTTGAATATCTCGTCCGAGACGCTCGAACTTCCGGCCGCGATGCCGCCAACGTCCGGCCAGTGGACCCGGCTCAGCGAAAAGCCGCACAAGGTCTTGCCGTGGAAAATCGGCATGATCAGCGACATGTCGGGCAGATGCGTGCCGCCGGAGTACGGGTCGTTGAGCAGGACGCCGTCGCCTTCTTTCCAAGCGTCTATCGGAAACGCCTTGAACGCGGCGCGCACGGTAAAGGGGGCCGCTCCGAGATGCACAGGAATGTCCCGGCCTTGCGCGACAACCTTGCCATGGGCGTCCAGCAACGCGCAGGACAAGTCCGCTGACAGGCTGAGGAGCGGAGAAAACGACGTCCGCATGATCACCGATTTCATCTCCGCGCAGATCGCATACAACGCGCTCCGCACCACCTCAAACGTCACGGGATCACGATCGATGATCGACGCAGGCTTGCTGGTCATTTTGACGCCCCCAAAATCGTGACGATGACCTGGCCGTTCGATTCGATTTTGGCCGACTGTTCGACGTGCACCCATACGGTGGCGCCGGCATGCTCGAGAATGGCCGGCCCGGCGATGTTTCCTCCGGCCGACGCGCTGACCGCGTAGACAGGCACGCTGGTTTCCGAGCCATCACGCTCCGTGATGGTTGCCCGCCGGAGCGGCGTAAGCGTCCTGTCCTCGTGCTCCTGCCGGCTGAAGATCATGTCGCCGCTCTGACCGAGATCGATTGTGGCGACCAGACGGAGATTGACGATCTGGATATTAGCATCGGGCAGATCGAAGCCGTATTCGGCCAGATAGAGTTCGCGGAAGCGGAGCTCGATCTGCTCGATCGACGGCAGGGCGTCACTATCGCTACCGACAGGTATGCGCAATTCGAAAAGCTGACCGACGAAACGCGCCTCCAGGATGCGCTCGAAGTTCGGCGGTGCGAGCCCTGCGGGCTCTGCGGCGAGAAGCACCTCCGCGCGGCTGGACAATTGAGCGAAAGCCGACTTCAGGTCGGCCAGGTCGATATCGCCCAGGTTTCGCAGCAGCGTTTGCGTAACCTCGTGTCGTATCGCCCCCAGCGTAGCGCCCAGAGCGCTGAACATCCCGGGATAAGGCGGAACGATGACCTCACGGGCGCCGATCTCGGCACCGACCGCCGCGGCATGCAGCGGACCGGCGCCCCCCGAAGCAAGCAGCGCGAAATCGCGCGGATCGAGACCGCGTTGAGTGGTGGCGAGGCGCACCATTTGAGCCATGTTGGCAATGGCTATATCGATGATCGCATATGCTGCGCGGACCACGGTCCATCCCAGCGGCGCGGCGATATGCTCCTGGATCGCAGCGACGGCCCGATCCCGGTCGAAATCGACACCGGATTCGCCGAACAGTTCGGCCGTCAGGGTGCCTATCACGGCATGCGCATCGGTCACGGTCGGCAACGTGCCGCCGCGGGAGTAGCAAGCAGGTCCGGGGATGGCGCCCGCGCTTCTCGGACCTACCTTGAGAACACTCGCTTCATTGATCCAGGCGATCGAGCCGCCCCCGGCGCCGATTTCCACCAGATCCAAGACCGCACTGCGGATCGCATAGCCTCCGACTTCGCGCCCGTCGACCAGACGGTCTGCATAGAACTCGGAGACCATCTCCGGCTGACCATTGCGGATGACGCCCGCTTTCGCGGTCGTGCCGCCCATGTCGAAAGCGACCAGATTTGGCCGGCCGGTGGCGCGGGCGAAGGCGGCGGCGGCGGTGAGCTGCGCAGCAGGCCCGGATTCGATCAGATGGACCGGGTAGCGCGATGCATTTTTCGGTGACGTCAGACCGCCATTTGACTTGACGATCATCAGCCGCTGGATGCCCCTGTCCCGCACGGCCCGATCGAGCTCCGAAACGTAGTTGCTGACGGTTTTTCCGAGATAGGCGTTCACTAGCGTGGTGCTCGACCGCTCGTACTCGCGGAATTCGGGACACACGTCGCTCGATTTTGTAACAAAGATTGCGGGCAAAGCGCGCTGGATCTCCGCGGACAACGCGACTTCATGCGCGTCATTCACGTACGAGTGGAGCAGGCTGATCGCAACCGCCTCGACACCGGCGTCCTTCAGCTTCTGCACGACACCGGACGAATCGAGTGGCCGCACGACGGTGCCGTCGGCGGCGAGCCGCTCGGCGATGTCAAAGCGCAGCTCGCGAGGCGCCAGAGGTTCGGAGATTTCGACATTGAAGCTGTACAGGATCGGTCGATCCTGACGGCGCAGCGCGATCACGTCCGAGAACCCGGCCGTTGACAGCAACGCGGTTCGACTTCCCTTCCGCTCGATCAGCGCATTTGTGCCCACCGTCGTGCCGTGACATACCACCGCGTCATTGACCGCCACCGATTGAGCGATCTTGTCGATCGCCGCAATCACGGCCTTGCCAGGCTCGCCGGTCGAGGACGGCACCTTGAACGCGGCCAACAATTTTCCGCTGCTGCGATCGAAGACGATGGCATCCGTGAAGGTGCCACCGACATCGATGCCTATGAGTAAATCGCTCATGACAGGTCAAACAATCAGGTTGCTGGGGCCGCGTCGATTTCTTTAAGTGCCCAGATAAGACGATCCATATGCTTCTTGAGGCTGAAGTCGCTCCGAAGATAGCGATTTCCGAGCCCCCTGAACGAGACGGAGCCGTCTTTTACAATCACGCCGCGCTTCAGCAACTCTTCGAACACGATGGTTGAATCCAGCGTCTCGTCCAGGACTTCGATCAGGAAGAAATTGCTGCGCGAGTTTGGGACGATCCTGAACCGGTTCAGGCCCGCCGCTTCGGCGTACAGATAATCGCGCATCTCGGCGATCATTGCGACCGTTCGATCCACATGTTCATCGTCGTCCAGCGCGGCAATGCCGGCCTCCACTTGCATGGCTCCCAGATTCCAGGTTGGCTTGAGGTTGAGCAACGGCGTAACGAGGGCCTTGTTCGCCGCGATGCCGAAACCGAGCCGCAAGCCGGCGAGGCCAAATGCCTTGGAGAAGGTCCGCAAAACGATGAGGTTGTTGTACTCGCGCGTGAGATGCATCGATCCCGGCGTCTGGGTGAAGTGAATGTAGGCCTCATCCAGCACGACCAGCGTATCGTCACCGGCGGCATCGCACACCGCCCTGATTTCCTGCTCCGACATCAAGCGACCGCTCGGGCTGTGCGGATTGGTCAGGAACGCGATTTTCGGAGACACTTCTTTCATCTTGGCGATGTAATCGCCGATAGCGAAGCCGAAGTCCGCCCCCATCGGCACCCCAACGGCGACCCGACCTTCGTTTTCAGCGAACATGTGATAGATCGGGAAGCACGGCTCGTACATCAGGACCTTGTCGCCCTGCCCGGCATAGGCCCTCAGGATGAACGAGATGACCTCGGTCTCGCCGGAGCCGCAAACGACGCTGTCAGCTTCGAAACCGTATTTCTTTGCGATTGCTACCCGAAGGGACTGCGACGTCCACTCGGGATACAGCGACAGCCGGGCCTGGCCCTTTTGCACGGCGGCGAATGCCTTGGGAGACGGCCCGAACGGATTTTCCGCCGAGCCGAGCTTGGCAACTTCGGCCAATGCGATGCTGAATTTCTGGGCCACGTATTCGCCTGAAAGACCTGGCGTATAAGGCTCGTTTTCGACAAGGGCGGGGGCGACTACGCTAACCATCTGAGCTTCCTCAAGTTGCAATATATTCGAGCGCATAATCTCGATCACGATACATTTTGTGTATGTCGCAGTACAATTAGATTGTACAGTAGTACGATTTATGTTTTTCACGCGTCGTGGCGTAGGCGGGATGTACGTCAACGCAACCACAGGCGCGCTATTCCGCTCGCAAAACGCGAGCAATTCGGCGGGGGTATGGGCGGCCCGCTGCGCCGAAGCTCGTAACGCGACCGGCGGTCAGCGGCATCGCTATCGCAAAAAATATATTGCGCAAACGAACGCAACGTTCATCGCAAATGCCAATATCGCCAACGGCACAATCCAGCGCTCCGGAAGGTCCGGCTTTCCTCCGCCCTCTTCGGTTGGTGCGGGCATCAAGAGTGGAACCATCGGCTTGCGGTCTTTTGCATGATCCCGGAAATCTGAAGAGAGCGCGAGAGCTTGCAGTCCATGCTTCCCCAGCCCCTGCGGCACGAAGCCATCGCCGCGCTCGCTACTCCTTACGCACAGCGCGCACCTCGGATTCCGGAAACAAAAAATTCTCGCCGCCAACATACGTCCAATCGGTCATGGCGCCCTTACCTTCTCTGGTCGTCGTCTTGCCGATCCAGTAGCCAAGCGTGGACTGGTTATCCAACCCTCGCATGCGAATGGGTCCTGCAATCGTGTCGACCCGGATGTCCCGCAATGCCTTGGCGAGAGCCTGCGAATCGGCGCTGCCCGCCTTTTCAGCGGCGGCCTTCAGCGTATAGACGGAGATATACGCCAGCATCGAATTCGATGTCGGAGCTTCCTTGAACCGGCTCATATAATTGTCGATGAAAGCCTTGTGGGCAGCCGGCGTCGTGATCTGGTCGTAAGGATAGCCCGTTACGATCCAGCCTTCCGGAACATCGGCGCCAAGCGCGCGCAGGACTTCAGGTTCGCCGGTGGCAAGGCTGATGACGGTCCTTCCTTCGAACAGGCCGCGCGATTTGCCATCGCGGGCGAATTGCGCCGTATCGGCGGCGAACAGCGCGCTGAAGATCGCATCAGGCTTCGCGGCCTCTAATGCATTCGCTAACGCGCCGGCGTCGATCTTCCCGAGGGCGGGATATTGCTCAACGGCCACTTCGGCATTCGGCGAGCGTTCACGCAAGACCCTCTTGAAGGTCTCAGCGGCGGAATGGCCAAATTCATAGTTAGGAGCGACAATCGCCCAACGCTTCGGCCCGACTTTCGCGATCTCGTCGCCAAGCATCTCGATCTGCATATGCAAGCTGGGACGAAGCCGGAACGTGTACGGATTGCCGTTCTCCATCGTGAGCGAATTGCTGATCGGTATCGTTGCAATGTAGGGCACCTTCTGCCGGTTGGCGTAACCACCGATGGCGATCCCCACATTGGACTGCCAGGCGCCAAACAGCGCGGAAACGCCTTCCCGGGTGATGAGCTGTTCGGCGGCTCGCAAAGCATCGGTCGGCGTCGAACCATCATCGAGCGAGACGATTTCAAGCTTGCGGCCGAGGATGCCGCCGGATGCATTGATCTCGTCTTGCGCCAGCTGCCATCCATATCGCGCCGGCACGGTATTCGCCGCATACCGATTATACGAATTCAACTCGCCAAACTTGATGGTGCCGCCTTGCGCGCGGGCCTGAAACCAGCCTCCGGCTGCCCCCACTGTGAAAACTGTGCTGACAAGAGTTGCCGACAGAACCACTGACCTCATGCGCGCCATCAAAATTTCTCCAATCCTCATCCAGCCATCGTAATGTTACAATTTTGATTTCGTCTAGAAGAAAATGTCCATCTTCCGATCTTCTACCGTTAATTAAGGCGACCCTTAAGGCAATCAATTGAAAACAAACGGCTATTTCTAAACCAAATTATCAAAACTCAAATATTGTATCACTACAATTACTTATATACACCATAACACCACGTCCAAGGCCTCTGCGGCCTCGCGACCGAAGGTTCGTCGAAGGAAACGTCATGTCGGAAGTCACGGTGTTTACGGCGCGTAAGATCATCACGATGGATGAGGGACGCCCGACTGCGACCGCCGTTGCGGTTAAAGACGGGCGCATCCTTTCTGTCGGTACGCTGCAGACCATGAAGCCATGGCTAGAGCGGCATACATTCCGTATCGACGAAACGTTCGCCGACAAGATCATCATGCCGGGATTGATCGACCCGCATACGCACTTTCGCTGGTCCGGTGCGCTGATCGGTCTGCACTATATCGGCCCTATCGACTCGCCCAACGGAATCGATCGCGCCGTCCGCACACGATCCGAAGTTATCGCCCGCCTGAAAGGGCTTCATGAAACGCTGATTGATCCGAAAGAGCCGCTGTTCGCGTGGGGTTTCGATCCTGCACTGCAGGGCGGGCATCTGCATCGCGACGAACTCGACGAGATTTCGCGCGACCGTCCGCTGTGGATTTTGGCTTACGCCGTACACTTTCTTTATGTGAACAGCGCGATGCTGGACCGGCTCGGCGCCACCGAGGCCATGAATATGCATGGGCTGGGGCGCTACGATGACGGCCGGCTGAACGGCATGTTCATTGAAATGGAGGCGACACGCTTCGCCCTGGAGCCATTTCGACAGGAAGTCATGCATCCAGATCGATCGCGCAAAGGGCTCAGAATGCTCGCAGAGACGGCCAAGCGCGCGGGCGTCACAACGACAGCCGATCTAGGCTTCGGCTCGACCAACTTCGAATCAGAATGGGAAGACCACGACAGCATTGTGCCGGAAGATCATTTCCCGCTGCGCATGGTGCTCACCCCCGCAGAACACAGCGTGCGCAAAGCGCATGGCGCGGGCGCTGTCGCGTTCGTCAAGGGCCTCAAGAAGCAGAATCGCGATAAGCTGCGATTTCACGGAATCAAGTTCTGGAGCGACGGTTCGTATCAGGCGATGTCGCTGCGGCTCAATTTTCCGGGCTATCTCGACGGGCAAAACGGCCTGCGCGGCGACACGCCCTGGGAAGAGCTCGCCGATGCCATGATGCCGTATTGGGAACAGGACATCCAGATTCATGCCCACGCCAATGGCGACCAGGCCGTCGATGCCGTGCTCGACGCGCTGGCCGAACTGCAACGGCGCCTGCCCCGCTTCGATCATCGCTTTACGGTCGAGCATTATTGCGTGAGCACGCCGGCCCAGGCGCGCCGCCTGGGCGCGTTGGGCGGCGTTGCGAGCGTCAACAACTACCTTGTCCACTATCGAAGCCAAGTGCAGAGTGAGCAGGGCTTGGGACCCGACCGTGCCGAAACCACCGCGCGCCTTGGATCGCTCGAGCGTGCCGGCGTGACGTTCACGCTTCACTCGGACTATGCGCTCGTCGTCGTGCCATTGCATCCGCTGACCGCGGCCTGGGTCGCCGTCACCCGCCTTGGCGCAGACGGCAAGACCGTTCAGGCGCCCGGCGAACGGATCGGCATCGAACGAGCACTACGGGCCATCACCATTGATGCCGCTTTCGTCCTGCGTCTGGAGACGGAAGTGGGAAGCATCGAGGTCGGCAAATTTGCTGACTTTGCGATTCTGGATGAAGATCCAACGACCGTCGACATCGAGCGCCTGAAGGATATTCCAATTTGGGGCACGGTCCTCAGCGGCCGCAAGCAGCCAGCCTGAACCCGCGGATGTCACGATACCCGATGAACGATAACCACGTCGAACAGCAATCCATCCCGCCCGACTACAGCGAACGTCTCGCTGAGACATGGGAGATGCTGCTCGGAATCGGACAGGCGACGTCGATCGCATCGATACCTCGCCGGCGGCCGGAACAACAAACCCCCTTTACGTTGATTTCGGGGTTCCTTGGCTCAGGGAAAACCACGCTTCTCAATACGCTCCTCAGTCAGCCTCATGGTTTTCGACTTGCCGTCCTCGTGAACGATTTCGGCGCAATCAACATCGATGCGTCACTTTTGCAAAACCAGGATGCCAATACTATCAGCCTGTCAAACGGATGCGTCTGCTGCAGCCTCGCCAATGGCCTGTCGCAGACGATCGCCGATCTGCTGGCAGGCGACGCGCCGCCGCAGGCCATTATTCTCGAATCCAGCGGAGTCGCGGAGCCGCACGGCGTCGTTCAGATCGCGCTGAGCAATCCAGCATTGAGTCTGAGCGGCATTATCACCGTAGTCGACTCCGAATTGATTCTTGCCCATCTCCTCGACCCAGCCGTAAGGTTCACCGTCGAGCGGCAGGCCGCTGCTGCCGATCTGCTGCTCCTCAACAAGACTGATCTGATGACCACCCAGGTGTTGGCAGAGATCCGCACGACGGTCTCCGCCATAGCTCCTAACGCGCGCATTCTGGAGACCAGCTTCGGCGATCTTCCCGTCGAAATCGCGCTGGGATTATCCAGCACGTACCGGGAATTCCGAGCGACGGACCTCACTAACGATCATCGCAACGCGTTCGCAAGCGCGACTTATACGGTCACGGGCCTTATCGACGAGGTCAAGCTCGGAGCGTTCGCTGGAACACTCCCCCCCGGCGTTCTCCGTGCCAAGGGCATCCTCATGCTTTCAAGCAACCCCGGACAAACCGCCGTGCTGCAAGTGGTGGGCGCCCGATGGAGCATCGAGAAGGCAGTCACGACCACTCCGCCTTTGCTCCCTTCCCGATCCAACCTGGTGGTCATCGGGATCGAAGGCCAATTCGATGCGTGCGGACTTGGCGCCCGCTTCGACGCCTGCCTCGCAACCTGAACAGCTTGTGCAAATGGAAACAGATCAATGATCTTTCGATCGCTCGACGATGTGGCCGGGACTGAACGGGATGTGGCGTGGGGCAATGGCCAGAGCCGGCGGCTGTTGACAGCCTCCGACGGAATGGGATTTGCGGTCGCTGATACCCAGGTCGATGCCGGCACATCTTCGCGCCTCGAATATCGCAACCATCTCGTTGCTTGCTATTGCATTGTCGGCCATGGCGAGATCGAAGTCTCCGGACGCCGTCACCCGGTCGCTCCGGGCACCTTCTACGCGATGAACGAGCACGAACCGACCGTACTGCATGCGAAAACAGAAATGCGCATTGTGAGTATCTTCAATCCACCAATTGAAGGTCACGAGCGGCACAGCCTTTCCGAAAATTCGGCCTCGTCCTACTAGCGAACGACCGAGTGCGCTCTGCCAGAGGATCGCAACCGGCACGATCGTAATCGAGAGCATCACAAGCGCCGATGCCGGACCGTCATTGCCGTGCGCGCCCGGTCCCCACCGGGCAAGTTGCTTGTCCTTCCAGCAGGCAAGCTAGTCGTCATACAATTCAATATTAGAATACCGCAAAATCCGTTTCCAAGATTAATTGCGCGATCAAAGCGCGCCGGCGCGAAATTTTGTGCAGATTCTGGCCGTAAAATAGTCGCTTTACATCTCCGCAGAGTTAGACTTTTATAAATCGTAATATTACACATTAGTACGATCCAGCTTCATGTGGACGTGCGGCCCTGCCGGGGCTTCGGTCGGATCCGGTGTTCGCGGTTATTATTCGGTGGAGACAGCATTTGAACAGTTCGTTCCTCATCATTCAGGCGCTCAACGGCCTGACATCGGCCTCTACGCTGTTCATCACGGCGAGCGGGCTCAGCCTGGTATTCGGCGTGACCCGGATCGTGAACTTTGCACACGGGTCCTTCTACATGCTGGGAGCGTACCTCGCCGCCACCCTGATCCCTCCCTTTGTCCAGACGCTGTCGCCCGCTTTGGGATTTTGGAGCGGGATACTGATTTCCGCGGCGGTGGTCGGGGTCGTCGGCGTGATCTTTGAACTGGTCGTGCTGCGCCGCATCTACAGGATCTCAGAGCTCTACCAGCTTCTGGCCACATTCGCCGCCGTCCTCATCATGAGCGACCTCGTCAACCTTGTCTTTGGCCGCGACGACATTTTCGGAATGAAGGCGCCGGGCCTGGAGGGCGCCGTCGAAATCCTTGGCCGCAAGTTTCCAAGCTACGACCTGCTCGTCATCGCGCTCGGGCCGGCGATCCTGCTGATCCTTCACCTTCTTCTTAAGAAGACACGCTTTGGCGTTCTTATTCGCGCCGCGACCCAGGACCGGGGGATGGTCGGCGCTCTGGGGGTCAATCAGGCCCTGCTGTTTACGGGGATCCTGTTTGCAGGTTCGTTCCTCGCAGGGCTGGGCGGTGCGCTTCAGACACCACGCCTGCCCGCGAACTCCCAGATGGATATCGCGATCATTACGGAATGCTTCGTCGTGACGGTGGTCGGAGGCATGGGGAGCATTCCCGGCGCCTTCCTTGCCGCACTTCTCATCGGTCAGCTACAGGCGTTCGGCATCTTGGTTCTTCCGGGGATCACGCTCGTGCTGGTCTTCTTGCTGATGGCCATCGTTCTCGTAGTCCGTCCGCAGGGCTTTCTGGGTCGCCCCGAAACATCTTCGCAAGCACACACCGTAACGGAAGAGCGGGCGCTTCCATGGACTCCCTACCATAGCGCCGCATTTGCCATCTTCTTATCCGTGCTGATTGCGCTGCCGTTCTTCTCGGACGGTTACGCTCTGAAGGTCGTGACCGAAATCCTGATCATGAGCCTGTACGCGGTGAGCCTGCATTTGCTCGTCGTTACCGGCGGCCTGATCAGCTTCGGGCATGCCGCATATTTCGGACTTGGCGCGTACGGCGCGGCACTGCTCGTCCGACATCTGCAGATGCCGATGGAGTTCGCGCTGATCGCGGCTCCCGTCGTCGCGCTGCTCGGCGCCGCTTTATTCGGATACTTCATCGTCCGTCTGAAGGGTACATACTTGGCGATGTTGTCGCTGGCGGCTGCACAGATCTGCTACGCTGTGGCTTTCCAATGGACGGATTTTACCGGTGGCGACAATGGCCTGATCGGCATCTGGCCTTCGGCCTGGGCTTCAAGCCGCGCCGCCTACTACGCCCTGGTGCTGACGATTGTCGTCGCCTCCATCGCGACATTGCGCCATCTGGTCGCCTCGCCCTTCGGTTTTACCTTGCGAGCGACACGAGACAGCGAGACCCGTGCCGCAGCTGTGGGCATCAACGTCATGGTCCACCGGTGGCTCACCTTCACCATTGCCGGGGCAGCTGCCGGCATTGCCGGTGGGCTTCACGTCTTCATGAACGGGTCTGTCGACCCGACGCTTCTGTCGGTTTCTACCTCGGTCGATGCCCTCATCATGCTTCTGATGGGCGGCTTGCAGACCGCGGGCGGTGCCATTGCGGGCGCCTTTCTGTTGCACGAGCTGAAGACGGAGTTCATCGCGGTGACCGACTACTGGCGCCTGTTTCTCGGCACCGCGATCATCATCCTGATTGTCGTCATGCCGCAAGGAGTCGCCGGCGCCTTCCACCAGCTCCACGACCTCGTCGGGCAGTGGACCACGAAACGGCACAAAACGATTCCGGCAGGAGACGTCCATGACCTTGCTTAAAGTATCGGAGCTCTCGAAGAGCTATGGCGGCGTGCACGCTGCCCGGAACGTCAGTTTCGACCTGAACCGGGGCGAGCTCGTAGCGCTCATCGGACCGAACGGGGCCGGCAAGTCCACCACGTTCTCGATGGTCGGGGGACAACTGACTCCCGATCACGGCACCATCCGGCTGGATGGGCTGGACGTTACCGGCATGAGTCCGCAAGGCATCTTCCGGCAAGGCGTCGGACGTACCTTCCAGGTTGCGACAATCTTTTCGTCGATGACAGTCGTCGAAAACGTGCAGACTGCGATGGCGGCCCATCGTGGCAGATCCCGCGCCGCGCTACCGAATGCAAAGCGACTGTTTCGCGAAGAAGCGCTGGAGATACTGTCTCTTACGCATATGGCTGACTTTGCCGATCGCCTCAGCAGTACGTTGTCCTACGGCGACGTGAAGCGGGCAGAATTGGCGATCGCACTGATCGGCGAAACCAAGCTGCTTCTGATGGATGAACCGACCGCGGGAATGGCTCCCCGCGAGCGGGCAGGTTTGATGGACCTTGTCTCGAGGCTGGCTGCAGAACGCAACATGGGAGTGCTATTCACGGAACACGATATGGATTCCGTGTTCACGCACGCCGACCGCATTCTTGTTTTGGTCAGGGGTCAGATCATTGCTGAAGGCAGCCCCGAGGAAGTGCGACAGAACGACCACGTCAAGAAAGTATATCTGGGCGAAAGCGGCTCCGCTGCAGCCCAGCAAGCGAAGAAGGCACGGTGATGACCACACATACTCCAGCTCCATCGACATTGCTGTTGAAGCTTGCCAAGGTCTGCGCCTGCTATGGCCCGGCCCAGATCCTGTACGACGTCGACCTCGAATTGCGAGCCGGCGAAGTCGTCGCCCTGATCGGCCGCAACGGCGCCGGAAAATCCACGACGCTTCGGACGATCATGGGTCTCATACAGTCAGCGAGTGGCAGCATTGCCTTTCGCGAAGCCGAAATCTCACGATTGCTGCCCTATCAGATAGCGCGCCAGAGGCTTGGCTATGTGCCGGAAGAGCGCCGCATTTTCACCGACCTGACCGTCGCTGAAAATCTCGAGGTCGGGCGACGCTCCGCTGAAGCTGGCAGAATCGCGTGGACGCCGGAACGACTGTACGAAATATTTCCCAATCTGGCCGAGATGCGACAGCGGCAAGCCGGCTTCATGTCGGGCGGAGAGCAACAGATGCTGACGATCGCTCGAACGCTGATGGGAAATCCAATCGCTGTCCTGCTCGACGAGCCTTCCGAAGGGATTGCCCCCGTTATCGTCGACCAAATGTCGGAAGCAATCCTTCGCATGAAGGAAGTGGGGATAAGCGTTCTGCTTTCCGAGCAGAATATCGGTTTTGCCGGAGCGATAAGCGACCGGGCTTACATCATTGATAGGGGCCACATCCGATATACCGGCACCGCTTCGAGCCTGCTGACGGATGAAGATGTAAAAGGCACATTTCTTGCCGTTTGAACAGTGAGATTCCTTTCAAGGTGGATAGTCTGACCAGCTGGGAAACGAAGCTGGAATACCGGATAATTGTTATGGTACGGTGGCGCAATGGCCGTAATGGCGATCGGCGGCCCGTCGGGACGTGCGAGGATCAGGACTGAACAGTCAAATGAATTGGCGACCGAATATTGGCCACTCGAGCAAACCAAAATATCTGGCGCTCGTCGAGGCGCTCGAAAATGACATCGCCAGCGGCGCATTGAAACACGGCGACAGGTTGCCGCCGCAACGCGAAATCGCCGGCCAACTCGACATCACGATAGCGACGATTACTAAAGCCATCAGGGAGGCCGCCCGCCGCGGCATTGTCACTGCCCGAACGGGCAGCGGCACCTTTATACGCATCGGCGAAAGCCTTCCCGAAGCCGATCGCCCTGTTCCTGATCTGAGCCTCAACACAGTCCCGTCCGGTCCGGCGAAGCCGTTTCTCGATGCTGCCCTCGAACATATGGGTGGAAAGCACGCGTCGGAGTTGTTGCTCTCTTACGAACCGAGCGTGGGCTCGGAACATCATCGCGCCAGCATGGCGAAATGGCTTCGAAAGCGCAAACTCTCGGTTCAACCGTCGCAGATCCTGCTCACTCATGGCGGACAGCACGCGCTTGCGGCATGCTTCCATGCATTGACGCGCCCCGGGGATACGGTGCTGTGCGAGGAGTGGACCTACTCGGGTATCCGTCGACTGGCTGACCTGTGCCACGTCCGTATCGAAGGCGTCGAGATGGACGCAGAGGGTCTCAAGCCTGCGTCCTTGAGAGACCAACTGAAAAAGACCGGAGCAAAGCTGGCATTCTGCACCGCCGTCGTTCAGAATCCGACCACCGCGACGATGTCGCTGGCGCGTCGCCGGGAGATCCTGTCGATTTGCAAGAAAGCGGATGCGCTCGTCGTCGAGGACGACATTTACGGCGTGCTGTCGGGCGAGGAACTCCCGGCGCTTGCAGCCATTGACAGCTCCCAGACGATCCACGTCAGCAGCCTTTCGAAATGTCTGTCTCCCGGAATCCGGCTGGGAGCACTTGTCGCCCCCGAGCAGCTGGTACCTGGCCTGCAAAACGCGCTGGTATCGCTGCAGTGGACCGCCCCCACATTTTGGGCGGAAATGTTCGAATTCATGCGCGAGAACGGCATGGCCGAACGTTGTCTGGCGGCCCATCGCAAAGAGGCAGGCCGGCGGCTCGAGCTTTACCAGGACATCGTTGAACAGAAGCCCGGCACGTCTCTGCCGAGTTACCATGTCTGGCAAAAGGTCCCTTCGCCGTGGCGGCTTGACGATTTTGTGTCGCAGCTTCACGCCGTCGGCGTGCGTGTTTCGCCCGCCGCTCATTTTGCCGTCTCGCCACAGTCCGACAATAATTTCATCAGGATTTCATTGGGCGGCGGAGACGATATCGACCTGCTCAAGACGCAATTGATGAAGGTAAAAGAAGTCATGCGTGGCCGGCCAAGGCTTTCAGCCACGATCATATAGTCCGGAGCGAGGCTCACGATCGAAGCGCTTTGCGCCAGGTCATTCGCGCTCAGCGCTTCTGTCGTCGATAAGGAAGCCCGCCATAAAGGCCGCATCGAAAGGCAGGCGCGCAGGCTGACGGCCAAGCAGATCGCGAATCGCTGAACCGATCGCAGCGGCTGGCAGAATGATCGGCGGCTCCCCTACTCCCTTCGCGCCGAAAGGACCCGTCGCGCCTTCGTTGGTCTCGATGAAGATCGTCTCGATCTCGGCCGGGACATCCGCGATGGTGGGCATCCGGTAGTCGTGGAAATTGCCGTTGCGAACGGCGCCGTTCGTGCCGCGTTCCAGGTTTTCAGTAAGAGCATAACCAATGCCCTGGACGATCCCGCCTTCTACCTGACCACGCGCTGCGACCGGATTGAGAATCCGGCCGACATCATGCACGGCAGCATAGCGCAGCACCTCGATGCGCCCGGTCTCTTCATCGAGGGCGATTTCGACGGCATGGCAATGAAACGTCGCCTCGCCCAGCCTGGCAAAGCGCACATTGTCTAGCGTGGAGCCCTGAAGGGCGCTTTGCTTGGCGCGATATCGGCCCGACGCCAGCACCGGACCACTGCGCATCTTGGCCGACATCACGACCTCAGCAAGGGGCAGCGAAGCGTTCGAGGTCCCATTGGCTTCGACGCGTCCATCGCGCAGAACGAGGTCTTCAGGCTCGAGGCCGAGCATTTCCGCAGCTTCATCTTTGATCTGCTTGGCTGCTTCCTGGGCGGCCAGCAGCGCTGCGTTGCCCGTACAAAACAGCGTCCGGCTACCTCGCGATCCAGACTCAAAAGGTGCATCTCGCGTGCTACCGTTGTTTAACGTGACACGCCCTGCATCGACACCCAACACTTCTGCAACTATTGCCGGCAGCGTCGTCGAAATAACGCCGGTGCCAATCTCGGTCCCGCCCGACGACAAAGTTGCGCTACCGTCATCATGGACCTCGACGAATGCCGACGACGGCGTTCCGAGGGTGCACCACCAGGTGCATGCGATTCCGTAGCCACGGCGCCGCCCATCCGGTGACCGTTGACCATCAGCTCGGAAAGCCTCAAGGCGGGCCGCGGCGACGTCCAAACATTGTTCCACGGTGACATCTGCGACCATGAGGTCACCAGTCGGCCCCCGCTCTCCCCTTTTAATGAAGTTGCGACGGCGGATGTCGAGCCGGCCGATTCCGATCGCGTCGGCGATCTCGTCGAGATGCATTTCACCGGCATAGACCATCTGCGGCCCGGTCGGGCCGCGGAACGACCCTGTCGGCGCCGTATTCGTATAGACCCCGCGCGAGGTGATTTCGAGGTTCTCGATATTGTACGGCCCGGTCGAGAAGAACGCCGCCATCGAATTCAGTCCCTGAATATCGAGGGCATAGGCGCCAGAATCGAGTTGCACGTCGCAACGGCGCGCCAAAAATTTCCCGTTCCTTTCGACAGCGCTCGTCATCTCCACGATGGAGTTCTCACGGGGATTTCCGGTCTGCATGTCTTCGGTGCGGCTGCAGATCAGCTTTACGGGCCTCTGCGTCGCTAACGCCATCGCGGCGGCGTGCGGGGCCAAACCGACATGAAGCTTCCCGCCGAAGCCACCACCCACCGCCGGCACCCGAATCTCGATTTCGCTGATCGGCAGATCGAACAGCTCAGCCAAGACGCTGCGCACTCCGAATGGTTGCTGGGTGCTCATGATGATCTGTAATCCGGCGCCGGACGGCGCAGCTATCACCGCCCGGGGCTCCAGATAGCCCTGATGAACCCTGTGGGTCTCGATCCTCGTCGTGATGACAGCATGGGCGCCCTCGAACGCCGCTGCCACGTCGCCACGCGTAATGCGTGCCACATCGACAACGTTGCTTGTGCCGCCATGAACCATCGGGGCGTCACTGCGTGCGGCCAGGTCGAGATCAACGACGGCCGGCAACGGATCGATATCGACTTCAACAGACTTGGCGGCCTGAAGGGCCGCCGCCAGCGTCGCGGCTCCGATCATTGCGATTGGTTCACCCACATACCGTACAATGTGACGCGCGAAGATCGGCTGATCCTTGAGATAGTTTCCGTATCCCTTGTCCGGAACATCGCGCGCCGTCAGGACACGTTCAACCCCTTCAACCTGTTCGGCCTTTGACGTATCGATATGGCGGATGCGTCCCGATGCGACCGATGAGCGGACAATGACAGCATGGAGAACGTTCGGAGGTGTGAAGTCCTCTGTATATTTGATCTCTCCGCAGATTCTTTCGCGCGCATCGCGGCGCACCAGCCTGGTACCGATGATCGTCATGTCGACTGCCCTGAAATAAGCCTTGCCGCAACCCTGCGGATCGCCTGCTTGATCGGAAAGTACCCGGTACACCGGCATAGATTGCCGGCGAGGGCCGTATTGATGTCGGAATCAGTGAGGTGGTCGCGATCGCCCAGGTCGAGCAGCACAGTTGCGGTCACGACAATGCCTGGAGTGCAAAAGCCGCATTGCGACCCATCGGTGGCGATCAGTTCCTCAACGATCATTCTGCCAATGGGTGTCTGAGCGATGCCTTCAACGGTTTGCACCTCTGTACCATCGCATTCCATGGCGTAGACGAGACAGGAACTTGCCACCCTTCCATTCATGACAACGGTGCAGGCGCCACAGTCTCCGCTGGCGCATCCCAGCTTCGTGCCGGTCAACCCAAAGGCCGAGCGTATGGCTTCTATCAACAACGTCGTAGAATCGACCGCGACTTCACGAATGCTTCCGTTGACATTCAACTTGACGGCGAAGTTGCTCATTGCGGCAAACTCTTTTTGTCAGCGGCCCGGACCGCAGCCTGCAGGACAACCCGGCACGTCAACGGATGGAGGACATGCAGCCGGTGCTTTCGTGTGCCACGCACGTCATCGATAGGTGAGGCTCTCGCAACCACCGCCTCGGCAGCTCGCTGGACAGTTGCGATTTCTATCGGCTTGCCTATCAAGGCTCCCGCCGCTTCAGGGACCAGAAAGGCGGTCGGGCCACATGCGCCAACTGCGATCGAGGCCTTCGTACAAATTCCGCCCTCGAGGGTGATATGGGCGGCGACACCAGCGACCGACAGATCCATTGCGTTGCGATAGGTAAACCTCAGGTAGGCCGACGCCCCGTCGTCGGGGCTTACAATGATCCGCGTCAAAAGTTCATTTTGTTTCCGCAATGTCTTGCCTGGTCCGACGAAGAATTCGCGCGCGGCCACCAGTCGTCTTCCAAACCGCGAAACCAGTTCGAACTGGGCGTCATGAACCAGAGTGCCGCAAAGTGTATCGGCGGCCGGTGAGGCGCGGCAAATGTTGCCTCCAATAGTCGCTCGACAGCGGGTCTGCCAGGCGCCAACCAAAGCTGCACCGTCACTGATAGCGTTCGGCGATACCGCAAAGTATCTCGCCAGGCCGTCGAGATCAGTCGCTGCGCCGATGGCGATCTCCGTGTCGTCAGTCGAAATATGCGACATTCCAGCGATGTGCTTGATGTCGGCGACATGGGACGAAATCACCATC
Source organism: Tardiphaga sp. 866_E4_N1_4 (assembly GCF_052076075.1). Taxonomy (NCBI): domain Bacteria; kingdom Pseudomonadati; phylum Pseudomonadota; class Alphaproteobacteria; order Hyphomicrobiales; family Nitrobacteraceae; genus Tardiphaga; species Tardiphaga sp. 866_E4_N1_4. Next base: position 2,799,111 of record NZ_CP197242.1, read on the forward strand.
CCCTCGGCCCGCATGATTACGAGATCGGTTCCGCCTGCCAAAATGCAGATGTCAGCCTCATCCAACAACGCGACAGCTTCACCTATCGTCTTTGGCCGTTCATAGAAGCGCCCTGTGAGCTTCGTAGTGGAAATTCCTGTCATCTAGCTTGCCGCCAGTGATGTGTGGCCGTATTTCCGCACGTGTTCCGAAGCTTCTGCGTCGCGATAGATGCTTTCGTACTCCTTGAGGCCCGACTTCCGGATATCTTCGTTCGACGGCCTGTCCGCCGAGAAGCGCGTGATCGCGAACCGCGAAAGATCATCCGGCCGGCGCCCGGACGTCAGCCAGGCCGCCATGTCTTCACCCACCGCCGGCGAGACGGAAAGCCCCATGACGTTGCAACCGGTCACAAAGAACAGCCCCTTTGCTGTAGGCGCCTCATCGATCAAATAGCGGCCGTCCGGCGTCATCGCAGTGACGCCCCCTCGCATCTCTTCAATACGGGACCGATCGAGTCCCCGATATATGTGGCATACCTTGTCGATGGCCATCTCGGTTGCCGCTGGATCGAGGCTAACGCCCTCGGTCCTATCCGGAACGGAATCAATTACTTCCGGCAGCGGCTCGTACGTGCCGAAAAGAAGATTTGCACCGTCCGGCCGGGCATAGACTGCATGATCAACAATGCGAACAGTCGGCAGGTCCGGACGTATGCCCACGATGCCGCTTCTAATCGAATATTGATGCCTGACGAACAGCAGCGGAAGCGGCGCGATACCGATACCCTGCAGCAGGCCGCTGGTCCAAGGTCCCGCGGCGATGACGACCGCGTCCGCATAGATATCGCCTTCACTGCTGGCAACGCCGACTACTCCGCCGTTCTTCGTCAGAACATTGCTTACATCCGGACCAAATCTGAACTCGACGCCAAATCGCAGGCACGCCTTATGGAAAGAGTCCAGCATGTCGGGTGGATGAAAATAGATGTCGTCGGGGGCATACCATGCTGCGCGGCAGTGGCTAGCGTCGGTGTGAGGCGCGAGCTTTTCGGCCTCGGACGGCAGGATCAAATCGACCACCGCGCCGAGAGCGTTCGCCCTGCGCACCTCGCGCTCGAGCTGCTCGGCCGACCAGTCGGCCATTGCATACTTGATACTCCCGGCCTGATGATAGCTGATCGGAACTCCGGTCCGCTGCTCGAATTCAACGACGGATGCGATGCTCCTATGCATCAGTCTTCCCATGCCCGGATCGGTCTGAGCAATGACGGACTGCCCTGCCGCACGGGCGGATGTCTGTTTTCCTGGCCCGACGCGATCGATAGCGCATACTTTCGCACCTTTGATCGCGAGATTCAGCGCGATCGACAGTCCGATCGCACCACAACCAACAACGAGAACATCAATCGTCTTTTTCATTTCATTGCCTCAGGATCCGCGACATGACCCAAGTCCAAGGCTTGCGCTGAGCTCGCCGCAGAAATTGACACCGATTTCCAGTCGCTGGCGGTCGCTTCGAACATCCACTTATGCGCTCCGTGTCGAACATGTGACCGAAGCGCCCAAGCTATTTTAGCGTCGTTACGACATGCAACTGTTTGCAAAGGCAACAGCGCACGTACGACTGCGCGGCGCTGATCGCGTCATTCCTTCCGAGCGGCCTTCACTTCCGCTTCCGGAATCATGTAGTTCGCGCCATCCTTGTATGACCAGTCGACGAAGGCTCCCACTCCGTCCTTTACGGCGAGCTTCCCGATCCACGTCCCCATGGTGACTTTATTATCGATCGCGCGGATCTGCAGGGGACCGACGATGGAGTCGAACTTCATGCCCTTCATTGCGGCTGCGAGCTCATCGGGGTTGACAGTGTTTGCCTTCGATATCGCGTCCTTGATCAACATCATCTCGACATAACCCTGCATCGCGAATGCGCCCGGCAATTCATTGTATTTTTTCTGATAGGCCCCAATAAACGCCTTGTGCGCAGGATCGGCAATTTCCGCCGCCGGGTACCCGTGCGTGATCCAGCCGACAGGAACCTGGTCTTTCATCGGAATGAGATATTCGGGATAACCGGATGCTAGGCTGAGAACAGTACGCTTATCGAAAAGCCCACGTGCCAGGCCGTCGCGCGCAAATTGACCAAGATCCGCGCCAAACAGCGCATTAAAAATGCCATCTGGCTTGGCTTCCTCCAGCGCGTTCGCGATGGCACCGCCATCCACCTTGCCGAGCGGAGGGTACTGCTCGGCCACGATCTCGGCGTCGGGTTGCCGCTGCTTGAGCAGACGTTTGAACGCGCTCGCAGCTGACTGGCCATACTCGTAGTTTGGCGCGACGATCGCCCAACGCTTCAGACCGAGCTTGCTCCCCTGCTCGGCCAGCATGTTTGTGTACGTGTAGACATTTGCGCGGAAGTGGAACGTGTACTTGTTGCCCTTATCGAGCGAGAGCGCATCGGTCGCTGAATTCGCCGGAACGAACACAACTTTCTTTTGTTTGGCGAAATCCGCAACCGCCAGCGAAATATTGGAAAGAAAGGTTCCCATCAGCACGGAAACACCTTCCCGCGTCACCAACTCTTCGGCCACACGGATCGCATCCGTCGGTGTCCCGCCGTCGTCACGCGATATGACGACGAGCTTCTTCCCTAGCACACCTCCGTTAGCGTTGATCTGCTCTACCGCCAGTTGCCAGCCGTTCCGGTAAGGCACAGTGAATGCTGACCAGCGATTATAGGACGACAGATCTCCGATTTTGAGCGCTTCCTGGGCGCGGGCGGACGGCGGGGACAGTGTTTGCGCCGCGGAGAAAAGAGCAGCCACCAGACCCGTCACTTTCAAAACATTTTTGATCACCGCGAGACCCCCGATTTCGAGTTACAATTCGATCACACTATCACGCTTTTTTATTGTTACAATACGCTTTTTATTGTACTACCAGTACGCTCTGTGGCTAGTAGAGATCCGCAATCGGGGCCTGGGAGCGCGCTTTTCGCATTAACCGCTCGCAACCGTGTCCAGAGCTCACGAACTCCCTTCCACAACGGAATGAAGCGAATCCGAAGGCGAGAATTGAGAGAGGACAATTCGGGTTGCGTCGATCGAGATTAGTACGTCGCCCCCATTAGAAGACTCTCGAACCGCTCATCGGTTGGTCGGACAAACAGCGGCGGGCGCCCCAAGTCTATATGGATCCCCCGCTTTTTAGGCTGGCAATGGCTTGCCTAAGGAAGTGATGGAAAATCCCGAAAATTGAAAAAGAGAGACGAAGACGTTTCGAACTCCGGCCTGAGCGCTCCAATGCATCGCATTTATCAGACCTTTATCGATCGCCTGACGGAAAGTACCGATGCCGCAGAACTACAGAAGGGCATGGAGGAAACGACCCGCGCGTTAGACCTGTCTTGCTTCGCCTATCTGCGCATTTCAGGAGAAAAGGGCGGCGTTCCGCAACTTCTATCGACGTATCCGCCCACATGGACGGCGCTGTATTTGAAAAATCGCTACGAGCGCTTTGATCCCGTGATCACGCAGGCGCTTCAAGATACTGAGCCCTTTCAATGGGGGCTCGACTTGAGCACTGGCATACTCTCTCGTCCGCAGCGGGAGCTGTTGGAGGACGCCGCTAGATTTGGGATCGCGTGTGGCTTTACTGTTCCGATTCATGATGGTCGCGGTCCAGTAGCAGCCGTTACTTTTGCAGCAGACACGCGACGCGGTACCGCCTTTACTCGGCGCATCGAAGCACACAAACAAGCGCTTCAGCTTATGGCAATGTATTTTCATGCACATGTTCGGCATAAACTCGCTCCCGATCGGATCATCGGTGGCGTGTCATTATCGCCTCGCGAATTCGAATGCCTCGGATGGGCGGCACAGGGCAAATCCGCTTGGGAAATCGGACGCATCCTCGGCATCACACGTCGCACGACCGTCTTTCACTTAGAAAATGCCAAAGCGAAGCTCGGCGTTCATTCGATTTGCCAAGCTGTCGCGCGCCTAGCTTCCTCCAGACCTATGATGCCCTGATCTAACCACCGCGCAACCTGTACATCTGCACAGGATGCGCCAGCGCAAAAATTCGCCTCCAATGCTGAGAGATCAGCAATCGAGGAGGCGATCATGATGCACGTTATAACGGCGGAGTACTTCGGTAATTTTCTTAGTGAGATTGCGGAGATGCACCGCCTGCGCTACCGCGTTTTCAGGGAGCGACTAGACTGGGACGTCCGGGTCAGCGGCGATATGGAGATCGACGCCTTCGACGCCCTTCAGCCAAGCTACTTGCTACAGCGTGGTGGTGATGGGCGCATCCAAGGCTGCGTGCGCTTGCTTCCGTCCACCGGCGCCACGATGCTTCGCGATACCTTTCCCGTTCTCTTGGACGGAGCACCCGCTCCCGCTAGCTCCACTATCTGGGAAAGCAGCCGCTTTGCGCTCGATGTTGTGGCCGACGCGCCCAAGGGCGCTCACGGCCTGGCAACGGCGACCTACGAACTTTTCGCGGGCATGATCGAGTTCGGTCTGTCGCGACAGCTTACCGAGATCGTCACCGTCACCGACGTCCGGATGGAGCGGATCCTGCGCCGCGCCGGGTGGCCTTTGCGGCGGATAGGCAAGCCTCGCCCGCTTGGCAGCACCGTGGCCGTTGCGGGCTATCTCGAGGTTTCGTCTCATGCCTTGGCGCGCGTACAAACTGCCGGTGGCCTACAAGGACCCGTGCTGTGGGCTCCCGTCGCGTTTATGGCTGCCTGAGACACTTTTATTGAGCCTCCGCGAGCGTTCCCTGCGACGCCTGACACGGACGTCGCGCAATTTCCCTTTACGAGCTATCGAATATCAAAACATGGCAGAGAGAACCATGGCAAACGATACACGGAAACCTGACGCCCGACTGCTGGCCGTTGATCTACAGCAGTTGCAATTTGCCGTGACAGCGGCGGACATTGGTAGCTTTCGGCAAGCCGCGGACGTATTGCGGCTTCGTCAATCGCAGTTGAGCCGATCTGTCCGCCAGCTCGAGCACTCGATTGGCGTCGTTGTGTTCGAGCGATCGAGCGGAGGCGTGAAGCCAACCCCAGAGGGCCGCGAATTTCTCAGGACGGCACGAACAATCTTGGAGCAAGTTGATGCGCTCGTTGCCAGCACTAAAACAACCAAGCGCGGAGATACCGGTAAATTAGCGGTCGGATTCTGCACGTCTCTTTCGGCGGGCAACCTGCGTGCGACGTTACTCGATTTCAAGGTACACTTTCCGAATATCGAACTCGTCACCGTCGAACGATCGCAAACGCGCCTGACGACTGCGCTACGCAACGGAACACTCGACATTCTCGTCGTGACCGGCGCGACGCCTCTGCCAAGAAGTCAGACCCTTCCGCTTTGGAGCGAGCGGATCCTGGTCGCCTTGCCAGAGGATCATCCCTTGACGACACGTGACGTCGTTTTGTGGACCGACCTTCGGAATCAAACAGTTTTGCTGAGCCACTATGACCCCGGACACGAACTTGAGGACGTCCTGATTTCTAAGCTCCCGTTGCCTGGGGACAGGCCTCAAATAGAACGTCACGACGTCAGTCGGGGCATCATCAAGAGCCTAATCAGTATGAAGCTCGGGATCAGCCTGGTAATGGAATCCGATATCGGCGCCAGCTTTGCGGGTTTGGTTTATCGCGAATTGCGCGACGGGACACGGCCGAGCTACCTAGATTTTTCGGCACATTGGCGGGGCGATAACGAAAACCCAGCCCTTCATGGCTTCCTAAAGCTGTTGGCCGAGCGCTACCCGTCGCCAGCGACTGGTGAATGAGCCGCACGACGGCATTTCGCAAATCCCCGATCTGTCGCCATGAAGCGCATCAGCATGGGCGCGATCAGCTTTGACGGATCATCGACCGGCTGACCAGTTTCACGTGCGAGGGCTCCCGCATAGGCGACGAGATCTCGATGCACGGCAGCCGGCAGTTCAAGGGTGACCTTGACAGGCTTGTCATTCGGAAGCGCTCCGATCTTGAGCTTGGCCATCTTCATTCCTCACCCTCTGTAAGGCTCAAGTACGAGGTCGCGATTGACGATCACGCGAACCGGAAATCCCGGCCTGATCGTCAGCGTTGGCTGGATGTTGAGATTGCGTTCAACGATCTTCTGTCCAGTTCGATTGAAGCTATCGCTCGATCCACGGCGAAGGGCCTGGATGATGTCACCGTTATTGCCGGTGTCGGAGCCGGCTCCCACTTCGCTGCCAACTGCTAGGAGCGTCGACAGGAGTGCCGCCTTGAAGAGAGCGCCCCAATGATTGTCGACTTCATCCTCCAGACCCGCATAGCCGCCTGCATCCGCGCCTGGCTGGCGTTCGAGCACGATCGAACGGCCGTTGGGCATGATCAAGCGCGTCCAGACCAGCAGCACACGTGACTGACCGAACGCGATCTGGCTGTCGTAGGTACCGATCAAACGAGCTCCCTGTGGGATCAGCAGCAGGCGACCGGATGGTGTGTCATAGACATTTTCGGTCACCTGCGCCGTGATCTGCCCGGGCAAATCTGAGCGGATGCCGGTGATGAGAGCTCCCGGAATAACCGTCCCTGCCTGAACCACATACGGCGAAGCTGGTTTCGTGACGCGGTCCGGGCTCGTGGTACGGCGATCAACCGATGCATTACCGCGTGTCGCGCGGATTGAAGTTCGGCCAGTTTGCGAGCGGTTTCAAGAATGGCAGATTGGCCCGGCGTTCAGGATAATGAAACTCTGCGCCGCGCAGCCAGCGGCCCTGGAAGCGATCCCAAAACAGGATCGCGTCCATTTGCCAGGTGAACTCATAGACCTTCCACACTCCATCGCTCTGGATGGTTTCGCCGGTCGAATTGAAGGGCAGACTGTTGAGTTTGCACAGCACATCGATTTCGGCCCAATGGGCGCGAACGTGGGTGTCTTCCAAGGCGACGTGATAGGGGTCGGTCGGCCCGCCAGCGTAGCCCTTCCCCGCGCGGGTGAAAGCCCTGACGCTGTGTCATGAATTCGGGGATGCGGCTGATAGCCTTCCCGATCCGGCGAGCTTCTTCCGACGTGAGCTTGCTAGCGCCAAAGCTGTAACGCTGCGAGTGGTCGCGGCAATACAGCCAGGCCACCGTCACGCCATTGGCGTCCTGGACGGTGTAGCACTTGGAATTCTCCCGGATCACGGTCCAGGGCGGTTTGAAACGGCGGGTTGACTCCATCGCCTGGCACCTCGTGCTTCATCGCAACCAGGTCTTCGAGGATGTTTCCCTTGATCTTGTTGGACATCGCTTGGCCGCCCTACCCGATAATCTTTCTTTTCGCCTGCGCCAGTGTACGCCGAGTCGCTGGCTTCGCTCTGCTAGGCTGGTGCCGCAGGCGCTGGACGGACCGAGCGGGTGAAATGACTAACCTAAGTCATTGATATCAATTATACTATTGAATTCATTACATTATTTCTTGAATGACGTCGGGTTTTTGTCTATAGTCAATGTCGGGTTTTTGCAAGGAGGACCAATATGCCTCGCAAGCGCACATTGCGCGAAAAGATAGAACAGCGGATCGCCCGCAAGAAGGGCGAGGACGTGTTCCTGACGCGTGAATTCAAGACGCTCGGCGGCGAGGATCAGGTCCTGCGCGTCTTACGCAAGCTCGTGGACGATGGCCGCTTAGTGCGGCTCGGCTATGGCGTCTACGGGCGGGCGACCGTTTCGAGCCTGAGCGGCAAGCCGATGCTCTATAGCCGTGACGGCTTCGTCGGCGTGGCACGTCAGGCGCTCGACAAGCTCGGCGTTAAATGGGAGCCGACCGAAGCCGAACGCGCGTATAATGAGGGCCGCTCGACGCAGATCCCCGTGAACCCGGTGGTGCGGGTCAAAGGTCGCTTCTCACGTCATCTACGTTACCGCAACGCGGAGCTGGTTCTTGAGCGATAACCCAACCCTCGAACAGCTGCTCGAAGTCCAGGAGTATTTTGGGCTCCCGGGCCCGGCGCTTGTCGAGAAGGATTGGTATGTCGTCAAGGCGTTGGCTGCCATTGCTGCAGTCGACACCGGCGATTTCCGCCTCGTGTTCGGCGGCGGCACGGCACTAAGCCGCGCCTACAAGCTTACCAAGCGCATGTCGGAAGATGTCGACCTTAAGATCGTCCGCGATAAGGCTACGACGCGCGGCGAGCTCCGCAAATTGCGCAAAATAATTACCGATGCGCTGCTGGGCGCGGGCTTTGACTTCGATCCTGAGAACAAAGACCATCGCGTCACGATGTATGAAGGGCGTTACACCAAATACCAGTTGCCTTACAAAGCCCTCGCCGAGGGCAAGGGCATCTTGCGGCCCAATGTCCAGATTGAAACCTCGGTATGGCCGCTGCGGCGCGAGACCGTAGACAAGCCGGTGATCTCCTTCATCGCAGAAGCCTACATCTCGCTTCGTTTGGCGACAGCTTCCTACTTGTTGCAATTATAGACAGTAAACGCCTTGCGTGTATATTGAATTGAGACCGACGCTGGAGGGTCTAGGTGACCTCGCGAGAAGCTAGCCGTTGATAAACAGAAACAGAAGGAAGGCTGCGATGACGTTCAGTCAACGCGTCAGGGACAGCATTCTCCCTCTTTCAATCGCCGATACCCTGCCGAAAGCATTCGGAGAATGGCGCTTCACAGGTCACACTCACGATCATGAGCAGCCCATTGAGACGTGCCAGCTCTGCGGACAGGAAGGCCTTCGCTACCATTTTGAGATTCAGAACGACTTTACGAGCAATTCGCTCGAGGTCGGCTCTCATTGTATCCTTCAGTTCAACGTTGCGGTCTACGAAGATGGAAGGCGACTAACTCCCGCAGATGCCAAGCGACGCCTGGACAAGTTGGTGCAAAAGATGCGCTTGGATTCATGCATCAGATCTCTTCAACAGCTTGCACGCGCGGAGAAGTCAGAGATCCTCTCGGGGGCGTTGGAATATTACCTAACGAATAAGAAACTAACGCCAAAGCAAGCATTCGTGGTGTTCTGGCGATTGCGTCGAAATCGCATCGACCATGATCCCTCTTTCTTCAACGTCACGCTGAAAAAGAAACGATACATGGATGACCTCGCCGCGATGGAGACCAGCAAGGTTCATTGTTTTTGGAAGGCATTGACTTCAAGCCAACGTCAGAGCGCGCTCGGTTTAGGTCATTCGGCCCCACCGGGTGAGTAGAAATTTCGCGCTTATGCGTATGAAATGATGAGCGCGATGAAGGTGAATCGTCGCGTTCTCGCTAGCACGAGTGAAGGTCTTCCAGTTCGCCATTTTGAGGGCCTCTCCATTGGGGCTCGTGGTGCCGATCATCGCAGCGCGCGTGTCTCGGGCAAACGACGGCGGAAATTCATGCGACCATCGATCGCCCGCGCGAATAGGCGCCTCAGTTGCCTCGAATATCTTCAGATAGGCTCGACGGCTAGGATGCTGACGACGATCGGGATCGCCGGGCCTTCGCGATCGGCAGAACGGTTCCGGACCTGCGGAGGTCATCCAGGTAATCCGCGTACCATTGCATCATCGGGACACGTTCTTCCCAATATTCGGCGCCATTATAGGCACTACGAACCTCGTCTTCCTCTTGGTGCGCTAGCTGACGCTCGATAGCATCGCTATCCCAACGGCGCCTGCCATCCGAGCAGCGACTTTCGTTCAGCAGTGTCGACGCCGTCGACCGGAAGCCATGCGCAGTCACTTGCGCTTTCGTGTACCCAAGCCGGCGAAGCGCAGCGTTTAGCGTCCCATCGGAAATCGGACGATGCCACGAGCGGATCTGCGGAAACAAGTAGGGCGACGTGCCTGTGACTTCGCGAAGGTCATTGATGATCGCAATCGCCTGTCGAGACAGCGGCACCTTGTGCGGCCGCGGCATCTTCATTTTTTCCTTCGGAATGTTCCAGACGGCGTCCCGCAGATCGAATTCCTTCCATTCCGCGTGCCGCAGTTCGCCCGGCCGAACGAAGGTAAGGGCGATCAACTGCAACGCCGCGCGTGTTGTGATCTGACCGTCCATGTCGTCGATCGCGCGGAGAAGCGCGCCGACGGCCTTCGGCTCGGTGATGGCGGCCCGGTGATTGACCTTTGGCGCTATGAGAGCCCCCGTTAGGTCAGCCGATGGGTCGCGCTCGGCGCGATCGGTGCTAATCGCATATTTGAAGACACGACCACTAATGCTGCGGGCACGTCGGGCCGTATCATATCGCCCTCGCCTCTCGATCTTTCGAAGCACATCAAGCAATTCCGACGCCTTGATCTCGGCGATCGGTCGATCACCCAAATCGGCGTTGATGAAGCCGAGAAGCCATTTTTTCTTTTCTATTGTCTTTGGGTCGTCGCCCTCGGCTTCGAACTTCGTGATCAGTTCGTCCGCGACGATCCGGAAGGTATTGCTGCGTGCGATGCGCGCCGCGCTGCGATCCAACTTGCGCTGCGCGGACGGATCGATGCCCTTGGCCAGAAGCACCTTGTTCGCGTCCCGACTGGCGCGGGCATCGGCGAGACTGACCGCCGGATAGGCGCCCAGCGCAATCAGCTTCTGCTTTCCGTCGAACCGATACGCCTGTCGCCAAAGCCGCGACCCGTTCTTTTCAACAAGCAAATGCAGCCCGCCTCCATCGCTGATTTTGTAGGGCTTGGTGGCGGATTTGGCGGCACGGCAGGCGGCATCCGAAAGCGGCATCGATTAGGTCCCCGCAGTCAATCTACCAACACACGATCGACGGGATACCAACAGCGATACCAACAAAAACAACGGCTGCCGGCGGACGGTCGCGAATGTCAGCGAACGAGAAAGCGCTCTAATTCAAGCACTTATAGCACATCAGCGGACAGAGGAGGAAGCTGGGGGACATACAAATGGTGCCCAGGGGCGGGATCGAACCACCGACACTGCGATTTTCAGTCGCATGCTCTACCAACTGAGCTACCTGGGCGCCGCCCCGGATCAGGTCCAGGGAGCGCCGGTTTATAGTCAGGCAAATCGGCCCTGTCCACCCGCCCGATGGCATTTCTGTGAACGAAGATTTTCCCGTCAAAACAATGGGAAATGACCGCTTCGGACCGGCTTGGACAGCGCGAATGCCCGTCAAGCCTATTCGGCGTCCTCGTCATCCGTCGGTTTGCCGGGAATCGCATAGGAACCCGACAGCCAGCGATTGAGATCGACGTCGCGGCAACGCTCGGAGCAGAACGGCTTGGAGGCCTCCACCGCGGGCTTGCCGCAGATCGGGCACGGTTTTTCGCCGGATTTGGACGCCTTAGCTTGCATTCAACCATCCGAAACGGATCGGGAAGCCCTCGCCGCCGAGGAGTGTGACGGTCTCGTAGAGCGGCAGGCCGACAATATTGGTGTAGGAGCCGACCATCTTGACCACGAAGGAACCGGCAATGCCCTGCACGGCGTAGCCACCGGCTTTGCCGCGCCATTCGCCAGAGCCGATATAGGTCGAGATGTCTTCTTCGTTAAGGCGCTTGAAGCGCACCTTGGTCTCGATCAGCCGCTGCCGAAAGCTTTCCTTGGGGGTGACGATGCAGACCGCCGTATAGACACGGTGGTTACGGCCCGACAGCAACCGCAGGCACTGCGAAGCCTCATCGACCAGTTCCGCCTTGGGCAGGATGCGACGACCGACGGCCACCACGGTATCGGCTGCAAGAATGAACGAGCCGCGGAGTTCGTCGTCGAGCTGAACTGACTTGAGCGCGGCTTCCGCCTTGGCTCGGGCTAGACGATTGGCGCAGGCGCGCGGCAATTCGCCCCGCTTCGGGGTCTCGTCGACATCGGCAGGACGCAGCGCATCGGGCTCGATCCCGGCCTGATTGAGCAGGCTGAGGCGGCGGGGCGAACCGGAGGCGAGAACGAATTTGGGGCGGCCGAGCATGCGGGGCGATGATCCTGGAAATGCGGCCGGAACCTATCGGAAGGGCTCTGCTTCGACAACCGCGGTGCGGTTATTTAACCGCTGGCAGCGCCGCCTTTGGCGAAACGTTTGCGAATCCGCAGCAGCAGCCCATCGCAGACCTCGCGATAGGCCGCCAGTTTCTGGTCGCGGTTACCTTCGGTTCCCGTGGGATCCACCGTCGGCCAGTATTCGACCTCGGCGGCATCGGTGCGTGTCAGATCCAGCGCCTTGTGATGCGCCTCCGGCGACAACGTGATGATGAGATCGAAATTGAGCCCTTCCCAGTCTTCGAGTTCCTCGAAGGTCATGGGCTTGTGTCTGGAGATGTCCTGGCCGAGTTCGGCCATCACGGCCACTGCGAAAGGATCGAGCTCGCCCTTCTTCACCCCGGCGGATTTCACATACAGCGCCTGCGGAAACATCTGCTGCAGCAGGCTGGCGGCCATCGGCGAGCGCACGCTATTCTGGCCGCAGGCAAACAACACCGCCTGCGGCGTACGCGCGCGTGGCGGCGCGGCCATCAGCGACTAGCCTTTCCAATGAAGGACAGAGATCAACGTAAAAAGCCGCCGCGACGTTTCGAAATCGACGCGCACCTTGCCGGCCAATCGTTCCTGCAGCGTCCGCGAGCCTTCGTCATGGATGCCGCGGCGGCCCATGTCGATGGCCTCGATCTTGTCGGGCGTAGCAGTGCGAATCGCCTGATAGTAGCTGTCGCAGATCATGAAGTAGTCCTTCACAATGCGGCGGAACGGCCCCAGCGACAGAAGGTGCGCGACGACCGGCGTGCCGTCCTCGCGGCGGATGTCGAACATCAGCCGGCTGCCGGTGATGCCGATATGCAGCGTAAACGGGCCGACATGCGCGCCTTCCGGCGCAAACAGATTCTGCTCGATCAGGTCATAAATCGCGATCGCACGCTCATGCTCGATATCCGGCCCGGAACGGCCGATCGATTCCTCATCGAGCGTCACCGCGACGATGCGGTTGTTGCTGTCATCCTCTGGTGGAGGGGCATTACTCATCGCAAATTGAGGCGCAATCCGACCGAACGTGCGTGGGCATCGAGGCCTTCGGCCTTGCCCAGCGTCATCGCAGCCGGTCCCAGCGCCCGCAGCTGATCCGGCCCGCACTTCAGGATCGATGTTCGCTTCATGAAGTCAAGTACGCCGAGGCCCGAGGAGAACCGCGCCGAGCGCGCCGTCGGCAGCACGTGGTTCGAGCCGCCGACATAGTCGCCGATCGCTTCCGGCGTATGGCCGCCGAGGAAGATGGCGCCGGCATTGCGTATCTTGAGCGAGAACGCCTCAGGATCGGCCGTCATGATTTCGAGATGCTCGGCGGCAATGGCATTGGCGAGCGGCACGGCGTCATCGAGCGCCTGCACCAGAATGATCGCGCCATATTCGTCCCACGACGCGCGCGCGATGTCCGCGCGCGGCAGCGTGGTGAGCTGCGCTTCGACCGCGCGCGCGACATTGTCGGCCAGTGACTTGCTGTCGGTGATCAGAATCGACTGCGCATTGACGTCGTGCTCGGCCTGCGCGAGGAGATCCGCCGCAATCCAGTCGGCATTGGCGGTATCGTCGGCGATGACCAGGACTTCCGACGGACCGGCGATCATGTCGATGCCGACCTTGCCGAACACCTGGCGCTTGGCAGCGGCCACATAGGCATTGCCGGGACCGACGATCTTGGCCACCGGCGCGATGGTCGCGGTGCCGTAAGCGAGCGCGGCCACGGCCTGCGCGCCGCCGACGCGGTAGATTTCGGAGACGCCACCGAGCTTTGCGGCGGCCAGCACCAGCGGGTTGAGCTTGCCGTCCGGCGACGGCACCACCATCACCACGCGCTCGACGCCGGCGACCCTGGCCGGCACGGCATTCATCAGCACCGACGATGGATAGGCGGCGGTGCCGCCGGGCACATAGAGACCGACAGCTTCAATGGCGCTCCAGCGCCAGCCAAGCTCGACTCCGAGCGCATCGGTGAAGCGGTCGTCCTTGGGCAGCTGGCGCTTGTGAAACAGCTCGATGCGGTCGCGGGCGAACGTCAGGGCCTCGACGGTCTCTGCGTCGCAGGCGGCCACGGCGGCATCGATCTCGGCAGGAGTCACGCGCAGAGCCGAGGCCTTGAGGTCGAGCCGGTCAAACTTGCGGGTGGCCTCCAGCAGCGCTGCGTCGCCGCGAGCGGCGACATCGTCGACAATGGCGCGGGTGGCCGCCTCGATATCGGCCGCGACTTCGCGCTTCATGGTCAGGAAGGCATTGAAGCGCTGGGTGAAATCGGCGCTGGCGGTATCGATACGAATTGGCATTCTGGTGTTCCGGCGGGGCCTTGCCGGCCAAGGCCCCCTGCTCAATGGCGCGGCGACAAAGGGCCGTCAACCCTGTGCTGCCATGGAAACGATGAATAGCGGATCAGGCGTCCAGACCGGAGGCCTCGGTGCCGGCATCGCTGGTCAGATCGTCCGGGCCGAGATCGGCCAGTTCGACCTCGAGACACTCGACATCCAGCCGGAGTGCGCCCCCACCGGCGAAGATCAGGACGACGCTACCGCCAGGAGGCTCGGCGGCATGGAATTCGATGCCGAACAGTTCCAGCGCGATGTCGGGCGTTTCGAGATCGATATCGCGGGACTTGCAGGCCAGCACGCGGTCGAAGCGCAGCGCCGAGACCAGCCGGCGCGGCGTGACTTCCCCTGAAATCGTCTGATCCCAGTCGAGCCGGCTCATGCCGACCACGAGCCGCTTCTCGCTCTGCCGCCAGATAATGTCGCCGACATTGACAGCCGCATCCTGAACATGCGCGGAAATCACCGCGAGGTCGTCGGCATCCAGTGCAATCAGCTTGCGTTGACCCGTCACGGCGACCCCTTTGAGAGAATCCTATCCGCTGATGCGCTCGATGGTAGCGCCGCAGGCGGACAGCTTTTCCTCGAGCCGCTCGAAGCCGCGATCGAGATGATAGATGCGGTTGACCATGGTCTCGCCTTCCGCGACGAGGCCGGCGATCACCAGAGAGACCGAGGCGCGCAGATCGGTCGCCATCACGGGCGCGCCGCGCAGCTTGGCCGTACCGTCGATGGTCGCGGTTTCACCGTCGAGGTGAATTCGCGCGCCGAAGCGTGCCAGCTCCTGCACATGCATGAAGCGGTTCTCGAAAATTGTCTCGGTGATATGCGAGGAGCCCGTGGCTGTCGTCATCAGCGCCATGAGTTGCGCCTGCAGATCGGTCGGAAAGCCGGGGAATGGCGCTGTCGACACGTTCACCGGCTTGATACCCGCGCCGTTGCGCGAGATGCGGATGCCGTCGTTGTTCGGCGTCACCGTCGCGCCGGCCTCGACCAGTACGTCGAGCGCCGACTGTAGCAATTCAGGCCGTGCGCCTGAAAGTTGCACATCGCCGCCGGTCATGGCCACGGCCATGGCATAGGTGCCAGTCTCGATACGATCCGGCAGCACGGTGTGGCGCGTGCCATTCAGCTTGGCCACGCCCTCGATCGTGATCGTCGTGGTGCCGGCGCCGGAGATGCGCGCGCCCATCTTGTTCAGGCAGTCGGCGACGTCGACGATTTCCGGCTCGCACGCCGCGTTGTTGATAATGGTCGTGCCCTTGGCCAGCGTCGCGGCCATCAGCGCGACATGGGTGCCGGAGACGGTGACCTTGGCGAAATCGATCTCGGCGCCCTTGAGGCCGCCGGGGGCTTTGGCGATCACGTAGCCGCCGTCGATGGTCAGCTCGGCGCCGAGCTTCTC
The DNA here is from genome assembly GCF_052076075.1 of Tardiphaga sp. 866_E4_N1_4. Lineage (NCBI taxonomy): Bacteria > Pseudomonadati > Pseudomonadota > Alphaproteobacteria > Hyphomicrobiales > Nitrobacteraceae > Tardiphaga > Tardiphaga sp. 866_E4_N1_4. The sequence goes on from NZ_CP197242.1 coordinate 2,814,771, forward strand.
CAGCGCCATGATCAAGAGATCCACCGGGCGGGTGCCGATGGCGCAGCCGCCGGGCAGAGATACCTTGGCTTCGTGCATGCGCGCCAGCAGCGGCGCGATCACCCAGAAGGAGGCGCGCATCTTCGAGACCAACTCATAGGGCGCTGTCGTGTCGATGATGTTGGCGGCGGAGATATGCAGGGTCTGGCCCTGATATTCATGGTCGCCCGGGCGCTTGCCGGCCGACATGATGTCCACACCGTGATTGCCGAGGATGCGCTGCAACTGCGCGACGTCGGCCAGACGCGGCACGTTGTCGAGAATCAGCGTCTCGTCGGTTAACAGACCGGCGATCATCAATGGCAGCGCCGCGTTCTTGGCGCCCGAAATCGGGATCGTGCCATTGAGTTTGCTGCCGCCGACGATGCGAATGCGATCCATACCGATTCCCGCTGATTGCTGTGCCCTGACTATAGGGCGGATGGCCTCTTTAAAGCAAAAGCGTCGAAATTTGCGGTTTTTCGATGAGGCCGGCAGCAAATCTGAAAAAGGGCCGAATCGGCCCATTTACACACCGACTAGGTTGATATCAGGCGTCTCAAGAATGGGCTTGGAATAGCCGTTGCGAACCACACGGATCATGGCGCGGCCGACTTTCTCCGTCGTGGTGACGTATTTTGGCGCGATCCGGACCAGCAGCGCCCAGAGAGGCGCGGTCGCGGTATAGATCGCCTGAACCCACGCCGTCTTCGAGCGCACACCGTGCAGCGGCTGGATGCCACCGGGGCGAAACATATAGGCCGCCTTGAACGGCAGCTTGAGCAGGTCGTTCTCGGTCTTGCCCTTGACCCGTGCCCACATCACGCTGCCCTGCTCGGTGCTGTCGGTGCTCTGGCCGGTCACGTAGACGAAGGTCATGCCAGGATTGAGCCGCGCCAGCGTGTTCGCCACCGCGAGGGTGATGTCGTAGGTGATCCGGCGATAGTCCGGCTCGCTCATGCCCAGCGAAGAGACCCCGAGGCAAAACAGGCAGGCGTCATAGCCCGTCAGGTCAGGCGCGATGGCCGACAGATCAAAAAGATCAGTATGCGTGATCTCACGCAGTTTGGCATTGCGCTGGCCAGTCGCACTGCGGCCGACCACGAGCACCGCCTCGACATCGGGATCGAGCAGGCATTCGCGCAGCGCGCCTTGCCCGACCATGCCGGTCGCACCGAACAGAATGACTTTCATGAGACTTCCTTTGGATGACTGACAGTCGATCGCGACGCAATCAGGCGGCAATTGCGACCTGATCAAACGACGTGCCGGTGAGCGCAGCTGAGACCTCCCACAGCCGCGCGCCGACGGCGGCATCCTGAGCTCGCGGCATGATCTTCGCGGGAGCCGGCGGCCCCTTCATTTCGTAGACGCCGTTCGGGCCGTAATAGCCAGCTGGCTTCGCATCGGGTGAGGTGGCTGCAAACAATGTCGGCAAGGCACCGGCGGCGGCTGAATGGCTCAGCGGACGCAGCAACCGGCTTCCGAGCCCCATCAAGCCACCTCTGCCGGGGCCGTTCGGAATGAGATCGGTGAGCGCGAAACCGGGATGCGCGGCATTGCTCATCAGACCCCAGCCCGCGGCATCGCTGCGCCGCTGCAACTCGATCGCGAAGATCAGCATCGCGAGCTTCGACTGCTGATAGGCTTTCCACGGCTTGTAGAATGTCGCGCCCTGAAGATCGTCGAAATCGATGAGGCCCGAACGATGCGCAAGACTGCTGAGATTGACCACACGCGGCGCCTTGTTGCGGCGAAGCACCGGGAGCAGACGCGCCGTGAGCGCATAGTGACCGAGATAATTGGTACCGAGCTGCATCTCGAAGCCGTCGGCGGTGGTCTGGCGCGTCGGCAGCGCCATAACGCCGGCATTATTAATCAGCAGATCAAGCGACGCGTACATCGCATCGAAACGGCGCGCGAAAGTAGCGACGGCGTCCAGGCTGGCGAGATCGAGGTGCTCATAGCTGATGATCGCGTCGGGATGTCGCTCGCAGATGCGCTCAATCGCAGCGCTCCCCTTGGTGTCGCTACGGCCGGTCAGCACCACTTCGGCGCCGGCTCCCGCAAGCGCCATTGCCGTCTCGAAGCCGAGGCCGCCTGTCGCCCCGGTCACCACGGCCAGTTTGCCGGTCATGGGCGGAATATGGTCGATGCTCCAGTCCGTCATGCTTATATCTCCCCAGGATCGAGAATCGTTGCGCGGCGCGGCCGCCGGACATAAATGTGCACTCAGTGCAAACTTGCAATAGGTGCAGATCGAGGATTGTTGTGACCGCCAGGATGCCGGCTAAGCCGAGGAAAACAGAAGCGGAATCGGTTGCGGCACCTGCTGCGCCGCCGACCGGCCTGCGCGAAAGGAAGCGCCAGCAGACGCGAGAGCGGCTCACCAAGGTCGCGATGGAGCTGTTTCTTAAGCGCGGTTTCGAGGAAACGACGCTGGACGACATTGCGGCCGCCGCAGAGATCTCGCGCCGCAGCTTCTTCCATTATTTCGCGTCGAAGGAAGACCTCGTGCTGGCGTGGCAGGATGCCAGCACGGATTTCCTTGTGGCCGCGATCACCGCAAGGCCCGCGGACGAGCCGATGCTGCTGGCCGCGGAAAATGCTTTGCTCTCGATGGCACAGCAGCTCGAGAGCTCCGAGGCGATCGCCATTGCGCGATTGAAGCACGGCAATCCCGCGCTGCGCGCGCGCGACCACGTGAAATACGAAAAGATGGAGCGCGCCATCGCTGCCGCGCTCGGCAACCGCGCCAAAGACAAATCCGGGCAATTGCAGGCGCGGCTGGTCGCCATGATCACGACAGGCGCGATGCGGATCGGCGGCGAGATCTGGCTGGCGCAGGACGCAGGCGAAAGACCCGAGGCGCTTGTGAAGCGCACCTTCGGCGAGATACGGGCGATCCTTCGGGAATCGCCCGCCCGAAAAGGCAAAGCCTAGCGGCTATCGGCGGGAGATCGCCGCCCGGCGGTCAGGCGAAGCCGGCCGGCAGCGGGCGAAACTTCCTGATCGCAAGGAAGGTCGTGACGACGAAGAACACCAGCACGATGCCCTGAACGATCGCAAAAGGCGGCTCACTCGGCGGCACGCTCGGTGCCAGCGCATGCAGCGGCGGGACCTTCAGGAAGCTCTGGATCACCAGCACGAACACATTGAGATAAAGCGAGATCATCGCGGTCAGCACGTAAATCCAGCGCCAGCGCCCCGCCAGCTTCTGGCCGTACAGCGCCAGACAGGCGACTGCCAGCAGCACCAGCGAAATGATGCCGATGACATGCGACGGCAGCAGTTTTTCGACCGGAAAGAAGAAGCCGGTCACGCTGGTCAGGATCGTCGTCAGCAAAAACAGACCGGTCCAGCCGGGCATCGGCTTTGACTTCAACAACCCGACCATTGCGACCAAGCCAGCAACAATTCCGATCAGGCTGACCACCACATGAAGCAACGTGAACGTTGCCAAGCTCATTCCTAGGACCATGATGCACCCCTGCTTTAGAACTTTTCAAATCTTAGGGTGCAGCGCGGGAACTTGCCAATAGTTTTTGGCTGATAGTCATCATATAGATTTGCGTGCAAGGCGCCGTTTCGTTCAAGACTTTCGCGTTCGATCAATAGAGCCGCGAAATCCTACTTGTTGAGAAACTCAACCAGTTTCGGGATCACCTGATCGGGGGCTTCTTCCATCAGCCAATGGCCTGAGCCTTTGACGATAACGCCGTCCACATTGCTGGCGACAAGGCGCCCTTGCTCGATCAGGAAAGACCCACCGGCCTTCTCACCGGAGAGAACCAGCATCGGCATTGGCAGTTTGGTCTTGGCAAGTTCGGCAAACTCGGCGGCATCTTTCTCAAAAGCGCGGAAGACCTCGAAACCGGCTGCCATATGGCCGGGCTTCGCATAGGCCTTGGCGTAAAACACGCGGTCCTTTTCCGGCACCGACTTCTTCGGGTTCGCGGCGAAATCATTCCAGAAGTGCTCAAGGTAAATGCGCTCGCGGCCCGCGACTAGCGCCAGCGGCGTCTTGCCGTAGAAATGGAAGTGCCAGAGGTCGCGCAACAGCCAGACATGCGTCCAGTCGCCAACACCAGGCAAAAAGGCATCCATCAACGCGATACGATCGACTTCGCTCGGATATTGCGCAGCGTAGGCATAGGCGACCATCAGACCGATGTCGTGGCCGACAATTTTCACCTTGGGATATTTCAGGCCGGCCACCAGCGCATGGATATCGCGTGCCATCGCCGCTTTGGTGTAGCCATCAGCCGGCGCGTCGGAATCGCCGAAGCCACGCAGATCCGGCGCGATCACCGTATGACTGGCCGCAAGTTTCGCGATCAGCGGGCGCCACATATGGCTGGTCTCGGCATAGCCATGCAGCAGCACGATCGGATCGCCCTTGCCCGCAATGAGATAATGCAGCTTGACGCCGTTGATGGTGGCGAAGCGGCTTTGCGGAGCTTGCGCTGAAGCGGATACGGGGAGAAACGGCGCTGCCAGGACGGCCAGCAGCACACCCAACAAAGCCCGGCGTCCGATCGTAAAAATGTGCATGAAGTCCCCACTGAAACGTCGCCCGCGTCGGGACGATTGTCTCAGTAGTAGCGCGGAATCGGCCCGTTGTGCGGGGTCTTTCGATCCGACAAATCGAACATGACTTCGTCGACATAGCACCAGCCCCAGCCTTCGGGCGGATCGTAGCCTTCGATGATCGGATGCTTCGTGGCGTGGAAATGCTTGGTCGCGTGCTTGTTCGGGGAGTCGTCGCAGCAGCCGACGTGACCGCAGGTCCGGCAGATCCGCAAGTGCACCCACATACTGCCCGTTTTCAGGCATTCATCGCAACCGAGTGCGCTGGGTGTCACATCGCGAATGCCGGAAATATGCGTGCAACCTTTCGGCATGATGATCTCCCGTTATGAGCTCAAAGGGTTGGCGTGGCCGTATCGCCGAGAAAACCATGCAGCGCCGCCACCACCTGGGCGCCCTCGCCGATCGCGCCACCGACACGCTTCACCGAACCCGAGCGCACATCACCGACCGCAAAGACACCGGACACCGACGTCTCCAGCGCCTGCACGCTGCGGCCATTGGCGGGAATGCCGGTGATGATGAAGCCATGACGATCGAGGGTGACGCCGCAATCCGCCAGCCATTCGGTGGCGGGATCGGCGCCGACGAACAGGAACAGATTGCGGATGTCAGCGCAGGACTCCTCGCCGGACAGCCGACTACGGGTACAGATCCGTTCGAGCCCCGCCTCCTGCGTCCCCTCCAACGCCACGACTTCGGTGTTGAAGACCAGCTCGATATTCGGTGTCGCCTCGATGCGTTCGATCAGATAGCGCGACATGCTGGCGCCGAGGCCGCCGCCGCGGATCACCATATGCACCTTGTTGGCCTGGCTCGCGAGAAACACCGCCGCCTGACCTGCCGAATTGCCACCGCCGACCAGGTAGATTTCCTGCTCCCTGCAGAGCCGCGCCTCGATCGGCGACGCCCAGTACCAGACGCCGCGACCTTCGAAATCGGCGAGCCGCTCGATATCCGGCCGGCGATAGCGTGCGCCCGATGCCACCACGATGGCCTTGGCACGCATGACATCGCCGTCGTCAAGTTCAAGAGCGAACAGTCCGTCCTTGCGTGAACAGTCCAGCGACTTCACGGCCGCCGGGATCATGATATCGGCGCCGAACTTCTGCGCCTGATTGAAAGCACGCGCCGTGAGTGCCATCCCGGAGATGCCGGTGGGGAAGCCGAGATAGTTCTCGATCCGCGCGCTGGCGCCGGCCTGTCCTCCGAATGATTTGGCATCGCACACCGCGATCGACAGGCCTTCGGACGCGCCATACACCGCGGTGGACAGGCCCGCAGGTCCGCTGCCGACGATGGCAACGTCATAGGTCTTGCCCTTGGCGATATGGCTGATCATGCCCATCGCGCGAGCGAGTTCGGAGAATGACGGATTGCGCAGCACCGTGCCGTCGGCCACCACCACCAGCGGCAGATCCTCCGGCGACGGCGTGTAGCGCGCGATCAGATCGGCGGCGTCCTTGTCCGTTGCTGGGTCGAGCAGATGATGCGGATAACCGTTGCGGGAGAGGAAGCCCTGCAGGCGGATCACATCGCTGGAATTGGCTGCGCCGATGAAAGCCGGACCGCCGGCGCTGCCCTGCAGGAGGTTCACCCGACGCAGGATCAGCGCGCGCATGATGCGCTCGCCCAGATCCGCTTCCGCGATCAGCAGTGCGCGCAGCCGTTCCGGCGGAATCAGCAGCGTCTCGACATCGCCTTCAGCATGACCGTCAACCAGCGCGACGCGGCCCGACAGTTGCGCGATCTCGGCGACGAACTGTCCGGTGCACTGATCGGCCACCGGCGTGATACGGCCGAAACCGTCGCGCTGGGTGATCGTCACATGTCCGGACAACACCACGAACATGCCGGGACCGGGCTTGCCGGTCTCGAACAGGCAATCGCCATCCTTATAATGCCGGATCTCACCGAAGCGGCGCATCCGCTCGATCTCCGCCGCCGTCAGCACGGGAAAAGTCTGATCGTGACGCGGCAGCGCCGCCCGCGGCGCGTAGGCCGGCAGCTCGGCGCTGGATGATGCCTGGGATTCTGATGACATTTAAACTCGCATGCTCACGCGGCGGACAGGTGCCATCAATCCCGATCGGGATCGACGGGTCTTGAACAGAAGTCCTGTATCTTATCGGCATCCGATGACGCCTCGACTGCGACGACATCGCCGGCCTGACTGGCGCGCCCGCGCATTTGCACCTTCCGGCGCTTGAGATTTTCACGCAGCGCCTGGCGCAGCCTGTCCTGACGGGCAGTTGCACTTTCCTTGGCGGGTTTGCTCGGCTTATCGGTCATGGCTGTCATGGTCGATCGAATGGCGTGCACAGATGCGCCAGATTGGATCCTGTGACCCCATACATAACCGCCTTCAACGGATCACGCGAGATGATCGACTTCGAGGTGATGATCCGCCCAATGAAGGCTCTGCCGGCGGCTATCGAGGCCATGGGGAACCGGATCGACTCGCCAATGGCGAAGCGCAAGGCGGCTGCAACCGCAACAGGCCGACCACACCCCTGTTATAATGATGCATTCTAAGTGCCACCCGCGCTTGCGCCGCCCGTGACCTTGTGGCAAGGATCGCCCCGCTTGGTAGGCGCCCTCGAGGCTGATTCCTGCACCCAGCATGCTGCCGTAGCTCAGTGGTAGAGCACTCCATTGGTAATGGAGAGGTCGACAGTTCAATCCTGTCTGGCAGCACCATTTTTCTCAGTGTTTTCTAACATTTAGGCTTTCTTCCCACATTTGCTTCCCACATAGCACATTCGGGACCTCAGCGCTGATTCCGCTCAGAAGCGCGTGAGGGTGCGCGCCTATCGCCCCCGACAGTCTTTTTTCGCGTGCAGCGCTTGTGGAGGCCGGGAACCGGCGTTCTCAACACCGTTCTGCTTTACGTTTTTGCCCGTTGAGGCGGCCGGCCACGATCAAAACTGAAGCGCAAAAGCCTCACTCCGGAGAAAAGTGGGTCGGTGCCCTCGGGCTCGACTTGAGTCGAGTGTTGAGCTCAAGATTATAGGCGCCATGTCGCTGCCTCGTCGAAACAGGGTTTCCGGTGCATTAACCGTTAGAAAATATGCTCGACAGCCGAAGCGCTGTCATGACGTCCACTTCAGGGAACGCCGTTCGCCCTTCTGTTGTTCACAGACTACCGCTGCCTGTAGCCGTGCGTTCCCGCAAACATCCGTATAGGCTGCCGATCATGGCCAAGAGCGATCTTCTTATTTCCCTGGTTCGCGCTGGCGTGTCCGGCGACAAGCCGATGCTGCGATCAACGGTCGAAGCTTTAGTGGCAGACGAACGCGCAAAAAGCCATCACGGGTTAGCGGATCGTCTTGAGCGGGTGCTGCAGACGGTTTCCGTTACGCCTCCCAGCTTGGTGACGTCGCAGCGATCGCCTTATGCATCTGGCAAAGACACCATTCTTGAAGTGACCCCTAGGGTTTCTCTTGATGACCTGATCCTCCCGCTACCGGCCAAGGCCGAGGGGATGCAGTTGATCGAAGAGCACGCTCGGGCTGACGTCCTTCGCGCAAACGGTTTTGAACCGAGACACCGCGTGCTCCTGTCGGGCCCTCCCGGAAACGGCAAGACCTCGTTCGCCGAAGCGATCGCGGAAGGGCTCTCACTTCCATTCTTCGTGGTTCGGTACGACGCCCTCGTGGGCAGCTATTTAGGCGAGACGAACGCCCGCCTTCGCGCTTTATTTGATTACGCTCGGACACAAGCCTGCGTTTTATTTTTTGACGAGTTTGACGCAATCGGCAAAGAACGGGGGGATGACCACGAAACTGGCGAGATAAAGCGGGTCGTATCGTTCCTGTTGATGCAGATCGACAAGTTGCCGAGCTACGTCCTGACGATCGCGGCGACCAATCACGCCGAACTACTCGACCGCGCCGTATGGCGCAGATTTCAACTCAAGATAGCATTTCCGGCGCCACAACTTTCAGAGATTGCAGCTTACATCGATCGCATATATACCGGCTGGCCAGACCGTCCAAATTATTCAGCTGCCGAGATCGCTCATAACCTTCAGGCTACGTCATACGCGGAAGTTCTCGACTTCTGTCAGAACGTTCGCAGAAGGCAGATACTTAGTCTCGGTGGCACATCGATTGATTCCGCGATCAAAACCGAACTTGAGTTCTGGTCCGCGCGAGTGAAACCAGAGAACCTTAATGGCAATCGACCCAACGAAACCATTGCTTCAAGTAAAGCCGGGCGAGCCAACCACAAAGCCCACCGGAAGACAGCGCAACATAAAGAGGCCTGACCAGTACAGTGTCGCGGCTCAGAACGCCAACTTTGGCCCTCGTTTCCGCCGCCTAGAACAAGTTCTTTCGCGCGATCCAGCTGGATTGACCTTACAGGCCGACCCTGCAGCACTGGCGCCTGAACGCCTGTTGGTATTCGAAGTTCGCGGAGAAATCAGCACATTTGCGAATGCGATCCGAAAGGTCCCTGGCCTGGAGTTGATCGACGAAGAAGAGCTGGAAGCCGACGATGTGGATAAAAAACCCGAAGCCTATCTGCTAGTCCCAGACGCCGCCGCATTGCAAAGCATTCTATCGCTTTGGAAGCGGTGGGTGGCCGGCCAACCGATGGCTGACGGCTTCACGCCATGGCGAGATGTTTTTGCTACACTAAAGGAGCTGAGAGTTTGGGGACCTGCCGACCGTGTCCAAGAAGGTGACCGCGAGATACTGGCGGAAGAAATAGCATTCATGAACGACGGCGATCGACTGCCCGTCGAAATAGAACTTGTCTTTCGATTGAACGATGCAGAACTCCTTGCTGAAGGCAAAGTAGTGAGCGCCATAGAAGCTGCGGGCGGCCGCATCCTCTCAAGGTGCCGGATCGACGATATCGCCTACCACGCTATCCTCGCGGAGTTGCCCGTCGAGGTCTTGCGAGCCGTTACTGAGCGCTCATCGTTGGGAATCAGCGGCATGGATCCTATCATGCACATTCGCCCTCAGAGTTTGGCGTCTACAGTAGACACCGCGGATGCATCGTTGCCACCTCCGACAGCCGCCGCTTTACCGCCGTCAAATGGCGCGCCCATTCTCGCATTGCTTGATGGTGTTCCAGTTTCGGAACACCCGCTTCTACGCGGACGCCTGACAGTGGACGATCAGTTTGAGCTTGAAGCGGCCGCCCTTGTCTCAGAGCGCACGCATGGCACTGCCATGGCGTCGCTTATTGCCCATGGTGATCGGAACAGCCCAGAGACCGCGCTGCCACGCAGTGTTCACTGCGTGCCTGTGCTTGGAGCGGGCGATCAGTTTCCGTCCGATCAATTGATCGTCGATCTGATCTACCGCGCAGTAATTGCCATGCGAGAGGGAGAAGAACCGACCGCACCAAACGTACTGATCATTAATATTTCCCTCGGTAATGCTCGAAAGCCATTCCAGGGCAGGCTCTCGCCTTGGGCACGCTTGATTGACAGGCTTGCGCATCGATACGGCATTCTGTTCTGCGTGAGCGCCGGCAATCACGGCCAACCATTCGAGATCTCTGCCGTCCCCAATATGGCGGCATTTGAGAGTACAACTCACCCTGACCGGGCAAGGCACACGCTAACGGCGCTGTCGAGTTTGATTGGTACCCGAAGACTTCTTTCGCCGTCAGAAACGGTCAACGGCATCTCCGTTGGCGCCGCAAATATTGACGCCGTAAGCGCAACTGAACGTCGAAGCGCGCGAGGCAGAGTTGACCCCTATCAGTCGATGATTGCCGCGAACCCGTCGAGCGGCCTCGGCCCTGGCTTCGCAAATAGCGTCAAGCCCGATATCCTACTGCCTGGCTCGCGCGAACATCTTCTGATGGTTAGCAGCGGCGCAACATTGTCAGTCAAGCCAAGCAGTGCAGCCCGTCCGCACGGGTTGAAAGTCGCGGCACCGCCGCGGGATGGAGCAACTAATTGGGAGCATTACACATGCGGAACAAGCGCAGCTGCTGCTTTGGCTTCGCGAACCGCCCACAGGATACATGATGGATTAGAAGCAGCTTACGGCGCTGCTTTTCTTGAGCTACCCCATCATCAGCGTGCGGCCCTACTCAAGGCGCTTCTCGTACACACCGCAACATGGCCAAATGAAAGCGCCGCACTGATAAAGTCAGTGCTCGGGCCAGCGGGCTCGAATCACGTCCGGCAGAAAGAAAACATTCGTCGGTTCGTGGGCTATGGCCTAGTCAGTCCCGACGACGCCATTAATTGTGCGTCAGATCGAGCAACATTCTGGGCAGTCGGTACCATCGGGCGCGAGAAACAATGCTCGGTCGACATTCCTCTTCCGGCTTGCATGAGCGGGAAGGCACTTCCGCATTCTATGACGGCTACCCTCGCTTGGTTCACGCCCGTGCATCCAGGTCGACAGTCATATCGCTCGGTGAGGCTTTCACTGCTAGAGCCTGACGATTTCGACCATTTGCGTGTCGAGCCCATAAAAACGCAGCCTGATATCAATCAGTCCCGCAAAGGAACGGTTTTCTCACGCCGATGGCAGGGAGATCGGGCACCAGCGCTGACTGCGAATTCATCCGTTCGACTGATTGTCCAGCGGGAGCCGGACAAAATCGATGAGTTGGTGCCGTTCGGGCTAGCCGTCTCAGTAGCTATGGCAGGCGCTGTCGAAATCTATGCCCAAGCTCAAGCGCGTGTTGGGATCCGCCCGCCTGTCAGGGTTTAGCGATGGGCTATGGGCCTATCGCGCCTGTGTCTTCGCTGGCGGTCGACCAGAACGGTGCTCAGAAGCGCGCGCCTTGGGCGTGGCCGAGGCTCTGCACGTAGGTTGCAGGACGGTCCGCCGCAGATCGTAGCGATGCGTCAGACGAAGCGGGGCGGGCGGAAATGGCGGGTCGGAAGATTCCTGCACCATCACCGAATAGACCCGTGTGAATTCGCCGCACATGACGATCAATGCGACCATACGCGACGGCGAACTTCGCGCCGTGCAAGTATACCGTACTTGGATTTGCGCGGCTTTATGGCCCAGAAGCAATGGGTTTTAGCTGAGACGACCAGGCGGTGGTTGCTTTATTCGACGTTGGTGCGGCTCAGGAGGTCTTCAAGGGTGCTTGCTATAGTGCCGAGTGCTCCGATAACGCCGTCCATGACGAAATCCAGCGCCCTCCCGTAACCGGCGTTCACATTGGCCGTATCGAAACCAAGTTGCTGCAGCGCCGCGAGGCATTTCTCAACTGTCTCGTGCGCATCCGCAATGCGGAGGTCGTTGTTCAAGAACAAGGCCGCCACAGCCTCGTTACGATCTTTCCAGCCCTCGCGTTCGTCGCGAGAAGCAAATGCATCGCTTGCCTCTTCGTGGACATTCAGCGCCTGCGTCACGTTGAGCAGCGCTTGCAACAGCTTTAGGCTTGCAAGGTCTTTGACTGCCGCTCTGGGACAGCCTGCTTTCTCCAGTAGCGACTTTAGATATCCGTTGGGAATACGTTGCCAGACCTCATGCATGCTCTTACAACGAGCAAGAAAGGCCTGCTGTGTCATATCAAGGGGCGCCACCTGCGCCAACCTACTGAGCGCGGGATACGATGCCCATCCGTTAGCGGCGATTTCCCTGCGATCAAAACCTGTGATCTCAATTGGAGACTTATCGAGACCAACGAGAGCCCCCAATTTAGAGAGACCGTCGCCCAAGCGCAGAAGAGCGTGGACAAGACGGTCTACTTTCGAGGCGATATTCTCTTCGTTCAAATCGTGTTGGGCCGCAACGGCTGCAGCAACCGCAAATGACCGGGCGTGGAGTATTTCGCGCTCTGGCTTTGGTTTATACAGCTCTCTTATGGGGACCTGGATCAGATTGCGACCGACGCGACGGCATTCCGTGAAGCTCCACTCGCCTCGGTACGATGGACTGCTGTACCAGTGCCCCCAAGCGCGCCCTGGCATGGTGTCGTAGAAGGCGCTTTGCTCATATTTCTCGAGAAACCGATCATCCAGGTAAACGAGATCTCGCATCACCAGCGAATCGGCGCGAGCATGGGTCATCGGCTGGTCGACGCCAGGCCATAGGATGCCCTCAGCGGTTTGCTCGGGGCAAAGCTGTGGCCATACCGCTTCCACCGACGCGGTCAGTTGCAACAGGAGCCCGTCCCGGTGCTCGCGAATATCAAGTTCATACCATGGCACGCCGTCGGCGGGTTTAAGCACGACCTGGCGCTGCTGCTGCATATGAGCCCGGACCTCGGGAGTGTCAGCAAGCTGAGCCGAATAGTAGAAAACGCGGACGCCACGCGCGCCACGAAGCCAGAGGTAACGGCGGAGATATTCGTTGGTCATGCGCCAGAATACGGGCCGCTTTAAGCTCCAGTGATAATCGCTCGACACCTCGCCCTCGGCAACGCCGAATTCAGGCAGTCCCAGATCGTCGTAGACCAGGCGTTGCTGATCGTTGCCGACACATCGAGGGCTCAAGCCAAGAGTCATCCAAACCTTTTCTGCCAGGTTGTAGCTAAAAAACGATCCATCTCCCCAAGCTGCCACGATGTAATCATGACCAGAAATCGACGGGGTGAATTGCGCCTCACATCCAGGTTCGTCACCGAAAGGAACGGAGTATTGGACCACCCCTTGATCGGCTTCACGCACAGTGCCGATCGGTCCGTCGGCTCCAGGAACTACGGCCATCTGTAGGTGTAGACGTTCTGCGTTCGGACCGTGTTGATCGATCTGTAAGTTAGCCGCAACGTCAACCATCACACGAGGAGATAACCCGACAGGCGCTAGGAGGTCTCGCAGCCTTTGCGGCATGACATGCAGCGGGAGAGGGAACGCATCAGCATAGTCAAAGGGCATTGATGTTCATGTTCCTTGAGTGAGTTAGCACTAGCGACCAAGGCAACACCTTTTGTATTTGGCGCCGCTGCCGCATGGGCACGGAGCGTTGCGACCGACCTTCTCAGCATTCTTTGCTCTGGTGCGAGGCGGTTGAACGAAGCGGGTCACTCGATCATTGTGCTGGCGCAGGTTCTCGGTCTCGAAAAAGTTCCAGTCCTTGTTCCGTTCTTGGTAATGCTCTTTCGTTTCCGAAGTCCACGTCTCGCACGGCAAAAGGATGAAGTCCTCGGCGTTCGTGCCATCAGAGAATTTTGGGGCATCAATTCCAATGCCTATGACCTTAACTAGATTGGTGAATTTATTCTTTGCAGCGCCGCAGGCTGTCTCCAGCACGTCTCGGCGCTTGTCTCGATAGTCGGTCTCCGCTCGATAGCTTGCCGGAGCACGCAGTTGCATCAGAACATAGCCGACGTCCGCTTGTATGGATGGAAGGAAGGTCACCTGACGCGAGAACTCGCCGGCACCTTCGGGAAACCGTTCGACCGCAGAAAGCATTCGTTCGGCAATGCCCCGGCGCATGAAGCGTGGTTCCTTTACCATCTCGTAGATGGCGCTCTGTCCAGCATAGATGTTGGAATTCCCGCCGAGGAGGCCAGCCAGGCTATTCCGGCATGTTCGCTGGATCAGGTCGTCCCAGAAATATGAGATCTGGTTCGCATCCTTCGTATGCTTGTAGACGGCCGAACGCACGAAATCGTGCCATTCGCCTTCGCCGATCATCACACCATCAAAGCCCGCTTTCTGCGGGCCGATTATGTGCCGCTTTTCGCTCTGATCGTAGGTTGCTAAGTAGTGGGCAAGCAGGTCTTCTTCACCGCAGTACGATAGGTACCGAAACCGATTAACAGTCCGCACTTTTTCATCAAGGTACGCGGAGAAATCACTTACCGTGTCAAGCTCGCCAAGGACTATCGGCATATTATGGCTGTCGAAGATATGGACCGGGTTCGTCCTGTCGATGCCAACATGGAACGGGCGCGAAAATGCGTCGCTGTCGTCGGTGTAGGTGATCGCTAGACTACCGTACACGTTGTCTGGCGACGCGCGCTCGCAGGCCTCTTTTGCACCATGCGCAACGACGATTTTGTGAATGATCGCCTTTGCCGGGTCGATGGCCAGAGGAAATGCTTGGGAGAGCTTCGCGTCCAAGAAGACTGATCGGCCGCTGCGTATGTAGCGCTCTGCTCCGTGCGCGGTTTTCGTCTGGCGGTCAATCACGCTCCGCTTCCAGCGGTTCCAGACGACCATCGGATCTTTATCTGGCGTGTCTGGCAAATGATTTTCGCGATCGAAGAAGATGAAGACATGGTTGTCGAAGACCGCGAGCAAGTCGCATAGCTCATGCCCGTCGTCTTTGTATGGGTTTGGGTAGCTCCAGAGGCGCAGGAACGATTTGTCGCAGAACTGCGCCAGGAGGCGCTCCGTCTCCGTCACTCCAATGGATTGTGTGTTCAAGGGGCTCTCACACTTCGTTGTACGATCGCTGTAGAAGGCGACTTTCGCTGCTTAGAAGACGGAACTAGCGAGCATCTTCCAGAGGTTTGGGTCAAGGTAGTTTGCTGCATTACGCGATATTGCGCCGCTTTCCGGTTATCTTAAGCTCCCCACCGACAAGTCCGTGCCGTGCCAAAGCCCTACCCCCACCAACAAACTTATGCTAGCGAGTCGGAACAAGCGCTTTTGCGTCCAGAACAGCCTGAGAGGCCGAATAAGAGCGCTGCCGTTGCGCGAAGCATATTAAGGCAGGCAGGTGCGACACGGCCGCTACGCCCTGGCTCGGCGGCATTTGACAAACGCGAATCACACCTGACCTTGTCGCTGCCACCGTTTTGAACGCGAGCAGAAATGACAACGTGAATTTCTGTTGCCGACCGTCATTGCGATATGTTTATCCCTCACATGCGTTTGGATCAGCGTATGTAGGCTAGTCGGACGGCTAATCGCCACCGGCGAGGCATTGCCGTTTTTGGCGCTAGGGCTCTGACGACGATAGAGAAGGCCGCCTGAGCGATTTTGACCTACCAAGGTGAGGAACACCTCGTCAGCGTCTCGACCACGTCTGCCGACGTCATCCCAGTCGCGATCGTGACCCTATCGCACAATCGCGCTTTTCGCCGGATCCTCGGGCTCGCCGGCCAGCAGCTCGGCCAGGTGCGATGCTTCGCCCGGCAGATACGCCTTGGCGGTGCGCGCCAGCGCGGCCCGGTTCGCCGGGTTGCCGTTCTTCAGCAGATCGGCGGCGAGATCCGGATCGAGCAGCGCCTTGTCGAGCAGCTTCTCGATCGCCTCGCCCTGTGCACCCCTGACGGCCCTGCGAGCCGCCACGGAGCCGAGCGCCGTCAGCATGAAGCCGAGCGACGTCTGACCGCGCTTGTAGGCGTAGAACCGGCTCTGGATCGTCTCAGGTGTCAGGACATTCGAGATGCCTTGCGTCGTGCCGGACGTGTTCGGCGCCTTGCCGCGGGAGCGGAGATCAACGCCCTGCAGCTCGCTCAATTCGGCTTGCCGCCCTGCCTCCCCAATTACCTCCTTGAGTAATGATCGAATTTACCTGGTGTTATCGCTGTTGATGCAGCTTCTCCAAGAATTCACGTAGTTCGATCCAGCGGGGAAACGTGGTGGCTTATTCGATATCCCTCGAAGGCGAGAAATGGGGGTCAACCGCGATCGGTTCCGGCGGCGGAACCATTACGTGGAGCTTTGGCATTGGCGCAGGCAATTTCTTTTCATGGGCCAATTCCACGTTCGCAAACTTTTCAGCCGACATCAGCGCTGCTTTTGCGCGATGGGAGCAGATAGCGAACCTAGATTTTGTACAAGTAGCAGACAGCTCGGCCGTAAATATCCGAATCGGAAGCACAGGTATTGATGGCCCCGGCCAAGTCCTGGGACAAGCCAGCTACAGCTACAGCGGGTCATCATTTCGCTTCGCTGAGATCGGCATCGACAATGCTGAACAGTGGACCGATACGACACTCTACGAGGTCGCGCTGCACGAAATCGGCCACGCGATTGGTTTGGATCACCACTCGGGAGATCCCTCGATCATGGGCGCTTACCTAAATCCAGCGCTCACCGACCTCCAGCCATACGATATCGCCGCTATCCAATATTTGTACGGCCCCGCTGCGCTGCCGCCCGTCCTCACCGCGAGAAACCTCACTGAGGCGGCAAACTATACTCCGATCTCGCTATCGGCGCAGCTCACATACACCGACGTGCGCCCAGCTGTTTCGTGGCGGGTTCAAGACATCTCGAAGGACGGACTAAAGGCCCTTTTGCTCGATGGAGTCCCGCTGTCGGCATCGACGCCAGTCACCTTGACGGCCGCGCAATTCCAAAAACTCACGATAGCCACGGTCTATTCCGATCACGAGATCTGGGTGGTAGCGAACGACGGATCGTTGAGCAGCGCGCCGGTCCGTTTTACGGTCTCGCCCTCACAACCTCGCTCTGTGCCGGTTGTGACGGCTACCGATTTCTACGAAACGGCCGGCACGCCGACCTCATCGCTCTCGGCACATTTAACTTATAGCGACGCCTTTCCAGCTGTGAGCTGGCGAATTCAAGATGTCTCATCAGACGGAACGAGTGGCTTGTTGCTTAATGGCGCGCCGCTCGTGGCTTCCGCGCCAGTCACACTGACTGCGGCGCAGTTTGCCCAGGTTTCAATCGCTGCGGTTACATCCAGCCATGAGATATGGGCGACATCTTCGGACGGCATTTACAGCAGCGCGCCGGTCCATTTTTCGGTGTTACCGGCCCCAAGACCGGTTCCGGTGCTGACGGCCACCGACCTAAATGAACAACAAGGAAGCGGGTCGGTCGCTCTCTCCGCGCAACTGTCTTATGGGGGTGACCCGTTGCCGGCGGTGAGCTGGCGGATTCAAGATGTGTCGACCGATGGCAGTAGCGCTCTTTTACTGAACGGAGTTCCCGTCACTGCTGCTTCCCCGATCACGCTGACGGCCGCACAGTTTGCCCAAACTTCGATCGGCGTAGTGACCTCGCATCACGAAATATGGGCCACAGCATCTGACGGTTATCTCAGCAGTGCGCCCGTACATTTTGGAGTATCGGCACCCGTAATCACACCGCCTTCGGTCACGGCAGTCCATCTGCAAGAGGTAGCTGGCGCCCCACCCATCCCGCTCGCCAGTCAGCTTACCTTCCATGACAATCTGTCAGCGGTGACGTGGCGAATTCAGGATGTCTCTAGCGAAGCAACAGGTGCCCTTTATCTTGCCGGCACCCCACTGAATGCATCACATCCGGTCGACCTGACTGCGGCACAATTTGCGCAAATAACCATTGGAGCAGTTAGAGACGCTCACGAGATTTGGGCGACTGCATCAAATGGTTCGCTCAGCAGCGCACCAGTGCACTTCTCAGTGAGCCCGGCTCCGCATGCTATCACGAGCGCGGCGATTTCTTCCGATCCGACTTCGGTCGACGGCACTCACACCGATCAGCTTTTGGCGATGTCAGCGGCTAAACAGCCAGAGCAGTTTGTCTTCAAAGCGGTCTCACATGTTGACGGCTCTCCCGACGCGGCACCGTCCCCAAACGTTGTCGTGAGCCACGACAGCAATGGTTTTGTCTTCAGCCATGAAACTGAATCAGTAAACATGGGCTCCGGCGACGACCATGCTCATCATTCAGGAGCAGTCAACTGGCACGCGCTGATGGTGCACGATCCGATCGTCGAGATGCAGTTGGAAAGCCATGAACATCGGCTAGCGCACATCAATATGGCGCACCCGAGCAACGATGGGTACATCCTCGGGCACAGTTGATCTGCGCGGTTCAATGACTAATCGAGCCTCAGTGTACTTGAGTGCGAAAAACGACTGCAGCTTATCGAATATTTCCTCTCGGAAGCGATCGATCTCCCACGAGAGCGCGTCGCTAAATCCGGCGGCATGTTGATGAATAGTGCCACGGTCTACGACAACATCGACCAACCGGCCGCCAACATCAGCTTTTCCGGAAAGCGCAGTACCATCCCATTCGATCTTAGGCATCAGAATCACCCTACCACTTGGAGCACAGGTGACTAAAACAAGTTCAGTCGCGTGTGTAACAAAATAATGCAACAATATGGAAAACACCTCGCAGCCACGCTGAGAGACGAGACTCATCAGACACAGCCGTGCGCTCTTGGCTAGTCGATTAGCTTGGCGAAGCGGCGGACCGTGACCTCGCGATCTTCGTTGTCCCGCAATCTAAGTTTCACATCCAGGTAGACAATCGTGCCCCTCGGCAGCGCGGCTTCCTCAGGCACAACGACGTAACAGAACCACGTGGCTTGACCTTGTCTCGGGATTGTCTCGCCATTGTTGACCGGAAGGGTTAGCGGCTTAAATCGGGACTCAACGATGTCAAATCCCGGCACGGGCACTCTATCTCTTGCGTTTTCAGCAACTGGCTGTGTTGCCGCACCCAAGTGGTATCCGTTCGGTGAAATCAATGTCACCGAGTTGATCGTTGCATCCGCGTACTCCTTATTCTGAAACTGAAAGCGCAACGCAAAATGCCGCTCGATGCCGGGCCGAGATACACTAATCGCGATGACGGGCAGTCGGCTCTCTCGCTCGGCCTTCTGGTCCTTCACGTATTGATAGATTGCAGAACTGGTCGAGACCGCGAGGGCAAGCAATGCAAGACCGAGTGTCCAAAAGTCTTTGGTTTCCATTCCCACATTTATGCCCTGCTCTAATTCGATATTTTATCGTAGCATACTGACATAGAGCCGGCCAATTGGACGGCCGATTAGTATTTGATGCACACCAGCTTCGCGACGTTTTTCGGTCGCGTCTCATCGCCCCCGGTCGAGCCGGTGTCAACGGTCTGCACGTTGGCAACACCTGTATACGAGCCGCCTGACTGCAAGTTAATGAGCGAAACCACGCCCATGCCGCTCTGATGATTATGCACCTTGAATGCATCCAACTGCAGTTGCCCTAGGCTGCGCCCGGGATCGACGCCGGCACCGTTATCGAAACCCCGGATGAAGTACCCGCGGCTGTCGGGGATGCGAAACGTGCTGATAATATCCCCTGTGGAAAAGGCGCCGAGATTGGCCCCCCACGCAGCCTCGGAGACTAGATTTCCCGACGTTTGAGCGAAGGCCCACAGCCGGGGGAAATCCGCGCGGTTAAGCACAGCGCCGTTCTCTTTAATCGTGCCGGTCGGCGCGACGTTGCCGTTGACATAGATGCTCGTGCCTACGGGCAGCACATCGACGTTCGTCAATTTCGAGCCGTCGATAGCCGGCAGCTTGCCCGAACCGTCGATCTCCACGACGTTGCCGATCGCAACGCCTACGTCGCGCACCGATGCGGTTCCGAGCCCCAGATTGGTGCGCGATGTCGACTGACTGCCGAGCCCGTCTAGGTTTCCGGCCTTTGTGAGATAGCCGGTCAGATTGACGGTCGCAGCGGCGGCCTCTGCGAGCAGCCGGGCGTCGTTTGACGCTATGGCCGACAGCGCGGCATTCAGGGCCGACGCTGCGGCCGCTTCGCGATCAGCTGCCGTGCCGGCCACAGCCGCGGCCACAAGCGCCCCGTTGGTCGGATCGAACGTGATCTGCAGATCCAACGCCAGGCTGCCCGATGCGTCAAACGCGACGGAAGGCTATTGCGCGTGCAACAGATCTCGGACGGCTCCTTCTCGCACCGCCATCATTCCCGAGGCCAGACTATCCATTCACCGTTCAACGCCTGCGTAATGATGCCGACTCCGATAATTGGGCCTCCGGCGTTTCTACGTTCGAGGCCACTCTCAGGCTACGCAAGACATCGATCAGATTGACCAAAATACTTGCTTTGATACGTTCCGCACCACGCTCGGGCTCAATCTTGATTTCCCTTTGGGGCTTCAGCTGAAGTAGCCAACGGATTAAATCGCTTTAGTCGGGCCCACGGGGCTTGATAGACCGCGCGATACCCTCGGCGTATTGCGGCGCAGAAGAAAACATCTGGCACTGCACCGGTCCAATTTCTGCTTGCGCCGTTACCAACGGGTGTTAGCATTCAACTTCAAAGTGTGGAGGCCGAAGATGTTGACTCGTCTTTTCATAACGGCAGTCACTATCGCACTTTTCCCGCAAGTGGCCGCGGCGCGTGACGAGTGTAAGGACGTCCTGATCAACAAAGTGATGGACATTACTGATCTCAAGCAAACTCGGGAAATAACGCTTGCAGTGCTTGCTCGAACATCGACTTCAAAATCTGATGCTCAAAGTGTTCAAACAGGAGCCAAATTCCCCATCGAAGGGATTCCTGTGGAGGGGCAAGGAAATTGGGCACGCTCGCAAAAAAGCGAAATGTCAAAATCCCTCGATCTCGATTTAGCAGTTCGGGAGAGTGGCTCACTTCTCATGCTTAGTGGACAGGCAAAAATCGTTTCCGCTTGGAAAGACTGCATGTTGCAGAAAGGTGGCGGTCTAGGTACCTATTTCGAGCCTATAGGCGATGGTGCACGCCAAGTTTTTTTTCACCTCGAGTACATGCAAGACAGCCTTAAGAAAGGCAAGCAGCAGCTTCCTCTCACTCTTATGAATGACGTTTTTCTGGACGCCAACGTGAAAGCCCTTGCTGGCGAAGAGTGTTTTAAGAAGGGCTTCGTTATGAAGCCAGGCGAGGAGTGTACCGTCCAGATGGTCGTTCCCTCAGCCTGGACGGTAGTTCCGATTGTAATGTCATTCTCATCATCGGAAGATGGATCAAAGTCATCCATTTCAGACGTACTACTGCCTCGCGTGTCTCCCGTTGTACAGACAGTGGCTGTATCGCTTTCTATACCCGAAATTTATTCGGTCGGAGGGGTCGCATCTAGCCCGACAAAATGTTTAGACGCTCCCCAATCCTATTCATTCGTTGCCGGGCCGAAAATTATTCCGAATGCTCGTGGAGCAGCAGCGACCGCGAATTCTTGCGACGCATCTTACACATTCAACGAAACTCAAACGCGAGTTTGTATTGATGCCCGCATAGCTCGTACGCCACGGGCGCCCGCTGACTACTACTGCTCGTGGCAAATCGAAGCGGTTGCTGCAACCATTGCTATGTTCCCGCCAAAGCCTTGAGATAAGATCGAGGCAACTGATCAGATGTCATGATCGAGCGCCTTCGCATGGCGAATGGTGGGTGTGAGCAGCTTCGTGAGCAGCATCAGGTGGCAGTACGTCGATGAATTCGCATGTCGATGAGATTCAAAGTCTTCCATCTCTGATTTCGTGCGGCGCTCTTCCTTGTGCATTTTCGATCCACTGGAACAGGCGAAGTTGAGTGCTGGTACAGCGTACCTACAAACTCAGGTTCCCGTTCCCGAATGATTTCTGGCCCAGGAGTTGACATTCATCATGACGCTCTCTTGGTTGCTGAAACAGCAATCGCTCTGCAGCGGCGGCGCAATATTCCGAGTTTGTACGGGAGCCTCACGCGTAGCCCGATGACGAGGGCCAGCCCGAGACCTTGAAGGTGGTGCGTACCTGCAAATCAGCTTCTCCGGTTAAGGGGCGCGAGATGCGACAATTAGTGATGTTCAGCATAACCGTAGCAGGGAGGAAGTTTTTGGCGACAAAGCAGGTGCTGTTGGCCATCATGGTAGCCACATCGTCCACATTGATGAAAGATTATTGAGAGGCGATTGGCCCCACCCCGGCCCACAAAGGAGCGGAAGCTAATTGGCAAGTCAAATGTTAGGGCGCGCTGATGAACAGGCCTGGAGCATTTTTTCTTGTAATTCTGCTGGCGCTTGGCTTTTCTACAAGGGGCGACGCTGACGGTGCTATCGAAGGATGGAAGCAAACGTACCTGCTGCCCGACCGCCTTGGCCACAAGCTCAATCTGAGACGGGATGTGGCATGCACAATTGAGCAAGGACGCACCTGTCAGAAAGTGTCCAATACCTGTGCATCAGCGTGCCGGAAGCTTCTCCCGAAAGCTTACGTCGAATGCATGGATATCTGCAGCTGCAACTACTACCATTGTAAGACTGTTTGCGGAGATGATGCCGCGATGCCCCAATCCTGTAGGCAGTGATGGTCCAGCTTGCTCGCGTTCTAGCAAATGGAAACTCTCGGGGAGATGGGTGCTTGAGCTTACATACCGATGTTCGTTCCGGGGCTATACGCGCCAGTTTGAGCGAACCTCGACGACCTTTGTTTTCCCCCGGGAGCGGAAACTTTCGGAATAAGCATGGCACGGATAAGAAGTGATGGAAGCCGTCCGGCTCACCAATGCTTCCGTTGCCTCAAGATGGAGTTTTGTCTCGCTCGACTAAGTAGGGAGGATCGCCCACATGAGAACAATTGTATTACTAAGCTCAATCATAGCCATTGTTTGCCTGCCCACTTCGTTCGCTTCAGCACAACTTTCGGCAATTGCTTGCTCGGGAGACAGTAGGCATCCATGCCCTTCGCTGGGCTCTGATTTCTTTGCGCCAACTCAAAAGAAAAAACATGCGTCACCCGATTTGATTGCGACGAACTACTGCAATGGAAAATGGAGCGGGGCAGGCAAGCCACCGGGTCGAGCGAAAGCGACCGTTCTGGGGCTGGATATGCCCGGTGGCTGCTGTGGTTACAGGCTGATACGCATAGATTGTTTCGACTAAGTGAAAGACACGGTTGCCCAATATGTTGCAGTCTTCTGGGTAACCGACGCGAGGGATCATCGATTTAATGGGACACTATGACGAAGCCTGTTGGTACACCATTGGTGCCGTAGCCACATCGACGGTGTTGGTTCTCTCTTTACAGCCACTTCGACGATTGCGGCCAGTGACGTTGGATAACGCTAAGATGAACCGGTCACCGCATCAGACAGCCGCCCGGCGTCATGCCCGGGCGGCTTGTTTTTGTCTCGTTTGACTATGCTCAACGGAAACCAGGTGCCCTCATGATGGCATCCCAGATGGAGAGGCGCGGCATCACGTCGCGCTTTCCTTTGGAACATGCCAGGGACCTTCGAGCTTACGTCCGATATCATCCGAGAGATTGGGCCCATGCGCCGTGTCACATTGATCGTATTGACACTTGCAATTTTTACAGGCGCCTACGTCACATCAATGGCGATCTCAACTTCGCGTTTTGTCGATGCGGTAAGGGCCGGAGATGGCGCAGCGGTACTGGCCCGGACAGATCTTGACCGATTGAAGAGATCCCTTACCGAGCAGATCATCGATGCTTACCTTGAGCGCGTCGGCAAGGGCGCTAAGCGAACAACGGTGCTGCTAGCCAATACCTACGGTGCCAGCTTGGCTGACGCTATGCTGACGAAACTTCTTTCCTCCGAAAATCTCAAACAACTTTTAAAGACTGGCAGCGTGGGCGACGGCGCTGAAACCTTCACCCTTCCTCCACTCACTCAAATTGACGCGATGGATGCATTGAGATTCATCCCCCGTCTGTTCCCAGTCAACATTGCTGAGATCGGCATCCGGCTGAGCGACGCTCACAGTGGCGATGATTACTCCGCGATTAGCTTTCGGTTCGATGGAGCGGGATGGAAGCTGGCGACGATAACCCTTCCGAAATCGAGAACCCGAGAACTTGCTGCGTCGCTCCCCGTAAGATAGGGGTGCAACGCTCCCACCCTTCGTCGCTTGGTCGCGATGCTCAGCTAGACAAAAATCGCCGCCTTCTTCGACGTGGAATAATTGCGGGGAAGTCAGAAGATAGTCGCATATTGCTCGACTGTCCGGTCTATTTTGGGAACAGCGGGCGGCCTTGTTATGCAAGTACTCGACGATCAACTCGGCCGCCGGCAAGTCGGTGGCATCCGGATCGCTGTCGAAATGGTTCCCTTGAAGAAAAGCTCATGAGCGCGCAATTTAAGACTCAAGTCGGAATTCGCTACGAGAACTCTGGTTATTCAATAGTTGAGCCGATCGATTGCATTTTTGAGCTGCTTTGACCACCGCGCTCCACCCTATCGGTCTGACTGAATTTTGGAATAGGCGCCCTGAACGGCGCATTTACAGACATTTTCCCAGATGCCGGAGACTAGCATGACATCGGATGACCCCGCGGCCAAACTTCGCGAATTGACTGAGAGCGGAAAGTTACGTGACGACCGGCTTCGCGAAGCCCAGGCAGTACTCAGCCGACAGGTCCAGCATGAGGAAGCGGAGCGCAAACGCAAGCACTATGGGCGTCAGTTAATAGTCGTTTTCCTCGTCGTGATCTGCGTCTTAGGCGGCGGGGCCTGGGCAGTAAAGAAGTTGCTGGGTGCCCATACTGTATTGACGCCCTCTATCAACAATTCAAGATGACCGCGCTTTACCGTTAACATCGATCAGATGTCGCTCAACATTAAAATGCTGAAAGCGCCAGACCTTCGTTGTCATAGGATGGCGGCGCGCAATCGTGTCTGCGTTGACATATCGCCACCATGGATGCACCCGCGCCCGAGAGCGCTACTGACTGCTGACCAAAGATCGAAATGCATAAATCACCGACGGAATATTGCGAGCTTTACGGTAAGGTCAACGCGTTGATTGGTACTAACCGGAATTCGGTTCTCATCGGCTTGGACGGCCGGTGTGGAGCAGGAAAATCGACCTTGGCAAGCTGGCTTGCGTGGCAATTTGGAATGCCTGCGATCCATCTGGACTTATTCCTCTCAGGAAAGGATCCGCTTCGCTGGAAGGTCGACGATATTACGCGTTGCCTGACGGCACGAGGCGATAGGCCGCTCATTATTGAAAGCATCCTGTTGCTGGACGTGCTGCGGCAGGTAGGGCGGAAAGCGGATTTTCTTGTTTTCGTTGAACAGATCGACGGATCAACCCGTGTGCGGCCGCCGGACAGCGACGACCGCAACTCACCCCATTCGGTTGACGGTCAGGTCGACGCTTATATCGAAAATGAGGCACCCGCCACGAAGGCTAATCTTCACTTGCGATGGGGCTAGGCCACGCCCCTGGCAATCAGGATAACGCCCGCCTGCCATCCGCTAAAATGGCGGGATGCAGGACCATCTTTTCGACCTTCTAACCTCGGGCATTTTCTCTTCGGCGTGGTGCTGATCCTTCAGAAGCACGAGGAGCCAAAGGACGGCTCTTACTGATGCGCATATGGGTACTGGCCTGTTTCCGACCTCAGTGGCCTAGTTTGAAAATGGCAGTGGCCTGATTTACCAACAGGCCAATATGGCCTAACATCGCCGAATGCAGACATCGGACCCCACTGAACCTGGCTCAACAGATCGCAATCTGGACTCGTGGTTCGAGTGCATCGATTGCAGTCATATTTTCAAGTGGAGTGCCGCTGTATTCCAGTTCAATGAGCGGGCTCAAACTGAGATGGACTGTTGCCCCAATTGCGGCGCCGCTTCGTTCGAATTCATGCCAGCCTCACAGCCCCCAAATTAAAAGGCCGCCTCAGTGGGCGGCCTCTTTCATTCCTCGTCAGGGTCGCGCCCTACGCGTTGCGCGGCCAACCGGCGCGGCGGCAACCGCACCAGCCCCGATCAACCGCCCCGGGGATGAGCCCGATGCGAATGGCCTTCCAGCAAATATACGCCCGGCAAGGCTGATTTGCTAGAGTCTCGCACAGGCCATCCCTTCAACCCGAAGGATGAGCTTCGTGAACGTACTCCCCCGCGAAAAGCAGATTGAAGTCATTGCCGCCCTTTGCGAAGGCGTCGGCATACGCGCGGCTTCGCGCCTGACCGTTGCAGCGTCGAAGCCCCGGCTCACCCTCCGTCGTATTGAACTGCTCGATGTGGCACTCGGCGCACTCCCCATTCCCAGGGAGAGCGCATCGCAGTCGAGTGGCTAAAAGGTTGAAAACAGCGAGCGGCCCAGTTCGGCGAGTACGAAGTTGGGGTGAAAGAGGCCGCCCACTGAAGCGGCCTTCCCTCAATTACAGCGCTTTACGCACTCGCGTTGTGCAGCATCGCAGGCCGCGATACATTGTGTTCCTGAGCCGGGGCAGCGAGAGCGACAACTTATATTTTCCCCAGTGCAGTTGCACTGCATCTGAGCGAGGATGATTTTCCCGTTTTGAATTTTGAAGTTGGTCGAGTTAGTCTCCGCTGCCGCAGGGCAGGCTACCATCACTGCAATAACAATACCGAGAATGAAGCGCATTGGCGTCCTCCTCCGAATGTACAGCACACCGGATAGTTCCGAGAGGTGTCAGCCTAGCTGGTTTTTCAAACTAAGCCACCCTCGTTTCCCAACGCCGATTTAGGTCGGAAAACGCACGGTTACCGTTGCAGTTGCGGATGAAAACAGGTCGTTTCAGAAACCGCCTTGTTCAATTTCAACCTGAGCGGACTCGACTTTTGTTCTCTCTATGTTCTAATTAACAACATGAGCGATAGACCTGCAAGCTGGCGGATGCCGACGCCTAAACAGATGGAAAAGCTGGCCTCCATGCCAAGCCGCCCACCTGACCCGCCTTGCCCGGCCCTGCGGACGATCTGCCGGAGGCGTACTGGGATTCCATCGTCCGGGATCCGCGCGGTTAGATCCGCACCGGCGTGCCCGTCCAGCAACGTCGCCTTTCGGAAATTCCCCGGCATACTGCGAATGACCTGCCGTCGCTGCGATCGGATCGTGGAGATCCAGACCGTCGATGCCGTGCGCGTCTACGGCGCCCACGCGATCTGGAAAGATGTTGGGATGAAGCTGCTCGACGACGGCTGCCAAGAACGCACAGGACGCCTCGAGGAGGATGTCTGCTGGCCGTCCTTTGAGATGACGTAGCATTTTATTTTCCATTTTGACCGTCACGCTTGGACGCCCATATGGCTCCGAAATATCACCCCACGCCCCTATCCGGCGGCGACCGCAAAGCTCTCAAAAAGGAGCTGACGAAGGCGCGCGGCGTGACGCTGATGCTCGCGCGCCAGGCGGATGAGCTGCGGGCCAAAGGCGAGTCGCTGATCCGGGACGCCGACAAGCTGTCGTGTGAAAGCTGGAACGAGCGCATGTGGGCGGACGGCGAGCCGATCGGTCCGTCGCCGACGGTCGATCAGGCAATCAATGGCGGCTTTCCGTGGCTCGAGATTGAATGCTCAAGATGTCGGATCAAGCGCGACGTCAGCCTGGCTGTACTCCCGCATGTCGACACGACATGCATCCACGATATCGCGACCCGCCTGCGCTGCGAACAATGTTCCATCGGCGGCAAGCGGCCCCTCGCGACATTGCTGCAGTTGGCGCCCGGCCCACGGCATGGTGTGGAGACGCCATGATGCCAGAGCCGACACGGAGACGCACCGATGATCGTTTTGAGACCTGGGAAATCTGCTACGGCGACGTGCAGGTCGGTGCCATCACTCAGCAAGAGTGGGATCCGAACCCGGTGAGGTCTGGCATCTGGAAATGGTCTTGCGGCTTTTACCCGCTCCATCGGGATCAATGTTTCAGGGGCAACGCGCCGACCTTCGAAACGGCTCACGCCGCATTTTCTGTCGCATGGAAGGTCTTCTTGCCACAACGCACCGAAGCTGAATTCGAGGCTTCGCGCCGGCAGAAACAGTGGACGGCCAACAAATACGCGCTATGGGATGCCGGCTATAGGGATTTGTCTGGGTCGGTCCAATGCCCGTGTGGCGTGGCATTCACCCTGCGGATACATGAAGAGACCATGGCCCACATAGCTCACATCACCGGACGAGCACCGGGCACGTAATCGACAGGAAGCGCATGTGCAATTTGTATTCGATGACGAAGAACCAGGACGCCATCCGCCGGCTGTTCTCCTTCGACATCGACAGCACCGGAAACTTGCCCGCAATGCCCGGCATCTTTCCTGACTATCCAGCCCCGATCGTGCGCAACAAGGCCGACGCGACCGAGTTGACGCTCGCGCGCTGGGGCATGCCCTCCTCGCAATTCGCCCAGATGCAGGCCGCTAAAAAGCGCGCCGCCAAGCTCCAAGACAAGGGCATGCAGATTGACTTTAAGGAACTGCTGCGGATGGAGCCCGACAGCGGGGCGACCAACATCCGCAACCTCGACAGCAAGCACTGGAAGCGATGGCTCGGTGTTGAATCGCGGTGCTTGGTGCCGTTCACATCCTTCAGCGAGTTCAATAAAGCTGAGGGTGGTGACATCTGGTTTGCGTTCGATGAGACGAGACCTCTCGCGTTCTTTGCAGGAATTTGGACCAACTGGACATCGGTTCGTAAGGTCAAAGAGGGCGAGACCACCAACGATCTCTTCGCCTTCCTGACTACCGAGCCAAACACCGAAGTCGGCGCCATCCACCCAAAAGCCATGCCGGTGATACTGACCAAGCCAGAGGATCTGACGACGTGGATGAATGCTCCCGCCGAGGAGGCCATGCAGCTGCAGCGCCCTCTTCCCGACGGCGCGCTAAAGATCATCGCCCGTGGCAAGAAGAAAGACGAAGCGCCTGCCCTATGAATTACGACGACGAACTTCGCATGCGTCCCACCCGTCTCAACGGAGATGTCGCTGGTCCCAACGACTATGTGGTGATTTGGCGAGGCATTACCGTCGGCCGCATCCTCCAGCAGCCAGGCACGCCAATGGGCAAGCCCAACTGGTTTTGGGGCGTCAACCTGCCCGGCCAGCCGCAGCCGGCCGCGCATCGCGGTATCTGCAGCGACATCGACGAATGCAAACGACGGTTTAAGGTCGTTTGGTCAGGACTCAGGCCGGGCATGACCGAAGATGCAATTGACGCCGCACGGAAGGCAGAGGCCCGCGCCGGCACCAAGCCGAAATGGCCAACAGGCAAGGGATACTCATAAATCGAGGATCATGAGCGAGACTCGACGCATGTCTGCTAGCCGTATTGCAGACTCAAACCGGATATCGCCTTGGGTCCGAAACAAGTGAACCTCAGTTGACCCGCTTGATCGCCGGCAAGCGGTACGAACCATCCAGCACAGGCGTTTGTGGCCCATAGAAACGGAATGTGAGGTTGAAATTTCCGGTCGGTGCCGGGAGCCAATTCGACGTATCTGCGGGTTTGTCTTTTTGGATCACAACAGTCAGGGAACCATCGGAGTTTTTCTTCAATCCCTCTGTAGTGCTGCCAAAGCTATAACGGCCGAAATCGTTCTCCACGAAAAGCATATCGCTTCCGTACATCGCCAAGTTCCAGAACGTTGCTACCGGCGGCAGCTTGCCAGCGTCAAAATGCAATGCGTACGCCAGCCAGTTGTTCTCCCTTATCGTCCTCGCTTGTATTTGGATAAAGAACCTGATCGGGGAGCAGCGCACCCAGCTCATACTTCACAAGTGCGGCGCGCAAGGCTGGGTCGTAGCCTGCTCGTCCGCCTGCGAATGTGTAATTCCAACCGTTGGTCTTTTCACCGGCAGCGGCCCATTTGCTATCGATGATTTGCGGAGCAGCCCTTGCGGCGCGCGCCAGACCGCGCTTGGTCGGTTCGTCCAGACTCTGCCATTCGAAGCCATTGCCGACGCTCAATCCGATCTGACGAAACGATGCGACAAGCGAGCTGGCTGAATCTGCGGAAGTAGGAAGGCGTTTTCTCATTGCGTCGCCAAGCTCGTCGAAGAAACGAATTTCTGCCGGTGCCTTGCTCTCAAACAACGCCATAAGAGGTCTTGGCTGCGGTGGTTTGTAAGCCAAGCCCGATCGCAAATAGGCTGAAAGGGGCATTAAACGAAAGCCGGTTTGCGCCTGGACCGCTTTCGGCAGGTCGGCCGCTCCACTTGCGAGTATGCGAACAGCAACAAGACCTATCTTCGTCCGCAGCCTTATTTCAATCATTTCACCGGGAGGACTTCCGATGAAGTCGGGGCCGGTAATGAGGTAGACTCCCGGCTGCGCCGGCTTGCTGCCCCCGATGATATGAGCAATTTCGTCGAAGGAGTCTCCGATCTGCACGAGATACCACCTCGGCTCGGATAGCGCCGGGACAAAAACAACAGCCGGTTCTGCGGTTAAATCCACGGTCCCGTAAGCGTCAATCGTTACGTTATTCGGCGTAACGACAAATTTGTCCTTCGCCGTTTTCTGCTCCGTGAATTTTCTAAAATCATTGAGATACGTGCCGCCGACCTCAAGTCCCTTCGGGGTGCTGCGGCTGTAGTAGTGTAGCGGGTAACCCCACAGGTAAGCTTGCACACCAATGGTGTACGCTATTTCCTCGCGCGCTTGCTCGGACGACATCGCTGTCGTCACGGCGGATTGCGCAGGCGCCGCGTTCGGAAAGACCATTGCGACAAGTGCCGCGACAACAAACCGAATATGGCCCGTCATGGTTCGCTCTCCCGTTTGACGTGCTGAGAGTATATTTATCAATTGGAAGGTCAACGTCCGCTTTATGGCGAAAACTCGATTCAAACCAATAGGTTCTGGAACGATTCATGTGAACGGAGCTTGAATCCGCCGTCAGTTGCGTCGGAGTTCAAGTATGCGTCAGTCCCGTTGGACACCATCCATCGTGCCGAATATCGGCGATCAGAACGTTTATCTCGTTCTTGACTGCTTCGAGCGATCCGGATGCGCCTGGCGCGAAGCCGACGCTGGCGAAACCAACCTTGAGACTGTCATCCGCGACTTGATGTCCGGACGGTACAACGACCCTCAGCAGGTCATCGCCTTCAACACCTTCGAGCATTGGGCCGACGACGTTTCAGAAGATGTTGCGCGCCAGATCCAGCGCCGCGCTGATGCTGCCCATCAAGACCTGAGCTCCTCGATCGAAGACTTCGTGCTGCGTCACGCCGGCCGCGAGCGCCAGTTGAATTTGAGGCTCGCATGACCGACCCCCGTGCCGTCCGCTATCGGCGTCTTGCCTTAGCGGAAAAGGATCCGGAAAAGGCTCGCCTGCTCCGCTTGCTCGCTGACGAAGCTGAGCAAGGCATTCTATGCGTGTCGCAGCAGAAGGTGAGAAGTACCGCCCCGCAGGCCACTCCGGTGCCCGAAGCTCCTAGGCCGTAAGATGCCTTATCCCAAACCGAAAGTCCCGGAAGGTGGCGTGAAAGCGGCCTTCCCCGGATTCGTTGCGCCAGCGCTCGCTTCTTCGATCGGTAAGGTGCCGTCGGGTGACCGCTGGATACATGAAGTAAAGTTCGACGGCTACCGCGTGCAGTTGCACATCGCCAACGAGGGCATTCACATCTACACGCGCCGCGGCCACGACTGGACGGAGCGTTTCAAGAAGATCGCGACTGATGCTTGGCATCTGAAAACCAAGTCGGCAATCATCGACGGTGAAGTCGTAGTCCCGGCCGAGGATGGCACAACAGACTTCGCTGTCTTGCAGAAAGTCTTGCGCGCCGGCCGGCCCTCCAACCTGCTTGTAATGTATGCCTTCGACCTCCTGTATTTAAACGGCTACGACATGCGTAAAGCGCCGCTGGCAACGCGAAAGACCGAATTGGAGAAAGTGCTCAAGGGCAGCGATATTCTGCTCAGTCAAAGCTTCGATATCGACGGCGCGCACATGCTTAAGACCGCATGCGAGATGGGCTTGGAAGGTGTGGTCTCGAAGCGACGCGATAGCCGCTACACATCCGACCGGACTGACGCCTGGGTCAAGATGACATGCCGACAGCGCGAGACTCTGCAGATCGTCGGCTTCGCTTTGAAGGAAAATCGCTTCGACGGTCTCTACGTCGGACGCCAAGACGGCGACCGACTGATCTATGCAGGCAAAGTCGACCACGGCTTTACGCCCGGCACGGTGACCGACGTTCGCAAGCGCCTCGCTCCATTGGTGCAGAAGGCTCAAGCCTACAGCCAGAAGATCAAGAAGCCTGACGCCGTCTGGGTAAAGCCATCCCTGCTGGCGGAGATAGAGTATCGAGCGAAA
The DNA here is from genome assembly GCF_052076075.1 of Tardiphaga sp. 866_E4_N1_4. Taxonomy (NCBI): domain Bacteria; kingdom Pseudomonadati; phylum Pseudomonadota; class Alphaproteobacteria; order Hyphomicrobiales; family Nitrobacteraceae; genus Tardiphaga; species Tardiphaga sp. 866_E4_N1_4. Next base: position 2,847,015 of record NZ_CP197242.1, read on the forward strand.
TCAGCCGAAGGGAAGTTACGGCATCCGGTGTTCAAAGGATTCCGCGAGGATCTGTAATGCGCGATATCGACATCATCACGAAGGCCATGGAAGACGCGCAGGCCGTGTTATCGGATTACATAGAGCCGCGACCTCGCGACCCGAAAGCCGTTCTGCAGCGAATGCTAGAAATCTGGGACCGCGACGAGGTGGTCGCTGCTCAGGAGCGTTTGATTAACGGCTATGGCGAGTTGAGGATTGTGAAATGAGACCCCGGTCGTTGAGCGATCGTCTTGGATCGCGAAGTGAAAAGCTTCGACTTAACGATGGGTTTGTCCGCGAGACATTTAAACTGCCCGTGGAAGACGCCAGGCGGCGAGCGCGCGCTTATCTCGCAGAGTTTCCGGTGGAGGCATATATGACGATGATAGAACGTTTCCGGCCAACTGCTGATGGCGGCATTGAATTCACAATGCGAAGGCTGCCGACTGCCGATTAAGCTACGCTGCCCCATCTCATTATGCCATTCCGTCGCGGAGTTTCGTTTATGTCATGGTCTGCCCGTTTCCCCGAGCCCATTGCCCTGCCCGCTGGCGGAAAGCTGACTACCCTTGAGGATGCCGGCGCATACATCACCCGATTGCCGAGAGAGAAGCAGGCCACAAAGGAGTGGCAGAACGCGGCGCATGTCCTGATCCAGGCTGCCGACCATGGCGGGCCGATCGAGTTCGCACGGCTTGGTATATTGCAGGCTCTATGGCCCAAAGGGACGCCGGTCTACCACTCGGTCGATAAGGATCCTAAGTGGCGCAACCGCCCCAAGCTTGTGAGGGATCGGTGATGCGGGACATCGACATCATCATGAAGGCGATGCACGACGCTCGTGCCTGCCCTGCAGCGCCTCGTTGCGCATATTTCGACGTCTAAGATCGCTCGATGCCGATAAGCGCAGTTTTGTCGCTTGGATCCGGACCGCGTTGATAGATCGATCGAGATCTTTTGCTACGTCCTCAGCCGATTGTCCGGCCATCAGCATCGACTTTAGTCGATCCACGTCGGCCTCTGTCCACTTACGACTGCTCGGGGGTTTTAGCTTTATCAGTCTTCTCATTCGCAAATTTTTAGCAAACCCGGAACGACCCTGCCAAGCCCCCTCGCGGGATTTCCAGACGCCATGCTGTTCCGCTTTAACCGACTGAGGCTTTTTCTTTCGCCGCTTTCGAAAACGAGATCCTCAACTCATCGCATCCATGCCCGGCGCTTTCGCTTTGTTGAGGGAACCTAGAACTACTACTTATCGTTGGCTTCGAAGCTGCCGCTCTTTGGCAATTCGTCGGCAAGATCAGGATCAAGGGTATTCGTTGCCTAGTTATCTCAAATCGGGACGTTGGACATTCGCGGAGCAACGCGAGCTCGACGCAGGTCTGAAGGCAGGCAAGCCTATCGAAGCTCGCCGCTGACCTTCATCGCAGCGTAACATCGGCACATCAAAAAGCGCGTGAACTTGGCTTCGACGAACCGCTACCCGTTATTACTGCCGCTCAGCTTAAGGCAATCGACGAGGCCGCGCGACAGCGGTCAATGTCAGAGAAGTGCCGAGAGCTTGCGCTTCTCGCGGATTGCCAAGAACTTCGCGACCGCTTGAATGCTATGGCAATCGAATATTACGAGCAAGCATGGGCTGTTGAGGCTCGGGCCGGTCTGCCTTTGACCAGAGATCCATCCGGCGCTCTTCCGCGGCAAAGCGGGGCCGGCGCACCGTGACAGCGCCTTTGGGCCCGGCCTTCTGATGCGACTGCCGTCCGTTGCCGCAGCATTCCAAAGACTAAGGTCGGCCACTTCCAACCGCGTGGTCCCGCGCCAATAAAACCGTTCAGCGCGCATTCATTAGACTGCATCTAACTCGCTTGCTAGACGCACGATTTGGCAAGTAGGTGAGGAAGATGTCCTTTGACCCGATGGCCGCAGCAGTTGATTGGCTCGATGCTTATCGCTCCGGCGACCTTGAAACAATTCTCGGCCTTTATTCCGACATCGCAACCATCGAGTGCGGTTGCGGCGGCGCGACGACTATCAACGGCCGCGAGGCTTTGCGCGTATATTGGGAGCGACGCCTGCGAGATTATCCAGCGGCGGACTTAGACGATCTCCAGCCTGCCCGTGAGGGTGCAGCCGTCACCTACGCCGCGGCTCCGGCGTCCGCGCTGACTTCGAATTTGATGCTGCGGGGCAGATCTTCTTCCAGAAGTGCGGACCATCAAGCTAATGCGTCCGCGAGCCTCACACTGGCTGCTCAACGAGCTTTCGATACTCGCGCAGAGCACCGTAGAACGAGCCGGAGGCAATCTTTCTATTTGCCTTTTCCACAACGTCCATCGCAGACGGGTCAGCCCTAATCAGCGCCTCAACCGCGGAAAAATACGGTTTGGGATCTACTGTGACCCCTAGGTAAAGGCTTTGGACCGAAAGATACACGCGTTTCGCCGGCGTGTTCGCATCAGCGTCCGCCATGGTGTGCGCTTGGCGCAGCACGGGCGCTGCCCCTTCGATTGAGAACTTCGCCTGCAGCGGGTGAATGTTAACGACACGGGTGTCGCCAATCATGAGCCACTCTTGCGGCTCCATCGTCATTTTAAGCGGCATGAGCAATCTCCAAACCGCAGTTACGCATCGCGATGGTTAAAAAAAAGAAAACGGCGGGGCTTTCTGCCCCGCCGCCTGGTTTTCGTATGATCAGTGCGCCGTGATTAACGGAGCAGTTGGAGAACGCCCTGCTGCGACTGGTTGGCCAGCGACAGCGCGGAGACGGCGATCGACTGGCGGGTCGACAGCGCCTGGCTGTTCGCCGCTTCCTCGTTCGTGTCGGCCAGGGTCAGGTTCGACGCACCGGTCTGCAGCACGTTGATCAGGTTCTTCGAGAAGTCCTGACGGGTCTGCACGATCGAGAGGTTCGAACCGAAGGCCGAAGCCTGGGCACGCAGCGAGGACGATGCGACGTTCAGGGTGCTGAGCACCTTGTTGGTCGCGGAGTTGTCCAGGAAGTCCGTTCCCGAGGTCAGGCTCGACAGGCCGAGGCCGGCCGAACCGAAATCGACGCCGGTGATGTTCAGCGTGGACTTGCCGGTTTCGTTGAACGTCAGCTTCAGCGTGTCACCGCCGAGCAGGTTGACGCCGTTGAACGACGCGTCCTGCGCGGTGGTGCTGATCTGCGTCAGGATGCCGTTGAACTGGTTGACGAGGTTGGCGCGGGTGGCCTGAGCCGTCGCGTCTTCCACCGGATCCTTCGGAGTCGAGAAGGTCAGCGAGTCCTTGAGCGTGCCGCCCAAGGTGCCGCCCGACTTCACAGAACCGAGCGTCGATGACGCATAGTCGTTCGAAGCCGAGATGGTCAGCAGACCCTTGGCATCGACCGTGGCGGTCATGTTGTTCGCAGCCAGCTTGTCGTTGAGCTGGTTCAGCGACTTCACAGTGCCGTTGGTGCCGTCTCCGAACGTGACGTCAACCGCCGTGCCACCGTTGAACGACGAGAAGCTCAGGGTCTTGCCGCTCACGCCGCCATCAGCAGCCGAACGAGACGCATTGAACGACATGTCAGTTCCGGTAGCACCCTTCAGGCCGAGCGCCGCCAGGGCGTTGCCAGTGCCGGTAATGGACAGGTCAGACGTGGTACCCGTCGAGAGCTTCAGCGCGCCGCTTGCGACCGATGACGCGGTGTTACCAGCCGGGGTCGTAACGGTTGCGACGTTGGTCGCGATCGTTGCTGTTTTGACACCGGTGGCAAGATCGATCGCCGACAACAGATCGGCAACCGTCGCGTCACCGAGGAACACGGTCGAATTGCCGGTGCCATCTGTCGTGAAGTGCGCGCCGGCCGGCTTGCCCGAACCGGTAGCGATGGCGGTCACGTCGTCCGAACGCTTGCTGGAGAACGTGATCGTCTTGCCGTCGACGGTGAGGGTCGAACCAGCCTGAACCAGCGTGCCGAGTTTGCCAGCCGCAGTTGCGGGTTCCACGGATGCCGTTGCAGTGCCGCTACCGACCGACGCGGTGAGGCCGAGAGCGTTCAGCATGTCTGCCTTGCCGCTGATCGACAGACCAGCGCCCACACCGGTCTTGAGTGTCAGCGCACCCGCCGGAGCGGTGCCTGCAGTCACGGAGCTCGCAGTGCCGCCACCGAGCGTAGCAACCTTGGTGGTAGCGTCGATGCTCGTGATCGTCTGGGCGCCGCTTGCAACGTCGATGGCCTTAAGCACATCGCCGATCGTAGCCACCGACGTCGTGGCATTGTTGCCCATGTAGACGGTCGAGTTGCCGCTGGAGTCGGTTACGGTGTTCGTGCTGGTCAGGCTAGAACCCGACGCAAGGGCGGCTGCACCTGGGACAGCGGTGGCGCTGAAGGTAATGGTCTTGCCATTGACCGTCAGGGTCGAGCCGTCTGTGAACTGCGTTGCCGCCTTGGTGCTCAAAGCGCCTGTTGCGCTGGCTGCGTCGTAAAGCAGCGTACCTGCCGAGAGCGCGACGGTACCGCCGGTGCCGTTGTTAGAAATCGACGCGCTGGTCAGGGTCGCCTGGGCTCCGCCGAGCGTGGTCGAGCTCGTGATGGCGGTGGTGCCGGCGGCGGTGCCGTCGAACAGAACACTGCCCGTTGCGGTAGCGTTGGAGTAAGTGGTGGTGCCGAGCAGGTTATCAGCCGTCGCGCCGGTGATCGTCGTGGAGACGTTCGACTTGGTGGAGTAGCCGCCCGTGGTCTGCAGCGCCTGGTTAGCGATCGACTTCGCGGAGTCGACGAGCTTCTGCAGCGAGGTGATGCCCGTGTTGGCAGCCTGGATGATCTGAACGCCGTTGCCGATGCCATCAAGCAGGTTGTTGATGTCGCTGGCGCGGTTGTTCAGGCCCTGCGCGGTGAAGAAGTTGGTGGGATTGTCGAGCGCCGAGTTGACCTTGTTACCGGTCGAGAGGCGGTTCTGGGTGGTGGAGAGGAGGTCCGCGGTCGACTGCAGTGAGAGCAGGTTCTGACGGACGGAGGACGAGAGTGTAATGCCGGACATGTTTGCAACCTTCTGTTCGCAACAACACGACTAGATTCTTCTAGTCTGTCCGTGGACCATGAGGCGCAATATCTAAGAATTGATGAAGCGCACGGTTGCAATACGACTGGTTCCGTTGAATTTGCTCGCCGGGCCAAGAGTAGTTAATCAATGGTTATTGATGTTCTTGATTAGAAGTGGCACCGCAACTCCACATATTACAAGGCGTGCGCAGGTCGACTTGAGGCCGAGTGATGACGCTTTCGGCTCTATGGGGGTTACTGGACGGTCACCCGAGCGGACCCGCCCATGCCGATTGCGTCGGCTGCTGCTCGAGACAGGTCGACGCAGCGGCTCTTGATGAACGGCCCGCGGTCAGTGATCCGCACCCGTACCGATCGTCCATTGGCCTTGTTCGTCACCGTGACGTGGCTGCCGAAGCGCCTGGTGCGGTGCGCGGCCGTCAGGGCGTAGGTGTTGAACCGTTCGCCTGAGGCTGTCCGGCGACCGTGGTAGCCATCCCCAACGCCGTATTGGCTGGCGATGCAGGTTCCCTCCTTGGTCATGGTGACTTTGATCGAGCGAACCCCGGCGAAAAAATCCTGAGCAGCTGCAGGCATTGTGGATAGCGCGCGCAGCAAGGCTGCCGCAAAGAGGCGGATCATTGAGTTTCCTTCGGTTGTGATGCTAGAGCTCGATGGCCGGCGTGACCCCAGAAGCCACGCCAGGGCTTGGCCCGGCGCTCATGGATTCGGTTGAGCGTCGGGCCGTTTCATTTGCCAGACTTGCTGGAACGAGAATCGTTATTGTCTCTTTTCCCGCCGGTCAGCATCTTTTGCAGAGGCTGTTGGCCTGGCTCGGCGGTCTCCCTGTCCCCAACTCAACGCCGCCGAGCCCCCCCCCCCCCCCGTTCCGTCCGTGTCGCCGCGAGGTTCTGAATCCGTCTGTTTCGGGTGCGGGTAACATTCCAACGGTGCGGCATAGGCAGACGAACTATTCGCAGCCAGAGAGATTGGCCGGAACGTTGTCGACTAGATGTCATTATTTGAGGAGCCGGATAGTCGATCCTCCAAGGTCTAAGAAAATCCGGTCAGGCCCGACGGCATCTAATGACGTCGGGCCGCTTACTTTCGCCGGTGCGGATGTTCGCGCCGGGCGTCAAGAGCTTCGTCGACCTTCTCGGCCAGTTCCTCGAGCGCGTTCGTGAATTTGACTTGATGCTGGCGGTCCAACGCCTCGGCGTGGCCCTTGAGGGCAATCGCCAGCTTGTCCAGCACCTTCATGTAATCGGCGAATTGGTTCGCTTCGACGATGCCGGTTGCGATGTTGACCATCGGCGCGATTGGATGGCCTGCTTCTTTGCTTTGCCCCCTGCGAGGTACCCCGGACCATGGCCACGATCGCGCCGGCGATCGTGCAGAAGACAGCAGCGTAAGCTAACGTGATACCGAGCATCGAAGGCCGCCCTATCGAGAATAGCTCGAACGCTGCGAGCAGGGCGTAAACCGCGCACCCCGTGAGAACGGGGGTATTGTTGATTCCGGCCTCTTCATAGAGAAGAACTGACACTTGCACCCAGGACACGGCATCGAACAGAGCGCCGACCATTCGAATGTGCGGTGACCGCGGCCACCGCCCGTTGATGTAGAGCGCGACGAGGCGCGCGGCGCCGACGAAGGCGAATAAGGCGGCCCATGAAGACTCGGTCATCCCGAACCGCCGGAATGCGACGAAGCCAGAGCTGGTCGCTCATCGTTTTCTTCTCCAGTATTTTAGGATTTACCCGGAGCCGCCGGGCGCGGTATGTCGTGCCTAATGAAGGGACTGAGCACTATCGTCGCCGTTCTGCGCGGCCTATTGATCGCGACGGCATTTGCACTAGCGACGTATTTCTTGATGACATGGCTCTTCCCGAGCGCCAGCCCCGCGCTCATCCCTTGGCGTTTCTAAATTGAATCAATTTGATCGTGGGATAACGCGATCATGATTGGAACGCTTTTGCGAAATCAGCGTAGTCAGGGCGCGATGTTCCTGCTCTCTGATCCCACCTTACAGATCGTCTTGCTGACTGCCGCGTTCGTGCTTCTAAGCGGTCGCGACGCCGTCGCACGGCACGTTCTGAGAAAGTTTTCTGATCTTGACGACCGAGAAGACTGAACCATCTTACGGCCTGGGACGACCCATCTCATTCAGGCGCAGGCAGAACGACCGTCTAGGGATGACGATCATGATTGACCAAAAGCTCGCACTTCTGCGTTGCCACCGTGGCAACATCGACCGGTATCGCAGGCTGCTCGAAACAGAACTGACAGATCTCGAGCGCACTTTTATCGAGAGGCGTCTCGGTGAAGAGCAGTCCAAACTCGACGCGTTTGCCACATATTCATTCCCGATGCGGCCGGAACGGTGCCCCCCTGCTGAAACAGCGGCGTAATTACGCCTCGCTGCCAGCCTTCACCGCCTGCCCGGTCGCGCCATCTTCCGGCCCGTCGTCGGCAGCGGCACGCCGGCCGGCCAGCGGATCGCTTTGATGGGGCGGGACTTCGGGATCTTGCTGACGTTGACGCTGTCGGACTGATTGCCGCCACGGCGGTAGTAATTCGCGTCTTCGGACTCATAGAGCGTGACGTGGCCGCCACCGGTGCGGCTATAGACCATGACGGCGCCGGGCGTCGGAGCTTTGAGCCGCTGGCCCCAGGTCGCCCACGCAAGCGCCGAGAGCGGCGCGCTGGCCGGTTTGATGCCGTTCATAGCGAAGACGTAGCCGATCCCGAGGCCGCACCATGGGATGCTGTCATGATTGTACCAGCCGACATTGCCCTTCAGCTCTGGATAGCGCCGGACGATCTCGTGGGCATCACCTTCGAGGACGGGGCCTCTTTCATTAAGGTGATGGGCGCATGGTGTCGACAGCCAGGGCGCGACCTTCAGCACCGACGGCGGCGGGAAGATCTTGTCGAGCTCGGCCGCGGTCAGCTTGTCGACCACCCCATCCGGCACCAGCCCATGGCTCGCCTCGAATGCCTTGAGGGCCGTCTGGGTAATGGTGCCGAAGCCGCCATCGGCCTCTAGGTCGTATCCCGCATTGGCAAAGCGATCTGAACGGCAGTCACGGCCGGCCCCGTTGCGCCCATGCGCAAGGGTCCCGACGCAACGAGTGCGGCGATTGTCATGTCAATATCTCCGTTGGGATTGCTATACTCATCCGACTGGGGGTGGATTGATCGTCTGCGAGCGCGCAAAGATGGGCGATGAAGCGCGCCCTTATCCTATTCGTCGGTTCCGTCGCCGTCGGCCTGACGGTCGGCTATGTCTTGGTTATGGTCGAGCTGTTCGAGTAAGCGAAGATTGCCTGCCATCATGCAGCGTGCCTTCGCCTTCTCGTGCCAGGCGAATTGTCAGATTCCGCTCCACGACAGTGCCGTTTGGTGTACCATTCGGCCAAATGGAGCGTTCCGATGGGCGATAAACCGCACCTCATCAACCTCCTGAAGCGGTTCATGGGCCTGCATGTCATTTTGGTAACATGCGCCAGCTTTTTGGCTGCTTGGATGCTTGGCGCATCGCCCGCGAAAGCGCTCACCGTGGCAACCATTGCCTACTCGTCCACGGTGTTTCATTTAGTCGCAATTATCATCCGCGTTGGTGTTTTCATCCTCTGCGTTCTGACCCTTACGGCGTTATTTGGTGCGACAGACGTCCAACGGGTCGCTTCTAAAAATTCCGGTCCCAAAACCTAGTCCGCTCGCCAGTCGATGGCTACGGCCGGCGTGAATTACACGCCACTCCCAACCTTGCCCGCGGCCCAAGCATTCCCCGTTACAGAAAAAGTGCTGGCCTGAGCCGGGAGGCTCCATGAACATCGCGTTTTGCGTTGCGCTGCCCAACGCCACGATCTCGTCGTAAAAGTCGTAAGGATCGCAGCGACGATATCAAACTGTGCACTGCAGTGCGGTATGGCGCGATAGACAAGTTCAACGTCGCATCCTGTGCATAGAAGACTACGAGGCTCAACCTCGCCCCAATGATTTTCTCCTTTCGAACCATTTCCGTGATAGCCGCCGGATAGACCGACGTGCTGACGCCGGCGCCGGGGTCATTATGACCACAGCCGATCGGGATCATTGATGGCCATAGGCCAATACATCACTCTCATATCGAGCAAGTGGATCAAGAGAGGTCTGCCCGCGATCCCGGCATTTATGGCCGATACATAACCTTTGCGATGCCCACGAGATTTGGGATCGCCTGAGCAAACGTTACACCGGACCACTCACCGCGCAGTATGCTGTCGCCGGTGAAGACGCCGCAGCCTTTTTTCAATCCGCCAACCGGCGGTTTGTTACCCGGTCATTCAATGTCGTTCCAGGTCGCGGCGTCAAATACAAGAGCTGCGGAGCTCGGATGGACGTGGTGACGTGCTTCTAAACTCTCCAGAGTGGGTTTCCCGGCATTGCCGCTTCGCCTCGCTGCGGGCTGCGGGCGGACTAGCTAGATGCAGAATTACGGTGTTTCGACTGATGTCAAACGAGGAGACCGCGACAAATCTGCCGATGACTTTATATTTTTTGCGCACGAGGGACGACAATCAAGGCTGATTGCTATTACTCTAAACCCAGCAACATCAATCGCGACCGAGGTGTTGTTTGAAGAATTCGACCAAGCTTTTGCGGCTGCTCGTAGCCGCTTTGCTGTATTCGAGGATATGCCCCTTGAATTTGATAGAGGGCCGATCTTGATCGAAGCCGTGATGTGCGTTTGAAAACACGGTAAGATCTATCTTTGATCCTTCTGGGCGCTCTCTGTCCTTGGCCCGTTCGCAAACTGACGAGGGAGTCCAGTCATCTTTGTCTGCGGCAAGAATTAAAACTGGCGATTTGATCTTCAGACCATGCAGCAATACGCGACAGTCAGGATAGATTCCACCGAGGGCGCGAAAGGGCGGTCGATCTGCGGAATTGACCGCTGCCAAAATAGCAACGCTTCCACCATGGCTCTGTCCAACGGCAAAATAGTTTGAACCTTGAAGACCAGGAAGCTTCTGAAGCGCAGCTTTTGCGTTGAACAGATCATCTAACCTGAACTCAACCGCGTCGCTTCGTCGGTCGCAAACAGTCTCTGCGGTCAAATTCCTCGCGGAGAAACTGTCCAATATATACGTGGCAAAATCGTTTTTGTTGAATTCGCGAGCCAGCAAGCCAAGCGATGCCTTCCCCCATCTATCGAGACCGCCGCAGGCGTGAAGTAAGATGACGACAGGAAATGGACCACGCCCAACCGGGTAAGCTAGGTCACCGCTCAATTTCGCTGAATACGTCTTAAGCGAAGTCTCACTCTCAAATCTAAATGTTTCAGCAAGAGCTCCATGTAGAGCCGCGAGTACGAAGGCTAAAATGGCGACCAATGCAAATAGGCGAGTCGGTCCGGGCATGACGAGTACCTCTTCGGCCCTTCGTTTGAAGTACTCACATTATGTCATTCCTCGCAATTGAAAATAGTGTAACGCATGATGGCCACTACTCGGATATGGCCCTGCACTTCTGTCTACTCTATGCCTTTTCTCCCTCAATGCGCCATACTCTCGGTCATCGGTGCGGGCCTCGGTCCGTGGATTGAACCGCTTGCGCTGATCCCTATAGGCAGATGACCGACGCTCGCCGACGGCGTCCCACGCCTTCTTCAGCGCATCGTGCAGCGTGCTCATACCGCCGTGTTTGCTGATGGCACCTGGGCCATCGGGCGGCACGGTGATCACATCACCTACGTTGTCCACTTCGCCGAACCATGGCTCCGCCGCGCCGAGGGTGGCAGCAGTGTGAACCTCGCCAATTCCACGGTCTCGGCGACACCGGGCCCGAACCAGCCACGGAAAGCTCGGTCGCCGGCTTTACCCCAGCCAGCCTTTGGCGCGCGCGGTTGGTGCCGCTTGAAGTCGCTTCAGGCGCACGGCGTCATCCATCGCCAACGGATCGGTCTTGTTAAACGCTCCTGGTTGTCGCCCACGGCCGCAGCCCACACGGGTGGCCTGTCGCTCAGCGCCCGCCACTCGCACTCGGGCGTTATCCGTGGACTTAGCCCTTTTGCCTATCACGCCGCGGCCCTCTCGACAAAGCGCGGACCGCGAGGCAGTTTTGCGCCATGGCGAGACTCGAATGGCCCGGCATTAACTGTCATCTTCGCTGGCAGGATCCTGTCGAAAATCGGGAGCACTATATGAAATCGATACTCGCCCTCGCCTGCATCACATTGCTTAGCGTCCCTCTTACCGGTTGTGGCAGCGAGCAGCCGAAGGATGGCAAGGACGGTCGCGACGGAGCCTCCGGCAAGGACGGCAAAGACGGGGCGCCCGGCAAAGACGGGACGGTCTTCAGGGTTGTTGAGAAAACTGGATCCGCTAACTGCGAAGCAGATGAAACTGTGGCTAGCGCGCTTTGCGTTCCGGTCGGGAGCAAAGGGCCTTCTACTGTCCCTATTTTTCAGCCTCCGGCGACAGGAAGCGGCGCGATCGTTATCAGCTGTCCAAGAATGACAACTAGACTCGTCTGTACAAAATAGGGGCGGCAGGGGTAATGACCGGGTTGAGATCACTTCTGAAATTCTTTGCCCCGGACTTTCATGCCTAAGAAGAACGCTACCGCCGACGAGCTGATCTGGCTCTTTCACGAGGAGCTTGCCGGCACGCCCCTGCGGAATGCCCGGGTTGCAATAATTCCAATCGGGGACGGCAATTGGTCCGCGCTCACGACCGCACTGAGCGAAGGCACTATCCCGATTTCGCGACTACAGTGTCGCGCATCGAGAAACAGCTGCGGACGCGTTACAGCCTGAAAGCCCGTTGATCCAGCCCCATCTGGAACTAAGCTGGCGACTGCCCGTTCTATGGTCCCATCGACCAAGGCGGCATCTCGACCAATACCACTGAGTTTGACCGGCTGAGTACCCAAACGGGCGACGACCGAAGCCTCATTAAAGCCCGCTACTGCCGATCGATCTTGAAGGTCGCTGCGATCAGCACCGATCAGGAAGCCCGCATTCTGCTGAACGGCCTCGCCACCGAGCAACCGACGCCAAATACGTCTGCTCCAATGGCCGAAGCTGAACGAGCGGCCGTCGCCGCGATCCGCGAACTTTGCCGGATATCAGCACGGGCGAAGCATTCCCCAAAGCTCTACCGAGTGGGTGCGTGCCGCGCGAACCATCCACTGTGGCTCAACGTTCAATAGGCTTCGTGCGGTGCAACTCTGGGAAAAGGGCTGCGTCGGCACGAGCCGAGCGAGTTCATCGCTCGGGCCTTGTCGGCCTTCGCCGACATGCCAACTGAATGGGCGGCCTTCCGAAGGACGCTCGCCCCGCGTCAAGGATCTCCTGATTACGAGGCTTGGCAAAAACAGCGGCGGTAGACGCAGCATCGCCTAAGTCTGCTAAGCGCTAACACTCAGTCATCAAAACCGAAACGCGCGACGGCCGCCCTATTGTCATCGCCCACGCCGTCTTCAATTGCATCGTGAAGCTATCGATTACTCCGCTGCCTGATGGGGAAGCTGTGTGTCAATTGAAATGGCGTGACGGCGCGACAACTCCTCCGTCATATCGATGATAAACGCGGAGTAGTGCTTCTCGATCATAAGCACGCTTGTGTCGTGGAGAGCGGCAACGAGCCTCACCGGCAATCCACCAATCAGACCGCGTACGATTGAGCTGTGACGCAATGCGTACATGATCGTGTCCGCCGGCAGGCCTGAAGCCTGAACCGCTTTTTGCCAGGACTTCGACGTCTCAAATGCTGGCCCCCATGGCCTCCTTACATCCCGCGCCCAACGCTTCGGCCCCGGTACCCGCTTATGCGCCCAGCGAAGTAGCAGCGGTTCGCCTGTGTCACGGCCCGCGACCAGCGGAGTCAAGCGCGCCATCGCGTTGGCGTCTATCGGAACGGCCGCTGGCGGGCTCGGCTTTCGTTTCCTGCCCTTGCGCGAGCTGGGCACCATTATTCGGTTCTTGGAAATTTGAACGTCAGCGACCGTCAACCGGGCGATCTGAGAGAAACGGGCGCCGGTGACTGCCAAGACGAACACAACGTAACCAAAGTCCTCGTCGTCCTCGAATGCACCTGCGACGATCGCGCGAACCTGACCGTCAGTGAGCAGTTGCTTCCGCGCCTCGTCTTCAGTCGGTTCATTACGGGTGCCCGCCTTTATCTCAGCCTGGACATGTCCGGGGATCTCACGGCGGTGGCGCTCAGCGCCAACGTTTAGTGCTGCCCGTAGATCACCTACCAAGCGATTTCGCGAAGCGGGTTTGAGCGGCGGCAGATTGGCGACCGGCGCGCTTTTCGACCGACGCGGCCGTTTCGTCAGGCGCGAGGGTTTCGACTGAGGTTGCCGCTTCAGTTGGCCGACCCACTCTTCGATCGCTTTTTCGCTGACCTGCGCCAGTCGCAGTTTGGCGAATTTGCTATCGGGCGGCAGATGCGCAAGCAATGCGGAGGCGGATGTCGACCTGCCGCCCGCGGCCTTGCGGCGTTGCACTTCGTAAGCCTCAACCACCGATCGGACCGTCGGGACCGCCGCGACGCGATCTGCTTCCCGGCTCGCCTCAATGATCGAGGCTTGCTGTCGCCCCCACGCGAGGGCCGCAGAAACCGCGGCCGTGTAGTTCAGGGTCTCGCCCGCAATCTCATCGCCGTCCGCGACTGAGCCGAGCCGTGCCTCAATCCGATCACCGTCGATGACGGCTTTGACGACCCACACTGAAACGCCTTTGCCTTTCCGATAGCCGAGCGAGACGCCGCCGCGTCCTCCGCTGACACCGATCCAATAGGGGTTCTTCCGAGGCTGCAGTTTGCCGCGCTTCGCAGGCGTATCGATTTGAGGAGCTCTAGCCGCTCCGGACGGCTTGGAAGGCTGATAATCGATAGCCATTGTCTTTCCCACACAGTCGTCCCACACAGAGGACCCTAAGTGTGGAGGATGCCCATGAGAACAGAAAGCGAAAAGCCTTTTGTTTTCAGCCATCCTGCACATCCTCCACATTGCAAAACCGCGAGAAAGACGATGCCTTTCCATTGGTAATGGAGAGGTCGACAGTTCAATCCTGTCTGGCAGCACCATTTTCCCCTGTTAAATCAATAAGTTTTCCCGACCGAGGCACCTGACAATCAGGCAGCGCGCGGCAGAACAGAACGCGAGATCGCGGTTCAATACGGGAATATCGGGGGTCTGTTCCCTGCCCGTTCCAATCAACCGGCATAAGCAGCCGCCGTATCACCGGACTCAAACGAACTTGGAACAGACCCCTCGCGGGGGCTGTACGCTTGTGGCTTTGAATGACGGACCAAAATCGAGACGACCGCCGCGGACCCCGCCCTAACCGGCCGGTTTTTCGTTTGGGGCACATAATGCCTCGACCCGGCCCATCGAACCGTAGAGTGACGCCAGATGCGATCAGCCGGCACGTGCCGCTCTAGCGAGAAATCGTGGAACGGTGCTGCCCGCAGCACACGAACGATTACACTCCATGCGGCAGCTTCGGAGCCGCGGCCTCTCAATGCGACAGGGAATGCGCCGCCGAAGATATATCGCCCCGCCCCTGCTTCACCAAAGCATTCATGAGCGGCAATTCGGTCGTCGACTTGATCTGCTCCATGGTGAACATCGACGACACATCATGCAGATCAATCTTGGCGATCAGCCGCTGATAAAGATCGTCGTAGGCCCGGATATCCGAGACCACAGCCCGGATCAAATAGTCCACATCACCGCTCAGGCGATAGAAATCGACCACCTCGGGGAAGCTGACGACGATTTTCCGGAAACGCTGAACCCACTCCGCGTTATGCTGATTCGTTCGCACGGCGATGAAAACGCTGACACCCAAATTCAGCTTGTCTGCATCGAGAAGTGCAACGCGCCGCTTGATGTAGCCAGAGCTTTCGAGCTTCTGGATGCGACGCCAACACGGCGTGGAACTCAGGCCAACGCGATCAGCCAGGTCCTGCATGGAAAGGCTGCTGTCTACCTGGAGTGCCGCGAGAATTTTGCGGTCGAGCTCGTCGAGCATAGTTGCCTCCGATGAAAGGTGTACGCAGAATATTTCTGCCGTTCATTGCCATCGTGACGCAATGCTATTGCGAGATTTGAAAGTTCGCGAGCATAAACAATTATCATCGCTGCGCATTCGAGCAGCAGGCTGGCGTCAAAAGCGACGCCTCCGCTGACGCAGCGCTAAGATGAATTTGCCACCGCGTATCGTGATATCGGCGCGTTGATTGAATCCGTGGCCTCTTACAGCCGCTGGCCGCCACTAGCATCAATCTGCTGGCCAGTGACCCAGCCCGCTTCGTCCGACGCGAGAAAGGCGACGACCCTGGCGATATCGTTGGGTTGCCCGACCCGGCCGAGCGCGATTGTCTCAGCCACTGCGCGGCTGGCCACCGGGTCGCGCGCGACGATGTTCATGTCCGTCGCCGTCGCGCCGGGCATCACGGAATTCACCGTGATCTCTCGACCCCCGAGATGAACGGCCAGCAAGCGGCTCAGCGCTTCCAGACCCGCTTTGGCCGGCGCGTAGGCGGCCATGGTCGGATAGGCCGAACGCGTCCCCATCGACGAGATATTGATGATACGTCCGCCATTGCGAAGATGTGGCATCAGTGCCTTGATCAGAAAGAACGGCGATTTCAGATTGGTCTGCAGCAGAAGATCGAAGTCGTCCTCGGAAATATCCTCAATGACCGCGCGTTTTCCGACGCCGGCGTTGTTGACGAGAATATCGAATGCAGGGCTGCCATAACGCTTGGTCAGTTCGGCACCTAGACCAGCGGCCAGGGAAGTTGCTCCACTGCGTTCCGAGAGATCGGCCTTGATGGCAAAGGCATTGCCCCCCGCAGCGGCGATGGCCGCTACAGTCTCATTCGCCGCATCGACCGAGGCGTTGTAATGGACCGCGACAGTTGCGCCGTCCTTCGCCAGGCGAAGCGCGATAGCCCGACCGATCCCCCGGCTTGCACCGGTGACCAGCGCGATCTTCCCTGTTAGCCCGCTCATGCCGACCAGCCGTGACTGGCTTCCAGGCTGCGCGCCCGATCGATCAGCGCCTTGCGATCGATCTTGTTGGTGCCCGCCCACGGCAATTCGTGGACGAATTCAACGCGGCGCGGGTGCTGATATGCCGGACCATTGGCGATGGCGAACTGACGGATATCGTCGAAGCTCGGCGTAGGCTGCTCCCGCGTGACAATAAACGCAACCGGCACCTGGCTCCGTTCCTCGTCGGGCAACGGCACTACTGCCGCCTGCTGGATCTGCGGGTGACGCTCCAACAGCTTCTCGACTTCGCCCGGATAAATGTTCTCACCGGAGCAGACGAACATGTCATCGGCACGGCCAACGAAGAAATAGAATCCGTTGGCATCGCGTCGCATCACGTCGCCGCTGTAGTACCAGCCATCGGTCAGCACCTTAGCGGTCTGTTGCGGCAGATTGTGATAATGATCCAGCACCGCGGGATTGCGCATCAACAGCACGCCTTCGTTCTCGGTGCCGTTGACGAGCCGGACATCCTCCAGACGGATCGGATAACCTAGCCCCAAAGGCGGCGTCGGGATCTTGTCGGGATGCGGACCGAACACGGCCGGCCCTGCTTCAGTCGTACCATAGCCCATCGTCATTACGACGTTGGGCAGCGCCTGCTTGATCCTGTCCCACAGACCCATGGTCATCGGCGCCGACCCAAGCATCAGGCGACGAACCGAGGTGATATCATTCTTCGCTAGCAGTTCCGTTTCCTTGACGACACGAGCCCACATGGTGGGAACGGCCGTGGCGGCGGTCACCTTGTACTTGGCGATGGCCTCAATATAACTGCGGGTCTCGAACGACGGCAGCACCACCACAGACGCATTCTGAGCGAAAATCGTCTTGATGGCGAACAGGCCATTCATGTGAAACAGCGGCTGCGCGATGATGTAGCGATCATCCTGATTGAGCGCACCGCTGGTACGTGTCGAGATCGCCCAGAGCTGGCCGTAATGCGATAGCGGTACGCCTTTGGGGCGGCCGGTGGAGCCGGACGTGTAGAGCATCTGCCCGACCTCTTCCCGCGTCGTCTCGACGGCGGTGAACGCTGTGGGCTGGATGGTCGCAGCAAAGCCGCTTGGGCCGCTGTCGTCGAAATTGATGATGGGAATGCCGTCGCGCACCATCGACCGATTGGCATTGTCGACGAATGCCAGCGCGATCTTCGCGTCGTCCATCACAAAATCGACCGTGTCGCGCGCAGCCTTGATATTGACCGGAACAGCGATGCATCCGGCGCGCATGATGCCGAAATAGCAGATGATGTACTCGGCGCGGTTAAACGACAGGATCGCGACATGCGTGCCGCGCTTGTAACCACTATCGACAAGATACCGGGCGACCCCGTTTGCCATCTCGTCGATCTGACGGTGCGTGTAGCGCCTGGGATGCGCGGGATCGATCAGATCGATGACCGCCTCCCGATCAAGGTCACCGCTGCGATCGATCAGGTCACCGAGATTATTCCACCGCATTGGCAATACTCCACTTCTGAGAACTTAATTGGCTACCCGCGCAACCCGTGGCAGCGCCGCGGGTTGTTCAAGCAGATCGTAGTGACAAGCCACCTTGCGGCCATCGGAGACATCGCGCAGCATCGGTCGCTCCTCGCGGCAAAGCGCCTGAGCGTAGGGGCAGCGCGTATTGAAGCTGCAGCCTGGCGGCGGATTGAGCGGGCTGGGCAACTCACCCTGCAGCACGCTGCGGGTGCGGCTGCGTGCGGTGCGCGGATCGGCGATCGGTGCGGCGGCAAGCAATGCCTCCGTATAAGGATGCGCCGGTCTATCCCAGACGTCCTCGCTGCGGCCTGTTTCGACGATCCGACCGAGATACATCACGATCAGCCGGTCCGAAATATGCTCGACGACCGAAAGATCGTGCGAGATGAACAGATACGACACGCCCGTTGCCTGCTGCAGGTCCTCGAGCAGATTGATGACCTGCGCGCGCACCGAAACGTCCAGCGCAGATACCGGCTCGTCGCAGATGATGACCTTGGGCTTGAGCGCAAGTGCACGTGCAATGCCGAGACGCTGGCGCTGGCCGCCAGAGAACTCATGCGGATAGCGCCGCATCGCATCGGCCGGCAGGCCTACCTGTCCCATCAGCTCGATGACACGATCCTTGATATCACGGCGCGACCAGCCGGCGACGCTGAGCGGTTGCCCGACGATGGTGCCGACGTCGTGGCGCGGATTGAGCGATCCATAAGGATCCTGGAAGATCATCTGCATCGACTTCCGCGAGGCCTTCAACGCGCCGGCCTGCATCCGCGTGACATCGTCACCATCGAGGAAGACGCGTCCGTCGGACGTCGGCACCAGACGCATGATCGCCTTGCCGAGCGTGGACTTGCCGCAGCCGGATTCCCCGACCAGCCCCACAGTCTCGCCGGGCTCCAGGTCGAAACTCACATCGTCGACCGCCCGCACGACGCCCTGTGCGCTCTGGTATTGGACACAGAGACTAAGCACCGATAGTAGCGGCATCGCGCGATAACTCCTTCTCGGCAGCAAAACAGGCGGCGGAACGGTGCGGCAGCAACGGCGCCAGTTGCGGCCGCTCGGCACGGCAGCGATCGAGTACATCGGGACAACGGTTCTGGAAGGCGCAGCCCTGCGGCAAATCGGACAGTGCCGGCACGTTGCCCGTAATTTCGACGAGACGACTGCCACGTCGGCGCTGTGCCGACGGCGTCGCCCCCAGCAGCCCCCGCGTGTAGCGATGCAGCGGCCGCTCGAACAAGGCCTCCACCGGCGCTTCCTCGACTTTGCGGCCGGCATACATCACGGCCACCCGGTCGGCGACTTCGGCAACCACGCCGAGATCATGGGTGATAATGATAAGGCCCATATCGGATGAGGACTGCAATTCCTTCATCAGCTCGATGATCTGCGCCTGGATGGTGACGTCGAGCGCCGTGGTCGGTTCGTCGGCGATCAGGAGCTTTGGCCCACAAGCAATCGCCATGGCGATCATGACACGCTGGCTCATGCCACCAGACATCTGGTGCGGATAATCATTGAAGCGGCGCTCCGCATCCGGGATACGCACCTGGCGCAGCAATTCGATTGCGCGGTCTCTCGCCTCGTGGCGCGACACGTCAGTGTGGCGCCTGATTGCCTCGATCAGCTGATCCCCAACCGCGACCACAGGGTTCAGCGATGTCATCGGATCCTGGAAGATCATCGAGATGTCCTTGCCGCGGACCCGCTGCATCTCGCGCTCGGACAAGGCCGCGAGATCACGCCCCATGAAGCGGACGGCGCCACCGACGATCTTTGCCGGCGGGTTCGGCAACAACCGCATGATCGCCAGCGCCGTCAACGACTTGCCACAGCCGGATTCACCGACGATGGCGAGAGTCTCGCCGGCCGAGACTGTCAGCGACAGACCATCGACCGCAGGCAATACGCCGCGGCGGGTGAACAACGATACCTGCAGGTTCTCAATGGAGAGGATTGGCGCTGGACCGGCTTTGCTGCCCATGATCATCTCAGCGATCCCGCAGTTTGGGGTTGAGCGCATCGTTGAGGCCATCGCCTACAAGGTTGAGCGCCAGCACAGTGAGCATGATCGCAAGACCCGGCACTGCGCAGATGTACCAGGACGAGCGAATGAGCGTCCGGCCGTCCCCGATCAGCTGTCCCCAACTGGTGACATTGGGATCGCCGAGCCCGAGGAATGCTACGGCGGACTCGAACAGAACGGCGCCCGCAACGACCAGCGACGACAGCACAATCACCGGCGGCAGTGCATTCGGCAGTATCTCGCCGAACATGATCCGCAGGCTGCCCATCCCCATGGCGCGGCAGGCCTGCACGAATTCGCGATCGCGCAGCGACATGAACTCGGCACGCGTCAGCCGTGCGATCGGCGTCCAGGTCACGACGCCCACGGCGATTGTCACATATTCGATCTTCTGCCCGAGGATCGACACGATGGTCAGTACGAAGATCAGGTTGGGGATGGTCTGGAACAATTCGGTCAGACGCATCAACAGCTCGTCGACCCAACCGCCGACATAGGCCGCGGTGGCGCCAACAGTGATGCCGATGATGGTGGCGGTCAGGCTGGCGCAGAGGCCGATTAGAAGCGTGGTGCGGGCGCCGTGGGCAATCATCGCTGCAATGTCACGACCCAGAGAATCCGTGCCAAGCGGATAACGCGACGACATGAAGGGCCAGATCTCCGGCCGCCCGACAATACGAAGCGGGTTGCGCGGGAACCACCATGGCGCGGCAATAGCAACACCGACGACGACCAGGACGAGAAACAGACCGACCAGCGCCGCACGGTTGCGGGCGAAGCGCCGGGCGAAGTCGAAGAACAATGTCGGCATGATCTACCTCGCCTTGATCCGGGGATCGAGCCGCAGATACAGCAGATCGACGGTCGCGTTGCAGACAGCCACCAGCAGCGAACCGAGGACGAGCACACCGAGCACCATGGGAAAATTGCGGCTCATCACGCTGTCGAACAACAGACTGCCTATGCCGGGCCAGCTAAACACGGCTTCGATGACGACGCTGCCGCCAAGCATGGTGCCAAGCTGCAATCCGAGCAGCGTAACGATCGGCAACATCGCGTTGCGCATCACATGTGCCAGGACCACACGACCGCCCGACAGGCCTTTGGCACGCGCCGTCCGCACGAAATCCAGCTGGGCCACCTCCAACATTGAGGCCCGCATCACGCGCGCGAAGGTCGCTGCGTAGAACAGTCCCAGTGCCGTCGCGGGAAGGACGAGATGATGCATCACATCCAGAACGGCACCGAAGGCACTTTCGTCGACGCCGATGGTGCGCATGCCGCCGACCGGAAACCAGCCGAGCTTCACGGCGAACATCACCGTCATCATGATGCCAAGCCAGAAGCTCGGTGCAGCGAAGAAGAATACCGCACCGAGCGAGATCAGATTATCCCAGATCGTGTTGACCCTGATCGACGCCAGCACGCCGGCTGTGACGCCAACGAGCAAGGCAATTCCGATTGCCGCCAGCATCAGGATCAAGGTCGCTGGAAGCTGTTGCATGATCACATCAAACACCGGCGCGTTCTGCCGGTACGAATAGCCGAGATCGAGCCGCATCACCGACCAGATATATTTGGCAAGCTGCACCGACACCGGCTGATCGACGCCGTAGGTGTGACGCAGCTGATCCAGCATCTTCGGGTCGGTGATCTGCTGTTCGGACGTCATCACGTCGAACAGACTCCCCGGCGCCAGATGGATCAGAACAAAATTCATCACAATGACCGCGAAGATCAGCGGAATGATTTGCACGAGCCTGCGGATGATGATGCGACGCACGTTTGCCTCCGCTCTCAGCGGTCCAGCCAGACCTCGGCCCAGCTTTCGCCCATGAAGTCCGCTGTCAGCGAATGATCGCGGACATCGGAACGAGCGATCGTCACGGGTTCAAGGTCGACCATCGGCAGGACCGGCGCGTCGCTCGCTGCGAGTTTGTCGAACTCGTGCACCAGGGATACGCGCTTCTTCTCATCGGTCTCGATCGCCATCTTGCTGACGGTCTCGTCCATCTTCGGATTGGAATAGCCGGTGGCATTGCGGAAGGCTGCCCCCTTCACGATACCATCGGTGGTGTAGTATTGCGTTGTCTGCGGGATCGGCTCGATGCTGGCTGAATTGTTCGACACCGCGACGTCATATTCATAGTCGGTGTAGATGCGTTTCAGCGAGGTCGCGCGATCGGGGATCGCCAGATCGACGGTGATGTCGACGTCCTCGAAGGCTTGCTTCAGGTACTGACCGATCTTGACGTTTTCCTCGAACCACCCGGCCGATACCAGGCTCATCTTGAAGCGCGAGCCGGATTTCACCGGATAACCTGCGGCATCGAGCAATGCCGCGGCCTTTTTGACGTCGAACGGATAATCCTGAACGTCCTTGGTGAAGAAGATCGAATTCGAGAAGTGGAGAGCGCCAAGCGAGGGACGCGCGCGACCGAAGAAAACCGTATCCGCGATGAAGCTGCGGTCGATCGCATGGAGCAGGGCCTGGCGCACCTCGCGCTTCTTGAAGATCTCGCGACGCTGGTTGAACTCGACACTCGTGATCCACGCCGAATTCGAGTAGCCCTTGGTCTCGGCAACGAACTTCTTGGTTGCCGTCAGGCGCGCGATGTCCGGCGCCGGGATCGGATTGAATGTGCCTATATCAAGCTGGCCAGCCTCGAACGCGGCCGACCGCGACGCCGGATCTCGCCACCAGCGGATCACCAACTTGTCGAGATAGGGCAAGCCCGAATTCCAGTAGGTGTCATTGCGGGCATATTCGACATGACTGCCGCGCACCCACTCCTTGACCTTGAAAGGACCGGTGCCGATCGGCGTGTTGTTGATCGGATTGGTAATGATGTTCGACCCGTCATAGATATGCTTGGGAATGACGAGACCGGCTTTGCCGGCCAGCACGGACTTGAGGAAGAACTCTGGCACCGGCACTTTGAATTTCAGCACCACGGTCAGCGGATCCACGGCCTCTGCAGTCTGCAGCGCATCGAGGGTGACGCCAGCGGAGATCGGCTTCCAGTATTGGATCGCATTGAAGACGAGATCGTCCGAGGTCAGCGGCTTGCCATCATGCCAAGTGACGTTCGGACGTAGCTTGATCGTGTAGCTGCGAAAATCCTCTGCCGGTTCGATCCCGAGAGCTAGCACCGGTTCGAATTTGAGATCGGCGGTCAGGCGGATCAGCCGCTCGAACACCTTGGTCGACGTGAAATACGGGCTGGAGCCGCCACCCGCTGGAACGAACAGCGATTGCGGCTCAAATCCGCCCCACGTGCCGACCAGCGTGCCGCCGCGCTTCGGCGCCCCGGTTGCCGCCTTGGAAGAACCGGCAAAGCCGGAGGCCAAAGCAGCACCGGCTGTCGTCATCAAAAAATCACGTCTGCTAAAACCGCTCATTGTTCTTCCTTTGTTGCAGACAGGAATCGGTCCGCCATCGTGCGCTGCCCGGCCCTGCTATTATTTTGCTTCAAGCGTCGAATAGGTGCCGCGGCCGATGGCGAGCAGCGCCCCCTTTTCGTCAAACACATCGACGTCAGCCACACCGACGCTCTTGCCGGCGCGGCGCACCCGCGACACGGCGACCAAGGCGGTATCGACAGCCGGCTTCAGGTAATCGACGCGGAAATTCACGGTCGGTAGGCCGCGCCCGACCATCATGCCGACGGCGAAATCGCCGACGGTATCGATGACCGAAGCAATGACGCCGCCATGCCATTGCTTCGAGCCCGGTCGGCGTTCGAATTCCGGCCGCATCGGCGACCGCATCGTCACTTCCTGGGTTGCCGGATCGGCCTTGATCACCTCAAGGCCGAGGAACAGATTGAACGGCGACACGTCCAGCATCTGCTGAATCTCGGCAGCCGTCAGAATCTTGACGTCGGGCTTGCTCACGGCGTCACCACGACTTTGCCGAATACCGCACGATCCTCAATGACGCGCACCGCTTCCTTCGCTTCTTCCAGCGGATAGGTCTTGTCGATCAGTACCTGCAGCTTCTTGGCGGCGACGAGATCGAACAGTTTTGTGATATCGTCACGTTCCCAGCCGTTGGAGCCCTTGATCTCCAGTTCGAAGGTCCAAATGAAGCGAAGATCTTCAGTAGGCGAGTAGCCGGCGGTCGCGCCGCAGGTCAGAATGCGGCCGCCGAGCTTCAGACAGCGCAGCGATTTCACCCAGGTGTCGCCGCCGGTGAAGTTGACGACCACATCGACACCGCCACCTTCGACGAAGCGCCGGCGATGCGGCTTGCCGTGGCGCTCATAGATCGTCTTCATGAAGTCGGACTGGGTGTAGAGGATGATCTCGTCCGCGCCGAGCTCCGTGAGCCTCTTGCCCTTCTCCTCGCTACCGGCGCAGGCGATCACATAAGCACCTGCTAGCTTGGCGAGCTGGACACAGCACACGCCGACGCCACCACTGGCACCCAGGATCAGAACCTTCTCGCCAGATTTGATCTGACCAATGGTGTTCATCATACGGATCGCGGTGCCATAGGCGACCGGCAGTGCGGCCGCCTGCTCGAAGCTGACGCCGTCCGGAATCTTGACGAGCTGATGCGCCTTGGCGCGGCAGAATTCGGCGAGGCCGCCGTCCTGGGTCTCACCCATCAGGCCGCCTTCGACGCGGTTGACCGGATCGATCAGCACGCGATCACCGATGTTCCAGCCGGTGACGCCGGCGCCGAGTTCCGTGATTTCACCGACCACGTCGAGGCCAATGATGACAGGCAGCGGCACCTTGATGCCGGGCATACCGCGGCGGGTGAAAACGTCGTGATAGTTGATCGACGATGCCCGCACGCGGATGACAACGTCGCCCTCGCCGGCCTTCGGCGTCGGATAATCCGCCGTGAATTGCAGCTTATCGTTATCGCCGTGTTCGTAAAGGACAACTGCTCGCATGATCTATCTCGCTCCGTTGATTCAGGCTGCGACGGAGAGGGACCAGCTTGCCAGCCCCTCCACCGCCTGTTGAGTGATGGAAATGGCTTGTTCGGTGGTTTCTTCGCGCCAGTGCGACGACACCGGGACAAAGCAATCGTGCAGGTCTGCGCGCAGCATGCGAACGCGCTCGCTATCTTTCTCGGCCTTGAACTTCAGCCAGAGATCGAGCTGCAAGGCGCGACGAACCTTGGTACCACGCGTACCAAATTCGATCACTGCGCCGACCATCGGTCGCTCGCCAAGGAACCTGGTCATGCCGTGAAATACGAGTCCCTGATAATTGGGCCGCGCAAAATTGTTCGGCTTCTGGCCAACGATGCGTTCACGCCCCCACCAGCGCACGGCTTCCGCATGAAGCGCGCCGCCTTCAGGGTTGAAGCACAGGAAGAAGGACTCGCCGAAATCACCGATGCCGGTATGCCAATCGATGAAGCCGATGCGCTCGGCCGCGCCGAGATGATCGGCGATGATGGTCTCCAGAGTCAGATTGGACCACTCGCGCCCGGAGCCGCCATAATTGGAGCCATCCGGGAAGTCGTACTGCCCGCGCGCCAGCGTGTCGAA
This sequence comes from Tardiphaga sp. 866_E4_N1_4, assembly GCF_052076075.1. Classification (NCBI taxonomy): domain Bacteria; kingdom Pseudomonadati; phylum Pseudomonadota; class Alphaproteobacteria; order Hyphomicrobiales; family Nitrobacteraceae; genus Tardiphaga; species Tardiphaga sp. 866_E4_N1_4. Next base: position 2,872,137 of record NZ_CP197242.1, read on the forward strand.
CAGACCGTCATCGCCATGCGCGTCCTTGAAGGCTTCCACGGCGTCGGCGTAGATCTGCAGAGCTGCCGGCGTCCAGTCCTCCGGAAGGAGATGCGGATAAAGCTTCGCATAACCCGGATTGCCCGGACGGGGCGTGGAAAAATCGATGAAGTTGCGATTGAGATCGACATTGTTCTCGGTGGTCCGCGTCCCCCAGGCAAAGCCGTAGGGATTGATCGCGTGAACAAAGAGAATCGACACGCCGCGCGGAAGCGTGCGCGCAAATTTGCTCTGCATCCAGCCGATCTGCGCCGCCGAACCGCTGAGGCCTTCGAGGCCGTGCGTACCGCTGAGGATCACCAGTTGCGAAGCTGCGCGCGGATCGCCGAGCCGCGCCACATCGATGCACAGATCCTGGCCATTCGGACTCTTGAGCGCCGGATGGGTGTAAGTGGTCAACGCAGCGCCGACGTCATTCGCAGCGTTGCGAAACTTCACGCGCGCGCCGTCATAGTCGAGCGCAAAACTCCGAGTGAAATCATTAGGGAGCGCTACCATCACGCCGTGAACCCCAGAGCGACATTGGCTGCGTCGGTATGCGACACGATGATGCCGCCCGCACAGGGCTTGAAGGAAACGCCGGCCGCATCGAATACGGCGCGCGGCGTGTCGAGCGACGCGACCTTGAACACCAGCGCGACCATGCGGTCCGTGCCATCCGGGCTGACCAGCGCAGCCCCGACGTAGCGATCGGCCACGGCTGCAGGATCGAGTACGAAGATCGTCGCAGCACCGGCGCTGAACGAAAAGCCGCCATCCGTCGGCGTCAGGAGCGGTGCGCCGAACATGCGTTCATAGAGCGCTGCAGTTCGTGCCGGCTGCTGCGAGGCGATGACAAATTCGACGATTTCATTGGCGCCATTGGCATGCGTCTGCCATTCGGGGCGCCACACCAGTTCCGGCGTATCATGATGGCAGAAGAACGTGCGGCCGTTTTGCACTTCGTCGCCCGCCACGCGGATGACCTTGAAACGCGCGTCTTGGGCGCCGCCCGGCAATTCGACCGGCCGCGCGAAGCTCATTGGCTCCATGACGGGAACGGTATTGTCCTTCAGTGTCGCATAAACCAGATCGGCATCGACAGACTTGAAAACCAGACCACTCAATCCCGGCGGATGTGTCCAGAGATCTGCACGCATCGTTTCACGCCCCGGCAGATAGCCGAGCAATTCGAGATAGTTCGTACCGAAAATCGCAAGGTTGTTGCTGGATCCGAGCGTATGGTGGCCGCGCTCCGTCAACTGAAATCCGAGGCGTGTATATTGCGCAGCAGCCTCATCAAGCTGGCCCATCACGTTGATGACCACGTGATCGAGGACCGGCGAGATCTTACGTTGCGCAGTACGCATATCACTCATACGAAAGCCTCATTGCCTTCCAGGTTAGGGAGACCAGCAAGATCGATGCCAATCCAAAGAACAATCACGCCGATGTCATGCAGCACGTGGTCGCGGTTCTTCCTTCGCCATGGAAAAGGCGAGCGCCGCATCCGCATGAAGAATCGTTGAATCGAAGACTGGAAGATCGATGTGCTCGGGGCCGACCAGGAGACAGATCTCGGTACAACCAAGAATTACGCCGTCAGCGCCACGCTCTTTTCCTCGTGCAATCGCATCGAGATAGAGACGGCGCGAATCCTCGCGAACAACGCCTTGGCATAGTTCATCGAAGATGATGTCGTGAATGAACACACGATCGGCCTCAGCCGGAATAACGGGATTTAGCCCGAACCCCTCGCGCAATCGCGTCACATAGAAGTCCTGTTCCATCGTGTAGCGCGTTGCCAGAAGTAGCGGCCGCTGCAGCCCTGCAGCCTTCACGGCAGCGCCGGTAACGTCGGCAATGTGAAGAAGCGGGATCGACACTGCCTGCTGCACTTCGTCGGCAAGCTTGTGCATTGTATTCGTGCAGATCAGAATGCAACCAGCACCGCCTCCTTCCAGATCGCGTGCGATGTCAGCGAGAACCTGACAGGCCTCGTCCCAACGCCCTTGTTTCTGCAAGCTGACAATCGCGTCGAAGTTGATCGAACGCATCAGAATATCCGCGGAGTGGAGCCCACCGAGTTCGGCGCGGACTTGCTCATTCAGCCGGCGATAGTAAACAGCAGTACTTTCCCAGCTCATTCCACCAATCAAACCAATCGTCCGCATTACTATTGCTCGCTCTGTCCAGTCGATGTGCTTGACGGAACGATAGCATCGGCACCGCGCAATCCGATTGCGGATCGCGGTCATCATACTCAGTTTGCCTGAGAAGAAACTTCATAGTTCGAGCGATCGGCGGAATAGGATTTCAAATTTTCCGATCCGTCGCATCAACGTTTCTTCGTTGGGTCCTGACAGACCAGAATGATGCAACGACGTGCAGCGCCGGGAGTCGCCGTGTGTGTCGTGTGAAATCTCACTGCGTGAGAAGAGTCCGGTCTGCACCAGGAGTAGAACTCAGTGCAATTTAACACGCATGCGGATCGGACACGTTTCGCGAACACTCCGCATGAGCCGTTCATCGGAAACAAACGAGGTCGCCTCCTGGAGGGAAAGGCGACCTCGTGGAGCGCGCGAATGCCCTCGCGCCGGTCCATGTGCTCTGGGGAAGAGCGCTATATTTGACCACGGCGCCCGCGCTGGTGTGTGACGACGACATGACACGGCATGTGACAGTTGATCGCATCGGCAAAGTCTCGCGTGCGGTCGCTCGACCTGTTGCCTTCACCATCAACGCGATATTTTATTGTCCCAATGCATCGTTCGAGTTCTGGACATCCCGGCTAGGCATGACGGGCGTATTGCTCGACACTCGCGCAGATTATCAAGCGGCCTGAGAACTCTCTGTTCAGGTCTTCCACGTCGGCTACGCGGCGCGCCAGAACGGCGCGCTGGTTGACGTAGCCCTTGTCAGTAATCTCGCCGCCATCGACAGATAGCGGCTCTGCCAGCAAAAGCGCGCAAGTTGCATAGGTGGAAGACCCTCCGCCTGACGCCTTCAGTCTTGCGAGCCCTTCCCCTATGGACGAACGCACATTTTCACAGTCAAGCACGGCATCGATGCTCGCTGTTTCCGGCAGGCCGGACACCGCACGGCAGGCAGCCAGATTGGGAACGAGAAGAAATCGCACATCCTCGCCGCCATGGCCGGCCACGACGATATCCTGAACCAGCGGCGCCAACGCGGAGATTCCCGCCACGCGCAACGTTCCGACGTTGACCCATGTACCCGATGTCAGCTTGAAATCCTCGGCGATGCGTCCGTCGAACAGCAAACCCTGCTCCGGATGGGTCGGGTCTGCAAATGCAACGGCGTCGCCGATCAGATAGAAGCCGTCCGCATCAAAAGCCTTCGCGGTGAGGTCCGGCGCCTTCCAGTAGCCCGGCGTTACGTTGGGCCCGCGCACCCGTACCTCCAACTTGCCGTCCGACGGCACGAGCTTTAGCTCCGTACCGGGAATTGGCACGCCGATATTGCCTGATCTTGGCGCCTGAAAATGACAATCGGTCGCGAGTGGCGATGTTTCCGTCGATCCCCAGGCGGAGACCATCGGCAGCGGGCGCCCGATTGTCTCGATGGAAAGTGTCTCCAGCGCCGACCACGTGCTCTGCGGCAGAGCCGCACCGGCATAGAAGACGAACTTCACCTCGCTGAAGAATCGCTCTCGTAACCCATCGTCCTTCCGCAGGGCTGCAATAAGCATGTCAAAGCCACGCGGCACGTTGAAATAGACCGTCGGCATGACGCTGCGCAGATTGGCGATCGACGTCACGAACAATCCGGGCGCGGGCTTGCCGCTGTCGATGTACAGCGTTCCGCCGTTGCGCAGCACCATATTGAAATTGTGATTTCCGCCGAAGGTATGACTCCAGGGCAGCCAGTCGAGAAGAACGAGTTCGCTCTGCGGCGCTTCGAGAAACGGCCAGGTCTGTGCCTTGGCCTGCTGGCTCGAGGTCAACATGCGCTGGGTATTGATGACCGCCTTCGGCGCGCCGGTCGATCCCGACGTGAACAGGAATTTGGCGATCGTATCGGCATCGACCGCTGCGAAGGCATGATAGATCGCTGCGCTCACCGGCGTCGTGATCACATCGGCATATGAGTATCCCGCTCCGGCAGCCGCGCCACCGCCGATGATGGCGGCAGTGTGAAACGGGCCTATCGCAGCGAGGGCCGGACCGAACTGATGCAAGTTCGAGACGTAGATGGCACCGGGATCAAGAAGCCGGATCGCGCCACGCAGCTTTTCGAAATCCTTCGACATCAGCGAATAGGCCGGGGAAATCGCAGCAACGGGCACACCGACATGCATCGCTGCCAGGGCCAGAACGGCATGCTCGATGCCGTTGTCCGATAGCACTGCGAGGGGCCGCTGCGCACTCATCTCCTGTGCAAGAATCCAGCTACCCGCGCCGCGCACCCGTCGAAGCGTCTCGGCATAGCTTAGCGTCACCCAAGGCACATCCGGACTGGACCGCTCTGCCAGAAAGATCCGCTCCGGCACCTGTTGTGCCCAATGTTCAAACCAGTCCCCGACACAACGCGCATAGGGGCGCAGTGCTGTATCGGATCGAAGAAGGATCGTACCGTCGGATCGCTGTTCTGCGTCAACCGACGGCGTCAGAAAAAATGGACTGCCTGAGCCAGCCGCATTGTCGTGGTCCAGAACCATCGCTTCTCTCCCCCATAACGTACCCGTCTTTGTTCTTATTCGGGCTGTTCAATCGAACCGGTTGTTGCCGGCTCGGATCGGATGCAACATCGATCAGTAAGTCTCGACGTGATATCTTCCACCGCCGCGCATCGCCGCTTTCAGATCCGACCAATCCATCGACGCGGCGCGGCAAATATCGGCGAAGGCCTCTTCAACGCCACTTTCCATGCCTTTCAACCCGCAGATATAGACGTGGGTCTGCACGTCGCGCAGCAGCGACGTGATCGCTGCAGCTTCGCTGCGGATACGATCCTGCACATAGATCCGTCGCTCGCCCGGCACGCGCGAATAGCAGAAGTGCTTGCCCAGCAACTCCTCTGGGACCTTTTGCAGCGGACCGAAATAGGGCAGCTCCTCGGGGCGGCGCGCACCGAAGAACAGGAGCAGCCGCCCGGGCGCGCCAGGCATCGCGCGGCGCCGACGCTCCGTGAAGCCGCGGAATGGCGCAGAGCCTGTGCCGGTACAGACCATGAGAACATTCGCCGACGGATCGTTCGGCAGCAGGAAGGTGGCACCGAATGGCCCGGTGACTTCGACCTTTGCGCCACGCGGCAGATCACAGAGATAATTCGAGCACAGCCCACCGACTTCACGCTTCACGGTCAGCGCCAGATTGTTGGTATTCGGCTTCTCTCCATCGCGCGAACTGGCGATCGAATAGAGCCGCACCTGATGCGGCTTGCCGTCCGCGCCCAGGCCCGGCACGACGATACCGATGCTCTGGCCTTCGAGGATGGGAAACGGCTGCTCGCCGAAATCCAGAATGATATGGCGCACGTCGGAGTCGGCCGTCGCGTGGGTGAGCCGGAAATTGCCGGTCACGGTTGCCAACGCGGGTTTGCCGCGATTGTAGAGATTAACCGACGCCTTGCTGGAGGACGGCGGCGCGACGGGCTTGCCGCCCAGCCCCCTGCGCGCTTCTTCGAGCAACGCGCCGATTTCATCCTCGAGTGCTTCGATGGCGCCCGCACCAGCGCTATTATCCGCGATCTCCTCCTGCGCCGGCAAGTCACTCCAGGAGAACTGCTCGTCGAGCGAATACGGCGCCGCGACGACGCGCCAGTTGTCGATCGCGCCGGTCGGACACGGCGAGATGCAATCCATGCAGTAATTGCAGATCTCTGCGTTGACGACATAGTTGTTGTCGTCATGCGTCACCGCATCGACCGGGCAGCTCTCTTCGCAGGTGTTGCACCTGATGCAGATTTCTGGATCGATCAGATGCTGTTTGAAAGGGGCGTTCATGGCAAATCCCACACGTGCCATCGAGGACTGACAGCGACGGGGGGAGCTGGAAATCCCTCCGCCGCGTCCGCTCGTTTCAGGCCGCAATCTTTACGTATTCGAAGTCGCCCGGCTTGTTATCGATGCCGACCTTCGGCGCCGATATCCAGCTGGCGAACTTGCCGGGCTCGCTGACCGCCGTCATCAACGACGCGATGAAATCACCGTCGTCAACAGACGGCAGATAGTCGTTCCTGGCTTTCGCCCAGGCGGCATCGCTCATGATGATGCCCTTCGGCGAAGCGTTCACATCGCGGAATTCACCGATCTGGCGATGGAATGCGGTGTGAGGCAAATCGAAACGGAAATTGACGCCAGCTTTCTCGATGATCTTGTTCCAGCGCTCGACGCCCTTGGCACAATCCGCGGTGTAATCGTCGCGCAGGCGCATGTTGAGCGCGGTCAGCGCCGGCTCGTCGACCAGCTTGATTTCGCCATCGACGAATTTCAGGACCTGATAGATGTCGTTGGTGAGCTGGTGATCGTCCTCGATCTTGGTCTCCTGGAAGCGGCCCTTCAGTCCGGAATTGTAGAAATTCGCAGCATTGGTCGAAACTTCCGAGCCGAACAGATCGAGCGACAGCGAATAGTGCAGGTTGATCTTCTTCTGCATGGTCGGCAGGTCGATCACGCCGAGCGCACGAATTTTTTCGATAGCGTTGGGATCCTCGATCCCCGCCGCCTTCATCGCTTCGCAGGTTCGCTGCAGCACGCGGCCGACGCCGGTCTCGCCGACGAACATATGATGCGCCTCCTCCGTCAGCATGAAGCGGCAGGTCCGCGACAGCGGGTCGAAGCCGGATTGCGCCAGACTCTCCAACTGCATCTTGCCATCGCGATCGGTAAAGAAGGTGAACATGAAGAAGGACAACCAGTCCGGCGTCGCCTCATTGAATGCACCGAGCATGCGCGGCGCATCGGCATCTCCCGAGCGGCGACGGAGAAGATCGTCGGCCTCTTCGCGGCCGTCACGGCCGAAATATTTCTGCAGCAGATAGACCATTGCCCAGAGATGGCGGCCCTCCTCCACATTCACCTGGAACAGGTTGCGCAAGTCGTAGAGCGACGGCGCGGTCTGACCGAGATGACGCTGCTGCTCCACCGAGGCCGGTTCAGTGTCACCCTGAATGACAACGAGGCGTCGGAGCATCGCGCGATATTCGCCGGGCACTTCCTGCCAGGCGGGTTCGCCCATATGTCGTCCGAAGTTCACCTTGCGCTCGGTGTCCTGGGGCGCCAGCAACACGCCCCAGCGATATTCAGGCATCTTCACATAGTCGAACTTGGCCCAGCCTTTGGGATCGACGGATATCGCGGTGCGCAAATAGACGAGGGATTCCTGAAAACCTTCAGGCCCCATGTCGTTCCACCAATCGAGATAGCCGGGATGCCATCCCTCCAGCGCCTTGAGCACCTGGCGATCCTCGGCCAGATTCACGTTGTTCGGAATCTTCGTGCTGTAGTCGACATTCATGATGTTCATGACTGGGATCTCCCGCTGTATTTCTGATCGTTCGAATTGGGCAAGCCACCGACTTGCATTTATCCAAAGAGTGACACATGGCCGCGCTGTTCCAGTTGCGGACGCTACACGCGTGTCATGTCGAACTGCGCCTTCTGGCCGGTGCCGTAACGTCCAAGCGCGCCGTTCTCACCGACCGCATTGGGCCGCTGGAAGATCCAGTTCTGCCAGGCCGTCAGCCGCGAGAAGATTTTCGATTCCATCGTCTCCGGCCCGACAAATCGCAGATTGGCTTCCATGCCCGTGAGGCTGTCGGGTGAGAAGCTGCAGCGTTCTTCGAAGAACACACGCACCTCGTCATCCCAGTCGATGTCATCGAGCGCGAAGGTGACGAGCCCGAGCTGCTCGGCGGTTTCCGCATCGAGCGGCTCGCCGATCCTCGCTTTCGCGCGGGTGACATCTTCCGGATCGGCCTGGAAGCGCGACTGCAGCCGCGTCAACCCGTGGCTCATCGGGTAAGGTCCGAAATTCATCGCGCTCAATACGATGGCCGGCGGCGCGCGGTTGTCGCCCTGCTTTTGGCCGACCAGCATGTAGGAGCGGTCCGCAGCGAAGACGAGTTCGGCCAAGGTGCCGACAAAGCACGAGCCCGGCTCGACCAGCGTCACCAGCGTGCGCGAGGTCACATCGATGCGCTTCAACACCCGCTTCCAGTATTGCCGGATCTCGTTGACCAGCCAATGCGCCTTGTGCGTTTCGAGGAAGGCGTCATGAGCCAGCACATTGGCGCCTTCGCCATGCGACTTGAACACCAGCATGGCTGTCTCGAGTTCATTGATTCGCAGATGCAGAATGGCGTCGTCCAGCTCGCGCGCCACCTGCAGCGGCCAGAAGGAAGCGCCCTGCGCCATCATGCTCTCGACATCCGACGGCGCCGCCGCGTCAGGCGCTTTAATCGAGATGGTAGCAATTCGCTCTGCGCGATTGATATCGACATTGACCAGACCGTAACGAATACCGCTGTCATCGAAGCGGCGATTCAGCGGTGCCAGCTTGAGACCATCGCCGGCGCCACTACGTTTCGACGTCGCCAGAAACTCTTTGGCCCGCTCCGCGACCTTGGCTTCAAGCTTGCTGTTCGGAATGATGTCATCGACCAGCCGCCACGCCACTGCGCGCTTGCCTTTGATGCCTTCCTCGATCGTGCAGAAGTAATCTGCGTGATCGCGGCGCACCTTGCGCTTGTCGACCACGCGCGTCAGACCGCCAGTGCCCGGCAGCACCGCCAGCAACGGCACTTCCGGCAGCGCCACCGCCGCCGATCCATCGTCTGCCATGATAATGTGATCGGTGGCCAGCGCCAGTTCATAGCCGCCGCCTGCAGCTGTCCCGTTGATCACCGAAATGAAGCGCTGGCCGGAATTTTCGCTCGAGTCTTCAAAGCCGTTGCGAGTCTCATTGGTGAATTTGCAAAAATTGACTTTGTGAGCATGAGTAGCGCCGGCCAGCATGCGGATATTGGCGCCAGCGCAGAACACGCGGTTCTTGCCAGAGCGCAGCAGCACGACCTTGACCTCGGGATATTCAAAACGAAGCCGCTGCACGGCATCCGCCAGTTCGATATCGACGCCAAGATCGTAGGAATTCAGTTTGAGCTGATAGCCCTCGAACAGACCGCCATTCTCATCGACATCCATGGTGAGCGTCGCCACGTCGTTATCAACACTGAGCTTCCAGTGGCGGTAGCGCGACGGATCGGTTTGGAAGTCGATAAATTTGGCGCCGTTCGAGAGAACGCGTTGCTCTGCGGCCATGCTCCACCCTTTGACAGTCTTGATTTATGCGCCGTGCGCCTTGGTTATATGCACAATAATTCATGATATTGAGGGCGTCTAGGGAAATCCGATAGAATTATGCATTTTCTTTCATGTTCCGGTGATCTTGACCGGACCCCGCTCGGCCTCCTCGACCGCCAGTTGATGCGCGAGCGCAGACGCCAGCATCGCGACCGGAAAGTGCTCGGAAAAGCTTCCGGCAATACCCGCCGGCGGGCGCATGGCGAGTTCATCGAGTTCGGACAGTGCGTCCTGTAGCAATCGATGTGCCGCGCGCGGCCGCTGCAGACTGAGTTTCAGATTGGCATTGGCAACCTGAATACAGGCGCGAAGCAGAATCCGGTCGCGCCCTCTTTGCGGCGCGACCTTCCAGACAGCCTCGAGAATTTCGTGAGCCTCCCAGAAGAAGCCGGCATCGTTGAGCGCGAGCCCGTAGCGCAACGCCGGATCATCCGCCGGGACGAACCGGGCATAGCGCAGCGGGACCAGCGCCTTGGCCTGCGTCAGCGTGTCGTGATCAGCCTTCGTCTGCTTGCCGAGCCGATAGGGCCAGCGCGGCATCGCGAGAGAAGGAGTGACAGTCACGATCGTGCCCGCTTACGCAGCGCGTAATTCGCCCTCGCCGTGAAAATGCAGCAGGCGATTGGCGAAATCCGCCACGGCCCGCAAGGTTGCCTCGGGGGCTTCGCGATGGGGCGAATGCGCAGCGCCGGGAATGATCTCGACATCCACCGGGCAATAGCATTCGACCTCGGCGATCTCGATCTGCTTCATGGTGCCGTAGTGATCGTCCGCGCCCTGCAAAATCTGCACGGGCACGCGCACATAAGCGAGATAGTCGGAAATATCCCAGTCACGGAACTGCGGATCGAGCCATGCACCATTCCAGCCATAGAACGCGTTGTCGACGTCATCATGCCAGCGCGCCAACTTGGCTTTCAGGTCGCCCTGTTCGTAGGCCGTCTTGATCTCGGCGATCGACGTTACGGAGATATCCTCAACGACGAAATGCGGCGCGATCATCGAGACGCCGCGGATGCGATGGTCCTGAATGCCGCCGGCATAGATCGTCGCGATGGATCCGCCATCGGAATGACCGACCAGCAAGCCGCGGCGAAAGCCGATGACATCGAGCAGTCGCGGCAACACTTCCAGCGCTTCCATATGCATGTAATCGAGTGGCCGCGGCAACGTCACCGGTGTCGAGGACCCGTAGCCGGCGCGCGAATAGACGAAGACACCGGCCCCGGTCGCTGCCTGAAGCTTGTCCGGGAAGTCGCCCCACAGCGCGACCGAGCCCAGCCCTTCATGCAGCAGCACGATGGTCAGCGCTGCATCCGGTTGCGGACCGATCATGCGGTATTCAAGTTCGGATGCACCGATGGTCAGCCGTCCCGCAGATTTCAATGCACTCATCTTGTCATCCATCTCTCGGTTTCAGGCTGCCGTTCCATCGCGCAATTTGAAGCGCTGGATTTTTCCGGTGGCTGTTTTGGGAAGGGAATCGACAACCTCGATCCAGCGTGGATATTTCCACGGACCGATCCGTTGCTTGACGTGATCCTTCAAGGATTCGCGCAGGCCCTCGACCACGGCATTCGGCTTCAGCACCACAAAGGCCTTCGGCTTCAACAGCCCCTCGGCGTCGGCCTCCGGCACGACCGCCGCTTCGGATACGGCGGGATGCGCGATCAGCGCGCTCTCGACCTCGAACGGGGACACCCAGATGCCGGACACCTTGAACATGTCATCGGCACGTCCGCAGAACGTATAGCGCCCGTCGGCGTCGCGGACATATTTGTCACCGGTGCGCGTCCAATGACCTTCGAAGGTGCGACGACTCTTGCTGCGCTGATTCCAGTATCCCTCGCCGGCAGACGGCGCATCGACGAGCAACTCGCCGATTTCTCCATCAGCTATATCGAGGCCAGCATCATCGACGAGCCGCACACGATATCCTGGCACCGGCCGGCCGGACGTGCCGTATTTGATATCGCCGGGAGCATTCGACAGAAAGATATGCAGCAGCTCGGTTGAGCCGACGCCATCGAGAATATCGACGCCGAAGCGGCTCTTCCAGCCGTTCCCCACCGGCTCCGGCAGCGCTTCACCAGCCGAGGTGCAAATGCGCAGGCGCGGGAGGCGGGCTTCCGTTTTGAACCCCTCATCGTTCAGCATCGCCGCGAACAATGTCGGCACCCCGAAAAAGATGCTCGGCTGATACCGGCGCATCAGGCCGAACATGGTGGCCGGCGTGGGTCGCTCCGGGTTGAGCACCGTCGTGGCGCCAACCGACATGGGAAATGTCATGGCGTTGCCGAGACCGTAGGCGAAGAACAATTTGGCCGCAGACAGTCCGACATCGTCCTCGCGGATGCCGAGAACCTGCTTGCCATAGGTGGTCGCCGTTGCTTCCAGGCTGGCGTGCAGATGGCGAACGCCTTTCGGCATGCCCGTGGATCCGGACGAGTATAACCAGAAGGCAGGCTCGTCCGCATGGGTCGCGACCGTGGTGAAGCTTGTGCTCTCATTTCTGACTTCATCGGCCAGACTCTTGCGGCCATTGCCAGCGCCACCGACCACAATCACATGCTCAAGATCCGGCAGACGACCGAGCATGTCGTCCACTGCCGGCAAAAGCGCCGCGGAAATGAACAACACGCGTGCCCGGCAATCGGCCAGCACATAGGCATATTGCTCCGAAGTCAGCAGGGTATTGAGCGGCACCGGGACGATGCCGGCCCGGATCGCGCCGAGGAACACCACCGGAAAGTCGACGGTGTCGAGCATGATCATCGCGACGCGTTCTTCGCGCCGGACGCCGAGCCGCTTCAGCAGATTGGCCAGTTGGCAGCTTTTGGTCTGCAGGTCGCCGTAAGTCAGTTCGGTCACGGTATCGGTGAAGGCGAGCTTGCTGCCGCGGCCCTCATCGATGTTGCGGTCGAGAAGCCAGGTCACCGCATTGTAAGAATTGGATGGCCCACTCATGATGCGTTTGCACCTTGGGCGATTCCACAACCGTTGCTCACGGTGCTCTCCCTATCGTCTTTTTGAATTATAATTCATATAAAGTCACCAACTCCGGTTGCTGTCAATCGCATCCGGAATTATCTTTCCTGAAATCCTCTGCGAGCACGCACGCCACATGACTGACCAGGCCGATCCCGAAACCGCCTTTCTTGAACAGCTCGGCCAGCGTGTCCGCACCATGCGCGGCCTGCGCGGCATGTCGCGAAAGGTGCTGGCGAAAGTGTCCGGGATTTCGGAGCGCTACATCGCGCAGCTGGAAAGCGGCAAGGGCAACGTGTCTATCGTGCTGCTGCGCCGGGTGTCCGGCGCCATGGGTGCCCATCTCGAAGATCTGATTCCGGCGGACGAACCGACAACAGAGTGGCCGGTCATTCGCGACCTCGTTCGTAACGCGACACCGAACCAGATCGCCCAGGCCAAGGATGTTCTCGCCGGACGCGGGAACGGTCAGTTCCAGAATTATATGTCATTCAGCGGCATCGCCCTGATCGGGCTGCGCGGCGCCGGAAAATCGACCCTCGGCAAATTGCTGGCGGACAAGATCGGCTGGAGCTTCGTCGAACTCAACAAGGAGATCGAGCAGCACAACGGACTATCGGTCGCCGAGATCATCGCCCTCTATGGACAGGAGGGCTTTCGCCGCATGGAACAGGCCGCGCTGAACGGCCTGCTGGGACGCAAGGAGCCCATCGTCCTTGCGACCGGCGGCGGCATCGTCTCGGAACCCGTAACCTTCGATCGGGTATTGTCGTCGTTCTACACGATCTGGCTCAAGGCCAAGCCCGAGGAGCATATGGCGCGCGTCCGCCGCCAGGGTGACTTGCGCCCGATGGCCGACGACCGCTCCGCCATGCAGGAATTGCGCACAATCCTGCTGAGCCGCGAACCGCTTTATTCCCGCGCATCCGCCATTGTCGATACGGCCGGTCTCAGCAAGGACAAGGCTGCCGCGCAACTGGTCGGCGCGGTGTCGCGTATGTTGAACACCAATGCCCAGGCCTTCGGACTGAGAAGCGCTGCGTCGTGACACTGGGCGAGCTTCTGCAAGCACGCGGCTTCGATCCTGTCGGTGCGATGGCGATCCGCAATACCCTGCACGCCGAAGATATCTCAAACGATTTCCGCGATCTCGCCGATGTCATCAGCGCCAATGCGCTGCCGATGTATGACCGGATGCAGGACGGACCACGCATCGCGCATCAGACAGCCGTGCTCTCCTTTGCCGCAACAGACGGCGGGCAGGCATGCCTGACAAGCCTGCGAACCTTCCTGCTGCGCAAGCCGGGAAGCGTTCCCGGCGACATCGTCTATGACTACGACGCCGCGCACCTGCTGCACAGCTTCATCGCGCGCGCAACGACGCCCTGTTTTTATGACGTCATTGACCGGGAAGAACTCAACGATCTGTTCGGCTGTCTGGTCGTGCAATGGCCGGAGCCGCTTTCCGACAATATTCTTGCGGCCGATGACGATGCGCTGACCGTCGTCGTGGCCTAATCGCTCAAACGCCGAGATGGCGCTCCAGCACGCCGGGCTGCGCGGCCAATGCCGCCGGCGTTCCGTCGAACACCACGCAGCCCTTCGACAGGATCACCATTCGGTCGGCGACTTTCGCCAGACTCCGAAAATCCTTGTCAACGACAATGGTCGCGATGCCCTCGCCCCGAACGATCGCCAGCGTCTGCCAGATCGACTGCGCCACCAGTGGTGCCAGACCTTCGGTGGCTTCATCGATCATGATCATATCGGGATTGGTCATCAACGCGCGACCGATGGTCAGCATCTGCTGCTCGCCTCCCGACAGTTGATGCCCTCCATTGTTGCGGCGTTCGTGCAGACGCGGAAACAGCTCAAATATCTTCGGCAGGGTCCAGGATTGACGACCATGATTTCCTTGTCGCGCGGCCATCACCAGATTTTCGGTGACCGACAGCGAACCGAAAATGCCCCTCCCCTCCGGCACCAGCGCCATGCCGCATCGCGCGATCGTTTCAGGCGCTGCATTGCGGATATCGTGGCCATGGAAGCGCAAACTGCCGCGGCAAAGCGGCATCAATCCCATCAGCGAACGCAGCAGCGTGGTCTTGCCCATGCCGTTGCGGCCGATCAGCGCGACCTGCTCGCCCGGCGCGAAGGTCAGATCGATGCCGTGCAGAATCTGGCTGGCGCCATAAAACGCATCGAGCTTTTCCACCTGCAGCAAGGCCGTCATGTGATGCCTCCATTAGCACCGAGATAGGCGGCGCGCACGCCGGGATCCACGCGCACGTCCTGCGGCAAACCTGTGGCGATGACACGACCGTCCTGCATCACCGTCAACCGGTCCGCGAGTTCGAACACCGCATCCATGTCGTGCTCCACCACCAGCAGCGCACGATCTGCCTTCAGCGACGCGATCAATCCAATGATGCCTCGCGCTTCCGATGGTCCCATGCCGGCCAGCGGCTCGTCGAGCAGAATGACCTGCGGATTGGTCGCCAGCACCATCGCGATTTCGAGCTGGCGCTGTTCGCCGTGACTTAGTTTATCGGCAATGATCTGCGACCGTGCGGACAACCCGACCCGGTCGATCGCGTCGGTGACCAACTGGAGATATGGCCGGTCGCACCGCGTGCCGCCAAACATCCGGAGCGGCGCGGTTGAACGGGCCTGCGCCGCAAGACGCACATTCTCATGCACACTGAATTGCGCAAACAAGGTCGTCTTCTGATAGGCGCGGCCGAGGCCGGCGCGTGCGCGGCGGTCCGGCGATAAGGAGGTGATATCCACGCCATTCAGCAAGACCTCACCCGAGGTTGGCAGAAGTTCGCCGGCCAGCAGATTGATCAGTGTGGATTTTCCGGCACCGTTCGGGCCGATCACCGCATGGATCTCGCCGGCGCGAATATCGATCGACACATCGGAAACAGCCAGCAGGCCTCCGAAGCGCTTCTGCAATCCAGCGGCACGCAGCGCAATGTCATGCATGGCGGGCTTCCGCAGCTGCAGGCTTGATTTCGGCCGCGCGTTGCGGCGACGCCCCGAACACCATCGACCAAATCTGCCGGACACCGTTGGGTAGCAGGATAACGATGCCGATGATGATCAGGCCTTCGACAAGCTTCCAGTTGTCGAGATGCGCCTTCAGCACTTCTTCCATGCCGATCAGAACCAGCGCACCGACGAGCGGCCCGGTGACCGAGCGCAAGCCACCGATCAGCACCATGACCAGGATTGTCGCCGACTGATGCCATCCCAGCATCTGCGGCGCGACGAAGCCGAACTGGGCCGCGGCCAGATAACCGGCGACGCCGGCCAATGCACCAGACAGGGTGAATGCCGTCAGACGGAGGCGAAAGATCGGAAAGCCGAGCGACCGCGCCCGGCGCTCATTGTCCCGGGCTGCAGCCAGCGCCCGCCCGAACGGTGAGCGGACCACGATTGTGAGCAGAGCGATCACACCCACCAGAAAGCCTAGCACGACAAAGTAGAAAGTCATGGGCTTGTCGAGATCGAGCAATTGGCGGCCGGCAATGGCGATCTCGGGCCGGATGTTGATGGAAATGCCATCCGACCCACCCGCGAACTTGGTATCGTGGAAGAAGAAGAACAGCATCTCGCCAAAGGCGAGCGTCACCATAATGAAATAGACGCCGCGGGTGCGCAGCACCAACGCGCCAATCAGCAGGGCCGCGGTGCCGGAGCACAGGATCGCAATTGGAAGCGTCGTTAACAGCGACGCCGCATCATAACGAGGCGACAACAGCGCAAGCACGTATCCGGCAAGGCCGAAAAAGGCAGCATGGCACAGGTTCACCAGACCGCCATGGCCGACCACGAGATTCAGTGACATGGCCAGCATGCCCATGATGAGCGCCTTGGCAAAAAACTGCGTGTAATAGGTCGATACATAGAATGGCAGCGCAATCGCCATAGCCAGACAGGCGATGCCGAACAATCGGACCCGCAGATTGGGCATGCTCATATCAAGCATCCTGGCGTCCGAGAATTCCGCTGGGTCGCCACAGCAACACGGCTGCCATCACGACATAGATCAGAATGCTGGAAACGCTGGGAAAGAACACCTTTCCGAACGTATCTGTGAGGCCGATCAGCAGTGCGCCGACGGCTGCGCCAGCGACCGAACCGATGCCGCCGAGCACGACCACGACAAAGGACAGGATCAGCATGCCATCGCCCATGCCGGGAAACACTGTCGAGATCGGCGCGATCAGGATGCCGCCGAGCGCCGCCAGCGCTATGCCGGCGGCGAAGACGTAGCGATTGACCCGGTCGAACTTGATGCCGAGCACGCGCGCCATCTCACGATTTTCCGAGCCCGCCCGCACGATCATGCCGATTTTGGTGCGCGTGATCACGAAGAAGATGACGAGTGCCACCATCAGGCAGAACACACAGATCGCCAGCCGGTAAACCGGATAGGACAGATTGTCGGTCAGCTGGATCGACGCCGACAACCACGCGGGCGGAGCAACCGCATGCACGTCCTTGCCGAACAGCAACTGCCTGATTTCATCGATGACCAGGATGAGGCCGAAGCTGAGCAGCACCTGTGCCAGATGATCCCGGCCATAGAGAAGACGAACGAAGACGGCCTCAAGCAGAATGCCAGCGATGAAGGCAACCAGCACGCCGCCAAGCAAGGCGACCACAAAACTGCCGGTCATCAACGTGATCCAGTAAGCCAGATAGGCGCCGAGCATATAGAACGCGCCATGGGCGAGATTGATGACCCCCAGGATGCCGAACACCAGTGTCAGACCGCTCGCGACAAGGAACAGGACTGCGCCATACTGAACCGCATTCAGCAACTGAACGCCTAGTGTGATGAGGTCCATCAGATCAATCCAACCACGGCGGGCCACCTTCAGTCGCCGGCGCAATCAAGCATGAGGCCGTACCTGGCTGCGCAGCGCCACCTCCTTCACGGACGGCATTGCACACAACAGGCTTCGACGATTCGATCTTCATCTAAGGACCGCGCAACGATGCTTCAGGTCATCTTGCAGCCCCGCGCGGGATCGTCGACATCGGCCTGGGCGATCGAGATCATCTCGTTACGCCCGTTGCGGACCTCGCGCAGATAGATGTTCTGGATCGGGTTATGCGCCTTGTTGAAGGACAGCGGCCCGCGCGGGCTGTCGATCTTCGCAGCTCCCATTGCCGCGATCATCTTGTCGCGCGCATTGAAGTCGCCGCCCACGGCGGTCAATCCGATATCCAACAGCGCCGCGCCATCGTAGCCCTGTACGGCGTAGATATCGCCGTCCTTGCCTGTCTTGGCCTTAAAGGCTTTGAGGAAGGCGAGATTGGCGGGATTATCGAGATTGTCGGCGTAATGCAGCGTCGTCCTGATGCCCTTGGCGGCTTCACCCTGCGCTTCGATGGTACCGTCGGTCAGAAAGCCCGCGCCATAAAGCGGAATGGTCTTGTTCAGGCCGGCCGCCGCATAGTCCTTGACGAATTTCACCGCGCCACCGCCTGCAAAGAAGCTGAACACGGCATCGGGCTTCAGCTGCGCGATCTGCGTGATCAGTGCCTGAAATTCCACCTCCGGAAATGGCACCGTCAGGTCCGCGACGATCTTGCCACCGTTCTTGGTGAAGTTTTCAGCGAAGGCGCCGATCATCTCGGCACCGGCCGTGTAACGCCATGTGATCGTGACCACGTTTTTGATGCCGGCATCGGCCATCACCTTGCCCATCGGGTAGGTGCTCTGCCAGTTCGAGAACGACGTGCGGAAGATGTTCGGCGCGCAAGCAGGACCAGTCGCATCATTGGCGCCAGCATTCGGAATGATCAGCAGCGTCTTGGTGTCGCGCGCGACCTTGACCATGGCCATGGCCACGCCGGAATGAACGGTGCCGACAACGACGTCAGCCTTCTCGCGGCCGACCAGCCGGTTCATGTTGTCGGTGGCTGCTTCCGGCTTCGATTCATCGTCCACCTGCACGAACGCAATGTCGCGCCCACCGAGCTTGCCGCCCTTCTGTTCGACATAAAGGCGGAAGCCGTCATCGATGAACTGGCCAAGCTTCGCATAGGTCCCGGTGTAGGGAAGCATCATCCCCACCTTCAATGGCGCGTTCTGCGCGATGGCCGGGCTATGAAGCGGCGACGTCGCAATGAATGTTGCTGCACCGGCGGTCCCGGACAGCATGGCGCGCCGCGTCAACGGACGCAGAAACCCCTTGGTGGTCATCGGCTCGTCTCCCCTCGGAATAATTGATGACCGGTTGATCCGGCCTACCAATGCAGATTGACGCCAGGTGGGAGCATTGCCCTCCACCCGCGCTCGCATCTCTGCAGCATAATGCACGAAATTGGAAAAGATCAAGAATTATAATTCATAGTCAGCGGCAGTGGGTAGCCACGCTCATTCAAATCAATCGCTGTTGACCATCATGGCGGCTGCTGGCGTTGCCGGCGCATAGTTACGCAGGGCAGCAAGAATGGAGCGGGCGCCGCGCCGTGCACCTTCGGTCTGCACCCAGACCAGCGACAGGATAAGTTCAAGCCCGGGATCAACCGGCAGCGCCACGAGGCGTGCATCGAACGAGACGAGCGCGCTTTCGGGGAGTACGGACACGAAGCCGAAATCCAGCATCAGGTTGGCGATGATCGGGATCGAGTCGATTTCCGTGATTGTCAGCGCATCTATCTCTGCCTGAGGCAGCAATTGCGCGAGCAGTCTGTGAGCGGCCTGCCCAAGGCCAGTGCGTCGGCTGGGCAGCGCAAGCGGTTGCTGGCGAAGCACCCGCATGACATCGGGCTGGTCACCCAGCACCTCGCGCGCGCCAACGACCACAAGTTTCGATCGCACCAGCGCGCGGGACGAGACATCGGCGGGGATCGTGTCGCTGTCGATCAACGCGACGTCGCACCGTTTGTCTTTCAGGCCGGTCAGCAGATCCTCGGCAGTACCATTGGTGACAAACAGCGGCTGCGTCGGCCGATCACGCTGCCAGGCGGCGACGAGAAAGGCCAGCAGCCGCGCGACATTGCTTTCATGGCCGAGCGGCATCACTGCCCCGAGCCTGATGGTGGCATTGGTCGAACGAAAACGCTCACGCGCACGCCGTGACAGTCGCTGCATGGTTTTTTCAAGTTCGGCCAGCGACGTGACCAGCAACTGGCATGCCGGCGTCGGCGTGACACCGATACGGGAGCGATGAAACAACACGCTGCCGAGTTCATCTTCAACGCGTGCAATCTGTCGCGCGAGTTGCGGCTGACCGAGACGGATGATGCGTGCGGCACGACGAACGCTGCCGGTTTCCGCAACCAATGCCACACGCTGCAAGGCCGTGAGACTGACATCACACTCGGCGCAGAAAGCCCGTGCTGCATCGCCTGCCCTATCGGGCGCGATCATCCCCATCGCGATGTCCGCTGCGGCTTCGATCTCATCCAGCATGCGCCGCGCCTCGAGCGTGAGAAAGCTCGCGGCACCCACGCGATTCAACAGCGGCGCCGCAATGGAGCGCTCGAACCGTTTCACCGCTGCCGAGAGCGTACTGGGTGCGCGTCCAAGTTGGCGCGCGGCCTCGCGCACATTGCCGCAACGGAGCACCACGGCTGTCATCACCAAAGTCGCAATGTCCATTCCATTGTCATCCGGGTCTGTAGTCGATTTTTTCCGCGCTGCAGCGAGAGCGTATAGGATGTCCACCAAATGGGATATCCCCCCGATGCGCAATTGCGTTAGCCTTGATGACAGGGACTGCGGAGCCAGATGCCGGCTTGGCCTGGCCGCACCAATGGAGGTGTTCGATGAAAGCAATGATCCTTGCCGCCGGGCTTCTGGCTTTGGCCAGCCCCGCATTCGCTCAGACGCAGGAACCGCTGAAGTCGGCGATCGACTCGACCTTCGCGCCGCATGCCATGCCCAAACTGTCAGGCGGGCTTGAAGGCTTCAATATCGACGTCGTTGATGAAATGTCGAAGCGCATCAAACGCCCGATCACGGTGGAAGGCGCGCAATTCGCCGGTCTCCTTCCGGCGCTTCAGGCCGGCACCTACGACTTCCTCGCTGCTGTGGTCACTGTCACGCCCGAGCGCGCGCAGCAGTTGCTGTTCATGGAAGGCTTCGTCGACGCCGACTATCGTTTCATGACGCTGGCTTCGGCACCTCCCATCACCAAGCTCGAAGATCTCTCCGGCAAGACCATCGCCGTGCAGAAAGGCGCGATCTACGAGAAATGGGTCAACGACAATGCCGCCAAATATGGCTGGAAGTCGGAATCCTTCGCCACCAGCACCGACGCGGCGCAGGCCGTGCTCGCCGGCCGTGCCGAAGCCAACATCTCGGCCGCCACCGTCGTCGCCTGGATCGTGAAGAACAATCCGCGGCTGAAGAATGCCTTTCTCTACAAGACGGGCCTCGTCTGGAGCATGCCGCTGCGCAACGGCAATACTGAATTGCGCAACAAGCTCGAAGACGCACTCGTCTGCATGAAGCAGGACGGCACGTTGAAGAAACTCTACGTAAAATGGTTCGGTGTCGAGCCGGAGGCCGGTTCGGCGACCACCACCATCTATCCCGGCTATGGCGCACCGGGCGTTGCCGGCTATGACGCGACCGAGCAGAAGCCGACCTGTTCATGAGTTCGGCAGCAGCAGCGCCTGTACCCCGCTATCTGCTCGAAGCACGCGGCGTCCGGAAGAGCTTCGGCACCACCGAAGTCCTGAAGGGCGTCGATCTTCTGGTTGAGCCGGGCAAGCTGGTCTTTCTGATCGGCCCATCCGGTTCGGGCAAGAGCACCTTGCTGCGCTGCTGCAATCGTCTGGAGGAGCCGGATGGCGGCTCCATCATCATGGACAATGTCGACCTGCTGTCGCCGCGCACCGATATCAATGCCGCACGGCGACAGATCGGCATGGTATTCCAGAGCTTCAACCTCTATCCGCACCTCACCGTACAGAAGAACATCACGCTGGCCCTGCGCAAGGTCGCCGGCATGAGCACGGCCGACGCCAATGCCCGTGCCGCGGAGATGCTGGCGCTGGTGGGCCTGCCCGACAAGGCAGCGTCCTATCCTGCACAACTCTCCGGCGGCCAGCAGCAACGCATCGGCATTGCACGTTCACTCGCGCTCAATCCCAAGATCATTCTGATGGACGAGCCGACCTCGGCGCTCGACCCGGAACTCGTCGGCAGCGTGCTCGCCGTCGTGAAGGACCTGCGTGCCCGCGGCATCACCATGGTGATCGCCAGCCATGAGATGAATTTCGCCCGCGAAGCCGCTGACAAGGTCGTGTTCCTCGATGGCGGCTTGGTCATCGAACAAGGCAGCGCCGAAGACATTTTCCTGCGGCCGAAGGAAGATCGCACCAAACGTTTCCTCGCGCAGATCAGGCATTAGGTCATGACCGCCGCCGACGCGATGAGCAACTGGGACCGCTTCGTCTTCACCTTCTTCAATGCGGATATCGCGATGAAGTACGGCTGGGAGATTTTGCAGGGCGCGGGCGTCACCATTCTTGCCGGCCTCGCCGTGGTTATCACCGGCATCGGCGCCGGATTCGGCCTCGCGGCGCTCCGGGCGATCGGCTGGAAGCCCGTCAATTTCCTCATCATCGTGTTCGTCGATATCTTCCGCTCGCTGCCGCCATTGGCGATCATCCTGGTCCTGTTCTTCGGATTTCCCAGTATCGGCATCGTGCTGCCCAGCCTCATCGTGCTGTGGATGTCCCTCGGCGCGGTGCTTGCGGCCTTTGCCGAAGAGATCTTCTGGGCCGGCATCACCTCGGTACCCAAGGGCCAATGGCTGGCCGCGCGCTCAACAGGGCTCACCTTCGCTCAGACGCTGCGCTATGTGATCCTGCCGCAGGCGGTCCGCCTCGGCATTCCGCCGCTCACCAACCGCGCGATCTCCATCACCAAGAACCTCGCGCTTGGCAGCGCCATCGGTGTCAACGAGATTCTTGGCCGCGCCAATTCCGCGCTGTCGATGTCCGCCAATGCGACGCCGCTGACCATGGGCGCGCTACTTTACGTGCTGGTCTTCATTCCACTGGTGATCGCCTCCCGTACACTTGAACGCAACTATCGGTGGGGTGAGCACTGATGGAGCAGTTCACCCAGGAATTCTTCAATCTCGACGTCATGGCGAAGGTTGCACCGTTCCTGCTGCAGGGACTGTTGCAGACGCTGCTGCTGTGTTCGTTCCTGATCCCGATCGGCCTGGTCAGCGGCATCCTCGTGATGTTGCTGACCACCAGCCCCTATCGCGTTTTGCGCTGGCCGGCGATCGCCGCCGTCGACTTCTTCCGAGCCTTTCCGCCGCTGGTCCTGCTGGTCTTCGTCTATGCAGGTCTGCCCTTCATCGGACTGCGCGCACCGGCGCTGGTCGCGGTCGCCGTTGCCTTCCTGATCAATTCGGCAAGTTACTACGGCGAGATCTATCGCGCCGGCATGGTTAGCGTGCCGAAGGGCCAGCGCGAGGCCGCGCGGTCGACCGGACTCTCCGCCACACAGACATTGCTTTACGTGACGCTGCCACAGGCGATCCGGAACGTTTTGCCGGATCTGTTGTCCAATACGGTCGAGCTGGTGAAGCTCACGACTCTCGCCAGCGTCATCTCGGTCCCTGAGCTGCTGCATTCTGCCAATCTGGCGCGCTCGCTCACCTACAACTCATCGCCGCTGATCCTCGCGGCGATCATCTATCTGCTCCTGCTGTTGCCGGTCGTGCGCCTGATCGCGCGGCTGGAACACAGGCTCTAGAACATACGGTCCGGCAGGGCCATCACGACAAGCCGGCTCGCCGGCGGCGAATGTGGAGTTGCACATGGATTTCGATCTGGTTCTCACCGGCAAGGTGATCGGTCACAACAGCATCATCGAGAACGGCTGGGTCGCGGTCCGCGACGGGCGCGT
Organism: Tardiphaga sp. 866_E4_N1_4; assembly: GCF_052076075.1. Lineage (NCBI taxonomy): Bacteria > Pseudomonadati > Pseudomonadota > Alphaproteobacteria > Hyphomicrobiales > Nitrobacteraceae > Tardiphaga > Tardiphaga sp. 866_E4_N1_4. The sequence goes on from NZ_CP197242.1 coordinate 2,895,371, forward strand.
CGGCGCCGTCGGTGAAGGTACGCCGCCGGCCGCGCGCGAGCGGCAGGATTTCAAGTCAGGCATGATCCTGCCGGGCGCCATCGACGCACAGGTCCACTCGCTGTCCCAGCGTAATCAGGAAGACTTCGTCTGGTCGACACGCTCCGCCGCAGCCGGCGGCGTGACCACCATTGTCGACATGCCCTATGACGAGTGCGATCTGGTCTGCTCGGCTGCTGCAGTCGAGCGCAAGATTGCCCATGCCAGCAAGCAGGCGCGCGTCGACTTCGCACTCTATGGCACCATCGATCCCGAGGAGGGTCCGGCACGCATCGCCGAACAGGCGAAGGCCGGCGTCGCCGCCTTCAAGTTCTCCACCTTCGGCACTGACCCCAAGCGCTTTCCGCGCATCCCCGCGCCGCTGCTCGCCGATTGTTTCGCCGCCATTGCGCCGACCGGCCTCGCAGCCGGCGTCCACAACGAGGACGACGAATTCATCCGCGATGCCGTCGCCAAGGTGAAGGCCAAGGGCGTCACCGACTGGCGCGCGCATGCCATGTCGCGCCCGCCGCTCGCCGAAATCCTGGCGATGCTGCAGATCTATGAGACCGGCGCCGAGACCGGTTGTCCCGCCCATGTGGTGCATTGTTCTGTCGCACGCGGTTATGACATTGCGGCGTGGTATCGATCCGAGGGTCATCACGCCACGGTGGAATGCTGCATCCACTATCTCGTGCTCGACGAGGAGAACGACGTCTCCCGCCTCGGCGGCAAGGCCAAGATCAATCCGCCGGTGCGCCCGCGTGCCGATGTCGAAGCGCTGTGGGCAGAGCTTGCAGCCGGACGCGTCTCGCTGGTCTCGACCGATCACGTCAGCTGGTCGGAAGATCGCAAGATCAATCCGGACATGCTCGCCAACGCGTCCGGCGTCCCCGGCCTCGAAGCCATGGTGCCGCTGCTGGTAAAGGGCCTCGTCGAACGCAAGCTGCCGCTGACCCATGCCGCGAAGCTGATGTCGTTTAATCCAGCGCGGCACTTCCGCATCGACGATCGCAAGGGCGCGCTGGCGCCCGGCCTCGACGCCGACATCACCGTGCTGGTGGATAAGCCCATCGTCTATGACGGCGCGGCAAGCGGCAACAACGTGGTCGGCTGGTCGCCCTATAACGGCATCACGCTGCCGTGGACCGTGGCTGCGACCTACGTGCGCGGCCAGCTCGCCTTCGACGGCAGCAAGGTTCTCGCCGAACCTGGCAGCGGACAATTCGTGCGGCCACCGCTGCTTCTCTCGGAACGACTGCCGGTGGCGTGACGCCCGCCGTTCCGATCACCGACCACGTATCGAACACAAGAACATCTGCCGAGGAGACATTCCGATGGGACGTATTCTGACCGAACGCGATATTGAAGCCGCCGTGCGCGGCGGCGGTGTCTACGCTGCCGGTGGCGGCGGCTGGGCGGATCACGGGCGCATGCTCGGCCGCGCCGCCATTCTCGTCGGCAAGCCCGAACTCGTGTCGATCGACGAACTCAACGACGACGACTGGGTGGCCACTGCCGCTGCGATCGGCGCGCCGGCGTCGACCACCGCCTGGGAGATGCAGGGCAAGGATTACGTTCGTGCGGTGCAACTGCTACAGGACGCGCTGGGTGAACCGCTGAAAGGCCTCATCATCGGCCAGAATGGCAAGTCGTCCACCATGAATGCGTGGCTACCATCGGCCCTGCTCGGCACTAAGGTGGTCGATGCCGTCGGCGACATGCGCGCACATCCGACCGGCGACATGGGATCGATCGGCCTTGCCGGCTCACCCGAGCCGATGATCCAGACCGCAGCCGGCGGCAACCGCGCCGAGAACCGCTATATCGAACTCACCGTGCGCGGCGCTACCGCCAAGGTGTCGCCGATCCTGCGTACGGCCGGCGACATGTCCGGCGGTTTCATTGCCTCCTGCCGCAACCCGGTCCGCGCCTCCTATGTGCGCGACAACGCTGCTCTCGGCGGCATCTCGCTAGCACTACGCCTCGGCGAAGCCATTCTCGCGGCCGAGCCCAAAGGCCCGTCTGCCGTGATCGACGCGATCTGCAAGGACACCGGCGGCTCCATCCTCGGCAGCGGCAAGATCACCGCAAAAAATGTGGTCTACACACCGGAAGCCTTTGACATCGGCACCCTGACCATCGGCGAAGGCGACCGCGCCATCACGCTGCATGTGATGAACGAATATATGGCCATCGTCGATGCATCGGGCAATCGTCTCGCGACCTTCCCGGACATCATCGCCACACTGTCCGACGAGGCTGAACCCATGAGCGTCGGCCATCTCGAAGTCGGCATGAACATGCATCTGTTCCATGTGCCGAAGACGATCATTCCGCTTGCCTCCAGCGTCAAGGATCCGGCGGTCTATCCCTCCGTCGAACGCGCCATGGGCATAGAGATCGCACGCTACGCACTGGCCTGAGACACGACAGGAGTCCGTCATGACATCAGCGAATCCACGGCACCCCGATTTTCCGATTCCTGGCGGCCCAAAGCTGCGCGCCAAGGGCTGGCGACAGGAAGGTCTGTTGCGCCTTCTGGAAAACGTGCTCGCGGTCGGTGAGGATCCGTCGAACCTCGTCGTCTATGCGGCCCTGGGGCGCGCGGCCCGTAACTGGCCCGCACACAAGGCCATCGTGCAGGCGCTGATGACCATGGAGGAGGACCAGACGCTGGTCATCCAGTCCGGCAAACCGGTCGGCCTGCTGCGCACCCATAACAAGGCGCCGCTCGTCATCATGGCGAATTGCAACATCGTGGGACAATGGGCCAAGGCCGAGATCTTCTACGAACTCGAACGCAAGGGTCTGATCTGCTGGGGCGGACTCACGGCCGGCGCCTGGCAGTATATCGGCTCGCAAGGTGTCATTCAGGGCACCTACGAGATCTTCATGCGCATTGCCGAGCGCCGCTTTGGCGGCACACTCACCGGGCGCTTTATCCTTACCGCTGGGCTCGGCGGCATGGGCGGCTCGCAGCCGCTGGCAGGCCGCATGGCCGGTGCGGCGATCCTCACCGTTGACATCGATCCGGAACGGGCGCGCAAGCGCAAAGAGATCGGTTATCTCGAAGTGATCGCCCCCGATCTCGATTCCGCACTGGAGATGATCGGCACTGCAAAGGCCGAGCGTCGCGCGTTGTCGGTCGGCCTCGTCGGCAATGCCGCCGATATCTATCCGGAAATCGCGCAGCGCGGCATCGTTCCCGATGTGGTGACCGACCAGACCGCGGCCCACGATCTGGTCTATGGTTACGTACCGCGCACGCGCTCGCTCGAGGAAGCGCGCATCATGCGCAAGACCGCGCCAGAACGGTTGATGGCGGAGAGCCGCGCGTCGATTGTCGACCATGTGCGGGCCATGCTGACGTTCCAGTCGCGCGGCGCGGAAGTGTTCGACAATGGCAACCTCATTCGCACCCACGCCAAGGAAGGCGGCGTCGCGAATGCCTTTGATATCCCCATTTTCACGGAAGCCTATCTGCGCCCACTATTTGCGCGCGCCATCGGTCCGTTCCGCTGGATGGTGCTGTCGGGCGATCCCGACGATATCCGTGCCATCGACGATCTCGTCCTGAGCCTGTTCGGCGACAACCAGATCGTCTCGAACTGGATCAAGCTCGCGCGCCAATACGTGCCTTTCGAAGGCTTGCCGGCGCGCATTGCCTGGCTCGGTCATGGCGAGCGCAGCGAATTGGCGCTGGGCGTCAATGAACTCGTCGCCAATGGCACGCTCAAGGGACCGGTCGCCTTCTCGCGCGATCATCTCGACGCCGCCGGCATGGCGCATCCAAACATCATGACCGAGAACATGCGTGACGGTTCAGATGCCATCGCTGACTGGCCACTGCTCGACGCCATGGCATTGTGTTCGTCCCAGGCCGATCTCGTCGCCGTTCATTCCGGCGGCGGCGGCTATGCCGGCTACATGACCAGCGCCGGGGTCACCCTGATCGCCGACGGCACGGCCGCCGCGGCAGAACGCCTCGCCATGAGCCTCGACAACGACACCGGCCTCGGCGTCATCCGCTACGCGGATGCGGGGTATGGCGAGGCCATGGACGAGGTCTCGCTCAAGCACATCCCGCATATACAACTCTAGAACGGTCGTTCCGAACACATTCCATGGCGTGTTGGGCGAGTGCCAGCGCCCGCGGACAGGCTTTGGGAACTTCGCTTCGCGCCAGCTCACAGGCCCTATCGCCCAATATGCGACCGCGAAAATCGGAAAATTCAGTGCGTCAGGGGTTCACGCGCGCCGGCAGACGCCGACACCCCAATTGCACAAAAGTCAGTCGCTTCCAGAAGCGGGGAACACCGCTGTCAGGTGGTTGAAATTGCGGAGCTCTCTCTATAGACCGGCGGAGCCAAAGCGATCCGCGGGCCTAGCCCGCCCTTTACCGCCTTGGCCTTTGGGGCGTCGCCAAGTGGTAAGGCAGGGGATTTTGATTCCCCCATGCGGAGGTTCGAATCCTCCCGCCCCAGCCAAATTCAACAATAAAATCAACTACATAAGTTTTAGAACCATTCCATTCTGGAAAGTGCTCCCCTGCCCATTCCGGAAAACTGTTGTCAGAACGTTCTCGGATTGAGCCAAAAAAGAGCGCCCGCGAGGGCGCTTTTTCGTCAATTCCATAACGGCTAAACACGCGATGCCTCGGCCCGTTTGAACGCCTCGTGTACCTGTTTCGCCAGACGGCGACGCAAGCCGATGAAGGCTGTAATTTCGACTTCACGATCGATAGGAAGAACTAAGGGCACTATCGGCAACACCGCGTGTGGTCACACATGATCGCCCATTATCCACAAAGTGTGGACATCAACAGATCTGTCATTACAGCGTGTTGGCGCCGCCAAGCACGGCCGTAAATTCATGCGAGAAGGTGCAACCATTGCCATGAGCGATCGCGATCTCGGCATCCGCGATCTGCCGTGCGCCGGCATTGCCGCGCAATTGCTCCGTCGCTTCGATCAGCGTGAACAGCCCATACATGCCCGGATGTGCAAACGACAATCCACCGCCATTGGTATTGACCGGCAGAGCACCACCCGGCGCGATCCGACCACCGGAGACAAACGCGCCGCCCTCGCCTTTCTTGCAGAATCTCATGTCTTCCAGGAACATGATGACATTGATGGTGAAGGCGTCGTAGAGCTGCAACACATCTACGTCAGCCGTGGTGATGCCCGCCATCTCGAACGCGCGCGGCGCGCATTCCGCCGTCGGCGTCGTACAGAAATCCGGGATCTGCGAGACCTCGCGGCTCCAGCTCGCCCCGGCGCCGCCGAGGAAATAGACCGGCCTGTGCTTCAGCGCTTTCGCACGATCGGGACTGGTGACGATGACCGCCGCACCGCCATCGCTCATCAGACAGCAATCTAGCCGCGAGAGCGGATCAGCCACCAGTGGCGATGCCAGCACGTCGTCGATGGTCAGCGGTGCTTTCATCGTTGCATCGGGATGCAGTTGCGCCCATTGCCGCGCGGCCACGGCAACTTCCGCCATCTGCGCGCGCGTGGTGCCGTATTCATACATGTGCCGCGCGGCACACATAGCGTACCCCGGCAGCGGCGACATCAGGCCGTAGACTTTCTCGAAGGTCGGCAGTTCGTGGATGCCGAAGGTGCCGGCCCCTTTGAGATTGGATCCATAAGCGATCAGCACCGTGGTGCAGAGCCCTGCCTCGATGGCCATGGTCGCCTGCAGGAGATGCGACAGGAAGGACGAGCCGCCGGTCATGTCCGAACACGCCCATTTCGGACGGATGCCGAGATACTCACCCATCGAGAGCGTCGGGAACATGTGATACAGCGTGCCGCCGCAGATGCCGTCGATGTCCTTCAACTGCAGACCCGCATCGGCGACTGCGCGCGCGGTGGCGCCGGCCATCAGATCCATCGAGGACAGACCGGGCGCACGGCTGAGGCCGTAGGTGCCGATACCGACGACGGCGCTCTTGCCACGCAACGAAGATGCGGTCATGACGCGGCTCCCACGGGACGAAACAGCACGATGGGCTGCTCGCTATTGGCATAGGTGCCGAAATCCACCGGCGCGATCACCGCCTGCAGGCGCATGCCGATATGAACCTCATCCGGCGCGCACGCGATAACGCGGCTAAGCATGCGAACGCCCTCGTCGAGCTCGACGACGCACGCATTGTGGTCGCCGCCGTGCTTCGCGGGCCGCCGCATGATGGTGGTCGAATAGACCGTGCCGAAGCCACTGACTTCGACGAATTCGAGATCGTCTGCGCCGCTGCGGGGCGCGATCAGGCGCGGATAGAACACATATTCGCCGGTCGTGCGCGAACGCTGGATCATCAGTCTGCCGGCGCGCAGATGGGCCCAGAACTGTCCTTCGGGACCAAGCCCCGCCGCTGGCGAGGTTGCTGTCGTCATGTCCATTCCGCTTCCTGCAGCGACCGCCAGCTGATCTTGTTGCTTTCCGAGCGCGGCAGGCTATCGACCAGCACCACCGAGCGTGGCGTCTTGTAGTTGGCCATGGCCCCACGCGCCCAGCCGATGATGTCGTCCGCCGTTGTCGACGCTTTGGCCGCATCATGCAGCACCACCAGCGCCTTCACCGACTCGCCGCGATAGCTGTCCGGCGTCGAGATGATGCAGCACTCCTTGATGGCGGGATGGCCATACATGATGGACTCGACTTCCGCCGGCCACACCTTGAAGCCTGACACATTGATCATCCGCTTCAGCCGATCGACAGCAAAGAAATAGCCGTCGCGATCGCGATAGCCGAGATCGCCGGTGCGCAGGAAGCGCCCGCCCTCAAGGGTGACGAACGAGGTCACATTAGCCTCAGGCTTATTCCAGTAGTTCTGCAGCACCTGCGGGCCGTTGACCACGATCTCGCCGGTCTCGCCAATGCCGAGCTCGACCAAGGTCTCCGGGTCGATGATCCGCGCATCCGTCTGATGCACCGGGATGCCAAGGCACTGCCGCCTCGGCGCTTCCATCGGATTGATGTGGGTCGGCGACATGGTCTCGGTCATGCCGTAGCCTTCGACGAATTCGAGGCTAAAGCGGGTCTTCAGCTGCTCGGCCACCGCCACCGGCATCGCCGCGCCACCTCCGGTGATGACCTTGAGCTTTGCAAAACATTCTTCACGGAATGTCAGGCTGGAGAGCACGTCGACGATCATGGTCGGCGCCGCGTTCCAGAAGGTCACGCCATGTGCCTCGAACAATAGCGGGATCAGGTCTTTATCCCAGCGCGCCAACAGCATCAGCGTCGCGCCGACCGAGATCGCTGCATTCATCGAGCCCTGCATGCCCGCCACATGAAAGAACGGCTGCACGCCAGTCAGCACGTCATCGCCACCGAGCCGGTACCAGCGCGCTTGCAACACCGCTGTGAACAGCACGCTCGAGTGCAGATGCATGCAGGCCTTCGGCTTGCCCGTGGTGCCGGATGTGTAAGGGAACAGGCAGAGATCGGCTGGCGTCACGGTCATCGGCGACGGCGTCTCGTTACGCGCGATGACATAGTCCCAGGCGCGCCAACCCGGCGCCGTGGGGCACGATCCGTTTTGCGTCACGCAGGCTGGCAGCGTGTAAGACGATGTCTCGGGCACATAGTCGCGATAGTGCGCGACAATGATGCTGTTGATGGCGTTGCCAAGCAGCGGTGCAAAAACATCGACGAGATCGCTGCCGATGATCGCCACACTCGCGCCGCTGTCGGACGCCATGTAGTCGAGTTCGGCTGTCTTGTTCATCGGGTTGATCGGCACCACGACCGCGTCGGCCCGCATGACGGCGTAGTACGAGATCACATATTGCGGCGAATTCTGCAGCGCGACCATGACGCGGTCGCCGCGCTTCACGCCGCAGGCATTCTGCAGATAGCCGGCGAGTGCATCGACCTGCCGTAATAATTCCGCGTAAGTGAGAACTCCGCCGTAGAACAGCGTGGCCGGATGATCCGGCCTCGCCGTCGCCGCCCGCACCAGCGCGTCGTAGAGGACGCCCTCGGGCAACGGCAGCGTGTGCGGTTCGCCGGGCGGCCAGAACGGAGAGACAGCACTCACGGCAAGCCTCCTGACAGGTACATTTCCGCAATTATTCAGGCGAAGAAGTGCCAGACCTTGGCAATGATCTGCCAGCGGCCATCGATCTTGATGAAGGAGAGTTCGTTGACGAAGCGCTTTGGCAGATACATGTCCTTGACGCGGGCGTGGGCAGTAGTGGGCGATGCCACAGACACGCTCACAATCTCGTCCTCGCGCAGGTCGCCCCGCGACGCCGATGACGGCCGCGCGGCAACCATGCCCATATAGGTTTCGAGATCGAGATTGACGAGCGTACCGTCGGTGGCCGAAAACAGCCGCACCTGGGGATGGAGTACCTTGCGGAAGCCTGCGACATCGCCGTGATACAACGCTTCGAAATAGCCAGCGATGACAGCGCGGATGTCCTGTTCGTCTTGCATCGGTAATTCTCTGTTGTCGTTTTTCAGTTGAGGCCACTGGCCCGCGCATGTTCTTGGTCGGCAAGTTCGAGTCCGTGGTCCAGCGCTGCGAGCAGCCGCTCGGCGTCCTGCTCGCTGATGATCAGCGGCGGCGCCAGGAACAGTGAGGTCTGCTCGCCGCTGGTGCCGATCACGGCTCCGGCTTCCATCGCCCGCGCGGCAACACGCGAGGCGATCGGATTTTCCATGGTGTCGGCGGCCCATGAACGCCAGTCGGGCCCGTGCAACTCGACGGTCCAGTGCAGGCCCTGGCCGGCAACGCGACTGACGCTCGGATGGTTACGGGCAATTTCGAGCAGGCGCTTGGTGAAGAACACTTCCATGGCGCGCACGCGCGCCAGAATATCCTCTTCCGTCACCACATTGAGATAGGCACTGATGGCGGCCATGCTGATCGGATGGCCGCGCAGCGTGCCGTAATTCTGCCAGCTCGATCCCTTGAGCTGCTCGACGATCTTCTTGGACACGACCACGGCCGCGACCGCCGCAGCCCCGCCGCCAAGCGACTTGCCCATGGTCACGATATCCGGACGGCTCTGCGCACCCTGGAAAGCGAACCAGCGGCCGGAGCGTCCGGCGCCCGTGACGACTTCGTCGGCAATCCAGATCGAATTTGCTTTCGCGGCGTGATCGGCGACTTCGTCCTGATAGTCGCCGTCGTAGTAATTGCCGCCCTGCGTGTAGTCGATGATGGTCGCCGCCGTATCCGCCAGAATAGTGCCAGCATCGGCGAGCACGTCCTTGACTGGCTGGTTGCTCAGCGGCGCGCCATAGATCGCCCCGTCAGGTGCAGGCAGGATCTTCACCGGCGCCATCGGGGCCGGCAGACGCGAACCGCCGGCCTGCACGGCAAGCCCACCATGCCAGTGCGGCTGCACGGTCATGCTGCGCGACAGACCGACGAGGCCATGATAGGCGCGCTCGCGCGTCGCCAATGCCGTCTTCTGCGACAGCGCCTGACACAGCGATAACGCCATGTCGTTGGCCTCGCTGCCGCTGATGCAGAAGCGTACCCCGCCGACCCAATCCTCTTCGCCCGCAAAGGCGGTGCCGATCAGATCATCGGCGGCTTTCTCGCGGCCGATCCAGGTCCAGCCTTCGTTGACGACCGGCGTATCCGCGGCTGCACGAATGGCTTCCACCATTTTCGGGTGGCGATGGCCGAGCCCGCCGCCGGTGTTGCTGCCGTCGATCAGGCGACGCCCATCCTGCAGATGGAAATACACGCCTTCGCCGCCAACCACGGTCAGGGGTGCGCTATCGCCGGCATTGAGGCCCGTCCGCAAAAGTCTGCTCATCGATTATCCTTTTTGTCCTTGCGGAGGTGCATCACGCGCGGCCATAGCCGCCGCCGCCGCACATCTCGATGGTGATGACATCGTCCCGTTGCAGCACGAGGTTCGACTTGCCCTCGACATCGATCACCTCGTCGCCGCGCGTGAGCGTGAGGCGTGCGGTCTTACCGGGTGCACCGCCCTTCAAGCCAAACGGGGGAATAATCTTGCGCTCGACACAACTGGTCAGATGCATGCTGGGTGCGAGAATCCGGTAGCTGCGCACGACACCGTCACCGCCCGGATAGGCGCCTGCCCCGCCGGAGCCCCAGCGGATCGCCTGCTGCTCGACGCGAATATTGTAGTTGGCCTCGATGGCCTCGGCCGGCGTGTTGGAGGTGTTGGTCAGGTGCACGCGGGTTGCGGCGCAGCCGGCGCGATTGTGCCGCGCACCCTCGCCGCCGGCATGGACCTCGTACAGCATCTTCCAGGAGCCATCCTGCCGCGGCTCGGCGAAAGAGAGCATGCCGGACGTGGTGGCGCCGCCCGACGACAGCCGCTCCGGTATCACATCCTGCATGGCCAGGAAGATCGCATCGACGATGCGCAGCGACGTCTCGTGATTGCCTGCCGCCACCGGTGCGGTGAGACCGGGTTCAAAGATCGAGCCCGGCCGAGTGATGATGGTGAGCGGACGCAACGCGCCGCCATTCTGCTGCATATCGCGCCCGCTCATGATGCGCGCGCTATAGGCCACCGCGGATTTCGCGATGAAGGACGTGGTGTTACAGAAATTCGAGACCCGGTCGCAACTGCCGGACAGATCGAACGTCGCTTCGTCGCCCTTGATGGTGATCTTGACATGGATGCGAGCCGGCTCATCATTGGGGCCGCCGTCGTCGAGAAAATCCTCGCCTTCATAGACGCCGTCAGGTAGCCCGAGAATGGCTTCGCGCATCTCGGCTTCGGAGAGATCGTGCAGCCGCGACAGCGCCGCCACGAACATTGCCTTGCCGTGCTGCTTGCACAATTCGACGATGCGCTTTTCGCCGGCCAGTGTGCAGGCGATCTGGCCGAGCAAATCACCCTCGCAGGATTCCGGATCGCGGACATTGACCTTGAGGAACTGGACGATGGCATCGCTGACACCCGCCGCGGTGGCGATCTTGATCGGTGGAATGCGCAGCGCTTCCTGGAAGGTATCGATAGCCTTGGCGAGATAGCTGCCCGGCCATGAGCCACCGATATCGGGCCAATGAGCGAGGCTGACGGCGAAGGCAACGATGTCACCCTCGAAGAACACCGGGCGCACCACCTTGACGTCGTTGAGGTGATTGCCGCCGAGCGCGCCCAGATTGTAGATCAGCACATCGCCTTCGCTCAGCGTCGCAGCCGGCACGACTTTCAGCAATTCGCGGATCGTATAGGCCATGGCGCCGAGATGCACGGGGATGTCACGGCCCTGCCCGACAAGTTCGCCCTGCGCGTCGGTGATCGCCGAGGATAGATCGCCGGCCTCGCGCAACAGCGGTGAACGCGCCGAGCGTGTCATCACCAGACTCATCTCTTCCGCTGCGGCCGACAGGCCATGGCGGATCACTTCGACGGCAAACGGGTCGAGCTTCATGATGCCACCTTCGCGAGATAAAGATTGCCGTTGCTGTCCGGCGTCGCCTGCCATTGCGGCGGCAGCACCACGGTGGACCAGGCATCTTCGATGATCGCAGGGCCAATAATGGTGTCGGTCATCGCGCTGCGATCGATCACATCGGTCATCACATCCAGTGCGCCATCGAACGAACAGCGGCGCCTGGGAGTCGCCATGGTGCGCAGCGCCGTCTTTGGACGGCTGACTTCGGTGGTCGAGGGCTGGCGGGCCTGCGCACGCACGGATTCAATCACGCAGCTCTCGCTGGTCGCGTAGCCGAACAACTCGCGATGCCTGACGAGAAAGTCCTGCCGCAGTCTATCGACATCGAGCGGCATCGTGAACGGCACGGGGATCGCATCGGCCTGCGCGGCATAGCGCATCAGCGCGACCAGTTCGATCTGGATGGAGTCGCGCGGGATCGCATTGGCGAGCAGAGGCACGAGGGTCTGCTCGACCAGCGCTTCGATACGCTGCGTGACCTTGGCCAGATCGATGCCGTCCAGCGCAACGCACAACGTCTGCTGCTGCAGGAAGCTGAAATCGGCGGTCAGACATCCCAGCGCGGAAAAGGCGCTGGACGCAGCGGGCACCACGATCTCTGTGATCCCGTAGAGTTCGGCGAGACCCGCCGCATGCATCGGGCCACCACCGCCAAACGCTAGCAGCGTGCAGTCGCGGCCATCGATGCCGCGCTCCACTGTCACGCGGCGCAACGCGCGCGCCATGGTGGCATTCGCGACGCGGATGATGCCAAGTGCGGTTTCGGTAAGGCTCAGTCCAAGTCCTTGCGCGATCGGCTCGATGACACGGGCTGCGGCATCAACATCGATGCCGATGCGGTCGCCTAGCTTGGTTTCGGGGTTGAGATAGCCGAGCAGCGCATTGGCATCGGTGATGGTCGGCTTGGTGCCGCCACGGCCATAGCAGGCCGGACCTGGCTCGGAGCCGGCACTTTCCGGCCCGACGGTCAGACCGCCTGCGCCCGCGCGCACGATGGAGCCACCGCCGGCGCCAATGGAATGCACCGCGAGCATCGGCTGACGCAGCGGGCGATCGCCAAGCATCTTGCCGTCGGCCATCTCCGCCTGGCCATCGACGATCAGGCAGACGTCGGTGGTCGTTCCGCCCATATCGAAAGTGAGCACGCGGGATTTCTTGAGCTGGCGCGCGATGCTGACCGAGGCCGCAACGCCGGCGGCCGGGCCGGACATCGCCATCACCAGTGGACGGCGCTTGACGGCCGAGATCGGGATCATCGCACCGGCGGAGTGAAACACCTGCAGGCCCGCACCGATGGGCAGGCGCTCTTCAAGCTCGCTCAGATATTCCACCGCAATCGGCATCGCCGCTGCATTGAACGCCGTCGACGACGTGCGCTCATACTCGCGCGCCTCGGGATTGATCTCATGCGATAGCGAGACATGTGGCACGATGTCCTTCAACCGTTCGGCCAGCATCTGTTCATGGACGGGATTGGCATAGGCATGCAGCAGCGAGACAGCGACGCTTTCCACGCCAGTCTCCTTCAGCCAGGCGATCAGGCGCTCGATTTCGGCTTCGGCCAGTGGCTTCAGCACCTGGCCCTCGTGATCGAGGCGCTCATCGAGCGCGAAACATAATTCACGCGGCACCAGCGCCTTGGCCTTCGGCGCGATATCCAGGCGATAGAGATCGCGGCGACGATAGCGCGCGATCTCAAGAACGTCCTCGAACCCCTTCGTCGCGATCAGCGCGATCTTCGGCAAGCGCTCTTCGACAATCGCATTGGTGATCCGGGTGGTGCCGTGAATGAAGCGCTTCACGTCGCTCTTGCGCAGACCGACAGCCTCGATGGCTTCGAGCATTGCCTGCACCGGCGCGTGGGGGCGCGACGGCACTTTGGCGATCCGCGTCTCTGACGTGTCGCGCCGGATGGCGATGATATCGGTGAAGGTGCCACCGATGTCGGTTCCGATTTCCCAGATATTCGTCACGCGCGTTGGTCCCGCTTTCGTTCAGGGCCGGCGCTGCAGCACAAGGGCTACATCGTCGGGTCGTTCGTCTTCGCTTACTTGCGGGCGAGATCGCGGAAGTCGACTTGGCGGTGAAACCAGTAGGTGTAGCCATCGAGTTGCGGGATCATCACGGCGTCCTGGTTAGCCTGCCACAACAGCACCAGCGGAATTTCCTTGACGTATTCCGCGATCATCTGCTTGCCCATCTCGTCATACTTGGCCTGATCCTGCTCGAACCGAGCCTGATTGGCCAGTTTCACCACCAGCTCGTCATTCCAGGAGCTGTAATTCCAGCGCTGGTTACCGGTGAAGAAATTGCGGAAGAAGTAATCGGTGGTCGGCAGCCAGGCGGTGGAACCTTCGGTGAAGAACGGCAGCTTCTTCTCGGTGATCTGCGTCGACATCTGCGAGTCCGGCAGCTTCTGCACGTCGACCTCAATGTTGAGCTTCGCCAGCGCCTCCTTCAGCAGCGCCGCCATCGGCTCGGTGACAGCGGCGGAGCCGACATTGATGCTGAAAGTGGTCTTGAAGCCCTTCTCGAAACCGGCTTCAGCCAGAAGCTGCTTGGCCTTGGCCATATCGGTCTTCGCCGGCATCGGCTGCGGGAAGTCGCCATTCGGCGGCGACGTCCACGATGCACCGAACAGCGGAAGGCCACGCTTGAAGATTGCTGCGCTGAACATGTCGTTATAGGGCAGCGCCATGGCGATGGCCTGACGGACCTTGAGATTGTCGAACGGCGCCATCTGCGTGTTGAAGGCAATCATGGTGAAGCCGTTGGTCTGCGGCGACGACTCCACCTTGACCTTACCGCGCTGCTGCAGCGACGGTACGTCGCTGGCCTGCAGATCGATGGCGATGTCGGCATCGCCCTTCTCGATCAGATTGGCTCGCGTGGCGGGATCGCCGATGGTCTGTTCGATGACGCGCTTGAAGTAAGGCAGCTTGCCGTCACGGCCGCTCTTCCAGTTGTCGTTGCGCTTCAGGATCAACTGTTCACCCGGCTTGAACATCTCGACCGTGTAGGCGCCCGAGCCGGCGGTGTTGGTCTTCAACCATTCCTGAGCCCAGGGATCCTCGGCTGTCGCATGCTGCTTCGCGAGCTTGCTGTTGAAGATCAGCGCCAGCGGCGTGGCGAGATTGGCCAGCGCCAGACGATCCGCCTTGGGCAGCGTCACCGTGACGGTGCGCTCATCGACGATGGCGAACTGTTCGGCCTTGGTCAGCGATCCCGTGCCCATTTGCCCTGCGGCAATGGATTTGGCCGTGACGGCACGATCGAGCGACCATTTCACGTCTTCTGCGGTGACGGACGTGCCATCGTGCCACTTGGTATCGCGCAGCTTGAAGGTGATCTTCAGCCCGTCCGGGCTGACCTCATAGCTCTCGGCCAATTCGCCGCGGATCTTGCTGCGGTCGAATACCCAGACGCCGTTCTCGTCGCGCTTGCGGTCGAAGGCCACAAGGCGGTCATAGATGCTGGTCGAGACGCCAAAGGCCTCACGTGTCGCACCCGGGGTGGTCGGGTCCAGCGTCGGGATATTGTTGCCAGTCACCTGACGCAGCGTCTCGGCCCGCGTCTGCGCCTGTGCCGCCGCTGGCGTGAGCGCCATCAGCAGCACGCTGCCCGTCAATCTCAACAAACGCCCGCGATCAGCCATCATCTGCCACCGTCCTTGTCGAACCTCATTCTGCAAATCTTGGCGCGTCACGCGCATCCGGATAGAGCCAGACTCACTGGAAACGACTAGGCCAGATTGCCGGACGCAGGGTAACGCGCGAGCGAGGCGCCAAGGTGCTTTGTTACAGTGCAAGCGCTGCACGCGAATGCAGCAACGATCTCATCGATGCGCCTATCCGCTCAAATGGGCAGGATGTGCGGCAGTGGTCGCGCCGTCGATGGTTCGACGAGATCGCGCCTTGGCGGCGGCCGGGAGCTCCCCGCCGACGATTGATCAATTCGCAGGCGCGCGGCCATTGCCGGGAAACGCATATGGCGGATCGGATTATTTTTTCGCTGCAGATGACTCCACACCGAGAACCTGCGCCATTTTCGCGATCAGACGCGTCGCATCGGTGGGCTTGAGGCGGCCGTAGCCTAATACGAGGCCGGCATAGATCGGCGTCTCCAGATGATTCTGCGATAGCGGCTGCACGTGGAGACCCGCTTGCTTCAACAGCCGGGCGGCCTCCACATCGCTCATCCGCGCCTTCAGGCGCTCGGTGAACAGAGCGACGAGATGAAGACCGGTTGCGCAGGGAGCGACGGTGAGATCATCAGGCAAATACTGACGGATCGCATCCATCAGGGCCTTCTGCCGCTCCGCATAAACTTTTCGCATGCGACGGAGATGGCGCAGCAGATGGCCCTCGCGCATGAATTCGGCGAGCGCGCGCTGGCCGATGCCGGAACTGTGCACGTCGATACGCGCACGGCCCTTGGTGAAGATTTCGACAAAGCGCTCCGGCGCGACGATGTAGCCTAAGCGCAAGCTGGGCATCATGATCTTGGAGAAGGTGCCGAGATAGATCACGCGCTGCTCGCGGTCGAGCGACTTCAGCGACGCGATCATGCTGTCCTGATGCCGGAACTCGGAATTGTAATCGTCTTCGACAATCCAGACGTCGTTACGATTGGCCCAGTCAAGCAATTCCAGCCTCCGCTCCAGCCCCATGCTGACGCCGAGCGGATATTGATGCGACGGCGTCACCACGATCAGCTTCGCATTCGGCGCGCGGCGAATGCCCTCGGTGACGCATAGCCCCTTGTCGTCCACCGGTATCGGCACCAATTTACCGCCCGCCGCCGTCAGCGACCACTGCGCCTCCACGAAGCCCGGTTCCTCCACCCAGACTTCGTCGCCATGATCGAGGATCATGCGGCTGCACAGGTCGAGTGCGCTGGAAGTACCCGAGGTCACGACGATCTGCTCAGGCGTGCAGACGAGACCACGTACCGCGCCGAGGAAATCCGCGATCTCGCGCCGAAGCTCGGGAAGCCCGGCGGGGGACAAATCGAGACATTCCTCCTTGTCGGGTTGCAGCGACGTCTGGCGCAGCAACCGGGCCCAGTCGCCGAACGGAAAGGTCGAGATATCGGGCGCACCGGGGCTGAAATCGGACGCCCAATTGGTCTCGTAGGTGAAGCCAATCAGCGACTTCCAGCGCTGAGAGATGGGACCGGCGATACGAGACGTATCCGCAGACGCGCCCGCCGGTGATGCCGCGTTGCGGCTGACTGCAGCGACCGAGACACCGCCGCGCGGCATCGATTCCAGATAACCTTCGGCGTAGAGGATGTCCCAGGCACTCAGCACCACCATGCGCGAGCACCCGAGTTCGCGCGCAATCTCCCGCGAACCGAGAAACTGGGTGCCCGCCGGCAGCGTCCCGTGCAGAATCCCGTCGCGCATCTGCGCTGCGATCTGCTGGGGCAATGCCACTGAAGAGGCCCGGTCAAGACGGATGCCCGCCAGCGACACCCGCCTCCTCTGGCCAGTGGAATTCTGCATGCGAAACGGGGCCCGGACAAGCGATCGAGATGAATGCGACCGGACAAGTAACAGCACGGAAGGCTGGACGTCCACATCGCACCGTACAGCCGAAATGGCCGAGCTTGCCAGGCGCCCTGCACACGGTTTGAGATCGGAACCAAGACGCTTCCAGCGCGCTAAAATCCCGATCGCAGTACCGGCCTTCGCAATACGCGAGACGCCAAAAGCGGAAATTATTCACTCTAAAGCAAGGCGTGTGCCAACGATCTCGCTTGGTTCTAAGGCGCCAAATACTGCACCAATCGTGGATCGTTGCGGATTTCCTGCGCCGAACCTGTCAGCGCAACCCGGCCGCGATCCAGCACGTAAGCGCGGCTCGCGACCCGAAGCGCGAGATCGAGATGCTGCTCGACGATGACGACGGCGATGTCCTTCGCCAGCAGGATCAGGCGCTCGGTAATTTCCTCGATGACACCGATCCAAACGCCCTCAGTCGGCTCATCCAGCAGCAAGATTTTGGGATCGGACAGCATGGCGCGCCCGATCGCCAGCATCTTGCGCTCACCGCCGGACAATGTGCCGGCAAACTGATCGAGCCGCTGGCCGAGCTTCGGGAAGATCTCTAGCACGCGGTTAACTGCCCCGCTGTCGCGATTGGTCAGCGCGCCGACGGCGAGATTGTCCCGCACCGAGAGTTTCGCGAACACCGAATGTTCCTGCGGGACATAGCCGACGCCGCGGCGGATGCGCTGCTCGGTCGGCAGTTTGCCGACATCGCGGCCATCGAGGCTCACCGCACCGCCGAGCACCGGCAACTCACCGACAATAGCCTTCATCAGCGTGGTTTTGCCGGCACCGTTGCGACCGAGAATGGCGACGCCGCCGCGCCACGGCACGCTGAGCGTAACGCCGAACAGCACCTGGCTGCGGCCGTAACCGGCATCGAGCGACTGGATATCGAGGAATTTATCGTCAGGCACGGCGGAGATAGACCTCCTGAACTTTGGGGCACGACTGCACATGCTGCACCGTGCCGGTCTGCAGGATCTGGCCCTGATCCAGCACGGTCAGGCGGTCGCAGATATCGCGGATGAAATCGAGATCGTGCTCGACGATGACGAGCGAACAGCGCGCCTTGATCGGCTGCAGCAATTCGCCGGTGACGCGGCGTTCTTCCAGGCTCATGCCGCCGGTCGGCTCGTCGAGCAGCAGGAGCTTCGGCTCGGGCGCCAGCGCCATGGCGATCTCGAGCCATTGCTGCTGGCCGTGGGACAGAGCGGATGCCGGCTCGTGGGCGCGATCGACGAGACGAAACTGTTCGAGCATCGCCATGACTTTGTCATGCAGCACGCCGCGGGTGCGTGACAGCGCCAGATTGAGCAGTGATGTCTGTGCCTGCAGCGCCAGCAGGATGTTGTCGTACAGCGTGAGCGCCGGCAGCACGCTGGTGATCTGGAATTTCAGGCTCATGCCGGCACGGGCGCGCTCCGCTGGCGAGGCCTGCGTGATATCGTGGCCGCCGAAAGTGACGGTGCCCTGCGTCGGTGTCTCGGCGCCGGCGATACATTTCATCAGCGTGCTCTTACCGGAGCCATTGGGACCTATCAGTCCGTGGAATTCATTGGCAGCGATGGTGAGATCGGCACCGTTCAGCGCGGTGAGCTTGCCGAATATCTTGATGAGGCCTTTTGCTTCCAGAAGCGCCATGACTATCGCTTCCCCGGACGGCCGAAGCTGCCGACGCGCTCGCGCTCTGACAACAGCAGGCTGACCAGTCCTGCGGGCCGGAACAGGATGACCAGCAGCAGCAATACGCCAAGAATGATCGGCCAGATGTCCTGATAGCTGTTCGACAGCCAGAAGCTGACGGCCTCAATGACAACCGTGCCGATCACGGCGCCGATCAGCGTGCCAGAACCGCCGAACAACACATACAGCACGACCTGGGTTGAGATCACCACGCCCAGCATATTCGGCCAGACGAAGCCTTCGTGAAACGCATAGAGACTGCCGGCGAGCCCGGCGATAGCCCCGCTCAGCGAGAAGATGATCGCCTTGAGGTGCTGCACCTTGTAGCCGAAGAAGGCGATGCGCTGTTCGTTTTCGCGCAGGCCAGCCAGCGCGAGGCCGAATTGCGAGCGCATCAGGAAACGACAGAGCAGATAGACCACGATCAGGAAGCCGATGGCCATGTAGTAATAGACAGGTCCCTCTGTGAGCTCATAGCTGCCGATTGTCATCGGCGGGATCGAGGGAATGCCGTTCTGGCCGCCGAGATAGTACCAGCCCCGCGCCAGACGATCGCAGGCATAGGAGCCGGTCAGCGTGCCCAGCGCGACGAAGATGACGCTGGCGGGATGGCGACCAAGCAACAGAAAGCCGCCGAGCAGCAGCGCAAAGGCGAAGCCGATCAGAAGGCCGGCGGGCAGCACGAGCAGGATGGACGTAATGCCAAGATCGCGCGCCAGCAGCGCCACGCCATACCCGGCCGAGCCGAAAAACACGGCCTGGCCGAAACTCATGATGCCGGCATAGCCCCAGACCAGGTCGAATGACAGCGCGAACAGACAGAGGATCAGCACGCGCGTGGCATAGACGGTGAGATAATCCTGCAGCACCAGCGGCAGCAGCAGGCCAATGACCAGCACTGCGATCTCGATCATCGGCAGCACGCGCCATTGGCGCGATGCGCTGATGCCTCGCGTCAGAGATACGGCAGAGAGTGGCGTCATCTCGGTCATCAGGTCGCCGGCATGAGAGAAAGAGAAGCGGGAGTGATATCGCTCACTCCCGCGAGGTTCGGACTATCGGCTCAGCATTCCTTGGGATCGACGAGACCGGCGCTGCGCGCGACGACCTCATATTTGCCGCCCTTGGCCACCGCCGTGTACATCTTCATCTTGCAGTGCCGCTGACCGGGGACCATCTCGGCCGGGCCGCCCGGGCCTTCGGCGATCTTGGCATGGTCGAGCGCCTTGGCAACTGCATCACGATCGACACTGCCGGCTTCCTTGACGGCGGCTTCCCACAGTTTCAGGCCGCGATAGGTGCCGGTCGCGGCACTGCCAGCCGCGAACAGGAAGTTGCCGGGAAACTGTTTTTCGTAGGCCGCCTGGAGCTTGGCACTGAACGGATCTTCCGGCGTCAGCGCCTTAAAGTAATCGAGGCAGCTCGCGAGGCCCTCGATCTCGGCCGGCTGATTGATGCTGAGCGTATTCTCGTCATAGTAGACGCAGGCGAGCCGCCCGCCATTCTTGAGGAAGCCTGCTTCGGAGAGCTGCTTGAAGAACGGCCCGACGCCTGGCGGAATGACGGTGTTGAAGACGACATCGACCTTGTTCGAAATGATGCGGTTCACGGTCGACGAAAAATCGATCTGGTCGAGCGGGTAATACTCCTCGAACACGACCTCGCCGCCATTGGCCTCGATCACTTTGCGGGCATAGACGTTCAGCGTATGCGGCCAGACATAATTTGCACTGGGCAGCGCAAACTTCTTGCCGCCATTCTTGATCAGCCAGGGGATGAATTCATCACATTGCTGCGCCGGCGTCGGCCCGGTGCAGAACAGATAGGGCGTGCATTCCTTGCCCTCATAGAGCTGCGGATAAATATAGAGCGTCTTGCCGCGGGAGACGATGACGTCCTTGATGGCGTTGCGCATCGACGACGTGATGCCGCCGATGACCAGATCGACCTTTTCGCGCTGGATCAGCTTCCGCACATTGCCGACCGCGACGGATTCATTGGACGCAGTGTCCTCGATATACAGTTCCAGCGGCCGGCCAAGCAGACCGCCGGCATCGTTGATGTCCTTGATCACCATCCTGGCCACATTGGCGTCGGCATTGCCGGCATAGCCCATCGGCCCGGTCAGATCGGTACCGACACCGACCTTGATTGGTCCGGCAGCCGCGTTGGCCCAGTCCGGCCGGATCACCCAACTGCCGACACCAGTGGCGATGGCCGTCCCGAACAGCGCCGCATTGCCGAGAAAGCGGCGGCGGCTGAGAGTGTTGGCGTCTTGAGACATTGGACTAAACCCCTTTTCCTGCAACGAGGCCCTGCGGCCGGAATTTGATGAAGATGATGGCGAGCACGAACACAGCGACATCAGCGATAACGGGCGAAATGACCCAGGGCAGCGCCGCACTCAGCGTGCCGATCAGGCCGGCGCCGGCGACCGGACCTGCAAAAGAGCCGATGCCGCCGACCATGACGGCGACAAAACCCTGGATGAGAAAGCGAATGCCGAGATCGGCAAACAGCGTGAACACCGGCACGATCAGCGCGCCGGCCAGACCCGCGAGCGCGGCGCCGAACGCGAAGGTTGCGCCATAGATTGCGTTGGTCGAAATGCCGGAGGCCCGCGCCAGCGCCGGGTTCTCCAGCGAAGCGCGGATGCGCAGGCCGAACGCGGTGCGCGCCAGCAGCAGATAGCTCCCTGCCATCACCAGTGCGGTGATCACGATGATCACCAGACGCCAGGTTGAGAAATGCATGCCGCCGATGGCCACCGAGCCGCCGACCGGCTCCGGTACCGAGAGATACAGTCCGCCGATCAGGCCACGCACAATCTCGCGAATGATCAGTCCGAGCGCATAAGTGCCGAGCATGGCGACGATCGGCGCGGCATAGAAGCGCCGGACGATCAGCCGCTCGAGCACGAAGCCCAGTGCGCCGACAACAAATGGTGCCGCGACCATACCGAGCCACACCGGCAAACCCGCGGTGTGAACAATGTAGGTGACATAGGCCCCGAGCAGAACGAACTCGCCCTGCGCGAAATTGAAGATACCCATCATGCTGGCGATGATCCCCAGCCCCAGCACGACCAGCACGACGATCGCCCCGAAACTGGCGATCTCGAAGACCGCCATGATCAGATTATCCATGCGTGATCACCGATCCTCGCTTCTGCATGGATGCCTCACATCGTCTTCCAATCGGCGGACTGCTCGAAGGCATGAGCCGCGCGATAGATGGTCATCTCGTCGAAATGCTTGCCGACCAGCATCAGCCCGACCGGCAGACCATCGACCATGCCGCAGGGGATCGACATCGCCGGATGATGCGAGATATCGAACGGCGAGGTGTTGGAGATCATTTCGAAGGCGCGGCCGACGACTTCTTCACGCGGCGCGCCGGGCGCCGGCAGCGGTGTCGCCTTCATCGGCGTGGTCGGCATCAGCAACAGATCATAGCTCGCCAGCGCCTTGTCATAGGCAGCCGTGACACGACGCGAGATGTTCAGTGCCTTGCCGTAAAAACGAGGGCCGAAATTATTGTTGACATAGGTGCCGAACAGCAGCAGCAGCTTGGTGGTTTCGGACAGCGAGTCCGCCTGCCCGCGCCAGCCACGATGGGCGTCCATCAGCGACGTCGAATAGAGATCCGACCGGCTGAGGCCATAGCCGTCGCCCACCATCATGGTCTGCGTCATGCCTTCGGTGCCGATCGGGGTCCACACCGCCGCCGCGGTGAAATGCATCGGGATCGAGATCGTCTCCACTGTCGCGCCCAGATCGGCGAAGCGCTTGGCGGCTTCGCGAACGCTGCGGTTGACCGCGTCTTCGGCGCCGAGCTGCTCGAAACCTTCCTTGACGATGGCGATCTTCATGCCCTTGACGCCGGTGCCGAGCGCCTTGGTGTATTCCGGCACTTCCGGCGACTTGATCCGCGGATCATAACCGTCATCGCCGGCAAGCACTTCCAGCAGCAGCGCATTGTCAGCGACATTGGATGTCATCGGGCCTGTGTGATCGACGAATATCTCGATCGGCATGATGCCCGTATAAGGCACCAGACCCCAGGTCGGCTTCATGCCATAGGTGCCCGAGAAGGACGACGGCATGCGGATCGAACCGCCCTGGTCACCGCCAATCGCCATGTCGACTTCGCCGAGCGCGACAACGACCGCACTGCCGGACGACGACCCGCCGGCGGAATAGCCCATCTTGTGCGGGTTATGCACGTTACCCGTCGAATTGGTGTGGCTGCCGCCGGACATGCAGAAGGATTCGCAATGCACCTTGCCCATGATCTCGGCGCCGGCATCCAGCATGCGCGTGACGATGGTGGCGTCGAAATCCGGCACATAGCCTTCCAGCGTGGAGGAGCCGTTCATCATCGGCACACCGGCCAGCATGATGTTGTCCTTCAGCGCGACGGTCTTGCCCTTGAGCTTGCCGCTGGGCGCACCCTTCACCACCGACTTGCGATACCAGGCGTTGCGCGTGTTCTCTTCCGGCGCGGGCCGATAGCCAGGCGTACGCGGATATTTCACTTCCGGTACTTCGTCGGGCATCGCCGCCACGACGTTGTAGGCATCGACGGATCCCTGCATCAGCGCGCGGAACGAGGTGACGTCCTCATCGGACAGCGCGAGGCCGCACTGATCGGCGACGGCGAGGAGTTGATCGGGAGTGGGAAGTGAAACGGCCACGATGATTTCTCCTGATATCCACGATGCAACCGGCACGGCATTTCTTCGGGATGCCCACGCCGTCAAGGCGACGACGGTGTCGCCTTTCGCGCATCATTAGAAAGAGAAATATTTTCCTTTTCAAGTATTATTTTTCGGGATCGTCCCGATCGGATCGTCTGCGACTGACCTAGAATGTCCGGATGAGCCTGAAATCCAGACCGTCTGCTTCGGCAAGATAGATCGGCATTTTCGCCCGCCCGCCGCGCATGCTGACCTCACCGCGGGCGCCATGATAGGCCACACTGGACGCCGCGTTCAGCATCGGCCGGACGTCGAATGAGCCCGCCTTGGTCGCCACGGATTCGAGAAACCGAAGCCCCTCGTAGTTCGACTGCGCGACCGATCCCGGCACAGGCGCACAGCGTCCAAACGATGCTTCATATTGCGCGCGGAATGCATCATTCGCCGCCGATGCACGGTCGACGAAATAGCCCGATGCACAATAGAGCCCCTCGGAACTATCCGCGCCCATGCCGAGCAGCAGCGTTTCATCCATGGCCCCCGCCAGTCGGAGAACCTTCGACGAGAGACCATGTTCGGCGAAGGCGCGGTTAAACACGATGCTGTCGGTACCGATCAGCGAGATGACCACGACATCCGGCTTGGCGGCCCGGATGCGGGCGATCTGGGCATCGTGATTCTGCTCGCCAAGCGCAACGAATTCCTCACCGACCACGCGCCCTCCGGCGCCGGCGATATATGTCTTGGTGGCCTTGTGGGCCAGCCACGGCCAGACGTAATCGCTGCCGATCAGATACCAGCGCTTCGCCTTCTTTTCATTCGCCAGCCATTCGATGGCCGGGCGCGACTGATCGCGCGGCGTCTCACCGATCGCCATCACGCCGGGCGTGCGTTCTCCGCCCTCATAGACAGGCGTGTAGATATAGGGCACGCGCCCGGCGATCACCTTGCGCAACGCGACGCGGACCGCGCTGATATGAGAGCCCATGATGACATCGGCATCACCAGCCGCGATCATGTCGGCTGCCGTGCGGACAACGCCATCGATATCGCCGCCGGCGTCATGAAACACCGGCTCGATCTCGCGCCCGAGAATGCCGCCGCGCCGATTGATCTCCGATGCCGCGAGCATCATGCTATTGGTGCCCGCCAGGCCCCAGATCCCGGCCGGGCCGGACAGCCCGATAAAATTGACGACGCGCAGCTTTTCGCGATTGCGACGCCGCGGAAACAAATCGGGACGTGCAATAGCGGCACGACCTCCCCCGCTGTCCTGAAAGCCCTTCAGCAACCATGGCGCCGGCATCGGCAGCGCACCGGTCGTTGCAATCTGCAGTGACGAGAGCATGTCGCTCTCCTTTCGACGTTGTCAGCGGCGGTGCGGCGTCAATTTATCGGCAGTAAAATCGTGCGAAAGAAAATATCGTAGAGGAAAATATTGAATATTCAACGATTCCCGTGCATATGGATCAGGCAAAGTCGCTTAATATTCATCACCCCTTCCAGCAAAGTTTCCCAACCGTGGCCAGAACGCCGAGCACGCCCATCACCGAACACCTCGCTTATCTGCTGGCGCAGGCGAACCGGGAAATTAATCGCCAGCTCGATGCGCGCTTCAAGAAGGAAGGCGTGCCGGTCGAACAGTGGCGCATTCTGAAAGTGCTGTCCGACGGCAAGGGCCACTCCATGGGCGACCTCGCCGATGCGGTTCTGCTGAATCATCCGACCCTGACCAAGATGGTCGATCGGATGGTGTCTGATGCGCTGGTCTACCGGGTGCAGGACCCCGACGACCGCCGCAAGGTGGTGATGTTCATTTCCGACCGTGGCAAGACTCTGACCCAGCGGCTGAACTCGCTGGCGCTGAGCCAGGAGGCCCATATCGCCGAGAACTACGGCAACAAGGCAACGGCCGACCTGAAGCGCCTGCTGGAAAGCCTGATCGAAAAGGCGAACTAGGCTTTCCATCTCTTCGCACCGACTATTATGTGGGCCGTCGACAAACCAGGTCGATTTCGATCAGAGCGTCATAAGCGAGGCCCGTGACGCCGACACAGGTCCGCGCCGGCAGGCGATCCGGCGGAAAATAGCTGCGATAGGTCTCGTTCATCGCCACGTAGTCGCGCTTGAACTCGGTGAGATAAATCCGCGTCATGGTGATGTGCTCGAAGCCGAGCTCGAGCCCCGCGAGCACCACGCGCAGATTTTCCATCACCGCTTTGGTCTGAGCCACGATGCCATCGGGCAGCACGCCCGGCATTGCCGGCGTGTCCGGCATCTGCCCCGTGACGAACACGAAGCCCTCGGTCTCCACAGCATGGCTGAACGGCGCGACCGGCTTCGGCCCGCCGGAGATCATGTGAAATTGCAACAGCGCGTCTCCTGGACCTTATGATTTTGACGTGTGATCGAACACCCGCTTGCTCAGAATGGCATGGACGCCCCAATTGCCATCGACGACCTGCGTCACGCCGAAGTCGACCGCGACCGACATCAACGCGATCGCCTCATCCTCGGTGAGACCTTTGATGTTCATCAGGAAGCGCCGCATCTTGCGAAAGGCGTCCTTCATCGCGAGATCGAGCGACGAGGTCGCATAGACCTCGCTCTGCCCCTTGGCGCCGAATTCTGCGAGATAGTTCGGATGGCTGAAGCCCATCAGCACCCAGTCACTCTCGGTCTCGATCAGCGGATAAGTGAGATCGGCGAACGCCTGGCCGGCGAGATTGCCCTTCTTGTGCAGGACCACCTGGAAGGTTCCGGTCATCGAACATTCGATCGCCGTGCCGCCGAGTTCGCCGTCGCCCTGCGCGGCATGGGGATCGCCGACCGACAGCAATGCGCCGGGCACCGAAACCGGCAGATAGACCGTCGATCCCTTGCCGAGCCGCCAATTGTCGAGGTTACCGCCAAAATAGGCTGGCGGCACTGAATCGACGAGATCGGCCTCGCGCGGCGCCACGGCAATGACACCGAAATGCGGGCGCAGTGGAATGCGAATGCCGTCGAGCACGTCATGCCGACGCCGTACAGAGGCCGGCGTAATCGGAATGCCCGGATAGTCGTAGGTGTTGTGCACGGTGCCGAACGGATCGGTCTGCGGCTCCCAGCGATACGAATAGAGCGCGCGCGCATATGGCACGTCGTCGTGATCGAGAATTTCGTAGATCGTCACCGCCTCGCGCGCATTCTGCTCGGCGAGAAATTCCTTGTAGTGATAGCCCCACCACGCCGCGACGCTACTGCCGAAAACCTGACCGTCGAAATCCGGATTGCGACTGGCGCGCGGCACGATGTCGAGGATGCGGATTTCCAGCACGTCGCCGGGCTGCGCGTCCCTGATCGCCACCGGCCCGGTGCAGATGTGGACGCCAAAGCCCTCGCCGGCACCGCGGCCATAGATCGAGGCATCCATCGGACCGGCGCCGCGGCGATCGACATTCTTCTGATCGCGTGTCCAGCAGAACACGCTCTCAGCGCCGATATCGCCCTTGATCATCCGCTCGGGATCGTCGGATGCGTGCTGCGTCAGTGTTTCGATGGTGATCGTGTCGCCGGAATTGATCTCGATCTGCGGCGGCAACGAGCGGCTGAAATAGCCCCAGTGCACGCGAGATGCATCGGCGGCGAGATGATGGTGCCGCTGATTCTTCGAAGTATCCGCGATGCCGTGCGGGATCGTCGAGGCCGGCTCCGGCTGCGCAATCTTCTCAGCGGCCGATGGCGCATGCTGGCTGCGCAACTGCGCCAGCGCGTCCTGTGGCCAACCGCGTTGTCCCGCTGCCGTCGCCGATGCCGTCAGGCGCTCGGCTTCGTTCTGGCGAAACTCGCGCGGCGACAGGCCGAAGCGATGACGGAACGTGCGGCTGAAATGTGCGGAGTCATTGAAGCCGGCACGAAAGGCAATCTCGGAAATCGAGTGATGCGCCTCGGACGGATTCGACAGATCGGCCCAGGTGCGCTGCAGCCGGCGCTCGCGAAGATAATGTGTAAAACTGCTGCCGGTGCCTTCGAACAGTTTCTGCAGATAACGTTCGGAGATGCCCTCGGCCTGCGCCACCTTGGCCGGCGTCAGATCCGCATCGTCGAGGCGTCGCTCGATGGTCTGGCACAGCCGATGCAAAGTCGCAGCCTTGGTCGCCGTGCCGCTGTTGAGATCGGCCGTCGGCTCGGCCAGTTGACGTGTAAAGGTCGGCAACAGATCGGCAAGACCTTGTGCGATCGCCAACCACTCGGCATCGGACAATGTTTCGAGGTTGCGGGCCGCCTGTTCCATCATACGCGCGAACACATCGCCGAAGCCGCCGGGGCCTATGATCTGGACATCGGCGATGGCGGGAGCACTGGCGCGGCGGCTGTGCAGCGGATCGGACGTCACCGAGAGCACCACCGCGCGCATGTCGCGCTGGAATGCGACGCTCCAGTCCCCTTTGCGCGGCAGCAGCAGCAGATGTCCAGCGGCCACGATCTGATGTCCGGCGACTGTCTTTAGGCCGACACCATCCTCAAGCGGCAGCAACACCAGCGGATGATCGCTGGCCAGATCCGACAGCGGCGAAATCGCCTGTGCGCCGGCAGACAGTTTGGCCAGAGCAATACCTTCGAAGGTGCGACGAACTGCGGTGGCATGCCCGTGATGCGTGGTCGTCGCAGCTGTCGGCTGCAAGCCAATCGAACTCAGGACGTCGCGCCATGCTTCGGGGCGGTCGTCTTCAGAGTAGGATTCACTGGTGAACGGACGGAGGCTCATGCATCGACCTTCATAGCCGAAGCGAAGCAACCTCCGTGCCATCCCGAAGGACGCAGCGCCCTGCCCTGCAACTTCCCCGATCACCGCGCCATCATCCTCATAGCCGAATTCAGTGCAATTTCATCCGCTTAGTCGCAGCGGAAGACCTTCTTGCGGATTGTGCCATGGACGCCCCAATTGGCATCGACCACCTGCGTCACCCCGAAATCCGCACCGACCGACATCAGCGAGATCGCCTCGTCTTCACTCATCTTGTGCACCGTCATCAGGAAACGCCTGAGCTTGCGGAACGCATCGCGCATGGCCCGATCGAGGCTGGAATGATTGGCGACGTCGAGCTGCGCATTGGCGCCGAGTTCGGCGAGATAGTTCGGGAAGGTGAAGCCGTAGACCGACCAGGCTTCCGCGGTTTCCAGCATCGGATGCGTCAGGCCTTCGAGGGGCGTACCGCCGAGGTCACGATGCTTGTGCAGGATGAACTCGAAATCGCCGGTCAGCGAGGTCTCGATGGCCGTGCCGCCGAGCTCGCTGTCGCCCTGCGCGGCATGGGGATCGCCGACCGAGAAGAATGCACCGGGCACCGCCACGGGATAGAACATCTTGGCGCCCTTGCCGACGCGCCAGTCATCGATATTTCCGCCTGTGTAACTCGGCGGGATCGACGACACGAAATCCTCCTCGGATGGCGCGAGGCCCATGGTGCCGAAATGCAGCCGTGCCGGCACCTTGACGTTCGGCAGGATGTTTTCGCGTTTCCTGATGGTCGCGTGATCGACGCGCACGCCGGGATAATCGATGGTTGGATGCAGGATGCCATCGGGGTCGGTCTGCGGCGTCCAGACATAATTATAGACCGCTTTAGCAAACGGCTCGCCCGACGTATCGAGCTCGAAGATCGTCACGACCTCGCGCGGCTTCGGCTCCTCGATCAGGTCGTGATAGTGGAAGCCCCAATTCGCGGCGACGTTGGAGCCGAAACACTTGCCGGCATAACAGGCCTTGCAGGCCGGCCGCGGGCGCACGTCGAGAATACGCACTTCCAGCACATCGCCCGGCTCTGCGCCTTCGATCGCCACCGGCCCGGTGAGCAGATGCACGCCGACGCCTTCGCCTGAGCCGCGGATGAACGGACCTTCCGTCGGGCCCGACCCACGCCGCACCACCGCCTTGTGCTCGCGGGTCCATTTGAACACGCTCTCGGCGCCGGGATCGCCTTCGATCATGCGCTCGTAATCGTCATTGGCATGATGCGTCAGCGTTTCGATGGTAGCGCGGTCGCCCGACTTCAGCGTCAGCGACGGCGTGACCACCTTGCTGAAATAGCCCCAGTGAACGGTCTTCGGCGACACCGGAAGAAGATGATGTTTCATGCTGAGGCCCTCGGTAGCAAATGGACAAACTTCACAGGCGCGACGATCACGAGACTTCCGCCTCCATCGCATTGAGGAAACGCTGCGCGACGGGATTGCGCGGATTGGTCAGGACTTCACTGGCTGGGCCTTCTTCGATGATCGCGCCTCCGGCGAGCAGCACCACACGGTCGGCCACTTCGCTGGCAAAGCGCAGCTGATGCGTCGAGATGATCATGGTCAGACCGTCCTCGACGGCGAGCCTGCGGATCACTTCGAGGACCTCGTTGACCAATTCGGGATCGAGCGCCGACGTCGGCTCGTCCAGCAACAGCACGCTTGGATTGGGCGCGATGGCCCGGGCGATGGCGACGCGCTGTTGCTGGCCACCGGACAGATGCCGCGGCAGCGCATCGGCGCGGTGGCTGAGACCGACGCGCGCCAGGAGTTCATCGGCACGACGCTCGGCATCGGCGCGCGCGACGCCATGCACCCAGCGCAGCGGGCCGGCGATGTTCTCCTTGGCCGTGAGGTGGCCGAACAGGTTGAACTGCTGGAACACCATGCCGACGCCTACCTCGGCGCGGGCATTCGCCAGCAGCCGCGGCGACAGCGGCTTGCCATGCGCGTTGAAGCCGAGCTGGCGGCCGGCGACCTTGATGGCGCCGCCGTTCCACAGTTCGAGATTGTTGATACAGCGGAGCAGCGTGCTCTTGCCAGAGCCACTTGGTCCGAGCAGCGCGATCACTTCACCGATCCTGACCGTGATGTCGACGCCGTCGAGCACCACGTTCCTGTCGTAGCTCTTGCGGAGATCGGAGACCTCGACGGCGACATTGTTGCGCGCCAGCATCTCCGCGCGTTTGATGGGATCGCCGCGTTCCGGCCGCAGTCGCGGCGGCGGTAGTTCGGCGACACCGCCATCGGGCAGAAGCTCCGGCGGAGCGCCAGCATCCGGAACCAAGGGATCGTCGATGCCCGGGGCGCGGTACCACGGCAGGAAGCGCATGAATGTAGTTTGCTTTGCCGTGCGATCGAGGTCGAACTTCCATTCCAGAAGCAGTTGGATGCCGGCGATCGCCGCTGTGAGTAGGAGATAGATCAGACCCGACGCGAAGAAGATCGAAAAGAAATCGAAGGTCGAGGACGCCAGTTGCGTCGAGCGCAGCGTCAGCTCCTGCACGGCGATGACGGAGGCTAGCGACGAATTCTTCAGCGCGCTGACCGCTTCGTTGCCGAAAGCGGGGATCATCGACCGGATCGCCTGCGGCGCGATGATCCGGCGCATTAGGACGCCCGGGGTCATGCCGAGCGCCTGACCGGCCACCACCTGACCGCGGTCAACGCCGAGCACGCCGGAGCGCAGCATCTCGGCGATGAATGGCGCTTCGTTACAGGCCAGCGCCAGGCCGGCTGCGAGAATGGCGGGAAGCTTGATGCCGATCTGCGGCAGCGCATTGTAGGCGAACACCATCTGCAGGATCAGCGGCGTGCCGCGGAAGATCACAGCATAGACCCGGGCGAAGGATGCCAGCGGCTTGAACCGGCTGAGTTGCATCCATGCCAGGATCACACCGAGGATCAGCCCGCCGGCGAGACCGAGGGCGGTGACCTGCAAGGTCGCCTGAATACCCTCGATCATATACGGCATGCTGAGATAGTGGAGGAACAGCTCCATGGAGGCAGAAAGCCCTTACGTGAGAGTGATCCTTGCTTGCGGGCCGGCGTTACTTCACCGTCAGCAGGCCGGGCTCCATCAGGTTTTCCGGATCGAGTTTCCACTTCTTCAGCAGTGCGAGCTGATCACCGGACTTGTAGATCTCGGTGAGTGCGGCCTTCACCGCATCGCGGAACTTGGGCTTGTCCTTCGGCACGGCAATGCCGACCTGATAGGGGATCGTCACCGCGACCGCCTTCTCGAGCTTGTCCGGATAGGCTTTCACCGCGTTGTCGACGGTGTTGACGTCGTTGATATAGGTGTCGGCGCGGCCGGCAAGGATCGCCTGAATGCAGTTGGCATTGTTGTCATAGAGCTGGATGGTCGGCTCCGCTTTGCCTTCCTTCTTGCATTCCGGCCCCAGCGCCTGGATCAGCGGCACTTCGACATAGCCGGTGTTTTCCGCCGCAGCCGTGCCGCACAGCGAGGTGTTGATACCGGTGATCTTCTTCGGATTACCCTTGGCGACGAGCACGCCGTCGAACACCTTGGAATAGGTGATGAAATCGGCGGCCTTGGCGCGCTCCTCGGTGGCATAGATGTCGGAAATCACGATGTCCGCCTGGCCCGATGCCAGCGTGGTCAGCAAGGCCGCGAAGGTCACAGCTTTGTAGGTCAGCTTGAAGCCAAGGCATTCGCCGATCTGCTCACCGAGATCGATATCGAAACCGATATATTTGTTGGGATCCTTGGGATCGATCGATTCATAGCCCGGTGTATGCGGATTAATGGCGTTGACGAGTGTCTTGCCTTTCCAGTCCGGATATTTCGCCTGCAACTCGGCGCAAGCCGCCGGCACGGCCGCCTGCGCCGACATCGGAACAAAGGTGCCGACCGCCAATAGCGCGCCCACTGCCGCCGCACGCCATCCGATCATCGCGCCCGTTTCAGGCCAAAGCCTACGGATGTCAGCAAAATGCAACTTGACCATTCGATCGCTCCTTCGACGTTGTCATGGCCTGAACCATGTTCCTAACCTCGAAGAAGCCTACGGGCGCATGTCCGCAGAAAGCTTGTCCCGGGACGTACAATAATTTGGATCGTCCGCTCCCATGATTTGGGCAGAGCTGCCACATTAATGGGCGGCGGGGCTCTTACCAGGCAGATCGTATTCACCAAATGACGGCTGCGCGCCAGAAGCGGCGTCGAGCCATCGGCTCCGCAGTTTACATCGATCGGTTAGATGGAAAGATGATCGGCGGCGCTCGCGCGTACAAGGACGACCAGCGACCCTGGTATGATTGCATTAGCTTCTGCAATTCACGATGAGAGATGCACCGGCCACACGCCCGTTTGGCTACCGCAACTTGGCACTTTTGAAAATCAGAAGCATCGCTCTCAAAACCGATAATTTATCGCAGTCATGGGTTGGGCAACTCTAGGGAGCAAGATACGCATCCGCGGATCGGCGGCGAGCAGCTTAAGGGTGCTCGTGAAGGATACCGCTCGCTCCGAGCGGTCAGCTCCTTAGAGGTCCATAACCATGGTACTGCGCGATCAGTTCTTAGCCGGCATGAGCAATGCGGTTTGCACCGTCAGTATCGTAACGACAGATGGCACGGCTGGCCGCCAGGGCGCGACGGTATCGGCAATGTCGTCCGTCTCGGCCGACACGCCACAGCCGACCTTGCTCGTCTGCATCAACGAGACCAGCGCGACCGCACAGGCGATCAAGGTGAACGGCGTGTTCTGCGTCAACCTGCTGCGGGACGATCAATCCGGCATTTCGGACTGTTTTGCGAAGCGATGGACCACCGGAGATGGCGACAAATTCTCGTGCGCGACCTGGGCTCCCGACGTCAACGGCTCTCCCCGTGTCGTCGACGGACTGGTCGCCTTCAGTTGCACCCTGTCGTCGTGGAAGAAGATCGGCACCCACTACGTTTTCTTCGGCGAAGTCCAGGACGTTGCCCTCGCCACAGAAGGATCGCCTCTGATCTACGCGAACCGCGCCTATCGGTCTGCCGTGCCCATCGCCCCGCGATCGGCCCCGGCATCCGGTTGCAACGCTAGCTGACGATTGGTCATCAGCGCGTAAGATACATGCGTGCCGTGACCGGACTACTCGCTCATCGATCATGTCGAGAAGCGCGCGCGGACGGAGCCCTCCGCCCCGCCTGTTCCGGAATAACTGCCGTACCGTCGATCTCCACGAGCCATTCTGGTCCCGCCAGGGCCTGAACCGCGAGCCCTGTCGACACTGCGACGAACCTGCTCCGGAGCCTGCCAGTACGGACTAGCTTGCGTGCCCGACCGCGCGTCGCGCCGATGTATCGTAATCGGTGTAGCGCCGCTGCGTTGAGATGCGGTCCGCCAGGTGCTTCGCATCGTGCCAGACGCCCCAGATGAATGCAGACCCCCGACGCGACTGCCAGGGAAGTCCCAGAAAATAGATCCCGGGTTCGGAAGACACGCCGCGCTGGTGCCTCGGCTTGCCCACCGTGTCGAATGCATCGACTTTCAGCCAGCTATAGTCGGTGGCAAAACCCGTGGCCCAGACAATCGATGTGATGCCGGCTGCTGCGAGATCCAGTTCGCGCACCGGATCGGTCACACAATTAGGATCGGGCCTGACGATGCGCGCGTCCGGCTCGGGCGGCAAGTCCAGCCCGAACCGTGCGATATAGGCATCGGCCTCGTCCAGCAAGCTTCTGTAGGACGCATCGCCCAGGGCGATGTTGTCGGCGAGGTCGTTCGCGAACAGCACCTTGCCCTGATCATACGACGCTGTCGAACCGACGAGATGCATGCCTTCGGCCGCCAGTCGCCGGAAATCGACGGTTTGGCCGCCGCGCGCGCCGCTCACCGCAATCGTGACGTGCTCGGTGCCCGGCTGCTTCGTTTCCAAGTCCCATTTTCCGAGCACGCCGAGCCACCAGCAGAAGTCGCGGCCGCGATAGGCCCGCGGCGGACGTTCGTGCGGCCCGACCGACAGATGGACGCGCCTGCCCGCACGCAGCAATTCGTCGGCAATCTGGCCGCCGGACGAGCCTGCGCCAACGACCAGGACGGCGCCTTCCGGCAACTGGCCGGGATTGCGATAGTCGTTGGAATGCAGCTGGATGATGTCTGCGCGTTGCGGAACGATCTGCGGAATGACGGGCACCTGAAACGGCCCGGTCGCCGCGACAACGTTCATCGCTTCGAAATTGCCCGCGGAGGTCCTGACCATGAACCCCGGCTGTCCGGCCATCCGTTCGACCGATGTCACATCAACGCCGCAGCGCACCGGCGCAGCGATCATTTCGGCATAGGACACGAAATAATCCGCGACGCTTTCCTTGCCGGGAAACGAGTCGGGATGCGCACCGGGAAATTCCATCCCAGGAAAACGATCGTGCCATGCGGGGCCGTTGGCGACCAGCGAATCCCATCTGGCGGTCCGCCAGCGGTCGGCAATCCGATGCCGTTCGAGCACCACATGCGGCACGCCCGCCATGCCCAGATGTTCGCTCATGGCGAGACCAGCCTGGCCTCCACCCACCACAATCGTGTCTACGCGCTCGATCGACATCCCTGTATCCACTTCTGACCGCCCGAAACGCTCCACGGCCGGATCATCCACGCATCGATGTTGGAGCAACGCACCAGCACGCGAACATTATCATTTGGCTGCCCAGTGCTTGGGCTCGGCCGATGTGAAGGCTCCGCGCGCCGATCGACGCATGACGACGAACGCTCAATGCGCGTAGGACGGGTCTTCCGCATCGAGCAGCTTTTTCATTTCGGCGAAGTGCGCTTCGGAAAAATCGGTGAGACCTTCCCAGTCGTGTGCGGTGCGTTCGGCGATATCGCCGGGCAGCACATTCAGTGGCTGACCGGTGGCATAGGCCTGCACCAGGGTCTGGCACGCACGCTCAATGGTGTACATGTCGTCAAACGCCTCGCCGACCGTCCTCGCAGCAATCATCACGCCATGATTTCCCATCATCAGGCGCGAGCGGTTGCCCAAGAGCTTTGCCAGACGCGCGCCCTCCTGCTCGCTGTCGGCCATTCCGGAATATGCGGCATCCAAAGCGACACGATTGAAATAGCGCGCCGTGTTCTGGTCGATCGGCTTTATGTCAGGATTGGCCAGCGAGGCAATGGTTGTGACGAAGGGTGGATGCAGATGCAACACGACGCGCGCCTGCGGAAGCAGGCTGTGCATCTGGCTGTGGATCGACCACGCAGTCGGATCTACGGATGCCTGACCTCCGAACGAGCCATCTGCATCGAGATCGAACAACACGAGATCGCTGGCCTTGATCCGCGAGAAGTGTCGCCACTTCGGATTCATCAGGAACTTGCGACCGTCACTCGACACCGCCGCGCTGAAATGATTGGCGACGGCCTCGTGCATGCCCAGCCTTGCAAACAGGCGGAAGGCAGCCGCGAGGTCAATTCTCAGCTGGCGTTCGTTGGAATCATTCGGTTCGGTGGTCAATGACTGTCTCCGATTTGCGAAACATATGCTGCGCACCGCCGCGGGCTGCGACGATCGTCTGTCGAGGCTTCGGCTTCGACGCACCAACGTTGATCGACGCTGTGAAGACGCGACCCAACGGCGCGTACCGAAAACCGGACGTTTGTCACCACATCTGGATGATGCAATTCGAACGCTGCTCGGCGGATGCGCTGGACTTGTGATTGAGCTTACTGAACCTGCCGGTTTCGGCCTAATTCGCTTTCGCGAAGGGCACCTTCCGGTTTTCCGAGGCATGCCTGCATAGTCAGCAGCATTGATCTTGAACCAGGCAGGATCGGCGCAAACCGCGTGCCCTGCTCACTTCTTTCCGGATACCGGATGATCGACGCCGGGGGCCACCAT
Source organism: Tardiphaga sp. 866_E4_N1_4 (assembly GCF_052076075.1). Lineage (NCBI taxonomy): Bacteria > Pseudomonadati > Pseudomonadota > Alphaproteobacteria > Hyphomicrobiales > Nitrobacteraceae > Tardiphaga > Tardiphaga sp. 866_E4_N1_4. The sequence goes on from NZ_CP197242.1 coordinate 2,931,369, forward strand.
GCCGGGTATGTAGTCTTCGGAAATCAGCGCCTGGCAATGCGCCTGAAACGTTTCGATCAAGCGTGACTTGGTCAGTTGCGCCAGTGTCGCGACGCCGATCACCATCGGGCGGTATTCACCGACGAGCTTCACCCGGACGACCTTCCTGCCGTCGAGCGCCGTATCGGATCTCGGCCTCACATTGGCCAGCGTATAGCCATAGCCATTCGCAACCATCGTGCGAATGACATCCTGATATGCTGAACGTCCGCCGATGCGCGGCTCGAATCCCTCGCCCATGAATAAAGCGAGGAAGTATTCGCGGCTTAGCGGGAGATCCAGCAGCAGCAACGGCTCGTCGATGAGCTCGGTAAGCGATACGGCCGATCTGGATGCAAATCTGTGGTTTTCGCTGACCACGACATGCACGGGCAGCTGGGCCAGCGGCGTGAATGCGATCCCCGACGGCAACTGCAGGTCGTAAGTGATGACGACATCGATCTCGGCACAGCGCAGCCCTTCGAGAAGCTGCTCCTGGTTGAGCTCGATATGCCTGATCTGGGTATCCGGAAATGCGGTGGTGAACGAATGCGCCAGTTCCGGCATGACCATCGGCGCCAATGTCACCAGACAGCCAACCGTAATCTGGCCACGAACCTGCCCGTCGACATCGGAGGCGACCGAATAGAGTTGCTCGGCCTGATTGAGTACGTTCTTCGCTTCCCGGAGCAGACTTCGCCCGGCCGGCGTCAGCGACAGACCGAGCGCGTGATGCCGGACGAACAGTTGGACGCCCAGCTCTTTCTCAAGGTGTGAGATGGCCGTCGAGATCGACGGCTGCGATATGTTGATGCGTTCGGACGCGAGCGTAATGCTGCCCGTCTCCCCGGCAGCTACGAAATACTCCAGCTGTCTTAACGTAAAACGCATTGCAAACCCGCGATCTTGCCGTCGGCATCACGGGCCACCATATCAACGCGAGTGTTTCCAAGCAGGCCCGGACGCTCGCATCCAGGCTTCCGCGATCCGATGCTCGCTTTTTATACACCTGTCCCGATGGGCGCGGTCAAGCCGGCTTTCGCCAATAGCTGATGACCTCCATCAGCAGGAACAGCACCGTCACAACGCCCAGCACGACAACGGACGCAGCCGCCAGGGTCGGGTTGATCTGGAGGAAGATGTCGCTCCAAAGCTGTTTGGGGAGCGTCGTGATCAGACCACCGCCAATGAAGAGCGCGATCGTCAGCTCTTCGAAGGAGATGAGGAAGGCCGTGATCAGCCCCGCAACGATGCCACCGCTGATCAATGGCAGCGTGATCCTGAAAAATGCTTTGCGAGGTGAGGCTCCGAGCGTGAGCGCAGCGTCATCCAGCCGCCAGTCATGCCCGCGCAAGGTCGACAGGACGATGATGAAGACGACGGGCGTTGCGATCACACTGTGGCCGAGCACGAGGCCGACATCTGTCGCGATCAGCGACATCTGCGCGAACAGGTAGAACAGGCCTATCGAGATGACGAGATGCGGCACGATCATCGGCGACATGAAGAAGATGAAGATGGCGCCCGCCAGTCTGCTTCCCGAGCGGACGACCGCAAAGGCAACGGTCCCCGCCACCACGATCGTCAGCGCCGCGCAAGCCACGCCGATTCCGAACGACCGGGCGGTGGCAGCCATCCAGATCGGCGACGCGAAATAAGTGTCGAACCAGCGAAGACTGAAGCCAGGCGGCGGAAAGGCAAGGAAGCTGCCGCTCGTAAACGCCATCGGGATGATCGCAATCACGGGGACGAGCAGGATGGCGATCACGAGCAAGCTGTACAATCCCAGCAGGCGGGATCCCGGCAATCCACGAAACGTATTGCGATAGCTGCGCGCCACCGGGTCGAAGATGTTGCCGATGTGGCCGGCGAGCCAGAGGCCAAAGCGACGGACACGGCTGTCCGGCTGCGATTGCCCACTACCGCCGCCCATGCCCGAAAGACCGAATACGCGGTCGAACAGCACCACTGCGATGATCGCCCCGGCGAGCAGGATCACACCGAACGCGCTCCCCTGCTGAAGATTCTGCAATTCGTTGATCTGCTCGATGATCAACTGCCCCACCATCGTCTCGCGCGGGCTGCCGAGCAGCGACGGGGTGATAAAGAAGCCGAGCGACGTGATGAAAATCATCAGGCCAGCGGTCGCTACACCGCGCATCGAAAGCGGAAGAAAGATCCGCCAGAATGCCTGCGTCGGACTCGCGCCCAGCGTCGTCGCAGCCGAGAGAAGTGACTTGTTGACCTGGTTCAGTGTCGGCATCATTGCGATGACGCAAAGCGGCACCAGCGTGTGTACGATACCGAACAGCACGACCGTCTTGTTGAACAGCAGCCGATCGCCGGCTCCGCCCATCGACATGATGAGCTGCGCAAAACTGCTGTTCCGGCCGAACAGGACGAGCCATGCAAAGTTCTTGACCAGAGCGCTGGTCCAGAATGGCAGCAGGATCAGCATCATCATCAGTCGCTGACGCCTCGCCGAATGCCGGCTTAGCCAGTAGGCCAACGGATAGCTGATCAGCACGCAAAGCACCGTCACCTGGATGGCGACGGTGAATGTGGTCGTCATGACGCGGCTGTAGGACGGCGATGTGAAGACCGCCAGCAGGGCCTTCAACGAGAAGCCGCCGTCGCCTCCCCATACGGCCGACACGAGTATGTGCAGCGTCGGCCACAGGAAGAAGATCAGGAGGAAGGCCACGCCTGGCAAGGCAAGCCAAATAGGTCCGAAACGAAACCTCCGCTTCTCCGTCACCGGAAGGATTGCTGAAGATAGGTCTAACGACGTCACGTCCCCCCCGATCGCTGTCTGCTACAGCGAATTCTTGTTGGCGACGGGATAGAGCCCGAGATTCTCTCTCAGAGTCTTCCCCTTGTAAGCCGTCTTGTAGATGCCGCGCTCCTGAAGGACCGGCACGACCTCATCAATGAACTCCTTCAGCGAGCCCGGAACAACTGCAGGCGACAGCATGAAGCCGTCGCAACAGCGCTGCTCGATCCAGCTCTCCATGAAGTCAGCGACTTCGTTGGCCGTGGCGCACATGGCCTTCGACCCCCTGGTATATTTATTGGCCATCTCGCGCAGCGTGAGCTTCTGGCCGCGGATCATGTCCGCGATCTGATTGAAATAGGCCTGGTGCAGATTGGACGAGGCCGGAATGCGATCGACGGGCACCGGCTCGTCCAGCGGCAGATCGAGCAGATTGACCTCCAGATCATTGCTGAGCGCCATGACCTTCACTTCGACCGGAACCAGCGACTGCAGATATTCAAATTTTTCCTTTGCTTCCTCGCGGGTCCGGCCAATCACCGTGCTCAATCCGGACAGAACGAAGAGCTGCGATTCATCCCGGCCGAACTTCGGCATCCGGCCCTTGAGATCGCTGTAGAACGCCTTGGCAGCCTCGGGCTCGGCGCCTGTCCCGAACACGATTTCGGCGGTCTGCGCGGCCAGCTCCTTGCCGCTCTCAGATGCGCCAGCCTGGATGATCACAGGATGCCCCTGCGGCGGTCGCGCGATATTGAGGCCGCCATGCACCGTGAAATATGCACCCTTGTGATCGACGGTGTGAAACTTCTTGGGATCGAAATAAATCGCCTTGTCCTTGTCGAAGACAAACGCATCCTGATCCCAGGTGTCCCAATAGGACTTCACGAGTTCGAGGCATTCGCGCGCTTTGGCGTAGCGCTCGCCATGCGGCGGCAGCCGGTCGAGGCCGAAATTGCGGGCTGCATAGTCATTAGCCGACGTCACCACGTTCCAGGCGGCGCGTCCGCCTGTGATGTGATCGAGCGACGCGAACTGCCGCGCGATATTGTAGGGTTCGAAGAAGCTGGTCGAAACCGTCGCCCCGAGGCCGATCCGTGACGTCGCGCCGGCCAGCGCTGCAAGCAGCGTCACTGGCTCCATTACGTTCTGGAACAGCGGCGATCGTGTCCAGATGTCGAGATTGTCGGTGCGCGCCGCAGGCGTATCGGCGATAAAAAAGAGGTCGAGCAAACCGCGCTCGCAGAGCTGCGCGACCTCCTTGTAGTATTCGACATCATTGACGCGACCGGCCTCGGCGTCCGGATGCCGCCAGGCGCCCTTGTAGATGCCATGCGGATGGACAAGCGCCGATAGCACGATCTGTTTTTTTGATGTCATCGTCAGTACCAGTTCGAATTCACACTAGCGAGGTTGGACGTTGCGGCGAACTCGGCTCAGGTGAGCAACCATTCGTCCATGCGCTTCTTGACCATCTGCCTGTTGGATTGCGACCACCAGCGCGGATCCAGCGGCACGAGACCGGCGAAGTTCGCCGGATTGGTCGCAAGAATCTTCGCGCGCTCCGGCGCGATCGAGTCAAAGGCCTTCTTGTTGGTCGGGCCATTCGCCACCAGATTCGAATAGGCGGCCTGCCGGTCCGGACGCATGCAGAAGCGGATGAATTCCTTGGCCAGCGACTGTTTGGGGCCATTGATCGGCATGGCCCAGCCATCCACCGAATACAGTCCCTGCCAGACGGGCGTGAGCTTCGCGCCACCCTGGATCGCGCTATAGACGCGCCCCGACCAGGTATCGGCCATGTCGACCTCACCGCTCTGCAGTATCTGGGTGTTATGCGCACCGCTGGTCCACCAGACCGACACGTTCTTCTTGATCTTCTCGAGCGACCTGAACGCCCGATCGACGTCGATCGGATAGAGCTTGTCCGGCGCGACGCCGTCTGCCAGCAACGCCATTTCCAGCGAGCCCCAGCCCGCGCGATAGAGGCCACGCCGGCCGACGAATTTTTCAGTGTTGAAGAAATCGGGCCAGCTTTTCGGTCCGTTGTCGCCGAATTTCTCGGTGTTGTAGGCCATGAGAATGCCGAACACGGAGAAGCCGAGCCAGTTCTCGGTCAGCATGCCCGGGACCAAATCTCCGGTTTCATCCTTCAGATCAAGCGGTGCGATATAGTTCTTTCCCTCCTGAAGGCGAAAGATGTAATCCGGGATCATCATGCAGGCGTCCCAGAGATACGTCTTCGTATCGACCATCAGCTTGAACTGCGTGACGGGATCCGGGTCATGCGCAACATTGACGACCTGAACGCCGGTTTCCTTCTTGAACGGCTCGCAGAAGGCCACGCGAATGGCGTCGCCGGCCGCGCCGCCGACATCCGCGACGGTGAGAGACTCGGCCGCAAACCCTGACTTTGTCAGAATCGATGGCATCGCCAGCGCGCTACCTCCGAGGACGGTGGCCTTGAGGAGCGTGCGTCGGTTCAACGTGGTGCGCTTCATGAGGTGTTCCTTGATGGTCGACTCGGATGAAAAGATGGGTGGCATCCTGGTAGGCTAGCTCTCGAGGATGCGAATATGCTGGGACTCCCACGCTAACGAGACGCGTTCGCCCAGCCGACCACGCTGCGCGCCGCCGGGAACGCGGACCGTGAAGACCGAGCCATGCGGCAACTCGACCATCATGCGCGTCTCGGAGCCGGCATAGATCTGCTCGATGATCGTGCCGTCCAGGAGGCCTGCCCCGCTGTCGCCGATGCGGACATATTCGGGCCGGATCGCAACACTGCAAACTCGACCGGGATTCGCATTCTTGGGCGTGCCTCCGATATCGATCGCCCGGTCGCTGATGTCCGACCGGATCTGCGTCGCGTTTACCATTTCGCCGCTGATGACATTCGACGTCCCGATGAATGTCGCCGCGAAAATACTCTTCGGCTTGTCATACAGTTCGAGCGGCGTCCCGAGCTGCTCGATCGCGCCGTCATTCATCAGACAGATGCGATCGGACAGCGCGAGCGCTTCCTCCTGATCGTGGGTCACGAAAACGATCGTCGAGCCGGTCTCCCGGTGGATCCGCTTGATCTCGACTTGCATGGCCTCGCGGAGCTTGCGGTCGAGCGCCGAGAGCGATTCATCCATCAAGATCAGCGACGGCTTATAGACAAGGCATCGAGCCAGCGCGACGCGCTGCTGCTGGCCGCCTGACAGTTCGTGCGGAAAGCGCTTGCCGAACTTTTCAAGCCCGACCATGTCGAGCGCACCGGCAACCTGCGTTGCGGACCCCCGGTCCGACTGCCCGCGCATCTGCAGCGGAAATGCGATATTCTCTTGCACCGTCAGATGCGGGAAGAGCGAGTAGTTCTGAAACACGACGCCGATATCGCGCTTGTAGGGCTCCAGATCGGTCTGATCGCGGCCGTCGATGATCAGCCGACCGCTGCTCGGCTTCACGAGGCCCGAGATGAGCTGCAGCAGCGTCGTCTTGCCGGAGCCCGACGGTCCAAGAAGTGTGAGCAGTTCGCCGGTGAAGATTTTGAGTTCGATCGGATTCAGCGCTGCCGTGGCATCGTAGAATTTGCAGATACCCTGAGCATGCAGCTTTACTGCATCGCTCGCAGAGGATGATGTCGATGCCATCGGGACCAGGCTTCCATGCACTAAGTCAAACCTCTTCTCTGCCGCTCTGAACGAAAGCTAGCCGTGCCTCATCTTCGGGTAAATTAGGAAAAACCGCCGCTGTTCTTTGGATTTGCCGAAACGCGTTTTTTTGCTCAATTAGGAAGCCGAAGCGTTCGACAAATGCTCACTCTTTGAGCATGAAGCTCATATACCGGCGATCTTGTTGGACAATCGTGGCGTCAATTTAATCGCGAGGAAGGGACCTTGCTGTCGCTCAATCCTGACATTCTGCAGGCCAGTTGGCAGAGTTGGTGAGGGATGACCTTCGTCTTAGCGCGTCCACACCCCGTGCCTGGTGAAAGAAGGAGCATGACGAGCCCTTACGGGTTCTCCTTCTTCGTGCAGTCAATGCTGTGAGTATTGTCGCGACAAAGCAGCGGGCCGATCGCAGCGAGGCCGAAGCGCGATTATTCGGGTGACCCACAAAGTCGAAGCCCCTTGCCGGGGCAAATCTACCAATAGCAACGCCGGTGGCGACATGTCGCCACCGGCGGATGCTCATATGCTGTGTTGACTCAGGCCGCTTTGGCCGTTGCCACGTGATTGGCGAGGACATCCATCAGTGCAGGCGAAAGGCAATCATAAGGCTCAAGTCCCAGTTCCTTGAGGCGCGACCGTATGACGGTCATGTCGCTCGGCTTCACGCCGGATTCAATCACCGACGAGACGAAGGCGGCAAAGCCCGGTGCGGCCGAGCCGGATTCTTCGAACAATTCGGGATGAATGAAGTCGAGGCCATAGAACGCATGTCCCTTGTTCTCGATGCGGCCGAACATATGGGTGCCGCATCCGGTGCAAGCATGGCGCTGAATGGTTGCGGCCTGATCGACGATGCGCAACTTGTCGCCGTTCTGCAGGACGGTGACGTTTTCACGCGGGACGACCGCGACGACAGAGAACGTCGCGCCGCTCGGCTTCCAGCATTTGGTACAGCCGCAGGCGTGGTTATGAGCGACGTCGCCTTTGACACCAACCTTGACCGGCTTGTCGCTGCATTTGCAGACCAGCGTTCCGCCGGCAAAATGGCCTGAACCTTGTTTGACACCGCCGTCAACGGACGGGTGGATATGAACAGTCATCAGTCTATCCTCCTGGTATGATGCGTCACTTGTGTGAAGCATTGTTGTATTGGCACTCTGGTGTTGCAGCCTGCATTCAGAACACGACCACCGATCGGATCGATTTTCCTTCGTGCATCAGATCGAATCCCCTGTTGATCTCTTCCAGCTTGAGGACATGCGTAATCATCGGATCGATCTCGATCTTTCCGTTCATGTACCAGTCGACGATCTTGGGCACGTCAGTCCGACCGCGCGCGCCGCCGAAGGCTGTGCCTTTCCAGACGCGACCTGTGACGAGCTGAAATGGCCGGGTCGCGATCTCTTTTCCTGATTCCGCGACGCCAATGACAACGGAGACACCCCAGCCGCGATGGCAGGCTTCAAGCGCCTGGCGCATGACCGTGGTATTGCCGGTGCAGTCGAAGGTGTAATCGGCGCCGCCATCGGTCAGCCCCACCAGATGCTGAACAATGTCACCATCGACCTTCTTCGGATTGACGAAATGGGTCATGCCGAAGCGGCGGCCCCATTCTTCCTTGTCGTCATTGATGTCGACGCCGACGATCTTGTCGGCCCCGACCATCCGTGCGCCCTGAATGACGTTGAGGCCGATGCCGCCGAGGCCGAACACGACGACATTGGAGCCCGGCGTGACCTTCGCTGTATTGACCACGGCGCCGACACCCGTGGTGACGCCGCAGCCGATATAGCAGCTCTTGTCGAACGGGGCGTCGTCGCGGATCTTCGCCACCGCGATCTCCGGCAGCACCGTGAAGTTCGAAAAGGTCGAGCAGCCCATGTAGTGGTAGATCGGCTTGCCCTGATAGCTGAAGCGCGAGGTCCCGTCCGGCATCACGCCCTTGCCCTGGGTGGCGCGGATCGCGGTGCAGAGATTGGTCTTCTGGCTCAGGCAGCTTTTGCATTGCCGGCATTCCGGCGTGTAAAGCGGAATGACATGATCGCCGGGCTTGACCGAGGTGACGCCGGGACCGACCTCACGCACGATACCTGCGCCCTCATGGCCGAGGATGGAAGGAAAGATGCCTTCGCTGTCGAAACCATCGAGCGTATAGGCATCGGTGTGGCAAATGCCGGTCGCCTTGATCTCGACCAGAACTTCGCCTGCCTTCGGCCCTTCGAGATCGATATCGACGATCTCAAGCGGTTTCTTTGCTTCGAAGGCGACTGCGGCGCGGGTCTTCATTCTCAACTCCCTCGGTCATTTGATCTTGCGTCATCCGGTCCCGTGCGGTCCGAGCCCGCGTCATCCGGGACTGCAGGTCAGCGGATCGCTTGTGATCCGCATCAGTGTGGTTTCCCCATGCAGGCGCTCTCGGCCTCGGTATAGGCTGCGGGTTTTTCCTCACGCTTGCCCGGGCGCACACGGCCGACTGCATCATTCGCGCGCGCACGCAGATAGACGTAGAGATCGTCCATATAGCAGGCGACATTGGTGTTATCGCCAAAGGCCGGCATGACGCTTTCCTGCGACGTGCTGACATTCTTGCGACCACTGGCGACAACGCCGAGGAAATCGCCATAGCTCATCGTTTTCAGCGAGTCCTTCAGTGCCGGTGCGTAGGTCGATCCCATCCCATCCGGGCCATGACAAACGTGGCATTCCGAGTGATAGCGCCGGTAACCCGAATATGTGTACCAGTCGATGGTGCCATCGGCGGAAACGTTGAAGGTCGGATTGCCCTCCTTGTCCAGATACTTGCCGTCTTCGGATTTAACGGCTTTCGGATCGCCGGCATTCTCGGCGAAGCTCGTATTCCCAGAGGCCACGACAACAATCGTGGCAATGACAGACCAGATGTGACGCAATAGCTTGTCCTCGGCATTCGATTTCAGAAAAGACCGGCGCATGGACGAAGCCATGCGCCGGTGACTGATGCGTCAGTTCACTGTGGGAGTGCAAAGACCGTCAGCGCGCCGCCGAGTGCGGTATAGTTGGTCAGGGCTGCGTAACCACCGACGGCACCGAGACCGGCAGTCGGATCCGTCAGACCCGCTGCGAGACCAATGCCGGCCCAGCCGCCGACGCCTGACAGGACGGCGATATACTGCCGGCCATTGTTTTCGTAGGTGGTGACGTTGCCGATGATGCCGGACGGAGTCTTGAACTTGTAGAGTTCCTTACCCGTCTTGGCATCGACCGCCTTCAGGTAGCCTTCCAGCGTCCCGTAGAACACCACGCCACCGGCAGTGGCGAGCGCTCCCGACCAGACCGAGAACTGTTCCTTGTTGGACCAGACGATCTTGCCGGTCTTGTTGTCCCAGGCAATGAAGTTACCCATATGGGTTTCGCCCGGAGGCGGATACATCGACAGCGTCGCGCCCACATAAGGCTGACCGGCGGTGTAGTTCACCTTGAACGGCTCATAGTCCATGCAGACATGGTTGGTCGGCACATAGAACAGCTGGGTATCCGGCGAATAGGCCCCGGGTTGCTGATCCTTGGTGCCGAGTGCCGCCGGGCAGACGCCCTTGGTGTTGACGTCTTCACCTTGCTTCTCGGTGGAGTACTGATCGACCACTTTCGGGCGGCCATAGGTCGGCGACGACTTGTTCATGTCGACACCGGTGGTCCAATTCACCTTCGGATCGTATTTTTCGGCAACTAGCAATTCGCCGGTGACACGGTCCATGGTGTAAGCGAGGCCGTTACGATCGAAATGCGTCAGCAGCTTACGGTTTTGGCCGTTCATCTGCTGATCGCTGAGGATCATTTCGTTGACGCCGTCATAGTCCCATTCGTCATGCGGCGTCATCTGATAGACCCACTTGGCCATGCCTGTGTCGGCATCGCGCGCGAAGATGGTCATCGACCACTTGTTGTCGCCCGGCCGTTGCTTCGGATTCCAGGTGGAAGGATTGCCCGAGCCGTAATAGACGAGGTTCAGCTCCGGATCGTAGGAGGTCCAGCCCCAGGTGCAGCCGCCGCCGATCTTCCACTGATCGCCTTGCCACGTCTTGATGCTGGAGTCCTTGCCGACGGGCTTGCCGAGTGCGGTGGTCTTCTCCGGATCCACCATGATCTGGTCGTCCGGTCCTTCCGAGAAGGCGCGCCAAGCGAGCTTGCCGGTCTTCAGGTCATAGGCAGTCATGTGGCACTGAACGCCGAATTCACCGCCCGAGATGCCGATCAGGACCTTATCCTTGACCACGAGCGGGGACGACGTGCCCGTTGCACCCTTGCCAGGGTCGCCGTTCTTGACGGTCCAGACTTCCTTGCCGGTCTTTGCGTCGAGCGCGACCAGCGTGGTATCGGCCTGGTGCAGGAAGATCTTGCCGTCCGCATAGGCGACGCCGCGATTGACGGTGTCGCAGCACATCACCGGAATGACGTTCGGATCCTGCTTCGGCTCATACTTCCAGACGATCTTGTTGTCCTGCGACAGGTCCATTGCGTAGACCTTGTTCGGGAACGGCGTATGCACATACATCATGTTGCCGATGATCAGCGGACCGCCTTCGTGGCCGCGCAGAACACCGGTAGAGAAGGTCCAGGCCACCTGCAGCTTGCCGACATTAGCCGCCGTGATCTGGTTCAGCTTCGAATAGCGCGTATTGGCGTAGTCGCCCGCTGGCATGACCCAGTCTTTCGGGTTCTGCGCCATCTTTGTCAGTTCATCATTGGCGATGGCAACACTCGCGGCAGAGGCCGCCATTGTGCCAAGACAGGTCGCAAGCAGCACCTTTCGCATCGTGATGTCCTCCCAGACATAATGCCGGGTCTCGTCAAGCGGCCCAGCTTCATTTTGGTATCTATGAGTAGCAAGATCCGCTGCTGCATACTTGCCCAAGAGCGAAGCAGGCTTGCTCGACAGAGAACCCGTGCAAGATAATTTTCTCGTACATTGACGAAAAACCTGAACGGTATCTGGAAAGCCCGCGCCTTTCGCACTGCACACGGATCGCCGCACTGCGACCTAAGGGTGATGTTTCACTTGACGGGGCTGGTATCGAGTCAGAGGATCGACAAGGAGAAGTGAGTTACTCTGACCACAATTCACGAGCTGCGGGCTGTGCCGATACATATTGTTTCGCACATTTTTCCATATGTGCTTCGTTCGATATGTGCTTCGTTCTGTAAGTATAGTTCCGTCTCGTGACGAATTGTTACGTGATGACCTTTCAGCGGTGAATTGTTCATGTCCGATACGCTTAGTTCTCTCAGCACATCCGGATTGACGCCGACAAGGCAGATCCAGGTTTGGTCAGATGCCCTGACCGATCTGTGCGGGCGATTTGACATCGATCCGCTGGAAGCATCCACATTCGATGCGCTGATCAGCTGCACATCGGTTTCGCGGCTGAAATTGTGCCACATCGAGGCGAGCCAGCATCGAATCGGCCACGCTGCCCCGCGAATTCGGCAAAGCGATCATCCATACGTGAAGATTGTGTTCCAAACCTATGGCGTCTCGCATTTCGAACAGGACAGTCGCCGGATCGATATCGGGCCAGGCGATTGCCTCGTCTATGATGTGTCGTGCCCGCATACCATCGTCAGCCCGGCCTTTACACGCCATGACGTCGTGATCGTGCCCAAGGAGCTGCTGCATGAACGCGGCCTCGGTGCGGGAAATCTGGCCGCTTGCAAACTGTCGGCGCGCGCCGGCACCGGGCGCATCGCGCACGAATTTGTACAGGCCGCCTTCCACGAAGCGACCAGACTATCGCCAAACAGTGCCATCGGTGTTGCGGATTCACTGATTGATCTGTTGCTATTGCCGTTGCGGGAAGTCGACATGACGCTCGATCGCGTCGGTCCGGAAGCCATGTATGTCCGTGCGCAGGGTTTCATTCGGGAACACTTGCGGGACCCCGAGCTCAGCATCGATCAGATTTCGTCTGCACTGCACTGCACCAAACGTTATCTGCATATGCTGTTCAGCGACCGCGGGATAACCGTCAGCGACTATATCTGGCAGGCGCGGCTGCAGAATTGCCGGCAGGAACTGGAAGCGCAGAACGGAAAGACGATCACGGACGTCGCATTTTCCTGGGGCTTCTCAAGTTCCTCGCACTTCAGTCGCGTGTTCCGGAAATATTTTGGCGTGGCTCCATCCGCGATACACAAGGCGCATCACGGCCATCAGCGGCCTGCTCTCACCGAGGAAGTGTAGTTAAACTTCGGTTGCCTGCACATTTTGCGCCGCAACCTGAGGAGTTAAGTTGAAAGACGTCGCCTCACTGCTTATCGTGCGGCGGCGCAATCATCGCGCAAACTCTGAGGAGACCAAGATGAGCTGGAAGACTCCGAAGATCGTGGAAGTGCAGGTCGGCATGGAAATCAACATGTACGCCTGCGCGGCCCGTAAGTGACAGATTGATCGTCTTGATCGATCTCTCCCGGCTCGCAGACTGCGGTTTGTGAGCCGGGCAGAGGCCGCTGAACGCGCGTTGCGATTGTCAGGCGTCCTTCGTATCGAAAATCAGAAGATCTACGCCGCCATCCGCAAAATTCGCGAGGTCGCCTGCTGCAGCCTGCCCTTCCGGCGAGGCGAGGCCCAGCTTGAGCGCCGCAACCGTTTCGAAATCCAGCGCCGCGACCAGATGAATATCGCTGTCTCCCGTCGGCGTTGTGACGCCCCCTGTGCTGACACCATAGTGTCTCAGCCCCGGAATCTTCTTTGCCAGCGGGATATGTACAGATTGATAGTATTTGTCGAAGGCTGCGGGCTTCTTCGGTGTTTTGTAGAGGACCAGGAGTCTCGCCATGGACATATCCTTCCCTGACTATTGGCACTAACGGCGCGCCGCATGCGTATAGCAACCGATCCTGGTGCGATGTTCAAGTCAATCGCAGAGACGTCTTCGCGGCTGGGCCAATTTCGACTAGGCTCGCGCGGTGCATTATCTCTATATATACGCCTCTCTTCGATGACAGGATTGGATGCAGGTGCAGCGCGGCGTCAGGACAGTCTACGCGGCGATTCTTGCATTCAGCACGCTGGCCGTGCCGAGCGCTCAGGCCGGCGACATCGATACCGAGCATATTTTCGGCTTCATGATCGGCAGTGACGTCGGCCGGGTGGGCGAGCGGGAATTCCAGAGCGAGACGACCGGGCGATTCGGCAAATCCGGCGGTCGCTATCGCGCGGGCGAGCAGGAATTCGAACTGGAGTTCGTTCCCGCCAAGGACATTCGCATCGAGATCGGCAGCAGTTTCTCGGCCCATCGGATCACTGGCGTTCCCGGATTCGCCGATCAGCGCACGCTCGCCTGGCAGGGGGCATCGCTGGATTTCCGCTACAGATTTCTTGATCGCGAGACGGCCCCCGTCGGCATGACGCTCGCGATCGACACGCAGTTCAACGGGATCGACGAAACGAGCGCAGCGCGGGTCAGGAGCTACGGCACTGGGCTCACGCTGGCCTTCGATCGGGAGATCGTCCCTGACGTTGCTGTTGCGGCGCTCAATCTGATCTATCAGCCGGAATGGACGCGCTATGTCGATACTGGAACGCGGGAACGCGAGGCGAGCATCGGAGCGGCGCTCGGCGTCATGATGCAGGTGCGCCCCGGCATCCTTCTCGGAGGCGAGGCGCGCTATATGCGCCGATATGAAGGGATCGGCCTTGGCGAACTGGCTGGTCAGGCGCTGTTCGTCGGGCCAACCGCCTATGTCCAGCTTTCGGACCGATCACGACTGACTGCCAGCTGGAGCACGCAAGTATGGGGCCGCTCCGAGGTGCCGGGATCGTCGCTGGATCTGGTCAGTTTTGAGCGTCACCAGGCCCGTCTGGTTTACGGGATCAATTTTTAGCCTGGAAATCGCCGAAACTTCGCGCTGACGGGCGCGTATTTCAGATGTTATCGTCCAGTGAACGATCTGGGATGCCGACATGAATATGATCAATCTGGTCCTGACAGTCTGCGCGGTAATGTCGCCAAACACCTGCGAAGAGCGGAACCTGTCGTTCACGGCAGACTTCTCGCTGCATCAATGCGCCATGGCAGCGCCGCCCTACATTGCCCAGTGGATCGGCGAACACCCGAAATGGACCGCGGTGAAGTGGCGCTGCGAATATCCGCATAGCCATGACAAGGCATGATCGTTACTTGTTGCAGTCCTGCAGGTCCTTGTCCGCAATCGAGAATACCGCATCGGCCTTGATCTCGATATTCCTGACCACGCACTGGCGCGCCTCGGAATAGCTGACCTTGGCGTCGTAACTGCCGGGCTCTATCCCCGTGATGCGCAGCCGCTCGTCGTGATCGACTTCCTTATCCTTGTCCGCCAGTGTCAAGTTGGCGCTCCATTGCTGCTTTCCTGCCGGGGATAGCTGGAACCCGGTAATGGTCGATGTCGTCAGGTTCCAGAGCCGGATGCCCTTGCCGGCTTTGCCCTGGGCATGAGCTTGGCTTGCCATGAGCAACAATATGACAGCCATCGATAGAGATGCGCGTGACATGTCCCCTCCATATCTGTTCGGCTTATTGAGCCGTTTCGTTTTCTTAGTATAGTTTGCCGGTCGTCTTCGCCAGCTTTGCGAGGCTCTCGTGGGACCCGATCGAATGACAGGATATCTCGTCGCGTTTGCGGCCGTTACCGTTTTGTCGGGGTCGGCAAGAGCCGCGGAGGTCAATGACTATCCGACCTCCGCCCGCGCCGAATATGTGTTTGGCTGCATGAAAGCGAATGGCGAGACCCGACAATCGATCGAACAATGCTCATGCTCGATCGATGTCGTGGCGTCGCTGGTTCCCTATACCCGCTACATCACGGCGGAAACGGCGCTGAGCATGTCGCAGGTGCGCGGCAATCTGAGCGCCCAGTTCCGGACCTCGGAGCAGGCTAACAGCGCCATCAATGACGTCAGGCGTGCCCAGGCCGAGGCTGAGGTGCGCTGCTTCTAGCGCTATGCTCTGCATGATGCGCTGCGTTACATGCCGGAGCCATTGACCTTCCACTCATGCCTGAACTGATGTCCATCGGTGTCCTTGGCCTCGGCGCGGAACGTCTTTGCGCCATTTGAGACGTAAGTGAATCGAATATTCGGATCTTCGGAAATCGAGATGCCGCCCTCCACCGACAGGACCGGGCTGTTGTCCTGCCATAGCTGGAGCCGGTCGACATAGAGGGCCGGAATATAGAGTTGCGAGACCTGATCCATCTGCAGGCCGGAATTATTTGGGTGGCCGATCATGACCTGCGCCTCGCGCGTACCGCTTTTTTCCTCGTTTTGCGCTCCGGCAAACTCCCTGTAGCGCATCTGGCCCAACCGGCTCTTGGCCTCTTCGGCATTCTTCGCCGCCGGCGCAGAGCAGCCACCGGACGCCTTCACATAGGTTTGCACCACATGGAGTTTGCCGTCACTGGTCTCCGCGACGGCATGGACGTTGGTGTAATTGTTGATCCGGACACGGGTTGAAATCTCCGAGACATTTGCGTCGGCCCCGAGCTTGAATTTCGCGGCCATAGGCGCCGGGTTCTGGTCGATCACCAGCGTGATCGTCACCACCCGCGGGCGTGCGTCGAATGTCGGCTTAAGGCGCAACGTCACCGGCACGATGGCGGCATCCTCCGCGCGCGTCGGCATCTCAAGTGCGATCAGGTTGCTGCCGTCTTCCATCGGTCGGCTGTCGAAAATATCTTGCACCAGCCCCGGCCATGGATCGTAAGGCTCCGGACCGGCCGCGGACACAGAATGCGGACTGAGTAAAGCGCTCAGCAGGATGGCGGCACAGACGCTGCGGATTGCAAATTCCGGCATGGTACGGCCCTCGCAAGGGAAGAAGCGACGCGCTTGATACTACCCCAACCGGCGGTCATTCCCATTCAAATTGTGAGTATGCTGCAGTTGCGTTGCGGACGTTGTAGTCGTCAAAAAGCTCCCATTTGCCGCGCTCGGCTTCTGCCGCGTGTTTCGTAGCTTCCGCGATCGGTTTGCCATCGATGACGTCCTTCCGGATACCGGACGCGAGTGTTTCGAGATACCGGCGTTCAGCGGCGAGGGCTTGCGGCCAATCGCTCACTGGACCATGGCCGGGAACGACGCGTTCGGCCGGCAGCGCCGCGAGATCGTCCAGCAGCTTGAGCCATGCCTGGATGCTGCCATCGAGCACCGGAATATGGCGGAGAAAGACCAGATCTCCAGCGAACAACGTCTTCGTCGCCGTGTCGAATACCGTGACGTCGCTATCGCTATGGGCGGTGGGCCAGGCTTTCACGATAAGTGTGCGCCCGCCGAGATCGAGGACGAGCTCTCCATCGACGAGCCGGGTGGGCGGTACGATACGGACGTCATCGATCAGGGCGTCGCCCATGCTGCGCCTGAATGCGTCGAGATAATACTGCCCGCGTGCGGCCAGTGCCTGCGGCAGCCTCATATGACCGACAAACTCGGTTCCGTCAGCGACGAAGGCGGCGTTGCCGAACATATGATCGGGATGACCATGGGTGTTGATGACGTAACGAATGGGCTTGTCTGTATGTGCGCGAATGGAAGCCAGCAATTGTCGCCCTTCCCGCACGCTGCCCCCGGTGTCGATCACGGCAACCGCCCGATCGCCGATCACGACGCCGATATTGGCGACGGCGCCGTCATTGTCCGACGACATCAAGGCGATGCGCCCCTGATGCATGAAGACGCCCGGCGCGATTTCACTGATCGCCAAAGTCTGTTGTTGCGCGCGAGCAGATGCGAGCATTGCCAGCATGATGAGCGCTACATGCATCGCAAAGCGAGATGTCATTTGCATCTCCATATCACTCCGGGGCAAGCAGCGATTCTGCAATCATCCGGAAAGTGCGGCGCAACATCGGAAGCGCCCCATTGCATCTTGCACGCTTAAAACGAGAGGCCTAGGTTTTTGTCGTGTCACCCATCAAATGTGAACGGCAGGTAGCGCATGCACCACAGAGCGGAACGATCCGAAACACGTCGCGCGCTACTCACGTCGCTCTTTGCGAGTGCGCTGTTGCTTGAGGGCATATGCACCGCGCTTGGCCAGACTGCTGCGACCGATGATCTCTCGATCGAACTGGTCGATCCACAGTCGCTGCGTGTTTGCGCCGATCCGCGTAACATGCCGTTCTCGAACGAGAAGGGCGAGGGCTTGGAGAACAAGCTCGCCGAGCTGTTCGCAGCCAAGCTGAACAAGAAGCTCGATTACGTCTATTTCCCGCAGGCGACGGGCTTTGTTCGCATGACTCTCGGCGCGCATCGTTGCGATGTCATCATGGGCTTCCCGCAGGGCGACGACCTCGTCCAGGGTACCAATCCCTATTACCGGACGGCCTATGCCCTGGTGTCGAAGACCGGCGCAGGTCTCGATGACGTCACGACGCTGGATGACGCCAGGTTGAAGAGCAAACATATCGGCATCGTGGCGGGGACGCCGCCCGCGACCAATATGGCGGTCAACGGCTTGATGGTGAATGCGAAGCCCTATCCGTTGGTGATCGATACCCGCATCGATTCATCGGCACTGGCCATGATCAAGGACCTCACAGCTGGCGATATCGACGCAGCGATCCTGTGGGGACCTATGGCGGGCTTCTACGCCAAGAACGCCAATCCTCCGCTTCATGTCACGCCGCTGGTCAAGGAAACCACCGGGCCGCGCCTCGTCTATCGCATCGGCATGGGCGTGCGCTCCGCGGATCAGAACTGGAAGCGGCAGCTCAACCGGCTGATTCAGGAAAACCAGCCGGCCATCAACAAGGTCCTGCTCGATTTCGGTGTTCCCATTCTCGATGAGAACAATCGTCCGATCGGGCCGGAGGCGGCGGCCAAATCGCCGTGACCATGCGTTACGCCATCCTTCTCGCGATGGCACTGGTGATGGTCACGACGGCCCGGGCCCAGGATATCGTCCCCGAGCCCGACGACTATCGCACCGACAATTATCGCACGCCGGTGCCGGCGACGCTGAAAGGCGGACGCGTCATCACGACGAAAGACGCGGAGGCGATCTGGCGCGACAAACGCGGCGCCTTCATTGATGTCATGCCGCGTCCGCCGAAGCCGGCCAATCTGCCGCCGGAAACGGTCTGGCGCGACAAGCCGCGGCACAACATTCCGGGCAGCCTGTGGCTGCCCGACACCGGCTACGGCAGGCTGGCCACCGAGACCGAGGCCTATCTGCGGGATGGTCTCGCGCGCGCATCGGCCGGCAACCGTGCTGCGCTTCTGGTGATCTACTGTCAGGCCGATTGCTGGATGTCGTGGAATGCCGCAAAGCGCGCGGTGTCCTATGGCTACAGCAATGTCGTCTGGTATCCGGAAGGCACCGACGGTTGGGAGCTGGAGGATCTACCGCTGGCGGATGCGCAGCCTGAACCGCGGCCGCCGGCAAACTAGGGCGGCGGGATGTTGGTCCACGCGCCTTTCTTCATGGCAATTTGAAATGAGAACCAACGCCCAACGCCTCGACCAGAAAATCGATGAACAGGCGCGCTCGTAGCGGAAGTTGCCGTCCGAACGCGTGGAGAACATAAATCGGCGTGGTGAACATGGGTATCTCGGGCAGCACGATATTCAATCGTCCGGCCACAAGGTCATCCTCGATCGCCAGACGCATGAATTGCGTGATACCGACTCCCTTTAGGACTGCCTCGATCAACGATTGAGCATCGTCGCTATCGAAGGGGCCAGCCGGAACGATCCGCGTGCCATCGGCAAAAGTAAACGGTTGCGGCCGGCCGGAAAGCTGATGGCCAAGACAAGCATGCTGCTTGAGATCGTCGATCGAACGGGGGATTCCCCGACGCTGGAGATAGTCTGGCGATGCGCCCAGGACATATTGCAGGACACCTAACGAGCGACCGATCAGGTTCGTGTCTTCCAATTCTCCGATCCTCACCGCGAGATCGAAACCTTCGCGAATCAAATCAACGCGGCGGTCTGTGACGCTGAGGTCGAGCTTGATGTCTGGATAGAGTTCGAGGAACGAGCCAGACCAGGCAGAAATTAGCGGGCGTCCAAAAGTAGTCGGCACGGAGACCCGCAGCACGCCACGCACGTTGCCGGGAATCTGCACGATGTCCTCGGCTTCCTCTATCGCGCGCAGATGGGGAGCCACGTGCTCGTAGTAGGCGGCGCCCTCGGAAGTCGGGCTGAGCGTGCGCGTCGACCGCTGCAAAAGGCGGACACCGAGACGTTGTTCCAGGCGCGCGACGCTTTTCGACACCGCTGAAGGGCTGGCGCCGATTAACCTTGCGGCGCCAGCGAAAGACCCCGCATCAACCGTCCGCACAAAGGCGAGCAGGCCCGCCGTCTTTTCCAAAATCGTTGCCATTCAGGACATTTGATCTCGAAAGAACCGAACGATTTCTATCTATTCGGCCATCTATGAACGAATAGTCTATCCATCGCAATGAGCGATCGCGCAGAGACAAAGCGAGATTCGCTGTCGTTGTTCAGATCCCTGGACGCCATGGTCTGGGTCTTCAAACGCCTTTCATCGATCCCCCCGTAGAGTAGACGGCCGGCAGATCGTCAGAGTTGGAATCCTGCTTTCACTTCGAAAAAGGGAACGCAATATGCCTGCGCAAGCCAAACCAACCATCGTTTTCTGCCATGGAATCTGGGCCGATGGCTCATGCTTCAGTAAGGTCATTCCTGCATTGCAGGCGGACGGACACGAAGTCATCGCGGTTCAATATGGCCTGGACTCCTTCGAAGAGGACCTGGCGACGGTGAAGCGCACGCTCAACCGCGTCGGCAGCCCGGTCCTCCTCGTCGGTCATTCTTATGGTGGAGCGACCATCACCGCCTCGGGCACCGATGAGCGCGTAGTCGGCCTCGTCTACATCGCAGCTGTCGCCCCTGACGCCGGCGAGACCGTGCAGGACCAGCTTGACAAGTACCCGTCAGATATTTTCTCGCGCGTCGAGGTCGCGGACGGCCGCGCTTGGATGCTTCCGAACGGCACCGAGTTCTTCGCTGGAGATCTTTCCGAGAAAGACCAGAAACTCGTGTGGGCGACGCATTATGCGCCCGTCTACGATCTGTTCCGCCAACAGAAGCTCAGCGCAGACGACATCGCGTGGAGATCGAAGCCGAGCTGGTACATTCTGGCCACGCAAGACCGTACAGTACACCCTGACCTGCAGCGCTGGGTCTCGAAGCGCATGGGAGCGACCGTCACCGAAGTGGCGAGCAGTCACGTGCCGATGCTCTCTCAGCCCGACATCGTTATCGAGGTGATCCGCAAGGCCGCCGCCGCCGTTCAAGAAAGCTAATCGCGCCAGGCCATTGCCGGGACGTAAGAGAGACAGTCGGCAACGGCGGTCTCTCTTTCTCGTTAATGTAGCTGGCGTGCGGCGGCCGTCTATGGCCCGAAGGGGAAGTCGTCGAATATCCCGTCTTCCGCCAGTGTTCGGCGCCAAGCAGACATCAAGCGAACCTACTCCAGGCAGCCGATTTTGTAGGTCCACGCCCTGCCACGCGATATCATTCCATCTCCTGCTGGATGGTGCGGCTAAGCGCGAACAGACGCTGGTCGATCAGCGTCGGCACCTCGCAGACGAAGGTGACGACGCGGCGCCGGTCGTCGAAGATGCGGGCTTCCCATAGCAGCTTGTTGTTGAGTTCGTCGATCTTCGCCTGATCGGGTGGCGATGCGCTCTGCAGCGACTGCAGCATGGCCGTGTCGGCGCGGACCCGGTCGGCCGCTTCGCGCTGTTTACGCGTGACGCGTTCGAGACCGGCCAGCACTGTCGCGCGCTGCGCGTTCAGACTGTCGAACAGCCCGGCGAAGATCAGTTTGCCTGACCTGGCCTTGTCCGGCGATCGCGACAGAAAATCCGTGATCGCCTTCTGCGCTTCCTCAACGGGTACGCGCCGTGTCGCCAGACGTTCGACAAGTGCGCTGACCTCGGCGTCGTCCTTCCAGGCGCTGGCGACATCGTCGATCGGCGGTCCGGCCCAGACGGCGGCCAGCGAGATTTCCGGCACCTTGGCCTGAATGCACGGCCAGTCGGGATAACGCGGATCCGCGGCCTGCGCAGTGCCCGACCAGATCAACAAGAGTGCTGTGATGATGCCGATCGCTCTGTTCATGTCTCGCCCCCGGCTGGTGCCCGGCGGGCAAGGCCGCGACCGGGATCGTAAGCAATGATTGCACCGATCATGAATACGGCGGTACAGCCCGCGACAACGGCAAGGGAGACCCAGTTGACCTTGTCATAGAGCGCGAAGCGGATCAGTTCGACCGCATGGGTGAAGGGATTGAACAGGCAGAGATAATAGAGCATCGGGCTGCCCTCCTGCACGCGCCACAAAGGATAGAGTGCGGACGACGCAAAGAACATCGGGAAGATCACGAAGTTCATGACCCCCGCAAAATTCTCCAGTTGCTTGATGCGCGACGAGATCAGCATGCCCAGCGATCCCAGCATCAATCCGGACAGGATCAGTGCCGGTAGAACAGTGAGATAGCCAATGAGCGGCGGAGCGATGTCCCAGAACCACGCGATCAGGAGAAACGCATAGACCTGCAGCAGGGAGACCACTGTCCCGGCCAGCAGTTTGCATACCAGGAGAAACCAGCGCGGCAGCGGGCTGACCAGAAGCGTCCGCATGTTCCCCATCTCGCGGTCATAGACCATCGACAACGAGGACTGCATGCCATTGAACAATTGGATCATCGCGATAAGGCCGGGCGCGATATAGACCTCATAGAGAATATAGGTCTCGTAAGGCGGGATGATCGAGATACCAAGCACCTGCCGAAAGCCGGCGGCGAAAATGAACAGCCAGACCAGCGGACGCACCAGTGCCGAAACGAAACGTTCGCGCTGATGCAGGAAGCGCAGCGCCTCCCGCCACAGGATGCCGTTGAGGCAGGTGACATAGTTGCCGAAGCCCAGCTTGCGACGCTCATGCGTGACGAATGTCGTACTCACGATGACCTCCCGCGTCGGTCGGCCGCCTCGGTCATACCCCGGAAAGCCACGTCGAAATTGGGCGCGCCGGTTTCGCCGAGGATCTGCGTCACGGAACCGCGCGCGAGCACATGACCGTGATGCAGCACGACGAGATCGTCGCTGGCGGCAATCTCGTCAAACAGATGTGTTGCCCACAGCACGCCGATGCCTTGTTCCGCGACCAGCATTCGAACATGCGCAAGAATATCGGCGCGCGCCTGCACGTCGAGGCCAACGGTCGCTTCGTCCAGCAACAGCAGCCGCGGCCGGTGCAGCAATGCGCGGGCGATCTCGAGACGTCGCATCTGTCCTCCGGAGAGATCGCGCACCCGGCTGTTCACCCGGTCGGCAAGGCCGATGCGTGCAATCACCTCGTCACCGCGCAGGCGAGCCTCGCGCCGCGCGATGCCCTGCAGCGCGGCATGATAGAGCAGGTTCTGCATGACAGACAGATCGAGATCGAGCGTACGCGGCTGAAACACCACGCCAAGCAGCCGCAAGGCTTCGCTCGGCGTATCGCTGATATCGTGGCCGAATACGCCGATCCGCCCAGCCTGAATGCCGAACAGCCGGGTGATCAGCGCAATCAGCGTACTCTTGCCTGCGCCATTGAGGCCGAGCAGAGCCGTGAAACTCGCCGGCGCGACATTGAAGGAGACATCCGACAGCGCCTGCCGACGACCATAGCAATGACTGATACCGGCAACCGACAGAGCGGGTGTGATCGCCGAAACGTCAATTGGCTCCGGCGCGTCGTGCGCGATCTGTTCAGGGCGCGATGTGTCGATCGTGGTCATGGCCGTGCCATGGCGACGCCCCAGGGCAATTCGCCGACCTGAATGGTCTTGATGACTTTCTGCGCCGCGACGTCGATGACCGAGACATCGTTGGAGACGCCGTTGGTGACCAGCAGATATTTCTCATCCGGGGTAAACGCCATGTGCCAGACCCGCTGGCCCACCAGCAGATACTTGATCACTTTGTGGGTCGCCGCATCGACGATGGCGATCCGGTTGGCGGGGCCGAGCGCGATGAAGGCGATTTTGGCATCCCGGGTCATGCCGATGCCGACCGGCTGAATGGCTTCGCGCCGCAGACCGGGAATGTTGAACTCGATCTTGTCGGTCACCACCCGCTTGGCGGGATCGATCACGGACACGGTGCCGCCGATCTCGGAGGACACCCACAGTTCCGAGCCGTCGCGCTTGAATTCGGCGAAGCGCGGGCGCGCGTCGACCAGGACGTTGGCCACGATCTCACGCGTCGCGGTGTCGATGAAGTGCGCCATATTGGTGGTTTCGGACGTGTTGATCAGGATCTTGCCATCGGGGCTGATCGCCATGCCTTCGGGCTCGACACCGACCTGTACGTCGCCCATGCGCACGCGTTTTTCGAGATCGATCACGGTCACCGTGTTGTCGTTCTCATTGGCGACATAGAGAATCTTGCCGGCGGCATCCTGGGTGAAAAGCTCGGGGTCCGGACCGGATGGTAGCGAGTCGACCACCTTCTGGCTGGCGACGTCGATGATCTGGATGGTGTCGTCGTCGCCAACCGCGACCAGTACCGATTTGCCATCGCGCGTCAGTTCGATACCGCGCGGGCGCTGACCGACCTTGATGGTCGCGGTGACGGTCCAGCTATCCGTGTCGATCACCGAAACGGTGTTGCTCTTCTCGTTCGACACATAAGCGAGAAAGGCCGATGCAGGCGCTGCTGTTGCAAGCCACGTCGCCGCTCCACACAGCCAGACACGGCACAGCATCTTCGATCTGTTCATCATCATTGCAGCCTGCATTTGCTTTCCGGACGATCTATACCGAGCGTGTCGAGCTCCGAGACCTGATGCAGGAAGCCTTCCTGCGGCGAGACCGAAATCACCATGCGCCCGTCGACCAGCAGGATCGGCTGGCGTAGCTGCAGGTTCCAGTCGCGGATCGTGAGCCGCTGTCCCTTGAAGCCGGCGATGGAAAAATCGGGCGACTTCAGAAACGCCAGAATGGCTTTGCCATCACCCGAATTCGTGCGGGATGCGGCTTCGCCGATCATGCGGGTCGCGAGCCAGGCCTGCATGTCGCGCGCTGTCATGCGGCGCGCATTCAGTTTGGTGAAGCGGTTCTGGATCTGCACCGCACCCCATTGATCCTGAGCAGCATGCCAACTGGTCGGCACCAGGCCCGCCGATCCCGCGACCGGCCGCGGATCCCAGGTGCGATACGGCAAATAGGAAGCGAAGACTTCGCTCTCGTCGGCGGCGATCATGACGTCATAAGCCGGTGCCTGTTGTGTGAAGACCGGGATCTGGCGCTGGATCAATGTGACGCCGCTATCGGTGCGCCGCGCGCCGCCAGTGTCTTCGAAGACGCGTTCCTGCACGATCTTTGCGCCGAACCGTGCGGCGGCACGGCGATAGGCGTCGGCTTCAAGCCGATCGTCGTCATGCGAGCCGACCACGAGCAGCCAGCGTTTCCACTGCTTCCACACCAGATACTGCGCCAGCGCATCGGCCAGCATCGATCGCGTCGGCGCGATATGGATCACATTGGCACGGCAGTCCGCCTCGCGCAGCCGATCGTCGGCAGCGCCCACATTGAACAGGATGCCGCCGCGGTCACGCACCGCGTCGGCGGCCTGGAGCAATGCATCGGGCGGCAGGTCGGCAATGATGAAGGTGCTGCGGCCAGCGAGATCGCGTGCGGCTCCGGCGACATCGTCGCCCTCCTTCACACGGACCTCGTCCAGCCCGAACTGCTGCTTCAGGAACTTGCCCGTGGTGTTGTTGTCCTCGATGGCGAGCCGCGCGCCGGCAATGCCATCGTTCTCGGACGGTAATTCGACCAGCGAAAGAGTTGCCTTGATGCCGGCCTGACCGAGATAACCGATGCTGATCGTCAGCGGTTCGGCCGCCAACACAGACGACGTCACGGCGCAGAGACTGATCGCGCCGATCAACCACCGTATCATGTTCCCTCCGGCTACTCCTTCCCGGCTTGGCGCCGGTGAAGGGTCTCGTGCTTGAAACATGAACCAATTATCGTAGCTTGCAACCTCGGATTCTGCCGACGCGTTGCATTTTAATGATGCGAGGTCCGCGATGAGAGCCCTATCGATCACCGTGCTGTTACTGATGATGACGGCAACAGCTCACGCCGCAGCGCCTAAAGTGGCGGTGTTCAATTTCGAATGGCTGGATACGAGCCTCGAAGGCGAGGTGAAGGGACGCCGCAGCGACGAGCAGGCAAGACTGCTCCATGCTGCCGACCAGCTTCGCGAGGAGATGAAGCAATCCGGCCGTTTCGAGCTGCTGGACATGTCATCGCTCAATGTTGCGGCGCAAGGCCGGAACTTGCAGGCATGCGGCGGCTGTGACGTACAACTCGCGCAGCAGATCGGTGCCGACCTCGTCATTACGGGGCTCGTACAGAAGGTCTCGAACCTGATCCTCAATATGAACATCACCTTGCGAAATGTTCACACCGGGCGGCTGGTCGCCACAATGAGTGCTGACCTGCGCGGCAACACCGATGAAAGCTGGTCGCGGGCGACGAGCTATCTGGTGCGCAACCGCCTGCTCGCTCCGAATTACGGTGCCCCGCAGCCGCAGTAATGCGAGCCGCAGCTTACCTCTTGAGCCGCGCCGCATGCCAGCGCAGATGATCGGCCATGAAGGTCGAGATGAAATAGTAGCTGTGGTCGTAGCCGGGCTGGTGGCGCAGCGTCAGCGGAATGCCTGCCTTTTTGCAGGCAGTCTGCAGCAGTTCGGGCCGCAATTGTTCGGCCAGAAAATTGTCGGCGTCGCCCTGATCGACCAGAAATTCGGGGAATCGCGCGCCGTCCTCAATCAGGGCAACCGCATCGTGCTTTCGCCAGGCAGACTTGTCGTCGCCGAGATAGCCGCGCAGCGCCTTGATTCCCCACGGCACTTGCGACGGCGCCACGATCGGCGCGAAAGCGCTGGCCGCGCGATAGCGATCAGGATGACGCAGCGCAATGGTCAGCGCGCCATGCCCGCCCATGGAATGGCCGAGAATCGACTGACGACTGCCGTCGATCGGGAATTGGCCAGCTACGAGCTGCGGCAGCTCCTCGGTCACATAACTCCACATGCGATAGTTACGCGCATACGGCTCCTGGGTGGCATCGACATAGAAGCCGGCGCCGAGTCCGAAGTCATAGGCATTGTCGGCGTCACCGGGAACATCGGCACCGCGCGGGCTGGTGTCCGGCGCAATGAAGATCAGCCCCAATTCGGCGCATGCGGCGCGAAAATCGCCCTTTTCGGTGACATTGGCGTGGGTGCAGGTGAGGCCCGAGAGATACCAGACCACGGGCAGCCTGGCGCCGTCCTGATGCGGCGGCACATAGACCGAGAATGTCATGTCAGTTCCGGTCGCGCGACTGGCGTGTTTGTAGACACCCTGTGTGCCGCCATATGATCGATTGAGCGAAACTGTCTGCATGGTCATGACTCTACAGGTTGGGTGCGGCAGCGATGCGACATCGCCGAAACAAGTGATATCCGGTCAGGAATGCCCGGTCAGGCGATGCCACGCTCGATGGCGAAGCGCACCAGTTCGACGGAGCTGCGGACGCCGAGCTTTTGCCGCATGAGTGACGATGTATTGGCGACCGTCTTGTAGGAGGCGTGAACCATCCATGCAATCTCGGCGAGGCTCTTGCCGGCACCGAGCAGTCGCAGGATCTCCATCTCGCGCGAATTCAGCTTCGACAGCGGACTTTGCGTCAGCGCAGGCCCGGCAAAAGCAAGGCTTCGCGCCATCGCCGGTGGGAGATACACGCCGCCGCGCGCAACCTCATAGACGGCCTCCAGCAGATCGTGTGGGTCGCCGGTCTTGGAGACATAGCCCTTGGCGCCACTCTCGATCGCACGGGCAGCGAAGATCGGGTCGTCATTCATGCTGAACATGATGATGCGCATCGTGTCGTCGCGCAGCAGAATGCGCCGCGCCAGTTCATATCCGGAAACCGTCGGCAGATTGATGTCGATGATGCAGATATCGGGGTCGCCGGTGAGGAAAACCTGCTCTCCACTGGCGGCATCGGAGGCTTCCAGCAGTTCGATCTCCGGATCGTCCGCGAACACCGCGCGGCAACCCGATGTGACGATGGGGTGATCATCGACGATCAGAACGCGCATGGGTTAACCCCGTAAACTCTGTCGGCCAGAAACTCTGTCAGCAAGTCTCGACCTGCTCCTCGATTGCTGCGCTGCATCAGCCGCGCGCCTTTGGAGTGACATGATTGACAATCGAAGGTCGCCTCGATCCGATATGATCGCCGTCGAATTTCGCTGTCAAGTTCATAGTCGCGGCATGCAGGCGAGATGCGAGTGAAAGCATGGTCATGTGGCAGAATCTTTCGCTGCGCGCGCGGATCAATCTTCTGGTGGCGCTCGTGCTCGCTCTTGGCCTGGTCGCCAATATCGTGCGGCTCGCGCTGGAAGCTGGCCCACGCGTCCAGGCCGAGGACCAGAGCGTGATCCGGCTGACACGTGAAGTCATCGAAAGTATCGGAACCAGCCTGAACGAAGCGCAGGATCCGAATGCGCGGCTCGATAAAATTGTCGCCGATCTCAATCGATTGCGACATGTCAGTATTATCAGGCAAGGCGATGGGAACATGCCGTCCCCGAAGAGTGACGGTCAGGATCGGAGCGACGGTGCAGGCTCTCCGCCATCGTGGTTCGTATCCTTGATTCACCCGGAGCGGATATCGGAGTCGGTGTCGGTGATGGTTGGCGAGAAGCGGCAGACGCTGCTGATCACCTCGCATCCCGATGACGAGATGCGGGAAATATGGGACGGCATCGTCACCCAGCTGGCGCTCAGTCTGATCGTTGCAATGGTGCTGTTCGTCGTCACGAGCCTGGTCGTCAGGCGGGCGCTGGCGCCGCTCGATGCATTGTCGCAGGCCATGGTCGATATCGAAGCCGGGAATTATCAGGCACGCGTCGCCCCCGCGGGAGCGCCGGAACTCGCCGCACTCTGCATCCGGCTCAATCATCTCGCAGCCACATTGGGCGATGTGCTCGAGGACCGGCGACGTCTGGCCCAACGGGCCGTCTCGCTGCAGGATATCGAGCGCAAGGATATCGCACGCGAACTGCATGATGAGTTCGGGCCGTATCTGTTCGCCCTGCGCGCCCATGCGGGCGCAGTGATGCGTCTTGCCGATCACGATCCGTCGGGCACAGGTGCCTTGTCGAGGCACGGCACTGCCATTCTGGCGCAGGTCGATGTCTTGCAGCAGTTCAATCGCCGCATTCTCGAACGATTGCGACCGGTCGGACTGACGGATCTCGGCCTGTCCGGTGCCGTTACGGTCTTGCTGCGTCTCTGGCGCGAATCCCATCCGGAGGTCGTTATCGAGAGCCTGATATCCCCGACGCTTGCTCCGCTTGGTGAGGTTGCCGAACTAACCGCCTATCGCGTCGTTCAGGAGGCACTCACCAATGTGTTCCGCCATGCGCAAGCCTCTGCCGTGAGCTTAGTCATCGAACCGGTGATGGGAACGGCGACGAAGTCTGAATATGACAATGTACTGGTCCGCGTGCGCGACAATGGCCGCGGCCTCGATCCCGATCGCAATGGCGGCTTTGGTCTGGTCGGCATGAGAGAGCGGGTCTGGGCCCTGGGCGGGACGCTCACGGTCAGATCTGATGTGGACGGTGTGACTGTCGAGGCTATCATTCCCGTGACGGAGCCGCTGCCAAATCCGCCTGTAACGCGCGATCGGGAATTTGTCCCGACTTTATCGGGAAAATAACTGAGACGGATTTCGACATTTGCAGATAGCGCAGCCTCTCACACTCGCTAGTATCACGCTACCGAACGGTGCCATCAGAGCGCCGACGCGGAATGGGGTGAAACAGATGCGCGTAAGAGTGCTGGTCGTGGCTTCGCTGTCGACGGGTTTTCTACCGGTTTCCGAAACGGCTTTTGCGCAAAGTCCACCTGGAGAGCCGCAGGTGCTGCCTCCGGTCGTGGTGTCCGCCCCCGCCACCGCCAGCAAACGCGGCCCCCGGCGTCAGACCACCCAGCGGGTCGCCGAGCGGCCGCGTACGGTCTACGTCTATCCGACCACGCCAACGTCGCGTTCCGGCATCGACGTCGACAAGGTCACGGCGAGTATCAATTATGTCGATGCTCGCGCGATCGAACGTGCCAATTCCCTGAACGTTACGGATGCGCTGCAGCAGCAAGTGCCCGGCATTCTGATCAACGAAGTCGCAGGCAATCCCTTCCAGCCCGACCTGCAATTTCGCGGTTTCGTGGCGTCGCCGGTGGCCGGTACGCCGCAGGGGCTCGCGGTCTATCAGAATGGCGTGCGTATCAACGAAGCCTTCGGTGACACCGTCAATTGGGACCTGATCCCGACCGCGGCAATCCGCTCGGTCAGCGTGGTCACCAACAATCCCGCCTTCGGCCTCAACGCGCTGGGCGGCGCGGTCAACATCCAGATGAAGGACGGCTTCAACTATCAAGGAGCCGAGCTGAGCACGATGGGCGGCTCGTTCGGCCGCATTCAGGGCTCGGCGCAATGGGGCAAGCAGGTCGAGGGATTCGCCGTCTATGGCGCGCTCGAAGGCCTGCATGACAAGGGCTTTCGCAACTTCGCGACATCGGACGTCCGACGCTTTTATGGCGATGTTGGCTATCGCAGCGACAGCAGCGAGCTTCACCTCAATATGGGCGTCGCCAACAACAAGTTTGGCGCCTCGGCGACCGTTCCGGTCGAGCTGCTGCAGCAGAATTATGGCGCCACCTATACGACGCCGCAGACCTCGAATAACCGCGTCGGCTATCTCAATTTCACTGGAAAGGTCGAGGCGACGCCGACCTGGACGGTGGAGGCGGCGGCGCATCTTCGCTTCTTCCGGAACAAGACGCAGGATGGCAATCCGACCGGCACCCAGCCCTGCGAAGATCCGACCCTCTTGTGCTTCGGCGATGACGACACGCCGGCCAACGGCCTCAACGGCGCGCAAATTGCCAATCCTTTCGCGCCCGGCGCGGTCCTTGGCGAGAATGATCGTACCTCGACGCGCTCGACCACGGTGGGCGGCTCCCTGCAGGCGACCAATACCGATCAGTTGTTCGGCCATAACAACCGCTTTGTCGTCGGCGCCAGCTATTCGTCCAGCGCCAGTCACTTCACAGCCAGCGCCGAACTCGGCACGATCGGCCCGGATTACATCGTCACCGGCAGCGGGATTTCCCTCGGCCAGTCCGGCGATCCGATCGCGATCGGCCCGGTGTCGCTGCGGACCACCAATCGCTATGGCGGCATCTACGCGCTCGACACATTCGATGTGACCAATGCGTTTTCGATCACCGGCGGCGGTCGCTTCAACACGGCGCAGATAGTGCTTGAGGATCAGATCGGCACCGCGCTCAACGGTGACCACACTTTCAATCGTTTCAATCCGATCATCGGCGGCACCTACAAGATCACGCCTGAGCTGACCGCCTATGCCGGCTATTCGGAAGCTAACCGCGCGCCCACCCCGCTGGAACTCGGCTGCGCCGACCCCGCCAATCCCTGCATCGTCGGTGCCTTCCTGATCTCCGATCCGCCGCTCAAGCAGGTGGTTTCGCATACGATAGAAGCTGGCCTGCGTGGCACGAAGGAGCTGAATGCGGGCACGCTGGGCTGGAAGCTCGGCGCCTTCCGCGCCACCAACACCGATGACATTCTCGCGATCCCAAGCCCGGTGCTGCAAGGCTATGGCTATTTCCAGAATGTCGGCTCGACGCGCCGGCAGGGTATCGAGGCGGAGGTCACGCTGCGTGCACCGACCCTGCAGCTCTATGCCAGCTATGCCTTCGTCGATGCGCGCTTCCTTGATCCGCTCGCGATCGGCTCGAACAGCCCGTTCAAGGATGACGACGGCAACGTCCAGATCCTGCCCGGCAACCAGATCCCGGCAATCCCGCGTCACCGCGTCAAGGCCGGGTTCGACTATGCACTGACCGACGCTTTCAAGGTCGGGGCTGATGCGCTGTTCGTCAGCAGCCAGTATTTCGTCGGGGACGATTCCAACCAGGCACCGAAACTTGAAGCCTATACCGTGTTCAATGCCCACGCGTCGTACCAGATCGATAAATCCGTGCAGGTCTTCGCCCGCGTCGACAACCTCCTCGACCGACGTTATTCGACCTACGGGACTTTCTTCGAGACCGACTCGGTGCCGAATTTTGCCAATGGCGGCGCCCAGTTCACGGACGCACGTTCGGTCAGCCCCGCGCGGCCGCGCGCCTTCTATGCGGGTGTGAAGGTCAGGTTCTGACGGGCGTGGGCGATCAGGCCCGCGTCCAGTAGCGATAGCCGAGCCACCCGAGCAGGAGTGCGCTCGCCAGCCACAGTGAGATGATGGCGATCATGCCCGATCTGCTGGTCGGGCGTTCCGCAGCCTCGTGCGCCTTGATCCGGTACTCCGCCATCACCTCGCCCGGGACCAGCGCCACCACGAGCCAGATGCCCAGCGGCACGATGATCAGGTCGTCGAGATAGCCAAGGACCGGCACGAAATCCGGAATGAGATCGATCGGCGACAGCGCATA
Source organism: Tardiphaga sp. 866_E4_N1_4 (assembly GCF_052076075.1). Lineage (NCBI taxonomy): Bacteria > Pseudomonadati > Pseudomonadota > Alphaproteobacteria > Hyphomicrobiales > Nitrobacteraceae > Tardiphaga > Tardiphaga sp. 866_E4_N1_4. Next base: position 2,963,372 of record NZ_CP197242.1, read on the forward strand.
GGCGGCGACAGCGATCGCGAGAACTTTCGCAAACCATGGCACCCGCGGATCGCGCGCGGCGAGATAGACGGCATGCGTGTCCGTCTTGATGTTCCGGGCCCAGCTTTTGATCCGCATCAACATGGATGCGTCGTATCGCACAAGTCAGCTTCAAGATAGCCATTGATATTGCAGCAGAAGTCGGCGGATTTCGTTTCCCCATACGGAGGCTCGGATCTTGCCGCCCCAGCCACAGCGGGCCCCGGATGCGCCCTTTGGCGTGTTGAGGAGCCGCCCGTTTCGTGGGAAGACGGCGGAAAGCTGAAAAAGTGTACCCAAAGAATTTCTGGGAGCGAGATGCCATGACCTACCGAGCACCGATCAACGACATGCTGCTGGCCCTGAATCACGGCGCCGGCCTGCAGGCGGCCCTGAAAGCCGGCCATTATGGCGATTTCGACGCCGACATGACCGCTGCCGTGCTCGAAGAAGCCGGCCGCTTTGCCAGTGACGTTCTGGCGCCGCTCAATACCGTGGGCGACAAGAACGGTATCAAGCTCGCGGATAATAAAGTCACCACCGCCCCCGGCTGGCCCGATGCCTATGCGCGCTGGACTGCCGCCGGCTGGAACGGCGTCTCTGGCCCCGAAGCTTTCGGCGGCCAGGGCCTACCGCTGGCGATCAATGCCGCCTGCACCGAAATCTGGAGCGCGTCGAACATCGCCTTCGGCCTCTGCCCGTTGCTGACGCTGTCGGCCATCGAGGCGCTCGACGCCCATGGCAGCGATGAGCTCAAGAAGATCTATCTGGAAAAGCTCGTCACCGGCGAATGGACCGGCACCATGCAGCTCACCGAGCCGCAGGCCGGCTCCGATGTCGGCGCCCTGCGCTCGCGCGCCGAGCGCCAGGCCGACGGCAGCTATCGCATCTCCGGCACCAAGATCTTCATCACCTATGGCGATCACGACATGACCGATAACATCGTGCATTTCGTGCTTGCGCGATTGCCCGATGCCCCCGCCGGTACCAAGGGCATCTCGCTGTTCCTGATTCCGAAATTTCTCGTCAATACCGACGGCTCGCTCGGTGAACGCAACGACATCCATGCCTCCGGCGTCGAGCACAAGCTCGGCATGCACGCCTCCCCTACCTGCACCATGACCATGGGCGACAAGGGCGGCGCGGTCGGCTACCTCATCGGCGAGGAAAATCGCGGCATGCTGTGCATGTTCACGATGATGAACCAGGCCCGGCTCGGCGTTGGCCTTGAAGGCGTCGGCATCGCCGACCGCGCCTATCAGCAGGCACTGGCCTTTGCGCAGGAGCGCAAACAAGGCCGCGGCATCGGCAGCAAGACCGCCGGCATGGACCCGATCATCGTGCATCCCGACGTCAAGCGCATGCTGATGCAGATGCGCTCGCTCACCGCCGCCGCGCGGACCATCTGCTACGCCACCGCCGTGGCGCTCGACATCGCCGCACGTTCGCCCGACGCCAAGGTGCGCACCGAAGCGGCCGCGCGCGGCGCATTGCTGACACCGATCGCCAAGGCCTTCTCCACCGATATTGGCAATGAAGTGACGTCACTGGGCGTGCAGATCCATGGCGGTATGGGCTTCATCGAGGAGACCGGCGCTGCGCAGCACTACCGCGATGCGCGCATCACCGCGATCTATGAAGGCACCAACGGTATCCAGTCGATCGATCTCGTCACGCGCAAACTCGCGGCATCGGGCGGCGAATCCGTATGGGCACTGCTGGACGAACTCGGAGGCATCGTGTCGCGCGTCGAGGCCTCCAACGATCCCGCCTTCGGCACCACCGGCGCAAAACTCCGCGACGCGCTCGGCTCGCTGGAGCGTTCGAGCAAGTGGCTGCTGGAGAAGCTGGCCTCGGCGCCAAACGACGCACTGTCCGGCGCCACGCCCTATCTGCGGCTGTTCGGCTCCGCACTCGGCGGATGCATGCTGGCCAACGAAGCCCTTGCCGCACGCGATGGCGACGGCGACGCTGCACGCTATGTGACAGTTGCGCGGTTCTTCGCCGAGAATGTTGCGGTGCAGGCTGGTTCGCTTGAACGCACCGTGATGGACTCCAGTGAATCCGTAATGTCGGCCGACGCCGTTTTGCTGGCATAAACCATCGCCCGCCATATCGGCCGCAGCGGATTGATGTAATATCCGGCAGAGGAAACGTGCCAGCCGCGCTTTTTGCGGGGCGCTATGGGCTATGGCAGGGAATTGACATGACCGAACATCTGATCGTGACCGACGACGAGGCCACGCGCGTTATCACGCTGCGCCGGCCGGAAAAAAAGAACGCGCTGACGCAGGACATGTATCACGCCATGTCGGACGCGATCGACACCGCGCAGAACAATCCCGATATCCGCTGCATGATCATCACCGGCGGCTCCGGCGCTTTCACCGCGGGCAACGACCTGCAGGATTTTCTGAAGGACAGCGCCGAAAAGGCCGAGTCCCCACGCGCGTCGAACGCCGTGAAGTTTCTGTATTCGCTGGCGCAGAACACCAAGCCGATCATCGCCGCGGTGGATGGCATTGCCATCGGCATCGGCACGACCATGCTGTTCCACTGCGACTATGTGCTGGCCTCGACCACCGCAACCTTCTCAACGCCGTTCATTCATCTCGGCCTGGTGCCGGAAGCCGCCTCCAGCCTGCTGTTCCCGCGCACCATGGGTCATCAGCGAGCCTTCGCCGCGCTGGTGATGGGCCGCACGATGACGGCGGAAGATGGCCAGGCCGCCGGTTTCATCAACGAAATCGTGCCGCCCGGTCACACCGAAGTCGAGGCGCGCAAGGTCGCACGCGAGATCTGCGCATTGCCGGTGGAAGCCGTGGCAATCTCGCGCCGGCTGCTGAAGCTCCCGCCCGAGGATCTCACGCGGCGCATCGATCAGGAGAGCCATCTGTTCGGCGAGCGCATGAAGTCGCAGGAAGCGAGCGCTGCGTTCAAGGCGTTCTTCGCGCGCAAGAAGGGGTGATCTAACCTCTCCCCGTGCTTACGGGGAGAGGTCGCCGCGTCTTCGCGGCGGGTGAGGGGCATGGCACCATGCCAGCATCGATGGAAATCTAGCGGATCACATCGCTGTCGCACTGAGACGCCAAAGTCCTCAATCATCGATACAAGATGCTCAAAATCATGCGACCCGATAGCTCTCCCGAATGGCAATGCCCTTGCGCCGCCCCTCACCCGGATCGCAAGAGCGATCCGACCTCTCCCCGTAAAGCACGGGGAGAGGTTAAGACGGCGCGCATCGCATCTCTCGCTCTCTTGATCTCACTTGCGTGTGGCGCAACCGCCCACGCCCAGACATCCCCCACCCCCGTCGACGTCACCGTCCTTGCCATCAACGACTTCCACGGCAATCTGCGCCCTGCCCCCGGCGGCATCGTGATCGACGATCCCGCCGACAAAACGAAGAAGATCACCGTGCCCGCCGGCGGCGCCGAGCATATGGCGACGCTGGTCAAGCAGCTCCGCGCCGGCAAGCCGAACAGCGTATTCGTGGCTGCCGGCGACCTGATCGGCGCCAGCCCGTTTCTCTCCGCGCTGTTTCATGACGAACCGACCATCGAGGCACTGTCGATGATGGGCCTTGAGATCGCCTCGGTCGGCAATCACGAATTCGACGAAGGCCGCGAGGAGCTGCTGCGCATGCAGAACGGTGGCTGCCATCCCGTCGATGGCTGCCAAGGCCCGCATCCCTTTGCCGGCGCGACGTTCAACTATCTCGCCGCCTCGACCATCGATACCAAGACCGGCAAGTCGCTGCTGCCGTCCTATCAGATCAAGACATTCGACGGCATTCCCGTCGCCTTCATCGGCCTGACGCTGAAAGGTACGCCCGGCCTCGTGGCGCCGCCCGGCATTGCCGGTCTCGAATTCAGGGATGAAGCGGACACGGTCAATGCGCTGGTGCCCGAACTGAAGGCCAAGGGTGTCGAGGCCATCGTGGTGCTGATCCATGAAGGCGGCTTCCCGACCGGCGACTACAATGAATGCCCGGGTATTTCCGGACCAATCGTCGATATCGTGAAGAAGTTCGACAAGGCGGTCGATGTCGTGGTCAGTGGTCACACCCACCGCGCCTATACCTGCCAGATCGACGGACGGCTCGTCACCTCGGGCGACAAATATGGCACGCTGGTCACCACCATCGACCTCAAGCTCGACCGTACGACGCGCGATGTCATCAGCGCCAAGGCCGACAATGTCATCGTGCGCACGGCGACCTATCCCGCCGATCCCGCGCAGACCGCCTTGCTCGCCGCCTATGACAAGGTTGCCGCGCCGATCGCCAGCCGTCCTGCGGGATCGATCACCGCAACGCTGTCGCGCATGCCCGACATGACGACCGGCGAAAGCCCGCTGGGCGATATCATCGCCGATGCTCATCTCGCGGCGACATCGGCCGGCAATCTCGGCGCTGCCGTGATCGCCTTTACCAATCCCGGCGGCATCCGCGCCGACATCACCAAATCGGCCGACGGCAGCGTGACCTATGGCGACGTCTTCGCGGCACAGCCGTTCCGTAATCAACTGGTGACGCTGACGCTCACAGGCGCGCAGATCAAGGCGATGCTCGAGCAGCAATGGAACACCCCGAGCCGACCGCGCATCCTGCAGGTGTCGAAAGGCTTCAGTTACGCCTGGAATAACAGTGCAGCCGCCGGCCAGCGCGTTCCACCCGAGCGCATGATGCTGGATGGCAAGGTGATCGATCCCACGGCCAACTATCGCGTCACCGTGAACGGCTTTCTCGCCGTCGGCGGCGATGGCTTCACGGTGTTGAAAGAGGGCAAGGAGCCGCTGGTCGGCGTCTATGATGTCGATGCGCTGAACGCTTACATGAAGACCAACAGCCCGGTGTCGCCGATGCCGCTGGGGCGGATTGCGCGAGTGGATTAGCGGAACGCCTGTCGGCCCCAAGCTGTCATTCCGGAATCATCATGGCTCGTCATTCCCCGGCCCGGGATCTCGACCCAAGCTCGTCATTCCCCGGCAAACCAATTGGTTTGCCTGAGGGCGTGCGTCGCCGGCGAAGCCGGCAGAGCGCGAACCTCGATCCACACTCGTCATTCCGGGGCGCACGAAAGCGGCGGAGCCGCTGCAGTGCGAACCCGGAATCCCGAAATGTTCAGCTCAAAACAGGCTGAGATTCCGGGTTCCCGTGCGCGAAGGCGCGCCCGCGCCCCGGAATGACAGTGTGGGGCGGCAAGACAGCCCTCGAACATTTTTTCCTATACTCTGTTGATAGCATCCCCGCCTTGATTATATTCCCCTGCGTCCTGCCCCACCGAGAGGGGCGATCGCGATCGTCACGTTCGCGGGGTGGGATGCGGTGGACGCCGGAGATGCGGCGTCACGCGGTTCATGGGGGAACGTCTGTCTTCGGGCAGGACGGATCTGCGCCAGCACTGCCACTGGCAAGGAGACGGCCGACCTTCGGATGGAAAGAGCCCTGGACAGCGTGACGGACGACCAAATCGAAACGCGTTCGGCCCAGTCGCTTGAGGCTACCCTGTCCCTCCGCCCTGGGACATTAATTTTGGTGATGGGACCGTTCGCCATGGCAGATGTGCAAGCAACCGAAAAAACACCGCAGGCGGAACGCCGGGCACTTGCTCGGCGCCTCCGAAAGTCCTGATGCACACTAACCTGCGGAAGACCGCATTCGCATCAGGCCCAAGGGTGCAACGGGCACCCGGCGTTCCGCACGCCCTCTCACAGGGGGCGGGAATGCAAGAGACGACGGCGCCCCCGCGCCGCAAACAACAGGGGTGATGACGCATGTCTGAAGGGCGTGGCTGTTTGACAGTTGAATCTGCGACGGCGCGACGCGCTATCGGCGCCGCACCCACAGGTGTCATCCCCGGGCTTGACCCGGGGATCCAGCTTGGCCCGCACACCGTCGCACAAGAAAGATGGATGGCCGGGTCAAGCCCGGCCATGACGTGGGGAGAGGCCTGGGATTATTGCGAAGCTCGCTTCGCGCCATCTGGCCATGACGATCATGAAATTCAACCGCTCCACCTTCTACGCCACGTTCCTCCGGTCGATCTCGCTATGGACATCGAACGGCTCCGGCCTGCCCACCGCATAGCCCTGCGCAAAGTCGACGCCGATCTCCGTGAGCGCCGTGATGATCTCGTCGCTCTCGACGAATTCGGCCACCGTCCGCTTGCCCATGATCTTGCCGATATGGCTGATCATCTCGACCATGGCGCGGTCGATCGGATCGGTGAGCATGTCCTTGACGAAGGAGCCATCGATCTTGAGATAGTCCACAGGCAGGTGCTTGAGATAGGCGAAGGACGACATGCCGCTGCCGAAATCGTCCAGCGAGAAGCGGCAGCCGATCTGCTGCAGCGCCTGGATGAATTTATTGGCATCGGCGAGATTGGCGATGGCGCTTGTCTCGGTGATCTCGAAGCAGATGATGGTCGGCGGTATCCGATAGATGCGGAACTGCTCGCGGACATAGTCCAGAAAGCTTTCATCCTTGAATGTCGCGCCAGACAGATTGATGGCGCAGGTCGAGACCGGCGTCGCACCTTCGACCAATCGCGCGGCGAGAATGATGAACGCATTCCTGACCACCCAGCGATCGATCAGCGTCATCAAACCATAACGTTCCGCCGCGGGAATGAAATGGCCGGGCACAACCAGTTGCCCCGCCTCGTCGCGCAGCCGCAACAACAGTTCGACATGCAGAGTGCCATCCTCGCGCTCGCTGAGCGGAATGATCTTCTGCGCATAGAGACAGAAGCGATCCTGTTCCAGCGCATCGTGAATGCGCTGTACCCAGTTCATTTCGCCGAACCGCTGCAGCAATTCGGAATCGCTGGGCTGATGCAGTGTAACGCGATTGCGGCCTTTCTCCTTGGCCATGTAACAAGCTGCATCGGCCGCGCGTAGCGCCTCTTCCAGCGTCACCTCGGGCTGCGCGATACAGACGAGGCCGATACTGACGGTGACGTTGAACGAACGTCCGTTCCAGACGAAGTTCAGCTCTTCGACCGTCCGCCGCAATCGCTCGGCGGTCGCCGCCGCACGATCCGGCTCGCAGCGTTCCAGCAGCACAGCGAATTCATCGCCGCCGAGGCGGGCCAACAGATTGTCCGGGCGCAGATGTTTTTTCAGTATGCCCGAGACCTGCCGCAGCAGATGATCGCCGGCAGCATGGCCACAGGTGTCGTTGACGATCTTGAATTGATCGAGATCGAGGAACATCAGTGCATGCGGCCGCGCATCGGCGTCGATCCGCGGCAATGCGTATTGGACCCGACGCTCGAATTCACGGCGGTTCGCCAGCCCCGTCAGTGCATCATGCGAGGCCTGGAACGCGAGACGTGAGATGTATTTCTGCTCACGCTCCTTCTCGATCTTCAGCGCCGTCTCGAAGCGCTGACGCTGGATCAGCAGATTACGTGTCCGCCAGATGCCGAGCAGGATCAACAGCGCCGCGGTGAACACATTGGCGACCAGCAGAATGCCTTGAATGGCGCGGGAGCCGATGCCGAGGCGTCGGGAAAACTCCACTGCCAGCGGCGAGGTCTGTTCATTGATCTGGTCGATTTGCGCCTTCAGGGCTGCGAGGCGCATCGATCCCACCTTGCCATCGATAACGCTGGCGTGAATGGCGTCGGCCGTATCCACCAAACTCTGGATCACGGGATCGGTGGCGTGCCAGGTCTCGATGGCTCGGGCGAGATAGACGACCTTGCTGAAATTGCGAAACAGCGAGATCATGCCGGGGATGTCTGCGGCATCGTTGCCGCCTTGCAGGAATCCGTCATAGGCAGCCCGCAGATCCGGCACCGGCTGTTCGAGCGCGCGGCGCGCGATGAGATCCCCGAGCGGCACGGCGATGCTCGCCTGATAACGACGATAATATCTGTCGTCGCCGGTCTCGGCATAGAGGCTGAGCGCATGCACCGCCTCCATCTGCCCCTTCGACCATCGGCTTTCGCCGGTGACATAGGCGCGGACCGACGACAGGATGTGGATGCTGGTGCCGGCGAGAAATGCCTGCAGCAAGACGATGGCAACGAACGGCCACACCGAACGCAAGAGATGGGGTACGCGCCTTGGATATTTCGATTCACTCATCGCGTACGAACCCACCCCAGACGCGAGCGCAACTGCGGAGTCCGACGATGGAATATGCGCACCTTCTCCGCAGAATGCCGCGGCCTCCACCGATAGCAGCCGCGACTTAACGCGCATTTCAATTCCGCGGCGTCAGGCGGTGTCGATGAAACGACATGAATCGAATGTGAAGAAAGCGATCCATAATTCTGATCGGTAGCTTTGTTAGGGGACGACCGCACCAGCGATGCCCCCCTATCGGAACCTGACCTGACCGGCTAGGTTATCGTCTCATCATACCAGCGCACCCTGCGCTTGCGGACCATTTGCATGACGACACTTCTTCTGAGCCATCCGGCCTCGCTCGATCACCTCACCCCGCCCGGCCATCCTGAACGCCCCGACCGTATGCGCGCGGTGGCACAGGCACTCAGCGAAGACCGCTTCAACGCGCTGGTGCGGGGCGAAGCGCCGGAGGGCAATCTCGACGTCGTCAGCCTCTGTCATGACAATCATTACATCGATGAGCTGCGCCATGTCGCGCCGAGCAGCGGCCTCGTCTATCTCGACGGCGACACGTCGATGTCCCCCGGCACTTGGGAAGCGGTGATGCGCGGCGTCGGCGGCGCAATCGCGGCGACCGACGCGGTGATGAAAGGCGAGCACAGCAATGCCTTCGTCGCGACCCGCCCGCCCGGCCATCATGCCGAGCACAACAAGCCGATGGGCTTCTGCTTCTTCGATCAGGCCGCGATTGCAGCGCGGTATGCGCAGCGCACCTACGGCATTACCCGCGCGGCCGTCGTGGATTTCGACGTCCACCATGGCAATGGCACGCAGGACATTTTCTGGGCCGACCCCACAGTGATGTATTGCTCGACACATCAGATGCCGCTGTTTCCCGGTACCGGTGCATCCCAGGAGCGCGGCGAGCACGACACGGTCGTCAATGCACCGCTGCATGACGGCGACGGCAGTGCAAAATTCCGCTCTGCCTTCGACAATCTCATCCTGCCGCAACTGCAGAAATTCGCACCGGAACTGCTGATCATCTCCGCCGGCTTCGATGCGCATCGTCGCGATCCGCTCGCGTCGCTTAATCTGGACGCCGAGGATTTCGGCTGGGTGACACGCAAGCTGATGGATCTCGCCGACAGCACCGCCGGTGGCCGCATTGTCTCGGTACTCGAGGGTGGTTATGATCTGCAGGGCTTGAAAGAATCGGCCGCAGCCCATGTTTCTGCGCTGATGGGGGCATCGCGCTGAAAGGGGCGCAGGTCGCAAAATGTACCCGCCACAATACGCCCTCAAACATATCTTTGACTCCGTCCTTCCAAAATGCGCACACGGGAAACCGAATGGCCGAGAACACCCATGCTGACGTCAAGAAGCTGACGTTTGAGACCGCGATCGAAGAACTGGAATCGATCGTGAAGCGCCTCGAAGACGGCAAGGTGCCGCTGGAAGAGTCGGTCGCCATCTATGAGCGCGGCGAGGCGCTGAAACGGCGCTGCGACGAGTTGCTGCGTCAGGCCGAAGCCCGCGTGGACAAGATCACCACGGATTCGAACGGCAAAGCGATCGGCACCGAACCGCTGGACGTCCAGTAGGAAATCGCGCGGGCTGAGACCTCGCACCACCCCGCGGCCGAATTAGCGCTTGGCGCATGGCGCGGCCTGTTTATAGTCCGCCGTCAGTCCGGGGAACCAGCGTGCGCGTCCAGCACCGTCATGTCATCTATGTGCAGGGATACGATCCGCGGGGACTCTCGCAGTATTACCGCATGTTTCGGACCGAACTGCGCAAGTTCGGCCGGCTCTATGGTCTGACCACCTCGGTCAGCCGGCCGAAAGGTCATACGGACGGCGAATTCGCGCATGAATCCGCCTCCTGGCGCATCGAAACCTCCGGCGACGGCTGGCAGACCACGACCGATTACGACTTCCTGCGCTGGGAAGACATGATCCAGCGCGATCTGGCCGTGCCGATCTGGCGCACGCTGATCCACGCCATCGCCATCTATTGGGGCCTCGTCTTCTCCGGCACGATGGGCCGGTTCTGGAAGGCGCATTGGCGCTTCGCCACCTTCATCAGCTGGCCTCACGTCCTGCTGCTCAACGGAGCGATCTGGTCGGCGGGCATCGCCTGGCTGTTCGCGCTAGGGCTGCAGGCGCTTGGAATACACGGATTTCTGGTGGCCTGCGGCGCTGCGGCGGTGTTTGTGGCCGTCCTCGGCTCGCTGCTGAAATACACCGAAAAGCACACCTATCTGCTTTATCTGATGGCCGATACGATCTTCACTTGGCAGTTTTCCCACGGCAACCGGCCGGACTGGGACGCCCGGATCGACCGCTTCGCGCAGCATCTGGTCCAGGTCGCCAAGTCTACCAAAGCGCAGGAAATCGTGCTGGTCGGTCACAGCTCCGGATCGTTCCTTGGCTCCGAAATCCTCGCCCGCGCGCTGAAACTCGATCCGGAACTCGGTAGCCACGGCCCTCGCGTCGTGCTGCTGACGCTCGGCGGCAATATGCCGATCGTCGGCTTCCATAGAGTCGCGCAAGGCTTTCGCGACAATTTGCGGCTGCTGGCCGTGGAGCCTTCCATCGACTGGATCGACTGCCAATCCCGCAAGGACGTGATGAACTTCTTTCCGTTCGATCCCATCGCCGGTCACGGGATCGACGCCGGCCCGGCCCGGCGGAATCCCACCATCGTCCCCGTCCGGTTCCGCGAAATCATCCGCCCGGAACATTACAACCGGTTCCGCTGGAAGTTCTTCCGGGTGCACTTCCAGTTCGTCATGGCCAATGAGCGGCCGCATGCCTACGATTTCTTCATGATCGTTTGCGGGCCTGTGCCTCTCCGGGGGCGTGTCAGTCAGCCGGCCACAACTTTGGCGTTGGTCGATGGCACCCCCACTACCCGCGAAAACGCATGGAAAAAGCTCGATTTGGGCGCGAAGAGCTCTACCCACACGGGTTCCCATGAGACGGAACCGGTCGCCCGGCGCATCGGCTAGGCACACCGCGCGAATGTCCATAGCGCCTTTGTGCTGCCACCCCCGCAGGCACAGCGGTTGGCTTTGGCCATCGCTTTGGTGTAAAGGGACTAGGACTATGCGCTGACGAGCAGGCTGAAACGCCGGCCGTTAACGTAGATAAGCGCTTCATTCATCTGGCAAAAATGATCAGATGAAGTCGCCGCCAAGCATGTTAGATATCACACTGAAAAATCGAAGCCCATTATAAGGCCTCGAAACAGGCTTCCCGGTTCTGGAGGCTGCGGTTGTCCGGTGGGCGCGCGGAAACGCGACGGCCCCGAAGCCAGACGCAGTCCCGGACATGTAAAATTGGAATAGTGCCGTGACCGATTTTAGTAAGACACCGTTGCTCGATACCATCAAGACTCCGGAAGATCTCCGGAAGCTGAAGATCGAGCGGGTTCGTCAGGTTGCCGACGAGCTTCGTCAGGAAACCATCGATGCGGTGTCCGTCACCGGCGGCCACTTCGGCGCCGGCCTCGGCGTTGTCGAACTGACCACCGCCCTCCACTACGTCTTCGATACGCCGCGCGACCGCATCATCTGGGATGTCGGCCATCAGGCCTATCCGCACAAGATCCTCACCGGTCGCCGCGACCGTATCCGTACGCTCCGCACCGCCGGTGGTCTGTCCGGCTTCACCAAGCGCAGCGAGAGCGAATACGATCCGTTCGGCGCCGCGCATTCCTCGACCTCGATCTCCGCCGGCCTCGGCATGGCGGTCGCCCGCGACCTCTCCGGCGGCAAGAACAACGTTATCGCCGTGATCGGTGACGGTTCGATGTCGGCCGGCATGGCTTATGAGGCCATGAACAACGCAGGCGCGATGAATTCCCGCCTCATCGTCATCCTCAACGACAACGACATGTCGATCGCGCCGCCGGTCGGCGCCATGTCGGCCTATCTGTCGCGCATGTATTCGGGCAAGACCTATCGCTCGCTGCGCGATGCTGCCAAGCAGCTCGGCAAACATCTGCCGAAACTGATCGCTGACCGTGCCGAGCGCGTCGAAGAATATTCGCGCGGCTTCATGGTCAACGGCGGCACGCTGTTTGAAGAGCTCGGCTTTTACTATGTCGGCCCGATCGACGGCCACAACCTCGATCACCTGCTGCCCGTGCTGCAGAATGTCCGCGACATGGAGACCGGCCCGATCCTTCTTCACGTCGTGACCCAGAAGGGCAAGGGCTACGGTCCGGCCGAAGCCGCCGCTGACAAATATCATGCGGTCGTCAAATTCGACGTCGCCACCGGCACCCAGTCGAAGTCCAAGCCCAACGCCCCGGCCTATCAGAACGTGTTCGGCCAGAGCCTCGTCAAGGAAGCCGAGAAGGACGACAAGATCGTCGCCATCACCGCGGCCATGCCGTCGGGTACAGGCGTCGACATCTTCAACAAGGCGTTCCCGAACCGCACCTTCGACGTCGGCATCGCCGAGCAGCATGCGGTGACCTTTGCGGCTGGCCTCGCCACCGAAGGCTACAAGCCGTTCTGCGCGATCTACTCGACCTTCCTGCAGCGCGGCTACGACCAGATTGTCCACGACGTGGCGATCCAGAACCTGCCCGTGCGCTTCGCCATCGACCGCGCCGGACTGGTCGGTGCGGATGGTGCGACCCATGCGGGCTCATTCGACAATGCCTATCTCGGCTGCCTGCCGAACATGGTCATCATGGCCGCCTCCGACGAAGCCGAACTGGTGCACATGGTCGCGACCCAGGTCGCCATCAACGATTCACCGAGCGCCCTGCGCTACCCCCGCGGCGAAGGCCGCGGCGTCGAGATGCCTGAAGTCGGCATCCCCCTGGAAATCGGCAAGGGCCGCATCGTCCGCGAAGGCAGCAAGGTTGCTCTTCTGTCGTTCGGCACGCGCCTTGCCGAATGTGAGAAGGCCGCCGACGAACTCGCCGCCCACGGCCTGTCGACCACGATTGCCGACGCGCGCTTCATGAAGCCGCTCGACACTGACATGATCCTCAAGCTCGCCCGCGATCATGAGATCCTTCTGACCGTCGAAGAAGGTTCGATTGGTGGATTCGGCTCGCATGTGATGCAGCTGCTCGCCGACAACGGCATGCTCGACGGCGGTCTGCGCATGCGTTCGCTGGTGCTGCCCGACATGTTCCAGGATCACGACACGCCGGCAGCGATGTATGCCCAAGCGGGTCTGGACTCCAAGGGGATCGTCAAGAAGGTGTTCGAGACCCTCGGCAAGGATTTCAAGGCCGAGACCGTCAAGCTCGCTTGATCTGAACGCGACATCGCGTTTGCAATTGCGAAGAGAATACAACGAGGCAATTCGGCAGGAACCGCCGGATTGCCTCGTTCTCGTCTGAATTGGCTCGTCAATGTCGGCGCGGCTCACCATGAGACGGGGACCATATGAATATCTATCTCGCAGGCCCCGACGTGTTCCTGCCCAATGCCGCCGAGATCGGCCGGCAGAAGGTTGCGCTCTGCAAGCGCTACGGCGCACACGGGTTCTTCCCGCTCGATAACGCCATCGACATCAATGCCGGCGACGCCTCACGCCAGATATTTCATGGCAACGAAGCGATGATGAACCACTGCGACATTATCATCGCCAATCTCACGCCGTTTCGCGGCCCCAGCGCCGATGCCGGCACCGTGTTCGAGCTTGGCTATATGGCCGGGCACGGCAAGCTCTGCTTCGGCTATTGCAACGACCCTGCGCTCTATCTCGACCGCGTCCGCCGTATGACGGAGATCACCGAGCAGGATGGCCATCTGGTCGATGCGAACGGGCTCACCGTCGAAAATTTCGGCCTCGCCGACAATCTGATGATGATCCACGCGCTCGATCTCTATGGCGCGTCCATGATCGTCCCCCGTGAAGCACCCGATGATCTCTGGCAGGATCTGACGAGCTTCGAAGCCTGTTTGAAACTTGCTGCATCGTACTGACCATGACGAAATCTCAGAACACTGCTGCCGCGCCGCGCAAACGCGCCGATACTCTTCTCGTCGACCGCGGAATTTTCGAAAGCCGCGCGCGTGCGCAAGCCGCCATCGAAGCGGGGCTTGTGAAGGCCAACGGCAAAGCAGTCGCTAAAGCGTCAGAACCGCTGCTGCTCGACGCCGCGATCGAGGCTGAACCGGCGCATCCCTGGGTCTCGCGCGGCGGCGTCAAGCTGGCCGGCGCGCTCGAGCTATATCCGATCGAGATCGAGGACCACGTCTGCCTCGACGTCGGCGCCTCCACCGGCGGTTTTACAGAAGTGCTGCTGGCCAACGGCGCCAGCATGGTGTTCTCCGTCGATGTCGGGCACAGTCAGCTTCATCCATCGCTGCACGGCCATCCGAAAATCATCTCGATGGAAGAAACGGATATCCGCAGCTATGAGAACAAGCGCCTGCCGGCCCGCCCGGATGTGGTCGTGATCGATGTCAGCTTCATTTCGTTGAAGGCGGTACTGCCCGTCGCGCTGTCGCTCGCCGCGGCGCCGATGAGCCTGCTCGCGCTGATCAAGCCGCAATTCGAGGCCGATCGAAAGCAATCCAAGCGCGGCATCATCAAGAACGCCGCCGTGCATCAGGCCATCTGCGACGACATCACGGATTTTGCCAGGACACTCGGCTGCACCGATATCGAGGTCTTCCCGTCGTCGATCACCGGCGGTGACGGCAATATCGAGTTCTTCATGGGTGCCCGGCGTGGTTGAACGCCTGACCATCGATCATGTCGGCCAGCGCGGCGACGGCGTCAGCTTTGCAGACGGCGCGTCGCTGTTCGTGCCCTACACGCTGGCGCATGAGATCGTCGAGACGGAACGCGACGACGAACATCCGGAACGTCGACGATTGCTGCAGATCGACACCGCCAGCCCGGAACGAATTGATCCGTTCTGCACCTACTTCACGCGCTGCGGCGGCTGCGCCATCCAGCATTGGCAACCCGATCCCTATCAGGCCTGGAAGCGCCAGATCGTGATCGACACGCTGGCGCAGGCGAAGATCACTTGCCCGGTCGATCCGATCGTCGATGCCCATGGCGCCGGCCGCCGCCGCGTGACGTTGCATGCCCGGCGTGGCAGCGATGGCGGACTGCGTGTCGGCTTCGCGGCATCGGCAAGCCACGCCATCATCGCCATCGACGCGTGCCCGATCCTGGATCCTGCGCTGGATGGCGCGCTCGATGCCGCGCGCGCGCTGGCCGAGGTGTTGAAGCCGGTCAGCAAGCCCTTGGACATTCAGGTGACAGCGGCCAGTAACGGACTCGATATCGACGTCCGCGGCACCGGGCCATTGCCGACCGCGATCATCACGACACTGTCGCGCATTGCCGAAGCGCACAAACTGGCGCGGCTGACACGACATGGCGAACTCGTGCTGATGCGCGTGCCGCCGGTCGTGACCATGGGCAGCGCACAGGTCACATTACCACCCGGCTCGTTCCTGCAGGCCACCGCGGCCGGTGAAGAGACACTGGCAGCACTTGTGCTCCAACTCTGCAAAGGCGCGAAGAACATCGCCGACCTGTTCTGCGGCATCGGTCCCTTCGCGCTGCGGTTGGCCACCAAGTCGAAGATTACAGCTTTCGACAGCGATGGTGGCGCGATCACATCGCTGCAACAGGCCATCAAGGACACCAAGGGCCTGAAGCCCATCAAGGCAGAGATGCGCGACCTGTTTCGCCGTCCGCTGGTGCCGCAGGAATTGCGCGACTTCGACGCTGTCGTGTTCGATCCGCCGCGTCAGGGCGCGCAGGCACAGGTCGAACGGCTCGCCGCAAGCAAGATCCCCGTCGTCGTCGCCGTGTCGTGCAACGTCCAGACCTTCGCACGCGATGCAAAGATCCTGATCGATGGCGGCTACAAACTTGAGGGCGTCACACCCGTGGACCAGTTCCGGCATACACCCCATATCGAATTGGTGGCCCGCTTCAAACGCTAGTTGTCTTTTCACGGTGCTTGCGCTGGAGTGCATTCACGCTGCCGCACAAGTGCAGCATGGAGGCGACGTGACACCCATCGATCCCAACATTCTGCCGGCTGGAATTCGCTCGCGCTTTGTCGAGGACATCAACGGTTTGCGCGTGCATGTGCTGGAGGCCGGCTTCGAAACCAAGGGCCGGCCCCGCATCCTGCTGGTGCACGGCTTTCCCGAACTGGCCTTCAGCTGGCGCAAGGTCATGCCGCAGCTCGCCGCGGCCGGCTATCACGTGATTGCGCCGGACCAACGCGGCTATGGTCGTACCACCGGCTGGAGCGCAGACTATGATGGCGATCTGCGTCCCTTCAATCTGCTCAACCTCGTGCGCGATGCGGTCGGCCTCGTCGCCGCCTTCGGCTATCGCCATGTCGATGCGGTGGTCGGACACGACTACGGCAGCTCGGTTGCAGCCTGGTGCGCGCTGGTGCGACCGGATGTCTTCAGATCCGTTGTGCTGATGAGCGCGCCCTTCGCCGGGCCTCCGCCGCTGCCATTCGGCACCGCCGATCAGCCGGCACTGCCAAAGACCAATGATCCCGTGCATCGCGACCTCGTCGCACTGCCGCGGCCGCGCGTCCACTATCAGTGGTACTACGCCACACGCGATGCCAACACCCACATGCAACATGCACCGCAAGGCGTGCATGATTTCCTGCGCGCCTATTATCATCACAAGAGCGCGGACTGGCCGGGCAATACGCCCACTCCATTGCAGGGCTGGACGGCGAATGAACTTGCGAAACTGCCGACCTATTATGTGATGGACCGCGACCAGACAATGGCCGAGACCGTCGCTGCAGAGATGCCAACGCCTGAAGAGATCGCATCATGCAAATGGTTGCCGGACAATGAACTGGCCTTCTATGCCGGTGAGTATGCCCGCACCGGCTTCCAGGGCGGATTGCAGTGGTATCGCTGCAATACGACCGGCGCGTTCAATGCCGACTACGAGACGTTTGCCGGTCGCACTATCGACGTCCCTTCAGCTTTCATCTCCGGCAAGCAGGATTGGGGCATCTATCAGCGTCCCGGCGCCATCGAGACGATGCAAAACAGCGCCTGCACGAATATGCGCGCGGTGCACTTGATCGACGGCGCAGGCCATTGGGTGCAGCAGGAACAACCACAAGAGGTCAGCCGCTTGCTGCTCGGGTTCCTGAAAGATAACGGTCCACGCTCATAGTCCCTGCGATCAGGTCAGGCCAGCATCAGCCGACTGGCCTCCTCCATGCTGACATCGCGCTCACCGAGCAGATGCGCGACGATCTGTTTCTGCGTTTCGCTTTCGATCACAGCAAACGGATCGGGCGTCATCAGGCGATGATCGATCACGAGGCGCGACAGCAGCAGGCGCCGCGCATCGCCACGTCGTTCGTGGATGCGGTGCGCTTCCCATGTCATCGCGATGGCGCTGACCACATGATATAGTGAACTCGTTGCGCGGCGGGCATCACCCTCATTGTCCGACCGTGCGGCAACTTCACGCGCGAAGCCGATGGCACGGTTGGCGAGACCGCGCAGCCGATCGCGCCATGCCTGCGGTACGCTCGGAGAATCGTCCAGCCGCGCATGCAAGTCGGCAGCAAGCGCAGCCTCGGCACCGTGCCGGCCCACCGCACGTGTCAGCGCATCGAGCGCGACGATATTGCCGGTGCCCTCCCAGATCGAGCCGAGATGCGCATCGCGCAGCAGGCGCGCGGTAGCGAATTCCTCGATATAACCGACGCCGCCCCGCATCTCCATCGCGTCGCCGCAGACCTTGCGCGCGTCACGCGTCGCACGGAATTTCAGCGTCGGCGTCAGGATCCGCAGCAGCGCTGCAGCATCCTGACTGCCGGCTTCGGCACGGTCCAGCGCATCCGCGGTGAGAAAGCTCATCGACAACGCCTGCTCGGTCGCCACCATGATCTTCATCAACTGCCGCCGCGCCAGCGGCATGTCGATGATGCGCTGGCCGAACACGACACGGCCGCGCGCGACTGCCATCGCATCGTGCCAGGCGCGGCGCATCAGCGAGGTCGACTTCACGCCATTCGATAGGCGCGACGAATTCACCATCTCGGCCATCTGCACGAAGCCGCGATCGAGCTTGCCGACGGCATAAGCGATAGCGCCCTCAAGCTTGATCTCACCTGATGCCATCGACCGCGTGCCGAGCTTGTCCTTCAGGCGCACGATCCGGTAGTGATTGGGCGTGCCGTCATCGAGCGTCCGCGGCATCAGGAACAGGCCGACACCCTTGGTGCCGCCGACCGCGCCTTCCGGCCGCGCCAGCAGCATCACGACTTTCGCATCGGCATTGGAGCAGAACCACTTCTCGCCATACAGCCGCCAGTGATCGCCCTCCTGCACGGCAGATGTCGTCAGTTTGCCGACGTCGGAGCCGCCTTCCTTCTCGGTCATGAACTGACCACCCTGGGTCAGCTTGCTCATGTCGGTCTGCGTCAGCCCGTCGAGATATTTTACCTTGAGCGCGTCGTCGCCGTAATTCGACAGCAGTTTCGCAGCGCCATCGGTGACATTGATTGGACACCCCATGCCGAACTCGGCCTGATTGAACAGGAACGTAAAGGCGTGCTTGGCTGTCACCGGATAGGTCGAGGGCCAGCCCATGATGCCCTTGCGGTGCGACAGCGCATGGATCCCGAACTCGCCGAAGGCTGCGTTCTCAAGTTCGCGATAGGCCGGGTGATATTCTACCCACTGGACGTCCTGGCCGAACTTGTCGCGCTGATGCAGCACTGGTCCATGCTTGTCGGCCATCCGCCCGGCTTCATCGAGCCGCCCACCGACAAGACCGCCCAGCCGATCGAGATGCGGCTCGATATGGTTGAACAGATCCTCCGGCAGATGAATACGCAGCAGATCGGTCAGTGCCGGATCGGCCCGGTAGAAATTCATGCCGGACGTGTCGGGTGCGATCAGATTGGCGGCAATCTGGGCATGGGCGTTCATGACGGCCTCTTGTGTTTGGCAGTTGCGTTTCCATCTTCATCATGCGCCTGCCGCGCCAGCGAATAAAGTGCCCCAGCCGGAGATTTGATCCATGGAAATTCCGCATTACGAAACCGCTTTGATCGTCGGCGTCGGTGAGGGCATCAGCGCATCGCTGGCGAGGCTGCTGTCCAAACAGGGCATCCGCGTCGCACTCGCCGCCCGCAATCCCGGCAAGCTGGATGCGCTGTGCCAGGAGACCGGCGCCAAGGCCTTTGCCTGCGACGCGACCCAGGCCGGAGATGTCGCCAAGCTGTTTGCAGATGTCGAACGCCAGATCGGCGCGCCCGATATCGTCGTCTACAACGCCAGCCAACGCGCCCGTGGGCCTTTCATCGAGCTCGCACCTCCCGATGTTGCACAATCCATCGCCGTTAGCGCCTTCGGCGGATTTCTGGTCGCGCAACAGGCATTGCAGCGCATGTTGCCCAACAAGCACGGCGCCATCCTGTTCACTGGTGCCTCCGCGAGTATCAAAGGCTTCGCACAATCGGCACCCTTCGCCATGGGCAAGTTCGCGTTGCGCGGAATGGCGCAGTCGTTGGCCCGCGAGTTTGCACCGCAAGGGATCCACATCGCCCACTTTGTCATCGATGGCGGCATTCGCAGTTCAGTCCGCGTTGAGCCAGCGGACAGGCCGGACTCGATGCTCGACCCCGATGCCATCGCCATGAATTACTGGAACGTGCTACAGCAGCCGCGCAGTGCCTGGAGTTCGGAGCTCGAAATCCGTCCATGGGTCGAAAAATTCTGACGCGATAGCGGGGGCGAGACACATGAGTGAAGCCGTACAGGTCATCAACACCGGCACCGGTGAGCTGCTGTGCGAGATCCGCGAGCGCGTTGCCGTCATCACCCTGAACCGACCGGAAGCGCGCAACTCGCTGTCGGATCATCTCACGCCCGCATTGCGCACAATGATCCGCACCTGCGGCGAAAATCCTGATGTCGGTGCGCTCCTGATTACCGGCGCCGGCACGGCCTTCTGCTCCGGCGGTGACGTGAAGGGCATGGGCGCCCATCGCAAGCAGGCCGTGCTGGAGATGTCGTTCGACGAGCGTGTCGTCGATCTGCAGGAGCGTCAGCGTCTGCTGACCGGCGCCCTCGTTGCCGTACGCAAGCCAACCATTGCCGCCCTGCCCGGCCCCGCGGCCGGCGCCGGTCTTGCCATCGCCATGGCCTGCGATATCCGCATCGCCGCGCAATCGGCTTTCGTCTCGACAGGCTATCTGCGCGTTGGTCTCAGCGGCGATTACGGCATCGCCTGGCTGTTGACGCGTCTTGTCGGCACGGCCCGCGCGCGCGAGCTGATGTTCACCGCCGAAAAAGTCGATGCAAGCCGCGCCGAAGCCATCGGGTTGTTCAACCGCGTGGTGCCAGACGACAGGCTGCAGGACGAGGCTTTCACACTGGCGCGCGGCATGGCACAGGGGCCGACGCTGGCGCTGCGCTACATGAAGGACAATCTCGACGAAGCGCTCGCATTCGATTTCACGACGGCGCGGGATCATGAGGCGGAGAGGCTGATCCGCACGACCATGACGGCAGATCACCGCGAGGCGGTGCAAGCCTTCATCGAGAAGCGCAAGCCGAACTTCAAAGGCAACTGATGCGCATCTAAACCTTCGACTTCACTAAAGCCGGCGTCTTGGCAAAATCGACAAAGGCCCGCAATGCCGCCGGCAGTTGTCGGCGGCTGGGATAATACATGAAGAAGCCGGGATAGGCCGGGCACCAGTCAGCGAGGACTCGCACAAGCTTTCGCTTGGCGATCAACTCCTCGACCTGCCCTTCGAACACGTAAGCCAGTCCGGCTCCGTCCAGCGCAGCGTCCACCATCAGGTCCTGATCGTTCAAAGTGAGCGTGCCCGCGACGTCGATCTCGACCTCGATGCCGCCGCGCTCGAACTCCCAGCGATAGAGCGCGCCGCCCCAGAATCGATAGCGGATGCATGGCAGATCTTTCAGCTCGTGCGGCGTCTGCGGCGGCTTGTGTTGCTTGAAGAAGCCGGGTGACGCAACGACGGCCGATCGCTGCCGCGGGCCGATCGGCACCGCGATCATGTCCGCCGCAACAGTTTCGCCGAAGCGGATGCCCGCATCGAAACCGGCAGAGACCATGTCGACAAGCCCGTCATTCACGGCAATCTCGACATTGATCTCCGGATAGGCTTTCAGGAATCGCGTGACGATCGGCAGCAGCACGAGTTGTGCGGATTGCCGGGCAGCATTGAAGCGCAACGTCCCCGCCGGCTTGCCGCGAAAATGATTGAGATCTTCCAGCGCGTCATCGATGTCCTGAAACGCCGGACTGACCCGCACGAACAACCGCTCGCCCGCCTCCGTCAGCGCGACGCTCCGGGTGGTGCGATTGACCAGCCGGACATCAAGACGCTCCTCGATGCCGCGCAAAGCGTGGCTCAGCGCGGAGGCGGACACGCCAAGTTCAATGGCGGCATTGCGAAAGCTGCGATGGCGGGCAATCGCCAGAAAAGTGGCGAGGTCGGCCGGGCCGATCAGGCTCATTGTTGAATCCAGCTCATGAACACATGGAATAAATAGAGGATTATTTCAGTTCTGGCGAGCCGCTAGTTTCCTCCCGTCAGCCCGGCACTGACGCGGGGCCATTACGAAAGGGAGACCATCATGCGTGTCTGGTTCATCACAGGAGCATCCCGCGGTTTCGGCGCCCTCATTGCGGCGGAAGCTTTGGCTCAGGGCGATGCCGTCGTTGCAACGGCCCGCGATCCCAATGCTGTCACCGCACGTCTCGGCACCCATGAGCGCCTGCTGGCCACACGGCTCGATGTCACCAGCGAGACCGAGCCCCACGAGGCCGCAGGTCAGGCTGTGAAGAAATTCGGCCGCATCGATGTACTGGTCAACAATGCCGGTTATGGCCTGCTCGGCGCGATCGAGGAAGCCAGCGCCACGGAAGTCGAACGTCTCTATGCCACCAACGTATTCGGCCTGCTCGGCGTCACCCGCGCCGTGCTGCCACATATGCGCCGACAGGGCTCCGGTCACATCATGAACATTTCATCCGTCGGCGGATATGCAGGCTTTCCGGGCTGGGGCGTCTATGGCTCGACCAAGTTCGCGGTCGAAGGCATCAGTGAAGCACTGGCCGCCGAAGTCGCGCCGCTCGGCATCCATGTGACCGTGGTCGAGCCCGGCTTCTTCCGCACCGACTTTCTGGACGATAACTCGCTGGTGCGCACCGCACTCGAGATCAGCGACTATCACGCCACCGTCGGCAAGACTCGCGGCCATGCCGCCGACGCCAATCATGCGCAGCCCGGCGATCCCAGCAAGCTGGCAAAGGCCTTCATGCAGCTCGCGGCTGCCAAGACCCCTCCAGTCCGCTTGCCGCTCGGCAGCGACACGGTTGCGCGGATTGAGAGCAAACATGCTTTTGTCGAAAAGGAACTGGCTGCGTGGCGCGACGTGGCCACATCAACAGACTTCGCGAAAGGGACGGCATAGGCGCCGTCTTCAGGACACGCAGATGCGACGAAGCAATCCTGAGCTAGAGAGATTGAATTGCTTCGTCGCATCATACCTTGCCTGAACGTGGCGAGCGTTGCCGCGCTTAGGCAAGTATCTGCTGCAGGGATTGCGCTGCGAGGCGCCAGACCGCACATGGGTTTGCGGTTGGCGCCGCATCGATCTGCTTTACGAAGCGCACCTGCTTCCAATCGCCCGGCGTCGGCGCGAATGTGAAGCCGGCCTTGCGGGCCAGTGCGAGCATTGCCTCGTTTGAGCGCAATGTATCTCCGAAGAGCTGGTCGGCTCCGAGCGCAGCAGCACGGCATTCCAAATTGGACATGAGTGCCAGGCCGATGCCCTGCCCTTGCATGGAATCGGCTACGGACAGGCCCAGTTCGAAACGGGACGTCGCTTCATCGAACGCGTAGCGGGCCTCGCCGACAATGGTCTCCGAGCCATCGCGCGAGACCGTCGCGACGACCGAGAAACTGTCGGCCTCACCGACATGGATGAATTTGTCGAGCTGCCCCGCCGGCAATTCGCTGGCGGCGCCCATCAGGCGATTGTAACGCGACCGCACAGACAGTCCGCGGAAATAGGCCTGCAACGCGTCCGCATCGTGAAGCTCGACAAACCGAACTGTCACCGCAGCGCCGCTGCGTGACAACACCACATCGGAATACTGACCGAGGTCATCGAGGTTGAGATGTTGCATGACAGTTGCTCCCGGACGATCGGACCGTCCTTACGCGCGCCAGAACGGCTTGCTGGCCTCGGCCATCACGTCGCCCACCGAAAGGCCGGCGTCGTGGATGTCACGCTCGCTCCAATGGGCCAGTTCGCGGCGTTGATGGGCGCGCTCCCGCCAGACGTGGAACGTCTCGGCGATGACCGCCACGCTGAGCGGAGCATGATGATTTGTCATCGATTCATGGGTGCAAGTAGACATTTTGCTCTCCTGAAGCTAAATTTATTTAGGAAATATCGGCTTCATTCTCACATTGCACAAACGACATTGTGCACCGCGTCACATGAGACAAACTCATGGATAGGCCGAGGAGTGAGTGGCCAGGGAGAGAGCGTGGATGAGCACCCGGTTGCCGTCACTCAACGGACTGCGCGCCTTCGAAGCAGCCGCACGCCATCTGAGCTTCACCAATGCGGCAAGCGAGCTGAACGTCACGCAGACGGCGATCAGCCATCAGATCAAGCGGCTGGAAGAAGAGCTCGGTCTCAAACTGTTCATTCGGCAGAATCGCGCCCTCGCGCTCACCCCGCAAGGACACGACTATCTGCCGGGCGTACGCGCGGCCTTCAACGATCTGCGTCTTGCCACAGACCGGCTCAAGCGCCGCGACAATGACCACGTGCTGACGGTGAGCACGCTCGCATCGATGGCATCGAAATGGCTCCTGCCGCGCATCTCAGCGTTCCAGAAAGCCCATCCCGATATCGATGTCCGCATCACCACATCGACAAGCATGGTCGATTTCAAGAGCGGCGATGTCGATGCCGCGATCCGTTACGGCCGCGGCCAATGGCCTGGCCTCCGCGCCGACTGGCTGACGGCAGACGATCTGTTTCCAGTCTGCAGCCCGGCGCTCCTCACCGGAAAGAAGGCGCTGCTGAAGCCGCAGGATCTGGCTGGCTATACGCTGCTGCATTCGAGCGGCGGCTATGACGATGATTGGCGGCTCTGGCTCACCGCGGCCGGATTGCCGGCCGATATTTCGAAACAGCCCGGCCTGACCTTCGACATGATCTTCATGACCCTGCAGGCTGCGATCGACGGCCTCGGCGTCGCCATCGGCCGCACCACCTATGTGGAGGGCGATCTCGCCAAGGGCCGGCTGGTGGTGCCCTTCGACATGCGCATGCCCGCCGACGCCGGCTTCTATCTGGTGTCCCCCGAAGCCTCTTCCGACTCGCGGAAGCTGAAGGCCTTTCGCGACTGGCTGCTCTCGCAGGTCCCGCCGGAACGTGACCGTTCTGGCCGCTGAGCGGCATTGTCGACATCACGTGTTCGCGAGCAGATCGCCATCCGAAACATGCTAGAAGTCTGGCCTGTTTCGGAATGGAGCTTGCGATGAATCGGACGACACTGGCCGCGGTTTTCACCCTTCTGGCGCTGGCGCCTGCGCTCGCACAGCAGGCGTCCACACCGCCGGCAGCACCGCCGCCACCCGACTTCTCAAAGGTCGAGATCAAGACCACGGATCTCGGTGACGGCGTCTACATGCTCGAAGGCCAGGGCGGCAACATGACGCTGGCCACGGCCAAATCGGGCGCCATCCTCGTCGACAGCCAGTTTGCCCCGCTGCATGACAAGATCAAGGCGGCCATCGCCGCGGTGACACCGCAGCCGGTCAAGTATCTCGTCAACACGCATTTCCACGGCGACCATACCGGCGGCAACGAGGCCTTTGCCAACGAAGGCGCGACCATCGTTGCCAACGTCAAGGTCAGAACCCGCCTGAAAAAAGGCACCACGAATTTCCTGACCGGCGCACAGAATCCGCCCGCGCCGAAGGCGGCGCTGCCAACCAACACCTACACGCATCAGCTCAAGCTCAGCCTGCGCGGCCGCATCGCCGAACTGCGCCATCCCGACAACGCGCATACCGATGGCGACACCTATGTCTACTTCAAGAGCGCCAATGTCATTGCGACCGGTGATACATTCGCCAACGGCCGCTATCCCAATATCGACGTCCTCAACGGCGGCAATATCAAGGGCATGATCGCGGCGACCGACGCCTATCTGAAACTGGCGAATGACAACACCAAGATCGTTCCCGGCCACGGTCCGCTCGCGAACAAGGCTGCGCTGGTCGACTATCGCACCATGCTGGTGACGGCGCGCGATCGCATGGCCAAGCTGATCAAGGACGGCAAGACCGAGGACGAGGTTCTGGCGGCCAAGCCATTCGCCGATCTCGACGCCAAATGGGCGCCGAACGAAACCGCCAGCAAGAATTTCATTCGCGCTGTCTATGGATCACTGGCAAAGAAGCCGTGGATCAGGCCCTGGTCCAAACCTTGGGGGAAGAAGTCATGAGAGATCTCATCCCCCTCGCCGAGAAGATCGCCATTGAGCTGATCGCGCGCAAGCAGACCATCGGCATAGCTGAATCCTCGACCGGCGGTTTGATTTCCGCCGCTCTGCTCGCAGTGCCTGGCGCCTCCGCCTATTTCATCGGCGGCGGCGTGATCTATACGCGCGATGCACGACGCGTGTTGATGGATATTTCCGATGACGCGTTTCGGATACCGGGCATGCGCTCGTCTTCAGAGCCCTACGCACAACTGCTGGCGACGCAGATCCGCGAGCGGCTCGGATGCGACTGGGGCCTGTCGGAGACCGGCGCCACCGGCCCCTCCGGGAATCGTTATGGCGACGCCGCCGGCCATAGCTGCATGGCCGTCGCCGGCCCGCGAAACGAGGTCATGACGCTGGAGACCGGCAGCAACGACCGCTCCGGCAACATGCACAGTTTCGCGCAGACGGCGCTGACGTTCCTGCTGAAGAATTTGGCGGGGTAAGAAGGCGTCAGGCCGGCACTGCCGCTGCCGCCTGCTCCGCCAGAATACACCGCACCACACGATTGTCGGCGAGTTCGACATTCGGCGGCGCCGCCTCGACGCAACGCGGCTGGGCGAATTTGCAGCGCGGCGCGAAGGAGCAATTCACCGGCGGCTTGTCGAGCGACGGCGGCGTACCGGGAATGGTCTCAAGCCGTGCCCCGCGCTTGGCGCCGTGCACGGTGGAGGCCAGCAGCCCCTGCGGATAGGGATGCACGGCCGAGCGTACGATCTGGCTTAGCGTGCCCTGTTCGACGATCTGGCCGGCATACATCACGGCCACGCGATCGCAGATTTCGATGGCCACGCCGATATCGTGCGTGACGAAGATGATCGACATGCCGAATTCGCGCTGCAGCTCGCGCAGCAGCAGCAGGATCTGGATCTGCACGGTGGCATCGAGCGCAGTGGTCGGCTCGTCCGCGAGCAGGATCTTCGGCTTGCAGGCCAATGCGAGCGCGATCATCGCGCGCTGCCGCATGCCGCCGGACATTTCATGCGGATAGGCATCGAGGCGACGCTTGGCGGAGGGGATACGCACGACTTCGAGCATTTCGAGCGCGCGCTTCACGCCCTCGGCCTGGCTCTTGCCCTCGTGCCGCATCACGCTTTCGGCGATCTGCTGGCCGATCGTATAGACCGGATCCAGCGCCAGCGCCGGCTCCTGGAAGATCATCGACACCGTCTGGCCACGAAACGCCGAAAGCTCGTCGTCATCGAGCGCCAGCACGTCCTTGCCGAGCACATTCACCGTGCCAGTGATCTGCGTGCGCTTCTTCGGCAGCAGCCGCATCAGCGCGCGCAAGGTGACGCTCTTGCCCGAACCGGACTCGCCGAGCAGGCCGAGAACCTCGCCTTCGCCGAGCGTGAGGTTGAGATCGTTCACCGCATAGACGGTCCGTTCGCCGCCGAAGCGGACGTTGAGATTGCGAACCTCGACGAGATTACTCATGCCAACTCCGGGCACTGTTTGTGGAAGTCGGTCGCGCGCTGGAAGGCGGCACCGATGGTCAGCAGCGTCGATTCATCGAACGGACGGCCGATCAGTTGCATGCCGACAGGTAGCTTCGATGTGGTGAAGCCGGCCGGAACCGAGAGACCGGGCAGACCGAGATAGTTGATCGGGCGCGTGAAGCGCGTCAGGCGCTGGATCATCGCTTCAGCGCCAGAACTGTTGCCCACGTCGGTCTCCGCAATGGTCGGAGCGGCCCCAGGCGAGACTGGCGCGAGCACGGCATCAGTGCCGGTCACCGCAGCGAGATAGGCCGCAAGTGCAGGACCGCGCCAGCGCAGCGCCTCGATATAGGAGACGCCGGTGATGGCGAGACCGTTCTGCAGCCGCATCAGCACCTGCGCGCCATAATCCTGCGGGCGCTCGATCATCCAGCGCTTGTGCATCGCCGCAGCTTCCGTCGCGAGCACGAACTGGCAGGCCGCCGTGAGTTGACCCTGATTGGGCAGATCTACTTCGACGATCTTGACGCCTTCATCTTTCAGCGCCGCGATGGTGTTCTGCAGAATGGCAGCCGTGTCGGCGTCGAGATCGTCGACATAGAATGCCTTGGGAATGCCGACCGTCATGCCTTTGGCGGACGCACGCGTCGCCGCCATGTAGTCCGGCACGGGGCGCGTGCTGGTGGTTGGATCGAGCGGATCGGCACCGGCCATCAGGCCGGTCAGCAGCGCACAATCCTCGACGGTGCGCGCCAGCGGGCCGACGGTATCGAGCGATTGCGACAGCGGCATCGCACCGGCGCGGCTGACCAGACCCACCGTGGTCTTCAAACCGGAAACACCGCAGAAATGCGCGGGCAGGCGGATTGATCCACCGGTATCGGAGCCTAAAGCCGCGAAGGTCAGGCGTGCCGCAACGGCGGAGCCCGAGCCGGACGATGAACCGCCAGTGACGTGATCGACATGCCACGGGTTATGCACGGCGCCGTAATGCACGTTGTGGCCGAGCGGGCCATAGGCGAACTCGACCATCTGCAACGAACCCAGCCGCACCGTGCCAGCGTCTTTCAGACGCTGCAGCGACGTCGCCGTCGTGGTCGCAACCCAGTCGCGGCGAATGTGCGAGCCACAGGTGACGACGTGTCCTTCGTCGTAATACATGTCCTTATGTGCCAGCGGCACGCCGTGCAGTACGCCGCGGCTTTGCCCCCTGGCGAGCGCCGCATCGGCTGCGTCTGCCGCCGTCAGCGCGGCATCGGCCTCGATCGACATATAGGCGTTGAGGCTCGGCTGCGATTTCACGGCGCGATCGAGGCAGGACTGCGTGGCTTCGCGCGACGAAATTTTCTTCGTGGCGATCGCGTCAGCGACTTCCGTCAGCGACAGCAATGCGGGTTCGGTGACACTCATTTGGCAGCCTTCGTATTCTGAACAGAGAGGAAGGTCGCGGGCTCGAGATCAAACGGCAGGGTCCCGGCGACGGCCGCGAAGCCTTCAAAGGCCGGGCCGATCGAATTAGCGATGCGCTCCGCAACCTCGTCGGACGCGGGAAGCCCGCTGACTTCGGTCAGCGCCTTGATCTGCTTGGCAGTCGGTTTGGTCATGTCAGTGCGCTCCTGCGGCAGGTGCTTTGCTGTGGCCCGAACCCGGGATCGCCATGTAGCAGGCAGCCTGATGGCCGGTCACAGTGATTTCAGTCAGTTTCGGCGTGGCCTCGCCGCACATCGCTTCGGCAAAGGGGCAGCGTGTGTGGAAGCGACAGCCGGACGGTGGATCGATCGGGTTCGGCGGGTCGCCGGTGATCGGCGGCGTTTCCGTGCGCTTGTCGGGATCGGACGACGGCATCGCGGCCAGGAGCGCGCGCGTGTAGGGGTGCGCCGGCCCGTCCCAGACCTCATCCACCGGGCCGAGTTCAACGACCTCGCCGAGATACATCACCAGCACGCGGTCGGAGATGTAACGCACCACGTTGAGATCGTGGCTGATGAACAGATAGGTCAGGCCGAATTCGCGCTTGAGGTCGACCAGCAGGTTGAGCACCTGTGCCTCGACCGATTTATCGAGCGCCGAGACCGCTTCATCGAGAATGACGAGACGCGGCGACAGCGCCAGCGCACGCGCGACGTTGACGCGCTGCCTCTGGCCGCCGGAGATTTCATGCGGATAGCGATTGGCGAACGTCTCGGGCCGCAGACCGACCTTTCCGAGCAGTTCGCGCGCCAGCAGCCGCGCGGCCTTATCGGCCATGCCGTGCACCTTCGGTCCGAAGGCGATCGATTCTTCGATGGTCAGACGCGGGTTGAGCGAGGCATAGCTGTCCTGGAACACCATCTGCATGCCGCGGCGCAGCTCGCGTAACGAGAGCTCGCGCCCGACAGTGCGGCCGTCATAGATGATATCGCCGGAATTGCGCGGCATTAGATGCATCAGCAACCGCGCCGTCGTCGATTTGCCGCAGCCGGACTCGCCGACGATGCCAACGGTTTCACCCTTGGCGATGGCGAACGACACATCGTCCACCGCGCGCACGGTCTTGCTCGGCGCGAACAGCCCGCCGCGCACGGGGAAATGCTTGGTCAGGCTGACCACCTGCAACAACGGCTGCGCAACACCGCCGATGTCTTCCAGCGGCTCCAGCTTGTCGATTTCTTCTACAATATCACTCATGCCATCAGTTCCGGATGTCCATGGCACTGCGCATGCCGTCGCTCAGCAGGTTGAAACAGATCGACACGGCGAAGATCATCGCGCCGGGGAGTGCTGCTACCCATGGATTAACGTAGATCGCGGTGCGCAGCGTGTTCAGCATCAGACCCCATTCCGGCTCCGGCGGCTTGGTGCCGAGGCCGAGGAACGACAGGCCGGCAGCGAGGATCATCGACACCGAGATCAGGCCGGTGGCGTAGACAAAGATCGAGCCCAGCACGTTACCGAGCATGTGCACCCGCATGATGGTGAAGGCATTCGCGCCGGAGGCACGCGCGGCTTCCACATAATCCATGTTGCGCACGCCGGTGGTGACGCTTTCAGCGACACGCGTGATCTGCGGCACGAAGACGATGGTCAGCGACACGATCGAATTGACGA
Organism: Tardiphaga sp. 866_E4_N1_4; assembly: GCF_052076075.1. Taxonomy (NCBI): domain Bacteria; kingdom Pseudomonadati; phylum Pseudomonadota; class Alphaproteobacteria; order Hyphomicrobiales; family Nitrobacteraceae; genus Tardiphaga; species Tardiphaga sp. 866_E4_N1_4. The sequence goes on from NZ_CP197242.1 coordinate 2,993,568, forward strand.
TGCCGGCACCCAGCGCGCCGGAAATCGCAATGGCCAGCAGTACCGACGGGAACGCGTAGAACACGTCGACGGTACGCATGATTGCGGTATTGAGCTTCCCGCCGACATAGCCGGCCACAACGCCAAGCCCCGTCCCGATGAAGAAGGCAAGGATCACCGGCAGGATGCCGATCAGCAGCGACAGTCGCCCGCCATAGATCAGGCGCGCCAGCATGTCGCGGCCGAGTTCGTCGGTGCCGAGCGGATAGTTGGGTGTGCCGATGAAACGCAGACGGCGAATCATCGAGCCCTGATAGGGATCTGCGAGATGCAGATAGGGCGCAAAGATCGCCGCCAGGAAGATCAGCAGCAGAATGAACGCGCAGGCCATACTGACCTTGTCGCGCACGATACGGCGGCCCACCGTGGCCCAATAGCCGCGAGCCTTGGTGGCAGGCGCCGCCTGCAGTGCAGTGTCCGTCATCGCGGTCATGAGAGGATATCCAGCATGGTCAGCTCCGCTTGATGCGCGGATCGATCGACGCCTGCGCGATATCGACCAGAAGATTGAGGAACACGAAGAACAGCGCCAGCACCAGGATCGTGCCCTGCAGCAGCGGCAGGTCGCGCTGGAAGATCGCGGAGTTCAAAAGAAGCCCCGAACCGGGCCACGAGAACACGGTCTCGATCAGGATCGAACCGCCGAGCATATAGCCGAGCTGCAGGCCCATCACAGCCAGCGCCGTCGGCGCCGCATTCTTGATGACGTGACGAAACACCTTGGTTTCCTGCAAGCCCTTGGCACGCAGCGCTTCGACGAAATCCTGCGACAGGATATCGCCGGTCAGCGCACGCACCGTACGTGTCACGATGCCCATGGGAATGACCGAGGTCGTGATCGCAGGCAGCACAAGATATTTGATGTGCTCCCAGTCCCAGGCCCACGAGCCCGAACCGCCCGGCCCTGCGCCGACCGCAGGCAGCCAGTTGAGCTGCACCGAGAAGATGATGACCAGCACCATGCCGAGCCAGTAGTGCGGCACGGACACGCCGGCGATGGCGATCGAGGTCGCGACCTTGTCGATCCAGGTATCGCGGAAATAGCCGGCGATCAGCCCGAAAAACAAACCGAGCGTGAAACCGATGGCGGCGGCGGCGATGGCCAGCGTCACGGTATTGCCGACGGCTTTCATCACCTCCGCCAGAACAGGACGTCCGGTGGCGATGGAGCTGCCGAGATCGCCGTGTAGCGCGCGCCACAGCCAAAGGCCGAACTGAACAGGTAGCGGGCGATCGAAGCCGTAAGCGACGCGGAGTTGCTGCGCCAGCTCCTGCGATGCGTCAGCCGGAAGAATGGCAACGAGAGGATCGCCGGGCGTGATGTGCACCAGCAGGAAACACACCAGCGCCACGCTGAGGACGATAGGAATCACATAGACGACGCGTCGCGCGATGTAGACGAACACTGATCACCTTCGATTCAGAAACTCTGCCTCCTCGTTCGTCATGCCCGGGCTCGACCCGGGCATCCACGTCTTTGCAGCGAAGAAGGCGTGGATGGCCGGGTCAAGCCCGGCCATGACGTGGAGAGGTTCGTGCGAATATCGACTGCACAATGTGCGGCCGATATTCACTTGTTGCTTACGGCGTGATCGACACCGGCGAGAAGTCGACGAACCAGCTCTTCGGCTGCACAAAGCCCTTGATCTTCGGGCTCAGCGCACGTGGACCGACGTCATGGGCCACGTAGAGAAAGGCTGCGTCATCGACCGAAGCAGCATGAAGCTCGGCCAGCGCGGCGTCACGTGCCGTCGCGTCGAAGGTGGTGCGTGCCTTGGTCACCAGTTCATCGAACTTCGGATTGTTGATGAAGCCCCAATTGTTCGAGACCGGCGGCGCCATCGACGACTGCAGGAAGCGAACCAGTGCGAAGAACGGATCCATCGCCGCATAGGTGACGTTGGTGGCGTTGGAGCCGTTCGCCGAGGGATCCTTGACGCCGCGGCGCCAGTTGGTGAACAGCGTGTTCCATTCGATAACATCAAGCTTGACGTCGAAGTAGCACTCCGCCAGCGCCTGCTGCAGATATTCGTTCATCGGCAGCGGCAGCATCTGGCCGGAGCCGGACGCCGAGGTCTGCGTCTTCACTTCGAGCTTCTTGGTGGGACCGTAACCGGCTTCCTTCATCAACGCTTGTGCTGCCTTCAGATCATACTTGATCTCGAAACTCGGCTTGCCGCGCCATGGATGACCGGGCTCGAATGTGCCGGTCGCCGGCACCATCAGCCCGGCGAGCAGACCGTCCTTCAGGCCTTCGCGATCGATGCAGAGATTGGCGGCCTTGCGGACGCGGATGTCGTTCCACGGCGAGCCTTCGGCACGGGAGAACTGCCACGGCCAGACATGCGGCTGCTCGTTCTTCTCGATCTTGAAGCCGCGTGCGGTGATTTCCTTGACCGCGTCAGGCGCCGGCGCCTCGACCCAGTCGACCTGACCGGACAGCAGCGCAGCGGTGCGTGCGTTGGCTTCCGGCATCGGCAGCAGCACCATCTTGTCGGTCTTCGGAACGCGGTCCTTGTTCCAGTAGGCGTCGTTCTTCACCAGTTCGAGACGCTCGCGCGGCGTGAACTTCGACATCTTCCACGGGCCGGTGCCGGAGGCTTCGCGCGCAAAGGCCGCCCATGCGGCCTGCGACTTGGCCTTGGCATCGGCGCCTTCGGCCTTGTCGAACAGCGCCTGCCACTTGGTGGGGCTCGCCATAAAGAGGTTGGTAAGATTGATCGGCAGGAAGGAGTCCGGCTCCTTCGTGGTCAGTTCGACGGTCATGTCGTCGATCTTCTTCGCGGACACCAGGGTCGGCATGCGCGAGGCGGTTACACCGACCTGGCTGGCGTCGAACTGGACTGCATCTTGTTTGAGCACCTTGTCCACATTCCAGACCACGGCATCCGCATTGAAGGCCGAACCGTCGTGGAAAGTGACGCCGGGACGCAGTTTGAAGGTCCACTTCTTCTTGTCGGCGTCGTCCACTGCCCACTCAGTGGCGAGCGCCGGGATAACAACACTCGCTTTGGTCGCCGACGACAGATCCCAGCCGGTCAGGCCGTCATACATCGTATTGCCGGTGAAACGATTGCCTTCGAAGCCCTGATCGGGCTGGCCAAGCGTGCGCGGAATATCGGCAGCGGTCATGCCGATGCGCAGCACCGTCTCGGCGCGCGCCACCTGTGGCAAGGTCAGGGCCGTGGCGAGCGTCAGCAAGGTGATTGCTGCCGCGAGACGGCTCTTTGTCGGCTTTTCGATACGCATCGTAATCAGTCCCTCTTGGCTTTGGATGACACGTTGGCTTTGGCCAGTGTTGGTTTGTTCTAAACTGGCTAATTCTTATGCAACGCTTGTGCCAAGGCCTGCAACCTTGCAGCGCAATGACTCAAACTGCGGCACTGCAGCACACCAGCACACACCGACCGTTCCGCCTGCCCAATCTGGCATCAGGATTGCAGGTATCTGGCAGACAATATCCCACCATACGGAGTCTGGTTTATGCGCGTTCGAAGCTCGTTATTTGTTGCGGCCATCGCCGTCGCCATAGGTGCAGCCGCGCCGGCGCAAGCCGAAACGGTGGTGCGCTATGGCATCTCGATGGCGGACGTGCCGCTGACCACAGGCCAGCCTGATCGCGGCGCCGGAGGCTACCAGTTCACCGGCTACACGATCTACGATCCGCTCGTCGCCTGGGAAATGGATGTCGCCGATCGTCCCGGCAAACTCATTCCCGGCCTCGCCACCGAATGGAAGGTCGACGACACCGACAAGACCAAGTGGCGCTTCACTTTGCGCAAGGGCGTGAAGTTTCACGACGGCAGCGACTTCAACGCCGATGCGGTGATCTGGAATCTCGACAAGGTGCTGAACGAGAAGGCGCCGCAATTCGACAAGCGCCAGAGCGCGCAGGTGAAGACCCGCCTGCCCTCGGTTGCCAGCTACGCCAAGATCGATGACGGCACCGTCGAGATCACCACCAAGAGCGTCGACAGCTTCTTCCCCTATCAGATGCTGTGGTTCCTGGTCTCCAGCCCGGCGCAGTATGAGAAGGTCGGCAAGGACTGGGACAAGTTCGCGTCGCAGCCCTCGGGCACCGGCCCGTTCAAGCTGACCAAGCTCGTTCCGCGCGAGCTCGCCGAGCTCAGCAAGAATCCGGATTATTGGGACAAGAAGCGCATTCCGAAAGCTGACAAGCTCGTGCTCGTGCCGATGCCGGAAGCCCTCACCCGCACCAATGCGCTGCTCGCCGGTCAGGTCGATCTGATCGAGACCCCTGCTCCCGACGCTGTGCCGCAGCTCAAGGGCGCCGGCATGAAGATCGTCGATAACGTCACGCCGCATGTCTGGAATTATCACCTCAGCGTGCTGCCGGGTTCGCCCTGGACCGACGTCCGCCTGCGCAAGGCACTCAACCTCGCCATCGATCGCGATGCCGTCGTCGCGCTGATGAACGGTCTCGCCAAGCCCGCCATTGGCCAGGTCGATCCGTCGAGCCCGTGGTTTGGCAAGCCGACATTCAAGATCAAGTATGATCTTGCCGAAGCCAAGAAGCTGGTGAAGGAAGCGGGCTACGGCCCGGACAAGCCATTGAAGGCGACCTTCATCATTGCCAATGGCGGTACCGGCCAGATGCTGTCGTTGCCGATCAACGAATTCCTGCAGCAGAGCTTCAAGGAAATCGGCGTCGAGGTCGAGTTCAAGGTCGTCGAGCTCGAAGTTCTCTACACCGCGTGGCGCAAGGGCGCGGCTGACGAGAGCATGAAGGGCATCACGTCCAACAACATCGCTTACGTCACCTCCGATCCCTTGTACGCTATCGTGCGCTTCTTCCACTCCGGCCAGATCGCACCGGTCGGCGTGAACTGGGGCGGCTACAAGAACCCGAAGGTCGATGCGCTGATCGACGAAGCCAAGAACACCTTCGATCCGAAGAAGCAGGACGAGTTGCTGGCCGAAGCCCATGCGCAGATCGTCGACGATGCCGTGCTGGTCTGGGTCGTCCACGACACCAACCCGCATGCGCTGTCGCCGAAGGTGAAGAAGTTCGTGCAGGCCCAGCACTGGTTCCAGGACCTGACCACGATCGGTCTGGACTGAGCGCCCGGCTCTACGCAGCCTCGCAAGCATCAAGGCGCCGCCGAGACATCGGCGGCGCCTTCTGCTTTTATACGCCTTGCACTAAATTCGCGTCATGCCCGAGCTTGTCCCAGGCATGACGGCGGTGCAATTTACTCACCGCAGCCTGACGATCACGCCTTCATTGCCTGATAACTCCAGTGCGCCCGAAACATTCTCACCATGGCGATCGAGGCCTGTCGCCAGCAGGATTTCACCGCCCCCCACATGCAATGACGCCGGCTCGCCACTCAGATTGAGGGCGATCAGAACCGTCTGCCCGTCATAGACGCGCCGATAGGCCAGCACATCGCCCTCAGCGTCCACAGGCTCATAGCCGCCGAACACCAGTTCAGGCATGTGCTTGCGCAAGTCGATCAGCTTCACATAGAGGCTGAGAATCGAATGGGGATCGGCCGCGAGAGCAGCGGCATTCTGATGGTGGTAGTCCGTGTCCAGCGGCAGCCAGGGCTCACCGGTCGTGAAACCCGCATGCTCGGTGGCACCCCATTGCATCGGCGTGCGGCATCCGTCGCGGCCGAGACCGATCCCAGGCACGTTCTTTTCGAACGGATCCTGAACCTGATCCGGTGCAATAGGCACCTGCTTCATGCCGATTTCGTCGCCGTAGTATAGCGTCGGCGTCCCGCGCAGCGTCAGCAGCAACATCGCGGCGACGCGCGCCTGAGCCATGCCAACCCGGCTGGCGACGCGCGGCCGGTCGTGATTGCCGAGCACCCAGTTCGGCCAGGCGCCGAGCGGCAGCGCGGCTTCGTAGCGCGCGATCAATTCGCCGATGGCGAAAGCATTCCACGGCGCGGAGAGCAGCGCGAAGTTGAACGGCAGATGAGCGCCTGACAGGTCACTGCCGTAATAGGCGACCAGCCGATCGAAGGGCAGATAGATCTCGCCGATCAGCACGCGATCGTCGAATTCATCGACAACGCGGCGCATTTCGGCGACCACATCCAGCGTCTCCGGCCGATCGGTCGAGTAGAGCGGCAGGAAAGCCTCATGTGGCGGGCGCCCGGCCGTAAAATTCGGATTTGTCGGATTATCGCGAAATTCTTCGTCCTTGATCAGATGCCAGATCACATCGACGCGGAATCCGTCGACACCACGCCGCATCCAGAACCGCATCACCTCATAGATGGCGTTGCGAACAGCAGGATTGCGCCAATTCAGGTCCGGCTGTTTGTCGAGAAAGGCGTGATAGTAATATTGCCCTGTGGCCTCGTCATATTGCCAGGAGCTGCCGCCAAACTCCGACATCCAGTTGGTCGGCACGCTGCCGTCCGGCTTCGGATCGTGCCAGATATACCAATCGCGTTTGGGATTATCGCGCGACGAACGGCTCTCGACAAACCACGGATGCTGATCCGAGGTGTGGTTCGGCACTAGATCGAGAATGATCTTCAAATCATGACCGTGAGCCGCAGCAACCAGCGCGTCGAAATCGGCCGATGTGCCGAAGATCGGATCGATGCCGATATAGTCTGATATGTCATAGCCGAAGTCTGCCATCGGGGACGGGAAGATCGGTGACAGCCAGATCGCGTCGATGCCAAGTTGCCGCAGATAGGGAAGCCGGCCGACGATGCCCGCCAGATCGCCTATGCCGTCTCCATTGGAGTCCTGAAACGACCGCGGATAGATCTGATAGATCGTGCCGGCCTGCCACCAGACTGTCGCTGCAGTTGCCATGGTCCTGTCACTCAATGTTCTGAGGCTTCCATCACGCACGAAAAAACAGCCCTTCCGAGGAAGGGCCGCCTCTCGTTCGGCGCAATATTAGTAGCGTTCGATGATAGTACGACGTTCGACGCCGCCATCGTAATAGCCACGATCACGATCGCGGCTGCGCTTGATGATCACGGTCTCGTTGCGGTCGCGACGGTCACGGTAATAGCCGCGGTCATAATCATCCCGATAGCGGTCGCGGCCGACGGCGCCGACCGTCACGCCGCCCGGACCGACGCCCACGCCGATGTCCTGGGCCTTGGCTGGAATTGCGCTGCTGATGCCCGCCGCAGCAACGGCGATGATGGCAAGATGCTTAATCATGACGTGCTCCTGTGTGTGAACCATGAGGGAGCAATCCCGCGCTGCAGGGTTAGTTCCGAGACGATAACAAAACGATCATGCGTAACGCGCGCAAAGACCCGGAACCAATCGAGGTTTTGCCGACCGCGAGCTAGCCGGGTGGTATAATTGCGTTGCTCGGTGTCGGCCGATCGGTGATCTGCTGCCCGAACAGGCTGCCGACCAGCTCGACCATCACCCGTGCGGTACGCCCGCGCTCGTCGAGAAACGGATTGAGCTCGACGACATCCAACGAGCACATCAGCCCGGAATCATGCAGCAGCTCCATGATCAGATGCGCCTCGCGATAGGTGGCGCCGCCGGGCACCATGGTGCCAACGCCGGGCGCTGCCGCGGGATCGAGGAAGTCCACATCGAAGGACACATGCAACACGCCGTTGCGCGCCTTGACCCGCTCGATGACGCGGCGGATCAGGACGCCAACACCGAACTCGTCAATCTGCCGCATGTCTGCGATGGCCACCTTGCGCGTGTGGACTAGCTCTTTCTCGAGCTTATCGATGGAGCGGATGCCGAACAGATCGAGATTGTCAGGCTTGATCGAGGCCCGAGGCTCCACACCGAGTAGTCCATCCAGACCGGACTCGCCGCACAGAAAGGCCGCGGACATGCCGTGCATGTTGCCGGTGATGGTCGTGTGCGGCGTATTGTAATCGGCATGCGCGTCGAGCCACAGCACGAACAATTCGCGCCCCTGCTCGTGCCAGTGTCGCGCCACGCCATTGACCGATCCCATGGACAGGCTGTGATCACCGCCCACGAAGATCGGCAGCGCGCCCGATTTGGCAAGCGTGTAGGCACGCGCACTCAGCGCCTGGATCCAGCTCTGGATCACACGGTAATGCTTGGCATTCTCCGGCGGCGCATCGGTCGACAGAGGCACAGACGGTGGCATAAGGTCACCGTGGTCTTCCACCTCGAAGCCAAGCTCTTCCAGCAGCGGCCCCAGGCCTGCCGTCCGCATGGCCGCCGGCCCCATCAAGGTCCCGCGCTGCGAGGCCCCGACTTCGACTGGCGCGCCCAGCAATGCGATGCGTTTGTGATGGGAGACGTCGGTCATAAGCAAAACTCCGGGCTAGCGACCCTCGCAGGCCAAGATATATTCCGAAACAGCCTGTTTGCATTGCAACGGAAATGCGGCGGCGCAGTTATCCCGCGCATTTTCATCACCAGACAGTGGGGCAATCGTGACGCACAGAGTAGTCGAAGAAGGTCTTCCCTATCCCTTTGGCGCGCATTGGGACGGAAAGGGCACCAACTTCGCGCTCTTCTCGGCCAATGCCACCAAGGTCGAGGTCTGCCTGTTCGACGGCGACAAGGAAACGCGAATCGAGCTGCCGGAATATACCGACGAGGTGTTTCACGGCTACATCCCCGACGTCGGCCCCGGCACCTTTTACGGCTATCGCGTCCATGGCCCCTATGAGCCAGAAAAGGGCCATCGCTTCAATCCGAACAAGCTGCTGCTCGATCCCTATGCCCGCGCCCATGCCGGGCAGCTCGAATGGAATCCGGCTGTATTCGGCTACAAGATGGAGAGCGGCGACGACACCACCTTCGACGAACGCGACTCCGCCCCGTTCATGCCGAAATGCGTGATTGTCGATCGCGACTTCGACTGGGCTGGCGAGGCCGGCCGGCAGCCGGTGCCATGGGACCAGACCATCATCTACGAGACCCACGTCAAGGGCTTCACCAAGCTGAATCCCGACGTGCCCGAGAAGCTGCGCGGCACCTATGCCGGCTTCGGCAGCAAGCCTGTGGTGGATTATCTCTGCGGCCTCGGCATCACCTCGGTCGAGCTGCTTCCGATCCATACTTTCATCAATGACGACTATCTGCTGAACAAGAAGCTGGTGAATTACTGGGGCTACAATTCCATCGGCTTCTTTGCGCCCGATCCGCGCTACGCATCGGACGTGCCGAACTCGCTGCGCGAGTTCAAGGAGATGGTGTCAGCGCTGCATGCCGGCGGGCTCGAGGTCATCCTCGATGTCGTCTATAATCACACCGCCGAAGGCAACGAGCTTGGCCCGACTCTGTCCTTCAAGGGCATCGATAATGCCAGTTATTATCGGCTGCTTCCGGACAAGCCACGCTATTACATCAACGACACCGGCACCGGAAACACAGTGAACCTGTCCAATGCCCGCGTCATCCAGATGGTGGCGGACAGCCTACGCTACTGGGTGCGGGAGATGCATATCGACGGCTTCCGCTTCGATCTCGGCACCATCCTGGCGCGCGAAGTCTATGGCTTCACCGAACAAAGCGGCTTCCTGAAAGCCGTCGATCAGGACCCATTGCTGACGACAGTGAAGTTGATCGCCGAACCCTGGGATATCGGCCCCGGTGGTTATCAGGTCGGCGGTTTCCCGCCCGGCTGGGCGGAATGGAACGACAAGTTTCGCGATACTGCGCGTGACTTCTGGCGCGGCAAAGCGCCGGTCTCGGCTCTGGCACCGCGTCTCGTCGCGTCTGCGGACATGTTCAACCATCAGGGTCGCCGCGCCTGGGCCAGCATTAATTTCGTCACCGCCCACGATGGCTTCACGCTGAACGACTGGGCGAGTTACAACGAGAAACACAATGAGGCCAATGGCGAGAACAACAAGGACGGCTCCTCCAACAACGCCTCATGGAATTGCGGCGTTGAGGGCCCGACCGACGACAAGGCCATCATCGCCCTGCGCGAACGCCAGAAGCGCAATATGCTGGCGACGCTGCTGTTCTCTCAGGGCACGCCGATGCTGCTCGGCGGCGACGAATTCGGCCGCACGCAGAACGGCAACAACAATGCCTATTGCCAGGACAGCGAGATTTCCTGGTTCAACTGGAGCCTGACGACCGAGGGCAAGGATCTGCTCGCTTTCACCAAGCGGCTCATCAAACTGCTCGGCGGCTGCTCGGTCCTGCGTCGCAGCCGCTTCCTGACTGGCGAACACGATCCCGATCTCGACGTCCGCGACGTGACATGGATCAACGCCAATGGCGGCCCGATGGAAGACGCACATTGGAAAGACGGCAACATGAAATGCTTCGGCATGCTGCTGGACGGCCGCGCGCAGAAGACCGGCATCCACAAGCCGGCGGAGGATCAGACCATGCTGATGATTCTCAACGGCTTCGAAGGACTGGTCGATTTCACGATGCCCGAGGCGTTTGGCGGACAAGCCTGGGAACTTCTGGTGGATACCAATATCCCGGACACGAAGGGCGGCGAGGATTTCCCGTTCGGCCATATGTATCAGGTAACTGCCCGCTCGCTGCTGCTGTTGTCCCTGAAGAAATAGCTTATGGCGCAGCGGGGCCGGCGCGGCCTCGCTGCCCACATTTTCTGCACATTCCTGTCACTGAACCTCGGAACGATGTTTGGTGACTACACTTGTCTGGCAATGATGAATTCCTGATTTGCCGAGCTAGTGGAGACGTAAAAGTGAAGATTCGCGCGGGCTACGACATCGCTTTCCAGTGTTTGCAGGAAACGCCCATGATCCTGATGCTTAGCATCCATCCTTCGCGCGCGAAGGATCTGCAGAGCCCGCACCGCATCCAGTTTTCTCATGACGTACAGGCGCACGACTATCTCGACATGTTCGGCAATACCTGCACGCGCATCGTCGCACCGCCCGGACTGATCGAAATCAAGAATGACTTTCTGATTTCTGATAGCGGGCTGCCGGATGAGGCTCCGCCGTCCGGGCCGCTGCAGGCGGTCGGCGAACTGCCTGACGATGTCATGGTCTTCCTGCTCGGCAGCCGCTATTGCGACACGCAGAAGCTGTCCGATCTTGCCTGGTCGCTGTTCGGCCATATCGAAGACGGCGTGGCGCGCGTCCAGGCCATTGTCGATTACGTGCATCAGCGCATCGAGTTCGGCTATCACCACGCCCGCAATGATCGTACGGCCTTTGAAGGTCATGAAGAGCGTATCGGCGTGTGCCGCGACTTCGCGCATCTCGCTGTCACGCTGTGCCGCTGCATGAACATTCCAGCACGCTATTGCACCGGCTATCTCGGCGATATCGGCGTGCCCATCGATCCCGCGCCGATGGATTTCAGCGCCTGGTTCGAAGTCTATCTCGGAAACAAGTGGTACACGTTCGATGCCCGCCACAATCATCCGCGCATCGGGCGCATCGTGATGGCCCGCGGTCGCGATGCCGCTGACGTCGCGATCTCCACCAATTTCGGCCCGACGCCGCTGGTGCGTTTTACCGTGGTTACGGAAGAGGTTTTTAGCGAAGCCACCCCCGCCATCGCGCCGATGTCGATGGTGGCCTGATCGTTGTTTCGAGCCAATCGTTGATTTCAAAGCCATCCGTGTCCGCGGGTGGCTTTGTCGTTTCAGGTCCTGACAGGACTGATCTTCCACGTCAGCGCCATGAGACCTGCCGTCATGGCACCCGAGATCACCGAGGCAATCGGCAGCACCAGTGCCAGCGCCGCTGTCGCAGCCCAGCCGATCGACGAGAAGGCTTCGGCGAAGGTCGCAATGCGTGATGACGTCTGACGTCGCCTGAACTGGCTGCGCCGTGCCTGCACCCTGAACCAGAGCTGGATGGCTGTCGCCGAGGCGGCCGCCACGACGGTCGCCAATGCCGTCACCGCGGCAAGCCGCAGCGAGACGAGCGCAAGACCCGCGACCATTGGCGTGAACACCACGGCGATGATCACCAGCACGACTTCGACCTTGGCCGTGATGATCGTGTTTGCCGGAAGCGGCGCTGTCGTGACCAGATCCGCAGCGTCTTCGCCGGAGATTGTCAGCCACGCCAAGCCGCCGGCGAGCTGACCCGCGGCCATCACGATCACCGGCGCCAGCACGATCAAGGCACCTGCGCCCTCGCCGAAACTGCGCCACAGCATCAGGGCCGGCGGTAACAGATACAGCAGCTGCATCAGAGTTTGCGAGACCAGCCACGGATCGCGCCACAACAGGATAAACTCCTTGCGGCGCAAGGCGTTACGTCGAGAGCCCGGTCGAAACCGTCTTGCGACTTTCTTGCGTCGAACTTGCGCCAATGGCACGGCACTGGCCACGTAGTTGCTGAAGCGCGGCGAGAAGATTGCCATGGCGCTTCCCAGCAGGATCAACCCGGCCGCCAGCAGCGGCACCAGAGCTGCGATATCGCCAAGCATCGCGCGCGCGGGCCACCACACCACGCTGTCTGCCTCCGGCGCAAACGCGGCTGCGGCATCGGAGGTCAGCACGGCGAAACGCGACAGCGTGCCGTAAGAGAGAATCGCCGCAACCTGCAATGGGATGACGAAACCTGCGCCAGTGACCGCCGAAATGATCTGTGCAACCAGCCGCGTCTTGGCAGGGCCGCAGAGCTGAAACAATCCGACAGTGATGGCAATAGCGCACGCAGACGCCGACAGGCCCATGGCAATGACGACAGCATAGGCGGAGAACCAGCGTGCGCCGCCGCCGATCACCAGTACGTTGACAAAAGGCGTCGCCAGCAACATCGCCATCAGGGTCACCGTCAACGCGATAGCTGCGATGCGGACGGAGAACAGGTTGGTGAGCGGCGCCGGCGACGACATGATGAGATCGAGATCGGCACGCGCGTAGAATACGCGGGTGACGGACTCAATCGCCTGCGACAAAACGAGCGCCCAGGCGAGGAAGATACTGGCGGTGATGACAATCGCCGTCGATTGATCGAGCGGCGTCTGCACATCTGCGAAACGGCCGACCACCGCATAAGCCGGCAGATGCAGGAAGATCACGAAGACAATCAGCAGAAGCGAAACGCTGCGCGGACGCCAGCGACGACCCGCCGTGAGCATGCCCAGCATCTCTCGCCAGGCCAGCCGGACTTCATGGCCGGCAAACCACATCACGCTGGCGGATGGCGTCATGCGGCAACCGGCGCGCCGTCCACCAGGGCCACGAACATGTCTTCGAGGCTGGTGTCGCCCTGTCCGTTCTGCTGACGCAATTCGGCAAGCGTACCTTCGGCGATCAGCCTGCCTGCGGCGATCACACCGATCCGGTCGGCCATGCGTTCGGCGACTTCGAGAATATGCGTGGTCATGATCACGGTGCAGCCGGCGCGCACGCGATCCTGCAGCAGGCCTTTGACATGACGCGCCGACACGGCATCGAGCCCGGTCAAAGGTTCGTCGAGAATGATCAGCCGGGGCTCATGCACCAGCGCGCCGGCCAGCGCTACCTTCTGGCGCATCCCCTTGGAGAAGCCTTCGCATCGCTCATGCAGATGTGGACCAAGACCTAGCGATGCCAACAATTCATGCGACGTGCGCTCTGCCGTTTCAGCATCGCAGCCCCATAGACCGGCAACGAATTCGAGATATTCGAGCGGCGTCAGCTTGTCATAGATCATCGGCTCGTCGGAGACCCAGGCCATGATCTGTTTCGCTGCAACGGGATCGGCGAGCGCGTCGATACCAAGTATCGACACCGATCCGGCATCGGGACGCAGCAATCCCGCGACCATGCGCAATGTCGTCGTCTTGCCGGCTCCGTTGGCACCCAGCAGCGCATAGAACTCGCCAGCACGAACCGTGAGATCGAGTCCGTCGACAGCTGGCCGATCGAAACGTTTCGTTAACCCTCGCAATTCGAGGGCAGCGTGTGTTGCGGACATGACAGACGATCTGCGCGTTAAGTTGCGTAGCAACATGGAGGGAAGTTGTTTCAAGGCAGTGAATCCGATGACGTAACTACGCCGCCTCACGCGCCTGGTGGTATCTATATGCACATCGGCATTGATGACCCCATCAATCCTCCCACTCACGCATGTGCGTTTTGATCTCTTATGCCGGCAATTTAACTAGATCTGGCGGGAACAATACAACCCTGAATAGATTTACGCTGACCTGCAAAGATCGATCTCCGGAGATTCGCGATGACACGGCTAGCTGCCTTGAAGGTTCCTGCTGTAGCCGAGTTCGATGCGCCGTATTTTCTGACCTGTCCCGGCATCGGAAGGGTTACGACCGACTACAAGAAAAACCAGAACATCTTTTGTCAGGGTGAGACGGCAGATTCTGTTTGCTACATCCTGAGCGGACGTATCAAGCTCACGGTCCTGTCTGAACAAGGCAAGGAAGCCGTCGTCGGCCTGCTCGAACCCGGACAGTTCCTCGGTGAAGGTTGCCTGAATGGTCATCCGCTGCGCACCGTCACAACGACGGCGATGGAAGACTGCACGATCGTTACCATCAACAAGTCGGCGATGCTCGCCCATCTGCGCGACGAGCCGGCTTTCGCAGAATTCTTCGTCGCCTATCTTCTGTCGCGCAACAACCGCATCGAAGAAGACTTGATCGATCAGTTGTTCAATTCAAGCGAGAAGCGCCTCGCGCGCCTGTTGCTGATCCTCGCTCACTATGGCGAGGGAGGCGCTAGCCATCCCATCGATATCGACATCAGTCAGGAAATGCTGGCGGAGATGATCGGCACCACGCGGTCGCGCGTCAGCTTCTTCATGAACAAGTTTCGCAAGCTCGGCTTCGTCAGCTATGACGGACATATTCAGGTCCACAGATCGCTGCTCGATGCGGCGTTTAACGAGAAGCCACATTTGCAACGTGGCATGTAGCGATGCGTGCGTAACCAGACAACCATGCTCCGCACTGGCGCGACGGCATCCGGGGGACCGGCAGATGGCAAGCATCCTGATCGTCGACGATGACAAGGTCGTTCAGATCTTCACCAAATTGATGCTTGAGCGCGAAGGCCACCGCGTCACCTGCGCGAGTGACGGCCCGCGCGCGCGCCACATTCTACGCAACGCGGATTTCGATCTGCTCATCATCGATATCTTCATGCCCGGGATGAACGGGCTCGAGACGATGAAGCTGGCGCATCGGTGCCGTCCGGAGATCCCGATCATCGTCATGTCAGGTCACGCGGCCTCACCGGCAGGCGTGTCCGCGCCCGATTTTCTCGCGATGTCCACCGAGCTCGGCGCCGTCTGTCGCCTCCAGAAGCCCCTCAAATCAGCAGTTCTTCTCTCGCACGTGGACCGGTGCCTTGCGCCGGGGAATGGCTCGTCTCGGCTCCACTAGTATCGTCGCACATTCGATCACGACTGATGCTGGCATCGCCCGAAGCCAAAATCTGCTGCGGCATAATGGAATCATGATACCAGGATACCTACACATCAGAGGTAATTAAGGGCTCCTTCACTCGGCTTCCCTATTTTCACGTGGAATTTCAGTGCCGCAGCAAAATTGCTTGTCGCGGTCCAAGGGGCATGTCGATGCAAGCACTCAATTCTATTTCAGCACGTATGATTGTCGCCATCACGCTCGTCGCTGCCGGATCGTGCGGCGCGCTCGCTGCCTTCAGCATGTGGCAGCAACAGGCGATCATCGACACAGCCCTTAGTCGCGAAGCGCATGATGACTACGCCAATCTCACGGCAGCGCTGAATGCCGAAACGCGCACGCTGCTCGCAGTTGCCGAGTCGATCGCGTCATCACAGCCGATCAAGGACGCCATCAAGGCGAACGATCGTGCCAGTGCGCTCGCGAATCTGAAGGAGGCCCATCAGCGTATCAAGCCGCGCGGCCTCGAACTGATCACCATTCAAACACCGCCGGCCATCAGCTTCGCCCGCATCCACAATCCCGGCACCTTCGGAGACAACGTTTCCGAACGCCGCAAGATGGTGGTGCAGGCGATGACCAGCAAGAAGTCGGTCGGCGGCATCGAGCCCGGCCGTGATGCGCTCAACGTCTTTGGCGTAGCACCGGCGATGGATGGTGATACCATTCTCGGCACGATCGATGTCGGCGCTCCGTTCGGCAAGACTTTCGTCGACACCATGAAGTCGCGTTTCGGTGTCGATGTCGGCATTCACCAGATCGACGGCCAGGCCGGCAAGACGCTGGCGTCCACCCTGAAGTCGGCTGCTCCGGGTGTCGATATGCTGCGTCGCGCGCTTGCCGGCGAAGTTGTGACCCAATATGGCGAACTCGACAACAAGCCCGTTGCCACGACCTTCGGCGCAATCAAGAGCTTTTCGGGCGACAACATCGCCGTCTTCGAAATCACCCGTGATACCAGCGGATATCACAGCCTGATGCGATCCTCGCTGAATTGGCTGGCCATCATTTCTGCCTGCGTGCTGCTGCTCGCCGGTGCCATCGCAACCTTCATGGGCCGCTCGATGGCGAAGCCGATCCGCGCACTCGAAACTGCGATGCGGACCATTGCGGGCGGTAATCACACGATCGCGGTGCCGGGTGCAGGCCGCAAGGACGAGATCGGCTCGATGGCCGGCGCCGTCGAATCTTCAAGACCGGGCTGATCGAAACCGAGCAGCTGCGCGCCGCCCAGGAAGAGCAGCGCGAGCGCGCCCAGCTTGATCGCCGCGACACCATGAGTGCTCTCGCCTCGCGCTTCGAGGGCAGCGTTGGTACCGTAGTCACCGCCGTTGGTTCGGCTGCCGGCGAACTCCGCACAACCGCGCAATCGATGGCGGCCACCGCCGAGGAATCGACCCGGCAGACCGCAGCTGTCGCGGCAGCATCCGAGGAGGCCACGCAGAGCGCTCAGGCAGTCGCCGCTGCTATCGAGGAGCTCAACGCCTCGATCAGCGAGATCGCACAGCAGGTCAACGAATCTGCCCGCGTCGCCGGTGATGCGGTATCGCAGGCCAACGTCACCAATAGCGAAGTGCAGAGCCTTGCGGAGGCCGCGCAGAAGATCGGTGACGTCGTCAAGCTGATTAGCGAGATCGCTGCGCAAACCAACCTGCTCGCACTCAATGCCACCATCGAAGCGGCCCGCGCAGGTGAAGCCGGCCGCGGCTTCGCCGTCGTCGCTTCCGAAGTGAAGGCACTGGCCACCCAGACGTCGAAGGCAACGGACGAAATCTCGGCACAGGTCGGCGCGATTCAGAGTGCCACGAAGCTCTCGGTGGGTTCGATCCAAAGCATTACCTCGACCATCGGCCGCGTCAGCGAGATCGCAAGCGCCATCGCCGCCGCCGTCGAGGAACAGGGCGCAGCCACGCTCGAAATCGCCCGCAACGTCGCCGAAGCCGCCCGCGGCACCGGCGAGGTCTCGCAAAACATTGCCGGCGTCAATGACGCCGCCCGCGAGACCGGCCTCGCCGCGTCGCGCGTGGTGGAGTCGGCCGCGGACCTGTCACGCAACGGCGAAGATCTGCGCACGCAGGTCGATGTGTTCCTCCGCGAAGTGCGGGCGGCTTAAGCCGCTACAAATTCGGATGTCATCGCCCGGCTTGACCGGGCGATCCAGTACAAGGCGCCGTCAGCGCATTTCGCAAGCAACCGCGTTTACTGGATCACCCGCTTTCGCGGGTGATGACAGCTGAGAAAAAAGCGCCTCAAACCGTCCATTGCGAACAAAGCGGGAATCAGCGAGCGTGATTCGTCACCTCGGATATATCCCGTGCTCGCCCAAGCCTCTTATCTCGACGCCCTCAATCCAGAACAACGCCGTGCCGTCGAGCATGGCGTGTTCCCGCACGGGAACAGCATCACGTCTGCTCCGCTGTTGGTCATCGCCGGTGCCGGTTCCGGCAAGACCAACACCCTCGCCCATCGCGTGGCGCATCTGCTCGTCAACGGCGCCGATCCGCGCCGCATCCTGCTGATGACATTCTCGCGTCGCGCCGCCAGCGAGATGAGCCGCCGCGTCGAGCGCATCGCGCGCCAAGTGATGGGCGACAATGCCGGCGTCATGACCGATGCGCTGGCCTGGGCTGGCACATTCCATGGCATCGGCGCGCGGCTCCTGCGGGACTATGCCGAACAAATCGGACTCGATCCCGGTTTCACCATTCACGACCGCGAGGATTCCGCCGACCTGATGAATCTGGTCCGGCACGAACTCGGCTTCTCCAAAACCGAGATGCGCTTCCCGACAAAAGGCACATGCCTCGCGATCTATTCCCGCTGCGTGAATTCCGAGACCGAACTCGATCAGGTGCTCGGCGCATCCTATCCGTGGTGCGCGGCGTGGTCAGCCGAGCTGCGCGAACTGTTCGCCGGCTATGTCGAAGCCAAGCAGAAGCAGAACGTGCTCGATTACGACGACCTGCTTCTGTACTGGGCGCAGATGGCGAGCGAACCGCTACTGGCTAGCGATATCGGCGGTCGCTTCGATCACGTGCTCGTGGACGAATATCAGGACACTAATCGCCTGCAATCGGCGATCCTGATGGCTTTGAAGCCCAACGGGGCGGGCCTCACCGTTGTCGGCGATGACGCGCAGTCGATCTATTCGTTTCGCGCCGCCACCGTACGCAACATTCTGGATTTCCCTGGGCAGTTCAGCCCGCCGGCTGACATCATCACGCTCGACCGCAACTATCGCTCGACGCAACCGATCCTGGCGGCGGCCAATGGCGTGATCGATCTCGCGCGTGAACGCTATACGAAGAATCTCTGGACCGATCGCGTCTCCTCTGCCAAGCCGCAACTCGTCACCATCCGGGACGAGACCGATCAGGCCCGCGCCATCGTTGCGCGTGTGCTCGACAATCGAGAAGGCGGCATGAAGCTGAAGGAACAGGCCGTGCTGTTCCGGACGTCGTCGCACAGCGGATCACTCGAAGTGGAGCTGACGCGGCGGAACATTCCATTCGTCAAATTCGGCGGCCTGAAGTTTCTCGACGCCGCGCATGTCAAGGACATGCTGGCGCTGCTGCGTTTCGTGGAGAACCCACGTGACCGGGTCGCCGGTTTCCGGCTGATGCAATTGCTACCCGGTGTGGGACCAGCTTCCGCACAGCGCGCGCTGGATCACATGATCGCGGCACCCGATCCGATCGACGCCCTCGCTCACGCGCCGGCCCCGCCCCGCGCAGCAACCGACTGGCGCGGCTTTGTCGAGGTCATTAGCGAGATCAAGTCACGCCGTGCGGGCTGGCCCGCCGAACTCGAACTGGCGCGACGCTGGTATGAGCCGCATCTCGATCGCATTCACGAGGATTCGCTGACGCGCCGCGCCGATCTGATCCAGCTCGAAGCGATCGCGTCAGGCTATCCGTCGCGCGAACGTTTTCTCACCGAACTCACGCTCGATCCGCCGGACGCGACCAGCGATCAGTCCGGCGTTCCGCTGCTCGACGAGGACTATCTGATCCTCTCGACCATCCATTCCGCCAAAGGGCAGGAATGGAAGTCTGTCTATGTGCTGAATGTGGTCGACGGCTGCATGCCGTCGGATTTGGGCACCGGGACATCAGCGGAGATCGAGGAAGAGCGCCGGCTGCTTTATGTGGCGATGACGCGCGCCAAGGACACCTGCATCTGATGGTACCGCAGCGTTTCTTCACCCACGGCCAGCACGCACAAGGTGACCGACACGTCTATGCGTCGCGCACCCGCTTCATTCCCGAAGCGCTGCTCGGCCTGTTCGAACGCACGACTTGGCCGCAGGTCGCCGCCGCCGATTCCGCCCGCGGGGCAGCGCAGGGTGTGCGCATGGATATCAATTCCCGCATGCGTGCGATCTGGCGCTAGAGCTTCTCATCCCACTCCGGCACGCCGCTGAAGCGCGCCACCAGGAAATCGATGAACAGGCGCACCTTCACGGCGAGGTGCCGCGTGGGCGGATAGATCGCATAGAGCGTCAGCGGCGGTGCTTTGTAGGTATTGAGCACGCTGCGCAGAGCGCCCGCGCGCAATGCATCGCCGGCAATGAAGGTCGGCAGCAGCGCGACGCCCCTGCCCTTGATCGCGGCATCGCGCAGTACTTCAGCATTGTTGACGCAGAGCGTCCAGCTCGGCTGGATCCAGTGATCGTTGCCATCCCTGCCGGTCAGCTTCCACTGATTGCCCGTGAGTAGGAAGCCATAGGTGAGCAGCGCGTGGCTGCGCAGATCCTCCGGCAGCTTCGGTGTGCCATGTTGCTTGAGATAGTCCGGCGACGCGCAAACCGCGCGATCGATGGCGACGATTTTTCGCGCGATGAGACTTGAAGACTCCAGATCCGCGATGCGCAAGGTCACGTCGAAGCCGCCCTGCATCGGATCGACCTGATCGTCCGAGAGTACGAGCTGAATTTGCAGCTCCGGACACTGCGCCATGAAATCGGCAATGGCAGGCCCGAGCTGCAGCGTGCCGAATGACATCGGCGCATTGACGCGCAGCAATCCGCGCGGCGTCGACTGCGCCTGCGCCACCGCCTGATCGGCGGCTTCGAGATCGGCGAGGATGGTCAGCGCGCGCTCGAAATAGGCCTGACCGTTCTCGGTCGCGCTGGCATGGCGCGTGGTGCGGTTGAGCAATTGCACGCCGAGGTCCTGTTCGAGCTCGCCGACATATTTCGAGATCGCCGAGCGCGACAGCCGCAGCTGCCGCCCTGCTTCGGAGAAGCTGCCGAGTTCGACGACTTTGACGAAGGCGCGCAGGCTGTTGAGCTTATCCATGGAGCATTCCCGACTGTCCCCAATTCATAGACAGTCATGTCACAAATGGCCAGATTGTCTTTGAACGGGGATGACCCAATTATCCCGGCAACGGAAGACGAGACGCCTTCCTAACCAGGAGACAGACCATGTCAGGCATCCACCATGTCACCGCAATCGCCGGTAACGCCTTGCGGAACTTCGACTTTTACACCCGCGCGCTGGGCATGCGCTTCGTCAAGAAGACCGTCAATTTCGACGATCCGGGCACCTATCACTTCTATTACGGCGACGAAACCGGCAAGCCGGGCACCATTCTGACCTTCTTCCCGTGGGAGCATGCGGCCCCCGGCCGTGGCGGCGTGGGCCAGACCCAGCAGACTTCGTTCCGGGTCCCTGCCCGCTCGCTCGGCTACTGGACTCATCGCTTCATCGAGAAGGGCATTGCCCATGAGGCGCTCGAAAAGCGCTTCGGCCAAGCCGTGCTGCCCTTCACCGATCCGGACGGCATGAGCCTCGCTCTGGTCGGCGTTGCCGGCGCGGAGAACGAGCCCGGCTGGAGCAATGGCGACGTTCCGGCGGAGCACGCGATCCGCGGCTTCCATGGCGTGACGCTTCTGCTGGAGAAGGCCGAGAAGACCAGCGCGATCCTCACCGACGTGTTCGGCTTCAAGGAAACCGCGCGTGAAGGCTCGATCATTCGTCTGAGCACCGACAGTGTCGAAGGCGGCATTGTCGACATCTATGAGGCCGGTGGTTTCCTGCCGGGTCGTCAGGGCCGTGGCTCGGTGCATCACATCGCCTTCCGCGCCGTCGATGATGCCGATCAGCAGGTGATGGCCAGCAAGCTGGTGAAGACCCACGGCCAACAGCCGACGGAGCAGAAGGATCGCAACTACTTCCGTTCGGTCTATTTCCGCGAACCCGGCGGCGTGTTGTTCGAGATCGCCACAGACATCCCCGGCTTCGCCGTGGATGAGCCCGTCGAATCCCTCGGCGAGCATCTGAAACTGCCCGCGTTTCTCGAAAAGCATCGCGGCGAGATCGAGCGCGTATTGCCGTCGCTTGATACCGAAAAGGTGGCGTCATGAGTAACGACCTGTCCCACATTCATCGCTTCGCGCCGGGCAACCGGCGCGAGGCAACGCCGCTCCTCCTGCTGCATGGCACCGGCGGTGACGAAAGCGATCTGCTGCCGCTCGGCGAGGCGATTGCGCCCGGCGCAACATTGCTGTCGCCGCGCGGTCAGGTGCTGGAGCACGGCATGCCGCGCTTCTTCCGCCGGCTTGCGGAGGGCGTGTTCGACGAGGATGACGTACGCCGCCGCGCCAATGACCTTGCGGACTTCGTCACCGAAGCACGCAAGCGCTACGGCATCAAAGCACCGATCGCGCTCGGCTATTCCAACGGCGCTAATATCGCCGCGGCGATGATGCTGTTGCGCCCCGAGGCGCTGGCCGGCGGCATATTGTTGCGGGCGATGGTGCCATTGCGTGAGGCGCCGGTTGCCGATCTCGCCGGCAAGCCAGTGCTGATCGTGTCGGGCCAATCCGACCCGATCATCCCGCCGAGCAATTCGCAACGGCTGGCTGTGATGCTGACGAAGGCGGGCGCCGATGTACAGCACCGCACGCTGCCGGTTGGCCATCAGCTCTCGCAGGCGGATCTGACCATTGCGAAGGAATGGTTGGGGAATGTTGAAGCAACGAACCAAGCCGCGGCATAACCTCTCCCCGCCCGGCGAAGCGAAGCTTCGCTAGGCGGGGAGAGGTCGAAGGCGAGCGCAGCGGAGCCTTCGGGTGAGGGGGGAGTTAGTGGTTTGCGCTTAAGTGTATCATGCGCTCCCCCTCACCCGGCTTTCACGCGCTCCGCGCGCTTCAGCCGACCTCTCCCCGCCAAGCGGGGAGAGGTAAGAAGGCCAATTACAAGTTCGCGCCGCTGAACATCTCGCTATACCAATCCGCGATCAGCTTTGGATTGATGCGACCATCGACGATGAACACGCCCTGCGCACCATCGGCGACCCAGTTCTTCACGGCATCGAGATCGGCGAGCGTCCGCACAACAACGCCATCGGCGCCGTAACCGCGCGCGATGGCCGCAAAGTCGGTCACAGGAAATTGCGCCATGCCCGCATTGTAGCCTTCGGGGCCGAAGTGATGCACTTCGGCGCTGTAGGCGCTGTCGTTATAGATGAAGATGCAGATGCGCTTCTTCAGCCGCACCGCGGTTTCCAGCTCCGCGATCGACATCAGAAAGCCGCCATCGCCGACTGCGAGCACGGTCAGTCGCTCGGGCTGCGTCACTGCCGCACCGATGGCGCCGGCAAGGCCGAGGCCGATGGACTGGAACGCGATCGGAATGCACCAACCCTTGTGGTCAGGCGCGGAGATATAGCGTGTCACCCAGCCGACGAAATGTCCGCCGTCGACAACGACCGTGCGATCCTTCGGCAGGATATCGTCCATCGCCTTGCTCAGCGTGCGCGGATCGATGTGGTCGGCAGTGCTAGTGTCGTCATAGGCCAGATTGTGGTTGCCCCTGGCAGTCATCACCGCGGCAACCGCTGGCGTGCGCCAGCCGGCCTCGCTGGGCGGCGCCTTATCAAACGCCTGCAACACGGCAGTGGCCACAGCGGAGGCATCGCCTTCGAGCTCGAGATCGACGGGGCGATGCACGCCGATGCGGCCTTTCTCGACATCAATCTGCACGAGCTGAGCATAGTCCGAGATCAGCTTGCCCTTCTTCGTGGTCCACATGTTCAGCGACATGCCGAAGGCGAGGATCATGTCGCTCTGCGCGATCAGCTCAGCCGTTGCTTTCGAGGAGAAGCCTCCGGCCACGCCGAGATTCCACGGATGACCGGAAAACATCCCATGCGCCTGCAACGACGTCGCCAGCAACGCGCCAAGTTTGTCGGCCAGTTGAACCAGCAGCGGCTGCGCATCGGCCACGACAGCGCCATGACCCGCCAGAATCAGCGGCCGTTTCGACGTCCGGATCGTCGCAACAAGTTCATCCAGCTTCGCCGGATTAATCGTGACCCGCGGCATGATAGGCAAATGCTTCTTGCCCATCGTCGCCGTGACCGGCATCTCCTGCACATTGATCGGCAGGCTGAGCACGACCGGCTTGCGCTCGCGCAGCGCCAACGACGCGGCCTTCCAGGTGTCGGCATACGCGCTCTGCGCATCGGCGATCTGCCGCCACTCGCCGCCGACCGCGTGAACGAGTTCCGACTGATTGAAGGCAAATGCCGACTGCTTGTCGCCGAGCACAACGTCACCTGCGAGAACGAGCAAAGGCGTGTCGCTCTTGGCCGCTTCGCCGATGCCGGTGATCGCATTAGTCAAACCCGGCCCGGCCGTTACGCTGACGATGGTCAGGTCGCGCGTCAGACGCGCCGCCACATCGGCCATGCTTACCGCGCCGCCTTCGTGGCGCGCAGCGACAAACTCGACACCGAACTCTGTCAATCCGAGCGTCACCTTGAAGTTTGCGCCGCCCACGAGGCCGAAACAGCGCTTGGCGCCGATGTCGGCGATCGCGCGTGCGACTTCGCGCCAGACGGTCGAGTTGGCTGGGGTGTGGTCGAGAACTGCAGCGGATGAGGATGTCATGAGGTCACTTTGCACCGATCGCGATCTCCTCGACATTCAAGGATCGGGCCAAAGTAGTTTAGGTCTAAAGGAATTGCCATATGTCGATCGCGCTGGCCCAATCACGTGATCGGGAGAGCGGAACAGACGCAAAAATGCCATCTGCGGTAATCCTCAGTGGCCAATTCCGCGTAAATGCAGCCTTATTTAAGGGCAGATCGACTGGCGGCTACGCCCGTCCGGCGATCACCATGCTGTGCAAATCGTCAGCCATCTTCGGCGCAGCAGCGCCTTCAAGCGACGATCGCAGGGCCTCGATATCGGCATCCGGGACCGGGCGCCATCCGCAAGGGCACTGGCCGTCCTGATGGGCCGCCGCAACTTCGCGATAGGTCGCGCCGACCGCGGTTGCCAGAAGACGCATGACCACATCGGGCGCCAGACGCGAACTGTCGAGCACGCGGCAGAATGTCGTCATGATGGCCTGGTTGAGATAGGTCTGTGCCGAATTCTCGTCGGTGATATCAGAGACCTTGACCTGCTGCGGAAGCATGCGCGTATCCTTTGCGACCCCTGCGATTGTCTAGGCCGCGGTCGCGTCATGCTCAACCCGTTTCGGGACCACGGGCCTTAGAAGCCCTCAAGCCTGTCATGTTTTGAATGGATCAAAACAGGATGTGTAGTGCAGGCCCTATCTATTCTGCTGCAGCTTGCGCTTGTCCCGCGCTGGCATCGAGATGCATGGTCTCGATACGTCTCACCTTGCTGATCGAACCCATGATCAACGGCACGCGCTGATGGATTGCCGTCGGCGCAAGATCGAGAATACGGGTACGGCCCGTGGTCGCGCCGCCGCCGGCCTGTTCGACGATGAAGGCCATCGGATGCGCTTCATAGACGAGACGTAGCCGGCCATCGGCATAGCCCTTGCGCGCATCGGACGGATAGAGAAACACGCCGCCCCGGATCAGGATGCGATAGGCCTCGGCGACCAGGGCTGCGATCCAGCGCATATTGAAATTCTTGCCGCGCGGGCCATCGACGCCTGCGAGGCACTCTTCGACGAAGTCGCGCACCGGCGCTTCCCAATGGCGATGGTTGGACGCATTGATGGCATATTCCGAGCACTCGGCCGGGATCTGCACGCGCTGGCGAATGCGCTTGTAGCTCCCAGCGGCGCGATCGAGCGTGAAGATTTCGACGCCATCACCAAGCGTGAGGACCAGCGAGGTCTGCGGGCCGTAGACCACGAAGCCGGCAGCGATCTGCGCGCTGCCTTTTTGCGTGAACGGCACAGCGCCCTTCGCCGTCGGCATGATCGAGAAGATCGTTCCGACCGTCATATTGGTTTCGATATTCGACGACCCATCGAGCGGATCATAGGCAATGTCGAGCAGCCCGTTGGCGTCGCTGATATCCGCCGTCTCGGCTTCCTCGGAGGCCAGCGCGGCCCAGGACACCGGCTTCAGCGCGGCACGAACAATCTCGTCGGCGCGGACATCGAGATCCTTCTGCACGTCGCCATCGGCATTCTGCGCACCCTGTGCCTCACCGGTAATTCCGGCCAGCGCGCCGCAGCCGATCAGGTCGGAGATTTCAATGGAGGCCCTGGCAAAGGCATCGACCGCAGCAGCCACGGCCAGCCGCAGCGGGTCCTGTCCGGCGTAGTCAGCCGTATATCGGGACAGGGGCATGTGGTCGGTCATCGCAATCTCCGCAAAATACTGGGCTCCTTCTGGCACATGGCCGCGTCCGGAAGGCCCGGGAATGGCAGAAATGGGTCATTTTGCCCACAGATATTGACCCGCTGGGCCAAATAAAGGAACTTTCGTAAAAATCGGGCGGCGAAAGTTTTCCTTATATGACGAAGCGCTTCCGCGACATCTCGATCCGCCAGCTGCGTGCACTGGCCGCCGTCGCCGCCAGCGGCAGTATTACGGCGGCAGCTTTGAAGCTGCGCCTGACACAGCCGGCTGTCACCTTGCAACTGCGCAACCTGCAAGGCCTCGCCGGCCTGCCGCTGATCCAGCGCACTGGCGACGGGATGGTCCTCACCGATGCCGGCCGTGAGGTGCTGGCGCTGTCGGAACGGATCGAGGCGGCGATGGCCGCCTGCGCAACATCGCTGGACATGATGGCCGGCAAGACCGGCGGGCGCATCTCCATCGGCGCCGTGAGCACCGCAAAATACTTCGTGCCCTTCGCCATCTCCGCCTTCGCGAAGCTCCATCCCAAGATCGAGATCTTGCTGACGGTCGGCAATCGCGAGGAGACCATCGCAGGTCTGCGCAGCTACGATCTCGATATCGCGATCATGGGCCGGCCGCCGGCCGGGATCGACATGGATGTGAACCTGATCGGCGATCATCCGCATGTGATCATCGCGCCGAGCGATCATCGCCTCGCGAGCAAGGCGCGCCTCTCCATGAGCGATCTTGCAGGCGAGACTTTCCTGACGCGTGAGCCCGGCTCGGGCACGCGCGGATTGATGGAGCAATTGTTCGAGAGCGCAGGCTTGCGCGCCACGATCGGCATGGAGATGGACAGCAACGAGACCATCAAACAGGCCGTGATGGCCGGGCTCGGCATCGCCTTCATCTCCGCACATACGGTGGCCACCGAACTGGAGCAGCGGCGACTGGTGATGCTGGATGTGATCGGCCTGCCGATCATCCGGCAATGGTTCGTGCTCAACCGTAAGGACAAGGTGCTGCTGCCGCCGGCGCAGGCGATGCGCGCATTCCTCGCCGCACAGGGCGCGCAGTTCCTGCCTGCGACGGAAGCCGGCAAATCTGCGGCGGTACGCCGCAAGTCCCGCAGCCGCGCGCTGTAGCAACAGGCCTGGCCTCACCTTGTAGCATCCGGCGAGGGTGATATGGTGTCGCCAGCCCGAGCGCCAACACACCCCTTTATCAGTCATCGGAGAATTCAATGCCTGCTGCCTCGGCAGATAGCACTGCGCCCGTCAGCGTCGTGACCGCCCTTTATCTCGGCACCAAGGTGCTTCACACCGAAGCCGAACGCTCCGGCATCATCAAGGACATGTTGCGCGGTGACGTCAGCCGCAAGGGCTATGTCCTGCTGCAACGAAACCTGCTGGCGGCCTATCAGGCGCTGGAAGCCGGACTTGAGAGCCATCGCGACACGCCTGTGCTCGCCGCACTCGCCCGGTATCGGCTCGATCGCGCATCGGCGATGCAAGCCGATCTCAATGTGCTGTGCGATGGCGATTTCTCGGCTGTGCCGATGCTGCCTGCCGGCGAAGCCTATGCCAAGCGCATCGCGGATGCCGCCAAGGGCGACGGCGAATTGCTGATTGCCCATGCCTATACGCGCTATCTCGGCGATCTCTCCGGCGGCCAGATTCTCAAGCGCCTGCTCGCCAAGAAGCCCGGCCTCGCGCCGGAGGAATTGTCGTTCTACGACTTCCCGGCCTATGCCGATTTGGCAGCGCTGAAGTCAGACTATCGCAGCGCGCTCGATGAGGCAGGCAAGCTCGCCAGGAATCCGCAGGCGATCATCGATGAAGGTTCAGTGGCGTTCCAGCTCAACACCGATCTGTCCTGGGCGGTGCAGGGTGCGATCGAAGCGGAGCAGGTGGCTTCTTAGCCTCTCCCCGCCTGCGGGGAGAGGTCGACTTTCACATGCGAAGCATGTGGAAGACGGGTGAGGGGGAGCCAGTGTTTCACTCTCTGGCTCCCCCTCACCCGTCTTGAATGACCTTCGGTCATTCAAGACACCTTCTCCCCGCAAGCGGGGAGAAGGAAATTACTTCCAGCTGACCAGCGGCGGCATCGAGCTCAGAATGTTCTCGACGTTGCCGCCGGTCTGCAGGCCGAACATCGTGCCTTTGTCGTAGAGCAGATTGAACTCGACATAGAGGCCACGCGTTTCGAGCTGCTGCGCGCGCTCTTCCTCCGTCCAGGCTTCCTGCATCCGTGCACGCACGATGCGGGGATAGACATCGAGGAAGGCGGAGCCGACATCACGCGTGAACGCGAAGTCCTTCTCGAAATCACCCGTGTTGAGCTGATCGTAGAAGATGCCGCCGACGCCGCGCGCCACGCCGCGATGCGGCAGGAAGAAGTAATCATCGGCCCAGGCCTTGAACTTCTTGTAGTAAGCGGGGTCATGCGCATCGCAGGCGCCGCGCATTGCGTCATGGAATGTGATCGTATCCGGCGCATCGGCCTTGCGCTGCTCGGGCAGCATCGGCGTCAGATCCGCGCCGCCACCGAACCAGCCCACGGCCGTCGACAGGAATCGCGTGTTCATGTGGACCGTCGGTACGCGCGGGCTGCGCGGATGCATGATCAGACTGATGCTGCTGGAGACGTAATCGAACTGCGATCCGCCGCCGGGCATTTGCCGCGCCATTTCCGGCGACAGCTTGCCGTTCGCGCTTGAGGTGTGGATGCCGATCTTCTCGAACAGGCGACCGCCCGAGAGGAAGCCGCCGACGCCGCCGCCAATGCCCGTCGCGCGGGTCCACGGCTTGTAGGTGAAGGTGGCCGGCGTGCCCGGGAACAGCGCCTGCGGCGCCTCGCGCTCCAGCGCCTCGATCTCGGCGCAGATGCGGTCACGGAGGGATTCGAACCAGACCTTGGCGCGGGTGCGGTTCTGTTCGATTTCTGGAGTGACGATCGGGGTCATGATGTTCATGGTCTTTTCGCTCATGATGTTCGTACAGTCTATATGCCGCCTGCGGCGCGATGACACCTTGAGATGCGTCAAAACGTGAGGTGAATCGCCGGTTTTGCGGAATTGCCGCGCCTCGCCAAGAGCGAAGCGGCGGTGTATCAGAGGCGGCAAAATCATGCCGTTCGGCACCAGTTTCCGGAACCCAAGCATTTGACCCAGTCCACGCCCCGCAAGCCGTTCCTCGATGTCCTCGCCGGCCAGCGCCAGGCGGTGCCGCCGCTCTGGATGATGCGACAGGCCGGGCGTTATCTGCCTGAATATCGCGAGGTCCGCGCGCAGGCCGGTGGTTTCCTCGATCTGTGCTTCAATCCGGATTTCGCCACCGAAGTGACGCTGCAGCCGATCCGGCGTTTCGGCTTCGATGCCGCGATCATCTTCTCGGATATTCTGGTGATCCCCTATGCGCTCGGCCGTTCGGTGCGCTTCGAGGTCGGCGAAGGCCCGCGGCTCGATCCGCTGGATACGCCGGAAAAGGTCGCGACGCTCTCACCCGAGGCCGACTTCACCAAGCTCGAGCCGGTGTTCGAAGCACTGCGCCGCGTGCGCGCGCAGCTCGATCCGAAAATTACGTTGATCGGATTCTGCGGCGCGCCCTGGACCGTTGCGACCTACATGGTCGCCGGCAAGGGCACGCCGGATCAGGCGCCGGCGCGGATGATGGCCTATCGGCATCCGGAGGCCTTCGCAAAAATCATCGACACCATCGTCGAGAACTCGATCACTTACTTGCTCGGCCAGCTCAAGGCCGGCGCCGATGTGCTGCAGATTTTCGATACCTGGGCCGGCGTGCTGCCGGCAGCGGAATTCCAGCGCTGGTCGGTGGAGCCGACCAAGCGCATCATCGCCGGCGTGCGCGCCAAGGTGCCGGATGCGAAGATCATCGGCTTCCCGCGCGGCGCGGGCGCACTGCTGCCGAGCTATGTCGGCGCAACCGGTGTCGATGCTGTGAGCATCGACTGGGCCGCCGAGCCGTCCTTCGTACGCGAGCGGGTGCAGAGCCACGTCGCGGTGCAGGGCAATCTCGATCCGCTGGTACTGATCGCCGGTGGCGCCGCGCTCGATCGCGCTGTCGATGACGTGCTGGCGAATTATGCCAGCGGACGCTTCATCTTCAATCTCGGCCACGGCATCCAGCCGGAAACGCCGATCGCCCATGTGGAGCAGATGGTGAAGCGGGTGCGGGATTTCAGGGGATAGCATCTTCCTTCTCCCTCCCCCTTGCGGGGAGGGTGGCGCGTTGCGAGCGCAGCGAGCAAACGTGACGGGTGGGGCGCCCCACGTGAGAGCGTCGCTTGTGGCTCCCCCACCCCGGCCTATCGGCCGACCCTCCCCACCTAGCGAAGCTTCGCTTCGCGCGGGGGGAGGGATATTTCTGGCGCCGTCGCGCCATCGCAAACCCAGAATTTCAAACAGCCACAGCTCTTCAGACATGCGTCATCGCCCCCATTGTTTGCGGCGCGGGGGCGCCGTCGTGGTTTGCATTCCCACCCTCTTGTGAGAGGGCGTGCGGAACGCCGGGTGCCCGTTGCACCCTTGGGCCTGATGCGATGCGGTCTTCCGCAATTGAGAGTGCATCAGGACTTTCGGAGGCGCCGAGCGATTGCCCGACGTTCCGCCTGCGGTGTTTTTTCGGTTGCTTGCACTTTGCCTCGACGAACGCTCCGATCGCGAATTAAAGTCCCAAGGCGATGGGAAGGGAGCCTCAAGCGACTAGGCCGAACGCGTTTCGAGTTGGTCGTCCGTCACACTGTCCCGGGCTCTTTCCATCTCAAGGTCGGCCGTCTCCTTGCCAGTGGCAGTGCTGGCGCAGATCCGTCCTGCCCGAAGACAGACGTCACCCCCAAACCGCGTGACGCCGCATCTCCGGCGTCCACCGCATCCCACCCCGCGAACGTGACGATCGCGATCGCCCCTCTCGGTGGGGTAGGACGGAGGGGAATATAATCAAGTTAGGGATGCTGTCAACGGAGGATAGGAAAAAATGTTTGACCGCTATCTTGCCGCCCCACACTGTCATTCCCCGGCAAACCAATTGGTTTGCCTGAGGGCGCGAGGAGACGCCGAAGGCGGCGTATCGCGAACCTCAGCCACTCCAATTGGAGTGGCGGGAAGCCCAGCATGGTCAGCGGAAAACACTCCGGGATTCCGGGTTCGCGTGCGGCTGGCGCCGCCCACGCGCCGGAATGACGAGGAGGACGCGCAATACCGCGCGCACTACTTCGCGGCCTGCTTGCCGTCGACGAAACTGACCTCCACGCCCTTCTTCACGGACGCACCGAGGCGCTCCACGTCCCAGTTGGTGAGACGCACACAACCGTGGGAATCGCTCTTGCTGACGCGGGAGGGATCCGACGTGCCGTGGATGCCATAACTCTTCTCCGACAGGCCGATCCACATGGCACCGACGGGATTGTTGGGGCCGCCATTGATGGTAAAGGGCTTCGACGATTCCACGCCCTTGAACTTGTATTTCGGATCGTAACGATAGACCGGGTTGGCGTGAACCGACGTCACTTTCAGTGCACCCGATGGCGTCGGCTTCTCGTCGCTGCCGACGCTGGCGGGATAGAAGGCGAGCAGCGCGCCATCCTTGGCGAAGGCCTTCACGGTCTGGCGGACCTTGTCGACCTCAAGGCGGCTGACCTTGTCGGGCTTGCGATCCGAGAGCTTGACGATGGTGATCGTATCGCCGGCCTTGTCGAACTTTGCTTTGGGATTAAGCGTCTCAAGCAAATCCTGGCTCATGTGGAAGCGCTCGCCGAGGGCTTCGCGGGCGCTGGTGTAGTCCAGTTTCTTCAGCGATTTCATCTCTTCCATCTTGACTGGAAGCTTGTCGAGATATGGACCCTTCACGTCTTTCTCGGTCAGCACGTAATCGGTCATGACCGGTTCGGAGGACGCGGCCTGTAACTTGGTCCAGATCTCCGGTGTCAGCACCTTGCCGGGCGGCAGGTTGTTAGCCTCGGCGAAAGCCAGCAGCGCCTTCTCCACATTGTCGCCGAACATCCCGTCGATCTCGCCCGGCGAGAAATGCGCGCGGTCGAGCAGCACCTGGAGCTTCACCGCCAGCGAGCTGAGCTTCTCGTCGGGCGGCAGCTTGCCGGTGAAATTGGCGGCGTTGATCGTCTCGGCATTGAAAGCCCTGGACGGCTTGTCGGAATCCTTGGCGAGGGCTGCGCCCTGCGCCAGCAGCGACAGTCCGACCGCGACGATGAGGCTGCGCATAGCGTCTCTTTCCGGCTGAGTGATGGATGATGCGCACCGGCGCATCTCTCCAAGACAAAGCCAAGAACCGCCTCTGGTTCCATCCTGACGCGATGCACGCCGTGATCGCGCCCTACCGCCCCTTCTCCTTCCGCCACGCTGCGAAATCCACTAGCGTCTGCTCATCGGTCGCCGGATAGAGCCCGAAGATGCCCTTGCCCTTCTGCACCTGTTCGGTGACAAAATCCTCGAAGGCGGTCATCTCGAAGGCCTCGTTGGCGATCTCGTCGGCAAGATGCGCGGGGATGACGATGACGCCGTCGCTGTCACCCAGAATGATGTCGCCGGGAAACACGGGTGCGTCGCCGCAACCGATCGGGCCGTTGATCTCGATGGCCTGATGCAGCGTCAGATTGGTCGGTGCGCTCGGGCGATGGTGATAGGCCGGGAAGCCGAGCTTGGCGATCTCGGCGGAATCGCGAAAGCCGCCATCGGTGATGACACCGGCAACGCCGCGCTGGGCCAGACGGTTGATCAGGATCGCGCCTGCGGACGCCGCACGCGCGTCCTTGCGGCTGTCCATCACCAGCACCGCGCCGGGCGGGCAATCCTCGACCGCCTTGCGCTGGGGATGCGAACGGTCCCTGAACACATCGAGCTTGTTGAGATCCTCGCGCGCCGGCATGTAGCGCAGCGTGAAGGCCTCGCCCACCAGTGTTGGCTGGTTCGGTCCGAGCGGATGCACATCCTGGATGCATTGCGTGCGGAAACCGCGCTTGTAAAGCGCGGTGGCCACGGTGGCGGTGGAGATGGTCTTGAGTTTGGCGCGGGTCGCGTCGCTGAGCTTGGACATCTGTGCTTCCTGTTTCTCTGCTGTCATTCCGGGGCGCGCTCTTGCGCGAACCCGGAATCCCGACGTGTTCATCGCCTCTGACGTTCCGGGCGGCGGAGAGGCGGACTCATTTTGAGGTTCCGGGTTCGCGCCGGACCGCTACGCGGTCCTTTGCGCCCCGGAACGACGAGTTCGTTTCTCAATAAATCACCGGCTCCTTCACCGGCGCGCCGAAGTCGGTGCGCAGGAAGTCGAAGTCGCAGCCTTCATTGGCCTGCTGGATATGTTTGGTGAACATCCAGCCATAGCCGCGTTCGTAATTGCGCTCCGGGGCTTTCCACGCGGCGCGGCGCTTTTCCATTTCGGCATCGGAGATGTCGAGATTGATGGTGCGCGCATCGACGTCGAGGGTGATCATGTCGCCATTCTCGACCAACGCCAGCGGACCGCCGATAAAGGATTCCGGCGCAACATGCAGGATGCAGGCGCCATAGCTGGTGCCGCTCATGCGCGCATCCGACAGGCGAACCATGTCGCGCACGCCCTGCTTCACCAGCTTCTTCGGGATCGGCAGCATGCCCCATTCCGGCATGCCCGGCCCGCCCTGCGGACCCGCATTGCGCAGGATCAGCACATGATCGGCCGTGACATCGAGGCTCTCGTCATCGATCGCCTTCTTCATGCTGGGATAGTCGTCAAACACCAGTGCCGGGCCGGTATGCTTGAGGAAGCGCGGCTCGCAGGCTGACGGTTTGATGACGCAGCCATCGGGCGCGAGGTTGCCCTTCAGCACCGCGAGCGCGCCCTCCGCATAGATCGGGTCCTTCACCGTTCGGATGACGTCGTCGTTATAGACTTCAGCGCCGGCGATGTTCTCACCCAGCGTCTTGCCGGTGACGGTCATCACGTCGAGATGCAGATGCTCCTTGATGCGGCTCATCAGGCCGGGCAAACCGCCGGCATAGAAGAAATCCTCCATCAGATATTTGTCACCGGAGGGGCGTACATTGGCGATGACCGGCACCTTGCGGCTGGCGATCTCGAAATCGTCGAGGCCGATATCCTGACCGGCGCGGCGCGCCTGCGCGATCAGATGGATGATCGCATTGGTGGAGCAGCCCATCGCCATCGCCACGGTGATGGCGTTCTCGAAGGCCTTGCGCGTCTGGATCTTCTGCGGCGTGAGATCCTCCCACACCATCTCGACGATGCGACGGCCGCATTCACTGGCCATGCGGATGTGACCGGCGTCCGCCGCGGGGATCGACGATGCGCCCGGCAGCGTCATGCCGATGGACTCGGCGATCGCCGTCATGGTCGAGGCCGTGCCCATGGTCATGCAGGTACCGTAGCTGCGGGCAATGCCGCCCTCGACCTCGACCCATTCCTTGTCGGAGATCTTGCCGGCGCGGCGCTCGTCCCAGTATTTCCAGGCATCGGAGCCGGAGCCCAGCGTCTTGCCCTTCCAGTTGCCGCGCAGCATCGGGCCTGCGGGCAGGTAGATCGCGGGATAGCCCGCGCTGGTGGCGCCGAGCAGAAGCCCCGGCGTGGTCTTGTCGCAGCCACCCATCAGCACGACGCCATCGACCGGATGGCCGCGCAACAGTTCCTCGGCGTCCATTGCCAGCATGTTGCGATAGAGCATCGTGGTCGGCTTCAGGAAGCTCTCCGACAGCGACAGCGCCGGCAGCTCCATCGGGAAGCCACCGGCCATCAGGATGCCGCGCTTCACATCGTCGACGCGGGTCTTGAAATGCATGTGGCACGGCTGCGCTTCCGACCAGGTATTGAGAATGGCGATGACGGGACGCCCGGCCCACTCCACCGGCGCATAGCCTTGCTGCATGGCGCGCGAGCGATGGCCGAAGGCACGCAGGTCGTCCGGCGCGAACCAGCGTGCGCTGCGGAGTTGATCGGGGGTCTTCTTGTGGCCCGGCATAATTCCATCCCTGTTTCTTTTTGCTTTGGCACGACTTACTTTTGCACGATGCGAACCAGTCCACTCGGTCGAGTGTGCCGGATTCGACTGTAGCGGTTCAAGACCGCCGGGCCAATGTCCGGTCCGGCGTCTCCGCATCTGCCAGCCGATGCGCTTCCAGTGCCTCGGCATAGAGTGCGAGACCTTCGGCCACCTTCTGACGCTGGGCCGGGGCCAGTTGCTGCAAGGCATTGGTGACCTGCCGCTGCCCATAGGCCTCGATCGCCTCGCGGGTGCGCCGCCCCTTGGCTGTGAGCAACAGCCGCTTGACACGGCCATCGCCGGCGCTGGCGACTTCCTTCAGCTCACCGGCATCGATCAGCTTGCGGATCATCCGGCTGACGCTGGATTTCTCCAGGCCGAGAAACGCCGACAGTTCGACCGCGGTCATCGCCTCGCGCGCGCCGATCTCCAGCAGCGTATGCACCGCCGATGGCGGATAGTCGGTCGCTGCAACCGTTGCCTGCATGAAACCGAGTTCGCGCACCATCAGACGCGACGCGGCGCGGATGTGATCAATCAAATCGGCGTCAATATCGGACAATCGCAGGCTCCTTGACGATAGTTGCATGATACAACTATATTGCTGGCGACGAATAACGACCGTGTTAGCACGATCCGTGCAAGGAATGATCATGACAACCAGCGCTGCCCAGTTCCGCCCCCGCGACCGCATGGCCGGACGCATCTGCCTCGTGACCGGCGGCGGCACCGGCATCGGCCGGGCGGCCGCGCTGCTGATGGCGCAGGAAGGCGCAGCTGCGGTGGTGATCGCAGGCCGTCGCGAGGCCGAGGGACAGGCCGCGGCCGAAGACTGCGGCCGGTTCGGCGCCAAGACACTGTTCGTGCGCACCGATGTGACCGAGGAGGCCGAGGTCGCCAGCCTGGTGCAGGCTGTGATGTCCCGTTTCGGGCGGCTCGACGTGGCCTTCAACAATGCCGGTTATCAGGAACGGCGCGCGCCGGTCGAGCAGCAGACAGAGGCGGTCTATGACACCGTGTTCGATGCCAATGTCCGCTCGGTGTTTCTTGGCCTGAAGCATCAGATCCAGGCCATGGAACTGAATGGCGGCGGCCGCATCGTCATCAACGCGTCGGTGAGCGGCATCCGCAATCCCAATCCCGGCCTTGCGCTATATTCTGCATCGAAAGCGGCGGTGATCTCACTGATGCGTTCGGCAGCGATGGAATGCGGGCCGCGCGGCATCCGCATCAATGCGGTGGCGCCGGGCCGCGTCGTCACCGACATGATGCTGGCCTCGGGGATCGCCGACATGTCGGCCGTCGCAGCAGGCCTGCCGATCCGGCGTATGGGCCAGCCACATGAAGTCGCCGAAGCCGTGGTGTGGCTCGCGTCCGACGATGCCGGCTATATCGTCGGCCATGTGCTATCAGCAGATGGCGGCTTCAGCGCGACCTGACGACATTCACGCATCATTGCGTTGCAACAGACGAGCGGGACTGCAGGGCAGCACCGTGTGACGTGCAACGGCCAGGCCCTTGGCAACGTCCCTGCCATCGTCAAAGATCACAAGCCGATTGCCAAAGCCATCGCGACAGGTCAGCCTGAGGCGACGGAGATGGATCTGCGCGCCGCGTTCTGCCACCGCGCAACATCGACGCATGTCATGACGATCCGGAGTATCTGACCGACCAACGACATCACCCACTGACATAATCCGGCAACGACCGGGCGGACGAAACGGATGCCTGCATCAATGACAGGCACCGCAAAGGGAAAACACAGGGAGGAAGTCAAGATGAGTATTTCTCGTCGTGGAATTCTGTTGGGCGGCGCCGGCGCACTCGGCGCAGCAAGTTTTCCACTCGCACGTCCCGCCATTGCGCAATCGTCCGAACCGATCAAGATCGGCTGGCTCGCGGCCATGACCGGACCGAGTTCGGCGCCAACCGTCGGCTTCAACCGCGGCGTCACATTTGCCACGGAGGCCATCAATGCCGCCGGCGGCGTCAAGGGCCGCAAGATCGAGATCATCACCCGCGACACCCAAGGCGATCCGACCAAGGCCGTTAACGCCACCCAGGAACTGATCAGCCAGGCCAAGGTCCATGCGATCTGGGGGCCGGTGAATTCCGGCGAGGCGCTCGCCACCACGCCGCTGATGGCGCGCGCCAAGATGCCCGACCTGCATCCCTGCGTCGTCGACACGCTGATCGATCCCGCGAAATTCCCCGCCGCATTCCGCATCGCGCCGTCGAACGGCCAGTGGGACGACGCCGTCCGCAACTATTGTCTCAAGGTGCTGAAAGTCAGCAAGATCGCCGTGATCGGCGACACCACCGGCTACGGCGTCACCGCAGTGAAAGCCTCGGTCGAGGCCTTCAAGAAAGACGGCGCCGATGTCGTCTACAGCGCCAATATCGACGCGACACAGCCCGACATGACGCCGGACATGCTGCGCGCCAAGAATGCCGCTGCGCAGGTCATCGTGGTGTGGAGTGTCTCCACCGGCATGGAAGCGCGCATGTTCAACACCCGCGCGTCGATGGGTTGGGACGTTGCCTTTGTCGGTCATCCGTCGCTGGCCTCCGGCGAACTCGCCAGCCTGATCGAGAAGCCTGCCAATTGGGAGAAGGTCTATGCCATTGGCTACAAGAGCTGCAGTTACGATTCAGCCGGCAAGCTGCCTGCCAAGAGCCAGGATCTCGTCGATCGCCTGAACAAGGCGAAGGTGCCGCTCAACGACACGCTGCTGTGGTGGATTGCCGGCGGCATCGATGCCGTCGAGCTGATCGCTAGGGCTGTCGAGGCCAGCGGATCGACCGACAGCGAGGGCATCGTCAAATACTGGAACTCGCTGACCAAATATCCCGGCTATTTCGGCAACTACTCGTTCTCTCCCACCCAGCATAACGGCTATCCGACCGACGAGATCGTCATGTCGGAAGCGCGTTCCGCCAAGAACGGCACCTTCGCCCTCGCCCCCGGCTACTCGTAAGCCGGCGCGAGGACGACACACATGCTCGGCTCGATCATAGCTTCAGGCCTCGCGGCGGGCGCAATCTATGCGCTCGTCGGCATCACCTACAACACGATGTTCTCGACCTCGCGGGTGATGAGCTTCACCGCCGGACAGCTCGCGATGCTCGGCGGGGTGTTCGGTTCGCTGTTCATGCTGAAAATGGGGATGCCTACCCTGGTCGGCTTCGCCCTGACGCTGGTCGCCTGTGCGATCATCGGCGTTATCACCGAATTCGTCGCGGTGCGGCCGGTGCTCAAAAGCCTCGAACAGCATCTCTATGTGCTGTCGACGCTGGCGCTGGCACTGATGATCCAGCAGGTCACCGCGATAAAATGGGGCACCGAGCCGCAGCCCTTCCCGCGCATCGTCGGTCTCGGCACCGGCGTGTGGGACGAAAAATTCTGGCTGCCGGTGGTGGCCTGCGGCCTCACCATCTTGGGCCTCGAATATCTCTATCGCCGCACGCTGGTCGGCCATGCCTTCATGGCGATCGCGGAGGATAATTTTGCGGCCCGCGCGCTCGGCCTGCCCGAGCGTAACCTGCGCGTAGCGAGCTATGCCCTCGCCGGCGTGATTGGCGGCGTGGCGGGTTTCGCCGGCGGCGAACTGATGCTGGCCTTCTTCGCCAATGGCGCGCTGCTGAATTTCTACGGCTTCGTGCCAGTGGCGCTCGGCGGCCTCGGCAATAATCGCGGCGCGCTGATCGGCGGCCTCGCGCTCGGCCTGTTCCAGCAGGCGGCGAATTTCCTGGTCGGCGGCATCTTCTCGTCGGTCGCGGTGTTCGCGATCTTCATCATCGTGTTGCTGGCAGCGCCCTCGGGCCTGTTCGGCTCCGCAACGGCGCGGAGGGTGTGATGACGGCAATCACCGATATGTCGACATCGCGCGAGACCACGACCAGACACTCCGTATTGCCGGCACTGCTGCCGTTTCTCGGCGTGTTCGCGCTGGCGATGATCCTGCCCTTTGTCAGCAACGACTACTGGGCGCTGATCGGCACCCGTGCTGCGATCTACTGGGTGCTGGTCGCCGGGCTCAATCTCGTGGTCGGATTCGCCGGCCATCTCGCCATCGGCTATGTGGCGCTGCTGACGCTCGGCGCCTACACGACCAGCGTGCTCGCTGCCGGGAATGTGTTGCCGCCGGTGCCGATCTATGGCGCCCTGATCATCGCAAGTTGCGTCGGCGCGGTGTTCGGCGTCATCGTCGGCCTGCCCGCGATGCGGCTGCGCACCTTCTATTTCGCCATGACCACGCTCGGCTTCGCCACGATCGTGACGCAGATCGCGCTGGCCTGGCAGAGCGTCACCGGCGGCGGCATCGGCATCGTCGGGCCGGAATTCTCCGCGCCGTTCAACACGCCATGGGGCTTTTATTATCTGTGCATCGGCTTCGCGGCGGTGGCGACATGGCTCAGCGCCAATATCGCCTATAGCCGGTTTGGCCGCGCACTGATCGCGATCCGCGATGCGGATGTGGCGGCGGAAGCCACCGGCAT
Source organism: Tardiphaga sp. 866_E4_N1_4 (assembly GCF_052076075.1). Taxonomy (NCBI): domain Bacteria; kingdom Pseudomonadati; phylum Pseudomonadota; class Alphaproteobacteria; order Hyphomicrobiales; family Nitrobacteraceae; genus Tardiphaga; species Tardiphaga sp. 866_E4_N1_4. Next base: position 3,032,973 of record NZ_CP197242.1, read on the forward strand.
TTCGAAACCGAAGCTGCTGGTGTCGATCTTCCTGCTCGCGGGCGCGATGGCGGCCTTTGCCGGCGGGCTGTTCGCCAGCCTGCAGACCTATATCACGCCGGACGCGTTCACCTTCGACCTCTCGGTGCTGTTTTTCATCGCCATCCTGATCGGCGGTCGCGGCTCGATCCTCGGTCCGATGCTCGGCACGATCATCCTCACCATCCTGCCGGAAATCGCAGCACCGCTCGCGGCGTGGTCAACCTTCCTCTATGCGGTGCTGCTGCTCCTCATCGTGCTGGTGATGCCGGGCGGCATCGCCGCGCTCTTGGATTTCAAGAACCGCCGGCCGCTTGCCAGCAACCGCGCCATCGTGCCGCGCATCGCGGGGCTGTCAGATGTCCTGCGCAAGACGGCCACCACCAAGACGCTGACTCTGCGTGAAGTCGTCCTCACCTTCGGCAATGTCCGGGCCATCGACGGCCTCGATCTCGATGTGAAGCCCGGCCAGATCCACGGCCTGATCGGGCCCAATGGCTCCGGCAAGACCACCACACTGAATGTGATCTCCGGCTACTACGCCGCCAAGGGCGGCACCATCACGCTGGGTGACGACGCATTGCCGCCCGGCATGCCGGAACTGCGCGCCGGCAAGGGCATCGCCCGCACCTTCCAGACGCCGCGCGTGATCGGCGAAGCTTCGGTGCTCGAGAATGTGATGGTCGGCGGCACCATCGAGGGCGAGGCGACATTCGCCGAGGCGCTGCTGTCGCTGCCGCGGCATCACCGCGACGAACGCAAGCTGACCGCACAGGCGCGCGCGATGCTCGGCGTGGTCGGGCTGGAGGCGCTGGCGGATGTCCGTGCCGATCGCCTCCAGCACAGCGAATTGCGCTTCATCGAGATCGCGCGCGCGTTGATGCTGCAGCCGGACTTCCTGCTGCTGGACGAACCTGCCGCAGGCCTCTCCAGCGACGAGATCACAAGGCTCGGCGCGCTGATCAAAGCCATCAGCCGCCGCGGCACCGGCGTGCTGCTGGTCGAACATCACGCCGACCTGATCTTCGACATCTGCGATCAGGTCACGGTGTTGAACCTCGGCAAGATCCTCGCCGCCGGTACGCCGGCGGAAATCCGCGTTCACAAGGAGGTCGTCAGTGCTTACCTCGGAGGCTGAACCGCTGCTCAGAGTCACCGCGCTGGAATCCGGCTACGGCAAGATCCGCGTGCTCCATGGCATCGACCTGCACATCGCCGCCGGCGAAGTGGTGACGTTGCTCGGCCCCAACGGCGCCGGGAAATCAACCTTGCTGCGCGCGATCTCCGGCCTGCTGCCCGTCAATGCCGCCAGCGTGCGCTTCGATGGCCGCGACATCAGCAACGGCACACCGCGTGAAGCTGCGCGCGCGGGTCTCGTGCATGTCATCGAAGGCCACCGCGTGTTCACGCAGCAGACGGTGACGGAAAACCTGCTGCTCGCGGCCTACGACCTGCCGCGCGGCGAGCGCCACGCGCGCGTCGACGAGGCGCTGTCGTTCTTTCCGGAGATTGCGGAGAAGCGCCACGAGCGCGGAGCTTCGCTCTCGGGCGGGCAGCAGCAGATGCTGGTGGTGGCACAAGGCCTGGTGCGGCGGCCGCGGCTGCTGATGCTGGATGAACCATCTGCCGGTCTGTCGCCAGTGCTGGTCGATCGCGTGCTGACGGTGATCGCGCAGTTGCAGAAGCAGGGCACTGCGGTGCTGCTGGTGGAGCAACTTGTGGAGAAAGCGCTCGCTGCGGCCAACCGCGTCTATGCGCTGTCGCAGGGGCGTATCGTGCTGGAAGCCGCGACGTCGGAAGCGAACTTGCCGCAGCGACTGGAGCGGGCCTATTTCGGGCACGAGGAAGCGGCGGCGGTGTAGGGCGAGGCTGTCTTGCTACGCTGGCCCCAACCTCGTCATTCCCCGGCAAACCAGTTGGTTTGCCTGAGGGCGCGGGCGCATCTTCGCGCACGCGAACCCGGAATCCCAATATGAGAGTCACATGTCGAGATTCCCCGCCACTCTAATTGGAGTGGCTGAGGCTCGCTCGCGAAGAGCGAGCGCCCCGGAATGACAGTGTGGGGCAGGACTTGCGCTCGCGATGTTCAACTATCGATAATCGCCACCGCACGCGTCCACCCCGCCGATGCTTTCTCGATCTTCACCGGGAAGCACGACACCATGAATCCGGTGGACGGCAGCTGCTCAAGATTGTGCAGCTTCTCGATGTGGCAATAGCCGATATGACGGCCGGCCTTGTGGCCTTCCCAGATCAGGCTGGCATCTTTCGTCTCGGCATATTTCTTCGCGGTGTAGACGAACGGCGCATCCCAGCTCCAGCCATCGATGCCGGTGAGGCGCACGCCGCGCTCCAGCAGATACATGGTGGCCTCATAGCCCATGCCGCAGCCGGAGATGACATAGTCCTGCTGACCGTATTTGACGCCGGCAGACGTATTGACGACGACGATCTCCAGCGGGCTCAAGGTGTGGCCGATGCGCTTGAGCTCGTCCTCGACGTCCTTGGCCGTCGCGACATAGCCATCGGGGAAATGCCGGAAGTCGAGCTTCACGCCGGGCTGGAAACACCAGTCCAGCGGCACTTCGTCGATGGTCCATGAGCGTTCACCGCGATTCATGGTGGGATGGAAGTGATAGGGCGCGTCGAGATGCGTGCCGTTGTGCGTCGAGAGCTGCACCAGCTCCACCGCCCAGCCCTGCCCGTCCGGCAGATCTTCGGCCTTCAGCCCATCGAAAAACTGCAGCATCCGCGGCAGGCCCTGCTGGTGATCGACATAATTGATGGTGGGATGATTGCCCGGGGGATCGGCGGGGACGTCGTTCTGCAGGGGAACTGAGATGTCGATGAGGCGACGGGACATGCTGGTTTCCTCGATTTTCGTTTTTTGTTTGATCCTATCGGTCGTCATTGCGAGGAGCCCTTGCGACGAAGCAATCCAGTCTGCGCTTGTTGCTTCTGGATTGCCGCGTCGCTTCGCTCCTCGCAATGACGTGGAGAGGCAGGTGCGTTACATATCCTGCCGCACCACCTTGTTCTTCAATATCCCAATCTTTTCGACCTCGAGTTCGATCTCGTCATTATGTTCGAGATACCAGCCGAGTTCGAGGCCGCAGCCGTTGCCGACGGTGCCGGAGCCGATGAATTCGCCGGGCATTAGCGTCTCGTCCTGCGTCACATGGGCGATGATCTCCTCGAAGGAGAACAACATGCCCTCGCTGGTCGAGGACGAGCGCACCTTGCCGTTGACGCGGCATTCCATCTTCAGTCTGTAGGGATCGCCGATCTCGTCGGGCGTGACAATCCATGGCCCCAGCACGTTGCCGCCATCGAAACTCTTGCCCTTGGCCGGGCCGAGCCGGCCTTCCATCTCCAGCCGCTGCGCATCGCGAGCCGAGAAATCGTTGAAGATGGTGTAGCCGAAGATGTGATCCTTCGCCTTGGCCGCAGAAATATTCGCGCCCTTGTTCTTGGTGACGATGCCGAATTCGAGTTCGTAGTCCATCACCTTGCTGTAGCGCGGCCACTTCACCGTCGTATTCGTACCGCGCACGCTGAAGCGGTTGGTGATGTAGTAGATCGGCTGGCGGCGATACACTTCAGGCAATTCGCCGAGTGGCTCGGCTTCGAGCCGTGCCAGTTCTTCCATGTCACCCTTCGCACGGGCAGCCAGTTTCAACTGGCCGCGCGGCGACTGCCGGATATGCAGCGGAAACGACATGCCATCGCGCATCTGCCGCGGCTCGGGCAATGGTGCGAGAATGTCTGTGCCGGCGACATTCATGGACAGCGAGGCGTCGCTGCCGTGCTTCTCAAACAAGGCTCGCGCCGTATCGAGTGCGCCTTCACCTGCATCGATCAGCGCCAGCATCGAGTCGAAGGCGGGATTTCCGCCATCGCGGGCTGCAGCGCTGGCGAGATCGAACAGCTTGATATCGTTGGCGTAAACGATACCGACCCTGGCTTGGCCATCCTGCTGGCCGCCGGCACGAAATGTCGCGAGCTTCACTGGCGTCTCCCACTTGCTTTTGTTCTTCGATAAAATATATGATCAAAAAAAATATCGATAAACAAGAGGCGATCGCAAAGATTGCTTCACGATCGAAAAATGCTCGGGTGAGGGAGACGACCATGACCAAGTGGACGGTGGCAGCCCTATTGGCCACGCTCGCTGTGACGGGCACCGCGCATGCCCAGACCAAGCTCCAGATCGGTTGCACTGCAACAACGGACTGCGCCTCGGCGATGGTCGCGGTCGATGAAGGCATCTTCAAGAAGCACGGGCTCGATGCCGAGATGATCCCCATCGGCATCAACTCCAATATCCCGGCGGCCATTCTGTCCGGCTCGATCCAGATCGGCGGCCCGACCTCCACCGTCTTCCTGCAGGCTGCCGACGGCGGCCTCGATCTCGTCGCGGTTGCTGGCGCAACGGTGATGAGCCCGACATCGAACGCCAATATCACCGCCTTCGTGCGTAACGGCATCACCATCAAGGAGCCGAAGGATTTCATCGGCAAAAAGGTCGGCGCACCGGGCCTCGGTGCGTTTCTTCACGTGCTGTTCGTCAAATGGCTGGTCGACAAGGGTGTCGATCCCAGGAAGGTCAATTTCGTCGAAGTGACCTTCCCGACCATGCCGGACATCATCAAGTCCGGCGGTGTCGATGCCGTGCTGACCGCCGAGCCGACGGTATCGCGCATGCTGGCGGCCGGCAGCGGCAGCATCGGCGCGCGCTACGCGTCGGAGCTCGAGCGCACAGAGCCGATCATCTTCTATGCGGCCTCGCGCGAATGGGCTGAGAAGAATCCCGACGCCGTCAGGAAATTTCGCGCTGCCATCGCCGAAGGTGCGGCGATCGTGAACAGCGACAAAGACAAGACCTCGGCCGCAATTGCCAAATTCACCAAACAGACCATCGAACTGGTGAAGGCATCACCGCCGAACAAGTCAGAGCCGGTGCTGAAGCCCGAGCAACTGGCATGGTGGATCGACGTCATGTCCTCGCAGAAAATGCTGGAGACCAAACTCGATCTCAACAAACTGATTCTGAAATAGGTCAAACTGAATGGCGGGCCAGCCCCTTAGCAGTACAATCGATGTATCCGGCTCGGATACGCTGAGCGAGCGTGCAGCGACACTGCTCCAGCATGACATCATTGCCGGCAATCTCGCGCCAGGCACGCGGCTTGGCATCGTCGATCTCGTGCAACGTTACGAGATCGGCGCCACGCCGATGCGCGAAGGACTGTCGCGCCTGATCTCACGCGGCCTGATTATCGGCATCGGCCAGCGCGGTTTTCGCGTCGCCGACATCAGCCGGGAGGATCTGGCCGACATCACACGGATGCGTAGCGTGGTGGAGATGGAGGCACTGCGGCTGGCCATCGAACATGGCGACGATGCCTGGGAGGCTGGCATCATCAGTTCGCTTCACCAGATGCGCAGGCATATCGACCGGACCGGCGATGAATTCCGCGAAGGCGCGCCGGATTTCGACAAGCTCCATAAGGGATTTCACACCGCATTGCTGGCAGCCTCCGGGTCGAAGCGCCTGCTCTCGGCGCATTCGGAACTTTACGATCAGGCCTATCGCTACCGTAGGGTGATGATGCGCGGCTTCGACAGCGGTAGCCGCTTTGTCGCAGCCCATCAGCTTCTCGCCGATCGCGTGCTTGCGCGCGAAACTGGTCCTGCGCAGGCCATGCTGACATCGCATCTGCACTCGACGCTCGCTTTCGTTTATCCGCCCGGACAGGGAGATTGAGCGCGATGACATCCATTGCCCTTCGCAAAGACATGCCGTCCGCCCAACCCGAAAAGTCGCAGATCGCGTTTTCCCATGTCACGCTGGATCTCGGCGGCAAGACGATCATCGAAAACGTCAGCCTCGACGTTAAGCCCGGCGAGTTCCTCTGCATCATCGGCGCCTCCGGCTGCGGCAAGACCACGGCGCTTCGCCTCGCCGCCGGCCTGTACCAGCCGACATCCGGACATGTCAGCTTCGACGGCGAACCCATGCGCGCGCCGCGGCGCGACGTCGCCATCGTGTTCCAGGATTATGGCAAGGCGCTGCTGCCATGGCGCACCGCCGCCGGCAATGTCGCGCTGGCGCTGGAAACCATCGGCATGCCCAAGGCCCAGCGGCCGGCCCGCATCGACGAATTGCTGAAGAAAGTCGGCCTGCCCCATCACGCCGCGAAATATCCCGCGGAGATGTCCGGCGGCATGCAGCAGCGGCTGCAGATCGCGCGATGTCTGGCGCAGGAACCGAAAGCGCTGCTGATGGACGAGCCGTTCGGCGCGCTTGATGCCATGACGCGGCAGGGCCTGCAGGACGAGGTCCTGTCGCTGCTCGATGCCAGCAAGGCCACGGTGATCTTCGTCACCCACGATCTCGAAGAAGCCATTTATCTCGGCGACCGCGTGGTCGGCCTGCTGCCGCATCCCGGCCGCATCGGCATCGATCTTCCGATCAACCTGCCGCGCCCGCGCGATCAGTTGACCACGCGCGAGAACCCGGAATTCCTGCGGCTGCGCCGCGAATTGTTCGACTTCATCAAGGCATCGGAAGCATGAGATCCGAGCGCCTGAAAGCGGCGATCCTTCCGATGAGCCTGCTCATCGTGCTGGAAATCTGGGCGCGCTCTGTCGATATCCACAGCGATGCATTGGCACCGCCGAGCGCCGTGGTGCTGGCGCTGTTTCAGGCGTTCGGCGACGGCTCCATCCTGGCGGCGACGCGTGACACATTGGCTTCGGCCTTTGCCGGCCTCGTGGTCGGCGGCGCCATCGGATTGTTCCTCGGAATTGCACTCGGTATCTTCCAGCCGCTGGATCGGTTGATGGAAGTCACCATCGAATCCCTGCGGCCGATCCCCTCCATCGCGCTGCTGCCGATCGCGCTGATCGCGCTCGGCTTCGGCTATCGCATGGAAATTGTGATCGTCGCCTTTGCCTGTGTGTGGCCGATTCTGATCCTCAGCCGCGCTGCGGTGCGCAGCATCGAGCCGCGGCTGATCGAAGTCTCCCGCGCGCTGCGGCTGTCGCCAGGCGACCGCGTCCGCAAGATCATCATTCCCGCAGCACTGCCGCGCATCTTTCTCGCCTTCCGCCTGGCGGCCGGCATCGCGCTGATCGTCGCCGTCACTGTGGAAATCGCGATCAATCCCATCGGACTCGGCGCCGGAATCATGATTGCGCAGCAAGCATTGCGCCCGGATCTGATGCTCGCTTATCTGCTGTGGATCGGCCTCATCGGCTATGCACTCAATGCCGGATTGCTGGCAGCGCAGCAGCATCTGTTTGGCCCCGCGGCGCTGGCGGGAGAGGTCCGATGAACTGGGCACTCACCCTCTGGCGCCTTGCCAGCTTCGCCGTGGCTGCAGGCCTGATAGCGCTGTGGCAGTTGATCGCCAATCTGAAACTGGTCTCGCCGGTGTTCCTGCCGGGCCCCGATCGCGCCTGGGCCGCGCTGATGCGCGGCTTCAGCAATGGCACGTTGCTGGACAAGACAATCGGCACCCTCGAACACATGTTCTATGGCTGGCTCGTCGCATCCGTCGTCGGCATCGCACTCGGCGCCATGATCGGCTCGTCCAGGGCGATGCGCAGCTATGTCGCTCCGTCGCTGGAGTTCCTGCGGCCACTGCCCGTATCAGCGATCATTCCCGTCGCCATCGCTCTGTTCGGGTTGACCCAGGGCATGGCACTCTTCGTCATCGCTTTCGGCGCGATCTGGCCGATGCTGCTTGCGACCGTCCACGGCTTCGGCGCAGTAGAGCCGCGTCTCTATGAGGTCGCGCGCTCGCTGCACATGTCGCGCCTCGCGGTGATCTTCAAGATAGCTCTGCCATCTGCCAGTCCCGACATCATCTCCGGCATGCGACTGAGCTTGACCGTATCGCTGATCCTGGCGGTGGTCTGCGAAATCCTCGCTGGGCTCGACGGCCTCGGCCACTGGGTGCTGCTCTCGGCACGCGCGTTTCGCTCACCGGATCTGTTCGCCGGCGTGATCCTGCTCGGCGTGATCGGCTATGTGACCGCGCTGGCGATGTCGATGGTCGAGCAGCGACTGCTGCGATGGCGGACGAGCGGGCATTGAGAAACATACTCGTCGTTCCGGGGCGCTCGCCCTTGCGAGCGAACCCGGAACCTCATTCTGTGACTCTCTGATCGCGCCAAACACCACGAGGTTCCGGGTTCGCGCGCGAAGAAGCGCGCGCCCCGGAACGACGAGTGTGGGGTTGCGCGTGAGGCTATTTCGCAAACACCTTCGAGATCGCCGCCTGCGCGTCGCTTTGAATCTGCTTGAGGTGATCCTCGCTGCGAAAACTCTCCGCATAGATCTTGTAGACGTCCTCCGTGCCGGACGGCCGCGCGGCGAACCAGCCATTGGCGGTCGAGACCTTGATGCCACCGAAGGACTGGTCGTTGCCGGCCGCCTTGCTCTCGGTCTCGGTCACCGCATCGCCGGCGAGCTCGGTCATGCCGATCTGCTCCGGCGTGACCTTCTTCAGCACATTCTTCTGCTCGGGCGTGGCCGCGGCGTCGATGCGCTCGTAATAGGGCGTGCCGAATTCGGCGGTCAGCTTCTCGAAGCGCTGGCTCGGATTTTCCTTCGTCACCGCCGTGATTTCGGCGGCGAGCAGGCCCAGAATAAGTCCGTCCTTGTCGGTGGTCCACACCGTGCCGTCCTTGCGCAGGAACGACGCGCCGGCGCTTTCCTCGCCCCCGAAGCCGAACGAGCCATCGACAAGACCGTTCACGAACCATTTAAACCCGACCGGCGTCTCGACCAGTTTGCGGCCGAGCTTGTTGACCACCCGGTCGATGATGGCGCTGGAGACGATGGTCTTGCCGACCGCCGCATCCTTGCGCCAGTGCGGCCGGTGCGCGAACAGATAATCGATGGACGCCGCCAGATAATGGTTCGGGTTCATCAAGCCGCCGGTGCGGGTGACGATGCCGTGGCGGTCGGCATCGGTGTCGTTGGCGAAAGCGACGTCGAACTTGTCGCGCATACCGATCAACTTGGCCATCGCATAGGGCGAAGAACAATCCATGCGGATCTTGCCATCCCAGTCCAGCGTCATGAAGCGGAAGGTCGGATCGATCGCGGTATTCACGATGGTCGCATCGAGCTTGTAGCGCTCGATGATCGGCTGCCAGTAATGCACGCCGGCGCCGCCGAGCGGGTCGATGCCGATCTTGACGCCTGATGCGCGGATCGCCTCCATGTCGACGACATCAGCGAGGTCGGTCACATAGGGCGTGATGAAATCGTAGCGCTTCACGAATTCGGATTTGCACGCACGCGCGATCGGGATGCGCTTGACGCCGGCCATGTCGTTCTCGAGGAAGCCGTTGGCAGCTTTCTCCATGATGCCGGTGATGTCGGTATCAGCCGGGCCACCGTTCGGCGGATTATATTTGAAGCCGCCGTCTTCCGGCGGGTTGTGCGACGGCGTGACCACGACGCCATCGGCCAGACCGGACGAGCGGCCCTTGTTGTAGGTAAGGATCGCGTGGGAGATCACCGGCGTCGGCGTATAACCGTCGTCCTGGTCGATCCGCACATGCACGCCATTAGCGGCGAAGACTTCCAGCGCGCTGACCAGTGCTGGTTCCGCCAGCGCATGGGTGTCGATGCCGATGAACAGCGGACCGTCGATGCCGGCACCCTTGCGGTAATCGCAGATCGCCTGGCTGACCGCGAGGATGTGGTTCTCGTTGAAGGAATTGTGGAGCGCGGAGCCGCGATGGCCGGAGGTGCCGAAAGCGACGCGCTGGGCGGGGATGGACGGATCCGGCTTGCCGGCGAAATAGGCCGTCACCAGCCGAGGCACGTTGACCAGCAGGGATGGATCGATGGTTTTGCCGGCCAGCGGACTCACATGAGCAGCCATTTGTTCTCCTTCGCACACCAAGAGCCCAGACGCGGCGCAACCGTCGCGGGGGTCAGGACTCATGGCATGTTTTGGAGGACAAATCAGCCGGTTATGAGGGGCACCGTCATGCCGCCGAAGGGCTCAGGACTGCCCGAAGGTCCGGCGCGAGACCCAGGCCAGCGGCAGGGCGAAGCAGACGAACATCGTGACCACGGCGGCGGCAACCAGCATACTGTCGAAAGGCATATCTCTTCTCCTTGATTGACGGAGAAGAGTGTGAGCGCGGCAGGACACGCTCACCTTGAGCTGCATCAAAATGCAGCGCCGCATTACGCCGCGGCGAGCTGATCCAGCCGATCGGTGGACAGCAGGCGCACGCCATCGGGCACCACCAGCACGGTCTTTTCCTTGGCGAGCTTGGTCAGGGTGCGGCTGACGGTTTCGATGGTCAGGCCGAGATAGTCGGCGATGTCCTGGCGGCTCATGGGCAGCGGCACGTTCACCGACATCGCGCCGATGCGGCCATAGCGCGCCTGCAGGTTCAGCAGGAAGGCGGCGACCTTCTCATCGGCTGTGCGACGGCCGAGCAGCAGCATCTGGTCCTGCGCAAGGCTGAGCTCATGGCCGGCAAATTCATGCAGCCGGCGCAGCAGATGCGGCTTGCCGTCGACATAGCTGAGAAACTGGGCGCGGGAGAAACGGCAGACGCGCACCGACGTCACGGCCTCGGCGGCGACGCCGTAGCGGTCCATCAGCGCAAGTCCGAGGAAGTCACCGGGCAGCGCGAAGCCGACGATCTGGCGACGGCCATCGGGCAGCGACTTGTAGAGCCGGACGATGCCTTCGGTCACGTTGAACACGCTACCGGCCAGCGCGCCCTGATCGAACAGCATGGCCTTGGCCGGGAAATTCTTGACCTGGCTGAGGCGATCGAGCTCGTCGAGTTCCGCCGGTTCCAATGCGCCGCAGACGCTGAACAGGCGCACCTTGCAATCGTCGCAGCCGTTGGTGCTGCGGCCGTGCTTGCAGTCGCGCTCTCCGGCACAGGTCTCGGCCGCTGGTTCCGCGAAGGTCATGGCACTGTCCATCTTCGGTTTGGTGATATGTGGCAGGTCTTGAAAATCACTCTACACCATTTGACATGGATCAATCGTGGACGCTTTGACCCATATCAATGCCGAGCCAGCCCATCCCCGCCAATTTCGCAGGCCATGCGGGAATCCGGCGATGAATGAGGAATATCAGGCGCAACCAATGGCTTGGGCGGACGCTCGCGCGGCCTATCCGCTCGTCTATCTGCACGATGCCAGCGTTACGCTGGATGCATGGCTGGATTTCGTGCGCCGGCGAACCGATGCCGATGGCGGCGACAACGGGCTGATCGTGATCCGCGACCGGCGCGATATCGTCCATGCGCTATTTGCCTACCGGGTCGATCTCGACCTGCGCGGCACCAAACAACTCTGTATCGCGCAGCTGATCGTGGCCCAGATTCCCGGCTCGCAGATCGACCATGCGGTGGTCGCCTCGACCAGCCAGGTGGCGGCATCACTGGGCTGCCCGAGCATCGTCATTGAGCAGCCGTTCCAACTGATGCCGGGCGCGACGACGCGGACCTCCACAGCCGCGTGACGCCAAGGGCGACCCGCGACGCCGCACGCAAATCACAAGACGAAGTCACCTGCCTTCAAGACGGCGGTGTTCACCTGAACCGCGAAGTCAGCCGCGCCATCGCCATCGACATCGCCCTGAAGAAGATGATCGGCGAAGCGCAATTCGCCGGCGATATGTGTGAAAGCGGCGCTTCCGACGAAGGCAAACGCTTGATCACCGGCGGCCTTGCTGTTGGCATCGATTGCCGACAGATCAATCCAGTCGGCCGTGTCTGCCGCGTTCGACGAAAAGTCGGTGATCTGATCGGCAGCTCCGGGCAGACTATCCTGCACAGCTTTGAATACAAAACTGTCCGCGCCAGCTCCGCCGGTCAAGATGTCGGCGCCGAGCCCGCCTGTGAGCGTATCGTTGCCGCTGCCGCCATCAAGACTATCGTTTCCGCCGCCGCCATCGATCAGATCGTTCCCGCCGCCACCGGAAATGCGATTGTCGCCTGCGTCACCCGTCAGCAGGTCCATGGTCCCGCTTCCGATCAGGTTTTCGATCGAACTGAGTTTGTCGCCCTCAGCATCTCCCCATTGAATGACACCTGTCGCCAGATTGATATTCACCTGGGCAATGGACGTGCTGTAATCCGCCGTATCGTTGCCGGCGCCGCCAGCAAGCATATCGGCACCTGCGCCGCCGGCGAGGATATCGTCACCCACGTTGCCCCAAAGCTGATCGTTACCGGCACCGCCGTGCAGGATGTCATTGCCCGCGCCGCCGGTCAGGGCATCGTTGCCTTCGCCGCCGTCCAGCACGTCATTGCCGTCGCGACCGTCCAGAACGTCCTTGCCGCTGCCGCCTGATAACGTGTTGGCGGCACCGTCACCGATCAGCATGTCGTCAAATCGGCTGCCGATCACCCTCTCGATCGAGCTGAAACTGTCGCCGGCAGCATCGCCCCCACTGCCCGTGCCAAGTGTGAGATCGATGTGAACACCAGATGGCGATGTCTCGTAGCGTACGGTATCGATGCCGGACGCGCCGGCAAAAGCATCGGCGCCCTTGCCACCGACGAAAATGTCATTGCCGTCACCGCCCCACATGCGGTCGTCGCCATCGCCGCCGAACAGAAAATCATTTCCGGCATCGCCGTAGAGAAAGTCGTTGCCGCCATCGCCATGCAAAACGTCGTTTCCAGCCGCACCATGTATTGTGTCGCGACCATCGCTGCCGTGAATGATATCGTTATCCGCGGTGCCGGGGAGCACGTCATCGCCCGGCGTACCATTCGTGATCGTGTTGAACGACATGATGCGACCATGGATATCGTCTGCAATCGGTCCTTGCTCAAACGACGTCCAGGTCGCGAGAATACGCCCATCGGACAATGTCAGGAGATGAGGTCCGGTTTCCGCCAGGCCACCTGTCGAGTTAACGAGGAAATCGTTGCCGATCGGGAAAGCACCCGGAATCAGCAGGCGACCATAGAGATCACTGGCGCCGGTGACGGGATCGGCGGCGTGCCAGATGATGACGGCGCGACCATCCGGTAGCGCGGCGATCGACGGGGCATCCTGACCGCCGTCAAAATTCGCATTGACGATATTATCGGACACAACCACGGATCCGTCCGGGTTCAGCAGGCGCGCATGAATGTTGCTGTCACCATCCGGTTCCTGCGCGGTCCAGGCCACGAGAATGCGTCCATCCGCGAGAACCGCGGCGGACGCGTCGCTCTGATTGAACTGGGCTCCCGCCAGGATGCGAAAGTCCGGCCCGCTCGCGCTGCCATCGGGGTTCACGAACTGGCCGGAGACGTTGTAGCGCCCCTCGTCCGGATCGTACGACCTCCATGTGACGAACGCCCGCCCGTCGGGCAGCGCCGTCACCTTCGGATCATATTGCGTACCCCAGGTGGTCGTATTCACGGTGAAGTCGTCGACAGCGACGGTGCCGTCGTCGTGGAGGATCCTCCCGCGGATATCGCCAAGATATTTCGGATCCCCGCCATCCGCGGACACATAAGTCAGCAAGATCTGGCCATCGGCAAGCGTCGTGACGGAAGGCATCTGCGGCGAAATTGCCGTCGATGAATTGACCACCATATCGGCAACGGGATGCCCCTCCGCATCGATGAGGGTGCCGCGAACTTCGGTGACATTGTCGGCGGCGATATAGGACTGCCATGCGACAAAGGCGCGGCCGTCGGAAAGCGCGGTGACGGAAGGCGCTCCCGGATCTCCGCTCCGATCGATCGTGATCTGAAAATCGGGACCTTGAGGCGTACCGTCCGCCGACAAATAGTGGCCCTGAATTATATGCGGCTGATGACCGCTGGCGTCCGTCGCAGTCCATGTGACAAGAATACGTCCGTCGGACAACAGCGTTTGGGTTGCGCCCGCCTGGTCATTGGCGGTGGTGGAATTGATGGGAAATTCAGGTCCGACAAACGCCATGATGCAGCCCCCACTCATTTCGCCGGAGCGTGAATCTTTAATCGGACGAATCTGCGGCTGATATTTGTCGAGCGCGCGTTGTTCGTCCTCGCATTGAATCAATTGCATCCCATCGCATGCGTTCGGCGCGGCGGCCTTGTCCCAATGCAACGAACACGCTTGCGATCACGTCGACCGCCCGCTCTGTCTCATCGCACATCGCGATATCCTGTTTCCCCACACGCAAGCTCACTCATGCGCGGCGCTGATGGCCGCACACGCATCGTCACATCCTTGCTGCAGTGGCCGCGGGTGTCTGCCTCGGAATCTTTGCATTCCGCAAAGTGCAGGACGCCGTCCTTCCGACGATTGCGACATCAATCGGCTCGGGTCGATTTAAAATCGATAATGTCGATTGCAAGCGTCAATAATATTCGTTTGTCAAAATTCATGGCAGTTCTAGGGTTGAAGGAACCCGAGGAGCTATGCCGCCCCTCGATCATGCAGGAGCCGACCATGAAAACGATCATCCACCCCGACGTATCGGTCGCTCTCGCGCTGTTCGCCTTTGCAGCGGCGATCATCGCACGCCTGACAGCCACCAAGCGCTCCCGGCATAGCGCCGATCAGATCGCGGCCATCGTTGCGACATCGGGATATCCGTCCGGCACCTAGCCGCGCCTGCCCCCCGCATCACGTCCGCCTTGCCGGACGTTTCGGCGCCCTCGCCTGCCCTGCAGGCGCGGGCTTTTTGTTGGCCGCGTCATGCGCGAGGCGATGCATGAGTGCGACGGCTTCGGCGATGATCGCATCTTCGCGATCGCCGGGATAGACGACATAGGCTGGCATCGAAAATTCCGGCGCATCGGCGACGGCATGCAGCCGCCCAGCCTTCAGCTGGGGTGCAACGATGCGGCGCGGGAAATATCCGGAGCCGCCATTCTCCAGCACATGCTGCAGCCCGAGCCAACCGATATTGGCGGTGAGCGATGGCCCGGCGAAATCCGGAAACAGCGCCATGTGGCGTGCGTAGAATTCCGGGCCCCAGTCGATATAGACGTAACCCGACTGCGGCTCCGGCGCGCTGTGCGTGCTGGTCGAGACCAGAATGAGCTGCTCATCGAACAACTGCTCGACCTTGAGGCCAGGCCGGCTCTGCGGCGTATACATCACGCCGATATCGATACGGCCTTCCACGAGGCCCTGCATCAATTCGGCTTCGAGAGCGCTCTCGGCGCGGATCGCGATATCCGGATGTTTCGCGCGCATCAGCGGCAGCCAGTGGAGCAGATGCTCCTCCCACAACCCGATGCGACCGCCGACGGTCAGCGTACCGCTGAAGCCTTTCGCAATGCCGACATCCTGCCGCGCATGTTCCACCGTTCGCACCAGCGTGGACGCGTGTTTCTGAAACTGGCGGCCGGCGGGTGTCAGCGTCGCGCCGGCCTTGTTGCGGACGAACAGCGTCACGCGCAGCAACTGCTCCAGCGTCTGGATCCGCGCGCTGACCGTGGACTGCGTGACATGCAGCTTCTCCGCCGCGGTCACGAAATTCCCGGCGCTCACAACAGCAAGGAATGTCCTGGCCAGTTCGGTGTCCATGACAAATGCCTCCCGGCTACGCGCCCTCGTCGAGCGCGACCATCTCGCGCTTCTTGCGCAGTGCAGGCAGCAGCGGCGCGATCAGAAGCACCACTGCCAGCGCAAGACACGCTGCCGAGATCGGGCGCTCGATGAAGGTCATGAGATTGCCCTGCGACAGGATCAATGACTTCCGCAGATTGTTCTCCAGCAGCGGGCCCAGCACGAAGGCCAGCACCAGCGGCGCAGGCTCGTAGCCGAACTTGCGCATGAAGTAGCCGATCACGCCGAAGCCGATCATCACATAGACGTCGAACACATTGTTGCTGCTGCAATAGACGCCGATGATCGTGAACAGGATGATCAGCGGGAACAGTACATTATAAGGCAACTTCAGCAGCTTCACCCACATGCCGATCAGCGGCAGGTTCAGCACCAGCAGCATGAGGTTGCCGATATACATGCTGGCAACGATGCCCCAGAACAGGCCGGGGTTCTGCGTGATCAACAACGGGCCGGGTTGCAACCCGTGAATGACGAAGGCGCCGAGCAGCAGCGCCATCACCACATTCGGTGGGATGCCGAGGGTCATCAGCGGAATGAACGCACCGCCGGCGGCCGCGTTGTTCGCTGCCTCAGGTCCGGCAACGCCTTCGATCGCGCCATGACCGAAGCGCTCCGGATGTTTCGACAGCCGTTTCTCCAGTGCATAGGACGCGAAGGACGCGACCACAGCGCCGCCGCCGGGGAGGATCCCGAGGAAGAAGCCTAAAATCGTGCCGCGTCCGATCGGCCCGGCGCTGGCCTTCCAGTCTTCCTTGTTGGGCAGGAGCTGCGTGATCTTGGCATTGATGATGTCGCGCTTGATGACCTGCTCGGTGTTGAGCAGCACCTCGCCGAGCCCGAACAGACCCATCACCACGGGCACGAGACCGATGCCGTCGATCAGTTCGATCCGGCCGAAAGTCAGCCGCGGCTGCGCGGTGATGCTGTCGAGGCCGATGAGGCCAAGCACGATGCCGATACAGGCCATCAGCAACGCCTTGGCCATCGAGCCTTGTGTCAGGAAGGTCAGCACCACGAGGCCGAGCACCATCAGGCTGGCATATTCGGCGGGACCGAACGCAATGGCGACCGAGGCGAGTGACGGCGCCACCAGCATCAGCATCACCAGCGCAAAAGTGCCGGCGATGAAGGAGCCGAGCGCGGAAATGCCGAGCGCCGGACCGGCACGGCCCTGCTTCGCCATCTGGTGGCCGTCGATACAGGTGACGACGGAGGCGGCCTCACCGGGAATGTTGACCAGAATCGACGTGGTCGAGCCGCCATACATCGAGCCGTAATAGATGCCGGCCATCATGATGATGCCGGATTCCGGCGTGCCGGACAGCGTCACCGGCAGCAGCAACGACATCGCCGAGATCGGCCCGATGCCCGGCAGCACGCCGACCAGGGTGCCGATGAAGACGCCGATGAAGCAGTAGAGAATATTGACGGGCTGCAGCGCGACACCGAAGCCGTGCATGACATTGACGAGAACATCCATGATCCGTGTTTCCCGTCAGCCGATTTCAAACATGCCCGAAGGCAATTGGATCAGCAGGCCGCGTTTCAGCACCCACCACACACCAACAGGCGCCAGCACCGCGAGTGGGATCGCCAGCGTCCAACGCACGGGATCGATGACGCGCAACAACACCAGCATCAGCGGGATGGTCGAGATCAGGAAGCCCAGTGGCTCGAGCGCGAAAGCATAGGCCGAGAGGATGACGATGATCGCGCCCGGCTTGCCCCAGCTCGCGCCTTCCCATCGCGAGCCGAAGGTCGGTCCGCCTTCGGTTACCGAAGCGAGAACGATGGTGAGCGCGAAAGCGCACATCAGCAGGCCAATATAGAACAGCATGAAGCCGGAGCCGGGATCGTTGATGGTGCCGAGCTTCAGCTTGAGGCCGGAGCGAATGACGAACACGCCAAGCGCAATGCCGAGCACGCCGGTCCAGAGTTCTGAATTGTTGAGCCGGAATGGCGGACGGGTGGAGGAGGACATGGAGTGCCTTTGGTAGGTGCCTCGTATCTGCAGCGCCCCGATTAGCTCCGATGTCGTCCCCGCGAAGGCGGGGACCCATACACACCATCGATATGTTGCGGCAGTAAGGAGAGGACTTGCTTCGACTACAAACGTCAGAGGTTATGGGTCCCCGCCTTCGCGGGGACGACACCTGTGTGTGAGGCTACTTCTTGCCCAACCCGATTCCCTCGATCACCTTGCGCTCTGAATTGGTGACCTCGACAACGAATTTCTTGTAGTCCTCGGTGTTCTTGTAGTTCGGCACCATGTCGTATTTCGCCAGCGTCGCGATGACGGCGGGATCCTCGATGGCTTTCTTGAAGGCGTCGTGCAGCTTGGCGACGATCTTCGGATCCATGCCCTTCGGGCCGGCGATGCCGAACGGCGAGTCATAGACCATCGGATAGCCGCTTTCCTTCAGCGTCGGCGCGTCCGGGAAATTCGGCGACCGCTTGTCGGTCCACACCATCAACAGACGCAGCTTGCCGGCATCGACCAGCGGCCGCCAGCCGGTGGAATCCGCCTGCAGCATGGTGTGATTGCCGAGCACCGCGGCGTTGGTTTCAGCACCGCCCTTGAACGGCACCTGCGTGAGCTTGATTCCGGCCAGTGCCGCGATCTGCTCCATGCCGACATGTAGCGAGGTGCCGGTGCCCGGCGTCGCGTAAGTCACCTTGCCGGGATTGGCCTTGGCGAAATCGACCACGTCCTTCCAGGTCTTGAACTGCGATTCCGCATTGGTGGTGATGCCGAAGGTGTAGCCAGTGAGATGGATGATGTAGCTGAAATCCTTGTCCGGATTCCACGAGACTTCCTGCATCAGCGGCAGCCGGAACACGGTGATCGGAATCTGCGAGATGGTGTAGCCATCCGGCTTCGCAGCCGCCGCCATGGTCGCGGGACCGACAGTGCCGCCGCCGCCGCCCTTGTTGTCGATGGCGATGGGCTGGCCGAGATGTTTCGACGCGGCGTCTGCAATCGCGCGCATCGAGATGTCGGTGGAGCCACCAGCGGGCCATGGCACGATCAGTGTGATCGGCTTGGTCGGATAGTCCTGCGCCTGGACTGCACCGCCGAACATGGTGGCGGCCGCGGCGAGCGCGACAGCAGCGGACATAGCAAGGCGATTGCGTTGCAACATGTGTTTCTCCCTCTGCGATTCCGGGGGTGATGCCCGGACCGGCTGTATTTTTATTGTCGTTCAGTCTAGCCCGGAACAAACCCAGGAAAAGGACATGTTTCGGACCCGACTGCGAACGCGTCTTGCGTCTTTGGCAATCAACGATGATTTCACCGCCGCCGCAATTCGCAATCAGGATGAGCCATGCGACATTCCGTCTGCACGCGGAGATCGCCGGGCTAGAATATTGATCGCAGGGGAGAAAAATTCCGCCGGCAAAAATATCGAAAGAATTTTGGAGCCGATGTCGGATCGCGGCCGGGCCAACCGTCCTTTGCGGGACAATCGCCAAGAGAACACTCACAACGCATACCCACTGGAGTTCATCCGATGAGCAAAATGATCTTCGTCAACCTGCCCGTCACCGACCTGCCCCGCGCGGTCGCCTTCTATGAAGCGGTCGGCGCGACCAAAAACCCGCAATTCTCCGACGACACCGCCGCCTGCATGGTGTTCTCCGACACCATTCACGCGATGCTGCTGACGCACGACAAATATCGCCAGTTCACCTCGAAGAAGATCGTCGACGCGAAGACATCGAGCGAAGTGCTGATCTGCGTCTCCGCCGACAGCCGCGACGAAGTCGATGGTCTCGTGAAGAAGGCCGTGGGTGCGGGCGGCAGCGCCGATCCAACACCCACGCAGGATTTCGGCTTCATGTATGGCCGCAGCTACGAGGATCCCGACGGTCACATCTGGGAAGTGATGTGGATGGACATGGCCGCCGCGCAATCTGCGATGGCTCAGGCCTGATCGAGAGAGGGAGAGCAGCGATGTCAAAGATCTCACCCTGCATCTGGTACGAGACCGAGGCCGAGGAAGCCGCCAGGTTCTACTGCTCGCTGGTGCCCAATTCCTCCATCGATCGCGTGCAGCGCGCCCCGATCGATTATCCCGGCGGCAAAGCAGGCAACGTGCTGGTGGTCGGCTTCACGCTGGCCGGCCAAAGCTTCATTGGCCTCAATGGCGGCAGCCCCGCCACATTCAGCACGGCCGTGTCCTTCACCATCCATTGCGAAGACCAGGCCGAAGTCGATCGTGTGTGGGACGCCATTTTGACAAATGGCGGCAAGGCAAATGCCTGCGGCTGGATCAACGACCGCTGGGGCGTGCCCTGGCAGATCGTGCCGAACGGCTTTACTGAAATGCTTGCCAGCGAGAATGGCGAGGGCGCCAAGCGTGCCATGACGGCCATGATGGGCATGGTCAAGCTCGATCTGGCCGCCCTGAAAAAGGCCTTCGACGGCGGCTAGACGTGGCCATAAGTGCCTGATCGGGCGGCGATAGCTGCCCGATCTCCAAATCGGCGGCCGGGTTGCGGGAACATCTATTCAGGCACCGATTTCAGGCGCTACTTTGCTTGACATCGAGTCCCTCGACTTCTTATATGCCGCGCATTCGCCGGGGGACAATTTGTCCCCTCCGGATGCCGTGGCGGGGTAGCTCAGTTGGTTAGAGCACGGGAATCATAATCCTGGGGTCGGTGGTTCGAGTCCACTCCTCGCTACCAAATTTTCTGCCTACCAAATCTTGCAGACATGTTTCCAAGGCCTTGCATGCGTCGCGAGGCCTTTTTCATGCCCGCAGAGGTGCTTGCTCGGCCTGCGTCCGTGCCCGCTACGATGCCGCGTCTTCGCCCTCATGCAGTTCAGAAAAGATCTGCTTGTCCTGGAGAATGACTTCAGCGGTCTGCCTGTAATGCGCGGTGAGCAGATCCACGGCGTGGTCCGCATCGCCGCTCAAAACTGCAGTCATGATCGCCTGATGCTCGTCCGTCACATGGCGTGACGGGAAGGCCTTGCGGATCGACAGACGCCGATAGCGGTAGAGCTGGTCGGCGAGTTGTCCGCAGAACGCGATCAGGGACTGCGAACCGCAATTCCCGATCAAGGTGCGGTGATAGACGCGGTGCAGCCGCTCCCATTCCGGATTGTCTTCGAAGTGTTCGGCATTGAGCGAGCGCGGGGTTCGCCCGAGGCGATGTTGCGCGAGCAGAAGCTGCTCCTCCCATTGCGGCGTCGAGGCCGCCATGGATTCCCGCAGCGCCAGACTCTCGACCCAGCACCGGGTCTTGGTCAGTTCGGCCAGCTCGCTGCGGCTGATATCCGCGACATAGAATCCGCGCTGCTCGCGGCACTCCACCAGGCCATCGGCGGTCAGCCGGTTGAGCGCCTCGCGGAGCGGCGTCTGACCGGTCTGATACAGCTCGGTCAGGAAACGCATCTGGAGTTTCCGGCTCGGCTCGAGCCGCCCGGACAGCAGGTCCTCCCGCAACCGGTCATAGACCGTGCTGGCCTGGGTCGAGGACGGCGGCGAAGCCAATTCCAGTGATGTTGTGTCCACGTGCTTCAATCCCGGAATCATCTGCCTGTCGGCTTCGATTTCTATACACTTTTTCTGATTTCATAAAAATCTATAAATTTCTGTTGTACGATAAGATTTCTATAGATATTAGTTCCCCAAGGTCCTGAGAGATGACTGGCCGGGAGGCGCGACAATGTTTGGCAAGGCTCCGCAAGCGCCTGAGGCATCGGCAGTTTTCGCAGCCGTCCAGCCGCGCATGGACCAGTCACAGCCATGAGCGCCATCTCCCGATGCACTTGCGGGATCGATATCCACGCGCATGTCGTGCCCGCCTCCTTCCCGTCCTACCTGGGCGCGGCGGTGCCGGCCGACTGGCCGTCGATGGCGGATGCCAAACCCTGCCACAAGCATGTGATGATGGCCGGCCGCATCTATCGCACGGTGTCGGATCGCTGCTGGGATGTCGCCAAGCGCGTCGCGGATATGGCGGAGATGGGACTCGGCGTGCAGGCCATTTCGCCGATGCCGGAGCTGCTGTCCTATTGGATGGAGCCCGAACCGGCCGGTGACCTGCTGCGCTACATCAACGACCAGATGGCCGAGATGATCGCGCATTCCGGTGGCCGCCTCGTCGCCCTCGGCGCGGTACCGCTGCAGGACATCGACCGCGCCATTGCCGAGCTGCATCGGCTGAAGCACGAACTCGGCTTTGCGGGCATCGAGATCGGCAGCAACATCAACGGCAAGCCGATCGGGTCTCCCGACTTCGATGGATTCTTCGCCGAGGTCGAGAAGCTCGACATGGCGGTGTTCGTCCATGCTCTGCGGCCTTGCGGCATGGATCGCCTTGTCGGCCCGGCGCAATTGCAGCAGGTGCTGGCCTATCCGACCGATGTCGGCCTCGCTGCCGCATCCGTCATCACCTCGAACCTCTTGCTGCGCCACCCGCGCCTGCGCATGGCGTTCAGCCACGGCGGCGGCACGCTCGCCTCGCTGCTGCCGCGGCTTCAGGAGGGATATCAGGTATTTCCTGTGCTGCAGGAGAGCATCCAGGAATCGCCGATCTTGCAGGCACGCCGGCTCTATTACGACGCGCTGGTCTATGACGACCCGACGCTGCTGCATCTGATCGCCAAGTTCGGCGCGACGCAGATCATGCTCGGCACAGACTACCCGTTCGCATTTCACGATCGCACGCCGGCAACGCGCGCCGCATCAGCGATCGGCGACGAGGCGACGCGCAATCTCGTCCTTCATGTCAATGCAAGACGTTTCCTCGGCCTTGACGAGCAGGCTTCGCAATGACCCATTTCCCGATCACAGCCCTGCGCAGTGTCGATCTCGACACGCCCGACCTGCAGCGATCCGAGCAGTTCTACACATCTGTGTGGGGACTCGACCTCGTGACGCGCCACGAAGGCGTCACTTACTTGCGGGCCAGCGGCACCGATCACCATGTCGTCGCCTTGCAGCAGGGCGATCGCCCCGCGCTGAGGGCCATCACGTTCCGGCTGCATTCGGATGCGGAATTCGAAACGATCGCCGCAGCATCCGTGAAACACGGGGCCACGCTGCTCTCAGGCCCGGCTCCGAATCCGGGGCCCGATGGCGGAACGATCATGAGCATTGGCGCGCCCGGTGACGGCGTGCTTCGCTTCGTTCATGGCGACCTGCAACATGCCGAAGCTCCGTCATCGGCCAACCGGCCGACGCGTCTCGCGCATGTCAACATCAACAGCACCGCTGTCGATGATCTCGCCGCGTTCTACGAACAGGCGCTCGGCTTTCGTCTCACCGACCGCTCGACGATCATGGCCTTCGTTCGCTGCAACAGCGACCACCACGCCATCGTCATCGCCGACGCTGCCGTGAACGGGCTCAACCACGTCGCCTTCCTGATGCCGGATCTCGAAGCGGTGATGCGCGGCTCGGGTCGCATGATCGATGCCGGGTTTCCCATTGCCTGGGGCGTCGGCCGCCACGGCCCCGGCGACAATGTGTTTGCCTATTTCATCGATCCGGTCGGGACCGTGATCGAATACACCGCCGAGGTTCTGCAGGTCGATGACAGCTATGTGGTGCGCGGGCCGTCGGAATGGGCCTGGCCACCCGGCCGCACCGATCATTGGGGTATCGCCCCACCGAAAGCCGATCACGTCAAGGCAGCACAGACCGCCATTGGCTACGCCGACGGGAGTGCCGCGTGACGGTTTCATCCGAGCAGACACGGAATGATTTTCGGGTCGTCGTGGTCGGCCATGGTCCGTCAGGCGCCATCGCGGCCAGCCTCCTTGGCGACCGGGGCATCCGCACGCTGGCCATCGACCGTCAGCTAGAGGTCTATGACAAGCCGCGTGCGATCGCGATCGATCATGAGATCCTGCGTCTGCTCGACAATCTCGGCGCGGCAGAGCGCGTGCTGCCTTACGTTGCTCCGTTCCCCGCCTCCCAGCATTTCGGCGCCAAAGGGCAGTTGATCCGCCGCATCGACATGGTCGCGGAGCCCTATCCGCTCGGTTACACGCCCAGCATGGTGTTCACGCAGCCGCCGGTCGAAGCTGCCTTGCGCGAACATGCCGCGGCCTATGACAGCGTCGAGGTCGAGCTGGGCACCGAACTGCTCGGCTTCGAACAGGCTGCGGATCGTGTGACGCTGCATCTGCGCGACGGTCGCGGCGCAACGCGTGACGTCACCGCCGACTATGTGATTGCCTGCGACGGCGCCTCCAGCGGAGTGCGACAGCAACTCGGTATTGCCTTCGAGGATCTCGTCTTCGACGAGCCCTGGCTGGTGGTCGACTTGCAGGTCAACGACGCCTCCCTCAGCAAGCTGCCGCAGACCGCGGCGCAATTCTGCGATCCGTCGCGGCCCACGACCTTCATCATCGGCCCGGGCAATCATCGCCGCTTCGAGATCATGCTGCTGCCCGGCGAAGATCCGCGCGAGATGGAAACGGCCGCGCAGGTCTGGCGCCTGCTTTCGCGCTGGATCACGCGTGATGATGCCATGCTGTGGCGTGCTGCAAGCTACCGGTTTCATGCGCTCGTCGCGCAGGAATGGCGATGCGGCCGCATCGTCCTCGCCGGCGATGCCGCGCACCAGCAGCCGCCATTCATCGGCCAGGGCATGTGCCAGGGCATCCGCGATGTCGGCAATCTGATCTGGAAGCTCGACCGCGTACTCCGCGGGCAATCCAATGCAAAATTGCTCGACAGCTACGGCGAGGAGCGCGGCGAGCATGTGCGCCAGCTCACTTCCCGCATCAAAGCCATCGGTCATGTGATCTGCGAACGCGATCCCGACGCCGCAGCAGCACGCGACGAGCGCATTCTTGCGGAGGGTGGCGGCCAACCCCGCACCATAACCCGTCAAGAAATCGTGCCGCCATTGCAGACGGGACTGCTGGCATTTCCCCTCCACCCGGCGCACGGCACGCTGTTCCCACAGCCATGGATCAGGACCGCAGAAGGACGGCGCCGTCTCGATAGCGTCGCCGGCACCGGATGGCGGCTTGTGCTTGATATGCGCAACGAACTGGAGCTCGGTCCCGATCTGCAAGCGATCATGACTCGGCTGGACATCAGGCCAATTCGTATCGGCCCCGCCGCCGATGACGTACTTACTGAAGAGGACGGCGTTCTCGCCGCATGGTTCGACCGTCACGACTGTCGCGCCGCAATCGTGCGGCCCGACCACTACGTCTTCGGCGTCGCCAGCGAGACGAGCGCGCTCGACGCGCTGCTCACCGATCTTGCGGAGCGGCTCCGATGATCAGGCCGGCCGCACAGCGTCACCACACCAACATTTCCCACGGACACGCAGCTTCCAGAGCGAGGACATCACGATGAAATTGGCAAGTTTTCAGATCGGCGGAAAACCCACCTGGGGCGTGATCGAGGGCAATGATGCGCTCGATGTGGGCGCACTGCTTGGCGATCGCTTCCCCGACCTTAAATCCGTCATCGCAGCCGACGCGCTGTCCGTGGTGCGTGATGCAGCCGGCAAGGCCAAGCGCATACCGACCGCTGACATCACCTGGTTGCCGGTGATTCCGAATCCGGACAAGATTCTCTGCATCGGCCTGAACTACGAGATGCACCGCAAGGAAACCGGACGCGCCGAGGTCGACAATCCCACGGTGTTTGGCCGCTTCGCCAACAGCCAGACCGGCCATCTCACCAATATCATCCGGCCGAAGGTCTCGACCCACCTCGACTTCGAAGGCGAACTCGCCATCATCATCGGCAAGCCCGGACGATACATTTCGCAGGCAGATGCATGGAGCCATATCGCCGGCTATGCCTGCTACAACGAAGGCAGCGTGCGCGATTTCCAGCGTCACACCCATCAGTTCACGCCCGGCAAGAATTTTCCGGAGACCGGCGGCTTCGGTCCCTGGATGATGACGCCGGATGAACTCGGCGATGTTGCGCCGCTGCGGCTGCAGACCCGCGTCAATGGCCAGGTCGTGCAGGACGCCACCATCGATCAGATGATCTTCGATATCCCGCGTCAGATTGAATACTGCTCGTCCTTTACCCGCCTTGAGCCGGGTGACGTGATCGCCACCGGCACGCCGGGCGGCGTGGGCGCCAAGCGTACGCCTCCACTTTGGCTGAAGCCGGGCGATATCGTCGAAGTCGAGATCGATAGGCTCGGCGTGCTGCGCAACGGCGTGGCCGACGAAGCCTGACGCAAGCGGCAGCCCGCGCCACCAGCGCCGCGGGCTGTTTCTCACGACAAAGACTCGCTCGTTCGAAAAAGCGCGCCTCAACAAGCGATCAGAAATCGCAGGCCATCCATTTCAGGAGGAAGTCCATGCTCACATTGTCCCGTCGTATCTTGTTGACCGGCAGCATTCTTTGCCTCTCGCTGCCCGCCTATGCGCAATCATGGCCGCAAAAGCCGGTGACGATCGTGGTGCCGCAGGCGGCGGGCAACAGCCCGGATGTGCTGTGCCGCATCGTCGCCGAAAAACTGTCCCGCGCGCTCGGACAACAATTCATCGTTGAGAACCGCCCGGGCGCCGCGAATCTCGTCGGCGCACAGACGGTCGCGCGCGCCGCGCCCGACGGCTACACCTTCCTGTTCGCGACGTCGGCGGCGCTGGTCACCAATCCCTATACGTTCAAGAAACTGCCCTACGATCCCGTGAAGGATTTTGTGCCGGTGGCGATGGTGGCGCGGAGCAACCACGTGCTGCTCGTCAATCCCGAAGTGAAAGCAAAGACGCTGGCGGAATTGATCGTGCTTGAAAAAGCTGCCCCCGGTTCCCTGAGCATGGCGGTCGACGGCGCGCGCAACATTTCCGGCCTGATCGCACAAACCATCAACAAGCAGGCAGGCACGAGTTTCGTACTGGTCCCCTACAACACCATCACCAACGCGATCCAGGACAGCCTGACCGGACGCACCCAGGTGACGATCCAGTCCGCATCGGTGGCTGAGTCCTTCATCAAAGCCGGTACGCTGCGGGCACTCGCCATTGCCGGCAACAAGCGCGTCGATTCATTGCCGGATGTGCCCGCAATTGCCGAGACGCTGAAGGGCGCGGATCTGCAAGGCTGGTTCATGATGATGGCCCCGACCGGGACACCTGCCGAGATCGTCGACAAACTCAGTGCCGAGATTGCGCAGGCACTGAAATCGCCGGATGTGCAGGAGCGCGCGCCTGTCCTCGGCTTCGACGTCGCCTCCGGTGACGTGGTGACGCCCGCGGGCGCGAAGCGCTTTTTCGACGCCGAGCTCGTCGCCACAGGCAAGACGATTCAGGAGCTCGGTATTCAGCCTGAATAGCCGTGGCCCAGCGCTGGTGCTGAACAACGGCATCTCCACATGAAAACGCCCGCTGTGAAGCGGGCGCTTTGACATATTCAATCGGGAACGAAGCTTACGCCTCGTTGCCGCCTTCCTGCTGCGACGCCTCGAACAGAAACCAGGTGCGGCGCTCGGTGTCGTCGATGTAGTTTTCCAGCAGGCTGGCGCTGGCGATGTCCTTGGCGTCATCGCAAACCTCGTGGGCCTTGCGCATCGCCGCTGCCATCTTCTTGTTGTCGTTCATCAGTTCGCGCAGCATCTCCACCGGCGGCACATACGCCTCGTCATTGTCCTTGATGGTCTGCAGCTTGGCGACTTCGCCGATCGAACGCAGCGTGCGACCGCCGATCTTGCGCACGCGCTCTGCCAATGGGTCAGTCGTCGCAAAAATCTGGTCGGACTGCTCGTCGAGCATCAGGTGATAGTCGCGAAAATGGCGGCCGCTGAGATGCCAGTGAAAATTCTTGGTCTTCAGGTAAAGCGCGAAAGCGTCGGCGAGCAACCCGTTCAGCGCCTTGGCCACCTTCTCCACGGCGTCGGCTGAGAGGTCAGTCGGGGTATTCATTTCGGCAGCGATTTTCGATGTCTTGGTGCTCACGTTACTTACCTTCCCGTGTCGGATGATTTGATGGCTGGAGGGTTGTCGTCAGGGCGGAAGATTTCAGGAAAAATCGGAGTGGTCTTGACGGAAAGCACTGCAAATTTCCGAAAACTGCGGTTCTTGAAGGAAAGGCGGTTTCCCACGCGCCTGAAAACGCTCTAGACCGTTTCAACGCATCACAAATATAGGGGTTCCCGACACGGGAACAACAATCGGGCCGGGCAGACGATGGAAGATTGGATCGATTATTACGATTCCACGCATACGATTTATGCGAGCAAGCTGCATCGTGACGTGCATTTCGAGGTCATCGCCCGCGACATCATTGGCTACATCGCCTCTCAGGATGCCGTCGTGCTCGACTATGCCTGCGGCGAAGCACTCTCGGCCGCCAAAGTGGCCAATGCCTGCAGCAAGCTGATCCTGGCAGAGCCCGCGCCTGGCGTTCGCGGCCGGCTGGTCGCCCGCTTCGCGCCCAACACCAAAATCCGGGTCCGGTCGCTCGAAGAGTTGCGCAACATGACGGCGCAGTCGATCGACCTGGCTGTCATGAATTCGGTGGCTCAGTACATGACCGGTCCCGAACTCGACGATGCCTTTGCGATCATCAAGCGGTTGCTGGCGCCTGGCGGCAAGCTCGTGGTCGGCGACATCCTGCAGCCCGATGTCGGCATGGCGACCGATGTCATGGCGCTGCTGAAGCTCGCCCGCGAGCACGGTTTTCTGTGGGATGCGTTCATTGGGCTTGTTCGCACGGCTCTCTCGGACTACCGCCAGCTGCGCACCAAGGTCGGCCTGCAGCGCTACAGCGAGGCGGAGATGCTGGCCAAGCTGACCGCGGCCGGTTTCCGGGCCTCGCGGGCGCCGGTCAATATCGGCCACAATTCCTCGCGCATGACCTTCGTCGCCCACCACGCATTCTGAGGCATCGGCTGGGGCAAACGGACGATTAAGGTTAACAGACGGTTTACAAAACTTGAGGTGGATCGCCACCCCGTGATCGGTAACATTGTGCTCGGCCCGGTGGCGGAAATGTCTACGCGGGGGCGATGCATCGCTCTTTATCCTGGTTCAAGTCCAGGCTGGGCCTCCAACCTTTCAGACATTTACCAGTGGGTCGGCGCTGTCAGGCTTCGGTGAATTCCAGCACCGGAAGCTGCAGGCGCTCGGCATCGCGCTCGGCCGATGCGAGCACCGCATCCAGCAAACCCGGAAACCTGCTCTCGAGATCTTCGCGGCGCAGTTTCATCAACCTCGCCGTCCCCACCGCGCGCGTTTCCATCAGGCCGGCCTCGCGCAGTTTCGCAAAATGATAGGCGAGATTGGACTTGCCGCTGAGGCCGTAAAAATCGCCGCAGCGCAATTCTCCGACCTCTTTCTCGCGTTTGGCCAGATTGTAGACGATCGCCAGCCGAATCGGATCGCTCAGGCAATCCATCACGCCAGGCAATTCGATCTGTTCGCGCGTGGGATGCGGGAGAATGCGGCTCATGACTCCTCAATACTGATTCCGGCCGGCTGCCGCAATGTTCAATATTTCTTGAACCATTTGACATTTTGCATTGCCGCATCAATAGTTCAACGAAGATTGAACTAAGGATTTGGCGATGAGCGTCTTCTGGCTGGCCCTGGCGGCATTTGCGATTGGGACCGAAGCATTTGTAATTGCTGGTCTTCTTCCAATCATGGCAGCGGACCTGAATGTCACGTTGGCAGCCACGGGACAATTGGTCACCGTTTACGCCATCACCTATGCCATCGGCTCGCCGATCCTGGCTGTGCTGTTCAGCAATTTTGACCGCCGCACCGTCGTCTCGCTGGCGCTGGTCTGCTTCATCGTCGGAAATCTTTTGGCGGCCGTTGCGACCACATTCGGCATTCTCCTGCTATCGCGCATGCTGATGGCTGTCGGCGCCGGACTGTGCATGCCGACCGCCATGGCCGTCGCAATCGCGATCGCTGCACCGGAACGCCGTGGCCGCGCCGCGTCGCTGGTGATCTCCGGCCTGACGGTGGCGACGGTTCTGGGCGTGCCGCTCGGAACCTGGGTCGGCAGTCATTTCGGCTGGCGGTCGACATTCGTGATGGTCGCAGCGCTCGGCGCCGTCGCATTGGCCGGGCTGCTGCTGGGACTGCCCCGCGGTTTGCCACGCACTGCTGCCACACTCGGTCAGAGGCTTGCCGTCGCGCGCCATCCCGAAGTGCTGAAAACCCTTGCCGTGACCTGCATGTGGGGCCTCGGGGGCTTTACCTCATTCACCTATCTGGCTGTGCCGCTGCACCGACTTGGCTTTGACGCCAACGGAATCAGCCTGGCACTGCTGGTCTTTGGCGTCGCCGCGGCCATCGGAAACACCCTGGGCGGCGCGATGTCCGACCGTATCGGACCGCTCCGGACCTCAACGCTGGGCCTGATCGGCATGATGCTGTCACTGACGCTGCAATCGGCGGCCCTGACATTCGCACCGCCCGCCACTGCGGGTGTGCTGTTTCTGGTCTTCATTTTTACCCAGGGCATTGCCGGCTGGATGTTCTATCCCGGACAGGTCGCACATCTCGTGCGCATCACGCCGGAAGCCTCGGTCATCGCGCTCTCGCTGAACGCCTCGGCCATGTATATCGGCTTTGCCGGCGGCAGCGCGCTGGGCGGCGTGGTGCTGTCGACATTGAGCTCCAACCACCTCGGCTGGATCGGCGGCTGCGCCGAGGCGGCAGCCCTTGCGCTCGTCCTCGCCGGACACCTTCTGAAGCGCCCGAAACCGGCCCAAATTGCCGGTTGATGGCACCTTCAAAAGCCTTCCCCGCCCCGTTATAGTGGTCTAAAGACAGCCGCGCGCGAGGATCGGCCTATGGCTCCCTGAGGGGTCAATGGCTGGTTTGGCGCCCGGGCCCGAGGGACGCGCGTATGCGCGCCCTTTTTTTGTGCCGATTTGTCACCACCGCGAGTTTAAATGCCAAAACGCACCGACATATCCACCATCCTGATCATCGGCGCCGGTCCTATCGTGATCGGCCAGGCCTGCGAGTTCGACTATTCGGGCACGCAAGCCGTCAAGACGCTCAAGGAAGAGGGCTACCGGATCGTTTTGGTCAATTCCAATCCGGCCACGATCATGACGGACCCGGAGCTGGCGGACGCGACCTATATCGAGCCGATCACGCCCGAGATCGTCGCCAAGATCATCGAAAAAGAGCGCGGTGACCGCACCAAGGGTTTTGCGCTGCTGCCGACCATGGGCGGCCAGACCGCGCTGAATTGCGCGCTGTCGCTGCGCCAGCAGGGCACGCTGGAGAAGTTCGACGTCGAGATGATCGGCGCCACCGCCGAAGCGATCGACAAGGCCGAAGACCGCCAGCTGTTCCGCGAGGCGATGACGAAGATTGGCCTGGAGACGCCGAAGTCGCGGCTCGCCAACGCATCCGCGCTGAAGAAGCAGTATCGCGAGCAGCATCAGGCCGAAAAAGCCAAGCTGACGGGCGACGCGCTGGCCGAGCACGAGCGGCAGTGGGTGTTGCATGAAAGCGACCGCCGCAAGCGCTATCAGGAACATGCTCTCGGCCAGGCGCTGATGGCCCTGTCCGAAATTGGTTTGCCCGCGATCATCCGCCCGTCCTTCACCATGGGCGGCACCGGCGGCGGCATTGCCTATAACCGCGAAGAATTCCTCGACATCATCGAGCGCGGCCTCGACGCGTCTCCGACCAACGAAGTGCTGATCGAAGAGTCAGTGCTCGGCTGGAAAGAGTACGAGATGGAAGTCGTCCGCGACAAGAAGGACAACTGCATCATCATCTGCTCGATCGAGAATCTCGATCCAATGGGCGTGCATACCGGCGACTCCATCACCGTCGCGCCGGCGCTGACGTTGACCGATAAAGAATATCAGATCATGCGCGACGCCTCGCTGGCGGTGCTGCGCGAGATCGGCGTCGAGACCGGCGGCTCCAACGTGCAGTTCGGCGTCAATCCTGCCGACGGCCGCATGGTCGTGATCGAAATGAATCCGCGCGTGTCGCGCTCCTCGGCGCTGGCGTCGAAGGCCACCGGCTTCCCGATCGCCAAGGTCGCGGCAAAGCTTGCCGTCGGTTACACGCTCGATGAAATCGCCAACGACATCACCGGCGGCGCAACGCCTGCGTCGTTCGAGCCGACGATCGATTATGTCGTCACCAAGATTCCCCGTTTCGCCTTCGAGAAATTCCCGGGCGCATCGCGCACGCTGACCACCTCGATGAAGTCGGTCGGGGAAGTGATGGCCATCGGCCGCACATTCCAGGAGTCACTGCAGAAGGCGCTGCGCGGACTTGAAACCGGCCTGACCGGCCTCGACGAAATCGAGATCGAGGATCTCGGCCGCGGCGACGACAAGAACGCCATCCGCGCTGCACTCGGCACGCCGACGCCGGACCGTCTGTTGCAGGTTGGCCAGGCCATGCGTCTGGGCTGGACCGATGAGGAGATCTTCAACTCCTGCAAGATCGATCCGTGGTTCCTCGCCGAGATGCGTGGCATCGTCGAGATGGAAGCCAAGGTGAAGGCCAATGGCCTGCCCGCCAACGCCTTCGGCATGCGTACGCTGAAGGCCATGGGCTTCTCCGACGCGCGCCTCGCCGTGCTCGCCGGCAAGACCGAGGCCGACGTCAAGGCACTGCGCCGTTCGCTCGATGTGCGTCCGGTCTTCAAACGCATCGACACCTGCGCCGCTGAATTCGCCTCGCCGACCGCTTACATGTATTCGACCTATGAGTCGTCCTTCGCAGGTGCCTTCGCTGACGAGAGTCAGCCGTCGGACAAGAACAAGGTCATCATTCTTGGCGGCGGCCCGAACCGTATCGGCCAGGGCATCGAGTTCGACTATTGCTGCTGCCACGCCTGCTTCGCGCTCGCTGACGCCGGCTACGAGACCATCATGGTCAACTGTAATCCGGAAACCGTGTCGACCGACTACGACACTGCGGATCGCTTGTATTTCGAACCACTGACTGCCGAAGACGTGCTTGAGATCATCGACACCGAACGTCAGAACGGCACGCTGCACGGCGTGATCGTGCAGTTCGGCGGCCAGACCCCGCTGAAGCTCGCGCGCGCGCTGGAAGCCGCCGACGTGCCGATCCTCGGTACCTCGCCGGATGCCATCGATCTTGCCGAAGATCGCGATCGCTTCAAGCGCATCCTCGACAAGCTCAAGCTCAAGCAGCCGAAGAACGGAATCGCCTATTCGGTCGAACAGGCCCGCCTTGTCGCAGCCGATCTCGGCCTGCCGCTGGTGGTGCGTCCGTCCTATGTGCTCGGCGGCCGCGCGATGCAGATCATCCGCGAGGAAAGCCAGCTCGGCGATTACCTGCTTGGCACGCTGCCGGAGCTGGTGCCCGGCGACGTCAAGGCGCGCTATCCGAACGACAAGACCGGCCAGATCAATACGGTGCTCGGCACCAATCCGCTGCTGTTCGATCGCTATCTGTCGGATGCCATCGAAGTCGACGTCGACTGCCTGTGCGATGGCAAGGATACCTTCATCGTCGGCATCATGGAGCATATCGAGGAAGCTGGCATTCACTCCGGCGACTCGGCCTGCTCGCTGCCGCCGCATTCGCTCGACGACGACATGATCGCCGAACTCGAACGCCAGACCCGCGACATGGCGCTCGGCCTCGACGTGGTCGGACTGATGAACGTGCAGTTCGCGGTCAAGGATCGCGACATCTACGTGCTCGAAGTCAATCCGCGCGCGTCGCGCACCGTGCCTTTCGTTGCCAAGGTGATGGGCATGCCGGTGGCCAAGATCGCCGCGCGTATCATGGCCGGCGAGAAGCTCGCCGACTTCAATCTGAAGAAGCGCAAGCTCGACCATGTCGGCGTCAAGGAATCGGTCTTCCCGTTCGCGCGCTTCCCCGGCGTCGATACGGTGCTCGGCCCGGAGATGCGCTCCACCGGCGAAGTGATGGGCATCGATCGCTCGTTCGAAATCGCCTTCGCCAAGAGCCAGCTCGGCGGCGGCACCCGCGTGCCGCGCAGTGGCACTGTGTTCGTGTCCGTGCGCGAAAGCGACAAGACGCGCATTCTCGATGCCGTGAAGCTGCTCTCGTCGAACGGCTTCAAGGTGCTCGCGACGTCAGGGACCCAGCGCTTCCTGGTCGACAACGGCGTCCCGGCCGAGAAGATCAACAAGGTGCTGGAAGGCCGGCCGCACATCGTCGATGCCATCACCAATGGCGAGATTCAGCTGGTTCTGAACACCACCGACGGGCCGCAGGCCCTGGCCGACAGCCGCTCGCTGCGGCGGGCTGCCCTCTTGCATAAAGTACCGTATTACACCACTCTTTCGGGTGCCGTGGCGGCTGCACAGGGC
Organism: Tardiphaga sp. 866_E4_N1_4; assembly: GCF_052076075.1. NCBI lineage: Bacteria > Pseudomonadati > Pseudomonadota > Alphaproteobacteria > Hyphomicrobiales > Nitrobacteraceae > Tardiphaga > Tardiphaga sp. 866_E4_N1_4. The sequence goes on from NZ_CP197242.1 coordinate 3,066,820, forward strand.
GTCCGGGCCTATCTGGGCGGGGACCTTGAGGTCCGCACATTGCAGAGTTACTTTTCCGAAGCCTGAATTCGGGCGGACTGCAGGTCCGACGAGATCAGCTAGGCAAGGCACGACCGGAACTCACCGGTCGCGTCTTTGTTTTGTTTCGGCACTCGAAGCCGGCGTCTGAACTGGCTGCAAGCGCAGCCAAGCCGACATCTTGCAGAACGAATGGTTTCATGCGCGCGCCGCCGCGTTCCGCATGACGTTAGAGGACGAAGAGAATGGTTGAGAAGGTCCCGATGACAGCAGGTGGCTACGCTGCGCTGGAGGTCGAGCTGAAGGAACGTCAGTCGGTGCACCGTCCGCGGATCATCGAGCAGATCGCCGAAGCGCGCTCCCATGGCGACCTCTCGGAAAATGCCGAGTATCATGCCGCCAAGGAAGAGCAGTCGCATAATGAAGGCCGCATCAGCGATATCGAGGACAAGCTCGCCCGCGCCGATATCATCGATATCTCGAAGCTGTCCGGCGATACCATCAAGTTCGGCGCGACCGTGACGCTGATCGATGAGGACACCGAGAAGAAGGCGGTCTGGCAGATCGTCGGCGAGCCCGAGGCTGATGCCAAGAAAGGTCGCATCTCGATTACCTCGCCACTGGCGCGTGCGCTGATCGGCAAGAGCAAAGGCGCATCGGTCGAAGTCGTCGCTCCCGGCGGGGCCAAGGCCTATGAGATCACCAAGGTCGAGTGGCGCTGATCGACAGCGCTCAACGCGAAAACAAGAAAGCCGCGCATGATGCGCGGCTTTTTTATTATCCCCTGATGGCGGTATCCAGCCATCGCTACTCACGAAAACTTCTGGAATACTTCCACAGCTCACGTGTTTTCACACGAGAGTGACCAGCATTTTGCATTGCAGTAATGCTAGAAACGATGGTCATCACAGGGGGACTAATGACATGGACCAAGCCTTCGCTAAATTTCAGCCTGCTGCACTAAGCCTTTTCCGCTTCATCACCGGCCTGCTGCTGCTGCAGTATGGCATCGCCAAGATCTTCAAATTTCCGGTTCTGCCTTATTTCGCGAATATCCCGCCGTTGATCCAGGTCGCGGCAACGCTTGAACTCGTCGGCGGTGCGCTGCTGCTGCTCGGCCTGTTCACGCGCCCAGTTGCGTTCATCCTCGCCGGTGAAATGGCCTTCGCTTACTTCCTCGGCCACATGTTTAAAGGCGCGGATCCGGTTTTCCTGCCGCTGCTGAACGGCGGCACCGCTGCCATCCTGTTCTGCTTCTCCTGCCTCTATCTTGCGACGTCAGGCGGAGGCCCGATCAGCCTCGACGCGATACTGCGCAAGAAGAGCTAAGCTCGACATCACGGCAATAAAAAAGGGCGCTCACCGCAAGGTGGGCGCCCTTTGCTTTAACACTCGCTGCTAATCCGCGGCCCTCAGCTCGAGCGGCACCGCGGCAGCGTATTTCGAGTTCTGCAAGACCAAGGACGTGCGGACGTTGCGGACATGCGGTGCGGCCGTGAGATGGCCGACGAAATCCTGGAAGGTCGCCATGTCGGGCGCCACGCATTTCAGGATGAAATCGATCTCGCCCGATAGCATCCAGCACTCCCGCACCAAAGGCTCCTTGCGGACGAAATCCTCGAACGCCTTGAGATCGGCATCGGCCTGACTCGACAGGTGGACCGAGGCAAACACGGTAACGTCGAAACCGAGCAATCGGGGATCCAGCAACCCGCGGTAGCCCTGGATATAGCCAGCCTCTTCCAGGGTCCGAACCCGGCGCAGGCAGGGCGGCGGCGAGATGCCGACGCGCTTGGCGAGTTCCACATTGGTGATTCGGCCGTCGGCCTGGATTTCGCTGAGAATTTTGAGGTCGATGTCGTCTAGGCTTTTCGGCACGCGGCGCGGATCCTGGCTGGTATTCAAACAAACCGTTTGAACTCTCTTAGCGCAGGAGCCGCAACTTGCGCAATTTTATTGCGCGTGCATCGCAGAAATTAAGCGTCTCCGGGGGAAAAATTGCCGGGACGAATTGCAATTCTTGCATGGCTCGCCAGATATTCTACACTAGCAGACAAGACTTTCGACGCCGCAGCGACGTGTTCGCCGGCACATTTCGCCTCAGCAATGACCAATTTCCCTTCAGAAAGGGACTCGACCATGGCCGCCCCCATCCATGCCAAAGTCGTCATCATCGGCTCAGGCCCGGCTGGCTACACTGCCGCTATCTACGCCGCACGCGCGATGCTCGAGCCCGTCCTGATCCAGGGGATCCAGCCCGGCGGCCAGCTCACCATCACCACGGATGTCGAAAACTATCCGGGCTTCGCCGACGTCATTCAGGGTCCCTGGCTGATGGAGCAGATGGAGAAGCAGGCGCATCATGTCGGCACCAAGATCGTCACCGATCTGGTCAGTGACATGAATCTGAGCCAGCGTCCGTTCCGCCTGACCTGCGACAGCGGCGATGTCTATCTCGCCGAAACCGTCATTCTCGCCACCGGCGCACAGGCGCGCTGGCTCGGCATCCCGTCGGAAGAGAAATTCCAGGGCGGCGGCGTATCCGCCTGTGCCACCTGCGACGGATTCTTCTATCGCAACAAGGAAGTGATCGTGGTCGGCGGCGGCAACACGGCCGTCGAGGAAGCTTTGTTCCTGACCAATTTCGCCTCGCAGGTCACCATCGTGCATCGCCGCGACCATTTCCGCGCCGAACGCATCCTCCAGGAGCGATTGTTCAAGCACCCGAAGATCAAGGTGGTCTGGGACTCGGCGCTCGACGAGATCTGCGGCACCGAAGGCCCGGCCAAGGTTACCCATGTGCGCCTGAAGAACGTCAAGACCGGCGCCGTCACCCAGGTGCCAGCCGACGGCGTCTTCATTGCCATCGGCCACGCGCCCGCGACCGAACTCATCAAGGGCCAGATCAAGCTGAAGCCCTCGGGCTATGTCGAAGTGGCTCCGAATTCCACCGCAACCTCGATGCCCGGCGTGTTCGCCGCCGGCGACGTGGCGGATGAAACCTATCGGCAGGCGGTCACCGCCGCCGGCATGGGCTGCATGGCCGCCCTCGAAGCCGAACGCTATCTTGCCGCGCATGCTCATGACCGCGCAGCGGCCGAATGATGATCAAACGAACCCGCGACGGATTTACAGATATGGACTGGGACAAGCTGAAGGTGTTTCACGCGGCGGCGGAAGCGGGGAGCTTCACGCATGCAGGCGAGCAACTGGGCCTGTCGCAATCGGCAGTCTCACGACAGGTGAGCGCGCTCGAGCAGGAGCTGGCGGTCTCGCTGTTCCACCGCCACGCCCGCGGCCTGATCCTCACCGAACAGGGCGACCTGCTGTTCCGCACCGCCCATGACGTGTTCATGCAGCTCCAGGCGGCCCGCGCAAAGCTGACCGACAGCCGCGAGCGGCCTAGCGGCGACCTCAAGGTGACCACAACCCCGGGCGTCGGCATCAACTGGCTGATCCCGCGCCTTGGCGAGTTCACCGCGCTCTATCCGGAAATCCGCATTTCGCTGATCGTCACCGACGAGGAACTCGACCTGTCGATGCGCGAAGCCGATGTGGCCATCCGCACCCGCAAGCCGACCCAGCCGGACCTGATCCAGCGCAAGCTGTTCGCCATGGGATTCCACGCTTATTGCTCGCCGGAATATATCAAGCATTTCGGCACCCCGCGCACCCTCGACGAACTCGACGGGCACCGCATCATCATGCTCAGCGACGCCCAGGTGTCCCCGCACCTGCAAAACCGCAGCTGGCTGATCGATGCCGGGCGCAACGGCTCCGGCCCGCGCGAACCCTACTTCAAGGTCAACAATATTCTGGGCCTGATGCGCGCCTGCCAGCAGGGCTTGGGCATTGCAGCATTGCCGGACTACCTGGTCGAAGAAAACGATCGTCTGGTTCAGCTCTTCAGCGAGTCGGACTCGATTCAACTCGACACTTATTTTGTCTATCCCGAAGAGTTGAAGACGGTCGCCCGTGTGCAGGTGTTCCGCGACTTCATCGTCAGCAAGGCGCAGCGCTGGCCGTCCTAACCCGCAATATTTCAGGGCAGATATGCCCACGCTTCCCAGCATGTCAGACATGCCAAGTGATGCGTTGCTGCATGCCACCTTCAGGGATCATACTTCTCAGACGCTGAGATTTTGCGCTGCGCATTTGTCCCCCTCCTCCAGTGGTGCGAGGTCTCAGTAATCCCTCTTGGAAGGTGATTGTGTCGGCCTCTCGAGGCCAATACCTCAGAGCCGGACTCGTTTGAGTCCGGCTTTTTTTTGCGCACGCGAACTGTCAGTCCAGCTTCACTTTCGCCAGCCGGAGCGCATTCCCGATCACGCTCACCGAGGACAGCGCCATCGCTGCAGCGCCGAGCATCGGCGACAGCAGGATGCCGAAGATCGGATACAGCACACCGGCCGCAATCGGCACGCCGGCCGCGTTGTAGATGAAGGCGAAAATCAGATTCTGACGGATATTGCTCATCACGGCCTTTGATAGTGCGCGTGCCCGCACGAGTCCTATCAGGTCGCCGGTCAGCAACGTCACGCCAGCACTCTCGATCGCCACATCGGTGCCGGTCCCCATGGCGATGCCGACATCCGCAGCAGCCAGCGCAGGTGCATCGTTGACGCCATCGCCAACCATGGCGACCCGGCGGCCTTCGCCGCGCAGACGTGTGACCACGTCACTCTTGCGCTCCGGCAACACACCCGCCTCGACCTCATCGATACCCAGTGTCTTTGCCACGGCCTTTGCCGTCGTCGCATTGTCGCCGGTGAGCATGACGATCCGCAGGCCGTCGGCGCGCAGCTTCTTCAAGGCGTCCTGCGCCGATGGCTTTACGGGATCGGCAATCGCCATCACGCCGGCGACGCTGCCATCGATGGCAACGAAGATGGCAGTCGCACCGTTCTGCCGCGCCAGCTCGGCGACGCCGTCGGAGCGCGTCGTATCCACTTTCAATTCGTCCATCAGCATCGCATTGCCGAGCGCAACGCGCTTGCCATTGACCACACCCGACGCGCCTTTGCCGGACGGCGAGGCGAAGTCACTGGCATCGCTCAGCACCACATTGCGTTGCTTTGCTTCATTGACGATGGCCTGCGCCAGCGGGTGTTCGCTGGAACGTTCGATACTTGCAGCAAGTTGCAGAATCTCGCTTTCGTTGAACCCTTCCGCCGGCGTGATGCTCACCAGTTTCGGCTTGCCTTCCGTCAGCGTACCGGTCTTATCGATCACAATGGTGTCGATGCTTTCCAGGCGCTCCAGCGCCTGCGCGTCACGCACCAGAATGCCGGCATGGGCGCCGCGACCGACGCCGACCATGATCGACATGGGCGTGGCGAGACCGAGCGCACAGGGGCACGCGATGATCAGCACGGTGACCGCAGCAACAAGCGCAAACGAGAACCGCGGCTCCGGCCCGAATGTCGCCCAGGCGATGAATGCAATCACCGCTGCAGCCAACACGGCCGGCACGAACCAGCCGGCGACACGATCCGCGAGACGCTGGATCGGCGCGCGCGAGCGCTGTGCCTTCGCGACCATATCGACGATGCGCGACAACATCGTATCGCGGCCGATCTTGTCGGCCCGCAGCACGAGGCCACCGCTCTGGTTGACGGTGCCGCCGATGACGCGCGCGCCTTCGGCCTTGCTCACCGGCATGGACTCGCCGGTCACCATGGATTCATCCACCGACGAACGCCCCTCGGTAACGACGCCGTCGACCGGAATTTTCTCGCCCGGCCGCACCCGCAACAAATCGCCGATGGCGATGGCATCGAGGGCGACGTCCTCATCACCGTCCTTGCCAATGCGCCGCGCGGTCTTCGGCGCAAGACCGAGCAGCGCGCGGATCGCGCCTGATGTCTGATTGCGCGCGCGCAGCTCGAGCACTTGTCCCAGCAGTACGAGCACGGTGATCACCGCAGCGGCTTCGAAATAGACCGCCACTGCACCGTGATGGTCACGGAACGTGTCGGGAAACAGACCGGGTGCGAAGGTCGCAACGACGCTGTAGATCCACGCCACACCGGTGCCCATGGCGATCAGCGTGAACATGTTGAGATTGCGCGTTACCACCGAGCGCCATCCGCGTTCGAAGAACGGTGCGCCGGCCCACAGCACCACGGGTGTCGCCAGCACCAACGAGATCCAGTTCGATGTGGTCTGCGATACCAGTTGCATCAGGCCGAGATGCGCGCCCATCTCCAGCACGAACACGGGCAATGTCAGTGCCAGCGCGATCCAGAAGCGCCGGGTCATGTCGATCAGTTCGGGATCGGGCTTGTCGTCGAGCGAGACCTGCTCCGGCTCCAGCGCCATGCCGCAGATCGGACAGCTCCCGGGTCCTTCCTGACGGATCTCCGGGTGCATCGGGCAGGTATAGATGGTGCCGGCCGGCGCGGGCGGCGCGGGCTCCTTCGGCTTCAGAAAACTCTCGGGATCCGCATTGAACCGCTCGCGACAGCGCGCGCTGCAGAAGAAATACTCATGGCCCTGATAGATCAGACGGTTCTTGGCGGTGGCGGGATCGACGGTCATGCCGCAGACCGGATCGAGCACTTTGGCCGGCGCATCCACGTCGTGATGGTGACCATGCGAACAGCATGCGCCATGCATGTGACCGGCATGGGCATCGTGCCCCGTATGCGTGTGAGTTGTCTCTGCCACCGTGACCTCGCCTCTTGAAACATATACCCTATGGGGGTATATGGACCTCATGCGCAGCGAGATCAAGACGTCCTGTTTAAAACGCCTCAAACGGATCGAAGGCCAGGTCCGCGGCTTGGCCGGCATGGTCGAGGCCGACCGCTATTGCATCGATGTGGTTACGCAGATCGCCGCGGCCCGCGCAGCGTTGCGACGCGTCGAGGAAGAGATCCTGCGCGACCATGTCGCGCATTGCGTTGAGCACGCGATCTCGTCAGGCGACAAGGCCGATCAACGCCGCAAGATTGCCGAGTTGATGGACGTGGTCAGCCGCGTCGACCGGTGACGCGAATGCGACGTGCGGGCACGATGTTGGAAGACGGTTGATCAGTCGTTACGGTTTTTGCCCGGCGAGGGTGGCGCTGAAATGCGACCACACCTTTAGGTCATCAAGAGCCGGTGAATATCCGCAAAATTTACGACTGGATAAGCATACGCAGCGATAGCACACGGGGCGATCTAATAGCGCCGATCGCCGGTATTTACGTGTCTTTACGTACTTATATCTAACGTCCCGCGCAATTGCGGTAATCCCGCTCGCGGTACCTGTACATGCTTACGATCTATAACTGCATCGCCAATGCCCATGATTTCAGGCTTGTCGGACTCGCGGCCATCATCTGCGCGATCGCGTCCCTCGCTGCTATCAACTTGCTCCGTCATGCGCGAAGCGCCACAGGCCAGATGCGCCTCGTCTGGCTCGCGGTATCCGCGATCTCCACGGGCTTCGGCATCTGGGCCACGCATTTCGTAGCGATGCTGGCGTTCTCGCCGGGGATGCCGAGCGGCTACAATATCGTACTTACGGTCGTCTCGCTGATCGCCGCGCTGCTGCTGACCGGCGCCGGCCTTGCCGTGTCGTTGATCCCGAATTTTCGTGCCGGCCTCTGGATCGGCGGCGCCGTCGTCGCGGGCGGCATCGCGGCGATGCATTACACCGGCATGGCCGCCTTCGAACTTCAAGCGCGCATCGACTGGGATACGACGCTCGTCATCGTCTCGATCGTATTGGGAGCCGTGCTCGGTGCGATCGCGCTTCCGGTAGGGGTGCATGGCACCAACCTGCGCTGGAAGATCAGCGGCGCGCTGCTGCTGACGCTCGCGATCTGCAGTCACCATTTCACGGCGATGAGCGCCGTCACGATCACCCCGGATCCGACCATCGCCGTCTCGCCGCTGACCATCCCCGCCGGATGGCTCGCACTTGGCGTCTCATTGATCAGCTTCGCCATCATTGGCCTGGCGCTGGCCGGCATCGTGCTGGATATCCGTGATCACCGCCGCTCTGATCTCGAGGCCGACCGCATGCGCGGACTCGCCAATGCTGCCGTCGAAGGCCTGCTGGTGTGCGACGGCGACACCATCGTCACGGTCAACACGTCCTTCGCCGCGCTGGCGGGATCGTCCGCTGAATTGCTGATCGGCGGGCGTCTGCAAGACTGCTTCCCCGATGGAGATACGGGGACGCAGATCATGAGCCAGCCTGACCAATCGGTGGAAGCGAGCCTGCGGCAGCGCAACGGCCAGACGATTCCGGTCGAATTGATCCTGCGTGGAATCGACTTTGCGGGGAAGCCACATCAGGTCATCGCCGTACGTGACCTCCGCGAACGCAAACAGGCCGAACAGCACATCCGCTATCTCGCCCACTACGACTCCCTGACCGGACTGCCCAATCGCGGCACGTTTCATGATCGAATCGATCAGGAGATTGCGACACTATCCCAGGACCGCCCGCTCGCCGTACTCGCTTTGGATCTCGATCAGTTCAAGCAGGTCAATGACCTGTTCGGCCACGCCGCCGGCGACAAGGTCCTCAAGAGCGTAACGGCGCGCATCACCGCCCTGCTTGGCGAAGGCGAGATGATGGCGCGTCTTGGCGGCGACGAGTTCGCCATTCTCTTGCCGAACCTGACCTCGCCCGCAGCTGCGAGTCAGTTCGCCGACAGGATACTGGAAGCATTCCGGAGCAAGGATGCCACCTTCGAACTCGGCAGCGTCACCGCCAGTGTCGGTATCGCACTCTGCCCAGACGACTCCAGTGATCGCGACTCGCTGCTCGCTTGCGCCGACACCGCGCTCTACCGCGCCAAATCCGAAGGCCGCGCGACCTGGCGCTTCTTCGAACCTGCAATGGGGGAAGCCGTGCGCGACCGCCGGCTGCTCGAACACGATCTGCGCAACGCCATCGATGCCAATCAGCTGAAAGTAGTCTATCAGCCCCAGGGCACCATGGAGTCGGGCCGCGTGATCGGCTTCGAGGCACTGCTGCGCTGGAACCATCCCGTCCGCGGCAATATTCGCCCCGACATCTTCATTCCGATTGCGGAAGACACCGGCGCCATTCTCGGCATCGGCGAATGGGTGCTGCGCGCCGCCTGCCGTGAAGCGGCGACGTGGAAGCATCCGCTGACCATCGCGGTCAATGTCTCGGCGGTTCAGATCCACCACGATAGCTTTGTCGCAACCGTCCATGAGGTCTTGCTGGAAACCGGCCTGCCCCCGCATCGGCTCGAACTGGAGATCACCGAGACTGCGCTGATCCGCGACTTCGATCGCGCGCTGTTGACACTTCGCCGGATCAAGGCGCTCGGCGTTCACATCGCCATGGATGACTTCGGCACCGGCTACTCGTCGCTGTCGAACCTGCGCGCATTCCCGTTCGACAAGATCAAGATCGACGGATCGTTCATCAGGTCGGTGAACACCAACAGCCAGGCAGCAGCAATCGTGCGCGCCGTCCTCGGCCTCGGCCGCGGACTTGGGCTGCCGGTGCTCGCCGAAGGCGTGGAAACCGAAGCGGAATTCGCATTCCTGCGCGACGAGAAATGCGACGAGGCGCAGGGCTATCTGCTCGGCCGTCCGGCTGACATAGACAACTTCCGCGAAGTCACCCAAGGGGTGACCTCGCCCGCCGGAGATATCGCCATTTCAGCATAGGCGTGAACACCCCACCGTCGCGGTCATACCAACGACAAAAAACGCGCGAAAGTCTCGCGCGCTTTTTCTGGGGTCAAAAGAGCAGAACGGCTATCAGGCCGCCTGCTTGTGCATCGCGCCGGTCGCCGATCCGTTGCCGCGAATAGCCTTGATCGAACGTTCGATCGCCGCCCACAGCTTGCCGATCTCGCTTGCTGCGCGACCTTCTGCCTGATATTCGCGGGCGCCTTCGCCGTTGCCAAGCGCGAGCAGGAGATCTGCACGGTTGGTGATCTGACCGGACCACACCGGAGCCTTGAATTTGGCGAGCGCTTCGCGGGCGATCGTCACGATACGGCTTTCGGAATCGTCACGGCGTGCCGGCGCACCGTTGATGACAACCGCATAGGGCTTGCGGGCCGAACGGCAGGACTGGATCGTCGCCTGCACCGCATCGACGTCGAACACGCCGGGACGCGCAGGAATGATCACCATGGTCGCGTTCTTGATGGCATCGTCGACCACAGCCGATGTGTTCGGCGGCGTATCGATGAACACCCATTCAAAACCGTCACGCTTCGCGGCAGCAACCATTTCGGTCACGCTGCGATTTGCGATCTTCAGCGGCGGTTCATTTGTTCCCCGCAGCTTGTGCCACAGCGTCAACGAACCCTGCGGATCCGCGTCGATGAGCAAGCAAGGCTTCGTTGATTTATGAACTTGAGCAGCAAGATGTGCAGCCAGGGTACTCTTCCCCGAGCCGCCTTTACGCGATGCGAAAACTATGACGTTCATATGTTGGCCTCCAGATTGACCCCAGGAGGCGAAAATGAATCAGTCTGCTGATTCGTTAAAGTCATATTTACGCGTAATTCAAGGATATGTGCCTGATTTGTTTGGAATGTTGGTTTTTGAGTCACACAGTGCGGCGCAACAGGCCCGAAATGAGTCAGGTGTAGTACGCTTGTCGCCACTTTGTCGCACTCTGGTATCAAGTCAGACGCTCAAATCTTGCTATCAGCGCCGTTGGAACGAGTTGAGTCCGGGCCTTCGATAGCAATGCCCTTCGCGCGCTGACGTTCGATCCACTTTCGCTCAAGCCAACCGAGAAACTGCGCCACCGGTTTTTCCAGCGGCGGAATATCCTGCGCGATGAGGATGAGTCCGAGCGGCAACATCCAGAGGCCGAGCACAGGAAGAATGCTGAAAATCCCGCCGATAATCAGCAAAATGCCAAGCGGGAATCGCACGAGCTTCGATGAGGGCTTGCGCAACCAACCTACAAATCGAGCCGGACGGGGCGGAAGTTTGGTTTCGAACCAGGCCAAATGCCGATTGAGTTCGGCCTTGTAGTCGATATTGGTTTCGCTGCTCAAAATGACGCTCCTCGTGGTCTGGAGATGTTGTTTCGTGTCGTGATACCCAACGTGTCAGTTTGTCACGGGTTCACTTTTTTGCCACGATCGATGGCGTCACGGTGCAGCGACTCGGCGAGATCACGCCGTTCTGCACGCTGACTAAACATCCGTTCACGTGAGAGCGAAGCCTGATCAGCTCGGACGAGTCGGTTTTTTCGCCCTTCGCGACTTGACCGTGGGTTTGCGCGCGCTGACCGGCGTTGCCCGAAAGAATTGCGCGCAGCCCGGGCTCAATTGCGCCCGCTTCTGGATCATGCAGGCCGTCACGCGATCCACATCGGGAATGGCCGCGCTGCAGAGCCGAAAGGCATCACCGGTGCAGAGCTGTTGCTGATCGTCGGTATAGGCTTGCGACGGCGTCGCCAAGAACGACGCGCCGATCATGAGTGACATGGCAAGCGACCCGCTCAAAATCCCTGGACGTACCGACATTAGTCCCCCCCTGGTTGCACGTTATCGTGGGAGTGTCGGAGACGATTGCCAGCTTGGCAAGGTGGACGTGACGGGGATCGGGCTTGCCTTCGCGCCGGCCCTGTAGTTTCTCCCGGACATCGCGGCGCCGTTGCCCCGTCGCGACCTCGTGCGAGAGACGGTCCAGGATGAACAGTGAGACAAAAGCGATACTCCGAACCTGCGCGGGCGGTCCACGATCATGAACTGGACCCGTATTGGCATTATCGGCTTCGTGGGGTTGTGCGGCTGGGCGGCATGGCCCAAAGGAAATGACGCGACGCCGCCGCGCCCACTTCTGATCAGGGCAGCATTGAAACAGGTCGATGATCCCGTCATCATCCTCGGCGACAGTATCGTCAAACGCGCAACCTTCCCCCGTGCCGTCTGCGGTCGGCCCATCGTCAATGCCGGAATCGACGGATCAACGACATCGAGCGGTCTCGATGCCATGCTGACAAAAGCACTTGGCGGAAAGCAGGCCGCCATGGTCGTCGTCTCCCTCGGACTCAACGATGCTGCGGTCCCTGTGAACGCGGACTCATACAGGACCAACTATCTCGCTTTGCTCGCGACGCTAAAATCCACGGCTCCACGAATGGCCATCGCGACGGTGACACCTGTTGAAGCCGGCAAATCCGATAGCGCGCGCATCAACGATCAGGCGATCGACAACTACAACGCGTTGCTGCCAACCATCGCCGGCGATGCTGGCGCGAGCCTTATCACCATCCCGTCCATGCCGGCGAAATACACAACCGATGGCATTCACCTGAATGATGCCGGCTATGCAATCTGGACCAAGGCGGTTCTCGGCGGGGTCAGCGACGTCCTCTGCAAAGGCAAGTAACAGCAACGCAGAAACCCGCATCAGGCCTCGTTGACGCCAACGCCGCGCTCGTCAAGGAGCTGCTGCCCTTTCAAGGTGATCCTAAATTTCGGCCCCGCTGCCGGCTTGGCTTGATCGATTACCTCGACAAGCCCTTGAGCAATCAGCCCGTCAAGCACGGCACGTTTTTCGGCATTGAGATCGGGCCCAGAGGCGCGCGCGATGTCGCACATCATCGCAATAGCGGTATTGCTGATATCAGCGTCGATCATGATTGCCTCCCTGTCGTTGGGAAGCCAACGGAACGATGGCAATCGAGTTCCACGACCGGCCTAGCGGAAGCACGCGGGCATTTACGACGTCGAGTTGCCCGAAGGCGGGCTGTTTGTGCGGAAACCTTACAACCCCGAGCAGATCGTGGGCACGCTGAATGATCTGACCGGCGCGCCGGCATTACCGGCCCGACCCAAGCGGTCAGACATTGCCGCAGCCCAAAGCAACGGCCACGCTCGAATCGGCTAAATGATTGATTTGTATGGTACAGTTGGGTGGTCTCGAACCACCGACCTCCTGCTCCACAAACAGGCGCTCTAACCAACTGAGCTACAACTGCATCCTGACCGGCCCCAAAATCAGGGGGTCCTGAACAGGCGGGAAACTAGGTGCAACGCATCACTTTGGCAAGGCCGCGATGATGATTTTTGGCGCAAACAAAAGCCCGGGCTTGCGGCCCGGGCTTTCGATTATTTGGCGGTGCGATCGGCTCAGGCGGCCGGCTGGAACAGCTTCGAAGCGCCGGTCTTGATCGGTTCGGCGGTCTCGGTGGCGATCTTCTGGCCGAGTTCGGCCAGCTGTTTGGTCTGACCCGTGAAGGTTTCAACCTGGCTGCGCGCAAAAGCGGTCCACAGCTCCATCGCCTGCGACGGCGACTTCACGCCGATCAGCGACTGGGCGAAGTCGAAACCCGCATTGGTGTTGGTCTTGGCAATGTCGAGCAGCTTGGCCGAATATTCGGCAGCGCCCTTGGTGGCCGTGCCGAACACAGCTTCAACCGTGCTGTTATGGGTCTCGGCAGCGTCCTTGAACTTGGCATAACCCTCGCGCGCCTGCGAGACGCCCTTTTCGGCGAATGCGCGGACCTGCTCCGGCACCTGGAACGGGATAACGGAAGATGAGAACGGATCGGTCGATTCGGCCATAGCGTGCATCCTTCGTGGTGGGGGTGAAATCAATAAACCCGTGGAGGCTGCGGAAGGCACCGGTGCCTTTCATCAGCTGGCGGGAAACAGAGCGGCATCGCCATCGGCGATGCGTCATTGTGCTTACCGCAATATCATGTCGGAATTGTGCGACGCAACAGAATATTGCACCGCAGAATCGCATGAGACCCGGATCGAATGCGCGCCCACGTCATGGAACTCGCTAGATATCAATCGCTGATTGCATAGCGGAGAGCGCGGGGGTCGGTCAGCTCTTGGGCGTGGCGGCGTCCATGGCAGCGCGGCTCATGATCTGGCCCATTTCGCTGGCCTGCTCTGCCAGCGACTTCATCTGCGACTGCACGTATTCGCTGTGGAGCCGCATGACGTCGCCGAGATCCTTGGCGTGCAGCAACTGCTGGGCATAATCCAGCGACGCGGCGACGTTCTTCTCGGCATAGGCGATGGCCTTGGTGCTGACATCCTTGGCGCCGGCGCGCACGGTCTCACCGCGATTTTCGATCGACGACGCCGTGCTCTGGGCGCTGGTCAGAAACTTCTCGAATGCCTGCTTGGCCTGGTCGAAGCTGGCTTCGGCCATTGCGCGCATTTCCTTCGGAATTTCGAATTGGTCGGTCATGTCCCGCTCCATTTTGCATTGACGAAGCCGTCCACGGCCCCGTCTCCCGTGTCGCCCACTGCAATCTAGCCGAGCTTGGCATCGCCGATGTGACGCGGCGTCCCGTCCTCGTCCGATCCCATCGTGGACCTTTGTTTTTGTTTTGCAACTGCCAACGCATGGCCCAGCCCCTCCGTTCGGCAGAATGCCGAACCCTCGGAGCGGATTAACGTTATTGCTGCTTTGGCCTGCTGGAATGGGCGGGGGACGTGGACCTGCGCGTCCGCGCGGGCGATACTAACGAATTATTAAGGATGTCATCGTTTGGCCCGCAATCTGTGACGCGGATACCGGACGGGCGCCCAACGAGTCAGTCATGAAGTGCCGATGAACAATGCGGATTTTCAGTTGCGGGGCGTTGGCGATGCACGGCTGGCCGTACACGCCACCAGCAACCAGCCGGTCTGGCTGTGGTCGCGCGACGGCACCCGTGTGCTGTGGGCCAATCCGGTCGGCGCGCGACTGTTCGGCGCCCGTAATGCAGCTGACCTGTTTGCCAGGACTTTCGGGCCCGCCGATACCCATCGCCGCCAGATAGCCCAGCTCGGCTCCCGGTTGCCGGCCAGTGGCGCAATGCGGCTGGAGCGCCTGCGCGGCTTCGGCGCGGCGCTGGGCAGCTTGATGACCTGCGCCTGTTCGCAACTTGAATTTCCCGATGGCGGCAGCGGCATTCTCGTTGTCGCAGCGGAACCGCTCGGTGGCCGCGGCATGCCGCTGGTCGAACGGCTGCAAAATCTCGTCGAGGGGATCGACACTCCAATCGCCGCCTTTGCACGCGACGGCCTGTTCGTCGGCGCCAACGAAATGGCTCGGGCGCTGCTTGGTTTTCGCAATCTCTCCGATGCCGGCCTCGATCATGCGCGCGACGGCGCGCTAAAGGACGGCCGCATCGAAACGCCTATCGGCTTTGGCCGCATGGTACTGCAGCGCGTGGGCAGTGGCGCCGATGTCGGACTGGTGGCGCTGATCGCGCCGGGCGCTGTGCATCCGGCGCCGAGTGAAGAAGAACTCGAGGCTCCGGCAGAGCCGGAAGGCAGCGTTGAACCACAGAGCGCCCTTGCAGAGCCGAGCGACCTCTTCGTCGAATTCGACCAAGCCCCCGGGGCAAAAGACCCGAGCGAAAACGCCATCGACATCGACGCTCCGATCGAGCCGGAAAAAACCGAGATCGATCGCGACGTACATCTCGAAGAGGTGATCGCCGAAACCATCGCACATGCCGACGCACCGACTGAGACTGATGCGCAGTCGCCCGCCGTCGAAGCCGTTCCCGACCAACCTGCGTCCGTTGCGCTGCCAGAGATCGAGCCGCGCACGACGCCGCTCCGTTTCGTATGGCAGATCGATGCGGAGAAGCGCTTCACACTGAACTCTGACGAGTTCATCCACCTGATCGGCCCGCGCACAGCGGCAAGCTTTGGCCACAAGTGGAACGATCTCACAGCCGAATTCAACCTCGATCCCGACAGCCACGTCGTCAAGGCGATGGCCACGCAGCAGACATGGAGTGGCATCACGCTGCTCTGGCCGGTGGATGGCGGTGGCCGCCTGCCTGTCGAACTCTCTGGCCTGCCGCTGTTCGATCGCGAGCGCAATTTCACCGGCTATCGCGGTTTCGGCGTTTGCCGTGATCTCGATGGAATGACGCGGCTCGCCGAGCAACGCCGACATGATCACATCGGCGATCCGCCGCCCCGACCGTTATCCGCCGATGTCGCGCAGGCCGGCCCTGTCGGCGACAGTCTCGATGAACCGATTGCCCTCACCACCACCCCGATACCAGAACAGACACCACCGCCAACCACACCGGACAGCACCGTGCAACCACCCGAGAACGTCGTGCCATTTCGACCAGGCGATCCCAGATCGCCGGCACTGACGCCTGTCGAGAACAGCGCCTTCAACGAGCTTGCGCGGCAATTGTCGGCGCGGCTTGAGTCGGAAACGGGACTGATCACGAGCACGAACACCCCCGAAGCGGACAGCGAGACGGACGATGCACCGACGGCTGCCCAGACCTCGTCTCAGCCAGCTGAGGCGGCGTCACAGGCTGCCTGGCTGACAACGCCACCGGCTGCACCACGCGGCGAGATGATGCGCGACAAGGTGCTGCTCGACCTGATGCCGGTCGGCGTCCTGATCTATCGCCTCGATCGCCTGCTGTTCGCCAATCCCGCCTTCCTCGCCCGGATGAACTATCCGAGCCTGAACGCGCTGGAAGAAGCGGGTGGCCTCGATGCGCTCTATGTCGGAGCTGATGTCTCTTCTGCAGCCAGCACCTCGGATGACGGCACCGCCGTCACGATTTCAGGCGGTGACCAGTCCGGCAACACCGTGCCCGCCGAAGCGCGCCTGTACACGATTTCATGGGACAACAAACCGGCACATGCGCTGATTTTCGCTCCGCCCAAGGCAGAGCCTGTCGCCGCCCCTGTTACGATCGCTGCGCCCGTTGCGGACGCGCCATTGCCCGCTGGCCATATCGATGCCGAAGATCTGGCCACGATCCTCGATACCACGGCCGAAGGCGTCATCATGTTCGACGCCGAAGGCAACATCAATTCCTGCAACCGCAGCGCCGAGGCACTGTTCGGCTATAGCGGCGAATTACTGACGCAGCGGAATCTGACCGACCTCTTCGCAGCAGAAAGCCGCCGCGTGGTGCAGGACTATCTCGCAAGCGTCAAGGATTCCGGCGTGGCCAGCCCGATGGATCATGGCCGTGAGGCCCTGGGCCAGGTGCGCGCCGGCGGCCTCGTGTCGCTGTCGATGACCATCGGCCGCACGCGCACGGATGGACCGAACTTCTTTGCCGTGTTCCGCGACCTGACGCAGACGAAGAAGACCGAAGCCGAACTGCTGAATGCGCGCCGCCAGGCCGATCGTGCGGCAACCGCCAAGGCGGATGTGCTGGCGCGGATCAGCCACGAGGTCCGGACACCGCTGAATGCCATCATCGGCTTCGCGGAAGTAATGGTCGACCAGCGCTTCGGCCCACTCGGCAACGAGCGCTATGTCGAATACATGAAAGACATTCGCGCCTCGGGTGAACGGGTCATCGCGATCGTCAACGATCTGCTCGATCTGTCACGCATCGAGACCGGAAAAATCGACCTCGCTTTCACCACGCAGAACCTCAACGAGATGGTGGAGCAATGCGTCGCGGTGATGCAGCCGCAGGCCAATCGCGGCCGCATCATCATCCGTACCTCGCTGGCACATCTGCTCCCCACGGTCGTTGCCGACGCCCGCGCGCTGCGACAGATCACGCTGAATCTGATCGGCAATTCGATCCATCTCGCCAATGCCGGCGGTCAGGTGATTGTCTCCACCGCATTGTCGGACTTCGGTGAGATCGTACTGCGCGTCCGTGATACCGGGCACGGCCTCAACGACAACGAACTCGCCGCCGCGATGGAGCCATTCCGTAGTTCGACGCCGGCTGATTCTTCGGAGAGCTCGGGTGTCAGCCTGTCGCTGACTAAGGCCCTCGTCGAAGCCAACAACGCGCGCTTCCAGATCAAGACCGCGCCGAGCTCGGGCACGCTGATCGAGGTGGCATTTTCGAATGCGGCGATGAAGGCCTGAGCGGCCTTCACCGATTTAGCGACTGAGCGCCATCGCCGCGTCGGAACGGCGTGGCTTGCGATAGCCGATCAGCAGCGGACCGAATGAGACGGCGAAGCCGATAAAGGCCGCGACCCACGTCAATGCTGCAACATGGAGCAGCGGCGGACTGTAAGCCGGCGCGATCACGGCGCCAATCCGCGCCAGTGCCGCCACGATGACGGCAGCATAGATCATCAGCGTCGTGCGTGAGGCGTGCAGTGCCTGGCCAGTATGCCCCAGTGTTGCGCGGCTCATGACAGCCAGCGTCATCACGCCGGCCGCACCTGCCATCCATGCATGCAGGCCGGCGCTGGGCGCGACCCATCCTGCTGCCGCTGCGGCATTCAGCAGGAAACCCAGCGGCACGAAAGCGTAACCAATATGCAGGATCAGCAGCAGGCCCTCGCGCCAAGTCCGATTGCCGGCCCAGCGCGCGAGACGCATGATCTGCAACAAGCCAACCAGCGCGAGAACTGCTCCCGTTAGTTCGGCAAAGGGTCGCGCGATCCACAGCACCAGCGCAGCGGCGCTGACGGCAATGACAACCATATCGAAACGCGCGAACGGCACTGGAAGCCGACCGGGATTCTCACGCACCAGCCAGTTGCGGGTGAAGCTCGGAATGATCCGGCCGCCGATCAGCGAGATCAGCAACACCACGACCGCGACGCCGATCCGGATGCTGACGTCTGCGGCGCCCGCAAGATGAGCTTCAACATGAAAGGCGATGTTACCGGCCAGCAGGAATGCGACGATGCCGACCACCGGCAGATTGCGCCAGTTGCGGCCCGCCGCGATCTCGCGGGTTGCAGCGGCGGCGACCAGCGTCAGGAAGCTGACGTCGACCAGCATCGCTGCGAGCCAGCCGGTATGGGCCGAAAATGTCACGCAAGCGCGCCCAGCGATCCAGAGGACGACCAACCCGAGCAATGGCAAGCCGCGGATTGGCAGACGCCCGGTCCAGTTCGGAATGGCCGTGAACAGAAAGCCGGTGACCACCGCCGACATGAAGCCGAACAGCATCTCGTGAATGTGCCAGTCGCGCGGCGAAAAACCGGTGGCCAGCGCCAGCCGGCCATGGAAGGCCGGCATCCAGACCAGAATTCCCAAGCCGGCATAACACGCACCGAGCAGGAAAAAAGGGCGGAAGCCGGCCGAGAGCAACGGCCAATCGGCAATGGAGCGAACACGAAGAAGCGTCATCGTTACTCTCGCGTTTGGGGCGTGTTACTTCGCAGCGACTTTCTCGAATAACGTCGCGAACACTGTCTTGGCCTTGCCGGGATGGGTCACCGCCTTGGCTTCGGCCGCGTTGGTTGGCGTACCGACCACCACCAGTCCCACCATGCCCATGCCGTAATGCGGCGCGCATTTCACGCCGTAGACGCCGGGCTTGTCGAAGGTCACCACGAGGTCCTGGCTCATCTTGCCAACGAAGGGCGTCGCATCGGCGGGTAGCATGCCTTTGACCGACTCAACGCTGTGCGCCTTGTCGGTCGACACGAATTTCACGCTATCGCCGGGCTGCACATTGACCAATGCGGGCTCGAACACCATGGCGGCCCCGTCAGCGCCCTTGTTGAGCATTTTGACCTCGACCTCCGCAGCGCCAGCGGCGCCTGTCAGAGCGAAAAGGACGGCGGCGGTTGCAAGCATAAGAGCCTTGCGCATCGTATTTCTCCGTAAACTCCGGTCATTTCAGCCGGATGCGCCAAATTAGGCCTGCCGCCCGGCCTCGACATTGCGCCAGCGCAAACTTCCGCTTGATCGACGCCCGCAATCACGGTCTAGAAGTGGCCGGAACGGGAATTTGACGGAGAACGCATGTCGGCGGTCGACAGCTCCATGGTCGCGCATCTGCCGCTGTTCGAGAGTCTCGGCACCGCAGCCTGCGAGGCGATCCTGCGCGAGGCGCATTCGATCCGCGTCGCGAAGAACAAGGTGATTTTCGAGCAGGGCGAGGACGTCCATTCGTTCTATCTGCTGCTCCATGGCCATATCCGCGCGACCAAGATGACGCCCGCCGGCGAACAGGTGATCGTGCGCTATGTCGCGACCGGCGAGATCTTCGGGATCGGTCAGGCGATGGGACTGACGGCTTATCCGGCAACCGCAACGGCGGTGGATGACAGCGTGGTTCTGGTGTGGCCCACCACGATCTGGACGCGGCTGGTTGCCGACTATCCCGCCCTCGCCGCCAATACGCTCAAGACCGTCGGTGGCCGGTTGCAGGAGGCTCATACGCGCGTGGTCGAGATGTCGACCCAGCAGGTCGAGCAGCGCGTTGCTCACGCCCTGCTGCGACTGGCGAACCAATCAGGCCGCAAGACAGCACAAGGCATCGAGATCGATTTCCTGTTGAGTCGTCAGGATATCGCTGAGATGACCGGCGCCACCGTCTTCACCGTGAGCCGCACCCTCAGCACCTGGGAACAGCGCGGGCTGATCGAAAGCAGCCGTCAGCGCATCGTGCTGCGCGAACCCGAGGCATTGCGTGCGCTTGCCGACGCTTTCCCAGGTGACGACGCGTAGCGTAATTACGCAGCTTCGAACTGCCTGACTTCGTTCGACACTTCTCCGAGTGGGATCGAGACGGCAGCCCTGACGCCCTGAGCATCGTCGCGGTTTGCGATATCGAGGCTGAAGCCGTTACGATCCGCCGCCGTCCGGGCAATCGCCAATCCGAGTCCGGTGCCATCGATATCCATCGGCGCCGCACGGAAGAAGCGATCGTAGAGATACGGCACGGCGGTTTCCGGAATTCCGCATCCGCTGTCGATCACCTCGATGACGAAATCCGTGCCTCGGCGCACAGCCTTGATGCTGACCGCGCCGCCGGCACGCGTGTAACGCACCGCATTGTCGAGCAGGTTCGAGACGATCAGCCGGAGATCGGCGGCACGGACGTTCAGTTCATCACGCGTCCCCGGTACGATCGCGAGTGAGACGCCCTTGGCCTCCGCGATGGAGACAAAGCCGGATACTACCAGCCGCACGAAGGCCTCGGCATCGACGACTTCGGCTGCGCTTTCGATGCCCGCATCGGCGCGAACCATGGTCATCAATTGATTGACCGAATAGGAAGCACGGCGAATGCCATCGAGGAGATCCTGCGCAATCTCACGTTCAGGCCCATTGAGCTCCCGTGCCCGCAGATTGTCGATCTGGATCTGAAGCGCCGCGAGCGGAGTCCGCAATTCATGTGCCGCGTCGGACACAAAGCGACGCTGGGTCTCCAGCGCGGTCTGATGTCGCTCGATCAGCGAGTTCATGGCTGTCACAAGCGGAGCGACTTCGACCGGAACGCCCGTCAGACTGAGCGCGTCTTTCGCATCGGCGCTGCGCTGTCCGATATCGGCCGATAGTGTTCCAAGCCCGGACAACACGCGCTTCACGGCCCACCAGATCATCAGCCACGCAATCGGGATGGCCGCGATTAGCGGCACCGCAGCGCCCGCGGCCGCATAGGCGGCCACTTCCTCGCGCGCACTCCAGCGCTGCGCGACCTGGATCGCATGCGTCGCGTCGCGCGACCTGAACACGCGCCAACGCTCTCCACCCGCGGTCACGTCGGCATAGCCGAGTTCCGACTGAAACGGGATATCGACCGAGGGGCCTGAACGATGAATGGGCTGCTTTGCCTGATCCCAGATTTGGATCACCAGCTGGTCTTCCAGCTCGGCATCAATCCGCGGCTCGATATCATGCCGGAACACCATGCCCGCCGTAAGCGCAACCTCGTGAAGAGCGTTGTCCTGGAAACTGTTCACCTCGTATTTGACGAAATAATAGGACGTGACGGCCGCAGCAACGCCGACCAAGATCAGCAGTCCCGTGACGTAAGTCATCACGGTCTTTCGCAACGACGTCATGCGCCCTCCTTGGTGACCATCCAGCCCGCACCGCGGACATTGCGGACGATGTCCTTGTCAAATTTCTTGCGCAGCCCGTGAATCAGCACATCGACCGCGTTGCTCTGGACTTCCTCGCCCCAGCCGTAAATCCGGCTCTCGATCTGGCTACGCGACAGGATTTGCCCGGGGCGTTCCATCAAAGCCTGCAGCACTGCAAATTCGCGCACCGACAGCAGATGTTTGATATCGCGGAACGTCGCCACCTGCATCGATGGATCCAGCGTGATCTCCGCGGAGGTCATCAGCGATACCACGCGGCCATTGGCGCGGCGCGTGACTGCGCGGATTCGCGCGAGCAGTACCGGCAGTTCAAACGGCTTGACGATGTAATCGTCTGCGCCGAGATCGAGGCCCGCCGCCATATCGGACACGCCATCCCGCGCGGTGATGATAAGGGCCGGCGTGGTCATGCCTGCTTTTCTTTTCGCCTTGAGCACGTCCAGGCCGGACATCTTGGGCAGGCCAATGTCGATCAGAGCGACCGCATATTCCGACCGGTCCATCGCGGCGAAGCCATCGCGGCCATTGCGCGCCCAGTCGACGCTCATGCCATTCTCGCTCAGGCCACGCACCAGCGCCTTGCCGAACATGGCATCGTCTTCGATCAGTAGAACGCGCATCATTCAATCTCGTGCCTGCAGGACCTTCGGAAGGTCAGTCAGTCAGACAACATCGGAGGCATCCCGATATTCCCTTATCCCAAGTGTCGGTGACTGCGGCGCTTACGCGCAGCGCTTGTCCAGTGACCAATCGTTTGGCGCAGGCTAGCCGCCGCCCCTCGTTTAGAACGATTACAAATTATTTCGACGCCCATTGGTGCACGGATCACACACCTTGGGCATATCCCTCGAAGTTCGATTTATTCTAAACGCCATCTAATTCGCGCCTAATACTCCGAATTGCAGATGTGTCCAAGTGTTTCCGAGGAAGCACAAGGACCGCCGGCATTTGCATGAGCGGAGAATATTTCAGGGGCGTAGTAATGACTTCCAGGACTTCTATCGGGGGGCGCGGCACGGCGGCGCGCAAAGCTTTTCTGATTTCCACGAGCGCGGCGGCCATCATCGCGGCGGGATTTTGCATCGCAGAGCCGGCAATTGCACAGAATGCGAATTCCGGCGCATCGACATTGCCGCCGGTGCAGGTCGACGCTCCCAGCGCGCCGCGCGTCCGCCGTGCCCAGCCGCAGCGCGCCGCATCCGGCCGCGTCGCCCGCACCCGCCCCGTTGCGCCGCAGCCGGTTCGCCAGCCGCTCAGCGTCAACCCTCAGGACGCACAGTCCGGCCAGGTCGGCTACATCACCCGCAATATTTCGAGCGGCACCAAAACCAACACCGCGCTCCTCAACGTGCCGCAATCGGTCACGGTGCTGACGAAGGAATTCATCCGGGATCAGGACTTCCGCAGCATTGGCGAAGCAGTTCGCTACGTGCCGGGCGTCGTGCCGCATCAGGGCGAAGGCAATCGCGATGACGTCGTCATCCGCGGGCAGCGCACCAATGCCGACTTCTTTATCGACGGCATCCGCGACGACGTGCAGTATTTCCGCGATCTCTACAACACCCAGCGTATCGAGGTCCTGAAGGGGCCGAATGCCATGATCTTCGGTCGCGGCGGCGGCGGCGGTGTTATCAATCGCGTGCAGAAGGAAGCCGACGGCGTTCCGATCCGCGAAGTGACGGTTCAGGGCGGCTCGTTCGACAACAAGCGCGTGACGATCGATACCGGCGGCGCCGTGAACGAGAACGTCGCGGCGCGCATCAACGCGATGTATGAGAATTCCGGAACCTATCGTGACTACGGTCACCTGGAGCGTTATGGCATCAATCCGACCGTGACAATCCGCGGCGAGGATACCAAGGTCAAGCTCAGCTACGAATATCTGCATGACGACCGCACCGCGGATCGCGGCATCCCGGCACAGGGCACCGTGCCGGCGCCCACGAATGCACGCCCGACGGTGCCATTCGCAACCAATGCGTCGACCTTCTTCGGCAATCCGGACCAGAGCTATTCGAAGCAGGACGTCCACATTGCCAACGCCGTCATCGATCACGATTTCAACAACGGTCTCTCGGTCAAAAATTCGTCGCGCTATGCCAATTACGACAAATTCTACCAGAACGTCTTCCCGACCACGGGGACGTTCGTCACACCGGGCGGTATCGCGTCAATCTCGGCTTACAACAACCTTGCTCAGCGCGAAAACCTCTTCAATCAAACCGACTGGACCTACAAGACCAATACCGGCCCCGTGCTGCACACCATCGTCTTCGGTACCGAGTTCGGACGGCAGAACACGTTCAGCCTCCGCAACACCGGCCAGATCAACGGCGGCACGACCCTGCCCGTTCTCGCGTCCAGCCCGACCACCTTTGCCCCGTGGTCGTTCATCCACAACAACGCCTCCGACAACAACTCCTATGCGACGCTCGATATCGCATCGGTCTATATTCAGGATCAGATCGAAGTCAGCCGTTACCTGCAGTTCATCGGCGGCGTTCGTTACGATCGCTTCGACCTCACGTCGCAGAACCTCAATCCGGGCGGCACCGTAGACAGCCGCGTGGATAACCTGGTGTCGCCACGCGCCGGCGTGATTATCAAGCCGGTCGACAACGTCTCGGTCTATGGCAGCTACAGCATTTCGTATCTGCCAAGCGCTGGCGACCAGTTCAGCTCGCTGACGCCATCGCTCGCCGTCACCGTGCCGGAGAAGTTCATCAATAACGAAGTCGGCGTGAAGTGGGACATCACCCCACGGCTGCAGGCCTCCGCGGCAATCTACGACCTCGACCGGGAGAACCAGAGGTTCATCGTGGGCGGCCAGGTCGTCGCCCTTGGCAAGACCAACACCAAGGGTGCTGAGCTCAGCCTAACCGGCTATGTCACCGATCAGTGGCAGGTCACCGGCGGCTACGCCTACACCGACGCGCGCATCGTCGATGCCAGCTCCGCCACGATCGTCGCGGGCAACCGCGTCGGCCTGGTGCCGTTCAACACCTTCACCATGTGGAACAAATATCAGTTCAATGAGATGTGGGGTGCCGGCCTCGGTATCATCCATTACGACGACTTCTTCGCTACGTCGGATGATACAGTGAAGCTGAAAGCCTTCACCCGCGTCGATGCCGCAATCTACTTCCGGCTCGACAAGACGTGGCGTGCCCAGCTGAACATCGAGAACCTGTTCGATACCAGCTACTACGCCACCGCCGATGCGGCCAACAACATCACGCCGGGCTCGCCGCGTGCGTTCCGGGCTTCGGTGACGGCTAACTTCTAAGATCTCTCATCTCGGGCCGCAGGTAAGCTGTTGCTTATCTGCGGCCCACTTTCGAATCTGGAATCAATCTAATCTTTTGTCACGCGACGTTCAGTCACTGACATTCGAACGCCCACTGCGCTATTCCACCTGACATTGCAGATATGCCCCTTGCCGGAGCCATTTCATGATGAAGCATCACGCCCTTGCCACCGCCGTCCTCTTCGCCGCCCTTGGCTCATCCGCACTGCAGGCGGCCGAAGAAGTCAATGTCTATACCTATCGCGAGACCAAGCTGGTGCAGCCGATCTTCGAAGCCTTCACCAAGGACACCGGCGTGAAGGTCAATGTGATCTCGGCGAGCTCGGGCCTCGAGCAACGCATGAAGGCCGAAGGCGCCAACAGCCCGGCGGACGTGCTGCTGACGGTAGATATCGGCCGCATCGACGAGGCCGTGCAGGCGGGCGTGACGCAGCCGATGAAATCCGAGGTGATCGAGAAGGTCGTGCCGGCGCAATATCGCGACCCCGACGGCCACTGGGCCGGCATCTCCATGCGCGCCCGCGTGGTTTATGCGTCGAAGGACCGCGTCAAGCAGGACGCCATCACCTATGAGGAACTGGCCGATCCGAAGTGGAAGGGCAAGATCTGCATTCGCTCCGGCCAGCACATCTACAATAACGGCCTGTTCGCCGCCTATGTCGCCAAGCACGGCGAGGCCAAGGCCGAAGAATGGCTGCGCGGCGTCAAGGCCAATCTGGCGCAGAAGCCCTCGGGCGGCGACCGCGAGACCGCGCGAGATGTTGCGGCCGGTAAATGCGATCTCGGCATCGGCAACACCTATTACTGGGCGCTGATGATGAATGCCGATCCCGACAAGAAGCCATGGGCCGAAGCCACCAAGGTGATCTTGCCGACTTTCGAAGGCGGCGGCACCCATGTGAACCTGTCCGGCGTGCTGCTTGCCAAATATGCGCCGAACAAGGCCAATGCCATGAAGCTGATCGAATGGCTCGCAGGCGAGCATGCACAGCAGGTCTATGCCGACGCCAATTACGAATATCCCGTGCGTGCCGGCATCACGATCAATCCGACGATCGCGGGCTATGGCAAGCTCAATGCTGATCCGATGCCCATCGCCAAGATTGCTGCGAACCGCAAGGCCGCGTCGACGCTGGTGGACAAGGTCGGGTTTGATAATTGAGCCCGGCTATTGCTCCGTAGGCTGCGATGATGCACAGCCTATCAGTATGTTGTCCCCGCCTTGTGTGCCCGCAGCACACACAGGGCGGGGATCCATACGCACCGAACTCTCGGTAGGGCGCTGTGGCTACGGCAATTTCTGACTTACTTCTCCTTGGGGTCTGGATCCCCGCCTTCGCGGGGATGACATGTGGAGAGTGCTCACGCGAGCATGCACGCCCGTGAGGCCTTCCCGCACCGAAGCGCTCGCGATTCTCGTCGCAGTTGCCACCGCGCTGCTTGTGGCAGCGCCTGTCATCAGCATCGCTTTACTGGCGCTGCAGCCGGAGCCTGAGCTTTGGCAGCATCTGATCGCCTATGTGTTGCCGCAGGCGCTGCGCGACACTGCAGCCCTCCTGATCGGCGTCGGTATCGTCACGCTCGCGGTCGGTGCCGGCACCGCATGGCTGGTCTCGGCGCACGATTTCCCCGGCCGCACGCTCATGCTCTGGCTCTTGCCGCTGCCGCTGGCGATTCCGACCTATCTCGCCGCTTACGTCTATGTGGACCTGTTCGAGCCACTGGGCCTCGTCCATCGCGCATTGGCAACGGCAATGTCGTTGCCCGGCGCGATCGGGTGGCTGCCGAGCCTGCGTTCGTTGCCCGGCGCCATCTTCGTGATCGGCATCGTGTTGTATCCCTACGTCTATCTCTCGGCCCGCGCGATGTTCCAGCATCGCAGCGCCGATTTTGCTGAAGCCGCGAAGATACTCGGTGCGGATCGCTGGACGACGTTCCGCCGTGTCTCGCTACCGATGGCGCGCCCCGCCCTCGCTGTGGGCCTCGCACTGGTATCGCTGGAAACGCTGAATGACATCGGCGCCAGTGAATATCTGGGCATTCGCACGCTCACCGTCTCGGTTTTCACGACCTGGCTCAACCGCGGCAGCCTTGCAGGTGCTGCGCAGCTGTCATTGTTCATGCTCGCCATCGTCGGGGTGCTGATCACCATCGAGCGCTTCGGCCGCCGCGAAGGCAGCGTGGAATTCTCTTCGGAGAATCCGCGACTGGCACCGCGCACACCTTTGACAGGCGTACGCGGATGGCTTGCTTTCACCGCCTGTCTCCTCCCTGCCCTGCTCGGCTTCGCCGTGCCCTTGCTCTATCTGCTGCGTGAAAGCCTGCGCCGCGGTCTACTGTCGATGGAAACGACGGTGTGGCGCGATGCCGGCCACACCATTGCGCTGGCCGCAATTGCCACGGGAGCCGCACTGCTTCTCGGGCTTGTGGTGATCGTCGCTCAGCGCTGGCGTACTTCGCGGCTGACCAACCTGTCGGTCGCTGTCGCCCAGACCGGCTATGCGCTGCCCGGAACGGTGCTGGCGCTGGGTCTGCTGACGCCGGTGCTGTTCATCGACAATGGATTCAGCAAGCTCGCCGGATGGCTCAGTCTCGCATCGCCCGGGCTTGTCATGGTCGGCTCCGGCGCCGCCGTGGTGATCGCCTATGTGATCCGGTTCCTGGCGGTACCGACCGGTTTCATCAAGGCCGGCTTCGAGCACATCCCCGTCGATTACGACGACAGCGCCCGCGCCGCCGGCGCACCGGCAATCACCACGCTGCGCGTGATTCAACTGCCGCTATTGCGTCCGGCATTGTTCGGCGCCGTCATCGTGGTCTTCGTGGATTGCCTGAAGGAATTGCCGGCAACGCTGTTACTGCGACCGCTCAATGTCGAAACGCTGGCGACATCGATCTATCAATATGCCAGTCGGGGCAGCTTCGAAGAGGGCGCACTCGCCGCACTGCTGATCGTCGCTGCGAGCATCGGTCCGGTGGTCTGGCTGACGCGGTTTGCGGATGTCCCGCAGGGGCCGGTCTGAGTATCAACGCTGATTAAGCGGCGTCGCCTGTAACTTCCTTTCGCGACTGCGCGAAAATCGCCCAGCCCGCAACAAACATTGCAGCGATTACCGGACCGACGACGAAGCCATTGAGGCCCAGCGCATCGATGCCGCCGAGCGTCGCGATCAGCACCAGATAGTCCGGCAGCTTGGTGTCCTTGCCGACCAGCATCGGGCGCAGGATGTTGTCGACCAGACCGATGACGAGAAATCCATAGGCGATCAGGATCACACCCTGAACGACCGAGCCCGTCGCAAGCAGATAGAGCGCGACCGGCATCCAGACGAGGCCAGCACCCACCGCCGGCAACAGCGACAAGAACGCCATCAGCACGGCCCACAGCAACGCAGCATTGATGCCAAGGATCCAGAAGATCAGCCCGCCGAGCGCGCCCTGCGCCAGCGCGACCAGAATGCCGCCCTTCACAGTGGCGCGGATCACCACCGTGAACTTCTCCATCAGATCGTCACGCAACTCCGGCCGCAGCGGAATCGCATTCTTCACACGCTGCGACAACGCCTCGCCATCCTTGAACAGGAAGAACAGCAGATAGAGCATGATGCCGAGATTGATGATGAAGTCGAACGTGCTCTGGCCGATGTTCAGCGCCTGCGATGCAAAGTACTGACTGCCTTTGACGAGGCCCTCAGTCAGCTTGTCCTGCATGCCGCCGAGATTGGCAACGCCGAAACGATCCAGCAGTCCCTTCGCCCATTGCGGGACGGCATCGAGTATCTGCTGCAGAAACGTGCCGAGGTTGAACTGACCCGACTTCATCTTACCGACGACGACGGCCGCTTCCTGCGCCAACGATGCGCCAACCAATGTCAGCGGCAGGATCACGATCAACACGATCAGACCTACGGTGAGCAGAGCTGCCGAATTTGGATGCTTCGGCATCCGGCGCTCCAGGCGCCGGTGCATCGGTGCGAACATGATCGCGATCACCACGCCCCACAGGATCGCGCTGTAGAACGAGCTCATGATCCAGCCGAAGGCCAACGTGACCACGACGATCAGAAGCAGGAAGAAACGGTCTTCGAGACTGGCGCGCATGTCGGCTTCCTAGAGCATGACCCGGAAAAGTGGAAACCAGTTTTCCGAAAGATCATGCTCAACTAAAGAGATGAGAGGGCAGATACTAACACGAATGCCCGGCACGAGGCCGGGCATCATGTCAACGTTCGGAATGCGCAATCGTTCAGGTGTTGGTCAGCGCGACCCGGAATTCAGCTTCGGTATTGGCCTTCACCTCATCGAGCGTCACGCCATCGGCGAGTTCGATCAGGGCCATGCCGTCATTGCCATGCTTGTCGATGGTGAACACTGCCAGATCGGTGACGACCATGTCGACGACGCGCTCGCCGGTCAGCGGCAGGTTGCAGCTCTTCAGCAGCTTGGCGCCGTCCTTGGCCGAGTGCTCCATCACGACGACGACGCGCTTGACGCCAGCGACGAGGTCCATCGCACCGCCCATGCCTTTCACCATCTTGCCTGGGATCATCCAGTTGGCGAGATCGCCATTCTGGGCGACCTGCATGGCGCCGAGGATCGACAGATCAATATGGCCACCACGGACCATGCCGAACGAATCCGCCGACGAGAAATAGCTGGTCTCAGGCAGTTCGGTGACGGTCTGCTTGCCGGCATTGATGAGGTCCGGATCTTCGTCGCCCTCATAGGGGAAAGGGCCCATGCCGAGCATGCCGTTCTCGCTCTGCAGCTGAACGTCCACGCCTTCGGGAATGTAGTTCGACACCAGCGTCGGAATACCGATGCCGAGATTGACGTAATATCCGTCGCGCAGTTCCTTAGCCGCGCGCGCTGCCATTTGATCACGGGTCCAAGCCATCGTTCTCTCCTGTTTTTGCTTTTGGCGGTTACGCGGGACGCTGACGCGAGGTAACTTTTTCGATCCGCTTCTTGCCGGTACCGACCTCGACAATGCGCTTCACAAAAATGCCGGGGGTGTGAATGTGATCCGGGTCTATCTCGCCGGCCGGCACCAGATGCTCGACTTCGGCAATGGTGATCTTCGCGGCGGTCGCCATCATCGGGTTAAAGTTGCGGGCGGTCTTGCGATAGACGAGGTTGCCTGCGGTATCGCCCTTCCAGGCGTGCACGATGGCAATATCAGCGAACAGACCACGCTCGAGCATGTAGGTCTCGCCATTGAATTCCATGGTCGGCTTGCCTTCCGAGATCAGCGTGCCGACGCCGGTCTTGGTGTAAAAGCCGGGAATGCCGGCGCCGCCGGCGCGGATGCGCTCGGCCAAGGTGCCCTGCGGGGAGAATTCGAGTTCCAGTTCGCCGGCCAGATACTGCTGGGCGAACAGCTTGTTCTCGCCGACATAGGACGAGATCATCTTCTTGATCTGGCGGGTTTCCAGCAGGCGAGACAGGCCGATGCCGTCGACGCCGGCGTTATTGGACACCACGGTGAGGTCCTTGACCCCGGAATCGCGCAATGCGTCCGACAGGTCCTCGGCAATGCCGCAGAGGCCGAAGCCGCCGGACATGATCATCATGCCGTCCTTGAGAATGCCGTCGAGTGCCGATTTGGCGTCGGGGTAGACCTTGTTCATGGGAATCGACCTGATGCAGGAATGCGCTGAGAACCCAGCGGGCGCGGGCGGCTATGTTGTGGATTATTAGGCGGAAACTCCGCGGCAGGTCAATCGCGGGGGACTGCGACCCCATCACCCCCGCTATGGCCTTGAAAGCGTCAAGAAAACCCTTCAAATTGAGGACCTTGGACGTGGGCGCACATGGATGCCGCCCCGCTATGTGTGACCACCAACCAACCCGGATAGTTCATTGACGAGTGCCCAAGGAATAAGACGCCTGGGGATGCCGATTGCGGCGCTCCTGGGTGTTGCAGTGATCGGGCTGTTTGCCATGTCGTGGTTGCTTAACCGCGATACGTTGCGTCATGCCGTGGAGGCCCAGATCCGCGCCGTGACCGGGCTGGATTTCGTCGTCAACGGCGCGGTGGATGTCTCGGTCTTTCCAGGCAGCTATGTCTCGTTTCACGATGTCGGCCTGAAAGGCGGCGGGTCGATCGATCCCGCTTTGACGGTCGACGTGTTGACGGCCAATCTGCGGTTGTTGCCGCTGCTGCTGCAGCGCTTCGAGATCGCCGACATGATGATGCTGCGGCCACGTATCCGCGTGATCCGTGAGGCCTCCGGCGAAAGCAACTGGACGCCATTCATCGAGTCCATCGCCCGCACCATGAGGCCGGGCGCTGAACAGCCACTATCCTTCTCCGAGATCCGCATCCAGGACGGCGTGCTGCACTATCAGGACCCGCAAAACACCGAGCGTCTCGGCGACATCGACCTCTCACTGGCCTGGCCATCGATCTCGCGCTCATTCGCTGCAACCGGCCAGTTCGACTGGCGCGGCGAACGCATCGACGGCAGCCTCAGCGTCAGCGACTTCATTGCCGCACTGTCCGGCGAGCGCTCCGGTGTAAAGGCACGCATCGCCGGTGCGCCGATCAAGCTGGCCTTCGACGGCACCGTCGCCAACAAGGCCAGTCTGGTCATGGAAGGCACGCTGACTGCCGACAGCCTGTCGCTGCGCAATGCGCTGCGCTGGGTCGGTCAGGCACCGCCCGGCTCCGGCGGTTTCGGCCGCTTTGCCCTGAAGGCGCGCGCCAGCCTGGTCGGTCCGTCGATCGCGCTGACCAATGTCAATGTCGAGCTCGACGGCAACAGTGCCGAAGGCGTCATGACTTATAGCAATACAGGCCGTCAGACGCTGCAGGCGACGCTGGCTGCCGGTGCACTCGACTTCACGCCCTATGTGTCCACCGTGCGGCTGCTGGCCTCCGGCGCGCGTGACTGGAACCGGCAGCTGTTCGACTTAAACGCGCTGTCCACCACCGATCTCGATATGCGCCTGTCGGCCGCCAAGGTCACCGTCGGCTCCTCAGTGCTCGGCCGCACCGCGCTCGGCGCCAATCTGCGCGGCGGTACACTGGCGCTGTCGGTGGGTGAGGCACAGATGTATGGCGGCATCGTCCGTGGTTCGTTCAATGTTGCCCATTCCGATGCCGTGGCCGATGTGAAGGCCCAGTTCCAGTTCAGCGATGTCGATCTGCAGGCCTGTGCCAGCGATCTGTTCGGCGTCAACAAGCTCACCGGACGCGGCAATCTCAGCATGATGCTGGAGGCCTCGGGCTCATCGCCGTTCGGTCTCGCGCAATCGCTTGACGGCACCGCGACGCTGACCGGTCATGACGGCGCCATCAGCGGCTTCAACGTCGAACAGCTATTGAAAAGGCTGGAGCGACGTCCGCTGTCCGGCGCCGGCAATTTCCGTTCGGGTTCGACGCCGTTCAACACGCTCAACATGTCCGTGAAATTCAACGACGGCATCGCCACCGCGCAGGATATCCGGATCGATGGTCCCGCTGCGAAACTGACGCTGACCGGTACCGCGTCGGTGCCCTCACGTGAATATGATTTCAAGGGCATTGCCAGTCTCAATCCGGCAACCAACGGCACCGGCGGCTTCGAGCTGCCTTTCGTGATCCAGGGCCCGTGGGATGATCCGCTGATCTTTCCCGATCCAGAAAGCCTGATCCGCCGATCGCCGGGTGCGGCGCCTTTGCTGGATGCAGTGAAGGATCGCAAGACCCGCGACGCCGTACGCTCGGTGATCGAGCGCTTTACGGGCGTGCCCAAACAGGCGCCGGTAGCAGAGCCGGATAAGCCCGCCGATGCACCTGCGGCGGCAGCACCTGCGGATGCAGCACCAAAGGCGAACTAACTTTTTGCCTTACAACGGCGCGGCGCTTTCGCCCCGGGCGCTCGACAGTTTAGACACCAGCGATGCCAGCACGATAACGACGGCGATGAACCCGACGATCAGCGTGCAGATGGCGTTGATCTCCGGTTTCACGCCAAGACGCACTTCCGAATAGATCCTGATCGGTAGCGTCGCCGAACCCGGCCCGGTCGTAAAACTCGCGATGACGAGATCGTCCAGCGACAGCGTGAAGGCCAGCATCCAGCCGGCGGCAATGGCCGGCCAGATCAGCGGCAACGTAACGGCTATAAATGCGCGGAGCGGATCGCGGCCAAGATCCATCGCCGCTTCCTCGAGGCTGCGATCAATCCCCGCGAGGCGCGATTGCACCACGACGGCGACGAAGCACATGGTGAGTGTGGTGTGGGCGATGGTCACCGTGACAAAGCCGCGCCCGGCATCCAGCGCCACGAACAGCAGCAGCAGTGACAGGCCGGTGATCACCTCGGGCATCACCAGCGGCGCGTAGAGCATCCCGGACATCAGCATGCGACCGCGAAACCCCGCACCACGCGTCAACGCTATCGCGGCCAAAGTGCCGAGCAGCGTTGCCAGCGTTGCTGACACGACCCCCACGCGAAGGCTCATCCAGGCAGCATCGAGCATCGCACGGTCGTTGAAGAATTCGGTGTACCAGCGCGTCGACCAGCCGCCCCACACGGTCACGAGGCGAGACGCGTTGAACGAATAGATGACCAGAATGACGATCGGCAGATAGAGAAACGCCAGGCCGAGCACCAGCGACGTGACATTGAAGCGCGACAGGCGGAGCGGATGCACGGCCATCAGCGCGCCTCCAATTGCCGGCGCTGCAGCCGGTCATAGACCAGTAACGGGATCAACAGCAGCCCGAGCAACACGATGGCGGTGGCAGAGGCGACCGGCCAATCCTTGTTGGTGAAGAATTCGAGCCACAGTGTCTGGCCGATCATCAGCGAATTCGAACCGGCGAGCAGATCAGGAATGACAAATTCGCCCATGATCGGGATGAAGCACAGCAATGCCCCGGCGCCGACACCGCGCAGAGACAAGGGAACTGTTACCAGCCAGAAGGCGTCGATGCGCGAGACGCCGAGATCGGCGGCGGCCTCGATCAGCGACGGGTCCTGCTTCGCCAGCGTGGCATAGAGCGGCAGGATCATGAAAGGCAGATAGGAATAGACGATGCCGAGATACATCGCACTGTCGGTGGAGAGCCACACGATTGGCGTCGATACGACGTGCAGCGCAAGAAGGACCTTATTGAGCAAGCCGTCATGCTGCAGGATGTTGATCCAGGCATAGATGCGGATCAGGAACGAGGTCCAGAACGGCACGATCACCAGCATCATCGCAATGCCCTGCCAGCGTCGCGGCAAACGCGCCATGCCATAGGCGATGGGATAACCGACCGCGAGCAAGATCAAGGTCGACACGACGGCGACGAGGACGCTGCGCAGATAGGATGCGAGATAGAGATTGTCCGAAACGAGCAGCCGGAAATTATCCAGCGACAGCGCCGCAAACGAGGCCTTTAGCCCGGCGATTCCTTCGGACAGACCAAACACCGGCAGATAAGGCGGCTGCGCAATCGCTGTCTGCGACAGGCTGATCTTCAGCACGAAACCGAACGGCACCAGAAAGAACAGCATCATCCAGACATAGGGCGGGATGGCAGCGAGCCGCGCCGGCGCCGTGAAGATGCGGCGCGCGCTCATTGAACCAGCACCACGCAATCATCGGGGGCAAACCATGCCGCAACGCGCTCGCCGATCGAATAGGCATCGACATCGAGCCGCGCCGTATTGGCGAGAGCGACCCGCAATGTGGCTCCACGGTCGAGCTTCACTTTGTAGAGCGAGCGACCGCCGAGATAGCCGACGTCGGAAATGACACCCTCAAGGCTGTTCATGGCGCCGCTATTGACGAGGTCCGTCGCCGGCCCGCGACGCGACAACCGGATCTTCTCCGGTCGGATCGCAACGCAGATGACCGCGTCGCCGACAGGTTGTCGCGGCTCGATCGCAAACAGGGTTCCGACATCGCGGCCTGCAATGGTCAGGCGATGACTATCACGGTGCGTGATACCGCCCTCGATGATGTTGATGTCGCCGACGAACTCCGCGACCCAGCGCGATGCGGGCACCTCATAAAGCTGTCGCGGTGTCGCTACCTGTTGCAGGCGACCATCATTCATGACGCCGATGCGGTCGGCCATGGTCATCGCCTCCTCCTGATCGTGGGTAACGATCACGAAGGTGGTGCCGAGCTGACGCTGCAGCGCCATCAATTCGACCTGGGTTTCCTCGCGCAGTTTCTTGTCGAGAGCTGCCAGCGGCTCATCGAGCAGCAACAATTGCGGATGCCGCGCCAGCGCCCGGGCGAGCGCTACGCGTTGTTTCTGGCCACCCGATAATTGATCCGGCCGGCGTTTCTCCAGTCCCTGGAGCTTGACCAGCGCCACCATCTCGGCAACCCGCGTATCGATGCCGAGACGCGTCAGGCCAGCGCTCTTGAGACCGAAACCGATATTGTCGCGCACGTTGAGATGCGGAAACAGCGCGTAGTTCTGGAACATCATGTTGACGGGCCGCTGATGCGGCAAGACCGCGGCGATATCCTCGCCGTTCAACTCGATCTTGCCCGTGTCCGGCGCTTCGAAACCTGCCAGCATGCGCAGTAACGTGGTCTTGCCACAGCCGCTCGGGCCGAGCAGCGCGAAGAATTCACCGGCCTTGATGTCCAAAGAGAGATTGTCCACTGCGCTATGCGCGCCGAATTTTTTGGTGACGCCGTCGATCCGCAGCAAGGGCGTGGGATAGGCGATGACCGGCGCATCGCTGGCCGCCGGATCCGCGACTGTCGCAGTGAGATTCGTCATAACCGCAAGCTAGCCGCGGAACGCCGCGGGCTCAACAACATCAGCACTTCGCAACGGCCTGTCGCTCAACCGACCATGCGCGCGGCGGGCGCAGCGGCGGCAATCCGTCCGACCAGCGCAGCATATTGCGCAATCGGGGCAGGACGCCCGATGAAGTAGCCTTGTACGCCGTCGCAGCCTTCGCTGGCGAGGAAGCAGAGTTGCTCGTGGGTCTCGACGCCTTCCGCAACGATCGCGACGTCGAGGCCATGGCCCAGCCCGATGACCGCGCGCACGATGGCGGCGGACTGCGGATTGAGCCCCAGATTGATCACGAAAGCGCGGTCGATCTTGATCTTGTCGAACGGGAATGCCTGCAGATAGGTCAGCGAGGAATAGCCGGAGCCGAAGTCGTCCATTGAGATGCGCACGCCGAGCGCCTTCAACCGCCGCAGCAACGCGACGCCGCGATCGAAATCCTCGATCAGCACACCCTCCGTGATTTCCAGCTCAAGGCGACCGGGCTGCAGGCCGGTTTCGAGCAGGATCGAATGCACGAGGCCGACGAGATCACCATGCATGAACTGCGCGGGCGACAGGTTGACCGCGATCTGCAGCGGGACCGGCCATGAGGCGGCCTCAAGGCAGGCCTGACGCAGGATCCACTCACCCATCTCGACGATCAGGCCACTTTCTTCGGCCAGCGGAATGAAGTCTCCGGGCGGCACGAAACCGCGCGTCGGATGAATCCACCGCGCCAACGCCTCGAAGCCCGTAATGTCGGCATCGACCACGGTCTGGCCGGCGCGTGCCTGGGGCTGGTAGTGCAGCGACAATTCGCCATTGCGGATCGCGGCCGAGAGGTCCTGATGCAGCACGCGGCGATCGCGCAGTTGCTGGTCCATTTGCGGCTCGAAGATGCTGATCGAACCGCGCGACTGCGACTTGGCACGGAACAGCGCCGCGCCGGAATTCGCCAGCAACGCGGCCGGGTCATGGCCGTCGCGCGGGAACAGCGAGATGCCCGTGGTGACGCCTGTCCGCACCGATTTGCCCTCGATCGGGAATTCCTCCGCAAGGGCCGCGGAGATCCGCTCTGCGATCAACAGCCCGGCCGCGGGCTGCGCGCCGTCGATGATCACGCCGAACTCGTCACCGCCGAGCCGCGCCACAACTCCGCCGCCCACGGCTGCATCGACACGACGCGACACTTCGATCAGCAGCTTGTCACCGATGGCGTGACCGAAGACATCGTTGACCTCCTTCAGGCCGTCGAGATCGATCGACAGCACGGCGAATTCCTCCGAGGTTTCGCCGCAGGCATCGATCATCTGCGACAGAGCCTGCAAAAAGGCCGGGCGGTTCGGCAGATCGGTCAGGCCGTCGTGATAGGCCATATGCGCCATCCGCGCCTCGGTCTGGCGGCGGTCGGTGACATCTTCGTGGGTCTTGATCAGATATTGCGGCTCGCCTGCTTCGTCGAGCACGGTGACCCGCCGGGTCAGGAACAGCCGCAATCCGTCGCGCGTGCTGATCGGATGCTCTTCCGCAATCGGTGTTCGGCCCCTGATCGCCGCCTGATCCCGGCTGACGATCAGCTTCGCTTCTTCCGGGCGAAGCATTTCGGGAACGGTCAGACCGATAGCGTCTTCGCGCTTGCGACCCAAAATGACCTCTGCGCCGCGGTTGGCGAACAGATAACGACCGGTGCTGATCTGTTGCACCATTAGCGACACAGGAATGTTGTCGAGCACGGTCTCAAGGAATTTCTTGGCGTTCTCCAGTTCCTTGGACAGCGACTTGCGGTCGGTCACATCCTCGAACAGCGCAATCAGAAATGCCGGCTCATTGCGTTCGTTAAAGGCAATCACGCGATTGCTATCCAGCGTGCGGAGGTCTGAGCCAATCTCCACATTGAACTCGCTGCGACACTGACTGCGCGTTTCCACTGCCAGGGCATCGGCTTCGGCAATCGCTTTCGCAGACTGTGCGGAGAATATCTGATCCGGTCGCTTGCCGACGATCTTATCGCGCGAGAGCCGAGAGAAGGTCTCGAAAGCCCGGTTGGCGAAGATATAGCGGCCATCGTCAATGGTCTTGGCCGCGACGCAGATCGGGACGTGATCAAGGACAGATTCGAGGAATTGCTTGGTGGTCGCAAGCTCCCGCTGCAGGAAACGCTGCTCGGTGCAGTCCTCATGAATGCCAATGGCGCCGCCATTGGGAAGCCGGCTGAACTTGACGTGAACGGATTGCCCGCCGGGCATTTCGGCAATGTACTCGCCGGCGGAAACAGTCTGCTCGTAGAAGCTCTGGGTGGCCAGATCGAGCTTGCCACGCTGGCGGCGTAACTCACGCAATTCTGGACCGGTAATATCCTTGGTGATGTCGGCGCGCGTCAGGTCGTAGATCTCAAGATAGCGATCGTTGCAAAACACGACCCGCTTCTGGTCGTCGAGCATCACGATGCCTTGGCCGAGATGATTGAGGGCAGAACCGACAAACGCATTGCGACGATGCTGCTCGCGACGCACATTGCGCAGCGCCGAGGCGACCCACAGCACAATGGCGGCGAGAAATGCCAGCGCGACAAATCCACCGATGAGGATCTGCCAGATCATTTGCGGGTCGAGTTCACTGATATAATGAACCGCCGGGGATTCTGCGTGGGCTCCGGCAATGCTGCCGAGAAGGCATGCGACTGCGATGACGGACACTGCCGCCTTGCTGTCTGATCGCCCGATCTTGCCAGTCATTACACACCCGCGTATTCGCAGCGTGAGTGTTTGGTTACAGGTATGTGGATCAGGTAAATGCGTATCGTCGCACCTGCAGAATGCGGCGAAATTTGGTGGTAATTAGCTGTGATGCTTAATGTTTTACTAATGCGCCACATGCGCAAGGTCGAACCGCAGCTGACCGGCGCAGCAAACTATCGGACGCGACATGGACAAGGTTGAATGCGTGGTGGTGGGCGCCGGCGTCGTGGGTCTTGCGATCGCCCGGCGACTGGCGGAAGCGGGACGCGAGGTCATCGTGCTGGAGGCCGCGGACGCGATTGGTACCGTGACCTCGTCGCGCAACAGCGAGGTCATCCATGCCGGCATCTATTATCCGGCCGGAAGCCTGATGGCACGGCTCTGCGTCGCTGGAAAACAGGCGCTCTATGATTATTGCCGCGATCGCGGCATCCCACATCGCAACTCCGGGAAACTGATCGTCGCCACACGTCCGGAGGAGATCGCCAAACTGGCGTCGATCAAAGCGCATGCCGAAGCCAATGGCGTCGCTGATCTCGAGCAATTATCCGGGACAGAGGCACGGGCGCTGGAGCCGGCATTGGCTTGCGAAGCCGCGCTGTTGTCACCCTCCACCGGAATCGTCGATAGCCACAGCTACATGTTGTCGCTGCGCGGTGAAGCGGAAGCCGCCGGCGCGGCCTTCGCATTCCTCGCGCCGCTGGAACGTGGCCGGGTCACCGCCGACGGTTTCGAGCTGGATGTCGGCGGCGAGGCTCCGATGACACTAGCCTGCGACATGCTGATCAATTCAGCAGGCCTGTCCGCAACCGCGATCGCCCGCATGCTCGACGGCATGCCGCTCGACCTGATACCGCCCGCTTATCTGGCGAAAGGCTGTTATTTCAGCTGCAATGCGAAAGCACCGTTCTCGCGGCTGATCTATCCCGTGCCGGAACCGGGCGGCCTCGGGGTGCATCTGACGCTCGATCTGGCCGGCCAGGCGCGTTTCGGCCCTGACGTCGAGTGGGTGGATCACATCGACTACACGGTCGATCCGGCACGCGGAGAGAGGTTCTATCCGGCTATCAGGCGCTACTGGCCAAGTCTGCCGGACGGCGCATTAATGCCAAGCTATTCAGGAATGCGGCCGAAGATCGTGCCGCCCGCAGTCGCGGTGCAGGATTTCATGATCCAGGGTGCCCAGACC
Source organism: Tardiphaga sp. 866_E4_N1_4 (assembly GCF_052076075.1). NCBI lineage: Bacteria > Pseudomonadati > Pseudomonadota > Alphaproteobacteria > Hyphomicrobiales > Nitrobacteraceae > Tardiphaga > Tardiphaga sp. 866_E4_N1_4. The sequence goes on from NZ_CP197242.1 coordinate 3,106,520, forward strand.
CATGGCGTGCCGGGCCTTATCAACCTGTTCGGCATCGAGTCACCGGGGCTGACATCATCGCTGGCCATCGCGGACTACGTGGCTGAGATGGCGGGACATTAAACGCGAAAGGTTGCAGGCGAAGCGATCCAGGCCAACCGAATACTGGAGCTTCGTCGCAAACCTATCGCGGGATGAGGGGAAGACGTCATCGCACCTACGCGAAAGCAGTGACGTAGACGGCGATGTCGATGTTGTGATTTATCGTTCGCTGATCAGTGCAGCCGTTGATCAGTGCACCGTTTCGCTGGCCCCATTTTTGAGACGCTGGATTTCGTCCCTGACCATCAGTTTTCGACGCTTGAGTTCGACGATGCGGAGATCGTCGGTAGACAGGTGCACGAGCGCTTCGTGCAATTCGCTTTCGAGAACTTTGTGCTTGCGTTCCAGTTCGACGAGATGCGCCTGTAGTGCCATTCGAAAACTCCTCGGTAGGATTGAACCTCAGGATACGTTCGGTTGGACGATGAATTCTACATGACAGTGGACATCTGTCGATGGGTATTGAAAAGTGTATTTTGAGTTTCAGGTATCGTGTGAAACGAATCGTGACCTGATCGCGCCGCAAAAACATGGAACCGGACGGCTTGCGTGGTGCGCCTGCACCGGCGATAGTCATCCTAGAAATTCCTCGCAAATGACTTGCGAATCCAGTCAGCTAGAAACATGAACGACGACGAAGATCGCGAACTCCCGTTAGAACTCGCCCGATTGCAGCAGGAACATCGCGACCTCGACGCCGCTATCGATGCCTTGCAACATTCACCGGCACCCGATCTTTTGCGACTGCAACGGTTGAAGAAGAGGAAGCTTCAGCTGAAAGACCGGATCTCCTTCATCGAAGATCAGATCACCCCGGATATTATTGCCTGAGACAATGCGTCACGCTGTGGCTGTGGGTTGAAGAACGGCCAGGACTGCGAACTCAACGCGCGATGATCGATGGATCGGCTTTCTTTAACTCGCGGTGAATGCAGCAGGCTGGGCGTTGAACTCGCCAGTCGTCAAAACCTTGCTTCGCGACGGCCGCCGCTCTTTTCGCGCGGCATCGTAGGCACGACAGCCAGACTTAATTCTGGCCAGCATCGCATTGTGGTGCGGTGAAAACTGCTGGGCTCCGCGAATTGATCGCCATGGCGCTCGCGCTGGCCGACGTGACGCTCGCACTGCGCAAGCCAGCTATTGCGGCCTGAGCGGAATGGGGCGACTGCAAACGAGGCGCTGTCGAAACTTGACAATGAAACTTGACAATAAGAACAAAATAAGAACATCCTTGCGCCGAGATCAATCGACTCGTGAGGGCACCATGGCCGATATCACCTATTATGTCGCACTGCCCTTCCTGCACGACGACTCTGGTTCGCCGGCAGCCGGTGCCGCCGAGGAATGTCAGAGCGCATCCGGCGCCATCCGCCGCGCCGAACTATTGTCCCGTGCGCCAGGTTCAATCGGCGCATTGGCCTTCAGCCGCACCGGCGATCCGATGATCGGCGAGTTCGGCGACGCCCAGGTGATCCGCGCCTTTGGCGAAGTGCCAAGCGACCTCAGCGCATTGTAAAGGCGCCAACGCCGACGATCGGCTAACTACACTTTCGCACGTCGCGCGGTCTTGCGCACATACATCGCCTTGTCGGCCTGAACCAACGCGGCTTCGCCCTCGACATCGGGACTCAGCAGTGCGACGCCTGCAGAGGCGCCAGCCGACACGTTGATGTCGCGGAAGACGAAAGTGAGCTGGTCGATCGCCACGGCGCGGGTCAGCTCGCGGGCAAATCCACGACGGTTGAGAATGTCGAGCAGGAAATCGGTTTCCGCCGAAGCGCGCAATTCGGCAATCTTCGCCTCCGCCTGTGTGAGTTGCGCTTCCAGCCGCCGAATCGTGAGCGCTGCCGCCGACGCGCGGCTTTTCGGCAGCGACACCAACGCCTTGGAACCCCGAACTGCCGGCTTCATGGAACGTTTGACCGACTTTGCAGCAGGCGTTCGGGTTTTCTTTTGCATGGGATTTGTTACAAGGCTTGCCAGTCTTCACCAAGACGAGATCATGTTTGCCACGCTCCTTGCCACGCAAGGGGACGACATTGTATTTCCAGCCTATCTTTCTGGATTCGCGAAAGAAAATACGGAATGACCGCGCCCGTCGCCATTATTATGGGAAGCCAGTCGGACTGGGAAACCATGCGCCACGCCGCCGAAACGCTGACCGCGCTCGGCGTATCCCATGAGGCGCGCATCGTCTCGGCCCACCGTACGCCGGACCGGCTGGTCGCATTCGCCAAGGGCGCCAAGGCGGCGGGCTTCCAGATCATCATCGCCGGTGCCGGCGGCGCTGCGCATTTGCCCGGCATGGCCGCGGCGCTGACGGAACTCCCGGTATTCGGCGTGCCCGTGGAATCCAAGGCGCTATCCGGCGTCGACTCGCTTTATTCGATCGTACAGATGCCGGGCGGCGTGCCCGTCGGCACGCTGGCCATCGGCAAGCCCGGCGCGATCAATGCGGCACTGCTCGCAGCGAGCGTGCTGGCGCTGCACGATACAGCACTGGCGACAAAGCTCGCCGCCTGGCGCAAGGCGCAGACCGATGCCGTGGCTGAAAAGCCGGAAGGTGCGGCGTGAGCGCTGTGGTGACGAAGGTTCTCAAGCCGGGCGATACGATCGGCATTCTCGGTGGCGGCCAGCTCGGTCGCATGTTGGCGATGTCCGCAGCGCGCCTCGGCCTTCGCTGTCAGGTTTTTTCACCGGATCCGGATTCGCCGGCTTTCGATGTCGTGCAGAACGCGACATGCGCTGAATATGCGGATGTCGAGGCGCTCGAACTGTTCGCCAGTGATTGCGACGTCATCACCTACGAATTCGAGAACGTGCCGGCCGCCACCGCGATGATCCTCGACGCGCGGCGCCCGGTTCTGCCCGCACAGACAATCCTGCAGACCACGCAGGATCGTCTGGCCGAGAAGGATTTTGTAACGTCACTGGGTATCGGCACGGCCGGTTACGCAGGCGTTACGAACGCTGGCGAGCTTCATGCAGCGGTCAAGAAGATCGGTCTGCCAGCTGTCATCAAGACGCGTCGCTTCGGTTATGACGGCAAGGGCCAGGCAATCATCCGCGAGGGTGACGATCTCGATCAGGTCTGGAAGGATCTCGGCACCAATTCCGCGATCCTTGAAGCCTTCGTGCCGTTCGAACGCGAGGTTTCGGTCATCGCTGCACGCGGCGCCGACGGTCACGTCGAATGTTTCGACGTCACCGAAAACGAGCACCGCGATCACATCCTGAAATTCTCCTATGCGCCCGCGCACATCTCTGACGCGCTTGCCGCGAAGGCACGCGAGATCGCCGAGAAGATCGGCACTGCGCTGGGCTATGTCGGCGTCTTTGCCGTCGAACTGTTTGTCGTGCCCGGTAAGGACAGCGCGACGCTTGTCGTGAACGAAATTGCGCCGCGCGTGCATAATTCCGGCCACTGGACGCTCGATGGCGCCTCAGTGTCGCAATTCGAACAGCACATCCGCGCCATCGCCGGCTGGCCGCTCGCCAAACCCGTCCGCCACGGCCAGGTCACCATGATCAACCTGATCGGCGACGACATTCTTGACTACGGCAAGTGGCTCACCGTCCCCGGCGCCACCGTACATCTCTATGGCAAGGGCGCACCGAAGCCCGGCCGCAAGATGGGCCACGTGGTTGAGGTGAAGCCGGCGACGTAACGATGCCGGCTTCACCGCCTCATTCGTCAGGTGGCCGCCTTGCCTTCCACTACGCCAGCGGGCTCGTCACTCAGCCAGCGATAGATCGCGCCGCCGAGAACACCGCCAACCAGCGGTGCCACCCAGAACAGCCACAACTGTTGCAGTGCCCAGCCGCCGACAAACAATGCCGGCCCGGTGCTGCGCGCCGGATTCACCGACGTGTTGGTGACTGGAATGCTGACGAGGTGGATCATCACCAGCGCAAGCCCGATTGCCAGCGGCGCGAAGCCCGCAGGCGCCTTGCCATGCGTGGAGCCCATGATGATGAACAGGAACATCATGGTCATCACCACCTCCATGATGAAGCCCGCCACCATGCTGTATTTGCCGGGCGAATGATCGCCGTAGCCGTTCGACGCAAAGCCCTTGGCAAGGTCGAAACCGGCAGCGCCGCTGGCGATGACATACAACACGGCCGCACCTGCAACCGCACCGACGACCTGCGCAATCACATAAGGGAGAATCTGGCCGGCGGGAAAACGTCCACCTGCCGCAAGGCCCACGGTGACCGCAGGATTGAGATGGCAGCCCGAAACGTGGCCGATGGCATAGGCCATGGTCACGACGCCGAGGCCGAAGGCCAACGAGACGCCGACGAGACCGATACCGACCTGCGGAAATGCTGCCGCGATTACGGCACTGCCGCAGCCTGCAAATGTGAGCCAAAAGGTGCCGATCAGCTCGGCCGCGTATTTTTTCCCATTCATGATGCTCTCCGGTCGTAATCGGCGTCCCGGCTGAGTCGCCGCGGGAATTATGCGTCCGTGCTCCAATACCTGTCGAGACAGGGAACCTGCCCTATCCCCACCCGGGAAAATTCGGAAAAAATACGTTATTTTCCCGGCCCAGAAGGTTAAAATGACGGCGCCGCAAGGTGGACATTCGCCATTTCATCTGGTACATCGGCGCCCTTGAGGTTAAGGGCATGGCCTTTGTCGGCCCTTCACTTTACCGAAATTCAAATCCGATCAATTGAAAAGAGGATGCCGCGTGCAGGTTCTCGTTCGCGATAATAACGTCGATCAGGCTCTCAAGGCGCTGAAGAAGAAGATGCAGCGCGAGGGTATTTTCCGCGAGATGAAGCTCCGCGGTCACTACGAGAAGCCCTCTGAGAAGAAGGCTCGCGAGAAGGCTGAGGCTGTGCGTCGCGCACGCAAGCTGGCTCGCAAGAAGCTGCAGCGCGAAGGCCTGCTGCCGATGAAGCCGAAGCCGGTGTTCGGCGCGGGTCCTGGCGCCGATCGTGGCGGCCGTCCTGGCGCTGGCGGCGCGGGCGCTCCGCGTCCGGCGCGCTAAGCGCACTTCATCCACCGAGTTTGATAACGCGGGCCAAAGCCCGCGTTATTTTTTTGCGCAGTTGCTTTTTTGCGCGAACTACTTCTTTGGCGCGCTGGTCTTGATCGGGTGCATTTTGCCCGATGTCGCGCTACCAATAGGTCATTGGTCGCTGCGTGAGATTGGCCCTGCATGGAATGTCCCGTCCGCGAGTCCCCGTCCCGCTTCGGCGCCCGCGGCCTTACCGCGATTGCCCTTATCGTTACGGGTCTGTGCGGCACCGGATGCTCGTTCAACCTGTCGTCACTAACACCAGGGTCTGACAAGGACGAACCGAAGACCACGGCTCTGGCGCCCCCGCCGCCCGCGAATTCCGGCAAGACCAATCCGCAGGATGCACAGATCCACGCTGCACGCGCGCAGGCGCTCGCACAATCCGGCAAACCCGATGACGCGCTGCTGGCCTTCAATCAGGCACTCGACCTCGATCCGCACAGTGCGCAGACCTTCTACCAACGCGGGCTGCTCTATCAGTCCGAGAAGAAATATGAATTTGCCATCGCGGATTTTACGTCAGCCAACGGCCTGACGCCGCAGCAGGCGGATCCCCTGCTCGGCCGCGCGCAATGCTATCTCGCCCTCGGGAAACATCAGGAAGCCGCAGCGGATCTCGACGAGGCTTCGCAGGTGGCACCGGGCAATGCCCAGGTCTGGCTGACCCGCGGCGCGACCTATGAGAAGCTTGGCGACAGGGCCAAGGCCGCAGACTCCTACAGCCGCGCTGTCGCGCTGCGCCCGAAGGACGATGCAGCGCGGAGCGGCCTCGCCCGCATGGGTGGACGCGCGGGCTAGCTAAAGCTGGCAGGGGTCAGGCTGATACCAATACGACGTCGCCCTGCATGCGTGAGAGCGGAGCGCGGAAAATCCACCGTTTCCCTTACCGCTCGAACGGGCGCGGGATCACCGAATTGAACACCGACTTTGCCGCAGACAGCACATCTTCGGCCACGTTGGTGCGCTCAGATCGCGGTGTGCCAGCAGCATCCCCCTGCAGGTCCACCGGCTGCGGCGCCGGGATCTCGCCAGGCGGACGCATGCGCCGCGCTTCGGAACGCTCAGACTGCGGCGAAGGCATAGGATCGAGCTTCTCGACGCTTGGCGTCGCCACCACGATCGGCGGCGGCAGCTGCTGCATCGACGGAGGGGAAACAGTCCGCGCGGCTTCCTGCACCCGCGGCGCCTCCGGTGCACGCGGAGTCTCGGGCGCACGGGCAGCTTCCTGGGGTCGCGGCTCGCTGCGATTCAGGCGCTCGATGGCAGCACGGGCGAGATCGTTGGCGTCGCGGCGTTCATCCGCGCTGGCATTCGCCGCCGGCGCAGTGCCCACGGTGGCAAGGACTGGCGCAGGCGCGGCCGGAGCCGGCGCGGGTTTGGCCGCTGCCTTCTCGCGCAATGCCGGCTGATGGCGGCGCGGCTCGGGTGTCGTGGCCGCCTCGGGCTGTTCGATGCTGGCCTTCTCGACCACCGGCTTGTCGCCGGCCTTGGTCGGGACCGATTCGGGCAGATTGGCGAGGTCGGCAGAATTCTCGGCGGGCTTGGCTGTCGCTGCCTTGGTGTCAAGCTTCGGCTCGGCAGGCGTCGATGCGACAGCCGCAGCGGGCCGATCCGGGCTCGCCTTCGGGATGATGTAGTGATTGACGATGTAGGCACCCACGATCGTCGCCAGAATCGACGGCAAGATATCGATGGTGAACTTCGAGAGATACTTGTGCAGCATGGACCGGCCTCTTCCCCAAGCTGCTTCATGCTGGGAATTTGAGGCTGATTCAGGGATCAATCGCGACGGATCGAAGGCAAAGTTCCAATCCGTCGCATTGAATTGTTTCAGGTCGTCCTCAGCAGGCTAAACACAATGAACCGGCAGCCGCTGGAGGCAGACAAGGTTAAGCTTTCTTAACCTCGACCTCGAGAAACACGATTTCCTTGTCGGTTTCATTCAGAACGTCATGCTCGACGCCTGCCTTGCGGAAATAGGATTTGCCGGTCGTGATCGGCGCTTGCGAACGGGTGCCGTCCGGCGCAACGATGGTCATCACACTCGTGGTGATCGGAACGATCACATAGTCCATCCCATGGGTGTGGTGACCAGTCGCCGCGCCAGGCGCGAGTCGCCATTCGGTGACGCGAACTTCGGGCGTGTCCTGCTGAACATCGGACTGGGCAGCGAGCATTGTCTCATTCTCCAAAGTGGTCACGGCACAAACACCATGAAGATGAATACCGCAAACACCACCAAATGGACCAGCCCGAACAGGATGTTCGTGCGCCCGGTGCCAAAGGTCAGCATGCTCAGCACGAACGTCATCACCAGCAGCACCATCTTCTGCGCACTGAGACCGAGCACCAGTTCCTTGTTCAACGCATAGGCTGCCACCGCAACCGCAGGTATCGTCAGTCCGATGGTGGCGAGCGATGAACCGAGTGCGAGGTTGATGCTCTTCTGCAGATCGTTGCCACGCGCGGCAGAAATGGCGGCGACGCTTTCCGGCAGCAAGATCAGCAGCGCCACGAGGATACCGGCAAAGGCTTCCGGCGCGCCGATCCGTTCAATGCCGGCATCCACCACCAGCGAGAATTTCTTCGCCAGCAGCACCACCGCCAACAACGAGACCAGCAGCAAAACGGCGCTGACGGCCAGAAGACGGTTGGAAACATGCCCGCCTGCGGCACCTTCGCTACTTCCGTCTGCAACGAAGTAATCCTGATGTCGGATGGTCTGTGTGTAGAGAAACACCGCATAGAGCATGATGGTGGCGACGCTGACAAAAGCGAGCTGTGCGTTCGAATAGAAAGGTCCCGGAGTGGTCAGGGTGTAATTCGGCAAGATCAGCGTGATCGTCGCCATCACAATCAGCACACTGAGATAAATATTCGAGCCCGTGACCTGAAAATCCTGCTCTCGGTAACGCAACCCTCCGACAAGGATGCAGATGCCAACCAACCCGTTGCAAACGATCATCACCACCGCGAAGACAGTATCGCGCGCCAGCGTCGGAACGGCCTTGTCACCCAGCATGATGGAGGCGATCAGCGCCACCTCGATAATGGTCACGGCCAATGTCAGCAACAGCGTGCCGAACGGTTCGCCGATCTTGTGTGCGATGACTTCGGCATGATGCACGGCGGCGAACACCGTGCCGAACAGGATGACCAGCAGAACAACCGCGAACACAATGCCAGCAGTCGTCTCCGTGAATCCGATCCCGAGCGAAGGAATCGACGTCGCGATAAAAAGCAGAACGGCCAACGTAGGGAAAATCCAGGACGATCTGGGCATGGGATGTGCTGACATCAAGCAAGTGTCCTGATTGAAAACGGGTTCGGCAGCAAGCGACACGCCGCTATTGCAGACCCACAAAACCGATTGCGCGGCGGGATCATGCCGTCTCGCCAAACTGCATATGATGCGTATAGTTGCGTATCACCTGAAGGTGAGTTTGCAAGAAAGTGGGAGAGGAAGCGAGATGTTTTCACATGTCATGATCGGCACCAACGACCTCGAAGCCGCGAAGTCGTTTTATGACAAGCTGCTCGGCACGCTGGGCGTCCCGCCCGGCGCCGTCGATCGCCACCGGGTTTTCTGGCGGACCAAGACCGGTACTTTCTCGGTGTCGAAGCCGATCAATGGCGAGCCTGCTTGCGCTGCCAATGGCGGCACCATCGGCTTTCTCGCCAAATCGCAGGACGAAGCCGATGCCTGGCACGCCGCCGGCATCGCCAATGGCGCCACCACCTGCGAAGAGCCGCCCGGCATCCGCGAAGGTGGCGTGAAGCTCTATCTGGCCTATCTGCGCGACCCCGACGGCAACAAGCTGTGCGCGCTGTATCGCTTGCCGAAAGAGGATGCTGCGAGCTGACGTTCCAAACGGAAAACGCCCGGCTTGTAGCCGGGCGTTTTGATGAAGGTCATCAGGGTGGGACTTACATCGCCTTGACGATGTTCTCCGTCACCTTCTTCGCGTCGCCGAGCAGCATCATGGTGTTGTCGCGATAGAACAGCGGGTTGTCGATGCCGGCATAGCCGGACGCCAGCGAGCGCTTGATGAACATCACGGTGCCGGCCTTCCAAACCTGCAGCACCGGCATGCCGTAGATCGGCGAAGTCTTGTCATCTTCCGCTGCCGGATTGGTGACGTCGTTGGCGCCGATCACGAAAGCGATGTCAGCCTGTGCGAATTCCGAATTGATGTCCTCGAGTTCGAACACCTCATCATAAGGCACGTTGGCTTCCGCCAGCAGCACGTTCATGTGGCCGGGCATGCGGCCTGCCACCGGATGAATGGCGTATTTCACCTCGACGCCCTCCTTCTTCAGCGTGTCGGCCATCTCTCTCAAAGCATGCTGCGCCTGCGCCACCGCCATGCCATAGCCGGGCACGATGATGACTTTCTGCGCGTTCTTCATGATGAATGCCGCGTCGTCCGCCGAGCCGAGCTTGGCCGGCTTCTGTTCGCCCGAGCCACCACCGGCCGCCGCGGTCTCGCCGCCGAAGCCGCCGAGGATGACCGAGATGAAGGAACGGTTCATCGCGTGGCACATGATGTAGGACAGGATCGCGCCGGACGAGCCGACCAGCGCACCGGTGATGATCAGCGCGGAATTGCCCAGCGTGAAGCCGATGCCCGCGGCTGCCCAGCCGGAATAGGAGTTCAGCATCGAGATCACGACCGGCATGTCGGCGCCGCCGATCGGGATGATCAGCAGCGCGCCGAGCACCAGCGCGATTACGGTGATGAGCCAGAAGTCGACCGCACTGCCCGAACGGACCAGACCGAAGATAAAGAACACCAGCGCCAGGGCAAGCGCGATATTGATGATGTGACGCGCCGGCAGGATGATCGGCGAGCCGCTCATGCGGCCGGAGAGCTTGGCGAACGCGATCACCGAGCCGGTGAAGGTCAGCGCACCGATGGCGACGCCGAGCGACATTTCGACGAGGCTGGCGCCGACGATCTTCTTGGTTACCGGATCGAGAATGCCGAAGGCTTCCGGCGCATAGAACGCGCCGGCGGCAACCAGCACAGCGGCCATGCCGACCAGCGAGTGGAAGGCCGCGACCAGTTCGGGCATCGAGGTCATCGGCACGCGCTTGGCGATGACCGCGCCGATGCCGCCACCGATGGCGATACCGAGGATCACCAGGACCCAGCCGAGCCCATCGGCCGGCGGATGCGCGGCCAGCGTGGTGCCCACGGCGATGACCATGCCGGCCATACCGAGGAAATTACCCTGGCGGCTGGACGCCGGGCTGGACAGCCCGCGCAGCGACAGGATGAAGAGGATGCCCGCGACGAGATAGAGCAGTGCGGCGAGATTGGCGTTCATCGGGCTGCCCTTACTTCTTTTTCTTCTGGTACATCGCAAGCATGCGCTGCGTGACCAGGAAGCCGCCGAAAATATTGACGCATGCAAAGATCAGCGCGACGAAGCCGAAGCCGCGCGCCAAGGCGCCGCCACTGCCGACCATATTGACGCCGACCGCGAGCAGTGCGCCGACCACGATCACCGAGGAGATCGCGTTGGTTACCGACATCAGCGGCGTATGCAGCGCGGGCGTCACCGACCACACCACGAAATAGCCGACGAACACGGCGAGCACGAAGATCGAGAGCTGAAAGACGAACGGGCTGACCAGCGAGGCATGATCCATGGCAGCGCTCCTTAAGCGGTCTTCGGCTGAAAGTTCGGATGAATGACGGCGCCGTCCTTGGTCAAAGCCGTTGCCTTGACCAGTTCGTCGTCCCAGTTCACCGCGAGCGCCTTGGTCTCTTTGTTGACCAACGTTTCGATGAACGAGAACAGATTGCGCGCATAGAGGCTCGACGCCGAGGCGGCGACGCGGCCGGCGACATTGGTATAACCAACGATCTTGATGCCGTTGACGTCAGCGACTTCGCCGGGCTTGGCGCCTTCGACATTGCCACCGCGCTCAACCGCGAGATCGACCAGCACCGAACCGGGCTTCATGGACGCCACCATCTCGGCGGTGACCAGGCGCGGCGCAGGCCGGCCCGGGATCAGCGCGGTGGTGATGATGATGTCCTGCTTCTTGATGTGCTCGGCAGTGAGCGTGGCCTGCTTGGCCTGATATTCCTTGGACATTTCCTTGGCGTAGCCGCCAGCAGTCTGCGCGTTCTTGAACTCGTCGTCTTCCACGGCGAGGAATTTCGCGCCAAGGCTTTCGACCTGCTCTTTGGTGGCTGGACGCACATCCGTCGCGGTGACCACGGCGCCGAGGCGGCGCGCGGTCGCGATCGCCTGCAGGCCGGCGACGCCGACGCCCATCACGAATACCTTGGCGGCCGGAATGGTGCCGGCGGCTGTCATCATCATCGGAAAAGCGCGGCCGAAGCTTTCGGCGGCCTCGATGACGGCGCGGTAGCCGGCGAGATTGGCCTGGCTCGACAGCACGTCCATCACCTGCGCGCGGGTGATGCGCGGCATCAGCTCCATCGCGAAGGCCGACACGCCGGCATCGGCCATCGCCTTCAGCGCCGCGTCGTTGCCATAGGGGTCCATGATCGCGATCACTAGCGCACCGCGCTTGTAACCGGCGAGTTCGGACACCTCAGGACGCTTCACCTTGATGACGATGTCGGCGTCCTTCACCGCATCCGCGCTGATGGTGGCGCCCACGGCCGTGTATTCCGAATCCGGCAGGCCGGACTTGATGCCGGCGCCAGGCTCAATCGCCACATCGACGCCGAGCGCCTTGAACTTCTTCACCGTGTCGGGCGAGATCGCCACGCGCGGTTCGGACGGATCGATTTCCTTGGCAACGGCAATCTTCATGGGGCCTCCGGCGGCGCAAGGCACGCGCGTGAGCAAATAGGACAGGACGCCACCAGTGTCGGGCGGCGCAATCGGCGATAGATCAGGTGAGGAAGATGCCCATCAGGGCTACGATGGCGATGACGCCGATGGTGCCCCACTTCACCAGCATGAGAAAGCCCTCATAGGTCTGCTCATGCGCCGGATAGTCGTTGCCATCGGCCGTGGTGTAAGCGACTTCGCTGTGATCGGACATCAGGGTCTCCCGCCTCGTATTTCGTATGTTGCCACGGAATTAGCGTAATTGATTAGGGAGAGCAACGGTTGCTGGCATACCACGGCAATCTTTACATACCGCAGTGCATCAGGCCGGCCAGTTGTCCCGAATCCAGCGCGTGAGCGATTGCTCGCTGACTTCGCCGGCAGCAAGGGCAAGGATGATCTCTGTAGCTTGGCCGGGATCTGGGGCGAACGAGATATCATTCATGCGCAAGAACACCATCATCGCATGAAAGGCGATGCGTTTGTTGCCATCAACGAACGCATGATTTTTGGCGAGACCGTATCCGTAAGCTGCAGCAAGCGCCGCCATATCAGTCTCGCCGTAATGCCATTGATTGATCGGCCGTAGCACTGCCGACTCAAGGAGGCCGTGGTCCCGAACACCTTCGGGACCACCAAACATAGCAAGCTGTTCCGCGTGCATGTCGATTACTTCATCGACATCAAGCCACAATGGCTCGAATGTCGCGTTCATTTGGCCAGCGCGGCGAATGTATCCCTGTATTCGTGCATCACCTTGCGGGCGATTTCCATCGTCCGCGCATGCTTCGGATTGAAGGGAGACAGCCGCAAGCTTCCGTCTGGCTGTTCAACCGGATAGAATTTGTCGCCCTCCTTCAAATTGAGGCGCGCGAGCAATTCCTTCGGCAAAATCACTCCCACCGAATTACCAATTTTACGAATTTGAAGCGCCGTTGCCTCGAATTCGGGATTCCGGGCAGCTCCATTCATAGGTCCAACTCCCTGTTGTACGGAATGTATAACAGAAAGCTCGCGTACGTACAACAAATGTTTTACGTACGCCTACCCCATCGCTTCCAGCTCATCGATCATCCCCGAGATGACCGAGAGGCCGCCATCCCAGAAAGCCGGGTCCTTGGCGTCGAGACCAAAGGGCTTCAGCAGTTCGGAATAGTGCTTGGTGCCGCCGGCGGCGAGCATAGCGAGATAGCGCTCTGCAAAACCTTCCTGGGCGTTCTCGTAAACCGCGTAGAGCGAATTCACGAGGCAATCGCCGAAGGCATAGGCATAGACGTAGAACGGCGAATGGATGAAGTGCGGGATGTACATCCAGAAGTTCTCGTAACCCGGCTTGATCTCGATCGCGGGCCCGAGGCTTTCGGTCTGCACGCTGAGCCAGAATTCACCGAGCCGCTGCGCGGTGAGTTCGCCGTGGCGCCGCTCGGTGTGAACAGCGCGCTCGAATGAATAGAACGCGATCTGCCGCACCACCGTGTTGATCATGTCCTCGACCTTTCCCGCCAGCAGCGCCTGACGCTGCTTGGCGCTCTTGGTCTGCGACAGCAGCCGTTTGAAGGTCAGCATCTCGCCGAACACGCTGGCGGTTTCGGCCAGCGTCAACGGCGTCGGCGCCATCAGCGCACCGTTGCGGGCGGCAAGCACCTGATGCACGCCATGGCCGAGTTCATGGGCGAGCGTCATCACGTCGCGCGGCTTGCCCTGATAGTTCATCAACACATAGGGATGCGCCGACGGCGTGGTCGGATGCGAGAACGCTCCGGGCGCCTTGCCCGGGCGCACCGGCGCATCGATCCAGCGATCGGTGAAGAAGCGCTTGGCGATATTGGCCATGTCAGGTGAAAACGCGCCATAGGCTGATAGCACCATGTCCTGCGCGTCCGACCATGGAATCGTGCCGGTCGGTGCAAACGGCAGCGGCGCGTTGCGGTCCCAATGGGCGAGCTTCTTCTTGCCGAACCAGCGCGCCTTCAACTGATAGTAGCGATGCGACAGCCGCGGATAGGCCGCGCGCACCGACGACACCAGTGCATCGACCACTTCGCGCTCGACGCGATTGTTGAGATGGCGGGAATCCGCAATGTCCTGGAAACCGCGCCAGCGGTCGGAGATTTCCTTGTCCTTGGCCAGCGTGTTGGTGATCAGCGCAAAGGTGCGCTCATTGGCCTTGAAGGTTTTCGCCAGCGCTTGCCCGGCCGCCTTGCGCTTGGCCGGCGCGCGGTCCTGCAGCATGGTCAACGTTGGCTCGATCGCCAACTCCTTGCCGCCGAGCTTGAAGCGAAGCCCCGCGATTGTCTGATCAAACAGGCGGTTGAAGGCGCCATAACCGGTCTGGGACTTTTCGTGAAACAGCTGCTCGACGCGGTCTTCGAGCTGATAGGGCTTGTCCTTGCGGCTGTCTTCGATCCACGGCCGGTAGTGGCCAAGCTCGGGCGTCTGCATCGCCTGCTCGATCACGGCATCGTCGACACGATTGAGTTCGAGGCCGAAGAAGAGGAGATGCACCGACGCCGCGGTGATGCGCTCGGAGACGTCGCCGTAGAATTTCGAAATCGCAGGATCGACGCTGTCGCCGGCATGGACGAGACCGGCATAGGAGCCGAGCCGGCCGGCGAGATCGTCAATCGCCTCATAACGGCGAACAGCGCCCGCGAGCCACACACCACCGCCGGGCTTGGCCGTCTCTTCCGCGAGCTTGCCCTTGTAATCGGCTTCGAATGCCGCGCATTCGGCGTCAATCTTGTCGAGATCCCCGGCAATCTCCGGCGCGTCGATCGCCGTGTAGAGATCGGCAAGATTCCATTCCGGCAGCTTGCCCCCCGGCGATTTGGCCGATGATTTCGACGCCAGCTTGCTCACCGCTTTTTTGGCCGAAGCGGATTTGCGCGAAACAGTTTTGCGAGAAGCGGTCTTTCGAGAAGGCTTGGCAGTCCGGGCAGTCGCAGATTTCGTCATGAATACTTTCGGTTGGATGCAGCCGTCACACGAAAGCAGCGAGCTGCGGAGCGAAATGGACAAGCAGTTCTTCGCCCTCGGTCATCAAGGGTTCGATCTCGTCATGAAGCATATGGCGAATCGTACACCACACCATGACAATCCGTGCGACAAGCCACCATCGCGTCCCGCGCAGCGCAGTGCGGGCATGCGCCGCCACCAGCGGCAGGCTGCGATGCTCGAACAACAGGCGCCCGGTGCCGTCTTCGAGAATGTACTGGCCACCCACGCGCGATACGCACAATTCGCAGCCCTGCTCCGGCTGCGGTCCCAGCAGATAGAGCTGCGCATCGCCGTTTTCAGTGATGCCAGTCTCCCATTCGCGGCCGCGATGCCCGAGATTGATCGTGTCGGCAAGCGTTGCGAGCTCGGTCTCGCTCCACGCGCCCTGCAGCGGTTTGCGCTGAAATGCGATGACGTTCATTTGGGTGCTCCAAACAGCAGCCGGTGCAATTCCGGCTCGTAATAGACCAGCAAATGTTTTGCGAAGGCGGCCGGCTCCAGACCGAGCTGAATGGCCCATGCTTCCATCGTTTCGGTGGGCACCCGACTGAAGCCGTTCTCAACCTGCGAGATGAACGTGTAATATTTGAGACCAAGTTTTGCGGCGAGATCGACCTGCGACAACCCGGCTTCCGCGCGTCGCGCTTTTAGCCAATCCCCAGCCTGTTTTCGCAACTGCCGCGCTTCCGGCAAGGCTTTGCCGCGCTGCACTCCAGCGAAATCCTCTTGATTTTCGCCACGTTTCATGATTACGAAACTATCCAGCATGAATTAAATATCTGACGACTTCCTGTAGCACGACTATCGAGCTGCAAGAACGTTGCGGACGGGATGAAACGATACCCGACGGGACAACGATGGCCTTTACGGATCGCAACAGCATTGGCCGCAATTATGCGCCTCCTGCCCCTCACCGGGTCAAGGAGCTGTTTGCCGCAACCCTTTTGCTGGCGCTGACCGCGGCACTGGCCTTGCGCGCATTTGTCTCGCTCGATGCGCTGGCGCCGATGGTCGCCACCCTGCTATTCGCACTTGCAGCATTGACGGTCGGTGGCGCGCTGATTCCGCGGAACTTCGCGCGGCGCGCAACCTGGTTCGATGTCGCTGGCGTCCTGACCTTCATCGGGGTCGGCATCACCATCCTCATCGAGCCCGACCAGATGGTTCGGCTCGTCACCCTCTCGGATCAACCCGAGTAACGGATCGGATCAACCGCGGGATCAAACCCGCATGTTTTTGCAAAGCACGACTTTTAACAAGCACGTCCTGGCCCGGGCCCCTCTGGCAGTTCACCCGAACTGTGATGTCGGACTGGACGTTCATACGGAGTGGCCCACATGACAGACTTCTTCACCGCTGAAGCTATGACTGCACTTTTCCAGGTCGTGATGATCGATCTGGTCCTCGCCGGCGACAACGCCATCGTGATCGGCCTTGCGGCCGCCGGCCTTCCCAAGGAACAGCGCGGCAAGGCCATCCTGATCGGCATCATCGCTGCCACCATCCTGCGTATCGGCTTCGCCAGCATTACCGTTCAACTATTGCAGATCATCGGCCTGCTTCTGGCCGGCGGCATCCTCTTGCTGTGGGTGTGCTGGAAGATGTGGCGCGAATTGCGCGCAGGGCATGAGCACGATCTCGACGCGCTCGAGAACCAGCTCAATGCCGATGGCACGGCTAACGGCCCGCGCAAGACGCTCGGCCAGGCGATCTGGCAGATCACCGTCGCCGATGTGTCGATGTCGCTGGACAACGTCCTCGCGGTCGCTGGTGCTGCGCGTGAACACCCGAGCATCCTGATCTTCGGCCTCGTGCTGTCGATCGCGCTGATGGGTCTCGCCGCCTCCTTCATCGCCAAGCTGCTGCAGAAGCACCGCTGGATCGCCTATGTCGGCCTCGCCATCATTCTCTATGTGGCGGGTGACATGATCTATCGCGGTGCCCGCGAAGTCTGGCCCTATGCGACGGCTTACCTCGCCCCGGTGTTATGAAAGCATTAAGGCTTTGATCGCCATGGTGGCTCAAATCGGGACATACCCGCTCTGGAGTTGCCATGGCCGAACGAATCCTCATCGCAGATGACGACGCCGTCCAGCGCCGCCTCCTCGAAAACATGGTGCAGCGCTGCGGCTATGAGGCCATTACGGTCGATAGCGGCGACGCTGCCATGGCCCGGCTGATTGATCCCGAAGCGGCCGTCATCGATGCTCTGGTCCTCGACCTGATGATGCCCGGCCTCGACGGCATGGGCGTGCTCGACAAGATCCGCGATAGCGGCATCAGCATCCCGGTCATCGTCCAGACCGCCCATGGCGGTATCGAGAATGTTGTGTCCGCCATGCGCGCCGGCGCGCATGATTTCGTCGTCAAACCTGTCGGCGTCGAACGTCTGCAGGTGAGCCTGCGCAATGCGCTCAATACCAGTGCGTTGAAAGGCGAATTGCAGCGCATCAGGCACAGCCGCGAAGGCAAGCTCACTTTTGCCGACATCGTCACACGCAATGCCGGCATGGACGCCGTGCTGCGCACCGCACGCAAGGCGGCGACCTCCACGATTCCCGTGCTGATCGAAGGCGAGTCCGGCGTCGGCAAGGAATTGATCGCACGCGCCATCCACGGCTCTGGCGAACGCAGCAGCAAGCCGTTCGTGGCCGTCAATTGCGGCGCCATTCCCGACAACCTCGTGGAGTCGATCCTGTTCGGCCACGAGAAGGGCGCCTTTACCGGCGCTACCGACCGGCATCTTGGCAAGTTTGTCGAGGCTCACGGCGGCACGCTGTTTCTCGACGAAGTCGGCGAGCTGCCGCTATCGGCACAAGTGAAGTTGCTGCGCGCGCTTCAGGAAGGTTCGGTCGAGGCCGTGGGCGGGCGCAAGCCGGTCAAGGTCGACGTCCGCATCATTTCGGCTACCAACCGCAAGCTGCTCGATCTCGTCAAAGCCGGGCAATTCCGCGAAGACCTGTTCTATCGCCTGCATGTGCTGCCGCTCACGGTGCCGCCGCTGCGGGCGCGCCGCGAGGACATTCCGTATCTGCTGCGGCATTTCCTGGCGCGCTTCTGCGCCGAGGAGAACAAACCGATTACCAGCATCGCCGGCGACGCCATGACGATGCTCACGCAGCTCGACTGGCCGGGCAATATCCGGCAGCTGGAAAATGCCGTCTACCGCGCCGTGGTGATGAGCGAAGGCGATCAACTCGGACTGGCCGACTTCCCGCAAACGACCGCGTACGCTCCATCGATCGTGGCATCGGCGGTCGCCCCGCTGATTGTAGACCCCGTCTTCCACACGATGGCGCCGACCATGGTACCGGGCATCGACGCAGCCCCGATATCGCTCGCCGCCGGAAGCCTGTCCATGCTGACAGCGGAGAACGAGGTAAGGGCACTGGAAGAGCTCGAATCCGAGATCATCCGCTTTGCCATTGCGCACTATCGCGGCCAGATGTCGGAAGTGGCACGGCGCCTCAAAATCGGCCGGTCGACGCTCTACCGCAAGCTCGATGAGGCAGCGGAGAAAGATTCATCGATTGCGGATTCCGCACCGTCGAACTGAACTTCTCGCCTCCCACGCGATTGAACATGTTGTTGCGATCGCTATGGAACTTGAACCGTTGCGGTCTGGTGACACACAAAGTCAAAAGCATCGGTGAAACCTCGGTATGCGTTGCAAACCGGGGAGGTTGAGGTCAGTTTGTTGTGACTTGTCCGACAAGCGCTAGCGCTTGTGCCGGGCGCGTGTATCGTCTGCACAGGAAGCGCTCTGAATCGGAGCGAGCAGGCAAAACAGCGCGACTGCTTCAACCGAAGCTGATGATGTCAGACTAGAACTGTTCCATGCCGGAACAGCTCACCTAACGAGGTGCGAGAATGCGAGACTATTCCAAGGGCCGCTCGGGATTCGACCGCGTGCTGATGGCCGTGGCCGCGACATTCCTGACGGTTTCCGCTGGCGCCGCAGCTGCTGCCCAGAGCGCAGCGCCCCGCGACAGTGTCTCCGAACTCGCCATCGATGCGGCGGTGCCACGCCCCGAACCCGCCAATGTTGCCCCGCCGACCGCTGCCGACTTCAAGGCCGAAGCTCTGAAGGCCGACACCACGGCGTCCGTGCCCGATGCGACCAAGGCGTCCGAGAAGACCATCGGTTCGGTCTCGACCGATACGCCAAAGGCAACCGAGGCCGCGCAAGCGCCTGCGGATGTGAAGCCGAGCGAGGCTGTAACCGGACCCGCCGCTGCGACACCGCCGGCCGCGACTGCTGTGGCACCTCCTGCGCCCGCAGCCGAGCCGCCGAAGGATGTCGCCAAGGACATAGCCAAGCCCGCGACCACCGTTGCGTCCAGCGATCAGCCCGTCGCCGAGAAACTGCGCGATATGTTCGGCGCCAAGGCCACGCGCTATTTCGACCGCAAGGGCGAGCGCGCCGCGGTCGAGAAGTTCTACACCGCACGTGACTTCGCGCCGATCTGGACGCAGGCTGGCGCAACGACCCCTGCCGCCAAGGGCGTCATTGCGCGCCTCAAGGACGCCGCATCTGACGGCCTCGACGCCGCCGACTATCCGGTGCCGGATTTCACCACGGCCAATACGCCCGACGCGCTCGCCGAGGCGGAGCTGAAGCTCACCGCCAGCATGCTCGACTATGCCCGCCAGGCACAGAGCGGCCGCATGCACTGGTCGCAGGTGACCGGCGACATCATGTATCCGGAGCATCCGACCGATCCGGCGGAAGTGCTCGCCAATATCTCGACGGCGAAGAACGCTTCGGCAGCCCTCGACGCCTACAACCCGCCGCACAAGGGCTATCAGGAGCTGAAGAAGAAGCTCGCTGAACTGCGCGGCGAAACCGCAACGCCGGTACAGCCGGTCGGCGAGGGCCCGGCTCTGCGTTTCGCCAAGGCCACGAAGAAAAATCCGAACCCGACCGTGATGGACGACACGCGCGTGCCGTTGCTGCGCGCGCGCCTCAATGTCGAGAGTCCGGCCGAGACCAAATACGACGCTGCCGTCGCCGAAGCCGTTCGCAAGTATCAGGCAAGCAACGATCTGAAGGCCACCGGCGTACTGGACGAGGCGACCGTGCGCGCGATGAATTCGCCGAAGCGCGATCGCCACATCGATACGGTGCTGGTCAACATGGAGCGTTGGCGCTGGCTGCCACGCCAGCTCGGCGCGTCCGCAGTCGGCAATGCCTATGTGATGCTGAACATCCCGGACTATACGCTGAAAGTGATGCAGAACGGCGCGCAGGTCTGGACCACACGCGTCGTCGTCGGCAAGCCGGGCAATCACGCCACGCCGCTGATGACCGAGACGATGAAGTACATCACGGTCAACCCGACCTGGAACGTGCCGCCCTCGATCATCTACAACGAATACCTGCCCGCTCTGCAGCAGGACCCGACGGTGCTTGACCGCATGGGCCTGAAGCTGACGCGCAATTCCGACGGCAGCATCCACATTGCGCAGCCGCCCGGTGAAGCCAACGCGCTGGGCCGCATCCGCTTCAACTTCCCGAACAAGTTCCTCGTCTATCAGCACGATACACCGGACAAGAACCTGTTCGGCCGCGACGAGCGCGCTTTCAGCCACGGCTGCATGCGCGTGCAGAATCCGGATCAGTATGCCGCGACGCTGCTGAACATCACGATGCCGAACGAGCACTACACGCCGGAGAAGGTTCGCGGCATGTATGGCCGCAGCGAGATCGACCTGAAATTCCCGACGCCGATCCCGGTGAACATCACGTACCAGACAGCCTTCGTCGATGACGCTGGCAAGCTGCAGCTGCGCAAGGACATCTACGGCCGTGACGCGCAGATGATGCAGTTGCTCCGCGGCGGCAAGAACAAGGATCTGGAACAGGTCGTCGCCCGGGCCCAGCCTAGCTATTCGCGCCCGCGCGCGGATATCCCGCAAGGCGTGGCTTTCAACGACAACGGCTCGCGCATGGCCAGCAATGGCGGCCTGTCCTTCTTCGAGCGCTTGTTCGGCGGCGGTGCCCCGGCACCTCAACCGGTGGCACCCGGCCAGAAGCCGCGCCGTACGGTGACCCGCTAAAAGGCACGTTGACCCTCAAGATTCTAATGATCTATCAAGGGCTTCACCTTCCGGTGGAGCCCTTTTTACGTTTCGCCCTTTATCCAGATTAACCATCGTCCATCTGGAACCCGGCAGCGGGCTATTTTTCGCCATACTCAATGGGTTAAGTTTAATGGCTGGCTGAAAAGCCCGCTTGGGGGGATGGGTTGTAAATCTCGGTTAACCCTCCCGTTTTAAGAGTACGTTCACTCTCTGTCGCCGCATGGGGTAGCGAGAGAGTTGTCGACTTGGGTGGGTTCATACGTGCTGAGCGGTTTCGCACGCAAAACGAGATTGCGAACATCGCGCGCTGGCTTTCATGCCGGCCTCGCGTCAGTTCTTCTGATGGCAGGCGCCAGCTCCGTCCATAACGCCACCGCTCTCGACGAAACCCGCACCCTCTCGTTCCACCACACCCATTCAGGCGAAGACCTCACCGTCACGTTCAAGCGCAACGGCCGCTATGACGACGACGCGATGAAGAAGATCAACTACTTCCTCCGCGACTGGCGCAGCCAGGACCAAACCAACATGGATCGTCGCCTGTTCGACATCCTCTGGGAGGTCTACCGCGACGTCGACGGCAAGGCGCCGATCCAGATTATCTCCGCCTATCGCTCCCCCGCCACCAACGCCATGCTCCGACGCCGCTCGTCCGGCGTCGCTCGCGCCAGCCAGCATATGCTCGGCCACGCGATGGACTTCTTCATTCCCGGCGTGGCGTTGGAAAAGATCCGCTTTGCCGGTTTGCGCCTGCAGCGCGGCGGCGTCGGCTTCTATCCGACTTCCGGCTCGCCTTTCGTACATCTCGACACCGGCAGCATCCGTCACTGGCCGCGCATGACGCATGACCAGCTGGCGCGCGTCTTCCCCGACGGCCGCACCGTGCATCTCCCCACCGACGGCCGTCCATTGGCTGGCTATCAGCTGGCGATGGCTGAGATCGAGAAGCGCGGCGATGGCGACAGTGCAGCTTTTGCCAAGAGCAAGCCGGGCCTGTTCGCCTCGCTGTTCCGTGGTGGCAAGTCGAATGACGACGAAGACGAGAGCGCAGCAGCCGCGATCGCGCCCGCCAAGCCGTCTCCTGTCGGCATGATGGCCGCCGCGATGCCTGCGAAACCGGTCGACACGAAGCAGGCCGAAACGAAGCTCGCTGAAACGAAGCTGGCTGAGGCGAAGTCTTCGGACCCCGTTCCGATGCCGCGCTCCAAGCCGGCCGCAGCGGCAACCTATCAGCTCGCATCGGCTGACACCGAGACCGTTCCGGTACCGCGCCCGAAGGCACCGATTCCGGCGCCCGCGGCCAAGGCCGACAACCGGCCGCAGACGCCGGCCGATATTATCAATGCCCGCGGCTTCTGGGATGATATGCCGGCGCCGAAACAGGCCACGCCGCAGCAGGTCGCCGCGATCACCGCGCGCCAGGCCTTGGCTAATGTGGTCGATCCGCAGCCGGCCGCCACCGAGTCCAGCTTCGCCAAGGCCATGGCCTATGCGCCGCCGGCCAACTCGCCGGTTGACCGCGCCAATGTCGTCGCCGCCAGCGCGCCGATCCCACGCAGCATGCGTCCGGCCTCCGTGGCCAAGAACCCGATGGCGGTGAATAACATCACGACCGTCGTCGCGAAGGGCGCTCAAGGCCAGAACAGCACCGTCACCGTAGCGACCCGCCTGACCGCAGCAGTCATTCCCGACAACCATGTCTGGATGCGCGCAATGATCCTCGCGCCGAGCGCCACCACGTCGATGTCAGCCTCAGTGATGGGCGACGGCGACATGACCATCCTGCGCGCACACTTCGTCAAGCCGCAGGCGGTGGTGGCGATGACTTTCTCGGATGATCCGCAGCTCGGTCTGGTCTGCGACCGCTTCACCGGCTCGGCAACGGCCTCGCTTGCGACGACAGCATTTGTGATGCGCACGGCGTCGCTGCGCTGAGGCCCGGCAGGGATTTCAACTTCAAACTGGCTGGCCCTTTCCCCGCGCTGTAGAGCTGCGCGAGGAAAAGACACGTTGGCGTCACCACGATCTCGACGCGCCTGTTGCGCTGACGTCCGTCTGGATGGTCGTGCGCATTAACGTCCGGAAACCTAGCAGAGCACTTGCGACTCGATTGGCGTGAAGCTCTTCGCGCGGTCATACGGATTCCAGAGCGCGGCAGCTGCCGTGTCGCTTCCATGTCGTCCACGCAGTTTCCACTTTGCCGGGACGCCTGCCGCGTTATGATGTTGTGGCCCAAGTGGCCCGCACTGGCTGGTCGCGCAACCTCCTGCCAAACCTGTCGAGAGATCGCTGTTCGATGCGCCTTCCTCCCCTCAACGCGTTGAGAGCCTTTGACGCCTTTGCGCGGACGGGCAGTGTCAAGGCGGCCAGCGAGGAGCTTGCCGTCAGTCCGACGGTCGTTTCTCGACATCTGCGAAATCTGCAGCTCGATCTCGATGTCATCCTGGTCGAGCCGCGGGGCCGTGGTTTGCTGCTGACAGCCGCGGGCGACGCGTTTCACACCCAGATCCGGCGCGCATTCGACATCATGCGCCAGGCCAATGACGACATCCGCCCGGCCTTCCGTCGCAGCCTGACGCTGTGGTGTATTCCAGGCATCGCCCAACAGCGCCTGCTCGCCGGGCTGCCGCAATTGCAGAGCCGTCTCGGCAATTGTGAGATCATCCTGCAGCCGACACTGGCGCGCCCGGATCTGCTGCGCTGCGAGGCCGATGCCGAAGTGATCTGCATCAACGGCCTCGAAGTCCACCCTGACGTCCGAACCGAATTGATCGCGCATCCACTCGTTCACGCCGTGGCAAGTCCGGCATTCCTCGCCCGTTTTCCCGATGTAAAGGACGCCGAGGATTTCCTGAGGCTGCCACTGATCCATGAGGCCTCAACTCTCTATTGGGAGCAGTGGCTGGAATATTGCGGCGTGACGGATCTGCCGATGCTACGCGGCCCGCGGCTCTGGCATGGGCATCTCACCATCGAAGCGGCGCGTCTGGGACAAGGCGTGGCGCTGGCCAATACGCTCCTGGTTGAACATGATCTGGCATCCGGCAGGCTGATCGATCTCAGTCCTCGCCCGGTCAGACTCGGCGGCTACTATTTTCTCGCAACCGCCAAGCGATGGGGCGATGCCGACCTCGTCGTGTTGCGCCGCTGGCTCAAGGAGACGCTGCAGAACGGCGCCCCGACCAGCATATCAGATGCCGCCGAGTAGGCGATCGATTCAAGCGTTTGAATATTATGAGGGCAGCGACTGCCTCATAAATTCGCTTCTACGCTATCATTCAAAAAAACTACGCATGGCATGCAATTTAGTCGATTGTTGCCACGAACGCCGTCGGCCACACTTTTGTGAGCAAAAAGGTCCGTGAGCGCGACTGTATCGATAGGCGCTCGATCTGGGGAGCGTATGTCATACTGGACATGGTCACAAACTCGTCGCCCGCGATGACTGTTGCTCCCATCGGTCACGACCTGAACGTTGAGGGCATCACCAAGCGCTATGGCGACTTCACGGCACTCGACAACGTGTCGCTCACGGTCAAGCGCGGTGAATTCCTGACGCTGCTGGGCCCCTCGGGCTCGGGCAAGACCACACTTCTGATGTCGATCGCCGGATTCGTGCAGCCCGATCGCGGCGATATCCAATTGGATCGGCACAGCATCGTCCACCTGCCGCCGGAACAGCGCAATTTCGGCATGGTGTTTCAGGGCTACGCTCTGTTTCCCCACATGACCATCTTCGACAACGTCGCTTTTCCGCTGCAGGTGCGAAAGCGGCCAAGCGCCGAGATCAAGGCGAAGGTCAATGAGGCGCTCGATCTGGTGCAGCTTGCGCAGCGCGCCGGCCGCTATCCGCGCGAACTGTCAGGCGGACAGCAGCAGCGCGTGGCCCTCGCCCGCGCCATGGTGTTTACGCCGCATCTGCTGCTGCTCGACGAGCCTTTAAGCGCGCTCGACAAGAATCTGCGTGGCGACATGCAGGATGAGTTGAAGCGTCTGCACAAGCGGATCGGTCTCACCTTCATATACGTCACACACGACCAGGATGAAGCGCTATCGATGTCCGATCGGATCGCAGTGATGCGGGATGGCAAGATCGTGCAGCAGGGTTCGCCAAGCGAGCTCTATGACCGGCCGGCGACGACCTTTGTCGCCAACTTTCTGGGTCGGAGCAATTTCCTTCGCGGCACGGTCGAGACGCATGTGCCCGGCGGCTTCGTGGTCGCACATCGCGGCACGCGGTTCACTCAGGCGACCGCAGGTGGCGAGAACCCGCCGCTGGGACGGGACGTGATCGTCGCATTGCGGCCCGAGAAAATCGCGATCTCGGACGGCGCTCCCATACCTGGCAACAGCGTCAAGGGCACGTTGTCCGAATGGAATTATTTCGGCCCGCAATGCCGGCTCGTGATCGATACGTCGGAATTCGGCGCCGTCAACGTTGTGATCCCGACCGGGATGTGGCGCTCGCCCGCAACCGGCCAGCCGGTGACGATCGGATGGAATGCCGATGCCGGGACGCTCGTCGCAGACAACTGATTTTCCCGATCGCATGCAACCCATCAACCCAATGAGACAGGCCCATGACCAGACGCAGAATGCCTCTCGATAAGACGCCCTTCGCTCTCTCGCGCCGCCAGTTGCTCAAGGCCGGTGCCGCGTTGATCGCCACACCGGCGGTGCTGACATCCCACCACGCGCGCGCTCAAGCGCGCAAGGAAGTCGTACTGGTGAATTTTGGCGGCATCGCCATGAAGGCCTTCGATGAGGCCTATGTGCAAACGTTCGCCGCCGAGGGCGGCCGCATCGTGCTCGATGGCAGCGGCGCGCTCAACGGCAAAATCGTCACCATGGTGCAGTCAGGTAACGTCACCTGGGATGTCTGCGACGGTGGCGTCACGACACTGGCTGAACTCAATCCGCGCAAGGCGCTTGAAAAGATCGACTACAGCATCGTCGACAAGTCCAAGGTGCCACCCGAATTCGCCTATGAGAATGGCGTAGTGAACTACATGTTTTCCTCGGTGATGGCCTGGGATACCGCAAAGATCAAAGAGACGCCGACGCTCGCCGACTTCTTTGACCTGAAGAAATATCCGGGCCGCCGCATGATGCGCAAGGAGTCGCAGGCGATGCTCGAAATGTGCCTGATCGCCGACGGCGTGCCGCTGGACAAGCTCTATCCGCTCGATACCAAGCGCGCCTTTGCCAAACTCGCCACCATCAAGAAAGAGGTGCTGTACTGGAACAGCGGCGCCGAGAGCCAGAGCCTGATGCGGGATGGTGAGTGCGTAATGGGTCTGCTGTGGCATACCCGTGCCAACGTGCTGCAGACCGAAACCAAGGGCCGGATCGCCTATACCTTCAAGGACGGATTGCTGCAGCCGGGCCTCTGGGTGGTTCCGAAGGGCAATCCGGCTGGAGCCGAAGCCTTTCGTGCCATCGCTTCCATGCAGAAGCCAGAGGGGCAGGTGAAGCTGCTCGCTGCCATGGGCAACGGCCCCTCCAACCCGGCAGCACAGAGTCTGGTGCCACCCGACCTGCGTAGCAAGAATCCGGCAGATCCGGACAATGTCGCGATGCAGGCCAAGATCAACGCCGAGTGGTACATCGAAAACCACTCGAAGACGTTCCAGAGCTTCCTCGACTTCATCTCGTCCTGAGCCATGCGAGCATTGCTGTCGCGCTTTGTAACGATCGACGAGGGCCCGGCGGTGGAGACCGCCGACGCCCCGCGACCGCTATTGGCGCGCCGGCTGCGCGGCGATGCGCGCTACTGGCTGCTGATGGCTCCGGCGTTGCTGCTGATGCTGCTGTTCTATCTCTACCCGATCGGCCGCGTGTTCTGGATCAGCCTCACCGAACCGGCTCCCGGGCTCGATAATTTTGCGCTTCTGGCGACCAGTGCCTCGATCCAGAAGATGCTGATGACGACAGCTCGGATCAGCATCCTGACCACGCTCATTACCTTGCTGCTGAGCTATCTGGTTGCTTATGCGCTGGTGCATGCCGGCGAACAGGCCAGGCGCTGGATGTTTCTCGGCGTGATCGTGCCGCTCTGGATCTCGGTGCTGGTGCGCGCATTCGCCTGGTTCATCCTGCTGCGCCGCGAAGGCCTGATCAACAACGTCCTGATCGCGAGTGGCCTGATCGAGCATCCGCTCAGCCTGATCTGGAACGAGACCGGCGTGATCATCGGCATGGTGCACTACATGCTGCCGTTCGGCATCCTGCCGATCTACTCCAACATGCGCGACATCGATCAGCGTTGCATCTCCGCCGCCCGCGGCCTCGGCGCGACCCGTGGCATGGCGTTCCGCCGGGTGTTCCTCCCGCTATCCATGCCGGGCGTGATTGGCGCGGGCCTACTCGTCTTCATGTTTTCGCTCGGCTTCTTCGTCACGCCGGCGCTGCTCGGCGGCGGCAAGACGTTGATGATCGCCGAATATATCAAGGTGCAGATCATGGAGGTGGTGCGCTGGGGTGTCGGCACCATGCTGGCGGTGACGCTGCTGGTGGTGATCGGCGTATTGCTTGCGGTACTTGGCCGCCTTGTCGATCTGCGCAAGCTATTTGGATCGGTATAGGCCGTGTCAGCGTCGGACTCCTCCAACATCTCGATCATGACGCGCTCGATGGCCTGGGCAGTGATCTGCTTTCTTGTGCTGCCGGTCACCATTGTCTTTGCCGTCTCGCTAACGGACCGGCCCTACCTGTCGTTGCCCCACGAAGGCCTGTCGCTGCAATACTATCGCAGCCTGCTAACCAGTCCGGCGTGGCTCGCAAGCATCGGGCACAGCCTGATGATTGCGGTGGCTTCGACGTTGCTTTCGGGTGTCGCCGGTACTCTCTGCGCCATCGGTTGTTGGCGAATCAGCAACCGCGCCAGCAACGCGGTACGCACGCTGATGCTCGTGCCGATCATCGTGCCCACGGTCGTGTATGCGCTGGGCATCTATCAATTCTGGGTCGACCTCAAACTGATCGATTCCTATGTCGGCGTGATCATCGCTCACGCTGTGACCGGGCTCCCTTACATGGTGATCACGGTCTCGACCGCGCTGGCGGGCTTCGATCCGAAGCTGGAACAGGCGGCGCTAAGCCTTGGCGCCAGCATGAGCCAGACGCTGCGCATGGTGATCATTCCCAACATCCTGCCCGGCATTATCTCCGGAGCGATCTTCGCCTTCATCCATAGCTGGGATGAATTGGTCATCGTGCTGTTTGTCGCCGGCCGCAAGGTCTTCACGCTGCCGCAGCGGATGTGGGACGGCATCAACGAAAGCCTGGATCCGACCATCGCCGCGCTGGCGTCGGTGCTGGTGCTGACCACCGTCGTCCTGCTGGTTATCGATATCGTCATCCGTGCACGACGCACGCCATAACGGGGAAACAACAACCATGCCCGAGCACAGGAATTTCACACCCGACAAGACGCTGGCGATCGACTGGGTCGACGACCATGCCGCGCGCCTGTCGCAGGATCATATGACGATCTGGAATTTCCACGAACCGTCGTGGCGCGAATACAAATCGGCAGCATGGTACGTCGAGCGACTGAAGGCGGAAGGCTTCGCGGTCGAGACGGGCTCGGGCGACATGCCCACCGCCTTCGTCGCGGAGTGGTCGAACGGCGACGGCCCGACGATCGGCGGCTATGCCGAATATGATGCGATCCCTGGCACATCGCAGGCGCCGGTACCGCGGCGCCAGCCGCGCGAGGGAGTGAGCCGTCATGCGGCCGGGCACACTGATCCGCATTCCGCGCTCGGCCTCGGCTCCTTCGCCGGCTTTCTGGCCGCCAAGCACGTGATGCAAACGCGCGGCATCAAGGGGCGGCTGAAATTTTTCGGCGAGCCCGCGGAGAAGATGTGCGGCTCCAAGCCGATCCATGCTGCGAAAGGCTATTACGACGATCTCGACGCGGCGATCAGCTTTCATCCGCATTCATTTCCCCGCCTTGCCAATAGTTGTTTCTGGGATACCCACAGCGCACCGTATTGGAGCCGGATCTACACGTTCGAATGCAATTCTCCAGAAACCTGGCAGAACGCAGGCGCCATCGCCGGCGTGGCGCATAGCCATTCGGCAGCCCGCGCGCCCGGCGCAATCGATGCCGTGTGCCTGATGTACACGTCCAGCAAATACATGAAGGAAGCGATGCTGCCGCATCACGGCAGCTGGAGCCTGAACGAGTTCATCCTGCATGCCGGGCAGGCCGCCGCGGATAATCTCGCACCCGGCCTTGGTCAAATTCAGTATTCGTTGCGCGCGCCGACCCTTGATATGTGCCGGCGCGTCTTCGAAGTGCTCGATCGCAACGCGGAACATTGTGCGGCAATGACTCACTGCAAGGTCACGGGGAGCTGGATTACCCGCACCAGGGCTGGCCTTCCCAATCACGCCATGGCCGAGGTGACCTGGCGCAATTTCGAGGCGATCGGCGCACCGCAATGGAGCGATGAAGCGCGCGCGTTCGGCCGCGAGATTCAAACGAGTCTTGGCGTGGCGCCGATGGAAGATCCGTTCGCACCGGAGATCCAGCATCTGACCGCACCATGGGATGGCGAGAAGGCCTTCCGCGAACAACTGCCATCCTGGCAGACCAATCTCGCCGCCGACGATTATGTGGACTACACGTGGCACGCGCCGACCGTACGGCTCTATGTGGGACGTCCGACGCTGCGCGCGCCGGACCCCGGCTATCGCTATCCCGACTGGACCCGCCACGCGATGGGCGGCGTGCCCGTCTGCATCGATCCCATGTGGCTCACCGCCAGCAAGGTGATAGCAACCACCATTCTCGACCTACTCACCGATGGCGTGTCGCTAGACAAGGCGCAGGCCGAATTTCGCGAACGCACCGGCGGCGGGATCGGCGGCTCGCGATGGGTCGCACCTCTGCTACCGCGCGAATTTGCACCACCCGTGCATTACCGCTGGCCCGAATATGTCAGCACCGTACGCGGCGAAGAATGGACCATTCCCACCGCTGCACCGTGACATCTGCATTCAGCCGCGCAACGCCCCTCCTCTTCAACATCCCGCTTCAAAGAGACCATCCATGTCGATCATCTCCGAACCTGAATATCGCTACAATATGCTCATCAAGACCTTCGCATCGCAGGCCGAGCCAGCCTTCGAGGCGGAGTCGCAGCAGGTCGGCGTGTGGGGCCGCCGCTGGGGCTGCAATAACGATGTTGGCCGGCTACGCATGGTGCTGATGCATCGGCCGGGTCCGGAGTTGAATATCGTCGACCCCGCCAAGCGGCTTCCCGACATCGGCGCGTTTGGCGATCCGGCGCAGGGCTGGTATTGGCGCGGCGATACGGTCCCCGATCTCACCGCGCTGCAAGCACAGCATGACGCGCTCGCCGCCGCCCTGCGCGACGAAGGTGTCGAGGTCGTCTATGTCGACAGGTGCGCGCCGGGCAAGATGAAGACCGTCTACACGCGCGACAGCGTCATCGCCGTCGATGGCGGCGCCATCGTCACGCGCCTCGGCCCTCCAATCCGCCGCGGCGAGGAATTGCCGGTGACCCGCACCCTCGCCAATCTGGGCATGCCGATCCTGCGCACAATCTCCGGGACCGGGCTGCTCGAAGGCGGCAGCTTCGCCTTTATCACGCCAAAGGTCGCCGTGGTCGGACTGTCGAGCCGCGTCGATGAGGAAGGTGCGCGCCAACTTGAGGACGTGCTGCGCGCGCAGGGCATCGAACTCCTGCGCGTTCATCTCACCGGCTACCGTCTGCATATCGACGGCATGTTCGTGATGATCGACCGCGACACCGCGTTCCTGAATCCGACGCTGCTGCCGTTCTGGTTCCTGGAGAAGCTGAAGGAGTTGAAGATCCGCCAGATCGAAGTATGCCCGGACGATCAGAACTGGGTCATCAATTGTCTCGCCGTGCGCCCTGGACACGTGATCGCGCCCGAAGGGATTTCACCGCGAACCATGGACAAATTCGCCGAAGCAGGCATTACCACGCGCGTCGTCCCCTACGACAAGGTCGCACTTGGCGGCGGCGGCATCCACTGTTCAACCTCGCCGCTGATCCGCGATCCGCTGTGAATGCGGCACAACAATGCCTGGATGGCCATCTCGAACGTCGTGATGGCCACGGCACCATGGTATCGAGGCGCGAGCGCCGCTCATGCGCAAGCATGGAGCACGTTCGCGGAGCTAATGATGCATGTACCACCTGCAACAGGCGCCACCTGCGAAAGCAGGTGAGCCGGCACGCGGCAGTCTCGATGGACGTGGAACGCCACTGATGACTGCTTCCCGCTTGGGGGGCAGTTGATGAAACGCGGCTCGACGCCTTACAGCATTCCCAAGGCCTGCAGATAGGTCTCGAGGATCGTCTCCTGCTCGGCGCGCTCGTTGGCGTCCTGCTTGCGCATGCGGATGATGGTGCGCAGCGCCTTCACGTCGTAGCCGTTGCCCTTGGCTTCGCCATAGACGTCCTTGATGTCGTCGGAGATCGTCTTCTTTTCTTCTTCAAGGCGCTCGATACGCTCGACGATAGCCTTGAGCTGATCCTTGGCGAAAGAATGTGTCGCCTGATCGTCCAGCACGGACGCAGCAGAGGTGGCCATCGAAAACTCCTGGTGAACTGATGTTGCTTTAAGCGGATATGGGGTGGGTTTAGTGCGCAGCGTTATGCGCGCATTAATCTTAAGGAAATGACACTCAAGACCAAGGCGCCTTGCGTCAAGGCGCCTTCGCGGTCATCCACAGCGCCCCCACAGCTTTGATTTCATGCCTCAAAAAGACAAGAAATCGTCAGTGCCCGCTGTGCACTTTCTTCATGGCCTCAATTTGTTCGGGTTTGGCCTCGGCCTGATGCAGCGATTTCCAGGTCTCGTAAGGCATGCCGTAAATCGCTTCGCGGCTCTCATCCTTGGTCATCGCCACGCCCTTGGCGTCGGCAGCGTCCTTCAGCCAGTTTGACAGGCAGTTCCGACAGAAGCCGGCCAGATTCATCAGGTCGATATTCTGCACATCGGTGCGACCGCGCAAATGGTCAACCAGCCGGCGAAAGGCGGCGGCCTCAAGTTCGGTCTGGATCTTGTCGTCAATCGCCATGAATGGTCTCGCTGTTGCACCCGATACCGGCCTGTCGTCTTCATGTAACATGGGCGCTGTCACAGATTTTGCCATATCACAACGCAAACCGCCTGGCGGGACAGAATTGGTTCCGCGCCCGTTGACAGGCCCGCCGGGTCAAGCGAAATCGTCAACGAATTGAGATAGCTTCGCCGCATGACCGCAAGAGATTCCCATTCCCGCCCCTTTCGACGCGTCCCCCTCGCCGGCCTGTTGCCGGTGCTGGCGCTGGCCCTGTCGTGCCTGTGGGCGAGCCCCGCGGCGGCTGATTTCCGGCTGTGCAACAACACCTCGAGCCGGGTCGGGATCGCGCTGGGCTACAAGGATGCCGAAGGCTGGACCACCGAGGGCTGGTGGAACGTCTCATCGCGAGCCTGCGAAACCTTGCTGCGCGGAACCCTGGTTGCGCGGTATTATTATATCTACGCACTCGATTACGACCGGGGTGGTGAGTGGTCGGGTCAGGCCTTCATGTGCTCCCGCGACAAGGAATTCACCATCAAGGGCACCGAAAACTGCCTCGCACGCGGCTTTGACCGGACCGGCTTCTTCGAGGTCGACACCGGCGAACAGCGCGCCTGGACGGTGCAACTGACCGAGACCAACGAACAACCGCCGAAGCTGCCGGGCATTCCGGGGCCGACCGGACCGCCTCCGGGCGCACCCGGCGCGGGCTTCCCCGGTCTGCCCAACACGCCAGGTGGCGCGCCCCCGGGCGGGTCAACGACCCTGCCGCCATCAGTACCGCCGGGAGGCAAACAATGAGACGTCAACGCCGCATCAAGATTCTGGCCACGCTCGGCCCCGCCTCCTCGGACAGCGCGATGATCCGCAAGCTGTTCGAGGCTGGTGCCGACGTGTTCCGCATCAATATGAGCCACACGCCGCATGACAAGATGCGCGAGCTGGTGAAGACCATCCGCAATGTCGAGAGCAGCTACGGCCGCCCGATCGGCATTCTGGTCGATCTGCAGGGCCCGAAGCTGCGCGTCGGCGCCTTTGCCGAAGGCGGTGTGCAGCTCAAGAACGGCGAGAGCTTCGTGCTGGATTCCGATCCTGCCCCCGGCGACGCCACCCGCGTGCACCTGCCACATCCGGAAATTCTCGCTGCACTTCGCCCGGGCCATGCGCTGCTGATCGACGACGGCAAGCTGCGGCTGATTGCCGAGGAGACATCGAACGACCGCGCGGTGACGCGCGTGGTGGTCGGCGGCCGCATCTCCGACCGCAAGGGCGTCAGCCTGCCCGATACCGACCTGCCGGTGTCGGCCATGACGCCGAAGGACCGCCTGGATCTGGAAGCCGCACTCCAGACCGGCATCGACTGGATAGCCCTGTCCTTCGTGCAGCGCGCCGAGGACGTGCATGAAGCCAAGCGGCTGGTGCGCGGCCGCGCATCCATCATGTCGAAGATCGAGAAGCCGCAGGCGATCGACCGTCTCGATTCCATTCTGGAAGCGTCCGACGCGCTGATGGTGGCGCGCGGCGATCTCGGCGTCGAACTGCCGCTGGAACGGGTACCAAGTCTACAAAAGCGCATGACGCGCATGGCGCGCCGCGCCGGCAAACCCGTCGTCGTCGCCACGCAGATGCTGGAGTCGATGATCCAGAGCCCGATACCGACCCGCGCCGAAGTCTCCGACGTCGCGACGGCCATCTATGAAGGCGCAGATGCCGTTATGCTGTCGGCCGAATCCGCCGCCGGCAAATTCCCGGTCGAAGCCGTCTCGACGATGAACCGCATCGGCGAGGAAGTAGAGCGCGATCCGACCTATCGCACCGTACTGATGGCCCAGCGCCCCGAGCCCGAGCCGACCGCCGGTGACGCCATTGCGGACGCCGCACGACAGATCGCCGAAACGCTGGATCTATCTGCGATCATTTGCTGGACCAGCTCAGGATCCACCGCCGTCCGCGTCGCTCGTGAACGGCCGAAACCGCCAGTGGTAGCGATCACGCCGAACCTCGCCGCCGGTCGCAAGCTGTCGGTCGTGTGGGGCGTACACTGTGTGGTGGCGGAGGATGCGAAGGACCTCGACGACATGGTCGATCGCGCCGGACGCATCGCCTTCCGTGACGGCTTCGCCAAAGCCGGCCAGCGCATTATCATCGTGGCTGGCGTACCGCTCGGCACACCAGGTGCGACCAACATGGTCCGCATCGCTTATGTCGGGCCAAACGACGCGGATATGTAGTTCACTTGCTTAACCTCTCCCCGCGCTTTTGTTCAGTCGGGAGACATGGTTGACACCTGTTCGGAGACATCACTGACACTTTTTGTGCCAGTCAAGTCGATTTCTGCGACTTTCCGGCTGCCGAAGAAAATCCCGTAGTGGCCGTCGCTGTCCAAGGGGCGGATTGCCAGCCGTTCGCCGCGAAAGGCTTTTGGTACGCGCCATCGCCGGCCCTTGAAGTCGATGCGCGGATTGACTGAGACGCGGCGCACGATGTCATTGCTGGCATATTCGACCTCGACGATTTTGTCGGGCATCGGCCGCGTGCTGGGTTTGTAACGGGTAGCGGGAACGTCCATGCCGAGTGCTTCGTGGGGGCGTTGCAGATTGTAGACGGTGCGCCATGTATCGAAAGCGCGCTGTAGTTCGGCAAAGTCGCGGAACCGGCGTGCCGCGAATACTTCGGCCTTGAGGGAACGGTGGAAGCGTTCGTTCTTGCCGCGGCTTTGCGGGTGGAACGGCCTTGCATAGATCGTGTCGACGCCAAGCTTGAGCAACCAGACCCGCAGGGCAGTCCAGCGCGAGCCGCCGCTGTCGCCCCAAGGCGAGCCGTTGTCGACGAAGAACGCGTCCGGCAGACCATAGCGCCGGAAAGTCTGTATCAGCCGCTGCTGCACGGTTGCACTCTGTTCGTTTGCGCAGGCCTGGATGCAAAGTGCATAGCGCGAGTGGTCGTCGATTACGGTGAGCGGATGGCATGCTGCGTTGTTGGCCAGCGGCATGCGCCCTTTGAAATCCATCTGCC
This sequence comes from Tardiphaga sp. 866_E4_N1_4, assembly GCF_052076075.1. NCBI lineage: Bacteria > Pseudomonadati > Pseudomonadota > Alphaproteobacteria > Hyphomicrobiales > Nitrobacteraceae > Tardiphaga > Tardiphaga sp. 866_E4_N1_4. The sequence goes on from NZ_CP197242.1 coordinate 3,141,623, forward strand.
ATAGCTGGTTGGGCGCCTCCTTCTCGAAGCGCTGCAGCGGCTGTGTTGCGCCGCCCGGCGGCAGGATAATGCGGCCGTTGCGGTGCAGGATCTCATGCACGGTGGAGATCGCCGGCGGTGTCATCCCGTCACGCTGCAGGCAGTACGCAATCTTGCGCGCGCCCCAGGCCGGATGGGCATCGCGCACCGCAAGCACCAGCGTCTCGATTGCCATATTGCTGCGTCGTGGGCTGACAAGCGGTCGCCGCGACCGATCGGCCAGTTCCGCATCGCCGGCCTCGACCCGCGCCAGCCATTTGTAGCCGGTCTGCGGGCTGATCCCGAACCGCCGACACAGTTCTCGCCGATTGACGCCCTCCTGCATTGCCAAAAGGGCAAACTCCCGCCGTTGATCCATTGCCGACACCTCGCGCCATGGCATGGAAACCTCCTGAAAAGGAGGACTCCAGCCAATCTGAATGTGTCAACTATGTCTCCGAACACCTGTCAGCGATCTGTCCGGACTGAACAGCTTTGCGGGGAGAGGTCGCCGCGTCTAGCGGCGGGTGAGGGGCATCGCACAAAGCCCACCATACGCACTTCACTCACCGATCGAAGAGCCCCTCACCCCACCTCTCCCCGCAAGAGCGGGGCGAGGGAGTGCGCGGCAGGTGCCAAGACCCTGAGAACTACACCAGTGTCGCGTCGAGCGTGATTTCTGCGTTCAGCACCTTCGACACCGGGCAGCCGGCCTTTGCCATGGCGGTGAGTTCGTCGAACTTCGCCTTGTCGGCGCCGGGAATAGAGGCCGAGAGCGTGAGGTGCACTTTGGTAATGGCGAAGCCATCACCCTGCTTCTCCAGCGTCACGTCGGCCTTCGTCTCCATATTGTCAGCCTTGAAACCGGCTTCGCCAAGGATCAGAGACAGCGCCATTGTGAAGCAGGCGGCATGGGCGGCGCCGATCAGCTCTTCAGGATTGGAGCCCGGCTTGCCTTCGAAGCGGCTGGCGAAACCGTAGGGATAGTCGGCGAGCGCGCCGCTCTTGGTGGAAATCGATCCCTTGCCGTCCTTGATGCCACCCTGCCATTTGGCCGAACCGAAAGTCGTGGTCATGCAATTCTCCTCAATTTGGTTTGAAGTCGATCGAACGGGAGGTTAGCGCAAGGCGGCCTTCGGTTTTGTGTCAGCGGCCGAGATCATGCCCTCGATCTCCCCCATGATAAGATCAGGTGCAGCGTTTTGCACCATATGACCAACGTTCGGCAGCACGATTAGTTTGGCGCCCGGCACGGTTTTCGCGAAATGACGCGAATGAATCTCCGGCGATACGATGGTGTCGGCAGAGCCTGCGATCACGACGGTCGGAGCTTTGATATCGGCATAGCGCGATGCCTGCGCCATGACGGCAGATTTCAACGTTACCAGATCCCAGGCATTGGCGAGGAAGTTGCGCGGCCGCAGTACAAGTTGCGTCGCGGTCTGCGCGATATAGCCTTCCGGCATCGGCTGCGGCGCAAACACTGCGCGTCCGCCCATATCCGTCAGGAAATAGCCAAGCGGCAGCGTAATCGTATAGGCCAGCAGCTTGCCGATCACCGGAGTGGTGACGACCTCGTTATAGATGCCAACGCCACCGGGCCAGGGATGAGTGACACCCGCCAGCATGACCAGTCCTGCGAAACGCTGCGGATAGTCTAGCGCCATCAGCGCGCCGAGTGCGCCGGCAAGCGAATGCACCACAACGATCGCCTGATCGACGCCGAGTTTTTCAAGCGCTTCGTCGATCATCCTCGCCTGCATCGCCGGAGAAGAGTTCGACAAATCGTCACGCGTGCTCCAGCCAAAGCCGGGACGGTCGATCAGGATAACGCGGTGTTTTTCTGCCAGCATATTGCCGAGCGGCAGCCGCATGGTTTCCATATTCGACGTGGCGCCGTGGATGAAGACAATCGGCGGGCCGGATGCATCGCGCGGTCCGATCTGCACCACATGCAGACGGCCATCCGTGACGTCGACAAGCTCACCCGTTGGCGGATATTTACGCTCGAATACCAGCACGCCGACCTGGGTGGCCACTGCCAGCACGCATAGCACGGCCACCACAGTGACTGATATCATCGCCGATATCCGGGGAATTTTGTGCACGGTTCAGCTACGCGACGGTACCCTGAGGGTTTCGCGCCGCGCGCCATTTACGCACTGACGCCAAGACGACCAATGCCCGGCAGTTTGATCGCGGGCCGGCGGATGTCGAGGCCGAATACGGCACCGAGCAGATTGAGCTCGACCCCTTCGACCCAGCCTGCGGTGACACCGAGATAGCCGCCCAGCGTGGCGCGCACGCCGGTCCCGGAGGGTGTCCAGCCAAAGGCATTGCCGGCATAGGGAAAATCCTTGCCGATGGCGGTGGGCGGCAATGCCACCCGCAATTCCGGCACGGCGGCCAGAACGGCCGCGACGAATGTGTTGGAGTTCGGCCCCGGCCAGGCCCGATAGTCGCCGTAGGAGCGCCAGGAATAGCCAGCGATCGCCGCCTGAATCTTCGGGATCATCGCCGTGGCCGCGTCACCATCGGCGGATGCGATGGCGCTCGGCACATCGCCGAACCAGCGGCCGTCAGCGGCAAAACCATTCAGGCGGATCGGCTCGCCCCACGCCGTATAATCGTAGCGGGTATAACGCAACGCGCCCTTTTCCTTGAATACGATCCAGCTATGGACCGCAAAAATACCGCGCCAGCGCACCGTCCGCGCCGCAAAGACGCGTACCAGCGCCTCGGGATGCGCGGCGGGCGGTGGCAACAGGCCGGCGCTGGAACGATCCGCGCTCTGCCAATCTACCGAGCGATCACCCATCCAGTATCTGGCTGCCGACACAACGATGGGAACGACGAGAAGCGCGAGCAGCACAATCACAAATTTTCTCACTGAGGAAAGGCCCGTGGCGGGAAACAATGTTGTGGATATGGGGGGCGTTTGGCGGCTTTGCCACGGTGATCGCGACGAGCGGCCTGCAAGGACTGTCCACGCTATCCACAGGAACGCATTCGTTCCCGCCCGGTTATCGCCACGATCAGGCGGCGGACTGACGCCATGATCTGAACCGGAGACAGTTCCATGACGGCCCGCCCAACCGATGCTGTGATCGACGAAATCATTTCTACCTGCAATGGCGACTTGCGCGGCGCGCTCAAGGCTTTGCTGATGGTCAACGAGCAACTGGAAGCGGAATTGCAGCAACTCTATGCCGCTTCACCCCAGTTCGGTGCTATCCGGCCCGGCAATAACGTTCTGCACTAAATCGACGGACGTACCTATTCTGGATCGTCTTTGTCTTCCACTTTCGGACATTGTGGAATGGTGGAACGTGCGCGCGTCTTGAACTCGTGCCACTGCGCCCCACGTAGTCGCAACTTTGGTTAATCCGGAGCTGCCGCATCGTCGAAAGACAGCGATAATGACTAGCCGGCGCGGCGCTGCGCTGACTTGCTCTGCTCGATATCTGCGTCATTGTCCTCTGCAGCTTCAGTGGTCGGCGGAGGCAACTGCATCAGGACGGTCTGTCCGGGTGACGCGATCTCGATACCTTCTTCCTGGAAGCGGATTTTCATGCGGCGATTGAATTCGCGCTGCACCGCCCAGCGGCCGGAATCGGTACACCGGATTTGACCGACGATCGTCGCCATCGAACCATCGACCTTGTCGACGCCCCACAATTCGAGATCGCTGCGGATCAGCGGCTTGAAAGCTGCCTCATTGCGCATCTGCTCGACGATGTCCTTCAGCAATTGGCCAGCGCGGTCGGTATCTTCCTTGTAAGCGACGCTGACGCTGACGGCCGCGTTGCCTGCACCGCGGCTGGCATTGGTGATGGTGGTCACCGCGCTGAAGGGAATGATATGAACCGAACCATCGCCGGCACGTAGCCGGATGGTACGGATCGAGACGTTCTCGACGACGCCCGAGAGACCCGACACCGTAACGTTATCTCCAACCTGCACGGTGCTTTCCAGCAGCAGAAACAAGCCGGTAATCACGTCCTGCACCAGCTTCTGCGAACCGAAGCCGATGGCAATGCCGAGGATGCCGGCACCAGCGAGCAGCGGCGCAACATTGACACCGATCTCGCTCAGCGCGGTGAGCGCAACCACCGCGATGATTACACCGAGTAATGTCGTGCGCAGCATCGGCTGGAACGTGCGCAGACGCGCCGCGCGAGCGAAATGAGCATCGCGCGTCAGCGCCGCAAGCTGCCGCTCCATCAGCGCATTGCTACCTTCCCACACAACCGCAGCGACAATGGCAGCGATGCCGACGGTGATGACAGCCGAGACGACCCGACTGCCAATCTGGCCACCATAGAACCAGACAACGGCATTGACGCCCCACACTTCCAGCAAGGCAACGAGGCCGATCACGGCGATGATCGTTGCGACGACCTTGCGCAACAGTGGCAGATAACGATTGGCACGCGTCTCAAGACCCGGAAAGCGCTGCAGGATTTCCGGTTTGATGCGGAAACCGCGATCGATGAGGCTCAGCGCAATCATCGAGACGAGCCTGGCCACCAGCGCGACAATGACCGTGCCGACGATGTATCGCAGCAGCAATGAATAACCGTTCTGGATATTGAGCGCCCAGATGGTCCAAGCCGCCATCACGACGACGATCGCCAGCACATGCCAGAGACTGGCGAGGCGATTGCGCATCGCGCTCAGGAAACCCGTAGCACCGATCGGCGCGCGGAGTGCATCGGCAACGGGCTTCCGGCACTGCAGGACGATGACGACGACAAACAGATGCACGACCAGCATCACGAGCTTGATCAGCGCAAAATGCGCCGAGCGATAGAGGCCCATCATCAGGGCGACATTGGCGATTGCGATGCCGGTGGCGCCGACGCCGACGATGCGACGCGTCCAGATTTCGAGATAGGCTGCGGTCTCCTCCTTCACCCTGAACAGCGCGAGCGGCCCGAACAACGCGCGCATCGCGCAGATGATGGCGCGCGCCACCACATAGCTGTTTACGATCGCAAGGATCGCGAGGCGCGTGATCCCGGCATCGCCGATCTGGGTGCCGAGCAGCAGCGATACTGTGCCGGTAAAGACGAAAATCGGAAACAATTCGAGGAGAAGACGCCCGACCACATAGGGAAGCCGCAGCAGCGATTGCCACGCCCGGGTCAGGCTACGCCGCCGTTTGTTGAGATCGGGCGCCTCGGTGAAGTCGGCCGTGGACGACGGTGGATCGGCACGTTCGATGAGCGAGGACGGCGCACGGGCGACGAAAGGAATGCGCGCCTCGAGCACTGCCTGCGGCTTGCGCAGCAGCCAGACCATGAGCCATTCCGCTGCCAGCGCACCGCCGAATACGACAACAAGCTTCCAGGCGATGTCGAACAGGAGATGATAGGTGGCGGGATCGTTGGCGCTGCGCTGCAGCCAGTACCATAGGGCCGGAAAGCGCGTGACCGATTGCACGGCTGTCGAGACCTCGCGTGTAATATCGCCGAGCTGATCGGAAATCGTCACCAGCAATTGCGCGCCAAGACTGTCGGCGTCGAGCGGAATGGCAGGCTTCTTCTCCGGCGATGCGGGTGTCGCCGCGGCGATCGCGCGCAGCGTATCGATCATCTCCTTGCGCTTGACGTCGTCCTGCAATGTGTCGAGCGCAGCCTTGGCCTGATCGGGGGACAGCGTCGAAACCGCAGGCGCCGGCGGCGCATCGGCTTTCTGCGCCAGTGCAGGGCTGGTCACAGCAGCCATCGGTGCGGCCATCAACACACATAGCAAAGCGAATAGCGGAAATGACTTCGGCGCCAAAAGGTGTCCCTTCCTGTGGCTCGGAAAACGCCCTTTTCGCCCGTTTCCTGTGTCAGAAGTTTGATTCCCCGGCGACGATGTCTTGTTTTTCCATCGCGGGCAGCAGGGATGCATCAAAGCAGGGCGATGTTCCCGCGATGTCCCGCGAGCGCCCCGACCTTCAAGGAATTTCAGATATCGCGGCCTTCGACCTTTTCGGTCAGGGTCTTGACCAGCTCCGGCACCTTTTCGAGATGCGGATTGACCGCAAGCGCCTTGCGGAACGCATCAAGCGCACGCTTTTCGTCGCCCAGCTCTTGCATGATCATGCCGAGCCCTGCCAGAGCACCGAAATGCCGGGGTTCGCGTATCAGCACTTGCTCGATATCCTGCAGCGACCGGGTGTAATCGTTCTGCAGGTAATACAGCGTCGCGCGCCGATTCCAGCCCTCGACGTAATCGGGGCGCAGCTTCACCACCGCGCTCAACAACTGCAGCGACAGATCGACCTGCTTGGCGTCGAGCGCCGTCTTGGCGCGGGTCATCAGCAGCGCGGTCGTGTCGCTCGTGGTCTGCGACCACAGGGCCCAGATCCGGCCTTCGACGTGTTTGGCGCTGGCTTCGTCCGGCGCCGCTTTCAGCGCACCAAACAGGAAATCGAGGCCGCGCGTCTTGTCGGCATTGACCTTCGGCAGTTTAGCGGGTGGCTCGGGAATCTTCTTCGGCGCATCCGGGGTCACGACCTGCGGATCTCGCACCTGCGCATAGACGGGTGCTGCGCCCAGAAATGCGCTCAGCAGAATTCCAAAACCTGCGGCCGGGATTCTCAATGCCATGCTGCAAGTCTAGACACGAAAAAACGCGCTGCAAAGCAGCAGCGCGTCAAACACCTGTGATGTCGTGAGGCCAGCCGGCACAATGCCAGCCGCAGCAACTCAACCCTGGCGAGCCTTGAAACGGCGCTGGGTCTTGTTGATCACGTAGACGCGGCCCTTGCGGCGGACCAGGCGGTTGTCGCGGTGACGACCACGCAGCGATTTCAACGAGTTACGGACTTTCATCGGTCAATCCTGATAGCTTGCGATACTGACGTCAAAGGCCGTGCGCAGCAGGCCGAAATCAGCGAAAATGAGCTTGAACCCGCTGGCGACCAAGTCGCCCGGGACCCGCGGTTTCTAAGCCATCGGGCGCCGGACTGTCAATCCGATCCGGGCATCTGACGACCACCAGATCGACATTTGCAGGTATTTTGGTGGCTTGAGGGTCCGGGAACAGTCACCGGACCCTTCAAACACGTGCGGATCACTCTTGCGGAACATTCGCGGTTTTCACCACTGCGCCCCACTTCTTGATCTCCGAATCGACGAAAGCCGTGAATTCAGCTCCCGTCAGCTTGCCCGGCTCGACGCCCTGGGTGGCGAATTTCTCGCGGGTCGCGGGTGCCGCCAGGATCTCCTTCATGGCCGCGACCAGCTTCGTATAGGCCGGGCTGCCATTGGCCTGCGGCATATACATGCCGAACCAGGCGGTCGCCTCGAACCCCTTTACGCCGACCTCATCGAGGGTCGGGGCATTGGGGAGCGAGGCCGCTCGGGTGAGACTGGTGACCGCGAGCACACGGATGTTGCCCGCCTCGGCAGCAGGCAGAACAGTCGGCAACGTATCGAACATGATCGGAATATGGCCGCCGATCAGGTCGTTCATCGCCGGCGCGGCGCCCTTGTAAGGGATGTGTTCGATATTGATTCCAGCCATCTGCTTGAACAATTCGCCCGACAGATGATTGGCGCCGCCGACGCCGGCCGATCCGAAGGACAGCTTGCCGGGCTGCTTCTTCGCCAACTCGATCAACTCGGCGACCGACTTCGCCGGAAAGTCCCTGGTCACAACAAGCGCATTTGGCGCCGTCGCGATCAGGGCGATCGGCGAGAAGTCCTTCTGTGTCTCGTAAGGCAGACTCTTGCGTAGACTCGGATTGATCACGTGGTGCGTGGCCGTGACCAACAACACGCTGCCATCGGCGGGCGACTTCACGACAACTTCCGAACCGATCGTGCCCGATGCGCCGGGCCGGTTCTCGACGATCGTGGTGACGCCGAGCTTCTCGCCGAGATATTGCGCGACAAACCGTGCGAGGATGTCCGTCGTGCCCCCCGCTGGAAACGGCACGATGATCTTGATCTGACTGACTGGAAAATTCTGCGCCAGCGCGCCTGACAACATGACAACAGTCATCGCCAGACACGACAGGGCGAGCCTTGTGAGCTTCTTCATTTCGATCCCTTGCCTGTTTTTATACGGCGTGCGGACTATGCCGCACGCCGTTGCATTGAGCCACTAGGCAGTCAGCGGAAATTCAACCATCGCCTCGCCAACAGCGACCTTCTCGTCGTTCTGGTTCTTCACCAGCACGTCGATCAACACCCAGCGCGACTTCTCGGTGGTCTGCTTGGCCTTGATGATGCCAACCGGCTGGATCGTGTCGCCAGGCTTCACCGGCTTGACCCAGCGCGTTTCGAGACGGCGATGGATTGCACCTGCGGGATAGGCCCAGTCGGTCAACATGCGGGTGATCAGCCCGAAATTATTCATGCCATGCATGATGATGCCGCCGAAATTGGTCTTGCCGAACGAGTTCTTCATGTAGTTGTCGTCGAGATGCAGCGGATTGTAGTCGAGCGATCCGTCGCAGAAGAGCCGGATCGACTCGCGCGACACTGCGAAGCTCGGACCGTCGATGGTGTCGCCGGTGGAGAGTTTGTCAAAGCTGGTTGTCATGATTGATCTCCTTGCCACACTCACATCGGGCGGATGGTCTGGCCGCGGCCAGAACAGATGACGTCGCCGCGCTGGTTGAAGAACACGTTGTCGTGGACCACGAACAGTCGCTCGCGCTTGATGAACTTGTCGAGCGCGCGGGCCTGCAGGGTGATGGTGTCTCCGGGCCGTGCCGGGATGTTGTAGCTCCAGGACTGGCCAGCATTGACGGTGCCAGGTGTGCGCATCCAGTCGTCGGCCGGCGTGCAGGAGAACATCAACAGGATGTGGATCGATGGCGGCGCGATCAGACCGCCATAGGGCGACGCCTTCGCGTAAGCCTCGTCGAAATACAATGGGTGGTTCTCGCCGACCGAGCGGCAATAAAGCTGGATCGCCTCCCTCGTCAGGACATAAGGCAGCGTCTTGCGTGGCTCGCCCGGGACGATCTCGTCCCAGACCTTGCGCAGGTTCGCGTCCTTCCAGAAATCGGTTTCAAAAACTTCCGCTTGCGCCATAGCGCCTTCTCCACTAACGTTCACCAGGCGAACTTTATGGCCGCCTTACGAACAACTATAGGCGCGGTTTCCCGGGACTGACAAGTCCGAACCGGTAGGATAGTGCATGGCCAAAGACAGTGACGGTTTCGTTCGGGCAATCGCCCGTGGTTTTGCGGCCGTCGAAGCGCTGGGTCGCCCACCGGGCCGGCACACGCTTTCGGAAGTCGCCGCGATCGCGGGCCTCAGCCGCGCGACGGCGCGCCGGATGCTGGCAACGCTGATCGTGATGAAATATTGCGAAGCCGATGGCCGTTATTTCAGCCTACGCCCGCGGGCGCTGGGGCTTGGCCTGTCCTACCTCAATGCACTGCCTTACTGGGGCTATGCGCAACGCGCTTTGGAAGACCTGCGCAACGAAATCGGCGAATCCTGCTCGCTGGCCGTGCTGGACGAGACCGAGATCGTCTATGCGCTGCGATTGCCGGCGCAGCGCATTCTCTCGGCCAATCTCGCCGTCGGCAGCCGCTTACCCGCCCACGTGGTGTCGCTCGGCCGCGTCCTGCTGGCGGCCCTCCCACCGGACCAGCGCGCGCACTATCTCGCCACCACCGAATTCAAACATATCACCCCACGCACCATCACCGATCCCGTGCTGCTGGAACGCGAGCTCGAACGCGTCGAAGCCAAAGGCTATGGCTGGGTCGATGGTGAACTCGATCCAGCCATCTGCGGCATCGCTGTCCCCGTCCGCGACCACGGCGGCCGGGTCGTCGCGGCGATCAGCGTGAATGCGATCTCGGGCACAATGGACGAGGCGACGGCAAAGGAGAAATACCTGATCCCGCTCCGCCGCACCGCGCAGGATATCCGGACACAGTCCTTCTCCACCGGCTAGGTCGGCAGCGTTCCGCTGCCTTTCATTCAGCAGGCCGGTTTGCTAGAGCAACCGCCAACGATAATGATGAAAGTGCGGGAGACGCGGGACATGAAATTGCTCAATCCGGACGACCTTGTCGCCATCGACATCCACACCCATGCGGAAGAGCCATGCGGCTGTCACGCCGACGACGGCTATGATGATTTCCAGGCCCGCATGGCCGAGTATTTCAAGTCGCCGCACAAGCATCCGCCGACAGTGCAGGAAACAGCCGCCTATTACCGCGACAAGAAGATTGCCGCGGTGATTTTCCCGGTCGACGCCGAGCGCGAGACCGGTTTCCGCCGCTATAACAACTACGAGATGCTGGAGATCGCCAAAGAGAACGCCGACGTGCTGATCCCGTTCGCGTCGATCGATCCGCACAAGGGCAAGCTCGGCGTGCGCGAGGCACGCAAGCTGATCTCCGAATACGGTGTGAAGGGTTTCAAGTTCCATCCGACCATGCAGGGCTTCTACGCCAACGACCGCATGGCCTATCCGCTCTATGAGGCGATCCAGGAAGGCGGCGCTATCGCGCTGTTCCACACCGGCCAGACAGGCGTCGGCTCCGGCATGCCAGGCGGCATGGGGATGCGGCTGAAATATTCCAACCCGATGTATATGGACGACGTTGCGGTCGACTTTCCCGACATGAAGATCATTCTGGCGCATCCCTCCTTCCCCTGGCAGGAAGAGGCGCTGTCGGTCGCGACCCACAAGCCCAACGTGTATATCGACCTGTCCGGCTGGTCGCCGAAATACTTCCCGCCGATCCTGGTGCGCTACATCAATTCGATCCTGCAGGATAAGATGCTGTTCGGCTCCGACTGGCCGGTGATCATGCCGGATCGCTGGATGGCCGATTTCGCCAAGCTCGACATTCGCGACGAGGTGCGTCCGAAGGTCCTGAAGAACAACGCACGGAAACTCCTGGGCATATGACGAACAACGATCTGCCGCGCAAACTTGCGGATGCCCGGCAGATCGCTGCCATTGCCACCGGCTTCTCGCTGCCGTTCTCAACCAGCGGTCAGGCTATCGCGGTGTCGATCTTTGCAGTGCTCGCGCTGCTGACACTCGACCGCGATCGTTTCATCGCCGCGTTGCGGAAGCCGGCGGCCTATCTGCCGGTCGCGCTGTTCGCACTGATCCTGGTCGGCGTGCTCTGGTCGATGCAGCCGCTCAGCGGCGCGATCAGATGGGTTGGTCCCTACGCCAAGCTGCTGTTGATTCCATTGGTGATGGCAACGGCATTTACGCCGAAACAAGCGTTACAAATCGCTTATGGCTTTCTTGCCGCCTGTATTTGTCTTCTCGCCCTGTCATGGGCTGCGTTCCTGTGGCCCACGGGACCGTGGGGCTGGTTCAAGGCGCCCGGCGTGCCCTTCAAGGACAACGCGGTTCAATCCGGCTGCTTCGCACTTTGTGCCTTCGCTCTGGCGATCGGCGCGATGCGCATCTGGGTCCAGGACACCCGCCGCGCCATCGCGATGATCGTGCTCGCGCTTCTGTTCTTTGCCGACATTTTCCTGATCTATGTGTCGAAGACCGGCGCAATCATGGCCGCCGCATTACTCGGTTTATTCGTCATCCACGCCGGCGGCTGGCGACGCTCCGCCATGGTCGCGGTCGCAGCCATGATCGTGATCGGCATCGCACTGCTGACCTCGCCACAAGCGCAGCGCCGGATTGCAGAGATCAACTCGGACATCAACGCCAATAGCGGCCAGACCGCAGGCGGCGAAACAATCTCGACCGCATCGCGGCTGGATTTCTGGAGCAAGGCAGTCGGCTTCGTGAAGGCCTCGCCCATCGCCGGTCACGGCACGGGGAGCATCAAGCCGCTGTATCAGAGCATGGAGGCGACGAAGCCGTCGCCCTATGGCCAGGCCACGCCAGATCCGCACAATCAAACGCTTCATACCGTGCTGCAGGTCGGCCTGATCGGCGGGCTGCTGCTATGGGCCATGTGGATCGCGCATGCACGGCTTTTTCTCGCGCGCGATTATGCAAGCATCCTCGGCCAGGCCGTCGTGTTGCAGAACGTGATTGGCTCTTTATTCAACAGCCACATCTCGGCGGTGACGCAGGGCATGCTGTACTGTCTGGCAGTGGGATTGCTCGGCGCGTTGGTACGCAATGCTCCATCCGGAATGACCGGCCGAAAGCCGCCAACTACTTCAGCTTCAGCCACCGCTTCAAATAACGCCGCCTAAACTTCTGCACGGCAAACTGTATGCGCAGCTGCAATTGCGCATGCCCTTTGCGATCAAGCGAGCTCTTGAACACGCCATTAAGCGAGCCTTGCTCGGCCAGCGGCGGTTCCGGCCACAGGAACGGGATGCCCATGGCAGGATCGCCGGTGTTAAAGGCGATGTCGATAGGCTCGTGCATGGGATGCCGCGCGATCCAGTCAAGTCGCGCCGAAGCCTCCGGCGCGCCCAGCACATAGGCTTCCATATTGCGCACGCGATTGCCGGGATAGACGATCTGGCCCGGGCGCAACTCCGACGCCGGGGTGTAAAAATTGGTCGCAGCGCCAAGATGCAGAATTCGCGGCCGCGGCCACTTTTCGGCTTCGTCGAGCACCCGCTTCAACTGGTCGCAGAAATCCGGCACCAGCAATGCGTCATCCTCGAAGATCAGCGCCAGATCCTGGCCGCGCTCGCGGATGCGCTGCATGGCGACCACATGTTTCAGCGCGCAGGATTTTTGTCGCAGCGTGAGGTCGGCGCCTTCGGCGAAATAAGCCCGATCGACATCGGAGGTGATCTCGTCGGCATCGAAATCCAGCACCCACTCGAACTTGATGCCCGCACGGTCGAGCTCGCGCTGGATATGCTCCGTGCGCTCGGGCAACGACTTGGCATGGATCACATAGGCCGGCAGCATCGAGAGGTAGGCTCCAGAACATCGCCCGGCACGGTCAGCCAGACAAGAGCCCGTATAAGGTCAAAACCGGCGTGAGGGAATGGCGCGGCCGCGCCGTCCCAGTTCCCCAATGCACGGATCTGACTTCACTTTGTCGGCGACATGTGAGAGGGCGTGGCGGTATGTCACCGAGACCGCATCATGAGCCTTGAGTCCGTCCGCGCCTTTCTCACCGCCAACGCCCCCGAATTATCCGTCACCGTCACCGACAAAAGCTCGGCCACGGTCCTTCTCGCCGCCGAGGCATTGGGCGTCGAACCCGGCCAAATCGCCAAGACGCTGTCGGTGCGGGTCGGCGACCGGGTGGTGCTGGTGGTGACCAAGGGTACAGCGCGGCTCGACAATAAGAAGGCACGCGATGCACTTGGCGGCAAGCCCCGCATGCTGGGGGCCGACGAGGTCGTTGCCCTCACCGGCCATCCGGTCGGCGGCGTCTGCCCGTTCGGCCTAGCAACGCCATTACAAGTCTACTGCGACGTGTCGCTGAAGGAATTCGCCGAGGTGTGGCCGGCGGCGGGCTCGATCAACAGTTCGGTGCGGATGTCCCCGGCACGGATGGCCGAACTGACCGGGGCCAGCTGGGTCGATGTTTGCCAGGAGCCGGCGGCAGTGCAGGAGCAAGCTCCCGCGATAGGTTGAGGCAGCGAGAATAATTCACTGCCGTTCATTGCCGGCAGAGAACAAGCCAACCGCCGTCCGGCACGAGAGCAGCGCGGGTATTGCTATTTTTGCCGGGGGATCGACTTCCCCCGCGCAAGGCACGATTTTCCGGGTGTCGTCCCTGAGGACGCTCGGCTGCGCAGCAATATGTGCGGCCAAACCGGACAAGACCATGCGCTTCAAAGCCTCGTCTCATCGCCCGCAGTCGTCGAAGACCTGGAAGCAGGTCGTGGCGTCGATCGTGGCCGCAGCTGCAGCCGGACTACAGTCCGCTGGCGCCTGAACGCGCTCTGTAGACGTCCGTTGGCGCGCAAACGCCGTTGGCGCCAAGTTCCCGCGTTATCAAAATCTTGAGGGTATATAGCTAGGGTTGCATCCGGCCGTGTGTAAATCGGCGGGGGGACCTCGAGATGCGGCTCGTGCCGATCACCGACGCCGACAGAAGCTGGGCTTCACTGAAGTCGCAGTGGCGGAAGGCTGCCGAGGCAGCCGAGGAAGACTTCTCCACTTACACCCAGGGTATTTTCGCGGCGCTGGACCCTGTCATGCAGGGCGGCAAGGGTGGGTTGTACGGTCTCTACGACGGCACCGTTCCGCAGGCCTTCTGTCAGGTCAGCAAACTTCTGATGCCCAAATTCGAAGGTCCCGTGCTGCGTTGCCGTTTCATGACCGTGTCGCCGACCTACGACTTCGGGAGTGCCGGTCTCGATAAATACGGACAACTGCTGATCGAGCTGTTTTCCGGCATGATCTGGCTGTCGCGCAACGCCCTTTCCGCCAGCCATATCCAGTTTCACCTCCGCAGCCCCGCCGACGCGCAGTTCCTCGCCCCATTGCAGGCTCCGGTGCCCAACTCGCCGTTCCAGCGCTTCACCATTAACGGCGCCTGGGTCGAATGCGATCTCAAGCTCCCCGAACTCGAAACAATGTAAGAGCGTGCAGCGCAATGACGCGTGCCGCAAGCTTGCGCAGCGACATCGGCGATGATAGCCCGGTTGTACGATGACCGGACAAGCTAAGCCACGCACCAAGCGCAAGACAACCAATGGGGCCGCAGGCACGCCTTTGCTGCGACCGCTCAATCCCGTGCGCCGCCGTACTGAGGAAGTCGTCGAGCGCATCGCTGCCCAGATCATCGAAGGCCGCTTGCCCGCAGGCGCGCGCCTACCGACCGAGCAGGCCATGATGGCGGCCATGGGCGTCAGCCGCACGGTCGTTCGCGAGGCGATCGCGGCACTCCGCGCCCGGGGTCTTGTAACCACCCGGCAAGGCGCCGGTGCCTTCGTCAACAGCGAGCCCGATCAGCAGCCTTATGCCATCGACCCCGACGGCCTGGGCTCGCTTGGCAGCGTGATCGAAATTCTTGAACTGCGCACGGCCGTCGAGATGGAGGCCGCGGCTATAGCCAGCGAGCGCGCCACCGCTGCCCAGATCCGAGCCATTGCCAAGGCCGCGGCTATCTTCAGCCGCGCCATCGCCAATGGCGACCGTGCGGTGAAGGAGGACTTTGACTTCCACTTCGCCATTGCTGTCGCCACGCAGAATGCGCGCTTTGTCGGTTTTCTGGAATTCCTTGGCGGTCTTATCATCCCGCGCCAGAGCATCCGCACCTTCGATGGCAAGGCCGAATTGCAGAAGCGCTATCTCGAGAGCATCGAGAAGGAGCACCAAGTCATCGTCAATGCGATCAGCGCCCGTTCGCCGCGCAAGGCTCGCGATGCAATGCGCCGGCATTTGCTGAACGGCAAGGAACGCTACAAGCAGTTGTCAGTCGATCCAGTCCAGTAGCTCACCTGAAGCCGAACGCGTGCGGCAGCGCCATCGAGAACCACGGTACGTAAGTCACCAGCATCAAGACCGCGAACATCACCCAGTAAAACGGCCAGATCCCACGCATCACCTCGTCTACCGAGACCTTGCCGATGGCGCAGCCCACGAACAGCGTGGTGCCAACAGGCGGCGTCAGCAGGCCGATGCCGAGATTGAGCAGCATCACGATGCCGAAATGCACGGGGTCGATCCCGAAACTCTTCACCACCGGCAGCAGGATCGGCGTGCAGATCAGCAGCAGTGGCGCGAGATCGAGCGCCGTGCCGAGGATCAGCAGCATGATATTGAGCCACATCAATAGCACGTATTTGTTCGACGAGATGGCGACGAAGAACTCGGTCATATGCGCCGGCATCCGCATCATCGCAGCGACATAGCCGAAGCACGACGCGGTCGCGACCAGCGTCAACACCATCGCCACCGTCTGGAGCGTCCGGTAGGTCAGCATCGGCAGCTCGGACCATTTGTAGTCGCGATAGATAAACATCGTGACGAAGAAGGCCCAGACGCACGCCACAGCGCCAGCCTCGATCGGCGTGAACACGCCTGTGAGAATGCCACCGAGCACAATTACCAGCGTGACGATTCCCCAAGTGGCATCCCCCAGCATCTTCAGCGCCTGCTTCACTGGCACCGGCTCGCCCTTCGGATGACCATCGCGATAGGCAAAGTAGAGACACAACAACATGATCGCGAAGCCAAGCAATAGCCCGGGCACGATACCTGCCAGGAACAGGCTGGTGATCGAGACCACGCCGCCGGTCGCCAGCGAATAGATAACCGCATTGTGGCTCGGCGGCACCAGGATCGCCTGGACCGAGGCGGAGATGGTCACATTGGTGGCGAACACCCGTGGATATCCCTTCGCCGCCATCTGCGGGATCATCACCGAGCCAATCGCCGACGTATCCGCGACCGACGAGCCGGAGATCCCGGACATGATGGTCGTAGCCAGAATATTAACCTGGGAGAGGCCGCCGCGGATGCGCGTGAAACCGACCACCACGGCTGCAAAATCCACCAGCCTTCGCGCCATGCCGCCTTCTGCCATGATGGCGCCGGCCAGCACGAAGAACGGCACGGTCAGCATCGACACCTTGCCGACGCCGCTGGAGAGTTGCTGCATCACAGCTGCAACGGGCAGATCGATCCACAATGCGCCGACCAGCGCGGAAAGCGCCAGCGCAAAGGCGATCGGCATGCCGACGGCGAAGAACAGACACATGCTGAGCAGAAGAACGGCGATGTCCATGTCGGATTTTCTTTGTTATGGCTGGAGCTGATCGGCGAAGCTAGTCGAGAGGTATGTGTGCGTCGCTGCCATCCTGCGGCGGCGGACCGATGGTCAGGCGTTCGACGACAAAGAGAAACATCATCGCGCCGGAAACGGGGATCGGCATGTAGGTAATCCCGACAGACAACCAGGGAAATTCATCCACCGAATTGCCCCAGGTGGTCATCACCAACTTCATGCCCCAGATCACCATGAACAGTGCCACCGCAGCCATCAGCAACTCGCTGATAAAAGCAGCTACGACACGCGCGTGAGGCGGCAGCAGGTTGGTACCTACCGTCATGTTCATGTGGATGCGCTGACGATAGCAATTGGCGGCGCCGATGAAAGTCACCGCTATCGTCAGCAACACCGCCAGAGGCTCCGGCCACGACGCCGCGCTGTTCAAAATGTAGCGGGTGTAAACAGCCCAAGGGATAATCGCGGAGATCAGCACAAGCGCCAGGCAAGAAAACACGGCACCGGTCCAGTACAGTGCGTTCATGGCGCGGCGGAATGCGTATGCCGCACCATGGCTGGCCGTGTCAGCGTGATGATTGGATGCAGCCGGCAGTTTGGAAATAACGTCAGACATGAAGACCTCAGGTAACGCGACGGAAGCGCAGGTCTATTCTGTCGCCCCCGCGAAAGCGGGGACGACACATTGAGAACATGCCGCTAGCTCACCGCAGCAATGCGCTTGGTCATCTCGGCGTATTTCGCGCCGTATTTGTCCCACACCGGCTTCACGGCATCGCGGAACGGCTGCTTGTCGATGGACGTGACGATGTCGGTGCCGACTTCCTTCATCTTGTCCAGCGCGGTCTTCTCCGCCTCGTACCAGAGCACGCGCTGTTCGAGCTGCGCTTCGCGGCCGAATTTCTTCAGCAGCGCCTGATCGTCCGGCGTGAGCTTCGCCCATGACGCCTTCGAGAACACCAGCAATTCCGGAATGATCAGATGCTCTGTCATCGAGAAATACTTGGCGACCTGGAAGTGGTTCTGCGCCACGAAGGATGGCAGGTTGTTCTCGGCCCCATCTACGACGCCGGTCTGCATGGCGCTAAACACCTGATCGAAGCCCATGGCGACGCCATTGCCGCCGAGCGCATTCATCGTGTCGATGAACAAGGGATTACCGATCATCCGGATCTTGAGACCCTTGAGATCGGCGAGCGTCTTGATCGGGCGTTTGCTGTTATAGATGTTGCGCGAGCCGGCATTCATCCAGCCAAGCGCGACCAGACCGGTTTTTTCATTGGCCGTGATCTTGTTCAGCAGCTCGGTGCCGATCTCGCCATCGAGGACCGCTTCCATGTGCTTGGAATCGCGAAACACGAACGGCATGTTGAAGACGTTGACGTCATCGACCACGGGGCCGACGGCGCCGACGGAAATGCGCGCGATCTGCAGAGCGCCGACCTGGGCCTGCTCGATGGCTTCCTTCTCGCCGCCAAGCTGCATGGAGGGAAACATCTGGATGGTGAGCCGGCCGCTGGTCGCGGCATCCAGCTTCTTGCCCATGCGCACCACGGATTCGACCGTGGGATAGCCAAGCGGGTGGACGTCAGAGGCCTTGAGGACCATCTTGGCCTGCGCCTGCGCAGGCGTGAACCGCCCGAGACCGGTAGCGCCAACCGCGAGCGCGGCCAGTCCGCCTTTGACGACATCTCTTCTCTTCATGGACGAAATCCTCCCTGTGAATTTCCCGATGCGGCGCGTTGGCCATTATTCTGGTTCGCCCCTTTGCGGGGTCGATCTTGTCACAATTCTAGGAGCGTGCCGGCCCGCCGTCCATCAGCTTGTAGCGGCAGCGCACCCCAAAAGTTGTACGATGACCCGACATCTAGCACCGACATCGGAGGCCGGCAAGCGCGTGCTCGAGCGGCCGCGCAGAACTAAAGTTCAACCCGAGGTGCGGCGCGAAGAGAGCAGCTCGGCCTCATTCTCGCACGAGTGTTGGGTACCCACTGATTGATTGGGTGGAATCGGTGTAGAAAGAGACATCTGTCACGACAGGAGCCCACCGTGCCAACTGAACGCTTTCAATTCCCCGGCGCGGCCGGCCATATGCTGGCGGCGGCGCTGGACCTGCCCGATGGCGCTGTCCATGCATATGCGCTGTTCGCGCATTGCTTCACTTGCGGCAAGGATGTGCTCGCGGCTCGGCGTATCTCCGCGGCGCTGACGCTCAAGGGCATCGCCGTGCTGCGCTTCGACTTCACTGGCCTCGGCTCCAGCGAGGGCGATTTCGCCAATAGCACGTTCTCGTCGAATATCGCCGATCTCGTAAAGGCTGCCGACCATTTGCGCGAGATACGACAGGCGCCCGCGATCCTGATCGGCCACAGTCTCGGCGGCGCAGCGATCCTCGCCGCCGCTGAACAGATGCCGGAAGCCAAGGCCGTTGTCACCATCGCGGCGCCATCCGATCCCGCTGACGTCACTGACATGTTCGCCGAACATGTGGACGCGATCCGCGAAAAGGGTGAGGTCGAAGTCAAGCTCGCCGGTCGGCCATTCAGCATCAAGCGTGAATTCCTCGACGATATCGCCGAGCACAATCTGATGGCCAAGGTCGCCAGGCTGCACAAGGCGCTGCTGATCATGCATGCGCCCACCGACGACACAGTGGGCATCGACAACGCCACGAAGATTTTCGTCGCTGCCAAACATCCAAAGAGCTTCGTCTCGCTGGCCGGCGCCGACCATCTGCTCACGCAAAAGCATGACGCGATCTATGTCGCCGATGTCATCGCCGCCTGGGCCGGGCGCTATCTCGATGCGGTTGCCGTCACGCCCGTAGCGAACTTGCCCGAAGAGCCGCGCAAGGTGGTGGTGAGCGAGACGCGCGCCAGCAAATTCCAGCAGGTCATCAATGTCGGCCCGCATCAGATGCTCGCCGACGAGCCGATCGCCGCCGGCGGCGAGGACACCGGGCCCGGTCCGTATGATCTGCTGCTCAGCGCGCTCGGCGCCTGCACCGCCATGACCATGCGGCTCTATGCGGATCGCAAGGCGCTGCCGATGGACCACGTCACGGTGACGCTGAACCACAAGAAGATCTACGCCAGGGATTGCGAGGAATGCGAGACCAAGGACGGCATGCTGGACCAGGTTGAGCGCGTCATCACGATCGACGGCAAGCTCGACGCCGAGCAGCGCGCAAAGCTCATGGAGATCGCTGACAAGTGCCCGGTACACCGGACACTGACATCTGAGATCAGGATCGTGACCAAGGCGGCTGAGTAACCCGCAAACCTCTCCACGTCATTGCGAGGAGCCCTTGCGACGAAGCAATCCAGTCTTCGCTTGCGGCCTTCTGGATTGCTTCGCCCAAACGAATTGGCCTTGCCAATTCGTCAGAGCTCGCAATGACGGCGGAAAGTGGAGTGTGTGCCTTTACCTGTTCGGATCCGGATAGACCAGGCTGCGCCAGCCAGAGCGATCGAACGGCGCCCACGCGCCTTCCTTTTGCGCGAGACGCTCCGCCACTGCATAGACGACGGCGGGGTGATGCCCCATCCCGCAATGGCTGCTCTCGACCTCGATGCTCTCCGACATCGCCGATGACTTCTCCATGCAGCCCTGCCAGGCACAGACGCCGTCGGTGCGGCTGTAGATCGCGGTGGTCGGGACCGGCGGCGTATCGGCAAGCGAACCACCGAAATCGTCGTCGGTGTCATCGGCGCGTTTGCCGCTGGCGAATTCATAGACGCGCCAGGCATTGGTGGATTTCGGATGGCCGGCAAACGGGCTACCCAGCGTGATCACCGAGCGGACGCGGTCCGGCATCATCTTGGCAAGCTGGCGTGCGTAAAGGCCGCCGAGGCTCCAGCCGACCAGACTTACCTTGCGGCCGTGGGTCTCGTTCATCTCTTTCAGCAATTCGACCATGCTGCCCTGCACACCGTCGCGCAGGCCGAGATTGCGGCCCTGCTTCCAGCCGCTGACGGCATAGCCGCGGCCCTTAAGGAACGTGCGAAGCGGACCTGTCGAAACATCCGAGGCCACAAGGCCGGGCAGTACCAGTACCGGATGACCATCGCCACGCGGCGCGAGATTCAGCAGCGGCAGCGCGCCGAGAAAGGCGCCGAATTCGTGAACCGCACGGCCTTCAAGAAACATCAGGGTTTTCGATGGGGGACGCTGCGCCTGGGCCGTAGCCGACATCTGATTTCCTCTCGCCGGCGCGTTGGCCGGTCATATCGATTGATTTGAATGCAGCCTCACAGGGAGGGAATCACACAACGCACCGAAGCAAGTATCAGTTCACTCAAGTTAAGGTCGGGTTTGCGGTAGTTCAAGCGCATCCCGATACCCCCCTCCCGCGCCTCACTTCCGCAATGCGAAACTGGTCTCACAGCAGTCGCAACAAATATTCGATCGCGTAGAGCGCCAGCCCGGCGAGCCCGCCGATCAGCGAACCGTTGAAGCGGATATATTGCAGATCGCGGCCTATATTGACTTCGATGACACCGATCAGCTGCTGCATGTCCCAGCCCTTCACCTGATCGGCGATAAAACTCGACACGCCGCTTTTCTGATCCGCGATGAACGTGCGCAGCACCACGACGATGCCCTGGTTGATCTCGCCGCGCATCTCGGCATCTGCGCGCAGCGCTGCGCCGGCCTCGACGAATACATTGGCGAGATGATGTGCCAGTACATTGCTTTCACCCGATGCACTGCGCTCGATGAAGCTGCGCGCATTGTTCCAGAGATTACGCCCAAGTTCGGCAAGCTCGGGGCGCGCCAGCAGATCGCGCTTCAACCCATCGATGCGGCCGGTGAAGCCGGGCTCGGTCTCCAGCCGATCGACGAAGGAGAGCAGCATGCGGTCGAACTCACCACGGAACGGATGCGCTGGATCCTTGCGTACATCGTCGAAGAAGGTCGTGGCCGACGCGACGATGCGCTTCAGCAGGAACGCATCGGCGCGATAGAGTTTGAGCAACGTCGGCAACTCGTCACGGATCTTGTTCTTGATGACAGCCAGCGTGTCCGGCTCGGTCAGCGCGCCATGCATGGCGCCGAGCAGATTGTCGAGCAGGCCCTGATGGCGACCATCCCTGATGAAGCCGCGCATGGTGCCGGCCGCGATCGGCGCGAGATCGACCGACTGCAGCTGCGTCATCACGCGGCGGATAATGAAGGTTTTGAGGCCGGATGTTTCCGTCGCCGACATCGCCTCGGGCAGCAGCCGCAGCAAGAAACGCGCGAGATCCGCGCTACGCTTTTTATCGCTCAGCCAGTCTGCAACGAAACTCGCAAAATCCACCTCACGTAATTTGGCCTCAACCGGCCCGGCTTCGAGGAAATGCACCTCGATGAATTCACCCAACTTGTCGGCAATGCGATTTTGATTCGCCTGGATGATCGCGGTGTGCGGAACCGGCAGACCCAGCGGCCGACGGAACAGCGCGACAACGGCGTACCAGTCCGCCAATCCGCCAATGGTGGCCGCTTCCGCGAAGGCCGCAACGAATCCGAACGCGGGATGAATCGGCAGCAAGATTTTTGCACCGACAAACACGACCAGACAGCTCGCCAGCACCAGCGCCGCAATCGCCTTGACGCGGCGCAACTCTGCTGCGCGCGCAGCGTCGCCGGGACTCGCGAAAGACGAAAAACTGTTTGCGTCCATAGGCTTCCTCAACCGGTCAAGATGACCGGTTCCCGCTGTTAACATAATGTCGGACAATGTGAGTCACTGTCGTTAACCTTTCTTAAAGATGTCGCTCGCGGAACCTGCTCCGCGTGGTAAATCTCGATTCGAACTTGCGAGGCGCGCTTCGCTTTGATGCGCACCGAAGACCGTTTTGGGAATTTCATGAGCGAATCATTGTCGTACCGCCCCGCCCGCGATCCGCTACCGGATCAGGAACAGAAGCAGGCCGCGCTGAGCTATCTCAACGAAGCCTGGGCGGAAGCACGGCATGACGGCGTCGATGGCGATTGCCTCGCGCAGGCCAGCCTGTTTGCGGCCTTTGCCGAGCTCGTCGGCACCTATGGCGAAGACGCCGTAGCGAAGTTTGTCGAGGGTCTTCCGGGCCGCGTGCGCAATGGCGAGTTCTCGCTGACACTGGCACGGCAGTAACGGCTAAGCACCAGTTATCCTCAGGCGTCTTCAACAGACTCAAATGTCATCGCCCGGCTTGACCGGGCGACCCAGTAGACACTGGCTTCACAGCTTCACACTCCGATGGCGTTTACTGGATCACCCGCTTCCGCGGGTGATGACAGCGGAGAGTTGAGCGATACGGCAATGCCGCACGCCATCACGCCCTCAGCGTTTCCAGGAACTTCACCGTCTCGCCCTGCGACGGCGTGACCAGTTCGCCCTGCCACATCACGCGGCGGCCGCGCACGAAGGTGCCGACGGGCCAGCCGGTGACTTTCACACCGTCATAGGGCGTCCAGCCGGCCTTCGAGGCTACCCAGTCATTGGTGATGGTCTCGGTGCGTTTCAGATCCACGATGGTGAAGTCGGCGTCATAGCCCGCCGCGATGCGGCCCTTCATGGCGATGTTGTAGAGCCGCGCGGGACCTGCACTCGACAGGTCGACGAAGCGTGCCAGCGACAGGCGGCCGGCATTGACGTGATCCAGCATGATCGGCACCAGCGTCTGCACGCCGGTCATTCCCGAGGGCGACGCCGGATAGATTTTCTTCTTTTCCTCGAGCGTGTGCGGCGCGTGGTCGGAGCCGAGCACATCGATGATGCCCTGACTGATGCCATTCCAGATGCGGTCGCGATGGCTGGCATCGCGCACCGGCGGGTTCATCTGCGCCAGCGTGCCGAGGCGTTCGTAGCATTCTGGCGCCGCCATGGTCAGATGATGCGGCGTCGCCTCGCAGGACGCGACGTCCTTGTGGTCGCGCAGATATTCGATCTCTTCTTTCGTCGAGATATGCAGAACATGGATGCGCTTGCCGGTCTCGCGCGCAAGGTTGACCAGCCGCTGCGTCGCCATCAGCGCCGCAGTCTCGTCGCGCCACACCGGGTGTGAACGGGTATCGCCTTCGATGCGCAGGTTCTTGCGCTCGTTGAGGCGATATTCGTCCTCGGCATGGAAGGCGGCGCGGCGCTTGATGACCTGGAAGATGCGGCGCAGGCTGTCGTCATCCTCGACCAGCAGCGCGCCGGTGGATGAGCCGATGAATACTTTCACGCCGGCGCAGCCGGGCGCGCGTTCCAGCTCCGGCAGGTCCTGCACGTTCTCGCGGGTGCCACCGATGAAGAAGGCGTAATCGCAATGCATGCGATGATGACCCCGCTTCACCTTGTCGGTGAAAGTGGCTTCGTCGATGGTCAGCGGGTTGGTATTCGGCATTTCGAACACGCCGGTGACGCCGCCCATCACGGCGCTGCGTGATCCGGTCTCAAGGTCTTCCTTTTGTTCGAGGCCCGGCTCGCGAAAATGCACCTGGGTGTCGATCACGCCCGGCAGGATGTGCAGCCCCTTGCAGTCGATCACTTCAGCGGCCGAGGCCGCGCCGAGCGATTCGATGGCCGCGATTCGGCCATTGCGAATGCCGATATCGCGCACACCCTCGCCGTCCTGATTGACGACGGTGCCGTTCTTCAAAATCGTATCGAATGTCTGGGTCATCTGGTCTCGTCACAGCCTGTGAATGCCGCGCAGGATGAGCGCGGGCCTTGTTGTCGGCATCTTAGCGGCTTAACTTTAGCTGTCATATCCGCCAGCCGTGATTCACCCTCGTTTCCTGGCTCGTTTATTGGATTTTTCGAGATTTTCCCAATGAAAGCAGCGTTTCTCCCCGATCGGGGTGTGGTGAAAATCGCCGGCGACGACGCCCGCGGTTTCCTCAACAACCTCGTAACCTCCGAGATCGAGGTGGTGACGCCGGGCACCGCGCGGTTCGGCGCGCTGCTGACGCCGCAGGGCAAGATCATCGCCGACTTCCTCATCACCGAAGCACCGGCCGGCCATGGCGGCGGGCTGCTGATCGACTGCCCGCGCGAACTGGCACAACCGCTGGCCACCAAGCTCGGCTTCTACAAGCTGCGCGCCAAGGTGACGGTGGAGAATCTCTCCGACACGCTCGGCGTGCTTGCGGTGTGGGACGGCGAGCCCGGGATGAAGCCGGACCTCGCCTTTGCCGATCCGCGCAACGTCGCGCTCGGCTATCGCATCCTCGTGCCGGCGGATCTCGCCGCGAAGACGACGGCGCTGATCGGGGCCGAACTGGTCGATACGCCGGCCTATGAGGCGCATCGCATCAGCCTCGGCGTGCCACGTGGGGGCGCCGACTTCGCCTATGGCGATGCGTTCCCGCACGAAGCCAATATGGACAAGCTCTCCGGCGTCGATTTCGACAAGGGCTGTTACATCGGCCAGGAGGTCGTCTCCCGCATGCAGCATCGCGGCACCGCGCGCACGCGCATTGTCGGCGTCACGCTGGATGGCGCGGCGCCGGCCCCCGGCACCGAAATCCGCGCTGCGGACAAGCCGATCGGCACCATGGGCTCTTCTGCTGATGGCCGTGGCCTCGCCATGATCCGCACCGACCGCGCCAGTGATGCGCTCGATGCCGATGCCGCTTTCCTGGCTGGCGATATCGCCATTCATCTGGCTGACACCGCTGCCGTGCGCGCGCTGGCCACGAAGAAGACCCCCGCATGAAAAAGATCTCGGCATGAGCAAACCCGCGATCACGCATGCCGACGGCAAGACGCGCTGCCCGTGGCCGGGTGAAGATCCATTCTATGTCGCCTATCACGACACCGAATGGGGCGTCCCGGAATATGACGACCGCGCGCTCTACGAGAAGCTGATCCTCGATGGCTTCCAGGCCGGCCTCTCCTGGATCACCATCCTGCGCAAGCGCGACAATTTCCGCAAAGCATTCGATGATTTCCAGCCGGAGAAGATCGCGCGCTACAGCGAGAAGAAAGTTCATGCGCTGATGAACGATGCCGGCATCGTGCGCAACCGCGCCAAGATCGAAGGCGCGATCCTTAGCGCCAAAGGCTATCTGAAAATCATGGAGGAAGGCGCCGGCTTCTCGAAATACCTGTGGGACTTCGTGGACGGCCAGCCGCTGGCCAACAATTTCAAGACCCATGGCAGCGTGCCTGCCTCGACACCGCTATCGGCCAAGATCTCCAAGGACCTGCAGGGCCGCGGCTTCAAATTCGTCGGCCCGACCATCGTCTATGCCTTTATGGAGGCCACCGGCATGGTCAACGATCATCTCGTGACCTGCTTTTGCCACGAGGCCTGCATGGGCCTAAAGCGCAAGCCGCGCCTCAAGGCGAAGTAGCAGCAAGAAACTCAAGACCAAGAACCGATGGCCAAATCGAAATTCGACCAAAGATTTTCCCGCGACGTCGCCACACGCGCCTGGCAACGCATGCTGTCGGGCCGGCGGCTTGATCTGCTCGATCCCTCGCCGCTGGATATCGAAATTGCCGATATTGCCCACGGGCTCGCGCGCGTCGCGCGCTGGAACGGGCAGACCCACGGCGCTCATATTTTCTCGGTGGCACAGCACACGCTTCTCGTGGAAGCCGTGTTGCGCGAGCAGATGCCGCGCGCTGATGAGCGTGTGCGGCTCGCGGCCCTGCTGCATGACGCGCCGGAATATGTCATCGGCGACATGATCTCGCCGTTCAAGGCGGTGATCGGCGGCGATTACAAGGTGATCGAGAATCGCCTGCTCGGCGCCATCCACATCCGCTTCGGCCTGCCGCCAGCGCTGGAGCCCGGGATCACCAAACAGATCAAGGCCGCCGATATGGGCGCCGCCTATCTGGAAGCCACACGCCTTGCAGGCTTCAAGGAAGCCGAGGCAAAGCGTCTGTTCGGCAAGGATCCCGGCCTCTCGGAAGCCATGGTGGAAGATTACCTGACGCCGTGGTCGGCGGGGAAGGCTGAGAAGCGGTTTCTGGCAAGGTTTGAGGCGCTGCTGGCGTAATTTAAACTCCGTCATGCCCGGGCATGACGTGAAGAGAACGGAGCGTTATAACGACGCTCAACAAAAGGTTCCCCGATGATCCACGTCTGCTCGCTCGCCGATCTGCATCCCACCGTGAAGGACACGGCCGCGAGCCACGTGCTCACCATCATGGCCAATGTCGCGCAGGTGCAGCGGCCGCCGTCGATCAGCGAGGCCAATCATCTCAGGGTGCAGGTCGACGACATCACCGAGGTGATGGACGGCTTTGTCGCGCCCAACGAAGGTCACATCACGCAGGTGCTGGACTTCGTCCGCGGCTGGGATCGCGCCTCGCCGCTGGTGATCCATTGCTATGCCGGCATCTCGCGTTCCACCGCCAGCGCCTTTGCCGCCGCCTGCATGCTCAATCCGGACCGCGACGAGCGCGACATCGCGCTGCGAATCCGCGCCGCCTCGCCGATCGCCTCCCCCAACCGCCTGCTCGTGACTCTCGCCGACAAGGCGCTGGGCCGCGGCGGCCGCATGGTCCGCGCGCTCGACGAGATGGGCCCCGGCAATCTGACCGTGATCGGCAAGCCGTTTCGCCTCGATCTGGATTAATTCCAGCAATTACGCGCGGCGCGTGAACTAAAGTTCTCCACGACAACACATACCGATGGCCATGTCCCCGGGCGCCGTTCCGGGGCATGATTGGCGTGTGCCCTGCTTCCTGAAGGTTTGATAGTCGATGTTCGATGATTTCGGTTTCGTCACGCTAGTGATTGCCATCGTTGCCTTCATCTTCGCGCGCAAGGCGCGCAATGAAGTGAAGGTGCTGCGCGCCCGGGTCGACGCCTATGAGGCGCTGCCGCGCGTGGCGGCAAGGCCGGCCGCCGTCGCAAGGCCGGACCTCACACCGACCACGCCGAACATTGCATCCGCCCCTGCTGTATCCGAGACTCCAACCGAGGTGACCCGCGAAGCTGCCCCCTCGATCCAGCCGGATGTCCCTGCTCATACTACGCCCGAACCCGCTGCGCCTGTGGACGCCCCTGCGGCTGGCCCCGGCTTCGAGGAACGCATCGGCACGCGCTGGGTGGTCTGGGTCGGCGGCCTCACGCTGGCGCTCGGCGGCTTCTTCATGGTGCGCTATTCCATCGAGGCCGGCCTGCTCGGCCCCGAAGTGCGCGTGCTGCTCGGCGGCCTGTTCGCCCTGGCATTGCTCGCCGTCGGCGAATTCGCCCGCCGCAAGGAAAGCCTCTCGGCAATCGCACCGCTGCCCATCGCCAATATTCCGGCGATCCTCACGGCCGCTGGCACTGCCGTCGCCTTCGCCACAGTCTATGCGGCCTATGCGCTGTATAACTTCCTCGTCCCCGGCACAGCCTTCGCCCTGCTCGGCATCGTCGCCATGTGCACCATGGCCGCGGCATTGCTGCACGGCCCGGCGCTCGCGGGCCTCGGCATTGCCGCCGCCTTCGTCACGCCGGTTTTGGTGTCGTCCGGCAAGCCGGACTACTGGGCGCTGTATATCTATCTCGCCATCGTCATGGCCGCTGCCTTCAGCCTCGCGCGTATCCGGCTGTGGCGCTGGTTGGCGCTGACCACCATCGTCTTCGCGACGCTGTGGACCCTGCCGGGCCTCGACGCCGGCACACCGGCACTCGCGCCCCATGCGTTCCATGTCCTGGCCGGCTTCATCTTGGCCTCACTGCTGGTCGTCTGCGGCTTCCTGTATGGTCCGCCGGCCGAAGAAGGCCGCATCGAAGGCATCTCATCGGGCGCACTCAGTGCGAGCTTGCTCAGCGCGACGCTGGTCGTACTTTCCAGTTTTCATGCCGACATGGCCATGGTGACCTTCGCGCTGATCGTCGCTGGCACGCTGTTCGTCGCATGGTACGCACAAGCGGCCACCGCGGCGGTTGCCGTGGCCGCTGGCTTCGTCGCCGTGGTCTTCCTGGAGTGGGCCATCCAGGGCAATCTCGACATGCTGGTGCTGCCCGGCGGGCCACTGGCGGGCATCGGCGCCAGCCCGGTGGAAAGCTCGGTGTCGTTGCATCTCGCCTCCGCGGCGGTTTTCGCCCTCGGCTTCGGCGTGCTCGGCTTCCTCGCACAGGGCCGATTCGTTAGCGCCGTTATTCCGGTGATCTGGTCGGGCGCAGCGGTATTCACGCCGCTGGCGCTGCTGATCGCGCTCTATGCCCGCATCGCGCATCTCGATCGCTCGATCCCCTTCGCCATTCTCGCCATCATCATCGGCGCAGCCTTCGCGGCCGCCACCGAACT
This sequence comes from Tardiphaga sp. 866_E4_N1_4, assembly GCF_052076075.1. Taxonomy (NCBI): domain Bacteria; kingdom Pseudomonadati; phylum Pseudomonadota; class Alphaproteobacteria; order Hyphomicrobiales; family Nitrobacteraceae; genus Tardiphaga; species Tardiphaga sp. 866_E4_N1_4. Next base: position 3,170,469 of record NZ_CP197242.1, read on the forward strand.
GCTCGGCAAGCGCGAGCCACGTCCGGGTCTCACGATCTCCACCGCGCTGTTCGCCACCGGGACGCTCGGCGCGCTGGCGCTGGGGCTGACCTTTGCACTGGAGAAGGGCTGGCTCACCATCGCGCTGTCGCTGATGGCGCTGGGCACCGCCTGGATCTCCATGCAACGGCCGATCCCGTTCCTGCGCTGGCTCGCAGCCATCCTCGCTGGCATTGTCGTCGCCCGGATGGGCTGGGAACCCCGCGTTGTCGGCGATCTCGTCGGCACCACGCCGATCTTCAACTGGCTGCTGTGGGGCTACGGCGTGCCCGCCGCATCGTTCTGGGCCGCCAGCATCCTGATGCGCCGGCGCGGCGACGATGCACCGCTGCGCATGGTGGAGTCCGCAGCGATCCTGTTCACGGTGCTGCTGGCCTTTATGGAGATCCGCCACTTCGTAAATGGCGGCGATGTCTATCGGTCCTCCTCGAGCCTCACCGAAGTCGCGCTGCAGGTCTGCGTCGCGCTGGCCATGGCAATCGGACTGGAACGCCTGTGGGAGCGGAGCCGCAGCATCGTTCACAGCGTCAGTGCCGGGCTGCTGACATTGTTCGCCGGCGTCGCAAGTCTCGGCGGGTTGCTGTTCATCACCAATCCCGGCATCTGGCGTATCGATGTCGGCGGCGCAATCTTCAACCTACTGCTGCTCGGCTATGCTCTGCCCGCGGTGCTCGCTCTGCTGCTGTCCTACGCCGTAGCGGGCCGTCGCAAGCCCGCCTATGGCAACACCATCGCTGGCGGTGCGCTCGTACTGGCGCTGGCCTACGTGACGCTGCAAATCCGCCGCATCTATCACGGTCCGATCTTCTACAACGCTTCAATCACCGACGCCGAGCAATATACGTTGTCGATCGCGTGGCTCGGCTTTGGCGTCGTGCTGCTCGGCATCGGCATCCTGTTCAACTCGCAGCGCGCGCGGCTCGCCTCCGCCGTGGTCATCGCATTGACGGTGCTGAAGGCGTTCCTGGTCGACATGTCGTCGCTCACCGGCGTCTACCGCGCACTATCCTTCATGTGCCTCGGCCTCGTGCTGGTAGCCATCGGCTGGCTGTATCAGCGCATCCTGTTCTCGAGACGCAAGGCCCAGGCGCCGACAGTGGCTCCAGCGGCCGAAACATAAGCCGCCCGCGTGGCTAGCCTCGCCGTCAGGCGAGGCGCATCAATCGGATGGGTTCGGACTTGACCTCCATGGTCGAGCCATCGGCAAAAGCCAGCATCGCGGGGCTGCGCGGATCGAGATTCAACGTGATCTGATCCTCGCTGCCATCGAAGGTGATCGTTGCCGTGCTGCCCGAGATTGCGACATGGGTCTTGTCACGGGAAATCCCAGCGCCGAGTTCGAGTGTCGTATTCATCGACGCGTTGATTGTGTCCCGGCCATCGCCGGCGGCGAAACTCACCACCGAATCGCTCCACACTGAAATCGCATCATCGCCGGCTCCGCCCGCCACGCGGCTGTTGGACCATGCACTGATGACATCGTTGCCGGCGCCGCCTGCGACGATGGAGTTCGACCAGGCTGAGATCATGTCATCGCCGCTGCCGCCATCGACCTGGCTGTCGGACCATGCCGCGATCTGGTCATGACCGGCGCCGCCTGACACCCGGGCATTCGACCAGGCCCTGACGAAATCATCGCCCGAACCTGCATCGACGATACTGTCGGACCACGCATCGATGCGATCATTACCTGAGCCGCCGAAGACGCCGGCTCCCGACCATGCCTTGACCACGTCATCACCGGCGCCTGCATCCACCACGCTGTCTGACCAGACATCGATACGGTCGTTACCATCGCCAGCATCGACCAGCGCGCCACCCCCGGCACGCATCGCGTCATTGCCATCGGTCCCCGACAGGAGCTTGAGGTTGAATTCCTGCATCCGCAGCAAAAAGGCGAGAACCACCGGCGACACGCCGATACTCGCGGTCGTCGTCTTGGCAGGTTTGCCCGTTGCGTCCGGCACATCGAAGTCGGCCGTGGCCGGCGCGGCTTGCGGCGACGGCATTGCAGCATCGGGCGGAGACGGGGCTGCCGGCGTCACGAATGGCTGGTACCAAGGCGTCCAGGATGCAGGGCTGATCACGATGCACACTCCTCAACTTGACGCGTGCCATCCTGCCCAGACGATCTAAATTTCTCCTTAAAGGTGCCAAATTACCTGGCACAACCCAATGAAATATCGTCTGCAAACGTAGATGTCCTGGAATTATTGTCCGCGTGGGGTTGTGCTGTTTACTCGCACCTGTCAGCTCCCTTGGAATAGCCCTTGCGGCAATGCTCTCCCGGCACTTACCCTTGTCCCAAACCGCCCTCAGCAAGGAGGCGGCGCGAAAAGGATCGGGAGCTCCATGAACGTCCAGGGAAAAATCGCCACAGATCCATCCGTCGAAAATTCCGCCGAACATATCGATGTCATTGTTGTCGGCGCCGGGATCTCCGGCATCGGCGCCGCTTATCACCTCACCAAGCAAAATCCGGACACGCGTTTTCTGGTTCTGGAAACCCAGGAGAGCTTTGGCGGGACATGGCACACCCATCGCTATCCCGGCATCCGTTCCGACAGCGACTTGCATACGTTCGGCTATCGCTTCAAGCCCTGGACCTCAGCGCCCATTGCCACCGCCGCGGAAATCCTGCGCTATATGGGCGATGTGATCGCCGAGAACGGCCTCGACGCGCATATCCGCTATCGCCACAAGATCTTGTCTGCCAACTGGTCGAATGCCGACAAGCTCTGGACCCTCACGGTCACTCGCCACGACACCGGCGAGACGCTGTTCTTCACCACGCGCTTTCTCTGGATGTGTCAGGGCTACTATAATCACAATCAGGGCTACACGCCGCAATGGCCCGGCATGAACCGGTTCAAGGGCCGCATGGTGCATCCACAGACCTGGCCGGAGGACCTCGACATCGTCGGCAAGAAAGTCGTGGTGATCGGCTCCGGCGCCACCGCGGCGACCTTGGTGCCGGCTATTGCGGACAAATGTGCTGAAGTCACCATGCTGCAGCGCTCGCCGACCTTCTTCATCACCGGCCGCAATGCCAACGCGCTGGCCGAGACGCTGCGCGAGCTGGATGTCGACGAAGAATGGATCCATGAGATCGTCCGCCGCAAGATCCTGTTCGATCAGCAGGCCTTCACCAAACGCACCAACAGCGAGCCAGAGGTAGTGAAAGAGGAACTGCTGAAGGGTGTGCAGGCCTATCTCGGCAATGACTACGACATCGCCACACATTTCACACCGCGTTATCGCCCCTGGCGGCAGCGCATCGCCTTCATCCCCGATGGTGATCTGTTCCAGAGCATCAAGGCCGGCAAGGCGAGTGTCGTCACCGATGAGATCGAGGCCTTTACGGAGCACGGCATCACGCTGAAATCCGGCAAGACGATCGACACCGACGTCGTCGTCACCGCCACCGGCTTCAATCTCAACATGCTCGGCGATATCGCCTTCTCGATCGACGACGCACCGCTGAATTTCTCCGACACTGTGACCTATCGCGGCATGATGTTCACCGGCGTGCCGAACATGGTGTGGATCTTCGGCTATCTCCGTGCCAGCTGGACGCTGCGTGTTGATCTCGTGGCCGACTTCGTCTGCGGGCTATTGAAGCACATGGAAGAGACCGGCACGACCATGGTGACGCCGATGCTGCGGCCGGAGGACAGCGACATGCCGCTACTGCCATGGATCGACCCCGAGGACTTCAACCCGGGCTACATCATGCGCGGCATGCACCTGTTGCCGAAACGCGGCAACAAGCAGGAGTGGCAGCACAATCAGGACTACTGGAGCGACAAGAACGTATTTCCGGCCATCGACTATGGCGATCCGATCTTCCGATACACGTAACAGACGTTCAACACATCGCGCATTTCTCCAAGCATTGCGCAAACATAATTGACCATCATGAAACCGTTTCGCGGTTCAGCTATTGCTGCAGTGCGACCATTCGGCTCCAATCACGATTGGACCGACCGCATTGCTGCATCAGCCCGCCTCCCGGCGGAGAGCCAATTCTAGAAATCGGAGCCCCCAATGTCGAAAACTGTCGCGGATGAGATTGTCCATGTTCTTGAGACGATTGGCGTACAGCAGATTTTCGGCCTGATCGCCGACTCGCTTAATCCTTTGGCGGACTCGGTCCGGCGCAGCAAGATCGAATGGGTCGGGGTACGGCACGAGGAAGGCGCGGCGCTGGCCGCCGCAGGCCAGGCCAAGCTCACCGGCAAGCTCGGCGTCTGCGCCGGCTCCACCGGGCCCGGCAGCACGCATCTCGTCGCCGGTCTCTATGAAGCGGCGCGCGATCACGCCCCGGTGCTGGCACTCTCGGGCGAAATGGCGCGAGCAGCAAAAGGCGTCGACTTTTTCCAGACCACCGAGCCGGACCTGCTGTTTCGCGACGTCGCACTCTACACCCAGACCATCACCACCGCCGCGCAGGCGCCCGGCGTGATCCATCAGGCCATCTCCACCGCCTATGCAGGGCCTGGCGTCGCGCATCTGACGCTGCCTGTCGACGTGCTGTCGTCGAAAGCCGAAGGGGCGACAGCGAGCCTTGCCACGCTGGTGCCACGCGGCGAGATCCTCCCGAATGATGCCGCCATACAGGAAGCCGCGCGCCGCATCGACGAGGCCGGCAGCGTCGTCATCATGTGCGGCCACGGTGCCATCGGCACCGCCGAACTCCTGCGCGCGCTCAGCGACAAACTGAAGGCGCCACTAGTGCATTCGGTGCGCGGCAAGGAGATCATGGCGTTCGACGATCCAAGCTGGATGGGCGGTCTCGGCATGATCGGCACCAAGGCCGTCTACAATGCCGTACATGATTGCGACCTGCTCGTCATGGTCGGCACCGACTATCCCTACTCCAACTTCCTGCCGCGCAAGGGCAATGTCATCCAGATCGATGTGCGCGCCGAAGCGCTCGGCAGGCGCACACCGACGAGCCTCGGCGTCATCGGCTCGGCACGGCCAGCGCTGAAGATGCTGCTGGACAGGGTGCAAACCAAGACCGACGGCCAGTTCTTCGAGACGACCAGTCACGCCCGCAAAAAGTGGGATGAGATGCTCGACAAGCAGGCCGACCCGACCCGCAGCAAGAACAAGATCCACCCGCAGGCCGTCGCGCGCATCGCCAGCGATCTCGCACGGCCCGATGCAATCTTCGTGTTCGACACCGGTCTGAACACTCTGTGGTCGGCCAACTGGATCCGCCAGAACGGCACCCAGCGCATCATCGGCTCGTTCAACAATGCCGCGGTCGGCACGTCCGTCGGCCAGGGCAACGGCGTGCAGATCCTCGATCGCAGCAAGCAGGTGATCGTGCTCACCGGCGACGGCGGCTTCAACATGCTGATGGGCGAGTTCATGACCGCCGTTCAGCACAAACTGCCCATCAAGGTCATCGTCTATAACAACTCCGCCCTCGGCCTGATCACGCTGGAAGCCGAAAGCATCGGCCTGGCGCCGTTCCGCGAAGCCATCGAATTCCCCAATCCCGATTTCGCGGCACTGGCACGCGCCTGCGGCGCGCAAGGCTTTACGGCCAAGCAGCCGGGTGATTTGAAGAAGGCCATCGCCGACGCGCTGGCCTGTGACGGACCCGCCATCGTCGATTGCGTGGTGGCGCCCGACGAGCTCCCGAACCTGCCGCATGTGGACGTCGCCATGGTCGGCAACTACGCGCTGGCGAAGATCAAGGAAGCAGTGATGGCGGTGACTGGCTGATCTCGGACCTATCTGTCATGTGCGGGCTTGTCCCGCGTATCCACGTCTTGGCCGAGGCGAGCAAGACGTGGATGGCCGGGACAAGCCCGGCCATGACGAACGAGAGAACGGAGCGCGAGGTCGCCTAAAGTGTTCGCCAAAAATACACTTCGCCACACCTGCTCAATTTATCGCCGAGAATAAATCCAGCCTGCCCAAAGCCGGAGCAAAACACTTCAAGCCTCAAGCACTCAGCAGAAAACCTGCGCGATTGCTTGAGGCTTTTTCGCGCCCAAGATGGCACGCAGCTTGCGTATGTGCGGTACCCAGGAAACCGCATCATGCCGCCGAAACAAGTTCAGCTCACCATCCAGAACATCAGCAAGTCGTTTGCCGGCAAGGGCGGCGACGTCAATGTGCTCGACGATCTCTCCTTCACCATCAACGAGCGCGATTTCGTCAGCATCATTGGCCCCAGCGGCTGCGGCAAGACGACCATCTTCAACATCATCGCCGGCCTGCTGGAGCCCGATGGCGGCACGATCACCTATCGCGGCAAGGAAATCGAAAGCCTGCGCGGCCGCGTCGGCTACATGATGCAGAAAGATCTGCTGTTTCCGTGGCGCACGGTGATGGGCAATGTGCTGCTCGGGCTGGAGACTCGCGGCGTCGACCAGAAGGAGGCCGAGGAGAAAGCGCGTGAGTATCTCAAGCAGTTCGGCCTCGCCGGCTTCGAGAACGCCTATCCCAAGACCCTGTCCGGTGGCATGCGCCAGCGCGTGGCGCTGATCCGCACGCTGATCATGGATCCCGACATCCTGCTGCTCGACGAGCCATTCTCGGCGCTGGATTACCAGACGCGGCTGTATCTCGAAGGCGTGCTGAAGGATGCCGTCCAGAAATTCAACAAGACGGTCATTCTTGTGACCCACGATATCGACGAAGCCGTGGCGCTGTCGAAGCGCGTCGTCGTGCTGTCCGGCCGCCCGGCACGGGTGAAGGTCGTGCATGAGATCGACATCGAGGCAACCTCACCCATCACCGCGCGCAACGACGTGAAATTCTCGACCTATTTCAAGACGCTTTGCGCCGAACTCGATATCCAGACGGAGACAACGTCATGAGCCTCGTGATGTCCGGCACATCCGCGCGCAAGAAGACCGCACCGCGCAAGTCCCGCAAGAAGCGATCGACCTTCGACACCACGCTCGGCCGCGCCGTGCTGCAATTGCTCGCCGTCGCAGTGTTCTTCGCGCTATGGGAGGCCGGCGTGCATGCCGGCTTTATCTCCGCCTTCCTGATGGGATCGCCCTCCGGCATCTTCGCCACGTTCTACAAACTGATCCTGAGCGGCGAACTGCTGTCGGATTCCTGGTACACGCTGTTCGAGGCCATTTTGGGCTTCATCATCGGCACCATATTCGGATCGCTGTTCGGTCTGGCGCTGTGGTATTCGGTGTTCGTCGCGAAGCTGGTCGAGCCCTTCATCGTTGCCATCAATTCCGTGCCGAAGATCGCGCTCGCGCCCATCGTGGTGCTGTGGTTCGGCACCGGCCTGATATCGAAGGTCGCACTCGCCGTTTCACTCACTGCACTGGTAGCGCTGATCGCCGCTTATCAGGCGGCCAAGGATGCCGACGTCGATCTGCAGTCGCTGATGATCTCCATGGGTGCCGACAAGCATCAGGTGTTCTGGAAGGCCGTAGTACCATCCACACTGCCGTCGATTATCGCCACCTTCCGCATCAATATCGGCTTCGGCCTGGTCGGCGCCGTTGTCGGCGAGTTCATCTCGTCGCAGCGCGGCCTCGGCCACATGATCTTCCTCGCCTCCAGCCTGTACGACCTCAACTCGGTCTGGGTCGGGTTGTTCACGCTGATGATCCTCGGCTTCGTGCTCTATTATGTCATCGACATCATCGAGCGCACTTCGCTGCCGTGGAAGCAGGCGACGACCTCGCACCAGGTCCAGGTTTAATCCCTCTCTTTCCACCATAACGGAGACGTTCTATGTCGTTGTTGAAGCGTATCACCGGCGCGGTCGCGCTGGCTGGAGTCCTGCTCGCCACGCCAGCGATGGCGCAGAACAAGAAGGTGGTGTTGTCGCAGGCCTTCCAGTCGATGCTGTACCTGCCGCTCTATGTCGCCATTAATGAGGGCTTCTTCACCGCGCAGGGCCTCGACCTCACCAAGGAAACCGCAGGCTCGCCCACGGTCGCACTCTCGGCAGTGATCTCCGGCAGCGCGCAGTTCTCGATCCATGGTCCCGAATGGACCGCGATCGCCGCCTCCAAGGGTGCGCCGGTCGGCATCATCGCCAATGTCGTCAACGGCGCCGCGGTGTGGATCGCCACCGCGCCGGATTTCAAGTTCACCGACGTCAAGAGCTTGAAGGGCCAGAAAGTGGTCGTCGGTACCATGCCGACCACCAGCACCTCGCTTTTCCTGAAACTGCTGAAGGAGAACGGCATGGACGGCAAGACTGATGTGGAGATGATCCCCGTCGCGATCGGCAGCGAGCCGGGCCCGTTCCTCGCCAAACAGGCCGACGTCGCCGTGATGTACGAACCCGGCCTCGATCAGGTCGTCGCGAAGGGCATGAAGGTGGTCTACGGCTTCCCGAAGAGCTACGGCGCCTATGCATTCTCGTCGGTGACCGCCCGCAATGACGTCAATCCGGATCTGGCGCAGCGCGTCACCAACGGAATGGAAATGGCGATGCGCTTCATGAAGAAAGATCCTGCCAAGACCGTGGCTATTGCGCAGAAGGAATTTCCAACGCTGGATCCCGCAGTGATCGAATCCGCCGTCAAGCGCATGCTGGCCGACGGCGTCTATCCCGACAGCGTCGATATTTCTGCGCCCTCGCTGAAGATCTCCATGGACACCCAGATCGCGCTCGGCAATCTCGCGGCCCAGCCCGACTATGACAAGTTTGTCGTGAAGAAATATATCGAGCCCGCATTGGCGATGAAGTAATATCGAAGGCGCGCAACCTCGCGGCTGCGCGTCTCTCTTGATCCCAGAAGAAACGTTCAGGACGACACGACATGACGAATGCAACCGCGCGCACTGCAACATCTGGCGCGGGGGTTCTGGACCTGCTGCGGCTGTTCAAGGGCAACACATCTGCGGCAGATCACTACGCATCGGAGCGGCTCGCACAGGCCAAGGCTGCCGAGCCCATACTGAAGGCCTTTGAGGTCCTCCCCACCGACACTGTGCGCAAGCCAGGGCCGCTCTCCGGCATTCCCGTCGCCGTCAAGGATATCATCGCCACCACCGACATGCCGACCACCAATGGCTCGGCCGTCTATGCCGATCACGTGCCGTCGGCCGATGCATGGGTCGTCGAACGTCTGCGCAATCTCGGCGCCACTATCTTCGGAAAGACCGTCTCCACCGAATTCGCCTGGCGCCATCCCGGCCCGACCACCAATCCCTGGAACAGCAAGCACACGCCGGGCGGTTCGTCCTCCGGCTCCGCAGCCTCTGTTGCCGCCGGTATCGTGCCGCTGGCGCTGGGCACGCAGACGCTCGGCTCCATCGTCCGCCCCGCCGCCTTCAATGGCGTCGTCGGCTTCAAGCCGAGCTTCGGCGCTATCCCCCGCAGCGGCGCACACCACCTCAGCCAGTCGCTCGACCACATCGGCTTCTTTGCGCGCAAGGTCGACGACGTCGCCTATGCGCTTTCACTGATCGCAGGCACCAGCGACAGCGATCCGCATGGCGCGCCGGTGCCGGGTTTCGAAATCTCCGTCGAGCGCGGTGTACCGCCGCTGCCGTCGCCGCGTCTTGCGGTGGTGCGCTTTGCCAAATTCGCCAAGGCCGAGAGCGAACAGCAACAGGTCTTCGAAGCCTCCGTCGCCCGACTGCGCAGCGCGGGTGCTGTCATCGAAGAACTGGAACTCCCCGAACTGGATCGCAGCAACTGGGACGCGATCAACATCATTCTGGCCGCCGAAGGCGCGGTGATCTTCGGCGATCTCGTCGCGCGCTATCCCGACAAGACCAGCGATCACCTGAAGAAACTGGTGGAAACCGGCAGCGCCGTCAGCGCGGCAGCCTATCTCAAGGCCAAGGCGTTGCAGACGAAGCTGCGCGTGGACTTCACCGCGCAGATGACGAATTACGATGCGGTGCTGACGCTGCCGGCCTATGGCGAAGCACCGGAAGGGCTGAGCTATACCGGCGATGCCGAATATTGCGCGCCATGGACCCTGATCGGCGTGCCCGCGCTGTCGCTGCCGGCCGGGTTCGGCAGGAACCATCTGCCGCTCGGCCTGCAGGTGGTCGGCCCCTATCTGAACGATCTGCGCACGCTGCGCGTAGCGAAGTGGATCGAGAGTGCGCTGGCGTTCTCGCCGGGATTGCCCGAGATCAAATAGCCTTCTTCCCTCGCCCCGCTTGCGGGGAGAGGGTGGCGCGGCAAGCGAAGCTTGTCGCGACGGGTGAGGGGGAGTCAGCGAGTGAAACACTGACTCCCCCTCACCCGCTTTCCATATGCTGCGCATGCGGAAAGCGACCTCTCCCCGCAAGCGGGGCGAGGTAAGATAACTATTTCTTCACCGCACCATCGGGATGCGTGGGATCGACCCACAACACCGTCTCCGGCTTCTCTACCGGCTCGATGTCGATATTGATAGCGACCGCCTCGCCGTCGCTGCGCACCAGCACGCATTCCAGCACTTCGTCAGCGCTGGCATTGATCTCCTGATGCGGCACGTAAGGCGGCACGAAGATGAAATCGCCAGGACCGGCCTCCGCGGTAAACTGCAGGCGATCGCCCCAGCGCATCCGCGCCTTGCCCTTCACCACATAGATGACGCTTTCGAGATGGCCGTGGTGATGCGCTCCGGTCTTGGCATCCGGCTGGATCGACACGGTGCCGGCCCAGAGCTTCTGCGCACCGACGCGCGCGAAATTGATCGCGGCCGCGCGGTCCATACCTTTGGTCGAGGGCACGTTGGTATCGAGGTTGTCAGCCGGAATGACGCGAATGCCGTCGTGCTTCCACCGATCTGGATCATGGTCGTGAGAATGATCATGCGCGTGATCGTGCGGATGAGTGTGATCGTGGCCGTGACCGGACATTTCAATGCCTTCTTGGGTTCCGAAGAAATGCTGCCACCGCATGCGGCATCACGCCCCCGGGAGTGAGGAACATTCAATTGAGCTGGCAATTGTCTCTGCGAAGCTCAAGCAGCGCGTATCGAGAATGGTCTCGGAACTGCGTCTGCTACATGACAGGAGTATCCCATGGGTGCCACCGCAGACAAGATCAAGGGAACCGCAAACGAAGCCATCGGCAAGGCCAAGCAGGGCATCGGTGAAGCGACCGGCTCTGACCGCCTGCAGGGCGAAGGCCTGATCCAGGAAGGCAAGGGCCACGCGCAGAAGGCCGTCGGCGATGCCAAGCAGGCTGCCAAGGACGCCGCCGACAAGGCGTCGGATCTTGCGAACCGCAAACTTTAACCAATTCCAACCGGCGGGGTTTTGACTCCTCCGTCGGTCGCAGGTGACGCTGCAAAAGAAGCCGGTCCCGTAAGGGGCCGGTTTTTTGCGTTCTGGCACTACGCGTTGCGCTGGTTTCGCCGGGTATGACATAGGTCAATACCTGCGCAGGGGAGCATCCGGCCCAAAGCCCTGATTGCAACGATATTTCGGCCAGTTCCCGGACTTCCCCCTCGCGGGTCCGGCTGGTAAACCCCCGCTATGTTCAAGGTCGCCGCCCTCTATCAATTCGCCGCGCTGCCGGATTTTCGGCAATTGCGCGAGCCACTGCGCGCACTCTGCGTCAATCTCGGCATCAAAGGCTCGATCCTGCTGGCCGACGAGGGCATCAACGGCACCGTGGCCGGGACAGACGCCGCCATCGATGCGCTGGTGCACGAACTTGAGACCGGCGTGATGTTCAGCGGCCGACTGAACCATCTGGAGCTGAAATTCTCCCGCGCCAGCCTGATGCCGTTCCTGCACATGAAGGTGCGGTTGAAAAAGGAGATCGTCACCCTCGGCGATCCCCAGACCGATCCGACCAAGAGGGTTGGCACCTATGTGGACGCCGCCGACTGGAACGATCTCATCGCTAACGGGAACACGCTGGTGCTCGATACGCGCAACGCGTTCGAAGTGGCGATGGGCACGTTCGAGGGCGCGGTCGATCCGGAGATCGCAAGCTTCGGCCAGTTCAAGGATTTCGTGGCGCGTACGCTGGATCCCGCCAAGCACACGAAAATCGCGATGTTCTGCACCGGCGGCATCCGCTGCGAGAAGGCGAGTTCGTATCTGCTCTCGCGCGGTTTCGCCGACGTCTATCATCTCAAGGGCGGCATCCTGAAATATCTCGAGGAGATCCCTGAGGCCGAGAGCCGCTGGCGCGGCGAATGCTTCGTGTTTGACCAGCGCGTCGCGCTCGGTCATGGCCTCGTCGAAAGCCAGTCGATCAAGCCTGACTTGCCGATCAATTCGGAAGATTTTGCGATGCTGCGGGAGAGCGCATCCGATGAGTGAGACCGCAAAAGACCTGACAGGCTTACGCGAACGTATCGACGCACTCGAAACTCGCGTCGCCTATCAGGACGACACGATCGAGACGCTGAATACGACGATCACCGCCCAGTGGAAACAGATCGACATGCTGACGCGGCAGGTCGCCACGCTCAGCGAGCGGCTGCAGGAAGCCGAAAGCAACAGGGGTGCGCCGCGGAATGAACCTCCGCCGCATTATTGAGGCGGCGATCCCAAACTCAGCCGTCGTCCCCGCGGAGGCGGGGACCCATACACGCCGAAGAGTTAGAAAAGACGCTGCGGCTATAACTCTGCCGCTTGAACCATACTGACCGTGGTTATGGGTCCCCGCCTCCGCGGGGACGACACCTGATAGGCCAGTGCTCTAAACCGACAAATCCGCCGCCAGCTTGCGGTCTCGCAACTCGCGCTTCAGCACCTTGCCGATGGCGCTGCGCGGCAACACATCGACCAGCACGACATCGTTGAGTCGCTGGAACTTGCCGACACGCTCATTCGTCCAGGCCTTCAGTCCCGGCGCATCGACCGAGGCACCCGCCTTCATCACCACGAAGGCGACCGGTGTCTCACCCCACTCTTCCGAGGGCATGGCCACAACAGCGGCTTCGAGCACGTCGTCGTGTTTCGTCAGCACGGCTTCGAGATCGCTCGGATAGATGTTGAAACCGCCGGAAATGATCATGTCCTTCTTGCGGTCCATCAGCTGCAGAAAGCCGTCTTCGTCAAAGCGCCCGACATCGCCGGTGCGGACATAGCGCTTTCCGGAAGCGTCGTGCCAGAACGTCTCGGCGGTCTTGCCGGGCTGGTTGAGATAGCCCTGCATGATGACAGGCGAATGCCCGACCACTTCGCCGATTTCGCCCTGAGCTACGAAATTGCCATCCTCGTCGATCAGGCGAATGTCGTGATCCGGCGCTGGCTGGCCGACGGTGTGCAACTTGGTCGGATGTTCATGAGCCAGCAGCACGCAGGTGCCGCCGCCTTCGGTCATGCCGTAATATTCGGTCAGCCCGCCCGGCCAGCGTTTCAACACATCGGCCTTCAGCGCGCCGCCGAATGGCGCCGAGGTCGAGAACTTCATCACAAAAGACCTGAGATCGAAACTGTCGAAATCTTCAACGGCCATGATGCGGCGATACTGCACCGGCACCAGCATCGCATGGGTCGCACGATGTCTGGCGCTGAGTTCAAGAAAGCCTCGCGCATCAAACTTCTTCATCAGCACCAGGGTGCCGCCACCGGCGAGTGTCGGATTGAAACAGACCAGCGTGGTGTTGGAATAGAGCGGCGTCGACAGCACGGTGACCGCATCCGGCCCGTAGCCGAGCGGATCGAGCTGGCCATATTGCCGCCAGCGCATCCAGCAGGTGTGGATGATGCCTTTCGGCGTACAGGTCGTGCCCGAGGAATAGATGATATTGAAGACCCATTCCGGATCGATGGTCACCGGAGCCGGCTTCGTGCCTTCGGGCACAAGCCACTGCGTGAAGGACTTGCCGGCCTTGCCGCCGTCGAGCGCGACGCGCTGGACCGAGGGATCGATCGCAGCATCCGCAAAGGAGGCCGCCGTCGCGTCGTCCATGAACAGGATTTTTGCCGCAGCATCTTTCACCATTGCGGCGAAATCCGCGGGTGTCGATGACGGCGCCAGCGGAGCCACCGCCACACCGACGCGCAGTGCACCGAGGAAGACCGCAGCATATTCGATGGAGGAGAGTGCACAGATCGAGATCGCATCGCGCGGCTTGAGGCCGCTGGCCTGCAGTGACGCAGCGATACGGTCGATCAGTGCGTCGAATGCGGCGTAGTCGATCTGGCGATCAGCATCGATCACGGCGATCTTGGTCGGCTTGGACGCGGCGGTGTCACGGACCAGTGCATCGAGGGTGATGAAGTCGGGCATGTTGTTTCTCCCAGTCTTTTTTGTTCTTTATCAACTATCCACGTCATTGCGAGGAGCGGAGCGACGAAGCAATCCAGAAAGCGACACGGAAAGACTGGATTGCTTCGTCGCCAAGAGGCTCCTCGCGATGACGGCTGAGGGTAAGGCGGCTACCGATCCAGCTTTTCGCCGTTCAGCCATTTCTTCCCACTGGCATAAAGCGCCTCCACCGCGTCGCCGCGCAGCCCGGGCATGTCTGGCTTGATCTGATAACCGATCTGGCTCTGCAGATAAGCGAGATGGCGATAGCCCTCGGGGAAGCTCGCGAGCAGATCCGTATCGAGCTTCAGCGGCGCACCGGGTACGACGGGATCCATGCGGTCCTTTTCATAAATCGGCTGGCGCAGCACCATGCCCCATTTGCCGTCACGCTTTTCGAGGAAATCATAGAAGCGTCCGGTCAGCATCACGTCGACATTGACGCCGTGCACCAGCGCGCGCTGGGCAATGGTCATCTTGGTCTGCGAAATTGCGCGGTTGCCAGCGAGATCGATCGATTGCGCGCCGAGGAAATGCATGATCGAGACGCCCTTGGCCCAGCCAGCCTTGCTCATGGCGATGAACTCGTCGGCCGTGCCCTGGGTCCAGGTGGCCACCATACGGCCATCGTCAAACCAGACGGTGCGAAAGCGATCCCAGTCGCCGGCGTCGCGCCAGACCACCCAGTTTTCAATGAGATCGCGGATGGCAAGGCGGTCGATAATCTCTATATCCATGGAATATCCAATATGCGGGGCAGGCGCCGATGCGCGCGTGTTCCGTAATCATATCCGATCAGGCTTCCGCGAAAAGAGCGTTCATGACAAAGCAGACATCCTCCATGCCCGCGCCGGTTGCGCCGCGTCATCCGCATTCCTTCACGACCCATGGCATCACCGTCAGCGATGATTACGCTTGGCTGAAGGATGCCAAATGGCAGGAGGTGCTGCGCGACCCCAGCGTGCTAGAGTCGGAGATCCGCACCTATCTGGAGGCCGAGAACGCCTATACCGACAGCCTGCTCGGCGGCACGGCGGCGCTGCAGACCAAGTTGGTTGCGGAAATGCGCGGCCGCATCAAGGAGGACGATTCCAGCGTGCCGTCGCCGGACGGCCCCTATGCTTACTTGCGGAAATTCCGCGAGGGCGGCCAGCACGAATTATTCGGCCGCATGCCGCGGGATGGCGGCGAGGCCACCATCATTCTCGATGGCGACAGGCTTGCCGCCGACCACAAATATTTCAAGTTCGGCGGCGCCCGCCATTCACCCGATCATGCGCTGGAAGCCTGGAGTGCCGACGTCAAGGGCTCGGAGTATTTCACCATCCGCGTGCGTGACTGGGCCACCGGCAACGATCTCGACGACGTGGTCGAGGAGACCGATGGCGGCGTGGTGTGGACGCTAGACTGCAAGGCGTTCTTCTATGTGAAGCTCGACGACAACCATCGCCCGATGCAGGTCTGGCTGCACAGGCTGGGCACCAGACAGGCGGATGACAGGCTGATCTTTGAGGAGCAGGATTCCGGCTGGTTCACCCATATCCATGAAAGCGCCAGCGGCCGCTTCTGCGTCATCGCCGGCGGCGATCATGAGACCTCCGAGCAGCAACTGATCGATCTCGCAGCACCAGACATGCCCCCCCGCCTCGTGGCGAAGCGCGAAGAGGGCGTGCAATATTCGCTGGCCGATCGCGGCGACGAGCTGTTCATCCTGACCAATGCCGACGGCGCCATCGACTTCAAAATCGTGACGGCGCCGCTGACATCGCCCGCGCGCGCCAAATGGAAAGATCTGATCCCGTATCGCGAGGGCATCTATGTCCTCGACATGGATCTCACTGCCGGCCATCTCGTCCGTCTGGAGCGCGCCAATGCGCTGCCGTCGCTTGTGATTCGCGATCTCACCACCAAAGACGAACACGCCATCGCCTTCGACGAAGCCGCCTATTCGCTCGACACCATGGGCGGCTACGAATTCGATACGACCACGCTTCGCTTCGCCTATTCCTCGATGACGACGCCGTCGGAAGTCTATGACTACGACATGGCAACGCGCGAACGGACGTTGCGCAAGCGTCAGGAGATCCCGTCCGGCCACAACCCCGCTGACTATGTCACCACGCGCATCATGGCCAAGGCCCATGACGGCGCCGAAGTGCCGGTGTCGATCCTGCATCGCAAAGATCTCAAACAGGACGGCAACGCGCCGCTACTGCTCTATGGCTATGGTTCCTACGGCATGGCAATGCCGGCGTCGTTCTCCGCCAACCGGCTGTCGCTGGTCGATCGCGGTTTCGTCTATGCCATCGCGCATATCCGCGGCGGCGCCGACAAGGGCTGGGGCTGGTATCTCGACGGCAAGCGCGACAAGAAGACGAACTCGTTCGACGATTTCGCCGCGGCTGCGCGCGCGCTGATATCAGCGAAATATACGTCCGAGAAACAGATAGTGGGCCATGGCGGCAGCGCCGGCGGCATGCTGATGGGCGCCGTCGCCAATCGCTCCGGCGAGCTATTCTCCGGCATCGTTGCCGAAGTGCCATTCGTCGATGTGCTCAACACCATGCTCGACGACACGCTGCCACTGACGCCGCCGGAATGGCCCGAATGGGGCAACCCGATCGAGAGCGAAGCCGACTTCAAGACCATCCTGTCCTACTCGCCCTATGACCAGGTCGCGGCGAAAGCCTATCCGAAGATTCTGGCGATGGGTGGCCTCACCGATCCACGCGTCACCTATTGGGAGCCGGCGAAATGGATCGCACGGCTGCGCGCGACGATGACGGGTGGCGGGCCGGTGCTGCTGCGGACGAATATGGGCGCCGGTCACGGTGGCGCGTCCGGGCGTTTCAACCGGCTGGATGAGATCGCGATCGTCTATGCGTTCGCACTGTGGTCGGTGGGGGTGGCGGAGAGCACATAGCGGGACGCTCGTGCCCTCGCCCCGCTTGCGGGGAGAGGGTGGCTTCGCGAAGCGAAGACGGGTGAGGGGGAGACAGCGAGAGAAACACTGACTCCCCCTCACCCGATCATCACATGCTTCGCATGTAATGATCGACCTCTCCCCGCAAGCGGGGCGAGGTCAGGAAGAACCTACTCCGCCGGCCGATTGGCCTCGATCAGCGCGCCGGCGCCCTTGTCGAGCAGCTCCAGCCCGACGGCCCGCCCCAGTTCGCGCGGACGATCCGCCGGCCCTATGCGCGTTACCTCAATGAACCGCCCGCCGGCTTCATCCAGCACTGATGCGGTCAGCGACATCTCGTGCCCTGAGATCACCGAATAGCCGGCGATCGGCGAATTGCAGTGGCCGTTCAGCACCCAAAGCACCTCGCGCTCGGCATCGCAGGACAGATGCGCCGCAGGGTCGTCGATCAGTGACAGATGACGCCGCGAGGCCCAATCATGCGCCGCGCATTCGACTGCGACGATGCCCTGCCCCACGGCCGGCAACATTTCCTGCGGCGTGAAATCACGTGCGATGCGGCTCGCTAATCCAACACGCTCGAGGCCTGAACGCGCCATGATCAGCGCGTCGGCGGGGCCGACCTCGTCGCCATCAGGCAGCCGCTGCATCTCGCCATTGTCGAGTTTGCGCACGCGCGTATCGGCAGCCCCGCGGAAATGGATCACCTCAATCTCGGGAAACAGCCGGCGGATATAGGCGGCACGGCGTACGGCATTGGTGCCGATCTTGAAGCCCTTGCCATGCGTGCGCTTGAGATCGTCGAGGCTGACGCCTTCGCGCAGCACCAGTGCATCGGTCGGCGGATCGCGCACCAGCGTGGCGCCGATCACGAGACCCGGCGTGTCTTCATTGCCGGGCATGTCCTTCAGCGAATGCATCGCCGCATGCAGCGCGCCCTTGAGCACGGCCGCGCGAATTTCGCCGACGAAAGCGCCGCCCTTGCCGCCATGCTTCAGGAGATTGCTGGTCTGGTCGCGGTCGCCGACCGGCTCGAATTTCACGATCTCGACGGCCAGTTCCGGCGCGACAACCGCAAGCCGGCGCGCGATCTCTTCGGTCTGGGCCAGCGCCATGGTGCTTTTGCGCGTGCCGATGCGCATCGTTTCAGTCACTCAGGCAAGCTCCATCCGGCGGTCCCGCACAGGGATGGCGGGCATTCGCGCGGACAATAAAGCCAGCGCGCCCCGGAAACAATGCGCGCGCGGGCTTTACAGCGAGGCCTTTAAGTGCTCGCCGCCTCGGCTGTTGCCACCGGCTTCGGCACCACGAGATTGACCAGCATTGCGACCACGATATTCGCGACCAAGGCAATCAGCCCGACATAAACCGTCGCCTGGAAGCTGCCGATCGACAGCATGTGCAGCGGCTTGAGACCATCCGTCCAGGCCAGATATGTGCCGCCGAACAGGCCGACCACCCATCCGGTCAGTAATGCCGGCGCGGTGAACCAGCGGGTGAACAGGCCGAAGATCAAGGCCGGCAGCGTCTGCAGGATCCACAGGCCTCCGAGAAGCTGCAGGTCGAGCGCGAACTGCGTCGGCAGATAGATGATGACCAGCAGCGCGCCGACCTTCACCACCAGCGACGCGATCTTGGCAACGGCTGCTTCACCCGCCGTATCGACCTGCGGATTGACATAGGCCTTCCAGAAATTGCGGGTAAAGAGATTGGCAGCACCAATGCTCATCACCGCTGCCGGGACCAGCGCGCCGATGGCAATCGCCGCAAAAGCGAAGCCTGCGAACCAGCTCGGAAACAGCGTCTGGAACAGCGCCGGTACCACGTCATTATTGCTGGCGAGCTTCAACTTGGCGGCGTGGCCCATATAGCCGAGCAGCGCCAGCAGGCCGAGCATCAGTGTATAGGCCGGTAACAGTACGGCGTTCTTGCGGATGGTCGTGGCGCTCTTGCTGGCGAAGATACCGGTCAGCGTATGCGGATACATGAAGGCCGCGAGCGCCGACCCCAATGCCAGCGTGGCATAGGCGACATACTGGCTGGGCTGCAGCAGGATACTGCCCGAGCCCTTGGCCTTGAATGCCTGATCGGCGGCGTCGAACACTGCGGCATAGCCGCCGAGCTTGCCGGGGATCACCGACACTGCCGCGATGACGGCGATATAGATCATGATATCCTTGACGAAGGCGATCAGCGCCGGAGCACGCAGGCCCGACGAGTAGGTGTAGAGCGCCAGCACGACAAAGGCCGCGATCAGCGGAAGTTCGCCTTCGAAGCCAAGCGCCTTCACAGCCGTGGCCATACCGATCAGCTGCAGCGCGATATAGGGCATGGTGGCGACGACACCGGTGATGGCGACTGCTGCTTCCAGCATGCGCGAACCATAGCGGCCATGCACAACGTCGGCGGCAGTGACATAGCCGTTGTCCTTGGCGACCTGCCACAGCCTCGGCATCACCATGAACACGATGGGATAGACCAGGATCGTGTAAGGCAGCGCGAAGAAGCCATAGGCACCGACCGAATAGACCAGTGCCGGCACGGCGATCACCGTATAGGCAGTATAGAAATCGCCGCCGACCAGAAACCAGGTGATCCAGGTGCCGAACTGGCGGCCACCAAGGCCCCATTCGTCGAGACTGGCCAGCGTTTTCGGGCGGCGCCACTTCGAGGCAACGAAGCCCATCACGGTGACGAGCGCGAAGAAGAACAGAAAGACCGCAACGGCGGGAATATCGAGCTCAGTCTTCATTGGGGTAGGTCCGGTAAGCGAGCCAGGTCAGAAAGGCGGTCATCGGCACCCAGGCGAGCTGGTACCAGTAGAAGAACGGAAAGCCGAACAGCACCGGATCATGAAAATTGTAGAACGGGACCCAGAGCAGGCCGACGAAGGGGATCAGCAGAAGCCATAGGAAATGGCGGGCCATGGCGGGGCTCCTCTCGACAGGCGGGCAGCGCCGGATGCCACGATTATTTTACGGCGCAGAATTTTGCGCTGTGTAGGTGCGACATTCTGTCATGTAAACACGATGCTGCCGCAGGGCTGCCATTCGCGGAGTGGACGCGGAGCAACGACAAACACCCACACATCGCACCCGGCTTGCGGGACAATGTGTGGGTGTTGAAAGTGAGGCGCCTTGAAGTGGTTTAGCGCCCGCCGAACGTCGTATCACCGAACAACGCCTTTTGCGTCGATGGCTGCGAGCGCCAGTATTGTGGCGGCGCCTGCACCTGGCCGCCGAGCTGGGCCGCCGCGTGCCACGGCCAGCGCGGGTCGTAGAGAATGCCACGCGCGATGGCGACCAGATCGGCCTTGCCGGAGGCCACGATGTCTTCAGCCTGTTGCGCTTCGGTGATCAACCCCACCGCAATCGTCGGCAGTCCCGTCGCCGCTTTCACGGCTTCGGCGAACGGCACCTGATAACCCGGCCCGAGCGCGATCTTCTGCTGCGGCGAGACACCACCGGACGACACATCCATCCAGTCGACGCCGCGCTTCTTCAACTCACTGGCGAAGACGATGGTCTGCTCGATATCCCAGCCGCCCTCGACCCAGTCCGAGGCCGATACGCGGACGCCCACAGGCTTGTGCGCGGGAAAAGCCGCGCGTACCGCGTCGAAGACTTCGAGTGGAAACCGGATCCGGTTCTCCAGGGAGCCGCCATAATTGTCCGTGCGCTGGTTGGAGATCGGCGACAGGAATTCGTGCAGCAGATAGCCGTGCGCCGCGTGGATCTCGAGCGCATCGATGCCGAGCCGCTCGGCGCGCTTCGCCGTGGCTACGAACGCGTCGCGGATGCGCATGAGGCCCGCGGCATCGATCTCCTGCGGTGGCAATTCGCCGGGTTTTTGCGGAATGGCGGACGGGGCGTGGGCGACCCAACCGCCTTTGTCGAGCGGGACCTGCTGGCCGCCATCCCATGGGGCGTGACTCGACGCCTTTCGGCCTGCATGGGCGATCTGCATGCCAACGGCAATGTTCGAATGTTTGCGGATCGCCGCCAGCACCGGCTTCAACGCGGCTTCGGTCGCGTCATTATAGAGGCCGAGATCGCCGGGTGTGATGCGGCCGATGGCTTCCACGGCGGTCGCTTCGATCACCAGCATGGCGGCGCCCGACAGGGCCATATTGCCGAGATGGATCATGTGCCAGTCGGTGGCCCGACCATCTTCGGCAGAATACTGGCACATCGGCGCAATGACGATGCGGTTCGGCAGCGTGAGGTCGCGCAGCTTGAAGGGAGAGAACAGGGCGCTCATGAAGGTTCCAGGGTGGGAGGACCGAATTGCCATGCGCGGGCGCGCAAGCTTGCCATGCCGACATTGGAATTTGGATGAGAAAACACAAGATGGCATGCCAAAAGCGACCTCAGCATTGTGCAAGGAGGGTAGCTTTCGACAAATCATTCCCGAAGGAAAGGCCCGTTTCCTGGAGAAAGGCGAGCCTGGAAAGCAAAAGGCGCCCCGGTTACCCGGCGCGCCTCTCTATCTCGTTCATTCAGCGCCGTAGCGCTTATGACTTAGTACGGGCAGACCACCCGGCCCCAGCGACGGCTGAAATAGCAGCCTGGCGCCACGAAGCGCGGTCCACCGTAGAAGCCATAGCCACGACCATAGCCACGACCGCCGCCACGATAGAAGCCGCCACCGCGTCCACGGCCCCAACCGCCGCCGCCACGACCGCGACCACCGCCACGGGCCTCGGCCGAGGTGCTGCTCGTGGTGAGCAACACCGTGGATGCGCCGATCAGACCAACACAGTAGACAGACACAAGCGCCATCGCTGCCAGGCAGCGGGTCACGATATTATGGCGCGTCGTTTTGGTTTGAGCCATTCTTAGGAACTCCCATTCTGCAGAAGCACGGCTTTAGAATGCTTCCGGCCTCGAATCGTTCAGTGAGCAATTCTTGATTCACACAGGTGCTGAAACCAGAATAGTAATATGGCCATCACAAGGCGTGCACGCACGAACAACTTTACAATAGGGTCAAGCTCGAACGCCGGTCAAGTTGCCGGCAACGCTGTCACTACGAACGAATGCGCACCTTCACGCGTCACCTCGCTTTTGACCTCCTGCGTTCATCTTCTCTTCATATTGCCTCGCACTATGCTGATCGCTCCGCCTCGCAACTGCGAATATGCGGTCAGCCCCACCCGCCGCGTCTGCGTTAGCAGCTCGATCCCATCATTCGTCCCTTCCCGCGAATTGTCAGAAGCTGATTCATGCCCAAACCCAGCTACATCCTCGGTCTCAACACCTACGATCACGACGTCAGCGCCTGCCTGCTGCGCAACGGCGCGCTGGCCTATGCGATCGAGAAGGAGCGGATTACCCGCGAGAAACACGCGACGGGGTTCTACAAGGAAGTGATCGACTACGTCCTCGACGCCGAAGGCATCACGCTGGACGACGTCGACCTGGTGGTGAGCAATTGCTACATCCTGCCGGTTCCGGAGATGGAAGACCGCCTGATCTATCAGGACATGCCGGGCTTCCTGCCCGAATATGAACGGCAGGACGCCAGCGTCCACCCGCTGTTTCGGGCGCGCACCGGCAAGGTCAAAACGATCTCGCATCATCTGGCGCACGCCTATAGCGCATTCGCCGTCTGCCCTTTCGAGGAGGGCGCGATCATGATTGTCGACGGCGTCGGCAGCTATCGCTCCGACGTCATGGAGGCCTATCCCGGCGACGAGCCGGGCTCGAAGCTCGCCCGGGAATCCGAGAGCTATTACACGTTCAAAGGCACGCAGCTCGATTGTCTGAAGAAGGTCTGGATGGAGCCGGACCGCGGCTTCCTCAGCGACGAATTCTACAACATGCCGGGCCTTGGGGCGCTCTACAGCAGGGCTTCAACCTATGTGTTCGGCGACTGGAACAAATGCGGTGAACTGATGGGGCTCGCGCCCTATGGCCGCCGCGACCAGGTCAAGCCGCTGATGGACATCACCGACAACGTGCTCAGCGTGCCGCGCTGGACCCCCGAATATAACCAGCCCTATATCGCCGACAGCGACGGCAAGTGGGACACCCATCCGTCCATGCGGCACTGGGAGGATCTCGCCTGGCGCGTGCAGGACGACACCGAGAAGGTGCTGCTCGCCCGCGCGCGCTGGCTGCGCGAAACGACCGGCGCAAAGAACCTCTGCATCGCCGGCGGCGTCGCGCTGAACTGCGTCGCCAATGGCCGCATCGCCCGCGAAGCCGGCTTCGAGAATGTCTGGATCCAGCCCGCCGCCGGCGACAACGGCATCGCGATCGGCTGCGCCTATTACGGCCTGCTCGAAGTGCAGAAGCAGCCGCGCTCTTATGTGATGACGCATTCCTACACCGGCAGGAACTATACCGATCGCGACATCGAGGCAGCGACACAGCGCACGCTGGTCAAGGCGCAGACCAGCACGGTGCGCAGCGACAATATCTGCCGCGATACGGCCAAGCTGCTCGCCGACCAGAAAGTGATCGGCTGGTTTCAGGGCCGCTCGGAATACGGCCCGCGCGCGCTCGGCAATCGCAGCATCATCGCCGATCCGCGCCGGCCGGAGATGAAGGACACCCTCAACTCACGCGTGAAACATCGTCAGCCGTTCCGGCCATTCGCGCCGATTGTGCTCGCCGAGCGCGCCAGAGAGATTTTCGAAGGCGATCAGGATTCGCCGTTTATGCTGATCGCCGCCCCGGTGCGCCCCGAATGGCGCGAGAAGATTCCGGCCATTGTGCACATCGATGGAACGGCGCGCGTCCAGACCGTCACGGAAGACACCAATCCTGTGCTCTATCGGCTGCTCAAGGAATTCGATGCGCTCACCGGCGTACCGGTGCTGCTCAACACGTCATTCAACGTGAAGGGCGAACCGATCGTCGAGACTCCGCGCGACGCCATGGCGTGTTTCATCAATACCGGCATCGATCATCTGATCCTGCACGATACGCTGGTGTCCAAGACATCGGCGCATCGTTTCGTCGCCCCGCTGGTGCGCACCTATATGGATATCGCGGGGCTGGTGTCGGCGAGTACGAGATAGAACGCCCAACATCCGTAGGGTGGGCAAAAGCGCAGCGTGCCCGCCACCATCATCGAACGTCGCGCGGTGGGCACGGCACAAGAGCGCCTTTGCCCACCCTACAAGCCATGATCAGGCCGCCCGCACCGCGTTTAGGAACTTGCTGACTTCATCCTTCAGCCGCGTGCTGTCGGAGGACAGTGATTGCGCCGCAGCGAGAACCTGAGTCGAGGCAGATCCAGTCTCTGTTGCACCACGCTGCACATCAACGATGTTAGACGAGACCTGCATCGTGCCCTGTGCCGCCTGCTGAACGTTGCGAGAAATCTCCTGCGTCGCCGCGCCCTGCTCTTCCACCGCCGATGCGATGGTCGAGGCAATCTCGGACATCCGGCCGATAGTGTCTCCGATCTCCTTGATAGCGCCGACCGATTCCTGCGTCGCCGCCTGGATACCGGAAATCTGCGTCGAGATCTCGCCGGTCGCCTTGGCGGTCTGCTCGGCCAGCGCTTTCACCTCCGAGGCCACGACTGCGAAACCACGGCCGGCTTCACCAGCACGCGCGGCCTCGATGGTCGCGTTCAACGCCAGCAAATTGGTCTGACCAGCAATGTTATTGATGAGCTCGACCACATCGCCGATGCGCGACGCGGCGCTCGCGAGCTCGCTGACGCGATCGTTGGTGCGGCACGCCTGATCGACCGCCTGATTGGCGATGCTCGCCGACTCCTGCACCTGTCGGCTGATCTCGTTAACCGACGAGGCCATTTCCTCGGTTGCCGATGCCACTGACTGAACGTTGGCCGATGCCTCTTCGGAGGCTGCGGCAACCGTCGTGGTCAATTCCTGCGAACGTTCCGCCGTGGCGGTCAGCGTACCTGCCGAGGCTTCCAGTTCGGTCGATGCCGACGACACCGTCTCGACGATCTCACCGATCATCGATTCGAAGTTGCGGGTGATGCTGTCGACGCGGCGGCCACGCTCGATCTTGGCTTCGGCATCGGCCGCTGCGGCTTCATCCGCCGCGCGCTTGTCGATCAGCGCCTGTTTGAACACCTGAAGCGAATCCGCCATCGTTCCGATTTCGGTCTTCTCGCCCTGATGCGGAACATTTGCAGTCAGGTCACCCGTGCCGAGCGCCTGCATAGGCAACACGATCGATGTAATACCGGCGGAGACATCGCGCACCAGCAAGATAGCCGCACCGACGCCGACAACAACCGCAAACAAGAGCGAACCGATCACCATCTTGATGGCGACCCCAAAGCTGTCCGTCGCCAGTTCTCCGGCTGTCAAAGCTCCCTTGTTGTTGAGCTCGACATCCTTCTGCAGGGCTTCGTCCGCTTTGAAGCCAATCTGGTTGACCTTCACGTTCATATCTCGCGCTTCATCACGAGCGTTCTTGCGCGACAACGCAAGAACCGGCTGCAACGCCGCGATGTATTCGCTCCAGAGCTTGCTGAATTCGCTATACGTCGCGCGCTCCTCGGGCGACGAAATCATCGGCTCATAGCTCTTGCGCGCCTTGTCGAGCATCTCGGCGTAGCGCACCAGCGTGTCGTCCTGGACCTTCGTATCTGCGGCATCGGTCGCAAGCAGATGTCCACGAACCACCGAACGATAGCTGATCGTTGCAGCGCGGACTTCACCCAGAGCGCGCACGCTCGGCAGCCAGCTCGTGACGATGTCGGATGTCGCTCCGTTGATGGTGTACATCTGCTTGATGGCCAGCGCGCCCATCGCAGACATGGCGAGCAGCAGGAACGAGACGACAAGAGCGATCTTGGTGCGGATGGACAGGCTGGCAAACATAGGTGATGGTCCCTCGGTTTTTGACCGTTGGCGCGCAACTGCACGAATGGCATTTTCTGGGTTTGAAGACACGGCATGCATTGGAGCTGCCGGCCGAGCGTCGATAGCTTTCAACGATCTCGTGATCGAGATTGTCCGGATAAAGTTAAGGAGCAGTGCATCATGACTGCTTCCTGTGCATGACTTCTCGAATGAGTGTGGCGCACACGCATAACAACACTATCGCGTAGGAAAGCCGACGCTCACGCGCCGGCTTTTTGCGCTGTACACTTGTATTCAAGCCCGTCAGGCAGCGCGCACCGAGTTCAAGAACTTGCCCACTTCATTCTTGAGACGTGTGCTGTCCGATGACAGCGACCGCGCGGCGGAAAGCACCTGCGACGACGCAGAGCCGGTCTCGGACGCTCCACGCTGCACGTCGGTGATGTTCGACGAGACCTGCATGGTACCCTGTGCCGCCTGCTGGACGTTACGCGAAATCTCCTGCGTCGCGGCACCCTGCTCTTCCACCGCCGATGCGATGGTCGAGGCAATCTCGGACATCCGGCCGATGGTGTCGCCGATTTCCTTGATGGCGCCGACCGATTCCTGCGTCGCCGCCTGGATACCGGAAATCTGCGTCGAGATCTCGCCGGTCGCCTTGGCGGTCTGCTCGGCCAATGCCTTTACTTCGGAAGCCACGACCGCGAAGCCCCGGCCCGCTTCACCGGCACGCGCCGCCTCGATGGTTGCGTTGAGCGCCAGCAGGTTTGTCTGGCCGGCGATATTGTTGATGAGCTCGACGACGTCCCCGATGCGCGATGCAGCGCTGGCGAGTTCGCTGACGCGATCGTTGGTACGCCGCGCTTGGTCGACCGCCTGATTGGCGATGCTCGCCGACTCCTGCACCTGTCGGCTGATCTCGTTGACCGACGAGGCCATTTCTTCAGTGGCCGATGCCACCGACTGGACGTTGGTGGAGGCTTCTTCGGACGCTGCCGCCACTGTGGTGGCCAGGTCCTGGGAACGTTCGGCTGTCGCGGTCAGCGTGCTTGCGGAGGCTTCGAGTTCGGTCGATGCCGACGATACGGTCTCCACGATCTCGCCGATCATCGATTCGAATTCGCGGGTGATGTTGTCAACGCGGCGACCGCGCTCGATCTTGGCTTCGGCGTCAGCAGAGGCAGCTTCATCTGCCGCGCGCTTGTCGATCAGCGCCTGCTTGAACACCTGGAGCGTGTCGGCCATCGCGCCGATCTCGGTCTTTTCGCCCTGATGCGCCACATGCGCCGTGAGATCGCCAGCGCTCAGCGCCTGCATCGGCTGCACGATCGAAGCGATACCCGACGACACGTCCTTGACCAGATAAATGCCGACACCGATGCCGATGACCGCGGTCGCCGCAATGATCACGATTACCGTCATCAGCGCCGAACCATAGCTCTCATCGGCCTTCTGTCCCGATGCTGCCGCACCCTTGTCGTTGAATTCGATGGCCTTGCGCAGGGCAAAATCGGCTTTGGATCCCAGCGGATTGATCACATTCAGATTGAGCTCATGGGCTTCCTGACTGCCTTTGCCAAGATTCTTGCGATCGAGGACAAAGATTTCCTGGCTGCGTGATACGTAGTTGTCCCACTCCTTGCTCCAATCGTTGAAGATTGCGCGCTCTTCGGGGCTCGATACCAACTTATCATAGGCAATCCGCTCATCGGCGGCCCGCTTGACGATGGTGTCGATACCAGCCTCGGTCTTCTGCATCTGGTCAGCATTGGCTGCGAGGATGTGTGCGCGCACCAGATTGCGGTAATCGATGGTCGTCGCCCGCAGCCCGCCGAGCACACGGACGCTTGGAAGCCAGTTCTTCTGGATGTCCGACGCGTTGGCATTAATCGTCTGCATCTTGCTGACAGCAAGCGCCCCCATCCCCGTCATTGCGATTAGCAGAAAAGCGATAACGATGGTGATCTTGGCTTTGATAGAGATGTTCGAGAGCATGGCTGGACGTCCTGTTATCGCTCGGTAGAATGATCAGTTCTGAACCCGCATGGCCTAGGCCGCGCGAACAGAGTTGAGGAATCGCGCGACTTCGACCTTTAGCCGCGCGCCGTCCGACGACAGCGACTGTGCTGCCGAGAGAACCTGCGACGAGGCCGACCCGGTCTCGCTGGCGCCGCGCTGCACATCCGTAATGTTGGACGAGACCTGCTGGGTGCCATGCGCGGCTTGCTGCACGTTGCGGGAAATCTCCTGGGTGGCGGCCCCCTGCTCTTCGACGGCCGAAGCAATCGTGGACGAAATTTCCGACATCCGGCCGATGGTGACGCCGATCTCGCGGATGGCACTGACCGATTCGTCCGTGGCGGACTGGATGCTGCCGATCTGCATGCTGATCTCGCCGGTCGCCTTGGCGGTCTGCTCTGCGAGCGTCTTCACCTCGGCCGCCACCACGGCGAAGCCGCGGCCCGCTTCACCGGCGCGGGCGGCTTCGATGGTCGCATTGAGCGCCAGAAGGTTGGTCTGCCCCGCGATGCTATTGATCAGCTCGACCACGTCGCCGATACGGCTGGCCGCCTTGGATAGCTCGCCGACACGGTCGTTGGTCTTCTGGGCCTGCTGCACGGCCTCGCTGGCAATGCGCGCAGATTCCTGAACCTGGCGGCTGATCTCGTTTACCGATGACGCCATTTCCTCGGTCGCCGATGCCACGGATTGTACGTTCGTCGAAGCCTCTTCCGAAGCGGCTGCCACCATGGTGGTCAAATGCTGCGAACGCTCGGCAGACGACGTCAGCGTGCCCGCCGACGCTTCGAGTTCGGTCGATGCCGATGACACTGTTTCGACGATCTCGCCGACCGCACCCTCAAAATCGTTCGCCAGCTTGATCATCTCGCGCTTGCGCTGCTCGGCGGCGATCTGCTCCTGCTGCTTTTGAGCGTCGGCTTCGGCGCGGGCGCGCTCCTGTGCCTTAACCTTGAACTTCTCCACGGCGCCAGCGACGTCGCCGATCTCGTCCTTGCGGCCCAAGCCCGGCAACACCACGCCGAAATTACCCTCGGCGAGTTCTTCCATCGAACGGCTCAGCGCGCGCATCGGACGCCCGATAGTGAACACCGAGAACACGCAGGTCCCGATCAGCATCAGGGCGACCACACCACCGAGAATTAGCGAGTCTCGCTCGGTCGCAGCGGCCTCGTTCGCCGCAGCGGTCGTCTGCTGCTCGACCTTCTCCTTAGCCAGATTGACGATCGTATCGGCCAGCTTGTCGAGTTCTGCACTCATGGGTAGCAGCACGTCGGTGCGGAGCTTCACGATCTCCGCACCCAGTGCGGTGATGCGCGCGGAGGCATCCGCAGACAATTCGCCAGCTTCGTTGCGTGTCGCCTGCAGATTCAAGATATCTGTGCGGATTACACCGATCTTGTCGCCGCCCTTACCGAGGGTCGTCATCATGTCGAGGAATTTGCCGATGCGTTCGCGCTCGTCCGGTGCGGTCGCAAGCTTGAGCATCTGAGCCGAAAATTTAAGGCCGGCGGTAGTACGCGCCGTGAAATAGTCGGCGGCCTTCTGGACATCGGCCACTTTCGTTGACCCGAGGAAGTCACGCACGCCGATCTGCATGCCGCGAAACGAGGCCTTGGCCTCGGCAGCGTTCTGCGCAATGCCCTGATAGACGCCGGCCGTCTGATATGACTGGCGAACGCCTGCGCTTCCCATCGTCTGCATATAGATCATGACACCGAGGAGAATGATGCCGAGCCCGGACGCAATCGCGAGCTTCGTGCCGATACGCAGATTCTGGATGAAGGCCATGACAGTTCCTGGGAATGAAGCGGCAGAAAAATGAGTCGGGTCGTCCTTCGCCGGACGGAGTCCGGCGTCGCGTGAAATGGTCGAATGCTAAGCGGTTGTCATTTTTGGCGCAGCCCGGCGGCAATCCGACGGGCACGCGAAGCTTGGCGTGAGCCGATCCTGAACGAGAAGCGTCATCGGCTCATATGAGCGGGCGATACGTTCGATGATCTATCAAATCACCTGCTCATGGGCAGGAACCTACCACCGCGCTTCTGACACAAACGTTAACGCGCCGATGATGCAATCACTCAAATTGAGCCGGTACCGCAATGGTCGTCGAGCAATTCGGACTTTTCAGACAGTGATGGGGTTCGAGTTCAGGCATCAGAGGTTCTAAATTAACGATCTAAAATTGCAATATCATCGTGCGATGCCCTGCACGGGATATTCGAGGCCCTGAATTCTCTCGGAGCATACAGCGGCTTGAGTGGCGGTGTGCGGAGAACGCACCGTTACTCAAGCCAGTGAATTGCGATGTTGGAGAACTCAGGCCGCGCGGACCGAGTTCAGGAAGCGACTGACTTCATGCTTCAGACGGTTGCTATCTGACGAGAGCGACTGCGCTGCCGACAGCACCTGAGACGACGCGCCGCCGGTCTCACTCGCGCCGCGCTGCACGTCGATGATGTTGGACGAGACCTGCATCGTGCCTTGCGCAGCCTGCTGCACGTTACGGGAAATCTCCTGCGTCGCCGCGCCCTGCTCTTCAACAGCCGAAGCGATCGTGGACGCAATCTCCGACATCTTGCCGATCGTCGTACCGATGTCGCGGATCGCCGATACGGAATCATCGGTCGCAGTCTGGATACTTGCGATCTGCTGGCTGATCTCGCCGGTAGCCTTCGCGGTCTGCTCGGCGAGCGCCTTCACCTCGGACGCGACCACTGCGAAGCCGCGGCCGGCATCGCCGGCACGTGCCGCTTCGATGGTGGCATTGAGCGCCAGCAGGTTGGTCTGCCCCGCAATGGTATTGATCAGTTCGACTACCGCGCCAATGCGGCCGGCAGCTTTCGACAACTCGCCGACGCGGTCGTTGGTCTTCTGCGCCTGATCCACGGCCTCGTTGGCGATACGTGCTGATTCCTGAACCTGACGCCCGATCTCGGTGATGGACGACGCCATTTCCTCGGTGGAGGACGCCACCGACTGCACGTTGGTAGAGGCTTCTTCCGACGCCGTCGCGACGACCGTGGTGAGCTGCTGCGACCGATCTGCCGTCGACGTCAGCGTGCTGGCCGAGGCTTCCAATTCGGTCGATGCGGACGACACCGCCTCGACGATTTCACCAACCGTACCTTCGAAATCGTCGGCGAGCCGGATCATATCCTGCTTGCGTTGCAAGGCCGCCGCCTGATCCTGCGTGATCCGTGCCTCGGCTTCCGCCCGGGCTTTCTCCTCCGCCTTGACCTTGAAGGTCTCGACAGCCTGCGCCATGTCGCCGACCTCGTCCTTGCGGCCGAGCCCCGGCAGCACCACGCCGAAATTGCCCTCGGCGAGCTGCTTCATGCCCGCCGTCAGACCCGACAGTGGCCCGATGATGCCGCGCGCGATCAAGAACGCAATCAGCAGACCGGTGATGGTTGCCGCGCCCGCCACGATCTGCTGCAGCGTGATCGTGCCGGAAATGCGCTGCTCATTGGCTGTCGTCGCGCTCACGACCTCCTGCTGGATCGCTGCCTTGATGCCGTCGGTCTTGCGGATGGCGCTGACCACCATCGGCGTGATCGTATTGTAATAGAGCTGATCCATCTTCATCAGATTGGCCGACGCCTTATCGAACCCGCTGGAATAGCTGACCAGGCCTTTCTTGATCGATTCGAACAGCGCTGAAAGACTCGGCGCCATATCAAATTTTTCCATTTCCGCGATCTGTTGCTGGGCGTTCTTCACGCTGTTGGCAAACAACGTCACATTGTCCTGGTCGCGACCTGCAAAGAACCGCCAGTTCGCCATCTGAACCAACAGAGTTTCGGATTGCAGGGTGGTCGCCCCTTGTGCGAATGGCGAGCTACGCGTCGCGAGCACGAGTTTCTTCAGGTCGGCCTGAAGCTTTTCACCTTCAGCAAGCAGCGCCTTGCGGCTGGCAAGCATCTCCTTGACGGTATTACCGAGATCGACACGCCTGCTCTTCAGATCGGCGATCGTCTTCTCGACTTCGCGGTAGATCGTGCGACGCTCCTCCGAGCTCGCCTTGATCGTCTCCTCGAGCACACCACCGACCTGCGTCAGCAGTTTCTCGGATTCAGCGAATGACGCTTCATCCTGATCGAATGTGTAGCGCAGCATTGCGCGGCGAAGCGCCTGGAGTTCCGCCGAAATCTCCATCGAGCGCATCGCATTGGCGGACTGGGCATTCATCGCCGAGACGTCGTCGCGAATTTCCGTGAGTTTCCACACCGCGAAACCCGCCATGGCCAACCCGAACAGCACGAGCGCACCGAAGCCCCCATACAGCCTGCCACGGATGCGGAGATTGAATAGCGACATGCGACATGCCCTTCTTGGGAGAACCACTGACAGCCAACCTTGCACGTCGCGAATCGCACCCGCAACGCAAGAGGCAATCTCGAATCCGATCATCGTCAGGTTGCGAGAACTTCAGGTTAATTTCAGCCGCGCAAACGCTTTAAAGTGGAATGACTTTTTGTCGCGCGTGTCATCGTTTGACTCACCAAAACAAACAGCCCGGATGCGATGACGCATCCGGGCTGTTTGCTAGTTGTATCTTATTCGTCAGGCGAACGCGCGCGATCGTGTGACGTTTTGTCCTATGCCGCGCGAACGGAATCCAGGAACTTGCCGACCTCGCGCTTCAACCGCGCGCTTTCGCCGGACAGCGATTGCGCAGCGGACAAGACCTGCGACGACGCTGAACCCGTGTTGCTCGCGCCGCGCTGCACATCCAGAATGTTCGAGCTCACCTGCATCGTGCCTTGCGCGGCCTGCTGAACATTGCGCGAGATCTCCTGTGTCGCCGCACCCTGCTGCTCGACGGCAGATGCGATGGTCGACGCGATCTCCGACATGCGGCCGATGGTGTCGCCGATTTCCTTGATGGCGCCGACCGACTCTTCGGTCGCGGCCTGGATGCCGGAGATCTGGTGACTGATGTCGCCGGTTGCCCTGGCCGTCTGTTCGGCGAGCGCCTTCACTTCCGATGCAACGACCGCGAAGCCGCGACCGGCATCGCCGGCGCGCGCCGCTTCGATGGTGGCATTGAGCGCCAGCAGATTGGTCTGGCCGGCAATCGTGTTGATCAACTCGACAACATCTCCGATCCGCGCGGCCGCCTTGGCAAGCTCAGCCACGCGATCATTGGTCTTGCGGGCCTGTGCCACCGCGGAGTTGGCGATATTGGCCGACTCCTGAACCTGACGGCTGATCTCGTTGACCGAGGACGACATCTCCTCGGTGGATGACGCCACCGCCTGCACATTGGTCGAGGCTTCGTCGGAGGCCGCGGCCACCATGGCGGTGAGCTGGCGAGATTGCTCGGCGGTCGCAGTCAGTCCGCCCGCCGATTCTTCGAGCTGGCTCGAAGCCGATGACACGTTCTCGACGATGCTGCCGACAGCGCCCTCGAAATCGTCCGCGAGACGGATCATGTCCCGGCGGCGCTGAATCGCTGCCTGCTGGTCCTGCGTCAGCTTGGCTTCGGCCTCGGCGCGTGCCTTCTCCTCGGCCCGTACCTTGAAGGTCTCGACTGCGCGTGCCATGTCGCCGACCTCGTCCTTGCGTGCGAGACCCGGCAGCACCACGCTAAAATCGCCGTCCGCGAGCCGCTTCATACCCGCCGTCAGGCCCGACAGAGGGCCAATAATGCCGCGCGCGATCAGGAAGGCGATCGCTAGACCGACCACAGTAGCGACGCCGGCCACGATCTGCTGCAGCATGCTCGTCGTCGACATGCGGTTGCTGGTTGCGGCGACGGTCTGCGACTGAACCTGCTGGATGTCGGATTTGATGGTCTCGACCTTGCCGATCGCTTTCACGACGGTCGGGCTGATCGACTTGTTGAAGATGCCGTCTGCCGTCTGCAGGCTGGCGGCAGCCTTCTCGAACTGGGCGGCGTAGCTCTTCAGGTTGTTGCGGATGGTGCCGAACAACGCGCTGAGCGTCGGCGGCATCTGCATCTTCTCCATTTCGCCGATCTGCTGCTCCGCGATGCGGACGTGATCCTTGAAAGATTCGATATGTTTCTCGTCGCGGCTGACGAAGAAGCGCCAATTCGCAATCTGCACCATGAGCGTATCGGATTCGAGCTTGGTCGAACCCTGGCCATACATGGTGTTGCGCGTGCTGATCACCAGCTTGCGCAGGCTAGATGACAGCTTGTCGCCGGCTTCCTGCAGCACTTCCCGGCCGGCGACCATCTGCTTGATGGCCTCGCCAAGCGCCTGGCGCTGCGCCTTCACGTCGGCGACGTCCTTCTCGATGGTGCGGTAGGCGGCGCGGCGCTCTTCCGAACGACTGGTCTTGATCACCGTGTCCAGGCTGGCGGTGACGCCGGCGAGACGCTTGTCGGCATCCGCAAGCGCCGCTTCATCCTGATCGAACGAATAGCGCAACACGGCACCGCGGATCGCGTGCAGTTCGGAGGCGATCTCCGAGGCCCGGATCGTGTTGGCCGAAAGAATGTTCAGGGAGTCGACCTGCGTTCCAACTTCCGTCATCTGCCAGACGGCAAATCCCGAACTGGCGAGACCAAACAGGACCAGCGCGCCGAAACCACCATAGAGGCGACCGCGGATACGGAGATTGAGCAGCGACATCATTGGCTTCCTAGGTAGGATCTGATCTGGCTTCGGCGACGGGCGCCGTCTTCGTTGTGGCTTCCCCCATCATGGGAGAAGCATGAATTTATGCGGCCCGGACGGAGGCGAGGAACTTGCCGACTTCGAGCTTGAGCCGCGCGCTTTCGCCGGACAGCGACTGCGCCGCCGACAGCACCTGCGTCGAAGCTGATCCGGTCGCGCTGGCGCCGCGCTGTACATCGGTGATGTTCGACGTCACCTGCATCGTGCCCTGCGCTGCCTGCTGAACATTGCGTGAGATTTCCTGAGTCGCTGCGCCCTGCTGTTCGACCGCTGAAGCGATGGTCGAGGCGATCTCGGACATGCGGCCGATGGTGTCACCGATCTCCTTGATGGCGCCGACGGATTCCTGGGTCGCCGCCTGGATACCGTTGATCTGGTGGCTGATGTCGCCTGTCGCCTTGGCGGTCTGTTCGGCCAGCGCCTTCACCTCGGACGCAACCACCGCAAAGCCGCGGCCCGCATCGCCGGCGCGCGCCGCTTCGATGGTGGCGTTGAGCGCCAGCAGGTTGGTCTGGCCGGCAATGGTATTGATGAGCTCGACGACATCGCCGATCCGGGCCGCGGCCTTGGCAAGCTCCGCCACGCGGTCATTGGTCTTGCGCGCCTGCGCCACGGCGGAGTTGGCGATATTCGCAGATTCCTGGACCTGCCGGCTGATCTCGTTGACCGATGACGACATCTCTTCGGTCGATGACGCAACCGCCTGCACATTGGTGGATGCCTCGTCCGATGCAGCAACGACTGCAGCGGTCAGCTCCTTGGCCTGTTCGGCCGTTGCCGTCAGCGCGCCCGCGGACTCCTCGAGTCTGTTCGACGCCGAGGAGACGTTGTCGACGATATTGCCGACGGCGCGTTCGAACGTCCCGGCGAGCTCGACCATTTCGCGCTTGCGCGACGCCGCGGCCAGATTGTCCTGGTCGAGGCGCGCCGCAGCCTCATCGCGCGCCTTCTGTTCGGCATTCGCACGGATGACCGTGACTGTCTTGGCGATATCGCCGATTTCGTCGCCGCGCTTGGCGCCGGGAATGACGACATCGAGATCGCCGGCTGCCATCTTGCCCATGGCGCCATTCAGACGCGTCATCGGCCGGGCAACGCCGACGAAGGAGAACACCATGGTGCAGATCAGTACCAGCACGACCGCCAGTCCAAGTGCGAGATTGACCTGGCCGGAGCGTGTCATTTCCTCGGCGGCCTGCGCCCGGGCCTCTCCAACCGCAGCCTTGGCCGACGAGACCGATTGCGCGACCAGTTGAGATGCTGCCGCAGCGGCGGGCGTGATTTTGGTGCGGACGATATCGGTCTTCTGGTCGTTACTGCCGATCGCTTCATCGGTGGCCGTCATGAACTTCTTCATGTCGGTGCCGAGCTGGATCAGGCCGCTCTGCACGAGCTCGCTGTCTTCGAACACGCTGGCCTTGGCCAGCGCATCGGTGAGGATCTTGGCCTTGGTGATGATCTGGCCCTTCTGCGTGACTTCATTCATCGACGCATAACGCCATGCGGCTGCCTGCACAGCGTTGATGGCATTGTCCGCGATCTTGAGCTGTCCATCGACTTCAGGCCAGTTCGTCGCCTCGGTCACGGCAGTGGTGAGGCGCAGCTGGTCGAGATGCCGGTTCCAGTCGATCACGGCGACGTTGCGGTTGCGATAGAGCTCGAGCAGTTTCTTCTGCAGACCGACGATCTCGTCGGCAGCGGCGAGATAGGTTGACGTCAGCGATTTAATCTTCGCGAAATTGTCCTTGTATTCCTGCCTGGTCGCCAGGGCGGACGCGGCATCGATGATGCGGTCCTGCGCAGCCTTGGCGGCCCTGATCTCGGCCGCGTTCTTGTCAATCTCGGGTGTCGTGATGGCCATACGCAGGCCTTGACTGGCCACCTGCATGGCGCGCATCTGGCCGTCGGCCTCCATCGCGCTATCGGCGATTTTCTGCTGCACATCAGCCAGACGATTGACCTCCGAGATCGCGCTCTCGGTCCTCATCTGGTTTGCGACAACGCCTGCCGAGAGCAAGATGCCAACGAGACCGGCAAGACCCAATTTGTTGCCGACACTGTTGATCTTGATCATGCGATGCACTTTCCGGAGAAGGGCCAAGTCAGGACGCGCGCAAGCATGGCTCGCGCAGCCTCGGCTCGGGTCGTTGGAAGACGGTCAGAGAAGTATTGGGCAGAGGCTGAGAACGTGGCGTCGTGGAATTGTCCGTGAGGACAAAGACCCGATCGCTCCGGTGGAGTTCAATCAGCGGACCAACAGGCCCTCGCCCTCACGGTTGAAGGATACCACTCCATTTCTGACACATTCGTTAATTGCCCCGTCATGCAGCATTCAAGAATCTGCATAAACTTGAGGCACTTGCGCGATGCTGTATGCGCCCGCTCCCTGCGTCAGTGCGCGAGGATCTTCGACAGGAAGTGCTGCGCGCGATCGCTGCGCGGATGACCGAAAAAGTCATCCTTCTGCGCGTCTTCGACGATCTCACCGGCATCCATGAAGATGACGCGGTTGGCGACCTTCTTGGCGAAGCCCATTTCGTGGGTCACCACCATCATGGTCATGCCTTCCTTGGCGAGTTCGACCATGACATCGAGCACTTCGTTAATCATTTCGGGATCGAGCGCCGAGGTCGGTTCGTCGAACAGCATGCAGATCGGATCCATCACCAGCGCGCGCGCGATGGCGACACGCTGTTGCTGACCACCGGAGAGCTGGCCGGGATATTTCTGCGCATGCGCCGTGAGGCCGACGCGCTCCAGCATCTTCATCGCCTTGGCCTTCGCCGCATCTTCCGAGCGACCGAGCACGATGGTCTGGCCGAGACACAGGTTCTCGACGATCTTCAGATGCGGAAACAGTTCGAAGTGCTGAAACACCATGCCGACGCGCGAACGCAGCTTCGGCAGGTCCTTCTTCATCGTCGTCACATTCAGTCCATCGACCATGATGGTGCCCTGCTGCACGGGCTCCAGCGCATTCACGGTCTTGATCAGCGTCGACTTGCCAGATCCCGAGGGACCGCAGACGACGACCACCTCGCCTTTCTCGACGGCCGTCGTGCAGTTCTTCAGCACCTGGAACTGCGGGTTGTACCACTTGCTGACTTTTTCGATGGTGATCATGGGCATGATGAGCGACCGACAGTTGGAGGCAAAGACTGAAAGCGAAAGTGGCTAGCGAATGATGCTGATGCGCTTCTGCAAGCGCTTCACGAAGAACGAGGCGGTGAAGCAGATCAGGAAGTAGACCAGCGCCGCGAACAGATACATTTCGGTGAGACGACCGTCGCGCTGCGCAACCTTGGACGCGGCACCCAGAAAATCCGTGATCGACAGCACGTAGACCAGCGATGTGTCCTGGAACAGCACGATGGTCTGGGTGAAGATCACCGGCAGCATGTTGCGGAACGCCTGCGGCAGCACGACATGGCGCATCACCTCGCGATAGTTAAGGCCGATGGCATAACCGGCCATCACCTGCCCCCGCGGCACCGACTGGATGCCGGCACGCATGATCTCCGAGAAATAGGCAGCCTCGAACAGCGTGAAGGTCACGATAGTCGAGGCGTAGGCGCCGACCTGCACGGGCTGATCGGAGCGGATGATCCACTGTCCGACATAGGGCATCAGGAAGTAGAACAGGAAGATCACCAGCACGAGCGGCAGCGAGCGCATCAGATTGACATAGCTTACGGCGAAGCCCGACAGCACGGCACTCGACGACAGCCGCATCATCGCGATCAAGGTGCCGAGGATGAGACCGAAGACCGTCGCAATTGCCGTCAGCGTGAGGGTGAACGCCATGCCCTGCTGAAACAGGTAGGGCAGGCTACGCCAGATGACGTCGTAATCGAAATTGCTGAACATCGCTTATTTCCCCTCGTTGAAGCCGGGGATCGCCAGGCGCTTTTCGAGGATGCGCATTCCGATCGTCACGACGGCACTGAGGACGAGGTAGATGGCGGCCGCAGCCGAGAAGGCCTCGAACACCTGGAACGAGAACTCCTGCATGGACCGCGCCCGTGCCGTCAGTTCAAGCACACCGATGGTGAGTGCGGGCGCCGTGTTCTTGATGGTGTTGAGAAATTCGGAGGTCAGCGGCGGAAAGATGATGCGATAGGCCAGCGGAAGCAGGATGTAGCGATAGGTCTGCCAAGTGGTGAGGCCGATTGCCGTGCCGGCCATGCGCTGGCCCTTTGGCAGTGCATTGATGCCGGCGGTGATCTGTGCGGCGACACGCGAGGACATATAGAAGCCAAGCCCGAGCATCGCGGCGATGAACGGCCCGTTGCGCAGTTGCTTGATCCAGATGCCGAGATCGCCGGGTAACAGTTCGGGAATGACGAAGAACCAGATGAACAGCTGCACCAGCAGCGGAATGTTGCGGAACATCTCGATATACGCATTGCCGACAAACACCGCCCAGCGCGCAGGCAACGTCCGCATGATGCCGATCAGAGAGCCCATCACGAACGCGATGAACCAGGCGCAGAGTGCGAGCAGGATCGTGACCTGAAGGCCGCTCATCAGCGAGCCAAAATAGGTCCCCGTCGCATCAGGCGTCTGATCCCAGAAGATTCCCCAATTCCAGTTATAGTTCACGCATTCACCCCCACGCGCCGTCCACGCGAAAACCTGGCAACCTCAGGCAGAAACCCATGCAATGGCCGGGCCATTGCCTCTTCCCTCGCCCCGCCTGCGGGGAGAGGGTGGATCGAACGACCGAGAGTCGTTCGAGACGGGTGAGGGGGAGCCAGTGTTTTACTCGCTGCCTCCCCCTCACCCGTCTTACACGCGCTACGCGCATGTAAGACGACCTCTCCCCGCAAGCGGGGAGAGGTAAGCAAGAGTTAGTTGGCTGCGTAGGCGTCGGGATCAGGCGAATCCGACGGGCTGGCGAACGCCTTCTTCTGCTCGGCTCCCATCGGAACGTTCAGATTGAGGCCCTTGGGCGGAATCTTCTGCGTGAACCACTTGTCATAGATCTTGGCGCCTTCCGGGCTCTTGTAGAGCTCGGCAGTGGCCGCATCGACAACCTTCTTGAACGGCGCGTCGTCCTTGCGGAGCATGATGCCGTAGGGCTCAGCTTTCGAGAACGCGTCCTTGGAGATCACATAGGCGCTCGGATCGCGCGCACCGGCAGCAAGGCTGGCAAGCAGGATGTCATCCATCACGAAGGCCACAGCACGGTCGGTCTCGACCATCAGGAATGCTTCGGCGTGATCCTTGGCGGGAATGACGTTGATGCCGAGATTACGCGCGGCATTGGCTTCGGTAAGCTGCTTGATGTTGGTGGTGCCGGAGGTCGAGACCACCGACTTGCCCTTCAGATCGTCGATCTTGTCAAGCTTGGCGGCCTTCTTCGAGACGAAGCGGCTGGCCGTCAGGAAGTGCGTATTGGTGAAGGCAACCTGCTTCTGGCGATCGGCATTGTTGGTGGTCGAGCCGCATTCGAGGTCGACGGTGCCGTTGGCAATCAGCGGAATACGTGTCGCCGAGGTGACCGGATTGAGCTTGACCTCGATCTTGTCGTTCTTCAGTTCTTTCTTCACCGCATCGACGATCTTGTAGCAGATGTCCATGGCGAAACCGACGGGCTTCTGATTGTCATCCAGATAAGAGAACGGCACCGAGGAATCGCGGAAGCCGATGGTGATGGCGCCGGTGTCCTTGATCTTCTTGAGCGTGCCGGTGAGCTCCTGAGCGCCCGCCTGCGTCGTGCAGACCGCCGCGGCGATCATGGTCCCCAACAGATAAATTCGTTTCATAGTCCCTCTCCTCAACACAGTCCGATCTCACGCCGACGACTCTCTTACCGAGCGCCCCGGCACGACCGCCCGGGATGCTTGCACAATCGGGGCCAAAACGGAATTGCCCGATCGGAGGACAATGGTTTGTTCTGAGCTCCCGTTCCCCCTACAACCCGGTCATGAGTAACGCCTTGCATGCGCTTTGTGACGCAGGCGCCGCCGGCGCCACGGAAAAGATCGATGATATCAGCCATCCCGGCCTGGTGATCACCACCACGATTCTGGCCTCCAGCCTGGCCTTCATCGACGGATCGGTGGTGAATGTCGGACTTCCGGCCATTGCTGCGAGTTTTCAGGCCGATGCCGTCGACCTGCAATGGGTGATCAATGCCTATCTGCTGCCGCTCAGTGCACTTCTTTTGCTCGGCGGTGCAGCAGGCGACCGCTTCGGCCGCCGCAGGCTTCTGATCTGCGGAGTCGGCCTGTTCGCGCTGGCCTCGCTGGCCTGCGCTGTGGCGCCCAGCCTGCCTCTGCTGCTGGCCGCGCGTTTCCTTCAGGGCGTCAGCGCGGCGATGCTGATGCCGAACAGCCTGGCGATCCTCGGCCAGACGTTTTCCGGCGAAGCCAAGGGCCGCGCTATCGGCATCTGGGCTGCCAGCGGCGCTGCCGCCGGCGCGCTCGGACCGGTGTTGGGCGGATGGCTGATCGACATCGGCAGCTGGCATCTCATCTTTCTCATCAATGTGCCGATCGCATTGGCGGCAATGGCGCTTGCCTGGCTAGGCATCCCCCGCGATCGACACGACAGCGACGAGCCGCTCGATAGTCTCGGCGCCATCCTCGCGACTGTGGGACTTGGCCTGACGACCTGGAGTCTGACCGAAGCTACGTCACATGATTGGACGGGTTTCACGCTTGGCGCGCTCGTCGCAGGACTCCTGCTCTTGCTTGTGTTCGTGTGGGTGGAAGGCCGCAAAGGCGAACGCGCGATGATGCCGCTCGCACTGTTCGGGTCGGCGAGCTTCGTCGGCCTGACGCTGCTGACATTCTTGTTGTACGGCGCACTCGGTGGGCTGTTCGTCCTGATGCCTTTTCTCCTGATCGAAGCCGCCGGCTACACGGCGACCCAGGCCGGTGCCGCGCTGCTGCCCTTGCCGCTTGTCATCTCTTTGACATCACCGCTCGCTGGCTCGCTCGCAGCCAGAACCGGCCCGAGGATCATGCTGACGCTGGGACCGGTGATTGTGGCGATGGGTTTTCTGCTGGCGCTCCGAATCGGTCCCGACACCAGCTACTGGACCAGCGTCTTCCCCGCCATGGTCGTCATCGCCATCGGCATGGCCGGCGCTGTCGCACCTCTGACGACGGCCGTGCTGATGTCCGTCGATGCGCGTCACACCGGGTCAGCATCGGGCTTCAACAGCGCGGTCGCACGCACAGGCGGCCTTGTGGTCACGGCGCTGATCGGATCGGTCATGGCGGCAAAGGGGCCGGCGCTGATCACCGCATTTGCCGCAGCGACGGTCGCGGGTGCTGTGCTTTGTGTCGCAGCCGCGCTCAGCGCATTCCTGCTGATAGCGGCGCGGCCGCAGCCGTGAAGGCCCCACGCTGCCTGCGAGCGGCCACCGCCTCGCCGAACGCCTGAAACAGCGTGCGGTTGATCGGATTGATCTGCGGATCATATTCGGCGTGCCATTGCACACCGAGCGCGAAGCTCGGCGCATCGGCAATGCGGATGGCCTCGATGGTGCCGTCCTCGGCAATACCCTCGATCACCACTCGCTCGCCAGGGATATCGATGCCCTGACCATGCAGGGAATTGACCGTGATGGTCTCGCGCCCCAGCAGGCTGGCGAAGGTGCCGTTGCTGGTCAGATGCACGTCGTGGCGATCGGCAAATACGACCGCCGGATCGGGATGGATCTCGCCGCTCTCGAGCCGCGGCATGCGATGATTGATGCGGCCAGGAATCTCGCGGATCTCGGGATGCAGCGAACCGCCGAACGCAACGTTCATCTCTTGCAATCCGCGACAGATGCCGAAGATCGGGACCCCGCGCGCGACACAAGCTTCGATCATGGCCAGAGCCACCGCATCGCGGCCATTGTCATAGGGCTCGTGACGGGCATGGGCTTCCATGCCGAACCGGGTCGGGTGGACATTGGCCCGAGCGCCGGTGAGCAGGATGCCATCGACCAGATCGAGCACCTGGCCGATATCGGTGATGTCGGGGGTGCCGGCAAACATCATCGGCAGGGCATTGGCCACTTCAGCAACCGCACGAAGGTTGTTTTCTCCGACCGCCTGGACGGAGAACCTGTTCTCAATGCGATACGCGTTGCCGATCACGCCGATTACCGGCCGGGTCTTCGTTGGCATCAGCTTCCGGTCGAAAAGTGCTGGACCATTGAGCTATAGCCGAGTCACGGCATGAACACGACTGGTTCCGAAATAAAACTGTCACTAATCGGAGCATTAGGGAAAGAAACGTCTCCCGACGCCTGAAAAGGCGCCAATCCGGCAGTCTTCGAAAGTGTGAGGTGCGTGGTGGGCGCGACAGGGATCGAACCTGTGACCCCTTCCATGTCAACGTGGGGGTCCTCCACGCATCTCGTTGATTTCCATCCGCTTTCGATCACGCCCATTGAAGCTTATACAGCCCTGTTTTCGCGCAATTCGACGGTTTTGTTGAAGCCTCGTGGAAGCGCGCGCGTGGCCGGAGTCTGTTCATGAACGCCGGAGCGCCGCGCAAGATTCCGAACTCCCTTATCGATCGTCTGCCCCGGGATAGGCGCGACGAGCTGATCATGATCGGCCGGGACGCGCTTGGCCGGTTCGGTTACGCCTTCCAGGACGTCTTCGATGACCACCTCGCCGTGTTCGAGTATCTCGCCGGGCGAGGCGCTACCGCTGTCATGATAGGTGAGATGCTGGCCGAGGTCGGCATCGCCCGGAATGACGGCACGCCGCTGCCGGCTGGAACGGTCTCCAGCGCCATGTCCCGCGCGAGAGAGCGTGCGGAGATTAGGTCCGAAGCGCCCCTGCACGCGCCTGCGCGAGCCGGCATGTTCGCGCACTCCTCTGCAGAGGCCTGCGATCCCCTGCACGACCCTGCAGACCTTGGTCGCGAGGCAGAGTCGGCCGAGCACCAGCAAAGAAGTTCCACTCATGCGGCGCCTAATTCCCTCCAGTTCGCAGACATTCGGCGCCCGCTGAATTCGCCGGTGACCACGCAGGTCCCGACGCTCACCCGCCGCTCGGCGGCCCTCCTCGAACAGCTTCGGAGCAAGCAGAATGACGACTAAGATGAAAACCGTGAACTTCAAGACCGCCGATTTGGTGGAGGTGGTCGCGGACGGCACGAGCGTCGGCAAATCAACAATTGCCAACCGCCTCTGTCACCTTATCCGCGAAAAGGGGCGACCGGTGACGCTCGTCCGCGTCGAGACAGGGCGCCGCCAAACAGCCGAGACGGGCGCCGCCGACCGGGAGGTCTATATCAGGACAGAGGACTTCGCCACGGCAGCTAACCGCACGGGCGGCCTATCGGGTGTCCTCACCGCGCTCTGGGAGGAGATCCTCGGAATCCCCAGAACGAAAACCGCGGTCGTCGTCGACTGGGCCGGCGGCAGCTCGGCGCATCGGTTGGACGTTCTCGCCTCCACCGGTTTTGACGTAACGCTGGAAGGCCTGGGCGTGCGGGGTTTGTCCATGGTCGTGTCCACGTCGTCGGCGGAATCGATGACCCAAGCCGGGACCTATTTGTCAGGCATTGAAAAGGTCGCACCCGGTCTGCAGCGCGCCCTCGTTCTGTCCGGCCGCTCCGGCAATTTCGACTTTCCTCCTCTCAGCGAGCAGGCCGAGACCCTGACCCGCCTCCGCAAAGAAGCGGGCGAGATCCCGACCGTGACCATCCCGCGCGTCGCCGGACGGGCCCTCGAAACGTGCGCCGATGCCGGGCTCGACGTCGCCACCGCCATGATGATGGATGGCGATGCCCTGGCGCGACGCCTGGGGATCGACCTCTTCCGCTCGCGCGCCTGCGCTTCCGAACTGGCCCTGTGGTGGAGTCTTACGGGCAAAACGCTATCGAAACTCGCGGAGGACACGCATGCCCATCCCACCGCGTAGGCTGGCGCGCCGCGTAGCGGTTCTTATACGCCAACGCGAAATTCTAAGGTCGCAGGCGGCAGCATTCACGCTCCGGTACTACCGAACGTATCGGCGGCTGCCCGCAGGCTACGTCATCACGCTTCTTGCGAGCTCCACAATACGACGCATCCGCCTTCGCGGTGAAATAGAGCACCTGCTCGGCATTCCCCGCGTCATGGCCAGATTGAAAGACGTCCTGAAATGAATCCGTCAATCATGCCTCAGTGGTGTTTGCATGAACTTGACTCCTACCAACTGATGGACTATCGAACATCGTGCGATGCAACAGTGATGTTAGTCATGATAGGAAACTGCGTCCAGTCT
Organism: Tardiphaga sp. 866_E4_N1_4; assembly: GCF_052076075.1. Lineage (NCBI taxonomy): Bacteria > Pseudomonadati > Pseudomonadota > Alphaproteobacteria > Hyphomicrobiales > Nitrobacteraceae > Tardiphaga > Tardiphaga sp. 866_E4_N1_4. Next base: position 3,215,296 of record NZ_CP197242.1, read on the forward strand.
TGGGAGTCTAGCTTTATGCCCATCAAGATCGAAGAACTCTCGCCTTATCAGCTCCTGTCCACCGCTGAGGTCGCTGAAACGTTAGGGCTCAGCCCCGGCTCGGTGCGCAAAGCGGCAAAGGATGGCAGACTCAAAGTCATCAGCGGCTTTCGCGTGATGTATTATTCGGCCAAAGCGGTGCGCGACTTCGTAAGTGCCAACGGGTCAACCTCGGCGCCGGAGGATCGCGCAGGCGATGCCAGCCCGATGGGCATGACGCGCTGATGGCCTACACTCAGCTCCATAAAATGGGAATGTACTCGGTCTGCATTCACGAGGGGACGGATAATCTGTACGTCGGCTGCTACGACCCGGATAATAAAAAGTCTTTTTATAGGTCCTTGGGCACGACCGACCTCGAAACGGCACTCGTCACCGTGCGGTCCCTGATCGAACGCGGCGTCACCGGTGACCCCAAAGACGCGCTGGTTCAGAAGCCACTCCGTACGGTGACTGAAGTTCTGGATTTTAACCGTGCGAAAGCCGAGGCGCAGGCAAGCGCTGAATCCAATCTGATCGCGATCGAGCGCATGAAGCGCTTGATGGGCAACTCGATGCTGCAGCACATGGTGCCCAGCACTTTCGAGGCCTTCCGTGACGCCGCCATGGCGGAGGGTATTGCTTTGTCGAGCGTCGACCGGACCCTGACGGTTTTCCGCGCGGCCTGTGCCGTGGCGGTCGCCGAGCGCCGCCTGTCGCGACATCACGCGCCGGTCGTCCCGTATTTCTGCACCAAAAATCACTTGCGTGCGGCGCCGCCCAAGGGCCGTTTGATGGAGATCGAGGAGATCGCCGCCGTCATCGACGAGGCACAGTTCATCCATTTTCTGTTCTGCCTGATCTGGCTCGCCAGTCTCGGCTGCCGGATCGGCGCACTGCTCGACGCTACGGCGGCGCAGATCGATCATCGGCGGGGCCTCATCGATCTCAATCCGCCTGGCCGCGTACAGACTAGCAAGTGGCGGCCGACGCTCCCTATTCCGGCGACTCTGGCACCTTGGACGGAGGGACTTCCACCGGGTCATCTCGTGCAATGGCGCGCGCAGCCCGTCGGCGAAATCGACACCGCCTTCATGGCCGCCTGCACCCGCGCCAAGCTCGAGCCCGGCGGCAACACATACTCAATCCGCCATGCTCTCGGTCGCCACATGCGCTCTCGAGGCGTCGAGGACGACCAGATCGCTTTGTGGCTGGGTCACATCCAGCCGCCGCAGTCCAACGAGACGACGATCGTGTACTCGCCTTATTCCCCAAGCTACCTCAGCGACGCGAAGCTCGCAGCTGAGTCGTTCGTGCGCGAAATTGCCCGCCACTGCCGCCGTCACGATCCGCTGCTTCCGCCGTGGCTCAAGGATTAAATCATGTCTCGCAAAAGTGAGACCGAAACGGGATACCTCGAGCGCGCCAGACAAATTGCCGAAACCGAAGAGAAAGCCGCGGGCCGCAAGCTAAGTCCGGAAGAGCTGGTCCGGGCGGTGATGGCCAGGAACCTGGCGCCCGCAAGCATCCGTCAATATCGGTCGGCAATGGTTTTTGCCATGACCCAGGGAGCCAAGCGCCACCCTCAGCGGGCAGTCGCCCTGCACGCCGCGATCGTGCTGCTGCGCGCTTGGCGTTGCGAGAGCGGCACAACCGGCAAGCGTCCGCGTACCTCGCAGTGGAAGCAGAAAGTCGACGTCTCGGACGACCTCGTGCGGATCCGCTATCACGTGCGCTCGACCGTGAGCGAGAACGCGGACAAGCTCGTCGCACTTCTCGACTGCGGCGAACTGACCGGCGCCCGATTTGTCGAGTGGCCGAAGGCAAAGTTTGGACCAAGCACTTTGGCGGGCTACGCGTGGGAGCTCGTTCTCGTGAACGGCAAGAATAGCAACGGCCGCTCGCACGGCGAGACCCGCACTCTGCGATGGACGGAGCTGCCGGATCAGCTCGTTTCCCAAGTGAAATACTGGATAGACGTGGCCAACGCAGCCGCGGCCATTGGTAGGTTGGATACACTGCAGGACTCGCTGGAATCCCTGATGCGCCGGAGTACGAAGACGTTGTTTTCGCGCAGGATGAAGGCGGCGCACCCGACACTGTCGTCGGTGCGCCACGTGGCGGCGGCCCGCTTCAAGATGGTTTACGTCGCTTCCGCAACGACCGAGGAGGAAATGCAGCTTGGGCTTGCCAAAGTGGCGGCGCTGCTCGGCCATGCCAGCGATGCATCCGCGACCGAGCACTACGCACGAGCGGGCGGCCTTGACGGCCGCTACCCTGTGCCCGTGCCTGACGCTCTCGAAGTTGCCCGCATCCGCCGGCGCTATAACGGCCCCGCCCTTGACAAGGTTTCGCGCCCGGACACGGGCCGTGCGGACCAGCCCCTCCAGCGGAAACGAGGTTGACCACTTAGCATGCCGCCTATGCGGTCAAATCCCCACGGAAAGGACTTTCCGACCGGAAAATTCCCTACGCAAGCGAACAGGGAATTAGAGTCGCAATACAGGGCATCTAAACGACAAACGGGGATTTGTTTGTTGTCCCACGCCGTTAGGCTGCTTTGCGCCACAAACGGATGGTAGAGCAGACCAGTTTGCTAATTTAGAATGGCGCCAGTTCGCTCCGAATGACCAAAGATCACCAACCGGTCGATATTCCACTTCTTACCGCCCGGAGTTAGCACGCGCGATGGGCGGCCTGTCCCAACTCAGATGGACGATGCTCTAAATGCGCGGACCGAATTGCAGCCCGCTGCAGGCTCGCCGAGCAGCAGTACGCGGCGGAAGCTGGAGCCCGAGCGATTTTAGGTCGCTTGCGCTCTTCGTAAGAAAGCGCCCCGACCGGCTTGCGGCGTGTACCCGAAGACCGACCTCATCGAGGAAATTTAGCCCGCCTCGCGCGTTTCCCTGTTTTGGCGAGTCACCGATGGCGTCGCATTGCCATCGAAGCCAAGGTGTCCCGTCACGCGGGCATGTGCCTATGTGGGCGCATTGCGTCCGGAATTCCGCCGCGTTCGAGGCCGCCGGACAATATCCATTGTTGCGTGATTTCATAGGCGCGCTCCATATGCCATTCCGTTCTCGAAAAATCATATGGGGATCCCAGTAATGGACATAGCGGAGGCACCACGCTGTAGGAGACCGCGCTCGGTATCGATTCAATCTCCTCGGTTAGCTGCCGCGCGATAAGCAACGTCAAGGCATGTATCGCGTTTGCAACCGCCCCGACGGGCGACGACTGATTTGCGCAGGCATAACCGGTCGGCAGGATGATCAACCGCGTGGCACCTTCGCGCAGGGCGATGCGAACGGGTGTGTTGCTCGATATCATACCGTCCGAAAGGAAACGTCCGGCGTATCTCACAGGCGCGAACGCGCCTGGATTTGCTGTCGTCGCTACGATCGCATCCTCAACAGCCCCTTCGGAGACACGACTGTTTCTCCCAAGATGATGTCCGTTGTCACCACATGGATTGGAATCTTTGCCTCTTCAAGAGTGCGATAGGGAAGCCGATAGCCGTAGTTCTCCGGCCCAAAGATCGAGAGGGGCAACGTGCCTCTGGCGATAGTTAAGATGCCGTCGCCGGCACCGTGGAGCAGGGCGAATGCCGCGGCGGCTCCGCCTCCGAACAGTTATTGGTCATTCGTCTTTGAGCACGTTGTATCCGCGCTGTAGGCATTCAAATCAGGGGTCGATTTTTGGGGACGTCAATAGCACGAGGGTTTCCCTCGATGATCCGAAGCTTGCGGGCGACCCCGCTCGCCGCCTGCATTGGACAATGTGCTGCGATGCCGCCCGAAAGCGTGACGACGTAGGCGCTCTCCGTCCAGACCTTCCGTCGTTTCGGTGTCGCCCACCATTGCAACCTTCTTCGCTTTCGTCGCGGGCCTAAAACTTCTTCCGGATCGATTATCCGTCCGTCCTCCAAGGTAACCGTATTGGATCAGCCAACCCGATCGCCGTTGGGTCGCCGCGTTCATTCGATAGGTTTGAAGCTAACGGCCATGTAGCCGAGAAACTCGTGCACGAGCGAAGTCAGGTTGCGACCTTCACGGACTATCAGATCCATCGACGATTGCTCGAAGATGGACTCGTTGATCGGTATGGCGATCACGTCCCCACGCACTAGATCTGACTTGACCGCGAGAGACGGAAGAACGGTGATGCCTGCTCCCGTTCGCGCGAAAGAACGCATCGCCTCGATCGAGTTCGTCTCCAAGCTGATATTCAATCTCTGCTGATGGATATGGCACGCGGCGTCCATCACCTGACGAATTCCGAATGTCCAGTCGGGCATAGCTACCGGATAATCCGCCAAGTCGGCGAGCTTAAGTTCGGCCTTTCTACTCAGAGGATGTCCGGGCCGCAGGATCACGCGTAACGGATCGACGATACGCTGTTGAACGTGCACGCCACCCACCGGAGATGACTGAAAAGCTACTCCAACATCGGCTTCGCCGTCGCGAACCACACGCATGACGTTCGCCGTGCTGACTACGCGAACGCTGTAGCTGATTTCAGGATAGTCTCGCTTGAACGCTGCTTGCGCTTCTGACAGCGGACCCGCGACAACGCCTTCCACACAGCAGATACGGATGTGCCCCCGTTTCAATCCCTTCAAGGCGTCGATCTGCAACTGAGTATTTTCAGCTTCAGCCAGGACGCCTTGCGCATATCGCATGTAGATCTCGCCTGCCGCGGTCAGCCCCATACCTCTGGCATGGCGCTCGAATAGTGGCGCGCCGCCTTCAACCTCGAATATTTGAATGTGCCGGCTGATGGCGGACGCGGCCACGTGGAGCCGTTCGGAAGCAGCCTTGATCGATCCCGTCCTCGCCGTCTCGACGAAATACTTCAGCGGATTGAGCAGCACCCTCAGACCTTTCTGATTTTGAGAACGATTCCATCGAATCTCTCTGTTTGCAAGAAAGCTTTGTAAGGAGCAACGTTCAATACGAGGGCAGCGATCAAGGTTGCTCACGATTTAAGCACGTTGAGGATAGAGGATGACGCTGGGTTCAAAGGTCGATTTCATACGATCGCCCTATAATAATACCGTTGTTGGGGAGATGCCGATCGCTGATGAGCATGCGGTCGAAGCTGCCATCGTTGCGGCTCAGCGCGGCTTCGAGATCATGCGTCGCCTGCCCCGTTTCGCGAGGGCCGACATTCTGCAGCGAGCATCCGAGCTCCTTCGCGAACGTCGCGACCAGTTCGTTCGTACGATCTCCGCTGAAGCGGGCAAGCCATTGTTCGACGCCCGCGGCGAAGTTGCGCGCGCGATTTTCAATCTCTCTAACGCCGCGGCGGAAGCCCGCCGTCATGCTGGTGTGGAAGTCCCGCTGGATGCCGACGCTGGTATATTCGAGTATCAAACGACCGGCGACGGCGGTGCACGCATCGATCTCGGAGATGCCAACTTGGAGCAGCTTCAGGCAGGCGCCCGCCGAATTGGCATCGCCCGCCGATTTCCACTGGGGCCGATCCTCGCGATCGCGCCATTCAATTTCCCGCTGAATCTCGTACTCCACAAGGTCGCGCCGGCTCTTGCAGTAGGCAACAGCGTCGTCCTCAAGCCCGCGCCGCAGACACCGCTCACTTCGCTACTTCTCGCCCAACTTCTCAAGGACGCCGGCCTGCCCGCAGACGCGCTGCGCGTAGTTCATTGCCCGGTGCATCTGGCCGAAAAGATGGTCCGTGATGAACGGTTCGAGATGGTGACCTTCACCGGCTCGGCAAAGGTCGGTTGGCACATCAAATCGATCGCCGGCCGAAAGCGCGTCGCCCTGGAATTAGGCGGCAACGGCGCGGTCATCGTCTGTCAGGACGCGGATCTCGAGGTCGCAGCGACCCGCTGCGTACGCGGCGGCGTGGTCTACGGCGGTCAATATTGCATCGGCGTTCAGCGCATCACGGTCGACGAGGCGGTTCACGACGAATTCGTAAGCCTGCTAGTTTCCAAGGTGAAGGCTTGCAAGGTGGGCGATCCGGGCGCCGAAGGCGTAGACGTCGGCCCGGTTATCGATGAGGGATCGGCCAGACGTATTCAGGATTGGGTCGACCGCGCCAAGAACGACGGCGCTCAGGTCCTTGTCGGCGGCACGCGGGAAGATGCCGTAGTGCAACCGACCGTGCTCGCTCGGACGCGTCCCGGCATGCTCGTCGAAGACGAGGAAATCTTCGGTCCGGTACTCACGGTCAATCCCTTCGGCAAGTTCGAAGACGCAGTCGCCCGAGCCAATGCCGGCCGTTACGGCTTGCAGGGCGGCCTCTTCACCAACGACCTGCGCAAAGCGTTCAAGGCTTTGGAAGATTGGGAAGTGGGCGGTCTGATGATCAATGACGTCCCGATCTACCGTATCGACAACATGCCGTTCGGTGGATGGAAGGAGTCGGGTCTCGGGCGCGAGGGAACTCGTTACGCCATGGATGAGATGAGCGAAATTAAGCATCTGGTCATCAACTACAACTGACGGAGCACAAGATGCCCAAAGAGAAAATCGTCCTTCCCGAGAATCTGCCTTCGCCGCGGGGCGCCTACAGTGCGGCGCTGCGCTGTGGAGACTTCATCTATGTCGCAGGTCAAAGCGCGCGCGATGCAAAGCTCGAAATCGTGGGCGCCTCCATCGAGGAGCAGACCAGGCGAACGCTTGAAAACATCGGCGGCATTCTCGAGGCTGCCGGAGCATCCATGGCTGACGTCGTCAAATCGACGGTGCACCTCTCGGATCTGAATAACTTCAAACGCTACGACGTCGTCTATGCCGAGCTGGTGCCTGAGCCTTGCCCGGTCCGGACGACGGTCGGCAGCGTTTTGGCACCCGGCATTTTGGTCGAGATCGACGTTGTGGCCTACGTCGGTTGAGCAAAAAATCGCGGCATATTTCTTGAGTGAGCTGAGCTGAACGATCGTCATTGCGATCGACCCTGATCAAATCCAAATGGAGATTCCGAATGCGTTTCGTTTGCCGTGTTATGTCGGGTGTCGCCCTCGCCAGCCTCTTCATGGCAGCTTCGGGCATCGCACAAGCCAGTGCCGAGACCAAACTGCGCATCACCATCCCGGTGAAGGCGCTGATCTACTATCCTGTGATTGCCGCGACCGATCTCGGCTACTTCAAGGACGAAGGCATCGACATGAGCGTGGTCACAGTCGGCGGTGATGGCCCCGATGTCGACGCCTTGATCGCCGGGAGCGTGCAGTTCTCCGCCACTACGCCGAACCGCCTCCTCTCCGCCTATTCCGGCGGGAAGACGCTTTTGGGCGTCATGAGCCTCACCAATCGCATCGGCATCAATTGTTTCATGAACAAGGAGAGGGCGGATCAGCTCGGCATAACCGAGACGACACCGATCGATGACAAGCTTGGAAAGCTCAAGGGGCTCGTCCTCGGCGGGACCCGCCCAGGTGCCTTCACAAACCTCTTAGCGGAAAGCTACTTGAAGCGCACGGGATTGACGCCACAAAAGGATGCGAAGGTGATTGGCGTCGGCGCCGGTGCCGCAATGATGGCCGCGACCGAGAACAAGCAAATCGACGTTGGCTGCATTGCGAGCCCCACGCCCGAAATCGCGGTCAGCCGCGGTAAATCCATTATGTTCATGAACAATACGCAAGGCGATGACCCGAAATACCGCGAGTTCCTCTTCGCTATGCTGTATGTCCGGCCGGACTTTGCGAAGACGAACGAAGACGATGTGCGGAAGGTCGTTCGCGCGCTTCAACGCGCCTTGGTCTACGTCAAGACGACTCCATTTGAAAAGCAGCTTCCGGATTTGCAGAGGCAATTCGGCGAACTCGATCCTGCGATCTTGAAAGCATCGTTAGACAACACGCAGGCCTCGATCGAACCGTCCGGAACGATCTCGCACCGAGCTTACGATGCTGCCCTCGAATTCATGCTCGCGACAGGGGTAATCGACAAGCCCGTGCCCTACGAAGCGGTCATCTCCGGCGCCTATTTGCCGAAATAGGCTTGGAGATCGCAGAAATGTTGCGCCTGGACAACGTCTCGAAGCGGTTTGTCACACCGGAAAGAGTGGTGACGGCGGTCGAGGATCTCACGCTCAACGTCGAAAAGGGGGAGTTTGTGACCGTCGTGGGCCCGAGTGGCTGCGGCAAGTCGACCATCCTCAATATGGTGTCCGGGCTGCTTCCCGCCACCGAGGGCCAATTGACAATCGACGGCAAAGGTTTGAAGGGCGTCACGCGTGATATCGGCTACGTGACGCAGGCGCCAAATCTGATGAATTGGCGCACCCTGATCGACAATGTCTCCTTTCCGCTCGAGATCGCGGGCATCTCCCGAACCGAGCGGCACTCCAAGGCGCGTGAGCTCATCAATCTGGTGGGCCTCGCGGGTTTCGAGAACGCCTATCCGGATGAAATGTCAGGTGGCATGCGCCAGCGAGCGAACATCGTCAGGACGATGATTTACGAGCCGAAGGTCATCCTGATGGATGAGCCCTTCGGTCCGCTGGACGCTCAGACACGCACCAAGCTGCAAGACCTGATCCTCGCTCTGTGGGAGCGAAAAAACATGACGATCGTCTTCATTACCCATGATCTTCATGAAGCAATTTGCCTCGGCGATCGGGTCGTTCTTCTGAGTTCCCGCCCCGGGCGCGTCGCTCGGATCGAGCCGGTCCCCTTGCCGCGCCCGCGAGACGTATTCCGTATCCACGATAGCCCCGAATTTCGCGAGCTGTACGACAAGCTTTGGCTCGAACTGGAGCGCCAAGTCCAAGGATCCTCCCGATGACGAACGCTCAGATCTCGGAGCGGAGCCTTCAACTCGCTCATGCCGAAGCTGCTCGACTCGCGGATGCCCGTCGCCGCTACACCCTAAGCGTCCGCATCACGCAAATCGTACTCATCGTCATCGTCCTCTGCTTCTGGCAGTTCGGCGGCGGGGGGATATTCGACCCCTTCTATGTCGGCAGTCCATCCGGCGTTTGGGATGTCCTGAAGCATGATCTCGCCGACCCGCAGTTCTATCGGGACCTCATGATAACCGCAATCGAGATGGCGGCGGGGTACTGCATCGGCTCCTCTCTCGGCATTCTAACCGGTGCCCTCCTCGCGCGATGGAAGTTCGTCGCCGACGTGGCTGATCCGGCCTTCGTGGCGCTCAACAGCATCCCGCGCATTGCCTTGGCACCACTCATCATCATCTGGTTTGGAATCGACCTGAGCTCCAAAATTGTGCTCGCGGCGACCTTGGTTTACTTCATGACCTTCTTTTCAACGCTGTCCGGCATTCGTGGCGTCGATGAAGCGGTAGTCAACGTGGCACGTGTCATGGGCGCGACTCCCTGGCACATCTTCCTAAAGGTTCAGCTCCCCGGCGCCCGCGTATGGATCGCCAATGGACTTCGCCTCAGCCTCCCATTCGCGCTCATCGGTGTGATTGTGGGCGAGTTCCTGGCCGCTTCGGAAGGCCTGGGATATCGGCTCAACATGTATAGTACGTCCTACAAGCCCAATGGCGTCTTCGCGATGCTCATAATCATGATGATCTTCATGATCATCTTGAACAGCCTCATTGGTTGGCTCGAATTTAAGGCCGTCGGCAAGCGGAAGACGCAGGCGCCGGCTGATGGCGACATCACTCCCTGACCCAGCGATACCTATCCTCACCTTGAACTCGGAACCATCACGATGACCGACACTGCTCCTCTTAGCGTCGCGACGTGGCGCTATGACCGTACCCAAGCAATTTACGACGGTCGCGTAGGCCTCAAGTCGCGTTCGGTCGAACTTATCGACCTGCCTCTGGAAGAAATATTCGCCAGGGCGTTCACGACCGGCGAATTCGATGTGAGCGAGCTTTCGTTCAGCAACTACCTGCGGCTAACCGTTGCCGGAAAGTGCCCCTACGTGGGCGTTCCGGTGTTTCCGTCGCGGAGCTTTCGGCATGGCACCTTCTACGTTCGGACAGACGCCAACATCTCCGGGCCGGAAGATTTACGCGGCCGCCGTATAGGCGTGCGCGAATTCTCCATGACCGCGGCGCTTGCTGCACGCGGAGCCCTGCGGGATCAATTCGGGGTCGGCTCCGAGGAGTTGCGCTGGGTCGTGGGAGATGTCGACGAAAAAGAACGCGACGCGATTGAATTGCCTAAATTGTACCGCGACATCGACCTGACCGTCGCCCCTGAGGGCAAGCTTCTCAGCAATATGCTGCTCGCAGGTGAGATCGATGCCGTTCTAGCCTACAAGCCGATCAAACCGTTCAAGTCTGGTGATGGCCGCGTTGCTCGACTGTTTCAGGATACTCGTGTTGTCGAAGAAGCTTACTTCAAGGAAACGAGGATTTTCCCGATCATGCATCTGATGGCCGTCCGAAGGGATCTTGCCGTCGCAGAACCCGGCATACTTCGGGAGGTGTTCGACGCATTTGCAGAGGCCCAATCTATGGCGATGGAGGATCTACATCTGGAACAGGCTCTCAAGGTTTCGCTGCCGTGGTTGGGCCGGGAGGTCAAACGTACGATCGACGTCATGGGTCACGATTTCTGGCCGAATGGATTCAAGGCAAATCGCGCGGTTGTCGAACGCATGATCGAATGGTCCTTCCGTGATGGAATGATCCCCCAGCAGATCGCCCCGGAAGAGCTCTTTGCGCGCGAATTACTCGACACCTGAACAAGCTCGCCAAGACTGCATGTGCGATGCCGCGACCTTAGCAGCGTGATGTCGGGACGTCACTTGGCCGGGGATTCCATTCGATGAGAGTCATCACGACAGCATCGGATGTCCACGAGTTGCCGATCGGCAATCCAAGTCCAGAAACAGGAAGAGAAACGTATGTCTTTTTATGACAAATACCCCAGCATGGACGCGGCGGTCGACGCTGCATTACCGCGTAACCGCGGCCTCTACTACGACGGAAAATGGCAACAGGCATTGGGCGGCGTCGGCAGGACGATCAATCCTGGGACTGGGCGCGATCTGGGCGAAATCGCCGAAGCCAATGCATCGGACGTGGATCGCGCCGTCCAGGCCTCGCACCGGGCATTCGCCAGATGGCGCAAGCTGCCGCCACTTGAACGCGGAGCGCTACTGCGGAAAGTGGCCAACGTACTGCGCACCAACGCGGAAGAGCTCGCGTTGCTGGACTCGGCCAACTGCGGCAACCCCGTTACGGCCATGATCCGCGACGTCCATGACGGCGCGGCGCTGATCGAATTCTTTGCAGGGCTTGTCACCGAGGCCAAAGGCGAGTTGATGCCTATGGGCACTGGCATGATGAACATGACGGTCCAGGAGCCGTATGGCGTCTGTGTCCGGATATTGGCCTATAATCATCCGTTGATGTTCGCGGCAGGCAAGTTGGCCGCCCCATTAGCGGTCGGCAATACGGTCATCATCAAGCCGCCTCCGCAGGCTCCACTTTCCACGATACGCATGATGGAGCTGCTGGACGGCATACTACCCCCTGGCGTTCTGAGCATGGTAACAGGCGGTTTAGAATGTGGTCAGGCGCTCGTATCGCATCCATTGACGCCCGTAGTCGGCTTGGTGGGGAGCGTGCCCGCCGGCAAGGCGGTCGCCATTGCCGCTGCGGCACGTTTGAAAAAGACAGCCCTCGAGCTCGGCGGGAAGAATGCGCTGGTGGTCTATCCCGACGCAGATATCTCCCGCACGATCGAGGGCGCCTTGAAAGGCATGAACTTCACTTGGTGCGGCCAATCCTGCGGATCGACATCGCGCCTCTTCATTCATGAGGATGTCTACGATGCGGTGCTTGAGGGTGTTCTCGAAGGCATCGCAAGATTCAAGCCTGGGATTCCGACCGAACGGAACACCAACATGGGCGCCATCATTTCCGCAGCTCAATTGGAGAAGATCCGGGGATACGTCCAGTTAGGACGAACAGAAGCGAAACTGGCTTATGGCGGCGGGACGCCGACCGATCCCCATCTTAAGGGCGGCTTCTATATTCACCCAACAGTGTTTACCAACGTAGATATGTCGATGCGAATTGCATCCGAAGAGGTCTTTGGACCGATCCTCTCAGTCCTCAAATGGTCTGACGAAGAAAAGATGTTCGCTGACGTGAATGCCGTGGACTATGGACTGACCGGCGCAGTCTTTACAACGAATCTGAGAAACGCGCATCACGCTGCATCTGCGATCGAGAGCGGATACATATGGGTCAACGATGCAGGTCCGCATATTCTTGGCGCGCCGTTCGGGGGCTTTAAAATGTCCGGTATCGGGCGCGAGGAGACGTTCTCGGAGATCATGACGTTCACGCAAACCAAGAATATCAACATCACACTATAGACCGATATATTCAGGCTCCTTCGCATGAGTATGCGGGATGCTTTCCCGCTAACTTCCGCCAAGCTTTTCGTGCGCGCTGTCCGACACTGGGTCAATGCGCCGCCTCGGAGGGCTTGTCGCGAGGAAGCCGAACCTGCGCTCCATCGGATTCCTGCAGACCATCTCGCATTGGTCTTGCGAATGCCGTCTTGCGCGCATCGTCGAGTGCGGGCCGAGCAGCGCCTCAAGATCAAGGTTCGTCTTCACCGCTGCCGCGTCCGCGCAGGGGGCAATGCTACAGCGGCGGCACCGAAGCGAAGGACAGAGGATGCACTAGGCGTCAGCGAGCGTTAGGTCTTCCCCCGGCGCTCCCTGCGGTAGCTAGGTGATGTTATCGGAGCGCTCCGCACGTAGATCACGAGCTTCCATCATCTTGATGATGCGTCTCGACGCATTTTCAAAGATTTTTGGGTTGCTCAGTGAAGCCAACGCCAGCAAACGGCGAATTCGATCTCTTTAAGGAGGCGCATATTCCGACTTGTAGATCCCACCAAGGAAACGAGCGAGCAGTTCCGGACCGTACACCGCTAGGCCGCCTCGCAAGCGAATAGCGATTGATGCTGGAACCTAATTGGCCCTGGATCTCACACTTGTCGCCCAACCTTATGAGTTGACCGCCGCCAAAAGTAGGTGCCTCCCAAACGTGCCAGGAATGCGCATGCACAGCGGCCCCAGGCATCCGAGATAGCCACCCGGCCTCGATACCGCCTAGCAGAGCCGTTTACCGACGTCAGACACGATGCCCTCCTCGCTATCATGCAGAGGATAGGCGCCGGCCGGGCATGACCACTTCATGTTCGCGAGCGGATCGAGTTCTCTTTTTTCTCAACAAGCCCTTTGTGAACATCGGCACGATCGATCCGCGCTGAACCAGCTTTCCAGATGGACCCTGCAACCATCCAGCATCATGTATTTATACAACTTCAGCCGCTCGATGGAATGACCGCGGAAAGTCCGGTGACATGCCCGTCTCATATGCGCCTGCGTTTCCGGCGCCGCCGGGCCTTCGCGAGGCCACCTTCCAGTCCAGCAATTCCAACAACGCAATATACTGCGTCGCTGCCGCTTTTCGCCTTCATGGGCTGCGCGGCATTCCGCAAAGCCGGTTTGCTTCCTGATCCAGGCCGCCGACCACGACGGGCCGATCGAGTTTGCAAGGCTGTGTATGCTTAAAGCGCTTAAGCCAACTCCGAATTTATCATTTCGCTAAGAAGGATCCTGTCTGGCGAAATAGCTATAATCTGGTGAGCGACCGCCGAAGGAACTGACGCTCTCCGCAATCCGAGAGGCTAACCGGGACGTTTGCTACGAACCGGCGTCGACGTGCATCGATGCTTCTCCCCAGCGATACGCCCAAAGACGAGGGAACGCATAACTGCGACCGAATTTGGCGCTGTTGCATAGAAATGCCCCGTAATTTCTCCTGCCGCAAATAGCCGTTCAATCGGGCCATTTGAACCAAGCACACGCGCATTGATGTCGGTTGCCAGACCACCGAATGTGTAGACGATCGCACCGACAAGCGGAAACGCAATGTACGGCCCTTTGTCCAGCGGCCGTGCCCAGTTCGATTTCGCGGGGAGCAGAGCGCCGGTAGTGGAGAGTCCGTCAGGACGCCCCGGATCGAAATTGGCGGAATGCTCTGGACACGCTGTGTTGTATGCGGTCACAGTGCGTTCAAGAGCTTCGGGTGCAATCCCGATGGCCTCTGCAAGACCCCCAATAGAGTCCGCTTTGAGCGGAGCGATGTCGGTCCGAATGGCATTCTTAGTCCCTGCCAGACTCCAGATTTTATCATCAGCAATGATCCAGGCATGGCGGTCGGGCGTCTCGAAGTGCACGGCCCGTGAGAACTTCTCCTAGGTTTCGTGGACAAGGCCCAAGCCCTCGTCGAGAAAGCGTCGTCCCATCGTGTCAACAACAATTCCATAGGGATAGTTGAGCACCAGCGCTGCCGCGCGCTCGCTTCGCGGATCAACCGGCTCACTGTGCATGCCTGCCCAGTCACCATCGACTTTCGCTCCGGCCTCGACGGCCATTCGGATTCCATCACCGGCATTGCTGGCCGAGCCAGGCGAGATCGGCTTGAGCGTCTCGCCCCCCGGCCCGAAATGCTCGCGTAGCATTAAGGGATTTCCCTCAAATCCACCGCTGGCAAGAACAATGGCTTTCGCTTTGATGCGTTGGCCGTCCGCGAGTTCCACAACGTGAACACGAGCCTCTTGATTGAGATGCAGGCGCATAGCCCGCGCATCGTAAAGAAACGTGACGCCTCGTTCTCTTGCTCGCGAAGACAGTGTTTCCACGATGGCAGCGCCACCGCCAACCGGACGAATACGCGTATGCTCGGCACTCATCAGGTAATTGAATGATTCAAATCTGACTCCATGATCTTCAACCCATCGCATGGTGGCCGGGGCTTCTGCTGCCAGCCTGTGGAAGTAGGCTGGGTCGCCCTGCCCTTCGGTTGCTTCCATCATATCTTCCTCGAAGCCAAGTGGCATCTCATCCACCGACTTCATCTTCATGTTGGCCGGACTCCATCTTGTGTTGCCGCCACTCTCCGCTTTCGGCAAGTGTTCCAGCACGACAATACGCGCTTTCGGCACGCTTTCTGCGGCAGCCAAGGCTGCAGATAAACCTGCTGCGCCATGTCCCACCACGACGACGTCATAGGCACTCATTCGGCTTCCTTTATTGTCAGACCGATGCGCAATTCAAAAATGAAATGCGCATCGATTTAATGCGCTCAGTGCGCTGTGGCCCCACTTGATGCTGCGGCATCCCGCCCCTGCCTGACATGTGGATGGACCACCTGCATCACGATAATGGCCGCGGCCGCAGCAAGGCTGGCTAACGCGACAATCGTGAATATTTGATCGAAGGTCAGGTGCCGCCTGCTTAGTTCAGCGACAAGGAACGATCCCGCGACACCGCCGAAGCGTCCGAGCCCCAACATCCACGCAATCCCCGTGGCGCGACCAGTGGTCGGATAGAAGGATGCAGCAAGTGCCGGAAGCGAAGTGAGCGACGTCGTCAGGAAAGCCCCTCCCACGAACACGGAGGTAATCAGAAGTCCGATATTATTGACGTTATGTCCGACAGTATAAATACCGAACGCTGCGAGGATGAAGCCGGTCGCGACAACGATGTTGGCGTTGAGCCGATCCATCAGCCACCCGGAGAGGATCGCACCGCATCCGCCCAAGGTGAACAGGCTCGATATCGAAGCTGCAGTGCTGCCGCTGATGCCGGCGTCCTTGAACAGCGTCGGCATCCAATTAACCACCGCGTAGAAAACGATTAATGCGAAGAAATACGCGAACAGCAGCATCATCGAGCCGACAATGTAGTGCGGAGACAGCACCAAACGCAGCCCGCCGTCGGCTTTACCGACTTGAACCTCTCGCATCGAGATTTGCGCTGTAGATGAAATGGCTGGCGAAATCCGACGCATCAGGGCTCGAATACGTTCCACCGGGCGTTGCTTTGCTACCATGTAACGGAGCGACTCCGGCGCAAAGATCATTGCAATCGCCAGCGCGAGCGGCGCGATACCGCCCAAAATGAGAACGCTTCGCCATCCGAAGGTTGGGATCATCCAGGCAGAAAGAAAGCCGCCTAACGCCGCCCCGACGGGAAAACCGCAAAATGATGCGTTGGTCAGCATCGCGCGACGCGAAGCCGGACAGAACTCGCTGATCAAGGTAACAGAGCTTGGCATCGCTGCACCGAGGCCAAGACCGCTGATGAATCGTCCCACGACAAGTTGATCGAGGCTGCCTGCAAAGGCGGATGCGAGTGTGGCAGCCCCCATTACGACTACCGAGGCGATAAGCACGGTCTTCCTGCCAATCCTATCAGCCACCGGGCCGGCGAGAAGCGCGCCTCCGGCTAACCCGAACAGCGCGGCGCTGAGTACAGGCGCCAGTTCAAGCCGCGACAGATTCCATTCTGTCGTCAGGGATGGGGCAATGTAGCCGATCACCGCAGTGTCAAAGCCATCCAAAAGAATGGCAAGAAAGCAAAGCGAATAAAGAAACCACTGAAACGATGAGATCGGATGCTCATCCAGAAATTCTTGAACATCGATGCTGTTAGATTCCGACATTTGTTCTTCCCCAACTCTTTCATACTTTTTTACGTGAAGTCCGCGCGACTGTGTCGGCGATCAGGAGCATAAGCTGCTGGTTCGAAAGGAGCGTCAGCGAGCGCAGTAAATCAACAGCGACATTTACTGATTAGTTCTCGCCAATCAGCTCGTAAACGCTATTCACTATACGAGCGGCACGCAAGTATTTGGCGCAACGATGCAAGAAAACTGAAAAGTCGATTGGTACATTTGCATATTGAACTAGTCGAGACGATCTAGAACCAGCCGATCACATTGACGATAGGTTTAAAGGATCTCACCCTCATGCTGAGGACGTATCCTATTTGGAGCGCGCGAGCCCAATGTCGATCCATCACTGCAACCGTCCCCGCCTCTTGCCTCCGACTCACGGCCGAATGACGATGCACTTCGCGCCGTTTATTGATTCGAACCGATTAGTCGCGCAGGTGGCGGGCCAGCATAAGACGTCGAGAATACCAGCGTCGTCGCTATCGCCGTCGCTGCGCGGTTCTTGCTCGATAAACGTTCGAATGACGACGCAACCGGGGGTTTGCGATCCCGACCTAGTTACGCCGATCGGCGGAATTGACACCTCCGATGATGGACTCGGCATAAGCCACCTCGGCGGCCGACAGACCGTCGGAGAGACCGCGGAGAGCATGTCGACCATCTACCGGTTGCCGCCCTCGGCGCCGGCAAGCTTGTGCCGTATGCGCTCGATCAGAGCGCGCATCACACAATCTGTGAAGGGGGCGTCTTTGCGCAAGCTGCCGGGATTACGCGCCAGCAACGGCACATAATGCCAGGGATCTTAGGTCGCCTCGCCACGGCCGAAAACCCTAGTGGGTCGTAATTGGTCGGCGTAGGCATGAACCTCGGCCAGCAACCCGACCGAGTACTTGTCGTTGTCGAATCGGCCTTGAACATCCTCCAGATCGTCTGCCTGGTCAGTCCTGGACGAAGATGCGCCTTGGCGAACGCGATCCGCTTACCAGTAGCCGGGCGCTCAACTCATCGAGGTTTAATTCGCAGCGGTGTGAAGAAGCGCTTGCGAGCAAGCCCGACCTGGTTCTTGACCTGGCCTTATTCCATCGGCGTGCAGGCGACCGTGTCGACCAGGTAAATGGCTGCACATCCGATCGTCGCAGGTCGAGGGTTATGTGATAAAAGGTTCGATACGTTATAATGGTTCGATGGCCTAAATCGTTGGCGACCGAGAGTTTCAGCAACGCTACCTTTCGGTTTTGATTACAGAAGCGTCCAGCGCGTTGCCGGATCTGTCGACAAATAGTCAACGACATCTTTAAGATTCAAGACATCGGCGTACTTCTGTTCCATGTCAAAAAGGTTAGCATTGTGTGGGTCGATTGCACGATCGCCAACGCAATCACGGACTACCACCGACCTGTAATTGTTTGCGGCGGCGTCAACCACGGTCGCTCTGACGCATCCGCTTGTCGTGGCGCCTGTGACCAGCAAAGTATCGACGCAGTGGAGAGTAAGCCAGGAACGAAGGTTCGTTTCGAAAAACGCCGATGCCTGGTTTTTCCGGATGATGAGCTCACCGGGCTGGGGAGCGAGTTGGGGTACAACCTGGCTCCCAAGAGCATTCTCTGTCAGGGATCTCAAGGAAGGTGCCTTGCGGCAAAAGATGCCCGCGTCACTTCCGTCTACTGCATAGACAATACGGGTATATGCTATCGGAATGCCTGCTTTTCGAGCGTGCGTTAGCAGAATAGCGGTCTGATCGATCGCGGCATTGATGTTCCCACCCCCAAATTGATCGGGATCAGCGAAGGAATTAACAAAGTCGATTATCAAAAGAGCAGGTGACCGCCCAAACCCAATCCGATTGCCCCACCCTTGACGTTTGTAAACTTCCAGCTCACTCATTGGATATTGCGCTTTTTACGTAGACTGCGGGATTTTTCGAGCATAGTGCCTGTCTTGAGGCCGAGACGTCATCGAGGATCACGCTCTACTGCGTCCGGACCAGGGTCCATGTAAGATACGTGCGCTGATACGATACGCCACTGTCCGCAAATTTTGACCCAAGTCTGACTTTGTCGTCCAAGCCGCTTTTCATAACGATTCTGGAACTCAGCGTTTGCAACGGCATATTCTTGCCCGAACGTGGCGATGCGAACTGAAAGTAATTCGCGTGGCCGTGGACCAGACGGACGGGCTGCGCGAAACGCTTCAATCTGGTCGGCCCCGTAGAGATTCTCGGCAGCTCCGTAGCGCAACGTCATCGGACTATCCCAGAACAATTGGGTCAGAGCCGCCACATCATTGTCGGTGATTGCCTTCTCGTAACTGTCGAAGACCGCTCGTACTTCACTCGCGACATCTGGGCGATTTACATCCATCGTATTCTCCTTCACTGCGCACCACGATAACGCCGGTGAATATGGCGCTCGGCGTAATCGTAATCGCTTTCTGCGCGTGCCTCGGGGTCGCACAATTCCAGAAAACGCCACAGATCCCATCGTATGCGAACGGCGCGACAGTTGCCGCGGCGGCACAAGCCGCCTTCTCACTTAGCGGAATGGAATTTTGGATAGCTTCCCATGAACCTGATAAGTCCTGAGAATGTTTTTGGCGCCGGTCAGGCCGTCGGTGCCCGCCACATCCCCGTGGGCGAGGCCGCCAACGGGCGGCAGCGGACGCTCGCTGTCGGTCACGGCGATTGCCACAACGATTTCGTGGTCTTGCGATGCGGACTCCTTCATGATCCGGCTCTCAGTATGCGCCGGAAAGGAGACAACCCGCGCCTGGAACGACCGGTTCGAGATCCAGCGACTTCAGCATGTGATAGGTGGTTGCAATCGCTGCCGTCAGCGTCGGCTTGCCGGTCATCGCCTCGACTTTCGGCACGCTCGCCAGCGAAGGCATCTGCACGCAAGCCGATAGGACGACCGCGTCAACATCGGAAGTATCGAGCTGGGCGACGATCCCGGGAAGGTTGGCAGGATCATGCGCAGCGACCTTCAGATTGTCCGAGATCTCGAGCGCCCGGTGCGTAACCACTGTAAAGCCCTCGGCTTCGATATAGTCGATTACCATCTTGGTCAGCGGCTTCATGTAGGGGGCGACAACCGCAATCCGTTTCGCGCCGATCACCCCGAGCGCCTCCACGAGCGCACCCGCGCTCGTCACCACCGGAGCCGGAGCGCCATTTTCTGCTGTTACCTTTTGCAGGCGGGCCTGACTTTCGCGGTGATAGCCGTGCCCCATCGACATAATCGCTACCAAGCAAGCATATCCGAGCACGTCGACGCGAGCATCGGATAATTCCAGCGCACAGCGATCAGACTGCGCATCCATCGCCGCCAGTTCGTCCTTAGTGACGTGCTTCATGCGCATGCGCGCCGAGTGAAAGGTGAAACGCTCCGGTCGAATGAGCTGACGAGCGGTCAGCATCGCGGGGATTTCGGTCTCCATCGTGATGTTTGAGCTAGGTACGATCTGACCGATTCGAAATGTCTTGAATGTCATTGCGATATCTCTCGAGGAGAAGAGCCAAGAAAACTGTTGAGGGCGCCGAGAAAGACTGGGGAGTCATCTCACTGGATTATGTGACTGGCGCCCGACACGTGAACCATTTGAGGGTATCTCTTAGAGAAAACGGTTTCGGAACGACCAGCGAACGGATTCACGGCACTGGTCATGCCGGTGACAACTACCAGTTCTCTTCCGAGATGCCCGCGCCCGTTGACATACCAAAGCGTCTCGTCGAGCTGCTCGACGATCTTGTGTATGTTCGCTTTAATCATGATCCTCTTTCCCAAGTTGTCAGGCGCTTGGCCGTTGCCGCATCGCGCGCGGCAGCAGAAACACCATGCTGACCAGCGAGACCACCACGAGCAACGTCGAGATGGCCGAGGTGCTCGGATCGGCACAAGCCAGCAATTGCTGCAACAGGCGCAATGGCAGCGCGTCGCCGCGGGTGATGAAGAGCGACAGCGAGATGTTGTCGAATGAGATCAGGAATGCCGCGACGCCGCCCGCGATCACGCCATCGCAGATCTGCACGAGCGCCACCTTGAAGAACGTCGGTGACAACCCCGATTCCCGGACGGCCAGAGCCAGACGGCTGCGACACGCGAGGCGGATAGGTGACGACCGAGCGGGTCAACATGTCTTCTCCGGCACAACCGTGATTTCGTTCGATGGCGAATTGTTCTATACCTAATCAGTTTTCAAACTTATTGTCACCAATTAATAATTGTCAATGGGCACATCGTGTCATTTGAGCGAAGAAGGCGGTCGGCCTCTGGCACGACTGGGCGCATCAAAAAGTTGGAACAGCAGAACCTGATCGTCCGCCTTCCCGAGCCGAACGGTCGTCGCAGCCTGAAGATCCAGCGCTCGCGGCGCGGCGTCCATCCAATCGATGAAAATTTCGCATTTCGTTGCCGCGCGGTGGTACATTTCTGCCGAGCTCGATAGCCGCGACAGAGCGACGCTGATCGCGCTGCTGCAGCGCGGAGTCGAAACCCTGTGCGCCGCGATCGATCCGCCGATCTCCTCTGAACGCAAGCGTTGACAGCAGCGCGCGTAGCTCCTAATCTCGGATCGTTCGATATCGAACTATCTGTTGTCGAAGTAAATGCGGGCGGACACGTCGGTTTGCTCATTGATGCCTCCGGACGTTTTATGATTATCGTCGATATGCACGCCCACTACATGTCCCCTCGCCTCATCGATGAGGCCGAGCGCAACGGCGCCTATTACGGCGTGCGGGTGGAGCGCAACGTCGACGGCGTTGCCTCCGTCGCCTTCGATGGCGGCCCGCTGTCGCGTCCATTCTTTCATGAGCTCTGCGATCTTGGCCATCGCATCCCTGCGATGGACGCCGCTGGAATCGCTATGCAGGTGCTCTCGACCTGGACCGATGTTGCCGGCGACAACCTTTTCCCCCGCGAAGCCGCACGCTGGGTCCGTCTGCAGAACGACACGCTGGCTGAAGACATTCACCTGTTTCCCGGCCGCTTCGCCGCCATGGGAACGCTTCCGCTGCAGGACGTAGACGCGGCATTGGTTGAGCTCGATCACATTGTCGACAATCTCGGCATGCGCTCGGTCGAACTCGTCACGAGCATAAACGGCAGCGATCTCGACCATCCGGATTTCCGCCCGCTGTGGAATCGGCTGGAAGAACGCAACGTGTTCGTGTTCCTGCATCCGCCACTGCGGCCGGTCGGCCTGGACCGCACACGCGACTACTTCCTCAACAACCTGATATCCTTTCCAACTGACACTACGATTGCCGCGGCCAAGCTCATGTTCGGCGGTGTCATGGATGCGTTTCCTGGACTCAAGGTCGGCCTCGCCCATAGCGGCGGCTTCCTGCCGTTCCTGATCGGCCGCTTCGATCTCGGCTACGACAAACATCCCGCATGCAGCAGGGTCCTGACACAGCGGCCATCGGACCTGCTGTCGCGCTTCGTCTTCGACACGCTGACCCATCACGACAAAACGCTGTCATTTGTTGTGGACATGGTCGGGGCCGACAGCATGGTCTACGGCACCGACTATCCGTTCGAGATGATGGAAACCGTGGGTCCGCAGCGGATCGCCCGGCTGCCTGACCTGTCCGATGATGCCCGCGACGGCATCCTTAGCGGCAACATCCAAGCGCTGCTGGCGGATACACCGCGGCGCTACACTGCCAAAACGGAGATATAAGCATGCAACGCAGTACCCGCATCGCGATCGTTGGCGCCGGCCTCGGCGGCATGACCACGGCAGGGCTGCTGCAGCGCGCGGGTTTTACCGTCGCCGTCTACGAACAGGCCGACGCCTTCTCTCGCATCGGTGCCGGCATCCATCTCAGTGCCAATGTGATGATCGTGATGCGCCGGCTCGGCATTGAACGGAAGCTGGTCGACATCGGCCTAACGCCCGATGCGTTTGTAAGCCGGCAGTGGGACAGCGGCGACGTACTGTTCGAACTCAAACTTGGTGCCGAGGGCGAACTCCGCTTCGGCGCGCCCTATATCAACGTGCATCGCGGTGATCTGCATGCGGTGCTGGAAAGCGCTCTCGAACCGGCGACCATCTCGTTTGGTCACAAGCTGACCGGACTTGAAGAAACGCTGTCAGGCGTGAAACTGACATTCGCCAATGGCAGCGTCGCCGAGGCCGATATCGTGATCGGTGCCGATGGGGTTAATTCGCGCGTGCGGGAATTCCTTCTCGGTCCGGATCCGGCGCGCTTCAGCGGCCACATCGCACACCGCGCCGTCTATCCGGCGGCGCTGCTCAAGGGTCTGCCGATCCGCCCCTGTAGCAAGTGGTGGGGGCCGAAAAGGCATATCCTCGTTTATTACATGACCCAGGCGCGCGAAGAGGTTTATGTCGTCAGCAGCGTTCCCGCACAATCATGGGATTCTGAGGCGTCGTTCCGTGCAGGTGATCGCGATGCTTTCATCGCCGCTTTCGACGGCTTTCATCCCGAATTGCGTCAGGTCGTCAGTGCTGCGCCAACAGTGACCGAATGGCCGATCTTCGATCGCGAGCCAGTCGCTTCCTGGAGCCGTGGTCGTCTCGTGCTTCTGGGCGATGCCAGCCATCCACTGCGGCCCTACATGGCATCCGGCGCGGCCATGGCGATCGAGGATGGCGCAGTGCTTGCGCGCTGTATTGCCGATCACGGCACCGACGATCCGTCCGACGCGTTTGCGTGGTATGTCGCCAACCGCTTGCCGCGAATTCAAAAGGTACACCGCATCTCCGAAGAGAATACTTGGCTCCGCGGGCCGACCGAGACCGACTGGCTCTATTCTTATGACGCCTGCGCGGTCGAGCTCCTGTCACCCGCGGTTGCCCCGCGAGATTTGGCCTGACCGAGCACAGAGGAAGGATCTTGGCTATGGACGCATTCATTTGCACCACCTGCGGTACGCAGTATGACCCGTCGGCGGCGCCGCCGCCGGCATGTATCATCTGCGAGGAAGAGCGTCAGTTCGTGCTGCCAGCGGGCCAGTCTTGGACGACCCAAGAGCGGCTCGAGCGCAGCCACATGCCGGCCTTCCGCGACGAAGCCGGGCTGATTGGCATCGGCATTATGCCGGCCTTCGGCATCAATCAGCGCGCGCTGTTGGTGCCGACGGATCAGGGTTATGTGATGTGGGACTGCGTCAGTCTGCTCAGCGACGTCATGGTCGACCTCATCAAGGGCCTGGGCGGGTTGCGCGCCGTAGCGATCTCGCATCCGCATTATTACACGACGATGGTCGAATGGGGCCGCACTTTTGACGTCCCAGTCTATGTGCACGAGGCCGACCGCGAATGGATCATGCGAAAGGATGATTGCCTGACATTGTGGCAGGGTGACACCAGGGAGATTGCGCCGGGCATGACCCTCGTCCGCCTCGGCGGCCACTACGACGGCGGCACGATCATGCATTGGGCGCAAGGCGCGAATGGGCGCGGCGCGCTTCTGTCAGGAGATATCCTGCAGGTCGTGGCCGATCGCAAGCATCTTGGATTCATGCGCTCCTATCCGAATTTCATTCCCCATGGCGCTGCCGCCGTGCAGAAGATCTCAGATCGTGTCAAGCCGCTCGCCTACGATGCCATCTATGGCGCTTTCTGGAATGCTGTCATCGCGACCAACGGCAAGCAGGCCATGGCAAGATCTGTTGCGCGACATTTGGACTGGCTGCAGCGCGATATCGCATAAATCTTCTGGTGAACGTCGACAGAACCTTTCATGTCTCTTTGTGTCACTCGCAATCGAGCGGTCGCGCAAGGCGCTGGACCAGCCGGAATGGATCCATACGGCGCCTTCGTCGTTCTTGGCGGCCACGTCATCAGTGAATGTTTCGGTGCCGGCAATCTGGCGCAGCATGTTGCCCTGCGGGCCCTGCAGCACGCGAAACAGGATCTCGCGCTCGATCATCGGCGCCAGCACCGCGGACTCTTCGGGACGGTCGATCAGGCGCGTCATGCGCAGGCACGCACCGTGCGGCAGCATCATCAACATCAGCTCGATCCTGAGCACGGGCCCATTCCTGGCCTTCAGCGTCTATGCGGCTACCAAGGGCACCGTCGACACCATGACATTCGCGCTTGCTCGCGAACTCGGGCCGCGTAAGATCTGCGTGAACTCGATCCTGCCGGGCCACACGAACACGCCCGCTACCGCCGGCGCGTTCGTCGGCGAATTCGGCGAAAAGGTACTTGTCGACACGCCGCTCGGCCGTTTCGGCGAACCCGAGGATATTGCCCCGGTCGCCGTCTTCCTGGCGTCGGAAGATTCGCACTGGGTGACCGGTGAATCGCTCTGCGCCGCTGGCGGCGTTCTCGGCTTGGGTCACTGATCGACCCCCGCCAGACCAAGCCAAACGGCGCTAGGTCTTGACCCCGACGCCGTTTCAATTGGACCGTTCGGGCCTTCTGCCATCCCCCGGAGACTACCGTCATGACAAGCTCGATCTCCGGGAGCGCTGCTCCCGCGTCGCGACGACGCGCGCTCGCTTATTCACTGTTCTTGCCGCGCAACTCATGCTCGCGATGGTATCACATCCAATACGTTTTCTTGTCACCGCGAGCTCCTCTCGCAAAACATGGATCAATGGCGTTCGATGGTCGACATCCTTCAACGATTATTTCGCTCGCGGTCATTGCGATGTTATTCAAGCGACTACGTCTAAATGAGCAACCGTTGAAATCATCGGATCCACGGCGCTGTCTCTATGGTTTGATGGAGTTGGTAAAATTTGAGAAGAACTCATCGATAAGCTTTTTCGCAGATCCGGCAATCAAGCGCTGGCCGAGTTGAGCAAGCTTTCCGCCGATGTGGGTCTCGACATCATAAGTCAACTGCGTGCCACCATCCACGTCCGTCAGCCTAACCAAGGCAATCCCTTTCGCAATACCGGCGATTCCGCCTTCTCCGTCGCCAACTATCTTATATCCATTTGGCGGATCTATATCGGTAAACGCTACCGTTCCCCTGAAGCGCGCTGCAACTGGGCCGATCTTCACTTTGACGGTGGCACGCAACCCGCCGCCTTCTGTATGCTCTAGCTCCTCGCATCCGGGGATCGCCTTTTTTAGTACGGCCGCGTCATTGAGTTTCTCCCAAATGAACTCGCGGGAAGACGCCAGTCGTACTTGTCCACTTATCGTCAGTGCCATTACTGTTCCCTCTTAAAGACAAAACGCCCCGACATAGCTCATCTGGAGCCAGCTGGCGGCAGGTGCCAAGGATGTTTAAACCCGGTGCGCTTCGCGCATGAAAGGCCCAACGAGCGCCAATATAGCTGCCCATGCAGAGTCGGAACCGTGCTGAGACCGGAATATTGCCGGCTCGCTCGGCCTCTGGTCCCTACAGATTCCCAAACTGACAAGTATCAAGAACCGATTTGAATAGGATGAGATCCGCTCTTAGCGTTGCGTATCAACGTCCATATCGTTTGACTCGTGACTGGCATTTCAATGTGGCGAATACCCAGATCACTTAGCGCATCAACCAAGGCATTGGAGACCGCCGGCAGCGCTCCCACACACCCGCCTTCGCCTGCACCCTTTACCCCGAGCGGATTCGTCAAAGTCGGCACGTTATTGCTGCGTGAAGTAAATTTGCACATATCCACCGCGCGAGGCATCGCATAGTCCATGAACGATGCGGTTATGAGCTGACCGTCATCGTCAAAATGTATGCTCTCCATCAGCGCCTGACCGATTCCCTGCGCAATACCGCCGTGCAGCTGCCCCTCGACTATCATATCATTTATTATGTTTCCGACGTCATCGACGACGCTGTATCGCGTAACATCAACAACGCCTGTCGCTTCATCGATTTCAACCTCGCAGATGTGACATCCATTTGGAAAGTTAGGCGCCTCACACCGATAAACTGATGATGCGTGGAGGCCGCTCACCAGCCCCGTCGGCAGTCGGTCAGTGCTGGACACGTACACGGCCACTTGCTGGATCGACACGGATTCATTCGTGCCTATTGACGAAAACACCCCATCGTCAAAGGTTAGAGAGTCCTCACTTCTATTCATCATATGAGCGGCTATGGGCCGGGCTTGTCTAATTATCTCATCCGCCGCTAGTAGAAGCGCATTCCCACCTAGCGTCGCCGACCGTGATCCGCCCGTGCCTTCGCCAAGAGCGACGCGGTCCGTATCTCCCTGGACGAACTCGATTTCGCTGAAAGATAAACCTAGTCGATCTCGCACTATCTGCGTGAACGCCGTTTGATGCCCCTGCCCCTGGCCGACGCTTCCGGTCAGAATAGTTACAGAACCGCTCGCATTGAAACGTATCTCTGCGCTTTCATAGCCCGATGGAGATGCGCGCTCTATAACATTGGCAATGCCGATGCCAGCCCGCTTTCCATGACGTCGTGCGGCTGCGCGACGTCGCTCGAAGCCGGTATAATCAGCGAGCTCCATCGCAGATCTCATATTGTTTTCAAATTCCCCACTGTCGTAGGTAAACGTCAGGCCGGTCTTAAAAGGCATCTCATGCGGCGCGATATAGTTGCGGCTGCGCAACTCAGCGGGATCCATTCCGATTTCATCAGCCGCGATATCGATCAATCTCTCTATTATGTAAGCGGCCTCGGGACGACCATTTCCTCGATAGGGACCTATCGGGTTGGTATTCGTAAATACGCCCGTGAGTTCGAAACAGATCTTCGGGGTGCGATATACGCCAGCTAACGCTCCGAAATTTCCGGCGCATGCGGGCATCATCGGCTGCAGCCATGCACCTACTGCAGCTATTCCGGATACCTTCATGGCGAGAAACTCGCCGCTTTTGCTGAGTGCGAGAGATGCGTCGAAGATGCTATCGCGACCGTGAGCGTCGGCTAGAAATGCTTCTGAGCGGGTTGAAACCCATTTGACGGGGCGCCCGACGATCTGCGCGGCCATCAGAACGCAGCCAAGCTCGTGGTAAAGCGCCCCTTTCACGCCAAAGCTTCCACCAACATCTGGTGATACGACGCGAATCTTCGTTTCAGGAACGTTGATGACGTAGCGGGAAAGATAGTTACGAAATAGATGGGCTCGCTGAATACCCGCGTACAGCGTGAATCGCTCGCTAGACTTGTCGAACATGCCGATGGCGCTACGAGGCTCCATGCTCGCGGCCGTTACGCGACTTATCGGCATAACTTGGTGAACTACATGATCGGCGTTCGAGAACGCCGCCTCGACTGCCGTACGGTCACCCTCTATTGCAGTGAAGCATTCGTTGTTCCTGCAGTCGTCCCACACTAAGGGCGAATCTGAGCGTTGTGCATCTTTGATCGAAATCACGGCCGGCAAAGCACAATAGTCGATCACTATCAGCTCTGCTGCATCCTGGGCTTGCTGCATCGTTTCAGCGACGATAAAAGCTACGCCATCGCCGACCCACCGCACCTTATCTACGGCCAACAACGGCGTTTTCGGCACGTACATCGGCGAGCCATCTCGTTGGAAGTACCCTCCCGGAGACGGGAGGCATCCAAATGATGAGGATGACAGGTCGCTCCCTGTGATGATAGCGAGCACGCCATCGGCGCTGCGCGCATCCGCAACGTCTATCGAGCGTATTCGAGCATGTGCATGGGGCGACCGTAACATAAATCCAAAAGTGAGGCCGACGATTTTCAGATCATCGAGATAATTGCCTTGCCCGGCAATTAGGCGAGCATCCTCGATACGACGGGGGGCCCGCCTCCTGTCGCCCTTATGCATTGGTCACCGAGCTCCGTGTCAACTTCATTTTTAGCAAACTGTGCGGGTAAGTTTATTCCCTCTATTCTGGCGAGATCCCAGCCGCTCTTACGGAGCGCAACCATTTGTCTCTTTCATCCCGTACGAATTCGTTGATCTGACCAGGTGCCACCCAGCGTATATCCACCGAGAGATCCGACATTCTCTTCCTGACCTCCACGTCGTTCGCGAACGCCTCCAACCGAGATCCTAACGTCGCGGTCACTTCCGTAAGGAGTCCTGCAGGACCAGCAAATCCAAACCATGGAGTTAGGTCGTACCCAGGAATTACGGTGTCATTGAGCGATGGTACATCAGGCAAAAGTGGACTAGGGGCCGCCGTTGACACCGCGAGACATCTCAACGCTCCAGAGTTTATCAGAGGGAGTGCACTGGCTAAATCAATGATCGCGACCTTAATCTGGTCACCGAGCACATCTGTGAGAACCTGCGGTACACCGCGGTAGCTAACCCTAACGATATTTATATTGTTAGCCGTTTTCAGAGTTTCACCAAGTATTTGACCACTGGAATTTCCATGTCCATATTCAATTTTACCTGGATTGTCCTTGGCGAAGCGAACTACGGCTTCGATCGACTGGAACGACGAATCCGCTTTTACGCAAACGACCGTCGGCACGCGGGCTACAGCAGCGATATGACTGAAATCAGTCACGGGATCGTATGCAACTTTCTTGAAGAGTGCTTCGACCGCTGAGTGTGTTGTGTTGGTCGTTGCGACCAGTACGTAGCCGTCAGGCGCAGCACGAGCGACCGCGGCGGTTCCAATCATTCCACCTGCACCGGCCTTGTTTTCGATGATTGCCGTGCCGTTCGTTCGCGACGATAAGAATTGGCCAAATTGGCGCGCTATGGCATCGGCGACCGATCCTGCAGGAAACGGAACGACGATGTTGATAGGTTTTGTGGGATAGCTTTTTTGTGCGAAGGCCGGGGCGGTCTGCCCTACCAGCACAGCAACGCTCGTCTCAAGAAGTGTTCGCCGAGTGATGCGGCGCGCAGTCCAGCGGTTCATGTGACAATCCTCAAATTAAGCAGCTTGACAGCTTCTAGGGCGCGGATCGTTGATCGGATTTAGGTTGCGGCGATAGCGGCGATTTCCACGGCGTATTCCTCGGAACCAGGGACAGCCTGGACACACGCCCGCGCTGGTGCTGTGCCCGCGGGCACCCAGGCTTCCCATACAGCGTTCACTTCTTTGGTGTGACGTAAGTCTTTGAGGAAAACCATTGCAGAGATCAATCGATGCCGGCTTGTGCCAGCGGCCAACAAGATCGCATCAATTTTTTCGAGAATTTCACGTGCCTGATCACCGGCTGATATATCGGATCTGTTTGGAAGTAGCCCCCCGATATGCACCATGCGATTAAAAACTACTGCTCGACTGAGGCGTGGGAGGTTGCCGATGCGCACGATTTCCTCGTCCTGGCTTGGCCTTGAGATATCTACCACTCCATCAACCCGGCTGGTGACCCGTACAACATTCTCATCTTTGCAATCTGCTTCTGTGAGTGTGAAGCCAAACGACCGTAATAATCGCAGACTGGCTTTACCGACATCGCACCAAATCAGAGATGCGGCATGCGAACGCGCCAAACCGAGAAGATGCGTCAACAGTATTGACGCTGCGCCCGCGGAGCCCTGCTCGTCGTAAGTTGTCAGGGCGCAGATCTTCCATGCACGATCATAGGCTGAATGCGGTAGCGCTTCCGCACGGATTGAGCCCCAACCGAGCAGCATGCCACGATCGTTAAACAAGCCAATCCGCTCTAACCCTTCGCTGATCGCCGCAGGCGGCTCGCTGACGTACTCGCATCTTTTCGTCGATGACTGATCGTACTCATCTCTGGATAATTCGCGGAACGTATAGTTCGTCGAGGGTTGCGTCTTTTCTATACGGTTCATTTTCCGTCTCCGTGCGCGATGGATCGCGACTTTACCAATTCGATAATTTGCGGCACCGCCTGCTCCATGGCATTGCGGGTCCAGCGGCTCGCAGGTCCCGAAATAGTGAGAACTCCAAGAAGACCGTCGGGACTATTAATGGCGACGCTAACCGCGCCCACATTCGGTGTTCGCTCACCCACGCCAATGAAGAATCCCTTTCTTCTGACGAATGATATGTCACGGATGAGCAAGGCTTCGCTTATGCCCGAGGCCACAGCCAGCTGGATGAACGTTTTCTGCTCTGGGTCTGGCAACAACGACAGAAAGACGCGCCCGGTCTCGCCAGCATACAACGGGAGGGATTCGCCGATTGGCACGACTCGGCGGACGGCGTGCGTCCCATCAACAACTTCAACACAAATCCGTTTTTCACCGGACTGCACATGAAGTGACGCCGTCTCACCGAATTGATCAACAATGGCCTGCATAATTGGACGCATCGCGCGCCTAAGATCGATACGGCTGGAAACCAAGACACTTATCGAAACAAGTTCAGCTCCAACGCCGTAGCCCCCTGACTCGGAACGGTAGGCGAACCCTGCCGCCACGAGAGAGCGAACTAAACGATAGACCACACCACCGTTCAGGCCGGCACGCCGAGCCAAATCTTCAAGTAGGACGGGCTGCTCATTCGCAACGATGATCTGCAAAACGGCAAGCGCCCTATCGACCGTTTGCGAACCTCCTGTCTCGCTTGCAACTTTCGACATTCGAAAGTTCACTTCCGTTTATTGAATGTACGACTATGCGTATCTCTAGTGGCGGCAGGTGTCAATCTTTAGGTTCGCTTTACAGCCGCTGACCCATGACGCATCGGTGCAAACCTGCGGCACTAGGCGCAAAGGAGGATGTCGACGGCCTACGATGCGGTCCTGCAGACGGTACAGACGATCCCTTTGGCACTCCCCTTTGGCCCTGATGATCGTTCTCGCGGGTGCGATGTTGATGTCGCCGTAGGTCACTCTTTCCCAAGGGCGATCGCGCCCGCGGATGGCATTTTCTTTCGAAAGCGTATGTTTGTTCGCAGGATGGTCATGACGCTCGAAATGCTTCATATGTTCGAAGCGGAAATCGCGAAATTCGGCGTCCGGCCATCAAGCCGGCTCACGCAGCTGGCGTTCCGGCCTATTTCATCGACGAGACCCTCGGCAACGGCATCGTCAAAGCCATGCCTGACGGAACGCACCAGATCATTGACCTTGCCGAAACGGATCACCTCGCACAGAGCGTTTCTCTCTGTCGATGACGCAGGGTTTTCTCTTATCACTTACCGCCCGGGACGTGCTGCCGGCAATCGGTGATGACATAGAACTGGGCCAAGTAGAGCATGTCCTGGAAGAATTTTCGGATCCGGATTTCAAGCGACGACGCCAGCATTTCATCTCTCCAGTATTCGAGGAATGGGAGCGGTCGCTGAAACCGCCCCCACAACCGAGCAATATACCTGCCTGTCGCCCAAAGCATTATTTGGGAGGAGATTTGGAGGCGCTTCGATCAATCCCGTTCAACGTCTCCAAGACTTTACAAACCGCGGCGGGATCGAGTTCACCGAAACCGAGCGACAACCCGGCATGGTACATTTCGGATGCTGCAGAGTACAACGGAAGCGCAACTCCATGCTCTGCTGCGAATCCATCAATAATGGAAAGATCCTTACGATAGAGGCGGATTGTAGAGGTCGCCTCTTCGTAGTTCTGATCCCGCATGATCGGTCCGCGGACCTGAAACATTCGCGACGTCGCGGCGCTGTCAGAAAGGGTCTCGTAAACGAGCGCAGGGTCAATTCCTGCTTTCATACCTAGTACCATTGCCTCAGCAGCGGCGACGTTGTGGATTGTAATCATGTGATTTGCTATGTACTTGAGCATGCTCCCATGTCCGAAATCACCAACGTAGCGCTGAATACGGGATATGCCTTCGAAGACCTCAAGGCACTTCTGGAACACCGCCTCCTCTCCGCTTCCAAGCATGACGAGATCTTTCTTTTCAGCTTGGGCGCCAGTGCCACTGACCGGACAGTCGAGCATCTTCATCCCTATTGGCTCAAGGCGCTCCAGTGCCGCCTTCTTAGCCGCAAGCGGGAGTGTGGAACTCTCGACGACGATTTGCCCCGTTCTGCAAGCGGCTGCAATTCCGTCTCGACCACCTACAACCGCGTCGAGAGCAGCGGCGCTGGGCAATAGTAAAAGCATAATCGGCGCGGCATCTGCGACCTCGCGAGGAGACGCAAGGGCTTTTGCGCCCATTGATCGCAGCCGTTCCTGCGCCTCGGGTACCGGGTCATATCCAAATACTTCGAAACCAGCATGGCGAAGGTTCTTCGCCATCGCCGACCCCATGATACCAGCACCGATTATCCCGACGCGCTTTTCGCTTGATCCCGTCATATGCCGTCCTCACTGTTAGGTGCCGTCGGGCGACCGCGCCACCCGAGATTGCCTCATTTGGCCGCGTCAGATGTCCTCAATAGCGCCGCTAACAACGGAGCGGCGGATAGCCGCAAAGGTACGCACGTTCATGAGCATCTCCTCATGAGTGACAGGATACGGATCGCCGCCCATCACAGCTCTGCCAAAAGCTTCGAGGTTGTCGCGAATTGCAGGATGCGGCGGGTAGTAAGCGGAAATCGGATCGCCGTCCAAGGCCTTGCGCGTCACATCCCATCCGGTCGAGTTCTCTGGATGTGAGCGATCGCGCACTTCCATCCAGCCCTTAGACCCAAAGACAGCGAATCGTCCCATAAAGGGCGTGGCAAGGATAGCCGTGAGCAGCGCGGCTGCACCGCTCTCGAATCCAATCGAAATCGCCAAAGTATCGCCGTTAGGAAAACTGGTGCCGAGCGTTGACAGCCTCGCAAGCACGTTCTTCGGCCGACCGAGGATCGCGATCGAGAGGTCCACCATGTGGATGCCTGGCGCGGACAAAGGCCCCACGGGATTAATCGTGTTGGAAAAACGCCAGCTATCCGCAGAAAGATGAGTCATCTTGTCGTGGCTGAAATTTCCTTCGACCAGCATGGCATTGCCGAATTCACCGTCGGCGAGGCGACGCCGCATTTCGAGAATGGCGGGCATAAAACGACGCTCGTGACCGAATCCGAGCTTGATCTTGGCCGCTTGAACGGCAGCAATCGCCCGCTCGGCTTCCGCTTCGGTCGTACACAGCGGCTTCTCGCAAAAGATGTGCTTACCGGTCGAAGCAACAGCTACAATCTGATCAGCGTGTTGTTCAGTTGGGGTACAGAGGATTACGGCGTCGATGTCGGGTCGCGTGAGAACCTCGGCAAAGCTCGTGCCGATCTCAAGTCCGAGCGCGGCCGCCTTGTCGCAGGCCGCTTCGTTCGGGTCAATTCCGAGGACCGGCTTCATGACCTTGCTATCGGCAAGCGCCGCTGCAATCGTCTGTCCCCACCAGCCCAATCCGACAATGGCTGCTTTAATCATGCTGTCTCCTCCTCAAATTGGCGGCAATGCCGCTCATTGACTAGCCAACGCTGCCCACTGGCCGAGGCAATGAAGTCAGTCCAGTGATAAGAATTCCAAAGAGCTTTTAGCTGTAACGCTTCTCTCGGCCGTCGTCGGCGTACCAGTCGAATGTCTCATCGGAGAGATTGACGACCACATTCTGAATCTGGGTATATTCTTCGTAGGCCACGACGCCGTTCTCACGGCCGATGCCGCTCATCTTGAACCCACCCCAGGGCGAACAAGGATCGATGCGATGATGGTCGTTGATCCAGACGATGCCGCTCTCTAGCTGATGAGCTACGCGGTGCGCACGGGTGACATCCCGTGTCCAGATCGAAGTAGCCAGCCCGAACTCAGTTCCGTTCGAAATCGCAATCGCTTCCTCTTCGGTGTTGAAGGGGATCACACACACCACGGGCCCGAAGATTTCTTCCTGGGCGATGCGCATGTTTGGCTTAACTTTGGTGAAGATGGTTGGCTGGTGGAAGTATCCTTTGTCGAAGATCTGACCGTCCGGCCGCTTGCCACCGGCCGCCAGAGTTGCACCCTCCTCCAGACCGATCTTCACATAGCGCTCGGTAAGTTCGCGTTGCTTGGCCGAGACCAAGGGCCCCATCTGAATGGCCATATCTTGCGGATCGCCGATCCGGATCGCGCTGGTCCGCTTCACTAGCTCGGAAACGACTGCATCGTGGATCGAACGTTGAACAAGGAGGCGCGCGCCCTGCACGCAGGTCTGACCGGTCGCGATGAACGAAGCAAACAGAGCCGCAGCGACGCCGCGCTCGATCGGGGTGTCGTCGAACATGATCACCGCCGCTTTGCCGCCAAGCTCGGCGGCAACCTTGGTCAGATTGGCGCCTGCCATCGAAGCAACCATCTTGCCGGTTTCAGTCCCGCCGGTCAGATCGATCTTCTTGATCCTCGTACTGCCGGCAAGCGCTTTGCCCGCCGTCGCGCCAAAGCCCGGAACTACGTTGTAAACGCCGTCCGGCACCCCCGCTTCCTTGAAGATGTCACCCAGTAGCAACGGGGTGATCGGCGCGAGTTCACTCGGTTTCACGACCATAGTGTTACCCGCCGCCATGGACGGCGCGATCTTCTTCGTCAAAATTAACAGCGGATGATTCCACGGCGTCACGTGACCGACCACGCCAAGCGGGACGCGGCGGGTGTAGTTGAGGAAATCACCGCCGAACGGTGGCACTGTGTCCTCGTGAGTGCGTGCCAGCGCGCCAAAATACCGGAACCACTCCGGCAGGCGTCCGAGCTGCGCACTCATCTCCCGCCGAGCGCGACCGATCTGATCGACCTCAATGGTGATGAGCTCGGGAAGCTTCTTGGCAAGTAACTCACCTGCCCTATGCATGATGTCCCCGCGTACGGCACCCGGCGTTGCAGCCCAAACCTTGGCCGCACGCTCCGCGGCGTCAATCGCCATGTTGATGTCCTGCGCGTCACCTTCAGCCACGTCAGCAAGATGGCTGCGGTCCTTCGGGTTTTCGACACGGATGGTCCGTCCGGTGCTGGCTGGCTGAAAGCGACCGTCGATATACAGACCGTAAGGTTTGCCATTGTTCATCATGATAGATCCATCGAAGCTTAGCTGCTTGAGTCAAAAAAACGCGCCGCCGGGCGACGGCACGGCGAGATTTTCAGCCGATCCGGAACAGGCGGCTGGCGTTGCCGAAAAGGATCTTCTCACGGTCCGCGTCCAAAAGTTTTGCGCGCCGGACCAGTCCGACGGGATCTTCGTCGCCCATGTCGAAAGGATAGTCGGAGCCCAACATCACCCGATCGATGCCAACCGTCGCCACCAGCGTTTCGATGAGCGAAGGAGAAAACACGCAGGTATCGTACCAAAGACGGCTTAGGTAGGTCGAAGGCGCATCTGCAGTGAGTTTGCGAACCTCCGGACGTACCTTCCAGGCATGATCCATGCGCGCGGCATAGAACGGGTAATACCCGCCGCCATGGGCGATGACGACCTGCAGATCCGGATGGCGATCGAGAATACCGCCCAGGATGAAATGAGCGACCGCCATTGTCTCTTCGACGGGCTGGCCCACGCTGTTGACCATGAAGAAATCGCCTAAACGCTGGCCATGCGAGAAGCCCAGCGGGTGAATGAAGAGTGGCACGCCAAGCTTGGCCAAGCGGGCATATAGCGGATCGAAAGCCGCATTGGACAGTTCGAGCTCCTCAACACGGGTATCAATCTGGAACCCACGAAGGTCTAGTGTTTCCACGGCGTGGACGGCCTCTTCGACCGCGCGCGCGGGGAATCGCATTGGCAGCGTACCCATACCGACGAAATGCGTAGGATCTTGCGCCACCAGTGCTGCAATGTCCTCATTCTGCACGCGGGAGAGCGCCACGAGCAACGCCTCGTCCGCCCAATAGTTCTGTTGCGCTGGCGCCGGCGCGATCACCTGGACGTCGACGCCCATCGTCGCCATCATCTCGCGTCGCTTCGCAATATCCAGCATGAGGCCGGGCAATATCTTGCCCTGCTCTGCATCCGTCTCCCGACTCGCCGGCGACATGTCGCGACGATAGGGATTGCTCATTGGATCGTATTTCCCGGCAACCAGAGGCTCTACGCGCTTACTAAGCGCGTGGGTATGCATATCGATAATCGGCATTTTATTGTCTCTTGGTCAGTTGATGGCGGCAGCGGGCGGCACTCGATGATGCCAATCGGTCGCTCCCTGGTAAGCATGCGCAGTACGAAGGATGGCCCCTTCGCTGTAAGGCCGTCCGACAAGCTGGAAGGCAATCGGGAGTCCTGCGCTGTCAAAGCCACAAGGCACCGACGCTCCGGGTAGACCCAGATAGTTGATGCCGCGGGTGCAATGCGTCACTTGCCCAATCACGCGCGCGACGTCACCTGGGTCGCCTTCCGTTGTTTCGGCAATCGTGGGTACGGGGATCGATATCGCTGGCAGAAGCGCTAGATCGGCCTCGCCTATAGAAGCTGAAATCCACTCCTGCGCGATCTTCGCTCGCATCGACAGCGCCTCGACATATCGCGTCGCTGGATAGAACAGTCCCGGCTCGATACGTGCACGGACCTGATCGGCGTAGTCCTGTGGACGTTCGACTAGCCAGCGGCGGTGAATGGTCGCTGCTTCGACGCTCATCACAAGGTGCATGAGCGCATTGATCGTAGCCATATCGGGCGGAGACGTCTCAATGACGAGTGCACCGAGCGATTTCAGAACAATGGTAGCTTCGCCAAGGGCTGACGCTATCTCCGGATGCAGTAATTCCCGGTAATAGCCGCCGGGCACGGCGATCTTCATGTCGGCAATGCCGCCATCGATTCCTGCGAGAAAATCCCGCGCAGCGATAATCGATAGGATCTGGGCAGAATCCATCGCAGTACGCGTTAAGGGCCCGGGGCAATCCAACGTCGAAGACATCGGCATGACACCGTCCGACGGCACAAGCCCCCATGTCGGCTTCAGCCCTACAAGGCCACACATTGCTCCAGGATGCCGAAGCGATCCGCCGGTATCAGTACCGAGTGATGCCGTAACAAGACGTGCAGAAACGGAGACGCCGGACCCCGATGAGGAACCACCCGGAACATGTGCCGGATTCCAAGGGTTCAGCGGATGCCCAAGGAACTCGTTATAGCCGGTGGGGCTGAGTGCAAATTCGGCGAGTTGCAAACGGCCGAGATCGAGCGCGCCAGCAGCATCCAAACGAGCAACTGCCGTGGAAGTCGTTTCAGCCCGGAAAGCGGAACGGATCTTCGAACCGCCTCCGGAGATATGTCCCTTCCGATAAAAGAGATCCTTGTGCGCGAGCGGAACACCGTGGAGTGAAGCCAGCTGAGCCCCCGAGTTACGGAGTTTATCCGCCATCGACGCCGCTTCTAATGCACTCTCACGATCAAGCTGAACTACGGCATGAAGCACGCGGCCGATGCTATCCAAACGATCAAGAGCGACCGTCGTGGCATCAAACGACGTAACCTCGGCCTTGGCGATGGCGGACGCCAGCCCGCTCAGATCGAGCGCAGCGATATCCAACTTACTCATTTGCTAGAGTCCTTCGCCGACAACCACGACACGAAAGAATATGGCGTGTCGTCGAGCGTCATCTGATCCAAAGCCAGTACTGAAACCCGAACATTCGTATCAGAAACAAGTGCTGCCATTCGACTTGTTCGTGTGGCAGCAGATTCCGCTTGGTTAAGGTCGGATGCTATGGCGCGAAGTAGGGCTTCGTTCATGACCACCTCAATGCACACCAAGGCGCTTAAACAACACCTCTTTCTGATTATTCAGCTCTTCCGCCGTTCCATGATGAACGATCTGACCCGTTTCCATGACGTAAACCCGATCAGCAACTTCAAGGGCGCTGTAGAGGTTTTGCTCGACAAGCAAGATCGAGAGGCCTTCCCTCTTCAGGTCTTCGATGATGCCCTCCAGATGCTGCACCATGACCGGAGCGAGACCTTCCGACGGTTCATCCATCAAAATCAATTGAGGGTCGATCATCAGCGCGCGGCCAACAGCAAGCATGCCTCGTTCACCGCCAGAGAGCTGCCCGCCACGATGATTCTTACGCTCAGCCAACCGCGGGAAAATCCCGAAAACACGATCAAGCGTCCAGCCGTGCTTCGCGCGCGCGCTCTTCAACATGGTCAGATGTTCGGTCACCGTCAGTGACGGAAACAAGCGTCGGCCTTGCGGAACGATCGCAATCTTCCGATCAGCGATTTCATGCGCAGTGAGGCCAGTGAGGGTTTCTCCCTTCCACCTGACAGTTCCAGCTTTAACTCTTGGGGGTGTGAGCCCCATGATCGAGCGGATGAACGTCGTCTTGCCCATTCCATTTCGGCCTAGCAGAGCAACGATCTCGCCTCGTTTGACGTCAAGAGAAACGCCATTCACGACGACGGCGTCCCCGTAACCACTGTGCAGATCGCGAACCTCAAGCATGACGCGGCTTCCCGAGATAGACTTCCTGAACCTTTGCATTGCGACGGATGCCCTCTGGCGGCTCCTCAACAAGTACCCGGCCCTCAAACATACAGGTGACGTGATCGACGAGACCCAGTGCCAGGTCCATGTCATGCTCGATCAAGACGACAGTGATTGATGGATCGAGCGATCGAATGACTTCAGCAATCATCGATCGTTCCGATGGCGATAAACCAGCCGCAGGTTCGTCCAACAGCAACATCGTGGGCGTCGTGACCAAGGCTATCGCGATTTCCAGCTGGCGTTGCTCTCCGTAGGACATTTCCTTCACGATTACGTCAGCGCGCTCCGCGATACGCGCAGCTTTCAATGCGGCGTCTACGCGGTCGGCGTCCGTTGAATCAGGCTCCGGAGATCCGAACATTGAGAATTTGCTCGGCTTTAAGCCTCGCAACGCCAACATCATGTTGTCCTGCACGCTCAGCGTGGGGAACAGATTGGTAATTTGAAACGTGCGCGAAATCCCGAGCTGTGCGCGCCGATGTGGCGGCATCTTGGTGACGTCGTAGCCGTTGAAGACAATTTTGCCAGATGTCGGCGGATGAGCGCCGGCAATCGCGTTGAACAGCGTGGTTTTTCCCGCGCCGTTGGGGCCGATGATGGCGCGGCGCTGGCCACGCGGTACCGTGAGACTGACGCCATCGACTGCGCGAAGCGCATCAAAGGCGACGGCCACGTCGCTGAGCGAGAGAATTGGTTCGGACACGAAACTTTCCCGTTGAAGGAGGCGCGGCAAAGCCGCGCCTCAATGTCGATAGGTCAGGTTTTCTTGATGCCCTGGAAGGCGCGCGAGTACGGCGGCTGCTTCAGGTAGGTCGCCGGATCGTACTTCCAGAATTGCGAGACCTGCGGATAAGTCTCGAACGGAACGTTCCACCACTTGCCATCGTCTCGCTTGACGATCTTGCGGATGTAATGGTCGTAAACCGGATTGCCGTAGTCGTCGAACTTGACTGTCTGGCCAAGGGGCGAATTGTCGAGCTCGGTCCTCAGTACCGTCTCGATCAACTTCTCACGATCTTCAACCTTGCCGTCCATCTTCTTAAGCGCGGCATCGAGCCACATTGTACCCGAGTACATCGAGAATGCGTACAATGATGGAATCTTGCCAAACTTCGCCTCATACCCCTTCACGAAGGCCCCGGTTGTGGCATTGGGCGCCCCTTCGGCGAAGTGCGCGCACGAGATGATGCCTTCGCATTCCGGTCCAAGCGTGCGGATAACCGCCTGGTCGGTACCGTTCATCGACATGAGAAGCGGAATTTTGCCTTTGAGACCGAACGACGAGAACTGTTGAATGAATCGGGTCGCGTCTGCGCCAGTCTCCATTGAATAAAGAGCATCGATCTTCAGATCAGCGATCTGGCCAAGGTAAGGGCTAAAGTCCGCGGTGTTGAGCGGATGCCAGAACTGCTGGACCACCTGTCCGCCACCTTCGGTGAACACCTGCGAGAGACCACCACACTGCTCATGGCCGTAGGTATAATCTTGGCTGATTATTGCGATCTTCTTGTAGCCCTGCTTGAGCATCCAGTCGCCGACCGGATGGGTCGATGCACTCGCGCTGTAGCCCGCCACGCGAATGACATTCTTGATCCGTGCACGCTGGGTAAGGTCATCGGCAGCAATGTTCGAGATGAAGTACGGCGTACCGTTGCCTTTCACATAGTTCGCAACGGCGAGACCGGTATTTGCCAGCACATTTCCAAGCAACAGATGGCAGTTTGCCTGCTCGACCAAACGACGTGCCTTCTGCAAAGCGACGTCAGGGTTCGAGGCATCGTCTTCCACGATCAGCTCGACTTTGCGGCCGCCCATCATCTGGTTGTTCTGCTCCAGATAAAACTGAGTGCCTTCGACCACTTCGCGGCCGACGGCGGCGACGACGCCGGTCAGCGAAGCCATAAGGCCGATCTTGATCGGCCCGGCTTGAGCTTGCGCGCTGCGCCAAGGCGCGACACCGACACCAGCCGCTGCAACTGCAGCTGTGGAAGTCTTGAGAAACGTCCTACGATCCATCTCGAAGTCCTTTTGTTACAAGCTTATGTGAAACCAAGGGGCGACTAGCGTTTCTTGCGTGACAGAAGGGAACGGACTTTTCCGATAACCCCTTCCGGCGCGAAGATCATGACCACGACGAACGTGATACCGAGCACCATCAACCAGCGTTCTGTCATTCCGCTGACGATATTCTCGA
Organism: Tardiphaga sp. 866_E4_N1_4; assembly: GCF_052076075.1. NCBI lineage: Bacteria > Pseudomonadati > Pseudomonadota > Alphaproteobacteria > Hyphomicrobiales > Nitrobacteraceae > Tardiphaga > Tardiphaga sp. 866_E4_N1_4. Next base: position 3,256,117 of record NZ_CP197242.1, read on the forward strand.
GGGCGATTACTGCTGCGGCGCCAATGAATCCACCGAACAGCGTTCCAATGCCGCCCGCGATCATCATAAGGACGCCTTCGACAGATTGAGCGAGAGCAACGCTCGAAGGGCTGACGAAGTTATTGAACATCGCGTAGAGCGCGCCTGCGACACCGGCAAAGAAGCCGGAGACGGTGAAGCCGATGAACAGATGCAGTGGCACGTTGTACCCAAGGCTTCGCATACGACTTTCGCTGTCGCGGATACCACGGAGCGTTAGACCAAATGGCGAGCGTACAAAGCGCCACATAGCGAAAGACACAATGACCGTAGTTGCCAAAACTGCCCAGAAGAACGCGCCATGATCGGCCAACAACTGAGGACGTACATCGCCGCGGATGCCGTTCTCGCCGCCAGTCACCTGCGTCCAACGTAGGCATACGCCCCAGATGATCATGCCTAATGCGAGGGTCAGCAGCTGGAAGTACACTCCTGACGTACGCACCGCGAGGGCGGCGAAAACCACGGCGGCAGCCGTTGCCGCGATTACGCCCGCAAATAGCGCCAGCCACGGAGAAATCTCTGTCTGAGCCGAGAGATACACCACCACATAAGTCGAGACGCCAAAAATAGCGCCGTGGCCAAGCGATGTGCGCCCTGCAAATCCTGCCAAGATGTCGATTGACATCGCCAGAATCCCAAAGATCAGAACTTCCGTAGCAAGGCCGACCTGATAGCTAGAAAGCACCAAAGGCAGCGTGGCGATAGCAACGACGATTGCTGCGGCGGCGATTGCGGCTCGGCCGGTTATTCCGGCGAGACGGGAGGGATTTGCTGTCTGATTCATCATGCTGCACGTCCGAACAAACCGAGAGGACGGAAGGCAAGAAGAACTGCCATCGGCCCGAAAATTACGAAATAGGCGAGCTCGGGGAACATGACTTGACCGAGCGTATTCAGGAGACCCACCAGCAAACTTCCGACGGCGACGCCAACCAGACTGCCGCGACCACCGATGATCACAACCGCAAGACTAAACGTGAGGATTTCTGCGTCCGCAGAGGGGTAGAGCGATAGGAACGCGCCACCCATCAATCCGCCCAGACCCGCCAGCGCCGAACCGAAAAGGAAAGTGAAAAGGAAGACACGGCGGATGTTCACACCCGATGCTTCCACCATTTCAGCATCGTCCACACCTGCTCTGATGAGAGCGCCGATCCGTGTGTGATTAAGGATCATCCAAAGTCCGATGAAGATGAAAACCCCCATCCCAAGCACAAACAGTCGGTAGATCGGATAGAATGTTCCGAAGACTCGTGTGCCACCTTGCAGTATCTGCGGGATAGGAACGGTGAAACTGTCTCCACCCCAAATGACCAACGCAAGGTCGTTCAAGAAGAATGCAACGCCAAGTGTCATCAAGACCTGCTTGGTGTCACTTCCTCTGACAAAGCGCAGAAGCCCCTGGTCGAGGACGAAACCGATGGCCGCAATGGCTGCCATGGCACCTACTCCACCAAGTACGAAGCTGCCGCTTTTCGTGGCAACGCTGTACCCGACATACCCGCCGAATAGGTAAAGTGCGCCATGCGCAAGATTGACGATGCGAAGAAGACCAAAGATCAGTGTGAAGCCGCTCGCAACCACGAAGAGCAGTGCGGCGAACGTTAAGCCGTTAAGGATTTGAAAGAAGCTCATGCCTAGCTACGCCGTCTATGCTGTCGGTGCCTTGGGACCTACGGAGAGGTACCAATCGAGGATTTGCTCACCGGTCATGAAAGCCACATCCGGTTTGCTTGCGATGGTGTCGAAGATGCGCCGGAAGTACTTCAGGCGATGCGGCGCGCCCATGATGTACGGATGCGCAACCAGTGCCATAACTCGCGCGGAATCTTCCGCGTCTTCATAAATCTGCTCGAACTGATCGATGGCGCGATCGTAATATTCTGATGCTTTGTGATGCTGGATGAGCATCATCGCCACATCGTTACACTCCTGCGTGTAGGGAACGTTTACAATGGGTGTCGTCTCGGTCTTGATCCAAACTGGTTGATCGTCCAAAACCCAGTCACACACGTACTCGTAGCCTTCAATTTTCAGAAGATCCGGAGTTTCCCAGGTTTCGGTGAGACCTGGTCCGAGCCAGCCGCGGGGACGCTTGCCAGTCACCTGCTCAATTACATCGGCGGTTTTGCGGATATCCTCGCGCTCATTCTCCACTTTCTGCATGTTTCGCTGGGTGAAGCCGTGGCCCATGAACTCCCAGTTTCGCGCTTTGGCGGCCTCAACGATCGACGGATAGGCGACGATCGCCGAACCGTTGATCGCGAGTGCAGCCGGGATGCGAAAATCGTCGAATACTTTCAGCATGCGCCAGAAGCCGACGCGGTTTCCGTACTCGTGCCAAGCCCAATTAGGGATATCAGGCGACGGGACGCCACCAGCCGGCGGAGTGAGAACTGTGCGCGGCATGGTCTGCTTGGCGTCCCATTCCTCAACATTGACGATCACCCATACCGCCATGCGCTTGCCGTCTGGCAGCGCCAGCTTGGGGCGACCGTCAATCGGTGAGTAGGAAATGCGTTCAGTGGGCAGCACGATCGCTCTCCGCTGCAGTGATGGTGATGGTCAACGAAGGCAACCCTTCGATACGCGCATCGATGACGTCGCCGGGCACCACGGCGCCCACGCCCGCGGGCGTGCCGGTGTAGATCAAGTCGCCAGGCTCTAATTTTATCTGTTTGGAAAGCTGAGAAATGATTTCCGGCACATTCCAGATCATCTGGCCGATGTCGCCGCACTGTTTATCGACACCATTCACAGAAAGCATAATGGCGCAGTTGCTGAAGAGTCTTGCATCGCGGACGGATGCGATCACTCCGCATGGCGCCGACGCATCGAAGCTCTTGCCCATCTCCCAAGGGAGCCGCAGATCGCGCGCGTCGCGTTGCCGATCGCGGCGGGTCAGATCAATGCCGACTGCATAGCCCCAAACATGATCGAGAGCGTCATCGACCGCAATGTTGCGCCCCGGTTCGCCGACCGCAATCACAAGTTCGACTTCGTACTGAAAATCTTCAGTGTACGGCGGGTAAGGAACACGCGAGCCGTCCGGAACGACGCTGTCACGCGGTTTCTGGAAGAAAAACGGCGGATCTCGCTCGTCCCCCTCCTTCATTTCGCGGATGTGATCGAGATAATTCCGGCCGACGCAGTAGACGCGGCGGACCGGAAAGTACCCTCCCCCGACAACCGGCACGCCGGTTGCCGGGACCGGCGGGATCACGTGTTGGCGGGCGGCGTTCACTTCGCCACCTGGCCATTGTACCAATCGAGAATCTGGGCACCGTTCCAGTGTACGACCCCGTCGAACTTGTTCACGTAGTCGTAGATTGCTTCGAGGTACTTGATGCGGAACGGCTGACCCGAGATGTACGGGTGGATCGCAATCGACATTATCTTCGGCCGATCGGCGCTCTCAGCGTAGAGACGGTCGAACTGATCCTTGGCCCGATTGAAGAGCTGTGATGCGTCGTGGTGCTGGACCATCATCATCGGGATGTCGTTCAGTTCGACGGTGTATGGCAGCGTCGTAAGCGGCCCCTTCGCTGTACGAATGACGGTCGGCTCATCATCATAGACCCAATCACCGATGTACTTAACGCCTGCTTCCGCAAGATATTCTGGCGTTTCCAGCGTCTGGGTCAGACCCGGCCCGAGCCAACCAACCGGGCGCTTACCAGCAAACTGCTCGATCACATCCATTGAGCGATCAATCATCGCCTTCTGGTTTTCTTCCTTATGAATCGGCCCCTGCTCGTATGCATGGCCCATGAACTCCCAATCGAGATCCTTCGCCTCTTGCGCAACGCGGGCATAGTCTTCACACACACGCGCATTGATCGAAAGCGTCGGCTTGATAGCCAGCTTCTTGTAGAGGTCAAAGAAGCGCCAAACGCCGACGCGCATGCCGTATTCATGCCAGCCCCAATTGGCGACGTCCGGCAACAACGGAAGGCCGGTCGGCGCAGGCAGCACCTGACGCGCCATCGGCTTGGCGATATCCCAGACCTCCAGATTCACGATTGTCCAAACGATCATGCGGGAGTTGCCCGGCAGCTTCAGCTTCGGACGATCGACGATTGCAGAATAGTCGCATCGATCGCGTGGCAAGGTTGGGCCGGTCATACGGAAGTTCCTTTATTCTCTACAGTTTCAGTGAGGTAATAGACGCACAAAGCATCCGAGAAGCGGGCAAAAGCCGAGCAGATTTTTCGAGTAACGCTGCATTCCGCCAAGCTCTGTTGGACTAACGAGGCCGACTTCATTCATCGGACTATGCCCCGCAAATCTCGGAGACCAGGCGCCATCAGGGTTGCGAGTGATACGTAGAGAAGACGGGCGCCTCGCCCGAGCCATTCACGGGCGGAGCTCGGAGTCACCGGGAGACCAAACGGCTTGCCCGCGATGGCCAAGTCCGTCACGAGTCCATCAACCGCTGAGGCCACTTCTGGGTGGCCGATGTCACCAAGGCGGCCCATCGAATGCGCGAGGTCGCTCGGCCCGACGAGGACGGCATCGATTCCAGACGACGAGGAGATCTCGGCCCACGCGAAGCCCCCTGGGAGACTTTCGATTTGCGCCATGGGGGCCAGATCGGCCTCGCGGCCGCGCGCAGCAGTCCGGTCGACGCTCCTCAGTAGCACGCATTTTTGCGCGCTCTCTACGCCTGGAAGAACTAAACCGTCGATACAACAATCAAGACATCGAGTGAGGACGGCCGAGTCTTTGGACGGGCCTCGTACGATCGCACTCATCCCGCGCGCCTGTGCCGCACGAGCTAAGACGGGAACATTCTCCACGGAGATCGCCGTTCGCTCGCAGTCGATGAAAAGACAGCTCACGCCGAAATCGGCCAGTACATCAACAACCGGAAGAGCGCCCCCACCGGAGTTTGCCGCAATAGCCGCCCCCCCGGTCGCCAGGAGATGCTTCATCCGGCCGGTCACGCCAACCACCGTTGGAACTCACGCAGGCATGAGGCCGAGACACACTCCGGAAGCGCAACTTCCGATCGCTCCCGCTTTGCTACGTGTCGCGCCGTGCCGTTCATTTCCATTTTCCGTACGCCCTTCCCCAACGTGTATTCGATTACGCAACATTGAGTACAATCCACCCAACAGTCAACAATTATTGTATACATTCTGAGAGCAAAAAATTGGCAATTTGTTGCTTCACTTCGTGCGATGCAGCTAATTTTTGACCTTTTATCGCGCTTACAGGGAACTAATGAGGTGCGTGCACTGCAATATTCGTCTTGCGAGACTCATCGAGATACTGTATGCATTTCCAAGCAAACAACGTGAAATCATGTCCGATCAGTCAGCTCAATCGCCCGACCGTACCGCCACGCGATCACTTTCAGTCGCCGACCGCATCCGGTCCTTCATTTTGGAGGGGGACTTCGAACCCGGCGCCCGACTGCAAGAAGTTAGGCTCAGTGAGATGTTGGGGGTGTCGCGGACGCCAATACGTGCCGCACTGCAATCCTTGGCAGCGGACGGGCTTCTCGAATACGCCCCGAATTGCGGATACTCAGTTCGAAGTTTTCAAGCACCAGAGATCATCGATGCTTACGAAATCCGCGCGAACCTAGAAGCAATGGCTGCACGGTTTGCGGCCGAACGTGGCCTCAGCGATGAGGAACGCGACGTCATCGAGCAAGCCCTCGCGGATGGCGACGAGCTACTTGCCAAGGAGCCGCTCGGTGAGACCGAACGAAAAGTTTACGGTGCGATTAACTTCATAATTCACGAAACTATACACAAGGCAGCACGTTGCCGGATGCTCGTGGAAATGATCCGTCTTTGCCAGATCGTTCCTCAGTCGTCCCTGCATTACATTGTTGCTTTTGAGCATATGGATGTGCGCCGTCGTCACGACGACCACCATAGAATCTATGACGCAATCCTTACGCGCGATGCCCATCGCTCTGAGCTTCTGATGCGTGAACATGTCGCGACCGTAAAAACAAGTTTGGTACGTTCGATGACTCGTCGTCGTAACGGCAAAGATCGATCAAATATCCCATCGTAGCGATTGAGTGACTTACGCACAGTTTCTGATACAACCGCCGACCTCAGATAAGGCTAGCTGCCGTGACTGCCATTGCCGCCCCTCCTATCGACCTTCCGGTTCGAGCGGGTACACGATCTCTGTCGGTGCTGGAGCGTGTTCGCAACGACATTCTCGACGGGACTGTCGCGGCAAGCGAACGCATGAACGAGGTGCAGCTCAGCAAGCGGCTTGATGTGTCACGAACTCCAGTCAGAGCCGCTCTTCAGGCTCTCGCCGGGGAAGGCCTATTAGACTATTCACCTAATCGCGGCTTCACAGTCCGGGAATTTCCGTTGAGCGCCATCGTTGGCGCGTTCGAAATCCGGGCATCGCTTGAAGGGCTCGCAGCGAGGCTCGCTGCCGAACGGGGGTTTAATCCGAACGAGCACGCTGTGATGGAAGCGAGCTTGGTAGCGGGAGACGAGTTGCTTTCCCACGCCACCTTGTCTGAAACGGATTTGCTTGCTTATCGCGATATCAACGCAGATTTTCACCAGACTTTGATCTCGGCCGCCGACAATAGGATGCTCGCCGAGATGGTCCGGAATTGCCAGAATGTGCCCTCTTCGTCTGCAAGGAACATTGTGGCGTTTGAACATCGGGAAGTCCGTCGTCGGCACGACGATCATCATCGGATCTACGAGGCGATCAAAGCACGGGAATCTTGGCGAGCGGAAATGCTGATGCGCGAGCATGTAATCGACATCCGGAATTCGTTCTCTCGTTCGATCAGACGATGACACGCAGCGGACTGGCGAGCTTCTGACAATTGCGGGTTCAGTATTCCCCTCCGGTCAGCATGGATGCGTCGCCGACAACCTAGACCTGCAAAGTGAAGTGAGTTCACTACGAAACGCCTGTAACCTAACGTGTCGAGCTTCTCAATTACGAGGCACTCAAGTTCGTCGTGCGCTCGGCGATGCCCTCGGTCACCGCCAGACGCCAGGGCGGGGACACTTCAAGCTTGATTACCAATAGACCGGCCGCCGATGACGCCGCTTCTGATGTTTCCGAAGAGACGATCGAGGTGACCTGTTAGGTCGATCTCCGGCACCGTCGGTAGCCGGTGCGGAACGGACCGGAAGCCTAGCAAATACAGATGGTCCGCCATTGCCGAGGGAATAGGGGAACACCTATCCGGCGAGCTGACTTAGCCCTGCATGTCTGCCTTTTCGCGCTTGAGCATGGAAAGGTTGCGGTGCGGGCCTCGAAGTTCCAAAGAATGAGGAGAAACTGTCGCACGCTCGGCGCCATGGGAGCGCTCGATCGCTTCTGTTGTCGCCTTCCTTGCAAGCGACGACGCTTCCTACATCACCGGCGAAACCATATATCTGGACGGCGGACGCCGCGTGCTGAATTGTGTGATGCCCGAGCAAGGAGCTGGAGAATGAACTTGTTCGCCAACCTTCACCATATCTGCCTCGTCGCGAACGATATCGACAAAACACAGGCGCACTACCAATCTATAGGCATCGGACCTTGGCAGGATTACCCACCCCTGATCGAATATACCGAACTGACTGCTCCGAACTCCGAAGCATTCGCAGAGCTGACGTATCATGTTTGCAGTCTGCCGAATGTGCAGGTTCAACTCTGCCAGCCGCTTCACAAACGGTGTCCTTAGCGGGATTTTCTCGATGCGAAAGGAGAAGGCGACTATCACATCGGCTTTTCGGCAGATAGCACCGATGCGGCCGAACAACAAGCAATGGATCTAGGTCTGTCCGTCCTATCGAAAGGACGTCGCGACAACAGGACCGGCTTCACTTACTACGAAACGCAAGCTGAGCCCGGTTTTACGTTGCTCACGCGCTCGACCTCCGAAGAAATAGCTTCGTACCGGTCGGCGCCGTGCTGGGCAACGACGCCTTAGGAGAGCGGCAGCTTCCTGTCTGGAGTAAGTTGCTTCCCATCCACACGGATTTCAATCACCGCCGGCATCTCCGCAAGCATGGCGCGCTCAAATGCGCCTGGGAACTGATCATGTTGATTGATGCTTTCTCCATGAGCCCCATAGGTTCTCGCAAGCGCCGCAAAATCTGGATTAAGCAAGTCAGTACCACTCGGTCGCCCCGGATAATTCAGCTTTTGATGCATGCGGATCGATCCGTACATCGCATCATTGACGATCACCACGATGATCGGAAGTTGATGCTGGACGGCGGTTGCAAAGTCTTGCGACGCCATCATGAAACAACCGTCGCCCGCGAAACAGACCACCCGCCGCTCGGGATGTCGCAACTGCGCCGCAATCGCGGCAGGCGGGCCGTATCCCATGGATCCAGACTTAGGTGCGATTTGCGTGCCTAATTTGCGATAGCGGTAATATCGATGGAGCCAGATCGTATAGTTTCCGGCGCCATTGGTGACGATGGCATCATCGGGCAAAACGTCGTTCAGATGATCGACGACCTTGGCGAGATCGAAAGGTGGCGCATCCGTCCGCGGCGCCTGATAATCCACATACGCTGCACGCAACTTGGCACGCCATGGTGCCCAAGTATTCTTATCGAGTGGTGCCACCGTCGCCAATGCCTCGACGAAGCGTGCTGAATTCGCTGGAATTCCCACTGTGGGCCTGAAGACGCGGCCTAGTTCCTCCGGTCCAGGAAATACATGGATTAACACCTGCTTCGGAACCGGAACGTCGAGGAGCGTGTAGTGATTGGTGGTGACGTCTCCCAAACGATCGCCGATCACCAGGAGCAAGTCCGACGTCTGGACATGTGCCATCAGAGCGCGGCTGCAGCCCAGGCTGATATCCCCGACATACTGGTTGCTACGATTGTCGAGCACGTCCTGCGACCGGAATCCCGCGACGACTGGCAGATCATTGCGCTCGACGAACTGGCGGAAGGCCGCCGCCGCATCCGGCGTCTATCCGCAATTGCCGACAATGACAAGCGGCCGCTTGGCCTGTAGCAGCAGTCGGTGAATGTCCGCCATCTGCGCCGCGGACGGCGCCGCCTCGATAGTCGTCGCGGGAACGACATCGCTGACCGCACTTGTGGCGCTGAGTACGTCTTCCGGGATCGACAGCACCACAGGCCCCGGCCGCCCCTGCATGGACACATGGAAAGCGCGGCTGACCATTTCTGGAATGCAGTCGACATTGTCGATCTCCGCCACCCATTTGGTCATTTCATCGAAGGTGCGCGTGTAGTCGATTTCTTGAAAGCCCTCGCGGCCACGATGACTGCGCGGCACCTGTCCGATGATCAGGATCATCGGCGTCGAGTCCTGCCATGCAGTGTGCAGCCCGATCGCCGCATGCATGGCGCCGGGACCGCGGCTGACGATGCAGATACCGGGGCGCCCCGACATCTTTCCGTCCGCTTCCGCCATATGTGACGCCGTCGCCTCGTGGCGGCATACGACGAATTGGATTCCCGTATTGGACTCGTAGAGCGCGTCGAAGATTGGCAACGCACTCTCGCCGGGGACGCCAAACATCCGGTCCGCGCCGCCGCCTTGCAAGGCAGCGACCAAGATTTCTCCACCGTTTCTCAGAATCCCTGCCTGAGCCGATTGACATGCCATCATCCGCGGATCCTCTTCGGTTCGGTGCGTGGAGCTCTCGCGATGTTACTCTTGGAACACTTCTTCGCGGCGCTTCTTGATCGACGGCATCAGAATCGAGATCAACAAAGCCAACGCCATTAACAGCAGCGCCAGACTGATAGGCCGTTGAAGGAAGATCGTCGGATCTCCCTGCGCGGTGATCAGGCTGCGACGGAAGTTCTCTTCCACCATCGGCCCAAGCACAAAGCCCATCAAGAGCGGTGCCGGTTCGGCATCGAGCTTGCGCAGGATGTAGCCAAGAGCCGTGAATCCGACGGTCATATAGATGTCGAAACTCGAATTGTTCACCGAGAACACGCCGATGGCGCAGATCACGACGATGACGAGATATAGGATCCGATACGGCACATTGAGCAAGCGAACCCAGATCCCGATCATCGGCAGATTGATGATCACCAGCATCGCGTTGCCGATGAACATGCTCGCGATCAGGCCCCAGAAAAGGTCCGGCTGACGCGAGATGATTGTCGGTCCGGGCGAGATACCGTGCAGCGTCAGGGCACCAACAAGCAGAGCCATCGTGGCGCTGGTCGGAATGCCCATGGTCAACAGAGGAACAAACGAGGTTTGCGCAGCTGCATTATTGGCCGACTCCGGACCGGCCACCCCCTCGATGGCACCATTGCCGAAACGTTCGGGTGTCTTGGATACGCGCTTTTCGAGCGCATAGGACGAGAAGGACGCAATTGTCGCGCCGCCGCCAGGCAGAATGCCAAACAACGTGCCGAGCAATGTGCCGCGGGTTACCGCCCCCCAGGCACCGCGAAGCACCTTGAACGATGGCCAAATGCTGGAGATCTTCGAATGATTGACGATGCGCTGCGACACGCCTTCCAGATTGGAGATGACTTCGGCGACGCCAAAAAGACCCATCACCAATGCGACGAAATTGATGCCGTCCGACAGTTCGATCAGGCCGAACGTCATCCGCGCTTCGCCGGTATTGATGTCCATGCCCACCATTCCAAGCAGCAGCCCAAGAAAGATCATTGAAATGGCGCGGAACGGCGAGCTATTGGCCAGTACCACAGCCGATACAAGACCGAGGATCATGAGCGAGAAATAGTCGGGCGACGCAAATTTCTGCGTCATCAGCGCAAGCGGTGGGCCTAGCAACGCTATGATCACAGTACCGAAGCAGCCAGCGATGAACGAACCGATCGCCGCAATGGCGAGCGCTTCACCGGCCCTGCCCTGTTGCGCCATCTTATAGCCGTCGATGGCCGTAACGACCGATGTGGACTCGCCAGGGATGTTTACCAGGATTGCCGTGGTCGAGCCACCATATTGCGCGCCGTAATAGATTCCAGCCAGCATGATGATCGCGCCGGTCGGATCGAGTGCATAGGTTGCTGGCAGCAGCAGCGAGATCGTTGCAACTGGACCGAGACCGGGAAGAACGCCGATCAGCGTGCCGCAGATCGCGCCGACTAGACAGAATAAGAGATTCAGCGGCGTGGCGGCGACGGAAAAGCCATGCGCAAGCCCAGAGAAAATATCCATCATGGCAGTATGTTCACCGGGATTTTAAGAAGCAGAACGAAGACAACCGACGACAGGATGGCCACCGAAACGCCGGTGATGGCAGTTGCGCGCCAGGTTGCTTCGCTAGACGCAAAATGCGCGATTGCGACCTGTACGAGGATCGCGATCAGGAGACCTGCACGTTCGACCAGAAAGCCGAACGCGACGAAGGACAACAGAATGAAGAACAAAGGCCGGAGATGGATCGCGCCGACCGGCAAGCCCGCCGTCGTCAGTCCCTTGAATACCAGCACCAGGCCCATGGCCAACACGATCAAGGCCAGACCAAGCGGGAAGTATCCCGGTCCCATGTCGAGAACTGTGCCGATGGTTAGCGTTCGGATATAGAGCAGAGCAATAGCGGCTACCGCGACCAGAAGCAGTCCCGAATAGACATCCGTATTGCCCTTCTGTGCAAAGGTCTTCATTGGCACTCTCCTTAGCCAACGTGTCAGAAAGGCGGACGGTGAGGTGGGGACACCGTCCGCCCGTTCGCCATCTCAGGTCTTCTTCTCGCCGATTTCCTTGAGCAGGTCGCGCCACTGATCGACTTCCTTGCCGATCTGCGTCGAGAACTCTGCCGGGGTCGTGAACACGGTGGATGCACCGACAACCGCCATCTGCTTCTTCACGTCCGGATCTGCGGCCATTTTCTTGAGCGCATTCGAGACCTTGGTGACGATCGCGTCCGGCGTCGATGCGGGCGCCATGATGCCATTCCACGATTCCACCGCATAGTTAGGAACCACAGTTTCGGCAACGGTCGGCAGGTTCGGCGCGAACTCGCTGCGCTTCGCCGATGTCACCGCCAGCGCGCGAACGGTTTTTGCCTCCATCTGCGGCAAAGCGTCGGTCATATTGGTGAAGGACAGATTCACCTCGCCTGCAACCACAGCCATCGTTGCAGGGGCGCCGCCCTTATAAGGCACGTGGATCATCTTCGTGCCGACGCGGCTATCGAACAGCGCGACCGAGTAATACATCAGGCCGCCGGCGCCGCTCGACCCATAGGTGAGTTTTCCAGGATTGGCCTTTGCGTACTTCACGAGTTCGTCCATCGAATTGATGGGAAGCGCATTGTTGACGATGATAGTCTGCGGAATGGTGCTCACGACGCTGATCGTCTTGAAGCTCTTCAGCGGATCATACGATGTCGTCTGCGCGACCGGTGCGATCGAGATCGCGCCGGCACTGCAGACGCACAGCGTATAGCCATCCCCTGGCGACTTCGACACTAGATCGGAGCCGACGATGCCACCCCCGCCGGGACGGTTGTCCACGACCACGGTCTGCGAGAGCTCCTTCTCAAGGAAGCGTGCGGTGATACGACCGACAGCATCGGTGTAGCCGCCAGGCGCATATGGCACGATTAGCTTGATCGCTTTGCTGGGCCATTCCTGAGCTGATGCAGTGGAGACACCGATCCCTGCGCCTACCAGCATGGTCGCTACGAGAAGTCGCTTCATCGATTTAGTCCTGTTCTTTGAGAGGATAATTCAATCGGCTTCAGACTATGCAATGTTCGTTCCGACGATCCCGAGCGCCTGGATCGCCTTGTCTTCTCCGCTTGCAAAATCGCTCAACTGCACATCGGTCGTTGCGAATTCGACGCGCCGGAACTTGTTCTGGTCCTCGAACGGGATGGTGGCGTCGATGCCCAGCTTGGTGCGGATGCCGTCCTTGCTGACGCGCACATATTCATGCCCGCGTGCGCCCGGGATCATGAACAGGTCGCTCGACGCTTCCATACGGGTGGCAATGGCATATTCGACATCGATGGGATCGCGGATATCGATGTCGTGATCGACGACGGTCACGAGGTCGAGATCCTTCAGCGCACCGAACGCCGCCAGGATCGCGTTGCGCTGCAGACCGTTATGCTGCCGGCTCTCTTTCTTGACCTGAATGATGGCGTGGAAGCGATGCAGACCGCCGGAGGTCATCTCTGCATCGACCACGATCGGGATCGCTGCCTGCAGCACCTTCAGCAGGCTCGCCTCCAGCACATATTTGCGCAGGATGACGGTCTCGCGGCCGAAGCCGTTGATGACGTGATAGATCGGGCGCAGACGATGGGTCACGGCAGTGATGTTCAGAACCGGCGCATCGGCAGCCGGCGCCGCGAAGCCGACGAATTCACCGAACGGCCCCTCAAGCGCAACCTCGTCGAAAGAAATCTCACCTTCGAGCACGAATTCGCTTTCGGCAGGAACGATCATGTCCTGCGAGACCGCCTTGGCGACCGTCAGCGGACGACCGGCGAGACCGCCGGCAACCGCGAGTTCGTCCGCGCTTTCCGGCATCTGCGAGCCCATGGTGGCCGCCGTGAAATGCAGCGCAAGATCGGTACCGATACAGACCGCCACCGGCAACGACCTGCCTTGAGCCTTGGCGCGATCGAAGGCCAGACGCAGATGACGGCCGAAATCCAGCTTGATGGCGACCTTGTCAGGCCCCAGCAATTGCAGGCGGTGATAGGACGCATTGTAGACGCCAGTCTCCGGATCCTTCACCACGACAATCCCCGCCGTGATGTAACGACCGGCATCGTTGGGTGCATGGAAGAGCGCCGGAAGCAGCTTCGTGATATCGAATCCGGTCTTGAGCACGACCTCCTGAGATGGCGCATTGGGAATTAGTTCGGGCGGCAGCGGTGCCCCCATGGCGCGCTGCACAAGACCGCGAATGCCGCTGTAATCGATGCCAAACGCCGCTTCGCAATTCTCCTTCGAACTCAAAAGATTGCCGACTAAAGGAACATCGTAACCCACTACGGAGGGAAACAGCATTGTCTGCCGACCGTCGTGCTTTTTGAGGATCGCTGCGATCTCTAGATGCGGGTCGACTGGTTTTTCGAATGTCAGGATACGATCACTCTTGGCCAAGCGTGCAAGCGCCGAACGAAAACGAGTGTCAAGTATCTGCGGTTGGGCCATGTGTATTCCTGTAGTCACGCGACGATAAATCGCAATAGAAGATAGTTAAGTGACAAAGGTAGTCAAGCGGGCGACTGGCTGCGCGATGATTAAATTGTTAGCGTGCGCTGCACTATTCGCGTGCGGCTAGGGCGGCCTGAAGCACTAAAATTATCTCAGAGGAGAGGTCAGCACTTGGTTCGCTTTTTCCAAAGTGACGCACCACGGCGATCAGACAGTCGCTGACTTGGCCGGCCGTGAGCTTTGTCGAAGAGCTCGGCCAAGCAAACAGTAAATCTCCGAGCAGATCGTTCTCAAAACGCTCAGCACAAAGCTCGTTGGTCTTGACGGCGTTACGAAGCGATGACGCCTCAGCGCTTTAGGCGCCCAATACCATCCTTTTCATTACTGTGCGCACACGCCGCAGTGGCTTTATGACCTCGTCGCGCCAAGTCCGACAGTTTTCATCAAGGATCCCAATATCGCTTGAGGTCAGTACGACGCCTTTGTGCGAAGCAGCGAACAACGTCACGAGCATGAACATTACATCCACTTCCGCCTCGGCTTGAAGGCGTAAGCAGGCCTCGGAGACCCCAGGCGCTTCGTACAGCCTCAACGCAAAGCGCCAACTTTCCTCGGAGAACTCGATCCCCTGCCCCATCAACGATAACTCCAAGTTACGGCTCGCTTTTTCGGATCTATTCCCGACTTTTGGGCGAACTCAGCCCCTCCCACCGGTGGACCGTATCGGCGTCAATATCGAATAGGTCGAGAACCCTACCAACGGTTTGGTCCACCATTTGCTCGATCGACACAGGCTTCGCGTAAAACGCAGGGACCGGCGGGTACACGATCGCGCCCATCTCGGTGACTGCGGCCATAGATTTGAGATGACCTAGATGTAGCGGCGTCTCCCGCGCAAGAAGGACAAGTCGACGACGTTCCTTCAGAACTACGTCTGCTGCCCGGGTGACCAGTGATGAAGTAGCGCCTGTCGCAATCTCGGCCAAGCTTCGCATCGAACATGGCGCAATGATCATGCCCATTGTCCGGAATGATCCGCTTGATATCGTCGCCCCGATATTTTCCGCCGCATGAACCACATCGGCAAGCGCCGCAACGTCAATTGCCTTTATATCGAGTTCTTGCGTGAGCGTCAGCTTGGCAGACTTGCTGAGAACGAGATGTGTCTCGATATCAGTCTGCTGCAGCATTTGGAGCAAACGTACGCCATAGATGGCGCCGGAAGCTCCAGTGATACCGACGATCAGTCGTTGCGTCGAGATTTTATGCTGGGTCGAAATAGTGGATCTCCATCAACACGCAGCCGCCGACCGACTTGAACGGGCCATGGAAGACGCCCGGCGGACGGACCGCATAGGTGTTCGGCTGGAAGCTTTCGCCGCCATTGCCCTGCTTGTCGTTGCCGACGATCAGGTCGCCGGTGAATAGGAACACTTCTTCCCAGTATTCATGCACGAACGGCTCGGTTGTGTACACGCCCGGCTCGAAGCGCAGCAGGCGGGTGCGGCTGCCCTTCTTGTTTGCCTCGTCGAGCGCACCCGACAGGATCTTCTGCTGGATGCCGGCTGGATAGCCGGGCGGCGTTTCCCAGCCCGAAGACATGTCGATGGTGCGGAATTCGTCGTGGATCTTGTTAATGGCCATGATGGTTGTCCTGTCGTGACGGGTTAGGCAACGGCGGCGATGGGCTTGCCACCCGTCGTGAGTTCGTCGGCAAGATCATAGCTCGCCAGCATCTTGTCGAGCAGCATCGTGGAGCCTGCCCAGTCATATGTGCGGAACGCATGGCCCTTGGTCACAAAGGTGGCACCCGCAAAGAACATCTCGTATTGCGAGTGACGCGAGGCGAACTCGGAGCCGACTGCATCCCAGGCGAGTTTGTAGAACTTCACTTTGTCGACCGCGCCGGCGGCCGGCGACTGCTGGGTCTTGCCGATCAGCGCTGCCAGTTCGGGATTCTGAAAATCCTTCACCGAGGACGGCAGCATGATCATGCCGCCACCGGCGAGTTCGCGCAGCGTGTTGATGACCTTGGAATAAAGCTGCTGGGTGATCACCTGCGCGCCATAGAGCAGACCGCGATCTGGCACGAAATAGGCGCCGCGCTGGGCACCCTTGGCTTCCATGCCGAGCACGAAGGCTTCAACCATGGAGACTTCAGCCGCGAGCTGGCCGAGCATTTCCTTGACCTGCGGGAAACCGATGACGCCATTGGTCTCGGCGGTACGATGCGCAATGCCGATCAGGAAGCGCAGCTTCACCGACAGGCGGATCATTGCCTGGTAGTTCTGATAGGAATGCGCCGGCGTCGCGTGGAACTGCTTCTGGCACATCGCGATGTCCTGATCGATGAACACGCGATCCCACGGCACCTTTACGTCGTCGAAATACAGAACGGCGTCGTTCTCGTCGAAGCGGCTGGCGAGCGGATTGTCGAACACCGAGGTCGCCGACGCCTCGTAAGACTTGCGCGACAGGATCTTCAGACCCTTGGTGTTCATCGGAATGGCGAAGGAGACGGCATATTTCTCGTCGCCGGGCTGCAACGGCTGGATGCAGGTGACGAACACCTCGTTCGCCATGATGCCGCCGGTGGCAAGCATCTTGGCGCCACGGATCACCAGGCCACCTTCATCGCGCGAAACGACGCCGGCCGAGAGGAACGGATCGGCCTGCTGCGCCGCGCTCTTGGAGCGGTCGGCCTGCGGATTGATGATGACGTAAGTGAGATAGAGATCGTTGTCGCGGGCATAGCGATAATAGTCGGCCAGCGCCTTGGCGCGGTCGGCATTGTAGCCTTCGAACACGTCGAGGCCCATGAACATGCCGGCGATGCAGGAGGCGACATGGTCCGGAGCGCGGCCCATGAAGCCGGCATGCAACTCGGTCCAGGCTTCGAGGCCCTTGCGGCGCTTGACCAGCGCATCATAGCTGCCCGGCAGCTCCCAGATGCGGTTGGCGCGGGTGCCGGTTTCGGTCTCGAAGGTCATCAGATCGCGATTTTCCGGTGCGCTGTGAAAATCGAACATCTTGCCGACCGAGGCGACGGCGCCGCGATAGGCTGGATGGGTGGTGACGTCCTTGACGAGTTCGCCGTCGAGGTAAACCTCGCGGCCGTCCCGCAGGCTGGCAATATGCTGTTCGCCGGTCTTGATCATGCTGTCCCTCGAAACTTCCAAATTTTAGTAGTGCATCGGGAGCGGCCATTCCGGGCTGCGCTCGGTATCCTTGAGGCTGCGATAGGCCCCGCGAAAGAAAACCAGCGGCTCGTTGACCGGATAGGCCGAAAACTTGACGACACGGCCGACGAAGATCACGTGATCGCCGCCGTCATATTGCGAATAGGGCGCACATTCGAAATGTGCGAGCGCGCCCGCAATCAGCGGCGCCGCCTCAAGGCCCAGCGTGTGCTCCACCGCTTCCCATTTGTCGCCCAGCGCACGCGCGAACTTATTCGACAGATGCTCCTGGTCACGTCCCAGGATATTCACCGCATAGCCTTTGGCCTCGGCCATCGCCTGCAGGCTAAATGCCTTGCGGTCAATGGAGAAAAGAATCAGAGGCGGATCGATCGAAACCGAATTGAAGGAACTCATGGTCAGCCCGATTGGCTGGCCTTGGGCCCCTTCGGCAGTGATTACCGCGACGCCGGTGGCAAATTGCCCGAGCGCATGGCGGAAAGCGCGAGGATCTACGCCACCAACCGCGCTCATATGCTCCTCCCAGAACGAGATTTACCTTTAATATAAAGCTATCTGGAATAGCGACCGTGTCAAGGAAGTTTTTTTGGAATTTGAGTACTGCAACGCAACATTTCCATTTGGTCGAAACGTATAAATTTGCGCAACTGGTGTATCTCGCAAAGTCCTGCCTCGGCGAAATTCGAATTTACTCTTCCCGCTGAAGTGCCTGTATTTTTAAAAGCCAAAATCATCCATTCACACAACCGGCATTCGGAGCGAATGCCGTAGCATTAGGCACCAACAAACTCTAACGAGCGATTCAGAATCAATCCATGGCCGGCCGGGCGGGCTGGAATGGTGCCAACTAGTTCCATAGGTCGACAAGCTGTCGATAGGCCTCCGGAGGTGAGAGGCGGGCACCCGCTCAAGCATGTACGGGTAAAACAGCGACGCCGGATCGGTCTGCTCGGTGCCCATCATCAATTCCGAGTCCGCCGATTATCCAATGGAATCACGATCGTGAGCTGGCGTTTGCGACACAAGCCGCCAGATGCGGCCATCGCGCAGTGACCTATTTAGGAATATCGAACGATGGAGCGGACGGCATCGACGAAGGATTGTGGAATCTCGATTGCCGAGATATGTGCAGCGTCAACGATTGTTAGGTCGGCCTGTGGTATCGCTACACGCAATTGCTCGCTCCGCGTCGGCGGAGTTGAAAGATCCTGCGAGCCCGCAATGATGTGCACTGGGCACGCGATCCGTGGGAGATCGGGCAACAGATCGGCCGTGGCCAGCACTTCGCAACAACCAGCATACCCCGCAGGGGACGTCGTCATTATGATCGCCGCGAGTTCGGCGGTGCGTACTGGATGCTCGTCGCGATATTGCTGGGTGACCCAACGATCCAGGGAGGGTTGAACATAGCCGGAAAGGCCTGACGAGCGCGCGGTGGCCGCTCGTTCGCGCCACATCGCTTCGGGCGGAAAACTGGCCGCGGTGTTTGCCAGAACAAGTCCGCAAACACGATCGGCTGCATGGATACCGAGCCACATCGCGGTGAGGCCGCCGAGAGAAAGGCCGCCTATGTAAGCCCGCGGAATATCGAGCGCATCGAGGATTGCAAGAGCGTCCAGGCCGAGCCGTTCGAGTGTATACCCATCGCCTGGCGCGTCTGACGCCCCGTGGCCCCGCGTATCGTAGCGAACAATCCGGATGTGCGGCGTTAACAGGTTGACTACCTCCGACCACATGCCGCTCGATGTCGCAAGCGAATTGCTCAACAACAAAATTGGCTTGTGGCGAGCGCCAGAATCAGTGACGGCCAGATGGACGCCATTGTCGACGTCGATCATAACGCCTGAAGTCGAAATCGGCATATCTCGTCCCCTGAGGTTTTTGTTTCGCTCAAGCAGCTAGAACTGCGCCGATCCGCTCGCGGATGAGCGCACGCTCTTCCTGCGATGTCGTCTTATCGAAGCTCACATCATAGGCAATCACGGCTGGACGCTTGAGGACGACGATGCGGTCCCCGATTTCTAGCGCCTCGCTGATCGAGTGCGTTATGAAGACTGCGGTCTTTCCGTTTTCCTTCACCAGCCGGACAAATTCGGCCCTGAGCTTGCCCGCGGTCGATTCATCGAGCGCTGAGAACGGCTCATCGCAGAGCAGAATTTGCGCGTCAGTGGCAAAGGCTCGGGCAATTGAAACACGTTGCCGCATGCCGCCGGACAAAGCATGCGGGTAATCATTCTCATGGCCGCCGAGGCCAAGCTGGATCAGCCACTTCTGAGCCCGATCCTTGCGGTCGGCCGGTGGATTGTCGAGCATCTCCAGTCCCAGTTCAACGTTCTGGATCGCAGTTCGCCACGGCAACAACCTGTCGCCCTGGAAGACGATGGCCATTCTGCCCCGGAACGAATTAAAATCCGCGAACGGATCGCGCCCGCCGACACGGACCACGCCAGACGTCGGCTCGGTCAATCCGGCGACCATGTTGAAGATCGTCGACTTGCCGCAGCCGGTCTTGCCGAGCAGCGCCAGCATCTGACCCGGAGCAACGTCGAGGTTGAGATGATTAACAGCCCGATAGGCGCCTACGCTACCTTCTCTTCCGAACACCTTGGAGACGTCGGAAAGACATATGGCGCCTTCATCAAGTCTAATAGCCAGAGAGATCGGCATTGTGCCTGTCATGTCCATGGTGTCTGTCATAATGCGCGCTCCGAAACGGCCCGATAGCGGAAAGCAGTCGTCTCGATCAACGTCAGCGCCCCCTGGACGAGGAGGACGAAGAACACCAGCTGCAACGTCCAGGCCAGCGCGCCAGCCATGTCGAACAGCTGCTGCTGCTGCAGCAGCTGATAGCCAACGCCCCCGCTCGCGCCGACCAGCTCGGCGACCACGACCACACGCGAGGCATTGCCGAGGTTGACCTTCCATGCCGTCAGGATATCCGGAAGAATTGCCGGTGCCACCATGGTCCGGAACATCTTCAACCGTGTCGGCCGAAACGAGAAGACCATCTCGGTGAGGTCCTTGGACATCCCGCGCAACGCACCGATCACCTGGAATGTGAACGCCGGCAGCGTGGTCATCACCATGATGAAGAAGATTCGAAACTCCGTGCCGTGAAACCAGATGATCGCGAACACTACCCAGGACAGCGCAGGAATGCCCTGGAACAAGGTGAGGATCGGCGAAAGGAATTTGTCGATCGGCCGGGAACGCGCCATGACGAGACCCAGAAGCCCGCCGATCACGAAGGCGCCCGCGAGCCCAGCAAGGATGCGAATGACCGTCGAGGCGACATTCCAGAACACCTCGCCGTTCGAGAAAATTTCCAGACAGCGCCAGAAGACATCGATCAGTGATGGAAACAGCACACGCGGAAAAAACAGCGACGCGAATTGCCACAGCGCGATAACGACGATGAATGGCAGAATGGAGATCGCGATGCTCGTGATCCATTCGAGCAAAGCATTCCGCTGCGCTGACGGCGCCGCGTGCGCTGCGTCCGTCATTTTGCTGCCTCATAGACCGTCGCGGCCGACGGATCGGACGGTAGGAACGAGATTGCCTTGCCGGCCGAATAGACGGACTGGATCTCCGTGCGAACGTCCGAAGCCCATTGGACATTCAAGCCAAGGCGCTCCTTGTGCACGATCAGATCCGCAATCGCCTTTTGGTCTTCGGCCGTCCCCTTCGGCGAGATCAGCTTGGCTGCCTGATCCGGGTTCGCCGTCACCCATTCCGCCGCCTCCTTGTAGGCGGCGTACAGTTTTGGGATCAGTTTTCCGTTCTTCTCGATCCAGCCGACGTGGGCCGCAACGCCCAGATAGGGAATGTTCGTGCTGCCGGTGAACTTCTTCCAACTGTCGGCGATTCCGATGTCGATGGTGCGGACGGCGGGCTTCTTGGTCACCAGCGTCGTATAGGCGGGCTCCCAAAGATGAACCGCCGCGGCGCGGTCTGCCATCGCATAACCGACGAGCCCCGGTGTAGCGGTGTTCACCACGGCAAACTTGCCGGTATCGGCACCAAGCTGGCGCGCGAACCAGTCGAACATCACATAATTCGTCGTGCCTTTTGCGGCCGCCAATTCCTTGCCTTCGAGATCCTTCAGCGTTTTCACGTCGGCGCGCGACGTGACGACTGCCCCCCAGAAATCGAACAGGTTGAAAAGGTATGCGACTTTCACACCGCGGACGTCGGCCAAACCGACGGTCAGGAGCGCTGCACTTCCACCCAGCTGGAATTCGCCGGAGTTGAACTGGGCGGTATAGGCATCGGGCGTGCGCTCTTCGAATTTGATCGCCAGGCCGTTCTTCTCATCGAGCTTCTGCGCCTTGATGATTGGCGGTAGGAACGCGCCGAGGGATGGCGCGCCGAACACCACGATCGACAGAGGCTCGGGCGCCTGCGCGAACGAGGGAAGGGCCGGTACTCCGACAAATAGGCAGATGAAACCTGCAATAATTTTTTTCATGGCCGTCCCTCCTCGAATTTTAGTTGATCAGGCTGCGCCGGCGACCGGGCTTTCGAATTCCTTGCGCAGCGTGGTAAAGAACTTGCCGACGAGGTGTTTCGACACGCTGCTCAGGATGCGCTGGCCGACACCGGCGACGAGGCCGCCGATCTCGCCGACGCCCTGATATTTCAGCCGACAGGCTGCAGCGCCTTCCGGAATGATCTGAAAGGTGGCGCTGCCGTTGCCGTGGCCAAGCGTGCCCGCACCGGATACTTTGATGCTGCAGGTCGTTGGCGGCACCTTGTCGAACAATGAAATCTCGCCCTCGAACGAGCCGCCGACCGCGGCGACGCGCAATTGCATTTCCACCTTGTAATTGTCAGGCGACGTCTCGATCATCGCCTTGCAGCCCGGCACGCAGCGCGTCAAAACCAGTGGGTCGTTGAGCGCCGACCACAGCTGATCCTGCGTGGCCTGAATGGTTTCTTCGCCCGATATATCAAGTTTCATGTCGTCTTCTCCTCACAGCCCGAAGAGCTTTTGTGCGAGACCGCCATTGATGGAAGCGCGCTCCGCATCCGAAAACTTGCACTCGTCCACGATCTTCAGCGGCGACAGGTCGCCGATCGGGAAAGGCATGTCGGACCCCATCATGATGCGGTCGGCGCCGACAATGTCAGCGAGATAACGCAGCGTGCGCGGATCCTGCACGATGGTGTCGTAGTACATGGTCGCCAGCGCGGCGTCGGGATCGCCCAGCTTCTTGTCCAACGCATAGTTGGTCCGCAGCCGGCCCATGATGTAGGGCAGACCGGCGCCGCCGATCAGCGCCAAAAACTTCATTTTCGGGAAACGGGTGAAGTGGCCAGCATAGATCATGCGCGACACGGCGATCATCGTGTCGGTGACGCGGCCCACCGCGTTGGCCATGCCGTAATCGTGGACGCGGTCGTCGCCGCTCTCGAATACCGGATGTGGCGATACGACCATGCCGAGTTCGTTCGCGGCTTCCCAGAAAGGATCCAGCGATGCGTCGTCGAGCACGCCTCCGCGCCCTTTCGGCTGCGTGCCGATCATGACGCCCTTGAAGCCGGCCGCATGCGCTTCGCGCAGCACTTCAGCTGCGAGCGCGCCGTCCTGCAGCGGAACGGTCGCCAGCGGAATGAAACGCGGCTGCTCTTTCGCCGTTTGCAGCAGATGCTTGTTGATCAATCGCGCCCAGGCGGCACCTTCCGCCGCCGGCAGGTCGTTGCCGTACATGTCGAGCCAACCGGCGACGACCTGGCGCTCGATCTTGTTGTCGTCCATCCATTTCAGGCGGGCGGCGAGATCGCTCAGCGGCTTCGATACCGGGCGGGTCGGCTTGCCGCCGGCGAAGGAGAAGCCAAGGCTGGCACCGTCCGCGATCAGGCGGACCGACGGAAACTGGCCGGCTTGCGACTTGATGTCCTCGAGCAGAGCGGGAGGAACGAGATGGGCGTGGCAGTCGATGATCATGATGCTTGCTCTTGGGGTTTGCCGAGTTGGGCGTCCGCGATGGCGTCTCCGATCGCGGAAATTCGGATGGGCAGTTTGTTGAAAGAAATGCCGAGTTCAGCCACAGCATCGTTGATGGCGCTGGATATCGCCGCAGGTGCGCCGAGATAACCGCTTTCGCCGGAGCCCTTCTGCCCAAATACCGTGTGCGGTGACGGCGTGCAGTGGTGTACGATTTCGACTTCCGGCACCTCGTGGGATGAAGGCAGCAGGTAGTCCATGAAGCTCTGCGTGATCAGGTGACCCTGCTCGTCGTAGACGAACTCTTCAAGCAGCGTGGCGCCCAGGCCGTGGGCGATGCCCCCCAGCGTCATGCCCCGGACGATATGCGGGTTGATGACGGTGCCGCAGTCATGACCGATCACGTAACGCTTGATTTCCGGCTTTCCGAGATCCGGGTCGATGGCCAGCAGCACCACGTGAAACTCGAACGAGTGACACGGATACATCTGCACGCGGCCGTTCTCGGGGAGCTTGTTGCCCGTTGGCACCTGCATGACATGGCTGGACTCGAGGCCGGGCTCCATGTCGGGCGGTAGCAGGTGATAATTGCGATGCGCGATGTTGACGAGCTCGGCCCAGTTCAGCGAATGACCGGACTTGTCGCTGGCAACGCCCATGGCGAAGCTGATGTCGTCTTCGCTTGCCTGAAACTGATGCGCCGCGATTTTTGCGAGCTTGGCCTTGAGCTTTTGCGCCGCGTGAAATGCAGCACCGCCCAGCATGATCGCCATGCGGCTGCCGACCGGCGAATTAGACGGCAGGCACGCCAGCGTATCCGGCCGGACAATGCGAATCATGTCGGGATCAATCTGTAGTACTTCGCCGATCACGGTTCCGACGAGGGTCTCATGGCCCTGCCCCGACGACGTGGTGTGTATCGTCACGGTAACGAAGCCCAAGCCGTCGATATTGATGCGGCAGGAATCCATCCAGGTGGTCGTGGTATTCTTTTCGTTGAGCAGCGGCTCGAACGACGAATTGCCACCCGACGGCTCCAGGCAAGCGGCAAAGCCGATGCCGGCCAACATTCCCATTGCCCGCAAGCGATCGCGCTCGGTCTCCATCGCGGCGAAGTCGATATGCTTGAAAACCTTGTCGACCACGGTGTGGTAGTCGCCGCTGTCGTAGGTGCTTCCGCTTGGGATCAGATAGGGAAATTCTTCCTTGCGGATGAAGTTGCGGCGGCGCACTTCCATGCGGTGCAAGCCGGTCGCCTCCGCGACCTTGTCGATCGCGGTTTCGATGGCGTAGTTGGTCGGCGCCTGTCCGAAGCCGCGCACGGCCTCCTGCATCGCCTTGTTGGTTGTCACCGACTGCGCCCGATACTGAACACTCTCGATCTTATACGGACCGACAATGGCGCCGATCGGTTTGCCGAGTTGGAACGGAGCCCGGCCGGCATAGGCGCCGGCATTGTCCAACGCCCGTATCTTCATCGACTTGACGATGCCGCTGTCATCGAAGGCGACGTCGACGTCGAAGATGCGCTCCGGGCCGTGCGCGTCACCGCTGCGCATATTCTCGAGGCGGTCCTCGATAAAGCGCACAGGGCGACCAAGACGACGCGCCAGATAGGCCACCAGCACCGATTGCTTGATGCCGCGCTTGACGCCGTAGCTGCCGCCAACATCGACGTCGTGATGGACGCGAACGTTGTTGGCGGAAATCCGCAGGGCGCGCGCGATCTGGTCGGGGTATTTGGGCATCTGGATCGAGGCCCAGACGTCGAGCAGCTCGCGCCATGGGTCCCAGGAAGCGGCAACCCCGAAGGTTTCGATTGGTACAGTGGAATTGCGGCCCCAGGTCACCCGGAAGGAAAGCTGGCGCGGGCTTTCGGCAAAATGCTTGTTGACCTCCCCCCAGACGAACAGCTTGTCTAGAAGCACGTTCGAACCGTGACCGGCATGGACCGGCGCACTCTCAGGCTTCAGGGCTTCTTCGGCCTTGATGACGAACGGCAGCGGTTCGTACACCACACGCAACTTCTCGGTGGCATCTTCGGCCAGCGCGCGGCTGTCGGCAACGACCGCCGCAATCCATTCGCCGGCATACCGAGTCTGTCCGACAGCAAGCGGGAAACGTCTGACGTGCGGCGTGTCGAGACCATTCATCAGCTGATCCGTCGCACCGGCAAGTTCATCGCCGGTCAGCACATAATGCACCCCCGGCATCGCCAGCGCGGCGGCTGCATCAATCGAAACGATTTTGGCTGCCGGGTGCTGCGACGGGAGCACGGCGACATGCAGCATACCTTCGAGAGCGATGTCGGCGACAAAGCGTCCCTGCCCGGCGACGAAGCGGCGATCCTCTCGGACGCGGCGGTTACTGGAGACAAAACGGAAGGTTGAGGGATTAGCGCTCATCACACGGCCTCCGTCGGAGCATCGGCTTCGGCCGCTGCTAGAATGCCCTCAGCCGGCGCGTCATGCTCGGCAGCCGGATGGCCATGCCGGCTTTGCGGCCGCGGAACATTTGATTTGCGCAGCCGGTCGGCGGCGAACTGAACCGCCTCTATGATCTGGCCATAACCGGTGCATCGACAGATGTTGCCGGAGATAGCTTCGACGATGTCGTCGCGGCTCGGCGAATAGGTGCGCTTGAGCAACGCGTGCGCTGACAGGATCATGCCCGGCGTGCAATAACCGCATTGCAGACCGTGGCTCTCGCAAAATGCATCCTGAATGACGCTGAGTTCGCCCGGCGCTGGCGCCAGGCCTTCAACCGTGGTGATATCATAACCGTCAGCCTGCGCCGCAAACATTAGGCACGAGCGCACCGGCTCACCGTCGATCAGTACAGTGCAGGCACCGCACACGCCATGCTCACAGCCCGCGTGCGCGCCGTTCAACAGAAATTTGTCGCGCAGCGTATCGAGCAGCGTAGTGCGCGGCTCGACTTCTGCGCTTCGCACGCGACCGTTGACGTTAAGTTCGACCTTCATTACGCCGCTCCCTTCAGCGCGCATGCATTGGCATTGGTTGTGGCTTGTTCGATTGCCCGATTGCTCAGCGTGATCGCCACGCGTCGGCGATAGGCGGCGCTGGCGTGCAGATCGCTGGAGGCGTCCATGTCGGCGGCCGCCATGTGCACGGCGTCCGAAACGACCGCTGCATCCAGCCTGGTACCGAGCAGCGAGGAAACGTTTAGGCGTAACGCGCGGTCACCGACACCACCGACGCCAAGGGCGATCTCGATGCAGCGACCTTCCTCGTCGAGCGCGACCTGTGCCAGCGCCGAAGCAAAGGCGAAATCCGACTTCCGCGCACTGATCTCGAAGAAGCCGACGCCGATTGTCTTGTGGCTCCACACTGGAAATTTGACAGCGCTGACGCACTCGCCCGGCGCCATCGTGGTCAGCATAGGACCAATGAAGAAGTCGTCGGCCGGGATCTCCGACGGGCCGTCAGGCGTAGCCAGCACGATCTCGGCGCCGAGCGTCACTGCAACGAGCGGAATTTCGGCAGATGGATCCGCATTGGCGATTGAACCGCCGATGGTCCCGCGGTTGCGCGTGGGGGGATGGCCGACCCAAGGCAGAACGCGAGCCAGGGCTGGCACCTGGGCGCGAACTAACATATCATATTCGGCGACCACCTGCCGGGTCGTAGCGCCAACCATCAGCGCGCCGGCCCCTGCACGGATCCCCGCAAGTTCGGGTAGGCGCATGATATCGACAAGCTTTGCAGGGCGAGCCAGACGCATTGCCAACATAGGCACCAGCGTCTGACCGCCGGCGATGGCGCGGGCGTCTTCATCTTCCGCCAGCAGCGCGCACGCCTCAGCAAGCGTTTGCGGCCGAATGTATTCGAAGGGCGCAGACTTCATGAGGCCCTCAGCTCAGAAGCAAGCTGGCGACAGCGGGCGACAGCACTGAAATCGATTGGTTCTTTAGCAGTGGCCCGGAAGTCTCGCTGGCGGACTTGACGGCAGCCCATTCCGGATCGTCGCCGAACGACGCCCACGCCTTCTTGCGAGCGTTCTCGTCAGAAAAGCGCGTCATATAAGTAAGGCGACCGTCTTCAGTCTGGGAGGTGAAAGCGCCGACAAGCTCGATCCCGTGCCGCGGAAAAAACCTTGGCGCGACAATATCGAGGAAGCGCCGTCGCATCGCGTCGGCATGGCCTTCGGCAGCTTCGTAAACACGAATTTCGTAGATCAAGACTCGCTCCATTATGGCGCGGCGGCATCTTGTGAGCCTCGCCGTCCGCTCAAGTTAGAACCCAGATCGATCCATTGTCAAATATAAACTATATCAATTCGGACGATTATGTGTTATTGATATGATGCAATTGAATTGATCTGTTCGCGAAATTCGATATTGCACCCCAATCATTCGATATAAATGTCACGCGTGACGCCAATTTGTCCCATAACGCAAGCCCCAAACACAAGATGGCACTAAATTCGTTGCATCAATTTCTAGATTGTACTATTCGCTATCTTCATTGTCGCTGGGAAGGTGGCGTGGAAAGCCGTGATGACCGACTGGGTACCTGACTTGCCTATCGACGGCCCCCGTTATCTCGCTTTCGTACAGGCCTTGGATGCAGATATCGCTTCCGGCCGCGTTAAGCCGGGCATGCGGCTCTTGCCGCAACGTGACATGGCTCAGCGGCTCGGTATTAGCGTTGGCACCATATCGAAGGCTTATGCCGAAGCCGAAGGGCGCGGGCTGATCTCCGGTGAGGTAGGGCGCGGCACCTTCGTGCAGCTCCGCCGATCGGAACGACGCCATGCGCTGGGAGCCTCGGAAACTACGATCAATTTGGCGCTCAACGTTCCGCCTTACACGGGCGAGGACGATGCCATTGCCGCCACAATCTCCGATATCCTGCTGACCGGCGAGATCGGCGGCCTCCTGGGATATCTGCCGCATCAGGGGTTGCGCCGCCACCGCGACGCGATGGTGACCTGGCTAACGTCGCTCGGCGTTCCTGCCGAAGCCGACCAGATATTCATCACCCACGGCGGACAGCACGCGCTGTCGATCGCGGTCGGCATGGTCGCGGCGCCGGGTGACACGATCTTGACCGAGAGCTTTACGTACTCGGGGATGCTGGCGCTATCGGTGCAAAACAACTATCACCTGCACGGTGTCGCCACCGACGCCGAAGGCCTGGTTCCGGAAAGCCTTGACCGCGCCTTCACCGATACCGGTGCGCGCGTGCTGTATTGCATGCCGACGCTACAAACCCCAACGGGCGCAGTGATGCCGCTGACGCGGCGTAAGGCGATCGCCGACATCGTCCGCAGGCACAATGCCTATCTCGTCGAAGACGACGCCTACGCCTATCTGCTAACGCCACCGCTGCCGCCGGTGTCCATCCTGATCCCCGAACGAAGCTTCTATGTGCTCAGCTTCGCCAAATGCCTCGCTCCAGGCCTGCGCATTGCCGCGATGATCGCACCGGATTCATTCCGGGACCGTTCGATCAATGCGGTGCGCGCCACCGGCTGGATGGCCGTGCCCTTGATGGCTGAAGTTGTCGCGCGTCTGATCGTCTCGGGTGATCTGGCGCGACAGGCGCGCATGAAGCGTGAAAAGGCCGCGGTGCGCGACGCCATCGTCCGTCGCGTTTTGAAGGAATGGCTTCCGCATTCGACGAATGCTCCGGGTTTTCACATCTGGCTGCCACTGCCTGCGGGCCGCACGCTCAATGCCTTGGTCACGCAAGCCGCACAGGCCGGCATCACCCTTGCGCCGCCGGGCGCGCTGCAACGTCTGCAGACCGAAAAGCTTGGTATCAGGCTTTGTCTAGGTGCGCCGGCTACGGAAGAAGACCTCGAGCGCGCGCTAGTAGAGATACGAAGTATTCTGGAAATGGCGGAAGCTATTTCGTTCGTATGAAGCGTCGTCTTACGCATCGCTAAAGTAGCAATCAAACGGACGTGGTCGGAATGTACTACAATGTGCGTTTGTAACGGTCGCATTAGCGTTGCGCATGAGGCTTTTTAGTTCGAGTCTAACGACTTTAACTAAGACTAGCAGTATCGTAAGCTTCCAAGCTTACCGGCAGATTGGCAAGGTAGTCGATCAGCCGCTGGCGCGAATCGCTGCGGCTTCCCTGCAAGCGTGTCACGAGCATCGAAAACCCCGTTGGCAGCAACGCCGCCAGCTCGGGCTCGACCACTGGATTCGCTTGGGGAACTGCCACGCCCAGCACGGCCCCATTGCCATACTCGCGTCCGCCGGGCGCGCCGACAAGATTGACGGAGGACACTACGTCATCCACACTGCTCATGACATTCCCTTGTTTCGAGGCGAGGGAACTTTCTTGTATGCGACGCTATCAGGTCAAATAACTTCGGTTGATGGGGGGTATCACCCCGCGGTTCGCTCCGCTCAAACTGTGCAGCTCGCGAGAGCATCTGCACTTTCCGTCAGAGCGAGCAACTACGTGAAGGAGGTCACCCCGACCTTCTCAATGTGGACCGGGCTTTTTCCGGGAGTGTGCGGCGGTAGCGTCCTTTTCACTCGTGTTGGTTCGCGTGCCGCGAAAGAAGGCGCCCGAACGCGGACAGTGATAGTGGCGCCGGCATGCAATGACGGCGGGACCCGCGAGCGAGTGCCTCCGGCGAGCGACACAGGCACGGACTTCCGCTCCAGCCAGCCGGCGGCCTCGCACTCGACCTATGGATCGTTCCGGCGTAGCTATTGCTCTGCCGAGGACGTGGGGAAGGTCAGCCCGTTTCGATCCCTGTGCGTTTCAGCACGTGCTGTGAGCTTGGACAACCTCGCCTCGCCGGACCCCATCATGGAGCGCACCAATTTGGCCGACTCCGAACAGAAGCGCGGACCAGGGCACAGAACCTACTCGACCTCATTGATTCCATGGCGCTCGCACAGGATCCGAAGGGACGCCTGGATCTATTGCAGACGGCGTGCCTGTCCTCGATGAAACGGATCGGAAACTCTCCGCGAACCTGCGCGAATCGTTTAGGGGGGACCTATTGAAGCAAGTTCGCCAATTGATACATCATTGTCTTGGGCGAGGCGCATCTGCGCGGGGATTCTGAAACCCTATGTCGACTATTACAGTAACGTCAGAACGCATCGATCCTTGAACAGGGATGCGCTGGTTCCTCGCCCGATTTAGCGAATTGGTGTGATCAGTTCACGCGCCATCTTGGGCTGACTTCATCACCACTGCGCCCGTGTTTAAGCTTTCGGTGCATACAGGTATCGCGTCCCTCTCATGGTTCTATCAATACACCTTTCGGAAGCGTCAGTGTGTACTTTGCAATTTCGCCCGCAGTCGTTAGCCAAATATCGTCCCGCTGTTTGGCAATGTGCTCCAACGCGTGGCGCAATCTCCGCGCACGATGGGGCTGCCCCATCACAAACGTATGAAGGGCGACGCTATAGACCAGCGGATACTTTCTTGAATCCTCGAGCTGCTGGTCGAATGCATCAATCAGCAGAGAGGCAAACTCTTCATCGCTGACCTTGCGATTGAAGATCGCCGGCAGATCATTCAGTTCCATCGAAGGATAGGGCACGCTTAGGATTGGCCCGTTGTCCGTGCGGAATAATTGGGGCTGTTCGTCGAAGAACCAATCCAGCATGTACCTGAAGCCGTTTTCGACCAAAAGCTCTGGTGTCTTAGCACTCTGTGAAATGAAAGGGCCGAGCCAGCCCCTCGGCGCCGAACCTTCCTCGTGCTCGAATCTCGCACAGACCTCGCGAAGCATTTCTCGCTCCTGATCTTCCGTCATGTCTACCTGACGCTCGGAGTTCGTGCGACCGTGACCGACGAACTCGTCACCTCGATTGCGGAACGCAGCGACGAGCTCGGGATACGCGTCATACACCGCGGCATTGGTGAGTACAGAGAGCGGAATGTTCAGCTCGTCGAACATATCCAGCAAGCGCCACGCGCCAACACGGTTACCGTAGTCACGGTAGGCATAACCGCGGTGGAACGGCGCAGTCGGCATGGTTGTAAAATCCGGTCCAGGATTTCGGC
The DNA here is from genome assembly GCF_052076075.1 of Tardiphaga sp. 866_E4_N1_4. NCBI lineage: Bacteria > Pseudomonadati > Pseudomonadota > Alphaproteobacteria > Hyphomicrobiales > Nitrobacteraceae > Tardiphaga > Tardiphaga sp. 866_E4_N1_4. Next base: position 3,287,417 of record NZ_CP197242.1, read on the forward strand.
CGAACTCGAATGCCTCGATATTGATCGCGAAATACACCGCAAGCCGCTTGCCGTTTGGCCAATCATAAACCGGGCGTTTCGGGATCGGAACGAAAGGATAGCGGTCCATTTTTGTATCAAACTTCGTCATTGGTTTCTCTGCTACATTGTTTGAATCGAACAGCGGAACTCATTCGGCGAAAGCCGCCTCTCGCTTTGCACGTAAAGTCGGGAGCAGGAGTGAAAGGATAAGCATCACCGTCGCAGCGAGCAGAGCGATACTGATCTTGCTGTGAATCAGAATCGACGGATCGCCGCCGGAAAGCAGGAGGGATCGCCGCAAGTTCTCCTCGAGCAACGGCGCAAGAATGAACCCCAGCAGCAACGGCGCGGGCTCGCAATCCAATTTGCGCAACGTGTACCCAACGAGTGTAAACCCCGCCATCAACAAGACATCGAACGTCTGGAGATTAACGCTGAACACACCGACGCAACACACCAGAAGAATGGCCGGGAACAGACGCCTGTAAGGGACTAGCACGAGCCGGGCCCAGAGGCCGACCAACGGTAGGTTGATTACCAGCAGCATGAGATTGCCGATCCACATGCTCGCGACAATCGTCCAGAACAGCAGCGACTGCTCCTCAATAACCTTCGGACCTGGAATGATACCCTTCACGGTCATCAACCCGAGCATCAGCGCCATCACGGAATTAGCGGGAATGCCCAATGTCAGTAAGGGAATGAAAGACATTTGCGCGCCCGCATTGTTCGCGGCCTCCGGCCCTGCGACCCCAGCGATAGCTCCGTGGCCAAATTTGCCTGGATCCTTGGCTACGCGTTTCTCGAGCGCGTAGCTCGCAAACGAGGCGAGGATTGCGCCGCCGCCCGGTAGAATTCCCAAGATCGATCCAATTCCCGTACCGCGCAGCATGGCCGGCCACGACTCGCGCAAGTCATCACGGCTGGGAAATATTCTGTTCAAGTTAGCGGTAATAAGGTTGCGCACTTCCGGCTTTTCGAGCGCGAGAATGACCTCGGAAATGCCGAATACTCCCATCGCAATGATCGTGAAGTCGATGCCATCGGCAAGTTGAAGGAAGCCGAACGTAAACCGCTGGGCATCGGAGCTAACATCGGTCCCGACCAAGCCCAGGAAGAGGCCCAGAAAAATTGCGGCGATCGATTTCAGTATAGAGCCGTTAGCCAGCACGACTGCAGCGACCAGCCCGAGCACCATAAGAGCGAAATATTCCGGAGCGCCGAACTTTTGCGCGAGTGCCGCAAGCGGTGGACTGAGTAAGGCGATGAAAACTGTCGCAATCGTGCCTGCAAAAAACGAACCGATCGCGGATATTGCGAGCGCAGTACCAGCCCGACCCTGCCGGGCCATCTGATGACCGTCCAGCGCTGTGACGACCGACGACGCTTCACCTGGGAGGTTGATGAGGATGGATGTCGTCGATCCGCCGTACTGGGCGCCGTAGTAGATACCAGCAAGCATGATTAGCGCCGCATCGGCCTGCAACTGGTAGGTAATCGGCAATAGGATCGCTAGCGTAGCCGTCGGACCAAGCCCGGGTAAAACCCCGATGAGCGTCCCGATCAAAACCCCGACAAAGCAGTAAAGCAGATTGTAAGCCGACAGCGCCGCCACAAACCCGCTCAGAAGGTTCTGACCTAGCTCCACAGCAGCACCGAAAGACTTGGCAGCAGATCGATGCGAACGCCAATACCGTAAACAAAGACCAACGTAACAATAGCGATCAATATGCTTGCCAGGACAAGCGTCTCCGTAACGCGCTGCCCTTTAATCGCTTGTCCGCCGCATGCGAGCAGCGCGAAGCTTGCAACAATCAACCCGGCCGGCTTTATGAGCAAGCCGAACAGCACGATCCCCATTAGAACGCTAAGCAGCGGCCGCAGATGCCAGGGATTGGAGTCAGCGTCGGATCCTTTCGCTTGCAGGATCGCAAAGACGACACCTCGCGCGCCGATGATCGCGCCAAAGATCGCCGTTCCACTTCCAAGAAGAAGCGGTATATACCCGGGCCCCATGTGTCCTGCAGTTCCAATCTTGTAACCGAAACTGAGCTTGATCGCGACGAAGCCGAGCGTTGCGAACATCGCACCCGCCAGCAAATCCTTATTGAGAGCTGTCATCTTTATACGCCAATATAATCAGTTGCTTTCGGGTTTGAGGCCGGCCTCTCTGACGATCTTGCCGATCGCATCGTAGTCCGCTTTCACAAAGGAAGAGAACTCTTCCGGCGTGAACGCGCCCGAAGTAGCACCGCTTTCGAGAATGCGTTTTTTGTACTCAGGCAGTTCCACCATCTTGCGAATCTCGGCGTTGATCTTCGAGATGATCGGCTTCGGCGTCTTGGCTGGCGCAAACAGCCCAAACCAGGACCGCATTTCGTAACCCGGAACCCCTTGCTCAGAGATAGGCACGACATCAGGGATCAAATCCTGACGGGCAGTAGTCGTGACGCCGAGGGGCCGCACAGTGCCGGCCCTTATCTGACTGACCACAGAAATCGTATTGGCGAACATGGATTGAACTTCGCCAGTGACCACCGCGTTGGCCGCCAGCGCAGAGCCTCGGTAGGGAATGCTCAGCAACTTTACGCCTGCCTTCTCCTGGAAAAGCTCTCCAGCGATGCTCATCGACGTTCCTGAGCCGGCATGGCTGAACGTCACTTTTCCCGGATTGGCCTTTGAATAGGCAACGAACTCTGGAACGGTCTTCACCGGAAGGCCGGGATTAACCACCAGAACATTGCCTAGTATCGCAACCATAGCGATCGGTTCGAAGTCCGTGAGCGTATTGAACTTCATGCTGCCGAACAGGTGGGGGTTCGTGGCATGCGTAGCCTGACCACCCATCAGCAGCGTGTAGCCGTCCGGCTCTGCTTTCGCTGCCAGTTGTGAGCCGAGCACCCCCTGCCCGCCAGAGCTATTTTCAATAATGAATTGTTGTCCGAAGGCCTTTGTCAGATGCTCAGCAGCCATCCGACTGTAGAGATCATAAACCCCGCCCGGCGGAAACGGCACGATGATCCGCACGAGCTTTGTCGGATAGTCCGCGCCGAATGCGCGCGATGGAAGTATTGCAACAGCGATCAGTGCGGCGAGCCGGGCGAGCCTTAACCATCTCGAATTCAGCATTGTCTGCCTCTCAGTGAATGGCTATTCGCCGCGTCGGTTTTCATTCGGATGGCGCGGCTTGACCCAAACGCTAGTTCAATATATTTACTTTTGCAAACTAAAAATATAAATCGATAGCGCAAGGAACAATCATGAGACCGTGGGATCCGTTTATCTCCACTGAAGAACAACGCGCTTACGAAGCCGCTGGCTTCGGCAGGCCCGGCGGGCTCGGAAGGCGTCCAGCTCTCCTGATCATTGACGTCCAGTATCGGACCACCGGAACGACACCACTGCCCTTCTGGCAAGCTGTTGAAGAGTTTCCAACTTCATGCGGCGACGTCGCCTGGCAATCCCTTCGCCATATCAAGGAACTTCTGACCCTGTTCCGCAGCAAGAGATGGCCCGTCATCTACCCCCACGTCGCGCCAAAAACACGGAACGACGGCGGCAGGCTGGCCAGCAAGGTGCCCGCAATCATGTCGATTCCATCGCGCGGATATGAGTTTGTGGAGGAGATCGCACCTCTTGAGAACGACATCCTGATTCCGAAGAAGCATCCGAGCGCATTTTTTGGAACGACCCTCGTCAGCCATCTCGTCGATCTCAATGTCGATACACTGGTCATGACCGGATGCACCACATCGGGCTGCGTCAGAGGCAGCGTCGTCGACGCCTTTTCTTACAATTTTCACGTCGCCATTCCCGAAGAGTGCGTCTACGACCGCAGCCCCGCGGCACATGCAGTGAACCTTTTCGATATGTCGCAAAAATACGCCGACGTATCACCGAGCGCGGTGCTTCGTTCACAGCTTGCTGACCTTCAGCCTGGAGCCTGACATGCCGGATGATCTCGAATACGGGGCCGCCGGTATCATCGGCATTGCACCGCCACAATCGAACCCGATCGTCGAGCCAGAGATGGCAACACTCCTGCCCGCCGACGTGACAATGCTCACAACGCGCCTCCGCGGAAATATGCTGGATTCCCGAAAACGATTCGGCGAGTACCTCATCAACCTAAAGGACAGTCTCGATGGCTACGGAGCGATCAAGCTGGGCGCCTTCGGCTTTGCGTGCACCGCGACGACCTATCTGCTGGGCGAACGAGAGGCAAGCCGAGAGCTCGATAAGCTTTCCCTGCATTTTGGATATCGTATCATTTCATCAGCTCAGGCAATCCGCACAGCTCTCAGTGAACTGGGCGTGGCTCGCATTGCCCTGTTTGGACCTTATCCGGGCTGGCTTCAGGAAGAGTCGCAAAGGTTTTGGTTCGAGTCCGGCTTCGAGCTGGTCGCCAAGGCCGGCGTGGATCTCGGCAGCGATGATACGCTGGGCATCTACCGGTTGCGAACCAGTTCCATCGTCGAGGCGGTCAGCCGCATGGATTGGAGTTCGGCCGACGCCATCGTGCTGACCGGCACCGGCGCACCCACGCTGAGGGCGATTCCCGAGATCGCACGCCTGTCGGGCAAGCCCGTATTCTCGTCCAATCTCTGTCTCGCTTGGGCTCTTCTCCGCGAGATAGGCCATAAATCAGCGCTGCCTGTTTGGGCGGACCAAAGCATGTTAATCAAAGGCTGGGCAGACCGACTGGATCGCAGATGATTCGGACGGCCATGCCCTGAAGCGGAGGGGATGGCGTGCCAAGAAAAGCGAAGCAGACCAAGCTGACATCTCGAAAACGCTCAACAGTCGTGTCGAAGAAAACTACACTCCCTCCGACTGTCTCTTGCACATCCCTCATGCTTGATGGTTCGGATGCTCTCGTCCGCCGTATTACTCATTTGCACTATGTTCTATCCGGCATGCTGGAAAGCATCCGTGGCGGATTTGCATCGTTAATCGGCGTCTCATCGTTTCAGTACGTCTTGATGCAGGCTCTTGGGCGGCTTCAAACCGACACCGACTGGACGGTGCGCTCGGTCGCTCGGGAAATGCATATGACTGACGCCTATGTCAGCACTGAAATTAGCGACCTCGAGCAGCAAGGTTTTCTGGAAAAGGTCACGAACCCAAACGACAGGCGCATGAGCTTTCTCTCGTTGACAGCAAAGGGGCGTGAGTCGCTCGCGGCAATAGCGCCGATTCAGACCATCGTGAACGATACCCTTTACGGACATCTCGACGGGAAAAGCGCGACCGCTTATCTGGATGAGCTGGATATGTTGGTTGCTCAAGCCGAGAAGGCAAGCGCGGTGCTCGACCAAATCACAGCAGCACAACGGCTGGCAGTCCTTGGAAACGTCCCCCGCCACCGGCGCCGCCGGCGCCCCCCCCTACGCGCATAAGCCGCCAAATCACTTGACTACCGTAGCCTTGACACTAGACGCCATGCCATTTAATTAGTTTGCATAAATAACTAAATGGTGACGCATGCTTCGATCCGGCAAAGACTACCTTCGTTCGCTTCAGGACGGCCGTAAAATCTATCTCGGCAGTAAGCTCGTTGACGATGTCACGGAGCATCCTGGTTTTCGCAACTCCGCAAGGAGTTTTGCCCACCTCTTCGATCTCAAACGCGATGCCGCGCATACCAACGCGCTCTCGTTCGAAGCCGACGGCGATAGACACAGTTTCTATTACTTGCAGCCGCGCAGCGGTGCAGATCTGCAGTTTCGTATGAAAGGTCACAAGCTTTGGGCCGACGCAAGCTACGGACTTTTCGGCCGCTCCCCAGATCACGTTGCCTCCTTCATCACGGGAATGACCTGCCGCCCGGAGGTGTTCGATGTACCTGAGCATGGCTTTAAAACCCGGCTGCTCGATTACTATCACTATATCCGCAGCAACGATCTCTACGTCAGTTACGCGACCCACCCACCGCAAGGCGCCCGAAACTATTCGACAGACGCCAAAGCGCACTTCTTCAAGTCACCGGCCTTGCATGTCGAGGCGATGGATGATGATGGCATTACCCTCCACGGTATGAAAACGCTCGCGACGGGCGGCGCGTTCTGCGACGAGGTCTGGATCGGAAATCTGACACCCCTTGCGCCCGATCGGATCAAAGAGGCTGTCACCTGCACTGTCCCCGTCAATTCACCCGGACTTTCGCTCTGGTCGCGCCGGTCAATGGAAGACGCCGCGCCCAACGAGTTTGACTATCCGCTCTCGTCGCGATTCGACGAAAGCGATTGCATGCTGGTGTGCGAGCACGTGCGCGTTCCGTGGTCACGCGTTTTCACCATTGGCAATGTCGATCTGAGCCGCTCGATCTATATCGAGACCGGTGGTCACTATTTTGGCAATCATCAGTCGAACGTGCGCTTCTGGTCAAAGTTGCAGCTTATCGTCGGCTTGGCGAACAAAATCGCCAAATCCGCAAGCGTACGAGGTATCCCCGCCGTTCAGGAAACGCTGGGCAAGCTTGCAGCGATGGAAGCCACGATTGCCGGCCTCGTGCACGGACAGGTTTCCGATCATCAGCCCCTGGGCAACGGCTACGTTGTAGTTAACCAGCGCTACATGTACGCAGCTTTGAGCTGGTGTCAGGATAACTACGGCCTGATCTGCGCGACCGTCCGCGAGCTAATGGGTGGAGCAATCTTTCAGATGCCGGCTGACATTTCCATTATTGAAAGCGGAAAACTCAACGATATTTTCGAAACCTACTGGGCAACCGACAGCGAAACAGCGCTCGACCGTATGAAGCTCTACAAACTCGCCTGGGATCTGCTCGCATCCGAATTCGGTGCGCGCCATGTGCAATACGAGAACTTCTATGCCGGCCCCCCCTTCCTTGTGCGTGCTCATAGCATGAGGATGGCGCCGTGGGATCGCTTCGACGCCATCGTCGATCGGCTCATGGCGAGCTACGGACCACAATCTCACACACGTACGGCAGCGGAGTAAGGGTGATGCCCGCGGACAGCATATCGCGCGTCCCGTTCGACACAGCGGCTTTTCGGCGGGCACTCGGCTGCTTCCCGACCGGCGTCGCCGTTATTACTGCGCAGCCCTCGGGACAGTTACCGGTCGGGTTAACCATCAATTCATTCGCATCCGTCTCGCTCGATCCTCCGCTCGTGCTTTGGAGCCTGCGGCGCGATGCTCCGAGCAAGGACGCGATCCTTCGGTCCGGTCATTTCGTCGTCAACGTGTTGGACGAGACCCAGCTCGGTCTGGCGCAGCAGTTTGCGCGACCTGCGATCGACAAGTTCGACGGCGTCGAGATTTCAACGAACCGCTGGGGCGCGCCATATATTGAAAACTGTATTGCCAGGTTCGAGTGCAAGGTGATGAACTGCGTGGACAGTGGAGATCACGTGATCTTTCTCGGAGAGGTCGAACACTTCCACCACGAAACTGGAGCGCCGCTGGTATTTTGCCACGGGATGTTTGCGTCCGTGGCCGACACCAAGCCAAAGTAGGTCAGGGGCACGGCGCCCCGGTCGCCGTTCACGACGTCTTCGGATCGCACCAGAAGCGCCGATCCTCTCGCGCGCATCGCAGCTGGTTCAAACAAGGCCGGCACTTAGACTTCCAGAACCGGATCACGAAGGGCCGCAGCTTGCGCGTGAACCACTTCAAGATCGGGTCCCGGCTTGACCGACCGGTTCGGCCTACGCCATCGTCCGTCGCGTTTTGAAGGAATGGCTTCCGCATTCGACGAATGCTCCGGGTTTTCACATCTGGCTGCCACTGCCTGCGGGCCGCACGCTCAATGCCTTGGTCACGCAAGCCGCACAGGCCGGCATCACCCTTGCGCCGCCGGGCGCGCTGCAACGTCTGCAGACCGAAAAGCTTGGTATCAGGCTTTGTCTAGGTGCGCCGGCTACGGAAGAAGACCTCGAGCGCGCGCTAGTAGAGATACGAAGTATTCTGGAAATGGCGGAAGCTATTTCGTTCGTATGAAGCGTCGTCTTACGCATCGCTAAAGTAGCAATCAAACGGACGTGGTCGGAATGTACTACAATGTGCGTTTGTAACAGTCGCATTAGCGTTGCGCATGAGGCTTTTTAGTTCGAGTCTAACGCGACTTTAACTAAAGTTCGGGAAGATGTTTCTGTCAATTTTGGGCCGAATCGATCGGCGACAAATTAGTCAGGACCCCCGACATGCTTGCCCGATATTCTATTCGCACCAAGATCACGGTCGTCGTTACCTTCTTGCTTCTGACGATGTTCGCGATGGGGGGGCTCGGTATCAAGCAGATGAGCGACATCAACAAATCGACGATTGAGATAGCCGATCACTGGCTGCCCAGCGTGCGTTTGCTCGGCGAAATTCGCGCCGCTTCGATCACCTATCGCTCCATCGTGCGCTCGCATGTACTGGCGACCAACGAAGCTGGCAAGCAGACGCAGGAAGCGCTTCTGGTCAAGTGGCTCGATATTGTGGCTGCCGCGCGCCAGCGTTACGAGCCTCGGATCAGCACCGCTGAAGAGCGCGCTCTCTTCGCCGCATCGACGGCGGCCTGGCTGGAATACCTTGACGACGTCAAGCAGTTGCTGGTGCTCTCGCGCAAGAACGCGGACAATGAAGCGCGTGCGCTGCAAGCCAAAGCTTCAGTGGCCAGCGTGAAGTCCGACGAATTCCTGCAGCAGGACATCGATCTTAATAACAGAGGCGCTGACGGCGCAGCGGCCCATGCGGCGAGCAGCTACGGCGCTGCGATGAAGATTGTCATCTTGTCGCTTGCGATAGCAGTGATCGTCGGCATCGGCGCGGCGATCCTTATGGTGCGCGACGTCTCAGCCGGTATTCGCGGCATCGTGACGCCGATGCAGGCGCTGAGCGCCGGCGACCTCACCGCAGTCGTCCCACATCAGGGCGAAGCTACCGAGATCGGCGGGATGGCCGACAGCCTGCAAGTGTTCAAGCAGGCGCTGATCGCCAAAAAGGCTGCCGACGAGGCCGCATCGGTAGATGCCGAGGAGAAGATCCGGCGCAGTGAGCGCGTCGATGCCATCACCCGGGCATTCGAGAACCTGATCGGTGAGATCGTCGAGACTGTATCTTCGGCTTCGATCGAGTTGGAAGCATCAGCCTCGACACTCACCAGCACCGCCGAGCGATCCGAGCAACTGACCGTCGCGGTCTCCAAAGCATCGGATGAGGCTTCCACCAATGTGCAGTCGGTAGCCTCTGCGACCGAAGAGATGTCGGCTTCGGTCAACGAGATCAGCCGCCAAGTGCAGGATTCCGCCGATATTGCGAGTCAGGCGGTCGGCCAGGCGCGGGCCACCAATGATCGCATCGGCGAGCTTGCCAAGGCGGCCGCGCGGATCGGCGACGTCGTCGAACTGATCAACACCATCGCCGACCAAACCAATTTGCTGGCGCTCAATGCGACCATCGAGGCAGCGCGGGCCGGCGACGCGGGCCGCGGCTTTGCCGTAGTTGCTTCTGAGGTGAAGCTGCTGGCCGAGCAGACCGCCAAGGCGACCGGCGAGATCAGCCTGCAGATTTCGGGCATCCAAACGGCGACCCAGCAATCCGTCGACGCCATTCGCGAGATAGGCAACACGATCGGGCGCATGTCGGAGATCGCCTCCACCATTGCCTCGGCAGTGGAACAACAGGGTGCCGCCACCCGGGAAATCTCGCGAAATGTGCAGCAGGCGGCGCATGGCACGCAGCAGGTATCGTCCAATATTACCGACGTGCAGTGCGGCGCTTCGGAAACCGGATCGGCCTCCTCCCAAGTGCTGTCGGCAGCGCGGTCGCTGTCGTCGGAAAGCAGCCGGCTGAAACTCGAGGTCCGCAACTTCCTGACGTCGGTACGGGCCACCTAGCCCGCGCCGATGCTGCTAGGCCGCTCCATGACTATCCGGGATCGCGCATCGAAGCGATCCCGGCGGCGATCGCAAAAAGTCAAAGGTTGAGATCATGACGCTCGTCCGCCTGGCGCTGATCGCTGTACTTGGCCTCGGCCTATCGCCGGCGCGCGGCGCCGACTGCCGAGCCGGCCGCTCACCTTGATCAACCCGTTCGCCCCTGGCGACCCCAACGACGTCGTCGCCCGCTTGCTGGCGCAGCGCATTCTTGGGCGACCGGTCATCGTCGAGAACGTTGGCGGGGCCGGTGGCATGAACGGGGCGAGCCGTGTCGCCAAAGCAGACCCGGACGGCTACACCTTCTTGCAGGGCACCGTGGGCACTCAGGCACAAAACCAAACTCTGTACAAGAAGCCGGCCTACAATTCAGTGACCGACTTTGCGCCCGTCGGCATGGTGATTGAGGCGCCGCTGGTGCTGGTGGCGCGCAATGACCTGCCGACTAAAGACCTGAAGCAATTCGTCGCCTGCGCCAAGGCTAACAAGGACAAAATGCAATACGGCTCGGCCGGAACCGGCTCGGCGATTCATCTCGGCTGCGCGCTGACCAACATGGGAACGGGGATCGACGTGCTGCACGTCCCATACAAGGGCGCCAACCCTGCCATGCAGGACCTGATGAGCGGCCGCATCGACTATCTCTGCGACATCACCACTACCGCAAAGGCTCAGACCGACGCCAACACGGTGGAGCCGATCGACGTGCTGTCGAAGCAGCGTTCCCCCCCTACTACCGGAGGTGCCGACGGCCATCGAGAGCGGCTACGATATCGATGCCTATACCTGCAACGCATTCTTTCTGCCGAAGGGCACGCCCGACAACATCGTCAACAAGCTCAATCAGGCGACCACCGAAGCCCTCGCGGCGCCAAATATTTCCGAGATGCTCGAGGCCGCGGGCCTGGTCACTGCCCTGGGAAAGCAAGCAGCGCCGGCCTGTCTCGGCCAATTCCTGAAGAGCGAAATCGCCAAATGGGAGATGCCCATCAAGGTCAGCGGCGCCATCATCGAATAGGTGACGTTGTCCCGCAACGCTCCGGATCGTCCGCATTACGCGCGATGACGGCTTAACCCACTGCCCGAACCGATGGGACACCCTATGCCGGCCTATGTGGTGAACGAGATCAAGATCATCGACGTCAAGCGTTATCGAATATATGCCGAAAGCATGCCTGCCACGCTGACGCCGTTTGGCGGCGTTTTTCTCGCCAGGGGCCGACCGGAAGCGATGGCCGGCGAGATACCGAGTGAGCGGATCGTGATCTTGCAATTCCCTGATATTGAGCACGCGCGGAGATGGCGGAACTCGGACGCCTATCAGGCACTTCTGCTGATTCGAGATGAATCGTCGACATCACGCGTCTACGTGATCGGCACGGATGACATCGGCCGTTTCGTCACAAGTTAGTTGCTAGATCGAGAAGGGCTCTGCTGAAGAATGAAGAGCTATTGCTACGCCAAATTCCTTAGATGAGCTCATTGAAGACGCGCTGTCGCAGCTGCGCTGGATGAGGTAGCTAGGCGAGCGAAGGTGGGAATATGCACTCTGTATCGCCGCTTTCCGACGCGGGAGGGGCTTCTAGCTGCCGCCAGCAATCAGCGACGCGATGCGCCAGTTTCGTGGAGAGCTTGCGATAAACACCAGCGTCTAACGAAGCCTAGCTTCTTCGCTTGGGACTGTAATCCAGCACGGAACGCCTGGCTGTACTGCTATCACCGCGGAAGGGCAGCGCCTGCTCGGCTTGGTCAACAAGCCGGTATTACCCGTGAAACGACAGCGCACCGGCGGTGCGCATAGATCATTTGTTGGACCTGCTCCTCTACGGCATGCACGTGCGTCCAGCTTGGCGTGGATCGAAGCGCTCGACGGAACTAACCCCGCCAAAGCGAGGTGTTGGGCTTGGAGGTCAGTCAGTTTAGCCGAGCGATGGGCAGATTTTTTCGGCAACTTCATCACTATCAAGCATCTGCTGCGGTTACCCCCAGCGGAATTGCACCCAGTGCCATCCGCACCCGCCTGGGTTTCTGTGGCGCTTCAGTTCTTTGGCGAGGTTGATCATCGCCTCTGGCAGCGCGCCGAAGCCGATCACGTGCCTTCATCTGCGCCAATTGCGATACCTGCGGCGGTAGGTCGAACGCCTTGTACTGGAGGTCGACCGAGCCCTTCAGCGGAATCTTCTGTTCGGCGAACAGCGCCGGCAACACGGCGGTACGACCGACTTCGACACCGCGTCATCGGTCGCATAGGCGATCGCGGCCGCGGGTTCGGCAGCTTCTTCGCAATGATCGCCTTCAGCACGTTGCCGATTACCAAACCTTCGTCGACCGTCTTGCGGCTAGAGTCCGCAGAAGCGATGTGCTGGGAGCCGGCTACTAGACGTTTCGCGGCATGGCGAGGCTATTGCAGCATTGATGCAGCGCCCCCCGCCTCCTAGGAGCATCGCGGCGATCCACGACCATGGCAACCACTACGACCAGTACACGCCTTCACGTTGGATGAGCAGGACTTCAGGGGCCCACGCGCGGGTTTTCGCGAAAACGGCTTCGCTTTGTCGACAGTCAAATAGCCGGTATTGAGTGATGCGCGGGTCAACGTCATCCGGGGGCGCGAGAGAGCGCCCCCGGATGAGACTTACGCAGCATTTCTGCTTACGGCAGCATCTTGGTGTCGTCAGGTGCCTGCGGCGGGGTCTTAATGGCGATGGATTTGAACGGGCGGCCGTCCGGCTTGGTCCCCGCATGGGCGGTGCCCTTCGGGATGATCACAAGATCGCCAGGCTTGACCTGTACTTCCTTGTCGCCGAGCCAGATCGTGCCGGTGCCTTCGAGCACATATTGGATCTCGTTGGTGTTGGGATGCATGTGCTTCGGCACATTGCCATCCTGAATCGAGACCGTCGCGCCATCGGCGGTCATGAAGACTTTGGAGCGGTAGCCGGTTTGCGATGCCGGGCCGAGCGCATCGCCCACCATCTCCGGCACGTGGATTACCTGCGCCGTGATGTTTTCGGCAGCCCACGCATGCGTGATGGCCTCCGGCAGCAGATGCATGGTGGCGGCGCCAGCGATGAAAGCGGCCGAGACCGATACGGCGACAGTAATGCGATTCATGAACGTTTTCCTGATGAGCGATGCCTGTTGGCGCGCGGAGACCCGAAGCTCTGCCGGTCGAGGACGGGCGAAGACCGGTCGAGCGAACAGTAAATGTCGATTTGCTTGACGCGGTTCAATGCGACGATGCTGCCATGTGCCGTACCTCTCGTTGCTCCAGTGCTTCATGGATCATCCCGAGTACTTCTCCATCGCATTGAGACCAGCGATCCGCCCGAATACGAGCGCGCGCATCGTCGCCACTGCGTTTGGTGCCGTGCTATGGAAATGGCCGGTGATCTCGCCTGCCGCGTATAGACCGGGGATTGGGCCCTGCTCGCTAAGCACACGTGCCTCGACATCGGTGGCCAAGCCGCCGAACGTATAGACAATCGCCCCCACAAGCGGAAAAGCCAGGAACGGCGGAGTGTTGAGCGAGCGCGCCCAATTTGATTTCGGCGGCGCGAGGTTCGTAGAGCTGGAAAGACCATCGACGCGGCCCGCTTTGAACCGCGAGTGGTCACCTGTGCATGCGGCGTTGTACTTGGAAATCGTGTCCTCCAAAGCCTGCGGAGGAATCCCTGCGAGCAACGCCAGGCCAGAGATGGTATCCGACTTCAGAGGTGGTATCTCAGAGCGAATTGCCCCCTCGTAGCCCTCAACATCGAAGAGACGGGAGTCGAGGATTATCCAAGCCGCGCGGCCCGGCGTGTCGAAATGGATAGCGCGCGACAGTTGTTCCCAAGTATCCGGTACGAGGCCGCTACCTTCGTCGAAAAAGCGGCGGCCATTTCCATCGACAATGATTCCGTAGGGGTACACAAGTACGAGGGCGGCAGCCCGTTGGCTGCGCGGATCCACAGGCTCAATGTGCATGCCATTCCAATCTCCCGCGGCAAGCGCCCCCGCCTCGAGTGCCATGCGTATTCCCTCGCCCTCGTTGGCGGCAGACCCTGGCGAGATCGGGCGCAGAGACTCTCCACCCGGGCCGAAATGCTCGCGCAGCATTTCTGGATTTCCTTGAAAGCCGCCGCTTGCGAGAACGACCGCACGCGCGGGAAAGCGCCGGCCATCGGAGGCCTCTACCCCCGCAACTGCTTGATGAGAGTCGAACAGCAATCGACTGACGCGGCACTCATAGTGAAATTCGACACCCATTGCTTTTGCGGATTGCGCCAGCCCCTCCACAATGGCCGCACCTTTCCCGACTGGCTGAATGCGCGTCGGCCAAGCGCTCAGGAAGTAGTCCATCGTTTGAAACTTCACGCCGTGGCGTTCCACCCAGGTGAGAGTGGCTGGCGCGTCAGCAGCGAGCCTGCGGAAATAGGCTCGGTCGCCGCGCCCGCCGCTGACCGCCATCATATCGTCTTCGAATCCCGGCAACATCTCGCTTACGGACTTCATCCGCATGTTAGATGGGCTCCACCGGGTGTTCCCGCCACTTACGCCTTCCGACGCGCGCTCGAGAACAGCGATTCTTGCGTTCGGAGCACTCTCTGCTGCCGCAACCGCGGCCGCGAGGCCGGCGGCTCCATGACCAATGATAACGAGATCGTACATGTTAGTTCACCGATATGTTCGCAGCCTTGACAAGGGAAGCGTTCGACGTCGCCTCCCCGCGCAAGTACTCATCAAATTTCTCAGGCTCGATTATTTGAAAGTCCTGGCCCAGCGAAGCCCACAGCGTTTTGATGTCGGGCGTGTTGAGTGCCTTTACAATCTCTCCATGTAATCGATCGACGATGTCGCGTGGTGTGCCTCGGCGCACGCCGATACCAACCCAGAATTCGTACGCAGAGTTTGGCACTCCAGCTTCCTCAGTCGTCGGCACATTTGGTAAAGCGGATGAGCGTTGCGCCGAGCCGGCGGCGAGTGCAACAAGTTTACCTTCCTTCACGAAAGGCAACACGGTGCTCACTGGACAGAAACAGTAATCAACGCTGCCACCGATCAGGTCTGTGAGCGCCTGAGCTGAGCCTTTATACGGCACTGCAACGGTGTCGATTCCGGCGGCCAGTTGGAAGCGAGCAGCGTTCAGGTGCGACGCGCTGCCCAAGCCCACAGTGGCATAGGAGAATTTGCCTGGACGCGCTTTGGCTGCAGCTATTAGCTCGCCCACCGACTCAATCTTTGCATCAGACCTCATCACTAACATATTAGGGATTTTCGCGATGATCGTGACACCGGCGAGGTCCGCCAACGGATCGAAAGAAAGGTTGGTCATCGTGGCGGGAATCACGGACCACGAGGACGATGCCACCGTTATCGTATAACCATCCGGATTGGCCCTCGCGACGGCTGCCAGCCCGATGCTGCCGCTTGCGCCCGGCCGATTATCCACCACGAACCGCTGGCCGAGTTGCTGCGACAGCTTTTCGGCGATCGCGCGCCCCGCGATATCTGCGGCACTACCTGCTGGTAGTGGCACGATAACCTGCACCACCTTGGTGGGCCACGCCTGCGCTGAAGCGTCAGCCACCGAGCACAATAATGCAACGAATGCGATGAGTATTCTCATGTGAAGCCACTCCCCGTTCTGATTTTTTTTAGCACAAACTCGTCTGCGCGATGGCTGCCGCGCGCGCCCCTTCACCAATCTCACTCAGCGTTCTGCTTGTCGTAATCGCCTCGGGATCGACACGCAGTTCGATTAGCGCGGCGCGCCCCGCGTTTCGCGCCCGCTCAAAGGCCGCCGCAAAATCCTCGGTCCGCTCGATCATCTCCCCATGCGCGCCGTAGGCGCGCGCAAGAGCGGCAAAATCGGGGTTCTCAAGAACGCTGCCGCTGACGCGACCCGGATAATGGCGCTCCTGGTGCATGCGTATCGATCCATACATGCCGTTGTTGACGACAAAGAAGATTGGTGCGGCGCGGTATTGGATCGCAGTCGCGATTTCCTGCCCGTTCATGAGGAAGCAACCGTCGCCCGAGAAGGAGAGCACCGTCCGGTCGGGATGGATTAGTGCTGCGGCGACTGCAGCTGGAACGCCGTAGCCCATTGATCCGCTGGAAGGCGCCAGCTGTGTTCCGCGCTGGAAGTACCGCCAGTAGCGATGCACCCAGCCTGCGTAATTGCCGGCGCCGTTGGTGACGATCGTGTCCGGAGGCAGTTGGCCTCGCAAAGCGGTGACGATTTCTGCGAGCTGAAGTGTGCCCGGGCAAACGACGGGCACGCCATAAGCCAAATATTCCTTGCGCATCGCAGCCGTGCGGCTCGCCCAAGCGTTTGAATCGACAGGCAGCATGTCTCGCAAGGCGGCGGAGATTTGCGGCATGCCCGCAACAATTGGCAGGTCAGGCTGATAAACGCGGCCTAGTTCCTCAGCACCCGCATGAACATGAACAAGCTTCTGTTTTGGCCTCGGCACTTCCAACAAATGATATCCGCCCGTCGTCATCTCCCCCAGCCGCGGGCCGATCACGAGGAGCAGGTCGGTCTCACGCAGACGCGCTGCCAGTGTCGGATTAGGCGCGATGCCAACGTCACCCGCGTAACCGGAATGGCGATTGTCGAAGCAGTCCTGACTACGGAAGGACGTCCCTACTGGGAGCCGGTGGGCCTCGGCGAAGATCTCAATGTCGGCAACCGCGTCATTGGTCCAGGTCGCGCCGCCGAGCAATACGAAGGGTTTTTTGGCGCTCGCGAGCATCTCGCGCAGCCGCACGAGATCAGCTGATGCCGGAGAGGCCTGGACGGCTTTATAAGGTTGCGCGTCGAGAACTTGCGCAGGCTCGCGTAGCATGTCTTCCGGCAGAGCCAAGACAACGGGGCCGGGGCGACCTGAGGTCGCCAAAGCGAAGGCATGTGCCACGAATTCGGGAATGCGCTTGGGATCGTCGATCTGGGCCACCCATTTAGTGAGCGGCCCATACATTTGACGGTAATCAATCTCCTGGAAAGCCTCGCGCTCGCTGTCGCCGCGAGGCACTTGGCCGATGAAAACGATCATCGGCGTAGAATCCTGAAACGCCGAGTGGACACCTATGCTTGCGTTGGTGGCGCCTGGCCCACGACTCACAAAGCAGATACCTGGCCGACCCGTCAGCTTGCCGTGGGCATCCGCCATATAGGCAGCCCCACCCTCGTGCCGGCAGATGACAAGGCGAAGTCTTTCTCTTTCATCGTGAAAGGCATCCAATACAGCTAGGTAGCTCTCGCCCGGGACGCAGAATGCCGTGTCGACACCATGGATCAAAAGCTGATCCACCAGTATCTGGCCACCGGTACGCGTGCCTAGCCGTCCGATCATGATCGACCTGCGAAGATACGTTGCTGCGGCATCACGACCATATACCCACGTTGATGGCCCTTTTAGCGTTCGCGACGTTATTACGGCCAAATTGGATTATGTCAAGTTTCAAATTGATGCATAACTTTCGGCTAAAAACTACGGCGATTGTGGGACAATCCAAGCATTGAGTCATTAATTGAATTAGTTGAATGGCAGTGGCGAGGGTGGCTGGCGTTAGGCGCTCAACGGGTGACCTACCAGAGAGCCGTGAGGTCACGCAGATAGAAAAAATGTGCCTAATCGGATGTTCTGACTTCGCACAACCGATCTCGGTGAGCAGACATTACAATCCGTCTAACCGGCCCGCATAGTGAACGAGCCTTGGCCGTTCGGCTTTGCCCCCTCCCCAGATCGTCTACTCAGTCAGTTCTGGATGACGGTGTGCTTTAGTAGGCGATGCACTCGTCCAGCAGCCAGGCGTTCATCTCGTCCAGTGTTTTGAACCGCAGCCGCGGTGTGAAGAAGCGCTCGCGGACAAGCGGACGTGGTTCTCGACCTGAACCCTCGGCCACTTGGGAATTGCGCGCTCGCATTCCCGTAGATTCTGGAAGGTAGTCGCGGCGCGGACGTTGGATTCGCGTCGTTCGGCTTCCTCTTTGAGCAGGACCTGTCCGATGTCGAGTGGGAGTTCGCCGTCGCCGACGAATTGTCGCCCTTGTGATCGCGTCATGTCCAAACCGCCTGTCGGCAAGTACGTCGCTTTCGGGATGGGGTTGGCTCAGGATCAATCGGGAGGCGCTTCACTCCATACACGCCACCCATCCACGATGAAAATCAGTCGACCTGGCTGCCGATTGACTCGACGTAGCTGCCCACCGGCGCACGCCCCGGGCATCCGATGCAGAACGTGCCGGCATGACCCGCCTAGTTGGTCGAGGCGCGACGTACGGATGCTTGTGAGAGTGAATCCGAAACCGTCTCGCCAGGAGCTAACACACCTTCCAATTTGAATTGGACGATATTTAAGACCGCCGCGTCGACGAATCGAGCTGCATCGCCGACCGCAGCGCCACCTAATATCTTCAACCGGGGACGTACCGTCGCGGAAGCCTCTCCACAGAATTCGATGACTGGACAATCATCGAACCGGATCCCCCCCCGGCTTTCGTGTGGCCCATCAAAGTCTTCATGTTGCGAAGAACATGCCATGCAGTGAGCACCAGGCCCGCATCGGCATCTATCAGCACTCCGGTGCCTAACTTTACTTCCTAATCCGATCCATTCTCGACCCTCCCCACGCTTGCCGAGCATTCCGATACGACCTGTTCGATTGCCTGGAGAGGGGGTTTCCATTTGCCCGGGGTTGGGTCCCAAAGGCGACAGCGCCGCAGAGCAGGGCAAACGAAGGCCGCGAGCCGTCGATCGCGATCAAAGCCTCCATTGCGCCGGCCTCATCAGCATGGAGCTTAATCGATGGAGGTACCGCTCGCGCACGTAGCAGAGCTGGTTCGGCAACGGGAAAAAGCGTCTCACGAGCCTTCAGGAATCAAGATCGACGTCTCTTTGTTCGCGAGGAACCTGGATCGGGCCGGACGGTCTCGTGACGGTTGACATGTTACAGACCTGCCCGGACGCCGCATGCATAACCGCGCCTGATACCAACATTAGGCGCAGAATCCCCGTGCGCATTAATTGCTGCTGGCAGTTCATCTCAGCCCGGTGAGACCTAGGCACCGGGAGATTCGAAGGCTGAATGCGGCCGGGGGCATGGGCATTGAGGAGGCCAGCCTTCTGTAGCTCGATCATTCCTCTGGTTCGCCGAAGGGGGGTTACGTTTTGCGATCGGTTTACCACTCGGTGGTCGTTTCAGACATGTCGAATTGCAAATCGAGAGACTGGACGCCGTTAGAAACCAACGGCTTTCACAAGTTGTCAGACGGAAGGTAACCCTGACAAGCTTTGCCCCGGTCCGCTCCCTCCTGTCCCTACGTCTGCGAACGTGAGGAACAAGCGAAGCCAGCTGACTTAGGCCGTACGTTCTCCGCAACGACAAACGATAAATCACTTCCCGTAAGATCTAAGTCGGGCGCTCGAGCGCGGCGCCCAGCATGGGCGATGTACGCTTAGATCCCAGCTCCAAATAGCTTCCATGCATACGGACGGCATCTTTCCGGCCGGCGGGAAGAATCCTGTATGACCTACCGTTTCCGATGACGCTTACAACGATCGCGGTGGTCCAGCGTGTCTTAGGATTTCGCAACCGTCCCAACTCGGTTAGCTTGCACACGTCACCTATGCGCAGCTTCGGGGTCATGAACATACTCCCAATCACGACGAAATAGGTGTCAGCATCAAATGTTGCGAAAAGGTCGGCGGACGGAAAGGACACTCGTCATCTCGACTGCTGTTTCCAACCGATCCGCATGCGCGAGCAGACTTTCGCGCTCCTCTCCGAGAGGCAGAGCTTCTGCCCGCTCCCGCAAAAGACGAGCTTCTTCGGACTAAGATTTTAGAGTCGCTTGCATCGGCGTTGTTATCGCGGGTTATTATCGGTGAAAAAGCACTTAGCGCCCAGCAAGTGCAGGCGCAAGGTTAAGGGATATGGAACAATGGGCACCTGACCTACGGGTTCAGCTTGCACCCTCCAGCCGGCTGGCCACCTATAAGGCCTTCAATCACACTGGACACGCTGGTCTTCGTTCAGATCGCCGCGACCCTTCGCTTTTATATCGTCTACTTCTTCTTGATGAGCTGCAACCGCGCCGCGCCTTCTGGCGCGCCGTACCGCTTCGAATTTTCCGCTCGGCATGCTTGTTCAGTTTACTCAATATCTTTGATCGGTTCATTTTAGCTAAATGTATGCGGCGCTCTTAACGAGAGCAATTGTCATGCGGCACATGTACGGTCGATATCGAGCCCTAGTTGCTGCATTTGAATTTTTATGACTTTGAACGGCCCGTCAGACTTTTCGCAGCAGGGCTTCGGCAAGCTCGCGCCATCTATTTCGCGAGCCTGTTCGCCTTCGTGATCTGGATCGGGCTGCTGATTTATGACTGTTCTTTAGCGGCCTAAAGCCATTTACCGTCGAACAAGGAGCACCAAATTCCCGATATCGATGACGAGACGGCGGGCGGCGGGCGGCGGGCGGCGGCAACGAGCCTAGTGAACCGTTGTTGACCGTAGAGAACATTCTAATCGGTTGGAGCCTTGGCACCTGCTTTGCCCCGCGACAACTATGCCATTGCCCGTCATAACGATCTCGCTCGCAAGGATTGCGACGGCCCTTTCCCCGAGATGACAAGCAGCATAGATCTGCTCACCGAGATCAGGATTCGAACTGGCAGTCACGTTGAAACAGCGCTGAACCGTTCATCAATGTGATCGCAAATAACTATCCATCCCGAGCGCCCTTGTTGCCCCCCAGATAAGCATCCACAATTGTACGATCGTTGAGGAGATCAGAGCCCTTGCCTCGCAGCACGATCCGGCCGCTCTCGAGGACGCAACCTTTATCCGCCAACGACAACGCAAGCCGTGCATTCTGCTCAACCAAAAGCACGGCGAGCCCCTCGGCGTGAAGCTTGCTAACAATCGAGACCACCTGGTTGACTAGCATCGGCGAGAGCCCGAGAGACGGCTCGTCGAGGAGCAGCAGTTTTGGGCTTGGCATCAGAGCCCGGCCGATGGCCAGCATTTGCTGCTCACCGCCTGACAAATGGCCTGCCAGCTGATCGCGGCGTTCGAACAGGCGCGGAAAATACTCAAAGATTTTTTCTATTCCACTCCGGACCTGCCGGGCCGATGTTAGAAGATGCCCTCCGACCTGTAGATTCTCGTAGACCGTCATCATCGGAAACACGCCTCTCCCTTCCGGCGAATGGGTCAATCCGGCACGGACAATCGTGCCAGGTCGAGCATCACTGATGTCACGGCCACGAAACGTAAAGCGGCCGCTCCTCATGGGGATCGTTCCAGAAATCGCACGCAGCATTGTCGTTTTTCCGGCGCCGTTGGCGCCGACGAGAGTGACGAATTCGGCCTCCCTAACCTCAAGATCTATCGCTTCAAGAATGGGTGTGCGGCCATAGGATGCGCAAACATTTTCAAGCCGCAGCATCGTGCCCCCCCAAGTACGCTTCGATGACGCGCTTGTTGGAGCGTACGTCGGCCGGCGCGCCTTCTGCGATTTTGATTCCAGAAGCAATCACGACGATGCGGTCGCAGGTTTCCATAACGACACCCATATCATGTTCGACAAGCATGATGGACATACCGCGAGACCGTAGCGTTCGAAGCACCTGAACAAGTGCTTGCGACTCACTGGCGTTTAGGCCCGCAGCAGGCTCGTCAAGCAGCAGAAGCCGCGGCTCAGCACCCAGGGCAACAGCCAGTTCCACTAGACGCTGCTGCCCATATGACAGCGAACCAGCAATTGCGTGGGCCCTATCCGCGAGGCCAAGCAACTCCAGAATAGCCATCGCCCGCGCCGTCGTCTCGGCCTCCTCAAGCCGATGGCGGCGCGTCCTCAATAGCGCATCAAAAACATCTGCCCGGGTCACCCGGTACTGGCCCATTCTGGTGGCCTCCAGAACACTCACGCCGGAGAAGATTGCGGTCCGTTGAAACGTGCATACGATGCCACGTCTAGCGCGCTCATGTGCTGGAGCTTTCGACAGGTTCTCGCCATCAAACAAGATGTCCCCGGCCGTTGGTTTCATAAAGCCAGTAATCATCCTGAACAGCGTTGTCTTGCCAGCGCCATTCGGTCCGATCAGGCCGACAATTTCGCCATTGCTCACGTGGAGATCGACGTCGCCGATCGCGACCAATCCACCAAAAACCTTGCGAAGCTTGTCAACACGGAGGATTGCGTTGCTGGTTGCTACACCCATTTTCCAAGCTTTCGTTGCAGGAGAGATCCAAGCGAGGCAATCCCGTCAGGCAGGGCCATCACGCAAGCCATGAGAAGAATGCCAAAAATAGTCAGCCTGTAATCGCTGAGAACGCGTAACTGTTCGGGGAGAAACGTTACGAGCGCAGCCCCTAGCACTGGACCGAGTAATGTGCCCTTACCGCCGACAACAACCATCACGAGCATGGAAACCATGACATCGAAGCCCAGCAGGTCTGGCGTAATCACACCGACATAATGCGCGTAGAGCGCGCCGGCCCAGCCGGCCAAGCCGGCAGCCAGCACAAGCGCAAGCAGCGAGTAGTGAGGCGACGAAATTCCGATTGACGCGGCAAGCTGCTCGTTTTCTCTAAGGGCGATCAATGCCCTCCCTAGGCGCGAATGCACGATGCACCACAGCATCAAGAGGGTAAGTACGTCGCAGGCCGCCACAAGGTAGAAATATGACTGCTTGTCTGACAAAGCGAAACTGCCAAACGTCGGATAGTCAATTCCAAAGATTCCCGTCGGACCGTTCGTCAGCCAGATCCAGTTTATAAAAACGAGCTGGACGACGATGGCAAAGCTCAGAGTCACTATAATGAAATGGGCTCCGCGCAAGCGCAGCATCACCGGCCCCGTGACGAGTGCTATCGCAGCCGTCATGGGACCGGCCAATCCCATTGCGACTAAGACCGGAATTCCCAGCCTCTGGTTTGCAAGAGTCGAGGCGTAGGCTCCAATTCCGTAGAACGCCGCATGCCCGAGCGATAGTTTGCCTGCATATCCTGTGATCAGGTTAAGGCTCGAAGCAAGGATAATTGCAATTCCCGTTAAAATCGCGAGATGAAGAACGTAATCATCCGCCAAGAACGGAAAGAAAAATGCAGTCATCAGCAAAGCTGATAATCCGAGTGCTTTCATGACAGTGCCACGGGCACGGCTCCCAATTGGTTTCAATACGCCGGCCGGTATGCTCATCCGTCAATCTCCTCTCGTCCGAACAGTCCGTGCGGCCGCACGAGGAGCGCAAGAATAAGGATTAAGAAACTCACTCCGTCCTTGTAACCGGTCGAGATATATCCAGCAGCGAGACTCTCGGCTATGCCGAGCAGAAAGCCGCCCACGATCGCCCCCGGAATGTTACCCAAACCGCCAAGGATGACGACCGCGAAAGATTTCAAGTTGGCCAAACTTCCCATGTCCGTCGAAACGACAAACACGGCGCTTAGCATTGCCCCGGCTGCGGCCGCTAACCCCACACCAATGGCAAAAACGAGGCCGAATACTCGATTGACATCGATGCCTTGCAATGCAGCAGACTCACGAGCTTGGAATGTCGCACGCATCGTACGCCCAACCTTGCTGTACTTCATCACCACCGCAAGGATCAGGATGATGAGAGCGGCCGTTAGGAGAGTGAACACTCGAAGCGCGGTCACCTCAATTCCCCATATCGACAGTACACGTCCGGAGAATGGATCTGGAATCTGCGCAGGCTTCGGTCCCCAGATTTGCAGGACGATGTTCTGCATGGCAATGGAGAGACCCAACGTAAGAATAGCTGTGCTTAGCAGGTCGGCGCCCCGCAGCCGCCGAAGCAACAGCCACTCGAACGCGAAGCCAACGATGGCTACGCTCAACATGGCGAGCGGAATTACGATAAAAAGGCTGAGGTTCAGAGTAGCGGCTGCCCAGACGGCAATGTAGCCGCCCAGCATGTAAAATTCCCCGTGAGCGAAATTCACCACGCGCATCATGCCAAAAATGAGCGTTAGCCCGATCGCGATGAGGGCGTAAGTGCCGCCGATCACGATCCCGTTGGTGAGCAGCTGATCGAAAAGATTCATCTGCCGACACCCGCCAACGAGCCGCAGCGCTTCCACCGAATTGGTCTTGCTTGGGCCTGCGCTGATTGGGCTGCGCGGAGCGGTGCCAGCTGAGGCCTTCTATGTTCCTTCAAGAGGGCTTCGACGCCCTTGTCAGGCCGACTGAAACCAACTTTCATACCCCCTCCGTATAGTTCGCTAGTCAATTATTCGATCTCGAACTATTTGGACGGTAGTATAGCGCTGAGGTAGTGTCAATTGTCGATTACGAAGTAGTAGTCGGATGACGCTAGACCGGAATGGTTATTGAACGATGAGGACTACCGAACGGCTGGACGATGATCGACTGGGAAAATCGTTGAAATCGCAATCGCGTAGGCAACAAACTCCGAAAGGAACAACAGGACGGAGTTCGCGTGGCGACGGGACAAATACGTCAACGGGCAGCGCTAATCCCGTCCCTGACGCCATTCACGATGGGGTCTCGACGATTGTCTCGCAAGGGAACGCGAGAGACCCGACCTTGTCTTTGGTCCGATGACATTATTCGCGGCGCTTGCTCATAGCTAAAGTTTAGCGGCCATATCGACCGGTTGGTAGAGCGAAACGGATTGATGCGCGGCATCATGACGACTTTGCGCCGCTCCAGCCCGCCCTTCGGTTCAGACTGACTTCCAAGCAGCTCTCGGCTTCACTATTGCTGAGCGGTGCTGGTATGACGAGCAACTGGACAAAATCAAAAAGCTCAAGCTTGTAACACGTGTGCCAGAGCTAAGGAGCCGACGTGGCCTGCTGATTCAAATAACACGCAAGGGCGTCTCACTGGTTTACAAGATGCTGCCTGAGCTTTTGGAGCCCAACGGTCCAGCTTTGATTTCGGAGAACACACTTAAGCTCACTCCTCGTTCATCATCACATTCGCCGTCAGGTGGATACAATACGTTGGAAGGCGAGCGCTTTCGCAAGCGTGTTACGTCAAATGCCGATCGCTGCAGCAATCCACCCAAGCGTTGCTCCACCAAGACCTGCTATGCGAAAGTTGCCCTTCATCCTAATCATCTCCTCTCCCGCACGACCGCGGTCGCAATCTGAGGGTTTAAGGACTTGTCGGTACAATAGAGAGAACGATGGATCGCTTGTCCTTGTTCTCGCTGAGAACTGCGTTGGTATAGGCCTGGTGCTTGTCATCGAAACTGACGCGTCCCTGGACGACCTGTACGTCGGATTTCTCGAGCGCTTGGCGGATTGCCGATGGGTCCGCCCGGCCGGCCCTGCGAATGGCATCTGCGATCACGGTTACTGCATCAAAGCCGGAGACCGCGTATTTATCCGGCGGCACATGATAGACTTGCTCGTATGCTTCGACAAACGTTCGGTTCCTATCCGTCGCGATATCGGGGACGTACTGGGAGATGACTGTCCAGCCCATTCCAGATTGGCCAGCGCGCTCAATGAATGTGTTCGTAGGCCAAGCTCCTACTCCGAGGCGCTTCTGAGTGAGACCAAGTTCCTCGACCTTCTTTGCAATTAAGATTCCTTCGCGAGCATTTGCCGCCACGAAGATCGCATCAGGGGCCTTGGCTTTAATGGTCGTCAATGCTGCGCCGAATTCCGACTCTCCTGGCAAGAAATAGTCCGTAGAGACCACCTTGACGCCATTTGACTCCAGAAGGGAGCCGTTCACTTCAGCGGCCTGACGCCCCCACTCGTCATTCAACGCCAAGAATGCGATTGACCTGAGACCGAGCCGCTTGAGGTAAAACGGGACTGCAGCCTTTGCCGTCATCTCCTCGGTCGGCGGGAGACGGAAGAAGAACTCGTGTCGAGTTTGCGTCAAGCTCGGAGCACTCGAAATCCCAGTTACAAACGGGACTTTTTGACGCTCAGCAATGGGAAGCACGGCAGCCGTCGCCGCGCTACAATGTGCGCCAAGCAAGACCGGCACTTTATCGCGGACAAGCAACTTCTGCGCTGCGCTTACAGAGACGCTGGGCTTACATTCCCCGTCCTCGATCAACAATTCAAGCCTTGCGCTGCCCGCTTCGCTGGCGGCGTTAATCTGCCGGACGGCCAGCGCTGCACCGTTTCGGAACGACTCTCCATCCAGCGCCACAGGTCCGGTTACCGGCGAGATAACTCCAATCTTAACAGGCTCGGCAGCTTGAGCCGGCCCTGCGAACGCCAGCGCAGCGGCACATACAGCGAAGAAGGAACTATTTAAAGACCAAACCAAGATAACCTCCTCGTCTATTATTATTTGAAAGCAAATTATTCGTTGCCGAACTATTCTCAATCTAGGACCAAGGGAGGAGTGCTGTCAACATCGAGACGGCGCGGTCGCGTAGCTACCGCGGAGAGCGAACGGCTGACAGCCGTCACTCAAAGGTTCGATCGGCAGCTTCTTAGCGGCACTATTCACGAGCGGCCCAACTCTCCGCCTATCTGGGTCGCGACTTCGAAACGGTCCGATCTACATGCCAGACAAGTGAATTCCAACGTGGCAATGATCGCCATTATCAACATACTGGGCGGGCACGATCCATCTGAAGAACAGAAGACAGAATTACGAAAGTAGCTTCATCTGGTTTCCGCCTCGGATCTACGCACCTCATCGTTGCTCGATGTTATTCGCCGGCAAGGCGAGAGAGCAGCAGTCATTATCACCGGAGCCGCAGGCTACGGGACGAGACGGTCGAGCCGTACATTCCCGCCGGTGCACCGGCGCCTTTTCTTCACTAAGGCTTTGGGCCGCACTATCATGTACTCGCTGCCGCAGCGACAACGATTGGGCATGGGCGCGGCTTTTATGTCGCGCTGGACGCTAATGAGCTGAGCCCAAGCCGGGAAGAACTTTTGAAGTTATCGATGTCGGTTGTGCCAGCGCGCCAGCGGCGAGCGGTCGAACATAAGCTGATGCTGGGATCTCCTTGCCACAAAAATTCTGGTAATAGGGATTTCGACTCACCGCACGCATAGCGCCGCGTCGGGCGGGTCATAGGTGTACCGCGTGCAGGACTGCCGACTTACCGAAAAGCATGCCGGATGTGAGCACTGCGAGGCGCCGTCTGCACCCTTTTATTGACTTATGGCGCTGAAGTTGATGCAGCCATCCAAGCCACCGGCGGCAGACATCGAAGCCGCTGCTTGTGGGGATGTGTTGCTGCTTGACAACGAGATCGTCAAGACAAGCTGGAGGCCATCGCGAAGCGTTGTCCTCCAGCCTCTGTCGTTGCACACGTGCTCGCCGGTTCTTTTACGAGCACTTTTGCCGAAGCGCTCGCGCGAAAATTACGAGCTACTAATCGATTTGTCGCAATTTGACCGTTACCTCGATTGGGGCTGTTGCGTCACTTCTTGAAGCCCGCGTCCCTGAATGCTTTCTCCGCGCCTGGGTGCAGCGGAACTGCGTCGACATTCCAAGCCGAGCCTGGATCATAGGAACCTAACGGTGGATAAATGCCCTGCAAACGCGTTCGGTTTTCGATGATTGTCTTCGTGATCCGGTAAGCCAGTTCGTCCGGTAGTTGCGCCGAAACGATATAGAGATTTTTGTCTGTTGTGACGGGCAGGTCGCGATCTTGGAGGCCAGGATAAGTCCCTGCCTTCAGAATACCTTCTCCGTAGCCAAAACGGTCGCGCAGATGAGTTCGCAGATCATCCGGGAACGCAAGTAGTTTGACCCGTCGCGAGCCATCGGCGATCTGGCGCGCGACGCCGGAAGGTATCTCACCCGCGGTCCAAAAAACCTGGAATTGGCCGTCCTTGAAGGCCTGAATTAGGTCACCATACGTACCGATCGTGACCCGTCCGCCGTTTGCGGCGATATGGTCCGGCGAACTCCGATAAAATTCAAGAGCACGGACAAATGTCAAATATTCCGTCGTGGCCTGCGGTGTGACCCCATACGAGACCTTAGGATCTTGGAGCAACTCGCTCAACGACCGAGTCTCGTCGGCCGAAACATAGATCATGAATTGCTGTTCGATTCCGGTCGAACCTAGCGTTCTGAGCATGTCATGAGTACGGCTGTAAGGTAATTCGCCGCGCTTTGCGGCGCGGCTCAGAAAGTCAATTCCGATTCCAATCTGGCTGTCGCCAGATTGAATTCGGGTCGGATTGTCCTTGCCACCGCCTGGGAACAGCTCAAACGTAATGTCGGGGTTCTTTTCTGTGATCAACGCGGTGACGCCGGTAGACTGCGTGTGCCAAGCTCCGCCGGGAGATCCGGCCGCCCAGTTTAAACGATTAGTCTGCGCCGCGACCGATGAGGCGGCTCCAAGAAGAAAAGAAAGAAGAAGAAAGGACAACCGTACGGGCCGTAGCATGCGGAACCTCGTTCGTAAAAGGACTCTTTCGGCGCTAAATTTTACGCACATCGACGCTCTCGAGTGAGAAGCGAACTAGCACGTTGATCACTTCATATTGCCCCCGGCACTATATCTGAATGCAGAAGGCTTCGTCGTTTACTGCCGGCGCCTTGACTACGCTGGAGCCGTCTTGCGATTTTCGCCAATGACGGCGTTGTTGTAAGCTTGCGGCTTCTCGTTGAAGGTCACGGTGCTCTAAACGATCTTAAGGCAGGACTTTTCAAGCGCAGCTCTAATCTTGTCTGGATCGGCTTTGCCCCTCGCGCCACCATCTAAATGAATACGTGCCGTATCATGCGCCTTCCCTTGTATCACCTGAGACTAGCCGCCATGTTTATTCTACATCGTATATTTCGACGTAGAACTATTTGTAGACAGTTTCGTCACCGCGTGTCAATCGTCCCGCCACACAGCCGGCGATGCAGCCTTGATGTTCTCATCAAGGCCACTGCGAGACGTTACCTTGCCTACAACCCTGTTTCCTATCTGGTCTGGACAGCGTCACAGTGGTTATGACTGTTTGATAGTGAGCCCAGTCAGGATGGGTAGGCCTTCCGGAGCCAAGAGGATGTAGATCCTCGGGGGGACGCCGGGTTGATGGCGGATGAGGCCGTTTGTTCGAGCGTGAGGATCATCTGATTGACCGAAGGTGGGACGACCTGAAAGAGGCGCTGCATGTCGGCCTCGGCGGCCGGGTGTCTAAACATGAGCGCATAGGTGTAGATGAAACTCAGGTATTTACGTTGCTTTTCGGTGAACCCATGAACGCTGCGGCTCCGCGCGGCGTCTCGCCCTTGCTCAACATAGCAAGCGGGCCGCCCGCAAATTTAGGCGTGCCCAGATTTTACTGGCGGCTGATGTAGGCTGCAGCGACGAGGAAATTGCCCACGGTAACGGTGAGCGATTTCACCGTGTACCGGACCAAGCGGCGCTTCGTGAAGGCAATCTGGAGCGGGCGCTGAGCGAGGAGCCGCGTCCGGGGGCAGAGCGCGAGCTCACCGGCAAGGAGGAGGCGTTGATGGCGGCAACAGCTTGCGCCAATCCTCCACTGGACCCTGGAGCTTTTGGCCGGGCGATGGTGAAGCTTGCCGATCACGCGAGTATGTCAGGCGAGATGGTACGCCGGCGGTTGGCCGAAAACGGCCTTAAATCACTGCGCAAAGATATTTGATGCATTCCAAAGGTCGATGGCGAATACGTCGCCCGCAAGGAAGACGTGCTTGCCTGTTTGCCGAGACGCCTGCCCCCGACCGGCCGATGGTCTGCTTCGACCCAGCCCGGTCCAGCTCAACGGCGATGTTCGCCAGCCGATCCCGGTCGAGCCAGGCCAACTCGAACGCTAAGATTACGAGTATTGCCTCAACGGCACCGCCAATACCTTCGTCGTCTGCATCGACGTGAACAGACCCTGGCGCAAGGTCAAAGTCACCAAGCGGCGCACGCCGAAAAGTACGCTTACTGCATGCGCGAACTCGTCAATGTCCATTATCCGATGCCGCGTGCATCCAGCTCTGCAGGATAACCTGTCAACCCACTCCGCCGGCGCCCTCTATGAGGCCTTTGCGTCCGCCGAAGCCCGGCGACTTCTACCGCCTAGAGCTCCACTACACCCCCGAGCATGCCAGTTGGCTCAACATGGTCGAGATCGAGATTGGCGTGCTGCACGGTCGGTGCCTCGACCGCAGGATCGACGACCCGGACTGCTCCGCCGCGAAATCGCGCCTGGGAACGACGACGGAACGCCGCGACGCCCGCATTAATTGGAATCACAACCGGACAAAGCTCGCGCAAAATTGCTCTCGCCTTTCCCCGCCTTCTCGCCTGACGATTGTCTATTTCCTCAATAGACTGCTAGGTAGCACGAAAGGTTTTTTGCCCGCTTCAATAATCTGCTTCGTCTACGAATAGTTGGTTATCGATGTTTTAGCATACATTAGAGTTAGAATTCCAATTGGACTACTATGTGGGACGCAGCTTAATCATATTGCTGATCGCCTAAATGCAGCTTACCGACAAAAATCGCTAAAGCGATGAGTAGGAAACCGAATGACCAAGACGAAGAAGCTCGGCACGCCGGATCTTGGCGGAATGCCGCGCAAGAAGCCACCAACCGACCAGCCCGCCCACATGGGCGGTGCTGGGAAGAACAAACACATGACCGGAGAGGGCGTCGCGGCGATTATCTCTCGATGGGAGCAAGAAAGGCCAGACCTCGATTTTCGCCCAATGTCGCTCTTTGTCGCGCTGACGCGTAGCCACGACCTCGCGAGCAGCCAGATCGATCGGCTTGCGGAGCGTTTCGGCTTAACACGGGGAATGTTGGACGTTTTGGCAACACTCCGCCGCTCCGGGCCGCCGTATAGTCTGACGCCGAAACAACTTTCCGCGTCGCTCCTGCTCAGCGGAGCCGGGATGACCAGCCGTTGCGACAGCCTCGAGAAACTAAATCTGGTTGTCCGGACACCTGAACCTTCGGACCGGCGCAGCCTGCAGATCAAAATGACCAGGCGCGGCATCTCCATGGTGGACCGGATTCTTCCCGAACTACTCGAAACTCAACGCTCGCTTTTTGACTTCGGAGAGTCCAACGCCAGGCAGTTGCTCACACAACTCAAAGCCATGAACGAACATCTGACCGAACTTATTGAGGCCGCTCGCGACACGTGAGCAAGCGCGTCTCACTGCAGGTTTTGCAGCGGAATAGTTGTAGAATCTTATCAAAGACTAAGAACGCGATCAGCTCGTGAAAAACGTGTTTTCCGCGAAGCGGTCAGGATTTCGTCGTTACGTGCGCCATGGCTTTAGCCACAACCCATGTCTTGTCGAAATGCATAACGATACCCGCACTTCGTGCGCGGCGACATCCGGCGACAGGATGGGCAGGGCCTCGGCGAAGCGTTGACAGATCAGGGTCACGTAATCCCGCAACCGGGTGTCTTCATTGAGGACAGTTTGCCCCCGCGACATGCTGCTCAGATTTCCCGGCGATCGAATAAACGCGACACCTGCTTAAGTCGCAGCAGTTAGACCGGATCACTTTGTAAAGTACGGGCTCCGAGGTCGTTGAAAACTGAAGTTGTCCGGCCTCCAGGCTACCTCTGCAACATCCTAGATCGTCCCGAGTGCCGGTCGATCGTAGCGATCACTACGCCACCTTTCGCATCCTGGAAGCGTTCGAACGGGGCAGTTTCATAGACAGCAGCGTCTTTATCGAAATCGAAGCCGTTCCGGAATTGCGATCGTAGAGCTCGCTGATGTCGGGCGATCCCAGAAGCTCCGCCATTTCGCGGAGATCGGCCATCGCGATGTCCGGAGGCGGAAACAGAACAATCACGTGGTTCAGGTTGATGCTCGGGAAGGTGGGCACCGTCGTTCCCCATCGTTGGAAGGACCGCATCTCGAAGACGCGGGCTGGGTTCGTCTTCGTGCGGTACGATGAGTGCGAGTTCGTAAAGTGCACAATCCTGATCGACGACGAGACCGAGAACCTCGCTTTCACCCGCTGTTCTTTCGAGGACTGCAACATATCCGAACTGAGTTCCGTTGAGGACAGATATGTCCTATCGGACGGCAACGTTTTCAAGCTCCCGATCGAGGTCCGCAAGGCCGACCTTGACAAACGTCTGAGCGAGGCCCTCGCAGCCAAACACTGAAGGCGTCGAACCGACACCATCTCCTCGAACAAAGGGTCGCCCCTGCGCTGATCGTATGTCGTTCGAAACATCGCGATCATCCGCTGCGCCTCCTGTGCCCAGCTATCGCCGAATAGCTCGCCCGCGTCTCGGCTCGTAAGCATGTACCGGAGGATGTTCCGGTCGGCCTCGGGCATGCCCGAAAACCCGAAGAGTTGGTCGGCCGGGCCATTCCAGCAGAGTACATCCCAGCGGGCGCCTGTGACTTAGGCCGGTTCGGGCAGGCCGGGCACGATCGTTGCGATGGTTTCTGGCACCGTCTCACGAACGAAGCACGGCGCGGCTTCCTGAGCGGCGAGCCGGCGCAGATGCGCCGCTTCGTCTTCATCGAGCATGAGCGCCTTCGCAAGCGCGGCGATCGTCTCGCCCGACGCCGAGACCTCCCGGCCCTGCTCCTGCTTGACGTACCATTCGCAACTGATCCCTGCGCGGTCGGCGACCTCCTCCCGCCGCAAGCCTGGCGTCCGACGCCGGGGCGCGGACGAGACGTCCTAGCGCCGTCGGATCAAGACGGTGTCGACGCGACCGCAAAAACTCCCCCAATGGCTTATTCCCGCTCACATGATCTCCTGGGTGGTATTGCCCTGTCCTAGGATAAACCTAGGTCTTCTTGCGCAAACACTGAGCGCCTAATTCCGCTCATATGAAGGCATAAGGGCAAGGATGCCGCATACAATAAGGCTGTTTTCAGAGGGTACGCGCAGATGCGCGCGGCGCACGTCGACTCGCAGAGCATCGGCTTCATTGATGCGCACGGCACGGTGCTCGCGAAGATCGATCTGGAAGCGATCACGGGAGGCGTGAGGGGCAGGGATATCGAGATCCGCCGCGGGGACATCGCCACGACCTTGTATGCCGCAACGAAGGAGACGACGAACTACAAGTTCAACGACTCCATCGCTGCGCTGGAGGAGCACGGCGGAGGCGTAAACATCACATTTGCCAGCGGAGACAGCGCGACCTATGACGTCGTCGTCGGCGCGGACGGCCTACATTCGAACACCCGATCGCTCGTCTTCGGCCACGAGGCCCAATTCGAGCGATATATCGGTTTCTGCTTCGCGGGATTCACGATGCCGAACACCTTCGGCCTCGATCGCGGCGCGCTGGCCTATACGCTTCCGGGAAAGAATGCGGTCATTTATGCGACCAATGACGGCGGTCCAGCCTACGCATTTCTGGTCTTCAAATATCCGACCTCACCGTTTCGCAAGAGTCTCAACGACGAGGACAAGCGCAGTCTGACCGCCGCATGTTCGAAGGGGTTGACGGGTGGATCGTGCCTCAGATGGTAGAGGCGATGCGAAAGGCCAAGGACCTGTTCTTCGACTCGGTCAGCAGATCTACATGCCCGCTTGGTCGAAAGGGCGCGTCGTGCTTGCCGGAGATGCGGCGCACGCCACCTCCTTCATGTCGGGCCAGGGATCGAGCATGGCGCTGGTCGGCGCCTATGTCCTGGCCGGCGAGATCGCGACCAATGCGGACTACACCTCTGGCTTCGAGGCCTATGAGAAACTGGTGCGGCCCTTCGTCGAGATGAACCAGGCCCTGGTCGATGAAAGCAAGCGGATCATGATCCCGGACACCCAGGAGGAGATTGACGCCCGCAACGAGATGTTTCAGAAGATGGCGGCCGAGGCGGGAGGCAAGGTTCTTGAGAAGGACAGTTCCCGTCAAATCCACAGCGCGCTGACTTTGCCCGCGTATAGCTTATCGTAGCCTGCCACAGCAGGGGGCGAACGCCGCGCCATCGTGCCATGTCGCGCCTTCTAGGGTTCGCAAACAGTGCAGCGTAAACGACGCGGCACCGCGTCCGCCTCGGGCAAATGTCTCCGCACGGGGCGATGACTAGAAATCGCAATTTATTGTCCCGTTTGCGGGATGTGGTCGACCGACGGATTTCTTATCTTGGCTCCGACGCTGACACATCGCGCGCTGTGGGCGCGTCCCGATGGAGACGGTGGGCGTGGACGGCCAAGCCAGGATGATCACCACGATGGAGAATGAGTTAAGCGTTCTCGTTTCCGGCGCCAGCGTTTCCGGGCTGAGCATCGCCTATTGGCTGTCGCGTTACGGGTTCAGAGTCACGGTCGTCGAGCAGGCGCCCCATCTGCGCGCAGGCGGCCAGGCCCTCGATGTTCGCGGCGCAGC
The DNA here is from genome assembly GCF_052076075.1 of Tardiphaga sp. 866_E4_N1_4. Taxonomy (NCBI): domain Bacteria; kingdom Pseudomonadati; phylum Pseudomonadota; class Alphaproteobacteria; order Hyphomicrobiales; family Nitrobacteraceae; genus Tardiphaga; species Tardiphaga sp. 866_E4_N1_4. The sequence continues at coordinate 3,321,580 of NZ_CP197242.1, forward strand.
GGCCCTCGAGGTCGCCGATCGAATGGACATTCTCACCACGATCCGCGAGCGGCGCACGAGGCTGACCGGGGTGTCGCTGGTCGACCCTTCGGGCAAAGAGATCTTCCGCAGCACGGAGCGGACCCTGACCGGCACGCGGTTCGACAGCTCCGACGTCGAGATCCTGCGCGATCATCTCGTCGAGGTGCTCTTCGAAGCCGTCGGCGATCGGGTGGAGTATATCTTCGAAAATTCGATCGCGTCTCTGAAGCAGGACGAAACCGGCGTCGATGTCGCTTTCATCAACGCACCGCCGCGACGCTTCGATCTGGTCATCGGGGCTGACGGGGTGCGATCGAATGTACGGCGGCTCGTCTTCGGCCCCGACGAGCGGTTCATCCGCTATCTCGGCTCCTATATCGCCGTCTGCGCGATCCCGAACTTCCTCGGTCTCGATCACTGGCAGACATTCTGCCAGCATGACGGGAACGGCGGCGGTCTGCTGGCCCTGGCGAAGGACGATCCCACAAGAACCTATCTCGGCTTCAAGGCGGACGAGCCGATCGATTACGATTACCGCGACATCGACGCGCAGAAGCGGTTGCTGGCCGACCGGCTCGCCGGGCTGGGCTGGGTATTTCCGCAGATACTGAAATACATGCAAGACTCATCCGACTTCTACTTCGACTCGATCAACCAGATTCGCATGGACCGTTGGTCCGATGGGCGGGTCGTGCTGCTCGGCGATGCGGGCTACGCCGTCTCGCTGGCCACGGGTCAGGGCACCTCCGTCGCGATGATCGCCGCCTATGTCCTGGCAGGGGAGCTTGCCATGCACCGGGACGAGCCGCTGGCGGGTTTGCGAAGCTACGAGCGCGAGTTGCGCGATTACGTGCTTCGTAATCAGGAACTGGCAACGCAAACGGACCTGCCCGAGCCTGAAGGCGATGACCAGATGATCAATCCGGACAGCCTTCCCGACTTCGGGGAGCAGGCCATCCCGTTCGATCTCAAGAGCTATGAGCACCTGAGCGGGTCATCGCCGCAGGCGGGCGTTCTCTAAGGAAGCCGAAACATGGCTTCACTCAGCAGCGGCCTCACCGCAGAAGTTCTGCAACGTCTTCATCGCGAAGCGGAAGCGGCCGATGCGCCGTTGATGCAAACCTTCGAGAGCGAAGGGACCACTGTCGAGCAGGCGACCAGTTGGGTTGTGGAGGCTGAGACCAGGGACCTGACGGGCCCGTATCACAGTTACGCTGGCAACTTCCCGAGCGTCTCTCCGTGGGGCTCGACGGCGGGGGGCCACCAGCATTGGCGTGACATCGCGCCACACCGCTCAGCCGCAGCGAAAGCCATGTAGGAGCAAGACCGCGGGCCCAGCGCCTCCGATCACACATAGTGGATGCGCGTGCCGTTGACCTCGGCATGGTAGCGGGTGGACCCGTTCAGGATCCACGGCGCTATCAGCCGCGGGCTGGGGCTATGGAGACTCCGTCCATGGTCAAGCGTCTGCCCCGCTATTCTGACGCTAGAATTCGAGGCCAGCAAGCACATCGCTCAGCGATCTTGGAGCATGGCCGGCAAGCCTCTCCACGTCGCCAGTGACGATGTCGTAAACGCCCTCCGCCTGAGCCACCTGCATCGAGGCGACAGCGTCGATGACGAAGGATGGGAGCCCGGCGGCGCGCATGGCATCGCGCAGATGCGCTTCGGTAAGAACCAGATAGTCGATCGGGTGGCCGGTGAACTCGGCGAGCAGCGCCGCGCGCTCGGCACCGGTCACGCGATCCGGCCCGGTCAGGTTGTAGGTTGCCCCGACCTCCCCCCGGCCCGCCAAGGCTCCGGCGCACGCAGCAGCCACGTCGTCGCGTGACACGAAGGCGACGCGATTCTCGGCGAAGCCGGGGATATGACCGGTGCCCGCCGCCATGCCGGCCTGCTCGGCGAAGGTCTCGGCGAAGTAGTTCATCCGGAGGATTGTCCACGCCTTGGCGGCACTGGTGAGGAGATGGCGCTCGCCGGCCCAATAGGCCGCGCCCATTGCAGGTTCGGCTTTCTCGCGCGTGGCAGTCGCCGACAGCTGGAAAACATGACCCACACCCGCTGCCACCGCGGCCTCCACGGCTGCCACAACCTGCGCGCTGCGTACACCCGGCCGCAGGTCCGCACCAGGGATGATCAGCAGGCGATCGAGGCCGGCATAGGCGTTCGCCAGGGTCTCTGGGCGGTCGTAGTCTCCGAGGCGAGCTTCCATGGGGACGGGCACCCGGCCCGGCTCGCGGGTGATCGCCACGATGTCATGACCGCCAAGATCCTGAAGCGCTGCCAACGCTCCATGGCCGACCTGGCCGCTGGCTCCGCTGATGCCAATCCTCATTGTATTCTCCATTCTCCGACGTACATCTTCTGCCTGACGATGTGATCGGGCCCGCTGGCTTCCACAAGAACGCATCGAAATGTGCTTGACGCACACAAATGTGCACGCGGCTGGAATGGAAAATCGAGTATGACCGCAATGGAAAAGAAACCATTATCTTCGCCGCCCGACGAGTGCCAGGGACTTGCGCAGGTAATCGATCGCGTTGGCGACAAATGGGCGGTCGTGGTAGTCGGACATCTGTCCGAGCGACCATCTCTGCGCTTTAACGAGTCATGCGTGCCATTCCGGGCGTGTCACATCGAATGCTGACGCTCACCCTGCGCGGGTTGGAACGCGAGGGACTCGTCAGCCGCACCGCCTATGCCACTGTCCCGCCGCGGGTCGACTATGCGCTGACTGAGCTCGGACAGTCGCTCACCGAACCGTTGGCCCTCCTGGCACGATGGGCCACGGCGAAGCGCCCCGAGATGGAGGCCGCGCGACGTGCCTACGACACCCACAAGGGTGCCGCCTAAGGAGCTCCCACTGAATTCCCTATTTCAAAGATGTCGTGGGTAGAAACGTGAAACGAATTTCTGCTCGCGCACGTCAATCGTGCACGATCTCTTGCTTGTGTGTCATCCCTACGGAGCCGTTTCGCACCTACCCCGGATCATGCCTTGGGAAGGAGGAGCGATCTCGCGGCGACGCGCCTGTGGCGCGAATCCGCCCTGGAACCTGCCTGCGGCTCAGGCTCAGGCGAGCTTTACCAGCATCTTCCCGAAGTTCTCACCCGTGAACAGCTTGATGAATGCGGACGGAGCGGCCGCAATGCCGACATCGACGGTTTGCCTCCACTTTACCGAACCGGACTTGATCCATGAGGTCATCTCCCGCGAAAACTGCGGTAGCAGGTCAAAATGGTTGGACACGATGAAGCCCTCGAGGCGCAAGCTCCGCGACACTGCCAGATGGAGGTTGGATATGCCGTTCTGATCGCCGGAGTTATAACCGGAGATCATGCCGCAAAGGGCGAGGCGCCCGAATGTCTTCGAGGAGTCGATCGCCGCTTCGAGATGTTTTCCGCCGACATTGTCGAAGTAGACATCGATGCCATCTGGAGCGAGGCGCGCCAAAGAACCCTTTAGATCCGTTTCCACCTTGTAGTCGATGACGTGGTCAACGCCGATGTTCCGCAGGAAGTCGCATTTCTGCTTGCCGCCGGCCGAGCCTATGACCGTCGCTCCCGCGATCCGGGCTATCTGGCACGCCACGGATCCAACGGCGCCCGCTGCCGCAGACACGAACACCGTTTCACCGGCCTGGACGCGCGCGATCTCGTGGATTCCCACATAGGCAGTAAGACCAGTCAACCCGAGTACGTGAAGAAACATCTCAGGCGGCAGGTCGAGGCTGTGCAGCTTGCGGATGTCCGGTGCGTCGGCGGCAGTGGTGAACGCCTCCCGCCACCCGCGCATGGTCTGAACCAGATCGCCCGGAACGAAACCTTCCGCTTCCGAAGCGACGACCCGCCCAATGGCGCCGCCTTGCAAGGGCGCACCAAGTTCGAATGGCGGCAGATAGCTTTTTCGCGTGGTCATGCGCCACCGCATATAGGGATCCACGGACATCCAGAGGTTTAGAACCTGGATCTGCCCTTGCCGAGGCGGCGGCGCGGAGGCCTCGCAGAGCTCGAAATTCTCGGCTGCCGGAAGGCCGGAAGGCCGCGATTTGAAACGTATCTCGCGCGAATGAAGAAGACCGGTCAAGGTGATGGCGCCTTTAATCAGAATGAATCCGGGATCCAGTTGCCGTGGAATCCGAACGGAACTCGCACAGGCAATTCGATCGTCGCGAGTGGCTTACCCGCAAAGTCTCCGGCCTCGATGATCACGACGTCCGACTTTTGCCGGTTCGCATCGTAGACGTAATTGAGAATCCAGCCGTCGTCTTCCGCTCTTGTGTTGCCACGCGGTACGAAGATAGGCTCGAGACCGACGCGTCCCGGCCCGTGATCGTGAACTTCGGTGCGCGCTTTCGTGACATCGTGCTTGTAGGTCGGTCCAATCCGCAGGCCCTCGACGGAAGCGGTGTAGCCATAGCGATACGGCAATCCGGACCGCGCGTCGTTGATACGTGGAAACTCGCAACCACGCTCCTCAAGCACCGATTCCGAGAAACGCCCGTTCGACCGGTTAAATTCCCATCGCACCAGGCGAGAAACCGTCGGTTCCAGCGGACCGCGGCGCTCGCTGTCGAACACGCGCTCATGGCGCACCACGTCAACGATGACGCGATCGTCGGCATCGTAGGCATTCAGGACGTGGAATACGTAGCACAGCGGCACTTCATACCATTGAACCTTGCTGGAATCTCCGTTCCGCGGGACCAGGCCCACGCGCGGTGGACGGTTTTCGTTCCAGCCGAACGGCACGGCCGATCCGGCCATCGCCGCCTTCAAATCGAAGCGAACGGGCAGATCGAGAAAAACCGCCGTGGTCGGAGTGATGGCCATATCGTGGACCATCGGACAATCCGGCGCCGGTATCTCGGCGATCGTGCGGGCGCGGCCCTCGCGATCCACGACCACGTAGCTCACAGCCTGAAGACCGGGCTGGTAGCACATCGCATGCAGTTCTCCCGTAGCCGGATCGAGCTTTGAATGAGCGGCAAATCCGTTCTTCAACGTACCGTTCAGGTTCGAACGGCTTACGCTTTCCAGCTCGTAATTGAGCTCAACCGGCAGACTGCCTGCCTCGACCAACGCGTGAACATGGGCCCCAATCTTCATGACATGCGTATTCGGGCTGAAATCGCGTTCGCCATTCTTCGGCCCGAGGAACGTATGTCTGCCCAGCGATTTGGCTACGGGATCGGAGAGAACATACCGGCTGCGATACCACTCGGCTCTGCCGTTGCGCAGGCGCACGCCGTGCACCATGCCAGTCCCCTGAAACCAATGATACTTCTGCGGATCGACTGCAGTGATGGGATTGGGGCCGATGCGCAGCAGCCGGCCGCTCAATTCCTCAGGGATCGATCCCTTCGTCGGCAGGTCGAAACTGGTCGTCTCCACTTCGACCGGAGCATAATTGCCCTCGAGATAGGGGTTTTCTCCGTGGTTGGCGCCACAGTCCACACTCGGCGTATCCAGCATCGCGCGCTCCCCATCCAATGTAATTTCGAATTACATTGGATGGATCTTCAGGTGGGAGTCAAGTGATTCCGTATCACATTCCGGCCTTACCCGAATGTCAGCACGAGTTTTCCGACATGGTCGCCGGTCTCCATCCTGCGATGCGCGTCGGCGGCGCGCGTGAACGGGAACGTGCTGTCGATGACGGGCTTGATCTCTCCCGAACGAAGGAGGGGCAGAACCTGGTCGATGATCGCCCGGACCATCAGCGCCTTGTCGTCCACCGAGCGCGGCCGGAGAAAAGATCCCGTGTGAACGAGCCGTTTGGCCATCAACAGAAGGAAATTCACCTCGGTACGGGGCGCGCGCATGAAGGCGATCTGGACGATGCGGCCATCCACCGCCGCAGCACTGTAATTGCGTTCAATATAGTCGCCGCCTACCATATCCAGGATGACGTTTGCACCCCTGCCCGAAGTGAAGCTTGCGACCTCTCTAACGAAGTCCTGGTTCCTGTAGTTGATTGCAAGATCCGCTCCGAGGTTGCGGCAGGCTTCGGCCTTCTCTTCGCTGCCGACCGTCGTCAGCACGGTGGCGCCGAACGCCTTTCCCAGTTGAATGGCCATTGTCCCGATCCCCGACGATCCGCCATGCACCAGGAGGGTCTCGCCCGCCCTGAGATTTCCCCGTTCGAAGACGTTGTGCCAGACGGTCATGATGGTCTCCGGCACGGCAGCGGCCTCAATCATCGAAAAATTTTCAGGCTTTCGTATGAGGTGACTCTCCGGCGCAACGCAGTATTCGGCGTACCCCCCGCCGGAAACCAGCGACATCACCTTGTCTCCCGGTTTGAAGCTCCGAACGGACCGTCCAAGGACAGCAATTTCACCCGCCACCTCTAACCCTGGCAAATCGCTGGCGCCGTGGGGCTGAGGATACATGCCGCTGCGTTGCATCAAGTCGGGACGATTGATGCCGGCGGCCTCCACCTTGATCAACACCTCGAATTCCGTGGGGGTCGGCAGCGGACGTTCTTCGCGTAACAGCACCTCCGGACCGCCGGGACGACTTATAGCAATGGCCGTCATTGTACTCGGTAAGGAACGCAAGCTGACCCCCAAGGTATGTGATTCCGTATTACATCTCTCAGGCGGGATTGCCCCGCGTCAAGCGAAAAGTTAGTGATACGAGATGAACACCAAGACAAAGCCGCGTCGCGCCTACCATCACGGCGGCCTCAGAGAGGCGCTGATCAACGCAGCCCGCCATGCCATCGACAAGGCCGGCCCCGAGACAGTTTCTTTGAAAGATCTCGCGATCAAGGTGGGCGTGACGCAATCGGCGCCCTATCGTCATTTCGCGAGCCGGGAGGCTGTTTTGCAGGCCGTCGCGGCCGATGGGTTCGGACGGTTTCGCTCAACATTGCAGGCCGCTGAAATGCATGCCCGCTCTGAGGGAGCCTTTGAGCGCGCGGCAATGGCTTACATCCGCTTCGGCCAAGCCAATCCAGGTGTCTACCGGCTGATGTTCTCATCGCGAGAGATTTGCGGCGCAGGGCCCGACAGTCCGTTGGCTGCTGCCTCGTCAGCGGCTTTCGAGGACTTGTTGAGGCGGGTTAAAGCGCATGCTTCTCCGGATCGCGTTCAAGCGGTGGCAAGTTGGGTGTGGTGTACCCTGCACGGCGTGGTGATGCTGAACTCCGAAGGACTGCTGCATAACTCGCGAAGCAATGGATTGAGTATCGAAGAAATTGTGCGCGAATTGGGCGAAGCCGTTCGCAGTCGCCTCAAAACGACGCCTTCGCAACGCAAGAAACACTAAACTGTGAAGCGCTCGTTGGTTTAGATGTGAATCTAACGTAAGGGTCGGGAGTGAAAGGCGCTGGGCGCCCCTCGCGGGCTCGGCCTCATCCTTTTCGTCGAAGCAATGATCCCCTTGGGCGACATGTTGGTCATTCTTGCGGCCAAGGGCGCCACCAAACGCGCCTTCGGCATTCACGGGCTTACGGCGGTGATCATGGTGACGGCGGCCGTTCCCTTGATGATCGAGCTGCGCTGAGATGGTTCACTCTCTTTCGATCTGGCTTCTAGTTGCAGGCTTCTTCGGCGCAGGCCTGTTCAACGCGATCGGTACACCAAGGTCTCAAAGCGATTTCGTTCGCCTGACGCACCGAGCGCACTGCCTGTTTGTCATCTTGACAAAGTACGTAAATATGTCAAAATGCGAAGAATGCCACCGATGTTGACGGATAGCGAGACGGCCACACGGCGAGCGAAGACGCTCGTCGCCGCGCGCTGGTGCTTCCTGAACTTCGGCTTCGCGAAGACGTCGTTCGAGGACATCGCCAAGCGCGCCGGCGTCTCGCGGACGCTGCTCTACCGGATATTCGGAGACAAGGAAGAGATCTACCAGGCGGTCTTCGCGGACTGGCTCGTCTCCCGGCACCCTGCCGCCACGACGGCGGCGACGGGACCGGGCAGCGCCTACGAACGACTTCTCACCGTGTGCCGCCTGATGGCGCTCGAGCCTTGGGCCGAGATGGTCGGCACGCCCATGGGGCACGAATTCCTTGCAGCGTGCGAGCGGATCGATCCCCAGAGCGAGGCGCTCTACCGCGAGGTCCTGCTCGAGTGCTTCACCGCCATTCTAAGCGACAAAACGACCGCCGAGGTCTTCCGTCTCTCGTTTGACGGGTTGTTCGCGGACCAACCCTCGATGGAGACTCTCGAGGAGCGAACCCGGATCCTCGCGGGCCGGTTTGCTCCTCGCCCGACAAAGAAAGCAAATCGAACATGACGGCACCGTCCCATGCTCAAGAGATCGTCGTAGTGACCGGTGCGTCCAGCGGCATCGGCGAGGCCACGGCGCGTGAACTGGCCAAGCTGGGATTTCACGTCCTGGCGGGCGTCCGCCGGGACCAGGACGCCGACGCCATCCGGGGGCCGGGCATCGAGCCGTTGATCGTCGACATCACCGATCAGGGCCACGTCCGGGCGCTAGTCGCCCGGATAGAGGAGGATCCGCATGGCCGGGCGGTGCGTGCGCTGGTGAACAACGCGGGCATCGGCGTCAACGCGCCGGTTGAGGTCTTCGACATTGACGAATGGCGACGCCTGTTCGACGTCAACTTCTTCGGCCACGTCGCCGTCACCCAGCAACTCCTGCCTGCCCTGATCCGCAGCAAGGGTCGCGTGATCAACATCAGTTCCGTGGGCGGCAAGCTGGCCATGGCCACCTATGGTCCGTACGCCGGCACGAAGTTCGCGCTCGAAGCGGTCAGTGACGCCTTGCGCCGCGAGATCGCTCCGTTCGGCGTGAAGGTCGTCGTGATCGAACCCGGGGCGATCCGGTCCAAGATCGCCGGCCGTGCAATCGCCACGGCCAACAGGGTGGTTTCGACCATGACCCCTGAGCAGACCCGACGCTACGGCAGGCTGGTGCAGGCCATTACGGCACAGGCCGCGTCGGCCACCGAGGCGGGCTTGCCGGCCGATGCGGCCGCGAAGGTAATCGCTAAGGCGGTGACCGCGCGCACGCCGCGGACCCGTTATACCATCGGTCGAGAGGCGGCATTGCTGCCCTTGTTCGCGGTCCTGCCCGACCGGCTGCTCGACTGTATCCTCGCCGCCGTACTTCGTCCCTACTTCCCGAAGTGATCGCAGATGACCGGCATCTGCCTACTTCGATCAGCTTCCTGGTCAGTGGACGATGACCGGCAACCGTTCGAATCCGCGGAGGACGTTGTTCACGGCCCGCTTCGGCTCGCCCAGTTCGAACCGGCGCACGCGTCGGGCGAACGCCTTGACCAACGCCATGATCTCAAGTCTCGCCAGATGCATCCCGACGCAGACATGAGATCCGAATCCGAATCCCAGGTGTTCGCGAGCGTCCCGGGTGACGTCGAATCTTTCCGGATCTGGCCACTTGCTCTCGTCGCGGTTGGCGGACGCGTAAAGCAGCAAGAACCTGGAACCTGGTGAAATCGTCTGATCTCCATAGGTCATCTCGCGGGTACTCACCCGCGTCAAACCTCGAATCGGAGACTCCAACCGGATAGCCTCGTTGATGGCACCCGGTATGAGAGCCTCGTTCGAGCGGACCTTTTCCCATTGATCGGGGTGCCGCCCGAACAGCCATAAAAGACTTCCCGTGGCGAAGATCGTCGTGTCGAGGCTCGGACTGATGTAGTCCCGCATCATTGCGGGACATTTCGCGTGGGGAATGTGGCCATCGTCGGCGGCGCGCCAGATCGCGGCAGCCCAACCCTCGGGCGAGAGCCCGCTCAACATTCGTTCGTCCATGCAATAGCGATGCAGCTCCCGAATCTGGGGGAGAGCCTCCCTTCCCCGATCGTTCATCGGCCCCAGCGCATCGAACGTCGCGCTTGCCCAGCGGAGCATGTTCGCCCGCCCCTCTTCCGGCAGGCCGACCAATCGCGAAACGATGGTGACGGGCAAGTACCTGGCACAGTCGGCCATGGCATCGAAGCTTCTTCGATCAACGAGCCGTTCGACCAATCGCTCCGCCTCCTCTCCGATAACGGGGGCGATCTCCTCAAGGGCCGGCACGGTGAGAGGCGCTCTTATGATACTGCGCATCCTCCGATGCTCGGGCGGATCCGTCGTGATCGTGTTGCCTAGCGACTGCGTATTGATGATTTCGTTCGCGGCTACTCCGCGGGCGGACGAAAAGGTGTCATAGTCGCGAAGCGCGGCCCGCACGTCGTCGAAGCGGGCCAAGCACCATAGATCATGCTTGGGCAGCCAGACGGCCGGCCCCAGCTCCCGGATTGCCCGATAGTGCTCGTAAGGCTCGAGAATTGCCTCGTCTGAGTACAGATCGACGTCATACGTTCGCATCGAGATGCTTCCGTGCAGGGTTGTTGCTCGCCTTGCCGACATCCTCCGTCCAGGGATCTTGACGAAGATCGACCAGATTCGGCCGCAGCCGTTCCGACAGTTGGGAAAGATCGATTTCGTGGAGGCTTTCTTTCCCGCGAACGTCGAGGGCGTGAGCTGCGGCCTGGCCCATCGCGAAACAGGGCCCCATCACCCGGACGGAGGCGAGCGCCACGGCGTCGCCGTCGATGCATCGGCCGGCGGCTATCAGATTGTCCGCGTCGCGGTGAACCATGCTCCGCAAGGGCACGTAGTGCATGTGATCGTCATCGTCGAATATCTCCCAGTTCACGCCTTCGGCGATGTCGTGGGCTTCGACCGGCCAGGAGCAGCGCGCGACGGCGTCGTCGGGACGCAGACCGCTGCGGACCTCGTCGATCGAAAGCTGGTGGGCTGACACGAACCAGCGCGTCTGCCTGATTCCAGGGAGACCGTAGGCGCGGATGCGGGCATCCTTCATTGAGGGAAGTTCGGCGCGCAGGAGAGCGAGGACCCTGTCGGCCTGATCACGTCCCTCCAGGGTCGCGCGGCTGGCCCCGATCGGATCGGTCGGATTCGGCATGTGGGTCATGTTCACCGTCGCGATGTTGCGACCGGGAAAGGCGAAGATGAAACCGTCCTCGCGCGCCAGGCCGTACTGACCTCTCTTCTCCTTGAGCAGCTGCGCGACATGGAAGCCGTCGAATTCAGCGACGGCCCGCGGGTCGAAATTCTCCAGCGTGACCATCTGCGTCCCCCAATGGGGCGTTTCGGGTTCCCTCACCTGCAGGCCGGCGTGCCAGGCGACCGTAGCGTCTCCGGACGCGTCGACCACCCCGTTGCACCGGACCTCGATATCTCCCCATCGCGTGGCCACGTGGAGGGACGTGACTTGCCGACCCTCCATCCGTACCTCGCGGAGGACGGCGCCCAGCACGACCTCGACGCCGGATTCCGTCAGAGCTCCTTCCGCCCAACGACCGCACATGGTCTCGTCGTACTGAAGGACGACCGTGTTCAGGGCCCGGCGGGAGTGCAGCGCATCCGCGTCGTTCAGGTATCGGAGCATTTCGTCCACGGGTCCGAACGTTACGCGCCGAGGCCTGGGACCGTTCGAATACAGCCCGCAGATGGTGCCGAGCAACGTGCCGACGAGTTGCCCGCCCGGAACGGGCATCGCCTCCAGTAGAACGGTGCGGCGTCCCAGCCGGGCCGACGTAAGAGCGGCCATCAGACCGGCCGCGCCGGACCCAACTACGCATACATCGGCGTCGATCTTTAACCTCTCGACGTTCTTCCGGACCAAACGTGTCCTCTTGTCGATCATCTCGCAGCTCCAGTCCGTGATCAGGCAGACGCGACGTGCGGCCGGCGATCGGCGACGCGCGGCTCGCTGTCCATGTGAACCGAGTGATCGTAGATCCTCATCAGGAAGAACGATGCGACGGTCACGACGCCGATTGGCACGGCTGCTGCCCAGAACAGCTGCGAGACCGGCAGGGCCATCGAAAGAAGAATCCCGCCGACGAACGGGCCTGCGATGGATCCGATCTTTCCGATGCCGAGCGCCCAACCCAAGCCGTTGGCGCGGATCGGGGTCGGATAGATGCTTCCGGCGATGCCGTGCAGGGAATTCTGTACGCCGATCGTGAAGAAACCCGCCGTCGTGGCGGCCGCAAGCAGAAGCGGTTCGGACGAGTTCAGTACACCGAGCGAACCCACCACCGGACAGGCAATCAGAGCCGAGCCTACCAAAGCTCTCATTCCCGATCGGTCGATGATGTACCCGACGACCAGCCCACCCACGGCTCCTCCTAGGAAGAAGCACGACAGCGCCAAGGCCGCCGCGCTGCGCGGCAATCCTGCGGCTTCGATGAGAACGGGGAGCCAGCTCACCAGAGAGAACAACGTTATCGAGTTCGCCACGTACACGACCCACAGGAGCGGCGTCATTATCGATCGGTGCTCCGAGAAGAGCTGGGCGAACGAGGAGCCCAACTGTTCATCGGACCTCCGCACCGCGAGAACGGCGCTCGCCGCGCCGTCGCGCGCCACGGCCTTCGCCGCGAGATAGCTCGACGATTCCGGCAGGAAGAACATCAGCGCGACGGCGAGCAGCAGCGAAGCCGCACCCCCGAGCTGGAAGATGATGGGCCATCCGTAGGCCGGCACCAGTTGGGCCGCAATCACGCCGCCGAAGGTGCCTCCGATCGCGTACCCGGCGAAGATGACCGTGATGGCCGTGACCCGAAGATGTTTCGGAGCAAACTCGTTGGTCAGGGCGACCGCGTTCGGAACGGCTCCTCCCAGGCCCACGCAGGCGATGAAACGATAGATCAGCAGTTGGTTGAGCGCCGAGGCCCAGCCGGTTGCGTAGGTGACCACGCCGAACAGGATGGCGCCGATGATGATAGCCTTCTTCCGGCCCCAGCGATCGCCGATGTAGCCGAAGACGATGGAGCCGACGAGCAGTCCGAATAGGCCGGCGCTGAAAACCCCGCCGACGGCGAGCTTGTCGACCTTCCAGGTCCGGATCAGTTCCGGTACCGCGAAGGAGAGCGCCGCCACGTCGTAGGAGTCGGCCACCATCAGGAGGAACGACAGAGCCGTGACGCGGATCGTCGATCCGGTAGCTGGGCTGACGGCGTCATTCGATATCCCGGATGATGACATGTGCTTCCTCTCGGTCGGTTGTTATTTTCCGGACGAAACTAGACGCTGGACTGTTGTTAGCAAATGCCGGAATATGGGTATGTTATGCCATCTAGGCATAGGGCATTTCGCATGAAGGATCGGCCTACCGGCCAACAACCCTCGTCATCGCCGCTGGAAGTGAGGGACGGCGCTGGTGAGCGGCGGAAGTTGAGCTTGCGGCAGATCGAGGTTTTTCGGGCGGTGATGCTGTCCGGATCGATCAACGGCGCTTCGCAGATGCTGCGTGTGGCGCAGCCGAGCCTTTCCCGCGTCGTGAAGCGCACGGAGGATGTGCTCGGTTTCAAGCTCTTCGAGAGAACGCGGGGGAGACTGATACCTACGGACGAGGCCGGCGTACTTCTCAATCTCGTGGGACGCGTCTATCGGCAGTTGGATGAACTCGGCGAAGCGGTGGATCGTCTCACGAAGGGAGACGGAGGGATGTTTCGGCTCGGATGTACTGGCAGCCCGGGCCGATGCCTGGTCCCGAGGACCGTCGCCAGGATGCGAGCCGCGCTCCCTCAACTCAATTTCCAGGTAGACGTCCTGCTCATCGATCAGATCATAGATTATCTGCTGTTTCAGCGCGGAGAATGCGTTGTTTCCGTTTTTCCGGTACGCCATCCACTAGTTCACTGCGAGCCCATCGGAAAGGGCAGGCTCGTGGCACTTGTCCCACACCGGCACCCACTGGCGACGAAGCGGCAGATATCGGTGCAGGACTTGACGCAGGAGCCTCTGATCTCGTTCGAGGCGGAAACCCCGCACGGGGCCGTGGTTTCCCAATTGTTTGAGGCCGAACGGCTGCCCGTGCGCGTCGATTTCATCGTGAGACATATCGAGACCGCTGTCGGACTAGTCGCCAATGGCGTAGGAATCGCGTTGGTCGACGAATTCTCGACGGTAGAGATCTGGGGCCTGCCGGTATCGGTCGTTCGCATCAAGAACAGCCCGACGCTTCATCTCCATCTCAGTTGGAACAAGGACGTCGTCAGATCGCAATTCTTTAAACGCTTCGAGACATTGCTGTCGCGTTCCGTCCAGGGCACCAAATAGCACGGGGAACGCGCCTCCCGAGTCTAGGCAAGGACTTGAGCCGATCTTTCACGCGTCCTGGATGATCTCGAACAGATTGCGCCACGGATCTTCGAAGAACGCGCCGCGCCGTCGATTGGGTTCGTATTCGAGCGGACCTGCGACGATCTTGACGTCGCGACGTGCCAGTTCCGTAATCGTGTCCTCGATGTTGTCGACCCGCAGGCACAAGTGGTGCCAGCCGTGCAGGCGAAGGCTGTCTCCAAGTTCTTCGGATGCCGGACGGTCCTGGGCCCCCCGGTCCGGCAGCCAATTCGATGTGGAAGCTGTCGTCATCGGCCGGGGCCAGAAATGCCCATTTCAGACCTACGGCTTCGGTGGTGGCGGTCAGACGGAAATCCAGCTTTTCGGTGTACCACGCGAGTGCCGCGTCGTAGTCGGGTACGCGCACTCCGACGTGATCGCCCTTCATCGACCGCAGCGGGCTGATCGGGTTCTTCGCGGGAGCAAACAGTGCCATGGCGACTTCCTTTGATCGTCGATGCGGATTTGCCGGGAGCTGGGACGTGAGCCGGTTACGGACGTCAGGCGCCCAGTTGCCGCTTCAGCGCCTCGGCGTCATGCAGTGCCGCCATGTGCAAGAACCGCCCGTCGCGGACCTGATAGACGGCGTATTCGACGATCTCGAAGGAAGCGCCGGTGGGAGCGATGCCCAGCCACTCGTTCGTGGGGGTGCCGGTGTTGACCAACTGGGCCCCGATGCGGTCGCCGTCGATGATGAGGTTCTGCAGAACCCAGTGAAGGTTCGGCACCGCACCGGCATCCTCCCTCTGCACCGCGAGTACGTCGTCCCGGGTGCCAGGAACGCCGTTGAGGGTGACATTGTCATGAATGAACTTATCCATGACCTCGAAATCGTGTGTGTTGAGGGCCGCGATGTAGCGATCGTAGAAGTCGCGTAGATCGATGTCGGGCATGATCGTTCTCCGAGGTGCAGATCGAGTAGGTGAAACTATGGCCCCGGGTGCGGCGGAATGATGCGCCGCGCTCGCGAAAGGTTGGCAACGAGCTCGGGCCTGGTCTGGTGTTGCAGCGCGCGCCATGCGGGTTGGCCGGGGGCGCTTCGCCAAGCCTCGCTGAGCGGGCTGTTGTCGACGGTGTCGAAACCGAACTGATCGAGCAGTCGCGATGCCAGCTCGACGGCTTCGGGAAAGTCGCTGGAGATCGGCACCGCGATCCGGTCGTCAGCGCCGGCGGGTCTCCCAGCCGTGGTGATGCGGGGAGCCTGAATGTGAGTGAACGCCTGCACGACCTTGGACCTAGGAAGCTGCTCCTGTCGGAGCTGATAAACGGTCTTCTCGCCGGAATCGATTTCCGGATAATGACCGTCGCGCCAGACCATGTAGTTGTTCGTGTCCAGAACGACTTTCCCGGCAAGCGCGTGCACGGGCATGTCGTTCACCGGCTTGAGGGGAACGGCGACGACGACGAAGTCGCCGGCTTCGGCAGCATCGGCCGCGGTCGCTGCGCGTGCCGATGGGCCAAGTTCTGCGACAAGGTCCTTCAGCGTCTCGGGTCCTCGCGAATTGGCGATCACGACTACGTATCCGTGCGAGATGGCCGCGCGCGCAACCTGACTGCCGATCTCGCCCGCGCCGATGATGCCAATGGTGGTCATGATTGCTTGAACCTCAAGTTTCTTTATACGTTCGTCGGCGGCTCGCTTTGCTCGATGTCCCGGTCATGCGGCCTGAAAATCGGCCCTCTTGATCGCCGATGCCCGGCATCCCAGCCGGCTCCGGAGCCACCGTCGCCCCTGCCAAGGAAAGCGTTGACAAGAACGGCGGAGGATGGTCTTCCGCCGTCCCATCTCGACCTTACGAGGCGTTCAGCAGCCGCTCGCTCTTCGCCCAGAGTTCCCGGGCTTTGCTCGCGTCGAGAGCATACGACCTGACACCGTCGGCAAATGGATTAGGTATGTCGTTGACCGGAGCGACCGCGCAATCCTCGAGGTAGCGTCCGCCAATCTCGTCCTTGTCCGCCACGGCCGCCGCCCAGACCGACGTTGCCGCCGCCTGCCCGATGTCCTTCAGTTCTCCCGGGGGAAGACCGGCATCGGCGCGGGCCTTGCCGACGGTCTCGAGAAGGCCCTGCAACTGCTCCTGCGAAAAATGGCGCGGAAGATCGGTCAGACTGTTGCCCGGCATCACCGAGGCGGCCCGGATCCCGCGGTCGCGATACTGCCGGTCAAACTCCACGGCGAAAAGCGAGGTGGCCGTCTTCGATCGGCCGTAGGCAACGAACGGATCGTATGCGTGCTTCTCAAAGTTCGGATCGTCCAGGTCGACGTCGGCGACCCGATGCGCCTGAGACGACAGCACCACCAACCGACCGTTGTTGGCAAGCAGCGGTGCGATACGATCGAGCAAGGCGAAATGGCCGAGATAGTTGGTCCCGAACTGGAGTTCGAAGCCATCGACTGTCCGGCCGAACGGAGGTGCCATGACGCCAGCGTTGGCGATGATGGCATCGAAAGACCTGCCATCGGCCAGCAGTTTCTCGGCGCTGGCTCGAACGCTTTGCAAGGAAGCCAGATCGAGTTTGACCAATTCCAAGCTGCCACCCGCTTCCCGCGCAGCGGCACGAATCGATGCAACGACTGATTCGGCCTTTGCGACGTCTCTGACCGTGCCGACAACGTCGGCACCGTGCCCCGCCAACGAGCGGGCGGTTTCCAGGCCGATGCCCGACGACACGCCCGTGACGAGAAATCTTTTCCCCTTGAGATTCCTGCCGGCAAGTACCTCGTCGACGGTCGACTTTGCACCAAATTTAGCTGTCATGTCCTGTTCCTGATTGTTCGATTTTGATCCTGGGCCGCGAAGGCCGGACGCATCTCAGTACGGTTGGGTGGATTGAAAGATCTCGGAGACGTTCAGATGCCAAGGCCGCCGGCCACATCGATCACGCCGCCCGTCATATAGCCGCTGTCGGGCCCTGCCAGAAAACAGACGAGAGCCGACACTTCCTCGAGTTTTGCAATCCGGCGAATTGGATGGAGGTCCAGAAACGCATCGGGAGCAACTGTGCCGCCGAACACCTCGGCCATCATGTCGGTCGGCATGGCGCCGGGCTGGACGACATTGACCGTGATGTTGCGTGCGCCGAGATCGCGGGCGACGCCCTTCGCGTAGCCGTTGATGGCCGCCTTGGAGCCGGTGTAGTCCGCGACGCCGGGGACCAAAGCGCGGGTGCCGTTGAGAGAGCCGATGAAGACGATCCTTCCGCCGTCGGAGAGTGCCGGCGCCGCCGCCCGCGTGGTCGCCACAGCTCCCATGACGTTGACCTGCCACAGATGGTCGAGAGCGTCCGTGTCGAGATCGGGATCGTCGACCGTCTGTCCCTTCGCGACAACCGCCGCATTGTTGATGAGGATGTCGAGCTTGCCGTAGTGCGCCATCACCGTCTTGATGAGTGGCTTGGCCGCGGCCGCATCGGCCTGGTCGCTCCGGATCGCCAGGGCCCGGACGCCCTTCGCCTTCAATTTCTCGACGACAGCCTCGGCCTTCTCGGCCGACGACACGTAGCTGATGGCGACGTCCGCCCCCTCGTCGGCAAGGGCGAGCGCCGTGACGGCCCCGAGCCCGCGCGAGCCGCCCGTGACGAGGGCGACCCTGCCCTTCAATTTGTTCGACATGAGATCCTCTTCCCTATGATTGCCGCCCGAACGCTCGAGTGGGGATTTCATAACAGTCATTACGTAACGCTTGTTATGAAATCTAGACAGGGGCTGTCAAGTGATTTAATAATGACCGTTATGGAACTTAAGGGATGAGACCATGGGCCGCCCCCGCGAATTCGATGTGGAACAGGTGCTCGACGCCGCCCTCGGCGTGTTTTGGCGCAAGGGCTACGAAGGCGCCTCATATGCCGATCTGACCGAGGCGACAGGCGTCGAGAGGCCCGCGCTCTATTCCGCGTTCGGCAATAAGGAGGCGCTCTTCCGCCAGGCGCTCGCGCGCTACGAGGATCGCTACTTGGACTACATTCCGGAAGCGCTGAAATTACCGACGGCGCGGCAGGTCGCTGAGCACATTTTGCGCCACGCTGTTGACCTGAATACGCGGTATCCCGAACACACGGGGTGTCTGGGCGTCAACGGCGTCTTGGCTGGATCGGACGAAGCGGAATCAGTGCGGCAGGCGCTGATCGACTTTCGTGCGGCCGGTCAGGCGCGGCTTCGCGAGCGCTTCGAACGGGCCAGGACCGAGGGCGACCTGCCGAAGACGGTCGACGCAGATGCCCTTGCGGCATTCCTGCTGGCGATCACGCACGGCATGGCAGTGCAGGCCAAGGCCGGCTTCCGCCGTGAAATGCTGGAGGCCGTCGCGCAGCAGGCGCTTTCCGCCTGGCCCGCCGGCAAATCCAAGCCGCCAGGAAGAAATCCTCGCCTTTCCAGCGAGACAAAGCGAAGGAAAGCGCCGGCACGAGTAACGAAGGACATCAGCGACCACATCTTGTAGGTGGCATCCTGCCGTTCGAACAGAAGCCGGAGGGTTCGCAACGGATGCCGTCTTCTCAGATCACCCCACCGTTTGCCCGGATGATCTGGCCATTGATCCAGCCGCCGTCCGGCCCAACCAGCAGGGAAACAACGCGAGCGATGTCATCAACATCGCCCAAACGGCATAGCGGGTTCATCTGCTTGATGCGATCCAGCGTCGCCTGATCCTTGCCTTCGAAGAAAAGCTCGGTGGCCACCGGTCCAGGCGCGACGGCATTGACCGTGATGCGTCGAGATCCCAGTTCCTTTGCGAGGATATGCGTCAGGGCCTCGACCGCGGCTTTGGTCGACGTATAGATGCCGTAGGTGGGCTGATAGAGCCCGACGACGCTGCTGGAAAAGTTCACGATGCGGCCGCCGCTCCTCAGGCGCTTCGCCGCCTCCCGGAGACCGTTGAACGTGCCCTTCAGGTTGATCGCGATAGTCTGATCGAAAGTCGCGTCGTCGAAGTCTGCGACCGGCCCAAGTTTCATGATGCCAGCATTGTTCACCAGGACGTCGACGCAGCCATAGGCTGCCTCTGCGAAATCGAACATCCTTCACGCAGCCTGCGGGTCGCTGACATCGGCCTGGCAGGATATAGCTCGGCCGCCGAGCTTTTCGATCTCGTCCGCGACCTTACCGGCCGCATTGGCGCTGCCGGCATAGTTTACGATGACCGTGAGACCATCGCTCGCCAACCGGCGAGCGATGGCGGCTCCGATGCCACGGGATGCACCCGTGACGATCGCAACTCTGCTCGTCGAGGTGGTCATCGGCGCGGATCCTCTGTCGTGTCGTCCCGCGGCATCAGCCGTTTGCTCGATATTCATCCGGAATCACGAAGACCTCGTCGGCGCGCGCATAGCCGCCGTCCTTGATTTCCTCGATTAAGACCATTGTGTGCGGCCGAACTGCCTCGGAGAAATATTCGACGAGCATCGCCGTGGTCCGATGGACAATCTCTTCCTTCTGGGCTCGGCTCAGCGCTGCCTCGGGAACCTTGAAATTGACAAATGGCATATGCTCACTCCGTTTGGTCGATCTGTTGAAAGGAACGATGGGTACTTGCTTCTTGCGGTCAGAGTTCGCGACCGATGCGTCGGTCGATTGAATATGGGCCGGCACCGTGGATCGAAATCAGTAGAGCGATGAAGCCCAGCATCAGCGGGTACTCGATGCCACGGTCGATCCACGGATATGTCGGGCCAAGCGCGATACTGATGAAGAGCATCTGCACACCCAGCATCGGAGCAATGAAGCGCGTCGCCAGGCCGATCGCCAAGGCCAAACCACCAAACGTCTCGAGTAGCGCGACGAACATGGCGACCTGAGGCGCGAAGGGCAGTTTCAGAACCTTGCCGATTAGGTGGATCGACCCGCTCATCGGATCGGCCATTGAGCCGTGGGCCATGCCGAACAGCTTCGGAACCCCATGAGTAACGATCGTAAGGCCGAACGCGGCCCGGAGGACCGCGTAGGCGGCGGGCTTTGCGACCGCATAGAACGGAGCAAGAAACGGGAAGAGGAGTCGGGCTTCCTTGTTCGTTCCAGGGTGCCCGCTCGCCTGAACTTCATTCGACATGTCGCCTTCATTCCATCGCTGAGCCCGTGAACGAGCGTAACCATTTCGAAAAACAGGGGTAGGAAGGCAAATTCAACATCACCGTTTCAAAAAACATAACAATCGGGTACGGGATGGTCATGGATCGCATCGACATCATGCGGCTGTTCGTGAGGATCGTGGAACGTGGAAGCTTCGCTCAAGCTGCGAGGGACCTGCGGATTCCGCGTCCCAGCGCGACTCATGCGATCCAGCGCCTGGAGGAAGATCTTGGTGTTCGGCTGCTCGAACGAACGACCCGAAATGTGAGGCCGACGCTCGATGGTACGCTCTACCATGAGCGCTCCGTCCGCCTCCTTGCGGACCTGGATGAGGTAGAAAACGTATTCAGGAATGCCGAACCCAGGGGGCCGCTTCGCGTTGATATGCAGGGCACCATCGGGCGGTTTTTTATCCTGCCCCGCTTGCCGGAGTTCATCGCCCGCTATCCTGGCGTGTCGCTCAGCCTCAGTGAAGGCGACCGGTTGGTCGACCTCATCACCGAAGGTGTCGACTGCGTCGTGCGAGCAGGTGAATTGCCCGATTCCTCTCTGATCGGGCGCCGTATCACGGTGTTCGAGCAACTAACCCTAGCGAGCCCGGCATATCTCAAACGTCATGGCGTACCGTCGTCACCAGATGACCTCGATGGCCACAAGATGGTCGCCTACGTCGCCTCCGCAACCGGTCAACCCTATCCGCTCGAGTTCGAAAACGAGGGCGTGGCACAGGAGATTCCGCTTCCTTACGATGTCATCGTCCGCGGCGCGGAAATCTACGCTGCCTCCGGGGTTGCAGGGCTCGGATTGATACAGGTCCCTCGATATCGCGTAGAGCATCAGATCACGGCCGGACTGTTGATACCGATAATGGAAGGCTTTCCGCCTCCAGCCATGCCCGTGTCCGTGCTCTATCCGGAGAGCCGGCACCCGTCTTCACGAATTAGGGTCTTCGTCGATTGGCTAACCGAGATATTTCGTGCTCCTGAAAGCTGAGGTTCGGGACGAGCCTTGCAGCGAAACCTCAATGCCATCATCGGGCCTGTGCAAGCGTCACGGCGTATAGGGTTCGGGACGCATGGTCCCGAACCCCGCCCGTTCCGATCCCGGTCCCGCGACCCGTCGCCGGCCGCCCGGCGTTGCGGCGGACGCGATTTCCGGCGCTGCGGGATTTCAAGGATTCGTCCGACAGCGGCGCAGAGGCGGCCGTCGGCCGGTCGATCTTTCCGGCGTCGGCTCTCCCGAACATTCGTCCAAGGATTCGCGCTCGCCCGGCCAGGCCGCACCAGGAATGCCCGTTCTGGCGCACGCCATCATCTTGACTGCACGAAACGAGTGGTTAAATGTTATGCAGTCACGTTTCGTGTTGTCAAAACCAAGGCCCGCCCATGTCTAACAGGTTTCACTCCTATGCCGGGACCGCGACCGGCATTGCGCTGACGGAGATCGTCGACGCGCCCGAACTGGTCGCCGACTTCCTGTTGATGTCGCGGATGGGACGGCCCGCAGTCCAGGCCGTCGCGGTCGAGGCGGGCCGTGTCATCGACGCGTTGCCGACGAAGGCGGAAAAGGACGCGGCGAGTCAATTCTGCGGCTGGTCGGTCGGGCAAGTAATGCGCGGCTTGGGCTACCGCGTCGTACGGGAGCGGGGTCGCGTGACCGGCGCTCCGTTCAAGACCGGCGCCGTGTGGGAGCCGGCCGAGACCGGCGTCCGCATTGTGCGGTCCCTACCCGCCGATTGCACCCGGCGGATCGAGTTGGCGGTGCGGGCCGAGAAGGACGGCCGGGTGGTCGGACAATGGGAGGCGGTGCAGAGCGCGGCCGATCCGGTGCGCCGGATCCGCACCGTGGTCGAGGTCGCCGGACCGGTCGCCGAGGCCATCGCGAACGCGACGTCCTACGCCCTCAGGTGGGACTTCTCGGTGATCCTGATCCGGGACCCGAAGAACCTCTACCCGACCGGTTAGGAGATTTCGCGCCGACCGCTTCAGGCGCCGTGCTTCATGATGACGCCCTCGCCTGTGTTGCGGTCCGCGTAGACGAACCGGACGTTGTACGCGTCGCCTTCCAAGACGTCCCGAATGCTCTGCATGACCGCGATCCGCCGAGGGTTCGTCGGCGGCGCGTCGTCGGCCTCGATCCGGATGATCGTCCTTCTGTCGACGCCGACCAGTTCGGCGAGCACCGCCTGATCGATGTTGGCGAGACCTCTCGCCGCCCGGATCATCCTCGCGGTCGGTATCCTGTCGTCCGTCAAAGCGCTACTCCCGAAGCCGAACCGGCAACGCGTTAACCATAGCCCACTGTCACTGAAAGGAACAGTGGACAAGACAGCATCAATGTCGCTTAATGTGACAGTGAGAGCGGCATCCGTCGCTCCTGACGGAGACCATCATGGACTACCCCATCTATATCGCCAGCCACCGCTGGCGCACCAACGGGGCCCGCCTGCGCGAGCTCGCCATAGCCCGCGGCAAGTGCCGCCTGTGCGCGTCGACGACGCCGCCGCTCGAAGCCCACCACCGCGACTACGTCAATCTCGGCGACGAGCGCGACGGCGATCTCGTCGCCCTCTGCGGCGAATGCCACCGCGAGGTCACCACCTTCATGCGCCGGCGCCGCTACGAGGACCGCCGTCCGATGATCGCCGATGCGCCGCGTCTGCGCGACGTCCGCTCGACCCTCGTCGACCCCACCCGGGCGGAGGTGACGTCGTGATCGCGGAAGACATCGTGTTGCGTCTCCATGGCACCCGTCGGCTGATCATGCATGCCG
Organism: Tardiphaga sp. 866_E4_N1_4; assembly: GCF_052076075.1. NCBI lineage: Bacteria > Pseudomonadati > Pseudomonadota > Alphaproteobacteria > Hyphomicrobiales > Nitrobacteraceae > Tardiphaga > Tardiphaga sp. 866_E4_N1_4. The sequence continues at coordinate 3,344,580 of NZ_CP197242.1, forward strand.
GCCGGTTGTCCGACCCTCTGGACCCCGTCACCAAGAACCTCGCGAAGCTGACCTCGAAGAAGATGAAGACCGAGGCCGACCACGAGGCGATCGGGAAGTCGCCGTGGATGCGCTTCCGGCCGCAGGAGGCCCGCGCGGTCCATCTGCAGTCGCGCCGCTTCGTCGAGCATGAGCTCGCCAGGATCGCGTCGGAAGGCAAGCGCGCCGTCGTCCTGACGCATCACGGAGCATCGATCGAGGCGGTCGATCCGCGTCACCAGCGCAGCATCTTCTCCGCGGCCTACGCGTCGGAGCTGCTGCCGATCGTCGACCGCCACCGCCCCGCCGCGTGGATCTCGGGCCATACCCGCCGGCCCATGAATTTCCGGCGCACCGGGTGCCGGATGATCAGCAATCCACGGGGCTATCCTGGAGAAGGCGTCGCCTTCGATCCTGCCTGCATCGTCGAGGTGTCCCATGACTGATCTTCGCAAGCTCATCGCCAGACTTGCCTTGGAGAAGGTGCGGCCGCCCTAGCAAGCCGCGAGACGTCTACCCCGCCGGACCGCCGGCACCATCGCCACCGACATCATCCCTCAGTGAGACGCACACATGACCGACCTCCGCATGCTCATCGCCAGAATTGGTTTGGAAAAGGTCCGACCGCCTAGCGGCACCCGCAAGTTCACTCTCGAAGACCGACATGCCGACATGAAGAACGAGACAATGAAAGATCTTTCGAACAGCCGTAAGCGCCGTGACCATGGTACGGACGTCGCCGCCGACAAGCCCCGGAAGAACGCGCCGCCCGCCATGGGCGAACTCGAAGCGGCGACCTACCGCGCCGCCTGCAAGGAGGTCAACGCGTTCCGCGCATTCGTGGAAGCCATCCCTGCCGACAGGAAGGCGCGACCGAAGACCGACATCCGCAAGGGCTTCGCCGCTCTGCGCTCGATCGCCTCCCGGGATGATGAAGACGACAACCGCGCGGGCAAGCCGGGCATCGACTCCGCGGAAGTGCTGCGGGTCGCGGAATTGGCGGCGCGGTTGATGTTCGCGCGTCTGTTCGACCAGCGTCCCGCTCTGCTCGACGACCTCCGCCGGCGGGCTCCCACGATCGTGATCGACATCCCCTCCCCCGACCTCTTCACGGCCGTCGCCGACAGCTGGAAGACGGTCCTCTTCGACCCCAAACTCCTGCGCAAGGTTGCGGCGGACGGGTCGCGCCGTCGTCACCGCGACGACGACGCGCTGTATCTCGTCGCTCGCGACCCGCAGAAGCCGGCGAAGCTCGCGGACCAGGAACATATGGGCCTCGTGGCGCTGTCGATGGGATTGCCGCTCATTGCCATCTCGCCGTCCGGAAATTCCCATCTGCCGCAGTGCATCCTTAGGGCGGCGACTGCGCGCATCGAGATGGCGCCGCTCGATCCGACGACGATCGGCCGCGCGATCCGCATCGTCACCGGTAGGCGCAGCCCGCGTCGCCTGGATGCCCTCACCGCCGCCGGCACCAGCCTTTCCGATCTCGCGATCGCCGTCCGCTTCGACCGCGAGCCTGAAGAATGTCTCGCCGAGCTCGAACGCCTCGCGGCTGTGAAGCACGCGACCAAGGATGCGCGCGATCTCACCCTCGCCCAACTCCACGGCCTCGGCGAAGCCAGGGAGTGGGCGGAGATGGCGATTGCCGACATCAAGGCCTGGCGCGCGGGAGAGATCGGCTGGAATTCCGTCGCATCGGCGGTGGCCCTGACGGGGTTGCCAGGCACCGGCAAGACCACGTTCGCCAAGGTCTTCGCCGCCGAGGCGGGCATGAATCTGATCACCGCGACGCTGGCGAAGTGGCAGGCGAGCGGGGAGGCGCATCTCGGGCATCTGCTACGCGCCATGCGTCAGGATTTCCAGGACGCGCGCGCACGCAGCCCGTGCGTGCTCTTCATCGACGAGATCGATTCCTTTCCCGACCGCGCCAGCCTCACGCATTCGCACAAGGACTATCAGATCGAGGTGGTGAACTCGCTGCTCGAACTCGTCGACGGCATCGCCGGAAGGGACGGCGTCGTCCTGATCGGGGCCAGCAACGATCTCAGCCGCTGCGATCCTGCGCTGCTGAGGTCGGGTCGCTTCGAGCGCATCGTCGACATCGGACTGCCCGGACAGGATGATCGGGAGAAGATGCTGCGCGTCCGCTTGGGTCGCGACCTGCCGGACATCGATCTGGAGCCGCTCGCCGAGTTGGCCATCGGCATGACCGGCGCCGACATAGAACGCGTCGTCAACGACGCACGCAGGTTCGCCCGTCGGGCGTCGCGCCCTATGATCGAGGACGATCTGCGCAAGGCCGTCGCTGTCGAGGATACCCGTCCCTTCGAGCTGCGTTGGCGCGCCTGCGTCCACGAAGCGGGCCACAATCGCCGCAGTCCAAGTAGGCGTGTCATCCCCCATCGAATTGGTGTAGTCGTGACGCACGCTTCTGCCTGCATCGACGACTGGACGTTTCGAACGCATCGGGGAAGCGCGGCGCATTCGCCGCGGCGCGATCGTATGGAGTTTCAGCATGGCCGCTACCGATATTTCTCGAAAGCATATCGCCGAGCTAAGAGAGCGGTTGGCGGACATAGAACACGAGCGATGGACGCACTGGCAGAAGTACATGCACGGCAAGGGTACGCGATCGGAGAATGGATCACTCGTTATCCCGGGAGATTTGGCAGATCGATGGGAGCGACAATGCGACATGTCGTACGCAGACCTCAGCGAAGAAGAGAAGCAGAGTGACCGCGAGCAGGTCGACAAATACCTTCCACTCCTTCTCGATGCGCTCGGTGTGCGGATCAAGGATTGACTGTCGGAACGACGATTAGCCGTAGATGTCGATCATCTTCGGATCAAGAATGCGCAAAATCGTTAGTGCCTCGCCGTCTGAGGTTCGAACACTCTGTACTCGGACGTCGAACTGTTCGACGTGCCGTCGATCGAACCAAAAGCTTGCAGGCTCTTTCTTGGCAGGCCTCAATCCCGCCGCCCCGGCGATCGCGGTGAAAGCGCTTGAGCGCATGTCTGGATCCGGGCGTATCCGCAACCCTCCGACGCCAAGACTACTCCACTGCCACCGACGTCCAGACAGATCGTGGGCGATTACGATCAGAGGCTGACAGGTCGATCTGACCACTCTGATCGCCGTCGCAGTGAGACTTGTCGAAAAGGTTCGCGCCAGTTCGGCGATGGTCTCAAGTCCGACTTCACCGGCTACAGCCAATAACGGGCCGAAAAGATAGGAAGGCAGAAGCAGATCCCCCGCGTAGGAATCCGCCTCCCGCTCGACCACCTTGGTGCCCGCATCACCCAGGCGTCCGATATCGTCCGACCGACATACGAACGAGCGTCCCCTATGGTGATGCCAATGGCCGAGCTCGTGCGCCGCACTAAACCGGCGCCGAGGATCGCGCACGTCTACATCGACATAGATGATGGCTCCATCCTTGTAACCGACGATCTGGGCTTCGCAGCTGATGAGCGCTTCGTAGCGGATCTCCGCACCAACGCAGAGTGCTATCGTCGGCAGGTCGATGTCGCGAGGGTCTTCGATCCCGAGATCGCGGAGGAGTGTTTCTGCCGGACGCACGCTCAATCCTTCATATCGCCGTTTTCGTCGATGATGCCGAGGTCAAGGCACGCCTCCAGAAACCGATCCAAATCGTTCACCGATTCGATCTTACGCGCGGCGATCGTCATGCTTCCGCTAGTCGCCATCGCTCGCTTAACGTCGTCGAATATCTGTTGTTTCCGAGCCCCTACCAGATGCGCGACACGGGCAGCGGGCTTCGGTCGCGAAAGTGCGATCTTGGCCGCTTCGAAACGCCGTCGTCCGGCTTTCGTCGACAGAACGAACCGATCGAAATCCCGTAGCAGAGAGGCCGGCTCGAAGCCGCATTCAGTGAGAAACATGTCGAGCTCATTGCCGTCGAGACCGAACATCTCATCCGCTATCTCCTCCATGATCTGAGTGCGAAGACCGATACGTTCGGTACCGGTGATATTTTACCCTCGTTCAACAGACGAGCCATTCGCCTCTTCTTCCCCTTCACTACCGTCTCGTAAGTCGTCAGCGACCAGCCAAGTTCCTTCAAGATTTCCGACCGTGAGGCGTCCTGGAGGATAAGTAGATTTTGTATCTCGGGATCGTTGGAGAAAAGCTCGTAGAGCTGCGAACCCATCTTCGTCTCGACCGTTTCAGCTGCGGCCAAGCAAGGGCTCAGCTCGGACCGCCTTGAGCGTTCATGGCTTGACTGCGGTCTTCGTGATCGTGGCGGCTACTCTCCTGATGATCTGACAGCGCGGTGATCCTAGACGATCGCCAGCTCAGGACCTCGAACCAATATCGTCGACAAGTGTGGGAATTTCTTTGATTTGAATGATCCGGTTTCCCACCGACGAGCGCGCATGCTGAAGCAGTTTCGCGACGTCTTCATGCCAGTGCGGTGCATAGACCAATACCGTTTCGTACAGACCGGCTGCGACCAGGATATTGCGCAGAAACTCTATGCGTTGTCTCATGAAAGAGGCAGCCGTGCCTCCCAGCCGCTGGCCATCCATCACCAAAATCGGCGGCTTAGTCGGAATTAGAATGACAAGGGCCGGCCTAGTCTGCGAATCGAAATATTGTCGATCCCCAAAGGCGTCGAAGCTGACGATCGCCATTCCCTCAAGGTCGAAATTCATCGACTTCAAAGTTTCAACGGCCCGCGAAGCAAGAAGCTGATCCGGATTTTCCGGCGCATCCACATGCTTCGTGTTCGCGCGTTGTTTCGCCTTTCTTCTCGTCTTCTCGAGCTCCTCTGCGAGCTGATCGATCGTGAGGCGGCCGGCCCACACCTCATCCAGCAGTTCGCGCCGACGCGACGGTTCGTGCGCAGCGATTCGGGCAATATTTTCGACCGACCCCAACGGCAGGCGTCCGCCGGGAGGTAAATCGGTGATGCCTTCGGCTTCCAGGAACTGTGCTGACGCGATCATGCGCCGCAAGCTATTATCGGATAAATCTGTCTTCGCCGACAGTTTCGCGACGTACTTCTTGCGCTCTCCTCTTCCCAACGCCAGGTACGGATGCACATGAGGCCGGATGTAGGCGAGCCAATTGGGAAGCTTTGGTTTTCCGACCATTATTGTTTTCAAGCAAACGAGTGACTCAGACGACGCAGCATGCCTAACATCTGTTTTGCTTGCAATGCGCGGGATGTGGAGTATTCTTCTTTCGGGCAGTCGCCTGGCCTGAACGATTGCGAGTATCGTCAACTACGAGACTGTTAGAGATGATAACGGGCAACGATGTGATCCTCGGGGACTGTCAAAGCGTCGGCGTTACCAGTGTTACAATCGGAGTAACGTGGGGCCAAATGGGCTTTGCTTCGGGTACCTTATGGCATCGGCGACCAACATGCGAACATCGGCCGGAAAAATGGAGACTCCTATCGACGGCGAATGCGCCTCAGACGGGTCTCGTGGAAAGTTCGTGGAAATCATCTTTTCGCGGCTCAGCCACATGATGGCTAAACCCTTTAAGATGATGGTGGGCGCGACAGGGATCGAACCTGTGACCCCTTCCATGTCAAGGAAGTGCTCTCCCGCTGAGCTACGCGCCCTAAGAACCGGTCGTTACGGGTGTGGGGTCTATAACGGGTCAAACCCGGACAAGCAAGGACGGCGGAGTACCAATCCTTGCCTGATTTGTAGGAAATCCAAGAAAGAAATCCAGGAAAGCGGGCTGCCCTCAGGCCGCCAGCATCTTGTTCACTTCGCTGACCAATTCGCGCAGGTGGACCGGCTTGGACAGCACCTTGGCGTTTTTCGGCGCTTCCGAGTCGGAATTCAGCGCCACGGCGGCGAAACCGGTGATGAACATGATCTTGATGTCGGGGTCGAGTTCGCTGGCGCGGCGCGCCAGTTCGATCCCGTCCATCTCCGGCATCACGATGTCCGTTAGAAGCATTTCAAAGGGTTCCTCGCGGAGTCTCTGATAGGCTGACATCCCGTTATCGTGGTGCGACACCTGAAAACCGGCGTTTTCCAACGCCTTCACCAGGAAGCGGCGCATGTCGTTGTCGTCTTCTGCGAGAAGGATTTTGTGCATGGCGGTTGGACGTCGAACCCGAATGAGAGGACCTGTTCGCCCACTAAGCCCGAGGTCTGGTAAATTTCGGGTGAAGGTGATCAGCGCAGACTGTGCATAAGCGTCTCAAGATGGTGCGCCAGAACGTCGTGAAACACAACAAATGAGCGCGTTTCTCGCGATCGCCGCGCCTGCGGAAGGTTTTTAACTTGGCAGACTTGTTTCCGTTATCGACAATGCAGCCTCACAAAGCGCCGGTTTTCTGCCAGACTGGGCAAACCGAAGAACGCGGCTGCAGGGACGATGCGCGACGATGACCCAGTTTGACGGTGAGCTGTCGCCTCCCTTCGAGATCGTCGAGCCGGCCAACTGGCGCGCCCCGATCATTTTCAATTCCCCGCATTCCGGCTCGGTCTATCCAGCGGAGTTTCTCAGTGCGTCCCGCATCGACGTGACGGCACTGCGCCGCTCGGAAGATTCGTTCATGGACGAATTGATCGCGGGATTAAGCGATCGCGGCTTCCCGGTGGTCCGGGTGCACTTCCCGCGCTCCTATGTGGACGTCAACCGCGAGCCTTATGAGCTCGATCCGCGGATGTTCAACGGCCGCCTGCCCAGTTTTGCCAATACCCGCTCGATGCGGGTCGCCGGCGGCCTTGGCACGATTCCCCGGGTGGTCGGCGACGGCCAGGAGATTTACCGCGAGCGGCTCGACGTAGATGACGCCCTCACCCGGATCGAGGCGCTGTACAAGCCGTACCATCGCGCACTGCGCCGCCTGATCAACAAGGCGCATCAGACATTCGGCACGGTGATCCTGGTGGATTGCCACTCGATGCCCTCGATCGGAATTTCCCGTGAGGAGCCGCGCCGCCCGGACGTGGTCGTCGGTGACCGCTATGGCACTAGCTGCGCCACTATCCTGGCCGAGGTGGTCGAAGGCACATTCGGCGGCCTCGGCTATTCGCTGGGCCGTAACAAGCCCTATGCCGGCGGCTTCATTACCGAGCATTACGGCAACCCGGCCAGCGGGCTGCACGCCATCCAGATCGAGCTGAACCGGGCGATCTATATGGACGAACGCCGCCGCGAGAGGACAGCGCGCTTCGATCAAATTGCTGCCGATTTTACCGTTCTGGCCGATGCGCTGGCGAAGATCCCGCTGGACAGCCTCGGCCCGTTCCAGGCCGCCGCCGAATAGGCCGGGGCCGAACGTCTCGCGGGGTTCGAACCGTCACTCAATCAGGTGGGGTATTTGGAACCGTGACCGCCGGGTCACGACAGCGCTTATTTCGTGCGACAAATTGTCAATTTTCGCTGGATTTAGAGATGGGGCAGGATTCTACCACCACGATTCATACAACTTTAGGTTATCCCCGCCAGCGTGGTTCCGCGGATTGGAACCGTGCAACATGGCAGGAGAGAACATGAAGAACATGATCAAGAAATTCTGGTCGGACGAATCGGGAGCGACTGCGATCGAATATGGGCTGATCGCCGCCGGCATCTCGCTGGCCATCATTGCCGTCGTCAACGGACTCGGCACCAACCTCAATGGCAAGTTCAGCGACATCAATACGTCGCTGAAGTAACCGCCACGAGTGGACACCGGCTTGAGGTTCTCAGCCGAATAAGTCTTGCTTGATGACTGACGTCGCAATGGGCCCGAGGCTGTCGGGGTGCCAGACGACGAACAGGCCAGGCGACACAAGACAATCGCCGGCAGCCACGTCGGCACGCCGTGATGCAAAACTCCTCCGACAAGAAAAAAGGACCGCTTGCGATAGCAAGCGGTCCAAGTCTAGGGAGGAAACGCCCAAGGAGGGCAGCGATAGCGCAAGCGCTACCGCACCGCAACAATATGCAGCCGCGACGCACCAAGTGCAAGAGTTTTCGGGCAAATTTCCATGCAAATTTCGCATGGTGATCGCACCGTTCAGGCATAGGCGTCATAATTTCTACAAGCAAAATCAATGCGATATAGAAATGGCAGTAGCTTTGACCTATTTATGAAATGATCGCATATTCATATCATTGGCCAATTTCTGATGCCGGACATCAGGAATCTTAGGGAAATCGCAATCCGATTCAGTGCTGTGGCTTAGGGGAATCGCAGAGAGATTTCGATCACCGCAGATGCGAGTCGTTGCCCTGCGCTGTATAGGAAGCGACACGTCCCCATCAGCAGCCGCAACAAAGGACCTCTCCGTGACGGTCATCGACTTCAACGCCTTCATTGGTCGTCTTGCGACCTCGTCGGGCGAGACCATCCTGCCGTTCTTTCGCACCTCGCTGAGTATCGACAACAAGAACAGCACCGATTTCGACCCGGTCACGGAAGCCGACCGCGCCGCCGAGGCGGTGATGCGCCGGCTGATCAAGGCCAACTTCCCCCAGCACGGCATTGTTGGCGAGGAATTCGGTACCGAACGCGAAGACGCCGAATATGTCTGGGTGCTCGACCCGATCGACGGCACCAAATCCTTCATCTCCGGCTTCCCAATCTGGGGCACGCTGATCGCGCTGCTGCATCGGGGCACACCGGTCTATGGCATGATGCACCAGCCCTATATCGGCGAGCGCTTCAGCGGCGACAGCGGTTCGGCGCGCTACCAGGGCGCCAACAACACCACCCGCAAGCTTGCCGTGCGCCGCTGCGCATCGCTGAAAGACGCGACTTTGTTCACGACCAGCCCGCGGCTAATGGGCGACGCCGATCGCGCGAAATTTCACGACGTCGAAAAAGGTGTGCGGCTGACGCGCTACGGCGGCGATTGCTATTCCTATTGCATGCTCGCCGCTGGCCATCTCGATCTCGTCATCGAGACCGAGCTGAAGCCCTACGATATCGCAGCCCTGATCCCGATCATTACCGGCGCCGGCGGCGTGGTGACGACATGGGAGGGCAAGCCCGCGCAGAACGGTGGCCGCATCGTCGCCGCCGGCGACCCGCGCGTGCATGAGGCGGCGCTGAAGATCCTCAACGCCTGATCGGGCACTGCTACGCCCGCGCTGCAGCGCGCAGATGCTCGATCATCTGCTGCGCCGGACGGGATAACGTCTTCAGGCTGCGAAAGCAGATCGCCAGCTTTCGATTGGCCCAGGGATCGCGAATCCGGATCAACGCCAACGCCGTCGACCGCGCGCAGCGCCGTGCCGCGACTTCCGGCACAATCGCAATGCCGACCCCCGCCGCAGCCATCTGGCACATCGCATCGAAATCCCGCATCTGCGCCCGGTAGCGCAGTCGCGCGCCCAGCTTCGCCGCATATTTGCCGATGTGGTTCTGTAGCGCGGTCGCATTAGTGAGGCCGATGAAGTCGCGGTCGATGATCTCATGGAAATCGATGTGACGGCGGCCGGCGAGATCGCTGCGCGGCGCCGTCACCAGCATCAGCCGGTCCTCGCTGAAGGTGAAGCGTTCCAGACTGTCTGGCAGCGTATGCTCGGCCGCGAAGCCGAAATCGGCGATGCCGGCAGCGATTGCTTGGGCGATATCGGCGCTTTCGCGCTCCTCGACCTCAAGGCTGACATTGGGGTGCTCGCGCAGGAAACTCGCCAGCGCCTTCGGTAGATGTTCGGAGAGCCCCACTGTGTTGGCGAGCATCGATACGCTGGCCTTCATACCATTGGCATAGGCGGCCATGTCGCCGCGCATGGTCTCGACATTCTGCAGCACAATGCGCGCATGGCCGAGCAGGCTCTCGCCGGCTGACGTCAGTGTGACGCCGCGCCGCCCGCGTTTCAGCAGCGGCACGCCGACTGTCGCTTCCAAGCCCTTGATCCGGGCACTTGCCGAGGCCAGCGCCAGATTGGCAGCGGCAGCACCCGCGGTGATACTGCGCGCCTCGGCCACCGCGACGAACAGTCTGAGATCGACAAGGTCGGCATGCATGGCGTTCTCCGCACCAGCCTTCGTTCCAAACGAAGGCAGTCTCCGTAACCTCCAGATTGTGCCGGCCGGGCCGATCGGTCAATGTGTCGCACCATGATCGATTCCATGCTCATTCTGATTGCTGCTGTTTTCGCGCTCGCCGGCTTCGTCAAAGGCGTCATCGGCCTCGGCCTGCCCACCGTCTCGATGGGCCTGCTGGCAGTGACCATGACGCCTGTGCAGGCGCTGACCATCGTCATCGTGCCCGCCATCGTCACCAATATCTGGCAGACCTTCGCCGGCCCCTATCTGCGCGACATCATTCGCCGGCTGTGGCCGCTGCTGATCGGCACTGCGGTGGCCATCTGGCTCTGCGGCAGCCTGATGACCGGCCCCTACGCCAAATACGGCTCGATCGTGCTCGGCGTACTGCTGGTGATTTATGCCGTGGTGACGCTGGTGAAATTCCAGTTCAAGACGGCGCCGCAAAACGAGAAGTGGGTCGGCGGTATTGCCGGCGTGCTGACCGGCGTGGTCTCCGCGGCCACCGGGGTGCAGGTCATTCCCTCCATGCCGTTCATGCAGTCAATCGGCATGGAGAAAAACGAACTGGTGCAGGCGCTCGGCCTCTATTTCACCGTCGCCACGATGGCCCAGGCGTTCAACCTCACCAGCGCCGGTCTGCTCACGGCCGCGACGGCGGTGCCCGGCATTGTCGCAATGATCACCGCCTTTGCCGGCATGTTCATCGGCCAGGCGGTGCGCGACCGCATGGAGCCCGAGCAGTTCCGCCGCTGGTTCCTGATCGCGATGCTGCTGCTCGGGATCTATCTCTCCGTCACCGCCACTTTCGCGGTGCTGAAGTAAACGCTAGCGTGTTTCGAGCATCGCCACGCGGATGCCGAGATAGATGAACACGCCGCCGAGGGCGCGGTTGATCCACACCATTGCCTGACTGGATTGCCGGACGCGGCTGGCGGCTTTCGCAGCGACAATGGCCGTGCCGAGTCCCCAGATCGTGCCCGTGCTGATGAAGATCAGCCCAAGCACGATGAAGGCGAGCGCCTTGCTGGGCGCATCCACGTCGACGAATTGCGGCAGGAAGGCGAGAAAGAACAGCGCTACCTTCGGGTTCAGCGCGTTGGTGAAGGCGCCCTGCCAGAACACCTGCCGAAGCGACAGCAGCGGCTTTTCCGCGGCGTCGTTCGTTGCAACTGTCGATGCCCGCGCACGCAGCATCTGCACGCCGGTGTAAAGCAGATAGGCCGCACCGATCCATTTCACTGCGGTGAAAGCATAAGATGACGCCGCCAGCAGCGCCGACAATCCGACCGCCGCGGCGAAGACATGGACCAGACATCCTGCACTGATCCCCAGCGCTGCCGCGACGCCGCCGCGCCAGCCCATCTGCACGCTGCGCCCCACGGTATAGGCCGTGTCCGGCCCCGGCGTGATGTTGAGGAGGATGCCGGAGAGGATGAAGAGCCAGAGGCCGTGAATACCGAGCATGAGTGGCTTTCGTTACTTGAACAGAGGCGTGCCCGGCACGAACGCATCGAACGCCGCCCAGAACTGCTGCCGGTAGCGATCCTGCTCCTGCAGGATCTCGTGACGGGAGCCGGCGATCACCAGATGCGAGCCGGCACGCAGGTGATAGGCGAATTCCTCGATGGCCGGCGTCGACACCACCTGGTCGTTGCTGGCCGCCAGCATCAGGATCGGCTGACGGATCTTCACGGGATAGCTGGCCTCGCGAAAGCCGTGCATCCCACGGATCGCCGTATCGGCCCAGGCCACCGTCGGTGAGCCGATGCCGAGCGTCGGATCCTCTTCGAGGATCGCCGCGTTGCGCGCATAGCGCACCGGATCGCTGGTCAGCTTGTTATTGGGGAATGACGAGGTCCCGACCAGTTCGCCATTGCCGCCGGGAATGTAGTTGCCGCCCTGCCCGGTCCAGCGCATGACACGCAACAACAACCGCGCCGGCAGCGAGGTCGAACGGCCCGGCAGATCGATCATCGGCGCCGACAGCACCATGCGATCGAACCAGCGCTTGCCGGAATGCGCCACACGCAGCATCACCGCGCCGCCCATCGAATGCGCCAGCGCGAAATAGGGCGGCGGGCAATCCGGCATCACCACCTGCTGCACGAAACTTTCGACGTCGATCTCGAAATCCGAGAAGCTGCGCACGTAACCCTTGCGGCCATCGCGCAACTGCCGCGACGAATGCCCCTGCCCGCGCCAGTCGATCATGGCCACTGCAAAGCCGCGGTCGCGCAGGTCACGCACGGTCTCGAAATACTTCTCGATATATTCGCCGCGCCCGCTGAACACGCAGACCGTGCCCTTGCGCCCGGTCGTCGGCGCCCAGCGCGCAAAACGTAGCTCAGCGCCGTCCGGCGTCTTGATGGTGCCGGACACGGCCCCCTCGGGAACGGGGTTGGCGGGAATGGAGACGAGCGTCATGGCGGGGGACCGGTTAGGCGAAAAACGCGGGATTTCAAGGGCGGGAGACAGGTCGACGCGAATCTTTCGGCCCCTCTTGCGAGCCGCCAGACCCATCCCATATCAGCTTCGTGCAGGCCTCTCTAGGCTGCATGACACGAAAGCCCGGCCCTTATGGCGGGCGGGTTATTGCAACAGTCGCTCAATGGAGGACTATCCAATGCGTAGCTATGATCTCACCCCGTTTTATCGTTCCACCGTCGGTTTCGACCGCCTGTTCAATCTGCTCGATCAGAGTACAGGTGACGCAGCGCCGGGCTATCCGCCCTACAATATCGAGCGCACCGGCGAGAACGAGTACCGTATCAGCGTCGCCGTTTCCGGCTTTGCGCAAAACGAACTCTCCATCGTCGCTAAGGAAAACACGCTGACGATCAAGGGCGAGAAGGCTGCCAACGAGAATGGCAGCAAGGCCGAAGTGCTCTATCGTGGCATCGCCGCCCGCGCCTTCGAACGCGCTTTCCAGCTTGCCGATTTCGTACAGGTGAAGAACGCCTCACTCGAGAACGGCCTGCTTCATGTGGACCTCGTCCGCGAGATCCCGGAAGCCAAGAAACCGCGCAGCATTCCGATTTCCACCGGCGCCGTGAGCACGCCGCAGGTGGTCGACGGCTCGGCCGAGAAAGTCGCCGCGTAACCGCGACTTTGTGAAGTAACGTAAGTGTAGCTGTAAATGAAACGCCCCGGAGCAATCCGGGGCGTTTTGTTATGTGCGCAGCGCTGCACTAACTATTCCATGCCCTGGACGGGCGGAGGGGTGTCCGCAGGCTTACTAGGCTCTGTAGGCTTTGCTTCCGTCGCGGGAGGCGGAACCGTCGGTGCTGCGGCCTCCGGCTTCGAGGCAGTAGAGGTCGACGGAGCAGCACCCGTCGTTTCCGGCGGTTTCGTCTCGGCCGGCTTCTGCTCAGTCACGGCCGATTGCTGCACGGGCGCCGCGGCCGGCGGCGTTTCAGGTGGTTTGACTGCGACCGGCTTGGTCTCGGCCGGAGTGACAGGTTTGGCCGGTGCCGCAACCGCGCGCACCGGTGGCCGCTTCGGCAGCGGCACGCTCGTCGTGCGGCTGGCAACTTTCGGCGCCGGCGTTGCCGTCCCGGCCGTGAACGGCGGGCGGCGATATTGCGGCAGGGTCGGCACTGCGCCTTGCGGGCCATAGCGCGTGTCGATCTCCTCGCTCATCCGGTCGCCCATGCGATAGGCCGGAATGAAGCGCAGAATGCGTCCGCTGCGCGCATCGATCACCAACCGGCCGTCCTCGCCGTCGAGGTCGATCGCCGCAACCGTGTAGATGAGGCCGCGTTGCTGCGGCATGCCGAGGGCAGAGAAGCCGGCCTCGCGGAGGATCGAATAGACCTCGCGCAGCGGCAGCACCGCCAGATCATAACCGCGGCGCAACACGCCATAGGGGCGCGGCTCCGCATATGCCGCCGGCGGCATGGCCGCATAGGGACCGCCGACATCGGATACCTGCGCCACAGCGGCAACGTCGCCGCGCATCGGCGGCAGCGCCTGTGCCTGTACAGCGCCGCTCGCCAGCAACAGACCGGCCGAGGCCAGACATCCCACAAGTACCTTCATTGCATGCTCCTTCGACGCCCCCGCGCCCGGAGAGTATTCAACTTCCTGAACCTCACGCTTCGCTCGCCTGCCAGCACCGCTGCCACAGGCGTTAACGAGCACTGCGCAACCTCACTGCTGAATCCGGCAGCCCTTGGGCCAGCCTTTGACCGGAACGCGGCACCTCCGGGCTGAATGTGTCTTCGAGACATGGACAATTTGGCATGCGTTGTTGCTATGCGACGACGGACTCAAGCGCGCTTGTGTGCTAGATAAAAATTTGGCAAAGTCCTGGTTAGGACAGCATCACTGTCGCAATTTTTGGTGGCAAATCCGGCACGGGGTTTGCAACATAAGCAGGCGTCGCGACTAAAAAACACGCCTGCTGAGACGAAATGCCTTTAAGGCGAGATATGGGGTGGCCGCCGGGGACGATGGGCACCACCAGTCTGAATTCTGAAAACGAGGCTCGCAAGACGCGCGAGCGGTAGCCCGAACGGGTTCCGCGAGCGTCAAAGGTGCGCCGACAAGGGTGGCAGAACCCCGACGGGGGTTGAGAGGACGAAGATGAGCGGATCAGAGCACGAGCGCCAATTGATCGAAACCGGCACGCATTCGGCGGCCCCGGCTATCAAATCGGCTAACGTGAAAGACACCGCCATCAAACCGGAACTCCATACCTACCGTCCGCCGGCGCTGGGCCTCTATGACCCGTCGCAGGAAAAGGACGCCTGCGGTGTCGGCTTCATTGCCAACATCAAGGGCCGCAAGTCGCATCAGATCGTGTCTGACGCGATCAGCATCCTCTGCAACCTCGAGCACCGCGGCGCCACCGGCGCAGATCCGCGCTTTGGCGACGGGGCTGGTATTCTGGTGCAGATCCCGCACAAGTTCTTCGTCCGCAAGACGGCGGAACTCGGCTTCAGCCTGCCGGAGCCTGGCCAATACGCCATCGGTGCGCTGTTCATGCCGCGTGATACCGCGTGGCGGAAAGTCATTCAGGGCATCATCGGCGACCAGATCAAGGCCGAAGGCCTGAAGCTGCTCGGCTGGCGCGACGTGCCGACCGACAATGCGTCGCTCGGCGAAAGCGTGAAGCCGACCGAGCCTGCCAACATGCAGGTCTTCATCGGTATCGGCAAAGCCAAGATCGCCGACGAGGACGAGTTCGAACGTCGTCTCTACATTCTCCGCAAGTCGATCTCGCAGGCGATCTATCAGCGCCGCGAGCGCGGCCTCGCCGGCTACTATCCGTGTTCGATGTCGTGTCGCACGATCATCTACAAGGGCATGTTCCTCGCCGACCAGCTCGGCAGCTACTATGCCGACCTGCACGAAGAGGATTTCGAAAGCGCGCTGGCGCTGGTGCATCAGCGCTTCTCGACCAACACCTTCCCGACATGGTCGCTCGCGCATCCGTACCGCATGGTCGCGCATAACGGCGAAATCAACACGCTGCGCGGCAACGTCAACTGGATGGCGGCGCGTCAGGCGTCGATCGAGTCCGAACTCTATGGCAAGGACATCAGCCGTCTGTGGCCGATCTCCTATGAAGGCCAGTCGGACACTGCCTGCTTCGACAACGCGCTGGAATTCCTGGTGCAGGGTGGCTACTCGCTGCCCCACGCCGTGATGATGATGATTCCGGAAGCCTGGGCTGGCAATCCCCTGATGGATGAGCAGCGCCGCGCCTTCTACGAATATCACGCCGCGATGATGGAGCCGTGGGACGGTCCTGCTGCGCTCGCCTTCACCGACGGCCGCCAGATCGGCGCGACGCTGGACCGTAACGGTCTGCGCCCCGCACGTTATCTCGTCACCAAGGACGACCGCATCGTGATGGCGTCCGAAATGGGCGTGCTGGCGATTCCGGAAGAAGACATCATCACCAAGTGGCGTCTGCAGCCAGGCAAGATGCTGCTGGTCGACCTCGTCCAGGGCCGTCTGATCCCTGACGACGAGATCAAGGCGACGCTGGCCGCCAGCCATCCCTATAGCGAGTGGCTCGAACACACCCAGATCGTTCTGGAAGAACTCCCGGACGCGGCGGCCAAGGGCCAGCGCTCCAACCTGCCGCTGCTCGATCGCCAGCAGGCCTTCGGCTACACCCAGGAAGACGTCACCATCCTGCTGACGCCGATGGCGTCGCAGGGCGAGGAAGCGTCGGGCTCCATGGGCACCGACACGCCGATCTCGGCGCTGTCGAGCAAGCCGAAGCCGCTGTTCACCTATTTCAAGCAGAACTTCGCGCAGGTCACCAACCCGCCGATCGATCCAATCCGCGAAGAGCTCGTCATGAGCCTCGTCTCGATCATCGGACCGCGGCCGAACCTGTTCGACCTGCAGGGCGTCGCCACCACCAAGCGCCTTGAAGTTCGTCAGCCGATCCTGACCGACCAGGATCTCGAAAAGATCCGCTCGATCACCGACGTTGCCGAGTCGCATTTCGTCTCGCGCACCCTCGACACCACCTTCCATGCCGGTTTCGGCGCGGCAGGCATGGAGCAGGTGCTGGACGAACTGTGCGCCCGTGCGGAAGCTGCCGTGCGCGAAGGCGTCAACATCATCATCCTGTCCGACCGCATGGCCGGCTCGGATCGCATTCCGATCCCGTCGCTGCTGGCCTGCGCCTCCGTGCATCACCACCTGATCCGCACCGGCCTGCGCACCTCGGTGGGCCTTGTCGTCGAATCCGGCGAACCGCGCGAAGTGCATCACTTCGCCTGCCTCGCCGGTTATGGCGCCGAAGCGATCAACCCGTATCTGGCGTTCGAATCCATCATCGCCATGAAGGACCGGCTGCCGGTGCAGCTCGACGACTATGAAATCGTCAAGCGCTTCATCAAGTCGATCGGCAAGGGCCTGCTCAAGGTCATGTCGAAGATGGGCATCTCGACCTACCAGTCCTATTGCGGCGCGCAGATCTTCGACGCCGTCGGCCTGCGTCAGGAATTCGTGACCAAGTACTTCACAGGCACCCACACCAAGATCGAAGGCGTCGGCCTCGCCGAAATCGCCGAGGAGACCGTGCGTCGCCACAACGAGGCGTTCGGCGAGATCCAGATCTACAAGACGGCGCTCGATGTCGGCGGTGAATATGCCTATCGCAGCCGTGGTGAAGACCATGCGTGGAATGCGGAGTCGGTGTCGCTGCTGCAGCATGCCGTGCGCGGCAACTCGCAGGATCGTTATCGCGCCTTCGCCAAGATCCTCAACGAACAGTCCGAGCGTCTGCTGACGCTGCGCGGCCTGTTCAAGATCAAGACGGCCGAGGACGAGAAGCGCAAGCCTGTGTCGCTCGACGAAGTCGAATCCGCCGCGGACATCGTCAAGCGCTTTGCGACCGGCGCCATGTCCTACGGCTCGATCTCGCGCGAGGCGCATACGACCCTTGCTATTGCGATGAACCGGATCGGCGGCAAGTCGAACACCGGCGAAGGCGGCGAGGAGTCGGATCGCTACAAGCCGATGCCGAATGGCGACTCGATGCGTTCGGCGATCAAGCAGGTCGCGTCGGGACGTTTCGGCGTCACCACGGAATATCTCGTCAATTCCGACATGATGCAGATCAAGATGGCGCAGGGCGCGAAGCCCGGCGAAGGCGGTCAGTTGCCCGGCCACAAGGTCGACGCGACGATTGCCGCCGTGCGCCACTCGACCCCGGGCGTCGGTCTCATTTCGCCGCCGCCGCATCACGACATCTATTCGATCGAAGACATCGCGCAGCTGATCTACGATCTCAAGAACGTCAATCCGACGGGCCAGGTCTCGGTCAAGCTGGTGTCGGAAATCGGCGTCGGCACGGTTGCCGCGGGCGTCGCCAAGGCGCGCGCGGACCATGTCACCATCGCCGGCTTCGAAGGCGGCACCGGCGCATCGCCGCTGACCTCGATCAAGCATGCAGGTTCGCCGTGGGAAATCGGCCTCGCCGAAACCCACCAGACCTTGGTGCGTGAACGGCTGCGTAGCCGCATCATCGTCCAGGTCGACGGCGGCTTCCGTACCGGCCGTGACGTCGTCATCGGCGCGCTTCTCGGCGCCGACGAATTCGGCTTCGCCACCGCGCCCTTGATTGCGGCCGGCTGCATCATGATGCGCAAGTGCCATCTCAACACCTGCCCGGTCGGCGTCGCGACGCAAGACCCGGTGCTGCGCAAGCGCTTCACCGGCCAGCCCGAGCACGTCATCAACTACTTCTTCTTCGTCGCCGAGGAAGTGCGCGAGATCATGGCCCAGCTCGGCTATCGCAACTTCGACGAGATGGTCGGCCAGGTGCAGATGCTGGACCAGTCGGCCCTCGTATCGCACTGGAAGGCCAAGGGTCTCGACTTCTCCAAGCTGTTCGTGCGCCAGCCCGAACTGCCCGGCCAGAAGATCTATCACACCGAGGATCAGGACCATCACCTGGAAGCCGTGCTCGATCGCGAGTTGATCAGGCAGGCGCAGCCCGCGCTCGACCGGGGTGCGCCGGTGAAGATCGACACCAAGATCAACAGCACCAACCGTTCGGCCGGCGCCATGCTGGCGGGCTCGGTGGCCAAGATCTACGGCCATGCCGGCCTGCCCGACGACACCATCAAGGTGTCGCTGAAGGGCACCGCCGGTCAAGCCTTCGGCGCGTGGCTGTGCAAGGGCATCACCTTCGATCTCGAAGGTGAAGGCAACGACTATGTCGGCAAGGGCCTCTCGGGCGGCAAGATCATCGTGCGCCCGCCGGCTCACTCCGCCATCGTGCCCGAAGAGTCCATCATCGTCGGCAACACCGTGATGTATGGCGCGATCGAGGGCGAGTGCTACTTCCGCGGCGTCGCCGGCGAGCGTTTCGCCGTGCGTAACTCGGGTGCCGTGGCCGTCGTCGAAGGCGCCGGCGATCACTGCTGCGAATACATGACCGGCGGCATCGTCGTGGTGCTGGGCAAGACTGGCCGTAACTTCGCGGCCGGCATGTCCGGCGGCGTGGCTTATGTGCTCGACGAAACCGGCGACTTCCCGAAGCTGTGCAACATGGCGATGGTCGAACTCGAACCGGTCCTCTCGGAAGAGATGATCGCCGAGAACACCTATCACCACTCCGGCGATCTCGAAGCCCATGGCAAGGTCGACGTGTTCGCTAACCTGCTCGATAGCGACATCGAGCGCCTGCATGTGCTGATCACGCGTCACGCGAAATATGCCGGTTCGGCCAAGGCTGCGATGATCCTCGCGGACTGGAAAACCTGGCTGCCGAAATTCCGCAAGGTGATGCCGGTCGAGTACCGCCGCGCACTGCGCGAGTTGAAAGCGAAAAGCGCCGAGGCCGAACCGCAGATCGCGATCGGCGCATAAGGAAAAGGCCCTCATGGTGAGGAGGCGCGCAGCGCCGTCTCGAACCATGAGGGACAAATCACGCATCCTTCGAGACGCGGCCAAGTGGCCGCTCCTCAGGATGAGGACGGAATTTGGAACTTAAGAGTTCAGAGGCGTCAGTTGTAATGGGCAAGATCACGGGTTTTCTGGAAATCGATCGTCACGACCGCAAGTATGCGCCGGTTGCCGAGCGCCTGAAGGGCTATAACGAGTTCGTCATTCCGCTCAGCGAGAAAGACACCCGCGACCAGGCCGCGCGCTGCATGAATTGCGGCATTCCCTATTGCCACGGCACCGGCTCGGTTCAGCCCGGCACGCCCGGCTGCCCGGTCAACAACCAGATCCCGGACTGGAACGACCTCGTCTATAGCGGCAACTGGGAAGAAGCCTCGCGCAACCTGCACTCGACCAACAACTTCCCGGAATTCACCGGCCGCATCTGTCCGGCACCGTGCGAAGCCTCGTGCACGCTGAACATCGATGACAACCCGGTCACCATCAAGACCATCGAATGCGCCATCGTCGACAAGGCATGGGACAATGGCTGGCTGAAGCCGCAGGTCTCCGCCGTGAAGACCGGCCGCAAGGTCGCCGTGATCGGCGCCGGTCCCGCCGGCATGGCCTGCGCGCAGCAGCTCGCACGCGCCGGACACGACGTCCATGTCTATGAGAAGTTCGCCAAGGCCGGCGGCCTGATGCGTTACGGCATTCCCGACTTCAAGATGGAAAAGCACATCATCGATCGCCGCGTCGCGCAGATGGAAGGCGAAGGCGTCACCTTCCATTACGGCAAGGCTGTCGGCGGCACCTCGCCCGGCGCCATCGACCCCGCCGAATTGCTCAAGGAATATGAAGCCATCGCGCTGACCGGCGGCGCCGAGCACGGCCGCGACCTGCCGATCCCCGGCCGCGAATTCGACGGCATCCATTTCGCGATGGACTTCCTGCCGCAGCAGAACCGCCGCGTCGGCAACGAGCCGCTCGGCGACGTCAAGGAGATCCTGGCCGGCGGCAAGCATGTCGTCGTCATCGGCGGCGGCGACACCGGCTCCGACTGCATCGGCACCTCGCTGCGTCAGGGCGCGCTGTCGGTGACCCAGCTCGAAATCATGCCGGCGCCGCCCGAGCAGGAGAACAAGGGCCTGACCTGGCCGAACTGGCCGCTGAAGATGCGGACCTCGTCGAGCCAAGCCGAAGGCGCCAAGCGCGAATTCGCCGTGCTGACGCAAAGCTTCGAAGGCGTAGACGGCAAGGTCACCAAGCTGAACTGCGTGCAGGTCGACGACAAGTTCAAGCCGATCCCCGGCTCGGAATTTGCGCTGCAGGCTGACCTCGTGCTGCTGGCCATGGGCTTCGTCCATCCCGTCCACGAAGGCATGCTGAAGACCCTCGGCGTCGACCTCGACCAGCGCGGTAACGTCCGCGCCGCGACGACGGACTTCGCGACCTCGCTGCCGAAGGTGTTCTCCGCCGGCGACATGCGCCGCGGCCAGTCGCTGGTGGTCTGGGCGATCCGCGAGGGACGTCTCTGCGCCCGTTCGATCGATCAGGCGCTGATGGGAACGACGACGCTGCCGAGGTGAAGGCATCAACATCGCCAAATTTTGAAGGGCTCCGCACTTATGTGTCGGAGCCCTTTCTCTTGTCGCCCGCCCTTCCCGGCGGTCCCGAACTTCAATCGGTCAACAGACGCTCTATCGCCGAAGCAAGCGGCTTCTCGTCGCCATCAAAGCTCGCAATCATGGCCCGGAGCCATTCGTCCGGGTCAAGCTTCTCATGATCGAAGCTATGACTAGCCTCCGCTGCCAGCAGTACCAGAAAGGTGGTTTGGGCACGGCCGTTTCCCTCACGAAAAGCGTGGATGGCATTCAGTTCGGAGAGAAAGTGAGCCGCTTTTCTGCTGAACGCCTTTGCATCCAGACCGAGCAGGAAATTCTCGCGCTTTAGCTGGCCAAACAGTTTGTCAGCCTGCCCTCCGATGTTCTCCGGAAAGCAGAACGGGCTGGCGTCTTTCGTTATCCGCACCGTCCGCGGGACACCTGCCCAATCATAGACATCCTGAAAGAGGTGGTGATGGATCGCCTTGTAGTGCGCAAAATCCAGATGCCCGACTGGAAAAGGCTCCTGTGACCGCGCGTAGGAGATTTCCGCTTCGAAGTCGTCAAGCGCACCCTGCTCCCGAAGATCGAGTTTATTCCGGAGGACCGTCGACCCTGGATACGTGTACGGGTCTTCGATCGCGTCATACATCTGGAGGGTCAGGCCTTGCGATGCGCGTCCATAATCGCCTTACGGTATTCGGCCGGAGAGGCTTTCTTCTTCTTTGCGTCCGCGGAGCGCTTCTTCATCGCAGGTGTCAAGGCGATGCCCTCGACAGCACTGATCCTCTCGTAGCGCTCGGCTCCGAGGACGAATTTTCCAGTCTTCGCAGATCGGTTCGCTTTCTGAGGCATGATTGATAGTAACACATTTTAGGGAGACCAACCAATTAGCAGGAGCTAAGGCACCGCTGCGAACTGAGCACGTAAGGCCAGTCGGGTGGGACGCCAGAGAACTCCTTCGACGCTTCGACAGAAACGATAGAAAGCTCCTTATTGACATATGTCCTATTTAAGCTTATATTCCCCTCACCCTGTCGACGAGGGGCGCTTCTCGAGGGCGTCTTTGGAGGTGGGACAGGATGCGGCGCCCGCGGACGTGCCTCGCAAGCACGGACTCGGGAGGTCCTGGGTAGCCGTCCGGGCCCACTACGGGGCTCTGCCGCTTGCGGCTGGACGGGTGCGGGTGAAGGCTGGCGAAAGCCGGCCGGATGACGGGCACGATGCCCGTACCCAGTACCCGGAAGCACGGCCCCGGGAACAGAAAAGCTGCGATGGAGCGCCGAAAGGCGTGCGCGCACCGAAGGTCGCTGTCGCAGGCAGCCGACGGGCCGCGCCACTGATTACAAAGTTGCGCCTTTCGGCGCTCTATCCCCCTTACTTCAGGCGGGGGACCACCGGAAGGCCAACTTGCGCGGCGGCGCGGGACAGACGGCGCGTGCGCGCGTCGATCCCATTCACGGCCGGGACTCGCACAGCGCGACCTGCCGCGCGGCGCATCCCAGAGTGGGTAGCCAGCAACCCGCAGAGACGCTAAGCGGTATTATCCCGCCGATCTCTTACCTTCCAAACGTGTTGTCCCTTCCCGCATGAAATTCCTGCTTATTCCGCTCGGCCTTGTGGCGCTTGTCCCGCAGGCCCATGCCAGCGATACCCGCTTCATGGCGGCCCTCGGCAAGCTCGATCCGAAGACCCGGCTGGAGCAGGTCTGCGACTTCGAGGCGATGCGCCGGATCAGCAAGGGCGGCCCGCGTGTCGAGCGCGCCAAATCCGACGCGCTGGTGCTGCCGCAGCATCTCGGCAATACGCTGATCGCCAAGGGCGGCGCCTATCGCGCGGGCGGCAAATGGATGCAGGTCGCCTTCACCTGCAAGGCGACGCCGGATCACAAGACGGTGCTGGATTTCACCTACAAGACGGGAACGGTCATTCCGCCGGCGAAATGGCAGGCTTTGGGGCTGTGGAAATAGACTAGCCTGCCGGCGTCAGTGCTTGGGCTCGTTCTTGGTGAGCGCGCCGCTATGCGGATCGACATGGACCTCGAAGGTCCGGCCGTCCTTCACGACATCGGCTTCCCAATGGCCGTCGTCGGCCTCAAGCTCTCTGATCTCCGTGTAGCCCAAGCTGCGCAGCTTCTCGGTGACCTGCTGTGCGGTCATCCAGTCCTTGCCGGGGGTATCTGCAGAAGCCCATGAGGGCAGCGCGAGAACGAGCGCAGCGGCGAGCAGCAGTGACTTCATGGCAAACCTCCCTGATTTGTCACGACAACTCCGGAATTGCCGCTTTGTTCGGCACAGGCCTTGGCTGCGGTCTCGCCGTTCACCCTGCCGCTAAAAGTTCCGGGATTTGCTTGACGTTAACGCCGGGCGGCGCTTGATGGCGGGATCGCGGCTGCCCGCTTGCGGCCCGAATCCGGTAGTATGTCGAGCGGGAACCCGGGTCTGCGGACCCTGCGATTGCGGTCGAGGCGCATGTCACAGAAGCCCAACTTGCCGAGATGGCGGATCGATCACTGGCGTGCCGAAAAGGGCACGCTGATGGTGCTCGCCGTGGCTTTGGGCCTGCTGATCGGCATCGTGGCGCCCGCGTCGGCGCAGTTCTTCGGTTTCGGCGGTCCGCAGCAACCTCCTCCGCGTCCGCAGCGCAATGTGCCTCAAGGCGGCGGTGGCGG
This sequence comes from Tardiphaga sp. 866_E4_N1_4, assembly GCF_052076075.1. Taxonomy (NCBI): domain Bacteria; kingdom Pseudomonadati; phylum Pseudomonadota; class Alphaproteobacteria; order Hyphomicrobiales; family Nitrobacteraceae; genus Tardiphaga; species Tardiphaga sp. 866_E4_N1_4. Next base: position 3,368,219 of record NZ_CP197242.1, read on the forward strand.
CTTCGGCTGGTTCGGCGGCGGCAATGACAGTCCGTTTTTCGCGCCGTTCCAACAACAACAGGCGCCGAAGCGGGCCGCTCCACGCGAGGACTATTCGCGCGCACCGTCGCCGGAAAAACGCGATGCACCGGCCGAGCGCAACGTGCTGGTGCTCGGCGACAGCATGGCCGACTGGCTCGCTTACGGCCTTGAGGACGCCTATGCTGAACAGCCCGACATGGGCGTGATCCGCAAGCACAAGACCGTCTCCGGCCTGCTGCGCTATCAGCCGAAGGGTGAGCCCGCCGATTGGGCCGCGGCGGCCAAGGGCATTCTCGCCACCGAGAAGCCCGATGCCATTGTCGTCATGCTCGGCCTCAATGACCGCGTCGCAATCCGCGAGCCCGACAAGGCCGCCGAGAAGAAGGGCGCCAAGAAGGACGAGAAGAAGGACGGCGCCGCCGAAGTGAAGCCCGGCGACAAGCCGGCCGAGCCCGAGGCTGACGATGCAGATATTCCCGATCCCGGTTCGATCGTCACCGAGCGCGGCGCGCGGACCGGCGGCATGGTCGATTTTCGCGACGAGCGCTGGGGCGAACTCTACTCGAAGAAGATCGAGGAGATGATCAATGTCGTGAAGGCGAAGGGCATGCCCGTGCTGTGGGTCGGCCTGCCCGCGGTGCGCGGCACCAAGGCGACCGCCGACATGCTCTATCTCGACAATCTCTATCGCGACGCCGCGACCAAGGCCGGCATCACCTATGTCGATATCTGGGACGGCTTCGTCGACGAGGCCGGCCGCTTCCTGCAGCAGGGCCCGGATTTCGAAGGCCAGATCCGCCGGCTGCGTTCGGCCGACGGCGTCTATTTCACCAAGGCCGGCGCCCGCAAGATGGCGCATTACGTCGAGCGCGAAATCACCCGTTTGCTCTCCGGCCGCTCCGCGCCGATCGCGCTGCCGAGCGAGCCTGCGACGCCGGACCTCAATGCCGTGCCTGGTGCGCCAGCGCCGCGTCCGCTGGCCGGCCCCATCGTGCCGCTGGTCGCTTCCTCGGTCGGCACCGATCAACTGCTCGGCGGCCCCGGCGTGAAGCCGGTGAGTGTCGATGCGCTGGTGGCGCGCGTGCTGGTGAAGGGCGAGCCGCTCGCCGCGCCCGCCGGCCGCGCCGACGACTTCGCCTGGCCGCGCCGCGAGATCGGCCGCGAACAGGCCAAGGGCGATGTACCTGTGGCCGCAGTCACCCCGACCACATCAGGCACGAGCGGCACGACCGCTGCGGCGACCGGGCCGGACGGCATCGTTCCGGTGCCGGCGCCGCCGGCCGCGCCGAAGAAAAAGCCGAAACCCGTCATCGCCACCGAAGCGCCGTCATCCTTCGGTAGTTTCTTTGGCTTCGACGATGCGCCGCGCCGCGCGCCCGTCCAGCAGGCGCCCCAGCGCCCCCGCCCGGCCCAGGCGCCCGGGCCGCGCCCGCCGGCCAATGTCGGCCCCGCCGCCTCCGCCCCCTCCGGTTTCTTCACGCGCTAATCGCGCGAAAAATTGCGACGCGAAATTTCAGAGTCAAAAAAATCCCTCAGCCTTTGCGGGCTGAGGGATTTTTGCTTTGGATATTTTCTTGGACGTTTTCTTAGATGTGGCTGCTGACGCTTCTGCGGCGTCCGTTATCTCAGCCGTGATCTGCTATCAATAACCGAAACGGTTCGGACGACGGCGCGGCGGACGCGTCATCAGCATCGCCAGCGCAAAGCCGATACCGCCTGCGATCAACAGCGAGCCGAGCGGATTGTCGCGGACCTTGTCGGTGATCGCCTGCGTGCCGTCGCGATAGACGTCGCTGTCGAGTGCATCCTTGGCATAGCTGGTGGCGGCGTCCGATGCGTCACGCACGGCATCCTTGGCCTGGCCATACAGGTTCTGCACGGTGCCCGTCGCTTCGCGCGCGCGGCCCGAGGCTTCAGTCCGCTCATCGCCCGTGGCTCGGCCGATCACACCTTCAACCTTGCCAGCTGCATCCTTGGCTGCGCCCGCAATACGGTCCTTGTCCATGTCGATTACTCCGTGAGGAAATTCTCGCCGGTGTAATGCCTGAAGCCAGTACTGGTTCCGCCGCGATGCAGGCGCCGTGAATTTAAAGGATCAAACCGCCATCGACGACCAGCGTATGACCGCAAACATAGGATGACAGCGGCGACGCCAGGAACAATGCGGCACCGGCCATATCGGCAGGCGTGCCGAGGCGCTGCAGCGGGATCCTGGCAATCGCGCCTTCCAGCCGCTTCGGATTCGCTGTCGTGACCTTTGTCATCTTGGTGTCAACGAGCCCCGGCGCGATACCGTTGACACGGATGCCGTCTTCCGACCACGCCTGCGCCAATGTGCGCGTGAGCCCAACTGCGCCGGTCTTCGACGCATTGTAGGAGGGGTTTCCCTTGGTCGCATGATAGGCCGCGGTGGAACTGACAATGATCAATCGGCCCTTGCTGGCCTTCAGTTGCGCGTGAAATTTCGTCGCGCAGCCCATCAGGCTGATCAGGTTGACTTCCATCACCTTGCGGAAGCCCTCCATTTCGAATTCACCGCGGCGATAGATCACAGCACCCTGCGCGAGGATCAGCACATCCACCCGATCGAGCTTCGGATCGAAGGCCTCGATGGCCGACGCGCTGCCAACATCGAGCTGGCTGTAGCCGAGGCCGTCGAGATCGGAACCTTCATCGATCGTGTAGTCGCTTGCCTTGGCGCGCGTCCCGCAGACATGCACATGCGCGCCGCGCGCACGAAAGGCCTGCGCCATACCATTGCCGATGCCGCTTGATCCTCCGACGATGAGCACCTGCTGGCCGCTGAAATCGAGTTCGTTCATCCCTGATCGTCCTTCTGGATTTTATCGGCACATGTTTGACCGCGCCGGCGATCGGTGCAAGCCTTCAACCAAGCCTCATCATGAAGGCGCAAAATTCGGAGGATGCCTTGTCGGATTACAAACAACTCAGCCGCTCGGTGCGCGGCCTCACCGTTCTGGTCACCGGCGCTGCAAGCGGGATGGGCCGCGCGACGGCGCGCGTGTTCGGCGAAGAAGGCGCCAATGTTGCCGTCACCGATATTTCGGCAGACGGCATTGCCTCCGTCGTTGACGCGATCACATCAGGCGGCGGCAGCGCACACGCATGGACCCTCGATGTCGCCGATCCCGATCGCATCCGCACAGTGGTCAGCGACGTCGCCGCGCATTTCGGCAGCCTCGATATCATCGTCAACAATGCGGGCATCTCGGTATCGACCGCCATCGATCAAGACGGCTATGACGCCGCATGGGATCGCGCCATCGCCGTGATGCTGACCTCGCACCAGCGCATCATCCGCGCCGCATTGCCTCACTTGCGCAAATCGCCCTCGCCGCGGATCGTCAACATCGCGTCCACCGAAGCACTCGGCGCCACCGCACTGCACAGTCCCTATTCCGCAGCAAAAGCTGGCGTGACCGGCCTGACGCGCTCACTTGCCGTGGAACTCGGCCGCGACGGCATCACTGTGAACTGCATCTGTCCCGGACCGATCACGACCGGGATCACCGAACGCATTAGCGACGAGCACAAGGTGATCTTTGCCAAGCGCCGCACCGTGTTGCGCCGCTATGGCGATCCGGAAGAAGTCGCGCATATGACGCTGAGCCTGTGCCTGCCGGCCGCGTCCTATATCACAGGCGCGGTGATCCCGGTCGACGGCGGCCTCATGGCACGCAATGCCTGACGGCATTCACGCCGGTTGACTTCGCACCTTGCGGGCGTAGCATTTTTCTCAAGCGGCACAGCATCGCTGGAAGCCGCAATCGAATGGGTCAACCATTCCACACGGAGGAAATCTGCAATGCCCGTGACAATCCGCAAACTGCATCCCTTGTTCGTCGGCGAAGTGACCGGCGTCGACCTGACCAAGCCGGTCAGCCTCGATGACGCCGCTGCCATCGAGCGCGGCATGGATGACTACGCTGTCCTGATATTCCCGAAGCAGGATATCACCGACGAACAGCAACTCGCTTTCGCGCAGAATTTCGGCGAGCGAGAGAACCGAAAAGGCGGCTCCGTCACCAAGAAGGAAGATTACCGGCTCACATCGGGGCTCGCCGACGTATCCAATCTCGGCAAGGACGGCAAGCCGCTGCCGAAAGACAGCCGGGCACACCTGTTCAATCTGGGCAACTGCCTGTGGCACTCCGACAGTTCCTTCCGGCCGATTCCGGCGAAATTCTCGCTGCTGTCGGCACGCGTGGTCAATCCGAAGGGCGGCAATACCGAATTCGCCGACATGCGCGCGGCCTATGATGCGCTCGACAGTGATGCCAAGACCGAGATCGAGGACATGATCTGCGAACATTCGCTGATGACGTCGCGAGGTGCGCTCGGTTTTCTCGACTACACTGACGAAGAGAAAGAGATGTTCAAGCCGGTGCTGCAGCGGCTGGTGCGCACGCATCCGGTGCATGGCCGGAAGTCGCTGTATCTGTCGTCGCATGCCGGCGCGATCCAGGGCATGTCGGTGCCCGAAGCCCGCGTGTTGCTGCGCGATCTCAACGAGCACGCCACGCAGCCGCAATTCGTCCATGTCCACAAATGGACGCTGCATGATCTCGTGATGTGGGACAATCGCCAGACCATGCATCGAGTCCGCCGCTACGACCAATCGCAGCCGCGCGACATGCGCCGGGCCACCGTCGCCGGCAATGCGCCGACGGTGGCGCAGCAGGCGGCGGAATAACCTGCCGTTCAAAGACAGGCGCGCCGCACGATGCGGCGCGCCTGTGTGCGTTCTAGATCCGCTCGATCTTTGCCTTCTCCAGCACCTCGCTCCAGCGCTTCACGTCGGAGGCCAGGAGATCGATGACCTCCTTCGGCTGCGAGGCCTTAGCCTGGCTACCGAGCGACAGCAGCCGCTCCTTCACGCTCTCATCCTTGAGCAGCGTGACCGTCGCGGCGTTCAGTCTTGCCACAACGTCATCGGGAAGGCCGATCGGGCCAACGAGGCTGTACCAGCCTGGCGCCGCGTAACCGGGGAAACCTGCCTCGGCCACGGTCGGAATATCCGGGAATGACGGAAAGCGTTCAGCGGTGGTTACGGCGAGTGCGCGGAACTTGCCGGCCTTGATTTGCTCGATCATCGAGATCGGCGGATCGACCATGAAGTCGATGCGCCCCGCGAGGACTTCGACAACGGCCTGAGCGCCGCCGCGAAACGGAATGTGCTGAAACTTCACGCCGGCCAACTGCCCGATCTGCTCGACGATTAGATGCGGGCCCGAGCCGACACCGGGCGTGCCGTAAGTGAGCGGCTTGTCCGGCTGCTTCTTTGCAGAAGCGATCAACTCGGCGAGATTCTTGAAGGGCGCGTCCGCATTACACGAGAACATGTAGGGCGCTTCGGAGACTTGGCAGATACCCTTGAGGTCATCGACCGGCTTGTAAGGCAGGCTCTTGTAGAAGGCCGACGACGCGCCATAGGTCGCGGTGATCAGCGAGATCGTGTAGCCGTCAGGCGCCGAGCGGGCGAGCTGCGCCCCGGCGAGCGTCGTGCCGGCGCCGGGCTTGGTTTCGACCACCACGGTCTGGCCGAGAATTTTCGACAGACCTTCGGCGAGCACACGCGAGGTTGCGTCGGTGCCGCCGCCCGGCGCGAAACCGTGCAGCAGGGTGATGGACCGTTCCGGCCACGCCGCTTTAGCCTGAAATGGAAGAAGGCTTGCCGACAACCCGGCCAGCAGCGTGCGCCTGTTCAACATCGATAGTCCCCAAGAATGCATCAAGGGGAGCAGCGTAGCATGCATGCTGCAATGCGGTATAATGTTATGCGCTATGGCCCTCTGCGCAGGGCGCTTATCTCACCCGGAGCCGATCCAGCATCTCCGACGATGCAAACCCATCAGCAGGCGCGCCGACGGAGGCCTGGAAATTGCGCAAGGCTTCGCGGGTCTGGCCGCCAAACTGGCCGTCCGGCGTGCCTTTGTAGAAGCCGCGCTGCGCCAGCAGTTGCTGTAGCTCGAGCCGCTCGGCGCGGGACAGCACGCGCTCCTGACGCGGCCATGGCTGCAGGAAAGGCGGACCGCCGCGCAACCGATCGGCAAAATGGCCGATCGCCATCGCATAGGCCTCGGCCGGATTGTATTTCATGATGACGCGGAAATTCGTCAGCATCAGGAAGCCCGGCCCCTGCGAACCGGCGGGCGCGAGCAGATAGGCCTTTTCTGTCATGCGCGGGAACGGCTGGTTGTTGGCCCGCTTGAGGCCAAGCTGCTCCCATTGCGGCAGCGTCATCGCCTTGGCCTTGTCGGCCAGCATGTAGTTGAAGCCCTGTGGAACCACGACTTCGTAGCCCCAGGTCTGGCCGCTCTGCCAGCCATCCTTTTTCAGGTTGTTGGCGGTCGAGAAAATCAGATCGGTCGGATTGTCCACCACGTCACGGCGACCGTCGCCGTCGCCGTCCACCGCAAAGCGTTTGAACGCGGTCGGCATGAACTGGGTCGGGCCGAATGCGCCGGCCCAGGAGCCTCGCATCTGTTCAGGCCTCAGATCGCCGCGATGCAGGATTTCCAGAGCAACCAGAAATTCGTCCTTGAAATACGCCTGACGGCGGCCGACGCAGGCCAGCGTCGCCGTCGAGCGCAGAACGCTGCGATCGCCGATCATCGTCGAGTAGTTCGACTCGATGCCCCAGATCGACGCGATGATGTAGCGATCGACACCATAGGCCTTCTCGGCCGCATCGAAGATCGTCTTGTACTGCGCCAGCACCTCGCGGCCCTTGGCCATGCGGTTGTCGTTCACCAGGATGTCGAGATAGTCCCAGATCGCCTTGGTGAATTCCGGCTGCGAATCCATCAGGTCCATGATTCGCAGATCCGGCGTCAACCCGGCGGTGAAACGCTGATAGCTGTCCTGCGAGATGCCGCGGCGTGCGGCATCAGGCCACAGTCCGGCAATGCAGTTGTCGAAATTACCAGCGGCCTCGCGGATTGCCTGTGCAGTCATCAGCGGATGGCCGGATGCGCCGTCCTCGCCGCTCCAGGGCTGCGCTCCGGGCGCGCCGGGCAGTGCCGCCTGTGGCGGCGGGTCCTGGGTCTGCGACGATCCGCTAAAGATATTGTCGAACAGGCTGAAAGGGCCGCTCTTGCTCTGCGCCTGCGCCGCCACGGGCAGGGCTGCCGTAAGCAAAACTGCGCCGAGCGCAGCTACACCGCATGTCAGGCTCCGCGCCATCTTCTTCGCAGATTTCATCACTATCCATCTCGGGAATCTGACCGGAATTTGGTCATGACTGTGGCATGACAGGAGGCCCGGTGAGGGTTTCCATCAGCTTAACACTATTCCAGTTTTGCCTGGCTGGGCGGACGTGCCGCGCGGCAGAAAGGATAATTGCAGACATGTAGCCCGGCACCACACATCCGCCTTTGTTCCCGGTTGCAAACGGAACCAGCAGGCGCAATCTTCGTTGGCCTGCCTGCGTCGTTCCCCTCCAAGGTCATTGCAAAGTCCCCTGATGAAAATTCGCAAAGCCGTTTTTCCGGTCGCCGGCCTCGGCACCCGCGTCCTTCCCGCCACCAAGGCGATGCCGAAGGAAATGCTGACTATCGTCGATCGGCCGTTGATCCAATATGTGGTCGACGAAGCCCGCGAGGCCGGCATCGAGCATTTCATCTTCGTTACCGGCCGCAACAAGGGCATCATCGAAGATCACTTCGACCGCATGTTCGAGCTCGACGAGACACTCAAGAGCCGCAACAAGTCTGCCGAGATCGAACAGCTGGCGCTGTCCCAGCCTGCCGCCGGCGCCATGAGCTTCACGCGCCAGCAGGCGCCGCTCGGGCTTGGCCATGCTGTGTGGTGTGCCCGCGATATCGTCGGCAATGAGCCCTTCGCGGTGGTGCTGCCGGATGAGCTGGTGCTGAATTCCCCGGGCTGCCTGAAGCAGATGGTCGATATCGCGGGAGCGCTTGGCGAAAAGTCCAACCTCGTTGCCGTCGAGGAAGTGCCGATGGACATGACGCATCAATACGGCATCTGCGGTGTCGGCGAGCGCCACCCAACCCACGAGGCCGCTTTCACCATCGACGGCATGGTCGAGAAACCCCCGAAGGGCACCGCGCCGTCCAACCTGTCAATTACCGGCCGCTACATCCTGCAGCCGGAGATATTCAAGATTTTGGAGACTCAGGAGCGCGGCGCGGGTGGCGAAATCCAGCTCACCGATGCGATGATCGGCCTCGCCAAGAGCCAGTCGTTCTACGGCGTGGAATTCGAAGGCGAGCGGCACGATTGCGGTTCGAAGTCGGGCTTCCTGCGCGCCAATATCGCGTTCGGCCTGCAACGCCCTGATCTGCGCGAAGGTCTGCGCGCCGAAATGCTACGTTACCTCGGAGAGTAAGCGCTAGGCTGCAATCGCCTGGTACGCATCGCCTGCGATGACACACTGGTTGCGGCCTGCGGCCTTCGCCGCATAGAGCGCCTTGTCGGCAGCTTCTACCAGTCCCGTCCACTCCATCGTCACCAGCGGCTTCACGCTGGCGACGCCGATGCTGACCGTGAGCATCGCAGGATCGGCCGGCACCTGCTCGACGCGACGTCGAATGGTTTCGGCAACCTCATAGGCATCCTGCACGGTCGCACCGGGCAGCAGCACGGCGAACTCTTCCCCGCCATAGCGCGCGGCACAGTCGCCGGCGCGCTTCGCCGCTCCTGCGATGCAATTCGCGATCGCGATCAGGGCGGTGTCTCCGGATTGATGACCGAAGCTGTCGTTGAAAACCTTGAAATGGTCGGCGTCGATCAACAGCAGTGCCATCGGCCGTGAATGCCTGATGGCACGGCGCCATTCCAGCTCCATCGCCGCATCGAATTTGCGGCGATTGCGCAGTCCAGTGAGACCATCGGTCGTGGCCAGTTCTTCGAGCTTGTGCTCTGCGTGCGCGCGGCGGCCTATTTCGCGCGCCAGGAACAGTGTCACCGCGGTGATGAAGATAATCAGCGCCAGCATGATGCCGCCGATCTTGATCGCCTGCTGATACCACAGACTGTAGATGCCGGCCCACGGCCGGCCGACAATCACGAGCAACGGCCGACCGCTGTCGCGCCACACATAGAGACGCTCGATCTGGTCAACGACACCGACGCCCGAATACGACCCGTTGGACCGGCTCAGCGCCCGCATCACGCCGGGGGTCTTGCTCAGATCCCTGCCGACCACGTCGAGATCGAACGGCGTACGCATGATGACGACGCCGTCGCGGCGGATCACTGTGATGTTGTCGTCCTTGTTCAGCCGCAAGCGGCCGAACAGATCATGAAAGTAGGCGAACCGGATGGCACCCGCGACGACGCCGGCAAAATTGCCATCGACGTCGGTGATGCGGCGGCTCAGCACGACGGAGTACGCGCCCCGGTGCAGCATCGGTTTGCTGACATAGAGCCCGCGCTCGCCGTCGAACTTGTGTACCTTGAAGAACTCTTCGTCGGCACTGCTCTGCTTGGCAGGATCGAGCGATGCCGCATCGATGATAAGATCGCCATGCGCATCGAACACCTGAATGGATGCAAACTGGCGCGCTGATGCCGCATTGTCGAACAGGATCAGCTGGCGCATTTCCTTGCTGAGCTTGTCGATCTCGGGCGTATTGATGCCGGAAATGACAGCGCGCAACGACAGATCGTATTGTTCAACGGTTCGACCTATATCAGAATCGATGGAGGTGGCGAGGTTCTCGGCAGTCTGTCGCGCGAGCGCTTCCTCGCCGCGGCGCATATCGAGCATCACAGTGCCGCAAACGGCCGAAAAGCCAATGATCGTGACCAGCGACGACAGAATCAACAGCTTGGCCGATAACGGCCAGCGTCGAATTCCCGTGCTTGCATTCCCCGACTTCATCATGTGCTCCGTACCCCACGGATCGCACGCGAATGCTTGCCGAGCGCTTAAGTACCGGCTTTGGGTTCCACACGGCGTTAACGAACGGTTGCGGAAAATGCTCGGATGACGCACTTCCGATGTCGATTTACCGAAATCGCGCTGTAGCGCCTGATCGCGCGGGCGCGTATGACGTTTGCGAGATTATACCGAGGACAATTCCGTGCCTGACTACGACCTGCTCCGCGCCTACCTGGCCAGCCAGACCAAGGACGAATTCGTGCTGAGCATGGATGCGATCGAGGAGATCATCGACGACGCGCTGCCGCGCGCGTCGCACCGGGCCTCGTGGTGGGAGACCGAGCGCGCGCCCGATGAGCACATGCCGCAGCGCGAGGCCTGTATCGCAGCCGGCTTCATCGCCATCCGATTGCCCGATGGCTCCGGTGTGAAATTTCGCCGGAAGACGGCCAAGTTCATGCGGAAGTGGAATTAGGACGAGCGACGTGGCGCCCAGCGATTTTTGACCGTTATCGCTGTAGTCTCACGCCCAGCATCACCACGGTCGAGGCCGTGCTCGCGCCAAGGATGTTTGAATCCAGGATATCGCGGCGTACCTGCGCCTTGAGCTGGATCTCACGGTTCAGCTTGTAAACGAGATCACCTTGCAGCGAGTAGATCTTATCGAAGCGGAAGTTTTCCTGATAATCCTGCGTCACGTAAGTGAACTTGCCCGTGGCCGTCAGCCAGCGCCGGAAGTCGTGATTGACCTCGACCGTATAGGTGCGCGTGAGAATGCCGGGAACGCCGGGCACGGTGGTCTCGTCGATCGACGTGGTCGAAACGAATTTTGCAGTCGTCAGCGGTGTGGCCGTCCAGATCAGCGACGCTGACGTCAGCAGGCCCTTGAGAACCTCCAGCCGCGTATCCGTATAGCTGCGCGCTGCATAACCGATTGAGGCTTCGCCCGTCAGCAGACGCGTGAATTCAAACGTCGTGCCGGCCTTGATATAGCCGCCGCTGGAATCCCTGAGATAGCCGAAGCGATCCGCCCGATCGTCGTGCACACGGACATCGCCCTGGACTTCGGCGAATGGCTTTAGACCCGGCAGCACTTCATAGGTGGCGCGGCCGACGCCGCCATACTGATTGAAATTACGGTCATTGTTGTTGGTCTGGGTGCCGTCGGTCAGTTTCGAATCCTGATAGACGGTGCGATCGACGAGACCATCGACCTTGATCTGAAGGCGGTTGAAGTCCTTCTCGACCCCGAGCGACCCACCAGTCGTCGTGAACAGCGGGAACTCCTTCAAGCCGGCCTGAATGTTCGGGCTGCCCGGATTATCCGCGCCGACCCGCATACGCATTTCGCTGTTAACGCGCAGGTCGCGGGCGACATCGAGACGACCGGCGATCTTGCCGTTGAATTCGGCGCGATCGACATTTTCGGGTGCCGGCGAAGTCTGGAATGGCGCTGCGGGAAACTGCTTCTCATAGCCGGTGAAGGATCCGCGCAGATCCACGATGATCGAGTGCCGCGTCCAGTCGGTTGCGGCCAGCAGCTCCGGCGCGACCTTGTAGAACGACGACCCCTTCGGCTGCACGAAACGCGCCGGATTGTTGTCGAAACCGCCATAGAGTTCCACGGCTGACTTCACGAGAAAGCTGCCGACGCGCACGCCGGTCGGCGCGTAAGGATCTGGATCAATCGGCAATCGCCGGCGCGGCGGCTGACCCACCACCGTACCGGCAACCGATGGGGCGACGGGAGGCTTGGCGGCCTTGGCCGATGGCGGTGACGGCCGGGTTTCGGGCACCAGCGGCGGCGGCGGGCTGCCAGGCCCCACTGGCGGCTTCGGCTTCTTCGCGCCCGGATAATATTTGGTCTGCTTGCGCTTGCGGTTGAGCGCATCGAACCCGGTGCCGGCGGCGCCCGATGCGGCGGGTATGGGTGGTGTGATGATCGACTGTGGGATGCGATCCGGCGATAGCTGGCTGGTCTGCAGCGTTCCATTTGGCTGGAGCGGCGCATCCGTCGTCCGCCGCGTCGGCAGGTTCTGCGGCGACACGAAGCCGCCCGGAACCGGCGCCAGCAGGTCTGACGTCAATGCTTGCGAGAATGCCGGAGATGGCATGAGGAGGCTCAGGCACAGACATGCCGAAACCGCGCCGTTGGCCCAGGCGCGGTTGCGGCGGTCGCGTACTCGACCCATCCTCACGATCAGAAAAACTCCAACACTATCAAAAGCTTACAAAATCCACCAAGAGCGACGCCGGAGGCGCGCGCGACAACTCATGGTTAAGGGAGTTAAAACGCTTATGGTTAATGGCCCGTTGAGATCGCATCGGCGGGGTTTCGCCAGGCAGGCCCAGCCGTGCTAAGAGGACGGCGACACAGCCGGACAATTTACGGCCCCAGGATGCGATTGATGCCCCTCTCCAAGACACCCGGCCTTCCGACGAAAACGACGGCAGCGATGAGCGATCAAGCCATTGAAGCGATTGCCTCGGCGCTGCGGACGCTGGAGGCCGAAGCCAGCGGCGTCACCGCGCTGGCCACCGCGCTGCAATCCGACCTTGGCCCGTCCTTCGTCGCCGCCGCCGACCTGATCCTCAAGGCGAAGGGCCGCCTGATCATCACCGGCCTCGGCAAGTCCGGCCATATTGGCCGCAAGATCGCCGCGACCTTCGCCTCGACCGGAACACCTGCCTTCTTCGTCCATGCCGCCGAAGCCAGCCATGGCGATCTCGGCATGATCACGCCCGACGACGTCATCATGGCGCTGTCGTGGTCCGGCGAGCAGCCGGAAATGAAGAACCTCATCACCTATGCCAAGCGTTTCAGGATCGGCGTGGTCGCGATCACCTCCGAAGCTACCTCGACGCTGGCCGAGGCCGCCGATGTCGCGCTGACGCTGCCGAAGGCGCGCGAGGCCTGCCCGCATAATCTCGCGCCCACGACGTCGTCGCTGATGATGCTGGCGATGGGCGATGCGCTGGCGATCGCGCTGCTGGAAGGCCGTGGCTTTACGTCGGTGGATTTCAGCGTGCTGCACCCCGGCGGCAAGCTCGGCGCAATGCTGAAATACACCCGCGACCTCATGCATTCAGGCGACGCCGTGCCGCTCAAGCCGCTCGGCACCAAGATGTCCGATGCGCTGGTGGAAATGTCCTCGAAGGGCTTTGGCTGCGTCGGCATCACCGATGGCAACGGCCATGTGGTCGGCATCGTCACCGACGGCGATCTCCGCCGTCACATGCGCGCCGACCTGATGACGGTCTCGGTCGATGAAGTCATGACCAAGAATCCCAAGACCATCAGCCGTGACCTGCTCGCCGGCGAAGCGCTGGAAATCCTCAACTCGTCGAAGATCACCGCGCTGCTGGTGACGGACGCCAGAAAGCCCGTCGGCATCGTGCATCTGCATGATCTGCTGCGGGCGGGCGTGGCTTAGTTTTTACGCCACATCCACCGTCAGACTGGCCCCGTCCGCCTTCACGATCTTCACCTTGGTGCCTGCCGGCGTATCCGGGCCACTGACGCGCCACACCGTATCGTCGATCCGCACGATGCCCTCGCCGTCGATAATCGGCCGATCCAGCGTGCAGATACGGCCGACCAGCGCATCGCTGCGCTTGTTGAGGAACGGATTCGGATTGGCGCCGGGCTTCTGACGCGCTATGCGTCGCCATAGCGGCACGGCGGCGACGGCGAACAATCCGAACAGCAGGATCTGCACCTGCCATGACGGCGTGACGATGAAGGACAGCACGCCGACCAGGAATGCGGACAGCCCGAGCCAGAACATGAAGACGCCGGGCGCCAGCAGCTCTAGCGCCATCAGAAGCACGCCAAAGATCAACCAGTTCCAGTTGCCCAAAGTGACGAACATTTCGGCCATTGCGAAATCCCTAGCTGCGCGGCGGCGTTGTACCCGCCGGCGGCACTGATCCGCTGCGGCGCGCGGCAGCCTGGGCCGAGGTCGAGTTCTCGCCGAAGGTCGCCTTGGCGATCTCGCCGATACCGGCCAGCGAGCCCAGCATGCTCATGGCTTCCACCGGCAGCATGATGACCTTCTGGTTCGGCGATTCCGCAAGCTGGCCGAACGCCTTGATGTATTTGTCGGCGATGAAGTAGTTCAGCGCCGCAACGTCACCCTTCGAAATCGCCTCCGACACCACCCGCGTTGCGTTGGCTTCGGCCTCTGCGGAACGCTCGCGTGCCTCGGCGTCACGGAACGCAGCCTCGCGGCGGCCTTCCGCCTGCAGGATCTGGCCCTGCTTGGCACCTTCGGCACGGAGAATTTCCGACTGGCGCTGACCCTCAGCCTGCAGAATGTCGGCGCGCTTGACGCGCTCGGCCTTCATCTGCCGGCCCATGGCCTCGACCAGATCGGCGGGCGGCACGATGTCCTTGATCTCGATACGGTTGACCTTGAGGCCCCATGGGGAGACGGCGGCATCGACGACGCGCAGCAGACGCTCATTGATCTCGTCGCGATGCGACAGCACCTGATCGAGATCCATCGAGCCCATCACCGAACGGATGTTGGTCATGGTCAGCACGATGATCGCCTGATTGAGGTCGGACACTTCGTAGCTTGCCTTGGCCGCGTCGAACACCTGGAAGAACGCGACGCCGTCCACGGTGACGGTGGCGTTATCCTTGGTGATCACTTCCTGCTCGGGAATACTGATCACCTGTTCCATCATGTTCATCTTGCGACCGACACGGTCGAAATACGGGATGATGAGGTTGAGGCCCGGCGACAGCGTGCGGGTGAACTTGCCGAAGCGCTCGATGGTCCAGTCATAGCCTTGCGGCACGGTCTTCACACCGGCAAACAGCGTGAAGATGATCAGCAGCACAACGGCGATGGCGAAAATGTCGTAACCGGACATCAAAGTCTCCCTGCGGCAAAATGGACGCGCGACGCACGGCGTCTCGTTGTTTTGTCGTCGGGGAGGATTTTAAGGTTCGAAATCGGGAAAAGCGAGAGCGCCGAAGTGATCGCGAGCCACAGACCTCTCAGCCGTCATTGCGAGGAGCCCTTGCGACGAAGCAATCCAGTCTTCGCTTGCGGCTTCTGGATTGCTTCGCTGCGCTCGCAATGACGTGGATGGGTTGGAGCGCCGTTAAATCCAGCCCTGCAGCTCGCGCAGCACCAGCTGGCGGATCGTGTCCATGCCCTCGTCGCTATCGTTGAGACAGGGGATCGCAGAGAACTGCTCGCCGCCGTTGTGCAGGAATATCTCGCAATTCTCCTGCGCGATTTCTTCCAGCGTCTCCAGACAGTCCGCCGAGAAGCCCGGCATCACCACGGCAATGCGTCGCACGCCGTCCTTGGCCAGTTGCTCGATGGTCTTGTCCGTATAGGGTTGCAGCCAGGCGTCGAAGCCGAAACGGGACTGGAAGGTCAGCAACAGCTTCGGCGCATCCGGCCCGAGCCGCTTGCGCAGCGCTTCGGTCGTGGCCACGCATTGCGCCTGATAGGGGTCGCCCTTGTCGATATATTTCTGCGGCATGCCGTGGAACGACGCCACGATCATTTCCGGCACGAATGACAGCGTCGCCAGATGCTTCTCGATCGAGATCGCCAGCGCGCCGATATAATCCGGCTCATCATAATAAGGCGGGGTGACCCGCAGCGTCGGCTGCGCCCGCATGGTGCCGAGTACGCGGAACACTTCGTCGCAGACCGTCGCAGAGGTCGCCGCCGAATATTGCGGATAGAGCGGCACCACCAGAATGCGGTCGCAGCCTTTTGCGGTGAGTTCAGCGATGCGGGAACGGATCGACGGATTGCCGTAGCGCATCGCCCAGTCCACCACGAGATGGGTATGGCTATCGAGCGACGCAGCCAGCTTGTCCGACTGCGCGCGGGTGATGGTCTTCAGCGGAGACTCGTTCTTCTCCGTGTTCCAGATCTTGAGATAGTCCTTGGCCTTGCGGCTCGGGCGCGTGGTCAGGATGATGCCGTTGAGGATCAGCTTCCACAGCAGGCCCTGGTTCTCGATCACGCGCGGATCGGACAGGAACTCTCTGAGATAAACGCGTACGCCGCGGGTATCGGCGGTGTCGGGAGTTCCGAGATTGACCAGCAAGACGCCGACGCGTTCCGGTATCTCCAGGGTGGAGGCCGGTGGCAGCTCGAGAGAAACGACATTTGTCATGATGCCGGTGGCTTCGCGCTTTGGCTGGACCTTGTCAAGACGACGGACTGTCCATCAGGGCAGGACAGCGATCAGAAACAGGTGACGCGTTCGGCCGCGACATAACCCAGCAGCAGGCCAACGCCGAACAGCATCACCAGCGCCGCCGCGCCGAACTCGATCCCCCGCATCACCAGCGCGCCACTGCCGTCGCGCCCACCAGCCAGACGGCCGGCGAGACCCTTGGCGGAGACGGCGATGACGGCAATGGTTGCCACGGTAATCGCGGTTCCCAGGCCCATCACGAAGGTGGCCGCGATGCCGGCCCAGAACATGCCCTGCGCCAGCGCAAAGACCAGCACGAGGATCGCGCCGGAACACGGCCGGATGCCCACCGTGAACACGGCCGATAATCCACGCGCCCAGCCACCGGGGCCAGCGAGCTGATCCGGCGTCGGGCCATGGGAATGGCCGCAATGCTCGTCATGAACGTGATCGTGATGACTGTGCTCATGGTGCGCATGTGCTGAAGCCGTCGCCTCGGCATGCGCCGTATGGGCGTGCGCATGAGCATGCGCGTGGCCATGATGATGCTCGTGGTGATGGTGGTCATGGCCATGATCGTGGGAATGCGCGGACGCACTAGCATGCGCCATCGCGAGCTGCGCCCCCGCAGCCGGCAGCGACGGCCGCAAGGCGCGGAAGAACCCGCGCCCCTTGCTCCAGACCAGCCGCGCGCCGAACGCCGCGATCAGCCCGTAGCTCGCAATTTCCACCCAGCGCTCGGTGCTGCACATGGTCTTCGCCGTGACATTCAGCAGCCAGGCGCCAATGCCCACGATCAACACCGCCACCAGCGCCTGCATCAGCGCCGAGACGAAGGACAATATGATACCGCGCTTGGCGGTCTCTTCATTGGCGACCAGATAGGACGAGATCACCGCCTTGCCATGGCCGGGGCCGGCGGCGTGGAAGATACCGTAGGCAAAGGAGATCGCCAGCAGCGTCCACACCGCGCTGCCGTCGGACTTCGCGGCACGGATGGTCGCCGACATCGCCCGGTAGAATTCGGACTGCTTGGTGAGCAGCCAGCCGATGATGCCACCGACCTGCGAATCCGGCACGCCCTTCGGCGCGCCGAACGGATTCTGCGCCAACACATCATGCAGCGCTCCATCGGCAATCACTGACGCTGCGGCCAGCACAGCGCAAGCCAACAGCACGCGGCGCATCGTCATTTTCTGGAGCATCATGGGCAATCGACCGTGATCTTGTTAGCGAACATGGCGCCGTAATTGCTGTTCTCGCCATTCATGAAAGTGTCTTCATTCATGGTCTGCGCCTTGGCGGCGCCGTCCGACGGGCGCTGGATCGCCATCGTGCAGGTGGCCGGCGCGCCCGCCAGCTTGATGGGATCTTTCTTCTCCAGACCGAAATCGACGAAGAAGCTCGGATCGAAGATTTCCAGCTCCATCTTCTTGGCCTTGAACGGTGTCTTGAACGGCAGCGTGAAGTGCAGCACCAGCGCGGCGTCACGCTTCTCCAGATAATAGTCGACGGGATCGTTGAAGCGCTGCTTCTTGCCCTCCACCTTGGCGAAGGTGAAGAAGGCGAATTCCTTCAGCGACTCCACATTGGTCTGTGCCAGCGGCGCCAGTTCCTCGCGGGTATAGACGCCCTTGGTCTTGCTCTCGATGCCCTGCAGCGCATAGGTCGAGAACATGTCGTCGAACACCCAGGCATGGCGCACCCCGGTGATGGTGCCATCCGGCGCGTAGATCAGTTCGCTGGATGCGGTGACGAAGACATGCGGGTGGGCGGAGGCAACGGTGATGCCGGCTGTGAAGGCGAACAGCAGGGCGAAGATTCCCGCTAGCGACCTCAACAACCTCCGCATGTCATCCCCGCGAAGGCGGGGATCCATACACGCCGTCTTACTGTTGATCCGTGGGGCTAACCGCATCGCTTCATCACATGCTCGGAGGTTATGGATCCCCGCCTTCGCGGGGATGACAAATTGAGAGGTCACGACACCTGCCTCACGCCGCCTCAGGCTCTTCCAGCAACCCGCGCCGCCGCAGCAGCGCATCTGGCGCCGGCGCACGACCACGGAACGCGATGTAAGCGGCTTCCGGATCGACCGAACCGCCCGACGAATAGATGTCGTCATGCAGCCGCTTGGCCACCGCGGGATCGAAGATGTTGCCGGCTTCCTCGAAGGCGCCGAAGGCGTCCGCATCCATCACTTCGGACCACATGTAGCTGTAATAGCCCGACGCATAATGATCCCCCGAGAAGATGTGCCCGAATTGCGTCGGCCGGTGTCGCAGCGCGATTTCCTCGGGCATGCCGATCTTCTCCAGCTCCTTCTTCTCGAAGGCCGCGACATCGGCGGAGGCCGAGGCCGGCTGGGTATGGAATTCAAGATCGATCAGCGCCGACGACACAAACTCCACCGTGGCAAAGCCCTGGTTGAACTTGCGGGCAGCGGTGAACCGTTTCAGCAGATCGTCGGGCAGCGGCTCATCGGTCTGGTAGTGCTTGGCGAAGGTCTGCAGCACCTGCGGCTGTTCCTGCCAGTGTTCATAGAGCTGCGACGGCAGTTCGACGAAGTCGGTGAAAACCGACGTCCCCGACAGCGAGGGATAGGTGACGTTGGACAGCATGCCGTGGAGGCCGTGGCCGAACTCATGAAACAGCGTGCGCGCGTCGTCCGGCGACAGCAGCGATGGCTGGCCGTCGGTGCCCTTGGCGAAATTGCAGATATTCAGCACCAGCGGCGCCACGTCGCCGTCCAGTTTCTGCTGGCCGCGCAGCGAGGTCATCCAGGCGCCGGAACGCTTCGACGGTCGGGCAAAGTAGTCGCCATAGAAGATGGCCTTGAGCGCGCCGGAGGCATCCCTGACCTCCCAGACGCGGACATCCGGATGCCATACCGGCACGTCCTTGCGCTCGGCGAAGGTGATGCCGAACAGACGTGTCGCAGTGTCGAATTGCGCCGCGATCATGTTGTCGAGCGTCAGATACGGCTTGATCGCCGCATCATCGAAATTGGCGCGGCGCTGACGCAGCTTTTCGGCGTAATAGCGCCAGTCCCAGGCGGCGAGCTTGAAGTTGCCGCCCTCCTCCGCGATCAGCTCCTGCAGCGCATCGCGATCGGCCAGCGCGCGGGCACGCGCCGGCTTCCAGACCCGCTCCAGCAGACCGCGCACCGCCTCCGGCGTCTTCGCCATGGAGTCTTCCAGGCGATAGGCCGCGAAGGTCGGGAAGCCCAGGATCTTCGCGGTCTCCTCGCGCAGCTTCAGGATTTCGACGATCGTCTCGTTGTTGTCGTTGGCGTTGCCATTGTTGCCGCGCTGGATGAAGGCCTTGTAGGCCCTCTCGCGCAGGTCGCGCCGCGCCGCGCTTTTCAGGAACGGCTCCATCGAGGACCGCGACGTGGTAATGATCGCCTTGCCAGTCATGCCGCGCTCGTCAGCCGAGGCCCTGGCCGAGGCGACGAAGCTCTCGGCGAGCCCATCGAGATCGCCTTCGCCCAGTTCCATGAACCACTCCTGCTCGTCGCCGAGCAGATGATGGCTGAAACTGGTGCCGAGATGCGCGAGACGCTCGTTGATCTCGGCCATCCGCGCCTTGGCGGTCTCGTCGAGGCCGGCGCCGGAGCGGTGGAAGCGGGTATAGGTCCGCTCCAGGAGACGCATCTGCTCGGTGGTAAGGCCGAGCTCGGCGCGCTTGTCGTGCAGCGCCACGATGCGGCCGAACAGCACGGCATTCATCATGATCGGATTCCAGTGCCGCGCCATCCGCGACGACACGTCCTTGTCGATCTCCAGGATCGCCGGATTGGAATGCGCCGACACCAGATCGTAGAACACCGAGGCGACCCGCGAGAGCAACTTGCCGGATCGCTCCAGCGCCGTGATCGTATTGGCAAAGTCTGGCACGGCCGGATCGTTCACGATCGCGGCAATCTCGGCTGAATGGTCGAAAAACGCCTGTTCGAAGGCCGGCATGAAGTGCTCGGGCTTGATCTCGTCGAACGGCGGGGTCTCGAACGGGGTCTGCCAGGCTTTCAGAAGCGGATTTTCGAGACCTTTCGACGCAACCGGCGAGACCGACGTTTCTGACATAAGAAATCCTGCTTTGAAGCCCAGAGAATGCGTCGATCTATACCACGCGATGGGGCTTTTTTGGGCCCTTTAGTGCTTGCCGCAGCAGGCTTTTTCGTTAGATTGCGGCCCGAAACAGGACCTTGAGAATATGACCACCTCCACCGCCCCTCGCCGCATCTACTGGCCCAGCGTCATCACCGTCATCTCGGCGGCGATCCTGATCGGCGCGGAAGTGTTCGGCGCCGCCTTCGCGGGCGGCTGGGCACTGTCGATCCTGTTCGGCCTCTCCACCACCGGCGAGCACATCCTGCAGGTCTGCCTGTTCCTGTGCGGCGTCGCCATCATGGTCGCCTTCCTGCGCACCGCCGCACGGATCGAGCCGTTCACCCGCCGCGGCTGATCGCTGCGTCCTCGCGCAGCTCCACTCTCAGGCTTCCTCACATTCGACTGTCATCGCCCAGCCAGGCGCGCAATTGCGTGCTTGAGTCGAGCGCCAGTCACCCGGGCTGCTCGTGATTCGTCGCTAGCTGTAGCGTTTACGGGATCCTTCCTCTCGCGGAAGAAGACACCGAGAGCGAGATGACAGCCGCACGAGAGGACGACTACAGGACCATGACGCTGGTGTAGTTCAGCACTCCACGCCAGCCCCAGACTACGCCAATTCCTTAACCGAACTTAACATCCGTTCATGTTGAGCGCGCTGAGTGCGTCTCGTTTGCAACGCTGCGCGATGGCGTTGAATAAAATGCTCCACAGCCCAAAAAAATTGTTGCGTGTCAGGGTCAAAGAACCTATTTCCGGTCTTGCCCAATTTCGCACGTGCCTGTGGTCGTGTGTCAGTCGGTAGGTATCCGGACAAGAGGCCGGACAGCCGCCAAGGGACGAAGAAGCCGAGGGTCTTTCGCGGAGTTTTGCGAAAGGCCAGCATCTCTCTCCAGAGATGCCGTTGAAGGTGACTTTGTTCTTTGCAACCGTGACTGGCAGCCGGAGGCGAACCGGCGCACCTCGTTCTCAACGGGGGACGCGACTTAAAGCAACGACGGAGCGGGCTTTTTTGGTCTCTGCTGGCTTTCCAACAGCCAGCGCGAATACCGAAGAGGCTTGTCCTTCATTGCCAGGTGTGCGGTAGGGTCACCCCCAACCAATCCACGGCAGCACTTACGGTCTGTACTTTTGGCTTTGTCACGCCTCCATCGCGTGCCTGGGTCCGAAAGCGCTGAACCGTCATCATTTTTTGAACGTGACCCTTTCGCGGGGCCGTTTGGGAGAGTGCTATGACCGAACGTATTCAGGAATTCCTCCGCGCCCGCCGCAACGAGGGCACCGATGTCGAGCCGTGCCTCGTCGTCGACCTCGAAGTCGTGCGCGACAACTTCCAGAGCTTTGCGAAGGCTTTGCCTGATAGCCGCGTGTTTTACGCGGTGAAAGCAAACCCGGCGCCGGAAGTGCTGTCGCTGCTGGCCTCGATGGGCTCGTGCTTCGACTGTGCGTCGGTGCAGGAAATCCAGATGGCGCTCGACGCTGGCGCCACGCCGGACCGCATCTCCTTCGGCAACACCATCAAGAAGGAACGCGATATCGCGCGCGCCCACGCGCTCGGCATCGGCCTGTTCTCGGTCGATTGCGCCGCCGAGGTCGAGAAGATCGCGCGCGCCGCTCCTGGCGCCCGCGTGTTCTGCCGCATTCTCTACGATTGCGCCGGCGCCGAGTGGCCGCTGTCGCGCAAGTTCGGCTGCGATCCGGAAATGGCTGTCGACGTGCTGGACCTCGCCAAGCGTCTTGGCCTGGAGCCCTATGGCATTTCATTCCATGTCGGCTCGCAGCAGCGCAAGGTGAAGGCATGGGACCGTGCGCTGGCGATGGCCTCGTCGGTGTTCCGTGACTGCGCCGAGCGCGGGATCAATCTCTCCATGGTCAATATGGGCGGCGGCTTCCCGACCAAGTACCTCAAGGAAGTCCCGGCGGTCGTGCAGTACGGCCGTTCGATCTTCCGTGCGCTGCGCAAGCACTTCGGCAACGCGATTCCGGAGACCATCATCGAGCCGGGTCGCGGCATGGTCGGCAATGCCGGCATCATCGAAGCCGAAGTCGTTCTGATCTCGAAGAAGAGCGACGAGGACGACGTGCGCTGGGTTTACCTGGACATTGGCAAGTTCGGCGGTCTCGCCGAGACCATGGACGAGTCGATCCGCTACGCCATCAAGACGCCGCATGACGGCGCCGAGATGACGCCCTGCGTGCTCGCCGGCCCGACCTGCGATTCGGCCGACGTGATGTATGAGAAGCTGCCGTATCCGCTGCCCGTGACTCTCGAGATCGGCGACAAGCTGCTGATCGAAGGCACCGGCGCCTATACGTCGACCTATTCGGCAGTGGCGTTCAACGGCTTCCCGCCGCTGCGCACCTTCCATATCTGAGCGTTGCAAATCTGACGTCGCTCACTATATCCGGCATCCACCCCGGATATGACTAATCGGAGAGCCGGCCCACCGGCTCTCATCCCGTCACCTTCCAATTCTGGATGACAACACTCCGTGTGAAAAACGGAGTGGGGACCGACATGCCATGACCGATCTGCACGAGACCGCCACTAACAACACTGTTGCTTTGCCCATCGCAGCCCCTTCGTACGAGATCCGTGCGGAACGTGGCTCCGACGTCGCCGCCCGTGAATCTCTGCTGGATGTGTGCTTCGGCGCTTCGCGCCATGCCCGCACCTGCCAGCGACTGCGTGACGGACGACTGCCCGCCGAAGGCCTGGCCTTCTCGGCGGTGGTGCAAGGCAGGCTGGTCGGCACGATCAGGCTTTGGCATGTCGACGCCGGGGGCCGAGCTGCACTGATGCTCGGCCCCCTGGCGGTCGATCCGGGTGCCCGCGACCTTGGCCTTGGCGCCGCGTTGATGAATCACGCGATCGCCGAGGCCTCGGCGCGCGGCCATGGCGCCATCGTACTGCTCGGCGATGCGCCCTATTACGCCCGCTTCGGCTTCATGCCCCGGAAAATGACCGATCTGGCGCTGCCGGGGCCGTTCGAGCGCGATCGCCTGCTCGGCCTCGAGCTGAAGCCCAGAGCGCTGGATGGCGCCCGCGGCATCATCTTCGGAAGCGGTAAATGGGTCCGCAAGGCTGCTGAGCCTGCCGATCTGGCCCACGCAGCTTGATTTGACCACCAAGGCACGGCATTGCGGAGCTCACCTCTGCAGGAGAGCCCGGTAATGACGCGCAAACTGATTTCCACCGGATCGCCATTCGAAAAGACCGCTGGCTACAGCCGTGCGGTGGTCGACGGCGATTTCTGCTTCGTGTCCGGAACCACCGGCTACGATTACACCACCATGATCTTGCCAGCCGACGTCACGGCACAGACACAGAACTGCTTCAAGACCATTGAAGCCGCGCTGAAAGAGGCCGGCTTTGCCATGGCCGATATCGTGCGTGCGATCTACTACATCACCGACGCCAGCGACGCCGACAAGGTGTTCGCGGTGACCGGCGCGCATCTCGGCGAGATCAGGCCCGCTGCCACGCTCCTCGTGGTCTCCGGGCTCTACAAGCCCGAGATGAAAGTCGAAATCGAAGTCACCGCCAAGCGGCGCAGCTGATCGTCAACCGCGCGTCAGACACACCCGTTGGACGTCGCTGCTAGCAACGGCGCCATCGCCGGTTGACTTTCACTGCAGGATACATAGGTTTCGGCCATCATGACGAACCTGCCCCGCAACCGCTTACTGCTCCGCGCCGGTCACCTTCAAGCAGGAATGTGACCCGGGCGCACGCGCGCGTGCCGTCCGGGCTTGTTCGATTTCAGCATCCTCATCATTCTTGGCATGCTCGGGCGCTTTGCGCGCCGGGCGTCATTTGGCTGTGAAACCCATGATCCATTCCCTTCGCACTGAGCTGCCGCCCATCACACTCCGCCGCAGCGACCGTGAGCGTCTCGGCGTACTGGCCGAGGCCGCTGCAGAGAAGTCCCCCGTGACCGCCGACTTTCTGGCCGGCGAAGTTGAGCGCGCGACGATCGTGCCCGACACTCATCCATTGCCCGGAATCGTCGGCATGGAGTCCGATGTGACGTTCCGCGACGATATCAGCGGGCAGGAAAAGCACGTCACACTGGTCTATCCGACCTCTGCCGACGTGGACGCCGGGCGAATTTCGGTATTGACCCCGATCGGAGCCGCGCTTATCGGCCTTTCTGCGGGGCAGTCCATTACATTCGAGACGCCCTCGGGGGAACCACGTTCGCTGACCGTTCTCTCAGTCGGCATACGGCGCTGAGCTGCATTTAATACCGGCATCGAGATTTCATTCCCGAAATTTCATTCTGATGTCACATCGTCACTGTCCTTTCCCAACCGCGCACGACGCAGCGCGTTCATCTTGATCCTGTCTGGAGTTAGAAGCTGATGTCCTCATCCCCCGCCTCGCCGATCTACGCGAAGATCACTGGCCCCATCGTGATCGTCGGCTTCGGCTCGATCGGCAAAGGCATGGTGCCGATGATTGAGCGGCATCTCGACTACGACAAGTCGCGCATCACCGTGCTCGACCCCAAGGATGAAGGCCGCAAGGCGCTGTGCGACAAGCATGGTCTGCGCTTCATCCAGCAGGGGCTGACCAGGGAGAATTATCGCGAACTGCTGACGCCGCTCCTCACTGAGGGCGGCGGCCAGGGTTTTTGCGTCAACCTGTCGGTCGATACCGGCTCGGTCGATATCATGGAGCTCTGCAACGAACTTGGCGCGCTCTACATCGACACGGTCAACGAGCCCTGGCTCGGCTTCTATTTCGACGCATCGAAGGGCGCCGAAGCGCGCTCCAACTACGCCTTGCGCGAAACGACGCTGGCCGCCAAGAAGGCCCGCAAGCCCGGCTCGACCACGGCGGTCTCCTGCTGCGGCGCCAATCCCGGCATGGTCTCCTTCTTCGTCAAGCAGGCGCTGCTGAATGTCGCCTCCGACCTGAAGCTCAATGCCCCGCAGCCGAAGACCAAGGCCGAATGGGCGGACCTGATGCGGCAGGCCGGCATCAAGGGCGTCCACATCGCTGAGCGCGACACGCAACGCTCCAAGTCGCCGAAGCCGCCGGAGGTCTTCGTCAACACCTGGTCGGTCGAAGGCTTCCTCTCGGAAGGCGTGCAGCCGTCCGAACTCGGCTGGGGCACCCATGAAAAGTGGATGCCGGAGAATGCACACACCCATGAGGCCGGCTGCGGCGCTGCGATCTACCTGATGCAGCCCGGCGCCAATACGCGCGTGCGCACCTGGTGCCCGACGCGCGGCGCGCAATACGGCTTCCTCGTCACCCACAACGAGTCGATCTCGATCTCCGATTATTTCACGGTGCGTGACGCGTCGGGCACCGCGGTGTTCCGGCCGACCTGCCACTATGCCTATCACCCGGCGGACGATGCGGTGCTGTCGCTGCACGAGATGTTCGGCTCCGGCAAGATGCAGACGAAGCACCACATCCTCGACGAAAACGAAATCGTCGACGGTATCGACGAACTCGGTGTGCTGCTCTACGGCCACGACAACAATGCCTACTGGTTCGGCTCACAGCTCTCCATCGAGGAGACGCGTGAACTCGCGCCCTATCAGAACGCCACCGGCCTGCAGGTGACCTCGGCCGTGCTCGGCGGCATGGTCTGGGCGCTGGAGCACCCGACCGAAGGCATCGTCGAGGCCGACGAGATCGACTTCGAGCGTCTGCTGGAGATCCAGACACCCTATCTCGGCCCGGTGAAGGGCTACTACACCGACTGGACGCCGCTCGAAGGTCGCCCGGGCCTATTCCCGGAAGATATCGACACGAGCGACCCGTGGCAGTTCAAGAACGTGCTGGTGCGCTGAGCTGAGTGCTCAGCCTGAATGAGTAACGACGAAGGCGGCAGTGTCAGACACTGCCGCCTTTTTTGTACCTTCGCATTTTATGGGGAGGCTCTGCCTTCTTCCACGTCATGGCCGGGCCTGACCCGGCCATCCATCTTCGTTGGACGGTGCAGAAAGGTGGATACGTGGGTCAAGCCCGCGTATGACGTCGGCGTGTGAGGAGGCCCTGGACAGCTCACTTCGCCAGATAATCAAACGCCACTTCGCCCAATCCCAGCGTCAGGTCGCACTTGAAGTGCAGCGCCGACACGACTTCCTTCACCGGCAACCGCGCCACATCCGCGAGCGCATGCGGGAACAGCCCGAGTGCCGCAGGTCCGGTCCAGGCTTCCTTCAGATTGATCTCTTCCAGGTGATAGCGCACCAGCTCGCAGATGCGCGGCGTGCCGTCGACATGCGGGATGATCTTCAGAATAAAGTTCGGCACCTGCAGCGCGTGCATCACCGTGTCATGATCCACCGGCCGGTGCTTGTAGCCCATGGTGCCGGACGCACAGAGCACCGAGCCGTAATGCAGCGTGCCGACCAGCACGTCGCTTTCGACCACGATCTTCGGCGTCGCGCGCTTCTTCGGGAAGCCCCACAGCTCGCGGCCACCGGCTATCGGCGCATCGTCGTCGAGATACATCGAGTGGATATAGACGCCCTCGACACCGTTGAGGCGGACCGGAATCGCCTGCCCGGTTTCGGTGTAGTCGCCGAAGCCCGTGGAGTCCGGCATGCGGATGAATTCGTATTTGACGATGTTATCGACGATCTCCAGCGGCTCCGGCACCACGGCCTGCAGCGCGTCCATGTCGGTGCGATAGCTGATGATGAAATATTCGCGGTCGTAGAATTTGTAGGGCCCGCGCGGGAATGACGGATTGGTCAGCGGCATCGAATAGGCGTTGTTGCGAACGTCGTCGATTTTCATGAAGCACCCCTGTGATCTCGTGCGCAGGGAGTATGGAGGCGACTGGTGAAGCTGGCGAGACAAGATTGCAGGCACCTGCCCAGCCAGCCGCCGTGGACACGTGAAAACACGAGACCACGATGACATATGAGCTTAAAAAGGGCCGTTTGAAACGCCGTCCATGACGGGCGCAAATATTGGGAAGCCGGAGTGTCAGACGAGAGACGTGCAGCCGAAATGGAAGCGATCCGCGCCAAGCTGATTCCGCTGGAACAATATCGCAAGCTGCTCAACGGACCCGAACTCGTGTCGGAATGGCTGATGGTCGATCAGACGATGATCGATACGTTTGCAGACGCCACCCGCGATCATCAATTCATCCACACCGATCCCGAGCGCGCCAAGGCTGAGACGCCGTTTGGCGGTACGATCGCCCATGGATTTCTAACGCTGTCATTGCTGTCGACGCTGGCTGTCGATGCGATGCCGGGCGTCGAGCGAACGCGGATGGGCGTCAACCATGGCTTCGAGCGCGTGCGGTTCAACAGTCCGGTCAAATCCGGCACGCGGGTGCGCGGCAAGTTTCGCCTGGTCAAGCTGACCGAACGCGTGGTTTCGCTGCAATCGGCCTGGGATGCGGTTATCGAAGTGGAAGGCGTGACCAAACCGGCTTTAGAAGCGCACTGGATCACGCTGGCGCTGCTGGATCCCAACACCGTCTGAACGCATCGCTCGCTCAGCGTATGACTACTTCGCCGTAATCGGCGGCGCCGTTTTCTCCGCCGGCGCCGGCGGCAGTGCCGGCTTGGCGCCGGCATCGCGTGCTTCTGCATCCGGACGCGCCGGCTGCGGCGGCGTTTCCTGCGGGCGCTGGCCAGTGGTCGCGGGTTCTGCGGGGGCCGACGGCTTGTTTTCGGCACCCGGCGTCGACTGCAGCGGCGGCGTCGCCTGGGCAAATCGAGCGGATGGCGGCGTTAGCGTGAGCCGCGCCATTGCCGACGTCGATGCGCCCAATCCTGCTGCGGTCGCCAAGATCGCGATCGTGAAATAGGTCCGGAACACGCGCGTCTGGGTCGTCGGGATCATGGCATCCACCGCAGTTAATGTGCGGTGACAACGGGAGCCGCCCGCCAAAGTTCCCGAGCCGGAAAGTCGCAGATCGCCGATGGCGCCCTGGACTTCTTCTGGACGACTAGTCCTTGGTGCTGACGTCCCATGTGGCGTTGCGCACGCCGGCATACGCCTCGAGCCGGGCGGCCACGGCATCCAGCTCCTTGGGATCGACGGCCGTCGAGACCAGCGTGGCGACGATCTCCTGCTGGGTGTCGCTCTGCTCAATCACATCGACATCGCCGACCGGATATTTTGCGGCTTCCAGCGCCTCCTGCAGGCGCTCGCGCATCTCGGGTACCACCTCGGGCGAGACCGTGAGCCGCACGTAATAGGTCACTTCCGACGACTTCGCGTCCAGCGGCGCCCGGTTGATCGCATTGACCAGCGGCCGCAGCAGCGTATTGCCGGCCAGCACGAAAAACGTAAGCGCGATAGCCTGTGCGATCATGTCCGCGCCGGCGCAGGAGCCCACCGCGGCCGAACTCCATAGCGTCGCCGCCGTATTGAGGCCGCGCACATCGGTGCCTTCCTTCATGATGACGCCCGCGCCGAGAAAGCCGATGCCGGAGACGACATAGGCGATCACGCGCACCGCGCCATCGGCACCGTGCAGCTGCATTGCCAGATCGACGAAAGCGGCCGCCCCGAGCGCCACCAGCACATTGGTGCGCAGGCCCGCGGTGCGCTGGCGATATTGTCGCTCAGCACCGATCAGCGTGCCCAGCACAAAGGCCGTGGCCAGGCTGAGCAGCGTGTCGAGGAAGTCGTAGGTCTGGAATGTTGCCAAAAATCGCATGATGTCTGCATGCGTACAGGAAGTGACGGGCGGATGACAATGCCGCCTCGCACCGACCGTCGTGAACTCCCTCTCCCCACAGGGGAGGTGAAAGAACTACAGCTCCAGCAGCCCGGCGTCGCCGTCCTGATCGGCAAAAGCCAGCAGCGTACCCTTGGCATTCCAGGCCAGCGCGCTGACGGGCTGCCCTTTGTTGGCCCGCACCAGAATTTCCGCGCCGTCGGTCATGCGGACCATCAGGATAGTGCCGTCACTGTAACCGGCGGCCAGGATGTCCTGCTTGGGATGACAGGCCACCATGGTGACCTTGGCCTTGAGCGGCGCCAGCATCGCCGGCTCCTTGCCCATCGGGCCGTCCTTGCTGGCAAACGGCCAGATGATGACCGTATCGGCGCCCGAGGTCGCGAGACCCTTGCCGCCGGCGCTCCAGGAAATCGAGCGCACGCGTGCGGGATAGCCGGTCATGCGCATGTGCTTGCCGTCCACGAGACGCCAGCCATGCAGCGCCGGCTCATGCATCGCGGTGACCAGAAACTTGTTGTCCGGGCTGAAGGTCACGCCGAGATGCGAACCGGCCCATTCCAGCACTTCGGCATTGCCGGCCATGTTGGGAAACCACAGCGTCACGCCGTTGTAGTGGGCTATCGCGAGCCGCAGCCCTTTGGGCGCGAATGCAAGGCCGCCAACGGTCGATGGCACCTCGAAGAATTTCACTTCGCCCTTCGGCGCCTGCACGAAGGCCGTCTTGCCCGCCGACCACGCCACAGCGCCGTCGGGATGCAGCGCGACGCTGTCGATCCAGCGCCGCTTGGTATCGGTCGCAAAGGTCGAGACTGTGCCGTCGCGGTCGAGCACGACGACCTTGCCGTCGTCGCAGCCCATCACGATGCGCTTGCCGTCGGAGGTCGAGCACAGGATGCCACCGAACGCGACCTCGACCGGCGACATCGCGCCTGCCGGATCAACCAGCATGACTTTCTCTTCGGCGCCGACAAAGGCTGCCTTGTCGCCGAGAAAATGCACTGATGTGACCGACGCACCGATGGCCACCGGCAACACACGGTCGGTGACCGAAACGATGGATTCCTGCTCCTGCAGCGGATTGAAATCGGACATCATCAGGCGGGGATGCAGCGTTCGAAGCCGTCGCGGATCAGCTGCTCGGGCAGATCGCGACCGATAAAGACAAGACGGCTTTCGCGCTTCTCGCCGTCCTTCCACGGCCGCTGATGATCGCCTTCGAGCATCATGTGCACGCCCTGAAACACGTAGCGGTCGTCGTCGCCGGAGAACGACAGGATACCCTTGGAGCGCAAAATCTTGCCGCCCTCCTTGGCCATCAGGTCCTGCAGCCAGGGCATGAAGGTCGACGCATCGAGCGCCTTGTCGGTGCGCAGCGACATCGAGTGCATGTCCTCGTCGTGATAGTGCTTCAAACCACCGTGGCCATGATCATGATGGTGATGATGGCCGTGATCGTGGTCATGATGATCGTGACCGTCGTCCGCATTGAGGAATTCCGGTTCGATCTCCAGAATGCGATCGAGATCGAAGGCGCCACGCTCCAGCACATCGGACAGCTTCACCTGCGCGCGTTCGGTCTTGTGCAGCTTCGCATAGGGGTTGATGGCGCGAATGCGCGCCTCGACTTCGGCGAGCTCAGCCTTCGACACGAGATCGATCTTGTTCAGCACGATGACGTCGGCGAAGGCGATCTGGTTCTTGGCTTCCGGCGCATCCTTAAGGCGGTCGCTCAGCCATTTGGCATCGGCCACGGTCACCACCGCGTCGAGCCGCGCATGGGCCTGCACGTCCTCGTCGACGAAGAAGGTCTGCGCCACCGGCGCGGGATCGGCGAGACCCGTGGTCTCCACGATGATGGCGTCGAACTTGCCTTTGCGCTTCATGAGACCGTCGAGAATGCGCACGAGGTCGCCGCGGACAGTGCAGCAGACGCAGCCGTTGTTCATCTCGAACACTTCTTCATCGGCGCCGATGATGAGATCGTTGTCGATGCCGATCTCGCCGAATTCGTTGACGATCACAGCGTATTTCTTGCCGTGATTTTCCGACAGGATGCGGTTCAGCAGCGTGGTCTTGCCGGCGCCGAGATAGCCGGTCAGCACGGTCACGGGAATTTTGTTGGCAGTCGCTTCAGACATGATTTCTCCGGCGGGGTCTTGTGCAGCGCCGGCAGCAGGGGTGCCCCTGCGCTAACTGGTCAGCGCGCTCGTCAGCGCCTTTATATTGTGCCTGACCATATCAATGTAAGTGGGTGCATCGCCGTTTTCGGGCGTCAGGCTGTCGGAATACAGCGTTCCGCCGATTTTTGCCCCGGTCTCGGCGGCAATCCGGCGCATCAGCCGGGGATCGGCGATGTTTTCCAGAAAAACCGCCGGAATTTTCGAGATCTTGAGCTGAGTGATGATGACCGCGATATCCTTGGCGCTGGGCTCGGAATCTGTCGAAACGCCCTGCGGCGCGATAAATTCGATGCCATAGGCCGCCGCGAAATAGCCGAAGGCATCGTGAGTCGAGATCACCTTGCGGTGCACCGAGGGGATGGAAGCCACAGCCGCCTTCACGTCACTGTCGAGGGCAGTCAGCTTCGCGAGATAGGCCTCGGCGTTCGCCTTGTAGATGTCGGCACCGGCAGGATCGGCCTTGGCCAGCGCATCGCGAATGTTTGCGACGTAGATCCTGGCATTGGCCACCGATTGCCAGGCGTGCGGATCCTCGTGCGAGTCGAGCTTGCGCGGTGCGATGCCCTGTGTCGCGGTGACGATGACAGCCTTGCCGCCGGATGATTTGACCAGCCGCGGCAACCAGCCTTCGAAGCCGAGGCCGTTGACGACAACGAGCTTCGCGTCGACGATCTTTTTCGCGTCACGCGGCGTCGGTGTGTAGACATGCGCATCGCCATTCGGGCCGACCAGGGTCGTGACAGCGACTCGCTCGCCACCGACATTGCGCACGAAGTCACCCAGGATGGAGAAGCTGGCGACGACATCGATCCTGTCCTGAGTCTTTTCTTGCGCGCGCGCCGGGACGATCGCCGTGACGAGCGACAGGACGGCACAAATGACGAATATGCTGGATTTCCGCATGACTGACACACCTACGCCTCAAGATGCCGGCCGGGGAACAACTGCCTCACCAAGCCACTGACATTGCCGAACAAAACCGAAAATACGTAGAGTACCGCGGCGACCAGAATGATCGCGGGACCGGACGGCACCTTGGTCTGGAACGACAGCACCAGACCGAAGTAACCGGAGACCATCGCACTCGCGACGGAGATCATCATCATCCCCGTGATATCGCGCGACCAGAACCGCGCGATGCCCGCCGGCAGGATCATCAGCCCCACCGCGAGCAGCGTACCAAGCGCGTGAAAGCCGTTGACGAGATTGACGACGACCAGCGCGAGAAACGCCAGATGCGCGGGTGCACCGGCGCGCGAGACTGTGCGCAGAAACACCGGATCGACGCATTCGATCACCAGCGGGCGATAGATCACCGCCATCACCACCAGCGTGATCGTCGCGTTAAAGGCGATCACCAGCAGCGTCTGATCGTCGAGCGCGAGAATATTGCCAAACAGCACATGCAGCAGATCGATATTGGTGCCGCGCATCGAGACGATGGTGACGCCGACCGCGAGCGAGACGAGATAGAACGCGGCCAGTGACGCATCTTCCTTGATGACGGTGACGCGCGACACCAAACCTGCCAGCAGCGCAACAGAAAAACCTGCAATTAGCCCGCCGAACGTCATCGCGAACAGATTGAGCCCGGAGAACAGGAAGCCGATCGCCGCCCCTGGCAGGATGGCATGTGCCATGGCATCGCCCACAAGGCTCATCCGCCGCAGCATCAGGAAGACGCCGATCGGCGCACCACCAAGCGCGAGCGCAACCACGCCGGCCAATGCGCGGCGCATAAATTCAAATTCGAGGAAAGGCGCGATCAGCGCATCGTAGAGCATGTCGATCAGGCCGCCCGCGAGTGTGCGGCATCGACAACACAGGTGCCGGCGCCATCGTCGAAGGCTTCGCACATGCGCCGCGCCTCCAGCAGGTTATCCGCCGTCAGCACCTGCTGGGTCGGTCCCCAGGCCACGGAGCCGCGCGCTAGCAGCAGCGTCTCCGGGAAATGCGCGCGCACCATCTCCATATCGTGCAGCGCCGCCAGTACCGTGCGCTTCTCGGCATGCCAGTGGCGCACCAGCGCAATCAGGTCCGCCGATGTCTTGGCGTCGATCGCATTGAACGGCTCGTCGAGCACGATGACGCGTGCGTCCTGCAACAACACTCGCGCGAACAGCATGCGCTGCATCTGGCCGCCGGACAGCGTGCCGATATTGCGGTTCTCGAATCCGTTGAGGCCAACAGCGGTGAGGGCCCGTCCAATTTGCTCGCGTGCGGTCTTGCCAAGGCCGCCGAATATCCCGGTCGTGCGCCAAAGCCCTGTGCCGACGAAGTCGAACACCGAGATAGGGAATGTGCGGTCGATGTCGACGCTCTGCGGCAGATAGGCGATGTCGCGCGCCTTCAGGCCGCCAAGTGTGATCGCGCCCGTCAGCGGCTTCAGGATGCCGACGATGCCGCGAAACAGCGTGGATTTGCCGGCGCCGTTCGGCCCAACCACCGCAAGCAAACTGCCAGCGACGATCTCGCCATTGAGGTGATGCACCGCGGGATGCCGGTCATAGCCCAGCGTGACGTTCTGGAAAGCGAGCTGTGCCGTCATGATGGCCTCATCGCCAGCAGAACCACCGCCCAGAGCGCTGCGGAGACCGCCAGCGCAGCCCCCAGCCGTGCGGGCAACGTCATGCGCAAGATCGACCAGGGCGCGGGCTGGGCCGGATGCGGGCTTGCCGGGCCATGGCTGTGGGTATGACCGTGGCCGTGCGCGTGACCATCGGAGTGGTCATCACCGTGAGAATGTGAATGCGCCATGAAATCGGGCCTGGCCAATGAATATCCGGCGCCAAGGCGCCTGACTGTCATTTATGTTATATTATAACATACCGCAAGCCCAGGACGGTTCAGGCGAAGTGGCGGACCAGCGCCAGGCCGGCAAAAAGCCCGGCAATCGACAGCACCACCGACCCCAGCACATAGGCCAGGGCGAGGCCCAATTCGCCGCGCTCATAGAGCACTGCCGTATCCAGTGAAAAGGCCGAAAACGTCGTGTAGCCGCCGAGAATGCCGGTCATCAGGAACAACCGCCAGGGCTGCGAGGCCTCACCCTTGTAAGCGAGATAGCCGGCGATCAGGCCCATCACCGTGGAGCCAGTAATGTTGATGATGAAGGTGCCCCACGGGAACGCCGCTCCCATGCAGCGGGCGCAGGTCATGTTGATGACATGGCGCAAGGTGGCGCCAAGCCCGCCGCCAACAAAAACCAAAACATAATTCATCGAACACCTGCTGCGCTTGGTGGCTCACGTCATTCCGTTCTGCCGCAGCGTGTCTGCGGCGGCAAGTCGCAGCAGGCCGACCAAGACACGAAAACGTCACGACAACGAAAAAAGGCGGCAGCTTGCGCCACCACCCTTCCCGCGCGTCATTAAACGCAAATCGAAAGCGATCAGACCGCCTTGCCGAACTGCTCGTCGACATATTCCCAGTTCACAAGGTGATCGACGAACGCCTTGAGATAGTCCGGACGACGATTGCGATAGTCGATGTAGTAGGAGTGCTCCCAGACGTCGACGCCGAGGATCGGGGTCGCGCCATGGACCAGCGGGCTTTCGCCGTTCGCGGTCTTGGAGATTTCCAGCTTGCCGTTCTTGACCGAGAGCCAGGCCCAGCCGGAGCCGAACTGGCCAACGCCTGCAGCGGCGAAGTCGGTCTTGAACTTCTCGAGACCGCCGAGATCCTCGGTGATCTTCTTCTCCAGACGGCCGGGCAGCTTGTCGCCACCGCCGTTCGGCTTCATCCAGTTCCAGAAGTGGAGATGGTTGTAGTGCTGGCCGGCATTGTTGAAGAGCGCGGCATTCTTGCCGAACGAGCCCTTCACGATTTCTTCAAGCGATTTGCCTTCGAATTCGGTGCCCTTCAGCAGGTTATTGCCGTTGGTCACGTAAGCCTGATGGTGCTTATCGTGATGGAATTCCAGCGTTTCCTTCGACATATGTGGCGCGAGCGCGTCATAGGCGTAAGGCAGATTGGGAAGCGTGAAGGTCATGGGTCAAGATCCGCAATAATGGGAGAGTTGGCTTAACGGGAACCCTTATAGAAGGTTCCGTCCGGCTCCGACACTCCCATCTTCGCGATCTCGATCGGCTGCGAGCCCGATCGCTTCGCGATCAGGCCGCGCTTGGCATTGCGGCGGAGACGGCATCGCGCCGCACTGGCGGCTTCACATTCATCAGCATCTGGAAGCATCCGGCTATCATCCCGATCACGACGGCGAATTGCCAGGCGCGATCATAATTGCCGAGATGCGAGAAGATCATGCCGCCGCCCCAGGCGCCGAGGAAAGATCCTGCCTGATGGCTGAGGAAGGCGATGCCGGTGAGTGTCGCCATGAAGCGCAACCCGAACAGCTGCGCGACGAGGCCGTTCACCAGCGGGACCACGCCGAGCCACAGCGACCCCAACACGGCTGCGAAGACCATGGTCGTGGTCGGCGTCGCTGGAAAATAGAAATAAGTGGCGAGCGCCAACGAGCGAACGATGTAAATTCCGCCGAGCAAAATCTGCTTCGGATAACGGCCGCCAAGCCAGCCAAAGGCATAGGAGCCAAACACATTGAACAGGCCGACTATTGCCAGCGCGGTGGCGCCAAGCGACGCGTCGAGGCCGCAGATCGCCAGATAATTCGGCAGATGCGTGGTGATGAATACGAGCTGCAGGCCGCAGACAAAGAACGACAACGCCAGCACGATATAACCGGAATGACCGAGTGCGGACTGCACCACTTCTCCCAAAGATTGCTGCAGCTCATCCGCCGGTGCGCGTTCGATCTTGTCAGACTGGCCAGCAAACAGCGCAGCGGGGAGCATCACCGCAGCGAGGCCGAGAAAGCCGATCAGCGCCACTTGCCAGCCCGCCGTCGAGATCAGCGTCTGCGCCAGCGGCGACGCGATGACGAGACCGAGCGAACCGGCGGCCGACACAGCACCCATGGTGACGCTGCGCTTGGCGGCGGAGACGCTGCGCGAAGCTACCGTCATGGTCATGCTCGACGCCGTGCAGGACAGTGCGAGGCCGACGCAAAGGCCGGCGCCCAGGGTGAAAACCAGCGGCGTGGTCGCGACCATCATGAAGACGAGGCCGGCCGCATAGATCAAAACGCCGATGATCATCACGTGACGGGTGCCGAAACGATCGGCGATAGCACCGATGAAGGGCTGCGAGATGCCCCAGATCACGTTCTGCAAAGCGGTGGCCAGAGAGAAATCAGCCGTGGTGATGGCGGTGTCGCGCAGAATCGAGGGTTGAAACAGGCCGAAGCTCTGGCGCATGCCCATGGCCAGGCTGAGCAGCGTCGCCGCGCCGGCCAAAATCGCCCAGCGCTGGTATTTGGAGAGCTCCGCCTCAGTCATTCCAACGTTTCCTTGATCCCTAGAATATTATTCTCAGATAAGCACTGGATTCGACAGGTTTACTACCCTCGGACCGACCTATAAGGGCTGCACAAAGCGCAGAGGTGGCGACCGAAATGAGCATCGAAATCGAGATTGTGACCGGCGATGCCTCATGGCCGAGCGTCAAACCGCTGTTCGACCTGGTTTGGCCGCGCGAGGCGGTCGAGAAACTGCCCTGGGGACACGTGGTCTTCGCCTATCCCGAATTGCGGGTCATCGTGGAGGACGACGGACAGCCGGTCTGCCATGTCGGCCTGTATCGGCGCGAAGGCATATGGAAGGATCGCAAGACGCGGATTGGCGGCATCGGCGGCGTTGTGACGCATCCCGACTATCGTCGTCGCGGTCTGGCCAGTCTGGCGCTCACCGCCGCACTCCATACGCTGAAAGACGAACGCGCCACCGATTTTGCGCTGCTGTTCTGTGAACCGCACAATCTGGATTTCTACACGCGCCGCAACTGGAAGCCGTTCATCGGCGAGGTCTATGCCGAACAGCACGGCGAACGCGTTCGCTTCGATGTCATGACCCCGCTGGTGTCCTACCTGAAGCGCGCGCCGCATGAAGGCGAGATGGACCTTTGCGGGCTGCCGTGGTGACCGCCACCGGTTGACCTGAGTAAGCTGCGTCAAAATGAATCGATCATGATCATTTGAGACGCTGAGTAGTCTCAAACGCAGCGCCGCGGCATTGCACAAATCCCATTTCTTGTTATGCAGACCGCCTGATCCGAGGAGACACGCATGGCCGCCAGATTCACTGTTATGATCGCATTGCTGGGTGCAGTGTTCGCAGGCCCCGCGGCGCAAGCCCAATCGGGCGGCGAAGCAACGGGTGTCTGGCAGACCCAGGCCGGCGATGCACAGGTGCGGGTCAGCAAATGCGGCACCATCCTGTGCGGCACCGTCGTCTCGCTGCGCGACAAGATCGATCCGCAGACCGGCAAGCCGCCGATCGACGACAAGAATCCCGATCCCGCGCTGGCTAAACGTTCGATGATCGGTGTTCACCTGTTCTACGATATGCGCCCTACCGGAGTGAACACGTGGTCGGGCCGGATCTATAATGCCGATGACGGGAAGATCTATACCAGCAACGTGGCGCTGGTCGGCCCTAACACGCTGAAGGTCGAAGGCTGTGTCGGCGCATTCTGCGGTGGCGAGAACTGGACCCGCGTCGGCCGGTAACTCAATTCGCTTCTCTCAGACTGACATGGCCTTCAACGCGGTGGCCGCCGAGGCATAACCGCCGCGCGCGCCGTCGATGAAATGAACGTGATCGCTGCGGATGGCTGACGGCGTGAAACACGTCATCATCGCCGCATCCTGCCGATGCAGGCCATAGCGCACCGTTCCTTCCGCGGCTGCCGTGACAAGATGCTGCTCGAGCGCACGTTCGAGATCGGGTGTGCAATCCAGGATCATGCGCAGGCTATCGTCGTATTTGCGGAAATCCGAGTTCTCGACCAACTGCTGCACATAGGTCTTCGGCACGAAGCCGCCGACGCTAATGCCAAAACGCATCAACACAAAAACGAACAGCGTTCGCGTCGTCACCCAGATACGAAAGCGCGAAAGCGATTTCGCGCCGCGGCCAGCTCGGATTTCGTAGCCGAGACCCGCGGGCGGCCACGTCATCGCGGGACCGCCTGCGGGTACGGGACGGCCCGCATTTGGACTGCGTTCGACCAGCGCGATAATGTCTTCGATGACGCGGCGAAATGCGGATGGCTCGGCGCCCGCTGCGGCCGTCACCAGCACCGACAGGATCAAACCGTGCGCCGATGGAATTTCCTCGAAACGACATGAGAGCCCGGAGAGATCGGGATAGGTCCCGACCGGTGCCGGCGTCACCGCGAATTCACCGCGCTTCATCGCGGCTTCCGCCCAGCCCAAACCGCCACCGGAGAACATCGCATAGGACACGTTGTTCGATGGACCGAAGCGCGCCACGCGCACATCCAGCCCCTGCGCGCGGATGTCTTTGATCGGCACCAGGGCCACGCGCATGACGAGATCGAGATCGTGCTTCACCCAGGTGGCCGTCGCCGCCAAAGCCCCGCGGGCGCGATCGAGATCGTCCGGTGAGACTGCGAAGCTCGCGCCATCGCCGCCGAACACGAACGGGAATTCGCGGCCGTCCAGCGCATTGGTCACGGCCGCGATGACGGCAGCGCCGGCCATGTTGACGGCCTTGTAGCGCTGTTCGGCGATGGCCTTGGTGGATTCCACGATATCGGCGACGCCGATGATCCAGTCATCCGGCAGCGGCTTGTACAACGCCGGGTCCATCACCCGGTCGAAGCCGTAAAATATTGAAATGCCGTCGTAAAAAGCGCTGACGCCGGTCGTCATGATACGAAATGATCCTGCGGCAACGTTGCGCCAACGCAATGACGCTCCTGAGGCAGGAGTCATAGCACGCAATTTCGACGGACGTGCGGTATCAGCAATCCAAAGTCATCTGCCGCTCCCATTCGGTGAGCTGACGGCAGTGCTCATTCCAATCGCTGTGTTTGAGCTTGAGGTACGACCCGACCACGGCCTCGCCGAGTTGATCCTTCAACACGGCGGATGCTTCGAGCGCGCGCAATGCATCGAGCAGGTTCAACGGGAGCTGCTTTGCCTTCGGTACCTTCGCGCCTTCCGTATACATATTGATGTCGAGGCGCGGGCCGGGATCGCGGCTGTTGGCCATGCCGTCGAGACCAGCGGCGAGCAAGGTCGCCGGCAGCAGATAGGGATTCACCGCACCATCGGGCAAACGGAATTCGAACCGGCCCGCATCGGGAATGCGGATCATATGCGTGCGATTGTTGCCGCCGTAGGTCACCGTGTTCGGCGACCATGTCGCGCCGGAGAGCGTGCGCGGCGCATTGATGCGCTTGTAGGAATTCACCGTAGGATTGGTGATAGCGCAAACCGCTTCGGCCGAATGAACGAGGCCGCCGATGAAGTGATAGGCCGTCTTCGAGAGACCCAACTCGCCGCTCTCGTCCTCGAACACGTTCGAGCCGTCCTTGGTCGACCATAGTGACGCATGGACGTGGCAGCCGTTGCCAGTGAGATTGGCAAACGGCTTCGGCATGAAGGTCGCCTTGTAGCCGTGTTTCTCGGCGATCGACTTGACCATGAACTTGAAGAAGGCATGGCGATCGGCGGTCTTCAGCGCGGTATCGAACTCCCAGTTCATCTCGAACTGGCCGTTGGCGTCTTCATGGTCGTTTTGATAGGGCTTCCAGCCGAGCGAGATCATCGCGTCGCAGATTTCAGCGACGATCTCGTAGCGCCGCATCAGTGCCTGCTGGTCGTAGCACGGTTTGGCCTGCTGATCGGCGGGATCGGAGATCGCGGTACCGTCTGGCGAGATCAGGAAGTACTCGCATTCGACGCCGGTCTTGAGTTCGACACCCTGCTCCGCCGCCCTCGCAATGAGACCTTTCAGCACCTGACGTGGATTCTGCGCCACGGGCTTGCCGCCCATATAGAGATCCCCCGTAACCCAGGCGACGCCGGGCTTCCATGGCAGCAGCGTCAGCGTATCCATATCCGGCATCACGAGCACGTCGGGATCGGCCGGCGTCATATCGAACCAGGCAGCAAATCCCGCGAATCCCGCGCCGGATTTGGCGACGCTGTCCATCGCAGTCGCCGGCACCAGCTTGGCGCGCATGCCGCCGAACAGATCGACAAAGGCAATGAGGAAATATTTGAGATCGTGTTGCTTGGCTAGTTCGGTCCAGGTCGTCATTGACACGCGCTCCGAAGATCATCCAGCCATAACGGCTCGTTAGATATTGCTGCCGGGAATCCAGTTCGTTCCAGCGAGAGGGACCCTCGCCATGGCTGCCGACTCCATTGTCAGTGCCACCATATCTTCCGGTTCGAGATTGTGGACGTGGCTCTTGCCGCAGGCGCGTGCGATGGTCTGCGCTTCCAGCGTCATCACAGAGAGATAGTTTGCGAGCTTGCGGCCGGCGATCACGGGATCGAGCCGCGCGGCCAGCAAAGGATCCTGCGTGGTGATGCCAGCGGGATCGCGGCCTTCATGCCAGTCATCATAAGCGCCGGCGGTGGTACCGAGCTTCTGGTATTCGGCTTCCAATGCCGGATCGTTATCGCCGAGCGCGATCAGTGCGGCGGTCCCGATCGCCACCGCGTCCGCGCCGAGCGCGAGACACTTCGCCACGTCAGCGCCATTGCGGATGCCGCCGGACACGATGAGCTGCACCTTGCGATGCATGCCCAAGTCCTGCAGCGCCTTCACCGCCGGCGGAATCGCACACATGGTCGGCAGGCCGACATTCTCGATGAAGACGTCTTGCGTCGCAGCCGTCCCGCCCTGCATGCCGTCGAGCACGATGGCATCGGCGCCGGACTTCACCGCGAGCGCGATGTCGTAATACGGGCGTGAGGCACCAACCTTCACATAGATCGGGATCTGCCAGTCGGTGATCTCACGCAGCTCCTGGATCTTGATCTCCAGATCGTCGGGCCCGGTCCAGTCCGGATGCCGGCACGCCGAGCGCTGATCGATTCCCACCGGCAAACGGCGCATGCCGGCAACGCGCTCTGTAATCTTCTGGCCGAGCAGCATGCCGCCGCCGCCGGGCTTGGCACCTTGCCCGACCACAACCTCGATCGCATCCGCCTTGCGCAGATCATCCGGGTTCATGCCGTAACGCGACGGCAGTACCTGATAGACCAGCAGATCGGAATGACCACGCTCTTCCGGCGTCATGCCGCCGTCGCCCGTGGTGGTCGACGTGCCGACGGCCGATGCGCCGCGACCGAGCGCTTCCTTGGCGGGGCCGGACAGCGCACCGAAGCTCATGCCGGCGATGGTGATGGGAATCTTCAGATGGATCGGCTTCTTGGCGAAGCGCGCGCCGATCACGACATCGGTGGCGCATTTCTCGCGGTAGCCTTCCAGCGGATAACGGCTGATCGAGGCGCCGAGAAACAGCAGATCGTCGAAATGCGGCAGCTTGCGCTTGGCGCCGGCGCCGCGGATGTCATAGATGCCGGTCGCGGCCGCACGACGGATTTCCGCGATCGCAGCATCGTCGAAGGTCGCCGACTTGCGCGGCGGCGTGTGGATCCAGCGGTCTTGCGCGCTCATCAGTACGATCCGACGTTGTCGATGTGGAAGTGATAGAGCTTTCGCGCCGAGCCATAGCGCCTGAACTCGTCGGGGCTGACGCCTTCGACGCCTGCTTCATCGAGCAGCTTCTTCAGCTCGGCCTTGTGTTCGTCCTTGAGGGGCTTCTCGATGCAATCGGCACCGAGACTCGCCACCGAACCTCGCACATAGAGCTGCGCCTCATAGATGGAGTCGCCGAGCGCCTCGCCGGCATCGCCGAGCACAACGAGCTTGCCGGCCTGCGCCATGAAGGCCGAGAGATGGCCGACCGAACCCTTCACAACGATATCGATGCCCTTCATGGAAATGCCGCAACGCGCCGAGGCATTGCCGTCGATCACCAGCAGGCCGCCATTGCCGCTGGCGCCCGCCGCCTGCGACGCGTCGCCGGTGACATGCACACGGCCTGACATCATGTTTTCGGCGACACCCTGCCCGGCATTGCCGCGCACGGTGACGCGCGCCTGCTTGTTCATACCGGCGCAGTAATAGCCGACGTGTCCGTCGATCTCGATCTCGACCGGAAAATCGAGACCGACCGCGATATTGTGCTGACCGCGCGGATTGGTGACGGTCCAGTGCGTCGCGTTGGTGCTGGGTGTCAGCCTGTGCAGAGCGCCGTTAAGTTCGCGCAGCGGCGACGAAGCGAGATCGACCGTGGGCATCAGTGCCGCTCCCACAAATAGACTTTGGCGGGTTCGGGCTCCCAGACCTTTGCCGTATCGATGCCGGGCAGATCGACCAACGCACGATATTCAGTGCCGAAAGCAACCCAGCGATCGGTCTCGGCCATCACGGCTGGCTTGCAGGCGATGGGATCGCGCAGCACGCCGAAGCCGGTCTCCGTGCCGATAACGAATGTATAGAAGCCATCCAGCGCGGAGAGTGACGAGGTCATTGCATCCTGCAGCGATGCGCCTGCCGCCATCTGCGAGCTGATATAGCCGGCGGCCACTTCGGAATCGTTTTCGGTGCGGAACGTCATGCCCAGGCGGATCAGCTCGCGGCGGACATCGTTGTGGTTCGACAGCGAGCCATTATGCACCAGGCACTGGTCGGTGCCTGTGGTGAAGGGATGCGCGCCATTGGTTGTCACGGCGGACTCAGTTGCCATGCGGGTATGGCCCACGGCATGTGTGCCGCTCATCGTGTTCAGGCCGAAGCGCTTTGCCACATCGGCAGGCAGACCGACCTCCTTGAACACCGCCATGCGCTTGCCGCGTGCGACCATGTCGACGTCCTTGTTGCCGACGAGCGCCGCCGCGATGGTGGCCTCGCGATCAACCGGCAAACTGATGACCGCATGCGTGTCGTGCACCTGATACGCAATCGGCGCGCCGGCAACCTTGCCGAGCGACGCCATCAATTCAGCGAAATCAAACGATTGCGCGGCACGCAGGGTCAGCTTGATCTGACCGGCATCGCCGTCGCCATAGACTGCAAAGCCTGCCGAGTCCGGACCGCGATCGCTGAGCGCTTCGAGCATTCCGGACAACAGCCCGCCAAGCTCAGGCGCGAGGCTTTGATCTTTCAGAAACAGACCGGCAATGCCGCACATGGCTCGCGTCTCGCTCGTTGAATGCGCGTGGACCTTGCCCGAAACAAAACCGCCATGTCAACCACAGAGAAAATAGTTTTCCTGACAAGAAATATTGCTATTGTCGGGAAATCAACGCTGCAGGAAACGCCATCGTGAAAGCGAAACCGAAGAAAACGAAATCATCGCCCGCGCGCTCAAAGCTGGAGGAGCTGCGCACCGGTTCGAACGCGCCGCTGGAAGTCGGTGGCTCGCTGGAATCCAAGATCGGCAATGAAGTGCGGCAGCTCCGCAAGGAGCTGGAGCTGACGGTGGCCGAGCTCAGCACATCGGCGGGCATCTCGACCGGCATGTTGTCGAAGATCGAGACCGGCAGCATCTCCGCATCGCTGGGGACGTTGAATGCACTATCGAAAGCGCTCAACGTGCCG
Organism: Tardiphaga sp. 866_E4_N1_4; assembly: GCF_052076075.1. NCBI lineage: Bacteria > Pseudomonadati > Pseudomonadota > Alphaproteobacteria > Hyphomicrobiales > Nitrobacteraceae > Tardiphaga > Tardiphaga sp. 866_E4_N1_4. The sequence goes on from NZ_CP197242.1 coordinate 3,411,758, forward strand.
ATCTCCAGATTCTTTCGCGAGACCGAGGAAGAGCGCGATTGCTCTTTCGTGAAAGCCGGTACGGGTGTCAAGATCGAGCGACGCGGCACCAAGTCCGGCCATCACTATCAACTGCTCGGCCAGTCGATCCACGGCGAGCTCGGCGTCGAGCCCTATCTGATCACGCTGAACGAGGACGCCGAGGCCTATAGTAACTTTCGTCACGCCGGCGTCGAGATGATCTACATGCTGACCGGCAAGGTGCGTTATCGCCACGCCGATCAGACCTATCTGATGGAGCCCGGCGACACGCTGTTCTTCGACGCAGCCGCGCGGCACGGCCCGGAAGAACTGGTGAAGGCACCGATGACGTATCTGTCTGTGATTATTTATCCGCGGCGGAGCTAGGCCTCACTTCGCCTTGCTCTTCCCCGACATCCGGTCCTGCGACGGTGGCACATCGAAGGCACGCCGATACATCCGTGCGAAATGGCTGGCGCTGGCGAAGCCGCATTCGGCCGAGACCTCGACCACCGGCATACTGGTCTGCTGCAGCAGCGCGCGCGCCTTGGCGAGACGCAGCGTCAGGTAATGCTGCTCGATGGTTACGCCGAGATGCGCGGTGAACAGCCGCTCGAGCTGGCGCACGGATACGCCGGCCGTTTTTGCCAGCTCGTCGCGCGGCGCAGGGCTGGCCAGACGCCGTTCCATCACGGTGATCGCCGAGAGCACGGCGCGATTGCTGGTGCCGAGGCGCTCGCGCAATGAAATGCGCTGGCTGTCGTCGCCGAGACGCACGGCGGTTTGCAGAAACCAGTCACTGACTTTCGCTGCCAGTGCCTGGCCGTGATCGCGGCGGATGATGGCATGCATCATGTCGAGCGCGGCGACACCACCGGCGCAGGTGAGCCGGTTGCCATCGATCTCGAACAGCGTACGCGTCGGCTCGATCTCGGGAAAGGCCTCGATGAACGCATCGAGATGCTCCCAATGGATCGTGCAGCGAACGCCATCGAGTATGCCGGCCTTGGCCAGAATGAACGGCCCACCGGAGACGCCGCCGATGGCGCAGCCCGAGCGCGCGAGGCGACGTAGCCACGCCAGCGTCTTGGCATCATCGAAACCAGCGGGATTGCCGCCGGCACAAACCAGCACCGTGTCGTAACGCACGCTGTCGGCAATGGTGTGATCGGACGCCACCGACAATCCGTTCGACGCCAGAATCGCGTCGGCGCCGGTCGAGATCTGCAGCCACTGATACAGTTTCTTGCCGGCCAGCACATTGCCGGCGCGCAGCGGTTCGATCGCCGAGGCGAAGGACATCAGCGCGAAGCCGTCGATCAGGAGAAAGCCGACGCGGTGGGGCTGGGCCATAGATTTGAAGACTCAGTTTCCGCGCCCGTTCAGATCATAGCTGCAGCGTTACGCCCACTCGCCCTTGCGGAACACCGGCACGCGGCGGCCATCGCTGTGAACACCGTCGATATCGATCTCACCGGAGCCGATCATCCAGTCGATATGGATAAAGCTCTTGTTGCCGCCCTGCGCCGCGATCTGCTCGGGCGTGAGATCGCCGCCATTGACGAAGCACTTCGAATAGCACTGGCCGAGCGCGATATGGCATGCGGCATTCTCGTCGAACAGCGTGTTGTAGAACAAGAGGCCACTCGCCGAGATCGGCGACGAATGCGGCACCAGCGCCACTTCACCGAGCCGACGCGAGCCTTCGTCGGTGTCGAGCACCTTGTTGAGCACTTCCTCGCCGCGCGAGGCCTTTGCCTCGACGATCTTGCCGTCCTCGAAGCGCACCGCGATGTCGTCGATCAGCGTACCTTGGTAAGATAACGGCTTGGTTGATCGGACATGACCGTTGACACGCGCGGCATGCGGCGTCGTGAAGACTTCCTCGGTTGGGATATTGGCGTTGCAGACGATGCCGTTCTTGGCGGTCGACGCGCCGCCTTCCCATTCATGGCCGTCGGCAAGACCCACCACGAGATCGGTGCCCGGCCCGGTGAAATGCAGCGCATGGAAGCGCTGGCCGTTCAGCCATTCGGTGCGGCTACGCAACGCAGCATTGTGCTTCGCCCAGGCGGCGATGGGATCGGCATTGTCGACGCGCGACGCCGCGAAGATCGCATCCGCAAGCTTTTGCACGGCAACGTCGTCTTCGTCGCCGGGAAACACCTGCTTGGCCCATGAGAGCGTCGGATAGGCGATGATATTCCAGTTGATGTCGAAGCCAGCGATCTTCTGCAGCGCCGGCTGATAGGCGATGGAATTCGCCTTGCTGGCGCGCGACACCTTGGCGGGATCTTCGTTAGACAGCAGCATCGGATTGTCGCCGACGATGGCAAGGCGCGCGGTGTTGTTGCCGAGCGCCTTGGCCATGCCTTCATAGAGCCAGCCGGCGGCGCGATCGAACGACACATCCTGGCCGTAGCGATAGCGCGCCAGCGTCATCTCTTCATCGGAGAAGAACGGAGTTACCAGGCCTGCGCCGGCTTTGTAGGCATGTTCAGCGATCTTGCGCACCAGCGGCAGCGCCGCGGCGGGGCCGGTCAGCAGCAGATCCTGCCCCGGCGCAAGTTGCAGCCCAACTTTCACGGCGACTTCGGCCAGACGGTCGAGCTTCACGGGATCGATGGGGGTGGACAAATTGCGCTGGTGAACGGTCATGCAGAGGCCCTGACTGATGTGGAAATGGCTGGACCGAATGTAGGCGCAGATGCGCCTTGCCGCCAGCCGGTCCGCCGCAGGGCTTACCGGACGCCTACGACAGCCCGGACTGCGGGACGAGGGCCTGGTAATGGGCCAGCGCGTAAAGCCTGATCGCCGAGGACAGGTTGTTCTGCTGTCGGTTCTTGTCGATCTCGCCGACGAGCTGCGACATCGTGATCCGGCGCATGCCGGCGATCTCCTTCAGCGCCGTCCAGAACGCCTCTTCGAGGCTGACGCTTGTCTTGTGTCCGGCGACGACGATCGATCGCTTTACGACGGGTGATTTCACCGCGCCTTCTCCATTTCCACCCAGTGATCGGTTTCTTTTCAGCCAGCTTATACGGATTGAAACCTGCGGCAACAGATCAGATCATCCAACCTTAGACGAGTATTCACACACAACCTCTCGATCACGACACAACCTCTACGGAACTATCGATACGTTGCCTTCGTGGCGCGCATTGGGCAGAAGCAGCATAGCGCACGCCTCTGGATCAAACTTCCCGATCGTCTCGATGAATTCCGCCACGCCTGAACTCCCCGATGCCCAGCACGCCGCTGATCAGATCGATCGCTGGATGAAGGAGCACGCCGTCTTCGCGCTGCTGATGGAGCATTCCGACAATGCATGTTCTGCGCTGCGGCAGTTTGCAACGATCAACCGCAACCATGGCCAGCATAACGTCGCTATCGACGCGCTTCTTGCTGCACTTGCACTGATGCCGACGGACGTCACCGCCTGGCGTGAGCTCGCGACGGACTATCAATTGAGCGGTCGCGACGAACTGGCGGAAGCAAGTGCGTTGCGCGCGCTCGCCATCGATCCGGACCACGCGACGACATGGCTGCAATATGCGAGCCTCGCCTACCGGCTGCAGCGTATCGATGATGCTGAAGCGGCCTATCTGCGCGCTCTGTCGGGCGATGCCTCGCTTGGCGACGCTCATCTCGGCCTGGGCGTGCTGTATCTCGGCTCCCGCCGTCCCGAGCAGGCGATCATGCATCTGCAATACGCACTATCCTGGGGCGGCATCGACGCGGTCACGCATCTTTGCCTCGGACAAGCCTTCTACATGGCCGGCCGGTTTGGCGAGAGCGCCGATGCCTTGGCAACCGCAAACGGCTTTGTGCCGCTGGAAGGCGTGACACTGCGTCTCTACGCCCGCGCGCGTACCTTTGCTTCGATGCTGGACGGCGACATTCAGGGCGCCATCGACCGCTACCCGACACTTGCGGCACAGGAGACCGAGCCATTGGATGAGGTCTTGCGCACCGCATTCGCGTTATTCAGCGCCTATGGCATGCATGAAGCCGCTGCCACGGTCGGACATCTGCGACTGGAAGGCCGGCCGGACGATCCCGTGCAGCGCTACTTGCTGGATGCCGTCGGTGGACAGACACATGATCGCGCACCAGCGGCCTACGTCGAATCGCATTTCGACGAATTCGCCGAGGGCTTCGACAGCAAGCTTGTGGACATTCTTGGCTACAAGGTGCCGCAGCAACTCGCCGATATGGTTGCGTCCTGCCGACCGACACTCGCGACCATTCTGGATCTCGGCTGCGGAACGGGGTTGGCTGCAGAGCCACTCGGGCGGTTCGGCGCGCGGCTGACCGGCATCGACCTGTCGGAGAAGATGCTCGCCATCGCAACACGGCGGAACGCCTATCGCGACCTTATCAAAGCCGATGTCGTGAGCTATCTCGCGGACGGTCCGCGCAGCTTCGATCTCGTCTTCGCTGCCGATCTTCTGATCTATCTCGGCCGGCTGGAAGAACTCATCGGCCTGATTGCGCGCGTGCTCCCTGCGGGCGGCCTCTTCGCAGCAAGCATCGAGGGCGCGGGTCACGGCGACTTCACGTTGCTCTCGTCAGGCAGGTTCGCCCATAGCGAGACATATTTCGAAACCTGCGCCGCGAAGGACTTCGAAATCGCATGCAAGGAGAATTCCGAGCTGCGCCTCGAAGCAGGGCGCCCTGCCCTCGGCACGCTTTACGTACTGCGCCGCCGTGCCCGGCCGAGCACAGAGAACGGCCAGCTCACCACCGCAACAAACCACCGATAAATTGACGAGATCTTCGCCAAGCGCGCGTCGGCCGTCGAACCCGCTGTCTGCACAGATCGGGAGCCATTATCGCACCTGAAGCGCACCGCACAAGATTTAATCACCTGCCTAGGAAATCAGTAATGCCGCTCGTTTTAATGGCACGACTGATCGGCGACAGCCGAGCTCATTTAGAAATAGTCGAAAAATCAGAATGTTAGACGACAGGTACGTTGGCACGCCATTTGCTTATAATATCTACGTCAATGATGACCGCCGTCCGCCGGATGCTGAAACCGCTGCTGGTTTCAAGCGCAGGGACACAGCTCGCTTCCTGATTGTCAGGTGCGAAGCGGTCATCGTGACTCCATCCCTACCGGGCTTGGTGAGCGAGTTCCTGTTTCCGATCGGCAGCGGTCCAAACAGGTTTGCACATGCTCGATCAACCGAACGCAAAGAAGCAGAAGCTCGTCATCCTCGGCAACGGCATGGCCGCCGGCCGCGTCATGGACGAGCTGTTCGCACGCGCACCAGACCGCTACGACGTTGTGGTGTTCGGCGCGGAGCCGCGTGTTAATTATGACCGCATCATGCTGTCGCCGGTGCTCTCTGGCGAGAAGGCATATGACGACATTCTGATTCACACCGATGAGTGGTATGCGACCAACAAGGTTGATCTCAGGCGCGGCGAACTCGTCGTCGCGATCGATCGCGTTGCGAAAACCGTCACCACACAGTCCGGCGCGGTCGAAGCTTATGACAGGCTGATTATCGCAACCGGCTCGAAGCCGATTCTCATTCCAGTACCCGGCGCAGAGCTGCCCGGCGTCGTCACCTATCGCGATCTCGACGACGTCAACTTGATGCTCGATGCAGCCGGCAAGGGCGGCCACGCTGTCGTCATCGGCGGCGGCTTGCTCGGCCTCGAGGCCGCAGCCGGCCTGGCCATGCGCGGCATGACAACAACCGTTGTCCATCTAATGCCAACACTGATGGAGCGCCAACTCGATCCCAACGCCGCCTATCTGTTGCAAAAGGCGATCGAGGCGCGCGGCATCGAGGTGCTGACCGGAGCCAACACAGCAGCCATCCTCGGTGACACATGTGTCGAGTCAGTCCGGCTCGACGATGGTCGGACCCTACCGGCCGATCTCGTCGTGATGGCGGTCGGCATCCGCCCGAACACCGCACTCGCCAAGCTAGCCGACCTCAACGTCAAGCGCGGCATCGTCGTGGACGATCATCTGCGGACCAGCGACGACAACATCTATGCGGTCGGCGAATGCGTCGAGCATCGCGGCCAGTGCTACGGCCTTGTCGCGCCCCTGTATGACATGGCGAAGACCCTCGCGGCGACCCTCGCCGGCGAAACCGTGGACGGCTATATCGGCTCGACCACCTCGAGCAAGCTGAAAGTCACCGGCGTAGATCTGTTCTCGGCCGGCGATTTCGCCGAAGGCGACGTCAAGGATGAGATCGTGCTACGCGATCCTGCCCGCGGCATCTACAAGCGTGTCGTCTTGCGCGACGACCGCATCATCGGCGCGGTGCTCTATGGCGATACGGCCGACGGCTCGTGGTATTTCGACCTGCTCAAAAAGAACGTCGATATCGGCGCCATGCGCAACGCGCTGATCCTCGGCCAGGCCTATCAGGGCGGCGTTGCACTCGATCCGGTCGCTGCTGTCGCAGCGCTGTCCGACGATGCCGAAATCTGCGGCTGCAACGGCGTCTGCAAGGGCGCGATCACCCAGGCGATCACCGCCCACGGCCTCACCACCCTCGACGACGTGCGCGCCCGCACCAAGGCATCGGCTTCCTGCGGCCAATGCACGGCGAAGGTGGAATCGCTGCTCGCGGCCACGCTCGGCGACAATTACTCCGCCGCCGGCCGCAAGCCGATGTGCAAATGCACCGACCTCACCCATAGCGAAGTCCGTGGCTTCATTCTCTCGAAGGAGTTGAAGTCCGTTCCCGCCGTGATGCAGGAACTGGCGTGGAAAACCTCTTGCGGCTGTCCGTCCTGCCGCCCCGCGCTGAATTATTACCTGCTCTGCGCGTGGCCGGGCGAGTATGCCGACGATGCGCAGTCGCGCTACATCAACGAGCGCGTCCACGCCAACATCCAGAAGGACGGCACCTTCTCCGTTGTGCCGCGCATGTGGGGCGGCCTGACCACCCCTGACGAATTGCGCGCCATCGCCGACGTCGCCGACCGCTTCAAGATTCCGACGGTGAAAGTCACCGGCGGCCAGCGCATCGATCTGCTGGGCGTACGCAAGGAAGACCTGCCCGCCGTGTGGGCGCAGCTCAACAGTGCGGGCCTCGTCTCCGGCGCAGCCTATGCCAAGGGCCTACGTACGGTGAAGACCTGCGTCGGCTCCGAATGGTGTCGCTTCGGCACACAGGACTCGACCGGTCTCGGCGTCAAACTCGAGCGCTTCATGTGCGGCTCATGGGCGCCTGCGAAGGTAAAGCTCGGCGTCTCCGGCTGCCCGCGGAACTGCGCGGAATCCACGGTGAAGGACATCGGCGTGATCTGCGTCGAATCCGGCTACGACATCCACATCGCCGGTGCGGCGGGGCTACATGTCCGCCAGACCGATCTGCTTGGCCATGTCGATACGGAGGACGAGGCGATCGAATACATCGCTGCCTTCATGCAGATGTACCGCGAGGAAGCGGGCTATCTCGAACGCGTCTGGAAGTGGGTCGAAAACGCCGGCCTCGACAAGGTACGTGCGGCGATCATGGATGATGCCGACAACCGTCGCGCGCTGCTGGCGCGCTTCGAGAAATCACAGCGCGCGGTCCGCAAGGATCCCTGGGCCGAACGCGCCGCCGGCCGCGAACAGCATGAATTTACGCCGCTTGCAACACTCAACTCGATTATAGCCGTCCCGGCAGAATGAACATGACAATGGTCCCATCCAACGACTTCTGGTTCGACGTCGGCCCACTGCGCGCGATCCCGCAACGCGGCGCGCGCACGGTGAAGACTCCGCGGCGCGAGATCGCGGTATTCCGCACCGCCAGCGACGAGGTGTTTGCGCTGGAAAATCGCTGCCCGCACAAGGGCGGTCCGCTTAGTGAAGGCATCGTGCACGGTCGCAAGGTCGCCTGCCCACTGCACAACTGGATCATCAACCTCGATGACGGCGAAGCCTCGGGCGCTGACAAAGGCTGCGCGCGCAGCTTCCCGGTCAAGCTCGAGAACGGCCGCATCTATCTCAACATGAGCGTCGCCGCCGCCCCATAGGTGCACGCCACATCAACCGACCCCGCTCCAAAGAAAGTTTTCAAGTAATGGCCTATCTCGTCCCTTCAGAATTCGTGACTAAGATGGTGGATGCCGGCGAATCCAAGATTTTCATGTCCACGCGCGACACCATCATCCGCGCCTTCATGGCCGGCGCTATCCTGGCACTCGCCGCGGTGTTCGCCGTTACCGTCACGGTGCAAACAGGTTATCCGATTATCGGCGCGATCCTCTTCCCAGTCGGCTTCTGCATGCTCTATCTGCTCGGCTTCGACCTGCTCACTGGCGTCTTCGTGCTGACGCCCCTGGCGTTGCTTGACAAGCGCCCCGGCGTCACCGTCGGCGGCGTGCTGCGCAATTGGGGGCTCGTCTTCGTCGGCAATTTCATGGGCGCGATCATCGTCGCCATCATGATGTCAATCGTATTTACCTTCGGCTTCTCGACGCCGCCGGACAAGGTGGGGCAGGTGATCGGCCATATCGGCGAAGGCCGCACGCTTGGCTATGCGCAGTATGGCGCAGCCGGCATGCTGACGCTGTTCATCCGCGGCATGCTCTGCAACTGGATGGTCTCAACCGGCGTGGTTGGCGCGATGATCTCAACGACCGTCAGCGGCAAAGTCATCGCGATGTGGATGCCGGTCATGGTCTTCTTCGCGATGACGTTCGAGCATTCGATCGTCAACATGTTCCTGTTCCCCGCCGGCCTGATGCTCGGCGGCAAGTTCACGATCATGGATTACATCATCTGGAACGAGATTCCGACCGTGCTCGGCAACCTCATCGGCGGCCTTACCTTTACCGGCCTGACGCTGTATGCAACGCACATCAAGACAGCTCCGAAGCGCGTTGCTAGTCTCGCCCGCTAGGCCGCCCCGCAATCCTCGCAACACGACGCCCCGGCTTCTCCAGCTGGGGCGTCATTTTATTAGTGTGACTCATGCCGCGTGAATTGACGATTTCGATCGGCCAGCATTCGGACAGGGGCCGCAAAGACACCAATCAGGATTTCCACGGCGCCCTGATTCCGACCGAGCCGCTGTTGAGCCTCAAAGGCATTGCCGTCGTCATCGCCGACGGCATCAGCAGCAGCGCGGTCAGCGGCGAAGCCAGCGAATCTGCGGTCAAATCGTTTCTCACCGACTATTACTGCACATCCGAATCCTGGTCGGTGAAGACATCGGCGCAACGCGTCATCGCTGCGACCAATTCGTGGCTGCAATCCCAGACCCAGCGCGGCCGCTACCATTACGACAAGGATCGCGGCTATGTCTGCACCCTGAGTGCAATGGTGATACGCGCACGCGCAGCGCACCTCTTTCATGTCGGCGATTCCCGCATTTATCGCGTATCGGACCGCGCACTCGAGCAACTTACCACCGACCATCGCGTCGTAATCTCATCCGAGCAGAGCTACCTCGCCCGCGCGCTTGGCGTGAACCCGCAAATCGAGATCGACTATCAGGTGCTGCAGATCGACGACGGCGATGTCTTCATCCTCGCCACCGACGGCGTCTATGATTTCGTCAGCGCGCGCTTCATCACTTCGGCGATCGCCGATCACGCCGACGATCTCGACGCTGCCGCGAGGCTGATCGTCGACGAGGCCTATGCACAGAACAGCCCGGACAACCTCACCGTACAGATCGTGCGGATAGATGCGGTGCCGGACGGCGAGGCCAGCGACATTCTGATGCCGCAATTGCCGCTGCCACCACTGCTCGAAGCTCGCGCGGTGTTCGACGGCTACAGGATCATACGCGAACTGCATGGCAGCAGCCGTAGCCACATCTATCTCGCGATCGATCTGGAGAGCGGCGAACAGGTTGTCATCAAGATTCCGTCGATCGATCTGCGCGACGACCCGGTCTATCTCAAGCGGTTCATGATCGAGGAATGGGTGGCGCGGCGGATCGACAGCGCGCATGTGCTGAAGCCGTGCCGACAGTCGCGCAAGCGCAACTACCTCTACATCGTCGCCGAATTCATCGAAGGCCAGACGCTGAAGCAGTGGATGCTCGACAATCCGAAGCCGGATTTGGAAACCGTGCGCGGCATCATCGAGCAGATAGCACGCGGCTTGCAGGCGTTCCATCGGATGGAGATGATCCATCAGGACATTCGGCCAGACAATATCATGATCGACAAGACGGGCACGGTGAAGATCATCGATTTCGGCTCCACCCGTGTCAACGGCGTTGTCGAAGCTGATTCACCCGGCAAGCACAGCGACATTCTCGGCACGCCGCAATACACCGCACCCGAGTTGTTTTTCGGCAAGCGCGCCACATCGCAATCCGACCTCTATGCGCTTGGGACCCTCACCTATCAGATGCTGTCCGGGGCGCTGCCTTACGGAGCGGAGGTCGCGAAGGCGACGAATGCCGCGCAGCACCGCAAGTTGCGCTATCGATCGCTGCTCAACAATGCCGGCGATATTCCGGAATGGATCGACGGCGTGTTGCGCAAGGCCGTGCACCCCGACCCGGCGAAGCGCTACGACGAACTCTCCGAGTATGTTTACGACCTGCGTAATCCGAAGGCGGAGTTTCTCAATCCGTCGACCGTGCCGCTCCTGGAGCGAAATCCGAACATGATCTGGAAGGGCCTGTCGTTGCTGCTCGCCATAGCTGTCGTGGTATTGCTGGCGAGGCGCTAAAGGCATCGCCGTTGGGCCAGCACCTGTCAGACTCACATTCTTTCCCCGCAAAACATCTGGAACACCGTCGGTCGCAAGTGCATGCTGCTCGGCACTTCCGATCGCCAGTTGCAGGGGCGGGTACTCACCCGGCTCGAACATCTCAGCGTCGCGATGGACGAGAATGCAACTCGCCTGCGCGCAGCGATCGAGACCAGCCAGCGCCCCATCGACGCCGTGATGGCCGCGATCCGGGAGCAGATATCCTACAATGCGCCCTACGGCGCCAACGATCGCATCAGTGCGCAGTCGCCTCGCATGCGCGACCTGATCGTCGAGCTCCATGAGGACTGGCTCATGACGAGCACTTCGTCTGGATTTCGCGAAGTCTTGCATAAAAGGCGACACCGATTGAGAATGGATGGCTCATCCAGAGTTTCGGCTTGGCCAGCGGCGAGAACGTAGCGTACGTCTACCGATATGGCGGCATTTCCATCCAATCGTCGAAAGCAACGTCCGTGCCTTCTGTCAGCAAAGCAAAGAAATCAACCAGCAAACGGCCGGCACGGACCAATGGCAGCATAACAGACGCAACCTATTTGAAGCTGCATAACCTGATCGAGTCGCGACAGCTGCAGCCCGGCGAGGTGATCGAAGAGCGCCGGCTTGCACTGCGGCTGAAAGTCTCGCGGACACCGCTGCGGGCAGGCATCAGCCGGTTGCTGGGCGAAGGCCGGCTCGAGCAATTGTCCAACGGCACCGTGGTGGTCCGCACAATCGAGATGGCGGAATTGCTCGAATTGGTCCATCTTCGCATGGTACTGGAGAGCGAAGCGACGTTCATTGCGGCGACCCGCATCGCACTGGATATCCTTGCACCGATCAGGGCCTCGCTAGAGAAGATCATTGCTGCGTCGACAGTGTCCGGGACAGCTCACTGGACTCTCGACGATGAAATTCATGATCAGATCGCGCGGCATTGCGGCAATCGCTCGCTTGAGAAACTGATTGGAGAAATCCGGCAGAAGATCCGGATGTGCAATGTGGAGCGCCACCCTGGCCGGCTGCTGCCCGCCACCCGCGAGCATCTTGCGATTATCGATGCCATCATCGATCGTGATGCCGCCGCAGCCCGTCAGGCGATGATCCTGCATCTCACTAATGTGCGGCAAGGATTGCTCGAACGGTTCGGGATCTTCCTGCCCGAGCCTCACGGCTAGGCCACGATTAGGCAAATCCCTGCGGGTTGCATGTCCGAAAATTCTGCAGCTGCCCGCAATTTTGTCGGACTCCGTCCAAATTTAACGCAGCTTCCCGAACTTCGCAGCTTGACTGAAATCAGCATGGGCGGTTCACTGGTATACCATTGGAATATCGAGCCGCTTCGCAGCAGGCCGACTAACCAGATGTCCCGCCTGAATGACGCCGAACCACACTGCTTCCCATACCGTCGCGGCCGAATCGCTGTCCCCGGCCGCCTTTGCCGCCTTCGGCGATGTAGCCGAGCGACCGATCGACGCGCGCCGGCGCTATCTTCCGACATCGGACGGTCGCGCCGAGGACGCCGGCATCTTTTCCTTCTGGATCAGCAGCGCCGCCAGGCTTGGTAGTCTGCCCCTGCCAATCACGACGCTGGAGCGTCATCCGTTCTCCGCCCAGACCTTCGTACCGCTCGGCAGCAGCCAATACCTGGCGATCGTGTGCCATGCCGACCCGGATGGCCTGCCTGATGTGGCCACCCTGCGGTGCTTCATCGCCGGAGCACATCAAAGCATCACCTTCGCCCGCAATGTCTGGCATCATCCCATGACCGTTCTCGGCGCGGCCATGGAATTTGCCGTCGCCATGGGCATGACCGGCCGGCAGGACGACGACGTGTTCGTCGATATCGCAGGCGACGTTCGCGCCGTGATGCCGCAGAGCGCATAGGGATCGCAACGATGCCGCATGATGATCACCTCACCCGCGACTTCGTCGGCTACGGCCGCACCCCGCCGCATCCGCAATGGCCGGGCGCAGCGAGAATCGCACTCAACTTCTGCATCAACTACGAAGAAGGCTCCGAGCCGTCGTACGCCGATGGCGACGGCGTCACCGAAGCAGCCCTGACCGAAGGTGGCGGTGGCGGCTTCGAGGGCCGCGACCTCGCCGCCGAGTCGATGTTCGAATATGGCAGCCGCATAGGCTTCTGGCGCGTGCTGCGCCTTCTGTCCGAGCGCGGCATGATCGCCACCGTCATGGGCTGCGCGCTGGCGTTGGAACGCAACAACGAGGCCTGTGCCGCCATTCAGGAATATGGCTACGACGTCTGCGCCCATGGCTGGCGCTGGGAGCGACATCCGTTGCTGTCTGAGGCCGACGAACGCGAGCGCATTCGCAAGACCGTCGAGAGCCTTAAGCGCACCACCGGCGAGCGTCCGCTCGGCTGGTATTGCCGCTATGGGCCGAGCGTGAACACGCGGCGCCTCGTGGTCGAGGAAGGCGGTTTCCTCTACGACTCCGACGCCTATAACGACGAATTGCCGTATTGGACACGTGTGCTCGGCAAGCCGCATCTCGTGGTGCCTTACGGCCTTGCCAACAACGACGCAAAGTTCAGCCGCGGCGCGATGGCAACGGCGGATGATTTCTTCGTTTATCTGCGCGACGCCTTCGACATGCTCTACGCGGAAGGCGCCACCGCGCCGAAGATGATGTCGGTCGGACTGCACACCCGCCTGATCGGCCATCCCGGCCGCGCCGCCGGCCTGCAGCGCTTCCTCGATCACGTCGCCAGACACGACAACACCTGGATCTGCCGGCGCGGCGACATCGCCCGTCACTGGCAGGCCACCCATCCCCCCACGCCCTGATCTCCACCACATCCGCACCCGAAAGGACGTCCCCATGAGACTGAAACCCACGGATTGGCTGTTCGCGCTGATGCTGTCGACTGCGGCATTCGCCGGCGGCGCCAGCGCGCAGGAAGCCGATCATCCCTCCGACAAGCCGATGGTGGTCGCGTCTGACTTCGGCGTCGCGCCGTGGATGGTGCGCGGCCCCAACGGCCCCGAGGGTTTCGGTGCGGATCTGATCAACGAGATCGGCAAAGATCTCGGCCGCCCGAAGGTCGAGATCGTCGACATCAATTTCTCCGGCCTGTTCGCGGCGCTGTTCGCCAAGCGCGCCGAATTCCTCGTCAACCCGCTCAACCTCACTGCCGAACGCTCCGAGCGCATGCTCTATACCGAGCCGCTGTTCTCCACCGGCAACGGCTTCATCGTCCGCGCCGCCGACGAGATGAAGGGCTTCGAGGATCTCAAGGGCAAGGCCGTCGCCGTCAACCGCGGCACCATCTCGGATACCTGGGCCACCGCCAATGCCGAGAAATACGGCTTCGAAGTGCAGCGCTACGATGTATTCCCCGACACGGTACAGGCCGTGCTGACGCGCCGCGCCTTCACAGCGCTAAATGAGATCCCGACCACCGTCTATGCCGCCAGCCAGAACAAGGCGATCAAGGTCGGTTTCAAGGACTTCAACGGCCGCAACTTCGCTTATGCGTTTCGCCTGGAAGACACCGAGTATCGCAACAAGGTCGAGGCGGTCATCGAATGCATGAAGTTGGACGGCCGCCTGCGCAAGCTGCACGAGAAATGGTATGGCGCGGCGCCCGATGCCGGCTCAGCCATCGACACAGTGTATTTCGGCTACGGCCCTCCCGGCTTCAAGGGTTTCGAGCCGACCTCGCACGTTCCGAAGTGCAAGTAAGGCACTTGCTCTGACAAGATAGCTGCCAGAACTGGATCGGCACCGCTCTGATCCAGTTCTTGGAGCGGAGACCCGATGGATCGGATCGTCGAATATTACTTCAACGCCCAGGTCATCGCGACTGCCTTCCCGCAGGTGCTCGCGGGCTTTCGCACGACGGTCATCGTATCGCTTTTGATTATTGTCTGCGGCACGCTGTTCGGCCTGTCGCTGGCACTGCTGCGCTGCGCCAACCTGCGCCCCGTCAATTTCATCATCACTGCTTATGTCGACGTGCTGCGCACGCTGCCGCAGCTCGTCGTGATCGTCTTCATCTATTTTGGCCTGCCTTATCTGGGCCCGACGCTGTCCCCCTTCGCAACCACTGTGCTGGCGCTCGGCATGGTGCTGTCGGCCTTTTCCACCGAGATCTTCTGGTCGGCAATCATGGCGCTGCCGAGCGGACAATGGGACGCCGCCAGCGCACTCGGTTTCAGCCGGCTGCGGACACTGGTCACCATCATCCTGCCGCAGGCCATTCGCCTCGCGATCCCGCTTCTGACCAACCGCGCCATCTCCATCAGCAAGGGCACGGCGCTCGGCACCGCCGTGTCGCTCCCGGAAACGCTCGGACAGGCGCAGAGCGTGATGGCGCTGGTCGCCAATCCCTCGCCGCTGACGCTGGCCGCGGCGTTCTACCTCACCTTCTTCCTGCCGCTGGTGATCGCCAGCCGGTGGATAGAATATCGCTACAGCACGGGGCGTTGAGCGGATCGCATGCAGGATTTCCTGGACAATTTCGCCAACTGGGAGTCGCTGTTGCGGGTCTATCCGCTGCTGCTGCAGGGGCTGATCTATACTGTCTCGCTGGCGGCGGTGGCGCTGCCGCTCGGCATTCTCGCCGGCCTCGCCATCGCCGTGCTGTACAGCTTCAAGAACCGCTGGGTAAATATCGCGCTACTGATCTATATCGACCTGTTCAGGTCGTTTCCCGTGGTGGTGCTGCTGATCCTGATCTTCTACGGCATGCCGTTTCTGGGCCTGACGCTCGGCGGCTTCACGGCGGCCGTGCTGGCCATCGCGCTCAACAATTCCGGCTACTTCGGCGAGATTTTTCGCGCCGGCATCCTGTCCGTACCCCACGGCCAGACCGAGGCTGCCCGGGCGCTCGGTTTCAAGCCGCTGCATGTGGTGTTCTCCATCGTGCTGCCGCAGGCGATCCGCAACGTGCTGGCACCGCTCGCCAGCAATTCGCTGGAACTCGTCAAGGCGACACCAATTGCCGCCTTGGTCGCGCTGCCTGAACTGCTGCGCTCAGCCCGCGTCGCCCAGGAGCAAACCTACAACCCGACGCCGTTGATGGCCACCGCCGTGATCTTCTTCGTCATCCTGTATCCGTTCGCACGCTGGGTGGCGCGGCTGGAACGGCAAGCACTGAAAGCCCGCTGACATGGCCACACTGATCACCGGCGGCAGCGGTTTCATCGGGCTCGCGCTCGCCGAACGCCTGATCGCCGACGGCGAGACCGTTATCTTGTTCGACCTCTCAGCCCCCGGCCACAACATACTGATGCGCACCGAGCTTGCCGGCGCTACGCTGGTCACCGGCGATGTCACAAGCGCCGACGACGTCGACCGCGCGTTGAACACGGCCGGCATCGACCGCGTGATCCACACCGCCGCGATGACGCCGAATGCCCAGCGCGAGCATGACGCCGCGCGCCAGATCGTCGACGTCAATATCGGCGGCACCGTCAATCTGCTCGAACGCGTAACATTGCGGGCCGCCATCAAGCGCGTCACCGTGCTCAGTTCGGTCGCAGTGTACGGCTTCTCGCAACCGGCCGCGTCGGGCCTGTTCGAGGAGGATTTGTCGCCGCCGGCGCCAGCCGCGCTCTACGGCATCACAAAGCTTGCATCGGAACAGGCGGCGCTGCGGATCGCCGACCTCCACAAGCTCGATGTGCGCGTGATTCGGCTCGGGCCGGTCTTTGGCCCATGGGAATTGCAGACCGGTGTCCGCGATGCGCTGAGCCCGCATTATCAGGTGCTCCGTATGGCCTTCGACGGCCGTGAAGCGATTCTCCCGCGCAGCATGGCCGGCGACTGGATCTATTCCCGTGACGCTGCCCTCGGCGTCGCGAGGGTGAGCGCCTCCGACGCGCTGAAGCACCGCACCTATCACGTCAGCGGCGGTGTGTTGTCCGATCTGCCACGATGGTGCGAGATCATCGCGACGCACATGCCCAGCTTCCGCTGGCGGATGGCGGAGATCGAGGCGGAGGGCAACGTGATCTATGGCCTGCCGAAGGACCGTGCGCCGCTGAACATTGCGCGACTGGCCGCGGATGCCGGCTTCACGCCTCAATTTCGTCTGGAAGATGCGGCGCGCGACTATCTCGGCTGGTTGCCGCAGGCAGGAGAACCCGCATGAGCAAACGTCTGGCTGGAAAGTCGGTTCTAATCACCGGCGCCTCCTCGGGCATCGGCCGCGCCATCGCCTGCCGGTTTGCTACCGAGGGCGCGAAGCTCATGCTCGCGGATCTCACCATGGACGTGCGCGAGGGCGGCACTCCGACATTGGAGCTGCTGCGTGCAGACGGTTATGAGGTCGATTTCATCCAGATCGACGTCGCCTCGGAGGACGACACCGTCCGCGCCGTCCAACAGACCGTTGCGCGCTACGGCCGCCTCGACGTGCTCGTCAATGACGCTGCCATCGGCACCGGCAAGCGTCTGACCGACACCAGCCTCGCCGAATGGGACAGGACGCTGGCGGTCAATCTCACCGGCGTATTCCTGATGTCGCGCGCCGCCGTCAACCAGATGCTGACGCAGGATATCCGCAATGAGGCCCGCGGCCGCCTCGTCAACATCTCCTCGCAACACGGCATGATCGCCTGCCCGGAAGACATCGCCTATGGCACCTCCAAATCCGGGGTCGTCTACATGACACGGCAGATCGCGGCGGACTACGCGAAGGATCACATCATCTGCAACGCAGTCGCGCCCGGCAAGATCGTCACCGGCAAACCGGGCCGCGCCGCGGAACCGCGCTGGATGGACTACTCCACCAGCCGCACGCCGATGCCGCGGCTGGGCCGTCCCGACGACGTCGCCAATGCAGCGCTGTTTCTGGCCTCCGACGAGTCAACTTTCATGACGGGCGAAAACATCCTCGTCGATGGCGGCTGGATGGCGTCATGAACAACGTTTCGGAGAGCACCATGGTGCAAGCGCCTGCAGAGACGTCCGCGCCGATCATTCAAATGTCCGGCGTCACCAAATGGTATGGCGACGTCCAAGTGCTCAAGGGCATCGACTTCACGGTGGCGCGCGGCGAGCGCGTCGTGATCTGCGGGCCTTCGGGGTCCGGCAAGTCGACCATGATCCGTTGCATTAACCGGCTGGAAGAACATCGCGACGGCCGCATCGTGGTGAATGGCGTCGAGCTCGATCACTCGACGCGCAATGTCGACGTGGTTCGCCGCGATGTCGGCATGGTGTTCCAGCAGTTTAACCTGTTTCCGCATCTGACCGTGCTGCAGAACCTCACCATCGCGCCACGCAAGATCCGCGGCGCAACGAGGCAGGAGGCCGACGAGATCGCGCGCTATTTTCTTGAGCGCGTACGGATCTCCGAACAGGCTGATAAATACCCGAGCCAGCTCTCCGGCGGCCAGCAGCAGCGCGTCGCCATCGCGCGTGGGCTGTGCATGAAGCCGCAGATCATGCTATTCGACGAGCCTACCTCGGCGCTTGATCCGGAAATGATCCAGGAGGTGCTCGACGTTATGGTCGGCCTCGCTCGCGAAGGGATGACCATGGTCTGTGTCACCCACGAGATGGGCTTCGCGCGCACGGTCGCCGACCGCGTGGTGTTCATGGACGCCGGCCGGATCATCGAAGAAGGCGCGCCGGCCGGCTTTTTTTCGGATCCGAAACAGGATCGAACCCGTGCATTCCTCAAACAAATTATGCATCGATGACCGAAGCGTCGGCTTTGCGCCAGAATCCGTCACTAAAGCGCTGTAGCCAGCATAAGTATCCAGTTGATATCGCGCCAGCAATCACCGGCCGCTTCTCTCCTTGAGCAACATGCTAACCGCGCTGTCGAAAAGCATTTTTGGTGCGATTAGTCCTGCCGACATCGCCAGAAGAATAGTTGATGCGGTCACAACGTTATCCGTCATCATTGTGAAGATCGTGCCAGTCGCAGTATTGAATGCGAGCATACCTCTAGAGTAATCACCAACTGCTGTGTCGGCGCATTGTGGGGCGCGAAATCCCCTCCCGATCTGGTCTCGCGAAACGAGATGCTCGTTGCCACCACCGTGTCGCTCAGAGCGTCGCCGGCCCTCCCTTAGGAAGGTCGATTCTGCCTTCCTCGAAAATCACCGCAACACATTCTGCAAACTTCTCAGCTGGGGTTTGATAGAGCTATGTCTCTTTCACGGCGTTTCATTGAGCTGCCATGCTATTGCGCTGAGCCTGGTCTGGCTATGCAGGGACAGATCAGTGCCACGCGGAAGACATTGGCGCAGAAATCTGTTGATGTTTTCGTTTGAGCCGTGCTGCTAGGAAGACCGAGGGTCACAAAAAATAGACCTCGACCAATTCGCAGCATCTTCGGTCGGGTACCATTACCCACCAGGACCGCTCGAGAACACCCGGCTCGCGAGCACATCCGAAGCCTCCAGTGACATGATGTCTTCGGCGCTCAGCACGCGGTCGAGATCGGCGACAAGCCGATTGGCCTGACGCAACCGCATGCGATCGAGCGCGTTGCGGATCGAACGGGCGTTGGAGAACAGCGGCTGGGTCTTGCGCAGCGCGATGTAGCGGACGAACGCTGCGCGCGCATCGGCGCTGAATTTGTAGTTCATATCCCCGAGCATCAATTCGGAAATGGCGAGCAATTCGTCGTCGGCATAGTCGGGGAAATCGATGTGGTGGGCGATGCGCGAGCGGAAGCCGGGATTGCTGCCGAAGAACTTGTCCATGCGGTCGCCGTAGCCGGCGAGGATCACCACCAGATCCTCGCGCTGCGATTCCATCACCTGCAGCAGTATCTCGATCGCCTCCTGGCCGTAATCGCGTTCATTATCAGGCCGATGCAGGTAATAGGCCTCGTCAATGAATAACACGCCGCCCATCGCCTTCTTCAGGATCTCCTTCGTCTTCGGCGCGGTATGGCCGATATATTGCCCGACCAGTTCGTCGCGCGTCACCGACACCACCTGCCCTCGCCGCACGAAACCCAGTTTATGCAGGATGCTGGCGATGCGCAGCGCCACCGTCGTCTTGCCGGTGCCGGGATTGCCGGTGAACGACATGTGCAACGTCGGGTTGCCCGACGCTAGGTCCATGCGCTTGCGGATGCGCTCGATCAGCAGCAGCGAAGCAATCTCGCGAATCCGCGTTTTCACCGGCTTCAGCCCGATCAATTCACGATCGAGCTGATCGAGCACCTCGCCGATGCCGACCTCGTCGAACTCACGGCGCAGATCGACCTGCGTCGTGGGCGACACGTCGCCGACGCTATCAACCACCGTCAGCGTGTTCACGACCCACCGTAGCGTTGGCCTTCGGGTCGATCGACGGCATAGGATTTGGTCGTATAGCGGATGTTGCGGCCTTCCATTTCATGCCGCTCGAGCCGGAAGCCTGGCTCTTCCTTCGGACGGTTGACGATGAAGGAGAGCCGCACCGATTCCCAGCCATGGCTCGAGTCGAACGCCGACAGCCGGATGTAGCGATCGCCATACACCTTGCGGCATTCGGTCAATTCCATCAGCACGCCAGCGGCGTCGCGCAGATCGAACATCGGCAGGCCCCACATTTCCCAGAAATTGTTGCGGGGATGCGGATCGTCGGTGAATTCGATGTTCACGGCCCAGCCATTGGCGAGGCAATACTGCACCTGTTTTGAAATCTGTTCATCAGTGAGATCGGGCAGGAACGAGAAGCAGCCCTGGGTAATGCGCATGATCGTGCTCCTTATAGCGAGACGCTGGCGGTGGGGGCGTAGTCAGGCATGTCAGTGGATTCGTAGTTGAAGGTGACGTTCTTCCAAGTCTCCAGCGCCGCCTTCAGCGGCGTGCAGGTCATCGCCGCCTTGGCAAGAATCTCCTCGCCTTCATGCAGGTAGTCGCGGCCTTCGTTGCGAGCGAGGATCATCGCTTCCAACGCGACGCGGTTGGCGGTGGCGCCGGCCTGGATGCCCATCGGATGGCCGATGGTGCCGCCACCGAACTGCAGGATGACGTCTTCGCCAAGGTGATCGAGCAACTGATGCATCTGGCCGGCATGGATGCCGCCCGATGCGACCGGCATCATCTTGTTGAGGCTGGCCCAGTTCTGCTCGAAGAACACGCCGTGTTCGAGCCGCATCGGATTGTAGTCTTCGCGGCAGATGTCGTAATAGCCGTGCGTCGTCGCCGGATCGCCTTCAAGCTTGCCGACGACTGTCCCGGCATGGATATGATCGACGCCGGCGAGCCGCATCCATTTGGCAATGACGCGGAACGAGACGCCATGATTGCGCTGCCGCGTATAGGTCGAATGCCCCGCGCGGTGCAGATGCAGGATCATGTCGTTCTTGCGCGCCCATTTCGCCATCGACTGAATCGCAGTGTAGCCGATCACGAGGTCGATCATGATGATGACGGAACCGAGCTGCTTGGCGAATTCGGCGCGTTCGTACATGTCCTCCATGGTGCCGGCGGTGACGTTGAGATAGGTGCCCTTGATCTCACCGGACGCCGCCTGCGCCTTGTTGACCGCCTCCATGCAATAGAGAAAACGCTCGCGCCAATGCATGAAGGGCTGCGAGTTGATGTTCTCGTCGTCCTTGGTGAAGTCGAGCCCGCCCTTCAGCGCCTCATAGACGACGCGGCCGTAGTTACGACCGGACAGACCCAACTTCGGCTTCACAGTCGCGCCAAGCAGTGGGCGGCCGAACTTGTCCATACGCTCTCGCTCAACCACGATGCCGGTGGCCGGGCCCTGGAACGTCTTCACATAAGCGACTGGAAGCCGCATGTCTTCCAATCGCAGAGCCTTCAGCGGCTTGAAGCCGAACACATTGCCAATGATCGAGGCCGATAGGTTGGCGATCGAGCCGTTCTCGAACAGGTCGAGATCGTAGGCGATATAGGCAAAGTACTGGCCGGGTGAATTCGGCACCGGATCGACCCGAAAACACTTGGCGCGGTATTTTTCCGCAGCCGTGAGGCGGTCGGTCCACACCACGGTCCAGGTCGCAGTCGAGGATTCGCCGGCAACTGCGGCCGAAGCCTCGATCGGATCGACGCCATCCTGCGGCGTCACCCGGAACAATGCGATGATGTCAGTGTCCTTGGGTACATAGTCGGGCTCCCAATAGCCCATCTTCTTGTATTCCATGACGCCGGACTTGTAGCGATCCTTGCCGCGGATCGTGATCGAAGCATGTTCATTCATGGTGGCCTCCTCGTTTGGATCCGGCGTCACCGGATGGAATAAGGTCTGTTCACTCGGCAGCTTGCGCGATGTTGCCGATCTTCGGGTCGAGCGCGCCACTGCGATAACGCTTCGCCATTTCGGCCAGCGGAATCACCTTGATCTTCGCGGCGTGGCCCGCGGTGCCGAATTGTTCGAAGCGTTCGCGACAGAGGTCGCGCATCGCGTCCATCGCCGGTTTCAGAAATTTTCGCGGATCGAATTCGCTTCTGGTTTGCGCGGCAACCTTCCGGAAGGCGGAGGTCATTGCGAGGCGGCAGTCGGTGTCGATATTGACCTTGCGGACGCCGTGCTTGATGCCGCGCACGATTTCCTCGACCGGTACGCCCCAGGTCTGCGGCATCTCGCCGCCGAATTGATTGAAGATGTCCTGCAGCGGCTGCGGCACCGATGACGAGCCGTGCATCACCAGATGCGTATTCGGCAGCCGGCGGTGAATTTCTTCGACGACCGTCATGGCGAGAATATCGCCGTCCGGCTTGCGCGAGAACTTATAGGCGCCGTGCGAAGTCCCCATCGCGATCGCCAGCGCGTCAACCTTGGTGGCACGGACGAAATCGACCGCTTGATCCGGATCGGTGAGCAACTGGTCGTGGCTGACCTTGCCCTCGACACCGTGGCCGTCCTCCTGCTCGCCGCCGCCATGCTCCAATGAACCGAGTACGCCGAGTTCGCCTTCGACAGAGGCGCCGATCCAGTGCGCGATATCGACCACGCGACGCGTGATGTCGACATTGTAATCGTAGTCAGCAGCAGTCTTGGCGTCGGCCTTCAGCGAGCCGTCCATCATGACCGAGGTAAAGCCGTGCTGTAGCGCGGTGGCGCAGGTGGACTCTTCGTTGCCGTGGTCCTGATGCAGGCACAGCGGAATCTGCGGATGCATCTCTTCCAGCGCATCGATCATCCTCGCCAGCATGAAGTCGTTGGCGTAGGAGCGCGCGCCGCGCGAGGCCTGGATGATGACCGGCGCATCGACCTCGGCGGCGGCCTCCATGATCGCCAGACCCTGCTCCATGTTGTTGATGTTGAAGGCCGGCACGCCGTAGCCATGTTCGGCGGCGTGATCGAGCAGCTGCCTCAGTGTAATGCGTGCCATAGGTCCTCCATTTCGTTGTCTTGTCCCGAACAACTCATTCGGCGGCGGCGATGCGCGAGCGGGCAATGCAGCGCATCGCCGCCGTTGCGACCGCCGCGGCAGTGATACCGAATTCGCGATACAGATCGTCCGCAGGCGCCGAGGCCCCGAATCCGGTCATGCCAACGAACTCACCGCCATCGCCGAGCCAGCGCGCCCAGTCGCCTTCGATCGCGGCCTCGACACCGACGCGCGGAGCACTGCCGAGAATTGCCGCCCGATAGTCGCCGGGCTGTTGCCGAAACAGATCGAAACACGGCGCCGACACCACCGCGGCCCAAATGCCGTCATCGGCAAGCAGCTTTGCCGCAACAATCGCAATCGACACTTCGGAGCCGGTCGCGATCAGAGTGACGTCTCGGCCACCTTCCGGCTCGATGACGACATAGGCACCGCGCGCGACCTGGTTGGTGGAATCGATGCCATCGCGGAACACAGACAGCGCCTGACGCGACAGGCAAAGCACCGACGGTGCATGGGGCGTCCGCAACGCGCAATCCCAGGCCTCGGCGGTCTCGACGGCGTCGCCAGGACGGAACACCAGCAGATTTGGAATCGCGCGCAGGGAAGCCAGGTGTTCGACCGGCTGATGGGTCGGGCCGTCCTCGCCAAGCCCGATCGAGTCGTGCGTCATCACGTGAATGACGCGGATGCCCATCAACGCGGCCAGCCGGATCGCGGGGCGGCTGTAATCGGCAAAGCACAGGAAGGTGCCGCCATAGGGAATGAGGCCGCCATGCAAAGCGACGCCGTTCATCGCTGCCGCCATGGCGTGCTCGCGCACGCCATAGTGGACATAGCTGCCGTCGAAGGCATCGTGCTGGATCGGCGCCTGCATCCTGGCGCGCGTGAGGTTCGAATGGGTGAGGTCAGCCGATCCGCCGAGCAGATTCGGCAGGACATCGGCAATGACATCGATGACGAGTTGCGAGGCCTGCCGGGTGGCGATCTTCGGCCGCTCCTGCAAGAAGTGGGCGCGAATCTTGGCCAGCGCATTGTCGTATCCGCCGGAAAGCTGGCCCTTCAGCGCGGCCTGGAAGTATTCCCGCACAGCGCCGTCCAGACGCGCAACGCGCCCCACCCATTCCGCATGCGCCGTCTGTCCGCGCGCGCCGACCGCGCGCCACTGTCCCGCCACCGCATCGGGAACGTGGAACGGTGCGTGTGGCCAGTGCAGCGCGTCGCGCGTCTTCGCGATCTCGTCCGCACCCAGCGGCGCGCCATGCGCCTTCTCACTGCCTTGCCGATTTGGCGCGCCGAAGCCGATCACCGTGCGGCACGCGATCAGCGACGGGCGGTCGTTGTCGCGCGCCCGTGCAATGGCCGTGGCCACGGCCTCGGGATCATGGCCGTTGACGCGGCTGGCCGACCATCCCGATGCGATGAATCGCGCAAGCTGATCGTCCGAACACGACAGCGAGGTCGCGCCGTCGATCGAGATCTGGTTATCGTCGAACAGCACGATCAGACGATTGAGCCGCAGATGTCCCGCCAGCGAGATCGCCTCGTGGCTGAGCCCCTCCATCAAGCAGCCGTCGCCGGCGATCACGTAAGTGTAGTGATCGACGAGACCGTCGCCGAAGCGGGCATTCATCAGGCGTTCGGCCAAGGCCATGCCGACCGCCGTGGCGATGCCCTGGCCGAGCGGGCCGGTGGTCGTCTCGACGCCCGCGGTGTGGCCGTATTCGGGATGGCCCGGTGTCTTCGAGCCCCATTGCCGGAACGACTGCAACTGATCGAGCGTCACCTCCGCCGATCCGGTCAGATGCAGCAGCGCGTAGAGCAGCATCGAGCCGTGGCCGGCGGACAAGATGAAGCGGTCGCGGTCTGGCCAGGACGGATCGGCGGCATCGAATTTGAGGAAGCGCGAGAACAGCACCGTCGCCGCATCGGCCATACCCATCGGCATGCCGGGATGGCCCGACTTCGCCTTTTCCACCGCATCGATCGCGAGAAAGCGAATCGCATTCGCCATATCCGCGTGCGGAACGGTTGCTTGGTCCATCTGGGGAGCGGGACTCTGAATATTCATACCGTGCGCCTTTTGCGTTCCATCAGTTGCAGGATCAGCGGGGTGAGGATGAGCTGCATCGCCAGATCCAGCTTCGAGCCGTGGATCACGATCGAGTTGGCGCGCGACATGAAGCTGTTGGGGATCATCGACAGCAGATAGGGGAAATCGATGCCGCGCGGATTCTTCAACCGGATCACCACCATCGATTCATCCGGCGTCGGAATCCACCGCGCGATGAAAGGGTTCGAGGTGTCGACCGTCGGCACACGCTGGAAGTTGATGTCGGTCTCGGCGAATTGCGGGCAGATGTAGTTCACATAGTCCGGCATCCGTCGCAGGATGGTGTCGGTGACGGCTTCCTGCGTGTAACCGCGATCCTTGCGGTCGCGATGCAGCTTCTGGATCCACTCCAGATTGATGACAGGAACGACGCCGACCTTGAGGTCAGCATGCTGGGCGATATTGACCTTGTCGGTCACCACAGCGCCATGCAGGCCTTCGTAAAATAGCAGGTCGGACTTGTCCGGCAGCGGGCCCCATTCGGTAAAGGTCCCCGGTGCCGCCCCGTATAATTTGGCTTCGTCCTCGTCGTGCACATAATGACGGGCGGTGCCGGTGCCGGACTCGCCGTAGTCGCGGAAGACTTTCTCCAGCTCCTCGAACAGGTTGGTTTCCGGGCTGAAGTGGCTGAAGTGCTTGTTGCCCTTCTCGCCTTCCTCCAGCATCTTCGTGCGCATCTCGACGCGGTTGTAGCGATGAAACGCATCGCCCTCGATATAGGCGGCGGCGACTTTCTCGCGACGGAAAATGTTCTCGAACGTCTTTTTCACCGACGTGGTGCCGGCGCCCGACGAACCCGTGATCGATATGATGGGATAGCTGCGCGACATTTTGCTCTGCCCCCGGCTCAGCGAAACAGGCCGCGCCGCGCAAACAGCGGCGCGTCGCTATTGTCGAACATCGGCTCGATTCCTTCGTGAATGGCGGCAACGTCGCGAACGCCGCGCATCGAGCCCATGATCAGCGGCACGCGCTGGTGCGGCGTTCGCGCCGAAACTTCGAGGATGCGGCGACGGCCGGTGGTTGCGGAGCCTCCGGCCCACTCCATGACCAACGCCATCGGGTGCGCTTCGTATAAAAGGCGTAGGCGCCCTTCGCGGTATCCGGGGCGCGCGTCGGCCGGATAGAGGAAGACGCCGCCGCGGACGAGAATGCGAAGTGACTCGGCGACCAGCGAGCCGATCCAGCGCATGTTGAAATCGGCACCGCCGTCGCCACCAATGCCGGCCAGGCATTCGTCGATATAGGTCCGCACCGGACCGTGCCAGTGCCGCCGGTTCGACGCGTTGATGGCGAATTCCGGCGTATTGGGCGCAATCCTGACGCCTTGTGCGACAAGCAGGAATTCACGCGCGCGGCGGTCGAGAATGAAGATGTCGACGCGCCCGTTGTGCGCCAGCACCAACGTGGTCTGGGGACCGTAGACCACGAAGCCCGCGGCGCATTGGGCTGTGCCGGGCTCGAAGAAGGTGGAAACCACATCGTTGCCGCGCGGACGGATCGAGAAGATGGTGCCGACCGAGATGTTGTTCTCAAGATTGGCGGAGCCATCCAGCGGATCGATCGCGACACAGAGCGGCGCGCCGACATCGAGGATTTCGGGCAATTCCGCCTCTTCCGACAGAATGGCGGCGACGGGGGTCACGAGCAGCGCGCGGCGCATCATCCTGTCCGCAACAAGATCGATGTCCTTCTGCACGTCGCCGTCGGAATTCACGCCGCTGAGACGACCGGTAATGCCGGCCAGCGGGCCGTCGGCAATGAGGTCGGCAAGGTCGATGGACGCGGCGGCGATTCCCTCGATCACGGCGGCGATCGCAAGCCGGTTCGGCGTCTTCGCCCCCGCGCGATCGAGATGCGAACGCAATGTCACGCGTTCATCCATAGCCGTTCCCTCATCGCTGCCCTCTGCGGGGCCATTTTCAAAGCGTCGTGCCGTTCGGCCGTCTGCGCACCAACAACATCCCAGTTTGCAGAATTAGTAAAATATTCTTATCTTTGGCCGGAGCAAAGTTTTCCTTATAGAGGTTGCGAGGCTGGTGAGCCGGTTTCTGCGGGAATTGATCCGTCGCCAGTTGCCCACTGGCCACCGTTCACCGCGATCGCTCGGTCCCGGCTGCGGCCAAAAACCTGCATCTGACACAGCCCGCGGTCACGCTGCAGATTCGCAATCTGCAGACACTGGCGGGCCACTGATTCAGGCAGCGGACTGCCCCCTGCGTCCCGAACGAACAGCCCCGGGACGCTTTCGGTCCAGCCTGCGTGTTGTGTGCAGACTGCAGGATTACCTGTGGTTCAATCGAGCTTCGGCGCGCGTCGGTGTCGGCTGGATTGCTTATAAGCATAGGCATAAGCCAGCAATTCGACCTCGGCCCATTGGTGCCCCACGACGATCAGGCAGAACGGCGCGCCGGATACGTAATAACCAGCCGGTACCGTCACTTCGGGAAAGCCCGCAATGTTGATTTCGCAGACCGCGGTCTCGTGGATGATGTCTCCGCCATGCAGCGGAGCAAGCGCGGTGCGCATCTGCGGGAAGATGACGGCATCCAGGCGTTCGCGCATGAACACATCCGCGAAAATCCGCAAATAGGATTTTCTGGCGGCGATGAAGTCGGATAGATCGGGCGGGCGTGTCGGCTCGGCCATCCGCGATCACCTCATCGATGCTGCACGCGAAGGGTTAGAGAGACGACCTTCCGCTTTCGCTGTCGCTGGGTGTTACCGGCCTCAACGGGGTGACCGCCTATTTCGGACTGCTGGACGTCGGATGTCCGCGTCCCGGTGATACTGTAGTCGTATCGACCGCGGCCGGCGCGGTGGGCTCGGCGGTCGGTCAGATCGCGAAAATCTCCGGTTGCCGGACTATCGGGATTGCCGGCGGGTCGGCAAAGATCACCCCAGTGCCGTGAGCTGTTCGGTTACGATGTGGCGATCGATCGTTGACATGCAGATCCTCAGGATTTCAACCCGAAAGACCGCCGACGCACATCCGTCCTTGCTCGAACGATCTGTTGACGTAGCAAGTCCGAGAGACTCGATCTTCTCACCGAGGTCTCCCGCTGTATTCGATCGCTTGGCAGCAGCGGCCGTATATTAGCTCTTGTCGAGCTCAGCTTCGGTCAGCTTGAACTTGACCTGTTTTCGGATTTCCGCAACAGCGTGAAACAGAGCCTTAATTGCTGACGGGCTGAGTGCAACCGTCGCATCCTCAGCTACCTGCCTAGCGAGAGGAAGCAATTTGGTCTTGAGAGCCTTTCCCTTGGGCGTCAAGAACACATGCAATTTGCGCCGGTCTTCTAGGCTACGGACTCGCCGTACTAACCCCTTACGCTCCATCACTTGGATCGCGGCTAGTGTGCTTGGCTCCATGGTTTCGATGCGCAGCGAGAGTTCCCGCTGGGTCAACCCATCTTCTTCCCAGAGCGTCCGCAAGTAATACCACATGCCCAAGGTGACCCCGTGTGGCTCGATCTTTGTCTGCAGATATCTCTGTAGAACCCGATGGGTCATTCGAATCTGATAGCCTATGCTTTCTGTCACCGGGAGAATCTCGTCTGACCCCACTCTCTTTCGACCATGCCCTGTCAGATTTTTGGAAGATTTGCTTCTCATCGAATCCTCTGAGCCGATTTATTCATACCCCTGGATTCTGACCTGTTCGGCTTTCAAGACTGGGGGCATCGAAGGCTAACGTAAGCCTCTTCCCCACCTTGGGCAGATCGAGATTCCCTCAAGGCGCCAGCATCAACCAAATGCCGGCGCTTTTCTTCGATAGCTATAGATGGCTCCCCTAAACTAGGCCGACCATCGATTGGAGCCCACCCTTAGCTTGGAGCCTTTCACAAGATTGCCCCGCAGCTCCGTTGCTCAGGAACGAGTGGCAGCTATCAGCCGTCATACTAGCGCAGGAAAACTTCGCACTCATTGTCTTGTTGCGGCTTGCACTCTATTTGCCAAGCCCTATCCGCTGGCAGCGCAGGCTGAACAACATCAAGACAGCATGGAGCGAGCAGTATCTTCAATGTCACTATGAACGATTTGACCCGGTGATTGCACGGGCGCTTAGAAATCCTGAACCTGGGTCTGTTGGCAAGGCATGCTTTGGAATTTGAGCGATACGCACCAGTCGTGGAGCGGTGGACGACATAGAGGCCTGCGTGGCCGCGTCGAAGACGGGAAGTCCGGCGGTGGACTCTGCTACGGCTATCGCGTCGTCAAAAGCTGGACGAACGTGGCGAGCCGATCCGCGGCGATCGCGAGATCGATGAAGCACAGGCAATTGTGGCGCTACGCATTTTCAAGGAATTCGCGTCTGGAATGGCACGACGATCCGCGGACACGTAAAGCGCGGCACTGGCCTCATCAACAATGAGTTGTATGTCGGCGGGCTGGTGTGGAACAGACAGCGCTACGTCAAAGACCCGAGCATCGGGCGGCGGGTATCGCAGGAACGCGGAATCAGAGTGGATTGTCGTTGAGGTTCCAGAATTCAGGATTATCGACGATGAACTCAGGCAGGCGGTGAAAACACGTCAGAGCGAAATCGCCGTAATGCGACATCTAACGATATCGGATGGGGTCCATCATCTCAGCGCAACACTTTTTCACTGTGACGACGCGGTGACGATTTGCCGAATGATCCAAAGGAATTCAAGGCAACAAAAAACCCGCTATCCTATTGGAATAGCGGGTGAATGTTTGGTTGCGGGGATAGGATTTGAACCTATGACCTTCAGGTTATGAGCCTGACGAGCTACCGGGCTGCTCCACCCCGCGCCAAACCTTTCGGAAAACCAGAGACGAAACGAAGTCGGCCAACGCCAAGGCGTCGATCGATCCCAGTCCGGAGGCTTCCTGAGAAGACAACCGGGGCAAAGCCCTCGGTGCGAGGGGTATGTACCAATGCCTGCCTGCTTTGGAAAGGGGCAGCGGCGATCTTTTTGCGCTTTTATGACGGTCCGGGAAAACGCCTGTCTGCCCTGTTTCGGCACAACCCGGCGCGGCACGAATTGCAACCGCCGAAACTTGCTTTTCAGGCCACCTGGACGCCCTTTGGCGGCCTAATTCAGCAAAAAGCCGCCATCGACGGTCACGGTGCTGCCGGTCATGTAACGCGAGGCCTGCGAAGCCAGCAGCAGAATGGCACCGTCGAGATCGCTCTCATGACCGACCCGGCGCTGCGCGATGCGCTTGATCAGCTTCTCGCCCACGGGCGTGTCCCAGGCGGCATGGTTGATGTCGGTATCGATATAGCCCGGCGCCAGCGCATTGACGCGAATGCGGTGCGCAGCGAGTTCCAGCGCCAGTGCCCTGGTCGCCTGCACGATGCCGGCTTTCGAGATTGCATAAGGCGACACCGCCTTGGTCAGCCCGAATCCGAGGACCGAAGCGATATTGACGATATTGCCCTCCACTTTATGCGCGATCATGCGGCGCGCGGCTTCGGTCGCCGCGAAATAGGCGCCCTTGAGATTGGCCCCGATGACCGCGTCCCAATCCGCCTCAGTCTGATCGATGGCCATCTTCTCCACCGCGATGCCAGCATTGTTGATCAGCACGCTGACCGGCCCGAGCGCAGCTTCAGCGGCATCGAACGCGTTTGCGATCGAGGCATTGTCGGTGACATCCATCGACACCGCGACAGCGCGGCCCCCCTTGTCCGTGATTTCCTTCTGCAGGCTCTCTAGCTTGCCCATCTGCCGCGCTGCGAGCACCACAGCTGCACCATGCGCGGACAGCACGCGCGCAAATTGCCGGCCGAGGCCCTGCGAGGCTCCGGTGATGAGGATGGTTTCTTTACTGACGTCGAATATCCCGGACATGGCATTTCCCTTTGATTTTGCCCTAGTGATACCCGGCCTTGCCGCGATCGCAAACCGCCGCGCTCCGCCGATTTCTTTGACGCGGAATTGCCGCATGGGGACGAAGCCGCGATGAACAGTTTCGATGTCGTCGTTTATGTCGGCCTGATCGTCGCCATGGTCATCGGCTTTCGCGCCGGATTGTTGCGCAGTGCGGTCACCATCCTGGGCTATCTGATCGCCATGCCGATGGCTGTCTGGATCACCGGGCTGATCGCTCCGCAACTGTCCGGTAGCGCAAGCGCCCCGACCACGCAGAACTCGTTGCTGTTCTTCGCGATCTTCCTGATGTCGGGCATCGTGCTCGGCTCGCTGCTGCGCATGGCGATCAACGACATGATCGGCCACGAGATCGGCATCGGCGACAGGCTCGGCGGCGCTTTGCTCGGCGCCATTCGCGTCGGCCTGATCGCGGTGACGCTAGTGCTGATCTTCGACCAGTTGGTGCCGGCCGACAGGCAGCCGGCCTATATGACCGGCTCACAGCTGCGGCCCCTGCTGTCGCTGGCCGGGCAGAAGGGCGTCAAATCGCTGCCGCCGGACGTGACCGCCACCATCGAGCAATGGAAACGCGCGCATCGGCTCTGACGGGAGCGCCCTTATCAGACCCCGCCGGAACCGCTATAACGCGGCCCTCGGATTATCGAACTTCAGGAGTGACATCGTGGATCTTGGAATCAAAGGCCGCCGCGCGCTTGTCTGCGCATCCAGCAAGGGCCTCGGCCGTGGCTGCGCCGAAGCGCTGGCCGCAGAAGGCGTGCATGTCACGATGACTGCACGCGGCGGCGACGTGCTGGCGGCAGCCGCTGCCGATATCCGCAAGGCCTATCCGGGCGTCGAGGTCACCGAAGTCGTCGGTGACATCACCACGGTCGAAGGCCGCGAAGCTGCGCTGAAGGCAGCCGGCCAGATCGACATCCTCATCAACAATGCCGGCGGCCCGCCGCCCGGCGATTTCCGCAACTGGACCCGCGACGACTGGCTCAAGGCCATCGATGCCAACATGCTGACCCCGATCGAGCTGATCAAGGCGACGGTGGACGGCATGATGGAGCGCAAGTTCGGCCGCATCGTCAACATCACCTCGGCCGCCGTGAAGGCGCCGATCGATGTGCTCGGCCTGTCGAACGGCGCGCGCAGCGGCCTGACCGGCTTCATCGCCGGCCTGTCGCGCAAGACCGTGCGTGCGAATGTCACCATCAACGGCCTGCTGCCCGGCCCATTCAACACCGACCGCCTGAAGGGCGTTGCCGCCGGCCAGGTCAAGGCGACAGGTCTTTCGGTCGATGAGATCCTGACCAAGCGCGCGGCCGAAAATCCGTCGGGTCGCTTCGGTGAAGCCGATGAATTCGGTCAGGCATGTGCATGGCTGTGCAGTTCGAAATCCGGCTTCATCACCGGCCAGAACATCGTTCTCGACGGCGGCGCTTTCCCCGGCACGATGTAACTCGACGACATCTCAAGACGCAAAAAGGCGATCGGCTGCACGGCCAATCGCCTTTAGTTTTTGGGTTGCGCAATCAGTGGACGGGTGTGGTGCGTTCGCTGGACCAATCGACGCCGAATTCTTCCAGGCCTTCCGCGAGGAGATCGCCGAGCAAAGGCTCGCCGAGCAGATAGCGCGCGGTGCGCCCGTTGCGGCCTTCTGCGGCTTCGCGGCGCAAGTCGCTCCATTCCTCGATGGTGGCGTCACCGCGGCCCAGCCGCATCAGGGCGACGAGGTCGATCTGCTCGTCCTCGGTGAGCGCGCTGATGAAGCCCGCGATTTCCCGCGCCACGGGATCCTCGCCATTGTCCTCAAGCACATCGATCATATCGTCATCGGCGCCGTTGGAGCCGGAATCGGTGTCGGAGGCGATATCCTTGGCATCGAACTGCCGCGCCTTCTCGATCAGAAAGCCCACTTTCTCGGATGAAATCGCTAGTTCTGGCATCGCACGCTCCTCGCTGCAGGGCCCGGTGTTCCACTCTGACAACGCGCAGCCCCGCGAGATGATCCATTGCGCGCCACGCCGGAAACCCGCATCTTTCCAGCCCTAAAAAGAACAATGGGGTGAACGCCTGATGCAATGGACGGTCGGCAAGGTCAGGATCACGCAGATCATCGAAGGCGAGACGATTGGCAGCACACGCTTCATTCTCCCGCAGGTCGGCCCCGATGAGGTCCATGCGCTGCCGTGGCTGATGCCGGAATTTGCAACTCCTGAAGGCCGGCTGAAAATGTCGATCCATGCGCTGGTCGTGGAAACACCGACGCAGCGCATCGTCGTCGATACGTGTCTCGGCAACAATAAGCAGGGCCGTTCAGTTCCGACGTGGAATGACCTGCACACGTCGTTCCTCGAGAACATGACAGCAGCCGGCTTCGCACCTGACAGCATCGACACGGTGCTGTGCACCCATCTGCATGTCGATCATGTCGGCTGGAATACAAAACTGGTCGCTGGCCAATGGACGCCGACATTCCCGAATGCACGCTATGTGTTCGGGCAGCACGAATACAACTACTGGGCGGCGCATAGCGATACGGCGTCGCATCTCGCCGTGTTCAACGATTCCGTAAAGCCGATCGCCGATGCCGGGCTGATGGATCTCGTTGCCAGCGATGCGCAACTCTCGGACGAGGTCACGCTGATCCCGACACCGGGCCACAGCCCCGGCCATATGAGCGTGCATATCAAATCCGCAGGCGAGGAAGCGCTGCTGACCGGCGACGCCGCACATCATCCGGTGCAGATGGCGCATCTCGACTGGTCGTCCACGGCGGATGCCGATCCCCTGCAAGCCGCCGTATCGCGGCGCGCATTGTTCTCGCGTTTTGCGGATACGCCGACACTGGTGATCGGCGGTCACTTCGGTGCCGGCCACATCATGCGCGAGGGCGATGCTTTCAGATTTGCCGCGCTGCAGCACTGATTTTTGCGGCTCTGACCTTTCTGTCGCGCGGTTGAATTTCCCCGCGCCCTGTTCCACAACCTTTCAGGCAAGCCCCAAGGGAGACGACAATGAAGCTCGTAAGATACGGCGCGTTCGGCAGCGAAAAGCCGGGACTGATCGACAAGGACGGCAAGCTGCGCGACCTCTCCGGCCAGGTGAAGGATCTGGCTGACGATGCGTTCGCACCTGCCAATCTTGTCAAGCTCGCTGCGCTCGACCCGGCGTCGCTGCCTGCCGTAAGCGGCTCGCCGCGCATTGGCTCGCCCGTTGGCGGCAAGCCGAAATTCATCGCCATTGGCCTGAACTATGCCGACCACGCCGCCGAATC
This sequence comes from Tardiphaga sp. 866_E4_N1_4, assembly GCF_052076075.1. Lineage (NCBI taxonomy): Bacteria > Pseudomonadati > Pseudomonadota > Alphaproteobacteria > Hyphomicrobiales > Nitrobacteraceae > Tardiphaga > Tardiphaga sp. 866_E4_N1_4. The sequence goes on from NZ_CP197242.1 coordinate 3,445,970, forward strand.
CGGCATGCCGATTCCGTCGGAGCCGATCGTCTTCATGAAGGCGCTGAACAGCCTGTGCGGCCCCAATGACGATGTGGAAAAGCCCCGCGGCTCGACCAAGCTCGACTGGGAAGTCGAACTCGCCATCGTCATCGGCACCAAAGCCAAATATGTGACCGAAGCCGATGCGCTGAAATATGTCGCCGGCTACAGCGTCTGCAACGACGTCTCGGAACGCTTCTTCCAGATCGAGCGCGGCGGCCAGTGGACCAAGGGCAAGTCGCATGACACGTTCGGCCCGCTCGGCCCGTGGCTGGTGACGCCAGACGAAGTCGGCGACGTGCACAAGCTCAGCATGTATCTCGACGTCAACGGCAAGCGCTGCCAGACGGGTTCGACTGCGACCATGATCTTCAATGTGCCGCAGATCGTCTCGTATCTGTCCGGCATGATGACGCTGATGCCCGGCGACATCATCACCACAGGCACGCCACCCGGCGTCGGCCTCGGCATGAAGCCGCCGAAATTCCTCGAAGTCGGCGACGTCATGACGCTCGGCATCGAGAAGCTCGGCGAGCAGAAACAGAAAGTGGTTGCGGCTTAAGGCGCATCACTCTCCTCGTCATTGCGAGGAGCGAAAGCGACGAAGCAATCCAGAAGGCCACAAAGCAAGGACTGGATTGCTTCGCTGCGCTCGCAATGACGACCAATAGAACTGAGTAAAGGACCAAAAATGAAGCTGACTTTTTCTCCGGGCTCGCCCTTCGCACGCAAGGTTCGCATTGCCGCGATCGAACTCGGCCTGATCGACAAGATCGAACTCACGCCCGCCTCGGTCGCACCGACGCAGAAGAATGAGACCTATTCGCATGACATCAGCCCGGTCAGGAAATTGCCGGCGCTGATCCTCGATGACGGCAATGTCATCGTGGATTCATATGTCATCACCGAATATCTCGACGAGCTCGCCGGCGGCAACAAGCTGATCCCGGCCGCGGGTCCGGCGCGCTGGAAGGTGAAGAGCGAGCATTCGATGCTGCAGGGCATGACGGATGCGATGCTGCTGTGCCGCTACGAGGTCGGCGTGCGCCCGAAGGAGCTGTTATGGCAGGCCTGGTATGACGATCAGTGGGATCGCGCCTGGCAGGGCCTGACGCGTTTCGAAAATCATCCGGACATCCTGACGCGTCCGATGGATGCGGCGCAGATCGCGCTCGTCTGTGTGCTCGGTTATGCCGACTTCCGCTTCCCGGATTGCGGATGGCACAAGGCGTTTCCAAAACTCGACGCCTTTCACAACAAGATGCTGCAGCGGGAATCGGTCAAGATCTCCGTTCCGCCAAAGGGTTAGGATCGAAAAGCGGCCTGACGCAATTTCACGTCAGCTTGCGAAAATCCTGCGTCAGGCCTGCGGCAATCTTGCGGCAGGTCTAATCGAACAGCGAGGGCGTGTGATTCACATACGCGCCCTCGATGGCGAGCATCTTGAGCTTCGTCTCGACGCCGCCATTGGCCGAAAATCCGCCTGGCTTGCCGCCGGCAGCCAGCACCCGGTGACACGGCACGATCACCGGACACGGATTCTGCCCCATCGCCTGCCCGACATTGCGTGACAGTTCGACACCGCCGAGCTTCTTGGCGATATCGCCATAAGTCAGCGTTGCGCCCGGCGGGATCTGGCGGGCAATCGCATAGACGTTGCGATTGAATTCGGGGACGTCGGTGAGATCGAGATCGATATCGAGAAGATCGACCGGCTTGCCGCTCATCAGTTCGACGATACCGTCGATGGCGGCCTGTACCGCCGGCGGCGGCGCGGCTTCGACGACCTCCGCATGGCGCTGCTTGATGCGCACACGGGTCTGTTTTTCGTCCGGCTGCGGCAATTGCACGGCAACGATGCCGCGATCGGCCCATGCGATGCCGCAGCGGCCGATGGCGGTGTCGAAGAGAGTGAACTGAACGTCGGTCATATGAGCCTCCATCGATCGCATCAGCATCCGATGTGGTGAGGTCCGGAGTTTGCGACGATCTTCAGCCATTCGCCACCCGATTCCGGAGCGGCAAACAGCTTTGTCTCAGCTCTGCTCGCGCGACGGCATTGAGGCGGCCTTGTGGATGAAAGCCTGGCCGAGCATATCGAGGATTTCCTTGGTGGCCACGAACATGAACACACCCGCCTCGGTGTCGAAGGAGATTCCGACCACGGTCGGATCGGGCTGGAAGTCCAACAGGCTGTAGCCCTTCAGCGGGAGGGCGGGAACTTCTTTCGGATTCGACATGTCGGTCTCCCGCGTCAGTGAAAGGCTCGTGAAAGCCGGAATAACGAGGGCTTAGACAACAATTCGGAGCACGCCAAGGCGTTATTTCGTAGCGTTGGCCAGGCCTCCAACAAAAATCGGGACCGCATAGCGGCCCCGATCTTCAGAAGTCCAAGCCGTGCGATGGCAATGGCGGACTTACTCGTCGTTCTGCATCGCTGCGGCCAGCTTGTCGTAATATTTGCCGACGAGATCGATATTGCCCTTGTTCTCGACTGCTGGCGGCGGCGATTTGAGCGCGGCGTTGAGATCGGCGAGCGCGGCCTTCTTGTCCTTGGCCGGCATCTTCTTGTCGGCCTGCACGGCCGCGATCTGCTGCTTGAACACCACTTCGGGGCCGACATATTTCTTGGTTTGCGGATCGAAGCCGCCCAGCACCAGCATGATGTTTTCGACGACGTCGTTGTAGTCGCCGTAGTTCGCAAAGCCGTTCTTCTTGGCGACGTCATCGAGCTGCGCGACCACTTTGGGATCCGGCTTGTCAGGTGCCTGCTGCGGCAGCTTGGCGGTGACCGCATCGAGATCCTTCTGCGCGGCCAGCACCTGCTCGATCTGCTTGTCAGTCAGCGCAATCTGCTTTGGCGCCGGCGCATTTTGCGCGGGAGCTGCGGTGGGTGCCGGCGTTGGCGGCATCTGTTTTGCGGCGGGCTGTTTCTGCGCCTGCGCATATGCGGCGCCAGTGACGGGAATCGTTGCAAAGCCTGCGATGGTCAGGGCGGCGATGACAGGGCGAAGGATGGAACGCATGAAGATCTCCTCGGCAAATTGGAGCGACCAGGGAAAGTCGATCGCGGAGCGAAACCGGTTCAACGAGCCCGGTTGGCAGAGGATGGAATGCTGCAGCTGAATCGTGGCTGAATGATCGCAGCGGCCGGTCGTCCCTTCCCCCGGCTGCTCGGTTGCCGATGTTCCGCCCATTACCCGCTTAGGGTGCATGTACGACCAACAAAGCAGGCCGCCATTCCGACGATCAGTCGTCCTTCAGCGCGACGGCGAGCTTGTCGTAATACTTGATCGCGAGATCGATATTGCCCTTGTTTTCAACAGCTGGCGGTGGCGACGCCATTTTGGCATTGAGATCGTCGATCGCCTCCTTCCTGTCTTCGGCTGAGAGGCTCTTGTCCGCCTGAACGGTGGCAATCTTCTGCTTGATCACGGCAACCGGCCCCACATAGGTCTTCGTCTTCGGATCGATGCCCGCCATTGCGAGACCGATATTGTCGAACAGGATCGTGTACTCGGCGTAGTTTGCAAAACCATGTTTCTTGGCGACGCCATCGATCTGGGCAAGGACCGCTGCGTTCGTTCCGGGAGTGGCGACAAAGCCGTCGAGATCTTTCTGCGCTGCGAGCAACGCCACCACCTGCTTTTCACTGAGAGCTAGCTGCTTGGCGGCGGACGCTTCTGGTTTCGATGCCTGCGCCAAGGCGATCTGGCTGGCCGGTATAGCAAAACAAAAAGTCGCACCAACCAGGGTCAGCGCGACAACGGGACGAAAAACGAAATGCATGCCGAGTTCCTATCGGTAGATATCCCGACTAAGTCTCACATTGGAAAAGAAAGGTTCAGCGGCAACGGTAATATTCTGTAGAAGCCTCTATCGCCCCTCGCGCTGCGCGCGCATGTGCTCTCTCGGCGCTCGGCTCTTAGGATGAGCATCGGCGTTGGAGACGCTGTTACGATGATTGGAGATGACGAGTTTGCGTCGATTAGCCTGCGGTCCAGACAACA
>NZ_CP197242.1:3452500-3457500 GCF_052076075.1 Tardiphaga sp. 866_E4_N1_4
CGTTAAATTAAGTCGCTGGCCCATAATACAAAAGGTACGACGTCACCCAGAACGTATCTTGGGCTCCGTCTGTTTGTAGGTATCCGGTTTCAGGTCTATTTCACTCCCCTCGTCGGGGTGCTTTTCACCTTTCCCTCACGGTACTAGTTCGCTATCGGTCAATGAGGAGTACTTAGGCTTGGAGGGTGGTCCCCCCACGTTCAGACAGGATTTCACGTGTCCCGCCTTACTCAAGGACATATCATTGCATTACCCGTACGGGACTATCACCCTCTGAGGTCCAGCTTTCCTGACTGGTTCCGGTTGTCTTTGATATGCCACTGGCCTGGTCCGCGTTCGCTCGCCACTACTAACGGAGTCTCTGTTGATGTCCTTTCCTCCGGGTACTTAGATGTTTCAGTTCCCCGGGTTCGCTTGAAACCCCCTATGTATTCAGGAGTCTCATACCTTCAACTGATAACCGAAAATCCAAAACCACCCCGACTTGCGTCGTGATGACCTTAGAGTTTCGGCTATCGAAGGTGGGTTTCCCCATTCGGAAATCTATGGATCAAAGCCTCTTCGCGGCTCCCCATAGCTTATCGCAGCGTAGCACGTCCTTCATCGCCTCTCATTGCCAAGGCATCCACCGAATACCCTTAAGACACTTGATTGCTCTCATTATCAATATCCACACACTCGGCAGAGTTTGCTGCACGCTGCTTTGCGCAACCAACGAATTGGAAACGCAAAATCCGCACGCCGGCGGTCAAGCCGTGCGCACTTCATGCAGCTGGATATGATTTAGAAAGACCAGTTTGCTTCGTAAGATCGAACCGACAACGAGGCGGTCAAGCTTCGTTGAAAAGGAATAAAGATGCGGAAGCTTTGCAAGCAAAGCGTTCGCACTCAATTCCTGGAGATTATGATTGCGGCACCCGCAATTGCTTGCAGATCCGAACCTCGGAACGATCTCCTCTTTACGATGTCATAAATCCCGCAGTCGATCTCGTAAGACCGACAAGCGAAGTTATACCGCGGACTAAATCAGGCGCCGCCCATATGGCGCGCACTGTCTGAACACACTGAATGTCTTGAAGTTGTTTTCGTCTCGATCGCTCATCAGCACCCAACCAAAGTTTCTGGTGGAGGCAGACGGGATCGAACCGACGACCTCATGCTTGCAAAGCACGCGCTCTCCCAGCTGAGCTATGCCCCCGTTCCAGAAGACGAATGCTCAACGCTAAAGAACACGTTTTGCAGATGCGATGCTTGCGCATGTGATGTCGACGTCAGCAGCAGCCTTGAAAGCAAAGCGCGCAAATATGGTGGGCCTGGGAAGACTTGAACTTCCGACCTCACGCTTATCAAGCGCGCGCTCTAACCAACTGAGCTACAAGCCCTAACAACAAAGGACTGCGCTCGGCTCATCGACATGACCTTGCGATCAAACGCCAACAAGCAGCACGAGCACGCCCCAGCGTGTGTTCGTCCGCGAAGAAAGAGAAACGAAGACGGCGGTGTCCCGCCTATGCAGCTCAGACATTGATCCAATGTCTGGCCACTGATGTTTCAAAAGAGGATCGATAGAAGCTTCAGGTTTGCAAGCAAACCCAGACTTCTGAAGATCCATCCTTAGAAAGGAGGTGATCCAGCCGCAGGTTCCCCTACGGCTACCTTGTTACGACTTCACCCCAGTCGCTGACCCTACCGTGGTCAGCTGCCCCCTTGCGGTTAGCGCACTGCCTTCAGGTAGAACCAACTCCCATGGTGTGACGGGCGGTGTGTACAAGGCCCGGGAACGTATTCACCGTGGCATGCTGATCCACGATTACTAGCGATTCCAACTTCATGGGCTCGAGTTGCAGAGCCCAATCCGAACTGAGACGGCTTTTTGAGATTTGCGAGAGGTCGCCCTTTTGCATCCCATTGTCACCGCCATTGTAGCACGTGTGTAGCCCAGCCCGTAAGGGCCATGAGGACTTGACGTCATCCCCACCTTCCTCGCGGCTTATCACCGGCAGTCTCCTTAGAGTGCTCAACTAAATGGTAGCAACTAAGGACGGGGGTTGCGCTCGTTGCGGGACTTAACCCAACATCTCACGACACGAGCTGACGACAGCCATGCAGCACCTGTGCTCTATGCCCCGAAGGGAAGGTTCCATCTCTGGTACCGGTCATAGACATGTCAAGGGCTGGTAAGGTTCTGCGCGTTGCGTCGAATTAAACCACATGCTCCACCGCTTGTGCGGGCCCCCGTCAATTCCTTTGAGTTTTAATCTTGCGACCGTACTCCCCAGGCGGAATGCTTAAAGCGTTAGCTGCGCCACTAGTGAGTAAACCCACTAACGGCTGGCATTCATCGTTTACGGCGTGGACTACCAGGGTATCTAATCCTGTTTGCTCCCCACGCTTTCGTGCCTCAGCGTCAGTTATGGGCCAGTGAGCCGCCTTCGCCACTGGTGTTCTTGCGAATATCTACGAATTTCACCTCTACACTCGCAGTTCCACTCACCTCTCCCATACTCAAGACTTTCAGTATCAAAGGCAGTTCTGGAGTTGAGCTCCAGGATTTCACCTCTGACTTAAAAACCCGCCTACGCACCCTTTACGCCCAGTGATTCCGAGCAACGCTAGCCCCCTTCGTATTACCGCGGCTGCTGGCACGAAGTTAGCCGGGGCTTATTCTTACGGTACCGTCATTATCTTCCCGTACAAAAGAGCTTTACAACCCTAGGGCCTTCATCACTCACGCGGCATGGCTGGATCAGGCTTGCGCCCATTGTCCAATATTCCCCACTGCTGCCTCCCGTAGGAGTTTGGGCCGTGTCTCAGTCCCAATGTGGCTGATCATCCTCTCAGACCAGCTACTGATCGTCGCCTTGGTAGGCCTTTACCCCACCAACTAGCTAATCAGACGCGGGCCAATCTCTCGGCGATAAATCTTTCCCCGTAAGGGCTTATCCGGTATTAGCACAAGTTTCCCTGTGTTGTTCCGAACCAAGAGGTATGTTCCCACGCGTTACTCACCCGTCTGCCACTGACGTATTGCTACGCCCGTTCGACTTGCATGTGTTAAGCCTGCCGCCAGCGTTCGCTCTGAGCCAGGATCAAACTCTCAAGTTGGACTTGAAACTTTAAACCGGCTGATCACAACGTATTGACGAGGTCCCACCATACTAAATCGACCAAACCGAAGTTCAGCCAATCTGCTGTCCGCGCTTCACAGCGCTAACAACGATGGTGTTAACCTTTGTTCAAAACGTGTACCGCCGAAGTCTTTCGTCCGGCCCCGTCTCAAGAAGCCGAAGCTTCCATCGAACGAGACCCGCAAGGACTCCGCCGTCCACGTTTCTCTTTCTTCAATTTAACTTGTCAAACAGCCCGACGCAGATGCGTCAATCTCCCCAGGAGGGAGAAATCTCTATCTTCAGATCTTCCAAAGTGAGATCCATCAGGCGGCATCCAGTGGATGCCAGCGCCCCGAAGGGAGCGAACCAGTAGACCCTCCAGAGGAAGGAAGCAACCTCTTTCTTCGCAGTGCGCCGATTATTTCGTTCGAAACAAGCAGCAGACCATTGCACCGATAGAGATCCGCCAGGCTTCCTTGCAAAAACCTGACAGCTCAACCCGACGACAAAACACCCACCGAAACTGTCGGCTGGTGCTTCACACATCGCGTTGAGGTGCTTCTGAACGTCGAACCGTCCCGGACCCGTGGGCCCCGGCGCCGCCGCGCTCAGTGGCCGGTTTATAGTCTCGCACTCTCGAAGCTGTCAACGCCCAATCGTCAGAAAATCGTCACGCGTTTTTCGTGTGCGTAAAGTCGACGCCGAATCATAGTGCGCTGCGATGATGACAGCAGGATTCCGCATTGAATTGCAGGGATATCCGGATCCTCCGATACGCGTTGGCTCATACGATGATGCAAAGAGCCGCTGCGCATCGTCGGCATCGATCTCTCATCTGCTGTTGAGAACTATCAGGCCGACGGCGTAACGATGCTGCAGCGCCGTTGTAAGAACGCAGATGCAGCGGCGCTGGTAGAAGCGATCGGCGCGCATGATGCCAGCCAGCGGACTGCGCAGCAGCGGCGATGCCGTTGCGCGAAGGAACAATCCGTTCTTCCAATCGCAGCCTTTTCGGATCTCGGATCGCTTCGCTTCCCTCGCTCGGGCGAACGCGACCCTGAATGAGCTCAATCGGACCGCACTACGCGGGTTCGGATTTTGATGATGGATCGCGGCCGAATGATCTTGGTCGATGCGGGTCGCCACCGCGATCGACATTGAGAAAGCCCTGCAGACGCTTGTTGACGATCTCGCCGCAAACAAAAAGCTGCAGCTGAATCGTGGCTGAATGATTTTTGCGATCAACCTCTGCCGCTCCTCAGGATGAGGGACGGGGGTGGAAACGGCGTCTTGAGGAGCAGCGACCGCCGTGATGAGCGCGCATGCTGCTCTAGATCCCCGAGATCAGCACAAAATCCAGACAACAAAAAACGCCGCTTCCGAAGGAAGCGGCGTTTTTTGTATTGATATCGTAGATGAGGGTTCTTTGTCCTTTGCAGGCCTGGCAGCGACCTACTCTCCCAGGGCTTAAGCCATAGTACCATTGGCGCTGAGGAGTTTAACGGCCGAGTTCGGGATGGGATCGGGTTGAAGCTCCTCGCTAGAACCACCAGGCCGGCGAAGGACAAAGATACGAAGCAAACTGTTTTGGTCTTTCTGTAGGACGCGCTTGGGCGTCCCTGAGTTGCGCAGTCTGATTTACAGAGCGCAGTCTCATTTTCATAACGTCAGACTGATGTCTGGACATTGAAAATGAGAGCAATCAAGCCAATCGAACGATTAGTACCGGTAAGCTACATGCGTTGCCGCACTTACACACCCGGCCTATCAACGTGGTCGTCTTCCACGGTTCTCAAGGGAATACTCGTTTTGAGGTGGGTTTCCCGCTTAGATGCTTTCAGCGGTTATCCCGTCCGTACATAGCTATGCTGCACTGCCGCTGGCGCGACA
>NZ_CP197242.1:3460000-6913662 GCF_052076075.1 Tardiphaga sp. 866_E4_N1_4
GTTTCCCCATTCGGAAATCTATGGATCAAAGCCTCTTCGCGGCTCCCCATAGCTTATCGCAGCGTAGCACGTCCTTCATCGCCTCTCATTGCCAAGGCATCCACCGAATACCCTTAAGACACTTGATTGCTCTCATTATCAATATCCACACACTCGGCAGAGTTTGCTGCACGCTGCTTTGCGCAACCAACGAATTGGAAACGCAAAATCCGCACGCCGGCGGTCAAGCCGTGCGCACTTCATGCAGCTGGATATGATTTAGAAAGACCAGTTTGCTTCGTAAGATCGAACCGACAACGAGGCGGTCAAGCTTCGTTGAAAAGGAATAAAGATGCGGAAGCTTTGCAAGCAAAGCGTTCGCACTCAATTCCTGGAGATTATGATTGCGGCACCCGCAATTGCTTGCAGATCCGAACCTCGGAACGATCTCCTCTTTACGATGTCATAAATCCCGCAGTCGATCTCGTAAGACCGACAAGCGAAGTTATACCGCGGACTAAATCAGGCGCCGCCCATATGGCGCGCACTGTCTGAACACACTGAATGTCTTGAAGTTGTTTTCGTCTCGATCGCTCATCAGCACCCAACCAAAGTTTCTGGTGGAGGCAGACGGGATCGAACCGACGACCTCATGCTTGCAAAGCACGCGCTCTCCCAGCTGAGCTATGCCCCCGTTCCAGAAGACGAATGCTCAACGCTAAAGAACACGTTTTGCAGATGCGATGCTTGCGCATGTGATGTCGACGTCAGCAGCAGCCTTGAAAGCAAAGCGCGCAAATATGGTGGGCCTGGGAAGACTTGAACTTCCGACCTCACGCTTATCAAGCGCGCGCTCTAACCAACTGAGCTACAAGCCCTAACAACAAAGGACTGCGCTCGGCTCATCGACATGACCTTGCGATCAAACGCCAACAAGCAGCACGAGCACGCCCCAGCGTGTGTTCGTCCGCGAAGAAAGAGAAACGAAGACGGCGGTGTCCCGCCTATGCAGCTCAGACATTGATCCAATGTCTGGCCACTGATGTTTCAAAAGAGGATCGATAGAAGCTTCAGGTTTGCAAGCAAACCCAGACTTCTGAAGATCCATCCTTAGAAAGGAGGTGATCCAGCCGCAGGTTCCCCTACGGCTACCTTGTTACGACTTCACCCCAGTCGCTGACCCTACCGTGGTCAGCTGCCCCCTTGCGGTTAGCGCACTGCCTTCAGGTAGAACCAACTCCCATGGTGTGACGGGCGGTGTGTACAAGGCCCGGGAACGTATTCACCGTGGCATGCTGATCCACGATTACTAGCGATTCCAACTTCATGGGCTCGAGTTGCAGAGCCCAATCCGAACTGAGACGGCTTTTTGAGATTTGCGAGAGGTCGCCCTTTTGCATCCCATTGTCACCGCCATTGTAGCACGTGTGTAGCCCAGCCCGTAAGGGCCATGAGGACTTGACGTCATCCCCACCTTCCTCGCGGCTTATCACCGGCAGTCTCCTTAGAGTGCTCAACTAAATGGTAGCAACTAAGGACGGGGGTTGCGCTCGTTGCGGGACTTAACCCAACATCTCACGACACGAGCTGACGACAGCCATGCAGCACCTGTGCTCTATGCCCCGAAGGGAAGGTTCCATCTCTGGTACCGGTCATAGACATGTCAAGGGCTGGTAAGGTTCTGCGCGTTGCGTCGAATTAAACCACATGCTCCACCGCTTGTGCGGGCCCCCGTCAATTCCTTTGAGTTTTAATCTTGCGACCGTACTCCCCAGGCGGAATGCTTAAAGCGTTAGCTGCGCCACTAGTGAGTAAACCCACTAACGGCTGGCATTCATCGTTTACGGCGTGGACTACCAGGGTATCTAATCCTGTTTGCTCCCCACGCTTTCGTGCCTCAGCGTCAGTTATGGGCCAGTGAGCCGCCTTCGCCACTGGTGTTCTTGCGAATATCTACGAATTTCACCTCTACACTCGCAGTTCCACTCACCTCTCCCATACTCAAGACTTTCAGTATCAAAGGCAGTTCTGGAGTTGAGCTCCAGGATTTCACCTCTGACTTAAAAACCCGCCTACGCACCCTTTACGCCCAGTGATTCCGAGCAACGCTAGCCCCCTTCGTATTACCGCGGCTGCTGGCACGAAGTTAGCCGGGGCTTATTCTTACGGTACCGTCATTATCTTCCCGTACAAAAGAGCTTTACAACCCTAGGGCCTTCATCACTCACGCGGCATGGCTGGATCAGGCTTGCGCCCATTGTCCAATATTCCCCACTGCTGCCTCCCGTAGGAGTTTGGGCCGTGTCTCAGTCCCAATGTGGCTGATCATCCTCTCAGACCAGCTACTGATCGTCGCCTTGGTAGGCCTTTACCCCACCAACTAGCTAATCAGACGCGGGCCAATCTCTCGGCGATAAATCTTTCCCCGTAAGGGCTTATCCGGTATTAGCACAAGTTTCCCTGTGTTGTTCCGAACCAAGAGGTATGTTCCCACGCGTTACTCACCCGTCTGCCACTGACGTATTGCTACGCCCGTTCGACTTGCATGTGTTAAGCCTGCCGCCAGCGTTCGCTCTGAGCCAGGATCAAACTCTCAAGTTGGACTTGAAACTTTAAACCGGCTGATCACAACGTATTGACGAGGTCCCACCATACTAAATCGACCAAACCGAAGTTCAGCCAATCTGCTGTCCGCGCTTCACAGCGCTAACAACGATGGTGTTAACCTTTGTTCAAAACGTGTACCGCCGAAGTCTTTCGTCCGGCCCCGTCTCAAGAAGCCGAAGCTTCCATCGAACGAGACCCGCAAGGACTCCGCCGTCCACGTTTCTCTTTCTTCAATTTAACTTGTCAAACAGCCCGACGCAGATGCGTCAATCTCCCCAGGAGGGAGAAAATCTTGTCACTCAATCACCCGACAACAGATCAGCAGCCGACACCTATCGGCTACTGAAACACTCTTCGCGGTGATGAGCTTCCGAGACACGAACAACCGCCCGGGCTGGTAGGCCCCGGCGCCGCTGCGCTCAGTGGCCGGGTTATAGGCCCCCTCACCCGAAACTGTCAACGCCATTCGTCAGAAAATCGTCACGTGCTGTGGAGGAGGCCTCAGGGCCCAAAAAGCGTAGGTTTTACAGGGGTGACGCCGTACAAGAGCCACATTCCTCCGACGTTCTGAGCATGCCTTGTGCAAAGATTCTGCGTCGCCCCTGAAACTTTTTAGGGGTGGTCGAACCGGATCTGGGCCCAACGGTCTCTCGAAAGAACGAGCTGCGTCATCGCAGTGCGCTTTTGGGCCAAAGAGAACACAGCGAAAGAGTTTGCAGCATTGACGTTCGTCCATTCGGCCAGCATTTTGGCGCGCACTGTTCGACCGTCGATGCGATGTGCTTGGGGAAGACTCTTCGCATGATGCTGGGAATTCGGGGGATGTCGGCTTGAATCACGGACTGTCACGCGGTGGCGCCTATAATCGTGAGACCGGGATGATTGATCTCGGCCACGAGCCGCCGCTATCCGTTGATGGCTCCGAAGCCGCAGTCATCGATCGTCGCCGCGTCTCGGTACAATGGTTCAGTGGTACTATCCTCACAGGTCTCTGCGGCGCGGCTCTGATCGGCGGCGCCGTTTTTGCGTCGCTTGACGGCGAGATGACCTTTGCCAAGGTACCGGAGCGTGTCGAAGGCGCGCTACGCGGCGCCTTCAGTGCCACCGACAAACAAGCCAGCCTGCATAAGTCTGACCGCCTGCCGCCGCCGAGCGACTCTTCCGCCGCGCGCCAGGTACTCAAAGTCTCCACCGTCACCCGCGTCGGCAATCGCGACGTCATGCGCGTGCGGCCCTTCATCCGGATTTCCGGCAATCTGGCGATGGCGACCAGCGATCTTAGCGCCAAGATCCCGCCCTTCAATGCACAGCGCCTGCTGACCGATGTCGGCAGCCCCGCCCCGAACAGCGACGACGCCGCGGTCAATCCGAATGCCGTCGAGCCGGATGCCGAAGTCTCCTTCGTCACCCGCGATCTTGGTCAGGTGTTGCCGAAAGCCAAAATCGGCGCGAGCGTTGCCATCGATGAAGTGCTGATGCGCGTGCGCGACGCCTCCAACTGGCGCGGCAATACTGGCGTTCGCTACACGACGGTCGCCAGCGCCACCGGCGATATCGGCGGACAGCCCGACATGAAGATGGCCTATGCCGCCGAAGGCACCACAGCCGATCCTTATGCGGGCTTCGAAACCCGTATCGTGCCGGAAAACGTCACGCTGCTGGCCAAGACCAAGGATCAGGCGACCGGCGGCAACCCCAATGGCGAGCGTATCCATATCGTCAAGAAGGGCGACACCATCCTGACGATCCTGCGCGACCAGGGCGCGATGCCCGAGGAAGCCAAGGCCATTGCCACTACGCTGGGTGCCCGCGGCCGCGACGGCGGACTGAAGGAAGGCCAGAAAGTTCGAATCCTGATGTCGCCGGCCGGACCTGGCCAGCGCTTGCAGCCGTATCGCGTGATCGTCGCCAACGACTCCACCATCGAAGCTGTCGCCGCCCTCTCCGATCTCGGCAAATACGTCGCCGTCGACGTCTCCAGCATGAACACCGTCGCCGAAGCGCCAAGCGCATCGGATGATGACGAGGAGGATGACGGCACCGGCGTGCGGCTCTATCAGAGCATTTACGAGACGGCGCTGCGCAACAAGGTCCCGGCTACCGTCATCGAGGATATGATCCGGATCTACTCCTACGACGTGGATTTCCAGCGCAAAGTACAGCCCGGCGACTCGTTCGACGTGTTCTTTGCCGGCGAAGACGAAGGCGCCACCATCACCGAAAAGACCGAAGTGTTGTTTGCTTCGCTTACGGTGGGCGGCGAAACCAAGAAATACTATCGCTTCCTGACCACCGACGACTCGGTCGTCGACTACTATGACGAGACCGGCAAGAGCGCGAAGAAGTTTCTGGTCCGCAAACCCGTCAATAACGCCATCATGCGTTCGGGCTTCGGCGGACGCCGCCACCCGATCCTCGGCTACACCAAGATGCATACCGGCGTGGACTGGTCGACGCCCTACGGCACCCCGATTTTCGCATCCGGCAACGGCGTGATCGAAAAAGCAGCCTGGGAAGGCGGCTACGGCAAATATATCCGCATCAAGCACAATAACGGCTACGAGACCGCCTACGGCCATATGTCGGCCTTCGCCAAGGGCATGGAGCCCGGCAAGCGCGTGCGGCAGGGTCAGGTCATCGGTTTCGTCGGCTCCACCGGCATGTCCACAGGCGCCCACGTTCACTACGAAATTCTGGTCAACGGCCGCTTCGTCGATCCGATGCGCGTGAAACTGCCGCGCGGCCGCTCGCTCGAAGGGCCGATCATGGCCGGCTTCGAGAAGGAACGTGACCGGATCGACGCCCAGATGACCATGCGTGGCCCCGGCGCCCGCGTGTCCGACGCAGGCGTGACCGGCGCGGTGTCACCAGCACGGCCGACGACCAGCCGCTAAATTCTTATTTTTCGCCTGATACCATGCGTCAGACCGACGCCGCGCGGGCATGCCTGATGCAGGCCGAGGCCAACTGCAGGGTCGGATCGAGGAGCGCCACGATATGGCCGGCCGCGTCGAACGTCTCCGTTTGCGGAAACAGTAGGGGCAGTTCGGTACAGCCAAGCACGATCACTCCTGCCCCTCGTTGCGCGAGATGATCGGTCGCCAGGCGCAGATCAGCCTGGCCTTTTCCTTCCGTAAAGCCAGCTTTGACGCCCTCGACACCGTAGATCGCCTCCATAACCAGCGCCTGATGTTCGTCATCGGGCACCATCAGTCGAACGCCGGCACGCGCCGCCGCAGCCGCGTAGACGCCGCTTTCGACCGTACCCGACGTGGCCAACAGGCCGACCGCCCAGCATAGCGGTCGGCGATCTGAGCCATCGCCTCATCCAGCATGTTGAGAACCGGCACCCGCAAATGCATCTGCATGCGATCCACGAAGGCATGCGCCGTATTACAGGGAATCGCGATCAGATCGGCTTCCAAGCCGCCGGATCAGGCTAAAAACATACAGTCTCCGTCCCATCGGATCGTAGGCAATGTCAGTCCGCAGACTCATCGTCCGGAAAACTCTGCTGCTCGAACACAATGGCATAGCGCTTGCGGTCGGCGGCCGTGGCCCGGATCAGTTGTTGCAGGAGGTCGGCCCCGGCCAGCGCGCCGAGACCGCCGACCACACCAAAGCAAAACGATTGTCGATCACACGGAGCGCTCACGGACTGCGACCAAGGCAGCCTAGGGGAAGGCCTATGCGCATGCAAAAACGCGCATTCCTTGCAACTTCGAGGCGTTCCAGGCCCTTTCGCGCATTCCGGCAAGACCAAATTAGGAAATTTGCTTCAACTTGCACGCGTAAATTAAATCACGCGTCCGCCAATTTCCAATCATGGCACATTTCAATCTAAGGACAGAGTCTTGCAGACACTCCCCCGGATTCAAGGCCGTTATTGCCTCGCCATTTTCGTGCTGGCCGCCGCGACATTGTCCTACCAAATTCTGATCACACGCTTTTTTAGCGTGATGCTCTACTATCATTTCGCCTTCGCAGCGATCTCGCTGGCCATGCTCGGCCTCACGCGTGGCGCGATGGAAGTGTACGGCCAGCCTGCACGATACGCACCAGAGCACGTAGCGAACGAATTCGCCCGCCATGCTTCGTGGTTTGCGCTGTCGGGCGTCGGCGCCATGGCGCTCCTGCTCTGCGCGCCGCTGTTTGTCCCCGCACCCTATGTTCAAATGGCATTGGCCGCTTCAACGCTGGCTTTCGTGCTGCCGTTCACCGAAAGCGGCATCTGCATCACGCTATTACTCACGCGCCTGCCCTATGGCGGCGGCTGGCTCTACGCCTCGGATTTGTCCGGCGCAGCCTTTGGCTGCCTCGGCGTCATCTTCCTGCTGCTCGTCGTCGATCCTGTCAGCGCAACACTGTGGATCGGAGCCTGCGCCGCAGGCGCCGGCTGGATGGTGTCGCGCAACGAACAGGGCTCAAGCAATCTGCGCCTGAGCCGCGCGGTCGCCCTCGCGCTGGTCGCAGCTGCCGCGGTCCATACCGGACTCGCCGCCTCCGGCAAGAGCCATCTCGGCGTGTTCTGGGCCAAGGGCATGGAACAGACCGATACGCTGTTCGAACGCTGGAATACCTATTCGCGCGTGCGCGTCACGGGGATGGATGAGACACCGCCGATCGGCTGGGGCTTCGTACGCCAGCCGCAAACCAAGATCGACCAGAAGCGTCTCGATATCGACGCCGATGCCGCCACGGTTATTACCAAATTCGACGGTGATCTCAGCAAGCTGTCCTATTTGAAGGACGACGTCATCAATGCCGCCTATCTCGTTCAGCCGCCCGGACATGTTGCGGTTGTCGGAGTCGGCGGCGGACGCGATATTCTCTCGGGCCTGTATTTCGGCGCCAGAAAAATCAGCGGCATCGAGATCAATCCTGCGATCTTCGAAGTCCTCACCGACAAGTTCGCCGATTTCGCCGGCAATCTGCATAGGCGGCCGGACGTCACGCTGGTGAATGCGGAAGCCCGCAGCTACATCAATCACTCGCCCGACAAATACGACCTCGTGCAGATATCGCTGATCGACACATGGGCCGCGACGGCAGCCGGCGGTCTGACGCTGACCGAGAATCGTCTTTACACCGTGGAGGCATGGGACGACTTCTATCGCGCACTGAACCCTGGCGGCTTGCTGTCGGTGTCGCGCTGGTACAACCCGGATAGCCATCGCGGCGAGTTCTATCGCCTGATTGCCATCGCAACCAAAGCACTGCAACAACGCGGCGTGCCCGCGGCAGAGCTTACGCAGCACGTGATCACTCTGAACGTCGGTGAGATCGTCACGGTCATCACACGGCCCGACGCGTTCAGCACGGCCGAATGGAACGCCGCACGCGAAAGAATACATGCGCAAGGCTTCAAGGTCCTGCTCGGACCAGGCATTGGCTTCGACAGCGTGACCTCGACGCTGATGTCCGGTAAGGCTGACCACGCCTATTTCACATCTCTGCCGGAGAACATCACGCCCTCCACCGACGACAAGCCGTTCTTCTTCTATACGTCGCGCCTGGGCGAGCTGATTACCAATCCGTCGGTGGGCGTCACCAACAATAATACAGCGATCTCCATTACGCTGATCCTCGTTCTGACCGCGCTCGCCGCCTGCGTCTATTACATCGCCGTGCCGTTCGTAGCGCTCGCACGGCAGATGCCGCTATCGATCCTGACACCGCCTGTTGCCTATTTTAGCGCGATCGGCATGGGCTTCATGCTGATCGAAATCTCGCAGATGCAGCGGCTGATGGTGTTTCTCGGACATCCCGTCTATGGCCTCGGCGTCGTGCTGTTTGCGATCCTGCTGTTCGGCGGCATCGGCAGCGCCACAGTCAGCGCCAAGACGCCACGTGCAGCTACCGCTGCGTTCAGGGGCGCCGCATTGCTCATCACGCTCGCCGTCGCTGGCTGGCTGACGCCGCTCGTCACCACCTGGACGCGGTCAGCTACCACCGAGATGCGGATCGGCATCTCCATTCTGCTGCTGGCGCCGCCTGCCTTCTGCATGGGCATGATGTTCCCGCTCGGCCTCGGTCTCTGGCGCCGCCATGAAAACCTGTTGCCGTTCTTCTGGAGCGCCAACGGCATCACTTCCATGCTGGCTTCCGCGCTCGGCATGGCGCTGTCCATCGAACTCGGCATCGCTGCAACCTACACGATCGGTGTCGGCTTCTACGCGATCTGTACGGTGATGATGCTGGTCGAGTGGCGCGCGAGCCGCGCGGATCAGCCGATCGTGGAGGCGACGGATGCGCCAGGACTCGTGCCGCAGGATGGGCTTGCAGCAGCCATCGCCGGCGCCGATGCACGCCCGTCAAGGCAACATCAATCCGCGGCGAGTGCAGCCGATTCGATGAGGTGAACACCAGGTTGGCCGGTCACGGCCACCTCGATCAATGCATCGGCGATCTTGTCGGCAAAGACGGAAAGCCCATCGCCTTCAGCGCTTCCTCGACTTCTCCCTTGGTCCGCGGATAAAGCAGCTTTGAATGCGCATTGGCACCCACCGATGAATTGAGCGCGAAACAGCCTGCACCATGCTTCCGCGCCAGTCGCGCGACTGGGAGCGGATAGTCATGGTCCACGACACGAAACGCCTGATCCGAGCCGGCCTTGGCTCGCGTCGTGCCGAGTGCACAGATCACACCATCGACGTCCCACCAGTCGGCCTCGGCTGGTAACCGGTCGAAATCAACCAACGGGTTGTCGAGCTTCGCATGCGCCTCGAGCGGCCGCCGCGTCGGCGCAACGATGCGCGCGATCCGACTGTCGGCGAGCGCTTTGGCGATGACATGGTGGCCGACAAGGCCGGTGGCGCCGACCACGAGGATGCGGGTCATGATCTTCCGACGTGGAAACGGCCTGAACCGCGAGATTCAGGCCGTTTCGTTGCGTTTAAACCCGTGCCGTCAGTTCAGCTGCCGCTTCGGCACCGGCGCCTCGAACTCGGCGATCTCCGCGGTCCGGGCCGGCTTGCCGTTGAAGGTCAGGACGTTGCCGGCGGCGCTTATGTCGACATGGTCACCGTCCTTGACGTAGCCAGCGAGGATCATCTCGGCCAGCGGATCCTGCACGTTGCGCTGGATCACGCGTTTCAGGGGACGGGCGCCGTAAGCGGGATCCCAGCCCTTGTCGGCGAGCCAGTCGCGGGCTTCGTCGTGCAGCACCAGCGTGATCTTGCGATCTTCCAGCAGCTTTGTGAGCCGCGCGAACTGGATCTCGACGATCCGGCCCATTTCGCTCTTCTGCAAGCGGTGGAACAGGATGATCTCGTCGACACGATTCAGGAATTCCGGCCGGAAATGGGCGCGGACGTTGCCCATCACCAGGTCGCGCACCGCTGACGTATCCTCCCCCTCGGGCTGGTTGACCAGGAATTCCGAACCGAGATTCGACGTCATGATGATCAGCGTGTTGCGGAAATCGACGGTGCGGCCCTGGCCATCGGTCAGGCGGCCGTCGTCGAGCACCTGCAGCAGCACGTTGAACACATCCGGATGCGCCTTCTCGACCTCGTCGAACAGCACGACCTGATAGGGCCGCCGCCGCACAGCTTCGGTGAGCGCGCCGCCCTCGTCATAGCCGACATAGCCCGGAGGCGCGCCGATCAGGCGTGAGACCGAGTGCTTCTCCATGTATTCGGACATGTCGAGACGAACCATCGCGGTGTCATCGTCAAACAGATAGGACGCCAACGCCTTGGTCAGCTCGGTCTTGCCGACGCCGGTGGGGCCGAGGAACATGAACGAGCCGATCGGCCGGTTCGGATCCTGCAAGCCCGCGCGTGAACGACGGACGGCAGTTGCCACCGCACGCACGGCTTCGGCCTGGCCGACGACGCGCTCGCCGAGGCTGAGCTCCATCCGCAACAGCTTGTCCTTCTCGCCTTCGAGCATCTTGTCGACCGGCACGCCGGTCCAGCGCGAGACCACCTGCGCGATGTGATTGGCGGTGACCGCCTCTTCCATCATCTCGGAATTCTCGTTGGCTTCGATATCGGCCAGACGCTTTTCAAGGTCGGGAATCCGGCCATAGGCCAGCTCACCGGCGCGTTGATACTCGCCGCGGCGCTGCGCATCGGCCAATTCGAGGCGCAAGCCATCGAGCTCGCTCTTGAGCTTCTGCGCATTCGACAGCTTGTTCTTCTCGGCCGACCAGCGCTGGGTGAGCGCGGCCGATTTCTCTTCTAGCTCGGCGAGTTCCTTCTTGAGCGTTTCGAGCCTGCTCTTCGAGCCGGCATCAGTTTCCTTGCCAAGCGCCTCCTGCTCGATCTTGAGCCGGATGATCTCGCGGTCCATCGAATCGAGTTCTTCGGGCTTGGAGTCGACCTGCATCTTCAACCGTGCCGAAGCCTCGTCCATCAGGTCGATGGCTTTATCCGGCAAAAAGCGATCAGTGATGTAGCGGTTCGACAGCGTCACGGCAGCGACCAGCGCCGAGTCCGTGATGCGGACGCCGTGATGCTGTTCGTATTTGTCCTTGAGGCCGCGCAGGATCGAGACGGTGTCTTCCACAGTCGGCTCAGCCACGAAGATCGGCTGGAAACGCCGCGCCAGCGCCGCGTCCTTCTCCACATGCTTGCGATATTCGTCGAGCGTGGTGGCGCCGATGCAATGCAATTCGCCGCGGGCGAGCGCAGGCTTCAACAGGTTCGACGCGTCCATCGCGCCATCGCCCTTGCCGGCGCCGATCAGCTGATGCATTTCGTCGATGAACAGGATGATGCCGCCTTCTGCCGAGGTGACCTCGCCCAGCACGGCCTTCAGCCGCTCCTCGAACTCGCCGCGATATTTCGCGCCGGCGATCAGCGCCCCCAGATCGAGCGACAGCAGGCTCTTGTCCTTCAGGCTCTCCGGCACGTCGCCATTGAGAATGCGCAGCGCGAGACCTTCGACGATGGCGGTCTTGCCGACGCCGGGTTCGCCGATCAGCACGGGATTGTTCTTGGTTCGCCGCGACAATACCTGAATCGTGCGGCGGATTTCCTCGTCGCGGCCGATCACCGGGTCGAGTTTGCCATCGCGCGCGGCCTGGGTCAGGTCACGGGCATATTTCTTCAACGCGTCATAGGCGTTTTCGGCCGTGGCGGAATCCGCCGTGCGGCCCTTGCGCAGCGCATTGATCGCCGCGTTGAGATTTTGCGGCGTGACGCCGCCCTTGTTCAGCAGGCTGCCGGCTTCGGAGTCCTTGTCGACCGCCAGCGCAAGCAGCAGCCGCTCCACGGTGACGAAACTGTCGCCAGCCTTTTCGGCGGCCTTTTCGGCGGCATCGAAGGCGCGCGCAGTCGCCGGCGCCAGATAGACCTGTCCGGCCCTTGCGCCCGAGACCTTGGGCATCTTGCCCAGCTCGGTTTCCGTCGCCTTCAGGATGGCGCGGGAGTTGCCGCCGGCACGATCGATCAGGCCGCCGGCCAGCCCTTCGCTGTCGTCCAGCAGAACTTTCAGAATGTGCAGCGGCGAGAATTGCTGGTGGCCCTCGCGCACGGCCAGCGACTGCGCCGACTGGATGAAGCCGCGCACCCGTTCGGTGTATTTCTCAATATTCATTGTGTGTTGTCCCTCGGCCTGCCCTGTCCGCCTCGAAAGCACGGATGGGGCATCTTCATTGGGTATCCGCAGGCCGCATTGATGGTGGTCAACCGGCTGCGGTCGTCGCTGGCGTCAAAACCAGCTTGATGCAAATGTGGGCAGCCAGTTCCCGAAACGGAAGGGGTCCGCATAAAATTCCAATCGGCCAGGCGATAGCGCCGCGGGCCCAAATCTCTTAAGACCGGAACCATGCCAGAACAGTCTTACGCCAGCGTTGCCAGCATCTACCGCTATCCCGTGAAGGGCCTGACGCCCGAGCCTCTGGAAGAAGTCACGCTGAAGCCCGGCCAGACCCTGCCGGCCGACCGGCGCTATGCCATCGAGAACGGCCCGATCGGGTTCGACCCGGCAGCACCGCAATATTTTCCCAAGACCCAGTTTCTGATGCTGATGCGCAACGAGCGCCTGGCCGCGCTCCGCAGCCACTACGACGACGCCAGCCATACACTGACGATCCGGCAGGATAATGTGGAGGCAGCGCGAGCCGATCTGCAGACGGCCGAAGGACGTGCGGAAATCGAAGCGTTCTTTGCTGCAAATTTTGCCGATGAACTGCGCGGACCACCCAGGGTGCTGTTCGCGGACGGCCATAGCTTTTCGGACGTGCCGCGCAAGGTGGTGTCGATCATCAACCTCGCCAGCGTCAAAGATCTCGAAAAGGCCGTCGGCCAGCCGGTGCATCCGCTGCGCTTTCGCGGCAACCTGCATGTAGCGGGCTGGCCGGCCTGGCATGAATTCGACCTGATCGACCGGACGCTCGCCATCGGCAGCACCCGGCTCAAGGTGGTGAAGCGCATCGTCCGATGTGCAGCGACCAATGTCGATCCGGATACGGCCGCGCGGGATCTGACGATTCCGAAAACGCTGCTGCAGACCTACGGTCACGCCGATTGCGGAATTTACGCAGAGGTCATCACCGGCGGCATGATCACCGCCGGCGACAAGATCGTCGTCGCAGAATAGACGAACTCAGCTCGTCGGCATCACGTAGGCGTAAACGCGACCACGCGAATACACCGACTCGGCGACGCGGTTGCCGTGATTGCCGGAGACGATGATCGGGTTGCCCTTGGCATCGACGCCCGAGACGACACCGACATGACCGCCGCGACGACCGCGCGACATCACGGCGATGGCGCCGACCTGCGGACCGGAGATGCGCTGGCCATAGCTCGAGAACGAGCGCGCCATATCAGACCCGGTGCCTTGATGGCCGGTGCGCTTCAATACGAGGTTCATAAACGCTGCGCACCACAAACGGCCGCGGGCCGTCGGATTGCCGCGGCCGATGAAGCTGCGCGCTGCATCGACGATGCCTGAACCGCCGAAGCCGCCGGAAGGCTGGTTCATGCTTGCATTGGCGTTATTGAAATTTGTGGAGTCGCCGAACGAAGGCGCCTGCTGTTCGACTCGGGCACTGCGCCGTGCATACCGCGCGCGATGCCGGACGTGATGACGCGTGCTGTGTGTGTACTTGCCGACGTGGTGCGAATGACGCGAAGCGCCGTGATGAGGACGTGCCGACGCGGGAGAGACTGACGCGAGAACTGCCGCCGAACACACCGCAAGAGCCGAGATGCGAAGTGCACGGCGATACGCAAAGAACTGAACCATACCGAATTTTTCCTCTTAACACCCCCGGACCCCATCGGCCCAAATACGCGGGCCAACAATCGGGACGGGCGTGGTAACGAAGTTGGTATGGCGATAACAAGACCTAGAACGGTTCAAGTGACGATTTTTTAACGGCGACATCGGAGTGAATCGCTTCAACTTCAACGGACGCCATACGTATAGACATAGCAGCCACCCATTCGACAGAATGCGCGCTTATATTACCTATTCGAATTAGCTTTTACGCACATCTTTGGCGTGCATCACAGGCCGACACACGGCGTGAAAAGCCGCATGGAATGCGGGATTTCTGTTTCCATCAGGCAGAAATCTATACGCGATCAGGGTTGCGCCGATTTACTCGCGCGGCTCAGCAGGAAAACGCCCTGCTCCCCGAACATGTTCCAGAACCACCACGGCGCATTGAGGCGCAGCGGACGGCCATAGAGATCGAGCGCAACGGCGCGCTCCATCTTCACGTTGATCTCGTCGCACAGCTGCACGAAGTCCTTGATGGTGCAGAAGTGAATGTTCGGCGTGTCGTACCACGTCGCCGGCAGATTCTCCGTACGTGGCATGCGGCCGCCGACAAGCAACTGCACGCGCATTTTCCAGAAGCCGAAATTCGGAAACGACACGATCGCGCTGCGGCCGATGCGCAGCAGATTTTCCAGCACGACGCGCGGCTGTCGCGTCGCCTGCAGCGTCTGCGACAGGATCACGTAGTCGAACGCATCGTCGGGATAGTTGATCAAGTCCGTATCGGCGTCGCCCTGCACCACGGCGAGGCCTTTACCGACACAGCGGTTGACGCCTTCGCGCGACAATTCGATTCCGCGGCCGTCGATGCCGCGGCTCTCCAGCAGTTGCAGCAGATCGCCGTCGCCGCATCCCACGTCGAGCACCTTCGAGCCCGGCTTGATCATCTCCGCAACCAGGAGGTGATCGCCTCGATAATCCTGCGTGCCGCGCGGCGCCGGCGTCGCCACCGCAGCATTCAGCGGCAAGGTCTGTTGTGGAAACGCCATCTCTATGTCCCCGTAACAGGCAGGCCGCGCACGGAGGCTGCGGAGTTCAGAAATGCACCGGCGATATCGAGGAACTCGGGCACATCGAGCAGGAAGGCATCATGACCCTTGTCGGTTTCGATCTCCGCAAAGGACACGCGGACGCCGCCGGCATTCAGCGCGTGCACGACGTCGCGCGATTCCGCCGTCGGAAACAGCCAGTCTGATGTGAACGACATCAGACAAAAGCGCGTCTGCGTATCGCGAAACGCTTCCGCAAGCTTGCCGTTGTGGTCGGCTGCGATATCGAAATAGTCCATCGCACGCGTCAGATAGAGATAGGAGTTGGCATCGAAGCGCTCGACGAAGGACGAGCCCTGATAGCGCAGATAGCTCTCGACCTGAAAATCCGCATCGAAGGAGAATGTCGGCAACTCCCTGTCCTGCATGCGGCGGCCGAACTTGCGGTGCAAGGCGGCATCCGACAGATAGGTGATATGCGCGGCCATCCGCGCGACGCCGAGGCCGCGATGCGGATGCGTGCCTTCCTCGAAGTAGCGCCCGCCGCGCCAATCGGGATCGGCCATCACGGCCTGACGCCCCAATTCGTGGAAGGCGATATTCTGCGCCGAGTGCCGCGTGCTGCAGGCGACCGCCAGCGCGGAGAACACGCGCTCCGGATAGGCCGCGGTCCATTGCAGCGTCTGCATGCCGCCCATGGAACCGCCGACGACGCAGAACAACTGACCGATACCGAGACTGTCGATCAGCATCGCCTGCGCACGCACCATGTCGGGAATGGTGATCACCGGAAAATCCAGTCCCCAGATCTTGCCGGTGGCGGGATTGGTCGAGGCCGGACCGGTCGAGCCCATGCAGCCGCCGAGCACATTCGAACAGATGATGAAGTAGCGTTCGGTATCGAGTGCCTTGCCGGGGCCGACCAGTGTCTGCCACCAGCCGGGCTTGCCGGTGATCGGATTGATATTGGCGACGTGCTGGTCGCCGGTCAAAGCGTGGCAGACCAGGATCGCATTGGATTTGTCAGCGTTGAGCGTTCCGTAGGTCTGATAGGCGATCTGGAACGGCGCGAGGTCGACGCCGCAATCAAGCCGCAGCGGCTGATCCATGCCAAAACCCGCGACCAGCGAGGTCGGGTGATCGGCTTCATGTCCACGCTCATCGGGGCGGACAACCGGACTCTTCACCAGTTCGACATTTACCATCTTGATACCGGCCTCCTCAGGAGGTTCTCAAACCAAAACCGGAATCAGGCCATAAAAAACCCGGCCTGAACAAATAGCTCGGCCGGGATCAAACTGTCCCCGGCCTGTTTAGCGAGTTGTTTAACGTGGCTGCAAGCCGGCCGGCTCAAATGACCACGGAAGAGACCAGAAACTAGTCCCACACCCGCCTGCCGTCAATATGGGCATACCCCGGTCAAATTGCCCAACTGCCCTGCGGCCAAATCTTCCATGTTTTCTTTGCTTTCCGGCACCGTCTTACCTAATCAATGGCCGTGCCCGCCGGCTCCCCGGAGCCGGCCCGGCAAGCTCGACGGGACCTATCACGCCTCCCGTCCCGAAGGTTTTGAACATGTCGAAATTACCACCCGCCCCGCCCTCGCTGGATGAACTGCGCAAAGAGATCGACAGCATCGACGCGCAGGTTCACGCCCTGTTGATGCAGCGCGGCGACATCATCGACCGGCTGATTTCGGTGAAGCAGACCCAGGAGGTCGGCTCCGCCTTCCGGCCGGCGCGCGAGGCCGACATGATGCGCCGTCTGGTGCAGCGCCATCGCGGCATCCTGCCGATCGACACCGTCGAGAGCATCTGGCGGGTGATCATCTCGACTTTCACTTACGTTCAGGCGCCGTTCTCGGTGCATGCGGATCTGTCGCTCGGCGAGAGTGCGATGCGGGATTCCGCACGCTTTCATTTCGGCTTCACGGTGCCTTACGTCGCGCATTTCAGCGCCGCCGCAGCGGTCGAGGCCGTGGCCAAGTCCAAGGGTGATCTCGCGCTGGTCTCGGCGACGTCCAGCCGCACGCCGTGGTGGATCCCGCTGGAAGCCCTGGGCGCGCCGAAGATCATCGCACGCCTGCCGTTCATTGAACGCGCCGACCATCCGGCCGCATTGCCGGTGTTCGTGGTGTCACGCGTTGCCGACAGCGCCATGGTGACCGAGGTCGAGATGTGGAGCGTGCGGGTGTCCGGCTGGAATGCCGAGACCGCGCGCGCGCTATCGCCGCTGGCCGAAATCGTCGCCGTGCCGGATACCGCCTTTGACGGCGCGGCGCTGCTGATCTCGATCACGAGAGCCTCCAGCCTCGACAAGATCAAGTCGGCGCTGATCGAAGCCGGCGCCTCGGTACGCTCCACGGCTCTCGTCGGCAGCCACGCAACCCGCTATACCGTGGCCGCCAGCGACGCACCGCGTTCGTAAGCCAATTTGACGTTCTGGAGTTGAAGATGTCTCGTCCCGTGCCGAAGCCCGGCATTCTCGATATTGCGCCCTACACCCCTGGCAAGAGCCCGGTGGTGGAGCCCGGCCGCAAGACCTACAAGCTGTCGGCCAACGAGACCCCGTTCGGTCCGTCGGCGCGCGCCAAGGACGCCTTCGCCACTGCTGTCGCGCATCTCGAGGATTATCCGGAAGGCACGTCGAAGGTGCTGCGCGAGGCGCTAGGCCACCGCTTCGGCCTCGATCCCGCGCAGATCATCTGCGGTGCCGGTTCCGACGAAATTCTCAACCTGATTGCGCATGTCTATCTCGGCCCCGGCGACGAGGCGATTTCGACGACGCACGGCTTTCTGGTCTACCCGATCGCTACCCAGGCGAACGGCGCCACCAATGTGGTCGCTCCGGAAACCAACTTCACCTGCAATGTCGATGCGATCCTGAACTGCGTCACGCCGCGCACCAAGCTGGTGTGGCTGGCGAACCCGAACAACCCGACTGGCACCTATCTGCCGTCCTCCGAGATCAAGCGCCTGCGCGCCGGCCTGCCGGAGCACGTGCTGCTGGTGCTCGACGCCGCATACTGGGACTACGTGACCAAGGGCGACTACGACAACGGCCTGGAGCTGGCGAAGACCACCGAGAATACCGTCGCCACCTACACCTTCTCGAAGGTGCACGGCCTGGCCGCCTTGCGGATCGGCTGGATGTTCGGCCCTGCGCACATCGTCGATGCGATGAACCGGATTCGTGGGCCGTTCAACGTCTCGGCGCCGGCGATGATGGCCGCAGTGGGGGCGATCGAGGACACCGGCCATGTCGAGATGTCGCGCACATACACCGCCAAGTGGATCGGCATCCTGACCGAGGAAATCACCAAGCTCGGCATCGAGGTGACGCCGAGCGTGGCCAATTTCCTGCTGATGCATTTTCCGGCGACCGGCAAGACGGCAGCGGATGCCGATGCGTTCCTGACCAGGCGCGGGCTGGTGCTCCGCGCCGTGACCAATTACGGCCTGCCGAACTCGCTGCGCATGACCATCGGCACCGAGGAAGCCAACAGGCTGGTGATCGAGACGCTGCGTGAATTCATGGCATCGAATTCGGGGCAATGACGTGAGCGCCACGCCGCCCTTCAAACGTATCGCGCTGATCGGGCTTGGCCTGATCGGCTCGTCGCTGGCGCGCGGCATCCAGCAGCTCGGCCTTGCCGGTGAATTGGTTGCCACCGACAATTCGGCGGCCGTGCGCGCACGCGCCGTGGAAATCAAGCTCGCCGACCGCATCGCCGACGACAATGCCAGCGCCGTCAAGGATGCCGATCTGGTCATCGCCTGCGTCCCCGTCGGCGTGGCGGGTGACGTGGCGAAAAGCATCGCAGCACATCTCGCGCCCGGCGCAATCGTCTCCGACGTCGGTTCGGTGAAAGCCTCCGTGCTGCACGCGATGTCCGAATATCTGCCGGACAACATCCACTTCATTCCCGCGCATCCGGTCGCCGGCACGGAAAACTCCGGCCCGGATTCCGGCTTCGCCGAACTGTTCAGCAATCGCTGGTGCATTCTGACGCCGCCCGAGGGCGCGGATCCCGCGGCCGTCGAGAAGCTCACCGGCTTCTGGGCTGCGCTCGGCGCCAATGTCGAGATCATGCAGGCCGCGCATCACGATCTGGTGCTCGCGGTCACCAGCCATCTGCCGCATCTGATCGCTTATACAATCGTAGGCACGGCCGACGAGCTCGAAGACGTGACTCGTTCGGAAGTGCTGAAGTTCTCCGCGGGCGGTTTCCGCGATTTCACCCGTATCGCGGCATCAGACCCGACCATGTGGCGCGACGTGTTTCTCGCCAACAAGGACGCGGTGCTGGAAATGCTCGGCACCTTCCAGGAAGACCTGTCGAAACTGACCCGTGCCATCCGCCGCGACGATGGCGATGCGCTGTTCGAGCACTTCACCCGCACCCGCGCGATCCGCCGCGGCATCGTGAGCATCGGTCAGGATGAAGCGGCACCGGACTTCGGGCGCAAGCATCAGGCGCTGACGAAGAAGGATTGAGGCTCTTCTTCCCTTCTCCCCTTGCGGGAGTATGAGCCTCTATGTAACCAACTGAGATGGCAGGGGAAACGGAAATCGGTGTCCGTATAATGTCCCTTGTACGCGGTTCCCTTGGCGCCGCGAACGTCGTCGCCGATTCCGCTGACCGTTCGTTATCGCGTGACAGCTCAATGCCAGACACCCACGCAGCGCACAGTGAGCCGAGTTCATCAACGTTGCCTATCTCCAAGTCTCCGCAGGAAGCGAACCAAATAAATCGTTCATCTTTCTGGACACCCGTGAAGTCTATAAGGGCCTATGTCACGGTCAGCGCTGACACCACTGGATGAACCCAATGACAATGCGAGAGGCACGGTCGTCACGCGCTAGGGTCACCACGGCGTCGAACGGGTCTGCAGCGGTCGGTGATGATCACGGTCGAGGCGCGAGCGGTGACGATGCAGTAGGCTCAGGAATCCGGCAATCCTGCGCAAACAGATGGTCTGTAGAACTGAAGTGCATTCTCGTTCAATCGGCCACATCAACTGCCGCCACCGAAAAGCCGTCGGATATTTTGACCTCGCCAATTTGGCGAACAGTCCGGCCAATGTCCTTTAGGGCTTCGCTTGCTTGCGCCGCTATGTCATCACCCGGAGCGATTATGAATAATCTTCGTCCTTTCGTAAGTTTCCCGGAATTGGAAAGAGTTTTCAGGTCCGTAGAAGATGAATCCCAAGCCTCGGTGGGTCTGACAACCGATGGGAAGGCGCCGGGGTAGGCGCTACATTCCAAGAATGTGCGAGGGATCGTGACTGGTGGTAAACTCGGGAATTCATCTCTAACGCGACCGGAGATCCAGAACGCGGCTCCGGCCTTGTAATTCGGAACAATGAACCGGCGTGCCTGACTTACGATCTCGTACAGTCTTCGCTCATTAGATCCATCTATAAACCATGGGAGTGCCCCGTATCCTGTGGGGAAAGTCAAGCAAACTAGCGCAGCCAAGCTTGCGTATAAGGGCACAGCACTATAGCGCCAGATTGCCAGCGCGGCGAACATGATGAAGGCTAGCGCAACTGGGTATCTGACTTTGGCGCCGATATTGACCCCGATCGTCGTAGCGGCCACGCACAGCGCGATGGCAATGAGACAGGTGATGATTACGGTCGTCGGGATGTTCAAGCGAGGGGCCTGCGAGAGGCCTGCTCCGCAGGCGAGGAAAGCAACGGGATACATCCATGGTGCATAGACGTTCTGTTGCAGGACGACTTGACCAGAAAACTCCCAAGCGAAGCACATGACGGCCGCGGGGATGTACACGAGAGTCGGGATAAGATTCCGGCGGTCAACGTCGCGGAAGATGATTGCTCTAGCCAGAGCAACTAGCGATACACCGAAGGCCGCGACGAAAAACGCGATGTTGGTGTCAGTCTTGAACCACTCGAAATTATTCGGTGTTGGCCGAGCATAAAACCCTGGCTTAACGGCGATGAAGACGGCGTAAATTTCCGGGCTGTAAAAATAGAAGTTGTTTCCTATAACCCAACTGAACGCGGCGAGACCAAGAGACGCAACCGCGAAGCCGACCAGTCCCACGATGTTGAAACGAACAAATGAGAGGATCGGATTTGATCGCTTGGATACTGCGAAGAATAGAAGCGGTACTGCGAATATGAACAAGATGATCGGAATGTGAGTATAGACGCAAAGAGCATAGAATGCGCCGACAGCGAAGGCGCCGGGCAGTTGGTTGTCACGCGATGCACCATAGAGTGTTGCAGCAATCGCAGCACTGGCCCATAGCACGCCTGCACCCGTCACGTAGTCATGGGACATAGAGCCGAGAACGAGGGTCGAGCAGGAGAATAGTATCGCTGTGATCGCGCCTACTCGCGATCCGTAAAGTTTGATCGCTGCGTAAGTGAATAAGCCAGACGTTAGGAGAATGTGCGCCCAGAACTTCAGGTCATGGAAGGCGACTGTCGATAAATGGGGCGCGACATATGACCATGGGAGGACAGCGGAGTACCGGATAATTTGGTACATTCCGGGAGCAACGGACACTGAATTCCAATAGTCCTCGAAGATCCCAAAATAGTACCAATCGTCGCACGCCGGACCGTTTGCATATCCAATGCCGTGATTGAGATTAAAAGCAATGAAAACGACGACCACGACGATTACCATGGTCGCCGCCCAGGCGACTCGTGAAGATCCCACCAAGTGCTCCCAAACCTTTGTTGGGATCATCTTAGCGTGTCAGGCGCGCTCAGGAAAGTGCACTCGTACTTGCGAACTTGGGATTCGTCCAAGTCTACACTACATCGTCGAAATCGACCGGGGACAGGATTCTAGCAACGTCACAAGCCCCCGTGTGTCTCTGGTTTCCAATTCGCAATTCACCGTCATCAAAACGGAAAAGCTATGAAGCTCAACGACGAATACGAGACGCTGACAATCACAGGTCAGAGCCAAAAGTCTGGGTCAGCATTCGGCGGCTTCTTTCGCGCTCCCCGAGTCTTCTCTCGCGCCTTTCCCGCTTCGGATCGCTCAAGCGCAGCAACCGGGTCGGACTCGTATCGGCTCAAACCGGCATCGAGCATCCGTTGCAACAACTCGGCGGCATGCTCGTCGCGGCTCGGCCGTTCGATATGGGCGAACATCGGCGGCGACTGCCATGGCAGCAAATTCAGCGCGCTCATCTGGCAATGAAACGCGGCTGACGTGGCGAGAGCGAGCCAGTCGCCGCCCTCCTTGGCGAGCTTGCCGTCGATCCGCTCGGCCTCCTTCGGGTGTTTGCGCGCGATGTCGAGAGCGTGAGAGAGCGCGGCGAGATCAATGGGGTTCAGACTCATCGCGTCGCTCCAAACTCATCCGCTCGTAGTAACGCGGGCTCCTGCCTGCCTTCGACCGACTTCGATGGCTGACTGCCTGCCGGATTCAATCTGAGTCGCTCCCGTCTCGAACCGCTTTGCGGTTCGATCCACCCTCTCCCGCGGCGCGCAGCTACGCTGCGCTGGGGGAGAGGGGAAGCGAGAAACTGGCCCCTTAAAACAACGGCGGGATCTGCGCCACGCGCAGCGGCCCGAGGAACACCGCGCCATCGACAAATTTCAGCGGGAACGACCGCGCCGCTTTGCCTTCCAAGACAGCCGCAGTCCCGATCGAATTGACGCCGGCGGCAAGGCCGCTGCCGGCATTCTTGCGCACGACATTGCCGAGACCGGGGATCGCGCGATCCAGCGCACCGAGAATGTTGTTGACGTCTTGCGACTTCACGCCGGGCGCAATGCGATCCAGCGCCTCCTGAGGCACGCCCATCTCGAGCAACTTGTCGATCCCGAGGGCGGCGATAGCCTTGTCCAGTCCCGCCACGGTCATCTGCAATTCGCCGTCGAGATTGCCCGCGGCGGTCAGACCGAGCGAGCCCGTCGCCAGCGAGATGATCTCCCCCTGCTGGACGCGCGACTGCACGATCTCGACGCGTCCACCTGCAGCCTGAAGCTCGCGGAAACGTTGCGGCCAGGGCTTGGGCGAGACATCCTTGAGGCCGCTTAGCAATGCGCGGATATCGGCGTCGAAGGGTGCGGCGAGGATCGGATGAACATCGGCAATGCTGCCGCTCCTGATCTGCAGGGCCGTCTCGATCACCGGCTTGTCCGGCGTCGAATTCGCTGCCGTGCGGCCATGCAATTCGACCTGTTTGGCACGTGCGGTCGGCGCCTGCACCGAGCCGGCGAAACGGTCGAGCGACACGTCGTCGAACACAATGTCGGCGCTGTCAGGCGTACCCGGGAGACCGGTGATGCTGCTGCGCGCCGAGCCCCAATTCATTACCATCGCCGGCTGACCGCGCTCGGACAGGACTGCCGGCGCGGTGAATTCGGCGACCAGGAGCCGCGGCGTGTAAATCTGCGCAACCACAACGATCTCACCGAGCTTCGCGGTGATCGGCACCTGCTTCGCATTCTGGGTGGCCGTTTGCGAGGTCAGCGAAACGCTGACACCGCTACAGCGGACTTCGAGCCGGAACGGGAAGCCGGAGACCGAACGGTTGGCGCAATCATAGACGCGGCCAGCCGCGGCCTCTCGGGAGCGCCAGATATCGACGTTTTCGTCGACCTTGGACGCGGCATAGAACCAGAAGCCGCTCCACGCCGCCGCAAGGACGACGATGATGACGGGCAGGATGAAAATCGGCCAGAGGCGGCGCTGGGTGGGCTGTGCATATTCGGACATGGCGGGACGTAGATCGCATGATTTTGTCAAATCGGCGATCCCTTTCATGGGGTTATCCTGCGGTCGCAGGGCCACATTGCAGGAAATCAAGATCGCCCGGGCCCAAGGTTTCTGCTAGGTCGGCATCATGACCGCGAAAATCACCGCCCAGCCCGATTCCGACAGCGATCTCTGGGTGTTCGGCTATGGCTCGCTGATGTGGCGGCCGGGCTTCGAGTTCATCGAACAGGTGCCGGCCCGGCTGATCGGCGAACATCGGGCGCTCTGCGTCTATTCCTTCGACCACCGCGGCACGCCGGAAAAGCCCGGCCTCGTGCTCGGCCTGGACCGCGGCGGCGCCTGCCGCGGCATTGCCTTTCGCGTGGCAGCCAAGCTGCGCCATGACACCATCGCCTATCTCAGGGAGCGCGAGCAGACCACCCATGTCTATCGCGAGGTCATGCGCTCCGTCTGGCTCGATGACGTGGAGCGTACCCGCGTCAGCGCGCTGGCCTATGTGGTCGACCGCGGCCATGTGCAATATGCAGGGCGCCTGAGCCTCAGCGAGCAATTGCACTTCGTGCGGCAGGGCCACGGTCGTTCCGGGCTGAACCGCGATTACGTGCTGTCGACCGTGAAGGCCATCGAGGCCGAAGGTTTTCGCGACGCACAGCTCCATCAGCTCGCAGCCATGCTGCACGAGTGAATAAGCGCTAGCTCTCTTTCACCGCCACATTCGGCACGCGCCCGAAGATCGTCGCCTGCTCCGCGCGCGCCTCCGCAACGATACGATCGGTGGCGGCCTCGATCGACGTGCTGATCGCCGCGATGAATTCCTTGCGTGGCAGGCCGGCCGGCAACGGATCGAGAAACTCCACCACCAGCGTGCCGGGATAGCGCAGGAAGGTGCGGCGCGGCCAGAAGAGGCCGGAATTCAGCGCCACCGGCAGACACGGCGCGCCGGATTTGGCGTAGATCTGCGCGACACCGGGTTTGTAATCCGGTGGTGCCTCGACAGGCCGACGCGTGCCTTCGGGAAAGATAATGAGCTGACGGCCGAGCTGGATTTCCTCGGTGGCGCGCTTGGCCATATCGATGAGCGAACGCGCACCGCCATCGCGATCGACGCCGATCATTTTCGACTTCTTCAGATACCAGCCAAAGAACGGAATCTGCCCGAGCTCGCGCTTGTAGATGAACAGCGGCCGGTCGAAGAACGGCATCAGCGCGAAGGTCTCCCACATCGATTGATGTTTCGAGGCCACCACCAGCGGCCCCGCCGGAATTTTCTCGAGTCCGCGATAATCGACCCTGGTGTTGCAGACGATACGCATCAGCCAGATGCTGCTGGTCGCCCACGCCTTCGCGATCGCCATGAAGGCGCGAGGCGGCATCACGAAGGTTGGAATCGCCACCAGTATCCAGAACACCAGCAGCACATAGAACAGCACGTTGTAGATCAACGAACGCACGAATATCGAAGTCATGGTGTTCCGATCAGCTCAATTGCAGTTCAATTCGCAGACGCCGTGGCCGGCTGGCGCTGCGGCGCGTCGCTCTGCTGGTCGCTGCCGGAATCCGGCATCAGATCAATACCGATATTCGCCAGCCGCACCCGCGCTTCGGCCGCGAGATATTTGACATATTCCGATAGCAGCAACCGCAGCGTCGGGCCACTGGTCCACCACGGCTCGTCACGCCATTTGTCGCCAATCACCGAGAACGGGATCAGCTCGATATCCGGCATCTCATGTGACATTTCGACGATCGCGCGCGGCATGTGATAATTCGAGGTCACCACGATCAGCGACTTGAAGCCGCGCTCATGGACCCAGCGTTTGGTCTCCACCGCGTTGCTGCGGGTGTTGACGGCGGAGCGATCGAGATCGACGCAGCAATCCAGCAGCCGCTGGCTGTCCGGCAGCGTGCGCGAGATATTGGCGGCGCCATTGGTCGGATGCACGCCGGAGATCAGCAACCGTTTGCCGAAACCGTTGGCGAGCAGTTCGAGCGCATCCGCGACGCGCGACGATCCGCCGGTCAGGACCACGATGCCGTCGGCATTCGCCGACGGCTTCAGCTCGCCGCTGCGCAGTTGCGCAAGAAACGCAACGAAACCGATGGCGCCGACCATGAAGGACAGTGCAAATGCGACCACGAGTGCCGCACGGATGACGCGCCGCCGCGGTGGCGCGGCAACGGGCATCTCCGTGGTGTTCTGGTCGTCGAGCAAGGTCATCGGTCTGGCGTTTGGTCCTTTGGCAGCAATCTTAGGTATTTTTCGGCGCCTTGGCGATGCCATCGCCTGTGCCTGGCGCGTTACTCGATGTCGTTCAGCGTCGAGAACAAAGTGCGGCGCGATGCCCAGGCGGTAATTCCTGCTATCAACAGCGCCTGCCCTGCCACCGCGAGATAGCCTGACGACCGCAGCGAGAACGTCCCCAGCAATGCGGCGAACTGGTCGCCCACCGGCGTGCCGGAAAACCAGCTCGCGATCGACTCCGAAAACCCGAACATCAGCATCGCGGCACCGCCGCCAATGATACCGCCCTGCAGGCCAAGCCGCAGAAAGTGGCGGAAGAAGCGATTGGCGATGTAGCGGTCGCCCGCGCCGACGAAATGCAGCACCTCGACGATCGGCCGGTTCGCCGCCATCGCGCCGCGCGTCGCAAAGGATACAGAGATAATGGTGGCGATAATAACGAGCGCAAGGATGCCGAGCCCGGCCAGCACCGTTGCCGATGTCATCGACCGCATCCGCTCGACCCAGGCGCGATGATCGTCAACGCTGGCCGAGGGCACGGCCTGCGTCACCCGCTTGCGCAAGCCAATGATATCGAGCGCCGTCCCCGGCGCGACACGTGCAATGATGACGCGCGGTACCGGCAGCTCGTCGAGCGACAGTCCCGTGCCGAGCCACGGCTCCAGCAACTGCGCCGATTGCTCCCTGCTATAGGGCTGCACCTCGACAATCCCCGGCTGCCCGCGAATGGCGTCGGTCACCGCCTGCGTATCGCGGTCGAGATCGCGGCCGCCCTGCGGCTTCACCTGGATGGTGATTTCGCTGGCGACTTCCGATTGCCACTCCGACGCCGAGGCGCTGATCAGCAGCACCGCGCCCGTCGTGATGGAGGCGAGGAACGTCATGATAGCGACGACGGCGACCAGCGCGCGGCCGGCGATCGAGCCGCGCGGCACGATCGGGGATGCATTGCGCGCCTTTGCCGGGACCTGCGGGCGATCGGTGCCGAGGTCCATCAGCGGGCCGTGTTCTTCGCCGATTCTACTCATAGATATGCAGCCGGCCTTGATGCAGCACCATGCGCCGCGCGTCGTATTGATCCATCAATGTAATATCGTGGGTCGCGATAATCACCGCGGTGCCCGACTTGTTGAGTTCGATGAACAGCCGCAGCAGACGCCGGCCCAGCGTCGGATCGACGTTACCCGTCGGCTCATCCGCCAGCAGAAGCATGGGCCGTGCGATCACCGCGCGCGCAATCGCAGCGCGCTGCTTCTCGCCACCCGACAGGATCGGCGGCAGCGCATCCATGCGATCGCCCAGACCCACCCATTTCAGGAGATCGATGACCTCGCGCCGGTAGCTGGACTCCTCACGCCCCATCACCCGGAACGGCAGCGCGACATTCTCATAGGTCGTCATGTGGTCGAGCAGACGGAAATCCTGCAGCACGATACCGATGCGTTTGCGCAAGTCGGCTATCTCGTCCTTGCCGAGCAGCGAGATATCCTGGCCGAACAGATTGACCAGCCCGCGGGTCGGCCGCAGCGACAGGAACAGCAGGCGCAACAGCGAGGTCTTGCCGGCGCCGGAGGGACCGGTCAGGAACTGGAACGAATGCGCAGGGATCTGGAAATTGAGGTCGCGCAGAATCTCCGGGCCAAGCCCGTAGCGCAAACCAACATTTTCGAACCGGACCACATTCAGCTCCGTTCGATGGGTTCAAAAAGCCTCAAAAAGACGGTCAATTGCTTGTGCGGCCGTTATGGTTTCCGATTCGTTAACGGTCGTCTTGTAGCCTGCCGGCCATGTCATCGGCTATCGGCTCCATGCATATCGTTTGCCCCAATTGCACGACGTCCTACGCCGTGAACCCGGCTACGTTCGGCGATGCCGGACGGACCGTGCGCTGCGCCCGCTGCAAGGAAGTCTGGCTGGCGCGGCCGGAGGACCTCTCCCGCGCCGAAGCCCGTGTTCCCGCCATGGCGGCGAAGGCCAGCGAGCCCGATCCGAACGAGGATATGAGCGCCTGGGGCGTGACCGAGGACGACGACGCCTCGGCGCCGAACGTTCCGGTGGTAGAAAGCCCCTCGATTTCAGCCGACTGGCCGGTCGATGCCAATAATCGTACCGAGGAGGCCGACTGGGCCACGCTGGCGCAGCACGACGCGGTGGCCGCGATGCGCGCCACCCCGCCGTCGCGCCTTGCCGTGCTGGGCCGTTTCGTGCCGTCGCTGCCGCGCCTGTTCGTCATGCCGAGGCACAGTCTGCCGATCGCCACCGCTGCCATGGCGTCGCTGTTGCTCGCACTGGTGATCTGGCGCATCGACCTGGTCAAGCTGATGCCGCAGACCGCGACTTTCTATCAGGCGGTCGGCCTCGACGTGAATATACGGGGGCTTGCCTTC
Organism: Tardiphaga sp. 866_E4_N1_4; assembly: GCF_052076075.1. NCBI lineage: Bacteria > Pseudomonadati > Pseudomonadota > Alphaproteobacteria > Hyphomicrobiales > Nitrobacteraceae > Tardiphaga > Tardiphaga sp. 866_E4_N1_4. Next base: position 3,488,161 of record NZ_CP197242.1, read on the forward strand.
AAGGACGTCAAGGTCACCACCGAGACCGTCGATGGCAAGTCGGTCTTGCTCATCGAAGGCCTGATCGTGTCCGAAACCCGCACGCCCACAGCATTGCCGCGCCTGCGTTTCGTGGTCCGCGACGAGAAGGGGACTGAAATATATGGCTGGAACGCCGTGCTCGAACAGCCCGGCCTCAATCCCGGCGACAAGACATGGTTTCGATCGCGGCTGGCCTCGCCGCCCGCCGAGGGCCGCAGTATCGATGTGCGCTTCTTCACCAAGCGCGACGTCGCCGGCGCGTAAGTCTGAGGAGTTGTCGTGGCGCGTATCCTGATTGCAGATGACGAAGAATCGATGCGGCTGCTGGTCGGCCGCGCCATCGCCATGGATGGCCATGAGATCGTCACGGCCGAAGACGGCGCCGAGGCGCTGGAGATTCTCACCGAGCAAAGCGGCGCTTTCGACCTGCTGCTGACCGACATCAAGATGCCTGTGATGGACGGCATTGCGCTGGCGCTGGCCACGGCGCGCGATTTCCCCGAACTGACAATCCTGCTGATGACCGGTTACGCCGACCAGCGCGAACGCGCGACGGGCCTGAATGCGATCGTGCACGATGTGGTGACGAAGCCGTTTTCGGTGGCGGATATCCGCACGGCGGTGGCGGACGCACTGGCGGTGAAGAACAAGGCATAGAGGGCTCTTTCTTATCCCTCCCCCAAGCGGCGAAGCCGCGCAGCGGGGAGGGTGGCTGGCCGAAGGCCAGACGGGTGGGGTCGTGCCACAAACGCCGCTCTCACTTGCCGAAGCACCCCACCCCGGCCTATCGGCCGACCCTCCCCGCTGCGCTTCGCTTGGGGGAGGGAAACCGCTGGCACCGGCGCTTCCTAACTCCGCCCTTAATAATCCTTCAGCAACCGCTCGATGTAATCGAGTTCGAGCTGCGGCCGCGTCGTGTCGCCGAGACGACGACGCAACTCTTCCAGGATCCTCCGCACACGCTGCACGTCGATCTCGCCGGGAATCTTCACCGTGAGATCGTCGCCAAGTTCGCGGCCACGCAGCGGACGCCCGAGCGGATCGCTTTGCCGGCCACCGCTCTGCTGGCGGCCAGGATTGTTGCCGGGGCCGTCGTTCTGGCCTTCACCCTCGCCCTGCTGCATGGCCTGCGCGAGCTTCTGTGCGCCCTTGCGGAGCGCATCGAGCGCCTTGCCCTGCGAACCCACAGCGCCATCGGCATTGCCCTCACCGAGTTGGCCGCCGGCATCGCCCATGGCGCTGTCGGCATCGCCGAGACCATCACCGTCGCCGTCGCCATCAGCGTCCGCCTGGTCGTCGCCGCCTTGACCTTGGCCCTGCCCTTGCTGACCCTGCTGGCCTTTTTGCCCCTGCTGTCCTTTTTGGCCCTTCTGACCCTGACCCATGCCCTGCTTGGCGAGTTGATCCTGCAGCTGCTTGAGGCGGTCGCGCAGATTCTGCTGATCCTGCTGCAGATCGCCCATACCCTGCTCGCCCTGCTTGCCGCGGCGGCGCTCGTTGCGCTGGTCCTGGCCCTGCTTGAAGGTCTTGTCGCGCAACTGCTGCTGCTTGCGGATCATGTCCCCAAGCTCGTTCATCGCCTGATCCATCTCGCTGTCACCGGACTGGCCGGGCTGCGCCATCTGCAGGTTTTCCAGCATCTGCTGCATCTGTTCGAGCAGTTGCTTGGCGGCGTCCTTGTCGCCGGAGCGCGACAGCCGCTCCATGCGCTCGATCATGTTGTTGAGGTCCTGCTGCCGCATCACCTTGGTGTTCTTGTCGAGCGGACGCGCCAGCTGCTGCGGATTCTGCTTCATTTGCTCGGCGAGCTGCTTCAGGAAATTGTCCAGCGCCGCACGCAGGTTCTCGGTGAGCTTCTTGATCTCTTCGTCGCTGGCGCCGCGCTCCAGCGCCTGCTTCAGCGCGTCCTGCGCCGCCTTCAGCGCCTTGTCGACATCGGTGATGTCGCCGTCCTCGATGGTGACGGCGAGCGCCCACAGGCTGGCGACGACTTCTTTCAGGGCCGCGTCGGTGCGGGCGCGTTCGATCTGGGTGGCAACACTGCGCAGCCCGAGATACTGACCGGCTTCCGGCGTGAAAGCTTCCGGCGCGATCATCAGGGCCTGCAGCGCGAAGGAGACTTGGCCGCGCTGATTGGCGTCGAGTGCCAGGATACGGCGCTGTTCGATCAGCGCGCGTGGCAGCGGCTTGGTGAACAGCCGTTCCGGCAGTCGCATGCTGAACGGCTCGCTCTTGCCCTCGTTGCCCGACTCATCCTTCGCGGTCAGCGTCAGCGTCACATCGGCGCCGGCATAGGGATCCTCGCTGAGATCCTTGACGGTCTGGCCCACACCGTTGCGCGTGCGCGCATTTGGCAGCACCAGCGCAAATGACGGCGCATCGAACAGCGGCCGCGGCTTGGCGGCTTCCTTGATGCCATCCTTGGTCTCAGCGGGACGCGCCGCGAATTGCGCATGGGCTTCGGTAACGCCGTAGTCGTCCTCGAGCTTGTAGGACATCTGCAGCGAACCGCGCGCCTGACGCTCCGGGTCCTTGGCGAGCGCAATAGTCGGCGGACGATCGCCCGTTGCCGTGAACTTCCACTGCGGCTGGCCGGACGGCGCACGGACATGTGCCGTCCCGTCAGACGTGATGATGAAATGCTTTTCGTTGGTGCCCTTCGGGGCTTCCGCCGTCGGCGCCACATCAGCGACACCGCCGGTGAGAACGACATCAAGCGCGCCACCGCTGGAGCGCACGATTAGCGTCGAGCCCGACGGCACCGGCAATGCAGCGGCATCGGCTGTGGACGCGTCCTTGTTGGCGGCCGACAGGATGATCGGCGGCTTGCCGGTATAAGGCGGCGGCGTGATCCATGCGTCGACGCGTACATTCGCCGGCGCCAGCACGCCGTTCCAGTCGAACGCTGCCATGATCCGCGCACCGCGCTCACCACTGGCGGCAAACCAGGTGGCGAACAGCAGCACGACCACGATGGCGCGCAGCGCCCAGGGGTCATGGATCGCGAGACGCGGCGACGGCAGGCCAGCGCGGATTTTCTTGAGCGAGGCCAGCGTACGCTCGCGCTGAACCAGCCACAGCGCCCGGGCCATCGGGTCCTGCGACGACAGCGTGTCGGTCAGCGCCGTTGCGGGACGATGCGCAATGCCGGTACCGCGATCGAGGCGCGACAAGCCCTCTTCACGCGATGGCCAGCGAAACTTCAGGAGAGGAACGAGCGTCGCCAGCGCGGCAATGACGAACAACGCAAGACCGATGGCGCGCGCCGTGAAGGGAAGCGTCAGCCACAGACCAGCCCAGGACGCCACCAGAAACAAACCGACGACGCTGAGCAGCCGGGCCAGATGTGGCCATCCCCGCTCCCAGGCAATCGCCACCCGGGCGCGCTGCAGCGCCTGCGCGAGCTGAAGCTGTGCCGCCGCCTGACGATCGGCATGTACGTCGCGTTGGGGGTCTGGTCGGTCGGGGGGCGCAGCGCTCAACGACGATCTCCGATGTTACCGCACGACACACTAGCACGGCGGCGGCAATGAGGCATGGCACGGGGGCCATCCGTGCACATGCAAAGCCTGAGCCTAAGTCGATTCGGAGCGATTGGGGTCACGAAGCCGTGAGGGGTCTTTGTAAGGGAACGCCGGCCGTGCGCTCCCTCGCCCCGCTCTTGCGGGGAGAGGGTGGGGTGTGGGGCTCTTCGAGATCCGCCTACCTGCGCTTGAGCTTGAAGAGAGCCCCGTGCCCCGCCCCTCACCCGCCGCGAAGGCGCGGCGACCTTGTAACTTGCCAGCCGCCGGATCTGCTAAGTTGTGCGGAGCGGTGGCAGGCGGGAGACCGAGTGACCTGAGGGACACCAAGCCCGTGGGAGAGCGCGGGTCCTTGCTTGCCGTTCCATCGAACCCGAACAGTCGCTTGGGCCGCTCAGCAAGCCCGGTTGCGCAAGGATGGGATCAGATGGACGCGATTTATGTTGGCATCGATGTGTCGAAGGATCGGCTGGATGTGGCGTTGCGTCCGGGCGGTGAGAGTTTTGCGGTTGCCCGCAATGGTGCGGGGATCGATGATCTGATCGCGCGGCTGAAAGCGCGGCCGCCACGGATGGTGGCGATCGAGGCGACGGGCGGCTTTGAGACGGTCGTCGCCGCAGGATTGGCCGGCGCCGATCTGCCTGTGGTGGTGGTCAATCCGGCGCAGGTGCGCGCCTTTGCCAATGCCCTCGGCAAGCGCGCCAAGACCGATCCGATCGATGCCATGGTGATCGCGCATTTTGCCGAGGCGACCAAACCGCAACTGCGGCCGCTTCCCGATGCGACGACGCGGCTGCTAGCCGATCTGGTGGCACGTCGGCGCCAGATCGTCGAGATGATTGCCGCGGAAAGCCAGCGTGCACGGCGCGTCAGCAATCTGCGGCTGAAGAAGAGCATCGCCCGGCTCCACAAGGCACTGGAGAAGGAGTTGTCCGAACTGGACGACGACATCGGCGATCACGTGCGGGGATCGCCGGCCTGGGCCGAGAAAGAAGACTTGCTGGTGTCGGTGCCCGGCATCGGTCCGACCATCGCGCGCAGCCTGATTGCCGAACTGCCGGAGCTCGGCACACTAGATCGTCGTCAGATTGCGGCGCTCGCCGGTTTGGCGCCATGGACTCGGCAATCCGGCCAGTGGCGCGGCAAGAGCTTCATCGGCGGCGGCCGGGCCAATGTACGCCGCGTGTTGTTCATGGGAGCGATGGTGGCCGCCCGCTTCAATCCGCAGCTCAAACTGTTCCGCGACAAGCTTGTCGCCGCCGGCAAGCCCAAGCTCGTCGCTATCATCGCCCTCGCCCGCAAGCTGCTCACCATCCTCAACGCCATCCTGCGAGACAAGACCCCATGGCAGCATCAAAACGCTTGACCAACAAGACAGTCGCTCTCCCCGCGCAGAGCGGGGAGAGGTAAAATCACCGCCTCACAGCCAGGGCGCAGCCTTGTCCATGGCGATCAGTTGCTCGACCTCGATCCGCGGGCGAACCACCGCATACTGATCGTCCTTCACCAGCACTTCCGGGACCAGCGCGCGGGTGTTGTAGGTTCCCGCCTGCACCGCGCCATAGGCGCCGGCGGTCATGATCGCAAGCAGATCGCCAGACTTCAGTTCGGGCAGCTTGCGGTCGAGGGCAAGGTAATCGCCGGTCTCACAGACCGGACCGACCACATCGACGGCCGCGAGCTTCGCACCGGGCGCTGGCGCCGCCACCGGAAGGATCTCGTGATAGGCCTCATACAGAGTCGGCCGGATCAGATCGTTCATGGCAGCGTCGATGATGACGAAGGTTTTGCCGTCGCCATGCTTCACATGGATGACGCGCGCGACGAGAATGCCGGCATTGCCAACGATCATGCGGCCGGGCTCGAACATCAGCGTGCAGCCGAGATTGTGCGTCACGCGCTTGACCATGGCCGCATAGGCCATCGGCTCCGGCGGTGCGGCGCGGTCCTCGTAATAGGGAATGCCGAGACCGCCGCCGAAATCGACATGCGAAATCGTGTGGCCGTCGTTGCGCAGCACGGTGACGAAATCGGCCAGGATGCGAAATGCCTGCTCCATCGGCGCGAGATCGGTGATCTGGCTGCCGATATGCATGTCGACGCCGGTGACCTCAATCCCCGGCAGCTTCGCAGCGCGGGCATAGACCTCGCGTGCCTTGCTGATGGGGATGCCGAACTTGTTTTCGGACTTGCCGGTGGAGATCTTGGCATGCGTGCCGGAATCCACGTCCGGATTCACGCGGATCGAAATCCGTGCCGTACGGCCGGTCTCGCTGGCGATCTCCGACAGCAATGCGAGTTCAGGCTCCGACTCGATATTGAGGCAGAGAATGTCCTCATCGAGCGCCAACCGCAGTTCATCCGCAGTCTTGCCGACGCCGGAAAACACGATCTTCTTCGGCGGGATGCCAGCGGCCAGCGCGCGCTTCAACTCACCACCGGAGACCACGTCGGCGCCCGCGCCGAGCTTCGCCAGCGTACGCAGTACCGATTGGTTGGAATTCGCCTTCATGGCGTAGCAGACCAGCGCCTTGGTATCGGCAAAGGCCTCGGTAAAGACGCGGTAGTGCCGCTCCAGCGTTGCGGTCGAATAGCAATAGAACGGCGTGCCGACGGCGTCCGCCATTTCGGCAATATCAACGCCTTCGGCGTGCAGCACGCCGTTGCGATAGTCGAAATGGCGCATGGCGAGTTAGTCCAGGATCGGATCGAGCAGGAACGGTTTCTTGCGACCACGGGTCGCCGCCGGCGGGCCCTCATCGACACCGTTCGAGGGCGCGAACACGTCCCTGCCCTTATTGGCAGCCGACTGTGCATCGGGATCGGCCGCCGGAGCGCCGGTGCCCATCGGCTGCGCGGACGCCTGTGGCGGCAGATCGAGGCCGCCTTTACGGCCGCAGCCAGCCAGCGCCAAAGCAGAAACGGTCAGAACGAGAATGGCCCATCGCGCGGACGCAGGGCGGGTCGGACGAGTCACAGCTAAATCCCCAAATGCGGGCGCACCATACAAAGATTGCCGCGCTCTGGCGAGACCCCGAAATCCATTGAATTTTCGCACGCCAAGCCCGATCAGCCCAATTTCCGCTCTTTTTCCAGTCGCTTGAGCCAGGCCTTCGCCTGCGACGTCACATTCTTCGGCGCCGTGCCGCCATAGCTGACCCGGCTCTTCACCGACGATTCCACCGACAGCACCTTCATCACTTCTGCCGTGATCTTCGGTTCCACCGCCTGCATCTCCTTCAGGTCGAGCTCGTGCAACGCCACGCCCTTCTTGGTGGCGATGCCGACGATGCGGCCGGTGACATGGTGCGCCTCGCGGAACGGCATTTTCAGCGTCCGCACCAGCCAGTCCGCCAGATCGGTGGCGGTGGCATAGCCCTCGCCGGCAGCAAGCTTCATGCGCTCCTCGTTGGGCACGAGATCGCGGACCATGCCGGCAATCGCGCGGATCGCCAGCGATAGCGCCGAATAGGCCTCCATCGCGCCCGCTTTGTCCTCCTGCATGTCCTTCTGATAGGCCAGCGGCAGGCCCTTCATGACAATCAATAATCCGGTGAGCGAGCCAATCACGCGGCCGGTCTTTGCGCGGACCAGTTCGGCGGCATCCGGATTGCGCTTCTGCGGCATGATCGAGGAGCCGGTGGTGAACTTGTCGGAGAGTCTGACGAGACCGACCAGCGGCGAGGTCCAGATCACGATCTCCTCGGCGAAGCGCGACAGATGCACGGCGGCGATGGAAGCCGCCGACAACGTCTCAAGTACGAAATCGCGGTCCGAAACCGCATCGAGCGAATTGGCCATCGGCCGATCGAAGCCCAACGCCTTGGCGGTGGCATGGCGGTCGATCGGGAATGAGGTACCGGCCAGCGCCGCGGCGCCGAGCGGGCTTTCATTGAGGCGCTTGCGCGCATCGGCGAAGCGGCCGCGATCGCGCGACACCATTTCCACATAGGCCAGCAGATGATGACCGAAGGTCACCGGCTGCGCGGTCTGCAGATGGGTGAAGCCAGGCATGACCGTGCCGGCATGTTCCAGCGCGCGATCGACCAGTGCCCCTTGCAGTGACGCGAAGGCCGCGTCGATCTCGTCGATCGTATCGCGCACGAACAAGCGGAAATCGGTCGCCACCTGATCATTGCGCGAACGCGCGGTATGCAGGCGGCCGGAGGCCGGACCGATCAGCTCGCCGAGCCGGCTCTCCACATTCATGTGAATGTCTTCGAGCGCACGCTTGAATGTGAACGCCCCCTTGGTGATCTCTGACAGGATCGTGTCTAGACCGCCTGCGATATTTTTCGCATCTTTCGCGGTGATAATCCCTTGCCTGGCAAGCATCGCAGCATGGGCCTTGGACGCGGTAATGTCCTGGGCATAGAGGTGGCGATCGACGTCGATGGAGACATTGATTTCCTCCATGATGGCGTCGGGGCTTTCATCGAACAGCCCGCCCCACATCTTGTTGCTCACATTGGAGCCCTTACCGTCATTGCTGGACTTGCCGTTGCCCTTGCGCGAAGCCATGAATTGTCACTCATCTTTAACCGCAGCCGACGGATCGTCCGTCGCCAACCGTTGCATAGCCCTAACTGAGACCGAATGACAAACCCTATGCCCGACCAGCCTGCCCCCCGTCCGGCCAAACGCCGCCTGATCGTGCTTGGCGCGGTGCTCGTGGGCGCCGTGATCGGCTTTGCCGCGGTATCCAATATGGATCGGCTGCGGCAGCAGGCTGCGCCAGGCGATCCGACCTGCGCGCCGGCCATCGCACTGTCGAAGAAGATCGAGCCGCTGGCACGCGGCGAAGTCGCCGGCCTGACCATGGCCAGGACGCCGCTGAAACTGCCGGACCTCGCTTTCAGGGATGCCGACGGCCAGGAGAAGAGATTGTCAGACTGGCGCGGCCGGACGGTGCTGGTGAACCTGTGGGCCACTTGGTGCGTGCCCTGCCGCAAGGAAATGCCGGCGCTGAACAACCTTGAGACCAAGCTCGGTGGCCCGGATTTCCAGGTCGTTGCGATCAATATCGACACCCGCGACGCCGAGAAGCCGAAGGCTTTCCTGAAAGACGGCGGCCTCAACCGGCTGGATTATTTCACCGACACGTCAGCCAAGGTGTTCCAGGACCTCAAGGGCATCGGCCGTGCACTGGGTATGCCGACCTCGGTGCTGATCGACGGCAAGGGCTGCGAGATCGCGACGATCGCCGGCCCCGCCGAATGGGACAGCGAAGATGCCATCAAGCTGCTGAAAGCGGCGGTGAAGCCCGCCGCGGCCAGTTTCTGAAGACCACGGCACAGACAACTGCGACATACGGCCGCCTGCGCGGATCGCAAAATTCTCCAGAATGCTGTCGGATGAACGCAATTGCGTTCGTCTTGAAAACAACCGGGCCACGCGCGCCCGGCGCCGACGCATGACAGCAGGGAGAAACGACCAATGGCCTATATCGACGGATTCCTCGTTCCGGTGCCGAAGAAGAAGCTGAAAGCCTATGCCGCCATCGCGCGCAAGGCCGGCAAAATCTGGCGCGAATACGGCGCACTCGACTATCAGGAATGTGTCGCCGATGACGTCAGCGTCGGCAAATGGACATCGTTCCCGCGCAGCGTGAAACTGAAACCCGACGAGACCGTTGTGTTTTCCTATATCATCTACAAGACGCGCAAAGATCGCGACCGCATCAACGCCAAAGTGATGAAGGATCCGCGCCTCGCCAAGATGATGGATCCGAAGGCGATGCCGTTCGATGCCAAGCGCATGATCTATGGTGGCTTCAAGACGCTGGTTTCAGTCTGACGCAACAACGGAGGACGCCATGACGCCGCACGGTCATTTCAACTGGAATGAATTCGTGACGCGCGATCCCGAGCGCGCGAAAGCCTTCTATCAGGAGACCATCGGCTGGACCTATCAGGCCAAGAAGCTGGCGGGCGGCGGCATCTACTGGATCGCAATGATGGACAATGTGCCGGTCGGCGGCATCTTCCACGCGGAAGGCCCGGGCTACGAGAATGTCCCCGATGGCTGGATGCCGTATCTTGCGGTCGACGATGTCGATGCGCGTGTGACGAAAGCCGTCGCGGCCGGCGCGACGCTGATGCGGCCGGTATTCGACATTCCCGATGTCGGCCGGCTCGCAATCCTGCTGCAGCCCGGCGGTGCCGGGATCGGCTGGATCACACCGGTCGCGTAAGAGAATCCGGGAGGCAGCAGGCTGCTGCCTCCCTTCGCGCTTCAGGCCGGCACTTCGCCGCCGCTGCGCGACAGCAACACGAGCAGCGCGCCCGCCAGTGTCGCCGCTGCGAGATAACCAACGGCACCGAACGGGCCGAAACCGTCGACCAGAATGCCGCCAACGACTGCGCCAACCGTGATCGCGACCTGGAAAGCCGACACGAGCAGGCCGCCCGCAGATTCAGCTTCGTCCGATGCGACCCGCACCATCCATGTCTGGAAGCCAACCGGCAGCACGCCGAAGGCAAAACCCCAGAGACCAACCGCGATGCCCGCGACAAGGCCCGAAGCGCCAAAGACAAACAGCACCAGCGCGAGCACGGCGATCGCCGCAGATCCCGTGACGATCGCAAGTTTCGCACTACGGGCGACAAGCACCCCGCCCGCGAAATTGCCGAAGAAACCGCCAACGCCATAAGCCAGCAGGACGAGCGAGATCGCAGTGACCGGAAGCTGCGGCACTTGTTCAAGGAAATGCCGGACGTAAGTGAATCCGGCGAAGTGGCCCGAGATACTGACGGCGATTGCGATCATCACAAGCCGGACACTGGGCCGACGCATCAGCACGAACAGCGTGCGCACATCCGGTGATGTGAGCGGCGGCAAGCGCGGCAGCGTCAGCACCTGAAAGACGAGCACGACGGCGCCGACAGCGGCCGCCAGCAAGAACACGTTCCGCCAACCCCACAGATCTCCAAGATATGCACCGATGGGCGCAGCGCTGACGGTGGCGATCGAAACGCCACTGAAAATCAGCGAGATCGCGCGCGGCAGCGCCTCCGCCGGAACAAGCCGCATCGCGGTGGCCGTTGCCATTGCCCAAAAACCGCTGAGGCTGATGCCGAGCAGCACGCGGGCAAGCAACAGGATTGGAAGATTGCTCGCGGTAGCCGACAGCAGATTGGACACGATCAGCAGCACCGTGAGCGACCACAGGACGACGCGGCGATCCATGGCGCGTGTCACAATGGCCGTCGCAAGTCCGGCGATGATCCCGACAAGGGAGGTCGCCGTCACCACCTGCCCGGCAGCGCCAACCGAGACCCCGAGATCCGTGGCGATCGGCGTGAGCAGGCTGGCGGGCAGGAATTCAGCCGTGACCTGGCTGAACGCGCCAAGCATCAAGGAGACAACAGCCGCCCAGGCCGCGTTCGTCCGCTCATTGGTTATTGGAGAAACATCGGCATCAAGTGCAGCAGTGGCGGAATCAGTCATGGCAGTCTCCAGCAGGGACCCCGGAGATGGAGGTGACCTCTTGGAGTTTCCATGCTAGAAAACCCGCAATGCTTGATCATTCGTCCACAACTGTCGCCACTCACCCCCTGACCGAAATGCTCCGGGGCTTGAAGATTGAGGGCGTCGATTACGTCCGCTGCCGCATGACCGAGCCATGGGGGCTGGTATTCCCGGCACGGCCGAAGGCGCAATTCCACTTCGTCGCCGAACGCGGCTGCTGGCTGCGAACTCTGGATAACGCGTGGGTCCGCCTTGAACCAGGCGATGCCGTCTTGCTGCCGCGCGGCGCGGAACATGCGTTGGCGAGCTCGCCCGATGCCTTCCCGGCACCGGTCGAGAATTGCCAGTTCGAACCGGTGTGCTGCGGCATCCTCGACACCTGCAGCGGCGGCAACAGAAATGGCGAAGAAACCGTGCTGTTCGGCGCCGGCATGACCTTCAACCTCGACAGCCAGCATCCGTTACTTCTGATGATGCCTGAGCTGATGCAGATGCACGAACTTGCCACCGACGAGCCCGCCATCCCGCATCTGCTTGAGGCCATGACGTCCGAACTGGCGCTGGATCGCGTCGGTGCCGGCGGCATGCTGACGCGGCTGGCCGATGTTGTCGCCGCTGCACTGATCCGCAACTGGGTGGAGAAAGGCTGCGGCTCTGACGGTTGGGTCGCAGCCGCGCGCGACCCCGGTATCGGGCGAGTTCTCGCCGCGATCCACCGCGATCCGACCAGGGACTGGACCGTCGAGGCGCTGGCGAACGTCATGCATGCGTCACGCTCGGCGTTCGCATTGCGCTTCGCCAATGTCGTCGGCCAGACACCGGCCCGTTACGTCGCGCAATTGCGGATGCGGGAAGCAAAGCAGTGGCTCGTTCGCGACCGCCTGAAGATCGCGGTCGTCGCACGTCGGCTTGGCTATGAATCGGAAGCCGCGTTCAGCCGCGCCTTCAAGCGCATCATCGGCGCGCCGCCGAGCCATTTTCGCGCGACACTGACTGTAGCCTCTAACGGCGAACGGCCAGGCTCCACAGCGCCTTAGGCGGCGATATCGAGATTGCCGCCGACGCCCGCACTGAGATTGGCCTGCGAGGCCTGCTGCGCGCCACCGAGCAGCGTGAGCACAGTGTTCTTTTCCATGTCGGCATTCGACTTCATGATCGAGGTTGAAATCTGCTGCTGCGTTCCCGCCGCCTTCATGGCAAGCGCGCTGGCAACCAAAGCCATATCCATCAGAAACACTCCGTAACGTCGTACCGCCGGTATAGCGATGCGGGGTTAAACGAATGTTGACCTGGTGCAACAATCAGCCAGCATTCGCCCGAAATGCTGCGCCCAGCGTGCGCAGCGCGCCGCGCGCCCGCGCATCGGTGAGGCTGGAATGCAGCATCGTCTCGGCATCCTGCAATTTCGGCAGACCGAGGCGTGGGCCAAGATCGATGCTGCCGGCGGGAGCAACACGGCGGACCAGCGCACCAACGGCGAGGCCGGCGGAGATCGCCGCGCCGATGGTCGCAACGCCGCCGCCAACGAAGGCTTCGGTCCACGGAATGCCAGCCCCATCGAGTGCCGCAATCGCCGCCGAACGGACCGTACATGGCGCGGACTGCGCCGCGAGTCGCAGCGGCTCACCGGGCGCGTGCCGAAAATCCAGCGTGCCCATCCAGCCAAATGGTTCTTCCATCAAGACCTCGCCGTCACCACGTCGCCTGTCGATCCGCAACACGATCGCCGCGTCGAGATCGCCAGCGTCATAGGCTGACAGCAGGACCCGCGATGACTCGATCCGCAATTCGATCACCAGGGACGGATCGGTCGCGCTCATGCGTTTCAATACGTCGGCAAGATCGGCGCCGACGAGATGATGGCTGATCCCCACCACCAGACGCCGCCGCTCCGCAGCGAATGAGCCAATGGCCGACTGATGCGCCGCGACGAGATTTCGGGCGGAGGCCAGAAAAGCCACCCCCTCCGCCGACAGGCGCACCAGCCGCGGCGTTCGCTCCAGCAGGCGCTTACCCAGCCCGCCTTCCAGCCGCTTGATCTTAAGGCTGATCGCCGACTGCGTGCTTCCCATCGCCTCGGCGGCGCGGGTGAAGCTGGTGAGATCGGCCACCAGCACGAAGGCCTGCACGGCCTCGATATCGAGCGCTTTCATCGGCCAATCATTTCAATATGACATCATTGAAATATTATTTCATACGATTTTCCAATGATCAATATGGGATTAGGTTTGCTGCATCGGATTTGAACGACAGGAGACCACCATGCCGCTGGTTCGCATTTCACTGAAGAAGGGCAAGCCCGCCGCCTATCGGGAGGCGATCGCCGAAGGCGTCTATCAAGCGCTGCGCGAGACCTTCAACGTCCCGGAGGGTGACCGTTTCGTCACCATCTCGGAGCATGAGGATGGCACTTTCATCTATGATCCGAATTATCTCGGCATTCGCCGGACCGATGATCTGGTCATCATCCAGTTGACGGTGAGTAACACCCGCCCGCGTGAGCAGAAGCAGGCGCTCTACAAACGGATCGTCGAGAAGCTGACTGACAGGCCGGGCCTGCGGCCCGAAGACGTCTTCATCAACCTCGTCGAGGTGCTGCCGGAGAACTGGTCGTTTGGCCATGGCGTGGCGCAGTACGTGACATGATTACGCAGCGCGAGACATTGATGGCGCATCTGTGCGGAGTCGGCATGGGCATGGCGATGATCGTCGGGATGCTGCCAGCGGTGACGAAGCTGATGCGGATGTTGATTTAACTTGGCCGCGAGGCCAACCACACACACCGTCGTCATCCGCGGGCAGCGCGAAGCAAGCTTCGCTGGATGACCCGCGGATCCATCCTTCTTCCTTGCATGCGTAAAGGTGGATTGCCGGGTCAAGCCCGGCAATGACAGCGTTCTATCTTAAAAAAGACGAGCGCTTCGCCTTAGCGCGTCGGGATCGGCTTCTCGCCGCGATAGTCGTAGAAACCGCGCTGGGTCTTGCGACCGAGCCAGCCGGCTTCGACATATTTCACCAGCAGCGGGCACGGCCGATACTTGGAGTCGGCAAGGCCTTCATGCAGCACTTGCATGATCGACAGACACGTATCGAGGCCGATGAAATCGGCGAGTTCGAGCGGGCCCATCGGGTGATGCGCACCGAGCTTCATCGCGGCATCGATGGCTTCGACATTGCCGACGCCTTCATACAGCGTGTAGATCGCCTCGTTGATCATCGGCAAAAGAATACGATTGACGATGAAGGCCGGGAAATCTTCCGAGACGGCGATCTGCTTGCCGAGCCTCGTGACGAATTCCTTGGACGCGTCGAAGGTCGCGTCATCGGTGGCAATGCCGCGGATCAGTTCGACCAGTTCCATCAACGGCACCGGATTCATGAAGTGAATGCCGATGAACTTTTCGGGACGGTCGGTCGACGCGGCGAGGCGCGTGATCGAGATTGACGATGTGTTGGAAGCGATGATTGCCTCCGGCTTCAGCACAGCGCAGAGATCGTGGAAGATCTTGCGCTTGATCTCTTCCTTCTCGACAGCGGATTCGATCACGAGATCGCAATCGGCAAGGCCGTCCATCGTGTCCGACGAGGTGATGCGATCCAGCGCGGCCTTGCGTGCATCCTCGGTGATGACCTTCTTCGACACCTGACGCGACAGGTTGCCGTTGATCGTCGCCATGGCGGACTTCAGGCGGTCGGCAGAGACATCGTTCAGCACAACTTCGAGGCCGCCCAATGCAGCCACATGCGCAATGCCATTGCCCATCTGGCCCGAGCCGATCACGCCGACTTTCTTGATCATAACCGCCATCTTGCTTGTCATCTCTGGGAACACGCCGCCCGCGCATGCCGCGTTCGGAAAGCTATCTTTACATAAAATATCGGCCGGAGTCAGTCACTCCGGCCGATGTCGTTAATTGAGGCGCAAAGCCCTAATTCAGCAAGGCCTTATTTGCCAAATCCTTGCCCGCTGGGCCTCTACTTGCCGAGTGCTTCGGTCAGCTCCGGCACGGCCTGGTAGAGGTCGGCGACCAGGCCGTAATCGGCGACCTGGAAGATCGGCGCGTCTTCGTCCTTGTTGATCGCGACGATCACCTTGGAGTCCTTCATGCCGGCGAGATGCTGGATCGCGCCGGAAATGCCGATGGCGATATACAGCTCCGGAGCCACGACCTTGCCAGTCTGGCCGACCTGCCAGTCGTTCGGGGCATAACCGGCATCCACCGCGGCGCGCGAGGCGCCGACGCCGGCGCCGAGCTTGTCGGCGAGCGGCTCGATGTATTTGGCAAAGTTCTCGCGGCTCTGCATGGCACGGCCGCCGGACACGATGATCTTCGCCGAGGTCAGTTCCGGACGATCGCTCTTGGCCATGTCCTCGCCGACGAAGGTCGACAAACCCGGATTCTCGGCCGTCTTGGCGTCTTCCACCGCCGCGCTGCCGCCTTCACCGGCTGCACCGAAGGTCGAGGTACGCACCGTAATGACCTTCTTGGCATCCTTGGACTTCACGGTCTGGATCGCGTTACCGGCGTAGATCGGACGCTCATAGGTGTCGGGCGCGATCACCTTGGTGATTTCCGACACCTGCATCACGTCGAGCAGGGCGGCGACGCGCGGCATCACATTCTTCGAGCGCGTGGTCGCAGCGGCGATCAGCACGTCATAGGCGGCCGCCAGCGACACGATCAGCGCGGCCAGCGGCTCGGCAAGATCGTGGGCATAAGAGGCGTCGTCGGCGAGCAGTACCTTGGTGACGCCCTGCAGCTTGGCGGCAGCTTCCGCGGCCGGCTTCGCATTCTGGCCGGCAACGAGGATGTGCACCTCGCCGCCGATCTGGGTGGCAGCGGTGAGCGCCTTGTTGGTGGAATCCTTCAGAGTGGCGTTGTCGTGATCGGCAAGCAGCAATGTCGGCATTAGAGCACCCCGGCTTCAGTCTTGAGTTTCGATACCAGTTCGGCGACGTCCTTGACCTTGACGCCGGCCTTGCGGCCGCCCGGTTCGCTGGTCTTGATGATCTCGAGACGCGGAGAAATATCGACGCCGTAACCATCGGCGGTCTTCTCGTCGATCGGCTTCTTCTTTGCCTTCATGATGTTCGGCAGCGACGCGTAGCGCGGCTCGTTCAGACGAAGATCGGTGGTGACAATTGCCGGTCCCTTGAGCTTGACGGTTTGCAGACCGCCGTCGACTTCACGGGTCACGGTGACGTCGTCGCCTTCGACAACCAGCTTGTTGGCGAAAGTCGCCTGCGGCCAGCCGAGCAGCGCGGCCAGCATCTGGCCGGTCTGGTTGGCGTCGTCGTCGATCGCCTGCTTGCCGAGGATCACCAGGCCGGGCTTTTCCTCATCGGCGACGGCCTTGAGGATCTTCGCCACGGCGAGCGGCTCGACGGTGCCGTCAACCTTGACGAGGATGCCACGGTCGGCGCCCATCGCGAGGCCGGTGCGGAGGGTTTCGGACGCCTGTGCGGGACCGATCGAGACCACGACCACCTCGGTTGCGTTGCCGGCCTCTTTCAGGCGCAGGGCTTCCTCGACAGCGATTTCGTCGAACGGATTCATCGACATCTTGACGTTGGACAGTTCGACGCCCGATCCGTCGCTCTTGACGCGAACCTTGACGTTGTAATCGACCACCCGTTTGACCGCGACCAGAACCTTCATCGATCCTCTTTCGTGTGAGTTTTATTGTTTCAGAGCTTGCTCGGAAGCTTGGGCGCGGAACCTAAAGCCCCTGCCACACGGGGTCAACGCGCCAGACCCTAAAATCGAATGTCTCTAGGCCAGCCGATTTAGCCGAAATTACCGGTTCTGGCCGGGCACCCAGAGCACGTCGCCGGCGCCATTGTCGTTCTGCGAGCGGCTGGCGACGAAGAGGAAGTCCGACAGCCGGTTCATATATTGGATACCAGCGTCCGAGACCGGCTCATCGGGCTGGGCGGCGAGTTCCACTATGATCCGTTCCGCACGACGGCAGATTGTCCGGGCGACATGAAGGTGAGCGGCGGCTGGAGTTCCGCCAGGCAAAACAAACGAGGTCAGATCGGCCAGCGGCGCGTTGAGCATGTCAATATCGTTCTCCAACCGCTCGACCTGACTCGCCAGCAGGCGCAGCCGCTCGGCCTTGCCCTCGCGCTGCGGAACCGCGAGATCAGCCCCGAGATCGAACAGATCGTTCTGGATCAGCCCGAGCATCGCATCCAAGGACCGCGCATGGGCGAGATGCAGCCGCACCACGCCGATCGCCGCATTGGTCTCATCCACGGTTCCATAGGCGCTGACGCGGAGATCATATTTCGGCCGACGCTCGCCGGTGCCGAGAGCTGTCGTGCCGTCATCGCCAGTGCGGGTGTAGATGCGGTTGAGAACGACCATCGAATTGATCCAGCGCGAGTTAAGGAATTTGCGTCAGCGGCCCATCGCCCAGACGGTGGCCATGGTGAGGATAATGGCGACGAATTGCAGCACCACGCGCCACCGCATCAGCTTCTGCGAGCGATCAGGCGAGCCGCCGCGCATCATGTTGAACAGGCCAAGCAGCAGGACCAGCGCAACGGCGCCGACCGCGATGGGGAGGATAATGTTGCTGAGCGTTGATGTCATATCGGCTACATAACACTGCGTCACAGGCTGCGCTATCGCCGACCGTCAAAATGACACAGCGGTTACGCGCGCGCCGCAATGCAACGATCTGGCTTTTTCGCGTTAGATATCAGAAGCTAACATGAGAGCCGGTGATTTGCCGGGCCGATCCCGAACCAGGTGGCACGTGGGGCAGATACGCACCGTCTACGATGTCGTGATGGACGCCTTCTATACGTTTCTTGCCGATGACGGCTGGGCGATCGCCAGCCATATCGCCCTCTCCACCCTGATGGCGCTGTTTCCGTTCCTGATCGTGCTGGCCTCGCTGGCCGGCTTTTTCGGCTCCAAGAATCTCGCCGATCAGGCCGTCGGCCTGCTGCTAGAGGTCTGGCCCGATCAGGTGGCCGGCGCCCTGTCCTCGCAGATCCACGACGTGCTGACCACCACCCGCGGCGATGCGCTGACCATCGGTCTCGTGCTCGCAGTGTATTTCGCCTCCAACGGCGTCGAGAGCCTGCGCGTTGCCCTGAACCGCGCATATTCGGTGATCGAGCTGCGGCGCTGGTACTGGCTGCGGCTGGAGTCGATCGGCTACACGCTGGTCGCTGCCGTCACCGCGCTCGCCATGGCGTTCCTGATCGTGCTCGGCCCGCTGATGCTGGAAATCGTACGGCGCTATGTGCCGCTGATGGTGGAGAACAACGAGCGGCTGCTGACGGTGGCGCGTTACGGCATCACCATCGTCGCCATGGTGATCGCATTGTTCATCCTGCATGTGTGGCTGCCGGCAGGCCGCCGCACCTTCAGTCAGATCCTGCCGGGCATCATCTTCACGATGCTGGCGTCGCTGGCGTCGGGCATCGGCTTCGGCCTCTATCTCGCGCGCTTCGCCAACAACTATGTCACCATGTATGCCGGCCTGGCATCGGTGATCATCGCGCTGGTGTTTCTGTACTTCATTGCGGCGATCTTCGTGTTTGGCGGCGAACTGAATGCCGCCATCATCAAGTCGCGGCTGCCCCACGGCGTCTCGCTTCAAGCAGCGCAGTCGCTAGCGCCCGCGGAGACACCGGTTTGATCAGGAACGCGTCGGCGCCCGCCTGACGCGATGCGGCTTCGTCTTCACTGCGACCGGACACGCCAATGATCGCGACGCGGCCAGGCGGCGTCTTCAGCGCACGGATCTGCCGGATCGCCTCGACGCCATCGATCCCCGGCAGCACCATGTCCATGAGCACCGCATCGAACGTGCCCTGCGCAACGCGCTCCGCCGCTGCTTCGCCACGACCGATGAACTCGGCCTGATGGCCGAGTTCGGTGAGAATGGCATTGAGCACGACACGACCGAACGGATTGTCCTCGACGCTCAAGACCCGCAGCGCTTCTCCCGGAGCAAAAGAAGCATCATCGGCGCTCGACATGATGGCGATCGGACCATTCGTCTTGTCGAGGCCGACCGTCAGCGTGAACACTGTCCCACCACCGCGGCTCTGCGCCACAGTGATGTCGCCACCCATGGCGCGAGCGAGTTGTTTGACTGACGACAGGCCAAGGCCCGCACCGCCAAAACGCGACGCGATCGAGACATTGGCCTGCGAGAACGGTTTGAACAGCCGCTTGATCTCGGCCAGCGTGAGGCCGATGCCACTATCGGAGACGGTGAAGGATACGCCGACCTTGCCCGCCATGCGCACAGGCGAGACCTTCAGCGCCACATTGCCCTGCTCGGTAAATTTCACCGCATTGTCGATGAGATTTTCCAGCGCCGCGCGCAGCCGCACGGGATCGCCGATCACGAACACCGGCAGTCTGTCGGAGATCACGACCCGCGACAGCAGTCCCTTGGCAGCCGCGCGGCCTGCGAGCGAGTCGCCAATGTTGCGGGCAAGCGCGCGCAGATCGAAGAAGTCCTGCCGTAGTTCGAATCTGGATTTGCTGCTGCGCGCCGCATCGACGAACAATGTCGCGAGACCCGCCAGATGTTCGGCGCCAGCCTTGATCGTCTCGACCCAGCGCCGCTCACGCTCGTCGAGATCGGAGGTGGCCAGCAGATCGCTGACCGCAAGAATGCCGGTCAGCGGCGTGCGCACCTCATGGGCAAACACCGCCAGCGCGGTTTCCACCATCGTATCGGCACGCGGGGACCTGCGCTTGGCGCGCGGCTTCGATGCAGGCTTCTTCGCCGCACGCTTCTTTGCCACGCGCTTTTTCAGCGTTTGCTTGGTGCGCGTCCGCATCTTGCGCGGAGAGCGCGATGTCAGCGCCATATGTTGCCCACCCGTCCCGGCGGCACCATGCCACGGCGGGGCGCGCGGAGTCACGCCGCGGGCCCGGTCCAGCTTGCGAATTTCTTGCGGCGCGCTTGCGGCTAACTTGCGGCAGACGGGTCAGGCAGCCCGACCATGCGGCGGATATCCGCTGGTGTAGTGCCCCCGGCTCGCAACTCACGCAGGCTGGTGGAGCCGGTCGACTTCGACAGTTTGGCACCGGTGCCATCGCGCACGAGCAAATGATGCCGATAGACCGGTTGCGGCAGGCCGAGCAGTTGCTGCAATAGCCGGTGCACGCTGGTCGACCAGAACAGATCCTGGCCGCGCACCACATGGGTCACGCCCTGCAGCGCATCATCGAGGACAACCGAGAGATGATAGCTGGTCGGCGTCTCCTTGCGGGCCAGGATCACATCGCCCCACGCATCTGGCTGCGCGGTGACGGTACCCGTCTCGCCGCCCGGACCCCTGCCCTGCTCGGTCCATGTGAGCGGACCGCTGGCCACAATGGCTTTGGCCATATCCAGCCGCAGCGCCATGGGCGCATCCGCCTGTCTGAGTTCGGCGATGGCCTGTGGCGACAACGATCTGGCAATGCCTGGATAGAGAGGCGCACCATCGGGATCGCGCGGCCATGAGCCTTTCGCTTCTTCGGCCGCGATCATGCGCGCGATCTCGGCGCGGCTCTCGAAGCTCGGATAGAGCAGTCCCAAGGCTGCAAGCCGTTCGGTCGCTGCGCGGTAGTCGGTGAAATGCTGCGACTGTCGCCGTACCGGCATCTCCCAGGCGATGCCGAGCCAGGCAAGATCCTCGTAGATCGCCGCCTCGAATTCGGGCCGGCAGCGCGTGGCATCGATATCCTCGATCCGCAGCAACAACCGGCCACCGACCTCACGCGCCAGATCGAAATTCAGCAGCGCCGAATAGGCATGGCCGAGATGCAGATAGCCGTTGGGGCTGGGCGCGAAGCGAAAAACAGGGGCCATCACAGGTTTGCCTAGATCAGGTCGCGCGCGAAAGCACGCGTCAGCCAGTCCATGAACACACGCACCCGCGGCGAGAGCTGGCGATTGCGCGGATAGAGCAGCGACACGGGCGACGGCGTCGGCGGATGTTGCGGCACCACCTCGACCAGCGTGCCATCGGCGAGTTCGCCCTTGATCCGATAGTGCGGCACCTGCACCAGGCCGAAGCCGAGTTTCGCCATGGCCACGTAATTTTCCGCGCTGTTCACCGTGATCGCCACCCGCAAGGAGACAAGACGCAGCGCGCCGCTGTCCTGAAATTCCAGCGGCAGCACCGCGCCCGTCGCCGAGGAGTGATAGCCGACCATCCGATGGCCTTCGAGTGCATCGATCGACATCGGCA
The DNA here is from genome assembly GCF_052076075.1 of Tardiphaga sp. 866_E4_N1_4. Taxonomy (NCBI): domain Bacteria; kingdom Pseudomonadati; phylum Pseudomonadota; class Alphaproteobacteria; order Hyphomicrobiales; family Nitrobacteraceae; genus Tardiphaga; species Tardiphaga sp. 866_E4_N1_4. The sequence goes on from NZ_CP197242.1 coordinate 3,509,392, forward strand.
TGCCCATGCGCGCGAGATAGGACGGCGCGGCGCAGGTGACTTCGTCCATCATGGTCAGCCGGCGCGCCACCATATCGCTGTCGCGGAGCTCGCCGACACGCACCACGCAGTCGATGCCCTCACGGATCAGATCGACGAGCCGGTCGCCCTCGCTGAGATAGAGCTGGATATCCGGATATTCGGCAAGAAAGTCCGGCAGATGCGGCAGCACGAAATTGCGCGCCAGCGTGCCATTCATATCCACCCGCAGCGGCCCCTTGGGCTTGGCCCCGCAGAACGCGCTTTCGGCGTCTTCAAGATCGGCAATCAGCGTCAGGCAGCGCTGGTGATAGGCCTCGCCGTCCAGCGTCGGTCGCACCAGCCGCGTGGTGCGCTCGAGCAGCCGCACGCCGAGCCGCGCCTCGATCTGCTTGACGGCATCGGTCACGGTCGACCGCGGCAGGCCGAGATCCGCCGCAGCAGCCGTAAAACTGCGCCGCTCCACCACCCGGGTGAACACCCGCATTGTCTCGAAACGGTCCATCTCTTTGTTCGCTAAATCCGGATTGTGATGCCAGATAATGCATCATTATCCGGAAAATGGAATCGCCTAAGTTTCTCCCATCAGAACGGCGCTGCCAGTCGGCCGTTTTATCGAGGAGAAGCGAAATGACCCACCAATCCAGCAAGGTAGCCATCGTGACGGGCGCATCCCGCGGCATCGGCGCAGCCATCGCCGAGCGACTGGGCCGTGATGGCTTCACGGTCATCGTCAATTACTCCGGCGATGCCGCGCTGGCCGAGGCCGTCGCACAAAAGATCGAAGCCGCGGGTGGCCGCGCGCTGACCGCCAAGGCCGATGTCAGCGATCCTGCCGCTGTGCGCGGGATGTTCGATGCAGCGGAGACCGCCTTTGGCGGCATCGACGTGCTGATCAACAATGCCGGCATCATGAAGCTCGCGAAATTCGCCGACGCCGACGACGCATCGTTCGACCAGCAGATCGCGGTCAATCTGAAGGGCACCTTCAACACCATGCGCGAAGCCGCCAAGCGGCTGCGCGATGGCGGCCGGGTCGTGAACTTCTCCACTGGTGTCGTAGGCACCAAGCTCGAGAGCTACGGCATCTATGCCGCCACCAAGGCTGCGGTCGAAACCATGACGGGTATCATGGCCAAGGAGATGCGGGGCCGCTCGATTACCGTGAACGCCATCGCGCCCGGCCCGACCGCAACCGACCTGTTCCTCAATGGCAAGTCGCCCGAACTGATCGAGCGTTTCGCCAAGGCGACGCCAATGGAGCGTCTCGGCACACCCGAGGACATCGCCAATGCCGTTGCTTTCCTGGTCGGCCCTGAAGGCGGCTGGATCAACGCCCAGGTGCTGCGCGCCAATGGCGGGCTTGTGTGAGATCGGAGCGACTGCCGCGCGTCATTTCTTCTTCCAGGCGCGGTAGTCGCTCTCCACCAGTTCCGACATGGTCTTGGCGGCTTTTCCGAGCCATCCCGGAGGGCGCTTCCTGAGATCGGCGCGCAAAGCCTTAGCGCCGATCTTGCTCGCGACGTGAATGGCAGCGAGATCCTGCCCCATCGCGTTCAATAGCTGCGTGGTCAGTTTGGCCAGCTCGGCGCCCGGACTCTTGCCGAGTTCAATCTTGCGAGAATCCGGCGCCAGCCGGCGGATCACGAACTTGCCGTCAATGGCCAGAAACGGATCCGGCGCGCGATAGCGTCCAAACGCCAGGGCGTGAAGATGCGAAATGCTCGACTTGCTACCATGTGCCCACAGCCATGCCGAAGGGACGAGCGCCTTTGCCTCCCTCAGGCAGCCCCCCCCTTCCGCAGTGGCGACGGCCACGTATCGTGGCCGTCCGAGGCCGCCGGTGCCCGCGACACGGCTGCCAAATCTCTCGATCGTTGCGCCCTTCAGCGACTTTTTCAGTGCCTGGACGACCTTTGCGGGCGGCTTGGCGGTCGGATACTTCTTCACCTCGTTCCAAAACTTCGCCGGCTTCTTGCGTGCGCGAACGGCATAGGGCCGCATCCAGAATTCGCGTTGATCCAATAAAGCCGGATGGGGATCGGCCAGACCCTTGCGGTAGCCGGCGAGAATGGCACGCGAGATTGCCGCTCTCCCAAGCCTCATGCCCGGCGCAAGCAGCGCGCTGGTCGTAAGACGAACGAGATCGAACAGATACGGCATCTTCGCCGCCTCATCGAAATCGTTGATGCCCCAGACCAGCCGCCCTTCGGCGTCCCGCCAAGTGCCGTAGTTTTCGAGATGGACGTCGCCGACGCACAGGACATGCGGCGCATCGCATAATGTCGGGCAGAGGTCTTCGATCTTCCTTGCCCACCGAAAATACGTGCCACGCAAAAAGACGAAGGGGTCCTCGCGCATCAGTCGGTGCTTGAGCCTGAGGTCCTTTTCCACGACGTCGCACTGGCCACGCAGCCAATCCTCATACGCGCTGTTATCTTCGCGAAAAGACATCTGGGCCTCGCGGTCGCTCAAAAACAATCAAAAGATGTATTGAATTCAGGATGCACCATAAAACGGTGCAACGAAACCGGCTATGGCAAAATTCGCGGCGTCGAACGCAAAACGCCGGGTATCAGAGACACCCGGCGTTTTGAATTCTCGGTCAAAGGCGCGTCTCAGGACTCGGCGCGGCCGCCCTGGATCACGACGACGCGGCTACCGATCTTCACGCGGCTGTAGAGATCGACCACATCCTGGTTCATCAGCCGGATGCAGCCGCTGGAAACGGCGTGGCCGATGGTCTCGGGCTCGGTGGTGCCGTGAATGCGGAACATGGTGTCGCGGTCGCCCTGATAGAGATACATCGCACGCGGCCCGAGCGGATTATCGATGCCGCCCTCCATGCCGCCCGCCATCTTGCGGTAGCGCGCCGGTTCGCGGTTCATCATGTTTTCCGTCGGGCTCCAGTGCGGCCACTCGGCCTTGCGCTTGATCACCGCAGCGCCGGCGAAAGCGAGGCCGGCCTTGCCGACGCCGATGCCATAGCGCATCGCCTTGCCGTCGCCTTCCACGAGATAGAGATGCCGTGCGGCCGTATCGACCACGATGGTGCCTGCGGGCTCCTTGGTGCGGTAAGCGACGCGCTGACGCAGCATCGCCGAATCGATTCCGGAGACGTCGATGGCCGGCAGCGTGTGCCCGCCGTCATTCAACTCGGCATAGCTGGCGGACGGACCGCCAAAGCCGGTGGACGACATCATCCCCCCGCTGCTTGCACATCCTGCCAACACAGCGGGCAACATCAAAAGCGCCAGAAGGCGCAGCCCGCGTGATCCACCAAAACCTGTCATTCCCAACCCTTGCTGCAACGCGTCCAACCCGGACGACCCGCACCTCATACAGGGCTGAGCGATCAAATCAGGCTCAACAGCGTGTCATTTGGCTCATGGAACAGCTCTGGACTGCACTTTGCGCGTCGCTGTGGTGATCGCGCCACAGCCGCGCAGGCTCACGAATAACCTCAGGTTGATCAATCGCCTTTGAGGGTCGGCGAGCGCGCAGCACGGGCTTTCCCACGGAACCGCAGCAGCGATGGCCGGCCATGCGGGCCGAAGCGCTCCACCATGGGTCTCACCGGCCCTGTTGAGGCCTGAGGCCGACAGCATTGTGGACCGCGCCAGGACAACGCGATTCAACACGATGTCGTCCCGCAACTATCAATGCGCGGACGACCGCTACAAATGCCACGCGCATGACGGGATCGATATCATGTCCATTGGCAGGACGACGTGTTCGATGAAGTCCACGCGCCTTATAATGCGAAGCACTTGCAGCTGGATTTCACGGCTTGCATCGTTGTGATCGGCATATTAGAGCACACAGCCGCGTGAGACTTCGCGTTACCCCAACGAGATTTTCAGATGACAAGCGTTCGCAGTCTTGCGCAAGGCAGCATTGCCGTTGGCCTGCTGGTCCTCGGTATGAAATACGCTGCCTATCATCTGACCGGCAGCGTCGCACTGCTGTCCGATGCGATTGAAAGCATCGTCAATGTCGTGACGGCGATCGTCGTCTTGCTCGCAACCACGCTGAGCGCGAAACCGGCAGACGACGATCATCCCTACGGGCATCATAAGGCTGAATATTTCTCGGCCGTGCTCGAAGGCGTACTGATCGTGCTCGCCGCGATCCTGATCCTGCGCGAAGCCTATCAAAGCTATCTTGTACCGCGCCTTGTCGAAGCACCCTGGGTCGGGCTTCTGCTCAACGCAGCGGCGAGTGTCATCAATGCAGGTTGGGCATGGGTACTAATCCGGCAAGGTCGCATTCACCGCTCGCCGGCTCTCGCAGCGGACGGCCGCCATTTATTGTCCGACGTGTATTCTTCAATCGGCGTTCTCGGCGGCGTCGGAGTAGCGGCACTGTCGGGCATCGCCATTCTCGATCCGATCCTTGCGGCGCTCGTCGCGCTCAACATCCTGTGGGCCGGTTGGGGCCTGATGAAGGAGTCGCTCAGCGGATTGATGGATGAGGCCATCCCGCCAGCCATGCTCGCGAGCATCAAGCAGACCATATCGGCCCATGCCGACGGCGCCATCGAGGCTCACGACCTGCGCACCCGCCGCGCCGGCAGCATGACCTTTATCGATTTCCATCTGGTGGTGGCAGGATCGACCACTGTGAGCGCCGCGCACGACATTTGCGACAAGCTCGAGACCGCGATCCGCCAGGAGATCGGCGAGGCTCTGATCACCATCCATGTCGAACCCGACGACAAGGCCAAGCATTCCGGCATCGTCGTTCTCTAGATTTCGGGTCACTTCGCTCCACGAACGGCTTTGACAGGTTCCGCCCCCGTGTTAATCGGGAGGCGAGGATCGTTCCCGTGACACATGTTTCGCGCAAACGCTGGTTTGGGGCCGTGGCATCTTTGGCCGCTGCCTATGCGCTTGTGCTCAATGTGGTGTTGTCCAGCCTGTTGCTGGCGGCGATCTCGCCGACCGCGCAGGCCGCAGGCTTCGAGCTCTGCCTCACCCATCCTGACCTTGCCGCATCCCCTGATGACACCGGCAAGACATCAGGCGCACCTGCGGTGCATTGCCCGATCTGCGTCGGCACCCATGCGCCGGGTGCCCCGCCGGCCTCCGCGACTTTCCTCGTCTCGCGTATCGCCATCGCGATCGCTCCCGTTGCCGCCCTCGACGATCGCATCGTTGCGGAAGCAGCAACCTCCGACCACCGGGCCCGCGCGCCGCCGCGCCTGAGCTGACGTTCCACGCCGTCAGACGCCGCGCATCAGCGCGCGCGTTGCTCAGTTCAATCCCGGTGGAGTTTTCCCCATGCTATCCGTTTCCATGCGGCTGCGCAGCGTCCTGCTCGCATCCGCGGCCGCGCTCATTCCAGGCGCGGTGTCGGCCCAATCGGCCCTTTCAACATCGCTTCCGGCGGTTACCGTCGATGCACCCGCGCAGCAGCGCGCTGCAGCCGCGCGCAAGCCACGCACCGCGGCGCCAAACGCCCGTACGGCCCGCAGCACCCCTGCGGCAACGCCAGCATCTGTCGGCGCGCAGGCCCCGACCGTCCCAGGGACCCTTACGGTGCTCACCGCGCAGCAGGCACTCCGCGAGATCCAGCAGACGCCCGGCGGCGTCGCGCTGGTGACGGCGGATGCGTGGCGAACGTCGACGCCGTCGAACACCATCAAGGACATCCTCGACTACGTACCGGGCGTGTTCGCGCAGCCGAAATGGGGCGACGACACCCGCCTGTCGATCCGCGGATCAAGCCTGTCGCGCAATTTCCATCTGCGCGGCGTGCAGCTCTATATGGACGGCATCCCGATCAACACCGCCGACGGCTATGGCGATTTCCAGGAGATCGACCCGACCGCCTATAAATATGTGGAGGTGTTCAAGGGCGGCAACGCATTGCGCTTCGGCGCCAATTCGCTCGGCGGCGCGATCAATTTCGTGACGCCCACCGGCCGCGATCCTTTTCCGAACGGCGCGTCGGTCGACATGGGCGCCTTCGGCTTCCGTCGCCTGCAGGCCAACACCGGCGGCGCCAATGGTCCGTGGGACGGTTTCATCACGGCCTCGACGCAGTCCGCCGATGGCTTCCGCGATCACAGCTACGGCGAGGCAACACGCGTCAGCGGCAATGTCGGCTACCAGTTCTCGCCGGACTTCGAGACCCGCTTCTATCTTAATGCCAACAGCGTGCGGCAGCGCATTCCCGGCTCCGTCAGCAAAGACAGCGCGCTGAACTCACCGACGACCGCAGCAGCAGGCAATCTCACCGGCGACCAGCAGCGCAACATCGACACGGTGCGCCTCGCCAACAAGACCACCATCCGGCTCGACAACACCACGATCGACTTTGGCGTGTTCGGCGTCGATCGGCACCTGATGCACCCGATCTTCCAGTATCTGGATTACAGCTATCAGGACTATGGCGGCTTCGCGAAAGTGACCGACGACCGCAATATCGGCGGCTATCGGAACGTGTTCGTCGCCGGCGTGAATGTCATCAACGGCAGGATCGACAATAACCAGTATGTCAATGTCGCGGGCCAGAAGGGCGCGCTGGCGTCGTCCTCGATCGACCGCTCGAAGAACACGTCGGTCTATGTCGAGAATTCGTTCTATGTGCTGCCCACCATCGCACTGATTGGCGGCACGCAATTCCTCTATGCCACGCGCAACCGTCAGGATCGTTTCCTGGGCGATGGCGACCAATCGGGCGCCACCGAATTCAACCTGTGGAGTCCGAAAGGCGGATTGCTCTGGAATATCGATCCGACCTGGCAGGCTTACGCGAATATCTCGCGCAGTGCCGAAGTCCCGAGCTTCGGCGAGAGTTCGAACGGCCCAGGCATCCCGACGATTCCCTTCACCAGCATCCGGCCACAGCGTGCGACGACCTATGAAATCGGCACCCGCGGACGACGTCCCGACCTGACCTGGGAACTGACGGGTTACCGCGCCAACATCACCGACGAATTGCAATGCATTTACAGCGCCTTCGGCAATTGCAACGTCACCAATGCGGATCGCACCATCCATCAGGGCATCGAGGCCGGCCTCGGTATCGCTGTGTTCAAGGGCATGTTCGACGCGGGTCCGCAGCCGGACAAGCTCTGGCTCAACATGGCCTATACGTTCAACGACTTCCGCTTCGACAATGACGCGACTTTCGGCAACAACCTGCTACCGGGCGCGCCGCGGCACTATCTGCGCGCGGAATTGCTCTACAAGCACGCCAACGGCTTCTATCTCGGCCCCAATGTCGAATGGGTGCCGGAAGCCTACTATGTCGACAGCGCCAACACGCTGAAGACCGAACCCTATGCGCTGCTCGGCCTGAAAGCCGGCGTCGACAATGGCGGCACATATTCGGGCTATATCGAAGCACGCAACGTACTCGACACCCGCTACATCGCCTCCGCCAGCATTCTCAATCAGGCCACGGCGACATCGCCGCTGTTCGAACCCGGCACCGGCCGCGCCATCTATGCCGGCGTCAAGGCGAGGTGGTGAAGATGACGAATTCCGCTATGCTTCAATCCACGAAAGGACGTTCCATGACCAACCGCTCCATGCTGTTGCTTCTCACTGCGCTGGGCGCAGTGGCATCGCCTGCTTATGCCCATGTCTTCGTGCAGAGCGGTCCGGCCACGATCGGCGGCTCCTATCGCGCAGTGCTCGCCGTACCGCATGGCTGCGGTGCCTCGCCAACGACGAAGATCACCGTGCAGATTCCGGAAGGCATGATCGCGGTCAAGCCGATGCCGAAGCCCGGCTGGACCATCGCCGTGAAGAAAGGCGCCTATGCGCAGTCCTACGATTTCATGCACGGCATGAAGGCGTCGGAGGGCGTCAAGGAAATCACCTGGACCGGGAAGCTCGACAACGACTTCTATGACGAGTTCGTATTCTCGGCCTATCTGCCTGCCGCATTGAAGGCCGATGCACCGTTGTATCTGCCGACATTGCAGAGCTGCGAGCAGGGTTCGGAAGACTGGGCGCAAATCCCGGCTGCGGGGCAGGATCCGCACAGCCTGAAATCGCCGGCGCCGATCGTACGCCTTGCCGCGGCATCACCACATGATGCAATGGCGCAGATGGCCGGCATGGTCCATGCGGGCGACCTGATGATCATGACGCCCTGGACGCGCGCCACACCGCCCGCGGCCAAGGTGGCCGGCGGCTATCTCACCATCACCAACAACGGCAAGACCAGCGACAAACTCCTGGGGGGCACATTCACCGGCGGCAGCCGCATCGAAGTGCATGAGATGAGCGTGACCGATGGCGTGATGAAGATGCGCCCACTCAATGACGGACTCGAGATCAAGCCCGGCGCCACTGTGAAGCTCGAGCCCGGCGGCTATCATCTGATGCTGATGGATCTCGCCAAGCCGTTCGCCAAGGGCGACAAGGTGAAGGCGCAGTTGCAGTTCGAGAAGGCCGGCAAGGTGGACATCGAACTCGACGTCAACGCCGTCGGCGCGTCGGCACCGGCCGGCGGCGGACACGCGCACTGATCACGTCAAGATGCTGCGCACCGCACATGTTGCGGTGCGCCTGATGTCTACGGACAAGGCCGCGATTGTGTCGGGTGTATCGTGTCGTTAGTGCAGCCGGGGAGCTTTCAGCATCTTGGAGCGGTCCGTGGATACCAACTCGACATCGAATGTATCGCCACCGCGATAGAGCGTCAGCGGCACGTCGACACCGGCCGGACCCAGCGCCCAGAGTGCGCGATAGAATTCGACGGAATCGGATACCTCCTCACCGTTGACGGCAAGAATCACGTCGCCGGTCTTGAGCTCGGCCCGGGCCGCGGGGCCCTTCCTGGCGATCCCGACCACGACGACCTTGTCCTCGACCTCGGCGGCATACAGCCCGAGCCACGGCCGCGGCGGCTTGTTGGCACGACCATAGGTCTTGAGATCGTCGAGGACCGGCTTCAGCAGGTCGATCGGCACGACCATGTTGAGATGCTCGTTCTTGCCGCCGTGCTCGCGCTCGATCTGCAGCGAGCCGATGCCGATCAACTCGCCCTTGGCGTTGATCAGGGCGGCACCGCCCCAGTTCGGATGCGCCGGATGCGTGAAAATCGCGTCGTCGAGCAGGTATTCCCAATAGCCGGCGAATTCCTGTGTCGCGGCGATCTTGCCGGCCACGGACCGCGTGCGTCCGCCGACGCCGCCGACCACCACGCGATCGCCGATCTTCGCGCTCGCCGACTCACCGAGCGGCAGCGGCGCGATGTCGATCTCGCCGAGCGCCTGCACGAGTCCGAAACCGCTTTCCTGATCGACGCCCAGCGCCGTGCCCTGCACCACGCGGCCGTCGCCGAGATGCACCCAGATCGTTTCGGCCTCGGTGATGAGATAGCCGATGGTGAGAATGAGACCGTCACCGATCAGCACGCCATTGCCGGCGCGCTCGGTGCCGAGCGTATCCGCCGTGAAAGCATCTTCCGGGATGATGCAATGCAGCCCAACCACCGCCTCCAGCGCCTGTTCGAGGTCGAATCCGTAATCCTCAGCACGCGGCTGCACGCCCGGGGGCACTTTCCACTCGGTCAGTGAAGGCATGCAAAATCTCCTTTGTCCGGGATGGGTAGCCCCCGCCATATAAGAACCGATCGCGGACGTGGAAGTCCAGCCTGTGAACTTAGCGACCCTGCGGCGTTTGGTTACGCAGCGGGACGTTGTGCGAGCCACGCCAGCAGCACCGCATTGACCTCGCGTGGATAGCAGTGGCTGAGATCGTCGATCTCGCGATAGGTGACGTCGGCGCCGGCGATCGTGAGCGCCTGCTGTGCCTCGCGCGCGGTCTGCACCGGAAACATCCAGTCGAGACGGCCATGGACGAGATGGATCGGCAGGCCGCGCAGGCGATCTGCATCGGCAAACTGCGCCATCAGCGGATGGAAGGTGGAGGCCACCGGCGCCAGATGGGTGAAGGGCGACTCGGCGCGCAGGCCGCTGACATAGCAGAAGGTGCCGCCATCGCTCATGCCGGTCAGCAGCAATTGCGCGGGATCGATATGCCAGCGCGACTGCACCAGATCGAGAATGCGCGAAAGATTCGGCGTATCGGCATCGTCGCCCATCAGCGCCCAGGTGCTGCCGATCGCCGTCGGCGCGATGAGGATCGTGCCAGAGCTGCGCGCATCGGCGAGCCAGCTCCACAAGAAAGCCCGGCCGTTGCCGCTGCCGCCATGCAGCGCCATCACCAGCGGCCAGGCACGATCCGGCGTGTAGGTCTCCGGCACATACATCGAGAAACCGCCGCGACGTCCGGGCTCACCATCATGAATGACGCCGGTGCTCTCTGCCGAAGGCAATGCCAGTCGTTCAAGCAGTGCCGTGTTCTCGCGCATGTCAGGCGGAAGAAAGAACGTACTCACCGGCGGCAGCCGCGCCACCGTGGCATAAAGCGATTCCTGTGCGCGCGTGGCGTGACGTAGCGCACGAAACACCATCGGCAGATCGCCACTGGGCTGCTGGGCCGCGCGCAAGCCGGTAAAGGCTGTCAGCGCCGCGTCACTCGCCGCATCGAGATGAGCCCGCAGATCGCTAAAATCATCCGGCCATGCGTTGAGCTCTGCGCGCACCGCCTTGAGCGCCTGATCGGGCTCGCCCACCGCTTCCATAACGGCGCCGAAAGTCGGCGGATGCAGATTGCGCGCAACGAATTGCAGCGCCTCGAGCGACTGCAGCAGGGGCGGCAGCAGAACAACGATATCGTCGACGACTATGTCGCTCATCGGAAGCTCCGGGCAAATCGTTTGGCCCCATCAACCCAGGACCGAGCGAGAAGCCAGAGACCATACTGATACGACGGCAAAGCGGCCATCTCCGCGGCCGGCGAAAGACCTGTCAGCCCAGTTACAGATCATCCAAGTCACTCACATTCGGCAAGATCGCTGCGACGCAACATTGAAATACCATAGACTTCTCCATTTTGTATACATATACAAAATTCATGAGCATCAGCCCGATCGCCGCCAGGCCCTATCTGAGAGACGAAGTCTATACGGCCTTGAAAGTTCGGCTGGGGGTGCGCGCGGCCGGCCTCACGGCTCCCTTGCGGCTTCGAGAAGAGGAGCTTGCGGCAGAGCTCGGGGTCAGCCGGACGCCCGTACGTGAGGCCATGCGCAGGCTCGAGCAGGAAGGGCTGATCACGTTTCGCCCGCGCCGCGGCGCACGGCTGATGCCGACATCGCTGCCGGAATATCTCGAATGGCTGTCGATCCGGGAAATGCTGGAAGGTCTGGCAGCGCGCGAAGTCGCCCTCAACGGTGCGAATGATGTCGCGCCGCGCCTGCGGGCCGTGTTCGCCGATTTCGATGAAGCCGGAGCGCTGGCACGCCCCGCCGAATATGCCGCTGCCAACACCGCCTTTCATGCGCTGATGATCAAAGAGAGCGGCAACGCCCTGCTCGGCAAAACATGGGACTCATTCGGCCATCTGAAAATGGCGGGACTGCGCTTTATCGAGCGTCTCAATCGCGGCTCGCAATCGTTTCATGAGCACCACGACATCATCGACGCGATCGCGCAGCGCGATCCCGACCGCGCGGAAGCACTCGCGCGACGGCATGTCCGTTTGCTGCGCGACCAGGCAGCGGCGTCATTGAAAGAATTCGACCTCCACGAACAGAATGAGACCACACCATGATCTTCCTGACTTTTGCAGCCGCAGACGGATCGCATCTGGGCCTCTTGATCGATGACAATGTTCTCGATCTGACAAAGGCCTGGCCGGCAGCCGGCCACGCCTCCGCGCCGCGCCATGTCGGTGATCTCGCCGAAGCCGGCGAAGCGGGGCTCGCCATCGTGCGTGGTCTCGCATCCACCGCGAACGCCGCGAACCTTGTTGCGCTCGCATCTCTGACGCTGATGGCACCGATCCCGCGGCCGAAGAAGAACGTTTTCTGTGTTGGCCGCAATTACAAGGATCATATCGACGAAGGCATGCGCGCGCAGGGCAAAGCGCCCGCCCCGCTGCCGAGCGTGCCGGAATTCTTCACCAAACCGCCGACCGCCGTGATCGCTTCAGGTGAGACGATTCCGCAGCATGCCAATGTCACCGAACAGCTCGATTACGAAGTCGAGCTCGCCGTCATCATCGGCAAGCCGGGCAGCAACATTTCCGCACAGAACGCCTTCGATCATGTGTTCGGCTATTCGATCATCAACGACATCACCGGCCGCGACATGCAACGCCGTTACGGCCAGTGGTTCAAAGGCAAGGGCCTCGATCGCTCCTGCCCGTTCGGGCCGGTTGTGGTCCATGCGTCCGCGCTGCCGAATGTTGCCGACATCAGGATCTTCAGCACGGTCAATGGCGAGGTACGTCAGGACAGCCGCACCAGCCGCATGATCTTCGATATTCCAGCCATCATCGAACATCTGACGCGCGGTCTCACGCTGGAGGCTGGAGACGTGATCGCCACCGGAACTCCGTCCGGGGTCGGCTATGCGATGACGCCGCCGCGCTTCCTGCTCAAGGGGGATCGCGTCACGGCCGAGATCGAAGGCATCGGCATCCTGTCCAACAGCATCGTGGCCTGACACGGCAACGCACTCGCCAATAACAAGGAAAACAACATGAGTGACTCCCGGACATTCCGTGTGCAGCGTGCAACATCGGACTTTCGCTGGCCGAATGGCGCGCGCATCGGCATCGTCTTCAACCTGGCCTATGAGGCCTGGTCGCCCGGCAAGGCGCCGGGCATCGGGCCGATGGGCAACGTGCTGCAGCCCGGCTTTTTCGATACCAACGCACATTCCTGGGCAAGCTACGGCGCCGTGCGCGGCATCCAGCGCCTCACGCGCATCGCTGCCGCAAACGATGTGAAGACCAGCATCATGGTCAACGGCGTGCTGGCCGAAACCCACCCGACCGTGCTGAAGGAGCTTCATGCCGCCGGTCACGAGATCGTGGCGCATTCCTATGGCATGGATGTCATCCCGGTCTATTTCGACGAGGCCGGTGAGCGCGCCAATATCCGCCGCACCGGTGACCTCATCGCCGCCGTCACCGGCGAACGTCCGAAAGGATGGATCAGCCCACGTGGCACCGGAAGCCTGATTTCGCCAAAGCTGCTCGCTGAGGAAGGCTATGTCTGGTTCGGCGACTGCAATGACGACGACCTGCCCTCGATCATCACGCAGAAAGATGCGCCGGAGCAACGCATCGTCGGCATTCCGCTGACGATGGACGTGAACGATCTGCCCCACAGCATCCGCTACGGCAATGCGCCGGCGACGCTGATCGACCAGTTCCGCGCCATCCTCGACAATGCAAGCCAAGCCGACGCGGCTCCGTTCATGCTCGACGTCACCGCGCATACCCATGTGTTCGGTCGGCCGGCAGGCGCGTGGGTTTACGACGCCATGATCAAGCTGGCGCGCAAGCGCGACGATGTCTGGATCGGCACGCGTATGGAGATTGCCGAATACGCGCTGGCGCAGGGCCGGTGGTTCAAGGACGAGGTGTTCTGAACCACGCCCGTTGAGGAGGCGCAAAAGCCTCCCGAAAAAACATCGAGGAGGAATATCATGACGCACTTCTTCAAGCGCGCATCCAGTGCGGTCGTCATCACCGCAGCGCTGTTGATGGCGATCGGTCCCGCCGTCGCCCAGCAGCCCTACCCGGCGCAGCCGGTGCGCCTGCTCGTCGCTTTCGCGCCGGGCGGCCCCGCCGATATCATCGCGCGCATTGTCGGACAGAAACTGAACGACCTGTGGCGCGAACCCGTCGTAATCGAGAATCGCGGTGGCGCCGGTGGCAATATCGCGGCTGCCGCGGCTGCAAGGGCCGAACCCAATGGCTATACCGTGCTGGTGACTACAAGCGCATTCGCCGTCAATCCGAGCCTGTCGGCAAAGGCCGGTTATTCGCCGGACGAATTCAAGACCGTGGTGGTCGCGGCGACCACGCCCAATCTGATCGTCGGCGCGCCTAGTCTCACAGCATCGACCCTGCGCGAGGTGATCGCCTCTGCCGCCAAGGAAAACTTCACCTATGGCACTGCCGGTGTCGGCACCACGCCGCATTTGTCGGCCGAAAAAATATTCAAGCTCAACGCCAAGGCCAACATCGTGCATGCGCCGTTTACGGGTGCAGGTCCCGCGCTAAATGCGGTGATGGGCGGTCACACGCCTCTGGCCAGTGTCGCCTTGCCCGCAGCGATGGAGCTGGTGAAGGGCAAACAGGTCAAGGCGCTGGCCGTGACAAGCCGCGAGCGCATGCCATCGCTTCCGGATGTCCCGACCGCGCGCGAGCTCGGACTGAGTGACGACGAGGATGCTACCTGGGTGGCATTCCTGGTGCCGGCCAAGACGCCGCAGGCAGTCATCGACAAGCTCAATGCCGACGTGAACAAGACCCTTGCAGATGCAAGTGTTCGCGAACAATTCGACCGCATCGGCTTCGCGGCCGTTGGCGGCTCGGTGACCGACTCTCAGACCTATGTGCGCGGAGAGATCGCCAAATGGGGCGATATCATCCGCAAGCTCGAGCTGAAGCAGGAATAGCGACCTAGGCGTAGCGCCCGACGCCCCTACGGATCCAGTTCTGTATCCCAGTAGAGATAGTCCAGCCAGCTGCCGTGCAGATAATTCGGCGGGAACAGCCGGCCGTTGCGATGCAGCTGGTGCACCGTCGGTGCGAACGCCGTCTGGCGCGGGAACATGCGCGCCTGCTGCGTGGTCATGTTGCCCTTGCGCAAATTGCAAGGCGAACAGGCCGCAACAACGTTCTCCCAAGTGGTCTGGCCACCCTTGGAGCGTGGGATGATATGATCGAAGGTCAGATCGTCATGCGAGCCGCAATACTGGCAGGAGAAGCGATCGCGCAGGAAAACGTTGAACCGGGTGAAGGCGGGATGCGTGGTCGGCTTCACGAACGACTTCAGCGACACCACGCTGGGCAGCTGAAATTCGAACGAAGGACTCCGCACCGCGTGATCGTAGTGCTCTACGATATTCACACGGTCGAGAAACACTGCCTTGATCGCGTCTTGCCACGACCACAGCGACAGTGGGTAGTAACTCAGCGGCCGGAAGTCCGCATTGAGGACCAGAACCGGCCAACCGCCTTGCGAGACATGTGCGTTCAAGTAACGCTCCTGACCCCCACATATGGCTGCGAAGCAACCTGTCTCCACATACTACAGGCAGCGTGACAGGGTTGTGAAGGGCATAGGGCAGACCTTATCCCCTCACAAAAGCGCCGCGTTGGGTCGCTTTTCTGGGAACTGCGGGTGGTCTGTCGCAGCGCCTGCCGCTAAACCCCGTGGCGCGCGCCCGGTTCGCGGCCGCAAATACCGGACGCTGCCCGATGGTCCCTTCCTCCCACTATCTCGAGGCCCCGCAACGGCTGCGCGCCTTCGTCCGTGCGCATGAAACCAGCCTTGCGATTCTGGCAGCGCTGATCGGCGTGATCGGCGGTCTCGTGGTGGCCGCCATGAGCGCTGCGGTCAGTGTCCTTCACGCGGTGTTGTTCAATCTGGAATGGGGCCAGCGGCTCTCCAGCCAGTTCTGGATTGATCCGGTGCGCGCGATTCTGGTTCCCACCTTTGGCGGGCTGCTGCTGGGCGTCGCCTTCCTGTGGCTTTTGCGCTGGCGACCGGCCCGCGAGGTCGACCTTATCGAGGCCAACGCGCTCCATGGGGGGCGGATGTCGTTCCGCGGCAGCGTCATCGTCGCGCTGCAAACCGTGTGGTCCAGCGGCGTCGGAGCCTCGGTCGGCCTCGAGGCCGGCTACACCCAGCTCGCCAGCGGGCTCGGTGCCTCCATCGGGCGCGCCTTCCACCTGCGCCGCGGCGACCAGCGCGTGATGGTCGGCTGCGGTGCGGCCGCCGCAATCGCCGGCGCATTCGGTGCGCCGCTGGCCGGCGCGTTCTATGCCTTCGAACTGGTGATCGGCGGCTACACATCGGCGAGTCTGATGCCGGTCGGCGTTGCCGCAGTGACCGGCTACTTCGTCGCCCATGCCTTCGATCCGCTGTCGCTTGGGGTCGTCGCCGGCCGGTTCGGCGACGTGCTCGGTCACGATCTCGCAGTGGCGGCGCTGCTCGGCGTGTTCGCCGCGACCTTCGGCATCGGCATCATGCGCGTCGTCGCATGGACCGAAGCGCTGCTCACCAAAATCAAATTGTGGCCGCCGCTGCGTCCGGCGCTGGGCGGGCTGCTGGTCGGATTGATGGCGCTGCTGACGCCGCAAGTCATGGCATCCGGACACGGCGCGCTGCATTTCGGCGGCATGACGGCCTATCCGGTCGCATTGGTGGCCTTCGTGATGGCGCTGAAAACGCTCGCCTCGATTGTTTCGCTCGGCACCGGTTTTCGTGGCGGTCTGTTTTTTGCCACACTGTTTCTCGGCGCGCTCGGCGGCCATCTGTTCGCGGTCGGCTTCAATGCGACCGGCATCGGCTTCACCATCGATCCCGCCGTCTACACCATCATCGGCATGAGCGCGCTGTCCGCCTCGGTGATCGGCGGCCCGCTCACCATGTCCTTCATCGCGCTCGAATCCACCGGCAATCTCTGGCTCACCACCGCGGTGCTGGTCGCCGTCATCATCTCCACCCAAATGACCCGCGAACTGTTCGGCTACTCCTTCGCCACATGGCGTCTGCATCTGCGCGGCGAGACCATCCGCAGCGCCGCCGACGTGGGCTGGATCCGCGATCTCACCGTCAAGCGTCTACTGCGCCCGGACGTCCCGACCGTCGACTCCACCATGCCGCTCGACGAATTCCGCGAGAAGTTCCCGCTCGGCTCGAAGACCCAAGTCGTCGCCGTCGATCCCGAAGGCCGCTATGTCGGCCTCGCCATCGTCGCTGAAGCGCATTCGCCTGACGTGACGGCGTTCCGCCTCGACAGCCTGCTGCATTGTCGCGACGTCGTCCTACATCCGGACATGAATATCCGTGACGCCATGGTGGTATTCGAGGGCGCCGAAGCGGAATCGCTGGCGGTGGTCGAGGCCGAAAGCCACCGCGTGCTCGGCACGCTCTCGGAAGCCCACGCGACACGGCGCTATGCCGAAGAGTCCGAGCAGCGCCGCCGCGAAGCCCTCGGCGAGATGTGATGGTCCGCCGTTAGCCGTCCGCGAGCGACAGCATATGCCCCAGATCGGGCGGCACCCGGCCGGCCAGTGTAGCGCGATAGATATTCTCGACGGCGACGGGGCCACGGCTCTCGGCAACCGTCAGCGACTGTTCCAGCAGCGGCAGGAATCCTGACCACGCCGCGGTGAACCGGGTATCGATGCCGCCCGGTCCCCATTCTCTGGCACGCTTGCGGATCTGGTCCGGCGCGAAGAACCATGCGGGCTTGGCGCCGGGAAGCTCTTCATCCACCGCTGCATCCTGATGGGTGAGCCCGACGCGCCCGCTATAAACGAGTTTGTGCTTGAGGTGCCGATGCAGCCGGCCGCGCAGGTCGGCATTCCCGGCCATATCGACGAAGGCCACCGGCTGATCCGCGGGCAGCGGATCGATATGATCGTAGAGCACGACATCGTCGTAGCAGCCGAGCGACCGCACGAAATCGGCGTTGCCCGTTGATGTGAGTCCGATCACACGAACCGGCTTGCGCTTGCTGTGCAGCAGATGCGCGAGACCGAAGGCTGTCTTGCTGGAGGCGCTGGAGAGAACGACAGAGCGTGCACCGAAGAATTCTTGCTCGGCGAGAAAATCATCGACCAGGAACGAGAGCATGAAGAGCGGCCGCAGCAACGCCTGATAGTCGCCATTGCGCCCGGCAAAGGCCGGATCGTCCGTCACCCGCGCATAGGCATTGTAGACCGGCGCCACGCCCTGCCGATGCGCCGCGCCGTCGCGCAGGCCGCGCTTGCTGACATCCGCGGCCTCGATCACCAGATGCGAGGCCATCGGGAAATAGCCGAACAGCCGTTCGCCTTCCGCGATCTGCGGGTGCATCGAGGCGATCACCCTGCCAAAACCCCAGACCGGAATATTGCCGAAGCCATCAGGCGCCTTGAATAACTGCCAGTATTTCATCCGGTCACCCAGCATCGCATAAGTGACGTTGTTCGCGGTGAAAGCGAAGCGTTCGACCTCGACCAGAAGGCAATCATCGGACAGCTCGTCCAGTCGCGGCAGCGACATCTGCACCAGCACGGTGTTCTGAAAATTATTCTTGGCTATGTTGAATTGCGTATACGCGTTCATGATCGAACTCCGCAGCGTTTTGCTGCTGCGATCATTCCTGCGCGCGATGTCTGTTTTGCGACAGCGCGGGTGTTTAAAACAACGTCCGTTTCAAACACTGTTCGACTACACCGTGGGAACCGTGCCGCCGTCGATCACGAATTCTGCACCAGTGATTGATGCAGCGCGCGGCGATGCCAGAAATGCCACGAGGTCCCCGACTTCGTGCGGCCTGGCCGGGCGTCCGAGCGGAACACCGCCGAGCGAATCCATCAGCATTCAAAGCGCGCCCTCATAATCGGTGCTGTTCTCGTCGGCGATCGTCTGCACCAGCCCGACGGCGGCCTCGGTTTCCACCCAGCCCGGCGAGACGCGCACCACGCGGATGCCTTTCGGGCTAACTTCCTTTGATAGCGCTTTGCTGTAGTTTCCAAGTGCCGCTTTCGCTGCCGCGTAGGCCATCGTGGCATCGTGCAGCGGCAACACACGCTGGATCGAAGTGACATGAATGATCACGCCGGATTTCTGCTCCAGCATCGACGGCAACAGAGCGCGATCCAATCGGACGGCAGCATAGAGATTCAGGTCCATTGCGCGCTGCCAAGCAGCGTCATCGAGCTTTGCGAAACCGCCCGCAGACGCGGACGACCCGCCGACGACGTGGACAATGATATCGATGCCGCCGAGGCGCTTCAGGACCGCGTCGGCGAGCGCCGTGCACCCGTCGGCGGTGGCAACGTCAGCAACGACGAAGCCGGCATGGTCCGGCATGCCGGCCGGCCTGTTGCGCGCTGTCGTGAGCACCACTGCACCCTGTGCCAGCAGGCACGCGACGACGGCTGCACCAATACCTTTGGTCCCACCGGTCACGAGCGCCCGCTTGCCAGCGAGTTCGCCGCCCGCCTGATGATTTGTCATCGTCCAGTTCCTCATTTTTCACATCCGCACAGCGCGGCGCATTGTCTGCGAGGGAAATGCGGATATGTTTGCCGAATGACAAGAACGCACGAGAAAGTGGGGAGCTTACCTCCAGGTAGGGAACCGTGGACTGCGACGACCGCATCGGACGGGATCGAGCAGTCGCTGAAGATGATCGGCGGACGCTGGAAGCTGGAAATCCTGTTTCGTCTGTTCGGCGGCCGAATTTTGCGCTTCTCTGAACTCGAACGCGCAATCCCTGCGGCCTCGCAGAAGATGCTCGCGCAGCAATTGCGGCAGCTCGAGGCCGACGGCATCGTTCGACGCGTCGTGCATGCACAGGTGCCGCCGAAGGTTGAATATGCGCTAACGGATTGGGGCGAGTCTCTTTGCCCTTCGCTCGACGCACTGCTCACATGGTTCGTATGGAAGCCAGCGTCCGACGCCGCAGTATCTGCCATAGGGACATCCACCTCGCCTCCTGCCGAGGAATAGCCTGGCCCGCGCAGTCGATGCTGCGGCCCGCGACGTGTTCACTTCGCCGGTTTGCCGATCACGCCTTCGCGCTTCTTGATGGCGTGATAGTAAGCCCACCACAGATGCGCCGCCGCACCGCGCAGCGGACGCCATGGTTCTGCCAGCGGCGCCATCTGCTTCACGGTCGGGCGCTCCTTGAGACCGAGCCCGACCTTGATGGATTCCTGAATGGCGACATCGCCGGCGGGCCAGGCGTCACCATGGCCGAGACAGAACAGCAGATAGACGTCGGCCGTCCATGGTCCGATGCCGTGCAATGCGACCAGCGTGTTATGCGCGGCGTCAGCGTCTTCTTCGGCAAGCACATCGAGATTCAACCGCTCCTCGACGAGTTCACGCGCCAGCGCCTTCAACGTCCTGATTTTTGCCGCCGACAGGCCCAGCCGGCCCAGGCGATCGGTGCGTGCCTTGCGGATGGCATGATGATCGAATGGCGAGAAGGCGCTGGAGACGCGGCCCCAGATCGCCGAAGCCGACGCCACCGAGACCTGCTGCCCACAGACGATCTGCGCAAGCCCTTCGAAGCCCGGCGCGCGTTGCCGCAGCGCCGGCATCCCGGCCATGGCCAGGATCGGTTTCAGACGCGGGTCGAGCTTCACCAGCTCCATAACGGCGTCGTCGAGCACGGATTGATCGGTAAGATGAACGGTCATGATCCCCAAGGATCACCACGGCGTGACCGCAAGATCAATCCTGCCAATGAATGCGCTGCGGCAATAGCGCACCATGCAACCGGGAACCAAAGCCCCGGACGTCGCGTTGTTTGCGTTCAATGGAGGCTACCGCCATGCGGACGTTTTTTGGAATGATCCTGGGTGCGCTGATCCTGGGCATCGGCGTCTACATCTACGATTCGATGTCGACCTCGTCAGTGGCGAACGGCCAGACGGCGCAGGAGCGCCGGACGATCGTCAACTGGGATGTTGCTGCCAATGAGTGGGAAGCACTGAAGACGCGCACCAAGCAGGATTGGGCCAAGCTGACCTCGCAAGTGAAGTCGTAAGCACATCAGCAACGAGAAGACTGGTTCAGCCGATCAAAGATGCCCTCGCCGATGAGCGGGGGCATTTTTCTGCCTGAACCCGCTGAAGCTTACTTCTTCGCAGCCGCGGCTTTACGCGCATCCGCGATCGCAAGAACGAACTGTTCTTTGGTGATCGGGCCGGGAATCCGGAACTTGCCGACGATGAAGGACGGCGTGCCGTTAAAGCCGAAAGCCGTCGCCTGCTCATCGATCTGCTTCAGCTTGGCAACGATCGCATCCTGATTTTTCTGCAGATCGGCGACGGCGCGATCGACATCGATACCGGCCTTGGCGAGCCGATCACGCGCGATCGCCTCGGTCAGTTTGGTATCGAGGCTGATCAGGGCGTCTTGCGCCTCGATGAACTTGTTCTGGTATCTGGCAGCGAGCACGAGACGGGCCGCATAGACGGACACCGGCCCGAGGATCGGCCAATCCTTCGACACCAGGCGAACCTTGCCGTCTTCCTTCACCAGGGCGCGCAGATCGGGCGCGATCTTGCGGCAATAGGGACACTGATAGTCGAAAAATTCGACGATGGTGATGTCGCCCTTTGGGTTGCCGGCAGCCGGGATGTCCGGATCGCGGAGTACCGCGGCTTCGTTAAGGACGTCTTCGTCCTTGGCGGCACCAGATGCCGCAAGGACCTTGCCGGACGCGCCGAGGAGCATGGCGCCACCGAAAAGCCCGAGCGCAGCGCGCCGTGTCGTGGCGGTCTTCGAGGTCTCGCGGATTGCGGCGGTCATGATGTTCTCCGAAGACGCATCATGCGCCAGCGCTCAGGTGATGTAGATGTTGCGGGCCAACATATAGAGCGCCACGACGATAATGATAGACGCAAAAACGGTATTCAACGCGCCCCGCCGCAGCGACAGATGCCGCGCCAGGCTGGTTCCCAACAGTCCGCCGAGCAGACCACCCAGAATGAACACCAGCGCAAGTTTCCAGGAGATCAGCCCGGACCAGGCATAGCTCGATGCCGTGGTGAGACCGAATGCGGTGACCGCCACCAGCGATGACGAGATCGCACTCATGATCGACATGCCCGTGGCCGCCATCAGCGCCGGCACGATCAGAAAGCCGCCACCGATTCCGAAGAAGCCGGACAGCGCGCCGGTGACAAGACCCAGCGCAAGCAGCGAAGGCGTGTTCGACATGCTGATCTCGACGCGGTGCTCGCCGACTTGGGCGCGCGTCTTCAGCATCAGCACGGCGATCACCAGCATCAGGATCGCGAACAGCGCCAGCAGATTCTGCCCATCCACCTGCTTGCCGAGAATCGAGCCTCCGAGCGCACCGGCGATTCCTGCAGCAGCAAACACCAGCGCACATGACCAGTGCACATTGCCGCCACGCGCATGATTGCCGAGATTGACCGCCGCATTGGCCGCGACCGCAATGGCGCTGGTGCCGATCGCGACATGCGGCTCAGGCACGCCGACGACATAGACCATCAGCGGCACAGCAAGGATCGAGCCGCCGCCACCGACCAGGCCGAGCGAGAAGCCGACCAGTGCGCCCGAAGCCAGGCCGAGCGCCCCCTGCATCACAGTCATCATGAACGGCTGATTCTCATCTTCTCATCTGAGCATGATCTTTCGAAAAAATCAGTGTCCACTTGTTCGGATCATGCACGCAACGGCGTGACCATAATGACCTTTCCGGCCCGGCTCCATGCAGCCGGCATCACAAATCCGCCTGCCGGGAAAACGCTGTCGTGACCATCAGCTCACCAGCAGGGTGACGGCAAGCGGAACCAGTAGAGAGGTCACCAGCGCATTCAGGCTCATGGCAATGCCCGCAAAGACGCCGGCCACGGCATCCACCTGAAAAGCCCGTGCGGTGCCGATGCCGTGCGAGGCAAGGCCGACGGCAAAGCCGCGGGCGCGATAATCGGTGATGCCCATGCGGTTCATCATCGGCGTGACGATGATCGCCCCCATGATGCCTGTGAGCACCACGGCCACGGCGGTCAGCGACGCATCGGCGCCGAGCGACTCGCTGATGCCCATGGCGACGCCGGCGGTGACCGACTTCGGCGCCAGCGACAGCACCACGTTGTTCGGCAGGCCGAAGGCCTTTGCGAGCAACACAACCGAGACGATCGCCGTGGCACAGCCGACCACCAGCGCGGCGAGCATCGGCACGATCGCCGCCGCCACGACCTTGCGATTCTCATAGAGTGGCACCGCGAGCGCCACGGTCGCCGGACCGAGCAGGAAGTGCACGAATTGCGCACCGCTGAAATAGGTCGTGTAGGACGTCCCGGTCAGCAGCAGGAACACGGCGATGATCCACATCGAGTGGAATACCGGATTGGCGAATGGATGCCGGCCGGTCGCCAGCGACAGCGCATCGGCCGTCGCATAGACCAGCAGGGTCACGGTCAGCCAGAGCAGCGGCTGCTGCGAGAGATAAACCCAGAGCGAGAACGGATTGGCGGTCATCACGCGCTTCGCCCGCGGGTCATGACCCGGCTGATGACAAGAAATGTCGCCACCGTCACCAGCAGCGTGATCACCACCGAGATCGCCAGAACGCCGACGATGGCGGTGCCATGCTCGGCCAGCAGATCGAGCTTCTGCACCACGCCGACACCGGCGGGAATGAACATCAGCGACAGATGCGCGAGCAGGCCCTTCGCGGCATTCTCCACGCCGCCGCCTTGCAGCGGCCCCTGCGCGAACAGCACGGCACGGTCACGCAGCAACAGTAGGACGAGCAGCAACAGCATGCCGAGCACCGGGCCGGGCACCGGCCATGCAAAAGCGCGCACGGCGATCTCGCCAGCGAGTTGGCACAGCAGGATCAGGGACAGACTGGCAATCATGGGGACTCCGCGGGTGACGGATCGTTATCGCCCGCGAAGCAACTGATGTCGATCAACCCCAGCGCGCGGCTGATCCGATCAGGCGGCACCCTTCAGCTTCTTGGTGCATTCGCTGTAGTAGCCGCCGCCTTTTTCGATCCACTTCATGCCGCCATTGGCATTGGCGGCCTTGTTGGCATTGTACTGATCCACGCAGGTGTGCATCCGCGCCTTGCCTGCCGTCTCCTTGGCGTATTTCGGATCGACCGCCGACGGGAAGGTGGCAGGGCCTGCCGGAGCCGCAGCTGTCGTCGCTGCCGGCTTGGGGGCTGCAGCAGCTTTGGGAGCCGCTGCGGGCTTGGCTTCAGCAGGTTTGGCTTCGGCAGCCTTCGGCGCCGCGGTTGCAGCAGGCGTAGCGGCGGGCGTCGTCGCAGCGGCATCGGTCCCGCATTCGGCCTTGCGGAAGTCATTCCATTTCTGGCCGTTCAGCGTGCCGGCGGTCTTGGCCGCCTGATATTTTGCACTGCATTCAGTCGCGGTGAGTGCATGGGCCGGACTGAAGGCAAGCAAAGCAAAACTGGACACTGCAATTGCGCAGGCGAATTTGACAGGCATTGTCATGGCATTCTCTCCCTTTGCTACACAAAGTAAAAGTAGACGACGGCATCCTATCGCTACCGCTGCATGTGGCAACGACATCGCAGCTCCCCGCGAAAAATTATTGTGATCGCACCATCAGATATATTTCAACTCATTCACCTGCCGTTCAGCCCGGCGCGCCCACGCTGATTTCCCGTTCAATTCGAGGTGCTGCCATGATCCGATTCGCTTCCAGCCTAGCTACCGCTGCCGTCGCCTCCTTCCTCCTGGTCGGCGCGGCCACCGCTCAGACACCCGCGCCGGCGGCCACCAAGACTGCGCCCGCCAAGGCGGCCCCCGCCGAGAAGACGGCGCCTGCGGACAAGACAGCCGAGAAACCCCGCACCGCGGCGTCGCTCGAATGTTCGAAACAGGCCGACGCCAAGGGTCTGCATGGCACCGAGCGCCGCAAATTCCGCTCGGACTGCAAGAAGACCGCTAAACCGAACTAAACCCTCGTCATCCGCCTGTCCCTCGCCCGGAAAGCGAGGGACAGGTAGACCACACTGCATTTGTCGACAGGTGCG
The DNA here is from genome assembly GCF_052076075.1 of Tardiphaga sp. 866_E4_N1_4. Classification (NCBI taxonomy): domain Bacteria; kingdom Pseudomonadati; phylum Pseudomonadota; class Alphaproteobacteria; order Hyphomicrobiales; family Nitrobacteraceae; genus Tardiphaga; species Tardiphaga sp. 866_E4_N1_4. The sequence goes on from NZ_CP197242.1 coordinate 3,534,011, forward strand.
GACTTTGCCATAAAGCGGGCTCCTTCAGCTTTCCGTGCAAATGGCCATCGCTCTTCCCAGCTCCCTTCAGATCCACACCACCCTTGAGACCCTCGTCATCGGCACGACCGGCGGCGCGCTATTCTATTGGGCGGAATTGCCGGGCGGGCTGATCTCCGGCGCGATGATCGCGGTCGCGGCTTACGGCATCTTCGGCCGCCCGGTCGGCCTGCCGCAGCCGATGGCCCATGTCATCCTGATGACACTGGGCCTGTCGCTCGGCTCGATGGTGTCGCCGGAGATGGTGCACAATCTCAGCGCCTATCCGGTGACCATCGCGCTGTTGGCGCTGGCCACGTTCTGCGCCACCTTCGGCAGCAGTATCTATCTGCAGCGCGTCCATGGCTGGGACCGCACCTCCGCGCTGCTGGCCGGCAGCCCCGGCGCGCTGTCGCAGATCATCATGCTGGCCACCGAGCGCAATGCCGACGTGCCGGGCATCGCGGTGGTGCAGATCTTTCGCGTCATCATCCTCACCGCCATGGTCCCCTTGCTGCTCGCCGCCACCGGCCTGATGGGCCACGGCCCGCTGCCATCGCGCGGACCGGAAGCCTCGCCGCTCGCACTCGCCGAACTCGCTGCCGCGGCCGTTGCCGTCGCGCTGTTTATGCGCTGGATCAAATTTCCGGCGAGCTGGATGTTCGGCGCGATGATGGCCTCGTCGGTCCTGCACGGCACCGGCTGGGTCCACGGCACGCTGCCGCAATGGGCCTATATCACGGCTCTCGTCGGCATCGGCAGCCTGATCGGCTCACGTTTCGGCAAGATCTCGCCGCGCACTATTCTCAGCCACGTCTGGGCGGCGCTCGGCTCATTCACGGTGGCCATCGCCATCTCGGCCGTGTTCGTGACGATCATCGCGCTGACCACGACTGTGAAACTGAGCGATGTCGTCGTCGCTTTCGCGCCCGGCGCCATGGACGCCATGCTCGCACTGGCACTGACGCTGCATATCGATCCGGTGTTCGTCGGCGCGCATCATCTGTCGCGCTTCATCTATGTCTCGATCGTCACGCCCGGAATCGTGCATCTGTTCGGCAAGGCGCAGGACGATATCGACGATTGATCTTCAGTCGTCGCAGACATCGATCGAAACAATGGAATTGATCTAACAAGTATGAGCGCCTTGCAGCGACGCAGATGCCTGCGTCGCAAGGTCTAGATATATTCTACCGCGCACCGTAGTGCGTCACAGAACCAATCAAGTTAGACGCTCGATCAAGCTGGCGTGACCAGTATCATCGAGGCGTTGAAATGAAATTGAGAACAAGAAAATCGACGAAGCAGACTGCACTGCTTTGCACCGTCAGTGTGATGGCATTGGCGACGGATCTTCCGCGCGACGCATTCGCGCAGGCCAGCCTGCCGCCAGTCACCGTGGATGCTCCGCAGCCGCAACGCGCGCGCAGCACGACAGCAACGAGATCGCAGACATCGGCGCGCGCAACGCGACGCACACGCGCGACGACGCCGCAGATTGCACCCGCGCCATCGGCCAATCAACGCATCTATGCGGCCGACAACAACAGCTATGTCGCAGGTCAGGCCAGCTCGGCATCGAAGACGAATACACCGCTGATCGACACGCCGCGTTCGGTGAGCGTCATCGACCGCAAGGAACTCGATGATCGCGGCGTCACCAGCATTCCGGAGGCGGTTCGTTACACAGCCGGCGTCACCACCGGCGGCTTCGGCTACGATCCGCGTTTCGATCAGATCTATGTCCGCGGCTTCTCGACGACGACGCTCGGCGACTTCCGCGACGGGCTGAAGCAGTTCCCCTCCGGCTTCACCACATTCCGGACCGAACCCTATCAGCTTAACAGCGTCGAGGTGATCAAGGGCCCGGCTGCCGTGCTCTATGGACAGTCCGTCCCCGGCGGCCTCGTCGATCGCCGATCGAAATTCCCGGTCGAGAATCAGGTCAACGAGATTTCACTGGAAGGCGGCACCTATGGCCGCATGCAAACGGCGTTCGACATCGGCGGTGCCAGTTCCGACAAGTCGCTGCTGTACCGCCTGGTGGGCCTCGGCCGCGCCGGCGAGACCAATTACGATATCGCCGACGAGCGGCTGATGCTGGCGCCATCAATCACCTGGCGACCGACCATCGACACCACGCTGACCGCCTATGCCATCCTGCAGAAGGACGAAACCGACGCCAGCGTCGCCATGCTCAATCGCGACGGCCAGCTGGTGAACGTCAACGGCGCGACCATCAAGCTGCGATCGAGCGATCCGAAATACGACTATCTGCGGCAGCAGCAGGCGCAGGTTGGCTACAAGCTCGAGCACCGCTTCGACGACGTCTTCACGTTCCGCCAGCACACGCGGTTCGGCGTGCTGCATGCGGAATCGCGCTATGTCAGCGGCAGCTTCGCGACGCCAACATCGACCGTCTATGACCGCGGTGCCGTAGCCGTCGGCGACGACCAGACGAGCTGGCAAACCGACAATGCGCTGCAGGCCGAATTCGCCACCGGCCCGGTCGTCCACCGCACACTGTTCGGCGTGAATTACGATCACAACACCTGGGACTTCAAGCTCGGCCTGGGCGCGGTGAATCCCGGCTATGCGCTCAACATCCTGAATCCCGTCTACGGCATTGCCGGGCCAACCCCGGGTTATACGTCCGGTTCGCGTTCGACGCAGGAACAGGTCGGCGTCTATCTGCAGGACCAGATGCGACTCGGCAACTGGCACCTGTCGGTCAGCGGCCGTCAGGACTGGACCGATCGCACGCAAATCAATTCCTATACGGGCGCCGTCACAGGCGCGCGCAACGACAACGCGTTCTCCTACAGCGCCGGCCTGCTCTATCACTTCGAGAACGGCATCGCGCCCTATGTGAGCTATGCGACCTCATTCCAGCCGGAGACCTCACTCGGCCTCGACGGCATCGTGCTGGCGCCATCCGAAGGCGAACAAATCGAAGGCGGCGTGAAGTATCAGCCACGGCCCGACGTGCTGCTCACGGCGTCGATCTACGACCTCAAGGAGAAGAACGCCGCCAAGCTCGCCGGCTATGTCAACGGCATCGCCTATTACGCCTCGGTCGGCGAGATCCGCGTGCAGGGCTTCGAATTCGAGGCACGCGCGCGACTCACGCCTGAACTCGAAACGGTGACGGCCTACACCTATTCCGACGCGGAGATCACCAGGAGCTCGATCGCGACCGAGCTCGGCAAGACCCCTGCAGTGACGCCGAAGCACACCGCATCGAGCTGGATGAACTACACCTTCCTGAACGGTCCACTCCAGGGCTTCGGTCTCGGTGCCGGTGTCCGCTATATCGACGCGACCTGGACGTCGAACGACAACACCTCACGCAACAACGGCTATACGCTGTTCGATCTGGCCGCGCGTTACGATTTCGCCAAGCTTGGACCGAAGTTTGCGGGCTATCAGGCCTCGATCAACGCCAACAACGTCGCCGACGAGCAGGTCGCGGTCTGCAATTCCGGCTACTGCTATTTGAGCCAGGGACGCACGGTGATCGGCACGCTGCGCTATCGCTGGTAGCGGTGCCTCAGCGGGCAGGACCGGCGGCGAATCAGCGCCGTGCGGTCTTGCCGGCGCCCCACAGTGCGATCGCCGCCATCAGCAGCGAGATCAGCACATTGTAGCCGGCCAGCGACAGGCCCAGAAAGCGCCACTGCACCTCATCGCAGCGGATCACCTTCACGGTGTCGAGGCGCTCCAGCAGGCTGCCGGCCTTGCCGAGATCGACCACCGGACCCGAACAGTCCGTTGGACCCTGCCAGAATGTCCATTCGACGCCGGCGTGATAACCGCCGAGCACCGCATTGGCGAGCGCCGCCAACGCCAGTACAACGAGTCCGGTCACAACCAGGCCGCGCGGCACGTCCCTGGCGGCCGCAATCGCCACCAGCACCGCCAGCGGAATCGCGAGATAATAGGCATAGCGCTGTTCGAGGCAGAGCGGGCACGGCCGGATATCCAGTACCAGCTGGAAGAACCAGGCCCCCGCCAGCGTCGCCAAGGCGATCAGGCCCACCGCCAGCGCGGCGACCAGCGCCGGGTTCGACGACGCAAGCGTGGAGGTGTGTGCGGTCTGGGCAGTCACGGCGCTCTCCGGAGTGGCTGTTGCGTCCTATCCCGGGGCACACACCCTGTCGAGGCGGCCCCGATCACACTGGAGTGTGCGCGGCGGCCAATCAGGCCAAACCGCAGGTTGACCCGCCGCCCGCGCCCGCTATATTCCGCCCGCTTCGCGCCCCCGGTCTCCGGCCGGCGTCCGAAGGCCCCTGTGGCGGAATTGGTAGACGCGCTCGACTCAAAATCGAGTTCCGCAAGGAGTGCTGGTTCGATTCCGGCCAGGGGCACCAACAGTTCATCGGCGATGATCCGTTGACGACGGGCTATATTTCCGAGAAGCGCGTTACCCGCAAATGACGGCTGGAAGATTTGTCCTCACGCCGGCTGAGGGACGGGCTCGGCTTTCACGACCGGCATCGGCCTGAATGTCATTGCGATCAGGAAAGCGCCGAGCCCCATGATCCAGGAGCCGATATAGAGCCAAGCGTAGCTGGCGAACGCGTCGTAGATCAAACCTCCGGCGAGAGGTCCCGTCGCCATGCCAAGGCTGCCGGCCATGGCCGTTCCGCCGATCACTGTGCCCATCATCCGCAGCGGAAAGTTTTCACGTGCGAGAACAGCGTAGAGCGGCATGGTGCCGGCATAGATGAAGCCAAAGACCGCCGCCACGGTGTAGAACCCGCCGAGCTCACGCACGAAGACAAAGCCGAGCGCCCCGAACGCCTGGACGAGCAAGCCAAGGACCAGCACACGCTTGGCGCCAAAACGGTCGCCGAACAGGCCGAAGGCGATACGGCCGCCCATCCCTGCCAGACCTTCGACGCTATAAATCGTGACCGCAGCGACAAGCGGTATGCCGCAGCTGATCGCGTAGCTCACAGTATGGATGATCGGCCCAGAATGCGTGGCGCAGCAGAAGAAATTCGTCAGCAGCAGGATGATGAACTGTGGCGAGCGTAGCGCCTGCGCGCGCGACATCTCTGCTTGCACCGGCTCGGCGGATGGAGCGGAAGGCGCGCCCTCCAGCGCCGGCGCGCGGCGCACCAGCAGCGAGACTGGAATCATGATCGCGGCCACGACGAGGGCCACGATCTGCATCGAGGTGCGCCAATCGTGGTTCGAAACGAGCCAGGCCGCCAGCGGCGACATGGTCATGGGCGCCATGCCCATCCCCGCCGAAACCAGCGACACGGCCAGGCTGCGATGCGTATCGAACCAGCCGGTGACCGTCGCCATCATCGGCGCAAAGATCGCAGCGGTGGCGCCGCCGACCATCAGCCCGAAGACAAATTGAAATGCGACCAGAGATGTCGCGAGGCTCGCCAGCACCAGGCTTGACGCGAGCACGACCGACCCGGTCAACACCACTGGGAGTGGCCCCAATCGGTCGGACAAGGTGCCCCAGATCATGCTGGTGACAGCCATCGCGAGGAAGCCAATTGTCATGGCGCTGGATATACCGGTAACCGACCAGCCGGTATCCCGCGCGATCGGCTGCAGGAAAACCGGCAACGAAAACATGCCGCCGATCGCGACGCAGCCCAGAAGGCCGCCCGCGGCGACGATTACCCAGCGATAGTGAGAATTGGTCATTCCTGGTCTCCACGTTAGCGCTCTCTGAGTGGAAGACGCACGGGACGGGCCGGAGCCGACAGGCCGGGGGCCGTCGCAGCTCACGTTTTTGCGAGCGCGTACAGTGGTTCGTTGCCGCGATGACAGTGATCTTGCGGGCCAGCGGACCCCTTCGGTTGATCGCTGACGAGACATCTCTTGTCGATCGGCGGTTTATTAAGTCTAACAGGCTCAGACTGCCCCGAGGCGTCACTGGGGCTTCAAGCGTGCGAGATCGAAATGCCCGGCCTGAGCAGACGAGCCATCCTGATGGGAGGCGCGGCATCGATGATGCTGCGCTCCGATCCATTGGCTGCCCTGCCGCTTCCCGGCCCGTCGGACACCTTCACGGACAGTGTCGGCATCAACGTGCATATCAGCAGCGAGCCATATGCGAGTCATTTCGACCGCTTTCACGATCTGCTTGCGGCATCAGGCATTCGCCATCTGCGCGACGAGTTGCGACCTAGCAACGATCTCGATCGCTGGCGCGCGCTGAACAAACGCGCGAACATCCTGTTCAATGTTGTGGTGTCGCCGGCGACCAACACCGTGCCGGAGATGATGAGCTATCTCGCCGCACTGGGCATCGAGCGCGTCTCGGCGATGGAGGGCCAGAACGAGGGCAACAGCGACTGGTTTCTGTCGCTGCCGCTGGCGAAGCCGGGCTGGAGCAATGTCGTCGTGAACTATCAGCGCGAGGTGCACCATGCGCTGCGCGCGCGATATGCGGCGGCGGAATTGCCGCTGCTGTCGCCCAGTGTCATCAACTGGAAGCCCGCCGACGTCGCGCTGCTGCGCCCGGCCGCGCAGTTCAGCGATGCCGTTGCCATCCATTCCTATGTGCAGCGTGCTCAGGAGCCGGAGACATCCGACGACTACGCCGCCGTGTCCTGGTATCTGCACAATATGCGCGACGCATTCAAACCCGGCGCACCCGCGCTAGCAACCGAATGCGGCTATTGCAATGTCGTGAAGCCCGGCACCTCCGGCGTGTCGGAGACGGCGGCGGCGCTCTATCTGCCGCGGCTGCTGCTCAACAACTTCCGCCTCGGCATTCTCCGGACATTCCTCTACGAATTCTTCGATGGCGGTACCGATCCCAACGACGGAGAGCATCATTGGGGTCTCGTCCGCAATGACGGCTCGCCGAAGCCCGGCTACCATGCGATCCGGAATCTCCTGTCAGCACTGCAAGGCGCACGCCGCGCCAACAACGATCCGGCGCTACGCGTGGCATCCACGGCACCGGACCTGCGGCACATCGCGTTTCAGGATGCGCAGGGACAACCGCTGCTTGCGGTATGGCGCGCGGTGCGCTGCTGGAATGTGGAGAAGGCTGAAGACATCCCGGTGCCCACGGAGCCGATCGACGTCGCCGTCGATGGCCCTGCCGCTTCGCTCTCCTTCAACCGTCCGAATGACGATGCCGAGTGGCGCCGCGTGCCGGTGACCGACGGGCATGCGACGATCCCGCTGGACGGGCGCGTGGCGATCATCCGGCGTTCCAGCTGAGCTGGTATGACCTGCTGTGGCTTGAACCACCCCGCCGCGCTTTGTATCCTGAAACTGCGTACGAACTGACGGTGAGCAGCAAAGTCTTTCAGACAAGGTCTTTTAGACTCTGCGGTCCGGCCAAGCATGCGACAGCTTCGCCTTCTGCTCCAAAATATAACGGATTCTCCCCCATATGGACTATGCGCCTTCCGCTCTGGCCCCTGCGGCCGAGACGCACGCTTTTCAGGTTCTGCTCGAAGACGGCGCCACAGCCAGCATACGCGTTTATGGAACGGGTCCACGGATCATCTGCAGCCATGGCAATGGCCTCGCCATCGATGCTTTTCAAAGCTTCTGGCGTCTCTTCACGGATGACTACGAGACCGTGGTGTTCGACTTTCGTCATCACGGCCGCAGCAGTCCGTATCGCCAGCCCATCCCGCATGTCTGGCCGCAGCTTATCCGCGACTATGAGGCGATCATGCAAGGGATCACGCGCGAACTCGGTGCGGCGCCGAGCCTCGGTGCATTTCATTCGATGAGCGCACTGACGACCCTGCTGCATGCCGCCGAATATCAGACGCCATGGATCGGCATCGTCGGCTTCGAGCCGCCGGCAACGCCGCCAGCGAGCTATCCGGAGTTCCAGAGTTTCCGCACGGAAAATGACAGGCTCGCCGGACGCGCCGCGCAGCGTCGCACCACCTTTCCGAAAGTGGAGGAGCTATTCGATTCCTATCGCCGCAGCTCGGCATTTGCCGGCGTCGACGATGCCGGACTGCAAGCACTCGCCGCATCCACGCTGCGCTGGAACGACGACAGGCAGCTCTATGAACTCGCCTGCGCCAGGGAATTCGAGGCCAGCATCTTCACCATGCAGGATCTCCCGGGCGCCTGGGAGCGGATGTGCAGCGTCAGGCTGCCGGTGCTGCTCGTCGCCGGCGAACCGAAGACAAGAACCAGCCCGTTCGTCGACATGGAACGTGCCTTCGCGCGCGATGGCGGCTTCGCCTTCACCACCGTGCCCGACGCCTCGCATTTCATGCAGATGGAAAAGCCGGCCGAATGCGCCGCGATCGTCCGTGCCTTCCACGCGGGCCTGACCTGACCGCTCGGGAGTAACGCCGGGCTGCCATGCCGGCCACGCAACCGGCTGGCAATCCGCCCCAGCCATGCCCACATGGCAAGGGCGATGGGAGCCGTTTCATGACCGCACTTTCGATCCTCGACCTCGTCCGCGTTACCCAAGACACCGATGCGCGCGGCGCGCTGGACAATTCCCGCGATCTCGCCGGTCATGCAGAGCGCTGGGGCTATCAGCGCTTCTGGGTTGCCGAACATCACAACATGATCGGCATCGCCAGCGCCGCAACCTCGGTGGTGATCGGCCATATCGCGGCGGGGACCAAGACCATTCGCGTCGGTGCCGGCGGCATCATGCTGCCGAACCATGCCCCCATCGTCATCGCCGAACAGTTCGGCACACTGGCGCGGCTGTTTCCCGGCCGTATCGATCTCGGCCTCGGCCGCGCACCCGGCACCGACCAGATGACCATGCGGGCGCTGCGCCGCTCGCTGCAGAATTCAGACAATTTCCCGCAGGACATCCAGGAGCTGCAGGCCTATTTCGCTCCGGCCGGCCCGAACCAGCGCCTGCAGGCGGTGCCTGCCGCGGGCACCGACGTGCCGCTATGGATCCTCGGCTCCTCGACCTATGGCGCGCAGCTCGCCGCGGCGCTCGGCCTGCCCTACGCTTTCGCCTCGCATTTCGCGCCCGACCAGTTGCTGCAGGCCCTGCAGATCTATCACCAGCACTTCGAAGCCTCCGAACAGTCGGCGAAGCCGCATGCGATGGTCGGCGTCAACATTATCGCCGCCGACACCGATGCCGAAGCCAAGCGGTTGTGGACCACGCAGCAGATGTCGTTCACCAACATGTTCCGCGGCACCCGCGGGCTGAGCGCGCCGCCGATCGACGATATCGAGACCTACTGGGCGCCGGCCGAGAAGATGCAGGCCATGGGCATGCTGCGGCGTTCGATCATCGGCTCGATGGAGACGGTGCGCGCCGGCATCGCCGCGCTGGTCGAGGAGACCGGCGCGGATGAGTTGATGATCGTCTCGGACGTCTACGACCACGCCACGCGGCTCAAGTCCTATGAGATGATTGCCGACGCCGCTGCGGGTCTCAACAAGACACCCGCTGAAGCGGCCTGCTGAGACGCTTCAGAAATTGATGGTGGTGCGGACGCCGAATACCGCGGCGTCCTTGATGCGCTTTGTCTGCGTGGCATCGTTGGGATCGACGGCGCCGCCGGCGGGATGCATCACATATTGAAACACCGGCTGCACCGCGACACCCGGCGCGACCGCAGCGAGATAGGTCACTTCCAGTACGGCTTCGAAATCGCGAATGGGCGTCGCGATGCCGGTGAAAAGCTGCACGTCACGATCGAGCCCGCGCGCGCCATCCGAAATGCGCGCATAAGTCATCGCGATTCCGAACCTGTCATCCGGCCGCTCTGCCGAGAAACCCGACACCTGAATGCCGCCATCGAGATAGAAGCTGATCAAATTACGATCGGACGGGCTGATCGACGTGCGTGCAAAGAAGCCGATGCCCTTGTCCGGGCCGAGTGCACTGAAAGCGAGCCGCTGTTCGTAAACGGCGAAAACGCCGCGATTGCCGCGCCGCATCAGCGGCTCGCCGGTGCCGGCCGGATCGGCCTGCGACAGGCCCTGTGCGGTCCAGCGCTCGTCATCGAATTCGGCCAGATGCACCCAGCCGCCGCCGGTGATTGACCCCGGCAACTCCGACGGGCCGAGCTTGTAGGCATATTTCAGTTGCCCGATGATCCACGGCGGATCGTTGACGCGAAATGCAAGACCATGCGCGTTGGCGATCTGCGGATCATTCGGACCGGGCGCTGCCGCACTGCCATTGAACACCGCCAGATAGGCCGTGAACGCATCCGACAGACTGGCCTTGAAACGAACGCCCGGCACGGCGAGTGGCGGCGAGGGTCCGCCCGCCGGCAGGATCACGCCGGTAATGCCGGGCCAGCCCAGCGCCGAATTGACGAAGATATCGTCATACTTGCTGTCGATGAACTCGATATCGGATGGCTGCTGACCGACCTTCACCAGCAGTCTGCCGCCGAACAGCGCCTGTTCGATCCAGAATTCATAGAGCCGCGTCGCCGGCAGCGCTTCTATGCCGCTCACCAGCATCAGATTGCCGATATAGTCGCGCGACAGGCCAGGTCCGTGGATCTGATAGACATTGGCGTGAAAGGTCGCGCCGCTCCAGCCAACCGCCTTGTCGAGATCGACATCGACGCCAAAATCGAAACGCCCTTCATAGATGGCGCCGCGCCGGATGCCGCCGGAGGCATTGCCGAGCGCCTCGCCGATATAGGTGGCTGACAGTGCAACACCCCATTCGGCGAGCCGGTCATTGATCGGCTTCAGGCCGCTATCGCGCCAATCGCCGGCATGAGCCGATGACAGCGAGACCGTGCCACAGGCGACAAGGCCGGCGAGCGCCATCATCGCACGGGCCATCCAGCACGGAAACACACCAACCATGATAGCTACCTGATGATCTTGAGGCGCTTCATCACGGCATAGGCCGATGCTGACGAAATCAATATCAGTGCGCCCGCCCAGAGAAATCCGGTTTCGACATCGGTCAGCGGCAGTCCCTTGGTGTTCATACCGAAGATGCCGGTGACGAGCGTCGGCGGCAGCAGAAGCGCGGTAAGCACTGAAAGAACGCGAAGGCTTTCATTGCCGCGTTCCTCGATCTGCAGATGCAGCTCTTCCTGCAACAGCCGGCTGCGCTCGCGCATCTCGACGACGTTGTGATCCAGCCCGTCGAGGCGCTGCGCCAGCTTGCCGGCACGCAGTTGCAGAGACGGTTTCAACTCACGCTGACCTTTGGCCTCAAGCCGCTGAAACACGATCCGCAGCCCGGAGAGCTGCCGATGCAGCCGCACGCAGGTCCGGCGCAGACGGCCGAGCTTCTGCAACATGTCACGGGAGTCGCCGGAGACCACCTGCTCCTCGATCTCGTCGAGCGATATCGCCAAACTGTCGGCGACGCCGTCCATGGTGTCGGCAACATTCTCCACGATCGTCTCAAGCAGCACGGCCATGCTGTCGACCCGCTGGCCCTGCTCAAGCGAACGGCGCGTGGCATCAACGGCACACAGCGCGTGATGCCGGCCGCTGATCAGCAAGCGCTCGGTCATCACGAAGCGCAGATAACCAGTGTCTTCGGTCGCCTCGTCGATATCGCGCAACAGGTCCGAGATCACGCCATAGATACTGTCATCGGTGGCATGGAGCTGCTGATAGGTGTCCTTGGACAGCAACAAGGCACGGGCCTGCTCCGGCGCATGCAATGAGATCTGCGCCAGCCATTGCAGCGCGCGCGCGTCAGTCAGGTTGAAATGCAGCCAGAGCAGCCCGCCGTGGACGAGATCGATGCCGGCATCGACCGGCAATGGCTCCGGCTTGCCGTCGGAATGGATGCGGAAGGCCCAGACCAGACCCGGAATCGGATCGGACACGCCTGGTATGGACGTCACCTCTGCAGATGTGACCGGCACTTCAAGCTGCATCGGACACCCACCGTTTTTCACGCCACGCAATACGCATGCGCCACCAAAAAGATAAAATATCTGCCTGCGGCTCTCCGACTGTGTTAGTCCGCCGCAGGCACTTAATGACACCCTTGTTACAGGGATATGTCAGCCGAGATGAGATGATGATCCGATTAGAAAAATCGGACCATCATCTCATCTCTTTGTTTTGAGCATGATCTTTCGGAAAACCGGTTTCCACTTTTCCGGATCATGCTCTATTCGGCGGCTTCTGCGAGTGTATCGCTCTGCTTGTTGTAGTCATGGACGACACGGCCATAAGGCAAAGTCAGGTCGGCCAGGAAATGATGCGCACCGATCACGCGACGCACCGGAAAGTCGGCGACCGGCGCGTTGACATGCGGGATCAGATGCAGACGGCCGGGGCCGAACCATGAGCCCTTCACGGTGATATCAGTCAGGTTGATCGCCACCAGCTGACAGACTTCCGCGCTGCCATCGACGCCGGGGATCAGCTTGAGATTGATCTGGGTCTTGGACAGCGTGGCGAGCGTCGCTTCGCCATTGCCCGCCATGGCGCCGTGCTTGTAGGCCATCGTGCCCATGGCCACCTGCTGCCCGGCATATTCCAGCGTGCCGGTCAGCGTGTCCTTGACCACTTCAAGTTTCGGATGGGCGTATTTCTTCGGGAAGCCCCAGATCTCGCGCCCGGCAGCGATCGGCGGATCATCGTCCAGATACATCTGCGAGACGAAGTTGACGTCCTCGCCTTTGAAGCGTGCGGGGATCACGAGGCCGGTCTCGGTGTAACTGCCGAAGCCTGAACTATCCGGCATCTTGATCCACTCATAATGCACGATCGGCTGCTCGATCGGCTCGAGCGGCTCGGGCAGACCCATCCTGATCAGGTCCGGATCGGTCTCATAAGTGATGACGAGGAATTCGCGATTGATGAAGCGATAGGGACCGGCGGGATAGCTTGGGCCGGCCATCGGCATCGACGGCAAACGGAGGATGTCTTCCTGGCGCATCGGAAACTCCTTGGGTGTGAAATCGCTGGTTTAAACTCAGTGCGCGGTCCACCCGCCATCGACCGGCAGCGTGATGCCGGTGATCGAACGGGCGTGGTCGGTGCAGAGGAAATTGACGACCGAGGACAATTCTTCAACGGTCACGAAACGTTTGGTCGGCTGGGCGGCGAGCAGCACGTCCGAGATCACCTGCTGCTCGGTGATGCCGCGCGCCTTGGCCTGCTCCGGGATCTGCTTCTCCACCAGCGGTGTCATCACATAGCCCGGGCATACTGCATTCACGGTGATGCCGTGTTCGGCGACTTCCAGCGCCGCCGTCTTGGTCAGGCCGGCGATGCCGTGCTTGGCCGCGACATAGGCCGACTTGAACGGCGAGGCGACCAGCGCATGGGCCGAGGCAATGTTGACAATGCGGCCCCAGGACTTCGCCTTCATGTGGGGAATAGCGAGACGCGTGGTGTGAAACGCACTCGACAGGTTGATCGCCACGATCGCATCCCATTTCTCGATCGGGAATTCCTCGAGCGGCGCGACATATTGAATGCCGGCATTATTGACCAGGATATCGACGCCACCGAATTCCTGCTCGGCCTGTGCCATCATCGCCGCGATGTCATTGCCGTGGGCCATGTTGGCGCCGCTATAGAGCACCCGGACCTGATGGCTGTCGGCAAGCTCGCTGCGGACGGCCTCGATCTCATTGGCGTCGCCGAAGCCGTTGAGCACGATATTGACGCCGCTGGCCGCAAGGCCGCGCGCGATGCCAAGGCCGATGCCGCTGGTGGAGCCGGTGATGATGGCGGACTTTCCAGACAGCATGCGCGCAACCCTTCGTAAGCAAACGTTAATATCTGCTTCTTTGCTAGCGATCCTGTTTGACGGCGGTATGAGGAATTTCCTTCAGCCGCGTGACGCGCTTCATGGACTGACGCGCATTCATCGAATTTGCTATTTGTCACAACGCCGTCACTGCTCATCTAAATTCTGCCGCCAACTTCATGTGATCGTTGAGGAGAACACCCAGATGGATGCGCGGACACCCGATTCAGACATGACGGCCGAGACCGGCTGGCGCCCCGACCGCTGCGATCGTGTAGCACTGGTGCTGCAGGGCGGCGGCGCCCTCGGCGCCTATCAAGCCGGCGTGTATCAGGCGCTACATGAGCAAGGCATGGAGCCGGACTGGGTGTGCGGTGTATCGATCGGCGCTATCAATTCGGCGATCATCGCCGGCAATCCGCCGGAAGACCGGCTGGAGAAGCTGCAGATCTTCTGGGACCGCATCACCGCCCGCAAGGTCTGGCACTACACACCGGACGGCGACGTCTATCGCAAGGCCCGCAATCTCGCGAGCTCCTTCATGACCACGACCCTCGGCCAGCCGGGCTTCTTCAAGCCGCACGAGGTCAATCCGTGGTTCAGCCCGGCCGGTGCGAAGACGGCGACAAGCTATTACGACACCTCGCCGCTGCGCGACACGCTGCTCGAACTGGTCGACTTCGATCTCATCAACTCCCGCAAGACGCATTTCGCCGTCGGCGCGGTCAATGTCATCACCGGCAACTTCCTGTATTTCGACAACAAGAAGGAAGTGATTGCTCCCGAACACGTGATGGCATCAGGCGCACTGCCGCCAGCTTTGCCGATGGTGAAGATCGGCACCGATCATTTCTGGGACGGCGGCATCGTCTCCAACACGCCGCTGCAGCACCTGCTCGACCAGGAAGACAGGATGAACTCGCTCGTCTTCCAGGTTGATCTGTTCAGTGCCCGCGGCGTGCTGCCGCGCGATATCCAGGAAGTTCTGGCCCGGCACAAGGACATCGTCTATTCGTCCCGCACCCGCCACAACACTGACATCTACCGGCGCATGAACAATCTGAAGTCGGAGCTCTACAAGGTCTTGCAGCGCATTCCCGACGACCAGCTCAGCGACGAGGAGCGCGCGCGGCGCGACAGCCTGTCGGATCTGCCGGAGATCACCATCCTGCAGATGATCTATCAGCAGAAGGCCTATGAGGGCGATTCCAAGGACCACGAATTCTCGGCCACCTCGATGCGCGAACACTGGCAGAGCGGCCTCGACGATACCCGCCGCACATTGAAGCGCCGCGACTGGCTGGCGCTGCCGGAGCAAGGCAAGGGCATCGTGGTCCACGACGTGCATCGCGAGAGCAGTTCGTAGAGGCAGCAGCGCTTCTCACAAAAGCTCAGCGCCGGCCCCTCCCCGTCATTGCGAGGAGCTCTTGCGACGAAGCAATCCAATCCTCGCTTTTTGCTTCTGGATTGCTTCGCTGCGCTCGCAATGACGGCGAAGGGTACTTACCCCACAAGAAAAAGCCCGCGCATTAACGGCGCGGGCCTCTCTTTCGACCGTGCAAAAAAGCGATGCCGCTACGTTTCCGCAGCGGCCTCGTCCGTTCTCAGAACAACTGGCTGAACAGCACGTAGAGCGAGGCCGAGAGCATGATGGCGCAGGGCAGCGTCAGCACCCAGGCCATCAGCAGGTTGCGGATGGTGGCCATCTGCAGGCCCGAACCGTTCGCCGCCATGGTGCCGGCGACGCCGGACGACAGCACGTGGGTGGTCGAGACCGGCAGACCGAACACGTCGGCCGCGCCGATGGTGGCCGCAGCCACGAGTTCGGCCGAAGCGCCCTGTGCATAGGTCAGATGCGTCTTGCCGATCTTCTCACCGACGGTGACGACGATGCGCTTCCAGCCCACCATGGTGCCCAAACCGAGCGCGATCGCCACGGCGATCTTCACCCAATCCGGGATGAACTTGGTCGCGGCATCGAGCGAGCCTTTATAGGCATTGAGCGTCGCCACATCTTCCTTGTTGAGGTCGTTTTCCTTGTCCTTCATCAGGAAGCGGATGGCTTCCGATGCGAGATACATGTCGTTACGGGTGTTGCCGACAGATTCCGCGGGCACCTTGTCGAGCGTGCCGTAGCTGCGAACCTGATCGCCGACCTGCTGCACGAGAACGGCGAGCGACGGATAGGTGCCTTCGCTGATCTTGCGCTGCGAGACATAGGTGGTCACCGCCGGACGGGGATCACCGATGATGCTGTGGCCGGCGCCCTTGGCTGCGATCACCTTGGCGGCCGCGATGGAGTTGACCTGGAACTGGGCGACACGGGATTCCGGCAATGCGCGGTTGAGCGCATAGGCGGTCGGTACGGTGCCGATCAGCACCAGCATGATCAGGCCCATGCCCTTCTGACCGTCATTCGAACCATGTGCGAAGGACACGCCGGTGCAGGTCGCGATCAGGATGCCGCGGATCCACAACGGCGGCGCCTTGTTGCCGTCCGGTGCTGCGTACAAAGCCGGGTTACGCACGAGGAATTTCAGCACCAGCAGCAGGATGGCGGCGCAGGCAAAGCCGAACAGCGGCGACAGCAGCAGCGCATAGCCGATTTCGGTGGCCTTGCCCCAATCCACGCCCGAGGTACCGTCACGGCCGCGCATCAGCGCATTGGCGATACCGACGCCGATGATCGAACCGATCAGCGTATGCGACGAGGACGCCGGCAGGCCGAGATACCAGGTGCCGAGATTCCAGATGATCGCTGCGATCAGCAGCGCGAACACCATGGCAAAGCCGGCGCCGCTGGAGACCTGCAGGATCAATTCCACCGGCAGCAGCGAAACGATGCCGAAAGCCACCGCGCCCGTGGAGAACAGCACGCCGAGGAAGTTGAAGAAGCCCGACCACATCACGGCGAATTCCGCCGGCAACGAGTGGGTGTAGATCACCGTGGCCACCGCATTGGCGGTGTCATGGAAGCCGTTGACGAATTCGAAGCCGAGCGCGATCAGCAGCGCCACGAACAGCAAGAGGTAAGGCAGGTAGCTGGTAACGCGGGTGCCGGTGGCATTGACGTCCACATAGATGCTGTAGGCGACGAACAGGAGGCCGGCGGCCAGGATCCCGAAAAACAGGATCATCGTCAGCGGGTTAAAACCCTTGTCGAGATTGGGCCGCGACGCCGGCTCAACAGCCGCGCCTCCGGAAATGGATTGATTGGCAGTGAAATCGGTCATGAAACGCCCCCGTTACAGGTTAAGAGGCGTTAATCTCTGCACCACAGATGCGAAGCCCGGATGACAGGCGCGACAATTTGTCTGTTACGGGTTGTGACAGTCATGCGTCGCCGACAGGCCGGCATGTGACAGGGCTCAGATCGCTGAGGCGACCTTTTCAAGTCCGATCATGCGCGCCAGTGCACGGACTTCGCGCTTCTGATCCTCACGCAACTGGAACAACAACGGCATCGCAGCAGACTTGAGCTGCTGCACCTCGTCGCTGTCGGGATCGATCGGCGGAGCGCCTGCCGACGAACTGGCCTGCTTGGTCTCGTGGATCCTGCGCGCCACGTTGCGCAGCGCCGCCTCGACGCCGGGCCAGTAGGATTCCTGCGACGCGGTCAGATTGAGCCGGCTCTTGATCGCCGAAATCTGCGCATCGCTAAGCAGCGTATAGGTCTTCTGCACCGGCTTGGCAGCGGCCTTGGGCTTGGCGGTCGGCTGCGGCACCACGATCGGGGCAAGCACCGTCGAACCGGGCACTTCGATCGGACTGTCGGATGCAAAGGCCTGGCGCAACGGACTGCCGTCGACGCTCGGGACCTGCTGCGGATCGAGCGACGCCATCATGGCGCCGGCCAATGGCAACTTGTCTTTCTTGCCTTGCGTATTGGAAACCGGTCCGCGCGACACCGCGACCGAATTTTGCGCGGCACTGTCGTCATATGACAGCGACAGCGATGGGATGCTATCGCGACCGAGGATGCTCGCAACAGCCACGCCGGTCAGCAACAGGCAGCCCAGCACAAGAAGGGTCAGCGCACGCGTCAAGCCAGTCTCCGAAATTCAGGACCACCAGAGGTACCTGTCCTCACAAATGGAGATTAATTATGGCCTAACCATACCAGAACGGTGCGATAATACTCAGAGACGTTCAGGCGGCGTTGGCGAGAACATAGGCTTCCTGGATATCGCTCACGATATCGGAGGCTTCCCACAGCGCATCCGGGGCGACCGATTGCATGCTGATAGTCCAGTTCGCGCCCTTTCCGGCGCGGGGCGTACTGACGATGTCGAACTGCACCTCGCGGCACAGCGGATGACGGCCGAAAGCTGCGGCCACGCGTGCCTTGATCTCCTCGATCGTAGCCGGCGTCTTCGCGAAATAGGCTTCGATATCCATGATGGCCCCTGAATCGGTTGATTCCCGATCGGGGCATTGTTGGTTCCACAGGATTTAATGAATGGTTAATTTTGCTGCGCCGCTGGCAGATTGATACCACCCCGGCCGGAGTGGGCTCAGCCCAGCAGCTGATCTAGCCGGTCCCGGAGCTGATCCTGATGGTACGGCTTGGCAAGCCGCGGCAGATCGAGCTGAGCGCCTTCGGGCAAATCCGCATAGCCGGTAGCGAGCAGGACCGGCAGCGACGGCCGCATTTCGCGGGAATAAGCCGCAAGCTCGATGCCCGTCATGCCGGGCATCATGTGATCGGTCATCATCAGATCGAGCGGCTCGTCGCTTTTCAGAATCTCCAGCGCATGCCGCCCCGAAGTCGCGGGGATCACGCGATGGCCGAGATCCTCCAGCATCTCCGTCGTCGACATCGCGATGAGGGGATCGTCATCGACAAACAGGATCACGGCAGAGCGCGCGGCGTGGCGCATGACATGGGCCGTATCGGCGGCCTCCGGCTTCCTGTCGGTGACCGGCAGCACGAGGGTCGCCGTCGTTCCCTTGCCGACGACGCTCGAGAGATCGAGCGTGCCGCCGAGCTGTACGGCCAGACCGTGCACCATGGACAGACCGAGACCAGTCCCCTTGCCAACCGGCTTGGTCGAGAAGAACGGCTCGATCGCCTTCTTCAGCGTCTCCGGCGACATGCCGGCGCCATTGTCGATAATCGATACCTTGAGATAGTCGCCGGGCTTCAGAATCGGGTCGCCCTTGCCGACCCTATGCTTCTTCACCTTGATATCGATGGAGCCGCCGTCCTGCATGGCGTCGCGCGCATTGATCGCGAGATTAAGGATGGCGAGTTCGAGCTGATTGGGATCGATCTGCGCCCGCGGCAGATCGTCGGGAATATCGAGACGCAGCGCCACGCGCGGCCCGAGCGAGCGCTCAAGCAGATCACTCATGCCGCGGACCAACGCACCGAGATCGACGGCCACCGCTTTCAGATCCTGCTGCCGCGCGAAGGCCAGCAGCCGCTGCGTCAGCGAGGCGCCGCGCTCGGCGCCCTGCATGGCGCCATCGACCAGTCGTTTCAGGCGCGGATCATCCGGCATCCGCTTGCGCAGCAGATCGAGATTGCCCATCACCGCCATCAGCAGATTGTTGAAGTCATGCGCGACGCCGCCGGTGAGCTGGCCGATGGTCTCCATCTTCTGCGCCTGGCGCAGTTGGTCCTGCGCCTTCTCGCGCGCCGCAACTTCCTTCATCAGGTCGTTGCTGCGTTCCTCGACGCGCTGTTCGAGCGTCGCCGTAAGCTCGGCAAGCGCAGACCGCTCCGCCGTCAACTGCTCCAGCAAGTTGTCGCGATCGATATCGGCAGACTTTCGCGCCGTGATATCGACGGAGACGCCGACCAGCGTTTTCGGCTTGCCGTCAGACCCACGAACCATGCGCGCACGCGTCTCGACCCAATGCACCGAGCCGTCCGGCCAGATATTGCGGTATTCGACATTGTAATCCGCGCCGGCCATCAGCGTCGCATCGAGCGCCTGCTGGCGTTGCTCGCGATCATCGGGATGAACCGCGGCCTGCAACTCGCTAAACGTGAATGATTGATCCGGCCGGCGGCCGAAGCATGCCTTGGTCGTGTCCGAGACCTCAAGCCGAAGCTCGGGCAGATGCAGTTCGAGCGTGCCGAGCCGTCCCGCATCGAGCGCCGTCTGCAGCAGCCCCTGACTGTCGCCGAGATCTTCGAGAATGGCACGCGTCTGATATTGACGCCGGCGCGCGCGGACGGCCGAACCGACGATCGAAATCAATGTGGTAGGGTGAAACGGGCGCTCGATGAACGTCACATTGCCGAGTAACTGTCCGAGCCGCGCGGCATCCGGATTGCGCTCGGGACCCCCACCCTGCCGCGTCAGGAGGATGATCGGGAAATCGGACCACGACGGTTGATCGTGGAGCCAGTTGCCGAGACCGCGCAGATCGACGGTCTTGATCGCCTCGTCAGCAATGACAGCCACGCCGGCGCCGCCCTTGATCTCGTCGAGCAGCGCCGGAAAATCCGCGCAGGGTTGCGCGTAAAAACCGGCCTCGCGGATCAATGCCGCAGCCACTGCAGAATCGCGCCCTGTGGGAGCAAGGATGACAGCGCGCTCGGAGGAACGCCCCGGTTTCACGCCGAGGATCCCTCAAGCAGAGAGCTTTGACCACTATAGATGGGCACGCCGCGCAACACGCCCTGGAATTCGCTCAGCGGCGCGCCGATCGTGAGGCCTCGCCCGTCGATCCGGTACTCGCGAATGGTCGATTCATGCGCTCCGGTTCGCTTCTTGATCACGGACATCGCACGGCGAACGCTGCCGCTTGCTTCGAAGTAACGGAGCAGGATCACGGTATCGGCGAGATAGGTGACGTCCACCGGCGCCTTCATATCGCCGACGAGGCCGTGCTGCGCCACCGTCATGAAGGTCGCTGCGCCCCTGCGGTTGAGATATTGCAGCAGCTCATGCATGTGCAGGATCAGCGAGTTCTCTTCCGGCATCGAGGCCTGATAGCCGTTGAGACTGTCGATCACGACGGTCTTGATGTTGTGCTCGTCGATCTGACGACGGACGCGATGCGCAAATTCACCCGGCGACAATTCGGCGGCATCGACCTGTTCGACAAACAGATGCCCACTTTCCTGCATGGCAGGCAGATCGATTCCGATCCCCTTCATGCGATCGAACAGCAGTCCGAGCTCCTCGTCGAAGATAAACATTGCGGCCTTCTCGCCCCGCTTCACCGCTGCGACCACGTTGACGATCGCGGTCAGCGATTTGCCAGTGCCCGCCGGCCCCAGGATCAATGTGCTCGAGCCGGTTTCGATGCCGCCGCCCAGCAATTGGTCGAGTTGCGCAATGCCGCTCGACTTGGTCTTGCGATCCATGCTGTTGCGGAATTCGGATGCGACCAGCCGAGGAAAAACGTTAAGGCCGCCCGTGGTGATGGTGGCATCGTGGTAGCCGCCGCGAAACTTGACGCCGCGATACTTGATCACCCGCGCACGCCGACGCTCCGCGCCATAGGACGGCGCCAGTTCTTCGAGCCGCAGCACGCCATGCGCGACGCTGTGCACCGTCTTGTCGGCCACTTCCGCCGTGAGGTCGTCGAGCAACATCACTGTCGTGCCGAATTTTGCGAAGTAATGCTTGATGGCCAGTATCTGGCGGCGATAACGCAACGAGCTCTGCGCCAGCAGCCGGATTTCCGACAGGCTGTCCAAGACGACCCTGCTCGGCTGGGTGCGTTCCACCGCCTCGAATATTTGCTTGGTGGTTTCGCCGAGTTCGAGGTCGGACGAATAAAGCAGGCTCTGTTGCTGATCCTCGTCAAGCAGGCTTTCCGGCGGCAGGAGCTCGAAAACTTCAATGCTCTTGTCGAGGGTCCAACCATGGGACGCTGCGCCATCGCGCAACTCACTATCCGTTTCCGATAGCGTGATGTAGAGACCCTTCTCTCCGATCCGCGCGCCCTCCAGCAAGAACTGCAACGCGACCGTGGTCTTGCCTGTCCCCGGCGCGCCTTCGACAAGAAAAATGTGACCTCGGGAGAATCCGCCGGAGAGGATATTATCCAATCCCCAGATGCCGGTCCTGGCTTTGTCGTCCTGCACGTGCGTCGAACTCATACTGCCCCCTGACGCGCGATAACCGGGGCAATATCAATCGGTTCCCTGTCCAGGACAAAAATTCTAAAAAGCGCGGTCGTCAACGTTTCTCAATGACCAGGCTCTGCACTGCCCGGCCGAAATAACCATTGATATCGGCGAGCTTCGACGCAGCAAGACCGGCGCCATCCGGCCCGATCCAGCTCTCCCCGTCCAGCAGGATCCAGTCGCCCACCGGCGGACGTGACAGGCTCACGGTGAGGTCGGCATTCAGGAAGGTCCAGTCGTCGAAACTCAGCACCGGTGACGAACCGTTGCTGAAGTCGGCCGCGATCACCGCACGCATCACCTGCGAGAGGCCGGCGCCTTCGACGATCGGCCGGTTGGCCCGGTACCAGATCGCGCCCGGCCCCAGCGACAGGAAGCCGCCGCGCACCGCGCGAATGGTCATGCCGGTGACGAAGGGACTGCTGGCGTAACGTGGCTCCAGCAATCCACCCTGATCCGGCGGCGGCACCGTGACCGGCGGATCGGCGATCTCCGACGGAAGCGCCTGCGCCTCCGCCCTGATCTTCAGCACCGTCGCACGCACCACAACTGTGCCGTTCGCCATCAGTCTGACGCCAACGAGCTGAATCTTGCGACCCTCGCGCAGCACTTCCGTCTCGAAAGTGAGCGGCGCTACCGGCACCGGCCGCAACAAGTCGATGGTGACACGCGTCACATGCATCGGACTTGCGGTCGGCATCTGTTCGGCCAACCACGTCACCAGCGCCGATGGCGCCGAGCCGTGCTGCATGGTCTCGTTCCACGGACCCGCAGCATGCGGGCTGGTGACGACATGGTTGCCGTCCACGCGATAGATGGCGTCCATCAGATCGGCCTTCTCAATGCAGCATCAGAGCGGCGGATCGATCGCTTCGTCATATTCCTTCTTGAAGCGCGCAACGAGCTCGGCCACCGGCACGACCTTCGACACGCTGCCGATGCCCTGGCCGCTGCCCCAGATTTCCTTCCAGGCCTTTGGCTTGGCACGCTCGCCACTGGCGTCGGTGCCAAAATTCATCTTGGTCGGATCGGACTCCGGCAGATTGTCCGGATCCATGCCGGCGGCGACGATGGACGGCTTCAGATAGTTGCCATGAACGCCGGTGAAGAGATTCGAATAGACGATGTCTTCCGAGCCGGAAGCCGCGATCATGTCCTTGTAGCCCGGCACCGCATTGGCTTCGGTGGTGGCGATGAAGGCCGAACCGATATAGGCGAAGTCGGCACCGAGGATACGCGCGGCGCGAATGGCGCGACCATTGGCGATGGCGCCCGACAATGCGATCGGACCATCGAACCACTGCCGGGTCTCGGCGACGAACGCGAGCGGCGAGATCTCGCCGGCGTGACCGCCGGCGCCTGCCGCAACGAGGATCAGGCCGTCAGCACCCTTCTCGATCGCCTTGTGCGCGAAACGCTGATTGATGACGTCATGAAACACGATGCCGCCCCAGGCATGGGCCGCCTGATTGAGTTCTTCACGCGCGCCAAGCGAGGTGATCATCATCGGCACTTTATGCTTTTCGCAAAGCGCCATGTCCTGCTCGAGCCGGTTGTTGGACTTGTGCACGATCTGGTTGACCGCGAAGGGTGCGGAGAGCCGATCCGGATGCGCCTTGTCATGCGCGGCGAGTTCTTCCTTGATCCGGTGCAGCCATTCGTCGAGCAGCGCCGCCGGACGTGCATTCAGCGCGGGAAACGCGCCGACGATACCCGCTTTGCACTGCGCGATGACGAGATCCGGCACCGAAATGATGAACAGCGGCGAACCGATCACGGGCAGCGACAGGCGGTTCTTGAACAAAGCCGGCATCGACATGGGAAATTCCTCGACTTCTTTTCTTGATTTGTGCGCGATCCTGCGCGCCTGCCCCCGGTCGATCCGGGTGCGGGCGGACGATGCCAGAAGCGTGGGGCGGATGGCAATTGCGCTGCGGGAGAAAAAAGCCGGACCCCGAGCGGCGTTCGTCCGGTACGCGGAATAATGGGGCACCACATTATCGAGGTGGCGCCCCATTATCGGGATGACTGATCGATTGTCGGCAAGCGCCCGATCAAGCGGGTTCTGACATCGTCACACGGTGCTTGACGCTGGGACGCTCGTTCATCCTTGCGTACCAGGCGTGGAGAGCCTCGTACTCCGCAGGCACCTCGAGTTTCACGAGACCGGCGAAGATCAAACCGCCAATTACCGTGATATCGGCCATCGAGAAAAAATTGCCGGCGATGAATGGCTGCTTTTTCAACACCCCGTCAAAGTACGCCATTCCCCTGAGCGCCTTGTCGCGCTGGCGGAAACCCCACTCGGCATTTTGATAGATCTCGACGTGGGGTCCGAGCCCCGGTGTTGCGTGATGGAAATAGACACTGATGGCGTCGAGCAGCTCCAGCTCGGCACGCTTGCTCATCATGTGGATCAAGCCCGTGTCGCGCGGCGTGCCGCCGGTGAGCGTGGGGGAGCCGTCAAGTCCGTCGAGATATTCGGTAATGGCGGTGCACTCGGCAATGAAAGTGCCGTCGTCGAGTTCGAGCACCGGCAGCGTGCCTGAGTAGTTCTTGGCGAGAAACGCCGGCTTCTTGTGCTCGCCTTTGGTGAGATCGACCGACACGAAATTGATGCGCGATCGGAGGTTCTTCTCGGCCACCGCGATCCGAACGCGCGCCGGGTAAGGCCCTGTGCTCCAATCGTGAATCGTCATCATCGGGAGCTTTGTCGCGTCGCCATTGGAGATCTGAGTATTCATTAGTTTATCCTACCTATCAGTTGGTAGGGTGATTTACGGCTTTGATTTACAGACGTCAACGCCTATCTATCACTTGGTAGGCCACAAACACGGGGTTGTGAGACCGGGATATGAGTTCGAATTCCAGAGAAGCCATCCTGGCGGCAGCGAAACTGACCGCGCAGGCCCATGGCTATAGCGGCCTGAATTTCCGTGATCTTGCGGCAGAGGTGGGCATCAAGGCCGCGAGCATCTACCACCACTTCCCGAGCAAGGCCGATCTCGGCGCCGCGGTTGCCAGGCGCTATTGGGAGGACTCGGCCGCCTATCTGGAGGCACTGCTGGCCGAGTCCAAGGATCCGGCCGCCTGCCTCCGCCAATATCCCGGCACGTTCCGCAAGGCGCTGGAGAGCGGCAACCGCATGTGCCTGTGCAGCTTCATGGCCGCCGAATATGACGACCTGCCGGAGCCGGTGAAGAAAGAGATCCGGACCTTCACCGATATCAATGTGGCATGGCTGAGCAAGGTTCTCGTCGCTGTAACCGCGCTGAGCCCTGAGAAGAGCGAACCGCGCGCGCGCGCCATCTTCGCCGCCATCACCGGCGCCCAGCTGATGGCAAGAAGCCGCGCTGATGTCTCGCTCTATGACGCCCTCATCGAGAGCTATCGCGCAGCGGGTCTGTTGCCGGCATAGATCTACTGGCAGAGCGCCTGGGTGACGTAATTTTCCGTCTTGCAGTCACCCGGCTCCGGCGCGCGGCCGGGGATCATGGCCCTGGGCGAGCAGCTTTGCGCTGCGTCGGTGTCGAGGCTCTTGCCGTCCTTGAAGCCCTTGCTCTGACACAGTTTGTCTGAGGCCGCCTTGCAGTCGGGCGCGCCATTGGCAGCGACCGGACAAGCCACCCGCCCCTTCACCACCGTGTTGAGCTTGGTCAGGCTGTCGGTGCCGAGCGACGGCATAGTGGGCAGCGACGGCAGCAGCGAGGTGGAATTCTTGAACAGCTTGCCGATCTCGTTGAACAGGCCGGGATTCTCGGGCGCCGGCGGTGGTGACGGGGGCGGCGCCTGTTCAGCCATCGGAGCCGGCGCGAAAGCCGCGGCAGGCGGGGGTGCCGCCGAGGGAGCCGGGACAACCTGGATCGTGATCGACTTCTGCGGCGCCGGCTGCTGCTGCATGGCCTGCGACCAGGCGCACATCGTAGCTGCGCCCACGGTCAGCACCGCGATCACAGCGACGACGCAGTTGCGGGTTACCGGAGCCAACAGACGGGTCAAATCGAACATGATGCGAAATGTATCCCGGCACCTGCGCCGGGGGAAGCATCCTGATCTAGAACAGCCGGAATGCGATGATGAAGCCGAGCACCAGAACGCCGACGCCCAGCGCAACCCACAGACCCAGACGCTTCTCGATGGTCTCGCGAATCCACACGCCGTACCGGTTGAGCAGGATGGCGACGACATAGAAGCGCACGCCACGGGCAACCACCGACAGCGCGATGAACATCCAGATATTATAGTTCGCGAAACCTGACGTGATGGTGACAAGCTTGTAGGGGATCGGCGTCAGCCCCTTCAGCAGGATGATCCATGCGCCATATTCGGCATAGCCGGCGCGGAATGCCTCGACCTTGTCGCCATAGCCATAGAAATGAATGACCCATTGGCCGACGGAGTCATACAGCACCGCGCCGATGAGATATCCCACCACACCGCCAAGCACTGAGGTAATGGTGCAAATGCCCGCATAGAGCCAGGCCTTCTGTGGCCGGGCCAGCGCCATCGGAATCAGCATCACATCCGGCGGCACCGGAAAGAACGAACTTTCCGCGAAGGACACGATGCCCAAAATCCAGAGGGCATAGGGCTTGTGGGCGGCGTCGATACACCAGTCATACATTCGTCTGAGCATGGTTCGCGATGAACCATCCTGACGCCGATTTGTCTATGGCTGGGCTGACACGCGCGAGACGAAAAGCTTAACTCAACTTGCGAAGGCGACGACCTTCGAGCGCGACAATTGGCCGCCGCGCGGCGCTTTGCTCGATGGATTTGGGCCGTTTCGGCGGTTTCGGGAGCTTTTCGGCGATACCGAGCATGTCTTCACGCCGGCTCATCTCGGCCCAGACCTGCTCAGGACGCACGCCCGCGGCCGCCCACAACACAGTCAAATTGTAGAGAAGATCGGCGCTTTCGCGGATCACGGCGTCAGGTTTGCGGTTGATCGCATCGATGACGACCTCGATGGCTTCTTCGGCGAGCTTCTTCGCCATCTTTTCCGGCCCCTGCTGATAAAGCCGGGCCGTTCGCGAGACCGAGGGATCGAGATCCTTGGCCGCGATCACCGCCTGATAAAGCCGGTCGAGCGAATCACTCATGCAACTACACTATCCCAAAGCCGTGGCCAGCGCGTTAACGGCTGGCATTCAAGTGTCTGCAACGACGTCAAAACGCCGGCCGCAAGCGCGACCGGCGTTTGATAGTTAAGTGACAGTTGCATGACGGAATAAGTTGTGACCGATCGCGAACTACCAGGTCATACGACGCGAATTATCGTAACCATGACCACCGCCGTAGCCGCGATACGGTACGCCACCGTAATAGGCAGGACCGCCGTCATAATAGGCTGGGCCACCGCCGTAGTAGCCGTAGCCCGGGCCATTATCGTAGTAATAGTCACGACGGCTCTGCGTTGCAGCGATCGCGCCAATGGTACCGACGATGGCGCCAAAGGCCGCAAGGCCGGCAGCATTGCCGCCACCGCGATAATGGCGACGACGGGCGCTGCTGAAATCGGTCGCATCGCTCGTGCCGTGAGTTGCAACAGCCTGGCCCGTGCTCTTGGCGACAGGCGCCGCGATTGCTCCGGTCGGCGCAATTGCCGAGATGGTCATGGCCGCAACACTCGCCACGATGGCGGCGCGACCAGTCTTATTAAACAATCCATTTCGTACGAACATCTCAATGTCCTCCGTGGTCGTCTGGCCCTGTGGGCCTCTGTATAGCCAACCACTTCGGCCACTATGAGTTCCCCAACCCCAACGGCAGCTGAACGATCGGTGTCCAAATCGGGGCAGTCATCTCCCGTTCAGCCTTTTACGGTTAGAAACGACGCGCAAGATGTCGCACCATGGCGCCATCAATCAGACATGCCCGGCGGGGTAACTGCCGGTCCGTCAGTCGTTAAGTATCTTGATGCCCAGAAACGCGACCAACATTTCCCGGCGGCATGTCCTCCTCTCGCTGAGTGCGCTGGGCTCCGTCGCTTTTTGCGCGTCATCGGGACAGGCCGCCGACGACAACAAGGCAGCTGACGACAAAACACCAACCAATATCCAGTTTGCGCTCGATCGCGCAGTCGATGCGATTGCCGCACCTTTCGTGCTGGCCGATGCCCGCGGCCTGTACCGGGCCGAGAACTTGAATGTAACCACCACCGTCGCCGCAGGATCGAAGGAGGCCATCGCGCGGATCGCTTCCGGCGCCTGCGACATGGCGCTGGCCGATCTCAATGCGTTGATCCGCTATCGCGGCGATTCCGATGCCGCGACAGTGAAAGCCGTCTTCGTGCTGCTCAATGTAGCCCCCTACGCCATCGTCGCCCGCAAGAGCCGCGGCGTGATCTCGCTCGGTAGCCTTGAAGGAAAAGTGCTTGGGGTCGCTGATCGCGATCTCGCGATCCGGCTATGGCCGGCACTGGCCAAGCGAAACAACATCAAGCTTGCAACCGTGAAGCTGGAGAGGATCAGCGCCGCGGTGCGCGAACCGATGCTCTCGGCCGGTCAGGTCGATGCGGTCACCGGCTTCTCCTATCTCTCGGCGGTCAACCTGCGCGACCGCGGCGTCCCCGCGGATGACTTGGCGGTGTTTCGTTTCGCCGAGTTCGGGTCTGCCGCCTATGGCCTCGCGCTGATCGTTAATCCGAAATTCGCTGCCGCCAGACCCGAGGCCGTGAAAGCATTCATTCGCGCCGTCACCGCCGGGACGCAGTTGGCGATCCAGGACCCGGCCAAGGCGATCACCGACGTCGTGACCCAGATGGAGAATGGTTCGCGCGAGCTCGAACTGACGCGGCTCCACATTGCCATTACCGACAATATCCTGACTGACGACGTCCGCCGCGACGGGCTGGGTGGCATCGACGCCGCGCGCTTTGAGGCGTCACTGAACGAGATCGCCGAAGATTTTACCTTCAAGAGGCGCCCCTCAGCCGCGGACATTTTCGATGACAGCTTCCTGCCGGGCTCGGTCGGCCGCAAGATGAACTGAAGAAGTTCAACTGAACAACTTTTCCCGAAGCTGTATTCGGCTGCCATCCCCGCCTAGACTATGCGCAATCGGTTATCCCGTTCGCGCTGCGCTGAGTGACCTCCCATGATCCGTCTTTACACCCGTGTGCTGGAGCTGCTCGGCAAGGAAAGGCGCCTTGGCTGGATCCTTGCGGGCGCCAACCTGCTGCTCGCCGGCGCGCAATTCGCCGAACCGGTGCTGTTCGGCCGGATCATCGACGTGCTATCCGGCAATCTCTCGACGGCCGCAATGCAGACGGACAGCGCATCGCCCTGGCCGCTATTGGCGGCCTGGGTTGCGTTCGGCCTGTTCACCATCGTCTGCGGCGCGGTGGTGGCGCTTCATGCGGATCGCCTCGCGCATCGCCAGCGCCAGGCGGTGCTAACCGATTACTTCGAACACATCATGCAATTGCCGCTGACCTTCCACACCGGCACGCATTCAGGCCGCCTGATGAAAGTGATGCTGGCCGGCACCGATGCCCTGTGGCGCGTCTGGCTCGGCTTCTTCCGCGAACATTTCGCCTCCATCGTCTCGTTGTTCGTGCTGCTGCCCCTGTCGATCTATCTCAACTGGCGGCTGGCGATCCTGCTCGTGATCCTGTGCGTCGTGTTCACGGTGCTGACCACAATGGTCGTACGCAAGACGTCGGGCATGCAGAGCGACGTCGAGGAGCATTACGGCGACCTTTCCGCGCGTGCTTCCGATGCCCTGGGTAACGTCGCACTGGTGCAGAGCTTCACGCGCATCGATGCCGAGGTGCAGGGCCTGCGCGGCGTCTCCAGCCAGTTGCTTGAAAAGCAGATGCCGGTGCTGTCGTGGTGGGCACTGGTCTCGGTGATGACGCGCGCCTCCACCACCATCACGGTGCTCGCGATCTTCACCGTCGGCATCGCGCTGCATCAGCAGGGTCTCACCACCGTGGGCGAGATCGTGATGTTCGTCTCCTTTGCGACGATGCTGATCCAGAAGCTCGAACAGGTGGTCTCCTTCATCAACACCATCTTCATGGAAGCGCCGCGGCTGCGCGATTTCATGAACGTCCTCGATGCCGTGCCCGCGGTGCGCGACCGTATCGACGCCATGGATCCCGGCCGGCTGCAAGGCATGGTCGAATTCAACGACGTGTCGTTCTCCTATGACGGCAAGCGGCCGGCCATCGCGGATCTGTCCTTCACGGCGCTGCCCGGCGAGACCATCGCGCTGGTCGGCGCCACCGGCGCCGGCAAATCCACCGCTATCGCACTGCTGCACCGGGCCTTCGACCCGCAATCCGGCATCATCTCGATCGACGGTATGGATGTCCGTGCACTCACCCTGTCGGGCCTGCGCCGGAACATCGGCGTCGTGTTCCAGGAGGCGCTGCTGTTCAATCGCTCCATCGCCGACAACCTGCGCGTCGGCAAGCCGGATGCGACGGACGAAGAGTTGCGCATTGCCGCTGCCCGCGCCCAGGCGCTCGATTTCATCGAACGCAGCGATAACGGTTTCAACACCAATGCCGGCGAGCGTGGCCGCATGCTGTCCGGCGGCGAGCGGCAACGGCTGTCGATCGCCCGTGCGCTGCTGAAGGATCCGCCGATCCTGATCCTCGACGAGGCCACCAGCGCGCTCGATGCCGTGACCGAGGCCAAGCTCAACGTCGCTCTCGATGAAGTGATGAAGGGCCGCACCACCTTCGTGATCGCGCACAGGCTGTCCACCATCCGCAACGCCACGCGCATCCTCGTATTTGAGAACGGCCGCGTGATCGAAGCGGGAACTTTCGATGAACTCGTGATGCAGGGCGGCTATTTCGCCAGTCTGGCCGCCGCCCAGTTCATGGTTCAGGAGGACGCACGCGCCAGCATGGCCCTGCCCGATGTCGCCGAACCCCTTTGATGTCTTTGGACAACCGGTCGAAATTTGGCCCCTTTCATCACCGATTTAACCGGCTCGCCACTGTTCTGATGCTCTCGGCCGGTATAGGTTTGCAGCCGTCACCGCGTGACGGCAGACCGACATGAGAGCCCCGAACCTCAAATCCAAGAATTGCTGCGCGCGGTGCTGGAGCACTGCAGGCGGGCCGCAAAGGACCGGAATCGGATAGTGCAGTTTCACTTCGCATCGCGCCGCCTGCTATCACTCAACTGGTTCATTCTCGCCGCGGCACTTGCGCTCGGCGTTACTGCGCCGCGCACGGCCAGTGCTGAAGCGCTTCTGCTCGTCGAAGCCGATACCGGCAAGGTCCTGCAGGCCGAGAACGCGACCTATCCGTGGCATCCCGCCTCCGTCACCAAGCTGATGACGACCTATGTCACGTTGCAGGCGGTGAAGCAGGGACGTATCAACCTCGACACGGTGGTGACCGTGTCGCCGATCGCCTCCGCACAGTCGCCGTCGAAGATGGGCTTCAAGGCCGGCACACAGGTCACCATCGATAACGCGTTGAAGATGATGATGGTGAAGTCGGCCAACGACATGGCCGTCGTGCTCGCCGAAGGCGTCGGCGGCTCCGTCGACGGATTTTCCGCGATGATGAATGCCACGGCGCAGAAGCTCGGCATGACGCAAACCCACTATGTCAATCCGAACGGCCTGCCTGCCGACGAACAGGTGACCTCGGCGCGCGACCTCGCGATCCTTGCGCGTGCGATCATTCGCGACCTGCCGGAATACGAATATTTCGTCCATATTCCCGCGATCAAATTCGGCCGCCGCATCACGCCGAACTTCAACAAGCTGATCGGCCGCTATCCCGGCGCCGACGGCATGAAGACCGGTTTCATCTGCGCCTCCGGCTACAATCTCGTCGCCACCGCCACCCGTGGCAACAAGCGGCTGATCGCGGTGGTGCTCGGCGCCTCGTCCGGCCAGGCGCGCGCCGTCAAGGCCGCGCAGCTGCTGGAACGCGGCTTCAACACCGGCACTGGCGGCCTGACCTGGCTGCAGCCGGCGCTCGGTACCGTGGATGCCCTTGCACCGATCGACGCCGCGCCGCCCAACCTGCGCGACGAGATGTGCGGACCGAAACGCAAGCGCCCGGCCAGCGACGCCGATGATGAAGTCGTCGCCAGCAACGAAGCCAGCAGCCAGGCCATGTCGTTCTTCACCGCCGGCCTGCAGCCGCCAACGCTGCGCCCGGTCGACATGATCGCCGCGGCCGCCGCACCGGTCGAGCCGGTGATCGTTTATATTGGGCCGAAGAAGACCGGTGCCGACCTGATCGCCGCCAATGCGGTGGAAGAAGCCCGGCAGACGCCGAAGCCCAAGGGCAAGAAGGGCACCAAGACCGCCGCCAAGAAGCCGGACGCGGCAGCCGACAGCAAGGACGCCAAACCCGCAGCATCGGCCGAGGCGAAACCAGCCGCCAAACCTGCGGCCAAACCGGCTGCAAAACAGGCAGCGGTGAAACCGGATGCAGCCGCGCCGAAACCGGCCGCTGCAGCTAAGCCAGCCGCCGCCAAGCCCGCGGCTGCCAAGCCTGCCACGGCGGCCACCGCCGCTCCGGCCACAACGCCGGCCAAGCCGAAGGCAGCGGCCAAACCCGCACCGAAAGCTACCACCGGCGAAGCCAAGCCGGCTGCGGCAGCTCCGCGCACTTAGACCTTCGTCGACAAGGCTCAACTATCATCGTTAACGCGGCCGGTTTCCGGCTGCGTCATGTTGCGCCGCGCCTTGCTATCAAGGGCAGCTTTGCTCAATACTTCGACGAAATAATCAAATCGAGGGGGAAGTGTCATGGAGCGTATCTGGCTCAAACAATATCCGGCAGGCGTGCCAGCCGACATCGACGTCAGCCTGTATCCGTCGCTGGTTGATCTGCTCGAAGAGAGCTTTGCCAAATTCCGCGATCGCAAAGCCTTCATCTGCATGGACAAGTCGATCACCTATCGTGAGCTCGACGAAATGTCCCTGGCGCTCGGCGCCTATCTGCAGAGCAAGGGCCTCGCCAAGGGCGCCCGTGTCGCGCTGATGATGCCGAACGTGCTGCAATATCCGATCGCCACCTCCGCGGTGCTGCGCGCCGGCTATGCCGTGGTCAACGTCAACCCGCTCTACACGCCGCGCGAGCTCGAACATCAGCTCAAGGATTCCGGTGCCGAAGCCATCATCGTGCTGGAGAACTTCGCCTCCACGGTGCAGCAGGTGATTGCCAAAACCAATGTGAAACACGTCATCCTTGGCAGCATGGGCGACATGCTCGGCTTCAAGGGCGTGATCGTCAATCTCGTGGTCCGCCGGGTAAAGAAGATGGTGCCGGCTTACGAATTGCCGGGCGCTGTCTGGTTCAACGATGCAGTCTCTGCCGGCCGCAGCATGAAGATGAAGAAGCCGGTGCTCGGGCCCGACGACGTCGCCTTCCTGCAATATACCGGCGGCACCACCGGTGTTTCCAAGGGCGCGACGCTGCGCCATCGCAACATCCTGGCCAATGTGCTGCAGAACGATGCCTGGCTGCAGCCGGCGCTGCGCAAGCCGCCGCATGTGGACCAGCTTTTCATCGTCTGTGCGCTGCCGCTCTATCATATCTTCGCACTGACGGCCTGCTTCCTGCTGGCCGTGCGCGCCGGCGGCGTCAACCTCCTGATCCCGAACCCGCGCGACATGCCGGGCTTCGTGAAGGAACTGATGAAGTATCAGGTCAACAGCTTCCCGGCCGTCAACACGCTCTATAACGGCCTGCTGAATACGCCCGGTTTTGACCAGGTCGATTTCTCCAAGCTGAAGATTTCCAACGGCGGCGGCATGGCGGTGCAGAAGGCGGTGGCCGAGCGCTGGCTGAAGACGACCGGCTGCTTCGTCGCCGAAGGCTACGGACTGTCGGAAACCTCGCCGACGCTGACCTGCAACCCGGCCGATGTCGATCAGTTCAACGGCTCGATCGGCGTGCCGGTGCCGTCGACCTGGATCTCGATCCGCGACGACGACGGCAACGAAGTGCCGCTCGGCGAGCCCGGCGAGATTTGCGCCAAGGGTCCGCAGATCATGTCGGGCTACTGGAACCGGCCGGACGAGACCGCCAAGGTGATGACCGCGGACGGTTTCTTCCGCACCGGCGATATCGGCATCATGAGCCCCGACGGCTTCACCAAGATCGTGGATCGCAAGAAGGACATGGTGCTGGTCTCGGGCTTCAACGTCTATCCGAACGAGGTCGAGGACGTCATCGCCAGCCATCCCGGCGTGCTGGAATGCGCCGTGATCGGCGTGCCAGATCCGAAGACCACCGAGGCGGTGAAGGCCTTCGTCGTCAAGAAAGACCCGAACGTCACCGCCGAGGACATCATCAAGTTCTGCGGCACCCAGCTCACCAACTACAAGGTGCCGAAACAGATCGAATTCCGCACCGCTTTGCCGAAGACCAATGTCGGCAAGATCCTGCGCCGCGAACTCCGCGACGAGAAGAAGCAGGCCTCAGCGGCCTGACACACTGCTATAGGGTGGGCCCGCTTTCGCATGGCCCACCCTATGGATCTCAGCATGACTGCCACGACTCCCGCCGACATCATCGCCTTCTGGACAGACGCCGGCTGGGACCGCTGGTACGCCAAGAACGACGATTTCGATGCCGAGATCACCCGCCGCTTTCGCGCGCTGTGGGATGAGGCCGTCGCAGGCAACCTTGCGTCATGGGAGGCCAGTGACGAGGGCACGCTCGCTTTGATCCTCGTGCTCGACCAGTTTCCCCGCAACATGTTCCGCAACGACCCGCGTGCTTTTTCCAGCGATCGCCTCGCTTGCGACCTCACAGTCAGGGCCGTCGCGCGCGGCGTCGATCAGCGCGTCGACCAGCAGATGCAGCAGTTCGTCTATATGCCGCTGATGCATTCGGAAGACCTCGTCGATCAGGAGCGTTGCTGCGCACTGTTTCGCGCCACCGGCGAGACCGACAATCTGAAATTCGCCGACGAGCACGCCGACATCATCCGGCGCTTCGGCCGTTTCCCCCACCGTAACCGGGTGCTGGGGCGCAACTCCACTGCGGAGGAACAGGCGTTTCTGGATGCCGGCGGCTTCGGCGGGTAGAATTGGCCTCCGACCCTCTTCGTCATTGCGAGGAGCGAAGCGACGCGGCAATCCAGTCTTCCCTTGTTGCTTTCTGGATTGCTTCGCTACGCTCGCAATGACGAAGATGAGAAGCCCCTGCCTTGCCTTTGAGCGCCCCTCAATATTGCCCGCGTCATGCAGCCGGTCTAAACACACTCACCCTTACTTTCAGGAGAGATCGACGATGACCATTCAAGTTGGCGACAAGCTGCCCGAGTCCAAGCTCCGTGTCATGACCTCCGAAGGTCCGGCCGTGAAGACCACCGACGACATCTTCAAGGGCAAGAAAGTGGCGCTGTTCGCCGTCCCCGGCGCCTATACCGGCACCTGCCACAAGATGCATCTGCCGAGCATCTTCCTCAACGCCTATGCCATCAAGGACAAGGGCGTCGACACCATCGCGATCATCTCCGTCAACGATGTGTTCGTGATGAACGCCTGGAAGAAAGACACCGATCTGCGCGACGAAGCTGTGTTCCTCGCCGACGGCAATGCCGACTTCACCAAGGCGATCGGTATGGAGCTCGACGCATCCGGCAACGGCCTCGGCATCCGCTCGCATCGCTATTCGATGCTGGTGGAAGACGGCAAGGTGACCAAGCTCAACCTCGAGCCGGCACCGGGCAAGGTCGAAGTCTCCGGCGGCGACACCCTGCTCGGCCAGCTGTGAGCTAAAGCCCTCTTACTTCCCCTCTCCCCCAGCGCAGCGAAGCTGCGCGCCGCGGGAGAGGGTGGATCGAACACGCGAAGCGGGTTCGAGACGGGAGAGGGTTTGAGCGCGGGGATGCAGCCCCCTCTCCCGCCTTCGCTTCGCGAAGGCACCCTCCCCCACTGTTCAGTCGGGAGACATGGTTGACACCTGTTCGGAGACATCACTGACACTTTTTGTGCCAGTCAAGTCGATTTCTGCGACTTTCCGGCTGCCGAAGAAAATCCCGTAGTGGCCGTCGCTGTCCAAGGGGCGGATTGCCAGCCGTTCGCCGCGAAAGGCTTTTGGTACGCGCCATCGCCGGCCCTTGAAGTCGATGCGCGGATTGACTGAGACGCGGCGCACGATGTCATTGCTGGCATATTCGACCTCGACGATTTTGTCGGGCATCGGCCGCGTGCTGGGTTTGTAACGGGTAGCGGGAACGTCCATGCCGAGTGCTTCGTGGGGGCGTTGCAGATTGTAGACGGTGCGCCATGTATCGAAAGCGCGCTGTAGTTCGGCAAAGTCGCGGAACCGGCGTGCCGCGAATACTTCGGCCTTGAGGGAACGGTGGAAGCGTTCGTTCTTGCCGCGGCTTTGCGGGTGGAACGGCCTTGCATAGATCGTGTCGACGCCAAGCTTGAGCAACCAGACCCGCAGGGCAGTCCAGCGCGAGCCGCCGCTGTCGCCCCAAGGCGAGCCGTTGTCGACGAAGAACGCGTCCGGCAGACCATAGCGCCGGAAAGTCTGTATCAGCCGCTGCTGCACGGTTGCACTCTGTTCGTTTGCGCAGGCCTGGATGCAAAGTGCATAGCGCGAGTGGTCGTCGATTACGGTGAGCGGATGGCATGCTGCGTTGTTGGCCAGCGGCATGCGCCCTTTGAAATCCATCTGCCATAGCTGGTTGGGCGCCTCCTTCTCGAAGCGCTGCAGCGGCTGTGTTGCGCCGCCCGGCGGCAGGATAATGCGGCCGTTGCGGTGCAGGATCTCATGCACGGTGGAGATCGCCGGCGGTGTCATCCCGTCACGCTGCAGGCAGTACGCAATCTTGCGCGCGCCCCAGGCCGGATGGGCATCGCGCACCGCAAGCACCAGCGTCTCGATTGCCATATTGCTGCGTCGTGGGCTGACAAGCGGTCGCCGCGACCGATCGGCCAGTTCCGCATCGCCGGCCTCGACCCGCGCCAGCCATTTGTAGCCGGTCTGCGGGCTGATCCCGAACCGCCGACACAGTTCTCGCCGATTGACGCCCTCCTGCATTGCCAAAAGGGCAAACTCCCGCCGTTGATCCATTGCCGACACCTCGCGCCATGGCATGGAAACCTCCTGAAAAGGAGGACTCCAGCCAATCTGAATGTGTCAACTATGTCTCCGAACACCTGTCAGCGATCTGTCCGGACTGAACACCCACGAGGGGGGAGGGGAAAAGAGAGCCCGCTTCTACCTGCCCCGGTTCTCCGCCAGCCCGTCGCGCGACAGCTGATCGGCGCGTTCGTTCTCGGCATGGCCGGCATGGCCCTTGACCCAGTGCCAGCGCACGTCATGGGTCTTCAGCGCAGCATCGAGCCGCTGCCACAGGTCGACATTCTTCACCGGCTTCTTGTCCGACGTCTTCCAGCCGTTTTTCTTCCAGCCGTGAATCCAGCTCATGATGCCGTTGCGCAGATACTGGCTGTCGGTGTGCAGATCGACGGAGCACGGCTTTTTCAACGCTTCCAGCGCGGAAATCGCCGCCATCAGCTCCATGCGATTATTGGTGGTGTGGGCCTCGCCGCCCTTCAATTCCTTCTCGGCATCGCCGAAACGAAGGATCGCGCCCCAGCCGCCGGGGCCGGGATTTCCCGAGCAGGCACCGTCCGTATAGATCGTCACAGGCGTCGCAGTGGTCACGCGGGCTGCCTCGCCGCTTCGACGCCGTAGTCGGCCATCGACCTCACCGACTGGTGGAAGCGCAGCTTGCGGACATACTCAACCGGATCCTTCGGCTTCACGAAGGCGCCTTCCGGCACATTGAGGAAATCCACCAGCCGCGTCAGCAGGAAGCGGATCGACGCGCCGCGCGCCAGCAGCGGAAACGCCGCGCGCTCGGCACCGGTCAACGGACGCACCGCCTCATAGGCATTGAGGAAAGCGCGCGCCTTGGTGGCATTGAACGACAGGTCCGGCTCGAAGCACCAGGCGTTCAGACAGATCGCCACGTCGTAGGCCAGCATGTCATTGCAGGCGAACGGGAAGTCGATCAGGCCGGAGAGCTTGTCGCCAAGAAAGAACACATTGTCCGGAAACAGATCCGCATGGATCACGCCTTCCGGCAGATCGGTTGGCCAATGCGCGGCAAGATAGTCGAGTTCGGTCTGCAGGAAAGCGCGCAGCCCGGGCTGAACCGTATCGGCGCGCGGTGCCGCGAGTGCGAGCAAACCACGCCAGCCATCGACCGACAGGTTGTTCTTGCGCACCAGCGGGAAATCGCGCCCGGCGACATGCATCCTCGCCAGCGCTTCGCCGACACCGGCGCAATGCATCGCGTTGGGACGGCGCGGCCACATGCCTTCGAGGAAGTTGATGATCGCGGCGGGACGGCCGGCGAGCGACGCGTAGACCGCACCGTCACGATTCTTCTGCGGCTGCGGGCAATTCACGCCGCGCGCGCAGAGATGCGCCATCAGGCCCAGAAAATATGGCAGGTCATCCGCTTCGACGCGCTTCTCATAGAGCGTGAGGATATACGCGCCCTTGGAGGTGTGCATCAGGAAGTTGGAATTCTCGACGCCTTCGGCGATGCCCTTGTAGGAGAGCAATTCGCCGACATCGTAGCTTTTCAGGAAGTCCGCGAGATCATCGGCGGCAACATCGGTATAGACCGCCATCGCGGTTACGCCGCGGCCTCGGGACGCAGCGAACGCGGCAGCGGGAAGAATTCATTTTCTTCAGCAGCCGACACCGTCTCCACATGCAGCTCATAACGCTGCGCGAAGGCATCCATGATCTCTTCGACGATCACTTCCGGCGCCGAGGCGCCCGCGGTGATGCCGAGGCTGGTGATGCCCTCGAACATGCTCCAGTCGAGATCGCTGGCACGCTGCGCCAACACCGAGACGCGACATCCCTCGCGCTCGGCCACTTCGCGCAGACGCTGCGAGTTCGACGAGTTCGGCGCGCCAACCACGATCAGCGCATCGACCACCGGCGCCACCTTCTTCACGGCAAGCTGGCGATTGGTGGTGGCGTAGCAGATGTCTTCCTTGTGCGGCCCATTGATCGTGGGGAAGCGGCTCTTCAGCACTTCGACGATCTCGGCGGTGTCGTCGATCGACAACGTCGTCTGGGTCACGAAAGCGAGATTGTTCGGATCCTTCGGCTGGAAGGTCTGGGCGTCTCCAGCGGTCTCGATGAGCTGGACGGCGCCTGGCGGCAGCTGGCCGACGGTGCCGACAACTTCCGGGTGATGCGAATGCCCGATCAGCAGGATCTCACGGCCGCGCTTGAAGTGGATCGCCGCCTCGCGGTGCACCTTGGTGACCAGCGGGCACGTTGCGTCCAGCGAGAAGAAATTGCGCTGACGGGCATCCTCGGGAACCGATTTCGGCACGCCGTGGGCGGAAAATACTACCGGCGCGGAGGTATTGTCCGGGATTTCGGCGAGTTCCTCGACGAAGATCGCGCCCTTGGTCTTGAGGCTGTCCACCACATACTTGTTATGGACGATCTCGTGGCGGACATAGACCGGCGCGCCATGGATCGCGAGTGCGCGTTCGACCGTATCGATCGCCCGGACCACGCCTGCGCAGAAGCCGCGCGGCGAACAAAGAACGATTTTCAGGGACGGTTTGGTCGTCATATCGGGGCGATCCAGGGGCCTGGGCACCAAAATGGCAGGTGCGATGGGTCAGATTGGCAAAATTCAGCCAAAGAGCTTGTCTGAATAAGGACTTGGGGCCGGTTTGCGGCGCTGTCAAGGCCGAACTGCCGGGCATTGCGCGGTTGCCCTCTGACAGATTATATAGAGCCTTAATTCCCGTCATCACCGATGACCAGACGGCTTCGCCTCCGAAAGAGGTGGGCGAAGCGCAAAGGAGATGTGCCATGAGCAATGCCCCGCTGATGCCAAAGGCGACGGCCGTGTGGCTGGTCGACAATACGGCGCTGACCTTCGATCAGGTCGCCGATTTCACCAAGATGCACCCGCTCGAGATCCGCGCCATTGCCGACGGCGACGCCGCCCAGGGCATCAAGGGCATGGACCCGATTTCCAACGGGCAGCTGACCCGCGATGAGATCGAAAAGGGCGAGAAGGACAAGAATTATCGGCTCAAGCTCGAAGAGAGCAAGGTGATCCTGCCGCCAGCCGCCAAGAAGAAGGGCCCGCGCTACACCCCGGTGTCGCGCCGTCATGAGCGCCCGAGCGCGATCCTGTGGCTGGTGCGTAACCATGCCGAGCTGAAAGACAGCCAGATCATGCGGCTGGTCGGCACCACCAAGACCACCATCGCCTCGATCCGCGACCGCACCCACTGGAATGCCTCGACCCTGACCCCGATGGATCCGGTGACCCTCGGCCTGTGCTCGCAGATCGAACTCGATTTCGAAGTGCAGCGCGCAGCCAAGGAAAAGCCGACCGACCAGGCCTACGGCGGCGCGACCCTGCTGCCCGCGTCGGAGACCACCCGCAAGGACGAGTTGGAGACCGCCGAGAGCGGCAGCGGCGACCTCAATGTCGATGCCGTGTTCGCCAAGCTGAAGGGCATCGGCGGCGGCAAGAAGCAGGACGACGACGAATAAGCGGCTGCGCTTCGCACAGATGCGCGGCGGTAATAACAGAATTGAAAACGCGGCGGTTCATCCCGCCGCGTTTTTTTGTTTCAGGTGATGCGCCGCCCGCTTACGCCAGCGGGCGACGGATGCTGACATTGATGCTGCCGTCATCGTCATATGCCACCAGCTTGCCGATGAAATTCGAGAACGACGTGGCGACTTCGATGAAGCAGCCCTGTCTGTCGATCATGTAAGCGAGGACGTCGTCGGCATTCTCCAGGTTCACGCCTGCATCAGCCAGTTCGCTGATGTCCGGGATGACCTCGTGATCGACGAAGTAGATCTTGCCCTTCGCCTTACCCTTGTAGATTTCGACGATCGGATCGCCGCCGTGACTTTCCGCCACCGGATAGCAGAAGGCACGGAAGGCCTTGTCCCAGAGATCGGCGTCGGCGAGGAACACGCGCAGGTCGTTGTATTCGAAGCCGGTGTCGAGACCGCGCAGGTAGCGCACCGAATCGAATGTCTCGACGCCATCGGCCAGCGGGCTGGCTGTGTCGGGATCGAAATAGAAGCCGTTATGCGCTTTCAGAAACGCCGTATAATCGGACGAGAATTCGATGCCCTGCTCCGCGGCAAAAGCCGCTATGGTTTTGTCCATCACCGGCTTGAATGTCATCGCATCGGGATAGTCTTCGAACCTGAACTCGTTCGCCATCATGTACTCCGCTTATGCGTAAGGGATCCCGCCTGAGCGGTGCCTTCCTTGGTGCTGCAGAGGTAAGGCAAGGTTCATGGCCGCGCCCGACGCATAATCTTCACTTTCCAAACGCCATCGAATCCTGCGACATCGCGCATGGACGGCAACGCATGGAGTAGCGACGATGGCATCTCTCTGGCTTGGTCTGATGCGATTGCTGGCGGGCTTCCGCCGCGGCCTGCGCGATCCGGAATTTCGCGCGATCCTGTTTCTGCTGGCCATCGCCATGACCGGCGGCGCCGTGTTCTTTCACGCCGTGGAAGGCTGGCCGTGGATCGACGCCGCCTATTTCAGCGCGATGGCGCTCACCACCGTTGGCGACGCCACGCTGTCGCCGACCACGGCCATTGCCAAGATCTTCACGATGCTGTTCTCGATCTGCGGCATCGGACTGATGCTGGCATTCCTGTCGCGGCTATCGACGTTCCGAGAGCATGAGGAAGGGCGGGAGTGATATCGTAGCCGTCACGCCTTCTTCAGAAATTCCGTGCGCAGCACCAGACCCTTCACCTTGTCGGTGCGGCCTTCGATCTCGTCTTCATTATCGGTGAGATGGATGTTCTTGATCACGGTGCCGCGCTTGAGCACGGTGGACGAGCCTTTCAGCTTGAGGTCCTTGATCAGCGTGACGGTATCGCCTTCAGCTAGCAGTGCGCCGTTCGAATCCCTGACCTTGATATCCATGATGTTGTCCTTTTTCTTCCCTTCTCCCCTTGTGGGAGAAGGTGGCGCGGACGAAGTCCGTGCCGGATGAGGGGTGAGACGGAGCTCTGCAGCCCCCTCACCCGTCTCGAACCCGATACGCGGGATTCGATCCACCCTCTCTCACAAGGGGAGAGGGGAAGCAAGGCGGCGTCACTACGCAATGCGGCAACACGACAATGCGCGGCACGGGTTTGCACCGATGCTGCGCATTTCTTTCAGCCGGATCAGAACTTGTAGGTGATGCCGGTGCCGACCAGCCACGGATCGAGCTTGACCTGACCGGTGATCGCCGCGCCGCTGGCCAGCGTGCCTTCCCAATCGGGGCGCATCCACATCTTCTTCACATCGACATTCCAGCCCCAATGCTTGTCGATCATGTAATCGAAGCCAAACTGCAGCACCGGCGCCGCGGTGTCTTTCAGACGGCTGTTGATCACGCCCACGCCGCTGGCACTCTGGCTGAAGAACCAGGTGTAGTTCACGCCAGCGCCGATATAGGGCTTGAAGGCGCCGAACTGCGTGAAGTGATACTGTAAGGTCAGCGTCGGCGGCAGCAGCCACGCCTTGCCGACGTCGAGGCCGGCGATGGCGCCGTCGCCGGTGACGTGGTGCTTGGTGACGCCAAGGATCAGTTCGGCTGCGAGGTTCGGCGTGAAGAAATACGAGATGTCGAGTTCGGGAACGACCTGATCGGAGGTCTTCAGGCTGGAGCCCGGCACTTGGTGAACCATACCACCATTCTCCGGAATGACGCCAAGCACGCGCAGGCGGATCATCCAGGGATTCCACGCCTCGACCAACGGCGCCTTGGTGTACGGCGTCGCGGCCGGAAGATCGGCGGCCCCTGCCGTTGTCGCCATGCTGGTCATCGCCGTTGCCGCCATCAGCAACGACACGGTCGTCAGAATTCTCTTCATCGCGAAGCGCCCTGTCTTTCGATTCGTTCGGGGTGAACGATCTCACCCGATCAAATCCGAAAGACGCTCACGGCGGCGCTGACACGTTGATCTCAATCAAAAGCAAACGACCGCACAGCGTCTCGCTGCGCGGTCGTTGCCTTTGGGAGACACAGTTTTGCGGAATATCAATCGCCGGTGTTACGGCCGGCTTGGATTGTTCAGCATGTACTCGCCGAGATTGCGCTGTGCGCGGTCGGCACGATTGATCGCATTGCTGCGCTGAACGTCGCGGTCCTTGCGGCAGGCCGCATATTCCGGCGAACCGACAGCGACCCCATTGGCGCGGCAGATCGCGTCATCGTCATCGCCGAGGCTCGACATCGGAATGTCGGTGCGGCGCGCGCAGGCGCTGAGCAGCGTCGCGGCCAGCGTCAGCGCGATGAGAGAGGTCGAGGTCAGTCGCATGCATGGTTCCGTTACTTGATCTTCTCTGTCATTGCCGGGCTTGACCCGGCAATCCAGCTTTGCCGTTTGAAAGGAAGATGGATGCCCGGGTCAAGCCCGGGCATGACGTGAGAGTGTTTAACGCCAAATGCGGGATTTGTAAGGTAGATGTTGGGGAAGCCGTAGGATGGGTAGAGCGTCTTCGCGAAACCCATCGGCCGTCCACACCCATCGATGGGTTTCGCTGCGGCGCGACGCGCCTCCGCTCTACCCATCCTACGCATGGAGCGATGCTACACCCTGCCCTTCAGCGCCGCGCCGATTTCGTCCAGTGACTTCGGATCCTCAATGGTCGCGGGCATAGTCCAGCTGTCACCGTCCGCGATCTTCTTGATGGTACCGCGCAGGATTTTGCCCGAACGCGTCTTCGGCAGGCGCGACACGGCGATGGCGAGCTTGAAGGCGGCGACCGGCCCGAGTTTCTCGCGCACCAAAGCCACGACTTCCTTCTCGAT
Organism: Tardiphaga sp. 866_E4_N1_4; assembly: GCF_052076075.1. NCBI lineage: Bacteria > Pseudomonadati > Pseudomonadota > Alphaproteobacteria > Hyphomicrobiales > Nitrobacteraceae > Tardiphaga > Tardiphaga sp. 866_E4_N1_4. Next base: position 3,577,576 of record NZ_CP197242.1, read on the forward strand.
CTCCGCCGTGGAGCGCGCGACGCCGGCCTTCAGCACCAGGAAGCCGCAGGGCACTTCGCCCTTGATATTATCCTTGATCCCCAGCACCGCGCATTCGGCCACGTCGGGATGCGAGGCCAGAATCTCTTCCATGCCGCCGGTGGAGAGGCGATGGCCGGCGACATTGATGATGTCGTCGGTGCGGCCCATCACATAGACGTAGCCGTCATCATCGAGATAACCGGCATCGGAAGTTTTGTAGTAGCCGGGAAATTCGTTGAAATAGGCTTCCTTGCAGCGCTCGTCCTGCTCCCACAATGTCGGCAGACAGGCCGGCGGCATCGGCAACTTGATCACGATGGAACCCATGGTCCCCGCAGGCAGCGGCCTCGCGGCTTCGTCGACCACTTCGATCTTGTAGCCGGGCATCGGCACCGTCGGCGAGCCGTGCTTCACCGGCAACTGGCCAAGGCCCACCGGATTGCCGGCGATGCACCAGCCGGTCTCGGTCTGCCACCAGTGATCGATCACCGGCACCTTCAGCTGCTTCTCGGCCCAGTCTACCGTCGGTGGATCGGCGCGCTCGCCGGCCAGGAACAGCGTGCGGAAATGCGAGAGATCATATTTGCGAATGAAACTGCCGTCCGGATCGTCCTTGCGGATGGCGCGGAAGGCGGTCGGCGCCGTGAAGAAAGCAACGGCCTTGTGTTCGGAGATGACACGCCAGAACGCGCCGGCATCGGGCGTGCCGACCGGCTTGCCCTCATACATGATTGAGGTCGCACCATGGAACAGCGGCGCATAAACGATGTAGCTATGGCCGACCACCCAGCCGATGTCGGAGCCGCACCACCAGACTTCGCCCGGCTTCACGCCGTAGAGATTCCACATCGACCATGCGAGCGCGACGGCATGACCGCCATTGTCGCGCACCACGCCCTTCGGTTTTCCGGTCGTGCCGGACGTATAGAGGATATAGAGCGGATCCGTCGCCAGCACCGGCACGCAATCCGCGGACTTCTTCGCCGCCATCGCCTTGCTGCGCAATTCGGCCCAGTCGTGATCGCGGCCGGCCACCAGGTCGCAGCCATGCTGCGGCCGCTGCAGGATGATGCAGGCATCCGGCTTCGCACTGGCGAGCGTGATCGCTTCATCCAGCAGCGGCTTGTATTGCACGATGCGGCCGGGCTCGATGCCGCAGCTCGCGGACAGGATCAGCCTCGGCCTCGCATCGTCGATGCGTGTCGCGAGTTCCTTCGCCGCGAAGCCACCAAACACCACCGAATGCACCGCGCCGATGCGCGCGCAGGCGAGCATGGCGACCACAGCCTCAGGTACCATCGGCATATAGAGGATGACGCGATCGCCCTTGCCGACGCCAAGGTCCTGCAGGATTGCGCCGAGCACCTGCACCTCATGCAGCATCTCTGCATAGGTGAATTTCCGGACCTCACCCGTCAGCGGCGAGTCGTGGATCAGCGCAACCTGATCGGCGCGGCCACCGGCGACATGGCGATCCAGCGCGTTGTAGCAGGTGTTCAGCACGCCGCCGACAAACCAGCGGCCGTAGAGACCCACGGACGGATCGAACACCTTCTTCGCTGGTGCAATCCAGTCGATCGCCTTCGCCGCCTCGCCCCAGAAGCCTTCCGGATCGGATAGCGACTGCGCGTGGACGTCGTGATAGCGGCTGGATGCGTTGGTCGTCATGGCGTCTCTCCCGCCCCGGCTTTACCGCCGGGGTTCATTATCTCGTCATTGTCACGGGATGACAGGCTATTTCAAGGGTGCCTTTGGTTGTGGCTTGACCGACATCTCGACGCCAATCCGCTCGATCTCCTGCGCCAGCGCCTTGTAATTGGCACGCGCCACGTCGAGTTGCGGATCGAGCTTGATCGCGGCGCCAAAATCGCGGACTGCGCGCGGCCGATCGCCTTTCTTGCGCCAGAGTTCGCCGCGCGCATTGAACAGAACGGCCTGCGTCGGATCGAGTCGCAGCGCCGCATCGTAATCGGCGATGGCACGGTCGGTCTCCTCCTTGCGCATGTAGACGCCGGCGCGCGCAATCAACGCTTTCAGCCGGTCGGCCCGCTCGGTCTTTTCGTTGTCGATCAGCGTGCTACAAACCGCGAGAATCTTCTCGTCATCACCTGACGCAACAGCCGCCACGCACAACGCGGAATCGACGGGCGCAGTGGCTGCGGGCTCGTTGACCGCCGGCCATGCCCTGTCGGGAGCCACGCAACTTAATACGAGCAGGACGCCGATAACGCGCGGCACGCTGCCCATATATGAATTGCGAAAAGTCATTGTCTATCGCGTGCTCGCATCGGCGGATGGATGCAATCCGATCGCCGGCTTGCGCGCCGCCACCCGATATTTCTCAAGCTGCTTGCGATGTCGCAAAGCGATATCCAGCGTTGAATCGATCTGAACGGCTGCGTCGAAATCGGCCAGCGCCCGCGCAGGGTCGCCCTTGTCGCGCCAGGCGACGCCGCGATTGTTGTAGGCCATCGCCAGCTCCGGCTGAAGCTGCAGCGCCGTCGTGTAGTCGGTGATAGCACGGTCATACGCGCCGCTGAGACTGAAGGAGTTTCCGCGATTCACGAAGTAGCTCGCCTTCGGCTCCAGCCTGATCGCCGCGTCGAAATCCGCGATCGCGCGGCCATAGGCATTGTTGCGCGCATAGGACTGACCGCGCGCATCGTAATGTTCGGCGGTCGGTTCCAGGCGAATGATGTCGCTCTGGTCGTCGATCACCAGATCGAAGCGTTTGACCTTGGCATAGGCGGCGGCCCGCTCAACGAGGCTTTGCACCCGATTGGGATCGAGGCGGACTGCCTCGGTGTAATCGCGAACGGCCAATCGATTTTCGTGCATCGATGCGAAGGTCGCGGCGCGGCTCGCAAATAATTGGGCCTCGTTCGGCCGCAGCCTGATCGCGCGGTCGAAATCGTCGAGCGCACGATCGAATTTCTTGCCGGCCGCAAGCGCCTTGCCGCGGGCTTCGAGCGCTGCGGCCGAGAGGGGATCGAGCTGAACTGCCAGATCACCATCCGCAACGGCGAGGTCAACCTGTTCCAGCCTGAGTTGCAGCCCGGCGCGCACGATCAGGGCATGAACGCGGTCCGGCGGTGCCGCCGTCGAGCCGATCACCAGGCCGCAGATGCCGAGCATCTGCTCGGGCGGCAAGGTGTCATCATTCGCGCAGGTGGCAGCGGCCTCAGCCGCCCCCTGCGCCCGGACGGCCGCATGGGGCAGCGATGCTGCCGCAAGAGCGGCGCACAGAACCAACGTCCGAAACGAATGACTCATGAAAGCCCCAGCAAGCCAGCGGGACCACTCTACCTGATCAGGCCCCGCTCCCGATAGTAGCGCAACGCGCCGGGATGCAGCGGCACCGGGCTTTTGCTCACGGCGCTCACCAGCCGGATCTCGTGGCCAGCGCGGTGCGCGATGGCGAGTTCGTCGAGGCCGCCGAACAGGCGCTTCGTCATCTGATAGACGAGTTCATCCGGCACGGCATTGCTCGTCACCAGATAATTCATCACCGATGCCGTCGGCACGGATTTGTCCTGACTGACATAGGTCCGGGCTGGAATCCGGTCCGGCTTGAACGGCACGCCGATCTTTCTGACCAACGCGGGCGGCACCGGCACGACGACGATATCCGTGGCTTCGCTGAGTTCCTTGATCGACGTGACACCGAGACCCGCAGACTGCAGCGTGGCATCGAGCTTCTTCTCGATCATCAGCTGGGTGGATTCGGCAAAGGAGACATACCTGATCTCGCCAAGATTCTCGTAGCGCAGCCCCGCAGCGCCCAGAATGGCGCGGGCGTTCAACTCGGTGCCCGATCTCCGCTCGCCGACCGAGAGGCTTCTACCCTTGAGATCGCTCAGCGTCCTGATGCCGCTCTCCTTGGTGGCAACGATCTGGATGTAATTCGGATAGAGCGCGCCGATCACCCGCAATCGGTCCTGCTTGCCGTCGAAGCCCGCCGTGGCGTTGCCGGCCCAGGCGTCCTTCAGCGCATCGCCAAGCGCAAAGGCGACCTGCCCAGTGCCTTGCTGTAGCCGCGAGAGGTTCTCAACCGAACCATCGGTTGTCTGCACCTGAACTTTCGCGCCGGGAATATCCGCATAGATCATCGCGATCGAGACGCCGAGCGGAAAATAGATCCCGGATGTATTGCCGGTCAGCAGCGTGATCGACGGCTCGGCGCGTGCCGCTGCGCTGCACATGACGACCACACCCGTCATGGCGGCTATCAGACGCTTCCTCATACTCATTTTATTCCTGTCATTCAGGCCGCGAAAGTGAACCGCAGCCCTCATGCGGTCAACGGCGTCGCAATAGCGAACGCCGTTGCCGCGACGAAAGTTTCACCCGTAAGCCCTTGCGCCAGCCGGGTAAAACGGCATGAATGCGCCGCACTCAGAATAATAAGGCCGGCAAAGCCGGCTGCGGGAAATATCCCGGGGGATGAAACATGGCTGACCAGAAATCAAACGCGAGCGATGACACCGTTGCCGTCTCCGACGAGGCATTGGCGAAGGCTGAAGCCTTCATCGAAGCCGATGAAGGCGCAACAAATCGCCTGCTGGGCTGGGCCGGAACGATCTCCACCGGCATCGCCGTCGTCATGAGCCTGTTTCATCTCTATGCCGCCTACGCGATCGTGCCGACGCAGGAGCTGCGTTACGTCCACGTCGCCTTCACGCTGATCCTGAGCTTCCTGCTATTCCCCGTCGCTGCGCGCTTCCGCAATCGCGTGCGCTGGTGGGATATCGTGCCGGGCATCGTCGCCATCGGCACCATTGCCTATGCGCTGTGGGGCGGCGACGATTTCACCGACCGCGCCACACTGCCGGATCATATGGATGTCATCGTCGGCATCGTCTTCATCGTGCTGCTGCTGGAAGCGACGCGCCGTACCACGGGCCTGATCATGCCCGTCGTGTCCGTTTTCTTCATCGCCTATGCGATGCTCGGCCCGCATCTGCCGGCGCCATGGACCCATCGCGGCTATGACCTGCCGCGCCTCGTCGGCCATCTCTTCATCACGCTGGAGGGCATCTTCGGCGTCGCGGTCGACGTGTCGGCCACGCTGATCATCCTGTTCACGATCTATGGCGCGTTCCTGTCGATGTCCGGCGCCGGAAAGTTCTTCATCGATTTCTCGCTATCCTTGATGGGGAACAAGTCGAACGCCGCGGGCCGCACCGTGGTGCTGTCCTCGTTCCTGCTCGGCGGGCCTTCAGGCTCCGGCGTCGCCACCACGGTGATGATCGGCACCGTTGCCGCCCCGATGCTGGCCAAGGCCGGTTTCGAGAAGAACGCTGCCGGCGGCTTGCTGGCCGCGGGTGGTCTCGGTGCGATCCTGTCGCCGCCGGTGCTCGGCGCCGCCGCGTTCCTGATCGCCGAATTCCTCAAGATCAGCTATCTCGACGTGATCTGGATGGCGACCATCCCGACCTGTCTCTACTACCTGTCGCTGCTGATCATGGTCGAGATCGATGCCAAGCGGTTCGGCGCCCACAATGTCAATGTCAGGCCCGAGCTCAGCCTCGGCGTGATGATGAAGCGTTACGGGTTCCACTTCATTTCTCTGCTCGCCGTCGTCGTCTTCATGATCATCGGCTACTCGCCGTCACTGTCGGTGTTCTACGCCACCCTCGTCACCTTCGTGCTCAGTTTCCTCCGCAAGGACACTGCGCTGGTGCCGAAGAAGCTGGTGAAGGCGCTGGCCGATGGCTCGATCGGCGCGCTCAATGCCGCCACCACCTGCGCCTGCGCCGGCATCGTGGTCGGCGTCGTCACGCTCACCGGCCTCGGCCTGAAATTCTCGTCGATTGTGATTTCCTATGCGGGCGGCAGCCTGTTGCTGACGGCGATCTATACGGCGCTGATCGTCTGGATCATCGGCCTCGCCGTGCCGGTGACCGCGTCCTACATCATCTGCGCGGTGATCGCCGCGCCCGCACTGATCAAGCTCGGCGTGCCTGACTACGCTGCACACATGTTCATCTTCTATTACGCGGTGCTGTCGGAAGTCTCGCCGCCCACCGCGCTGTCGCCCTTCGCGGCGGCGGCGATCACCGGCGGCGATCCCTACAAGACCACGCTGCAGTCGTGGAAATACACGCTGCCGGCCTTCCTGGTGCCATTCGTCTTCGTCTGCGATCCGCAAGGCGTCGGCCTGCTGCTGAACATTCCGAAGGGCGGCTCGTGGGTGGACATCGTCGAGATCACCTTCAAGACCACGCTGGGACTGCTGGCACTCGCCGCCGTCGCGCAGAACTGGGCACTGCGACAAAATACACCGATCGAGCGCGGCCTGCTTCTGCTATCGGGATTACTGCTGGTGTTCCCGAGTCTGATCGAGGCGATCATCGAATCGATCATCGGTCGCGACATCAGCTACACATTCGTGCCCGGCCTCATCATCGGCCTCGGCGTGCTGCTCTGGCAGGCAAGGACGAGGACGCAACCGGCGCCGGCATGACCAACGACAGAAACGAATAACGTCAAGTTATCGCATGACAGCGGACGCCGCAGATAAGCGGCGCCGCCGACTTCAGGGAGTGACGCGATGAGATGGACAGCTTTCAGACACAGGGCGTTCAGCCTTGCACTGCTCGGCATCGCCTGCGCGGCGACCGGCGCTTCTGCGGAAGACAAGACCATCGCCATTGCGACCGGTGGGACCGGCGGCATCTTCTATCCGCTCGGCGGCGGTCTCGCGAACCTGCTGTCGAAGAAACTGCCGCATACCCAGGCCACCGGCGAAGTCACCGGCGGCAGCGTCGACAATATCAAGCTCCTGGAGACTGGTCAGGCCGATCTCGGTTTCATGACCGGCGACGTCGCGTCCGATGCCGTGAAGGGCGAGAACAAGTTCAAGAAGCCCGTTCCGCTGCGCACCATCGTCGCCGTCTATTCCAGCCCGGTGCATGTGGTGACCATCGCCGGCACCGGCATCGAGAAATTCGCCGATCTTAAAGGCAAGCGCATTTCCGGCGGTGCGCCGGGCAGCGCCACCGAGGCGCAGACCTTCCGCCTGCTCGAAGCCGCGGGCCTCGACAAGGACAAGGACGTCAAGCGCGAACGTCTGTCGGTCGCGGAATCCGCGTCCGCGCTCAAGGATCGCAAGATCGATGCCTTCTTCTGGGGCGGCGGCGTGCCGACGGCCGCGGTGGTCGATCTCGCGGCGACGCCGGGCGTCACCATCAAGCTGATCGATATCGACTACCTGTTAGAGCCGATCGTGAAGAAATACGGCCAGATCTTCGCACCCAGCGTGATCAAGGCCGGCAGTTATCCGGGCCAGACCACCGACAGCCGCGGCTTCGCCGCCTGGAACCAGATCATGGCCACCGACAAGATGTCGGATGAGACGGCCTATGCGATCACGAAGACGATCTTCGAGAACAAGGCCGATCTCGTCGCCGTCCATAAGGAGGCCGAGAACATCAATCTCGCCACGCAGACACCAGCGCAGTCGCCGGCGCCCTATCACCCCGGCACGCTGAAATATCTCAAGGAAGTCGGCGCGGTGAAATAGTCACCGCGACATCAATCAAAACTGGAGGAGAGGACAACCATGTTCAAGCGTTTCAGAAAGACATCGATTGCCGTGGCGCTGGTCGCCACGGCCGGCCTTGCAGGCGCGGCCATCGCGCAGCAGAAGACCATGGCGATCGGCACTGGCGGCACCGGCGGCGTGTATTATCCGCTCGGCGGCGCCATCGCCAATGTGCTGTCGAAGGCGCTGCCGAACACCCAGGCCACCGCGGAAGTCACCGGCGGCTCGGTCGATAATCTCAAGCTGATCGCCTCGGGCCAGAGCGAGCTCGGCTTCAGCATGGCCGACGCCGCGCTCGACGCGCTGAATGGCCAGGACAAGTTCAAGAGCGGCAAGGTCCCGCTGCAGACCTTGCTCGTGGTCTATCCGAACCGCATGCATATCGTGACCATCGAAGGCGCCGGTATCGAGAAGATGTCGGATCTCAAGGGCAAGCGCGTCTCCACGGGCTCGCCGGGCGGCGCCACCGAAGTGATGGCGTTCCGCGTCATCGAGGCCGCCGGTCTCGACAAGGACAAGGACATGAAGCGCGAGCGTCTCGGCGTCGCCGAAAGCGTTAACGCCATCAAGGACCGCAAGATCGATGCGTTCTTCTGGGTCGGCGGCGTTCCCACCGCCGCCGTCACCGATCTCGCCGCCACACCCGGCATGAAGATCAAGTTCGTCGACCACGCCGACCTCGCCGCCAAGATGAACGAGAAATACGGCAAGCTGTATTCGCCCTCGACTATCAGCAAGAGCATCTATCCCGGCATGGACAAGGACAACGCCAATACCGAAGTCTGGAACATCATCGTCACCGGCAACAAGATGAGCGACGACGACGCCTACAACATCGTCAAGACGCTGGTGGAGAAGAAGGCTGACATCGTCGCCGTGCACAAGGAGGCCGAGAGCTTCTCGCTCGACAACCAGGTGCAGGAGCGCTCCCCGGTGCCGTTCCATCCCGGCGCGCTGAAATACTTCAAGGAAAAGGGCATCGGGAAGTAAGGCCGGCCCGCCACAAGACCAGACTTAAGGCCGCGATGCGAAAGCCTCGCGGCCTTTGTTTTTAAGTGGTTGATCGCGGACCTCCCCTTTGTCATCCCCGCCTAGGCGGAGACGACAGCGGCCACGTCGAATACCGCGGAACCGGCGTGCCTTCGCGCCGTTGCCTGCCGGGCACTGCCGTGCCGTGAGGGCCGCGCGTGCACGACGACGCCAACAGGATCAAACATCCGCTCGACGCGCTGAACTTCTTTCTTGCCGATGTCCGCGACGGGCTCGGGCCCTATCTCGCGATCTATCTCCTCACGGTCCAGAAATGGGACGAGGCCTCCATCGGCATCGTGATGTCGGTCGCCGCCCTCGCTGGTATCGTCGCGCAGACCCCTGCCGGCGCCCTGATCGACAAGACCACGGCCAAGCGCGCCATCGTCATTCTTGCCGCCGTCATCGTCACACTCGGCTCGATCGTGCTGCCACTCTACCCCGGCTTCCTGTTTGTCGCGACGACACAGGCACTGACCGGTGTCGCCGCGGCTGTCTTCGCACCGGCACTGGCGGCGATCACACTCGGCATTGTCGGCCCCAAAGCCTTTGCCCGCCGGATCGGCCGCAACGAGGCGTTCAACCATGCCGGCAATGCGACGGCGGCGACGCTGGCCGGCATCTTCGCCTATGCCTTCGGACCGATCGTCGTGTTCTGGCTGATGGCCGCGATGGCTGTGGCGAGCATCCTCGCGACGCTGGCGATCCCCGCTAATGCCATCGATCATCAGATGGCCCGCGGCCTCGGCGATCTCGACGACACGCACGATCACGATGCCGCCGACCGGCCATCCGGCTTTCAGGTGCTGCTGACCTGCAAGCCGCTCCTGATATTTGCCGCCGCCACCGTGCTGTTTCATTTCTCCAATGCGGCGATGCTGCCGCTGGTCGGCCAGAAACTCGCACTGGTGAACAGCGAGCTCGGCACCACGCTGATGTCGGTCTGCATCGTCGCGGCCCAATTGGTGATGGTGCCGGTCGCCATGCTGGTCGGCCGCAAGGCCGATGTCTGGGGCCGCAAACCGATCTTCGCCTGCGCGCTCGCTGTGCTGGCGCTGCGCGGCGCGCTGTATCCGCTCTCTGATAATCCCTATTGGCTGGTCGGCGTGCAGACCCTCGACGGCATCGGCGCCGGAATCTTCGGCGCGATCTTTCCGCTGGTGGTCGCAGACCTCACTTATGGCACCGGCCACTTCAATATCAGCCAGGGCGCAATCGCCACCGCCGCGGGATTGGGCGGCGCGCTCAGCACGGCCATTGCCGGCGTAATCGTCGTTAAGGCCGGCTACAGCGCGGCATTTCTGACGCTGGCCGCTTTGGCGGGGATCGGCCTCATCCTGTTCATTGTCGCCATGCCGGAGACGCGACCATCCGACGCACGTCATCAGCCGTTAGTACCAAATGCTTAAGGATGGTATTGCATTGCGGTAGCAACTCGCAGTGCAACATAGTACCATCCACCCAGTACGTTCCCATGCATGTTGTCCATGGAAACGCCTGATCGGGAGAAGCTGAGAAGACCTGCCGGTTGCGCAGATGAGTCGCAGGAGCGGACCGTCGGGTTCGTTGCCCCAGCCGTGCCGGTTCCCACTTGATCCCGGCCTCCCGTCAATGTCTTAAACACCCTCAATCAGATCGCGCGTCGCAGCCGCGCGGCCTGTCCGACATGCAAAAGGACTCTTCGAGATGTCATCATCGATCCGCTTCCCGTCCCGCCGCTCCGTGATCCTCGGCGGCGCGGCTGCCCTCGGCACCCTGCCGATCCTGTCGCGCCGCGCCAGCGCCGCAGAGTGGCCCACCAAGCCGGTGAAGTTCATCGTTCCGTTCGCGGCCGGCGGCACCACCGACATTCTGGCGCGCGTCGTCGCGCAGAAGATGTCTGAAGAGATGGGCCAGCAGTTCATCGTCGAGAACAAGGCCGGCGCCGGCGGCAACATCGCCGCTGACTTCGTCGCCAAGGCCGAAGGCGACGGCTACACCTTCCTGGTCGGCACGCCCGGCACCCACGCCATCAACAAGTTCGTGTTCAAGAACATGACCTATGATCCGGTCAAGGATCTGGCATCGGTGATCGTGATCGCCAAGGTGCCGAACCTGTTCTCGGTCACCAACGCGCTGCCGGCCAAGAGCGTCAAGGAATTCATCGAACTCGCCAAGGCCAAGCCGGATGAATATTTCTACGGCACGCCGGGTCTCGGTTCGACCGCGCATCTGTCGACCGAACTGTTCAAGTCGATGACCGGCGTGAAGCTGACCCACGTGCCCTACAAGGGTAGCGCCCCCGCGCTCACCGACCTGATCGGCGGCCGCGTCCATGTGATGATCGACAACCTGCCGGCGGCGCAGCCTTTCGCGGAGAGCAACCAGATCCGCGCACTCGCCGTCTCCACCAGCAAGCGCTGGGAGCCGATGAAGGACATTCCGACCATCGCGGAAGCCGGCGTTCCCGGCTACGACGCCGCCTCCTGGTTCACCATCGCGGCTCCGGCCAAGACGCCGAAGGAGATCATCGCCAAGCTCAACGCCTCGACCGACAAGTTCATCAAGTCGGCCGACGGCACTGCCCGCCTGATCAAGCTCGGCGCCGATCCGACCGGCGGTTCGCCGGCCGACATGGATGCCTATGTGCAGTCCGAAATCGAGAAGTGGGGCAAGGTCGCCCAGTTCGCCGGCATCAAGCCGGAGTAAGGGCAGCGCGGGGTTGGCAGGGCGTTAGACGCGCCTGCCGGTCTCGCTTCGTTAAGCGTGAATAGATCGAAGGGCATGCGCATCCGCGCGTGCCCTTTTGTTTTTGGAAGCGGTGGACGCCTGCTTTACGCATTCGTCATTCCGGGGCGCACGAAGGCGGCGAAGCCGCTGAAGTGCGAACCCGGAATCCCGAAATGTTCAGCCATGTCGAGATTCCGGGTTCGCGATACGCCGCCTTCGGCGTCTCCTCGCGCCCCGGAATGACGAGTGTGGCTGGGGCCGAACTAAACATTTTTTCCTATCTCCCGTTGACAATATCTCCATCAGGTTTATATTCCCCTCCGTCCTACCCCACCGAGAGGGGCGATCGCGATCGTCACGTTCGCGGGGTGGGATGCGGTGGACGCCGGAGATGCGGCGTCACGCGGTTTGGGGGTGACGTCTGTCTTCGGGCAGGACGGATCTGCGCCAGCACTGCCACTGGCAAGGAGACGGCCGACCTTGAGATGGAAAGAGCCCTGGACAGTGTGACGGACGACCAACTCGAAACGCGTTCGGCCTAGTCGCTTGAGGCTCCCTTCCCATCGCCTTGGGACTTTAATTCGCGATCGGAGCGTTCGTCGAGGCAAAGTGCAAGCAACCGAAAAAACACCGCAGGCGGAACGTCGGGCAATCGCTCGGCGCCTCCGAAAGTCCTGATGCACTCTCAATTGCGGAAGACCGCATCGCATCAGGCCCAAGGGTGCAACGGGCACCCGGCGTTCCGCACGCCCTCTCACAAGAGGGTGGGAATGCAAACCACGACGGCGCCCCCGCGCCGCAAACAATGGGGGCGATGACGCATGTCTGCAGAGCAGTAGCTGTTTGACAGTTGAATCAGCGATAGCGCATAGGCGTTTGTAGGACCCCTCCCCCTTGCGGGGAGGGTCGGCCGAACGAGGCGATGCGTAGCATCGACGAAGTGGAGGCCGGGGTGGGGGGTGCCCCACGTGAGAGCGCCGCTTGTGGCACCCCCGCCCGACCGGCCAAGCGGCCGGCCACCCTCCCCGCAAGGGGGAGGGAAAAGGAAGACCGTCTACTCGAACTTCATATCGATGCAGCGCGACACGTCCGAGCCGAGGCCCGATGGAATCGTGACACAGCCACGAATTTTCTGCTGGGTGTTGTCGCTGACCCACATGGCAAAACCACCATTGCCGAAGAACGAATTGGTGTTCGGCGGCTCGGTTTCCGTGGCATCGAAGGAATAGCTGGAGTCGGTGTCGAACACGCGCGGCTTCTTCACGCAGGCGCCGTCGCTCTGGACGTTGATGACTTCCTTGGCATCACGCGTCATCGATAGCGACACCGAGCAACGGAAATATTCCGAGGTCTTCGCATTGAACAGATAGGCATAAGAGCGGCAGGTCGCCGTACTCAGCTTGCCTGCGGCAAGCCCACGCCCGCAGGAGATACGCTGGTTGTTGCTGAGCTTGAAATCATCCGCCGCAGCAAGACCGGGCACCAATACCACCGCGCCAACAACCAAAAGACTTTTCACGATCACTCGCATTGTCGAATCATCCCCATCGCCGCATTCGTCGTGGACCGGCTTAGCCCGAAAGCGAAAGATAGTCGCCAGACCGCGCTTGCGAAATAACAAACTCTGTCGCGACCGCATGTCGTATTGACGGGCTGTCACCGTTCGTGATTTGTTCAAGACCACCGCGCAGCCGCGATGTACTTTCAAAAACACTTTTCGGAGAATTTGGGATGACCGCTCGAGCCTTTACGATGCTGTGCGCCACCGCACTGATGACATCGGCCCTTGCCGGCCCTGCTCTGGCTCAGGCACCGACGCCCTGGGTGCTCTCGCCCGACATGGGCTATGGCTACGACGCGTCAGGCAAGACCTTCGCGTACAAGATGGGCACCAACAATGCCAAATTCCTGCTGAAGGGCGCCAAGAAAGTGCCGAAGAACACACTCTTCTTTATCGGCGAGAACGGCCAGCTCTATATGCGCAGCGGTCCGTTCCTCGAAGATGATGGGAAGTTCAAGTTCGGCCCGGGCTAGTCCCGGTTTCGGACAGGATCATGCGCAACCGGACGGGTGCCGCATGACGGAGACATGACATTGCTCCCTTCGCCATGAAGCCCTCTCCCACCACGGTGGCAGAGGTGATACAGAGCGCTTCATCTTTTTACGAAAGCTGAAAGCACTCATGGCCAAGTCGCTGCCCGTCTCCCCCCTCGCCCCGACCGCTGTTCCCGAACTGCCCGCGATTGCAGGCGTGCGCCTCGCCACGGCCGCTGCCGGCATCCGCTATACCGGCCGCACCGATGTGCTGCTCGCGGTGATGGACAAGGGCACGACGGCCGCCGGCGTCTTCACCACGTCGAAGTGTCCGTCCGCTCCGGTGGAATGGTGCCGCGCCGTGCTGAAGGGCGGCAAAGCCCAGGCGCTGGTGGTCAACTCCGGCAATGCCAATGCCTTCACCGGCAAGACCGGCAAGGCCTCGACCAAACTCACCGGCGACATCGCGTCCAAGGCCGTCGGCTGCAAGCCGAACGAGATCTTCCTCGCCTCGACCGGCGTGATCGGCGAGCCGCTCGACGCCACCAAGTTCGACGGTGTTCTCGCCACGCTGGCCGATAGCGCGACGCCCGAGGGCTGGATGGACGCCGCCAAGGCGATCATGACCACCGACACCTTCCCGAAGGTCGCGACGGCCACCGTGAAACTCGGCAAGGCCAAGGTCACCATCAACGGCATCGCCAAGGGCTCGGGCATGATCGCACCAGACATGGCGACCATGCTGTCCTTCGTCTTCACCGACGCGCCGATCAGCGCGCCGGCCTTGCAGGCGCTGCTCAAGGCGGGCGTCGATGACACGTTCAATGCCGTGACGGTCGATGGCGACACTTCGACCTCCGACACCCTTATGATGTTCGCCACCGGTGCCGCGGCGGCCCAGGGCGCACCGAAGATCACCAAGGCCAGCGACGTCAGGCTAAAGCCATTCGTGAAGGCGCTGCAGACGCTGCTCGCCGACCTCGCCGAACAGGTCGCCCGTGACGGCGAAGGCGCCCGCAAGCTGATCGAGATCATCGTTGAAGGCGCAACCACCAAGGCCTCGGCCCGCAAGATCGCCATGTCGATCGCCAATTCGCCGCTGGTGAAGACTGCCGTTGCCGGTGAAGACGCCAATTGGGGACGCGTGGTGATGGCCGTCGGCAAGGCCGGCCAGCCGGCCAATCGCGACAAGCTGTCGATCTCGTTCAACGGCATCCGCGTCGCCAAGTCCGGCGCGCGCGACCCGTCCTATAACGAGGCCGAGGTCTCGAAGACGATGAAAGAGCAGAAAATCCAGATCAAGGTGGCGCTCGGCCTCGGCAAAGCGCGCGACCGCGTGCTGACCTGCGACCTCACCAAGGAATATATCGCGATCAACGGCGATTATCGGTCGTGAAGAGGATCGCCGCGGGCATCGGTCTGGCGGCGATCGTCTTTTCGACGGAGGCCTTGGCCAAGGACCTGCCGGTCGGGCGCATGCGGCGCGCGACCGAGAGCAACAAGGAAGTCGGCATCGGCATTGGCGCACGCTGGAACAATGCCTGCAAGAGCGTCGGCATTCCGCAGGTTCAGCTCGACACCGCACCCGCTCATGGTTTCGTCTGCCTGCGCAGCGGCCTGGTCAAACCGAGCAATGTGTTGTTCGGTGGCGCCAAGCACTGCATGCCGTTGGAAATCGAAGGCGTGGAGGTCGTCTATCGATCCCGCCCGGGGTTCGACGGCACGGACACGCTCGGCTATACGCTGAGATTTCCGCGCGGTACGAAGCCGTTGATTGTCGATATCCGCATCAAGCCCGCTGCAGGCACTGCGCGCAAGGACAATGACCCGACGTTCACGCGCCAGCCTCCGGGCGAGATTCCAAGCTGCGCAGCGCTAGTCTCTTGAAGTGAGATATATCCGATGAAAATGGTTCTCGTCGTCGCCTGCGCTTTGATTGATCCTGACGGCCGCGTGCTGATTGCACAGCGGCCGGAAGGCAAGGCGCTGGCCGGCCTGTGGGAATTTCCCGGCGGCAAGCTGGAGCCCGGCGAACGGCCGGAAGCGGCGCTGATCCGCGAGCTCGACGAGGAGCTCGGGATCACGGTGAAGGAAGCCTGCCTCGCGCCACTGACCTTCGCCAGCCATGCCTATGAGGACTTCCACCTGTTGATGCCGCTCTATATCTGCCGGCGCTGGGAAGGCCTCGCGATCTCGAAGGAAGGCCAGAACCTCGCCTGGGTGCGGCCGAACAAGCTGCGCGACTATCCGATGCCGGCTGCGGATATCCCGCTGATCCCGCATCTGATCGATCTGCTCTAGGGCTTCAGCCCCCTCACAGCATCCGCGAGACTTGCTTTCGCCGAGCCCGGCTTCAGCGGCTTCTGCTGGCTCTCATGCGGCGCCCAGCCGGAGAGCCAGATAATGTCGAAGGTCGCGCGGATGCGGCCGTCGGGGTCGGAGAAACGCTCGCTATAGATCTGCGCCATGCGCAGCAGCGTCGCGCGGCGGAGCGGCGCCCGGCGGCGCTCGACCAGCACATTGGTGGCGCCCATCCTGCGCAGATCCTGCATCAGACCGAAGGCACTGTCGTAGCGCACCACGACGCGATCCACATCGGTCACCGGCAGCGCAAATCCCGCCCGCTGCAGAAGCGCGCCGACATCGCGCAGATCGGCCATTGGTGCGACGCGCGGCGAGATGCCGCCGTCGCGTTCGGCTTCCGCCGCAGCGAAGCTCTGCCGCAGCTCGGTCAGCGTGTCGCCGCCAAGCATTGCGGCCAGCAGCAAGCCGTCAGGCTTCAGCGCGCGGCGGATCTGCGCCATCACGCCGGGCAGATCGTTAACGAAGTGCAGCCCGAGCCCGGAGATAACGAGATCCAGCGACGCCGGTGCGAGATTGAGACCATCGCTTTCGACATCGGGCACGTCGGCATGTGTGAGATGGCCGACACGCCCGGCCGCACCATCGCGCAGACGGTTGCCCGGCGTCGCGACGTCAGCGGCATTGTCGAACTGGCGCAACACCGCCTGCAATCGCTCATCCATGTCGGCGATGACACGATCCAGCAGGAAATTCTCGGCGCCCAGCCGCGATGCGCGCGCCTGCCGCGCCCGCAGCAGAGCGCGATCGAACAAGATAGGTGCGGCATTCGGGGTCTGAGCCATGCGGCTTGGTACGCCGAAGACCAGGGATCTGGCAATCGCGCTTGAGATCGGCGCAGGAGGGCTCTAGCCTTCAACCTATGGACGCCGAGGCGACAGTGTCATGGTCTCTCCCCGCGCAATTGCGCGGCGCGCTGAAGCTTTGCCGGTCTGCATGGACGCAAACTGCCCGTCTTGCGCTCGACATCGGGCTGCCGACGCTCTGCGTCGCCTGCCAGGAACCAGTCGCCGGCGAAGGCGTCTGCGCGGCCTGCTGGGGCCAGCTCTCCTTCATCGCGCCGCCATTCTGCAGCCGGCTCGGCATCCCCTTCGTCTACGATCCCGGCCCGGGCATCCTGTCGATGCAGGCGATTGCCGATCCGCCGGCCTATCAGCGGGCCCGCGCAGCCGTGCGCTATGACGATGTCGCCCGCACGCTGGTGCATCAGTTGAAATATCATGACCGGACAGACCTCGCGCCAATCATGGGTCGCTGGATGGCGCGGGCGGGGAAGGAATTGCTCGCGGACGCCGATCTTCTGGTGCCGGTGCCGCTGCATTGGCGCCGCGGCTTCAGTCGGCGCTTCAACCAGTCCGGCGCGCTGGCGCGGGCCATTGGCCGGCAGAGCGGCGTTGCGATATCCCGCGACGCCTTGCGGCGAATACGTCCGACCGAACACCAGATCGGCCTGTCGCGCAGCGAGCGCGCCAGCAATGTCCAGGGCGCCTTCAAGGTCCCGCCTGAACGCCGGGCTGAAATCCAGGGCCGCCGCGTCATTTTGGTCGACGACGTGCTGACCTCGGGTGCCACGACGGACGCCTGCGCACGGGCGCTGCTGCGCGCCAAGGCGGCCCAGGTCGATGTGCTGGTCTTTGCGCGGGTTGTGGAGGCCCACAAGGTCCCCATATAATCAGGCACTTCCCTGCAACTGGAGCACCCGATGGCCGCCGCTATTGAAATCTACACCCGCCCGGGCTGCGGCTATTGCAGCGCCGCGATCTCGCTGCTCCAGCGCAAGAAAGCTGCATTCACCCATTTCGACACCGCGACCGATCCGAAGCTGCGCCAGGAAATGTTCGACCGTACCTATCCCGGCGCCACCTTCCCGCAGATCTTCATCGATGGCACCCTGATCGGCGGCTGTGACGATCTCTATGCATTGGACCGCGAAGGCAAATTTGACGCCATGATCGCAGGCGAGAAGGCCACCTCATGAGCCAGACATCTCCGACGTCCGAGCCCCAGACCTTCACCGCCGCAATGGTGCAGATGCGCACCGGCCTGCTGCCGGAGCCGAGCCTCGAACAGGGCCGCCATCTGATCCGCGAAGCCGTACTCGCCGGCGCTGACTATGTGCTCACGCCGGAAGTGAGCAACATGATGCAGCTCAACCGCACAGCGCTGTTCGAACATCTGCGCCCGGAAGAAGACGACCTCTCGCTGAAGGCCTATCGCGCGCTCGCCGCGGAGCTGAAGATCTACCTGCATATCGGGTCGCTGGCCGTGCTGGCCAACCCGGAACGCGCCGCCAATCGCTCGTTCCTGATCGGACCGGACGGCAATGTCCTGGCGAGCTATGACAAGATCCATATGTTCGACATCGATCTGCCGAACGGCGAGAGCTATCGCGAATCCGCGAATTATCAGCCGGGCGAGACCGCCGTCATCTCGGATCTCCCCTGGGGCCGCATCGGTCTGACCATCTGCTACGACGTCCGCTTCCCGGCGCTTTATCGCGCATTGGCCGAAAGCGGCGCGTCTTTCCTCACCGTGCCCTCGGCGTTCACCCAGAAGACTGGCGAAGCTCATTGGCACACGCTGCTGCGCGCCCGCGCCATCGAGACTGGCTGCTTCGTCTTTGCGGCAGCCCAGGGCGGCGTGCATGAGAACAAGCGTGCGACATATGGACACTCGCTGATTATCGACCCATGGGGCGTGGTTCTGGCCGAAGCGACGGGCGTCGAGCCGGGCTTCATTCTGGCCAAAATCGATCCTGCGAAGGTGACGGAAGCGCGCAAGACCGTACCGTCCCTGCAGCACGGCCGCCGTTTCAGCGTCAGCGATCCCAAATCGGGCCCAGACTATCTGCACCTTGTCCGGCAAGCGACATGATCCGTTACGACCTACGCTGCGAGAAGGGCCATGCTTTCGAAAGCTGGTTCCAGAGTTCCGGCGCCTATGAGTCCCAAGTGAAGCGCAAGCTGGTGAATTGCCCGAATTGCGGATCGGTGAAGGTCGAAAAGGCCATTATGGCCCCGCGTATCGTAGGCAAGAGCAAGAATCGCCCGGCACCCGCCCCTGACGCCGGTTCCGAAACCACAGCCCCGCTGATGATGGCGCCGCAGGAAGCCGAACTGCGCGCCAAGCTGAAAGAACTGCGCGATCACGTTACCAAAAACGCGGACAATGTCGGTGAAAGCTTCCCGACCGAAGCTCGCAAGATGCATTATGGCGACATCGAACATCGTCCAATCTACGGCGAAGCGACGCCGGATGAAGCACGGTCGCTGATCGATGAAGGTATCGAGGTGACTCCGCTGCCCGTCCTTCCCGGCGATCGGAACTGAGCGCAACCTCCGCTCACCAGCATTCTTGTGCGCGTTTCGACTCATCCAAACTGCGCCGTCGGTACATGATTCCGAAAGCTTCCCACATACGGCAACTTTGTGGCGTTCGAGTCACAGGCGTGCACAATCGCTTTGTTAGCCCTTGAGACATGGCAAAACTCGCCTAACTTATAAGCAAGTGCCTGAATATGAGTCGCGCGCTGCACTCAGATCGCATTGCGCGATTTCGGACCTGGATGTGTCCTGAAGGCTATAGTGCTGATGTTGAGTCGCGATCGGAAAGACGCGTTCCGTTACCACCTTAGGAGCATCGCGACCAACAGGACGGCCGACCAGCAAGGAGAGAGGGATCATGTACAACGATTCTCTGTTCAATGCGTTCGCTAGAAGTTACGAAGCCCGAAGTGAGACGGACATGTCGATGTCCGAGTATCTGGAATCCTGCAGAGGGGACCCGATGCGATATGCGAACGCGGCGGAACGCCTACTGGCGGCGATCGGCGAGCCTCAAATGATAGACACGGCCAAGGATCCACGCCTTGGCCGTATTTTTTTGAATCGTACCATCCGTAGCTATCCAGCCTTTGCCGGCTTTCACGGCATGGAAGATACGATCGAACGCATCGTCGCCTTCTTCCGCCATGCGGCGCAGGGTCTCGAAGAGCGCAAGCAGATTCTCTATCTGCTCGGCCCGGTCGGCGGCGGCAAATCATCGCTTGCCGAGCGCCTCAAGGCCTTGATGGAAGTCCATCCCATCTATGTGCTGAAAGCTGGCGACGAACTCTCTCCGGTTTATGAAAGCCCGCTCAGCCTGTTTGATCCCGACACGCTCGGCCCGATGATCGAAGAGAAATACGGCATTCCGCGCCGGCGGCTTACGGGCCTCATGAGTCCGTGGTGCTACAAGCGGCTCGAAGCTTTCGGCGGCGACATCTCGCAATTCCGTGTCGCCCGCATCCAGCCGTCGCGATTGCGCCAGATCGCCATCGCCAAGACCGAACCCGGTGACGAGAACAACCAGGACATCTCCTCGCTGGTCGGCAAGGTGGATATCCGCAAACTCGAAATCTTCGCCCAAAACGATCCCGACGCCTACAGCTATTCTGGTGGCCTCAACCGCGCCAATCAGGGCGTGCTTGAATTCGTCGAAATGTTCAAGGCGCCAATCAAGATGCTGCATCCGCTGCTGACGGCGACGCAGGAAGGCAACTATATCGGCACCGAAAACATCGGCGCAATTCCGTTCACCGGCGTGATTCTCGCTCACTCCAACGAGTCCGAGTGGCAGAGCTTCAAGGCCAACAAGAACAACGAAGCCTTCATCGATCGCATCTGCGTCATCAAGGTGCCGTACTGCCTGCGCGTCACCGAAGAACAGAAGATCTACGAGAAGCTCATTCAGGGCTCCGAACTCGCCACCGCACCTTGCGCACCGGCGACGTTGGAAACCCTGGCACGCTTCTCCGTGATGTCGCGGCTGCGCAAGCACGAAAACTCGACCACCTTCGCCAAGATGCGGGTCTATGACGGCGAAAGCCTGAAAGAGTCGGATCCAAAGGCCCGCAGCGTTCAGGAATACAAGGACGCCGCCGGTGTTGATGAAGGCATGGACGGTGCCTCGACGCGCTTCGCGTTCAAAGTTCTGGCCGCAACCTACAATCACGACACGTCGGAGATTGGGGCGGATCCCGTACACCTGATGTATACGCTGGAGCAAGCGATCCGCAGGGAGCAGATGCCTGATGAAGTCGAAAAACGTTATCTCGAATTCATCAAGGCCGAGCTAGTACCGCGTTATGCGGAGTTCATCGGTCACGAAATCCAGAAAGCCTATCTGGAATCCTATTCGGACTACGGCCAGAACCTGTTCGATCGCTACGTCGACTATGCCGATGCCTGGATCGAGGATCAGGACTTCAAGGATCCTGACACCGGACAATTGCTCGATCGCGAATTGCTCAATCAGGAACTGAGCAAGATCGAAAAACCGGCCGGAATCGCCAACCCCAAGGACTTCCGCAACGAAGTCGTGAAGTTCTCGCTTCGCTCGCGAGCACAGAACGGTGGAAAGAATCCGACCTGGACGAGTTATGAGAAGATCAGGGAAGTCATCGAAAAGCGCATCTTCTCTCAAGTTGAAGATCTGCTTCCGGTGATCTCCTTCGGATCGAAGAAGGACGGCGAGACCGAGAAAAAGCATGACGACTTCGTCGCGCGGATGATCGTTCGCGGCTACACCGAGCGCCAGGTTCGCCGTCTCGTCGAATGGTACATGCGCGTGAAACAGGCCGGCTGACGCAAGGAGCCAACATAACGTGGCCATGCATATCGTCGATAGACGCCTGAACCCGAGCAGCAAGAGTCTTGAGAACCGCCAGCGGTTCTTGCGACGCGCGAAAGCTCTGGTTCAGGGAGCCGTCAAGAAAGCCTCCCAGGACCGCGACATCAAAGACGTCCTGGAAGGCGGCGAAGTGTCCATCCCGCTCGACGGGATGAACGAGCCCCGGTTCTATCGCGAAGGCGGCATTCGCGACCGGGTGTTGCCCGGCAACGTGAAATTCGTGGAAGGTGATTACCTTCAGCGGCCGCAATCGAAGAGCGGCAGATCGAACGATGCCGGTGAAGGCGACGGCGAGGATGCATTCCGGTTTGTGCTCAGCCGGGAGGAGTTCGTCGACATTTTCCTCGACGACCTGGAACTGCCGGATCTTTCCAAGCGCAAGCTGGCCGAAGTCGAAAACGAAGGCCTGCGCCGCGCCGGATATACGACGTCCGGTTCGCCTGCCAATATCTCGGTCAGCCGCACCGTACGCTTGGCCATGGCACGACGGGTTGCACTGCAGCGACCGCGACCCGAGGCCATTGCACAGTTGGAAGCTGAACTGGAGCATTGCAGTGACGAGCGCCGCCCCGAATTGCTGGCAGAGATCACGCGGCTGAAATCCAAGATGCGGCGGATTCCGTTCATCGATCCCATCGACATCCGCTATCGCCGCTTCGAGAACGTGCCGAAGCCGGTGGCGCAGGCGGTGATGTTCTGCCTGATGGACGTCTCCGGCTCGATGTCCGAGCACATGAAGGATCTCGCCAAGCGGTTCTACATGCTGCTCTACGTCTTCCTGACGCGTCGCTATCGCAAGGTCGAGATCGTCTTCATCCGTCACACCGATCGTGCCGAGGAAGTCGACGAGCAAACGTTCTTCCACGGCCCCGCGTCGGGCGGCACGCTGGTTTCCAGCGCACTGCAGGCCATGCATGAGATCGTGCAGTCACGCTATCGCCCCGCCGACTGGAATATCTATGCCGCACAGGCCTCGGACGGCGACAACTCTTATGCCGACGGCGATCTCTCCGGCCGCCTGCTCAAGGACATGATCCTGCCGGTGACGCAATTCTTCGCCTATCTGGAAGTGGGCGAATCCGGCAGCCATCCGTTCGAAATGTCGGAATCCTCACTGTGGACGCTGTATCAGCGGCTGCGCGCGGAAGGTGCACCGCTGTCGATGCGCAAGGTCAACGACCGCAGTGAGATCTTTCCGGTGTTCCACGACCTGTTTCAACGTCGCCAGGCCAAGGAGAGGGTGGCTCCATGACAGACCGTCTCTACGAAGGCGCGGACTGGGACTTCACCACATTGCAGCGCATCCACGATGCCTGCGAGGAGATTGCCGAAAAGGAGCTCGGCCTCAACGTCTACCCGAACCAGATCGAGGTCATCACCGCCGAACAGATGCTGGACGCTTACTCGTCCGTAGGCATGCCGCTGTATTACAAGCACTGGTCGTTCGGCAAACAATTCGCCCATCAGGAAGCGTCCTATCGCAAGGGCCTGATGGGCTTGGCCTATGAGATCGTTATTAACTCGTCGCCATGCATTTCCTACCTGATGGAGGAAAACACGGCGACGATGCAGACGCTGGTAATTGCCCACGCCGCTTTCGGCCATAATCACTTCTTCAAGAACAATTATTTGTTCAAGCAGTGGACCGACGCCGACGGCATTCTCGACTATCTCGATTTTGCCAAGGGCTACGTGGCGCAGTGCGAGGAAAAGCATGGCCGCGCAGCGGTGGAGCAGACGCTCGACGCCGCTCATGCGTTGATGTCGCACGGCGTCGATCGCTATCCCGGTAAGAAATCACTCGATTTGCGAGCCGAGGAAAAGCGCGCCAAAGAACGCCGCAATCACGAAGAAACCTCGTTCAACGATCTATGGCGCACGGTGCCGACGGGGCGTACAAAGAGTGCCTCACTGCTCAGCGCGGAGCGACGACGCGCTCTGCTCGGCCTGCCGCAGGAAAACCTGCTGTACTTTCTGGAGAAATCCGCACCGCGCCTGAAGATCTGGCAGCGCGAACTCATCCGCATCGTTCGGCACATCTCGCAATACTTCTACCCGCAAGGTCAGACCAAGGTGATGAACGAAGGCACGGCCACTTACGTGCACTATCGCATCATGAGCCGGCTGCATCAGACCGGACAGATCTCGGACGGCAACTTCCTGGAATTCCTGCAGTCGCACACCAATGTCGTGTTCCAGCCGAATTACGATGACCGGCGCTTCTCGGGCTTCAATCCCTATGCGCTCGGCTTCGCAATGATGCAGGACATCGAAAAAATCGTTACCGATCCGACCGACGAAGACCGCGCGTGGTTTCCCGATATCGCCGGCAAAGGCGATGCCATGGCGGTCCTGCGCGATATCTGGGCGAACTACCGCGACGAGAGCTTCGTCAGCCAGTTCCTGAGCCCACGACTGATGCGCCACATGCGGATGTTCCACCTGCATGACGATCCCGCGGTGTCGGAAGGCATTCGCGTCGACGCCATCCATGACGAGCGTGGCTATCGCCGCGTCCGACGTGTGTTGGCGCGTCAGTACGACGTCGGCCTGATCGATGCGAATATCGAAGTGGTGGACGTCGACCTCGCCGGCGATCGCCGGTTGATGCTGAAGCATTCGGTGCTCAATGGCGCCCTGCTTAATGAGCCCGATGCGAAGCGGGTGCTGCAGCATCTCGCCGATCTCTGGAGCTACGACGTCTCGCTTGCCGAGGTCGATGCTTCCGGCCTGGTGCTCAAGGAACATGTCGCCCATCCTCGCGTGATGGCTGCGGCCGCCTGATCGATCCCTCTCCGTTTCCTCCCGCAAACTCCCCTGCCCGGCTTGTCGCCGGGCGGGGACTTTCGCTCGGACGAAATATAGGGTAGGGGACTATCCTATGTCGCATCTCACCGCTAACAAGACCAAGCTGCTCGCCCGGGTCCGTCGGCTCGCCGGCCAAATGGCCGCCATCGAGAAGGCCATCACCGAAGACGCCGGCTGCGCCACGATTCTGCATCAGGTCGCAGGCGTGCGCGGCGCCGTGAGCGGGCTGATGGATGAACTGATCGAGGACCATGTCCGCGAGCATGTCGCCCATCCCGGTCTCAGCACCGACGACCGTGCGGCGGGCGCCGAAGAACTCATCGCCGCCATCCGGCGCTACGCGAAATAAGGACGGGCAGCATGCGCACCCACTCCGACATCGACCACCTGTCCCATGAGCACATGTTTCTGGGCGACAATCATGACGAGAACACCCGCCGCACACTGTGGGTGGTCGTCCTTACGGCGCTGATGATGGTCGGCGAGATCATTGCCGGCACAGTCTTCAACTCGATGGCGCTGCTGGCTGACGGCTTCCACATGGCGACCCATGCCGTGGCGCTCGCCATTGCTGCGGGCGCCTATGCTTATGCACGCCGCAACGCACATAACCGCCGCTTTACTTTCGGCACAGGTAAGGTCGGCGATCTCGCCGGCTTTGCCTCCGCGTTGGTGCTGGCGATCATCGCCCTCGGCATCGCCGTCGAATCCGTGCAGCGGCTATTCAATCCGTCCGCAGTCGCTTTCGGCGAAGCCACGGTGATCGCCGTCATCGGTTTAATCGTGAATATCGCCAGCGCGTTTCTGCTGAGCGGTGGGCATCATCACCACGGCCACGATCATCACGACCACGACCATCACCACGGCGCACATCATCGCGACAACAACATGCGCTCCGCCTTCATGCATGTGCTGGCCGATGCGCTGACCTCGGTGCTCGCCATCGTCGCGCTGATAGCCGGCCGCTATCTTGGCTGGGTGTGGCTAGATCCTGTGATGGGCATCGTCGGCGGCATTCTCATTGCCGCCTGGGCGTGGAATCTGTT
The DNA here is from genome assembly GCF_052076075.1 of Tardiphaga sp. 866_E4_N1_4. NCBI lineage: Bacteria > Pseudomonadati > Pseudomonadota > Alphaproteobacteria > Hyphomicrobiales > Nitrobacteraceae > Tardiphaga > Tardiphaga sp. 866_E4_N1_4. The sequence goes on from NZ_CP197242.1 coordinate 3,602,800, forward strand.
GCGCGACACGGCGGCCGTGTTGCTCGACACGTCAGATCCGCATCTCGAAGAGGAAATCCGCGAAGAAGTCGAGCGCCCTGGCGACGCCCGCATCTTCGACCTCCACGTCTGGCGCGTCGGCCCCGGTGCGCATGCCGCGATCGTCGGTTTTGCCGGCGGAGCCAGCACAGAGACGGTGCGGCAGCGCCTCACGGCCGTGCATGAATTGCAGCACGTGACTGTGGAAGCGCGCTAGCCCCGGACGCGCATCTCCCACGTTACGAGCCATGCGACGAAGCGGGTTGGCATTCTCCGCATGGCTGATTAACCTGACGTCATCATCGCCAGCCAAATGGCGGGACGTGCCGATTGCGGCGCGCAAAAAAACGTCTGGGACGGACATGCAAGGACAGATCGCGCCGGACACCTCAACGCCGGCCACCCGCCATGAAGTTCTCTACAGCGAACGCGTCGTCGCCTGTTTCTCCGATCGCCCGCCGACCCTCGACGCCATGCTGCACGCTGCAGTCGCGCGGAAGCCTGATGGCGTTGCGTTGGTGCTCGGCGAAAAACGCGTCGCCTATGCGGATCTCGACCGCGTCGTGGAGAATGTCGCCCGCAATCTGATCGCCTCCGGTTTCCGGAAAGGCGAGCGCATCGCGATGCTGCTCGGCAACTGCCTGGAATTCATCTTCTGCGCGCTCGGCGCCGTCCGCGCCGGCATGATCGTCGTGCCGCTCAATACGCGGCAACGCGCACCCGAGATCGACTATGTGTTGCAGCAGTGTGGGGCTTCAGCGCTCGTCTATGACGCCGACTGCGAGGCCAACCTGCCCGCACCACATGCGGGCTTGCGCAATCAGTGGGTGGTCGGCAGCGGCCGTGCGCCGTCGTTTACGGAGCTGACGAAAGATGCGCCTGCCGCTGCGCTTCCCGAACTCCATCAGGAAGACACCGCTTTTCTGCTCTATACGTCAGGCACCACTGGCAACCCGAAAGGCGCGATGCTCACCCACGCGAGCATCATCCATTCGCTGCTCAACTTCCAGCACGGCTATGGCCTGCACGACGGTGACGTCACCATGCTGGCGGTGCCAGCATCGCATGTCACCGGCCTTGTGGCATTGATCCTTGCGACCATCAATGTCGCCGGAACGACGGTCATCCTGCCGACCTTCAAGGCACCGGAGTTTCTCGCTGTCGCGGCACGCGAGCGCATGACCTACACACTAATGGTGCCCGCGATGTACAATCTCTGCCTGCTGCAGCCGGACTTCGAGACCCACGACCTCACGGCCTGGCGCATCGCCGGCTTCGGCGGGGCGCCGATGCCGGAAGCGACCATCACGCGCCTCGCGCAGGTGCTGCCTAAGCTTAATCTCTGCAATGCCTATGGCTCGACCGAAACCACCTCACCCGCGACGATGTTTCCGCCCGGCTCGCCCGTCAGCAAGATCAATTCGGTCGGACGCCCGGTAACCGGCGCACATATCATCATCGCTGATGACGATGGCCACGAGGTGCCGGCCGACCAGGACGGCGAATTGCTGATTGCCGGCGCAATGGTCGTACCGGGCTATTGGGACAATCCGGATGCGACTCGCACCGGCTTCGTCGGTGGCTATTGGCGCTCCGGCGATATCGGCCGCATGGACGCGGACGGCTATGTCTATGTGGTCGATCGCAAGAAGGACATGATCAATCGCGCCGGCTTCAAGATCTACTGTACCGAGGTCGAAAACGTGATGTCACATCATCCCGCCATCGTCGAAAGCGCAGTGGTGGGCAAGCCGGATCCAGTGCTGGGCGAACGCGTACACGCCTTCGTCTATAGCCCCGATGGCGGCAACGAGGCCGACATCCGCAAATACTGTGCGGAGCGGCTGTCCGATTACAAGGTGCCGGACAGCATCACCTTCCTGAAGGAGCCGCTGCCGCGCAACGCTAATGGCAAGATCCTCAAGACCGAGCTACGCAAGATGATGGCGAGCTGATCACCAGGCGGCGACAGCACCATCCGAGCGCGGGTCCGTCGCGCCTTCTAGCACGCCATTGGCGTGCAGCACGATGGCGCCGGCATGGCCCATGGTGCCGGTATAGCTACCGAGCACCTCGACCACGTGACCGGCAGCCCGAAGCTGCTCGATCAACGCGGGATCGAAGCGATCCTCCACCTTCAGCGTGACGCTCTCGTCGCCCCAGGTCTTGCCGAGCAGCCAGCGCGGCGCGGTCACGGCCTGCTGCAGCGGCATGTTGAACATGCCGTAGCGCGAGAACACCGCTGACTGCGTCTGCGGCTGCCCCTCACCGCCCATATTGCCATAGACCATACGACGGCCGTCATCGAAGATCGCCATCGCCGGATTGAGCGTGTGGAATGGCTTGCGGCCCGGCTTCAGCGCATTCCAGCCGCTCTCCTGCAGACGGAACGAGGCGCCGCGATTTTGCCAGCAGATGCCGGTTTCCGGCAGCACGACGCCGGAGCCGAACTCGAAATAGACCGACTGGATGAACGACACCGAACGGCCCTGTTCGTCGATGACGCCGAGCCAGATGGTATCGCCGGGCTTGCGCACATGCGGCCACGGCAGCGCAATCTTGCGATCGATATGGCGCGCCAACTCGTCCAGCTTGGCGTCGTCGAGGAAAGCCGCAGGATCCACCGTCATGTGATCGGGATCGCCGACATGCTCGTCGCGGACGATGAAGGCCTGCTTGGTGGCCTCGATCAGACCGTGGATGTGATCGAAACCTTCGGCCTGGGTGACACCAAGGCGATCGAACATCGCGAGGATCATCAGCGACGACAGACCCTGCGTCGGCGGCGCCATGTTGAACAGCTGCGCGCCGCGCACGGTGGTCGATAGCGGCGGGCGCTCGGTGGCTTGATGGCTTTGCAGATCGACAGCGGTGACTGGCGACTCCACCCTGGCGAGATCGGCGGCGATCGTGTCGGCAAGCTTGCCGTTGTAGAAACTCTCGAAGCCCTCGGCGGCCAAACGCTTCAGCGTCGCGCCGAGCGCGGGGAGCTTCATCACATCGCCTTCGGCCGGCGCCTGACCGTTCGGCATGAAAGTCCCGGCGAAATTCGGCTGGTCCTTCAGCTCCGCGAATTTCTCAGACGTCAGTTCGGATTGGCTGCGCGTGACGACGATGCCGTTCTCGGCATAATAGATTGCGCTGTCGAGCAGGCGTTCGCGCGACAGCGGCTTCTGCCAATGCTTCGAAACATCCAGCGCCTTCTGCCAGCCGGACACGGTCCCGGCGACGGTATTGGCAGCGAGCGGTCCGCGGAACGGAATCGCCGAAGCGCCCTTCGACGCATAGTAAGCAAGGTCCACCGCTGCGCCGGCGCGACCGCAGGCATCCAACGTGATCGGCGCCTTACCGGGCTCGGCGATCAGCCAGAAGCCGTCGCCCCCGATGCCGGTCATGTGCGGATAGACCACTGCGAGCGCCGCCGCTACGGCGATCGCCGCTTCCACAGCGGTCCCGCCGTCCTTGAGCACATCGAGACCGGCCTGCGACGCCAAGTGATGCGGCGAGGTCACCATGCCCCGTCGCGCGCGCGGTGTTTCAAGCATTCGTCGTCTCCAGAACTCGTGGCATGCCAGCTTTGTTTGGCGCAGTCGTAACGCGTCCAGCCGATGATTCAAGCTTTTCGGGCGACAATCTCGCCGTCCCGGGCAACCAGCCGGCCGTTCTTGTAGACCGCGCGGCGCCTTGGCAGATCGACCACGGCCTGCGGCACGTGCGGTGCATCGATGGCGACAAAGTCGGCCTTGGCGCCGACGCGGAGGCCGTGATCTTCCAGCCGCAGCGCTTTCGCACCACCGGCCGTGACGATGTCGAAGGCCAGCATCAGATCTTCGTCGGTGTTGAAGCCAGAGCGATAGCCGATCATCATGGCCCGGCCGAGCATGTCGCCGTCGCCATAGGGCCACCACGAGTCGCGGATGTTGTCGCAGCCGCCGAACACCGTGACGCCGGCAGCGCGCAACAGCTTCACCGGTGGAAACGGCCGCGCACCCGGCGCATTGGTCATGATGGCGACGCCGCTCGCTGCCAGCAACTCGGCTGTTCGCTGCACAACATCAGGAGCGACATCGCCGAGCGAATACGCATGACTGATGGCGACATGGCCCTGCATGCCCAGCGCCTGCGTGCGCGCGCAGATCTGCTCGATCTCGAAAATGCCGAGCATCGAGGGATCGTGTAGATGAATATCGACATCAACACCACGTCGCTCGGCGATGCCGAACACCACGTCGAGATGCTTCTCGACATCGCGGTCGAAGCCACCGGGATCGAGGCCACCGATCACATTCGCGCCGAGATCGAAAGCAGCATCGAGCAGATCCGGCGTGCCCGGGCTGCGCAGGATGCCGCTTTGCGGGAACGCGACAAGCTGGATATCGATGAGGTCGCGATGCGCCTCGCGCACGGCGAGGATGGTCTCCAGCGATGTCAGGCCGACCGAGCCATCGACCATCACATGGCTGCGCATGCGCGTGCTGCCGTGACCGAGGCAAAGCTCAAGCTGGCTCCGCGCGCGCTCGGCCATCGGCGCGGCCTTGGCCATGTTGTCGGCCTGGATGGCGACGCGCTCCTGCACGTTGAAGCCGTTCGAATAGGGCACATGCGGCCGCCAGACGTCGCCGTAGAAACTGGTGTCGAGATGGATGTGACCTTCGACGAAGGACGGGATGACGAGCGTGCCGCCGAGATCGACGGTCTCTGCGGTTGTCGGTGCTGGATCGCTGCCGGATATGATCTCCGTGATCAGACCGCCACTGACGGCAATCGTGTTGAGGCTGCCGTCGGCGAATTTCGCCCGCGTAAAAATTTTGTCGATGTCGCTCACGCCAACCTCTCGGACTGATCTGCTGCCGCGAGGTTACAGGAGGACGACACAGCATGCACCCGCATGCCGGCCACTGCATGGCCGATACGCGGGTCAGCTCTCGCACGCAGCCTTGATCAGGTTATCGCGCAGCGTGGCAACGCCCTGCTGCATTTTCTTGAATTCGTCGGGCTCAAGACCGGATGCCTTCACGAGATTCATGGTCAGCCCCTTCTCGCGCAGCCGCCGGCCTTCGTCGGTCAGGCTGATCACCACCTGCCGCTCATCCCCGGGATCGCGCTGCCGGCGCAGATAGCCCATCGCTTCGAGCTTCTTCAGGATCGGCGTCAGCGTGTTGGACTCCAGAAACAGCTTCTCGCCGAGGCCACTGACGGTTTGCCGGTCCTGCTCCCACAACGCGACGATGGCGATGTACTGGGTGTAAGTCAGACCGAGCTTTTCGAGGATCGGCTTGTAGGCCCGGCCATAGGCCAGATTGGCTGAATAGATCGAAAAGCAAAGGAAATCCGACAGTTTCGGCCCGGCCTGCTCGGATTTGACCGATTTTAGCTTGCTTGATGACATGTCCGCACTCCCGTCAGGACACGAGAACGTGACCTATCGCATCCATATATATCGGATGCGATTAAATCGGAAGAGTTGACAGATGGATCGGAGCCGTTATTTGTATCGCACTCGATTACATCGCGTACGATACAAGTAGGAGCTACGACCATGACCTCGACCACCATCGAAAAGGTTCTCTATACCGCCCAGACCCACACCACCGGTGGCCGCGATGGCGCCTCGCGCAGCTCTGACGGCCGGCTCGAGGTCAAACTGTCGCCTCCCGGCTCGGCCGGCGCCGGCACCAATCCCGAGCAAATGTTCGCGGCCGGCTGGTCCGCCTGTTTCATCGGCGCCATGGGGCGCGCCGCCAGCAATCTGAAGGTAACGCTGCCGGCCGACGTCGCCGTCGACACCGAAGTCGACCTTGGCACCACCGGCGGCGACTTCTTCCTGCAGGCTCGCCTCAATGTCAGCCTGCCCGGCCTCGCGCCGGACATCGCGCGCCAGGTGGTCGATGCCGCGCATCAGATCTGCCCTTACTCGAAGGCAACGCGCGGCAACATCAATGTCGCGATCAACCTGATTTAGCCCTCACCTTCTTCCGCGGACCGTCAACCGGTCCGCGGATCGCGGCGCTCCCCCGAATGGTCGCCGGCTTCACCCGTGTATTTTTGGAGATCACCGTGACGCTCTTCATCCTCGCTTATGCAGCCGGCCTGCTCACCATCGCATCGCCCTGCATCTTCCCGATCCTGCCGATCATTCTCGCCCGCGCGGACCAGCCGTTTCGCCGCAGCGGATTGCCCTTGCTGATCGGCCTCACACTGACTTTCGCGGTGGCCGCCAGTCTCGCCTCTGTCGCCGGCAACTGGGCGATCGAGGCAAATCGCTATGGCAGAACCATCGCCCTCATCGCAATGACGCTGTTCGGCCTGGCACTGCTGTTGCCGACTCTCGCCACGCGACTGATGGCGCCGCTGGTGCTACTCGGCGTGAAGCTGTCCGGCTGGGCCGGCCAGAATGATGCAAACGCCAACCGCACACCGGTCGGTTCGCTGCTGCTCGGCATCGCGACGGGCCTGGTCTGGGCACCCTGTGCCGGACCGGTGCTGGGCCTGATCCTCACCGGCGCGGCACTGCACGGGCCGGGAATCGACACCGTGCTGCTGTTGCTTGCCTATGGTCTTGGTGCGGCCACATCACTTGCCGCCGGCATGCTGCTGGGCGGACGCTTGCTCGTCAAGGCGCGCGAGCTGATGCCATGGAGCGATGGCGTGCGTCGCGCGCTGGGTGGCGCGGTACTGCTCGGCGCCATCGCGATCTGGGCCGGGCTGGATACGCGCCTGCTGACGCAACTATCACTGCCGTCAACGACGGCGTTTGAAAGCAAGCTGATCGACACGCTCCAGCCCGCACCATCCGCGCAGGCCGGAACGTCCATCGGCAATGCCACACCCCATGCATCACTGTCTGGTCCGCTCGCATCGATCGTGGGCAGCAGGCAATGGCTCAACACGTCGCCGCTGAAGGCTGAAGACCTGCAGGGCAAGATCGTGCTGGTGAATTTCTGGACCTATTCCTGCATCAACTGCCTGCGCGTGCTGCCGCATGTGCGTGCCTGGGCCGAGAAGTATCGCGATCAGGGCCTCGTCGTGATCAGCGTGCACACGCCGGAATTCGCCTTCGAGAAGAACGTCGGCAATGTCAGCACCGCAACGACGAAGCTTGGCGTCGGCTATCCCGTCGCGATCGACAACGACTTCCGGATCTGGCGCGCCTTTAGCAATAATGCATGGCCTGCCCTCTACTTCGTCGGTGCCGATGGTCGCATTCGTCATCAGGCAATCGGCGAGGGCAACTATGCGACGTCGGAAAAGGTGATCCAGCAATTGCTCGCCGATGCCGGCCACAAGCCAACCGACAACGCTGCAACCGTGACAGCCGAAGGCACGCAGGTTGCGGCGGACGAAGTCCAACTCCGGTCGTCGGAAACCTATCTCGGCTATGAACAGGCCACCGGCTTCACCTCGCCCGGCGGCGCACGCGAAGACGTGCCGAACCTCTATCGCGGCATCGACATGCTGCCGCTAAACCGTTGGGCGCTGGACGGCACATGGACCATCGGCCGCGAATATGCGCAGCTCGATGAGGCGTCCGGCCGTATCGCCTATCGTTTCCACGCCCGCGACCTGCATCTGGTTCTTGGGCCATCGCCGGACGGCAAGCCGGTGCGCTTCCGCGTCACCATCAATGGCGCAGCACCCGGCGCCAGCCATGGCACCGATACCGATGCCGAGGGATATGGCACCGTGACGGATGCGAAGCTGTATCAATTGGTGCGACAGGCTGGCGACGTCACCGACCGTACATTCGGAATCGAATTCCTCGATCCGGGCGTGCGGGCCTATGCCTTCACCTTCGGCTGATCGCGACGGCTATTGATAGGTCGCCACGATATCGGCGACGGCGCGTTCGAGTTGCTGCGCCGTCGCGCACTGGCGCACGACATTGCAGAAGGTCGCATAGCGCGGCATTTCGGAATCGCCGAAGCCCCAGCCCATGCGGCCCTCGGGATTGAGCCAGACCAACCGCTTCGAGCGCTCGCCGATGCGGCGCAGGATGTCGGCGCGCGGATCGAGATTGTTGCTGCGAGCATCGCCGAGCACAATGACCGTGGTTTGGGCCGTGATCGCGCTCATGAACCCCTTCTCGAAATCGACGAAGGAGCGACCATAGTCGGACGATCCATAGCCCACAGAAGACATGATCTGCTTCATCGCCTCTTCAGGTTTGTTCTTCTCCAGGACTTCACTGACTTCGATCAGGTTGCCGGAAAAAGCGAAGGAGCGCACATCGGATACAACTTCATGCAGGCTGTGGATCAGCAGCAGGAAGAAGTCGGAGACCTGCGCGACCGAGCCCGAGACGTCGCAGATCGCGACGATCTTCGGTTTGTCACGATGACGGCGCTTCCATGCCGTCATGAACGGCACGCCGCCCCAGGCGGCATTGCGGCGGATGGTGCGGCGGACATCGAGATGGCCACGGCGCTGCCGTTTGCGCGGCTTGCTGAAGCGCTCGCGCAGCCGCCGCGCGATCTGCCGGATCAGAACGCGCATCTGCGCGATCTGGCGCTGTTCCAGCCGCGCCATCGGCGCATTGCGCAGGATCTCATTGCGCAGCGCCTCTTTCTCCTCGCGGCCATAGAGCAAAAGCGCCTGCGCGACCATTTCGCTGACGGTCTCGCGCAGGCTGGCGAGCGCCGTTGCAAGCCGTTCTGCATCTGCTGGATTGCGGGTCGTGAGCGCGTCGATGTCGTCGCGCAGTTGCGCGATCCCGAGCTGCTCGAGCACCCGGCTGGCAAACAGCCCCCGCTGGGTGAAGACACGGATGTCGGTCAGGCCGGCGGCATTCGATGCGTTTGAAAGCGCCGCGGCAATGGCGGCGCGGTCCTGCGCCAGCAGCATCTGCGCCAGCGAACCGAGTTCGGTCGAAGCCTGTACCGACGCGGTGCCTGCCGCGGCGTCGGTCCCGCTCTCGCTTGCCCCCTCGCCAGTCTCGTCGTCGGCATTTGCCGCGGACGGCGCGTCGAAATCAGGATGGGTGAAGAACGTATCGAAACAGGCAGCGAGCGCCGCCTTCTCCTCGCTGGACTTCGCCATGGTCAGCAGCAGCGCATCGCGCAGGATCGCGCGATCGGCGGGGCCCACTTCGGCGACGGCACGCATCGCATCGATACTTTCGGCAGGCGAAATCCTGACTCCGGCGCCGCGCGCCGCCCGAAAGAAGCGATGCAGCGTGTCGCGCATGGCTAACCGAACACGCCCTGCCGGTCGGCCTTGGCAACGAAGCCCGAGACCTGCGGCAGTGTCGCTTCAATATCGCCTTCGTATTTCAGCAGCACGTTGAGCGTATCCTTGACCATCTCGTGGCCGAGTTCGGATGCGCCGAGCAGCACCAGCACCTTGGCCCAGTCGATAGTCTCGCTGACCGACGGTAGTTTCTTCAGGTCCAGCGTGCGGACCTGATTGACGAAACCAACAAGCTGCTTGCGCAAGGTGGTGGACACGCCAGGCACGCGAGTCTCGACGATGCGCTCTTCGAGCTTGGGCTCGGGAAAGCCGATATGCAGATGCAGGCAGCGGCGCTTCAACGCATCGCCAAGATCACGTTCGCCGTTCGAGGTCAGGATCACGGTCGGTGGTACGATGGCTACGACGGTGCCGAGCTCGGGGATCGTGACCTGGAAGTCGGACAGGATTTCGAGCAGCAGTGATTCGAATTCGGCGTCGGACTTGTCGATCTCGTCGATCAGGAGCACGCAGCCCATCGGCTGTTCCAGAGCGCGCAGCAACGGACGCGGCTCGACGAACTCCTTGGAGAAGAACACGTCGCCGAAATCGTGCAGCTGCTCCAGCGCCTTGGCGAGCGTATCGGCGCCGCCCAGCACTTCGCCGAGCTTATCCTTCAATATCTGGGTGTAGAGCAGCTGCTTGGCGTATTTCCACTCATACAGCGCTTTGGCCTCGTCGAGACCCTCATAGCACTGCATGCGGATCATCTCGAGGCCGCGCGACGCGGCGATCGCCTTGGCGAGTTCGGTCTTGCCGACGCCGGCCGGGCCTTCAACCAGGATCGGTTTCTCGATCTTCTCAGCGAGATAGACAGCGGTGGCGATCTGCCGGCTGGCGATATAGCCGGCAGAAGCCAGGCTGCGCTCAACGGCTTCGATCGATGCTGACGAACTGGTGTTCTCGGCCACGCGCTTTACTCCGGATTTCGCATACTGGAATAAGCCCCCTAAACAGGTTTTGGGCGCACGCGCCCGGCTCATTTCGGCGTCCTGATTTGCTACGTGGTTCAGCCGGCGGCGTCCAGCGCCACCGGCTCATCGCTCAGTTGCGGCGACTGGGGGCCTGACAGTTGAGCGCCTTGCGGTAACCCGCGGCGCGGGCGTCGTCCTCGCTGCAGAACCAGCGATCCGGCTTCGGCTGGGTCGCATAATTCTGGCACTGGGGGATGAGATAGACACCGACATGTCCGGTAAACTTGGCGCGGCGGACCTGTTTCGCCCGGATATTGCAGCCCGCCGGCATCGCGAGATCGGTGGGAAACAGCGCCGCGCGCAGCTCCTTGTCCTTGTCGCTCCGACAGGCCGAGCCGAGCAATGGGCTGTCACTCGCCTTGCGGCGGAACTCCGCGGGCGTCACGAAGCACCCGCGCCACAGCCCTTGGCGCTTGTCCTTGGCCGCCGTCTCATCGGGCTTGAAGCTGGTCTTGGCGCTTGCCTTGTCCGACGGTTCGATGCTCACCGCATAGCCCGATTGGATCACCGCCTGATTGAGGCTACCCGTCTCGCCAACGACACTGCAGAGACCGGCGCGACGGTTCTTGTAGATCTTGTCCTCGCCAAGGTCCTCACAGCGAACCTCGCGCTTGCCGATCAGCTTCACCAGTTGGTCCCTTGCTTCGACGCCGCAGCCCCAGTTGTCGGCATGTTCGTCGACACAGGGCTGATCCACCTCCGGCGCGTCCAGGCCGGCAAGCTTGTAGGCGACATTGCCGATCTGGATGGTGTCGCCGTCCTTGACGATGGCTTCGACCGCCGAGGCCGGGTTGGCGACAAGCAGCAGGAAGAACAGGGACAGGATGCGCATCAATCTGGTCTCGGGATCGGCACGGGGAGGGCTGCGATCAGTCCTATCGCAGCAGACGCGCCCACGAAAGAGACATCACGCGCAATGCGCCGTCACACCGCAACCAGCATCGCCACGCCGACGACAATCAGCGCGATCCCCGACAATTCGCGTGCCGAAAGGGGCTGCTTGAACGAATAATAGGCGACAGCCTGCGCGAACAGCACCTCGACCAGCGCCAGCGTCCGCACGTTGGCGGCAGCTGTAAGTGCAAAGGCCAGGAACCAGAATTGCGAGGCTACCGCACCCATGAAGCCGGCCAGCATCGATGGCTTCCACAAGCCGAGGATGTCGCTCAGAACCTTGGGTGCCCGGGCCAGCAGATAGATGGTCAGGATCAAGGTCTGCACGAACAGTGCCCAGACCAGCGCATAGGATGCCGCTGTGACGAAGCTAACGTCGGGCACAGCGATGATGGCGCCGCGAAAACCAACGGCCGACAGTGCGAAAGCCGCCGCCGCAACCAGCCCGAGGACGGTCGGCCGGATGCTGGCGATGTTGCGCGTGGTACCGGGCCGTAGTGCCGTCACGACGACTCCGATAGTGGCAATCAGGATCGCCGCGACCTTCAGCACCGTCAAACGATCGCCGAGAATGACAAAACCGAAAATCGCAGTCTGGATCGCCTCGGTCTTGAGATAGGCCGTAGTCACCACAAAGGAGCGATCATTCATCGCTGCCAGCATGAGCCCCGTAGCAAATATCTGGCTCAGCGCGCCGAGTAGCAGCCACGGCCAGAATTCGGCTGATGGCCACGGCACCTTGTCGCCCGTCGCCAGGATGATCACCACGAAAAAGACGATTGAAAACGGGAAGCCGAACAGGAAACGGATGTTGGTCGCGCCCCAGGTCCCGAGCGGCTCGGTGAGCGAACGCTGCATGGCATTGCGCGTCACCTGCCCCAGCGAGGCGATGATAGTGAAGGAGATCCAGAGCGAGGCGATGGTGAACATGAGGCAGGACGGGTCCGCAAGCGATGGCGCGGAACCTGACTGCGTCACGCCGCAGGGTCAAGCGGCCTGCGCCCATGCCTGCGATGCGATCGCGACCGCCTCGGACGTGGCTTACCAGACGAAGCGCACGACGCCCTTGCCAGCATGGCTGCGGGTGAGGTTGGAGAACTCGCCCTCATAGGTCGCTGCGACCGACAGCCCGCTGCCGAGCATGACCTCCGCACTCGCGCTGGTCAGTGCCGCATCGGGCGCCATCGCCGCGCCGTTGACGACGAAGCTCGCGCCAGGCAGCAACTGGAACGAGGCCTGCGCGACGCGATCGCGATTGAAGTCATGCGCCCATGCGGCGCGCCCGCGCAACGTGAGCAACGCGGTGTCGAGAGCGAAGGATTTGTCGGTGCGCAAGCCGAGCTCGCTACGCGTGGCAGTGACGTTGCGTCCGGTGTAACTAAGCGCGAAATCATTGCCGCCGGAGACAAGCGTCTCAGCATAGGCTGGCAGGTCGATATTCGTGACCTGGCCCGCGGCATAGGGCGTCAAACCCACGCCGCCAAGCCACGGCAGCACGCTCCGATGACCGGCTTCGGCGCGCGCCGAGAAAGCGTGCGCGGTGAAGTTCGCGCGCAGCCGGTCGGCATCGACGATGGTCACCAGCCGCTCGGTGGTGACGTTCTGCCATCCGTAAGCGAGCGCAGTTGTGATATAAGCGGGGCCTTGGTGATGGCGGATGAAACCACCTATCTGGAACAGGTCCGAATGTCCTGAACCGAGATTATCCGACAAGCCGAAGCTGGTGCCGCCGCCAGCCACGGCGAAGCCGGCAAGCATCTGCGGCGACAGCCAGGTATCGGCACCGACGGCAATGCCCCCGATCCGGCTGCTGCTATTATGCGAACCGACGACCGTATTGCCGTCGGTCGCCTGACCACCACCGAAGCCCGCGGCCCAGACATTCCATCGCGCCTCGAAACTCGCCGTCGCAAGTGGCGCCTTGGTGATCGCACCGTAGGCGTCGCGCCAGGGCGTCGGTGAACGATCGGCCGCCGCGAAGGCATTCGAAGCTGTGTTCACGGTTGCGAGACCGCGATTGGCAGCGAAGGGATCGGTCAGCACGCCCATGAACTGCGTCATGGCCTGCACGGTGCTCTGTTGCACGCCGGTCGAGAGTTCGCCCGACGATTGCGTCAGATCTTCCGGCGCCATCGCGCCGAGCGCATAGGGGATGCCGCCATGGCTGCCGAAATAGGCATTCAGCGACGAGGCGATGTTGTTCTGATTGATGTTGAGACCGGTCAGCTTCAGATCGACATTGAGATAGACGTTTTGAGCATCGTAGCTGAGCGTCGTGATGAACGAGGGTGGTTCGTCGCTGACGATATTCGGGCTGAACGTGCCCGTCATGCCGCCTGCGGCGTTCAAAATGGTATAGCGTTCACGCACATAGGCCGCGGGATCGAAGCTGACGCGAACGCCTGCATTGTTGAGCGACGCGGTGCCTGTGACATTGGTCTGGTCCGCCGCCGAGCCAGATACCTCAACCATGTAGCTCGAAGCAGCGGCAAACGTCAGATTGCCTTGTACGGACAGCAGCCCGACCGAATTTCCGGGCGACAGCATGCCGCCATCGTGGATCTGTGTGGTGCTGACGATGCCGTTGCCGCCGAGCGTCGCGCCGCGTTCGACGCTCACCAGCGACGACGCGGCGATCGAGCCGTTGACGCTGAGCGTTCCGGCCTTGACGTCGGTGGCGCCCGTATAGCTATTGAGTCCGTCGAGGCGCGTGATACCCAAACCGCTCTGCGTGAATGAACCACTGCCCGAGATGGCACCCGCCAATGTCAGCAGCCCGTCGCGCTTCGCGACAAGTTCGCCATTGTTGATGACATTGCCGATGATCGATCCTGTGAAACCACCATCACCGATCTGCAGAATGCCCTGCGTGATCTCCGTGCCACCGCTGTAAGTATTGTCTGCCGTCAGGACCGTCGTGCCGGTGCCGACATGCCGGAACATGCCGATTCCCGTGATCGTGCCACCGAATGTGTAGACATCGGAACGGAAAATCTGGAACGTGCCGTTGTTGATGACATCGCCAATGATAGAGCCCGCCGTGCTGCCAGTGCCGAGCTGCAGCGTACCGGCAGAGATCAACGTGCCGCCGCTATAAGTGTTGTCATTGCCAAACGCCGTAAGGCCCGCCCCGACCTGGACGAAAGCGCCGGGACCGGAGATGACGTCATTATAGGAGAAATTATCGGATCGGTTGAATGCCAGAATACCATTGTTCGTTACGTTGCCGGACAGTGTGCCGGTGATCCCGCCATTGCCGATCTGCAGCGTGCCGGCATTGATCGTCGTGCCGCCGTTAAAAGAGTTGGTGCCTCCCAGAACGAGCGTGCCCCAGCCATCCTTGGTCAATGCGCCGGCGCCCGAGACACTTCCTGTGGTCGTGAATGTCGTTCCGACCAGCGTCTCGATCGTGCCGCTGCCGGAAAGCACAATACTTCGCACGGACGTGACATCGGCCAGCGTCAGCAGCGTGCCACCCGAGAGCGTCAGCGTGCCCGTGCCGAGATTGGCGTCCGCGATAACTGCAACAGCGCCGCCGGAAACTGTCGTGCCGCCCGTGTAAGTATTCGCTCCAGACAACAGCAGCGTGCCGCTGCCGGATTTCACGAGGCTGCCGCCCACGCCCGTGATTGTACTTGCGATGACCGTATCGCTCGCCTGATCGAGCGTCAGTTGCGCACTGGCGAGCGCAATCTCGCCACCGAAGCCGATCAGCGAATGCGTCGTGGTGTTGTAACCGTTGAGATCGAGCTTGCCGCTATAGACGGTCACGTCACTGCCGTTGGGCAGTGCACCGGAAGCGCCAAGCTGCAGCGTGCCAGCTTCGAGTAGTATGCCGCCAGTCCAGCTGTTGGTATTGGCCAACAACAGAGTGCCGTCGCCGGCCTTGATCAAGCTGCCGGTGCCGGACACCGTACCGGTGAGCACCAGCGCCGTTGCGGCGTCGGCATCGATCTCGCCGATCCCGAGCAGCGAGACGTTCCGCGCTGAGGCAATGTTTGCAGTCGTATGCAAGATGCCGTTGTCGAAGGTGAGACCGCCGGTTGCAGCGCCGAGATTCGCATTCGACGAAATCTGCAGCGTGCCGCCGCTGATGGTCGTGCCGCCAGCATAGGTGCTGGCGCCAGCGAGTACGAGCGTGCCGCCACCCGTCTTGTTCACACCACCGGCGCCTACAATCGGAGCCGAAATCGTCGCCGTCTCGCTGGACAGAACACGCAGCTCACCAATACCGTCCGAACCGCCCAGCGCGGTTGGCCGCAGTTCGCCAGTGCCTTGAACAAGGTTGTAGAGACCGCCGACGAATTGCAGTCCATAGAATTTCTGCGATCCATCTATCGTGACCGTGCCGCCCGGGCCGTTGAAGACGCCATAAATGGATCCCCACTGGGTATTGGCAACACCGCCCAAATCAAACCAGTTGTTATTAAGCGCATTCCAGGTTCCGCTGCCACCCGCGGTACCGCTCGACGCATCATCCCAACGTTGAAGGATGTCGGTGCCGTTGGGCGAAGCAATGAGATCGACCACATGGAGCCGCGAGCTGTCGATCGAATAGGTGACGGGGAACAGCCCCGAGATCGGGGGCATCGTGCCGATGGTCAATCCGGAGATCGACGAACCGCCGGTGTAGTTGATCATACGATAGTAACCGACCGCAGGCTCGCCCGTACCACTGATATTGAACGTCACGTCGTGGAGCGAAACATCGCCATTTGCAAAGACGCTCGCTGACGTCGTCGAGGCTGCGCCGTTCGAAAAATGGCCGAGATTGAAATCAAAGGCGCTGCCGGTGAGCATGGACAGGTTGCCGTTCACCGTCAGACGACCCGTCCCACCCGGCGCCAGCGTGCCGCCATTGAGCACCGTGGTGGCACCGACGATGCCGTTGCCGGTGAGACGTCCGCCCGCATCGACATTGACCGTGCCACCCAGTTGTCCGGTCACGCCAAGCGTTGCGCTTAAGATTTCTGTGGTGCCCGTGAAAGCCACACTGCGGCCGGACAGGATCGTGGTGCCTGACAGCACATTGATCGCGCCATTGCCGGTGATGAGATTATTGAAGAGATAGTCGCCGCTCGTATGGTTGAAATTGAGCGTGCCGCTTTGTGCGAGTTCAATCGGGCCTGTCACAACACCAGGCGCCAGAGCCGCTGCCCCGGGCTCGGATCCGATACTCAACGCACCGCTGACACCAGAGGCGCCTACTTGAATCGTACGCGCTTTCGCAACGCCCCCATTACTCACCGTCAGCGCGCCGACGGACGCTGCGCCGATCTTCAGGGTCTGGGCATCGAGCGCCGACCCGATGCCATCGACCTTCACCGTGCCATGCGTGACATAAGACGCATCGTTGCCAATTGAAGCGGTCGCTGCAGTCACATGCATGCCATCGGCAATCAGGAGCGAGCCGTTGCCGCGATATCCGACGAACAGATTGGTATTGAGCCACGATGCGCCTGGGCCAGAGACGGTGACATTGGCATCGGCGCCGCTGTCATAGCCGACATAGCCATTGGCCGTCGTCAGTCTGGCGCCACCAGCAAAGGCCAGGCTGCCGGCATTGGCGCGCAAATCGCCGGCGAAGGATGCCGATATCCCCGAAAGCGTCCAGACGGCGTCGCCATTTTTTTCCAGCGCTGAGAAACCCCGATACTTCGTGCCGAGTGCAGAGAGATCGAAAGTCGCATTCTGTGAGCCACCCAACGCAAAAATATTGGGATTGCTTGCATTCAGACCGACGACGACATCGCCGGTAATGTTCGCGCCGGACCATAGTTCGAGCCTGTTGCCGCCGCCGGTGAACAAAATCGCCGCGGCACGCGATCCATCGATATTCCGCCCGCCTTCGATCGTCCCGCCTGCAACAACCGTTATGCCGGCGCTCTGCCCGAAGATGCCGGCTCCCGCCGCTCCATTCGCGCCGGCGTGACCGCTGCTTCCATTGCCGAGTTCCCAGCCGCCGCCGCCCGGGCCAGCAGCGCCGCCGCCCCCCGCGTCGCCGCCCTGCACCAGTCCGCCACGCTCGACGCGTATGGTGCCGGGGCTCGTCAACACGACGCCATCTCCGCCGCTACCGCCAGCACCGCCATTGCCACCATTGCCGCCGGAAACGCCCTGGCCGCCAGATCCACCGGCCCCGCCGCCGCCGCCGGCTCCACCAAGCACCGATGCACCGCCTTCAACGACCGTCATGCGCGCTCTTGAGACGACGATGCCGGCGCCGCCGTTGCCACCATTGCCACCACTTCCGCCATCACCTCCGATGCCGCCGTCGGTCGCAGTGGTGATGCAGGGTGGCTGTCCGCCGGGACAGTAATTGCCGATAGCATCGGGGGCGCCAGTGCCTCCACCGCCGCCGGCGCCGCCCCAACCGCCGAGACCACCTCTGATCATCGGTGCAAGCGTTTCTAAAGCGTCTCCGCTGGAGAAGAGACCTATGCCGCCTCCCCCTCCGCCTCCCCCTCCGCCTCCCCCGCCGCCGTAACCGGGCTCCATGAAGGTGCCATAAAAGGCCAACACGCCATCGCCACCATTGGCACCGACGCTGCCGTATCCGCCTCTGCCGCCTGCAATGAACTGATTGCCAGGAACGAATGACCCGCTGAAGATCGCGCCGGTGCCGCCGCCACCTCCACCGCCGCCACTGCCACCGTCATGACCCATTCCGTGAAACCAGTTGGTTCCATCCGCGCCTTTGCCCTTCTCGGGAAACCATCCGTATTGTCCGGCCTGGCCCTGGATTTCGCCGCCCACGAGTTGCGAGCCAATGAACCCCGGAGCCCCTCCCAGGCCACCCAGTCCCCCGCCTTTGGCATGCGCACCGCTGCCACCCTTGCCGCCGTTGCCGAGGTTGGCGTCTTTCGGATGCGTGTTGTCGGCATCCCTGCCGCCGCCGCCACCGCCGCCACCGCCATTGGCCGGGTCGATCACACCGCCTGCCCCGCCAGCCTTCGGATCGCTGGTGGAGTGAGCGCCGCCGGTGCCGCCAAGTCCAGAGGACTGAGCGTGAACCGCTTGCGACGAGGCAATAGCCGCAACAACCAGCAACAGGCCAGCAAACGAAAGCGTCATAGCCGTCGACGACATCAACGTATTAGCGGGGCGCACGCCGGTGCCACTGCTCTTGCCCGAGCCACTACGGCGCGCTGCGCCGACGACTAAAAATACTGGGAGCTTCACTATCCAACTCCAGCTCGCAGATCGACGCGAGTGAGCTCCATGAGACACGCGATCGCATGATGAGTCGCAATCAAAGATCGACGAACCGACTTACAGGTTCGACGAATGCCCTGCAGGATTTTCGCGTGTTGAAACGCAGCAACATACGAGGCGCAAAACACTCAACGCGCTGGCGCCGATAACTATTTATTAAGTCATGATCAGCAGGGAATTGATGGAAGTCCGAGCGCGAAAACGTGAGTCGTCAACGCGCTCACATTCGTCTCACATCGTGTAGTTCAAACACCAAGGCGCGCACGCAACTCAGCTCGGCCGGCGCGAGACACCGGCCAATGATCTTCATAATCATGAACGCGCAATTGCCAAGCCCCGCTCGACCGGCGCACGACCTCGCGCACAAACTGATGATTGACGACGGCCGTGCGATGAATGCGCACGAACCAGCCCGGCGGAATCAGGCCCAGCCACTGGGTCAGCGGCCTTGGATCGAGCACCATCGCGCCATCCATCAACCACACCTCGGTATAGTCTTTCGACGAGCGCAGGCCGACGATTTCGGTCAATGGCGTGCCAAGAATGCCATGCGGGCGGCGTAGATAGATCAGCGCAGGATATGCAGCCTGCGAATCTCCCCCAGCAGAGGCGATCGGCGACCGGCCATAACGCGCCGCCGCGATGAGATCTGCACAACGAAACAGATCACCGATTTCATGCGACCACCGCCGCGATGCTGCGACCGCATCGAAACCGATGCAGGCGACAAGCCTGCCGTCATGAAACACCGGCACACTGAGCACGCTTTTGTTGTTCTGCCGGATAAACTCAGCGCGCAACGCACCGGCACTGCGTGGCAGTGCCTCGATGTCATTGACCATCACAGCCTGCCCCAGGACCAGCCGTTGATGCAGCCAGCCGATCATAGTGACCGGCACATGCTGCAAATCCTGCACAAATGATCCGACCCCGCCGCGACTCCACTCATGGGTGTTGCGAAAGCGCAGATGGTCGGCATCGTATTCGAACATCCATGCGCGATCTGCTTCGGCGTCCGCACCTATGGCTTGAAGGATCTCGGCAATCGCCGCATCGAGCGGCCGCGTCAGCAGCAGCATCGCCGCGCCAAATACCCAGCCCGATTGCGACGCTGCGAGACGATCATCGCGGCTGACGAATTCCCAGGGCTGGACTGAAGCGGATGACAACTGCAATGCTCGCGGTAGTGATCACAAGACCTACCCAACCATCTTACCTGCGGCAACGTGTCAATCCCCGCAGCATAGCGACTGTTCCATGGCGGCACCCGAGCATCCGCCTCGTGCGATGCGCCGCGATCTTGGGCAGTCTCCGGCGCCACAACCAGCATTGCAGCGTCCGCTTTTGGCGATACATTGAAGCAAAGCGCATTCGGAGACTGCCGGATCATGCTGCGATTTCTGCCTGTTGTCCTCGGCACCCTGACTTGTTGGGCAATGAGTTGGGTTGTTACCCCAGCACTCGCGCAAAATGCCCCGCGCGGCAGTGAGTGTCTGGCAATGGCCACACGGCCACCACTCGCAATTCCAGTCAGTTTGCGTCGGACTGCTGCGAAGGCCGATGAAGTCTCCATCACCTATGCCGGGCACTCCACCTATTACATCGACACACCCGGCGGCGTGACTATCGCCACCGACTATAACGGCATCTACAAGCTCGATCGCATCCCGGATGTGGTGACGATGAACCGGGCCCACAGCACCCATTACACGCTGTATCCCGACCCGCGCATCAAGACGGTATTGCATGGGTGGGGCGAGAGTGGACAGCCGGCGCAGATCCATGAGCGCATCGGCGATGTGCTGATCCGCAACGTCACGACGGACATCCGCCGCTACTATGGCGATGACGCCGGCGGCGAGATGGTGAAGGACGGCAATTCGATCTTCATCTTCGAGGTTGCCGGCCTGTGCATCGGCCATCTCGGTCATCTGCATCACAAGCTCGACGAGAGCCACTTCGCCGCGATCGGCCGGCTCGACATCGTGATGGTGCCGATCGATGGCAGCTACACAATGTCCCTCGACGGCGTATCCGAGATCACCAAGCGGCTGCGCGCCTCGGTGGTGCTGCCCATGCATCGCTTCATGACACCGCTCAGCGACTTCATGACAAAGATCGGAAAAGATTTCGAAATCGACCAGCGCAGCGCCCAAACGCTGACGATATCACTCAATGCGCTGCCCAAGGCACCGACGGTGATTATTCTCAACGGGGTTTGACGACCTGTCGAGACGGGGACAGGCAGAACAGAAACGCTACACCTCTTCCGCGACCACCATATAGTTCACGTCCATATCGGACGACAGCGTCCAGCGGTCACCGAGCGGATTGTAGACCACGCCTGATTGTTCGGTGATTTCCAGCTTGTTGCGCGACAGGTGATGCGCGAGTTCGTCCGGGGTGACGAACTTGTCCCACTGATGGGTGCCACGGGGCAGCCAGCGCAGCACGTATTCGGCGGCGACGATGCCGAGCGCAAAGCTCTTCCAGTTTCGATTCAGCGTCGACACCACCATCAGGCCACCGGGCTTCAGCATCGACGCGCAGCGATCGAGGAAAGCACCAACATCGACCACATGTTCGATCACTTCCATCGCCAGCACGATGTCGAAACGCTCACGCACGTCCATCTCCTCGACGGTGGTGCAACGATAATCGATCGACAGATGCCCTTTGTCGGCGTGCAACTTGGCGGCGGCGATATTGGTGGCGGAGGGATCGATACCGATCACCTGTGCGCCGAGCCGCGTGAACGGCTCACACAGCAGACCAGCCCCGCAACCGATATCGAGCATGCGCAAGCCACTCAGGCAATTGAGACTGCGAACATTGCGATCGAACTTGCGGCAGGCGGCGTCGCGAATATAGGTCAGGCGCAGCGGGTTGATCTTGTGCAGCGGCGCCATCTTGCCGCGCGGATCCCACCATTCCTCCGACAGCTTCGAGAATTTCGCGACTTCGCTGGCATCGACGGAGGATGCGGAAGCATCGGAATAGCTGGATTGCATGGCCATTGTGGAGCCGTTGTCCTATCGCGCTGTGATGTGGCTGCGAAATGCGAGTGGTGACGCGATCATCTTGATGATCTCTTCGTCGTCACCCATGTTCTCGATGGCGATGTCACCATAATTCAAGATACGTCCCAGAATGCTCTGATTGACGCTGACGCTCGCGACCTTGTCGATACTGATCTCGAAAGTCTTGCGCGTGATGAAGCCTTCCTTGTGCACGACCCGCAGCGTGGTGACATCCGTCTCGGTCGTCCAGCGCTGGAACCAGCCCTTCATCGACCAGTACAGCGCCGCGAAGGCCACTACCGCCGAAGATGCCAGGCAGAGCAGAACAAGGGTTTCGTTGATCGCGTAACGCGTCAGGACCAGCAAAGCCGCGGAGACAATCCAGGCCGCGATGGCTGGGACATAGACCACCCAGTGCAAGTTGCTGGAATACAGCACCTTCTCGCCCGGCTGCAGGATATCGTCGATATAGCGCCCCATAAACCGTCCAAAATGCCCTGTCTCGGTGCGTTCTAAGGGACCAGGAGCCCGGGTTGCTTGCCCCCACCCTCGCCGCTATGTATACGCGCGTTTTCGCCCGCGTGCGTAGTGCGCGGTATCTTTACCCACTGTCGTCAGGGAATGCACCACTCGTCATGGGCCGGCTCGTAATGAAATTCGGCGGTACGTCCGTCGCCAACATCGACCGCATCCGCAACGTCGCGCAGCACGTCAAACGCGAGGTCGATGCCGGTCATGAGGTCGCGGTCGTGGTATCGGCGATGTCGGGCAAAACCAATGAACTGGTGGCCTGGTGCACCGAAGTGTCGCCGATGCATGACGCCCGTGAATACGACGCTATAGTCGCGTCCGGTGAGCTCGTGACCGCCGGCCTGCTGGCGATCGCGCTGCAGACCATCGGCATCCAGGCGCGCTCCTGGCAGGGCTGGCAGATCCCGATCAAGACGTCGGACGCCCATGCCTCGGCCAGAATCGACGAGATCGACGGCGACAAGCTCATCAAGCGCTTCAAGGAGCGCAAGGAAGTGGCCGTCATCGCCGGATTCCAGGGCATCCATGCCGAAACCGGCCGCGTCACCACACTCGGCCGCGGCGGGTCCGATACCTCGGCAGTGGCAATTGCCGCCGCCGTCAAGGCTGACCGCTGCGACATCTATACCGACGTGGACGGCGTCTACACCACCGATCCGCGCGTCGTGCCAAAGGCACAACGCATGAACAAGGTGGCGTTTGAGGAAATGCTGGAACTGGCGTCGCAGGGCGCCAAGGTCCTGCAGGTCCGCTCCGTGGAACTCGGCATGACCCACAATATGCCGATTTTCGTGCGCTCAAGTTTCGACAAACCCGAAGACATCGACCCGCACGGCACCCCGCCGGGCACGCTGATCTGCAGCGAGGAGGAAATCATGGAAAGCCACGTCGTTACCGGAATCGCCTTTTCCAAGGACGAGGCCCAGATTTCCGTCCGCCAGATCGAGGACAAGCCGGGCGTCGCCGCCTCGATCTTCGTGCCATTGGCCGAAGCCAACATCAATGTGGACATGATCGTCCAGAACGTCTCCGAAGACGGCAAGACCACGGACCTGACCTTCACCGTCCCGGCCACCGACTATGCCCGTGCCAAAGAGACCATCACGGCGGCCAAGGCCAAAATCGGCTATGCCCGCATCGATAGCGCAACCGATGTCGCCAAGGTCTCGGTGATTGGATCTGGCATGCGCAGCCATGCCGGCGTCGCCGCGCAAGCATTCGCCGCCCTTTCCGAGCGCCAGATCAATATCCGGGCAATCACCACGTCCGAGATCAAGTTCTCGGTCCTGATCGATACAGCCTATACGGAACTGGCGGTTCGCACCCTGCACACGCTGTATGGTCTCGACAAAGCGTAGAAAATTTTTCCTGAAACATCCGTTATTTTGATGTGAACGGTGTGTTTCTTGTCTGGCAGGTGTTTTGCTTGGCAAAACAAGCCTCAATTCGCTATACGGCCTGCATGGGCAGCCGTTGCGGCTGAGGGCGCCGTTTCGGACAATCTGATACGGTTCTGTCGCTGCGCCTCTTGTTGCGCGGCGGTGCAAATTCTATTGTTTTCTGAGGCTTAGCGTCGGCGCACGGCTTTTGTCAGGTGTCGGCCTCGTGGGGAGGGTGTCGGCACATGCGGAGCGCGTCGGGTGGCCCCCGAGTCTTGCTGAGACGGCTCCGCGAAGTGATGGCGGAGCAAGTCAGCGCTCAGGAACGCCTCGACAAGATCGTGGTGCTGATCGCCGCCAATATGGTGGCGGAAGTCTGCTCGACATACGTGCTGCGCGTCGACAATACACTCGAGCTCTACGCCACCGAAGGCCTCAACCGCGACGCCGTCCACCAGACCGTGCTGAGCTCCCATGAGGGCCTAGTCGGCCTGGTCGCCTCCGAAGCCACACCGCTGAATCTCAACGACGCCCAGAGCCACCCGGCGTTCTCGTTCCGCCCGGAGACCGGCGAAGAGATCTATCACTCGTTCCTAGGCGTGCCGATCCTGCGCGCCGGCAATACGCTCGGCGTGCTGGTAGTGCAGAATCGCGCCAAGCGCACTTATGTCGAGGAAGAAGTCGAGGCACTGCAAACCACCGCCATGGTGCTGGCCGAGATGATCGCCTCCGGCGAGCTATCGGCGCTGGCGCAGCCGGGCGCCGAGCCCGCTGCGCGGCATTCCCTGCACAAGACCGGCGCTATCCTTTCCGATGGTATCGCGCTCGGACATGTAGTGCTGCACGAGCCGCGCGTCGTCATCACCAATTACATCGCCGAAGACCTGCCGAAGGAAATCAAACGGCTGGACACCGCGCTGACCAAGCTGCGCTCGGACCTCGACCGCATGCTGGAACGCGGCGACGTCGCCGACGGCGGCGAGCATCGCGATGTCCTCGAAGCCTATCGCATGTTCGCCAATGACCACGGCTGGTCGCACAAGCTGCACGAAGCCGTCGCCACCGGCCTCACCGCCGAAGCCGCCGTCGAACGCGTGCAGTCGGATACCCGTGCGCGCATGCTGCGTTCCACCGATCCCTATCTGCGCGACCGCCTGCACGATCTTGAAGATCTCGGCCACCGCCTGATGCGGCAGCTGGTCGGCCAGGATCACGCGCCGTCGCGCGAGCAGATGCCGGACAATGCGATCCTGATCGCACGTGCGATGGGCCCAGCCGCCCTCCTCGACTACGATCGCAAGAAGCTGCGTGGCCTGGTGCTGGAGGAAGGTACGGCTAATTCGCATGTCTCGATCGTGGCGCGCGCGCTCGGCATTCCCGCGATCGGCGAAGTCGCAAATGCGCCGGGCATTGCTGATCCAGGCGACGCCGTCATCGTCGATGGCACCTCGGGCTCGATCTATATTCGGCCCTCCGCCGAGATCGAATCCGCTTATGCCGAACGCGTGCGGTTCCGCGCACGGCGACAGGCGCAGTATTCAGCGCTGCGCGACCTTCCCTGCGTAACCAAGGACGGCCAGAAGGTCGACCTGCTGATCAATGCCGGTCTGATCATCGACCTGCCGCATATCGACGATACCGGCTCGGCGGGCATCGGCCTGTTCCGCACCGAACTGCAATTCATGGTCGGGGAAAGCCTGCCCCGCTCCAGCGATCAGCTGGCGCTGTATCGTGCGGTGCTCGATGCTGCCGGCCCCAAGCCGGTGACGTTCCGCACCCTCGATATCGGCGGCGACAAGGCGCTCCCTTACATGGAGACCATCGTCGAGGAGAACCCGGCGCTAGGCTGGCGCGCGATCCGTCTTGGCCTCGATCGACCCGGCTTGCTGCGCGGCCAGATCCGCGCATTGCTGCGCGCCGGCGGCGGCCGCGCGCTGCGCATCATGTTCCCGATGATTTCGGAAGTGGCCGAATTCGATCAGGCCAAGGCGATCATCGAACGCGAGCTGACTTATTTGCGCCAGCACGGTCATGCCCTACCCGAGCGAATCGATGTCGGCACCATGATCGAGGTGCCTGCGCTGGTCTATCAGCTCGACGAACTCCTGAAGAAGGTCGACTTCGTCTCGGTCGGCTCCAACGACCTGTTCCAGTTCTTGTTCGCTGTCGACCGCGGCAATGCCAAGGTGTCGGAACGCTTCGATACGCTGTCGGCGCCGATCCTGCGCGTACTGCGCGAGATCGTGCAAAAGGGCGACGCCGCCAAACGTCACGTCTCGCTGTGCGGCGAGATGGCCTCGCAACCGATCGGCGCGCTGGCGCTGATTGGCATGGGCTATCGCTCGCTGTCGCTGTCGGCCACCGCACACGGTCCCGTGAAGGCAATGATTCTCGACCTCGATGCCAAAAAGGCCGAGGCGCTGATGACACAACTGCTCGACGCCCCCTCGGGCAGCGTCTCGATTCGGCAGAAGCTCACCGAATTCGCTGAGGCCGAGGGACTGTCGTTGTAGCGGGGCTCTGCCCGTACGACGCGCTTCCCCTTTCCGCGATCTCCGAGATTCCACGATGTCCCTGCTGCCCGAAACCAAACTCGACGTACTCCTCGCACATCACGCCTCGCTCGAGGCACAACTGATGGGTCAGGTCAGCGCCGAGAATTATGTGAAGATGACGCGCGAGCTGTCCGAGCTCAATCCGCTGATCGACGCGGTGAAGACCTATCGCGGTGCGCTTGCAGAGCTCAAAGATATCGATGCGATGATCGCCGATACTTCGACCGATGCGGAGATGCGCGAGATGGCGCAGGCCGAGCGCCCGGCGCTGGAAGAACGCATCGAGGCGCTGGCGCAGGAAATCCGCGTGGCGCTGTTGCCGAAGGATGCGATGGACGAGCGCAACGTGGTGCTGGAAATCCGTGCCGGCACCGGCGGCGACGAGGCTTCACTGTTCGCCGGCGACCTGTACCGGATGTATGAGCGCTTCGCGGCGCTGGCCGGCTGGAAGGTCGAGGTGATATCGGCGTCCGAAGGCACCATGGGTGGCTACAAGGAAATCATCGCCGAGGTGAAGGGCCGCGGTGCTTTCGCCAAGTTGAAATTCGAATCCGGTGTACACCGCGTGCAGCGCGTGCCCGATACGGAGACTCAAGGGCGCATTCACACGTCGGCGGCAACGGTCGCTGTCATGCCCGAAGTCGAAGAAGTGGATATCGACATCAAGCAGGACGACCTGCGCATCGACACGATGCGCGCCCAGGGCGCCGGCGGCCAGCACGTCAACAAGACCGAATCAGCGATCCGCATCACGCATATCCCGACCGGCATCGTGGTGATGATGCAGGACAGCCGCTCGCAACATAAGAACCGCGCTTCGGCGATGAACATCCTGCGCTCGCGCATCTATGACGCCGAGCAGCAGCGTATCGATTCCGCCCGCTCGGCCGAGCGCAAGGAGAAGGTCGGCTCCGGTGACCGCTCGGAGCGCATCCGCACCTATAATTTCCCGCAGGGCCGCGTCACCGACCACCGCATCAATCTCACGCTCTACAAGCTGCCGCAGGTGATTGCCGGCGAAGCGTTGGGCGAACTGGTCGATGCGCTGACGACAGAGCATCAGGCTGCACAACTCGCTGCCCAGGGCGACGCGGCGTGAGCGCCGGCGACATGTTCGCCGGACAGAGCGTCGAGAACGCACGACGCTCATTGACCAATCTGCTCCGCACCCACAGCATCGATTCCGCTGAACTCGACGCGCGCTTGCTGACAGGCGACGCGCTCGGACTCGATCTGACCGGGTTGATCTCGGCTGCGAATCGCATCTTGACGTCCAATGAAGCGGCCCAACTTGCCCGCTTCGCACAGCGCCGCATCGATGGCGAACCCGTGGCCCGTGTCCTAGGCATGAAAGAATTCTGGGGTCTGCCGCTGCAGCTATCGCCCGACACGCTGGTGCCCCGTCCCGATACCGAAACCCTCGTCGAGGCGGCGCTCGAACTTCTCGATGCGACAGGTCCGCGTGACCGTCCGCTTGTGATCGCCGATCTCGGCACAGGCTCCGGCGCAATCCTGCTGGCGCTGCTTTCGGAGTTAACCAACGCCACCGGCATTGCGACCGATATCAATCTCGACGCCCTGCGAACGGCTCGCTCCAACGCTGCGCAACTCGGCTTGATCGAGCGCGCCCATTTCGCTGTCTGCGACTATGCCTCAGCCCTGGCCGGCGGCTTCGACCTGATCGTCTCCAATCCGCCCTATATTCCCTCGGCCGACATTGCCGGCCTCGACATCGAGGTGCGCGACCACGACCCGCTCCGCGCCTTGGATGGTGGAAAAGACGGACTAAATGCCTATCGAACCATCGCCCCCGAAGCCGCCCGGTTGCTGGTGCCCGGCGGCCTCCTGGTGGTCGAGGTGGGCCACGACCAAAGCGACGATGTCGCCGGTCTGATGACGGTGTCCGGGTTAACCCTGCCGGGGCCGGCCAAAGCCGATCTGGGCGGCATTCGCAGGGCGGTATCGGGACAAAAAAAGCCCCGATAAAGCCTTCTTGCGACAGAAAAAACCACTTGGAATATCCCCGGGGAGCGACTACCTTCCTGTCACAACATCGGTTCAGGGTTGGCTCGCCCCGTAGATTTACGGCAGGAAGCCAGAATTCTCGCTAGAGAGCCCGTCCGGGTGAAAGGTTCCAACAGGCAGGTTTGGTTGAGCGCGATGGCTGAGAGAGCTGCGCTGCTCGCGACCGCAAAGCGAACGAAAGCCTGATATTGCGCTTTAAACTTCACGCACAGAAGCCTGACCTTGTTTCGGCAGGTGGGTGATTTGGTCCGGCTGGCACGGTCAGCGGGCGGTTGGGGAACGCGTCTTTGTTGAACGCGAATGACGGCAAGATCGATGCAGCAAAGGTCTGCACGACGATTCGGGTGCTTCGCGCGTCCGCATCCCGCAATGTGCTGCGGCAATCATCTCTTTGAAACATAGCTCTGTGACACTCTGGATCGATAACTGAAGGCGACACATGCGAAACGGTCAGAACAACAACAACAAGCGGATGCGGAACAACAACAACCGCAACAACAATAATAATAACAACAATAACAATCGGCGCGGCCAGAACCCGATGACCCGGGTCTTCGAATCGAATGGCCCCGACATCAAGATCCGCGGTACCGCCTCCCACGTCGCAGAGAAGTACGTCCAGCTCGCCCGCGATGCACGCAGCTCCGGCGATCCCGTTGCTGCCGAGAACTACTATCAGCACGCCGAGCACTATTTCCGCCTGATCGCCGCCGCGCAGGAGCAGTTCCGGCAGAATCAGCCGCAACCGCGCACCGAAAACGAGATGCCGCCTGAGGACAACGATGACGAGAGCGAGAGCTACTCGAACTTCGGTGCCGAGCCCGGTTTCGTGCCGGTACAACAGCAGCCCTTTGCGCAGCGCGAGCAGCCTCCGCAGCGTGAGGGTGGTCAGCCCTATCAGCAGCGCGGCGAACAGCCCTATCAGCCCCGCGAGAACAATAATCGCGAACACCGTCAGCAGAATCAGCCGCAGGGCCAGCCGCAATATCAGCCCCAACCGCAGCCGATGATGCCGGTCGGCGATGGTGTCGATCGTCTGCCTTCTTTCATCACGGGTGGTGCGCAGCCTCAGCCGGGTGCTGCTCCAGGCGGCTTCGAACAGAATGCTGGGGGAGAGCGCTTCCCGCCGCGTCGTCGCCGCCGTCCGCACGGTCCTCGCCCCGACGTTGCTGCAGCTGGCGCGCCGGCAGAAGCACCAAGCGACGATTTCAATCCGGGCAACTCATAAGCCCAGCCGCTCTCCGGCGAGAGAGCGCACATCACAAGGCTTAGATTGGCCGTGGCTCAAAAAGCCGCGGCCAATTCTTTTGCGCCTGGCAAATTGCTGTTGCTGTCCATCCGCGCATTGGTAACTGCGAGTAGCTTGGCCACGGTATTGTGGCGGATCGCCACCGGATTGCGCTCATACCCGCCACGCTGGAAGAAGTTCGCCGTCGGCACCTGTTCACGCATCGCCAGCGGCATGGTCACCATATCGAAGCCGTTGCCATCGCCAGTGAGATTCATCATCTCAAGCTCGGCTGCGCTGAGCGGGCGATCAAACCCGCGGGCGCGGGCAAAATTCACTGACGTCAGTAGTTTGTGGACCTGCAATTGCGGGCCGATATCCATGTCCAGCACCAGCGCGTGCATGGCCCAGCCCTGCGGGGTCGTGCCAAGCTTCTCAAGCGCGCTCCAGTTTTGCGGAACAGTGCGCACAGTCGCCTGCATGCGCTTGAAGACCGCAATCTTGTGATCCATCGCCTTACGCTGCGGGCCCGAGAGCGCCGATGCCTTCTCGGTCAGAACTTTCAAAATCTGAGGCCCCTGTTCGGCAACGAGCGTCGTCGTATTGGCTGTGAGCAGCTGATTGTAGCCGATAGCGGTGGAGATCGCGCGAGACCCCGGACGTGACGGGTTCAGGCCCGACTGCATGTCATGGCCGCCATTGCCACCGGTCTCGAAGGAATAGACGCGTACCGCAATGTCGCGTGTCAGCCCGGCCTGCAGGGCGGCACGAGCATAAGCGCGCTTGAACTCCATCTCATTGGCAGGCCGCTGCGGCACGAACTGAAATTGCTCCCTCGCCGCCGCGAGGAAATCCGCCACCACCGGAAGATCCTTGCGGACGCGCGGATCGCTATCCTCGGGCTCCGGATTCACCGGACGTTTTGGTCCTTCATAAAGCGGCGCCTGTTCCAGCACGTAGTCATTCAGCGTGATCTGCTGGCGGTCGCGGCGCTTGGCATTGCGGATTTTTCGCTTCTCAGAGATTGCATCCCAATAGGCACCGGCCTCCTGATCGAAGGCCGCGCGCGCTTCCTGATATTCCGCAAGCTTGCGTCGGTATTCTGCGACGGCCTGCGGCGAGGCGCCCTGCGCCATCGCATTGGCAACGCCTGCCGGTAATTGGGCGGAATCCAGCGCATAACCGACCGGCATGAACAAAAATACCGCGAGCGGGACAGTGGCAGTAAAGGTGCGAATCAAATGAGACATGGGACCTGTCGAGATGTCAGCCGGCATAGCCGGCCATGCAGAGGAATGAGGCGGGACGCCGCCCCGCGCCCGTCCCAGGCGGGTCAAACATACCCCGCTTAAAATGACGTTGGATGAGTTTGGTGAACAATGTCTTTCCAAGGCCGGACGCTGCCTGCGCTGACACGTCGCGCCGGGGAGCAGAATCACTTCCACGCGAAGACCGGCTGCTCCAGCTCGGCCACACGGGTGGTGCGCCCCGCAAGAACTTCGCTGAACTGATAGATCAGCGCGGCGGTCGGCGCGTGAATAAAGTGGCCGAAATGGCTGTAGCGGATCAGACGCCGGTCGCTCTCGGGAATGGCAACGAAATCGAACGCCTGCGGCCGCGCGATCTGCGACAGCGCAATGCGATGAACCGAGGCGACCTCATCGGGGTTCGGCATCAATTGAACGCTGTCGTGCGCCCACATGACGACGGGCGTGATCAGATAGCCGGAGCGGGTCGGGTAATCGTCGAGGACACCGATGACATCGTCCCGCGTGAGCTGCAGACCGAGCTCTTCATGCAACTCGCGGATTGCCGCCTGCACGGGTGTCTCGCCGGGATCGCAGCGACCGCCAGGAGGTGCCCATTGATTACTGTGAGCACGTAGACCGGACGCGCGTAACGTCAGCAACAGTGAGGTCTCCAATTCGGGTGCGGCTTCAACCATCACGAGGGCCACCGCCGCACGCTTCAGCCCCGAAGCGTACTGGCCCTCGACGATCCGCGTGAATGCGGCCAGGCGAGTCTCGATCATTGTTCGGGTGGCGGCATTGAACGGCAGGATCATCCGCGATTGATAGCACAGTCACGGATGATCCAACAAAGCCGATAAATTCAGCGCATCAGGCCAGTTCAGATGCCGCGCGCTGCATGTTGTCCGACATATCACTGGTCACAGTGCTCTGCTCTTCGACGGCCGCTGCCGTCGAGGTCACGAACTCGTTAACATGTTCGATCGCCTGCTTGATCGAGACCAGCGCGCCAACCACGTCACCCGAGATACCGTTCAGGGCCTCGATTTCGCTGCTTATCTTGTCGGTCGCCTGCTTGGCCTGGTTGGCCAAATTCTTGACCTCCGCGGCCACCACCGCAAAGCCCCGCCCCGCCTCACCGGCGCGAGCCGATTCGATGGTCGCATTGAGGGCGAGCAGATTGATCTGGCCGGTGATGTCGCCGATGAGCCCAACGATGCCTCCCATGGCATGTGCAGCCGAGGTAAGCCGCTGCGCCTGGATGTCCGCCGTCTCCACCTGTTGCACCGCGGATTCTGCCGTCTGCCGGGACTTCACCATCGTCTCGGAGATTTCGCGGATCGATGCATTCATCTCTTCGCTGCCAGCAGCGACCGACTCGATCAAGGAACGAGCGCGCTCCGCTTTCAAGCGTGCCATGGCCTGCGCCGTAATATCGGCAGCGTATTTGACCACCTTAAACGGCTTACCATTCAGATCGAAAATCGGATTGTAGGATGCCTGGATCCAGATCTCCCGCCCCCCCTTTCCGATGCGCCTGTATTCTGCGGCCTGATAGGTCCCGCGATTGAGGCTCGCCCAGAATTCCACATAGGCCGCGCCAGATCGCTCTATCGGATCGACAAACATGCTGTGATGCCGGTCCCGGATTTCGTCGATCGTGTAACCGACCGTATCAAGGAAATTCTGGTTTGCCGTCAGGATGGTGCCATCCATGCGAAACTCGATGACCGCCTGCGACTTGCGAATAGCCGCCATCTGGCCGTTGCTATCAGCGGCCAGCAACTTTTGTTGGGTCACGTCGGTCGCGAATTTCACAACCTTGAACGGCTTGCCGGCATCATTGAGAATCGGATTATAGGTCGCGAGAATCCAGATTTCCTTGCCACCCTTGCCGACGCGCTTGTATTCGGCCGCCTGATACTCACCCCGGCCGAGCCGCGCCCAGAAGTCCCGGTAGGCTGCGCGATCGCGTTCACCGGCTTCCACGAACATGCTGTGATGCCGCCCCTGTATTTCGGACAGCGCGTAACCAAGCGTGTTCAGGAAATTCTCGTTTGCGGTAATGATAGTTCCGTCAAGATTGAATTCGATGACCGCCTGCGCACGGCTGATAGCGATCACTTTTCCGGAGGCTTCGAGGCTTTCGAGTTTCTGCGCCGTGATATCTGTAGCGAATTTGATGACTTTGAACGGCTTACCACTCTTGTCCATGATCGGGTTATAGGAGGCCTCGATCCAGATCTCCCTGCCGCCTTTGGCGACCCGCTTGAACTGCCCTGCCTGAAATTCACCCCTGTTAAGGTTACCCCAGAACTCCCGATAGGCGACACTCTCGTGTACGGCAGGCTCCACAAATATACTGTGGTGCTTACCCTTGATCTCATCGAGCGTGTAGCCGAGCGCCTTGAGAAAATTCTCATTCGCTTTGATGATCGTGCCATCGAGATTGAATTCTATGATGGCCTGGGAGCGACTGATGGCGGTCGCTTGCGCCAACGCATTCTGCAAATCGGTCTTGCTCTGTCGGTTAAACATCTGTCGCTCCGTGGCCAAAACGGCCGTTGTCGTAAAATAGTCGACGAACGACGTCGCGCGGCACTGCGCGTCGTTTTCTCAAATCAAATAAACTGGAAGGTTCGAGCAGCTGACCTAGTCGACCAGCTGCTGATTCTGTGTTCCCTCACGCCCCCAATAGGCCGCTACCTTTTCAGCCAGCTGGTTGTGGTTGTCATGGAGCTTGGCATTGCTGCTCGCCGCCGGTTGATCGGCCGTACCGGCTGTCAAGCTGCGTGCAGCAATCTGCTGAAAATACTCGAGCACAGCGATACGCAGGTTGGATGATAGATTTGGTGTTTCGCGCTTGCGCTCAATCTTCTCGATATAGTGCTCGATAGTGGTATTCTCCATGCGAACGATCGCTTGCAGGCTGGCCCAGAAGCTGTCTTCCAGGCTGACGCTAGTGCGTTTTTTCGAGACGACAACCGAGCGCTTGCGGTTAACGTTGGGGCGGTTCATTGCGGCTTCGTATCCCATTTTATCAGTCCTCTTCTGTTAAAGCTGGCATTGAAGTTCACGCGTTACTGATTCAGTTCACCAACACTGCACCGTCACAGCGAATGCCGGATACCCACACATCGGCCTGTCCAATTCCGACGCCGAGACTTGCCAACGTTGCCGCCAGCAATTGATCGATTGAACTGGTTGCCCCGCTGATGATGCTGGTGACGAGTCCACCAAGACCCGGGATCGCCAAACCCAGTCCAAGAACACTGATGTTGAGGTCGCCAAGCAGACTGCCCGTCAGGGACGACGTGAAGTTTGTCGTGTTTACGGTCTTCTTCGTCTGCGACGTGATATCCGAATAGCTGAAATTGACGCTGACCGGCGTGGTGTTGCCCATGCCCGCATGGGCCTTTGCCGTCACAATTGGAATACCCAGGAGATTCACAAGCGGTGCCGGCCCTGGATTCGGCTTGGTCGCAACATTGTTGAGGTCGGCTACAGTGACGTTACCTATCCATGCATCGACAATGCCCGGCGTAACGCCAAGCGTGACGCTCGATGTATTGACGTTGGGATAGCCGCAACTGACCTTGTTCAGCGTCGCTGTGCCCGACGCGACCTCTACATAAACCGGTAGATTGACCAACGACGCCGAACCACTTCCGATCAACTGGATGGATAGCAGCACACGTGTCTGAGCTGTATGAACACTGACGCCCTGCGTGCCCACGGCAATCCAGCCGGATCCCTGTGGCCGTGCGCCAATAGTCGCCGTTAGTGACGCGCTGGCAATGCCCGGCAGACCTAAATTGACGGATGTGGCGATCTGGTTGGTGCCGTTAGCGATTCCAGCCGTTGCCTGTAGCAAATCGTAAAGCGAGATGCTCACACCGTCTTTCGGCTTGACGCCCACAATCAGGTTCGCGTAGGGGCCCGCATCGATCAGCTTGCCAGGCGCAATCTTGGTCGTCACGGATGCCGAAGCCTGCGATATCGTCGAGAGTGCGGTGGTCGCGGTGCCGCTGCCATTGGTAGCCTGCTGCGCGCTCAGCGCTGCGGCAAGAACGTCCCCGATCTTGATGTTCGAATTCAGCAGCGTGTCATAAGTCACACCGGTCAGACCGACGCGCGTCGCCAGCGCTGAGAGGAAGGTGAAAGCATCAATGCGCGCGCCAAGAAGCGCATTGTAGTCCATGACTGACAGCGACAGGGTCGTGCCCAGCATTGATCCGAGAACACTATTCAACAAGCCGCCATTTAACGATGCCAATCGCGAACCGATCGAGAACGACGCGATGGCCGTCGTTGTTGCGGTCGCCGTTGTCTTGATGGTGAAATTGTTGCTGCCGGTAAAGAAATGGCTGAAGTAGAGCGGTGTCGCCGTCTGAAGACTGACCCGCGCCGCATTGGCTGTTCCAGTCGCTGGCGTGACAAAGCGGCTTTGCGCAGCGACGGCGGAATTGGTTGTGTAAGTTCCGAGTTCTACACCGACCAGAGCGCTTGCTGGATAGTTATTGCTGGTGACCGCCGCCTTTGCTGCGTTTGTCGCATTGCTTAAGTTGCTGGCCGCAACGATCGCAGCGAGATCCGTGGCAGCCTGCGTCTTGCGACGATCGGCGGCAATGGTCCCGATATCGACACCCAGTGCAGCACAACAAACGGCCAGGATCATGCCGCCCGCAGACATGATGGCAATATTTCCGCGCTGGTCGGTGCGAAACCTCTTGAGAAGTGCGCGCATCGGTTCCATCGCTCAAAACCCTCCGTAGGGAATGGCGGCAGATCGCGAGACTTGCGATGGAGGCATCGGCACGAAAGGAAGTGAATAGATGAACATGGTCGACGCGTCGTAGTTGACCGTGACCA
This sequence comes from Tardiphaga sp. 866_E4_N1_4, assembly GCF_052076075.1. Taxonomy (NCBI): domain Bacteria; kingdom Pseudomonadati; phylum Pseudomonadota; class Alphaproteobacteria; order Hyphomicrobiales; family Nitrobacteraceae; genus Tardiphaga; species Tardiphaga sp. 866_E4_N1_4. Next base: position 3,637,986 of record NZ_CP197242.1, read on the forward strand.
CGAAGACGTTTGCGTTCGACGACGATGTCGCCGCATTGACGCTCAGCTTTGACGCATTGATCAGCGGATAAGTCGCGGCATTCGACGTGACATAGGTCGATGCAATCGAGCCACGTTCGGTCTCGGTCAGCCCGGCGACAGAGGAACGTGCTGCCTCGGCAGCAAGCTGCTGAACACCGTGAACGACTGCAAAATATGACCCAAAGACGACGATGCCGAAAACGATCGACAGAAAGACGGGAAGCAGCATCGCGAATTCGACTGCGGAAGAACCGCGTCGACACGATAGGAGTTTTTTCATGCTGGCATCGAATCTCAACATGCGCTGAGCTTCGCAAGACCGCGTGAAAACTACCTATACAACTTCTGCTACCACTTGGTGGGATCGATCATCTCCAATGCCTGCATTGTGTTGGATGATGGCATTGGATTTGATGAGGTGATCATGTTTTCTGATACGCGCGCTGATGAGAGAACTATATACCGAAGAATTTAACGTGTAGTTCCTCTATTAGAATGCTGTGTTTCTTGCGAATACCCTCGCGCGCGCATAGCACGAGTTTGGGTATCGCCAGCTTTGGAAGATAATACTCATTGGCCGCCAAGAGCGACGCCGGGATCAGAGCCGTTGGCAGCAGGGTCAAACCGATGCCCGCCTTCGCAGCCTCGATCCGTGCATGATAGTCCGGGCTGGAAAATGCGATACGATAGATCATTCCCTTGCGCTCAAGCGCCTGAATCATGACGTTATGCACGATCTGCCCCGGCCAGGTCAGCAACGGAATGGGCGCGCCAGGACTTAACGTAAAATCCCTGGATCGAACCCAAGTCAATTCATCGTCGCGTTGCGCGATGACATCGATGGCCGCATCCCCGGGCATATCGGAGATACTGAGGAACACGCCGACATCGACGTAGCCGTCGAGCATGCTTTTCGCGATCTCGGCCGAATTATCTGAATAGATGCAGACATTGCTCATCGCCGCCTTGCTCATCCCTTCCATTGCGCGTTGCGAATAGAAATTGGTCAGACCAAGCCGGATGGTCTGATCTTCGGGCGAAGCGCCACGCAGCAAGAGCAACTGGTCGTTCGCCTCCAAAATCTTCCTGGCCTGGATCAGAACGAGCTTTCCGAGTTCTGTCGTCGATGAGCCGTTGGCAGACTTCTGGAAGATACTGCCGCCGACCGCGTGCTCAATGCGCTTGATCTGCGAGCTGATGGCCGGCTGGCTCAAGCCGAGCAGCTTCGCGGCCTTGGTGATGCTGCCGGCTTCGGAAATACCGACAACCGATCGCATGATTTCGGTCGGGATGCTCGAATGCTGGTACCGCCGATGCATAATACGTTGTCCTTTGAGATCGACGTCTTCTCCACGCAACGGAATTGTCCGCTTCGAGACGTCACACCAAAGTCATCGGCCATCTACATCAATCTGGCCGAAACGTTTCTTAGGCTCGTCCAAATTGTAGACGCCACGGCATACACCTTCCTTCAAGTTGTATCGGTGTCTTTTTACACATGCCAAGTACTTTCACGAGGAGGCATGTGTGATTTCTGCCATTAGCAATCTCAAAGAGGGGGCGCGGGTAGAAGGCTACCGTGATTACACGTATTTTTTTAAAGCCGCGAGATGTAAAGCATCGGGATAGCACTTCACAGGCTGGAACTCAGCAACCGCGATTCGCAGAAAAAGCTGACGTACCTCAGTGAGGTAGTTCAGCTCATTCTCAACCTAAGGTGATAAATCGCTTTAAGGTCTGATGGAGCGCGAGCGATATCCCGATGCCGGTGACGCCACCTGCAAGTTTGACCAGCGCATCCCGCACCTCGCCGTGCCGGTCCGGCGTCAGATGTTGCAGCACCTCCAGCCCGACTGCCGCCCCCCCAACGAGCGTCAGAACAAGCCAGAGATGGCGGGGATAGGCGAGACCGAACAAAAGGCCCACGAGTGCGAATGCGCCGAAGCGCTCAAGGCTGACGCCGCCAAAATGCGGCCGCAGCCCGATCGGTGACAGAGTCGCAAAAGCAATCAATGCAAGTGTAGTCCACGCGACAACAATGACGGTTTTCCGATACATCCAGCAGTCATATCCCATGCAACCGCAGGAGCGGCAATTTCTCACCTCTGACGGTTAATCGAACGCGCAGAGAACTACCACCGGCATTCCGACGCACTCCGCGGATAAAACCTCCCTCAGCGGGGGTTGCGGAGTTGCCAGGTGTCTAAACTGTCGGGTTTGATCTCGAACCGATCTTGCATCCGCGCATACATGGTTCCCGCGATGCGTGCGACCGGAAGATAGTGATCGTAGTCCGTACGCAAGGTGACGGGGTCGACAACACCATCGCGAACCTGAATGCCCAGGACCTCTCCGACCAGTAGGTCGCGCTCTGCGCCAAAGTTCATCATTGTCACTTTTCGGCATTCCAGTGCCGCAGGCGCCTTCGCCAAATGCGGCACCGGCACATTGATGCCAGCCGTCATTGGAAGCTTCAAAGCGTCCAGTTCGCCGATGTCCGATGGAAAGCTGATCGAACAATCGACCATATCGTTGGCGAGGGCCTCATCCACCATATTGATAACAAACAACCCATTGGCGCGCACATTGCGGGTCGTGTCCTTGACCGACAGATCGGGCCTGGCCTGCAGGCCGACCACCACCAGCGGCGGCTTTTCGGAGAACACATTGAAGAACGAAAACGGCGCGGCATTGACCACGCCGGCATCTGAGATGGTGGTAATCAACGCAATCGGTCGCGGGACAACGAGACCACAAAGCAACTTGTAGCGCTCCGGCGCGCTAAGCTTGGCGAAATCAAAGTGGATCGTCATCGCAGGTTTTGCCTCTTGTGCCGCACCTTGCCGCAACGAGGCAGGAGCTTATCCGATCTTGAACAGCCGGCTCGCATTACCGAACAGGACTTTCTGACGATCAGTGTCCGATAGCTTGGCCTTGTTGACCAGCCCTACCGGATCGGGGTCCCCCATGTCGAACGGGTAGTCCGAGCCCATCATGACGCGATCGAGGCCCACCGTCTTGATCAGGTTGTCGATCAGCTCCGCAGAGAACACGCAGGTGTCAAACCAGAGCCGCTTAAGATAGGTCGACGGCGCATCTGCCGTGAGCCGGCGTACTTCCGGACGCACCTTCCAGGCGTGATCCAGTCGGGCTGCGTAGAATGGGTAGAAACCACCGCCATGAGCGATAACCACGTCGAGATCCGGATGCCGGTCTAAAATGCCGCCCATGATGAAGTGGGCGATCGCAATGGTCTCCTCGATGGGCTGGCCGACGCTGTTGACCATGAAGAAATCGCCGAGCCGCTGGCCGTGGGAGAAACCCAGGGGATGCACGAACAGCGGTATGCGCAGATTGGCAAGCCGCGCATAGAGTGGATCGAAGGCGGCATGGGACAATTCGAAGTTTTCGACGCGGGTATCGATCTGGAAGCCACGCAGGCCGAGTTGCTCGACTGCATGAACCGCCTCCTCCACCGCACGCCCGGGAAACCGCATCGGCAGCGTACCCATCCCGGCGAAATGTGCAGGATCCTGCGCCACGAGCGCGGCAATGTCTTCGTTCTGCACGCGCGACAGCGCACATTGTAAATCTTCGTCGGCCCAGTAGTTCTGTTGCGCCGGTGCCGGCGCGATCACCTGAAAGTCGACGCCCATCTTCGCCATCATCTCGCGGCGCTTGGCGATGTCGAGCATCAGGCCCGGCAGCAGCCGGCCCTGCTCCGCATCGGTCTCGCGACTCGCCGGCGACATGTCGCGGCGATAGGGATTGTCCATCGGATCGTAGTGCCCGGCCACCAGCGGCTCGACGCGCTTGCTGAGGGCATGGGTGTGCATATCGATGATGGGCATTCGGAATCTCTTTTTCCTAGTTCAGTTCGGCACTGGCGGGGACGCAATGATGCCAGTCGGTCACACCTTGATAAGCATGAGCCGCGCGCAGGATATCGGCTTCGGCATAGGGACGGCCGATCAGCTGGAAGGCGACCGGCAGGCCAGCATTGTCGAAGCCGCAGGGAACCGAGGCCCCGGGGAGACCGAGATAGTTGATGCCGCGACTGCAGTGGGCAAGTTGACCTATGATACGGGCGACCGCCTCGGGGCCGCCTTCGGTTGTCGCCTCGATCGTCGGCACCGGAATTGCGATCGCCGGCAGCAATGCCAGGTCGGCCGCTCCCATGCAGCAGGCAATCCATTGCTGCGTGATCTGCGTGCGCAGCGAGAGCGCCTCGACGTAACGTGTCGCGGGAAAGAACAGGCCGGGCTCAATCCGAGCGCGGATCTGGTCGGCATAATCCTGCGGCCGTTCGATCAGCCAACGGCGGTGAATCGTCGCCGCCTCGACGGTCATGACGAGGAGCATCAATGCGTTGACAACGGCCATATCCGGCGGTGTGGTCTCGATGATGCGGGCGCCGAGACCGCGCAACTCCGCCACCGCCTGTTCCAGCCGCACGACGATGACGGGATCCAGCAAATCGCGATAGTAGCCGCCGGGAACGGCGATGGTCATGCCGCCGATACTGGCACCGATTGCTGCCTCGTAATCGCGGTCGGCAATCACCGACAGCAACCGCGCCGCGTCGCGCGCGGTGCGCGTCAGCGGGCCGGCGCAATCCAGCGACACTGCCAACGGCATCACGCCATCGGTCGGCACCAGACCCCAGGTTGGTTTCAAACCAACCAGCCCGCACATCGCACCGGGATTGCGCAGCGAGCCGCCTGTATCGGTACCGAGAGAGCCGGTCACGAGGCGCGCGGCAACGGCGACACCGGAGCCCGACGAGGACCCGCCGGGCACATAGGCTGGGTTCCACGGATTGAGCGCATGGCCGTAATGTTCGTTGTAGCCGGTCGGGCTCAAGGCGAATTCAGCAAGTTGCAGCCGGCCGAGATCGAGCGCACCGGCAGCGTCGAGCCGATTGATGACCGTCGCAGTGACATCGGGACGAAAGTCGGCGCGAATTTTCGATCCACCGCTGGAGAGATCGCCGGCGCGATAGAACAGATCCTTGTGCGCCAGCGGCACGCCATGCAGAACTGGGAGAGCCGCACCCGCAGCGCGTGACTTGTCGGCGGCTTCTGCTGCATCCAGCACGCGTTCGTCATCGAGCCGCACCACGGCATTAAGCTTGCGGCCAATGAGATCGAGACGCTCCAGCGCGACCGCCGTCGCTTTCACCGACGAGATCTCCCCGTTGGCGATGGCGTCCGAGAGTTCGCAGAGATCGAGGGCAGCGATGGCGTTTTGCATCAGCGCTTGTCCACGGCAGCAAGCCAGGCCCGATAGGCGTAAGGCGAGGAATCGAACGGCATCACGCGGATGGCTTCCGCAGCGATGCGGGCATTGATATCCGCAACCATTCCCACCATCCGCGGCGTGCGCTCGGCGGCCCCAGGCGTATTGTTCAACTCCGTAGCAATTTGGCGCAGCAAATTTTCGCTCATGATCACCTCAATGCACGCCGAGGCGCTGGAACAGCACGTCAGTCTGCTCATTCATTTCCTGCGACGTGCCGTGATGCACGATCTGCCCGGTCTCCATGATGTAGACTCGATCGGCGACGGCCAGCGCGCTATAGAGATTCTGCTCGACCAGCAAGATCGACAACCCTTCCTTTTTAAGATCGAGAATGATGCTCTCGAGGTGCTGCACCATCACCGGCGCGAGGCCTTCGGACGGCTCGTCCATCAGGATCAATTCGGGATCGATCATTAGCGCACGGCCCACAGCCAGCATGCCGCGCTCACCACCAGACAACTGGCCGCCGCGGTGATAGCGGCGCTCAGCAAGCCGCGGAAAAATGCCGAATACGCGATCGAGCGTCCAGCCGTCCTTGGCGCGGGCGCTCTTCAGCATGGTCAGATGTTCGGTGACCGTCAGCGACGGAAACAGCCGGCGACCCTGCGGCACAATGGCGATCTTGCGATTGGCGATATCATGAGGACGCAGACCAACAAGGCTCTCGTCGCGCCAGGTGATCGTGCCCGAGCGCACCTGTGGCGGCGTCAGACCCATTATGGAACGAATGAAAGTGGTCTTGCCCATACCATTGCGGCCGAGCAGCGCGACGATCTCACCGGGACGCACCTCGAGCGAGGCGCCGCGCACCACGACGGCGTCGCCGTAACCGCTGTGCAGATTCTTGACCTCAAGCATGACGCGGCTTCCCGAGATAGACTTCCTGAACCTGCTTGTTGCGGCGGATGCCTTCCGGCGGCTCCTCCACCAGCACGCGGCCTTCGAACATGCAGGTGACGTAGTCGACCAGACCGAGCGCCAGATCCATGTCATGTTCGATCAGGATCACGGTGATTGCCGGGTCGAGCGAGCGGATCACCTCGGCAATCATCGAGCGCTCCGACGGCGACAGGCCGGCCGCGGGCTCATCCAGTAGCAACATGGTCGGCGTCGTCACCAGCGCAATCGCGATTTCGAGCTGACGCTGCTCGCCATAGGACATTTCCTTGACGATGATGTCGGCGCGTTCGGCGATCCGTGCGGCATTCAGCGCGGCCGCGATACGTGTAGCCTCGCTATCGTCCGGATCGGGCGAACCGAACAGCGAAAACTTCTTCGGCTTCAATCCGCGCAGCGCCAGCATCATGTTGTCTTGCACGCTCAGCGTGGGGAACAGATTGGTGATCTGGAAGGTGCGCGAGATGCCGAGTTGGGCACGCCGGTGCGGCGGCAGCCTGGACACGTCATGTCCATTGAATGTGATCTTGCCGGATGTCGGCGGATGCGCGCCGGCGATGGCATTGAACAATGTGGTCTTGCCGGCGCCATTGGGGCCGATGATGGCGCGGCGCTGGCCTCGCGGCACAATCAGGCTGACGCCATCGACCGCCCGCAAGGCATCGAAGGCCACCACCACATCTGTCAGCGTCAGGATCGGTTCGGACACGAATAATTCCCAGTGAACGAGACGCGGCGACACGGCCGCGCCTCGATGTCAGCAATATTGAATCAGGTCTTCTTGATGCCCTGGAAGGTCCGCGAATAGGGTGGCTGCTTCAGGTAGGTCGCCGGATCGTACTTCCAGAATTGCGAGACATTCGGATAGGTCTCGATCGGCACGTTCCAGTATTTGCCATCGGCGCGCTTGACGACCTTGCGAATGTAGACGTCGTAGATCGGGTTGCCGTAGTCGTCGAACTTCACGGTCTTGCCGAGCGGCGAATTGTCGAGCTCGGTCTTCAGTACCGTATCGATAAAGGTTTCACGATCCTCGACCTTGCCGCCCATCTTCTTCAGCGCGGCATCGATCCACATCATGCCGGAATACATCGAGAAACCGTAGAGCGACGGGATCTTGCCGTACTTCGCCTCATAATCCTTCTCGAACTTCGCCGTGGTCGGGACGTCCGAACCTTCGGCGAAATGCGCGGCTGCGATGATGCCTTCGCATTCGGGGCCCATGGTGCGGATCACCGACTGGTCGGTGCCGTTCATCGCCATCAACAGCGGCGTCTTTTCCTTCAGGCCGAATGACGCATATTGCTGGATCAGACGAGTCGAGTCCGCGCCGGTCTCCATCGCGAAGATCGCGTCGACCTTGAGATCGGCAAGCTGGCCGAGATAGGGGCTGAAGTCGGCAGTGTTCAGCGGATGCCAGAACTGCTGCACAATCTGCCCGCCGCCTTCGGTGAATACCTGGGCGAGACCGCCGCACTGTTCATGGCCGAAGGTGTAATCCTGGCTGATGGTGGCGATCTTCTTGTAGCCCTGCTTCAGGGCCCAATCACCGAACGGATGGGTAAAGGCGCTCGCTGAGTAGCCGGCGACGCGGATTACGTTCTTGATGCGGCCGCGCTGGGTGAGATCGTCAGCCGCGATAATCGGAATGAAGTAGGGCGTGCCGGTGCCCTTAACGTAGTTGGCGACAGCAAGGCCGGTATTGGCGAGCAGATTGCCGATCAGCATATGGCAATTGCCCTGCTCGACCAAACGGCGCGCTTTCTGCAGAGCGGTGTCGGGATTCGACGCATCGTCCTCGATCACCAGCTCGATCTTGCGGCCGCTCATCTCGCTCTTCACCTGATCGAGATAGAACTGCACACCCTCGACCATTTCCTTGCCGCCCGAAGCGACAACGCCGGTCAGCGGCGCCAGGAGACCGATCTTGATCGGGCCAGCCTGGGCCTGTGCGGAGCGGCACGGAGCGACGCCGACGCCCGCGGCAGCCACAGCCGCCGTCGTGTTCTTGAGAAATTGCCTGCGATCCATCTCGAAGTCCTTTCGTGAGCAACCCGATTGAAACGTGAAACCGACTTATCGCACCTTGCGCGAGGTGATCGCGCGCAGCTTGCCTATGATGCCCTCGGGGGCAAAGATCATGATGAGAACGAAGGTAATGCCAAGCACCATCAGCCAACGCTCGGTATAGGAGCTGACGATGTTCTCCAGCACGATGATCGCAGCTGCGCCGACAAAGGCGCCGAACAGCGTGCCGACACCGCCCGCGATCATCATCAACACGCCCTCCACCGATTGCGCGAGCGCGACGGTCGAAGGGCTGACGAAATTGTTGAACATCGCGTAGAGGCCCCCGGCGATACCGGCGAAGATGCCGGACACCGTAAAGCCGATGAACAGATGCAGCGGCACATTGTAACCGAGGCTGCGCATGCGACTTTCGCTATCGCGGATACCGCGCAGCGTCAGGCCGAACGGCGATCGCACGAACCGCCACATGGCAAAAGATACAATGACGGCGCCAGCGAGCACCGCCCAATAGAACGCGCTGTGGCTCATCAGGGCCGCCGGCCGCACATCGGCGCGCATGCCATTCTCGCCGCCGGTGACCTGCGTCCAGCGCAGGCAGACGCCCCACACGATCATGCCGAGCGCAAGCGTCAGCAGCAGGAAATAGACGCCGGAGGTGCGCACGGCGAGCAGCGCAAATACCGAGGCCACCGCGGTGGCCGCCAGCACACCAAGCGCGAAGCCCGCCCAGGGCGACAGGCCGGCCTGGCCAGTCGCATAAACGACGACATAGGTCGAGACACCGAAGATGGCACCATGCCCGAGGGAAGTCCGACCAGCAAAGCCGGCGAGAATATCGATCGACATGGCGAGGACTCCGAAGATCAACACTTCGGTGGCGAGGCCGACCTGATAGCTCGACAGCACCATCGGCAGGCAGGCCGCGACGATCACCACCAGCGCGGCGATGACGAGCGCACGGCTAGTCATGCCGGCGAGAACTGACGTTTTGGATACGGGCTGCGTCATGTGGCACGTCCGAACAGGCCGAGCGGACGGAATGCGAGCAACACCGCCATCGGGCCGAAGATCACGAAATAAGCGAGTTCGGGGAACATCACCTGACCGAGCGTATTCAGAAGCCCGACCAGCAGGCTACCGACACCGACGCCGACGAGGCTGCCACGCCCACCGATGATGACGACGGCGAGACTGAAGGTGAGGATTTCCGCGTCCGCCGAGGGATAGAGCGACAGGAACGCGCCTCCCATCAGGCCGCCAAGGCCGGCGAGCGCCGAACCGAACAGGAAGGTGAAGAGGAAGACGCGGCGAATATTGACGCCGGAGGCTTCGACCATCTCGGCATCGTCGACGCCGGCACGGATCAGCGCGCCGAGCTTTGTATGATTGAGCAGCACCCACAGGCCGACGAAGACGAAGATGCCCATCCCCAGCACAAACAACCGGTAGATCGGATAGAAGGTGCCGAACACCCGCGTGCCGCCGCGCAACATCTCCGGGATCGGCACCGTGAAGCTGTCGCCGCCCCAGATCACCAGCGCGAGATCGTTGAGGAAAAAGGCGACGCCGAGCGTCAGCAGCACCTGCCGCAGCTCATTGCCACGTACGAAGCGCAGCAATCCCTGATCGAGCACGAAGCCGATGGCCGCAATCGCCGCCATGGCGCCGATACCGCCGAGCACAAAGCTGCCGGTCTTCACCGCAACGCTATAGCCGATATAGCCGCCGAAGAGATACAGCGCGCCATGCGCGAGATTGACGATGCGCAGCAGGCCGAAGATCAGCGTGAAGCCGCTTGCCACCACGAACAGCAGCGCGGCGAAAGTCAGGCCGTTGAGGAGTTGAAAGAGACTCATGCCCTGCTGCTTGCCTGATCTATGCTTCTGGCGCTTTCGGTCCGACCGAAAGATACCAATCGAGAATCTGTTCGCCGGTCATGAAAGCCACGTCGGATTTCTTCTGGATGGTCTCGAAGATCCGGCGGAAGTGCTTCAGGCGATGCGGCGCGCCCATGATGTAGGGATGCACAACCAATGCCATGACCCGGGCCGAATTCTCGGAATCCTCGTAAATCTGCTCGAACTGGTCGATGGCCCGGTCGTAATATTCCGACGCTTTGTGATGCTGGATCAGCATCATCGCCACGTCATTGCATTCCTGCGTATAGGGCACATTCACGATGGGCGTAGTCGTCGTCTTGAGCCACACCGGCTGATCGTCGAGTACCCAGTCGGCGACGTAGTCATAGCCTTCCTGTTTCAGCAGGTCCGGCGTTTCCCAGGTCTCGGTCAGACCCGGCCCGAGCCAACCGCGCGGCCGCTTGCCAGTGGCCTTCTCGATCACGTCGGCAGTCTTGCGGATATCCTCGCGTTCGTTCTCAACCTTCTGCATATTGCGCTGGGTGAAACCGTGACCCATGAATTCCCAGTTGCGCGCTTTGGCTGCCTCGACGATGGGCTGGTAGGCGGCGATTGCCGAGCCATTGATCGCCAGCGCGGCGGGGAGCTTGTAGTCGTCGAACACTTTCAGCATGCGCCAGAAGCCGACGCGATTGCCGTATTCGTGCCAGGCCCAATTCGGAACGTCTGGCGACGGCGAGCCGCCGGCCGGCGGTGTCAGCACCGTACGCGGCATCGGCTGCTTGGCGTCCCATTCCTCGACATTGACGATGATCCACACTGCCATGCGCTTGCCATTCGGCAGCTTCAGCGGTGGACGAGCGTCAATCGGCGAGTAGGAAATGCGTTCGGTCGGCAACATGATCAGGTCTCCGGCTCAACGATGGTAATGCCGAGCGACGGCAGGCCTTCGATCCGCGCGTCGATAACGTCGCCCGGAACGACGGGACCCACGCCGGCAGGCGTGCCCGTATAGATGAGATCGCCCGGCTCGAGCTTCATCTGCTTCGAGAGCTGCGCCACGATCTCCGGCACGCTCCAGATCATCTGGCCGATATCGCCGCGCTGCTTCTCGACGCCGTTCACCGACAGCGTGATCGCGCAATTGTTGAAATGCCGGGCATCGCGTGCCGGCGCAATTTCGCCACAAGGCGCGGACGCGTCGAAGCTTTTGCCCATTTCCCAAGGCAGTCGCATATCGCGGGCATCGCGCTGGCGGTCGCGACGGGTGAGATCGATGCCGACGGCATAACCCCAGATGTGATCGAGCGCATCCTCCACCGCGATATCGCGGCCGCCGCGTCCGATCGCCAGCACCAGCTCAACCTCGAACTGGAAGTCCTCGGTGAAAGCCGGATAAGGCACGCGCGCGCCGTCCGGCACCACGCTGTCGCGCGGCTTCTGGAAGAAGAACGGCGGATCGCGCTCGTCGGCTTCCTTCATCTCGCGGATGTGGTCGAGATAGTTGCGCCCCACGCAATAGACGCGGCGTACAGGGAAAAAACCGCCCCCCACGACCGGCACGCCGGTGACGGGAATTGCTGGCAGCATCTGCTGGGACGTCACACTCACTTCGCCACCTGGGTATTGTGCCAATCGAGGATCTGGGCGCCATTCCAATGCACCACGCCTTCGAACTGGTTCACGTAGTCATAGATCGCTTCGAGATATTTGATGCGGAACGGCTGACCCGAAATATACGGATGGATCGCGATCGACATGATCTTCGGCCGCTCGGCGCTTTCAGCATAGAGGCGATCAAACTGATCCTTGGCACGGTTCAGGAGCTGCGTGCTCTCATGATGTTGCACCATCATCATCGGGATGTCGTTCATCTCCACCGTGTAAGGCAGCGTTGTGAGCGGCCCCTTCTCGGTACGGATCACGGTCGGTTCGTCGTCATAGACCCAGTCACCGATATATTTCACGCCGGCTTCGGCGAGGAATTCCGGGGTCTCCAGCGTCTGCGTAAGACCCGGCCCGAGCCAGCCCACCGGGCGCTTGCCGGTGAAGTTCTCGATCACATCCATCGAGCGGTTGATCATCGCTTTCTGGTCGGCCTCCTTGTGGATGGGCCCCTGTTCATAGGCATGGCCCATGAACTCCCAGCCGGCGTCCTTCGCCTCCTGGGCGACGCGTGGATAGTCCTCGCAGACACGCGCATTGATCGACAGCGTGGGCTTGATGCCGAGCTTCTTGTAGAGATCGAAGAAACGCCAGACACCGACACGCATGCCGTATTCGTGCCAGCCCCAATTGGCGACATCGGGCAGCAGCGGAACGCCGGTCGGCGCCGGCAGCACCTGACGCGCCATCGGCTTGGCAATATCCCAGACCTCGAGATTGACGATGGTCCAGACGATCATGCGGGCGTTGCCCGGCAGCTTCAGCTTGGGACGATCGACGATGGCGGAGTAGTCGCAGCGCTCGCGCGGCTGCATGGGACCGGTCATGGCTGGATGCCCTTCGAAAATGAGAGATTGTAGGGGATCATGCGGCGCGTCCTGCACCCTTGAGGCCATCGAGCTGCATCACGGCATCGGTATCCATCACGAAACCGAAAGCGGTGCGGATGCAGGCGAGGCCGGCGGCATGCAACTCCGGCCCGTCCATGCTGTCGACGCAGTCCTCGACGACGATCACCGAATAGTCCCGCACATTGGCAGCCGTCGTCGTCGCCAGCACGCAGGAGTTGGTATTCACGCCGGTGATCAGCAGCGTATTGACGCCGTGCGAACGCAACACGAAATCGAGATCGGTGCCCAAGAAGCAATCGTAGCGCTTCTTGGTGTTGACGATGAAGTCGCTGGGGTCCAGCAGCTCCGGCATCACGGTGCAGCCGGGGCCGCCCATGATATTGTGCCGCATCACATTCTTGCGCGTTGCTTTTGGATCCTCGGCGCGGGTCCGCCAGAACGGATTGGCGCGGATCTCGGCCTCGTCGCGATAGGACGTGACCTGGTGGATCACGGGAATGCCGACACTACGGCACCAGTCGAATAGCCGCTTATTGGCAGCGATCACCGTCTTCGCGACATCCGGCGTGGTCGGCATGGTCGCCACCGACATGTCCAGATGACCGCGATGCAGGTCGATCGCGACAACGGCAGCCTTGATCTGATCGACACCAAAATTCATGATCACACCAGCGGGTTGAACGAAGTTTTCAGCAGAGTGCGCTGATCGATCTTGAATTTGTCGGCGAGCCAGTCGGCCAGCACTTCCTGTCCAATGGTGGGATTGTCGTGCTGGCAATGTTCGGCGCCGGTCTCGTCCGGCTCAAGCACGCGCAATGTCGCATCAACACCATTGGCAATCGCATGGTCATAGGTCGAGCGCGCCGCGGTCACCGTGAGCACGTCGTGGCCGCCATGCAGCACGAGATACGGACACTTCATGTGTTCGAGATGGCCCTTCAGCGTAAAGGGCTTCATCAGCTCATGAGCTTCCTTCATGGTCTTGGTGCCAAATACCCAGCGGATATGCATCGCCAGACCGAAGTCGTCGCCCTTCTGGCCCCACATGTCATGCACCGACCAGACAGCCCCGTGCGAGATCACCGCCGCGAGGCGATGCTCGTAACAGCCGGCGCGCGCGGCGTAGTAACCGCCCATGCTGGAGCCGCAGACCGCGATGCGCGAGCTATCGACATCGGCGCGCTTTTCGAGCCAGTCGACACATTTGCCGACCGGCACTTCCGTATCGGCGCGGGTTGCAAGTCCGTGGCGGCGCAAGGTACCGCCCTGCCCGGGCAGATCGACCATCAGCACCGAGATGCCGCGCTGCAGGCAACCATGGGCCTGCATGAACCACATCTCGTCCTTGATGGAGTCGAGACCGCCCATGCAGATCAGCACCGGCAGCTTGTCGCCCGGAAATGGCGCACGGATGAAGTAGCCGCAGATCGGCTTGCCCGGCTCATAAGGGATTTCGACCACTTCGCCGGGCGGATTGAGATAGGAAATGAACTTATGCGAACAGGCTTCCATCTTCTCGAAGGTCGGCAGCCGTCGCGGATCGGTCGGCTCGAGATGAAATTCGGCTTGGCGGTAATAATCGGCAGCCCGCAGGAAACAGTTCATCGCCGTGCGGATGTGGCCGAGCTTTTCTTCGGAAAGGCCGCGCTGCCAGTTGGCATCCGCGATCACCATCCACTCTTTATGCCAGCTTTCGAGGTCGCCCGGGATCATCCGCGAACCGGCCAGCATCACCTCGGACACGCTGCCGCCGCCCTCCTGGGTCTCACCGAGACCGCGGCGGAATTGATAGGCAAGCCAGGGATGCTCCGGCCAGTGATGCCAGCCAAACGGCTCATAGTGCGGGGTGCGATCCGCCGTGATCTCCTCGATGGCGTTTTCGCCGATCGACTTCCCTGCCGCCATGAGACGCGTACCGCCTGCTTCTTGTGAACGTGACCGCATCATTGCGGGTTCGGGTCACGAGTCAATCGGAATTACATACACTTTTTCAGATGCTCATCATTTCCGCGAATTGCCTCCCCTTTATGCGCGATATTTATGCAGTAAAATTGCGCTTTCCTGTATGCTGAGTAGCAAAGACGGATCACACTCGGATTGAATTGTATTCACTTTGCTGCGGAGCACCACCGATGCCCGACTCATCCCCCTTGCCGCCGCCTGAAGCTGGCGGCCCCGGCCGCGCCGCTAACCGGTCGCTATCGGTGACGGATCAGATCCGCGACGCCATTCTGGATGGCACGGTCAGCGCAGGCGAACGGATCAACGAAGTTCGTTTCAGCAAGACGCTGGAGGTCTCGCGGACCCCCGTCCGGGCCGCCTTGCAGGCACTGGCCGGCGAAGGGCTGCTCGACTACGCCCCCAATCGCGGCTTCACCGTCCGTGAATTCCCGCTCTCGGCCATCGTCGATGCTTATGAAATTCGCGCATCGCTGGAAGGCGTGGCCGCACGCTTCGCCGCCGAACGTGGACTGAGCGCCGAGGAGCGCGCCATTATCGAGGAAAGCCTTGTCGCCGGCGACAAACTGCTGGCGCGCGGTGAGTTCGCGGAAGGCGATCTCACCATCTATCGCGGCATCAATGGCGACTTCCACGACACCCTGCTGGGCGCCGCCCGTAACCGCATGCTGGCGGAGATGATCCGGATCTGCCACCACGTGCCGATGTCATCGAGCCGCAACATTGTCGCCTTCGAGCATCGCGACGTGCGCCGGCGTCATGATGATCACCACCGGATCTACGACGCCATTATGGCCCGCGAGCCCTGGCGCGCGGAGGTACTGATGCGCGAACACGTCTCCGGCGTGAAATCCTCGCTGGTCAAATCGCTGATCGAGCGCGGCGAGCAGGCCGATATCGTCCATGGTTCGGCGGCGGGATAGGCCACCGGCGGCGTATCGACATCGTCGCGATGGCGCAGCGTCTTAACCTATCATTCACCGAAGTTCGTAACGGCGCGTTGGCGGTCCCCCCGGTACAAAACTACGCATGGGGCAAAACGACGCAAAGTCGGGGGAACGGTCTGATGGCGCTGGCGGCCTTGCTGGCTTCGCCGCGCTGCGCCGTTTCCGATTTCAGGGCGGGCCGATCCAAGGCCTCATCCTGTGCGGCTGCCTGCTGATTACCGCCATCGCCATCGGCACGGTCTACATCACCGTCCATTTTAGAGACCGCGCCATCGAGAGCAAGAAGCGCGAACTGGACAACACGGTTCTGCTGGTCGCACGACACTTCGACCAGCAGTTCGGAGACCTGCAGGGCATTCAGAACGACGTCATCACCTATATGAAGTCGGCCAACATCCAGAACAGCGCCGCCTATCAGCATCTGATGTCGGGGATCGACGTCCACCGCATGCTACGCACCAAGCTCAGCAGCCTGCCCTATGTCGGCGGCATCAACCTGTTCGATTCCGAAGGCAAGCTGCTCAACTCGTCGGAAACCTGGCCGGTGCCTGCCATCGACATTGCCGACCGTCAGCATTTCCAGACGCTGCAGGCCGACAACGGGCCCGCGGTCGTATTGGCCGAACCCGTCATCAGCAGGGTGACTGGTGCATGGACCGCCGTGTTTTCGCGCAAGCTGATCGGACGCCATGGCGAATTCATGGGCATCATCAGCCGCGGCGTCGAGCCGGTTCACTTCGAGAGCTTCTTCGCATCCCTCGCGCTCGAAAAAGACGCCAAGATCTTGATGATCCACCGCAACGGCACCGTGCTTGCTCGCTATCCGCAGAACGAGACCGTTATCGGCCAGAACCTCAGCAACAGCTCAGTCTTCAAGGACCTCTGGTCGACGGGCGGAACCTCGACGGGGCACTATATCAGCCCCATCGACGGGGAAGACGAATTGGGCTCCGCAAGGCGCCTCGCGGCGGCTCCCGTGATGATCGTCGCGACCACCAGCATGCCCGCGGCCCTGCATGACTGGCGCGAGCAGACCAAATATCAAATCATCGGCGCGACACTTGCCGCATTGGTGATCCTGGCGACGCTGTTCCTGATCGTCCGGCAGCTGAACCGCCAGCACCGCTCGGCCGAACGGATGCTGGCGCAAAAATCGACACATCTCGATACTGCAATCAACAATATGACGCAGGGACTGCTGTTGTTCGATGCCTATGGCCGGCTGGTCGTCTGCAATCAGCGCTTCATCGACATGTTCGGACTATCCGACAAGATCGTGAAGCCAGGCTGCTATTTCCGCGACCTCATCCAGCATCGCAAGGACAACGGAACCTTCATCGGCGATGTCGACGAATACTGCACGTCGTTCTTGCGAAGCGTTGCTGAAGGCCCTGTCCACGATACGCTACTGACCACGCCGGATGGTCGTTCGATCCAGATCCTCGTTCAGAGATCGGGGGACGGCGGCTGGGCCTCTACGCTCGAGGACATCACCGATCGCAAACGTTCGGAAGAGCGCATCGCCCATCTTGCGCATTACGATGCTCTGACAGATCTCCCCAATCGGGTGATGTTCCGTGAGCGCCTCGAAGCGGAAATCGCAACGCTGCATGACGGCGCGCGATTTGCGATTCTCTATATCGATATCGATGAGTTCAAGAGCGTCAATGACACGCTCGGTCATGCGATCGGCGACGAGCTGCTGAAAATCGTGGCCACGCGGCTGCGCAGCTGTGTCGGTAATGCGGGCTTTGTCGCACGACTTGGCGGCGACGAATTCGCCATCGTGCATACGGGAATTGCTCGCCGCAGCGATGTCACCCATCTGGTGGTGCCGCTCTATGACGCCATCCGGCAGCCCTATGAATGCCTTGGTCACCAGATCACGACCGATGCCAGCATCGGAATCGCTGTAGCCCCCGATGACGGCTCCGATCTCGACGAATTGCTGAGACATGCCGACCTTGCAATGTATAGCGCCAAGGCCGCCGGACGGCGCACCTTTCGCTTCTTCGAGCCTGCCATGGATGAAGGCGCAAGGGCGCGGCGCGCGCTGGAGCAGGATCTGCGGAAGGCGCTCGCGGAAGACGGACTTGAGGTTCACTATCAACCCGTCGTCGATATCGCCAGCAACGAGATTACTGGTTGCGAAGCGTTGCTCCGCTGGCGGCATCCGGTTCGCGGCATGGTTTCACCGGCAGAGTTCATTCCGATCGCCGAAGAAACCGGCCTGATTACCGAACTCGGCAATTGGGTATTGCGAACGGCATGGGCTGAGGCGGCCTCCTGGCCGGCGCCGATCAAGCTCGCTGTCAATGTATCGCCGATTCAATTCACGACGCAGACCCTGGCCTTGAATGTCACTCGAGCCCTCGTGGCAGCCAACTTGCCAGCTCACCGACTCGAGCTTGAGGTCACCGAAACAGTGCTGATCCGCGATGATGAGATGGCGCTCGCGATCCTCCATCAGCTCCGCGGCATTGGTGTCGGGATTGCGCTGGACGATTTCGGGACCGGCTATTCGTCGCTCAGCTATCTGCAGCGATTCCCGTTCGACAAGGTCAAGATCGACCGCAGTTTCATCCGGGACATCGTGGCGCCCGGCGGATCGTCATCGATCGTACAGGCGGTTGTAACCATCGCGGCCGCCCGCAACATGATCACCACGGCGGAGGGCGTTGAGACAGCCGATCAACTCGACGCACTGCGTATGCTCGGCTGTACCCAGATGCAGGGTTTTCTTTTCAGTGCCGCCAAGCCGTCACGAGAGATTCGCGCCATGCTCCAGAAGCGCGAGATCGCCGTCGCCTGACATTAGCAGGCCCGAAATCGTCGCGAAAATGGCCTGTTTTGGATTAAACAGAAGGAAAGCTGGCGATCCCGGCATGACTCGAACATGCGACCTACGGTTTAGGAAACCGTCGCTCTATCCGGCTGAGCTACGGGACCGCGATCCCGGTCAGGAACACCGGGCATGGACAGTTCCATACCAGAGCCGTTCGATCATCGCTACCCGTTGGCAGTTCAAATAGGACGGGGCCGGAACCGGCGTCACATGCCCTTAAAAGATCGGGACATCTATCGCGGAACGTCTCGGACCGCCCATCGTTGGCTGGTTGTCATAATAACGATGGAGAATCCCGCATGACAAAGATGAAACTTCTTGCTGCTGCTGCCGTGGTCTCTGGCTTGATCGCTACGCCAGTGATGGCAAAGGACCCGATGAATCGCCGGGCGCAGGCCACGCAGGAATATCGCGCCAGTACGGTCGATAGCGGCTATCGTGATTCGGGCTTCTGGCCGGGTGACGTTGCAGCAGGCGTCGTTGGCGGCGCGGTCGGTGTAGCGGGTGCGGCTGTGGGCACCGCCGGGGCCATCGCAACTGCGCCGTTCCGGAACAGCTACAATTCCTATGATGGCTACAATGGCGTCCCGCGCGATTCCTACGCACAGCGCATGGGCTTCGTGTGTCAGCCGGGAACTTGGTTCCGCGGCGAGGACGGCCGACGACACATCTGCCAGTAAGACAACTGACATCTGAGAAAAAGGGCGGCCCAAAGGACCGCCCTTTTTCGTGTCTGTCATCGGATAGAGTCCCAGGCGCACGAAACGAAACGACAACACCGCTCCATCGGACGTGAGCCCGTCGCTTCGCAAACTACGTGTGGTCCCGTGTAGGTGATTGCGCGTCGAGTAGCAGCGCGATCCGAAAACTACTGTCAAGAATGACTCAAAACTCTGAAGTCATCAATTTCAGTGATATGAGAGCAGCCACAGATCTCTGCCTGAAAACACTTCCACATCAGCGTTATATCGCGAAATAACGCCGGTCTGCGTACCACATGACCGCACTGATGCAGTCATGCTGCACTTGCTCCAAAAGCGGGGAGAAGTAACACATCCGAGGTTGAAAAATGGCCCACAAATGGCGAGAATTGGGTTTGTTATCTACATCGGAACCCACGTGGCTCATTTGTCCGCATACAAGTCACTCATATTTGCGCTACTGACGACCGCATCACTCTCCGGTCTCGCGTTGATGTCTTCGCCTGCTCGTGCGCAATGGTGGACTGCCGCGCCTGCGGATTATGAAGATTGCGCCGAGCGCATCGAAAAATCGACGGCTTCGAAAGACGCCAAGGCTGTGGCGCTGTCGGATTGCGAAAGCAAATTCGCGGGACGGCGCAAGCGCGGTGGCGGCTATACGTATCACGACTTCATGCAGAACCGCAGCTTTGATATCGCTGGCCCGAACCCAACCACGGCTGAACAGAAGGCGATCGACGAGCAGTACAAGATCTATCTGGACAATCAGCGTCGCAGCGTCATCGTCGCGGCCTTCGCTGAAAAGCAGCGCGAAGCGCAAACCCAGGCTGCGCTCGAAACGGACTTTCGGCAGACCGCGGAAACCCCAAGCGATGCGAAGCCTGTCGTGCTACCCAGGCCTCGGCCCAAAGTGCGCGCCAAGGAGCCGGATTGCGCGATCGAGCCGCTTACCTGTGGGTGGTCCAAATTGTCATCGGGGCTGAAAGACATCAAGGACGCGCTGTTCGGCACGCCCGCGCCGGCCAAGACCAAGCGCACTTGAGCCATAGCAACCTGTCAGGTATCAATCCGTGATGACCATCGCCCAGAACATCCGGTAGGGCGACTTGGGATTGGCGACGTAAGCGACGCCGACCTTGCGTGCGCCGGACATGAGCAGGTTCTCGCGATGACCTGGGCTCTCTTCCCATTGCCTCAACGTTTCGGGAAATGTCAGGAAGCCCGCCGCGATATTCTCTGCTGCTTTGGATTTGCGGAGCTTCCCCACACGCGCGGAGAAAACACCGCCGACCTCGTGGCTGACCTTGCCACTGGATGACATCGCCTGCGCTTGAGCAAGCGCGACCGCGTTCAATTTACTGTCCAGCGTGACAGAGGAGAGCTTGTGCGCTCGGCGAAAGGCACTGATCTGGCTCGCATAATCCGCCGCTCTGCTTTCGACAATGGTTGCCACGATCAACGCACCACAGAGCACAAACAACCTCAGGGGGCGGTAGGTCATGACAATCGCTTCACGGATCAGATTCAATGACTATACCGACGACGTTGCGCAGACGATCGCGGCAGCGGGCTTGCGAGTATGCGCAGGCGCCTGCACTTCAGTCGCGCGTCGTTGCTCGGCAAGCCGGGCATCATAACCCGGCGACGGGGTGACCGTCGGAGGAACCACAAATGCAGGTGCGATGGCACCAATGCTTAGTATCGCCGCAACCACAGCGATAGCGGCGCAGGATTTCCGCTTCAAGACCTTCAAAAACAGGGTTCGCATCGATCGCTCCACCCAAGAAAACGGCCTGAAGCGCTAACGAACTTCAGGCCGGCTTCGTTCAGTACGAAAGCTTACTTCTTGGCCTTCTTGGCCTTTGCAGTCTTAGTCACCTTGGTAGCCCTCGTGGCAACCTTCTTCGCCTTGCGGCGACGATGACCGAGCGGAATGCCAAGCTTGATGGCTTTCTGACGCAGCGAACCACCGGTGCGCTTCATCTCCTTGGAAATCTTCTCGAGCGGGGTCTGGGCCTTCGAATGCGCCTTCAGGATCTTCACGTCTTCCTTGGTGTACTCGCGACGGACGAGTTTCTTTTTCGCTTTCTTGGCCATTGTAGCTCCGATTGTTAGTTGAATAATTCGACCGGCACACGCTTTGCCGATGATATGAAAGGATCAAACGCCCAGCCCGGCGCGCGAAGCGCGAACCACCGTCAAATCACGCGGCCTTCTATACTAAAGATGTCGCGAATGACATAGCCCCTGATGTCACATCATGATGTCTAGTATTGAACCAGCCGTACTCCTGCGAGCCTTCTTCACGACGCGAACTGCTACTCGTCTGCGAATAACGGGCTAAAAGACGCTTTACATCTCATTTACTGAGAATTCACCGACGCGTATCCGCAATTGATATTTAACGGATAATCATCGGCTTGATGCGAATGCAACGGATAATGGTACCATCGCATTGACCGGCAGACGCAATTGGAGCATTCGGATAGTTGAGTCCGCCGATAGTAGCCGAAATGATTAGTAACATTCTCGTAATGATAGCGCCGAAGCCGGTCCAACACTCCCTTCAGCTCAATCAATTTCACGCTAACTGCGAATCTGATCTGGCGTGAGTGCGGGCGATCCCCTGCCTGACGTCTCTGCGTGCTTGATCAGTGTCATCACGCGCAGCGATAGCGGAGCCGTAATCTGATATTTCGCCGCCAGCTCAACGACGACACCCTGCAAATAGTCAATCTCGGTGCGTCGATCGCGCTGCAGATCCTCCCACATGGACGAGCGCGCAGTTGCGTCGATCTTCATCGTCCGCCCGAGCAGCATATTGAACAGGCCGTCAGGTAGCCGCAGCAAATGCGGCGTTAGTCGCGCAGGGATCGGCGTCGCCGAGATGGGCTTGATACCGGCGACTTTCAGAACGGCCAGGCCTTCCGCCATTTGATCGGCGAATAACGAGCGCCACGCGCGCTGTGCAAGCTGCGACCGCAGCGGTATATCCGACAGCGCATTGAGCGCGTTGTTCAAATTGACCAGCAGCTTACCCCACTGGACACCGACGATATCGTCGCTCGCAAGGACGGCAAGATGCGGCACGGATAGCTCCGAAGCGGTATCGGCCCCATCGCGTTCGACGACGATGTTTCCGGACGTTGCGCGGTGAACATGACCATCGTCCTTTGCGATGACATTAAATGGCACCATTCCGCCGAGGATACGGCGCCCGGGCAGAGCTGCGCGGAGGACCCCAACATTGCCGACGCCGTTCTGCAGGCTGACGACGATCGCGTCTTTCGCAGCATAATCTGCGATCAGCCTCGCCATCTCCGCCGTATCGCCGCTCTTGACCGCGACCAGAATAATCTTCGCCTCGCTCATGATGGTGGGGTCATCCGACAGCCGCAGCTGGCTGGGGGCGAGACGTTGATCAAGTCCCTCGAAGCTCGTCAGCCTCAGACCGTGCCCCTCGATGCTGTCCACGATGCGCCGCCGCGCCAGTATGGCGACGTCGCGGCCGGCTGCCGCCAGGATGCCACCCACGAAACAGCCGATACTGCCGGCACCGGCGATACAAATGGGCCGCGTTTCGATCACGTCATCTCCCGTTCATCCAGCATCCGTTACTAGCAAAATGCCGCAGCGCTGCCTATCGGCGGAACCGACGCGCCTTGTAGGCGTCATACCGCGCAGCTATGCTTTCGCCGGGCTGGCAGGACAGGAGATGATCATGGGTTTGCTCGACATTCTGAATGGCATGGCCAACGGGCCGCGTGGCCCCAGCGATCCCGACGACAAGAGCGGCGGCATGTCGCCGATGACGATGGCGATTCTCGCGCTGCTCGCCTACAAAGGCTACAAGCACTTCACTGGTAGCCAACCGGCGGCACAGGGGCACTCGCAAGAAATCCCGCCGCCAAATACGACGCAGGCCAGCGCGCAAGATAGCGGCCTTGGTGGTATGCTTGGCGGCCTCCTCGGCGGAAATTCTGGCACTGCAGCAGGCGGTGGCGGCCTCGGCGACCTTCTGAAGGGCCCGCTCGGCGGTCTGTTGGCGGGCGGTGCCGCAGGCAGCGTGCTCAGCGGTGGCCTCGGCGACCTGCTCAAGCAGTTCCAGCAGAACGGCCATGGCGACGCCGCGGATTCCTGGGTCAGTTCCGGCCCGAACAAGCAGATTTCGCCTAACGATCTCGGCGCAGCACTTGGCGCGGATCAGATCGCGCAACTGACATCGCGCACCGGCATGTCCCGCGAGCAGCTTCTCGCGGAGCTGAGCAACGAACTGCCCGATGCCGTTAATCAGTTCACACCGCATGGCCGGCTACCTACGGAAGACGAAGTTAAGTCCAGCTGGGTTTAACGCGCACTTAGAAGAGGGGATATTGCTATGATCTGGATTCTCGTTGTGGGCTTTGTCGCAGGCATTATCGCCCGCCTTCTGTCACCGGGGCCAAACAATCCCAGCGGCTTCATTCTGACCACGATCCTGGGTATTGCCGGCGCATTCCTGGCGACATTCATCGGCCAGCAGATCGGCCATTACGGCCCGAACCAGGGTGCCGGCTTCATCACCGCCACGATCGGCGCGCTGGTGGTGCTGTTCATCTGGAACAGACTGGTCGCCCGCCGGATGATTTCCGATCCGGGCAATCGCTGATCTGCCAGCAATCGAGAATGAAAAAGCCTCGGGCATCACCCGAGGCTTTTTGCTGTTTGACGCAGGTTTCCGATCAGGCCAGCAGATGCATGCCGGCATCCATCCGCACCAATTCGCCCGTCATATTGCTCGATGGCGACGTGGCGAGGAAGCAGATCAGGGCGGCGACGTCCTCCGCGGTCGAGGCCACCTTCAGCGGAACTCGCGCGATTACGGCATCGCGAACTTTGGCAGCGCCGTCCGCACCGCGTCCCTTGGTGAACCATGGCGTATCAATATAGCCAGGGCAGACCGTATTGACGCGGATCAGCGGAGCTAGTGCTCGGCCGAGCGACAGCGTCATCGAATTCAGCGCGCCCTTGCTGGCGGCATAGGCGACTGACGAACCGCCGCCTGTGATACCGGCCATCGACGAGACATTGACGACGGCCGAAGCACGACCCGACGCCTTGGCGCCGGCTTCGAGCAAGGCACGCGCCGCACGCACCATCTGATAGGGCCCGATCGTGTTGACCGCATAGATGCGCTGGAAATCTTCCGCGGACAGGCCATCGAGATCGTGATGCGGCACATGCTTGGTCATGCCGGCATTGTTGATCAGCGCATCGATCCGCCCCCAGTGCTGGGCAGCCGCGACGATGTTCTTGCAATCGTCGTCCTTCGATACATCGCCTTGAACCACGATGACTTCGGTTGCACCAGCATCGCGGCACAGCTCGGCAGTGGCTTCGGCTTCCTTCTGACTCGACGAATAGTTGATGACAATACGGGCGCCGTCCTTGGCGAGAATGGCGGCGGTCGCAGCACCAAGCCCCGATGCCGACCCTGTAATCACGACGCACAAACCGTCACTTGCCATCTGCATTTCCTCTGCTTGTTCTGACGCTGATGCGATCTACCATAATGCGGTCGCACTGGTATACAACGCGGCACAAGTTCGCTTTGCGGAATTAAATTGCGCTGCACCAACACATCATGCCGCCACCGCAGGCCCCTCTGCGGCCAGCCCGCTTGTCTTCCTTCCGCCTTTTCCGCATCATGAATGCAAGAAAAGTGGCAGCGTCCATGCCCGGCATTCCCTGCCGAATGAGATGCGCTAGCACACGGGGAACGCCTTGACGGACGCAGACAATATCGTTGCGGAAACCGCGGAACGTATTTTCGCCGATCTCGCTGACGCACAGACCATCAATCACGACAAGAACGGCAGCTGGAAAGCGCCGCTCTGGCAGGCACTGACCGATGCCGGACTGCCGCTCTCATGGGTGCCTGAAGAGTGCGACGGCTCCGGCACCAGCATGGCCGAAGGTTTCAGTGTTCTCAGCGTCGCCGGCCGCGCCGGCGTTGCGGTGCCGCTCGCCGAGACCATGCTGGCAGGCTGGCTGCTCGCGCAGGCCCAGATCAAATCGCCCGAAGGCATGATGACCGTCGCGCCGGCAAGCCCGCGCGATCGCCTCACGCTCAACGCGGATGGTACAATCACCGGCCGCGCGCGCGGCGTGCCGTTCGCGACGGATGCGAAACACATCGCCGTCGTCGCCTCCGGCACCGGCGGCGCCTCTATTGCGCTGGTGGACGCCAGCGCCTGCCGGATTGAGGCTGGGCTCGGTCTGGCCGATGACCCGTCCGACACGGTGCATTTCGACGCTGTGAAGCCGGTGACCCTTCAATCTGCACCATCGGGCTTCGATCAGAACGCGCTGTTGCTGATGGGCGCACTCGTGCGCAGCCAGCAGATTGCCGGTGCACTGGAAACCATGCTCGGCATCGGCGTGAACTATTCCGGCGAGCGCGTGGCGTTCGAGAAGAAGATCTCGAAATTCCAGGCGGTGCAGCACAATCTGGCGAAGCTCGCAGGCGAGACCTCGGCAGCCCTCGCCGCTGCCAGTTCCGCGGCTGACGCCTTCTCCAGTGGGGCACCGCTTGACGACGCGCTCTTCCTCGAAGCCGCCGCCGCAAAGATCCGTTGCTCCGAGGCCGCCGAAAAGGGCGCCGCCATCGCGCATCAGGTTCTTGGGGCCATCGGCTTCACGCAGGAGCACATCCTGCATCGCTACACGCTGCGCGCATTGGCATGGCGCGATGATTTCGGCAGCGAAAGCTACTGGGCAGTCGAACTCGGCAAACTGGTCGCCGCGCGCGGTGCCGACGAGCTGTGGCCTCTGGTCGCGTCGCGCTGATCGAACACAAGAAACGAGATCTTTCACATGACTGCTGTCCTTCGTTTCGATCCGATCCGCCTGCCGCCCGAATGCGAGCAGTTGCGCAAGGAAGTGCGCGCTTTCCTCGCCGAGGAAATCGCCGCCGGCACTTTCGATCCACACAAGCCCCAGCGCGAGGACTCGGACAATCCTGAATTCAGCAAGCGCGTCGGCGAGCGCGGCTGGCTCGGCATGACCTGGCCCAAGAAGTATGGCGGCCACGAGCGCTCGTTCCTTGAACGCTACGTTGTTACCGAAGAGATGCGCGTGGCCAACGCGCCGGTGCGCCGCTTTTTCGTCGCCGACCGCCAGAGCGGCCCGGTGCTGCTGAAATACGCGCCCGAGCATATCAAGATGGACATCCTGCCGCGCATCTGCCGCGGCGAGGTCTGTTTCTCCATCGGCATGAGCGAACCGAATTCCGGCTCCGACCTGTTCGCCGCCAAGACCAAGGCCACCAAGACCGACGGCGGCTGGCTCATCAACGGCAGCAAGATCTGGACGACCTCGGCCCATATGGCCGACTACATGATCGCGATCTTCCGCACATCGGCCCCGACCAAGGAAAATCGCCGCCACGGATTGACGCAGTTTCTGGTCAATATGAAGAAACCGGGCATTACGGTGAACCCGATCGCGCAGATCACCGGCCAGTACGAATTCAACGAAGTCGTGTTCACCGATCACTTCGTGCCGGACGACCACATGCTGGGCGAGATCGACAGCGCCTGGAAACAGGCCACCAGCGAGCTCGCTTATGAGCGATCCGGCCCCGAACGTTTCCTTGAGACCTATTACGTGCTGACCGAACTGGTCCGCGCTGTCGGCCCGGAGCCGGACACCCGCAGCGCCGAAGGCATCGGCCGCCTTGTCGCGCAGCTGCACACGATGCGGCGCATGTCGGTGTCGGTGGCCGGCATGCTGCAAGCCGGCAAGGAGCCGGTGGTGGAAGCGTCCATCGTCAAGGATATCGGTACGATCTGGGAGCAGCAGCTGCCGCATCGCGTGCGCGAACTCGCAGCCTTCGTCGACGACAGTGCCTCCAATCACGCCACGCTGGACGAGATGCTGGGCTTCGCCATCAAGACGGCGCCAAAACTGACCATTCAGGGCGGCACCACCGAAGTCCTGCGCGGCATCATCGCGCGCGGACTTGGTCTGCGCTGAAATAACTCGTCGTTCCGGGGCGCACGCGCATCTTTGCGCGCGCGAACCCGGAACCTAGAAGTGATTTGAACACATCCAGATTCCGGGTTCACACCCGGCAAGCGCCGGGCGTGCCCCGGAATGACGAGGAAACAAATGACCACCTACAAAGACATCGGCGTCGAGACCCGCGGCCACATTGCGATTATCGAGATTCGCAAGCCGCCTCTGAACTTCTTCGACATCCTGCTGATCCAGCAGATCGCCAACGCGCTGGACGAGATCGATGCCAATCCCGAAATCCGGGCGACGGTTCTGTGCGCGCAAGGCAAGGCGTTCTGCGCCGGCGCCGATTTCAGCGATCCCAACCGCAAGGAAACCGAAGCGGCCGCCAAAAGCGGCGACCCCGCTGACAATCTCGGCTCCATCGGCCATCTCTATATGGAAGCCGTGCGTATCTTCCGCGCCAAGAAGCCAATCGTTGCGGCCGTCCAGGGCGCAGCCATCGGCGGTGGCCTCGGCCTCGCGGTGTCGGCCGATTTCCGCGTAGCTTGCCCGGAAACCCGCTTCGCCGCCAACTTCACCAAGCTCGGCTTCCATCCCGGCTTCGGCCTGACGGTCGCGCTCACCGAAGTGGTCGGCAAGAACAATGCGGAGTTGATGTTCTACACCAGCCGCCGTGTCGGCGGAGAGGAAGCCCTGAAGATGGGCCTCGCCAATGTGCTGGTGCCGCAGGCCGAGGTCCGCGACGCCGCCATCAAGCTCGCCGAGGAGATCGCCGAATGCTCGCCGCTCGGCCTGCTTTCGACCCGCGCCACCATGCGCAACGGCCTCGCCGATCGCGTGGCCAAGGCGACCGAGCACGAACTGGCCGAGCAGACGCGCCTGCGTAAGACAGAAGATTTCAAGGAAGGCGTTGCGGCGACTGCCGAACGCCGGGTGCCGAACTTCAAGGGGCGCTAAGTCCCCGTCGGGTTTGTTTTTCAAACCTCACTGTGAAATGGCCGGGCAGCGCGAAGCGAGCTTCGCTAGACGCCCCGGCCATTTTTATTTGACGGCCGCCTACCCCTTCCGCACCACCAACGCATCGACGATGGTGACTCCCTCACCCGTGGGATGCACCAGTACCGGATTGAGTTCGATCTCGGCAATCTCGCCCTTGAACTGAGCTGCGAGCTGCGAGATCTGCGCAATCAGCTCCGCCGCCGCCGACACGTCGGCCTTCAGCGTGCCGCGAAAGCCATTCAGCAACGGCGCAGCCTTGAGTGCGCCTAGCATGGAAGCAGCCTCAGCGGCACTCACGGGCGCCGGACGATAGACCACGTCCTTGAACAATTCCGCCGTCACTCCACCAAGGCCGACCATCACCATCGGCCCGAAGGTCTCGTCCAGCAGCGTGCCGACGATGATTTCGACACCCTTGCTAGCCATCGGCGAAACGAGCACGCCCTGCAGCGCAGCCCGCGGCCGGTGCTGCCGGGCGCTGGCAGTCAGCGCGTCATAGGCAGCTACGGCTTCATGCTTCGTGGTGATGTTGACCCTGACGCCGCCAACCTCGCTCTTGTGCGGAATGTCGCGCGACTGGATTTTCATCACCAGCGGGAAGCCGATCTTGGCAATCGCCGCATCGAGCGCCGATCTGTCGGTGACCAGAACCTCGCCTGGCAGCGCGACACCGGCAATCTGCAACAGCGTCTTGCTGTCATACTCGGAGAGCGTCGGCGCGGTCAGATGCTCAGCCAGATCATTCTGCGCAGGTGCCGCTGTAGCAACCGGCTCTACAAGCTTGAATCTTGCGTGATCAACGAGTCGCCGCAACGCTACACTGACATGGGTGAGGCCGGACAAAACGACGACGCCGGACTCGGCGAGACCCATGCGCGCAAAGTTCGACGGCAGCGTATAAGACCAGAACACAATCGGTTTGTTCTGCGCGGCAATGACGGGCTTCAGCTCCGGCGTCTTGAACGGCATCCGCGTCTCGCTCGACAGCGAGATGACCACCAGGATTGCATCGACCTCGTCAGACCTGTCGAGCAATTCAATGGTCTTTTGCAGCCCGCCGCTGTGCACTGCCTGGGCCGTGATATCGATCGGATTGCACGGCGACCCATAGGACGGGATCAGCCCGCGAATCGTCGCCTGAACGCCGTCCGACAATTCGGGCACCTGCAGCCCCTGCGCCGAGATTGCATCAGCGCCCCAGATACCTGCGCCGCCCGAGACGGTGACGACAGCGACGCGGTCGCCCTTCGGCAGCGGCGACGTGGTCAGCACGGCGGCGATGGTCACCGCTTCGTCGAGATCGTTGGAGACGATGAAGCCATAACGCGCGAACACCGCATCATAGGCGGCCGTCCAGCCCGCCATGCTGGCGGTATGCGAGGCTGCTGCGCGCCCGCCAGCACCGGAGCGGCCCACCTTTACGACGATGACCGGCTTGCCGAGCTCCGCTGCCTTGCGAGCCGCGGCGAGAAATTTGTCGACGTCGCGAATGCCCTCGATGAACAGCAGGATCACGTCGGTTGCCGTATCCTGCACCATGTAGTCGAAGAATTCGCCGGCGCCGAGATCGGACTCGTTGCCGGTCGAGATCACGGTGCTCAGAGCAATGCCGAGCGACTTGGCGCGGTTATAGATCGCAAAGCCGATGCCGCCGGATTGTGCGACGATGCCGATCCGCTTCGTGGTAGCGGCCAGCCGCAGCTGATCCGGCCTTACATCAACGGTTGGGCTGAAGGTCGCGGCAATGCCGGCGATCTGGTTGTAGTACCCCTCGGCGTTCGGTCCGGAGATCCGCATCCCCGTGCGCTTCGCCAGCGTCGCAATAGCATCCTGCATGGCGATGGAATCACCGCCTTCCTCGGCAAAGCCGGAGGAGATGATGATCGCGTGTTTGACGCCGAGTTTCGCGCACTCCTCAAGCGCGCCGAGCACGACACGCGCAGGAATGATCACGATGGCGAGATCTATCGGCTGCCCGATGGCTGCGATGCTCGGATGGCACGTCAGCCCATCGATATCCGGATAGTTCGGATTGACCGGATAAATCGCGCCGGAGAACTGATTCTTGCGCAAAAAGGAAAGAAGCAGGCCCGGGATCTTCGTGACATCGCGGGAAGCGCCAATGATGGCGATGCTGGATGGATTGAAGAACGAGTCCAGCGGATGCGGACGTGTCACTGTCATGGCGTTTCCGGTTTATTGTTGTTGCCGTAGCGTTTCCGAGCGAAGTGGATACCGGTTCGCATGAAGGAAACGCGTCAGAAAAGAAGGGATCGTGCGGCGATTGCCGCGATCACGCAACGACGCGAAACGTGACCCCGGCCAGCAGAAATGCATCCCCGGCGCAGGGACATCCGCGTGCCCGTGCGCTGCCGAGCACCTGTGCGACGTCATTGACGCGAAAAGTGATCCCGGTCATCGCTTCGCTCTTACCCTTGGCGAAGCGCAAACAGCCGTTCGTGAACGCGATCTGCGGATCGTCGTTGCGGGCCGAGGTCAGCGGCACGCCGATGATATTGCTCCAGTGCTGCGCCAGATCGTAATGGTCCGGACTCTGCAGCTCGACCTCGGTCAGCGCGCGCGTGATGTCGTGGCGGATCGCCTCCTGCCAGTCCGGACCGGCCGGCGGATACGGCCCGAAATCGTCGTCGCTGTCTTTGGTGTGATTGAACTCGATGAAGGCGGCCCGGCAATCGCGTGGATGCAATTGCACGCCGTGATAGGGCGGATGATCGATCACATTGGCGGTGCGCACGCCGATGTTGGCGGCGAAGCGCCCACGCTCGTCGGGATCCTCGCAGGACAGGATCACCATATAGCCGCCGCGCCCGCCGGATTTCTCCATGAACCGCCCGGCCGCCGTGCCCGGCTGCGTCGGCGCGACCACTTCGAGCAACGTCGCCTCAACGGGCATCAGTGCATTTTCAAGCCCGTATTTGCCGACATGAGGATCGCGGTAGCAGACATTGAGGCCAAGAATGGCCGCGATATCGCTCACCACTGGCTCCAGATGCGGAGCGACCAGACAAACTTGCCGCAACCGCATCTGGCTCATGGTCATTGCCCCTTGAAGACCGGCTTGCGCTTCTCGACGAAGGCCTTGGCGGCCTCCTTGTGATCGTCGGTATCGCTGCAGCGGGTGTGATGGATCGCCTCGCCGTCGAAACAGGCTTCGAGCGTCATCGTCTCGGCATTGTTGATGTTGGTCTTGATATAGCCGTAGGTGATGCTCGGGCCTTGGGCGAGTGACATTGCCAGGTCACGCGCCGCTGTCTCCACCTCGGCGTCATCGACGACCTTGGTCACCATGCCGAGCGCCAGCGCTTCCTGTGCGGAGAGCACCGGCGACATTAGATAAAGCTCACGTGCCTTGGCGCTGCCAAGCATCTTGGTCAGGAAATAGGTGCCGCCATAATCACCGGAGAAGCCGACCTTGGCGAAAGCCGTGGTGATCTTCACCGATTTGCTAGCGACACGGAGATCGCAGGACAGCGCGATCGAAAGACCGGCGCCCGCGGCAGCGCCGTCAAGCTGCGCCACCACCGGCTTCGCCATCTGGTGAAGGATCCGCGACACTTCCATGCCGCGGCGCAGGTTGGCGCGCTTGGCCTCGAACGGCAGCGGCGCGCGGCCAGCCGCCATCGACTTGACGTCACCGCCGACGCAGAAGGTGCCACCCGCGCCCTTGATGAGGACGGCGCGGACGTCGTGATCTTCCTGCGCGCGGCGTGCTGCCGCGACCAGGCCCTGTGTCATCTCCGGATTGAGCGCATTGCGCCGATCCGGACGATTCATGGTGATGGTCAGAAGACCGTTGTCGAGGTCCTGCAGGACGATGTCGCTCATGATTGCGCTCCTTGTTGTTGTTCTTGATCGTCCGGCAAGCTTCAGACCCTGACGATTACTTCTTCACCAGCGGGCAGCGCGAGGCTTCCAGCGGCTGGAATGCCTGCTCTGCGGGAACGGTCGCGAGCAGCTTGTAGTCGTCCCAGCGGCCCTTGGATTCCGACGGCTTCTTCACCTCGAACAGGTACATGTCATGCACCATGCGGCCATCCTCGCGAATCCGGCCATTCTTGGCGAACATGTCGTTGATCGGCGTCTCCTTCATGAGCTTCATGACCGGAGCCGAGTCCGTGGTACCGGCGGCCTTCACGGCCTTGAGATAATGCATCACCGATGAATAGACGCCGGCCTGGGCCGATGTCGGCACGCGCTTGGTACGCTCCTGGAAGCGCTTGGTGAACGCGCGCGTCTCGTCATTGAGATCCCAGTAGAACGCTTCCGCGAGGATCAAGCCCTGCGCAGTGTCGAGACCGACGCTGTCGATATCGGAGATGAAGGCCAGCAGCGGCGACAGTTTCTGTCCGCCGCTCCGCGTCAGGCCGAATTCGGCCGCCTGCTTGATCGCGGTGATCGTATCACCGCCGGCATTGGCGAGGCCGACGACCTTGGCTTTCGAGCTCTGCGCCTGCAGCAGGAAGGACGAGAAGTCGGACGTATTCAGCGGATGCTTGACCGAGCCCAGCACCTTGCCGCCAGCCTTGGTGACGACGGCCGTGGTGTCTTTCTCGAGATCCGCGCCGAATGCATAGTCGGCCGACAGAAAGAACCAGGTGTCGAGACCATTTTTCACGGTGGCGAGACCGGTCACATTGGCCTGCGCGTAAGTGTCGAACACATAATGCACGGTATAGGGGCCACAGGCCTCGTTGCTGAGGCGGATTGAACCCGGGCCGTTGAAGATGATGATCTTGTTGCGCGCGCGTGCGATTTCACTCGCAGCCAGTGCGGTCGCCGATGCTGCAACGTCGATGATCGCCTCGACACCCTGATTGTCGAGCATGTCGCGCGCAATGTTGGCGGACAGATCGGCCTTGTTGAGATGGTCCGCAGCAATGATCTCGATCTTACGGCCCAGCACTTCACCGCCGAAATCTTCCGCAGCCATCTTCGCAGCGGTCTCGCTGCCAACACCGGTGATATCGGCGTACAGGCCCGACATATCGAGAATTGCACCGAGCTTCAGCGGCTTGGTCTGCGCCATGGCACTTGTGGCCGCGAATGCCATTGCTGACGCCAGCAGACCTGAAATGATCTTCTTCAAAAGTCCCTCCCTCAGACGCGCCGTTGTTGTTCGTGCGCGGTGTTGTTGTTATCGCGATCATGCCGCAATGGAACAACAGCGGCAAGCGGCGGCGCTGCCAAGAATAGCTGCAAAGACATCAAGGTTTTCCGCAAAGCGGAATGGATTGCTGGCTATGATAGACGAGAGGTTGACCGGAGCTCGCAAGGTGGCGTGATGCGTGCCGCATCTGCAAAGTGTGACTTGTCGCATGCCGCAGCGCTGTGGCTGGCAATCGGCATTTCAACGTCCGCGCAATCTGCGTCGGCGGCCTGCATGTTCGCCGCGCAGGGCGAAGGTCGTGTCGCCGACGTGATCGATGTCAGAACATTGCGTTTGAGCGACGGCAACGTGATCCGTCTGGCGGGGATCGAGCCGATCGCTGGCTCATCGAAGTCGACGAACGAACTTTTCGCATTGGTCTCCGGCCGTGATGTCACCTTGTACGGCGAAAGCGACATGCCGGATCGCTACGGCCGGCAACCGGCTTTTGTCTTCGTCGATCCCGCTGCGCCGTCGCTCCAGGCGCAGCTTCTGGCACAGGGCGCCGCCCTCGCCTCCGGCACGATTTCCGACAAGGCCTGTGCGGCGGAACTCGCCGCTGCAGAAGGCTTGGCCCGCCGGCTGAAGCGCGGAATCTGGGCTCAAACCAACGTCATAAAAAACGCGGAAAGTCCCGGCGATATCTTGGCCGATGTGGGGCGTTTCGGGGTGGTCGAGGGGCGGGTTCTGTCGGTTCGCCAGGCCGGGACGGTGACCTACGTCAATTTCGGGCGTCGCTGGACTGAGGACTTTGCGGTGACCGTTTCAAGGCGCATGATAGCCGCCTTCGAGACGGCAGGAATTATGCTTAAGTCCCTGGAAAGACGACATATTCGCGTTCGGGGATGGATCGAGAGGCGCGGCGGGCCGCGGATCGAGGCGCTCGGGGTGTGGCAGATCGAAGTGGTCGGGGACAAGTAGGCCACTTGGGTAGCAAGATCGCTTGAGCGAAGATGATTTGGGCGAATGGGCTGTTTGGGCAGAGAGTGGACGACGTGACGGGTGTGGGACGGCAAACCAGCTTGAGCCGCCGCCTTTGGGCTGCGCCTGCCCTGCTGTGCGCCGCGCTCGCTCTATCGGCCTGCGGCGATGCCAGCCGGTTCGAGGCCGCCTCATCGGTCAAGCCGACGGTGCCAGCCAAGCCGCCGAAGCCTGCCGTGGTGCAGACCCCGGCCGCCGAGAAGGAACACGAGCGCATCCTCGCATCCTATGGCGGCGCCTATGACGACCCGCGGCTGGAATCACTGATCACCAAGACCGTCGATCGGCTGGTCGCAGCCTCTGAGCGACCGGACCTCGCCTACAAGGTCACGATCCTCAATTCGGGCGCCGTCAACGCCTTCGCCCTGCCGACCGGACAACTCTATGTCACGCGCGGCCTGATCGCGCTGGCCAGCGATACATCCGAGATTTCATCGGTGCTGTCGCATGAGATGGCGCATGTGCTCGCCAAACACGCGTCCATCCGCGAGGAGCAGGCACGGCAGGCATCGATCGTCACGCGTGTCGTGA
Organism: Tardiphaga sp. 866_E4_N1_4; assembly: GCF_052076075.1. NCBI lineage: Bacteria > Pseudomonadati > Pseudomonadota > Alphaproteobacteria > Hyphomicrobiales > Nitrobacteraceae > Tardiphaga > Tardiphaga sp. 866_E4_N1_4. The sequence continues at coordinate 3,672,742 of NZ_CP197242.1, forward strand.
CGGATATGGGCAGCGATCCCGATCTCACCGCACTCGCGCTCGCCAAATCCAAACTGACGATGGCGAGCTTCTCGCGCGCGCAGGAGTTCGAAGCCGACGGCATCGGCGTAGGCATCTCGGCCCGTGCAAAGTTCGATCCCTATGGGGCGTCGCGCTTTCTCGCGGCGATGGAGCGTAACGCGGCGCTGAAGGCCAGCCGCACGCCGCTCGATCCCCGCGCGCAGGACTTCCTGTCGTCCCATCCGGCGACGCCAGAGCGCGTGCAGAATGCGCAAGCCAATGCGCGGCAATATTCCTCGCCCGACGGCGGCGAGCGCGATCGCGAGACCTATCTCTCGGCCATCGACGGCATCGTCTATGGCGAGGACCCGAGCGAGGGTTTCGTGCGCGGCCGCCGCTTCCTGCATCCCAAGCTCGGCTTCACCTTCCAGGCGCCAGAGGCGTTCACCCTCGACAATACGGCGCAGGCGGTGATCGGCGTGCGCGAAGGCGGCAATCAGGCCATGCGCTTCGACGTGGTCCGCGTACCATCTGAACAGACGCTGAGCGACTACCTCAATTCCGGATGGATGGAGAATGTCGACAAAGCCACCACGGAAGAGCTGACCATCAACGGCTTCCCGGCAGCGTCCGCCATCGCGCGCGGCGACCAGTGGCAATTCCGCGTTTACGCGTTGCGCTTCGGCAGCGATGTCTACCGCTTCATCTTCGCTGCCAAGCAGAAGAGCACCGAGAGCGAACGCAACGCCCGCGACACCGTCAACTCGTTCCGCCGCCTGACCCTGGCCGAGATTCAGGCCGCCCGTCCGCTGCGCATCAAGGTGATCACCGTGCAGCCCGGAGACACCGTGGAGTCACTGTCGCATCGCATGAGCGGCGTCGATCGTCCACTGGAGCGCTTCCGCGTATTGAACGGGCTCGAGAACAATGCCAGCGTGAAAGCCCGCGACCGCGTCAAGGTCGTGGTGGATTGAGATCCACCCAAGTACTTGCTCATCGACAACAAAAAAGCCCGGCCTCTCGGCCGGGCTTTTCGTATTCAACTTGCGAGACGCTGCTTATGCAGCCTCGTCCGCGGCGGCGACATCATCGTCACCATCGCTGTCGGCCTCGTCAGCACCGGCTTCGGCGCCTGCCTCAGCCTTGGCGCCACGGCGCGGGCTCTTGGCGAGCTGGCCCTCGATCTCCTTGACCGCTTCGGTCTCGGTGACGTGCTGAACCACAGCGATTTCGCGCGACAGACGATCGAGAGCTGCTTCATACAGCTGACGTTCGCTGTAGGACTGCTCGGGCTGCGAGTCGGAGCGGAACAGATCGCGGACCACTTCGGCGATGGCAACGATATCGCCCGAGTTGATCTTCGCTTCGTATTCCTGTGCGCGGCGCGACCACATGGTGCGCTTGATGCGGGCACGGCCCTTCAGTGTCTCCAGCGCGCGCTTGACCAGCGCCGGCTCGGACAGCTTGCGCATGCCGACATTCGCGACCTTCGCGGTCGGAACGCGCAGGGTCATCTTGTCCTTCATGAAATTGATCACGAAGAGTTCAAGCCTGGCGCCTGCAATTTCCTGCTCTTCGATGGCGAGGATCTGGCCAACACCATGCGCCGGATAGACAACGAATTCGTTGGTCTTGAAGCCCTGACGCTGGGTCAGTGGCTTCTTCGGCTCTTCGACGCGCGGAGCCGCAGCGGGCGCCGGCTTGGCGGCAACCGGTTTGGCAACGACCGGCTTCGCAGCAACCTTGGCAACTTCCTTCGGCGCAGCAGCCTTCACAGCAGGAGCGGCGGCGGGAGCCTTCGCGGCCGGTTTCGGCGCAGCAGGCTTGGCGGCAGTGGTCTTCGAAGCAGCAGCCTTCGGGGCAGGTTTGGCAGTCTTGTTGGGCATTGCACTTCTTTTATTTTTGGAGGACTTTTCAGCCGCAGCCTTCGCGGCGGTCCGGGTGTCCTTGACAGGAGCCCGGGCACGGCCTTTGGTGACAGAATTCTTCGCAGCAGGACCCTTCACAACGCGGCTCGCCGCAGTTGTTTTCTTGGAAGCCTTCGGATCCAAAACCTTCGAAGCAGTAGCCTTCTTCGAAACAGCAGCCTTGGAAACACTCTTTTTACGCGTTTTCTGTGACACAGCCTGCGCGTGGAAACCGCCACGCCCCTGTTTGATGTTTAAACGGGAACCCGGCAGGGCCAAATCGAGCGGCACCACATGGTCCAGCTTCTTGAATTGTGCCTATTATAGCACATTTCCCGCAAAAATCAATGATTTATGCCCTGTCGCAGCCGCTCGGCGGCCGCTTCCGGGGCATAATCGGGGCTAGGGTAAATTTCGTGTGGCTGGGGGTATAGGGGTCACCTAATCAATTGCTTGATCACTGTAACCGGGGAACTCAGTCGCCCTTGCCAGGCGCCGCCGAGAAATACTTCTCGTACTTGCCTTCCTGACCATCGAATTCCTTGGCTTCGGGCAGTTCGTCGATCTTCTGGGTGATGTTCGGCCACGTCTTGGCGTGTTCCAGATTGATCTGCAGCCACTTCTCGATATTGCCTTCGGTATCAGGCTTGATCGCGTCCGCCGGGCATTCGGGCTCGCAGACACCGCAATCAATGCATTCGTCCGGATGGATGACCAGCATGTTTTCACCCTCGTAGAAGCAGTCCACGGGACACACTTCGACGCAGTCGGTGTATTTACATTTGATGCAATTGTCGGTGACGACGTAAGTCATCCAGAACTCCGGAAACGATCGATATTCAGTGTTTGCGTAGCGCACCAACCCCGCTGCCGCAAGGGACGCGGCCGGCATGGGTCAGGGCATTTCGACCAAGGAAAAAGCCTGCCACGAAACCATCGTTGGACGCGGCATCTAGCCTAGATAGTTACTCCGGAAGGTGTTGCAAATCGGTATAGAGCGCGCGCGCCGCAGTGGCATCGCCACGCCGTTCCGAGAAGCCCTCGACCTTCATCACCCGCACGGTGCGATCCAGCGCCACCGTGAGGACGTCGCCGATCTTCACACCATGGCCTGGCGATTTCTCGCGCTCGCCATTGATGCGGACCTTGCCGCCTTCCACCAACGCAACGGCACTGGTGCGGGCTTTGACGACCCGCGCGTGCCACAGCCATTTATCAAGACGCTGGCGCTCCAATCAGCACACCACCAAATGGCGGCTCGGTGCCGCCTTACATGACCTGCATCAATCCTTGCGGCCGCTGAGCTGTTCCTTGAGCGCGGCGAGTTTCGCGAAGGGGGAGTTCGGATCGATCGGACGGTCCCGTTCGCGCGGTGCGGCCGATGTGGCGAATGGACGGGTCGCCCCGCCGCGATCGTTGCCACGGCCCTCACGGCCCTTGTCGCCGCCCTTGAAGGGGCCTTTGCCCTTGCCCTGGAAGCGTTCGCGCTCACGCGGCGGACGGCCACCCTCGCCCGGCTTGCTGTCGCGGTTACCGCGATTGCCACGGTTGTCGCGGTTCGGCGCACCTTCAGCGGAGACCGCGGCGGCCGGCGCATCGCTGCGCGGACGGCGGAACTCGTTGTTATTGTTGCGATCGCGGCGGCCCTGGCCGCCGCGGTCGTGCCGCTCGCGCTGCGCGCCATCGGCCACGGCGCCTTCGGCGGGAGCCGACTGCGCAGCGCCCTGCGGGGCGTTGGTATTGCGATGGTGGCGGTTGCGGTCGTGGCGCGGCGGACGGCGTTCTTCCGAACGGCCACCCGGGCGCCAGACTTCGACCAGTTCGGGCTCGGCAGCGACGGCAGGAACCGCAGCAGCGTCGCCCTCGGCAGGCGCAGCAGCATCGGCCACTGCAGCAGGTGCGGTCTCGGCAGCAGTCCCGGTTTCGGCAACGGCCGCAGCGGGCTCTGGCTGCGCTTCGACGGAAGCCGTCTCTTCAACAGGCGCCGCTTCAGCCGCGGCACTGGGCACCAGTGCGACTTCAGGCAACAGCGATGCCGACGGCACGGCTGCAGCTTCCTCGGCCGGGGCCGCTTCGGTCGCAATCTCGGCAGGTGCGACATCCGCAGCCGCGATCTCAGCCGTCTCGGCCGCTTCAGCGGCAGCCTCGACCGCAATGACATTGTCCTCACCGGGCTTGTCGGACTCGGCAAGTCCCACCAATGCGTCGGGCTGATCGCCCGTGTTGTCGTCTGCCTGGGCCTCAATCGGCGTCGTCGCAGCGACCGGCTTCGGCGGTGCCGGCGGCAGCGGCGCCTTCTTCTCCATGCGATAGCCCAGGGCACGCAGGATCGAGGCGAAATCTTCGCCGGCCGAGCCGGTGAGCGAGGTCATCGCCTGCGTCACCACGAAGTGGCGGCCATCAAAGGCACCGGCGGGCTTCTCGCCCGGTGACGCTTCGCGCCACGCCAATGCAGGACGGATCAGATCGGCCAGACGTTCCAGAATATCGACGCGCACGGCGCGCTCGCCGCACTGGCGATAGCCCAGCACACGATAGGCATCGCGATCGAGCAGCTTGTCGACCGGGAAGGATGTACGGCCCGAGCCTGCGAGATGCTGTGCGCTCGACAGTGCCGACATGTCGACATTGTCCTGTTTCAACGCCCAGAGCAGCGCCGCGAGCGAACGCCCCGCTGGCTTCAGCAGGCCGGGAATATAGATGTGATAGGCGCCGAACCTGACGCCGTATTTGCGCAAGGTCGCGCGCGATGGCTGATCGAGATCCTTCATCTCGGTCGCGATCTTCTGCCGCTCGAGCACGCCCAGCGCTTCAGTGAGCTGGAACGCGATGCCGCGTGCGATACCGGTGATGTCTTCGGCCTTGGTCAGATCGAACAGCGGCCCGAGCAGCTTCTCGATATGCGTCTTCAGCCAGAGATCGAGGCGGGCCTGCACCGCATCGCGCGGCGCGCCGGAGAGGCGCTCGTCGGCGATGATACGGAGACGGGGATGCAGCACGTCGTCGGCTGCAACCAGACGGGCCACCGCATCGCCAGTCCAGCGCATGGTGCCGTCGGAGGCGAGCACGAACTGATCGTCCGGCGCATTGCCGAGTTTCTCGGCGCGCGCGTCGATCTCGCCGGCCAGCGCCTTCAGCGCCGTGGCCTGCAAGGCCTTCGCATCCGAGCCAGCCTCGGCCGCATCGGGCAAAAATGTAAATCCGTCGAGACGGCCAATTACATGGCCCTCTACGATCACTTCGCCCGTCTTACCAATTTCAGTATTCAGCATCGTGTTTTCCCGCAAGCGGCGCATCAATACACTGGTACGACGATCAACGAAACGCTCAGTGAGCCTCTCATGAAGGGCATCTGACAGTTTATTTTCCAATTCGCGCGAAATTCCCTGCCAATGATCAGGATCTGAGAGCCAATCGGGACGATTTGCCACGAATGTCCAGGTCCGGATTTGCGCGATTCGGCCCGATAATGTGTCGATATCGCCATCGGTTCGGTCAGCTTGCGCGATTTGAGCGCCAAACCAGGCATCGGGGATGCGCCCACGCTGCATCAGGAAGTTGAAGATAGTGACTACCAGCTCTGCGTGTGCAGCGGGCGCGATGCGGCGGTAATCTGGAATCTGGCACGCATCCCACAGTTTCTCGACGGCGGCCTTGCCCTGGGCCATTTCGCGCACGTCGACGTCACGGACGGCATGATCGAGCACACGCAGGTCTTCGGCGATCGGCGCACGGGTCAGCGCCTCGTGGCGCGGCACCTCCGCCAATGACACCTGCAGCGAGGCGATGGAGGAGAAATCCAGCTTCGAATTGCGCCATTGCAGCACCTTCACCGGCTCGAAGATGTGGTTCTGCAGTTGATTGACGAGTTCGGGCTCGAACGGCTCGCAGCGGCCTGTGGTGCCGAAGGTACCGTTGCGTGTCGCGCGGCCGGCGCGGCCGGCGATCTGCGCGAATTCCGACGGCGTAAGGCGGCGGAATTGGTAGCCGTCATATTTGCGGTCACTGGCGAAGGCGACGTGGTCGACGTCGAGATTGAGGCCCATTCCGACCGCGTCGGTTGCCACTAGGTAGTCGACGTCACCGTTCTGGAACATCGCCACCTGCGCGTTGCGGGTGCGCGGCGACAGCGAGCCCAGCACCACCGCAGCGCCGCCGTGCTGGCGCTTGATGAGTTCGGCGATGGCATAAACTTCGTCGGCCGAAAACGCGACAATCGCTGTCCTGCGCGGCTGCCGCGTGATCTTGCGATCGCCGGCGAATTCCAGATGCGACAAGCGCGGCCGCGTCACGATGCTGGCGCCGGGGAGCAAACGCTCGATGATCGGGCGCATGGTGGCGGCGCCCAAAAGCAGCGTCTCGTCGCGGCCGCGGCGATGCAGGATGCGGTCGGTGAAGACGTGGCCGCGCTCGAGATCTGCCGCGATCTGGATCTCGTCGACGGCCAGAAACGACACGTCGAGATCCCGCGGCATCGCCTCGACGGTGGACACCCAGTAGCGCGGCTTGGCGGGCTTGATCTTCTCTTCGCCGGTGATCAGCGCCACGGCTTCGGGGCCGACGCGGTCCAAAATTTTATTATAGACCTCGCGCGCCAGCAGGCGCAGCGGCAGGCCGATGATGCCCGACGAATGCGCGAGCATGCGCTCGATGGCGAGATGGGTCTTGCCGGTATTGGTGGGGCCGAGCACCGCGGTGACGCCGGCGCCGGGGGCCCTGCCGTTGGACAGCGTGGGCGGAGAAGACAAAAAGGCCATGTTTTTCAGATATTTCCGCGTCGCCGACTGTCAAGGACGGAGACAGGTTACGACGCTTCAGAGCCGCGCTTTTTGATGGTTTGGAACGAGTCCGGAACGAAAGCGGCCCGAATCGGTGACTCGGCACCTCCCTGGCCGCATCACCCCAACATCTCGCGCTGACATTCTCCGAGACTGACTAGATCAAGTTTGTGACAGCGCAACAAGGGCCGACAAATCCCCGAAGTTATGAACAGCGCACGGACTCCGAACCGGCTTTGAGTCAAGCCGGGATCCTGCGCAAATCCTGCGGCGCGTTTGCGACGATGCTGCGATGGCGCACTTTGTCTTGCGGCAATCCTGCGGCAGCGTCCCGTCTCGGTCCCTCATGGTGAGGAGCGCGGCTTCGCGCGTCTCGAACCATGAGCTGGCGAGGCCAAGACCTGTCACCATCCTTCGAGACGCCGCGCAAGGGCGCGGCTCCTCAGGATGAGGCCGGTGTGTGGAGCCGCCTCCTTTAGAACTTGCCTCGTTCTCTCAGTTCGTCTTCGCCACGGCCTTGGCCGGCGCGGGGGTGGTGACGAATTCGGTGGCTTCCAGCATGGCGACGCCGAGCGGGGTCGGCACCACCATGCGATACGGCACCAGCACGCGGGTTCCGGCGATCGGCACCAGGGTCACTTCGATATTGCGCTGGGCGGCAAGATATTTGATGGCGGCGCGGTCGGGCACATAGCCGGCGATCGGCGTGAAATAGACGGCGCAGACGATGGCAGGTCCGCGATAGCCCTTCTCGGCCTTCACGCTTTCCATGCGCTTGTAGTCGAGCTTGAGATCGTAGCGCATGCGGCCGTCGAAGATCGACGCGCCGGTGCGGCACGAATCCGGCGTCAGCAATTCGCCGGTGCCGCCGACGCGCATCAGCGAGCCGGTCATCGGATCGATCACGTTGCGGCGATGCGCATCGGTGATCGGAATCTTCTCGGGATCGAGCGGCGGCTCCGGCTCGATGGAGAACTCCTTCACATAGCCCGGCGTGATCAGCATCTTGATCGTCTCGGACTTCTTCGCGGAGGTGGTGACGGCCTGATAATTCGACGGCACCAGCGCGCCCGCGACCACGCGGCCGGTGGACTGGCCGGAGCCCGAGCCGCCGGCAAATGCCTTCAGCAGACCGGCGGTGCCGCCACTGGCGGTCGCGGAATACTGGTCTTCATTGATGTCGATGGCCCACTGGCCCTTGCCCACCGCGATGCCGGCGAGGCTGGCTTCATATTTGGCCTCCAGCTTGCCGCCGGCCAACACCGCCTGGGCGGGGGCCTGAACCGGCACGGCGGCCGGGCTCTGGCCTTGAGCTTGGCCTTGCGTCTGGCTTTGGATCTGGCCTTGCACCTGCGCCGAGGCGTCCACCGGCAAAACCGGCAGCATCAGGCCCGCGGCGACGGCGAAACGCGCGCCAAAGCCCGCAAATCGTACTCTTGCGGGCGCGGCGGTCCGCGCGGTCGTCACCGGTCGGGTCACAAAGCGGGGCGTGCGAAGGCTCACTTGCTGATATCACCTGGTCGGCGATCCCCGGCCAAAGGCGCAGGGCCGCATCGCTGAATTCGGCTGGAGCGACCTGTTTCCGGCCCGAATACGTCGTTTATATGATGGGAACCGCGCCAGATTCCATGTGGTTTCCGCTCGTAGGCCGGGCTATACAGCGCCTGCAAATGGCGGTTTTTGCCGGTTTTGCCGCGACTTTCACGGCCCGGATATCTTGACGGCCGTGGCCAAGCCCCCTATACGTCCGCCACTCCTGAAATGGACGTGATTTTTGACCCCCTGCCCGGCTTTGGGCTCTTCGCCTTTTAGCTGCGGGGATGACAGAGGATTTTCGCCATGTCTCGGCGCTGTGAACTGACACTGAAGGGCCCCCAGGTGGGCCACAAGGTGAGCCACTCGAACATCAAGACCAAGCGCCGGTTTCTGCCGAACCTGGTCAATGTGACCTTCCTGTCCGACGTGCTCGGCCGCGGCGTGCGCCTGCGCGTGTCGGCGAATGCCGTGAAGTCGGTCGACCACCGCGGTGGCTTCGATGCCTATCTGATCAAGGCCCGCGAGAGCGAGCTGTCCCAGAAGGCCGTGCTGCTCAAGCGCGCCATCGAAAAGAAGAAGGCTGAGACCGCAGAAGTCGCGGCCGCCTGATCCCTTCGATCAGACTTTAAGTTTGAGAATACAGAACGGCCGGATCGCGAGATCCGGCCGTTCTTGTTTGCAGCGGCAAAATTCGCACTGAATCATACATTCGCGAATTAGTTGTATTTCTGCGTCTCACTATCATAGCCTAATACTATCAATCTAACAGTAAGTATCGGCTCTGCTATGGCTCTTTTAGGCAGATTTTCAACGGACACCATCGAAGTCCTCGGCAAACGAGCAGCCCTAACTTGCTCAAATCCAGATTGCGGCGCCCTCACTAGTGGCCCAACGATTCACGAATTAGGCTCGGTTAATATTGGAGAGGCCGCTCACATTTTTGGGCTGACACCGAGATCAGCAAGATACACCGCATCGCTTTCCACAAGTGAACTTGGCGATATCACCAACGCAATCTGGCTATGCCGAAACTGCCACAAATCCATCGACAATGATGAACTGAGATTTCCAGTAGATTTGCTATTTCAATGGAGGCGCCTGCATGAGGCAGCCGTACTCGAAAGGCTTGGTAAACCTGGCGAGCGACTACGTGAGAAAATCAAATCCGATCAACTACAAAAGTTCGCGGACACCAGCTTCCTGGCGCAGCAAATCATCTTAGATCGGCCGCCACATTGGGAATACAAACTAACTCTCGAAATTCTGCGAGAAGAGCTTGGCCCAACTGCTCACCGCTGGGATCAATTAAAGCGTGGCATGTATGTTAGGCGGGCTACGCTTGTCTCAGCCGACCACGCATTGGAATGGCTGAACGCAGCGATGACCGACAACTCGAAGATGGTTCTCTAGATGTTCCGGTTTCCGTAATAGCTGATATCGATATACTGAATGAAAGAGAGACATTTAAGGAACTCTACGAAACTCTCGGTGGAGTTTGGGAGCAAATCGAAAGTCACTGGACAGCACTTAGCAACCATCTCCAGACACTTCGACCACCACTTGACGCATCACAAGTAAAGCAACGTATCGAAGATGAACTTAAGGCTCTGGACGTTACTAAGCCATTCTCCAGTAGTGCAGGGCGTAACATTAGAGGCATACTCAAATCGTTATCGCCATGGGATCACATAAAGACTGCTGGTCGCAATGCTATCGGGAGAGGACAACCAATCCTGCAGTTTGATCAGCTGTTGGAAAAATGCGGAACAGTTGGGCTGTGGATAGTCCCTGTAGGCGAATTAGAAGGTTTTTGCAGAACTATCGAAGCTCGTCATGGTCCAGACTTCGCTATGAAAGTATTATCGCAAAGGGACATCGAGACCGATCCAGAATTAGAAGATGCCCGACAATTTATGAGAGCAGTCTGGGGCGCCGCATCCTGATAAATAGACTTGATGCGACGCAGACTATCCTGAAAATCTACCGCCAATTCCCACAACGTCGCCTCATTTCCCCCGGGAACGCAGCGCGCAAGAAAGAAAATTCTTTGTGCAAACTTCAACGAACGTCAAAATAGCTCGCGGACTTGGCGCCGAGCGTAATATTCTCGGGTCGAGATTTTAGAAATTGCTTTACGATAAGCGGGAGAGACACTCCAAATACAAAAACTTCTCTTAGCTTGGGCGGGTCCTTGGCGTCATCGAACCAGACAAGCGCCACCAGTCCACTGGACGCATCGTGATCTTCGCGGACAACGTCCGTCAGAAGACCGCTGGCGTGCATGTCACGCGCCGTTTCCAGCAGCTCCAGGGTCAGGCGGGTGTTGCGCTTTGTCGCGCGTGTTGTCCCGGCCTTTTTGCCGGCCGTCATCGCCAGCTTTTTCGCGCCCTTTGTTAGTCGGGTCTTTTAGCTGTCGAGGTCCATCCCGAACCTCTCGTCTGATCGAGATATCACGTGATTGGTAACATTGAGCAGATGGATCGCCCGTCTGCCATGAGCCCCCTCACCGCCGCGAAGACGCGGCGACCTCTCCCCGGCGGGGAGAGGTGCGGCACCGCCCTGATGTGCACGCGAAGCCCTTTCGAAAATGAAAGACGCGGCGATATCGGTACGAGGTGCCGGTCAACGAAGTGAGCGAGCGGTTTCGGTCCGGGTTGGTGCCGTCGCGGTCGTCATTTCCGTCCGCGGTGCCAGAACTCTCAGCTGATGCAGAGACGCCGTGGAGGTTGGCGCTGCCGACTGTTCCTGGACGTTCGCAGCTCCCAGCACGCGAACCTGCACCGCCGATATCGGCAAACCCGCCGATCCATAGGTCGGCAACTCCGCAGCGAAGCCGGCGCAGCCACCCGCAATCGAGATCACGGCCGCGACGGCGATCGATAAAGTCTTCTTCACTGTTAATCTCCTCGTAGGATTGAATGAGGAGCCTAGACTTCTTTTGCTGCATTGCACAGTTCAATACCGCATTGCAACATTGCAGTTTCCGCGCATCGCGCCAGCCAGCCCCGGCCTCCCGAGGCTGCCCCGGCGCGACCTGAGGTGCTTTACGAATAACGAATATTCCGATCACAGACTGCGACGAAACGGTCATCATCGATCTGGTGGTCTCGGCACTTCCCTACGTCAAACGAACCATCGGTTCCTCATGTCGTGGATCGCGCCGTTACCGAACGCCTTCGGCAGTTCGACGACATGGCATTTTGGGATCGGTTTCTGGCGCAGTTTCTCATCGCGGTGTGTGCTTTCGAGCGAATGTCATGTGTGCGACCCCGCCCGGAGAGGATGTCGTCTCGATCTCGTAGTCCTTCTCAAGACCCTCCACGCCATCCCATAGGCGCACGCCTCGGCCGAGCAGGATCGGAACCACCACGATGTGCATGTGATCGACGAGCCCGGCGGCAAGGAAGTCGCGGATCGTGGTGGGACCGCCGCCGATGCGCACGTCCTTGCCGGCCGCAGCCTCGCGGGCCGTCTCAAGGGCCTCGGCAGGCGAAGCGTCGATGAAGTGGAACACCGTGCCGCCCTCCATTTCAATCGATGCGCGCGGATGATGGGTGAGGACGAAGACCGGCGTATGGAACGGCGGGTTGGGACCCCACCAGCCTTTCCAGTCCGGATCCTCATGCCATGTGGGGGGACCGAACTTCCTGGCGCCCATGATCTCGGCGCCGATCCCGGGCGCGAACAGCCGCAGGAATGCGTCGTCGATGCCCGCCGTGCCGCCGGGCTGGCCGAGCATCTGGCGACCCCATCGGGTCGCGAACATCCATTGGTGCAGCCGCTCGCCGGCGTGACCGAACGGCGCGTCAAGGCTCTGGCCTTCGCCGGTGGCGAAACCGTCGAGCGAGACGGAGACATGTTGGACACGGGCGAGTGCCATGGCTGGCGCTCCTTCCTGCTGTTGATTGAATTTCCCCAAGCCGTTCCGGAAGCGACGGCGCTACTGGTTGATCTCGGGCTCGACGAGTTTCGTGAGCTTGCGCAGGGATTCCTGCCAGCCGAGATAGCAGGCCTCGGCCGGGATCACGTCGGGCACGCCCTGCTGCTCGATGTTCACCTCCGTGCCGACAGACACGGCCTTCAACGTCACCGTGACCTTCATCTCGCCCGGCAGGTTGGGATCATCGAAGCGGTCGGTGTAGACGAGACGCTCACCGGGAACGAGCTCCAGATAGGTCCCGCCAAAGGCGTGACTGCCGCCCGTGGTGAAGTTCCGGAATGACATCCTGTGATGGCCACCGACCTTCGCATCCAGCTCATGGACGGTGCAGGTGAATCCGTAGGGTGGGAGCCAGCTCGCAATCGCGTCAGGCTCGAGGAACGCGCGATAGAGCTTCTGCGGCCTGGCGGCAATGACGCGATGCAGACGGATCGTGCTGGGCATGGGCTTCTTCCTGTGGCTCGGTTACTTCGGTTGTCGTCGGGCGGGCAGCTTCCGCCGCCCGATACATCCATGACGAACGGGCCCGTCAGGCCCCGACATCTCAGCGGAATAAAAATCCTGACAGTCTCTATATCGCGCTGAAGGATGCGCCCGGCGCCGGGAAATCGTCGCGGGCTGGTGGTCGATCTCGACGCCAACGGCGATGTGGTGGGCTTCGCTATCGATCAGGCATCCGGCAAGCTCGACCTCACGCGAATCGAGACGTTCGCGCTGCCAGCGGTGAGCGCAGCAGAGTAAGCGCAAAGCCCCTCACCCGCGGACGTTGCGGTTTTTCACCAACGCTTTGCCAGCTTTCTTTGTCATCACTGACCTCGACCAAAAATCTCATTCGTGAGAGTGCTGATGTGCTGCTGCCAGTATAGCGCATCACCGCTTTTCCCGCACCAAATCGCCTCATTTCCTCCGGGAACGCAGTGCAGCGTGCACCGTTCTTAACCCGGTTGCGCCGCATGCGGCGCGTGGGACAGATGAGGAGATTTCGATGCAACAGATTTTGAAGAAGGCCGTATTTTCGAAGGCCTTGCTTCCGCTGGCACTGGCGGGCGCGATTGGCGTCGCGGCGCCGGCCTTCGCCGCCGATGTCTATATGCGCCAGCCCGCGCCGCGCGCGGCCGTGGTGGTGCCATCGGGCCCGCTGACGCTGCAGGATGCGCTGGCGATCGCGTCGGGGATCGGCGTGGTGACGGTGCAGAACACCCATTTCGACGACAACGAATGGGAGATCGAGGGCCGCGATCAATACGGCAAGTGGATTCAGGTCGACATCGATGCGCGCACCGGCGAAGTGCGCCATGTGGACCGTTCGATTATCTGATCGGGTGGGAAGTGAGCAAGCGGCGCGCGATGAGCGCGCCGTTTGTTTTTGTGTAGTGTAGTGCGAGGTTGCGATTGAAGCGCGGCTGCGCGTGTTCATCGTCCCCTCTCCCCTTGCGGGAGAGGGTGGCGCGAAGCGCCGGGAGAGGGGTTGCCACAAGCTACCGAGTCCGTGGCTACCCCCCTCCCCGACCCTCCCCCGCAAGGGGGGAGGGAGCACTGCTGTCCGCGCGTCGCTTCGCGGCTTCAGGTCAGCTTCAATCCCGTCGCGGCTTCGAGCTCTGCGATCGCCTGCGCACCACTCGTCACCTTGATCGTGGTCATCCCCAGTTCGCGCGCGGGCTTGAGGTTGACGCCGAGGTCATCGAGATAGACGCAATGTTTCGGATCGACTGACAGTTTGTCGGTCATCATCGTGTAGATGCGCGGATCGGGCTTGCGCAGGCCGATCTTGGCGGATTCGATGACGTGATCGAACAGCACCATCACCTCGGCCACATAGAGCGCGCGGCCGTCGGTCGAGCCCATGGCATTGGCCGGCAGGTTGTTGGTGATGCAGCCGGTCTTGAATGTTTGCTTGATGCGGCGCAGCGCCTCGACCATTTCGGGGCGGATCTCGCCTTTCAGCAGCTTGACCACATCGCGGCCGGGCACTTCGGCGCCGAGCGCTTTGGACTCGGCGGCGAACAGCGCATCGAAAGTGGCGAGATCGATTTCGGCGCGCTCGAATTTCGCCCAGGCATTCTCGAAATGGTTGTCCGCATTGGTGCGGCGGATGATGTCCTTCGGCAGGCCATGGCTCTGCTCGTAATGCGCAAAGGCCTCGAAGGGCGAGGAGGTGATCACCCCGCCGAAATCAAAGATCACCGCAGAGATCATGTGTTTCCCTTGTTGTTGCTTCGTTGTCGTGCGTGGCCGCGCGCGCTTCACACTCCGACGTCATACGCGGGCTTGACCCGCGTATCCATCTTTACTGAGCTTGACCATCAAGGTGGATTGCCGGGTCATCTAGCGAAGCTCGCTTCGCGCTGCCCGGCAATGACGTGGGGAGAGTTGGCAGCGTCGCCGAATCGAGGGCAGCGGAGCTTGCGGAAAGTCCCCCTCACCCGGCGCTTCGCGCCGACCTCTCCCCGCAAGCGGGGCGAGGTAAAGAAGGCCGTCACCCCGCGACGCGGGCCTCGCCTCCGAGCACCGGGCCGCGCGCACTGCCGACGTCGCGGATCGGGGGCTGGCCGTAGAGCCGGGCATATTCGCGGGAGAATTGCGACGGGCTCTGATAGCCGACCGCATAGCCGGCGCTGCCGACATCGAGGCGCTCGACCAGCATCAGGCGGCGCGCCTCGTGCAAACGAAGTTGCTTCTGATACTGCATCGGCGTCATCGCGGTGACGGTTTTGAAATTGTGATGCAGCGAACTCTCGCTCATGCCGACGCGGTCGGCGAGATCCTCGATGCGGAGCGGGCTGGCATAATTGCTGCGCAGCCAGGAGATGGCCTTGGCGACCTTGTTGCTCGGGCTTTCGGCCAGCGCGATCTGCCGCAGACGCGCGCCGTAAGGGCCGACCAGCAGGCGATACAGCACTTCCTGTTCGAGCAGCGGCGCCATCACCGGAATGTCCTGCGGCCGGTCGAGCAGGCGCAGCAGCCGCAGCGTGGCGTCGAGCAGATCGGCGGAGGCCTTGGCGACGACGACGCCGCGCTCGGGGAGCTGCGGATGCGCGGGCGCATCGGCATGACCGTTGCCGAACCGGCCAAGCACCTCCTTCAACAATTGCGGATCGATCGCAAAGCCCATGCCGAGATGCGGCTGCGCTTCCGAGGCCTCGACGATGCAGGACGACATCGGCAGATCGAGCGACACCAGCACATAATCGCCGGCGGCATAGGTGTAGGTCTCGGTGCCCAGTTGCAGCCGCTTGGCGCCCTGCGCCACGAGGCCGAAACACGGCCACTGCGCGGTATGCACGAGCTGCGTCGGCTCGGTCTGCCGCTTCAGATAGAGGCTGGCGAGGCCGGTCGGATGGTCGCTGCCATTGGCGGCGTAACGGGCAATGATGTCGGCAATCTCACGAATCGTCTCGGTCACACGCAAACCCCTCAAGCGGCAGGCCTTTTATGCCGAGGTGTATCTAGGTGCAGTGCCGTGGCGGGGAAATGGCTGCGGGATCACTTTTGCAGGATCGTGCAAAACAGATGCAGGATCGCGCTAACACCGACGCGGCTGCATTTGCGATAACAGCGTCAGCCACAGAGCAGATCGGCGAGCCGCCCGCGGGCCTCGGATCTGCCAGGCCATACGGGTATCGGGTCGAACTCCCCGCCTTGCGCGTCCAGACTGTTGTCGGGGCGCGATCACGCCCGGATCGATTCCGCCTCAAAATCTACGCACACAACTGACGATCAAGACAGACATCATCCAGATCCAAGGACATGCCATGACAAGACTGGCAGGAAAAGTTGCGCTCGTGACCGGCGCCGCGGACGGCATCGGCGCGGGCATTGCGCGGCGCTTCGGCGCAGAAGGCGCGGCGGTGATCGTGCATCACGCGGACGATCCCCGCGGCGCGGCGCGCGTGGTCGCCGAAATCGTATGGCGCGGCGGCCGGGCCATCGCCGTCCAGGGCGACATCGCCCGCTGGCCGGACGTGCGGCGGCTCTATGAGGAAATCACGGCGACCTTCGGCCGGCTCGATATTCTCGTCAACAACGGCGCCCTCGCGCGCAGCGAGGTGGCGGACGTGGTGTCCGAGGACGAGTTGCACCGGCAGCGCGAGCTGAAGGTGTTCGGCGCCATGCTGCTGTGCCAGGAGGCGGTGCGGATGTTCGGCGTCGCCGGCGGCAGCATCGTCAATCTCACCGCGCTCGACGGGATTCCTACAGCGCCCGCATCGATGCCGGATCCCGGCGCGGACGCCGCCATCGATGCCATGACGCGCGGATTGTCGCGCGCCTATGGCACGCGCAACGTCCGCGTCAGCACCATCGCGCCCGGGATGCTCGGCGCGGAGGAACCCGCCGCCATCGACGTGCTCGACGGCAGCGTGCGGAACCGGCAGTTCATCGCTTTGCCCGCTGCGCGCAACCATACAACCGAAGGCATCGCGGACATCGCCGTGGCGCTGACCTGCGACGACAGCGCTGATCGTTCCGGCCGCGACATCATGGTGGCCGGCGCCATGCGGTGATGCGGGAACCCGCTTTCCGGGTTCCTCCCGACGTTTGTGGGCGTGCCTGCGCGGCACGCCCATATTTCTTTTTGCGCACTCGCCGACCAAAGCGTCTCGATTTCTTTCACATCCTATTAACCGCCCGTCACAAAACGGCGAAACGAAACTGTTGATCACCGCGTAGCTGTCAAAGAATTACCGGTTCTGATGCTATGCGTCGGTGATTGTAACGCAGTCCTTTTTGATCGACGAAAGCCAATGCTGGCCCGTAATACATCCGAGACGACCCGCCGGATCTCCCCGCGCTGGCTGCTGGCCGCTGCGGCGATCGTCGTTGTCGGATTCACAGTCATCTGCGGCAGCGTGCTGATGAGCATGCGGCGCGGCGACGAGAAGCTGGCGCACCAGACGCTCGGCAACCTCGCCTCCAGCATCGATGCCGATGTCGCCCGCAATGTGGAACTCTACGACCTCTCGCTGCGCAACGTGGTCGGCAACATGACCGAGCCGGAACTGGTCGAGATCTCGCGGCCGATGCGGCAACTGATCCTGTTCGACCATGCCGCCACCGCGCGCCACTTCGGCGCCATCCAGGTCACGGACGTCGCCGGCAACGTGACGCTGGATTCGTCGACGCTGGATCCGAAGCCGCAGAATTTCGCCGATGAGGAATTCTTCAAGGTCCACAAGCGCGATCCGCTGTTCGGCCTCTATATCTCCAAGCCGATGCTGCATCAGGGCAGTTACGGCATCGTGCTGAGCCGCCGTATTGCCGCGCGCGACGGAACTTTTCTGGGCATCGTCGCCGGCTTCATCCGCTACAGCTATTTCCACGAGATCGCCGATCGCCTGCAGCTCGAGCCGAACGACGTGATTTCCGTCATCCGGCAGGACGGCGTGTTGATCATGCGTGCACCGTTCGACATGGAGATCATCGGCCGCGATCTCAGCCGGGTCCCGGGCGTACAGAAAGCGCTGGCCTATTTCTCCGGCTTCCATATCGGCGATTCCGCGACTGACGGCGTGCGGCGTCTTTTTGTCTGGCGCGAGGGCTCGCATCCGCTGATCGTGATGGTGGGGCGGTCCACCGACGTGATCTTCGGCCAGTGGCGCAAGGAAGCGCTGCAGATCGGCGGCGCCATGGCCGCGCTCGGCCTGATCGCCTGCGCGCTGATGCTGATCCTGGCGCGCGAGATGGGCAAGCGCGGCGAAATGGAAGACAGGATGGCGCGCCTCGCCATGACCGACGGCCTCACCGGTCTCGCCAACCGACGTCATTTCGACGTGGTGATGGATAAGGAATGGCAGCGCGCCCAGCGCGCGCGTGCGCCGATCTCGCTGCTGATGATCGACGCCGACCACTTCAAGGTGTTCAACGACAATTTCGGCCATCAAGCCGGCGACCTCGTTCTGTGCGGGATCGCCTGGAGCATCGCCCGGCATGCCAAACGCGCCAGCGATTGCGCCGCGCGCTATGGCGGCGAGGAATTCGCGCTGATCCTGCCGGGCCTCTCCCTGGCCGACGCCATCGAACTCGGCGAACGGATCCGCGTCGAGGTGGGCCATCTCGAGCGCGACGGCATGACCACGACGACGATCAGCGTCGGTGCAGCGTGTCTCGTGCCGTCATCGCTGACCACGTCGAACGACCTGATCAGCAATGCCGACAGTGCGCTCTATGCCGCAAAAGCGCACGGTCGCAACCAGACATGGCCGGTCGCACCGCAGCAGAAAAGCCTTGCGGCGTAAGCAGATACCATTTGTACGGTTGTAATTAACCCGCGGTTCACCTGACTTCCTAACGCGTCTTCCACCCTTGCCCGGGTATTCCTATGCACGAGGGGTAGGAATTCATGCGGCTGCTGGGGAGGCGAATGACGAACGACGTGCGCGTTTCAGCGCCGGGCTCCGCCGAGCATGGCGATGGGCGCTCGACGACACGCCGCGCGCCGGTGCGCTGGCTCGTGCTCGTTGGCGCCGTGCTGATCATCACCATTGCCGCCGGCACGGCGATGACCGTGAACAATTTCCGTCAGCGCACGATCGATAATTCCAACCGCGAACTTGAAAACACCGTGCTGCTGCTCAGCCGGCATTTCGATCAGCAGTTCCAGGATCTGCAGCGCATCCAGAAGAGCCTCACGGCTCATCTTCTCGCCAACGGCGTGATGTCGGTCCACAGCTTTGCCAGCAGCATGTCGAGCTACGAGTCCCACATGATGCTGAAGTCGAAGGTGGATGACGAATTCGCCAACGACATCACCGTTCTCGATGCCGAAGGCCGTCTGGTCAACTGGACAGGAGCCTGGCCCGGACCGGATCTGGTGCTGGCCGACCGCGAATATTTCAAGAAACTCAAATCGCAGGGCTTCAGCCAGGACGACGAGATCGTGCAGCCGGTCCTGAGCCGCATCACCGGCCGGTGGAAGACGCTGTTCGCACGTCGCATTACAGGGCCCAAGGGTGAATTCTTCGGCATCGTGACGCGCAGCGTCGAACCGCAGCAATTCGAAAAATTCTTTGCCTCCGTCTCGCTCGGCGAGAACGCGACCATCGCGATGTTCCACCGCGATGGCACGTTGCTGGCGCGCTATCCGCAGATGAACGCATCGATCGGCAAGGTCATCAATAGCGGCCCGCTGTTGCAGCACCTGCGCTTCAGCGACGCGCCCGCGACCATCCGCACCGTCAGCCCCATCGACAATGTCGATCGGCTCGGCTCCATACGCCTGCTGCAAAACTTCCCGGTCGCGCTGATCGCCACCACATCCGTGGATGGCGCGCTGGCCGACTGGCGCGACCAGACCAAATTTCTCGTGACCCTCGCGACGCTGTCGGCCCTGATCCTAGCAGGTCTGCTGTATCTGATGATCCGTCACATCCAGCGGCAGAGCCGTGCAGCGCAGTTGCAGATGACCCTGGAGAAGAACCGCCTCGACACCGCCATCAACAACATGACGCAAGGCCTGTTGTTGTTCGATGCGCAGGCGCGCGTGGTGGTGTGCAACCAGCGCTATCTCGACATGTACGGGCTATCGCGCGAGGTCATCACACCGGGCCGTCCGTTCCGTGACGTGATCGCGCATCGCAAGGAGACCGGCTCGTTTGAGGGAGACGTCGACGCCTATGTCGCGGAGGTGATGCGCGACGTGGGACGTTCGAGCATCAATGTCATGCACACCGCGGACGGTCGGGCGATCCAGATTTCGTCGCGACCGGTGGCCGATGGCGGCTGGGTCGCGACCCATGAAGACATCACCGAGCGGCGCAATGCCGAGGAGAAGATCGCGCATCTGGCGCATTACGATGCGCTGACCGACCTGCCGAACCGCACGCTGTTCCGCAACGAACTCGAACACGAATTGAAGCGCGTCGCGCGCGGCGCGCAATGCGCGGTGCTCTATATCGACATCGACGAATTCAAGGGTATCAACGACTCGCTCGGCCATCCCGTCGGCGACGAACTGCTCAAGGGCATCGCGCTGCGGCTGCGCGGCTGCGTGCGCGGCTCCGACGTGGTGGCGCGGCTCGGCGGCGACGAATTCGCCATCGTGCAGACTGGCGTCGAGAGCCATGCCGACATCACCGATCTTGTCGGCCGCATCTATGATGCGATCCGCCAGCCATTCGATTGTCTCGGCCACAGCCTGCTTACCGACGCGTCGATCGGCATCGCGCTGGCGCCGCGCGACGGCGCAGATCTCGATACGCTGCTGAAGAACGCCGACCTTGCGATGTATGGCGCCAAAGCCGACGGCCGCCGTACTTTCCGCTTCTTCGAGCCCGAAATGGATGCGCGGGTGCAGGCCCGTCGCTCGCTGGAGCTTGAACTGCGTCACGCGGCGGGTGATGGCGGGTTCGCCAAAGGCGGCTTCGAAGTCTATTATCAACCGCTGCTGACCCTGCGCGACGACACCATCGTAGGCTGCGAGGCCCTGCTGCGCTGGCGCCACCCCGAACGCGGCATGATCTCCCCGGCAGAGTTCATTCCGGTCGCCGAAGATATCGGCATCATCAATGAACTCGGCGAATGGGTAATGAACACCGCCTGCGCCGAGGCCGCCAGCTGGCCCTGCGACATCCGGGTGGCGGTCAATGTCTCGCCGGTCCAGTTCCGCTGCGCGTCGCTCGCCCTGAAGGTGACCACCGCCCTCGCCGCTTCCGGCCTGCCGGCACGGCGGCTGGAGCTCGAAATCACCGAGGCCGTGCTGATCCGCGACGACGAGACTGCGCTGGAAATCCTGCACGGGTTGCGCGAGATCGGCGTGCGCATTGCGCTGGACGATTTCGGCACCGGCTATTCCAGCCTGAGCTATCTGCAGCGCTTCCCGTTCGACAAGATCAAGATCGACCGTTGTTTCGTGACCGATATCGCCGATGCACAGGGCTCGTCCTCGATCGTGCAGGCCGTGGTCAATATCGCGAGTTCGCGCAACATGACGACGACGGCCGAAGGCGTCGAAACGCCCCGGCAGAAGGAGCTGCTGCGCGCGCTCGGCTGCACCGAGATGCAGGGCTATCTGTTCAGCCCCGCCAAGCCCGCAAGCGAACTGCGCGACTTGCTGATCGCCCATCAGGCCAAGCAGTCCGAGGCTGCGGCCTGACCTCCCATAGCGTTTTCGAGCGAAGTGGATGCCGGTTCGCATTAAGAAAACGCGTCAGAACCAAGACTCTATTCCAGCAGCGTGAACTGCATCAGCAGGGTTCGCTGCAGCATCGAGAAATTGTCGTCCGAGATCAGCGTCAGCACCGTGTCGCCCTCCGGCGTGACATGGACATCGAGCCCCTCGAAATTGTCGATCTCGTAGCCGAGATCCGCATCGAAGATGGTGGGACCGTCGATGACGGCCTCCGGCACGATCGATGCGAGGGGAATGCGGCGGATGCGGACGCCGGTGTCGCCGAACAGCGAGAACTTACGTTCCAGCAGCAGCAGATCGCCGGATGGCAGCAGCGCCGCATCGCTGATGTCGTAATTTTTGGTGCGGCGGACCGAGAAATTCGCCGGCGCCTTGCCGCCGATGATCCAGGCCGAGATATTCCCGGCGCTGTCGAGCCCGCGCTCCGAGATCGCCAGCAGCATGCCGGCCAGCGGTGAAGACTTGAACCTGTCCTTGCGCACCATCACCAGCGCTTCGAGACTGCCATTGCTGGGCAGCTTGCGCATGCCCGGCGGCTGCGGGATCGGTTCGCCCCGGGCGCGCACGCCATCGCGGCCGAAGTCGAATTTCAGGATCTGATGCACGCGTTCGAGGCCGATATAGACCGTCGGCCCGTCCACCGCGATGGACTCGGTATCGTACCAGCCGCGCGCGGTGATCGGCCTGCCGTCGGCGCCCAGCATCGGCGCCGCCTCGACATCGACAATGCCGACCATGGCATCGCCGCTATAGACGATCTTGCCGGTGAACCAGTTGCCCTTGTCGCTGATGGCGATGAAACCCTCACCCTTGTCATCCAGGCGAAGACCGGAGATGCCGCCGAAGTCCTTGTAGCGCGACGTCAGGACCAATCCGCTGCGATATTGCAGCGACCCGAACCTTGTATGCGCGCGATCACGCGTATCGAAAGCCGGGATCGGCCGCGCTTCGATCTCGATCGACACCGGCGCACGGGCCGATGGCGTTGCCGGCACCGGCACGGGCTGCGCACGGGCAAGCGACGGCAGCGCGGCTGCTGAAGCCGCGACTGCAAGAAAATGACGACGGGTGAGATCAGTGGTCAAGCGATGGCCCTGGAGGATGGGTAGAGCAAAGCAAAACCCATCCTATAAGCCTAATGCGTTCTGCGTCGCCGACCATGGGTCGGTGCAGGCCCTGCCGTTTCGCTGAACAATTCGGCCAGCTTCTCGGTAATGGCGCCGCCGAGTTCTTCGGCGTCGACGATGGTCACAGCGCGGCGGTAGTAGCGCGTCACGTCATGGCCGATGCCGATGGCGATCAGTTCGACCGGCGAGCGGGTCTCGATCTCCTCGATGATGTGGCGCAGATGGCGCTCCAGATAGTTGCCGGGATTGACCGACAACGTGCTGTCATCCACCGGCGCGCCGTCGGAGATCATCATCAGGATCTTGCGCTGCTCGGGACGACCGAGCAGGCGCTTGTGCGCCCAGTCGAGCGCCTCGCCGTCGATGTTCTCCTTGAGCAGACCTTCGCGCATCATCAGGCCGAGATTCTTGCGCGCGCGGCGCCACGGCGCGTCCGCCGACTTGTAGATGATGTGACGGAGATCGTTGAGGCGGCCGGGATTGGCCGGCTTGCCGGCGCCGAGCCACGCTTCACGCGACTGCCCGCCCTTCCAGGCGCGCGTCGTGAAGCCGAGGATTTCCACCTTGACGCCGCAACGCTCCAGCGTGCGCGCGAGAATGTCGGCGCAGGTCGCAGCGACCGTGATAGGGCGACCGCGCATCGAACCGGAATTGTCCAACAGCAGCGTCACCACCGTATCGCGGAACGTCGCTTCCTTCTCATGCATGAAGGACAGCGGATGATGCGGGTCGGTCACCACGCGTGACAGACGCGCGGGATCGAGGATGCCTTCCTCGAGGTCGAAGTCCCAGGCGCGGTTCTGCTGCGCCATCAGCTTGCGCTGCAGGCGGTTGGCGAGGCGCGCGACGACGCCCTGCAGATGTGCGAGCTGCTTGTCGAGATAGGAGCGCAGCCGTTCGAGCTCGTCGTGATCGCAGAGGTCTTCGGCTGCGATGACTTCGTCGAATTTCGGCGCGAAGGCGTGATATTCGGGACCGCGCGGCTCGTTCGCGCCGCGCGAATTCGGACGCGTGGCTTCCCCGGGCGTTTCGTCGTCGCCCATCTCGCCGTCTTCGTCGAACGTGTCCGATGCGGAGGCCTGCGCGCTCTCCATCGAACTGTCGGACATTTCGTCGGACGACTGCTGCGCCTGATCGGCGCTCATTTCCTGCGAGGCGTCGCTCTCGGGCGAGCCTTCGGCACCGGCCTGATCGTTCTCGCCCTGGCGCTCGTCGTCCTCGCTCTCCTCGTCATCCGGCTCGGCATTGCGATCGTCGCCGAGCTCCAGCGCCGACAGCAGGTCATGCACGGCATCGCCGAACTTGGCCTGGTTCTCCGCGAACCGATCGAGCTGGTCGAGGCGATCGCTGATCTTGTCTTCGAGGACCGGCCGCCAGAGGTCGACCATCTTCTTCGCGGCGGCCGGCGGCGCCATGCCGGTCAGGCGCTCGCGCACCAGCATCGCCAGCGCATCGGCCAGCGGCGCATCGGCGCGGTCGGTGATTTCGTCGAACTTGCCGCGATGGAAATGATCGTCGAGCATCGCCGTGAGGTTCTTGGCCACGCCGGCCATGCGGCGCGACCCGAGCGCTTCCACGCGGGCCTGCTCGACGGCTTCGAACACACCGCGCGCCTGCGGATTCCCCGGCATCAGCTTGCGGTGAACCTTGGGATCGTGACAGGCGAGTTTGAGCGCGATCGAATCCGCGTGGCCGCGCACGATGGCGGCGTCGCGCTTGCTCATTTTTCGCGCGGGTTCAGGAAGACGGGCTTTGCCCGGTGAGAGACCCGGCCGCTCGGCCGCGAAAGTCACTTCAAGCTCCGGCGCTTTGGCGATGGCGCGCAAACACGACGTCACCGCGCGCTTGAACGGCTCGGTCGGCGCTTCCTTGGAGCCGGGGCGGAATTTGTTGGTCGTCGTCGTGCTCATCGCAGCCTTTGCGCGGGTCGTCACCGCGCGTGCGGGAGCAACCGATTGAATGCGGAGGTGCATTCCCCTCTCTTGGAAGAGAGGGGAAGAAGACGTCTTAGCTCAGCGCCACATTCACCGAGCTTTCCGCCAGCTCTGCATTGAAGCAGCGCTGATAGAATTCGGCGACCAGCGGACGCTCGAGTTCGTCGCACTTGTTCAGGAAGGTCACGCGGAACGCGAAGCCGATATCGTTGAAGATGTCGGCATTCTCGGCCCAGGTGATCACCGTACGCGGGCTCATTACCGTCGACAGATCGCCATTGGCGAAGGCGTTACGCGTGAGATCCGCAAGGCGCACCATCTTGTTGACGATGTCGCGGCCCTCGGGGTTCTGATAGTGCTTGGCCTTCGCCAGCACGATCTCGACTTCCTCGTCATGCGCCAGATAGTTCAGCGTGGTGACGATCGACCAGCGGTCCATCTGGCCCTGGTTGATCTGCTGCGTGCCGTGATAGAGACCCGACGTGTCACCGAGACCGATGGTGTTCGCGGTCGCAAACAGACGGAACGCCGGATGCGGCTTGATCACCTTGTTCTGGTCGAGCAGCGTCAGGCGGCCGGAGACTTCCAGCACGCGCTGAATGACGAACATCACGTCCGGACGGCCGGCATCGTATTCGTCGAACACCAGCGCGACATTGTGCTGCAGCGCCCAGGGCAGAATGCCGTCACGGAATTCGGTGACCTGCTTGCCGTCGCGGACCACGATGGAGTCCTTGCCGACGAGGTCGATACGGCTGATGTGGCTGTCGAGATTGACGCGCACGCAGGGCCAGTTGAGGCGGGCAGCGACCTGCTCGATATGGGTCGATTTGCCGGTGCCGTGGAAGCCCGTGACCATCACGCGACGGTTGCGCGAGAAGCCGGCGAGAATGGCAAGCGTGGTGGCGCGATCGAACCGGTAATCGGGATCGGTGTCCGGCACATGCGGATCGGATTCGGAGAAGGCAGGCACTTCGAGGTCGGAATCGATGCCGAACAATTTGCGCACCGACACCATCTTGTCGGGAATGCCAATCAACGCGTCGGTCTTTTCTTGCAGTTTGGTCGAGGCGGCGGTCATCAATCCTCCGTGGTCCCGGATATCCCGAAACCAGTCTAGTAATGGCTGCGGATGGGGTGCTTTGTGGAACGTATCAGAGAGCCGCGGCTGGACAAAGCCCAGCTCTTCATCAAAGTTCCCGAATGTTATCATCGAGATAGGTTCTAACGGCAATTTTTGGAAGTCTGCCCTGCGAATCAGCCGATGCTCCGGGTCGATCAATTTGCAGCGGTATTTGGGGATCGAACGGCGCGGCCGGCCATTTCAATCATATATGCTGTCAGTTGGCCGAGGCACCCCGCGCTGGATCGGAATTTCGTGACGTCCTTCATCGATTCCCTGACCCATTTTGTCGCCGCGCATGCCTGGCTGGGCTACCTCACTATTTTCCTCACTGCCTTGCTGGAAGCCGTGCCGGTGCTCGGAACATTCATCCCAGGCACCACGGTCATTCTGGCGCTGAGCGCCCTGATTCCGGCAGGCGACCTCGATCTCATGGCGGTGCTGGCGGCCGCCGTGGCGGGCGCCGTGCTCGGCGACGGGAGCGCATTCTGGATCGGGCATGTCCGGCAACGACAACTGCTCGACGCGTGGCCGCTTTCGAATTATCCGGGCGTGGTGGCGCAGAGCGAGGCCTTCTTCCATCGCTTCGGCACGCTGGCCGTGTTCCTCGGCCGCTTCGTTCCGCCCATCCGCGCTTTCGTGCCGGTCACGGCCGGAGCATTGGGGACCGCACCGGCGAAATTCTATGCCGTGAACATCCCCGCAGCATTGCTCTGGGCGCCGGCGCATGTGTTGCCCGGCGTGCTCGCAGTGTCGGTGCTGGACCGCTATGGCGGCATCGCCGGCCTCGAAGGCCAAGCCAAACACTACTGGATTCAGGCCGTGATCGTGGCGGCCGTGCTGGCCGGCGCCACCATCTGGTGGTGGCATCGCCGCAAGCGCAACACAGCAATGGAAACGTCATAAAAAGGCGCTTGAACGTTGAAATATCTCTTTGATTTTTCAAAGTAAATGACACCTTCGCGGCTTGACTTGCAGCCCCGATTGACTTGAAAAGCCTGCACCGGCAGTTTCGCCCGCCGTCCGTCCTTCCCATATCCAGTGAATGTCCGAACCCATGCGCAGCTATCTCGACTTTGAAAAGCCCGTCGCCGAGCTGGATTCCAAGATCGATGAATTGCGCACGCTGGCCGCCAGCGGCAGCGACATCGGCGAAGAGATCGTGCGCATCGAGGACAAGGCCGTCGCCGCGCTGCACGAGCTCTATGCGAACCTGACGCCGTGGCAGAAGACCCAGGTCGCGCGGCATCCGCAGCGCCCGCATTGCATGAATTACGTGGAAGCGCTGATCACCGAATTCACGCCGCTCGCCGGCGACCGCAAGTTCGGCGAGGATGAAGCGCTGGTGGCCGGCTTCGGCCGTTTCCGCGGCGAGAGCGTTTGCGTGCTCGGCCAGGAAAAGGGCAACACCACCGAAAGCCGGCTCAAGCATAATTTCGGCATGGCCCGCCCCGAAGGCTACCGCAAGGCAGTTCGCCTGATGGAGATGGCCGACCGTTTCAACATTCCCGTGCTGTCGCTGGTCGACACCGCCGGCGCCTATCCCGGCATCGGCGCGGAAGAGCGCGGCCAGGCTGAAGCCATCGCACGCTCCACCGATGCCTGCCTCGGCCTTGGCGTTGCCAATGTCGCTGTGATCATCGGCGAAGGCGGCTCGGGCGGCGCCATCGCCATTGCCACCGCCAACAAGGTGCTGATGCTGGAACACGCCATCTACAGCGTGATCTCGCCGGAAGCGGCATCGTCGATCCTGTGGCGCGACTCATCCAAGGCGCAGGAAGCCGCGACCAATATGAAGATCACGGCGCAGGATTTGCTGCGCTTCGGTGTGATCGATTCCATCCTGAAAGAGCCGCCGGGCGGCGCACACCGCGACCCCGCCGCCATGATTGCCATCACCGGCGACGCCATCGCCCAGGCCTTCAACGACATGCGCGGCATGGACGCGGCGACTATTCGTCAGCAGCGCCGGCAGAAGTTTCTGGATATCGGCCGCAAGATCGGCTGAGCTGACGTTCTCTCACGCGTCCATCTGAGACCGCGCATTTCGGCGGATCACCTGCGGCGGCTGGCCATAGGCGCGCAGAAATGCGCGGCGCATGCGGTCACGATCGGCAAACCCCGTCTGCTGCGCGACGGTGTCGATGGGATGCCGGCTCTGCTCCATCATCAACCGCGCGGCCTCCAGCCGCAGATGCTCGACGGCCTTGGCGGGCGATTGGCCTGTCTCGGCGTGAAAGGCGCGGCTGAACTGCCGCGGGCTGAGATTTGCGGCATCGGCGAGATCATTCACCGTCAGCGGCTTCTGCAGATTGTCCCGCGCAAAGGCAAGCGCGTTCTGGATGCGATCCGATTTCGGCGCCAATTCCAGCAACGCCGAGAACTGCGACTGACCGCCCGCGCGACGGTGATACACGACCATCTTTTTCGCGATGTTGCGCGCGACGTCCTCGCCGAGATCGGCCTCCACCATCGCCAGTGCGAGATCGATGCCCGCGGTCATGCCGGCCGAGGTCCAGATCGAACCGTCATTCACGAAGATGCGGTCTTCATCGACCCTCACTTTCGGAAATTGCTTCTGCATGTCGCGCGCATAGAACCAGTGCGTGGTCGCGCGCCGTTGATCGAGAATGCCGGCTTCGGCGAGCACGAAGGCGCCGATACAGATGGACGCAACACGCCGCGCATGTTTGGGCGCCTGTCGCACGAAATCGATCAGGCCGGGCGTCGCGGATTCGACCGTCAGACCGCCGGCAATGATCAGCGTGTCATAGGCATCAGACGCATTGAACGGTTCGGTGGTCAAACTCATGCCCAGCGAGGTGCCGACCTGACCGCCCCGCTCCGACAACACATGCAGATCATAGGTGGGCGGATCGGTCAGCATATTGGCCAGTTCAAAGACCGACATCGCCGCAAGGCTGATGGGCGAGCACCCCTGGGAAACAACAAGGCCGATGCGCTGCATGTGTTCGCTCCCCCAGGACAAGACGTCCTAAAACGCCGTTTATATGACATTTAAGACACGTCCGCGCAAGACTAGGTTTCTTGACACGGCCGCTACGGCCGAGAGCATTCAGGAGAACGACAATGACGAATTCACATCAGGGCACGGCACTAATTACGGGCGCCTCGACGGGCATTGGCGCCGTTTATGCGGACCGGCTGGCCAAGCGCGGCTACGATCTCATTCTGGTGGCGCGGAACCAGGACCGCCTGGCGGCCCTCGCCAAGCGACTGACCAGCGAGACCGGACGATCGGTCCGCACGCTGGCCGCCGATCTCGGCAACAAGGCCGATCTGGCAAAGGTCGAAGCTGTGCTGCGCGACGATGCGAGCATTACGATGCTGGTCAACAATGCCGGCGTCGGCGCGGTGGCACCGTTGCTCAATGCCGATGTCGACAAAATGGAAGACATGATCACACTGAACGTGACCGCGCTGACACGGCTGACCTATGCCGCCGTGCCCGGCTTCGTCGCGCGCAACAAAGGCACGATCATCAACATCTCGTCGATCGTCGGTATCGGTGCAGAAATCCTCAACGGCGTCTACGGAGCCAGCAAGGCCTATGTGCTCAGCTTCAGCCATTCGCTGGTGCATGAACTCGCCGATAAGGGCATCCGCGTGCAGGCGGTGTTGCCGGGCGCGACGGCCACCGAATTCTGGGACATCGCGGGCTTCCCACACCAGAATATGGATCAGGCCATCGTGATGCGCGCCGACGACATGGTCGATGCTGCATTGGCTGGCCTCGACCAGGGTGAACGCGTCACCATTCCGGGCCTGCAGGACGGCGCGAACTGGACCCGCTTCGAAGCAGATCGCCGCGCCCTCTCGACCAAATTCGGTCATGCGACGCCAGCGCCGCGCTACCACGTGACGCAGCGGCAGCGTGTCACCGAAACGCAGGCCTGAAGCCACGCACAGGCAGCAAAAAGCCCGCCCTCTCGACAGAGGGCGGGCTTTTCGAGTCCAGAATTACTTCTTTGCCGGAGCCATCTTGCTGTCAGCCGGCTTCGGCGCGTCCTTGGCGGCAGGCGCGGCGGGTGCCGCCGGAGCAGGCGTTGCAGCAGCCTGATCCATGCGTTCGACCTTGGCACCTTCACGCAACTTGGTGACGTAGTCGGCCTGCGCCTTGCGCACCACATACTGTTCGATCTGCGGCTTCACCTGCTCGAATTCCGGCGCCTTGCGGTTGCGCTTTTCCTCGACCTTGATGATGTGCCAGCCGAACTGCGACTTCACGGGGTCCGAGATCTTGCCCGGCTCGAGCGCGAAAGCGACGGCGGAGAATTCCGGCACCATCTGGTCCTTGGTGAAGAAACCCAGATCGCCGCCATCGGCCGCGCCCGGATCCTTCGACTTCTTCTTGGCGAGTTCGGCGAAATCGGCGCCCTTCTTCAGCTCGTCGGCGACCGTCTTGGCCTCGGCCTCGCTCTCTACCAGGATGTGGCGGGCATGGACTTCGGCTTCGCCGGTGATCTGCTTGGCCGCGTCCTCATAGACCTTCTTCATGTTGTCGTCGGTCAGGGCTTCCTTGCCTTCGACGGCCAACAGGTTGTCCATGAGCAGGCGGTTACGGGCGAAGGCCAGCTTGGACTTGAAGTCCTCACGATCGGCGATCTTCTTGTCCTCGGCGGCCTTGGCGACGATCTTCATATCGATCAGGAACGACAGCACATTGTCCTTCCGGGTCGCGGGATCCATCTGGGCGAGGCTCGGGCCGAGCTCCTCCTCGGCAATGGTGACGTCGCTCTGGCGGATTTCCTGGCCATTGACCTTGGCGAGGACCGGATTGGCGTCCTGCGCGTAAACCGGGAAACTGGTGAGAAAGGCCACCGCAACGGCGCCGGTCAGGGCAGCCAGGGTGCGGCCCGGGCGCAGGCCCGGCGTCAGGGCGAGCGATACGAAGGTCATGGAAAATCCTTATCTCGGATAAGAGCCTGTTGGGGACGGCGGACACTCTCCCAAACGTACCGTCTTGGCAACGCGAAAACTCTGTCAAAATGATGAAATCCTTGAGAGGTTCGCGCCGTTGACAACCCCCCATACGGGCCATATCTCTCCCCGACCGGGCCGGTGGCGAAGGCGCGATTTCGGCCGCGCCGTGGTCATTGAACCCCTGATTGCCCTGCTCCCACTCATCTCCCGGGGTCTTGCTTTTTTGGCGCTCCGCACCGGGGTCCAGACAGCAATCCGCCACAGACTTTGGATATGACGAGGCTGGGCGACCGCTGCACCATTCCACGGCCTTCGGGCCGCATTGCTAAAGACAGGATTTCGTGATGATCGGCGCGCTCGCCCGCAAGTTCTTCGGCTCTGCCAACGACCGCCGCGTCAAGGGATATCAATCGCGTGTTGCCGCGATCAACGCGCTGGAACCTGAGGTCGCAGCGCTGTCGGACGATGCGCTCAAAGCGCGCACCGCCGAGTTCAAGGCGCAACTCGAAGCCGGCAAGACTCTCGACGATCTCCTCGTTCCCGCTTTCGCCACCGTCCGCGAAGCCGCCAAGCGCACCCTCGGCCAGCGTCACTTCGACGTGCAGTTGATCGGCGGCATGGTGCTGCATGAGGGCGACATCGCCGAGATGAAGACCGGCGAAGGCAAGACGCTGGTCGCCACCCTCGCCGTCTATCTGAACGCGCTCGCCGGCCAGGGCGTGCATGTCGTCACCGTCAACGACTACCTGGCCAAGCGCGACAGCGGCTGGATGGGCCAGATCTACAGCTTCCTTGGCCTCACCACCGGCGTGATCGTTCACGGCCTCGACGATGCCGAGCGCCAGGCGGCCTATGCCTGCGACATCACCTACGGCACCAACAACGAATACGGCTTCGACTATCTGCGTGACAACATGAAGTACCGGCTGGAGGATATGGTCCAGCGCAAGCACTTCTATGCCATCGTCGACGAAGTCGACTCGATCCTGATCGACGAAGCGCGTACGCCGCTGATCATCTCCGGCCCGCTCGACGACCGCTCGGAATTCTACAACACGATCGACACCTTCCTGCCCAAGCTCGAAAAGGTCATCGACTTCGAAGTCGACGAGAAGCAGCGCACCGTGACGCTGACCGAAGCAGGCATGGAGAAGATCGAAACCCTGCTACGCGATGCCGGCCAGCTCAAGGGCGAGACGCTGTATGACGTCGAGAACGTCTCCGTCGTGCATCACATCAATCAGGCGCTGCGCGCCCACTCGCTGTTCAACCGCGACAAGGACTACATCGTCCGCGACGACGAAGTGATCATCATCGACGAGTTCACCGGCCGCATGATGCAGGGTCGCCGTTATTCGGAGGGCCTGCACCAGGCGCTGGAGGCCAAGGAACATGTGACGGTCCAGCCGGAAAACCAGACGCTGGCCTCGATCACGTTCCAGAACTACTTCCGCATGTACAAGAAACTGGCCGGCATGACCGGTACGGCTCTGACCGAAGCGGATGAGCTGTTCGACATCTACAAGCTCGAAGTCGTCGAAGTGCCCACCAATGTCGGCATCGGCCGCATGGACGAGGACGACGAGGTCTATCGCACCCAGGACGAGAAGCACGCCGCCATCCTCGCCGAGATCGAGCGCGCCAATGCGCGGATGCAGCCGGTGCTGGTCGGCACCGCGTCGATCGAAAAATCGGAAGTGCTTGGCGAGTATCTGCTCAAGAACGGCTACAAGCTGATCGACTTCACCAAGCCGAAGGCGATGGACAAGCTCTATGCGGCCGCGCGTTCCGGCAAGCCGGCGAAACTGTTCGCGGTTCTGAATGCGCGCTTCCACGAGCAGGAAGCCTATATCGTCGCCGAAGCCGGCGTCCCCGGCGCCATCACCATCGCCACCAACATGGCCGGCCGCGGCACCGACATCAAACTCGGCGGCTCGGTCGAGATGCGCGCGCAGATCGAAACGGCCGATATCGCCGACGAGGCCGAGAAGGCCGCCAAGATCGCCGAGATCAAGGCCGAGATCGAGCGTTTCCGCGAGATCGTGCTGAACGCCAAGGAAGTGGTCGAGATCGAGCCCGCCAAGGGCAGCAAGCCGGCCAAGACCGTTGAGAAGCCCGGCGGCCTCTACATCATGGGCTCCGAGCGCCACGAGTCACGCCGCATCGACAACCAGCTCCGCGGCCGCTCCGGCCGTCAGGGCGACCCTGGCCGGTCCAAGTTCTTCCTGTCGCTGGAAGACGACCTGATGCGCATCTTCGGCTCGGATCGTCTCGATACGATGCTGACGCGCCTCGGCCTCAAGGAAGGCGAAGCGATCATCCATCCGTGGATCAACAAGGCACTCGAGAAGGCCCAGCAGAAGGTCGAAGCGCGCAACTTCGACATCCGCAAGAACCTGCTGAAATACGACGACGTGCAGAACGACCAGCGCAAGGTGATCTTCGAACAGCGCGTCGACCTGATGCAGAACGATAGCGTCGCCGAGACCGTCAACGACATGCGCCGCGCCTTCGTCGAGGATCTCGTCACCAAACACGTGCCGGAAAACCAGTATGCCGAGCAGTGGGACGTGGCCGGCCTGAAGGAAGAGCTCAAGCGCGTGCTCGACCTCGATCTTCCGGTGGACGAATGGGCCAAGGAAGAAGGCATCGCTGACGAGGAGCTGCTCAACCGTATCGAGCAGAAGGCCGACGAGCACATGGCCGCGAAGGTCGCCCAGTGGGGCCCCGACGTGATGCGTTACGTCGAGAAGACGATCCTGCTGCAGACGCTGGATCATCTGTGGCGCGAACATCTGGTGATGCTGGATCACCTGCGTCAGGTCATCGGCCTGCGCGGCTACGGCCAGCGCGATCCGCTGCAGGAATACAAGGCGGAAGCCTTCAACCTGTTCGAGGCGATGATCGCCAATCTGCGCGAAGCCGTCACCGCACAATTGATGCGCGTCGAAATCGTGCCGCCGGACGTGCAGCCCGAACTGCCTGTCATGGAAGCCCACAAGCTCGACTACAACACTGGCGAAGACGAAATGGCTTTCGCCAATGCGGCGCTCGCGCCGATGGGCCAGCAGCAGCCCGCCGTCGCCCGCGATCCGAACAACCAGGACACCTGGGGCAAGGTCGGCCGCAACGAAGATTGTCCCTGCGGCTCCGGCAAGAAGTTCAAGCACTGCCACGGGCGGTATGCGTAAGCTGACCACCGGGTCGATCGCGAAGCCATCTGAAATCCCTCCCCGTTCGGGAGGGATTTTTCTTTGGGCTGTTGGTTCCACGCATTCACGCAGCCAAGCACTGCGCTGGACGCCGCTGACGACGATTGGACAACGCGTCGCAGAGGACTAGCCTGTTCCATCGTGCCGACACGAGCGGCCGCAGGAATGAGGGGCGTGCCGATGATGTCCAATTCCGAAATGCTGATCCGCCTGATCTCCGCCGCGGCGCTCGGCAGTCTGATCGGTTTCGAGCGGGAGCGGCTGCTCTGGGCCGCGGGCATCCGCACGCATATGCTGGTCTGCGTCGGCTCCTGCCTGATCATGCTGGTCTCGCAATACGGCTTCTCCAACATCCTGCTCACGCAATCCAATGTCGTGCTCGATCCATCGCGTATCGCAGCGCAGGTGGTGTCCGGCATCGGCTTTCTCGGTGCGGGATCGATCCTGGCGCGCGGCGAGATCGTCAAGGGACTGACCACGGCGGCAAGCATCTGGACGGTGGCGGCGATCGGGCTCGCAGTCGGCGGCGGATTGTATCTCGCGGCCGGCGCATCGACGGTGATCATCCTGATCATCCTCGTCGGTATCAAGCCGCTCGAGGAGGCCTATCGTTCGCGCAACCAGACCTGCATGCTGAAGGTGGAAGTCGAGAACAACGGCCTGACGCCGGAATTGCTGCGCGAGACATTGTCGCTGCGCGCCGGCCAGGTGAAGCGCTTCCTCGTGGAAAGCCGCGATCCCCAAGGCACCGACCAGCTCTCGATCCTGCTCAGCAAGGTGTCGTCACAGGATATCGCGAGCTATCCTTCGAAGCTGCAGGAGCTCGACGGCGTGCGTCAGGTGAGTATTGTCAAACGCGTCAGCGACCACGGCGCCAATCACACGTGAGCGATATGTCTGCAGGAAGAGCGACGCGCCTAGCGCATCGCCGAGAAGCGGTCCGTGAACGAATTCGCGGACACGACCGGGGCTGCGCCTGACAGCGCGGCTGTGCCGGTGCCGCCGCCGGAGGCTGGCGTGGATGGTTCGGCCGACAGCGTCGGCTTGAGCGGCGGGCGCGCGGTGGCCACGAGCGGTGCGGGTGCGGCGGCCGGCTTCGCTGCAGCTACAGAAGCAGGCGTCGCAGGAGCAGCCGACGGACCGGCCTTGCTGGCGACGGCCTTCGGCTTCGCGGCCGGTGTCGGCACGGGAGCCGCTGGCGCCGTAGTTGCGGTCGCGGTCGTTTCCGAGCCGCCGATGCCGACCTTCTTGGCGAGATTGCTGAAGAAGCCGCCGTCCGACGAGGCCGACGCGACACGCGTGGAGGGCGCGGCGACGACGGGTTCTTCCGACGCTGCGAAAAGCGAGGCCGAATAGGACGTCGAGGCCGCAGCAGTGGCCTTCGGCGGATTGACGTGCGGCGGGATAGTGCCCGGTGCGCGCGAATAGGCGGCGGTCTGCACGCCCGGCGGCTCCGGATCCGACAGGCCGGTGGCGCCATCGGGCAGTTTGGAGGCGAAGACGCGGTTCATGCCGCCGTCGATATCGGGACGGCGCTGCGCTACCGGCGTGCCCTTGGCAACCAGTTCGGCAATCTTCGCATCATCCTGCGCCTGCTTGGCGCTGACGGCATCGGCGATCTCGGACGGGATCTGGTAGACCGGGCACTTGGCCGAGGCATTGAACACCAGCGGCTTGGTCGATCCCGCAGGCGCGGCCGGATCGAACACATACTTGTTCTCGCAGAACTCGACCTTCGGCTCCTGCCGCGTCACTTCGAAATGATCATAGCCCTGCTTGATCATCTTCCAGAACGGCATGTTCGGGTTATTGCGATGCTTGGCCATGTTGACCGGCGTCATCTTGAACGGAAACGCCGCGAACTGGAACGAGCGCTGTCCGCCGAAGAAGGATTCACGGCCCAGCGAATAGATCTCGGCGATCTGTTCGTCGGTCATGGCGAAACAGCCCCGCGACGAGCAATCGCCGTGCACCATCAGCTGCGAACCGGTGCGTCCCAGCGACTTGTCAAAGGCGTTGGGGAAACCGGTATTGAACGAGAGATAATAGGACGAGCGCGGATTCATCTGCGCCGGCGTGATCGCATAGAAACCTTCCGGTGCCTGGCGATCGCCTTCTTTGACCTTCGGACCGAGGTCGCCGGACCAGCGGCAGATCGGATAGGTCTTCAGCAGCGCAAACTGGCCGGAGCGGTTCTGCTTCCAGACTTCGAGTTCGGCTTCCTGCTTGAACACACGAACCAGCATCGGCGACTGCAGGTCCATGTCCTTTTCAGTCATCTCGGCGACGAGTTTGGGCGGAACGGGCTGGTTGGCCTTCGCGTTGCTGGCGAGCGACATGTCTTCGCCGTTGCAGCCGGCCAGCACCACGCCTGTCGCAAGTACGACCGACGTCAGCAGCGCGCGAACAAGCGAGCGATGTTTCAAAGCCAAGCTCCGCAGCCGACGGGACGTCGACACCCCAAGGAATAAAGACAAATGAGCCCTTATTCGTACGCAAATATTAGCCTTAAGGCCCCTTGCTCGCAAGGCAACTGGCCGTGAGCAGCAGGTTCCGTTCCGGCGATGGTCAACAGAGATTGAAGATCTCAGGCCGGGCGGAATTGCGGCGGTATCTGGCGGGAAGGCGAATTAAGCAGGCGGCGGTGGGTTATGCTTAATAGTTTGGCAGCGCTCTCGGCCACCTACCTCTTTGTTCACTCGCCGCCAAAGACGTGAATGCCCGGCACATCCAGCGAAGCTCGCTTCACGCTGGCCGGACGCGACGAACATTGGCAAGGGCGTGGACAATCTCGGAGCGCCTCAGGAGCCCCGGACCACAGTCTTCAAGTAGTTGTAAGCCTTGATGATTTCGATCAACCGGTCCTCGGTTGAGCGGTCGCCGCCATTGGCGTCGGGGTGATGCTGCTTCACCAGCGCCTTGTACTGCGCCTTGACGTCGTCCAGCGTCGCACTGGGGCCCAGACCCATAACCTGTAGCGCCTTGCGCTCGGCATTGAAGATCTTGCGGGTTTCTTCCTTGATCGGCTGCTGCGGCTTGCGGGCCCGGCCGCGCCCCATCCCCATGCCGTTCATCTCGTTGAACATGGCAAACGGATCGATCGCGCCGTCGAGGTCGGGCTGCCCGGCCTTGGTTTTGTCCGCAGAGCCGTTGGCGCCCATCTTCCAGGTCGGACGATGGCCGGTCAGCGCATCCTTCTGGTACTTGGCGACCGCGTCTGGGGCCATGCCCTGGAAGAAGTTGTAGCCCTGATTGTATTCGCGGACATGGTTCAGGCAGAAGTGCCAGTATTCCTTGTCCTGCGCGCGGCCCTTGGGCGCGCGGTGCGGACCCTTGTTCTTGCACTCGGGCCACTCGCACATAATAGCTTCTTCGCGCGCAGCGGCCTGCTGCTTCGCGCTCAGCTTGTTCGGCTTGATACGGATGCTGTCGAAGAATTTGGATGAGTCGATGGGCATGGCTGACTATGACAACGCAATGCAAAAAGCTTCAAGTCTTGACATTCCGATTACCTCATTCGGCGCCCTGCGCCGCACCAATATGGTCGCCACATCATGATTGACCATGAGTGGGGCGAACCGCTAAGCCGGCCATCATGAGCATGAAAGATAACATCACAAAGAAGCTGACAGAGGCTTTCGCGCCCCTCAGCCTCGACGTTTCAGATGAATCGCATCTGCATGCCGGTCACATGGGCCACCGCCCGGAGGGTGAAACCCACTTCAGGGTCAATATTGTGTCGGAGGCCTTCGAAGGGAAGAGCCGGATCGACCGCCATCGCATGATCAACGAACTGCTGGCGGCGGAACTCGCGGGAACGGTACATGCGCTGGCGCTGAAACCGCAGACGCCGAAGGAAGCGGGCTAGGTTTCGTCGCGGCACCCTACACCCTCATTCCGGGGCGCGAGCGCCACTTGGCGATCGCGAACCCGGAATCTCAGCATGGGAGTCTCCGACAGCGCCATGCCATGTCCAGATTCCGGGTTCGCGTGCGAGAAGACGCGCCCGCGCCCGGAATGACGAGTGTGGGTTGAGCTACTTCTTCAGCGAAGCGATCGCCTCGAGGACGTTCGGCTTCAGCCCGGCGCCGCCCGCATCCAGATGTTCGAAGATCTTCTTCCGCATGCGCGGATCCCAGAACTTCTTGATGTGCTCGGCAATGCCGGCCACGGCATGATCGTGACCCTGGCTGTTGAAGAAGTCGCCGATCTGGTTGGCCATGTAGATCAGCCGGTCAGGCGACGTCGATGTGTGGGTGTCCATGCTCTTGCCCTGATGCATCCGCGGTGGCGCCGTGCTGACGCACGCGGTGCTGATGTGTGAAAACTTCGAACCCGTCGCTGCGCGCGATCGCCGCCAACGTAATGCCTGCGGCTTCCGCCATGCGGATGGCCAGTGCGGTGGGCGCCGAGACCGACACCATGAGCGGCGCGCCGATAGCAGCCGTCTTTTGCACCATCTCGACGGAGACGCGGCTGGTGAGCAGCACCATGCCCTGCCCTGCATCGACCTTGGCCTGCGCCAGCGCGCCGGCCAGCTTGTCGAGCGCATTGTGACGGCCGACATCCTCACGCAACGCGACGATGCCGTCGGCCGGCGTCCAGAACGCCGCGGCGTGCACGGCGCGGGTCTGGATGTTGACCTTCTGCAGCGGCGACAGCGTCTCCATCGCCGCCATGATCTGGTCGAAGGAGAACACGCCGCCGGGCGCGACGATGGCCGCCGGCTTAACGGCTTCCGAGATCGAGTCGATGCCGCACAGACCGCAGCCCGTCGGCCCTGCAATCTGCCGGCGCCGCGCGCTGATGCTCTCGGCCTTCTCGCCTGCGAGCCACATGCGCAGCTCAACGCCATCGTCGAATTCAACGGCCTCGAAACTCTCGATCTCGTTGATCGAGGTGACCACGCCTTCGCTCAGGCTGAAGCCATAGGCGAAGTCGCGATAGTCCTGCGGCGTCCCCATCATGACGGCATAGGTGCCACCATTATAGGTGATCGCCAGCGCGGTCTCTTCCGGCACCGCGCGCAACCCCTCGCTGACGCCGGACTGGCGCCAGATCTTGCGGGGGACTGAGCGAACCGGCTCGTGCATGTCTGGTCTCCAGACCTACTCCGCTGCTTCCACGACAGGCATGGCGATCCGGCGCGACTGGCGAGCCTGCTCGTCATATTCCTTCTGCCACTCGGACGGACCGTTCGAGGGCGAGATCTGCACCGCCGTCACCTTGTATTCCGGGCAATTGGTCGCCCAGTCCGAGAACTCGGTGGTGATGACGTTGGCCTGCGTGGTCGGGTGATGGAAGGTCGTATAGACCACGCCCGGCGCCATACGCTCGGTTAGCAGCGCACGCAACGTCGTCTCGCCGGCGCGGCTCTGCAGCTTCACCCAGTCGCCGTCGCGGATGCCACGTAGTTCGGCGTCATGCGGATGCAGCTCCAGACGATCCTCTTCATGCCAGACCACATTCTCGGTGCGCCGTGTCTGCGCGCCGACATTGTACTGGCTGAGAATACGGCCGGTGGTGAGCAGCAGCGGGAAGCGCGGCCCGGTACGCTCGTCGGTGGCAATGTATTCGGTGAGCATAAACTTGCCCTTGCCGCGCACGAAGCCGTCCATATGCATAATCGGCGTGCCCAGAGGCTGCTTCTCGTTACACGGCCACTGCACCGAACCAACCTCCTCCAGCTTCGCATAGGAGACGCCGGCGAAAGTCGGCGTCAGCGCCGCGATTTCGTCCATGATCTCCGAGGGGTGGTTATATTTCATCTCATAGCCGAGTGCCTTGGCGAATCCCAAGGTCACTTCCCAATCCTCAAGACCATTCTTCGGCGACATCACCTTGCGGACGCGCTGAATGCGACGTTCGGCATTGGTGAAAGTGCCGTTCTTCTCCAGGAAGGTGGAGCCCGGGAAGAACACGTGGGCGTAGTTGGCGGTCTCGTTCAGGAACAGGTCGTGGACGATGACGCATTCCATCGCCGACAGCGCCGCGACCACATGCTTGGTGTTGGGATCGGACTGCAGGATGTCTTCGCCCTGCACGTAGAGGCCCATGAAAGTGCCTTCGGTGGCGGCATCGAACATGTTGGGGATGCGCAGGCCCGGCTCACTGTTGAGCTTGACGTTCCACATCGCTTCGAACTGCTCGCGCACCGCATCGCCAGAAATGTGGCGATAGCCCGGCAGCTCGTGCGGGAACGAGCCCATGTCGCAGGAGCCCTGCACGTTGTTCTGGCCGCGCAGCGGATTCACGCCGACGCCGGGACGGCCGATATTGCCGGTCGCCATCGCGAGGTTCGCGATCGCGATCACGGTGGTCGAACCCTGGCTGTGCTCGGTGACGCCGAGACCGTAATAGATCGCACCGTTGCCACCGGTGGCGAACAAACGGGCCGCGGCGCGCAGCTCCTTCGGATCGACGCCGGTCATGATGGCGGTGGCTTCGGGGCTGTGGTTCGGCTGCGCGACGAAGGCCGCCCAGTCCTCAAACTCGCTCCAGTCACAGCGCTCGCGGATGAATGTCTCGTCGGCGAGGCCTTCGGTGACGATGACATGGGCCAGCGCGGTGAGCACGGCGACATTGGTGCCGGGCATCAGGGGCAGATGGTGCTGTGCCTCGATATGGGCCGAGCGCACGATATCGGTTTGGCGCGGATCGACCACGATCAGCTTGGCGCCGGCGCGCAAACGCTTCTTCAGGCGCGATGCGAACACCGGATGGCCATCGGTCGGGTTCGCACCAATGATCATCACGACATCGGTGTCTTCCACCGAGTCGAAATCCTGCGTGCCGGCCGAGGTGCCGAAGGTCGAGGACAGGCCGTAGCCGGTCGGCGAATGGCAGACGCGCGCGCAGGTATCGACATTGTTGTTGCCGAAGCCGGCGCGGATCAGCTTCTGCACCACGAATAC
This sequence comes from Tardiphaga sp. 866_E4_N1_4, assembly GCF_052076075.1. Lineage (NCBI taxonomy): Bacteria > Pseudomonadati > Pseudomonadota > Alphaproteobacteria > Hyphomicrobiales > Nitrobacteraceae > Tardiphaga > Tardiphaga sp. 866_E4_N1_4. Next base: position 3,713,281 of record NZ_CP197242.1, read on the forward strand.
TTCTTCATTAGTGCAGCGCGACGAGGTGATGCCGCCGATGGAATCTTTGCCGTGTTTGGCCTGGATGCCCTTGAACTTCTTGGCCGCGAAATTGAAGGCCTCATCCCATGACACTTCCTGCCATGGATCGGTGATCTTCTCGCGAATCATCGGATTGAGGATGCGCTCCTTGTGGTTCGCATAACCCCAGGCGAAACGGCCCTTGACGCAGGAATGGCCGCGATTGGCCTTGCCGTCCTTGTACGGCACCATGCGCACCAGTTCCTCGCCGCGCATTTCCGCCTTGAAGGTACAGCCGACGCCACAATAGGCGCAGGTGGTCACAGCCGAGTGCTCAGGCTGACCGATCTCGATCACGGCCTTCTCGGTCAGCGTCGCGGTCGGGCAGGCCTGTACGCAGGCGCCGCAGGACACGCATTCCGAACCCAGGAAGCTCTCGCTCATGCCCGGCGAGACCCGGCTCTCGAAACCGCGGCCGGAGATCGTCAGCGCGAAAGTGCCCTGAACTTCTTCACAGGCGCGAACGCAGCGCGAGCAGACGATGCACTTGGAGGGATCGTATGTGAAGTACGGATTCGACTCGTCCTTCGCCATCCAGTGATCGTTTTCGCAGGCTTCCGGCGAATTGTGATCGTGCTTCGGGCCAGACTTGGCGAAGACATGGTTCTCGCCGTCATAGCCGTAGCGCACGTCGCGCAGGCCGACGGCACCGGCCATATCCTGCAATTCGCAATCACCATTGGCGGCGCAGGTGAGACAGTCGAGCGGATGGTCGGAGATATAGAGCTCCATCACGCCCTTGCGCAGCGCCGCGAGCCGCGCATTCTGGGTATGAACCACGAGGCCTTCCATGGCCGGCGTGGTGCAGGAGGCAGGCGTGCCCGCGCGGCCTTCGATCTCGACGAGACAGAGACGACAGGAGCCGAAGGCATCCACCATGTCGGTGGCGCAGAGTTTCGGAATCTGCGTGCCCATCTCCATGGCGGCGCGCATGATGGAGGTGCCCTCGGGCACCGAGACACTCTGCCCGTCAATGGTCAGCGTGACCATCTTTTCGGACTTCGAACGCGGCGTACCAAAATCGATCTCGTGAACGAGCGACATGTGTTGCTCCTTTACTCTGCGGCCTGAAGGCGCGATGGCGCCGGGCCGAAATCTCCGGGGAAATGTTTCAGCGCACTCATCACCGGATACGGCGTGAAGCCGCCCAGCGCACAGAGCGAACCGAACTTCATGGTGTTGCTGAGGTCCTGCAGCACGGCGATGTTCTCGGCGACGCGTTCGCCGCGGCGGATCTTGTCGATGGTCTCAACGCCACGGGTGGAGCCGATGCGGCACGGCGTGCACTTGCCGCAGGATTCGATGGCGCAGAATTCCATCGCAAAGCGCGCCTGCTTCGACATATCGACGGTGTCGTCGAACACCACGATGCCGCCGTGGCCGATCAGGCCGTCACGCTTGGCGAAAGCCTCGTAGTCGAACGGCGTGTCGAACAATTCGCGCGGGAAGTAGGCACCGAGCGGACCGCCGACCTGCACCGCGCGGACCGGCTTGCCGGTGAAGGTGCCGCCGCCGATATCATCAATCAGCTCACCCAGCGTGATGCCGAAAGCGACTTCGAAGAGGCCGCCGAACTTGATGTTACCCGCGAGCTGGATCGGCATCGTACCGCGCGAGCGGCCCATGCCGTAATCCGCATAGGCTTTGGCGCCGTTGTCGAGGATGAACGGTATCGCCGCAAACGAGAGGACGTTGTTGATGACCGTCGGCTTGCCGAACAGGCCTTTATGGGCCGGCAGCGGCGGCTTGGCGCGGACGATGCCACGGCGACCTTCGAGCGACTCCAGCAGCGAGGTCTCCTCGCCGCAGACATAGGCGCCGGCGCCGACGCGGACTTCGAGATCGAATGCGTGCGCCGAGCCGCGGATCTTGTCGCCGAGATAACCGGCGCGCTTGGCGGCAGCGATACCCTCATTCATCGCCTCGACGGCATGCGGATATTCCGAACGGATATAGATGTAGCCCTTGGTGGCGCCCACCGCGATGCCGGCAATGGTCATGCCTTCGATCACCACGAAGGGATCGCCTTCCATGATCATGCGGTCGGCGAAGGTGCCGCTGTCGCCCTCGTCCGCATTGCAGACGATGAATTTACGATCGGCTTTGGTATCGGCAACGGTCTTCCACTTGATACCGGTCGGGAAGCCAGCGCCACCGCGGCCACGCAGGCCGGATGTGGTGACGTCGGCAATGATGCCGGCGCTATCCAGCGTCAGCGCGCGCGCGAGGCCCTTGTAGCCGCCATGCGCGATGTAATCCTCGACCGACCGGGGATCGACGACGCCGCAGCGCACAAAGGTCAGACGCGTCTGCTTCTTGAGCCACGGAATCTCCTCCGCGACACCAAGACGCAGCGCGTGAGAGCCGTTTGCGACCATCGCATCGAGCACCGACGCAACGTCTTTCTCTTCGACCGGCCCGAAGGCGACACGGCCTTCCGGCGTCGCGACTTCGATCATCGGCTCCAGCCACAGCAATCCGCGGGAACCGGGGCGAATGATCTCGATTGCAAGCTTGCGCTTTTGAGCCTCCGCTTCGAAGGCACTGACGAGTTCATCGGCGCCGACGGAAACGGCGGCCGCATCGCGCGGAATGTAGATCTTCAGAGTTTTATCAGACGATGTCATCGCTGTGCCTCCGCGACCAGCGCATCGATGCGCTTCTCATCGAGGCGGCCAATCAGACGGCCATCGAGCATCGCCGATGGCGCCGTGGCGCAGAGCCCGAGGCAATAGATCGGCTCCAACGTAACACGCTGATCCGCCGTCGTGTTTCCAAACTTTACACCCAATTTCGCTTCCGCGCGCGCCGCAAGTGCATCGCCGCCAGCCGCCTGGCAAGCCTCCGCGCGGCAGATCTTCAGCACATGTTTGCCAGCGGGTTCATGCCGGAAGTCGTGATAGAAGGTGAACACGCCATGGACCTCGGCACGCGACAGGTTACGCGCTAGCGCGATCATCGGGATTGCCGCCTCTGGCACATAACCAAAGGCTTCCTGCATCGCATGCAGAATTACGATCACGCCGCCTTCCACATGGGACAGGCTCTCGATGATCTCGGTGCCTCGGTCGGCACTCCAAGGCTCATAAGCATTCGGCTCGTAGGCTGCGTTCATCCCGGTACTCGATTGATCTTATGACTGGAAAACCAATCAAAATTGGAATCGATCCAAAGATCAATAAAGCTGTCTCATGCTGCGATACGGAAACGGTATCGACACCCGGCGAAATCGATGAATTTGAAATGGTTAGCTTGGTTGCAGCGCAGCAATTGCAGCACCCGAAACGAAGGTCTTACGCCTCCAGCGACGGCGCAACCTCCCGGGCGATCTGGACCAGAGTCGCCACCAGCGGGGTCATGGGATCGCGCTGGGGCACCACAAGGCCGACGCCATAATTCACCACAGGATCGACGATCGGGATCATGCGCACCGAGTCGTTGGCGGTCAAACCCAGCGTCTCCGCCAACTTGGCCGGCATCACGCTGGCCCAGCGGCCGGTCTTCACATGGGTATAGAGCACGATAATCGAGTTCGACGTCAGCATCGGCATCGCCTCGGCGCCGACCGACTTCAGGGCACGATCGATGATGCGCCGGTTCTGCATGTCGGGGGTCAGCAGGCATAGCGGCACCTGGCCGACTTCGGACCAGGTGACACTCTTGCGATCGCCGAACATGCTGTCCGGCGAGGTCAGCAGCCGGTAGCTTTCTTTATAAAGCGGGATCGAACGCACTTTGCCGAGCGGTTCGTTCTCGATGTAGGTGAGGCCCGCATCGACTTCGAGATTTTCAAGCAGACCGAGCACGGCCGTGGAGGTGCAGGACACGATGCGAAACCGCACATCGGGATGCCGCGCACGAAACGGCGTCGTCAGTGAGGCGACCATGCCGAGCACCGTAGGAATTGCGGCGATGCGGATCTCGCCGGATAGACTGTCCTTGAGGCCGTTGATTTCCTGCTTCATCGCGCGAGCATCGCCGACGATGCGGCGTGCCCAATCGAGCGCGCGTTCGCCTTCCGGCGTAAACCCCTGGAAGCGCGAGCCGCGCTGCACCAGCATCACGCCGAGCATGTCCTCGAGCTGCTTGAGGCTGGTGGACATGGTGGGCTGCGTCACGCCGCAAGCTTCCGCGGCGCGGCCGAAATGCCGTTCCTTCGCCAGCGACAACAGCAGTTCAAGTTTTTCGATCAAGGGACGCCCCGCTCCGACCACATCATTTTTGCCGAGGTGCGGCGCGACGATCGCGTGTGTGGCCTTCGGTGTCCGCCCTCGGGGCAAAGCATATGGTGCGGAGCCGCCTTGCCGCAACCATCGCAGCAACGCAGACAGAGATCAGCCCCGGCCAAGCTTCCCGCTTCAAGATAGAATCTGGTTGGGGTCTTTGGGGCGGTCTGCTTCGTCGCGGGGTCCAAGGCCCCGGCGACGACAGCAAACGGCAAGTACGATCAGCCAGAAGGCTGATCCGAGATCAACCCAGGCGGCTGATCTGCTCTTCGGTCACGACACGCTCGATGTTCTCGGACTTGCTCTTGATCCGGTAACGCGGGCGACCATCGGCTTCGATCGGAAGGCGAGAGGTGATGGTGTAGATGCTGCGTTCCTTGATGGTGGAACGGCCCTGCGGCCCCTGCAGCTGGTGGTGAACGTCCTCATTAATTGCGTAGTTATGCGCCATTATTCATACTCTCCACGATGAGCGGCTTTTAGCCACAACTTGCTCAAAAAGCAAGAAATCTCTAGCAATTTCGGTCAGATAGCTCGTCAGTCCTGATATGCAACGATGGGCAACAGGTCATAATTTGGATGTCTCTGCGACAGATTCCATCTCATGCTGCCGATCTGGTCAGCAGCAATTCTGCCGTTTTCAGAGGGGGTTGGACTGATTCAAGGGCGTGCCGGCATGACACAGTTCCCGCGCCCTTTCCGCGTTAGCAATAATCCTGGAATACCAGCCGGCCACTCGAAACTGGCCCCAAAAAAGCCGAAAAACCACCGGCAGGGCATTGCCGGTGGTTTCGGAGATTTACAGCAGAGTGCGCGAGTCTCCTCGAAGACTTAGGGCCGTCAAAAATTTGCCGGCTGCGCACGAAAATATTACATGAGCCAGAATGTTGAGCGCAATACCTGATTTGCTCAATCAAATATATTATTGGCCGCTATCGTTAGCGGGAAACATGATGTGGGCTGGCGCCAGCCCTGCCCGGGCCCGTTCGGCCATTTTGCGAAATGCGGTTTCGATATCACGCGCCAGACGCCGGGTGTCGAAGGCCGGCATGTTCAGACGATTGGCCGATAACTTCTCCCGGATCGACGACAACCGCTCGGGATTTTCCGCCAGCTCGACCGCCATACGCTCATAGTCATCTCGCTTCGCCGCAATCAACTCCGGCACACCCAGATTCTGCAGAAGACTCGCGGCAACCCGCCCTGCAAAGGTTTCTCCACGACACGTCAGCAACGGCAATCCAGCCCATAATGCGTCGCTCGCTGTGGTATGCGCATTGTACGGCAACGTATCGAGAAATAGATCCGCACAACGATGCCGCGCCAGGTGCTCGGCCGGCAGCATGCGCGCGGCAAACACCAGACGCGCGGGGTCGATGCCCCGCAATTCCGCTTCGCGGCGCAGATTCGCCACAGCCGCAGCGCTGTCCTCCAGCAGCCAGAGAACGCTGCCGTCAACGGCTGAGAGGATCCGCATCCAGCTGTCGAAGACATCGGGCGTGATCTTGTAGGCATTGTTGAAGCAACAGAACACGAAGCCCTGCGCAGGCAAACCGACCTCCGCGCGCGCGAATGCACGTACCGATATCTCCCGGCGATCGTCATTGGCCTGATAGCAATTCGGCAGCCAGACCACCTTCTCGCTATAGAATTGCCGGTGCTCGGGCGGCAGGACGTGCTGATCGGCGAGGATGTAATCCATGAAACCCGCGCCGAGCGTGCCGGGAAAGCCGAGATAATTGACCTGCACCGGCGCGGCCCTGCGCGCGAATACACCGGTGCGCTGCTCGCCGAAATAGCCGTTGAGATTGACGAGGATGTCGATGCGCTGCGCACGAATGGCGTTCACCGCCTGCGGATCGCTCAGTGTGGAGATATCGACGATCCCATCCACGGCGCCAGCGATGCGTCGCCTGATGTCGCTGCCGTCGTCATACCCGTTGTCGATGGCGAAAATCTCGAATGCGTTTTTGTCGTGCTGCTCCAGCACACCGACCAGCAGCAGCGAGGTCGCCTGCTGTCGAAATTCACCGGACAGATAGCCGACGCGAATTTTTGCATTCGGCCCGGTCGGGGAAGCACGCAGCGGTAGAGCTTGCATGGGAAAACGCGAGGCGTTGGTCAGCTCGGCGCAGCGCTGCAGACTGCGTTCCGAGGTCGCAACGCCTTGCCAGCCAAACGGCTCGGCGGCCAGTTTGCCGGCTATGAGATCAACCTCGATCTCCGCAATCAGCCCATTCGCGTCATGCCAGTCGCAGACCAGCATCTTCTGATGCAGCAAGTTGCCTTTCAGCAGCGGCATGTCCGGATTGAGTTGGCATGCGCGGCCATAGGCCTCCACCGCTTCTGCCGGCATCCGCATCTGGCCAAAGATGTAGCCGCGACCAAACCACGCTTCTGCCAGATCGGGCTGCAAGGCGAGCGCCGACTCGCAAGCCGCGAGGGCCTCGTCATAGCGCTTCAACTCCGCCAGCGACTTGCTTTTGTTGAAGAAGGCTGCGGCATAGCGCGGGTCGAGCGCCAACGCGCGATCGAAGTCAGCCAGCGCGGCGGGGTAGTCGCGCAGATCGTTCAGAACCGTGCCACGGTTATTCAGCGTTTCGGCATTGCCGGGATTGAGCGCCAGCGCTTCGGTGAAACGAAGCAGCGCCTCATCCGGCCGGTTCAGCGCCTTCAGCACCAGGCCGTAATTGTAGAACGTGGCATCCGATGTCGCATTGATGCGTAGAGCCGCCTTCAGATGCGGCTCGGCCTCCGCATGGCGCTTTAGCGCGACCAGGACGATGGCCAGAATGTTCAGCGCCGGGAAATGCTTTGGATCCTTGCGCAAGAACTTGCTGAACCCGCGCTCGGCCTCCTGGAGGTGGCCCTGCTGGAAGGCAGCGAATGCGCTTTGAAACAGTTCAGCTGGAGACGCCATGGTTCTTCGGACTTCTGGCTTTGCGGCTTGCATGGCCGGGGCCACGCCGCCCGGTATAGACGCCCGCCTCCGCGGCGTCGAGAACGCCCGGAGCGGCGCAACTACATTGCCCGCCTATCTTACTATCTATCAATGGTCCTAACAGCCGCCGGCCTCAATATGGTCGGGCGGCAGGCCGTGGAGGTAGCGGCGATACATCTGTTCGTACAGCCCCTCAAGATCACGGGTGAAGCGGACGCTATCGAATAGCGGACTGGCGAGGCGGCTGGCCGCTAGTTTGGCCTTGATGCCATTCAGGCGGGTGGAATCGGTGGCCAGCAGCACCGCGAGATCTTCATAGCTCTGACGATCGTTGGCAACGAGTTCGGCGAGGTCCACCGCATGTAACAGGCTGGCGGATACCCGCCCCGCGAAGGTCTCTCCCCGCTGCGTCAGCACGGGGAGGCCGGCCCAGAGCGCATCGCTGGAAGTGGTGTGCGCATTGTAAGGGAGGGTATCCAGAAACAAATCGGCGAGACCATGCCGGGCGAGATGATCCGCCAGAGGAACGCGCGCAGCGAAGACCAGTCGCACCGGATCGATGCCGCGCGCTGCGGCCTCGCGCTTCAGGTTCCGTTCGGCTATCGCATCTGGCCGGAGCAACCACAGTACACTGCTTGGAGTACGCTTGAGGATAGCCATCCAGCAGTCGAAGACATCGGGCAAAATCTTGTAAATACTGTTGAAACAGCAGAATACGGTACCGTCCTCCGGCAGACCAACTCCCGTCCGACTTAAATGGCGCGCGCCAATGACTTTTTTCTCGTCATTGGACTGATAGCTGTGCGGGAGATAGGCAATTTTCTCCGTGTAATGTCCGTGAGCACTTTCGGGAATGACGATTTTGTCGGCCAGGATGTAATCCATCGCATCCAGGCTGAGCGTTCCGGGATAACCGAGATAGCTCACCTGTATCGGCGCGGGCCGGTGAAGGAAAATGCCGGGACGGCTGTCTCCCGTATAGCCTTTCAAATCGACCAGAATGTCGACTTCGGCGGACCTGATGTCCTGCGCCACCTCCGGGTTGGTACGGTCGCGCGCATCGATCACGCGATCGAAGGGGGCGAGGATGCGCTTCCGCATGGCCGACCGATCGTCTGGACCGAACGAGACTGCCAGAAGCTCAAATCTCGACCGATCGTGTCGCTCGAACAGGCCAGCCATCAGTTGCGAGGTCGCATGCTCGTGAAAATCGGCGGATGCATAAGCGAGTCGGATCTTCGCATGTTTGTAGCGTTCGCCGTTCCACAATGGTTCGGTCGACGCGCGTGGCAGGCGCTCAGCCCATAGCGACGCATGCCGCTTGTGCAGTTCGCCCGACGGCAGCAAGCCAAGAGAAACGAATGGCGTCGATAGCTCCCTGCCATCGCGAATAGCAGCCTCCAGACCGGCAAGTCGCACTTCGACATCGGTCCAGTCGGCGATATGCAGTTGAGCATGCAAACGTTCACCTTCGATATGGAAGGCGTCCGGACGCAAGCGAAAGGCGGTGTCGTAGTCTGACAGCGCATCCTCGAAACGCTTCATCTGCAGGAACATGTTTGCACGGCTGTCGAATACATCGATATCATCGGGTTTGAGACGCAGTGCCTCTCGGTAGCAGTCGAGCGCTTCGTCATAGCGCTTGACGAGGCCCAGCACATTCGCCTGGCAAAGCCATGCGCCCGGATGCATTGGATCGATCTTTCTTGCCTCGCCATACGCAGCAAGCGCGTCGTCGAAGCGTGACAATGAGGTCAGCAGATTGCCGAAGCTGATCCACAGGTTACTATCGCCGGGCACAAGCGTCAGCGCCGATCGGAACTCCGCTTCGGCCTCAGCGTGGCGACCGAGACGAAACAGCGCGACAGCGCGGCCGCGGCGCGCCGCACCGGCCTTCGGCGCCAGTGCGATCACTGCATCAAAGGCGCGTAACGCTGCGTGGAAATCATGATGTCGGTTCATCACATCGCCTAGTGCGATCCACGCTTCGGCCGCGCTGCCGTCCAGCGAAACGGCCTTTTCATAGGATGCCGCCGCCTCCGGGAGGCGATCCAGCGACACGAGAACATGGCCGCGGCCGAGCCACGCGGGGGCGTGGCCAGCATCCAGCGCAACCACACGGTCGAAGGCATCGAGCGCCTCCTCGAAACGCGCACCTACGCTGAGGACATAGCCGCAGCCGAGCATGGCCGGTATCGAATCCGGCACGAGTTCAAGATGGCTGTCGTAGGACGTGAGGGCATCGCCATAGCGCGCCAGTTCCGTCGCGAGATGTCCGCGCCGCAGCCAGGTCTCGGCAGCGCCGGGCTGGATCTCCAGCACCTTATCGAAAGCCGCGAGTGCTTGAATGCGCCTTCGCTTGTCTTGATCAGCCCAATCTTGTGATGGGCTTCAGCATTCCGCGGATCAATCGCCACGATCGCCCGGCATGCTGCAAGGGCATCAGCAGCACGCCCTTCGTGCAGTTCGCAGGTCGACAGCATCGTGAGGGCGGCCAGATTGTTCCGGTCCAGGCCGAGAATTATCCGAGCCGTTGCCGCTGCGTCGGAAAATTTGTCCTGCTCGAGCTGTGTAATCGAGAGATTATTAAGCGAGGAGAGGTGGTTCGGGACCACCTCAAGTGTGGCGCGGAACAGCCGCTCGGCCTCCGCAAAGTTCTTCGCATCAAGTTGATCCAAAGCTGCGAAAAAGAAATGTTTCCCCGTATCCGATTGAGCCATCGCCCCTCAAGCATTCTCACCTGCCACGACAGGCAGCCCGAACCTTAAGTAGTGCCATCACCTTCGTCGGTAAAGGCCAAACGATTCCATCAGAAACAGCCGAGCAACGTGGATCGAAGGGTACAGACACATATCAGTCAAAGAAAGAGAGGGTAAGGCGCAGGCGCGCTCGGCTGGTGTTGGTGAAGCGGCGCTCCAGCGCAACCACCGTGAGAAGCAGAGGACTGGCTCGATGGTGAGGCTGCCGCGTTCGTCGAGCACAGTTAAGGTTCATCAAGCAAAAACCCCCGGCAGTTTTCTGCCGGGGGTCTTTGTTTCAAAGACTGGTCGTCGTGAGACGATCAGAATTAGAAGGAGCGCAGGATCTGCACCGACCCGTTGTAGAGGTTCTGGTCGGCGGTATTGAAGACCGTACCAGCCGGCTTGCCCGACATACCACCAGTATTGGTGGTGTAGGTGCCGTTCAGGTTCTGATCGAGGCGGCTGTAGGTGAACTGAGCCGACAGGGTCAGGTTCTGAACCGGGGTCCAGGCTGTACGAGTGCCGATCTGGGCGAGACCCAGGTCGAAGTTGCCGGTGCCGGCGAACACGCCTGCACGAGCAGCAGCAGCCGTCGACGAGCTGAAGCCCGGGCCACCGGTGGTCAGGCCCTGGAAGGCGGCCATCATCAGGTCGTTGCCGGAACCATACGAAATATGGCTGTAGTTACCGAACAGCGAGGTACGCCAAGCCGGAGTCCAGTAATGCTCGTAGAAAGCGCTGACTTCCCAAGCGGAGCTCTGGATGATCTGGCCGTTGGTGGTGTAGACGCCATCGAGCACGTAGCCGAAGCCAAGGCTGTTACCATCAACCTTCGCGTAGCGGCCGCCACCCGTGGTGTCGGTCGTGCCACCGAAGACGTACTTGGCTGCGCCCTTGCCGTACGACGCTTCGATCTTCAAGCTGTCGCCTGCGCCGGTGGGTAGGTTCTTGAATTCGACCGCGCCGGTAACTGCGAAGCCGTAGCTGTCATCAGCATGACCGGTAGCGTCGGTCGAGCCGTAGTAACCGGGGGTAATCGCATGCATCGCAGCGCCGAAGTGCAGGGTGCCCCAAGCCTGGTCGAGGCGGATGTTGCCAACGATGTCAGGAATGTGGTTGCCACCGTAGGAATTGCCCACGAAGGTGTTCGAGTTCGTGCCGTAGAACGTACCGGCGAACGTGCCCGCGCCCGGGCCAACGATGAACGCGTTGGTGTTCCAGAGACCGGCGTTGCGGTAGGGCGATGCGTTTTCGATCGAGATCGTGCCCGACACGCCGTTACCGAACGAAGCGGTGTAAGCGAGCTGCGGGATACCGGTCGCGTTGTTCGAACCAGCGTTGAAGCCCGACGAGATGTACGGCTTGGCGAGCGCCCACTGGGGATCGAACTGCGAGACGGCCTTACCGAAGGTGAAGCCGGCGAACTGGATGAACGCGTAGTCGACTTCGGTGTAACCGCCAGCGATCGATTCACGATCCTGGAGGAAGTCGAACTGGATGTTCGCGTAAGTACGAACCACGCCGTATTCGGTCGCGGTGCGGGTGTCCGTCGTCAAGTTGACGCGTTCACGGGTCGAGAAATAGTTCTTGGTCCAGAGATTGTTGCCGCCGGCACCACCCTGCCAGAACGGAACGTCGTAGGTGCTGCCGTTGAACGCAACGTCCAAACGGATCGCGCCGCCGATCTTGATGCAGGTGTCGGTGCCCGGGATGTAGTAGAAGCCTGCGCCGTAGAGCGAGCAGATCTTCACGTATTCCACTGCCTTGGCCTTCACCGGAAGATCGGCTGCCTGAGCTCCGCCGATGGCGATCAGACCCGCCGCCGAGCCGAGGATAAGGCTCTTAATCATCGTCATGTTAAACCTCCAAGTTGTCCAAAAGGGAAGGTTCCGGATCTGCCAGGCGCGAACGCCCGAAGATTTAGTCCCCCAAGTCCCCAAACTAACCGCTCAAATACTTCGCGCTTTCGGAAACACCCGCATAACGCGAGGCACTCAAGCGAACTACTTCAACGGGACGACTGAGGGTTTCCCCATCGCCGGAACTGAGAATGCCTGCGCAATTCTTAGAAGCAAAATACTTTATGAACTCAGGTAACTTTATCGCGATGCAGTGTGGTTTCCCGGCAACACACGAAATCGTGGTTTGCACGTCACAATTCACTGATACAATTATAGAATTCTGAGAAGTGTGGGACGATGGAATGGCCGGCGGGGCAGTGGTGACTATGCGTGGGGGATCTGCGGGCTGGAACGAAAATGAGCTTTCGATTTGGGTGACCGGCCAGAATCAGGAGATCATCCGCCAGTTCATCTGGGACATCGCGTCGATCAACGTTCATCTTGAGGGAATCCGCCAGTTCTGGGCCAAGGAGCTCGGCATCAGCGGACCGCAATGGATGATCCTGATGGCCGTCAGCGACCTCGATCGCGGCAACGGCGTGCCAGTCAAGGACGTTTCCGCCATGCTCCACGTCGACCCCTCCTTCGTCACCACCCAATCCAAGATGCTCGAGAAGAATGGCTTCATGCGGCGCGTCGCGTCCCGCGAGGATGCCCGCGTCGTACTGATGTCGCTGTCCGAAAAGGCCAGCAAGAAGATCTCCGCGCTATCAGCTCGTAGGGAGTCGCTCGGGGATTTCATTCTCAGCGATTTCGACGAGCAGGCCTTGAAGGAGATCGGACAGCACATGTCCCGGCTCAAGAGTCGCCTCGAAAAAGCGACACTGATGCTGGAAGTCGAGAGCTGAACGTCGCCGGGTGAGTGGCGGATCAATCGACCGCGCCGCGCCTGCCTACTTCGTCCTTGAGTTCAAACGATCGACAATCCAGTCGAAAATGAACTCATTGCCCACGGTCGGAATATCGATCTGGGCGGGCGGCGCCACCGTCTCCGACGCGCGGAAGATCTTCAGTTCGATGTCGAGGCCGTTTTGTTTCATGACGCGACAACATTCCGTGACGTGATCGACATCGAGCCAGTCGCGCTCGCCCATCGCAACTAGGACCGGGCATTTGATATTGGCGGCGACACTGCTGCTGTTGAAGCCCTCGATTTCACTCGGACAGCCCAGACCAGCCCGGCCTGAAATGCGGCTGGCAATAAATGCGCGCTCGTGAAGCTCCCAGATTCCGGCATCGCAAACAGCTGCTGCAAAGCGGTCGTCGAGATTGGCGCCGCGCGTTGCAAAGGCAGCTCCGAGGCCGTCTCCGAAGATCGCAATTCGCTCCTGATCGATATCGCTGCGGTCGGCCAGGAAATCGACCCAGCCGCTGATCGCCGTTTCGACCTCATACCGACAAGGCGACCCGATCATCTCCTGGCTATAGGATTGACCGGGTAAATCGACGAGCAACAGCGAGAGACCGCGTTCCAGCGCGTAGCTGGGCACCCTGTGCAGATGCTCTTCCTTGTAGTGGCCCTGCCCGACGACGCAGAGAACGACCGGCAGCGGCCGCGTCGCGCGCGGCGCAGGAACGAAGTATCCCTGCAACACACCGTCCCGCCACGGGATCTCGACGACCTCGCCGGCAGGCGTTGCATGCTGCACGTAAAGTCGGGCACAATCCTGCATCAGGGCGATGGCGGCGCCTTGCCGCGGATCGCTGCAAGCGAGCATGACCTGAGCGGTGCGATAGTAGTTGGCTGCGCGCAGCCAATTGCTCAGCGCCGTCGGGATGCGGCCGCTGGCCAGCGCCTCCGCGGCGCGCTCACGGTTGATATCAGCCGCGCTGTGCCATTCGCGATACCAGCTCTCGTCATCGCGCGGATTGATGCGCTCCGCCGCTAGGAAACATTCCGAAACGGTACTTCCGCCTTCCTGCGCCGCGCGCAGCACGCGCAAGAACTGCAGCGAAAAGTCTTCATGGCCAGGCCATTGCTGCCAGCCGCGCCCCTGCGACGATGGGATGGCCTTGGCAAAATCGATAATGGTCACATCCCTGGCCCTTGACGGAGATCGCTTGAAAGATCGACGAGAAGCATGGGTCTTGCGCCCATTTGTGTACTGCCAGACACACTCGGGAGTCCGACTTTTCAGCAGTATTATCCGCGCTTTACGAGGGGGCAAGCATGATTATTATACCGCAACTGCACCAATTGAATGCTGCAGCGCCAACGAACTCTGCATCCAGGCCCGATGCCGCGTAACTCGCGCGAAGGCTTGTTACTTCGGGACGACAGCCTGTGCATCGACCCAGATTTGCGCATCGCTTTCGCGCACCGGATAGCGTCGCAAACCCCTGCTCGGCCAGCCCGGCGACATGCTGCCGTCTGCCAGATCGAACCAGGCCAGATGACGCGGACAGTGCAGCCGGCCATCGGCGACGCGGCCAAGGCTGAGATCGGCCTGCTCATGCGGACAGGCGCGCTCGCAGGCGTAGATTGTCTCGCCATCCCGCACGATGAGAACACCGAGGCCAGCCACGTTGACGCAGACGATCGTCTGTTCGGTCAGGCGCTCGCGTGAGCAGACCGCGACCCATCGGGCGGGATTGTCGTCATCCGCCAAGATAGGCCCGTCGCACATGCTCGTTCTCGATCAGCTCCGCGCCCGCGCCGGACAGCACGACACGCCCAGACTCCAGCAGATAGGCATGATCGCACATCTCGAGCGCGGCGAAGGCATTCTGCTCGACGAGCAAAACAGTCGTGCCGGCATCGCGGATCGCGCGGATGATCGCAAAGGTGCGCTCGACGATGTTGGGCGCGAGACCGAGCGAGGGTTCATCGAACATCACAAGGCGCGGGCGCGACATCAATGCACGGCCGATGGCCAGCATCTGCTGCTCGCCGCCGGACAGCGTGCCCGCCGCCTGTTTGCGGCGTTCGGCGAGGCGTGGGAATTCGCCATAGATGCGGTCGCGGTCAACAGCGACCTCGCTCGTGTCCGAGCGCAGATAGGCGCCCATGTCGAGATTTTCGGCCACCGTCATATGCGGAAAAACGCGACGTCCTTCCGGACAATGTGCGATGCCCTTTGTGAGCACCCGCTGCGCGCCAATGCCGGTGATGTCTTCGCCGTCGAAATGAAGACTGCCGGAGCGCGACGGCACGAGGCCCGAGATCGCACGCAACGTTGTGCTCTTGCCGGCGCCGTTGGCACCGATCAGCGCCACAAGTTGCCCGGCCTTGACCGAGAGCGAAATGCCCTTGAGGGCCGAGATCTGGCCATACGCGCAAACCATGTCACGGATCTCAAGCATGGACTGCGACCTCCTTGACCACATCCTTCGCGCTCTGACCGAGATAGGCTTCGATCACTGCGGGATTCTTGCGGATTTCGTCGGGCGGTCCTTCGGCGATGATGCGGCCGTAATTCAGCACGACGATCCGATCCGATACGCTCATCACCATCGGCATGTCGTGCTCGACCAAGAGGATCGTGACGCCACGATCCCGGATATTGCGGATCAGCTGTACGAAAGTATGCGTCTCCGACGCGTTCATGCCGGACACAGGCTCGTCCAGCAGCAGCATCTTCGGCTGCGCGGCGAGCGCCAGTGCAACACCAACGAGACGCTGCTCGCCGTAGGAGAGTGAACCGGCGAGGTCGTTAGCGCGGGCTTCGAGGCCGATCCAGCGCACCAGTTCGGCCGCGCGCGCGCGCTGAGCTTTCTCGGATGCGCGGGCGCGCGGTAGGCCGAGAATGGCTTCGGCGAGGCCGAGCTTGCCTTTAAGCTCGCCTTGGCGATGCAGGCCGATCAGGACGTTGTCGTAGACGGTGTCGTTGGGAAACACGCTGGTGCGCTGAAAGGTGCGGATCAGCCCGAGATCTGCGATTTCATGTGGTTTCTTGCCCTTGAGGTCCGCGCCGCAATAGTTCACCGCGCCCTTCGTGGGCGTGAGGAAGCCGGTCATGACGTTGAAGGCCGTGGTCTTACCGGCGCCGTTCGGCCCGATCAGGCTGACGATCTCACCTTTGTTGACATGGAAGTTCATGTCCGAGATCGCGACGAGGCCACCGAAATGGACCGCGACGTGTTCGATGCTGAGGACTGTCTCGGCCATCACGCGTGCTCCTCGGCGGTGCGTTCGGAGACCGCGATGGACGCCCGTCTGGTTCCACCGGCACGGGCCAAACCGAGTTTAGCGGCGAGCGACGGCACGATGCCGCGCGGCATCACGAACAGGATGACGATGAGCACCACGCCATAGGTGATCCACTGCGCTTCCGGCGGCATGATCGGCCGCAGGAACACCGGCAGCAGACCGAAGATGACGCCGCCGACAACGGGCCCGGCCAGCGATCCCTTGCCACCCGACACCACCATGATCACCATGGTCACCGTCGAGATGAAGGCGAAGACGTCGGGATCGATGATGCGGATGTAATGCGCGTAGAGACTGCCGGCAGCGCCGGCGATACCGGCAGAGATCACGGCGGCCAGTGTCAGCGTCTTGGTGACGTCGATGCCGACGGCGACAGCCAGCGTCTCGTTCTCCATCAGCCCGCGCATGGCGCGGCCGTAATGCGAATGAACGAGGCGTGAGATCAGAAAGTAGGAGATCGCAGCAACGGCCAATACCAGATAGTAGTTGTGAAATTTCGTCTTCAGCACGAGATAGCCAAGCCCCGGCAGACCTATGGTGATCGACGGAATATTGGTCAGCGCCAGCGGGCCCTGCGTCAGCTCGACCCAGTTCAGCGCCACCAGCCTGACAACTTCGGCGAACGAGATCGTGACGATGACGAAGTAAGCGCCGCGCACGCTGAAGGACAGGCGTCCCACCAGATAGCCGCAGAAGCCCGAAATGAGGATCGCCAGAAAGAAGCCCGCAATCGGCGGCCACGGCACGTGGACGATATGGAAATCACCGTAGATCGGCACATCGAATCCCAGCGATGTCAGCGCGCTGACATAGGCGCCGATGCCGAAGAAGGCGATATGGCCAAGACTGAGCTGTCCAGTAAAGCCGAGCAGCAGATTGAGGCTCATGGCGCCGATGATGAAGATGCCAGTCGTGATCAGCGCGTTGAGCAGATACGGATCCGTCAGCCACATCGGCACGGAAGCGAAGAAGGCGAGACAAAGGAGCGCAACGATCTGCTTCATCCGACGCGCTCCGCCCGTGCGAACAATCCTGTCGGCTTGAAGATCAGCACCATGATGATGATCAGGAAGCCCATGGCGTCGCGATAGCCCGACGACACATAGCCGGCGCCAAGCTCTTCAGCCAAAGCGAGAATGAAGCCGCCGATCACGGCGCCGGTGATATTGCCGAGGCCGCCAAGAATAACAATGGCGAAGGCCTTCACCGCGGCGAGATCGCCCATCTGCGGGAACACGACATAGACCGGACCGAGCAACGCGCCAGCAGCGGCCGCAAGGCTCGAGCCAATGGCAAAGGTCGAGGTGTAGATCAGGCTGACATTGACCCCCATCAGTGCGGCGGTGTCTGAATCCTGGAAGGTCGCGCGCATCGCCTTGCCGAGTTTGGTGAGATTGATCAGCGAGTAAGCCAGTACGATCAGCAGCGCCGCTGCGAACAGAACGAACAGGCGCAGCCAGGACACGGACACGGGCCCGATCACCAATGGCGCATCGGGAAACGGATTGTCGATGGACTTGGCGACGCCACCCCAGATCCACAGCGCGCCGGACTGCATCGCGATCCAGGCACCGATCATCACCAGCATGGTAGTGTCGATATCGGCGCCGCGCAGCGGCCGCAGCAGCGTGATCTCGATGACGGCACCCAGCAACCAACCAGCGACGATCGCTACCGGCAGCGCGACAAAGAAATTAAGCCCGAGCTGGTGCACGACAATGAACATCATATAGGCGCCGAATGTGTAGAGGATGCCGTGGGTGAAGTTCACCACGTTCATGATGCCGAAGATCAGCGTCAACCCGATGCCGAGCAGCGCATAGGTGCCGCCGAGCACAAGCATATTGACGAGGTGTTGCAGGAGCTGGTCCACGAGCGGCCCTAAAGGTTCGAGTAAGGTGCTAACCTCTCCCCGCCTAGCGAAGCTTTGCTTCGCCGGGCGGGGAGAGGTCGGAGCCGAGCGACAGCGAGGCTTCGGGTGAGGGGAGCCAGAGTTTCACTCGCAAGTGCCCCTCACCCCACCCGTCTCCCCGCAAGAGCGGGGAGAGGGAGCTCGCTGCCGGAGTTCGTCTGGATCAGAGATCCTTCATCACGATCTTGCCGCCGGAGATTTCGACCAGATAGACGTTCGGGAAGCTCTGGCCGCTCTCCTGACCTGCAGGACCCGACTTCTTGAAGATGATGTCGCCGTTCAGTCCCTTGACGTCGATCTTCCAGAGCGCGTCCTTGATCGCCGCCGGCTCGGCTTTGCCGGCCTTCTCGATGGCCGCCGCGATGGTGCGGATGCCGTCATAGCCACGGAAGCTCTCGGTGCAGCCGGCGAAATCGAAACCGCGCTTCTTCCACTCGTTGATGAAATAGGTGGTGGCTTCCGGGTTCGGCGTCTTCTCCGGCATCCAGGGCAGGAAGGTCGTCAGATGCATGGTGTCGTTGGCAGCGGCACCAGCCTGCGCGATGATCTGGTCTGGGTTCTGCGAACCGCCGGTGGTGATGATCCGCTTCTTCAGGCCGAGCGCCGCCGCCTGCTTGAAGATCAGCGTCAACTGATCGACCGCAGCCGTGATGATCACGGTCTCGGAGTCGGTCGCCTTGATCTTGGCGAGCTGGGCGCTCATGTCCTGCGCCGATTGGTCCATGGTTTCGACCAGGCCGATGGTGATGCCCTTCTCCTTCATCATCTTGCTGAAGTCCTCGGCGGTGCCGCGGCCCCAGTCATTGTTGATCACAAGAAAATCCACCTTCTTCAACGCCAGCTTGTCGACGATGTTCTTGAAGGCGGCCGCTTCCACGAAAGACGGCGGCGAGATACGGAACACGTAAGGATTGCCCGAGGTGGTGATCTTGCTCGCCGACGAGGTCTCGACGACCATCGCGGTCTCGTATTCGACGAGCTTCGGCATCACGGCGAGGGTGAGGCTGGAGCCCCAGGCGCCGAGCATGACTGGCGTCTTGTCGCGCGTGATCAACTTCTCGGCGACGGCAGCAGCTTCGGTCGGATTGCTCTTGTTGTCTTCGATGACGAGTTCGATCTTCTTGCCGAGCAGGCCGCCCTTGGCGTTGATCTCGTCGGCGGCGATCTTGGCGCCGTTAACGACATACGTGCCCGACGCGGCAAAGGCGCCGGTCAGCGGTTCGTTTACGCCGATCTTGATGGTTTGCGCAGTCGCAGCGCTGCTCAGGAAAGCAATTGCCAGGGCCGTCGCCGAAGCTGCCTTGATGATCCGTATCATGTGGTCCTCCAGTGTTACGCTGATGAAACTTGCGCAGTCCAAACCTCGCCGTTCGCATGTCCAAGCGAACGTCGATCTCTCACGCTGATCCTCCGCGCCCGGAGAGGCGGCGAACGACATGCATCGCGCGCTCACGCAGGAGACCGAGGATCAGCGAAACACCATTCAGATCGGCTGCCGCTGACGGCGCCGATGTCACATCGCCCGACAGGCGGCGATCGAGATTGCCGGCGAATTCCGCGACCAGCCGCGCCGCGAGATCGCGCACCAGCCCGCTGCGACCGACCTGTGCCAGCATGCCGGTGAGGCTGTAGCCGATGGAAAGCTCCACACGCGTCGCCGCGCCGTCATCCTGCGGCACCAGCCGGTAACGGATTTCGCCTTGCGTGGTGGAGCGGCTGCGCTGGTCGCTGCCTATGCCGAGAATGCGGCCGGCGAGATCGGCCTCGTCGCGCTCGACGCGGGCGGCGCCGTTAAAATTGGCGGAGATCGGCCCGATCTTGACGCGAATCGCGCCTTCGACACGCTCGGGTCTGGGCGTGCCGACCAGCGTGGCGCCCGGCAGGCACGAGGCGACGGCCGCGATGTCATCGAACAGTGCAAAGACTTTTGCAGGTGCATGCGCGACAGTGAATTGCTGCTCGAGCGTGGTCGATGGCGTGAAGTCTGGAATGTCCAGCGGTGCGACGGCGGCAGCCGGTTCGGATACAGCAGGCTGCGCGGGCATCAGCTTCTGGGAGCTGACACAGGCTGTGTGCCCTGACCCTGCCGGTCCCAGCACCTTGCGCCCGCCATCCGGCTCCGGCGCGATATCGCGCGCGCGGCGCTCTGTGATGACCGACTGCACGGCGCGGACGATGCCCACATAGCCGGTGCAGCGGCAGAGATTGCCTGACATGCCGATGCGGATCTGCTTCTCGTCGGCATCCGGCAGGCGCTTCACCAGATCGCGCGCCGAGACCAGCATGCCCGGCGTGCAGTAGCCGCATTGCAACGCGTGTTCGCGGGTAAAGGCGGCGCGCAGCTCCGTGGCAATCTCGTCATCATCAAGACCTTCGATGGTGGTGACATCGGCGCCATCGCATGCCACCGCATAAGTGATGCAGGAGCGCGTCGGTATGCCATCGACCAGGATAGTGCAGGCACCACAGACGCCATGTTCGCAGCCGAGATGCGTGCCGGTGAGATCGAGCGTGTCGCGCATCATGTCGGCGAGACTCGTACGTGGCTCGACGTCCCTCTTCACGGCGCGAGTGTTGACGGTGAGTTCGACAGAGTTCATGCCGCGGCCTCCGCAACAGCGCGGCGCAGAATGGTGACGTGAATATGCCGATCGGCGGCATCGGCCATGCCGGCCTTCGACAGCAGGGTGTCGGCGACGCGCCCATCGAAGCGCGACTTGAAATCGCTGGTGATACGCCCGCCGAACAGTTCTTCGGCATTCTCAACGATGATCGGCGCGGCTTCGACTGCGCCAATGACGATACGTGCCTTGCCAGCTTCTGGATTGATCAGCACCGCGCCAATGGCATGGGCAAATTCACCCGTCTTACGGCAGCTCTTCACATAACCCCAGCGCGCCGAAGGGGACATCACCGGCACACGTACGGCTTCCAGCATTTCGCCGGGCTGCAGCACACTTTCCAGTGCACCCAGCATGAAATCCTTCATCGCAACACGCCGCGCTCCGCTTGCACTACGCAGCGACAGCGTCGCGCCAAGTGCGGCGAAAGTGGAGACCCAGTCCGCGGACGGATCGGCATGGCTGAGCGAACCACCGACGGTGCCGCGGTTGCGCACCGCGCGATAGGCGATGGCGGAGGCCACGCGTTGCATCGCGCCGCGGGTGACGTCGGGAATGCGGCCATCCTCGATATCGGCATGGGTGACGCAGGCGCCGATCACCAGCTCATCGCCGGCGACTTCCACATGCTTCAGCTCGGCGAGGCCGGTGATATCGACGATGGTGTCAGGAGCCACCAGACGCAGGTTCAGCATCGGTCCGAGCGACTGGCCTCCGGCCATGACCTTGACCACGCCATCGCCAGCCATTGCGGCTAAGGCCGAGGCGACGTCGCGCGGGCGTTCATAGGCGAAAGGTGCCGGCTTCATGCGGCGGTCCTCTTCGCATCGCGGGCGGCCAGAATGCCTTCCAGCACGCGGCGCGGCGTGATCGGCGACTGCAGCATCTCGACGCCGAGACCGCGCAACGCATCGTTCACCGCATTGCCGATAGCCGCCGGCGGCGCGATGGCCCCGCCTTCGCCGATGCCCTTGACGCCGAACTTGGTGTAAGGCGACGGCGTCTCCATGTGGTCGAGCCACGGCATCGGCACTTCGGTCGGACCGGGCAGCAGATAGTCAGCGAGCGTCGTATTGAGCGGCTGACCGGCGCGATCAAACGGCATCTCCTCATAGAGCGCTGTGCCGATGCCCTGCGCGAGACCGCCATAGATCTGGCCGTCGACAATCATCGGATTGACCAGCACGCCGCCGTCCTCAACGATGACGTAATCGAGAATTTCCACATCGCCCAAATCAGGATCGACGGCGACGGTGACCGCATGGGCGGCATAGCTGAACGTGCCGCTGTCACGCTGCGGCTTGTAACCGGAGGTCGCCTCCAATCCGCCCGGGTCGACATCGCCGGGCAGATCCTGCGGACGGCGATACCAGGTGTGCGCGATTTCCTTCAGCGTCACGCTGCCATTAGGCCCGCGGATTTCGCCGTCGACCAGCACGACATTGGCTTCATCGACCTGCAGCAGCTTGGCGCCGATCTTCTTGGCGCGCTCGCCGAGTTCGTGACACGCCGTCGCCACAGCGCCACCGGCCATCACCATGCAGCGCGAGCCCCAAGTGCCGGTCGAATACGGCGTCATCGCCGTGTCGCCATGGACGACACGGATTTTTGCGACATCGACGCCGAGCATTTCGAAGGCAACCTGCGACAGCGTGGTTTCGAGGCCCTGGCCATGCGAGTGCACGCCGACTTTCAGTTCAAGCCCGCCATCCGGCGTCAGTCGCGCGGTGGCCTGTTCATGGCCAGGCACCATGGGAATGCCCCAGCCGGAATAGACCGAGGTGCCATGCGCAGCCTGCTCGCAATAGATCGAGAGGCCGACGCCGATCAGGCGTCCATCGGCCTCGCCTTTGCGCTGCCGCGCACGGATGCCATCGATATCGATCTGCGCGACAGCGCGTCGCAGCGCCTCGGGATAATCGCCGCTGTCGAAATGCTTCTTGGTGATGTTGTCGAACGGCATCTGCTCCGGCCGGACCAGATTGCGCAGACGGACGTCGCCGGGCTCAAGCCCCGCTTCAGCGGCGACCAGATCGAGCATCAATTCCAGCGCGAAACAGACGCCGGTGCGGGCGACGCCGCGATAGGGCAGGATCGGACATTTGTTGGTCGCGACCGAATAGGTGCGGCAGCGATAGGCCGGCATCTGATAGGGGCCGGGCAAAATGCTGACCACCTGCGCCGCTTCGAGGCAGGCCGAGAATGGATAGGACGAATAGGCACCGGAATCGACCGTTGCTTCGCAGTCGATGCCGCGCAGCGTGCCGTCGCGATCGGCATAGACGGTGATCTTGTAATGATGCTCGCGGCAGTTGGAACTGGCGACCAAATGCTCGCGGCGATCCTCGATCCAGCGCACCGGGAAGCCGCGCTTCATGGTGAGCCATGACAGGCAGACTTCCTCCGGCAGCAAGATACCCTTGTGGCCAAAACCGCCGCCGACATCCGGCGAGACGATTCTGATCTGTCCTTGATCCATCTCAAGGCAATCGGACAGACCGTTGCGCACAATGTGCGGCATCTGGCTGCCCGTATAGAGCGTGAGCTGATCGAGACGATGATCGAACGTGGCGATGACACCCCGACCTTCGAGCGGCGACATGCATTGCCGCGCGGTCGAGATTTCGCGTGTCACCTTGATCGGTGCGTCGAGAGCGCTGGAAATATCGAGTTCGAAGAAGCTTTCGAGAAAGACGTTGTCGCCCCAGTGTTCATGCACCAGAGGCGAGCCGGCCTCACGCGCCTTGAGCATATCGTAGACGGCGGGCAGCTCTTCGAGATCGAGCGTGACGGAGGCCGCGATATCTTCAGCCTCGGCACGCGTCGGCGCGACGCACATGGCGACGAGTTCGCCGACCTGACGAATTTTGTCGGTGGCCAGAATGGGTTGATCGGACGGCTTGAAGCCGGCCAATCCCGTGATCGCGCGGATCGGCTTGATACCGACAAGATCGGCAGACGTGAACACCACATCGCGGTAACGCTCGGGAATATGAATCGCCCGGATTCGCGCATGCGCTAGCGGACTGCGCACGAACGCGACGTCCTGCAATCCCGCCAGCCTGATATCGCCGACGAATTGCCCGCGCCCGCGCATGAGGCGATCGTCCTCCTTGCGCGGTACGCGCGCGCCGACGCCCTGCTTTGAAGCAGGGGCGGCGGGCGAGATATCTCGCTCATTGCGCATCGACGAACTCCCGGCGTCTTCCGGATTGACTAGCGAACTGGCTTGCAAAGCTCAGGCCGCAACGGCCTGAGGAAGGATCGGAGCGATCGGATCGAAGCGGGTGCCCGCGCGCAGGCAGAAGGCCGGCTGCAGCAGGCCGTTCGCAATCACGTCGGTATTCTCGTTGTCGCGCAGGATGTAACGACCGGGCTTTTCGACGAGCACCGAAACGTCGGCATCCATGCCGACCTTGAGCGAGCCGATCTTGTCGGACAGGCCGATCATCTTGGCCGGGTTCGACGTCACCATCGGCACCACCTGTTCCAGCGTTAGGCCGAGCGAAATCATCGAGCTCATCGCCTGCACCAGGCTGAACTTGGCCTGGCCCTTGAACGGATGGTTCTCGTCATCCTCGTGCTCATCCGGCGTGCCGGCAGGCGCAGGCACCTCGGTGTTGTAACCGTGGATGTCGGCGCCGAGTGTGTTCGGCACGATGCCAGCGGCAATCGCCTTCTTGGCGAGGCGATAGGAGAAGTGGCTGCCATGGCCGACATCGATCTTAAGGCCACGATCGATCGCCGCCTGGATCACCGGATGCACCTCGCCTTCGCGATTGACGAAGCCGCCAGGATGCCGCGTGAACGGATGGGCCAGCACGTCACCTTCCTTCAGCAGCGGAATCACGCGCTCCAGAATCGTATCGACGTCCTCCCCATTATTGCCTGACTCCGGCAGACCCCAGAGTTGGCCGAAATGCACGTAAACCGGCAATTCCGCGCGCTTGCCGATTTCGGCCGCCATTTCCATCACGCGAATGCCCCAGCGCGCGAAGCCGCCGATTTCCGCATGGGCCTTGATGCCACGAACGAGATCGCGATTGGCCACCGCCGATTTCACGGTCGCGTCGATATCGACGCCATCGGGGCTGTAGAGGTTGGGATAGAAATGCCCTTCGAGACCCCCGACGAGATAAGCCGACAGAAACGCATAGACGCGCGATTTTGCGGGCTCGGCGATGAAGTGACGAAAGCCGGGCAGCGTCATGCAGGACGGGCCGCCCTGGTCGATCAGCGTGGTGACGCCGGATTGCACGCCGACCATGTCGGGCTGCATGCCGAAACGACCGCTGACGTATTGAAAGACGTGCGCGTGGGTATCGATCAAGCCCGGTAGCACCAGCTTGCCGGTCACATCCACCACTTCCTTCGCGCTGGTCGGCAAAATATCGGACTGCACGGCGGCGATCTTGCCATTGCGAATGGCGACATCCTTAATGCCGTCAACACCGGCGGCGGGATCGATAACACGACCACCGCGCAGCAGCAGGTCAAATGAGGCGGTAACGGACATGGCGGTCTCCTTGCGTTCCGGCGGACATTAGAGATCCACCAAAATACGAAGCATACTTCGTATTTTACAAAAGCAAAGTCCGTGCCATAAACATTGCGATGCGGTAGTTTTTCAACGCGCTCGCACCATACGAGCCGTAGCCGACACAAGGAGAGACTGCGTTGCCCCAGGCCAAGCCGCGCCGTGACAAGCCCGTCCACAAGCCCTGGCCGCTGGCCCAGCGACCGGGATTTTTGATCAGACGGCTACACCAGATCCATGTCGCGCTGTTCCAGGAAGCCTGCAGTGCCTTCGAGATGACGCCACTCCAATACAGCCTGCTGTCTGCATTGGCGGCGCGCGGAACTGCCGATCAGACCAGCTTAGCTGCTGATATTGCTCTGGATCGCACGACCACGACCGGCGCGCTGAAGCGACTCGAAGCACGCAGGCTGGTCGAGCGTCCGGTCAGCGACGATGACCGCCGCGCCCGCGTCTGCCGGCTCACACCGGCCGGTGCAGCCCTGCTCGACAAGATCGAAACCGCCGCACGCGAGGCGCACCGCGCCACGCTCGGCAACCTCACCAAGACGGAACAGACTGCGTTTATTGCCATGATGCAGCGCATTGTCGCAGCGAACAGCAGCCGCGACGGAGCCACTGATCTATCGGATTGAAGGTCGCCGACGCGGCTCTTCCCAGATTAGAACGACTATAAATTAATCAGCCTGATCGCGGCGCAGGCAGACAATTATTCAGGACCGCAGCATCAGCCGTTCATCAGGCGGTGCGATTTCGGTGACGAGATCGCGGATCAGCGCCTTTTTCGGCAGCGGCGCCAGCGTCGTCATTCCCTCTTTGAGCCGAACCGTGCAGGCGTAATCGACCTTGCCATCGATCAGCATCATGCATTCCTTGCACGCATTCGCATTGATGCAGGAGAAGCGAAACGCCAGTGAGGGATCCATGCTGCGCCTGATGGCACGCAAGCCGTCGAGAATGGACTGGCCGTGTTCGAAGGGAATGTCGAACATGTCCTGATGCAGCGCTTCGCCGAGTGCGCCGCGCTGAATGCTGAGCGTCGCCTTCATGCGGCAGCCTTTCCGGTGATGGGCATCACTTTGCGCAGGGTCATGTCGCCATCCGACATCGCAACAATCTGGTTGACGCTCCACCCATCATCCAGACCGAGATGATCGTCGCGCTGATGGGCGCCGCGGCTTTCGGTACGCGCCAGCGCCGGTATGGCAACCGATTGCGCGACAGCGAGCATGTTGCGCAGGTCGAGCCAGTCGGCCAGCACGGGATCGAAGCTTTCCGCTGACGCGAACGGCGTATCGCCGATATCGGCCTTCAATTGCGCGATCTGAGAAATCGCCGACCGCAATTTCGCATCAGTGCGGAACGGACCGACGTCGTCGGCCATCACGGCCTGCAGCTTCACGATCACCGCTGCGGGATTTGGCGCACCACGTTTGCTGGCACTGCGCAGCAGATCGATTACCGGCTTCGCGGCATCGGCTGACCACATCGACGCATTCTGCTTTGCGCGCTCCGCGGCGCTACGGCCTGCCCGCGCGCCGAACACGAAGGCTTCGGTGATCGCATTGCCCGACAACCGGTTGGCGCCATTGGCACCGCCGACCGCCTCCCCGCAGGCATAGAGCCCGGGTACGCCGGTCGCCATCATCTCGTCCACGCGAATGCCGCCCATATGATAATGCGCGATCGGGGCGACCTCGACAGGACGCTGCGCGAGATCGATGCCGTTCTCGGCGAGGCGATCCACCACCGGCCCAAATGCCTTGCGTATCTCGGCTTCAGGCACATGCTGGAAGCTCAGATAGGCGCCGCCAGCGGGGCTGCCGCGGCCGGCTTCGACCTCCTTGGTGATCGCATAGGTGGCCAGATCGCGCGTCAGCACATAGGTGCCGTCGCTGCGCTTGTCGCGCGTTGCATAGTCCTCTTCGAATTCGCGCATTTCGGAATTGAGCAGCTTGCCGCCGAGCTTGTAACGAAACGGGTCCCACATGATCGGATCCATGCCGACGAGGCGCGGCGCGAGATGGCCGATCGGGAAGAACTGCACGAACTCCATGTCGATCAGTTCAGCGCCCGCGCGCAAGGCAAGCGCATAGCCGTCACCGCCCATATTCGACGACGCGCTGTTGCGACGATAGAGACCGGTAAGCCCGCCTGTCGCGATCACCACCGCCTTCGCGGCCAGCGTCACCGCCTGCCCGGTCGGCAGATGCAGGGCCGTCGCGCCGCAGGCTTCGCCATCACGCAATGCGATATCGACAATGGTGAGATCGCCTATGCGGCGAATGCCGCTCGCATTATTCAGCTGCGTGCGCAGCGTCTTCGACACTGCGGGACCGGTGGAGAGAAAGTCCACATAGGCACAACGCGGCCGATCATGGCCCGGCGCCTGTGCCTGCTTGATATGGCCGTCCTCGCGCGCCCAGCCGACCTTCCACGCATCCATTTCGCGCAGCCGCTGCGGGCCATCTTCACAAAGCAGCGCCGCAAGACGTTCGTCGCACAGCCCGCGGCCGGCCGCGAGCGTATCGGCAAAGTGATGTTCCCAGTGATCTGGTGTCTGCTCGCCCAAAGCGGCTGCGACCGTCATCTGCGCCATGACAGTGGCGCCGCCGCGCCCGATCAAACTGCGATCGGCAAGAATGACGGACGCGCCACCCTTCGCCGCTTCCAGCGCCGCATACATGCCGGCACCACCGGCGCCGATCACGAGAACATCGGCTTCGAGATGGGTGGGAACCGAAGTATTGGGAGAAGATGATGTCATGATCAGGCGAGCGTCTCTTCAAACAAAGGCGTTGTCAGCAACCATCGCCGTGCCAGAACCATGCCATGCGGCATCTCCCGTCGTCAGATCTCCGTGCGCAGGATCGCCCGCGCCAGTGTCTGTGCACGCGGAACGATGCTCTCGATGTCCAGCCACTCCAGATCGGTATGGACATTGCCGCCGACCGGGCCAAGACCGCAGAGCGTCGGCGTGCCGACGCTGGCGGTGAAACCGGAATCTGCGCAGCCGCCGGCAAATTCGCCCGTCAACGTAGTGAGGCCCGAGTCGACAGCGGCCGCCTGATAGGCTTCGAACATCGCCTTGGCTGCAGCGTCCTGCACCAGCGGCAAAAATTCGCCGTTAATGTGCAGCTTCGCCGTCGTGCCCGGCACGGTCGACGTCGCGATGATCTTCTCGATCGCCGCCATGATGGTCGCGCGATCGGCCGGATCGATGTAACGGAAATCGATCTCGCCTTCGGCATGCGGCGCCGTGGTGTTGACCGACTGTCCGCCGGACACCAGGCCGACATTCAGCGTGATGCCCTTGTCCATATCGGTCAGCGCATGAATCTGCACGATCTTGTGCGCGAGTTCGCCGATGGCACTGATGCCCACCGAGAAATTGTTGCCGGAATGCGCGGCCTTGCCGAATACCTCGAAGCGCATGAACACGCCGCCCTTGCGGCCCGTGGTGATATTGCCGGTCGGACGTCCCGGTTCCGAATTATAGACGGCGCGCGCCGCACGGCCCTCGCGCTCGATGATCGGCCGCGACGAGCGCGACGCGATCTCCTCATCGCCGGTGATCAGCAGCTTGATGGGGCACGGCGCAGCATCGAACTTCTTTAGCGCGGCGGCCACAAATACGTTGATGACGACGCCGGCCTTCATGTCGGCAACACCAGGCCCATGGGCCAGATTGCCTTTAATAGTGAAGGGGCGCTTGGCGACTTCGCCCTTGGGAAACACGGTATCGCGATGGCCCATCAGCAGGATCGGCTTTTCGTTGCTGCCGGGTTTGGTGATCAGCCCATGCACGGCATCGCCATAGACATCATGAGGCTCGCGCCAGGTTTCGATGCCGTATTCGGCGAAGTGCTGTTCGAAACGAGCGCCGACGGCATCGACACCTTCCTTGTCGAAGGAGCCGGAATCGATGTTCACGACGTCGCGCAGCAGGTCGATCATCGGCTGCTTCTGGGACGCGAGCCAGTCGATGATCTGGGTTTCGGTAGTGTTCAACATGAATTGTCCTTCGGTCACTCTTGAGCGCTTGCGTTGCGCGTTCTTACTTCGCCATCGCCACGACGGGCGACGCTACATTCGACCTGCGCATCATCATGCGCGCAATGGCTTCGCCGATCACCACCGTGGTGAAATGAGTGTTGGCGCGGCAATCCGACGGCATGATCGACGCATCGGCAATGCGCAGACCCTTGAGGCCCTTCACGGTGCCATCCGGATTGACCACGCCACCCGTATCCTTGAAGCCGGTCATGCGGCAGGTGCCGGCGGCGTGCTGGATATCGCCGGTGTCACGGCGCAGCACGGCTTCAAGCTCGCGCGTCGGCAACGCCGCCGCCTGCGACAGCGTCATGTCGGTATCGGTGAGGCGGATCCAGTCCGCGATGCCGGCCAGCGCCGGCTGCGTGGTGATCACGGCAAGCCGCTTCACGGCATCGACCATCCGCAGCATGTCGCGGGGGTCGGCCAGCATGTTCTCCTCGACGATCGGGTCGATCGACGCATCGGTGGAGGCAAGCTTCAGCGTACCGCGCGAGAAGGCGTTGAACAGACCGGCACCGATGGCGCCGGGATTGCCGATGCCACGGTGATTGAACGCGATCAGAATCATGTCGCGCTTGCCGCCGTCAGCAAGTCCCGACGAGTAAGTTACACAGCAATTGGTGTGGCGGGTGTCCCGATCCTTTGGCGCGACGGCATCCTGCAGCTTGATGGTGGTGCGAAACAGCGGATGATCGAAGAAATTCTGACCGACGGGCAGATCGCACTCGACAGCGATGCCCATGTCCTTCAGCTCGTCTGCCGGTCCGACGCCCGAGCGCAGCAGGATCGCCGGGCTGTGGATCGAGCCGCCACATAGCACGATCTCGCGCGCGCTGACTTCCTGCGTGCCCTGCCCCTCGAAGTGCACGATCACACCGGTCGCCTGACCGTCCTTGATCACGACGCGATCGACCAACGCATGGCCGCGGATGTCGAGATTAGCGCGGCCACGCGCCGGCTCGAGATAGCCCTCATTGGTGGAGATGCGGCGCAGATCGCGGCTGTTGATCGGATAGCACGCGACGCCTTCGCCATCCGGCCCGTTGACGTCGTCGCACCACGCGTAGCCCGAGGCCAGCGCTGCATCGCGCAGACCCTTGTCGATCGGCCCCCATGTCTCGGGCGGCGCGCGATAGACCGGCAGCGGACCGCCGCGGCCGTGGCCGGGCCTGTCGCCGAAGTCCAGATCGTCCTCGATCACCGAGAATAGCGGCATGATCTCCTTGGCCGACCAGCCGGTGCACCCCAGCGATGCCCATTCGTCGAACGCGTCGGCGACGCCACGGATCGCGATCTGGCCGTTCATCATCGACGAGCCGCCAAGACCCTTGCCGCGCCAGTAGAAGCGCTGGTCCTGCCCGGCAACGCGACGCGAATGCAGCTGCGGCCACTGCCACTTTTCCTGGAATTCGCGCTGGTGAATGATCGGGATCGGGTTCGCCGTGGTCACTTCCCACGGCGCCTCCGCCGCACGCCAGTCGAGCCCGGCTTCAAGCAGCAGCACACGTGTAGCGGGATTTTCGGAGAGCCTAGCAGCCACGGCAGCGCCGGCAGATCCACCGCCGACGACGATCACATCATACATAGTGCTTCATTTCTTTCTGCTGCGGCGCCCTACGCCGATCTTGTCCGGCCGAACGCGTGCAAAATCCGTTCCCGCCATTATGCGTCCGGCGCACGGCAGACGCCAGCAGGCGCGCTGCAGGGGCAACACGCGGCAAAGACATGGCGGTTAGAAAGATATGGCCACAAGTTGTGGCAGTGATGGATTGAACGGAAGAACCGCCTCAGAGGGGATCGCAGGGCTTCGTCACAGGCGGATCGTCATCAAGAATGGCGCGCCAGCCTGCGCCGTCGAGATCATCGAACTGGCCTGATCTTAGCGACCACATGAAGGCCCACAGGCCGAGCAACCCAAGCGCAAGCGCCAGCGGCACGAGGACGACGAGGGACTGCATGGTTGGACCTATTTCAGCACGAGGCGGTTCTTAGACAGGAACATGCGCTGTCCACCGGCCTCGCCTTCAAGCACCAGATCCCACAGTCCCGGCGCAAGTTCGGCGACCTTGCCGCGATAGACCACGCCCCCGGCCCCGATCAGCTCAACCGGCCGGTCCGCGCGACGATCGGCCGGCCGCTCCAGCCGCCCGGTGAAACTCAGCCCCGTGATCGGATTGCCGTGACGATCGCGCGCTTCGACACGGACCGCGGCATCACCTGCAGCATCGCGCTCGACATGCGCGCTGACCTTCCAGCCGCGACTGCTCTGGCCGCGCGCGGCCTCGATCTCGTTGCCGTAAGCGAGGCTCGCTGTATAGGGACTATCCACTTCGACACCCGGCAGCGTCTCCAGCGCGAACTTCATCATGACGACATTGACGCCGATGATCATGCCGAAAAACAAAACCAGGCAGATCAGGACGAACCGGCCGGTGATCGGACGAGGTGCGGCAACGGCGGCGCTCATACTGTTCTCCTTCACGGTGCAACGAAATGATCGGTCGCCGACGCCATGTCGCCATGGACGGCATCGGTGACACGCATCACGAGCAGGAGCGACTTCTCGGAATTGATTGCCGCGGGCGCCGTCACCAGTACGCGCAGCTCGGTAGTCTGGTCGCGGCCAAGCACGATCTCCGGCCAGCCCGACAACGCGGCATCCATACCCACCACATGCACCGTAGCGTTAACCGGCCCGTTGACATCGAGCGTGACCACGCGGCCGGCGCCGCGCTTGTTCAAGAGGCGCACCGTATAGGCATTGCGGATCGACCCGTCGCTGAGACGCACGGCGACCGGATTACGATCATGCAGCACGTTGATGTCGAGCAGCGAGCGGTTCAGCAGCGCATAGAGCATCACCGCACCGACAGCGACAATCATGCCGACATAGGCCACCGTACGCGGCCGGATGATACGATAAATCTCCGGCTTGCCCGCCTTGCGCCTGGCAATGTTGATGTCGGTGTCATAGCTGATCAGCCGGGTCGGCCGGCCGATCCTCGTCATCACGCCGTCGCAGGCGTCGATACACAACCCGCACTGGATGCAATCCATCTGCAAGCCATTGCGGATATCGATGCCGACCGGGCAGACATTCACGCACTGATGGCAATCGATGCAGTCGCCGGCAGGCTGTCCGAGCGCGCGCAGCTCGGCCGCCTTCTTCAACGAGGTCCGCTGCTCACCGCGATCGGTCTTGTAGGTGACGTTGAGCGCCCACTCGTCGGTCAGCGCCGCCTGGATGCGAGGCCACGGGCACATATAGAGACAGACCTGCTCGCGCATCCAGCCAGCCAGTGTGTAGGTCGTCGCCGTCAAGATCGCGATCCAGATATAAGCCAGCGCCGGCGCCTGGAACGTCACGAGTTCTTTCACCAAGGTGGGCGCATCGTTGAAATAGAGCACCCAGGCGCCGCCGGTCCACCATGCGATCAGGAGCCAGATCGAATGCTTCATCGTCAGTTCGACAACACGCTGCAGCGTGAGCCCTTCGGCCTCCTTCTTCATCCGCTCGCGGCGGTCGCCTTCGATCAGGCGTTCGACGGCG
This sequence comes from Tardiphaga sp. 866_E4_N1_4, assembly GCF_052076075.1. Taxonomy (NCBI): domain Bacteria; kingdom Pseudomonadati; phylum Pseudomonadota; class Alphaproteobacteria; order Hyphomicrobiales; family Nitrobacteraceae; genus Tardiphaga; species Tardiphaga sp. 866_E4_N1_4. The sequence goes on from NZ_CP197242.1 coordinate 3,745,976, forward strand.
AAAAACAAGTCGGTCCAGACAGTCTGCGGACAGAGATAACCGCACCAGACGCGACCACCGATGGCATTCATCAGGAACAGCGTGAGGGCGGCAAGGATCAGCAGGCCAGTGAAGAAATAAACTTCCTGCGGCCACAGCTCGATGAAAAAGAAATAGAAGCGGCTGTTCGGCAGGTCGACCAGCACCGCCTGATCGGGGGCACCGGGACCGCGATTCCAGCGCACGAAGGGCAGCAGATAATAGATGCCAAGGCAAACCGCCATCAGCGCCCATTTGACGTTGCGATACCTGCCGGAGACCTTCTGCGGATAGACCTTCTTCTGCGCCGCATAGAGCGGGCCGTAGTCAAATTCCTGGGGCGTAACAGGCTTGTTCATGGAGTCACTCTCGTCTTTGGAATGACCCTAGACTTCGCCGGCGCGGTGCAATTGATGTACGTCAAACGCGCGAGCGCGATTGCCCGCACACGCTATGACTTATTGTCCACCCCCCAGCGAATGGACATAGATCGTCAGTGCCTTGATGGTCGCCGGATCGAGACGGCCGATCCAGGCCGGCATCACGCCGTTGCGGCCATTGGTGATGGTCTCGACGATGGTCGCCTCGTCCGAACCGTAAAGCCAGATATTGTCGGTCAGGTTCGGCGCCCCCATGTCGGGATTTCCCTTGCCGGCGTCGCCGTGACACGAGGCGCAGTTGTCGGCGAACAGCTTCTGGCCGGCATTCGCGTCGTAACCCTTGGCCGTCGGCAATCCCGACAGTGAGCGCACGTAGTTCGCAACCGTCTCGATCTCCGGCTTCTTCAACATGCCGTCGCGGCCAAAGGCCAGCATCGATCCTTCATGCGATTCCGCATGGGCGGAACGCGCGCCGAACTGGATGGTCTTCTCGATCTGCTCCAGTGTGCCGCCCCACAGCCAGTCGTCATCGTTCAGGTTGGGGAAGCCCTTGGCACCGGCCGCACCAGTGCCGTGACATGGCGCGCAATTGTCGCCGAACACCACACGGCCTCTGGCGCGCCCCAGCGCCAGCAGCGCCGGATCCTTCTCAATTTCCGCGAGCGGCGCAGCGCCGAGCGCCGCCATCTTGCCTCCGCGGATCTTCTCGAGATTGGCGAGATCGACAGCGACATCCGCGCGTGACGAATAGCCCATGACGCCCGTCGCGTAGCTCTGCACCAGCGGCCATGACGGATACACGACCCAATAGCCGATCGCCCAAACGATGGTGAGATAGAAAGTCATCACCCACCAGCGCGGCAGCGGCGTGTTGAGTTCTTTGATGCCGTCCCAGGAGTGACCTGTGGTGGTCTTGCCGGTGGCCTTGTCGAATTCACCTTCGTGATCGCTCATGATCTGATCAATCCTCTCGCAACGGCTGGCGCGCGGCTGCGTCAAACATCGCCTTGTTGCAGGGCCACAATGCATAGGTCAGAATTGCAATGAAGATTCCGACGAAGACCGGCGTCCAGAATGTGAGGACGAGGTTCGACGCGAAGTTCTCGACGGTCAGGATTGCGCGCATGCTTCCATCTCCTCAGCGGAGGTTTGCTTTTTCGTTGTAGAGTTTGAAATCGACCAGCGTGCCCAGCATCTGCAGATAGGCCACCAGTGCGTCCATCTCGGTGGGCAGCCCCGGCTTGCCATCGAAGTTACGTGCCACCGATTTCGGATAGCGCTTGAGCAGCGTGTCGGTATCGCCATTGTCGGGATCGGCCTGGGTCTTCAGGTCCGCCACCGCATTGGTGATCTGATCGTCCGTATAGGGCACACCCACCGCGCGGTTGGTGCGCAGATGATCGGCGACGTTCTCGGTGCTGACAGGCGTATCGGCCAGGAACTTGTAGGACGGCATCACCGATTGCGGCACGATGGCGCGCGGATTGCTCAGATGCGTGACGTGCCATTCATCGGAATATTTCGCGCCGACACGCGCGAGATCCGGACCGGTGCGCTTCGAGCCCCACTGGAACGGATGGTCATACATGCTCTCCGCCGCGAGCGAGTAATGCCCGTAACGTTCGACCTCGTCACGCAGCGGCCGCACCATCTGCGAATGGCAGAGATAGCAACCCTCGCGGACATAGACGTTACGCCCTGCCAGTTCGAGCGGCGTGTAAGGCCGCATGCCCTCGACGGCTTCGATGGTGCTCTTGAGATAGAACAAAGGCGCAATCTCGACGATGCCGCCGATGGCGATGACGAGAATGATACCCACGATCAAGACGATCGAGTTCTTCTCGAAGATTTGGTGCCGACTCCAGAACGACATGATTAATCCTCACTCAGCCGGCTGCAACGTGGCGCCAGGGCTCGACAGCGCGCCCTCTTCCGCCTCGCCGACGCGCACGGTCATCCACAAATTCCAGGCCATGATCAGCGCACCGATCAGGAACAGCCCGCCGCCCGCGGCACGGATGATGTAGAACGGGTGCATCGCTTCGACGCTTTCGATGAAGGAATATTCGAGGAAGCCCAGCGACGTGTAGGCGCGCCACATCAGACCCTGCAGGATGCCCGACACCCACATCGCCGAGATGTACAGAACGATGCCGAGCGTCGCGATCCAGAAGTGCCACTCGACCAGCTTCAGGCTGTAGAGCTGCTTGCGATTCCACAGCCACGGCACCAGGCAGTAGAGCGCGCCAAAGGAGACGAAGCCGACCCAACCAAGCGCACCGGAATGCACGTGACCGATGGTCCAGTCGGTATAGTGGCTGAGCGAATTGACCACCTTGATGGACATCAGCGGACCCTCGAAGGTCGCCATGCCGTAGAACGCCACCGACACCACCAGCATGCGCAACACCGGATCTGTGCGCAGCTTGTCCCATGCGCCGGACAGCGTCATGAGGCCGTTGATCATGCCGCCCCAGGAGGGCATCCACAGCATGATGGAGAAGGTCATGCCGAGCGTCTGCGTCCAGTCGGGCAGTGCCGAATAGTGCAGGTGATGCGGACCCGCCCAGATGTAGAGGAAGATGATCGCCCAGAAGTGCACGATCGATAGCCGATAGGAATAGACCGGTCGCTCGGCGCGCTTCGGAATGAAGTAATACATGATGGCGAGGAAGCCGGCGGTGAGGAAGAAGCCCACCGCGTTGTGGCCGTACCACCACTGGAACATGGCATCCTGCACACCGGCCCAGGCGACATAGGACTTGGAGCCGAAGACCGAGACGGGCAGCGCAGGGTTATTGCCGAGATGCAGCACCGCGATGGTGATGATGAAGGCGAGATAGAACCAGTTGGCGACGAAGATATGCGGTTCCTTACGCTTCACGAGCGTCATCAGGAACACCAGCAGATAAGTCACCCAGACGATGGTCAGCCAGAGATCGGCATACCATTCCGGTTCGGCATATTCCTTGGACTGCGTGACGCCGAGCAAATAGCCGGTGCCGGCAATGACGATGAAGAAATTATAGCCGAGCACCACGAACCACGGCGCAAGATCGCCGGCGAGCCTGGTACGGCAGGTCTTCTGCACCACGAAGAACGAGGTCGCGATCAGCACGTTGCCGCCGAAGGCAAACACCACCGCCGACGTATGCAGCGGCCGCAGCCGGCCGAAGCTGGTCCAGGGCAGATTGAAGTTCAGGTCCGGCCACGCCAACTGCATGGCGATCAGCAGTCCCACCGTGAAGCCGGCGATGCCCCAGAATACCGAGGCAACAGCGGCAAACTTGATCGGCCCGAAATTATAATTCGGCCGCCCGTCGATCTCCTGCGGTGGCAATGCGCCGCGCTCGAAATAGCGATTGAGGATGACGAACACGGAGGCCAGGCTGGCGAAGCCGGCCAGCGTCACGTGAAAGGCATAGGCCGCATCTTCCGCCTTGGCCGCTGCGATGATGGAGAGAAATACGGTGGCCGCGAGGATCACGGTCAGACCGGCCTCGCCGATCGTCATCCACTTCACGCTGTCAGTCTGGTTCGTCATGATGATTCTTTCCCGAGCACGCACCCATCAATCACGGCGGCGCGCTCAGTGAATTGATTGAAATCAAAGTCGGTGGAAGCTCGCTTGCTGGCTGCGCGAGGCGTCAGGCGAGAGCGGGAGCCGCGACGGATTCGGTGTCCAACAGCCGGATGCGGCCAGGCAGAATCTCGATCGTGCCGCGGCGTTCGAGCTTGGCCAGCGTCCGGCACACGGTCTCGACGGTGAGGCCGAGATGATCGGCGATATCGCGTCGACTCATCGGCACCGGAAGCGGATCGACGTCGCGGCCGAGCCGTACCAGCCGGTCGCGCCAGTACGTCAGGAACACGATGAGCTTCTCTTCCGCTGCACGGCGGCCCAGCGAAAACATCTTGTCATGCGCGTCGGCGATCTCGGTCGCCATCAGCGCGACGATCTCGTTCAGCACATAGGGCCGGTGACTGGCGAATTGCGCGAACTTTTCACGCGGGATTTCCCACACCACTGCAGGACCGATTGCAGCGGCGGACACTTCATGATGCCCCTGCGTTGCGATCTCGAGGACGTCGCCCGGCAGCGCAAAGCTTATGATCTGGCGACGATTATCGCATTCGGTCCTGTAGATGCCGACCACCCCCTCGACCACGCTGAAGCATTTGCCCGCTGGCGCCCCCTGCGTGCACAGGACATCCTGCGAAGTATAGGGCACCCGCTCGCCCAGGGTCATCAACTGGCGCAGATCGGCGGCGCCCAGATGAGACAGGAAGCCGCCCGGCTGCGCAGCCGCATTCGCACAAGGCGCAGCGAACGACGATGCAGCCATCAGCTTTGTCATGCGCTCCCCGGGTTTCGTTGGCCTCGCGGAAGTGCGGGGCACTTTTGGATAACCGGATCAGCGCGGCACACATTGATACACATCAATCGCCTCTTACCTCTCCCCGCATCTTGCGCGGGGAGAGGTCGGGTCGCGCATCGCGCGTGATCCGGGTGAGGGGCGGCGCACTGCAGCTGCAGCCTAGCAAGACCTATCGAATCGAAGAAGCGGAGATGGCAGTGGCTGAGGTGCCACGCCCCTCACCCCACCCCTCTCCCCGCACAGAGCGGGGAGAGGAAGCCGGCCGCGTCTGTCGCAACTATTCAACTCTAACGCGGCCGGATGAAACTAAAACATCTCGCTTTCGATGGCCGCAACCGTCCCAGCATCGAGCAGATGCGTACCCCAGCCGCGTTTCGCCAGCACATGCGACAGCCCCGGCGACACCAGCAGCAACAGCGCAGTCATCATTAGCGGCACTACGCTGAGCCAGTCGATGCGCACCGGCGTGAGCTCTTCGGTACTGCCAGCATAGTCGCCGCGGCGACAACAGATATCGCGGCAGATGCGCGCCAGGTCGCGCCTCGTGCTGCCGCGCTGCGCACTGCCGAGCAGCACCTGCATGGCCTGATGCGTGACCACGCCCTCTCGTGTCGTCGGTGCGACATCCGGCGTCTCGCCCAGGGAAACGCGCAGCAGCAGATCGACCAGATCGACGCCGGCCAGATAAGCCGCCAGCGGCTCGACCAGTCGCGGATTGCAGTCGATATAATATGGCCCGGTGCCGTCATCCGGCATGATCAAGTCAATCGACAGCGCGCCGTGCCAGGCGAGATGCCTGCCGATAGCCGCGAGATCGTCGCGCACACGGTCGCGCCGCGCGCTGCGCTTGATGGCATCGCCGCCGCCGGCACCCTCCATGATCTGCCGAGTGGCGTGAAAGCCGACGAGTCCGCCCCGGCAGAACACACCCTGCGCCTTCTCGGTCGCGCCGTTGACGCGGGCCTGCACCAGCACCTCGCCGGCAAGGCCGTTGCCGGCCTCAAGCTCTTTCATTGCGAGCGCAAGGTCGGCATCATTGCGCACCATCCAGACGCCGCGGCTCGCAGTGCCGATGGCGGTCTTGATAACGCAGGGGAAGCGGACAGCGTTGCGGAGCACGTCAGCGCTGGCGACGATCTGCGTTTCGGGCTGCGGCAATCCAAGCTCGCTCAGCATGCGGCTGAAACCGGCCTTGCTATGCGCCGCCCGGTAGCTTGCGAAGGACGGCAGGGCCAGGCCGGCCAGCGGCCTCAGCCGCTCCTGCACTTTCGCGAACAGGAAGCCCTGTTCGTGGATCGGCAGCAGCACGTCATAGTCGCCTGTCGCCAGCAGGCCTTCGATGAACCGCAGGAAGCCCGAGGGATCGTCCCTCATTCCCGGGCAGCGGTGATATGTGCGGACAAATCGCGAGAACCGCGCCAGCCCGGCAGCGGCGGGATCGCAGACATCCACCACATGGCCGGCGAGGCCGAGCACGGTGACAGCCTCCCGCGCGGAGGTGCTGGTGCCTTCCGACAGCAGGATCCGCAGCGGCTTAAAATTCGGGCTGCTCGTCATCATGCTCAATCATGTCGCATTCCCGGGCCGTGGTCGCGTTTCCCGCTGCTGCCCTGCACGGGCCGCAACACCTGCATGTCGCAGCGCTGATAGACATTAACCTGCTGAGAACGTAGGCATAGCGCACCTTTTCGAGGCTGCAAAAAGCGGCCGTCAGCCGCCTTGGGTGGAAACGCATATGGTCGATATTCCGGCCTCGACCTCGCATCTTGCCGCGCGTGACCACGTCCCTTCGGCGACGCGGACGCTGACGGCGATTTCCACCGCGCATTGGGTCAGCCACTTCCACATCTTCGTACTGCCAATGCTGTTCCCGTTCCTGAAGGACCGGCTCGGCGTCGGCTATATCGAACTCGGCTTCGCCCTCACCACTTTCGCTGTCGTCTCCGGCCTCACCCAGGCGCCGATCGGCTATCTCGTCGACCGCATCGGCGCACGCAAGATCCTGATCCTCGGCGTCATGCTCGGCGGCTGTGCTCTGATCGCGCTCGGCCTGTTGCTGAGCTATCCCGCCCTGATCGTCTGCGCCGCGCTGCTCGGCCTCGCCAACAGCGTCTATCATCCGGCCGACTACGCCATCCTCGCCGCGCATATGGACGAGTCGAAGATGGGCCGCGCATTTTCGATCCATACATTCGCAGGCTTCGTCGGCGGCGCAGTCGCGCCTCCCCTGATGGCGGCACTGCTGGTCGGTATCGGTGGCCAGGGCGCGCTGATCGTCGCGGGCGCCATCGGCGTGGCGATCGCACTGATGCTGATCGTGGTCGGCATTCCCGATGCCGGCGCGATGGCTGATGGCGATGACGCCAAGGGCGCCGAGTCGCCCAAGGTCAGCATGATGACCCCGGCGATCCTGATGCTGACGCTGTTCTTCACGCTGCTGTCGCTGTCGCAGAATGGCATCAACAGCTTCGGCATCGTCGCGCTGATGAATGGCTACGGCACATCGCTGTCATCGGCGAATATCGCCCTCACCGCTTTCCTCGCGGCCAGCGCCGTCGGCGTGCTCGCCGGCGGCTGGCTGGCCGATCGGACCAGACACCACAGCCGCGTCGCCGCCGTGTGTTTCACGATCAATGCCGCCATCATCTGTGCCATCGCAGTGTTCACGCTGCCGACGCCGGTGATCGTCGCGGCCATGACCACCGCGGGCTTCCTCGGCGGCGTGCTGACGCCGTCGCGCGACATGCTGGTGCGCGAGGCCGCCCCTCCCGGCGCCGCCGGCCGCGCCTTCGGCATCGTCTCCACCGGCTTCAATTTCGGCGGCATCATCAGCCCCATCCTGTTCGGCTGGTTCATGGATCACGCGCTGCCGCATTGGGTGTTCGGCGCCTCCGCCTGCTTCATGGCGGCGACGGTGCTGCTGGCGCTGGTGTCGGAGCGCAAGCTATAACGGTTGTCGTCCCCGCCTGCGTGGGGACGGCGGGGAGCGGTTCTGTTATAGTCTCCGCCGCATGCTCACGGTTCGCCACCTCACCAAATCCTATCGCTCAGCCCAGGAACAGGTCGCCGTTCTGCGCGGTGTCGGTCTCAGCGTTGCCGCCGGCGAGAGCGTGGCGCTGACCGGCGAATCCGGCAGCGGCAAGAGCACGCTGCTGCATCTGATCGCCGGTCTCGATGAAGCCGACAGCGGCGAGATCCAACTCGGCGACATCATCGTCACCGGCCTCCATGATTCCGCCCGCGCCGCCTTACGCCGCGACCGGCTCGGCCTCGTGTTCCAGCAGTTCAACCTGATCCCGTCGCTGTCGGTCGCCGACAATCTGGCGTTTCAGTCGCGCATCTCCGGCAAGCACGACGCAGTCTGGCAAAGCGAACTCACCGAACGGCTCGGCCTCGGCGCGCTGCTCAAGCGCTATCCCGAACAGCTCTCTGGCGGCCAGCAGCAACGCGTCGCCATCGGCCGTGCGCTGGCCTCGAAACCGCTGCTGCTGCTCGCCGACGAACCCACCGGCAATCTCGACGAAGACACTGCCGACGAGGTGCTGCGACTGGCGCGCGATCTCGTCGCCCGCACCGGCTGCGGCTTCCTGATGGTGACCCATAGCGAGCGCCTCGCCGCCACGCTGGATCGTCACGTCCATCTCCATGCAGGATTGATCGCGTGAGACGCGCGCTCTGGATCCTCGCGGTGCTGCTCAGCCACTGGCGCCGGCATCCGATGCAGTTCGCGACGCTCCTGATCGGCCTGATCGCCGCGACCGCGTTGTGGAGCGGTGTGCAGGCGCTCAATCAGCAGGCCCGCATCAGCTATGACCGCGCCGCCGCCGCGTTCGGCGGGACGCGCACACCGATGCTGGTCGCGACCAATGGCGGCGCATTTGCGCAACAGCTCTTTGTCGATCTCCGCCGCGCCGGCTGGCCGGTGTCCCCTGTGGTCGAAGGCCGCATCTCCATTGGCGGCCGCTCGGTGCGCCTGCTCGGCATCGAGCCGGTGACCATGCCTGTCGAAGCCAGCGCTGCGACGGAGATCGGCAGGACCGGCGCGCAGGCGTTTCTCACGCCGCCCGGTCAGGCGCTGATCGCGCCAGAAACGCTGACCAGCCTCGGCCTCGCCGAGGGCGCAACGCCTGCGCTCAATGACGGAGCGCTGCTGCCACCCCTGAAACTGCAGCCGCAGCTCGCACCCGGCGTGCTGGTGGTCGATATCGGCATCGCGCAGAAACTCCTGAAAATGCCGGATCAGATCTCGCGCCTGCTGATCGGCAGCGCCAAGGGTCCCCGCGCTTCGCTTGAAAGCGTCACCGTCGATCGGTTGCGGCTGGTGCAGCCCGATGCAGAGACCGACCTCGAACGTCTCACCGACAGTTTCCATCTCAATCTCACCGCCTTCGGCCTGCTATCCTTCTTCGTCGGGCTGTTCATCGTCAATTCGGCCATCGGCCTCGGCTTCGAACAGCGCCTGCCGATGCTGCGCACCTTGCGTGCCTGCGGCGTCTCGGCGCGGCAGCTCAACAGTGTGCTGATCCTCGAACTCGTCAGCATCGCACTGATCGCCGGCGCCATCGGTCTCGTCTGCGGCTATTTCATCGCCGCATCGCTGCTGCCCGATGTTGCGGCCAGCCTGCGTGGGCTTTACGGCGCGCAAATCCCTGGGCAATTGACGCTGAAGCCCGAATGGTGGTTCGCTGGTCTGGCGATTTCCATTATCGGCGCGCTGCTGGCAGCGACATCGAGCCTGCTGAAAGCTGTCCGCCTCCCCTTGCTCGCCACCGCACAGCCCTATGCCTGGCAAGAGGCACAGCATCGCTGGCTGCGGCTACAAGGCACGGGCGCATTGCTCGTATTCATCGCTGCCGGCCTCGCGCTCTGGCTGGGCGATTCACTGATTGCCGGCTTTTTCGTGCTGGCGGCGCTCCTGCTCGGCGCAGCGCTCGCATTGCCGGTCATTCTCGGCATCGTCCTTGCCGGCGGTGAACGCAGCACGCGACGGCCACTCGTCACATGGTTCTGGGCCGACAGCCGGCTGCAGCTCTCCGGCCTGTCGCTGGCGCTGATGGCGCTGCTGCTGGCGCTCGCCGTCAATGTCGGCGTCGGCACCATGGTGGAGAGTTTCAGTCGCACTTTCACAGGCTGGCTCGACGGCCGGCTGGCGTCAGAGATCTATCTGAACGCGGCGAGCGAGAAGCAGGCGATCGAGATCAAGACCTGGCTGAAGACGCGCCCCGACGTGCAGGCCGTTCTGCCGGGCAGCCGCACGGACCTGCAGTTCAACGGTGCGCCGATCGAGCTTCTCGGCTTCGCCGATCACGCCACCTATCGCGATCAATGGCCGCTGCTGGATTCAACCAGCGATGCATGGGATCGCGTGCGCAGCGGCGACGGCGCGCTCATCAGCGAACAACTCTCGCTGCGCATGAAGCTCAAACCCGGCGGCCGTCTGGACGTGCCGACGCCGACCGGCACATGGCCGATGGAGATCGTTGCCGTGTATGCGGATTACGGCAATCCCAAAGGCCAGATCGGCGTGAACATCGATGCGCTGGTCAAACATTTCCCTGATATTTCGCAGACCCGCATGGGCCTGCGCGTCGCCCCCGCGGTTGTGCCCGCGCTGATCGACGCCATCCGCGCGCGCTTCGGTCTCGACGGCCGCAACCTCGCCGACCAGACGACGGTGAAAACAGAGTCATTGGCGATCTTCAACCGCACTTTCGCGGTGACGGCCGCGCTCAATGCCTTCACGCTCGGCGTCGCCGGCGTCGCGCTCCTCACCAGCCTGCTCACACTGAGCAATTCGCGCCTGCCGCAACTGGCGCCGCTCTGGGCCATCGGCATCACGCGCCGTCGGCTGGCCGGGATCGAGCTGTTGAAGACGCTGTCTGTTGCCTTGATTACCTCACTGCTGGCGCTGCCGCTCGGGCTGCTGGTGGCGTGGTGTCTGATCGCCATCGTCAATGTAAAGGCCTTTGGCTGGCGCCTACCGTTCCATGTGTTTCCGCTGCAACTGGTCCAGTTGCTCGGCGTTGCCATGTTGGCCTCGCTGCTCGCAGCTCTGCTACCGATCCTGAAACTGCTGCGCATGCAACCGGCCACGCTGGCGAAAGTGTTCGCCAATGAGCGATAGCTTGCTCACACGTCGCAGCTTGATCGGCGCCGCCGCATTGCTCGGCCTCGGCGGTTTACGCGCATTCGCCCAAGGCTTTGCCGGCCTCGGCCGCGACGCCGAAGGTTTTGCGGCTGTCGTTCCGGGCCGCCCTCTCACCTTTCCGGCCGATCACGGCCCGCATCCGGATTATCGCATCGAATGGTGGTATCTCACCGCCAATCTCACGGACGCATCGGGCAATGCCTATGGCGCGCAGTGGACGCTGTTTCGTCAGGCGATGGCGGCGGGCGCGCAGGGCGACGGCTGGGCGACGCCGCAGATCTGGATGGGCCACGCGGCGGTGACATCCGCTACCGCGCATCATGCGGCCGAGAGTTTTGCCCGCGGCGGCGTCGGTCAGGCCGGCGTGACTGCGACGCCGTTCCGGGCATGGATCGATGCATGGGAGATGCGCGGCATCGAAGGCTTTAACGACATGTCGATCGCACCGCTCGACATATCGGCATCGTCAGCGGATTTCAGCTACCGGCTCCGCCTCGATGCACAGCAACCGCTGGTGCTGCAGGGCGACAACGGCTTCAGCCGCAAGTCGGAACGTGGGCAAGCGTCGTATTACTACAGCCAGCCCTATTTCACCGCATCGGGCGTGCTGACCATCGACGGCAAGGAGATTGCCGTCACCGGCCGCGCCTGGATGGACAGGGAATATTCCAGCCAGCCGCTGGCTTCCGACCAGACCGGCTGGGATTGGTTCTCGCTGCATCTGCCTGATAATGCAAAACTGATGTTGTTTCGCCTCAGGCAGAAGGACGGCGCGCATTATTTTGCCGGCAACTGGATCACCGCGGACGGAAAATCCGAACAGCTTGCCCCAGGCGCTATAGATATGACGCCGACCGTCATGACGGAGATCGCCAGCCGCAGGATCCCGACGTCATGGAAGGTATCGATCGCATCGCGCGGATTGCAGATCGCGACCTCGCCGCTGAATACCAGGAGCTGGATGACGACGAGCTTCCCCTATTGGGAAGGGCCGGTGAGCTTCACCGGCAGCCACAGCGGCGTGGGTTATCTTGAAATGACGGGATATTGAGGCTGTTACCTAACCTCTCCCCGCCCTTTGCGGGGAGAGCGACTGTCTTGTTGGTCAAGCGTTTTGATGCTGCCATGGGGTCTTGTCTCGCAGGATGGCGTTGAGGATGGTGAGCAGCTTGCGGGCGAGGGCGATGATAGCGACGAGCTTGGGCTTGCCGGCGGCGACAAGCTTGTCGCGGAACAGTTTGAGCTGCGGATTGAAGCGGGCGGCCACCATCGCTCCCATGAACAACACGCGGCGTACATTGGCCCGGCCGCCGCCGATGAAGCTCTTGCCGCGCCACTGGCCGGATTGCCGAGTCCATGGCGCCAAACCGGCGAGCGCCGCAATCTGACGACGATCTAGTGTGCCGAGCTCCGGCAGTTCGGCAATCAGGCTGCGCGCGATGGTCGGACCGATGCCGGGCACCGACACCAGCAAGTCTTCTTTCTCGGCCCAGGCCGGCGATCCCCGCACGTGATCGCCGATGTCGTCGTCCAGTTCGGACAACTCCTTCTCCAGTGCCTTGTGGAGCCGGGCGATGCTCTTCTTCAGCCGCAGATTGCTGACGCGCCGTGCACGCTGGCTTTCCGCGGCAATCATCTCGACGATCTGGCGCCGACGTGCCACCAGATCGGCTAGCAGCCGCGTCGTCGCATCGGGAAGCGGCCGCAGTTGCGGTTTGGTCGCCTCGGCAAAATGCGCGATCACCATGGCATCGATCGGATCGGTCTTGGCGCGCTTGCCGAGGGCATTGGCAAAGGCGCGCACCTGCGCCGGATTGACCACCACCACAGGCAGATCGGCGCCGGCCAATCCTGCGGCGACGACCGTCTCAAAGCCGCCCGTCGCCTCGATCGCCACCATCCGTGGCGGCCGCGCTTTCAGCCGCGCGATCAGATCATCGATCCCCGCACCATTGCGGGCAACCGCAAAACTCTCACCGCCCGGACGCAACGCCACATCCAGCCGATCCTTCGACACATCGATGCCAACATAAATCGCGTCCATCTGATCCCATCCTTGCGCAACCGGGCTTGCTGAGCGGCCCAAGCGACTGTTCGGGTTCGATGGAACGGCAAGCAAGGACCCGCGCTCTCCCACGGGCTTGGTGTCCCTCAGGTCACTCGGTCTCCCGCCTGCCACCGCTCCGCACAACTTAGCAGATCCGGCGGCTGGCAAGTTACAAGGTCGACCGGCGAAGCGCAGCGAAGACGGTCGGGTGAGGGGCATGGCACACTGCCTACCCGATCACCCAACTCTCTGATCGCATCATCATCCGATCCGCGAATACGAGCTTGCGGCGAACGCCGTACCTTGCCCCTCACCCGGAGCCGTCGCTTCGCGCCGGCCCCGACCTCTCCCCGCAATGCGGGGAGAGGTTAAGGAAGATCAGCGCTTCGATTTTACTTCGTCAGCGGGCAGCCGCTCTCGGCTGCGGTCGGATAGGCCTTGTCGCCGGGCACCACGGCGAGCTGCTTGTAGTAATCCCATGGCTTCTTCGATTCCGACGGCTTCTTGACCTCGAACAGATAGAGGTCCTTCACCATGCGGCCATTGGCGAGCACCTTGCCGCCCTGGGCGAAGGCGTCATCGACCGGAAGTTCCTTCAGCTTCTTCGCGACAGCTTCGGAGTCCTTGGTGCCTGCCGCCTTGACTGCCTTCAGATAAGACAGCGTCGACGAATAGGTGCCGGCCTGGATCATGTTCGGCATGCGCTGGGTGCGCTTGAAGAAGCGATCGGCGAACTCACGCGATTTGTCGTCTCGATCCCAGTAGAACGACTCAGTCAGCACCAGACCCTGCGCCGCCTGCAGCCCGAGGCCGTTCACTTCGGCCAGCGTGAGGAGGAGACCGGCGAGCTTCTGTCCGCCGGCGACGATGCCGAATTCAGCCGCCTGCTTCACGGCGTTGGTGGTGTCGAGGCCGGCATTGGCAAGGCCGATGACCTTGGCCTTGGACGCCTGAGCCTGCAGCAGGAACGACGAGAAGTCAGACGAGTTCAGCGGATGGCGAACGGCGCCGAGCACCTTGCCGCCCTTTGCCTTCACGATGTCGCCGGTGTCCTTCTCCAGCGAATAGCCGAAGGCATAGTCCGCCGTGAGAAAGAACCAGGTGTCGCCGCCAGCTTCGGTCAGCGCGCCGCCGGTGCCAACACCCAAGGCGCGTGTATCGAACGACCAGTGGAAGCCATAGGGCGTGCAGGCATCGCCGGTAACGCGCGACGAGGCCGCGCCGACCACGATGTCGATCTTCTTCTCCTGATTCGACAGTTCCTGAACCGCGAGAGCCACCGACGAGGTAGTCAATTCAGTGATCATGTCGACGCCTTCGACGTCATACCAGCGCCGCGCGATCGAGACGGCGAGGTCAGGCTTGTTCTGGTGATCCGCGGTGACCAGTTCGATCTTCTTGCCGAGCACCTCGCCGCCGAAATCCTCGATCGCCATCTTGGCGGCTTCGACCGAATATTTGCCGCCGTAGTCGGCATAGACACCGGACTGATCGTTGAGAATGCCGATCTTGACGCCTTGCGCCGAGGCCGGAGCGGCCAGGAAAAGACCGCACAGCGCAGCCGTCGACAACAGTCCGAATTTCATCAATGCCTCCCAGGTTTTCAATTTGGGCGCACGCTATGTGAGAAGCTCGGGACGAACCAGATAATCTTTCGACTTAGCCGAAATGTGCAGATCAGCTTTGCGTTAGTTCAAGATCACTCTCAACGACGATTGCTGCAACGCACGCGCGCGGTCACTGCATCCGCTTTTTCAGCGCCGCGTCGATACAGGCGAGTTCCCGCTCGATCTCCGCGACCATCGAGACAGGATCGGTGTCGGAGATCAGGTGCATCTTCTCGTATGTCCCATCCTGAATACTCTTCAGGATGGCCAGACGATCGTCCCGATAACCCTGCAGGCGCTCGAAATCGCCGCGCTCGGCATATTTCGCGATGAGTTTCTCGAAGACAGTGCTCATGGGTGGAGTTCCTTGGCATCAAAAGCGCGGGGACAAATGCCCCGCGCCGTGAACGGTCGGCGATCACAAACCGCGCAGCACCAACCGGTTGAGACGGCTGGCAAAGGCCGCAGGATCTTCCGGCAATTCGCCGTCGAGGATCTGCGCCTGCTCCAGCAACAGGAACGCGATGTCGGACGCTTCACCGCCCGCCGCCTTGTCCGCGCCCGCGATCTTCGCCACCAACGGATGGCGCAGATTGATCTCGAGGATCGGCTTGGTGACGCTGCCGCGATTCTGCATCGCCAGCATGCGTTCGAGTTCGCGATCCGGGCCAGCGCCGCCGGCAACCAGGCACGAGGCTGATGTGGTCAGGCGCGTCGAGACCTTAACGTCGGAGACGCGCTCGCCGAGTGCATCCTTGATCACGGCGATGGTCGCGGCCTCGTCGGTCTCGGTCTTCGGCTCGTCCTTGGTCGCTTCGTCGTCGATGCGCGGGATCAGATCGAGATTGACCTCGCCCTGGCTCAGCGACTTCAGCGGCTTGCCGTCGAAATCCAGCGGCGCCGAGCTCCAGAATGCGTCGACCGCGTCGGTCAGCAGCAGCACCTCGATGCCGCGCGACTTGGCGGCTTCCAGCTTCGGATTCGACTTCAGGCGATCGAGGCTGTCGCCGGCAAGATAATAGATCTCGGTCTGGTTCGGCTTCAGGTCGGCGACATAGTCCTTCAGCGAACGCTTCTCTCCGGAGGTCGTAGTGAAGCGCGACAGCGCCAGTAGCTTCTCGCGGCGCTCGAAATCCTCATAGATGCCTTCCTTGATCACCGGGCCGAAGGCGTCCCAGATCTTGGTGAAGGTCTCGGCATCCTTCTCGCTCAGCGTCTCCAGCTCACCGATCACGCGCGTCGCCACGGCCTTCCTGATTTGCGCGAGCTGCGGATTGTTCTGCAACATCTCCCGGGAGAGGTTCAGCGGCAGGTCCTCGGCATCGATGACGCCACGGATGAAACGCAGATAGGACGGCAACAGGTCCGCATCATTGGTGATGAAGACGCGACGCACATAGAGCTTCACATGGCCCTTGCGGTTCGGCTCGAACAGGTCGAACGGCTTCTGCGATGGCGCGAACAGCAACACCGCATAGGAATAGCGACCCTCGGCACGGTAATGCAGTGTCATCGCCGGCTCGTCATAGGCATGGGCGATGGACTTGTAAGCCGCGCTGTAATCCTCCGGCGTCAGCTCGGACTTGGAGCGCTGCCACAGCGCGCTGGCCGAATTGATCTGCCGCGGCTCGGCGTCGCCGTCCTTGAGCATGATCGGAAACTGGATGTTGTCCGAATAGGCGCCGACAATGCGCTCGATCTCGTAAGTTTCGAGATATTTCTTCGCGTCGTCTTTCAGATGCAGCACGATCGACGTGCCGGTCGGCACGCTCATGCCATCAGCGACCTGGCCGATCTCGAAACCCGCACCGCCGGTCGAGGTCCAGGTGAAGGCGTCATGGGTGCCGGCCCGGTGGCTGGTGACGACGATTTTTTCGGCAACCATGAAAGCTGCATAGAAACCGACGCCGAACTGGCCGATCAGGTTGGAGCCGTCCTTGGCTTCGGTGAGCCGCGACAGGAATGACTTGGTCCCGGATTTCGCGATGGTCCCTAGGTTGTCGATCAGTTCCTGGCGATCCATGCCGATGCCGGTATCGACGATCGACAGCGTACCGGCCGCCTTGTCCGGAATGATGGTAATGTTGGGCGACTGGCCGTCGGGGATCAGCTGCGGATTGGCGATCGCCTCATAGCGCAGCTTGTCGCAGGCATCCGATGCGTTGGAGACCAATTCGCGCAGGAAGATGTCGGTCTCGGAATAGACCGAGTGAACCATCAGGTTCAGCAATTCGGCGACTTCGGCCTGGAACGGCTGGGAAACGGGTGCAGCGGTGTCAGTGGTCGTCATGAAAAGTGCCCGATACTGGTAAGGGAGAGATCACGCATATAGCGACGCGGATTTGCCGAGTCCATGGTGCGAACCGATGGTTTCCGCGCGAAAAGGCTGATCGGGAACTGAAACTCGCGACGCTATTTTGAAGCAGCGACCTGCGATGCGAGCAGAGCCGTGGTCGCATCGAGATCGACCAGCGGATAGACCTCGAACTGCGCCGGGATGATATCGGCCCATTCGTTCAGGATGCGATGCAGCACTTCATTGCCATCGACCTTGAACACCGCGACCACGCCGCGGCCGACGCGCGGATAGATGTGCTGGCAGACACCCGACGCCTGATACCCAGCCATCCACGGCCAGAAGCTCTGACGCGCGGCCGCCATGTCGGACGGACGATCGGCGCGCGGATTCGAGATCACCAGAAACAGCATCGCTGATCTCCTGTCGGCGTACTCAGAACGCGTCAGCCCTGCAGCGCACCGTGATAGGCGCTTTCCAGCATGGCCAGGCATTCACGCGCACGCGCCTGCGCGATGTCGTTCGCGGTCTGGGAGATTTCGCGGAGATCGCGGATCGCCAGATCGACGGCGCTCAGCAGATCGATTTCACACTCATCGGCCTGGGGGGCCGCTACACGCATGGGGAAAGGGATAACTACACTCACTGGCACGCCCGCTCTTCACGATTGCAACGCTCGAATCACTCGCGACTCATTTGGCCTGCGAATGGTTAAGCCAATCGGTAGGAAGCAACGGATCTGACGTAAAACTGTCGCGCCGCCGTCAATCCTGCCAGCTCACCGGCGGGATCAGACCGACGGACGGGTCATCGCCAGGGTCATCCGACGGCTGGATCGTGGGCGCTTCGTTCTGTTCGGGCGTCGCGTCGATAATCATGGCCGGCGATGGAAGCTGTGGAACGGCCATGCTCTGCTGCCCGCGCCGATAAGATTCGAATTCGAGCTGTTTGGCGAAATACCGGAACAGGTCAGCCGCGTATTTGCGCTGCTCGGGGCTGGACGCCGAGGCGATCTGGAAGATCAATTCGTCGGACAGTTCCGACGTGGTCGCACCGGTCAGGTCTTCGAGAACGCTCATCACAATGGCTCGGCCTATGAAGCCTTGAGCCTGCACGAGTGTGGTTGATATCGCGTTGTTCATCAGAGTAATCGGGCGCGCGTGCATAAGCATCACTAATGACGCCCTAATTTGTACCGCTAGGGGGCATCGAACGTCCTACGGATGCGGCCGCGCATGACCAGACGCAATGAGATAGTGCCTGTTGCGCACTCCTGCCGCTTATTCGTGCAAGTCGGCGGAACCCGGCACACGGAAAATTAAGCCACGATTAACCATGACCGGGCAATAACCGGGAGGTAACTGATTGCTGTCAACGGGGATACGACGATGGTCTTGGCAATGAACCGCAGCAGTCATTCTGCGCATGCCAATGCAACCGAAGAGAACGACGATAGCTCCGATATCTCCGCGCTGATCGGGCGGTTGACCGCCGAGGTCAACGAGATCGCCTGCGAGAAGACCAGGTCGATCCAGCACATCACCAACCAGATGAAGATGCTGGCGCTGAACGCGCTGATCGAAAGCTCGCGCGCCGGCGCGCAGGGCGCGGGCTTCGCCGTCGTCGCGCAGGAAGTGCGCAATGTCGGCCAGCAGGTCGAGACCATCGCGCGCGATCTGGAATCCCAGCTCACAGCCCGCACCGGCAGCCTAATGGCCTCGATCGAGAAGATGACCGAACGCTCGCGCGGCGAACGCATGGTCGATCTGTCGCTCAACGCCATCGAGCTGATCGACCGCAATCTCTATGAGCGCACCTGCGACGTCCGCTGGTGGGCAACCGACTCGGCCGTCGTCGATTGCGCAGCCGCACCGAGCGATGCCACCGTCGCCCATGTATCGGAGCGGCTCGCCGTGATCCTCGGCGCCTACACCGTCTATCTCGATCTCTGGCTGTGCGACATGCAGGGCAATGTCATCGCCAGCGGCCGTGGCGATCGTTTCAATGTGATGGGCCAGAACATCGCCGGCACCGCCTGGTTTCGCGACGCCCGTACGCTGCGCTCCGGCGACGACTACACCGCGGGCGACGTCGAGCGCCAGCCGCTCCTGAACAATGCGCAGGTCGCGACCTATTGCGCCAGCGTGCGCGAAGGCGGCAATGCCAATGGCCGCGCCATCGGCGTGCTCGCGATTCATTTCGACTGGGAAGCCCAGGCGCGCGCCATCGTCGAGGGCGTTCGCGTCGACGACGACAAGACGCGCGTACTTTTGGTGGATTCGAACCTGCGCGTCATCGCCTCGTCCGACGGCCAGGGCCTGCTCACCGAACGCATCCCGCTGGCCTTGAACGGCCGCCGCAGCGGCTTCTATCACGACCGTTCGGGCGGCCTCGTCGCCTTCCATGCCACACCGGGCTATGAGACTTACAAAGGTCTCGGCTGGTACGGCGTGATCATGCGCGGCGCCTAGCAGCACGATCTAGTCAATGACGACTTCGCTGCGATAATCTCCCCTACGCCACGAGCGGGAGACAGCGATGACCGACGTCACTTTCGAACCGGCAATTCCGGTTCTGCGCATCTATGACATTGCTAAAGCGAAGGAGTTCTATGTCGACTTCCTCGGCTTTGCGATCGACTGGGAACATCGTTACGAGCCGAACTCCCCGCTCTACATGCAGGTGTCGCGCGGCGGCGTGAAGCTGCATCTCAGCGAACACTATGGCGACGGCACGCCGGGTAGCGTGGTCTATATCCGCGGCAGCAATATCGCGGCTTTCGCAAAGGAGCTGCATGACAAGCAGGCCCGCTTCGCGCGTCCGAGTCCGACCGATAGGGGCCCAAAGATCACCGACCCGTTCGGCAATGTGCTGCGCTTCGATGACGCGACCAACACGCACTGAGCCCGCCGCTTCAGCCATCGCTGCAACGAGACTTACCCGTTCAGCCAGTTCCGGATCTTCGCGAAGAACCCCGTGTCACGTCGCACGCTGACAGGCCCCACGGCAATTGGCCGCACGGGCTCGCCATCCACGACCGGCGCTGCCCTTGCTGCCGCCAGCGCCATGGGCCCGACCTGCGCGAGGAACGCATGTTCATGGCTGCGCGTCAGCCGCGCCAGCGCGGCGTCAAATGGCAGCCACGCGACTTCGCTGATATCCTTCATCAACTTGCGTGACGGCGCGGCCGCGGCCTCCATGTGCCAGAAATGCACGACCTTGGTCCGTTCACCGAGCGGATAGGCCAGGGCACCGAGATAGTCATGCACCGACGCGGCATGGCCGGTCTCTTCCAGCACCTCGCGCTCGGCCGCATCACGTGGCGTCTCGCCATTGTCGAGCTTGCCTTTCGGAAGCACCCAGTCGCCGCGCTTGCGCAGGCAGACCACGGCAAACAGCGGCGTCTCGCCCCGCTGCACGACAATGCCTCCCGCCGCCATGATGATATCGCGCGCCATGATTGTCCTTAACCGCTAACGCACAAAGACGCCATCGAGGTCATCCTCGATATGAGCATGAATGATGGAATCGAAGTCCAGTTCCGCCTGGAAACCCAGCGCCAGCGCACGTGTGGTATCGAACGTCGTGGGCCATCCGGCAACCATCGCCATCGTGGCGGGATCTGGCACATGCTTGATGCGTGTCACAACACTGTCACCTCCCACACGGCGGAGCGCCGCGATCATGTCGGCGACCGATGCCCGCACGCCGGGCATCATCACCGTGCGGCGTGCGCCGAGCTTGGCGCTTTCGAGCGTCGCACCATGAAGCAGGAACTCCGTCGTTGCGCGCGGACTGGCATGGGTCTGACCTACATCGTCGGTTACCGGCAGCACCGCCTCACGCCCGGCCAGCGGCTCGCGAATGATATTGGAGAAGAAACCCGACGCTGCCGCATTGGGCTTGCCCGGCCGTACGCAGATATTCGGCAGGCGAATTCCGATGCCGTCGAAGAAGCCGCGCCGCGTATAATCCGCCATCAGCAATTCACAAATCGCCTTCTGCGTCCCGTAGCTCGACAGCGGCGTATGAAAAAAATCTTCGGCGATCGGCCCGTTATAGGGCGCGCCGAAGGTCGCGATGGACGAGGTGTAGACGATGCGAGGGCGATAACCACCCCCCATCGCGCGGATCGCCTCGAACAGATTGCGCGTGCCGTCGAGATTGACCGCGTAGCCTTTGTCGAAATTCTGCTCGGCTTCGCCGGAGACGACCGCAGCAAGGTGGAAGATCAGATCGGGCTTTGACGCCAGCAGTGCTGCGGGCGCATCCGGCTTTGCGAGATCGACCATGATGCTGCGCGCGCCGACCAGATCGCTGGGGACCGCATCGGCCATCGCCAGATCGCCGATTTCCCCACCGCCGACATGACCGTCCTTCAGCAGCCGCTCACACAGCTTGCGGCCGATCATGCCGGCCGCGCCAATCACCAGAACCTTCATTCCTTGATCTTCACTCTTTGGGTGCCGACAGCTTGTAGATCTCCAGCGCGTCGGCATCGGCGCCGCGCACCGCCTTGCCCATGCGGAAGATCTGCGCCGCGAGCGCAGCCATCGGCACCGGCGTCGATGTGTCCTGCGCCACGGCGACGACCGTATCGAGGTCCTTGAGCATCGTGTGGATGTGGCCGAGCGGCGGCGAGTGAATGCCCTGGGCCATGCGCGGCACGAACAGTTGCAGCGGGATCGAGTCTGCAAAACCGCCTGCGAGCGCTTCCGGCAGACGCTTGGCGTCGATGCCGGCATTCACGGCAAGTCGCGTCGCTTCGGCTAGCACCGCCATGGCGCAGCCGACGATCACCTGGTTGCAGAGCTTGGTCATCTGCCCGGCGCCGGTCGGCCCCATATGCGTGAAGTTGCGCGCCATCGCCAAAATATAAGGCCTGATACGTTCGACATCGGCGGCGGTGCCGCCGGCCATGATGGCCAGCGTGGCTTCCTCAGCGCCCTTGGTGCCACCCGACACCGGCGCATCGATCCAGCCCATGCCGTTCGCCGCCTTCAGCCGCGCCGCGATGGACTTGGTCTTGTCCGGATGAATCGAGGAGAAATCGACGACCAGCTTGCCATTGCCGTCGGTGCCGGACAGGCCGTTGTCGCCGAACACGACATCTTCGACCGCCGATGCATCGGTGAGGCACATGAAGATGATGCTGGCATGAGCGACGACATCACGTGGGCTGGCGGCGGCTTTCGCACCGGCCTCGACCAGCGCATTGACCTTGCCGGGCGAGCGATTCCAGACGGCCACATCGTAACCGGCACCGAGCAACCGCTTGGTCATCGGCAGTCCCATCAGACCGAGGCCGAGGTAACCGAGCTTCTCTTTGCCGCCTGCTGAATCCACCATTTTGACGCCGTTGTCCTTCTGCCGCGAGCCACGCTGCTCGCATCTGCGAGCTATCTACGCTGCGTCCGCAGCCGCAGCAACGATGATATCAACGCCTGCGCAACTGCCAATTGTTGCGCCACAGCACGAATGAATGTTGGGCACGGACCTCGCTTGCCAGAATATTTGAAGCATGAAAGGCTTCAAGACAGTAGGGCTTTTCTTTTGGCCGGGTCTGGCCATCATCAAACGGGAGTGAGCGGGCATGAAGCTGGGTTCTTCGAAGTGGCTGATGGCGGCGGCTCTCGCGGCGGGAGCGGTGTCGGGTGTTGCACAGGCGCAGACGATTCCGACCATCAAGGTCGGCTGGACCATTCCGGCCGAAGAATCCAAATACTGGATGATGAAACGCCCGACCGAATTCACCAATCTCGGCAAGACCTATAATATCGAATGGACCCAGTTTCAGGGCACCTCGCCGATGACGCAGGCGCTCGCCGCGGGCGCCCTGGATTGCGCCACCCAGGGCGTGCTGTCGCTCGCCAACGGCGTCAACGGCGGCAACCTCAAGGCCTATATCGTCGCGCAGCACGTGTCGGAAAAGCCCGGCAGCTTCTCGGTCTACTGGGCCGTGAAGGATGACTCGCCGATCAAGACCATCGCCGACCTCAAGGGCAAGAATGTCGGCATTTCCGTCATCGGCGGCGGTACCTATGGTCCGTTCAAGATGCTGCTGAAGGGCGCCGGTGTCGATCCCGAGAAGGACGTCAAGCTGATCGAGATCGGCTTCGCAGCCTCGGAAGATGCGCTGCGCCAGGGCCGCGTCGATGCCATCAACATGAACCAGCCATTTGCCGCGCGCATGGAAGCCAAGGGCGGCACGCGCAAGCTGTTCTCGCTGAACGAAGCGATGCCGAACATCGTGCACATCCTTGAAGCCTGCCGCGCCGATTTCGTCGACAAGAACCCCGAACTCGCCAAGGCCTATGTCGCCGACATCACCCTTGGCATGAAGAAGGCGCTGGCCAACCGCGAGGAAACGCTGAAGGTCGTCAACGAAGTCATGAAGGCGCCGATCCCGGTGCTGGAAACCTATCTGCTGAAGGAGAACGACTTCGCCCGCGACCCGGGCGCAGCACCGAACTTCCCGGCCATGCAGAAGATGCTCGATATCTACACCGAGGCCGGCATGCTGCCGAAGATGGACGCGATGCAGTTCAAGCACCCGACCATCGTGGCGCCGATCCAGTAGAGCAAGACGCGACATCTCACTATATGATGTCCTGAGGCCACGCCCCACGGCGTGGCCTCAATGCATTGGACGACAAGACCAAGAAACGGACAGATTCTCATGAAGAAATTGCGATCCCGCGTCACCACCGACGGCCTCGACCGTGCCCCGCACCGCGCTTTCATGCGCGCCATGGGCCTCGACGACGAAGCGATCGCAAAACCCATGATCGGCGTGGTGTCGATGAAGGGCGAGCAGACGCCCTGCAACATGACCCATGACTTTCAGGTCGACGCCGCCAAGACCGGTATTTCCGAAGCCGGCGGCACGCCGCGCGAATTCTCGACCATCTCGGTCTCCGATGCCATCAGCATGAACCATGAGGGCATGAAGTTCTCGCTGCTGTCGCGCGAAATCATCGCCGACAGTATCGAAGCCGTGATGCACGGCCTCGCCTACGACGCACTGATCGGCTTCGGTGGCTGCGACAAGACGTTGCCCGGCGTCATCATGGGCATGGTCCGCTGCAACCTACCGTCAATCTTCATCTATGGCGGCAGTTCGCTGCCGGGACTGCACAAAGGCAAGACGCTGACCGCGCTGGATTCCTATGAGGCCGTCGGCGCCTTCATGACCGGCGACATCGACAAGCAGGAACTGGACGCCATCGAACGCGCGTGTCTGCCGACCATCGGCGCCTGCGCCGGGCAGTTCACCGCCAATACGATGGCGATGGTATCCGAGGCGCTGGGCATCACCATGCCCAATGTCTCGATGATCCCCGGCGTCTATGCCGAACGCGCGCAATTCGCACGCCGCGCCGGACGTCTGGTCATGGACATGCTGCGCAAGAGCGGCCCGTTGCCGCGCGACATCGTCACCCGCAAATCGCTGGAGAACGGCGCGGCCATCGTCGCCGCCACGGGCGGCTCGACCAATGCCGCATTGCATCTGCCGGCCATCGCCAACGAGGCCGGTATCAAATTTACCATCGACGATGTCGGTGAAGTCTTCGCGCGCACGCCGCTGATCGGCAATCTGCGGCCGGGCGGCAAATATGTGGCCAAGGATGTCTACGATATCGGCGGCACGGCGGTCGTGATCCGTGCTTTGCTTGAGAGCGGCCATATCGACGGCTCCTGCATTACGATCACCGGCCGCACGATTGCGGAAGAATACGGCCACGCCAACAAGGCCGATGGCGAGATCATCTACAGTTCAGCAAAGCCGATCATGCCCGATGGCGGCGTCGCGGTGTTGAAGGGTAACCTGTCCCCCGATGGTGCGGTGATCAAGGTCGCCGGTCTGAAGAAGACGGTGTTCGAGGGCACGGCGCGCGTGTTCGAAGACGAAGAAAGCTGCGTCGCCGCGGTGAAGGACCAGAACTACAAGGAAGGCGACGTGCTCATCATCCGCAACGAAGGCCCGGTCGGCGGACCCGGCATGCGCGAGATGCTCGGGGTCACCGCGCTCATCTACGGCCAGGGCATGGGCGAGAAGGTCGCGCTGATCACCGACGGCCGTTTCTCCGGCGCGACACGCGGCATGTGTATCGGCTACGTCTCGCCGGAAGCCTATATCGGCGGCCCCCTCGCGCTGGTGCGCGACGGTGACAAGATCCGCATCGACGCGCCTGCGCGGCGACTGGATCTGATGATCAGTGATGCCGAACTCGCCGCACGCAAGGCCGCATGGACCCAGCGTCCGCCACGTCACCGCGCCGGTGCGCTGGCGAAATATGCCAAGCTCGTCGGACAGGCGCCCGGCGGCGCCGTGACGCATGACGGCGGCGCGGAATGGCCGTGGTTTGAGTGAGTAGTCCTGGCGCCGGCAGTGCGCTCCTTCTCCCCGCACTGCGCGGGGAGAAGGTCGGGATGAGGGGCAAGGTAACGGCCTATCATCTCGCATGGTCTATCGCGTCGGGATCGGTGCGACCGTGAGTGCGATTGTGCGACGACTACAGCGCGCCGCCCCTCACCCGCCGCGAAGACGCGGCGACCTCTCCCCGTAAAGAACGGGGAGAGGTTAGAGCGCCGTCGCGGCCCTGAGCTCATCCGCCGTCGCCGCCTTCAGCCCAACCGCCCCGATCGCGCGGCGCGCGGCTGCAACCAGATCCTGATTGCCCTTGGCGCGGCAGCCATCGGGCAGTAATTCGTTGTTCTCGAAGCCGACGCGGATATGGCCGCCCAGCAATGCGCCCGCGGTGACGCAGGCCGTCTCCTGCGCACCGAAGGCGCAGACACTCCAGTGTTCGAATGTTGGCGCACCGGGCGCGACGAACGGCAACAGATCGGCCGGGTGCGACGTCTGCCCCGCCGTATAACGGCCGAGCACGAACAGTACCGGCAGCTTCTCGAACGGCACCAGCCCGCGCTTGCGAAACTCGGCCAGCCGCGCAGCATCCTGCGCATCGTAGAGAATGATTTGCGGTGTCACGCGCTCGCGCTTCATCCAGCCGAGCAGATCGGCGAAGGCCTGCTCCTCGCTGGCATCGGGCGCCAGTTCGCGCAGCGCCAGCGACGCCGCTTCCGGCTTCACCGCCTGCACCACCGCGCGCTGCTGCGCCGGTGTGTATTTGCCGAGCGCCTCGGAGGTGATCTGGATGACGAGCCTGTCGCCCACTGCACTGCGAATTGCCGCGATGGCGTCCCGATAGGCCGCCGCATCGAGCAGGTGACTGCCGTCGGCATTGCGCACATGGGCATGGATCATCGCCGCGCCTGCCTCAAGGCAATGCGCGGCCGTCACCGCCAGCTCCGCCGGCGTCAGCGGCACGGCGGGATGGTCGGCCTTGACCTTGCGGCCGCCGTTGGGGGCGACCGCAATGGCAACGGGAGGCATGATTTACGGAATCGCTGCGATGACGGCGATCTCGACCTTGATGGCGGGGTCCGCGAGCTTCGACTCGACGCAAGCGCGCGCTGGGCCAACTTCGGGCACCCAGGCATCCCACACCGTGTTCATGGCATCGCGGTCATTGATATTCGGCAGCCAGACGGTGGCGCTGAGGATGTTGTTCTTGTCGGTGCCGGCTTCCTTGAGGAGCGCATCGATCTTGTCGAGCACCTGCTTGGTCTGCGTCTTGACGTCGCCCGAATATTCATCGGGCACCTGGCCGGCCAGATAGACGGTGTTGCCATGGATGGAAGCCTGGCTGAGACGCTTGCCGGGACCGAGACGCTTGATCATGCAGAAGTCTTTCATTGAGTGTGGAACGGAGTGACCCGGGCGCGACCATCCCCGCTCGGAACTGGCCCGTCAAGCCCATGACGCCACACGGCACAAGTGGCCCCGCGTGGACCACGTCCACTATTCCGCGGCGCGGGCCCGCTTCACGGCATCGTCCATCAACGCCTTTGGCGCTGGCAGCCGCAACCGGCGGCCATGCTGCAGATAGAGCAGCGCGACACGCTTCGGATCTGACAGGTTCCAGATTTCGACCGCGGGCAGCCGCCCCACCAGCGTCACGGACGGCCGATGCGCGATGACATGGGACAGGATCGCGGACTTTGGCCCCTTTTTGAATTTCCGGCGCACTTTTCGCGCGGCATTCTCATTGGCCGCCTGCCAGCGGATCTTGGGTCCGCGGCGACGGTTCAGAAGCCAAGAAAAGATTCGCAAAATGAATGGCATACGGCTTTTCTTTTTGCCCGGTTGCAGCGACGCTGGCGCGGTCGCGCACTCATTCTCTTAGAACGGATCATCGACAGGGGTAAAGCGGCGCGATCAAGGCGAAACGTCGCGATGTCATAGAGAATGAAGCATTCTCTCGGGAATGACGCGTTCTCCTGGGGGAACGACGCGTTTCCCGGGATATACGCGACCCTCGAATCAGGAATAGACCTGCGCCATGTCCGTTCCCGCCGGCGCCTCGCGTCAATCGAAAAATCAGCCAGACGTGTTCCAGACCTCGGACGCATTGTCCGTGCTGCATTCGGTGTTCGGTCTGCCGGGTTTTCGCGGTGCACAGGAAGATATCGTTCGCCACGTGACCGATGGCGGCAATTGCCTGGTGCTGATGCCGACCGGCGGCGGCAAGTCGCTATGTTACCAGTTGCCATCCTTGCTGCGCCCGGGCTGCGGCATCGTCGTGTCGCCTTTGATTGCGCTGATGCGCGACCAGGTCGCGGGCCTGCTCGAGGCGGGCGTCAAGGCGGCGGTGCTGAATTCCACCCTGTCTTGGGACGAAGCCAACGAGGTCGAGCGGCAATTGCTCGCCGGAGAACTGGACCTTCTCTACGTCGCCCCTGAACGTCTGGTCACGCCGCGCTGTCTGTCGATGCTCGGCCGCGCCAAGATCGCCCTGTTCGCCATCGACGAGGCGCATTGCGTCGCGCAATGGGGCCACGATTTCCGACCCGAATATATCGGCCTCTCGGTCATCGCCGAACGGTTCCCGAACATTCCGCGCATTGCGCTGACGGCCACCGCCGACGATCTGACCCGGCAGGAGATCGTGCAACGCCTCCGCCTGGAAGACGCACCGAATTTCGTTGCGAGCTTCGACCGGCCCAACATCAAATACGAGATCGTCGACAAGACCAACGCACAGAAGCAGTTGCAGGCTTTCATCAACGACCGGCATTCCGGCGAGGCCGGCGTGGTCTATTGCCTGTCGCGTGCCAAGGTCGAGGACACCGCAGCCGCATTGAACAAGGCCGGAATCCTCGCGCTGCCCTATCACGCCGGGCTCGACGCACGCCTGCGTGAGACCAATCAGGATCGCTTCATCAATGAAGACGGCGTGGTGATCGTCGCCACCGTCGCCTTCGGCATGGGCATCGACAAGCCCGATGTGCGCTTCGTCTGCCATCTCGATCTGCCGAAGAGCATCGAGGCCTATTATCAGGAGACCGGCCGCGCCGGCCGCGACGGCAAGCCGTCGAATGCGTGGATGGCCTATGGCCTCTCCGACATCGTGCAGCAGCGCCGCATGATCGACGAGTCCACGGGTTCGGAGACTTTCAAGCGCGTCTCCATCGGCAAGCTCGATGCGCTGGTCGGCCTCGCCGAAACCGTCGATTGCCGCCGCACCCGACTGCTGGGTTATTTCGGCGAAGAGGCGACCGGCACGCGCTGCGGCAATTGCGACAATTGCCTCTCGCCGCCGAAAGTCTGGAACGGCAGCGTCGCCGCGCAGAAGCTGTTGTCCTGCGCCTATCGCACCGGGCAGAAATTCGGCGCCATACATCTGGTGGACGTGCTGATCGGCCGCCTCACCGATAAGGTCAAGCAATTCGGCCATGACAAGCTGTCGGTATTCGGGATCGGCGGCGAACTCACTGAGAAACAATGGCGCGCCGTGATGCGGCAACTGGTGGCGCGCGGCTTTCTCTATGCGGACGCGGACGCGTTCAATGCGCTGAAGCTCACCGAAGAAGCGCGCGGTGTGCTCAAGGGCGAGATCGAGCTGATGTTCCGCGAGGAGACCGGCGGCACCGGCCGCGCCCCGCGCAGCAAATCCCGCCGCGGCGATCTTGCGGCACCGCGCAGCGACAACGCCAATCCCGATCTGCTCGCCGTGCTGCGCGCCTGGCGTTCCGAAGTCGCGAAGAAGCGCAACGTCCCGGCCTATGTCGTGCTGCACGATGCCACCATCGATGGCATCGCCAGCGAACATCCCACCACGCTCGACCAGCTCCGCGAAATCCCGGGGATCGGCGACAAGAAACTGGAGCATTACGGCGCGGAGATCCTCGCTTTGGTGAATGCGACGCCGGGACGATAGCGGGCGATCGACGCCACCGATGTCTATCGCGCGGGCCTGTAACCCTTGATGACGGACTCCGACTTCTTCAGAGCCGCCACAAGTTCCGCCCCGGTCATCAATGCAGTCGTCTGGCTGGACTTGATAGCGCCGCCCGCCGCAATCGCGACGGCGATAGCCGCCATGCTCTCGATATCCGGCACATCGGCGATCAGCATCACGTCATATTCGCCCAGGCAATACCAACCTCCGATCAATGTTCCTCCGACAGCCTCCGTCGTCTGCCGTCCAACGGATTCAACGCGGTTCTGCGGATTCTTCATTTGCGCGGCCCATGATTCCGGCGTGTAGGCAGCCTGATACATATAGAGCGGCATGTTCGACCTCCATCAGCCGGGATTGTCCTGACCTTTCACCGGGAGAAGAGCGCGAGCTTCGCCATTTTCACGGCACGGCCTAACTCTATTCGCGCGATGATACCGGCAGCGATCTGCATGGTGGCGCCGATGGCCCAGCTCAAACAGATGATGCCAGCCGTCCTGGGGCGCACGGTTTCACCCAGAATGATACTGGAGACTGACGTGATCGCCGTCACCGATGTGATGAAGGTACCGGCCGCAGTGAGCAGCTCCACCATATCCGCACTGTTGCCCAGCCCGCGCCATAGCGGCAGATGCATGCGGTAATCGGCAGGAACCTGGGGCAGATCGATCCCGAGATAGAAGCCGGTAGCCCCGTAAATGATCATGGCGAACACGACTTCACCCGAACCGATGACCTCGATGAAGCGGCCGACCTCGGCAACGAACAGCCCGCAGGCAGCCCCAACCAAAGCGAGTCCGGTCCGTTCGAGAATGTGCGCCAACCTGCTGAGGGTCGAGCGGGTATGCCACGATGCGCTGGGCTTGATGATCATGTGATCCTCGTCTGCCCATGAGCCTGTCGAGTGGGAGTTTTGAGGTCCGTCCTCCGCAATAACAAGCAGGAGTGCTTACCTAAATCGAGTGGGGTAGCGGTACCTGCTTCGGTGACATGTAAACACACGCTCGCATTCTCGCGACGCTTGCGCGTCCGAGCTATGAGCATTCCTTCGACCCTCTTCGAAAAGAGGGCGTGCGGAACGCTGGGTGCCCGATGCACCCTTGGGCCTGATGCGAATGCGGTCTTCCGCATGGGGTAATGCATCAGGACTTTCGGAAGCACGAGCGATTGCCCAGCGTTCCGCCTGCGGTGTTTTTTCGGTTGCTTGCACTTTGCCTCGACGAACGCTCCGATCGCGAATTAAAGTCCCAAGGCGATGGGAAGGGAGCCTCAAGCGAGTAAGCCGAACGCGTTTTGATTTGGTCGTCCGTCACACTGTCCAGGATTCTTTCCATCCGAAGGTCGGCCGTCTCCTTGCCAGTGGCAGTGCTGGCGTAGATCCGTCCTGCCCGAAGACAGACGTCATCCATGAACCGCGTAACGCCGCATCTCCGGCGTCCACCGCATCCAGCCCCGCGAACGTGACGATCGCGCTCGCCCCTCTCATCGGGGCCGGACGGAGGAGATAATAATCCTTATAGGGATGTTGTCAACAAAGAATAGGAAGAAATGTTTGGGCTGTCTGCCGCCTCCAACTCGTCATTCCCCGGCAAACCAATTGGTTTGCCTGAGGGCGGGAGCGACGTCGCAGACGGCGATCACGCGCCCGGAATCCCGACCTGTTTTGCGCTGAACATCTCGGGATTCCGGGTTCGCGTCCGGCAAGCGCCGGCCGCGCCCCGGAATGACAGCGTGGGGCGAAGCGCTTCGGACTTTGTCCGCCATTCCCCGGCATCGAACAATACGTATGACGCAAATACCGCCAAAGGCGCCAAAACCGCTGGTTTCATAAGTATCCGGCTACGCGACGAAACAAATCTCCGCTTCCACGAAACAATTTTCTACACGGACGCCATCGGCTGGAAACCGGCCGGGACTACACCTCCATGCAACAAGTAGCCGCGTAGACGGCAGGAGGCCGCCATGAACCACTCGATCCACAGCGCAGACCGCAGCACGCATCTGAAGATCGTCGTTGTCGCCCTGGTTGCCGGCATCGCGGTTGCAGGTTTCGGCATTGCCGCCCGCACGGGCACCAGCGACGGCACCCAGACGGCCCGCGTCATCAAGGCCGGTCAGCCGACCGCCCTCACCAGTTCGAACACGACGGCGGTTCGCTGATTGTCGCATCAGGACACCGGACCGGTTTGAGCGTGATGCGCCGGTGATGCCGGCGCACCGCGCGTTTCAACCTTGGTACCCTCGACAGTCCTTCTGCCCTGCCATAGTAAATCCTTGAGCGCATCGGCGCGCCCGAAGATGCAGGACAGACCTTTGACTGTGACAGATGTGGCGCCGGGTGCAGGCGAAGCCAACAGCACCATTCGTCAGGCTTCCGCGACGAGCCCCCAAACTGCAACCGACGCGATCATCAATTCCTATGCCGGCCGATCGATGCCTATCGATCATCTGCGGACCTTCGTCACGCCCGAGATGAATTTCGCGACGCGCACCATCAAGGCGGGCGCACCGGTGCGGCCACTGATCTATAGCAAGCACACGCTGCCTGACTTTCCGATCGTCTCCAATGGCGCGAGTTACGACATCTACGACTATGTTTCGCGCAACCGCGTCGCCGGACTTCTGGTGATGAAGGACGACGAGGTTCTGCTCGAACATTACGATCTCGGTATCGAGGCATCGACACGCTGGCTGTCGATGTCGATGGCGAAATCCTTCAGCACCACACTGATCGGCGCTGCCATCCAGGACGGGTACATCAAGAGCGTCGACGATCCGCTGGTGACTTATCTTCCCGAATTTTCCGGCACCGCCTTCGAGGGTGTCAGCGTGAAGACGCTGATGCAGATGACGTCAGGTGTGCGCTGGAGCGACGATCAGACCGACGCACAGTCCGAACGCCGCAAGCTGCTCGAATTGCAGGTGGCCCAGCAGCCCGGCACCATCATGCGCTACATGGCGGAGCGTCCGCGCGCCGCGGCACCCGGCACGCAATGGTGCTACTCGACCGGCGACACCCATGTGGTCGGCGCGCTGGTGAAGGCGGCCACCGGCAAATGGCTGAGCGATTATCTCTCGGAGAAGATCTGGTCGAAGCTCGGCATGGAGGCCGATGGATGCTGGTGGTTGGAAGCGCCGGGCGGGCTGGAAGTCGCCGGCAGCGGGATGTTTGCCACCCTGCGCGACTATGCACGCTTCGGCCGTTTCATTCTCGATGACGGCGTGATTGATGGAGAGCGCGTGCTGCCGGAAGGCTGGATGCGTGCGGCCGGCGCCGCGCGTGAGATCAACGGCCAGCGCGTCGATTACGGCTATATGTGGTGGATCGTACCGGGCGCGGACGGCTCGCTCGATGACGGCGCTTTCACCGCACGCGGGATATTCGGGCAACTGATGTATATCAATCCCAAGCATCGCGTGATCTGCGCGGTGCTGAGCGCGCGGTCGAAGCCACCGACGATGGTGAACCCGGCGGTGGCGGACAATGCGTTCTTCAATGCGGTGGTGAAGGCGCTGAAGTAATCGCGCGACCGCTAGTCGTGATGCGCAAAATCCGCCGGAGTCAGTTCGATCGGCTGGCCATGCGGCGTGCGATCGGCGGCGTGGTCCCAGGCGTCGCGGTAGCGATGCAGCGTATCCGCCGTAGTCACACCCTTCTCGGCGATCAGATTTTCCAGCGTCGCCAGCCAGTGGCGGTAATAGGTCTCGCCGGTGTCAGCATCGCCGCCTGCCTGGGCGCGCTTGATCTCGGCAGCCAGCGCCGCAGCCCATTCCGTCCAGGTAAACACGCCGCGCTCATGCAGCGTCACGGCCATGGCAAAGGCCTGGGCCTCCCACGGCTCGCGAAACACCGGACCCTCGGCGTCACAGGGGATGCTCGGGATTTCGACCGTCGCACGCGTTGCAGCTTGAGTATTGGTCGTCATCACACCGGCTCCAGACATCAGGCGAATCCTACACCGACGCGCGCCTCACGCAAATCTCGCTGCGTGACGCGCATGGCAGGTGTCTAATTCCTGACCTGCGAGAAAAACTCCAACATAAAGCGCGATATGCGGCGCGTTGCCCCGTCTGCAGGCTCACACTGCACAATCTGCGATCTTGCTCCGCTGAATAATTTTGGCGTACCCGTCGCTGCACTCGATCCCGTGAATAAAAGGTAGACTTAAGATGGAAAAGCCAAGCCTCATCCTGACCGGAGGACGCGTGTTCTGTGGTCTCAACGAGGGCTTTGTCGAAGCCATCGCGATCGCATCGGGACGCGTGCTGGCGACCGGCTCGGCCGAGACAATCGCCGAGCTTGCCGGGCCGGATACGCGCATCATCGAACTCGCCGGCCGCACCGCCATCCCCGGCCTGAACGATGCGCATATGCATCTGCTGCCGCTCGGCCTGACCATGACCGAAATCAATCTGCGGCCGGAAACCGGCGCCAACTCGATCGGCGAAATCCTGCGCCGCGTCGCCGAGAAGGCCAAGACGGCCAAGCCCGGCGAATGGATCAATGGCCGCGGCTATGACCATTACGAGCTCGCGGAAAAGCGACACCCCACTGCCGAAGAGCTCGATCAGGTTGCGCCGAACAATCCGGTCTATCTCAAGCGGACCTGCGGCCATGTCGCCGTGATCAATACGCAGGCGATGCGCGCGGCCGGCATCGGCCACAACACGCCGCAGCCCGATGGCGGCATGATCGAACGCCGCGACAACAAGCTGACCGGCCTGCTCGCCGAACGCGCGCTGCGCCTGATCGTCGACGCCGCGCCGAAGCCCAGCGCCGAACGCCTGCGCGATGCGATCGACCGCGCCGGCCGCTTCATGGTGTCACAGGGCTTCACCAGCGTGATGGACGCCGCGGTCGGCATGGCCGCGGGCATGGATGAGATCGACGCCTACGAGCATCTTGCGAAATCGAATACGCTGCCGATCCGCACCTGGGTCTGTATCTATGGCAACACCGACGGCATCGGCGATCAGGCACATGCTGCAGGTTATCGCTTCGGCCGCGAGGTCGGCATGCTGCGCTATGGCGCGATGAAAGTGTTTGGCGACGGCAGCGCCGGCGGCCTCACCGCTGCGATGTCCGAGCCCTATCTGGTTGGCGATCCCGAGAACCGCGGTATCTTCTGCTACACCGACAAGGAAATGCACGACTATCTCGCGCATTATCACAGCCTCGGCTACCAGCTCGCCATCCACGCCATCGGCGATGCCGCCATCGAGCAAGTGCTGTCAGGAATCGAGAAAGCAGGTACGGCGGACAATCCGATCCTCGGCCGCCGCCATCGCATCGAACATTGCGGCTTCCTCAGCGACAGCCAGATCGCGCGCATGGCAGCCGCGGGCATCGACCCGGTGCCGCAGCCGATCTTCATGTATGAATTCGGCGATCTCTACATCACCAATCTCGGCCAAGCGCGCACCGACGTGGCCTATCCCATGCGCAAGTGGTTCGACGCAGGTCTGCATCCGGCAGCTAGCTCGGACGCGCCGGTGTCCACCACCGATCCGTTCAAGAACCTGTTCACGATGACGACGCGCATGTCCAACCGCCATACATTGCTCGGCGAAGGGCAGAAGCTGTCGATGGCGGAAGCGATCCACGCCTACACCTATTTCGGCGCCTATACGCAATTCGCCGAAGATCGCATGGGCCGTCTGGTGCCGGGCCAGCTCGCGGATATCGCCGTGCTCAGCCACGACGTCTTCACCTGCGCGCCCGAGGAAGTCGAGAAAGACACTCGCTGCGATCTCACCATTCTCGGTGGCGACGTCGTCTTCGACAGGCTGGGTCAGGTTGCAGTCGCGGCGGAATAGAGAGCGCGAAATGCTGCGCTGGGCAATCCAGCGCATTCTTCTTGCGATCCCGATTCTGGTCTATGGGTATGTGGTCGGCTGGTCCTGATGCAGGTCATGCCGACCAGGGCGGATCTCGACATCAAGCTGCAGCGCCAAACGCGTACGGGAGACGTCGTCATAACGATCACGATCTTTAATTGCCCCGACATTCAGGGTTTCCCCCAATAGCAATACGCGCAGCAATCGAGATGATTGCCTCTCTGATTTTTCGGCTGAGATTCGCTGAGGCCCAAGTCGCCCAACGAAGACCGCCTGGTGATCGGAGAAGTCATCATGCGAAAATGCTTAGGGACGACCGCGCTCAGTCTGGTTGTTATTTCAGTATCAGATCTGCTGGATTGCTGCACTGCAAATGCCCAGCAGGTCGTCGCGAATGGTACAACGCAGAACGCGAGTGGGACGATCAACACGGGTGTGTTGACGCCCACGGCAGGCTACGGGCTCTACGCACTTAACAACGGCATCATCGATAGCTTCAGCCCGCTGAGTGTGATCACGGGGGGCTCAGCCTCCCACGCGGCATACGCAGAGCGGCGGCAGTATCACGCTCTTCAGCGGCTCGTCCGTTTCGACCACCGGCGGAGGCGGAGTGGGTCTGTTCGCAACGGGGATCAACTCGATCGTCAATGCGACCGACACCACCGTCTTCACGACAGGTAGCAACGCCTACGGCGTCGAAGCGGCACAGGGCGGGACCGTAAACCTTGCCGGCGTTTCGGTCACGACAGCTGGCAGTATGGCCTATGGTCTTTTTGCCACCCAAGCCAACGCGATGATAAGCGCGACCAACGTGACCATCAACACGACCGGGGGCGCTGGCTACGGAGCGCGGGCGAATGCAGCTGGGCATATCGCTCTCAATGGAGGCTCGATCACAACCACCGGCAGCGGCGCCGACGCCCTCCTCACCATCGACAGCACCGCCACGATTGATGCGGCAAATATCATTATCCGCACAAGTGGCCCAACGGCCAGCGGCGCTAACGGGTTTTACGGAAGCATGACACTCGACAATCTTGCGGTCACGACGATTGGCGACAACTCGCACGGAGCCAGGGCCGACAATGCCGGCTCCGTCGCAGTCACAGGAGGGACGTTCACAACCTTCGGAGCCTCATCGTTCGGCCTGCTGGCGACATTGGGAAGTACGTTGACTGCAACCAACGCCACGGTGGTCACGAGCGGGGCCAGCGGAATTGGCGCAAGCGCGCAATTTGGCGGCCAGCTCATCTTGAACGGCGGAACGGTCACAACCACAGGCGCATCGGCGGCAGGTCTTTTTTCGGTCGGGTTGCTTTCGACTCTATCGGCCACGCCGGCGGTTCCGACAGCACTCATATTGCTCGACGATGCCGCAACGCCTTCTGCCAGTCCAACCGGCTCAACTCTCACTGCGAACGGAGTGACAGTCAGAACATCCGGAACTGGATCTCATGGTGCTAGCGTCCGCGGCGGAAGCAGCCTTGCGCTGAACAACAGCACCCTGACCGTTTCCGGTGCGGGCGGCGCCGCGCTGTACTCCTCTGCCTACGACACGGGGGTCAGTATTGCGCAGATTTCAAACAGCACACTCAGTTCAGCCCAGGGCGCAGGTATCCGGACCTCCGGCACGACGCTAAATGCAACATTCCTTGGTTCCTCCCTCGCCGGAAATCCAAATCTCCTGGAAGTCGTTGCCAATGGCACGCTGAACTTGATAGCAGCATCTTCGACACTTACCGGCGCCGCGGCGACGGACGCGGGAAGCGCGTCGAATTTGACGTTGCAAAATGCAACGACGTGGAAGGTGACCGGCAACTCCAACGTTTCCAATCTTAGCAACACGTCGAGCTTGATCGATTTTGCACCGTCGTCGGGCGGAGCGTTCAAGACGCTGAGCGCCATCAACTATACGGGCGTCGGCGGAACCATCGGATTGAATACGTTCCTCGACACGGATGGTGCGCCATCCGACAGGCTCTCGATCAACGGCGGGACCGCAACGGGTGATACGTCGTTGCGCGTGACAAACGCAGGTGGCGGCGGTGAGCTGACTGTTGGCAACGGCATCCTTGTCGTCGACACGACCAACGGCGGCACGACGACGCCGGCTGCATTCAAGCTCGCTGGACCGGTCGTGGCTGGCCCCTTCGAATATACACTCCATCGCAGCAGTGTAGATGGTAGCAACTCGCAAGCATGGTATCTCCGCTCGACGCTCGATTGTAGTCTGGCCCCCAACGCAGCGGTATGCCCGTCGCCGCCGGGACCAGCACCGCAACCACCGGTGCCGAACTTCCGGCCGGAGACCTCCCTTTATGCTGCGGTGCCTGCGATGGCCCTGCTCTACGGACGGAACCTCCTTGATACGTTCCACGAGCGCGCAGGCAACCGGGAGGGCGTTGGTGGACGCACTGAGCCGAACGCCGATGCGCCCTTCATCGGAGGCTGGGGCCGCTTTATCGGCATGACCGGGCGGCGCGACGGGGACGCGCGCGGCATTTACGGCACCGGTCCGCAGTACACATATAATTTCCTTGGCCTTCAGGCTGGCCAAGACTTTGTGCGCCGCGAACACAGCAACGGCAGCCGGGATCATCTCGGTTTATATTTTGCTCTCGGCGGGGCCTACGGGCGAGTTACTCATTATGACGGCATCACCGGCGAAAGTGACGTCAAGGGCTACACTCTCGGCGGTTATTGGACTCACTTTGGCGCGACTGGTTGGTATTTCGACACTGTGCTGCAGGGCACCTGGTACGACGTGACCAGCAACGCCAATCGTGGTCTAACCTCGCTTACCACCGACGGGACGGGTATCGGCGGATCAGTCGAGGCAGGCTATCCGATCAATTTGCGCCACGGATTTTTCATCGAGCCGCAGGTCCAGGTCGCCTATCAGGCGATTGATCTCGCCGGTAGCCGTGACGTCGGCGCCCAGGTTCGCTTCGATAAAGTTGATTCGTTAGCAAGCCGGATCGGCGCTCGTATTGGCCGTAGTTGGAACATCGGTGGCGATGCGATCCGCCGTCACTTGACTGCGTGGATCCGTCCAAGCCTCTGGCACGAATTTCGCGGAAATCCCCTGACCGAATTTTCGTCCGATACCGGCTTCACCCCTTTCCAGGCCACACTCAATGGCACGTGGGGCGAATTGAACGCCGGCGTCAGCGGCCAGGTGACCTCGAATGCCACTCTGTTCGCCAGTGTTTCGTATCAATCTCGCTTCGAAGGAAAGAGCTACGCATACAACGGCAAGTTTGGAGCCAGTTTTAGTTGGTGAATATTCGACGGCTGACTCCGAGAGTCCGACTCATCATGAGTGAAGGACGATGGATGTTTGTGCTCCGCTCCCGGCGATCAGACTGTTCATGAGATCGCGGAGTACCACTCGCCGCCTGAGTTGCTGGTTTACTGGGGAAATGTCGCCGGCAAGGGTCGCCTCCTCATTGGAGGGCATTTCCGCCTCCCATCGCCGGCGAGACGATCACGCAGGTCCAACCAAAGATCGAGTTAGTTTTCGCGCGCTTCTGCTGTGACGCAGAACGCTGATGTCGCCGACCAGGGCGGAGGGCTCACAGACCTACGCGGCCTCCGTCGGAGGCCGCCGCTTCGTTTGTATATGGAGACTCCGTTGATCGGCGACGGGTCAATGGAGCGCCATTTCAATGACGACAAGGCGCCCTAACGGACGCGCTTGCGACAGGAGGCACCTGTTCCGCTGACCGCTGCACGGCATTGGTCGATCGTGTCATAACTACAATCGGTGCCCCGCGACTGTGATTTGGCGCACCACGCCCTCCCCTTGGCTTCGCTCTGCGTGGTGACGAATACCATGCTCGCGCTCGCCACGATCGTGGAAACAAGCAGGGACAATAAGAAACGCTTCTTCAGGTTCTGCATCGCATCCTCCTTTTCAATCGTCGGAATAATGGATGACGCGATTGCATCACGATATCGGGTGTTGACCTGATCCGAGCCGCGGAATCACCCCTGCGATCACGGCGAAAGATCGTGATGCGCTGGAATGGCTATCGCAGGCGCAACGGTGCAATCGTATCGCTCACCTGCAATAGCGATGCGATACCGGGTGGGATCTTCCGCTCGATGTGCGGACCCAGCAACGACCATGACGCCAGTAATACCGGTTATGCCAATGCCGCCTGTGACTCCCCACGGCCGCTCCGGTG
Source organism: Tardiphaga sp. 866_E4_N1_4 (assembly GCF_052076075.1). Lineage (NCBI taxonomy): Bacteria > Pseudomonadati > Pseudomonadota > Alphaproteobacteria > Hyphomicrobiales > Nitrobacteraceae > Tardiphaga > Tardiphaga sp. 866_E4_N1_4. Next base: position 3,785,187 of record NZ_CP197242.1, read on the forward strand.
GCAGCGCCTATGGCCGCGCCGCGTCGCCCACCGACGGCGCCGCCAATGATGGCACCGGACACTGCGCCGCGTCCTGCTGCGCTTTGGCAAGCGCATCCGCCAGCGGAACCACTGCAGATAGCGCGAGTAGAACGAGCAAGGCTGAGATCCTTCGCATGCGTAACTCCCTGACAATTGATGCTGTGGCCCCCGCACGCGTTCCGATTTGAAATGCACATCCAGAACCATGGCTATCGGGGAAAACCCTTGGTCGGTGCACATGACGCGCCATCGTATGTGTCAGCGCCTTACTAATTATTCACTGGGACACGCGGCTCTTCCGAATTATTGGAGCGCGATGCGATACTTTTTCCATATCCTGGACGGGCCGAAAGTTTTTCCCGATGAGGTCGGAAGCCGCCTTTCAAATCCGAAGCTTGCGATCACGCAAGCGCGCGCCCTTGCTACGGAACTAGGCAAGGCCGGCGCGCTTTGCGGGTCCCATCTGGTGTTCGTTCTTGACGAGAACGGCAACCGGATCTTCGGCTGCCGGGCTAACTGACGGCTTCGCATATGGTTGCCATCGCATACGCGGATCGGGACATCGCCGAAGAAGTTACCGAGTATCAGGGTAAAGCCCGATACCCGCTCAGGTGCTTTCCCCTATATCTCCCGTCGCGCTTCAGATTTTCCGGACTATCCTGCACCACGTCGTCATTTACGGGGTTCGGTCGTGCGGGCCAGAATCTTCAGATTTGCAAAGATCCTGATGGCGTTTTTCGGCATCGCGCTGATGACGATCTTCGCTGTCCGCATCTACGATTCGCAGCGCGGACTGCCACTCGAGACATGGCATACCTACGTTCCGCATGAGCTCCATGCGAGCAAGCTGGATACTGCCGACTGGGCGCAATACATGGCGGCCGAGGCGGAGCTTTTCGACGAAGTTCAGCGCGAGGTATCGCAGAAGCTCGATGCGACAGAACGCGTGCCACCCAATCGATATTTTGAAGGCAGCCCGGTCTATCCCCCGCATTTCGTGCAGGATTTCAACCGCTCCTTTGTGCTGGAGCCGAAGGGGAAGCCGGTCGGAGCGGTCGTGCTCCTTCATGGCCTGACGGATTCACCCTATAGCCAACGCCATATTGCGCGTTTCTACCGCGATCAAGGCTTCCTGGCGATCGTACCAAGGCTGCCGGCACATGGCACGGTTCCGGCCGCACTGACCGACGTCGAGTGGGAAGACTGGTTGGCTGCAACGCGGCTCGCGGTGCGGGAAGTAAAGAAGCGTATGGATTCGTCTGTGCCGCTGCATTTGGTGGGATTTTCCAATGGCGGTGCACTGGCCATCATGTATGCGCTGGATACCATCGACGACGAAAAGCTGTCGCGACCCGACCGCCTGATACTGATCTCGCCGATGGTCGGCATCACCAGTTTTGCACGCTTTGCCGGCCTCGCGGGATTTCCGGCAATTCTGCCCGCCTTCGCCAAGGCCGCATGGCTCGACGTCGTTCCGGAGTTCAATCCCTTCAAGTACAATTCATTCCCGGTGAACGGCGCGCGTCAATCGCATCTTCTGACCAGGGCTCTGCAACGGAGACTCGCGCGCTATGCGAGCGAAGGAAGACTGAGCCGGTTTCCACCCATCCTGACATTCCAGTCGCTGATGGATTTCACCGTCAGTACGCGGGCCATCGTCTCCGACCTTTATGCCCATCTGCCTGCCAATGGGAGCGAACTCGTCCTGTTCGACGTCAACCGCACCGCCAGATTTGGCCCGCTGCTCCGCACCAGCACCGATACCGCGCTGGCACGCATTGTACCTGCCGGCCCGCGGCGCTACCGCCTCGCCGTCATTACCAATTCCGGTGACAATAATGACGACGTGATCGAGCGTGTGACCGAGGCCGGCACCGTCGACGAGCATTCCCGCCCGCTCGGCCTGAACTATCCACGGGGCTTCTATTCGCTGTCACACGTGGCGCTGCCATTTCCGGTCAGCGATTCTCTCTATGGGGCGGAGCCGGACAAGTCCGAAGATTTTGGCGAGAACCTCGGTACCCTGGCGCCGCGCGGCGAACGCAATGTACTGATCGCCAGCCTCGACTCGCTGATGCGGGCGTCATCAAACCCGTTCTTCCCCTATATGGTCGGCCGGATCGGTGAGAGCATTCTCACCCCCGCAAAGACCGCTCAACCCGCCCGATAAAGCGATGACCGATGATAAATGCCGACTATCGAAGAACGAGATTGGATATGCCCAGTGCCAGATTCAATCCGATCTGGCCCTCGACAGAGAGCGGCTGCAGCGTGATCGTACGGCGTGATCCGCCGACGAGGACATTGGCGCCAAGACCCAGGCCGATGGCAACATTTCCGCTTGCCCCGACATAGCTGCCTCGCAACGTGCCGCGGCCGATATTACTGTTGCGCGCAAAGACACCCCAGAACAGCGTTCCTCCGCGCGTTACGCCGACATCGAGGCCAACCCGCCTGATCGTGCCTCTGTAGCTATATTGCCGCGCAGCCACAGTGGACAGGAAGACACATTGCATCTCCTGGCGTGAACCAAGAACCAGCCCGACTCTCGGGCCGGTGCTGCATGTCAGTCCGCCAACGCGGAAAAGCTGTTGCGCATGAGCCGGTGCGGATAGCATCTGCGGGATCAGGAAGGCGCATGCCACGGTCAATATGCGAATGCTGAACATTTGCTTCCCTCTCGAAACCGCGACAAAATAACCAGGCTTCTGCCGGACGAGGCTAGCCGTCAGCACGCAATAGTTAATCGGGAAAAACCCTGAAGAGGTCATGATGAGTACCCGGATTGCCGGGGAACATTGATCTGGATTCAGGTACGCGCAGCAACGCCTGTCCCCGCGGAAAATTCCAGGTCATGCGCAGAGGCCGGAGCGCCACAACTACGGCTGCTTTGCCTCGCTTTTGGCCGAATCCGGAAACTTTAAAATTCGGTAAGAAAGTGGCGGCGCCGATGGACAAACGCCATCTTCAGCTCAGGCGACCGCTCCTGAAAGTTCCCAGATATCGCGGGCCCGGATGGCCGGCCGCAAGAGCGCCGTCGTCGTTGTCTCTGAAGAGAATGGTCGGGTGATGTTTGGATCAATCAAGGCGTTCATCTCGCGTGCGATGGAAGACGCCAATCAACGGAAAAACGTCGAGCAGAGAGAGCTTCTCATCGTGACCGCGGCATTGCTCATCCGCGTTGCCACCGTCCATAGCGAGCTATCGAATATCAGGCGCGCCAGATTGCATGCTATTTTCAAATCGCATTATGGGCTGGATGACGCGGCTACGGTTCAGCTTCTCGTTGATGCAGATGCAGTCGCTCGTAGCGCGGTCGATCTTTATCGCTTTACCCGGCAACTCAACGAGTTGCTCGATGACGATGGACGTCGACGGATCGTTCAACTGATGTGGGAGATCGTTTACGCGGATCAGCGGGTCAACGAATTTGAAGAGAATCTGATCTGGCGTACGGCAGACCTTCTGGGTGTATCGTCCCGGCAGCGTGTCGAGCTTCGACAGCGCGTCGTCGCCGGCATAAAGAATTTGGCCGCGATGTCAGCCTGACGCGATCAGGTGCATCCTAGAGATGCCGATCTTCGGCATGCTCACTGGGCCAACAGTGCCGCTCCGAGAGCCAGGGTTAGTGCGAGCAGTGAAATTCCAGCCACATGCCATTGGCGAAGCGTGCCTTCCGCTTGCTCGATGGTCCTGCCCCAGGCTGGAGCGATCTTCACACACCTGTCCAGAACGACGACGATATCTCCCTCGGGAATATGCGGCAGCCGTCGCACCCAGCGCCACAGCACTGCGGCCAGTATGGCCCCCAACAAAACTGGAAGCAGGGCTTTCCATAGCAGTTCGGGCGCCAAAGGATTGGGCAACATTCCTTCGGGGACCGCGAGGAATAGCGCCCATGGTACGATGAGCGACGCTACGGCGGTCGACAGCCATGGCCAGAACAGGCTCGGCGCCGCTGTCGCCTCGTATTCCGTTGATGCCGTCGTCACAAGACCTCGTACGAACTGCAGCATGAGCAGCGTCGTGCCGACGGCAGACAGCGTTGCAACCGTATTGGCGGCCCCATCCCCGAGCGGTCCGTCGACCACGATTTTTGCCAGGGCACCGCCGGTCAGCGGGAGACCGCCAAGGCCGACGGCAATGATCGCCACAGGGAGAAGGATGGGCAACAGATATCGGCGACCGGTCGCGGCGATCACGCCGACGGAGAGAAACAGCGCGCCTTTGACCAGAACGTGGTTCGCAGAATAGAAGATCGCCGCCAGTGCAGCGCGACCATCTCCGGCGATCATGCCCATACCGATGACGGCCACGATGAATCCCATCTGGCTGACGCTGGAATAGGCCAGCACCACCTTGGGCCTGCGTTGCGTCATTCCAATCACCACCCCGTAAAGCGCCGCGAACAGGCCGGCAGCCGCGAGTAACGTCCCTGCATGGGGCAATGCTGTATCGAGGGGGAGAAAGCGGATCATTCCAAGGATGCTTGCCTTGACGGCTGCGCCACTCAGCACTGCGGCTGCCGGCGTCGGCGCTGCCGCATATGCCCGCGGCATCCAGACATGAAACGGAACAAGGCCTGCCTTCATGCCAAAACCTGCGATCAACAGGCCGATGATCAGGTCGCGGTGCGGCGACGTCGGGAGTGCGGCGGCGGCATCGCCGATCAACAGCCCATCGCCGGGAATGTCCATCGCGAGCAGCACGAAGGCGATGAGCAGCAATGTCTCCGCCAGCAATCCAAGGCCGATATAGAGCGCGCCGGCCCGCCACGCATCGGCTGTTTCGTGCTGGATGATGAGGCCGCAGGCGCCGAGCGTCAGCATCGCCAAAAACAAATAGAAACCCACCATGTCGGCAGCGAGAAAGACACCGATGCAACCCGTCAGTGCGGTGAGCCAGCACACGGCGAACCGCCCGCGGTTCGGCCTGCCCTGCAGATACGGTGACGCATAAGCCCCGGCCATGATCCATAGCAGCGCGGCAACACCGAGTAGCAGTGCCCCGGGGAGATCAAGAGCGAAAGTCAAATGCAGGCGGGCCGGGCCGACGACAAGCGGGGAATCGTCGGAGACAAGAAGCACGGCCACAAATGCGGGAATCGGAGCAAACGCCAGATATGAAGGCATTCGCAGCAATGCCATTGGCCAGAGGCAGGCCAGCAGCATCCCGAGCGGAAACAGCAAGGCGAAAGCCAGCAAGGGATAAGCCTCTATCATCGTAGCCAAGCCATCGGCGCCTCCGGACGACCAACTTGCAATACATCGATCGGGCCGAGCGCCACGAGCCCCAGCAATACCGAAAGAAGCGCCAGCCCCAGCGCCGCCACTTCCTGATACTTCGGCACCGCGGCGCGCAGTATCAGTGGCGCGCTTGGTCGGCCCATCGCACGCGACAGAACGATGAAGATATATGCGCTCGTCAGCAGCCCTCCTGCGATGATCACGATTGCCCACCACCATTGCGCTGTTGCGATCGTCGCCTCCAGCAACAGCCACTTGGCCAGAAAGCCACCCGTTGGCGGCAACCCGATGAGGCATAGGCCACCGAGGCCGAAGGCGAACATCGTCATGGGAAGTGCGCGCGAGATCCCGCCAAGCTCCGAGATCTGGTCATGTCCAAGCGCGGCATAGACAAGTCCGGCAGCCATGAACATGGCTGCTTTGGCGGTCGCGTGCGAGATGGCCTGGAGCATGCCTCCCGTCAGGGCATCGCCATACTGGAGATGCAACGGGTCGGCAGCGAGCGGAAACATCAGAAACAGATAGCCGATCTGCGCGACCGTCGAATAGGCGATCAGCAATTTGAGCCGTCGCTGGCGTAGCGCAACGACATTGCCGCATATGATCGCCGACGCCCCCAGTGCCCCAATGAGTTGGCTGCCGGCCACGTTCAGCAGTCCCGGCATGGCATCGAACCAGAGCCGCACGACGAGAAAGAATGATCCCTTCACCACGACGGCCGACAGAACCGCGCTTGCCGCCGCGGGTGCGCCGGCATGCGCCGGGGGAAGCCAGAGATGCAGTGGAAAGAGCGCAGTTTTGGCGAACAGCCCCACCGTCATCAGCGTCGCGGCAGCGAGCGTCGCCGGCTCAATCTGCACGCGTTGCGACATCAGGACGATGTCGAGGGTCCCGTAGCTGCCATACAGCAAGGCCGTTCCGACCAGATAGAGGATCGAGCCCAGCAGCGCGAAGAGCAGATAGCGCAATGCCGCCTGCAAGGTCTCTGCGCGGCCATCGAGACAGACCAGCGGCACCGCAGCGAAGGTCAGCAGCTCGAGCGCAACGTAGAGTGTGAACAGATCGCCGCCGAGAAAGATCATGTTCATCGCGCCCGAGATCGCCATGAGCATGACCCAGAATACCATCGGCGCGCGGGTTTCAGCGGACGCTGCGCGACTGTCGAAATTCGCATGCGCAAACACGCCGATGAGACAGATCACGATGGCCATGGCCACCATCATCGCGACTGAAAGTCCGTCGGCGCGCAGCGTGATGCCGAGCGGGGGCTTCCAATTACCCACAACGTAGCTCAGCGACTTTTCGCTTTGCCATACTTTCAGGAAGACAATGCATGCCACGCTGAGACTGGCGGGCAACAGAAGCGCGGCAATTCTTCCGGCGTGCCGCCCGCCAAGGACAAACGACAGCAGGATGCCGACAACCGGCAATACGATGGCCAGAACAAGAAGCGCCCCGCCGGCAGTTGTCGCCTCAAGCGCCGTTGCAGCCGGCATCAGGATTTTTCCTCGGCGGTTTCAGAACTGTCGGAACCGATCGAGGCGCGGTCGGTCTCATCCCAAAGACGCTGCACGAGCGCGATAGCCATGGCCGTCGCCGCGAAGGCGACGACAATTGCGGTGATCACCATCGCCTGAGGGACCGGGTCACCGCCGAGCCCGGCCGCCGCCGCCCGCCTAGCGATAATGCCGAACAGCAGAAACACTCCGCTCCCAAGCAAATTGAATGCGAGGATCTTGCGTAGCGGTTCGGGATTCGTGATGAACCCGTACAGTCCGATGCCCACCAGTGCTGCGCCACACAAGCCGAACAGCGTTGCCGCGTTCATTGCTGCTGCGCCCGTACCGGCGGTCCTGCGGCCAGCATGCCAAGCGCCACAGCGATCGACAGCGTGAGAGCGGCCTCCACGACGACAATCAGCGGTTTGGCGTAGCCCGCCGGGTAAGCCAGAAATGCGTCGGCAAATACCCATCCAGCCAGGCCAATGACAAGGAACAGCACGGGTCCGGTGACAAGCAGAACACGTAGCCAGAGCCGACCGATCGCAGGGGCCCGCTGTAATCCCGCGACAATGACAAGTAGCCACATCGCGGCCAGCACCGTGCCGCCCTGAAAGGCACCACCAGCATCCTTCGCTCCGACCCAGCACATATAGATTCCGAACACGATTCCCACCGGCGGCAAAAGCTGAGCGAGAAAGATCAATGTAGGATCGGGCTTTGCGTAAACCTGCAAGCCGGGCATTCCACCCCAGGCATGATCCGGCGCCAGCGACCAGACCCCGAGCAAAGCGAGCAGCAGAACCACCTTTTCGAGCAGTGTGTCGAGCGCGCGGAACACGAACAGCACGCCGGCGACGGGGTTGCCGAGACCACTTTGCGGCAGGTTTTCCATCACCATCGGTGCGAGCGTCGGAACGGGCGCCGGCGGATGGAGAATGGGAATGGCAAGACCCGCCACGACCAGCGCACACAATGCACCTGCGGCAAGGCGCAGCGGATAACCAACCCTTACACTGTCGACATTCACGGACCGGGAACGCGCGACGGCGCCGAGCAGCAACAGGCCGGTCATGCCGCCGCCGATCGCGGCCTCTGTCAGCGCCACATCAACGGCGTGGAGCCGGACCCATGCCATGGACAAGAGCAGCCCATAGACAACGAACATGACAACTGCAGCAAACGCCGTGCGCACAAGGATGGCCGAAGCACCGATCGTCAGGATCAGCGCAACGAGAGCAATATCGAAGACGGAGGCGATGCTCATCCGTCCGCTCCGTGGTGGCGTACCGCACCGGCGATCAATTGGGTGACGACCGCCCCGGACAACTGGACGAGCAGCCAGACGATCACCAATTTGACCGCGAACAGCAGGCTACTCGTCTGCGGCAGCAACCCCAGAACGATCAGGCCAAGACCGAGATTATCAACCTTGGTCAGGGCGTGCAGACGCGTCAGCGTATCCGGGAAACGCAACAGACCCACCGTGCCCGCAAGGAAGAACAGCGCTCCTGCGGAGACCGCGCAAATGGTCAGGATATCCATGACGAAGCTCATGCGCGCCTCACTCCCCTCTGGCTTCGGGTGACACACCGGACACGTCTCTGACGAATGCGACGGCCGCAAATGCCGCGAACAGCGCGAGCATCACAGCAACATCCATGACAGGCGGCGTCTCGGTTGCGACCGCGAGCAGAAGGAGGATGGCGACTCCTCCCGTGCCCAGCAGTTGGACGGCCATCAGGCGGTCGACATCGGCCGATCGCCGAAGGATGGCGAACAGGCCCAGCGCCACCGTCAGCAGCACAAAGACCGAAGCACCCAACAGCAGGCTAGGCATCGGATCTTGCGCCTCCGAGCGCCCCCATGCACAGGGTTTCCTCCATGGACAATTGCTCGACGACGGGCTGCGTCACATCGAGGCAATGAATGGCCAGACTGCCGTCATTCGAGGTTCCGCACGGAAGCGTACCCGGCATCAGGCTCATGATCGCGCAAAACGTATTTCGCTTCCTGCCCGGCGGCTGCTGCGCCCGATAGGCGACGAAGCCCGGCTGCAGCGGCAGTCGTGGGTGAAGCGCCCGCAGCGCAACGTCCGCTCCCGCGACAATCGACTGACGGAGGAAGTGCAGGACGAATCCGGCAAACTTGATCGGGCGGAAGCCCCACTGTTGGGCAGGAAGCAGCTTGAGGCTTGCCCAAGTCGCTGCGGCAACTGCAATCAGACCGGGGCCCCAATCGCCGGGATCGCCGCGCGTCAGCGCCAGCCAGAAGCAGAAAAAGCCGATAGCGCGGATCACGGCACTGCCCATGACGTCCGACCACCTCGCCGGACTCGCCTCGCCAATATTGCCGGCCTTGATCAAATTCATTGAAGCCACCCTAACGACTGCTGTCCGTGCTCCGCTTTGATTTCTGCTTGCTCTTCGTATTGTAAACGGGCTGCTGGGGCTCCTCGACGACGATCGGGTGCTGCGGAATCTTCAGACGATCGATGCGCACGTCGTCCCGCAAGGCATCCCGGTCCATCCGGTCGCCGCGCTCGACGGAGTCGCGTGGCTCCGCACTGGCGGCGAACGCCGTACAGATGAAGAGAATAGCGGTACCTGCCGCCACAATCGAATTCCGCATGATCGCCTCTTGTGTCCTGATCGCTAAAACGCGAAGTCGAGCCGTGGGCCGATCAGCCAGTCTCTATAGTGACGCAGCGCCACGTTTGAGTTTCGCGCCTCGTAGATGACGTTCGTGGTGAGCGATACGTTGCTGGCGATGTTGTATTTCAGGCCGAGAGAGGCCGAATAGATCTGGTCCTGCCGGTCGCGGTTCAAGCCGTCTGTAAACCAGAACGCTTCGATGAAAGGCGTGCTGACGATCGACCATTTCGAATTCAGCTCGACCTCGATGCCAAGCAGCGCATCTGCACGCCAGCGCCTGGCCTCGGCGAGATCGGAGAAACGATAAGTGAGCTGGAGGAGCGGCGAGAGCGTGACATTGTCGAAGCTGAAATCGCGCGCGATGGCACCGGTGACATCGTGGGAGGTGAAGGCGAGATCGCGAAAGACGCCATCGTAGTCATATCTGTTTTCGTAGGTTGCGCTTATCCTCCAGCCATACAGATTCTTCGTCAACCGCGCGCCCAGACGCGCGATGGCGGCATTGCCGTCATGCTCCCTGGAAAATGCTTCGAACTGAGCACGTGCGAATATCCTGTAGGACAGATCGGGTGCGAGCTTGCCGTCCAGCCGCAAGCTCACATCGGGCTCATAGTAAAAATCCCCGCGTCGGTCGTCGCGCGAAAACAGGGCATTGGCCGTGTAGGTGGGCGATAGGGATCCAACAACGCTCCATGTCGGGCTCATCGACGTGTACTCGACCTTTCTGAGCTCGGTCAGATCTATGTCGGCAGCTACTGCCCCGCTGGCATAAAGGAAGCTTGTTGCTGCCAGGACAATTCTGGATCCACGCATTGCACACTCCCCAGACAATTACTCTCCGTCGGTCGATGGTGCTGGCTTCGGTATTAACAGTCCCACGATCTCGCTCCCCCGAGCCGAGAATGGTCGATTGCGTTAGTAATCCACAGCATCGCGGATGATCGGGCAGGTCATACAGTGACCACCACCACGGCCACGACCGAGTTCGGCGCCGACGATCGTAATCACCTCGATGCCTTCCTTGCGCAGCAATGTGTTGGTGTAAGTGTTGCGGTCATAGGCATAGACGACACCCGGCGATGCACAGACGAGATTGGCGCCGCTGTCCCATTGGGTCCGTTCCCGCTGGTAGTCACTGCCACCGGCTTCGACCACGCGGAGCTTCTTGAGACCCAGCGCTTCCTCGACAACGCCGACAAACGACTTCTTCTCGGCATGCAACTCGACACCGCTCGGATGATCGCTCGGACGATAGGAATAGGTACGTGTCTGATTCATGAAGTCCGGCGCGAGCAGCACGCAGTCGCGGTCGGCGAATGTGAAAACAGTATCGAGATGCATGGCCGCGCGGATCTTGGGCATTGCCGCAACGATGACGCGCTCCGCGGCCTTCTTTTTAAAGAGGGTCGCGGCAAGTTGGCTGATGGCCTGGCGTGAGGTGCGTTCGCTCATGCCGATCAGCACCACCCCCTTGCCGATGGGCATCACATCGCCGCCTTCCAGCGTGGCCAGTCCATGGTCCTCTGTCGGGTCGCCCCACCAGACATTGACGTTGCCGGCGAAATCGGGATGAAACTTGTAGATCGCTGTGGTGAGGATCGTTTCCTCGTGTCGCGCCGGCCAATACAGCGCGTTGAGGGTGACACCGCCATAGATCCAGCAGGTCGTGTCGCGCGTATAGAGCGTGTTCGGCAGCGGCGGGAGAAGGTATTCAGTCGCCCCCGCGGCCTCCTTCACCATCCTGAGTGCCGCGCCCCCATGTGCTTCGGGAAAGTCATGGGTCGACAGGCCACCGATCAGCGTTTCCGCGAGCTTTCGGTTTTCCAGCCCGGACAGGTAGCTTTTGAGCTCGTCGATGAAGCCAAGGCCAACCTGGTTCGGCACGACCTGATTGTCGAGGATCCAGGCCTTGCCCTCCGGGACTGCCAGCGTCTCGGCGAGCAGGTTATGCATCTCAACGACATCGACGCCGCGGTCCCGCATTTTGGTGACGAAATCGAAGTGGTCGCGCTTCGCATTATCGACCCAGAGCACATCGTCAAACAGCAACTGATCGCAATTGGACGGGGTCAAGCGCGTATGCGCAAGGCCCGGGGCGCAGACCAGAACCTTGCGCAGCTGGCCAACTTCGGAGTGCACACCAAACGGGACTTTTTTTGCGCTGGCCATCATGAACTCCCATCGATTTCCTAGATGCTGATATAGCCGGTGGCGAGACCGTGGATGCCGACTACGCATCCGACGACAGCGACGCCGAACAGGACCCATTCTGCCGGAGTGAAAAGCTGCTTGTTGAGCTCCCTCCGTGTGATGAAATACAGGATTGTGCCGGGCGCGTAGATGATGAAACCAAGCAGTAGAAATTTCATACCGCCGGCGAACAGAAGGAAGATCGTGTAGGCCGTCGCCAGGACTGCAATGATCGTGTCCTTACGAAGATCGCTCGGATCGGTCTCGTAAGTTTCCTTGCGGTAGACCAGCATCAACGCGAACGCCGCCGAGAGGAAGTACGGAATCAGCGACAGGTGGCTGCACAGCGAAAGAGCGAAGGTGAAGGCATCGTCGGAAAACAACGTCGCGATGAGCACGGCCTGGACCAGCAACGTGCTCATCAGGAGCGCCATTGACGGGACCTGATTTGCGTTTTCACGAGCCAGGAAGGCCGGCATGTCTTGCCTCTTCGCCGCAACCGACAGCACTTCGGCGGCCATCAGGGTCCAGGCAAGATAGGCCCCCAGCACCGAGATAATCACGCCGATGCCGATGAAGATGGCACCCCAATGACCAACGGCCGCTTCGAGCACGCCGCCAACCGAGGGTTGACGCAGTTGCGCCAGTTCTTCGCGGGGGAGGATGCCGTATGCAAGGATGGACACCGACGCGAACAAGGCCAACACGGCCAGAAAACCCGTCACAGTCGCAATACCGACGTCCTCGCGCCGTTGCGCGAACCGGGAGTAGTTGCTGGCGCCTTCGATACCAAGAAACACGAAGACCGTTACCAGCATCGTCGCCTTGATCTGCGCGAAGAGATTTCCGTAGTCCCCGCTTGCACCGCCCCAGAGGTTTCCGACGAACACATCCGGTTTGAAGAAGAAGATCGACAGGACGACGAACAACAGCAGCGGAATGAGTTTGGCAATCGTCACGATCTTGTTGATCGCTGCCGCCTCCTTGACGCCGCGCAGCACAAGGAAATGGAACGCCCAGACACCTACCGACGATAGTGCGATGGCAGTGACCGTATTGCCCTGACCGAGCGCGGGGAACAACGCGCCGAGCGTCGACTTGATCAGAATCCAATAGGATACGTTGCCGACGCAGGCACTGGCCCAGTAGCCAAAGGCGGAGAAGAAGCCGACATAGGGCCCGAACCCCTCCCGCGCATAGGCATAGACGCCCGCATCGAGATCCGGCTTGCGGTTGGCCAATGTCTGAAACACAAATCCCAGCATCAGCATGCCGGCACCAGCGACGGCCCACGCTATCAGCGCACCATAGATGCCGGTGGCCTGAGCAAAGTTACGCGGTATCGAAAACACACCGGCGCCGACCATCCCGCCAACCACCATGGCCGTGAGCGTCCAAAGCGGCAATTTCTGGTCACCTGCACTGCTCATGGCCAAAGCACTCCCATGTGCAGAAGCGGTCGGCCTGCAGCAAATGGGACATGCAGGCGACCACCTGCGACCGGGGTCTGCAAGATGCGGCGACGGGATTGAGGAAAGTTTGGCCACGAAGAGCGTGCGCACCGATTGTGTTGCGCAGCCTCACGAGGCGGGCGCAGGAGCCACGCCGGTGCGCACAAGGCGCGGGCAGATGCAAATAACATCAGGTCCTGCACCGGCGTCCCCTTCCAACATCAACTACTGGAAAGAAGAGCACATTCGGGACGCACCACGATATCGGGTGATGCCCTAGGTTGAAGACCGGGAGTTACCCTAAGTGCCGAAACGGGCGACGGCGCGACACAGGTACGACCTGACTATGCCTGCGTCGATCGGAGTGGGTCCGACGTCCCCTCTTTTCCCCTGAACCATGCCACATACAATGTGGGCAGAAAGATCAGAGTGAGAACCGTCGCAACCAACAGCCCACCCATGATCGCAAAAGCCATCGGTCCCCAGAACACCGTTGGGGCGATCGGTATCATGCCGAGCACGGTCGACACGGCCGTCAGCATGATCGGGCGAAAACGAGAGCTCAAGGCATCCAGCGCGGCGTCCCACACGCTTTTCCCTTCATCGCGTTCGGCGTCGATCTGGCCGATCAGGATCACCGCATTTTTCGTGATCATGCCGAGCAGTGCGAGAATGCCCAGAATCGCGACGAAACCGAGCGGACGGCCCGACAGCAGAAGGGCGGCGACCACGCCGATGAGCCCAAGAGGCGCGACGCTCAGGACGAGAAGCAGCCGCTGAAAGCTCTGGAGCTGGATCATGAGGACCGTAAACATGATCAGCAGCATCACCGGCACAACGGCGATGACCGATGCCTGCGACTTCTGACTTTCTTCGACCGTGCCCCCAACCACGATCCTGTAGGATGCTGGAATGGTCTTCGACAACGCGGCAACGGCCGGCGTCAGCGAGTTGACGACGGATTCCGGAATTGCACCGGCAGTGATATCCGTCTGCACCGTCAGGGTCGGGACACGGTCGCGCCGCCAGATCAGGGGATATTCCTGTTCGTATTCGAAAGTTGCGAACTGGCTGAGCGAAACCGTCTGCCCGCCTGGCAGCGGAACTTGCAAATTGCGCAAGTTGGGCAATGAGACGCGCTGGTCATCGACCGCGCGCGCAACGATATCGATCAAATAGATATCATCGCGAACCTGGGTGACCGTGGTGCCTGAGATGACCGTATTCAGCACGCCTGCCAGGGCTTGAGAACTCAACCCGAGCAACCGGGCCTTGTCCTGATTGACCCGAATACGCACCTGCCTTGCCGGCTCGATCCAGTCAAAATTGACACCATTCGCCTTGGGATTGGCGGCGATGATCTGGGCGAGCTTGAACGCGATTTCGCGCACCATGCCTGCGTCAGGACCACTGACGCGATATTGGACGGGCCAGCCGACCGGCGGCCCAAGCTCAAGAGGCGAGACCCGTGTAATGGCATTGGGAAAATCATTCGCCAGAAGCGTCTCCAGCTTTGCGCGGATACGTTCACGCGCCGCGACATCCTTTGCGACGACCACTGACTGGGTAAAGAAATCATTGGGCAGCTGAACATTGAGCGGAAGATAGAACCGGATGGCACCGCGGCCCACATAGGTGCTCCAGCGCGCAACGTCCGGATCGCCCTGCAGGGCGGCATCGAATTTCTGTGCCGCTGTCTGGCTGGCATAGATGGATGCGTTCTGCGGCAGACTGATATCGACAAGCAACTCCGGACGATCGGACGACGGAAAGAATTGCCGGGGGATGAACGGGAGAAGAAGAAACGAGCCGACGAAAAGAAGCAGCGAGAGCGCGATGGTCAGCCATTTCGCCCGCATGGCGAATATCAGGAAGCCGCGATACCACCTGAAAACTCTGCCGGGGGCATCCGTCTTGCGATCCTTCGGCGGCTTGAGGATGAGAACGCCCATCAGCGGAGCAAAGATCACGGCAACGAACCAGGAGACGATCAGCGCGATACTGACAACGGCAAAGAGGGAGAACGTGTATTCTCCCGCAGAACTCGCGGCAAAACCGACGGGCACGAAGCCCGCGATGGTCACCAGTGTTCCCGCCAGCATGGCGAATGCATAGGTGCGAAAGGCAAAGCTGGCCGCCTGGACCTTGTCGTCGCCTTCCGCCAGGCGATTCAGGGTGGCATCCGTGGTGGTCATGGCATCATCGACGAGGAGCGCGAGGGCGATAATGAGTGCACCGAGCGATATGCGCTGCATGTCGATTCCGGCAAGCTTCATGATCGGGAAGACGATGGCGAGTGTCAGCGGTATGGACAGCGCAATGATCAGGCCCGGGCGCACGCCAAGGCTGATAAAACTCACCACGAGAATGATGGCAATTGCCTGCAGCAATGACATCATGAATTCGGAGATGGCGCTCTCGACCGTGACAGCCTGGTCGGCAATGAGCTTCGGTTCAATGCCAATCGGCAGATCCGCCGTGATCGCAGCCATCGCCCGCTTGAGACTCTTGCCGAGCGCGAGAATGTCTCCGCCGTCACGCATCGAGATGGCCAGGCCGATGGCTGGCTCGCCGTTGACGCGAAAGAGGGGCTGCGGCGGATCGGAATAGCCGCGCGTAATCCGGGCAATGTCGCTCAGGCGGATCATGCGCCCGCCAGCAACGAAATTGATGTCAGCAACATCCTGCTCGGACTGAAATGCACCCGATACCCGAAGCGATAGTGTCTCGTCGCCCGTCTGAATCGTGCCGGCTGGTCTTATGATATTCTGCGTCTGGAGAGCGGACAGCAGTGCTGTGCGGTCGATGCCAAGGCTTGCCAGTTCCTTCATCGAGAATTCAACGAAGATCCGCTCGTCCTGAGCTCCCAGCAACTCGATCTTCGATACGTCGGGGACTAGAAGAAGTTTCGAGCGGACGTCTTCCACATAGTCGCGAAGCGCGCGGTGCGTGAAACCGTCGCTCGTGAAGCCATAGATAATTCCGAACGTATCGCCGAAATCATCGTTAAACCCGGGTCCGACCACCCCTGCCGGCAGCGTATGGCGGATATCACCAATGTTCTTGCGGACCTGATACCAGGTGTCGGAGACTTGTTTGGCGTTCGCGTTCCCCTGCAGGTTGACGAAGATTGTGGTGACGCCTGCCCGCGTGAAACTGCGCAGGAAGTCCAGATGCGGTGTTTCCTGCAGCTTGCGCTCGAGGCGCTCGGTGACCTGTTTGACGGTCTCCTCAACCGTTGCTCCGGGCCATGCCGCCTGAACGATCATCGTCTTGATGATAAATGACGGGTCCTCGCTGCGACCGAGGCGGAAATAGGACAGGACACCGAAGATAACGGCAACAATCATGACATAAACCACCAGGGAACGGTGCTTAAGTGCCCATTCCGAGAGGTTGAAGCCGGTCATTGCTCTGACCCAAGAAGACGTATTTTCTGGCCGGGGTGCAGCGCCTGCACACCCGCGGTCACGACGACCTCCCCCGTGTCGAGTCCCTGAGACACCACGACCTGCGCTTGCTCGAAGCGCAAGACGTCCACGTTTCGGATCGAAACCGTGCGACTCGCGGGATCGACAATCCAGACTGCGGGCTGTTGATTGGCCCTCGTCAATGCCGATGCCGGGATCTCGATCATGGGGACGGCATCCATTTCCATGCGCCCCACGACGGTCGCGCCAAGCCGCATGGCCGCCGGCGGATCCGTCAGGCCAACCTTGATTTCAAAGGTGCGCGTGACGGGATCGGCCTGGGCGCCGACCTCACGGACACGACCGTGAGCCATCACCGCGGGATCGTCCGTCAGGCTGACGGTTATTTGCGGATCGCTCGGTGCCGATCGAAAAAATTGAGCCGGTACGTCAAAGACTGCGTCGCGGCCATCTTGCCGCGCCAGCCTGAGAATCATTTGCCCGGCCTGGACAACTTCTCCAGCGCCAGGTCCGACAGCGGTTATGACGCCCGGCGCGTCGACCTTCAGCTCGGTAAAGCTCACCAGATCATGTGCCGTCTTGAGCTGGGCCTCGGCGGCATCGACCTGCGATTGAGCGGTTTGTTGCGCCTGCGTTGCCTGGTCGTAGTTGACGCGGGTGGTCCAGCCCTGCGCAAGCAGTGTCTGCTGGCGATCGAAATGATTGCGTGCTTGGGTCAGTTGCCCCTGCGCGGCCGCGACAGCCGCCTGAGCCTGGCGCAACGTGTTCAACTCATTCTGGGATTCAAGCCGCGCGATGACCTGACCGGGCTGCACCCGATCTCCGGTTTTCCCGTTATTCTCGATCAGCCGACCCGAGATACGAAATGCCAGCGCCACCTCGTCTTCCGCTTCGATACGGCCGGTGAATGAAAGCGGCGCGCCCGCAATGCTCTTCGCAACAGTGACCGTACGCACGGGCCGCACGACAGGAGCAGTCTCAGCAGACTCTCTGCCGCACGCCGTCAGCAGAAACGCCGGCACAATGGTTAGAATAATTATAATCGTTCGATATCGTGTAACTCGACATAGGTAGGCATGACGCGCATACGCAGGCATGAAGAAACCCTCGTTGAGCAAAATTGCACACCAGATTCGCGACCACCTCGCAAAAGCAGGTAGCTGGCTTTTGCCTGCGTGATCGCTTGCCCGCCAATTCTTCTATGACTCGAAGTATTCTGGAGTTGCGGATATCTACCCGGTATCGGGGAAACTACTGATCGCACCAACGATTCTCTGGCGCCGTGCTGACACTCTCAAACCGCAGCGGGATTCATGCGCCCTGTTGAAGACGACAAGGTTCCTTGTGCAAAGCAAACGCGGCAATTAACTGAAATTACTTCTATTGTTACTTCGTATATTTTGAGACTGAGTACAGTCAGTCGCACATCGGACGATCTGGCGACATCTTACTTGACGCCGATTCAATCAAGGGTATTTAGTAAGGACAACTTCGCGCAAGAGAACGATGGCATTTAACCTTAGTGGTTACTCGCCACTCGATCCAAGATGCATCGGACTACATGATGGCCCACAAGGCTCACGTAGACGACTCGTGTCGAATTCACGTTCGGGAAAAGATCGTGGTTCACGACACTTTCAACGGCACCGCTAGTGCACGAACAAAATCGAAACTTGGCAAATCAGGCCCTGGTAAGCAGCTCTTAGCGCTTCAGGAGGATATGCAGCAGCGGATTGCATCAGACCTTCACGATTCGACTTGCCAGCATCTGCTGGCCGCGAGTTTGAATATGATGCGAATGAGGTGCGCCGTTGCTGGCATCGGCAGCGCCATAAAAATTTGTGATGAGATCGATGCGTCGATCTGTGAGGCCCTTAGGGAAATCAGGGCTTTCACCTACCTCCTGCATCCCCAGAACTTGCTCGACGGCGGATTGAAGTCGGCGATCGAGGAGTTTGTGGTGGGGCTTTCATCGCGGACATCGCTGGAAACGCGTCTCAAGATCGATGCTGCGGTCGATACATTGCCTAACGAAACGCAGCGCTCATTGCTGAGAGTTATCCAGGAAGCCCTCGCGAACGTCTTCAGGCACGCGAAAGCGACGCAGGTGACTATCTCGATCAGGGCCACAGACATCAACGTCACGCTTCGGATCAGCGATAACGGCTGCGGAATGCCGATTTCTCAGGCGAGAGATCGCCATAAGGCAGTGCCGCTTGGTGTTGGAATTCCGGCCATGAGAGCGAGACTGGATCAGATGGGAGGCACATTTGAGATCCACTCGTCATCCACAGCGGCATGTAGCGGGACAACGGTGTACGCGACTATTCCACGAGCCATCTCGCGCAAAGGAAACAAACCAGCGGGTATCCACCAGGGCGGCCGAGGATCGACGAAGATCCGACCGTCGCATGGCTAAAGGTCAGCTAACGGATTCAACAATCTGACGCTCAGCGAGGGCAACGAACTCCAGGGGCTGGATCTTCTCGATGAAAGTATTTTGCCGCCTGTAAGGAAATGACATCGGAGTACTGAGGACCATGAAGCAGATTATGATAGCCGATGATCATGACGCGGTGCGGGCTGGAATTCGTGCAATACTGGAACGACGTCCCGGATGGGAGGTCGTTGGCGAGGCTCGCGATGGTAAAGAAGCCGTTGCTTGCGCCATCGAGAAGCAGCCGGATGTCGCTATCGTTGATTACTCGATGCCATTCATGACCGGCCTCGAAGTTGCGAGGCGGATGAAGGAGTACAAACTTCCAACAGAGGTGCTTATCTTCACGATGCACGACTCGATCGCGCTCGAACTACAGGCATCTCAAGTTGGCGTTCGCGCATTCCTGCGAAAATCCGATGCCAACAAAATGCTCCTGGCGGCCGTTGAATCACTGATGCATCACAGATCGTTTCATGCCGGCGCGATTTGCGGCACAATGGTCGGATCGGCCGACGGCAATATTGGCGCAAGCCGATCGCTTTCGCCGCGCGAGAAGACAATCGTTAAACTGGTTGCCGAGGGTTACAGCAACAAGCGTGTAAGCGAGACATTGAATTTGAGTATCAAGACGACCGAGACCCACCGAGCTGCGGCGATGCGCAAGCTCAACGTAAAATCGACTGCAGGTCTGGTTCGGTACGCCGTACGAAACAATCTAGTAGAAGCATGATTGCGCAAACATGGTCGACGGCCTTCACGGATTTGGCAGCCGTGATGCATATCATTTCGAGGCGGTCGTTCTAGCGCGCTGCTTTCGTCAATTGGATATGGCCAGTGGTTCCAACGAATGGGAACGGCACTGTGAAGCAGATCTTGATTGCAGACGATCATGAAGTCGTGCGATCCGGATTGCGCGCGATCGTCGAAAGCCGTGCGGACTGGGCTGTGAGCGGCGAAGCGAGCGATGGCAGGGCTGCGGTCGCTATGATCAGGGAGTTGAAGCCCGATATAGCAATTGTCGACTATTCCATGCCCGTCCTGAATGGTCTGGAGGTGAGCCGTCAGATCAAGTTGCATTACCCCCGGACGGAGGTGCTCATCCTGACAATGCATGAAAGCAATGAAATCCTCACCGAATCCCTCCTGGCAGGGGTACGAGGCTTCTTGTTAAAGTCAGATGCGCGACATCATCTCATTGCAGCGATCGACGCATTACTCAATCACCGGCCTTACTTCACCGGTGTGGTCGTGGAAAAATTGCTTCACGACTACCTGGCCAGCAAGAAGGACAAATCGAAAGTCCTGCTGTCGTTACGCGAGCAAAACGTTGTTCAGCTGATCGCCGAAGGACACACCAACAAGTCCGTCGGCACGGTACTGAATCTCAGCGTGAAAACTGTCGAAGCCCACCGCGCATCCGCCATGCGCAAACTTGGAGTTTCCTCCACTGCCGAACTGGTCCGGTATGCAATTCGCATGAAACTGATTGGACCCTAGCTGCCATAGGAAATGTGGGGGACCATGCCTGAGCCGAGAGTGGATCAAGCCATCCTAGCCAAGGACGTTCGAAGTCAGGATCTTCCGACGGCAGGCGCGAACGCCGGCCGGCGGCTGACCCTCGGGGGAGCACTCGTTATTCTGGGTGTTGCCAGCGGCATCTTCCTCGCATGGCGCGCGTCGTCCAGCCTTCTCATCATATTTGCGGCGATCCTGCTTGCATCGCTTCTCGATGCCTGCGCTCGGTCGCTTGGTCGATACATTCCGATCGCGCGCGCGTGGCGGCTAGCCATCGTGATCGTCATCCTGACTGCAGTGGTCGTGCTGGGGACAATATGGGGGATTGGAAAAATCCCCGAGCAGGCCCGGATCCTGATGCGCGTCATGGACGCTCAACTGGATATCCTGCAACAACGTCTGCTGGCTTTTGGCGTGGATCTGTTCGGCCCGGACGGAGGGCGCGACTTTTCCCGCTGGTTTCCCGATCACGACAAGCTCTTTGGCCACGCGCAATCGGCCGTCGGGACCGCCTCGAGCTTTCTTGCCAATACGCTCGTCATCATATTTCTTGGCCTTCTCTTTTCGCTCGATCCGCAGGCCTATCGCGACGGCGTCGTATTGTTGGTCAAGCCCTCCTCGCGCGAGCGCATGCGTTCTGTTCTGGATGAAATGGGCGCCGTGCTGCGCTCATGGCTCATGGGACAACTGATCCGGATCGTCCTGATGACCGCCTGCGTGTGGCTGGCGCTCTATTTGCTCGGGCTTCCAAGCGCCTTTCTGCTCGGCCTGCAGGCCGGCCTGTCGAACTTCGTGCCTTATCTCGGGCCGATATTGGCCAGTATCCCCGTGGGATTGGTGGCAATGCCGCTTGGCCCCTCGATGGTGATCTGGGCCATCGGGATCTACACCGTTATTCAATCCATCGAGGGCTATGTGATCGGCCCGCTCATTCAGCGGCGCGCGGTGGAGCTGCCGCCCGCATGGACGCTGGTCGCCATCGTCCTGCTCGGCTCTCTATTCGGCGTCCTGGGAATTGCGCTTGCGATGCCGCTATTCGCGATCGGGCGCGTCGCCGTTCTTCGACTCTATGTGGAGGACTGCCTGGGAGATAACCTGAACGACGGTCCTGACCTTAGATAGAGGCGGGAAACTCCGACTAGATGGAAATATTGCCCATCGCCAGATTGTAGAGGCCAGCGGCAGCTGCCACGAGGATCGCTCCGAACAGGATTCCCTCGGCAGACGCAAAGACTGTTGCTTTCTGCTCCCGCCGCGCGATCACAAACAGGATCGTGACCGGCGCATAGAGAAGCGCCGAAAGCAGCAGGAAGGTGGGACCGCCTGCGTAAATCATCACAGCCGCGTAGATCGTAGCAAGCGCACCGCGCACCCAGTCGATGGCGCGGCTACGCGGCTCTGTCCGATATGTTTCCCCGGTCCATGCGAGCTTAAGTCCGTATGCTGCGACAAACAGATAGGGAATGAGCGTCATTGAACTCGTCATCTTCAATGCCAACGTAAAGGCATACTCGGCAAAATAAGTAACGAGCAGGAACAGCTGAATCAGGCAGTTGGTAAGCCACAGCGCCCCTGCGGGTACTTTATTGACGTTCTCGCGCGTGAGGAAGCGCGGCATCGTGCCGCTGACGGCTGCGGAATGGAGAACCTCGGCGGCGAGCAATGACCAGGACAGATAATTTCCAAGCACGGAGATCAGCAGGCCGATGCTGATGAATACCTTGCCCCAAGGCCCCACGATCGCTTCCAATACGCCCGCCATCGACGGCGTCGCGAGCGCGCTTAGCTCTGGGCGGAGCAGAATTCCATAGGACAGCATGGTGACCAGGACAAGCAAAGCGAGCACACCGAGAAAACCCAGAACCGTCGCGATCCCGACATCGTTGCGGTCCTTTGCATAGCGCGAGTAGACGCTTGCTCCTTCGATCCCCACAAACACGAATACGGTGACGAGCATCGTGTTGCGAACCTGGTTCGACACACTGGCAAAGCTCGGTTCCTCACCACCCCAGAAATTAAGTGCGAAGACGTTGGCCTTGAACGCAAAAGCGGCAACGACGATGAAAAGGAGTATCGGTATCATCTTCGCGAATGTCGCAATCGTATTGAGCGCAGCAGCTTCCTTGATGCCGCGGAGGATAAGGATATGAACGCTCCAGAGCAGCAACGACGCGGCCACGATCGCAACGGGCGTGGTGCCGTCGCCAAACACCGGAAAGAACTGTCCCAATGTCGCTTTGATCAGCACAAGACACGCAACATCGGCAAGGCAGCATCCGATCCAGTAACCGGCCGCAGATGCAAAGCCGGCATAGTCGCCGAAGCCAGCTTCAGCATAGGCGAAAATGCCCGTATCGAGATCGGGCCGACGCCGGGACAGCGTCTGAAAGACAAAAGCGAGCATCAGCATTCCGGTGCCGGCGATGCACCAGGCAATCAGGGCGCCGAGACCGCCCGTGGCGCGACCGAATGCCGATGGTAATGCAAAGATCCCGGAGCCGACCATCGAGCCGACCACGAGCGCAATCAACGCGCCGCGCGAGAGCTTCTGATCGGATGGATTGGATGATGTTCCCATTTTTCTATTGAACCTGACGCTCGAAGACGATCGGTCGAATGAAGAAGGACCGGTATTGGCGCAGCAATAGGAGGCACCGTTTCCGGGTCCCTCCGAGATCGTTCCGGCTATCCGTTTGCACCTTCTGCAGTCGACAACACGGTGTCGTCCTCATCGAGCAGAACAGCTGCCCTGGAAAGCCGGTCAAAGAGTTTTCTGCGAGCTGCAACGGGTGGCCAGGCGTAAAGAAAGATTTCCGAAGGCTTCCAGATCGCAACCCAGCCCAGAATAAGAAAGCTCTCTGACAGAACCCTTGAGAACGGTCCCTCCGTCATTCGCTGAGCGAAGACCCAGCCGAGCAAGAGGCAAATGAAAAGGATCACCATTCCGACGACGAGTGACAGCCGACCGGTCTTGAATAACTCGCTCAGTTCACGCGAGACGGCCTGGCTTCGAAGGCCAAAGTAGTATCTGACGGCGGCAGCGATATCGGATACGTGCGTTTTCCGCAGTTCGTCAGGCGGCAGATGGATGACGATTTCAATTGGGACACGGTCGGAAAACTCCAGCGCGCGATCAACGATATAATCCTCAGCCTGTAGCGCGAGATCAGTCTCGCGGAACGGAGACGGATCGAGCGTATCGAAAAGCTGCGATACCTTGCGAAGCTTCATTTCTATTCGCCCGACTTGTGCCCCTTCGGTCGAACGGTTTCTCATAAGCCTTTCTCGATCGTCTTCGAGCAACGATGCATGCTGGCGCGGCCGTCGCAGGGACCGTCCGACGAGCCGAGAAGTCCCAGCAGATCATTGACGCTGCCACCAGTACAATCAGGTGTTTCCCCTAGGGCGAGATGCAGATCCAGATTAGGGAACGCCGATTGCGCCGCGTTTGTTGCGTCCAGCGACGCCTCAGCCAGACCGGAAACAAATTGATGCCTGCGAACTCATCGGGAAATCCCCTAGGTCCCCTAAGGTGATCAGCCGATATCGCATCGGCCTCACGGAAGCCTAGGCTAGCCTTTTGAAGGAGGACGTGACGTTTGGAATTCGCGACAACAGGCGCGATTACGACTGGATCGTCGATGAGTGAACTGGATCTGCCACCGGGTCGGCATGCTGAAGACCGTCACTTCAGAACGAGAAGCATTGTCCTCAGGCAGCTCCCCTTTCTTGCCATTCTCGCGCTGGCAATTGCAGGCGTGGCCTATACGAATTTTTCAGGCAAACCACTCATTGGCTATTGGGAGTTCCTTGCCCTCGCAATTGGTGTCGTCTGCGTCGTCACTGAATGGACCGAGCTCGATGACAGGAAAGCCAGGGTTCGACTGGTATGGACGCAAGCGCTGCACTGGATCGCGGTTCTTGTTACGATGAACATCATGCTGCTGGCAGGCGTTCAACAGCTTCTGCCCGCGCCTGCGACGAGTCTCGTGCTTTTGATGTTGCTGGCGCTTGGCACTTTTCTCGCCGGGCTGAACCTTATGTCGCTGCAAATGGGCTTTCTCGGCCTCTCAATGGCTCTGGCAGTTCCCGCGATCTCCTGGATCAAGCAATCGGCGCTCTTTCTGATTTTGGTTGTGGTCTTCGTGATCGGCCTTGCCATGGCTTTCTGGTCGCTCCGGACGGATACGCGTCGATCTGAGCGAACGGCGTCTTCACGGCCCCCCTCGCGGGGTGATCTGGTGGCCGATCACGAAGACACATCGGACGAAGACACATCGGACATCGAGGCGGCTCGCCGGCGCCTTGGGCTAAGCGACGATTAGCAGATCTGACAAACCAGGAAGCTGCGTTAGGCCGCATGGAGATGTGCAGCTTTCTCGTTTAAGAGTTTTCGTTCGGAGCGATCCTCAACAGGAGATATCATGAAGCGCTTTATTGCTGCGGCAGGTTCAGGGTTGATTTTCTTGTGCGCTGCGTTCTCCGCGATTGCAGACCCTCGCGACTCCGTCGAGCGTGGTCAAAGGCTGGATTCTGAAGCAATTCGGGACGATGTCCGCACCAACCGCCTGAAGACACCAGCGTCACCGCTCAACGTCGAACAACCGCGGCAACCTCAAGGACAGACACTGCACCGCAGAGGGCGACCACGTTTGCACGCCATGCCGCGACCTCCGAGCGAGCGACAAATGCGGCTGCGCCGGCAACAGAAATCAGTTGAGTGACAGGATTAAACTAGCGGTTTCCACGGCTGGCGGACCACGATCCTGCATCGCGTGATGTCGTTGGCTTGGCTCCACGGAACTATGAAGATAGCTGACGCCACCACTAGCGTAACGTCAGCGTCGCTATGCCCGCGGCAAGGCTCACACCGATCTGGCGCTCAAGCGACAGTGGCTGGAGCACCACGGTCCTGCGAGATCCCCCGATCAGAACATTAGCGCCCAGACCCGGGCCAAACGCAACGCTGCCACTCGCGCCGACGTAATTTCCACGGAGCGTACCCCGGCCGACCTGTGAGTTTCGGGCGAAGACCCGCCAGACCAGCGCGCTCGACGGAGTCACCCCGAGATCCAGGCCGATACGGCGCACCGTTCCCTCATAGATGTACTGCCGTGACGCATTTCGTACCCTGAACACGCATCGCAGCGTCTGACGCGAGCCGATAATCAGGCCGATCCGGGGATTGCTCATACATGTCAGCGTTCCTGCCCTGAATGCGGCAGAGGAAGCCGGCAGCGATGAAACGCAGAGCAAAAGGGATACGCCGAAAAGTCCAAGCAGGGCCTTCTTGATCATGGGAGCCTCCACTTTCTGCGCGAGAATATGGCAGTGGCTATTCAGCGCCGCAAGATCGCCACGTCAGGCACAACTCGCAAGCTGACTCGATTTCGATTCGAATAGTTACGACGCGATGCGGTTCGGCGCGCTTTCTGGTCGATACATTTCCGCAGACGATTGCGAGTAGCAGCATTACGCGATCGATGGCCTTGCGGTCGTATCCTCCACCGCATCCGCATGGTCAAGCGCGCCCGCCAGCACGTCGATCCGCTCCGGCTCAAGCAAGCAAAGCTGCTCACCCGGCCCTGCCGCAAGCCTGTGAATATAGAAGTGCGTGCTGGCCGCATCGGCAGCGCCCATGACCGGTGACGGCGCCGAAATGACCTTCAACGATCCAAAGGTGCCGATCCAGTCGATATGGCGATGTCCGTGCATGACGACGGCCCGATCGGCAAAGGCCTCCAACCGACGTACAAACCAGCTGCCGTTGATCACAGCCGTGCCGATGCGTTCAGCGAATGCGGTCACTGGCATCGGATACTCCATCAGATGATGGTGCAATGCGATTATCCAGCGCGCTTTCGGGAACTGAGCGATAAAAGCCTCCAGCCGACGGGTTTGCTCGATCGAGACGAGGCCAAGTGCATTGGTGAAGGAGAAATGTGTTTCGGCATTGGAATTGAGCAGCGCTATGCCGAGGCCATTCTCCTCCGGAGGCGGAACCACCATCGGATACAAGTCATCGAAGACCCCGCGCAGTCGCGCGGCACGCTGCAGGCCGCCGAGATCCGCGAAATCGGCCATCTGACGGCGATACGGCACCAACGCGTCGTTCAGTGTTGTTGTATGGCCTTTCCCGTCTTTCACAACAAAAGCACTATCGCCCTGAATGGCAGCGATGGTCGAAAGTGTGCGGACCTGTCGCAACCGTTTGCCCGGACTGAACGGTAGATCCAGCCGTGCCGGATTCGCCCGGTCCACGATATTGATATCGTGATTTCCGGGCAGCACGAAGGTGCGCGCGACGAGGTCCGGATAGTGTGACAGGACATCCAGAAACTCCGCCCATTCGGTCGCCCGTCCGGCATCGGTCATATCGCCGCTGATCAGTACATGGTCGAGCGGATCAACAGCATGAATTGCGGCCAGTCGCGCCATCACCTGCTGCAGACGCCTATTTCCTTGCGGTCCGGCGCGCCCGCTTTCAATGCGAAACCCGTATCGTTCGCCAACCACATGGAGGTCCGACAAGTGAGCCACACGCCAGATGCTGGTGTGGGCCGGCGCTGCATCGAACGCGACAATGTCCACCGGCTGCGCCATACGGGCATCGGCCAGACCCCAGACAAGCGATGCGCCGGCAAGGTAGCCGCATATCAAGACTGCGGCATTTGCCAGCGTCGGAATAATCAAACGATGAGGAACACCAAGATCTTCCAGGCTTCCCGTCCAGCGCGAGGCTGGCCACGCCCACATCGCGACCGCCACAGCGCAGATGGAGATGGCGATTCCTGCCGCGGCCGAATTCACCGCGCGGAGCCGCGCCCTTCCATGCACGGTCAGATGTCTTCCCAGCACCTTCTCCGTCAGATGCTGTAGCCCTTCACGGCCGAAGACATATCCCGGCTGGATGGCAAGCGCGTTAAGAGACCAGAAATTGATCTCGGCGACCCGAAACAGAGGCTTCCAGCCGATCCACCCCAGCGCGACGATTCCGATCGCCACCAGGAACGCGCCGATCTCCGTCAACACGAGAACCTTGTCCGACAGAGTTGAGAGCCAGGCAGAAGCAACCAATGCCGCGAGGCCCAACGACACCGCCGGCAGTAACAGCGATACTGTCCAGGCAAACAGGAGCTTCGGCAGACTGACTTCAACAAGCAGGCTCCCGGCCATCGAGAGCAGGGTTCGCTGTTCAGGGCTGGCGGCATCGTCCTCGATATCGCCCCGGCGCGGGTCGATCGTTTCCCTGTTCCACCCTTTCGCCGGCTCGTCGTCTCCCGCGTCCCCTCTCTTCATGGCATCGCCTCTTGTGAGCAGGCATGTTCCTGTCACCAGAGTGACGCTATCACATCTTCGACGACATCCGCGCGCGTCAGGGTTTGACCCGATGCAACATCACCGCGCGTATGATGTAATTACCGAAGCATGGCGAGAGATGAGCGCGGCAAATAGAGACAGGTCACTGAAAATATCACTCAATTTCTCGAACATGTTGCTGCATGCAGATCTAATTAGGCGGTTCAAGGCTTCTGAAAATTGAGACAGCGAGGCATACCCATATCGAGCGCATCTTCCCGTTCTGATTGACGGACTGCGCCTTTGGTAATATCCATTCGCCCCGTGCGATATCAAAAATCAGGCTGATAAAAAGCCGGAACGGAGTCCCATGGACTCGCAATCGATCGCAACACAGGCTGAACGGCCTGATGTCCCGACCGGGCAATCGACCTGGTCGGAGACTGTTCAAGGGCTGGCGCCTGAAACCCATCGCCGCTTCACAACAGTTTTCATTGGCGAACTATCATTCGCGGCCGCCATTTGCGGGCCCATGCACGTCCGCGCCTCACCGTTGATCTTGCGATGCCGTCGCCATTCGGAGTCGCATTATCGGCTCGGCCGTGCAGTTCCGGTGCCTCCTTATCCCTGACGTTCCTTTTCTATTCGTGAAAGGAGAAGTTCTATGGAAGCGATGGATCGGCGAAACCTCTTGCAGGGCCTTCTGTTCAGCGCGGTCGCCACGGGGCTTGGCACGAGCGTCTTTCTGACGACTGCCAAGGCCGCGCCAATCCCGCTGCAGAAAGACCTTGCCAACAAGTTGGAGCCCCTCACCGAAAACGCCCAGGTGGTTGTGGCAGGCCGGCCGCCACGCAGGGTCCTTCACCACCCGCATCGATCGTGGCGACGTCGTCGCCGTGTGTGTTGGTGGCGCCATGGTCGCCGCGTCTGCGCTTGGCGCTGATGGTGTGAAGCGCATGCGCGGTGACACGGGCGGCCTCAAATCATAGCGCAAAAGCAGCGCAGGAGCGGGAGGACAAGATGACGACGTATGGCAATAGTTCCTCGGTAAGCGTCAGCGGCTTGTCTTCACCGCCGTTCTGGATATGCATACTGCTTGGCATCGTTCTGATTTTGGCCGGGCTCCTGATCCTCGGCGACGTCGTTCTCGCCACTGTCATCAGCACGCTGTTCATTGGCTGGACGGCCATTGCCGCTGGCGTGTTCGAAATGATCCATGCGTTCTGGACCAAGGGATGGGGAGGATTTCTGTGGCAGATCCTGCTCGCCATTCTCTACGTCGCATTCGGCATCGTTCTGGTGCAGCAGCCCGTCGCCAGCGCGATCATCCTCACCTATGTCCTCGGTATATTGCTGCTGGTTTCCGGCGTCATTCGCGTGCTGCTTGGATTTAGCCGCTGGAGCAAAGGAGGCTGGATCATGCTGGCTTCAGGACTATTCGGCGTTCTGGCAGGTCTGGTTATTCTGACAGGTTTTCCCAGGACGGGCCTGTGGGTCCTCGGCTCTCTGCTGGCCGTCGACATGATCTCCCACGGTCTGGCGTGGCTCGCTTACGCATGGCAACTGAGAACCAAGGCAGCATAGCGGCAGAAGGAACCATCAACGACGAAGGCCACGTGGCACCATAAAAATCTCTCAGTCAGGAGGAATAGAAATGTCAGATCTCGTTGCGATCATCTATCCATCCGAGGCAAAGGCCGAAGAGGTGCGGCAGCGTCTGTTCAAGCTGCAGAAGGAATATCTGATCACGATCAGCGATGCCGTTATCGCGGTAAAAACCGAAGCCGGCCCCGTGAAGCTGAACCAGCTGATGAATACCACCATGGCCGGCGCGGCCTCCGGCAGCTTCTGGGGATTATTGATCGGCGTGCTGTTCCTGAATCCCCTTCTCGGCGTAGCACTGGGCGCCGCATCCGGTGCATTGGGCGGCGCACTGACGGATTACGGCATCAACGACGACTTCATGAAGGAGCTATCGGCAAACCTTCAGCCGGGAAATGCGGCGCTGTTCGTTCTCATCAAGAGCATCACTGCAGACAAGGTGCTCAAGGAAATTCAGGACGCCGGCGGCACTGTGCTGAAGACCTCCCTGGACGATGCCAAGGAGCAGGCGCTCAGGAACGCGCTCGCCAAGGCCACAACCGAGCCCCAGGCTCAGGCAGCACCAGCGGCATCCACGTCCACGGCATCCAAGCCCGCTGCCTGAGTTTGCGGGACTGGCATGGGTACAACAGAAGCGTCCGGCGTAGATATCTGCGCCAATTGCTCTTGTGCGTATCATCGCCGCGAATAACGAAGTCCGCCTGATCTTGAGCAGATCAAGCGGACTGTTGAATTTGCGTTTGAGGTGTCGTTGTCAGGCCGGCTGACCTACTCCACCTTGCCCATTTCCTTGAGCACTTCATTGGCGGCCTTGAACGCATCGAGGCCGGCCGGGATGCCGCAATAGACCGTGGCGTGCAGCAATACTTCCTTGATCTCGTCGACCGTGACGCCATTGGTGATTGCGCCGCGCGTGTGCAGCTTGATTTCCGGCGCGCGGTTCAGCGCCGTCAGCATTGCGAGGTTCAGCATGCTGCGGGTCTTGCGATCGAGGCCCGGACGATTCCAGGCGTAGCCCCAGCACCATTCGGTGGTGATGTGCTGGAACGACATCATGAAGTCATTGGTCGACTGCATCGACTTGTCGACATAGGCGGCGCCCAGCACTTCGCGCCGTGCGGCAAGACCGATGTCGAACATTCCGCCAAGGGTGATCGTCTGATCGTAGCTCATATTTTCTTCCTTCTATTTGCGATTGCTAAGGGTTCGACGTCGTTCGCCCGTCTGCCTCGATCATATGCCGAGATAGGCCGCGCGAACGGCAGGATTTTCATTCAATTCTGCAGACGTGCCCTGCAGTGCGATGCGACCGCTCTCCAGCACATAGCCGCGCGTCGCGACATCGAGCGCCAGTCCGACATTCTGCTCCACCAGCAGGATCGACGTTCCACGGCTGTGGATCTTGGTGAAGGCATCGTGCATCTCTTCGACGACCTTCGGCGCCAGACCGTGGCTCGGCTCATCGAGCAGCAGCAGCTTTGGCTGCAGCATGAGCGCGCGCCCGACAGCGACCATCTGCTGCTCACCGCCCGAGAGCGTGCCGGCCAATTGCCCCCGTCGCTCGCGTAAACGCGGGAAAAGTTCGAAGATGCCTTCCATACGCGACGACAGATCCTTGGCATGCCGTGCGGTGAAGGCACCGAGCATCAGGTTTTCTTCAACCATCATATCCGAGAACACATGGCGCCCTTCGGGAACATGCGCGATGCCCAGCGTGGGGATGTCATGCGAGGCGCGGCTCGACAGATCATTGCCTGCAAAACGCAACGTGCCGGTGACATGCGGCACCAGGCGCGAGATCGCGCGCAGGATCGTGCTCTTGCCGGCGGTATTGGCGCCGATGATGCAGACGAACTCGCCTTCGAACATCTGCAGATCGATGCCGTGCAGGACTTCGATCTCGCCGTAACCGGCATTGAGGCCCTTGATCTCGAGCAATGGCTGAGACGCATTCATTTGTGGGCCTCCATCGAACGGCCGAGATAGGCTTCCACCACCACCGGATCGTTCGCCACCTGCTCCGGCATACCATCGGCTAGAAGGCGGCCGAAGTTCAGCACCAGGATACGATCGCAGATCGTCATGATTGCGCGCATATGATGCTCGACAACCAGCAGCGTGATGCCGTCGTCGCGCAGCGAGCGGATCAGATCCATGATCTCCTGCATCTCCACCGGATTGAGCGCGGCCATCACCTCATCGAGCAGCAGCACTTTGGGGCCGGTACACAATGCGCGTGCCAGTTCGACGCGCGCGCGCTCGGGAAACGAGAGATTGCCGGCAAGCTTGTGGGCAACGGATTTGAGCCCGACGCGGTCGAGGCAGATCAACGCCTCCTTGCGCGCAGTCTCGACATCGTGGCGCAACAGGCCTGCGGTGAGCACGTTGTCGAGCACCGAACTTTCGGCAAACAGCGCCACGTTCTGGAACGTTTTGGTCATGCCAAGCGCCGCAACCCTATGCGGCTTCTGGCCGACGACACTGGTGCCGTCGAGTTGAATGGAGCCACTGTCCGGGCGAATGAGGCCGACCAGTGTACTGAAGAACGTCGTCTTGCCGGCGCCATTCGGGCCGATCAGGCCGACGATCTGGCCTTTCGGTACCGAGAACGTCACGTCGGACAGCGCCTGAAGGCCGCCGAAACGACGCGAGATGCTACGCACATCGAGAATGGTCATGAGCGTGCCTTCTTCGAGAAGCGTGCCATCAGCGAATCGAACACGGTGATGAAGCCGCGTGGCCGCCACAGAATGACGGCGATCAGGATGACGCCAAAGATCAGCTGCGACAGGCCCGCCGCGCCCGACGAGAATAGATCGTTCATCAGCTCTTCCACGGGGATGATGAACAATGCGCCGAGGATCGGACCGATCGCCGTACCGACGCCGCCTAGAATGGCGATCAACGCGACGCGAATGGAGATGGATGCTGCGCTGAATACTGTATCCGGATCGAAGAACACGGCGACCTGCGCATAGAGCGTGCCCAGCATGGCCATCAGGACGCCGGAGATCACAGCGGTCTGCAGCTTCACCTTGGTGGTGTCGATGCCTATCACTTCCGCAGCAGCCGGATTTTCCTTGATGGCGCGTAGCCGATAGCCCATGGCACTGCGCCGAATCGCCTCGAAGATGACCGTCACGACGATCAAGGCGATGAGCGCGATATAGGCATGCGGCAATAGCTGCTTGAACGAATAGGCAGCAATGCTGGGCGGCACGAAGGGCACCGACAGACCGACGGGGCCGCCGGTGAGCGACGACCAGACATTGGCAATGACGCGCATCACTTCGCCGAAGGCCAGCGTCGCCAAGGCGAAGTAGTGGCCCTGCAGACGCATGGTCGGAACGGCAATGATCAGCGCGGCGATTCCACCGAGGAAGCCGCCAGCGAACATGCCGATCCACGGGCTGATGCCGAATTTCAGCACCAGGATGGTGGACGTATAGGCGCCGATACCGAAGAAGGCGGCGTGGCCGAGCGACGTCTGGTTGGCCAGACCACCGATGATGTTCCAGACCTGTGCCATCGCCGCGAATAGCAGCGTGAAGGTGAGTACGCGGATCCAGTATCCGGTCGGGCTGAGCAGCAGCGGCAACACAGCCGCAATGGCGATCACAGCCAGAATTGCGATCCAGCGTTTCATCGGGATGCTCCTACGAGGCCTTGCGGCCTCACCGCGAGCACGAAGATAAAGACGATGAACAGAATGAGGTTCTGCAACTGGATCGGAAAGAACAGCGACGACAATGCCTGAATGACGCCCACCGCGAGCCCACCGACGACGGCACCCGCAACGCTGCCGAGACCGCCGAGCACAACGACGGTGAACATCAGCACGACGAACTGGCCACCGACCCCGGGGAAGACAGTGACATAAGGCAGGATCACCGCGCCGCCGAAGGCCGTGAGGCCGACGCCGAGTGCGAAGGCGATCTTGTACATCAATGCCGTATCGATCCCCATCAGCTGCGCGGCCATCGGGTTCTGCGCCGTCGCGCGCATCGCCCGACCGAACCAGCTCGTGCGCATGAACCACCACAGGGCCAGACCACAGGCCAGCGACATGCCGAAGGCGATCAGATACGGCACGCTGATGAATAGCGCGCCGAGCGATAGCGACATGGTCTGATAGGACGTGGTCACCGAACGAAACTGCGAGCCGAACAGCAGCAGCGATCCGTTTTCGATGACGATCAGCAGGCCCACCGTGAGGAAGATCTGTGCCACCGAGGGCGCCTTCAGCACGCGTGCGATCAACTGCCCCTGCACCAGCCAGCCAATGGCGAACGCCACCGCAAAGGACAGCGGCGCGGCCAGCACCGGATCAAGACCGAGATAGGCCCAGGCGAACCAGGATACGAACATGCCGATCATCAGAAATTCCGCCTGCGCGAAATTCACGATGCCCATGACGCCATAGACCAGCGTCAGGCCGATGGAGATGACGGCGTAGACGCCGCCGACCAACAACCCATCGATTATTGCTTGTAGAAATGACACTGCGATCTTTCTTCAGTTCGTCAGGACTTCCAGACCGCGGTGCCCTTGGCGACGTCCTTCGGCCAGACCGTGACGAGCTCCTTGTTGCGCCATTGCGCCATGACGGGAACGGACAGGGTATTGAGGCCGGTGCTGTCGAATTCGACGGCGCCGCCGGTCATCGCCTTGGTCCAGCCACCGGTGAACTTCGCACCGCGCAGCGCCATGGTGACGTCCTCGGCCTTGGCCGACTTCGCCTTCTCGATCGCCTGCACCAGCACGTCGAGCGCGACGGCGTGTTCCAGCGCTTCATGCACCATGAAGTAACCGAAGCGCTTGCGGAAACGTTCGGTGAGATCCGGCGCGAGATCGTAATTGGCCGGCGCGATCGACAGCACGTTCTCCGCGAATTCGCCCAGACCTTTCTCGAAATCCGGAATGACATAACCGGCAGCACCACCGATGGCCGGGATCGTGATGCGCTGCTGGCGCATGGTGCGGATCAGCAGCAGGCTGTCGTTGAGATAGGACACCGGGAAGACGGCCTGGGCACCGGACGCACGCAGTTTGTTGATCAACGGCGTGGTGTCGGTGATCCCCAGCGGATAGGCATCGTCCATCGCTATGTCGATATTGGCTGCCTTGGCAGCGGCACGAAGGCCGGCCGCCTGCGCAGTGCCATAGGCAGTGTCCTCATACATGATCGCGATCTTGTCGATCTTGGCGCCGGATGCCTGCGCAATCGCAAGCGTGTAGTCGAGCTGCGCTTTTCCGAGTGCGGAAGCCTTGGCGACGATCTGGAAGATGTTCTTGAAGCCGCGACCGGTGATCTGGTCGGCGAAGGACATGGTGAGCAGCGGAATGTCACGGCGCTCCGTGACTTCCGAAATAGCAATGGTCAGCGATGACGCGAATGCGCCGAGGATCGCCGTCACTTCGTTCTGGGTGATGAGGCGCTGCGCGACGGTGCCCGCGGTGGTGGGCGTCGAGGTCGCGTCCGCCACGATCAGATTGATCTTGGCACCGCCGAGCGCCTTGATGCCGCCGGCTGCGTTGATCTCGTCGGCCACCAATTCGATGCCGTTGCGCGAATTGATGCCGAACTGCGCATTGGCGCCCGACAGCGGCATGATCACGCCGATATTGACCGGCTTCGCCTGCGCGCGTGCCGACGACACAATCATCGGGCTGGCCAGCAGAGACGCGGTTCCGGCGAGCAGCGAACGTCGGCTCAGGCCACCACGATGGGAGGTTGTCTTGGACATGGGCGTTTTCTCCGAATGCAGAACGGCCTTTGCGGCTTCGTCAGCAATTCGACATAAAACAGACGAGCGGTCAAGCTGCTTGACAGATTGTCTGATAGGCGGTCAACTTGAGGCATGGCAAAGATCGAATCGGAACTGAATGTCTCGCGGGAATCGACCAGCCTGCGACTGCTGGTTGAAAACCGACTACGCTCTGCAATCGGTAGCGGGCTGTTCAAGCCTGGCCAGCGGCTGATCGAGCGTGAACTGTGCGAGCAGGTCGGCGTCGGCCGCACCTCGATCCGCGAGGCGCTCCGGCAACTGGAGGCAGAGGGCCTCGTCACCACGATCCCGCATCGCGGCCCCATCGTCAGCACCATCAGCGTCGAGGAAGCCGAGCAGCTCTATGATTTGCGCGCGCTGCTGGAGGGCTATGCCGGCCGTGAATGTGCACGGCTGCGCGATCCGGTGATCATCGAACGATTGCGCAAACAGTTCGTCCAGATGGGCGCGGTAGCCGGTCAGGAAGACCGCAGCGACCTGTTGGCCGCCAAGACTGAATTCTATGCTGCGCTGCTCGAAGGCTGCGGCAATGTTTTCGTCGAACGCTTTCTGAAGATGCTGCTGAACCGCGTCACGGTGCTGCGCATGACGTCGATGACCCAGTCCAATCGCATCGGCCGCAGTCTTGCCGAAATCGAGACCATCCTTGTCGCGATCGAGGCCGGCAACGAAGATGGCGCCGAGCAGGCTTGCGTCCAGCACATCAAGAATGCCGCCGCGATAGCGCTGGAAGCGTTGCGGCGCGACAATCCCTGACCAGCGCGATCACCTGCCGCGCCAGATATCGAATAAAATAAGAACTTGAAGAGGAACGCCCGTGTCAAATTCAGCCACCATCAATCCGCCCGCCAAGATCGCCGTCATCGGCCTCGGCAATATGGGACGCCCCATGGCCGCATGCATTGCGCGCGCGGGCTATCAGGTGGTTGGCTTCGATACGTTCGCCGAAGCGCGCGCCAAACATGCCGAGGCTGGTGGGACGTCGGCGGCGACCGTCGATGAAGCCGTGAAGGACGCAGCCGCCGTCATTACGCTGCTGCCGGATGGTAAGATCGTGCGCGCCGCCGTCGAAGGCTTCAAGACGAAGCTCGCACCGGGCACGGTGGTGATCGACATGAGCTCCTCCGCTCCGATGGGCACGCGCGCGCTCGGCGAAGAACTGATCGCAGCGGGTCTCGCTTTCATCGACGCGCCGGTATCGGGCGGCGTGAAGCGCGCCATCGACGGCACGCTGGCGATCATGGCCGGCGGCGACGGCAAGACCATCGATCGCGCCGATCCCGTGTTGAATACCATGGGCAAGTCGGTGTTCCGCACCGGACCACTCGGCTCCGGTCACGCCGCCAAGGCGCTGAACAACTACGTCTCGGCAGCGGGCCTCGCCGCTGCCGCCGAAGCCGTTGCCATCGGTGGAAAGTTCGGCATCGATCCGAATGTCCTCGTCGACGTGTTGAATGCCTCCACCGGGCGCAACAATTCGACCGAAAACAAGCTTAAGCAGTTCATCATTCCCGAGAAATACACATCGGGATTTGGGCTGGCCTTGATGGCGAAAGATATCCGCACCGCCGACGAGCTCGCACACCAGATCGGCGTCAGCGCGCCGCTGGCAGACGAAGTCGCCGCATTGTGGGATGCTGCGCTGGAGAAACTCGGACCGTCGGCCGACCATGTCGAGATTGGCCGCTATCTCACTGCCAGGAAGTAGGTAACGTTGGGCATGGGCCTGATCGACGAGCTTCGCAATCGACTTGCGGTCGCGATTGCCGCGCCGGAGGTGCAGTCTTTTGCGCGCGGACTGGATCTTGAAATTCAGTTTGGGATCGATGAGGCCGCCGTCGCGATCGCTTGTCGCAACAACCAGCCGGTTGTCAGTATACCCAGCAATGCGCCGGATATCGCGCTATCCGGGCCAGCCACAGCATGGCTGAAGGTGCTGGCGCCCTGCCCGCCGCCGACCTATCATTCGTTTTCATCGATCCAGCTGCGCAACACCAGCTTCACCGTGACCGGCAATGCGCTGGTCATTGCGCAGGCCCGCGCATTTCTAGAAGCCGTGTTTGCGAATCTGACGGTGCCGGCCGCGCATGCGGTCGAAGTCGATCTCACGCGCCTTGAGGGCCGCTATCACCGCGTGCACAGCGCCGGCGGGCAGATTGCCGAGATCTATTCAGAAGCCACGGGCACCGGCAGGCCAGTGCTGTGCCTCCACACAGCCGGAGCGGATACGCGGCAGTTTCACGGCGTGATGTGCGATCCCGAACTCGGGCACGACTGGCGTCTGATCGGCTTCGACATGCCGCATCATGGCCGCTCCATGCCACCTATCGGTTGGGACGGCAGCATCTATCAGCTCGATCAGCCAACCTATCTGGACTGGTGCGCGAGCTTCATCGAACAGGCGATCGGCGAACCCGTTGTGGTGATGGGCTGCTCGATGGGCGCCGGCATCGCCATGGCGCTCGCCGCAGAGCGACCTGATCTCGTGAAAGCCGTGATCGCGCTCGAAGCGCCCTTGCGCCCACGCGGCCGTCGTAACGACTATCTCACGCATGCAGGCGTCAATGGCGGCTGGCATTCGGCAGCCTATGTGCGCGGATTGATGAGCCCGTCCAGCCCCACTGAGGATCGCCGACGCGCTGCCTGGATCTATTCGCAGGGTGCGCCGGGCATCTATGACGGCGATCTGGCTTTCTATTCGGACGAGTTCGACGGCGAACAGACCGCCAAGCTCATCGATGGCCACAAGATCCCGGTGCATCTCCTGATCGGTCACTACGACTTCTCTGCCACCGTGAGCGATGCCTACGCGCTTGCCGAATGGATCGAGGGTGCCGTGGTGACCGAGATGCCGGAGCTCGGGCATTTTCCGATGACGGAGAACCCGCCAAAGATGCTGGACTATCTGCGTCCCGTCTTCCAGGCACTGCGTCGTTTGCCGCTTTAAATGCGCAAGATTCAATCCGGAGGTTGCAGCCCCGGCGACGCCACCCAATTTTCGACCTTCGCGTAAAAACGAAACTGCTGTGCTTTCTTAAGCAACTCGTCTCTCTTCGGGCCGGGCTCCAAGGCGTCAGCTCGCTCGGCGCAATTTTTCGCCATTCGCGCGTAGTCACTGGGTGTCATATGCGAATCCCCCGATTCGGCGTTGGCATACTACCAATCTAAATCTGGGCGAAAATTAGTTCTGAAGATCAATCTCAAGCCGGTGCGATATCTGAGTATTCACAGACACGGCTACATCGAGTTTTTTTGTGCCACCATAACGGTCGGATCGGCCAGGCTCGGTACGACGATCAATCGCTTCACGGCGCCTGCTTTGTAAGCCTGCAAGAACGTTGCGTAGTCCTTGAACGATACGCAACCGTTCGAATCTCCCTTTGGTCCCATCAAGTAGCTGTGCGTAAGCAATCCGGCGCGACCAAACAGATCACCTTGACCCACCGGCTTCATTCTCAATGCTTCAACGCCGTGAAACGGCTTCTCTCGCTTGCTCAGTTCATATATCTGCGGTGGCGTCGCACCTCGATCATGGACGTGGACTTGCGTTGGATCGTCCATCAGTTCGCCAAGTCCGGAGTGAGCCTCGAGCCGCGTTCCGTCGGGCATGTAAACGGTGCGCGCGGAAATGTCGTAAAGCGCCGTTCGCGTTTCCGCCAACGTTGGAGGTGCACTGTCCTTTCCGTCACCGGAGATTCCACCCTCGGGTGACGCGGATGCCAAAACAGTTTCAGACGGCTGTAGCATCGCGAAGACTTTTTTAAGTGCTGCGCTTACGTTGGACAAAGGATCAGACGGTGTTGACGCTTGATCGGGCAGAGACACAGCAATCAAATTGGCCGCCGACGGCCGGACTCTCGGTAGCGGCACTTTTCCATTCGCCGCCGAGATTCCGAGCGAACTGTCGGCGGGAAGTACTGGCTGCGATCGCATTGCTTGCGCGAGCTGCGACTTAGCCCGCTGAACTTCTAATTCGACATGAGAAGCCGACACTTCAAAATCAAACGCTTGCGGAAAACGCTGAACGAACGAGATGTCGTCGAGCTGGGGACTACTTGGATTTTTCGCCTTAAAGAAGCTCAGTACATTTTGAGGCTCTCGAACATACGCGCATAGCGTCAAAGCCGCAGCGATAGCTCCGACAGACGCAGCAGCAATAACAATTCGAGATCTACGCAATTGATGCCCCGGACACGACGCAAAAAGGCTACCCAATAATTCAAGCTCAAATCAAGCCAACGAGCCTGACGTATTAAGCCATTTGGCCTCGCCAGACTTTGCGCCACTCCGGAAGGTCCGTCTCCCAGAGCGAGAGATTCCTTTTCCAGTCCAGCCTGCCTAAACAGGCTCGCTAAAAACCCAGCCATCGACGCAGACGTCATCCTGTTACCGCGTGCGGGGAGCGGAAGGACGACGGCCGGCTCGCAAATAGATCAGCTAGTTAGGAGGGGGGTGCTGGCGGAGAGAGTGGGATTCGAACCCACGGTACGGTTTCCCGCACACACGCTTTCCAAGCGTGCGCCTTAAGCCACTCGGCCATCTCTCCGGCGCGCCTTCTCATGACGGGCCGGAGCGAGATTTGCAAGGGACCGCCGGCTCGGCCCGGCGGTTTTTCTCAAATTATTGAAGGATATAGGGAATTCGGGGGCGCCTTGGCGCCACCCGCTGGCCCTGGCGAGCGGCGAATCGGCTTGCGATGCGTCGGCACAGCCCCCCACGCCAGCGCGCCGCGGGGGACCTCCCCATTTCGCCTGGGCGGCGCCGCGGCTCAGTGGAACCGGCTACCGACCCCAGCGCCCAGCGATTGGACCGGCCAGAGTACGGCCGGCTCAACCGGCAGCGTTTCCACCGGCGTCTTGTCATTGGCGACATGGGCCTGCTGAAGCGCCTCGACGAAATCAGCGAACCAGTCCTGGATCGTGCCGGCGCGCAACTTCGCCATCATGGCTTCCCAGCGCATGCGGCGCTCCAGCAACGGCATCGAAAATGCGGTCGCGATGGTGCGCGCCATGCCGTCCACATCATGCGGATTGACCAGCAGGGCCGTATCGAGCTCGTTGGCGGCGCCGGCATATTTCGACAGCACCAGCACACCGGGATCGACCGGGTTCTGCGCAGCGACATATTCCTTGGCGACCAGATTCATGCCGTCATGCAGCGGCGTCACCAGGCCGACCTGCGCGGTGCGATAGAGGCCAGCGAGCACGGTCTGGCTGAAGCCCTTGTTGAGATAGCGGATCGGCGTCCAGTCAACTTCGCCGTGACGCCCGTTAATGTCGCTCACCAGCTTCGCAAGCTGGTTCTGCAGGTCGCCATAGGCCTCGATCGTACCGCGCGACAATGTCGCGATCTGCAACAGCGAGACAGAACGCTTGAGCTGCGGCTGCCGCGTGAGCATGCGGTCGAACGCCTCGAGACGATTGACGAGACCCTTGGAGTAATCGACGCGATCGACACCGATGGCGAGTTTCTCGCCGTGCAGGCTGCGGCGCAGCCGCGACACATCGGGATGCGACGCAGCCTTGGCGGCATGCGTAGCAAACTTCGCGGGATCGATACCGATCGGAAATACCGCACAGCGCGACGCGCCGTAACGCGACATCACCACACCACCCGTCGTATCCAGGCCGAGATCGCCATCCACATAAGACAGGAAGTTGTCGCGATCACCTTCGGTCTGGAAGCCGATCAGATCGTAAGCGAGCATTGCCTCGACCAGCTCGCGATGATGCGGCACGCCGCCAAAAATATCGCGTGCCGGCCACGGTGTATGCAGGAAAAAGCCGAGCGGATGCGTCACGCCAAGCGCGCGCAATTCTGCGCCAAGCGCAAGGAAATGGTAATCCTGAATCCAGAACGCGGTATCGGGCTTGCGGAACCGCAGCAGCGCGCGCGCGAAGAACGAATTCACTTCGCGATACGACTGATAATCATCGTGCGACGTGCAGATCAGGTCGGTACGGGAATGCAGTGCAGGCCAAAGCGCTGAATTGGCGAAGCCTTCGTAATAGCCACCGTAATGCGCGGCGGGCAGATCGAGCATTGCCAGCGCACCGGCGCCCAGCGCCTCAATTTCGGCAAACGGTTCCTTCTGCGCGCCATCGCGCACGCGGCCGCTGGAACCCACCCAAATCGCGCCAGATTTCTCCACCACGGGCAGCAAGGCTGCTGCCAGACCGCCGGTCATCGGCTCATTCGCCGAAGCGCGCGATACTCGGTTTGAGACTACGACGAGATTCACAGGGTCCCCTCCTGATTGCACACATTGATAAACGTCCGTTCATCAATATGGTTCCTCGTCACCATTCGACCCAATTGAAACCAAATTCGGGCACGCGACGATGGAACTCACCTTTCAGTGAGTTCCATCTGCATCGGTATCAAGACATGAGATGAATCACTTCGATTTCGCCGCATCGTCGATCAGCAAGCGCGCGAGCCATGCGCGCACATCGCGCGGCTCGTCGAAGTGCCCCGATACGCCTTGCGCACGGCGACCGACGGAGAATGCGAGACCATTCATGCCGGGCATGATCGCAAATACAGATTCATCGGTGACATCATCGCCGATGAAGATCGGACGGCGCCCGCTGAACGGCTCATGCCTCATCAATTCGATCACGCCCGTCGCCTTGGTCACACCAGCCGGCTTGATCTCGCAGACAGCCTTGCCGGGCAGCACTTCGATCGGCGCATTCGGCAGATCGGCACGGATCGCGGAGACCGCATCATAGATCGCCTTCTCCGCATGCGGCGCGAGACGGTAATGCAGCGCGAGCGCATAGCCCTTGTCCTCGAGCAGAATGCCCGGGCTCAACTTTGCAATGGCAGCAAGGCGACGCTTCAATTCCTTGTCCATCGGCGGCGCGCCTGACGCGACCGATTCATTCTCTGCCGATAGTCGCATTTCAGCGCCGTGGCCGCCGACCGCCGGGAATTGCATCGGCGCGAAAATCAGATCGATGTCGTTGATCGAGCGACCTGAGACAAGCGCCATGGCGCCATTCGTGCGCTGCAGCAGTTTGCCCATGGACGTCGCCAGATCCGGTGGCACCCACACTTCACGCGGCGTCGGCGCCAGATCGAGCAGCGTACCGTCGATATCGAGCAACAGCGCACATTCGCTAAGCCGTGGCAATTCCGCACCCGGATACAGTACCTCTTCGGAATGCGGCGCATCGTCGACAGGAATTTCGATAATTTTCTGAGACATGTTCATGAAGTTACTCCACCACGGCCAGCGGCCGTGCAACTGATTCAAGCGGCTGGCGTTCCGCCGCGACGGCATAGCGCCAGCCGACGATCGCAGCCACGATCATCAGAACAGCGCCAAACAGGTAGCCGGCAAACACGCTGTTGCGCGACCCGGTATCGATCAGCACGCCAAACAGCGCCGGGCCGGCAACGCCGCCGATCCCGGTGCCGATCGCGTAGAAGACAGCGATCGCCAATGCGCGCACCTCGATCGGGAACGTCTCACTGACGGTGAGATAGGCCGCACTCGCCGCCGGCGACGCAAAGAAGAAGATGATCATCCAGGCGATGGTCTGGGTCTGTGCACTCAACACATCGATCGAGAACAGATAGCCGGAGATCGCAAGCAAGATGCCCGACATGCCGTAGGTCACCGCAATCATGACGCGACGCCCGAGCGTATCGAACAGCCGGCCGAGCAGCAGCGGTCCAAGAAAATTGCCTGCGGCAAACGGCAGGATATACCAGCCGACATGGTTGGACGGGATACCGAAGAAATCCGTCAGTACCAGCGCATAGGTGAAGAAGATCGCGTTGTAGAAAAACGCCTGCGACGCCATTAGCACGAGTCCGACCAGCGACCGCTGCCGATACAGCACGAACAGTGTCTGCGCGACTTCCTTCAGCGGCGTATGATCGCGCATCGTCAGCCTGATCTTCGGCAGCGCGGCCAGAACCGACGGCTTGGCCTTCTGATGCGCGGAGATTTCGATCTCAGCCACGATCTCTTCGGCGCGCTGCGGCTGACCGTGGATCATCAGCCATCGCGGGCTTTCCGGAATCCACATTCGCATGAACAGCACGATGAGACCGAGAATGGCACCGGTGAAATAGGCCAGCCGCCAGCCATAGGATTGCGAAATCACTGCGGGGTCCAGCAAGACGATGGCGCAAACCGCGCCCATCGCGGCGCCCAACCAGAAGCTTCCGTTGATCACCAGATCGGTCCAGCCACGATAACGCGCCGGAACAAGCTCCTGAATCGTTGAATTGATCGCCGTATATTCCCCGCCAATGCCGGCACCCGTCAGGAATCGAAACAGGGCATAGCTGGCAAGATTCCATGACAGCGCTGTCGCGGCAGTCGCCGTGAGATAAAGCGCTAGCGTAATGAAGAACAGTTTCTTCCGGCCGATGCGGTCCGTCAGCCAGCCGAAGCCCAGCGCGCCGATCACAGCGCCTGCAAGATAAGCGCTGTTGGCAAAGCCGACATCGAGGTTCGAAAACTTCAGCGCCGGATCTTCCTTCAGCGCGCCGGATAGCGCCCCCGCCAGCGTCACCTCAAGGCCATCGAGTATCCATGTGATACCGAGCGCCAGGACAACCCGGGTGTGAAAGCCACTCCAGCGCAGCGCATCCAGACGCGCAGGAATATCGGTTTCGATGATACGATCCGAGTCAGAAGCTGACGTCTGGCTCGGCATCGGCGAAGCCGCGATATCCGTGCTGCTCAGATAAGCCATACCGCCTTGCTCCTGAGCATTTGCTCGCTACCCCACGGAAAAAGCGGAAATCGACATCAACGCGAAAAGCCCGAAACCTTGCGGTGACGGGTGATTCAGCGCCAAAGGGTCACATTCTACGTGGACCAACCCACAAAGAACGCGTTGGTTCCCACTTTATGCGGGGAATTGGGACCTAGAGCGAAACGGCGTAATGCTCGTATTCGCCGCGCACCAGTTCGATATGGGCGCGCATCGCCGCGGCGGCGCCGTTGCGATCGCCGCGCATGATGGCGACGACGACGCGGTCATGCTCGGCCTGCGACTTGGCGAGACGACCGAGATTACGGAACTGCGCACGCCGGAACGGCTGGACCCGAACCCGGGTCGCCAACGTGATCTCCGCGATATATTCGTTCTGCGAGCCCGCATAGATCGCGTTGTGAAAACGCTCGTTCACTTCG
Source organism: Tardiphaga sp. 866_E4_N1_4 (assembly GCF_052076075.1). NCBI lineage: Bacteria > Pseudomonadati > Pseudomonadota > Alphaproteobacteria > Hyphomicrobiales > Nitrobacteraceae > Tardiphaga > Tardiphaga sp. 866_E4_N1_4. Next base: position 3,829,484 of record NZ_CP197242.1, read on the forward strand.
TGGAAGCGATCCGGATTGCCGTCGTAGCTCAGCACCCGCAGCTCTTCGTGGATGGCCTCCAGCGCGTGACGTTGCACGGCCGGCATCCGTTCGGCGGCGAGACCCGCACATATCGCTTCGAGTTCGGCCATCGCCTCGAACATGCCGGTGAGACGATCGATCGACGGCTGCGCCACGACGGCACCGCGATGCGCGCGCGAGTCGACAAGGCCGCTTGCCGTGAGCTGACGCAACGCTTCACGAACGGGCGTGCGCGAAACATTGAAACGCTGTGCCAGATCAGTTTCGTCGAGTGAGGTACCGGGGGGCAGCACGCCGCGCACGATCTCGTCGGCCAGTTGCAGGCGGAGTTCTTCGGCGCGCGTCATCTTGCCGGTGATAGTCCCGGCACGGTCAACCCGGCTGACCGGCCCGGCGATGCCCGCCTTGCGGCGCGGCTTCCCCGGCTGGATCAGCATGTCGTCGAAACTCATCCCTTGGCGCCCTGCGGTTCGTCGATCAGGCTGACAGACGCCGCCACGATTCGCCAGCCTTCCGGAAAGCGGATCCACGTCTGCATCTGTCGACCGACCTTACCCGGAGCCGTGTCGCGATAAAATAGCGTCGAGGCGACCGCAGTGTCGCGGCCATAGGCGGAAATCACCGTGCGCGCAGTGCGGCGCATCAATCCGACCGGCGAGCGTGCACCGCGAAATGCCTGGATCTCGTCATAACCGTAGAGGTTTTCACCCATCCCATAGCGCAGCGTCCGCGGATCGTTGCGAAACAATTCGCCAAGCACCGCCGTGTCGTTGGTCGTCAGTGCCTTCTCATAACGTGCGAAGGCGGCGCCCACTTCGGCGATGACGTCCGGCAGATCAATGTCCATGTTAGAACCCTTTTGCGCGGGGCGCGGCAACGACGCCGGCCCGCTCCAAAGCATAAGCGACGCGCAGCGCGATGTCTTCCCGCCACGGCGCCGCAATGATCTGCACACCGATCGGCATCGGATCGAGCGGCACGGGGACGGCGACCACGGGCAGACCGATGAAAGAGATCGGCTGGGTATGGATGCCGATATTGGCCCGCACTGGCAGTTCGACGCCGTCGAGCACGAAAGTCGCCTGCCCCAGCTTCGGCGCGACGCAAGGCGTCGCCGGCGCGATGATCACATCGACATCCTTGAACAGTTCGAGCACCTTCGCGCGGTACCAGCGACGGAATTTCTGCGCCCGATCGACCAGCGGCGCCGGCACCATGGCGCCGGCCAGCAACCGGTCTCGCACCGCCGGGTCGAAGTCATTGGGCCGTGTCCGCAGACGGTCCAGATGCAGCGAGGCGCCTTCAACGGTCGAGATGACGTAGGCCGCCGAACGCGCGCGGGCGACCTCGGGCAGCTCGATGTCGCGTGTGACGCCGAGCGCCTTCGTGACACGCGCAACCGCCTCCTGGGCCTCCGGAAACAGGTTCTTGCGAAAGTATCCGCCGGCCGCAGCGATGCGGAAAGAGCCGATATCCTGTTCGAGCAGCGCCGTCACCGACTCGATGGCGCGGGTTGAACACGCCGCATCCTCGGCATCGGGTCCCTGCATGGCATCGTAGGACAGCGCGAGGTCCTCGACCGATCGTGCGAACGGGCCGAGATGATCGAAGCTCGCGACAAACGGAAACGAGCGCGCCCGCGACAGCCGGCCGTAAGTCGGCTTCAGGCCGAAGATGCCGCAAAACGACGACGGCACGCGGATCGATCCGTTGGTGTCCGACCCCAAGGCAAGCGGCACGAGACTGCCGCCGACTGCGCCGCCGGAACCGCCCGACGAGCCGCCGGTCATCCGGGTCACGTCATGAGGATTCCGCGACGGGCCGTCATGAATATTCTCGCCCGTAAAATCATAGGCGTATTCGCCCATATTGAGCGTGCCGACCAATACGGCGCCGGCCGCCTCCATGCGCTCAACCAGTGTCGCATCGCGGGTCGAAGCTGGACGATCGCGGTTGATTTTGGAGCCGGCGCGGGTCGGCAGGCCGGTGACATCGAACAGGTTCTTCACGGCGAATGGCACGCCTGCAAGCGGCCCTACGCTTTGACCCGCGGCAATCGCGGCATCCAGCGCCTTCGCCGTCGCGCGCGCGCGATCGGCAGTGACATCAGTAAATGCGTTCAGGACCGGATTGTGCTGCGCGATCCGCGCGAGCGCAGCTTCGGTGACGGCGAGCGCCGAGATTTTCTTCGCGGCGACTGCCTGTGCGATGTCGGACGCCGGGCGCCAATCGCCTTCGGGGGTGATAACGGGATCAAGCTGCATAGATGCTCGCCGGTTCGATTTCATCGGGCAGCGAAAATTCGTCGACCATTTTAGCCATCTTCAGCGTCACCGCGAGATTGGCACGGACGGACGGCTTCCACGCGTCTTCGATCGGCAGCGCCAACGCCCCGGCGACGGCGTCGATATAGTCATCAAGCGGTTCGGCCACGGTCCCTCTCTCGATCTGCCTCAATGAACCGGCAACGGCGGATGCGGGATCGCCGACAACAGTTCCTTCGTGTAAGCATCCTGCGGCGCATCCAGCACGGCCTCGGTCAGGCCCTGCTCGACGATCCGCCCCGTGCGCATCACGATGACACGATCGCACAGCAAACGCACCACATTCAAATCGTGCGACACGAACAAATAGCTCATCCCCATCGACTGCTTGAGGTCCTGCAGCAGGTTCAGCACCACCGCCTGGACGGAGACGTCGAGCGCCGCCGTCGGCTCATCCAGGATGATCAGCTTGGGTTGCAGCGCGATGGCGCGAGCAATGCCGACACGCGCCTTCTGGCCGCCGGACATCTGGTGCGGAAAGCGATCGAGTAATTCGAGCGGCAGCCCCACCTGTCGCGCGAGGTCTTCGCATTTTGCACGTAATGCATCGCCGCCCTTGATGTCGCCAAGCTGCATGATCGGATCGGCGATGGCGCGCGCCGCCGTGAAACGGGGATTCAGGCTGTCGGTGGGATCCTGGAACACCATCTGGATGCTCTTGCGCAGCGGCAGCCGCGCAAAAGAGTTCGGCGCAATCTCGCCGATCTCGTCGCCATCGAACGAGATGCGGCCCGAGGTCTTGTCGATCAGCCGCATCACCATCATCGATGTCGTGGACTTGCCGCAGCCGGATTCGCCGACAAGGCCGACGCTCTCGCCGTGGCCGACCGTAAAGCTGATGCCATCGACAGCACGAAACTTGTCCGGCTCGGTCGGCGGCTTGCGCGAGAACAGTTTTGCCAGAGAGGCCGTCGCACCCTGGCGGGCATATTCCTTGACCAGATTTTCGACGGTGAGAAGGGGCCTCTGCTCCCTCTCCCCGCTTGCGGGGAGAGGGTCGGGGAGAGGGGGAATCAGAGATTCACTCGCCGGCTCCCCCTCACCCGACGCGCTGCGCGCGTCGACCTCTCCCCGCAAGCGGGGAGAGGTAAGAAGAGCCTGCACCGGCATCGCCGCGCGTTCTTCGGCCGGCAGCAGATCGCGCAGCGAGACGCCAAGCCGCGGCGTCGCCTGCATCAACTTCTTCGTATAGGCGTGTTTCGGATTGGCGAAGATATCCGCCGACAGCGCCGTCTCGACCACCCTGCCCTTTTCCATCACCACCACACGGTCGCAATAGGCAGCGGCAAGACCGAGATCATGAGTGATCAGGATGGTCGACATGCCGCGGCTCTTGGTGAGCTCGACGACCAGATCCATCACGGCTTTCTGCGTCGTGACATCGAGGCCAGTGGTCGGCTCATCAGCGATCAGGAGCTGCGGATTGCAGGCCAGCGCCAATGCGATCACCACGCGCTGGCACATGCCGCCCGAGAGTTCGAACGGATAGGCATGATAGCGCTCGCGCGGCCGTGCGATCTTGACCTGCTCCAGCGCCTCGATGGCCTTCTCGGCACGGTCTGCGCTACCAGCCTGCGCATGTTGGCGCAGCACGTCCTCGATCTGATCGCCGACCTTCCGGATCGGATTGAGCGCCGCGCGTGGATTCTGGAAGATCATCGAGATTTCGCGGCCGCGCAGGTCGCGCATCTGGTTCTCGGTTGCGCCCTTGATGTCGACGCCGGAGAACATCACCGAGCCTTCGGCGATCTTGCCGGCCCGGTCGAGAATGCGCATCACCGCATAGGACGTCACCGACTTGCCCGAGCCGGACTCGCCGACGATGCCGAGTGTTTCGCCCTTGGCCACGGAAATATTGACGTGCTGCACGGCCTTGACGATGCCGCGCCGCGTGGCGAATTCGACAGTGAGGTCGCTGACGTCGAGAAGCGGTTGAGCGGTCATGCCGATGTCTCCACGTGCTCGGTAGGCTCCCTCGCCTCGCCCTTGCGGGGAGAGGGTTGGGGTGAGGGGCTCTTGCGATCCGCAAACACCTGCGTTGATGGCGAGGTCAGTGCCCTGCCCCTCACCCGCCGCTCGCTACGCGAGCGTCGACCTCTCCCCGCGCAGAGCGGGGAGAGGTTAAGAAAGCGATCTGCGGAGTGTGCTTGCATCGTTACGTCCGTCGCTGCGGATCGACGATGTCGCGCAGACCATCGCCCAGCAGGTTGAAGCAGAACACCGCGATCATCAGCGCCAGACCGGGAAACAATGCGATCCACCATTCGCCCGACACCATGAAGGATGCGCCTTCGGCGACCATGATGCCCCATTCTGCGGTCGGCGGACGGACACCGAGACCGATGAAGGAGAGGCCCGCCGCATTGAGGATCGCGTAACCCATGGTCAGCGACATCTGCACGATCATGATCGGCATGATGTTGGGCAGGATATGCACCAGCAGGATGCGCATCTCGCTATTGCCCGACAACCGGGCCGCCTGCACAAAGCCGGCCTCGCGGCGGACATTGGCCTCTGCGCGAGCGACACGCGCATAAAGCGGGAAGTTCACGATGGCGGTGGCGATGATGATGTTCTGCACGGTGTTACCCAGCGCAGCGACGATACCCATGGCCAGCACGAACAGCGGAAACGCCATGATCGTATCGGCGATACGGCCGACGATACGATCGGTCCAGCCGCCGAAATAGCCCGAGGCGATGCCGGCGAGGCCGCCCATGGCGAACACCAGGATGACCGAGGCGATAGCGATGAAGAAATCGAGCCGGGTCGCGACGATGACGCGGCTGAAAATATCGCGGCCGAGCTGATCGGTGCCGAACCAGTGCGTCGCAGATGGCGCCTTCAACGCCTGCGCCGTGTCGCTGGCGAGCGGATCGTAAGGTACGATGTAAGGACCGAACAGCGCTGCGAACACGATCAGCACCAGCAGGCCGAATGCAAACGCCGTGACGCGGTTTTCACCGAGGATGTAACGGGTGTGTGACAGCGTCGCGGCAAAGCCGGAGGTACGCTTTGCGGGCGCAGGCTGCGACGCGGGAACGGCTTCGGAATCGACAGGCGTGACAGCGTTCATGGTTTCCCCCTCACCCTTCCAGCCGCACGCGTGGATCGATCACGCCGTAGAGAATGTCGATGATCAGATTGATCAGCACATACATGACCGCCATGGTCAGCACGAAGCCCTGCACCGGCGCGAAATCCGACGAGATCAGAGCTTCGACCGCGTAGGAGCCGATGCCCGGCCAGGCGAACACCTTCTCGACCAGCACGTTGGCACCGAGCAGGAACGAAAATGTCATCGACAAGGTGGTGATGACCGGCAGCATCGCATTGCGGAAAGCGTAAGTGACGATCACGGCGCGTGGCGACAGACCGCTGGCGCGCGCCGTGCGGACGAAGTCGGACGACAGGATCGCCAGCATCGAGGCGCGGGTCATGCGCGCGATCGGCGCCAGCGAGAAGATCGCCAAAGTTGCCGTCGGCAGGATCAACTGGTTGAAGGCGGACCTGAAGGCTTCCCAGTCACGGGCGATGAGACTGTCGATCAGATAGAAGCCGGTCACGTTGGGCGGCGTCGACGCGAACACGTCGAGACGTCCGAGCGGAGCCGGCGACCAGCCGAGCCTGAAATAGAAGACATAGACCAGCACCAGACCGGTGAAGAACACCGGCAATGACACACCGGCCGTCGTCGTCACCCGGCAGAGATGATCAATCCACGAGCCCGGCCGCGTGGCCGCGAGAATGCCGAGCGGGATGGCGATCATGACCGAGACCAGCAAACCAAGCAGCGTCAGCTCCGCCGAGGCCGGCAGGCGATTGCGAATTTCAGTCGCTACTGGTTGGCCGGTGGTCAGCGAGTTGCCGAAATCGCCTTTGGCCAGATCGGCGGTGTAGCGGAAGAACTGCTCGATCAGCGGCTTGTCGAGACCGAGCTTCTTGCGGATTTCCTCGATCGCCTGTTTGTCCGCTGACGGTCCTGCGAAATAGGCCGCGGGATCGCCGGGCAGCGCGCGCGTCAACAGGAATGTGACGATGACGACCCCGATCAAGCTCGGGATCGCGAACATCAATCGTTTGCCGATCAGGCTGAGCATGGTGCGTGCCTCGTGTTCATCGACGTAGTTGCAAACAAACTCAAGGCGCCCCCTCCCCCCTTGCGGGGGAGGGTTGGGGAGAGGGGGAGCACCAAGCGCCAGAGTTCGTGGCTCCCCCCTCTCCCGGCGCTTCGCGCCACCTTCCCCCGCAAGGGGGGAGGGGACGATAGAACCGCCCCGTCATCGAACCAGGCGAGCTTCCTCGCACCCATCACATCACGCCTTCACGAGCGCGCGATAGTCGAGTCGACGATGGAACCAGTACTGGTAGCCGGAGATGTTCTTCTGCATCGCCACGTTGACATAGGGCTGATACAGCGGGATCCGCGGCACATCAGTGAAAGCGAGATCGACGAAGCCCTTCACATCGGCATCATAGGCTGCCTTGTCGCCGGTTGCGGCGGCGGTGCGCGCGCCGTTGATGAGCTTGTCCATCTCGGGCGACTTGTAGCTCATGGTGTTAAACACCGAATTGTCGCCGTGATAGCACCAGTAGAAGAAGTATTCGGGGTAATCGAGCCAGCCGGAGAACACGTTGGTGTAGAGCGGCATCTCCTTCTTGTTCAGCTCGGTGCGCCAATTGGCGCCGGGGATCTTGTTGATGGTCGTCTTGATGCCGATCTGGCCGAGGCTTTCCTGCACCAGCACACAGAGCGGCTCGTTGACGACGGCAAAGCCAAGATCGAATGAGATCGTGGTCTCGAAGCCATTGGGATAGCCGGCCTCGGCCAGCAGTGCCTTCGCCTTGGCCATGTCGGTATTGTATCTATGCGGCTGCGGCCACGCGACTTCGGTCGGCTTGTCGGCTGATGCGCCGTACATCGGATTGGCGAGGCCGAACAACACGGCATCGACGATCTTCTGATAGGGCAGCGCATAGGCCACGGCCTGACGCACCTTCGGATTGTCGAAGGGCGGCTTGGTGACGTTCATACCGATATACTGGATGCCGTTGGAGAACGGCAGCGACACGACATTCATCTTGCCGTTGGCCTTGATCTCCTGGAAATCCTTGTAGGGCAGTTCGTAGGACATATCGGCATCGCCGCGCTCAAGCAGCGCACGCCGGTTGCCGGCCTGCGGCACCATGCGCCAGATCACGCGCTTGATCTTCGGCATCGGGCCGGAGACCCAGTCGTCATTGCGCTCGAGGATGACTTCGGTGCCCGCGGTCCACTTGGTCACCTTGTAGGCACCGCCGCCTGCGGTCTGCATCTTGGTATATTCGAGACCCCACGGATCCTTCTCGGTGGCGTTCTTCTTCACCAGCTCGGAATTGATCACGCAGGGGACGATAACAGCGAGATCCGGAATCGTCAGGCGATCCTTGGTGGCGAAATCGACGCGCACGGTATGATCGTCGACGATCACGAACTGCTCGGGCTTTTTCAGCGAGCCGGCACTCATCTGGAAGGTCGGAAAACCGCCGACGCTGACCGAACGATCCAGCGACCACTTGACGTCCTTCGCCGTCACCGGCGTGCCGTCGTGAAACTTGGCGTTCTTGCGCAGCTTGAAGGTCGCCGACATGTCGCCAATGGTCATGTCCTCGGCGAGTTCGGGCTTGAACTTGTCGCGGTCGTAATAGGGCACGCCGCCGGGGCCGGCCTTCATCTCGTGGCCGATCAGGCGGTCGTAGCAATTCCAGGACACTTCATAGCCGGGCACATTGGTGCCGACGCCATGAATGTCGAGATTGTTGGGACCGCTTTCGGAGACGATCAGCAGGGTTTCGGATCGGGCGTCTGCCTTGGCGGACGAAAAGATTGCCGGGCCGGAGACCATGGCGCCGGCCGCGGCGCCTGTGGCGGTTTTCAGAAAATCACGACGCTTCATTCTTGCTCTCCCCAAGGGCGCGAGTGGATCGGCTTGGGAACAGACATCGCAAACTTCGTGCCAGAGCTTAACGAACCCCTAATGCGCGCCTAGGCATCTGATAAACCTTGCATTTCTGCAACGCCTCCGACGGTCAGCATCGCCAGAGACTCAGTCACGTTGCATACAAAGATATTGATATGCATAAAATTTAGACCGCCCCGCGTGCTTGCCCGGTCATTACTCGCCCGATTCCGGCTTGACATAAACGGCTCCCGCCTCCTTATTGCGAATAGTTCGCATTAGCATTCGCATCAGATCAGTAACGTTGGGGAATGGCGTGAGTTTGAGGTTGTGGGCGTCGATCACGGGAGCAGCGTGCCTCTCATCAATCTGGATTGGAGAGGCGAAGGCCCAGGAGGGGCAAACGCTGTCGGAAATCGTGGTCAGTGCCGAGCGGCAGAAGGAAGCAGACGGCTTCCAGTCCACCACTCTGCTCACGGGTGACGCCCTGCAGCGCACGACCTCCGCCTCCATCGCCGACCTGCTGGCCACCCAGCCGGGCGTTGCCGCATCGACCTTTGCGCCGGGCGCGAGCAGGCCGAATATCCGCGGCCTCGACGACTATCGCGTTCGCATTCAGGAGAACGGCATCGGCAGCCAGGACGCCTCGGATTTCAGCCAGGACCATCAGGTCCCGGTGGACCCGCTCTCCGCCGACAAGATCGAGGTGATCCGCGGTCCCGCAACGCTGCGCTATGGCAATCAAGCCATCGGCGGCGTCGTCAACGCCAGCAACAATCGTATTCCGGAAAATCTCGTGCCGGACAATTTCAGCGCGCGCATCAAGGGTGGCGGCTCCTCGGTGGATAGCAGCATCGACGGTGCGGCCAGCATCGATGCGTCAGGCAACAATGTCGCCATTCACGTCGATGCCTTCGGCCGCAGCGCCGGCGATTACAGAATTCCCGGCGGCGGCGTGCAGGCCAATACAAGGCTGCGCTCGGAAGGCCAGTCGGTCGGCGGCTCCTACATCTTCGATGGCGGCTATATCGGCACCGCGATCCAGCACATCACCAGCCTGTATCATATCCCCGGCATCGCCGAATCCGCGTCGCGGACTCGCATCGATCTCGAACAGACCAAGGTGACCAGCAAGGGCGAATGGCGCGCGCCAACCGACGGCATCGCAGCGATCCGCTATACGTTCGGCGTCAGCGACTACAAGCATGGCGAGCTCGGCATCGGCAGCAATGGTGTCGATGGCCTGCAGAACACCATCACCAACAAGGAAATCGAAGGCCGCTTCGAACTGGACCACGCCGCGGTCGCAACACCGCTCGGCGCATTGACCGGAAGCTGGGGCGCACAGGCCAGCAACCGCAAGCTCGGCACTGCAGGCCTGCTCGGCGGGCTGCTCGCTCCCACCAATACGGACACGGTCGCAGGCTTCGTGTTCGAGCAATTGCAGCTCTCGGACACACTCAAATTCCAGGCCGCAGGCCGTATCGAGAGCCTATCAGTCTCCGGCATGGCGCCAATCTTCCCCAGCAATTTCCTGCCACCACCCGACACATTTTCCGAGACCGCAGCGACACGCGATTTCACCCCGAAGAGCTTCAGCTTCGGACTGCTGAAATCACTGCCCTGGGACATGGTTGCCAATCTGAGCGTACAGCGTGCGCAGCGCGCGCCTGCCGCGCCTGAGCTTTATTCGCGCGGCTCTGACGGCGCATCCGGTACCTTCGTCATCGGCAATCCGGATCTGAAAATCGAAACCGCAGAGTCGGTCGAAGTCGGCCTGAAACGCAGCAGCGGCCAGCTTCGCTTCGAGGCGAGTCTCTACTACACGCGCTATCTCGATTTCATCTTCAAGCAGGTGACCGGCAACTTCTGCACCGACACTTTCGCAAGCTGCGGCGCGACCGGCCCACTGCTGCAAGTGGCCTACGGTCAGCGAGATGCGAACTTCCGCGGCGCCGAGTTGATGGCACAACTCGATGTGACGCCGCTCAGCGACGGCATGCTCGGGATCGACACCCAGTTCGACGTGGTCCGCGCGACCTTTGCCGATGGCAGCAATGTTCCGCGCATCGCACCGATGCGTGTCGGCGGCGGCGTCTGGTGGCGCAGCGCTGAATGGTATGCCCGTTTGGGCGTCCTGCATGCATTCACGCAGAATGACATTGCACTCAATGAAACTTCGACGGCCGGCTACAATCTGCTGAAGGCTGAGGTGAGCTATACCCACACATTCGCGAAGGTCGACGGCGGCCTGCGCGACATCACCTTCGGCGTCACCGGAGACAATCTGCTCGACGAACAGGTCCGCAACCACATCTCCTTCAAGAAGGCGGAGGTGTTGCAGCCCGGACGCGGCGTGCGGCTCTTCACGAGTATGAGATTTTGAGCCCAATGACCTTGGAATCGCTCCAGTTTGGGCCTCAACTCGGCCTCCGGAGGGCGACATCGTTCACATGCGAAGGTATTCTTCGCCATCATCTCCCATTGCAAACTTCGACCGACGGAATGCAGCCCCTATGACAAGATCCTGGTCTCCCATCACAACTGTATTGGTGGCGGTTAGCGGAACGGCGGCGCTTCCGCAGCTTGCTGTAGCTGCGACCACGGAAGCGTTGCTGCCGCATAATCTGTCCCCATGGGGCATGTTCATGAACGCCGACATCGTGGTGAAGGCCGTGATGATCGGGCTTGCCATCGCCTCGCTGGTGACCTGGACGGTCTGGCTCGCAAAGACCATCGAACTCAACCGCGAAACACGGTCTGCCAAACGGCGGCTCGATATACTGGAAAGCGACACGACGCTGGCTCAGGTCGAGCGCGACAGCGCCAACGCCCGCGATCCCGTGGCCCAGCTCATTCATTCGGCAGTGCGCGAGACTGCCCTCTCCCATGGACTGTTTGATGACGGCTTCAAGGAGCGCATTGCGCTCCGCCTTGAGCGCGTCGAACAGGCGATGTCGCGCCGGATCTCCCGCGGCATCGGCGTGGTCGCAACGATCGGTGCGACTGCGCCCTTTGTTGGCCTGTTCGGAACCGTCTGGGGCATCATGAACGCCTTCATCGGTATTTCGGAAACCAAGACCACCAACCTCGCCGTCGTCGCGCCGGGCATCGCCGAAGCCTTGCTCGCGACAGCACTCGGTCTTGTCGCAGCCATTCCGGCCGTGGTGATCTATAACCAGCTCGTTCGCAACATCACGACTTACCGTGCGCTGCTCGGCGATGCCTCCGCACAGGTCATGCTGCTGATGAGCCGCGATCACGGCCGTCGCGGAATGCCGATCTCGCGGGCGGCGGAATAGATCATGGCTGCAAGATTAGGTGGACGCTCAGGTGGCGGTGACGACCTCGAAGTCAACCACGAAATCAATGTGACGCCCTTCATCGACGTGATGCTGGTTCTGCTGATCATCTTCATGGTGGCAGCGCCGCTGGCGACGGTCGATCTCGGTGTCGACCTGCCGGCAAGCGCCGTCGAACCACAGCCGCGTCCCGACAAGCCGGTCTTCGTCACCGTCAAACCTGACCTGACTATCGCCGTCGGCGAAGACATCATCCCGCGCGATACGCTGAGCGGCACGCTGGATGCTGCGACCAAGAACAACAAGGACGAGCGCATCTTCCTGCGCGCGGACAAGGTCGTGAGCTATGGCGATCTGATGGAAGTGATGAACCTGCTGCGCAACGCAGGCTACCTCAAAATCGCACTGGTCGGCCTCGACGGACGAACCTCCGCGCCATGAACGTCTTTGCGCTACATGCGCCGACCGACAGCGTCGGTCTTCGCTGGACCGGGTCGGCGATCGCTATCGTCGCGATCCATGCCGGCCTGATCGCCGCAGGCATCTGGTGGTACCATCAACCGAACCCGCCGGGCGTTACGATGCCCACCATCATGATCGACATGGCGCCCGCCACCGCCGCGCCTGAAACGCAGCCGCTGGATATCGCCCCTGGTCCCGAGATGCAGCAAGCGGAAGCGCCGTCCGAGCCGCCGCCCGAGCCCGTTCAGCAGAAGCAGGTGGAAGAACAGATCCCGCCGACGCCGCCGATGGAGAAGCCGGTCGTCGAAGCGCCGCCCGAGCAGAAGACCGAGCCGACGCCTCCCCCGCCCGAGCCCGCCAAGATCATTCCCGATCCGCCAAAACCGGTGCCGGAAAAGCCCAAGCCGAAGCCGATACGCGCCGAGGTCAAGAAGAAGCCCAACGATACGCCAGCAGCGCCGCAGACCACTGCGGCACCGCGCGCAGAACGCATCGCGCCTGCAGCATCAGCGGCCGCCGCCGGTGCCTCGAGGGCAGCGTCAGCGTCTTACAATCAGCTCGTTCAATCACACTTGCAGCGCTTCAAGCAATTTCCCCAGAGTGCACGCACCGGTCAGTCAGGCACAGCAGTCGTCAGGATCGCCTTTACACTCGATCGCAGCGGTCGCGTGCTGTCTTCTCGCCTCCTGGGATCGTCGGGAAATCAAGCGCTCGATGCCGAAACGCTCGCCATGGTTCGTCGCGCGCAGCCATTCCCGGCATTTCCGCCGGAGAAGACCGGTGGTACGGAGGCGTTCAATGTTCCACTGCGATACGACCTTCGTTAGCAACAGCCGAAGATCGTGACGCGCCGCGACCGGGCAGATATCACTGCACCGGATTGGCGCGCTCGAACTGGCGCAGCAGTTTGTTACCGCGCTCTGCTGCAGCGTCGAGGGCCTCCTGCGCAGGCTTCTTGCCGCTGAATGCCTGCTCCAGCTCATCCTCGATGGCGTCACGGATCAGCGTGAACGAACCAAGGCGCAATCCCTTCGAATTTTCCGTCGGTGCTTTGAGCGTGATCTGCTCGATGGATTTCACGGTGCCAGGGTTGCGGTCGTAAAAACCCTGCTGGCGCGTGAGTTCATAAGCGGCGCGCGTGATCGGCAGGTAACCCGTCTTCTGATGCCAGGTCGCCTGCACTTCGGGCTGCGAAAGAAACGCAAAGAACTTCGCGATGCCCTTATATTCTTCGCGCGGTCGATCCCGCAGCACCCAGAGCGTCGCGCCGCCGATGATCGAATTCTGCGGCGCGGCCGTGACATCCGGCCAGTACGGCATCATACCATAGCCGACCTCGAATTTCGCATTGGCGAGAATGTCGGCGCGGGTCCCCGACGAGCCCAGGAAAATGCCGCATTCGCTCTTCTGAAAGCGTGGCTCAGCCGCTGTCGCACGGCCGCTATAGTCGAAGACCTTGGTCTTCTGCCATTCGGCGAGTTGCGTAATATGCCGCACCATCAGCGGATTGTTGAAGGTGAGCACCGCATCCAACCCGCCAAGGCCATTGGACTTGGTCGCCACCGGAATGTTGTGGAATGCCGAGAAGTTCTCGACATTGATCCATGACGGCCAGGCCGTGGTGAAGCCGCAAACCGCACCTGCCGTCCGCAATCGCTTGGCAGCTGCGCCGAGTTCCGGCCATGTCCGCGGCGGCTCGTCCGGATTGAGCCCGGCGGCACGGAACAGATCCTTGTTGTAGTAAAGGATCGGCGTCGACGCATTGAACGGGAAGGACAGCATGTTGCCGGCCATGTCGGTGTAGTAGCCCGTAATGGCTGGCAGATAGGCTGACGGATTGAACGCCTCCGCCTGGTCGCGCATCAGTTCGTAGACGGGATAGGTTGCGCCTTTGGCGGCCATCATGGTGGCCGTCGCGATTTCGTTGACCTGGACGATGGCCGGCTGGCTCCGAGACCGGAAGGCAAAGATCGCCGCCGTGACGGTTTCGGTATAGTTGCCCTTGTAGACCGGAACGATGCGATAGCCCGTCTGCGTGGCGTTGAAATCCGCGGCCAGCTTTTCAACGTGCCGGCCGAGTTCTCCGGACATCGCGTGCCACCACTGAATGTCGGTGGCGCGTGCGGGCGTCGCAGTCTGGCTGACTGTCACCACGAGCGCGAGATATCCGAGCGCCGCCTTCAACTTCATTTTATCCTGCCCTACAACGCCTTTGGCTGCCCGCCTGCTGCGTCATCATTGGGGGCCAAAGCCGCCCAATAAAATAATGATTCCGTTATAGTTTTGATCGAAATTGCCCCGCACGGTGGCGTTCACCGGACACGATCAGCCGCAGCACTCTGTTGCGACTTCGCGGCGTTCGGTTCAATCGGGACTGCGCCAGTTCAACCAGCTGTTGCAGGTTAATAGCCAGCACCGCCTGTATTTGCTACATTGAACTGTCTCGCAACCTCAACGAAACTCTTTCAAACTAGAAAAAACGAATTGCCGGGTTGCGACGCACGGCTGTCTCACCGATTGAACCTTTCGCAAGGCCGAATGACACACCTGTGGTGACGAGCCCGCACAACGGAGTTTCTGAAGGACAGGACGAGTTGGCGGCGCGAGGCCGGACCGGCCTCGTTGCGGCTGTCCGTGCGATTCCGATCCGCTGGCGCATTTTGTCCATCGCAGCCCTGAACTCGGCAGTCGTCCTCGTCCTGGCGGGATTGATCTGGAGTGGCTCGCGGGTGTTGTCCTCCGCCTGGGACGACGTGCGCCAGGTCCGGCAGTCCGATCAGGTTCTGGCCCTGCTTGAGAGCGAGACCGGCCGGCTGCAGAACCTGATCCATCGCTATATCAATCAGCCCAGCCCCGAACTGTTCGCCGAAATCCTGCTGCTGCGCGAGGCTGTGCTTGGGACACTGAATACCCGTGCCTCGACCGACCCCATGCTGTCAGGCTCGGTCGCCGAGCTGGAGCGTGTCACCGAGCGCTTCCTTAGCGGCTTCGGTGAATTACGGACGCTTCAGACAACCATTGCCAAGACCTATGAGGAACAGGTGCTCGGGCCTGCCAAGGACATGGCGGGACTGTATTCCATCATCGAGGGCGCCACCGGCCAGCGCGACGCGCTGATCTGGCCGGCACTCGGCAAGTCGCGTGAGGCATTCACCGCGATGCTGGTCGCCGCCAACGCCTATTATCTGTCGCTGGCATCCGCCTCGGCCGAAGATGCACGCCGCAACACCGAGACGATCGAGCGTACTATCCCGGTCATGACCGACCTCGCCGACAATGATCTGCAGCGTATTGCGCTGCAGCGGCTCAAGGGACGCTCAGTTGCCCTCCGCCAGGGGCTCGCAAAACTGTCCGAACAACTCTCCAGCCGCACGGACCTGCTGCGCAATTCGATCGATGCCAGCCAGGCCGACACGATTGCTGCGATCGATGGCCTGTCCGTCAAGATGCGCCAGCGCGAGCAGTCCGCGCAGGCCACTTTCGACCGCACGCTGACGGCAATCTCCCGCAATGTCATGGTCATCGCCACGGGCTTTCTTGGGCTGATCATCACCGCAGGCATCATCATCGCGCTGAGCATCCGCCTGCCGCTGCAGCAGATCATGGCCTCGATGCGCGCAATCACCTCCGGCGACTATGATCGCAAGGTTCAGGGCACCGCTGCCAAGGACGAGGTTGGCGCCATGGCCCGCGCGGTCGAAGTGTTCCGTGAGAACGCCGTCGCCAAGCGCGAAGCCGAGAACGAGCTGCGCGCGTCGAAGGAGAAGGCCGAGAGTGCCTTGCTCGAACTAAATGCCGCACAGCAGAATTTGATCGACGCCGAACGGCTGGCCGCACTTGGCGGTCTGGTCGCCGGCGTGGCCCACGAGGTCAATAATCCGATCGGCATCAGCCTCACCGTGGCATCGAGCTTCGCCCGGCGCTCGGAAATGTTCGAGGCCGAGCTGCGCTCCAATGCCCCGCTACGGCGCTCGCAACTGGAAGAATTCGTCAAGACGTCACGCGATGCGGCGCAGCAACTGGTCGCCAACCTGCATCGCGCCGGCGAGCTTATTCAGTCCTTCAAACAGGTCGCCGTTGATCGTTCCCATGCCGAACGGCGGCAATTCAGCCTCTCCGAGGCTACCGATCAGATCATCGCCAGTCTGCGCCCTGTCCTGAAGAAGGCTCCGATCACGCTGACAGTCGACGTGCCGGACGGGCTGATGATCGATGGCTATCCCGGTTCCTACGGCCAGATCCTGACCAATCTGTTCCTGAATGCAGCCAATCACGCATTTCCGGACGGCAAGCCGGGCGCCATCGCTATCACCGCCAAGCCGCGCGGCACCGACGATATCGAGATCAGCTTCTCCGACAACGGCGCGGGCATGAGCCCGGACGTCCAGCGGCAGGCTTTCGACCCGTTTTTCACCACGCGCCGCAACGAAGGCGGCACCGGCCTCGGCCTCCACATCGTGTACAATCTGGTGACCCAGCAGCTGGGTGGCCGGATGATGCTGGAGTCAAGATTGGGACAAGGCACAACATTTCGCATTATCATGCCGCGGGCCGCCACTGGCGCCGCCGGATCATTTGACGGGACTACGCAATGGCCGACCAGGACGATGTCCTCTACCTGATTGAAGACTCCGGTGATGTCCCGGAAGAATCCAATAACCGAAAATGGAAAATCGCGGTCATCGACGATGACCAGGCCGTGCATGAAGGCACGCGCTTCGCGCTGAGCGACTACACCCTGAACGGCCAGTCGCTGGAAATCCTGTCGGCCTATTCCGCTGCCGAAGGCCAGGCCCTGATGCGCGAGCATACGGATATCGCGGCCGTGCTGCTCGACGTCATCATGGAGACCGACGCGGCCGGCCTCGAACTGGTCGAGTTCATCCGCAACGAACTGCACAACGAAACCGTCCGCATCATCCTGCGCACCGGCCAACCCGGCCAGGCGCCGGAGCGCCGCGTCATCGTCGACTACGACATCAACGATTACAAGGCGAAGACCGAACTGACCGCCGACAAGCTGTTCACCTCGCTGACGGCCGCACTGCGCAGCTATCAGCAACTCGAACGCATGGTGCAGACACGGCGCGGCCTCGAAATCATCATCGACGCCGCCTCGACCCTCTATGATTTCAAGTCGATGCAGCGGCTTGCCGAAGGCGTGCTGACGCAGATCGCCTCGCTGCTGAATGTGGATTGCGCCGGCATTCTGGTACTGCGCGATGGCGGCGTTGTCGGCGACGACTATGCTGTCCTCGCCGGATCAGGCTGCTACAGCCGCTTCATGGGTACCGCCACCGCGCAGTCGCTCGACCCGGACCTGCGCCAGATGGTCGAAGAGGCCTTCAAGCGCCGCAAGCATGATTTCGCCGACCATCGGACGGCGCTCTATATCCGCACCGGCAGCGGCCGCGAGGTTGTCGTGCTGCTGCAGGCGGAGCGGCAATTGTCGGAGACAGACCGCTCGCTGGTGGAGATCTTCGGCAGCCGACTGTCGATCGCCTTCGACAACGTGATCCTCTACCAGCAACTGCACGAGGCCAATACGCAGTTGGAGGACCGCGTGGCGCAACGCACCCGCGCCCTCATGCAGGCCAATCGCCGGCTTTCCGCGCAGTGGCTGCGGCTGCAGCGCGCCAACGGCTTCAAGAACGAGATTCTGGGCACCGTCGCCCATGACCTGAAGAATCCGCTCGGCGTGATCCTCGGCCGCACCGAGATGCTGACCGAGCTGATATCCGCGGGATCGCCGAAGGAAAACATCGCCGCGCAGGTCGATCACATCCGTGACGCCACCAAGCGACTGACCTCGATGGTCGATCACCTGATCTCCGACGCCATGGCGGACGCCTTCGATATCACCATCCGCCGCGAGCCGGTCGATCTGGCGACGCTGGTCCGGGACGTCGCGGAAGCGAACCGGCCGTCTGCGGTGAACAAGCAGCAGGATCTCTCCGTCTCCGCGCCGGCTCACCACGATCTCACCATGTGCGACGCCGACCGGATGCGCGAAGCCATCGACAACCTCGTCAGCAACGCCATCAAATACAGCCCGATCGGCGGCAAGATCGCGCTACTGATCATGGGCGACGCCGATTATGTCCGCATCAGCATCAGCGACGAAGGTCCCGGCCTGTCGCCGGAGGATCTCGACCGCCTGTTTGGCCGTTTCCAGAGGCTGTCAGCCAAGCCGACCGGCGGCGAAAGCTCGACCGGCCTCGGCCTGTCGATCGTCAAACGCATCATCGACATGCATGGCGGCGAGGTGAACGCACATAGTCCCGGCCCAGGCCAGGGCGCCACCTTCACCATCCTGCTGCCAGCCACCAGTGAGGGCCTGTCATGAGCCAGAGCCCGCATATCGTTATCGTCGACGACGAAGCGCCCGCCCGTGAGATGGTGGGCGACTATCTCAAGATGCACGGCTTTGCCGTAACCCTGTGCGACGGCGGCAAGAGCCTGCGCAGCGAGATCGAGACCAAGGTGCCGGATCTCGTGGTGCTCGACCTCAACATGCCCGAGGAAGACGGGCTCTCGATCATCCGTGACCTCAAAAGCCGCATCAATGTGCCGGTGATCATGCTCACCGCCACCGCGAGCCCGATCGACCGTGTCGTCGGCCTCGAACTCGGCGCCGACGATTACATCGCCAAGCCCTGCGAACTCCGCGAATTGATGGCGCGCATCCGCTCGGTCTTGCGCCGAAGCACGCCGGTGAAGGGGGCAGCAGCAGATGCAACGCCTGCCAAGGAGAACAAGGACCATCTCGTGCGCTTCGGCACGAAGTGGCTCGATCTGGAAGCGCAGGCCTTGCGTGACGACGAAGGCAACGAACATCCGCTGACGGCCTCTGAATTCGGCCTGCTCAAGGTATTCGCCGCGAATCCGAAGCGCGTACTCTCTCGCGAACGCCTGCTCGAACTGGCCAATGCCCGCGATGCAGAGGCTTTCGACCGGGCGGTTGACCTACGGATCATGCGAATCCGCCGCAAGATCGAGCCCGATCCGACGAAACCCGCCGTGATCCGTACAATTCGCGGCGGGGGCTATTTGTTCTCCCCGGTGGGCGACAAGGCCTGAGCACCCCTTTTGGAATCTATCTCATTCAATTTACACGCATTTCACCTCTGAATGTTTCGTCGATAACCCTGCGACGAAACAATTCTCCGGTTCCATGAAACCATTTTCCGCTTTTGAAGCAGACGCCCTGAAACCGGGGCTCCTTAACAATCCTCCCAACGAAGCCGCAACGCGGTCTCTTACGGGAGTTAGTCATGCAGAACGTCATCGCCCTCAATGCCGCCGGTCAGCAGGGTATCATTACGGCCCGCGCCACCTCGGACGAGATGCTGCTGGAGAATATCGCCAGCGGCGACCGCACAGCGATGCACACGCTTTATGCCCGGCACAATGTGCGGGTCTATCGCTTCGTTCTCCGCATGCTGCGTGACACGTCGGCGGCTGAAGATCTGGTCAGCCAGGTGTTCCTCGATGTGTGGCGGACCGCCAGCCAGTTCGAAGGCCGCTCGCAGGTCTCCACATGGCTGTTGTCGATCGCACGCTTCAAGGCACTGACCGCGCTACGCCAGCGTAAATATGAAGACATCGACCAGGACGATGTCATGGAAATCGCCGACCAGGCCGATACACCTGAGGCATCGCTCGATCGCAGCCGCACCAGCGCCATCCTCCGGGCCTGCGTCGCCAAGCTGTCGCCGGCGCATCGCGAGATCGTCAACCTCGTCTACTATCATGAGAAGTCAGTGGAAGAGGTCGCCGGCCTGATCGGCATCCCCGCGTCGACGGTGAAGACCCGCATGTTCTACGCCCGCAAGCAGCTCGCCGATCTCCTGAAGACCGCCGGCATCGACAGTATCGCAGCGTAATCTGCCGCGTTCCTTTTGCTCCAACGTTACAGACGTCAGTTCGCGTAAACCTCCCCACCTCCAGCGACCCGGACGGGATGCCCCCTTCCGGGTCGTATTCTGTTTGGAGCTAGGGCTTTGTCATCGTCGGCGGACGCACGAACTTCCGCATCGACCTGCGCAATACATCTGACAAAATTGGACAAATTGTCTACGAGTCCGATGGCGAACGCCAATGTGGGCAGATGGACAGCCTTTTCAAGACGTTGCCGAATCCGGGCGGCCAACTAACAAAGACCTCGCGCAGTTTCGCCCGCGCGCTCTGCATGATAGAACACGCCCAGACTACACATGGACGGATGCAGATGTTCGAAGGCTTTGACCCTGTCATACTAGCCCGAGCGCAATTTGCGTTCACGATGTCATTTCACATCATCTTTCCCGCGTTCTCCATCGGGCTAGCGAGCTATCTCGCCGTGCTCGAAGCGCTCTGGTTGTGGACCGGGCGCGACGTCTTCCTCAACCTGTTCAACTACTGGCTCAAGATCTTCGCCGTTGCCTTCGGCATGGGCGTGGTCTCCGGCATCGTGATGTCCTACCAGTTCGGCACCAACTGGTCGGCCTTCTCCGACAAAGCGGGACCGATCATCGGCCCGCTGATGGCCTATGAAGTCCTCACCGCCTTCTTTCTCGAAGCAGGTTTTCTCGGCGTCATGCTGTTCGGACTCAAGCGCGTCGGTCCAAGGCTGCATTTCTTCGCCACGCTGATGGTTGCGATTGGAACGTTGTTTTCGGCGTTCTGGATTCTCTCGGCGAATTCCTGGATGCAGACGCCGGCCGGCTACAGCATCAATGCTGCTGGCCAGTTCGTTGCAGCCGACTGGTGGAAGGTGATTTTCAATCCGTCTTTCCCGTATCGTCTCGTGCATATGGTGCTGGCGGCCTATCTCACCACGGCTTTCGTGGTGGGCGCGGTCGGCGCTTGGCATCTTCTCAAGGATACGCGCCTGCCGGGGCCGCGCGTGATGTTCTCCATGGCGATGTGGATGGCCACGTTGGTCGCGCCGCTGCAGATCCTCGCCGGCGATCAGCACGGCCTCAACACGCTCGAGCATCAGCCGACCAAGATCATGGCCATGGAAGGCCATTTCGAGAGCCATCCCCATGGCGCGCCGCTGATCCTGTTCGGCATCCCGAGCCAGGCCGAAGGCAAAGTGAACTACGCCATCGAGATCCCCAAGCTCGGATCGCTGATCCTGAAGCACGACCTCAATGCGCCGATGGCCGGGCTCGATACTGTTCCGCGCGAAAACTGGCCGCCGGTGCCGGTGACGTTCTGGTCGTTCCGCATCATGGTCGGCATCGGCTTTCTGATGCTGGGGCTGGGACTGCTGAGCCTCTTCATGCGCTTCCGCGGCAAGTTCTATGAGTCGCGTTTGCTTCACAGCTTTGCGCTGGCGATGGGACCGGCCGGATTCATCGCCGTGCTGGCCGGCTGGGTCACCACCGAAACCGGGCGGCAACCGTTTACGGTGTTCGGCCTGCTGCGGACCAGCGATTCGGTCTCGCCGCTGGCGGCGCCAGCCGTTGCGTCGTCGCTGATCGCCTTCGCCATCGTCTATTTCCTGGTCTTCGCCGCCGGCACGATCTATCTGCTCCGGCTCATGGCCGCGCCGCCCCATCATGATGAGCAAGGCCCGGCCGGCGACGTCCCGAGTCGTGCGGCGGGCATTACCCCGGCTGTGGGTGCAACCGCATCGGGGCACGCGTCATGATCGATATCGCGGTCGTCTGGGCCTTCATCATCGCCTTTGCCGTGTTCGTCTATGTCGTGATGGACGGCTTCGATCTCGGCCTCGGCATGCTGTTCCCACTCTTCCCGAAGAAGGAAGACCGTGACGTCATGATGAACTCGGTCGCTCCGGTCTGGGACGGCAACGAGACCTGGCTGGTGCTCGGCGGCGGCGGGCTGATGGCGGCGTTTCCGCTGGCCTATGCGGTGCTGATGCCGGCGCTCTATACGCCGATGATCGTGATGCTGCTGGGGCTGGTGTTTCGCGGCGTCGCCTTCGAATTCCGCTGGCGCACCACGCGCGAGCGCAATCTGTGGGACATCGCCTTTGCCGGCGGCTCGCTGATGGCCACGCTGGCGCAGGGCGTGGCGCTCGGCGCGATCCTGCAAGGCATCGTCGTCAATGGTCGCCACTATGGCGGCGGCTGGTGGGACTGGCTGACACCGTTCAGCGTCCTGACCGGACTCGCACTGATGGCCGGCTACGGCCTGCTCGGCGCAACCTGGCTGGTGTTGAAGACCGAAGGCACATTGCGCGATCAGGCCTATCGTCTGAGTTGGTGGCTGCTATTCGCCATGCTCGCCGCCATCGGTCTCGTCAGCATCGCGACGCCATTTCTGGATGCCGAATATGCAAGGCGCTGGTTCGCCTGGCCCAACATCATCCTGACGGCGCCGGTGCCGATTGCGGTTGCTGCCATCACAGCGCTCTTGATGCGAAGCCTTGCGGCCAAACAGGATTACCGGCCGTTCTTCCTGTCACTGGCGCTGTTCGCATTGTCCTATGCCGGATTGGGCATCAGCATGTGGCCCTATATCGTGCCGCGCAGCATCACCATCTGGCAGGCCGCGTCGCCCGACAATAGCCTGCATTTCATGAGTTACGGCGTCGCCGTGCTGGTTCCCATCATTCTCGGTTACACCGCCTGGGCCTATTACGTGTTTCGCGGCAAGGTTCGCGCCGGCGCGGGCTATCACTGATGACACCTGCATCGCAGCAAAAACCCGGCTCTTTGGGCAAGCGCCCGCTGATGCAGCGCCTGTTGTGGTTTGTTGCGCTGTGGCTGGGCGGCGTCGCCAGTGTGACCCTCGTCAGCTACGTGCTGCGACTGTGGATCGCACCGAAATAGACGCGGTGACCTTTAATCAAATCGTCACCCGCGGACGGCAAATATGCCGGCGACTCACGACGTCCGCGCGCGGACCGTCGCCATGCCCGCTGATTTCATGGTTCCCGTGATTTGGCTGGGATGATACAGAATATCGGACGCGAAACCGGAGATGCCTGCGATGATCAACATCCGCCGCCTGCTTGGCTTTCAGCTCGTCGCCGCAGCCAGCCTGATGTTGTCGATCACGCAAGGCCTCGCCCAGCAACCGCGCCCGGATGTCGGCGACGAGCCCGGGCTGATTGCCGACGACTCCGTTCAGCTTGAACCGGAATTCCAGAAGCAGATGGTGCTGTACCGCACCACCGAGGCACCGGGCACCATCATCATCGCGACCTCAGAGCGCCACCTCTATGTGGTGCAAGGCAATGGTCGCGCGTTGCGATATGGCATCGGCGTCGGCCGCGACGGCTTCCAGTGGCAGGGCCTCTTGAAAATCTCGCGTAAGGCGGAATGGCCGGACTGGACGCCGCCGCCGGAAATGATCGCGCGTCAGCCCTATCTGCCGCGCTTTATGGCAGGCGGCCCCGGCAATCCGCTCGGCGCCCGCGCGCTCTATCTCGGCGCCACCGTCTATCGCATCCACGGCACCAACCGGCCCGACACCATCGGCACCGCCGTATCGTCCGGCTGCTTCCGGCTGGTCAATGCGGATGTCGCCGACCTCTATGAGAGGATTCCGGTGGGCACCAAGGTCATCGTGCGGCAGAAGCCTGAAATCTGATCTGCGCCTCGCCGTGCAGCTCTTCGATCCATTTTTTCTCTGACATATCTCTTTCTCTGACGACGGGGCGGACTTCGCATGGGGATGAAGCGGACTTTCACGACCGGGCTGGCCATCGGCCTGGTGGTTGCCACTGCAGTGGCTGCGGCTGCGATCACCTATGAGCGCTACGACACCAAGACGCTGAAGCGCACCGTCAAACGTGATGCTGTACTCTGCGGCGTCAATACCGGCCTGCCCGGCTTCTCGTCCCCGGATGCGCAGGGCACCTGGACCGGCTTCGACGTCGACTTCTGCCGCGCCGTTGCCGCCGCGATCTTCAACGATCCGAAGAAGGTGACCTTCGTTCCGCTCGACGCGTCGGACCGCTTCAAGGAGCTGCAGAGCCGCAAGGTCGATATCCTGTCGCGCAATTCCACCTGGAGCATGTCGCGCGAAACCAATTACGATCTCTATTTCCCGGCCGTCTCCTATTATGACGGCCAGGGCTTCATGGTGCCGAAGTCTCGCAAGATCGATTCCGCATTGGAACTCGATGGCAGCAAGGTCTGCGTCCAGGACGGCACCACGACGGTGCTGAACCTCGCGGACTACTTCCGCAGCAACAACATCAAATATACCGAAGTGAAGTTTCCAAAGCTGGACGAAGTCCTGAAGGCCTATAATTCCGGCCAGTGCGACACCTTCACGGCGGATGCCTCGCAGCTCTATGCGCTGCGCCTGACCATGAGCAAGCCCGACGATCACTTGATCCTGCCCGACGTCATCTCCAAGGAGCCGCTGGCCCCCGTGGTGCGCCAGCGTGACGACGACTGGATGATGATCGTGAAGTGGACGCTCTACGCCATGATCAATGCCGAGGAGCTTGGCATCACCTCGAAGAACATCGACGAAGCCCTGAAGTCCAAGAAGCCCGACGTGATGCGTCTGGTCGGCACCGAAGGCGCTTATGGCGAAGACCTCAGCCTCTCCAAGGACTGGGCTGCCCGCATCATCCGCCATGTCGGCAATTACGGCGAAGTCTATGACCGCAATATCGGCGAAGGCTCGAAGCTGAAGATTCCGCGCGGGTTGAACCAGATCTGGAGCGCCGGCGGCATTCAGTACGCCCCGCCGATCAGGTAGGTACTTAACCTCTCCCCGCATCTTGCGCGGGGAGAGGTCGACCCGGCAGAGCACAGCGACGCCGGGGCGGGTGAGGGGCATGGCACAGGGCCAGCGCCAATCTCACACTCTCTAAGCAAAGAATTCCACGGGAAGCTTCGGCGCCCATCATCGGAGCGATCCGATGAACTGCCGATGAGGCGCGCGCCTGCCATGCCCCTCACCCGCCGCGAAGACGCGGCGACCTCTCCCCGCAAAGCGCGGGGAGAGGTTAAGAGCGCCCGCCTCAATAATTCTTCAGCCGCGCCAGCTGGTCCGCGTGATAATTGCTGTCCCCCAGCAATTCCTGGCAGACCCGCGCGCGCTTCATGAAGAAGCCGATGTCGAACTGATCGGTCATGCCCATGCCGCCATGCATCTGCACGCCTTCCTGCACAGCCAGCGTCGCTGTGGTGCCGGCCTTGGCCTTGGCGACGGCAATAGCGGCCGGCGCCGTCGGCGCGCCGTCGTCGATCAGCTGTAGCGCCTTCAGCACGGCCGCGCGCGTGACCTCGATCTCGGTATAGAGATGCGCGGCGCGATGCTGCAGCGCCTGGAATTCACCGATCAGCTTGCCGAACTGCTTGCGCTCCTTGAGATAGGTCACGGTGCGGCCGAACACTTCGTCTGACAGGCCGACCATTTCGGCAGCAACGGCACCGCGGCCGATATTCAGCACGCTGTCCAGCAATGCGCCGCCCTGATCGACATCGCCGAGCACGCTGTCGGCCGTGACCTCGACATTCTCGAACGTGATCCGCGCTGCATTGTGCGAATCCACCATCGCGGTGCGCTCGAGCGCGATGCCCTTGGCCTTCGGATCGACCAGAAACAGCGTGAGGCCGTCCCGCTCACCCGGCGCACCTGCACTGCGCGCTGCGACGATCAGGAGATCGGCGGTGTGACCATCCACGACGAAGGCCTTCGCGCCATTCAGCTTGAAGCCATTGCCGGAGCGTGCGGCCTTCATCGCCGTCTGCAGCGGGCGATGCTTCGCGCCTTCATCGATGGCCAGTGCCGCCAGCAGCGTGCCACTGGCGATCTTCGACAGATATTCCGACTTCTGCGCGTCGCTGCCCCGATTCAGCGCCGAGACGCCCAGCACAGCCGTGGAGAAGAATGGCGACGGCATCAGTGTGCGGCCGATCTCTTCCATCACGACGCCGGCTTCGACGGCGCCGAGCCCGCTGCCGCCGAACGCTTCCGGCACCAGCAATCCGGCAAATCCCATCTCGGAAAACGCGCGCCAATAGTCGCGCGAGAACCCGGTCGCATCCTTGCTATCGCGGAGCTGCCGGAAATGGCTGACCGGCGCCTTGTCGCCGATAAAGCCGCGGGCACTGTCGCGCAGCATGGTTTGTTCTTCGTTGAGGAGGAGAGGCATGGGTGTGATCCAATGATGAGGCGGTCTGGCGACCAAATTGATCCTAGCTCAGTCCTCATGGTGAGGAGGCGCGAAGCGCCGTCTCGAACCATGAGATGGAGTGCACCACCATCCTTCGAGACGCGGCCTTCGGCCACTCCTCAGGATGAGGGCAGAGTGAAATTCACGCCCCCGGCAAATCCAGAATGCGTTTGGCAACGATCCCCAGCATCACCTCGCTGGTGCCGCCTTCGATCGAATTCGCCTTGGTGCGCAGCCACGCCCGCGGACGTGCGCCTTCATGCGAGCGCTGGCTTTCCCATTCCAGTGCATCGATGCCGCCCGATGACATCAGGATTTCATGGCGGCGCTTGTTGAGTTCGGTGCCGTAATATTTCATCGCCGACGAAAACGCCGGATGCGCCTGACCGGCTTTCGCCAGATCGACCGCGTGCTCTGCCGCACAGGCCAATGCGGCCTCATCGACTTCGAAACTTGCGATTTGCCCGCGCAGCATCGCATCGTCGAGGCGGCCCTGTTCGTCCGCCCCGATGGAGTCAGCAGCGACCTGGCCAAGCGGCCGGCCAGCACCGCGCTCGCCCATGCCAGAGATCATCGCACGCTCGTGCTGCAGCAGGTATTTCGCCACGTCCCAGCCGCGATCGACAGTGCCGAGCACATGCGACTTCGGCACGCGGACGCTATCGAAGAAAGTTTCGCAGAAGGGCGACTTGCCAGAGATCAAAAGGATCGGCTTGGTCGAGACACCCTTCGACGCCATGTCGAACAGGATGAAGCTGATGCCGTCATGCTTCTTGCCGGACGCGTCGGTGCGCACCAGGCAGAAGATCCAGTCGGCATAGTTCGCGTAAGACGTCCAGATCTTCTGACCGGTGATGAGATAGTCATCGCCGTCGCTCTCGGCGCGCGTTTGCAACGAGGCCAGATCGGAGCCGGCATTCGGTTCGGAATAGCCCTGGCACCAACGGATCAGGCCTGCGGCGATCTTCGGCAGATGCTCCTGCTTCTGCGCGTCGGTGCCATATTTCAGCAGCGCCGGCCCGAGCATGGAAATGCCGAACGACACCAGCGGCAGACGGGCGGAGATCGCAGCCATTTCCTGGCGCAGGATCTTCGTCTGTTCGCCGTCGAGGCCGCCGCCGCCATATTCCTTTGGCCAATGCGGCACGGTCCAGCCCTTGTCGCGCATCCGTTCGAACCAGAGACGCTGCGGCTCGGATGAGTACTTCGCATTGCGACCGCCCCAGAATGTATCCTCATCCGAACTCATCGGCCTCCGCATCTCCGGCGGGCAATTGGCCTCAAGCCAGGCGCGCGTCTCGCTGCGAAATTGATCGAGATCCGACATCAGCGTTTCCATCCATTTTGTGCGCGGGATGCCGAGCATCCGCAATGTTGTTGGGCGAAGCTTACTCGCCACTTCGTGGAATTCAATGGCCTGCTGCAAAGCGGAAGTAGTCAGGCTCGCCATTCCGGTGTATCGCCAGAGAACAACGAGCAAAAACACACGAGGAAACAACATGCGTCTCAAGTGGCTTTCGCCTGGCGAAATGTCTCCCGACCAGAAGTCCATCTATGACGAGTCGATCGCCAGCAAGCGCGGACGCCCGCCGGAGCCGATGATGGCCTGGCTCGCCAGCCCGAACATGGCCCGGCACGCGACCCGCCTCGGCGCGTTTCTGCGCTACGACACCACGCTGACACCCGCGCATGCCGAGCTGGCGATCCTCGTCACCGCGCGGCACTGGACCGCGCATTTCGAATGGTATGCGCACAAGAAGATGGCGCTCGACGGCGGCCTCGATCCCGCCATCATCGAAGACATCAAGAACCGCCGCACGCCGAGTTTCAGCGAGAAGAAGGCGCGGGTGATCTATGACGTCGCCAAGTCGCTGCACGAGGCGCAGGGCCTGTCCAAGCCGCTCTATGACGAAGCCACCGAGACGCTGGGCGCCCAGGGCCTCGTCGAGATCATCGGCCTGTGCGGCTACTACACCATGGTCTCGATGACGCTGAACACCTACGAGTTCGGCCTGCCGGACGGGCTGGTCTCGGAACTTGCGTAGGCGATGCCCCTATGGGTAAAGCGCCACGAGACCCATCAATCCAATTCCTGGAAACGATGGGTTTCGCGAAGACGCTCTACCGATCCTGCGATCGCGTGACTAGATCGTGCTGAGCGCCATACCCCTCAGGAGTTTCCCATGCCCGACCAAACCCTACCGATCCCCGCAGGCACACGGATCGGGCATGTTCACCTGAAGGTTGCCGATCTTGATCGCGCGCTCGGCTTTTACCGCGACGTCCTCGGCTTTCAGGTCAAGCAACGCTATGGCGATCAGGCTGTCTTCATCGCCGCCGGCGATTACCATCACCACATCGGCCTGAATACCTGGGAGAGCAAAGGCGGCCAGCCACCGGCGCCCGGCACCACAGGTCTTTTCCATACCGCGATCCTGTATCCCACCCGCGCCGCATTGGCCGACGCGCTGCACCGCGTGCTCTCGGCCGGCATACAGCTTGACGGCGCCAGCGACCACGGCGTCAGCGAGGCGCTGTATCTGCGCGACCCCGACCAGAACGGCGTCGAGTTATATTGGGATCGGCCGGAGGCGGAGTGGCCACGGAATGGCGATGGCGGGATTGCGATGTTTACCAGGCGGCTGGATGTTGAGGAGCTGCTGAAGCAGCGGCAGACATAAACTCAGTCCTCATCCTGAGGAGCCGCGCCCCTTCGCGCGGCGTCTCGAAGGATGTGCCAAGCAGCTCATGGTTCGAGACGGCGCTACGCGGCTCCTCACCATGAGGTTAGAGCTTTGCTCTTCCGCCCCCGCACCATGATCAACAGTGCCGCGGCCACCTGCAACGCCATGCAGACATAAAACGGCACGGCGTAACTGCCCGAAAGATCGCGCAGCCAGCCGACGATGCCCGGACCGAAAGCGTAAGTGACCTGCGTCGCCGCCGTGATCAGGCTGACCAGCACGCCGAACGACCGCGCTGCAAATTCGCGCTGCACGATCAGCGCCGGCAGCGTGATGAGATTGCCAACCGAAAAGCCGAACAGCGCGCAGGCGAAGAACACCAGCGCCTCGTTGCGCGAATTGATAATGATCGCAAGCGCCGTCGCCTGGCTGAGGAACGAACAGGCCGAGGCCAGTCGCTGATTGAGCCGGTCGATCACTGTCGAGAACAGCACGCGGCCAACCACCGCCATCAGCGTCAGCAGCGACACCGCGGCCGCCGCGCGCTCGCGGCCGATCACCGGATCGAGAAACGAGATCAGGTGCACGATGAAGCCGACCTGCGCAAATAATCCGAACGCAAAAGCAATGGTGAGCGTCAGGAACGCCACGTCGCGCATCGCCTCCGCGCGAATGCGTGTCGACGATGGCGCGCTGGCCGTAGCGGCAACACCGTCCGATGTGGCGGATGCTGCGCGATGCGGCGGATGGCCGACGAAGATGATGATCACCGGGACGAGCAGCACAAGCATCGCGATCGCTGCTGCGATAGTCGCGCCGCCAAAACCGAAGGCATTGCTCGCCGCGACCAGTAAAGGCACGCCGACGATGCCGCCGAAACTCGCGCCATTCAGCGCAAGGCTGATAGCCATACCGCGCTTCTTGTCGAACCACAGACCAAGCGTGTTGGTGATCGCGCCCAGACTTGTGCCGGCCCAGCCGAAGGCGAGCAGCACGTTCACTGCATAGAGCTGCCAGGGCGAGGTGATCTGTCCGAGCAGGATGGTGGCGAAAGCCATCACGCCGACACCGGCCAGCAAACAGTTGCGCGGCCCGAGCGCGCGCATCGCTTCGCTCACGAATGCGACCAGCAATGCGCCGACGAGATAGAAGAAGGTCGTGGCCGTTGCGATGGTCGAGGCCGGCCAGCCATGCACGCGCTGAAGTTCCGCGAGATAGACGCTCTGGCCATAGAAGCCGAGCGCCCAGCCGAATGTCGCGAGCAGGAAACAAACACCGACGATACGCCAGCCGTCGTAACGAGCCGATGTCTCGTCATTTACCTCGGGCTTCTTCGGCCCAGTCGGAGTCGCGTCCATTCCGGATCTACTTTCATTACGTTTCGTCCATCATGCTGCTCTGCGACAACACGCCGCGCTGATGTACCACCGTGATTAGAATTAACCACCCGTTTTACGGGCCAAAACGCTTTTGGATTAACTTCACAATCAAGCCATTCAAATCTTCACACCCTTGGCAGCTGCATTCGGCAGCGCCATATGGTATCGTATTGGATATGGAGGATTTTGAACCGTGAATGCGCTCGCCGAAGTGACTGAACAGACCGACCGTTCGCTCCTGATCGTGGAGGACGACAAGCCGTTTCTGGAGCGTCTTTCGCGTGCGATGGAAACGCGCGGCTTCACGGTCACGTCCTGCGACTCCGTTTCCGAAGGTCTCGCCCAGATCAGCAAATCAGCGCCCGCTTTTGCCGTAGTCGATCTTCGTCTCGGTGACGGCAACGGGCTCGATGTCGTGTCGGCACTGAAGCAGCAGCGTCCCGATGCGCGCGCCATCGTGCTCACCGGCTATGGCAACATCGCCACCGCCGTGACAGCAGTGAAGATGGGTGCCGTCGACTATCTGTCGAAGCCGGCCGATGCCGACGACGTCGTTGCAGCGCTGCTTGCGATCGACAATGACAAGTCCGAACTGCCTAACAACCCGATGTCGGCCGACCGCGTGCGCTGGGAGCACATCCAGCGCATCTATGAGATGTGCAACCGCAACGTCTCGGAAACCGCACGTCGTCTGAACATGCATCGCCGTACGCTGCAGCGCATTCTCGCCAAGCGCGCGCCGCGCTGAGCCTTCTTTAAAAGCTAGATTTCGTTCGGCAGGGCTGCATGACCTTGAGGGTCGTGCAGCCTGTTCAGTCTGTGCGCCGCGGTCATCGCGAAGCGCAGCATCATGCCCTTGCGCGTCGGCACCGGGAGACGATGCTCCGGTGCATCGCAATGAACATGCGCGCCATAGGCATCCGCCACGATCAGGCCTGTATCGCCGGGAAAAATCTCGCAGGGGAGATCCTGCGTGAAGGCAAAGAACAGCCGGTCGCAATGCGCGCGATACTCGGGCCATTTCTGATCAGCCCGCAGATCCTCGATCGATGACTTGATCTCGACGATCCAGACATCCCCGCGCTCGTTCAGCGCGACCAGATCCGCACGCCGTCCGGACGGCAATGATAGTTCGCTGACGCATGAGAATCCCAGCGACCGCAGCAACCTTGTGGTTCCGCGCGCAATCGCCAGCGCCGTCTCCGACTGACGACGATCGAAAATCAGCGCTGGCGTGTGAACGGTATTCGCTTCCATGGCGACAAACTTAGCCGATTTCGGCGGGGCCGCCCATCATGTCTCCCGCCGGTCTGCCGCACGCATGTCGCAAGCTGGACGCAAGTTTTCCGCGAGCGGCGGCGGGCGAGTTCTTCCATCGCTGCAGCCCGGATTACGGAGACATCCCATGAACTTAGCCCATATCGGCCGCGTCATCCTGATCGCCGCTGCCGCAACTTTGCCGCAGGCGATTTTCGCCGGTTCCGCGCAGGCAAAGCCGACCGTCGAAGTCGCCTTCGTGCTCGACACCACCGGTTCCATGAGCGGGCTGATCGAAGGCGCCAAACGTAAGATATGGTCGATCGCAACCACGATCCTCGACAGCAATCCCGACGCCGACATCCGTATGGGTCTCGTCGCCTATCGCGACATCGGCGACGACTACGTGACCAAGACCTTCGACCTCACCACCGACATCCAGGACCTCTATGGCAACTTGCTGCAGGTCCGGGCGAAGGGTGGCGGCGACTGGCCGGAAAGCGTCAACGAGGCGCTCGATGTCGCCGTCAACAAGCTGCAATGGACCAAGGGCAACGATGTCAGGCGTATCGTCTTCCTGGTCGGCGACGCACCGCCGCATATGGATTATCAGCAGGACACGAAATACACGACCACGCTCGAAGTCGCGAAGCAGAAGGACATCATCGTCAACGCTGTTCTGGCAGGCGCTGCCCGCGATACGGAGAAGGTCTGGCGCGACGTTGCCCAACGCGGCGACGGCCGTTTCATCGCAATCCCGCAGGATGGCGGCCAGATCGTCATCATCGAGACGCCCTATGACGAAGAGATCATCATCCTGCAAAACGACATCAACAAGACGGTGATCCCCTACGGCCCGCGCGCGCTGCAGAAGCACACCGAGAACAAGACCCGGCAGCTCTCGGAAGTCGCGGCGGCGGCGCCCGCCTCGGCAACGGATATGGCAAGCTACATCAACAAGCGCGCGAAAGTGTCGTCGGAAGCCGTCACGGGCGGCGGCGACCTCGTCAGCGACGTGTCCGCCGGCAAGCAGAAGCTCGATAGCGTGAAGGAGGATGAATTGCCGGAGGCCATTCGTAAATTGTCGCCGCAGCAGCGCGCCGATGAACTCGGCAAGCAGATGAAAGATCGCAAGGTGCTAAACGACAAGCTCAGCGCGCTGGTGGCCAAGCGCGATGCCTACCTCATGACCCAGCGCGACAAGGCGCCGGCCAAGGCGTCGTCCTTCGATCGCGAGGTGGAGG
This sequence comes from Tardiphaga sp. 866_E4_N1_4, assembly GCF_052076075.1. Lineage (NCBI taxonomy): Bacteria > Pseudomonadati > Pseudomonadota > Alphaproteobacteria > Hyphomicrobiales > Nitrobacteraceae > Tardiphaga > Tardiphaga sp. 866_E4_N1_4. The sequence continues at coordinate 3,862,194 of NZ_CP197242.1, forward strand.
CGACGTTGAAGGTGCAATTGAAGAAGTAGAACGCGGTCGTCCTTTCCCTCCCCTCTCCCCCAAGCGCAGCGAAGCTGCGCGCCGTGGGAGAGGGTGCCTGAGCGAAGCGAAGGCGGGAGAGGGCCTTGAGCGAGCGCCCCCTCTTCCGTCTCGAACCGCTCTGCGGTTCGATCCACCCTCTCCCACCCGTCGCGGCTGCGCCGCGCCCGGGGGAGAGGGGAAGAAAGAAGCCGCCCAAATTCCCCCTTTTCTCGTCCGCAAAAATCAGCATTGTGGCGCGATGACAGATGAAACCGAACATAAAGCCCAGGCCGGCGGCACCATCATTCCGGTGACCCTGTTTCAGCAGAACTGCATGTTGCTGTGGGATGAGACCACGCGGCAGGCCGTGGTGATCGATCCCGGCGGCGACGTACCGCTGATCCTGGACGCCATTGCCAAGGCCAATGTGAAGGTCGAACAGATCTGGCTGACCCACGGCCATATCGACCATGTCGGCGGCGCCGACGAGCTGCGCGAAACGCTGAAGGTCGAAATCATCGGCCCGCATGTCGCCGATACGTTCCTGCTCGAACATGTCGAGGACAGCGGCGCAAAATACGGCATGACGGGCACCCGCAACTTCATGCCCGATCGCTGGCTCAATGAAGGCGACACCGTCAGCGTCGGCGGTCTGACCTTCGACGTATTGCACTGCCCCGGTCATTCGCCTGGGAGCGTCGTGTATTACAGCAAGGCGATGAAATTCGCCCATGTCGGCGACGTGCTGTTCGCAGGCTCCATCGGGCGGACCGACTTCCCCGGCGGCAGCCATGAGACATTGATTAATTCGATTACGACCAAACTGCTGCCGCTCGGCGACGATGTCGGGTTCATCTGCGGTCATGGCCCCGGCTCCAGTATTGGCCAAGAGCGCATGACCAACCCGTTCCTCACCGGCCAGGCATAATCTCGCAATGAGCGATGACAAGGCCTCCGGGGAGCAAGGAGCGCTTTCCAAGCACATCCTGCCGAGCTCCGGGACGATGATCGGCGTCTGCGCGACGCTGATCGGACTGGTCAAGATCATGGAGCCGCAGATCGGCCCCAGCCGGGTCGATGAATATTCGGCCATCGCCTCGCTGTTCTTTCTCGCCAGCGCGGTCGCATCCTACACATCTATGCGGAAGTCGCAAAACCGCCAACTCAGCGAGCGCTGCGAGTCGATTGCCGATCAGTGCTTTCTGGGAGGCCTCGTCGCGATCACGGTAATCATCCTGTTTTTCGCCTACGAAGTCATCTAGCCAGATTAGTCGGCTCGAGCGGGATCGGCCCAGTCTTCGATCTGCGATGCCGCAATGGTGCGCTTGGGTTGATATGGATTGAGTGTGCCGGCTGTAGCGGTCCAGCCTTTGGCCAGGATTTCCCGGGCGAACAGTTTTGCATCGATTTCGGATTTGAAGGTCCTGGTCGTACGCACACCGTTTGTCGCACGAGTGTCGGACTTCACGGATTTGTCGGGGCCAAACGCCACGTACCAGATATCGGGCTTCGTCATCATGGTGTAGTAACGCGAATTGTGACGAAAAGTTGCATCTCGTGTGGCGTGCTCGAGCTTGGCAGGCCTTACCTCTTGGTCGTATGCCGCGGCTCGACAATATCCGATACCAGGCCGAGCTTCTCCAGCAGGCGGATCGTCAGATAGGTGGTATCGAACTCCCACCAGCGATGGCCATGGCGCGCGGAGCGCTGATCGGCGTGATGGTTGTTATGCCAGCCCTCGCCGTGGGCGAGGTAGCCAACGAACAGATTGTTGCGGCTGTCCTCATCGGTCGCGTAGTTGCGGTAGCCCCAGATGTGGGTGACCGAATTGACCGCCCAGGTCTGATGCCAGACGAAGACGGTTCGCACGAAGACCGCCCAGATGACGATGCTGAGAGCGAACTGCACGGCCTCGGCCCATGAGCCGCCCCACAGCAGCTTGCCGGCCAGGCCCGCAAAGAAGAAAACGTTGATCTGGATGAGCAGGATCTTCAGCTGCCAGAAATTACGTTCCAGCGCGACATAGAACGGATCCCGCAGGACGTCCTTGGCATATCGTTCATAGATGCCGAGGCGGGACAGGTCCGGGTTCTTCACCAGCAGCCAGCCCATATGGCCCCAGAAGAAGCTGGCAAGCGGGCTGTGTGGATCCGGCTGCTCGTCGGACTTCTCGTGATGACGGCGATGGATGGCCACCCAGCGCGCCGGCGTATCCTCGGCACAGCAGATCGCGACGACAACGAAAGCGTGCTCCAGCCATTTCGGGCACTTGAAACCACGATGCGTCAGCAGCCGGTGATAACCGATATTGATGCCGATGAGCCCGAACAGCCGCGCTGCGATGACCGCCACGATCACCGCTGTCCAGTTGAAGAACATCGGCATCAGCGCCAGCAATGCGAGTGCGTGAAAGGTGGCGATGGTGAGCGTGTTGAGCCAGTCGATGCGATAGGGCCGCACGCCGTCCGGCAAAGCGAGACCTGTCTCGGTACGATCGGCAAGGGGAATGTCCAGTGCGATGGCAGGGGCGATCTGATCGCGATTGCTGGTGGCCATCGTTCTCCGCATCCGGGCGATTGATCGCCGCGTGGTGCTCGTGTGATTCCCCGGCACTTCTCTACGCGAGAACATCGGCGCTGACTACAGATACGCCGCAGGCCATAGATGGAACAAAACGGGCCGCCTGAAGGCGGCCCGTTCGAAAAGTCATTTATTGATCGGCTTAATCGATCACTTCCACGATGCGATGGGTGCGCGGCTCGACGAGAACCGTGCGACCATTGACCACGGTGTAGCGGTATTCACGGGCGGAATTGTATTCTGCCGGAACCTCGTAATAGGTCACGCCGCTCTCAGGCAGCACTGCACCGACACGAACTTCGTTGCTATAGGTGTAGGATGGGCGACGCTGTTCCACGACATAGCTGCGGAACCGCGGACGATCATCGACACCGAGCACGCCGGCTACGCCGCCGACAACACCACCGATGGTGCCGCCTACGATAGCGCCCACAGGACCAGCTGCGCGCTCGCCATCACGCGCACCACGCTCAATGCCTCCGGGGACACCCTGAGCCTGAGCAACGGCGGGAAGAGCCATCATGGCGACGATGGCAGCGGTTCCAAGAAGACGGCGGATCATGATGATCTCCAGTTTTGAATTGCGCCGATACAAGCTCGCGGCCGCACAATGGTTCCGGCGATTGAACTGTTAGAACCTGCGCACCGAGGCTGAAATATCTGGAGAGATATGGAACCGGAGGGCTACGCCTTTTATTCTGACGCGTTTTCTAGACGCGAACCGGTATCCACTTCGCTTGAAAACGCTTTAGCTCGTGACCATCGCGCGGATGCGTCGCAGGAAATGATCGAGGTCGAACGGCTTGGTAATCATCTCCATCCCAGGCAGCAGAAAGCCCTTCGCCATAACGACGCTTTCGGAATAACCGGTGATGAACAGGATCTTCAAGTCCGGCCGCGCCTCGCGCGCTTGATCGGCAAGCTGACGGCCGTTCATGCCGGGCAGCCCGATATCGGTGACCAGCAGATCGATGTTCGGCGTCTCGCGCAGGACCCGCAAGCCCGACGGACCATCAACTGCCTCGAGCACGCGGTAGCCTTCGTCCTTCAACATATCGACGATGACAGAGCGCACCACCGGCTCATCCTCGACCACCAGCAGGGTTTCGCCTGCGGCCACATGCTGATCGCCCTTCAGCGGGGCCGCATCCTGTGCGGCAGCGTCTCCCTCATGGCGCGGCAGATACAGTTTCACGGTCGTCCCGATATCGAGCCTGCTGTCGATGCTGACATGTCCGTTGGATTGACGCGCGAAGCCGTAGATCATCGATAGGCCGAGGCCCGTGCCCTGCCCGATCGGCTTTGTCGTGAAGAACGGATCGAAGGCGCGCGCCACGACCTCCGGGCTCATGCCGGTTCCGCTGTCGCTGACGCTGATGCAGATATAGTCGCCAAGCGTCAGAGCCGGCGCATTGGCATTGATGGCATCGACGCGCACATTCTGTGTCGCGATCTTCAAGTGCCCGCCATCAGGCATCGCGTCGCGCGCATTGATCGCCAGATTGAGCAACGCGCTCTCCAACTGGTTTGGATCGCACAGCGTGCACCATAGATCAGACGCCGCCACGATATCGAGATCCAGCGTCTCGCCAATGGTCCGGCGCAACAGATCCTCCAGCGAGACGATCAGCATATTGGCATCGACGCTTTTCGGAATCAGCGGTTGCCGCCGCGCAAAGGCCAGCAACCGGTGCGTCAGCGCAGCCGCACGATTGGCCGAGGTCATCGCAGCGTCGATATAGCGCGCGATATTGTCGGTGCGGCCCTGACCGAGCCGTGTCTGCATCAGGTCGAGCGAGCCGACGATGCCGGTGAGCAGGTTGTTGAAGTCATGTGCGATGCCGCCGGTGAGCTGACCGACAGCCTCCATCTTTTGCGACTGACGCAGGGCCTCTTCAGTATTTTTAAGGCGCTCGGCGGCAGCCTTCTCGGCGGTGACATCGCGCGCCACACAATAGATCTGGTTCTGATCCGGCACCGCCGTCCAGGACAGCCAGCGATAGGAGCCATCCCTGTGGCGAAGGCGATTCTCGAAGCGGATCGTCGGCTCGCCGGCAGCAAGCTTATCGACCTCGGCCATTGTCCTGGCCTGATCCTCGGGATGCTCGAGCCAGCGCGAGGTCTTGTTGAGCAGCTCGGCCTCGCTCCAGCCGAGCGTGCGCGTCCAGGCCGGATTGACGGTGCGCCAGACGCCATCATGGTCGGCGACCATCAGGAGATCCTGCGACACGCTCCAGATCCGGTCGCGCTCACGCGTCTTGTCGCGCACACGCTGTTCCAGCGTCTCATTGAGGTCTGCAAGTTTTGCCGCGAGCCGACGCGCCTCATCCTCGCTCTTGCGCAGCGCCTGCTCTGCCAGCACCTGATCGGTGACGTCGGTATGCGCACCGACCAGCCGCAGCGGCTTTCCCGCGTCGTCGCGCTCGATATAGGATCGCACTGAAATCCAGCGGGTCTGGCCATCGCTCGGGCGAATGATGCGATACTGCACAGTATAGTCGCGCACGCCGCTTTTCACCGCGTCGCGAAACTTCTGCTCCGTCGCCTCGCGATCCTCGGGATGGATGCGACGCACCCAATCTTCGTGCGACTCGTTGGCCGCTTCCGGCGGCAAACCATGAACGATCAGATATTCGGGCGATCGACGATTGCGGAAGCCGGTACGCAGATCGACTTCGAGACCGCCGATCTGGCCGATCTGCTGCACGCGCGCGAGCTCTGCTTCTCGCTCGCGCAAGACAATGGTCGCTTCATGATCCCGGGTGACATCGCGGCAAACCACCAGCACACCGCCGACGCCATCATCCAGATCGAGCGGACTGTAGCTGTAGGTCCAATAGCTGTGTTCGAGCTTGCCATTGCGCGTCATGGGGATCAGCTGGTTTTCATGCCAGGTGGCACCGCCGCCACTCATCACCTGCGCGATCTGCGGACCGATGATGGGCCAGATTTCGTGCCAGAATTCACGGCCGCGCGCGCCCAGCCCTGCGTGATGCTGTTGTGCATCCATGGTCAGCGCATAGGCGTCATTATAGAACTGGATGAGGTCCGGTCCCCACCAGATGAACATCGGGTGGTTGGTATTCAGAACGATCCGGATCGCGGTGCGCAGACTCTGCGGCCAGGTGTCCGGTGCTCCGATCGGATGCGATGCCCAATCGTAAGCGCGCATCAACGCGCCCATCTCGCCTCCACCGGCGAGAAAGTCGGGCGAATTCGGTCGATGGGCATCCAACATGCGCGGGCAATCGGTACGCAAGACCAGTCTGACGTATCTTGAGAACTTAGCGCCCTGTCAGACCTGGCGCAAATCGGCGCCGATCACGCCCTGTTACTTGTCAAGGTGACTTGATGAGACCGGCAGCCGTGAGGGCACGGGTAATGGCACCGTTGATATCGATAGACCGCCGTCCTGCGGGATCGCGGCGCGCGGCACCTCGATCGCCTGACGTGCGCGGCTTTTGCGTCACCAATGAGACAACAGCATCCGCCGGCGCCGCGGGTTCCACGACTGCAGCTTCGACATTGCGGGGTGCAAGCTGCCGGGTAAGGCCGAAAAACTGCGCGATATGATAAGAGGATGAGATGCCGGCTTCGAGCAGGAAGGCACCGGCGGCGCCATAGGGTTCGTCCTGTCCGGCAATCGCCAGCGGCGTGCCATGCGCCATGTCGGTGATCGTGTAGGATTCCACGACGGTTTCACCGTCCTTGTTCCACCACACCTCACGCGGATAGCCGTCGACATCCACGGCGGACATCGGTGCGGGCGGCAGGCCGTGAAGGTCGAGCCATTGCTTGACGATCTCGTTGGCATTGGCCGGATTGACGGTGCGATCGGCACTGCCGTGCCAGACGGACACTTTCGGCCACTCACCGGTATGCGGCGATGCCTTGCGCACGAGATTGCCGAGATCGTTCGCGGCACGCGGCGCCGCGCGATACATGCCGCTCAGCGCTTCCTGCATGGTGGTGGCGATACCGTAAGGCAGGCCTGCGATGATGGCACCAGCAGCAAAGACATCAGGATAGGTCGCCAGCATCACCGAGGTCATCGCGCCGCCGGCCGACAGACCCGTAACGAAGATGCGCTTGCGATCCACATCGTGGTCCACGGCCATCTGCTCGATCATCTCACGGATCGAGAGCGCTTCGCCGCTATCGCGCGCGATGTCATCGGCATTGAACCAGTTGAAGCAGGTGTTGCCGTTATTGGACGACTTCTGTTCGGGCATCAGCAGCGCGAAACCATAGCGCTCGGCCAGAGCAGACCAGCCGGTGCCGTTGTCATAGCCCGCAGCGTTCTGGGTGCATCCGTGCAGCACGACGACCAATGCCGGATTTGCTGCCAGCGTGGCGGGCACGTAACTGAACATACGGAGGTCGCCGGGATTGCTGCCGAAACCCGTTGATTCGCTGATCGGACTCAAACCTGCCGACGCACGGCCGCGCGCCAACCCCTGCAACGTATTGATTCCGGGCGGTTTCGGGAGATTGCGGAGGAAATCGATATTATCGGCAAGAGACACGGCAGCTCCTAGGTCGTCAGGCTTATACAACAGTACCGACGACATATGGTTGCTGCACTGCAAAATAAAACAAATACGGTTTCAATATACCTATCAACGAAACGAGAGGCGCCACGGACGCTTCCGAAATTACCTATATTGCAAAGGAAGCCCCGCAGGGCCGGCCATAACATGGCCAGGTCATACGGGGCGAGTCGGGGAGAGATGACGAGTTACTGTTTCATCTCGTTCTTCATCATCTTGTCTTTCTTCATGCCGTCTTTGTGCATGGAATCCTTCTTCGCGCTATTTTTCGACATTCCCTGGGTGCCCGTGGCCTTGGTCTCGCCTTCCTTCGCCGTCGTGCCGGTGCCCATCTTGGTCGAATCCTGGCCGGACGGGCCGGTCGCCTGGGCAAAGGCTGCGAACGGAGTAGCGCCGATGGCCGTGGCGCAGATCGCAACAAGAATGGTTTTCCGCATGGTCAGCTCCTGTTGAGTGAACGGCCTTCAACGCGACGTGGTTCGAAACGTTCCTGTTCCGTCGGCCGTCAATTACCGGTTCCGCACACGGTTTCGCGATTGACGTCACACCAGACCGACGATGTGCAAAAGCACGCCCGCGCCTGCACAAGCCAACAGGATCTGCAGCAAACCAATCCTCAGATAGAAGACCCCAAGCAGCGCCGCGACCGACAGCGCGACAGCCCATCCATTGACGCTCTGCAGAACCGGCATGTCGAAGCTGAGTCCGAGCGTGCGAACAGGTTTCACCTCCCGAAACATCGTGTGGATGGCGAACCATATCGCCAGGTTGAGGATGACGCCGACCACTGCGGCGGTAATCGCCGCCAGCGCGGCGCTCAGCGCGCGGTTGCCACGAAGAGTTTCGACGAACGGCGCCCCGAGGAAAATCCAGAGAAAGCACGGCGCAAAGGTCACCCAGGTCGCGAGCAATCCACCAAGCGTGCCCGCCAGCAGCGGCGGCAACATCCCCGGTGCGCGGAAGGCGGCCATGAAGCCCACGAATTGCAGCACCATGATCAACGGACCAGGCGTGGTTTCGGCCATGCCAAGGCCATCGAGCATCTCACCCGGCTTCAGCCATGCGTAGTGATCGACGGCCTGCTGCGCGACATAAGCGAGAACCGCATAGGCACCGCCAAAGGTGACCATCGCCATCTTGGAGAAGAAAACGGCAATCTGGCTGAACACATCATTGCTGCCGAACGCCACGAGCAGCACAGCGACGGGCGTAAGCCACAGCACCAGCCAGACGACCGCAACGGTGAGCGACTGCCGTACACTCGGCCGGGCATGGAGAGGAAGTTGATCTCCGAGCAAACTATCAGCGTCGCCGCCGCCTGATGACCCGTGGCCCGCACTCACCGTGAAGGCCGACAGACCGGCCCGACCGCCGAGGAAGCCAATCGCTGCCGCACCGAAAACAATCACCGGGAATGGCACGTCGAGAAAGAAGATCGCGAGGAAGGCGATGGCCGCCAGCGCGCGCATCACATCGTTCTTCAGTGCACGACTACCGACTCGCACCACCGCCTGCAGCACGATCGCGAGCACTGCGGCCTTCAGGCCGAAGAACAGCGCCGCGACGATGCCGACATTACCGAATGCAGCGTAAATCCAGCTCAGCACCATGATGCAGATCGCACCGGGAAGGATGAACAGCCCACCGGCCATCAGCCCGCCAGCGGTCCGGTGCATCAGCCAGCCGATATAGGTCGCAAGCTGCTGCGCCTCCGGGCCCGGCAACAGCATGCAATAGTTCAGTGCATGCAGAAACCGGCTCTCCGACACCCAGCGCTTCTCATCGACGAGGATGCGATGCATCACCGCGATCTGCCCGGCCGGACCGCCGAAGGAAAGCAACGCGATCCGGAGCCACACCGAAAATGCCTCCGAGAAGGAAACGCCGTGGGTCTGCGGCTCGGGAATGGCTGGCGGTGTGACCGAAGTTGCTTCCGTCATCTCAAGCTTTCGTCTTTGCTGTCGGCCAGTTGTGGGTTTCGGTGCTGGCATCTCGGCACCAGCGATAGAACGCATCGTACAAATTCAGTCCAGCCTCAAGCTGTTCGAGATCGTCGGCATACATCCGCGACAGGCCGAGTGACGCCGCCAACAGGCCCGGCGCTTCCGGGGCGAGATCGAGCCGCGCTGTATCCGCCGCGCGGACAATGGTAGCCAGCCGCAGCAACGGCGGCGTGGCGAGGCCGAATTCCTCGATCATCACATCGAAGGTACAGAGCTCGCCGCGATGGCTCCAGAACACGCCTTCGATATCGAAGGGCGCAGCATCAAATTTCTCGCCGACTGCCGAGACTTCCGACGGCGCAACGAACATGAATAGCGCCGCCGGATCGATGAAACGCCGGATCAGCCAGGGACAGGCAATGCGGTCGATCTTCGGCCGTTCGCGCGTCACCCACAAAGTGCGGCCCTGCGGGTTTTGCGGCGGCAACTTGCCGGCGGGAACGCGCGGCAGGCCCGCACTCTCCCATGCGAGATACCCGCCTTCCAGAACCTCTGCCGGGATACCGGCATCGCGCAGCAGCGCGGCAACGCCGTGACTGAGCTTGAGACCTATCTGGCAGATCACCATGGCGGACCGACCGCGCAGCGCTGCGGCCCAACCATTCACGTCGCCGAATGGCCGCCGGACCGAACCTGGCAGGAGAAACTGCGACCGGGCGAAATCCTCGTCGGTGCGGACATCGACGAGCGCGGGACATTTCGGCGTCCCGATCAGGCGAACGAGTTTTTCAACGGAAATGCTGTTAATCGATGACATGGCGCGTCCTTGCAGGAATGCGGGACGCGATACTTGGGCATGTCGCCTCGTGGGGAGATCGCTTTGTCCCCATGCCCTAATATCAAGCCATCGCGATTGACCTGTCAAGGCGCGTGCTGGACGATCAAACGCCGTGCTGGAATTCTATGCGGCGCCCGCGCGGCGCATCCATAGCAGAAAGCCCGCACTGGCGGTGACCGACAAATGCAGAGTGCGAAGCTTGCGAGCAGCGCGATGACTGCCGATGTCGCGGATTGCACCGCGAAATAGACCGCGCCGATCGCAGCAACGCCGGCTGCATTGGCGATTTGCGTCGTGGTGCCGTACATGCCCGAGCCGGCTCCTGCGCTCGACGTCTGCACGGTCGATAGTACGGCACTGGACAGCGGCGCCATGACCAGACCCTGGCCGTAACCGAATACGGCAAGCGGCACCGCCAGCAGCGATGCAGACGACGCGTTGACGGCCAGCACCGTTGCAGCCAGCGCGGTGAGACCGATGACCTGCACCACGCAGCCCTCGATCAGCACCAGCGTGCCACGATGGCGTGACCGCATGCCGCTGTGACGCGACGCGACAACAAAAGCCAGCGCCAGCGGTACGAAAATAAAACCGGCCCGCAGCGGCGGCATGTGCAACGCGTTCTGCATGAACAACGTCATCACGAGGTAGAATGACAGATTGGCGAAGAAGAAAAAGAACACAGCGCACAGCCCGCGCATGAAAGCAGCATCCGCGAGCAACGCCAGATCGATCAGCGGCATGCCACCGCGCAACGCGACACGGCGCTCCAGCCTGACGAAGCCGACGATCACTGCCGCACCCGTAGCCATCGCCAACCACACCGACGGCGCCCAATGCAATTCGTGCCCGAACAGCAGCGGGCCGATCAGACCGAGCAACCCGGCGAACAGCACCAGCGCACCCGGAATATCCAGCCGCGTGTCTGGACGGCGGGGAACGGATGGCATCAGCCGCCAAGCAGCCGCGATGATGACAAGCCCCATCGGTACATTGACGAAGAACACCGCACGCCAGCCGAGGCCTGCAAGGTCCATCGTCACCAGCAGGCCACCAAGCAGAAAGCCCGCAGCGCCGGCAAGGCCGAGCACGATGCCGTAGACAGCGAAGGCACGGGCGCGAGTTTCGTCCACAAACAGCACATGGATGGTGGCCAGCACCTGCGGCACCATCAGCGCTGCAGTGGCGCCCTGTGCCAGCCGCGCCAGAATTAGCTCCGGTCCGGATTGCGCGAGCCCGCACCACAGCGACGTCAGGGTGAAGCCGAGCACGCCGGCGAGAAAGGTGTTCCTGGTGCCGTAGATGTCACCGAGCCGGCCGCCGGTGATCACCAGCGTCGCATATCCGATCAGATAGACCGCAATCACGGCCTCGATCTGCGCCGCGCTGGCACGAAGCTCGACCGCGATGGTTGGAATCGCGACATTGACGATGAAGGCATCGACCCCAAACATGAACTGCGCCGCAACGACGATCGCCAGCACCCACCAGCGGCGCACGGAGTCGACAGGATTGGCAACGATCTGGTGCATGGAGCGCCTCGCTCAACGGTCGGCCTGAAGCAGCCGTCCACTTTGATCCCAGCTTCCAGTCATCGCGTCGATTACCTCGGAGGTAGCCTTATTCAATTGAACTCTCCCGTCGGAATTGGTGGTGCTGACCGCGGACCCGGCTTCGCAGGTCGATCTCCCCGTCCAAGTCACACCGAATTTGCATTCCTCGTGCAGGAAGATACCGCCTGTGGCCCGATTGCTGCATGGCGAAGCGATTGCATATGCCGGCCCTTCCGGTTTCGAGGCCTCTTCGATGTATGACTACGACACGATCGTGATCGGCTCCGGCCCCTCTGGCCGGCGCGCTGCCGTCCAGTTCGCCAAGCTCGGTAAATCGGTGCTGGTGGTCGAGAAGGGCCGACGAGTCGGCGGCGTCTCGGTCCATACCGGCACCATTCCGTCGAAGACCCTGCGCGAGACCGTGCTCAACCTGTCCGGCTGGCGCGAGCGCGGCTTCTACGGCCGTTCCTATCGGGTGAAACAGGACATCGACGCCCACGACCTGATTGTGCGGCTGCAGAAGACACTCGACCACGAGGTCGAGGTGCTGGAGCATCAGTTCAGCCGCAATGCCGTGAAGACGGCGATCGGCGAGGCACGTTTCACCGGACCGCACCAGATCGAGATCGCCAATGAGAAGAACGAGATCAAGAATGTCACTGCCGGCCATATCCTGATTGCCTGCGGCACCCGCCCGTTCCGGCCGGATTACGTGCCATTCGACAACAAGACCGTGTTCGACAGCGACGAGATCATCGATCTGCCGAAACTGCCGCGCAGCCTCGCAGTCATCGGCGCCGGCGTGATCGGCGTCGAATATGCGACCATCTTCAGCGCGCTCGATGTCGCCGTCACCCTGATCGAGCCGCGGCCGACCTTTCTCGATTTCATCGACAAGGAGCTGATCGACGAATTCATGCATGAGCTGCGCGACCGCAATGTCGCGCTGCGGCTCGGCTCCAAGGTCAATGCGATCGAGCAGAACGCTCATGGCCAGATCGTCACCCGGCTCGCTGACGGCCGCAACGTCACGTCCGAGATGTTGCTGTTCGCCGCCGGCCGCGTCGGCGCGACCGACCGACTCAATCTCGATGCCGCCGGCATCACCGTCGATCACCGCGGCCGCATCACTGTCGATCCCGTCACGCTGCAGACCAGCGTGCCGCATATCTATGCGGCGGGCGATGTCATCGGCTTTCCTTCACTGGCCTCCACATCGATGGAGCAAGGCCGCGTTGCCGCCTGCCACGCGCTCGGGATGGAGCCGCTGGCGCCCCCGGAGTTCTTTCCCTACGGCATCTATTCGGTGCCGGAGATTTCCACGACCGGACTCACCGAAGAGGAAGTCCGCCAGAAGGGTATTCCCTATGAAGTCGGCGTCGCGCGGTTTCGCGAGACCTCGCGCGGACATATCATGGGCCTGGATAGCGGCATGATGAAGATGATCTTCTCGACCAAGACCCGCCGCCTGCTCGGCGTGCATATTCTGGGCGAAGGCGCGACCGAGCTGATCCATATCGGCCAAGCCGTGCTCAATCTCAAAGGCACGATTGACTACTTCATCCAGAACACCTTCAACTATCCGACGCTGGCCGAGGCCTACAAGATCGCCGGGCTGGATGCGTGGAATCGAATGACGGCACGGTAGCGCAGAAGCGCCATGGTCACATAGATTTTGGCCACATGGATTCATCGCCTGACGTCCCGCGTGGCATGCCCAGGTCCTAGCCGCGCTTGCCGCCGATCGAGATGAACGCCATGAGACATGGCTCCGGCAACGGATTGCGCCAGCGATGGCGTGTTCCGTTCTGCACGACGCAGTCGCCCTGACGTAAATGGACTTTCTGTCCATCGTCCAATTCCAGCGTCATCTCGCCGCGAACCACGACTCCGTAATCGATCGTATCCGACGTGTGCATGCCTGGCGCATCGCGCTCGAAATGATCCCCCATGCCCGGGACCTTGTCCGACAACTCGCGCAGCCCGCTTTCCATTGTGACGCCGGGCGGCGGCTTCCAGCCTTCGGGGCGTCTGGGCGGATAGGAGATCAGCCGAAACATCGTACCGCCCGGGCCGGGAAACGCTTTCGTTCCCTGGAGCATCGGATCCGCCTCCAGGCCGGTGAGCTGCGGCACGCCCTCGGTCATATAGAGTTCGTAGAATGTCAGGCCGGGATTGGCATCGATCTCCACGACCTTGGACGTGACATCGAAGGACTTGAACACCGACTTGCCGGCTTCATCGCGGCCGGTCACGACCCGCTTGGGCGATGGCAGCTCGCTCGCATCTTTCGCATCCGAGCTTTGCGGCAGCGCGGCCAAAGCGCCGCCACCGACGATGACCGACAGCGCCTGAAGCAGTTGGCGCCGATCGCTGCCTGCAAATCGTTCAGTACCCTGCGCGGCATTCAGAGACCCAGCATTCGAAGGCTTAGGCTTCTGACGTGACAACCACCGCCATGAGAACTTGCTCATCTGCATTCTCCATCGCGCTTTATCGTCAGCACATCGCTGTGCTGCGAGGCTGATCAAGCCGACATGACGTAGGGGATGCTGCCGATAATGGCGGCAAGCTGGAATGCGTTCGACAGCATGCCGCCCCAATGCATCCGTCGGAGCCGGCGCACGGCCTCGGCATCACCGGCGTCTCGTGCGCTCATCTGACTATCCATCCGCCGCAAGAACCAGCCCCGCGCCCAGATCGCAAAAGCCGCGATCAAGCCGATGCCGATCGTGAAAACCAGTCGACCAGCCAGTGCAAAGGCCGTTGTCGCGATGACACCGGCGATAGCGACCATCAGAAAATAAGAGCGGAACAGGCCCCGCAGCAGCTGTGTCACTTCCGGGATATCCAGCCTCACCAGCAGAAAGGCCGGTGACGACAGCAGAAAGAAGCCCATCGAGAAAATCAGAAGGACCATAGAGGCCAAGGCGACGGCATCGGGCGTCATGCAATTACCCTTCTATCTGTCCGGGCAACAACCTTTCCATCAACTTCCGATACCAATATCCCCGTGGGCCTCTTCGACACTATTGGGCTTTGGTCGAATCCGGAGAGATATGCCTTCTCCAACAGAACAGCGCCTATCCGAAGAACCTGACACGGGCGAACCCACCCAGCCGAACATCCGTTGCGATCAGTTCAGCTTGACGACCTCCACACGCCGGTTCTTGGCGCGGCCGTCATCCTGGTCATTCGATGCTGCGGGTGCGAGCATGCCGACACCGGCTGCGCGCAGGCGCTTGCCATCGGCGCGGAAGCTCGTGGTGAGCGCCGCCACAACCGACTCCGCACGGCGGCGCGACAGATCGAGATTGTAGTCATAGGCGCCCTGATTATCGGTATGGCCAACGATCAGCACGGCGAGCTTCGGATCCGACGACAGCAGACCTGCAATCTCCTGCAGGGTCGGCGATGATTCCGGCTTCAGGTCGGCCTTGCCTGTATCGAAGAATATTCCGTAGAGGGCAACGCGGCCGGTCGAGCCGATGGTCTTCGCCATCTCGTCGGCTTTCACGACCACCATCTTCTGCTCGCGCGGCTTCGGCTCGACGATATGCACGACGGCGACCGTGCGCTCGTTGAAGGCCTTGCAGTAGAGATCGTCCTTTACGAGGTACGTCTGCACGGTGACATAGGCATCACCGCCGGCTTGCGGGATCTTGGCAGCAAAGAAGCGCTGATCGTCGAGATGGGACGCCATGGCGCATTTGCCGTTGGAGAAATCACCGTCTTTCAACTGCGCCTCAGCGACGAAATACATCAGCAGGCTCATATCGCCGCCGCCGCCCGCGGCCGAGCGCGTCGGATCGCCCCCGCAGTCCTCGGTCTTGCAGCTATAGAGCACCTCGCCGCCGGCTGCCTTGACCACATCCTGATAGTTCCGCAGCACTTCGAGCGGCGAACGGTTGGCCGGCAGCAGATAGGTGATGCGCGTGCGTGCTCCTTCCACTTCAAGCACCTTGTTCGGCTTGTAGACCTGATTGTTCATGCGATCGCGGTCGCTATCACCCGTCTTTTCGAGCTTGGACAGCGGGATGGTGAAGTCAGTGAAGGCGAGACGCTCATAGCTGATGATGAAGGAGCCGTCGTAACGCTTCAGCAGCGCACTATCTCGGGCACCGGGAATATCTTTGTTGGGAATTGTCGCATCGGCCTGTGCCGCACACGCACCGAACAGAACAAACAAGCCAACCGTCAGAATGCGTCCGAGCATGAGTCATGCGTCCCCGTTTCAGGAGCGCTCACGATGACGATTTGGGACATGTAAACAAGCGGACTAAAGCGCAGCGAATGGCCGCGCAGCCATGTCCGGTTTTCATTGAACCGGACGATGTTGCGCGGCGACCAATCTCGTTAAGTCCAAACGGGTTTAGCCCCACGGACCGCGGCGCGACTGGCCGCCGTTCCACGGGCCGGTCGCGGGCGGTGCTGGACGTACAGGCGCGCGCGACTGAACACCCATCTGCCCCGCAAGCTGCTGCAGCGCTGCGATTCGATTTTGCGTCGCCGGATGCGTGGTGAACAGATTGTCCATGGCACGCCCCGACAACGGATTGGATGAACATATGCGCGGTCGCCGGCGCGCGCTCGGCATCCTCGTTGGGAATCCGATGCGCGGCGTTGTCGATCTTGGCCAGCGCCGAAGCGAGCCACATCGGTTGGCCGCAGATTCGCGCGCCCATCTCGTCGGCGGCATATTCACGGGTCCGGCTGATCGCCATCTGCACCAGCATGGCGGCGAGCGGCGCCAGGATCATCAGCGCGATCTGGCCGATCATGCCCGGGCCATTATTGTTGCGGTTGCCGCCGAAGAACATGCCGAACTGCGCGATCATCGAGATCGCACCGGCAATTGTCGCGGTAATGGTCATCAGCAACGTGTCGTGATGCTTGATATGCGCCAGCTCATGCGCCACCACGCCTGCGAGTTCCTCGCGCGACAACTGCTGCATCAGGCCGGTGGTCACGGCAACGGCCGCGTTCTCCGGATTCCGGCCGGTCGCAAAGGCGTTCGGCTGCGGATTGTCCATGACGTAAATCTTGGGCATCGGCAGGCCGGCATTGTGGGCGAGCTCGCCGACCATGCGATGCAGGTCCGGCGCGTTACGTGCATCAACCGGCTGGGCGCCGTGCATCGACAGCACCGCGCGGTCCGAATTCCAGTAGGCGAACATGTTCATGCCGGCGGCGACCACCAGCGCGATCATCGCACCCGACGCGCCGCCCATGAGATAGCCGACGCCCATGAACAGGGCGGTCATGCCAGCCAGCAGAATCGCGGTCTTGAAGTAGCTCATTGGTCCTCCTGCCCCCGTGCGCCAGCACATGTGCGGAAAACGCTGCGGTGCAGGCATCAAATGGTGATCCGCCCGACCGTTCCGCAAGACGGCATTGTGCGGCAGCGCGTCGCGGCCATGCAGCGGACTGCATTGAATGCCGCGACATGTGGCCATAGGCTGCGCGCAACGAAAACATTAAAAAACATTACAAAGAGGAAACACTATGGCTCGCGTGAAGTTCGGCGCCTTTCTCGCACCGCATCATCCGATCGGCGAACATCCGATGCTGCAGTTCCGGCGGGACCTCGATCTCGTCGAGCAGCTGGATTCACTCGACTATGATGAATTCTGGTGCGGAGAACATCATTCGTCGGGCTGGGAGATGATCGCCTCGCCGGAGATGTTCCTCGCCGCGGCCGGCGAACGTACCAAGCGCATTCGCCTGGGGACCGGCGTGATCTCGCTGCCCTATCACCATCCCTACAATGTCGCACAGCGCATGGTGCAGCTGGATCACATGACCGGCGGCCGCGCCATCTTCGGCTCCGGTCCGGGGGCGCTGGCCTCCGACGCGCACACGCTCGGCATCGACCCGATGACGCAGCGCGACCGCCAGGACGAAGCCATCGCTATCATCCGCCGTCTGTTCAACGGCGAACGCGTCACCGCGAAGAGCGACTGGTTCACCATGAACGACGCCGCGCTGCAGATCCTGCCGCTGCAGGAGGAGATGCCCTTCGTTGTGGCGTCGCAGATCTCGCCTTCGGGTATGACGCTGGCCGGCAAATACGGCATCGGCATCATCTCGCTCGGCTCGATGTCGACGCAGGGATTGATGGCGCTGCCGACGCAATGGGGCTTTGCGGAGGATGCCGCGAAGAAGCACGGCACCACGGTGGACCGCGCCAACTGGCGTGTGCTGCTGTCCTGGCATATCGCCGAGACCCGCGAACAGGCGGCGCGCGAGGCCGGCTCCGGCCTGATGCGCTGGCACAACGAATATAATGTCGGCACGCTACAGCGGCCGGGCCTGCAGCCCTTCACCTCACCCGAAGACGCGGTCGAGAAGACGGCAGGCGGCGAGAATGCGGCCTCGACCATCGGCACGCCGGATGACCTCATCAAGACTATCAAGAACCTGATGCAGGTTTCCGGCGGTGTCGGTACCATCATCGGCTTCGTGCATGACTGGGCCAATCCGGAAAACACGAGGCGCAGCTGGGACATGGTGGCGCGCTATGTAGTGCCAGAGATCAACGGCTACATCGCATCACTGCGCAAATCGCAGCAATTCGTGATCGAGAATCGCGAGGTGTTCGAGCGCGCGGGGCAAGCCGTGATGGCCAAGATCATGGCCAACGAGAAAGCAGCGGCGGCGCTGCCGCTCACCGGGCCAGGGCGGGTGGCGATTCCGCTGGTCAATGCGCCGGATCTGCAGAAGAAGGGGTAAGCCCGGCTCAGGCCTTTCCTCCGTCATTGCGAGGAGCGAAGCGACGCGGCAATCCAGCTCTTCACTTCGGCAAAGAAAGACTGGATTGCTTCGCTGCGCTCGCAATGACGGGGAGAGGCTGGCGGCCTACTTCCCGTAATAATCTTGTACCGTTTCCCATGCCGCTGTCTGCAGCATCTTCGCAGTCGCTTCATCGAGACCCGCGAGATACGGATTGCCCACCGGCGAGCGGCCCGTCAGCGCGGCGAAGACCACACAGGACGCAAGGTATGTGCCTGCCATGCTCGGATGGCGCCTGTCGGGCTGGTACAGATTGAGCTCGGGCTGCTTCGCGCGCACCCTCGCAAATGCCAGACCTGCCGGAATCACCAAGGCATTGTTATCATTACCGGCGACGGTATAGGCCTCGGCCAGTTGCTGCGTCATCTCCGGCTTGTCTTCATAGGCCCAGGACATGAAGAAGATCGGCTTCGCACCATGGGCGCGGACGATGTCGGCATCCTTCTTCGCATATTCGGTAAAGACCGACTTCAGCTTGGGATGGATCGGGCACTGGCTACAATCCATCATGATCGCAGCATCGAACAACCGCTCGCGCTTGTTGAAGATGATGTTGTTGTTATCGTCGAAAGAATAGGACGCGATGGCATTGGGTCGAAAGTAGCTCTCGACATCATGCCACTCGAATCCGGAGCCGCCGATGGTCACCGAGGTCGCCTGATAGCTCGTCCTGTTGGCGGGATCGGCGGCACGCACCATCCCCAACACGTGGCTGTGCATGCTGTTGTTTAAATAGAAGAAGCTGTTGCCGATGAATATCTCGGTCTTCGGAAAATCGGGCCCCAGCGACGTGACCTTGGGTTTGGTCTGCGCTTGCACGGCAACGGACGCACTGGCCATGGCAGCAAGGGTCGCCACGGCGACAAGCAAGACTCGCAAAGTTCTGGACAATGGAATGTCTCCCGGTTCTTATTATGTGCGTATATACGTATCGATAGCACAAGGCGGTGCGGATTGCGCCGGCCTCGATCGCGGGAGGCAGACAGCGCCATGCCCCAGAACCTTGATCCCCATGAGCTCGATTCCCATGACCTCGATCCCCTGATCCTTGATCTCCTGGAATGGATCGCGCGCGAACCCAGATCCTATGCCGACGTGCTCGATGCATGGCGGACGTCGTGCCCGCGACTGACGGTGTGGGAAGACTGCATCGACCGCGGATTTGCCACACGCATGCACATCGCCGGACATGGCTCCGTCGTTCAAGTGACGGCCGCAGGCTTGTCCTTCCTGCAACTGCATGGACGCGTCATGCCAAAGACGCCAGCCTCGATCATCGCAACTAGTCCAGCGGCATCGTAAGCTGCGCGCCTTCATCGGCCACAAACACCGCGATCAGCTCGGCCGGCTCCGTATTGCTCGCATTGGCCGAGACGAGATGCGTCGAGCCCGGCGGCTCGAAGAATGACTGCCCAACCTTGAAGATTTCGACCGGACCGCCGCCGAGCTGCGAGCGAATCTCTCCCTTGGTGATGTAGGCTGTCACCGTGCCGGAATGACGATGCGGCGCGCTGAAGCCGCCGGGGCCATAGGACACGCGCACAATGGTCACGCGCTTTCCCGGTACATTCGGCAGCGCATGCGACGTGATCAGTTCCACCGCATCGCCGGGATTGGCGCTGGAGCCATTGCTGACGGCGCAGAGGGGCGCAAGAACAGTCGACATAGCGTCCATCGTGGCCGGAAGCGCCTTGCCAATGGCAATCGCACACATCAGTCCTGCGGCAACGGCAACAGACACATAGCGGGCTTCAGGCAACCTCGGTACGATCGCGTCGCATGTGATGGACATTCTTCGCTCCCCTGCCCCTCAGCCATTGTCCTGGCCGAACGCCTTGCGCATCGCGACATAGCCCTGCTGCTGCTGACTCCAGTTGCGACCGCCCGTGACACCGCCATCGACCACCAGATCGTTGCCATTGACGAAAGACGACTCGTCGCTGGCGAGGAAGACGGCGGCGTGAGCGATGTCGTCCGGCAGACCAGCGCGCGGGATCGGCTGCGCAGCCTTGAACGCCTCGCGCATCAGCGCCGGCGTCTGCTCGGCTGCTTCCACCGATAGTCCCAGCGCCTTGCCGAAGATTCCGGTCGCAATGGCGCCTGGCGAGATGCTGTTGACGCGCACGCCGCTCTCACCGAGCTCCATCGCCACGCATTTGGTCAGATGGATGACCGCGGCCTTGGCGGCGCCGTAGACCACCGAGGACGAGTAGCCGGCGAGCCGGCCGGCAATACTGCCATTGTTGATGATGCTGCCCGAGCCCTGCTTCTTCATATGCGGGGCGGCATGTTTCATGCCGAGCATGACGCTGCGTACGAGTGTCGCCATCGCCGTATCGAAACGATCGACGTCGAGGCCTTCGATACCACCGGTTTGCGCCGGACCGCCGGCATTGTTGAACAGGCAATCGATGCGGCCGAATTTCTCGAGCGCGTGACCGATCAGTGCACTCATCTGCGCTTCATCGGTAACGTCGGTCTGACGGAAACTGCAATTTGCGCCGAGCCTCGAAGCAAGCGCATTGCCTTCCGGCGCACGACGCCCGGCAATCATGACTTTCGCACCCTGCGCGATGAAAATTTCCGCTGTACGGAACCCGATACCGCTCGTCGCACCGGTGATGACAGCGACCTTGTTGTCGAGACGCCCCATATCGTTTCCCCATTTGTTTTTATGGCCGGCATTTGACGCCCCGAATCCGCGCCCGCGCAAGGCGTATTTTGAGTCAGCGCGACTCGCAGCCCGCTGAATCTGCAGGTGAAGCGGCGAACTTTCCAAGCCACAACCGTCGGGGAGAACCGAGAATTACGATTAAGGAAGTTCTAAGACGCATCTGCGTATCGTGCAGCATTGTACCGCCATCCAAGCATGGCTCGCGATTGCTGGAGACCTTTTCCGTGAAGCTGCTCAATAACCTTCCGATTTCCGCCAAGCTCGGGCTTCTCGTCACCGTCACTCTGATCGGTCTCTGCCTCGCCGGCGTGCAGGCGACGCGCCTCGTCAGCGCTGAGATGCGCAGCTCTCGCATGGAGCAGGTTCTCGCCATCGTCGAAACGGCGCGCAACATGGCGCTCGGTCTGCAGAAGCAAGTGACAGCCGGCGAGTTGACGAAGGATGCCGCGATCCAGGAATTCGTCAAGCGCGCCCGCACAATGACTTATGACAAGGGCAACGGCTACGTCTTCTCCTACGACATGAACGGCATCGCGCTGGTGACGCCGGATCCGAAACAGTTCGGCACCAACCGGCTGGACGTCCCGACCAACGGCCGTGCGCTGACCCGCGAGTTGCGCGACGGCGTCGCCGCCAAGGGCGATGTCACGCTGTATTACGAATACATGAAGCCGGGCACGACCGAATTGATCCGCAAGTTCTCCTATGCGGTTGCCGTGCCCGACTGGAATCTGTTCGTCGGCACCGGCGCCTATCTCGACGATCTCGATGCGAAGCTCACGCCGATCATCTGGTCACTGGCGACAGCGATCCTCGGTATCGCTGTTGTTGCCGGCCTGATCGCCTGGTTCATCGCCCGCAGCATCACAAGGCCGCTGAGCCAGCTCGGCACCCGCATGCGGGACCTCGCTGACGGCAAGCTGGAAGCCGAGATTCCCGGCGCCGACCGTCGCGACGAGATCGGCGCGATGGCCACGACGGTGCAGGTGTTCAAGGACAACGCGATCCGCATGCACGGCCTCGAGCAGGAAGAGGTCGCCGTCCAGCAGCGCGTCGCCGCCGAACGCAAGTCGGCGATGAACAGCCTTGCCGATGGCTTCGAGCAAAGCGTCAACGGCGTCGTGAAATCGGTTGCGACGTCCGCGGCCGGAATGCAGGCCACCGCATCGTCCATGACCAACACCGCAAGCGAAACCACCGATCGCGTCGCCAGCGTCAGCATGGCGTCCGAGAAGGCACTGAACAACGTACAGACCGTTGCCGCTGCAGCGGAAGAGCTGACTGCCTCCGTCGAGGAAATCTCGCGGCAGGTCGCGCAATCGACCGAGATCGCACGGCAGGCCGTCGGCGAAGCAGACCGAACCAACGCAACAGTTCAGCTCCTGTCCGGCGCAGCTGAGAAGATCGGCGTTGTGGTGCAGTTGATCGACACCATTGCAGCACAGACCAACCTCCTGGCGCTCAATGCCACCATCGAGGCCGCCCGTGCAGGTGAAGCGGGACGCGGCTTCGCGGTTGTCGCCTCGGAAGTGAAGGCCCTGGCAACCCAGACAGCCAAGGCAACGGAGGAAATCTCGGCGCAGGTCGCCAGCATGCAGTCGACAACCGGCGATGCCGTCTCGGCGATCGGCAATATCAGCGCGACCATCGAGAAGATGAGCGAGATTTCGATGGCGATCTCATCGGCCGTCGAGGAACAAGGCGCCGCGACCCGCGAAATCGCCCGTAACATTCAGGCAGCAGCGACCGGCTCCAGCGAAATCGCCACCAATATCGGCAGCGTCAACGCAGCTGCCTCCGCCACAGGACAAGCGGCCGGCCAGGTTCTCAGCGGCGCGCGTGAGCTCGACGGGCAGGCGAGCATGCTGCAATCGGCGGTGACGGACTTCCTGACCAAGGTTCGCGCGGCCTAAATCAGGCGACCGACTGATGTTTCGACCGGATACGGGCCGTTCCGCCTACAGCGCGGGGCGGCCCGAGGCCTTTTTGGCGCTGTATGCCAGCGTGGTCAGAGCTGCTTCATCCGCAACGGGACGCTGCGTGGCTGCCAGCAGCGGCGCATCGACATATTGCCGGATACCGTTGTGATCCATCACGAAGAGCGGCTTGGTGTTCTTCATGTTGACGTCCTCGACCATCGCCATGCGGCGGTTGTCGAGCATGAACCAGCGGCCATCGAGACGGGCAGCCGCAACGGCGTGATCTTCCTGGCGCAGCGTGTCGCGCAGGATCACGACCCGCAGATCCTCGGCCGCGACGCCCGCAGCGCGCAACGCGCTGAACTTGGCGATGGCATAGTCCTCGCAATCGCCAGCGCCGGTAGCGAGCAGTGCCAGCGGCGAACGCCAGACATCCGTTGCGCCATAGAGCACAAGATCGTCACCCGGCCGAACCGCCAGATTGATCGCGCGATTAACCTCACCCATACGGGCGCGACCGTCGCGCGCGCTGGCATCGCTAACGATATCCAGAAACTTCGCCGCCTCAGGCGAGCAGCGGGCGGGCGTTTCCGCACAAAGCTCGAGGGCAAGCTGCTCGTCGTCCTGCTCGCGTTCCACCCCGCGCCACTTGGCTTTGAGCTCGCCTTCCCGCAGCGCCGATGTGGCGAGGCCAAACGGCTCCGCAGGCCGGTCGACAGCGTCGATCGCCTGATCAGGAAAGGCCGTTCCGGCCAGGAGATCAGCGGGTGCCGCGAAAATCGCCAGCCCCAAGACCAGCACAGACGCGCGGCGCACCCGCGCAAAAGCAGAAGTCCACATCATAGACGCCCCGTCTGTCCGGGCATCGGCAAGCAGGGCTGCTCGCACGTGACCGGATCATTTGTGGGGCCATCTTGAGGCGGCTGATTTTCGACGAGATTAAAAGGGGTTAGCCGGGTCGGCGAAGTTCGCGGACAGGCTGAAGGGGGGCTAACCGGCTTGACGACAATTTTATCGAAATGGCTGAAAGCCCGGATTAGGGGATTATATTACCTCACCTCTTTTGTTCCCTATGGCCTCGAGTTCCGTAATCGGAACACAAACTGAACTCGGAACATCGTTAATGAAAATTTACTATATGGATCAGTGGCATCGAGACGATTTCACAAAGCGGCCCATAGCCTGAAAAAGTGATGCGCAGACGTCCACTATCGCATTGCACCCCGCGGTGGTATGCATGCCTCGAAAATTAGCCAATTAATAACCATAATCATGCGCGGCAGACATTGAACTACGCGGGTCCATTCGAATTTTCGCAATTTGGCGATGCGCCGGCCGAACCGGCGGCTGGCGCCGATACTATTGGCCATACGTTTTCCGCTCATACAGCCGGTTCCACGATTGTCGTGCAGGATGCCAGCCTGCTGTTCTCCGGCGACTACAAGCGCTCTGGCGTCGATCTTGTCCTGTCCAAGGACGGGCACGAACACGTCGTCTCCGACTACTTCAAGGGTTCGCTGCGCGCAGCTTTGTCGTCGCCCGATGGAGCGCAGTTGTCCGGCGATCTTGTCACTGCCCTCGTCGGCGAAGTGCAGGTCGCGCAGCTCGGCGGTGGCGCCAATGCCGCCGCGCAAGTCATTGGTACTGTTAGCAAGCTAGCCGGCAGCGCGACTGCGATCCGCAATGGCGTCTCTGTGATGCTCAATGTCGGCGATCAGGTGCAGAAGGGCGACGTGGTCCAGGCTGGCGCAGACTCATCGCTGACCATGACTTTCATCGATGGCACCGTGTTTGGCCTCTCGGCCAATGCACGCATGGTGCTGAACGAGATGGTCTACGATCCCCAGGGATCGGCGAACTCATCCCTCCTCAGCCTCGTGCAGGGCACGATCACTTTCGTTGCCGGCGAAACTGCCAAGCATGGCAACATGCGCGTCGATACGCCGGTTGCCACGATGGGCATCCGCGGCACCGCCGTGTTGGTCGAAATCGGTTTCGAAGTGCCCGGACAGGGCGGCGCACCGCCGGTGAAATTCCAGGTTCTGGTCGAGCCCAACGGCGCGACCGGCTCCTACGTTTTGTATAGCAAGACCAGCGGCCAAGCGATCGGCACCGTCAATGCGGCCGGTCAGGTCACCAGCGTGCTCGGCAATGGCGATACATCCACAGGCATAGCCGATCCGCTGACGCCGATCGCACGGGCGATCATTGAGCAAACGCTGCAGACCTATTTCCCGAACTACGTTCCGAACGCCAATCCGCGCAGCGGACCCGGCGGCGGTTCATCTCCGGGCGATCCCAATTCCGGCACCAGTCCGGATCCCTTGAAATTCATTATTCCGGATTTTCTGCCGAACCAGCCCTACACCGTCCCGATCAAGCTGCAGGGCGACGGCTCCAACACGTCGCCGATCGACGTCATCTTCACGCGCTTCAACACCGCACCGATCGTCACCGTCGCTCCGGTTGTCGTGATGCTGCCGGTCGACAAGACCAGCTTTGAAATCAAGGATCAGGTCCAGATCACCGATCCGGATAGCGGCGACGTTGCGACACCCTATGTGCCGGGCACAGCGCATATCATTTCGGCGAGCGGCCCGAGCGGCACACCCACGTCGCTTGACCTCAAATCGCTGGTCACCGTCGATCCACAAACCGGTCATGTCAGTTACGATCCGGCAGCGTTCAAGTTCCTCGCCGCCGGACAGAAGGCCGTCTACACCATCGGTTTCGACAGCCAGTCCGGGCCGGACACAACCCATGAGACGCTGACCTTCACGGTCGATGGCTCCAATGATGCGCCTGTCGTACTGTCGGCACTGACCGCTGCAGCAAGCCAGGATGACGGCGCGCAGAGTTTCAACCTGCTCGCCGGTGCATCCGACGCCGATCTCGGCGAAACGGCGACATTGACTGTCGGCAACGTCAAGTTCGCGCTGAATGGCGGCACCGCACAACAGGCCGCACCGACCGGCGTGACGTTGACCGGCACGACGCTGCATGTCGATCCGAGCGCCTTTGCCTATCTCGGCGAAGGCCAGACCGCGACCATCACCGTCACCTACAACGTCATCGACGCCCATGGGGCGACCGTCGCGCAGACCGAGACGATTACGGTTACAGGCGTGAACGACCAGCCGACGATCGTATCGACGAACTTCACAGTGCCTCAGGGCGGAGAAGTCACGCTCGGCGCCACGAGCTTCACCATCAGTGACCCGGATGTCGGCTCAGACTTCACATTTACCGTCACCAATGTGAGCGGCGGCTATTTCGTCGTCGATCCGCCGCCTGGCCAGCTTCTTCGCTTCGCCGGATTCCGAGCGCTCTCCGACAGCCAGGCGATCACCTTCACCATGGCCGACCTTCAGCACGGACGGGTTCACTTCATCAGCGACGGCAGAGGCCCGCCATCATTCGACCTCCAGGTCGATGACCGCAGTGGAACTCCGAACAGCCAAAGCCCGACAGCGACTCAGACTGTCAAATTCTCGGACCTTGCACCTGTCGTCGACAAGCCGCTCACGTCAGCGGCAAACGAGGGCGACTGTGCCGTCACGGTCGATCTCCTGACAGGCATTAACGACCCGGACGGCGGCACGCTGTCGATCGGCAACGTGCGCTATACGATCGGCGACGACGATTCATCAACAGATCTTCCGGCAGGGCTGTCGCTTAACGGCACGTCGCTGACCTACGATCCTGCAAATAAAGCATTCGATCATCTCGCTGCCGGCGAGAAGATGATCATCACCGTCAGTTACGACATCTTCGATGGCCAGGACGGCAAGACCACGCAGACTGAAACCATCACCGTCACCGGCACCAATGACCGACCGGCGATCAAATCTGCTTCGTTTGCCCTGAGCGAGGGTGGCACCACTGTTCTCTCCGCCGACAGCATCGGCGTCGTAGACCCTGACAGCCATGACTTCACCTTCACCGTCTCACAGGTCCGTCACGGCAAGTTTCAGATCGAGACTGCGAACGCCGGCTGGTGCGACACCACCACATTTACATCGGACGACCTCGACGCCGGCCATGTCCGATTCGTGCATGACGGCAGCGAGTCCGACGCGAGCTTCTCGATCCGGGCCAATGACGGCCAAAGCGAGCAGAACCTCAGCGACACGTTCCGCGCCACCATCGAGATCGAGCACGTCAACGACGCTCCCAAGATGCTCGCGGCACCGCTGCTGATCGCCGAAGGCGCCACGGTCGTCCTGACCGTCCTGAACTTCCTTGTAAACGATCCTGACGACAACAGCTTCACCTTCACGGTCTCCGACGTCGAACACGGCGTGTTCAAGATCAAGCAGGGAAACAGCTGGGTCGAGACCGATCACTTCACCACCGCAGACCTGAAGGCCGGCCGGGTTATCTTCACGCATGATGGCGGCGAGATTCCGCCGTCATATACCGTCACGGCCGACGACAACCACACCGATACACCCAATCACCTGAGCAATCCGGTCGACAGCACCGTGGTCTTCATCCCGGTCAACGACGCGCCGAAGATCGTGAACGCTCACTTCAGCGTGGACCAGGGCGGCAGCGTCCTGCTTCACGCATCGAATTTCGGCGTCTGCGATCCAGACAGCAGCAGTTTCAAATTCACCGTCTCCAATGTGAAGGGCGGTCATTTTGAAACTTACAACTATAGTCACGGGCAGTGGTCGTGGACGACCGATACGAGCTTCACCACAGCGGAGCTGAATGCTGACCACGTCCGTTTTGTGCAGGACGGCAGCAACAAAACGCCGACTTTTTCGATCAAAGCTAATGACGGCTCGTTGTTCAACAGCACGAGCGATGCGTTCAGTGGCGGCAGCACACTAACGCATCCGGCGCCGATCGCAAATGAAGATCACATCCTCAACGCAGCGGTGCCCTCGCTTGGTGACGGCTGGCTACTGAACATCGATAACGGCCACTATTATCGATTGGTTACAACCGCATCGAGCTGGAGCGTCGCAAAAGCGACGGCTCAAGCGGACGGTGCTTATCTCGCAACGATTACAAGCCAATCCGAACAGGACTTTGTCGGGCCGCTTGCCACCGGCTATCGCGCCTGGCTCGGAGGCGTGAGCCATGACGATGCGAATGGCTCGGGACATTTTTTCTGGGCGACCGGCCCCGAGGCAGGCACGCCCTTGAACTATGCACACTGGGCTCCGCTCGAGCCGAATGGCGGTGGTGGCGCGAATACACAATACATTCACATCGAAGGCGTCACTGACTCCCAAAATCTTGGATGGAACGACGAACCGGGTTTTGATAACGGACGTGTCTTCATCGAGGAAGTAGGTGGATTGCCGGGACAGATCGCTTTCCGGGAAGACACCGGCACGACGCTGACGACACAGCAGTTGCTGCAAAACGACACTGGCCTGAACCAGAGCTCGCTCTCTATAACCGCAGTGAGTACAACGAGCGTCCACGGCGGATCGGTGACGCTCGCCGACAATATTATCACCTATCATCCATCTGCGAACTACAATGGCGCCGACAGCTTCACATACACGCTGTTCGACGGCACGGCGACATCAACGGGTACCGTCAGCTTCGACGTTGCACCGGTCAATGACGCGCCGATGATCTCAACGGAAAACCTGTCTTTTTCGCAAAGCCAGTCCGGCCAGATCACACTGATGGGGATTTCGGTCGCAGATGCGGACTCTTCAAACGGGAATTTCACCGTCACCACCGCAACAGGCTGGGGCCATGCGACACCCGTCGGAGGCAACTCCGAGAGCTTTGCCGCCATCAATGCGAGTCTCGCACAAGGTATCACCTATGCGCCCGGCAACTCTGTCCCCCCGACCACGGAGAAGGTGTCGGTTACGGTCACCGATAGTGATGGCGCATCAGACTCGGTGAATTTCATCGTTGCGTTGTCAGACTCGGCTTCGATTGTTCTCGAGGGAACCAGCGGCAAGGACGTCATTCTTGCGACTTACCTGAAGGACACGTTCACCGGAGGAGCTGGCAAGGATCAGTTTGTCTTCGCGAATAATCAGGGCCAGCATACGATCACGGATTTCAAGCCGGGCGAAGACCGGATCGATCTCCACATGCCGAATGCGCCGACGACTGGCAGCACTCTGACGGCCTGGCTCGATGCGCACGCCACCCAGGTCGGTAACGATACGCTGATCCATCTCGATGCGCCCGACGCGGTGGTGCAGACCAACACGATTCTGCTTCAGGACGTGGTCAAAAGCCATCTCACTGCAAACGACTTCATTCTGCATGCCTGATCCCGTGCGGAGGGATTTCGGCATTGGCCGACTGGTCCATTAACTGTCCCTAATGGACCACCTGCACAAATCGTTCCGATGATGGCATAATGGCCGTTAGATCAGGGCTCGGGTGGTATGCAGCACCTGACGACCATCGATCCGTGCGATCCGCAAAGGTTTGACGATGCAGCGTGGCCTGTCACGAACCTCCAGCCTGCCGGCGCGGACCGAGCTCGGCGATGCCTTGCGGGCCTGCCGCGGCGCCTTTCTGGGCGTCGGGCTGATGAGCTGCATGATCAATATCCTGTATCTGACCGGCTCGTTCTTCATGCTCGAGGTCTATGACCGTGTGCTGCCAAGCCGCAGCGTGCCGACTCTCGTCGGTCTCATCGTCCTGGCCGGCGGCCTTTACGTGGCTCAGGGTATTCTCGACCTGCTGCGCGGCCGCATTCTGGTGCGGATCG
Source organism: Tardiphaga sp. 866_E4_N1_4 (assembly GCF_052076075.1). Classification (NCBI taxonomy): domain Bacteria; kingdom Pseudomonadati; phylum Pseudomonadota; class Alphaproteobacteria; order Hyphomicrobiales; family Nitrobacteraceae; genus Tardiphaga; species Tardiphaga sp. 866_E4_N1_4. The sequence continues at coordinate 3,891,770 of NZ_CP197242.1, forward strand.
GTAGTTCGCTCGACGAGGCGCTGAGCCCTCGCGTGTTCCAGACCGTGGTGCGACTGCCGCTCCTCGCCGGCGGACACAACGAAGGCCTGCAACCGCTGCGCGACCTCGATAACGTTCGCTCGTTCCTCTCCGGCATGGGGCCGAGCGCACTGTTCGACCTGCCATGGCTGCCGCTCTATCTGGCGATCTGCTTTGCCTTCCATCCGATGATCGGCGTCACCGCATTGGTCGGCGCAGTTCTGCTGGTAGGCCTGACGATCCTCACGGAAATCATGACTCGCGAACCAGCGCGCGAGGCCAACGGACTTGCCGCTCGTCGCAGCGGCATCGCTTCAGCTAGCCGGCGCAATGCCGAAGTCGTCGTCGCGATGGGCATGGCCGGACGTTTGACGCAGCGCTGGCGCGAGGCCAATGAGACCTATCTGGCCGGCAACCAGCGCACCAGCGATGTAGCCGGCGGTCTCGGCGCCATCGCCAAGGTGATGCGCATGATCCTGCAATCGGCGGTGCTGGGCGTCGGTGCCTATCTCGTGATCAATCAGGAAGCCACCGCCGGCATTATCATCGCCGGCTCGATCCTCAGTGCCCGCGCGCTGGCGCCGGTCGATCTGGCGATCGCGCACTGGAAGGGTTTTGTCACCGCCCGGCAGAGCTGGCATCGGCTCAACGGGCTGCTATACGCTCTGCCGGACCAGGCAGCGCTGACTCAGCTGCAAGATCCGTCGCAGAAACTGACCATCGAAGGCGTCAGCATCGCACCGCCGGGTGAGCAGAAGGTCACGGTCAGCGACATCACTTTTGCACTCGCAGCCGGCAACGGCCTTGGCATCATCGGACCGTCCGGCTCCGGCAAATCATCGCTGCTGCGCGCGCTCGTCGGCGTCTGGAAGCCGGTACGCGGTCATGTCCGGCTCGATGCCGCGGCGCTCGACCAATGGGCGCCGGACGATCTCGGCCGCCATATCGGCTACCTGCCACAGGATGTCGAACTGTTCGCAGGCTCCATCGCCGACAATATCTGCCGTTTCGATCCAGATGCGAAGGATGACGACATCATCACCGCGGCAAGGCAGGCCGGCGTACATGATCTCATCGTCGGCATGCGCGAGGGCTATGATACGCAGGTCGGCGATCACGGCGGCGTTCTATCCGCCGGTCAGGCGCAACGCATCGCGCTGGCGCGCGCGCTGTATGGCGATCCGTTCCTGATCGTTCTGGACGAACCGAATTCCAATCTCGACACCGAAGGCGATGAAGCGCTGACCAAGGCCGTGCGCGCGGCCCGCACGCGCGGCGCCATCGTCATCGTGGTTGCACACCGGCCGATCGGCATCGAAGGCGTCGACATGCTGCTGGTGCTGAAGGATGGTCGCATGCAGGCCTTCGGGTCGAAGGAGACCGTGCTGGGTCAGGTGCTGCAGCGCCCGGCAGCACAGCCGATCAAGATCGTCGCCGACGGCGGAGTAGCCAAGCCATGACTGCGCCGCTCACAGGATCGCGCCGCTCGATCCGCATCCACCTCATTATCGGCCTCGTCGTTGTGCTCGTGCTCGCAGGCGGTTTAGGCGGCTGGGCGTCGACCGCGCAGATCTCCGGCGCCCTGATCGCGCCCGGCTCGGTGGTCGTCGATTCCAACGTCAAGAAAGTCCAGCACCCGACCGGCGGTGTCGTCGGCGAAGTGCGCGCCCGCGACGGCGACGTGGTGAAAGCCGGCGATGTCGTCGTGCGCCTGGACGACACCGTCACCAAGGCAGGCCTCGCCATCGTCACCAAGAACCTCAACGGGTTGTGGGCACGTGCGGCGCGGCTGGAAGCGGAGCAGCGCGGTGCCGACAGAATCGTATTTCCGCCGCAGCTCATCGAGCAGATCGCGGATGACGACGTGAAGAATGTCATCGCCAGCGAAACGAAACTGTTCAATGTGCGCTCGACCGGTCGCGTCGGCCAGAAGCAGCAGCTCCGCGAACGCATCGCGCAGCTCAACGAGGAGATCGCCGGCCTCACCGCGCAGGAGACTGCCAAGACCCGAGAAATCGCGCTCGTGGAAAAGGAACTGGTCGGCGTCCGCGGATTGTTCGACCAGCAGCTGGTGCAGATCTCGCGCCTGACCGTGCTGGAACGCGACGCCGCTCGCCTCGCCGGCGAACGCGCGCAGTTCATCGCCGCCCGCGCCCAGGCCAAGGGCAAGATTACCGAGATCGAGCTGCAGATTTTCCAGATCGACAAGGACCTGGTCAGCGAAGTCTCCAAGGATCTGCGCGAGACCAATGACAAGATCGGCGAATTCGTCGAACGCAAAGTCACCGCCGAGGACCAGCTGCGCCGCATCGACATTCGCGCGCCGCAGGACGGCATGGTGCTGCAGTCCACTGTGCATACGATCGGCGGGGTCATTACCGCAGGCGACGCGATCATGCTGATCGTGCCGCAGACCGACAATCTGTCGGTGGAAGCCCGGGTCAATCCGCAGGATATCGACAAGCTGCAGATCGGCCAGAAGACGCTGCTGCGACTCTCCGCCTTCAACCAGCGCACCACGCCGGAGCTCAACGGCGCCGTCAGCCGCGTCTCGCCGGATACAACGACAGATCAGCGCACCGGGCAGAGCTACTACACGATCCGGATTTCGATGCCGGCATCGGAAGTCGCCAAGCTCGGCGATGTGCGCCTGATCCCCGGCATGCCCGTCGAAGCCTTCGTGCAGACCGGCGACCGCACCATGCTGTCCTATCTCGCCAAGCCGCTAAGCGATCAGTTGATGCGCGCCTTCCGCGAGAAATGACCCGGAACCCATGAAGCGCATGCGGCGAGTAAGACGGCTGGCGCAGCGGTTCGGTTGGGCACGTGCGTTCTGTCTTGTCTTGCTGCTAGGCCTCGCGCTGCTGCGCATCGCTGATCCGCCCGCAATCGAGGAATTGCGGCTGCGGGTCTTCGATACCTATCAAGTGATCCAGCCGCGGGTGAAAACGGCGAAGCCCGTCACGATCATCGATATCGACGAGAAGAGCATCGCCAAATACGGCCAGTTTCCATGGCCACGGACGCTGCTCGCGCAACTGGTAACGCGGCTGACTCAACTCGGCGCCGTCGTCATCGCCTTCGACGTCGTGTTCCCCGAGCCCGACCGGCTGAATCCGGCGCTGGCCGCCGACAGCTTTGCCGGCCTCGACGACGATCTGCGGGCCCGGCTGAAGACGCTGCCGAGTAACGATCAGGTATTCGCCGACGCCATCAGGCGATCCCGCGTGGTGCTCGGCGAATCCGGTCTGCCTTATGAGGTTCCGGGGCTCGACAAGGCGTTGCCGACCACCGGCCTCGCAACTCTTGGCGGCGAGCCGCAGCGTTTTATGGTGGATTTCCCGGGACTGCTACGCAATGTCGACGTGCTGGAGAAAGCTGCCGCAGGCCGCGGCCTGTTCTCGATCCGCAACGAACGCGACGGGATCGTGCGCCGCGTGCCAATGCTGATGCTGACCCAGGGCGTGACGATGCCTTCGCTGAGCTTCGAGATGCTGCGCGTCGCCTCGGGTGCCGACACGATCCTCGTCAAGTCCGATAGCGCCGGCATCAAGAGCATCCGCGTCGGAGGCTTCGAAATTCCGACCGACAGTGAAGGACGGCTGTGGGTGCATTTCGCCAAGCACGATCCCAGCATCTATGTCTCCGCCGCCGACGTCCTCGACGGCACTGCGCAACCCCAGGCGATCGCACGGCATCTGGTGTTGATCGGTACCTCGGCGGTCGGCCTCTTGGATACCAAGACGACGCCGCTCGATGCGGTGATTCCCGGCGTCGAGGTTCATGCCCAGGTGCTGGAGAGCGCGCTGACCAAGACTGTTCTGTCGCAGCCTGCCTATGCGCGTGGCGCCGAACTATGCATTGCGATCATTCTCGGCATTATCGTGATCTGTCTGGCCCCAATGTTCGGGCCAGTTACTCTGGTCATCATGGGCGCCGTGTTTGCGGCGCTGCTCGCCGGTACATCCTGGTACTTCTACACGCAGCATCGCCTGCTGATCGACTTCACCTACCCTCTGCTCTCAACCACGCTGATCTATCTCACGCTCATCTTCAGCAATTTCGTGCGCGAGCAGGCGCAGCGCCGCCGCATCCGTTCGGCCTTCAGCCAGTATCTGTCGCCAGCCCTGGTCGCGCAGCTCGCGCAATCGCCGGAGAAGCTGGTGCTCGGCGGCGAGGAGCGCGAGATGACCATCATGTTCTCCGATGTGCGCGGCTTCACCACGATCTCGGAATCCTACAAGCACGATCCGCACGGCCTGACCACGCTGATGAACCGCTTCCTGACGCCGCTGACCAATGCGATCCTCGATCGCAAGGGCACCATCGACAAATATATGGGCGACGCTGTCATGGCGTTCTGGAACGCGCCGCTCGATGACGACCAGCACCAGATCAATGCCTGCCACGCCGCGCTCGACATGCTGGATCGCATCGATGCCCTGAACAAGCTGCGCGAAGACGAGGCCACGCAAGGCGGCCACGTCTATATCCCGATCAACGTCGGCATCGGCCTCAATACCGGCATCTGCGTCGTCGGCAATATGGGATCGGACTTGCGCTTCGACTATTCGGTGCTCGGCGACAGCGTCAATCTGGCTTCGCGCCTCGAAGGCCAGTCCAAGGAATACGGCTTCCCAATCATCGTCGGCTCGAAGACCGCGCTCGCCGTCAAGGACAAGTTCGCCATTCTCGAACTCGACTTCATCATGGTGAAGGGTAAGAAAGAACCGGAAGTGATCTACGCCATCGCCGGACGTGAGGACGTGACACATTCCGAACGCTTCCAGACGCTGCGCAACCTGACCATCGAAATGCTGGCTTGCTATCGTAGTCGCGACTGGGACGGCGCATTGTACGCCGTCGAGCGCGGCCGCAATTCCGATGTCGCGAATGCGCTCGAGAAGCTCTACGATCTCTATGAGAAGCGCATCCGCACCTATCAGGAGAACCCGCCACCAGCGGACTGGAACGGCTCGTTTGCATTGCTGACGAAGTAATCCCCGCGTAGGGCGCAATAGCAAAGCATATTGCGTCACCGGGCGGTGGCTACGCTGCGCTAAGCCGCTCTACAATCTACGGATCAGATCTCGCGCAACGCCCGCATGCTGGGCACGCTGACTTCGGCCAGCTTCAGATTGTCTTCGTTCTGGTCGATCGCCACATATTGCCCGTCCCAATAGGTCAGCGCGGTGTGCGGGACCGAGGTGATGACATCGCGGACGCGGCCGATGACGATGGCGTGGGAGTGGCGCTCGATGACTTCCTCGACGTCGCAGTCGATTGCCGCAAGGCTGCCGGCCAGCAGCGGCACGCCGGTTGCCCGGGTAACCCATTGTGCGCCAACGAAACGTTCTGCGCCCTTCAATCCGCCCTTGCCCGAAAATCGCTCGGCCACGTCCAGCTGATCAGCCGACAAAATGTTGACACCGAAGGCGCCGTAGCGCTGCAGCAGCGGCCAGGACGACGACTCCCGGTTGACGCTGACGATCAGCGTCGGTGGATCGACCGACAGCGACGAGACCGATGTCACCGTCATGCCCGTGATGTCTTTGCCACGCCCGACGGTGATGACGCTGACGCCGCCGGCCAGCACTCGCATGGCGCCACGGAATTCTTGCGAAGAGACCCCGCGATCAGAGGAAATCTCGCGATCGACGGTGATGTTACGAACGACGGAATTCATGGCAGCCTCGCAGGTCACAATAGTCTCACAAACCAGTGGCGTCGGCTCCCGGGCCGAGCAGATTGCGCAGGATCGAACCTTCCAGCGCCGCAAGATCTGCCGAGCCGCGCTGCCGCGGCCGGGCGATATCGACATTGATATCGTGCGCGATGCGACCGTCTTCAATCACAAGCACGCGATCTGCCAGCGCCACGGCCTCGGACACGTCATGCGTCACGAGAATCGAGGTGAAGGTCTGATCATGCCACACGCGACCGAGCAACTGCTGCATCGAAATACGGGTCAGCGCATCGAGTGCGCCGAGCGGCTCGTCGAGCGCCAGCACACGCGGATGGCTGACCAGTGCCCGCGCCAACGCGACACGCTGCTTCTGGCCGCCAGACAACACGGACGGCCATTGATCGCGCTTCTCGGCGAGGCCGACTTCCGTCAATGCACTTTCAGCGCGTGCCTTGGCATCGGCCGATGTCCGGTCGGTCCCCAGGCCAACTTCCACATTCGAGAGCACGCTGGCCCATGGCAACAGGCGCGGTTCCTGGAACATCACGCGGATGTCCTCCGGGCGGGTTTCCTCATCAAAGCTGATCGTGCCGGCAGTCGGCGCGTCGAGGCCTGCGATCAAGCGGAGCAGCGTGCTCTTGCCGCAGCCGCTCTGGCCGACAATGGCGACGAACTGGCCGGCAGGAATATGCAGATCGACGCCGCGCAGCACTTCATTGCTGCCGAAGGATTTGCGGAGACCACGAATGGTCAGCGACAGTCCTCGGGACTTCTGCTCGGACGGACGCCGCGCCTGCGTGGCGCGGGCCTGTTCGAAATCGACGGGCGCATCGATGACCTGAGCATCGGCATGGCTGAGGCGAAGAGACTGTTGCACGGTCATTTCAAATTCTCGCTTCCGAATTTCGCTCAATGTTTCTGAAAAGCCGGGTGCCAGGACAATGTCAGCCGTTCCAGCGCGCGCGAGGCGCTGTCGGCGACCTTACCCAGCAGCGCATAGATCAGGATGCTGAGCACCACGACGTCGATCTGCATGAATTCACGCGCCTGCATCGCCATGTAGCCAAGGCCCGACGAGGCCGCGATGGTTTCGGCCACGATCAGCGTCAGCCACATGATGCCGAGCGCAAAGCGCACGCCGACGAAGATCGATGGCAGCGCGCCCGGGAAGATCACACGGCGGAACAGCTCGCTATTGCGCATGCCATAGATGCGGCCCATCTCGATCAGCTGCGGATCGACGGTGCGGATGCCGTGCAGCGTGTTGAGATAGATCGGGAAGAATACGCCAAGCGCAACCAGGAACAGCTTGGCCGACTCATCGATGCCGAACCACAGGATGACCAGCGGGATCAGCGCCAGATGGGGCACGTTGCGCACCATCTGCAGCGTCGTATCGGTGAGCTTGCTGCTGAGCTGGGACAGACCGTTGGCCAGACCGAAGGCAAAGCCGATGCTGCCACCGATCAGGAAGCCGACGGACGCACGCCAGAACGACACCCAGATATTCTGGGCGAGTTCGCCCGAGATCAGCAACTTCCACCCGGCCAAGGCAACATCGGTCGGTGCCGGCATCACACGCGCCGGCACGTAGCCGGTGACGCACGCAGCCTGCCAGACGAGCAGGATAACCAGTGGCACAATCCATTGGGTCAGGCCATCGATGCGCGGCAAGCGAAAGCTGCGAATGCGGGGAAGGATTTCAACAATGCTCATGATGGGTGCCTGTCGGAATTACGAGGCGCTCTGCGCGCGATGCTCATTGGCAACGATTTCACCGACCGGGCCGGTGCGCGTGCGTAGCGATGTGACGTTGTCGTGCTGTTGCAGCGACAGCAGCGGGAAGACGAGCTCGGCGAAGCGATAGGCCTCCTCGAGATGCGGATAGCCGGACATGATGAAGGTATCGACGCCGACGTCCTGATATTCCTTGATGCGTGCCGCCACCGTCTGCGCATCGCCAACCAGCGCCGTACCGGCGCCACCACGTACGAGGCCAACACCGGCCCAGAGGTTCGGGCTGATCTCGAGCTTGTCGCGACGGCCGCCATGCAACTGCATCATGCGCTGCTGGCCGACCGAATCCTGCCGGGCCAATGTCTTCTGCGCATTGGCAATGACGTCGTCGGTGACATATTGAATGAGTTCGTCGGCAGCCTTCCATGCGGCTTCGTTGGTCTCGCGCACGACCACATGAAGACGGATGCCGAAAGACAGCTTGCGACCGCGCTTTTCGGCAGCAGCCTTGACGCGCGCGACCTTCTCGGCGACTAGCGCAGGCGGCTCGCCCCAGGTGAGATATTTGTCGACGGTGTCCACGGCGACATCGATGCCCGCATCCGAAGAGCCGCCGAAATACAGCGGCGGGCGCGGCGACTGCACCGGCGGGAAGATCAGGCGACCGTCCTCGATCTGGATATGCTTGCCCTGGACATTGACGGTCTTGCCGGCCAGCAGGTCGTTATAGACGTTGAGGAATTCGCGGGTGACGGCATAGCGCTCGTCATGCGGCAGGAAAATGCCGTCGCCCTTGTTCTCGACGGGATCGCCGCCGGTCACGACATTGATCAGGAGGCGACCGTTGGTGACACGGTCTAGCGTTGCGGTCATGCGCGCGGCGACGCTCGGCGATTGCAGGCCCGGTCGGACGGCCACAAGATAGCGAAGCTGTTCGGTCCACGGGGCCACAGCGGATGCAACCACCCATGAATCCTCGCAGCTGCGCCCCGTAGGCAGCAGCACGCCGAAATAGCCCAGCTGATCGGCGGCCTGCGCGATCTGACGGAGATATTTGAAGTCGATGTCGCGCGCACCATGGGTCGATGCCAAATAGCGTCCATCGCCGTGGGTCGGCAGGAACCAGAGAACATTGGCTTTGGATGGATTACTCATCGGCGACGTCTCTCTCGCATCGGGCGACCATTGCGGATCGCGAGAGGATGGTGTCATGACATAAGTCTGTCGAGTGGCCTGGGAAAATAGCGACGCGCGCACTGTGACTTACGTCAATGACGAGGCGTTCCTTTCAAACTTCCGGGCATATGCAGCGCATTTTTCTCCACCAATCCTGCATCCCGCAGCGATCACAACCGCGTGGGTCGGAATGCAAAAGCCCGACCGGCGATCAGTGCGACTGAGTGGAGAATTTCATGCTGAGATCGCGGGGTGTGACACTCAGATTGTTTTGCTCAAAGGCTCATCATGAGAATGATCGTACAGGCTGTCATCGAGCAATCTGGCGCTTTCGCCGCCGTCATTGACGCTTTGTTAATGACGTCAGCACCGCTACCGCTCCAAATCGTGCGGCATTTACACAACTACCCGCGTTTTGCGAACCGATTTAACCAAATCGACAAGGCGTTTTGCGAGGCTCGGCCACCATGCAGAACGCATCCGCCCCAGGCTCGTCGGCCTCTCCAATGGACAGCGACCGCCCGACCGCAACCTCTTCGACCGAGGCTGCTACCGGATTCGTGGATAGCGATGCCGCACGCGAATTGGAGATGCTGCGCGAGATCGTACGCATGCTACCGGCCTCCGTCACTGTGCAAGACGATCAGGGCGACTTTCTGCTGGTGAATGATGCCGCGGCAATCCAGTTCAATGCATCGGCAGACCAATTCAACAGACCCGATCCACAATCGCATTTTCTGGTGCAAGCACTGACGCATCGACGAACGACTGCACTCGACCTGCTGCAGTCCGGCCGCTCCGCGGTGTTCGAGGAACGCGTCAATTCCGAACGCGACAGGCGCGTGTTCCTGACCACGCATCGTCCGGCGCGTATCGGTGATCGTAGCGTGCTGTTGTCCAGCGCCACCGATGTGAGCCGGCAGAAAGAGATGGAAGAAGAGCTGTTTCGCCGCGCCTATTACGACGAATTGACCGATCTGCCGACGCGGCGCGTGATCGAGAAACATGTCGGCGACATCATTGGCCATTCCGGCGAGACATCGCATTTCGCACTGGCCTTCCTCGACATCGACAATTTCAAGCACATCAACGACTATTACGGTCACAGCGTCGGTGATGCGCTGCTGGTACAGTTCGCCAAGCGACTGGCGCTCGACCTGCGCGGCACCGACATGCTGTCGCGCATCTCCGGTGATGAATTCCTGCTGCTGCTGAACCCGATCCAGAGCCAGCAGGAGGTCGCCGAATATCTGGAACTGCTGGTGCAGCGGCTGCGTGCGCCGTTCTTCATCGACGGCTCCGAAGTATTCGCCTCCGCCTCGATCGGTGTCAGCCTCTATCCCGAACACGGTCGCAACTACGACGCGCTGCATCAGAACGCCGATATCGCGATGTATCGCGTGAAGAATGAGACCAAGGGCGCTGCGGTGTTCTTCGACTCCAGCATGGAGAGCGAGGCGCTGACCCGCATGGCCACCGAACAGTCGTTGCGGCTGGCGATTCTCGACAAGCGGTTCTGCTGCGCGTTTCAACCGAAGGTCGATATCCGCAGCCTGGAGATCAAGGGTATCGAGGCCCTGGTGCGGCTGCGTAACGACGATGGCGTGATCCAGGCACCCAGCACCTTCATCAATCTGGCAGTCGAACTCGGCCTGATTGACGAGCTCACCCATCTGGTGCTCGCCGAGATCATGAAGTCGATCGACCTGATCGACGAGACCTTCGGCGCCACCGCCAGTATCAGCATCAACGTCGCCGCCAAACAGGCTGGCAACCCGGAATTCATGCGCGCCTTTGCCAGGGCCATCGAGGAGACCGGCTGCCCAACGCGCTTCATGGTCGAAGTGACCGAAGACGCATTCGTCGCCAAGACGCATTTCCAGGACGACATCCTGCCGATGTTCCGCGCGCTCGGTGTTGGCATCTCCATCGACGATTTCGGCGTCGGCTATTCGTCGCTGTCGGCGCTGGCCGATATCACCGCCGACGAGATCAAGATCGACCGCTCCTTCATTACGGACATTCACAAGCGCCCGCGCAGCCAGGGCATCCTCCGCGCCATCGAGTCGCTGAGCGAAGCGCTGGGCATGACCGTGATCGCGGAAGGCGTCGAGACCTTCGAAGAACTGGCCTATCTTCAGGCCGCGACCAAGATCCGCTATGCGCAGGGCTATTATTTCTCCAAGCCGATCTTTCTGGAAGAACTGCAGCCCCAGGCGCGCACCAGTAGCGACGTGCGCAGCGCACCATCGGCTCGCCCGGCAGCAGATGCCCGCCCCGCCTATTCCCGCTCCGGCGGCCGGGGTTATTGAGGCCCCGCCCTCTCCCCGTCATTGTCATCCCGTAACCACATCCCATCTGTTAAGGGACTGAAAACCACGCGCTACGCATCACCAGAGAGCCCCCATGCCCGTCGTCCCGCTGTTTCTGAATATCCTCTGGATCGTGTTCGGCGGATTGGGAATGGCAGTCGGCTGGCTGATCGCGGCCGTTGTGATGGCCATCACCATCATCGGCCTGCCCTGGGCCCGCGCCGCCTTCAATATCGCCGCCTATACGCTGCTGCCGTTCGGCCAGCACGCCGTTGACCGCGAGGCCGTCACCGGCCGCGACGACATCGGCACGGGTGTGTTCGGCCTGATCGGCAATGTGATCTGGCTGGTGCTGGCAGGCTGGTGGTTAGCGATCGGCCATCTCCTGGCGGCACTGGCCCTGGCGATCACCATCGTCGGCATTCCCTTTGCTTGGGCACATCTGAAGCTCGCCGGCATCGCGCTATGGCCAATCGGCAAGGTCATCGTACCGGCCTAACGCGCATTGCGTTGAACGAATTCAAATTTTCTCGTTGAGAGTGCGCCGCGCATACGCGTGATTAACTATTTCGCTCAATGGTGAAACGAGGTGGGCCTCGGGCGCCGGAGTGATTATGCGTAAACTTCCTTTTTTGATCGTTGCAGGTTCTTTCACGGCGGTTGTCGCCGCGGGCGCTGGCGCCTGGCATTTCTTCGGGCCCGCCGGCGCTCAGACCAGTGCGAAAGCCGATAAAGGCGAGCTCACCACCGCCTCGATCGACACGCGCGCGCCGAAGTCGAATTCGACCGAACCGCCGCCGCGCGTGCAGGCTGTCGCAGCCGCACCGGCTGCCATGCCCGTGGCTCCCGCGGCGGAAAAGCGCCCGACCATCGCCAAGCCCGTCTGCAACAATCCGAACGCGCTCGGCGTGTCACGCACCGTGCAGATCGACACCACCGGCGGCCCCGGCCTTGGCATGTCGCAATATCGCGACTACGACTTCCTGCAGCCCGGCGAAGTCGTGCTGACCTTCGACGACGGCCCGTGGCCGGTGACCACGCCTGCCGTGCTGGCTGCGCTCAGCGCGCAATGCGTACAGGCCGTGTTCTTCCCGATCGGCAAGCATGCCACCTGGCATCCCGCGGTGTTGAAGCAGGTGATCGCGGCTGGCCATTCGGTTGGCACCCATACCTGGTCGCACCAGAATCTGGCGACCAAGACCCCGCAGGAAGCCAAGGACGAGATCGAACGCGGCATCAGCGCCATCACCCTGATGGCCGGCCAGCCGCTGTCGCCCTTCTTCCGTTTCCCGCAGCTGCGCCAGAATGCGGAGCTGAAGGCCTATCTCGCCGAGCGCAACATCGCCGCCTTCTCCATCGACATCGATTCCGAGGATTTCCGCATCCACAATGCCGGCAAGCTCGTCGCTTCGGTGATGGAAAAGCTGAAAAAGAAGGGCAAGGGCATCATCCTGATGCACGACCTGCACAAGTGGTCTGCGGCTGCCGTGCCGGACCTGCTCGCCCAGCTCAAGGCCGGCGGCTACAAGGTCGTGCATATCCGCGCCAAGGACACGCTGCCGACCATCGCAAGCTACGACGCCGCCATCGCCGCCGAACTGCAGCCGGTGAAAACCAGCAATGCGCGCCCGATTTCCAACGTGATCCAGACGGTCGACTAACACCTGATCCACTCGGGTTGAACCCAATCGCGGCCGGGGCGGCACCGCTGCCCCGGCCTTTTTGTGTTTCGTGGCAAGGCGCGCGGCGAAACAAAACGATCCCCCGACGAAACCATTATCCACCTCGACGCAGACCGCCTGAAACCGGGCATGGTTATCCATCTGTCCAACGAAGCGGCACACAGCGCCGCCCAACAGGGACAGTCAGATGCGCATCATCGGTTTCATCGTCGCCTTCTCGTTCGCCTTTGCCGGCCCGTCATTCTCCGGCACCGCGATGAACGACCTGCCGGGTATCGGCACCTTTTCCTACAACGGCGCGCAGATCGCCCCAGATACGGCGACCGCGAAATTCGCCTATCTGACGCTCACGCGTCGCGCCTGATCGCATCCCCTCCCCTCCGACATCTCCAGACACAGAAAGCCATCACCATGACCTCATTCAGCGCAAATCTGATCGGACACACCCTCAAGGCCGCCGCTGTCGGCGCAATCCTGATGCTGTCGGCGACGGCGAGCCAGGCCCAGTCGGCGAGCCCTTTTGCCGGCTTTGACGGATCGTGGAGTGGCAGCGGCACGGTGTCGCTGTCGGATGGTTCCTCGGAGCAGATCCGTTGCCGCGCCACTTACAATGTCGTTGGCGGGACCGCGCTGAAACAGTCCCTGCGCTGCGCAAGCGACGGCTACAAATTCGAACTCAGCAGCGATGTGAAGAGCCAGGGCAATCAGGTGACCGGCACCTGGGGCGAAGCCAGCCGCAATATCTTCGGCAATCTGCAAGGCAGCGCCGGTGGTGGCCAGATCGATGTCTTCGTCGAGGCCGCCGGCTTCGCGGCCAACCTGACGCTGACCACCAAGGGCAACAAGCAGCTGGTCTCGATCAGCTCCAAGGGTCAGATCCGCGACGTCTCGATCAATATGATCCGGAGCTGACGCATAACCTATGCGACTTGATGCCGTCGACCCACAGCATCAAGCCCACTGCCTGACACGAGTGTTTTGATGCCCGGTTGCCGCCTGCGCCCGATCACGCGAAGCAGTGGGTTTTCAATTGTGAGATGCACGATGATGCCCGCGCCGCCGGCTATGGCGACATAACACAGCATCATCATTGTCGATGCTTCGGGCGTCGGCAGCTGAAGCCATCGCTCATTACCTGTTTTCATGACGTCGAAAACGATCGGATGCGTGAGATAGATGGCGTAGGACGCATTGCCGATCAGAATAAGCGGCTGCCAGGTTATGGCACCGCCGGCATATTCGACAAACAGCGCACTGGCGACAATCACGACCGGCGCGGCTGCGGCGAGCGCCATATAGACCGACGGCGTGACGCTGTTTGCCCATAGCGGTCCCACGAATTGGGACCCATAGCAGAGTGTGACGAGTGCGGCGCCGATCCAGACAATGGAGCGTTGTGGTGCAGCGGGAGCAAAAACCTGCAACGCATAGAAGATCGCGATCCCGGCGATGAAGAACTTCGTATAGTCGAAGGACAGATAGTGGCAGGCAGCCGCCGTGCAGACGGCGGCCGCCGCATAGTTCAACGCCACCAGGCATCCGACAACGATCAGCGGCGCCAGACGGCGGCTGATCACAAGCGCGGCTGCGAAGATCAGATAAAAATACACCTCGTAGTTCAGCGACCAACCGACATTCAGGATCGGATATTTGTCACCGATCGGCGCGAACATCAGGCTACGGCCGACATAGGCCCAGAGCGGCTCGGACGAACGGCCATCCAACGGCTTTGCCCATGTCTCTGCCTCAAGCAGCGCAGATCCGAACATCACGACAAGAAGCACGGCTGTGCACAGCCAATAGAGCGGTGCGATCCGCTCCAGGCGCTTAGCGAGAAAATCGTCATCACCCTTCCGGGTGATGAAACACATGATGAAGCCGGAGATGACGAAGAAGGTGGAGACCCCGAAGAATTCGGTGTGCCAATCGCCCGCGAACTTGTAGCCGGTGTGGAAGAACACCACACCAAGGGCAGCTACGCCGCGCAACACCTGCAGATTTGACAGCATGGGGCTCCCTCGACCGCCCGTCGCGGTCGGGGGCAAACCTCTGGCAGAGACGAGAGTTCCGCCGATCCGGAACTCTTGCGGGACAAAGAAGGCGGCGAGGTGACGCCAGCGGTCAGAAGCCGTAAAGCCGCGCCGGGTTGTCGACCAGGATTGTCTTGCGAATGGCGGCGTCGGGCGCCCACATCGCGAGCTGGTTCAGCAGGCGGCCGTCGTCAATCTGAAAGAGCGGCGTGACGTCGGTTGGCTTCTTGCCGGGCGGTGTCACCGAATCCGGATGCGGCCAGTCGGTGCCCCAGATGATCCGCTCCGGATTGGCCGCGATCAGCGCCTTCGCCAGCGGTGCGACGTCCAGGTAATCCGGCCCTTGCGTCGAAGCGCGGTAGGCGCCGGAAATCTTCACATAGGCCTTGCCGGCTTTGACGAGGTCGAGCAGGTCCGCAAAGCCCGGCTGATCCAGCCCGAGCTTGGCTTCCGCGCCGCCGAAATGATCGAATACCAGCGGCATCGGCGCACTGGCAACAACCTCCTTGATCGCAGATACCAATGGCAGATTGGTGAACATCTGGATGTGCCAGCCGCGCGTCTTCATGCGCTCGATCGCAGCCAGCAGACGCTGCTTGCCGATGGCGGGGTCGCTCACGCCGCTGGTCGCAAGATTGATCCGCATGCCGCGAATGCCGGCGGCCTTCATGGCGTCGAGCTCGCTCTCCGGTGTCTTGTCATCGATAACAGCAACGCCGCGCGCATCGTTGCCCCGCGCCATCATGCCGAACAGGGTCGCCGAATTATCAGTGCCGTAGATGCTGGGCGTGACGATCACCACGCGCTTGACGCCGAGTGCCTTGTGCAGCGCCGCCATTTCCTCCGGCGAGGCCAGTTCCGGCGTGTAGACGCGGCCTGCAAAAAACGGGAATTTTTCGGGATCGCCATGAATATGGGTGTGACAGTCGCAGGCGTCTGCAGGCACCTGGAAATTCACCGGCGTCGCCGGCTGCGCGGCCTTGCCAACCGCAAATCTGTTGCTGAGCACGACAGCCCCCGCGATTGAGGAGAGCAGAACACCGCGTCTTGTGAACATTGGTTCCTCCCTGATGTCGTGACGCCATTTTGGGCCGGCGTTCACTTGATTGAGGCCAACGTGATCGTTTCGCGATCCATGTCAAGTGTGCTTCCACATGCTGCAAAGCGAAGACGACGGGGATCGTGCTCCTGCTGCACAGCCCGATGCCAAATTGGCTGTGCAGCAGCTCGCTCGCAGTCATGTCACGGTTTGCGGACGGTCACGCGCAGGAACGTCGCCTTCACCGAAGTCGCCGAAGGATCGGAGCTTTTATTCTGACTCTCGAAGAGCTTTACAAGCTCCCCCTTCAAGGTGTCGGCGCGACCGTCTTTTTCAGCCGCATCGAAGGCATTCATGGTCGGACCGTAATAGGCCTTGAACTGGTCGACGAACTTTGCCGGCGGTCCGGCAAAGTTGAATTCGTAGGAGTCACGAGCGAATGAGATATTTGGCTTCGGAATGCCGGCCGAGGTGAAGCGCTCGACAACATTGTCCTCGAGCCCCCAGGTCATGGGACTTACGAAGCCTTCCGGCGGAGGGGGCGAATAGGACGAGCTGATCTTGAGGATCTGCGCCACCAGAGTGGGATCGTTCGGGATCCAGTTTCCCATCACAATCCGGCCGCCTGGCCGCGTGACGCGAACCATTTCCCTGGCAGCATCCGATGGCCTGGGCGCGAACATCGCGCCGAAGATGCTGACAACGAGATCGAAACTGTCGTCCTTGATATCTTTTAGATTCGACGCATCGCCTTCCTGAAAGCGACACGTAAGCCCTTCCGCCATCGCGCGCCTGTTGCCGGCGTCCACCAGATTGCGCGCGATATCGACGCCTGTGACGTTTGCCCCGGCTTTTGCTGCGGGAATTGCCGTCGTTCCGTCTCCGCATCCAAGATCGAGCACGTCACTTCCGCGCGTGATCCCGATCGACGCAACGAGCGCCTCGCCGCTGGCGCGCATCGTCTCCGCGATACGGGTGAAATCGCCTTTCTCCCAAAGAGCCTGGTTCGCATTCATGGGACGTCCTCCGATGTTCAACGCGGGAACGGCCGGCGCCTGGGTCGGTTCGCAGAACGCCGCCTGGGTAGCCGCAGTTATGTCACTCGGCTAGCGTTCCAGGTTCAGCATTCGCGATCGGACGATACCCCGCTGCCAAACACAGCGTGATTGAGCAAATGGGCGAGGTTCCGGGACAATCACGGGCGCAACCTCGTCCCCTCGCCCGCGCGAAATACCCGCCACACCCGCGGCGCGAGCGCTTCTGCGCATCCCGCCCCGATCCGAACGTGCGACCGTCGCCCGAAAGAGGGCACGCGCACTCCAACCGAGCCATTTTCGCCGAATCCGGCCCCGGCCAGCCGTTGCCGCCGCCCGGCCAATCGGCTAAATGGACGCTCAAGCACCCGTAGCTCAGCTGGATAGAGCGTTGCCCTCCGAAGGCAAAGGTCACACGTTCGAATCGTGTCGGGTGCGCCAGCGAAATCAATCACTTATGTCGCATCCGCGTTTCCGGCCTAGTTATCAGGTAAGCACTAGGTAAGCGTTGGTGCGTGGGACAACGTGATGGAACTGACATTGAAGCTTTGAACGTCTGCCCGTTGTGCATCGGCAACGAGATATTCTCGCAGTTTATCGAGGCGAACGGTGAGCCCGGCGAATGCGGCTTCAATGGATCTCATGGCGCCAGACGAACTGTTGTGTCGGTCGAAGCCTTCGCTGAGCACATTGACGAGTGGTTTCGAGAAAACTACAGCCGCGGTGAAGGAAAGTAGCTGATCATTCTGCGGGTAGTAAAATGCTTATGGATCGCAGCGAGCTAGCGTTCGGAGAGTTGCCGTACGAACGGAGGCTAGTCGCCTTCTATGATGTTCTTGGATGGCGCGAGCACATTGCTGAGGCTGGAGTAGATCCTAGGTACATTGCTCGCCTTGCCAGCATACCGAGAATGTTCAGCAAACGCGTCGTTGGCGTCGGCTCTCGAATGCCGGGCGCCCATCTTACGTCGTTCTCCGACAACGTCGTTGCCAGCACCCCATTTGATCGAAGTCACATTAGCTGGCTCTCCAAAGCTTGGCGACAGTTCAGATCGGCGCTGCAATGGCCGGTTTCTGGTTGCGAGGGGCAGTCACCATCGGTCTACTTCATCATGACGAAGACATTGTGTTCGGGCCGGCTCTGAACCGAGCTTATGAACTTGAGAGCAGGCATGCCATATTTCCTAGAATCATACTGGATCCGGCCTGCGCGGAATTATTCGAGACGGGCGATGAACTAATTGGATTTGACCAAGAGTTCAGCTTTATCGACCCGTTTCGACCTGTTGTAATCGACCGAATTCAGCAAGAGGTCAGACCTGACCCGGGGGTAGTCGCGAGATTCAACGAGCTTTCCGGCGGCAACGTCCCTCAACAGCCAATGTTAGTTGGAGGCACAACGATATTAGCTATGATGGTTGCCAGACTGAACGCTGATTTCCAGGCGACGTCGGACGAGCGCGTCAGATTCAAAATTCGCTGGTTACTCGATCAAATCGAACGGCGCCTTTGAGCATCTTCTGGCTAGCGCGATCTGGCGCATACTTCCGAGTACGGCAAAACTAGCTCCTTTGGTTGGCATTGGTCGATCAATGAAGGCTGGAAAATTCCCACCGATACCAAAGCATCCCGATAAGCGATTTCACCCATATGTCACAGCCCCGGGGACTGATGCTCGCATGGAACGGTTTTCAACAATCTCTGGCCCGCCTCTATTGCGTCGCGATCGGAAACGGTCCTGCAAACCAGCATATCGCTGTCTGCAGTGCATTAAAATCTGACCGAGCCCAAAGGAATAATCTTCTCGCCGCCGTAGAGAATCACATGATGAGTGCCTCGCCAAGCAGCCACATCGAGCACGGGGAATGGCTACGCAACCAGGCCCAAGATGCGAAGACATCCGAAATGATGCCGCTCACACGCCACTTCGGCCTCGACGCCACCAAGTCGTGCTCGGCGCTGACAACTACCCGAGCGCCAAAATTACTAAGGTTCCGACTATCAAGATTAGGCCGAAAACCGGCAACAGCCCCTCCGCACTCCCCTTTACGAAACCAATCACTTCGATCGAAATTCTGTTTCTGTGTGCCATTTTGACCACCTCTTGCTCGATTGATTTTGTCGAGTATGAGGTCCTCTGGTGAGAGGCTCTAGGTCGCGCAATCCCGGTACAAATGGGCGGATTAAACGGGGTCATCTCGTGTACTAGTTGGAAGCCAGCCGAGTTCCAGGCCCTCGTCATTCTCATCGTGGTCTTGGAAAATAGCGGGTGAACCAGTGAGAATGTCGTTCATCACGCTATAAAATGCAGAGTGCCTGACTGACCCCTCACTATGTTCCTTAAGTTCGGATCGCAGTTTCTCAACTTCTTGCTGTAGCAGGGCATCCCTACCCACCAGCGCTTCGATCTTACGCACGGCATGCAGAACCGTGGTGTGATCGCGGCCACCGAAGCGACTGCCGATTTCCGGTAGCGAGCGCAGCGTCAGGGTCTTGGCCAGATACATCGCAACCTGACGGGGGCGCACGACATTGGCGGTGCGGCGCGACGACAGGAGGTCGGACCGGCTGACATTGTACTGACGCGCGACGACACGCTGGATGTCCTCGATCTTGATCCGCTTCGGCTCCTGCGGGCGGATCAGGTCGCGCACTTCGCGTTCGGCCATTTCCAGCGTCACCGGCGTGGCGTTCAGCTTCGAATGCGCCAGCAGGCGGTTGATTGCGCCTTCGAGATCGCGGCCATTGTGGGTGATGGTGCGGGCCAGATAGTCCAGCACCGGTTCCGGTACGTCGAACGAGGCATGATGTGCACGGGCCGCAGCAACGCGCGACTTCAGGATGCCCAGGCGCAGCTCTTCGCCGAGCGAGCTCATTTCGACGACGAGACCGCCGGCGAGGCGCGAACGCACGCGTTCGTCGAGGCTTTCCAGATCCGACGGCGGACGATCGGCGGCGATCACCACCTGGCGGCCGGCATCGATCAGCGCATTCAGTGTGTGACAGAATTCGGCCTGCGTGGTCTTGCCCTGCAGGAACTGCATGTCATCGATCACCAGCACGTCGATGCCGCGTAGCGCTTCCTTGAAGGCGAGCGCCGTCTGCGTCTTCAGCGCTGCGACGAAGCCGTACATGAACTTCTCGGCGGTGAGATACAGCACCTTGCGGTCAGGGCCGGAATTGCCAGCCCAGGTCACGGCCTGCAACAGATGGGTTTTGCCGAGGCCGACGCCGGCATGGATATAAAGCGGGTTGAACATCACCGGATCGCCGCGGCGACCTTCGGCGACCTGACGCGCGGCAGCATGGGCCAGCGTGTTGGCGCGGCCGAGCACGAAGCTCGCAAAAGTCAGGCGCGGATCCAGCGGCGAGCCGCCGAGTGCTTCATGGCTTGCGGACACCGGCGCGGTGGCTGTGGCGCGGAGTTCGGGCGCGTGACGGTTGTTGGACGTCTCGGTACGGCGCGCTTCGGTCGGCGCTGCGGCCTCCTTGTTGGCGGTCGTATCGTCGCGCATTGCGGAGCGCACGGTGAGGTCGACGCGATGAACTTGCGGCATCTCGGCCTGCCAGGCGCTGAGAACGCGCTCGGCATAGTGGGCCTGGATCCAGCTCTTCAGGAATCGGGTGGGTACCGAAAGATGGACGCTATCGTCCTGCACGCTTTCGAGATCCATCCGCGCGAACCAGCTGGAGTAAACGTCTTCGCCAACATTTTTGCGAAGCTGCGCCTTCACGCGCGTCCAATAGTCTTGAGGCGGACTTTGAGGACCTTGTTTCTCAAATCCAGACATTTAATCGCTTCCTATCGAAGGAGGGTCATTGTCTGGTCCACGACGGTCTCTCGGCTCTTCCAGAAAATCCCGAAGATCAAAACGCAGGTCCGCGTCAAATTCACTATCTGATGGATCAGAGTACGGCCTCGTCATCTCAGCTGCGATATCTAGCGTTAATTCGCTATATCTTCGTAGCGGGCCAAGAAGCGCGACAGTCGGGCGAATGACTTGCTTTCGTTTATCAGATGGATGATCGATTCTCTCTAAGAGCTTGGCATCAATCAATCGCTCGACCCTTAGTGCTACCGTCTTTGGATCTAGTAGATCTCTGCGGGCGACCAATCGTTGAATTGTTGAAAGGGTGCAGTCGCCACGTTGAGAAGATAGGAGGACAACGATAAAGACAATTTGCCGGTAGTGCGCCGATCTCAGATCCGGAACAGATCGAAAGCATTGGTCCCAAGCCAGACTGCCCATGGTTTCCCAGTTCACCGCCGCCCAAATGGCTTTAATAAGGTCATCACCTTTGGGAGCCATTCACAAATCCAGCCAGCGTTGCTTTAAAATCCCATCATACCATTCATCCTAGATTGGTCGAGGTCAGATTGCTCCAAATAATGGGCCCATTTTTTGGTATGACATTCGCCTATCATGCACTGCATCATCCTCATTAAATTAGACCTGCGCCGCGGCAAACATCGCCGATACAGCTTTCAGTGCAGTGAGCGAATGATACTTGAGACGATATACGAGCTTTTGGTCGCGCGGCGCCTCTTCATGCGCACTCCGGCTATCCGCAAATTGAGATGGGCGAATCGCCATTAATTTCCCAGAGAAGGAGGCGGCAACATGACGTTCCGCCAAAAGTCCGCAAAGCTCACGTCAAAGAAATCCCCATACTCGCCGGTCTCCCAGCGCTTCAAATCGGCTTTCATATAACGATCGATCGCTTGCTCCATCTCTTTCTTATCACTTCCAGAGATTCGTAGCCCGTCAACATCAGTAAGCTTGTCGAGCAGAATGATCCGATGCTTCTTCGAACGGCCCACATAGATAAAGGGATCTTCACGCACCTTCCAGATCCCATAGAAGGTCGCTCGCCCCTTTGGTTTTGGGCATTCAAAGTCTAAAAAGACGTCACCGGGCTGGACATCCCATCCGACCTGATCGTCGTAGTAAGGCAGATCGCCATTTAAGAAATGGAGTTCGGCGTCCGAATACTTGCTCCTACCGCGTAAATTGAACGTGCTATAGGCCCTCTCGGAGCCACTATCGACTGGGTAATATATGACCCGTGCCTTGATCGTTCTGACCAGACTTGGATGCTGTCGCGCTCGAGAAAGAAGGCCGGTCGCGAACTGCCTGCGCGCAGCACAGTTCTGCAACCAAATCGGCTTTGCTTCTGAAATGAGCATGGTCGTCACTGGCAGCGCTGATGGCATCATCCAATGATCATCAAACCATCTATTGACATCACGAACAAAGGAACCTTCTGCAATTAGTACGTTCGCCTCAACATTGCCGCTGAACTGTTTCTCGTTAGACGCCAATCCATTACTGGAGGCGTTGCTGGACCCGATAATTACATGGCTTTCGTTGCAGTAGATCTTTGAATGAAGGCCATCAATGGTTTTGATCTGACAGCCTAAGCTGAGAAGCTTCTGCATCTCTTTTGGATGGCAGGCGCCGCTGAAAAGATCACAAATTATTTGGAATTCAGCACCGTTCGCTTTTGAAATACCTAGTTGCTCTGCAGCACCCTTCCCCCAAAAAGCCACGGCGAACTTCTTCGTCCCGGCTGCCGCCGCTATTGTTCGGATTCTGCCGACGGAGTTATTGGTTAAAAATATTGGATTCAATCTGTCCTCATAGCCGCATGCACTAATCGCTATGTTTTCGTGATTTTTCTAGCGTTCACCGGCCACGCTACCATTCTTCCGATCGCGTCACAGTCGGGAATTTGGGATGTAGTACCGTGCGAGCCATTCTCCTTTAACTTTATGAAACTGAATGAACGTTGGCGAAGCACGCCCCCACCAAGCCGGAGCTTACGCGGCCAATTGTAGTACTTTCTGGACAAGAACCGTTATAGCATACTCCCGTGGCCAAAACCGATACTCGTCACTGCTCGATGATCCATCCAGATCTGTCGCTGGCAAGCAGCCCATCCTTGATGTCGCCGACTTAACGTACCTCGATTTTATGTGGGGAACACCGAACGTATCAGCAGATGTTCGTCGGGCAGATTTCGCCGTAAGATATAATCATTCAGTATGCGACCGCGCATCCTCGCCTCGTTAAACAAAGGCGTCAGTGAGTGGCCGGGCCAATCTGCCGCGACAAGAGCAGATTGCGTGCCGACGATTGCTCGTTCGCCATTTCGCTCGACCAAGAGCGGAACTGTGTGGCCGTTGACATCAACAACCGGCGTACACTGAAAGCCATCAAGTTGCAGGAGCCGGGCAAGCCCGTGGAGATTCTCCGCTTGGGTTGCGATAGAGAGCTCCGTTGGAATAACCCCCGTCATCGCATACCGCAGCAATTGCGCCCCGATGAAGCGGTCAAGCCGATCCTTAAGATGTTGATTGTGATAGTGGCGCAAGCAGCTCTCGCATGACGAATCGCAGCGAGCTGGACAGTTCTCAAGTATGTTGAGGACATCATCAAGAATTGCGGCGAGGTTGCGCCCCGCCAATTCCGCGTATCCGGCTCCGCCGGACAACGTATCGTAAAGATACACGTCAAGATGGACCCCGCCTTCGTCGTCGCCTGACGGAACGATGCGGAAGCCTGAGCCAAACTCCGAAGGATCAAGGTCGAGTTGAGGGTGACGGCTCGCGGCCAAGCGAAGGGCTTCCGAGACAGAATATAAAGCGTCTTCAAGTGCCCGCAGTACGATGGGATCGTTTGTATCGGTTGCCATCGGAGCGGAAACTGACAACCGGATCAGCAGAAGGTCCGTTGAGAAAACATGACCTAGGAAAACGTTATGAAACGTTCCATTACAGTTCTGCGTTGGGCGCGGCTGATTAAACGTATATTCGATTTCATAGTTTCTTCGATGCGGGGCCGCTGGCGGCTGCTCCGAAGCGGCGTTGCCACACTTGTCGCAAACCCAAAAGCCTTGGAATACGTCGTTTTGCTGCTGCCCCTTGTTCGCGGTCACAAGTCGTCGATCTCCCGTGACGACGTATGCAAGCCGGGCTCCAATAGGTTGAAGTTCGGGCAGATCGTTCGTACCAACCGGAACGGGAAACTGCGCTCCGGTGGCGTAAGTGATTTCTTGTTCCCGATCGTCCTCGTTGAGTGGTCTGCCTCCCTCAGGAGTGAACACTTGCGGCACGATCATGCGCGTACGCTGCAGGGTGCCGTTACACACGGGACAATCAGTTTGGGTATCGTTTGTGTCCTCCATGTCGCGAACGAAGCTGCAACTGTCGCAGTGAACGAGTTCGTTGACTTCCGCGAAAAGCTGGGCGGCGCGATCGTGCACGTTGGGGAGGACGTTTGCGACGACACCAGCCGAGCGGTATGTCTCCTTGTTGATGACGATAAGTCGACCGGGCGCGTATTCGCTGAGGGCCTTGTTTATGCCTTGCTGAGGTCTTTCAATAATCTCCATCTTCCACTGCTGCGCATTCGGTTGGCGGACGAGGTGTTCGACGAGAAAACTGGTCAGATCGGTCGGGAATGCATAACTCGGCAACAAGCCGCGACTGAAAAGGAACTCCAATAATTCTTCATCGCCCAAGGCATTGCGGTCATCATCTTGATCGTCGTCCTCATCATTGGCATCTGCGGGACGAGGCAGGGCGGGCTGTAGCTCGCGCATGATGTCGTCTAGCTGGCCAAGCAATTCCCCGGCGACATCGCCGATCCAAGCATCGATGCTGCGGGGGGCCGTGCGCAAGGAGGCCGGTAGCCACGAGTGGATTTCCTGACGGATCATGCCTGCAGGAGCTATCACGTTTTGCTCGACCCATAGCCGAAACGCGGGAAAGGATGGCCCGGCCTGACCATCGCCGAAGAAGAAGTCATTAGCCTTGCCGAGCGCCCGGAATAGGGCCGAAGTCGCACCACCAATAGCAATATTATGCTCGTCCATGTAGCGATGGAAGAACGTCTGTAAAAGATATGACGCAACGTGGCGGCGGGCGATCTTTGGATTGTCGATCTTTATGTCAGGATTGCGTGGTGGTCCGGCCACTATGGCGCGCGGGTTCTCATAATAGTAAGTGTCATGTGGTCCATTCTGGGCATAGGTGATGACCGTTGAGACAGACGAACCGCGTCGACCCGCTCGTCCGGCGCGTTGCTGGTAGTTTTCTCGCTGCGGAGGCACATTTCGAAGGCCCACTGCGACGAGTGAACCAATATCGACGCCGACCTCCATAGTTGTGGTGCAACTTAAAACATCGATCGGCCGATCTCTGGCCTCGATGCGAATATCGCGGAATCTCAATTCAAACTTTTCGGTGGTTGCATGGACGCGCGTGTTATCACGGTTGGATAATTGAGCTGTGTGCTCCTCGACAGAGATACTTCGCAATCTGGCACTCGCCCCCAGTGCCGTACGGACGGGGTTGCGCCAAAACCCCTTGCGAGCACGGATATACTCACTTTCCGCGGGATCGAGCCTCTCCACATCGGTCGATGCGCACGATGTACAGCAACCTCGTATGACAAAGGGCATCAACTGGGTACATTCTCGACATTGCATCCACGGCATATTCAGGTCGATGTGGACGCGAATTTTCCCCGGATCGAGGAAGTAGGCGCCATTATCGTGTCGGGTGGCCAACTCATTGGTGAGAGCGGCTTCGATAGACGCGACAGCCTCCGGATTTACATCAAGGATGCGGTGCAATTGTGCACGAAGCGTTCGCTCGAATCTTCCATCACTGCCCCAATCGTTCGACCAGTATCCTGCCGCCTGCGATCGAACAGGCGCAGGAATATCCTGATCAAGCGCGAACTTGTCGCACAAACCCGAGATCCAGGCTGCGGCCAACTCACTCGCATCTGAGTCTGTCAAGGAGGGGACGGCCCCTCTCAGAGCAGCACGAAGTCGTGGCTCTGCCCGTGTCGCGGGAAGACATATTCCTACCGATGTCCCCGAAAGCGAATAATAGCGGCCGCACAGTTGCTTGAGGAGCGCGATACGGTAGCGAGATGGGGGATTCCCGACTGCAAATTCGCTGATCAATTCACCGAGGCCGTCGTTTTCGTAGTCTCTGTCGATGCGCTCAAGTTCATGTTCAATTTGACGCGCGTCCTCGCGGTCGAACATCGGCAAATTGAACTCGCGCAGCACCGCAAGTATAGCAATATAAAGGTGAAGCGTCGGTCTGGGTTCGCGGCCAATCGCGTTCATGCGGGCCGATGCCGCAGCAAGCACTTGGCGGAAGATGTCCTGTTCAACCTCACGCGGTATGTCACGCGCAAGGCGCGCAGCTTTCTGTCGCCCGTCCGAAAAAAGTAGTACCTTTCGGCCTCCATTAGGATAGATACGATCTTCCCCGCGCACGGCGGGCTGCGCGTCAAGCTGCGTTTTCACGAGGTTCGCAAAGGGAGCTTCTCCCTTGGTGGCGTGATCCATAATCGTGGACCGACCATTGCGTATGGTGTTCGATCGGCAAATTGGGCACGCCGCAAAACGAACCGAGCGGGTCCAGTCAATCGGGTCGGCCCGGAATACACGGCGAAAGCCGGTCGCATCATCCGGCTGTTGGTGGAGCATTCGTCCGCTGCGAATATCGATCCAAACGGGCAAGCATCTATCAGCTTGGTCATGGTGGGGCTCTCCATCGACAAGTAGCTCGATTTCAGTGAGGGGCGCTTGATGACCTTCGCGCAACAGTCCTGATGGGAGGTGCCAAAGGAAGTCGCCGCGTGGTCCATCGATATATCCGCGCAGAAAAGCCGTCCCGCATTCGCGGTGCGTGGCGAGTTCGTACACACGCCCTCCACATTGGCAGCGCTCGCGTGCATGAGTATGCAATCGGCCAAGAATGGAATGGGGGTGGTGCTCACGGGCGTGGTTACAATCAGGGTTTATGCACGCAAAAAGGGCCGGAAGCCCGCGAAAGAACATATGCAGACGCGTGGGAAGCAAGACGCGTCGGTCGCGTTGCCGCTGCGCAAACGTCGCGAGCGCGATCAAAGCCGCTGTTGCACGTTCTGCAAACGGTGTCTCGCCGAACATGACTTGTTGCAGTTCTGGCAACGGGAGCGCGGTACCCGCGACTGATTCAATCATCAATTCGGCGGGACCAAAACCCGTAAGCTTCTCAAACAAAAAATCCGCTAAATCGTGAGCGGCAGCAGGTTCATCCCAGCCGAGCGCATGGCAGAGCGCGCTGACCGCGCTGCGCGCGGCGTCCACATCAACCGCGTTTCGCTCAAACGCGGCAAGATCGAAATTGTGTAGTGCTCTCGCTTCGTCTGAACTACCTTGCCGCGCGCCACCACGCTCTTCACGCGTCCCCCGGATGACTTGAAACGAGCGAGAGGAGCCGTCGGCAAGCCCCGTAAGGTCTCGGCCAAATTGCGTAATGGCGCGTGTCGCTTCGTCGCCGTTCCCGAGGCTGGCGCTTGTCAGAATAAATCGAACGCGCGAACGTGGAACGTCGAGGCGTGACAGCAGACGTCGCAGCAGAAGCGCGACTTCAGCCCCCCCCGCGCCTCGATACATATGGGCTTCGTCAAGTACGAGAATGAGCTCGTTAGATGGATCGGCGCGCAACCAGTCTCGGGTTTGCTGGAAGATGGGCCGCTCAATTGGACGCATCAACATGTATTCCAACATCGAATAGTTGGTGATCAAAATTTCAGGGCAACGTTCCTGGGTCTCATGTCGAGTCATTAGTTCTCGGTCGCCCGCCTGCGTTAGCAAGCGCTGGTTCCAGTTTCGCCTTCGCTGCGACCCTCTTCGCGTACCATGGGTTCGTTCGAATTCCTGTCCAAAGAAGTTGACAAGGTCCTTCTCAGGCAATTGCCCGATTGCGCGAAGCTGCGCTTCTTTTTCAGGCTGAGCGATAATTGGAAGATAGAATTCTTCAAACAAAGGCTCGATACGGTCAGTATCGCGAGCTGACGTCCGGGGGCCGGGATAGGCGGTCCGACCCGTGTAGCTTGCAAAGCGAACCGGTAAATCCCTTCCGGCCGATATTATCTCCGACGCTTGGCTACCACCGAATAGCCGCCTAATGCGCGAAAGTTGATCATTGACAAGCGCATTCATTGGATAGAGCAGCAAAGCGCGGATGCCGGGAAGTGCAGCGGAGGCTGGTCGGCTTTCAGCCTCAACGGCCAGTTGGCCAATGATCGGCATGAGGAAGCTTTCGGTCTTCCCAGAACCCGTTCCTGTAGCAACGATCAAGTCTCTTCCAAGATCAAAGAATGCTTCGAGCGCTTCGGCCTGGTGAACGTAGGGCCTTGGGTAAAGGCCGATGTCTAATATGGAAAGCCGGGTAAGTGTGCGTTCGACGGATTGAGGAATACGAAGGTTGGTATAGGGCGCGCCTAATTCATAAACAGGCGTCGATTCAACAAACGGAACTTGGCTGACAGCGCCAGGCTCCTCCAACAAGCGCCGCCGTTCACGGATCAGGCTTTCATTGCGGATGTGATACTGGGCTTCGATATATGATTGCAGACTCTCGGTAAGGCGGAGCGCGGTCGCATGAACACCGTGGTCGGGAGTCTGTGAGCCGTTGGTCATGGGGTGTGCCGTACAATGTTTGGGGTTATCGAAAGACGTTGCAAAGCAGAAAGGAGAAAGGGCATTGCATGAGCGCGAAATGTCAGCCGTTCGGATGGTACGGGTCCTGTCGGGTCATTCCATCCGAGCGCATAAACGCGGCTCTCAGGTTCCGGCAGAGACGTAGGTAGATCAATCGAAAGCGTTTGAGCGGTTGTCGAAATTGAAAATCGGCGAGGCATATTCAATAGTAGGTCGAAGCCGAAGCGAAGCCGCAAAGTCAGTTCGTGAGCGATTGGCGCACTACTTCGAAGCGAAAGCTTTCCATCCGAAAAATCGAAGTGTGCCAGAAAATAGGGCCGGTTGTAGGCTCTCGCAAACGAGCCGCGCGGCCTGCATAACCTTGGCCCGGAAATAGCACTCGCTACATGCCCGGCGGCTATCCATCGTCCTAGTTTACGCTGAATACGCAGAATGTCTGGCGCATAAAGCTCGAGTTGCTCGGCGGAGAGACCAGGCGAAGCCTCCATGCGGGTCTCATAGCTTGCTAACATTTGAGTGGTCCATGAGGACAGCGTTGGCGATGGTCCCAGCCAATCGTCAACGGACTGGACCAGATCGCGGTGTTCCGATTTCGTCAGGGACTTGGCATTTATAAAACGTGAGGCGCCCGCGCACGCAACGGGAGCAGTAAATGCGGCCTGCAAAGCTGCGATGGGCGCTGAGCCAAGGAGCATCCAGTCGTTTGCGCCGCCGGGATCGACAATACGCAACGGCGTCGCTATCCATTGGCCTTGTCCGACATGGGCCGCATCCCCCAGACGCTCCAAACGTTCGAGAATTGAGGAGCAGAAGTCCAACTCAGATGGGGCGCCCGAAGTTGGTCTGCCGGACGGTCGAATCAAATCGACTGCCCGGCGTGCATTCTTCAAGAGACGTACGGAGTGAACGCCCGCTGCACCGCTCGACTGCCTTGGCAAAGCGCAAGCGGCATAAAGAGTAGACCGAATATGCTCG
Organism: Tardiphaga sp. 866_E4_N1_4; assembly: GCF_052076075.1. NCBI lineage: Bacteria > Pseudomonadati > Pseudomonadota > Alphaproteobacteria > Hyphomicrobiales > Nitrobacteraceae > Tardiphaga > Tardiphaga sp. 866_E4_N1_4. The sequence continues at coordinate 3,920,975 of NZ_CP197242.1, forward strand.
GCAGCGATCGCGCCGTTCAGAGCTGAGCGATCCATGATACACTGCAGCGCACTGGCGATACCGGCCTCCACCTGTGGAAGAGATCGCTGCATGAGCGCAATCATGACAGTCCGCCTGCTCTAAAAGCTGCAAGAAGGCGTGGATCAACAGCTGTGCCATTCACTTTGCCACCGTCCAATTCTATCTCGATTTGTTCCTTCGTAACACCAAGCGTCAGCCAATAGGGCATGAGCCAGCCATAAAGCAGTGATTGAAGTGGCGTGATAGTCGTTACTTCGGTGCGAACCAAATGAAGCGCACGGTAGGCTCTGACAAATGCTCTTTCGATCGACGGATCTCGCCTCATCACAAACGCATTGGCGAGCCGTGAAGCCTCTTCGGTATCCGTGCTCGCATTCTGTATCTGCGTGAAGAGAAGTCTATCTGTGTTAGAAGAGAGTGCACTTAGGCCTCCCGCCGCACGAGGTGATTGACCGGTGCGCCAATCGAGGCAGTTCAGGTCAAAGACGGGACCAATGTCGCAATAGCCCAATTCGAGCGGTATGGACGCGACGCCTTCGGAGATCGTCGCGATAATGACACTTCGGTCCGGAGCTCGGTCAAAACCGGGATCGAGGCAATCGCAAAGCACCTCCCTGGTTATATCAAGCGCGGTCCTGTTTATCCCTTCAATGACGAGCGCACTCATCGTAGGCCGTTCTGCACCGAAGGCATCTTCGACTGTGGCTCTCAATTCCTCGCCATCTCGAAGCCCAACCGGCATCGCGACACGAATGCTGGAAGCCCCGCCGATGACACGCGCAATGGCACGGGCCGTCTGGGTAGCGAACGAACCTTTGAGGAATATTGCCTGCTTGGCGATGATGGCAGCTGCGCACTCTTCACCGAAGATTTTCGCGGAGGAATTTCGCAATCCCAGTGCTTGAAGTGTTCCGGCTATGCCACGTGATAGGTCAGTGTGAGACTGCAGAATCGTTGTATCTATTGCGTCGGATGGTATCAACGAATCCCAACGCAAGCCGACCGAAGTATGGGGCCGCCGCTCTGTATGGGACGTCACAATTTGGTTTTTTATTTCATAGGGCTGCGCTGGGGATGGCATCAATACTTCCGAGGGAAATTCTAGTTCTTTAAGACGATCCTCGATTGCTCCAAGCTTTTCATCTATTCTAAGATCGTGCTCGGCTACCTTGCTCGTCACCCTTTCAAACTCCAAACCAAGTTCGGCGATCTGCTGATCTTGGCCTTTCAATTTGAAATCGGTTCCGTTCTGAGCCTGGGATACCTCGGTGATTGCATCGAGCAACGTGTCGACATCTTTGAATTTTTCTTCGAGATTGCGGATTTCTGCGCGCTGAGATTGCAGGGCGATGGCGAGAGCTTCAATTCGGATTTCAATCGGGGCGCTATCCGGTCGCGGGACCGTTGAGTTGGCATCAACCTCTTGGCCAACCTTGGCGAGTGTTTCAACGGCATCATGCGCTGCCAACGCGGATGACTTCGCCTCTGCAATACTTGCCTGAAGTCGATCCAGTTCGGTCGCGAATGGCTGGACGGACGCATTTGTTTTCTCAACCCGATCCGATAGGCTTTTTAGCTCGGATTTGATTCGCTCGATTTCATCTTCGTCAATTTTCAGGCGCTTCGGTAATTCGCTTAGCGTCGCGTCACGTTCAACGTCGGCTGCGCGTTTTGCCGATGTGATCAGGCCCGGCGACGCGGACGTCTCGGGCAGCGGACTAAACGTAAACAGACGCTCGATTTGCTCACGCGTGCAGCGATTTTGCAGAGACTCATCGTTTAGTTTCCGTAGAAAAGAATCGGCATTCTGTTGGATTAATAAACGACGATCTTCCGCGTTGGTAATTTTGTCGACGGCTTTCTCCAACTTGTCCATCGCTTCGTGGATCGTCTTCGAATTTTCGAAGTTCGCATCGATCCAAGTCCGCCAAATCAAATATAATCCGTGAAAGTCTCGGTCACCCGCGGTGCCCTTCGTAAGTTTACGGGCGAGTGCCACCTTCTGTTTGGCTATCCCGGCGTGGCTGGTCTTACGAAAGCCATCTACGCTAGGAAGATACTTTGCGACCTTCCGCATCGCGGTCGGCGATATCTCATCAAAGAACGCGCCAAAATCCTTTTCATCGAGCGCTTGAAAACGTGCCTTGGCTTCCGGACCCGGCGAGAGGCGATCACTCATTGCGCAATTCCACTAGTCGGCACGCAAAGCAGCGCCGCTTCAAGCGCACGCTTGTGGGGCATGAGTCCTATCGGAATCGCCACTTGATAGAAGTGGTTGAGCAACGCTTCATCGGTTACCTGGCCGAGCGGTCTCTGAAACTCATTGCTGAATTCACTTAGGTGGAGAGCGGCAAGCGATCAGAGCGGCCCAAGTTGGCCGAAGCGGTCAAACTGGCAAAGAAGCACCGTGCCACGCTCGTGATTGCGAAGCTGGATCGTCTTTCTCGAAACGTTGCCTTCATTGCGAACTTGATGGAATCAAGGGTCGATTTTACGGCCGTCGATATGCCTCATGCCAACAAGCTTACCATTCACATTCTAAGCGCTGTGGCTGAGCATGAGCGGGAGATGATCTCTCAACGGACCCGCTCAGCTTTAGCAGCGGCCAAGAGAAGGGGCATCCGTCTGGGAAATCGTATCAACCTAGAGGTTGCTCAAGCTCGATCTAGGACCGTAAGAACGGCCCAAGCCGGCCGGTTCGCAGCGAACCTGTTGCCGGTCATACGCCAAATTCAGGGGACGGGCATTTCCACACTGACCGGCGTGGCAGCGGCTCTGAATGCGCGAGGCTTGAAAACCGCTCGCGGCTCGGAATGGGGCGCTACGCAGGTCAAGCGGGTGATTGAGAAAATTTAGTCCACCCGCGTAAGCCGCGGGAGGCTGAAAAGGTGCCCTGCCTCGATCAAAGCCGAATCGCCGTGTTTCGCGCCAATCGCCGAAGGCCCTTTTCGGCGGACATCTAGACCGAAAAACCGGTGACAATCTGGCACCTTTGGCGATGCCCTGCTGGCCGCCGCTAGACCGCCACCCCGCATCGCAGCAGACTTATTTGGCGCGCCGGCTGCCCTTCGGAATCGGTGCAAGAAACTCGACGGGGTCGACCCTCAGGACATCAGCCAGCCTGCCGATAATCTCGAGACCCACGTAGGTCACTGACCGTTCAATCCGGCTCAAATAGGCTCTATCGACCTCAGCATCATGCGCCAACTGCTCCTGCGAAATGCCCTGAGCAGCTCGTATTCTTTTTAAATTGCCAGCAAAAATGGGGCGTAAATCCATCTACCGAACATGAAAGACTGTGGTATATTAGCCCACGGCTTTAAAGCCTCTTTTATTTAGGTGATTTCTAATGACCACTGAGAAGGCAGAAGGAAGCGCGCTCAACGGTTTCATTATCATGGGGGTCCTTACCCTTTTCCCCGGGCTCCGGAAGACCATGGGTATCCTGACAATCCTGCTGGTTGTCGGAGGCGCTATTGCCGTCTTCGTCGCTGGCACAGGTCGTGATCTGCATGGATTTCCAATCAAGAACGACCCCTACGAGATGCTTCGACTGGGTGGATCATTGACGATCATCGTCTCGATCATGACTTTTGCATTCTGGGCTGGCTCTCACCTTATCGAGATCATCGGCGGCAGGGCGGCCAAGCGATTTGGAATCGTGGAAGACAATGATTGGCGATCCGATGATCGTAGAACTGCTGGTGCCTCAGCGTTCGCCAATGAAGCCCAACAAGGCGCTTTGGTTCACGACAGCCTGAGCGCAGCGGAGGCGGATGTCCGTGTACCCCTTGATATGCAGTGGCACATTTTCTCGGATGAGGCTGTACACGGCCCTTTTTCCGGCCGGCAGATCTCGGGGTTCATCAAAGCAAAGCAGTTTTCGCGGAATGTCCTTGTCTCCACCGACAAAGGCATATCGTGGGGGCCAGCAACAAATGACCCCGTTCTGTCTGGGTATATATCATCGCGGCGATTGCGGCGCAGATTGAACACTTACATTGTGTGCTCGGTTCTAGGTTTACTCGGCGCTGGAGCAGCTTGGCTCGGGTGGCAACAGACCGCAAAGCCGCAAAGTGCGGGGACGACCCCAATGCCTAGCACTAAGTTAGCGGACTCCCTTCCTTCTCCCATCCCCGCCACTGCACCTTCAGGATCTCCCTCGACGCAATCCAATGCCCAACCATGGGGAATGCTATTCGCAAGGCAGATGGGCCGATGCTGGATCAAGCCCCCACCGGAATTCAATTCACCCAATATGGAGGCTAAGTTCGCCGTCAAATTAAAGCCGGATGGATCATTGGATGGTCAACCCACGATTCTAAGCCCTGTGAACTCGCCATATTCAAAATCATACCATCAGAACGCGCTTCAGGCGATCATACGGTGCCAACCATATGCATTGCCGGCCAAAGATTACGCCGCATGGCAACGGTTCGAGCCGGTCTTTTCTGAGCGGCGTAATTGATTGCCGGAATGCCGGCGCACTAAGGTACAGACACTTCTCTTCTCTGTTAATGAGAGGTCCTTATATCTTATTAGGAGCGCTGTTAACGGGGGGACCTCGTAGTGCGCCGCCACGGCAGACCCCCTCGGCCTGTCGCCGAGCATCTGGCTGCCGACAGTGCTATGGATCCGCCGAGATGCTGGTTTTCCTGGTCAACTAGCGCGCGATCGAGCCACAGATTCCGTTGTTCAAAAGGTCCTCTCACGGCATTTGTTTCTACCGGCCGACGAGTAGATTTGGCTGCGCCATCAGTCGTGAAAAGAGCCGTTAGTTGGATGAATAACTGTTCTCTTCAAGGTCGATGCGGGCACTGCTGCGCTCTATTTCGATCACACGTTATTTCGTTGCATCAAAGACCTGTGAGAACTTTGGCCCGCGAATATCCATCCAAGACCATTGCTGCGAGAATCCCCGCAACGCCAATCATCAAACAGATGGCCACCCCAAATGCACCTAGCGCCAAGGTACCGGAAGTCGCGCCGACGATCAGCGCCATCCATGAGCTGGCATGCGCGGCAGCCACCCGAAGATGCCGACGATCGCGGATCGACAGCGCCAGCGCCTTTCCGAGACCGAACAGCGCGCCCGTGATGTAACTTCTGCCGATCTCGACGCCCGCGATCGCTCGCGGCACGGTGTTCTGCATGCCCATCGCCACGCAGACCGGGACGAGACCTGCAGCACCCGCGATATGCTCGATCAAAACAGACGACAGGAGCAGCAGTATTGCCTCGATGGCCAAAACGGTCGACGTCGCGGCAGATCCACGATCGGCGACCAGCAGCGAGCCCGCAAATGTGCCGAATAGGAAACTGCCGATTACGGTGGCGCTGCCAAGCGCGATGTCCGTCTTATGGTGAGCCAGTGCCACGCCGAGACCGGTACTGTTGCCGCTCATGAACGACACATAGAGCCCCGATAGATAAGTGAATCCGATTGCGTCTAGGAAGCCCGCGACAATCGTCATGATCAGGTCAAACACGACCACCGGCAGCATCATCCGTCCTTCATGCGCGGAGTGCGAGGAGCTTCCGGTGAGCTATCGGCGGATTGCCGAACGACTTACCGAAGTGCTGTTTCGGATGCCATTAGTTCGCACTGCCATCTGCAGGTCGACCAAGCGCGATGCAACCGCGAGCCAGATGCCATCCGACCCGCTCCCGTTCTCACGCTCGCGCGCAGCAAGCGCCGAGGTCAAACCCTCGACAACTGGATCGTGGGACACATCGACACGGAAAACGGTGGCGTCATACAGGCCGGGCTCGGCACTCCGATGTTGAATGGCGTCTTGCATCTATTTTGCCTTTTCTGTCGGGAATGGAGGCACGTCACGCGTTATCGGTTGCGCACATTCGCTCGGCGGCCAGAACGATCACGTACGTTTCAGTCGAAGGCCTGCATGGCCTTGGCTCGATTGGCGAGATCCAACTTCGGATTGACGATGCAATCCCTACCGGTGTCAGCCGCTGACTCGCGGCACTGTGCGAGCGTCTTGTACCAGCATCCGATGGAATCGCTTCCCTCAATGCAGTACGGGTATTTCACCGCCGCCTCAGCGACTTGTGAGAAGGACATTCCGAAAGCCGCCATTACAATGGCCGGGCCGAGAATTGCGTATCGCATCGTTAAACTCCTTGCGTATGTGAACTAGTTCGGCTGCAGCACATTAAGCCAGCGAAATTTACGCACATCTTTCGAGAGAGCTCTTGCTATTCTTGAATCACACGGTCTTGCGGTTCGCATTCGGCAATTGAGAATTATTCAACCTGCAGATAAACAGGTCCATTCCATAGCCTACTCCTGCCCGTCACCCGGCGCGCAGCTACCAATGAGGCATCGATAAAGCACTCGCGCCCAGTACCTACGGCTGACGCGCGGCATTGTTCGTAGTTTTCGTACCAGCAGCCACCGCCCTCGGGGCTCTTGATGCAGTACGGGTAGGTTACAGCCGCATCTGCCGACGATAGCAGGAACGTCGCAGCGGCTAGTCCGATGGCAGAAAAACACAGCGCATATCGCATGGTGCACTCCCTGAATCGCGGATAGATTTCCGACGATCCTCATCGTGTCAGATCCGCTGGCGTCGTCTCTTCCCGAACAACCGCCAAATTCTCTAATCCCACGAAGAAGACGCGCGAGGCAGCGGCGTTGCCTGCAGGATGAATCGATTGCGCCAATGCGACGGCGTCGTGCCCGCAATGCGCTTGAACACCGTCGTAAAATGCGCCTGGGATTGAAAGCCGACGGTCAACGCCACTTCGACGATTGGGATCGTCGCCTGCTTCAGCAACTCCTCGGCGTACCGGATCCTTTGCTGCTGCAAGTATTCATGCGGGCGCACACCGACGGCAGTGCGAAATTGTGCAGCAAAATGCATTCGGCTTAGACCGGAAACGGTGGCGAGATCCTGCAACGTTAGCCTGGCGGATAGATTCTTGTCGATAAAATCGAGCACCCGCTTGAGGCGCCATGGCTGTAGCGAACGCGCGTTGCGGGCCGGGCCAAATTCCCGTCGCGTCGCGATGCCACGAGTGAGCTGCGTGCCGCGGCTGCATTGCCGAGTCAGTATCGCAAGGCGCAGCGCATCTGCGCAGACTGCGGAGTGCATATCGTCGACGGCTTCCATTAGCGTTAGCGCTTCAGCCAGACGCTGCATGACGGGATCGTCGATGGGCGCACCGACATCAACTTCATTACTCAAATTGGATGCCGGGCGACTGGCGAAGACCTGGAAGGCGCGGGCGCCATGCCTTCTTTGCTCGCCCTTGCCGGTGTCTGCCGTGAAAGCCAGATCAACGTCGAGATGTGCCAGGGAGAGCGTGATGCCGCCATCCGGCACATGGCCGGCGGTTGCGACCTTCCTGAGTTCAGGGGGATTGAGCGCCATCAGGTCGCGCAGCGGAAAATCTGCGACGGTGTTGCGGGAGCCTTGCGCGTCTGCGATCTGCATCAACATGAAACGACCTCCTCACCCATTTTCCTTCAACACGACGTGCTGACGCGTTCAAAGGTTGTGAGGTGACAATAGTCGGCGTACCGGCCTCCGCTATTCTACGGGCGGGTAAATCGGTAGGATCTGGGTTTCGCAAATACATACTCTCGTATGTGGTCCTTTACGTCGCGCTGATGGCGGCACCTGCCAAGCTCGCGAGTGCTTCCCAGCTGCTCTACGCAGTGAAAATACCTGTCCCGCCGCCAGGTCACGTTGCCCACGCGATTGCCCGACGGAATTTCCATCGGTACCCTGGACATATGTCGCTGCAATGTACCGCCACCAAAACTCCGTGCTTCAGCCAGTTTTCCTGACGACCCCGGGTTGCTCCGCTGTCGTGCGCATTCGACCTGCCCGTGCGGCGCGGGACGTTGCCGGCGCTCTACACGAGTTGGTTCGGGTCGGAGGTGCTGTCGACGGCGCAGTCTCAGTGGCGATCCTCTTCATTGCAGTGTCGTGGCCAGGAGCTGGATAAGGCAGGTTTCGGACTCCTTACGACTGCGGTAGGCGTTGGGGCCATTGATTGAGATCAGAGACCGGCGGTCGGACAGGGGCACTCCACGCGCTACGACGGCGCGTAATGCGCCAGCCAATCACGGACACCCTGAAGGCTCCTGAAATCATCAAGCGCCCGTGCTGGCATGTCACTCCATGTGCCCGCCACCATGTTGCTCAGCGCATGGCCAGGTCCGAGTTCGAGGAAGGCCGTGGCACCGGCTTCAATGCAGCCCTGCAGGCAGCTCGCCCAATGCACCGTTTGCGATATCTGCGCCGCCAGCTTGTCAAAGCCGGCGCCCAGCGCGACGACGGACGCGCCATCGATGCCGCTGAGAATGCGTGTATCGCCGCGCGGCGGAAATGTCGCGGACACCCGCGTCAGACGATGTCGGAACACCGTCGACGCCCCTATCAGCCGTTTGGTGTGGGAGGCAACTTCCACGGGCAGATCGACGATGCCCGCGGCGTGTAAGGCTTTGGCGTCCGCGGCAACCGCCTGCAGCATGATACGGCTTCCACCAATAACGAAGGCGTCACCAGGATTCACGATGGCGATCGATGCACCGTGGCGATCGCACAGGTGATCAATGGTGCTGCGCGGCAGGCCGCGCAGGAACAGCAATCCATCGCCGGGTATTGTACTGGCATCCATGGCATCCGCTCGATCGGCCACGAGATCGAGTGTATCGCGTGCAACGATTGCGCCGGCAACGCCCCAAGCGGCTACCTCGCCGACGCTGTAGCCAGCGACTATGACCCGACCGGCCAGCGCATCTTCCAGCGCTGCGGCCGCTGCTAGCGCTTGCGTGGTGCATAGGATCTGGCCGGCGCGATTTCGATGCACGGCCTCATTGGAAGCGCCACGGACAAATTCACGGACGTCGCTGCAGCCGAGCAGGCCTGACGCGTGCGCGAAGATATCCGCGGCGCTGGGCGCGGTGCCCGTCAGGGCAAACATCTCGGCATGCTGTCGGCCCTGCCCCGAACATAGGATCGCCAGCGTCATGGCAGGCCTTCTAGTGAGGAAACAGCACGAGGATGGCGGTCGCCAGGGTCACAATGCTGAACACCGTGCTGGCAATGACCATGGAGCCCGTGGTTGCAGAGTCCAATCGATAGTTGACGGCAAACAGAATTCCGAAAAAGCCGGACGGCACGGCTGCCAGAAGAATGGCCGTCTTCGCCGCCTCGGACGAAATCGGACAGAGATAGACGATCGCTGCAGCCAGCAATGGTCTCATGATATCCGATGCGGCGGTCGCGGCGACGACTTTCCAGTCGAGCTTAAACGATTGTGCCGACAGCACCAACCCCGTGACGAACAGCGCAACGCCGGCGGCGGCACTGCCGATCAACATGAGACAGCTATGCGCAAGCGCGTTCAACTCGAAGCCGGATAGCGACAACAGGATCCCGAGCGCGGGCGCCAAGATCACCGGCTTGGTGATCGCACGCCGGACCGCTCCAAGGATCTGTCTGGTTGACATCGCGACACCGCGATCCTTGTTGGCGCTGATTTCGACGATGATCAATGAGAGCGGGCTGATCAGGATCGAGCCTGCCGCGAGTGCCACGGCAATCGGAACCGCCCCCTTCGGCCCAAGCACGGAAGCGACGATCGGCAAGCCCACGCCTGCGAGGTTTGGAAAGCTGATCGTCAACGCCTGAAGCGATGCGTCGGATTTGGAGACGCTAAATACCGAGCGCACGCCCCAGAACCACACGGCGAACAGGATCAGCATTGTAAGCCCGAACGCCACGAACAGCGGCCCCTGCGCGATCATCTCACCTCGCGGCGCCGAAGCCGTTGCCGCGAAGAGTGATGCCGGAAGCGCGAAGTCCATTACCAAGGCATTAAGCCCCTCGACGTGATGATTGTCGACGATGCGAATCCTGCCGGCGGCATAGCCGAGCAAGAGCACGAAGAAGATCGGCACCAGGGCCATCACAATTGGGTTGGACATTATTGATTGACCCCTTCCTGGGCGGCTACGAACAGCGTCATGGCGAGTAGATCCGCGGATCCGCCGGGGCTTAGGCGCCGGGCGACAAACGCCTCGTGGATGCGTTGTGCATGGTCACGCCAGTCGGGCCTGTGCACGCCGCCCATGTCGAGAAAGTGCCGCGTGCTCCGGTGCGCGAAGCGAAGGCCATCCTTTCCGGCACGGTGCAGGATATTGGTATCCTCAACGGCTGCGATCAGAGCGAAGCAAGCCTCGATCCGCGCGGCTTGTGCGTCTGAAGGCGCGGCGCGAAGTCCTCTAATGAGAGCCGGCAGCCCGACCTGATATACGCTCAAAAATCCCTGCGCGGCCTCGACACGCGCGCCGCCTGCACCGAACTTGCGCCGCACATTGCTGCCGTGGCTATGCAGCATCACCGGACCACCGACGATGCTGCTGCCCCACAGCGTTGAGACTACGGCGCCGAGCGAGAGTCCGGGGTCGACCAGACCTGACGCTCTTGCGCCGGCAGCCGCGCACAGAAGGCCCAAACCGAAGATGGCTCCGCGATGGGTGTTGACTCCAGAGGTCGCCGCGAGCATCGCGGCTTCGGCCTCAATGCCAATGATCCGCAGCCGGCCCATATCGCAGCCTTTCGCTGCTGCATCCGCGAGCCGCTGGAAATACGGCTTAATCGCCGCGGCGCTGCGCCGGAAGGTGTCGGCATCCATGTCGTTGTGGCTGCCATTGTCGACATGGCTCACAAGTCCCGGTTTTGGCCAGGTCTCCAGCTCCAACAGCAAACATCGCGCCGCGTTGTCGCCGATCGCGCCGGTAGGGTAACGCGTCTGCGCCTTACTATGCTGCGTCTGCTGCAATTCATATGCGCGAACCGCGGTCATGACAGCGATCTCCCTGAGCGAAAGCGATAGCGATCGACCAGAGCGATTCCATCGAGGCTTTTCACCAGAACCTGCGCTGTGCCGCCGTGAAACTCGCGCCAGTTCACGGCTGGGCCATCTTCGCGCATCAATTCGCCGTCGAGCCGCATCGGCGCGGCGGTCTCGATGTCGGCCAATTCGGCCGTCAAACGATCGAGGTCGGTCTCGGGGCGGATACCGAACAGTAGGTCGAGATCTGAGCGGTTGGTGACATATTCGAGTCCGGTCAGCGCGCGCCAGGCGAGGCTTCCGTACACCCGCACATCGATAGCGTTGCGGTTGGCGAACTCGCCGAGTTTCTCGAGCGTCGCGCGCCAGGGCGGCGGCGCGCAGGCGAACGCGTCGTGCAACGACGGCGGCCGCACGACCGAGAAGATGTCGTCGTGCTCCGATAGAAGTGACACGCGTCGCTTGCCGGCGGACGGAGGCAAAGGCAGTCCCAAGGGCAAGCCGGACGTCTCATCCGGCAACGCGCGCCGCCTGATCGTCGGCCACCCTTCGCTCGCCCAGCGCGCGATCAGCGCATCGGACGCAAGGTCATCACGCCTCGCAAATATCGCCTGCCAGCCGCGGGGGCTGACGAAGACGAGATCGTGACGGCGCGCCGGCGCCTCAACGCACTTGCAACGCTTGCTCACGAACGCGCTCCGCTATTTCGAGGGCCTTCGAGCGTCCGCCGCGGTCCCGGCCAAGCACATCGCGCCGATCATGCACATCCGGCAGATCGGCCAGCAGTGCGTCGAGCTGATTCGCAAGCGGCGCCGCATCGTCCCAAGTCACGTGGATCGCGCCCATGCGTGCGAGGTTCGACAGGCCCGGCGCGAAAACCGGCGTGGACTGTGCCTTTTCTTGCAAGGTCTCAATCGACAGTTTGGTGACCTTCGACATCGACGGCAGATCCATCACCGCCGGTGTTGCGCCAGGTATACCGACCAGCACTCGCGTCGCGAGGCCGGTCGCCAGCAGTGCGCCAGCGGCAGAGTGGCCGTACAGGATCCCGATCGTCGGGCGGCCATGCAAGTCGGCATAGATCAGCGACTTTGCGAGATGCGCTAGGAACTCGTTGAGCCCCAGCATCTCGTCGCGTTTGCTCATCCGCTGACTGTCACTGTCGACCAGCACAAAGATCGGGCCATCGCTGTGATCCTCGATGGCATTGAGAACTTTTGCGGAGAGCCTGATAGCCTCATCGATACCGAGCGGGATCCGGTTTGCGACGCCGATGACAGGGGCATCGGCACCTGATCGCAGCGTTGCCGATCCCGACACGACGCCGTTGTCGTTGTTGACTTTGTGTCCACCGGGAAAGAGGGATGTGAGAATGTCAGCGAGCGTCACGGCTAGTCCTCCCGATCGTGTTGGCGATGGCAATGAACTGGTCTGCAGGATATTCCGGAACATCGCTGGCCTGGATAATCCCCTCTGCCGCCCAGATATCGATGGCATCCGGGCAGGTTCCGAAGTCACGCAAACGATCGGCTAGGCGGCGTTGCTCCGCCTGCAACTTGTCGATAGTGAGCGGTCCGATGAGGCTGATCAGTCGCAGCGCCGCCTTTCGAAACCCGTGCACGGTATCTTCGGTGAAGATATCAGCCGCTCCGAGCAGGCGGCGGTTCTTGCCGCCCATGGTGCGCCAGACCAATGCGCGATCGCGCGAATCGAATTCCTCGACGCCGCGATTGGTCTCGATCACTTCTGGACCCGACACCGCAATGCGACCCGACTCGGACACCGCCAGCGCCGAGCAACAGCCCGCGATAAGGCCGCCCCCGCCATAGCATCCAGATCGACCCCCGATCAGGCCGATAACCTTAACCCCCGCCAGCCGCGCCTCGACGACGGCGCGCATGATCTCGGCGATCGCCAGTTCGCCCGCATTTGCTTCCTGCAGGCGCACGCCGCCGGTATCGAACAGGATCAACACCGGGATCGATCCGATATCGCGCGCGGCACGCAGCAGGCCCGTGAGCTTGGCGCCGTGTACCTCGCCGAATGCGCCGCCCATAAAGCGGCCTTCTTGCGCGGCTACGAAGACCGGCGCACCATTGAGACTGCCGCGCCCCACGACAATGCCGTCGTCGAACTGCTCCGGCAGGTTGAAGATGGCGAGATGCGGGCTGATCTCGCGATCTCCTGGGCCGATAATCTCGACCAGACTGCCGGGGTCTAGCAGCAGGTCGAGCCGTGTCCGCGCGGATGCTTCGTTAAAGCTGGTCGCGCGTGCGCGCTCATCGGTGCTCATGTTCTGCAGCGGCGCGTTCATCGCACGTCCTCCTCGATCAAACGCAATGCCTGGGCGAGACGGAGCGATACCGTATCCGGTCGCGCCCCACCGTCATTGATCGAGAACTTCAATCCGCCCGGCGAATAGCGCTCCACAAAATCTGCGATGACAGCAGTCCAGGCATCGCCGAACCCGACCGCCGCGGTCTTGATCTCGACCAGGCATTCGGCGTCAGGCAGAACGCGCTCCACGAGCACCTCCAGATTTCCGGAAGCCACCACGCCTATGATTGCGGATCGTTTGGTGCCACCGGCACGCGTGGTTGCGAGATGTTGATAATTGAGGTCTTCCACGACGCTCTCCTCACCAGTTTCTGAATTTTGACGGCGGCGCGTATAGCCCGCCGGACCAATGCACGAGATCCTTGATGGACCGCGCCGCTAGCAGGCTGCGATCGGCGTCGAGCGGATTGATGCCGAGGTCTTCAGGACGACGGATCACGCCGCGCTGTCGTAAGCGATCGACCATATTGCGATCACGCCGACGGCCGACGTCGGTGTAGCCCGCGACACCGCGAATAGCTTGCTCGCGCTCCTGGAGATTACGGCACAGCAACAGGTTGGCGATGCCCTCTTCCGTCACGATATGGGTGACGTCGTCGCCGTATATCATGACCGGTGCGAGATCGAGCTTCAGCTTCTCCGCAAGCTCGATCGCGTCGAGCTTTTCGACGAACAGCGACACGTTCTTATCGCCAAACGTCTCGCCTATCTGCACCACCAGCTTGCGACCACGGCGCAGCAATGCCGAACTTTCGGGATCGGCTTCAGCACCGGCTCTCAACCAAGGCGCACTTGGGTGTCGGCGTCCACGCGCATCGGAGCCCATGTTCGGGGCGCCGCCGAAGCCCGCGATCCGCGACGTCGTCACAGTGGACGAGTTGCCCTGCAGATCGATCTGCAGCGTCGAACCGATGAACATGTCGGTGGCGTAGAGACCCGCCGTCTGTGAGAACGCGCGGTTGGAACGAAGTGACCCGTCAGCCCCCGTGAAGTAGATGTCGGATCGAGCTCGGATATATTCATCCATTCCGACCTCTGATCCGAACGAATGGATCTGCTGCACCCAGCCGGACTCGATGGCGGGTATCAGCGCCGGATGCGGATTGAGCGCGAAGTGGCTGGCAATCTTGCCCTTCAGGCCAAGCGCCTCACCAAATGTCGGCAAAAGGAGTTCGATCGCAGCGGTGCTGAACCCGATCCCGTGATTGAGGCGCCGCACGCCGTAAGGCCCATAGATGCCTTTGATGGCGAGCATAGCAGTAAGGATCTGTCCTTCGGTGATCGCCGCGGGATCGCGTGTGAAAAGCGGCTCGACGAAAAACGACTTGTCTGACTTGACGATGAAGTGCACACGATCAGCGGGTATGTCGACGCGCGGAACCTTTTCGACGATCTCGTTGACCTGTGCGATCACGACACCATCCTTAAACGCGGTCGCCTCCACTACGGTGGGCGTGTCTTCCGTGTTGGGGCCGGTATAGAGATTGCCCTCACGATCCGCGCTGACCGCCGCGATCAACGCGACATTCGGCGTCAGATCGATAAAATAGCGTGCAAACAGCTCCAGATAAGTATGCACCGCGCCGAGCTCGATTTTGCCGCCGAACAGCATTCGCGCGATACGCTCGGATTGCGGTCCGGAGTAAGCATAATCGAGCTTCTTTGCGACGCCGCGTTCGAACAGATCGAGATGCTCGGGGAGGACCACGCCGGACTGCACCATGTGAAGGTCATTCACCTTAGCTAGATCGACGGCGAGCAGCGCACGGCTGAGATGGTCCGCCTGCTTCTGGTTGTCGCCTTCCAGGCAGACGCGGTCGCCTGGCTGGATCACGGCTTCCATCAATTGCGTGGTATCGCGGGCATCTACGATCTTCCCGCGCGCAAACTTCGCACCGGCCTCCAGCCGCGCATCGCGCGCCTCACGCTGGCGTTGCCAGTTGATCTCTCTTCCGGCATTCACGGACATCAACATGTGTTCAAATCCTTGTCTGGCCCAAATCACCCTTCTGGCGACGATATCGCAGCGACCTGCGCCAGAACGGTGTGTGCGTGTGAATGATTTTGGTCAGCGGGCTGTCGACTTCTCGGCATTGCGAGCGGCATCGGCGATCACGGCAGCCACTTCTTTGGGATGCGACTCGTAGACCGAGTGGCTTGCGCCGGGGATGACCGTGGTCTGGCTCTTGGCGCGCGCATAGTACCAGCGCTCGAGATCCGGGTTGATGATCTGATCGGCACCGGCGACGATTCCCCAGCTCGG
The DNA here is from genome assembly GCF_052076075.1 of Tardiphaga sp. 866_E4_N1_4. Classification (NCBI taxonomy): domain Bacteria; kingdom Pseudomonadati; phylum Pseudomonadota; class Alphaproteobacteria; order Hyphomicrobiales; family Nitrobacteraceae; genus Tardiphaga; species Tardiphaga sp. 866_E4_N1_4. The sequence goes on from NZ_CP197242.1 coordinate 3,936,426, forward strand.
CTTGGTCTTCCACGCAGCCGCGGTGAGAGGCGTGCTGAACACCTTGGAAGCAGCCAGCACCTGCGAGCGCGCGGCGAACTCGGCTCGCTCACGTGGTAGATCGGGTGCGAAAAGCTTCGGGAATACGACCGGATTGAGGTAGGTAAAATTGTCCGGCGTTAGCTTGATAGCGCCTTCGGTCTTTGCGAGCACGCTCGGCGTCTTCTTGCCGAGCGCCGATTCGTCCTCACCAACGTCTGGCGCATGAGCAGCAACATAGACGAGTCCGACCACCTTGGGATGAATACCGGCTTCCGTGATGATCGATCCGCCGTAGCTATGGCCGACAAGCAGCGTCGGGCCATCCTGGAGGTCGAGCACACGCTTTGCAGCGGTGACGTCGTCGGTGAACGAGGTCTCCGGCTCCTGCACCATGGTGACGTGAAATCCCTCCTTTGTCAGGATTTCGTAAACCGGCTTCCAGCCGGATGCATCGACCCACGCGCCGTGAACCAGAACGACATTCTTGATCGTCTCGGCTTTCGCCGGGGCGACCGTCGACAGCACTGAGATGGCTGCCGCAAAGGCCAGCCCGGTTTTAACATTGGTCATGTCAGATCGCTCCACTGATTGAGTGATGCGAACCTAGCGCTGTGATCCTGTGCCGTATTTTCTCAACGAGAGCCTGGTTTCATTTTTGCACGCACGTCGCGCCGTTACACAGCTTCTCGAATGCCAATATCGTAATACCCGTCAAGACCGTACTTCACGGACACAACTTGCGACAATTCCGACGGGTCCTCGACGGTGCGCGACGGACGGATTTCCTGCACTTGTGCATCTTCGGTGTCGCCGACGGCAACGTACAAGCGGCGTGCGGCCTTGCGTGGTTGAACGAGCTGCGAAGATCCAGCTACAGCGATTACGCATCTATCGCCGTGCGGACGTTCCATCCAGGCAAGGACACGCGATGAACGCGGTGCAATATGTCCCTCACCGCGCTATCGTAAGTATCAGAACCGATTACCCGGTCGAGATCGCAGAGACCGCCTCGTCGACGCCTTCAAGGTGATACCGCTGCACCTTATGCTCTCAAAGTCTTGCCTTTCCGAAATACTGCGCTTCCGCCGCGGGCGCATGGGTGTCACTCAGGATGAGTCGCCTGCTGCTACCTAGCTTATGGAATTGTACTTCCGGTCATTTCGCGCGGTTCGCCCAGAGCGACCCGCTTAAACCTTAGTTTTGTACAATTGGCGTTTCAGCGCTCCTATGCGCGGAGCTGCTCGTCAGTACACTACACTTCGGGTGCACCCTGCTCAGAACTCAAACCCTAGGAGATCGGATATGACACTTCATCTAAAGATCATCTTGTTGGCGAGCCTTTCCGGCGCGACTGCCGCTACATTAATGTCACCTGCGGCCGCTGCGGGCGCTGCGTATTGCGTCGCCCAAAGTGGTCCCAATGGAGAAAACTCATTCGTGGGGAACTGCAATTTTTCCAGTTATCAGCAATGCGTGGCATCTACCGTTGGATCGAACGGCGATTGTGTTGGCAATGTTGACTTTCGTCCCACAGACAATGCCAGAGCGGAGCTCGTCGTGCATCACACTCGACACGATCGATAGAATCCGGCTGCTATCCAGCAACGTCGCAGCCGCCACCTGCGACTTTCCTTCACTACATTTTTTCTCGTGGATAGCGTACTGAGGGGAGCATTTAGACAACGAGCTCCCCTCTCGCTCTATGTCCACACTCATCACCCTTTCATTGTTACCGTCAAAGGGTCTGACGTCCCGCCAATCAGTCGGATCGCAGCACGCGCGCGTCAAGACGATTTATTCTTTAATATGCATTGACGCATAGGCCGGCCGCCGGCTGCGAGAACAACTACGCCTTGTCGTTTTCAACTGCGTCAATCGCTTCGCTCGGTGATCTCCATCTTCTTAATCGTCCGAGATACACGTACACAACTGGCGTCGTGAAGAGCGTAAGCATCTGGGAGAGAATAAGTCCCCCGACTATCGTATAGCCGAGCGGCTGACGAAGTTCGGAGCCTGTTCCTGAGCCCAACATCAACGGAACGCCCCCTAGAAGGGCGGCCATCGTGGTCATTAGAATGGGCCTAAAGCGTACAATGCAGGCTTGATAGATTGCCTGTTCCGGGGTCTGGCCGCTACGTTCTTTCTGAATAGCAAAGTCAACAAGCATAATTCCGTTCTTCTTGACGATGCCGATCAAAAGAATGATTCCAATTATAGCGATAACACTCAATGACATTTTTACTGCCATGAGCATCAGTAACGCTCCTATGCCGGCAGATGGCAAAGTCGAGAGAATGGCAAGAGGGTGAATAAGACTCTCATAGAGAATGCCGAGAATGAGATATATCACGATCAACGCCAGACCTATCAGCATCGGCGTGCCGGCGAGAGAGGTTTCGAACGCCTGAGCGTTTCCCTGAAACGCCGTGGACAGCGATTTAGGCTTGCCCGCCCATTTCTCGACGTCTGCGATCGCTCGAACCGCATCGCCCAACGCTGCACCTTGCCTAAGATTGAATGAGATCGTCACGGACGGGAACAGGTTTTGGTGGTTGACAACGATTGGAGACGTTCCGACGCTTGTTCTGACAAGAGTACTTAGGGGTACCTGCTGACCATCGTTACCACCCAGATAGATGTCGTTCAACGCTTCCGGCCCGTATTGAAAGCGAGCCGCCACCTCGAGAATGACGTGATACTGATTCAACGACGTGTATATAGTTGACACGATACGTTGTCCGAACGCGTCGTCGAGCGTGTTGTCAATTGTGGCGGGAAGAATACCGTGTGTTGAAGCAGCATCTCGATTGACTTCGATATTCAGCAAGGGGCCGGCGTTTGCCTGATCACTGGCGACATCGGTAATCTCAGAGACTTGCTTGAGCTTTTCGAGAAAAATATCCGCCCACCGAGAGAGTTCATCCGCATCAGCATCCGTCAATGTATATTGATACTGCGTCTTTGAGAGCCGCGCTCCTACAGTGATGTCCTGCGCTGACTGCATGAACAGGCGAATTCCCTGTATATTCGCAAGTCTAGGCTTCAGACGAGCGATAATCTCGTCAGCGCTCGCGCTTCTTTGGCTCTCCGGTTTCAGTACAATGAAAACGCGCCCTTGATTTAGAGTCGCCGTCGGCCCCCCTGGTCCGATATAGCTACTGACATTCTCTACAGCGGGATCCTTCAATAGGACGTTGACAATGGCCTGCTGCCTCTCGGACATCGCAGCGAATGAAATGTCCTCCGAAGCCTCGGTGATTCCCTGAATTAGGCCTGTGTCTTCTTGGGGGAAAAAACTCTTCGGAACGACAATATAAAGCCAACCGGTCAGTCCTATCGTTCCGAACATCACGATCAATGTCGCGAAATGGTGGCGCATTACTTGCGTTAGGCCGCGCGCATAAAGATCCTGGATCGCGTCAAACGTACGCTCGAACAATAGGTAACTACGCCCATGTGCTCTTCCTTTGTCGGACCGCAGAAGCCGGGCGCACATCATTGGCGTCAAGGTCAGAGAGATGATCAGCGACAGAACCAGCGATACGGAGATTGTCAGTGCAAATTCGTGAAATAGCTTTCCCACGTACCCCGGCATCAAAAAGAGGGGGATAAAAACGGCGATCAAAGACAATGTGATGGAGACGATTGTAAAGGCTATTTCCGCCGAACCTTTCATGGCCGCCTCCATTGGCGAGAGCCCCTCCTCGATATGCCTGACGATATTCTCGATGACGACGACGGCATCATCAACGACGAATCCAACAGCGATAGACAGCGCCATTAGCGAGAGATTATCGAGACTACCACCCAGGAGGTACAGCGCGGCGAACGTACCTATAAGAGCTAGCGGAACAGTGATTGCCGGGATGATCGTCGCCCACAGATTCCGGAGGAAGATAAAGATCACCATCACGACAAGTACTATCGTCAAAACAAGTGTGAACTGGACGTCGGCGACAGCAGCACGAATGGTCGTGGTGCGATCAGACGCGATCGATAGCTTGATACCAGGCGGAATCGATGCCTCAAGAGTTGGAAGTAGTTTCTTAATGCGATCGACTGTTTCAATGACGTTAGCGCCGGGAACCTGTTGCACAGCCACGACGATCGCACGGTTGTGATTAAACCAGCCAGCGAGCAGATCGTTCTCGGGCCCATCGACCGCCGTCCCGATGTCACGAATCCGCACCGGAGATCCGTTCCGGTAGGTAATGATCAACGAGTCGTATTGAGCTGGACTTAGAAGCTGATCATTGGTGCTGAGCGTGTATGTTTGCCGCGGGCTGTTAAGCGTACCCTTTGCCAAATTGACGTTGGCTTGCCCGATCACGGCTCGCACGTCTTCCAGGCTGATGTTCCTGGCAGCTAGCGCCTGAGGATCGACTTGAATTCGGATCGCAGGCTTCTGCTGGCCGCCTATCCCGACGAGACCAACTCCTGGAACTTGAGAGATCTTTGGAATCAGGATGTTCTCGGCGTAGGCATCTACGGTTGTTAAGGGAAGGGTGTCGGATGTAAGAGCCAGCAGAAGGACTGGTGGAACTGCCGGATTGACCTTTCGAATCGTCGGCGGGTATGGAGTTTGGGGAAGATAGGGACTGGCCGCGTTTATGGCTGCGAGCACATCAACTGAAGCGCTCTCAATACTGCGCGACAGCTCGAACTGAGCAATAATTGTGGTCACCCCGAGTGCGCTGGTCGACGTAAGTTGCGTCACGCCCGGGATCTGGCTGAGTTGCTGCTCCAATGGGGTGGCGATCGAAGACGCCATAGTCTGCGGATTCGCTCCGGGCAGTTGGGCGGATATCTGAATAGTTGGGAAGTTGACATTTGGCAGCGCAGCTACGGGAAGCAAAGGATATGTCGCAATGCCCGCCAACAGCACACCGAACATCAGCAGCGCGGTCGCAATCGGCCGCTGGATGAATGGCGCTGAAAGATTCACGGGATTTCTTTCTCAACCGAACTTTGCGAGACCGCTTCCTGAGCGGCCTTGCCATGGAGCTCACGAATGGCGCTGCCCTGCTGAAGCCGGTATTGGCCATCGATGACTATCCGGTCACCTGCCTTGACACCTGACGAGAGTAGCGCTTGTCCCTGCACAATCTGCGAAACTGTGACTGGGCGCGTTTCGACCGTCAGGTCGCTCTTGACGATATAGACGTATGGCCCGTTCTGATTCCGTTGTACTGCGGAGGCAGCGATTGTAAGTCCGCTGGGCAGCGTTTCCAGGAGCAAGCGAACATTGACGAGCTGCCCCGGCCATAAACGGTGTGACAGATTCGGAAAGGTGGCTTTTAACTCGATGGAACCAGTCGTTTGAATGATCTCATTGTTGATCAGCTCCACCTTTCCTTCATCAAGTAAAACCTTATCGTCTTGACTGAAGGCAAGAACAGAAAGCCCGTTGACTGCGCTCATGTGGCTTTGCAGCCGTGTTAGCTCGACCTCGGGCAGTGTGAAAATCAACGAAATCGGCTCAATTTGAGTAACGGTCACTAGGCCATTCGCGTCACTTGGATGAATAATATTTCCAATATCGATCTGTCTGATCCCTGTAATGCCCGATATCGGAGATCTTAACGTCGTGTAGCCCAGCTGAACTTGCGCTTGCTCAATTTGCGCTTCGTCTGATGCCACTGTGTTCTGAAGCTGCGTTACTTGCGCTGTTTGTGAGTCCAACAACTGCTGTGTCGCAAATCCCTTGCTTACGAGCTGGGTCGATCGATCAAGATTTGTCTGAGCATTCTTAAGCTCGGCCTGATCGCGTGCTTTGTTAGCAATCATCTGATCGAGCCGCGCCTGGTACGGCTTGGCGTCGATCACTGCGAGTACTTCGGTTGGCTTAACCTCTTGTCCTTCCTTGAAATTGATCCTTACTAGCTCGCCCTGGATCTGACTTCTGACAACAACTGTATTGTAAGCGACAATAGTGCCAACGCCCCTCAGGTAGATTGGAACAGCGCCATCACGCACCGTTGCGGATACGACGGGAACTACGTCAACGTTGACTTTGCTTTCCAGAGATCGCTCCTTCTGGCTTTCCGTAAACAGCACAGCAACGCCTGATCCGCCTACAATGCCGGACGCCAGAATTCCGAGTGCAACCCATGCAGAACGATTCATCGTCGCCTCATTCAATCGACACGATGTGTGGACTGCGTTCTCATATTTCTCCAACGCAGATTACGTCGGACGCCTTTGCGCCCTCCTCGCTGCATCCACCGTATCGTCGGAGAATGCTTGTTGCCTTATTGCACCCGTATTCTGGCAGCTTGCTACAACTATTCCACGCAAGCCCATCATGGCATCGTTCAAAATGGAAACTTGCGTTCTACCAGACAATTTTGGCGCTATCGACGAGACCGACGTGTCTCATCGACGGTTTGGTAGTTTCGCACTCGACTTTATCGCGGAGCGACCGCGAGTAATTCGGCGCCAATTCGAATTGGGCCGCTCGCCGAAAACTGCCAAATCTCGAAGAGACGCCGCCTCACGCCGGCGTCTATTGACCTAAACTATTTATCCAGCGCGATCACTGGGCAGCGAGTGCATCATGGGTCGCGACGGATCCCATTCTGCCTAATCTCGCCAACTTTCGCCTAGGACACTTAGCAAAAGCGTCGTTCACAAATGAAATGCAGCAGCTAATGGGAAATCTTCTTGCGAGATGAAATGTACCTTGCGAGCGCCGCGTGCTCTGGCCGGCTGTTTTACCCATGAGGGAATACATGAGAAAGCTGTTCACAATGGCGCTTGTCGCTGGATTCTTGCCTCTTGTCGCTTCAGCCGCGAGCGCAAGAACCTACAAATGGTGCATCAATGGACCGGGAGATACGCCACGCTGTCATTTCGATACGTTGAAGCAATGCATGGCGAGCGCATCCGGTCGTGGGGCAGATTGCTCTGTTAATCCTAAGCTAACATCAGATAGCAAGAAATCGCCAAAATCATATTCAATTGGTCGGTAGCTAGCTCTTGTCGGGTCGGTGCAGATCTAAAGAAGGAAACTCGATTTGTGTCGCCGTCGATTTTCTGGATCGACACGGCTTATAGGGCAAGGATGGAACGGTTTAATGCCGACCGCCGAGATTGGGTCTCACTGGGATCGACCCTAAAGTATGCTGCCGAAGGGATCGTTACGGGTCGCATTGTATTGAAATTTCTTCGCGGGTCAGCAATCCAACACAGCGCTCTATCTAGTGCGATAGACCCGCTACTCGTGCACATGAGAGCAATGAATGCAATTGAGTAGATAGCGACAATCCATCGTCTCGCCCGTCTGATGGCCTCTCGGTGCCTTGCGAACTGCGATTTTGACCGTGAGTCGGGCGTACCCCTATCTGTACCATGTTTGCGGGGTGCGACAGCGCAAGCGTCGGGTTCGCTGTCGGCGTTATGGATTGGCTTCCAATAATGTGAGTGAGAAAACACGATATCCTCTTCTGTCGAGATCGACTCTGATTAAAACCGGTTTGTCGACCACTATCGTGAGCCATAGTTTTCTCTTGGGATATTCTACCGTGATTGAGAATTGTGACACCTTGGGCCTCGCCCTCCATGCTAAGGTATATCGGTATCGAACGAGGCCGGTTCTTGGCAGGCATCTCGTAGGACCATCACATGCGCAGTGAAGTCGTTGCACCGTTGATTGTGGTAATCGACGATGAGCCAGCTGTGCAGAACGCAGTAGGGAGCCTACTACGATCGGTCGGTTATGACGTTCGCCTTAATTCGAACGTAGCCGAGCTCCTAGAGACCGAGATTCTTGATCGAGTGAATTGCCTCGTCTTGGATATTCGTCTTCCGATGGTCAGCGGACTCGATTTCCAGGAGCAGCTGTTAACGCTCGGAGCGCCTACTCCGATTGTCTTCATGACTGGCCATGGTGATGTGCCAATGACGGTTCGCGCCATGAAGGCCGGCGCAGTTGACTTCCTGGCCAAACCATTTCGGGATCAAGATATGCTTGACGCTGTCGCCGGAGCGGTTGAGCGCGACCGCAAATCGCGACTTGAGAGGACGGGGCACGCTGATCTGAGGGCCCGGTACAGCACGCTAAGTCATCGCGAGCGTGAGATCATGTTGCTTGCGACATCCGGCCTTCTCAATAAGCAGATTGCAGCGAAACTTGGTCTGAGCGAAATCACGGTGAAGATCCATCGCGGTAGAGTCATGCGAAAGATGGATGCAAAGACTTTCGCATCACTTGTGCGCATGGCAGAACTTGTTGGCGCTGACCCTGCCGTGCGCAACGCTAAATAGCACCCGATCCTCAGCAGCCCCATTCTTCTACTGCATTACTGGGCGTCATTGAGCCGACGAGGGAAGGGTGAAGCCCACTGTTGCGCCGCCCTGCTTATTATTTTTTGCAAACATACGGCCGTTATGGGCCTCGACAATCGATCGGCAGATCGACAAGCCCATCCCCATTCCGTCGCTCTTGGTCGTGAAGAATGGATCGAAGAGGCGCTCCATATGATCAGCTTCAATCCCCTGTCCATCGTCAGTGACCGCCACGATGACGAGGCCGTCGTCGTTGTCCTTTGTGCAAACATGAAGTTTCCGGTCCGACCCGGCGTTGGCATTTGGAGACTGAAGCCCGTTCGTGATTAGGTTGATGAGTACCTGCTGGATCTGCACCGGATCTCCTGTTACGCTCGGTAGGTCACCGGCGAGATCCATGCTGACAGCTGCGCGATGCCGTGCGGTCTGTTCTCGCAGTAGCGGCAGCGTCGCGCTTATTAATGCGTTTAGATTCAGATTGGTGCGCTCCGTTTCTTTCCGACTAAAGACCGCGCGTAGTCGCCCGATGACGTCGCTGGCTTGCCTGGCGCTATCTATCGCTTGTTTAAGCGCTTGTCCGGCCTCCATCAAATTTGGCAATGGCCGATTAATCCACCGCAAACAAGCCTGGCAGCTCGTCAAAATAGCTGAAAGTGGTTGGTTCACCTCATGCGCGATCGATGCGGTCACCTCGGACATAGTCGCGATCCGAGTGATGCGGGATAATTCCGCTTCAATTTTCTGGTTCGCCTCCTCCACCTGCTTCGCAGCGGTAATATCGGTCAATACGCCTAGGCTAACCCCTGCATCAATGCCCGCAGACGCGTGATCCGCCAAGAACCGCACATACTTGACGCGACCATCGCGCATGACCAACCTATGCTCAACGTCAATGATCGAACTGCCTATCCTGAACTGATCGATCGTCGCTGCCATGTGACTGCGATCATCGGGATGTGCACGCTCCAACATGACCTCGAAGCCGGGTGGTACGGAAGGATCGATCTCCAGTACTTGGTATGTCTCATCGGACCAGTAAATTTCGCCCGAGACGAGATCCACGCCAACACTTCCGGTCTTACTAATGGATTGGCTTTGTCGGAGGAACGCCTCGCTGCGACTCAGACGCTCCTCGGCGCGCTTTTGTTCCTGGATATCAAAGGATGCTCCGTACCACGCTTGGACTTTTCCACCGGCATCAATATGGGCCGTACACCTCGAAACACACCAGCGATAGCCGCGTTCCGGGTTGCCGACACGAAACTGATAGACGCCGTCACAACCTGTCTTCACTTGTTCGGACCAATAGGCAACGATGCCAGGCATATCGTCTGGATGTATCGAATCTTTCCAGCCCCATCCCTTAACGCCATCATATGACCGCCCCCAGACAGTGAGATATCGTTCGTTGGCGTAGTCCATCTCGCCCGTTGCTGTCGTCCGCCATATCATCGTCGGCACATGCTGAAGGATCGCATCTACCTCCGTGGCGCGAGCATCTCTCGCTTGCTCGGCAAGCTTCCGCCCATGAATGTCTAGAGCCACGAAACTTGTGTGCTCAAGCGCGCCGTCAAGTGAAATAGCCTTGGTCCATCTCAGCAGGAACCAGTGAAAGGCGCCCGTACTCTCTCTAATTTGGACTTCAATGATTCCCGTACTGTCGCCGGCACTCGAGTTAGCGGCGATCCATAACTGCGCATGATCTTCCGGATGAATATGACCTAGCCAACCGTTTCCTCTCGAGCCATTTTGGTCCGCCCCCGTATACCCTAGCCATTCTAAGTTAAATTCGCAGGCCCCTTTGCCAGGCATTACCCTCCATGCCAAGGCAGGTAGTGTATCGAGTAAGCTCGGTTCTTCCGTCACCTCGTGTCCTCATACCGGCCAAGCACAGTGAGCTCAGTCGTCCTCTTCGTCAGATCGCTTTTCTACTTTGCTTCGCTTTCATCTGCGGCGAACAGCAACCCCGCAAATACAGCCATAACTAAGAAACATGGAAGAAGAGACACTGGGGCATCCTCCGAGATCTATTGTCCGATTTACTCGCCACGCGTCCTAGTCGACGGAAAACTCACACCGGCACAACTTCTCAGAGTCCCGGCCCGGCATATTTCTTATCCGTATGTAGATTCTGCTTTCGCACGACTTACGGATCACTTCCGAGGAATCCGAGGCTAACACCACGACTTCTGCTGAATGATCGACGCGTCTGACTTGTGAGCTCATCATTATTTGCAGACAGCGCACATTATTTAATCGTGCGCTGGAGAAAGCTTCCGTCATGTCGAGAATAGTACTTTACACGAGGCTCTATATTCAGCGCTCATCGCGCGATTGGACGGACTATCCATCGATATATCCCAACCCGTCATTTCCTCGTTTGCGCAGCGCTGCTATTCGACATTGTTGTCGCTGATCGTTGTTCACTCGAACCCACGCCTCCCTGGGTTCCGAGCAAACTGGGGCCGCCTTCCATAACAAGGCGGCCTACTTTTTCGGTCGCTAGTTCATTTTATGATTGCACATCGCGCGAAGACCGACGTCAGGGGATGGCAGGCACTCTCTTCACCGTCGCGCTCTGGGGAGTTGTTTGTTCGGCGGCGGATACGAGACCTATACGCTCATTCAGCTACGGAGCTCGCTCGCTACTTGAGGCGAGCAATTTCGGATTAAGGATACACACCGCCGGACCTCGCACGGCGGCGTGACACCGCTCCGCACTTCCGTAACTACAATCACCGTCTTCGCCGGGATAGTGGATACAGAATAAGTCTTTGGCGCCGGAATGAGGAGACCACGTGGAAATATCTAAAACGGCCATCACCATGAACGGGGCGAGAATGATGTAGCGCATGGTATTGCTCCCATTGAATATGCGCAACGAGCAAAGCTCCGCTCAGAAGATATCGCCAGCAAGAGGATGGTCGCGTCACGCGCTTCCACAATCTTGCCCATAGACAACGACGCTTGAGCTGAAACCGCTCGTTGCGGACAGCGCGTCGGCGCCCCCCTGAGAGGTGGCGGCTCGCCATTTGTTCGACGTACGCAACCCATCCCACCTTTCACTCTGTGTTTTTATCTCGTCGCGCAGGCGACATATTGTCTGAAACTCATGCGATTTCTCTCTTTGCACGTGGTTTCAGAAGCTGCGTGGGAGGCCGATCCGCTGGCCCAATTGGGGCACCGAACGGCCTTATCGTGCATCGTACCGGCCGCAATGTTCGTGATCACATTCGGGTCTTCTGAAATGACGCGGCCCATACGTGATTCCGCTGCGGATCCTGTACTGCTACGCGCCCTTGGCGCCAGACGGATATCGAGCGTCAGTATTCCTTTACTTATTCACACTGATTGCCGTCGTCCCCGATATACAAGAAAGGCCGCCCTCATTGCGAAAGGGCGGCCTTTGGGCTTTGTGTCGCTCAAGCCCAAGACCACTGCGAACAATCTCCAGCCGGCGGGCGGGGCGGCGCGGCCGTCTGGTGCGGGGGGAGGGACGATCATTCACGCGGTCAAAGCGATCTTGGCGCCGCTCACGCCGAACCTCTTCTCGAATTTGAGCTAGAATTACAAATATGAACGGCTGCGAAGCTGCTGCAACCGCGACTGCTCATCTCCAGTGAACCACCCGACGGTCTAGCCATTCTATAATCGAGTACAAGATCATACCCATTGCCGCCAAAAGCGATAGGGCAGCAAAGGCACGCGCCGTATCAAACGATCCTTGCGCCGAAAGAATGATATAACCCAGACCACGTTGAGATGCGACAAACTCTCCAACAATGGCTCCTACGAGAGCCAGAGATATGGAAACCTTCATACCCGACAAAATATAGGGTAAGGCGCACGGGAGACTGATTTTCATGAAGAGCGCTACCGCCGATCCTCTTAAGATTCGTCCGAGATCAACGATATCGCGCGGAACGGATCGCAGTCCATGAACTGTCTCCACTATGATTGCGAATACTGCGATCAAAAACGCGATTGCTACTTGCGACTCCATTCCCGTACCAAGCCAAACTATAAACAGTGGCGCGACGGCCACTTTTGGCACGCTGTTGAACGATACAATCAGCGGATAGATAGCACTCTCGAACCACGGTAGGTTCACCAGCGACACGGCAATGGTTACACCGATGATCACGGAAAGAACAAAGGCTACAAGCGTCGTCAACAGAGTGTGACCAGCATTTGATAAATACCAGAGAACGTCCTGCCTAAGCTCGTGGATGATATCCGATGGAGCAGGCAGAATCACCGGCCGAACATGGAATTCCCACGTTGCAAACTCCCATAGAAGCAGAACGGCTATAAAGCTGACAACACTGATTAGTCGCCTTGCCCGTCGGTTTCCCGTCAGCGGCATCTATAGATCGCCCTCTTCAATCAAACCCATGCCCTCGAATAAGCGCCTGATTCTCAGCACATAAGCGCCGAACTCTGCGGTCTCTCTAATAGCCAACTTACGCGGACGTGGGAGATCGATATCAATAGTCTCGACGATGCGCGCAGGGCGTGGAGAAAGAACGATCACCCTGTCAGCGAGAAAAACTGACTCAACGATGCTGTGAGTGACAAAGATGCATGTATGTCGCACCTGTCCCCATATGCGTTGAATTTCGACATTCATTTGGTCTCGCGTCAGCGCGTCGAGGGCGCCGAAGGGCTCGTCCATTAACAATAGGGACGGGGCATTGATTAGAGCTCTACAAATTGCCACTCGCTGCCGCATTCCACCGGACAGTTCCTTCGGATAGGAACGACTAAACTGCGTCAATCCAACCATTCGCAACAGTTCTTCCATGCGCTGCGCCGCCTGCCTACGCGACTTTCTCGCAAATTCGATGGGTAGCAAAATATTGTCGGCAACTGTCCGCCAGTCCAATAGGGCATCGTTTTGAAACACCATTCCGATATCTTGCGGAGGCTCAGTAACCTCACTGCCGTTTGCGATGATTCTACCGGAGGTCGGATTCTCTAGCCCAGCGATACATCTCAACAGAGTACTCTTTCCGCATCCGCTAGGGCCTAGGATGCAGACAAACTCGCCATCAAGGATGTCCACGGAGACCTCATCGATAGCGACAATGCGTCTATCGCCTGCAAAGATCTTGTGAACGGACGTTGCGGTAACGGCGCTCATCGACGCAGCACAGCTAAATCTATTGGACTCACCAAACCGGTTTCGATGAACTGCTCTCCTCTTGCCGTTGGGTCCAGAAGCCCCACCGCACTGAGAGTCTCAACAGCAATGTCCCAATCTGTAGCGACAATCTCACCCGGTTGTTTCTCTCTCGCCGCTGGCGACTCTACAAAACCTTGGAGAGAATCGATCTGAGCGCGCAAGACTTTCCTATCGAGACGCGCCTGCGGACGCTGCGAGACAATTGCGTCGACAGCCTCGTCCTGATGGCCGTCGTAGATATAGCTCCAAGTGGCAGAGATAATACTTGCAAACCGTGCTATCGCCTCACGCTTCGGACCATGAAGTGTTCCTTCCTGAGCTAGAAAACCGTATCCGGGCATATGCAAATTGTAGTCCGCGAAACGAATCGCATCTGAAGGGCGCGCCGTCGCCACTGCCGGGACAAAGAAGGGTATCGTCGAAAATGCCGCGTCCGCCTGTCCCGCTACATACGCGGCCACTTTGCTCGCGGCACTAACTGCTACGAGCTCAACCTCATTGCGATTCAATTTACCAGCTGCAAGGAAGGTATCGATAAACGGCGCCTCCAAAGATCCGGCTGTGTAAATCACCTTCCTGTTTCTCAGGTCACCGGGCGCCTTAATGCCACTGCCTTTCGGAACAAAGAGCCCAATGTCGCCTTGCCTGAAGAAAATGGCAAATGCCTTAACCGCAAGTCCTTTGCTGCGCGCGACCATCATTGTCGCAAGGGAGGCATGGCCTACGTCAAACTCGCCGCCGCTGCCCAGTAGCTGAACAGTCGACGCTGATCCACTGCCATCCTGGAGAAGTACATTCAATCCCGCCGCTTCTAACCAACCTTTTGTCTGGGCTAAATGAACTGCCCCGTGAACACCCCACGGCGTCCAATCCAGTCTGACCTTCAAAGCTGCGACTTGCGCTGCGACTTTTGTCGAGGGGAGACAGCCGACGCAAACGGCGCCTAAGGCGAAGGCCCTTCGAGAAATCTCGCCGTGAGTCATGTAAAACTCCGCGTGCATATTTCTGAAAAATGCGACACCCCAACGACAGTTCGCGGCTTGGGCAATCTACCTATCTACAACTCGGTGAGAAAACATTAATTCGCGTACGAACAATTTTCCATCCGATTTTCGTGCGAATGCGAAAAGCTCGATATCGCGGGCTCGGGCTTTCGCCGGTCGGAACATATCACTTGCTTGCTTCCAAGTGATTTCCGGTCATCCCGGATGCTATCGAGCAAGACGCGACGATTAGAGACGCCATCAGATCAAACGACCCAGCAGATCCCGCGCGGATTTCAAGTCCGCATTTTCTATCTCGCGAGAAAGCCGATTGCAGATTGGCTCGAGCAACTTCCGTGCTTCGGAGATCCGCCCGCGCCGCGCCTCTAAATTTGCCAGACCTGTCGCTGCGCGTAATTGCCATGCGGTAGATCCATGACTGCCAGCAAGGTCGTACGCACGGCGAAACCAGGCGGCCGCATCATCCGTACGCTTTCCCTGAAGCGAGAGCAGAATGGATCCTTTAACCCTCATTAATTCGGGCATCATGAATAGATCACCGTTTCGCTCCGTGACAGCTATCGCCTCATCGATAACCTGGTTAGCCTCGTCATTCTGTCCCAGCGTCGCCAACCCCTCCGCCTCGCACAGCATAAAAGACGCAGTCAGCAGTTCGTAACGTAAAGTGTGGAGAGCCTTTAATGCTTCACGGAGTTGAGCGACGCCAGGCAACGGCTCACCCCGTCGCACCAATAGTTCTCCCTTTACTCCGCGCCCCGCTGCTTGGTAGGGCGCAAGTGAATGCCGGTCGGCCAATGCAATAAAGCGATCGATATACTGTTCGCCTGTCTCAAAATCTCCGTTCCATATCGACAGTGATACCGCCCAGATCAAAGCAATACACAATGTCACCGGATGATGGAGTGCTTCGGCTTCCTCAACTGTATCACGAGCCATCGCCAGAGCCTGACTAGACGTCCCCTCAAGCCAAAGAACACGCGCCAGGGCTATCCGCGCGCGATTACGATAGTCGAAGCCAAAGCGGAACGTATCTTCGCTCGCCACACCTGAAGGTTTGGCGGTGGCTGCTTCGAGATGGAAACGGGCCGCCGCATTGGTACCCTCAAGATGATAGGAAATGCCAAGGGCTGAGTGAGCCTCTGCGATACCAATCGGTTCTCCGATTATCGACGCCACCGTTTCACTACGTTGAGCATATTTAAGCGCGGTTCGAAATTCACCAACTCGTTCGTGAAAAATATGCAGCCTTCCGAGAAGTCGAAGCTCATTCTGAGTGTCACCAAGTCGCCCAGCTAGTACAAGGCCGCGCTCCAACGCCTCCTGCGTGCGTTCACCGTTGCCTTTAGTGAACATCAGAGAAAGACCTAGAGCGGACTGGAGTTGCAACTCAAGCTGCGTGTTCAGCTTGCTATCCTCTAAATGTGCAATCGCTCTTTCTGTCCAATCGCTACACTCGGTAAGTAATGAGAGTTCTAAGAACAAAGCGGAGGCGGCGGCAGCAAGACCGACCCCGATATTAGTATCTCCCGTGTCAGAGAAGCACCATTTCAACGCCGAACGCACGTTGCTGATGTAGGCACCGCACTGTGTCATGGCTTGTTCGTTCGGAGAAGCGAGAGCTCTTCTGGATGCATGTTCGAGCAAGCCCCGAAAAAAACGCGCGTGCCGACATGCCATTTCATCTGCATCACCACTATCGTTCAGCTTAGCAAGCGCATAGGATCGCGTGGTATCTAAAAGTCTGTAATGCGTTGTTAAGCCACTGACATCCGCGGCTACTAACGATTTACTTACAAGACCGCTGAGCGTCTCAACGAGGCTTTGGCCATCCTCATTATCTCGGCTCACGACCGATTGTGCCGCCTCCAACGGAAAGATTCCAACAAAGATCGATAAACGCTGCAACACGATCTGCTCATCGGTGTTCAGCAGGTCGTAGCTCCAATCCAGCGCTGCTCCCAACGTTTGATGTCTTGCGAGGGCTGTTCGGCGTCCCTCCCACAGTAGCTTGAAGCGGCTATTCAAGCCAGCTGCCGTTTCTTCGAGACCATAGGTCGACACGCGGCTTGCAGCTAGCTCAATCGCGAGAGCAATGCCGTCAAGACGTCGACATATTTCAACCACCGCCGGCACATCACGATCACTGAATCCGAACGGATGCCCGCTGGCGGCAACGCGCTCGACAAACAACTGCGTTGCTGAGAACCGCAGCGCTTCGTCAGCCGTAATGGGCACACCTTCGGGAGGACTGTCGAGGGGCATCAATGGTCGCGTATGCTCACCGGCAACGCGCAATGCTTCCCTGCTTGTTGCAAGCAGGTAGCATTGTGGGGCCTCACGATAGATCTGTTCGGCGAGCATTGCCGCTGTTTCCACAACATGCTCACAGCTATCAAGGATCAACAGGATCCGCCTGTCCCTCAGATACGCTATAACGCTCGACATCGCATCTTCTGATTGAACGGCGAGCCCAAGCGTCGACGCTATCGCACTAGCTACTAATCGGGGGTCGTTGAGTGGTCCAAGGTCTATGAGGTAGACTGAACCGTCGAAATCTGGAAGTAACCTGTGTCCAATTGCAATAGCGACTGTCGTCTTACCAATGCCGCCCGGTCCGACAATGGTGACGAAGCGCTTTGTTCTCAGATCTTGAGCACTGGTCTCGATTGCAGCATCCCGGCCAACCATGCGCGCCAAGCGAGGCGGTAATCCGTGCGAACGTAGGTCACCCCTCCCCTTTTTGATTAAAGTTGCCGATCTTGACGATGTTACGGGAGCGACGAAACAGTATCCGCGTCCCTGCATGGTCGTTACATACTGTGTGCCATCGGCACCGTCGCCTAGAGCCTTCCGCAATGACGCTATATGAAAGCGCAGGCTACCGTCATCGACGGTCACATCGGGCCAAACCTCTTCCAATAACTCGCGTCGACTAACGACCTGCCCCGGGCGCGCCACCAATGCCACCAAAACATCGAATGCACGACCGCCTAAGTGCACCGGTTTCCCATCACGCAGCAGGAGCCGTCCGACCTCGGACAGAGTAAACGGACCGAACTGAAGAGTATCCGGTCGTCGATCCGCTTCTACCAACAATTCTCCCATCGTTCGCCCTCGTTGCAGCCTAGTTCTTTCGCCTCCAATGTCCGGTTAAAGCCCCTCTGCGGAGAGCCGCAAGCGACACGTGGATCAAACGGCGTTAGAATGTCTTTCTATTAAACCAGCACCAGCGGATGCCTCATGCAGAGGGGGTCGCAATGGTTCGGCCTTGCGCGGCGTAAGCTCGGACACTCGGCCAACATTTCTTACCCTGGAACCATTCGTGCGTTTAGGCAATATCGCTGGTTGGCGAAAAGACGACGGCAATACGGCCCGAGCATGATCACGGTATTCTAGAAGGGCGCCGCCCTTTTTGGCCCGCCGCCGCTACCGCGTCAATTCCACTCGAAGACATCAGGTGAGGGATGCGAAAGATCATCATTGTCACCGGTGCGTCCAACGGGATTGGCAAGCAGACATGCAAGCATTTGGCGCTTGCGGGACACGCGGTTTACGCTTCGATGGGTGATACAAAGGGCCGCAACGCTGGCCACGCCGCTCACCTGGACAGCTTTGCGCGCCAGAACAATCTTCAGCTCCGCACGATTGACATCGATGTCTCTTCCCAGACGTCTGTAGACGCGGTCGTCAAGGCCATCATCGACGAAAACGGCCGTCTCGATGTGGTCGTTCACAATGCGGGTCATATCGTCTACGGACCCGCAGAAGCATTCACCGCGGAACAGCTAGGCGAGCTTTTCGACACAAATGTTGTCAGTGCCCAGAGGGTTAATCGCGCAGCATTGCCGCAGCTGCGAAAGCGTGGTGAAGGTTTGCTGGTATGGCTGTCGTCCAGTGGAGCTCGGGGCGGCACACCGCCGTTTCTGGGCATCTATTCTGCAACCAAAGCGAGTATGGATGCATTGGCGCTGTGCTACGCGGGAGAACTTGCACGATGGGGGATCGAGACAACCATTATCGTGCCTAGATCCCTAGGGGCCGACCATTATATCCGATCAGGTCGCCCGCGTGACCGCGCAAGGGCGGAAGAGTATGGCGACGGTCCGACTTGTGATCTAAGTGAGACAGCACTCAAAGGTGTGGCGTCCCTCTCCCCGCGCGACACAAATGCGCAAGATATTGCAGCTGCCATTGCCACAACGGTCGACCTGCCCTTTGGCGAGCGACCACTTCGAATTCATTTTGATCCAGACGATGATGGCGCGGTGACAGTTGATCAATATGCTGATCAAGCGCGAGCCGATCTGTTCCGACGAATCGGCGTAGAGGATATTTTAAAGCCGGCTATATTCAAGTAAGGTTTACCGCAAGCTAGACGTGCGCAGCTCGATCTCACTTTGGCGAGATCGCCAAGATCTCCCGTAGGTTACCGAAGGGTGCCTCAAAAAGAGGGTAGCGCGCCCGGTTTAACCGCGATGCGATAATCAAGCGTTGATGATGCTATAAAAGAAACTTGCAATCAGCGATGGTCTTGCGGGCCGAGCATTGGTTCATAGTGCGAACCCGTTCGCCTCGTTGGTAGGATCCACTGCTGTGGCATCTTGAGAAGAGCGCCGCACTTTCAGTTTAGGACGCGCTCGATCAACTTCGAAACTTCTGCACAGATTCGCGCTGCCTATGTCGTTGCATGGTCTACTGGTGATTTTCGTCCCTGTTTACCTTCTTACAGTCTGACAGCTCATATAAGGTCGCACATGGGCTCCTGAGGAACTGAGATGCACGGTGGCTCCGCACATGACGACATGGTCACTTTTGGATCCTTTCGGCTGAACCTGTCTGCGCGACGTTTAGAGGTCGAGGGAAAGCCGGTCGCTCTCACTAACCGCGCGATGGATGTTCTAATAATCCTCGTTGAGAAGGCGGGCACGGTCGTCGCCAAGGAAGAACTGCTTGCGCAACCATTTCCGAACGGATCAGCGGATGTTGGCGTCTTGAGAGTTTACATATCCGCGATCAGGAAAGCGCTCCAAATTGAGGGATCTGACGCGCGGTTCTTGGCGACAGTATCCGGCCAGGGCTACTGCTTCGTAGCTCCGGTTCAGAGATTGAAAGGAACGAACGTTACCGAAGCGAGGATTGCCACAGCTCAGAGCCGGATCCCGACGCAAGTTGCGAGACTGGTTGGACGCGAGCAAGCAGTGAACGATCTTCTGAATCGATTGCGCAACGAACGATTTGTCACTGTTGTCGGGCCCGGCGGCATTGGAAAAACAACTGTTGCCCTATCGGTGAGTCACGCCCTGCTTAAAGAATTCGATGGCGAAGTCTATTTCTTCGATCTGGGATCACTGCATGACCACGAACTCGTTCCTACCGTTATTGCAGCGGCTTTCGGTCTCCTCGTCCGGACGGTCGACCCCACGCGAGCTCTGGTCGATTTCCTGGCCGAACGACGAATGCTCGTTGTCTTCGACTCCTGCGAGCATGTTATCGACTCATTGTCAGCATTGGCGGAGCTCCTATACGCGGATGCACCACGGTTGCATATCCTGGCGACAAGCCGAGAACGACTACGGGTGGAAGGCGAACATGTATATCGATTGATGCCGCTTGAACATCCCGCCGACGGCTATTCATTGACAGCGGTGGAGGCTCTTACTTATCCCTCGATACAGTTGTTCGTAGAACATGCAAGTGCCAGCGATGGCCGCTTCGCGTTAGATGATTTGAACGCTCCGTTTGTCGCCGATATTTGTCGCAAACTCGACGGCATCCCTTTGGCAATAGAACTAGCCGCCAAACGTGCGAGCACTCATGGTGTCAGTGAAACCGCCTCAATGCTGGATAGCCAGTTCGAACTGATATGGAAAGGTCGCCGCACGGCCGCCCCGCGACATCAGACACTACGAGCTACGATCGATTGGAGTTACAATTTACTCTCGGATATCGAACGCACAACTCTTTGTAGGATTTCGGTTTTTTCGGGGCCGTTCACTTTGGATGCCGCCTGCACCATCGTGTCGGATAGCGACAATTCGAGAACCCAGATTATCACCGCAATTAATAGTTTGGTGGCAAAGTCGCTCCTCTCATCACTTGTACCACCAGAAAAACTGACCGGCTTTAGACTTCTGGACACGACGCGGCAGTATGCGATGAGTAAGCTTCGCGAGCGGGGCGATACCGATCTCGTGACTCAGCGCCACATTCGCTATTTTTCAGCTCTTCTGAAATCTACAAAGCAGCAAGGGAGCATCACTCACAGCAAAGCACTGGAGTTGTCACCGCACCTCGAGAACATTCGAAAAGCGCTGTCCTGCAGTTTTGCGGCTATTGGCAGCGAGGATGAGAGCGTCGACTTAGCAGTTAATGCGGTCCCACTCTTGCTTGAGCTATCACTATACGTTGAGTGTCGTAGCTGGTGCCAGAAGGCATTGGAGATTTACAAATCGAGCGGCGGTAGAGAGCAGCAGAAATTGGAATTGCGAGCGGCGCTAGCGACATCCCTTTTATGGACTCATAATATTCCTGATGAGATTGGAGCTGAGATCAAATCCGGAGTGCAACTTAGCAGTGAAATGGGCGAGCGAACGTATCAAATCCGCTTTTTGATCGGCCTCAACATCGCTCATACTGGCGCCGGACGTTTTGTCGAGGCACTGGACGCAGCAACCCGCTGCGCCGCCATTGCCTATGACACTGGCGTCACGGCCGAGATAGCTGTCGCCGAATGGGTGTTGGGTGCGGCCTATCATTTTGCGGGCAACCAAGTGGCCGCCATTCATCACTGTGAACAGGGCTATGAGCTCGCGCGCGATGCCCCGATCGTGCCTGCGAGTATTTTCGGCTTCAACCATAGAGCCAGAGCCGACGTAGTGATGGCACGGGCTTCGTGGTTGCGCGGCAGATCTGACGAAGCCTATGAACTTGCAACTCGGATAATCCATGACAAATCGGATAGCGCCCCACCTATCTCGCGCTCGATTGCCGTCCTTTACACGATCCCAGTTCTCCTGTGGTTGGGACGCTTTGAAGAAGCGGTTGATCCCATAGAACGCGCTATCGCAACATCTCGCAAATCCCCATTTCCTCGGGATTGGGCGATCGGCCAAGCTCTTAGGGGCGAACTTCTTGTCGCAAGGGGGGAGATATCACAAGGGGTCGACGTTCTTAAGACATCACTACAAACCTTACAAAGCCTCGGCTTACATATCGCGACGCCGCCGATTGCTTGCGCGCTCGCCAGTGGGCTTCTTCGTCTGGATCAGCCAGATGAAGCGCTTGCTATTATCAATGACCAACTACTTGTTGTTGAAACGCGCGGTAACATATTCTGGCTTCCAAGCCTGCTCCGATCGCGAGGCGAGATCCTTCTCGCTCTCCCACGACCAAACATCGCCGCAGCGGAGTCCTCGCTGCGAAGTTCTATAGATCACGCCCGTAGACAGTTCGCACTCGCCTGGGAAATTCTTGCCGCCATTCCGCTGGCTCGTTTTCTGGCGGGACAAAAGTTGGCCGACGAGGCTCGTTCTTTACTCGTGAGTGTGATTGACCAATTCGGTGAGGGCTCCGAGAATAGAGACCTCGCTGCGGCCCGAAAGCTTCTTGACGAGATTGAGGAAATTTCGGTGTGACAGTGAGTTATTGCCCCTGGCTAGAGTACTGGCGACTTCAGAGAACCTCCGCAGAAGCACTCGTCTTGGAACCATGCGACGGGCTGTCGCAGGTGAACCAGAGCGCTTTGGCAAAAATTAATAACCCTTAATCATCCATAACAAGCGCTGTGACCAGATCCGGGGCATCTTGCTGTCAACGGCGGACAAGACCGCCTTGTAGGGAGACCGAAGATGCTTCCAGAATGCGCTTTTCCGGAACTGAATGACCGCCCATTCGTCGGTGCAATTGCTGACGGTACAGATCGTCCTGATTACACGCCACTCCACATCGAGAGCCGGTGGTGTCAGCCACAGGACCATGAGTCCCCGACACCACACGGTTCAGTTGTAACGCGATGGATAGGCGAAACAGACGAGCTCCGTCATGTCGCCGTGACAGTCCCATCAGATCGACACATAGTCAGCATCGCCATAAAAGGCGCCCGCCTCAAGCTTACTAAAAACGGTCAGAAAGTTATCGATGGCATGATGACGGCGGGAACGGTGCTTGTAGCAACACCAATGGCCGAGCTGGAGGCGACCTTCTTGACGCCTTACGACTTTCTACACGTTCATGTTCCTTCGACCCACTTCCTCACATTTGAAGGGAGCTCAACAAGGGACGACCGCCGAGCATCCGACAAACCGGCGATATTCAGAGATTCATTCACGCAGCAGCTTTGTAAGCCGCTCTCCAAACGTTCCGATGGAGCAGACTCGGAGTATGTGCGCTGCATCGGACAGACCCTTGCAATGCATATTGCCCGCATTCACCATCACCGTGGAAGGACGAATGCGCTACCTCACTGGCGATTAAGACGAGTTGTCGATTACATTCGTCTCAACATCGAAGAGACGATTACGCTATCGGATCTCGCGGCCATCGCGGGCCTTTCTCGAATGCATTTTGCTGCACAATTCCGAGTCGCAACGGGGTGCAGCCCTAGAGAATATCTCCTTCAACAAAGGATCGATTTTGCGAAAGACGCAATCGCCAACTCTGGGATGCCATTGGCGGAGGTCGCATTGGCCTCAGGATTCCGCAGCCAAGCGCATTTCTCGACGGCCTTTAAACGTATTGTCGATGAAACGCCGGCCCGGTGGCGTGGTAAGCAACGTACTAATGCGGAAACTCGGCGCTGATCTAATCGAACAAGCCAAGCGGTGAGTGATGCCTATCAGCGGTCTCTTCGCAAGACGAAGAGACTATTCGCGAATAGACCGCATCGTATGCCACGCTCTATCGGCGTTCACTAAAACTATTCATACTCGTGTCCCTCAGGCTCGGACATTGCCAATACGCACGGTTTTCGTCGTAGGCACGGCGGACAACCGTTGCTGGCACCCCTCACAGATGTTCAGATAACCGGAGCATCCCGTGATCAAGTCCGAACTGAAGGTAGAACGTGGCCCCGCCCGCCTCCAACCCGACACATAAATTTAATTCATCCGAACGCGATCCATCGAAATCTCTTAGCGGCGCTATCGCGACAACGGCAAGCGGACACCGTTTTGGTCCGTTTTCTCTCTTTGCCGCGCAAGGCATGCTGCTTGAGGGTGAGCGACCTGTCCGGCTCGGCAGTCGCGCCCTAGCGATTCTGACAGTCCTCGTAGAGAGCGCCGGAAAGCTTGTTAGTAAGAACGAGCTACTAGCGAAGGTCTGGCCGAACGTCGTCGTGGAGCCGGCGAATCTGACCGTTCACATATGCGCGCTTCGTCGCACGCTCAGCGATGGGCGTGCAGGAAACAGATATATTATCAACGTTGCAGGTCGAGGCTATCGATTCGTCGCTCCGGTCACACCGACTACTACTTCAAATGAACACCGTGAACAAACAGGACCGCACAATCTACCGGCGTGTCTGACACCACTGATTGGACGGACCGTCACCGTCGAGAAGTTGATAGACCACCTATCGCAACACCGCTTCATAAGTGTGGTCGGCGCAGCTGGAATCGGAAAGACTTCCGTGGCGCTAGATGTGGCTGAAAAATCTCTACACAATTACAATCACGGAGTATGGCTGATCGACTTTTCGAAGATTTCTGATGCTTCACTTGTTCCGACCGCCCTGGCTTCTGCGCTGGGACTTCAGATCCGCTCCGACCATCCGATGCCGGACTTGGTCAACGGGTTGAAAGCAAAGCAGATGTTGCTCTTGCTCGACAATTGCGAGCATGTGATTGATGAAGCTGCTGCACTTGTTACTGAGGTGCTCCGGGGAACTCGCGAGTTACGGATTCTGGCGACGAGCCGTGAGCATCTAAACGTCGAGTCTGAGCAAGTATTTCGTCTTTCACCGTTAGACAGCCCGAGTCAATCGACCGCGATAACCGCATCGGACGCACTCGCTTTTCCCGCAGTTCAGCTTTTTGTTGAGCGAGCGGCGGCCGCAACAAGCGATTTCGAATTGACCGATGATGATGCCGCATCGGTTAGCGATATATGCCGAAAGTTGGACGGCGTTCCGCTTGCAATTGAATTTGCGGCTGCCCGCGTAGGCACGTTCGGAGTGCGCGGGTTGGTGAACCATCTCGACGATCGACTTCAAATACTTAAAGCCAATCGTCGTACGACCGCACCGCGACATCAGACCATCAGCGCGGCCCTCGATTGGAGCTACCACATCCTTGGAGGTTCGGAGCAGGACCTCTTCAAACGTCTAGCAGTCTTTCACGGAGGTTTTACGTTCGACGCAGCAGTCGAGGTCGCAAAGTCGGACAGCGGGACGCCTGCAGTGATTGCAGCCGGCTTGGAGAGCCTCGTCGCTAAGTCTCTCGTCACTGCCGAGGTCGGATCAGGCAATGCTCGCTTCCGGCTGCTTGAGACAACCAGAGCTTATGCATTAAATAAGCTTGACGAAAGTGGTCACCTGCACGCGATGCTCCAAAAGCACGCACTGTACTATCGCGACCTGCTTGAAGCGCCCGACGCGCCCAGCGACAGACTCGCATTTGCCGCAGTTTACGCACCCGAGATTGACAATATCCGCTCTGCACTCAAATGGGCGTTCTCTACCGAGGGAGATAAGGCGATAGGCGTCTCGCTTACTGTCGTATCCCCTCCCTTGTGGATGTCGATGTCGCTTCTTACCGAATGTCGCATCTGGGCCGAGAATGCCGTTTCTAATCTCGACGAGGCAGGACGAGGCACGCGAGCAGAAATGATCCTGCAAAAGGCGCTCGCCAGTTCGTTGCTTTTCACGAAAGGATGGGGTGCCGAGACGCAAGCGACTTGGGAACGCACTCTGGAGATTGCAGAGAACCTCCAAGACGTCGAGTATCAGTTGAGTGCAATCTTGGCGCTCTGGGGCTTCCACATTCGATTTCCAAATTACCCAAAAGCTCAGGCTGTCGCCTGCCAGGCCGGGATTGTTGCTGAAACGTCGGAGGATACCGGTTCTAAAGCAATGGCCTCGTGGATGCGAGGAGTGACGCAGCATCATACCGGACAGTTTGCACAAGCGCGAGACAGCCTGCAGCACGGACTAAGCACAGATACAAATGCATCGCGCCTTCTCTGGACGTCCCGCATCGCCTACGACCGGCGCATTGATGGGCTTTCTGTTTTGGGCAATACCCTTTGGATACAGGGATTTCCAAAGCAGGCGTTGCAGACAAGTGCCGCCGCCGTAGAGGAGGCACGACCCCTAAATTTCGATCTCCCTCTCTGTGTCGCCCTTGGTTGGACGGGAATCACGAGATGGCTCGCTGGCTCCGAAGTATCCGACTGCGAGAGGGCGGCGGCGGAACTCATAGAGAGGTCGAGACAACATGGATTCGTCAGCTATCACGGGTTAGGCCAATGCCTCCTCGGCGTCTGCCATATGCGCCAGGACCGCCCCGCGGAAGCCCAAACGTTGCTGGCTGAAGGCCTTAAGCGACTGGACGACAGCGCGTACAAAGTCTTCCATCCAGTTTTCATAGGCGCTTTCGCAACCGCCACAGCTGCCACCGGTGCGGCGGGTGAAGCTATAGGCATGATGAAGGAGTTCGAACGGCAAGAGGGGTATTACAACTATTGGTCACGCTCCGAATTCCTGCGCGTAAAAGGAGAGGTTCTGCTTGGCTTGGGGCTCATCAACCCTCCGGCTGCGGAAGAGCTTTTCATAGAATCTCTGCAGGTAGCGCGCGCAGACGTCGGCCTCGGCTGGGAGCTGAGGGCCGCCATGAGTTTGGGACGATTACAATCACAGACTGGCCGCCGGCAAACGGGCCACAATGTGATTCATGAAACCTACAGCAAATTCACCGAAGGGTTCGATACGTCTGATCTCGCCGTTGCTAAAGCACTCCTGGCTCAACTTGCTTCTTAACGCCGAATTGTTCGCGCCGAGGTGGGGTTTTGCGAAATCTAACAAGCATTAAGGATCAATAACGGGCTTTTTGTCTCCCAATCAATATCGTGGAATGGCGACATCTTCGGCGCTTTTCCGCCGGAAAGCGATAAAGGGGAGCAGATGATGTTTTCTGAGGGCTTCGCTGTCGGCAGAGCGGCTATTGGATGGCCACTTGAGCCACCGGCTCTTGATCGTCGAGGCAGACGATCCATTCCCTTTGAAAGTCAGTGGCGCCACGTTGATCAGACGGTCGAACTGACCGCTGACGGAATAGCTGTCACACGATGGGCCGACGATCGGAGCATTTTGCGATCTGTGAATTCAACCGTTCCTCCGAGCACAATCATTATTTCAATTGCTCTAGCGAGCACGCGCTTATGTTTGATCCGAGGACGCAAGACGTTGTTCTCCGGCGATATGCCAGCGGGTGCCCTGCATATCAGCAGGCCTTCAAGCCAGCTTCACGCTGACTTCCACGCGCCGTTCGACTTCCTTCACTTTCACGTACCGGTGCACAATTTCCCATCGCAGGGAACAGCGCGAACTTTCCTCTTCGGTAAAGATTGCGAGGAAACTGTTTTGCTGCGTGATCCGTTCGCAGAACAGCTCGGTAAGGCGCTCACGGATTCGTCTTACGCAAGCGACCTTGACTTCGCGCAGTGCGTAAGCCGCACCCTGATTATTCACGTCGAGCGCCTTAGACGGCCTCAGGCAAAAGTCGCAGCTTTACCGAGATGGCGGCTAAAGCGGGTAGAAGATTATGTCCAGGCCAATATTCAGGACAATATCAGCCTGTCGGATCTTGCATCTATCGCAGGGCTTTCGCGAATGCATTTCGCGGCGCAGTTTCGTGCCGCGACTGGATACCGGCCGCATGAATTTGTCCTGCACCAGCGTATTCAACGAGCCAAACACGCAATGGGCACCTCGGATGCTTCCCTTTCAGAAGTTGCAGTCCGTACCGGATTTCGTACCCAGGCGCATTTTTCGACCGTCTTCAAGCGCCTCACAGCTGAGACACCCGCTCGCTGGAGAGAAGCCCGCAAGCAAGAAGTCATTGATGCTGAAGCTAAGGCTTAACAACTTGCATGCGGCGACCGCTACATACTTGGAGCTACATAACAAACGGCGGCTTAACTATCGGACAGAGGGCCTAGCCGCCGGACGTGGCTAAGGCCCTCTCCATTTGTCGATCTTACTGCTTCTGCGAAGCGAATTTAGACGGTGAGCTTCTGATCACACGTTCTCGACGACCATCTCCCATACATCATGGCCTTTGCCCTGCAGAACCGCTTTAGCAGTGTACACTGCCATCCCGATCACCGCTTCCGGCGATACGAACGTTGATGGAGGCGTCACGAGTTGCATGGGCGTAACTTTAACGTGCAGCAATGCTGGCCCTGGTTGCGCAAGCCATTCCGTGACCGCCGGTTCAAGTTCGCCAGCCTTCGAGATGCTCTTACCCCAAAGACCCATGGCTTTCGCTACGTCACCAAAGTTCGGGTTCTTAAGATCTGTATAGACGGGTACCAGCCCAGCGGCCTTCTGCTCGATATCAACGAAACCAAGCTTACCGTTGTCAAATACAACAATCTTGATCGGCAGGTCTTCTTGTACAGTCGTGAGAAGATCACCCAGCAACATTGCCAGGCCTCCGTCACCTGACATTGAGATAACCTGCCGTCCTGGTTGGCATTTCTGTAGGCCGAGCGCGGAGGGCATACCGCCCGCCATTGTTCCATGGAGAAGGCTTGCGAAGGTGCGGCGCTTCCCTCCCGTGTCAATGTGACGGGTCAGCCATACTGCAGGTGTTCCATCGTCAGCCGCAAACAAAGCGTCGTCAGCCGCGTAATTGTTGATGATCTTTGCCAGATAAGTGCCGGATATCGCAGAATCGGCTCCCGACATCGCCTCAGCCTTTCCAGCCGCTGTATCGTGTTTGAAGCGCTCAACATACGCCGCTAGGAATGAGCCACTCTCGTTCTGGTCAAGTCGCGGCAACAGTGCTTCAAGCGTTGCTTTCACATTACCAACTGCTCCGATCGTGACGGGATGGCGCCTTCCGATATGCGTCGGGTCCAGGTCAATTTGAATGATTTTTGCCTTATGCGGATAGAATTGACTCCATGCGAAATCTGCACCCAGCAAAAGCAAAGTGTCGCAGTCAAGGACAGCATGATAGCCCGCGGCGCCACCGATCATACCGGTCATGCCCACATTATAGGGGTTATCGTACTCCAAGAAGTCCTTACCCCGCGAAGTGTGCGCCATCGGCGCCTTTAAACGTGCTGCGGTCGCGACGACCTCATCATGCGCACCTTGACAGCCGGCACCTGCGTAGATGGTCACAGAGTTGCTTTCGTTAAGGATCTTCGCAATGGCATCGAGATCTGCATCACTCGGACGAACGACAGGCGTCGACACATGAACCTCATATGGCAGCTCTTGGTGAACAGGAGAGTTCGATACGTCAGCTGGAATGACCAGCACGGCAACTCCGCGTTTCGTTAATGCAGCCTGACAGGCCGCAACCGTCTTTCTCCTGGCCTGTTCGGGTGTGTAGATCATGTCGCAGAAGACGCTGCAGCCTTTAAAGACCTCGCTAAAATCAACTTCTTGAATAGAACTAAAACCGAGATCCTGCCTGACAATTTGAGTCGCGATGAGCAAGACCGGCGAGCGATTTCGATTGGCCTCATATAGCCCATTGATGAAATGAAGGCTCCCCGGCCCACAGGTCCCCGCGCAGGCTGTAAGGCGACCCATCAAAGAAGCTTCAGCTGCGGCTGCAAACGCTCCGGCCTCTTCATGACGCATGTGCACCCAATCGATCTCGCTATGGCTCAAGGATTGGGCAATCTGATTCATCGTATCACCGACAATGCCGTAGCATGTCTTGACACCGGCACCCTGCAATACGTCTACGATGACGTCGGCAACTCGCTTGCTCATTTTTGACATCCTTCACTAGGGCCGATTGGCCGCGATCATGCTCATCGATTGCCTGAGTTTCGGTCACATCGCACATGCGCACTGGATCCGGTCGACGGCATTCGCTTTGCAGGCTAGGGTCGGTGGGGGCGTGCGTCTTATTCGCGAGATGCCGATTTCCAAATTCACACGACACGAGACAAGAATTCTATCGCAACGCCTGAAACCTCAGTGTCCGCACACGTCCGCGCGCAATTTTCGAAGCACGATCTCCTCGATCTGTCTGACCCGTTCCTTGCAGATCCCGAGCTCGGCCGCCAGCAAATGTCTTGGAGCTGGTTCCTCTGCGACGAGGCGCTCGTCAAAAATACGTCGCTCCCGGCTACTCAGTTTTTCTACAGCGGCGGCCAGCGCACGCCGTCGATATTCGCTCTCGTCTCGGATAAGAACGATCGCTTCCGGCGTAGGCGCGTCATCGACGAGCATCTCTTGTAACTCGAACACTTGTCCGTTGGATCGCACCGACGCATTCAGGGAGGCATCGCCGCGAAGGCGTTGATCCATTTGGGTCACGTCACTAGTTTCGACCCTCAACTCTCTCGCCAACGCGACAGCCTGCTCGCTTCGCAACACTCCTTTCGCCGCGATCTCGCCTTTCGTCTTCGAGCGAAGTTTGAAAAACAGTCTTTTATGAATTGCCGTCGAATTGATCTTCACCAGAGACCAGTTTCGAAGAACATACTCCTGCACTGCGGCACGGATCCACCAGGTGGCATAGGTTGAAAATCGCGCTCCTCTGTCTGGATCAAAACGCTCAACGGCGTTCAGCAGACCAAGATTAGCCTCAGATATGAGATCCGTCAGGGAAAGGCCATACCCCCGGAAACCGCAGGCGATTTTGGCGGCAAGTCGCAAATGGCTTGTTACAAGCCTTTCTGCTGCTGACCGATCTCCGTGATCTCGCCACAACATAGCCAGCGAGTATTCGACATCGCTGGCTAGCATTTCAAAGTTGCGCAGACTTGCCATGTAAAGCAGGTTCGGTGCGGACCCAGATACGGCAGAGTATTTAGCGCTTTCGCTTCGGGGAGAGCGTGCGGCTTCTCCAACTACATTTATGTCTGTTTCCATCTCTATCGGCTCCGACGACATCTTCGTTCGAAACGACGCCCGAACGTTACGTCAACGATAAACAGTAATCAGACAGGGTATTCCCACTACCTATCGATATTTCGCGATCGAACGGATAACGCGCCTAGACTCACTTGCGTAGAGGTCACGCCATACTGCGCTCTTAAAACTCCAATGCCTAGCGAGGCTCATCCGCCACAGGCTTCGTCTTTCCCCGAAAGATCCAATAGCCGTAGCCGATGTATGTAAGGATGATGGGCAGAACAACTACAATGGCGCCGGCCACGATCGCTTGAGTTCTGTGCATCGAAGAAGCCTGCCAGATTGTCATTACGCCAGGGATTGCAGCGGGCCAGACACTCACCCCAAGCCCGACAAGCGATATCTGGAAGAGCAGCAGCGCCAACGCCATCGGCACCCATTCTTTCGGACTCCAGCGCGTCGACAAAATGCCGAGCCAAGCAACAACTGCAATGATCGGCAATGGTAACAGAAGTAACGTGTTAGGCCACCCAAACCACCGCTCTTCTATCTTCGGCATTGCAAACGGCGTCCATATGCTCACGGCAATAATGGCAACCCCGACGCAAAGAAGAACGGGACGCACGAGCTCCCGTCCGAATGTCTGGGTCGCTCCTTCCGTTTTCCAAATGAGCCAGCAGGCTCCAAGGAGAGCATATCCCGCAACGACGCCGAGGCCTGTTAGAACTGAAAACGGGCCCAACCAATCAAGCGGACCACCGGCAAAGACGCCTGCCTCAACAGTAATTTTCCGACCGACGAAGCCGCCAAGTATGGCGCCCTGGCAGAACCCAGCAACGAGCGAACCTACTGCGAATGTGAACGACCAGATCTTCTTGAGTGGGCCGTTTTGGCTGCGAAATTCGAATGCCACGCCGCGAATCACCAAGCCGAACAACATGAGCCAGAGCGGGACGTAGAAGGCCGGCAATAGAATTGAAAACGCGAGAGGAAAGCCGGCGAGCAGCGTCATGCCGCCGAGCACTAACCATGTCTCATTCCCGTCCCAAAATGGTTCGAGGGTTTCCATCATGATATCGCGCTCTTCAGACCGCGGCGCGAACGGAAATAGTATTCCGACGCCCAAGTCAAAACCGTCCAATGTTACATACAGACCGATAACGATCGCAGCGGCGATGGCAAAGAAGATCGCAAGATCGAAGCTCGAGAGGAAGGTCATTTAACGTCGCTCCTTTCCTTAGAGAGCCGCCCGATATTCCCTGCAAAGGCGGCTGTTGGAACAGCAGGAGGCATTGGCGCACCGGTCAAAGGTCCACGCCAGACCATGCGGCCCGCGTACCAGAAGAAGCTCAGCAGCAGCAGATTGTAGAGGATGAAGGCCGTGACGATTGTGCCAAGCGCCGCGCCGCCAGCGATCGGAGAGACGGCGTCGGCTGTTCTTAAATGGCCATAAACCACATATGGTTGGCGCCCGACTTCAGTGACCGTCCATCCTGCAAGGGTTGCGATGAACCCAAGCGGGATGCAGCCCATGCAGGCTACTTGATACCATCTTGTAGTGTACAGACGACGCTTCCAACGGAGATATAATCCTGTTAATGCGACGCATAGCAGCAGCATTCCGCACCCGACCATAATCCGAAATGCGAAGAACACGGGGATTACGGGCGGACGATCCTGGGGTGGCACTTCCTTCAGGCCCTTGATCTCACCGTCCAGTGAATGGGTAAGAATGATGCTCCCAAGCAGGGGGATTTCGAGTGCATAGTCATTCTTCGCTTCGGCCTGATTAGGCCAAGCGATCACGTTGATCGGAACGCGCCTCTCCGTATCCCATCGCGCTTCAATCGCGGCAATCTTCATTGGTTGATATTTTCGAGTATTCAATCCGTGCTGGTCGCCAATTATCATTTGTGCCGGGACCAAGACTGCCATCAACCAAAGACACGTCGAGAATGCTTTACGAGCGGGCGCGTGATCGACATCTCGACCGCGCCACAGCCAGAACGCGGATACGCCGGTTACGACGAAGCCTCCTGTAATGAAGCTCGCGGTGAGCATATGCGCCAGGCGAAACGGCATGGAAGGGTTGAAGACGACACCCCAGAAGTCGGTGGCGACGAAGCGACCATCAGCCGTCGTAGTGAAGGCTGTCGGAGTCTGCATCCAGGAATTCGCGGATATGATCCAGAATGCTGAGAGAAGCGTACCCGTGCCCACGATAATACAGGCGGCAAAGTGGAGCTTTTCTCCGACTTTTTCTTCTCCATATAGCATGACGCCAATGAAGCCCGCCTCAAGGAAGAACGCGGTCAGTACCTCCAACACAAATAGTGGGCCTATCGCATCGGCCGTTGCTCGCGCATATCCGGACCAGTTCAGACCGATCTCGTAAGAGATAACGACACCCGTCACGACACCCATGCCAAACGCAAGTGCGAAGACTTTCGTCCAAAATCGTACGAGGTGTCGGTACTCTTGCTGACGGGTTGCGAGCCAGAGGCCATTCAGAATAACTATAAACCAGGCAAGGCCGATCGTGAATGCGGGCCAAAGAATATGGTATCCGATTGTAAACGCGAATTGCAGACGAGAGATAAGAAGCGGATCCATCTTATGTCCTACGCAGCTGGAGTTATAGAAGGCGCTATAGGTCGCCCGACGACCCCGTCTCGCACGATGGATCTCACAGCACTTTCTGCTGCCTTCGCCCGGCTGATAGTGACGGGGATCGATTTGTAGGATGGCGTTAGACAGTCGGCATCGCGGTGCTCGAGTGCTACGAGAGGCTGGCTCTCCGGGTAGTACGATGCGCAGCACCCGTCAGGTAAGTCGTAGCAAACGAGCGTTAGCCCCTGTACCACCCGATCGGAACGAGCATGGTCGAGGGCAGTCGCAACGTCGACCAACTCGCCCTCGGTAAAACCGAGTCGCGCAAGTTCATCGGGACTTATGAGCAAAACGTCTCTACGGCCGAAGATGCCGCGGTACCGATCGTTAAGGCCGTATATTGTTGTATTGTACTGGTCGTGAGCGCGTAGCGATGTCATCCGCAAGACATTTGCATCGGATGTAACGGCATCCTCTTCTAGTCCCGCGAATATCGCAAAGTTCGCCTTGCCGTTGGGCGTCTTCCAAACGCGCATAGCCGCTGCGTTTGGAAGTTGAAAGCCACCAGGCGTCTGGATGCGGTCGTTATACGCCTCGAACTCTGGAAAGACGGATTCAATGGCCATTCGGATTAGTTGGTAATCGCCAGCAAGAGCATCCCAATCTACAGCAGATTTTACGCCGAGCGTTGCTTTGGCGATTCCTGCTATAATGGCGGGCTCGGACCTTACGTGCCCGCTCGGCGGATTTAGAAAGCCCCTCGATGCATGAACCATA
This sequence comes from Tardiphaga sp. 866_E4_N1_4, assembly GCF_052076075.1. Lineage (NCBI taxonomy): Bacteria > Pseudomonadati > Pseudomonadota > Alphaproteobacteria > Hyphomicrobiales > Nitrobacteraceae > Tardiphaga > Tardiphaga sp. 866_E4_N1_4. The sequence continues at coordinate 3,970,348 of NZ_CP197242.1, forward strand.
GACATCGAGTCTTCGACAGTTACCGCCTGGCGACCGGACGACTGAACATCATTGTCGGTTCGACCGAGAACGGGGAATAGGTAGTTCGCTCTCGCAGTCAATAGATGCGTGCGATTCAATTTTGTGGCCAAGTGGACCGCAAGGTCCAGTCGGCGGAATCCCGCAAAGCAGGCCTGCGGATCTGACGCTGCAACGGCTAGATTTCCACCCAAACAGATTATTGCTTTCGAACGACCGTCGCGCATTGCTTCGATACTCTCCACGACCGAGTGGCCAATGGCCCGTGGTGGATCGAATCGGAATACGTGTTGCAGCCGATCAAGGAACTCTTTTGATGGGCGCTCTGTGATGCCGACCGTGCGGTCGCCCTGGACATTGGAGTGTCCCCGCAGTGGGCATATGCCTGCGCCCGGTTTGCCAATATTTCCCTTCAGTAGGAGTAGGTTTGCAATCTGTTGGACATTTGCCGTACCGGTTACGTGCTGGGTGATACCCATTCCGTAGCATATGATCGTTGCCTGGGACGCCGCGTAAATTTCCGCAATTCTTTCCAGATCGACCTGCTTCAGGCCGCTTGCTTTCTCGATCTCTCGCCAGTCGCTTCGCTCCAAATCTGCTGCGTATTGGCTAAATCCGGCAGTGTGGCCGGCTATGAACGCATGATCGAGAACAGGCGCCCGGTCCCCAACGCTGGCGGCTCGATCCATCGCGACCAGCGCTTTTGCGATTCCCTTTAGGGCAGCCGCGTCACCACCGACCTTCACCTGCAGATATGTGGAAGCAATCGGCGTAGACGACATCGTCGCCATTTCGATCGGTGCCTGGGGGGCTTCAAAGCGCTCTAACGCACGCTCGCGCAGCGGATTGAGCACGATGATCTTGACGCCACGTCGCGAAGCGTCCCGCAATGGCGTCATCATTCGTGGATGATTCGTGCCAGGATTGTGGCCGAGACACATGATCAGCTCTGCACGATCAAAATCCTCGAGGGTTACAGTGCCTTTGCCAACGCCGATCGAACGCGGCAGTCCGACAGAAGTCGGCTCATGACACATGTTTGAGCAATCTGGAAAATTGTTGGTCCCGAACTGACGCGCGAAGAGCTGATAGAGGAAAGCGGCCTCGTTTGATGCTCTGCCGGACGTGTAGAACTCGGCCTCGTTAGGATCATCGAGAGCATTCAGCCGATGGGCGATGTCATCAAATGCAACCTGCCAATCGACCGGCTCATATCTATCGATGTCCGCGTTATAGCGCAGCGGATGTGTAAGGCGCCCTTGATTTTCCAGCCAATAGTCTGATCGTTCCCATAACGACGCCACTGTGTGCTCAGCGAAGAACGCAGGCTCAACCCGTTTTGCCGTTGATTCCCACGTGACGGCCTTCGCTCCGTTCTCGCAATATTCGAACGCCGACGTATGCTTCGGATCCGGCCACGCACAGCCGGGACAATCGAATCCTTCTGGTTGATTCTGCTTAAAGAGGGTCGGTATCCCCTCAGTCACAAGCTGCTGCTCTTTCAAGGCCACAGCGAGAGCTTTTAGTGCCCCCCAGCCTCCAGCCGGCTCGTGATACTCTTCGATCCCCTCAGGTCGCTGCTTTGTCATTGCCGACATCTCTCCACGTGCAATGAACAGCCTGGCTCAAATGCCTTCCATAATATTCCAACACACGACGAACTTTTCCAGTTCGCCCGATGGCATGGCTTGCAGGACCAACGCCCGCTTCGTCGTTTGGGCGTAGGGGGTTCGGCGAGGAGCGATTGTTGAAACAGTGCATTTTCGCAAGCGGGCTGCAGATTCAGAAGACCGCATGGCGCGATGCGTATCAGGGTTGGTAGGCCCAGATAACCAGGACATCCCCGTGCGCAAGACTTCAGCAGCACATGTAAGCATGATGACAAGCGATCTCGATCGCGTTCCTTTCAAGTTTGCAGGATTTACTGCCGACTCTTGGGCGTTTGCTTTAAGGATCTGGTTTGCGCTCGTTGTCGCGCTCTATGTGAGCTTTTGGCTGAACCTCGAAGCTCCATCGACCACCGCCCTGACCATTGCCGTCCTTGCGTTTCCCAGCCGCGGTCAAGCGGCCGAGAAGGCATTGTTTCGGATCATGGCAACTGGTGTCGGAGTGACTGCGGCCATCCTGATTACCGGCATCTTTGCGCAGAGCGGTGTTTTCATCCTCGTGGCTTTCGCCGCATGGATGGGGTTGTGCGTCTATTTGACCTCGCTGTTTGACGGCAATCGTGCCTATGCCGCGGCTCTTTGCGGCACGACGGTGGCGCTTATCGCTATGCCTCAGTTGGATAGCCCCCAAATGGTCTTCCAGGCTGGCATGGCCCGCGGAGCGGCGATCGCGATCGGCGTTCTGGCCGTAACGTTTGTTAACGATTTTTTTGCCGCCCCCGATTTCTATCCAAAGGTCGCGCGAGATCTGGCACGGCTAAATTCCAAAGTCGCAGCACTTGTCAAAACGGTCACAAGCGACGATTTTCCGTCCCCCATAGTAACGGCAACGCTACTGCACGACATCACTGCCCTTCGCCCGCAGATCGCCAGCCTTGCTCCGGAGTCGACCAATGGACATGCGCGCGCTGCGGCAGCACGTTCCGCAGTCGTAGAACTCGTTACGCTGCTCTTTCTGGCTCGCGCGACACAGGCGCTATGGATTACTCAGCCCGGCGACCCACAAGTTCGATTGGTTTCACCAGTTGATCGCCCTTTGCTAGAGAGTGATCTGCAATTTGCACACCATGCGGGTGTGTCTCCAGCTTTAATAGCTATGTGCCACGCTTGGTTGATGGAGAGGCTATCGCAAACCAGCGAGCGCCTACGTCAAAGCCTTTCTGCGCTTAACGCGAGCATATACCCTCCGCATCGCTGGCGTACGCCGCTATACCGTCTCCATGCCCTTGCCTTCGCCAGTGGCGTTCGCGCCGCACTCTCTTTTTTGCTTATCGCGCTTTTATTAACCGCTGCCGGTTGGCCGACGACAGCAAGTTGCCTGTCGCTTGTGGGTGTTTTGATAGGAATCAGTGCGACAACGCCCGATGTTCGTGCGTTCACCACTCTTGCAGCCGTTGCGGCGCCGGTTTCCTGTCTATTGGTCGGCATTCTTGAATTTGTGATCCTCGACGGCGTGACCGATTTTCCTCTGCTCGCAATAGGCATTGCACCATTCATCATAGGATCGGCCCTCCTGATATCGACCCCTAGCCTGATCTTATCCTCTCTCGGTCGAGCCAATCTCGTCTTCACCATTGCGGTGTTTGCACCAAGCAATCCTCAATCTTACAACCCGCAGACTTACTTGTTTACATCACTTTTCCTGTGCTTCGCGGCATTTGCTCTGTTCGTGACCCAATACATCGTGCGGCCCCTCACAGCCGGGGAACGCCGCGGCCTGCTGATCGACGCGGCTCGTAGGGATGTCGCTGAGACAGTGCTCATCGAGCGTCGGGGTCTTTCGCCCGAAGAGGCAATCTATCGCGATGCGTCACGAATCGGAATGATCGTCGCCGCGGGTGAACGGTCTGACGATCATAAACGGTCCGTGGACCAAGCATTGACCCTGATCGACCAAGCCGCAGTTCTACGCCTCTGCAATGAGCAACTTATCCTGACTGAAGGCGGCCGACACAATGGGTTTGTCAAAGAGGCTATCGCCGCTCTGCAAATGCGTGATCGTGACGCGGTTCTTTCGATAGCAACAAGGATGCGTGAAGCTCCTACCCACATTGCCGGTGAACTATACGCAATGTCTTCAACGCTCGTCCTTTTCTGGGCAATGAATGCAACTTCGCCTAGTGTTGGCGCAGATGCCTCGCAGGAGGCCTTGGGATGACGAAAACCTTCAACGAGTTCGTTGTGGGAGGCGTTTTTCTGGCTCCAGCAGTGTCATACATTGTTGTGACGGTACTTATCGTCCTCATGTTGCGGCCCATTCTGCATCGGATCCGCTTCTCTACGTACTTCAGCAACCCATCGATCGCCGAACTCAGCCTTTATATAGCTGTCTTTGGTCTGGTCGCGAACTGTTTCTAGGAGATGGATTATGGACGGTTCGGCGCCGCAAAACTCTGCGCTAGCAAGCGATGACCACGCCGCTTCCTCGATCGCGTCTAGCGCACCAGCCAAACGAGAGCTCATGACAATGGTTGGCAAGCGTGTCGCTACGATTGCGATCGCTGCTTTAGCGATTCTTATCGCGCTATTGACATGGCAAAGCTACGTTCTTTCGCCCTGGACGCGCAACGGCATCGTCCGTGTGCAGGTCGCAAGCATAGCGCCTCAGATATCGGGGCAGATCGTGGACATCCGCGTCGTCGATAACCAATTTGTACGGAAGGGAGAAGTCCTCTACGTCATCGACAAATTTGACTTTGAGGTCGCGATGCGCACGGCCAAGGCAACCTTGGATCAACGTGCCGCCGATCTTGAGTTGAGAAAGGTAGAACTCGAACGGCGCTTACGCCTCTCCGATCTGGCCACAACACCTGAAGAGCAACAGACCTACGCCAGCGCAGCAGCCCAATCAAAGGCAGCATTTGATGCTGCCCAGCAACAACTTGCGCAAGCGGAATTAAACCTCGCTCGGACTACGATTGTTAGCCCCGTCAATGGATATGTCACTAACTTGCTTCTGAGGGTCGGCGACTACGCCCCCGTCGGCGCAAGGAATCTCTCAATTGTGGACTCAGATAGCTTCTGGGTGGATGGCTATTTTGAAGAGACAAAGATGGGGCAGATTTGCATTGGCGACTACGCAGAGGTGAAATTGATGGGCTATGCAGACCCAATCGCGGGCCACGCGCGCACGATAACGCGCGGCATCAGCGTGTCGAACTCCGCAGCCGGATCGCAGGGATTGCCCACTGTTGACCCCATCTATACGTGGGTACGTCTTGCTCAACGGGTTCCAGTTCGTATCGCAATCGATAACGTGCCCTCTGGGATTGCCCTTGTCTCGGGCATGACTGCCACAATCACGATGCAGCCTCAGTCGAGCTCACATCCTTCTGACTTGCGTACAAGCATCGCCGATCGCCTTTACGATTTGCTTCATGGCTCGCCTACGCCGCGGCCCGGCTGTTTAAAGGCCGAAGCTCCGATTCCCCCATCCGAGTCGCTTGCCATACCCAAAGAGCCTCCGCCGCTCCCATCGCAGAAAATTCAACCGGACATCGCGCCGGGTATGACCCTATCTCCAAGCATTGATGCGCCTGCGCTTCCGCGCATTGACCCTCCGACGGCTCGTCCGCGCCATCAAGGTCAGCCACCTCGTCATCAGGACAATTGATTCTTTTTCTAAGGACATGAGCAAGCACATGACGCAGGGCCAGAGCATTGCGGTCGGGATGTCTGGACAACGAACGGTTGCCGTAACACCCGATATGACGATCAGACATTTCGTCGCCGGCATGCCAGCAGTATACTCAACTCCCATCATGATCTTACACATGGAAATGGCAGCCGGGTCAGCGATCTCTGCCGCCTTGCCTTCGGGGTTCGTGAGTGTCGGTATGGGCGTGAATGTTCGCCATCTTGCCGCAACGCCAATTGGGCGAAGCATAGTCGCAATTGCTCGCGTTGTTGACCTTACGGAGAAGACGGTCATGTTCGAGGTCGAGGCGTGGGATGGAGTTCGTAAGATAGGCGACGGCACACACAAGAGAGGGATTGTCGCCATCGCCGAGTTTGAAGCGCGCTTTGGCGTACACTCCTAAACATAGATCCGTACTGACCAGGTGCTACGCCAGCGCCAGGTCGATTCAGGATGTCACGTTAGTCTGCAGAGCGCGTCTGAATCCACGACCGCTATCGAATTCTATTTAGTGCATTCCGGAAAATCGTCGCTCAAATTGGAAGCGGCGAGAACGACCGCACGCGTATCGTTAATACGTCGGCCGCCGTTTTCTCGGCCGTATTTCACATTAGGAGCGAGACGATGTTCTCCCGGAGAGAGATCCTAACGGCCACTGCGGCTGCTGCTATGGCTGGTTCGAGCGCAAATGCTGCCACTTTTGGGAACCCGGATACACCGCCGCAAGGCGCAGTGAATGCTAAATCTCCTGGCAATCTGACCGATCCTGGTCCGAACAACCCAGACCTCGCCAAGCAATTCCCATCGATACAGTCGCCACCGCCCACTGATGTCGGCGGCCAGCCGCTTGATTGGGCTTCTTTTAACCTTGCGCCTAAGCGCATCCAAAATGGCGGCTGGGCTCGCCAGGTCACTGTCGCCGATTTTGCGATCTCTAATGAGATTTCGGGCGTCAACATGCGGCTTACCGCCGGCGGCATACGGGAACTGCATTGGCACCAGGCTGCGGAGTGGGCCATCATGACCTACGGGAATTGCCGCGTGACTGTGCTCGACTCCGATGGCCGACCATTTGTTGCCGACGTAAAGGAAGGGGATCTTTGGTATTTCCCTCCCGGCGCACCGCATTCGCTGCAAGGTCTGGGCCCCGATGGCTGCGAGTTTGTCATTTGCTTCGATGATGGCCATGCAAACGAGTTCAACACGCTTTTGCTAACGGACTGGATCGCCCATACACCGCCCGAGGTACTGGCAAAGAACTTCGCGGTCCCAGCAGAAGCATTTGCAAAGATTCCGCTCAACAATCTTTGGATTTTTCAAGGGACCGTTCCAGGCGATCTTGCTTCTGATCGCACAGCCATGTCCAAAAACGTCGCTGCTCCCCCAGTTCCATTCGTTTTTACGCTCGGAGCCTCGGCAGCATCAAAGGAGAACGCAGGCGGGAGCATTCGGGTCGCGGACAGCGCGAACTTCAAGGCCGCAACCAACGTCGCGGCGGCGTTGGTAACTGTGCGCCCGGGTGGAGTTCGAGAAATGCATTGGCATCCCAATGCAGATGAATGGCAATATTATATCAAGGGCAAAGCGCGTATGACGGTATTCAACACCGGACCTAACGCAACGACAACTAATTTTTCAGCCGGCGACATTGGCTATGTAAAGCGCAATCTCGGGCATTACGTTGAAAATATCGGCGACACCGATCTACAGTTCGTCGGCGTATTTCGGGCGTCGCGGTACCAGGAGGTCTCACTCTCGAATTGGTTGACCCATACGCCGCCGAAGCTAGTCGCACAGCATCTGAACATTGATGAGAGCATCATCGCAAAGTGGCCGGACAGCAGTCCCGGAACGATGCCGCGCTCCTGATCCACCGGCGTATGCGCCCGCGTGAGAACGCTGTATGGCCGTCTCCCTCGTTTGCGGGCGGCCGCAGTGCCGCCCCGCGTCAAATCTCGTCAGTGCTTGCAGGTGGCCTCACGTTACGAAGTCATGACATGAACCCAGTACTAATACCTGCTGCGGCCTTAGTGACAGTGACCGCGATCGGCATCCTCAGCCTCCGTCGTTTCTCCGACGGAATACGGTTGTCGTTCGACTTGGTCACTTTCGCGTCCATTAGCCTATATTTCTTCTACAACGGTATCTCTCCCTTCTTCCCGCCCCCTTCTTCCTCATTTAGCAATGCTGAAATGTGGATGCGTGCCATAGGAGGCTCTTGGTGGCTTCTGGGCGCGCGAATCATTGTCGCGCTATTGCGGGTCGGATCTCACCTCGATGGTCGCGCTGGCCATACAACACTATTTTCAGATCTTTTCGGGGCTGTCATTTACATCTGTACGACACTTGTCATCCTGAATTCAGTATTCTCTCTTCCTGTCACAGGTCTACTAGCAACTTCTGGCGTGCTCGCCATCGTACTTGGCCTTGCGCTTCAGAACACCCTTGCCGACGTCTTCGCCGGGATGGCTGTAAGTGTCGAAAAGCCATTTGACGTGGGCGATCGGATTCAGATCGATAACAAGATCGAGGGCCACGTGGCGCAGATGAACTGGCGCTCCATACGGCTTCAGACGGATGGAGACGATATTGCGATCATTCCAAACAGTCAGATCGCAAAAGCCGAGATCGTCAATCGAAGCTTCCCGGGACACCGTCGTGCCGCTTCGATTTTTCTCGGATGGCCCGCCCTAGTCAACCCGGAGCGCGTGATCGAGACGCTACGCCAGGCGATATTACTCTGTCCTGATATTTTAAGAGAGCCCGAACCAACAGCGTTCCTGTCAAGGCTTGGCGCAACGCGTAACAATTATACGGTTTCATTCTTTGTCGAAAACACTAGCCGCCTCGGACCTACGAAGGACGCCCTCCTCAGGAACATACGCCGTCAGCTTTATTACGCGGAGCTGCTCGACGATGCGCAGCATCCACGAATTGGCGACATGGCAGACATGTACGCGTTCGGCCAGAAACTATTAGCAGATCTTATACTGCTCGAATGTCTGTCAACTGAGCATTTGAGATACCTGTCCGAACGGCTTGAAGTTCGACGACTTGAGCCGGGCGAAATGCTTTTTGTTCAAGGCAATATGGACGCCAGTCTTTACGTTGTTGCGACTGGTGTTCTGGAATTTTCAGTGTCCGAGCATCCGAACCCGGTCCGCATTATCGGCCGGATAGGAGCCGGCGAATATGTCGGCGAACTCGGTCTTCTCACCGGTGAAGCTCACTCATCGACTGCCACGGCGTTAACTTACTGCACGATTTATCATTTTCCGATAACGGCAATCGCGCCGCTGCTCGAAAAGAACCCTGAGCTCGCGGGGGCATTCGATAAATCACTAAGGCATGGATTGGATAGTCTCCGGAGGCGTACAGCGCCTACTACTTCTAGTACCGCGATAGCAGATGAGGGCTTTCTGCCGCGCATCAAGCACTTCTTCCAAGCTCATTTGCTTCAGGCAGCTCGAACAGATGCGCCGAGACCGAACCAATCTAAAAATGATTATTCAACTACGTAGGTAGAAGGAATCAAAGAATGACAAGCAGGGCTCTGATTGCGATTGTGTCGCCTCTATCCGTCATTCTGGTGATCGGCCTTCCATCCTACCCAGCCATCGCGCAATCGAACTCTGGCTCCTTTTCTGGCATGGCAGGCTCGTGGTCTGGATCGGGCATGATTTCGTTGGCTGATGGCTCTAGCGAGCGGATCCGTTGCCGTGCGAACTATATCGTGGGCAGCGTGCAGCATGGCTTGCGGCAGAGTCTGCGTTGCGCGAGCGATAGCTACAAGTTTGAACTTGCCAGCGACGTTGTCAGTGACGGGCAGCGTATTTCCGGGTCTTGGAGCGAGACAACCCGTGGCATAAGTGGCGGTCTTCAGGGTCGTCTAGCCGGCCCGCACATGACGGTTGCGGCGGACGCGCCTGGCTTTTCCGCAAATATCTCGTTGGCGACGCACGGCAACCGTCAGTCGATCTCAATTTCATCTGCCGGCGACATTCGCAACGTCTCGATCTCTATGGTTCGTCATTGACGGATGTATGCTAATTACATCCAATCGCTGCTAGTTCGTCGGTAACGAAGTCTGCGACCGCATGGTCGTCGGCAGCCGTCCAGCGTCATGCTGAGCAGCCACGGATGATATGTCGGTGCGCGCGGCTATCAGATAAGGCACGACAACCAGTCCAAGTCCGCCTATCAGATTCCCGAATGTCACCAACGCCAAGTTGCGAACTGCACCCCCGACGGACACAGTAGGATTATCGACCAATAAGCCGAGACTCAGTGCCGTCATATTGGCCACTGAGTGCTCAAAGCCCGAGGTCACGAAAGCCGCCAGTGCCCACGCCAACGCAATGCACTTGGCGGCATCGCCCTCGACTCGGGCCGCTGTCCAAATGGCGAGGCATACCAGCCAGTTGCACAATGCTCCCCGCGCAAGAAGCGCCAACGCGCTTGAATCGACCTTATGTGCGACGTAGCTGTGAAGCAGCTCCGCGCTCCCTGCAAAGACTCCGCCCCCGCCGCCTGCGACGAACAATGCCACGAGAATAAGTGCACCCGCTAAATTGCCGCACCAGACGAGGGCCAACAATCGCAAAGCATCAGCACTCTTTATTTGACCTCGCGCGACGCCAAAGCCCGTATACATGACGTAGCCGGTGAACAGCTCGGCCCCAGCAAAAACGGTCAGGATTAGCCCTATTCCAAAGACGGCTCCCATGACTAGCGGGCGATCGGATACGGGCATAATTGCCGCCGCGCTTAGTGCGAGGATCATGGCAATCCCAATATATGCCCCCGCCATCATCGCTCCGACAATGAAGCCAAACGGTCGCTGTCGCGCTCCGTCCGCCTTCTCTCGCGCAATTTCGGCGAAATGGATGATTGAGGGTTCGTACATGATCGGATCTCCAGCATAAGATTGAACGATCATAACGCATCAAGTGGATCTCTCTTTCGCCGTGGAGCCGGTCTTTCAGTATTGCACGGAGGAAGGCAACGGCGGTTCGATCTGTACGCTTGGATGCGTATCGAGTTCATCGAGGAGACTTCTAGCCGCCTTGACCCCTCGGGTCGTGAAGCCTTCAGTAATCCTGACATAAACTGGCGCCAGCACATCGCGGGCTTCTTGAACTTTGCCCTGCCGCATTCTTAGCCTTGCCAAACTAGTGGCAGAGCGGAGCTCCCAGCCCAGTGCAGATTGGTTCTTCGCCAGTTTAAGCGATTCCACCAGGCACCGCTCAGCTTCAACCACATCACTATCTGGCGCGGCTAGGAGCACATCAGCCTTAATTCGAAGGACCTCGGGCATCACGCATAAGGCCTCGATGCTCGCTTGATTAATCGTCGCCAATGCCTCCTTGTATTTGCCGATTCCGGCCAATGCCTCGGCCATCGGCAAATTCAGGTCGGCATACGGTCGAAAGTTTTGCCGACGCATGTCGCTTATCGCAGATCTCAACAGCGCGAATCCTTCGTCTAGCGCCCCCTTTGCCATCAGCACGACGCCCTTTGCTGCGTCACCGATTGTCTTGTAGGGACCGAGCATATGCTTATCAGCGTCAGCTCGCAGTCTATCGATGTATTCTTCGCAACTTTGAGGTTCCTGATTCCACACGAAGGTTGTGAAACCCCACACAATGGCCATCGACAGCTTTGCTGGATGGCCGACAGCGACGACGTCAGATAGAGCCTGCTTCGCCAGTTGAACTGATTGATCCGGATATCCTTGCAGCCAAAGCACACGTGACAAGGTGAGCCGAGCGCGGCTCGGATAATCAAAATTCAATTGATCATGGCTGACCGATCGAGCTTGCCATAATTGGGCCAGGGCCGACTCGACACTAGAGCGGGCTGACCCGGTCTCCCCTGCTAGATGCAAGGAGGCGCCCACGGCGATCTGCATGTGTGCGATTTGCGATGTATCACCGCCATCCATAGCAATAGCTAGAGCGCGCTGCGCGTACCCCAATCCCTCAGTGTATTTTCCTTTTCTGAGGTGAAACACGTGAAGCCGCTCCAACAATCGCACTTGATCCGCGGTGCTATTGATCAACTCCGCAGTGCTCAACGCCTTCGAGAGACAAGATAAAACCTCATCGGAATTTCCTTGAGTGTGCATCAGCGCCAATCCAAGCGCGGCGTGCAAAGACAAATCATGCTGTTTGCTAAGCTGACCCGGTATCTGCTGGTGCAGCGCGCGCCGAGCCCACACCTGACATTCCGACAGCAACGCCAACTCTAGAAGCATCGGCATTGATGCAGCAGCTAGCGCTACCCCCGTTACAACGCTGCCACTCTCACTGAAGCACCAGGCGAGCGCGGCGCGTACGTTTCCGATCTGGTCAGCAATGGCTGTGAAACTTTGTGCATGATCTTCATTATTCAGGCTATTGCTCGTCCGTTCAAGCAACTCGGTAAAATACAACGCATGACGATGTGCGATCGTATTTTCCTCCCCTGCGGCACTGAGCTGCTCAGCAGCATACGTGCGCGTCGCGTCTAGTAGACGGTAGCGTATTGAACCGCGCTCCGACGTGGCACTCAGTAGCGATTTCACCACAAGGCCACCCAACGTCGAGGCGAAAGGCATCTCGCCGTCCCCAGTGGCAGCTGCAACTCTATTGGCTGCCTCAAGCGTGAAGGTGCCGGAGAATGCCGACAAGCGGCGAAACCAGACGCGCTCTTCTTCTGAGAGGAGCTTGTAGCTCCAGTCGAGAGTCGCGCGGAGCGTTTGATGTCGCGGCGTCGCTTGCTGAGCCTTGCCACCCGGAAAATCGAGACGCTCACTGAGGAGCCCAAATGTTTCCTGTAGGCCGGCGACCGCCGAACGGCTGGACGCCAGTTCTATCGCCAGAGCTATTCCATCTAACCGGTAGCAGATTTCGCCAACAAGATGCGCATTTGCATCATTGAGCCTGAACCGGCCATCGGTGGCTGCTGCGCGTTCAACGAAAAGTTGAACCGCGGGAAACGCGAGTGCCTGTGACGCCGTCAACGACGCTTGCTCTGGTGGAGTTTCAAGAGGTAGCAAACGATGAACGTGCTCGCCCTCTACCCGCAAAGGCTCACGGCTCGTGGCGAGGACAAATAGATCGGGCACTTCCCGCCAGATGCGTTCCGCCAGTAACGCTGCGGCATCAATTACATGTTCGCAGCAGTCAAGTATGAGCAATGTGCGCTTGCCGCGGAGATAGGCTACGAGGCCATCGACTGGGTCCGCCGCTAACCCGAAAAGTCCAAGCGTCGACGCAATGACGTTGGGGACGAGAATGGGATCGCTGAGCGACCCGAGGTCGATAAAGTAAACCGCACCTGCAAATTCCGCGAGCAGTTCATACCCTGTGGCGATGGCAACTGTAGTCTTGCCGATGCCGCCTGGGCCAACCAATGTGACGAAACGGGTGTCAATCAGTTGATCTGAGAGGTCTCGAACTGAATCGTCACGGCCAACGATCCTGACCCGACGAGCCGGCAACTTGTGGAGATTGCCCACATCGCTCGGCCGGTTCTGCGGCACGGGCGGATAGGAGATCTCCATGGCAAGGCAGTAGCCTTGCCCCGATACCGTAACCACATATCTGGAGCCGTCTTCCCCGTCCCCAAGCGCCTTTCGCAGGGCTGCCACATAGACCCTTAGGCGGGCCTCGTCGGCGGGCGCGCCCGGCCAAACTCTGTCGATGAGCTCATATTTCCCGACGACTGTACCGGCTCTTTCAACGAGTAAAATGAGAATATCGACGGCGCGAGCGGGTATCTGAACGGGAAGTCCGTCCTTTTCCACCCGACGCGCCGCTAGATCTAGACGAAAGGGACCAAACGTCGCGACTGGCAGCGTGGCGAGATTGGGGGGAGTTCGCGGTGCCGCAACTCGTGCGCTCTGATCCATATTTTCATTCACTGCATAGACCAACTGATCGCACAGATTCAAAGCGATTGCAGACGAATGCAACGCCTTGTCATTCAGTGAGGTAACCCCTTACAACTTAATACTGAGCGGGCAAATCTGCTAAAGCAACACAAACGGACCCTGTCCATACTTCGTTCCGTTTTTTCAATTCGCACGAATTGGACGTGGAGATTCGAGAACAAAACGCGTCATACGTGTAGGATAAACGGCGGCAGACCACGGATGTAATATCATGTTGCGCCGCACTTTTCTGGCTAGTTTAGGCGCGACCGGGCTATGCGGTGCGGTTTCTTCGCCTGCTATTGTTCGCGGGTCTGGCGATGCGCCACTAAAGTTCGGCGTGCTTACGGATATGAATGGGTCGTTTGCAGATAGCAGCGGAGCAGGCTCGGTGCTGGCTGCCCAAATGGCCATTGAGGAATGTGGTGGTTCTGCACTGGGCAGGCCTGTGCAATTGGTTTTCGCCGATCACCAGAACAAGCCAGACCTTGGCGGTAACATCGCGCGCGAATGGTACGATCAGAATGGCGTCGATGTCATCCTCGATGTGCCCGTTTCTTCGGTTTGCATGGTGGTCCAAACGTTTGCCCGCGACCGCAACAAGATGTTCATTACGTCTTCAGGTGGCTCTGCAGATCTGAGCGGAAGATTGTGCTCGCCAAACTTTATTCAGTGGACATATACGACCTACGCACTAGCTAACGTTGCCGCGAAGGCCATGCTTCGCCGCTCGGGTGATCGCTGGTTCTTTATCGTCGCTGACTATGCTTTTGGTCGCGCATTAGAGCGCGACGTAACTGACGTCATCATAAAGGAAGGCGGCAGATCCCTCGGACACGCCCTTTACCCGAGCAATACGATGGACTTTAGCTCTCATCTTTTGCAGGCCAAGGCGTCGGGTGCGAACACGATCGCGTTGGCAAACGCAGGATACGATACGCAGAACGCCATCAAGCAAGCCCACGAATTTGGCCTCCTTGGCGGGAACCAGAAACTCATCGCCCTTCTTATCGACGTGAACGATATCGTAAGCGTCGGCCTTCCGCACGCTCAGGGTCTACTCGCGACGATTGGGTTCTATTGGGACATGGACCAACGTGCACGTGAATTTTCAGGGCGATACGCTGCTAAAATGGGTAAGCCCCCAAGCATGATGCAAGCCGGTGTGTATTCGGCGACGATGCATTACATGAGATCTGTTCAATCTCAGAGCACCAAAGCCCCTGAAGAGGTCGTCAACGACTTGCGCGGGAGACGCCTCGATGATGCGTTCGCACGCAATGGCAGGCTTCGGGCCGACAACCTCATGGTGCATGATATGTACCTCGCGGAAGTGAAGCATCCCGGTCAAAGCACTCGTCGCCATGATGTGTTTAATGTTCTGGCTACGGTAGCGGCAGATGACGCGTTTCCATCGTTGGAGCGCAGCGCTTGTCCGATGCTCGCAAACAGATGATCGTCAGCTTCACCAATCTCTGTAATAAGAACAGTTGTCCTTAATCGGAAAGAAGCTTGGTTGGGGAAGGACCGAACCCGTTTTCCTGATAAATGACTTCGCCTGCTCCCGCACGTACGTAATGCGGTGACCCGGCCGGTACGACAAAAAAAGCGTTCTGACCTACGAGCGTCTCATTGGCGCCGTCGACTTTAGTACCACGGCCTGCATAGAGTTTTCCGGACAAAACGGTAATCATCCGCGTGTCGGGATGTGTATGGATCTTCAGTTGAGCACCGTCTGCCATCTTGACGCGTAGAGTGTAGATGCCTTCTTTATCAGCGCCGCCATACAGAGCGGACACCTGAACGCCATCGGCTAGTGGAAAGGCTCGCCATTTGACCGCGTCTGGTTCGATAAAGCCGCCCTCGGCATTAACAATCGTCGGTGAGACGGCCACGCCAAATAGCGCGACAGCGAGAATGGCATAGCTCTTCATGGGCTTTCTCCCTTGGTTTCTTTGTCTTCATGGCTATCTCGCAGGCAGAGGCGGCGCAAGGCAGCACCCAAAACACGATGAAACGCTCATCGAGGTTAGTACCTATTTCTTAATCCTGCCCTTCGCGTACTTCCCCGAGGTTTTCAATGCATTCGCCTGCGCTCGAAATGCTGCCGCGAGATTTCGCATTTGCTCCGCATGCTCACCGTTAACTGAGCGGCGTGCGAGCGCCTCAGCTTTCTCGGCTTGCTTCCGCAACGATTTTGACGGCTTCATGTGAAACGTTATGCCGCAGCTCCGAAGAATGTTCTAGACCTTCCTCCCTTGTATGAATTTCGAAATCGAATGACGCGAAGTGATCATTGATTGATTCGCCGAGCCATTTTCTTCTCATTCCTACCGGCGGGCCACACCATCTCTGTCACTGGCTGTCCTTCCTGTTGAGGTAGTACGCCTGTCGTTATCCATCACTTCCAGACAACCCGCACTCAATTCCGTCCTGTGTTTGCGCATACAAGCGGTAATTTCAGGAATGTTCGGAATAGCAGAGCTGCAGAGGCGGAATGCATCCTCCATGCACATCTGCTGAGCTTCAGACGCGAAGGCTTGACAGCGAGAGATCAGCAGTTCGGATGTGTCGATAACTAACAGAAATATTGCGCTGCAAAGAATGACGCTGCCAGTTTGGGCTCTCCGCATACATTCTCCATTCAGTTCGCAGGTTCGCGCTTCCAATCGCCGAACTCTTCGGTCGAGGAGTGGGAGCTAAGAGCACACAGGTCGTTGCAAATAGATCATTCCATTGTGACCGGTTATTCCATGTCGAACGTGATATTCTGTATTCGAACGATGAACGTCAGTTTTGGAAATTAATCGAACGAAGCGCGCTGAACCTCCTAAATACCTTCCCGTTCATTTGCGAGAGCGAGGCCGGCCGGCCGGTTTCCGCTCCCAGGCATTGGGAAGCTCTCTTCGAGACGCGTGATAGCGGGCCGCTCTGTGCTCCCAACTTATTTCATTTTAGCGCGGCATCTCGAGGAGGGTCGAGCGACCCTTGCTCTCGACAAGCATAGCAATTCGTCCAACAGAATGGATGTGTATAAAGCAGAATCGTGGGAAGAGTTTTCGTGCAATTATGGAAACGAGAAATCCGGCCGATAGCTTCCCTGGCGATGTTATCGTAATCAACGGCCCATGTTCAGACCGCGGAGCGCCACATGGCGCCGAACCGCATCCGAACTCGAGGCGCAGGTCAGATGAAGCGGATGTTATTCCCTCGCATTACAAAGGGGGCCATAGTTGTCTTTTTGATAGCGCTTTTTCCGGCGCATACATTCATTCCTTCCAATGCGCTTGCATCTAGCGAAATGGCCGACCCTTCAGCTGCTCGGACCGCCACAGCGCCTGGCAGGATCGAAATTGGCGAAGAAGTCCAAGCTTTTAAAAAAGCTAAATTATCCGTAGCCGACGCCATCAGAATTATCGAGGCCCGCTCCAGTGGAGCAAAGGTGGTGGATATCGGCTTCGATGCGAGCGCACAGCAGCCAGGCTACGTCGTGAAATCCCTTCACCGAAATCATATGCGGCAGGCAACGGTCGATGCAGTAACTGGGGAAATTCTTCGTCAGCAACGCCCGATACACGTCTCGAAGCTAAGTCGCGACGACAAAGCGGAACTCGCAAGCTTTCACAGATCCGCGATAGGCCTTTCTGAGTCTGTTCCTATCGCCGAGAGCTACGGGAAGGGCAAGGCAGTCAGTGCGGGACTAAGCATCGAAGACGGAAGGTTCCTTTTCCTGATCGTCGTGGTTGGCGATGATGGACTGAGGCTGATATCAATCGATCCGATTGAAGGCAGGAAAAATCGCTGAGCCGAGGACAAGCGTTTGCTTCAAAGCCGTTCAGCACAGTTTTTGTCGTCTATTGTAAATCGTGGAACATAAGGCGCCTTGAAACGATCTGCGACGGCGCATTGCAGTACAGACACCTCTCCTCCTGTTAACAGGAAGTCCTTATATCTTATTAGGAGCGCTGTTAACGGGGGGACCTCGTAGTGCGCCGCTATGCCGCTTTCTTGGGTTTGGCTTTCGGTTGAGGTTGCAGATCAACCCGGCATCCATGCTGCGGTCCGAGCTTCTTCAGGACCCCACTCCACATGCGCGGGGATGCGATCACCGTTACTGACGTGCCCTCTTGCTGACGGAAGCCGGTATTGCGGCCGACAGCCTGGTTAATCAGTGCGGTATAGTGCTGAAGGATTACGTCATCCAAGCCGAGCCACTGCCCGAGCACATTGAGTTTCGCGTATTCAGCAGGATTGAGCATCGTCAGAATGACCACGATGTCATTCGACTGCATGTCATTGGCGCCTTTGGCGGCCTGGAATGAATAGCACCGCTCGATCCCACCAACACGATTGGCGATCACCACCGCATTTGTATTTTCCCGAACCAAACGTTTGGCCAGTCCTTCGATTTCTCGAGCTGATGCGCCACTATCCAGCATCAGCGGGACCTTGATCGGGTACATTCCCGGGACATCATCTAAATCCTGGCGGAAGAGATATCGGTCGCTCTTCTCGTAAACAGCCTGCAGCACAGTACCGACGAGCCGCTCAGTCGTGAGAAAGCTGATCTGAGCCTGATCCTTGAACAGCCACGATCGGACTCCGAGGTAATACCGATCACCGTGGGCTTTCTTATAGATTGCTCCTGCCGTGTGCTCGACACCAAACGGGATCTTATCGAAATCAACCTTCACTTCTTCGAGTTTATCGAGGTCGATATACATTGCGGCATTGTACTCATCGAAGGTTGATGGGCACCTATCGAACTTCTCCCTATTCTGGAAGATCTGATACCGTTCACGACGAGGAAGATTGCGCCAGTTGGGATACTGTGCATGCACGTCGCGCAAGTGGTCGAAGAGTTTTTCGGGAAGAACATCCACGATTTCGTCAATCTCCAGCTCGTCATGAACGATCCGAAGGAATTTGAACTGGGACCTCAAGCCTTCGCAGTCTTGGTTTCGATTGAGCGGATCGAAGTCCGCATGATGCCAGACCCGAGTGAGATGAGAATTCGGCCAGCTCTGCAACATCGAGTGGGTTGTCATGATGACGGTTGAACCACCATTAAACTGCGCCTCCGACCACATTGACTTTCGGACACGCTCTAATTCCGAGAAGACATCAGGTTGGTCCGTTAGAATCTGCGCCATCACTCCATGAGGTGAGCCATCTGCAAAATGATGTTTTTGAATGGGCTGGGCCCGAACAGTCCGACATGCATCCTCGTAATGGTTCCAGAATGACCTGAGAACAAACGCACCGCGCCCGTGTCCTCCGGCCCGCCGCAGATATTCCGCACGCTTCTCTTCGGCCTGTGCGATGCTCCGAAATGCGAACACTGGAAATGCCTGAACGTCATCTTTTCGATCCATCGCCTCATCGAGAGCTTCGTTTGCAAGAATGTCGAAGTGGCCGGTCGTCTTGCCTGCACCTTCAACTGAGATGAGGAGAGAATCACCGTAGCGCCGGGACACATCACGACTCGGGATAAAGTGCCGGGCTAATTGCACGCCATGACGGAGACTTCGGCGAACATTGATCTTTTGACATACCAGTTCGCTCCCGTTGCTGGTCCTGCGCATCTGGCGCTGGATCTGTGCTGCCATCTCATCGGGGAGCAGCCCATTCTCGGCCGGCAGCTTCCCTTTCCATCGCGTTGGTGGGACTGGCGGTGACCCGTCGGAGAAGGGCCGGTCACTGCCAGACGCCAGACGGTGTCTAAGCAAAAGATCTTCGACCGTCTCCTGTGCCGAGAGACCGCCGGGCAAATAGAAATCAACCCCGAATGACTGGACACCTTGCAGCAGTATCCGCCTGTTCGCACCACGCACCACGCTCGACGGATTTCGATCAGCATCGCCGTTCTTAAAATAAATCGACCATTCTCCACCAACATTTGCGATCTTTTCTGGCCTCGGAAACTCTCCGAATTCCTCGCGGCATGCCTCACACAGTTCTTCAAGAAGCTGCCCCTCAATTGATGTCGAGAGGCTCGCACTCGATAGTTTGGATTTGGGTGCCCTTCTCGGAATGGCGCTGACCGAAAACTCTGGCGCAACGAGCCAGCCCGTGCTTCCACGAGGAGCACGACTCAGAATGTCTTCCCGAAGGACCAATTGAGGGACGACCGAGCCAGCGGGAATCCCAAGAACTTTCGATACCTCTTCATGCTTGCGCCAACCGAATCCGAAACGTCGCCACTGCGTCGGACTACGCAGAGCCCGATCAACTGGGAACGATGGCCGAACGGCTGACTCAAAAAGGACCGCGCAGTGGTCCCATAGCCGGTGATGCACCGCTTCCATGACCGCCGAATGCTCCAGTGTCTTCTCAAGTCGTTCATGCCAAAGCGCATCATAGGGCGCTGCACGAATGTGTTTGGTGTCGAACAGAAGGTGGATGTGCAGCGATCGACCGCCGCTGTAAACGACGGAGTAACCGCGGTATTCGCTGCTTCGACGGAGGAGCTTGTCAAACCTTCCAAATGGTCCGCCGCGACGAATCCAACTCAGCATTTCCTCAAACTGATCCAGGTTTTGTGGATCGAACTCCAAGGTAATCACTTGATGTCCAGGATTTGTTAGCCGGTGCCTAGCATCCAGAACGTCTTCGAGAGGCGTATTCGGCGTCGGTAGCACTAGAGCGTTCGTAAAGAATTGTATGTCAGCGCCGTTTGCGGGAATGACGGCAGGAACCCGGCTGTTGATGTTATCGGTCAGCTTCTTTGCGACAAGAATACTATCCGCCAGCGGCAGATAGTAGCCGCGCTGGGCATCCAACTGCAGCGCGATCAACTTCTCATTGGTGACGGTCGCACGACTTCCACCGGTCGCGCGGGATGCAGTTCGCTGGCATGCTTCGAGCTGGTTACGTGCTAATTTTGAAAGACGGATGGACTTAAAATCGAACATACGATTAAGCACGCATTCTGGGCCCAACCGTTACTCTGCGGCTTCTGCCGACACTTCAAGCTCTTCGGAGCATCGACACTCCACCTCAATACTTCCCTCGATCTGCTTCAGTTGTCGCTCGACATCCGCGGCCGTCATGAGGTTAATAACAACCTCTGGGTGAAGGTAATAACCTTCATCTTCCGTTGCTGCATACCGAAGCGTCGCAGCCCTGATGTCGTCCATTGTCAAGTTCTGCGGTATATTAATTTGATACCTTTCGCCATTCCACTTCAGGAAACCGAGGAGAGCCATCACGGCCAAATCATGCATAATGGTGCTGCGGAAGACATTGATTACAACAGCGCCCCCGCGGGAACGCACCAAATCCATCACTTCCAGCGCAGAAATCTGGAATGAGATGTACTGAGCTGCTTGAATCGATCCAAGAGCAGTCTGGACGTCTGCATCTTCATCAAGCATTGCAAAAAATGCGAGATCAGCATCCGCAGCGGCATTCAGGAACCCGGCGAATGGGCGAGCCGATCCGGTCGGTGGCCCCTCAATCAACATATAGCAAGCGCCGTTGTATTCACCGGCGATCAGGCGGTTAACTTCGCCGCGCTCATCCTGCGACCGCGTCCCAGCAACCGGCGCGCTGCCATGCGATGTCGCCCTCCACAGGAGCCGGCACCACTCTCCTGCCTTGTCCGATTGCAGCGCGGCCAGCGGCACACTTCCGTTGGCGGCGAGTTGCGCGCGACAATTGCGGATCGCCATCTGCAATGTCTCAAGCCTTACGCAGCTTGGCACGCTCGGCTCATAGTAATCCGCTTTCTGGCGCATCAAGCCGACCTCAACCAGAATGAATAGTCCTTTGGCGAGTGCCGAATTGATACTAATTCCACGATACACCTCGCCACGGCAATGCCCGGTGAGGTGATATTCGAGATCCATGAAGTCAATGCCGCTCTGCCGTATAAAGTCTTGGCAATCGCCCGAAAGCTCTGGGATCATCACCTCACAAATCAATTTAAGCATTGCACGAAAATCGGGTGCAGTTGACGCACAACGTCTCAACGTCTTGACCACGATTTTAGCCGGTTGCGATGGGGATGCATCGATCACCTTGAAATCGGTGGGCAGCGGATGATCCTCAGGCAACAATTGAATTTCACCAATACTCAACTCTGCAACTAATTGCTCCGCCGCCCTTTCACTGTGCGAGTCCTGTCCTCGAATTACGATTGTGCGATCGCTATACGCGCGGATCGTAACGCCCCCCTTTGTTACATATTCGATAACGGTCGCGCCTTTGAAGAAAGTGCCCCCCGGCAACGCCGCTCCGATTATCTTCCTGAAGTTCGTGCCGAGATACCTGAATTTGATCTGCTGCTCACTCACGATTGATCTCCGTTATAATCCCGTTTTGGCCAGCCGACGCTAGTTCACTAGTGTCTATGCGCAATTTCTAGCAACCAGTTGTCTTATAATCTCGGCGCCTGCGCGCTGCTCTTGTTGCACTCAGCCAGTATTTCGCTTTAGTTTCGCTACTTCTGAGACTGACCGCCGGACTTGCCGCAGATGACGCATTTGCGTTTTTCGAAATTCGCGCTGACTCATCATCATGACGACGGGACTATCGGGGTTCTCCGCCGCATCTTCTTCGGCCTCCCGCAACGCGTGCAACGTCGCCTCGACGTCACCGACGTTAAGGTTGCTAGTGTTGTTGATCACCCAGAAACCGTTCGCTGGCCTAAAGAATTGCTGTAGTGCAAGCACAAAAAACGCGGGAGCCGACACATCGTTGTCTGTAATAGCGACAACACACTCGCTTGTGCATAGACGATCGATGACTGCGTCTAGTGCGGCGCATACGTCCAGGTTGCGCTTATCTCCGTATCGCACAAGTGTAGGATCCTGCCTTGCGATGCTCCGAGTAATTTCAGAAAGGGCATAAGCACATCCGCGAAGATGCACGGGAACGTTACCTTGAAGAGATCCACGATGAGCAGCGATGGGAATAATATTTCGCCGCTCTACAGTAACTTCGCATTTCGGCGACTTGGACCGCTTCTTCGCCAACGACGCTCGATCTTTGACGAGCTTACGTTCATGATCTTTGATATTCGCCATGCGGGATTCTCTTTGTTCTTAAAAACGGTGGCTAGCTCGGTTGAGCTGCTCATGGCGGCATCATCGCTGCTGCGAGAGCCTCGGTGTCCGAACTCGGACAATCATTTCCGAATCCGCCACGCGGACCGATCTCAGTCGGAAACCGGGGGCTAGTTGGGCTCTGGATCCGCTCGCTCGGAATTTATCGCCAGCCGCGCTCGATCGGCAAAATGCTGCGGGTATTGACGCAGTGGATAGACCGCTCGCGTGAGCGTAGTTGATTTATGATAGACGCCAACACACCTTCCAGAACGGAAAGCCCAGCAATCTTTGATGCGGCAATATCTGAATGATCTAGGCCGGAAATGACGACTGATTTACCCAGCTCGCACGACATCTGTTTTCACTAGTCACAAATTAGAAACAGATTGACCGGGCACCGGCGCGTTTTGCGCCGGTGTCTCAGCTATTTTCTCCCTCTATGACTTAACTCCCTCGATAGCTTCAGCATTTGCCTCATAAGCGCTATCGAGATGTTTCTTGATTGTTGCTTCATCCAACCGTAGGCCGATCAGTTCACAAGAGTTCTTGACCTTTGATACAACAGATCGGGGAATTTTCTTGTATCCATATTTTTCCATTGCCATGGCAATCATAATTTTCCTTGCCGCATTCAGGAGATTGACTTCGTCCGAGGCCCTGATTTTCTTTGATGGATTTAACGCCGCGATCAGCTCTGGAAAGATATTCACCTTTTGCTTATCCGCCCACGCCAGAAGTTCCGTTGGAGCGACGATCGCACCGAACTTCCGTTCGACGCGTGCGCGAAGACAAAAGTAGTCGCGCCGCAGATCATCGGAAAAGTACTCGCGGAATTCCGGGGACACGAGCTTAGGATCGGTCCCCAGCAAAAGCGCCGTTGCCTCATCAACGTTCCAAGATTCGTATTGCGCGTATTCTGTGTAGATCAATTGCCGGCGATCCGCTTGGGCTCCAAACAATGATTTCCATTTTTCACGGGCCACTTTGTCCTGTTCGACCACCACATTGAAGCTGTGCTCGGGGTCGATGTTGCGTTTAATCTGCATATTGATATCCCTTTTGTTGTAAGCTGACGTGCAAGCGAGGGGCGCTTTGGTATTAGGCGTCGCTTCGCCTCACGGAGAAGCGTTTATGCGCGCAACTGCGCTCTGTGAAAAAGGCCCACAGATGGCTGGCGAGGGAGTTCAGTAAAACAACCACCTTATGCGGCAACATCAGGCGCTGCTCTCCAGGAGAGATAGCCCTCATGGCTTCATTCGGGGGGGGGGGGCCGACGACCGGCTAGTCGCCAGCCGATGCAGATACATATTCCACCCTCCGATGGGATAGACCGGAGCAGAAGTCATTCCATGCTCTCCATCAACCTGCCGCTGGTGGGTACATCCGATGACGAGCGCTGCTTTGGCCCCAACTTCTTCTGCGCCCAATCCCACAAATCTGCACGCTCGTAGAGAACCCTACGGCCCGCCTTGCGGTATGAAGGACCTCCGCCCACGGTGGCCCACTTGGCGAGCGTCCGAGGCTTCGTCGGCAAACCGATTACGTTCGAGAGATAATGTGCAGCTTCTTTGCGTGTCAGCAGCCGATTCGCATCAGTCATGATACGACTCCCAAGCCACCGGGGGAGAAGCGCGACGGCCTGATGGGCTGCTAGGAATTCCGGGACTGCGCTTTACTAGCCCCGGACGTGAACAGGCCGCATCGCCCCTTGGCACCCCCACCGACGCGCATGGGCTCAGTTTTTCCTGTGCCTGTGGGTCGGCGACAGCACGTGTTCCAGGGGAGTCTTTGTGTCCCGACGGCAATCCAACCGCCCAGCGAGCACTAACGTGCTTACGGCATTGAGGCGCTTCAAACCGAGAGACGGATTCGCCGCAGGCGCGCAAATATACTGGCGTCCACGCGGAAGAAATATGGCACTGAATTTTTGGCATACGAAATCCTCGATCGGCCGATCAACCGAGGAAGACTAGACAGAACCATTTCCGTCATCCGCCTCTTAACCGGTGGCCAGCCTGGTTAAGTTCCGGATTCCGCCAGGCCTGATCGCCAGATCGCAGCTTTTCGCAAAAGTGATTGTCATCGTACGCCTTGTTATACCCATAAACGGGCCGACGCTCCCCGAGATGGGGTCCCGCAGCGACGTCTGCAAGTCGGCAAGGGCGGACCGAACAGGCGCCCGTGCTTACCCATGTTTACTTGAGTTAGCCGCGGCAAAAAATCATGCCGCGGGCCGCGCGCTGCCCCCCATCGTATGGTCGATGTGACGGGAAATCTGATCGGCTGCGGCAAGCAGGGCCGTATCGATTTTGTGAATGTAACCTTCGGTCACGCTGGATCGAGCGTGCCCGACTAGCGCTTTTATCGTTGGCAAGGAGAAACCAAGGTCCTCTGCTGTCGAGCTGAAAGAGTGCCGAAGCCCATGACACGTTATCCCTGGGACCTCCTTCGCCGAAATCTTCTGCAACCACCGGGTCAGACCGGTGTGGTGTTTGGCGTCCGTTGTAATGGCCGGAAAGACATACTTGGACTTCGATTTGGCCGACGCCGCCACGAGCAGGGTGATGACGACTGATCCCACCGGGCGAATGCTCTTACCGGTCTTGGTATTGCCCAGGCGCAGGGCCATTCCTAACGAATCAACTTGCGTCTTTAGCAACCCTTCAATCTCGTCCAAGCGACAGCCTGTCAAAGTTGCAGCCCTGCTGGCCATTACCCGCTGCCAATGTTCACCATCAGTCTCGGCGACCGCCAAGCAACGACCCAGCTTTTTATAGCCAGCGTCGTCCAGTCGCCATTCGCGGGTCCCATCTTTCGGTCGCACAACCCCATTGATGGGGTTGTCGGACCGGTAACCCTCACTAACGGCATAGCTGAAAATGCCTCCGAGCAGCCCCATTGTACGGGCCGCCGTGCCCTTTCCGCCCTTTACGATTGCTCGGCCGCGGAGCTTCGTTTTGACGTCAGCTGCTGACTTCCCGCCGATGACATCACGCAAGAATCGCCCAGCGTCAGATGTCGTAAAGTCCTTAACGGTCCTCTTGCCAATAAGTGGATTAATGTGGCGAGCAATCCGACCTTTGTCCGTGTAAAGGGTTGAAGAGCTCTTCGCCTCCCCCCGTCGGGTCAAAATCAAGCCCTTTTCGGCCTTGTCCATGTACTCGGTCGCAAGCTCCTCGATCGTCATCGCACCGCGAGCGAGCTTCCGGCTTTCTGCTGGATCCTGGCCCTTCACCACATCGGCGAGCGCCAGCTTCGCCGCTTTTCGGGCTTCCTCGACGGTCACGACGCCGTACCTACCGAGGGTCAGTCGCCGGCTCCGGCCATTGGCGTTCCGATATTGAACGATGAACGATTTGGCCCCCGTGGATTTGGCCCGCAGGCCGAAGCCAGGCATCTCGTCATCCCAGACGAATACATCCGAGCTAACAGCGGCCACCGCATCCGCAATCCGCTTCGTGAGCTTGACCATCACTTCTCCCGGGTAAGCACTGGGTAAGCAGCAGCCGGTAACTCGAGGAAACAATCAGAAAGACCGCTGCCTTCTAAATCTGTTGTAATTACCTTAATTTAAGCCAACGGTAACTCCAAGAGATTTTGGGTAAGCACCAGGAAATACCCCACCGTTGCCCTCCGAAGGCAAAGGTCACACGTTCGAATCGTGTCGGGTGCGCCAGATCTTGCCGCGCCGCGCTAGGCGGCCTTTGCGGGGGCAAGCCCAACGGATTGCGCCTCAGAGCTTTGCCTCCGTTAAGCCGTTCGACCATCAGCACGCAGCGTCTCGTCGATGACATAATCGACCATCGCGTCCTGCAGATGATATTTGCGAACATGCTCGCGCAGATCCAGTGCCATCTGGCGCAGATGCGGCTTGTCGCTCAGTCCGCGCTCGATCACGGCCGACAGACTGCCCGGGGTTACGTCGTACAACAGAACATGCTCGTGTTCTCGAACGGGCGCGTGACGCTCGACCGTCGGATAGTTGAGAACCGGCACCGTCAGGCATTGCGCCGCCTCGGCGGTTCGATAGCACTCCCAGCTATAGCCCGACGGCGACCAGGCCAGCCATGCGCTGGAAAGCCGCCGCAGGAACTCGTCATGCGGTAGCCTCTCATGCGGAATATCGACCTTGAGACCCTTGCTTCTCAACGCCTCGAGTTCTGAAAGACCGACACGGCGCACCCACGAATTTTCCGCAACCTCGCCAACGAAAAACACGTCAGATGTCTTTTCCGGAGGTTCGCTATCGGTATCGACCCTTGTTGCAGGAAGCGAAATGGGGCGGATCTTCGCCAGACGTTCGTTCCAGCGCCGATTGCGCCGTATGCGCCGCGTCGGAAGTGCCGGATGGGCCGAGTGGCAGAGAATGTGCCACCGATCGACGGGAAGCTCGCGTTTAAAAGCCGCGGTAGCCTTGTCGAGCAGAAAAAAGTTATGCGAGCCGACGATGAAGGCGTCGTTCATATCCAGAACGGCGATCGGCACGGGAGGCTTCACGAATCGTAGCCAGGAGACGCCGAACACTCTTGTCATCGCGGAGAGCGGGCGAAGCGGCTGCCGGAAGAAAGCGCGTAGCCAGTAGCGCGGATGCCACGCCGGGCGTAGTGGCATATAGACGATGATCAGGTTGTATTTCCCGCGTCGCGCCTCACGCATCGCTTTGATGAATCGCCAGGGCGTGCAGTCGGCAAAGCCTTTCGCCGCTCGCCCGCGAGGGATCGGACGTTCCCCCGTCCAAAGCACATCCGTCTCTTCGGGATAGATATCCTTGCAGTAGTGCCAGGAGCCCAATTCGAGGATTCTCGGTCTGGTCCTATTTGGGCTTTCTGCCGTCGCACTCACCGATGGAATTCCTTAACAGACGAGGCCAGCTCACGGGAGTTGCAATAGAACGGGTATCACCATCACGGATTGATGCGCGACACGACATGAATGCAACAAAAAAGCGCGTCTGACGAGGGCGAAGAAGGCTGCAACATGCCCGTCTGCAAGCGTTTTTGGCGAGCTGGCCTCAAGGCGCCTTTTAGCCTCTCCCAAAGCCGCCTGCGATCCGACACCCTTCATCCGCTTGCTGCACCGGCTGCAGTATCTACAACACTCGGCGGGGACCGCTGCTCAACCTGTTGAAGGTCGGCGGGCATTCCAATTTTCGCTTTCCGCACCGCAACCGCTGACGCGGCAGGATCAGTCGATGAGCGACCCCCGCGCCACCACCCATATTCCATGTCTTCAACTGGGTGCACCACGCGCTGCAGCCACATCCTCTACAGGACATGATGAAGCATGACATCCTGAGCGCGCGGCGGACTGGATCCATACCTGGCGGGTCATGAAGCTGATCGCATATCAGGGTGGACAAGGCCGAGCGTCGGCACGTCAGATAACCGAACTGTCGGAGCTGAAGGACAGGCGCCAACAAGACAATCAATGTCGAGCGAATGCCAAAGGCAGAGCCCATGCCGCAATGCGGCGGGAGCACCATGCCCGTCCTCTTTCAACTCGATCCACTCCAACGATCTTGGTGACAGAAGGTCGTCAACAAGGGACTCATTTTGAATGGATCGAATTTGACAATTCGCAACGAGACTCAGTCGGCAGTACCTTGTGGTTCGGGCGGATCCTGATCAGGCGCATCACCAAGCGCCTTCCCCCGGGCGAGACTCCGTTCTTCCTGCACCCTGATATTATGCATCAGAGCTGTGAGGCGACGGCCAGTGATGGGCTGACCATCACCCTGGGTAACGCCCTGCGCAGCAAGGCCCGCAGCAATTTCGGTCCACGTTGCGCCGTCTTCACGGTGCATCCGCTCCAGTTCCCGAAGGTTCTTTCGAATAATTTCAGTCGCGCCGGATTTGATCTTGCCGATCGGCGAATCCTGCCGCTCGGCTTTCAACAATTTCACGTAATCGCGAAGGCTTTTGAGATCGATATCCATGGCCACGGCAATAGTGTCGGTTTCTTAAAACGCCACTTCATCAACCGATGAATAGCCCCTATCGATCTATTATCAAGATTTACGGCATTTAACTCAATGCGCGGATTTACCGATTTGATCTGATAGACTTTGGAGTGAGGCAGCTCGACTCATCTATATTTTTACGAATCAATTTCAATATTCTTTGGGTCGACTTTAATTTGATTGTCTCGCATCTCATTGATCGTGCGTGCGCCATTCTCCATTCTTCGATCAAATCGCCACCCCGTGACGATCGTGAGATGAGCGGCTAGCATCTCGTGACCACACGAAGACCACACCGATAACTACACAACTCCTATGCGCTCTTGTGCACGACATATCAGTGCGGACGGCACCCGATCATCGTTCGAACGATCTGCATCGTCGTGCGATGAAGATCGACCGTCGGTTGATCGTTTGCGCACACATCTATCTCGACGGCTTCGCGCAAGCTTCGCTTGTTACGCCGCTCTTACGATTTGATTGCCACTGCAGACAGTCATGACCAATGCAAAGATCAGCATGACGATGTCCAAGAAACCGTCGGATTCACAGTCGACCGCTGTGGAAAACGGCAGCCTGTTTCGTGAGCAATCACCGAATTCACACTCCACGCCAAAACCTCATATCGCTGCTGCCGCTGCGATCGACGAGCTTCTGGCCAGCGAAGCGCGGGCGAATATGCAACGCGCTCGCATTTCCACCCGCGAAGAGCCGATCAAGGCAAAGGTGCGCTTCACTGTGCCGCCCGCCCGTATTGTCGCAAGACCGTTACAATCGCCGGCATGGAAAGCTCCATTCTTCTCCCTGGCGATGGTCGTCGGCCTGTCAACGCTCGTTTCCGCTGGCGCGATTGCCTATCTGCTCCTGCGGCCGATGACATCTTCAGCCGTATCTGATGCGGATCTTCGCAGCATTCGCGATTCCGTCGCGCAGCTACGACGGCAAGTTGCGGAGATGACCGGCGATGTGGCGAGCAGTCGCGCTGCCGCTGAAGCTGCCCGTACGCAGGCCGCCGAACAGGCAAGCCGCGCACAAGATCGTGCCGACCGCGAACAAACCGCTCTGGCTGCGAAATTTGCACGCATTGCCGATGAGAAAGCGCAAGCGGTACAGGTCGCAGCCACGCTGGCGAATACTGCCGATATCACCGGCACGGTGCAGCCTCAGGCGCAACGGCCAGCAAATACGTCACGCGAAGTTATTCCCGGCTGGCACGTGCGCCGCGCCTATGATGGCGTCGCAGTGCTCGAGGGGAAGACCGGCGTGATTGAGGTCGTGCCGGGGCAGGATGTCCCTGCTCTCGGGCGGATCCAGGAAATCAAGAACGAAAACAACCGCTGGCAGGTTCTGACCAGCAGAGGCGTCATCCTTTCAGGTCGCTGAATTGATGCCTCGATCTGACTGATCGATACTAACGGCCACGCACAGGCAGGATGCTCGTGACACGCTGGATGACTACCAAGGACGACGCCGACAAGATCGGCAACTTCGGATTCGTATCGAGCGATCCGAGCGCCCTATATGGCACGCTCTTGAGAGCGGATATCAGTATTGGCCGATGCCGACTGATATCGGACCCACGCAATCGCATGTTGCTGCCCCGCACATGACGAACAGACTCTCGCTCCATATGCCCGCGCACGACAATCAATGCGTTTTTCCGTGTGGTACTGCACTGGTTCAAACCGGTGAAGTCGCGATTGCATCTGTGACGACACGCTGTGAGATAGTTCGATGCAAAAAGGGGCCGACTAAATCGTCGCCCTTCTTGAATTATCCACTTGTTAGTTTGCTTCAACTGCATGGTTTGCATGCACGACTCTTTGCAAATTTGTGCACCTCGACTACTTGATGATGCGGTATCATCTTGATGACCAGTATGCCGATTCGCGTGTGTGACAACTCGGGCAAGTTCAGCCGATCAAAGCGCCAGATATCGACGATACGGCACGCGATCGGCTACCTCCCCCGTTTTGACATTAGCGCTGGTTCGGTTCTGCCACCGACCGTGCACGACCATGAGATGTCATGTCGTGTTCACATAGCGAGAGGGAGCTCTCTGAAACTACGGATGAATGCAAGCCGGAGAATGTGAGCTGACCGCATCACAGCATTGGGTATCCCGTAAAAAGCGACCGGGCCTCCCATTTGCAAGTCAGCGAATCGCTCAAAGGCCCATCCATCCGCTCAAGTAACTGTTGTGTTGCGTCTTCAAGACAAAAATGGGGCGAGTGCGCCTAATTCGACCCCATAACGATATCAAGGCGAACACGCAGGGGATTAAAATGTTTGTTGTAATCGATGACCGAGAGGGCGTCACACAAGGCTATGCGGCCGGGTTTGATCGCGAAGGGGTTGTATCGATTGGCTTCACTTCTACAGACTTTCGCGATTGGCTGGAATGTGCCGTTGGTAATGATTTAACTGTCATTCGGGCCTTTCTGCTGGGCGATTGTCCGGATCGGACGAGCATCCCATCCAGTATCCGCAACAGGTCACGGGCGCCGATTATTGCGCTCAACAGCCTGAAGCACCTCAAGCAGACCATTGAGTTATTCGAAGCTGGCGTCGATGACGTCGTTCACGCACCGGTCCACGTCCGGGAGATCATGGCACGAACGGCAGTTATTCGCCGCCGCACCATCGATCAGCATGAACCGGCACAAACGAGCGTAATTCGTGTCTTTCTCGATGGCCGCGACCCGGAGGTTGCCGGTCGCACTTTGATTCTGCCACGACGCGAACTACGCATTCTCGAACACCTGGTCGGGCATCAGGGCAAATGGCTGACGAAGACCCAGCTCTTCAACGCCATCTATGGTCTGTTCGATGCCAGCTTCGATGAGAATGTGATCGAAAGCCATGTGAGCAAGCTGCGCAAGAAGCTACGCGATCATCTCGGCTTCGACCCGATCGAATCGAAGCGTTATATGGGTTACCGGCTGGACGATCTGAAGTCTCGTCCCGCTAACGAAGCGCCTATTTCAAAGGCGAACTAAGGCTCACGCCTTACGCGCAAGAGGACGCCGACCACGGCGTTGGCGTCCATCGCCTCCTCGAACTGCTGTGCAAGACACAGAACTTCTCGCGCAACACGAAGTACCACACATCCACCACGCCAGATCATCGAGCATCACCGTACCACAGCGATGACCACTCGTTGTAGTCTCAACGGCGAATCTGATCCTTCGACACATAGTTGAAATCCTGCACCAGGACTTCCTGCAGCGCGTCCGTCTGCAGACGCTTGTTGACCTGCGCGCGCACCGTCTGTGCGAATTGTGTGAGGTCGTAACGAGCGAGATTCTTGAAATCGAGCTTCTGGTCGCCATAGATCATACGGAATGCTTCATCGACCACGAACGGCTCCGGCGGCACCGGCAGCTGACGCAGGACTTTGGCGTTAGCGGTGAAGACGAGCTGGGTGACGATATAGCCCTGAACGCTGCCGTCGGCGATCATCGGCACATTGATCACCTTGACCTTTTCATAAACCAGACCTTCAGGTTGGTCCTGCTTCGCGGGCAATGCGGCCGCAGTCTCCTTCCAGTAGGAGATCCCGAAACTGGTACCCACAGTGACGAGGCAGGCCCAAATGCCCGTGATCAGCAGCTTCATCATTTGCGCTTGCCTGCGATCGCCAGGGAATAGGTGCCGTCCGATTCAACCTCTTGGATCGAACGTGCGATGATGGCCGAGACCTCACGCACCGCATCGAGATGGATCTGTAACGCCGCTTGATTACGGATCAGGCTGGCGCGCAACAGTGTGAGTTGCGGCGCGACGCGCGGATCGCTCTTGATGTCCTGAGTCAGCCGCATCGCGCGAGTCAGCTCGAGCAGACCACGGTTCTTGCGCTGGCTGAAGCCGTCGAAATCCACTACCGCGCGAACCTCAAGCTTCTCCGTCTCTTCGTCGATGGTTGCTTTCAAGCGATCAATCGCG
Source organism: Tardiphaga sp. 866_E4_N1_4 (assembly GCF_052076075.1). NCBI lineage: Bacteria > Pseudomonadati > Pseudomonadota > Alphaproteobacteria > Hyphomicrobiales > Nitrobacteraceae > Tardiphaga > Tardiphaga sp. 866_E4_N1_4. The sequence goes on from NZ_CP197242.1 coordinate 4,002,539, forward strand.
GTCAGCGCGCTGCTTTGGGTGCCGAGCCATTGGCCAGGCGTATCGTCCGCCTCGCCGAAAATGGGGGCTTCCTGCGCAGCCGATTCAGGAAGGTCATTCTCAGGCAAAGCCAGAGCCTGCGCCTCGACGGTGATGATTGAGGTCTGCTGTTCGATCTGTTCCATGTCGATCTCTACTGTTATGGCCGGATTCGGCCGTTAGCCTTCGGAAGTTGGAGCCGATGTCGGGCGCGATTTGGCCAGTTGCTTGGCGATGCCGACGCCGTTGCCCTTGGCCATTTCATTGCCGATCTGCTCGGCGAGCATCGAACGCCAGATATTGCCGGCAGTACCCTTGCCGAATACGTCCTCGGCGTCCTTCGGCAGCATCGTTTCCACGAACATCTGCAGCACGAAGGCTTCGAACTTGCGATAAGTCGGATTGCTTCCTTCTGCCTTCCGGATGATCGGCGTCGTCGCGACCTCTCCGCCGCTGATCGGTACAGCCGTCGCGCTCTGCGCCGTCTGGCCCGCAGCGAACTCTTCGGCGATCGCGGATGCAAAATTCGCTTTGTCTGCCGGCGCCATCCGCTCGAGCCTGGTCGCCGCTACGCGCTGGGCGGCCGGATCGGCCGCCTTCATGACATCCGCGATCAGATCGTTAGATACCGGGGCGACTGTCATGACATACCCTGCGCAACTGTCAGAATTCCCATCGGTCTATGCTCCCTCGATCGACCGCCGTGCGGCCTTGTCGATCTCGTCGTCCAGAACCCGCTTTTCGTCGGCCCGAACCGTGCGTCCGACCGCCGACTTCACCATTTTCAGCGCATGTTTCAACTTGCGGCCTTCGTCGCGCGCATGCGCCGCCAGTCTTTCCCTGGTCTTGGCTACGACGCCTTGCTCGATGCTAGCGGCGCGCAGACTTTGGCTGGCGGTCTGCACGGCCAAATCCGGAAGCTTGCTCTCATCATTGAACCCTTCCAGAATGAGGCGCTGCTTCTCCTCGAGCTGGTTCTCCCGTGCCTGGCATTCCATCAGCTGCCACTCGGCAATCCGGTGCAGCCTTGCCTGCACGGCGGCGATACGGCGGATCTTGTGGTCGCGCTTCTGCATGGTTCGTCACCCGGACAGCCAGGATGCGAAAGCGATGCTGAATTGCAGCACCATTTCGCGGCCCGTGAGATAGAGCAACAACAAGCCACCGGTGAGCACGAATGGAATCGAGATGAAATAGACCGGGATGCTCGGCGTCAGTTTGTTGGCGAGACCAACCGCGAAATTGACGATGACAGCATAGACGACGAAGGGACTGGCGACCCGGAGTGCCAGCGTAAAGGCCATGGAGAGATGATCTACGAGTTGCGTTAGCCCGCCCTCGGCACTGATTCCGGTCGCTGGCAGCCAGATCTGGTAGGAGCCAACCAGACCGCGCAACAATTCCCAATGCTGGTCGGTTACAAAGAAGACCACCGTCGCAGTCAGCGTGATCAGCGGTACCAGCGCCGGCACATGCTCGCCATCGTCGGCGACACCGGGGAGGGTCAGACCGATTCCCGAGGCGACGAATGTAGCCATCGTTTCCAGCGCCGCGAAGAACATGCGTGCAGTGAGTCCAATGACCAGGCCCACCATCAGCTCGGACATGATCAGGCGGAGGAGATCCGGCGCCGTCGCCGCTTCCACAGCCGGGCGAACCGTGGACTCCAGCAGGGGCGTGAGCATCAGGGTGACGCTGATAGCGAGGAACAACCGGATCTGCGTCGGGATATTGACGCGGGAATAGCCCGGCGCCACCATCATGCAAGTCCCGATGCGGCAAAAGATCAGGAACGTGGCCAGGATGGAGACCGAGCTGCTTGCGATCAAGATACAGCTCCGAGCGACATCACCTCGGCCCCCCGCGCGATTTCCACATGCGACAGCACCGGCAGCGTGGGGAACATGCGCTCGGTGATCATGCGAACATAAGGACGGACGTCAGGTGGCGCCACCAGCACCGCAGTGTCGCCATTGGCAGCCGCCTTGCGGACCGCAACCGACACGTCATCCGCAAATTGCTCGACCAGCCGCGGATCGGCGTCGAATTCCACGATCTCACCCTTGCCGTCGCGCTTGATGCTCTGATGGAAGGCGAGGTCCCAGCGATTGCCGAGGCGGAGCACCTTGAGCACGCCGTTGTCGGCGAAATCACCGCAGATCTGCTGCGCAATGCGCATCCGTACGTGCTCGGCCACATGCTCGGACCGACGCACATGCGGCGCGATCTCGGCGATGGCTTCCAGAATGAGATGCAGATTGCGGATCGAGATCCGCTCTGCCAGCAGAAGCTTGAACACCGCCTGCAGCCCGGAATAGGAAATCTGCGATGGCACCATATCCTCGATCAGCCGCTTGTATTCGGGATCGAGCCGATCGATCAGTGCGCGGGTGTCCTTGTAGGTAAGGAGCTGGGCCAGATTGTTGCGGACAACCTCACTGAGATGTGTGAGCAGCACCGAGATATTGTCAGCGATCTTGAATCCATCCTGTTTGACTTCGTCGATGAACGTCTCCGGAACCCACATCGCCTTCATCCCGAAAGCGGGTTCGATTGTCTCGTCGCCCGGAACATCTGGCTTCCGATCGCCGTCAAACAACACGAGAGACTCGCCGATACGTAATTCGTGATGGGCCACGACGGTGCCGTAGATCTTGATACGATATGACTTCGGCCCGATGGAGAGGTCGTCGGTCAGCTTGATCTCGGGAATGACGAAGCCATATTGGGCAGCGAAACGCCGCCGAACCTTGGCGACGCGATGCGCCAATTCCCCATGGGCATTCAGCATCTGGATCGCAAGCTGGCTACCGACGCAGAGCTCGACATCGGAGGTCTTGAGCAATTCCTTGACGGAATCCCTGTTCTCGATCTGCACCTTTTCCTGAACCTGCGCGATGCGTGCCTGTTCCACCTTCGCGCGGGCGGCCTGCTGGCGCGGCAGCGTAAAGCTCATGAAGGCCATGGCGCTGCCAAGCAGCGCGAAGGGCAGGAACGGAAGTCCGGGCAGCAGACCGAGCGCGAACATCATCATCGCGGCAACTGACTGGGCGCGCGGATACTTTCCGAGCTGCTTCAGCACCATCTGCTCGGCAGAGCCGCGGGTACCGCCCTTGGAGACGAGCAGACCGGCCGAGAGCGACACAATCAGTGCGGGGATCTGCGAGACCAGGCCGTCACCGACCGAGAGTTTGGTAAAAACATCAGCGGCGCGTGACAGCTCCATGCCATGATGAGTGACGCCGATGATGATGCCGCCAAAGATGTTGATGGCGGTGATAATCAGGCCGGCAATGGCGTCGCCGCGCACGAATTTCGAGGCGCCATCCATGGCGCCGAAGAACGAACTCTCCTCCTCCAGCTCGTGGCGCCGACGCTGCGCTTCCTTGTCATCGATCAGACCGGCCGACAGGTCGGCGTCGATCGCCATCTGCTTGCCGGGAATGGCGTCAAGCGAGAATCTGGCGCCGACTTCGGCGATACGCGTCGCACCTTTGGTGATCACCACGAAATTCACGGTGACGAGAATTGCGAAGATAATCAGGCCGATGACGAAGTCGCCGCCCATCACGAACTTGGCGAAGCCGGCGACGACGTAGCCCGCGGCGTGCTCTCCCTCACCGCCATGCGACAAGATCACGCGCGTGGTCGCCACGTTCAGCGCCAATCGCAGGATGGTGGCGATCAGCAGCACGGTGGGAAATGCCGAGAAATCCAGCGGCCGCTGAATCCACAACGACACCATCAGGATCAGCGCGGACAACGCGATCGAGAAGGCCAGGCCAAGGTCGATCAGGATCGTCGGAACCGGCAGCACCAGCATCACCAGAATGGTGACGATGCCGAATGCAAAGGCGACGTCCGTGCCGGCCCGCCGTTCGGCCGGCAGGGCTGAAATCGTTACGTCGGCCATGGCAATTCTCGCGCGAATATCATGGCCGCACTGTGCAGCGCCGACCTTGCGTGAAGATGGTGGAGACGATGGCGGCTAGAAGCCGCGTTCGATCCGGCCGTAGAGCACTTCGGTGAAGGCGAATATATGGGCTCCCATGAAGGAGCCGGTGACGGCGACCACGATTAACATCACCACGATCTTGGGGATGAAGGTCAACGTCATTTCCTGCACCTGGGTTAGCGCCTGCAGGAGGGCAATGACGATGCCCACGAACATCGCGGCGCCAACCGCCGGGCCGGCGGCAACGATGATAGTCCAGATCGCCTGCTGGGCGATATCGAGGGCGTCGCGCTCGTTCATGGTTCAGCTAATGGTAATGCCGGGCCCGAGCTGGACCTTCGTGCCGTTTTCGAGCGTCGCAACCGCACCGCCCTGGATGATATAGACTTCCTTGATCTTGCCGGTCGTGCTCGTTCCGCTTTCATCCGTGAATGAAGCGGTACGGCCGATCAGGCCTTCTGCCTGGGTAATCGCGCTGGTTGACAGCAGCGTATCGAGCTTCGCATTGGTCTGAACCGCCTGTTCGACGGACGACAGCTGTGCAAGCTGGCTCATATATTGGGTTGAATCGGTCGGATTGGTGGGATCCTGGTTGCGCATCTGCGCGATCAGAAGCCGCAGGAAGCCGTTGTAGTCGATCATGCTGGTCGACTTCGGCGGCGTCGTCGACGTGTCTGTCGTGGATTTCGCGGTATCTACGCCGTTGACGATCATCTCGCTCTCCCTGGGTTAGGCCACGACCGGCAGCAGCATGTCGGCGCTGCCAAGGATCGCCTGTTCGACTTCGAATAAGGCCCGGATCTTCCGCAACGCCTCGTAATAACGCTTCGCCTCGACGAGCTCCTCGATCGCATCGAGGCCTTGCAGCAATTCCTTGTTGTCGGCGGCCGCGTAAATCGCGCAACGCTGATGCCCAAAAACCGCACGCGCCTGCTCGATATCCCCCGGGCTCATCAACATCAGTTGCACAACGAAATAGAGCTGCCGGAGCGGCGTGGTCGCGTCGGCGACCTGCATGACCTGACTTTCCAGCAGAAAAGTCACGTCGTTGATCAATTCCAGCGTCACCTTACGGTCGACCCGCAAAACTGCGCCGTTAATATAGATTTTCTCGCCCGATCGCAGCGATATGCACATTGGCTTCTTCATGCCAGCGAATCCCGGATAACGATATTGATGGCGACGAGATCGCTCACGTCCGACAGTTGCTCTTCCCGGAGGCGCTCGGCTTCCTTGACAACCCAGAGGCCAATCGAAATCAGCTGCGCTCGCAACTGCTCCGGCAGGCCGTTTCGCGGACTCGACAGATCTTCTATGAAGAAGGTCCAGAGATTGCGGATATAGAGCAATGCGTCCGCCTCTTCGGATGAAGCAAGCGCTCCGCTCTGGATTTTCTGAAGCAGTGCAATGCCGTGATTGAGCGCTTGTTGTTCCCTGGATCGCGCCTCACGGCCGCTATCCTCGATTTCCGCGTCGTAACCTGCCAGTGTCATTTCAATCGACAACCTGTTGCTTCATAGATCAGCCCGCCGATCAGAGATAGTTGAGGATACTGAGTCGCTGAATTTGCGCTGTCAGCGCGTGTGACATTTCCAACTGATTCTTCAGGCTCGTGACCCGGACGGACGCTTCTTCCGGATCCACAACTTCCATCGCATTGACCTGCTTGTTGACGATGTCGATCTGAACCTTGAGACGACTGGTCGCATTCGTCGTCTGCTCCTGCGAGGTGCCCAGACGTGCACCGACGCTCGCCAGATCCGAGATCGAGTCGGCGATCACCAGCCACGCTTTGTCCGTAACCGCCTGGAACGTGCTCTGATTCAAGCTTTTCACATCGAGCCCACTGAGCATCGTGTAAGCCATCGCCAGTTTCCGGAACGCCTTGTCATTGGCGCTGGCGGAGGAATCGACGGTTTGTGTCGTGGAAATACGATTACGCACGACCTGATCAGATGCCGAAGACCAGTTCGTTCCCCAGGCCGGATCGTCGAATTCGGTCGCAAACGCATTGTCGAGGAAATTATTCATGGCAGCGGGTGTAATGTTTTCAGATCCCACGGCGCCGGGTGCGAAACCAAAGGCGGCAGTGAAGGCCGCATCGATCGCCGTCTTGCTGGGCGAGCCGGCCTCGTATGGCGTCATAGGCTCCTGCCCGGTATTGATGCCACCGAAGAGATACTGCCCGTCCATCGCGACATTGAGTGACGTGAGGAGTGATTGGAGATTCGATGTCGCGGGCTGAGCAATGATGCCGCCGCCATTTGCCGAATTGCGCGCCGCCAGAAGGTCCTTCTGGAAGGACTGCGCAGTTTCGATCAACTGGGAGACGCGCTCCTGTGCGACGTCGAGGCGAGAGCCAACGAGCGCATTGGTATCGACGAGTTTCTCCATATCGAGAAGCTCTGCGCGTAGAGTGACGTCGCGGCCGGCGAGTGCACCAAGGCCCTCCCCGACATCGGCCAACCTGCCGGTCGTCGCTTCCTTGGTCGCCTTTGCGAGCGCAACTTGGCTTTTCGATGCGGCGATCCGCAGGGTGGTCGAGATCGAGTTTGACGAGATGAAATTTGTAGCCATATCGATTACCCCACCGCCATCAGGAGTTCTTTCAGCATATCGTCGATCGTCGAGATGAGCTTCGACGATGCAGAGAAGGTGCGCTCGACCTGCAGCATGAAAGACATTTCGTCATCCATATTGACGCCATTGACATTCGACAGCGCGTCGGCGCTACGCTCCAGGAGCGTCTGACTATAGGTCGCCTCGTCGCCCACGCTCTTGCGCTGCGATTCCAGCCAACTCACCGACGAGCCGGCAAAGTCGACAAGGCTTCCGCTGGGTTTGCCCAGGGCAGCCGGATCGAAGGTTCGAGATGCCGCCATGCCGTCGACGAGGCCCTGAATACGGGCGAAAAAGCCTGCTTCGCCTCCGGTATTGTAGACGTAGTTTGCGCCGTTGATGCCGCCGTCGCGAATCAGGCTCGGATTGCCACCCAGCGCTTGATCGACCAGAGCAGTAACCTTGATCGTCCCGGCGAGCCCGACATTGATCACGCCCGTGGTCGGCATGGTCGGTCCACCGGCATAGGTGAATAGTCCGGCTTGATCTGGCCCAGCGGCAGCGGTCTGGTCCTTTTCTGCAAAGACCTCGATCACGCCACGCGCTATTTCGTCAAGCTGGTTCTGATAGGTTACCATCTTGTCGTCGCGAAGCGTCGCCAGGCCAGCGAGCTTGCCGGAGCTGATCGGCATGATCGCGTTAGCGCCGGTGACGGGAACGCCGTCGATGACCACAGCGTTACCCGTTGTGCCGGCCGTGTAGGAATTTGTCGGACTGAAGGTTACGGAGCGAGCGGTACGCTCGAACAACGTGACCCCAGAATCCGTATAGACAACCATGTCATTGTTTGCGCGGGTGGCAAACGTGATCCCGACCTCCTGGGACAGCTTCGACAGAATACTATCGCGCGTATCGAGGTAGTCGGTGACGTCGGAGCCGGAGATCGTTCCCTTGATGATCGCCGTATTCACCGTCTCGAACTGAGCCAGCAACTGATTGATATTGCCAACCGAGGTCGCCATCTCGGCATCAGCATCAGCCCGGGTCGTTTGTACAGTATTGGTCGCATCGTTCAGAGCCGTGGCGACGCCCTTTGCCGCCGTCACGGCAGTCTGTGCAAAGGTGACGTTGTTCGGCGCCGAGGCATATTGCTGCAAGGCGTTTTTCAGCTTGGCGAGCTGGGCCGCAGCCGATTGATCGAGTTCGGGGTCGTCGATCGTGACCGCCGCAACTTTTTGCAGACCGTTGTAGAGGGCATCCTGCTGTGCCGAGGTGGAGACAGCCTTGACGACATTGTTGAACAGACCGGCACTGGCGGCCCGCTGAATACCACTGACATAGACACCGCTGCCCGGCTGGGAAACGATCAGAGCATTCTTGCGGGAGTAGCCGTCCTGATGCAGGCCGGCGACGTTGCGGGAGATGACGGAAGACTGGACGCCCGACGCCATAAGCGACGAGCGGGCCGAATTGAGTGCGACCGTAAGTGACATTGGAGACTCCCGTCAGTGATCCGCGCTGTGCGCTAGCGCTTCAGGTTGACGAGCACGTCGAGCAGGTCCGCACCGGTCTGGAACACCTTGGAATTCGCGGTGTAGCCACGCTGCGACTCGATCATCGCTGTGAGCTCGTTGGCCAGATCGACGTTGGATGCTTCGAGCGCCTCCGGCTTGATGGTGCCGAGACCGCTATTGCCCGCGAAATCGACCTGGATGTTGCCGGAGTTGGTGCTGATCGAATAGACATTCCCGACTTCGGGCGAGAGATTGTCAGGGCTCGGCACCGTCGCCAGCGGGATCTTGTAGCTCGCGATTCGCGTGCCGTCGTCGAAGATCGAATACATGGTGCCGTCTGAGCTCACCTCCACACGGTCGAGCGCGCTCGGCGCGTTGCCGTTGGTCGTGGCCTTGAACTGGAACTCGTCCGCGACCTGCGTCATACTCGACATATCGAAAGTGACGGGCGAGCCGCCCGGGATTGTGAAGGCCATCGAGGTCGGGCTTGCGGCAGCGAGGCGGCCCTTGCCGGTGGCGCTGACGTCGAAGGTAAATGTCTGGGTGGTGCCCAGCTGCGACCCGACTGCATAGGGGAAGCCGCCGCCTGCTGCCGCGCCTGCGCTGTTGTAGATCTGCACATCCCATGTATTGGCGGCTGTCTTGAACATGTACATGTCAAGTTTCACCGCATTTCCAATATTATCGTAGGTGATGACCGACGTTTTCGACGTAAAGTTCGGCGGCCCGGCGCTGATCGCAGCATTGGAATCCAGGTTGGCGCTACTGATGCCTGCCTGGGTCGTCGGATTTCCCATCAAGGACTGCTGCGCGATGTTTACGACCTCGAGATTGCCAAGGCCGTTGGCAACGACGTTCGGCTGGGCGCCATTCTTGATGTTGTAGCCCATCAGATAGTAGCCACCGGTATTGTAGAGATTGCCCTGGCCATCCGGAACGAAAGAGCCAGCGCGCGTGAGGTAAGGTGTGCCACCCGCATCGCTGACGACGAAAAAGCCATTGCCCTGAATCATCATATCGGTCGCAGAAGTCGTGTAATTCGCCGTACCGGGATCAGAGATCGCGTAACGAACCTGCGTCTCGACACTGCCGGAATTGTAGTTTCCGGTTCCGCTGCGAAGGATAAGAGAGGAGAATTCCGTCGAGGCGCGCTTGTAGCCCGTGGTATTCACGTTCGCGATATTGTCAGCGACCGTCGCCAGCTTGTTCGACTGCGCGTTCATGCCGGAGCCGCCTGTGCGCATCACCCCATACAGACTCATCGATTATCCTCCGTTTCACGTGTCAGGTATTAGAATTGAAGTTGCTTGTGCGAGGCTGGCGATTATCCACAGGGTCATCGTGACGCAGTGCGTTCCGCGCAGAAGTCGCGCGCCTTGCTCGTCCATGACCCGAATCCGCTCGCGACAAGACTGCCGATAACACTGCAGATGTAGCGTTTCTGGCCGACGACATTGGTCGGTCCGGCGTTGTAGCGCGCGACAGCCATCGTCCAGTTTCCCTCGCGCTCACGCAGATCTTTCAGAAATCGCGCGGCATAATCGACATTGCGCGCCGGGTCGAACATCGCTTCCACGCTGGAAAACTTCTCGCCGTGATAGCGGTGATTGATCTGCATGCAGCCGAGGTCGACCAGCTTGGCACCCTTGCTTTTCTCCTCGGCGAAACGCGCAACGGCATTGCGCAGATCGGTGGCCAGCACAGTCCTACCATCGACATTGAGCGCATAGGGATTCAGCACGCCCTTGCGCCCGGTCTCGCTGAGACCGACCGCAAAGAGAACGCCGAGTGGCACATTGTGACGACGTGCCGCGCGCGCCATCTCCCGTTCGCACGGCCCCCCGGCGCGAGCGTCAGTCGCAGCGCTAGATATACACAGTGCTGCTGCGAACCCGATTGCCATTCTGATCCTGCTGCCGCTCGGACGACCTTGGCGATTGCTCATGATCCTGCCTGTTATGCCGTGCGCCGCTCTGCGCATCGCCGGACGACCGACCCGAAGAACCACCGTCCGCCTGCGATCCACCTGACGACGGCAGCGAAGAACGCTGATCGGACGGCGCTTGCTGTTGCTGCTGACCGTTGTTCAGATTTGCGTCGGGGGTGCGGGTATGATCGATCGCTGCGATGTCGAAGGTGTAGCCAGCCGACTGCATGGCGTCGGTGAGCGCACCGCGCTCCTGTCGCAGCATCTGCGTGGTCTCGTAGCGATCCGCAGTGAGGTGAATCTCCACAGAATCGCCGGCAAGCCGCATCTTCACCGTGACAGAACCGAGATTGGGTGGATCGAGTTCGAGCGTCATCATGCGCACCGGCCGGCTATCCGCGGCTTTGTTCGTTTCGAGCCCCGGCGCGTCGGCCGCACGAGTCCCTTCAGGTGATGCGACGGTCGCCAGATCAGTCGCCATTCGATCGACGATCTTCTGCAGCGTCGTGACCTGTTGCACGGGCTCGAAATGCGTCTCTTGCTCACGGACGGCCGCTTTCGCGACCGGAAGCGGCTTCGTATCCGTCGTCTCGGCCGTCAGCGTGAACCGGTGCGTGGCGGCCGCATCGGCGTCAGGTACGTCGGCCGTTGCAGCGAGAATGAGCTTCGTGGGATCGCGCGGAGCATCATCTGCCTTCACGTCCGATAGCGAAATGCGAGGCGCCGCCTTGTCATCGCTTGCCAAAGGTGAATGCGCGTGATCGAGTTTGGCCATCACCGCGCTGAGCGCAGGATCCGGTCCGCGCCAGAGGGCAGATTTTGTCGCCCCCTCCTCTCCCTTCGTGGCCTTCGAATCGTCATCATCGGTTTGATCGTCACTGACGTTCGGCTTTTGCGCGACTTCACCGGTCAATTCCGCAAGAACGGATGCCGCGTCGAGCACAGGTTTAGCGTCAACGATTTTCGCGTCATCAGCTGTCTTGATAACATGCGGCGTGACTGTTTTAGGTTCCTTTGAGACCAGGCGGAGCTGCTCGCGAAAATGATCAGCTTTCTCCTTGCCGTCCTTGGCATGGGCACCGCCGTTCAACCCACCTTTCGCTCCAGCCTTTCCGGCCGCTGTCTGGCGGAGCGCTGCCATTAGGAGATCTCCATTGTTCATCGGGCTTTCTCCTTTAATTGCTCCTGCGACGCATCGAGCAGCTTTTGCGCGCGATCGACGGCAGCAAGAGAGCGACTGAAATCAATGCGCGGCCGCATAGCCGTCTTCGCTTCGCTGCTTCCGTCGCTCTTGGCTTTTGCCTCCGGCAGCGCCTTTCGAACATTCAGTCCAATGGCAAGCGCAGCGGTTTGCAGTTCGACATCACGTTCGGATAGTTTTGCCTTGTCGATCTGCTCAAGCTCGGCGATTGCCGTACTGTGTGCAGATGTGGCAACGCGTGCCGCGGCACGATACAGGCGCGCGCGGACACGCTCGGCACTGTCGTCATCGGACAATGCGAATACGCGGTCGGCGGCGAGCACCGTCATTTCAGTCTTGCCGCGAACCAATGCCGTTCTTGCAATCAGAAGATAGAGTGCCCGCTGGCTCGCCCGATCGAGATGATCGAGCACGGCGACAAGACGCGGGAAACGATCGGGGCGCTGCACGAAGCTGAAGCGTGCCACAGAGAGCGCAAAGCGCTGGCGGAAATTGCCTGCATAGATAGAATGCCTATATCGGCGAAAGTAGCGCACCGCGAGGGCTTCGAACTTGTCGAAGTCGTCGTCCTGCCCGACGATGAAAATCTCCCGACGCAGTGCCGCTTCCTCGACCAGCGTGCCCGGCATCATCAACCGCACCTCGTCGAGCAATGCGATCGCGACCTTCAGGTCGTCCTGCGCAACCAGTGCCGATTGCACCAGCGCAATCTCCGCACCGAGCGCCGCAGGCAGACTGCGTGGCTTGATATTGGCGAGCTTCGACTTCGCTTCGTCCGTGCGCCCTTCGACATAGGCGATAGCGCCATCGACAATGGCCTCGTCAATATTCAGCACGTTGCGGGAGCGGAGGCTCGCCACCACTTGCGGCGACCCGCCACTCAAGAGGAAGGTGACAGCTGCGCGCGAATTGCGTGGCTCCTTCCAGACGGCAGCATCGGCTTTTAGGAAGTTCTCACCCAGGCGTTTCAGCAGGGCGGGTTGGGAATTATGAGCGTCGAGATCACCGCGTGCGATCTGATCTTGCAGCATCTGCAATGAACGAACCATCTGATATGGCTCGCGCATCTGGTCGTCCACCGACTGCGCATGTGCGCTGCCAAGACAGGCTAGAAGCGTTGCTGCAATGATCCTGGCGCTAGTCATAATATGGGAGCACGGATCAGAAGTTCGATGCGCCGGTTCTGCGCGGCGAGCGGATCATTCTGAATTTTCGGCCGGCGGTCCGCATAGCCCTCGATGCGCTCGACCCGCCCGGCGTCGAGGCCGCCGCGCACCAGCATGTGATACGCCATATGCGCACGCGCGGTCGAAAGCCGCCAATTGTCATATTCCGATGTGCGATAGACCCGGCTATCGGTGTGACCGCGCACGATGACCTGGCCGCGGTTTTGCGCGATCATCGGCGTGATCTTGTCGAGCGCACGAACGAGACCGGGCGTAGGTTCGGCCGAGCCGTTGGCAAACATTCCGTAATTCACGTCATCCGTCAGATTGATCAGGAGTCCCTCGGGGGTCTCCCTCACTTCGGCCACCGGACGCGCCGGTCCAATTGCCGCCAATGCCGCCGAGATCGCGGCCTGGAGCTTGGCGGCGTCCATCGGCTGGGCCTTTTCAGCCTGGGCTGGCGCCTTGTCAGGCTGCCCCTGAGATTTGTCAGCCGGCGCTGCGGTCTTGTCAGCCTGCGCCGGTTGCGGGCGACCCGCTGCCGGATTGGGCTTGTCGCCCTCGTCGGCGAACAACCCGGCGGGCTTCGGTGCCTCCTGCTTGTCGGATTTCGCGGGAGTTGAATTCGATCCGGACATTTCCTGACCCGGGGTGCCGGTGGCATCAGGCTTGGCATCGAGCGGGCGCGGCTCCTGACCCTCGCTCGCCGCGGCAGCAACATCCTCACCGAATGGAAGGCTGCCGGCTTCCTTGCGCCCTGAGAGCTTCTTCTCAAGCGACGAGATCGACGCCATCGGCCAGTTGATCGGATCGAAGGGGTCTCGATAGGCCTCTCCGCCCTTCAGCCCTTCCTTACGATTCGGGTCGAGCGCCGCGCTGGTCTGTCCCGGACGCGGAGGACCGCCGGCAATCTCCGACAGCACCGCATAAGGATCGCGAAACAACGTCGCCTCGCCATAGCGCGGTTGTGGAGGCTGCGGACGCGCAAGCGCATCGGTCGGCTGGCCTGGCTCCGGATGCGGCCACTTGTTCTCGCCTTCCACGGCCTTGCCGGGATCAACTCGCCGTGCATCGTTGATGCCTTTGCGATCCGGCGTCGAATCCGTGAGCTTGATCGGATTGAAGTAATTGGCCACGCTTTCGCGCGTTTCCTGATTGGTAGCATTGATCAGCCACATCACCAGGAAGAATGCCATCATCGCCGTCATGAAGTCGGCGTAAGCGATTTTCCAGACGCTGTTTTTCGTCTCGCCGCTTTCTAACGAACTGCGGCGGCGGATGATCACTATTTCTGGTGGAAGCGGATCGGCCATCTCAGCTCTGGACCGCCATCTTCAGTCGTTCGGTCCAAACCTTGAGCTGAGTCTCAAGCACAATCTGATCAACGACAATCGACGCTTCCGCCTCGGGGCCGGCACGCAATTCCGATGCGATTGCGCGGACGCCGAGCTTGCTGCGGATCAGTTCGAGCAGCTCCGATGGGCCTGTGATGCGCAGGACCGGGCGGCGGCTATCGGTTGTAATCGACGACAGATGCTCGATGAATGACGTAACTGCCTGTTTCTGCACGGCGTTACTGATGAGCGGCTCGAGGAGCCGAGCGGCTACGCCGGCGATTCTTCCCTGCAACTGGTCGCCCATTTCGGCGATGTCGCCGGCGAGCTTGGCCGCAGTCTCGTTGAGCAGTCGCTGCCGTTCTTCGGCGGCCTGTGCCGCAAGTGCCTGCTTCTCCTGCTCAATGCGCCGTTCGAACTCGGCAAGTGCACTCGCATAGCCTTCGGCGCGACCGCGCTCATAGCCATCATCCTCCTGCACGAGAGGCGGCTTTGGCTGCATCTGCGGCTGCGGTTGAAACGACGGTTGCTGCTTTGCCTTCTGCAGAAGCGGCTGGTGTTGCGGCTGCACGCTGGAGTGATGCAGATGGTCGAACGGAACGACGCGGCTGCGTGTCTTTTGCGGCTCCGGTCGATCGAAGTCGGCGATCAGACGTGCGACTTGCTCTGCGCTCATACCGCTTCCTCTTGCCTGATCCATTGTTTAAGAATTGCCGCCGCCTGCTTCTCATCGAGCTGAATGATCTGCTCCAGCCGCTTCTGCGGCGTATTCTGCATGCTGCTCGAGACGTCCTGAATGAGGTTGGGCGGAGCCTCGCCCCCTGACAGCGCCGCGGTCGCCATACCGCTACTGCTACTGCCGCTAAGCAGCGCATTCGTTTCGGCCTGGAACTGAGTAGTCTCGTCCGTCTTCGCGCTGGCCAGGATCGTATTGATGGCCGGGCGCAGACCGAACCAGATCAACATCCCGGCTACGGCCAGGATGGTGATGGCACTCACGAGACTGCCCGCCTGACGCATCATCACCTCTGTGAACGTGATCGACGGCACCGGCGCCAGGTCGCGCGCGCCCTCCATGAATTCGACCGCCGAAACCTGAATCTGGTCACCGCGCGGGCGATCGATGCCAGCTGCGGTCGCAGCAATCTGCGAGATCTCCGCGACCTTGGCTTCGATCGCAGCATCGCTCACCTTGTCGCCAAGGCTCGCAATGAGACGCGGCCGGTTGACCAGAACGGCGAGAAACATCTTGTTCACCACGAAACCATCACTCGTGGTCGTCACCGTCTTCGACGACACTTCGTAATTGGTGATGTCTTCGCGGCGCTGCTTCTCGTCATTCTGATTCTTGGCACCGGTCGCATTGACCTGCTGATCTGGCAGATTCTGCTGAACGGTCGTCGGCTGCTGTCGATCGAGGCTCTGCGACGTTTCCTTCTCTCGAACGGCGCGCACAGAGCGCTGCACCCGCGAGTCTGGATCGTAGACCGTCTCGTTGGTCTGTTTCTTGTCGGTCGACAGCTGGGTTGCAACGCTGACCTCGAAATTATCCAGCCCCAGATAGGGCGTCAGTGCCCGGCTGACATTCTCCTGGATCGAGCGGCTCACAACCTTCTGCAAGTTCGCCATCGTGGTCGGCGTTGCCCCGACGCTGCCGCTGCCGTCATCATCCGAGAGCAGCGACCCGTCGCTGTCGAGCACGGTGACCTTGTCCGCGGTCATCCCCGGCACGGCCGCAGCCACGAGATGACGCACCGAGCGTGCCGTGCGTGCATCTGCCGGACCATCCGTTCGTAATACGACCGAGGCCGACGGCGGCGACTGCTCACGCCGGAATGAGCCCCGCGCAGGCATCACGATATGAACGCGGGCGGCCTTGACTCCCTTGAGAACCTGGATCGTCCGCGCAATCTCGCCCTCGAGCGCGCGTACGCGCGTGATTTCCTGCATGAACGATGTGAGGCCGAGCGAGCCAATCTTGTCGAACAGCTCATAACCGCCGCCGGTGGTGCTGGGCAGACCCTTGTCGGCCAGCAGCGTACGCGCCTGCGCAGTCTGTCCCGGACGAACATAGACGGTATCGCCCGCCGTGTTCAGATCGAAAGCGATATTCGCGTCGCGCAGCACCGAGCTGACACGCGTCACGTCCTCGCGGCTAAGACCCGAATAGAGGACATTGTATTCCGGTCGGCTTATGTAGTACGCGCCGCCGCCAACGCCGCCGAACACAGCGAGGCCAACCACCGCGAGCAGAATGAGACGCTTCGTACCCAGCTCAAGCAGATTGTTCCAGAGCTTCTGCGCGTGCTCGCGATTGACCATAAATACCCCTGCCCACTTCCGAATCGATCATCGATTGTGAAGCTTGTCCGAGGGTTACGGAGAGCCTGAATGCGAAATGGCCGCGACCATGATTGGTCGCGGCCATTCCTATTCACGATACGAGAGCGATTAACCGCGGAACAGCGACAGGATGCTCTGGCTGCCCGAGTTGGCGATCGACAGCGCCTGGATGCCGAGCTGCTGCTGGACCTGCAGAGCCTGGAGTCGGGTCGATTCGGCGTTCATGTCCGCGTCGACGAGCTGGCCGATACCGCGATCGAGCGAGTCGGTCAGTGTCTTCACGAAGTTCTGCTGCAGGCCGATACGGTTCTTGATGGCACCGAGGTTGGTAGCCGAGTCGGTGATCTTGGCCAGCGCCTTGTCGGTACCCGAGATATAGGTCTCGAGCTTGGCGAGGTCTGAAGCGTTGTCGGTGAGCTTCGAGATATCCAGCGACGAAACGCTGAAGGTCTCCCAGGCAGCGCCGGTATAGGCATCCATGGTGGCGTCGAGAATGCCCTTCTTGGTGTCGACGGCGCCGACGATCGCGGTCAGCGTGACATTGGGCCCGAGGCCGGAAACGGCGGCGTTGATCACGATGTCGGAGTCGTTGCGGCTCTTGAATGCGAGCTGCGTGCCGGCGGTGTTGACGCCGACCGACAGACCGTCAATGCCAAGCTTGTTGATCGCGGTGGCAATGTCGGAGAGCGAGGTCTTGGCCGCAACTGCGATATTGATCGCAGGAGCTGTACCAACCGTCACGGTGATGTTGCCGCCGACGTCGGTCGCAGCAGCGTAAGCGGTAGTGGTGCCCGTCGGGAAGGCCTGGGCGTTATAGGCCGTATCCAGATTGGCGTCGTACAGCTTGACGGCGTTCAGGTCGACCGTGAGCGTGTCGATCTTGACAGCGCCACCGGCACGAGAGAACGACGACACGACGCTCTTGGTCGCGTTGTAGCTGGCCGAGGTCGAGTCGCCCGAGATCCAGTTTTCACCGTTGAACACGGCGCTGTCAGCGGTGTTCTTCAGCTGCTTCTGGAGTTCGGTGATTTCGCTCTGGATCTTCGCACGGTCAACGCCCGGCGTACGGGCAGCAACCAGCTTGGCCTTGATCGACGAGACGACGTCAACGGTCGCGCTCAGGCCGGTATACATGGTGTCGATGGTCGCGGCACCGAGACCGAGAGCGTCCTGCACGGCGCCCAGAGCCTGAACGTCCGAACGCATCGTGGTCGCGATGGACCAGTAGGCGGCGTTGTCCGACGCGGTCGACACGCGATAGCCGGTGGAGATGCGGTTCTGCGTGGTGGAGAGGTTGGACGTAACCGAACGCAGAGTCTGCAGTGCGGTCATGGCCTGGGAGTTGGTCATCAAGCTAGACATCGTATGTCCCTTTAATTTGATTGATTTGCTGGGGACATACCGGACTTTCACCGGTACGAGAGGGCGGCATCATGCCTTTGGGATGTCGATTTCTGATCGACCCAACCTGTCGTGAATTGCAAGCTAGCCGCCAAACCTTACCCAAAGCTGAAGGGAGCGGCGGCTCGTATAGTTAACAGCAATCATTTGATTCGTCACTTACCTCGTAATGAATCAAATGATCTAGAGAAACGACTTCACAAGACCGACTGCGAGCAAATTCCAGCCGTCGATCAATACGAAGAACAGTACCTTGAACGGTAGCGCAAACACCGTGGGCGGCATCATCATCATGCCCATCGACATCGTTAGTGTTGCAACGATCATGTCGATCACCAGGAACGGCATGACGACAAGAAAGCCGATCTCGAATGCACGGCGAAGCTCCGACACCATGAAAGCCGGGATGATGATTCGCAGATCGACCCGCTGACCGTCGAGTTTGACCTTCATACTCTCGGCTGCGAGGTTCTCGAAGGTCTGCAGATCCTTTTCACGTACGTGCTGCAACATAAAATCCCGGAACGGATCCGTAACCCGCGAATAGGCTTCCTGCTCGGTGATCTCATTCTTCATCAGGGGCTGAAGGCCGTTCACCCACGCGCGATCGAAAGTCGGAGCCATCACATAGAATGTGAGGAACAGCGCAAGGCTGATCATCACGATATTGGCCGGCGTCGTCTGCAGGCCGAGCCCTGTGCGCAGGAATGAGAGTGCGACGACGAACCGCGTGAAGCTCGTCACCATGATGAGCAAGCCCGGCGCCAGTGACAGCACCGTCAGCAGCGCGACCATCTGGATGATTCGGCCGCTGGCACTACCCTCACCCTGCGGAAGCAGGGTCGACAGATCCGGAACCTGCGCCACTGCAGCCGTTGGCAGAAGCACCAGGAGCAGGATCGGAATGATACGCTTCATTGCACCACCAGCGTCTCGATGATCAACTCACGGACCCTGCCGCTCGAACGCGTAAGCGCGCGCTCATTCAAGTCTTCGCGTAGATACTGCAGACCGCGGGCACCCTCGATCTGCGCGGGTGTGAGCGTGCGCAGATAGGCTGCAACATCCTCGCCGATGCGGGCGACCACGATACTCGCCTCCTCCTCGGTCAACTTATCGGTCACGATCGAGGCCTCCATGCGGATCCAGGCATTTGGCGGCGCCGCCAGATTGGTCACGACCGGTGTGATCTTGCGCAGACGATCATTGGCATTGAAGGCCGACGAGATCGGCTTCTCCGGGACTTCCTTCTGGTTTTCACTGATGCGCTGGAACGTCGACATCAAATGCAAGCTTGCCAGCGCTCCAGCCCCGACCGAGAGCGCCGTGACGAGCAGCAGGGCGCCAAACCACTGCATGAACCCGGGGCGCTGGCCTTCATTCGCGGTGTCATCGGCCATGAGCGATCCTCATCAGAACGGCGCGACCTGGTCGTAGACCTGCTGGCCCCAGTTCGGCTGCTGCACTTCCATGGACCGGCCGCGCCCGCCATACGAAATGCGGGCTTCGGCGATCTTCTCATAGGCGATCGTGTTGTTGCGGCTGATATCGATCGGGCGCACGATACCGCCGACATTGACGATGCGCATTTCGTAATTGACGCGCATCTCCTGCGAACCGCTGACCAGGAGATTGCCGTTCGGCAACACGTCGACAACGACGGCAGCCACCGAGAAACGCACTTCTTCGTTCCGGTCGATCTTGCCAGCGCCCTTGTTCGATGACTGGGACTTGACGTTAGTGTCGAAGTTTCCGGCAGAAAGCCATTTGGCGATATTGGCCGAGTAATCGGACTCAACCTTGATCTGCGAGTCGCGCGACCGATCCGTCTTGTTGTCGAGGATCGCCTTATCGTTCATCAGAATATTTACGGTCAGAAGATCGCCGACCCGCGTTGCCCGGGAATCGCGGTAGAGGTCCTTGCGGTCATTCCAGATCGAGTGAGGGCCCGCGCTACGATAGGCTCGTCTCTCGATCGGAATTGCGCGCGCATCAACCTGCATGCCGTTGCCGATCGGCGACATGTAGGGCGCCTGGCCAACCTCGGCGAGATTACTGGCGCAACCGGTCAGGCACGACAGTGCGACCGGAATCAGAATCACTCTCAACCACATCATTTCTTGGCTTTCCCGTCGTCGGTGCGACGCATCCCGGCAAGCGTGTCGGCGAGGTGCGCGCCACGTGCCGGCTCCATTTCATTGAGGATCGCGCTGGCGACGCGGACCCTCAGCTTGGCAAGTACGGCAGCTGCAGTATCGTCGGCCATGCTGGCGATCTGCTGCGCCGCAGCTTCGGGGTTCATGCGCGAATAGATTTCAACGACGCTGTCTTCCGCCTTCTTGAGAAATTCTTCGCGCAGCTTCAGCCATTCCTCATATTCGGCTCGCTTGGCCTCAAGTTCGGCAATGCGCAGCTTCAGCTTGGATTCAGTGGCTTCCAGCTCTTTCTGCTGCCACGCCACACGGGCATCGAGCGCCTGATCTGCGATGTTGCTGCAAAAGCGCGCGACGTCGGATTCCTGGGAGTTCGCGGCTGCGCTATCCTTTTTGTCGATGGCGCCCGTGATCAGCGCCGAATCGGCAGGCGGACGCACCACCGGGTCCTGCTTGTTTGCAGCCGGGCGGGGGCGCGCAACTTGCGGCGTCTTTGCAAATTCACCAAGGTTCAGCGGCTTTGAGAGCTTCTGCTCGGGTTCGGCCGATGCTTGTGTGGACAGCACCATACCGACCAGCATGAGAAACTTGATCGATCGATTTGCAACGCGCGCCATTCGTGTTCTCGTGATTCAGCTGAGCGAGCGTTGCACGCTTTGGCTTGCGTGACGCTGACCCGGGCTTACTGGATGACGAGTTCCGCTTGCAGCGCGCCGGCCGCCTTGATCGCCTGCAAGATCGCGATGATTCCCTGCGGTTTCAGGCCGATCTGATTGAGACCACGCACCAGGCGCTGCAAATCTGCCCCGCGCAGAATTGCGATCTTGGCGCCAGGCTCATTCGCTTCGATGAAGGTCTGCGGCACCACCACGGTCTCACCGCGCCGCGCAAATGGCGACGGCTGCGATACGATCGGCGCCTCGGTGATTCTCACGGACAGATTGCCATGGGTCACCGCGACCGTCGAAATCTGTACATTCCGGCCGATGACCACTGTTCCCGTACGTTCGTCGACCACGACCCGCGCCGGCGTATCCGGCTCGACCAGCAGTTCCTCGATCTCGGCGATAAAGCGCACCGGCGAGGTGCCACGCGGTCGGGACAGTACGATAGTACGATAATCCCGTTCGAAGGCTACGGCCTTTTGGTAACGGCCACTGCCGTGCGCGTTGATCGCATCCATGATGCGCGTTGCGGTAACGAAATCCGGGTTTTTTAACTCAAGGATGAGCGATTCCATCTCGCTGAAACGCCCCTTGATCTCACGTTCGATCAGCGCGCCATTTGGGATACGGCCAGCTGTGGCCACACCCTGGCTGAGCGTTTGTGCAGCGCCTTCAACGTTGTAGCCGCCTACGGCGATAGCTCCTTGCGCGACGGCATAGGTTTCACCATCGGCGCCGCGCAATTGCGTCATCACCAGCGTTCCGCCAAGCAAGGATGATGCGTCGCCCAGCGACGAGATCGCGACGTCGATTCGCGAACCACCTGCGACGAACGGCGGCAGGTCGGCCGTCACAACGACGGCGGCAACGTTGCGCGTGCGCAACGAGGTGCCACGGATATTGATGCCCATATTGTCGAGCATCGATTGCAACGATTGTTCGGTGAACGGCGCGTTGCGCAACGTGTCACCGGTACCCTTGAGGCCGATCACAAGGCCATAGCCGAGGATTTGGTTCTCCCGCACGCCCTTGAGATTGGCGATGTCCTTCACACGCACAGCGGCATCTGCCGCCGAGATCGAAAGCGAAAGCAGGAGACCGCAAAGGAGACGCAGCATCATCCGTTCTGAATCCGTACTGATCCGTCCTGCTGGACGATGCCCCGGATAGTGACGCCGGTATCGAGGTTGCGAAGCTGCACCATCATGCCGGCACTGCCGGACTGCAGGGATGTTGCATAGGTGACGATAATGAGCCCATCATCCTCGACGAGCACCTTCACCACAGCCCCGCGGGTGACGGCCTTCAGATCTTCGAGACCGTTGATCGGAATCAGGTGCCCCGCCAACAGTGTACGACGCGCGATGCGGCCAACGAGGGACGCACGGTCGTTGATGAATGCACTTGCGCCCTGAATATTGGGCGCAAAATTGCGATCCATGATCATTTCATCCCTGATGACGTCACCGGGATAGATCGCTGTAGCCGGCACCGGATAGCGGACAGACTCGTCCGCGGCCTGGGCGACGCTTGCAATGCCGGCCGCGAGCACGAGGCTCACGACCCAGCGGGTAACGATGGTAACTGCGCGCATCAGGCCGAGATCCCGTTCTGTGGATTTACCGCATGCCCTTCGAGATGGTCGATGCCATCTCGTCAGCCGCCTGAATGACTTTTGAGTTCATTTCATAGGAACGCTGTGCCGAGATCAGCTCGGTGATTTCCTTCACCGGATCGACATTCGAGCTCTCAAGGTAGTTCTGATGCAGCTTGCCGTAGCCGATATCGCCTGCGAAGCCGACAACCGGCACACCGGATGAGACTGTCTCGCGATAGAGATTTCCGCCCAGTGGATCCAGGCCGGCTTCATTGGAGAAGTTCGCGAGCGAGAGCTGGCCGAGCTGAACGGGCGCGACGTTGCCGTCAACCTTCGCGAACACCTGACCGGATTCGTTGACGATCACGTCCACGGCATTTTGCGGAACGACGATCGCTGGCGTCACCAGATAACCGTCTGCTGTCACAAGCTGGCGGTTTTCATTCAGGTTGAACGCGCCCGCGCGCGTGTAGAGCGTCTCACCATTGGGACCGGCGATCTGGAACCAGCCCCGACCATTGATGGCGAGATCGTAGGTATTGCCGGTTTGCGCCATGGCGCCCTGCAGATGCAGCTTGCGCACCGCAGCGGAGCGGACGCCGAGGCCGAGTTTCGCGCCTTCGGGCACGGCGCCTTCACCGCTTCGATTGGGCACGCCCTGCGCACGGTCGATCTGATAGAACAGATCGGTGAATTCCGCGCGAGAGCGCTTGTACGAGGTCGTATTGATATTCGCGATATTATTCGCGATCACTTCGACATTAAGCTGCTGCGCGCCCATACCGGTGGCAGCAATGGCCAGAGCTCTCATGATTAAACCTCAAATCGCCATTCGGCTGACTTCTTGATACGCCTGAACGACCTTGTCGCGGACGGCGACAGCCATCTGCAATGACCGTTCGGCAGACATGACCGCCTCGACCACCTTCTGTGCCGAGAGCTTGCCGTGGATGGACTGGATTGACGCGGCTTCGCCGGCTTTGATCGAACCGATGGCATCGGCCGCGACCTGTTCGAGGACGTTGTTGAAGCCGACGGTGGCCGCACCGGGCTGCACCGCGGGTGTCGCGGAATTGATGACTTCGCTGGTTTTGGCGAGCTCACCAGCACTGCTGACTGAGGATACCGCTTCAAGCATGGTTAGCTCCTCAAGAGATCGATGGTCATCGACACCATGGATCTCACTTGTTTGATGACCTGTAGGTTGGCCTCGAAGGACCGATTGGTTTCCCGCATGTCGCCCATTTCAATCAACGAGTTCACATTGGGCAGCTTTACGTAACCGGTTGGATCGGCAGCCGGGTGGCCTGGCTCATAGTCCACGCGAAACGGCGCCTGATCGGTTCCGACATCCTTCACCTTGACCATGCGCACACCAGCGGCACGGTCCATCTCGGCTGTGAAGGTCGTGGTCTTGCGGCGATACGGATCCGAGCCTGGCGTGCGACCGGTCGAATTGGCGTTAGCAAGGTTCTCCGACACGACACGCAAGCGGGTCGACTGCGCTTCAAGGCCGGAACTTGCGATCTGAACAGATGCTTGCAACGGATCAATCATCGTCATTTCCCTCAGGTCTTCATGCTTGTCATGAACATGCGATGAAACGATTTGACGATCGCCGTATTCAGTGAATAGTCGCGATTGATATCGCCGGCCTTCAGCATTTCCTGCTCAAGGCTGACGGAGTTGCCGGAGTGAACGGTCTCCCAGCTCTTTTCCTTGCGCATGCCCTGGGCCTCAACCGA
Organism: Tardiphaga sp. 866_E4_N1_4; assembly: GCF_052076075.1. Classification (NCBI taxonomy): domain Bacteria; kingdom Pseudomonadati; phylum Pseudomonadota; class Alphaproteobacteria; order Hyphomicrobiales; family Nitrobacteraceae; genus Tardiphaga; species Tardiphaga sp. 866_E4_N1_4. The sequence continues at coordinate 4,026,117 of NZ_CP197242.1, forward strand.
AGAGCCGGTCGTGATATGCGCCGGCGACGTCACCGTCACAGGAACGACTTTCGAATCGAGAATCTTGTTGAACGGTTCAATGTCCTGCGCGCGATAGCCCGGCGTGTTCGCATTGGCGACATTCGCCGAGATTGCGGACTGCCGCAGCGACAGCCATCGCTCATGCGATGAGGCAACATCGAAGAGATAGACGGGTCCCACTTATCCCCCAGGCAAACATGATTCCTTGATCATGGTTTACAAATGGAAACTTGTCCGAGGCTGGAGATGCGCATCACGACATGCGCGGAGCGCTTACGCGTTCGTCTTCTGCTTTCGCGAATGCAGGAAGTAGATGATTTCCGCGACAGGGCGGAAAAACTCCGACGGAATCATCTTGTCGATGTATGCGACATCGTACATCGAGCGCGCCAGCATCTTGTCTTCCACCACCGGAACACCATTCTTCTCGGCGATTTCCCTGATCTTCAGCGCGATCAGGTCCTGCCCCTTTGCAAGCACCGTCGGCGCAGCGTCTTCGCCCTGCTTGTACTTCAGCGCAATCGCGTAATGCGTGGGATTTGCGATCACCAGCGTGGCGCGCGGAACGGCCGCCAGCATCGACTTGCGAGCGCGATCGCGTGCCAACGAACGTAACCGTGATTTGACGATCGGATCGCCTTCAGCCTGCTTGAACTCGTCCTTGATCTCCTGCTTCGTCATGCGCAGTTCGCGGCGCCAATGGAAGCGTGCCCAGACGAGATCGAGCGATACCAGGACAATGGTCGCAATGCTGATGGCGGAGACGAGCCGCATCGCGGTAGTCAGCACCAATTCCGGGACGGCCGCCGGATCGCTAAACAATGCATTCACGGCCACGGCCTCCTCAGCCCGCAGGACGATCATCACGACCAGACTGATAGCGACGAACTTGAAGACCGACTTTCCGAATTCCACACGTCCCTGCGCGCCGAAGATTCTGCCCCAACCTTTCGCTATTGAGATGCGCGAGGCTTCCGGCTGGATGCGATCGAACACAATTCGCGGTGCGTTCTGCAGGAAAGATGACGCCAGCCCGGCCAGCATCAGGACGATAACAATCGGAATAACCAGTCCCGCCGCACTCATACCGACCGCGGTGAGCAACTCAATAGCATCCGTTCCATTACGGATGCGGATGCCCGACGGATCGTCGATCAATCGGGCTAAAGTGAATGTCAGTTTTCTGACGTTGTCGGTGGTCAGAAAGCTTTGAATAATCAGCAGTGCGAGCATAGAGGCGAAAATCGGCGCTTCGCGCGAGACCGGGATTTGGCCCTTCTCGACGGAATCACGAACCTTCTTCTCTGTCGCCTCTTCGGTTTTACTGTCCTTGTCGGGTTCGTCAGACACAATGCTCTATCTTCAGGTGAATACCGGCTGATCTTCTTGATCGGGGTTGAGTTCAATTTCGCCGCGTCCGGCCATATCGAGCGCAAGATCGGTAATGGCGCGCCGGGCATCCAGGATCTCGCGCTGATTGGCGGGGATACCGTTTGCCAGTTCGTGATCCACCAGGCGACGGGTGCGTGAGGCGAGCGACGACAGAATGAGCTCGCGGAATGTCGTATCCGATCCCTTGAGCGCCATCACCACACGGTCCGTCGGCACCTGATCGAAGATCAGCATGCGTGCCTTGGCCGTCAGGTTCACGATGTCGTCGAAGGTAAACAGCATGCCCTTCAGAATCTCGGCCGACTTCGGCCGCGATTCGGTGAGGTTCTTCAGCGATTCCTCCATCTGCGTCCGCTCCATCTTGTTGATGATGTCAGCCATGCGCGGATAGGTGTCGGATGCCAGGTTCCGAGCGAAGTTGATCATAAAGTCTTCGTGCATCGTTTTCTCGATAATGCCCATGGCATCCTCGACAACCGGCTTGAGGCTGAGCATGCGCCGCATCAGGTCGTGCCGGATATCCGGCGGAAGATGACTCATCACGCGAGCAGCACATGCCGGCTTCACCCGCGAGAGAATGAGTGCCGCGGTTTGCGGATGCTCCTTGAGAAGATAGTTGGCGAGCAGGCTTTCCGAGACGAGAGAGATGCGTTCCCACACCGACTTCGTCTTGTTGCCCAAAACTTCGGAGATAATGTCAGTAATCTGTTCTGGCGGCAGCACGCCGTTCAGCAGCTTCTCCAGCTCACCGACGGTGCCGAAGATATTCGGACCTTCCGAGAAATTCTGGGCGAATTCCTCGATGATCGCCTCGAGCTCAGGCCCCGAGATGGGCTTGAGCTCGGCCGCCGCGCGCGTGACCAGTTTGATCTCTTCGGGATCAAACTCCCGAAGCAGGCCGCCCGAGAGCTCACGCCCCATGGCCAGCAGAAGAGCTGCTGCTTTCTCGGTGCCACCCAGCGGTTTGATGCTGGTGCCGGCGCGCTTAGCAGGTGCATTGAATGCCATTAGGAATATCTCTTTGGGAAAATCTCTTTAAGCGTCCGGATCCCCAGCCGCTCCTCCGACGATTTCCGTCAGCGATACACCGAAACGCGAATTTTCGTCTTCCACGACCACAACCGCACCGCGCGCAACGATGCGTCCGTTGACGACGACTTCGACAGGCTCGCCCACACGGTGATCGAGTGGGATCACTGCGCCACGGCCAAGCTTCATCAGATCCGCGACCGGCATGGTGGCTGAGCCGAGCAGCACCTGCACCGTGACCGGGATGCGCAGGATAGGTTCAAGATTTGTCAGCCGGCTGGTTTCCTCGGCAGCGCGAGCCGCGAGATCTGCCAGTTTGCCGAACGACGCGCCGTCAGCCTTGAGCGGGTCGCTAGCTGTAGCGGTCGCTGCACTTACTGGATCGATATCGAATGGTTGCTTCATATCCCCTGCCTTCTTGAAAACTCAGATCTTGGCCTAAGCCGGATTTTGTGCCGCAGTGCGAGTATCGATTTCCGCGATAGCTTTGCGCGCCTCATCTATTTTGTCGCCAAGCGCCTGAACCATTTGCCGTCCGTCTGAACTGAATTCGCGTACCATCAACACCATGTCATCCACCGTCTCATTGGTCTTGCCAACCACAGCAGTGAACTCCCCCTGATGTGCGCGCAACTTCACGAGTTCACGATGCATCTTGGTAACGCGAATGCTCGTGAAGAGCAGAGCCGCAAAAAGGATGATGTCAACGAGCGAGGATACCATCGATAAATTCCCGTTTTTGGTCGGCCGATTCCTTGACCTGCAGTGAATAGACGCCATTCATTTGGCCGAGCTGGCACCAGAACAGGCGTTGATCATTGCATTCGAGGCGAACCATCGTGTCCGGCGTGGCGTTAAGCTTGAGCACCTGGCCGACGTGAAATTTCGCGACCTCGCCGAGAGTAAACTGTCGCTCTTCGAGAACCGCCTTCAGAACGACTTCAGTCCGTTTGATCTCGCTGTGCAGCTGACGGCTCCAGTTCGGATCGGTGGATGCCGACTCACCGGATACGATCTGCGACAGCGACTGCCGGATCGGATTAAGCGCTGCGTGCGGAATGACGATGAACATCTCGCCGCCGCGATCGAGACCCTGCAGCAGGATCTTCGCACACACGGCCATGTTGTTGAGGCGGCCGATCGCAAGATAGTCCATGCGCGTCTCGACACGTTCCAGGTTGAACGTCACGTCGGAAGCGCGGTCGAATGACGCCTGCAACGCCTTGCCAAAGCGCTCGAACAGCGATTGCGCGACATGCAACTCCACATTCGAGAATACCCGCGGCATATCCAGCGGCGGCTCCGCACCATCGGCGCCGAACAGGAGCTCGATCATGGTGTAGACGAAATCGCGATCGAAACCGATCAGGATGCGCGCATCCCATGCTTGCGCATAGAACACCGCGGCAATGGCTTCGCCCTCATAGCGATCGAGGATATCGGAGAGGCGATCGCTGCCCACGCTGCTTAGCGAGAAATACGACTGCGAGGGCGACATGGATCGCAGGCTTTCGGCACAAAGATTCGTCATCTGGTCGAAAATCACATGCAGCATCGGCATGCGTTCGACGGAAATTCCGGCAGCCCCTAAAAGTTGATCTGATCCTTGATCTACGCGGCCTGACTTTACTTCTGACATCAGGCCCGTGCTCCCGCTTTCGCCGAGGATTCAGCAGGTGCCGCCTTCGCGGGACCGCCGGAGATGGTTTCGCTTTCGACGACATCAATCGACGGGCGTTCACCGGGGCCAATCATCTTGCGGCCGTGTTCGATCGCGATCTGCGGCAGGGCCCCATTCATGAAGGCGAGCAGTGACTGCTTGACGATTACATACATCCGCGCGCGCTGCTCGCGCACCAGCTTGATCTTGTGGGCCAGCGGCGCGACAAGACCGTAGGACAAGAAGATGCCGGCGAATGTGCCGACCAGAGCCGCGCCGATGAAGCCGCCGAGCAATTTCGGGGATTGGTCGAGAGCGCCCATCGCCTTGATGACGCCGAGTACCGCGGCGACGATACCGAGCGCCGGCAGTCCTTCGGCCACCATCATCAGCGAGCCATATGGTTTCATCTTGCTGCGAATGATGGTTTCGATTTCCTCGTCCATCAGCGCTTCGATCTCATGCGGCCGCGCGCTGCCCATGATGATCAGGCGGAAGTAGTCGCAGATGAAGTGCAGAAGCGGCTCATTGGCGAGAACGGTCGGGAAGGCGGTGAATATTTCTGACGATGATGGATCGTCGATATGGGCCTCCACCTCGTTGCGGCCTTTGTTCCGCACTTCACGCATCAGCGAATGCAGAAGCCCCAGCAGATCAAGGTAGTGACGCTGTTTTGGCACCGCGACCGTCAACGCCTGCACGGTGGCACGGCCGGTGTCGACCACGGTTTTCCAGGGATTCGCAATGACATAGGTGCCCAGCGACATCCCCATGATGATGACGAACTCCCAGGGCTGCCATATCACGCTGAGATGCCCGCCCATCGCGGTGAAGCCGCCGATCAGACTGGCGAGTGTGATAATGACGCCAAAGAGAATGCTCAAGCGCACCGCTCCAAATTGAGGATACGATTCACTTAGGCAACGATGCTTGCACGAGGCTGACATCGGCCTGCGGCGGCCAGCCCCGCGCAAGCTTGTGCGGGGAGTTTGAGGCCAGTCTCGCCGCATGCGCCCGCAGACTGGGAACCCACTGCCGATGGTCTCGACAATCGCAAGCTACCAGCTGATCTCCAAGAATATTGTCAAATCGTTGCAGCAGACGATGGAGAAGCCGGACGTGTCGAAGGACACGGAATACTACCTGTCACACATCCGCGATGTGAAGACGATCGACGAGTTCATCGGCGACTATCGGTTGTTCAGCTATGCCATGAAGGCTTACGGGTTGAGCGACATGACCTATGCCAAGGCGTTCATGCGCAAGGTTCTTACGGAAGGTGTTGCCAGCTCGACCACGTTCGCCAACCAGCTTTCCGACGCCCGCTACCGCGAATTCGCCACCGCATTCGACTTCGCCAAGCTGGGTGACCAGGCGACGAGCACGACCGCCGCGCAGGTCGGCACCGTCGAGAAATACGTCCGGCAGCAACTCGAGGAAGACGCTGGATCGCAAAATGAAGGTGTTCGTCTGGCACTCTACTTCGAGCGCAAGGCGCCCAAGATCACCAGCATCTATCAGATTCTCGCTGATCCGGCGTTGATCAAGGTCGCCCAGATCGCGCTTGGCATTTCACCGATGACCTCGATGGCGGATGTCGACAAACAGGCGAATATGCTCAGCGCGAAAGTCGCCATCGCGGATTTCCAGACCCCCGAAAAGCTGCAGACGTTCCTGCAGCGTTTTTCGGTGATGTGGGAGATGGAGAACGGAACGTCCGCCGCCCAATCGGCTTCAAGCACCCTCATCACGCAGCCGCTCGAAATGGGCCTCAGCACGGACGTGCTGACCACCCTGCAGAACCTGAAAATCGGACGATAAAATGCAATCAGCGCTCTATGTCAGCCTCTCGGCCCAGGTCTCGCTTGAGAAGCGACTCGAAACCATTGCCAACAACATGGCCAATATGAAAACCGCCGCGTTCCGTGCCGACGCGGTGAAGTTCGAGACTGCAATGTCGCGCGCAGCAACGCAGGCGGTCGCGTTCTCCTCGCCCGGCGAAAACTTCATCTCGCGCAAGGAAGGCGCTATTACCCAGACCGGCAATACCCTGGACGTTGCGGTCACCGGAAATAGCATGGCCGCTTACCCCGGCGGCCCCGATCCCGGCCACACGACGTGGATGGCGTTTGCTGGGCCGAACGGCACCGTCTATACGCGCGATGGCCGCATGCAGATCGACATCAACGGACAGCTTCAGACCCTCACCGGCTATCCAATCCTCGATTCAGGCGGCACGCCGATCATCGTCGATCCCGACGCCGGCCCGCTGACAATCGTGCGCGACGGCACCATTTCGCAGGGCCGCATCCAGGTCGGTCAGCTTGGCCTGTTTGACATCGCTCCGGACGCAAAGCTGGAACGATTCGGAACGTCAGGCGTGATTCCGAGCAAGCCGGCGACCACCGCGCTCGATTTCGTCACGGTTGGCTTTCAGCAGGGCTACGTCGAAGGATCGAATGTCGATCCTCTGACAGAACTCACGCAGATGATGACCGCACAGCGCACCTTCCAGAGCGTCAGCTCATTGATCGACAATTCCGAAAGTACCATGCAGAACGCCATTCGCACGCTGGGCGATCCAAAAGCCTGATGCCTGATGTGACCGGCGGGAGAGCTTGATGAACGCGCTTGAAAAACTCGAATCGACCATCGCAACCCTGCGCCGGGACGTACCCACGGTTCGTGTCGGTGGCATGGTATCCGAGGTGACGCCGACGCATTTTCGCGTCTCCGGCCTGTCGCGCTATGTCAGGCTCGGTGAATTGATCGGACTGGAAATCGACAAGCAGGTTCATCTCGGTGAGGTCGTGCGGATCGATACTGACGGCGTAACGGCCAAACCATTCGATTCCCACTTTGCTGCCGGCCTCGGCGTTCCCGCCTTCCGAATGCCTCCCAAGACACTGTCTCCACATCCGGCCTGGAAAGGTCGCGTCATCAATGCGCTTGGTGAGCCACTGGATGGCGCCGGCGACATGCCGGTCGGCGAGCGCGAGATGCAAACGGATGCCAATCCCCCACCGGCGATGAGCCGCTCCCGCGTGAGCAAGCCGCTCCGCACCGGCGTCCGCGTCGTGGATCTCTTCACACCGCTCTGTATCGGCCAGCGCATCGGCATTTTCGCCGGTTCCGGCGTCGGCAAGACCACCCTTCTTTCGATGCTGGCACGCAGCGCCGGCTTCGACACGGTCGTCACTGCACTGGTCGGCGAGCGTGGACGAGAAGTACGTGAATTTCTCGAAGAATCGCTGGTCCATCACAAGACCCGCGCGATCACAGTCGTCTCGACGAGCGACGAAAGCCCGATGATGCGTCGACTGGCGCCGAAGACGGCGATGACCATCGCCGAATATTTCCGCGATCGCGGTGAATCGGTGCTGTTGATCGTCGATTCGGTAACGCGCTTCGCCCACGCATCCCGTGAAGTCGCGCTCGCTACCGGCGAGCCGGCGATCGCACGCGGCTATGCGCCGAGCGTCTTCAGCGAACTTCCGCGTCTGCTGGAGCGTTCGGGACCGGGCCTCGAAGGCCAAGGCTCCATTACGGGCGTGTTTGCCGTGCTGGTCGATGGTGACGATCACAACGAACCTGTGGCGGATACGGTGCGTGGTACGCTGGATGGGCACATCATGCTCGACCGCGACGTTGCCGATCAGGGCCGCTATCCGGCCGTCAATGTGCTGTCATCGGTGTCGCGCCTCGGCCAGCATGTGTGGTCGCCGGAGGAAGCTAATCTGGTGCGTAAGCTGCGCGCCATGATCGCCCGCTTTGAGGACACCCGCGACCTTCGCCTGATGGGCGGCTATCAGCCCGGCCGCGACAGTGAACTCGATCAGGCCGTCCAGCTCGTGCCCAAGATCTACGACGTGCTGCAACAGCACCCGACCGACCCGTCCTGCGCCGAGCCGTTCCAGGAATTGCTCAGCGTGATCAAGACCGCAATCGGGTAACTGCGCTCCCGCGTTCTAGACACCCGGGATCGTATCGAGATTGGCTGCCGCGACGATCGCACCGGATCGCACAAGGCGCAGCGACTTCTGAATGTCGTCGTGAAAATATCGATCCTCGTCGAGATGGGCGACGTCTGCCCGGATCCGTGCTCGAACGTTTTCCAGACGATCGCTGGACTTGAGCGGCGCATGGAAATCACAGCCCTGCGCGCCCGCCAGCAGCTCGATGGCAATGACGGCCATCGCATTCTCGATCATCGGCAACAGCCGGCGCGCCGCATGGGCAGCCATCGAGACATGATCTTCCTGATTAGCCGATGTCGGAATCGAATCGACGCTGGCCGGATAAGCCCGCTGCTTGTTCTCAGATACCAGCGCCGCGGCCGTCACTTGCGCGATCATGAAGCCGGAATTAAGCCCCGGCTTCGGCGTCAGGAACGCGGGCACACCGGATAACACCGGATCCACCAGCATGGCGATCCGGCGCTCTGAGATCGATCCGATCTCACAGATCGCAAGCGCCATCATATCCGCCGCAAAGGCAACCGGCGCTGCATGGAAATTGCCACCGGAGATCGCGATATCGTTCTCGGCAAAGACCAGAGGATTGTCAGAGACGCCATTCGCTTCGGTGAGAAGTGTGGTGGCCACCTGTCGCAAAACGTCCAGCGCGGCGCCCATCACCTGCGGCTGACAGCGGAGACAATAAGGATCCTGAACGCGGACGTCGCCGGTGCGGTGCGACTCGCGAATCGCGCTGCCGGCGAGAAGTTCCTTCAATGCCTGGGCCGATACGATCTGCCCTTCATGCTTGCGCAGTTGATGGATGCGTGGATCGAACGGCGTATCCGAGCCACGCGCGGCGTCGGTGGACAAGGCACCACTGACGAGTGCGGTCCTGAATAGGATTTCGGCCTCGAACAATCCCGCAAGTGCATAGGCCGTCGAGAACTGCGTGCCGTTCAGCAGCGCCAGTCCTTCCTTGGCCTGCAGCTCGATCGTCTGCAGACCCGCACTGGCGAGCGCCTCCGTCGCCGGCAATCGCCCGGACGTCGTCAGCGCCTCGCCGACGCCGATCATGACCGACGCCATATGCGCGAGCGGGGCGAGATCGCCGGAAGCACCAACTGATCCCTGCGCGGGCACGATGGGCGTGATGTCATGCGCAATCATGGCGCTGAGCAACTGGACCGTCTCCATGCGGACGCCGGAGAACCCCTGTGCCAGGCTCGCAAGCTTGAGGCACATCATCAGCCGCACCACCGGCGCTGGCGCTGGATCACCGACGCCCACGCAATGCGACAGCACGATGTTTTTCTGCAGGGCCGTGATGCTTTCAGCTTCTATGCCGACATGAGCAAGCTTTCCAAATCCGGTATTGATGCCATAGACGGGTTCGCCCTTGGCGACGATCCGGGCAACTGCCGCAACACTGGCATTGATGCGTGAAATACAGCTCTCATCGAGAACTGGTACTGCCCCCCGATAGATCGACCGCCAGTCCGCCAGCACCACCGTACCCGGTGTGAATCGCATCGTCATTAAAGTGTCTCCAGGCCATCCGTAGATGGCCCAAGGCAACACATTCAACGCTGCGCTTCAATGTTTGTGCGCAACAAAAAGGCCAGCCTTGCGGCTGGCCTTTCAGCTGATCGACAGTCAGATCGTGCGCTGCGACGTGCGACGCAGCGTCACGTTTGCCTTATGGCTTCCAGCCGCCGCCCGGCAGATTGCCGTGATAGGGCGTGTTGCGGCAGTGGCCCCACGGACCGCGCCAGTAACCGGGAGGGCAGCCGTTCCCCATTACGGGAGCTTCCTGATAGTAGCCGCCCGGGAGTGGGCCGTAATAAGGTGTATAGCGGCAGCCACCATAGGGACCGCGCCAGCCGTTCGGACCGCAACCACCCGCAGCCGGGATCACGTGCGCTTCGACAACGATGCTCTGGCCCATCATCGGCGCAGCACTTGCCTGCGTCGAGACGATGAACATGGCGACGAGACATGCCGCCATCATGTGCAGAATTTTGGTCATTCTATTCCTCTCGATGAGTTGAAGATCACTCGGCCCCGACGAAAGCATCTTCGCCTTGCCGCGCGATGCGCAACCAGAAGATGCATTGGTCTTCATTCTGCTTAGAGGCACCAGATACCGTTGGCAATTCCGTTCTATCAATGCACCGGCACAACCCGTTCGGTTAGTTATCCGCCCGTTAAGAACGGCGAACGGAGCTGCCGCGCGAAGTGCTCCATCAGTGTAGTTCCCTTTAAACGAAGATGCAGCGACGTGTTGGAGCTATTCCAGAGACCGGAGCCCTGCATCCGATCCCGCTGCGATCGAAGTGCTGCGACACGAGCGACTTCAATTGCCGCAAGGCCTTTGCATGATAGCTGAGTTGCGTGGAGCTCGGTTCTCGCGCTACCACGGGCCGCCGCGCAATCGCTTGATGAAAGACACCCGTGCTACCCTGGAAACTGATCGATACGACCGAAGTACCCGGCGGCGGCGTGCCGCTGCGCCTGATGCAGCGCGGGCAAGAGTTCACCATCAAGCTCGGCCAGAACGAGTTGATGAGCAGTCGGCTGTTCGGCTCCGAGGAAGCGCTGGCGACACTCACCTGCTTTCGCCTCAAGGATATGAAGGCGCCGCGGCTTTTGATCGGCGGCTATGGCATGGGCTTTACATTGCGCGCTGCGCTAAAGGTGCTCGGCCCGAAGGCGAAGATCACCGTGGTCGAACTCGTGCCCGCGATCGTCGCCTGGGCGCGTGGCCCAATGGCCGAGCTGTCTGGCGACAGCCTGAGTGATCCGCGTGTGGAAATTGTCGAAGGCGATGTCGTTAAAGCCATCGCTGGTGCACGTGGCAAATATGATGCGATCCTGCTCGACGTCGATAACGGGCCCGAAGGCCTGACACGAAAATCGAACGATGCGCTCTATGACCTGAAAGGGTTGCGCGCGGCCCAGGCCGCGCTCAGTCCGGGCGGCGTACTGGCCGTCTGGTCGTCATTTCCATATGACAAATTCACGGCGCTCCTCGGCAAGGCAGGCTTCAACGCCGAGGAGATCAAGATCCGCGCCACCGGCACACGCGGTGGCGCCCGTCATGTCATCTGGCTGGCGACGAAGCCAAAAACATAGCCGTCGCCGCCACGAAGATGGGTTTTAATAGGCAACCGAACGCCGACTGCGGCGCGGTTCACTATAGGGCTGCGGGCTGAACGCCAGACGCGGATTGACGATGCAGTCGACGCCGCGACCCGATGCAGTGGCCTGACACGCTTCATAGCTCGGATAGGAGCAATCGGTCCCAAAAGCCTGCGATTGGATGCAATAGGGATAGGCCGGGGCGGCAGCCGCAGGGCTGGAAGCCATGGCCGAAACACCACCAACAGCCAACACGGCCAGCATCAGATTGCGCATCACGTCTTCTCCTCCGCGGCAGCGGTCCTGTGACATCCCCAGAAAGCAACAGAGCCTGCGGATGAACGTTCCCGCAAGCTCCGGTACATCCCGGTCTTGTGATCACGCGCTTACGCTGGCGTCATCACAAGGGTTAGACACCATAGTGCCGCATGGGTTCATTCGACCTTAAGGCCCGCGGCCTTGACCACTTTCTCCCACTTCTCGGTCTCCGCGACGATCATCTTACCGAACGCTTCTGGCGGTCCGATCAGCGGTTCGCCGCCGAGATCGATCAGCTTGGCCTTGACGGCCGGATCCGCCAGCACCGCATTAACGTCCGCGTTGAGCTTGGCGATAATCTCCGGCGGCGTCTTCTTCGGCGCACCCATGCCGAACAAGGCGCTGGCCTCATAACCCGGCACGGTTTCCGCGACGGTCGGCACATCGGGTAGCAGCGACGATTTGTCGGTGGTCGTCACCGCCAGCGCACGAAGGCTGCCCGAGCGGATATGCTGGATGATTGACGGCATATTGTCGAAGATCACCTGGACCTGACCACCGAGCATGTCAGTGATCGCTGGCGCAGCACCGCGATAGGGCACATGCTGCATCTTGGCGCCTGACAGCATCATGAACATCTCGCCGGATAGATGCACCGAGGTGCCGTTGCCCGACGACGCCATGTTCACCTTGCCCGGATTGGCCTTCACGTAGGCGATGAATTCCCCGACGGTCTTCGCCGTGATGTCCTTGTTGACGGTCATCACATTGGCGGTGCGATGGAAGGCGGCGACAGGCGCGATATCACGCACGAAATTGAAGCTCAGCTTCCCATAAAGCGTCGCGTTGATGTAGTTCGCCGGATTGACCAGCAGGATGGTGTAGCCGTCGGGTTCTGCATTCACGACAGATTCGGTGCCGATATTGTTGCCGGCGCCCGGCTTGTTCTCGACGACGAATTGCTGGCCGGTTCGCTCGGATAGCTTCTGCCCGATCAGGCGAGCCAGAATATCGGTTGCACCGCCAGCAGGATAGCCGACGACAAAGCGAACCGGCCGCGTCGGATAATCCACGGCCAGCGCCGAGCTGACGGGAACGAGAGCGGTTGCAGTAAAAGCAGAAAAGCCAAGCGCAATCAGACCGATCGCGGCACGACGTGACGTCATATTTTATTCCCTCCGGCTGCCGCAACTTTGCGCGCGGTCAGCGTGTGTTGAATTGACAACGGCCGTATCTACCAAACAATTCAACTATCGGCCAGTGCGACACTACTGCGGCACCAGCCCAAAGAAACGTCAAGGCAACGCCAAGGACCATTTCATGTCCCTCACCGTCACGGCCCTCAATCATCTCGTCCTGAATGTCACTGACGTCCAGCGCTCAGCCACCTGGTATCAACGCGTCCTGGGCATGGAGGTGAAGGTGTTCGATCCCGGTCCGGGCAAGTTGCCGCGCACATCGGTGAGTTTTGGCGTGCAAAAGATCAATCTGCGGCCGATCGGCGCCGATAAGGTCGAGTGGTTCACGGCGGATCATGAGATGGCCGGCAGCGACGACCTCTGTTTTCTCACTGCATCACCGCCCGACGCCGTGGTTGCGCATCTCGGCGCTTGCGATGTTGCTATCGAGGAAGGCCCGGTGGCCAAACAGGGCGCGCGGGGCACCTTGCGCTCGGTCTATTGCCGGGATCCCGATGGCAGCCTGATTGAAATTTCGTCTTACGAAATAGGTTGATCCTGCACGCGTTGCGGTTTGCGCACTGCCGCCGCTGATGGCACAACATCTTCCGTAAGAACAAGAATAAGAAAGCCGCACCCGCGTAAGCGGTCGCTCCGGCGGCTTTCGACGGAGGATGCATGCCCCACCCCGCGACGAATCCCGCCATGATTCCCGGTTCGATCGGCCCGTTCGACGGCATGGACGTGCCGTGGCTGCTGCGCATGCACGCCGAGACGCGTCGCGATCACCCTTTCATCATCTGGTCGCCATTCGATGCACCGGCGCGGCCATGGACCTATGGCGAATTCTACGATCGCGTCGGCGCACTTGCCGCAGGCCTTGCCCAACGCGGCATCGTCCAGGGCGACTATGTGCTGATCCATCTCGACAATTGCGTCGAGATGTTGCTGGCCTGGTTCGCCTGTGTCGAACTCGGCGCCATCGCGGTCACCACGAATACCCGTTCGTCGGCTGCGGAGATTGAATATTTTGCGGATCACTGCGGCGCGATCGCGGCAATCACCCAGCCATCCTATGCCGAACTCGTCGCCGCCAATTGCCGCAAGCTGCGCTGGATCGCGGTGACGTCGCACAACGCCGGCGCGTCGGCTGACGGCCATGCAGTGGGCAAGGCTGAGCGGTTCGAATCCCTGTTCGCTGACAGCGCCGATCGTCCGCGCCGCGCGGTCGACCCATGGGCGCATTGTAGCGTCCAGTATACGTCAGGCACCACATCGCGGCCCAAAGCGGTGCTGTGGACCCATGCCAATGCGCTGTGGGGCGGCAAGGTGAATGCTGCGCATCAGGACCTGCATGCGTTCGATACGCATATGACCTATCTGCCGCTGTTCCACACCAACGCACTGGCCTATTCGATGCTGGCGACGTTGTGGGTCGGTGCCTCCCTCGTGCTTCAGCCGCGTTTTTCCGCGCGCCGGTTCTGGAACGTGGCGCTCGAACATCGCTCTACCTGGCTGTCAACGATCCCGTTCTGCATGAAGGCGCTGCTCGAGCACGACGTGCCGAAGCATCACTTCCGTCTGTGGGGAGCCTCGTTCTGCGATCCGCCCGCCTTCGCGAAATTTAACGTCAAGATCATCGGCTGGTGGGGCATGACCGAGACCATCACCCACGGCATTATTGGCGAGGTCGACCAGCCCAATACGCCGATGGCCATCGGCCGCGCCGCAACCGAATATGGCATCCGCGTCACCAATGACGACGGCACGCCGACCGCCGTGGGCGAGACCGGCAATCTCACGATCAAGGGCATTCCCGGCCTGTCGCTGTTCAAGGAGTATCTGCACAACGAAGCTGCGACCTCAGACAGTTTCGACACCAACGGCTTCTTCATCACTGGCGACCGCGTCACGCTACTCGAGCGCGGCTATATCAAGTTTGGTGACCGTGCGAAGGACATGCTGAAAGTTGGCGGCGAGAACGTTGCCGCATCGGAGATCGAACAGGTCGTCATCACCGTGCCCGGCGTGCGCGAAGCCGCCGTCGTCGGCAAAAAACATCTGATGCTGGATGAAGTGCCGGTGGTTTTCATCATCCCGCATGCGGGCGTCGCGCAGGCACCCCCAGCGCTGCATGAGAGTGTCATGGCGGCTTGCAAGCGCGGGCTGGCGGATTTCAAGGTGCCGCGCGAAATCCACTTCGTGGACGAGATGCCGCGTTCGACGCTTGAAAAAGTGGCCAAGGCAGAATTGCGCAAGCTGCTGGCCTGAGGCGAACGGCGCTTACGCGCCGAGCGCCACCGGGCGGAACACCTGTAGCAGTTGCTGGTCGATCTTGTCGCCCATCTGCTCCATGATCTCGAACGCCTTGGCATGCGTGAAGGCCATGCGATACGCACGCCGCTCCACCAGAGCCGCGTGGATGTCGACGATGGTCATAAGGCGAACGATGTCGCTGATCTGGTCGCCGGCCAGCGCATCGGGGTAGCCGCTGCCATCCAGGAATTCGTGGTGATGCAGCACCACGTCGAGCATCTCGCGCGGAAAACTGCCCTGCGCCACCAGCGCTTCGAAGCCGAGACGCGGATGTTTGCGCATCTCGAGCGTCTCGTCCTCGGTGAGCTTGCCCGGCTTGTCCAGGATCGAGACCGGGATGAAGGCCTTGCCCACATCATGGACGAGGGCCGCGCGCGTGAGGCGGCGCTGATCTTCGTCGCGCATGCCGAGATGCTGCGCAAAGGCCACCGCGAACCCCGTCACGAATAGGCAGTGACGATAGCTGTGATTATGATGACGGCCGACGGCGGCCAACCATTCGCGCAGCGATGTGCGCTTGATGGCCTTCAGAATCTGGTTCTCGGCCTGCATCACGTCGTTGAAGGTGAGCGGAACGCCGGCGGGCAGCTTCTCGAAGATCTTGACCATGACCGCATGCGCCGCCTCGACGCCGCGATTCAGCGCCTTCCCGCGGGCGGAGAAGTCCTCGTCATGCGGGTTCGGAAACGCGGCGCGGATACGCTGCATGATGCCACGTGCATCGAACGGCCGCGCGATCGTATCGGTGGCGCCGAGCGCCCAGGCCTGCATGGATCCGTGATGCAGCGAGTCGGCCAGTACGAACAGGCGCGGTATCGCTTCATAGGATTTGTGGCGCAGCTTGTTGCGCACGCGCTGCACGGCCTCTGCCGAACGCAGATTGATATCGACCACGATACCCGACAGCTCGCTGGGCGGTGTCTCCGGAATGGCTGACGTTGGGACAACATCGACTTCGCCGACCTTCTGCAGGATATCGACGAGTTCGCTGCTGTGATCGCTGCGGTCCGATGCCAGAAGCAGTCGGCGGCGCGCCGGCGATTGGTTGACTGAAGCGGTCATATGCCCTCGATCTATTGCGGCGAACGGGCCGCAAGCAGGACATACATACCTTGGAACAGGGTTCTTGAAGCTTAATGGGTATTGTTAATGCTTCCTGATCGCCCCCCGGAAGGTTTCATTCCGGCGGATAGCACTATCAGTCGGTTAGGGCTTTCGCGAAAACTTTAAGCAATGCCGCCTTGCGCCGGAATCCGATCCGGAAAACAATCGCGCCATGAAGACCATCAGGTTCATCCTCGGCGTCGCGACCGCCCTCGCCGTCACGGTTCCAGCCCACGGGCAGCCCGCCGGGACGAGGCCCGATCTGCCATTCACGGCAACCCTTTCGAACGCCACCCCGCTGGCTTTTGGGATGGCGGCGGATGACGCCGCCCGTATCTTGGGCACCCCGCTAACCTATGTCAGCGGCCGACCGGGCGATGAGATCTATCTGGCTATCCGCACCTTCGGCGGCAGCGGCTTCTTCGACCGCCGCGACCGCCTCTATCTCCAGTTTCGCAAGGGACGCCTGACCGGCTGGAAGGGCGACTGGGGCCGGCATTGGATGTGGCAGTAGCCGCTTTGTGAGTAGACCCGTGCTGTCGTCCGCGCCAAACAGACCTCACCCCTTAACAACGATATGGAATACCTCGTGGGACAAGACATCACGCTGACTGCATCTGACGGCTTCAAACTCGGCGCCTACCGCACCCAGCCTGAGGGCAAGCCCAAGGGCGCCGTGGTGGTGATCCAGGAGATCTTCGGAGTAAACGACCACATCCGCACGGTCTGCGACCGCTTCGCCGTGCAGGGCTATGTGGCAGTGGCGCCGTCGATTTTCGATCGCATCGAACCCAACTTCCAGTCCGGCTATTCACCCGAGGAAATCGCCATCGCGCGCAAGTTCGTTGCTAATCCGGATTGGCCCGCGATGCTGCGCGATACCCAGGCCGCGATCGATTCCGTTGGGGATGTCGGCAATGTCGGTATCATCGGCTTTTGCCTTGGCGGCAGCGTTGCCTTCGCCGCCGCCACGAAGCTGACCGGCCTCAGCGCCGCCATTGGCTATTACGGCGGCGCCGTGGTGCGCTTTGCCGACGACAAGCCGACCGTACCGACGCAGCTGCATTTCGGTGAAAAGGATCACGGCATTCCGCTGTCGGACGTCGAGACCATCCGCGCCAAGCGGCCGGATGTGGAGATCTTCGTCTATGACGGGGCCGAACACGGCTTTAATTGCGATCAGCGCGCCAGCTACAACAAGGCCAGCGCGGACATCGCAAGGGAGCGCAGCCTCGCGTTCCTCGCGAAGCATCTGAAGTAAGCCGCCGCCCTCTCCACGTCATTGCCGGGCTTGACCCGGCAATCCACCTTTGCGGCACCAACAAGCGCTTGGGCAAAGCTGGATACCCGGGTCAAGCCCGGGTATGACGACTGAGAGGGAGCAGCCTCGATCTTTCCCTGCCAGTCGGGAGAAATTGGAACATCACTCGCCCTTCACGCCCGCTGTCTTTGCCACCGTCGCCCAGCGATCGAAATCGCGGCGCAGGCTCTTCTCGAAGGACTCGGGGCTGTCTCCGACCGGAACGAGATTGACCGCCTGCAGGCCGGCGGTCCCCTCCGGCGAATTGATGATGCGACCGAGCTCGGCCGACAGCTTGCTCACAATGTCCTTCGGCGTCGCTGCTGGCACGAAGACGCCGACCCAGCCTTCAGCCTCGAAACCGGGATAGCCGAGTTCGGCCATGGTCTGCACGTTCGGCAGCTTGGGCTTGCGTTTCTCGCCGCCCACCGCGAGCGGACGGATCTTGCCGGCTTCGAGCTGCGGACCGGCCGTGGTGAAGTCGAGGAAGGCCGCCGTGACCTGATTGCCGAGCAAGTCGTTCAAGAGCGGCGCGGCGCCACGATACGGCACATGGGTCATATCAATGCCGGTGTTCTTCTTCAGAAGCTCGCCGTAAAGATGCGACGTGGTGGCGTTGCCAAAAGTGCCGTACGGATATTTTCCGGGACTGGATTTGGCAAGATCGACCAGTTCCTTCACCGACTTCATCGGCTGCGCTTCGGGCACGACGAGCACGATCGGCGAGATCGCGACCTGCGTGACGGGCGCGAGATCCTTGAACGCATCGTAGGGCAATTTCGACATCAGGCTCGGCGCCTGGATGATCTGCGTGATTGCGATCAGCACCGTGTAGCCATCGCCCGGAGCCTTGGCAGCGAAATCGTTGCCGATCACGCCACCGGCGCCCGGCTTGTTCTCCACGGTGACGGTCTGCTTCCAGGATTCTTGCAGCTTCTGTGCTAGCAGCCGCGCAGCGACGTCAGTGGCACCGCCGGGCGCATAGGGCACGACGAAGGTAATGCGCCGATCAGGATAGGATTGCGCGGTCTGCGCAGATGCCTCCGACGACACCGCTCCCAGCGCCACGATGGCTGCCAGAGTGACGCCGCGGATCACGTTGACCGACGGACTGGTCTTCATCTCTTCTCCCCCTGATATCCATATGTGCCGACATGGCGGCGCATTTCAGCGAGTTGGCCTCGCTTGATCATTGCTACAGGGCGGGAGACGATTCTGATACAGAGCAACGCGTATCCTGACGCCAATGCGCCGATACATCGCAGCCAATTTCATCGCGGGAAAGCGCGTCTATTCCGTGAAGCGGAGAAAATCGCGTGTGAGGTGATGACCGCGATCGATGCGTGCGATCAGAACCAGCGCTCGCTGACCAGCACCGTATCACCGGGATTGATCGGCGTGCCCAATGGCACCACGGCGCGGTACGAGCCCTCAACGGTGGTATGGGTCAGCGTGACTTCATCACGCTTGGCGCGTGGCGAAAAACCACCGGCGATGGCGATTGCGCTCTCGACGCTCATATTGGGCACGTAGGGATACTGTCCGGGAGCGGCAACTTCACCGAGGATGAAGAACGGACGGTAGGCTTCGATTTCGACAGCCACCGACGGCTCGCGAATGAAGCCATTACGCAGGCGGCCGGTGATGCTCGCAGCCAGCCCAGCGGGCGTCATGCCGCGCGCCGGCACGCGGCCGATCAGCGGCATGGTGATCGCGCCACCGGCATCGATGGCGTAGGAATTGGTGAGACCTTCCTGGCCGTAAACCACGACGCGCAGCTTGTCGCCGGCATCGAGCTTGTACTGCGCATCATAGGTCGAGACCGGGGGAGCATAAGCAACCGGCACTGCTGCCGGCCCGTAACCCGGGCGACCGTAAGCGAGCGTGTCGAGATCGGCAGCCGGCGCAACCACTGCAACAGGACCCGGTCTCCGCATGCAGCCGGACAAAGCCAGCGCGGCAACCGCGACAATCATGGGCAGACGAAACGCGCGGGCAGACGACACTGGACATATCCCTCATAGAGGCAGCCTCGGTTTTGGCCTCTTATGGTTAAAATTCCGTTGTCATGGCCTTCCATCAGGCAGCAAAAAACCCGCCTTCGGGAGCTCCGAAAGCGGGCTTTTGACGTTGTTTATCTACACTTAGCCGTGGTCAGCTCAGGCCGTGACGCCGACCCCGATCGGGCACGACACACCGGTGCCGCCGAGACCGCAATAGCCGCCAGGATTCTTTGCCAGATACTGCTGGTGATAGTCCTCGGCGAAGTAGAACTTCCCGGCCGGCGCAATCTCGGTGGTGATGGCGCCGAGGCCCTTCGCGGACAGTGCCTTCTGATACGCCGCCTTCGACGCTGCGACGGCATCGCGCTGTGCATCGCTGAAGGTGTAGATCGCGGAACGATATTGCGAGCCGATGTCGTTGCCCTGACGCATGCCCTGGGTCGGATCGTGGCTCTCCCAGAACGTCTTCAGCAACTGCTCGTAAGAAATCTTCTTCGGATCGAACACCACCAGCACTGCTTCGGTGTGACCGGTACGGCCCGAGCAGGTCTCTTCATAGGTCGGGTTCGGCGTGAAGCCGCCGGCGTAACCGACCGCGGTCGTGTAAATGCCGTCGCCGAGCTCCCAGAACTTGCGCTCAGCGCCCCAGAAGCAACCGAGCCCGAACACCGCCTGCTCAACTGCTTCCGGATAGGGCGGCTGGATGTTGCTGCCATTGACGAAGTGATGCTTGGCGGTGGGGATCGGCGTATCGCGACCGGGCAGCGCTTCGGCCGCGGTCGGCAATGCAGTGGTCTTGCGCATGAACAACATGAGTCATCTCCCGGCGCGCTCGCGAACGAAGTGGACTCCGGCTCGCTGGACGAACGCGCAGATCTTGGGGGGCCAACAGCACCTGCGAGGCAGAACCGGATTCACTCCTGCCGCGCGGCGTATCTCAGGTGGCAATATAGGTATCTACGAGGGAAACGGCAGGTGTGTTACGTCGTCGAGCGCCGTTCAATTCCGCGAATAGCCGATCAACGGCTTGCTTGGCCGAAACAACAGCATCAGCACGATGCCGAGCACGCCCATGACGGCCCAGGCCGGCTGGTTGAGCAGCAATTTGAGAAGCCCGCTGAGGAACGGCGCATTGGCATCGACCATCGCCTGGAAGGAACGCTGGCTGGCCTGGTTGATGTCGTTCCAGAACTCCCCGAGCCGGGTCAGCCGCAGCGCCTGATCGGCAATCGAGCGCGCCCCATCATAGACCAGGAACACGAACCCACCGGCCAGCAATAACAGCCCTATCAGGCGGAAAAACCCGCGGATCATCCGAATCCCCTCATCGCTCTCACCCCCGGCAATACCGGGCAAATCCGAGAAATTCAACCTCATCAGCAACTTAACCGCCACTCTGCGGCTGTTTTTCGTCTAAAGGCGCAGCCGGAAGGCGTTGACGGTGGAAATCGGGCACTCTATAAGGAGCGCCAATGGCGGTGGGCGCAATCCCGCCGCCGCTGTTCTTTGAGCGGCGCGCCCCGTGAGTTTCGAAACGCGTGAGCTTTGCCGCTCCGGGGATAGCATTTTCAGGAACACCCCGGAAACAGATCAGCGTTGGCCGCAGTCGAGCGGCAGACGTCAATCAGCCCGGCGCCCGAGACGGGACGCTGCTGAAGGATAGTGAGATATGGCCAATACGACCTCCGCCAAGAAGGCGACGCGCAAGATTGCCCGCCGCACCATCGTCAACAAGTCCCGCCGCACCCAGATGCGCGGTGCAGTCCGCACCGTCGAGGCGGCGATCAAGAGCGGCGACCGCGAAGCGGCGCTGAAGGCGATGAAGCTCGCCGAGCCCGAACTGATGAAGGCTGCTCAGCGCAACCTCGTTCACAAGAATCTCGCAAGCCGCAAGGTCTCGCGTCTCGTCCATCAGATCGCGAAGCTCGCGCAGTAATCTGACGACAACATTCTTTCCAAAAAGCCCGGCTTCACGCCGGGCTTTTTTTATGCCGCAATGCGTTCGCGCTATCGCGTCACAAATTCTGATGAAGCGCAAAGACCGCCGCGCGCCTGCGCGATGCGCGTCTCGTCATGTCTCTTCAACGGCACAGCCGGAACGCACAACGCATCACACCGAGTGCCAATCCGCGTTATCGCTTGCGTCAGCGTGATTCTGAAAAAGCAACAGCGCCACGCCGCCAGCGCGAGTCCGATGTCTAGGGTTACCCTGACTCAACGCACAGAAAAAAACGCGCGGCTCTAATCACTTATCGGCATAGCGAAGCGGACCAGTTTGAAAACGCGGACTCCGCCCCTTCATTCGTAAATGAATTATGAATTTCTTTTTTCGCTGGATCGAATCTGCAACGGCACTGTCACATTACGATTCAGCGCGTTGATTCAAAACCTTGACGCATCGTCAAAAAAATCACGACGTGTTCCGGGCTGCGCAAGTGAGGCTTTTGCGGGGCACCTGAAAAATGATTCCGTTGCGAGAAACCGGGCGTGCTGTATTTCTTTAATCACTCGCGGCGCCCGCGGTTCTTCAGATCAGAGCGATTTAAGAACCAGGACGGACCTTAGGATCAGCGACGGTCTTCAGGTTAGCGACACCTTCCAAGCTTTGATCGGATCGCAGCCCATAGCAATATGGGAAGGGTTGTTCTGTGTCGAAATTTCTCGGGTATCCATCCGGATGCTTTGAAAAGAAATGCGCACCGGCCAATCGCAACCAGCAAAGCTGACGGTGCGGAAGTAAGCGGGCAGGCGAGCGGGCAAGACGACGATACGGGAATGCGACTGAACGAGTTTCGATGTTCAGCGTTGCGGACTGACTTTGAACCACATGTGAACTGACATCTTGCCGCGAGCGACCGCGGTGAGCGGGGGAGGCTTTATGCGCAAATCGACCACGACAGCATTCCAGCGACCGCGATCTGCGTCTCGTTCAGATACGGCGATCCACACCTCCGCCCACGTTCCCGACAGACCCTCCAGTACGCGCTGACCTCGCGACGAGGTCCTCTTCGACATCACTGATCTGACCTCGGCCGGATGGCCGTTGGCGGAGCTGTGCCCGAAGACGACGCGTCACACGAGGTCGCACCGCGTCTCCATACGCGGACATTCATCGGCAGCGTTGTGCCGGACACTCACTCTATCTGAAAAGTTCTCTGACAATGGCTAATATGGAACAGGATCACTGGTCTCGCGTGAAAGGTCGGCTGCGGTCGACGGTTGGCGAAGACGTTTACTCCAGCTGGTTCGCGCGGATGGATCTCGAAAGCGTGCAGGACGACAGCGTCCATCTTTCGGTACCCACCCGATTCCTGAAGAGCTGGATCCAGGCCCACTACGCCGAGCGCGTGCTGAACGCCTGGCAGGCCGAGATGCCGCAAGTTCATCGCGTCGATCTCACCGTGCGTTCGGCGATGCGCAACGTTGCGCCCGCCAACAAGGAAGCCGCAGCGCCGACCGAAGCGCGCCGCACGGAGACGTTCAACAACCGTCCCGCGCCCGAACTCCGTGCCACAGCCACCGCGCCGGTGTCAGCAAGCCATGAAGCACTCGGCGGCTCGCCGCTCGATCCGCGCCTGACTTTTGCGAGCTTCGTGCTCGGCCGCGCCAACACGTTGGCCCATGCTGCCGCGCGTCAGGTCGCCGAAGGTCGCCGCGGCGATCCGGTGATGTTCAACCCGCTTTACATCCATGCCGGCGTCGGCCTCGGCAAGACCCATCTGTTGCAGGCCGTGACCTGGGCTGGCAATTCCGGCCCCGACCGCAAGGTGCTGTATCTCACCGCCGAGAAGTTCATGTACGGCTTCGTCGCTGCGCTGAAGACGCAAACGGCGCTCGCCTTCAAGGAAGCGCTACGCGGCATCGACGTGCTGGTGATCGACGACATGCAGTTCCTGCAGGGCAAGACCACGCAGGCCGAATTCTGTCACACACTGAATGCGCTGATCGATGCCGGCCGCCAGGTGGTGATCGCCGCTGATCGTCCGCCGTCGGATCTGGAAAGCCTCGACGAACGCGTGCGTTCGCGCCTCGCCGGCGGTCTCGTCGTCGAAATGAGCTCGCTCGGCGAAGAGCTGCGCTTGGGCATCCTGAGATCGCGCGTTGCCGCCGCTCGCGCGCATCACGCCTCGTTCGACGTGCCGGATCCGGTGCTCGACTATCTGGCCCGCACCATTACCCATAATGGCCGCGATCTCGAAGGCGCAATCAACCGCCTGCTGGCGCATTCGAAGCTGAACGCCACGCCGGTGACGCTGGAAATGGCCGAACGCGAAGTGCGCGACCTGATCCGCCCGCAGGAGCCGAAGCGGATCAAGATCGAGGACATCCAGCGTGTCGTCGCGCGTCAGTACAATGTCAGCCGGTCCGACCTCCTGTCGTCGCGCCGCACCGCCAATGTCGTGCGCCCCCGTCAGGTTGCGATGTATCTGGCCAAGACCCTGACGCTGCGCTCGCTGCCGGAAATCGGCCGCCGCTTCGGTGGCCGCGATCACACCACGGTTCTGCATGCCGTACGCAAGATCGAGGCGCTGGTCGGCAAGGACGTGGCCCTGCAGGATGAGGTCGAGACGCTGAAGCGCCAACTGCAGGAGTAAAAGCGTCCCCGCCCCCGACGCGCCAAAGCGTGCGCCGGGGCAGGACGAGGGTGTTAACCGTCAAAACATTGGGGGCCGGAAGCGCATCTCTCTTGCGCTTCCCGGCCATCCACGCCACCTTGCGGTCCCCCGCGGGATTGAGCAAAATCCACTTGATCGAGCTTGCGGGTGTCATCGCCGCGGCGCCCATTCGGGCCGCCAGGCATTTCCACACGACACCGGATTGAATCGGGCGGGTTTTGTTATGAAGGTCACCGTCGAACGCGCGCAACTCCTGAAGTCGCTGAGCCACGTGCATCGCGTGGTCGAGCGCCGCAACACGATTCCGATCCTGGGAAACGTGCTGATCCGCGCCGAAAATGCCCGGCTGTCGCTAAAGGCCACCGACCTCGACCTTGAAGTCACGGAAACCCTGGCCGCCGAAGTCGGCACCGCCGGTTCCACCACCGTGCCCGCGCATATGTTTTACGACATCGTCCGCAAACTGCCGGATGGCTCGCAGATCGTGCTCGAAGCCGATGGCGATCGCTCGGTGATGGCGATCCGCGCTGGACGTTCGCGCTTCACGCTGCAGACGCTTCCGGAGAATGATTTCCCGGATCTCGCCGCCGGCGAAATGACGCACTCGTTTGCGCTGCCCGCCTCCGACGTCAAGCGCCTGATCGACCGCACGCAGTTTGCGATCTCCACCGAAGAGACCCGCTATTATCTCAACGGCATCTATCTCCACGCCGCCGGCACCGCGACCGCGGCGACCCTGCGTGCCGTCGCCACCGACGGTCATCGTCTGGCACAGATCGACCTCAAGCTGCCCAAGGGCGCCGAGGGCATGCCGGGCGTCATCGTGCCGCGCAAGACGGTCGGTGAAGTGCAGCGCCTGATCGAGGATCTGGAAGCCGAGATCACCATCGAGCTGTCGCAGGGCAAGATCCGCTTCACGCTCGGCAATGTGGTTCTGACCTCGAAACTGATCGACGGCACCTTCCCCGACTATGGCC
Organism: Tardiphaga sp. 866_E4_N1_4; assembly: GCF_052076075.1. Classification (NCBI taxonomy): domain Bacteria; kingdom Pseudomonadati; phylum Pseudomonadota; class Alphaproteobacteria; order Hyphomicrobiales; family Nitrobacteraceae; genus Tardiphaga; species Tardiphaga sp. 866_E4_N1_4. Next base: position 4,051,068 of record NZ_CP197242.1, read on the forward strand.
GCGTGATCCCGCAGAACAACGACAAGGAACTGGTGATCGACAAGAAGGATTTCGAGAATGCGGTCGACCGCGTCTCGACAATCTCCAGCGAGCGCGGCCGCGCCGTGAAACTTGCGCTGTCCGCGGGCAAGCTGGTGCTGTCCGTGACCAATCCGGACTCGGGCAGTGCGACCGAAGAGCTTGAGGTCGAATACGCCTCCGACGCGCTCGATATCGGCTTCAACTCGCGCTATCTGCTCGACATCGCCGCCCAGATCGAAGGCGAAGTCGCCGTGCTGCGCCTTGCCGATCCCGGTTCGCCGACGCTGGTGCAGGACAAGGACGCCAAGGGTGCGCTCTATGTGCTGATGCCGATGCGGGTGTGAGTTTCTTCAGGTGTCGTCCCCGCGAAAGCGGGGACCCATAGCCTCCGAAGAACTAGTTGCAGCCAGGTAGCGACGACTCTGCCGTTTTAATTGTGCCGGCCGTGGTTATGGATCCCCGCCCCGCATGCGCCTTCGGCGCACTAGGCGGGGATGACGACGGAGATTGGCGCGGCGCGTTGCGACGACTTTAGCTGAGTCCCATATTCACGAATGACCGCCTCCCGCATCCATCGCCTGTTGCTCACCAATTTCCGCAGCTATCGCGCGGCGTCGCTGGAGACGTCGGCGGACATGGTCGCCCTCGTCGGCCCGAACGGCGCCGGCAAAACAAATTGCATCGAAGCGATCTCGTTTCTGTCGCCCGGCCGCGGCCTGCGCCGCGCGACGCTCGAAGACGTTGCGAATAACGAAGGCGACGGCTCCTGGGCCGTGTCGGCGACTGTCGAGGGTGAGGTTGGTCTCGCCACACTCGGCACCGGCATCGATGCCCCCGCGGCAGAAGGTGCGTCCACCAGTCGTCGCTGTCGTATCGACCGTGAGCCGGTAGGCTCTGCCACCGCATTCGGCGATCACCTGCGCATGGTGTGGCTGACGCCAGCCATGGACCAGCTGTTCATGGGCGCCGCCTCCGAACGCCGGCGCTTCTTCGACCGCCTCGTACTGGCCATCGACAAGGATCACTCCGGTCGCGTCTCTGCACTCGAGCGTAGCCTGCGTTCGCGCAACCGCTTGCTCGAAGACCGGAACGGCGATGCCCACTGGCTCGATGCCATCGAGCGCGAGACCGCTGAACTCGCGGTCGCCGTTGCCGCGACACGCGGCCAGACTGCAATGCGGCTCGCAGAGATGCTCCGCGTGCGCGGCGAAGCATCGGCCTTTCCATCCGCACTCATCATGCTCGACGGCTGGATGGAGAATGCGCTGGTCAATGAACCGGCCACAGCGGTCGAAGATCGCTATCGCCAGATCTTGCGCGATGGTCGCCCGCGTGATGCCGCCGCCGGCCGCACGCTCGACGGCCCGCATCTCACCGATCTGCAGGTGATCTATGCGCCGAAAAACATGCCGGCGCACGATGCCTCCACTGGCGAACAGAAGGCCCTGTTGATCGGGCTCATCCTCGCCCACGCCACCCTGGTCGCGGAGATGACCGGTATCACGCCGCTCCTGTTACTTGACGAAGTCGTCGCCCATCTCGACCCTGATCGGCGCAAGTCGCTGTTCGGCGAACTCTCGAAATTGGGCGCCCAGGTTTGGATGACCGGCGCCGATCCTGTTGCTTTCGCAGATATCGGCCCATCCGGCGACATTTTCGACGTCGCCAATGGGCATATCGCGCGGCGCCAGCCGGCCGGTTGAACCAAAGCAATACCTCCTACAACTCACTCTAAGTGCCCCGCGCAAATGATGTCGCTGCCCTTGTGGGCAGCGCTTTTGCATGCACGCAAGCAAACGCCGGAGGCTTTCAGTGATGTTTTCAAGCAAGCGCGGGATACAGCTCCCGGCCAGACACTGCCTGTTGGCCCTGCTCGTCAGCACCGCCATCGCCGGCGGCTCGCTGGCCTGCCGTGCGGAAGACGGCCTGGTGGATGTGAGAACGCTGCCGCATATCGAAGGCGCGATGGCCCGGCCTGAAGCCACCAAATACCCCAATCTCAGCGTCAGCTATTTCGGCGCAGGCAACGTCGCGGACACCATTGCCAACACCGGAAAATTACTCGCAGCCGATGGCTGGATCGCCTACACGCCGCCACTCGAGGGATCAGATCGCAGTCGCTGGTACAAGAAGGGTGCGCAGGGTGTGTCGGCCTCTTTTATGAGCGACGGCAGTAGAACCGATCGGTCGGGCGTCAGCTACAGCTCGCAGCGCCTGGAAGTGAACCTGCCTTTCCCCGATCGCGCGACCGATATCGTCTATGACGAACGGCGGCCGTATCTTGGATGCACGACGGCTGAAACCGTTGATGCGACGCTCGCCTTCTTTCAGAAAGAACTCGCTACATTGGGCTGGTCGCCGCTGTCCGCGGGCGCAGCCGAGGCGCGTTGGCCGGATGCGAAGATCGACGAGACGATCGCGAATGGCGTGCGCGTCTATTTTTCTCGTGACGGCAACACGCGGCAATTGCCGGTGATGCTGACCTTGCAGCGGAGCACCGATAACAAGACCAGCGTCGAAATTCGCGTTGCGCCCTTCGCGCTTCCGCAAGATCTCGCAGCGGGCCCTGAATCCGCAGGCCTGCCGCGACCGGAACGCATTAAATCCGCAGGAACCACGGGCAGCGCGGATTCCATCAAGCGTGAAGCGCATGCGCTGATCCCGGCTGAACTTGGCCCGGTGCTGGCCTTCTATCGCCGCGAACTCGGCAAGAAGGGCTGGGTCGAACAGAGCAAGGACACCGTCGTCACTGCCGATCGCGCCTCGCTCGCATTCACATCGCCGGAAGAGACGGCAACGATGCAGATCGGTCGCAAATACGACCTGACCACCGTGCAGATCGACATACAAGTTCTGCCATCTGTGATCGCAGCGCGCGCGAAGGCCAAAAAGGAAGCAGACGACCGCTTTATCAAGGATGCACTCGCGTTCGGGCAAGCAGCTATTGCCGAAGCGGATGCGAAGCGCGCAGCGGCACAAGCCGCTCGTGGGCCGGAAACTGCGTTGCGCGCGATGGACGGTTCGAGCACACCGATTCCCGTGCCCGACACCGCCAGCGAGATCGACTTCGACGGCGCCGATGGCAGACTCGCATTCACCAGCTCATCAAGTGTCAGCGCGCTGGCAGATTTTTACCGCAGCGGATTGAAAACGCTCGGCTGGAAGAGCACGCCGTCAGTCATCAACAATCCCAATATGGTGGTGTTGAATTTCAGCAAGGCCAAGCAGAGCATCTCAATGACGGCGATGCAGATGGGCCCGAAGGTCAATGTCACGGCGACAGGCTCGGGCCTGAAGGGCGTGCCTGTCGCGGTCGTTGCCAACACCACCACCACGGGCAACGCCAAGAGCGCCGAACAGGTTCTCGAGTCCGATGGCGACACCGATTATCCCACGCCGAAGCAGCGGACGTTGCGATCGCTGGGTACTTCAGGGCTGCCAGGCGGCGCGCCGTTCAGACATGAGTTGAGTGCATCTGTGCCTGCGGGACTGGACTCCGTTCTGGCGTTCTACCGACGCGAACTCACGCAGCGACAGTGGCAGGAAGACACGAAGAGCGCTGTCATCAAGCCGGACAGCGCCACGCTCGCCTTCAAGGCCCCCGATGGGCCGGCCATGCTGAAGCTGGAACGCCGCAACGACGAGACCGCGGTCAGTCTGGTAGTGCGCCATCCCGCAGAAGCGACGAAGGCGGGCATCCTGCCTGCACTGGGCAAGGTTCGGCTGCTGTTCGGCAATATGGGTGACGCGGAAGTGTCGGTCAGCGTCAATAACAAGACGATCAAGGTCGCGCCCGGCGCGGGCGGACCGCAAAACCCGAACGGGCCGACGATGGAACTGCCGCCCGGCGCCTACAAGGTCACGATCAAGGCCGCGGGCAAGCCCGCGCATGACAGCACGATCAAGGTGGCGGCCAACGACAGCTGGGGCCTGATGGTTGGCCCTGACGGTCGGGATATCCTCCCGCTGCAGCTCTACTAAGGACAAAACGTGCAAGCGCGCCAGCGCGCGCGTCCGCCACTGCATTGGGCCATGAGAAATCGTCCGTTGTAGACCACGTTCGACAGCATAAATATCTGGCCATGCTGGTATTTTTGGCCATTCATCTGTCGCGGATCGCACGCGCGTTCGGAACCGAAATGCGTTCGCTTCCGATTCCCGGACCGCGCATGATCGACGAGGCCGAATGCATCTGTTCGGTGCTGCTGGCGATCGTCTTGTCGCACGCCATCGGCGCGGAGAATGTCGGCTGGGCCGCGTTCTCCGGATACATGGTAATGCGCTCGCATGTCGCCGAAAGTTTTACGCGCGGCATCCTCCGCGTGATTGGGACGCTTGCTGGCGCAGGACTCGCACTTGCCGCTGCGCCTTTGCTGCTGCGCCAGCAGGTGTTGCTGAGTCTCGGTCTTCTGATCGGTGGCAGCATCACCCTCTATTTCGCCATCGTCGGCCGCCGCGCCTATGCCTGGCTATTCACCGGCCTCACTTTCCTGATGGTGCTGATCGAAGGCATGGAGCATGCGCGCGAGCCGATCCTGCGCTTTGCCTCGACGCGCGTGCTCGAAGTGCTGGCCGGTACCACCGCTTGCGTCATCGTCAGTGCGATCTCGACCTGGACAGTGCGGCGCGCGCTACCGAATCCGGACAACAATCTGCGCGCCAAGCCGGTCGACCAGCCGACGCGGCAATGGCACACCACGGTGGCGCGTCACGCTCTGGTCGGCGGCATTGCATTGGCGCTGATCCCGTGGGCCTGGCAGTGGCTCGGCATCCCGTCGCTCAGCCAATCCAGCATCACGATCTTCGCGGTCATGCTGGTGCCCGCCGCCTCGCTGGCGGAGGGCGTGCTCAGCCCGGTTTCCTCGCGCATGATGAACCGGCTGGTCGGCTGTCTCGCGGGCGGTCTGCTGGCCAGCGCAATCCTGCTGGTCAGCCAACATTCGCCCGTCCTGATGACCATCGGACTCGCGCTCGGCGTCATGATCGGCCGTCACATCGAAAATGGCCCGCCCTCCATGAGTTATGCGGGCCTGCAATTCACTTTGGCCTTCCTCGTGGTGCTGGTGCCTGACAACTACGCCAATGCCGCCCTGGAGCCCGGCTATGACCGCCTGTTTGGCATTCTGTTCGGGATGGTGTTGCTGGAGCCGGTTGTGCTGGCCGCGCATTTGATCGCCCGGCGCGGCCTGAAGGAGACCCCCGCCAAACCGGCTGCGGGATTGGCCGAAAAATAGCCTCTCGGATGCACGCAAGCCGCGCATTTCGACGCCCGGAACAAGCGCGAAATCAGGCTACGAAAACGACCTCAAATCGGCTTGAAATGACGCCAAAAAAACCTATTTATTCAATAGCTTGCTGCGCGTTACTTTGCGCTAGGCGCAATGCGCCTTTCGTGGCACAAATAGAGCGATTCAGACGCCGTTTTCCGCGCTGATTCGGCACACCTTCGAAGGCCCCTACATGACTGAACCAGCCCGGCAACCCATCGCCGACACTGAGCATGCCATTCCCATCGAATACGGTGCGGAATCGATCCGGGTCCTGAAGGGACTCGACGCCGTCCGCAAGCGCCCGGGCATGTATATCGGCGATACGGACGATGGTTCGGGCCTGCATCACATGGTCTACGAAGTCGTCGACAACGCGATCGACGAAGCGCTTGCGGGTCACGCCAGCGCCGTCGAAGTTATTCTGAATGCCGATGGCTCGGTGACGGTGCGCGACGACGGTCGCGGCATTCCCGTGGACATTCACAAGGGCGAAGGCATTTCGGCAGCCGAGGTCATCATGACCCAGCTCCACGCCGGCGGAAAATTCGACCAGAACTCCTACAAGGTATCCGGCGGTCTGCATGGCGTCGGCGTGTCCGTCGTCAACGCGCTGTCGAGCAAGCTGATCCTTCGCGTCTGGCGCAACGACAAAGAGCACCGCATCGAATTCGCCCATGGCGACGCGGTGGCGCCGCTCTCGGTGGTCGGCGATGCCAATGGCAGGCGCGGCACCGAAGTGACATTCTATGCCTCGGCGGAAACATTCACGACACTCGAATATGATTTCGCGACACTCGAACATCGTCTGCGCGAGCTCGCCTTCCTGAATTCCGGCGTCAACATCAGATTGTCGGATCTGCGTCATCCGGTCGAGAAGACCGAGAACATGATGTATGAGGGCGGCGTCGAGGAATTCGTCAAATATCTCGACCGCAACAAGAAGGCGATGGTGCCGACGCCGATCGTAATGCGCGCCGAACAGAGCGGCATCAGTGTCGAAGTCGCGATGTGGTGGAACGACAGCTACCACGAGAACGTGCTGTGTTTTACCAACAACATCCCGCAGCGCGACGGTGGTACCCATCTGGCCGGTTTCCGTGGCGCGCTGACGCGTCAGGTCAACGGCTATGCCGAAGTTGTCGCCAAGAAAGAAAAGATCGCCCTGACCGGCGACGATTGCCGCGAAGGTCTCACTGCCGTGCTGTCGGTGAAAGTGCCCGATCCGAAATTTTCATCGCAGACCAAGGACAAGCTGGTGTCCTCGGAAGTGCGTCCAGTGGTCGAGAACGTTCTCAACGAAGCCCTCGCCTCGTGGTTCGAGGAACATCCGACTGAAGCCAAGATCATCGTCAGCAAGGTGATCGAGGCCGGCGCTGCCCGCGAAGCCGCCCGCAAGGCCCGCGAACTGACCCGGCGCAAGGGCGCGCTGGATATCGCCTCCCTGCCCGGCAAGCTGGCCGACTGCCAGGAGCGCGATCCCGCCAAGTCCGAACTATTCATCGTCGAGGGTGACTCGGCAGGCGGCTCTGCGAAACAGGGCCGCAACCGCGAATTCCAAGCCGTGCTGCCGCTGCGCGGCAAGATCCTCAATGTCGAGCGCGCGCGCTTCGACAAGATGCTCGGCTCCGAACAGATCGGCACGCTGATCACGGCGCTCGGCACCGGCATCGGCCGCGACGACTTCGACCTGTCGAAACTGCGTTATCACAAGATCATCCTGATGACGGACGCCGACGTCGATGGCGCGCATATCCGCACGCTGCTGCTGACGTTCTTCTTCCGCCAGATGCCGACGCTGATCGAAGGCGGCTATCTCTACATCGCGCAGCCGCCGCTTTACAAAGTGACGCGCGGCAAGTCCGAGCAATACCTCAAGGACGAGCGGGCGCTGGAAGATTACCTGATCGATACCGGTCTCGACGACTGCATCTTCAAGCTCGCTTCGGGCGAGGATCGCACAGGCCGTGATCTGCTGGCGCTGGTGGAAGATGCTCGCATCATCCGCGGCACGCTCAACAATCTGCACTCGCGCTATAATCGCAAAGTCGTCGAGCAGGCTGCAATCGCTGGCGTGCTCAATCCGCGGGTCACCGCTGATCTCGCCACCGCCAATGCCGCTGCCGACTACATCGCCAAGCGGCTGGACGCGCTGGCCGACGAAGTCGAGCGTGGCTGGATCGGTGAATTCCGCGAAGGCCAGGGCTTCTTCTTCGAGCGCACGATTCGCGGTGTGAAGGACGTCTCCTTCATCGACGACGCCCTGCTCGGCTCGGCCGATGCGCGCAAGCTCGACGAATATGCCGGCAGCCTCCAGGAAGCCTATCCGAAATCCGGCGTCCTGCGCCGCAAGGACATCGAATTCCCGATCCACGGCCCCGTCTCGCTGTTCGAGGCTGTGACCGACGCCGGCCGCAAAGGTGTGGCTCTGCAGCGCTACAAAGGTCTGGGCGAGATGAACCCCGGCCAGCTCTGGGAAACCACGCTCGACACCAATGAGCGTTCGCTGCTGCAAGTCCGGGTCAAGGAAGTCGACGAGGCCGACGACATCTTCACCAAGCTGATGGGCGATGTGGTCGAACCGCGCCGCGAATTCATTCAAGACAATTCGCTCAGCGCGAATGTGGACGTGTAAGCGTATCGCACCCCAGAGATAAAACTGAAAAGGCCCGCCATTCTGGCGGGCCTTTTTGCGTTTATCCTACTTCTTCACCAGCGGGCAGCGCGACTGCGCCAACGGCTGAAACGCCTGATCGGCGGGTACCGTGGCGAGCAGTTTGTAATAGTCCCATGGTGCCTTGGACTCATTCGGCTTCTTCACCTCGAACAGATACATGTCGTGGACCATACGACCATCTTCGCGGATCTTGCCGTTCTTGTAGAACACGTCATCGACGGGCAGTTCACGCATCTTCTTCATCACCTCTTCGGTGCTGTCGGTGCCGGCGGCCTGCACGGCTTTCAGATAATGCAGTACCGATGAATATGTGCCGGTCTGAAGCATGTTCGGCATGGCGTTCACCTTCCCGTAGAAGCGCTTCGACCACTTCCGCGTCTCGTCGTTCATGTCCCAATACGACGCCTCGGTGATCGTCAGCCCCTGAGCCTCTTTCAATCCGAGACCGTGAACGTCGTTGATAAATCCCGCCAGCGCCGAGAGCTTCTGGCCGCCTGCTGTCAAGCCGAACTCTGCCGCCTGCTTGATCGAGTTAATGGTGTCGCCGCCGGCATTGGCGAGAGCCACAACCTTGGCCTTGGACGACTGTGCCTGCAGTAGGACGGAGGCGAAGTCCGCGGTCCCGACCGGGTGTTTCGTTGCACCGGCGACCTTGCCGCCCGATGCCTTGACGACATCGCCAGTGTCCTTCTCGAGGCCTTGACCGAACGCATAGTCCGCCGTCACGAAATACCAGGTATCGAAACCCTGGCTGACTAGCGCCTTACCTGTGCTGTTCGCGATCGCGAATGTGTCATAGGCCCAATGAACCACATAGGGTCCACACACCTCGTTCGTGATCCGGGTCGATCCCGGCGAGCTCAGCGTGATGATCTTCTTCTTCTCCTTGGCGATTTCAAGGACGGCCAAAGCAGGCGACGACGACGCAACGTCGAGAATGGCATCGACCTTGTCGGTATCAAACCATTTGCGTGCAGCGTTGGCGGCAATATCGGGCTTGTTCTGGTGATCTGCGAATACGACTTCGATCGGCATGCCGAGGACCTTGCCGCCGAAATCCTCCACCGCCATCTGCGCCGCAGTCACGGCACCCTTGCCGGTAATGTCGGCATAGACGCCCGACATATCCTCGATGACGCCGACACGGACGACGCCATCCGAGACCTGTGCGTTCTGCGCCGCAGCAGAAGCGGTGCAAAGAAAAACGCTGGCAATCGCCGTCGTAAAGCATGCACCCAGTTCAGATCGTCTCATATCCTCCACCCCTTTTACGTTCTTGATTTTTCAATATGCCTGCAACGCGCGATCTCTCCAGGGACCTATCGCATCGTCACTTCCCGTTTCCTCTGTTCGCAAACACAGCCAGGCCACGCTTGGCATCCGCACTCGTGAAGGTGCGCTGACCGAGTGCGGCCTCCACGCGAAATGCTTCTGCTAGCGGCAGATCTTGAAGCGTCAGCGCCGCTTCCTTGATGGTCTGGATGGCGATCGGACTCAGTGCCGCAATCCTGGCTGCCATCTCATAGGCCAGCAGTTCGACTTGATCGGAATCGGCAACCCGGTTGACGACGCCTTTGGCAAGCATGTCATCCGCGGAAAAGCGCTCCGCCGTCAGCATGATCTCCATGGCATGCGCGTAGCCGATCTGCCGGACCAGGCGCACGAGCGTGCCTCCCGCCGGCACGAAACCGTGCTTCGGTTCGGGCAGTTGAAAGACAGCGTCGCGCGCCGCGATCCGGATGTCCGTCGCCAGCATGATCTCGAACCCGCCGCCCATGCACATGCCGCGAATGGCGCTGATGACCGGCTTATAGAATCCGGGAAACTTGATGTGGGCCGGATCCCAGGCAGAGATGTCGATCGTGTCCGCCGCAAGTGCAGGAATAGACTCCCGGAGGTCAGCACCGACGCAGAAGGCGCGATCGCCCGCACCGGTCAGCACCACGGCCCGGATCTCATCGTCATCCTTGATGGCGTGGAATGCGCGGCCGAGGTCGTCATACATGGCGAGCGTCAGCGCATTCATCTTGTCCGGCCGGTTGATCCGAACCGTTGCGACGTGACCGTCCTTGGTGAAATCAATCGCCATCAGATCGCTCCCGACGCCTTGAGACGCGCCAGCTCGGCCGCCGTGACATCCGCCAGCCGGGAGAGAACCTCTGCATTGTCCTCGCCAGGTAGCGGCGCTTTTTCGAACGACATCTGTCCCGCACCGGATAGCTTGATCGGCAGACCGAACATGCCGATCAGCTTTCCGGCGATCGGAACGTCGACGATCATGTTACGCGCAGCGATGTGCGGGTCTTCCACCACTTCGGCGATGGTCTTGATGGCGCTGAGCGGGATCTTGTCGCCCGCCATCTCCTCGAGTTCGGCCTTGGTGTAGTTCGCGAACCAGCGTTCCAGCAGCGGCTTGACCCTGGTCTCTGCCACCGCGTGATCGAACCGCTTCTCCATCGTATCGATAGCAGGATCTTTGGCCTGTTCCGGCTCGCCGAACAGCGCGCAGGTAATCGCCCAGAACTTGTCGGTGTAGCCGCCGAAGAAAACGTAGCCGTCCTTGCAGGGAAACTGGCCATAGGGCCGAACGAACGGATGATCGTTGCCCAGTGGCGAGGCGACCTCTTTCTGCGCGGTGTAACGGACCACGGCGTTCTCGGTCAGTGTCAGCACGGAGTCTTGCTGAGATACATCGACCACCTGACCGACGCCGGTCTTCTCCGCCTCTCGCAATGCTGCGAGCGTTCCGATAGCCGCATAGAGGGAAGCGGCGAGGTCGCCGATGATCGTGCCGACGCGCACCGGCGGCAGATCGGCATAGCCGTTCATCGACCACAGGCCGCCGGCCGCCTGCCCCGTATTGTCATAGGCCGGCTTGGATGAATTTGGACCTGTGCGACCGAAGCCACTGATAGCGGTGTAGACGAGCCTGGGATTGAGTTCGCGCAGCACCTCGTAGCTGAGGCCAAGCTTGTCCATCGTGCCGGGACGGAAGTTCTCAACGAGGATGTCGGCCTTCTGCACCAACTTCTTCAGCAGGGCCTTGCCATCCTCGGATTTGAGATTGAGCGTGATGCCCCTCTTGTTGCGGTTGAACTGAGTGAAGAAGGCGCTGAGCTGCTCATCGTCGTTGCCGACGAAGGGTGGAAAGGTCCGCGCATAATCCGGCTCTCCGGGATGCTCCACCTTGATCACGGTGGCACCCAGGTCTGCGAACAACATCGAGCAGAATGGACCTGCGACAACACGCGTGATGTCAAGCACCGTCACGCCCTTGAGAGGACCGTTGCGCTCCTTGAGCCCACCTATCTTTTCTGCTGTGTTCACATCATCCTCCCAGTCCATACGAATGTCCGCCGACAACATCGGCACGCATGGTTTTCGTACAAGAGCATGAGTATCGAAGATACATTTTCATACCCGCCGGCCGTGCAGGCGTGATGCCTGCACGAAGTTGCGTTGCACAAAGTGGCCTTAGAAGGCCTCCACTTTTACGAACGCAGCTTCTCGAGAACTTCCTTGGCGCGATCAACACGCACGTCGTGATTGGCGGCGAGCGCGACGGCGACCATCTCGATCTCGTCACCGGTGGCGCCGGCGACGATAGCGATGTTGCGCGCATGCAGTGCCATGTGCCCCTTCTGGATGCCTTCGGTGGCCAGCGCACGAAGCGCACCCATGTTCTGCGCCAGACCGACGGCAACGGCGACTTCCGCCAGTTCCTGCGCACTCTGCACGCCAAGTATCTTCAGGGCCGCTCGCGCGGCGGGATGGGTCTTGGTGGCACCGCCGACGAGGCCGAGCGCCATCGGCATCTCAATGGTGCCGACGAGATTGCCCCTGCCATCGATTTCCCAATTGGTGAGCGAGGTGTAGCGGCCGGAGCGCGAGGCCCAAACATGGGCGCCGGCCTCGATGGCGCGCCAGTCATTGCCGGTGGCGACCACGATGGGATCGATACCATTCATGATGCCCTTGTTGTGGGTCGCGGCGCGGTAGGGATCGACGATCGCAAACGCGCAGGCCTCGACGATGCCGCGGGCGATGCGCTCACCATCATATTCCTCGGTCTTCAACGCCTCCGGCGTCACGGACACCATGGCGCGGGAAATGCGCAGATCGGCATAGTTCGACAGGATGCGCAGACGCACGATGCCGCCGGTGATCTTCTCGATCAGCGGCGCGACCGTCTCCGCCATCGTGTTGACGGTGTTCGCGCCCATGGCATCGCGCACGTCGACGATGAGATGCACGGCCATCATCGGCCCTACCGACGTGTTTTCGAACACATGCACCTCGACGTCGCGGCAGCCGCCGCCGAGCGAGATCAGCACCTTGTCTTTGGTATTGGCCGCCTCAAGGATGGCATCGCGCTCGCGTAGCACGCGCGCACGGGCGCCGTGCACGTCGGTCACGCCTAGCACCTGCACCTGCGCACGCATGATCGGCGCGGAGCTTGAGGTCTGGAAACCGCCGCATTTGCGAACGATGCGCGCCATATAGGACGCCGCGGCCACCACCGACGGCTCCTCGACCGCCATCGGAATCAGGTAGTCACGGCCGTTCACGGTGAAATTGGTGGCGATACCGACCGGCAGTTCAAACGTGCCGATAACATTCTCGATCATGCCATTGGCGAGTTCGAGCGGCAGCGCACCGGGGCCGAAGGCCGCGCGCTCGGTATCACCGAGCGAGGTCGCGTCGATCACACGGCCCAGCCTTTCGGCAGGCGCGAGATTGCGCAGATTTTCCAAACGCGAATTGATCTTTCCGGGCTGTTCGCCCGACTTCGAACCGGCCATAGCGGCGCCTCCCACACACAGGGTCTTCTGTTGGCGGCACGTTAGGCATCCGCGGATGACGTCCGAAAGAGACAGTTCTGAAATATTGTCCTAGACTGTACCCATGGCGATATGACCTCTGTATTCGCGGATGCAGCATTCTTCCGTGCAAATGGAACGCAGACCAGGTCCATCTGCGCGAAGACATGAGACTGGACGATTGAATTCAATCTTGTCGCTCTTGGAGAAAGGTACGGTTCCGATGGACCGTCCAGCACTGCACCTGGAGGCATTGCTTGACCGCTTCTCGTGAGCCGTCCGACCGCAGTACAACGCTGGCCGAGACTTTGGCCGGCCGGTTGCGTGTGCAAATCCTCTCCGGCGCATTGCCGGAAGGCAACCGCCTGCCCTCGATCAGAAAAGCCGCCGGGGAATTTGGCGTGTCGAAGAACACCGTGGTCGAAGCCTATGACCGACTGGTGCTTGGCAATCTCGTCGCAGCAAAGGCAGGCTCCGGTTTCGTGGTCATCTATCGCGGCGATGATGGCGGGCGACCGAAACACGTGAGCGAAGCCGTCGACATCGCATCGCTGCTAAGTGCCCAGCTCTCGCAGAATTTCGAGATCCGCGTCGGCGACGGACGGCCGCCGGCGTCGTGGACGGAGCAATCGGAGATCAAGCGCCATCTGAGCGGGACCGGACGGATCCTGCCGGCCGCCGCTGACGCCTATGGCTCCGCGCTCGGATTCCTGCCGCTCCGACAACAGATCGCATTGCGGCTGCAGGCCCAGCAAATCGCGGTGAAGGAAGACGGGCTTCTGCTCACATTCGGAGCCAATCACGCGCTCGACCTGATCATCCGCGCGATGCTGTCGCCTGGCGATACAGTGCTGGTGGACGAGCCCGGCTATTATCCTCTGTTCGCAAAGCTCACGCTGGCGCAGGTTCGCATCGTCGGCGTTCGCCGCCTGGCGGATGGGCCGGATGTCGACGACCTCGCCGCAAAGATCCAGTCGGAGCGGCCGAAGCTGTTTTTCACGCAGTCGCTTGGCCACAATCCGACCGGAGGATCGATCACGCTGCCCGTGGCGCATGCGGTGCTTCAGACGGCGATGCGATCGAACCTCGTGATCGTCGAGGACGACCCGTTTGCCGATCTGCCGATGGCGGCGAACAGCCGGCTGGCGACGCTCGATCAGCTGAACAATGTGATCTCGATCGGAACCTTCTCGAAGACGCTGTCGGCGAGCCTGCGATCGGGCTTCATTGCGGCCCGCAGCGACCGCATCGCGACACTGGCCGAATTGAAGATGCTTACCACCGTCAACAGTTCAGGACATGTGGAGCGGCTGCTACACCGACTGCTCGCGGACGGCCACTATGATCGGCACCTGAAGCGGCTGGGACAGCGGGGTGAAGCCGCGATGATGCAGGTGCGCGCCAATCTCATCCGCGGCGGACATCGGCTCTATGCCGACGCCCGCACGGGCTATTACCTGTATCTGCTGCTGCCGGACGGAATCGACGACATGGCGCTGGCGCGCGAAGGCGCGAAGGACAGCATCTTCATCGCGCCGGGAAGCCTGTTCTGCCTCGACAAGAACAGCCCGCTAGCGCGCGCGATCAGGATCAATGTGTCGCGGGCGGACAATCCGAAATTCTACGAATTTCTGCTGCGTCGGCTGCAATAGACGCCGCGACGCCTTCAGGTCGCTTCCTCGGTATAGGGAGCCAGCACGTCGAGCAGATCCCGGCCCCGCGCCGGGGTCGGCTCCACCAGCGCGCGGTTGGCGACCGAGTCCAGATGCGAATGCATCAGCGACATCGCCTTGTTGGCATCGCCATCCTGCAGCGCTTCGATGATCGCGATGTGCTCGCTGATGCCGCATTCCGACGAATGCGGCCTGCTGAACAGCGACAGTGTCAGACAGCAGCGATAGGCGATCTCGCTGACATAGCGGACCAGCACCGGGCTGTTGGTCATCGACGCCAGCATGATGTGAAATTCAGTCGCCAGGCGAATGGACACGGCGTTCGGCCCGTCATGCGCCTCGCGCTCCGCCTCGACATGCGCCTTGAGGCGCGCGATCTGGCTGCTGCTGAGCTTGCCGGCGATCTTTCGGACGATCAGCCGTTCGAGATCCATCCGGATGTCAAAGATGTCGCGCGCATCCTGCCAGCTCGGCGTCACCACCACCGCGATGCGATTCCGGCGAAGCTCCACAAGCCCCTCGGACGCCAGTTGCCCGAGTGCATAGCGCGCAATGGTGCGGCTAACGCCGAAGCGCTCACCCAAGGAGTCCTCGGGAAGCTTGGCGCCGGGTTCCAGAGCCTGCTCGATGATCGCCCGCCGCAGCGCTCGGCAGATCATCCCAACCTTGTCTTTTGAATTCGGCGCTTCTGGCATTCAGATCTAACCTGTCGCGATTTGGGCATTCCGGGCCGTGCCCGAAGTGCATGCAATCGAGGAGAGTGACTGCCCAATAATTCCTCAGGGAATGGCGAGCGAACGTAAAATGACAACGTTTCGCCTTGGACTCAAGTGGCACCCCAATTGCATGCACTTATCGCCATGACAAGTATGCAAGAAAATGGGCCCACCGAGGGCCAACGCAGACCGACCGCCGTTGAGCTGTCCGCAACCTCGGTAACGTTCGGCCGCGGCCCGACCGCCACGCCGGCGCTTGCGGAGACGAACCTTATCATCCCCGATGGCGAATTTCTTGCCCTTGTCGGCCCCTCCGGCTGCGGCAAGTCGACGATCCTCAAGCTCGTCAGCAATCTGCTCCGCCCCACCACCGGCGTCGTCATCGTCGGCGGGCGTGAGGTCGCCGCCAAGGCGTTGCGGATTGGGATGGCGTTCCAGAACCCGACCATGCTGCCCTGGCTGACCATCGAGCGGAACATCATGTTGCCGCTCAAGATCGTCGAGCCGTTCCGGTCCGAGTATCGGCAGAAGCGCAAAGGCGAATTTCGCGACAAGGCCCATGCATTGCTGGCCCAGGTCGGCCTCAAGGATTTCGGCAACAAATATCCCTGGCAGTTGTCCGGCGGCATGCTGCAGCGGGCCAATCTGTGTCGAGCACTGATCCACGAGCCGCGCATGCTGCTGCTCGACGAGCCGTTCGGCGCGCTCGACCAGTTCACCAAGGAAGAACTCTGGTCGATTCTGCAGAGCCTCTGGCTGCAACACAAACCGACGGTGCTGCTGGTCACGCATGACCTCCGCGAAGCCGGCTTCCTGGCCAGCCGCATCTGCGTGATGAGCGCACGACCGGGCCGCATCCTCGACGACAGCCCGGTGGACTTCCCGCGCCCACGCACCGTCCCCATGACTTTCGAGCCTGATTTCGTCGCACTCAATCAGCGCCTGCGTGAACTCATCGTCAACGCCCGGAGCAACGCTCCCGAAGCGCAGGAGGCATAGGTCATGAGTGTAGGCCTGCGTCAAAAACTCTGGTCGTTCGGACTGATCGTCATCTTCTTCGTCGGATGGCAATTATTTTGCGCCATGTCGGGCGTGTCGGATCTGGTTCTTCCGCGTCCGACGGAAATCATTGCGACGCTGATCGCGCGCTTCCCGATCCTGTGGCCGCATATTCTACAGACCCTCGGCACGACTATGGCGGGCTTCGTCCTTGGCGTCGGCCTCGGCGTCGTGCTGGGCGCGGTCATCGGCGTCTCGAAAGTCGCCTATGACACCGCCTATCCGCTGCTGGTCGGCTTCTCGTCGATTCCAAAAGTCGCCGTCGTGCCAATCTTCGTGTTGTGGTTCGGCTCGGGCTCCGTGCCTGCGATTCTTACCGCGCTGTCGATCTGCTTCTTCCCCATCGTCGTCAATATCGCGACCGGCCTCGCGACCACCGAACCGGAGCTGGAAGACGTGTTGAAGGCACTCGGCGCCAGCAAGATGGACATTCTCTGGAATGTCGGCCTGCCGCGCACCATGCCGTTCTTCTTTGCCTCGCTGAAAGTCGCGGTCAGCTACGCCTTTGTCGGCGCCGTGCTGGCCGAGACCGTCGCGTCGAATCGCGGCATCGGCAATGTGATGATGAGCGCATCGTCGAACTTCAACGTCCCGCTGGTGTTCGCCTGCCTGTTCATTCTCGCGATCCTCGGCGTGGCGCTCTACGTCATTTTCTCTCTGATCGAAGCGCGTGTGACCGGCTGGGCCACGCGCAAGAACGATCTCGTTGCGACCTAATCCACCCACATCAACCAGGAGAATGTCATGTTGAAGAGATTGACCGCCCTCGCAGTCGGCAGCGTCCTGCTCACAGGCTCCGCCTTCGCTCAAGAGACGACCATCAAGTTCACGCTGGGCTGGAAAACCCAGGGCAGTGACGCGGCGTTCTTCTATGCCAAGGACAAGGGCTACTTCAAGGAAGAGGGCCTGAACGTTGTCATCGATCAGGGTGAAGGCTCGGGCGCGACCGTGACCCGTATCATGTCCGGCGCCTGGGATGCCGGCTTCGGCGACGTCAATGCCATCATCCAGAACTCCTCGACGCGCCCACAGGACGCGCCGGTGATGGTCTATATGATGTGGAACCAGCCTCCCTTCTCGATCGTCACCAAGAACACCAGCGGCATCAAAACGATCAAGGATTTCGAAGGCCACACGCTCGGCGGCGCGCAGGGCACGCCGACGACGCGTCTGTTGCCTGTCTTCATCCAGAAGAACGGCCTCGCGGCCGACAAGATCAAGGTCACCAATATGGCTCCCAATCTGCAGGAGCCGATGCTGATCAAGGGCGATATCGACGCCGCGCTGGTGTTCAACATCACCAGCTACTTCAACCTCGTCCTGAACCGTCAGGATCCGGAAAAGGACTACAAGTGGTTCTCGTTCGGTGAATTCGGCCTCGATCTGTATTCGAACGGCGTGATGGTATCGCAGAAGCTGCTGGCGTCGAATCCGAAGGCCGTTGCCGGTCTGGTCCGCGCGATCAACAAGGCTAACATCGCCGTCGCCAAGGATCAGAACGCCGGCATGGCTTGGGTCGTCGCCTTCGACAATCTGGTCGATGTTCCCGTCGAGAAGCGCCGCCTGCAATATTCCTTCGACAAACTGATGGTCTCGCCCGAGATGAAAGAAATCGGCGTCGGCGACATCAAGGATGACCGCATGACCCGTGCCATCGGCATGGTCGTCGAAGGTTACGACTTGAAGCGCACCCCGACCCCGAAGGAAGTATTCTCGCGCGAATTCCTGCCGGCGCGCGGGGATCGCGAACTGGTCTATACGGCAAACTAAGGCTTGCACGCGGATGAACGGGATCCTGTCTGCGACGAATATTTTCACCGGCGCAGATCGAGGCCTCGTGCCTCAGGCCAGCATCCACCATGCGGATGGCCTGATCACGAGCGTCTCGGCAGGCGCGCATATTTCGCCGCAGACAAATCACCTGATCATCCCCGCACTGGTCAACGCCCACGACCACGCCCGGCCGTCCATGACATCCTTCGGCGCATCGAACATGCCGCTGGAATCGTGGATCGTCCGCTCGGCATTCGGCACGCCGCCAGATCCCTATCTCGTCGCCGCTGTCTCGCTCGCCCGTGCGGCGCGTGCAGGCTGCGGCGGCGCGATGATTCATTATACCCGGCCGAGCGGCAAGATGCCGATCGTCGATGAGTCGATCGCAATCGCAAAGGCCGCGAGCGATGTCGGCATCCGGCTGGCCTTCGCGCTGGCCGTACGCGACCAGAACCCGATCGTCTATGGCCATAGCGCCGACGTGCTTGCCGCATTGCCCGAAGACGACCGCAGCACGATCCAGGACATGTTCATTCGTCCGAGCCCGACACCATCCGAATATCTCGACCGTGTCGAAGCCATTCATGCAGCCATTGCCGGGTCGATGATCGATGTGCAATACGGTCCGGCCGGCGTCCAGTGGTGCTCGCCTGCGCTGCTCGAAGCCATCGCCGAGCGCTCCGCGGCGACCGGCCGGCGCGTCCACATGCATCTGCTCGAGACGATTTATCAGCGGCAATGGGCCGACCGCGCTTTTCCGAGCGGCATTGTGCGCTACCTGAAAGATATTGGCCTGCTGTCCAACCGCCTGACACTGGCGCATTGCATCCATGCCCGGCCGGACGAACTCGACATGATCGCCGAGTCCGGCGCGACCATCGTGACGAATTTCAGCTCCAATCTGCATCTGCATTCCGGTCTTGCACCCATTGCCGATGCACATCGCCGCGGCTGCCCCATTGCCGTGGGCATCGATGGCGTTGCGCTCGACGAGGACGATGATGCGATCCGCGAAATGCGCCTCGTGCAGTTGGCGCATGACGGTCTCGGTTTCGACCGCACATGGGGTCGGTCGGAGTTTCTCGCGCTTGCCATCCGCAATGGCCGGAAGTCGATCGGCGCGCCGGGCTCGGGCATGCTCGCCGCCGGAGAAGCCGCTGATTTCATTGTTCTCGATATCGGCCAGCTCGACCGCGATGCCATCATGCCGGTCGATCCGATCGACATGCTGTTTGCGCGCGGCAATACGAGCTGCATCCGCGATGTCGTCGTCAACGGCCGCACCATCAGCCGCGACGGCAAGCCGACCGGCGTCGACCTGGAGGCCATGGAGACCGAGTTGCGCGGGCTCTATCGCAAGAGCGTGCCGCAATTCAAGGCGTTCGAACGCGCCTGGGCGCCGTTCGAAAGCGCCGTGTCGCACTGGTTCCGGCAACAGGGGTGTTGCTAGCAGCAGGGATGCTACCAGCTCACTAAACACTAAGCTGTTTCAGTTCACTTGACGCTTTTCAAGCTTTCGCGCCAGCGTGCGGCGATGCATGCCAAGGCGGCGCGCGGTCTCCGAAATGTTGAAGTCGCTTTCCACCAGCGTCTGGTGAATGCGCTCCCATTCCAGCGTCTTGATCGAGGTTGGGCGCTCCGTGAGCGCGACCTGCACATCGCCGGTCGCCTTCTGGAACGCTTCCTCGATATCGTCGGTGTTCGACGGCTTGGCCAGGTAGTGGCACGCACCGAGTTTGATCGCCTCCACCGCCGTCGCGATGCTGGCATAGCCTGTGAGCACGACGATCAGCATCTCTGGGCTCAGCGCATGCAGCGCCTCGACGCAGGCCAGGCCCGAGGCTCCGCCGAGCTTGAGATCGACCACCGCATAGCCCGGCACCTTGTCGCCGAGCACCTCGGTCAAGGTCTCGAAGCCCTCGGAATGCCGCACGGTGTAACCGCGACGGTCGAAGGATCGTTTCAGCGTGCGCGCGAAACCCTCGTCATCCTCGACAATGATCAGCAGACGTTCATCCGACATGTTTGCGCGCTCCAATCGCGAGGGCGGATAGTGGTAGCGACAACATCACGAGGGCACCGCCCACAGGACGATTCTCCGCCACCACTGCGCCGCCCAGTTTGCGGACAGCATTGACCACCAGAAACAGACCGAGCCCGCGCCCGGACTGGCCCTTGCTTGAATTATAGGGCTTGCCGAAATTCGCCAGCATCTCCTTGGCGAAACCCGGCCCCATGTCGCTGACCTTCAGCACCAGCGAATCGCCATCGCGCTCGATAGCGAGGCGAACCCAGAGCGGCGATACCTCGTTGGCGTTATCGAGCACGTTGAAGATCATCTGCTTCAACGCCGAGTCCGACACGATCGGCATGTCCTCGCCGAACCGATTCTCATAGACCAGCGTGTTGATCGAGCGCGCGCCGCGCCAGTCCTCGACCAGTTCGCCGAAGAAGCCGTTGACGGTCGTCACAACCGGCGCCTCGCCGCGCATGTCGCCCGCCGACATGAGAATTCCGGTGACGATCGATTTACATTGCTGCACATCGGCCTGCATTTCCGCGATCTCTTCCATCAGCTCCGGATTGCCTGCAAGTTCCGGCATCCGTCGCCAGTCGCTGAGGATCACCGAAAGCGACGCAAGCGGCGTACCGAGTTCATGCGCAGCGCCGGAGGCAAGCAGGCCCATGCGCACGATATGATCCTCCTCCGCAGCCTGCTGACGCAGCGCTGCCAGACCCTCATCGCGCTCGCGCAGGTTTTCTGCAATGCGCGTCATGAAAACAACGATCAGCGCCGCGTCGAGCACGAAGCAGATCAACATGCCGATGATGTGCAACTCGAACAGATCGTCGCGCAGCGCTTCCGGTAGCGCCAGCGGGCGATGAAATACAATCAGCCCGGCGAAGCACAGACAGGCAACAACAACAACGACCCAGGTCGAGCGGCCGTTCAGCAACATCGCCCCGAGCGTAACCTGCAGGAGATAGAGCGATATGAATGGATTTGTGGCGCCGCCGCTCAGATAAAGCTGGGCGGTCAGCGCCGCGACGTCGAGCAGCAAAAGCAGAAGCAGTTCGCGGTCACGCGCGTCGGTCTGCTGGCGCAGCCACTCCTGGCTGATGACGTTCAGGAATACTGAGCCGCACAGGACCATGACCATCGCCATCAGTGGTAGCGAAATGCCCATCACCAAATGCACGAAGGCGATGGTCAGGACCTGCCCGACCACTGCGATCCAGCGCAACTGGATCAGCAGATTGATGTTCTTGATATTGGTGGTCTCGTCGAGCGGCAGAGCCGTGACTGCAACGGGTGTGGTGACCCTCGTCGCGTCGACTGGTGATCCGGCAACCGCACTGACGCCTGTGACGTCTGGTGTGCCCACCTTGCTCTCTGCTCCCAAACCCGGCATCTCGCCCCGTCAGCTTGATCGGCCAGCCTCAATCGGACCGGCGCGCCATCCATGACGTCATACGCGAGGTAGTGATTTTTTCCGAATCCGCCACTCGTCGCGGGCGACGAACAGCGCAGCGCCGGCCAGCATCAAAGCGAGGCCGAACCAGGTGATGGCATAGACCACGTGGTTGTTCGGGAAGGCGATCACGGTCAGGCCGCCATGGGGCTGCCCCGGCGCGTCCAGCGCGGCATTGGCATCGATGAAATAGGGCGCGACAGCGCCGAGCGTCTGGCCGGCGGCAATCGCCTCGACATCGCGGGAATACCAGCGCTGGGCAGCGGGATCATTCGAGCGCAGGAACCCACCCTTCGGTTCGGTGACGCGCAGCAGCCCGGTTACCGACACCGGCGTCGCGGGCACCGCGAATGCGCCGGCTTTGCGCTCATCCGGGCTGACGAAACCCCGGTTCACCAGCACGGTGTAGCCGGCCTCGGCACGCAGCGGCGTCAGCACCCAGAAGCCGGCGCCGAGATCCGAGACAGCCTGCACCAGAGTATCGGCGCCCGGCACAAACCGCCCGGTGACGCTGACGCGACGATATTCCTCGTCATTGCGATTGATCGCAGGCCACGCCGCAGGCCCGGGTGCAGCTTCGGGCGCGGCGTGGCTGCGCTGATCGACACGTGCGATCAGATCCAGTTTCCAGGCGCGGCGTTCGACCTGCCAGATGCCCAGCGCGGTCAATCCCGCGATACCGAGCAGTGCCAGCAGGCCCAGCACCGTGAGGGTTGTCGCGCTACGTGGCGACCGCCCGGATTCCATTTTCGATTCAGACGACTCCCGTCTGGCCGGGCGGCCTACGACGATCCCGTCGTTGGCGCGCGCCGTGGCCATCAGGGCATATTCCTCATGTCGTGAACCGGCATCATGTTGACGTTGAGGTGGTACATCACCCAGAGCGAACCGCTCAGCGCAATCACGACGATGATGATCGTGAAGATCAGCGCCATCATGGTCCAGCCGGCATCCGACGTCGTGTTCATGTGCAGGAAGTAGACCATGTGAACCACGATCTGCACCACAGCGAACGCAACGACGATCGCGATGGTCCAGTTCTTGTTCTCGATCGCACCCGTCATCACCAGCCAGAATGGAATGGCGGTAAGGATGACCGAGAGGACGAAGCCAGTCATATACGACTTGAACGAACCATGGTCGCGGCCGTCATCGTGGCCATGGTCATCGTGACCATGTCCGTGCGCGGCATGTGCATCGGCGCTCATCGCAGCACTCCCAGCAGATAAACAAAGGTGAAGACGCCGATCCAGACGACGTCGAGGAAATGCCAGAACATGCTCAGGCACATCAGCCGCCGCTGGTTCGCCTCGATCAGGCCGAAACGGGCGACCTGCACCATCAGCGTCACCAGCCATATGATGCCGAAGGTGACGTGCAGGCCGTGGGTGCCTACCAGCGTGAAGAAGGACGACAGGAAGGCGCTCCGCCAGGGGCCGGCACCTTCGTGGATCATGTGATGGAACTCATAGAGTTCGATGCAGAGGAACGCGAGGCCGAACAGGCCGGTGATGCCGAGCCACATCTGGGTCGACTTCACTCTGCCCTTCATCATTTCCAGCATCGCGAAGCCGTAGGTGATCGACGAGAACAGCAGCATCGCGGTGTTAAGCGCGACGAGCTTGAGGTCGAACAAATCCTTCGGCCCGGGGCCCGCAGCATAGCTGCCGCCGAGTACGCCGAAGGTGGCGAACAGCATCGCGAAGATGAGGCAATCGCTCATCAGGTAGAGCCAGAAGCCCAGCATGGTGCTGGAACCGGCCGGATGATCGTGTTCATCGACGACGTAGAAGACCGGCACTTCAGTGCCGTTTATCGTTTGGGTCGGTACGTTCATGACGCGGCCTGCACTGCGAGAAGTTTCGTACGCTCGCCTTCGGTACGGATGACGTCCTCCAACGGAATGTGGAAGTCACGGTTGTAGTTGAAGGTATGGAAGATCGCGACGCCGACGATGGCAACGAAGCTCAGGGTCGCGAGCCACCACATGTACCAGATCAGGGCGAAGCCCATCGCCGTGGCCAGGATCGAGAGGATCACGCCGGTGCCGGTGTTCTTCGGCATATGGATCGGCCTGAAGCCCTCCAGCGGACGCGTATAACCGCGGCGCTTCATGTCCCACCACGAGTCATTGTCGTGAATGACCGGGGTGAAAGCGAAGTTGTAATCTGGCGGCGGCGACGACGTTGCCCATTCCAGCGTGCGCCCGTTCCAGGGATCGCCCGTGGTATCGCGCAACTTCTCGCGATTCCAGATGCTGACGGCGATCTGGACGAGGAAAGCACCGATGCCAATGGCGATCAGAACCGCACCGAAGGCGGCGATGACGAACCAGATCTGCAGCGACGGATCGTCGAAGGTGCGCAGGCGGCGGGTGACGCCCATCAGACCAAGCACATAGAGCGGCATGAAGGCGAAGTAAAAGCCGAGGACCCAGCCCCAGAACGAGACCTTGCCCCAGAACTGATCGAGCTTGAAGCCGAAGGCCTTCGGGAACCAGAAGTTGATGGCAGCGAAGATGCCGAACACCACGCCGCCGATGATCACGTTGTGGAAGTGAGCGATCAGGAACAGGCTGTTATGCAGGACGAAGTCGGCCGGCGGTACAGCGAGCAGAACGCCGGTCATGCCGCCGATCACGAAGGTCAGCATGAAGGCAATCGTCCACATCATCGGCAGTTCGAAACGGATGCGGCCGCGATACATTGTGAACAGCCAGTTGAATATCTTCGCACCCGTCGGGATCGAGATAATCATCGTCGTGATGCCGAAGAAGGAATTTACGCTGGCGCCCGAGCCCATGGTGAAGAAGTGATGCAGCCAGACGAGATAGGACAGGATCGTGATGACCAGCGTGGCGTAGACCATCGAGGTGTAGCCGAACAGCTTCTTGCCCGAGAAGGTCGAGGTCACTTCCGAGAACACGCCGAACAGCGGCAGGATCAGGATGTAAACCTCCGGATGGCCCCAGATCCAGATCAGGTTCACATACATCATCGGGTTGCCACCGAGATCGTTCGTGAAGAAGTTGGTGCCGACGTAACGATCCAGCGACAGCAGCGCGAGTACAGCGGTCAGGATCGGGAAGGACGCGACGATCAGGACGTTGGTGCAGAGCGAGGTCCAGGTGAAGATCGGCATCTTCATCATGGTCATGCCGGGCGCGCGCATCTTCACGATGGTCGCGATCAGATTGATGCCCGATAGCGTCGTGCCGACACCGGCGACCTGCAGTGCCCAGATGTAATAGTCGACGCCGACATCCGGACTGTAGCCGATATTCGATAGCGGCGGATAAGCCAGCCAGCCGGTCTTGGCGAATTCACCGACAAACAGCGACATCATGACGAGGATGGCGCCGCCGGTAGTCATCCAGAAGCTGAAATTGTTCAGGAATGGAAACGACACGTCGCGCGCACCGATCTGCAGTGGCACGATATAGTTCATCAGGCCGGTGACCAGCGGCATCGCCACGAAGAAGATCATGATCACGCCATGCGCCGTGAACACCTGATCGTAGTGATGGGCGGGCAAGAAACCTTCGGAGCCGTTGAAGGCCATGGCTTGCTGGGCGCGCATCATGATCGCGTCGGCGAAACCGCGCAGCAGCATGACGATGCCCAGCACCATATACATGATGCCGATCTTCTTGTGGTCCACGCTGGTAAACCACTCCTTCCAGAGATAGCCCCACAGCTTGAAATAGGTCAGCGCGCCGAGCAGCACGATGCCGCCGAGCGCGACCATCGCGAAAGTCGCGACCAGAATCGGCTCATGATATGGAAACGACTCAAGCGTCAAGCGGCCGAAGATGAACTTCGCAAGCCCGGTATTTGCCAGTGCGGCTGTATCAGACATTTAGATCGACCCGATCAGGTGTTGGAAGCGCGCCGCTCAGCAGGCGGCGGCGCAGGCGTGAAATTGAACGGCGCGGGGGCGGCACCCGGGCGCGCGAGACCGGCACCGGTGACCGGTGTCGGGTCGAGTGGAGTCGTCGTCGAGCGGTGATCGGCTGCTTCGCGTGCGGCCTCGGCAAGGGTACAGACGCTGGCGACGTAGTTCTTCGTCGAGCTTGTGCCGTCGAGCATCGAGATATTGTATTTCAGCGGTAGGATGTTGCGAGCGCTGGCGAGGCCGAGGCCACCCTTCGCATCCATCGCCATCATTTCACTCATGCACATCTTGCCGGGCTGGGCGCACATGTTGAGGATCGCCTTGTAGAGGTCAGGCGCGACTTCCTTGTAGAGACGCACCGGCACATTCTCGCTGGGCTTTTCGAGATCCAGATAGGCCTCGCGGCTCAGCGTCTCGTTGCTCACCTTGGCCTTGGCGATCCAGGCATCAAAGCCGGCCTGATCGACGCCATGGAACTTGAAGCGCATGCCGGAGAAGCCGGCGCCGCTATAGTTCGCCGAAAAGCCGTCATAAACGCCAGCCTTGTTGATGACCGCGTGCAGCTTGGTTTCCATGCCGGGCATCGCATAGATCTGGCCGGCGAGCGCGGGGATATAGAAAGAGTTCATCACCGACGAAGCAGTGATCTTGAAGCGCACCGGACGATCGACCGGCGCGGCCAGTTCATTGACCGTAGCAATGCCGTATTCCGGGTAGAAGAACAGCCACTTCCAGTCGAGCGCGACGACTTCGACCTGCAGCGGCTCAAGAAGGCTCGCAGCATTCCCGGGCGCGATCCGGTCGAGCCGACGATACGGGTCGAGCAGATGCGTACTGGACCAGGTCACGGCGCCGAGACAGATGATGATGAGGAGGGGCATCGACCAGATGACCAGCTCGAGATGCGTCGAGTGATCCCAGTCCGGCTCGTATTTCGCGTCGGCATTCGACTGCCGGTACTTCCAGGCGAAGAACACGATCAGGGCCATCACCGGCACGATGATCAGCAGCATCAACACCGTGGAAATGACCACGAGATCGCGTTGCTGCACTGCGATGTCACCCGCAGGATTCATCACGACGAAATTGCATCCGCCCAGCAAGGCAACCAAGGGCAGCAAAAGGAGTATCCGTAGGCGGCTCAAGGTGTTACCCATTCGATAATGTTCGTTCGCGCGCACGGTTAGGCGCATTTGCTGCAGGGCAACATTGGACAATTTGTCCAATGGTCCGAAGACACGGTTCGCGACAAATCGTCAACCTCGCGTCGCCCTTTGGCGTCGATTGCATGACCTTCAACACACCACCGACGGATAAAAAAAATGGCGCAGACGTCATCGACGATCGAACGGGACGCACGCCTTCTGCACGCGGATGGCCACGGAGCGGTTAACCCGGGCGAGATCGCCATTGGCGTCATCATCGGCCGGACCTCCGAGTTCTTTGACTTCTTCGTCTATGCGATCGCTTCGGTGCTGGTGTTTCCGAAGCTCGTCTTCCCCTATCTCGATCCTCTGACCGGCACTCTCTATTCCTTTGCGATCTTTTCGCTGGCATTCATCGCCCGCCCGATCGGCACGATGATCTTCACGGCCATCGATCGCAGCCAGGGCAAAGGCGCCAAGCTGACCATCGCGCTGTTCCTGCTCGGCGTGGCCACCGTCGCCATCGCCTTCCTGCCCGGTCACGAATCCATCGGCGTCGCATCGGCCTGGCTGCTGGCTGCTGCACGTATTGGCCAGGGTATTTCCTGGGGCGGCACCTGGGACGGTCTTGCTTCGCTGCTGGCGCTGAATGCGCCGGAGGGCAAGAAGGGCTGGTACGCCATGATCCCGCAGCTCGGCGCCCCGATCGGTTTGCTGGTGGCGAGCGCGCTGTTCGCCTTCTTCGTCGACACTCTGTCCGCTGACGACTTCCTCGACTGGGGCTGGCGCTATCCGTTCTTCGTTGCTTTCGCCATCAACGTCGTCGCTCTGTTCGCCCGCCTGCGCATGGTGGTGACGCCCGGCTATACCGAGCTGTTCGAAGCCCGTGAACTCGAACCGTCCTCGATCACCGAGACGATTGCCCAGCAGGGCCGCACCGTGGTGATCGGCGCCTTCGCACCGCTGGCGAGCTTCGCACTGTTCCACATGGTCACAGTGTTCCCGCTCTCTTGGGTGTTCCTGTTCACCCGCGAAGCACCCGGCCGCTTCCTGATCGTCGAATGTATCGGCGCCGTGTTCGGCATCATCGCCATGATCGTGTCGGGCTATGTCGCCGACAAGGTCGGTCGCCGCACGCTGCTGACCGGTTCGGCGATTGCCATCGCGGTATTCAGCGGCTTCGCACCGCAGATGCTGGACGGCGGCATTGTCGGCGAACTCGCCTTCATGGTGACCGGCTTCATCCTGCTCGGCCTGTCGCTCGGTCAGTCGTCGGGCTCGGTCGCATCGAGCTTCTCGAAGCGCTTCCGCTATACGGGTTCGGCGCTCACCACCGACCTTGCCTGGCTGTTCGGCGCCGGCTTCGCGCCATTCGTGGCGCTGGTGATGTCGAGCCGCTTCGGCCTGTCCTCCTCGGGCGTGTATCTGCTGTCGGGCGCGGTCGTGACCCTGCTTGCGATCTCGATCAACCGGCAGTTCGCCAGCCGCGACGCCTCGGCGATCCAGCCGTAAGCAACACTGCCCCTAAAGAAGGAGCCTCGGTTCTGAGCAGAACCCGGGCTCTTTCTTTTTGTTCTGGCTCGTTTCCCTGACGCGAACCGGCACCTACTTCGCTAATGCGAGAGCGGCACATCATCCTGATGCAGGATGCGTTCGGCGGCGCCCTGCAGATCGTCATACTGGCCTGATTTCAGCGACCACAGGAACGCCGCGAGGCCGCACAGGCCAAGCCCGATGGCGATCGGAATCAGATAGAAATAGTCTGTCATTCCGCCGGCTCCATTCTGACCGCCATTCGCGGCGTTGATGCGCTCGCGTCCTGAGACTTGTCGGACTTGCCGCGGCCACGCAGCCGCAGCGCATTGGCGACAACCACGATGGACGAACCGGACATCGCGATCGCCGCAACCAGCGGCGTGACATGGCCCATGATCGCGATCGGCACCGCAATGAGATTGTAGCCGACTGCCAGCGCGAGATTCTGCCGCACGAGATGCCCTGCCTCGCGCGAGACCGCGATTGCCTGAGACACGGCCGACAGATCCTCGCGCAGGAAGACGAGATCTGCGGCGTTGCGCCCGACATCGGCGGCCGATGCCGGAGCCATCGACGCATGCGCGGCCATCAGCGCCGGCGTGTCATTGAGACCGTCGCCGACCATCAGGACCTTCTTGCCGGCGGACGCCAGCTCTGCCACATGCGCCGCCTTGCCGCCCGGCAGCACGCCGGCGAAATATGGCACGCCTATGCCTGCAGCGAGTGTCCGCACCGGCGTCTCGCGATCGCCCGAGACAACCTCGACAGCCAGTCCGTCGCGCTTCAGGTCGCCGACCGTTTCAGCCGCGCCCGCACGCAACCGATCCTCGAAGCGGAAATCCGCCACGCATTGTCCATCGCGCGACAACACGGCGGAAGAGCCATCGAGATCCATACCGCTGGTATCGGTGAGGGCCCATTCCGGCCGCCCGAGGCGCAGCACGCTGCCGCCGAGACGCGCTTCCATGCCGCAGCCCGGATGTTCGGAGACATCATCGAGCGCAATCGGAGTCGTCGTTGTTGAAACGGCAGCAGCGAGTGCACGCGAATAGGGATGACGTGAATGCGCGGCGATCGCGCCGGCCAACGCCAGGGTCGCAGGATCGACGTTGTCCGAATTGACGACGCGGGCATTGCCAAGCGTCAGTGTGCCAGTCTTGTCGAACACCACCGTATCGATCTCGGCGAGACGCTCAAGCGCCCCGCCATCCTTGATCATGATGCCGCTCTCAAACAGCCGCCGCGCAGCAACCACCTGCACCATCGGCACAGCTAAGCCAAGCGCACAGGGACAGGTGATGATCAGCACCGCGACGGCAATAGTGATCGCGCGATGAACGTCGCCGGACACGATGAGCCAGCCAACCAGCGTGATGGCCGCGGTAAGATGCACCACCGGCGCATAGAGCCCGGCCGCACGATCGGCGATGCGGCGATAGACCGAACGGCCCTGCTCTGCGGCTTCCATCATCCGCAGCATTTCCGCGAGGAACGACTCGTTGGCCGAGGCTGTCGCCGTGATGATCAGAGGGCCTGTGAGATTCAGCGTACCCGCGCGCAGCACTGAACTCGGCAGAGCCGGCTGCGGCACGCTCTCACCGGTGACCAGCGAGACGTCGAGTTCCGACAGACCCTTGGTCACCTGCGAATCGACCGGCACGCGCTCGCCGGCAGCGAGCATGATGGTCATACCCGGCGTGATTTCGCCGACCGGCAGATAGGTCTGCGCACCGTCACTCTGCAGAACCAACGCGCCCCGCGCCGCCAGGCGTGCGAGCCCCTTCACCGCGACACGCGCGCGCTCACGCATCATGTGATCGAGGGTGCGGCCGATCAGTAGAAAGAACAGCAGTGTCACGGAGGCATCGAAATAAGCATGCGGCCCATGGATCGCGGTTTCGTGCAGGCTCATGCCGAAGGCCAGCAACACGCCGAGCGAGATTGGCACATCCATATTGGTGCGACCGTGACGCAGTGCCTGCCAGGCCGAGCGAAAGAATACCCGGCCGGAATAAATCAGCGTCGGCAGCGCGATCAGCGCAGAGATACCGTGGAACAGATCGCGCGTCGCGGGCTCGGCACCAGACCACACCGAGACCGACAGCAGCATGATATTGCTGGCTGCAAAGCCCGACACCGCCAGCGCACGGATCAGTTCCGACAGCGTCGTATCCGTAGCATCGCCATCGACCTCGAACAGATGCGCTTCATAGCCAACATTGCGTAGCGTTTCAATGAAAGGCGGCGGTGCGGCATCGGCGCGCCATTTGATGGTGACGCGCTTCGTGGAGAGATTAACCCGTGCCCATGTCACGCCATCGAGCGCACCAAGCGCTTGTTCGACCGTGCGAATACAGGCGCCGCAATGAACGTCCGGCACCGAGAGATCGGTCTGCCTCAAACCGCCGGCAATGGTACGGCTGACCAGCAGGACTTCGCGCGGATCCGGCGCCGCCAGTATGGCCAATTCTGCTCCTGAGCCACAGCAACTCATCGGAGACCTCGTTTCTCACTTTGCACATGATCCTTTCGGAAAACCGGTTCCCACTTTTCCGGATCATGCTTTAGCCAGTCACCTCGACACCCGGCTTCATCGCCACATAGGCGTGCCATGTCCCGTGACCGAGCACGGGAAACACGACGATCATACCGAGCAGGCCGGTCATGACATTGATCAAGAACAAAGCCAGCGCGATTCCCGCCCAGGTCAGCATGACCGGCAGATTGGCCCAGACCATCCCCATGCTGGTGCCCATGGCGGTAAGCGCATCGACGCGTTCGTTGAGCAGCATGGGAATGGCGAACACGCTGATCGCAAAGGAGAATGCCGCAAAGATGCCGCCGACCGCGGTGCCGGCGATCAGCATCGCCCAGCCGACGGGTGTGGTGAACAGCATGGCCGCGACGCCATCGAGGCCGGGAAACGGGTTCATGCCAAAAAACAGCGCGTAGATGATCACCGCGGCGCGGATCCAGACCAGCATCAGCGAGCACAACAAAAGGCCCGCGAACAGCAGCTGCCCGCCCGACTTCGGCCGGACAAGGATCATCTGCAACAGCGAGACACGCTCATGGGCGGCGATTCGGCGACTCTTCTCATAGAGTCCGATGGCGAGTACCGGCCCGACCACCATGAAGCCGGCAAAGGCCGGAAACAGGATGTAGTCCCAGCCGAAGGCGAACAACCCGCCGACCAGGACGACCGAGACCGCGAAAACCAGCACGCCATAGCTGAGGCTCACCGACGGGATAATTGTCAGATCGCGCCAGCCGGCTTTGAGCCAGTCAAAGGCGACGGATGGCGCGACATGGCGATTCCACGACACCGAGGGCGGCAGCGGAGGGGCAACGGCTGGAAGAGTCATCTTCGACCTCGCAATCTCAATGACGCGGCGTGCATGACGAGGACGCCGCACTGAATTTGCCGGCTTCCGCGGCACTGGTGCCGCGCTTGACGTGATCGATACAGTCGGGCTGCGACGAGAACGCCACATAGACCATGTGCGCATTGGCCATCAGCACCAACAGCAGAGCGGCAGCAACCGCCATCCAGATCCAGAACTTCGCGTTAACCTGCTTCATCGCTGCTGTGCTCATGGTCCTGCAGCCCTGAGGTTGACGAGATAGAGCGCGAGAATCTTGCGATCGAGCGCCGACAGTCGCGAATCCCAGCTCGGCATGTGACCTTGCCGGCCACCCCAGACAGTCGTGAAGACCGACTGGGCGTCACCGCTATAGATCCAGAAATTGTCACGCAGGTTCGGCGCACCGAGTTCGATATTGCCGGTCGCGTTCTCGCCATGGCAGGCGACGCAATTGTCTGTGAACACCACCTTGCCGCTGGCGAGCTTCCCGGGCGCGATCGCCTTGGCCACCGCGGGATTCGACAGGCTTCGAACATAGTCGACAACATCGTCGATCTGCTCGCGCTTCAGCATCCCGTCGCGGCCGAAGGCCGGCATCTGCGACGTCCGCGAATCCTTGTGCGGCGAATTGATGCCAACGCGGATCGTCTCGGCGATCGCATCGGGCGTACCGCCCCAGAGAAAGGCCTGCGACACCAGCGTTGGAAAGCCGTTGCCACCTTCGGCGGTGCGGCCATGACAGGCCGCGCAATTATCGCCGAACAACGTCGCGCCGGTCTGCCGCACGATCTTCATCAACTTCGGATCGGCCTGGATAGCTTCGAAGCTTTCGGTCTCGATCAGCTTGCTCCACTTGGCGCGGTCCGAGGCCGCGTCATTGATCTGCTCGGCCACGATATTGCGCTGGTCGATCCTGAGCAGGCCCTTTGTATAGGTCACACCGAGCGGCCAGGCCGGCATCAGGATCCAGTACACGACCGAATAGAGAAAGGTCGCCCAGAGAAAGAAAACGACCGCACGCGGAACCGGCGTGTTCAGTTCCTTGATGCCGTTCCACTCGTGGCCGGTGGTGAGATAGCCGGAGACGGGGTCGCGTTCCTCTACTGCCATCGCTTCGCCTCGTATGGCTTGTCCTCAACCGAGGGATCAAGGATCGACTGTGCCGCAGAGTCGAACGACGTCTTGTTCTTCGGCCAATAAGCATAGACCACCACGCCGATGGACATGGCGATCAGGTAGAACAGTCCGAAGGATTTCGCGAACCAGACGGTGGCCTCATGCTCCATCGTCACTCTCCCGCCGCAGCCGTTTTGGCCTTATGAGCCGCATCGGTCAGCTTACCCAATATCTGCAAGTAAGCGACCAGCGCATCCATCTCCGTCGGCTCGCCGGGCTGACCGTCAAAGGCGCGCACATTGGTTGCCTCGCCATAGCGCTTGGTGACGCCTTCGGCGAAGGGCGTATCCGGCGAGGTCTGGCCATAGGCGTCGTTGGATGCGTTGGCGATCATCTCATCCGTATAGGGCACGCCGACCTTGCGCAGTGCGGTCAGATGCAGGCCGAGATCGTCGATCCGCGCCTTGGCGCGCGTGAGATAGGCATAAGGCGGCATCACGGATTCCGGCACCACGTCGCGCGGATTGATCAGATGCTTGACATGCCATTCGTCGGAATACTTGCCGCCGAGGCGCGCGATATCCGGTCCGGTACGCTTCGAGCCCCACAGCATCGGGTGATCGTATTTGGATTCGACTGCGAGCGAATATGGCCCGTAACGCTCGACGTCATCGCGCAATGTGCGGATCATCTGCGAATGACAAGCGTAGCAGCCCTCGCGGATGTAGATGTTACGGCCGGCGATTTCGAGCGGCGTATAGACGCGCATATCCGGCGCGTCCTCCACCGTCTGATGGATCGTGAACAGCGGCACGATCTCGATGAGCCCGCCGATGCTGGCGGCAATGATGATGCCGATGGCAAGACTCATCGTCTTGCGCTCGAGCTTGTAATGCAGGCCGAACAAACCCATCGTCATTCTCCCGGCTGCAGCGCGGGCACGCCCGCGGGCTGTGCCACCGGACGATCTGCGGCGCGTTCATCGGCCGGCTGATCAGCAGTGCGGATGGTCATGACGATGTTGTAGAGACCGATCACCGCACCAGCGAGGAAGAAGAACCCGCCGATCGCGCGCGCAACGTAATAAGGCTTCATCGCTATCACAGTCTCGATGAAGGAATAGGAGAGCGTGCCACTACTGTTATAGGTGCGCCACATCAAGCCCTGAATGATACCTGAATTCCACATCGCGAAGACGTATGTGAAGAGGCCGGCGACAGCGAGCCAGAAGTGCCATTCGACGAGCGCCGGCGAATACATCCGCTCGCGCTTCCACAGCCACGGCACCGACGCATAGATCGAGCCGAAGGTGATCATGGCCACCCAGCCGAGCGCGCCGGCATGGACATGACCCACGGTCCAGTCGGTGTAATGCGACAGCGAGTTCACCGAGCGGATCGCCATGAACGATCCCTCGAACGTGGTGAGACCGTAGAACACCGCAGCCACCATCATGAAACGCAGCGTCGCATCGTCGCGCACCTTGTACCAGGCGCCGTTCAGCGTCAGCAGGGCATTGCCGGCGGAGCCCCAGGACGGAATCAGCAGCATCAGCGAGAAAGTCATGCCGAGCGTCTGCACCCATTGCGGCAGCGCCGTGTAATGCAGGTGATGGGAGCCCACCCACATATACATGAAGGTGATGCCCCAGAACGAGATGATCGACATCCGGTAGGAATAGATCGGCCGCCCCGCCCGCACCGGCAGATAGTAATACATCATGCCGAGGAAGCCGGAGGTGAGAAAGAAGGCGACGGCGTTGTGGCCGTACCACCATTGGGTCATCGCATCCTGCACGCCGGAAAAGGCCGAATAGCTCTTGGCGTGACCGAACGAGACCGGCATCGCCAGATTATTGACGGTATGCAGGATCGCCACCACCAGGATGAAGGCCATGTAGTACCAGTTGGCGACGTAGATATGCGGCTCCTTCCGCCGCGCCAGCGTCCGCATATAGATGACGAAATAGACGATCCAGACGATTTCCAGCAGGAGGTCGGCATACCATTCCGGCTCGGCATACTCCTTCGACTGGGTGACACCCATCAGATAGCCGGTGGCGGCGAGCAGGCAGAACAAATTGTAACCGAGCAGCACGAACCACGGACTGATCTGATCCGGCAACCGCGCGCGCGAGGTGCGCTGGAGCACATAGAGCGAGGTGCCAATCAGCGCATTGCCGCCGAAGCCGAAGATCACCGCGCTGGTATGCGCGGGGCGGATGCGGCCGAAGCTCGACCAGCCGGCATCGAACGTCAGATTGGGAAACACCAGCTGCCAGGCAACCCAGTCGCCGATGAACATGCCGATCACGGCCCAGATCATCGCCAGGATGATCGCAAGTTTGGTGGGGTCGTCGTAATACAGCGCCAGCCGGGCCTCGTCCGGCTCCGGCTCGTAATAGACATAGATAACACCGAAGATGCCGGCGATCCCCGCCAGCATGACAATCGCACCATGGACGCCGAGCGGGTCCTGGCGGCCGGCGATCGCCATCGCGAGGCCGCAAATCGTGAGAGCCAGCAGGATGATGAGCGCGAGCTGCCGCTCCGATTTGGTCAATTGCGCGATCATCCGGTCATCCCCTGCTCGTCTCGCGGCGGCTCGTCAGGCAGGACGCGCAGCGCCCGATCGGCACAGAGCATCCTCACACCATCACGACTAGCTCACTCCGCCGCCACAGCGATTGACTTAGGTCAAGCCCGCGAACGGATTCCGACCGGGATCAATCGCAATTTTTGATACTTACAACCAATGTCGCGCAACTGAACCTGGCGCGTCTCTTTTACAGGCGCAGACAGGATGCCTTTTGCCTGTTAGTCCTTCACGTCGTAGCGATAGGATTTCGAGACGATCTGCCAGCCATCGGCCAGCTTCATCGCGATCAGGTAGTCGGTGAAGTAACGCGGCGGCAGCTGGCAACGCACCTTGATGAAGGCCGTCTTGTCGTCGGATCGATCAATGGTGACAATGAGGTCATCGCGGGTCTTGCCATCGACCTTGCCCGAGGTCCGCGTACGAACCATAGCCATCCAGTCCGGCATGGTCAGCACTTTCAGCTCGCCATTCTCGACCCAGCGCAGGTCCGCGGTCGGATGAAAGATTGCGCCAAGCTTGTCGGCATCAGCCTCGTAGAGGCCGTCGAAATAATGCTGGATCACCGCTTCAACGGTCGAACGATCATAAGCCAACTTAGTCCCCCACCCACAATCAGACTGGAACCCTTATAACATCAAAGCGATGACGGCCATACTATACCGTTGCATAGGTCATCCGACCTTAGATCACTTGCTGTCGCCCAGCATCTTTCGAAAACGTTCGATCTCCTGCGGCACGAAATGCGCAAGATAGGCCGGCGCCATTTCGGCATCTGCGGCGGGCATCGAGCCGAGATCATCGAGGCGCTTCTGATAATCGGGATTGGCAACGGCATCGCGCATCGCGGCATTGAGCTTCGCGATGATCGGCGCAGGCGTGCCCTTCGGCGCGAACAGCGCATACCAGCCAGATATTTCAAATTGCGGCAACCCGGCCTCGCTGGCGGTCGGAACGTCAGGCAGATGCGGCAAGCGCGTTCTGGATGCCAGCGCAATCGCGCGAATGAGGCCGCTCTGGATGGCCGGCGTCACAGAGGCCGAGGAATCGCAGATGCCATCGATCTGCCCACCTATCAGATCATTCAGGGCCGGACCGCCGCCGCGATAGCCGACCAGCGTGACATCGATGCCCGCAGCCTGAACGAAAGCCTTGCAGAACAGATAGTTCTGCGAGCCCACACCGGAGTGGCCGATATTGAGACGGCCTGGATTCTGTTTCGCATGCGCGATGAATTGCGCGAGATTGTCGGCCGGAAAATTGCGCCGGATGGCAACCATAGCCGAACTCTTGTTGAACATGCCGATGCCTGCAAAATCCGACGGCGCGAATTTCACATCGGGCGTGAACAGGTAGACCGCAGTATTGGTGCCGCTATTGCCCTGCACGATGGTGTAGCCGTCAGGCGGGGCCTGCGCGACGCGAGCCAGCGCCACGGCCCCGCCCGCACCGCCGATATTTTCGATCACGATGGGCTGACCGAGATGCCGGCTCATCTGTTCGGCAATCAGCCGTGCGTTGACATCGGAACTGCCGCCGGCAGCGAATGGCACAACGAGCGTGATGGGACGGGTGGGATAATCCTGCGCGGATGCACACAGCGGCGCGATCAGCACCAGACAGAGCGGAGCAAGCCTGAACCAAGCCATCCCAAATCCTCCCTGACCAGGTCTTGTCTAAGTAGATCTTTGCCTGATTTTTCCGTGATCTTAGGGAGTATCCGGCGCCGGATGCAAAGACATGTTATGCTGCAGAGCGGCGTAACCGACGGCGTGCGGCGCCGTTCCTTGAGTCTACGGAGGTCCTATGACCATCTCCATGGTTCACCCAACGATCGACACCAAGAGCCTGCTGGCCGGCGCACAATTCGCCGACGCCTTCAGTATTACGACCGAAACGACGGACCTGACCGCCCGCGACGCCGCCACCCGCATGCTCAGCCACTCTCCGCCCTGGGTGGACGCCCTGATGCAGCTGCGGGATCTGATCGTTGCGCCCTTCGGGCTGAAGACGGCGCACTCTGCGCGTCACGCCAATGTCGACAAGGTCGGCTTTTTCCCTGTGCTCAGCGAGACGCCGCAGCGTCTGATCGCGGGCTTCAATGACAATCATCTCGATTTTCGCGTCGTGGTCGATGTCGCAGCGGACGGTACCGGCCAGCGCGTTACGGCAACGACCGTCGTGCTGATGCATAACTGGCTCGGACGTATCTACCTGACGGTCATCAAGCCGTTTCACCGAATGGTGGTCCGTTCCATGCTGCGGCAGGTCACGCGCTGAATTTGCCGTGGCAGCCGTGGGGGAACCTGGGTCATCGCAGCCCGTTAGCCCATATGCCATTTACAGAGATTGATCCGCAGAACGAGGAGCTGAAAGTCACGCTGGCGCACGCGTTTGACGCCGCTTGGCAGCCCTTTGTGACGCATGAAGGCGAGTCCGCGGACACGCCCGAGAACCGCCGCCGCCTTGCCGCGCGGATTGTCGCCGTGGCGCGGTCAGGACAGATCGATGAAAAGGCGCTCAGCGAGGCCGGATTGATTTACCTCCGCGTACTCGCCGAGGCGGCGCGGCTTTCCGCCCGCATTCGTAACGTCGCATCTCCCGATCTGGCGCCCCAAGCTGACGACCAACGAAACCAGTCGTTCGGCCCGGAGACGGTCGCTGCGATGTCCACAGCGCTGGATCGCTGCCTCGATGAATTGCCGCTGCGGATTTCATCGGACGCCGTGCAGTTGCTCTCGAGCAGTATTCTCGATGAAGCATCGCGCGGGGAGCGCGACCCGGAAAAGCTGCAGCTCCACGCCTTGGCATTGCTCAAGTCGCGTCAGTAGGCTCCTTGCTCACCGGATCCGTCTCGGCCCATTCGGCGACGCAACGTTCGAGATCCTTCAAATTCTGTCGCATTTGTTCCAGCGAAAAGCCGATCGCAAAGAAGCGCTCAGCCACATCGCCGGGTAATCCGCGCGTTAGCCCCTCTTGCCGAAGCGCACCGACCTCTCCTGCATAAGCCTGTAGTGCGGTCTGCACCGGCCAGATCGCCGGCGCGCCGGTGCCGCTGCGCAGTGCTACGGCGGTCGAATGCAGAAACGTCGTCATCGCATCGCTGACCCGCGACAGCGGACCCGCGAGCCTGACCTGCAACGCGGATGGCAACGGCACCACCGTGGACCGCCCGATCATGACCAGGTCATGCCGCAGCCGCAGCGTCGTACGCAGCAAGGGACCTGTATCGGGTCCGCGGGACAAATGCGCGGCACGCTCCCGTTCGGCTTCGGCTCCGATCGCATTCAGATTGGTGAGCGCATGGCCGATGCCGTCCTGCAACCGGTGCAGTGCCTCATTGTCGCGCCCGCGCGTCAATGACGCCAGCAGTTCGGTCAACGCCGTTGCGATCAGATCGAGCGCTTCCGCCGAACTGGCCCGGACTTGGCTATGCGCCCGCGACGGCAGCACCAGGAACGACACCAGAAGACCTGTGACGGCACCGACCGTGACTTCGAGCACACGATCGATGGCGGATTCCAGCGGCGTGTTGTGGTTCATCATCGGCAGCAGCAGCACGATGATGGCCGTCACGGTCGCGACATTGAGGCTCGGATTGATCGCCGCGATGAAGGCCAGTGGCGCCACGGAGAGCACAAGCACCGCGAGCAGCGCACCTTCATTGGAATGCGGGATCAGGATCGCAACCGCGCCGCCATAGATGGCGCCGCCGATCGTGCCGACCAGATAATCACGTGTTGCCTTCAGCGACCGCCCGACACTCATCTGGGTGACAATGATCGCCGTCAGCACAGCCCACAGCGGCAGTTTCAGCCCGACGGTCAGGGCTATGATCAGCGCAGCAAGCGCCGCCGTGGTCACCCGGACGCCGAGGCCGAGTTCGACCTTTCGCGCCCGGAAGAAGGCAACCACCCGTTTCAGGAAGCCGAGAATTCGCTTCGATGCGGACATGTCAGAATTGATCCCTGAAACGGATTTTGACGAACCAGTTTCAGCATGGCTGATCCACGCGTCGCCATGGCCGCTTGAAACGCCGATTTGGTCCGCCTAAGGCTATTTCAACAAGAGTGAGGAAACACAATGGCCAATGAGACCGCAACGCTTGCCGCTTATGTCGCGGACCTGAAATTCGACGACATTCCGCAGGACGTGCTGGAACGCGCCAAGGTCCTCACCCTCGATTATCTCGGCAGCACCATCCGTGCCCGCAGCGAGGCCGAATCTACCCCCTCACTGCTGAAGATGCTGGAGGCCCTGTCGCTGGATGGCAAGGGCGAATCCACCGTGTTCGGCGACAGCAAGACCTGGACACCGGCCGTGGCCGCCCTGCTCAACGGCGCGCTCGGCCACTCGCTCGATTTCGACGATACCCATGCTGATTCCTCGCTGCATCCCAGCGCTCCCGTGGTACCCGCCGCCTTTGCCGTCGGCGAAATGGTCGGCGCATCCGGCAGAGCGGTGCTGACAGCCATCGTCGCCGGCTATGAAGTCTGCTGCCGGCTGGGCAACGCGCTCGATCCGACCTCGCATTATGCCAAGGGCTTCCACCCCACTGCCACCGCCGGCACCTACGGCGCTGCCGCTGCAGCCGGAAAATTGTTCGGGCTATCGAAGGATCAGCTCATCTCGGCCTTCGGCGTGTCGGGCAGCCAGGCGGCGGGTTCGCTGCAATTCCTCGTCAACGGCGCCTGGAACAAGCGCTACCAGGTCGGCGCGGCCGCCATGAACGGCGTGATCGCCGCGACCTTGGCGCGCAACGAATTCATCGGCGCGACCGAATCCGTCGAGGGCAAGCATGGCCTCCTGGTCGGTTACAGTGACAATGCGCATCCGGAGAAGGCCGTGGCCGATCTCGGTTCGGTCTATGAGACCATGAAGATCGGTATCAAGCCCTATCCGAGCTGCCGCTATACGCATGCGGCCATCGACGCATTGGTGGCGATGCGGCGCGAGCACAATCTGACGCCCGAGCAGGTCAAGCGCGTCGAGATTGGATTGCATCGCAACGGCATCACGCTGACCGGCGACGCCGCCACCAAGCGCCATCCGACCTCCATCGTTGGCGGCCAGTTCTCGATGTTCTTCACCGGCGCGCTCGCGCTCGACCAGGGCAGCTTCGGCTGGGACGACTACAAGCGCCTCGGCGACAGCGCGATCAACACGCTGGCCGACCGCTTCGACGTTGTTCAGGACGAACGCCTCGAAGGCAAGCGCCATCCGTTCGGCGCCCGCGTCAGCATCACCACCGAGGATGGCGTGCATGAGCGCATCTATGCCGATCCATCGGGCGAGCCGACATCGTTTCCCGATGCCGCCGCCATGCAGCAGAAGTTCCTGCAGCTCGCGCGCCCCGTGCTGAATAATCGCGCCGAGAAATTTGCGGATGCGATCCTCTCGCTCGAGACTTTCGACCGCGTGGCAACGGCGACGGCGATGGGACGCTAACGGACATCAGGCGCCGTCGATGATGATGAAATCGGCCTCGGCGTATTTTTGCCGGATGGATCTGGCGGTTTCGTATTCCGGGCTACGGTAGCAGGCCGTTGCGGTCGTGCGGTCGGCGAATTCTACCACCACATTGCGATCCCGGGCGACGCCTTCCATGGTTTCGAAGGCGCCGCCGCGCACGATGAACCGTGCGCCGAACTTGTCGAACGCCGGCTTGGCCGCGGCGAGATATTCCGGATAACGGCTCTCGTCGCGCACCGAGACGCGGACAATCCAGTAGGCTTTCGACATCATAGCTCTCCAGTTTTGATGTGATCGTTGTGGCGCGTCCTGCGTCGCATCGTCATTGCCGTGGCGGATCACGGCATCAATGCCGGCGCGGGTCACGCCGATATCGCGCAATTCGTAATCGCTCATGGAGCGTAGTTGGTCACGTGCCTGTTGCCGCTCGCGCAGGCATCGCCAGCCGTGACGCAGGGCTGCGACGACGGCGATCGCAACCGAACGCAACATCCGGCCACGCTCGACGTGGATACCCCGGATGATGGATCGCTTCAGCGCTGTCCATTGCAGCGGCGTCAAGTAGCGCGGATCGTGCGCGTGCGGTTCGGGTTCATTGTCGATCATGTCCGCCCCTTTCCGCTTATGAGTGACGTTGGCCATGACGGGTTTACCCGGCGCTTTTCATCCCATAAAATGAATAATCAAGATCATTTCGATCTCATGGAGAGATGAATGGATCTGTCCGAGCTGCGCATCTTCCGCGCCGTTGTGCGCGAAGGCGGTGTGACGCGCGCCGCGGAGCGGTTGCACCGCGTGCAGTCCAACGTGACGACGCGGGTGCGTCAGCTCGAAGACGATCTCGGCACGGCGCTGTTCGTGCGCGAGGGCAAGCGGTTGCATCTGACGCCCGCAGGCCAAACGCTGCTCGGCTATGCCGACCGGCTGCTGGCGCTCGCCGACGAGGCCCGCGACGCGGTGCAGGACCCGCGGCCGCGGGGCGTCTTCCGCCTCGGCGCCATGGAGAGCACTGCAGCGGTGCGGTTGCCCGGACCGTTGAACGAATTTCACCGCCGCTATCCCGACGTGCAGCTCGAAATGCGCATCGGCAATCCGGAGACGCTCGCGAAGGGCATCCTCGCCGGCGATCTCGATGCCGCCTTCGTGGCGGAGCCGATCGCCGCGGCGCCGTTCGACCGCATGCATGCGTTCGACGAGGAGCCGGTGATCGTGTCGTCGCCACGCCACCCGCCGATCGGCCGCAAGGACAGCGCGCCGCGCGCGGTACTGGTGTTCGAGAACGGCTGCCCGCATCGCAAGCGGCTGGAAGACTGGTATGCAAAGCGCGGCGAGATGCCCGAGCGCACCATCGAACTCGGCTCCTATCACGCCATGCTCGGCTGCGTAGTCGCGGGTATGGGCATCGCGCTGCTGCCGGAAAGCGTGCTGTCGACATTCCCGGAGGGCAAGCGGCTCACCGTGCATCGCCTGCCGCGCGGCGAGAATCATGCCGAGACCGTACTGATCTGGCGCAAGTGCGCAGCTTCGCCGAACGTCCAGGCGATGCAAAAAGTGCTGCTGGACGAACGAACGACCCGCGGCCCTATAGCTAAGCGCAAGGCATCAAGCGTTAGCGCACCGCACAATGTGAAGTAGATTTACAACCGCATTCTCCCGTGGCTAACGTCACGCCAACAAAAAGCAAACGGAGGAGACCTTTATGTTGCGCGTTACAGCGATTGCGGCCGGATTCGTCATCGGCGTTGCGGCTCTTACGACAATCCAGCCTGCCATGAGCCAGTCTGATGGCTGGGTCACGCTGGTCGACAGCACCAAGATGGGCGACTGGGACAAGGTCGGCGACGCCAATTGGGAGATGAAGGACGGCGCGCTCGCCGCCGACAAGCTGCTCTCCGGCAAGGACCTCGCTTATCTCGTCAGCAAGACGCCTTACAAGGATTTCCAGATCAAGGCCGAGTTCTGGACCGATGCCGAAGCCAATAGCGGCATCTTCATCCGCTGCGATAACCCGAAGGTGATCGACGGCAAGACCTGCTATGAGGTCAACATCTTCGACAAGCGGCCCGACCCGTCCTATGGCACCGGTGCCATTGTCGATGTGGCCAAGGTCAATCCGATGCCTAAGGCGGCGGACAAGTGGAACACCTATGAGATCACGGCGAAAGGTCCGAAGCTCACTGTCATCCTGAACGGCGAAAAGACCGTCGATGTCGAGGACACCAAGCACGCCGCCGGCCCGATCGCCCTGCAATACGGCTCCGGCGTGGTGAAATTCCGCAAGGTCCAGATCAAGCCGCTGTAAGGCTCTTTTTCGAACCCCACACTCCGTCATGGCCGGGCTTGTCCCGGCCATCCACGCCTTGCATCCCGCTGGGAAAAGACGTGGATA
Organism: Tardiphaga sp. 866_E4_N1_4; assembly: GCF_052076075.1. Taxonomy (NCBI): domain Bacteria; kingdom Pseudomonadati; phylum Pseudomonadota; class Alphaproteobacteria; order Hyphomicrobiales; family Nitrobacteraceae; genus Tardiphaga; species Tardiphaga sp. 866_E4_N1_4. Next base: position 4,094,059 of record NZ_CP197242.1, read on the forward strand.
CCCGGCATTCGCCGGGCATAACGACTGAGAGACCGGAGAAGCTGCCCCTTTTACCCACCCCGCCAAATGCTGCTATGATGGCCTCAACCCTATGGAGCCCTCATGAGCTGGCAACCTTCAGAAGATCCGATCCTCGGCGACGCGCAGACCTGTGATGCGCTGGAGCTCGTGATCGTGCCGCGCACCCGCGATCTCGGCGACGGCTTCCTCGTCCGCCGCGCCCTCCCCCATGGCAAGCGGCAGATGGTCGGCCCGTTCATTTTCTTCGACCATTTCGGCCCGATGCAGTTCATCTCCGGCAAGGGCATGGACGTGCGGCCGCATCCGCATATCGGCCTGGCCACGGTGACCTATCTGTTCGACGGCGCGATCATGCATCGCGACAGCGAGGGCAATGTCCGCGAGATCCAGCCAGGCGCCATGAATCTGATGACTGCCGGAAAGGGCATCGCCCATTCCGAGCGCACTCCGGACGTGCAGCGCCGCGACGGCCAGAAGATGCTGGGCCTCCAGAGTTGGATCGCGCTGCCCAAGGGCTCCGAGGAAATCGCGCCGTCGTTCCAGCATTATGCCGCAGACAGCCTGCCAACCATCACCGACACCGGCTTCACCGCGCGCGTGATCGCCGGCAAGGCGTTTGGCAAAGCATCGCCGGTGTCGATGGTGTCGCCATGGTTCTATGCCGAAGTGGCCGTTGAGGCCGGCACCAGCGTGCCGCTCGATCCCGACCATGAGGAACGTGCAGTCTATGTGGTTGATGGCGAGATCGAGATCGCCGGCGACCGCCATGAGGGGCCGCAACTGCTGATTTTCCGGCCCGGCGATGCCATCACCATCAAGGCGACGCGCAATACCCGCATGATGTTCCTCGGCGGCGACGCGCTGGAAGGGCCGAGGCACCTGTGGTGGAATTTCGTGTCCTCCAGCAAGGAGCGCATCGAGCAGGCGAAAGAGGACTGGAAGACCGGCCGCTTCGCCCATGTGCCCAACGAACACGAATTCATCCCGCTGCCGGAATAGACTCACTCCTTCATCATACCGCCGCCGGCCAGACGCCGGACGACTCTGCTTTCGAAAGACCCTGACATGACCACGATGGCCACCAGCGACCTGCCCCTCCCCAAGATCGGTCGCGGCAAGGTGCGCGATATCTATGCCGTCGGCGACGACCGCGTGCTGCTGCTGACCACCGACCGCATCAGCGCCTTCGACGTTGTCATGAACGAGACCATCCCGATGAAGGGCGCGGTACTGACCCAGATCAGCGCCTGGTGGTTCAACCAGCTTGGCGGCGTGGTCCCGCATCACATGATCTCGGCCGATGCTGACGAGATCATCAGGCAGGTGCCGGCTCTGGCAGGTCACCGCGCCGCCTTGGCCGGTCGCGCCATGCTGTGCCGGCGCACCACCGTGTTTCCGATCGAGTGCGTGATTCGCGGTTACATTTCCGGTTCGGCCTGGAAGGAATATGCCGCGTCAGGCACGCTGGCCGGCGAGAAGCTGGAAGCGGGGCTGCTCGAAAGCCAGAAATTCGCCGAACCGGTGTTCAGCCCGGCGACCAAGGCCGAGACCGGCCATGACGAAAACATCACCATCGCCCGGATGCGCGAGATCATCGGCGAGGAGGATGCCTTCACCCTCGAGAGCATGACTCGCGCCGTCTACACCCAGGGCGAAGAGATTGCCCGCGAGGCCGGGATCATCATCGGCGACACCAAGTTCGAATTCGGCAAGGAGGCCGACGGTCGCATCATCCTGATCGACGAGGTGATGACCCCCGACAGCTCCCGTTTCTGGGCCGCCGACGTCTATAGACCGGGCCAGCCGCAGCCGAGCTTCGACAAGCAGCCGCTGCGCGACTATCTCGACATCGAGCGCCGCGCCGGCCGCTGGAACGGCGAAGCTCCGCCGCCGCCGCTCCCCCCTGAGGTGATCGACGCCACCAGCAAGCGCTATTTGGAGGCCTATCGCCGCCTGACCGGCACGGAGCTGGTCATCAACTAACAAACTGACTGTCTTTCCCTCGGACTGTCATAAAAATAGTCTTGTCCGTACATCTCACCGTCGTCTACCAGAGACGGCGGCGGTTGCGCCTGTCGCGCAGCGCTCCTACAGGTTCGCGCGTGACATACTTCCGGCCCGCCCTCCTCATCGCCCGTCATTGCGAAAGTAGCCGCCCATGACTGACTCCCTTGTCAGCCCGGGCGTGTTGCACGCATGGCGTAATGACGTGTTCGGCGGCCTGATCGCCAGCGTCCTCACCATCAGCTTCGGCCTGTCCTATTCGGTGCTGATCTTCACCGGGCCGCTGGCCTCGCTGCTGCCCTACGGCATTGCCGCGACCTTCATCTCTGCAAGCGTCATAGCCGCCGTGATCGCCCTTGGCAGTTCGTTCCCCTTCGCGGTCGCCGGCCCCGAGAGCTCGACCGCAGCCGTCACCGCCATCCTGGCGGCGGCTCTGGTCGAGCACATCGTTACGGCCGATGCACCGTCTGCCTTGCTTGGCCCGGTGCTCATCACCCTATCCTCGGCCACGATCATCACCGGCATTGTGCTGTGCGGCTTCGGCGTTACCCGCATGGGACGCGCTATCCGCTATGTGCCCTATCCGGTGATCGGCGGATTTTTGGGAGCCACCGCCTGCCTGATCGTCACCGGCGCCATTCAGGTGATCACCGGCTACAAGCTGCAATGGGCGAACCTGGCAAAACTCGCCAATCCGATGATGTTCTACGAGTTGCTGGCCGCGGTAGCCGTGGCACTCACCATCTATGCGACCTGGCATCGGTCCCGTAAGCCACTAGGCCTGCCGATGATTCTCATCGGGAGCGTCATAGCGGCTCATCTAGTTTTCAAGATCGCCGGTGTGTCCGTGATCGAGGCACAGGCTATGGGCTGGACCTTCGCATCGCCGCCCAAGGCCAACCTGACCTTACCCTGGGCCTTCTTCAGCGACGGCTATCCATGGCAGGCGCTGCCCGGACTCATCGGCAATTTCATCGCTGTGATCTTCGTGACGGCCGTGAGTACCCTGTTCAATACGACGGGCCTCGAAGTCGCCGCACATCGGGAAGCCGATATCGAACGCGAGCTCAATGCGACCGGGGCGGCCAATATCCTGGCCGGTGTACTCGGAGGCTATGCCGGCTGCATCTCGATCAGCCGTTCGCTCCTGAATCGCAACAGCGGTGCCACAGGGCGGCTTTCGGGCCTCACCGTCGCCGCGGCAGCCGCGCTGATGCTCGTCGTCGACCCCGCGCTGCTGGCCTATATGCCGCGCTTCGTGCTCGGTGGCCTGCTGCTGTATCTCGGCCTGGAGCAACTTCATCGCTGGATCGTCGACTCCCGCAAGCGGCTGTCGCTGCTCGACTACCTGTCCCTGCTGGCAATCATCATCATTATTCTCACATGGGGGTTCGTAGCCGGAGTGCTGATCGGCATCGTGATCGGCTGCGCCACCTTTGCGCTCAGCGTATCGCGGGTATCCTCGATCAAATACGGTTTCGATGGCTCGGAATATCGCAGTTCGCTCGATCGATCACTTGAGGATCAGCGTACGCTGGCGGCGCATGGCCGCGAAATCCAGGGCCTTAATCTGCAGAGCTATCTGTTCTTCGGCTCGGCCAACCGACTGTATCTGCACGTCAAGGCGCTGCTGCGCCGCCATCCCGAATGCCGGTATCTGGTGTTCGACTTCAAGCTGGTGACGGGCATCGACTCGTCGGCGGCCCACAGCTTCGCCCAGATCAAGCGCATCGCCGAAGGCCACGGCACCACGCTGGTGCTCGCCAATCTTCATCCCTCAGCCAATCGCAATTTGCGCGCCAGCCTGTTCATCGATGACGCCGTCAAGGTCATGGGCGAACTCGATCACGCGCTGGAGTGGTGCGAGAACGAGGTGATCGCGCGGCATCGCGGGCTCGCCGAAGAAGAAGCCAACTTACGCGACTGGTTCACCAAGATCCTGCGCACCGCCGACGATTCCGAAGAACTGATGCGCCGCTGCCAGCGCGTCGAGGTCGTTGCCGGCGAGATCATCGTTCAGGCCGGCGACGCTGCCGATTCCATGCACTTCATTCTGGACGGCCGACTCGGCATCATGGTGCCGGCGGGCGATGGCAAGCTGACGCGGGTCCGCAGTCTCGGGCGTTACACGACGGTGGGCGAAATGGGCCTTGTCGCCTATGCACCGCGCAGCGCCACCATCCAGGCAGAGATCGCGAGCGTGCTGTATCTGCTGCGCGCCGACGCCTTCGAGGACATCAAGCAGAACCACCCCGCATTGAGCCAGAAGCTGCTGACCTATTTCGTGTCTGTGATGGCGGAGAGGCTCGCATTTGCGAGCCGGATGATTGCAGTGTTGCGAAGGTAAGAATAGCCGACACAGCGCATCTGAAACAGACGTCACGATCGTCTACGAGTTGGGGCCCCCGGCACCGACGGTTGAATTGGCAGGTTTCGTTGCCTTGCGACTGGCGCGCCAGTTCTCCCACCTTTGGACGACGACAAAAAAGGTCGGAACGAACAGGACGGCAAGGCAGGTCGAGGCGAGCATGCCCGAGAATACGGTGATGCCGATCGACTTGCGGGCGTTGGCGCCGGCGCCGGTCGCGAGCACCAGCGGCAGCACGCCGAGAATGAAGGCGAAGGACGTCATCAGAATCGGCCTGAATCGCGCACGTGCAGCTGCGACCGCCGACTCCAGTAGTGGCTTGCGATCATGCACGTGCAGTTCGATCGCCACCTCAACGATCAGGATCGCGTTCTTCGCTGACAGCGCGATCAAAAGGATAATGCCGATCTGGGTGTAGAGATTGTTCTCGATCCGCAGCGCGGTGAGCACCGCCATCGGGCCAAGCAGTGACAGCGGCACGGCCAGGATCACCGAAATCGGCGCGTACCAGCTTTCATACTGTCCGGCGAGCACCAGATAGACGAGCAGCAGCGCAAGACCGAATACATAATAGAGCTGATTGCCGACGATCTTTTCCTGATACGACATCGCCGTCCACTCGAAGCCCGTTCCCGGAGGCAGCGTCTTCGCCGCAATCTGCTCCATTAACGCCATGGACTGCCCCGAACTGTAGCCCTGTGCTGGCAGGCCGATCACCGTCGCCGTCGGATAAAGATTATAGAGACTGATCAGCGACGGCCCCACGGCGGGCGTAATCTTCGCCACGGTGCCAAGCGGGACCATGTTGCCTTGCTGGTTGCGGACCATCAGGTTCTCGATGTCCCGGGCAGTCAGCCGGAATTTGGCATCTGCTTGTGTGTAGACCTGAAAGGTGCGGCCAAACTTGTTGAACTGGTTGACGAAGGACGAGCCCAGATAGGACGACAGGGTTGAGAACACCTGATCCGTCGTGACATGCAGGGTCTGGGTCTTGATACGGTCGATCTCGATATCGAATTGCGGCACCATTGAGCGGAACGGCGAACTGACGCGCTGCAAAGCACTCTGCGTCTCTGCATTAGCTACAATCGCCCCGGTGATCGCCTGCAGCTTGCTGTAATCGGCATTGCCATCGCGCAGTTCGATCTGCATGGCGAAGCCCGCCGCGTTGCCGATGCCCTGAATGGGCGGCGGCGGGATCACCAGAATGCGCGCCTCTGGAATCACCGACAGGCTCTCGTTCAATCCAACGAACAGCGAACGAAGATCCTGTCCCGGTCCGCGCTCGCTCCATTCTTTCAGGATCAGATAGGCGACACCGGCATTGGCCAGGCTGGAGCTGCTGTCGAGCGCGGAGATGCCGGCGATGGTAACCACCTGTTCCACCGCTGGCGTCTTCGCGGCCAATTCACCGACCCGATCGAGTACACGCTGAGTCCGATCCAGCGCGGCACCATCGGGCAACTGGACTGCGACCAGCAGATAACCTTGATCCTCGATCGGGATGAAGCCGGTGGGAATCCGGGATAGGCCGTAACCGCCAATACTGATCAGGATCAATGCTAGGACAACCGAGAGATTGCTGTGCGCGACCATGCGACCGATCAGAGCGGCATAGGCCCGTTCGAGCCGATCGTAGACCCTGTTGAACCCACGATAGAAAAAATTGCGCTTCTCCGGCGGCACCGGGCGGCGCAGCCACAATGCGCATTGTGTCGGCTTCAGCGTGGCCGCATTGACGGCGCTGAGCAGCGCCGTGGCCGCGATAACCAGTGCAAATTGCGCATACATGCGCCCCGTCAGCCCGGGCAGGAATGCCGCCGGCAAGAACACAGAGATCAGCACCAGCGTGATGCCGATGATCGGGGCGAACAGCTTGTCCATCGCGCTGATCGCCGCGTCGTGGCCGGACATGCCCTGCTCGATATTGTACGCCGCGCCTTCGACAACCACGATGGCATCGTCGACGACAATGCCGATCGCCAGCACAATGGCAAACAGGGTCGACAGATTGATGGTGAAACCGAGCGCCGCCATCGCCGCGAAGGCGCCGATGATCGTCACCGGCACAGTGGTCGCCGGCACCAGCATCGCGCGCCAATCCTGCAGGAAGATCAGGATGACCACCAGCACTAGCAAACCTGCTTCGAGGAGCGTCTTGTAGACCTCGTTGATCGATGCCTGGACGAATTTCGTGGTGTCGAACGGCGTGTCGTATTTGATGTCGTCGGGAAATTGCGTGGCCAGCGCCGCCATCTTCTTCTCGACAGCCTTCTCCACCTCGAGCGCATTGGCGCCCGGCGACTGGAATACGCCGATGCCGACGGCTGGCTTCTGGTTGAGCGAAAAGATCTGGCTGTAGGTCTGCGCACCCAATTCGACGCGTCCGACGTCACGGACCCGCGTGACATCGCCATTGTCGCCGGTCTTGACGATGATGTCCTCGAATTCACCGGGATCATCCAGCCGCCCGTTGATGTTCAGCGTGTACTGGAAGGCCTGTCCCGCGGGCGTCGGCGGCATGCCGATTTGCCCCGCAGAAACCTGCTGGCTCTGCTGCTGGATGGACTGGATGATATCCTGCGGCATCAGCCCGCGCACTTGCAGCTTGCTCGGATCCAGCCATATCCGCATCGAATACTGGCCGGCGCCGAACACCGTCACATTGCCGACCCCCGACAGACGCGACAGCTCGTCCCGGATGTTGATCGTGGCGTAATTGCTCAGAAACAGGCTGTCATAGGTTGATTTGGGCGACGTCAGTGTCACGAACAACAGGATTGCCGTCGATTTCTTCTGAACGGTCACGCCCTGATTCTGCACGGCGGTCGGCAGCGACGACAGCGCGCTCGATACGCGGTTCTGCACCAACACCTGCGCAAAATTCAGATCGGTACCGATCTTGAACGTGACCGTAAGTGAATAGGTACCATCGGCTGCGCTGTAGGACTGCATATAGAGCATGTCCTCGACGCCATTCACCTGCTGCTCGATCGGCAGCGCCACCGTGTCGACGATGGTCTTGGCGCTGGCGCCGGGATAGCGCGTCGTCACCTGGACGGTCGGCGGCACCACGTCCGGATATTGCGCGACTGCGAGGCCATAGAGCGAGACGCCGCCGATCAGGATCATCAGCAACGCGATGACATTGGACAGGACCGGCCGCTCGATGAAGAACTTCGAAATCATGGCCTGTCCTATTTGGTCGGGGTCGGCGCTTCGATCTTTCTCAGTTGCGGATCGACCTTCTGCCCCGGAATGGCACGCAGCAGGCCTGCAATGACGACGCGATCATCCGGCTTCAGACCGCTTTCAATGACGCGAAGCTCACCGTCCAGCGGGCCGGTGACGACCTTGCGCTGCTCGATGACATTGTCGCCATTCACGACCAGCACATAACGCCCGGCCTGATCGCTGCCGAGCGATACATCCGGCACCAGCAGGGCGTTGTCCTGCTGGTCGATAGGCACGCGCACGCGAACATAAAAACCCGGCAACAGGATGCGATCCGGATTTGGCAGAACACCTCGCACCGGCAGCGTACCGGTCGACTGGTTGATGGTCGGCGAGATGTAGTCGATTTGGCCCTTGTGCGGAAAACCAGTCTCGGTCTGCAGTCCGATCTCGATCGGCAGCTGCCTGAGATCGTTCACCGTCAGCCCGCGCCGCCGGGCTTCATCCCGGATGCGCAGAACGTCCTGTTCGTTGACGTTGAAATTCACATAAATCGGATCGAGCTGCACGATCGTCGCAAGCTGGGTCGGCGACGCCACACCGACCAGTTCGCCAACCGACATCAGATGTGCGCTGACGATGCCGTCAAACGGCGCAATGACATTCGTATAGCCGTAATTGACGGCCGCGATCTTGGTGTTGACTTGCGCCTGCTGCAGATTGGCTTGTGAATTCTCTCGTGTCGCCGTCGACTGCTCGAGCGTTGACTGCGCAACAACCTGGCGGGATACGAGGTCCGACTGGCGTTTGAAATCCGCTTCCGCCTGCTTTGCAGACGCCTGCGCACCGGCTTCCGCAGCCTGCGCCTGTTCCAGCTTCAACTGGTATGTCTCAGGCTCGATCGTGAACAGCGTGGTGCCTTGCTTGACGAAGGAGCCGTCCTGATAGTTGATCGACTGCAGAACGCCCTGAACGCGCGCCACGAGATCGACATTCTTGATCGGCGCTGTATTGCCTGTCGCTTCGAGAAAGCGCGTGATGCCGCGCTGCACAGGAACCGCCACCTCAACTTTCGGCGGCGGTGGCGGCACGAAAGTGTTTTGCTCGCAGGCACTTAAAAAGATGCTCGTCAGCACAACGCCGGCAGCGCGTATAGCGGGGACATGCTGCAGCTGCTCAATGCGATCTTTCGGTCCAGATGAACAGGCGCGCATAAATCGCATTGTCCTGCCTCAATCAAAAGACTCTCAAAAAAACCTTGGCCAAAAACGACAGCCGCCCGCATCAATAGCAACAATCCACTTGTAGTGAAACCGAAACCGTAAAATGATGTCGGACCGAAGTTGTTTTGCGAATGCCTTTCAGAACTCACGCTTCTTGAAGATTTTACGCAGTTGCCCTGACTAACCGGGCGGTAGCAACGAGGATTTCAGCGATGAATTTCATGTTCGGCTTGGCCGCGCGATATCGCGTATCGATGGCTACTATCATTCTAATCGCAATCGCGAGCCCCACCTTTGCGCAAGCGCCGAGCCAGGCGCAGCGTGACGCGATCAAGACGCAGTGTCGCTCGGATTACATCGCGCATTGCTCAAGCGTTCCTCCTGGTGGAGAAGCCTCGCTGCAATGCCTGCAAAAGAACATGGCTAGTCTTTCTGCGGGATGTGCGGGCGCGGTGCGTGCAGTTCAGGCGCCAACTGCGGCACCGAAGACCACCGCGCCAACGCCTGCTGCAGCGCCCAAGACAGAAGCAACACCACCGGCTACCAAGCCCGCGCCCGCCACTGCCGCACCAAAGGCGGCAGTGAAAAGCACAGCCCCGCCACCTGCTGCGGCAGCCACAACCGCTACGCCTGCCGCCGCCGCTGCTCCTGCAGCCATCGTGCTGCGGCCGATGCGGCCACGCGAAGAATTGCTCGTGATGAGATCAGCATGCGGTGGCGACATCAGATCGCTCTGCGGCGGCATAGCGCCTGGTGGCGGCCGCATCGTGCAATGCCTGGCCAGCAACAGCGCATCACTTTCGCCGGCTTGCACCAGCGTTCTTGCGCCATTTGCTCAACGATAAACACGATGCGCCCGGCAATAGGCGGGATCACTCTCCACGGAAGGCCAAAATCAACTGGATCAACCGGACAGACAGAATGACGTAACAGAGCGACATGATGATCTGAAGCGCCACGTGCCATTCCAACTTTGCGAGCTTGTAGAGGCCATCGAGGAAATTCAGCAGCAACAAAACAATTCCGAACAGCATGACACCGCGACCGACAAGACCGTGGCGCAAATATCCAAACAGGACGATCAGGGGCTCATTGCTCGACACATGCGCCCCGGCCGAGATGATCAAAGTGCCGATCACCATCTTTTCGACGTGACTGAATATTTCCTTTGAGGCGGGCTCGATATGTCGACCGTGAAAAGTAAGCCACCTGGTTCTGAAATCCGACATGCTTTCTCCTGTTGAGATCAACACCGGGCAAAATCGTCCCATCGCATGTTTCTGGTCGGCAAGTATTTGTATTTAGGAGATTGAATAAACGTTCTGTCGGATCGAGACGCAAGGCGGCGTCGCAAGATTTCTCATTGACCACGCAGCCTTTGCGTCTCCTGCGAACTACTCTTTGCGCGTGAAGCCACTTCTCATTTGATCGTTCTTAATTCCGCCTACTGAAGCCCACGAACCTTTCTTCGTTTGTTTTGCCAACCAACACAGCCGGGAGATCACCATGCGTACTTTCTTAATGATGGTTGCAGCCGTTCTCGCATTCGGCACGACAATGACGTTTGAAGCCACCGACGCCAACGCCGTCGTCTGCGCACGCGGCGTTTACCGTGCCGGCTGCGCCGGCTATCGTGGCGCCGCGGTGGTGCGCCGCCCGGTGGCGGTCGCGTGCCGCACCGTCTGGGTCAATGGCGTGCGCGTCCGTCGCTGCTACTGAGCGACGCTGGCTCGGCCAGCCCAAATGCAAATGCCCGGCACATCTAGCGAAGCTTGCTTCGCGCTGGCCGGGCATGACGCATAATGAATTTTAATTGGGTCGGAGGTGACGCCTCAGATCCCTGACATCATGATGTATTTGATCTCGACATATTCTTCCATGCCGTGATGCGAGCCTTCGCGGCCCAAACCCGACTCCTTCACACCACCGAACGGAGCGACTTCGGTGGTGATGAGGCCGGTATTAACGCCGACCATGCCGGACTCCAGCGCTTCCGCAACACGCCAGACACGGCCGAGATCACGCGAATAGAAGTACGATGCCAGACCGAACGGCGAGGCGTTGCACATGGCGATGACGTCGGCTTCGTCCTTGAAACGGAACACCGGCGCCAGCGGGCCGAAGGTTTCTTCCTGCGAGACCAGCGCATCCGACTTCACATTGGCGAGCACCGTCGGCTCGAAGAACGTACCACCGAGCGCATGGCGCTTGCCGCCGGTGACGATCCTTGCGCCGCCCTTCACGGCATCAGCGATGTGACGCTCGACTTTCTCGATCGCCTTTTCGTTGATCAGCGGGCCTTGGGTGATGCCTTGCTCGGTGCCGTCGCCGACCTTCATGGCCGCAACCTTCTTCGCCAGCTTCTCGACGAACTGATCGTAGATGGCGTCCTGAGCGTAGAGGCGATTGGCGCAGACACAGGTCTGGCCCATGTTGCGATACTTCGACACGATCGCGCCCTCGACGGCGGCGTCGATGTCGGCATCGTCGAACACCACGAAGGGCGCATTGCCGCCGAGTTCAAGGCCGAGCTTCTTCACACCAACCGAAGCCTGCCTGTAGAGGATCTTGCCGACATTGGTGGAGCCGGTGAAGCCGACGAAGCGCACCGCAGGATGTTCGCAGAGCACGAGGCCGATCGCCGATGCGTCGCCGGTGATGATGTTCAGCACACCCTTCGGCACGCCGGCACGCTCGGCGAGTTCAGCCAGCGCGAGCGCCGACAGCGGCGTCTCGTTGGCAGGCTTGATCACCACGGTGCAACCGGCGGCCAGCGCCGGTGACACTTTGCGGGTGATCATCGAGTTCGGGAAATTCCACGGCGTGATGGCGCCGCAAACGCCGATCGGCTGCTTGATCGCCAACAGGCGTGCATCGGCACGCTGGGTCGGGATGGTCTCGCCATAGACGCGGCGGGCTTCCTCGGCGAAGAATTCGATATAGGCGGCGCCGATATCGACCTCGCCCAGCGCTTCGGCCAGCGGCTTGCCCTGCTCGGTGGTCAGGATCAGCGCGAGATCCTCGCGGTTGGCGATGATCAGCTCGAACCACTTTCGAAGGATGTTGGAGCGCTGCTTGGCGGTGAACTTGGCCCAGGCCGGAAACGCCTTTTCGGCGGCCTCGACAGCCTGCGTCGTTTCCTTGGCGCCCATATTGGGCACCTTGGCAATTTCAATCTCATTGACCGGATTGGTCACCGAGGTCTCGCCGGTGCCGACCCAGGCGCCGTCGATGTAGCACTTGTCGCGCAGCAGCGAGGGGTCCTTGAGGCGGTCGCGCAGCGAAGGGGCGGTGGACTGGCGTGCGGCTGAGGTCGGTGACATGGGCGGTTCTCCTGCGGAAAGTGTCGCGAACGTATAGCCGCGGACTTGTAGAGGAGTATAGGCCCGAAAGCGCCCCTTTGGCGGCGAATGGCAGCTATCGCCCGCAGGGGTATTTAACGCCCGAATTCAACAGTCGCAGAACGCCGCAAGCCCGATCAGGCCGCGCCGCGCATATAGGTCTCGCGCCGATCGATCATTCGCTCGAAAGCGATGCGGGCGTTGGCACGGGTGGTCGTGGAGAAGGTGCGGTATTCCAGCTCCGGCAGCATCGCTGCGTCGCTGCGACCGAACCAGGAAATAAACGATTTGGGCGGGGCCGAAATCTTCGCCAGCGCCTGCGCCAGATTTTCAGCCGCATCGAAAGCGAACAGGGCGCCGGTCTGCGCCACGCGAACTTCGAAAATTCCTGGACCGATCGGGGCCTCGATGCTCTCGCCACGGGAAGCGCGGGGATAATGTTTCCAGTCGGTCCAGTTCGCGATCATCGTCTGTCTCCGCAGCTGACACGCTGCATCAGGTACTCATGGTCTTACGGATTAGTGTCGGAAGGCGCTTTGACGTTCACGTCATTTTTTGAACACAGCTGCGCCAATTTCGTTCCAAGGCGCGATCAAACTCGCTCCCGACCCCGATATGGTTCCCCTCAGATGTTAAAACCAGCGCAAATGTAATCACATCCGCGAGACCGACGACCTCGCGCCCAAGTTGAACGTCCGCGCCGGAAATCGGTAAGATCAAAGAAAATCGGAGAGGAAACGGATGTCAGTTCAAGTCGAGATTGACCGGATTCTGCAGCAGGCCACCGAAACAGGTGCCATTCCCGGTGCTGTGGCGGTGGCTGCGACGCCGAGCGAGGTCATCTACCAGGGGGCGCTGGGCAAGCGTGACGCATCCAAAGATACCACCATGACACCAGACAGCGTGTTCTGGATCGCGTCCATGACCAAGGCGATTACGGCTGCTGCAGCGATGCAGCTGGTGGAGCAGGGCAAATTGACGCTGGATGCACCGCTGGCGACCGTGCTTCGGGATCTCGCGGAGACGCAGGTGCTGGATGGTTTCGACAGCGAAGGCACTCCGAAACTACGTCCGCCGCGCCAACCGATCACCTTGCGGCATCTGCTGACCCACACCGCCGGCTTCTGTTACGACATGTGGAACGGCGACATGGTGCGCTATCTTGAGACAACCGGCATTCCGCCGTTTCGCTCCGGACTGAACGCCGCCATGAAGGTGCCGATCATGCGCGATCCCGGAACCCGCTGGGAGTACGGCACCAATATCGACTTCGTCGGCAAGGTCGTCGAGGCCGTTAGCGGCGAACGCCTGGACGCTTATTTCCAGAACCATTTGCTGGCGCCACTTGAGATGACCGACACCGCCTTCGTGATTGGCGGCGACCAGCGCAAGCGCCTTGTTGCCATGCACAGCCGCGGCGCCGACGGTGCACTGAGCCCGATCCCGTTCGAGATCAAACAGGATCCGGAATTCTTCGCCGGTGGCGGGGGGCTCTATGGCACTGCCCCCGACTACATCAAGTTTACGCAAATGATGCTGAATAACGGGACCGGAAACGGCAATCGGATATTAAAGCCAGAGACCGTCGCGCTGATGAGCCAAAACCACATCGGCGAACTCAACATGACCCCGATGGCTTCAGCGGTACCGACCGCCAGTAACAATGTCGACTTCCTTCCGGGCATCGACAAGAAATACGGGCTCAGCTTCATGATCAATACGGCGCAGTCAGCCGAAGGCCGCAGCGCCGGCAGCCTTGCCTGGGCCGGCCTCGCCAACACCTATTACTGGATCGATCCGGTGCGAGATATCACCGGCGTCATCATGATGCAGGTGCTGCCGTTTGCGGATTCGACTTGTTTGAAGGTGTTTTCGGATTTCGAACGCGCCGTTTATGCGGGGCTGGGTGCGAAGAAAGCGGCGTGAGAGTCGCGATGCGCTGATCTCTCACCACGTCATGGCCGGGCTTGGCCCGGCCATCCACGACTTTCCTCTCTTGCCAAGACGTGGATGCCCGGCACACCTAGCGAAGCTCGCTTCGCGCTGGCCGGGCATTACGACAGAGAAGAAAGCCCAAGAAATGCAGCCTTAAACCGGCAACCCGTTCTTGCCCGCCAGGTCCTTCAGCGAAACCTGGGGACGCGCGCCGATATGCTGGATGACTTCAGCGGCGGCCATCGCGCCGAGCTTGCCGGCATTCTCATAGCCGGCGTTGCGCACCAGGCCGAACAGGAAGCCCGCCGCGAACAGATCGCCTGCACCGGTGGTATCGACGAGCTTCTCGATCTTGTGTGCAGGCACTGCAACGACGCCATCGCTCGATGTCACGACACAGCCCTTCTCGCTGCGGGTGACGACGCCGAGCTTGGTGTCCTGGCCGAGCTGCTTGAGCGCCGCATCGAAATCCGTGGTTTCGTAAAGCGAGGTCAGTTCGGCCTCGTTCGCGAAGATGAGATCGACGGTGCCGGACCGCATCAGGTCGAGAAACTCGGCACGATAACGACCAACGCAGAACGCGTCCGACAGCGTCAATGCGACCTGACGCTTGGCGTCATGGGCGATCTTCGAGGCCTTCACGAAGGCTTCCTTGGCGCTGGCGGGATCCCACAAATAACCTTCGAGATAGACGATCGACGAGGCCGCGACCGCAGCGGCGTCAATATCGTCGGGCGTCAGATCCTGCGCAGCACCGAGATAGGTGTTCATGGTGCGCTCGCCATCGGGTGTCACCAGGATGTAGGAACAGCCGGTGGCCGGACCGCCCGTGGCGGGTTTGGTGTCGAACGCAACGCCGGCCGCACGGATGTCGTGGGTATAGAGCGTGCCGATCTGGTCATCCTTGACCTTGCCGACATAGGCCGCGCGGGCGCCGAGGCTGGCGAGGCCGACGATGGTATTGGCGGCCGAACCGCCGGACATTTCGGTGGCAGGGCCCATCGCCTTGTAGATCGCAGCGGCGCGGGCTTCGTCGATCAGTGCCATACCGCCCTTGGTCATCTCATGCGCGGCGAGAAACTTGTCGTCGGCCTGCACCAGCACATCGAAAATCGCGTTGCCGATTCCGAGCACGTCATATTTTGCTGAGGTCATTAAGAATATCCCGTTGCGGCAATTGCGATGAGGCTGAAAATCCGTTTCAACTCGTCTCGCGGTCGCCCAAGTTGAGCCGTCGGTAAAGGCCGGTTTGATGGCTGCAGCGACTATCACGTTCTGCCCCGCGCCAGCAAGGACAGCCCCTTACGATGGTTCTATGATCCGTTCCATCCTGACCGTTTCCACGGGCACTTTGGCGTCGCGGTTGCTGGGCTTTGCCCGCGACGCAATGGTGGCTGCGCTGCTCGGTGCAGGCCCGATCGCGGATGCTTTTCTGGTCGCATTTCAGCTCGTCAATGTAATCCGGCGGCTGCTCACCGAGGGCGCGCTGAACGCGGCGCTGATTCCGGCCTGGCTGCGCATCCAGACGACGCAGGGCGCCGTCGCAGCCACAGCTTTTGCGGGTCGTGTGCTCGGCACCATCAGCGTTGCGCTGATGGTCGCGACGATCCTGATCGGCTTTGCGATGCCGCTCGTGATCGCGCTGCTTGCCCCGGGTTTCGTCGGCCAGCCGACGCTGCAGCTCGCCGTCGAGAATGCGCGATTGATGCTGCCCTATCTCGCCTTCGCCGGCCCCGTCACTGTCATGATGGGACTGCTGAACGCGCAACAACGCTTCGCGGTGACCGCATTTTCGCCGCTGCTCTTCAACATCGCCCTGATCGCCGTCATGGCCCTACTGCTAGTGTGGCGGCAAGAGGCAGACACTGCCGCTATGGCCATGGCGGCCACTGTGGGCATTGCCGGGCTGCTACAATTGCTGATGCTGATCTTGCGGAAATCTGGCGGCAATCTTGCGGCGCCTTTGCGGCTGTCGTTCGATGGCGAGATGCGCGGCTTCTTCCGCAAGGCGTTGCCTGGCATGGTCGCCAATTCCGGGCCGCAGCTTCTCGTCGTCACCGGCGCAATCATCGCATCGACGACTCCGGCTGCCGTATCGTGGCTGTATTTCGCGAACCGCCTGATTGAACTGCCGCTCGGCATCGTCGGCACGGCCATGGGCACTGTGCTGGTCCCCGCATTGACGCGCGCTGTGCGATCAGACGATCACGCCGCCATCGCGCAGGCGGAATCGCGCGGGTTTGAACTCGCGATCGGTCTCGCATTGCCGGCTACGCTCGGACTGATGATATTGAGTCATCTCATCGTGCAGTGTCTGTTTCAACACGGCGCGTTCGGCGCGAGCGACACAGTCTCGACTGCAAGTGCGCTGATATGGTTGGCGCTGGGCTTGCCCGCTCAGGTGCTTGTGAAAGCTCTGTCGCCCGCCTTCTTCGCCCGCGAGGACACGACGACGCCGCTGCTGGCGACACTCGTCGGTTTGGTAATCGCAATCATCTTCGCACTGGTTTTGAATAGGCCATTCGGTACGAGCGGCATCGCGGCGGCGATCGCTCTGGCGGCGTGGGGCAGTGCGACCTTTTTGATCGTCCGGAGTGCAGCAGCTTTCGGCTTCTCACTCGACCATGATGCAAGACGCCGACTGCCGATCATTGTCCTGTCGTCGCTGGCCATGGGCGGCCTGCTATGGCTCGCCGCGCATCTTGCCTTGCCCTGGACGGCGCAGGCCCACGGCCTGGTACGAGCGAGCTTGCTCGGCCTCCTGATCGTTGGCGGGCTGGCAATCTACGCCGCGTTACTGACGCTGACGGGGGCCGTGCGCTGGGCCGAGGTCCGCGGCGCCCTCAAGCGATCACCGGCGGCCGGCTAGGGCAGATTGGCAATGGACGCCGCCCGGCGCCTATGGCAAGTCACGCCCCTTGGCCCGCATTCCACCACGGGCACACAGGAACTTGGTTATGGCTTTTACCCAACGGGTCTTTTCGGGCGTCCAGCCGACGGGCAATCTGCACCTCGGCAACTATCTCGGCGCGATCGTGAATTTCGTCAAACTGCAGGAGACGCATAATTGCATCTACTGCGTGGTCGATATGCATGCCGTCACCGTGCCGATTTCTGTCTGGGGCGGGCCCGATGAACTGCGCCGTAACACCCGTGAAGTGACTGCGGCCTTCATCGCCTCGGGCATCGATCCGAAGAAGCAGATCATCTTCAACCAGAGCCAGGTGTCCGGCCATGCCGAGCTGGCCTGGATCTTCAACTGCGTCGCCCGCCTCGGCTGGCTGAACCGCATGACCCAGTTCAAGGAAAAGGCCGGCAAGGATCGCGAAAACGCGTCCGTGGGTCTCTACGACTATCCGGTGCTGATGGCCGCGGACATTCTACTGTATCGCGCCACGCACGTTCCGGTCGGCGAGGACCAGAAGCAGCATCTCGAACTGTGCCGCGACATCTCGCAGAAGTTCAACAACGACTTCTCCGAGTCCATCGCAGCGCAGGGCCATGACGGCCCTTACTTCCCGATGCCTGAGCCCGTCATCACCGGTCCGGCGACGCGGGTGATGAGCCTGCGCGACGGCACCAAGAAGATGTCGAAGTCGGACGCGTCAGACAATTCGCGCATCAACCTCACGGACGATGCAGACACCATCGCGCAGA
Organism: Tardiphaga sp. 866_E4_N1_4; assembly: GCF_052076075.1. Taxonomy (NCBI): domain Bacteria; kingdom Pseudomonadati; phylum Pseudomonadota; class Alphaproteobacteria; order Hyphomicrobiales; family Nitrobacteraceae; genus Tardiphaga; species Tardiphaga sp. 866_E4_N1_4. Next base: position 4,111,782 of record NZ_CP197242.1, read on the forward strand.
AGATCCGCAAGGCGAAGACCGATCCGGAACCGTTGCCGTCGGAAGAGAAGGGCCTCGAGCCGCGTCCCGAGGCCGACAATCTCGTCGGTATCTATGCCGCACTGTCCAACCGGTCGAAGGCTGACATTCTCACAGAATTCGGCGGCGCGCAGTTTTCCGGCTTCAAATCGAGCCTCGTCGATCTCGCTGTCGAAAAACTGTCGCCTATCGCCGGCGAGATGAAGCGGCTGACGACATCCGATCTGACCTATGTCGATCAGGTTCTGGCCGATGGCGGCGAACGCGCCGGCGTCATTGCCGCCGAAACCATCAAGTCCGTGAAGGACATCATCGGCTTCGTCCACAAGCGGTAAATTCGCTATCGCATTCCTTTTCTCTGCCACAATCGACGCGACGCAAGTCATCCTTGCGTCGCGCTTGTCGAACGCCGCTGCGCCGTGGCAGCATGACACGATTGCCAAGCCGCTCACATTCTGGCGCATCAGACACGCCACAGCATCGGGACATGCATGAGCACCCAGCGACGTAGTTATGAAAGCGGCCACAAGCCGAAATGCCTCGTGGTCGTCGATGACAGCGAGGAATGGGACCGCGCAGTGTATTACGCCAGCCGCTGGGCCATTCGTGTCGGTGGCGGCGTGGTGATGCTGCGCATCATCGACACCGAAGATCGCAACCAGCAATGGCTCGGCGTTGCCGATGTCATGAAGGCCGAAGCGGAAGAAGGTGCCAATGCCGCGCTGGACCGCGCCTCAGGCCGCGCCAATGGCATCGCCGCCATCACCCCTGAACGCGTGATCCGCGAGGGTGATCCCACCGAGCAAATCCTCGACGTAATCGACAAGGACGTCGACATTTCCATGCTGGTGCTGGCTGCATCGGCCGGCGCGGAAGGCCCCGGCCCGATCGTCACCATGATGGCCAAGCTGGTCGGCTCGTTTCCGGTGCCGGTCGTCATCGTGTCGGGCGCCCTGAGCGACCTCGACATCGACGCCCTGTCGTAACCACCCTTTCGGACGGCTAAGGGACTGCGAAATAGGCCGAATTCGGCGATTTCGCGCCTTGATCGTGCGTTTTTCGTCGCCATCTGCTAGGGGATACTCACGCGCCGGCCTTGAACCGGCGACGCAGGAGAGACCGATGTTCATCCAGACCGAAGCTACCCCCAATCCCGCCACGCTGAAGTTCATTCCCGGCCGCGACGTGCTCGACAGCGGCACCATGGAATTCACCTCACCGGAAGCCGCAACGCGTTCGCCGCTGGCCGAAAAGCTGTTCGCCGTGAAGGGCGTCACGTCAGTGTTCTACGGCTCCGACTTCGTCACCGTGACCAAAGACGACAGCGACTGGCAGCACCTCAAGCCGGCGATCCTCGGCGCCATCATGGAGCACTACATGTCCGGCGCGCCGCTGATGGCCGACGGCAGCGTGAGCGGCGACGTGATCTCCGACGACGAGGCCGAATTCTTCAACGAGGAAGACGCCGAGACAGTCGATACGATCAAGGACCTGATCGAGACTCGCGTGCGCCCGGCCGTGGCCAATGACGGCGGCGACATTACTTTCCGCGGCTTCAAGGACGGCATCGTTTATCTGAACATGAAGGGGTCGTGCGCCGGCTGCCCGTCATCGACAGCGACCCTGCAGCACGGCATACAGAACCTGCTGAAGCACTTCGTGCCGGACGTTGTCGAAGTCCGCCCGATGTAAGTTCGGTCGCACCGCGACACATAAAAATGCCCGGGACAATCCCGGGCATTTTCGTTTCTGGAACCAGCCTTCGTTTAGCGGCCGATACTTGCGGCTTCTTCTGCGGCCCGCTGCATGCTCGATGACATTTCGTTCGTCACCGTGCTCTGCTCTTCGACGGCAGCCGCAGTTGCGGTGACATATTCGCTGACGTTCTGGATCTCCTGCTTGATCGCGTTCAGCGCATCGACCACATCGCTCGAAATGCCATTGAGGCTGCCAATCTCGCTGGCGATCTTATCGGTCGCCTGCTTGGCCTGGTTGGCCAGATTTTTCACCTCCGATGCAACGACCGCAAAGCCACGACCGGCTTCACCGGCACGCGCCGATTCGATGGTGGCATTCAGCGCCAACAGATTGATTTGCCCGGTGATGTTGCCGATCAGCTCGACGATCCCACTCATCGCCTGCGCTGCCGTGCTGAGACGCTGCGCTTGATCGTCCGCCAACTCGACCTTGCCCACCGCAGACATCGCCGTGGTCTTTGATTTCATCATGGCCTCAGAGATTTCGCGCACCGACGCGTTCAGTTCCTCAGCGCCAGCGGCGACCGATTCCATCATCGCGCGGACGCGTTCGCTCTTCATGCGCGCAATCACCTGCGCCGTGGTGTCGGTGGCATATTTTACGACCTTGTAGGGCTTGCCATTGAGATCGAGGATCGGATTGTACGAAGCCTGTATCCAGACTTGTTTGCCGCCCTTACCGATCCGCTGGTACTCCGCCGCCTGATAGTTACCACGCTTAAGCGCCGCCCAGAATTCGCGATAGTCGGCACCGTCGCGCTCACTCGGCACAACGAACATGCTGTGGTGCTTGCCCTGTATTTCCGAGAGCGCGTAACCGAGCACGCCCAGAAAATTCTCATTGGCGCTGAGAACGATGCCATCCATGCTAAATTCGATCACGGCCTGCGACTTGCCGATGGCCTCGATCTGACCTGAGAAATTCGCCGTGCGCAGCTTCTGTTCGGTAACGTCTGACGCGAACTTGACTACCTTGATTGGCCGGCCTGTCTCATCAAGGATTGGATTGTAGGTCGCGAGAATCCAGACCTCTTTGCCGTTCTTGCCGATCCGCTTGTATTCGGCGGCCTGATATTCACCACGATTGAGGCTGGCCCAGAATTCGCGATAGGCCGCGCCGTCGCGAGTTGCAGAATCGACAAACATGCTGTGATGTTTTCCTTCGATTTCCGCGAGATTGTAACCCATGACATTCAAGAACAAGTCATTGGCCGTGACAATCGTCCCATCGAGCTTGAACTCGATGACAGCCTGCGAACGACCGATGGCTGCGATCTTGCCGGCATCGTCCATACTGCGGATTTTCACTGCAGTTGTATCCATGGCAAACTTGACGATTTTCAGGGGCTTGCCATCATTCCCAAGGATCGGGTTGTAGGAACCCTGGATCCAGACTTCCTTGCCACCTTTGCCGAGACGCTTGAACTCGCCGGCCTGGTACTCGCCGCGATTGAGGTTGTTCCAGAACGTGCGATATTCCGCGCTGCTCTTCATCTCCGGCGTCACGAACATGCTGTGGTTCTTGCCGACGATTTCTTCCAGCGTATATCCAAGGGCGGACAGGAAGTTTTGATTGGCTCCAAGGATCGTGCCGTCAGCGCTGAACTCGATCACCGCTTGCGATTTTTTGATCGCTGCCGCCAGGGCCAGCCCCTCGCGCGCCCCTGAACTGCTCAACCAATGCAGCATCGAATCGCCTCCCATAAATATAATCGTATTCAAAAAATTAGACGAATAATTTCAGCCCGCATGAAAGCCACGCGCATCCGCGAAATGTCGCTTCCGAACGGTATGCTTATCTCATCGATCTCCGAAGAATTTATTAAGTGAAGCTTTTAGCCAGAGCGAAACTGAAGCTGTCCACGGGCGCATTTCGCTCACGGGAACTTTCATGATCTCGCTATCGTATCTTGTGAAAATATCTTTATGAGAAAGCGAGTAGTGGATGCACGCTAAAGCTGCCGCCCCCCTCTCCGGCAGCAACGCGAATCACAGCACCATTGCGCGTGGAGCGATATTCTGCGAGTGGCAGGCGCAAACCCTCGCAAGCCGTGGTAGCGTCTCTTTATGTTGATCCTTGCCATTGATACCGCCCTTGACGCCTGCGCCGCAGGCATCCTCGACACCCGCACCAGCAAGCTCATTGCGCATGAGTCCATGCCGATGAAGCGCGGACATGCCGAGGCGCTGATGCCGTTGCTCGGGCGCGTCATGGCGGATTCCGGCATCGCCTTCGCCGACCTCGACCGCATTGCCGTCACCACTGGTCCGGGCAGCTTTACCGGCCTGCGCGTCGGCCTGGCGGCGGCGCGCGGCATTGGCCTGGCGGCCAGCAAGCCCGTGGTCGGCATCACCACACTGACGGCCTATGCGGCACCCGTCGTCAGTGAGAACATGGATGCGCCTGTCATCGCCGCCATCGATGCGCGGCATGACCATGTCTATTTCCAGGTCGTCAGCGGTAACGGCACCTCGCTGGTGCGGCCGGGCGTCATCCCCATCGACGAGGCCCTTGAGGCCGCGCAGTTCGGCGCACCGTATCTGGTCGGCAATGCCGCAGAGATCCTGGCCGCGCGCTGGCCGTCCGATGCACCGGCGCCGCTGCGCGTCGATATGCAACCCGCTCCCGAAATCTCATGGGTGGCATGGCTTGGCGCCGCGGTGAATCCGGAGACCGCGCTGGCGCGTCCCTATTATCTGCGCGCACCCGATGCCAAGCCGCAAAGCAGCCTGATGCAGCAGGCCGCACTAGCCGCATCATGATGCCGGCCTGGTGGCTGCGCCTGTTCAGCCGCGGCAATGCTGTGGTCGAGCCCGCCACGCTCCGCGACGCGCGACAACTCGCGCAGTTGCATGCCGCGTCCTTCCATCGCGGCTGGGGTGCCGGGGAATTCGAGCAGATGCTGCGCGAACAAAACACCCTCGTGCATCGGCTGAAACTGCGCGGCCGCCTCGTCGGCTTCGCGGTCTCGCGAATCGCCGCCGATGAAGCCGAGATTCTCTCCATTGCGGTGTCGTCGGGTCATCGCGGCCGCGGCCTGTCGCGCGATCTGTTTCTCACCCATCTCGGCCATCTGGCCGGTCGCGGCGTGCGTACCGTATTCCTCGAAGTCGAGGAAAACAATCTACCCGCGCGGCGGCTTTATGACAGAACCGGCTTCGCAGTCGCGGGACGCCGGGAACGCTACTACAAGGAAGCGGATGGAGCGGAATTGAATGCGCTGGTGATGCGGCGCGACTTGTCCTGACGCCTGCGGAGTGGCAAAAGAAGCCACGATGGGATCCGGATCATGACTGCACTGAAATCATCTGCGATGAAGTCTGCTGGTATCGAGGCGCGCTGCGCCGCGACCGGCATGCGCATGACGGAGCAGCGCCGCGTGATTGCGCGCGTTCTGGCGGAAGCCGACGATCATCCCGATGTCGAGGAACTGTATCGCCGCTGCGTTGCGGTGGATGACAAGATCTCGATCTCGACGGTGTATCGCACTGTGAAGCTGTTCGAAGACGCCGGCATCATCGAGCGTCATGATTTTCGCGAAGGCCGCGCGCGCTACGAGACGATGCGTGACAGCCATCACGATCATCTGATCAACTTGCGTGACGGCACCGTTATCGAATTCACGTCTGAAGAAATCGAGAAATTGCAGGCTGAAGTCGCCGCGAAGCTCGGTTACAAGCTGGTCGATCACCGGCTGGAGCTGTACTGCGTGCCGCTCGACGAGGACAAAACCACCAAGTGAGCGAATCAACCAAGTGAGTTCAGTTTCTTCGCGCTTCGATCTCGTCATCTTCGATTGTGACGGCGTGCTCGTCGACAGTGAGTCCCTCGCCTGCGTCGTCCACGCAGATGTCCTGACGCAGTTCGGTTATCCCATCACCGCCGATCAGGTGCATGAGCGTTTCCTCGGCCGGTCCGCGCGCGAGGCTCGCCTGGAAGTCGAGACCGAGCTCGGCCGCGTGCTGCCCGATGACTACACCGCAACGCTGAAAGCCACGATCGACGAGGTGTTCGGCGCGAAGCTGCAGCCGATCCCGCATATCGCCGAGACACTCGCAATATTGTCACAGCCGGTTTGCGTAGCGTCCTCGGGCACACCGACACGCATTCGCAGCAGCCTCACCACGACCGGGCTGCTCGACCGTTTCGATCCGCATCTGTTTTCCGCTCTGCAGGTCGAGCGCGGCAAGCCGCAGCCCGATCTGTTTCTGTTTGCCGCCGCGCAAATGAATGCCGCACCCAACCGCTGCGTGGTCATCGAGGACAGCATTCCCGGCGTGACGGCGGGGGTCGCAGCCGGCATGACCGTATTCGGCTATCACGGCGGCGGCCACTGCAGCCCGGCCACGGCAGGCGCCCTTACGGCCGCTGGCGCACATCTGGTTTTCGACGATATGCGACAGCTGCCGGCCCTCGTGGCTAGGGGCGCACTGGCTGGCGAGCCCGTCGGCCTCGCCTAAGCCATTGCAAGCACTTATATTTTGCAGAAATGCTGGATTTTCCGGGCGTTAGCCTATAATTGAGCGCTGCGCAGCAAGCGCATTTCCAGCCCATTACAGGTTCCATGACCGCGCCGCGTAAGCTGCATATCAAATCCTACGGCTGCCAGATGAACGTCTACGATGCCCAGCGCATGGTGGACACGCTGGCGCCTGAAGGCTTCGTCGAGACGGCCAATGTCGACGACGCGGATCTGGTGATTCTTAACACCTGCCACATCCGCGAGAAGGCGTCCGAGAAGGTCTATTCGGAGCTCGGCAAGCTGCGCGTCGCCAAGGCAGAAGCCGCGCAGGCCGGACGCAAGATGAACGTGGTCGTCGCCGGCTGCGTCGCGCAGGCCGAGGGCAACGAGATCATTCGTCGCGCGCCTGTTGTCGATGTCGTGGTCGGGCCGCAGAGCTATCACAACCTGCCGGCGCTGCTGAAGCAGGCGAAAGCCGGCGGCCGCGCGCTGGACACCGAATTTCCGGTCGAGGACAAGTTCGGCTTCCTGCCGCCGCCGAAACCGGCAGCGATTCGTGCCCGCGGCATTTCCTCTTTCGTGACCGTGCAGGAAGGCTGCGACAAGTTCTGCACCTTCTGCGTGGTGCCCTACACCCGCGGCTCCGAAGTCTCGCGCCCCGTGGCGAAGATCATCGACGACGTGCAGCGGCTCGCCGATAACGGCGTGCGCGAGATCACGCTGATCGGCCAGAACGTCAACGGCTATCACGGCGAGGGCCCCGACGGCCGCCCGTGGGCGCTGGGCACGCTGCTCTATCGCCTCGCCGAGATTCCCGGTATCGCCCGGCTGCGCTATTCGACCAGCCATCCCCGCGATGTCGAGGACACGCTGATCGCGGCGCATCGCGATTTGCCGGAGCTGATGCCGTTCGTGCATCTGCCCGTCCAGTCCGGTTCCGACCGGATTCTGGCGGCCATGAACCGCAAACATACAGCCGAAGATTATCGCCGCGTCATCGATCGTTTTCGCGACGCGCGGCAAGACATTGCTTTTACTTCTGATTTCATCGTGGGCTTCCCGGGCGAGACCGAGGAAGATTTTGCAGCCACGCTCGCGCTCGTCACACAAATCGGATACGCTGGCGCTTATTCGTTCAAGTATTCGCCGCGTCCGGGAACGCCGGCCGCGGATTTGCAGGAGACGGTGTCACAGGCTGACATGGACGAGCGATTGGTGCGGCTTCAGAACCTGATCGACAGCCAGCAATCGGCCTTCAACGCGGCCACGATTGGACGCACTGTGGATGTGCTGTTCGAACGCCCCGCGCGCAATCCCGGCCAGATCGTCGGTCGCACCGCTTACCTGCAGCCGGCCCATGTGATGGCTTCTGACGACATCATCGGCCAGGTGCTTCCGGTCACCATTGAGAGCCTTGAGCGCTACAGCCTGCTCGGCAGCCTCGCATCATCTCCAATTGCTAGTTCTCCAGTACCACCAGTGTTGCAGCCAGTCCGTTCTCACACCGTCACGGGAGCCTGAATTCTTGGCCAAAAGCGCATCGGATTCGTCTACGCTCGCTGTTCGCAAACTCGATACTCCACCGCAGGCCGAGACGCAGGTCGTCATCGACTTTGATGACAACCGGGCGGCCTCTTCGCTGGTCGGGCCTTATGGCCAGAACCTCGCGATCATCGAACGCCGGCTGAATGTCGTCGTCGATTCCCGCGGCAACCACATCACCCTCACCGGTACCCGCGACGCCTGCGATGCCGCCCGGCGCGTGCTCGAAACGCTCTATGCGCAGGCAGTGCAGGGCCATGACCTTGCCCCCGGCGATGTCGAAGGCACGATCCGCGCGACGCTGGCGCAAGGCACGCTGTTTCCGTTCGATCCCAAGGGGTCGAAAGCAGCCGCCTCGAATTTCGACACCATCAATCTGCGCAAGCGCCCGGTGCGCGCCCGCACCGCGACGCAAGACGCCTATATCCGCGCGCTGAGAAGCAACGAGCTGGTTTTCGGCATCGGCCCCGCCGGTACCGGCAAGACCTGGCTTGCGGTTGCGCAAGCGGCGATGCTGTTCGAGCGCAAGGAAGTCGATCGCATCATCCTGTCGCGTCCGGCGGTGGAAGCCGGCGAAAGGCTCGGCTTCCTACCCGGTGACATGCGCGAGAAGGTCGATCCGTATCTGCGCCCTATCTATGATGCACTCTATGACCTGATGGACGGGCGCATTGTCGAACGCGCGTTGCAGACCGGCGAAATCGAAATCGCGCCGCTTGCGTTCATGCGCGGTCGCACGCTGACCAATGCCGCAATCATTCTCGACGAAGCGCAGAACACCACCTCAATGCAGATGAAGATGTTTCTGACGCGTCTGGGCGAGAACAGCCGCATGATCATCACCGGAGATCCCTCGCAGGTCGACTTGCCCAACGGCCAGACCTCGGGTCTCGCCGAGGCCGCGCGTCTGCTCGACGGCGTGCAGGGTATCTCGCAGGTGAAATTCACCGGCGAAGACGTGGTCCGCCACGAACTCGTGGCCCGCATCGTCGCCGCCTACGAAGGAACGCCGCAGAAGGCGGTCGCTACAAAGACCTGATGACACACTCATACGCTGACGGCGGACCCGGGATCGGGTCCGTTCGCGAAAGAAGTTCGATACCGATGCCGACCTATTCATCTCCCGCGACAGAGGTTCTTGTTGTCGCCGATTGCTGGTCTGCGGAGGCCGATGCTGACGCCGTGATTCACCGCGCCATCGAAGCTGCCGCCGCCATGGTCGATACCGATACGGCCGACGCCGAACTCGCCGTCATGCTCACCGACGATGCCGGCATCCGCACGCTGAACCAGAACTGGCGTGGCATCGACAAGCCGACCAACGTCCTGTCATTTCCGGCGCTGCAGCCGCCCGAAGGCGCAGACGAGCCCGATGACATGCCCCGCATGCTCGGCGACATCGCTATTGCCTACGAGACCACGCGCCGCGAGGCTGACGAAGAAGAGAAGAGCTTCGCCAACCATCTCAGCCATCTCGCCATTCACGGTTTTCTGCATCTGGTCGGTTACGATCATGAGAAGGACGACGAAGCCGAGGAGATGGAAGCGCTGGAGCGCGAGATCCTGGCAACGCTCGGGATCCCGGACCCCTATGCAGATCAGGATCGGGTGACCTGAGATGCCGGACGGCGACACTAGAAGCGATCATTCGAAGACCTCAAGCAATCTGCCTGCGGTGGTTCACGACGGCGAGGTCATGCGCCCGACGTCGGAGACCTGGCTGACCCGCGCGATCCGCTCGCTGTTCGGCTGGAAGCCGGGCTCGGTGCGTGCCGACCTGCAAGTCGTGCTCGACGCCTCCGCGCCGGACGAGACCGGCTTCTCCACCATCGAGCGCACGATGTTGCGCAATATTCTGGGCCTCAACGAGCGCCGCATCGCCGACGTCATGGTGCATCGCGCCGATATTATCGCGGTGAAGCAGGATATCTCGCTCGGCGAATTGATGGGCCTGTTCGAGAGCGCGGCGCATTCACGCCTGGTCGTATTCAACGAAACCCTCGACGATCCCGTCGGCATCGTTCATATCCGCGACCTGCTGGCATACATGACCGTGAAGGCGCGCAACGTCGTGCCGTCGACGGCCAAGAAGAAGAAAGTGTTTCCCGCGGGCCTCGACCTGCGTTCGGTCGATCTGGCGCAGACCGTCGTTGACACCGGCATCATCCGCAAGCTGCTCTACGTGCCGCCATCGATGCGCGCCATCGATCTGCTCGCGCAGATGCAGGCCGCACGCATCCATCTCGCACTCGTTGTCGACGAATATGGCGGCACCGACGGCCTCGTCTCTATCGAGGACATTGTCGAGCAGATCGTCGGCGAGATCGATGACGAACACGACAGCGACGAGCCGCCATCCATTGTCAGGCAGGGCGACAGCTTCATCGCCGATGCACGCGCCAGCCTAGATGACGTGCGCGCCATGATCGGCGAAGAATTCGAGACCGGCGAAGACGGCGAGGAAGTCGAGACACTCGGCGGCTATCTCGTCACCCATGTCGGCCGTTTGCCCGTGCGCGGCGAAGTGATTTCCGGCCCTGGCAATTTCGAGATCGAAGTGCTCGATGCCGATCCGCGCCGCGTCAAGCGATTGCGCGTCGGCCCCCGCAAGGAGCGGCCTGCGCCGCGCACCCGCGAACCGCGCCGCCGCGATACGACGTCAGACACCGGCGCGGCACCCTCCAATGACAATGTGAATACGCCTCCATCAGGCGACAGCGCGGGAACGCCGTGACATCACGCAGCCTGCGCTCGGTCGCACTCAGCATCATTCTCGCTTGGGGTTGGAAGCGCGCAGGCATCGCGCTGCTGGCCGGCGCAGTATCGTCGCTGGCGATGGCGCCGTTCAACGCCTGGCCGGTGCTGTTCATCACGTTCCCCGTCGTCGTCTGGCTGATCGATGGCGCCGCCGCCGGCAAGATGCGCGGCATTCCCGCGGCCGCCATGGCGGGCTGGTGGTTCGGCTTCGGCTATTTCGTGCCGGGCCTATACTGGATCGGCTACGCTTTCCTCGTCGACGCGCAGACCTTCGCATGGCTGTTGCCCGCCGCGATCTGCGGCCTGCCCGCCTATCTCGCGCTGTTCACCGCGGTCGGTTTCGCGCTGGCACGCCTGCTCTGGACCAAGGATGCCAGCCGCATCTTCGCGCTCGCCGCCAGCCTGACGATCGGCGAATGGCTGCGCGGCCACGTGCTGACGGGCTTTCCCTGGAATGCGTTCGGCTATGCACTCACCGAACCGCTCGCGCTCGCGCAGAGCGCATCGCTGGTCGGCCTATGGGGACTGACATTTATCACTGTAGCGATCTTTGCATCGCCTGCGGTGCTGATCGACGGACGCTCGCGCACGCAGCGGCCGTGGCTAGCGCCGGCGCTTGCGCTGGTGCTGCTCGTCGTGATGGGCACCTATGGCATGGCCCGGCTATCGCGCACCCCGACGCAGCTCGTCGCCAATGTGAAGCTGCGCATCATGCAGCCGAATCTGTCGCAAGACACGCGCTTCAACTATTCCGCCAAGGCGGATGTCATGAGCAGATATCTTGCGCTATCGGACCGCGCGACCGGTCCGCAGAATTCAGGCGTCGGTGCAGCCAATATCCTGATCTGGCCGGAATCCGCATTCCCGTTCTTCCTGTCGCGCGAACCCGATGCGATGGCGCAGATCGCCAATCTGCTGCCGAAGGGCACCGTGCTGGTCACCGGCGCGGTGCGCCCGCCGGATGCGCCGCTCGGCGTACGCATCACGCAGGCCTATAATTCCATTTACGTGATCGACCATGACGGCAGCATCCTGTCGACCTACGACAAACTTCATCTGGTGCCGTTCGGCGAGTATCTGCCGTTCCAGAGCTTCATGGAGAAGATCGGCTTCCAGCAATTGACCAAAGTCCATGGCGGCTTCATTCCCGGCACGCGCCGGAAGCCAATGGACATTCCCGGCGCGCCGCGCATGCTGCCGCTGATCTGCTACGAGGCGGTTTTCCCGGACGATATCACCACGCGCAACGATCGGCCGGGCTGGATCGTCAATCTCACCAATGATGGCTGGTTCGGGATTTCCACGGGCCCCTATCAGCACCTGCAGCAAAGCCGTGTCCGCGCCATCGAGGAAGGCCTGCCGCTGGTTCGCGCTGCGAACACCGGCATTTCCGTCGTGGTCGACCCCGTCGGCCGCCTGATCGCGCGGCTCGATCTCGGTATCGAAGGCGTGCTGGATTCGGGACTACCAGCGGCCATTTCGCCGACGGTCTACTCGAAAATCGGCGATATTCCCGCCGCGATGTTTGTCGCGCTCGCGATCATTTTCGCCGTTCGGCGGCGTACGCCAGTACGCCACTAGCTTGATACTTGAAGCATTTGATATAGCTTGCAAGCTAGCTTTCGCCGCCTACCGAACAACCCTCTCGATGTGATTGCTTTTTAAGCTAGCTTTGTAAGCTTTATTTCTCACCTATTGAGAAATAAAGGTACAGTGGCTTAAATTTTCCGCTTAGGAAAATTTGCGCGGTTGTTATAATCCACTAGGATACCTTTGGTTACAACCGAAGCCGCCCTAAATGACGGATTGCCACGCATGATCCGTCTCCCTTGATGTGATCCAGGAGTAATTGAGATGTCGACGAAAGCGCCCAATCCTGTTGACAAATATGTCGGCAGCCGTGTGCGCATGCGGCGCATTATGCTCGGCATGAGTCAGGAAAAGCTGGGCGAAGCCCTCGGTCTGACGTTTCAGCAAGTTCAGAAATACGAGAAGGGCACCAACCGCGTCGGCGCCAGCCGGCTGCAGCAGATTTCGGAAATTCTGCAGGTCCCCGTCTCGTTCCTGTTCGAAGGCGGCCCCGGCGCGATCCATAACGGCGAAGGCTTCGCTGAAGCGTCCTCGCCTGCCTATGTCTCCGACTTCCTAGCCACCTCCGAAGGCCTCGCTCTGACCCGCGCCTTCACGCGCATCACCGATGCCAAGCTCCGCCGCAGCATCGTCGATCTGGTCGAACAGATCGCTTCGCGCGAAGCCCCGGATCAGCGCTAAAATCACGGTACTTTCAACGGAAATTCGTCATCGCGCCTGATGGCGCCGATGGCGTTTCGGCTGTATCACTCGCGCGCGATGACCACAGCCAATTCCAATCATAACGATCACGATGCCCCCGCTGATGCGGGTGCGTCCACGCCTGCCGGGAGCGGCCATTACACCGGCTCGTTCTTCGGACGCCGCAAAGGCCACAAGCTGCGCGACCATCAGGCCGATCTGATGGCGACGCTGCTGCCGGCGCTCACCGTCGACATCGCACATCCGGCACCTGACGATATTCGCACGCTGTTCGGCACTGATGTCGAGACCGTGCGTCTGGAGATCGGCTTCGGCGGCGGCGAACATCTGGTCGCGGAAGCGCTGGCGCATCCCGACATCGGCTTCATCGGCTGCGAGCCCTACATCAACGGCATGGCGAAGATTCTGACGCAGATCGAGGCGCAGAACATCGGCAATATCCGCCTCGTCGCCGGCGACGCCGCTGAACTTCTCACATGGGCACCGGCGCAATCGCTGTCACGCATCGACCTGATCCATCCGGATCCGTGGCCGAAGAAGCGTCACTGGAAGCGCCGCTTCGTACAGGACGCAACACTGGCTGCGATGGCGCGCGTGCTGAAGCCATCAGGCGAATTTCGTTTCGTGCATGACATTCCGGATTACGTCGCGTGGACACTCTGGCATGTGTCGCGATCGCCGGATTTCACCTGGACTGCAGAGCGCGCCGATGACTGGCGCCTGCCATGGCCGAACTACACCATGACGCGCTACGGCCGCAAAGCCACCCGCGAGGGCCGCATCGCCGCCTATCTCATCTTCAAGCTGATCTCGTAAGATAAGCGGCGAGCGTAAGCGCTTCGCCTCACAGCATGTTCGGAAGCACACGATCCGGCGGCTTGTGATTGTCGAGGAAGGCACGGATGTTGATGATGACTTTCTCGCCCATCTCGACACGGCCTTCGATCGTCGCCGAGCCCATATGCGGCAACAATACCACTTTGCCGGCGCGCGCGAGCCGCACCAGCTTCGGACTCACCGCGGGCTCGTGCTCGAACACGTCGAGCGCGGCACCGGCAATGTCACCCGATTCGATCAGCTTGATCATCGTCTCTTCATCGATCACCTCGCCGCGCGCGGTGTTGACGATATAGGCGTCCTTGCGGATCAGCTTGAGACGGCGCGCCGACAGCAGGTGGAACGTCGCCGGCGTATGCGGACAGTTCACCGAGATGATGTCCATGCGCGCCAGCATCTGGTCGAGCGAATCCCAATAGGTCGCACCGAGTTCTTCGGCGATCTTCGGCGCGACAGGTTTGCGGTTGTGATAGTGGATCTGCAGCCCGAAGGCGCGGGCGCGGCGCGCCACAGCCTGGCCGATGCGGCCCATACCGATGATGCCGAGCCGCTTGCCCCCTAACCGCTTGCCCAGCATCCAGGTCGGCGACCAGCCTTGCCAGTCCTTGCCTTCGGTCAGGATCGAGGCACCCTCGATGAGCCGGCGCGGCACTGCGAGGATCATCGACATGGTCATATCGGCGGTGTCTTCAGTGAGCACCTTCGGCGTATTGGTGACGGTGATGCCGCGGGCGTGGGCCGCGACGACATCGATATTGTCGACGCCGTTACCAAAATTGGCGATCAGCCGGAGCTTGCAGTCGGGGTGCTCGAGCAGCTCTTTGGTGATTTCGTCGGTGACCGTCGGCACCAGCACATCGGCGGTGCGGGTCGCTTCAGCGAGTTGCTCGGGCGTCAGCGGCGTGTCGTCGAGATTGATGTGCGCATCGAACAGTTCGCGCATGCGGGTCTCGATTGAGTCCGGCAGCTTGCGCGTGACGATGACGAGAGGCTTTTTCTTGACCGACATGTCCTGCTCACTCGCGCTTTGGCTAATCCGTTCAGTCCGCATTAACCCGGTTGTTCGAAACTGCCGCAGCCGCGAATTCACCGTTTCCTCGGGTTCCCCGACACCCTTTTTGGTGCCTTGGCCTTCGGTCCTCTCTAGCAGAAGACCAAGCCAAAACAAGAACCCAACAGGCGCGTGCGGCGCGGCGGCACTTGCGTTCTTTGGATTGGGTTGAGGTGGGGTTGATGGCGTTCCGGCGATTTGCGTGTGCGATGTTGGCGATGGGTATTCTGATCGCGGCAGCAATCGATCCGGCTCTCGCTGCCAAGGACACGCCGCTGGGCGCCAGCGGCCTGCCGGTGCCGCGCTACGTCAGCCTCAAGTCGGATCACGTTAATGTCCGCGCCGGCCCCACCAAGGACAATGATGTCGCCTGGGTCTATACTCGCTCCGGCCTGCCGGTGGAGATCACCGCCGAATACGAGAACTGGCGCCGCGTCCGCGATTCCGAGGGCGCCGAGGGCTGGGTCTATCACTCGCTGCTGTCCGGCCGCCGCACCGCGGTCGTGACCATGAAATCCAAGGACGAACTCGCCTCGATCTATGACAATCCGGATGCGACCAGCGCTGTTGCGGCCCGGCTGCAGGCCGGCGTTGTGGCGCAGGTGAAGCGCTGCAACAATGGCTGGTGCCGGGTGATCGGCAACGGCTTTGATGGCTGGATCGAACAGCAACGGCTATGGGGCGTCTACGCCGACGAGAAGGTGAACTGAGCACATCCCGCATCGGGAGCCTGGCCTGCGCCGGCGCAGTGGTCGCCATGGCAGCGCTGCCATGGTCCGGTCCGGCTCGTGCGCAATCCGCCACTGAAGCGTGTCTGGCTGTGGATCAGCGGCTGTCTGGTGATGCGACCCTTCCGCGCACCGTGGCTGCGCTCAAAACCAGCGGCCCGCTCAAGATCGTCGCCATGGGCTCGTCCTCGACGCTCGGCCTGTGGCAATCCGACCCCACCAAAACCTATCCCGGCATGCTGCAGAGCGAGCTGCAACGCCTGAAGCCGGGACTGCGGCTGGAGGTCATCAATAGTGGGCGGAACGCCGACACGATCCCGGGCAATATCGCCCGCTTCGACCGCGATGTGCTGGCGCATCGCCCGGATCTGGTGATCTGGCAGATCGGCACCAATGACGTGACCTGGCTGCAAAGCGCTGACAGCCTGACCGGCAGGATCGTCGAGGGCATCCGCCTGCTGAAGGCTGACGGCGCCGACGTGATCCTGATGGATCAGCAATACGCGCCCGTCATTCTCGCATCGCAATATTCCAAGATGCAGGCGAGCATAGCTGACGCCGCCCGGCAGGAACGCGTGCCGCTGTTCTCGCGCTTCGAGCTGATGCGCCGTGCAGTGGACGCAGGGCTCTCCATAAGTGCGCTGACGGCCTGGGACGGACTACACAATTCCGCAGCCGGCTACGAATGCACCGGCCGCTCCCTCGCCCGCGCGATCGTGGCGACGACTGCAGCTGGCGAGCAAACGCCGCCGAAAACGGTTCGGCGGCGCAAATAACTTCAGAATTTGGATAAAGCCGTTAGCGCTTTTTGCGCAGACGAACGACCATGTCGATGCGGCTGATCTCGAAGCCCTCGGGGACTTCCGGCATCTTGGTCAGCACGAGGTTCTGGTCCGGAATATCGACCAGCTCGTGGTTGTTCTCAAGATAGTAGTGGTGATGCGAGGTCACATTGGTATCGAAATAGGTCTTCGTACCATCGACGCTGACTTGACGAAGCAGGCCGGAATCCGTGAGCTGATTGAGCGTGTTGTAAACGGTCGCCAGCGACACCGGCACCTTGGCGAGGGTCGCTTCCTCGTAAAGCATTTCCGCAGTGAGATGACGCGCGCCCTTGCCGAACAGCAGCCAGCCCAGCGCCATGCGTTGACGGGTGGGTCGCAGACCGACCGACTGCAGCATCTCGTTGACGTCATGCCACGGGCAACCAGTCAAAGCCGGCTGACGGCCATGATTGATTTCCGCAACCGCAGCTGCGTCATCCAGAACTGAAACGCTGTCGCTCATATCCACGTCAGTAATCCTGCCGTTCACACTCAAAAAGAACACTGAATTAGCCTTCTATTATAGAAAGGCGGGGCCTCAGATGCAAGGTTTTCGCAACTAGGAGCCATGCATCAGAAGGGATGCTTCCGCAGTGCATCGCAACATGGTCAATAACCCGCCAAAAGCAGGCGATCCGCCGCTTTGCCGCCCCATAAGCCTATGATAGAGAGCGCCCAACCGGGGCAAGTTCCCGTGTCATTTGGAACAATTCTATATGTGGCGACTCCACCCGGGGTAGCCACCACCATCGATGGACCCAGAAAGCCGGCATGATCCAGGAACAACGCAACAGCTACGCATATGAAGACCTGCTGGCCTGCGGCCGCGGCGAGCTGTTCGGACCCGGCAATGCGCAATTGCCGCTGCCGCCGATGCTGATGTTCGACCGCATCACCGAGATCACAGGTGATGGCGGCGAATTCGGCAAGGGTCTCGTGCGCGCTGAACTCGACGTCAATTCGGACCTCTGGTTCTTTGCCTGCCACTTCAAGGGCGATCCGGTCATGCCGGGCTGCCTCGGCCTCGACGCCATGTGGCAGATGGTCGGGTTCTTTCTGGGCTGGTCGGGTGGCATCGGCCCCGGTCGCGCGCTCGGGCTCAGCGAGCTGAAGTTTTCCGGCCAGGTTCTCCCGAACGTCAAAAAGGTCGTGTACACCATCGATATCAAGCGCGTGATGCGTTCAAAATTGTGGTTGGGGATTGCCGACGGCTCGCTTTCGGCCGATGGCGAGATTATCTATCGCGCCAAGGACCTGAAGGTCGGCCTGTTCAAGCAGGAAGCACCTGCCGCATTGCAGCCGGGAACGTGATCTACCGGGTGCCATTCAACGGCGGTCTCCGAGGGGGCGACCGCCAGTTCCACAACAACGTAATTCAAAGGGCGAGGCGATCATGAGGCGGGTTGTCGTCACGGGGATGGGCATTGTCTCATCTATCGGAAACAACACTCAGGAAGTGCTTGCGAGCCTCCATGAGGCAAAGTCGGGCATCACGCGCGCCGACAAATACGCAGAGCTTGGTTTCCGTTCGCAGGTGCAGGGCGCACCGACCATCAATCCGGCCGATGTGATCGACCGCCGCGCGATGCGCTTCCTCGGCGAAGGCGCCGCATGGAATCACATCGCCATGGAACAGGCCATCCAGGACTCCGGTCTCGAAGAGTCGGATATCTCGAACGAGCGCACCGGCATCATCATGGGCTCGGGCGGACCTTCCGCACGCACCATCGTCGAAGCCGCGGACATCACGCGAACGAAGGGTCCGAAGCGCGTTGGTCCGTTCGCGGTGCCGAAGGCGATGTCCTCGACGGCATCCGCCACGCTCGCGACCTGGTTCAAGATCAAGGGCGTGAACTATTCGATCTCCTCCGCCTGCGCGACCTCGAACCACTGCATCGGCAATGCCTACGAGATGATCCAGTGGGGCAAGCAGGACGTCGTGTTTGCCGGCGGTTGCGAGGAACTCGACTGGTCGCTCTCGGTGCTGTTCGACGCCATGGGCGCAATGTCCTCGAAGTATAACGACACACCCTCCACCGCTTCGCGTCCCTATGACGTCAGCCGCGACGGTTTCGTCATCGCCGGCGGCGCCGGCGTTGTCGTGGTCGAAGAACTCGAGCACGCGAAAGCACGCGGCGCCAAGATCTATGGCGAAATCATCGGCTACGGCGCCACCTCGGACGGCTACGACATGGTCGCTCCATCCGGCGAAGGCGCAGAGCGTTGCATGAAGATGGCGCTGGCCACCACCGGCGGCATCAAAATCGACTACATCAACCCGCATGCGACCTCGACACCTGCCGGCGATCCGCCGGAAATGCAGGCGATCCGCAACGTATTCGGCACGGGCGAGAAATGCCCGCCGATTTCAGCGACCAAGGCCCTCACCGGCCACTCGCTCGGCGCCACCGGCGTACAGGAAGCAATCTACTCGCTGCTGATGATGCAGAACGGGTTTATCTGCGAGAGCGGCAACATCACCGAACTCGATCCGGTGTTCGCCGACATGCCGATCGTGCGCAAGCGCATCGACAATGTGAAGGTCGGCACCGTGCTGTCGAACTCCTTCGGCTTCGGCGGCACCAACGCCACGCTGGTCTTCAAGCGGATGGACGCGTAGCGCGATGCCATCACTGATGCAGGGCAAGCGCGGATTGATCATGGGCGTCGCCAATGATCATTCGATCGCGTGGGGAATCGCCAAGGCCCTGCATGCGCAGGGTGCCGAACTGGCTTTCACCTATCAAGGCGATGCGCTTGGCAAGCGCGTCAAGCCGCTGGCGGAATCGCTCAATGCGGATCTGATCCTGCCCTGCGACGTCGAGGACATCGCCAGCGTCGATGCTACGTTCTCTGCGATCAAGGAAAAATGGGGCGGGCTGGATTTCCTGGTTCACGCTATCGGCTTCTCCGACAAGAACGAACTCAAGGGCCGCTACGCCGACACCACGCGCACCAATTTCTCGCGCACCATGGTGATCTCCTGCTTCTCCTTCACCGAAATCGCCAAACGCGCGTCGGAGATCATGAAGCCCGGAAGCGCCATGATCACGCTAACTTTTGGCGGATCGACCCGCGTGATGCCGAACTACAATGTCATGGGCGTTGCCAAGGCCGCTCTCGAAGCCTCGGTGCGTTATCTCGCATCTGACTTTGGCCGCCAGGGCATTCGCGTCAACGCGGTGTCGGCTGGCCCGGTACGTACACTGGCCGGCTCGGGCATCGGCGATTCCCGCGCGATGTTCGCATTCCAGCAGAAGCATTCGCCGCTCGGCCGCGGCGTAACACTGGAAGAACTCGGCGGCACTGCGCTGTATCTGCTGTCGGATCTTTCCGGCGGCGTGACCGGCGAAACGCATTTCGTCGACTCCGGCTACAACATCATCTCGATGCCGCATCCGGATGCGTTGAAGGCAGACGCAAGCGAATAATTCGCCTTACGTCTTTTCCCCCGATGCAAATTCCATTGCCCGCTGGAAGGCCGGACGAGCGCTGCAACGGTCGAGATAGCGCTCGAACGCCGGGCGCGACGGGACCATCTTGAAATTGCGCACGGCAAAGTTCAGTCCTGAACCGATGGCGATATCGGCGGCAGAGAATTGTGCGCCAAGAATCCATGGACCTTCATCAAGCGCGGCTTCGAGCACATCGAACACGCGCTGCGCATCGCCCCAGCCCGCGGCCACCGGATTCAGCTCCATCTTGGTCGCGATCTGTGCGATCGCCGGTTCGATACAGCCCGGCGCAAAGAACAGCCAATAGAGATATTTCGCGCGATGAGAATCGCCGAGTGGAGGTGCCAGCTTCGCCTCGGGGTAGCGTTCGGCCACATAAGCGCAGATTGCCGCAGCCTCGGCCATGGTGGCATCGCCGTCCTGCAGAGCCGGCACCTTGCCCATCGGATTGACGGCGAGGAATTCCAGCGTGCGCTGCGCACCGGTGGAGATATCGGTCAGCACGCGCTCATAAGCGACGCCGGTTTCCTCCATCAGCCAAAGCGCCGTGAATGAGCGCGAGCGCGGCGACCAGTAGAGTTTCATCATCTGGAGTCCTCCGGAGAAACATTTTGCCATTTGTGCGGGGATTCGGAGAAAGCTGCAAGACGCAGAGCGCTCAGACTCTTTGAAACTCTCATCGCCGCGAAAGCGGGATCCAGTAACCGGCAGTGTCAGTGATGACAGTTGAGTATGACGCGGCGCGACAAGAAAAAGCCCCCGCGACATAGTCGCAGGGGCTTTCATATTCACGATGGCGGGCCGAGGTTACTCAGCCGCCTGCAGTATCGGCTTCTCGACAAGATCGAAACGATCCGCGTTCATCACCTTCACCCAAGCCTTGACGAAGTCCTTCACGAACTTCTGCTTGGCGTCGGCGCTTGCATAGACCTCCGCGAAGGCACGCAGCTGCGAGTGCGAACCGAAGACCAGATCGGCGCGTGTACCGGTCCACTTGACTTCGCCGCTCTTGCGATCACGTCCCTCGTACACGTTGTTCGAGCCATCGACTGCCTTCCACTCCGTGCTCATGTCGAGCAAGTTGATGAAGAAGTCGTTGGTCAACGTCTCCGGTGTCTTGGTGAAGACACCGCGCACGGACTGCCCGGAATTCGCACCAAGTACTCGCAAGCCGCCGACGAGAACCGTCATTTCCGGAGCAGTCAGCGTCAGCAATTGCGCGCGATCCACCAAGGATACTTCGGCCGGTACGGCAGACGTGCCCTTGAGGTAGTTACGGAAGCCGTCCGCGACCGGTTCCATCACCTCGAAGGATTCCACATCGGTTTGCGCCTGCGAGGCGTCGCCGCGCCCCGGAGAGAACGGAACGGTTACATCCAGGCCAGCATCCTTCGCGGCTTTCTCGACCGCCGCGCTGCCGCCGAGGACGATCAGGTCGGCAAGCGAAACCTGCTTGTCACCGGATTGCGCCGCGTTGAACTCCTTCCGGATTCCATCGAGCACCTGCAACACCTTGGCTAGCTGAGCCGGCTGGTTAACCTCCCAGTCCTTCTGAGGGGCCAGACGGATGCGCGCGCCGTTGGCACCGCCACGCTTGTCGCCGCCACGGAAGGTGGAGGCCGAAGCCCAGGCCGTGCTGACCAATTCGGACACGGTCAGGCCCGATGCCAGCAGCTTGGCCTTGAGCGCGGAGACGTCGGTGTCGTCGATCACCGGATAGTCAACCGCAGGGATCGGATCCTGCCAGATCAACTCTTCCTTGGGCACTTCCGGACCGAGATAACGCACGCGCGGACCCATGTCGCGATGAGTCAGCTTGAACCAGGCCCGAGCAAAAGCTTCAGCGAAGGCCTGCGGATTCTGCAGGAAGCGGCGTGAGATTTTCTCATAGGCCGGGTCCAGACGCAGGGACAGATCCGTCGTGAGCATGGTCGGCTTGTGCTTCTTCGATGGATCATGCGCGTCGGGGATTACTTCCTCGGCGTCCTTGGCCTCCCACTGGATGGCCCCACCGGGGCTGCGGGTCTGCACCCATTCATACTTGAACAGGTTCTCGAAGAAGAAGTTGCTCCACTGCGCCGGCGTCTGCGTCCAGGTGACCTCAATGCCGCTACCAACGGCGTCTGCACCGGATCCAGTACCGTAGTTGCTCGCCCAGCCAAGACCCTGCGCTTCCAGGCCGGCAGCTTCAGGCTCGGGACCCTTGTGGGACTCAGGCGCAGCGCCATGGGTCTTACCGAAGGTGTGACCGCCGGCGATCAGCGCCACGGTTTCCTCGTCGTTCATCGCCATGCGCTTGAAGGTCTCGCGGATGAAGCTGGCGGCCGCAACCGGATCGCCGCTGGCACCCGGACCTTCCGGATTCACATAGATCAGGCCCATTTCCGTGGCACTGAGCGGAGCTTCGAACTTGTCGAGCGACCGGTGGGACAGCCACGTGGTTTCGGGGCCCCAGTTCACGTCCTGATCAGGCTCCCAGACGTCGGCGCGACCGCCGGCGAAACCGAAGGTGCGAAAACCCATGGTCTCCAGCGCCACGTTGCCGGTCAGGATCAGCAGGTCGGCCCACGAGATCTTGTTGCCGTATTTCTGCTTGATCGGCCACAGGAGGCGGCGTGACTTGTCGATGTTGACGTTGTCCGGCCAGGAATTGAGCGGAGCGAAACGCTGCTGACCGCGACCGCCACCGCCGCGGCCATCGCTGAGCCGATAGGTGCCGGCAGCGTGCCACGACATGCGGATGAACTGCGGACCGTAATGTCCGAAATCAGCCGGCCACCAATCCTGCGAATCGGTCATCAGCTTGCGCAGGTCGTTTTTCAACGCCTCGTAATCAAGCTTCTTGAATTCCTCGGCGTAGTTAAACGCATCGCCCATCGGATCGGACAGCGACGAGTGCTGGTGGAGAATCGACAGGTCTAGCTTGTTCGGCCACCAGTCACGATTGGCCCGGGCAGCGGGGGCATGCGCAACGGGGCACTTGCCGGCACCATTCTCATTCGTCGTGTCCATCAGTCTCTCCTTCTGGCTGTTTGGAATATGAGCCGTCCCAGGCAACACCGACACACCGGATCGCCACCAAAAACCCGCTCAAATTTTCCAAAAGCTGTCTAATTTCAATTATCTGCCGAATTCCTCAGCGAGCCTGGCGCTCACCCTAGTCGGACTTCGTGACGAGAGATTGGAAGAATTCTTAGATCAGGTCCAGTCGAATTGTCTTCGCTTCCCGATCAGTTTATCTGATGATCCATGATCACGCTCCGCCAGCTCCGCTATCTCGCCGCTCTTGCCAAACACGGCCATTTCGGCCGCGCGGCCGAGGCCTGTAACGTCACCCAGCCTGCGCTGTCGATGCAGATACGCGACCTCGAACGGACGCTGGGCGTCAAGGTGGTGGAGCGTCGGCCCGGCGAGGTGATGCTGACCGATGTCGGGCGCGAAGTGGCGCGGCGCGGCGAGGACGTGCTGGCGGCCTCGCGCGATCTGGTGGACTTTGCGCGGCATCGCGGCGGACTCCTGACCGGGCGGCTGACGCTGGGCGTGATCCCGTCGCTCGCGCCGTACCTGCTGCCGCGGATCCTGCCGGTGCTACAGAAACAGTTTCCGGAATTGCGGCTGGAGCTGCGCGAGACGCAGACCAGGCAACTGGTCGACGATATCAAGTCAGGCGCACTCGATGCTGCGATGCTGGCGCTGCCGCTTGGCGAGCCCGAGATCGACACGGCCAAGCTGTTCGACGATCTGTTCCTGCTCGCGGTGCCGGCAGACGATCCCCGCCCCGCCGACAAACGCATCAAGGCGATGGAGATCGACCAGAGTCGACTGATCCTGCTGGAAGACGGCCACTGCCTGCGCGATCAGGCGCTGGCCTTCTGCGCCACCGCAGCGCGCGGCCATCAGTCCGGCGGCAACGGCATGGCCTTCGCTGCGTCCAGCCTCTCCACGGTGATGCAGATGGTCGCCAGCGGCTATGGCGTGACATTGATCCCGCAGATCGCCGCCGATGTCGAACAACGCGACCAGCGCGTCAAATTCCTGCGGTTGGAGAATCCGCAGCCCGGCCGCACCATCGGCCTCGCCTTTCGCCGGACGTCTCCGCGCAAGGCGGACTTCGCCGCATTGGGCGATGTGGTGAAGGACTGCGTTATCGGCTGATCGTAATGGACCGCAAAAGAAAACGCACCGGCGCGGCTGCGCCGATGCGTTTCCGGACGAGCGAAGCGATCGCGCCTAGCTCTTCTGCTTGGCGATGACCTTGTCCTTGATGCCGTCATAGGTCTTCTCGGGCACGATCTTCTTCTGCACGAGTTCGTCCTTGCCCTTATACGGACGGCCTTTGACAATGGCCGCCGAATAGGCCTTGCCGATGCCGGGCAGAGCCTCGAGCGCCTCGACACTCGCCGAGTTGAGATCAAGCAGTTCAGCCTTCGGTGCCGGAGCCATCTTCGATTCGCTGGCAGGCGCCATCTTGGATGTGGCGGCCGGAGCCATCTTGCCGGCGGGAGCAGCAGGCTGCGGCGACTGCGCCATCGACGGCGCGGATGCGAGCAGACCCAGAGTGAGAGCGGCAGCGGTCAAAGTAGCAAATTTGAAATGGCGCATCGTGGTGTCCCTCCAAGGACGGTTAAGTAACGCCATCAAGCTAGCTGCGGATTCATGGCGCCGCCATGGCGCGAAAATGAACCGCAGATAAAAGCTGAAGTTTATTTTGGTAGTTAAGCCGGCTTGCTCATGATGAGGATTGCGCTCAGGACCCTGCCTGCAGCGCCTTGTCGATCTCGACTTTCAGCACGCGCTCGTAATTCTCCTGCGTGATGCCGCCGACCATCTTGTAGGCGATGCGGCCGTCGCGGCCGACGATGAAGGTTTCGGGCACGCCATAGACGCCCCATTCGATCGCGGCGCGGCCGTTGCCGTCGACGCCGACGATGCCGAACGGATTGCCGTAACGGCCGAGAAAGCGGCGCGCGTTGTCCGGTGCGTCCTTGTAGTTGATGCCGACCAGTTGCAGCCGTTTGTCCTTGCCGAGTTCTGTCAGCAGCGGCGCTTCCTCATGGCACGGCGCGCACCACGATGCCCAGACATTGACGAGACTGACCTTGCCCTTGAAGGCAGCGGGATCGAGACCCGGCACCGGCGCACCGCTATCGGTAAGGCCTTCCAGTGCCGGTAATGTCGTCTGTGGCGCGGCGCGGCCGATCAATGCCGAGGGCAGTTTCGCGGGGTCGGCTCCGAGCCGAAACCAGAACAGCGCCGCGAGCGCGGCAAAGATCAGCAGAGGCAGTGCGAGCATCCAGCGGCGCTTCGGAGTGGCTTGCGTGGTCATGTGAGATCCGTCGCACCACGACCCGAGCGCCGCGCCACGCCGGAGGATTCCAACTCATGCAGCCGCGCGCGGACGCGACGATGATCGATGGCGATCCACACGATGAGGATCAGCACCACCACTGCGACCAGCGCGTAGGACGTGACGATGAAAGATGCGTAGGGACCAAGCGCCATCACGGGAGTGCCACCGGCTTTGAGGCCTGCAACATCTGCAGCGCGCGCAGGCGCCGCCGCAGGATCTCGTTACGCATGGCCGCGAGATGCAGCGTGATGAACAGCAGTGAGAATGCCACCGCCATCACCAGCAGGGGAATCAGAAACGACTTGTCGAGCGACGAGCCGCCCATCTTCATCACCGACGCCGGCTGATGCAGCGTATTCCACCAATCGACCGAGAACTTGATGATCGGAATATTGATGGCGCCGACCAGCGTCAGCACCGCCGCGGCGCGCGCCGCCCGCGATGGGTCTTCAACGGCACGCCACAGCGCGATCAGGCCGAGATACATCAGAAACAGAATGAGCACCGAAGTCAGTCGGGCGTCCCATTCCCAATAGGTACCCCACATCGGCCGGCCCCACAGCGAACCCGTAACCAATGCGAGAAAGGTGAAGGCCGCGCCGATCGGTGCTGCGGATTTGGCGGCGACATCGGCGAGCGGATGCCGCCACACCAGCGTGCCCAGCGATGCCACGCTCATGACGCCCCAGACGAACATCGACAGCCAGGCATTGGGCACATGGATGAACATGATCTTGACGGTGGCGCCCTGCTGATAGTCATCGGGGGCCATGGCCGACTGATACAAGCCGATCGCAAGCAGAATGCCCGTCGCCATCGCCAGCCACGGCAGGATGCGGGTGGCGAGCGACAGGAACCGGGTTGGATTGGCGAGTTCGGTCAGCGTCATGGCATTTCCAATAGTCGCGGCCCTGTCCGCGATCAATGCAACTTATTCTCGTTCAACACGGCTCGCGACGAGTTGACCCAGGTCAATCCAGTGTCTCAGCCTGTCGTGATCCATCCAACTGTCTCAATCCAGTCCATGCCGCAGGCTCGCCGCCGCCGCGAAAGGCCCGATCACGAGGCTCGCCAGCGATAGCGCGCAGAGGATCGAGAATGGCGTCGAGAATGACAACTGTCCGGCGATGGCCGCATTGGAGGCCGCAACGCCGAAAATCAGCACCGGTATCGATAACGGCAACACCAGCACCGCCAGCAAGAGCCCACCGCGCTGCAGCGTCACCGCCAGCGCGGCGCCAATCATGCCAGTGAAAGTCAGCGCCGGCGTGCCCGCCAACAGCGTCAGGGCGACCGCCAGCGTCGCCGGCCCGTCGAGATTGAGCAGCAGCCCCAGCACTGGCGTCGCGGCGATCAGCGGCACGCCCGCGGCCAACCAATGTGCGAGAGCCTTGGCAGCGCAGGCGAGTTCCAGTGGCGTCCGGCTCATCAGAATGAGATCCAGCGAGCCATCGTCGTGATCGGCAGTAAACAACCGGTCCAGCGTCAGCAGGCTCGCGAGCAGCGCCCCGAGCCATAGAATCGCCGGCCCCAGCCGTGCCAGCAGCGCCAGATCCGGCCCCAGCGCGAAAGGCATGAGCACGACAACCGTTAGAAAGAAGAGCACACCGATCAGCGCCCCGCCGCCGACCCGGACGGCAATGCGGATGTCGCGGCGAATCAACGCGCCAAGGGCACTCACGCCTCGCCCCCGATGCGCAACTCCCGGGCGGGAATGCCGAGCGGACCATGGGTCGCGGCAATAACCAGTCCGCCCGATGCGAGATGATCCGTCATCAGCCCAGCAAACACTCGCTGGCTGGCGAGATCCAGCGCTGCGGTCGGTTCGTCGAGCAGCCAGATCGGACGGCGGACGGCCAGCAGACGCGCAATTGACAGCCGGCGGCGCTGGCCGGCCGACAAGAAACCCGCGGGCAATGCTGCGGCATGGGAGAGGCCTACTGCTGCAATGCACGTGGCTGGATCGGCCGGCCTGCCACCGAGGAAGTCGGCCCAGAAGGTCAGGTTTTCCGTCACCGTCAAAGCCGGCTTCATGGCGTCGCGGTGGCCCAGGTAATGGGCCTGTTCGGCAACGGTCATTTCGCCGTCGCCGCCCTCGAGAGTGATGGAGCCCTCGGCGGGCGCCAGCAGGCCTGCGATCAACCGCAGCAATGAGGTTTTGCCTGCCCCGTTAGGGCCAATGACCGCCACGGCCGTGCCTGCCGTGGCATCGAAATCGAGCCCGGCGAAGACTTCGCGGCCACCCCGCAGGCATCTCAAATTGCGCCCCGAGAGCCGCATCTTAACCCTTCCATGACCATCTGATTTGGTCCAGAGGTCGCCGCGGCGTTGTTGCATCATTTCGCAGGGCTGCAAACGATTGTCGATATGGCAGCGGTTCTAGAAAGATTCTATAAGTCGGAACTTGATGCAGCACACAATCGGCGCCTGCAAGCAAACCGGCCTTCTCCGCCGACGGTGTCTCGATACCCTTTTCCGGGTATCGGTCAACTGAATTGGGACCCCTTCACATGACCTCGCTCGACAGTTTCAAGTGCCAAAAAACCCTCAAGGTGGGCGCTAAAACTTACGTGTACTACAGCCTGCCGCTCGCTGAGAAAAATGGTCTGACAGGCATTTCGAAGCTGCCCTATTCGATGAAGGTCCTGCTGGAAAACCTGCTGCGCAACGAGGACGGCCGCAGCGTCAAGAAGGAAGACATCGTTGCTTTCTCGAAATGGCTGAAGAAGCGCAAGCTTGAGCACGAAATCTCGTTCCGCCCTGCGCGCGTGCTGATGCAGGACTTCACCGGCGTCCCGGCGGTGGTCGATCTCGCTGCCATGCGTAATGCGATGCAGGCGCTGAAGGGCGATCCCAAGAAGATCAACCCGCTGGTCCCGGTCGATCTGGTCATCGACCACTCGGTGATCGTGAACTTCTTCGGTGACAACAAGGCGTTCGGCAAGAACGTCGCCGAAGAGTACAAGCAGAACAAGGAGCGTTACGAGTTCCTGAAGTGGGGCCAGAGCGCGTTCTCGAATTTCTCCGTCGTGCCGCCCGGTACCGGCATCTGCCACCAGGTCAATCTCGAATATCTCGCCCAGACCGTCTGGACGAAGAAGCAGAAGATGACGGTCGGCAAGAAGACCGCCACCTTCGAGGTCGCCTATCCGGACACGCTGGTCGGCACCGACTCGCATACCACCATGGTCAACGGCCTCGCCGTGCTCGGCTGGGGCGTCGGCGGCATCGAGGCGGAAGCCGCGATGCTCGGCCAGCCGCAGTCGATGCTGCTGCCCGACGTGGTCGGCTTCAAGCTGTCGGGCGCACTCAAGGAAGGCGTCACCGCCACCGACCTCGTGCTCACCGTCACCCAGATGCTGCGCAAGCAGGGCGTCGTCGGCAAGTTCGTGGAATTCTACGGCCCCGGCCTCGACGCCATGTCGGTCGCTGACAAGGCGACAATCGGAAATATGGCGCCGGAATATGGCGCGACCTGCGGCTTCTTCCCGGTCGATGCCGCCACCATCGACTATCTGAAAACTTCGGGCCGCAAATCGGCGCGTGTCGCACTGGTTGCCGCTTATGCCAAGGCGCAGGGCCTGTACCGCACCGCCAAGTCGCCCGATCCGGTGTTCACCGAAACGCTGAAGCTCGATCTCGGCGACGTCGTACCCTCGATGGCCGGCCCGAAGCGTCCGGAAGGCCGCGTCGCACTGCCCGCCATCGCCGAAGGCTTCTCTGCCGCGCTAACCACCGAATACAAGAAGCCGGATAACCACAACGCGCGCTTCCCCGTCGAGGGCAAGAACTTCGATGTCGGCCATGGCGACGTGGTAATCGCTGCCATCACCTCCTGCACCAACACCTCGAATCCGAGCGTGCTGATCGCCGCCGGCCTGCTGGCACGTAACGCCGTGGCCAAAGGCCTCAAGACCAAGCCGTGGGTGAAGACCTCGCTGGCGCCGGGCTCGCAGGTCGTCGCTGAATATCTCGCCAATTCCGGCTTGCAACTCGATCTCGACAAGATCGGCTTCAACCTCGTCGGCTTCGGCTGCACCACCTGTATCGGCAATTCCGGCCCGCTGCCGCCGGAGATTTCGAAGTCGATCAACGACAACGGCATCGTTGCCGCAGCGGTTCTTTCGGGCAACCGTAACTTCGAGGGTCGCGTCTCGCCGGACGTGCAGGCAAACTATCTCGCCTCGCCGCCGCTGGTCGTCGCGCACGCACTTGCCGGTACGGTGACCAAGAATCTCGCGATCGAGCCGATCGGCGAAGGCAAAGATGGCAAGCCGGTGTTCCTGAAAGACATCTGGCCGACCACGAAGGATATCAACGCCTTCATCAAGAAGTACGTGACGTCGACGATCTTCAAGAAGAAGTACGCAAACGTGTTCGACGGCGACGCCAACTGGCGCAAGATCAAGACGGTCGAGAGCGAGACCTACAAGTGGAACATGGGTTCGACCTATGTGCAGAACCCACCCTACTTCGAAGGCATGAAGAAGGAACCGGAGCCGACCACCGACATCATCGATGCGCGCATCCTGGCTCTGTTCGGCGACAAGATCACCACCGACCACATCTCGCCTGCCGGTTCGATCAAGCTCACCTCACCCGCGGGCAAGTATCTGTCGGAGCACCAGGTGCGCCCGGCCGACTTCAACCAGTACGGCACGCGCCGCGGCAACCACGAAGTGATGATGCGCGGCACCTTTGCCAATATCCGCATTAAGAACTTCATGATGCAGGGTGCTGACGGCAACGTGCCGGAAGGCGGCATGACCAAGCACTGGCCCGATGGCGAAGCCATGTCGATCTACGACGCCGCGATGAAGTATCAGGCCGAACAAGTGCCGCTGGTCGTGTTCGGCGGTGCCGAATACGGCAACGGTTCGTCGCGCGACTGGGCTGCGAAGGGCACCCGCCTGCTCGGCGTTCGCGCCGTGATTACCGAAAGCTTCGAACGTATTCATCGATCCAATCTGGTCGGCATGGGCATTCTGCCGCTAACCTTCGAGAACGGCTCATCGTGGAAGAAACTCGGCCTCAAGGGCGACGAGAAGGTCACGATCCGCGGCCTGACCGGCGACATCAAGCCGCGCCAGCAGATGGTGGCGGAAATCGTGTCGGCCGATGGCTCACTCCACAAGGAGACGCTGCTCTGCCGCATCGATACGCTGGACGAGCTCGAATATTACCGCAATGGCGGCATCCTGCATTACGTGCTGCGTCAGCTTGCAGCCTGACGCCCGTACGTGGTGTGACGTAGTGCCTCACCGCGAAGTGAGTGGCTAGTGAACAGAAGGCGGCCTATGAAGGGCCGCCTTCTGGCGTTTGAGGGCATGAACGTGTTAGCGACACCAATGTGCGACACCGTCTGTTATGTGTCTCACCTCGAGCGTGGCAAAACCTCATGAAATCCTTTGGCGGCATATCGCAGTGGACCGGCGCGCTCAGCGTGTGCGCCGCCATTGCAGCAAGCGGTAGCGCGCTGGCCCAGCCTAGGGCCGTGGTGGAGCTGTTTACCTCGCAAGGTTGCTCGTCCTGCCCGCCTGCAGACAAGATCATCGGCGACCTCGCCAAAGACCCATCCGTGATCGCATTGAGCATGCCGATCGACTACTGGGACTACCTGGGCTGGAAGGACACGCTGGCCGACTCGCGTTTCAGCGCGCGGCAGAAGGCCTATTCACAGATGCGCGGCGATCGCGACGTCTACACGCCGCAAGTCGTCGTCAACGGCGCCACTCAGGTGATCGGCAGCGATGCCGATCGTATCCAGGGCGCGATCAGCGAAACCAAGAAAGGCACCGTGATGACGGTGCCGGTGTCGATGTCGGTTTCCGGCAAACACGTCAACGTGTCCGTTGCCGCATCGAGCAATACGCCGGATACGGCGCATGGCGAAGTCTGGATCTGTTCCGTGTCGAAGGCAGTGCCGATCACGGTCGGGCGCGGCGAGAATCGCGGCAAGCAACTGACCTACTACAATGTCGTCCGGAACTGGCTGAAGGTCGGTGACTGGACCGGCAACGCCGCCAACTGGACTCTGCCGCTGGAGAACATCTCCAGGGATGGTGTCGATGCCGCCGTCGTTTATGTGCAAGACGGCACGCGCGACAAGCCCGGCGCGATGCGCGGCGCGGCCTATACGTCGCTACAGTAAGTCTTCAGATTGATAACTTCGGCTGCTGCTGCGCTTACGCGTGGCATGCCCGCAGCATTGTGAGCCCTCGGCGAAGACTGGATTGCTTCGTCGCTTCACCTATCGCAATGACGTTTGATGGTCTCGCAAAAGCATCCACCAAAAAGAAAAGGACCAACTTGCGTTGGCCCAGTGGGGATTAACTTCCTGCGCAGGGTCCGATCCCAACGACCGCGGGGGGCTGGGGGCTGAGGAATCCGAGACCGGAAGAACCGGACCCGACGCAGTATCTTCTTGTCGCAATCCAGAAGGGCGCCCGATGGGCCAAAATTTGGCGGCAATAAGATTCACCTGACGTTCCCGTGACGGGAAATTTCTACCATCAGCCCTGCGGATCGGCCCTTGCAGAGGACCGCGGTCGGCGCGATCATGTCGACGATATGACAGGAGGCGCTGCATGAATGTGATTCCGGGAGATACTGAGCCCACCGAGAATCGCGCGGCGACGGGCTCTGCCGCCGCCGCGCCCGTCGTCAGCTTCAACCGCCTTGAGCTCAGCCGCATCCTCAATCTGTACGGCCGTATGGTCTCCGACGGCGAGTGGCGCGATTACGCCATCGACTTTCTGCGCGACCGCGCGGTGTTCTCGGTGTTCCGCCGCTCGTCGGAAGTACCGCTCTATCGCATCGAGAAAGATCCGCGACTGGCGCGCAAGCAGGGCATGTATAGCGTGATTTCGGCCAGCGGCATGATTCTGCGCCGCGGCCAAGAACTCGACCGCGTGCTCCTGGTGATCGATCGCAAGCTGGCGGTAGTGTAATCGATTCGCAGAGCGTCAGGGCAGTGTGCGGGCGCCGTCGCCAAGTGCGAGCTGCATCGAAACGGTATCAAGCCAGCGATCGAACTTGAACCCGACATCGGGATGCACCCCAACCATCTGAAACCCGGCATTGCGATGAACCGCGATGGAGCCGGCATTGGCGCTGTCACCGATCACGGCAACCATCTGGCGGTAGCCGCGGTTCTCGCATTCGGCGATCAGCCGCGCGAGAAGTTTGCCGCCAACGCCTCGCCGTTGGGCTTTCGGATCGAGATAAATCGAATTCTCGACGGTAAAGCGATAGGCCGGTCGCGGGCGATGCGCGCTGGCATAGGCATAGCCGACAACCCGGCCTTCCAGCACAGCCGCGAGATACGGATAGCCCCCGCTCACCATCCCCTCGAAACGCCGCGTCATCTCGGCCAAATCTGGCGGGATCAGTTCGAACGTGGCCGTGCCGAACTGCACCGCCTCGGCATAGATCGCGGTGATCGCGGGCAGATCTGCCGCCGTGGCGGGCCTGATTTCAATATCGGACATGGCGCTGAGACTATTTTTGCTCCACCCAAAAGAAAAGCCCCGGCCTTTCGGCCGGGGCTAAGATCTTCTTGATGTTCTGAAGCTTATTCGCGCTGTCCGAGCAGCTGCAGCAGCAGCGTGAACAGGTTGATGAAGTTCAAGTAGAGCGACAGGGCACCGGTGATCGCCGCGCGCTCGGCGATATCGCCGCCCTGCGAGGCGTAACCGTAGATGTAGTCGTTCTTCAACCGCTGGGTATCGTAGGCTGTGAGGCCTGCGAAGATCAGCACGCCGACAACCGACACGATGAACTGCAGCATCGACGACGCCACGAAGATGTTCACGACGCTCGCGATGATGATACCGAACAGGCCCATCAGCAAGAACGAGCCCATGCCCGTCATGTCACGCTTGGTGGTGTAGCCGTAAAGGCTCAGCGCACCGAACGAGGCAGCGGTGATGAAGAACACCCGCACGATCGATGTGTGCGTGTACACCAGGAAGATCGACGACAGCGAGATGCCCATCAGAGCCGCGAAGGCCCAGAACAGCAACTGCGCAGTAGCCGGCTTCAGCCGGTTGATGCCGAACGAGATGGCAAACACCATGACCAGAGGCGCCAGGATGAACACCCACTTCAGCGGGCTCACGAACATCGCATAGCCGAACGGCGTCAGGTAGGAGCTACCGATCCGGGCAGCAGCGCCCGACGGATCGGTCGTGACAGCCGCCATGTACACGCCGAGAGCAGCGAGGCCGGTGATGGCCAGACCGATCGTCATGTAGTTGTAGATGCGCAGCATGTAGGAGCGCAGTCCGGCGTCTACGGCAGCGGCATCGCGCGCGCCGGCCCGGCCGAAGGGGGAAGCATAGTTACGGTCTAGATCCGACATGGTCGAAACCTCGATGTTGTCCGGCTGATCGCAAAGGGTTCGCGTCGCCGGTTCGAATTATATCCCAGATATCTGCGCTTCCTGACACTAAACTCGATTTCATAAAAAATCGATGTCATCTGCGCTCGATGTCTGACCCAGAGGGTATGTGGTAAACTAACACATTCGCTGCAAGCTTCCACGCGTGGCGGAATGTCGCTCCGATTTGTATTCAGGCATCCTGGTAAACTTTCAGCCTGACGCAAGCTTGGCGATTTCTCAGTCATTTTGCACGAATCAGCCCGCGCAAAGGCTGCTTCGTGTCAAAACAGGTCACAAATTCCGTAACACGGTGGCAGGCTTCTGGTTCAAGGCTACCAACGTACCCACCAGGCCCAGGCCCACTGTGACAATTAGCGCCGCCAGCACGACGCCAGCCGCGCTGCCAGCCTGCCAGACGAAGCTCAGCGTCATCAGGCGCGTGACGATCAGCCACGCCGCCACCGAGCCGGCGATGACCCCAAACACCGCCGTGGCCAGGCCGATCATCAGATATTCGAGTGCATAGGCACCCAGAAGCCGCGCACGCGTGGCGCCGAGGGTCTTGAGGATCACGGCGTCATAGACGCGATGCCGGTGGCCGGCGGCCAGCGCGCCACCGAGCACGAGGATGGCCGAGAGCAGCGTCACCGCGCTGGTACCGCGGATCGCCAGCACGAGATTTGTGACAACCGATCCCACAGTGTCGAGCGCTTCCCGGACCCGGACGGTGGTGATCATCGGGAATGCGTCGGCCACCGCCTTGACCAGACCGGCGTCCTGGGACGGATCGGACTTCGGTTCGGTCAGCGTGGCAATATGTGTATGCGGCGCACCGCGGAAGGTATTGGGCGAGAACACCAGCACGAAATTGATGCCGAGGCTCTGCCAGTCGACGGACCGCATATTGCCGATCCTGGCGGTGATATCGCGGCCGAGCACGTTGACGGTGACCTCGTCGCCGAGTTTGAGCCCGAGCCCGTCGGCCAGCTTCTTCTCGAACGACACCAGTGGCGGGCCGCTATAGTCGGGCGCCCACCATTCGCCCTCGACCAGCTTGGAGCCACGCGGAACCTCGTTGGTGTAACTGAGGCCGCGGTCGCTCTGCAGCACCCATTCGGCATCGGATGACGGTTTGAGGTCTTCCGCCTTGACGCCGCGCGCGGCAACGATCCGGCCGCGCAACATCGGCACATCCTCGATGGTCGACTGCGGCTGCTTCTCCTTGAGAAAAGCGCTGAAGCGGTCGGCATCGGTTGAGGGAATGTCGATGAAATAGAACGACGGCGCCTTCTCCGGCAGCGCTGCCATGAACTGCCGCCGCAGATTGCCGTCGATCTGGGTGACGGTCACCAGCACCGTCAGGCCAAGTCCGAGCGACATCACCACCGACGGCGTCAGCGCGCCCGGCCGGTAGATATTGGCAATAGCCAGCCGCAGCATGGTCATGCTCGGCCGCGGTAATTTGCGCGCAAAAGCCATCAATGCGCCGGCGATACCGCGCAGCAAGGCGAACACGACCATCGACGACACCACAAATACGGCAGCGACGCGTTTGTCGTAAGCGAGTCCGACCACCACCGCGATTAGCAGCCCGACCACGAGTGCCATCCAGAGCATGTAGCGCAGCTTCGGCCGGTGCGATTCCGTCAGTGCCGCATCACGAAACAGCGCCGCAACCGGCACGTCGTGTACGCGCGCCAGGGGCCACAGCCCAAAAGCCAGCGCCGTCAGGAGCCCGTACAGCAACGACAGCGCCAGTTCGCCGAGATGAAGCGCCGGCACCACAGGCAGCGGCAGCAGCTTGCCAAAAAGGCCCACAATAGCGAACGGAAGGGACGCACCGACCACCATGCCGATCAGCGAGCCGATCACCGCCAGCACCATTACCTGGGTGAGGTAGATCGCGAATACGTCGCGGCCGGTCGCGCCAAGCGCTTTCAACGACGCGATGACATCGCGGCGGCGATCGATATGGCTCTTCACGGCATTCGCGACGCCGACGCCGCCGACCAGCAGGGACGCGAGGCCGACCAACGTCAGGAACTGGGTGAATCGCGTGATGGTACGCTCAAGCTGCGGCGACGCGTTGTCGCGCGAACGGATTTCCCAGCCGGCTTGCGGCAATTGGACACGTGCATCGTCGGCCAGCGCCTTGGCAGCGCGATCGCCGGAAACGGTGTCCGGCAGGCGAACACGGTAGATCCAGCGCACCAGACTGCCGGGCTGCAGAAGCTTGGTGGCGCGCAGAGCGTCCTCACTGGTGAGGAAACGCGGCGCGAAACCGACACCGCCGGCGAGCTTGTCGGGCTCCGCTGAAATTTCGCTGCGAAGCTCGAACGTCGCATTACCGACCGTGAGGCGGTCACCAACCTTGAGGCCTAGCCGGGCCATCAATGTCGTATCCGTCGCGGCGCCATAGGCCCCGTCACGTTCGGCGAGCAGATCGCTCATCGGCATGTCCGGCGCCAAGGTCGCCTTGCCGAGCAAGGGATAGCTGCCATCGACGGCCTTGATCTCAACAAGCGCAAGATTGCCGTCCGGCGCGCGCGCCATGCCGCGCAGCGTTGCGGCAACCGACACTGCACCGCGTGCGCGCAAGAAGGCGAGTTCTTCCGGCTTGGCCTCACGCTGCATCAGCGAGAATGCCACGTCGCCGCCGAGCAGCGTACGGCCTTCACGCGCCACGCCCTCGCCGAGACTTGCCGCGACCGAACCGACGCCGGCGATGGCCATGACGCCCAGCGCGATGCAGGCGATGAAAACGTAGAAGCCACGGAGGCCGCTGCGCATCTCGCGGAAAGCGTAACGCAGCGCCAGCGACGGGCCTCGGCTGTTAGGAATGGTCTCGGTGATGGTGATCATCGGATCAGGCCGTCTCGACCCAGTTGCGCTCGGTGGCGGGACCATCGATCCGGCCGGAACGTAGTCGCACCACGCGGTCGCAGCGATGCGCCAGCGTATTGTCGTGAGTCACCAGCACCAGCGTCATGCCGCGCTGCGCGTGCTGCGCGAACAAGAGATCGACGATCTGGCCGCCGGTGGATTCGTCGAGATTGCCGGTCGGCTCGTCGGCGACCAGGATCGCAGGATCCGGCGCCAATGCGCGCGCCAGCGCGACGCGCTGCTGCTCGCCACCGGAAAGCTGGGTCGGATAGTGATGCAGACGGGCACCGAGACCGACCGCTTCCAGCTCGCGCGCCGCACGGCCGGCTGGGTCGGGATGACCTGCCAGCTCCAGCGGTACCGCGACATTCTCCAGCGCCGTCATGGTCGGGATCAGGTGAAAGGACTGGAAGACGATGCCGACATGACGGCCACGAAACCGCGCCAATCCGTCCTCATCGAGATCATTGAAAGAGGTGCCATTGACCACCACCTGACCGGAGTCAGGACGCTCCAGCCCCGCCATCACCATCAGCAGCGTGGACTTGCCGGAGCCCGACGGGCCAATCAGCCCGATCGCTTCACCCGATCCGACGCGCAGGCTGATATCCTTGAGGATATGCACCCGCGCAGCGCCGGTGCCGAGCGAGAGGTTGATGTTCGAGATTGAAATGGTGTCCGGCGAAACGCCGGCCGATGATGAGGCTTCAATGAAAGTATCCATGCGAGCTTCATATGGCACTTCGTTTGCGGCGGTCGAGGGGCTGCTGCGCACGTTTATGTGGCTGGTCGTCGCCGGGCTGACGGTCGCACTTCCGATCCCCACCGCTACGGCGCAGACGGCCGCCACCGGCACGGCCAAGCCCATCAAACTGGTCGTGCTCGGGGACTCCCTGAGTGCAGGTTATGGCCTGCCGGCGGCAGCCGCGTTTCCGGCCCGGCTACAAAAGGCCCTGAAGGACAAGGGGATAGAGGTCGAGATGATCAATGCCGGTGTATCGGGGGATACCACTTCGGGCGGCCTCGGGCGGCTCGACTGGTCGGTGCCCGAGGGGACGCAGGGCGTGATCGTCGAACTCGGCGCCAACGACGCGCTGCGCGGCACCGATCCGAAGGTCCCGCGTACGGCACTCACCGAGATTCTGACGCAGCTGAAGGCCCGCAACATCGCCGTGCTTCTCTGCGGCATGGTGGCACCGCCGAACTACGGCGCCGACTATGCGGAAAAGTTCAATTCGATCTATCCGGATCTCGCCAAGCAATTTGGCGTGCCGCTCTATTCGTTCTTTCTCGAAGGCGTCGCCGGGGACAGCAAGCTCAACCAGGCCGACGCGATGCATCCGACAGCGGAGGGCGTGGACATCGTCGTGAAAAACATCCTGCCCAGCGTCGAGGCATTTGTCGGCACTATCGCTGGGCAACGCAGTTGAGAAACAGACAGCCTCAACCTTCATGACGGTTTTTCACGGAACCTTCATGCACCGAGCGCGGCATCTGCTTCGCAGAGTCACAGAAGTCGGGTAAAAAAAGACATCGGTGATTCGTCACCGGCTCGTTTGTTCGGGCATGATTTTCGCCGAGGGGTGCGGGCGTGCGTAAGCACACCGTAGTCAGCACCTTTCGGCGAAAATCGCGCCCCGGCAAAGAGGAGCTGACTATGCCGCGTTTGTTCGCCGGACTGGAGATACCAGCCGAGATCGGCCAGACATTGGCCAATTTGCGTGGCGGCCTGCCAGGCGCACGCTGGATCGATCCCGAAAATTATCATGTCACGCTTCGCTTCATCGGCGACATCGATGGCGTTTCCGCCAACGAAATCGCCGATCTGATGTCACGCGTGGAGCGCAGACCCTTCGAGGTCGCGGTGCGCGGCCTGTCGAGCTTCGGCGGCAAGAAGCCCCGCGCTGTCGTCGCCTCGGTGGATCCGAGTCGTCCGCTGCTTGAACTGCAATCCGAACTGGAACGGCTGGTGCGCCGCTGTGGGCTCGAGCCCGAGGGCCGCAAGTTCACGCCGCATGTCACGCTGGCCCGGCTGCGCGATTCCTGCGACCGTGACGTCGCCGACTATCTTTCGGTGCGGGGCTACTTCCCGACGAAGATCTTCACCGCCTCGCGCTTCGTACTGTTCTCCTCGCGGGCATCCACGGGCGGCGGCCCTTATCTGGTCGAGGATTCCTACGCGCTTTGCGCATGAGCGCATATCCGCTTCGACCAATTCGCATCTTGCATTTTCCGGGCGCATGGGGCCGTTAGGGCCCCATGTCGTCCAGCCCTCCGCAATCCTTCCGCGAACAATATCAAGCCCTCGTAGCCTCCGGCGCCATCGAGGCTGACCCGGCGCAGGCCGGCGCCGTCGAGGCCATCGCGGCGCTCGATGTTGCGCTGTCGACCTATAAGCCACCGCGCAAGCAAGGCTTTTTCGGTCGCCTGTTCGGCGACAAGGATATGCAACCGCCGCGCGGTCTTTACGTCCATGGCGAGGTCGGCCGCGGCAAGACCATGCTGATGGACCTGTTCTTCGAAGCCAGCGCGGTCACGCACAAGCGTCGCGCCCATTTCCATGAGTTCATGGCCGACACCCATGAGCGCATCTATAATTTTCGCCAGAAAATCGCGAGCGGCGAGCTCCCCGACGGCGACGTCATCGCGCTGACAGCGAATTCGATCTTCGACGAAGCCTGGCTCCTCTGCTTCGACGAATTTCACGTCACCGATATCGCCGACGCGATGATCCTCGGCCGACTGTTCGCACGGCTGTTCGAACTCGGCACCGTCGTCTTCGCGACGTCCAATGTCGAACCGGTCAATCTCTACAAAGGCGGCCTCAACCGCGCACTGTTTCTGCCGTTCATCAAACAGATCGAAGATCATATGGAGGTGCGCAAACTGGATTCGCGCACCGACTATCGATTGGAAAAACTGGCCGGCGTAAAGAGCTGGCTGGTGCCGGACGATGATGCGGCAAAGGCTGCGCTCGACAAGGCCTGGGCAAAGCTCACGGGCGGCGCACCGGCAAAGTCGCGTGAAATCTCGATCAAGGGCCGCACGCTGCGCGTTCCCCTGGAAGCGCAGGGCGTGGCCCGGTTTTCATTTGGCGACCTCTGCGAGAAGCCGCTTGGCGCGTCAGACTACCTGAAACTGGCGCACGACTATCACACGCTGTTCATCGAACATATTCCGATGATGGACTACGGCGACCGCAACGCCGCCAAACGCTTCATCGCACTCATCGACACGCTCTATGACAATGCCGTGAAGCTGATGGCCTCGGCGGCCGGCGAACCGCACGCGCTGTATCAGGCCAGCGAAGGTTTCGAGGCAATGGAATTCGCGCGGACCGCGTCGCGGCTGTTCGAGATGGGTTCAGAAACATATCTGGCCCTGCCCCATGGCCGCAGCGATTCCACCGCGTCAGGCGCCACCACCGGCCTGGTCGAAACCTGACGCGCGCGATCAGATCGATATCAAAGCGGAATCGGTACTTTCGCGAGCGATTCCAATTTCCAGTTCACTCATAATAATTTGCATTGCAGGCCGGCGCTCGACAATTGGGCAGGCTCCGACTTGAACGGTGTCCGCGAAAGGGATAACCAGCCTGTCAGCATTTCCTGCTCCCTCCCTACCCCTTCGGGCTTAAAGGATAGATTTCCCATGGCGCGTAACAAAATCGCATTGATTGGTTCTGGTCAGATCGGCGGAACACTTGCTCACCTCGTCGGCCTGAAAGAACTCGGCGACGTCGTGATGTTCGACATTGCGGAAGGTGTGCCGCAGGGCAAATCGCTCGATCTCGCGCAGTCCTCACCGGTCGACGGCTTCGACGCCAAGCTGACCGGCGCCAACTCCTATGAGGCGATCGAAGGTTCGGACGTCATCATCGTCACCGCTGGCGTGCCGCGCAAGCCGGGCATGAGCCGCGACGACTTGCTCTCGATCAACCTCAAGGTGATGGAGCAGGTTGGCGCAGGCATCAAGAAGTACGCCCCGAACGCCTTCGTCATCTGCATCACCAACCCGCTCGACGCGATGGTCTGGGCGCTGCAGAAGGCTTGCGGCCTGCCGGCAAACAAGGTGGTGGGGATGGCGGGCGTGCTGGACTCTGCGCGCTTTCGCTACTTCCTGGCCGATGAATTCAATGTGTCGGTCGAAGACGTCACCGCTTTCGTGCTCGGTGGCCACGGCGACACCATGGTTCCGCTGGTCAAGTATTCGACCGTTGCCGGCATCCCGCTGCCCGACCTCGTGAAGATGGGCTGGACCTCGCAGGCCCGCATCGACGAAATCGTCGACCGCACCCGCAACGGCGGCGCCGAGATCGTCAACCTGCTCAAGACCGGTTCGGCCTTCTACGCTCCGGCCGCGTCGGCCATCGCGATGGCTGAGAGCTATCTCAAGGACAAGAAGCGCGTTCTGCCCTGCGCCGTTCACCTGAACGGTGAATACGGCGTCAAGGACATGTATGTCGGCGTTCCCGTCGTGATCGGCGCCAAGGGTGTCGAGCGCATCGTCGAGATCGAACTCCTCGGCAAGGACAAGGAAGGCTTCGACAAGTCGGTAGCTTCGGTGGTCGGCCTGATGGACGCCTGCAAGAAGATCGCACCCGACCTGCTCGGCTAAGATCAAGCTCACTTCACCGGCACCCTCTGGGTGCCGGTTTTGCATTTGACGACATTGGCAAACACTGCAACGAACCCCTCAGCCAATTCGTCCGTCACGCGGAATTATCGTCGGCTTTGACTTGCAGCATGCTTGGTATACGGTATGCCAGTTCAAAGAAAATGACGTGAATTCCAAGTTCACCATCCGGGGTTCGGGAGCAACTTATGAATATCCATGAATATCAGGCGAAGGCCGTGCTGAAGGAATTCGGCGTGCCCGTTTCCAAGGGCGTGCCAATCCTCAAGGCCGAGGAAGCGGAAGCTGCCGCCAAGCAGCTCGGCGGTCCGTTGTGGGTGGTGAAGAGCCAGATCCACGCCGGCGGCCGCGGCAAGGGCAAGTTCAAGGAAGCATCGGCCGGCGACAAGGGCGGCGTCCGCCTCGCCAAGTCGATCGACGAGACCAAGCAGTTCGTCAAGGAAATGCTCGGCGCGACCCTCGTGACCGAACAGACCGGCCCCGCGGGCAAGCAGGTCAACCGGATCTATCTGGAAGACGGCTCGGACATCGAGAAGGAATTCTACCTCTCGCTGCTCGTCGACCGTGAGACCTCGCGCGTTGCTTTCGTCGTCTCGACCGAAGGTGGCATGAACATCGAGGAAGTCGCGCACAACACCCCGGACAAGATCGTGACCTTCTCGGTCGATCCGGCCACCGGCGTGATGAGCCACCATGGCCGCACCGTTGCGCAGGCGCTGGGCCTCAAGGGCGATCTCGCCAAGCAGGCCGAAAAACTGGTGTCGCAGCTCTACACTGCGTTCATCGCCAAGGACATGGACATGCTGGAGATCAATCCG
Source organism: Tardiphaga sp. 866_E4_N1_4 (assembly GCF_052076075.1). NCBI lineage: Bacteria > Pseudomonadati > Pseudomonadota > Alphaproteobacteria > Hyphomicrobiales > Nitrobacteraceae > Tardiphaga > Tardiphaga sp. 866_E4_N1_4. The sequence goes on from NZ_CP197242.1 coordinate 4,153,575, forward strand.
CTGATCATCTCCAAGCAGGGCGAGCTGAAGTGCCTCGATGCCAAGATGTCGTTCGACTCGAACGCCCTGTATCGTCACCCGGAAATCGTCGCGCTGCGCGACACCACGGAAGAGGACGCGAAGGAAATCGAGGCATCGAAATATGACCTCGCTTACATCGCGCTCGACGGCACCATCGGCTGCATGGTCAACGGCGCCGGCCTCGCAATGGCTACGCTCGACATCATCAAGCTCTATGGCGAAAGCCCGGCCAACTTCCTCGACGTCGGTGGCGGCGCTTCCGAGGAGAAGGTGACTGCAGCGTTCAAGATCATCACTGCCGATCCGAACGTGAAGGGCATCCTGGTCAACATCTTCGGCGGCATCATGAAATGCGACGTCATCGCTGCCGGCGTTGTCGCCGCAGTGAAGGCTGTCGGCCTCCAGGTGCCACTGGTTGTCCGCCTCGAAGGTACCAATGTCGAGGAAGGCAAGAAGATCATCCGTGAATCCGGTCTCAACGTTCTGCCCGCCGACGATCTCGACGACGCCGCTCAGAAGATCGTCAACGCCGTGAAGGGAAAGTAAGCCGATGTCCGTCCTGATCGACAAGAACACCAAGGTCATCTGCCAGGGCTTTACCGGCAAGAACGGCACCTTCCACTCCGAACAGGCGATTGCCTACGGCACCAAGATGGTCGGCGGCACTTCGCCGGGCAAAGGCGGCTCGACGCATATCGGCCTGCCGGTGTTCGACACCGTGGCTGAAGCCCGCGACAAGACCGGCGCCGATGCGTCGGTGATCTATGTGCCGCCGCCGGGCGCAGCAGACGCGATCTGCGAAGCCATCGACGCGGAGATTCCGCTGATCGTCTGCATCACCGAAGGCATTCCGGTGCTCGACATGGTGCGCGTCAAGCGTTCTCTGTCCGGCTCCAAGTCGCGCCTGATCGGGCCGAACTGCCCGGGCGTCGTCACCGCCGGCGAGTCGAAGATCGGCATCATGCCGGCCAACATCTTCAAGCCCGGCAGCGTCGGCATCCTGTCGCGCTCCGGCACGCTGACCTATGAAGCCGTGTTCCAGACCACCCAGGCCGGCCTCGGCCAGAGCTCGGCGGTTGGCATCGGCGGCGATCCGGTCAAGGGCACCGAATTCATCGACGTGCTCGAGATGTTCCTGGCCGACCCCAAGACCACCTCGATCATCATGATTGGTGAAATCGGTGGTTCGGCGGAAGAAGACGCGGCGCAGTTCATCAAGGACGAAGCCAAGCGCGGCCGCAAGAAGCCGATGGTCGGCTTCATCGGCGGCGTCACCGCACCTCCCGGCCGTCGCATGGGCCATGCCGGCGCCATCGTGTCGGGCGGCAAGGGCGACGCCCAGTCGAAGATCGCAGCCATGGAAGCCGCCGGCATCCGCGTCTCGCCGTCACCGGCCCGCCTCGGCACCACGCTGGTGGATGTGCTGAAGGGCTAAGCTGAGCTCAAAAGCGCTGAGAATAAGAAAGGCCCGCTCGTGAGAGCGGGCCTTTTGTTTTGACACGCTGACTGGATCGCCCGGTCAAAGCGCGCAATTGCGCGCCCGGCCGGGCGAGGACACTGGAGTTCTACGCCGCCTGCGCCTGCTTCTCGCCAACCAGCGGCAAACCTTCCTCGATTGGATACTTCGTATCGCGCGACCATTCGTTCCACGAACCAAAATACATCCGGACATCAGCCACGCCGGCGTTCTTTAGCGCGAGAAACGTGTTCGACGCGCGTGCGCCCTTGAAGCAGTAAAGATAGACAGTGGTCGACGGCGTGATGCCGACAGTGGCGCATTCGGCGAGAATCTCGTTCTTCGACTTGAAGCGCGGACCTTCCGACGTCGGTTTCATCATGCGGTACCACTCGATCCAGACCGCGCCGGGAATGCGGCCCATACGCGGGCAGAAATCCTTGCCATAGGGCGACGAGCTTTCGCCGATCCATTCATCGACATCGCGCACGTCGAGGATCGCGATCGACGGATTGTCGAGTGCGGCCTGCATGGTGGCCGCGTCGATCAGGATCGAACCGGCTTCCGACTTGATCGCGAAGGATGCTGCTGTCGGCGTCGGAACATCCGTGGTGGTCGGCAGGCCCTTCATGGTCCAGGCTTCAAAGCCGCCATGCAGAACTTTGATCCTGGGATAGCCGAGAAACTCCAGCAGGAAGTAGCCGCGGCAGGACTGGCCGAAGCCCGAATTCATCGACTGTTCGTAGATCACCGCAGTCTCGCTGCCGGACAGGCCGGCACCGCCGAAGGCCGCCGCGAACTTCTTCTTCAGCTCGTCCATGCCTTCCGCCGTCGAGGTGGCGAGGAACGTAAAGATCTCATGGAGATTGACGGCGCCGGGGATATGCCCGGCCGCATAGGCGTCGGGATTGCGCGTGTCGATGATGACACAAGGTTCTGACTTCATGAACGTGACGAGGTCGTCTGCGGAAATGAGAACTTCAGCCATTGAAAGCCTCCTCTGTGTTGAACCGTCGTTGTTGATTCGTTTGTGCTGGATCGCCTGTCGTTTCGCCGTGACTTAAGTCAGTTCGCTGTCCGTTCGCGCGATCGGGATCATTCGCATGATCGGGATCACGCCCCACCCTGGTCTCCCTGATATTCGCGCGCATTGTCTGCGAGCATTTTTCTGAGCTGCTTGGTGGCGGGGGTAACGATCGCCACGAAATAGGCTTCGCGCAGTCGGCGCTGGGCGCGGTGCGATTTGAGATAGCCGCGCGCGCCACAATGCAGCATCGCCGCATGCGCAGCAGCGACCGCGGCGTCACCGGCGCGCAAACGCAGTTCGACGACGCTGCGCCAATAGGCATTGCTCATGTCAAAGGGTGTGGCCGCGAGCATCATCGTCTCGGCTTCCATTTTCGCCAGCAGACCCGCGAAATCCTCGGGCTGCTGCGGGAGGAAGCAATTGACGTGGGCGAGCGACGGCTTGACGCTCTCCATGATAGCCACGCAATCGCGCACCAGTCCGAGGCCCATGCCCATCTGCATCAAGATGAATCCCGCGCGAATTCTCTTCACGAAGGGCATCGCCGGTGCCGCGAGCACCTGATCGTCTGGAATGAAGACGTCGCGAAATTGCACGGCGTAGGTGCCGGTGCCGTCCATCGCGAGGAACGGCTTGCACGGCGTCAGCGAGAGATTCTCGTCGGCGCAGTCGGCGAGGAACATCACCTTCTCGCCGGAGCCGTCATCGAGTTCAAAGATGGTGCCGAACAAATGGTCGGGGCCAAGATTCGATACCCATGGCAGAGCACCGCGCACGATGTAACCGCCGTTGGTGCGGCGACCTTTCAGCTTGAGCTTCTCGATGCCAAAGAAGCTCTTCATCGGATTGGACAGGCCGGTGCCGCCGAGCAGCTTGCCGCTCGCGGCATCGCTCAGATACTTCGCCTTCAGTGCGGCGTTGTCGGAGTTGAGGATGTACCAAACCAACGTGTTCTGGCACCACGCCATGAAGGCCGTGGAGCCGCAGGTCTCGCCGATGGTGGTGATGCCCGCGATCGTCTCGCCGAGATCCGCGTGTGCCGACCAGGCACCAACATCGCCGAGATGACGTAGCGCCCGATCCGGATAGATCGTGCCTTCATCTATCTCCAAAGCGATCGGTGAAAGATCGGTGCGCGCGACGGCAGCTATTCGTTCGACGAGCGACGGTGTGTCGCCGGCCCCTTCAATATCGTCAGATTTCCGCAGCACTGCCGTCGTGGTCATGTCGATCTCCATCACGCGCAAGGAAGAGAGACCGCGGCCGCATCGCTGCGGCCGCGCTAACTCACATTCAGGCAGAGACTTCGAGATTGACCGGGCGCGTAAACGTGTTGGCGACGGGCGACCACTTCTTGACGTGGGTGATCAGCGCATCGATCTCGGCCTGTGCGATGCCTTCGCATTCCATATCGACCTTGATGCGCACATCGGTGAAACCGACCGGCTTCTCGCTAATGTCGCCGGTGCCCCAGACGGCAGTGATGTTGAGATCGCCTTCGAGCTGCAGTTCGAGTTTGTTGACGGTCCAACCACGATGCACGGCATTTGCGTGCAGGCCGACGGCGATGCAGGAGCCAAGCGCCGCCAATGACGCCTCTGACGGATTCGGCGCGGTGTCGTCGCCGAGCAGGGCTGGTGGCTCATCGACGATATAGGGCGGCAGATTGCGGATGTAGTTGGCGTGGCGGAACTTGCCCTCGGCCACCGTCTTGCACTTCAGCGTCTTGATGACATTGGGATTGGCTTTGCCGTTGGCGATCAGCTGTTCGAGCCCGCCTTTGTCGATCGGCGCGAGGCAGCCGGTCAGGGCGGTTTTGGCGGCAACAGCAGTCATTGGTTTTCTCCCTTGGAAAGATGGAAAGATACAGAACGTTCTGTAGCTTTGCAGAAACTGTGCCAGCGCCAGCCGATGCGAAAATCGTCGTGGGATCAGCGAGTTGCGCAATTGACGCGAAATAGGGCAGAGGCTAGACTGCCGCTTAGCGCGGCAAATGCGTATTTACCCGCTCGAATATTGGTCAGGAACCGATGATCGCTTGCGCCGCGCGCGCGCCATGACATATGACAGGGCATGACTGATGCGATGCCGCAGGCTGTCGAAAGCAATGTTCCGCAGGTAACGCCGCGGGAGCGGCTGATGGACGCGGCAACAAGGCTGTTCTGCAAGAATGGCATCAATGCCACTGGCATCGACGCCATCGTCAGTGAGGCTGGCACGGCCAAAACCACCCTCTACAAAAACTTCAAATCGAAGGACGATCTCGTCGACGCCGTGCTCAAGGCGGAAAGCGAGGCTTGGCGCGGCTGGTTCATTGCAGCCGTGGAACGCGCCAAAACCCCGCGTGAAAAACTGGATTCGATCTTCCCCGCGCTGAAGAGCTGGTTTGCCGAAGAGACCTATTATGGCTGTGTTTTCATCAATGCAGTCGGCGAGCACTCCAAGGACGAGACCCGGCTGCGCGACATCACGATCCGGCACAAATCGGTCATTCTCAAGCACATCTCCGGACTGGCCGAGGCTGCCGGCGCCAAGAAGCCGGACTTTCTCGCGCACCAGATCGGCCTCTTGATGGACGGCGCCATTGTCGCCGCCATGGTGACCCGCGATCCGACTGTCGCGGACGCCGCCGGTATGGCCGCCAATGCCCTGCTCGACGAGGCCTGCGGACCGCCCAAAATCCGCCGCACCCGGCGCGCCGGACTGCAGGGCGGCGCTGCCGCTTTGGCTAAGGAAGACCTCAGTGTCGTCGACTGAAATCAGCGGACAAAATCTCGCGCACAAAGAATTGACGAAATATTCAGTTCTTCGTGCTTTTCAGGGCGCACATTCGGATTAAATAGGGTAGAAGCTCGCTCGACTTTAGGATGGTCCGGCAACCGGATCAGCCCTCGTTAAAATTTCCGCGCGATACCAAATCAGGACGCCATCATGTCTCGCCAGGACGCGAACGCCGCCTTTGCACTCTCCTCATTTCTGCAAGGCGCAAACGCCACTTACATCGACGAACTCTATGCCCGTTACGAAAAGGACCCCTCCTCGGTCGATGCCGAGTGGCAGGAGTTCTTCAAGAGCCTGAAGGACTCGCCCGCCGACGTTCAGAAGAACGCCGAAGGCCCCTCCTGGGAGAAGGCCAACTGGCCGCTGACGCCCAAGGACGACCTGACCTCCGCCATGGACGGCAACTGGGCCCAGGTCGAGAAGGTGATGGGTGCCAAGCTCGCCGCCAAGACCGCGCAGCCCGGTGCTGCCGCCCCGACCGGCGACATCAATCAGGCGACCCGCGATTCGGTGCGCGCCTTGATGCTGATCCGCGCCTTCCGCATGCGCGGCCATTTCCACGCCAATCTCGATCCGCTGGGCATCGAAGGCCAGAAGGATCACGAGGAGCTCGATCCGCGCTCCTACGGCTTCACCGATGCCGACTACGACCGCAAGATCTTCCTCGATAACGTCATCGGCCTCGAATACGGCACGCTTCGTGAGATCGTTGCGATCCTGCAGCGCACCTACTGCCAGACCCTCGGCGTCGAGTTCATGCACATTTCCAACCGCGCGCAGAAGGCGTGGATCCAGGAACGCATCGAAGGCCCGGACAAGGAAATCAGCTTCACGCCGGAAGGCCGCCGCGCCATCCTCCAGAAGCTGGTCGAGGCCGACGGCTTCGAGAAGTTTTGCGACGTCAAGTTCACCGGTACCAAGCGCTTCGGCCTCGACGGCGGCGAATCACTGATCCCGGCGCTGGAACAGATTATCAAGCGCGGCGGCAGCCTCGGTGTCCGTGACATCGTCGTCGGCATGCCACATCGCGGTCGCCTGAATGTGTTGACCCAGGTGATGGGCAAGCCGCACCGCGCGCTGTTCCATGAATTCAAGGGCGGCTCGGCCAATCCGGACGAGGTCGAAGGCTCGGGTGACGTCAAGTATCACCTCGGCGCCTCGTCGGATCGCGAGTTCGACAACAACAATATCCATCTGTCGCTGACGGCGAACCCGTCGCATCTTGAAATCGTCGATCCCGTGGTGCTCGGAAAGGTCCGCGCCAAGCAGGACCAGAATGGTGATCCGCCGGACCAGCGTATTTCCGTGCTGCCGCTGCTGATGCATGGCGATGCGGCCTTCGCAGGTCAGGGCGTGGTCGCGGAATGCTTCGCGCTGTCGGACCTGAAGGGCTATCGCACCGGCGGTTCGATCCACTTCATCGTCAACAACCAGATCGGCTTCACCACCTATCCGCGCTACTCCCGTTCGTCGCCCTATCCGTCCGACGTTGCGAAGATGATCGATGCTCCGATCTTCCACGTGAACGGCGACGATCCGGAAGCGGTGGTGTTCGCCGCCAAGATCGCGATCGAGTTCCGGCAGAAGTTCCACAAGCCTGTCGTCATCGACATGTTCTGCTATCGCCGCCACGGCCATAACGAAGGCGACGAGCCGGCGTTCACCCAGCCGGTGATGTACAAGAAGATCGGCGCGCATCAGTCGACGCTGGATATCTATGCCAAGCGCATCATCGCCGATGGCGTGATGACCGAAGGCGAAGTCGACAAGGCGAAGGCCGACTGGCGCGCCCGTCTTGATGCCGAGCTCGAAGCCGGCGCCGGCTACAAGCCGAACAAGGCTGACTGGCTCGACGGCAAGTGGGCCGGCTTCAAATATGCCGACCAGGAGGAAGATCCCCGTCGCGGCGTGACCGGCGTCGACGTCAAGACGCTGAAGGAGATCGGCGCCAAGATCACCAAGGTGCCCGATGGTTTCCGCGTTCACCGCACGGTGCAGCGTTTCCTCGACACCCGCGCCAAGGCGATCGACAGTGGCGAAGGCATCGACTGGGCGACCGGCGAGGCGCTGGCATTCTGTACTCTGATGGAAGAAGGCCACCATGTCCGGCTGTCCGGCCAGGACTCGGAGCGCGGCACCTTCTCGCAGCGCCATTCGGTGCTGTTCGACCAGGAAGACGAAAGCCGCTACACGCCGTTCAACCACCTCAAGCCCGACCAGGGTCACTACGAGGTCATCAACTCGCTGCTGTCCGAAGAAGCCGTGCTCGGATTCGAATACGGTTACTCGCTGGCCGAGCCGAAGGCGCTGACCATCTGGGAAGCGCAGTTCGGCGACTTCGCCAACGGCGCACAGGTGCTGTTCGACCAGTTCATCTCCTCGGGTGAACGCAAGTGGCTGCGTATGTCGGGCCTCGTCTGCCTGCTGCCGCATGGCTATGAAGGCCAGGGCCCGGAGCATTCCTCCGCACGCCTTGAGCGTTTCCTGCAGATGTGCGCGGAAGACAACATGCAGGTGGTCTATCCGACTACTCCGGCCAACTACTTCCACATGCTGCGTCGTCAGTTGAAGCGTGAGATTCGCAAGCCGCTGATCGTCATGACGCCGAAGTCGCTGCTGCGCCACAAGCGTGCGGTGTCGAAGCTGAGCGAACTCGGTGCCGACACCTCGTTCCATCGCGTGTTGTTCGACGATGCGGAGAAGCTGCCGGACGAGAAGATCAAGCTCACCGCCGACAACAAGATCCGTCGCGTCGTTCTGTGCTCCGGCAAGGTCTATTACGACCTCTACGAGGAGCGCGAGAAGCGTGGCATCGACGACGTCTACCTGATGCGTATCGAGCAGCTCTATCCGGTGCCGCTGAAGACGCTCGTGCAGGAGTTGACCCGCTTCAAGGGTGCGGAATTCGTCTGGTGTCAGGAAGAGCCGCGCAACATGGGCGGCTGGCACTTCATCGAACCGTATCTCGAATGGGTGCTCAACCAGATCAACGCCACCCACAAGCGTCCGCGTTACGCCGGCCGCGCCGCATCTGCAGCGACCGCCACCGGCCTGATGTCCAAGCATCTCGCCCAGCTCAAGGCCTTCCTCGACGAAGCGCTCGGCTAAGCCTCCATTCTATTGGCGAATGCCCCGCACCCGCGGGGCGTTCGCATATCCCCATCGATTTCAAGTTCAGGCAGGAATGACCGAGCGGGTCGCCACGCCACAAGAGGAAATAGACAATGACTGAAATTCGCGTTCCCACGCTCGGCGAATCCGTGACGGAAGCCACCATCGGCCGCTGGTTCAAGAAGGCCGGCGATGCCGTCGCCGTTGACGAGCCGTTGGTCGAACTCGAGACCGACAAGGTCACAATCGAAGTGCCCGCGCCGTCCGCCGGCGTGCTCGGCGAGATCGTTGCCAAGGACGGCGAGACCGTGGCCGTCGGCGCACTGCTCGGCCAGATCACCGATGGTGCCGGCGCCAAGCCGGCTGCAGCTCCCGCGAAGCCCGCTGCCCCGGCTCCGGCCGCCGCACCCGCCGCTGCTACGCCTGCTCCCGCTCAAAAGTCTGCACCCGTCGATGCGCCGCTGGCGCCGTCGGTCCGCAAGATCTCGGCCGAGAGCGGCATCGATGCCGCCACCGTCCCCGGCTCGGGCAAGGATGGCCGCGTGACCAAGGGCGACATGCTCGCTGCGATCGAAAAGGCTGCGTCGGCACCCACGCCGATCAATCAGTCTGCCGCCGCCGTGCAGGTACGTGCGCCGTCACCCGCTGACGATGCTGCCCGCGAAGAGCGCGTGAAAATGACGCGCCTGCGTCAGACCATCGCGCGTCGCCTCAAGGACGTGCAGAACACCGCAGCGATGCTGACGACCTTCAACGAGGTCGACATGACCAACGTGATGGCACTGCGCTCGCAGTACAAAGATGTGTTCGAGAAGAAGCACGGCACCAAGCTCGGCTTCATGGGCTTCTTCACCAAGGCCTGCGTGCAGGCATTGAAGGATATTCCGGCCGTGAACGCCGAGATCGATGGCTCCGACCTGATCTACAAGAACTATTATCACGTCGGCGTTGCCGTCGGCACTGACAAGGGCCTCGTCGTTCCCGTAGTGCGCGACTGCGATACCAAGTCGATCTCCGACATCGAAAAAACCATTGCGGATTTCGGCAAGCGCGCCCGTGACGGCCAGCTCAAGATCGACGAAATGCAGGGCGGCACATTCACCATCACCAATGGCGGCATCTACGGTTCGCTGATGTCGACGCCGATCCTGAACGCACCGCAGTCGGCCATCCTCGGCATGCACAAGATCCAGGAACGTCCGGTCGTGGTCGGCGGCAAGATCGAGATCCGCCCGATGATGTATCTGGCGGTGTCCTACGATCACCGCGTGATCGACGGCAAGGAAGCCGTGACCTTCCTCGTCCGCGTCAAGGAAAGCCTGGAAGATCCGGCCCGTCTCGTTCTGGATCTCTGACCTCTCCTTATTCACTATTATCAACCGGTAGCGGCGACGCTGCCGGTTGATGGCCAAGAAGCCTTGATATCCGAAGCCTCGATACCTGAAGTCTTGGCACCTCAGCGAAGCTGGAGCAGGACATGACCGATAGCGTCGTCATCATCACTGGTGGTAGCCGGGGTATCGGCCGCGCAACGGCGCTAAAGGCGGCGGCACGCGGGTTCAAGGTCGTGATCGGCTATGCCAGCAACGAAGCCGCTGCGAATGAAGTTGTTACGAAGATCGAAGCGACAAACGGCAAGGCCGTCGCCGTAAAATGCGATGTCGGTTCCGAGGCGGACATTCTCGCGCTGTTCAAGGCGGCTGACGCGTTCGGGCCACTCGGCGCGCTGGTCAACAATGCTGGCATTGTCGGCCCTTCCATCCGCGTCGATCAGATGACTGCCGAACGCATCGCCAACATGATGACGGTGAATGTCACCGGCAGCATTCTTTGCGCCCGCGAGGCCGTTAAGCGCATGTCGACCAAACACGGCGGCAAGGGTGGCGTCATCGTCAATCTGTCATCGGTAGCCGCCAAACTGGGGGCGCCGAACACTTATGTCGACTATGCCGCCTCGAAAGGCGCGATCGATTCCTTCACCATCGGATTGGGACACGAAGTCGCAGCCGAGGGCATTCGCGTTGCCGGCATTCGGCCGGGTTTGATCGATACCGATATTCACGCCTCAGGCGGCGAGCCGGACCGCGCGCATCGTCTTTCCGTCAACGTGCCGATGAAGCGCGTCGGCACTGCGGATGAAGTTGCCAATGCCATCGTCTGGTTGCTGTCGGACGAGGCTTCTTACGTTACATCCACCATTCTCGACGTGTCCGGTGGCCGCTGAGGCCCTGACGCCCCATATCATCTGAAGACAATACAGGACTGCATCATGGCTTCTTACGACCTCGTTGTTATCGGCACCGGACCCGGCGGTTATGTCTGCGCGATTCGCGCGGCGCAGCTCGGCATGAAGGTCGCCGTCGTCGAGAAGAACAGCACGCTGGGCGGCACCTGCCTGAACATCGGCTGCATGCCCTCGAAGGCTTTGCTCTATTCGTCAGAGCTTTTTGAGGAAGCCGGCCACTCCTTCGCCAAGATGGGCATCAAGGTGTCCGCCCCGACACTCGATCTTCCAGCGCTGATGAACTTCAAGCAGCAAGGCATCGACGGCAACGTCAAGGGTGTCGAATTCCTGATGAAGAAGAACAAGATCGACGTCGTGATGGGCACCGGCCGTGTGCTCGGCACCGGCAAGGTCGAAGTCACCGGCGCTGACGGCAAGGCCCAGACGCTGGAGACGAAGAACATCGTCATCGCTACCGGTTCTGACGTCGCCAAACTGAAGGGCATCGAGATCGACGAGAAGCGCATCGTGTCGTCGACCGGCGCGCTGTCCCTCGACAAGGTGCCGGAGAAGATGATCGTGGTCGGCGCCGGCGTGATCGGCCTCGAACTCGGCTCGGTGTGGCGCCGCCTCGGCGCCGAAGTCACCGTCGTGGAATTCCTCGACCGTATCCTGCCCGGCATGGATGGCGAAGTCGCCAAGCAGTTCCAGCGCATGCTTGAGAAGCAGGGCATGACCTTCAAGCTCGGCGCCAAGGTCACTGGCGTCGATACGTCGGGCAAGAAACTGAAGGCGCAGATCGAGCCAGCCGCGGGCGGCGCTGCCGAATCCATCGAAGCCGACGTGATTCTCGTGGCGATCGGCCGCGTGGCTTACACCGAAGCGCTTGGCCTCAAGGAAGCTGGCGTCGAACTCGACGAGCGCGGCCGCGTCAAGATCGACCATCACTTCTCGAGCAACGTGAAGGGCGTCTACGCTATCGGCGACGTCGTCGCGGGCCCGATGCTGGCGCACAAGGCGGAAGACGAAGGCGTTGCCTGCGCCGAGATTCTTGCAGGCCAAGCCGGTCATGTGAACTATGACGTGATCCCGGGCGTGGTCTACACCACGCCGGAAGTCGCCGCCGTCGGCAAGACCGAGGAAGAGCTCAAGGCTGCCGGTATCGCTTACAATGTCGGCAAGTTCCCGTTCACTGCCAATGGCCGCTCCAAGGTCAACCAGACCACCGATGGTTTCGTGAAGATTCTCGCAGATGCGAAGACCGATCGCGTGCTCGGCGTGCATATGATCGGCCGCGAAGTCGGCGAAATGATCCATGAAGCCTGCGTGTTGATGGAATTCGGCGGTTCCGCCGAAGATCTGGCCCGCACCTGCCATGCCCATCCGACCCGCTCCGAGGCGGTGAAGGAAGCTGCATTTGCAGTAGCCAAGCGCGCTATCCATATGTGAGTCACGGCCGGCACGACGCCGGCTGGGAGACGAACACCATGATGCGACGCGTGCTGCAGCCGCTATGGTTCTTCCTCGCCTTGATCTTCCTGATCGAAGCGTGGTTGTGGGATCATCTCGAACCGGTCGTCGCGCGCATCGTTGCAGCGATACCGCTGCGCGCATTCAAGGAATGGCTGGCCGCGAGAATCGCGCGGCTGTCGCCAATGTTGACGCTGGTCGTGTTTGTTATTCCGGCGATCCTGCTGTTTCCGTTGAAACTGGCCGGCGCCTGGCTGCTTATGCATCAGTATTGGATCAGCGCTTTCGCGCTTATCGTATTCAGCAAGTTTCTCGGCGTCGGCGTCGCCGCGTTCATCTTCGATGTGACACGGCCGAAGCTGTTGCAGATGAACTGGTTTCGGAAGCTCTACGAATTCGTTCTCGACATCCGCCGCCGGGCCGGCGAATTGGTCGCGCCTGTGACTGCAAGAATCAAGGCGACGATAGCGATGTTCCGCTCCAATTCATCGTCGCGTTGGATGCGGCTGGTACAACGGCTGCGCCATCGGGCGCATTCGGCGCGGTAGACCGAACGGGAGAGCAACTTGGCTGAACTGGCACGCATCCAAACTCCCCTTCTCGATATTGCTTATGAACATAGCGGACCGAATGACGGCCTACCCGTCCTGCTGATGCATGGTTTTCCCTATGACATCAGAGGCTATGACGACGCGGTCGACATCATCAACACCGCCGGCTTCCGCACCATCGTGCCCTATCTGCGCGGCTATGGGCCGACGCGGTTTCTTTCCAGCGCGACCATCCGCTCGGGGCAACAGGCTGCGCTCGGACAGGATCTGCTGGAGCTGATGGACGCGCTGCGTATCGGCAAGGCTGTTGTCGCAGGCTATGACTGGGGCGGCCGCGCGGCCTGTGTCGTCTCGGCGCTATGGCCCGAACGCGTGCACGGCCTCGTCAGTTGCACCGGCTACAACATCCAGGACCTGACGAATGCGGCGCGACCATCCGCTCCCGAGCAGGAAGCGCGACAGTGGTATCAGTATTATTTCCATACCGAACGTGGCCGCAACGGCCTGATCCAGAACCGCGACGCACTAGCCAAACTGCTCTGGAAGATGTGGTCGCCCAGCTGGGCATTCGATGACGCCACATTCGAGCGCTCGGCGTCGGCCTTCGACAACGATGACTTCGTCGATGTGGTCGTGCACTCTTATATGCACCGTACCGGCAGCGTCGCCGGCGATCCGAATTATGCTTTTCTGGAGACCCAGCTTGCGGCGCAGCCGAAGATCGATGTCCCGACTATCGTTCTGCACGGGGCTGACGATGGCATTGGACCCGTAAAGAATTCCGAGAATCACGGCCAGTATTTTACGGGCCCTTATGAGCGCCGCGTCATCGCGGGCGTTGGCCACAATGTACCCCAAGAGGCGCCGCGCGCGTTTGCCGAAGCGGTCCTGCAGCTATGCCGGACCGCTTCGGCTTAAGTCGTTACATGAGGTGAACCGCATGCGGCGCGAACAGGCCGATCGCCGTGAAGGCGACGCCGGCAATCGCCAGTGCACCTGATACCCAGGCCAGCGCGATCATGCCGGTGATGATCGTGGCCGATGCCAACACGATGCCAATCTGGAATGCGGCGGAGGCCACTTCATAGTGATGATAACGGGCCATTGCTAGGTCGCGCGCATGCTCGGCTTCCTTGGCACGGGCGGCGAGTTGTTCGGAGCCTTCACCAGTCTCCGGCTCGGAGCGGTAACGATCCGCGGTCTTCTTCCAGTCGTCGATCTGCTTGGAGAGTGCGGCCTTGGCGGCATCGTCACCCATCAGGCCGAGGCTGAGCCTGGCCTGGTCCGACGTCGCCTGAACGACGGTGCGGCGGATGCTTTTGGCCTGGAAGAACGCCCAGAGGTTGGATGCCTCGACGTTCTTGCTGATAGATTCGGTTTGCGCACCCTTGCCGAGGGTTTCCGAGAACGCCAGAAACAGCGCGATCACGGCAATCAGCAGTGCAATATTCTTGTTCGAGCCGGACGCATGCTCGGCATGCTCCGCGTGCTCCATACTTTCGTGCGCACCCATCGTAATCCCCTCCGGTTGGTCGATGTGTCGATTTGACCGAACCGCGGCGACTTCGCAAGGGGCAGCTCATGACACTTCTACTACAGCTGGGGCTTGCCTGGCCTACGCTCGCGGGTGTGCGGTCTTGTAGACCTCGAACAGCCGCTCGGTGTCGATGCCGGTATAGATCTGTGTGGTCGACAGCGAGGCATGACCGAGCAATTCCTGGATCGCGCGCAGGTCACCACCGCGGGTCAGCAGATGGGTGGCAAAGGAATGGCGCAGCGCGTGCGGCGTGGCGCTGTCGGGCAGGCCGAGCGCGCCGCGCATCCGCTCCATGGTCAGCTGGATGATCCGAGGGCTAAGCGGCCCGCCGCGCGCGCCGACGAACATCGGGCCATCGGCAGGGAGCGGATGCGGACACTGCGCGGCGTAGTCGGCGATGAGCTCCAGCACATTATGCAGCACCGGCACCATACGGGTTTTGTTACCCTTGCCGTTGACGATCAGCACATCGCCCGCGCCGGCTGCCGGCACGTCGCGGCGCTTCAGGCCAAGTGCTTCGGAGATACGCAAGCCGGACCCGTAGAGCAGCGCCATCACCGCGGCGTCGCGCGCCCAGATCCACGGATCGCGGTTTTCGCCGGCCCGTTCATCCGCATCGGCCAGGCGTTTGGCCGAGACCATCTGCAACGGCTTCGGCAGGCTCTTGCCGATTTTGGGCGCGCGTATCGCTGACAGCGCACCGACATTGCCTTTGCCTTCACGCTCCAGAAATCGCCCGAACGACCGCAGACCAGCCAGCGCGCGCATCAGCGAGCGGCCGCCGATATCATCGCCGCGCCGCGCCGCCATGAAGGCACGGACATCGCTGGTCTCCAGCTTGGCGAAACGCGGCAGCGAGACGAGCGCGCCCCAGTGTTCGGCGAGAAATGTCAGAAACTGCCGGACGTCGCGCGCATAGGCTTCGAGCGTCTTTGGCGACAGCCGCCGCTCGGCGCGGAGATGTGACAGCCACCGCGTCATCTGCAGCGAGACGTCGGCATCCGCACAGATGAGGTCGATCGGCGCCGGCCCACCTGATTTGGCTTCGGCTGGTTTCTTGTCGGAAAGCTTGGCCATCGGGATGCCTTGCAGTTCGCGGTACGCGAACGGGCGGAGATTATCACACCCTGCTCGTTTCACTTTGGTGAACCGCCGGCATCGTCAATCCGGGAACCGCTTCAGGGGCTCCGCGACACCGGCCGGGAGGCCTGTTCGCGCTGCATTCATGGCCATGGCCAGGAAGGTGTAATAGCCATTGATCCCGAGCAGATCGATGACGCCCTGCTCGCCGAATTTGGCGACGGCCTTGTTCCAGGTCGGATCACTCACGCGTTTGGTGCGCTGGATTTCGATCGACATGTCGTAGGCGGCCTCTTCGTCCTCGGCCATGCCAACAGGACGCCGGCCATCGGCAATCGCATCGGCGATGTCGTTGCGCAGGCCAGCTTTGATCGCGATGTCATGATGCGCAACCCACTCATATTGCTGGGTCCATTCGCGTGCGGTGATCAGGATGATCATTTCGCTGAGCCGCGGCGCCAGCGCGCTCTTGAACCTGAGATGATCGCCCATCGCCTTGGCGCGGAGCATCACTTCCGGACTCCGAATCAGTGGCACGAAGGGACCCCGCACCTCGTAGCCACGGCCGCCGGCGAATTCTTCGGCGGCTTTCTTCTGCGCGTCGGTGTATTTGTCGGCCGGGATCGGCGGCATCCGGTCCTGTGCCCGTGCGGGGATGGCGGTAACTGACAGCACGAGAAGTGAGGCTAGAGTCCCGGCGAGCTTGTGGCGCATGATGTTTCTCCCTGCGGGTTCTTGTTCTTGTTTCATTGTCGTGGCGGCCGATCGGTCATAAGACCGGCCATCCGGCGGAAACTGGTCCGGACCGCACCGCGAGCTTAGGTTAGCGGATACCCCAATTCGAGTCTGATTCCGCCGATGGACGAAGCTGCGCGCACCAAAACATCGTCTGGCGTCGTTGACGTGCTGGTGCCGGTCGCGCTGAACCAGGCTTATTCCTATCGCGTGCCCCGTGGCCTCGACCTGCAGCCCGGCGATGTCGTCAGCGTACCGCTCGGCGCCCGCGAGGTGATCGGCGTGGTCTGGGCAGAAAATGCCAATCCCGACCCCCGCCTGCACAATCGCCTGAAAGAGGTTGGCGAGAAATTCGATGTCCCCCCGCTGAAGCAGGAATTGCGCAGCCTGGTCGACTGGGTGGCGAATTACACTCTGTCCGCACGCGGCATGGTCATGAAGATGACGCTGCGGATGGGCGAGCATCTCGGCCCGGAGCGAGTGCGCATGGGCGTCCGCCTGGTCGGCGAAGTGCCCAAGCGCATGACCTCGGCACGCGCACGGCTGATCGAGATCCTGTCGGACGGGTTGCTGCACGCGAAGTCTGAGGCAGCCAAGGAGGCCGGCGTCAGCGCAGGCGTAATCGACGGCCTCGTCGATGAAGGCACGCTTGCTATTGAAGCCATGCCCCGCGCGCTGCCGCCGCCAGCGCCTGATCCCACCTTCGCCGAACCGGACTTTTCAGATGACCAGGCCGTCGCGGCCGAAGCGATGCGGACCTTCGCCGCCAAGAGAGATTTTCACGCCGCCCTGCTCGACGGTGTCACCGGCTCCGGCAAGACCGAGGTGTATTTCGAGGCGGTTGCCGAGGTGATCAAGCGCGGCGAACAGGTGCTGATCCTGATGCCCGAAATAGCGCTGACGGGGCAATTCCTCGAGCGCTTCTCAAAACGCTTCGGCGTGCGACCGCTGGAGTGGCATTCCGAACTGACACCGCGCACCCGCGCGCGCAACTGGGCGTCGATCGCCAATGGCGAGGCCCATGTCATCGTCGGCGCCCGCTCGGCGCTGTTTCTGCCCTATGCGAAACTCGGCCTGATCATCGTCGATGAGGAACATGACCAAGCCTACAAGCAGGACGAAGGCGCGCATTACCACGCCCGTGACATGGCGGTGGTGCGCGCATCGATTGCGAAGATCCCCATCGTGCTCGCTTCTGCCACGCCATCGGTCGAGTCCGAGGTCAACGCGCGCAAGGGGCGCTATCAGCGCATCGCGTTGCCCTCACGCTTCGGCGGTCAGCACATGCCGCATATCGAGGCCATCGACCTGCGGCGCGAAGGGCCGATGCGCGGCCGCTTCATTGCGCCGCGCCTCGCCGAAAAGATCCAGATCGCCATCGAGCGCAAGGAACAGGCGCTGCTGTTCCTCAATCGCCGCGGCTATGCGCCGCTGACGCTGTGCCGCGGCTGCGGACACCGGTTTGCCTGCACGATCTGCGATGCCTGGCTGGTCGATCATCGCTTTCGGCAGCGGTTGGTGTGCCACCACTGCGGTTTCTCGATGCATCGCCCGCATCAATGCCCGCATTGCCAGGCCGAAGAATCGCTGGTCGCCGTTGGCCCGGGCGTCGAGCGCTTGCAGGAGGAAGCGGCGAGCCTGTTCCCGGACGCGCGCACCATGGTGCTGTCGAGCGATCTTATTACGTCGATCGATGCGATGCGCACGGAGCTGGCCGAGATCGCAGAGGGCCGTGTCGATGTCATCATCGGCACGCAACTCGTGGCTAAGGGCCATAACTTCCCGCGGCTCAATCTGGTTGGCGTCATCGACGCCGATCTGGGCCTCGGCAATGGCGATCCGCGCGCCGCGGAGCGCACCTATCAGATGCTCAATCAAGTCATCGGCCGCGCTGGACGTGAACAGGGACGCGGCGTCGGCTATCTGCAGACCCATCAGCCGGAGCATCCGGTGATGAAGGCGCTGATCGCAAACGACCGCGAAGCGTTTTACGCCAGCGAGATCGAGGCCCGCGAGCGCGCGGGCTATCCACCCTTCGGCCGACTGGCGAGCCTGATCATCTCAGGCGGCGACCGGCCAACCACGGAGGGCTATGCGCGCAAGCTCGCCGCCGTAGCGCCGATCGACGAGCGCATCATGGTGCTCGGCCCCGCCGAAGCACCGCTCGCCGTGATCAAAGGTCGCTATCGCTTTCGACTGCTGGTGAAGTCGGCGCGCAATGTCGACCTGTCGCACTATCTCCGCGACTGGCTGGCGCACGGCCCAAAGCCTACAGGCAATCTAAAGCTCGAAGTCGATGTCGATCCGCAGAGCTTTCTTTGAGCGTCGTCATTCCGGGGGCGCTTGCTCTTGCGGGCGAAGCCGTAATGAACGACAGCGTGAACTGACAACGCAAACAAAAAAGCCTGCTGTCTTTTAATGACAGCAGGCTCTTTTACTCAACGCTTACTCTACTCAATACACACACAACGCTACTGAACTTGGAAGATCAGGGACGCGACGCGTTTGTCTTGCTTACATGACTTCCGCAACGACACGGCCGACACCACGGCCGGTCAGACCGATCGCGCTCGCTGCGCCCTTGGACAGGTCGAGCACCCGGCCACGGATGAACGGGCCGCGATCGTTGACGGTGACGACAACGCTGCGACCGCCATGGGTAACGCGCAGCTTGGTGCCGAACGGCAGCGAACGATGCGCGGCGGTCATCGCATTCTGATTGAAGCGCTGACCCGACGCAGTGCGGCTGCCGGACTCATTGCCGTAATAGGACGCAACACCCGAGAAGCTGCGGCCGCCGGTGGTCGGCGCGATCGACGCATTGGCATCGAACAGCGACGGCGAAGCCTTGGCGACGTGATGGTGCTTGTGGTGATGGCGATGGTGCCGGGATTTGGCCGAAGCCTCAGAAACCGTTCCCCCGAGAACAAGAGCGGCAGTCATGACAGCGATTGCCGTACGCGGCCGGGCGATAGCGCCCAGCGTCGATTTTCCGTAACGCAGCATAAGTTGTTGTCCCTCAGACAGTATTGCCACAAATGTGGCAAGTGGACCCCCGTCCCAATTTCACTGACTGAGCGTTTGCCGACGTAATGAGGCGTAAAATAGGCAACGCAATCGTTCCATGACCAGATGAAATATCTTGTGATGGAACAGAACATGCCTGATGAGCCGCTTTAATGAATTTTTAACTATTAAATATACTGCATATTACATAACTATACTGAATAGCTAAGTGATCGCCGTGCATGGATAGCATTCGATAAGTAAATGTTAGGCAGTCCGAAACGGTGACATGAAACGCGCACGCCGCGCTGCCCGCCGCGATTTCAATTGCCGACTCACCGTACTCGACGTTGCGTGATTCAAAAGAATCGGCACGGCGTACCGTCATGCGGAATAAGAAATTCCGCCTCGGAGATGGACGATGAAACACTCCGTCAGCGACCCGATTGGCGCGTCACATCTCCCTGAAATGATTCTTTGCGAGGGCCTGCGACAAGGCATCATCAAACGCTTTCGTCGCGTTGCACCAGCGCGCGGGCTATGTTAGCAAAGCCGCGATTTGAACGGGTCACGACATTTTGTTGTGACCTAAAAATCGAAGTCCCGCTTGAATTCCAAGGACTTGGATCGCTAGGCGCCACATTCAGGCGATAGTTATTCCCTTGCGAGTTTGACAGCCTGAAGAGCGCAATTCGTGGCAACACAAGATCCGTCGGTTTCGGGAATGTCCGGTCGTTATGCAACGGCTCTGTTTGAGCTGGCGCGTGACGAAAAGTCCGTCGATGCGGTGAAGGCCGATCTCGACAAATTCGCAGCGATGCTGGCCGACAGCGCCGACCTGGCGCGACTGGTTCGCAGCCCGGTGTTCTCTGCCGAGATTCAGGGCAAGGCCCTCGCTTCGGTTCTGGAGAAAGCCGGAATTACTGGCATCACCGCCAACTTCCTCAAGGTCCTCACCGCCAACCGCCGCCTTTTCGCCATTGGTGACGTGGCGCGCGGCTTCAATGCGCTGGTCGCCAAGTTTAAGGGCGAAGCTACGGCTGACGTCACCGTCGCCGAGCCGCTCAGTGACAAGAATCTCGACGCTCTCAAGACCGCGCTGAAGTCAGTGACGGGCAAGGACGTCGCGCTCAACGTGAAAGTCGATCCGTCCATCATCGGCGGGCTTGTCGTCAAGCTCGGCAGCCGCATGGTGGACAGCTCGCTTCGCACCAAACTCAACTCGATCAAGCACTCGATGAAAGAGGCAGGCTGATGGACATCCGCGCCGCAGAAATTTCCGCGATCCTCAAAGACCAGATCAAGAATTTCGGCCAGGAAGCTGAAGTTTCTGAAGTCGGACAGGTGTTGTCCGTCGGCGACGGCATTGCCCGCGTCTACGGCCTCGACAATGTTCAGGCTGGTGAAATGGTCGAATTCGAGAACGGCACCCGCGGTATGGCGCTGAACCTCGAAACCGACAACGTCGGTGTCGTTATTTTCGGCGCTGACCGCGAAATTAAGGAAGGCCAGACTGTTAAGCGCACCCGTTCGATCGTGGACGCGCCGGTTGGCAAGGGTCTGCTCGGCCGCGTGGTCGACGCGCTCGGCAATCCGATCGATGGCAAGGGTCCGATCCAGGCCGACAAGCGTATGCGCGTCGACGTCAAGGCACCGGGCATCATTCCGCGCAAGTCGGTCAACGAGCCGATGGCAACCGGCCTGAAGTCGGTCGACGCTCTGATCCCGGTCGGCCGTGGCCAGCGCGAGCTGATCATCGGTGACCGTCAGACCGGCAAGACCGCAATCGCGCTCGACACCATTCTGAACCAGAAGTCGCTGAACGTTGCTGGCGCTCCCGAGAGCCAGAAGCTGTACTGCGTGTACGTCGCCGTTGGTCAGAAGCGTTCGACCGTCGCCCAATTCGTGAAGGTGCTCGAAGAGCAGGGCGCGATGGAATACTCCGTCGTCGTCGCCGCGACCGCTTCAGATCCGGCTCCGATGCAGTACATCGCGCCGTTCACCGGCTGCACGATCGGCGAATTCTTCCGCGACAACGGCATGCACGCCGTCATCATCTATGACGATCTTTCGAAGCAGGCCGTTGCTTACCGCCAGATGTCGCTGCTGCTGCGCCGTCCGCCAGGCCGCGAAGCCTATCCGGGCGACGTGTTCTATCTTCACTCGCGTCTGCTCGAACGCGCTGCGAAGCTCAATGATTCCCAGGGCAATGGTTCGCTGACGGCGCTGCCGGTCATCGAAACCCAGGCCAACGACGTGTCCGCCTACATTCCGACCAACGTGATTTCGATCACTGACGGTCAGATCTTCCTTGAAACCGACCTGTTCTTCCAGGGCATCCGTCCTGCCGTGAACGTCGGTCTGTCCGTGTCGCGCGTCGGCTCCGCCGCGCAGACCAAGGCGATGAAGAAGGTCGCCGGCAAGATCAAGGGTGAGCTCGCGCAGTACCGCGAAATGGCGGCCTTTGCGCAGTTCGGCTCCGACCTCGACGCGTCGACCCAGCGTCTGCTGAACCGCGGCGCGCGTCTGACCGAACTCCTGAAGCAGCCGCAGTTCTCGCCGCTGAAGATGGAAGAGCAGGTTTGCGTGATCTGGGCCGGCACCAACGGCTATCTTGACACTCTGCCGATCGCCAAGGTTCGGGGCTTCGAAGACGGTCTTCTGTCGCTGCTGCGCGGCAAGAACGTTGAGATCCTCAACGCGATCCGCGACAGCCGCGATCTCAAGGATGACGTCGCCGCCCAGCTCAAGGCCGTCGTCGAAGGCTTCGCGAAGACCTACGCTGCTTAATACTGTCAATGAATGGCCGGCTCCTGCCAGCCATTCGCGTTGATGTCCGGCACGAGGTCGGGCGTTTCGAACGAGAGGTTCGCGATCGGCCAAACGGCCAGATCGCCGGGGTGGACTGAGAATGGCCTCACTTAAAGACATGCGCGTCCGCATCGCCTCGACCAAGGCGACGCAGAAGATCACCAAGGCGATGCAGATGGTCGCAGCGTCGAAGCTGCGTCGTGCGCAGACCGCTGCCGAAGCTGCACGTCCTTACGCCGAGAAGATGGATACCGTGATCGCCAGCATTGCCGGCGCTACAACGGCAGGCTCCGGCCCGGCGCTGCTCGTCGGCACCGGCAAGGATCAGGTTCATCTGCTGCTGGTCTGCACCGGCGAGCGTGGCCTGTGCGGCGCTTTCAATTCCTCGATCGTCCGTCTGGCGCGCGAACGCGCACTGGCGCTGATGAACCAGGGCAAGACGGTCAAATTCTTCTGCGTTGGTCGCAAGGGCTACGAGCAACTGCGCCGTAATTTCGACAAGCAGATCGTCGGTCATCTCGAATTGCGTTCGGTGCGTCAGCTTGGCTTCGTCAATGCCAACGACATCGCCAAGAAGGTTCTCGAACTCTTCAACACTGGCGAATTCGACGTCTGCACGCTGTTCTATTCCCGCTTCAAGTCGGTGATCGCGCAAATCCCGACCGCCCAGCAGATCATTCCCCTGGTGGTCGAGGCGCCTAAAGCCGATGCCGGCCCAACGCCGAGCTACGACTACGAGCCTGCCGAAGATGAGATCCTCGACGGCCTGCTGCCGCGCAATCTTGCGGTGCAGATCTTCCGCGCTCTGCTGGAGAACAACGCTTCGTTCTACGGCGCGCAGATGAGCTCGATGGACAACGCTACGCGCAACGCCGGCGACATGATCCGCAAGCAGACATTGATCTACAACCGCACCCGCCAGGCGATGATTACGAAGGAGCTGATCGAAATCATCTCCGGCGCCGAGGCGATCTAACAACAACCTTCCGGCCTCATGGGCCGCCGTTCAAGTTTCGGACTTCCGAGTCCTTGAAGTTTATGGAGAAGTTTTCATGGCCGCATCCGCCAACCAGACCGGACGTATCACCCAGGTCATCGGCGCCGTCGTCGACGTGCAGTTCGAAGGCTACCTGCCCGCAATTCTGAACGCGATCGAAACCAAGAACGGTGGCAACCGCCTGGTTCTCGAAGTCGCCCAGCATCTCGGCGAATCGACCGTCCGCACCATCGCGATGGACACCACCGAAGGTCTGGTCCGCGGTCAGGAAGTCACCGACACTGGCTCGCCGATCCAGGTTCCAGTTGGCGTCGGCACCCTCGGCCGTATCATGAACGTGATCGGGGAGCCGATCGATGAAGGCGGTCCGATCGCTTCGGAAGGTAACCGCGCTATCCATCAGGAAGCGCCGATGTATACTGAGCAGTCCACCGAGGCTGAAATTCTCGTCACGGGCATCAAGGTCGTCGATCTGCTTGCGCCTTACGCCAAGGGCGGCAAGATCGGCCTGTTCGGCGGCGCCGGCGTCGGCAAGACGGTTCTCATTCAGGAACTGATCAACAACGTCGCGAAGGCGCACGGCGGCAACTCGGTGTTCGCCGGCGTCGGCGAGCGTACCCGCGAAGGTAACGATCTCTATCACGAGTTCATCGAGTCCAAGGTGAACGCCGATCCGCACAATCCGGATCCGGCCGTGAAGTCGAAGTGCGCTCTCGTGTTCGGCCAGATGAACGAGCCTCCGGGCGCCCGCATGCGCGTTGCTCTGTCCGGTCTGACCGTCGCCGAGCACTTCCGCGATCAGGGCCAGGACGTGCTGTTCTTTATCGACAACATCTTCCGCTTCACCCAGGCAGGTTCGGAAGTGTCGGCGCTGCTCGGCCGTATTCCTTCGGCGGTGGGTTATCAGCCAACGCTCGCGACTGACATGGGCGCGCTGCAGGAGCGTATCACCACCACGCATAAGGGTTCGATCACCTCGGTGCAGGCCATCTACGTTCCGGCCGACGACTTGACCGATCCGGCGCCTGCTACCTCGTTCGCCCATTTGGACGCGACGACCGTGCTCAACCGTGCGATTTCGGAAAAGGGCATCTACCCCGCAGTGGATCCGCTCGACTCCACCTCGCGCATGCTGTCCCCGCTGATCGTCGGCCAGGAGCACTACGAGACAGCGCGTATGGTTCAGCAGGTGCTGCAGAAGTACAAGTCGCTGCAGGACATCATCGCCATTCTCGGCATGGACGAACTGTCGGAAGAGGACAAGCTGGCCGTGGCCCGCGCCCGCAAGATCGAGCGCTTCCTGTCGCAGCCGTTCTTCGTCGCTGAAATCTTCACGGGTTCGCCGGGCAAGTTCGTCGAGCTCGCCGACACCATCAAGGGTTTCCGCGCGATCTGCGAAGGCAAGTACGATCATCTGCCGGAAGCCGCCTTCTACATGGTCGGTGCGATCGAAGAAGCCGTCGAGAAGGGCAAGAAGCTGGCTGCGGAAGCCGCTTGATCAAAGAAGATTGCCGCTGTCGGGCTCTGCCCGGCAGCGGATTGAATTGTTCCGACTGCAGATTCTGACTGATAGACCGCGGACCGTGTTCGCGGGTGACAGCCAAGAGAGTAGCTACCGATGGCCACGTTCCACTTCGATCTCGTCTCACCGGAAAAGCTCGCTTTCACAGGCGAAGTCGAGCAGGTCGATATCCCGGGCGCCGAGGGTGATGTCGGCGTGATGGCCGGCCACGCACCTGTGGTGATTGCGTTGCGTCCGGGCATCATGACTGTCACCAACGGTGGCAAGCATGAGAAGATCATTGTGCTCGGCGGCCTTGCCGAAGTCTCGGACAAGGGCTTGACGGTTCTTGCTGACGTCGCGACGTCGATCGCCGAGCTGGACCGCGAAGCTTTCGCCAAGGACATCGCGGAGATGGAAGAGAAGCTGGCCGAGAAGGAAGGCTCCGCTCTGGACCGTGCCATCGAGCGCCTCGACCACTTCAAGGTCATCCAGCAGCACATCACCTCGACGGCGATGCACTAAGCGCTATAGCCCGGGTAGCGCTTCGTTTCGTCAGGGCTTCGCCTCAGACAAATTTCGCAAAACTCTCGGCCACGGCGCGATAGACCTCCCGCCGGAACGGCACCACGAGATCCGCGACGCGATCCAGCCGCTCCCAGCGCCAGGCGTCGAATTCAGCCGGCTGACCGTTGCGCGGCGTCAGCGGATCGACTTCGGCATCATCCCCGGTGAATTTCAGCGCAAACCACTTCTGCCGCTGCCCGCGGAACTGCGCAAAGCGATGGCTGGGGTTCTCGAACGGGATGAAGTCGTAGGTCATCCAGCCGGTCTCGCCGAGATAGTCGGCATGGCTGACGCCAGTCTCTTCCCATAATTCGCGCATCACGGCGACGCGAGGATCTTCGTCGGGATCGATACCACCCTGAGGCATCTGCCATTCCAGGCCCGGCAGGATGATCTCTGGCCCGTCATCCTTGAAACGGCGGCCGATCAGAACTTTGCCGTCGGCATTGAACAGTGCGACGCCCACATTGGGGCGATAGGGCCGGTTGTCCGTCATTCCAGTACTAGCCGTCCGCCAGACCGGCAAATTCCTTCACCACCCGCTCATAGACGGGGCGCTTGAACGGCACGATCAGCCCCGGAAGGTTCTTCATTGGCTCCCAGCGCCAATTGATGAACTCGGCCTTGTGGCCACCAGGTGGATGCGTGACGTTGATTTCCTTGTCATCGCCGGTGAAGCGTACGGCGAACCATTTCTGCCGCTGGCCACGATAGCGACCCTTCCAGGCCCGCCCGGCCACCGTGCGGGGAATGTCATAGATCAACCAGTCCGGCACTTCGCCGAGCTTCTCGACCGATTGGACGCTGGTTTCTTCGTAGAGCTCGCGCTTTGCGGCCTCCCAGGTGTCCTCACCGGGATCGACGCCGCCCTGCGGCATCTGCCAGACATGCATGTCATCGACGTGCTCGATACCGCCGGCACGTCGGCCGATAAAGACGAGCCCTCGCGGGTTGATCAGCATCATTCCGACGCAAGTTCGATAGGGCAGGTCTTCGTAGCGCGCCATTCCGTCAATGCCTCTCGCGTCCGTTCGAGCACTCTTTACGCAGCGATTCGACCTTGCTGAATCGCAGCGATTCGGCCGTCCGAATTCACCCTAGCCCAAAGACGCTAGCTTGATTTTGATTTCAGCATCGCGGTTGTCAATGGCACCAGCATGACCCCGCGGCTTTCAAGGGTTTTCGCCCAGGCGCTGATACGTTCGATCGAGATCGGCAGCGCCGAAGCGACGCCGACAGCCACACCCCGCTCCTTGGCCAGCCCCTCGAGCCGCGCCAGCGCCTTGTCGATGTCTGCGGAGGTCGGGACCGCGTCGATGGCAACATCGGAGCGTGCGAAGGGCATGCCCTGCCCTTCGGCGGCTGCGGCGGCAACGCTGCGCGGCGTCGAGCCATCGTCGAACAACGCAAGCCCGCGCTTGCTGGCCTCGCGTGCAATCGGCTGCATGGCCGTATCCGTGGCGATGAAGCGCGCGCCCATGAAATTGGCCACGCCGACATAGCCCTGGAAGCGGCTCATATGCCACATCATGCGATCGAGGTTCTGCTCGGCCGTCGCCGAGGACAACAGTGTCTGCGGGCCGGGATCGTTGTCGGGATAGTCGAACGGCTCCATTGGCAGCTGCAGCAGCACCTCGTGGCGCTGCGCACGGGCACGTTCGACCAGTTTGCCGGGATCCGAACCATAGGGCGTGAAGCCCAGCGTCACGGCCGGCGGCAGCTTCATGATGGCATCGGTGGTCTTGGCTGCACCGACGCCGAGGCCGCCAATGACGATGGAAATGCTCGGCGTCTTCATCGCCCTGGCGCGCTCGGCCTCGGAACCGGCGGCATAGGCCGTCACGGGCTTCAGCGCGCCGATGGCGATCGGCACCATACCGTGGCGAGATTTCTCCAACAGTTTCTGATCGATTCCCGTCATGACCGGCGGCGGCGCATCGGCCACAGCGCTGTCCGAGCCCTCGCTGGGCACCACGACGTCCTTACGAGCGCCGCTGGAGCCGTCGATGATGGTAATGGTCTTCTGGCCCGGAGCCTCAGGCGCCTTGGCCGTCTCGGGCGTACCGTGCTTGACCTCGACCGGCGGTTTGGCGGCGACCTTCTCATTATCGGTCGCGGCAGGCGCCTTAATCGCTACGCGCGCTACCGGCTCGCCGCCCATCGGGTTGTTATTGAAGATGGCAACACCGAGAAAACCGAGCAGCAGCAGGGCAAGGATCGTGGCAAACGCCTGCGTCCCGGAAAAAGGCAGCCGGAACCGCCGCTTACGCGTCGATTTTTGTCCAAGCGGGGCGCTCAGATCGTCCGCCGACACTGCCATGAATCTCCCGAATCAGCCGACCGGACAATAACACGCCCGGTCGTGGCCACGGCAGCCGGAAGGACATCGGATCCCTTTGGAAGGATTACAACAAAAAGGGCGACCCGAAGGCCGCCCTTTCCGCAGAATTGATGCGTATTCGCCGATCAGTTCGGCTTGGCGGCCGCCTTATCGTCTGCTGGCTTGTCCGCAGCAGCAGCGGCTCCCGGCGGCGGCGTGATGATTGCGTTCGACGTCACCTTGATGCCATGGAGCAAATCGGCAGCGGCCTTCAGCGCCTTGTCATTCTTGGCATCCGGCGGCACATAGGACTGCGAACCGGTCTTCTCGTCGCCATCGTTCTTCAGATGGCCACGGAGCGAAGCCTCGCCCTTGATGTCGCGGGACTTCAGCTCATCCGGCACGTCCTGCACGATTTCGATGTCCGGGACGATACCCTTGGCCTGGATCGACTTACCCGACGGCGTGAAGTAACGCGCCGTGGTCAGACGCAGCGCACCGTTGCCGGAGCCGAGCGGGATGATGGTCTGCACCGAGCCCTTACCAAACGAGCGCGTACCGATCGTGGTCGCACGCTTGTGATCCTGCAGCGCGCCAGCGACGATTTCCGATGCCGAAGCCGAACCGCCATTGATCAGCACGACCACCGGCTTGCCCTTGGTCAGATCGCCAGCATGCGCCGTGCGGCGCTGGGTTTCTTCAGCGTTACGACCGCGGGTCGAGACGATCTCGCCACGCTCGAGGAACGCGTCGGAAACGGTGACGGCTTCTTCAAGCAGACCGCCGGGATTGTTGCGGAGGTCGATGATGTAACCCTTGACCTTGTCAGCACCGATCGCCGCGGTCTGAGCCGCGATCTCGCGCTTCAGGCCTTCGGTAGTCTGCTCGTTGAAGGTCGTGATGCGGATGTAAGCGATATCGTCGCTTTCAACGCGAGCACGCACCGAGCGAACACGGATGTTGTCGCGTACGAGGGTGACGTCGAGCGGATTGTCCTGACCTTTGCGGATGATCTTCAGCTTGATCTTGGTGTTGACCGGGCCACGCATCTTCTCGACGGCCTGGTTCAGGGTGAGACCCTGCACGGCTTCTTCATCGAGGCTGGTGATGATGTCGTTGGCCATGATACCGGCCTTCGATGCCGGGGTATCGTCGATCGGTGACACCACCTTGATCAGGCCGTCTTCCATGGTGACTTCGATGCCGAGACCGCCGAACTCACCGCGGGTCTGCACCTGCATGTCGCGGAAACTCTTGGCGTCCATGTAGCTGGAATGCGGATCGAGACCGGTGAGCATGCCGGAGATCGCCGATTCGACCAGCTTGCTGTCATCGGGCTTCTCGACATAGTCGCTGCGGACGCGCTCAAACACGTCGCCGAACAGGTTGAGCTGGCGGTAGGTATCCGAGGTCGCTGCGCGGGCACTGGTGCCCATGAACACGGCGCGTGGCTGAGTCACGAAGAGCGTCAAGGCGGCGCCAGTGGCAGCACTCAGCAGAATTATGGAAGTCTTGCGCATCATCCGCGAACCTTTTCGCCTTCGTTAGCGGCCCACCATGGGCCTGGATCAATGGGAGTCCCGTCTTTCCGGAACTCGATATAAAGCACAGGCTGGCTGGCATTGGCCGCAAGGACGGATGCTACCCGGGATGTTGATCCCATGACAGCGATCGGTTCCCCGGTAAGGACGAACTGACCAATGTTCACCGAAATACGCTCCATCCCGGCGATCAAGACATGATACCCGCCCCCGGCATTGAGGATCAAGAGTTGTCCATAGCTACGGAACGGACCGGAATAAACAACCCAGCCGTCACACGGTGTTGTGACCTGCGCACCCGCCCGTGCGGCCAGTGACATGCCCTTTTCGACGCCACCCACACCGTCGGAACCGCCGAAATTGCGAATTTTAACCCCGTTGACCGGAAGTGCGAGCATGCCCTTTGCCGACGCAAAGGCGATCGCCGGACTGAGCCTGCCGGGGTCCTTGAAGGCGCCGATATTCGGCTTGCCGTTGCTGAGCGCCGCCGGCGTGCCCTGCAGACTGGCTGTGGCTGCTGCCTTCGCTGCCGCCTTGGAATCCTGCTCCATCTTCGCGATCAGGCCCTGCAGACTGTCGACCTGACGGGACAACGTCAGCGCGCGCGCGGCTTCCGCTTCCATGTCCTTTTCCGCAGCCGACTGCTGCTTCTGGCGCTCCTCGGTAAAGGACGCGAGGCGTGTCTGTTCTTCCTTCAGCTTGTCGCGATCGCCGGCAAGCTGATCGCGCTCGGTCGAGATCGCCTTGCGCAAATTCACGAGTTCGCTGAGGTCAGCCACCAGTTGCTCGGCGCGCGCGCGCATCTCGGGCACAACGGAGCCGAGCAGCATCGCGGTGCGCAGCGACTTCAGCGCGTCTTCGGGACGCACCAGCAAGGCCGGCGGCGCACGGCGGCCGGCGCGCTGCAAGGCGGACAACACTTCGACGATTTCGCCGCGGCGCGATTCCAGCGTGCCGCGGATCTTCTGCTCGCGCGCATCCAGCGGCCGCAATCGTACTTCGGCATCGTCGATCCGGGTTTCGACGCTGCGGACGCGGGCGGCAATATCGATGAGCTGCTGACTGAGCTTGCCGCGATCCTGTCCGATCGCCGCGATATCGGCTTTCAATTTCGCCTGCAGCTCCGCAGCGCTCTTCTGCTGCGCGCGGACCGCTTCAAGCTCCTGCTCGCGCTGGCGAATGATATCGGGCGACGGCGCATTGACCTGCTGGATCGGCGTAGCGGTTTGCGCCCAGACCGACGTCGTCGTCAAACCTGCAAGAGTCGCTGATACCAGCATCATGGATAACGACGATGCGTTCGACATCCCGCGGCGAACGGCGTCGTGTTCAGATGGAATGGACCGCGGTGACAGCATCGTGGTTTCGACAGCGCCTTCTTTCAAACGCGATACGCTCAATATAGCGAGCTAAACGCGGTGATACGGGTGGCCAGCTAAAATTGTAGCGGCCCGGTAAATCTGTTCCAGAAGCATGACGCGAACCATTTGATGCGGCCAGGTCGCCGAGCCGAATGCAATGCTCAGTTTGGCTTTGCGCCGCAATTCGGGCGAAAGTCCGTCCGCCCCGCCGATGACAAAAACATTATGCGGCACCGATTCGTCCCGCCACTTCCCGATATGGCGAGCGAAACTGACACTGTCCACGCTGCTGCCACGCTCGTCGAGCGCTACTAATACAGCCTTTTCCGGAATCAGCGCCGAAATCGCCGCTGCTTCCTCATTGATCCGGGTCGCCGCATCGCGTGCGCGGCTTTCCGAAATTTCATGAATCGCAAGGCCGCGAAAACCGAGCTTGCGGCCGATATCGTCGAAACGATCACGGTACCGTTCCGCGAGCTCGCGTTCCGGACCCTGCTTGAGCTTGCCGATGGAAATCACAAGAAGATGCATCGGCGCAGACTAGCACGCGTCGCGCCGTTGCCGAATTCCCGCTGGCTCAAACAGCCTTCAGATCGATCCGCGGTTCATCCGACGGGCTCTGCGTCCACAAACGTTCCAGATTGTAGAATTCGCGAACTTCAGGCCGGAAGACATGCAGGATGACTTCGCCGGTATCGATCAGCACCCAATCGCAATTGGACAGGCCTTCGACATGCAGCTTCTTCTGACCGGCTTCCTTGAGACCTTTGGCGACATTTTCGGCCACCGCGCCGACATGGCGGTTCGACCGGCCGGTGGTCACAACCATGTAATCGGAGAAAGCCGACTTGCCGCGCAGGTCGATGGTCACCGTTTCCTCGGCCTTCATGTCGTCAAGCCGGGCGAGAACGAGATTGAGCGTTTCGGTCGCGCTATCGCGCACCGCCGCAGCTGATTTCTTTGCCTTGGGCGAAGCAACCTTCTTCGGAATGACAGCCTTCGGTGCAGCTTTTGCAGCAGCGGGTGTCTTGGCTGCAGCCTTCGGCTTTGCGGTTGCGGCAGCCTTTTTAGGCGCGGCAGCCTTCTTTACCGAAGCGGACTTCTTGGGTGGGGCAACCTTTGACGGGGCTTTCTTGGCGCCCGTCTTGGACAATACAGAAGTGGCCAGAGGACCATTCCTTTCACTGTATTGGGACGCCGAATCCGACGCCCGGTGAGATCAAGTATGCATGTGGGAATGCCGGATTCAATATTCCAGCGCCCGCCCTATAGCACTTATCGGGCGAGTGTTGTGGAATTACGTCTTCCAGCTGCCATCCGGGTTCCGCAGCCGGGTGGAGGACAGATTCAGCTTCAAACCGGTCAAAAATACCCATGCGGGGGGCTTCAGGTCGGCCAATGACCCAGCGTCCTGCTCCGGTATCCGGTAACGGCCGAGGGCCTGGGCGGCGGTCGACGCCAGTCCCTGAAAGCTCTGCGGCGGCCGGTCCATGACCGCAAAGGGAACCTCTCCGGCAATCACCTGCCAGCTCTCCCAGCGATGAAACTGGGCGAGATTGTCGGCACCCATGATCCAGACAAATCGTGCTTGCGAACATCGACGTCGGAGGTAGCTGATGGTGTCGACGGTATAGCGCGTACCGATGACACTCTCGAGACAGGTGATATCGATGCGCGGGTGATCGGCCATCGCTTTCGCAGCCGCCGCGCGCTCGGCGAGATCGTGCAGATTGCGTTGATCCTTCAGCGGATTGCCCGGCGACACCAGCCACCAGACGCGATCCAGCTGCAGCCGTTTCATCGCGAACAGGCTGATGGCCCGATGCGCGGCATGCGGCGGATTGAACGATCCGCCAAGCAGACCGATCCGCATCCCGGGACTATGTGGCGGTATGCCCTGCGCCGGCGGGACTGAATGCAAATCCAATTCAGTCTCCACGCGCCGAAACGCACATCATCACGGCCGGGTCTGTCCGGTGCCGTGAATGCGATATTTGAAACTGGTGAGCTGCTCGGCGCCGACCGGGCCGCGCGCATGGAATTTGCCGGTGGCGATTCCGATTTCGGCACCGAAGCCGAATTCACCGCCATCGGCAAACTGCGTCGAGGCGTTATGCAGTACAATCGCCGAATCCACTTCGTTGAGAAACTTCGTGGCCACCGCGACGTCCTCGGTGACGATCGCATCGGTGTGATGCGAGCCGTGATCGCGAATATGCGCGAGCGCATCATCGACACCATCGACGACCCTGGCCGAGATGATCGCATCTTCGTATTCGGTGTCCCAGTCCTCGTCCGTTGCAGGCTTGACGCGCGCATCGGCCTGCTGCACGGCAGCGTCACCGCGCACCTCGCAGCCGGCATCGATCAGCATTTCCACCAGCGGCTTGAGATGCGTACCTGCCACCGCGCGGTCGATCAGCAGCGTTTCCGTCGCGCCGCAGACACCGGGACGGCGCATCTTCGCATTCAGCACGATCGATTTCGCCATATCGAGCTTCGCGGTACGATCGACATAGGTGTGATTGACGCCTTCGAGATGCGCAAATACCGGCACCCGCGCTTCGGCCTCGACACGCGCGACCAGGCTCTTGCCGCCGCGCGGCACGATCACATCGACGCCGCCATTGAGGCCGGTGAGCAGCAAGCCAACCGCCGCACGATCGCGCGTCGGCACAAGCGTAATCGCGGCCTCAGGCAGACCGACTTCACGCAGGCCCTGCACCAGACATTCATGAATTGCACGACAGGAGCGGAAACTGTCCGAGCCGCCGCGCAGGATCACGGCATTTCCGGACTTCAGACACAGCACGCCGGCATCCGCCGCGACATTCGGACGGCTCTCGAAAATCACCGCAACGACGCCGAGCGGCACCCGCACGCGCTCGATGGTCATGCCATTCGGCCGCTGCCAGCTCTCGGTGACGGCGCCGACGGGATCGGCGATGTCATGGATGACGCGGATGCCATCCGCCATCGCGTGCACGCGCGCCTCGGTCAGGGTCAGCCGATCGATAAAGGCCGATGTGGCGCCATTGGCGCGCGCCTCGGCGACATCCTCGGCATTGGCCGCCAGAATCGCAGGCACACCGGCACGGATCGCGCGCTCCATGGCCGCAAGCGCCCGGTTCTTCTGTTCCGTTGGGGCCACCGCCAACGCACGCGCAGCCGCACGGGCGCTCCGGGCGAGGTCGTTCATCAGGACAGGCAGATCAGCCGATCCGTCGATGGCTTTCAGCGAGGCGGTCATGGCGGGCTCAAATGGGCGGAATGGGAATTCACGACCCCAAAATAGGGACTCACGGGAGCAAGGTCAAAGCGTGTTCGCTACCATCCTGCCGCTGTGCGCTCGCGGATCGATTGCGCCACGAGCTGGATACCGCGGTAAAGCGCGCGACCGGCCGGCGACAGGTCACGCCCGACGCGACGGATCAGATACAGATCGCGCTCGATGACCGGATCAAGCAGCCTGCGGAAGGTCAGCACGGGGTGGTCCGTCGCCGGCAACGCCAGACCTGGCAATGGCGCCACGCCGACGCCGGCCTCGACCATGGCGAGCAGGGTCGCCGGGTGTTCGGCCTCATGCAGCGGGTTGCTACGCCCCAGTTCCTGCAGACCGCGTTCCATTTCCAACCGGATCCCGGTGCCGGTCGCCATTGCGATCATGCCTGCAGCGACGCCGTCCATCCAGTTCACGGTGCTTTGTGACGCCAGCTGATGATCCCGCCGCATCACCAGCGCAAAACGATCCGTCAGCAGCTTCGTCGCGTCAAGATCCGCATCCTCACCCGGCACATTGGCGATGCCGAGCTCGGCGTCGCCGCTGCGCAGCCCGGCAATGATCTGATGCCGTGACACTTCCTTGAGCGTCACGCTCACCATGGGATATTCGCGCTGGAAGTTCGCCAACACCACCGGCATCAGACGCAACGCCACCGACGGCACGCAGGCCACCGTAACATGGCCGCGGCGATGCTCGCGCAGATCGCGTAAATCCTGAATTTGGTGATCGAGATCCGCCAGCAGGCGCTGGATCCCCGGCAGGAATTCGGCACCGACCTTGCTGAGTTGAACGCTGCGCGTCGTCCGGTCCAGCAGCCGGACCTGCAGCTCGTCCTCGAGCTGGCGAACGGCCTGGCTGAGGGCGGACTGGGAAACGCCAAGTTTCCGCGCAGCCCGGCTGAAGCTGCCAGCCTGAACCACCTCGGCGAAGGCACGGAGTTGCCGGAGGTCAATATTCATAAGCATTACAGATAAATATATCTGTTTTTCCCGACTTGTTAATGAAATTAACGGGTGCAAGAATTTTATGCGAAAACGCGCTGCGGCTAAAAACTATGCAGCGTACCATCTGACATCGGCAATGGCGGCGAGGGACAGAGGCATGATCGACAGGCGCAACCTAATCAAATATTCGCTCATCGGCGCCGCAACGGCACCGTTCGCAGGCCTGGGAGGCCCGGCCTTTGCCGCCGGCCGCAAGGTTCTGGTGTCCGAGGCCATCCGGCTCGGCATGTATGCCTCGCTCTATGTCGCCGCCGATAAGGGCCTGTTCGCCAAACATGGCCTCGACACCGATCTGTCGACCGCGGGCGGCATCGCCCTGCCGGTGCCGATCCTGCTGTCCGGCCGCGGCCAGATCGGCGTCACCAGCCCTGGCATGTCCGTCAACGCCACGCGTGAAGGCGGCAAGCTCAAGAATATCGCCAAGATCGTCGGCGGCGTATCGATGTGGGGAATGACCCGCCCGGACACCAAGATCACCACCATCGATGATCTCCGCGGCAAGACCATCGCGACGCTGAAATTTCCGTCCTCGACGATCCAGGTCCCGACTTACGCGATGAAGACGGTCGGCAAGTTCGACCCCAAGGAAGCGGGCGTCACCTTCCTGGAATTGCCACCGGGCGCCCAGGCCGCAGCCGTCAAGGATGGCCGTGCCGACATCGCCACCGCATTCGAATGGGATATCAGCATCGGCGCCGAACAGTTTGGCCTCGTACCGTCGCTATCATTCGCCGATCTGCTTGGTCCGCTGTGTTTCACGACGGCCATGGCCACCGAAGACGTGATCGCCTCCAACCCGGAGGCGGTGCAAGGCTTCTGTAACGCCATCGCCGAGGCGCAGAAGATGATGCACGAGAACAATGCTGTCTTCACCGAGGTCGCAGAGAAGTACTTTCCGAAAGTCTCGCCGTCGGTGGTCGGAAATGCGACGAAGAACTTCTTTGGCAGCAAGACGGCTATCCCGAAAAACCCCACCATCTCCGCCGAGGAATGGGATCGCGCGATGTTGCTGGAACAAGGCGGCGGCGCAGTCTCAACGACGCTTCCCTATGCACAAATGGTCGACAATCGCTTCGCCGAGAAAGCGACCAAAGAATTCGGATTGGCGTGATGTCGGTCTCAACCAGCTTTCCGCCTGAACGGCGCTACGTCACCTTGCCCGCACGCCCCGAGCCGTTGCGGCTCGCGGTCGAGGAGACCGCAGTCATCGTGGTCGACATGCAGAACGCCTACGCGTCGCCGAACGGCTATCTGGATCTCGCGGGCTTCGACGTGACCGGCGCCAAGGCAGCGATCGTGGCCGTCAAGGAGACGCTGGAGGTCGCGCGCGAGGCCGGCGTCACTGTGATCTATTTCCAGAACGGCTGGGACGCCGACTATGTCGAGGCCGGCGGTCCGGGCTCCCCGAACTGGCACAAATCGAACGCACTCAAGACCATGCGCGCGCGCCCGGAATTGCAAGGCAGCCTGCTCGCCAAGGGTGGCTGGGACTACGCGCTCGTCGATGAACTCCAGCCGCAGCCCGGCGACATCGTGGTACCGAAGCCGCGCTACAGCGGCTTCTTCAACAGCCAGTTCGACAGCATCCTGCGCGCGCGCGGCATCCGCAATCTCGTCTTCTGCGGAGTTGCCACCAATGTTTGCGTGGAATCGACTCTGCGCGACGGCTTCCATCTCGAATATTTCGGCGTGATGCTCGAAGACGCGACGCATCAGGCCGGCCCCGACTACGTCCAGAAGGCGGCTGTCTTCAACATCGAAACCTTCTTCGGCTGGGTTTCCAGCACGGCCGATTTCCGCCGCGCATTCGCGCAGACTGAAACCTCCACGAAAGCCTGAGGATCCCATGACAGATCGCGCGATTATTCCGCCCGGCACTCATCCGCCGCTCGCACCTTACTCGCCCGGCATGATGGCCGACGGCGTGATCTATGTGTCCGGCACGCTGGCCTTCGACAAGAACAACGACGTCGTTCATGTCGGCGATGCGGCGGCGCAGACCCGGCACATCCTTGAGACGATCAAGAGCGTGCTGACTGCCGCAGGCGCCACGATGGCCGATGTCACCTTCAACTCCATCTTCGTAACCGATTGGGCCAATTACGGCGCCGTCAATAAGGTCTATGCCGAATACTTCCCCGGCGAGAAGCCGGCTCGCTACTGCATCCAGTGCGGACTGGTGAAACCGGATTGCCTCGTCGAGATCGCGTCGATCGCACACAAGCGAGCTTGATGTGACGACCATCGAAGCCACCCAAGCCAATGTCGCGCGGCGGCTGATGCCGCCGGTCCTGCGGATCGCGCTGCTGCAAGTGGCACTGCTAGCTCTGTTACTTGCTGCCTGGGAAATTGCGATCAGCTTCAAATGGATCGCGGTCTATCTCTACGGACGGCCAAGCGGCATCTTCGCCAAGGCCTCTATTCTGATCGCCAACGGAGAACTCCTGCGCGATGCTGCGCTGACTGCCTGGGAAGCCATCGCCGGATTCCTGATCGGCACTATTGCCGGCAGCGCCGTCGGGCTGCTGCTCTGGCTGTTTCCCACCAGCGCGGCGGTGCTGCGCCCCTATCTCATCGCGCTCAACGGCTTGCCGAAGATCGCACTCGCACCCTTGATTATCGTGTGGTTCGGAATCGGCATCTCGTCGAAGATCGCCATCGCCGCCATCATTACCTTCATCGTCGCGGTGATCACCGCGCAACAGGGCGCCAAGGAAGTCGATAGCGACCTGATCAAGTTGATGCGCTCGCTCGGTGCCAGCCGATGGAAGACCTGGCGTACTGTCGTCATTCCGGGCGCCATGCCGTGGATCGTGTCCGCCTTCCGTCTCAATGTCGGCTTCGCGCTGATCGGCGCAGTCGTCGGCGAATACATCGCCTCGAAAGAGGGCCTCGGCTACATGATCTATTATGCCGGCGTGCTCTACGATTTGAACGCCGTGTGGGTCGGCATCGCCGCGCTCATGGCCGTGGCGCTACTGATGTACGGCGCGATCGACATTCTCGAACGCCGCCTGCGCTTCTGACTTTCCATCGCTCGAACCCGCAAGACAACCCATGCCCTATGCAAGCGGCGGTGACGCCGACATCTATTACGAAACTCATGGACACGGAACGGCGATCCTCATGTCGGCCGGCATGGGCGGCAGCGGATCGTTCTGGGCGCCGCAGGTCGCAGCACTCGCGCAGCGCCACCAGGTCATCCTCTACGACCACGTCGGCACCGGCCGCAGCGCTGATAACACCGCGCCGCCACGATCAATCTCGGGCATGGCCGACGACATCGCGCATGTGCTCGACCATGCCGGTGTCAGCAATGCACATGTGGTGGGCCATGCCATCGGCGGCATCGTCGGAATTGAACTTGCCCTGCGCGACCCCGCGCGCTTGCGCAGCCTGGTAGTGGTGAACGGCTGGGGTCGCGCCGATCCGTTCCTGCGGCGCTGTTTCGAAGTGCGCAAACAGATCCTGAATCAGTCCGGCCCGAAAGCCTATGTGCGTGCGCAGCCACTGTTTCTCTATCCGCCGCGATGGATTTCCGACAATGCCGCGCAGCTCGACGCGGAAGAAGAGCGCATCCTCGCGCACTTCCCGACAGCGGCGACGATGAACGCGCGCATTGATATGTTTCTCGCCTTCGACCCCGGCGACGCTCTCGCGACCATTGCAACGCCGACACTGCTGGCCTCATCGCGGGACGACAGCTTGGTGCCGGCCTATCTCTCGCAACAACTGGCTGCCGCCATTCCGGGCGCGCGCGTTCGCGAAGTGGAATGGGGCGCCCATGCCTTCACCGCCGTGATACCCGATGTTTTCAATGACATGCTGCTCGGCTTCTGCAGCGAGGTGGACGCATGAACGCTATGACGCAACTCGCAACACCGACCTCGACCACATCCGCCGTACTCAAGGCCGAACAGGTCGGCGCATCATTCGGAAGCGGCAAGCAGTATGTCGAAGCCATCCGCGACGTCAGCTTCGAGCTGCGGCAGGGCGAGACGCTGGCGATCGTCGGCCCGTCCGGCTGCGGCAAGTCCACATTGTTCAATGTCATCGCCGGTTTGCTGAAACCGACCCGCGGCCATGTGGAGGTCGCAGGCATCCGCGTCGACGATGCTGCAGGGCATGTCGGCTACATGCTTCAGAAGGATCTGTTGCTGCCGTGGCGTTCCGTCATCGACAATGTGATGCTCGGTTTGGAAGTGCGCGGCGCGCCGCGGCAGACGTCGCGCGACATCGCCATGAAACTGATCCGCGCCTACGGCCTGGCCGGTTTCGAACATGCCAAGCCCGCAACCTTGTCAGGCGGCATGCGCCAGCGCGTGGCCATCATGCGCACACTGGCATTCGATCCGCAGGTGATCCTGCTGGATGAGCCGTTCTCGGCGCTGGATTTCCAGACCCGGCTGCTGCTGCAGGCCGACGTATCACGCATCATCGCCGAAAACGGCAAGAGCGCCATTCTGGTCACCCATGACATCGGCGAAGCCATCGCCATGGCCGACCGCGTTCTGGTGCTCAGCGCACGCCCGGCGACCGTGCGGGCGCTGCATGTCATCGATCTGCCCAAAGCAGGCCGCGATCCCGTAGCGCTGCGCACCGACGCTGCCTTCCAGGCCTATTTCGCCAAGATCTGGGCCGACTTGGAAATGCCTGCCACCGCCGCGTAAGGCACCAAAGCTGCGACTGACTGTTGCGACTGAAACGGATCGCGCCGGAGCGCAATTGGTGCCGCAAACAGGACTCGAACCTGTGACCCCGTCATTACGAATGACGTGCTCTACCAACTGAGCTATTGCGGCGAACCAAGCGGCGATTCGGCTTTTCGGCCGAAAACGCTGGGGCATCTGATATCGCCCGGGGCTCCGCTTTGCAAGAAGCCGAGACGTTTCCGGCGACCGAAAAGCTGAGCGAACCCACCCGCCGAAATCGGCCATTTCGGCCTGAATCAGGGGTGTTAGCCGCCCCAACGGCGCAGAAAGCCACGCCAACCGCCCTGTTGCTGGCCAGCATTCAGTTCAGCGAATTCATCGCGATAATCGTCGGCCTCGTCCACGCCGGGATCGTCCGGGGGCCGGACGATGGGAATGACGGCCGGAATAGCCACGGCGGGCTTCGCTGCGCTGGCGATATCGCTGCGGTCGCGGAACAGCGGTGGCGGCGCAGGGGCCGGTTTCGGGAGCGGCGGCGCCTCGGCGGGCTCGGGCGCGGCATCGGCCACCGGTTCGGGCTGTGCTGATACTTCAGGTTCCGCCGCCAGATCCTGAGCCGGCGCGGAGGGTGTGACTTCGACCGGCACGGGCACCACGGGTTTGGGCACCGCGGGCGGCGGGGCCAAGACGGTCTCGCGCAAAATCTCGGTCTCGATCGTCGAGGCCCTGTCCGACGGCAGCGCGGCCAACGGCGTCTGCCACTGGAACGCATCGATCCGTCCGGTGACCGGCGATACCGGCCGCCAGCGATCGGACACATAGCCGTCGGCGGTCCAGACCGGATCATGCAACGCGCGCACGGCACGCAATGTCCAGGCGCGGGCACGGCCGCTGTCGCCATGTTCGGTACGTTCGATTTCCGCCATCAGCATCGCAACGCGCTGGGTGGAGTCGGTCGTGAACGGCGCCAGTGCTTCACGGGCGCGCGTGAATTCGGCGGCGTCGATGGCGGCGCGGGCGATCGCCAGCGCGCCTTCGATATGGCCTGGCGCCTTCGATGCCAGCGTCTCGACGCGCACCAGCCGCTGCCGCGCAGAATCGCCGAGCTTCACATGGGCATAGGCATCGGCGAGATCCGGATGCGGCTGCGCCAGCCACGCCGTCTCGATGATCTTCATTGCCCGACGGGTCTGATGCGCCTCGCTCTGAAATCGGCTGGCGAGAACGGCGGCCGGCACCAAAGTTGGCGCAAGCTTGATCGCCTCGGTCACGCTGTCGCGGGACAGATCGCGATCTTGTGTCTCAAGCTCCAGCGCACGCGCGGTGAGCAGCACGCCGCGCTGCCGACGAAACGCCGCGCGATCGATCAGGCCAGAGGCAAAATTGTTGTCGAGGATTTTCAGCGCGCCGGTCCAATCGCTCTGCGCGCAGCGGAAGCCAAGAACGGCTTGCGACGCCCATGTCGATGCCGGCGACAGTTTCAGCGCTTCTTCGGCAATCGTCACGGCGGCGACGGGATCGTCGCTGCGCTGCGCCTCGATGAACAGACCGCGCAGACCCAACAATCGCGTATCGCCACGCTCGGCCATCGCTTGAAACGCACGATGCGCACCTGCGCGATCGCCATCGAGCTGGGCGGACTGGGCATGCAGCAACAGAGCGAGCGGATCGTCAGCCGTCAAACGCTTGGCGATATCGGCATGACGCCGCGCGGCGTGGCCATCGCCCTGCCCGATCGCCAGCAGACCATGGGTGATGGCCTGACGCCCGCGCGCCTGACGCTTTTCATGTCGGCGACGGCGCATTCGCTTCGGCGCGCCCCACAAACCACGCAGGAGCGACCAGGCGAACACCACCGCGACGATTGTCAGGCCGAGCACCAGCACAAACACCGGCACCGACGGCGAAGCGCGCCAGACGCCCCAGGATATCACGACATCGCCGGGCTGATCGGCGACCCAGGCGGCGCCAGCGGCCGCAAGTGCTATCAACACAAGAAACAGAATAATGCGGAACATCGGATTCCTATGGCGCTGGTTTGGAAAGCGCCGCCATCGCGTCGGCTGCGAATTGACGTGAAGCCGCCAGCGCTGCATCGCGCATATCGACTCTATCGAGCCAGGGCTGAACCACGGCACGATCCGCTGGCGACAGCGTCAGCAACTCACGCCTGGCCGTGGCGATATCGTTGCTGCGCGCAGCCGCAGACGCGCGTGACACAGCGCCGCTGTCGCTACCTGCGCCGACAGCATCGGTGCGCTCGATGCGCACCAGCTTGGCCGCACCGGCCTGCAGACGATCCATGAAACCTGCGCCTACCGCAGGCGTGTCCGCCGGAGCGGGTGTGAGCTTCGGTAACACTGCAAGCAGTTCACGGCTGAGCGCGACTGTGTTTGGTACGCCCGTCGTTGCAAACGCATCGAGCGGCTTCAGCTGATTGGCATTGCCGGCAAGCGGTTTGACCGCCGCAAGCGCCGTCGCAAAGGGCTCACCTTGACGCACCGACGTATCGAGCAACGACGCCGCAACGACACGGCGCAAGGCGGTATCATCGACGGGCTTGGCATTCTGTTGCGCGGCCGAAGACTTCAGCTCGCTGGCGGCACGTTCGATCTGCCCAAGCCGCTCGTTGATCGGCCCTAGATCGACCACGCCAGTCGCGGTGCGCGGCGCGGATTTGAGTTGATTGATGTCGGCGACGACACGATCCGATTGCGTCTTCGCGGCAGTGAGATCGCCGCGCAATCCCGCGATGGATTTCTCGAGCGTATCGATCCGCATTGCCAGCCCCGTATCCGGCGCAGCGACCGGGCGCGCTTCGATCTGCGCAATGCGAGAGGTCAGCGCATCGACATCTGCCTTATCGCTCGATGCAATGCCGCTCAGGCCGAACCATGCAATTCCGGCGACAAGCGCACCGGCAACCGCGCCAACGGCGGCGGGAACCAGGACAGGTGCACGCGCAGGCGAGACGGGCGCCTGCTTTTCAACCGCAGCCTCCGCGGCGGGCTCGGACGGCGGCATGTCCGACGGTGCGGTATCGACGGACTCCGATGCTGTTTCCGGTACCGCAGGCTCCGCTGCAGCCGGACGCTCGGTGACCTCGGCAGCCGTCAATTCGATGGTTGGCGGCGGCCGCTTGGGCCGACCGGCATCCGGAGACGATCCCGTCTCATTATCGTCGGCCATGGCGTCGGTTCCCTCGTGACATGCCCGATCCCTACCGGGATTTGGTCACAGCAGTCTTAACGCGATAATGGCGCGATGGCACGGTCCAGCGCCGCGAACAGGGCATTTTCGTCCGGAGTCTGCGCCACCACGACCTGGCTGGCTCCGGCATCATGCGCAATCGTACCGACCGCAGCTGAAAGGCAATAGTGTGGAACTGCGAGGGCAGCGATCTCGACGCCCGATAAGCCCACCGCCTGGAAGAATGCCCGCGCGCTCCGCCGCGAATAATGCAGCACGGCCTCGATCCTGCCGGCCACGAAGGCCGCAGCAACATCATCCGGCAGATCGGCCACCGGCATCATCCGGTAGGTGGTTTGTGTCACCACCGTGAAACCACGCGCACCGAGTTCGCCAGCGAGATCCCGCGCAAGATCGGCGCCGGCCAGATAAAGGAGCGGGCGGGTCTTGTTCAACAGCTTGCTCTTGCTGCTCTCCGTCAATAGGTCCCGCAGCGCCGCAGCATCACCTTCGGCGGACACGACCTTGGCAAAGCCGAGATCGCGCGCGGCCTCTGCGGTCCGGTCACCGACCGCGAACAGCGGCAGGTGAAGCAGGGTCGCTTGCACCGGCTGATCGGCGAGTGCGCGTAGCGCATTGGACGACGTCACGATCACCGCGCCGAAATCCGCATCCGAATCGATGGACAGCATCACCTTTTCGAAGCGCAGCATCGGCGCCACCAGCACCTCGAAGCCCCGCGCGCGCAAGGCGGCGGCGGTGCTGGTAGTGTCCGGCTGCGGGCGAGTGACGAGAATAGCCATATCTGAGGTCCGGTTTCGGGGGTCTCGCATGCCACGCAGGGCATCGAGTGATTGCACCTTGCAACCCCGCAATGCTACGCCGGGGACAGGAAAAGCCCGGATTTGGCTGATTTAGCAAGGACCGATAGTGACCACCGACCAACCGATGCTGGTGCTGGGAATCGAGACGACCTGCGATGAGACCGCGGCCGCCGTTATCGAACGCCAGCCCGACGGCAGCGGCAAGATCCTGTCCAATATCGTCCATTCGCAGATCAACGACCATGCGCCCTATGGCG
This sequence comes from Tardiphaga sp. 866_E4_N1_4, assembly GCF_052076075.1. Classification (NCBI taxonomy): domain Bacteria; kingdom Pseudomonadati; phylum Pseudomonadota; class Alphaproteobacteria; order Hyphomicrobiales; family Nitrobacteraceae; genus Tardiphaga; species Tardiphaga sp. 866_E4_N1_4. Next base: position 4,196,881 of record NZ_CP197242.1, read on the forward strand.
GCGTGGTGCCCGAGATCGCCGCGCGCGCCCATATCGACTTGCTTGACGGCATCGTCGGCCGCGCCATGAAGGACGCCGACGTCAATTTCGCTCAACTGAGCGGTGTGGCCGCAGCCGCCGGACCCGGCCTGATTGGCGGCGTCATTGTTGGTCTCACCACCGCAAAAGCCATAGCCATGGTGCATGACACCCCGCTGGTGGCCGTGAATCATCTCGAAGCCCATGCGCTGACGCCGCGGCTGACCACTGCCTTGGCGTTTCCGTATTGCCTGTTTCTCGTTTCCGGCGGTCATACCCAGATCGTCGCGGTGCTCGGCGTCGGCCATTATGTCCGGCTTGGGACCACCGTCGATGACGCCATGGGCGAAGCCTTCGACAAGGTCGCCAAGATGCTCGGCCTGCCGTATCCCGGCGGGCCGCAAGTGGAGCGGGCCGCTGCCGGTGGCGATCCCAAGCGCTTTGCCTTTCCGCGGCCGATGCTTGGCCGGCCCGATGCGAATTTTTCGCTCTCCGGTCTCAAGACTGCGGTACGCAACGAGGCCAGCCGGCTGATCCCGCTGGAAGAGCAGGACATCGCGGATCTCTGCGCCAGCTTCCAGGCGGCGGCTCTGGAATCGACGGCGGATCGATTGAGCGTCGGCCTCAGATTGTTCGAAGACCAATTCGGCCCGCCGCACGCGCTGGTCGCGGCCGGGGGTGTCGCCTCCAACCAGGCGATCCGCGGCGCGCTGCAGGCCGTCGCCGCAAAAGCGCAGACCACGCTGATCATCCCGCCGCCGGCACTCTGCACCGACAACGGCGCGATGATCGCCTGGGCCGGCGCAGAGCGCCTTGCGCTGGGACTCACCGACACGATGGAAGCGCCGCCCCGCGCGCGCTGGCTGCTCGATGCTGACGCCAAGGCGCCGGCGGGCCATTCCAAATCCCGCGCGGCTTACTGACGGAAATACCATGACCGACTTCAACTCTGTGGCGGTGATCGGCGCTGGTGCTTACGGCACGGCGCTGGCCGATGTCGCCGCGCGCGCCGGCCGCGAAACCGTGCTTTATGCACGCTCGGCTATAGCGGCCGAACTGATGCAGTCGTCGCGCGCCAATCCGCGACTGCCCGGCGCTGCCATCGATGACTCTGTCTTCGTCACCGCCGATCTTTCGCTGGCGGTACGCGCCGATATCATTCTGCTCGCCGTCCCGTCGCAACAGTTGCGCGAGGCATTGACGGCGCTCGCGCCGCAATTGCCGGCAGGCGTTCCGGTGGTCGCCTGCGCCAAGGGCATCGAGCGCGGCAGCCACAAATTCATGACGGAAGTCATCGCCGACGTCGCACCGCAGGCGATCCCTGCCATTCTGTCGGGACCGAATTTCGCTGACGATGTCGCGGCTGGCTTGCCCACGGCCGTGACGCTCGCTTGCACCGACGAGGATATCGCTGTCGCACTCGTGCAGGCCCTGGGTTCGGCGACGTTCCGTCCCTATCACTCCACCGATGTGCGCGGCGTCGAGATCGGCGGCGCGGCGAAGAACGTGCTGGCGATTGCGGCGGGTATCGTCGCCGGCAAGCAGCTCGGCGCGTCGGCCCTTGCAGCACTCACAACGCGCGGCTTCAGCGAATTACTGCGACTAGGCATCGCATGCGGCGCGCGCACCGAGACGCTGTCGGGCCTGTCAGGATTGGGCGACCTGATCCTGAGCTGTTCGAGCGCGCAGTCGCGCAATTTTTCACTCGGCGTGGCACTCGGCCGCGGTGAGCAGCCGGCGCCTGGCAAACTTGCCGAAGGTGAGTTCACGGCACCGGTGCTGATCGAGCTTGCGACATCGAAGGGCGTCGATATGCCGGTGGCAAAAGCCGTGGCGGCAATTCTGGCTGGCCAGGCAACCATCGATCAGGCAATCTATGGCCTGCTGACACGGCCATTCAAGGCAGAAGGATGAGTCTGTCGGTTCGGAACTATGTGCTGGCCGCTGCGATGCTCCTGCTGTCAGCGGGTGCATTTTTCGTCGGTTGGGACTTCCTGCAGCTCAATCGCCGACTTCCCGAACTGGTCGCGGCAGAAGAGCGAGCCGATCTCATCACCGTCGACAAGAGTGCCCGTACGCTGACGCTATCGCGCGGCGGCACCGTGCTCGCGACCTATCCGGTGTCGCTGGGCTCCACGCCGGCCGGCCACAAGACGCGTGAAGGGGACGGGCGCACGCCCCAAGGACGCTACGTCATCGATTCCAAGAACGGCCGCAGCCGCTTTCACCTTGCGCTCCATGTCTCCTATCCGAATACTGAAGACAGCGAGAGCGCGCGACAGCAAGGCGTGGCGCCGGGCGGCGACATTATGATCCACGGCCTGCGCAACGGCATGAGCTGGCTCGGCAAGCTCCATCTACTCCGCGACTGGACGGATGGTTGCGTCGCCGTGACAAATCGCGAAATTGAGGACATCTGGGCACGGGTCGCACCGGGGACGCCCATCGATATCAGACTATAAAGGATAGCAGGCATGGCCTATTGGCTGATCAAATCGGAGCCCGACGCCTGGTCGTGGGACGAGCAGAAAAAGGCCGGTGCCAAGGGCACCGAATGGACCGGCATCCGTAACCACACCGCCAAGCTGAACATGATGAAGATGAAGAAGGGCGACCGCGCCTTCTTCTATCATTCGAATATCGGCAAGGAGATCGTGGGTATCGCCGAGGTCATCAGGGAGCATCATCCCGATCCCACCGCCGAGCCGGGAACGCCCTGGGTCTGCGTCGACGTCAAGGCCGTGCAAGACCTGCCAAAGCCGGTGTCGCTAGCGGCAATCAAGGCTGAGCCGAAGCTTGCTGACGTCGCGATCCTGAAGCAGTCCCGCCTGTCGGTGCCGCCGATCACTGCCGAGGAATGGAAGCTGCTCTGCAAAATGGGCGGATTGTGAGCGCCGACGGCGCGGCCAATCTTGCAATCACTGATCCCGTAGCTTTCATCCGCGCCAATACGCGCCTGCGACCGGTGCCACTGGTGCCGAACATTGTGCTGCACACAGCCGACGAGGCCGTACCGCTGTGGAGCAAGACTGAGGAAGAACTCGGCGAAGCCGGACTGCCGCCACCGTTCTGGGCCTTCGCCTGGGCCGGCGGACAGGCACTGGCGCGCTTTGTTATCGATCATCCCGGGCATGTTGCTGAAAAGACCATCATCGATTTCGCAACAGGATCGGGGCTGGTGGCTATCGCCGCGATGAAAGCCGGGGCAAGCAGCGTCTTCGCCTATGACATCGACGCCTTTGCGCGCACGGCCATCGCACTGAACGCGGCTGAAAATGGCGTTACGATCAATGCTCGCGGTGACGATCTGCTCGGCGGCTCATCTGTCCCGACCGCACAAACGATTCTGGCAGGCGATATTTTCTACGAACGCGACACCGCAGAGCGCGCCTTTGCATTTCTTTCAGAGCAAGCGGCGCGCGGTGCAACGGTCCTGATCGGCGACCCCGGCCGCAGCTATCTGCCGAAAGACAAGTTGCGCAAGCTCGCGGAATACAGAGTGCCCGTGACGTGCGATCTTGAAGATGCAGAGATCAAGAACACGGCGGTGTGGACGCTGGCCTAACTACCCCGCCTCAGCCACCACCTGCGCCAGAAGCTGCTCGCGCTTCGATTGCGAGCGATAGCCCGTTTGCGTCGCGGCGATGCGCGCGAGGACGCCGTCCTCGAAGGCGGTGACGATGGTATCGTGCACATAGCTCTTGCGGCAGATCGCCGCCGTGTTCTGCAATTCGTCCGCCGCCGACCGCACGGCTTCGAGCACCTGCTTCCTGCGTCCGCGCTCACTGGCTGCCGGCTCTATCCGTGACAAGGTTTCAGCCACCGTCGCCGACGCCATCAGAGTGCGGAAATCCTTCAGTGAAATCTTGATGCCGGCGATATCGCGCAGGAAGGCGTTCACTGCTGCCGTGTTGACCTTGTGAATGCGGCCAGCATTATCGCGATACTGGAACAGGCGTTTGCCCGGCACGTCGTGCAGGATACCAATCGCGCGGACGAGCTTCGACGCATTGGACTCCTTGCGCACTGCCTTGCCGCCCTTGGCCTTGAAGGTGAGCACGATGCAATCGTCTTCGAGCTGCACGTTCGACTTCATCAGCGTTGTAGCGCCGCGGGTGCCCGACAGCTTCATATAGCTCTCATTGCCGGCACGGATCGCGGTGCGCGTGACGAGTTCGATGACAGCGGCGAGCGCGAACTCACGCGTCGGCTCGTCGCCTGCCAGAAGCGCCGAGACGTTGCGGCGGATCTTCGGCAGTGCCGCCACAAGCTTCGCCAGCCGATGCGCCTTGCGTTGCTCGCGGACCTTCTCCCAATCCGAGTGATAGCGGTATTGCAGGCGGCCGGCCGCGTCGCGGCCTACGGCCTGCAAATGCGACGTAGGATCAGCGGCATAGCGGACCTCGGCATAGGCCGGGGGCACTGCCATGGAGTTCAGCCGCTTGATCGTCCCGATATGCTTGATCGGGGTGCCGTTGGCCCTGACGAAGGAATAAGATTTTCCGCGCTTGAGCCGGCGGATCGTCAGCTCAGACTGATCTCCAAGCTTCAGGCCCATTTCACGGGCCAAAACCTCCACACTCGCGGGGCTTGGCTTGGCCATACGGGCTGGCCGCGCGACGGAACGGGCGGAAACGGCCCGGGAAGGCGCGAAATTCTGCTGTTCCATCATAGTGTTATCTGCCTCGTCGGCCCTGTGTCTCTGCTAATGCCGTTTATTGATTTTTGGTTCCGGGCCGCTTGGCCGTCCCTGCGAGGGCGATTTAGGGGCTTCCCGCAACTATTGCGAGTCCACAGGTACGCAATTTCGGTTACTGGTTACCGTTTAGCGCCTGAATTGGCTTTATGATGAAGTTTCCGAGCCGTCAAAACGCGAACGTGATCGGGGCTGCGACCTTGCGGACCGACCAAAGGCCTAGTCCGGCCCCGCTTGTCCAGCTATCTCGCGCCGGCGCATATTGCGCGCAACGAGAACCGGCTGGCGGCGAATTCGCGCAGCGGTCGCACGGTGGTGGAGGGGACGATGTCCGACAAGATTTACGACGTACCGGCTGAGTGGACGACGCGCGCCTTCGTCGATGACGCAAAATACAACGAAATGTATGCGCGCTCGATCAGCGATTCCAACGGCTTCTGGGCCGAGCAGGCCAAGCGCCTCAACTGGAGCCACGCCCCCACCAAGATCGAAAACACGTCCTTTGCCCCAGGCAAGATTTCGATCAAGTGGTTTGAGGATGGCGTATTGAACGCCGCCTATAACTGCATCGACCGCCATCTACCGAAGCGCGCCAACCAGACCGCGATCATCTGGGAAGGCGACGACCCCTCGCAGTCGAAGCACATCAGCTATCAGGAATTGCACGACGAAGTCTGTAAGATGGCCAACGTGTTGCGCAACCGCAATGTCGGCAAAGGCGACCGCGTCACCATCTATCTGCCGATGATTCCGGAAGCCGCTTACGCGATGCTGGCCTGCGCGCGCATCGGCGCGGTCCATTCAGTGGTCTTCGCCGGCTTCTCGCCGGACTCGCTGGCGCAGCGCATCACCGACTGCCAGTCGAAGATCATCATCACCGCCGATGAAGGCCTGCGCGGCGGCAAGAAAGTGCCGCTAAAGAACAATGTCGATGCGGCCGCCGCGAAAGCCGGCGGCGTCGACTGGGTCGTCGTGGTCAAGCACACCGGCATACCGGTGAACATGGATCCGGCCCGTGACTTCTGGTACCGCGAAGCCGCCGAAGTCGTCACCACCGAATGCCCGTGCGAGCCGATGAATGCGGAAGATCCGCTGTTCATCCTTTATACGTCGGGCTCCACCGGCCAGCCCAAGGGCGTGCTGCACACCACCGGCGGCTATCTGCTGTTCGCATCGATGACGCATCAATATGTGTTCGACTATCACGAGGGTGATGTCTACTGGTGCACCGCCGACGTCGGCTGGGTGACCGGTCACAGCTACATTCTCTATGGGCCGCTGGCCAACGGCGCGACCACGCTGATGTTCGAAGGCGTGCCGAACTATCCGTCGATGTCGCGCTTCTGGGAAGTCATCGACAAGCATCAGGTCAACATCTTCTACACCGCGCCAACCGCGATCCGCGCGCTGATGCAGGCCGGCGACGAGCCGGTGAAGAAAACCTCGCGCAAGAGCCTGCGATTGCTGGGATCGGTCGGCGAGCCGATCAATCCGGAAGCCTGGGAGTGGTACTATCACGTGGTCGGCGAGGCGCGTGCGCCGATCGTCGACACCTGGTGGCAGACCGAGACCGGCGGCATTCTCATCACGCCTCTGCCCGGCGCCACGAAACTGAAGCCGGGTTCGGCGACGCGGCCGTTCTTTGGTGTCGTCCCCGAGATCGTCGATGCCGATGGCAAGGTGCTCGACGGCGAGACCTCGGGCAATCTCTGCATTGCCAAGTCGTGGCCGGGCCAGATGCGGACGGTCTATGGCGATCACGCCCGTTTCGAACAGACCTATTTCTCGACCTACAAGAACAAGTATTTCACCGGCGACGGCTGCCGCCGCGATGCCGACGGCTATTACTGGATCACCGGCCGCGTCGACGACGTCATCAATGTCTCCGGCCACCGCATGGGCACCGCGGAAGTGGAATCGTCGCTGGTCGCACATGAGAAAGTGTCGGAAGCCGCCGTGGTCGGCTATCCGCACGACATCAAGGGCCAGGGCATCTACGCTTACGTCACGCTGATGAACGGCGTCGAGCCGACTGAAGAGCTCCGCAAGGAGCTGGTGGCCTGGGTCCGCAAGGACATCGGCCCGATCGCCTCGCCTGACCTGATCCAGTTCGCCCCGGGTCTACCAAAGACCCGTTCCGGCAAGATCATGCGCCGCATCCTGCGCAAGATCGCCGAAGACGAGCCGTCATCTCTGGGTGATACATCGACACTGGCCGATCCCGCCGTGGTCACCGACCTCGTCGAGCACCGGCAGAACAAGAAGCCGGGGGCGTAACCGCTCGCCCAATCTGTCGGCAAACACGGAGTGATGTGGTGGATCGTCGGTCATTCGTGTTGGGAAGTGCTGCAGTTGTTGCGGGCGGAGCCTCCGCCCGTGCGCAACATGCCGGTCATCCCGCATTGCCTGCGGCACCATCGTCGAAAGAGCCCTACGCCAAATTGCAAGGTGGCGTACCGCATCACATGACGCCCGAGCAGGAGGCGCAGCGCGTCACAGAGAGTCCGGCGCCGAAAGGGCTGCAAGGCAAGTGGATATCGCGCGCTGCGCTGCCATTGCCGCGCAGTGAGATGGCCTGGGCGACATCATGGGCCGATCGTATGCATATCGTCGGTGGCTACGGCGAAGGCCGTGTCGACCGCCCCTATCACCATGTCTACGATCCCGCTTCAGATCAGTGGCTCGACGCAGCGCCGCTGCCGCGCGGGGCCAACCATGTCTCGGTCGCTGCCGATGCCGGACGGGTCTATGCGCTCGGCGGTTTCATGCAGCAGAACCGCGGCTCGGACCAGAACGCCTATGCCTATGATGTCGCTGCCAATCGCTGGGATACGATCGCGCCCTTGCCGCGACCACGCGGTGCCGGCGCTGCCGTTGCGCTGAACGGCAAAATCCATCTGATCGGCGGCGCGTCGGAACCGGCGGCTGAGCGCGCCAGTGTCAGTTGGCACGAAGTCTATGATCCCAAGACCGACAAATGGGAGACCCGCAAGGCACTGCCCGGTGCGCGCGACCATGTCGGCTGCGTGGCCACGCGCGGCGTGATCCATGTGATCGGCGGACGTTTCAATACGTTCGAGTACAATACCGATCTGCACCATGTGTATCTGCCCGAGCGCGACACATGGGAGCTGCGCGCCGCACTGCCGACGACCCGTTCGGGCCATGGCCTTGTCGTGTATCGCGACCGGCTGTTTGCCATGGGCGGAGAATCCGGCGTGGTGCAGAACGGCCAGCTCACCCAGGGCAAGGTGTACGGACAGATGGAAAGCTACGATCCGGCCTCCGACACCTGGCAGAGCCACGCGCCGATGCTGACCCCGCGCCATGCGGTCGGCGCCACAGTTATTGGCGACTGGATCTATGTGGCCGGTGGCGGCGCTGTCCTCGGCGGCGCGGTACAATCCGCCGTCCATGAGGCCTTTACGCTGGCCTAGTGACCTCCAACGCATTGCATCTGGCTGCCCTCACGCGATTGTCAGGGCCGGATGGCCACCCCCGGCCAATTTAGAGCGAGTGTTGTTTTCCGGGCATTTACTTTGTTCAGCGGATTTCCTCTTTAGGCGCTCGTTGGCGCACTCCCCCGCGCTGGCAGAGACCGGTTGTTTACGCGACTGGTTGAGAATTTCCCGTGTGCAATTGTTTTCGTCGCCTTGAGAGGCGGCACGACCTCGTCGGCCGCTACCGGCCGGGCCGAACTGGAGAGATCGATGTCCTTGAAGATTGCTAGTGCGCTGGCAGCCACCGTTGTCGTTGGCGCCCTGATGTCCCCCACCGCGCAGGCAGCGCCCAATGTGGTCGGCTTCCACGGCGACTATGCCCCCGGCACCATCGTCGTGAAGACCAATGAGCGTAAGCTGTATCTCGTGCTCGAACAGGGTCAGGCCGTGCGCTACCCCGTCGGTGTCGGCAAGCCCGGCAAACAGTGGGCCGGCGCCACCAAGATCGACGGCAAGTATCGCCAGCCGGCCTGGGCTCCGCCCGCCGACGTCAAGCGTGACAATCCGAATATCCCCGATGTGATTGCGGGCGGTTCGCCAGCTAATCCGATGGGCGTTGCTGCGATGACCCTCGCCGGCGGCGAATATGCCATCCACGGCACCAACCGCCCCAATTCGATCGGCGGCTATGTCTCTTACGGTTGCGTCCGCATGTACAACGAAGACATCACCGACCTCTATTCGCGCGTCTCGGTCGGCACGCCGGTGATCGTCACCCAGCGCTGATCGCTGGCAGCTTCGCTATTCTGAAAAGCCGCGCATGATGCGCGGCTTTTTGTTTTGCTGATCTCATCGGCTATCGCACCAGCCGTTGCGATGACCGCCACCATACGGGCGCGCGTGCCCTGCGTTGAGCATTGCTGCAGACACGTTGGGCGTTTGCCTGGTCGCGACATCGGCGACCACGCGGCCGGGATATTTGTCAGGCCCGATATTGTAGATCGTGAGACTTCCCTCGCGGAGCAACTTGGTCAGTGCAGCCGTCGCGGTTTCTGCTTTCTGAATCTCACGCGCGCATTGCCCCTTCAGCTCTGGCGCATCGATGCCACGCAAACGAATGCGCACGCTGACGTCTTCACCCGACCCAAGATGCACGCGCGCGCCAAAAGTATCGCCGTCGATGGCGTAGCGCATCTCGATCGGGTAGCGCGCCTCAGCATTGCCGGCGCGCCTGACGATCGCCTCGGAATCGCGGGCCGCCTCGGTCTGATCCGCGCCGGGCAGGAACGGCAGCCAACGCTTCACCGGCAGCATGGTGCCGGCGGCCAGGCCAAGCACGAATACCCACGGCATCGCCGCGGACATGCGGGATCGCCACGGCGACGCACGGTGAATGCGCGATGCTGGGGTCATCGTCCTGCGATAATGTGAGTCGAAACAACCAGCCAGAAGAATCTGGCTCAGTGATCCGAAGAGTTAGAAGTCGGACGCAATGCCCTTACGCTCCCAGTCGCCAAAGCGCGTGGGCTCCGGGCCTTCAGGTCCCTGGAACTCTTTCGCTTTCGCCGCAGTATGTGCTGCTGCAGCTGCAGCCCGACGTTCTTCTGCCTCGGCCAGCGCGCGCTGCGCGGCGGGCGTCAAAACTTTCTTCGGTGCCGGCTCAGGCTCCGGCAAAGACGTTGCGGACTCGGAAGGAATGTCGTTCATCTCAGGTTTCCTGCTGAACCGGCAAGGGCGGCACGCGTTACATAAATCAATGTCGAACAGTTGCCGTTCGACTGTGAGCATATAAGGGCGATTCTTACATTTGGCATATTCGCATGCGACAGAATCGCTCCCATCCAGTGGCCGCATGCTGAGCCTGCCCGCGCCATTGCCCGCCCTCCGTCGTGATGTTTTCGCATGTCGCAAGTAAGATACGCACCGCCAACCGAGGTCCCCGGCCTCGCCGCGCGACGGATTGCGGCGGATATTCTCGACGGCGTATTGCACAAGCATCGGACCCTCGACGACCAGCTCGAAGGCGCCGCGGCCCATCCCGGCCTGAAAACGCTATCCGACCGCGACCGCGCGCTGATGCGACGTCTGGTTGCGACGATCCTACGCCGGCTCGGTACGCTCGGGCATATTCTCTCCCGCCTGCTCGACCGCGGTGTCCCCACCGATGCCCCGCGTGCGCAGAGCGCGCTCCTGATTGGTGCTGCCCAGATCCTCTGGATGGATGTGCCGGATCACGCCGCCGTCGACCTCTCGGTCCGCATGGTGCAATCCGACCGCCGCGCCGCGAAATATGCCGGACTGGTCAATGCCGTGTTGCGACGCTGCGCCCGTGAAGGCCAGCCGCTGATCGACGAAGTTGCCGCCCAGACTCTCGACATCCCGCCCTGGCTGATGGCGCGCTGGACGGCCCATTACGGCGGGACGGCAGCCAAGGAAATGGCCGTGGCGCTGAGCCATGAGCCGTCGCTCGATCTCACCGTCAAATCCGAAGCCGATGCCTGGGCCACACGCCTGCACGGCGAAGTGCTTCCAACCGGTTCCGTCCGAACCTTGCTGCAGGGCTCGGTGACCATGTTGCCCGGTTTCGATGACGGCCAGTGGTGGGTGCAGGACGCCGCGGCGGCACTGCCGGCACGACTGTTCGGCGACCTCAAGGGCAAACGCATCGTCGATCTCTGCGCCGCGCCGGGCGGCAAGACTGCGCAATTGGTCCAGGGCGGCGCACAGGTCACTGCTATCGACCGCTCGCCGAATCGTGTGGCGCGGCTGCGCGAAAATCTGGCGCGGCTGTCGCTCGAGGCCGAAACCGTCGTCGTCGACGGCACCGAATATCCCGGCGAGGGTTTTGACGGCGTGTTGCTGGATGCGCCCTGCTCCTCCACCGGCACGATCCGGCGGCACCCCGACGTCGCCTGGCTGAAACAGGACTCCGACATCGTCATGCTGACGGCGCTGCAACGGCGCCTGCTGCAGAAGGCGGCTTCCATCCTGAAGCCCGGCGGAACCCTGGTCTATTGCACCTGTTCGCTGGAGCCTGAAGAAGGCGAACAAGCCATCGCCGACCTGCTGGCCAAGGATTCCAGCATGCGCCGCGCCCCCGCCGACGCCAGTGAAGTTGCCAGCCTGGCCGAGATCGTCACCCCCGAGGGCGATCTGCGCACTTTGCCGAGCCATCTGCCCCATGCCGATCCTCGGCTCGGCGGGCTCGACGGCTTCTATGCGGCGCGACTCATTAAATCCTGATATTCACAGAGTAATCTCCCGATTCGCGAGGCTTCCACAGGGAGCTTCCTTGTACTGTGTGCGGATCGCGTTTCCGGCTAAAAGGATTCGCAACAACCCTTTCTCTTCCAGTTCAAGGCGCGCGTGGTCGCACATCGCAGACGTATCTCGGGGCTGATCCTCGGCCGCTTCGCGCGGAGCGCGATGTCGCGCGCGTCCGGTGGATCGGCGGCGCTGGCCCGGCTGTGGCCCGGACGCACTGATCGCCTGATCATCGCGCCGCATGATCTGCGCACCACCGACGCCACCCGCGCCGCCGAAATCTATGCCGGGCGCTTCGTCTTCGCCGGCAAGATCGTCACCTGCCACGGTCGCTCGATCTTCGATCTGGAACCGCCATCGGAGGACTGGGAAGTTTCACTGCTCGGCTTTGGCTGGCTGAGGCATCTGCGCGCCGCCGACACTGCCATCACCCGCGCCAATGCGCGCTCGCTGATCGACGACTGGATGTCGAATACGTCGCGCAAGCGCCCGGTCGGACGCCGTGCCGACGTCATCGCCCGCCGCGTGATCTCGCTGCTATCGCAGGCGCCGCTGGTACTCGGCGATACCGACGGAAAATTCTATCGCCGCTATCTGCGCTCACTCAGCCGTGAGATCCGCTCGCTGCGCTATGCGCTGTCTCACGCTCCCGACGGCGTGCCAAAGCTGCAGGTGCTCATTGCTCTGTGCTACGCATCGCTGTGCCTCGCCAATCAAGCGCGCCACATCCGTACCGCCACACGCAAACTCTCCGACGAATTGCAGCGCCAGATCCTGCCCGATGGCGGACATATCTCGCGCAACCCCGGCGCGCTGATCGAATTGCTGATCGATCTGCTGCCACTGCGGCAGACTTTTGCCGCCCGCAACATCGCGCCACCGCCGGCGCTACTGAATGCGATCGATCGCATGATGCCGATGCTGCGATTCTTCCGTCATGGCGACGGCTCGTTCGCACTGTTCAACGGTATGAGCAATGCGCCATCGCATCTGCTGGCGACGCTGCTGGCCTATGACGACACGCACGGCGTGCCGATGGCGCATATGCCGCATACCGGCTTCCAGCGTCTCGAGGCCGGTCAGATGACCGTGATCATCGACACCGGCCCGCCACCACCGTCCAGTGTGAGCCACGACGCCCATGCCGGTACGTTGTCGTTCGAACTGTCGTCCGGCCCGAGCCGCATCGTCATCAATTGCGGCATGCCGTCGACCGGGCGCGACAACTGGCGCGCTTTCGCGCGCGGCACGCCCGCGCATTCGACGATGACCTATCACAACACCTCGTCGTGCCAGTTCGTCGAACGCAGCGCGATGAAGAAGTTTCTGCAGGGTGCGCCGATCGTCAACGGCCCGCATGTGGTGGAGAGCTATCGCGAGATCACCTCGAACGGCACCATCCTGACCACGGCGCATGACGGCTACCACCCGCGTTTTGGCGTCACCCATCGGCGCGTGCTGATGATCTCCGAGGACGGTTCGAAACTCGAGGGCGAGGACATCGTCGCGGCGGCGCACGGCGCACGGCTCAAGGGCAGCAACACGGACTACGCCTTGCGCTTCCATCTGCACCCGTCGGTAAAGGCCAGCCGGCTCAGCGACGCCCGCGGCGTCATGCTGGTATTGCCGAACCGCGACGTCTGGACCTTCGAGGCGCTCGACGACAAGGTCGAACTGGAGGACAGCGTGTTCCTGGCCGGCAATGACGGACCGCGCCGAACCGCCCAGATCGTGATCCACCAGAACGCGCAGCAGACCTCCAGCATTCGCTGGAGTTTTGCCCGCTCGGCCTCCTCGCCGTCGCAGACCACGGCCCGCCGCAACGCCCGCCGCGAGCCGGAATTGCCGTTGTAAATCAGGCCTTCACGACGAAATTGCTGGCATGCAAGCCCTTGCAGTTTCTTGCACCGCGAAACCATGCTACGCGGCGTCCTTCTCCCACGGGATACGCATCATGACCGACCATCCGCGCAAGGTTACTCGCGCTCTATTGTCCGTTTCCGATAAGTCCGGGCTGATCGAATTCGTACGGGCGCTGTCCGCTCACGGCATCGACCTCGTCTCCACCGGCGGTACCGCCAAGGCGATCGCTGCGGCGGGCTTGAAGGTCTCCGATGTGTCCGATCTCACCGGCTTCCCGGAAATGATGGATGGCCGGGTCAAGACGCTGCATCCCAAGGTCCATGGCGGCCTGCTCGCGATCCGCGACAATGCCGACCACGCCAAGGCAATGAAGGATCACGGAATTTCGCAGATCGATCTGCTCGTCGTGAACCTCTACCCGTTCGAGGAGACCGTCGCGAAGAACGCCTCCTATGAGGATTGTATCGAGAATATCGATATCGGCGGTCCGGCAATGATCCGCGCAGCCTCCAAGAACCATGACGACGTCACTGTCGTCGTCGAGCCCTCCGATTATCAGTCGGTGCTCGATGAACTCGCGACCAACAAGGGCGCGACCACGCTGACGCTGCGCCGTCGTCTGGCAGCCAAGGCCTATGCGCGCACCGCAGCTTATGACGCTGCGATCTCGAACTGGTTCGCGGATCAGTTGAAGATCACCGCACCGGATTTCCGTGCCGTCGGTGGCAAACTGGTCGAAGCGCTGCGTTACGGCGAGAACCCGCACCAGACCGCTGCATTCTATCGCACACCCGAACTCCGCCCCGGCGTATCCTCGGCGCGGCAGGTACAGGGCAAGCAACTGTCCTATAACAATATCAACGACACCGATGCGGCCTATGAATGCATCGCCGAGTTCGATCCGAAGCGCACCGCGGCCTGTGTCATCGTCAAGCACGCCAATCCCTGCGGCGTCGCCGAAGGCAGCAGCCTGGTTGAGGCCTATCGCAAGGCACTGGCCTGCGATTCCACCTCGGCGTTCGGCGGCATCGTTGCGCTGAACAAGACGCTCGATGCAGACACCGCGCGCGTCATCACCGAGATCTTCACCGAGGTCATCGTGGCACCTGACGCCACCGAGGAAGCCATCGCCATCGTCGCCGCGAAGAAGACCTTGCGTCTGCTCTTGGCCGGCGGATTGCCGGATCCGCGCGCGCCGGGCTTCACGGCCAAGACCGTGGCTGGCGGCATGCTGATCCAGAGCCGCGACAATGCTGTTGTCGACGACCTGGTGCTGAAGGCCGTGACCAAGCGTCAGCCGACCGACGCCGAACTGCGCGATCTCAAATTCGCGTTTCGCGTAGCCAAGCACATCAAGTCGAATACCATCGTCTATGCCAAGGACCTCGCCACTGTCGGTATCGGCGCCGGCCAGATGAGCCGCATCGATTCCGCACGCATCGCCGCCCGTAAGGCGCAAGATGCGGCCGCTGAGATGAAGCTCGCACAGCCGATGACCAAGGGATCGGTGGTCGCGTCAGACGCATTCTTCCCGTTCGCGGACGGCTTGCTCGTTGCCATCGAGGCCGGAGCCACTGCGGTGATCCAGCCCGGTGGTTCGGTGCGCGACGATGAAGTGATCAAGGCGGCAGATGACGCCGGAATCGCAATGGTGTTCACCGGCGTCCGCCACTTCAAGCACTAAGGCTTCTCAGTCTCAGGCCTCTCGCACCCGTGCGAGCAGGCCAAGGCCACCGACAAAGAACAGCACCAGCACCGCCATGCCAGCCTTCTGGCTGGCGGTGACTGCGGTGACGAGGCCGATCAATAGCGGCCCCATGAAGGACGTTACTTTCCCTGTCAACGCGAACAGACCGAAGAACTGCGCGATGCGATCCTGCGGTGCCAACCGGATCAACAGCGTGCGCGATGCCGCCTGCAGCGGACCGCCCGCCATGCCGATCAGGCAACCCAGCGCGAGATAGGCCTTCTCCGCAGGCGCCGCGAACAGGCCGCCACCAGGCACTGGCGGCGTGACCTTGATGAAGAAGATGGTTTCGCGATCAATCAGCAGGATCGCAATGATCGAGGTCAGCAGCAGCAGGATGCTGCCAGTGATCACACGCTTCGGTCCGAACGCATCGTCGAGCTTGCCGCCGACGAAGGCGCCGAACGTTCCGGCAATGGCCAGGATGATACCGAACGTGCCGATCTGAATCGTATTCCAACCGAACGTGCCGGCCGCATAGATGCCACCGAAAGCAAACAGCGACACCAGCCCGTCCGTGTAGATCATGTTGGCAATCAGGAATGCCATCATCGAGCGATGCTTCGGCAGATCGCTTAGCGTGTGCCTGAGATCGGTCAGACCTGCGCGCACGGCGTGACCGGGCGAAACCTTTGCAGGAAAATCCGGCGTCAGCAGAAACATCGGCAGCACGAAGACGACGAACCACAGGCCCGACAGCGGCGCCGAAATGCGATCGCCCTGGAACGTCGCGGGGTCGAGACCGAGGATCGGGACCAGACCGAACAATGTGCGCCCCGTGGTCGGGTTCGCAGCCATGAAGCCGAGCACGATGATCAGGCTGAGAATGCCGCCGACATAGCCGAGCGCCCAGCCCGAACCGGACAGGCGGCCGATTTTATCCGGCGGCACCAACGTCGGCATCATCGCATTGTTGAACACGGTGGCAAATTCCACGCCGATGGTCGCCAAGCCATAGGCAATCAGCAGCGGCAGGATGATAGCGGGATCGCCGGGCTTGCCGATCCACATGATGCAGGCGCCGATCACGAAGATCGCACCGAAGCTTGCGATCCACGGCTTGCGGCGGCCGCTCGCATCGGCAATCGCGCCAAGCATCGGCGATGCCAGCGCGATGATCAACCCGGCCGCAGCAGTAGCGAAACCCCACAGCGATTGTCCCGTGGCGGCATCGGATGCCACGCGCGTGGCGAAATAGGGCGCGAAGACAAAGGTGGTGATGAGACTGAAGTAAGGCTGGGCCGCCCAGTCGAAAAACATCCAGCTGATCACCGCAGAGCGCGGTGGATAGGTCTTTGGCGCCGCTGTCACAGAGGCTGATGAAGCGGCGGCGACCGCCATGCGTGGTATCCCCCGCGAATCACAGAGTGTTGTCTCGTACGTTTCACAAGCCATATAGCATTCGAGACGGCGATGCGATCATGTCCGCTGTCAGCCGGAGTGATCGATGGCACCGTTTGCTTTCCTGCGTTGTACGTGCGTCGCAGCACTCGCATTTATACTCGTCGTCCCGGCATCGACAAACGCGCAGCAGGCGCGTGACATCTATACCCCCGCACCGCCAGGCACGCTCAAACCCATCGCGGCCAAGCATGGCATGGTCGTCGCCCAGGAGCAGATCTCCGCCAAGGTGGGTGCGGATGTCATGGCGCGCGGTGGCAATGCGATCGATGCGGCTGTTGCGAGCGGTTTCGCCATGGCTGTCACCTATCCGCGCGCCGGTAATATCGGCGGCGGCGGTTTCATGGTGATCCACACAGCCTCCGGCGAAGACGTCACCATCGACTATCGCGAGACCGCACCGGCCGCTGCCACCCGCACCATGTTTCTCGGCAGCGACGGCAAACCGGACACCGCGAAATCCCGCGATTCCGCTTTGGGCATCGGCATCCCCGGCACGGTGGCGGGACTTGCGCTGGCGCTGGAGAAATACGGCTCGGGCAAGTTCACATTGTCGGATCTGTTACAGCCCGCGATTGCGCTGGCGCGCGACGGCTTCATCCTGACTGACGATGGCGCAGATACGCTGCCGGATTGGCACAGACGCCTGGCGCGCTGGCCCGCGACGAAGAAGATCTTTTCGCGTGACGATGGCACGTCGCTGCGCGAGGGCGACCGGTTGATCCAGACAGACCTCGCAACAACGCTCACGGCGATTGCCGCACAGGGACCGCGCGGCTTCTATGAGGGGCCCATCGCCGAGAAGTTGGTCAGCGGCATCAATGCGGCAGGCGGCATTTTCACGGCAGACGACCTCAGGACCTATCAGCCCGTCGTTCGCACGCCAGTCCGCGGCAGCTATCGCGGCTACGACATCATCTCAATGCCGCTGCCGTCATCCGGCGGAACGGTGCTGCTGGAGACACTGAATATTCTCGAAGGCTTTCCGCTGGGCGAGATGCGGCAGGCCTCCGCACCGTCGCTGCATCTGCTGGTCGAAGCCATGAAGCGTGCTTATGCGGACCGCGCGCGCTATCTGGGCGATCCCGCTTTTGTCAACGCGCCGATCACGACGCTGACGTCGAAGGACTACGCTACCGGGCAGCGCGCCTCGATCGATCCCAACAAGGCAACGCCGTGGACCGATGCCCTCTCGGCCGTACCGCCGCGCGAAGGACAGAATACGACGCACTATTCGGTGGTCGACAGCGCCGGCAATGCAGTGAGCAACACTTATACGCTGAACTTCAGCTATGGCGTCGGCCTGATCGCCGATGGCACCGGCGTATTGCTCAACAACGAGCTTGACGATTTCACGGCCGCACCCGGCGCATCCAATGCCTATGGTCTCGTCGGCTTCGAAGCCAACCTGCCGGGTCCTGGCAAGCGACCGTTGTCATCGATGTCGCCGACCATTGTCCTGAAGGACGGCAAGCCGGTACTCGTCACCGGTTCGCCCGGCGGCAGCCGCATCATCTCGACAGTGCTGCAGGTGATCGTCAATGTGATCGACTACAGAATGGATGTGATGTCGGCAGTCGCGACCTCTCGCCTGCATCACCAGTGGCTGCCTGATGAAGTGCGCATCGAACGCGGCTTTAGCGAAGAGACTCTCAACGCACTGCGTGCCATGGGCCACAGGGTGATCGAGCCGATGGGCCAGACTTCGGCCAATTCTATTCTGGTGACGCCAGACGGCTTGCTTGGTGCCCCTGATCCGCGTACGCGTGGCGCTGAGGCATCTGGGTACTGACGTCCAATGACATATCCGGTGCCCTCAGGGGCGCGCGGGTGAGCGCCCCCCGAACCAGATGACAAACGGGGGAAACAATCATGAGCGGTAACCGACCAACCGATCCCGGCACTATTGAGCGCGCGGAAATCGAAGACACCAGCCTTCTGGCCTTCTATCGCGACATGAATCCGCCGGAGCGCCGCACATTCTGGGCCTGCGCCACAGGCTGGGCACTCGATGGCATGGATTTCATGATCTATCCGCTGGTGATCGGCACCATCATCGTGATGTGGAAGGTCGATCCCGGCACCGCCGGCCTCGCCGGCACGGTGACACTGCTCGCATCCGCCATCGGCGGCTGGCTCGGCGGTTATCTTGCCGACCGTATCGGCCGCGTCCGCACGCTGCAGCTAACGATCCTGTGGTTCTCGTTCTTCTCGCTGATCTGTGCCTTCGTGCAGAATTTCGATCAGCTGCTGGTGGCGCGTGCGCTGCTCGGCATCGGCTTTGGCGGTGAATGGGCTGCAGGCGCTGTGCTGATGGGCGAGGCCATCCGCCCGCAATATCGCGGCCGCGCAGTCGGTTCTGTACAGTCCGGCTGGGCGATCGGCTGGGGCCTCGCCGTGCTCTCCCAAGCGGTTTTGTTCTCATGGCTTCCACCAGAAACGGCATGGCGCTGGATGTTCGCCATCGGCGCGCTGCCGGCTTTGCTGGTGCTGTATCTGCGCCGCTACGTCGAAGAACCGGTCATCGCCGCGGAGACCCGCGCCAAGCAGAACGCCAGCGGCGATCGGCCCAAGCTCAGCGAAATCTTTGCCGGCCCGATGCTGAAGACCACGATCCTTGCGTCGCTTGCTGCGACCGGTTGCCAGGGTGGCTATTACGCCATCACCTTCTGGGTGCCGCGCTTCCTCACCACCGAGCGCAAGCTGTCGATCGTCTCATCGACCGGATATCTTTCGGCGCTGATCGTCGGCTCCTTCATCGGCTATCTCGTCGGTGCATGGCTCGCCGACCGCATCGGTCGGCGCAACCTGTTCCTGACCTTCTCGCTCGGCGCCATCGCAGTCATCCTGATCTACACACAGGTGACGCTCACCAACGAAGTGCTGTGGATCCTCGGCTTTCCGCTCGGCTTCTTTGCGTCGGGCTACTTCTCCGGCATGGGCGCGTTCCTCACGGAGCTCTATCCAACACGTCTGCGCGGATCTGGTCAGGGCTTCTGCTACAATTTCGGCCGTGGTATCGGCGCTCTGTTCCCGTTCCTGGTCGGCGCTCTGTCCAACACCACCAGCCTCGGCAATGCCATCGCGATCTTCGCAGTGCTGGCTTACGGCCTGTTCTTCCTCGCAGCCTATGCGTTGCCTGAAACCCGCGGACGTATTCTCTATGCAGACGCCTGATTCATCCCCCAGCGAACCCCGGGCTTGCCCGGGGCCGCAACCGACCCAGCGCAGCGCGACACGGTTCACCGTGCCGCGTGGTGCCGTTGATACGCATGCCCATGTGATCGGTCTGCCGCCGGACTATCCGTTCGTCGCCGGGCGGAGCTACACGCCGCCGGAGGCCACGGCGGCATCTTATCTATCGATGCTCGATGCGACCGGCATGACTTACGGCGTGCTGACGCAAGTCAGCGTGCATGGCACCGACAACCGCCTGCTGGTGAACGCGCTCACCGCCAACCGCCAGCGGTTGCGTGGCATCGCGGTGATCGGGCTGGATTGCCCCGAGAAGGAGAAGGTGGCGCTGAAAGAAGCGGGCGTCGTCGGCCTTCGGCTCAACGTGCTTTATGGCGGCGGGATGGGTTTCGCGCAGCTTGAGGACTACGCGTCGCTCTGCCGCGAGATGGGCTGGCATCTGCAATTCCTGATCGATGCCAAGGATATTCCGGCTCTCGCCTCACGCTTTGCGAAACTGCCGGTGCCATTCCTCGTTGACCACATGGGACACTTCCCGACCTCACGCGGCATCAACGATCCGGGCTTCGACGCTCTGGTCGGACTCGTTCGTGACGGCGCATGGGTGCGGCTGTCCGGCGCGTATCGCACCAGCGTTCAAGGTGGGCCGCCCTATAGCGATACGATTCCCTTCGCCCAGAAGCTGGTCGCCGCCAATCCCGACCGTTGCGTCTGGGGCTCCGACTGGCCGCATGTGGCGAACTGGGATGTGATGATGGGCGTAAGTGATCTGCTCGACCTGCTTGCAGAGTGGGTGCCGGATGAGACGACGCGCAATCGTATCCTCACGAACAATCCGCAGAAGCTGTTGTTCGGCTTCCCCGCGGTCTAGCGCCCCACCGAATACGGCCCGCCCTTCTCCAGCGCACGCTGATAGGCGGGCCGCGCATGGATCTTCGCGAGCCACGCCATCGCCTTGGGATGTCCTTGCTCCAGCCCAGCACGCGCAGAGGCGGCTTCGAGCGGGAAGCTCATCTGGATATCGGCGGCGGTGAATTCGTGGCCGGCGAACCACTCGCTCTTCGACAGTTCGCCTTCCCAGAACGCCATATGCTGTTTGAGCTGCGGATCGACCAACGTGTTCAGCGCTTTCGCCGCGATGGCATTGACCACCGGGCGCATCAGCAACGGCGCGCGCTTCGGCAGCATCAGGAAGATCAGCTTCAACAGTAGCGGCGGCATCGCCGACCCCTCGGCGTAGTGCAGCCAATAGGTGAAGCGCAGGCGCTCCGGTGTGTTGTCAGGCGGAATCAGCCGGCCGTCGCCGTAGGTTTTGACGAGATATTCGACGATCGCACCGGACTCGGCGATCGTGTTGCCGTTGTCGGTGATGACAGGCGACTTGCCGAGCGGATGGATCGCCCGCAGCTCCGGCGGCGCCAGCATGTTGGGCTGCCGGTTGTACCTGATGATCTCATAGGGAGTGCCGAGCTCCTCGAGCAGCCACAGGACGCGCTGGGAGCGCGAGTTATTCAGGTGATGAACGGTGAGCATGGCGATCCTTTGCGAGCGGGCGCGCTCAATTATTGCCCGGGTAATATTGACAGATATATTATCCGGGTATAATTAGCATCGATCTTGATGATGAGACGGGCTTATCCCATGACTGAAATGAGTATTCCTCCGTTTAGCGCCTTTGCCGGTCCGAAGCTGCTGGCTTCTGGGCCATTGGCCGAGGTGGCGATCGCAATCAAGATCGCGACCGGCGCAATCGCCGACCCGATCATCATTTTCGACAACGCCACCGGCAAGTCCCTCGATATCGATCTGCGCGGCAGTCATCGCGAGATCGTCGCTCGCCTGCCCCAGCCAACAACCATCGAGCCGGAAACCGACGCGCCCGCTGAACCCCGTGGCCGTGGCCGGCCGAGGCTCGGCGTCGTCGCCCGCGAGATAACGCTATTGCCGCGACACTGGGATTGGCTCGGCGCACAGCCGGGCGGTGCCTCAGTCGCGCTACGCAAGCTGGTAGAAAATGCCCGCCGCGCGAGTGGCGACAGGGATCGTCAACGCGCCGCGCGCGATGCGGCCTATCACTTCATGTCGACCATGGCCGGGGATCGGCCGGGCTTTGAGGAAGCGTCGCGCGCGCTATTTGCCGGCGATCAACGGCGCTTCACCGAACTCATCGCGAACTGGCCAGTCGATATCCGCGATCACATCGTAATACTCGCATTTCGTGATCAGGCCGCCGCCCCACCGGCCTGATCACCCGGCCTCATCGACCACCACAACACCGTGCGCATCAACGCGCGCTAACGGACCGTTATGTCTTCGTGCCAACCGAGAACCCGCTATGTCTGAGCCTTTGCCGATGACACCGCGTCCTCTGTGGAGGACGTTTCTCACCTTCCTTGCACCGATGATGCTGAGCAATATTCTGCAATCGCTGTTCGGCACCATCAACAGCATCTATGTCGGCCAGATGATCGGCGTCGATGCACTCGCGGCGGCATCGGTGTTCTTTCCGATAATGTTTTTCTTCATCTCCTTCGTCGTGGGATTGGGAGCGGGCGCGTCGGTGCTGATTGGCCAGGCCTGGGGCGCGGGCGAGCGCCACAAGGTAAAGGCGGTGGCCGGCACGACCCTCGCTGTCGCCCTTCTGCTAGCGGTCATCATCGCGGTGTTCGGCGCCCTGTTGAGCCGACCAATAATGGTTGCGCTTGCGACACCGGCAGATGTTCTCGACCAGGCCAGCGCCTATGCCCGGATCATGATGCTGGCGATGCCGGCGACCTTCATCTTCATTCTGATGACATCGATGATGCGCGGCGTCGGCGACACCGTGACGCCGCTATGGGCGCTGGCACTATCCACATTCATAGGCCTCACCGTCACACCGGCGCTGATCCAGGGCTGGTTTGGCCTGCCGCGACTTGGCGTGGCCAGCGCTGCCTGCGCCGCGGCCGCGTCGAGCGCGTTCACGCTGCTCTGGCTCGCCATGTACCTGCGCCGCAAGAAACACGCGCTCGCGCCCGACGCGGAGCTCCTGCGCAGAATACGGCTTGACCCCGCGCTGCTGCGCAAGGTGTTGCGGATCGGTATCCCTTCCGCGATCGGCATGGCCGTAATGTCGGTGGCCGAACTTGTGCTGCTCGGCCTCGTCAACGGCTTCGGCTCTAACGCGACCGCCGCTTATGGCGCGGTCAACCAGATTTTGAGCTATGTGCAGTTTCCGGCCATTTCGATCTCGATTACGGTCTCAATCTTCGGCGCGCAGGCCATCGGCCGCGGCCAAGCCGACCGGCTCGGCGCCATCGTCCGCACCGGATTGCTGATGAACCTCGTCCTGACCGGCGGACTGGTGGCGATCGCCTACCTGTTCTCCCGCACCCTCATGAGCTTTTTCATTGTCGATCCCGTGGTCCTCGAACTCGCACAGCGATCGCTTCACATTGTACTGTGGAGTTCGGTCCTGTTCGGCATGGCCACAACCTTCTCCGGAATGATGCGTGCCAGCGGAACGGTATTCGCACCATTGGCGCTTCTGGTTTTCGCCATCGTTGCCATCGAGGTGCCCTCGGCCGTCATCCTCAGCCGCACTATCGGTCTCGATGGCGTCTGGGCCGCCTACCCCATCACCTTTTGCGCCATGTTTGTTCTGCAGATGAGCTATTACATGCTGGTGTGGCGCAAACGGACCGTACAGCGTCTGATCTGACGCTGTGCGTCGTCAAGCCATAGCATTACGGTCATCATAAAAGATGTGGACGCATCGCACGTGCTGCGCCACACTGCACCCAATAAAAAATCGGGAGACCGCCTTGACCAAGACGTCGCCACAATTTCTGTTCGATTTCGGCAGCCCCAACGCCTATCTCAGCCATCTGGCGATCCCGGCGATCGAAGCGCGCACCGGCGTGACATTCGAATACGTCCCGGTCCTGCTGGGGGGCATCTTCAAGGCGACCAATAATCGCTCGCCGGCGGAGACCTATGCCGGCGTCAAGAACAAACGTGAATTTCATGAGCTCGAGACCGAGCGGTTCGTGAAGCGCTTCAGCGTCAAGCCCTACACGATGAATCCGTTCTTCCCGGTCAACACGCTGAACCTGATGCGCGTCGCCATCGCGGCACAGCTTGACGGCGTGTTCGAGAAATACGTCGAGGCGGCATTCCATCATATGTGGGGTGAGCCAAAGAAGATGGATGACCCCGACGTGGCCATCAAAGCGCTGACCGAGTCGGGTCTCGATGGCGCAAGACTGTTCGCACGCGGACAGGAGCCCGAGGTGAAGGCAGTACTGGTGGCGAACACACAGACCGCCGTCGAGCGCGGCGCCTTCGGCTCGCCGACCTTCTTCGTGGGTAACGAGATGTTCTTCGGCAAGGAGCAACTGCGCGAAGTCGAGGAACTGATCACCGGCGCCAGCAAGTAACGGGAGAGTTTCATGCAGAAGCGCAACGCGACTGTCGCGGTCATCGGAGCTGGAGACTATATCGGCGCCGAGATCGCCAAGAAGTTTGCCTCAGAAGGTTTCACAGTGTTCGCCGGGCGCCGCAACGGCGACAAGCTGGCGCCTTTGGTGGCAGAGATCGAGGCCATGGGTGGCACGATCGTGGCGCGCTCGCTCGATGCCCGCAAGGAAGACGAGATCGCCGCCTTCCTCAATGACGCCGATGCGCATGCGCCATTGGAGGTCTGCATCTTCAATGTCGGCGCCAATGTGAATTTCCCGATCCTGGAAACGACCGAGCGGGTATTTCGCAAAGTCTGGGAGATGGCCTGCTATTCCGGCTTCCTGGCCGGGCGCGAAGCTGCACGGCTGATGATGCCGCGTGGCCAGGGCAACATCTTCTTCACAGGCGCCACCGCGAGCTTGCGTGGCGGCAGTGGTTTTGCCGCTTTTGCATCGGCCAAATTCGGGTTGCGTGCAGTAGCTCAGGCGATGGCCCGCGAGCTCGGCCCGAAGAACATCCATGTTGCCCATCTGATTATCGACAGCGGCGTCGACACCGCCTGGGTGCGCGAACGCCGCGAGCAGATGTGGGGCAAGGAGGCGCTCAACAATCCCGATTTGTTGATGCCGCCTGCGTCGGTCGCCCAGTCATACTGGCAGCTCTATCAGCAGCCGCGTAGCGCCTGGACGTTCGAGCTGGAGATCCGCCCGTTCGGAGAGAAGTGGTAGTCCGCTCACACCACAGCCGTCATTGCGAGGAGCCCTTGCGACGAAGCAATCCAGCCCTGCATCGACAAGGAACTGGATTGCTTCGCTCAAGGGAAAGTTGGCAAGCTAACTTTCCCAGAGCTCGCAATGACGGGCTACTGTTTGACAGCTTCACGTTCCAATCCAACATGGACTCATCCCAATGCGTATTCTCGTGGTCGGCGCCGGTGCCATCGGCGGTTATTTTGGCGGCAGGCTGTTGCAGGCCGGCAATGACATCACTTTCCTGGTTCGCCCGAAGCGCGCCGGTGAGCTGGCAAGCGCCGGCCTTGTCATCAAGAGCCCGCACGGCGACGTGACCCTGAAGAATCCGCCGACGGTGCAGGCAGATGCGATCAAGGAGAAATTCGATGTCGTGCTGCTGAGCTGCAAGGCCTTCGACCTCGACGACGCCATCGCGTCCTTTGCACCCGCGGTTGGGCCAAACACGGCGATCATTCCGCTGCTCAACGGCATGAAGCATCTCGACGTACTGGAGAAGAAGTTCGGCGCCGAGAATGTCATGGGCGGCCAATGCCAGATTGCAGCGACGCTCAACGAGGCGCGCGAGGTCGTCCAGATGGCGCCGATGCAGGTGCTCAGCTTCGGCGAACGCAAGGGCGGCAGTTCAGATCGCGTGAAGGCGATCGCTGCGATCATGGCGACCGGCAACTTTGGAGGCGCGGCCTCCGAGAATATCATGCAGGATATGTGGGAGAAGTGGGTGTTCCTGGCGACGATCGCCGGCTCCACCAGCGCCATGCGCGGCGCTGTCGGCGACATCGTCGCGGCACCGGGCGGCCGAGACTTCATCCTCGGCGTGCGCGATGAGATGAGCGGCGTCGCCAAGGCCAACGGCTTCGCACCGCGGGCAGCCTTCCTCGAACGCACCGAGGGCATGCTAACAGCAGAGGGTTCGAAGATGACCGCCTCGATGTATCGCGACATCCTCAACAAGGCGCAGATCGAGGCCGACCAGATCGTCGGCGATGTCATCGCCCGCGCCGATGCCGCCAAGGTTGCCGTGCCGCGACTGCGGATGATCTATACGCATCTCAAGGCGTATGAGTATCAGCGGGTAGCGTAAGCATCGCAACGTAGCCCGGATCAGGCCAATCGCAATCCGGGCTACGGATTTCCCTTCATAGATGCGCCAGATAATGCGCCAGCGCAGTGATCTCTTCTTCACTTAGCGAATAGGCAACCTCAGCCATCGCTGCCATGCCGCCACCGGCGCGGACGCCGGACTTGTAGTCGCGCAGCGCCTTGACGAGATAGTCCTCGCGCTGTCCGGCGATACGCGACACCGCCTTCGTGCCGCCATAACTTTCCGTGTGACACGATGCACAGCGACGGCCGACCGCCGCTTGCGCGCCCTTGGCCGACAAATCCGGATTGTCATCGGGCTTCTTACCCTCCGGCGGTTTCAGCGAGGCGAAATAGGCGCCGAGATTGCGGATGTCGTTGTTGTCGATCTGCTCCAAGATCGGCTGCATCTGTTCGTTCTTGCGCGTACCTGAACGAAAGAACACCAGCTGCCACTGGATAAACAGATCCGGCTGTGCGGCGAGCGAAGGGATATTCTCCATTTGCGAGATGCCATTCTCGCCGTGACAGCCGCTGCAGAGCTCGGCTTTCTCCTTACCCGCGGCGATATCGGCGGCATCAGCCGGACTGGACCCAGAACCAAGAACTAGAAAGACAAGAACAGCCGCGATTGCAGAACGATGCATGAGCCACATTCCCATTCCAGAATACATGAGGCTAGAGCTGCGGATGACGCAACTCCAGCCTCACGCAATTCGCGACTTACTTCGCGTAGCTGATGCGATAGATTGCGCCTGCCCAATCGTCGGCAATCAGCAGCGATCCATCCTTGGCCAGAACGATATCGGCAGGGCGGCCGAGATAACCCTGGTCACCCTCGATCCAGCCGGAGGCAAAGATCTCCTGCTTGGCGTTCTTCCCATCCGGCCCGGCGATCACACGCTTGATACGTGCGCCCTGATACTTGTGCCGGTTCCACGAGCCATGCTCCGCAATGAAGATGTTGTTCTTGTATTCGGCAGGAAACATGTTGCCGGTATAGAACTTCATCCCCAGGGGTGCGACATGGGCGCCGAGATTCAACACCGGCGGCGTGAATTCCGAGCACTTGTGACCCATGGCGAATTTCGGATCCGGCATGTTGCCTTGATGGCAATGCGGATAGCCGAAATGCTCACCAAGCTTCGAGATCATGTTGAGCTTGTCGCTCGGCATATCGTCGCTGATCCAGTCGCGCGCATTTTCGGTGAACCAGTATTTGCCGGTGCGGGGATCGACGTCGCCGCCCACCGAATTGCGAACGCCGAGCGCCACGATTTCGGCATTGCCGGTCTTGGGATCGACACGGCGAATCTGCGAGAGGCTGGTCGGCGGAATGCCGATGTTGAAGGGAGGTCCAAACGGAACGTAGAACCAACCGTCCTTGTCCGGCGCGAGATACTTCCAGCCATGCGCCGCGAATGACGGCATGTCGTCATAGACAACCTTGCCGTCACCGAGCTTGTCGATATTTGCCTCGGCATTCTCGTATTTGATCAGCTTGTTGATATCGATCACATAGAGCGCACCGTCCTGGAAGGCGATGCCCGTCGGCATCTTCATGCCCTTGATGACGGTCTTGACCTCTTTCTTGCCGCCCTTGTCGGTGATCGCATAGACGTTGCCGAGGCCGAACGATCCGACAAAGAGCGTGCCTTTATCGCCCCAGGCCATCTGCCGCGCCGCCAGCACGCCGGACGCATAGACCTCGATCTTGAATCCCGGCGGCAGCTTGATCTTCTTCATCATGGCTGCGAGTTCGGCATCGGACGCACCGGTTGGCGGACCCGACGGCGGCGCCAGCCCCTTCTGTGCCTCGGTCTCGTCGCCGAGGAACCAGTCGTCCGGCGGATTGGTCCAGAATTCCTTGGTATCGGATTTGTAGCTCTTGAGCTTTTGCTGTGCGCTCGCTTGATTGAGCGAGGCCATGCCGATCGCCGTAGCGAGGATGGCGGCGCACGCAACAACGGATCGACCAGTCATCGATTTCATCGCGTCACTCCCTGTGCAGCTTGTTGCGGCTGCTATGTCTTATTGAACGTTCGAGACGAACTTTATTGGTCTGTGATTTTCTCAGACAGTGAGATGCTAGCACAAATGTCGCAGGTGAAAAGCGCAACTAACGCTCGCGCAAATGAAAGACGTCGCCATCACGACGACATCTTGAAAAAAATTTTGAAAGTTAGTTCCAGTAGCCTGATGCAATTGGCGCATCGCACCGCATCATCGCGCGATCACTGCTACGTTTTTTAAAGGCTGCCCTTGGTGAGATAGCGCCAGGCCACGGCCAGCAAGATCAACCCGATGAAGATCAACGCGACCGGCAGCTTCTTCTTTTCGCGCGGGGGCGGTGGCGTGTTGGGCTTGATCCGGCGAAAAGGCGTGACGTTGTTATTGTTGTCGTCGGGCATTGGTCTTGATCTCGAAGCCGTCTTGATGATGGGCGCGATGCCGGTGCCGCCCATGCGGGAATAATAGCTGCGGTAGACAGTCTGGATGGTGGCTTCGGCCGCGGCTGGCTCGGATTGTTTGCCACGCGCCAGCAGCGCGAGATAGCCCGCATAGAATGTCTGGGCTTCCTGCGGCAGCGCGTCGAGGCTTTTCAGCTTCGCCATCATCACCCAGGTCGCAAAATCCGCCCGCGCCTCGTCATTGGCACGCTTGGCAATTTCCAGGTTGGAATCAGTGGTCGACGGCATCGTCAGTCTCGTACCCGCTTCGCCCGTGGATTGTCTGCCCAACGCCCGATGATTTCAAGCGATGCGGGGCGGATCTACGTGCCTGCGGATCACAAACGACAAGGCCGCCGGACGGCGGCCTGTGATCGATAAAACTGATGCCAAAAAACCAGGAAAATTCTGGAGCGGGCGAAGGGATTCGAACCCTCGACCCCGACCTTGGCAAGGTCGTGCTCTACCACTGAGCTACACCCGCATCCGAGAAGACAGGCGGCGATTGCTCGCCGCCGACGCGCAGACCTATGCCAAATGCCGGTGGCGAATGCAACAGTTAGACTGCATCTCGGATCGCGGCGAGTTAATCGCGATTTATGGCCCTTTGAGCCCGATTCGGCCCGGAAAACGGGTCAAAACAGCGAAATGTCGCCTCTCGGGTCGAATCGGTCCCTGCCGGACCTATTTCACCGGATTGCAAATTACTGTCACGGACGCCATTTAATCGCTCAGGCCATGCTAGAAGCAGCCAAATTTTTCAGACATCGAGCGAGGTTCACGTGACCATCATGGATCAGGGCGGCGCACAGGCGCCGCAGGCAGCAACCGCTCTCATCAAGGACACGACCACCCGCACCTTCGTGCAGGACGTCATCGAGGAATCCAAACGCCAGCCGGTCCTGATCGACTTCTGGGCGCCTTGGTGTGGTCCGTGCCGCCAGCTGACTCCTGTCATCGAGAAAGCCGTGACCGCCGCCAAGGGCAAGGTGAAGCTGGTCAAGATGAACATCGACGAGAATCCGGAGATTCCCGGCCAGATGGGCATCCAGTCGATCCCCGCCGTGATCGCCTTCGTCAACGGCCAGCCAGCCGATGGCTTCATGGGTGCGGTTCCGGAGAGCCAGGTCAATGCGTTCATCGACAAGCTGACAGCCGGCATGCCCGGCGCCGAGCCGACGGCTGCCGAATTGCTTCAGGAAGCCGAAGCGATTCTGGCTGAGGGCGATCCGGCCACCGCCGCTTCGATCTATGGCGAGGTGATTGCCGCCGATGCCGGCAATATCGCCGCCATTGCTGGCCTTGCCCGCTGTTACGTCGAGACCGGCGCCATCGAGCAAGCCAAGCAGACCCTTGAGCTCGTCCCGGTCGCGAAGCGTGAGGACGCCGCGGTCAAGGCCGTGCAGGCCAAGATCGATCTGGTCGAACAGGCCAGTGCGCTCGGTCCGGTCACCGAACTGGAACAGAAGGTCGCCGCGAATCCGCTCGACCATCAGGCCCGCTTCGACCTTGCGATCGCACTCAATGCCGCTAACCAGCGTAGCGAGGCCACGGGTCATCTGCTTGAGATCGTCAAGCGCGACCGCAAATGGGATGACGACGGCGCCCGCAAGCAATTGATCCAGTTCTTCGACGCTTGGGGACCGACGGATGAGGCCACCGTTGACGGCCGCAGGCGGTTATCGACTATCCTGTTCTCGTAATTCTTCTCGTGTGACGAATCGGAACCGGACATGCCCATCAATGCCGACTATCGCGGGCCTGCCGAACTTCCTGAGGTGATCCCGGTCTTTCCGTTGCCGGGCGCACTGCTCCTGCCGCGTGGCCAGATGCCGCTGAACATTTTCGAACAGCGTTATCTGGCGATGATCGACGATTCGCTTCGCGACGGGCACCGGCTGATTGGCATGATCCAGCCCGATGCGGCGCATTCGCCGGATGAGGCCAAGCCGGCACTGTTCAAAGTCGGCTGTGTCGGGCGCATCACCCAGCTCGCCGAATCCGGTGACGGCCGCTACATCCTCGAACTGACCGGCGTTTCCCGTTTCGAAGTGGTGCGGGAACTCTCGGTGCTGACGGCGTACCGGCAGTGCAAGGTCGACTACTTCCCCTTCATCGACGATTTCACCGCACGCAAGGGCGAAGATGATGTCGACCGGGCCGCGCTGCTCGCGGTGCTCACCGACTTCCTCAAGGCCAACAACCTGAAAGTGGATTGGGAAGGTATCGACAAGGCGCCCAACGAGGCCCTGGTGAACGCGCTGGCGATGATGTCGCCCTATGGTCCGCCAGAGAAGCAGGCGATGCTCGAAGCGCCCGATCTCAAGACCCGCGCCGAGATCCTGATCGCTGTCACTGAAATGGATCTGGCCAAGAAGCGCACCAGCGGCGACCCACCGCTGCAGTAATTCTGATAAATAACCATGATCAACGACCGCATCACCGGAGCGCACCCATGACCACACCGCCAATCGAGCGCGCCGAAAGCACCGTCGACGCCAAGCTGCTCGAGATTCTGGTGTGCCCGCTGACCAAGGGCCAACTCGAATTCGATGCCGCCCGCCAGGAGCTGATCTCGCGCCAGGCCAAGCTTGCTTATCCGATCCGCGATGGCATTCCGATCATGCTCCCGGAAGAAGCGCGGAAGATCGACTGAATTTCTGATGTGGCGGCTCATGCCGGCGCAAATCTCAAGGCGACGATTCCCGCGACGATGAGGGCGACCCCGCCGCCGCGCAGCAGACTCATCGACTCGCCAAACAGCACGCTTCCGAACAGGACCGTCCCGGCTGCGCCGATCCCGACCCATACCGCGTAGGCGGACCCGACCGGCAAAACCTCCAGAACCCGGCCGAGCAGGTAGACGAAAGCGGCGAGGAAAATCAGCGACAGCATGGTCCAGCCCGGTCGGGTGTAACCCGTGGCATATTTCATCGAAATCGCCCACCCTACATCCAGAAGCCCGGCCACGATCAGTAGCAGCCATGCGACACCCTGGCTCATGGCTGCCTCATGCTGCGATCTTGAGAAGATGTGCGTCGCGCTCAGCGAGAAATGCGCGCAGCCGGTCGGCGTAGTCGGCCGTGACGGTGTTCGCTACGCTCGGACGCCCGCGTAACGCTGCGCGCCATGCCCGAACCTTGGGTGTTTGGGCGAAGACTTCCGTGTCAGCGATGGTATCGAACACATCGAAGTAGCGGAAGATTGGCGCGTAAACCGCATCGACCATACTGAAGTGCTGCCCGGCGAAAAACGGCGCTGCGGTTAGCACGTTCTCGATGCGACCGAATTTGCCGGCCAACATCTTCCGCTTCGCTTCATAGCTGTTCGCGTCGGTGGCCGTCTCAAATCCCCACAGATCCGCGAGGATCGACGAGCCGAACTCGATCCAGCCACGGTGCCCGGCTCGTTCGAGCGGATCGGATGGGTGAAGCCGCACGCCCATCTGCGTCTCTTCGAGATATTCGCAGATCACCGCGCTCTCGAAGAGTGCGGCGGTGTCATTGCCGTCGCGTCGGACAAGCAGAAGCGGAACCTTGCCCAGCGGCGAGATCGCGTAAAACCAGTCCGGCTTGTGCGCGAGATCGATATAGCACCGCTCGAAACGGACACCCTTTTCGGCAAGCACGATGGCCGCTCGCTGCACGTAAGGGCAGAGATGATGGCTGACGAGCGTCAGTGCTGGCGCGTCTGGTTGATCCACGGTCATGCGCTCACCTTTATTCTCTCGGCGCGCATGGTCTGCTGCACGGCGGGTCGCGCTTCGACGCGAGCCATGAAGTCGCGCAGACACGGAAAGTTGGACAGATCCACCTTTGCGAAGTTGGACCACCCAACGATCGTGAACAGATAGGCGTCGGCCACCGTGAAGCCTTCTCCGAGCAGGAACGGCCTGCCCGCTGCCAGATGGCGCTCGACCGACGCCAGCCGCTCTGCGATCTTTACGCGTGCAACATCTGCCGCCTGTGCGCCATATTCGGGGTGAAACAGCCACGGGCTGAACATCTTGTGGAGTTCGGTGGCAATGAAATTGAGCCAGGATTGCAGCTCGACACGCTGCGGTGTGCCGGCAGGCGGCGCCAACCTGCTCTCGGGTTTGAGGTCCGCAAGGTATTGAACGATCGCGGTGCCCTCGGTCAGCACTGTGCCGTCATCGAGCGCCAGCGCTGGCACATAGCCATTCGGGTTCACCGCCGAATAGTCGCTGCCCGCCTCGGTGACGTGGGGCGACTTCCGGATATCCACCCGCACGATTTCAAGCGGGATACCCGCCTCGTTCGCAACAATGTGCGGCGAGAGCGAACAGGTACCGGTGGCGTAATAGAGTTTCATGGTTGGATCTTTCGTTGCATCCGTCGTGGGGTCGCTATCGCACCAGCAAGGTAGCGCCCGCGAAAACGCAAGTCCCATTGGCATTTCGCCAGCGACGCTTGCGTGACTGCAAGCAGCCACACTGCTATCTTCGTCGGCATGGATGATTGGAACGAACTTCGGCTGGCGCTCGCCATCCAACGCGCGGGCGGTCTGACAGCGGCGGCGATAGCACTCGGCGTGGATCACTCCACGGCCTTCCGCCGCCTGAAAGCGTTGGAGGACAAGGTTGGCGTGCGCCTATTCGAACGACTTCCAGGCGGCGTCTATCAAGCGACGGAGGCCGGTGCGCGGATGGCTGCCGGCGCAGAGCGCATGGAGGACGAGGCACTGGCGCTTGATCGCGACATATCCGGTCGCGATCATCGTCTGTCCGGCCGCCTGACGGTCACGTCGTCCGAAACGCTGGCCTATAGTCGGCTGACGCCGCTTCTCGCCGCCTTCCAGCAGACTCACCCCGGCATTGTCGTGGAGTTGGTGATCGACAACCGCGTACTGAGCCTGTCGCGCCGCGAAGCCGACATCGCATTGCGCCCTATCCGTCCGAAGGAAGGCGATCTTTGGGGACGCAGACTGTCGGCCATCGCATGGGGGCTCTATGCGGCCCCTGCCTATCTCGAGGCAACTGGCGGCCCGTTATCGAATCCATCCGAGATCGATCGCCATTCCTTGATCGGCTGGGAGGAAACAACATCAGGCATCGGGGCCGCCGACTGGCTGTCGCGCGCCGCGCCATCGAAGGCCTTCGTCTATCGGACAAACAGTCTGGTCAACCAGCTCGTCGCAGCGAAGGCCGGCATCGGGCTCGCGCTAATGCCGTGCTATCTCGCAGATCAGGACACCGGGGTGGCAAGAGCACTATCTGAGCCCCTCAAGGAACTTGAGGGTGAACTCTGGATCGTGACTCATGCGGATTTGAAGAATACGGCGCGCGTCAGGGCCTTCTTCGATCTCGTCGGCGAAGGATTGATCCGCGAGCGCCCGCTGTTCGAAGGCGAGAGGAATCAGGCACCTTCACCACGTTGAGCGGCATAACCGCATGACGTGCTGCCTACAGTGCCTCGCCCTTCAATAGCCGCGGCACTTCGCCCGACAATCCCGCCGCCTGCTTGATGAACGCGCCCTTCAGCGGCGGCAAGCGATCGACGATGCCGAGACCGATGTCGCGGATGCTGCGCACGAATGGCAGATCGTTCGAGAACAGGACGTTCAGCACATTGGTGGCGACACCCATTGTCATAGTGTCGAAGCGGCGCCAGCGCTGGTAGCGCTCCAGCACATCGCTCTGACCGAAATCCATCCCAAGACGTGCAGCATCGACGATGGTCTCTGCCAATGCCGCGACATCCTTCAGACCCATATTGAGTCCCTGCCCCGCGATCGGATGGATCACATGCGCGGCGTCGCCGATCAGCGCCAGCCGTTCGCCGATGAAGGAGCGCGCGACGAAGTAGCCGAGCGGAAAGGCCCGCGGCTTGTCGAGCGCTTTGACCTCGCCGAGGTGCAGGCCGAACCGCTGCTCGAGCTCGGCATGGAATTCATCGTCCGGCAAAGCGACGATGCGCGCGGCTTCCGCGCGCTTCTCGGTCCACACCAGCGACGAACGCTTGCCGGTCAAAGGCAGAATTGCGAACGGTCCGGCGGGCAGGAAGTGTTCTTCGGCACGTCCGTCATGATCGCGCTCATGGCCGACGGTGATGACGATACCGGACTGGTCATAATCCCAACCGTGGGTCGCGATGCCCGCACGCTCGCGCAGCTTCGAGCGCGCGCCATCGGCGGCGACAAGAAGAGCCGCCTCGATCACACTGCCATCCCCAAGCGTGACGCTGACACCGTCGGCCCGTGAATCGAATGTCGTCACCGCGGTCGCACGCAGGTCGACGCCCGCCGCTTCGGAGCGAATCACCAGTTCGTCGATCAGCCGGCGATTTTCGACCATATGTGCGAACGGCTCGCCCGGCTCCACATGGCCGCCGAAGGTCAGGAAGGTCGGACGGGTGGCGTCTTCCAGCTTGGAATCGGTGACGACCATGTCGAGAATCGGCTGGCTTTCGGCAGCCACAGCATCCCAGACACCGAGAGCATCAAACAGCCGCCGACAGGCAGCGACGATGGCCGTGGCGCGCGGATCGCGGCTCGGCCGGTTCGCCAGCGCGGGATCGGCGACAATGATCGGCAGATCGGGGCCAAGCCCCTGGCGCAACGCCAAAGCCAGCGCCAGTCCGGCGAAGGCTCCGCCGCCGATGACAATGCCTCGTTGTGCCGCCATGATATCCGTTCTCGCTGTTGCCACGCGCTTATAGCTGGGCGAAACAGGATCGCGAAACAAGGGCGGCAATGGGACCGGGGCCTGCACGGCCAAGGTCTTGGTAAACCTCCCTTAATATTGCCGCTGAGCGAAAGATGCCGACATGTCCAAGAGCCTGATCGATCTGATCGATATCCTCGATCTCGAGACCATCGAGGTGAACATGTTCCGCGGGCGCAGCCCGAAAACGCGCTGGCAGCGGGTGTTCGGCGGCCAGGTGATCGGCCAGGCCATGGTGGCTTCGTGCCGCACCGTCGAAGGCCGCATGCCGCATTCGCTGCATTGTTATTTCATTCTGCCCGGCGACCCGCAGATTCCGATCGTCTACGAGGTCGAGCGCCTGCGCGATGGCAAGAGCTATTCGACCCGGCGTGTCACCGCGATCCAGCATGGCCACGCGATCTTCTCGATGATGGTGTCGTTCCACGCCGAGGAGGAGGACTCCTTCAACCACCAGGATCCGATGCCGGACGTGCCGCCGCCGGACAAGCTCACTGCGGAAGAGCTGTCGAAACATCCGATCATCGAGAAGATGCCCGATTTCATCCGCCGCTATTACGAGTCCGATCGCCCGATCGAGCTGCGTCCGGTGGAATTCCAGCGTTATGCTGGCGAGAAGATTCCGGAGGGGCGGATTAATTTCTGGATTCGTACCGCCGCGAAGCTGCCGGACGATCCGGCGCTCCATATGTGCGCGCTGGCCTATGCGTCGGACTTTTCGCTGCTCGATTCCATCATGGCCCGCTATGGCCGCACTTTGTTCGACGGTCAGGCGATGGCGGCCAGTCTCGATCACGCCATGTGGTTTCACCGCCCGTTTCGCGCCGACGAATGGCTGCTCTACAGTCAGGATTCGCCGAGCGCCCAGAACGGTCGCGGCCTCGCGCGCGGCCTGATCTTCAAGCCCGACGGCACGCTGGTGGCGACCGTGGCGCAGGAAGGCTCAGTGCGCGAGCGCCGCGAGAAGCCAGCGACGTAAGTTGCTCCGCTTCCAGCCGTGAATCCCGCTTCGCCGTCTTGGCGTGCAAACGGCCCGCCCCGAAGGCAGGGTCGCCGCCCAATTTCCACGCGCCATGCCAACGGGGATGGCATAAAGCTGTCTGATTGCGTAAGCAGGGTCGTACACCGCCCCCGAAGAGGAAGCCTGCATGAAGCTCGTGGTCGCGATCATCAAACCCTTCAAGCTCGATGAAGTGCGTCAGGCTCTGACGGCCATCGGCGTCCACGGCATGACGGTGACCGAAGTGAAGGGCTATGGCCGGCAGAAGGGCCATACCGAGATGTATCGCGGCGCCGAGTATATTGTGAACTTCCTGCCCAAACTGCGCCTCGAAATCGCTGTGGCGTCCGACCTCGCGGCCAAGGCGGTCGAGGTCATCTCCACCGGAGCCCGGACCGGCCAGATCGGCGACGGCAAGATCTTCGTAACCCCGATCGACCACGCCCTGCGTATCCGCACCGGCGAGACCGACAGCGACGCGCTTTAGGCAATAAGCCAGCGCCCACTGGGCTTTCAGCCAGAACTGCTCTCACAGTCCGCTCGAATACGCCCGAAGGGCTCTACGGTCTTGCCCGGTTGAACCATGTCAATTCCACGCGCGCCAGTTGGAAGGCCTGCAGATTAGACAATTTCGAGTTTTTTGCCTCGGATTGACGTATTTGGGCACCTCTGGGCTGCCCGCCGCCTAAGCAGGAATATGTCGAGAGCCTGTCATGCTTCCATTTTGGGCAGGATTGGCTAGAGTTTGGGCGCGACCGAATAGCGCACTCTGTCTCATCACGTGAGAAACGCGAAAAGCTGGGGATTCATAAACCGTTAGAGAATTCCGCCGATCTGGCACGGCATTTGATTCTATCTGGTCTGGCTGTGCCCGCGTAGTGAACTTCTCCGCGTGGTGAACCTCAGTCGAGATCGCCCGGTCGGTTTTCGGTCGGGCCCAAGCGGGGATAGGACCCATGAAAATTGTTATGGCGATCATCAAGCCATTCAAGCTTGAGGAAGTCCGTGATGCCCTGACCGCCATTGGCGTTCATGGTTTGACGGTGACGGAAGTCAAAGGATATGGCCGGCAGAAGGGCCATACGGAAATTTATCGCGGCGCTGAATATGCGGTGAGCTTCCTGCCCAAGATCAAGATCGAGGTGGCTGTCGCTTCCGATCAG
This sequence comes from Tardiphaga sp. 866_E4_N1_4, assembly GCF_052076075.1. Classification (NCBI taxonomy): domain Bacteria; kingdom Pseudomonadati; phylum Pseudomonadota; class Alphaproteobacteria; order Hyphomicrobiales; family Nitrobacteraceae; genus Tardiphaga; species Tardiphaga sp. 866_E4_N1_4. Next base: position 4,234,072 of record NZ_CP197242.1, read on the forward strand.
GTCGACAAGACCATCGAAGCCATCACCACGGCCGCCAAGACCGGCCAGATCGGCGACGGCAAGATCTTCGTCATCAACCTCGACCACGCGGTTCGCATCCGCACCGGCGAGGCCGATGCTGCAGCCCTCTAAGTCGAATTCCTCGGATTTCGCGCTCACCCATTCTTCAATCAGGAGTCAAACACAATGACGTTTAAGCGTCCCTCTGGCGCGGGATTGGCGGCACTCGCCGTTGGCCTGTTCGCCGCAACTGCGGCTTACGCCGATCCGACGGTCAACAAGGGCGATAACGCCTGGATGATGACCTCGACGGTGCTGGTTCTGTTGATGACCGTCCCGGGCCTCGCCCTGTTCTACGGCGGCCTCGTTCGCTCCAAGAACATGCTCTCTGTGTTGATGCAGGTCCTCTACACCGCTTGCATCGTGATGGTGATCTGGGCTCTCTACGGCTACAGCATCACGTTCACTGGCGGTTCGGCCTATATCGGTGGTTTCTCGAAGGCGTTCCTCGCCGGCGTGACGCCTGACTCGATGGCTGCTTCGTTCACCGCAGACGCCAACATCTCGGAACTCGTCTACTTCTGCTTCCAGATGACCTTTGCCGCCATTACCCCCGGCCTGATCGTCGGCGCCTTCGCAGAACGCACCAAGTTCGCCGCGATTGCACTGTTCATCCCGCTCTGGGTGACGTTGATCTACTTCCCGATCGCGCACATGGTCTGGTACTGGGCTGGTCCGGACGCCATCGTTGCAGCCGCCAAGGCTGTTGCGGCCGCGGCTCCCGATGCGAAGGCTGCGGCTCAGGCCAAGCTTGACGAAGTCATGGCCGATGCCGGCCAGGTGTTCCTGTGGGGCGCTCTCGACTTCGCTGGCGGCACCGTCGTTCACATCAACGCCGGCATTGCCGGCCTCGTGGGCTGCCTGATCATCGGCAAGCGCACCGGCTACGGCAAGGAGCTGATGGCTCCGCATTCGCTGACCATGACCATGATCGGCGCGTCCCTGCTGTGGGTTGGCTGGTTCGGCTTCAACGTCGGTTCGAACCTCGAAGCCTCGGGCACTGCCGCTCTCGCGATGACCAACACCTTCCTCGCAACTGCGGTTGCGGCGATGGCCTGGATGTTCGCGGAGTGGATGACCAAGGGTCACCCGTCGCTGCTCGGCGCAGCATCGGGCGCGGTTGCCGGCCTCGTCGCCGTCACCCCGGCTTGCGGCTTCTCGGGCCCGATGGGCGCGATGGTTCTCGGTCTGGTCGCAGGCGTCGTCTGCCTGTTCTTCTGCACCGTCGTGAAGAACTCGCTCGGCTATGACGACTCGCTCGATGTGTTCGGCGTCCATTGCGTCGGCGGCATCATCGGCGCGCTCGGCACCGGCATCCTGGTCAACCCGGCCCTCGGCGGAACGGGCGTCATGGACTACGTCGCCGGCAAGATCGGCGACTACGACATGGTCACCCAGATGATCGCGCAGTGTAAGGCTGTCGCGACCACGCTGGTGTGGTCGGGCGTCGGTTCGGCGATCCTGTTCAAGGTCGTCGACGTGATCGTCGGTCTCCGCGTCAATGTTGAAGTCGAGCGCGAAGGCCTCGACGTCACCGAGCACACCGAACGCGCCTACAACATGTAAGCGTCACGAGCCATCCCGGATCATCGATCCGGGATGGCTCACAAAGGGATCGGTTGGGGCACTACCCGGCAATGTCCCAACCGTCGAAGGGCTCCAGCGCAAGCTGGGGCCTTTCACTTTTTGGGGTGCCATTCTGATCCCGGCGTAGGCCTGGACGGCCGCTGAACGCGTGATAGCAAGGCCGGCCCCTCGATGGTTAATCGCGTCTTAACCTCGCCGTATCTATGGTGGTTTGATCCCATTTCGGCCGATCTCATGGGGCGATCGGCTGCCTTGAAAGTACTGGCGTTTTCCTGATGGCACTCACCGCTCCTCCTTCCGCGGCGCAAGGCGCTGGCAGCCGGACCTCGGCTGGGCCCGATGGCGAGCGTTCGCCGTTTGCGCGGCTGACGGAATTGCTGGCGCCGTATCAGCCCGGCCAACCGCTGATCACTCTGTCGTTGGGCGAACCGCAGCACCCGGTGCCGGATTTCGTCGGACCGGTCCTCGCCAAACACACCGCCGATTTCGGCCGCTATCCGATCGCCAAGGGCATTGAGCCGTTCCGTCGCGCCGCCGCGACGTGGATGGGTACGCGCTTCAATCTCCCGCGCGACCTCGATCCGGAAACCGAAGTGCTGGTGCTGAACGGCAGCCGTGAAGGCCTGTTCTTCGCCGCGATCACGGCCGCGCGCTTTGTCGGCCCGCGCAAAGGCACGCCGGCGATCCTGCTGCCAAATCCGTTCTATCCAGCCTACGGCGCCGGTGCGCGCGCCGCGGGTTGCGAGCCGATCTTCATGCCGACCACAGTGGCCAACGGCTTCCTTCCCGATCTCGACGCACTCGATGAGGCCACGCTGGCGCGCACGGTGGCGATGTACGTCGCATCCCCGGCCAACCCGCAAGGCGCCGTCGCGACGCCCGCTTACTTCAAGAAGCTGCACGACCTCGCGCTGCGCTACGGTTTCATCGTGCTATCAGACGAATGCTATTCGGAAATCTACACGCAGGCCGCGCCCGGCAGCATGCTGGCGTCAGCCGGACCCGACTATGCCAATGTCGTTGCGTTTCAGTCGCTGTCTAAGCGCTCGAACCTGCCCGGCATGCGCGTCGGCTTCGTCGCCGGCGACAAGAAATTCCTGAGCGCGTTTCACGAATTGCGCAATGTGGCCGCGCCGCAAGTGCCGGTACCGCTGCAGCAGGTCGCGGTTGCCGCCTATAGCGACGAAGCACATGTGGAAGAGAATCGCAGGCTCTACCGCTTGAAGTTCGATCTTGCGGATCAGATCCTCGGCAATCGCTACGGCTACAAGCGACCGGCCGGAGGCTTCTGTCTGTGGCTCGATGTCTCCGCATATGGCGGCGACGAAGAGGCAACCGTGAGACTGTATCGCGACGGCGGCGTGCGCGTAGTGCCCGGAAGTTATCTGGCGCGCCCGCAGGCCGACGGCAGCAATCCCGGCGCCGGCTATATTCGTTTGGCCATGGTGCAGGACAGTGAAACGACAGCCGAGGCTTTGCATCGGCTGGTGAAGATTTTGAATTGAAGATCCTGGATTGATGCAGGGCGCATGAGCACTCCGGTATGAGCACCACGATCGAACGCGTCATTCCTCTGGTCGGCCATCTGCCCGCGTCGATTCGCGAGATGCTGGGACGACGGCTGCGTGAACTGGCGGGCTTTGGCCTGGTCTGCGCCGCAGGTGTCGCGGCCGCAGCGATGATGACCTGGTCCGTGCAGGACCCGAGCCTGAGCCATGCCACCTCGCGTGCGATCCGCAATGTCGCCGGTTATCCCGGCGCGATCGGTGCCGATCTGTTGATGCAGATCCTCGGCCTCGGCGCGATCATGATGATTCTCACCATCGCTGTCTGGGGCTGGCGGATGATGACGCATCGGCATTTCGATCGCGAAGCGCTGCGCATCGGTTGCTGGGTCCTTTGCACCATCATCGCATCAGGCTTTGCCAGCTGCTGGCAGCATGGCGGGTCGTGGCCCCTGCCGACCGGCGTCGGTGGCGTGGTCGGCGACGCGCTGTTTCGCGCGCCCGCGGTCGTATTTGGCCCTGTCGGCTTCATCTATCGATTCGTCCTCGGCTTTATTCTCTGCGCGGCGATGATCGTGACCTTCTTCATCGCCTGCGGTTATGGCGCGCAGGCGAAGGAAGAGTTTGCCGAGATCGACATCGAGGAAGACGACGAGCCATTCGAGGAAGACGAAACCCGCGATCGCAGCTCGATCTCGGTCTCGCTTGGCTGGGCCGCGCATGCCGTGATGAGCGCGAAGGCGCGTCTCGGCCGGTTTCTCTCGCTGGTCTATGGCAAGATGGTTGCAAGCGAGCCCAAGGTGCGCGCGGCATCCTTCGAACGTCAGGAACCGAACCTCGGCGGTCGTCGTAACAGCCCGTCAATTGCGCCGCGCGACGAAGACGAGAGCGATCACGACGAGGACGAAGAGCACGACTACGAGGAAGAAGAAGAGGAAGAGGAGCCCGCCCCGAAGGCGCGCAAGAAATCCTCGGCCAAGGAGCCGGTGCGCAAATCCAACGGCAAGTTCGAACTGCCCTCCGTCGGCATGCTCACCGCGCCGAAGGCCGCGGATCGCAAGCCGCTCAGCAAGGCCGAACTTGAAGCCAATTCGCGGGCGCTGGAAGGCGTGCTGCAGGACTTCGGCGTGCGCGGTGAAATCGTCAAAGCCAATCCCGGCCCCGTCGTCACGCTGTACGAACTCGAACCCGCACCCGGCATCAAGTCGTCGCGCGTGATCGGCCTTGCCGACGACATCGCACGCTCCATGAGCGCGCTGTCCGCCCGCGTCGCCGTCGTCCCCGGTCGCAACGCCATCGGCATCGAGCTGCCGAACGCCCATCGCGAAAACGTCTACTTGCGCGAACTGCTGACCGTGCAGGACACCAATGACGGCAGCATCAAGCTCCCGCTCTGCCTCGGCAAGAATATCGGCGGCGAGTCCATCATCATCGATCTTGCGCGCACCCCGCATATGCTGATCGCCGGTACCACCGGATCGGGCAAGTCGGTCGCTATCAACACCATGATTCTCAGCCTGGTCTACCGGCTGCGGCCGGATCAGTGCCGCCTGATCATGGTCGACCCGAAGATGCTCGAACTGTCGGTCTATGACGGCATCCCGCATCTGCTGACGCCCGTCGTGACCGATCCGAAGAAGGCCGTGGTCGCACTGAAATGGGCTGTGCGCGAGATGGAAGAGCGCTACAAGCGCATGGCCAAGCTCGGCGTGCGCAATATCGACGGCTATAATGCGCGCCTCGTGGAAGCCAAGGCCAAGGGCGAGGAGCTCTCGCGCACCGTTCACACCGGCTTCGACAAGGAAACCGGCAAGGCGATCTACGAGGAAGAGAAACTCGATCTCGCGCCGTTGCCCTATATCGTCATCATTGTCGACGAAATGGCCGACCTGATGATGGTCGCCGGCAAGGACATCGAAGGCCTGGTGCAGCGCCTCGCGCAGATGGCACGTGCCGCCGGTCTCCACGTCGTCCTCGCGACGCAGCGTCCGTCGGTGGACGTCATCACCGGCACGATCAAGGCCAACTTCCCGACGCGCATTTCCTTCCAGGTCACGTCGAAGATCGACAGCCGCACCATCCTGGGCGAGATGGGCGCCGAGCAACTGCTCGGCCGTGGCGACATGCTCTATATGGCTGGCGGCGGCCGCATCTCGCGCGTACACGGTCCTTTCGTGTCGGACGAGGAAGTCGAGAAGGTGGTGCGCCACCTGAAGACGCAGGGCGAGCCGGAATATCTCGAGGCGGTCACCGCCGAAGAACCGGAAGAGGGCGAGGACGGAGCGGTATTCGATTCGACCGGCATGGGTGCCGATGGCGGTGGTGGCGATCTGTTCCAGCAAGCCGTTGCCATCGTGAAGCGCGACCGGAAGGCGTCGACCAGCTACATCCAGCGCCGGCTGCAGATCGGTTACAATCGCGCAGCGTCGTTGATAGAGCGCATGGAAAATGAAGGCATCGTCGGTCAACCCAACCATGCCGGTAAACGCGAGATTCTCATCGAAGAAGAGGAAAGCGGGTTCTGAGAGTTTGACCCTGCCAATGGACAATCCCGCTTTCGAGTCGCGAAATCGCCACAGCTCCGGGTTAGCGCCTGCGCTGGCGGCGCCAGCCGCGGCGGGGGCGCAAGAGACCACCGGCCGGACCGCAAAACCGGTACCCATTCTGACGCAAAGCGCGGTAAAATGCGCCGAACCCGCCGAGCAGGACGACGCCTTGATGAGACGCCCGACCCATCACGCCGCAGACCGGTCTTTCCTGCGCATCGGCGCAGCCGGCCTCGTCGCGACGTTTGTCGCCGCCATTGTGGCGCCCTCGGCCTATGCCCAGTCAATCCCCTTGCCGCGACCTGCACCGCAGGCGCGCAGCAATGGCAGTTTCCAGATGTCGGCCTCCGAGCCCCAGACCGTTCGGCCGCCAGTTGCAATCGCACCCAAGACATCGACGACGACATCCACGCCGCCGAATCCGATCATTCCGGATCCGCGCCGCAACGTTCCGGCCAGCATTTTCATGAGCTTCGACGCCAATCAAAAGGCGCAGGCGAGCAAAGTCAGCAGCTATCTGTCATCGCTCAGCAATCTGAGCGGTAACTTTGTTCAGGTGGGGCCAGACGGCAGCCGCACCACCGGCGACTTCTTCATCCAGAAGCCCGGCAAGGTCCGTTTCGAATATGATGCGCCGACGACCATCGCCATGGTGTCCGACGGCCAGTCGCTCGCCGTCCGCGATTCCAAGCTGGCAACCCAGGACATCTACCCGCTGTCGCAGACACCGTTGCGCTATCTGCTGTCCGATCGCATCGATCTGATGAAGGACACCAATGTGGTCGCCGTCAGCGCTGACGACCTCTATACGTCGGTGACCATTGAGGAAAAGAACGCGCTGGTCGGCACCTCGCGCCTGATGCTGATGGTCGGCACCAAGGATGGCCAGCTCAAGCAGTGGACCGTCACCGACCCGCAGGGCTATGACACCACGGTCGCGATCTACAATCTCGATACCGCGAAAAAGCCCGACCCGGGGCTGTTCAAGATCGACTTCACCAAGTATCCCACCAGCGGCGCGAATTAGTTTTCGCTGCAGGTGATGCCCTCATGATGAGCAGGCGCGCTTGCGCCGTCTCACCATCGGATTTCCATGCGTTTTTCCTTGACCACCTGGAATATCAATTCGGTGCGATTGCGCATCGACCTTGTCGCCAAGTTTCTCGAAGAGATGCAGCCGGATGTGCTGTGTCTGCAGGAAACCAAGTGCCCGGACGATGCCTTTCCGCTCAAGCGCTTCAAACAGCTCGGCTATGACCATGTCGTGCTGAACGGGCAGAAGGGCTATCACGGCGTCGCCATCGTCTCGAAACTTCCATTCGAGAGCAGCGACATCCGCGTGTTCTGCAACAATCTGGACTCACGCCACATCTCGGTATCGTTCGGCGAAAAGGCCGGCATGGCCGTGCCGCTGATCGTGCATGATTTCTATGTGCCTGCCGGCGGCGACGTTCCGGATCCGGACGTGAATGCGAAGTTTGCGCACAAGCTCTCGTTCCTCGACGAGATGAAGACCTGCGAGCCGCTGCATCCGCGCGGCGATGCGCGTCACATCCTGGTCGGCGATCTCAATGTGGCACCGCATGAGAATGACGTGTGGTCGCACAAGCAGATGCTGAAAATCGTGTCGCATACGCCGATCGAGTGCGAAAAGCTGCTCGCCGTGCAAAGCGAGGGCAACTGGATCGACGTCGCGCGCGAACGCATTCCACTGTCGGAAAAGATCTACACGTGGTGGAGCTACCGCGCCGCCGACTGGGCGGCGTCGAATCGGGGCCGCCGTCTCGATCACATCTGGGTGTCGTCCGCGCTGAAAGATTCGATCCGCGACTTCACCGTCACGTCAGATGCACGCGGCTGGGAGCGGCCGTCGGACCACGTACCGGTCACGACGGTGCTGGAGCTTTGATATCAGTTACTGGCTGAGCTTGGCGCCGATCAGCGTCACATCGCTGGCGAGTTGGCTGACGCGAGTCGCCATGTCGTCACGCAGACGGCGCGCGGCCGCGGGATCGCTGTCGAGCACGCGCTGAAACAGGCTGCGTGTGATCCGGATCGTGCTGGAATATTCCGTGGCGACCGCCGTCGATGGCCGCTGCATCGCTACCAGCAGTGCAAGTTCGCCTATCAATGTGCCGGGCCCCGCGATCACCTCATGATCGCTGCCATCGTCGAGGCTGATGCGGAATGCGCCGTTCTGGACGACATAGCCGCAATCGGCATCGTCGCCCTGCCGGAACAACACGGAGCCCCGCGCAAATTCCTGCTGTTCGGAGCCGATCGCGATCACGCGCAAAGCGGCGATACCCAACAGGCGCAATGTCGGGACGCGCTCAAGCAGGGCTACATCATCATCGATCGACATGTAGAACCGTGTGATCGGGACGCGCGAAGGAGGGCACCGAACAGCTAATGGCGAATCGGCTCCCCAATCGTATCACGGCACCAACTTGTAGCCACCGGCTTCCGTCACCAGGATTTCAGGATTGGCGGCGTCCTTCTCGATCTTCTGGCGCAGCCGATAGATATGCGTTTCCAGCGTGTGCGTGGTGACGCCGGAATTGTAGCCCCAGACTTCCTGCAGCAGCGTTTCGCGCGACACCGGCAACTGGCCGGCGCGGTACAGGAAGCGCAGAATCGCGGTTTCCTTCTCGGTCAGGCGGACCTTCTTGGCATTGGCGCCGGTGAGCATCTTGGAGCCGGGCCGGAAACTATAGGGACCGACGGTGAAGACAGCGTCTTCGCTGGCTTCGTGCTGACGGAGCTGCGCGCGAATACGCGCCAGCAGCACGGCGAAGCGGAACGGCTTGGCGACATAATCATTGGCGCCGGATTCCAGACCGAGAATGGTGTCGGAATCGGTGTCGTGGCCGGTCAGCATGATGATCGGCGCCTTGAAGCCACCCTTGCGCAAGCTGCGCACGACTTCGCGACCATCCGTGTCGGGCAGGCCAACATCCATCAGCACCAGATCGGGGGAATTGGCCTTGGCTGCAGTAGCGCCCTTGGCGCCGGTGTCGACAGCGGAGGCCTCGAACTCTTCGTGCAGCGACAGCTGCTCGACCAGCGCCTCGCGCAAATCAGTATCGTCATCCACGATCAAGATCTTGCGGGCATTGGGCATTGCGACAATCCTTTGAACGGCTGCGGCGGAGCGTTGTTCGCCGCGCTGAAACAGTGGGCCAGAAATCGTGACAGGCTTCGCCGTTAACGCATATTCTAGCGCAAAATCAGCGACATTCCCGGCGAATGTACTGCTGCAGCGCGAAATAGAACATTTGCGGTAAATAGCAAGGCGGAGTTCGCGATTCGGATGGGAAGTCTCGTTATTTCAGACACTTATCGAACAAGCTTGCGTGATCGACCGCTGACTATGGTTCACATTCGCGCGTCAGCCGGAGACAGACTCCGTGGATGGCTGACGACCGATCACACAACCATACCCGTCGCGCTCGGCCGCGGCGGAATCAAGGCGAACAAACGCGAAGGCGATGGCGGAACGCCGCGTGGGACGTTTCGCCCCATCCGGCTGTGGTGGCGGGCCGACCGCAATCCACGTCCGCGTAGCTTTCTGCCGATCCGCCCCATCACGCCGATGGATGGCTGGTGCGAGGATCCGTCTGATCGGCACTACAATCGACCGATCCGGCTCGATCGTGGAAGTGACGGCGACCGACTGGCCCGCGAGGATCATCTCTATGATTTCATCATCGAGATCGACCAGAACACCCGACCACGGATCGCAGGGCGAGGCAGTGCAGTGTTCCTGCATCTGGCCCGCCCGAAATTCGCGCCGACCGCGGGCTGCGTGGCCATGACCAAGCCAGCCATGCTGCGGCTGCTGGCCCGGATCGGACCGAAGACACGCATCGTCATTGGGTAGATCTGGTGCAGACTCCGTCTTCAAATTTTTCAGGCGAGGCGTGAAGATCTGACCGGGGATGAGAACGCCCCGGCCAGACCGATCGGTTACTCCGGCTTCTTATGCGAATCGTTATGCGGCGGGGCCTTCGGTCTCGCCGGCGGATGAGGAGCCGGATGAGTTGCAACGGGATGCGATGCTGGCCGCGCGGCGGCAACATGCGGCGGGGCCGGCGGTTTCGCGATAGCGGCCATCCTGGGCGCCGCCGGGTGCGAGGCGACAGGCGGCCTGATAGCAGGTGGCTTGGCTACCGCGTTCAGCGGTTTCGGCGGGACTGCACCATTGGTCGTCGCATGTGCGACGGCCGTCGGTGGCCCCTTGTTCTCAGGTGTTGCGTTCGCAACCGGCCTGTTTGCTGGCGGTTTGGCGCCGGTCGCAGGAAGTGCCGCGGGCACGGGCGTCGCCGCCGGCCGTGCGGCCGCCGACCCGACTTCCCGCGCTGCCACCACCCCTTTGCCGGTGAATTCACCCGGTTTGGCAGTCGCTGCAATCGCCGGATGCCCATGATTTTCCGACGCCAGCAGCGCTCTGTTGGTGCTCGCGATATGTTCGTGCTGGGTTTGCACGGTAGTCGCCGCGATGTGCGGTTGGTGCGCGACGGCCTGCTCTTGCGGCGTCGGCTGCGCGGTTGTGCCGCCAGCGCCGCCGTTAAAACTAACCCGTGTGATGTTGGTCGTATTGTTGACGATGGTCTGGTTGTAGACATTCGTCATCGCGACGCCGCCGAAATTGTTGACGGTCCGATTGTAGGCGAACACGCCGTTATTCCAGCGACCGCCACCATAACCGACGCCGCTATAGCCGTAGCCGTAATCGACGCCGCCATAGAAGCCGACATGGGTTCCCCAATAGCCAGCGTTCCAACCGTAATAGCCATCGTGCCAGCCCCAATAGCCCGGCGTCCACAACAGGCCGACCTGAGGCGGCTCGACCCAGGTGCCGGGCACCCAGTAGTAACCGTCCGGACCATAAGCCCAGAAGCCGGGCGTCCAGATATAGCCGGGCGCGGGAACGGCGGGCTGCTCGTAGACCGGCAGTTCCGGTGGAGCAATCGTGATGCTGATGATCTGCGCCATGGCAACGACCGGCATGGTGAACACGACCAGCGCGGCCAGAAGCCAGGTGGCGGAGCGAAAGTGTCGCATGTCTGTCCCTCTCGCGGGGCGGGTGTCCCGCGTCCGGACACAGTCGAGACGGAATGGTGCGACATTATGGCGCACCTTCAGGCGTGCGGTCGGGAACTTTTCAGTTCAGGCAAAGCGCCAACGACCCATTAACGGAAGTGAGAGAAGAACTACCGTTTCCCGAAGATCGCCGAGCCGACGCGCACATGAGTCGCGCCAAACTGGATGGCGATGGCGAAGTCGGCACTCATGCCCATCGACAACCCGGTCAATCCGTTACGTGCAGCGATCTTCGCCGTCAGCGCGAAATGCGGCGCTGGCGCATCCTCAACCGGCGGAATGCACATCAGTCCGGAAATCGTCAGCCCATAGGTATCGCGACAGCGGGCCAGGAAATCATCGGCCTCGCCCGGCGCGATGCCGGCCTTTTGCGGCTCCTCACCAGTGTTGAGCTGTACGAAGAGCTGCGGCGTCCGCTGCTGCGCCTTCATCTCCTTGCTTAACGCTTCGCAAATGCTCGGTCGATCGACCGAGTGAATCGCATCGAACAAGGCGACCGCTTCCTTGGCCTTGTTGGACTGCAAAGGCCCGATCAGATGCAACGCAATCGCGGGTTGAGTGGCGATCAGCGCCGGCCATTTGGATTTTGCCTCCTGGACACGATTTTCGCCGAACACGCGCTGGCCGGACTCGATCACCGGCCTGATCGCGTCGGCCTCGAACGTCTTCGACACCGCGATCAACGTCACAGAACTGCGGTCCCGCCGCGCTTCGTTACATGCGCGGAAGATATCGTACTCGACCGAAGCGAGTCCGTCGGTTGGTAAAGAAGACGTTACGCCTGACGACTCTTGCACGGATTTATTTTCAACCAAGGCGCGAACTTTCTTGAGATCCATTGCAGTTTAACGAATCCGGGAAAGGCTTTTTGAAGGCTTTGGAGTACCTATGTCCGCGGGGCTTAGGGATCGAAGATGTCACGCATCGGTATTAACCGCAATAAAGCGAGGCTCAGGGGAGCTCTCGGCATTCGCGCTCGACTGGTCCTGTTGGCCCTCATTCTGGTCGGGCCATTAATGGCGGAGCGAATTCGCTCACTCGATGCGACGCGTACCCACCAGATCGCGACGGCCGCGCGTGATTTTGCTGGCGTCGCCCAGCACAGCGCCGATGCACAGCGCGAAGTCTTCGCCTCGATCGAGGCCGTGCTGAAATCATCCGCCTACATCTATACGTCGGCCGCTCAGGTGAATCGGAGCTGCGCCATTATGCGGGCGAGCCTCCGCGGCGATATGCCGTGGCTGCGCAGCCTGACAGTGGCCGGTGCGGATGGCATCGCCATGTGCTCGACCTGGCCGGAAGTCATCGAGCAGAGATTCGATTTCAGCGATCGCCCCTATTTCAAGAAAGCGATTGCGACCGGTGAGTTTGTCGTCAGCGATTATCTGTTCAGCCGCTTGACGAACCAGCCGACCGTGATGGCGGCCTATCTCGCACCGGGCCTGACTAAGGACGACGATGCCGTGGTACTGGCGGCGGTGAATCTCGACTGGATGTCGAAGATCATGGGCAATCTCGGCGACCGGCCCGGTGTCACGACACTGCTGGTCGATCATGCCGGCACCGTGCTTGCAGCGCCGCCGACAAACGCCAGCGCGATTGGTCGGCCGATGGAAGACCTTGCTCTATTGCCGATGATCGAAGCGCATCTGCGCAATACGGATAAGCAGACCGGTTCGCTGTCATTCAGCGCCAGTGACGGTTCACAGCGCACCGTATCATTCGCGACAATCCCCGGTACCGGCGCGCAATTGATCGTCAGCATCGACGAGGCCCGAGTCTCGGCGGTTGCCGATCGCGAGATCCGCACCGCCTATTTGCAGCTCGCCTTCGTTTGCCTGTTCGTTCTGCTTGGCGCGCTGGTGGTTGCGGAGCGACTGATCATCAAGCCGATCCAGATGATGGAGACCATGGCGCAGCGCTTCGGTCGCGGCGACTGGTCGGCCCGCGTAGCGCGGAACAAGCTGCCGGCCGAGTTCGTACCGCTGGCACGCGCATTTTACGGCATGGCGGCGCAGTTGCGTGGTCGCGAACGCGAATTGCGCGCCAGCAACGAGCAGCTCACGGTGCTTGCCTCCATCGACATGCTGTCTGGCCTTGCCAATCGGCGCGGCTTCCAGAGCCGCCTCGATTTCGAATGGCTGAAGGCCCAGCAATCCGGCGACCATCTGACGCTGCTGATGATCGACGTCGATCACTTCAAACTCTTCAACGACACCTATGGCCATCCCGAAGGCGATGCTTGCCTGGCGCGCGTCGGCGAAGCTCTCTCCAGCCTGGCCGATCGCTGCTCGGGCTTTGCCGGACGCTATGGCGGCGAGGAATTCTGCCTGCTGCTGCCGGGCACCGAGGTCGCCCGCGGCATCCAGATCGGCGAAATAGTACGCGCGGCAATCTGGAACCTGGCGGTCTCCCATGCCACCAGCGCACATCAGCGGGTCACGGTCAGTGTCGGCGTGGCCTCGACGATGCCAGCTACGCTGGAGACGGCGAACGATTTGATCGAGGCAGCCGATGCCTCGCTCTACGCCGCCAAACGGCGTGGCCGCAACACCGTGGTGGAGCACGGCTTTGTGCGGGCATATGGCACGGCCGTGTCGCTGGCGGGGTGAGACTACGGGCCCGCCCCTGGTCCCGTTTCTTGTCTTAAACCATTGACCTAACGCAGCCTTTTATGGCCTAGTCCCCGGCCTCAAGCGCGAATTCAGCCCGAGCAAGCACCGGTTTGCGACCTCGTTCGCGCGTCCATGATCTGAGAAGCGCTCGAACCGGCCGGCGGATTTCAAAAACACCATGAGCAACGAACGTTACAACGCCCGCGAGACCGAACCGCGCTGGCAGCGCGTCTGGGACGACAAGGCGATCTTCGCCACCAAAAACGACGATCCGCGCGAGAAGTATTACGTGCTCGAGATGTTCCCCTATCCGTCGGGGCGCATCCATATGGGCCATGTCCGCAACTATACGATGGGCGACGTGGTTGCGCGCTTCCAGCGCGCGCAAGGCAAGAACGTTCTGCATCCGATGGGCTGGGATGCGTTCGGCCTGCCCGCCGAGAACGCCGCGATCGAACGCAAGGTCGCTCCGAAAGCGTGGACCTATGAGAACATCGCGTCGATGAAAAAGCAGCTGCAGACCATGGGTCTGTCGCTGGACTGGTCGCGCGAATTCGCAACCTGCGACCCTACCTACTACAAGCATCAGCAGAAGATGTTTCTCGATTTCATGCGGGCAGGTTTGGCCGAGCGCAAGAAGTCCAAGGTGAACTGGGATCCGGTCGATCACACTGTGCTGGCCAATGAGCAGGTGATCGACGGCCGCGGCTGGCGCTCAGGGGCGCTGGTGGAGCAGCGCGAGCTGACCCAGTGGTTCTTCAAGATCAGTAAATATTCCGACGAGCTGCTGTCTGCGCTGGATACGCTGGATCGCTGGCCCGACAAGGTGCGCCTGATGCAGCGCAACTGGATCGGCAAGTCGGAAGGTCTGCATTTCCAGTTCGGACTGATCGGCGCACCCGCGGGATTCGACAAACTGCCGGTGTTCACGACACGCCCGGACACCATGTATGGCCCGACTTTCGCTGCGATCTCGCCGGATCATCCGCTGGCGAAAGCGCTCGCAGAAAAAGACTCCAAGGTTGTCGCCTTCATCGAGGAATGCCATCGCATGGGCACCTCGCAGGCCGAGATCGACACAGCCGAGAAGCTCGGCTTTGACACCGGCATCAAGGTCACGCATCCCGCCGACGTGTCATGGACACTGCCACTCTATATCGCAAACTTCGTGCTGATGGATTACGGCACCGGCGCCATCATCGGTTGCCCGGCACACGATCAGCGCGACCTGGATTTTGCGCGCAAGTACGATCTGCCGGTGCTCGACGTGTTCGTGCCCGTCGGTAGCGATGAGCGCGTTGGTAACATCGCTTTCGCTCCGGCGAAAAGTGAGACTGTGCAGTATGTCCGTTGGGTGGGTGAACCTGGCGCGATGACCTGCGAAGAAGCGATGAAGAAGTCGCTCGAGATTTTCGAGAAGGACGGCTGGGGCAAGCGCGAGATCAATTTCCGCCTGCGCGACTGGGGCATCTCACGTCAGCGCTATTGGGGTTGCCCGATCCCGATCATCCACTGCCCGAGCTGCGATATCGTGCCGGTGCCGGACAAGGATCTGCCGGTCGTGCTGCCGGAGGACGTTTCCTTCGACAAGCCGGGCAACGCGCTCGATCATCATCCGACGTGGAAGCATGTGAAGTGCCCGAACTGCGGCGCGGATGCGCGGCGCGAAACCGATACCATGGACACCTTCGTGGATTCGTCCTGGTACTTCACGCGCTTCACGGATCCATGGAACACGTCGGCACCCACGACGATCGCCGTTGCCAATCGAATGATGCCTGTCGATCAGTATATCGGCGGCGTCGAGCACGCGATCCTGCATCTGCTGTACAGCCGCTTCTTCACCCGCGCCATGAAGGCCACCGGCCACGTCAATTTCGACGAGCCGTTTGCCGGCATGTTCACGCAAGGCATGGTGGTGCACGAGACCTACAAGAAACAGGACGGCACCTTCGCCTCACCGGCCGAGATCAATATCACCGGCGACGGTGACGGCCGCCGCGCAACCATGCTGACCGACGGATCGCCAGTGGAGATCGGCTCGATCGAGAAGATGTCGAAGTCGAAGCGCAACACAGTCGACCCCGACGACATCATGGGCACCTACGGCGCCGATACCGCCCGCTGGTTCATGCTGTCGGATTCGCCGCCGGACCGCGACGTCATCTGGAGCGAGGAAGGCGTCAAGGGCGCCTCACGTTTCGTGCAGCGTCTGTGGCGGCAGATCAACGAATCAGCCGCGCACGGCAAATCGGCGCCGGCAGCCCGTCCCACCGAATTCGGTCCGGATGCGATGGCGATCCGCAAGGCCGCGCATGGCGCGCTCAGCAAGGTCTCGACCGAGATCGAAAAGCTGCATTTCAATGTCTGCCTCGCCCATATCCGCGAATTTTCCAACCTGCTGGGCGAAGCTTTGGCACGTTCGGGAACCCCGACCCCGGATGTCTGCTGGGCGCTCCACGAGGCCTCGGTCATCCTTGTTCAACTGTTTGCGCCGATGATGCCGCATCTGGCCGAGGAATGCTGGGGTGTGCTGGGGCAACCGGGCATGATCTCGGAAGCCCGTTGGCCGCAAATCGAGCCCAATCTGCTGGTTGAAGACACCATGACCCTGCCGGTACAGGTCAACGGCAAGAAGCGCGGAGAAGTCACAGTGGCACGGGAAGCGACGCCCCCGGAAATTGAGGCTGCCGCTCTGGCGCTCGATGCTGTAAAACAGGCTCTCGACGGCAAACCCGTCAAGAAGGTCATCGTCGTCGCCCAGAGGATCGTGAATGTTGTCGGCTAAATCCCGCATTGCCGCCCGGCTTATGGTCGTCGCCACCCTGGCGGCGCTGACGGCCGGCTGCTTCCAGCCGATGTATGCCGAGCGTGGCGACGGCAAACCCGGCCTGCGCGAGAAGCTGCAGGGCGTCGAAGTTCCACCATTGGAATATCCCAATGCGTCGCCGCAGGCCCGCGTCGGCGTGAACATCCGCAATGCGTTGATGTTCAAGATGTATGGCAGTGCCACCGGCCTGCCGCCGACCTATCAGCTGAAGATCCGTTTCAACCCAAGCCGGACCTCGCTGATCGTCGACCCGAATACCGCGCTGCCGACCAGCGAAAATTACGGCATCGACGCGACCTACGGCCTGATCGAGATCGCCACCGGAAAGCAGGTCCTGACCGGCAGCACCTTCTCCCGCGTCACCTATGACATCCCCGGCCAGCTGCAGCGCTTCGCCCGCGCTCGCGCCTATCGCGACGCCGAGGACCGCGCGGCGGGTGAGATCGCCGACAACATCAATACCCGTCTGGCGTCGTTCTTCTACGCCGGCACCTAAGCCCGTCGCGTGGTCGCGCTTCGCGGAAAAGACATCGACACGTTTCTCGCGCGGCCGGATGCCGGCCGGCCGATCATTCTGCTCTACGGAGCTGACGCTGGACTCGTCCGCGAACGCGCCGACGCGCTGATGAAATCCGCGGTCGACGATCCCAATGATCCATTTTCGCTGGTTCGCATGGACGGCGATGATTTGGCCGCCGAGCCGTCGCGTCTCGTCGAAGAAGCCATGACGGTGCCGCTGTTCGGTGGGCGGCGAGCGATCCGTGTGCGCGCAGGCTCAAAGAATTTTTCCAGCGGCGTCGACACGCTCGCTGACTCCGATATCAAGGATTGCCGCATCGTCATCGAGGCTGGTGAGCTTCGGCCGGAATCGCCATTGCGGAAAGTCTGCGAGAAGGCCAGGACCGCGGTGGCCATCGCCTGTTACCCCGACACCGAGCGCGATCTCGCAAAGCTTATCGATGAAGAGCTCCGCGTCTCCAATCTCCGCATGGCGCCGGATGCACGCGCCACACTAATGTCGCTGCTCGGCGGCGATCGGCAGGCATCGCGTAACGAGCTCCGCAAGCTCACGCTCTATGCGCATGGTACCGGCGAAGTCACGCTCGACGACGTGATGGCCGTCGTCGCCGACGCGTCCGAGCTGAAGATCGATCCAATTGTCGACGGCGCCTTTGCCGGGAATCCCGCCGCGGTGGAAGTCGAGTTCAACAAGGCGATGATCGCCGGAACTTATCCAGGCATGATCATGATGGCCGCGCAGCGCCAGGCCGCATTGCTGCACAAAGCCAGCCTGCTGGTGGAGGCTGGTAGTTCGGCATCAGCAGCCGTGGAAAGCGGATTTCCGCGGCTGCATTTTTCCCGCAAGGGAACGGTGGAAGCAGCGCTGCGAAATTTCTCGGCGCAGCGGCTGGTCAACATCATCGACCAGCTCGCCGTTGCCGCCCTCGATGTGCGCAAGCAAAACGCCCTCGGCGCGGTGATCGCACAGAGGGCGTTGATGTCGATTGCCGTGAATGCAAGGCGGCGCGGTTAAGTAGCGATGGCGCTCCCTTAACCTCGCCCCGCATTTGCGGGGAGAGGTCGACCGGCGAAGCCGGTCGGGTGAGGGGCATGGGACAAAGTCAGCCCAACACACGATCTTTCGGATCGCACCAATTCGTCTTCAAAAACGTCAGTGAAATGATCCGACCCGAGAGCATATCTCTGCGGCGAACTCTGTGCGCTGCCCCTCACCCGCCGCGAAGACGCGACGACCTCTCCCCGCGCAGAGCGGGGAGAGGTTAGGAAGCAGCACCGTCGAAATCAGCCTTCCGAATCCAGCCGCTTCAGAATTTCGTCGAGCTGATCGAGATCACGATACTTGATGATCACGGTGCCGCCGGGATCACGGTGATCCACCGACACTTTCAGCCCGAGCACATCGCTGACCCGTTTCTCCAGCGCGATCGTGTCGGCATCCTTCGCCGCCTTGGGAGACGACGTGCGCGGCTTCTGCGGCGCGCGCTCCGGCACGCCCTCTTCATGCGCGAGTGCTTCGGTCTGACGAACGTTCAGTCCCTCGGCGATGATCCGTTTCGCGGCGCTCGATGCGTCCGGCAGGTTGATTAGCGCGCGGGCGTGACCGTTGGAGAGCTGCCCCGATGCGATCAGGCCCTGCACGTCTTCCGGCAGCTTGGTGAGGCGCATCATGTTGGCGACATGGCTACGGCTCTTGCCGACGATTTTCGCGATCTCGTCCTGGCTGTGTTTGTAGGTCTCAGCGAGCGAATGATAGCCCTGCGCCTCTTCCATCGCATTGAGATCCTCGCGCTGGACGTTCTCGATGATCGCGATTTCCATCGCGGCCGAATCCGTCACGTCGAGCGGCACGATCGGCACTTCATGCAGACCGGCGATCTGCGACGCACGCCAACGGCGCTCGCCGGCGATGATCTCGAAGCGATCGTTGCTACCCTTCACCGGCCGCACCACGATCGGCTGGATCACGCCATGCTGCTTGATCGAGGCCGCGAGTTCGCTGAGTTCCGCATCGGCAAAAGCCCGACGCGGGTTGCGCGGATTGGCCTTGAGAAATTCAATAGGCACCTTGCGCTGGTTGCGCGAAGGACGCTCGACATGCGCGGCTTCGCCGCCGACATCGCCGATCAGACTTGCAAGACCGCGGCCCAGCCGCGAACGCGCTTCATCAGCCATCGCCAATCCCTTCGAACTCATCGCGCCACTCCGTACTCAAACTTGAAATTCGGTTGCAGGCTGGGCAAAGGCGTACTTGCGCCGTGCCTGCCATTATCGTTTGCGATCCGCTGTTGTGGGCACGCTGTGCTTTGCCCACCCTACTTGCTCAGTGAGCGGTGCGCAGGTCGCGCTCGCGCTGGATCACTTCGGTCGCGAGCCGCAGATAGGCTTCAGAGCCCGAGCACTTCAGGTCATAGACCAGTACCGGCTTGCCGTAGGACGGCGCTTCCGAAATGCGGACGTTGCGCGGAATCATGGTCTCATAGACCTTGCTGCCCATGAATTCGCGTACGTCGGCAACGACCTGGTTTGACAGGTTGTTGCGCGAGTCGAACATGGTCAGCACGATGCCATGGATCGACAGGTTCGGATTCAGCGTCGAGCGCACCTGCTCCACGGTCTGCAACAATTGCGACAGACCTTCGAGCGCGAAGAACTCACACTGCAGCGGAACGAGAATCGCATCCGACGCGGCCATGGCATTGACGGTGAGAAGGTTGAGCGATGGCGGGCAATCGATCAGCACGTAAGTATAGTCGGAGCCTGGCGAGACATTGTTGTTCAACTCGCCGATCGCATCGCGCAGCCTGAAGGCGCGGTCGCGGGCCGAACCGAGTTCAAGCTCGAGGCCCGACAGATCCATGGTCGAGGCGGCTATGTGCAGACGCGGCACGGCGGTGACGACGACCGCATCGCGCAGCGGCGCTTCGCCGATCAGGACGTCGTAGGTCGAGCAGTTGCGATTGCGGCGATCGATGCCGAGACCGGTGGATGCATTGCCCTGCGGATCGAGATCGACGATCAACACCCGCTCGCCGATCGCGGCGAGTGCGGTGCCGAGATTAATCGCGGTGGTGGTCTTGCCAACGCCGCCCTTCTGATTCGCCAGCGCCAGGATGCGGGGATGGCCAGGCACCGTATTTGACGTATGCTCTTGATATTGCTGATCAATTACGGTCATTGGTGTGGCCATTTTGGTTTGCGGACGGGGTCAGTCGCTCGATCCGGTCGAGTTCGACGATCCAGCCTTGTCCGCCGGTCAGGCTGGCATGCAGGCGCGGGCTTATATTCCAATATCTAGTAGCTTCGGTCAATTCCGATTCTACATCTTGACCCTTGAGAAATAAGGCTTTTGTGCCCGGCTTCATCAGGGGCTCGGCGAAACCGATAACGATATGTAACGAGGCAACGGCACGCGCGGTGATGCAATCGACATGCTCGGGAAATCTATCCACATTATCCCCGATGTCAGCCAGATGAATTGTGCCTGGGGCTTGCGTCACACGTAACGCTTCGCGCAGGAACGCCGCCTTCTTGGCGTTTCGCTCGACGAGATGGACATGCCCACCTGAGACGTCACCCATGGCACAGGCCAGAACCACGCCTGGGAAACCTCCACCGCTGCCGAAGTCCAGCCAGGTCCTTGCATCCGGCGCGAGGCTCAGAAGCTGCAGCGAATCCGAGATATGGCGCGTCCAGAGATTTGGAAGCGTGGCCGGCGAAATCAGATTTGTCTTGGCCTGCCACTGCAGCAACAGGTCGACATAGCGATCGAGCCTGTCTTCCGTTTCACGTGAAACAGGTGTCAGCCGCAAGGCCGCAGCCTTATCGGCATCGAGCCGGGGTGCGGGAGCCGCTTGCTGGGATCGTTGCGCCATTGGATTGTCTGAAAAGCTGTTGGGACCCATCCATACTCTGAGTCCATTACAGCCGCTATCAAATTGCCGGATTGAGGCGACGAATCCGGGCGGGAATTGCCGATGAATGAGCGACCGACCTATCAGGATGCCCTTCGACGCACCGGCCTGCTCCGCATCCTCGAACCATTCGACCCGCATGTGATCGGCACGCTGCCGCTCGGTGTCGCCCGGCCCAACAGTGACATCGATATCATCTGTTGCGCCGCCGACCTGTCCGCGGCTGTTGAACTTGTCTGGAAGCACTTCGGCGAGTCCGAAAGCTTTGCCATCTATCAATGGTCGGCCAAAGGCCGACCGGTGATCGCGACATTCGAAGCGTATGGATGGCCATTCGAAATCTTCGTCAGCTCGACTCCCGTACAGGATCAAGCTGGCTGGCGGCACTTCGAGGTCGAGAAGCGACTGCTGACCCTGGGCGGACCCGCCTTCCACACCGCCATCTGCGCGTTACGGGCCGGAGGAGTAAAGACAGAGCCTGCCTTTGCGCGTGCGCTCAAGCTTGAAGGCGATCCTTACGCCGTCCTGTACGACCTGTTCAGCACCTCTGATAACCAGCTGAATGCCGTCCTGAGGGCGCAAGGGTTTGCAGTATAGAGGATTCAGGACAGTGAGTTGACCAGGATCAATGCGAGCAGGACGAGTCCGGGCTCCAATGAATCATCGTTGGAGGCAGATGACCATGAGTGTGATCGTACGGCTTTTCCTGATGCTGGCAGCACCCATCACTGCGTTGTTCGTCTCGCGTGACGCACTCAATTTCGACGTGGTCCAGACGATCGTCGCCGTGGTTCTCTTTACAGTGGCCGTCGCAGCTATTGCCTTCTGGCCCCGCCGGCCAGCGAAGCCACCTTCAACGGAGCCGCGTTGATTTCGGCTTCCTGTTTCACGTGAAACAACCAACTAGGCCAAAGCAGCCTTCGGCTTGCGTGCTTCGCGGCGGAGATAGGCCGCGAGAATGGCCAGCGCCGCCGGGGTCATACCATCCAGACGTCCCGCCTGCCCCACAGTGTGAGGAAGCGCGGCCTTGAGCTTCGCCCGGGCCTCATTGGACAGTCCGGGGACCGCATCATAGTCGACGTCCACCAGCGAGAGACCCTCGTCACGGCGAAAAGCCTCCACATCCGCGGTCTGACGCTTCAGATAGACACCATATTTGGCATCGATCTCGATATGGGTACCGATCGCTGGGTCAATGGCCGATAATTCTGGCCAGATCCGGGTCACGGTGGCCCATTCGGTCTCTGGGTAGGAGAGGAGATCGAAGGCAGAGCGGCGCTGACCGTCATGATTGAGCGCCAGACCGTGCTTAGCGGCCCCGTTAGGAGTGATCGAGAGCGCCTGGGTCAGGGCCTTACCAGCGGCGAGGGCTTCCATCTTGGCGCCATGCCGGGCCGAACGAGCGCTGCCGACACATCCCAGGCTGATACCCTTGTCAGTCAGACGCTGATCGGCGTTGTCGGCACGCAGCGTGAGACGATATTCGGCCCGCGAAGTAAACATCCGATAGGGCTCGGTAATTCCGCGGGTGACCAGATCGTCAATCATCACGCCGAGATAACCGTCAGCCCGGTCGAACACGGTCAACTGGCTCCCACTCGCAGACAGGGCCGCATTCAGACCGGCGACCAGACCCTGGGCGGCGGCCTCTTCGTATCCTGTGGTGCCATTGATCTGCCCGGCCAGAAACAGGCCGGAGACGCGCTTGGTCTGCAGCGTCGGATCGAGTTCGCGGGGATCGACGTGGTCATATTCGATCGCATAACCGGGGCGGACCATTCGGACCCGCTCGAGACCGGGGATCGAGGCCAGGATCGCAGCCTGAACCTCCTCGGGCAGTGAGGTAGAGATGCCGTTGGGATAGACCGTGGAGTCATCGAGGCCTTCCGGCTCCAGGAAGATTTGGTGACCATCGCGATCGCCAAAGCGGACGATCTTGTCCTCGATGGACGGGCAGTAGCGCGGCCCTGAGCTCTTGATCTGGCCGGAATACATCGGCGAACGATGCACATTGGCGCGGATCACCTCATGGGTGGCCGGTGTGGTGCGCGTAATGCCGCACTGGATCTGCGGATTGGTGATCCGCTCGGTCATGACCGAGAACGGCTCCGGCGGATCGTCGGCGGACTGCATCTCAACCCCGGCCCAGTCGATGGTGGTCCCATCGAGCCTTGGTGGCGTGCCGGTCTTGAGCCGTCCGAGGGTAAAACCGACGCGCTCGAACGCCTTGGACAGGCCCAGTGCGGGAGCTTCATCGATCCGGCCAGCGGGCCAGTTCTTCTCGCCGAGATGGATCAGGCCGCGCAGAAAGGTCCCAGTGGTGATGACCACCGATCCGGCAGCGAGTTCGCGGCCATCGGCCAGACGGACGCCGGTGACCCGGCCATTTGACATCAGCAGGTCGTCGGCCTCGCCTTCAACCACACTCAGATTCTCGGTCGCCACGATCGCCGCCTGCATCGCTGCAGCGTAAAGCTTGCGGTCCGCCTGGGTGCGCGGGCCGCGGACGGCCGGGCCCTTCTTGCGATTGAGCATGCGGAACTGGATGCCGCCGGCATCGGCGATGCGTCCCATCAACCCGTCCAGCGCATCGACTTCGCGAACCAAATGACCCTTGCCCAGACCGCCGATGGCGGGGTTGCAGGACATCGCGCCAATGGTCGCAAACTGGTGCGTGACCAATGCAGTCCGCGCGCCCATGCGCGCAGCACCAGCCGCGGCCTCGCAGCCGGCATGGCCTCCCCCGATTACGATGACGTCAAACTTGTCCTGCATGGCCGCAGCTTCTAGCGCGGGCGCCGCCGGGATTGAAGAGAAATCCACAGGCACTGTTTCACGTGAAACAACGGATGTCCTCTGAAGAGGATCTAAGAGGCAGGACTGTTTCACGTGAAACACAATCTGCTTTAGCCGTCATTGCATAGCGCACGCCTGCAACGAAGCAGTCCTGTCTTTTGCAAGTCAGCTATCCCTTCTGGATTGCTTCGCTCCGCTCGCAATGATGGCTGAAATCTCTATGCTTTTACCGAGAGTTCCACGCCTGAGTTGATTCAATATTCATTTCAATAAAAAGTGAATAAAGTAATATTACTTACCTATACAAAAATCCCGGAAGATGCTATCGAGGATATCTTCCACATCGACACGTCCCAGCAGCAGTCCCAATTGCTGCGCCGCAGCACGCATATCTTCCGCAACGAATTCTTCACCATGCCCGGCCGATGCTGCAGCATGCTGCAGCAAACTCGAAGTGCTGCGCAGCAAAAGACGCTGCCGCTCCCGGGTAATCAGCCCAGCCTCACCGCTCCCAAAGTACCGACCGGCGAAGTCGACCAGCAGGGCCAACAGTTGTGCGAGGCCATCGCCGCGCTCTGCAGAAATTGCGATCAACAAGTCTGGCCCGGCTGAGGCAGCCTGGACCAGATCGACCTTGTTCCGGACCACCCAGACCGGCGTCTCAGATTCCGCCAGCCATTGCTCTGGATGAGATGCCCCTGCGCTGGAGTCCACCAGCCAGAGCACCAGATCCGCTTCGGCCGCCCGAGCCCGCGCCCGGCGCACGCCCTCCTCCTCCACCGGATCGGCCGTCTCACGAATGCCGGCGGTGTCGATGATCGTCACCGGATAACCGTCGAGATCGAGCTGCACCTCGATGACGTCCCGGGTGGTGCCCGCATACGGTGATACGATCGCCACGTCGCGCCGGGCGAGCTGGTTCATCAGCGTCGATTTACCGACATTGGGCTGGCCAGCGATCGCCACCACCAGACCGTCGCGCAAGCGCTCGCTTCGACCCTGTGCCGCCAGCACCTCCTCGATCTCCCGATGCAGCGCCGATGCTTTCGCCAA
Source organism: Tardiphaga sp. 866_E4_N1_4 (assembly GCF_052076075.1). Lineage (NCBI taxonomy): Bacteria > Pseudomonadati > Pseudomonadota > Alphaproteobacteria > Hyphomicrobiales > Nitrobacteraceae > Tardiphaga > Tardiphaga sp. 866_E4_N1_4. The sequence continues at coordinate 4,258,603 of NZ_CP197242.1, forward strand.
AGCCGGCGCCAGCAATTCGGCAGATACGTCGCCCTCGTCGGAAAAATCGATGCCGACTTCGACCAGGGCCAGCGCCTCGATGATCTGCTGTCGCCAGTTGCGCGCCTTGTCGCCGAGCAGTCCCTTGAGCTGCCGCAGCGCCTGACGCCGCTGCCGGTCGGTATCGGCATGGATCAGATCATCAAGGCCTTCCGCCTCAGTCAGATCGAGCTTGCCGTTCTCGAACGCACGGCGCGTAAATTCGCCGGGCTCCGCCGGCCGTAAGCCATCGATAGCCGCCAGCGCTTCAAACAAGGAAGCCAGCACTGCGCGTCCGCCGTGGATATGAAATTCGGCAACATCTTCCCCGGTCGCACTGGCCGGTTCCGGAAACCACAGCACCACTGCATCGTCGATCGGACCAAGCTTTTCGTCTGACAGCAGAACATGAGCCGCCAGCCGTGGCGCCGGCAGCTTCTTCGCCAGACGCTCCAAGACCTGCCCCGCCAGTGGACCCGACACGCGCACGATAGCGATCGCCGTCGGCGGCCGTCCGGAGGACAATGCGTAGATCGTCTGGTCGCGTGGATGCATCGCCTATTTGCCGATGCGGGTGACCGGATGCAATGGGGATTCTGACTCTGAAATCCCACCCATGCCATCGTTCCGTGGCGAGCGCAGCGTTAGCTGCGAGCGAACCTCAGCCACTCCAATTAGAGTGGCGGGGAATCCCGAGATGTTCAAAACAATCCGGGATTCCGGGTCTGTACTTCAGCCGGCATAGCCGACTTCCGTACATCCCGGAATGACAGCGAGTAATGGTGCACAAAACAGAAAAGCGCCGTTGCTTTCGCAACGGCGCTTTTTGCAATCCTGAAACTGTTCGCCCGAACAGCCCCGAAACTTACGTATTCATCGAATCGAAGAATTCCGAGTTGTTCTTCGTGTTGCGGAGCTTGTCGAGCAGGAAGTCGATAGCGTCCATCGTGCCCATCGGATTGAGAATGCGGCGGAGCACATACATCTTCTTGAGCAGCTGCGGATCGGTGATGAGCTCTTCCTTGCGGGTGCCCGAGCGCGAGATATCGATCGCCGGGAAAGTCCGCTTGTCCGAGACCTTGCGGTCCAGGATGAGTTCCGAGTTACCGGTGCCCTTGAATTCTTCGAAAATGACTTCGTCCATACGGCTGCCAGTATCGACCAGCGCGGTAGCGATGATGGTCAGCGAACCACCTTCTTCCACATTACGGGCCGCACCGAAGAAGCGCTTCGGACGCTGCAGAGCATTGGCGTCGACACCGCCGGTGAGCACCTTGCCGGACGACGGGACCACGGTGTTGTAGGCGCGGCCGAGACGGGTGATCGAATCCAGCAGGATGACCACGTCGCGGCCATGTTCGACCAGGCGCTTGGCCTTCTCGATCACCATTTCGGCGACCTGCACGTGACGAACGGCCGGTTCGTCGAAGGTCGACGAAACGACTTCGCCCTTCACCGAACGCTGCATGTCGGTGACTTCTTCCGGACGTTCGTCGATCAGAAGAACGATCAGATAGCATTCCGGGTGGTTGGCGGTGATCGAATGCGCGATGTTCTGCATCAGCACGGTCTTACCCGTACGCGGCGGCGCGACGATCAGTGCGCGTTGACCCTTACCGATCGGCGCGACGATGTCGATGACACGCGCCGAGAGATCGCGGCGGGTCGAATCTTCCAGCTCGAGGCGGAAGCGCTGGTCCGGAAACAGCGGGGTGAGGTTGTCGAAATTGACCTTGTGCTTCGACTTCTCGGGATCTTCGAAGTTGAGCGTATTGACCTTGAGCAAAGCGAAATAACGTTCGCCTTCCTTCGGGCTGCGGATATGGCCTTCGACCGTATCGCCAGTGCGCAAGCCGAAGCGGCGGATCTGCGAGGGCGAGACATAGATATCGTCCGGACCTGGCAGGTAGTTCGCATCGGGCGACCGCAAGAAGCCGAAGCCGTCGGAGAGAACCTCGACGACGCCTTCACCGATGATGTCGGTTTCCTTGATCGCTAGCTGCTTCAAGCTCGCGAACATCAGCTCCTGCTTGCGCATGGTGCTGGCATTTTCGACCCCGAGCTCTTCCGCAAACGAGACAAGCTCGGCTGGCGTCTTGGCCTTGAGGTCCTGGAGTTTCATTTCCCGCATTGGGAGGGATCCTGTGGAAAGTCGGGGAGGGAGCGCGAGGTAGCCAAGACGGATGCGGACGCTGGAAAAGATCAGGAAAGTCCGCAGGTCTCTGGCCAGGAAGTCTTGAGCGAGGAAGGTGCTGAAGGAGCTTCAAACCTGATGCGGTGGCCGGTTCAAAAAGCGAAACCGGTACAAACCACATCCGCCTGCGTGGGGTGGGATAACGCGAATATAGAAAATCGCAGGGTGTCGCGCAAGGAGCCGAAACGGCGGTTGTGATGACAAATTTGGCCTAGAACGGCTTTACGATCACCAAAATCACGATCAGGATCATCAAAATTGTGGGTACCTCGTTGATAATTCGATAGAATTTCGAAGTCCGCGTATTTTTGTCCTGAGCAAAATCACGCACCCGGGCACTCAGAAAGCCATGAACGCCAGACATCAGCAGCACCAACGTCAGTTTGGCGTGAAACCAGCCCGAGCTGAACCAGTGACCGGCCCAGGCGAGATACAGGCCGAGGATCCAGGTGACGATCATCGCCGGATTGATGATCGCCTTGAGCAGGCGACGCTCCATCACCTTGAAGGTTTCGGATTGCTTCGAGCCGATCTCCGCATCGCAGTGATAGACGAACAGTCGTGGCAGATAGAGCATGCCCGCCATCCAGGAGATGACGGCGATCACATGCAGCGCCTTGGCCCATTCATACATTCGAAAGTTCTTTCCAGCATCACTGCGTCACACCGCACGTGCAGACACCGGAACACTTCACCGGAAAGCCGCGTTGCAGGACGCGCCGATACAGAGCGGATCACCGCACTATCCGCAAGCCATCCTTCTCTTAAATAATATTTATAGAATCTTAGGTTTGAGTCTAAGTGACAGTGGATTTCAGCCGCCCAAAACAATCCCGGAACTGTCCCACGCTTATGCACATGGCCACGTGATTTCTCCAAAGCGGCCTGTATGCAAGTTCGATATGCAGCGCAAAGGCTTACCGTCGCCGTGCACTGGATTATCCCAAGACAAACCCGGATAACCCCATTATCATTCAGAGCAGCCTCAGAGCTTTTCCTCTTCATGAGCCCTGTGAAGAAAAAACCGAGTTATCCCGGGCCCGCCGAGGCGATGGTCGATTTCCCGGAAAAGCTCCACAGAGATTCACAGGACATACACGATCATGGTGCCCACCACCGGCAGCTATTTTCATCTTCATCTGGTCTCCGATTCGACCGGTGAGACATTGATCACCGTGGCTCGCGCCGTCGCGGCGCAATACGCGAATGTCACGCCAGTCGAACATGTCTACCCGCTCGTGCGGAGTCAGAAGCAGCTTGATCGCGTGCTTTCCGAAATCGAGGAAGCCCCCGGCATTGTTCTCTTTACGCTGCTGGAAAAAGATCTGGTTGGCCGGTTGGAAGCCAAGTGCCAGGAGATCAACAGCCCGAGCCTGTCGATCATCGGGCCAGTGATGCAGCTGTTTCAGGCTTATCTTGGTGCGTCGACAACCGGCCGCGTCGGTGCGCAGCACACGCTCAACGCCGAATATTTCAAGCGTATCGACGCGCTGAATTATTCGATGATGCATGACGATGGCCAGCATGTGGAAGGCCTCGAAGAAGCGGATGTGGTTCTCGTCGGCGTCTCGCGCACGTCGAAGACACCAACATCGATCTATCTTGCCAATCGTGGTGTGCGCACGGCCAATGTGCCGCTCGTCCCCGGCATCCCCATTCCCCATCAGCTTGAGACGTTGAAAAATCCGCTGGTGGTCAGCCTGCACGCGACGCCGGAGCGCTTGATTCAGATTCGCCAGAACCGGCTTCTCAGCATTGGCAGCGATACGGCCAATGACGATTATATCGATCGCCAGTCGGTCACGGACGAAGTCACCTATGCGCGCAAGCTTAGCGCCAAATACGGCTGGGCTTTGTTGGAAGTGACACGTCGCTCCATCGAGGAAACCGCGGCAGCCATCATGAAACTGCTGGCCGATCGCCAGCGTCAGAGGATGTCCGAATGACCATTTGGCGTGGCGTGCAACCACTGATCCTGGCGTCGCAGAGTTTGGCGCGTCGTGAGTTGCTGGCGAATGCTGGCATTACGTTTGATGCGATGCCGGCGGATATCGACGAGCGCGGCATCCAGCAGAAATCCGGGTTGACGGCGCCTGGTGAGATCGCGGCTTTGCTCGCCGAGCGGAAGGCGGCCTTTATCTCGCTGCGTCATCCCGGTCGCTATGTTCTTGGCGCCGATCAAATCCTGGCGCTCGGGGATCGGATGTTCAGCAAACCCGCCGGACGCGAACAGGCGGCCGAACAACTTGCGATCCTCGCCGGTCGGACCCACGAATTGCATTCAGCGCTTGCCGTCGTTTGCGATGGTGCGACGTTGTTCTCCAATGTCTCCGTGGCGCATATGACCATGCGCAAGCTGGATGATGCGGCGATCAATGCCTATCTGGACGCTGCGGGCGACAAGGTGACGACGAGTGTCGGCGCCTATCAGCTCGAAGGTTTGGGTGTGCATCTGTTCGAGCTGATTGAAGGCGATCACTTTACCATTCTCGGCCTACCGCTGTTGCCGCTGTTGAGTTTCCTGCGGGGCGAAGAGATGATCGCGATCTGATTTTTATGAGGAATTGATGCGCGTATTGGGGCTGACCGGTTCGATCGGAATGGGGAAATCCACCACGGCGAAGTTGTTCATGGAAGCCGGCGTGCCGGTCTATGACGCCGACGCCACCGTGCACATGATCTATGAGGGCGAAGCTGTACCGCTGATCGAGGCGGCGTTTCCCGGAACCACCGTGAATGGCAAGGTCGATCGCGCGAAGCTATCGCCGCTGGTGGTGCACGATGCCGCCGCGATGAAGAGGCTCGAGCAGATCGTGCATCCGCTGCTCGGCGCCTATCACAGAAAATTCCTGGAAGATGCAGAGAAGTCGGGTGCGCCAGTGGCAGTGGTCGATGTGCCCCTGCTCTATGAAACCGGCGGAGAAAAGCGGGTCGATGCGGTAGTCGTCGTGTCCACCAATCCCGAACAGCAGCGTGAGCGCATCCTGGCGCGCGAGGGTATGACGGCCGAGAAACTCGACGCCATTCTGGCGCGGCAGCTGCCTGACGCCGAAAAGCGCAAGCGCGCCGACTTCGTGGTGGATACGTCGAACGGATTGGACCCCGTGCGGGAGCAGATCCGTGAAATTCTCGCCGAGGCTGTTAAGATGCCACAACGGCGGCCCTGACCGCCCCCTGATTCGACAACCGGCTTACTGCGATGCGCGAAATCGTCATGGATACCGAAACCACCGGCCTCGATCCCCTCCGGGGCGATCGGCTGGTGGAAATCGGTTGCCTCGAAATTTTCAACCGGATGCCGACCGGCCAGACCTTTCATGTCTACGTCAATCCCGAGCGTGACATGCCTCAGGAAGCATTCAACGTGCACGGGCTGTCGGCCGAGTTCCTGTCGACCAAGCCGCTGTTTCACGAAGTGGTCGACGACTTCATGGCCTTCATCGGCGATTCGCCGCTGGTGATTCATAACGGCATGTTCGACCTCGGCTTCATCAATGCCGAACTCGATCGCATCAAGCGCCCGCCGGTGCCGCGCGAGCGTCTCGTTGACACGCTGTTGCTGGCGCGCCGCAAGCATCCCGGTGTGTCGAACAAGCTCGACGATCTCTGCGCCCGCTATGCGATCGACAATTCCCGCCGCACCAAGCACGGCGCGCTGCTCGACTCCGAATTGCTGGCGGAAGTCTATATCGACCTCATTGGGGCCCGGCAGTCGCAACTGATCCTGGCGGACGAAGCGCCTGCGCAGCGCACCGGCAGCATCAATGACGCACCGCGCCGCCAGCGCGAGATCGCACTTGCGCCGCGCGTGACCGAAGCCGATCGCGCCGAGCACCGCGCCTTTGTCGCAACGATGGGCGAGAAGGCAATCTGGAACGAATTTCTGGGAACGCCGTCGTAAAACGACAATGGCCGGGACAAGCCCGGCCATGACGTAAGCTTATTACTGGAGCACCCGAACTTAGTTTGCCGGACCAGCGTCGGCTTGAGCCTGACGTTCCAGGTTCTGCCGGTACAGACCGACGAAATCCACGGGATCGAGCATCAGCGGCGGGAAGCCGCCATCACGTACGGCGGTGGCGATGATTTCGCGCGCGAACGGGAACAGCAGGCGCGGGCATTCGATCATAACCAGCGGGTGCAGGTTTTCCTGCGGCACGTTGACGATGCGGAATACGCCGGCATAGGCCAGCTCGAACGAGAACAGCACCGAGCCGGCGTTCTCGGCCTTGCCCTCGACCGACAGCGTCACTTCATATTCGCTCTCGGAGAGATTGTTGGCGCCGACATTGATCTGGATATTGATGTTCGGCTGCTGGGCCTGCGGTGCCAGCGAGGCTGGGGCGTTCGGGTTTTCGAACGACAGGTCCTTGGTGTACTGCGCCAGTACATTAAGCTGGGGGGGGGACTGCTCCGGAGGGGTGCCGTTGCCGTTTGCCATCGAAAATTCTCCTGAAGCGCTGCCGGGCGGGTGGAACCGGTTCGTCGCGGGCGTCCGCACGAACGGTCGAATGAGGTGATCGCGGCGAGTGGCTATCATAGGCCTGCGGCACTCGACAAGGATGCCACGCCACAACCTGGACGCTAGAAAATCGCTGGTTTGACCCACCGCTTGGGCATCCAGGTGCAAAACCGGTCATATTCGCTCCGAATTCACGTTAAATGACTGAAAGTGCGGGTTTTCCTCGTTCGATCCGATTTCCTCTGACAGACAAACGCGCTAGAATTTATCGAAACGGTTGCGGTCGAGGCTGCCGGTGCGAAGGCCGCTTTGCCGCAGCCGGACACGATGGCGCGCCATTGGCTGGGCTTAGTTTCATGTCTACATGGAGCAGGTTCGCCCATGACGCGATCTCCCGACCCTGTGGGAGCCGATTTCAGCACCGCGATGGGCGGCATAGTCTTCCGCCGGGCATGCCCGGCACCGATCAGAAAGCAATAAGACGTGGACATTTACACCATCATCTTCCTGGCACTGGCGGTCTTCATTTTCATCCGCCTGCGCAACGTGCTCGGACAGCGCACCGGCGAGGAGCGTCCGCCCTTCGACCGCGCCGCGCGTGATGCTCTGCCGCCCGAAGGCAATGTCGTGCCGATGCCCGGCGGTCCGATCGATCAGGCTGCGCCGGCACCGGCCGCCGACGTCTCTCCCGCCGAGCGCTGGAAGGGCATCACCGAACCGGGCACGCCGCTCGCCGCCGGTCTCGATGCCATCGTCGACCAGGATTCGTCGTTCGATCCGCGCCATTTCATCACCGGCGCCAAGGGCGCCTATGAGATGATCGTGTTGGCCTTTGCCAACGGCGATCGTCGGTCGCTGAAGGATCTGCTGTCATCGGAAGTGTTCGACTCGTTCGACGCCGTCATCAAGGACCGCGAGAAGAACGAGCAGAAGACCGAGACCCGTTTCGTCTCCATCGACAAGGCCGAACTCGTCAGCGCCGAAGTGCGCGATCGCGCGGCACAGCTCACCGTACGTTTCGTGTCGCAGATGATTTCGGTGACGCGCGACAAGACCGGCGCTGTGGTCGACGGCAATGCCGACAAGGTCAGCGACATCACCGACGTCTGGACTTTTGCCCGCGACATCACTTCGCGCGATCCGAATTGGAAGCTGGTTGGCACCGGCAGCGTGCAATAACGCTGCCAGGCTCGGCCGGCTTGCCGCGCTGTGCGTGATTGCTGCTGCGTTGGTCCCTGTCTCTGCGGACGCACGGGTCCGGCGTCACGCCAAGCACGTCAAGAATGATCCTGCACAATTTGTGTATGTGCCCCGGCACAATCCGCCGCGGGAATGGCCGTTCGAATTCACAGGCAGCCAATATGCGCCGGTGAATTGGACCGATATCGCCGGCTGGAGCGAGGACGATCACCTCCTCGCCTTCCAGGCGTTTCGCACCAGTTGCAAGCCGATCGTTGCTCAACGCAACTCACCAACGGATTCGAAGGCGCTTGGCACCACGCTCCGCGATCCCTGCCGGGCTGCGAGAACTGCCGAGATTTCCGATGGCGCCAAGGCGCGCGCCTTCTTCGAAGACCATTTTCTGCCGCTGCGTATCTCACGGCTCGGCGAGCCTGAAGGTTTCGTCACCGGCTACTATGAGCCGGTGATCGACGGTTCGCGCACGAAGACTGACGTTTACACCGTGCCGGTCTATCGCCGCCCGTCGAATCTGTTTGTGCGCGGCTATCGCCAGTCATCCGCAAGCATGCCAAATGGCGGCGATGTGTTCCGCAAGATTGGCCGTCGCAAACTCGTGCCTTATTATGATCGTGGTGAGATCGAAGACGGCGCCATCGCCGGGCGCGGGCTCGAAATCGTCTGGCTGAAGAGCCAGACCGATTTGCTGTTCACGCAGATCCAGGGCTCGGCGCGCGTCCGCCTCGAAGACGGCGGCACGGTGAGGATCAATTACGATGCGCATAATGGCTATCGCTATACGCCGGTCGGTCGCGTGCTGATCGATCGCGGCATCATCCCGCGCGAGCAGATGTCGATGCAGCGTATCCGGCAATATATGGAAGAGAACCCGGATGCCGCGAGCGAACTACGTCGGCAGAATCGCTCTTATGTCTTCTTTCGCGAAGTGCAGCTCTCCGACAAGGACGAAGCCGTCGGTGCGCAAGGCGTGCCGCTGACGCCGGGCCGATCCATCGCCGTCGACAAGTCGCTGCATGTCTATGGCACACCGTTCTTCATCGAAGGCGATCTGCCGGTCGACTCGGATACGGCAAAGACGCCGTTCCGTCGCCTGATGGTAGCGCAGGACACCGGCTCGGCCATTGTCGGTCCGGCCCGTGCCGATCTGTATTTTGGGGCCGGCGCAGAAGCTGGCCGAGTCGCCGGCCGGATGCGCCATCCTGCGCGCTTTGTTATGCTGGTACCGAAGAGTCTCGATCCCTCTGTGCGCGGCCATCACATGCCGCTGCCCGATGCGCGGCCGTCGGAGACAATCGCAAAGCTGTTTCCACAGACCGAGCTAAAGCCCCCGGAAGTATCGAAGGTCGAAAATCCCGCGATCGACAACAAGGCCGCAGCAAAGCCCGATACGTCTAGGTCTGATACATCGGTCGCGTCGAAACCCGTAGCGCCAACAGTGACAGCGCCGCCGCCATTGCCGGTTGCAAAACCGGCTGTGGCTACGGTCGCGCCCACCCCGACATCGTCTCCATCCGTGGCTACGACAGTGCCATTGCCGGAGGCTCGGCCTGCGGTCGCGCCTCAAGTCGCAGCCGAGGCGAAGTCGCAGAAAAAACCCGAAGTAAAACCTGAAGTGAAGCGGGAAGTGAAACCGAAACGTGCCAAAGCCAGGCACCGCGTGTATCGTCGCGCAGCGAAGCAGCCGCAGTCCCTCTTCCGTTTTCCCTGGCAATGAAGCGTTCACGTCCACCGCAACTCATCGATCCCGTGGCGCCGCGCCGTCGCCGCGTGCTGAGCGAAGAGGAGCGCGCGCTGTGGGAACTGGTCGCCAAACAGGTCAAGCCGCTGCGCAAGAAGCGGGTAGTGAAGCCGGAGCCTGCGGAAGACGCGCCAACGCTTGTGAAAGTCGCGGCGCCCAAGAAGATGACCTCGGCACCGCCGGCAGTCCTCAAAACCGCAAAGCCTGCGCCGCCGCCGGTGCCGCCTCTGGCGCCGCTCGGCCGTCGCGAGCGTTCACAGCTCTCGCGCGGTCGCAAGGACATCGACGCGCGGATCGATCTGCACGGAATGACACAGACGCGCGCGCATCACGCGCTGTCGGCATTCCTGCATCGCGCCAGCCATGACGGCATGACTTTCGTGCTGGTTATCACCGGCAAGGGCCGCACGACCGGCCCGGAATCCGAGCGCGGCGTCCTGCGCCGCCAGGTGCCGCTCTGGCTGGGACTGCCGGAGTTTCGGTCGCTGGTGGTGGGATTCGAGGAAGCGCATATCGGGCACGGCGGCGCCGGTGCGCTGTATGTGCGGATCAGGCGGGCGCGTTCTTAATCTCTCCCCGCAAGAGCGGGGCGAGGGAGCGAGAGGTCAGTGCTTCGTCTCACAAAATAAACCGGCTCAGATCCGAATTCTTCGCCAGATCCCCCACATGCTTCTGCACATAGGCGGCATCTATTCTGATGGTCTCGCCGTTGCGATCGGGCGCAGCGAAGGAAATCTCGTCGAGCACCCTCTCCATCACCGTCTGCAAACGTCGTGCGCCGATATTCTCGACGGTTGAATTCACGGCAACGGCGACATCGGCCAGTGCATCGATGGCATCGTCGGCGAATTCGAGCGTCACGCCTTCGGTCTGCAATAGCGCCACATACTGCTTGATCAGCGAAGCCTCTGGCTCGGTGAGAATGCGGCGCATGTCATCGCGGGTCAGCGCATTGAGCTCGACGCGGATCGGCAGGCGGCCCTGCAATTCCGGCAAGAGATCGCTCGGCTTGGCGATATGGAATGCGCCGGATGCGATGAACAGGATGTGGTCGGTCTTCACCGCGCCGTGCTTGGTGGAGACGGTGGTGCCTTCGATCAGCGGCAGCAGGTCGCGCTGAACACCTTCGCGCGAGACTTCGCCGCCGCTGCGGCCGTCGCGCACGCAGATCTTGTCGATCTCGTCGAGAAACACGATGCCGTTGTTCTCGACCACTGAAATCGCTTCCTGCACGAGTGCGTCGCTGTCGAGCAGCTTGTCGGCTTCCTCATTCACCAGCGGCTCATGTGCGTCTTCCACGCGCAGACGGCGCGTCTTGGTGCCCTTGCCCATCTTGCCGAAGATATCGCCAATCGAGATCGCGCCCATCTGCGCGCCGGGCATTCCCGGGATTTCGAACATCGAGGGGCCGCCGGAGGACTGAACCTCGATCTCGATCTCCTTGTCGTTGAGCTCGCCGGTGCGGAGCTTCTTGCGGAAGGATTCTTTTGTCGCCGCACTCGCCGTGGCGCCGACCAGCGCGTCGACCACGCGATCCTCGGCGGCGAGCTGAGCGCGTGCCTGGACGTCCTTGCGCTTGCGCTCGCGGGTTAGCGAGATCGCGACCTCGACGAGGTCCCTGATGATCTGCTCGACGTCGCGGCCGACGTAACCGACTTCGGTGAACTTGGTCGCTTCGACCTTGATGAACGGCGCGCCAGCGAGCTTCGCCAGCCGCCGTGCGATCTCGGTCTTGCCGACGCCGGTGGGGCCGATCATCAGGATGTTCTTTGGCAGCACTTCCTCGCGGAGCGATCCGGTCAGTTGCAGGCGCCGCCAACGATTGCGCAGCGCGATCGATACCGCGCGCTTGGCGTCGTGCTGGCCGACGATGAACCGGTCGAGTTCGCTTACGATTTCGCGGGGAGAAAAGTCGGTCATGTCACTCTACGTAAGTTGAGAAGGGCGTGGGGACAAGCGGATCAGATAATGGGTGGCCCGGCCTGCCAGGTTCGGATCGCTTCGAATGGATGAATCAGCATGATCACGTTCAAAGTGAGATTGTCGCGAATGTGCAGGCCGACCAGAATCTCGAACAGAAGCGCGATCGCGACGGTAGCGGCGATCGGCAGCTTCCGCGCCAGGATGAAGCCCGTGATCATCGACAGTGTGTCAGCCAGCGAATTGACAATGCTGTCGCCGAAATAATCCAGCGACATCGTTCCGGCGCGATAGCGTTCGATAATCCAGCTCGAATTTTCCAGCAGCTCCCAGCCGCCTTCGATGAGCATGGCGACGATCAGGCGCGCGATCCAGGACAGTTGTGGAAACAGGAGCCAGGTGGCGGCGTAAAACAGGAAGCCGTGGATGATGTGAGAGAATGTGTACCAGTCGGTGAGGTGCTGTGAATTCTCCGAACTCAGCACCACGCCATGCCACAGCTTCACGTAGCCACAGGCGCAGATCGGCAATCGCCCCATCGCATAAAGAAGAGTCGCCTGCAGGGCGAGCAGGCCGAGCGCGATGACTACGCCCTGCTTGACCGAGAGGTCGCTGCCGGACGACGCGCGGGTATTGTGACCCGCGGCGGTCATGCCTCCAGCATTTCCAGCGTTACGTTGCGGTTGGTGTAGACGCAGATATCGGCCGCGATATCCAGCGACTTGCGCACGATGGTCTCGGCATCCTGATCGGTATCGACCAAGGCCCTCGCTGCTGCCAGCGCGTAATTGCCGCCCGAGCCGATGGCCATCACGCCGGCTTCCGGCTCCAGCACGTCGCCGGTGCCGGTCAGCACCAGCGAGACGTCCTTGTCGGCGACGATCATCATGGCTTCCAGCCGGCGCAGATACCGGTCGGTGCGCCAGTCCTTGGCGAGTTCGACGGCCGCCCGGGTCAATTGGCCGGGGTACTGCTCCAGTTTGGCTTCGAGACGCTCGAACAGCGTGAAGGCGTCCGCCGTGGCGCCGGCAAAGCCGCCGATTACGTCGCCCTTGCCCAGCTTACGGACCTTTTTGGCGTTGGATTTGATGACCGTTTGGCCGATCGAGACCTGGCCGTCGCCGCCGATCACGACTTTACCGCCCTTGCGGACGGTCAGGATGGTGGTGCCGTGCCAGACCGGAGACGATCCGTCGTGGGAAGCCGAATAAGATGCGTTCATGGAAACCCTCTTGAGGGCCTGATCTAGGCACGGATACCGGCCGTTGCAAATCCGGTGAGGAAGCATAGGCCAGCGGCCGATGCGCGCGGATTCCGGTCACCATAGGGGCAAAGATCGGTCCGGAATCGGCTCTCCCGCGGTAGCGAAGGTGTCATCTCCCTGTTAAAAGGGCGCGTTTTCAGCAGGCGGAGAGGCGTTTTCATGCGCACGGCGACGATCAAGCGCAAGACCAAGGAAACCGATATCGAGGTCTCCGTGAACCTCGACGGTACCGGCGTATCCAAATCGACCACCGGAATCGGCTTCTTCGACCATATGCTCGATCTGCTCGCCCGCCATTCCCGCATCGACGTCACCGTGAAGGCGGTCGGCGACCTCCATGTCGATTTCCATCATACGGTGGAGGATGTCGGCATCGCGCTTGGCCAGGCGGTCAAGCAGGCACTTGGCGACATGGCCGGGATCACCCGCTATGCCTCGGTCTATATGCCGATGGACGAGACCCTGACCCGGGTGGCGCTGGATATTTCCGGCCGGCCGGTGCTGGTGTTCAAGTCCACCTTCCCGACCCACAAGATCGGCGAATTCGACACCGAGCTGGTGCGCGAGTGGTTCAACGCCTTTGCCGGCAATGCGGGCGTGACTTTGCACGTCGAAACCCTATATGGCGAGAACAGCCATCACATTGCCGAATCCTGCTTCAAGGGTCTGGCGCGGGCGCTGCGGGCGGGTGTTGCGATCGATCCGCGCAATGCCGGCGAAGTGCCATCCACCAAGGGTCAGCTCGGCGGCTGATCGGCCTCTACGGTTTCGGGCGGAGTTTGCCATGCCGGTCTACACAGTTCACGCACCTCGCGGTGCCGGCCCTGAGCCGTTTGCGGCAACGGACAAGTTCGAGTTCGTGCGCGATGGATTCCATTTCTGGGCGTTCGTCGCCGGCCTGATCTGGCTGATCTATCATCGGCTGTGGTGGGCATTGCTCGGCTATGTCGTGCTGTCGATCGCCGGCGAAGTCGCGCTGTCGATGTTGAAGGTCGATCTCGGCGCCCGTTTCGTCGTGATGCTGCTGTTCGCGCTGCTGATGGGCTTCGAGGCGGCCAGCCTGCGACGCTGGACTCTGTCGCGCGGCAAGTGGCGTCAGCTCGATGTGGTCGTTGCAGATAACAAGGATGCCGCCGAGCGTCGCTTCTTCGATCGCTGGACCGCGCAGCACAACGCAGTCAACGATCAGTGGGCGAGCGATCGCGGCGGTCCGCCGCCGACCCGTCACGTTCCCAGCCAGTCTTTCTCACGTCCGCCGTCTCCGGCGCAAAACGACATCATCGGGTTATTCCCGCAACCGGGAGTGACACGGTGAGCGTTGCCATTATCGATTACGGCTCGGGCAACCTGCACTCCGCAGCGAAAGCGTTCGAGCGCGCCGCGCGCAGCATGGATGTGCCGGAGAAAATCATCGTCACGCGCGATCCCGAAACGGTATTTCGCGCCGATCGCATCGTGCTGCCCGGCGTCGGCGCTTTCGCGGATTGCCGCAAGGGACTGGATTCACTGGACGGCATGGTCGAGGCGATGACCGAAGCGGTGCGCGACAAGGCGCGCCCCTTCTTCGGCATCTGCGTCGGCATGCAGCTGATGGCGACCAAGGGCAAGGAACACGTCACGACCGACGGGCTGGGCTGGATCGCCGGCGATGTCGAGAAGATCCAGCCGCGCGAAGAGAATCTGAAGATCCCCCATATGGGCTGGAACACGCTCGACATGGTGCGTGAGCACGCGGTGTTGGAGCGCCTGCCGCTTGGGCCGAAGGGTCGCCACGCCTATTTCGTGCACTCCTATCACCTGAATGCGGTCAACGAGGCCGATGTACTGGCGCGCGCCGATTACGGCGGTCCTATCACTGCCATCGTCGGCAAGGACACCGCGATCGGTACGCAATTTCATCCCGAAAAGAGCCAGCGTTTCGGGCTGGCTCTGATTTCGAACTTTCTGAAGTGGAAGCCGTGATTCTCTTTCCCGCCATCGATCTGAAAAACGGCCAGTGCGTTCGCCTTGAGCAGGGCGACATGGCGCGCGCCACTGTGTTCAACCTTGATCCCGCAGCACAGGCGCGCGACTTCGAGACTCAAGGCTTCGAATATCTTCATGTCGTCGATCTCGATGGCGCCTTTGCCGGCAAACCGGTGAATGCGCAGGCCGTAGAGTCGATGCTGAAGGTCATCAAGATGCCAGTGCAGCTCGGCGGCGGCATTCGCGATCTCAAGACGGTGGAAGCCTGGCTTTCCAAAGGTATCACCCGCGTCATCATCGGCACGGCTGCGGTGCGCGATCCCGCGCTCGTGAAGGAAGCCGCGAAGAAATTCCCGGGCAAGGTCGCCGTCGGTCTGGATGCCCGCGACGGCAAGGTTGCCGTTGAGGGCTGGGCTGAGACCTCGACCGTCACTGCGCTGGAAATCGCGCAGCGTTTTGAAGATGCTGGCGTCGCCGCCATCATCTTCACCGATATCGCGCGCGACGGTTTGCTCAAGGGTATCAATTGGGATGCGACGATTGCGCTGGCCGATTCGATTTCAATTCCGGTGATCGCCTCGGGCGGCCTCGCCTCCATCGATGATATCAAGGCCATGCTTGAGCCACGTGCTGCGAAGCTCGAAGGCGCGATCTCCGGCCGTGCGCTGTATGACGGGCGGATTGATCCGGCCGAGGCGCTGAAACTCATCAAGCAGGCGGCATAAGGACCGAGCCATGTTCAAAGTCCGCGTCATCCCCTGCCTCGACGTCAAGGATGGACGCGTGGTGAAGGGCGTCAACTTCGTCGACCTGCGCGATGCCGGCGATCCCGTCGAGGCTGCGATCGCTTATGATGCGGCTGGCGCCGATGAACTCACTTTCCTCGACATTAACGCCACCCACGAAAACCGCGGTACCATGATGGACGTGGTCCGTCGCACGGCAGAAGCCTGTTTCATGCCGCTGACGGTCGGCGGCGGCGTGCGTACGGTGGACGACATCAAGACGCTGCTGCGCGCCGGTGCCGACAAGGTCTCGATCAATTCGGCCGCGGTGGCCAATCGCCAGTTCGTCAAGGAAGCCGCCGAGAAGTTCGGCGATCAGTGCATCGTGGTGGCGATCGACGCCAAACGGTCCGGCTCGCGCTGGGAGATCTTTACCCATGGCGGCCGCAAGTCGACTGGCATCGATGCGATCGAGTTTGCCCAGGAAGTCGTTTCATTGGGGGCCGGTGAAATCCTGCTCACCTCGATGGATCGCGACGGCACCCGTTCCGGCTTCGATATCGAACTGACCCGGGCCATCGCCGACAGCGTCGGCGTACCGGTGATCGCTTCGGGCGGCGTCGGCAATCTCGATCATCTGGTCGAAGGTATCAGGAGCGGCCACGCCACGGCGGTGCTGGCAGCCTCGATTTTTCACTTCGGGGAATTTACCATTCGCGAGGCCAAGGAGCATATGGTCCGGGCCGGACTGCCGATGCGGCTCGACCCTTAGGTCAATCTCTGGCAGGAGTCTGCGCTGCCCAGCTAACAAGGCGCCGAAATGGCTTTTACGCTTCACGATCTCGCCGACACCATCGACGCCCGCGCGGCGGCGGGTGGCGACGCGTCCTATACCCGCAAGCTGCTCGACAAGGGCGCGGAGCATTGCGCCAAGAAATTCGGCGAGGAAGCGGTCGAAACCGTGATCGCGGCGGTCGAGAACGATCGCACCAATCTGATCAATGAAAGTGCCGACCTGCTGTTTCATCTGCTGGTGCTGCTGAAAGCGCGCGGCGTAACGATTCAGGAGGTCGAGGCGGCGCTCGGTCAGCGCACGTCCCAATCCGGACTGCAAGAGAAAGCGTCGCGCAAGAGCGAGTAACAGCGTCGATCACAACGGGGACCGCTTCATGGATATGCGGGCAGACCAACAATACAATCCCTATCGGAATTTCTCGCGGGAGCAGTGGGCCAAGCTGCGCGACGATACGCCGATGACGCTGGAGGCCGGCGAGATCGCCGCCCTGCGTTCGATGTATGATCGCCTCGATCTGCGCGAGGTCGAAGAGATTTACCTGCCGCTGTCCCGCCTGCTTTCGATCTATGTCACGGCGACGCAACGTCTGTATTACGCGCAGCGCAAGTTCCTCGGCATCGAGGATCGCAAGATGCCCTATATCATCGGCGTCGCCGGGTCGGTGGCGGTCGGCAAGTCGACCACCGCCCGCGTGCTGCAGGCACTGCTCGCAAGATGGTCGCCGCGGCCCAAGGTCGATCTCGTCACCACCGACGGCTTTCTCTATCCGAATGCGGTGCTCGAGCGCGAAGGCATCATGCAGAAGAAGGGTTTTCCCGAAAGCTACGATCTGCCGACGCTGCTGCAGTTTCTCAGTGACATCAAAGCCGGCCGCAATGCCGTCCGCGCGCCTGTGTATTCGCATCTCACTTACGACGTGGTCCCAAACAAGTGGGTCGAGGTCGATCAGCCCGACATTCTGATCGTCGAAGGCGTCAATGTGCTACAGACCGGCCGCCTGCCGCGCGACGGCAAGGCGGTGCCTGTGGTCTCCGACTTCTTTGACTTCTCCGTCTATATCGACGCCGATGAGCCGGTACTGCGCGACTGGTATGTGAGACGGTTTCTGGCGCTGCGCGACACCGCATTCCACGATCCGCGATCCTATTTCAATCGCTACGCATTGCTGTCGGATGAAGAAGCCACCGCGACGGCGCTGGCGATCTGGGAGCGCACCAACCTCGCCAATCTCGAAGACAACATCCTGCCGACGCGGCCGCGTGCGACGCTGATCCTCAAAAAGGGCGCGGATCACGTGGTGGAAAACGTCGCGCTGCGTCGCCTCTAAGCGATTAAGCCGCGTGGCGTGAGGTGTCCGTGCTGAAATGCTCGATATAGCGTGCGCCGATCGACGTCACCGGCA
The DNA here is from genome assembly GCF_052076075.1 of Tardiphaga sp. 866_E4_N1_4. Classification (NCBI taxonomy): domain Bacteria; kingdom Pseudomonadati; phylum Pseudomonadota; class Alphaproteobacteria; order Hyphomicrobiales; family Nitrobacteraceae; genus Tardiphaga; species Tardiphaga sp. 866_E4_N1_4. The sequence continues at coordinate 4,276,287 of NZ_CP197242.1, forward strand.
TCACGATCAGAACGTCGGTGGTGCCGAACTGATGATCGATCACGGCGCCGTCGCCGATCATGGCGCCGATCCGTAGATAGCCTTTGATCAGTGGCGGTAGCGCACGAAGCGCCGCCTTGGTGTCGATGGCATCCGCGGCCATCCGGTTCATCTCGACATAGCGCGACGGATGCGCGCGGGAGCGCCAGGCCTCGGGGGCACGCGCATTGTGGTGCAGGAACGACAGCGGCAGCGCGAGGCGATCCGGATCGGTGCCTTCAAAGCTGGCGCAGCCGATCATGACGTCGAACTTGTTCTGCCGCACATAGCTCCAGATGCCCTGCCACAGCAATTCGACGGTACGCTTGTTGCGGTAGCGCGGCAGCACGCAGGAGCGGCCGAGTTCAAGAAAGCGCAGACCGGCATGGCGCTCGATCATCCCCGACAAATCGAATTCGCTGTCGGTATAGAAACCCCCGTTCTGCATGGCCGCCTCATGGCGTAGCAGACGATAGGTACCGACCACCGGCTGCTTGCCGGACAGTGTGGGCTTTGCATCGTGATCGACGACGAGAAGGTGATCGCAGATCTTGTCGAATGCATCCTTGTCGCGGCGTGCCAGCATAGTGGCGGCGTCGGCGATCGCGGTGCCGTTCTTGTAGAATACCTTGTAGCGCAGACGCTGCGCGCGCTTCACATCGCGCTTGTCCTGCGCGAGGCGAACTTCGAGCGGACCCATCCGGCCTAACGAATTCGTGGCGATGGGAATACCGTTGGCCGGATCGAGATGCAGCGGCGGCTTGAACCAGGTGATCGCAGTCTGCGCGGCGGCGCTCATGTTCTGGGGCCGCAACATCTGCATGAAACCCTGCTTTGGTCGCACCAGTTCGTTGCCGTGCATGGCCATCCCCAACTCAATCGCCTTGTGCCGCAGGCATCACGCGAATCATCGATGCGGCTTATCCGCACCAGACATCACGGGCGCTCAACAGCCGTGTGACGGGCGTGTTGCGGGGGTGTGACAGCGAATGTGGAGCTGCTAGGCGGCGACGTGCCGCGTCTTGGCGAGTCCCTTGAGGGCTTCGGCGAGCTTGTCGCGGTCCAGCGGCTTCATCAGGAAGCCGTCCATGCCGGCCTCGAAACAGGCATAGCGATCTTCGACCAGTGCGTTCGCTGTGAGGGCCAGGATCGGGGTACGCCTGACGCGTTGACCGGCCTCGCGCGCGCGAATGCGTTTGGTGGTCTCGATGCCGTCAAGCTTCGGCATCTGGATATCCATCAGGACGAGGTCATAGGGCGTGCCTGCGGAGTCGGAGGCGAGCCAGGATTCCAGTGCCTCTTCGCCATTGGTGGTCACGACGGGCTTGTGGCCAAGCCGCGTCAGCAACGAGCGCATCAGTAGCGCGTTGATCTCGTTGTCTTCGGCGACCAGGATCGAGAGGCTGGGTGCCATCGCCGCCGTTGGTTCCGGTGTGGCCGGATCACGATCCAACGGATCATCGGCAGCGATTGTCGGTGAGTCCGTCTGCAATGTGAGGCGCGCGGCGAGCGAGGTCGCACGCAGTGGCTTCACCAGATAGCCGGTGAACGCACTCGGCGTTGTAGGCTGTAGCTCATGACGCATCGCTGGCGTGAACAGCACGATCCGTCGCAGCGCGTGCGGAATTGCAGCGTTCGCAAGCTGCTCGGCAGCGTCAGCACCAAGAGCGCGATCGATCATGACGGCGTGCCATGAACGTTCGGGTAGCAGCGCTTGCGCGACGGCGAGATCGGACACAGTGCAGGTCTGCGCGCCCCATCGCCCGAGTCGCAGGGCTGTGAGCGAAGCTTCGATGGTTTGTGGCGCCACCAGCATCACCGAAAGGCCCGTGAGATCCGGCGGCACGAAGGTCGCGGTGCCGCTGTCGGAAGCGGTGAGCGGGATAGACACTTCGAATGTCGAGCCGGCACCGAGCGTGCTCTGCAGCGTGATGCGGCCGTTCATGCGCTTGACGATGCGCTCGCTGATGCTGAGGCCAAGACCCGTTCCGCCATAGTGCCGCGCGGTGCCCTCGTCTGCCTGTTCGAATTCGCGGAAGATGCGCTGCTGCGCATCCGGCGCGATGCCGATGCCGGTGTCGCGCACCAGGAAAGAGACTTCGTTCGGCCAGATGCCGGGCTCCACGATCAGCGCCACGCCACCGGTCGCCGTGAACTTGATGGCATTGCCCGCGAGATTGAGCAGCACCTGGCGCAGGCGCGCCGCATCGCCCATCACTGTCAGCGGCAGTCGCTCGTCGACATAGGCCGCGATTTCGAGATTGCGGGCCTGCGCACGCGGCGCCAGCAATTCGGTGATGTCCTCGATCAATCCGGCTAGTGCAAAGGGGCGATGTTCCAGATCGATCTTGCCGGCCTCGATCTTGGAGTAATCCAGCAGCTCCTCGATCAGCGACAGCAGCGCATCGCCGGAGGTCTTCACGGCCTTGGCGTAAGTGGTCTGTTCGGGTGTCAGCGGCGTATCGAGCAGCAAGCCGCTCATGCCGAGAATGCCGTTCAGCGGCGTGCGGATTTCATGGGACGCCATCGCGAGGAACCGCGACTTGGCTCGGTTGGCGGCATTGGCATGGTCGCGTGCCTCACCGAGGGCGCGTTCGGTCTGGGTACGGTCAGTGACATCGCGGCCGACGCATTGCAATTCGGCGGGCTGGCCCGCATCGATCCGCACCAGACCTTCGCGCCAGGCGATCCAGCGCGGACCGGTCGCCGTGGCGATCTTCTGATCGTGCATGCTGGTGCCGTTGGGCTCGTTGGCGATATCGCCCTGCTCCAGCAGCGTGAGTTCGAAGTGGCTGCCGATCAATGCTTCGCGCGATTGTTCCGCCAGCGCACAATAGGCATCGTTGACGAAGGTGATGCAGCCTTCGCTGTTGCGGATCACAATGAGGTCGCCCTGTGCCTCGAACAGGCTGCGCGCGCGCTCTTCGGCTTCTTTCAATTCCCAATTCCGGTCGACCAGGGCTTCGTTATGCGCAGCCAATTTGCGCATCCGCTTGCCTATGAAGCGCATACGGATGCTCATGGTGGCCAGGGCGACGCAGGCCAGCGCGAACAGGAAGCTGGCACCGATCGCAAAAGCGTGCGGGTCGTAACCTGAGTCTTTGGAGGTCGAACCGGAGATGAAGCCATAGGCGCCACCGAAGGCAGCCGAGAACATCACGAAGGAGCGGATGACAAAAGCAAGCCACGGAAAACGGCGCGCGAAGCGGCGGAAGTAGACCTTGATCCGGAAGACACCTTTCGCCACAGATCAGCACTCCGGCTTGGTCACATCATGGCTCGCGATTGCACGCGACTACAGGCCGCGATCAGGCGATCGCAGATCTCAGAAACAATGCGGGTATGTTGTTGCCAAGTGCTTGCACGGTGGCAGTTTTGAATTTGCCCGCGCAGACATGGTTGATGAAGCGTTAATGCGCGGCCTAGAGGCTGGCCGCTGCCATCCGCGCCGGGCTGCGGCTGTGGGCACCGACGATCAGCGCAGCGGCATCACGCGCCGTGAAGCTGCGTGACTTCACAAAGATGCGGTAGTCGGCGTCACCCTGCTCCGACAGGTAGATGATGGGCTCTGACGTTGCCGATGTCTCGGCAATACCGATGAAACGCGTCGCAGCGGTGACGGGACAGGCATCGGGTTCCGCTGCATCGGCATCATCGAGCACGACAAAGTCGGCGGTTTCGGCGCTATCGACGATCTGCACACGGACGGTCGCCTGCAGGGGATCGTTGGTGAAGCTGACATGCGATTGCGCCTGCCAGGGCATGGTGGCGATCTGGATGGTGGTCTCACCGGTGGAGATGCAGGGATGCGTTCCGCTCGCGAGATCGCCGCGGGCGAGAAAGGCTGCCAGCGCCAGGGGAATCGTCGAGGCTAAAATCTTGAAACGCAGCATGACACGGTACTCGCCCTGGCCCCGCAATGCGGGGTTATGGTGAGCAGAGCGTAAACAAAACTCGTTACTATCGCGTTGACGTCCACATCAGTGGCGAGGAGGAGACGTCAAGCAGCTCGGCGAATGTCCTCCGCCAGCGCGCGGTAAGACAACGCTTCGGCCAGATGCAGCCGCCCGATTTTCTCGGCGCCGTCGAGATCCGCCAGCGTCCGCGCCACGCGCAGTACGCGGTGATAACCGCGCGCGGTCAGTCGCATCGTTTCGGCGGCATCGCGCAACAATATCAGCCCCTGCGCATCCGGCTGCGCAACCGTTTCCAGCACAGAGGCCGGCGCGGAGGCATTGGTATGTGCGCCCGGCAATCCCGCCGCCGCATAGCGCATGGTCTGCAGATCGCGCGCGGCGGCGACACGCGCCGCGACCTCGGCAGAGCCTTCGGAAGGTGGCGGCAGAATGAGATCCGCTGCGGTCACCGCCGGGACTTCGATGCGCAGATCGATGCGATCCATCAGGGGGCCCGAGATGCGCGCCTGATAATCCGAGGTGCAGCGATCGATGCGGCCACGTTTGCAGGAGAAGCCCGGCTCGAAAGCGTGACCGCAGCGGCATGGATTCATCGCAGCAACAAGCATGAAGCGCGCGGGATAGGTGACGCGGTGATTGGCGCGCGAGACCGCCACCTCGCCATTCTCAAGCGGCGCGCGCAGCGAATCCAGCACGCGCGGATCGAACTCCGGCAGTTCGTCGAGAAACAGCACGCCTTGATGCGCCAGCGAAATCTCGCCCGGCCGCGCGCGCAACCCGCCGCCGGTGAGTGCGGCCATGCTGGCGGAATGATGCGGTGCGCGGAACGGCCGGCGTGAGGTGAGCGCACCGTCCTTGATCTCGCCGGCCACCGACGCGATCATTGAGACTTCGAGGAGTTCCGCCGGCGATAGCGGCGGCAGGATCGATGGCAGCCGTGCCGCCAGCATGGATTTGCCGGAACCTGGCGATCCCGCCATCAATAGATGGTGGCCGCCGGCGGCAGCGATCTCCAGCGCGCGTTTGGCGCTTTCCTGTCCCTTGATGTCGCGCAGATCCAGCAGCGTTTCCTCACGCGCATGTATCTTCGGCTGCGGCCGCGACAGAACCTGCGTGCCCTTAAAGTGATTGGCGATCTGGATCAGCGACGTCGCGGCGATGATCTGGATATCGGGACTGGCCCAGGCGGCTTCCGCGCCGCAGGCTTCTGGGCAGATCAATCCCTCGTCGCGCGCATTGGCGCCGATGGCAGCCGGCAGCACGCCGGCGACCGGAGCGAGCGAGCCATCGAGACCGAGTTCGCCGAGCACGGTGAAGCCCGTCAATGCATCCGGCGGAATCGCGCCGATCGCGGCCATCAATCCCAGCGCGATCGGCAGATCGTAATGGCTGCCTTCCTTGGGTAAGTCAGCGGGCGCGAGATTGACGATGATCCGCCGTGCCGGCAGCGCCAGACCCGAGGCGACCAGCGCGGCACGGACCCGTTCGCGCGCTTCGGATACTGCCTTGTCGGGCAGGCCGACGATCAAAAAATTCGGCAGACCGGGCACGACCTGAACCTGCACGTCGACCGCGCGGGCCTCGATCCCCTCAAAGGCTACGGTGGAAACCCGTTGAACCATGCCGCCCCCATTCGAGGTGAGAGCGTAACCTAAGGTTGCTTCTACATCAAGAACAATCAGTGAACGAAATGTAGCGGTAAAGTATGCTGGTTTTGGCTGAAGTCGGCCATTGGCGTAGAAAATCTTAAACACGTCATGCAAAGCATCCTATGAGCTTCGAGACGAAGACCGGGTGCCCGCAGATGTCAGATCGCTTGTCGATGCCGCCAGACGCTCCGGATGACGCCGACCTGATCGCTGCGCTGAAGGCGCAGATCGAAGCTCAGCAGGCCATCATCGATCAACAGGCTGCTTCGCTGGCGCATAGCCGGAAGATATTCGATCGCTCCTCGGCGGCAGCGCGAATCGGCGTCTGGGAATGCGACCTCTCCGATGAATCGCTGGTCTGGACCGATGTTGTCTATGACATCTTCGATCTACCGCGTGGCTCGACGCCGATTCGCGAGGAGGCGCTCGCCTGTTATCCCGAAGAATCCGTCAGGGAACTGACGAAGCGGCGCAGCAAGGCCATCGAGGATCGCACGGGCTTCAGTCTCGATGCGGAGATCATCACCTTCAAGGGCAACCGGCGCTGGATCAGGATCACGGCCACTGTCGAGTCGGTCGATGGCGTTGCCGTCCGCATCTTCGGCATGAAGCAAGACATCACCGAAGAGAAAATTCTGGCGGATCGCAATCGCTATCTCGCCGAATTCGATACGCTGACCGGCCTTGCCAATCGCAGCCAGTTTCAAACCAAGCTGTCGCTGTTCGATGCGGCGTCGGCCATCAAGGTGAAGCCGTTCGGCGCGCTGCTGTTGATCGATCTCGATGAATTCAAGCCGGTCAATGACTGTTTCGGCCACGCAGCGGGCGATGCCTGCCTGACCGTCGTTGCAAATCGAATTCGCAACATCTGTGCCGGTGCGGAACTGGTCGCACGACTCGGCGGTGACGAATTCGCGGTTCTGCTGGGGCCTCACGCGGAATTCGAGGAAGCCTCGGAGACGGCGCGTGCGATTGTCACGCAGTTGGGACTGCCGATTGATCATCGCGGACAACAGTTGCGGGTTGGCGCATCGGTCGGCATCGCGCTGGCCGATAGCTGCACGTCATCGCAATTGGCAGCCATGGCCGATTCGGCGCTCTATGCGGCGAAGGATGCCGGACGTGGCACGTTCCGGATCTACAAACGCGGAGCGGAGAGACGTCCGAGGGACACCTCATCCGCGGCGTGAGGATAAATTGCGGCGGAATTCCTGCGGCGGTCACTGTCTCAAGATCGCCGCAGGAAAGTCGCAGGATTTCCGCTAGAGATTCATCACCATCGGCTCGGCGATATAGCGGAAGCCGTCGCCTGATTTCACCACATGACCATAGCCCGGCCACGCGAAGTGATAGGACATCACGGCGGTCTTGTTGGCTGCGAGCATGTCGAGCATCTTCACCCGCGTCGCTGCCGCCATCTTCGGATCGGAGTCATAGGCGAACTCCATCCGCGGCTTCTCCAGCAGCAGCACCTGATGATGGGTGAGGTCGCCGAGGAAGGCGAAAGATTTCCCGTCCGACTGGATCATGAACATGTGGTGGCCGAACGTATGGCCAGGTGCATGCATGGCGGTGACGCCCGGCAGGAACTCCTGGCCGTCCTTGAAGAACACCAGGCGATCCTTCACGGGCAGCAGGTTCTTGCGCGCATGGACGATGAAGTCCTTGAGCGGCGAACCGAGCTTGCCTTCGTCGGTCCAGAACTTGAAGTCTTCCTCGCTGAGATAGACCTGCGCATTGGGAAATAGTGGCTTGTCATTGGCATCGACGATGCCGCCGATATGATCGATATGGGCGTGCGAGCACACGACGGCATCGATATCGCCGGGCTTGATACCGGCTTCGGCCATACTTTTCTGCAGGCGACCCGTGGTGTTGCCGAACAGTTGCGACGTGCCCATGCCGGTGTCGAACAGGATCAGTCTGTCGCCCATGTTGACGATCGGCGCGTTCTGTTCGAGCACGACATTGCTGCTGCTGAGGAAATTATCCGTCAGCATCTTCTGCACGTCTTCCTTGGGTACGCCGACGAATGTGCCGGAGGGATCGCCGAGCGGCAAAGGTCCGTCGGAGACAACGGTGACTTCCGCGCTGCCTAACATGAAACGGTGGAAGTAGGGCGCCTGTGTGCCGAGCTTTGGTGCCTTGGCCGATGCGCTGCCGATGAGGCCGGGAGCGAGAAGATTTGCGCCCAAACCAGCGCCGAGCGAGAGCAGGGACCTTCGCGAAACTTCTGAAGTCATGCGTTTCTCCACTGATATGCTTTTGCTTGCCGCCACATGTAGCGGGCCGCTCGATTGGTCGAGCGTGCATCGGCATGCTGCGCTTGCCGTCCATGACTGGCAAGCAAAAGCAGCAGGCGGAGAATTGCGACAAATGGAATTCAAACTGCTGCGTCAAGTATTGACGCAGCGCAGCGAGTGACGCGAGCGGAGTTTACTTCCGCTTCGCTTCGATCACGTCCCAGACCCGCGCCGCGACATCCGGTCCGCCAAGCTTGGCGATGGCGCGAATGCCCGTGGGCGACGTCACGTTGATCTCGGTGAGATTGCCATCGATCACGTCGATGCCGACGAACAGCAGACCGAGATCACGCAGTGCCGGTCCGACACGTTCGCAGATTTCGCGCTCACGCGGCGAGAGTTCGGTGGCCTTGGCGGCGCCGCCACGCACCATGTTGGAGCGCAAATCGTCTTCAGCCGGCACGCGGTTCACGGCACCCGCGAATTCGCCGTCGATCAGGATGATGCGCTTGTCACCATGCTTCACTTCGGGGAGGAAGCGCTGGATGACCCACTGCTCCTTGAAGGTCACGGAGAACAGATCGTAGAGCGAACCGAAATTCATGTCCTGCGGCAGCACGCGAAACACCGCTGCGCCGCCATGGCCATGCAGCGGCTTCATCACCACAGCGCCATGCTCGGCGCGAAATGCATTGATCTCGTCCTTGTCGCGCGAGATTAGCGTCGGCGGCATCAGGTCCGAGAAGCCCATCACGAAAATCTTCTCCGGCGCGTTGCGCACCGAGGCCGGATCATTGATCACCAGCGTCTTCGGATGAATGCGCTCGAGCAGATGCGTCGAGGTGATGTAAGCGAGATCGAATGGCGGGTCCTGGCGCAGCAACACCACGTCGAAGGATTCCATGTTGGTGCGGGTGGGTTCACCGAGCGTGAAATAATCGCCTTCGACGTCGCGCACCGACAGCGATTGCACCGGCGCCACCACATCATTGCCGCGCAGCGAGAGCTTGTCTGGCGTGTAATAGGACAGTTTGTGGCCACGCTTCTGGGCTTCCAGCAGCATTGCGAAGGTCGAATCGCCCTTGTGATTGATGCGCGCGATGGGGTCCATCTGGACGGCGACGTTCAAGGTCATGCTGCAAGGTCCGGAATTGTGGTAGGGGAGGCGAAAGCTCAGGTTGAGGCGTCGAATGCCGCTAACAGATGGCGTGGCAAATGTCTTGGCGCAATCAGCACGACGTCGAAACGCAGGTCGAATTCCGCATGTTCGGGATGCGCCATCAGCCAGCCCTGGGCGGCATCCATGATCCGGGCCTGCTGACGTGGCGTCACCGCATAGGCGGCCTCGTCCAGGCTGGCGCGGGCCTTTACCTCGACAAAGGCAATCAGGCTGCGTTTTCTGGCGACGATGTCGATCTCGCCATGGGGGGTACGAAAGCGGCGGGCCAGGATGCGGTAGCCCTTGGCCAGCAGCAAAGCAGCGGCACGGCTTTCGGCGGAGAGGCCGGTATTGAACGCGGCGACGCGCTCCGGCGCAGCCGGTCTGGCTGCGGGCTTCGGGGCGGAGACTTTGTCAGTCTTCGCCATCGCCTGAGTCCCTGTGAATCTCCTTGGCCAGCTCCAGCGCGCGGGCATAGACGGCGCGGCGCGGCCGGCCGGACAGTTCGACCGCATGCGCCACGGCATCCTTGACGCTGTCGCGCTGCAACGAGCTGCGCAGCAGGGCATCGAGATCGTCCTCGGTCATGGCCTGCGCATCCGCAGCCGGTGGCCCGATGACGAGTACGAATTCACCGCGGGTCTCCAGCCCATCGGCGTCCTTGGCCAGATCGGCAATGGGTCCACGATTGATCTCTTCATGCATCTTCGTGAGTTCGCGGCAGATCGCCGCATCGCGGTTGCCCATGATGTCCGCGAGATCGGCCAGCGTGTCCTGCACGCGGTTGCCGGAGTCGAACATCACCAGCGTGGCGTCGATGGCAGCCAGCTCCGTGAGGCGTGAGCGGCGTGCCATCTGCCGCGATGGCAGAAAGCCCTCGAAGAAGAAGCGATCGGTCGGCAGCGCCGACACGGCCAGCGCCGCCAGCACCGAGGACGGCCCCGGCAGCGAAATCACATTGAAGCCTGCTGCGGTCACTTCCCGCACCAGCTTGAAGCCGGGGTCGGAAATCAGTGGCGTGCCGGCATCCGACACCAGCGCGATCGACGCGCCCTGCGCCAGCTTTTCAAGAATTTTTGGCCGTGCCTGTTCGGCATTGTGCTCATGATATTGCTTGAGTGTGCCGGTGATCCCGTAGCGCTCGGTCAGGCGGCGGGTGATGCGGGTGTCTTCGCAGGCGATAATATCGACCCCCGCCAGGGTCTCCAGCGCGCGCAGCGTGATGTCGCCAAGATTGCCGATCGGCGTGGCCACAAGATGCAGCCCCGGAACAGCTTTCGGTGCCATGAGCAGATGGCCGGAGACCGTGAAGGTCCGGGCCGATGGCGCCGCGGCGTCCGCAGGCGATGAGGAGAGGGGTGTTGCGCGCATGGCGACAATGTAGAGCGAATTGCGCCAAAGGGGGATAGCCGTTTTTTGGGCGTTTGGCCGTGGTTCATTCCGGTCGTGCTAATCCAGCCGCGGTGACGGGGTATGCCGGACATAAAGCTTTTGTTTTGGTTAACTTATCGCCGACAATATGTCTGAATCCGCGCCTCACACTATATAGTGAGTGACGAGGCGGGCCGATCTGATACGGCCGAAAGAAGAGAAGTGATGGCGGATCCGTTCGACCCCAAATCCGGGAGCAAGGGAGCGACTTCGGGCGCAACGCGGCGGACGGCTGTCGGCCTGCTGCTGGGTGCGCCGTTGCTCGGAGCTTGCGCGGGTGTGCAATCGACGCTGACCAATGCCTTTGGCACCGGACCCAGTGCGCCATCGGGACCCCCCGCCGGACCGGCGCAGCAGTCGCAAGCCATCGGCACCGGGGGCACAAAAGTCGGACTGATCCTGCCGCTGTCGGCTTCGGGCAATGCCGGCGTCGCCGCGCAGTCGATGAAGAATGCCGCTGAGATGGCACTCGCCGAATTCCAGAACCCCAGCATTCAACTCCTGATCAAGGACGACAATGGGAGCGCGCAGGGCGCGCAGCAGGCCGCCCAACAGGCGCTCGATGAAGGGTCCGAAATCATTCTCGGGCCGCTCTTCGCCCTGTCGGTCCCAGCCACCGCGCAGCTCACGCGCGCGCGCAACGTGCCAGTGATCGCGTTCTCGACTGATTCCAGCGTCGCCGGCCGTGGTGTCTATTTGCTCAGTTTCCTTCCCGAGTCCGACGTCAATCGCATCGTCGATTATGCCGCGGGCACGGGTAAACGTTCCTTTGCGGCGATGCTGCCCGAGAATGCCTATGGCAATGTCGTCGAAGTCGCTTTCAAGCAAGCCGTCGCGCGCAAGGGTGGCCGCGTCGTCGCTTTTGAGCGCTATGGCGCGGACCGCTCCAGCGCAGCACGCAACATCGCGGCATCGCTCACCGGCGCCGACGCGTTGTTCATTGCTGACGATGGCGACGCGGTTGTCGCAACGGCTGATGCCTTGACTGCGGCGGGTGCCAATCTGCGCAATGTGCAATTGCTCGGCACGGGCCTGTGGGACAACCCGCGCGTCTTCAACAGCGCGGCTTTGCAGGGCGGGCTCTATGCCGCGCCAGATCCTGCAGGGTTTCGTGCCTTTGCGGGCCGTTATCGCGCGAAATATGGCGGCGATCCCGTGCGTACCGCGACGCTAGCTTACGATGCGGTGGCGCTGGTCGCCGCTTTGGCGCGCACCCAAGGCGGACAGCGCTTCGCACCTGAAACGCTCACCAATCCATCCGGCTTTGCCGGCATCGATGGTCTGTTTCGTTTCCGCAGCGATGGCGGCAACGATCGCGGCCTCGCCGTGATGAAAGTTGCGTCGGGTGGTGGTCAGGCCGTGGCGGGCTCGCCGAAGAGTTTCGGGGCGTAGCGCCTACGCCGCCAGATCTGCCACGACAGCATCAAGCACAGGGAATCCCTCCTGCGTCACGCGCAGGCGGCCGTTCTGCTCGACGACGATGGCGCCTTCCTCGCGCAGGATGGCGATGCGCTTCTCATCCAGCGCGCGGCCGGACAGCATCTGATAGCGCGCGGGATCGATGCCTTCGGCGAGGCGCAGGCCCATCAGCAGATATTCGTCGGCGCGTTCCTCGCTGTTGAGCAATTCATCCGAAGTGACGCCGTGGCCGTTGTCTTCCACACGCATCACCCAGGCTTCCGGACGCTTCTCGGTGGCAATGGCATGTCTGACACCGTCGATGTCGAGGCGGCCATGGGCGCCAGGCCCGATGCCGGCATATTCCTGACCGCGCCAGTAGACGAGGTTGTGCTTGCACTCCGCACCGGGGCGAGCGTGGTTGGAAATCTCGTAAAATGGCAGGCCCTGCTGTGCGCAAACCTCCTGCGTCACGTCATAAAGCGTGCGCGCGAGGCCTTCGTCCGGCGTCTTGAGTTTCCCGGCAGCGTGCAGCCCAAAAAACGGCGTGCCTTCCTCGATGGTCAGCTGATACAGCGAGAGATGTTCGGCGGCTTCCGAGATGGCGAGCTTGAGTTCGTCGGTCCACATCTGCGGGGTCTGATCTGGACGTGCATAGATCAGATCGAACGAATATCGATCGAACGCGCTGCGCGCGATGGCCACGGCATCGAGTGCCTCGCGCGCCGTATGCAAACGTCCGAGCGACTTCAGCGACGCATCGTCGAGTGCCTGTACGCCAAGTGACACGCGGTTGACGCCCGCCTCGCGATAGCCGCGAAAGCGCGTCGCTTCGACGGAGGTCGGATTGGCTTCGAGGGAGACTTCGACGTTGGAGGCGACATTCCAGTACTTGCCGATCGAATCCAGAATTGCGCCGACGGTCTGCGGCTGCATCAGCGACGGCGTGCCGCCGCCGAGAAAGATCGACGTCACGGTGCGGCCTGGCGTGCGGGCAGCCGTGGTTTCGATCTCCCGTGCGAAGGCCCGCGCGAAACGTACTTCGTCGATGGCGTGATGACGGACGTGGCTGTTGAAGTCGCAATACGGGCACTTCGACAGGCAGAACGGCCAGTGCACATAGACGCCGAAAGCGTCTTGCTGTGCGTCAGCGGGATTCAAGGCAGATCTCCGCGAGTTTCACGAACGCCCTGGCGCGATGCGACAAGCCCTCGCCGAGTGGCGGCAACCCGTGCTTCTCGACCGCGGTCATTTCGCCATAGGTGCGGGTGTGACCATCGGGCAGGAATGTCGGATCGTAGCCGAAGCCGGCAGTGCCGCGCGGCGGCCAGACCAGCGTGCCATGGGCGTGCGCTTCGACTTCCTCGAGATGACCGTCGGGCCAGGCCACGCACAGCGCCGAGACGAAATGCGCGGTTCGCTTGTCGGGTGTGGTCGCGCCGCGCTCCTGCAACAGGCGTTCGATCCGCGTCATCGCGCCGGTGAAGTCCTTGGACTCGCCGGCCCAGCGTGCTGAGAAGATGCCGGGTGCGCCGTCGAGGGCATCGACGACGAGGCCTGAATCATCCGCGAAGGCCGGCAATTGCGCGACATTGGCCGCGGCAATCGCCTTGATGGCGGCATTGGCCTTGAAGGTGTCGCCGGTCTCGTCGGGTTCGGCGAGACCGAGCTCGCCGGCCGACACTGCTTCGATGCCGTAGGGGGCCAGGAGATCGCGCATCTCGGCAAGCTTGCCGGGATTGTGGGTGGCGATGACGAGCTTCCCGGTGATTCGACGATGCATGGTGGGAGTCTACGCCTGCTTGATGACTTGCGGAATCACGCGATGGCCATTTTCTGCAGCTCGACGAGTCGTCCGACGCCCTTTTGCGCCAGGGCCATCAGCTTCAGGAACTCGTCCTGCGTGAACGGCGTCTTCTCGGCGGTGCCCTGCACCTCGATGATGCGCCCGTCGCCGGTCATCACGAAATTGGCGTCGGTATCGGCTTCGGAATCTTCGGCATAATCGAGATCGAGCACCGGGGTGCCCTGATAGATGCCGCAGGAAATCGCCGCGATATTGTCGCGCAGCACGTTGCCGCCGCCGTTCTTGAACATGTTGCGGTTCTTCATCCACGAGATGCAGTCGGCCAGCGCAACCCATGCGCCGGTGATCGACGCCGTGCGGGTGCCGCCATCGGCCTGGATCACGTCGCAGTCGATGGTGATCTGGCGTTCGCCGAGCGCTTCGAGGTCGACGGCAGCGCGCAGCGAGCGGCCGATCAGGCGCTGGATCTCGACGGTGCGGCCGCCCTGCTTGCCGGATGCGGCTTCGCGGCGGGTACGTTCCAGCGTGGCGCGTGGCAGCATGCCGTATTCGGCGGTGACCCAGCCGCGGCCTTGGCCCTTGAGCCATGGCGGCAGGCGCTCTTCCAGCGTGGCGGTCACCAGCACATGAGTGTCGCCGAACTTCACCATGCAGGAACCTTCGGCATATTTGACCACGCCGCGTTCCAGCGACACGGCGCGCAGTTCATCGGGCGCACGACGGCTTGGCCGCATGAGAAAATCCTTCCAAATGTCCAGAGAAGCCTGTTCGCGGTGCTTTTAGGGGCCACAGACCGCAGCGGCAAGGGCGGGGCAGGTTCCACAACCGCAATGGTGCTTGTATCCGGGGGCTCGGGGCGACAGATTAGGTCCTCAAGGAGTACCCTGTGGCCCACCACGATCCGATCGGCCTGATTTCGCCGCATGCCGGGCTCGCCCAGCTCAATGAGCGATCGCGTGAGATCTTCCGGCAGATCGTCGAGAGCTATCTCGCCACCGGCGAACCTGTCGGTTCGCGCAATATTTCACGCCTGATTACGGTTCCGCTGTCGCCAGCGTCGGTCCGTAACGTGATGTCGGACCTTGAGCAGCTCGGCCTGATCTATGCGCCACACACGTCTGCCGGCCGGCTGCCAACCGAACTCGGGCTGCGGTTCTTCGTCGATGCCTTGATGCAGGTCGGTGACCTCACCGAGCCGGAGCGGCAGTCGATCCAGCAGCAACTGTCTTCGGTGGGACGCTCGCAGACGGTGGAAGCGGCGCTCGGCGAGGCGCTGACGCAGCTGTCCGGGCTGACCCGCGCGGCGGCGGTGGTTTTGACCGCCAAGTCCAATGTGCGGCTGAAACACATCGAATTCGTCCGTCTGGAGCCCGAAAAGGCGCTGGTCGTGCTGGTCGCCGAGGATGGCCAGGTCGAAAACCGCGTGCTGACCCTGCCGCCGGGCGTGCCGTCGTCGGCGCTGAACGAGGCGTCTAACTTCCTCAATGCCCGGATTCGCGGCCGTACGCTGGCTGAGGCCCGGTTGGAACTGGAAACGGCACTGACCCAGAACCAGATCGAGCTCGATCAGCTGACCCAGAAGGTCATTGCCGCCGGCATTGCCAGCTGGTCGGGTGGCGAGAAGGACGATCGGCAGCTGATCGTGCGCGGCCAGGCCAATCTGCTTGAGGATCTTCATGCGCTGGAGGATCTTGAACGCGTTCGCCTCCTGTTCGACGATCTCGAAGCCAAGCGCGAGGTGATCGACCTTCTCGGTCGGGCGGAGACGGCCGAAGGTGTCCGCATCTTCATCGGCTCGGAAAATAAACTCTTCTCGCTGTCCGGCTCGTCCACGATCATTGCGCCCTACAGCGATGGCGCCGGCCATATTGTCGGCGTTCTCGGTGTCATCGGGCCGACCCGGCTGAACTATGCGCGGGTGATCCCGATGGTAGATTACGCGGCGCGTATCGTCAGCCGCATGCTCGGGGGCTGACAGATCGGCCGAATCCGGCCGGTTGCGCTTGATTTTCGGCGCTCAAACCCCGATATCCCGCTCAGCAATCCCACCATTTTGGCGTGTTTTTGAGAAGGCAGCGTGATGACTGATTCCAATGGGCAGAACGACAATCAGGACAAGACGGCGCAGGCCGCCGATCCGGTGGTCTCCAAGCCCTACATCATGCCGGACGATCCGGAACCGAATTCGGTCGAGGCCCTGACCAAGGAAGCAGCGGAATCGCGCGACAGGATGCTGCGCACGCTGGCGGAGATGGAAAACCTGCGGAAGCGGACCCAGAAGGAAGTCGCGGACGGCCGCACCTATGCGATCGCCAATTTCGCGCGCGAAGTGCTCGATATCGCCGACAGCCTGCAGCGTGCGCTGGATGCCGTGCCTGCCGACACCAAGGCCGCGGCCGATCCGGGCCTGAAGGCGCTCCTCGAAGGCGTCGAGCTCACCGAGCGTTCGCTGCTCAACACGCTGGAAAAGAACGGCGTGAAGAAGTTCGACCCGTCGGGCGAGAAGTTCGATCCGAATTTCCAGCAGGCGATGTACGAAGTGCCCGATGCTTCCGTGCCTGCGGGCACCGTTGTTCAGGTTGTGCAGGCCGGCTACACCATTGGCGAGCGCGTGCTGCGCCCGGCGCTGGTCGGTGTCTCGAAGGGCGGCGCCAAGGCTGCACCTGTTTCGGAGTAACAGAGCCTCTGGCTGTCATCACCAGCGAAAGCGGGTGATCCAGTACACGCCGGTCTTAGTGAGTGATCACAAGCGCCGGTGATTACTGGGCCGCCCGATCCCAGCGCGCAATTGCGTGCCAGGTCGGGCGATGACAATGAGAGTATGGGTCAAGTCGCCAGATCGCCTGACTGAATCCGTTTCACGCCGGCCTTGTTCATGTCGGCCCAGGCTTTGGCCAGCGAGCCCTGCGTGTCGATGCCGCGGCAGGCGTCTTCGACTACATAGACATCGAAACCTGCTTTTCGCGCATCGAGCGCGGACCACGCGACACAGAAGTCGGTGGCGAGGCCGGCGATAAATACGCGCTGCAATTTGCGGGCTTTCAGATAGGAGGCAAGACCGGTGGTGGTCTTTCCGTCAGCCTCGGTAAATGCCGAATAGCTGTCGACGTCGTTGTTGAAGCCCTTGCGCAGGATCAGCTCGGTATGCGGGATGGCGAGATCCTTCGAGAGCGCAGCCCCTTCAGTGCCCTGCACGCAGTGATCCGGCCACAGCACCTGCTTGCCGTATTTCACCTCAAGGGTCTCAAACGGCTTCTTGCCGCTGTGGCTGGATGCGAAGGAGATATGGCCCGGCGTGTGCCAGTCCTGCGTCATCACCACATCGGCGAATTTCTTCGCGATGGCGTTGATGACCGGGACGACCTTGTCGCCGTCCTTCACCGCAAGGCTGCCACCGGGCAGGAAGCAATTCTGCACGTCGATCACCAGCAGGACGGATGTGCGATCGAGGCTGACCTTGCCTGCCGCTTCGAGCGCCTTGGGCGCCATGCCGGCCGCTGTTAGCGCACCAAGTCCCACAAGAAGCTGACGTCTATCGAACATCGCAACATCTCCTGTCAGAATTTCTGCAGCAAATCAGGTCCAGGCGCTTCCGTAAAGGCGGCTCGATATGGATGGTGCGGCGGTGTCTCGCAGACCAGCGCAATGGCTTTTTAACGCGGCTCTCCTAGCGTAGCGATGGTATTGGCTCGAAAGAGTAAGTGCATGATGATCGATGCCGGTTTGCAACTCGGCGGCGCGACCACGCCTCGGACGCGGCTTGCGGCCATCTGGCTGATCGCCGGCGCTCTCGTCTGCGCGGTGGCCGTCGGGCTGCGCGCGGTGCTGCCGTTTAATGTCGATGTCAGCTGGTTGTTGATCGTCTGCGAACGCGTGCTCGATGGTCAGCGTCTTTATCTCGATATTCTTGAGATCAACCCCCCGATGGCCGGGGCGGTCAATATTATCGCCGTGGTACTGGGACGGCTTCTGGGATTGCGCGCCGAGCTCATGACGCTCGTGCTGGTATTCGGCCTCATCGCAGGGTCGATGGTGGTGACATGGCGGCTGCTGCGCAACTCGCGCATCCCCGGGCGCGCCGCCGCTGCTCCGCTGGCGGTTTGTGCGATCGCGTTGCTCGGCATCCTGCCAATGTACGACTTCGGCCAGCGCGAACATCTCGCCTTGCTGTTTTTGTTGCCCGCGCTGGCGGTCCTGATCCGCCGCGCCGATGGCGAGATAATCCCGCCTGGCGTGGTCGTCATCGCCGGCATCAGTGCTGCTATCACTATGTGCTTCAAACCGTATTTCGCGTTCGGCGTCGGTACAGCCGTTATCGCGGCGGCGACCAATGCACGGCAGTGGAGGATTGTTTTCGCGCCGGAGAACTGGATCGCCAGCGCACTGGTGGTGGCCTATGCACTGTGGGTCTACGTGGCCTTCCCCGCCTATTTCACCGTGATCTATCCTGTTGCCAGCGACGTGTATCGGCTGCTGACGTTGTCGTGGCTGGCGCTCGCGCTGGGCGGTGCGACGACGTTATGGCTGGTCGCCGTATTCGCCACACTGCTGTTACAGAGTCGGCGTTCAGCAGACCCGGCTCTTGTCGTGCTCCTGGCTAGCTCGCTTGGCTTTGCGATGTCCTATTTCGTTCAAAGCAGGGGTTATAACTATCACGCCTATCCGATGGTGGCGCTGGCGCTGATGGCGTTTGGTTATGCCGTCGCAACGATCGATCGCGCACGACAGCATGGGCCACGCTTGCAGGTCGGTTCGTCGGTCGCCGCTGTGGCGCTCCTCGTGAGTGCCTGCTTCTGGTTCAAGGCCAGCGTCGATGTGCGTGCACTTCAAGATGCTGTGGTAAAGCTTGGACTGCAGCGTCCGAAGATCATCATGTTGGGTGGGGCGGCGACGATTGCACATCCGCTCGTGCGCAATGTTGGCGGTGTCTGGGTGTCACGTCAGGAGGCGCTGTCGATCCGGGAGATCGTCCGCCGCGCTCGTCTGGAGCGGACGATCGACGCTGCAACATCAGCACGTTTCGATGAGTATCTGGCGGCTGAGCGAAATGGGTTGGTCGATGATATTCGCAAGCTGCCGCCGGATGTGGTGCTGATTGACGATCGCGAAGCCGACTGGAGCGCTTGGGCGCAAGCTGATCCGGAGCTGGCGCAGCTCCTGAAGTCCTATGCCCTGGTGCAGACCATCGACGGCATCGACATCCTGAAGAGGATGCCGTGATGCGCGCCACCACGCCGGGCGAAACCGCAAATACTGTTCTGCCCGGGCGGACGCTGCAGCGAAGCCGTATCCTTCCGTGGCTCGCCGTCGTCGCACTGCTGATCGTGGCGATTGTACTGCGTCACATTCTCGCGGCCAATACGGATGTAAGCTGGCTTCTGACTGTCGGCGAGCGCGTACTCGACGGTCAGCGCCTCTATATCGATATCATCGAGACCAATCCGCCGATGGCCGTCCTGGCCTATCTGCCGGGGATCGCCATCGCCCGCGCACTCGGGCTGGCTGCGGAGCACGTGACCGATGCGTTGGTCTTCATCGGCGTCGCCGTGTCGCTGCTGCTCTGCGCCCGCATTCTGTCGCGCGCGTCGGTTCTCGGTGTCGCGCAAGGCTGGCCGCTGGCGCTGCTGGCAGTTGCACTGCTGGCCGTGCTGCCGACGCAGACGTTCGGTCAGCGCGAACATATTGCGCTGATCGCCATGCTGCCGATGCTGGCTGTATTGGCGGGCCGCATGAAGCACAGCGCACCATTATGGCCCACGGCCATCGCAGCCGGCATCGGCGCGGCGATTGCGCTGTCGTTCAAGCCCTATTTCGCGATCGCCCTGCTCGGCGCGCTGGTCGCGGAGGCTGTCTCCACGCGGTTATCGTGGCGCGTCCTGCTGCGGCCGGAATATCTGGCGCTCGCCGTCGCGCTGGCGCTCTACGCCGCCGTCGTCATTGTGCTGTTTCCGGAATTCCTAACGGTAATCGGGCCGATGGTCCGCGATGTCTATCTTCAGGTGCAGCAGCCGGTCATGATGCTGCTGGAAAAGCCGGCAGTGGCACTGTGGGCCACCGCGCTGCTCGCGGCTGTGGTGCTCAAACGGCGCGTCGGCGTCGATGGTCCGTTCGTTTTGCTACTGGTGACCTCGGCCGGCTTTGCCGCTGGTTTTGTTTTGCAGGGCAAAGGCTGGCCTTACCATTCATACCCAATGATTGCGCTCGCACTGCTTGCTTTTGGCTATGCGCGTATGACCTATCTGCCGGTCACCGGGACGGATCGTCTGTTCGGCGTCGGCGCGGTCGTCCTGCTGGCGCTGCTGTTCATGCGCTCCATGTTATGGTTCGACACCGCCTTTGATGCGCGCCCACTGCAGGAGAAAATCGCGCAACTGGGACCGCGTCCTGTCATTCTTGCTATCTCCGCCGAGCCGGGTATTGGGCATCCTCTTGTGCGCGCGGTCGGCGGCACATGGGTTTCGCGACAGCAAGGCCTGTGGGTCGCCGCCTATCACGCGGTCCTGCGCAGCAGGGGCGGAGTCAGTCCTGCACAAGATCGACTGCTCGAGGCCTATGCCGCGCGTGAGCGCACGATGCTGATCGAGGATATCAAGAAAAGACCACCGACCCTGGTGCTGGTGGATGATCTCACCGGCAGCGGCTCGGAATGGCTAAAAGCGCATCCCGACGTCGCTGATCTGTTAAAGGATTTTCACGTCGTGGCCGCCATCAACAAGGTGACGTTTCTTACGCGAAGCCGTGAGCCCTGAAGCCGATGTTGTGTTACGCGCTGCGTTAGCGCGGCTCGATACCGTCGCGCACGGCGCGGAAGCGCGGAAACGCCTTGGCCCAATCGTCACGTGGGGCGCTTGCGATAATGCGCATGGTGACCTTGCCTCCGCCGAAGCGCAGCCACTGCACAACGCTGACCGGCGTGTTGTTCTTGCCGCTGACGGCGTCGATACGGGTCTCCCAGCCTGCCATGCCGTCGATCCGCTGCGGCTCCGACATGGTGATGCGGCCTTCGCGCAGGCCGGGAATCGTGCCTGCGGCCTGCTGGGCAAAGCGGCCGCGATCTTCAGCCTTTTCCGGCGCGGAGGCCAGGCTGCCGATCACCATAAAAGGACTTGTTTCGATGCTGTTCTCGTCGCTCGAGTCGGCCAGCAATAGCGCGGCGCCCGGCGCCAGCGTGCGGACGGTCTTAAAGTCGCTCATTTCGGCGACCTTGAACGGCATCAGGCCGAGCTGCTCGGCCAGCGGGACTTCCTTGCGGACCACGGCGGATGAGAGCATCTGGCGCACCGCGTCGTCGGTGTAGATTTTCTGGGCGTTTTCAGGGACTTGCACGGCGACATAGCCGGAGAAGGTCCCGCCGCCGACGATCATCGAATAGCGCCTGACATTGCCGGTCGCGTCCTTGGCATTCTCGATCGTGTAGAAGGCCTTTCCGGCTGTGGTCTCTATGCTTTCCGGCTTCGCGACCATGCCCGCCGGATTGGCCTTGAACGCAGTCTCGACCTCGTTGAAGGCGGCGGCTGGCAGCTCGGTCACGAGCACCTTGACGCCCTGATCGGAGGTCTCGAAGCCGACAAAGGTCTTTGCCGGGGCGAGGCCGACCAGCGGGGCCAGGCCCACGCGGACCCCCGGCGGGAAAATCGGATCGGCCGCCAAAGCGGGGCGGTGGGCGACCGAAATGGCCGTCAGCATGGTCAAGGCGAACAGGGGCGCAGCATGTTTCATGAAAAATCTACTGGGTTTGTATTGAGGCTGTTCGATGGTGCGGGGCTCCGGCCTTGGCCGTCACGCGACCGGCCGGAAAGGGCGTTCACGGTTGCCCTGTTCCGCCAACAGATCAAGCCATAAATCCGTTCCCGGCGCCGTCCGCGCCCATCCGTCGCGTATTGGCGAAACAACCGCCAAGGGTCTGTTTCACCAAATATTAATTTCGCGCACTGGTCGTGTTTTCATGGGTCTGGAGCGTGCCGGATGCCTTGCGGCCACCACCCCCCCTCCTATATGAGGCCTACCGTCGCAATATCGCGAATAGTTGATGTTTGGGGGTTGGGAGCGGGGTGCCGTCAGGGCCCAGCCAACCTGCCGCAGAAAAAGGATATGAGAGCATGGGAAAGGTCATCGGTATCGACCTCGGTACGACGAATTCCTGCGTCGCCGTCATGGATGGCAAAACGCCGAAGGTCATCGAGAACGCAGAAGGCATGCGGACCACGCCGTCCATCGTGGCTTTTACCGATGATGGCGAGCGCCTCGTCGGCCAGCCGGCCAAGCGCCAGGCAGTTACCAATCCCGAGCGCACCATTTTCGCGGTGAAGCGTCTGATCGGCCGCCGCTATGACGATCCGACCGTCGAGAAGGACAAGAAGCTCGTCCCCTACAAGATTGCCAAGGGTGGCAATGGCGACGCCTGGGTCGAAGTCGACGGTAAAACCTATTCGCCCTCGCAGATCTCCGCCTTCACGCTGCAGAAGATGAAGGAGACCGCGGAGGCTCATCTCGGCCAGAAGGTCGAGCAGGCCGTCATCACCGTGCCCGCTTACTTCAACGACGCCCAGCGTCAGGCCACCAAGGATGCCGGCAAGATCGCCGGCCTCGAAGTGCTGCGCATCATCAACGAGCCGACGGCAGCTGCGCTCGCTTACGGCCTCGACAAGTCGAAGTCCGGCACCATCGCGGTGTACGACCTCGGCGGCGGCACCTTCGACGTCTCGATCCTCGAGATCGGCGACGGCGTGTTCGAAGTGAAGTCCACCAACGGCGATACGTTCCTCGGCGGTGAAGACTTCGACATGCGTCTGGTCGGTTACCTCGCCGACGAGTTCAAGAAAGAGCAGGGCATCGACCTGCGCAACGACAAGCTGGCCCTGCAGCGTCTGAAGGAAGCTGCTGAAAAGGCGAAGATCGAGCTGTCGTCGACGACCCAGACCGAAATCAACCTGCCGTTCATCACGGCGGATGCCTCAGGTCCGAAGCATCTGACGCTGAAGCTGACCCGCGCCAAGTTCGAGGCGCTGGTCGACGATCTCGTGCAGAAGACCATCGAGCCTTGCCGCAAGGCGCTCAAGGATGCCGGCCTCACCGCCGGTGAAATCGGCGAGGTGGTTCTGGTCGGCGGCATGATCCGCATGCCGAAGATCCAGGAAGTCGTGAAGCAGTTCTTCGGCAAGGAGCCCCACAAGGGCGTCAACCCGGATGAAGTCGTGGCCATCGGCGCCGCCATTCAGGCCGGCGTGCTGCAGGGCGACGTCAAAGACGTACTGCTGCTCGACGTGACCCCGCTATCGCTGGGCATCGAGACGCTGGGTGGCGTGTTCACCCGCATCATCGAGCGCAACACCACGATCCCGACCAAGAAGAGCCAGGTGTTCTCGACGGCCGAGGACAACCAGAACGCCGTCACCATCCGGGTCTTCCAGGGTGAGCGCGAAATGGCGGCCGACAACAAGCCGCTCGGCCAGTTCGACCTGATGGGCATTCCGCCGGCTCCGCGCGGCATGCCGCAGGTCGAGGTGACCTTCGACATCGACGCCAACGGCATCGTCAATGTGTCCGCGAAGGACAAGGCGACCAACAAGGAACAGCAGATCCGGATCCAGGCATCCGGCGGTCTGTCCGAGTCCGACATCCAGAAGATGGTCAAGGACGCCGAGGCCAACGCTGCCGAGGACAAGAAGCGTCGTGAAGCTGTCGATGCCAAGAACCACGGCGATGCCCTCGTGCATTCGACTGAGAAGGCTCTCAGCGAGCATGGTGACAAGGTCGGTGAGACCGAGCGCCGCGCCATCGAGGAGGCCATGAGCGACCTGAAGGAAGCTCTGAAGGGTGATGATGCCGAGGCGATCAAGGCCAAGACCAACACGCTGGCGCAGGCTTCGATGAAGCTCGGCGAAGCGATGTACACCCAGCAGGCCGAAGCTGACGCCAAGCGCGATGCCGAGAAGGA
This sequence comes from Tardiphaga sp. 866_E4_N1_4, assembly GCF_052076075.1. Lineage (NCBI taxonomy): Bacteria > Pseudomonadati > Pseudomonadota > Alphaproteobacteria > Hyphomicrobiales > Nitrobacteraceae > Tardiphaga > Tardiphaga sp. 866_E4_N1_4. Next base: position 4,299,846 of record NZ_CP197242.1, read on the forward strand.
TGACGTGGTCGACGCCGAATTCACGGAAGTCGATGACGACAAGCCGAAGAAGTCGGCCTGATAGGCGAGCGGAACAATGACCCTCATCCTGAGTAGCGCGGTGCGCGTCTCGAAGGATGAGGGTTGTTTTTTGTCAGGCGGGCCTTGTTAGGCAAGTTTTGTTAGTGCGGGAGTAGCATCTTCATCGATGCGTTCTTCTGGGATGCTCCTCGGGATGAGGACCAATTTCGGGCGGATCTGACTGATGTCCACCAAGCAATGTTATTACGAGACGTTGGAAGTCGAGCGCGGCGCGAATGATGCGACCCTGAAGACGTCGTTTCGCAAGCTTGCGATGAAATGGCATCCGGACAAGAATCCAGGCGATGCCGCCGCTGAAGTGAAGTTCAAGGAAATTGCCGAGGCCTACGACGTCCTCAAGGACGGCGACAAGCGCGCGGCCTATGACCGTTATGGCCATGCGGCCTTCGAACAGGGCAATGGTGGCGGCGGTGGTCCGGGCTTCGGATCCGGCTTCGCCTCCTCCTTCTCCGACATTTTCGAAGACCTGTTCGGCATGGCCGGACAGCGCGGCGGTGGCCGCAGCGGCGGCCGCGAGCGCGGGGCAGATCTTCGCTACAACATGGAAATCACGCTGGAGGAGGCTTACTCCGGCAAAACCGCACAGATCGAGATTCCGGTCGCGGTGACCTGCGAAGCCTGCTCCGGCACCGGCGCCAAGGCAGGAACCAAGCCGAAGGCCTGTTCGACCTGCGGCGGTGCTGGCCGCGTCCGTCAGGCCCAGGGCTTCTTCACGCTGGAAAGGACCTGCCCGAGCTGTCAGGGCCGGGGTCAGATGATCGAGGATCCGTGCCCGAGCTGCTCCGGCGCCGGCCGCGTCGAGCGTGAGCGCACGCTCTCGGTCAACATTCCGGCGGGCGTCGAGGACGGCACCCGCATTCGTCTTGCCAATGAAGGCGAAGCCGGCGCGCGCGGTGGTCCGTCGGGCGATCTCTATATTTTCCTGTCGCTGGCCTCGCACGACTTCTTCCAGCGCGATGGCGCGGACCTGCATTGCCGCGTGCCGATCTCGATGGTGACCGCGGCGCTGGGCGGTGAATTCGAAGTGCCGACCATCGAAGGCGGACGCAACAAGGTCAAGGTTCCCTCGGGCACCCAGTCCGGGCGCCGCTTCCGCGTTTCGTCGAAGGGCATGCCGGTGCTGCGCTCGCGCCAGACCGGCGACATGTATGTCCAGGTCGTCGTGGAAACGCCGCAGAACCTGACGAAAAAGCAGCAGGAGCTGCTGGCCGAATTCGAGAAACTATCTTCGGGTGCAACGCAACCTGAAGCCGCGGGTTTCTTCACTAAGGTCAAGGACTTCTTCGGAACGCGGACAGGCTCCTGACGTTGGAAGCTTGACCGTTTCTATTGTTGCCTATACCTCTTTATGACGAAATTCTGACGTTCCGCACGTTCCGCGGTCTGCCTGGAAGCGACATGCCTCTGCACTCGTCCGCGCGTACGTTGAAGAAGCCGCTCCGTCTCGACGACGAGGTTCGCTTCCTCCGTTCATGGATCGATAAGCCGCTGCATATGGGTGCCGTGATGCCGTCGGGCAAAGCTCTTGCCCGCACGATGGCGCAATATGTCGACAATGACGCGACCGGTCCGGTCATCGAACTTGGACCAGGCACCGGCGCGATCACCTCTGCGCTCGTCGCGCATGGGGTGGACCAGAAGCGTCTGGTGCTCGTCGAATTCAATCCCACCTTTTGCGCACTGCTGCGTGAGCGCTACCCGCAGGCGACGATCGTTCAGGGCGACGCCTACACATTGCGCGATACCCTGTGGGATGTGCTGAAAGAGCCCGCCTCCGCCGTCGTCTCCGGCCTGCCGCTGGTCACCAAGCCGATGCTGACGCGCCTCAAGCTGATCCGCGATGCCTTCGCGGCGATGTCGCCGAACGCGCCCTTCGTGCAGTTCACCTATTCGGTGGCGCCGCCGATCCCCAAATCGCTGCCCGGCGTGTCCACAGAGGCCTCCGAGCGGATCTGGATGAACCTTCCGCCGGCGCGCGTCTGGGTGTATCGCAAACGCTAGTGCCGGCCGCGATCGCGCGGTGGCTTCGCCCCGACGATCGGAATCATGGCTGCGATCAAGATCCTCGTTATTCCAGGCTCGCTGCGTACAGGGTCGCTGAATGCGAAACTCGCGGCTGTCGCCATTGACGCGCTGGTTCGCGCCGATGTCGATGCCACCAGGATTTCGCTCGGCGACTTTCCGCTGCCGATCTATGACGGCGACCTCGAGAGCAATTCCGGCGTACCGAAACATGCGCTCGATCTGAAGCGTATGATATCGGCGCATCATGGTGTGCTGATCGTGACGCCTGAATACAACGCGTCGCTGCCGCCGCTGGTGAAGAATACGATCGACTGGATCTCGCGCGTGGAAGACACGCATGAGAGCAAGGGCCAGGTGTTTCGCGAGCGGCCGTTTGCGATTGCGGCGGCTTCGAATGGGCGGCTTGGCGGTGCGCGCTGTTTGCAGGCCTTGCGGCTGGTGCTGTCGGCGTGTCGCGCGATGGTGATCCCGAATCAGCTCACGCTGGCGTTCGCCGGTGAGGCCTATGACGATATGGACCGGCTGAAACACGCCGCCGACAAGGATGCGATGACGGCGATGGTGCGCCAGCTTATCGATGTCGCGCAGCAGATGAAGTGAGACGAGATGACGTTGCAGACCATTGATCCCCGCGACCGCCTGATCGTCGCGCTCGATTTGCCGGATGTTGACGCTGCCGAAGCGATGATCGCCCGGCTCGGCGACAGCGTAACTTTCTACAAGATCGGCTATCAGCTCGGCTATGCTGGTGGTCTGCCGCTGGTGCGCAAGCTCGCCGATACCGGAAAGAAGGTGTTCGCCGATCTGAAGATGCACGACATCGGCAACACCGTCGCGCGCGGTGTGGAAAGCGTGGCGAAGCTCGGCGCGACCTTCCTCACCGTGCATGGCTATCCGCAGACCATGCAGGCGGCGGCCAATGCCAGCAAGGGCTCCGGCCTGAAGATCCTCGCGGTGACAGTACTGACCTCGTACGACAACGAGGATCTGAAGGCCGCGGGCTATCAACTCGGTGTCAGCGATCTCGTCGCCGCGCGCGCGCAGCAGGCGCAGGCGCTCGGTATCGATGGCCTCGTCTGCTCGCCGGAAGAGGCGGCGAACCTGCGCAAGCATATCAAGCCTGAGATGTGTCTGGTCACGCCCGGTGTGCGCCCTGCGGGCAGTGACGTGGGCGATCAGAAGCGGATCATGACCCCGGCACGCGCGATTGCCGAAGGTTCGGACTATCTGGTGGTCGGCCGTCCGGTAATGGAAGCTGCCGATCCGAAGGCTGCGGCCGAGGCGATCGTCGCCGAAATTACGCAGGCACTGGCGAACAAGTAAGAACGGGACAGGGAGAGAGACAGATGGCCAAGGCTTACTGGATTGCACGCGTCGACGTGCACAATATGGACGGCTACAAGCAATACGTGGCCGAGAACGGCCCGGTCTTCAATAAATTCGGGGCCAAATTCCTGGTGCGCGGTGGTCAGTTCGAGGCCAAGGAAGGCACGTCGCGCTCGCGCAATGTTGTGCTCGAATTCAAGGACTACGCGACCGCGCTAGCCTGTTACAATTCGCCGGAATACCAGCGGTTGGTCGCGATGCGCAGCCCGCACGGCGAGAGCGATCTCGTGATCATCGAGGGGTATGACGGTCCGCAGCCTTGAGCGGCAGGGCCTTAAGCATGTGTTTGATCTGATTGGTATCTAAGGACTTTAGGTACCGTGGGCGTGTTGCCGCCGTGGCAACGCGCCGCTATACCGCCTTGAGATACTGAGGATCGTTCAATGTCCGATATGAGACTGATCGTTGCTGGCGCCGGCGGCCGAATGGGCCGCGCGCTGATCCGCACCATCTCCGAAACCCCCGGCGCTGTCGTTTCCGGTGCGCTCGAGGCGCCCGGCTCGGAGCTGCTCGGACAGGATGCCGGCGTGCTCGCCGGCCTGCCCGAGAACGGCGTCAAACTCTCGGCCGACCTCTGGACGTTGTCGAAGGATGCCGATGGTATCCTTGATTTCACGGTGCCTGCGGCGACCATCGCCAATGTTGCGATCGCAGCCCAGCGCGGCCTCGTTCACGTGATCGGCACCACCGGCCTGTCGTCGTCGGACAACGCGGTGATCAAGAGCGTGACCGGTCAGGCCATCGTCGTGCAGTCGGGCAATATGAGCCTCGGCGTCAATCTGCTCGCCGCGCTGGTGAAGCGCGTTGCGCAGTCGCTCGATGACGGCTTCGACATCGAAGTGCTGGAGATGCATCACAAGGCCAAGATCGACGCGCCCTCGGGCACGGCTTTCATGCTGGGTCAGGCTGCTGCCGAGGGTCGCAAGATTCCGCTCGAGCAACATTCGGCGCGTGGCCGCGACGGGCTCACCGGCACGCGCAAAACCGGCGATATCGGCTTTGCCTCGTTGCGCGGCGGTACTGTCGCTGGCGATCATACGGTGATCTTCGCTGGTCCCCATGAACGCATCGAGCTGTCGCACAAGGCCGAGGATCGCATGATCTTCGCCCATGGTGCGCTGAAGGCGGCGATGTGGGCGCATGGAAAAAAGCCAGGTTTGTACTCGATGGCTGACGTGCTCGGCCTTGGTGAAATGTAAGAAGAACGAAACGGAATTCTCGATGAACGAACGTCTTCTCGTCCTCGTCCGTCATGGACAGAGCGAATGGAATCTGAAGAACCTTTTCACCGGCTGGAAAGATCCTGATCTCACCGAGAAGGGCGTCGCAGAAGCCAAGGAAGCCGGCCGCAAGCTGAAGGCGCAGGGTCTGACCTTCGATGTCGCGTTCACCTCGGCGCTGACCCGCGCGCAGCACACGCTCAATCTCGCACTGGAAGAGATGGGCCAGACCGGCCTGCCGATCACGAAACATCTGGCGCTGAACGAGCGCGATTACGGTGATCTCTCCGGCCTCAATAAGGACGACGCCCGCGCTAAATGGGGCGAGGAGCAGGTCCATGTCTGGCGCCGTTCCTATGACGTGCCGCCGCCCGGCGGCGAAAGCCTGAAGGATACGCTGGCGCGTACGCTGCCGTATTTCGTGCAGGAAATCCTGCCTTGCGTGCTGCGCGGCGAACGCACGCTGGTCGCCGCGCACGGCAATTCGCTGCGTGCCCTGATCATGGTGCTGGAGAAGCTGACGCCGGAAGGCATTCTGGCGCGGGAGCTCGCGACCGGCGTGCCGGTGATCTATCGGCTCAATGCCGATGCGACGGTGGCGTCGAAACTCGATCTGGCGGGTTGATCGACGCGCTCGGTTGCGTGGCGCGGCTAGCGCGCCATCGCAGCCGACACGAAATCCGAGATCGCATCGAGAAAGACGTCGGGCTTTTGCAATTGCGGGACATGCGCGCAGCCCGGAAGCACGATCAGCCGTGCATCAGGTAGTCCGGCAGCAAGCTCTCTGGACATCGGTGGTGGCGTCGCTTCATCGTGCTCGCCGACCAGCACCAGCACCGGCACTTTGACGGTCCCGATCTCGGGGCGCAGGTCCAGCGTCGCCAGGGACTCGCAGGCACTCTGAAACACGCCGGGATCCGTGCGCAAAAAGGCCTCGCGGCGATCGCGCATCAGCTCCGGGTTCTGCTCCTGAAATTCAGCGGCGAACAAGCGTCGCATCGCGACATCGGTAACCGCCGGCAATCCCTTGGTCGATGCTGCCGTCGCCATGTTGCGGAACGCCTCGCGGCCAGGTTCGGAAAACGCTGCGCCGCAATCGGCGAGAACCAGACGGCCTGCAATGCCCGGATGGCGGATCGCCATCTGCAAGGCAACGAAACCGCCATAGCCGTTACCGAGCACGATCGCGTCCGCGCCGTCGCCGCAGTCCCTGACGGCCTCCGCCACGCGGTCCGCTACGGCCGCCAGTCCGCCGCTTACGGCGTCTGATCCCCCAAAACCCGGCAATTCGGGAACGATGACACGGTGGGTCTTGGCCAGCGACGGCACGATGCTGTCGAAGCTTGCCCGGTCAGACAGCAGCGAGTGAAGCAGCACGATGGCCGGTCCTTCGCCGAATTGCGCTGCATTGACGGTGCCGTTTGCCAAGCGCCGATCTGCCATTTTTGCCTCTCTCGTCAAAAGCTTGCAGCCCGCAGCCTGGTCGGCTGTCGCATCCGCCTGTCCTGTTGTGTCCCGGACCGGAGCCTAAAAGCAAGTCCTCGATCGCGCAAATCTGACTTGACGTGATATTTCACGAGATGCATCTTTGTCGGAGAATCAGAGGAAATATCCGTGCTTCTTCGAGATAATGTCTACAACAGCCTCAGGTCTGATATCCTGATGTGTCGCTTTTTGCCAGGCGATGATATGCGGGAGCAGGAGCTGGCGGAGCGCTATGCGGTCAGCCGCCAGCCCGTACGTGAGGCTTTGCTGCGGCTCGAGCGCGAGCATCTCGTGACGGTGCAGCCGCGCCAGGGTTATCGGGTCAATCCGATCTCGATCTCGGACGCCCGGGACCTGTTGCGGTTTCGCTATGCGGTCGAGCCGGCCTGTGTGTCGGAAGCGATCGAGCACGCCTCGGACAACATCCTGCGCGGATTGGACCAATACAGGTCGTTCGACGGCTCGGCGGAAGATTTCATCGATTACAACCGCGCCTTCCACATCGCGCTGGCACAGGCGTCCGGCAACCGGCGCATGGCGTCGGCCGCGCGCGATCTGATCGAACAGGCCGACCGGCTGGTGCGTATCAGCATCGCCAACGTCAAGGGCCGCGATCACATGCAGCTCGTGGGCGAGCACGTCAGCCTGATCGACGCGATGCAGCGCCGCGACCAGCGCGGCGCCGCGCGCATCATCAAGGCTCACATCGAGAAAACAGAAAAGCGCGTGCTGCCTGCCTTGGCGCGTAACGCGATCATCGTCGAAGCGAGAGATCTATGAACATTCCAACAAAAACAGGCTCCATCGATGTCGAGATCCACGGCAATTTCGTCGATGGCCGCGAAATCGAAGCCGGCAACGGCGAGATGATTGATGTGCGGAACCCGGCTACGGGCGACGTCATCGCGCGAATCCCCAATTCGACCACGGCCGATATCGATCATGCGATGAAGAGCGCGCGTGCGGCGTTCGAAGGACGCGCATGGGGCGGCATGGATACGCGCGCCCGCGCCCGCCTCATCAACAAGCTTGCCGATGCCTTCGAGGCCAATCTCGACACGCTATACCGGCTGGAGACGTTGAACAACGGCCGTCCTGTCAACGAGACCCGTGCGCAGCTTGCGCGTCTTCCTGATTTCTTCCGCTATTTCGCCGGCGTTGCCCTGGCGCGGCGTGATTCGGTCATCCCGGTCGAAGGCGCGTATCTCAACTACACATTGCGCACGCCGATCGGGATCGTGGCGAACTGTACGCCGTTCAATCATCCGCTGATGATCCTGTGCAAGTCGCTGGCTGCCGTTCTGGCCACCGGCTGCGTGACGGTCGTGAAGCCCTCGGAATACACACCCCTGACCACGCTGAAGCTCGCGCAGATCTTCACCGAAGCCGGCCTGCCGCCGGGTGTGTTCAATATCGTGCTGGGCTACGGCCCAAGTGCCGGCAAGATGTTGTCCGAACACCCTGACATCAACAAGCTGGTGCTGACCGGCGGCACCGAAGCCGGGCGCATCGCCGGATCATCCGCGGCGAAAGTGTTCGCGCATCAGACCATGGAGCTCGGCGGCAAGACGCCTGTCATGGTGTTCGACGATTTCGATGTCGATCAGGCAGTGAACTACGCTGCCTTCGGTGCCTTCATCGGTGCCGGCCAGACTTGCGTCTGCGCTTCCAGGCATATCGTGCAGGCCTCGATCTACGACGAGTTCGTCGCGAAGTTGCAGGCCAAGACGAAGTCTATCCGTATCGGCGATCCGTTCGATCCCAACACGCAGCTCGGCCCGGTGATCTCGGCGCGCCAGCGTGACCGCGTGCTTTCCTATGCGCGTTTCGGTCACGAAGACGGTGCCCGGCTGGTTGCTGGTGGCGTTGCGGCAAAGGTTGCCGGTCACGAAAACGGGTTCTTCGTGGAGCCCACGGTGTTCGCCGATGTTCGGTCGGACATGCGCATCTTCCAGGAAGAGGTGTTCGGCCCGTTCACCTCTGTCACGCCGTTCAAGGACGAGGCCGATGCGTTGCGTCTGGCCAATGATTCCCCGTTCGGACTTGCAGCGGCGATCCGCACCCGTGACGTCGCGCGCGCACATCGCGTGGCCGGCCGCGTCAAGGCGGGTATCGTCTGGATCAACGATCATCATCGCCTCGATCCCGCATCGCCCTGGGGCGGCGTGGACGACAGTGGCATCGGCCGTGAATGCGGCACCGAAAGCTTCGATGATCACTTCAACACCAAGAGCGTGATGGTGGCGACGGGCGATGGCCCGTTCGACTGGTATCGCGACACGGCGGGGCAGAAGCGACTGAACTAGAGCAAAGCGATCGCCAACAGATCCCCCACAGAGGGACGGCGCTAATCGATATGGAAACAAACAGGGAGAGACGACGATGCCGACATCAGTAAATGCGGGCGGCCGGTTGGACCGGCTGCCGATCGGACCGTTCCACTACCGCATCATGACGTTGATCGGGATTGGAATGTTCTTCGACGGCTTTGACATCTATATCGCAGGAACAGTGCTGGGCGTGACGCTCAAGAGCGGCTTCTCGACGCTCGCCGAGAATGCGCTGTTCATTTCGGCGACGTTCTTCGGAATGATGCTCGGCTCGTTCGGCACCGGCTTTCTCGGTGATCGCTACGGCCGTCGGTTCTCCTATCAGTTCAATCTGCTGCTGTTCGGCGTGGCATCGCTCGCGGCGGCATTCGCACCAAACATGACCATCCTGATCCTGTGCCGCTTCGTGATGGGCCTCGGACTCGGTGCCGAAAACGTGGTCGGCTACTCGACGATGACCGAGTTCGTTCCCGCGCGTTCGCGGGGCAAGTATCTGGGGCTGATGGCCGTCTGCGTCGTCAGTGGCCTGCCGGTGGCGCTGCTGGTGGCCTCGTTCGTGGTGCCGATGTTCGGATGGCGCGCCATGTTCGTGCTCGGCGGCATCGGTGCGCTGGTGGTCTGGTACATGCGCAAGAACCTGCCGGAGTCGCCGCGCTGGCTCGAGGCCGTCGGCCGCCGCGAGGAGGCAGAGGCGCTCATGCAGAAGATCGAGAGTGAGGCCGCCCAAGGCAAGCCGCTGCCGCCGGTGACCACGGTCCCGACCGTGCAGGCGTCCGGCCAACTGTCGTCGCTATTCGCGCCGCCACTGCTGTCGCGCATGATCGTCGGTTCGATCTGCCTGATCACCATCAACACATTGCTGTATGGCTTCGTGACCTGGCTGCCGGTGTTCTTCATCAAGCAGGGATTGAGCGTCGCGACGTCGTTCAGTTACTCGCTGCTGATGGCGTTGGGCGCTCCGGTCGGCTCGGCTATTGGCGCGCTGACGGCCGACCGTTGGGGCCGCAAGCCGACCATCATCGGTTCGTCGCTGATCGCGGTGGTGTTGGGCATCATCTATCCGATGATTTCCGATCCGCTTCTGCTGCCAGCGGTCGGTTTCGCGCTCACGATCCCGATCTATGTGCTGGTTGCGTTGCTGTTCGGCATCTATATCCCCGAACTGTTCCCCACCGAAGTGCGCTTGCGGGCGTCGGGGATCGTCAACACGCTGGGGCGCGGCGCAACCATTGTGACGCCGTTCTTGGTGGTGACCCTGTTCGAGGCGCGCGGCGTTGCGGGCGTAATGGCGCTGATGATCGGATTGCTGGTGCTGCAGATCATCACGGTGTGGGCGTTCGGCATTGAGCCACGGAACCGCAGCCTTGAAGAAATGAAGACCGACGAATCCTCAGCGCCCGTGCTGAAGGAAGCGTCCTAGTCATTCAGTCCAATGGGCCGCAGGAAACTGCGGCCCATTGCTGCTAATTCGCTCCCACCTGTCCGGCTTCCCAGCCGATCATGGCCTGCTTCCGTGTAATGCCCCAATGATAACCCGTCAGCGCGCCGGATTTACCGATCGCACGGTGGCAGGGCACCACGAAGGAAATCGGATTCCTGCCGACGGCGGCGCCGACGGCGCGTGCGGCCTTCGGGTTGTCGATCTTACAGGCGATATCCGAATAGCTGACGGCGCGGCCCATCGGGATTTTCAGCAGCGTTTCCCAGACACGGACTTCGAAGTCGGTGCCGATCAGCACCACCCGCAACGGCTGGTCCGGGCGCCACAGCTTGCTGTCGAAAATTCGCTGCGCCAGTCCGGCCGTGCCAGGAGTGTCCTCAATCAATGTGGCCGCCGGCCAGCGCCGACTCATGTCGGCGAAAGCGCGCTGTTCGTCGCCGGGATCGGAGAAAGCGAGACCCGCAAGGCCGCGGTCGCTGGCGATCACGATGGCAGTGCCGAACGGCGAGGAATGGAAGCCATAACGCAGCTCCATGCCGGCGCCGCCGGTTTTCCATTCTCCGGGTGACATCGCTTCATGGGTTACGAAGAGATCGTGCAGCCGGCCCGGGCCGGAAAGGCCTGAGTCGAGCGCGGCGTCGAGGACGCTGGCGGAATCGCGCAGCAGGTGCTTGGCGTGGTCGAGCGTCAGCGCCTGCATGAACGCTTTCGGTGTCAGTCCCGCCCAGCGGCGGAACAGGTGATGCAACTCGTCCGGCGTCACGCTCGCGGCATCCGCCACGGCCTCGATGTTCGGCTGGTCCCGCCACTGCGAGTGCATGAAGCCGATGGCACGGCGTACGGAATCGTAATCGCGCAGGGCCGCGTCGCGCTGGCCCGGCTTGATCGGGCGATGCTCAGTCATCGCTAGGTCTCTGGCAAGATTCATCATGATATCGATGTAGGCCTGCCCCGACGCGCAAACCACCCGTTTCCCGATGGATCATCAGTTCACCGGATTATAGGTCGGGCCGCGTTTGGCGGCCTGGAGCGCTTCCATCAAGGCTTTGATGAAGCTCGCCTTTTCCTCCGCGCCGAGGAACCGTGCGATCGACACCCGACGGCCGCGCGACACCAGAAAAAGCTGCTCGATGCCGAATTCGGCGTGGCACACCTGATCGATCTGCACCCAGAGTGGATTGAATGCCCATTCCACGACGTCGCCTGATGGGCTGACCCGGCGCACACGGATTTCCGACGGCGTGACCGTGATCTCTTCGGTGGCCCTGGCGCGTCTGTCGTAGACCTTGAAGGCGATATAGATCGCCAGCAGGTCGAGGCCGAAAAAGCCGAGCACCGGCCAGGCGCCCATCAGCAGGAAGGCCATCCCCGCGCCGAACGAGACCATGCTGATGAAACCCATGAGCACGAGGAAGCCCTTGCGACCCAGCGCGTGATGCGGACGCAGCAGCGCGCTGAACAGCATCGGTTCCTGCGGGACGTCAAAGTCGTTGCCTGATGTCATGGTCCCTCAGTATATCCCTTTGATGCCGAAAATCACCCGCAAGCTCGCCGCCAGCGCAAAGTCCAGTCCTGCAAAGAAGGTTGTAGCGAAAGCGGTAAAGGCGCCTGCGAAGAAGGTCGCCAAGCCGAAGCCCATCAAGCTGAAACCCATCAAGTTGAAGCCTTGGACCAAAGCCCAGGTCCATGAAGCCTTCTCGCGCTTCCGCAAGGCTAATCCCGAGCCCAAGGGCGAGCTCGAACATCTCAATCCCTACACATTGCTGGTTGCAGTGGTGTTGTCCGCGCAGGCGACTGACGCCGGCGTCAACAAGGCGACGCGCGCGCTGTTTCCCATCGCCGATACGCCGCAGAAAATGATTGATCTCGGCGAAGAGGCGGTGCGGGACTATATCAAGACAATTGGACTCTACCGCACCAAGGCGAAGAACGTCATCGCGCTGTCGGAAAAACTGATCCGCGAATTCGGTGGCGTCGTGCCGCGCACCCGCGCCGAAATCGAGTCGTTACCGGGGGCGGGGCGCAAGACAGCCAATGTCGTGCTCAACATGGCGTTTGGCGAGCACACGATGGCTGTAGACACCCATGTCTTCCGCGTCGGCAATCGCACCAACATGGCGCCGGGCAAGAACGTGCTCGACGTGGAGCTGGAGCTGGAGCGCGTGATCCCCGACGAGTTCATGCTGCATGCCCATCATTGGCTCATCCTGCACGGCCGCTATACGTGTCTCGCGCGCAAGCCGCGCTGCGAGGTGTGTCTGATCAACGATCTGTGCCAGTGGCCGGAGAAGACCGTGGTCTAGGCGACCGGCATCTTCGTCACGCGACCCGGCTCGATCAGCTCCGGTCGTGGTCCGCTCAATCGCTTGTGCATATGGACCATGAAGGCCATGCCGAACAGCGGCGTGGCCAGGTTGACGATCGGGATCGAGACGAAGGCTGCGATGAACAGCCCGGCGGTGAACACCGTCGCCGCATGCTGCTTGCGCATCGCCTTGGCGTCCGCCGGCGAGCGGAACCGCATGGCGGCCAGCTCGAAATATTCGCGGCCGAGCAGCCACGCTGTGGCGATGAAGAAGACGACGAAACCAATACCGGCGAAGAATACGAAGGGCAGCGCGATCAGATAGACCGCGATGGTCAGCAGCGCGGTCTTGCCGCCTTCGGTGATCGCGAGCCCGAACGGCAATGCGACGCCGACCCGCTCCGCGGGATAGTGCTCGCGCTCGACGATATCGGCAACATCATCGACGAACACGCTGGCGACCAGTGACGTGATCGCCGGCATCAGAAAGATTGCGCCGACAACGACGCCGAGACCGGCGGCAATCGACAAGATCCAGGACAGCACATTAATCATCGTGTGGTAGTCCGACCCGATCGTGCTTTCGGCCCAGACGCCGCCCGAAGTGGCAGCCCAGTTCAACAACCGCTGCATGCCGATTGCCAGGACAGTGATTAAAACCAGGGCAAGTCCGATCGACTTCCACAGGATGCTGCGCATCGGTGGTGAAAGAATTTGCGATAGCGCCTTGGCGGCAGCGACAAGCATCCGATTTTCTCCTTGCAATCACGAAGACGTAACCCTTGCGAAGTTGTCAGACAAGTGCAGCGCAGCATCGACTTCTTCACTGGACGGATAAATAGAAAGAGGTAGTCTCAAGAAAAACAATCATCAGGGAGGACGACGTCTTGATCACCAAGGGTACCCGTGCGCTTGTTTTCGCCACTGCCGCTTCTGGCTTGTTTCTGACCGCAGCGCCCGCCTTCGCGCAGCAAAGCATCACCGTCTGGTTCAGCAAGGGGTTTTATAAGTCTGAAGATGAATCGCTGTTGGCGGCGATCAAGAAGTTCGAAGACAAAACCAAGATCAAGGTCGAACTCTCGCAATATGCCATTCAGGACATGATCCCGAAGACCGTGGCCGCGTTGGATTCCGGCACGCCGCCAGATGTCGCTTATGCCGACACCTACGATGTGCAGGCATCCGGCAAATGGGCCTTCGAAGGCAAGCTGGAAGATATCACCGACATCCTAAAGCCGATGATGGATAAATTCGCGCCGAACACGGTCGAGACGGCCTATCTGATGAACGGTCAGACCAAGAAGAAGGCGTATTACGGCTTTCCGCTGAAGCAGCAATCGATGCATGTGGAGATCTGGAGCGATCTGCTCGAGCAGGCCGGCTACAAGATCAGCGATATTCCCAAGGACTGGAAGGGTTATTGGTCGTTCTGGTGCGACAAGGTCCAGCCGGCCTATCGCAAGGCGTCAGGCAGCCGTGCCTATGGTGTCGGCCAGCCGATGGGCGTGGAGTCCACGGACTCGCTGCAGTCATTCTACACCTTCATGGATGCCTATAACGTCAAGCTGGTGGACGACGATGGCAAGCTTCTGGTGGACGACCCCAAGGTCAAGGAAGGCCTGATCGGCGCACTCAGGGACTATACCGACACCTATATCAAGGGCTGTACGCCGCCATCCTCGACAACGTGGAAGGACCCCGACAACAATGTCGCCTTCCACAACAAGAGCATCATCATGACCCACAACTTCACGATTTCGATCGCGGCGAAGTGGTTTGAGGATTCGCAGAACCAGACGCTGACGCCGGAGCAGCGCGCGGCCGGCAAGAAGGCCTATGAGGAAACCATCGTCACTGCATCGTTCCCGCTGAAGCCGGACGGCACGCCGATCAAGTATCGCTCCGACGTGAAGACGGGGATGATCTTCTCGCAGTCGAAGAACAAGGCGGGCGCCAAGGAGTTCGTCAAGTTCCTGATGGAAGAAGAAAACCTGGGCCCCTATGTCGAGGGCGCGCTCGGTCGTTGGTTCCCGGTGACCAAGGCTGGACAGGCAAGCCCGTTCTGGCAGGCCGACAAGCATCGCAAGGCGGTCTACACCCAGTTCACGGGAGGCACCTCGTCGTTCGATTTCGTGAAGAACTACAAGTTCACGATCCTCAATAACGAGAACGTCTGGGCCAAGGCGATGAACCGCGTGGTCAGCGAGAAGGTGCCGGTCGAGAAGGCCGTCGATGAGTTGATCGCCCGCATCAAGGAAATCGCGGGTTAGTCCGAGACAAAGCCGGCCGCCCCTCGCGGCCGGCTTTTGCAATGGTGTACAGCATGGCCACGATCACCTATCCCGCTCCCGCCGATACGCTGCCACGCCGGCCATGGTCCGCCCGCCTGACGACGCCGCAGGTCTGGGGCGTCGTGATGATCGCGCCCTATCTGCTCGTGTTCGCCGCCTTCGTGGTCTATCCGATCGGTTATGGCTTGTGGCTGGCGCGGCACCCGGCGAGTTACGTCGCGCTCTATAACGATCCGGTATTCGCGCGCGCCGTCGTCAACACGCTGATCTTCCTGATTATCGGCATCAATGTGAAGATGCTGATCGCTCTGTTTCTGTCCGGCTTCTTCGTGCAGTCACGGACATGGATACGCTGGCTGTCGGTACTGTTCATCCTGCCTTGGGCGGTGCCGTCGATCCCGACCATCCTGTCGGTGCGCTTCATGTTCAATCCCGAATGGGGCGTGATCAATAATCTGATCTTCAAGTTTACTGGCGAGGATGGGCCCAACTGGCTGAACGATCCCGCTATCGGCCTGACGCTGGCGATCATGGTCCACATCTGGAAGTCGCTGCCGTTCTGGACGCTGATCCTGATGACAGGACGTCTGGCAATCTCGACGGACATGTTCGAGGCCGCCGATGTGGACGGCGCCAGCTGGTGGCAGAAATTCCGCTTCATCACCTGGCCATCGATGCAGACGCTGTATCTCACCTGCACGCTGCTTTCGATGATCTGGACGCTCGGCGACTTCAACAGCGTCTATCTGTTGACGGGAGGCGGGCCAGCCGATCTCACTCATGTTCTGTCTACATTGGGGATTCGCTATCTCCGCCTCGATCAGCTCGACATGTCGATGGCATCCATCGTTTGCGCGATGCCGCTTGTGCTGCCGCTGGTCTATTTCATGATGAAACGGCTCTCTCGATGAAGAGGTTCACCCGATGAGAGTGCCAACGCTACGAGAGGTCGGCACCGAAGCGCGACTGTTGTTGATTGGCATTCCCGTGCTGATCTGGACGCTGATTCCGATCTATCACATGTTCCTGTTCGCGATCTCGCCGAAGCAGGATGCGTTCGCGGGCAAGTTGTGGCCCGACCATCCGACGCTGAACAATTTCAGAATCGTGTTCAATCAGCAGCACTATTTCCTGCGCGATTTCTGGGCGCAGTTCCTGAACTCGGTCGTCATCGCGGTGGCGGTCGGTGCGCTGACGCTGGTGATTGCGACATCGGCGGCCTTTGCGATCAGTCGCCTGCGCGTCCGCGGCGGCCGAACGGTGATGAACATGGCGCTGTTCACCTATTTCATTCCCGCCGCATTCCTCGCTGTGCCAATGTATCGCACCATGGGCAATTACGGCCTGCTCAACAATCACTGGTCGCTGATCCTGGCGATGGTGACCATTGCTTCGCCCTATGCGATCTGGGTGCTCAAGCAGGCGTCGGACAAGCTGCCGCTCGAGCTCGACGAAGCCGCCATCATGGACGGCGCGACGCCGCTGCAACTGTTTCGGATGGTCTATGTGCCGCTGATGTTGCCATCGCTGGTCGCGATCGGGACTTATGCGCTGCTGCTCGCCTGGAACGAATATCTCTACGCCTTCCTGCTGCTGTCCAAGGATACCGAGATCACGCTACCCGTCGCGCTCGGCAACTTCCTGGCCGCTGATGACTCGCCCTGGGAATTGCTGATGACCACGGGCTTTATTTACGCGCTACCACCAGCCGCAGTGTATTACGCCTTTCGGCGCTACATGGTCGGCGGACTCACAGCGGGCGCGGTCAAGTCTTGAAGTGGCGGATCAGGCGATAAGCCTGATCCGAGGCCTGCTCACGTCTTCGTCAGCCACTTCCGCTTCCGTGTCAGTCGTCTCAGGAATGAGCGTCGGCGTGCCGAAGACGTCCGGAAATGGATCGAAAGTGCCCGCCACCTCCCGGAGCGGCTTTTGTTTGTCGGCCCAATGCAATGCCGTGTAGTCGAATCCGAGTTCAATGGTCGGCTTCACCACTTCGAAATAGGGCGAGATATCGAAATCCCTGGGCATATACAGCGATGAATCGCGGATGTGCAGAATCTCGCGACGGGCCTGGCGGCTACCGGCGCGGGTGATTTTCGGCAGAATCGGATAGCGCACGGCATCGAAAGCCTGCGCGATCAATGCCGAGCAGATGATCTTGGTGGGATCGCCGGAGCCGAAAGCGATCATGCGCCGCCGCCAGCGCTGCGGTATTGGCAGCGGGATCAGGAAGCGCATCAGGTCGAGAATGTTCTTGGTGTCGTAACCAAAGCCAATCCGGTTGATGGCGTAGCGACACACAGTGGTGCGGTCCTCGTAGGACAGACCGACCGGGCGGCACAGGCGGGTGTGGAACGGATAATATTTCGACAGCGGTGCCGAGGTGACACCTTCGCCGATATTGGCCTCGATCAGCACATGCGGCTCGCCGTTCGGCTCTGCAGCACCATCGATTGGGCCGACATAGAGCGCGGCATGCGACCAGGTCGATTGCGTGAGATATTTGATGATGCCGGAGACGCGGTTGTTGCCTTCGACCAGCAGCACGTCACCTTCCTCGATGATACCGCGCAGGCGTTCGGGGTCGCTCGGCGTGAATGGCTCGTAGCCGGGCAGCTCCTTCTGCAGATATTTCGCGATCAGTTTCCCGACCGTATCGAGCATGAGGCCCATGATCGTGACTCCCCCAGCGCGGTTCATGTCGACCGCTTTCCCTGGCTCCATCATGGTCGAGAGCCATTGCAATTTGGTTCATGCCCGCGCGGCGCTGGTGACAATTCATTCACCACGATGGTTGCCGCACACCCTCGAATACGGCAAGGTTCGCGAGACGTTCTCATGCATCATAAAATTTCGGAAACCATGTCATGACGATTTCACGCCGAGATTTCCTGTCGGCGTCCGCAGCATTGACACTTGTGCCGCTGTTCGGCGCAAGGACATTGGCCGCGTCGCTGCCGCGGGATGCTGACATTGTCGTGATTGGCGCGGGCGCAGCGGGCATCGCTGCGGCGCGTCGCATCCAGGCGGCCAATCGCAAGGTGATCGTGATCGAGGCCTCCAGCCGGATTGGCGGACGGTGCATGACAGACGCGACAAGTTTCGACGCCCCGTTCGATCGCGGCGCGCGCTGGCTGCACACGCCGGAAACCAACGCAGTGGTGAAGCTTGCCCGGCCGGTGGGAATCGATGTCGCGCCATCGCCGCCGAGTCAGAAGCTGCGCATCGGCCGTCGTAATGCTCGCGCCGGCGAGACCGAGGAATTGCTCGCTGCGGTGGTGCGGGCCAATCGCGCCATCGACGAAGCAGCGCGCCGTGCCGACATCTCCTGCGCCGCGGCGCTGCCGAAGGACCTCGGGGACTGGGCGGGCACGATCGATTTCGTGCTCGGGGCCTATGCGACCGGCAAGGACCTCAAGGATCTCTCGACGCTGGATCTCTCTCGCGCGCAGGATCGCGCCATCGATGTTGCCACGCGCCAGGGGCTCGGCGCGTTGATGGGCAAGCTCGGCGAGGCCGTTCCGGTGGCGCTGTCGACCCCTGCGACGCGCGTGACCTGGAGCGGACGCGACATCGGCGTTGAGACGGCGTCAGGGCGCATTGCGGCGCGGGCGGTGATCATCACCGCATCAAGCAATGTGTTGTCGTCGGGGACAATCAAGTTCACGCCGGAACTGCCAAAGCGGCAGCTCGACGCGGCGGCAAAACTCAGCCTCGGCAGCTATGACCGTATCGCGCTACAGTTTACTGGCAATCCGCTCGGGCTGGGTCGCGATGAGCTGATGGTCGAGCAAAGCACGAGCACACGTACCGGTGCGCTGTTTGCGAATATTGGCGGGTCATCGCTGTGTACCGTCGATGTCGCGGGCGCGTTCGGCCGCGACCTTGCAACTCAGGGCGAGGCCGCGATGGTGGCTTTCGCCGTTGAATGGCTGACGAAGCTGTTCGGCTCCGATATCAAACCGGCGATCAAGCGTTCTGCAACGACGCGCTGGGATACGATGCCATTCGTGCTCGGAGCCATGTCGGGGGCCGCACCGGGTGGCCAGGCCTCGCGCCGCGTATTGGCTGAGCCTATGGGCAATCTGTTCCTTGCCGGCGAAGCCACGCACGAAACATTGTGGGGCACGGTCGATGGCGCATGGGAAAGCGGCGAGCGCGCAGCAGAGGCGGCGCTCAAGAAGATCGGCGCAATGAAAGAGCCGGAACCAGACAAGCCGGTGCGGACGAAGCAGCGGCGGCAGCGGTCGAGCGGAGCGGGGTCGGAGTAGCCGCGACGTAAGGCTGCTATTGGCGCTACACCGGTAGCGCCAGCTGCATCAGATCCTTGGCCACGATGATCTTGCCGGAAAAATTCTTTCGCGCTCCTTCGATCCAGTTCTCGTCGGTGACTTCAGGATCGTCGCCCGGCACGAAGTGGCTGAGCACCAGCACCTTCACGCCAGCCGCGGCGGCGATGCGGCCGACATCCTCGGTGGTGGTGTGGCTTTCCATCAAATGTTTTTTCAGCGTCGCGCCGTTCTTCGTCTTGATCACCAGCCGGTCAACAGCGGGCACGTAAAGTGCCTCATGCACCAGCACGTCCGCTCCCTTGGCGAACTCTGCGAGCTTTGGGTTGTAAGCGGTGTCGCTGGAGAACACGATGACGCCGTCGGGCGTCTCGAATTTGTAGGCGAAGCTGTCGACGATCGGCGGATGCGGAGTGCGAAACGCTGTCACCTTGACGTCGGCGGTCTGCAACACCACGCCATCCTCCGCGATATCCTTGGCAACGAGCAACGGCCGCGGATCGGGGCGGCCTTCATCTTCGATGCGGGTATCAACGTCGAATTTGTTCAACTCCCAGTAAGTCCGGGTCATTGCCTCGATGCCCTTGGGACCAAACGAGTGGATCGGCGTCGAGAGGCCTGCGGCCCAAGCATTGTAGAACAAGTTGCCGTATTCCAGATTGTGATCGGAATGGTGGTGGCTGATGAAGATATACTTCACCGAGGGAAGCGGCACGCCGGCATTGACCAGTTGCCGGCTGACGCCCATGCCGCAATCGATCACGAATGGCGTGTCGTTGACGACAACGAGGTTGGCGGGATTGGATGCACCGACGCCGACGCGTGGGCCGCCCTTGGTGCCGAGAAATATGATCCTGGTGCGCGGTTTTGCTGGCGTCTGCGCCAGCGTGGGGCGCGCCGCGAGGACCATGGCGCCGGCAGCGGCAAACTTCAGCATGTCGCGGCGATCGATCATGGTCTTCTCCCGTTGTTCTTGAATTGGAGAGACCCTAGCGCCGCGGCGGCTGGCGCCGCAAGTCACGCAAGCGTCAGTGAAATATCCCGTCGAACAGCGGCAGGCTGATCAGCGCCGAGACGGCGATCAGCGCGTAGCAGATCTTGCGGAACAGCTCATCGCTGGCCTTGCCAAACAGTTTCGAGCCGAGCCAGAGGCCGAGACCGAACAGTGGTCCGGTAATCACCGCGAGGCCGAGAATGGCGGAACTCCACAATCCGCCGATCGTATAGCTGATGATGATCAAGACGTCTGCGACCGCGAAGTACAGGATGATATTTGCGCGGGTGACGGCAGCGACTGCCGCGTCTCGCAGCCAATACATCACTATCGGCGGGCCGCCGAGTTGCGCCAAGCCACCAAAAAAGCCGGCGACGCCGCCGACACTGACCGTCACTGGAACGGTCGGCTTACCGGGATAGCGCCAGCCGGAGATCAGTAGCGTCAGCATCGTGACGATCAGTGCGACGATGCCCCAGCGAACGGTCAGCGGATCGGCCCAGGCTAAGGCCATCGTGCCGAGTGGCACGCCAATAAGTGCGCCCAGCGAAATGATGCTGACGTCGCGCCTGTCGGCTCGTCTTGCGGCGTTCGGGATCAGCGTCAGCGTGGTCGAGAAGTCGATCAGCAGCAGCAAGGGCGACGCGACCTGCGCGCCCGCCACGCTTGAGGCGAGCGGCATGAAGATCAGCGCCGAACCGAAGCCCGAAAACCCGCGGGCCAGTCCGGCGATGAAGGCGGTGACGGTGATAAAAACGAGCGACGTGGTCGAATACTGGACCAGGCCGAGTGATTCCATCATGCGCGTAACGTGCCGCCCGTCTTCTTCGTTACTTCCGCCACGATCTTCGCTGCCACCGCATCGATTTCCTGATCAGTCAGCGTCTTCTCGCGCGGCTGGATCGTGACCGCAATTGCCACCGACTTCTTGTCGTCGTCGATGCCCTTGCCTTCGTAGACGTCGAACACCGTCACATCGGTGACCAGCTTCTTGTCCACGCCGGCTGCCGCACGGAGGATGTCACCGGACCTGACCTTGCGATCGACGATGAAAGCGAAGTCGCGTGACACAGGCTGGAACGCCGAGAGCTCCAAAGTCGGTTTGGCGCGGGTCGCCTTCTGCTTGGCGTCGGGAATGCGATCGAGGATCACTTCGAACGCCATCAACGGGCCGTCGGCACCGAGTGCTTCGAGCGTGCGCGGGTGCAACTCGCCGAAATAACCGAGGACGTTCTGCGGTCCGATCTGGATCGTACCCGAACGGCCGGGATGCAGCCAGTTCGCGCCACCGGCGACGATCTGCAGCGCCTGCATCGGTGCACCTGCGGCTGCGAGAACTGCAAAGGCATCGGCCTTGGCGTCGAGTGCGTTCGCAGCGCTGGCGCCTGACCAATGACGGCCGTTGCCAGCCGACGAGGCGAGGCCACGCCGCACGCCGGATGCAGCCATGAACTGATCTTGCGGGCGATCGCCGCGAAAGATCTGGCCGACTTCGAACAGCGCGAGGTCGGACGAACCGCGATGCGCATTGGCCTGAGCGGCTGCGATCAGTCCGGGCAACAGGCTCGGCCGCATGTCGGAGAGGTCGGAGGCGATCGGGTTGGCCAGCGCCAGTTCCGGCGCGCCGCCGCCGAACACCTCGGCATGCGGCTTCGAAATGAACGACCATGTCACGGCCTCGACGAGGCCGCGCGCGGCCAGTCCACGCTTGGCGCGGCGGGTGCGCTGCTGGATCTGCGTCAGTACCGGCTTGCGCGGGGCATCGCCGCGCGGGAATGGCGTCATCGGCACCTTGTCGACGCCGAAGATGCGCATGACTTCTTCGACGATGTCGGCCTTGCCGGTCACGTCGCTACGCCATGACGGCACTGCGACCTTCACCACGGGGCCGCTGCCGGCCGCCATGAAGCCGAGATGCGTCAGGATGCGTCGCATCTCCGGGAATGGCACGTCGATGGCGGCGAGGCGCTTCACCTCGGCAATCGGGAAGTCGATGATACGGTCGTCGCCGTAGGGCTTGCCAACGACGATGCTCTCCGACGGTGCGCCGCCGCACAGTTCCATCACCAGCTTGGTTGCCAGTTCGAGACCGGGCACCATGAAGACCGGATCGACGCCGCGCTCGAACCGATAACGCGCGTCGGAATTGATCCCGAGCCTGCGGCCGGTCTGCGCGATATTGATCTCGTTCCACAGCGCGGATTCGATCAGTACATCAGTGGTGTCTTCCGAACAGCCCGACGCTTCGCCGCCCATGATGCCGGCGAGCGACTCGACACCATTGTCGTCGGCGATGACGCAGGCCTTGCTGTCGAGCGTGTATGTCTTGCCGTCGAGCGCGAGCAGCGTCTCGCCGTCACGTGCGCGGCGTACCACGATATCGCCCTTCACCTTGGCGGCGTCGAACACATGCAGCGGACGGGCGCGGTCGAAGGTCAGGAAGTTGGTGATGTCGACCAGCGCATTGATCGGGCGCAGGCCGATGGAGGTCAGCTTCTTCTGCAGCCACTCCGGCGATGGGCCGTTCTTGACGCCGCGCACGAGACGCAGTGCGAAGCCGGGGCACAGCTTGGCGTCTTCGACGGTGACTTTCACCGGGCAGGGGAATTCGCCCTTGATCGGCTTGATGCCGGGATTCTTGAACACGCCCATGTCGGCCGCGGCGAGATCCCTGGCGATGCCGGACACACCGGTGCAATCCTGACGATTAGGCGTCAGATTGATTTCTATGACGGGATCGCCGAGCTTGGCCCAGTCGGGGTAAATCGCGCCGACGGGCGCATCGGCGGGCAGTTCGATGATGCCATCGATCGTATCGGGAAGGCCGAGCTCACCAGCCGAGCACATCATGCCCTGGCTTTCGACGCCGCGGATATTGCCGAGACCGATAGTGAAATCCTTGCCCGGGATATAAGTGCCGGGCCTGGCCAGGACGGTCTTCAGCCCCGCGCGCGCATTCGGCGCACCGCAGACGATCTGCAGGGGTTTGTCGTCGCCGACATTGACGGTGCAAACGCGCAGCTTGTCGGCATTCGGGTGCTTCTCGGCTGTGACGATCTCCGCAATCGTGAACGGCTTCAACAGCTTCGCCTTGTCGTCGATATGCTCGACCTCAAGTCCGATCATGGTGAGCTTGTCGGCCAGTTTCTCAAGCGACTCGTCGGTCTCGAGATGATCTTTCAGCCAGGAGAGGGAGAATTTCACGTGCTCAGTCCTCCGGCCAGCGTCGGTACTTCAAGCGGCTTGAAGCCATAGTGATTGAGCCAGCGCACGTCACCCTCGAACAGTTGGCGCAGGTCAGCCATGCCATATTTCAGCATTGCGATGCGATCGATGCCCATGCCCCAGGCGAAGCCCTGATACACGTCGGGATCGATGCCGCAGGCGCGTAGCACATTCGGATGCACCATGCCGCAGCCGAGAATCTCGAGCCAGTCTTCGCCTTCGCCGAAGCGGATCTCGTTCTTGTCGCGGCGACACTGGATATCGACTTCCAGCGACGGCTCCGTGAATGGGAAGAACGACGGACGGAAGCGCATATTGACGTTGTCGACCTCGAAGAAAGCCTTGCAGAATTCGTGCAGGATCCATTTGAGGTGACCGAGATGCGAACCCTTGTCGATGACCAGGCCCTCGACCTGATGGAACATCGGCGTGTGAGTCTGGTCAGAGTCGCTGCGATAGGTGCGGCCCGGACAGATCACGCGGATCGGCGGCTGCTGGCTCAGCATGGTGCGCACCTGCACCGGTGACGTATGCGTGCGTAGCAGCAGGCGCGAGCCGTCTTCCTTCGGATTGAAGTAGAAGGTGTCGTGCATCTCGCGGGCAGGGTGGCCCTCGGGGAAGTTCAGTTTGGTGAAGTTGTAGTCGTCGGTCTCGATGTCCGGACCTTCGGCGACGGCGAAGCCCATATCGGCGAAGATCGTCGTCAATTCGTCCCAGGTCTGGCTGAGCGGATGAATGCGGCCGAGTTCAGCGGGGCCATCGCGCAGCGGCAGCGTCACGTCGATGGTCTCGGAAGCGAGACGTGCATCGAGGGCTGCGGATTTCAACACATCGCGGCGCGCGGTCAGCGCTTGCGTGACGGTGTCCTTGGCCAGGTTGATGGCCGCGCCTTCGGTCTTGCGTTCTTCTGGCGTCATCTTGCCGAGAGTCGACAACAGCGCGGAGATCGAACCCTTCTTGCCGAGCGCGCCGACGCGCACGGCTTCCAGGGCGGCTTCGTCGGAGGCATTGGCAATATCGGCCAGAATAGTCTGTTGGAGCGTCGTCAGATCGGACATCAGCAACCTCGATGAGAGAGGCGGGCGCCTCTTGCTGTCTGCGCGTCCGACGGAAGGCCGGGCACCAGCTTCTACAGCACGGGTATCACAGGGATTAAGACGTCAATGGCCGGGACAGGAGCGCGTGAACGCTTCTGCCCGGCCATGACAATGTCGATGAATACGCGGTGTGGAGAGCTCAGGCCGCCAGTGCGGCCTTTGCTGGCTTAGGCTGCGAGTGCAGCTTTGGCCTTCTCAGCAATCGCGTTGAACGCCGCCGGCTCGTTGATCGCGAGATCCGAGAGCACCTTGCGGTCGACCGTCACGCCGGACTTGGCGAGACCGTTGATAAACACGCTGTAGGTCATGCCGAGCGGACGGACGGCAGCGTTGAGACGCTGGATCCAGAGCGCGCGGAACGTACGCTTCTTGCGCTTGCGATCGCGGAACGCATATTGGCCGGCCTTGTCGACGGCGGCCTTTGCGGCGCGAATGGTGTTCTTGCGGCGACCGCGGAAACCCTTGGCGGCCTTGTAGACTTTCTTATGCTTGGCGTGAGCCGTCACACCGCGTTTTACGCGAGCCATGACTGATCTCCTTCATCTGAAATAACAAAAGGGGTGATATCCGCCGCAATGAAGCGGCGTAAGGGCGATCAGGCGTTTGGCAGAAAGTACTGCTTGATGTTGTCGCCGTCGGTCTTGAACAGCACGCGGGTGCCGCGGAGCTGACGAATCTGCTTCTTCGTCCGCTTGATCATACCGTGGCGCTTACCGGCATGGGCGGCCATGACCTTACCCGTTCCGGTGACTTTAAAGCGCTTTTTAGCGCCCGACTTGGTCTTCAGCTTGGGCATTTGGCTCTCCTATGGCCACGCAGAAAGCGCCCCGAAAGGCGTTGCGTCGGCTAAAATGCTCGTTAGAGCGTTGAAAATGCTCAACTAACCGCCGTTTGCGGGAAGTCAGCACAGTCGTCGACACGGCAGCCCTTAATCAGCCGGGCGACGAAGGTTGCGCTTATGGCAGAGGAATGCTCCGATGGCAACGATTAACGCGGCTCAACACTCTGTTTAGCGCATGGCTTCAGACTGGTCCGACGCGCCCCGGATGCCTATGTGATCCGGACCAGAGAAACAGAGGGACGACGACAATGGCCCGGAATGCACGTGCCGCCGCAAGGGCGGTTGCCATCCAGCAAGATGCTGCTGCTCAGACCGCCACCCGCTTGATGTTTGCTGCTGCGGGGCTTGCTGCGGCACTCGCGCTGGCCGGTGCACTCGCCCTCATTTCGGGCTGAGCCGCCCAGCTCCGGACGATCTCAGAATACGCCCAAAGAAAAAAGGCCCGCCAGAAATCTGACGGGCCGAAATTTCTGATTACCAACCTCGTTAAGGTCAGTTGGCGCTGTGATCAGCGCGGTGCAAGTACCATCACCACTTGACGACCTTCGAAGCGCGCGTCCTGCTCCACCTTGGCGTATTCGGCGACGTCTGCTTTGACCTTGTCGAGCAGCTTGGTACCGATTTCCTGGTGCGCCATTTCGCGGCCACGATAGCGCAAGGTGATTTTCACCTTGTCGCCTTCTTCGAAGAAGCGCTGCATTGCGCGCATTTTCACGTCGTAGTCATGATCATCGATCATCGGGCGGAGCTTGATCTCCTTGATTTCGACGATCTTCTGCTTCTTGCGGGCCTCGGCGGCCTTCTTCTGCGCCGAATATTTGAACTTCCCGTAGTCCATGATCTTGCAGACGGGGGGGCTCACATTCGGCGAAATCTCGACCAGATCCATACCGGCTTCCATCGCCATCTTGATCGCAGCAATGGTTTCCACGGTGCCGTGGTTGAGGCCGGTCTGATCAATCAGCTGGATCTGCAGATTGCGAATTTCATCGTTGGTGCGCGGCCCGTCTTTGGTTGCGGCGGGCGGGGCTCTGTTGGGACGGCGAATGGGTAACTCTCCAATGTTGTTTAGGAAGGCCGCAGTGTGAAGGAATAAGGCGTTTGGAGCAAGCAAACTCACGCAACGCAGCGCCAATCACTCAAATACGAGGCAATTTCGTCACGCGAAAGGCCATAGGCGTCGTACACCGCTGACCTTGCTCAAATAGAGTTCCCCGGCCCGTTCTGCAAGCCGTGGTTGACAGGAGCGCAACGCGGCATCGAGGCGGACGTTCCCTGGGATGATATCGACGTTGACGATCCCGACCTGCTCAATCAAACAGCAATCGGCATTTCAGGGTCGAGCAAGGATGGTTTGATGAGCACAGCGGTATCAACCGACCCCACTTTCATCACGGCAGGTACAGGCAGTAGCCGCCGCCAGATCGCGATGCGGGTCCGCGACGGCGCTGCTCCGGGCCTGTTCTGGATGAGCGGCTTCAAATCCGACATGCAGGGTGGCAAGGCGGTGGCGCTCGACGCCTGGGCCGCCGACCATGGCCGGGCCTGTGTACGTTTCGATTATTCCGGCCATGGTGAATCCGGCGGCGATTTCGTCGATGGGACCATCGGCCAATGGCTGGAGGATGGCCTCGCGGCGTTCGATGCGGCCTGTCAGGGGCCGCAGGTGGTGATTGGCTCGTCGATGGGCGGCTGGATGGCACTCCTGCTGGCGCGCGCGCTGGCCCGACGCGGCAAAGTAGGGCGCGCGACGCTGAAGGGCCTGGTGCTGATCGCGCCGGCGCCGGATTTCACCGAAGAGCTGATGTGGAAAGGCTTCTCGCCGGAAATCCGCGCGGAGATCGAGACCACCGGCCAATGGCTGCGCCCGTCGGAATATGGCGAGCCCTATCCGATCACGCGGCGGTTGATCGAAGAGGGGCGCAATCACCTGCTGCTCGGCGGTACGATCGATGTCGGTTGCCCCGTGCGGATTTTGCAAGGCAGGCAGGACCCCGACGTGCCCTGGCAGCACGCTTTCCGGCTGACCGAACGGCTGCCGAGCGAAGATGTCGTGTTGACCATGATCCAGGACGGCGACCATCGGCTGTCACGCCCGCAGGACATTGCGCGACTATTGTCGGCTGTGGCGGAGTTTTGATTGCATCACCCGTACCGTTGAATAGGCTCGCCTGAAAAGAGCGACAATCAGCGGGAGGAATTCGGATGGACGCTACGGCACTCTTGCGCGCATTTTGCGATGCCGTTGAACAGCGTGACGGCCAGAGCTTCGCTGCGCTGTTCACTGAAGACGGCGTCTATCACGACGTCTTCTACGGCGCATTCGAAGGCCGCGTGAAAATCGCCGACATGGTCGATGACTGGTTCTATCGGACCGCGGAAGATTTTCGTTGGGACATGCACACGCCCGTCAGCGACGGCACCACGCTCTATGCGCGCTATACATTCAGTTATCGCTCGAAACTCCCGGAAGCCAATGGCGGCCGCGCGATGTTCGAGGGCGTTGCGATCATGACGCTGCGTGACGGCAAGATCGTGAGCTATCACGAAGTGGCCAATACGGCACCGGCCTTCGTCGATCTGCATTTCGCGCCGGAACGCATCGCCAAGATCGTCGGCAAGCAGAGCGCTGCGCTCAAAGCGCGGCCGGAGATGGCGCGACATCTGACGAACTGAGCGCCAGTCGCCACTCGCTACCGACGCTCTCGTCCTGTTCGGCTTCGGCGAACTGCACAGCCAATGCAGCAAACGCATCCGCAGGCATCAGTTGCGACAACGCCCACACTGCTGCCCCGCGGACCATAGGGCTTTCATCGCCGAGCAGTCGCTGCGCGTCGTCCATCAGCGACAGGTCGTTTGAATTGCCGATGGCGATCAGCACATTGCGGATGAAACGGTTGCGGCCGATACGCTTCACGGGTGACTTCGTAAAGAACGTGCGGAAAGCCGCATCGTCGAGCTTCGCAAGTTCGGCCAGCGACGGCGCGCGCAACTCATCGCGTGCGGCGAGTTTGATCTCGCGGCCTTCCTGGGCGAATTTGTTCCATGGGCAGGCGGCGAGGCAATCGTCGCAGCCATAGATGCGATTGCCCATGGGCTTGCGGAATTCGCGCGGGATCGGGCCCTTGTTCTCGATCGTGAGATAGGAAATGCAGCGCCGCGCATCGAGTTTGTAAGGCGCCGGGAAGGCCGATGTCGGGCAACTGTCGAGACAGGCCTGGCACGAGCCGCAGTGATCGATGGTGCGCGCATCGCGCGGCAGTTCGAGCGTGGTGAAGATCGCGCCGAGAAACAGCCACGAGCCGAATTCGCGCGAGACGAGATTGGTATGCTTGCCCTGCCAGCCCAATCCTGCCGCGCCGGCGAGCGGCTTCTCCATCACGGCGGCCGTATCGACGAACACTTTGACGTCGCCGCCAGCCTGCGCGATCAGCCAGCGCGCCAGCAGCTTCAGGCGCTTCTTGATGAGATCATGATAGTCGTCGCCGCGGGCATAGACCGAGATTGCGGCGTGCGAGCGCTGCTTGAGGATTTCGAGCGGGTTCTCGTCGGGGCCGTAATTGACGCCGAGCATGATGACGGAGCGCACGTCCTGCCACATCACCTTGGGGTCGGCGCGGCGGTCCGGATTGTCGGCAAGCCACTCCATGTCACCATGGGCGCCGGCATTGAGAAATTCCTGCAGCCGCTCGCGCACGCCGGCGATGGCATCTGGATCGGTGATCCCGATTGAATCGAAGCCAAGCGCCTTCGCTTCGCGCGTCAGCCTATCCTTGAGATCGGCGGGAAGCGTGGCGCGGTCGTCGTCAGCGGATGGACTCAGAAATCGAGATCCACATAGGTCCGCGATGCCGGCACGCCCGCCAGCCATTCGCTCAGCAGCGGTCGGAACGACGGACGGGATTTCACCCGCGCGTACCACGCCTTCGCTGCGTCGTCCTCGCTCCATGGCACATCGCCCAGATAGTCAATCGCCGACAGATGAGCTGCCGCGACCAGATCCGCATAAGTCAGTCGGTCACCGGCCAGAAAATTGCGTGTCCGCGCCAGCCAGCCGATATAGGCCAGATGATAGCGCACATTTGCGGTGGCTGCGCGAATCACATCCATCGCCGGGGCGCCGCCGCCGACCTCTTCGCTCATGAAGCGCTTGTAGATGCGCTCGGTGACCAGTGGGCTGGACGCTTCCTCGAAGAATTTCTCGTTGAACCACGCCATCAGCCGGCGCACTTCGATGCGTTCCGCCATCGCGACAGGCAGCAGGCGACGATCGCCCATCTCCGGTCCATGGGTCTCGTCGATATATTCGGCGATGATCCCGGCGCCAGGAATCGGCGGGAAACCGTCGGTGAGCAGCACAGGCGTAGTTCCCGCAGGATTGAGCGCCAGAAATGCCTCGCGCCGATCCCACGGCCGCTCGTCCACCAGTGTGAGGTCGAGTCCGTATTCGCCGAGTACGAGACGAATGAAGCGGGAATGCGGACAGAACGAGTGATGGTAAAGCGTGTACATGCGGGCCTTGATAGTTATGCGGTCGTTAAGAAAGCGTCTCGGTTGCGTCGGTGGTAAAAGTGTCACGCGGCGCGCGCCAAACTAGCGAAGCTTGGCTCTGAGGCAACCCGCGAATGTGATGGTATTTGCGATTGCAGCAATGAAGGGAATAGGCGAGAAGAACCCGGCTTTTTCAGGCCCACACTGACGAAGGACAGATAAGCGGATGATGTCTGATGCGATAAGGGCGGTGATTCTCGGCATTGTCGAGGGTGTCACCGAGTTCCTGCCGGTTTCCTCAACGGGGCATCTGCTGCTCGCGGAACGCTTCTTCGATCTGGGCGAGGACAATTTCTGGAAAAGCTTCGCCGTGCTGATCCAGCTCGGCGCCATTCTGGCGATCCTTGCACTTTACTTCGGCAAGTTGTGGCATATCGCGCTGAACCTGTTCAAAGGCGATGCTGCTGCGCGCCGTTTCGTGATCGGCGTGCTGATCGCGTTCCTGCCTGCCGCGATCATCGGCGCGGCTGCGGGCGGCTATGTCAAAAGCTATCTGTTCAATCCGTGGGTCGTGTGCTTTTCGCTGATCGTCGGCGGCGCGATCCTGCTTTGGGTCGATCAGCTCGATCTTGAGCCGGTACATCACGATGCCACGACATTTCCATTGCCGATGTATCTGAAGATCGGTCTGGCGCAGTGCGTGGCGATGATTCCCGGCGTGTCGCGCTCCGGCGCGACCATCGTCGGCGCTATGCTGCTCGGTGCTGAAAAGCGCGCAGCGGCGGAGTTCTCGTTCTTCCTGGCGATCCCGACCATGGTCGGCGCTTTCGTCTACGATCTCTACAAGAGCCGCGCCGATCTCTCGGTCGATCACGGCGTGATCATCGCCATCGGTTTCGTGGTGTCGTTCATCACCGCGATCATCGTGGTGAAAAGCTTTCTCGGCTACGTGACCCGCCACGGCTTCGCGTTGTTCGCATGGTGGCGCGTGATCGTCGGTACGCTCGGCCTGATCGCGCTGGCGCTGGGCTACTGAATTTTGCCAAACATCCTGCTGTCATCCCCGCTCCGCGCACGCCTTCGGCGTGCCAGGCGGGGACGACATCGTCAGTTTATGCCGTTATGCGCGAACTGACCGGTGGCGCGGAAGCGCCAGAGATATTGTGGCGCAATCGCTTCAAGCGAATCAGCGGCAATACCCAGGCCATCCAGCGTTAGACCGGCCGCCTTGGCGGCTTCCGACACCACATTGTCGACACCAAGCATGGCGACCTGATCCGGCGTCAGCTTGAAGTCGCCAGGGGCGAATTGCAGGAAATAGGACTGCAGCTTGGCGATGGCCGTCGGCACCGGCAGCGTCATGCGCTTGCGCTCGATGGTGGTCAGAATGATCTCGATGATTTCATTCATCGTCAGCACTTCCGGGCCGCCAAGTTCATAGGTGGCGCCCGGCCTGGTCTTGCCGTCGACGGCATCGGCCGCAGCCTGGGCGACATCGCCCACATAGACCGGCTGCATCTTGGTCGTGGCGCCGAACACCGGCATCACCGGGGCCATCCGGGCGAGATTGGCAAATCGATTGGTGAACTGATCCTCGGGGCCGAACACGATCGACGGGCGCAGGATGGTCGCGGAAGGCACAGCCGCCAGCACGGCCTGCTCGCCGG
Source organism: Tardiphaga sp. 866_E4_N1_4 (assembly GCF_052076075.1). Classification (NCBI taxonomy): domain Bacteria; kingdom Pseudomonadati; phylum Pseudomonadota; class Alphaproteobacteria; order Hyphomicrobiales; family Nitrobacteraceae; genus Tardiphaga; species Tardiphaga sp. 866_E4_N1_4. The sequence continues at coordinate 4,331,014 of NZ_CP197242.1, forward strand.
CCGCCTTGGCACGGGCATAGGCCGATTCGGAATCGGCATCGGCGCCGATGGCTGAAAACTGCACCATCCGCGCGCCGATCTCGGCGGCAGCCTGCGCGACCGCGCCGGCGCCTCGCGCCTGCACGGCATCAAAGGTCTGCGCGCCGCTTTCGGTCAGGATACCCACCAGATTGACGACGATGCTGGCGTCGCGCATCGCGGCCTTGATCGAGGCGGGGTGGCGCAGATTGGCCTGAACGATATTGATCTGTCCGACACGGCCAAGCGGTTGCAGATGGCCGGCCAGTTCCGGCCGGCGCACGGCGACCCTGATCCGGTATTCGCGCTTCGCCAGCGCGCGGACCACATGGCGTCCCACGAAGCCGGATCCGCCGAAAACCGTAACGAGGGTGTCGATGGGGGCAGCCATGGATCAGTTCCTTGAGTCAGTCATGCAAGGGCAAAACGGGGGAATTTAGACCAATTCGCGATACGCCAACGCGCGGGGCCTGTACAGCGGATTTGGAATTGAACGAAGCAATTTGACAAGCGCGTAACGGCCCCCTACTAACCGCGCCACGTGCCTCGCACGTGCCCAGGTGGCGGAATTGGTAGACGCGCTGGCTTCAGGTGCCAGTGGCTTAACGGCCGTGAAGGTTCGAGTCCTTTCCTGGGCACCACGGTGCTCCTAAGTCTCTGATATTCAGAGCAATTCAATAAATTTGACAGTTTGGGGCCGCGCGGTCGATGCCTGCGGGCGCGGAGGTGTTTCTGCGTTGCCGCCGCCGCGAAGCGGGCGCCAACCGCGAACAGACATTGCACTCTGCTTCTAGCGGGCCATCGCCTGATCATAAGCCACGACAGACGCCTGCGCGGTCGCCTTCACCTCGATAGCGCTCATTCCAGGCCGGTACAGGCTGCTGCCAAGGCCGAAGGCCTGTATGCCGGCGGCGACATAGTCCGCGAAATTCCGATCGGAAACACCACCAACAGCCCCGATCACGACATCCCTGGGCAGAACCGCGCGAATGGCGGCGATACCGGACGGGCCGAGGATCGACGCCGGAAAGAATTTCAGGGCGGACGCACCGGCGCGGAGCGCGAGGAAAGCTTCGGTCGGCGAGAACACGCCGGGCATCGTGACCATGCCGCGGCTCGCCGCCATTGCCAGCACATCGACGTCGACATTCGGACTCACCATCAGACGCCCGCCGACATCGGCGACGCGGGCGCAGTCATTCGCGGTGAGGACAGTGCCGGCGCCGATCAGGGTGTCGTTGCCAAATCGTTTGCAGATCCGTGCGATGGAATCGAACGGATCGGGCGAGTTCAGCGGCACTTCGATCATCTCGAAGCCGGTGTCGATCAACGTCTCGACGATGCTCTCCACCTCGTCGGGCTGCACGCCGCGCAGAATGGCGACGAGCGGACGCTTCACGGTGGGCCAACGGATTGGCTGGTTCATGTGAACTGAGCTCCCCACAGATGAATTGCGGCCTTGGTCAGGCCGTGTTGCGACGCGCGTTCGGCATCAACGATGGCGACCTCGAAGCCGGCAGCTGCAAGCGCCGACGCATAGAGATCCTTGAGCGCGCCGGCGCCGATCAGGCGCACCGGATGCCGCGTGCCATAGCGCGATCCGGCATCGGCGATTTCCGCGCCGATCAGCAGGCCCGACAGGCGTGCCGCGCCATCCGCCTGTTGCTGGAAGCCAAGCAGTTGCGCCGCGCGCAGGTTGAATAGCGAGGCGGTCAAGCCGACCGGCGCATCGATCGCGCGTTGCAGGCCATCGCGGAACGCATCATTCGCGGCGGGCGACGGTGCGTCGTGATCCACTGCGTGTTTCAGGATGCTGTGTTGAGTGATGACCGAAAAGAGCTCGCCGGTCATATAGGTCGTGAATGACACCACGCTGCCGGCGTCGATCCAGACCCATTTGCTATGGGTGCCGGGAATGCAGACCAGACCGGTGAAGTCGGGTTCGGTCACGCCGAGCAGTTGCGTCTCTTCGCCGCGCATGACGTCGGGTGCCGCGGCGTCGGCTTGCGCGATGCCGGGTAGGATACGCACGTCGCCTTGCGTGTCGACACGCTGCGCACCGTCGTGCAAGGCGTCGAGGCGTGTCGGTGTGTGCAGATAGGGCGCCTCGATCCAGCCCTGTCGTGCGCCGGCCATACCACAGATCAACACAGGCACGTTCTGCATTCCGCCAAGTTTGGCAAGATGATCAGCGAGCACCGGAGCGAAGCCTGCAGCCGCGCAATGCAGCATGCCTTCAGGCCCGCGCGTCTCCGCAAGCACGCTGCCATCGGCGGCCATCAACCAGCCTCGAAAGCTGCTGGTGCCCCAATCGACCGCGACGAAGGCCGGTTTGTCTGCTGTCACGTTTTGCTCTGGCTTGTCATGGCACGAATTTGTGCCGAGCATAGCCGAAAGCCTCACTCTTGGAAGTCTGTTCGCGGCGGTCAAGCTACGGCATTTCGTACCGACCCTCTTCGCTCAACAGTAATTCTCACACAGCATCGGCTCGGAATCGGTGGGTTGGATTACGCGCACGGGCGCTTGCGTCAGATGCGGCGTGCCTTCGCGGCTAACAACAGCGCGAAATGCATCCAGGATCGCCATCGCCATGTCTGGGTGATGCGTCTCGACGGCGCTGTCCAACCAGTCAGGAAGGTCACGCTGGTTCGAGAGAGCGCAATGCCATTCACCTTCGTCATAAGCGAGCCGACGCAGTTGCCACCGCGGCAGTTCGATCGCGATCAAGGCAAGCGCGGCATCGGTCCAGGCGCCGGCAGTGACCAGGCGATCGAGGCGCTGGGCCTCCGTTGTGCGGCGCATTGTCGGCAGGCGCTTGCAGGCGGCGAGGCAGATCGCGGTGAAACTCGTAGCGTCAAGCGGAGCCGTTTCGGAGGGCGCATCGGAAAGGGGCGTTCGCTGAATCGAGATGAACGACATGACGGGTCTCCATGAACAGCGCGATCTTCGGAAGACCGCATCATGCAATATCCGTAGTCCGTCATTTGAATACGAGGCAGCTTCGGGCACGAAGATATAAAGGCTGCATAAGCACCCGAGGACTAGCGGCGCAAGCGCATGCGCTCCGCCGCGTCTTTATGAGATTCCTATAAGTTCGCTGCTGGCCTCATCTCGAAAACCTACGTCCTGAATGGCACCTGATCGTGCATCGGGCGCGCGAGCCGTTTGCTCCGTGCCGCTGCAGTCATTGCATCAGGAGCATTCCATGCTGGACATCGTCATGCTGGCCCTCGGGCTCGGCTTTTTCATTCTCACCCTGGGCTACGCCTATGCCTGCGAGCGGCTGTGAGGAGCGCATCATGATTTTCGATTACACGCTCGCCGGCTTCGTGTCCGCGGCATTGCTGATCTACCTCACTTACGCGCTGCTGCGACCCGAGCGGTTCTGAGCGCGCGCACCTCAAAAGGTCAACTGACATGACAATGATTGGCTGGATTCAAATTGCTCTGTACTGCGCGGTGGTTCTCGCGCTGGTGAAGCCGCTCGGCGGCTACATGACATCAGTCTTCAACGGCGAGCGTACGTTCCTCTCTCCGATTCTGCGGCCGGTCGAAGCCGGTCTGTACTGGATCGGTGGCGTCGACGAGAAACGTGAGCAGCACTGGCTGACCTATACGGTTGCTATGCTGCTGTTTCATGTGGTCGGCTTCCTCGGTCTCTACGCGATCATGCGGCTGCAGGCCGTGCTGCCGTTCAATCCTGCCGGGCAGTCCGCGGTCGCCGAAGATCTCTCCTTCAACACCGCGATCTCCTTCATCACCAACACCAACTGGCAGAACTACGGCGGCGAAAGCACCATGTCGTATCTGACCCAGATGCTGGGTCTGACGGTACATAACTTCCTGTCGGCGGCGGCCGGCATCGCGTTGGCCGTGGCACTGATCCGCGGCTTCGCACGGTCGTCGATGCGCACCATCGGTAATTTCTGGGTCGATATTACCCGTTGCACGCTCTATGTGCTGCTGCCGATCTGCATCGTCTACACGCTGTTCCTGGTCTGGCAGGGCATGCCGCAGACGCTCGGCGCCTATGTCGATGCGACGACGCTTGAAGGTGCGAAGCAGACCATCGCGGTTGGCCCCGTTGCGTCGCAGGTTGCCATCAAGATGCTCGGCACCAATGGCGGCGGCTTCTTCAACGCCAATGCGGCGCATCCATTCGAGAACCCGACGGCGCTGTCGAACTTCATCCAGATGATCTCGATCTTCGCGCTGGGTGCGGCGATGACCAATGTGTTCGGCCGCATGGTCGGCAACCCCAGGCAAGGCTGGGCGATTCTGGCCGTGATGGGTGTGCTGTTCATTACCGGCGTTGCCGTCACCTATGGCGCCGAAGCCTCGGGCACCACAGGCCTGAATGCACTCGGCCTCACCGGCGGCAATATGGAAGGCAAGGAGCTGCGCTTCGGCATCGTCGCCTCCAGCCTGTTCGCGGTCATCACCACGGCGGCGTCCTGCGGTGCGGTCAATGCGATGCATGACTCGTTTACAGCGATTGGCGGCATGATTCCGCTGATCAATATGCAGCTCGGCGAGATCATCGTTGGCGGCGTCGGTGCCGGTCTCTATGGCATGCTGCTGTTCGTCGTACTGGCGATCTTCGTCGCTGGTCTGATGGTCGGTCGCACACCGGAATATGTCGGCAAGAAGATCGAGGCGCGCGAAGTAGAGATGGCGATGCTCGCCATTCTCGTCCTGCCGCTGATGTATCTCGGTTGGACCGCGGTGGCGGTGGTGCTGCCCTCGGCCGTGGCCTCCATGGCCAATGCTGGGCCGCATGGCTTCACCGAAGTGCTCTACGCCTTCACCTCGGCCACCGGCAATAACGGCTCGGCCTTCGGCGGGCTCACCGGCAATACCTTCTTTTACAACCTCACACTGGCGAGCTCGATGTTCGTCGGCCGCTTCTTCATGATCGTGCCAGCCATGGCGCTGGCCGGATCATTGGCCGCTAAGAAGTCGATCCCGGCTTCGGCCGGCACCTTGCCGACCACCGGCGGATTGTTCGTCGGCCTCGTCATCGGCGTGATTCTGATCATCGGCGGTCTCACCTTCTTCCCGGCACTCGCGCTCGGGCCGATCGTCGAGCACCTCGCGATGACCGCCAGCACCCTGTTCTGATCGGATTTGGAGTTATGTCCATGGAAACGTTGAAACTGCAGAAGCGGGTGCCGGTCTCGGCCATGCTCGATTCGAAAATTGTCATCCCAGCCATCGGCTCGGCTTTCAAAAAGCTTGATCCGCGGCTGATGATCAAGAATCCCGTGATGTTCGTGGTCGAGGTCGTCGCCGCACTCACCACGGTGATCTTCATCAAGAACGTCATCACCGGCGGAAGCGATCTGGGATTTGCATTCCAGATCATCCTCTGGCTCTGGTTCACGGTGCTTTTCGCCAACTTTGCCGAAGCCGTCGCCGAAGGCCGCGGCAAGGCGCAGGCGGAATCGCTGAAGAAGACCCGCACCGAAAGCCAGGCCAAGCTACTCACCGGCAGCGACAGCGGCGACAAGAGCTATCGCATGGTCTCGGGCACCAGCCTGAAGGTCGGCGATGTCGTTCTGGTGGAAGCCGGCGATAACATCCCGTCCGACGGTGAAGTGATTGAAGGCGTGGCTTCAGTTAATGAGGCGGCGATCACCGGCGAGTCCGCACCTGTCATTCGTGAATCCGGCGGCGATCGCTCGGCGGTCACCGGCGGCACGCAGGTGCTGTCCGACTGGATTCGCGTCCGCATCACCGCGGCGCAAGGCTCGACTTTTATCGACCGCATGATCAAGCTGGTCGAAGGCGCCGAGCGGCAGAAAACACCGAACGAGATCGCGCTGAACATTCTCTTGGTCGGCCTTACCATCATCTTCGTGTTCGCGACGGTGACGATTCCGAGCTATGCGGCCTATGCCGGTGGTTCGATCTCGGTGGTGGTGCTGGTGGCTTTGTTCGTGACCCTGATCCCGACCACCATCGGCGCGCTGTTGTCGGCGATCGGCATTGCCGGCATGGATCGTCTGGTGCGCTTCAATGTGCTGGCGATGTCCGGTCGTGCGGTGGAAGCTGCCGGCGACGTCGATACGCTGCTGCTCGACAAGACCGGCACCATCACGCTGGGCAATCGTCAGGCGACAGCCTTCCGTCCGGTGCGCGGCGTGACCGAACAGGAACTGGCCGATGCGGCGCAGCTTGCATCGCTCGCGGACGAAACCCCGGAAGGCCGCTCAATCGTCGTGCTGGCCAAGGAGAAATACGGCATCCGCGGCCGCGACATGGCCGAACTGTCAGCGACTTTCGTGCCGTTCACCGCACAGACCCGGATGAGTGGTGTCGATGCCGGTGGTTCGTCGGTCCGCAAGGGAGCGGTGGATTCGATACTCGCTTACGTCAACGGTGGCGCGTCGTTCGCCGTGGCGTCCGGCAACACCGTGCGTGCGATGCAGCCGGCCGCGATGTCGGACACGGCACGTGAAATCCAGGCGATCTCCGACGAGATTGCAAAGGGCGGCGGCACTCCGTTGGCGGTTGCGCGCGATGGCAAGCTGCTCGGCGTCATCCATCTGAAGGACATCGTCAAGGGCGGCATCCGTGAGCGTTTCGCCGAGCTGCGCCGCATGGGCATCCGCACCATCATGATCACCGGCGACAATCCGATGACCGCTGCAGCCATCGCAGCCGAAGCCGGCGTCGATGATTTCCTGGCGCAGGCGACACCCGAGGATAAGCTGCAGCTTATCCGCGACGAGCAGGCCAAGGGCAAGTTGGTGGCGATGTGCGGCGACGGCACCAACGACGCGCCGGCACTGGCGCAGGCCGATGTGGGCGTCGCGATGAACACCGGCACGCAGGCGGCGCGCGAGGCGGGCAACATGGTCGATCTGGACTCCAATCCGACCAAGCTCATCGAGGTCGTCGAAATCGGCAAGCAGCTCCTGATGACGCGAGGTGCGCTGACCACGTTCTCGATCGCCAATGACGTGGCGAAGTATTTCGCCATCATCCCGGCGATCTTCCTCGCCTTCTATCCGCAGCTTGAAGCGCTCAATGTCATGAAGCTGGCGAGCCCGCAGAGTGCCATCCTGTCGGCCATCATCTTCAACGCGATCATCATCATCGCGCTGATCCCGCTCGCCCTGAAAGGCGTCGCCTATCGCCCGATCGGCGCCGGCGCACTGCTCGGCCGCAACCTGCTGATCTACGGCCTCGGCGGCATCATCATTCCGTTCATCGGTATCAAGGCGATCGACCTCGTCGTCACCGCCCTGCACCTGGTTTGAGGAGTTACGTTATGTTGAGAGAAATTCGTCCGGCCATCGTTCTGCTGCTCGGTCTCACGGCCATCACCGGCCTCGCTTATCCGCTCGCGATGACGGGCGTCGCCGAAGCGATCATGCCGAACCAGGCGCAAGGCAGCCTCATCGAACGGGACGGCAAGGTTGTTGGCTCGTCCCTGATCGGGCAGGAATTCAAGGGTGAGGAATACTTCCACGGCCGCCCGTCGGCGACCCTGGGTCCTGACCCGCAGGATTCCACCAAGACGGTGCCGCAGCCTTACAATGCCATCAACTCGATGGGCTCCAATCTCGGCCCGACCAGCAAGGCGCTGATCGACCGCGTGAAGGAGGACGTCGAGAAACTGAAGGCAGAGAACCCGTCGATGCCGGTGCCGATCGATCTCGTGACCACCTCGGGCAGTGGTCTCGACCCGAACATTTCGCCGGAGGGCGCGCTGTTTCAGGTGCCTCGCGTCGCCAAGGCGCGCAAGCTGCCGGAGGACCGCGTCCGTCAGCTGGTGACCGAAAAGACAGAAGGCCGCTTTGGTGGCTTGCTCGGCGAACCGCGCGTTAACGTTCTCGCCTTGAATCTCGCGCTGGATGCCGCCTCACCGCAATAGGCCGTCTAGGCCCTAGCCTTGGCGGAGACTATATTGCCTTATGGCAAATCAGCGCCGCGATCCCGACCAACGACCTTCGCCTGAGGCCTTGCTGGAGACAGCAAGGCGCGAGGAAGATGCCGCCGGGCGGCTGAAGATCTTCGTCGGCGCCGCCCCCGGCGTCGGCAAGACTTATGAGATGCTGCAGAGCGCCCATGCCAGGCGCAAGGCGGGCAGCGATGTAGTGGTTGGCGTGGTCGAGACCCACGGGCGCGCCGAGACCGAGGCGCTGTTGACCGGCCTTGAGGTGCTTCCCCGCAAGCGCATCGATCACAAGGGCCAGCAACTCGAGGAAATGGATCTCGATGCGCTGATTGCGCGGCGCCCGCAGATCGCATTGGTGGACGAACTCGCTCATACCAACGCGCCGGGCAGCCGCCATCCCAAGCGTTATCTCGACGTCGCGGAATTATTGGCCGCAGGGATCGACGTCTATACGGCAGTTAATATCCAGCACATCGAAAGCCTGAATGATGTGGTCGCCCAAATCACTCATGTGCGGGTGCGCGAGACCGTGCCGGATTCGGTGTTCGATCGTGCAGACGCCATCGAGCTGATCGACCTCACCCCGGACGATCTGATCCAGCGCCTGAAGGAAGGCAAGGTCTACGTTCCCAAACAGGCCGAGCGCGCGCTGGAGCATTATTTCTCGCCTGGCAATCTCACGGCGTTGCGCGAGCTGGCGTTGCGACGGACGGCCGACCGGGTCGATGAGCAATTGCTCACGCATATGCAGGCCAATGCCATTGCCGGCCCGTGGGCTGCCGGCGAACGCATTCTGGTCTGTATCAGTGAGGACCCGCGCTCAGCCGGGCTGGTGCGCTACACCAAGCGTCTCGCGGATCGGCTTCACGCGCCGTGGACGGCGGTCAGCATCGAGACGCGACGCAGCCTTCAACTCACCGAAGAACAGCGCGACCGGCTGGCCGATACGCTGCGGCTTGCCGAGGCACTTGGCGCCGAAGCGCTGACGATTCCGGGCGCAGGCCGGCGCATCGCGGACGATCTGCTCGGTTATGCCCATGCCAACAACGTTACCCAGATTGTGATTGGCAAGGCATCACGGTCGTGGTGGTTCGAGCTGGTGCGCGGTTCGGTGGTGCATGATCTCGTGCGGCGCGCCGGCAATATCAGTGTGCATGTGATCGCCGGCGATGCGTTGCCAACGGAGCCGGCTGCGAAACGTGCGCAGATGACCGATCGCGTCGAGCCGTTCGATGCAAAGCCCTATATTGCGGCGCTGGCAGTCGTGGCGCTGGCTCTTGGGGTCGCAACGCTGCTGCGTCCGATCTTCGGGATCGAGAATGTCGATCTGATGTTTCTCACCGCCGTGGTCGGCGTCGCCGTGCGCTTTGGTCTCTGGCCATCGCTGCTGGCGAGCGTCGTGGCATCGCTGAGCTATAATTTTTTCTTCCTGCCGCCGGTCTATACGCTCACCATCACCGATCCGACCAATGTGGCGGCCTTCTTCTTCTTCATGCTGATCGCCATTCTCGTGTCCAATGTCGCGGCGCGGGTGCGCACCCAGGCCGTCTCGGCCTTTGGCCGTGTGCGCACAACCGAGTCGCTCTATGCGTTCAGCCGCAAACTCGCGGGTACGGCGGCGCTTGACGACGTGCTGTGGGCGAGCGCGTATCAGATCGCATTGATGCTGAAGGTGCGGGTTGTGTTGCTGTTGCCGGAGCAGGGTGTGATCACCGTCAAGGCCGGATATCCGCCTGAGGACGAATTGGACAAGGCGGATCTGGCCGCTGCCAACTGGGCCTGGAGCAACGATCGCCCCGCCGGTCGTGGCTCTGAAACATTGCCCGGCGCGAAGCGGCTGTTTCTGCCGATGCGGACCGGTCGTGGACCGATCGGTGTGATCGGCATCGACGATGACCGCACCGGGCCATTGCTGACACCCGACCAGCGCCGGTTGCTGGATGCGCTTGTGGACCAGAGCGCACTCGCCATCGAGCGCGTGCAGCTCGTCGAAGACATGGACCGTGCCGAGCGCAACGTCGAATCTGACCGGCTGCGTCAGGCGCTGCTGACCTCGATCTCGCATGATCTGAAGACGCCGCTGGCCTCCGTGCTCGGCGCGGCCTCCACACTGCGCGATCTGTCGCCGAAGCTCAGCGAGGCCGAGAAGGCCGATCTGCTCGGCACGGTGATCGACGAATCCGAGCGGCTGAACCGCTTCATCGCCAATCTGCTGGATATGACCAAGCTGGAGTCCGGTGCCGTGGTGCCCAATGCAACGCTGCACGATCTCGCCGAGATCGTCGGCAGCGCGCTGCGCCGGGCCGGCAAGATCCTCAGCAGGCATCGCGTCGCGCTCGATCTGTCGCCAAACCTGCCGATGCTGGAGCTGGATGCGGTACTGTTCGAGCAGGTGCTGTTCAATTTGCTTGATAATGCCGCGAAATATGCCCCGGATGACACCGCCATCACGATCAGGGCCATACGCGATGCGGACTCAGTCTCGCTGCAGGTGACGGACGAGGGGGCAGGCATTCCACCCGCCGATCTCGAGCAGGTGTTCGATAAATTTTATCGCGCCAACAAGGGCGATCACGTTCGGGCGGGCACCGGCCTCGGCCTTGCGATCTCCCGGGGCTTTGTTGAGGCAATGCATGGCACCATTTCGGCCACCAATCGCGCCGACCGATCAGGCGCCGTGCTGACCATCCGCCTTCCCATCCCGCCGGCCTCCGAAGCTCTGGACACCGCCGCATGAACACCGCCGCCATCAAGGTCCTGATCATCGATGATGAGCCGCCGATCCGCAAATTGCTGCGCATGGGCCTCAGCACCCAGGGCTATGACATCCTTGAGGCCAGCAACGGCAAGATCGCGCTGGAGAAACTGGTGGAGAAACCCGCTTTGATCATCCTCGATCTGGGCCTGCCGGACATCCAGGGCCACGATCTGCTGCAGATGATTCGCGCCCGTGACGACAGCGTGCCGATCGTGGTGCTGTCCAGCCGCGGCGATGAAGCTGGCAAGGTGCAGGCGCTCGATCTCGGTGCCGACGACTATCTCACCAAGCCGTTCGGCATGGATGAGTTGCTTGCGCGCATGCGGGCTGCGCTCAGGCATCAGCTGCAGGTTCATGGCGAGCGGCCGGTATTCCGCTCCGGGGAATTGTCGGTCGATCTGGTGCGCCGCATCGTCAAGGTGGGTGACCGTGAGGTGAAACTGTCACCAAAGGAATATGAGTTGCTGCGGGTCCTGGTGCAGCATGCCGGCAAGGTGCTGACCCATCGGTTTCTGCTGAAGGAATTGTGGGACGAGCTCACCGACGCACAATATCTGCGCGTCTATGTCCGCCAGCTGCGTCAAAAGATCGAGCTCGATCCGGAGCGCCCGCAATTCGTCCTGACCGAAACGGGTATCGGCTACCGGCTGCGCGCCGGAGAATAGCTAACGACAAAGCCGTCAAACAGCAGGTTATTTGGTCTGCCGGGCGACCGATGCCGGTGCGTTGTAGTCCAGCAGCCGGATTGCCTCGTCGGCGGCGTCCACCATCTCCGACATCAGCTTGCGCGTTCGCTCGAAATCCGCAGCCGACATGCTGCGAAACAGCATATCGTTCACCGGACGCTGAACGGGTGCCAATTCATTGAGCAGCGCGCGCGCTTTCGGCGTGATGGTCAGAATGACGCGGCGGCGATCTTCCTCATCGGTCTCTTTTTCAACAAGGCCGTTTGATACCAGCTTGTTGATCTCGATCGTAATGAACGCGCCGCTGAAGTGCAGGTGCTCGGCGACCTGATTGACGCCGATCTTCTCATCCGTGCCGCTCAAATGAGCAATGGCGATCAGCACTGTGTATTGCGTGCCGGACAGGCCGATCACTGCGCCGAGTTGCCCGCGCACAGCCTGAAGCCGCGCCGAAAACGCCAATGTGTCATGGACAAATTGGCGGAAAGCCCGATCCGATCCGTCGACCATCAATTGTGGCCGCGAAATCGTCGGTTCTACCTTCATTTTACGTGATTTGCTCTTAATCGCCATCAGGTCCCCGCACACCTATGAGTCGTATAGCGGCGGCGTTACGCACAAACAAGTTGGAACCAGTGCGTTTTGATAGCAGGCCAGCCATGCTTGACAGCGCGCGCTTTCGTTCGATAATATAGCTTTGTTATAAAGCTAATGCGCGTCGTTCAGGTTTCGCGATCAGGAGATGACCATGGGCGCCACTGCCGACTTGGATCCCCGCGCCTTCCGACAGGCGCTCGGACAGTTTGCCACCGGTGTCGCCGTGATCACGGCCGAAGCGGCTGATGGCCAGGCGATCGGCTTGACCATGAGTTCGTTCAACTCGGTTTCGGTGGATCCGCCGTTGATCCTGTTCTCGATCGACCGCAAGGCCTTCAGCCTCAAGGCGATGACCGAGGCCAAGGGCTATGCCGTGAACATCCTCGGCCGTGATCAGGAGCATCTGTCGAACAAGTTCGCCAAGGCGCTCGGCGACAAGTGGGCGGCGGTCGAACATACGCTGGGCCATGAGGCGGCACCCCTGATCGCCGGCGCGCTCGCACACTTCGAATGCGCGCCATACGCGCAATATGACGGCGGGGACCATGTGATTTTCGTCGGCCAGGTGGTGAAGTTCAGCGCCTATCCGGCCAACGAGCCGTTGGTCTTCTTCCGTGGGGCCTATCGCAGCCTTGCAAGTACCGAGCGCAACCCGGAATGGCCGCTGCCGATGCACTACTGAAATAACGCACCTGAAATGCTACCCATGACCGAAAGTGACCGAGGCAACCCATGATCAAGACCGGCGAACAGCACATCGCGAGCCTACGCGACGGCCGTGAAATCTATCTCGATGGCGAGCTGGTGGATGACGTGACCACCCATCCGGCGTTCCGGGGCGCGGTGGCTTCTATCGGACGGATGTTCGATTTCCAGAGCGCGCCGGAAAATCGCGAGCTGATGACTTTCGAGACCGAAACCGGCACCCGCGCCAACCGGATCTGGGAACTGCCCGGCAGCTATGATGCGTTGGTCAATCGTCGTCGTGGGCTGGAAGCCTGGACCGAGCTGCATGCTGGCTTCATGGGCCGCGCGCCCGATCACGTCGCTTCCTGCGTCGCAGGTATGTATATGGGCGTCGAGGTCTTCGAGGCTTACAACAAGGATCGCGCGAAGGCGCTAGCGGATTACTATCGCTACGCCCGCGACAACGACCTCTACCTCACTTACGTGATCATCAACCCCCAGGCCGACCGTTCCAAGAGCGCGGCCGAGCAGGCCGATCCATTCCTGTCGGCGGGCGTGGTGTCGCGCGATGCCGAGGGCCTGACGATCCGCGGTGCCAAGATGCTGGCGACTGGCGGCATCATGGCCAATGAGGTGTTCGTCACCTGTATCCAGCCGCTGCAGCCCGGCGACGAGAAATACGCGGTGTCTTTCGCGATCCCGATGAACACCAAGGGTCTGAAGGTCCTGTCGCGCAAGTCCTATGAAGCCGCGTCGCCATCGGTGTTCGACAATCCGCTGTCCAGCCGCTTCGATGAAAACGATGCTGTGCTCTATTTCGACGACGTGAAGGTGCCTTGGGATCGCGTATTCATCGTCGATGACATCGCGATGTGCCAGAAGCAGTTCCACGCCACCCCGGCCCATGTGTATCAGAATTATCAGGCGATGATCCGGCTCTCGGTGAAGCTGCGTTTCCTGATCGGGATCGCGCATCGGACCGCTGAAACCAACGGCATCGCCGGCTTCCCGCAGGTCAGGGAAATGCTAGGCCAGCTCGCAGCCGAAGTGTCGATGGTCGAAGCCTTCGTCGTCGCAATGGAGACCAAGGGCACCCAGCGGGGCGCTTATTATGTGCCAGACCGGGCGATGCTGTATTCGGCACAAGTCCTTACCCAGCAGCTCTATTCCAAGGTCATCAACACGCTGCGCGAACTCGCCGGCGGCGGAATGATCATGCTGCCGTCCTCGGTAAAGGACTTCGGCAATCCGGAACTGGCGCGCCTGATCGGCAAGACCCAGCAGTCCCCCGCCGCCAGCGCGACCGAGAAGGTCAAGTTCTACAAGCTGGCCTGGGATGCGGTCGGTTCGGAATTCGCCTCGCGTCACTCGCAATACGAGATGTTCTTCGCGGGCGCGACCTTTGTCACCAAGGGCCATGCTTTCCGGACCTATGACTGGATGAAATCGGCGGCGTTGCTCGACAAGATGCTGGCGAGCTATGACCTTGCCGATGAAGTCACCACCTCCACGGCGCCGGCCACATCGCCGCGCGCTGTCGCTTGATCCGTCCCTGCAGGAAACTTGACTATGGCCATCAACAAACTTCACGATGAATTCCGCACCGTCGATATGTCCTCGGGATGGGAGACGCCTGCGGGCTACCCGGCAGGCATCCAGCAGAAGATCCTGTCGGGCGCGCTCGATGAGGTAAACAAGCGGGGCAGCCGCACCCGCCTGCTGCGCTTCGCGCCCGGCGTTTACACTACCGAGCCTTTCGTGCACGAATACTGGGAAGAAGTGTTCCTGTTCACCGGCGACTTGATTGTCGGTAACGACAAGCAGGGTAACGGCGGTGAGTCCTTTCAGCCCAACACCTATGCCTGCCGTCCGCCCGGTGCCTATCATGGCCCGTTCAAATCGGTCGGTGGCTGCGTCCTGATGGAGATTCACTATTTCGACCCAGCCTGAGATTGCACCGCGGCGCCTGATCGTCGGCATCACCGGAGCGTCGGGCACCATTTATGGTGTCCGGCTGCTGCGGTTGTTGCAGGCGACCGACGTCGAAACGCATCTCGTGCTGAGTCGGTCAGCGAAGATCACGCTGACCCAGGAACTGGACCTTGCGATATCCGATGTCACCGCTCTCGCCGATGTGGTGCATCAGGCCGACAATATCGGCGCGACAATCGCCAGCGGATCGTTCAGGACGATGGGCATGGTGATCGCGCCATGTTCCATGCGCAGCCTAGGGGAAATCGCCACCGGCATTACCTCGTCGTTGGTGACGCGCGCAGCCGACGTTGTCCTCAAGGAGCGCCGGCGGCTAGTCCTGATGGCGCGCGAGGCGCCGCTGCATCTCGGTCATCTCAGGTCGATGGCAGCGGTGACCGAAATCGGCGCCATAGTCTATCCGCCGGTGCCGGCATTCTATGCTCGGCCCAACAGCCTTGAGCAAATGGTCGATCAGACGCTTGGACGGGTGCTCGACCTGTTCGGCATCCAGACCGGCGTGGTGAGCCGCTGGGAAGGCCTCAATCCCGCCAAAACCCGAGATATCCCATGAGCGCGGCATTGTCGGCGTCACCAGATACGGTTGCGTGGCGACAATGACCGATGACAGCCCGCCCACCGCAAGCGAAAGCTGGGCCTTTGCCCTCAAGCTCTATGCGGAACCGGGCGTACCGGAAGCCTGCCTGAAACTTCAGGCTGAGGCCGGCGTCGATGTGATGCTGCTGCTCGTCGCGACGTTTGCGGTGGCGCAGCAGGGTATTCATCTCACTCCTTCCGACATCGAGAATATGGATCGTACCTGCCGTCCCTGGCGCGAACAGATCGTGCACCCCCTCCGCACGATCCGAACCGCGTTGAAGTTGGGGCCGGCGCCCGCGCCATCGGTCGCCAGCGAACAGTTGCGCGCACAGATCAAGGCTGGAGAACTCGCCGCCGAGTCGCTGGAGAATGATCTGCTCGTCGCATGGCTGGGGCAGTATGCCTCACAACAGCGCAGATCGACGCGTGACGAGGTGAGTAACGTCCTCCACCATGTCGTTCGTCATGCGCTGGGCAAGGAGCATCATCACCGGATCGATGGGCTGTCGCCCGCGATCGGGGCGATCCTCTCAGCCACTGATAAATTACTGCAATGATGCAGTGCACGCATCGAAATTAGTCAGTCCGTGCCTAGGGAGCGTGCTTGACTAGCTTTGGTACTTAGCTATCTTTCTTCGCAATTATGTGATCAGGCGAAAACGAGAAAAAGACCGACATGCCGCATCCGCAGATCCTCGACACACGATTCCGTTCGGCATTGGCGCGCTTGGCCAAGAACGATCGCATCATGACATTCGAGCGACCCGCCGATCCGCATCTGGAGATCGCAGCGGTTCTGAAGAAGCATGACGGACGTCAGACGCTGTTGTTTCCGTCGGTCAAGGGTTACGACGTTCCGCTGATCGGAAACCTGCTGAGCTCGAAGGAGAATTGCGAGGCCGCGTTCGGCCTCGATTTCAACGGCATTCGCGGTCTCGTGCAGCGCGCGATGGGCGGTCCGTTGCCGCCGGAAGTCGTCTCCAGCGCGCCGTCTCAGGAGGTCGTGCTGAAGACTGGTTTTGATATTACAAAGTTACTGCCAGCGCTGTTCCATGCGCCGGGCGATGCGGGGCGCTACATCACCGCCGGTATTGTGATCGTAAAGGACCCTGAGACCGGCATTTACAATGCGTCCTATCATCGGCTGCAGCTATTGGGCCCGGATCGGGTCGCCATTAAACTCGATTTCGGCCGCCATCTTCGCCTCGCATTCGAGCGCGCCAAGGCGCGCGGCACGTCACTGCCGGTAGCGGTCTGCATTGGCACCGATCTCGCGCTCCACTTCACAGCCGCGACGATGGGTTCGCAGATGCCCGAAACGGCGGACGAACTTGCGGTGGCCGGCGGTCTCGCAGGTAAGCCGCTGACGGTGGTGAAGGCTGTGTCGCAGGACATGATCGTGCCGGCCGAATGCGAATTCGTGCTGGAAGGTGAAATCTCGATCGACGACGTCGCGCCGGAAGGTCCGTTCGGCGAATTCGTTGGCTTCGCCGCGCCGGCTGCGGATGCGCCGGTACTGAAGGTAACGGCTGTCACCCATCGCCTGCGGCCGATCTATCACGTCATCAACGGCTTCGGCCGCGAAACCATCATCCTCCGCAAATACGTGCTCGAAGCCAGCCTGCTCAAGGTGCTGCAGTCGGCGATCCCGATCGTCACCGACGTCGAGATGACGTCGGGCGGACTGCATCGTTTCCATGCGGTCATTCAAGTGAAGAAGCAGAGCCGCCAGCATAACGGTCTGCAGCGCAATGCGATGATGGCCGCCTTCGGTGCGCTGAAGGATCTCGATCTGATTACCATGGTCGATCACGACATCGATATTCGCGATCCCATTGATGTCGAATACGCTGTCGCGACGCGCATGGAAGCGTCCAGCGATCTCATTCTGATTCCCGGCGCGCGGGGCCATGAATATGTGCGTGTCAGCAAGGAAGGCATTCGCACCAAGCTCGGCATAGACGCCACGGTGCCGTTCGAAGATCAGGACAAGTTCCGGCGCGTTGAGTTCGCGAAGACCGATATCGAACTCAGCCATTTTGCTGCGGGTGAAGACAAGGCGACCCAGGCACTCGGGCTCGTGGGAACGAACATTGCATAAGTAGTTGAAGCCCTCTCGACATTTTCTCAATCACTAGGAAAAACCGATGAAGCGACTTCTCGTAGCGGCCCTGCTGATGGGTACCGGATTGAGTGCCACCACTGCCTCGGCGCAGGAGTGGCCGACGAAGCCGATCAAGCTCGTTGTGCCCTATGCTCCGGGGGGCTACACCGATGCGGTCGGGCGCATCACCGCGCGTTTCCTGGAGAAGGAACTCGGTCAGACAGTGATCGTCGACAATCGCGCCGGTGCCGGCGGCATCGTTGGCTCCGATCTCGTGTCGAAGTCCCCGGGCGATGGTTACACACTGTGCGTCTGCAGCGTGGGTGCGATCTCGATCGCGCCGGTCGCGCAGACCACCTCCTATGATCCGGTCAAGAGCTTCAAGCCGATCAGTGTCGTCAGCACCATTCCGCAGACTGTGATCGTCAATCCGTCGCTTCCAATCAACTCGATGGAAGATCTGGTCAAATATGCCAAGGCCAATCCCGGCAAGCTGACCTATGGCTCCAGCGGCGCCGGCGGTCTGATGTACTTCTCCGTCGCCCTCTTCGATGCCCGCGTTGGCACCAAGATGACCCATGTGCCATTCAAGGGCGGATCGCCGGCGACGGCCGCAGTGGTTGCGGGTGAGGTCAATCTGTCTTTCACCAACATGACCGACGCACTGCCGCAGATCGAAGCCAATACCGTGCGCGCACTTGCCGTGACGTCTGCAACACGCAGCGAATTCACGCCGAAGCTTCCAACGGTCGCCGAGACCGTATCGCCGGGCTATGCGGTGGAGTCGTGGAACGGCATCATGGCGCCGGCGTCGACACCGGATGCAATCGTTGAAAAGGTGTCGGCCGCCCTGAAGAAGATGGCTGCGGATCCCGAAGTGAAGAAGAACATGGCGGTCGCCGGTGCATCGACCGTGTTCACTACGCCGGCCGAATACACCGCGCAGATCACCAAGGAAGTCGAGCAGTGGCGCACGCTGCTCAAGGAAATCTCCGAGAAGAAGACCTGATCACCCGACATCGCGGGCGGCGGATTCATTGCATCGCTGCCTTCATCCGCCTCCGACGGCATAGGAGCCCGCCATGAAATCAATCGCGCAGCGTGGGAATTCGGACTTCTATTCGGGTCTGCTTCTGGTCGTCGTCGCCATCGTTGCTTTGCTCTATATCCGCACGCTGACGATCGGCTCCGTGCTCGACATGGGCCCGGGTTATTTTCCGCTTGGCCTAGCCCTGATCCTGCTCGGCATGGGTCTCGTCATGATCGTCAAGGGGTTGACGACGGAGGGCGTGTCGGTCGGTAGGCTGCATCTGCGGCCACTGTTTTTCGTTTTGTTGTCCTTCGTGGCGTTCGGTCTCCTGGTCGAACGCGCCGGTCTCGTGATCGCGATCCTGGTGCAGGTCGGTCTGTCTCATTTCGCCTCGCGCGAAACGACATGGCTTGCCAGCGCGATTACTGGCGTCCTGCTGGCGATCGCCTCCTCGGTGGTCTTTGTCTGGCTTCTCAAGATTCCGGTGAGTGTGCTGCCATGATGGATATCTTCGCCGGCCTCGGCCACGGGTTTTCCATCGCCGCGACGCCGCTCAACTTGTTGTTCTGCCTCGTTGGCGCCGTTTGCGGTACGTTGATCGGCGTGCTGCCCGGCCTCGGTCCAGTGGCCACTATCTCGCTGCTGTTGCCGGCCACTTACGCGCTTGATCCGATTGGCGCCATCATCATGCTCGCCGGAATTTATTACGGCGCGCAATATGGCGGTTCGACTACGGCCATCCTGGTCAATATTCCAGGTGAGTCGACGTCGGTGGTCACAGCCATCGACGGTTACAAGATGGCGCAACAGGGCCGCGCCGGCGAGGCGCTGGCCATCGCCGCAATCGGTTCTTTCATCGCGGGATGTTTCGGAACTGTCGTGATTGCACTGCTCGGTCCGCCGCTTGCGCTGATGACGCAGAAGTTCGCCTCGCCGGACTACTTCTCGCTGATGGTGTTGGGTTTGGTGTCTGCGGTGGTGCTGGCCAACGGTTCGGCCTTCCGGGCCGTGGCGATGATCTTCCTCGGCCTGCTGCTCGGCATGGTGGGTATGGATATCAATACCGGCGAAGCACGAATGACGTTCGGGCTGATCGAGCTGTCTGATGGTATCAATTTCGTCGCGCTGGTGATGGGTTTGTTCGGCGTGGCCGAGGTGATCTCCAACCTCGAAAACGTCTCAACCCGCATCGTGAACCATTCGAAGATCAACAGTATCTGGCCGTCGTTTAAAGTGTTGCGCGGCGCCTGGGGGGCGGTGACTCGCGGTACGCTGCTGGGTACGCTGTTTGGAATCTTGCCCGGTGGCGGCGCCACCATCGCGTCGTTCTCGTCTTATGCGCTGGAGAAGCGCGTATCCAAAACGCCCGAGCGCTTCGGTAACGGCGCTATCGAGGGCGTTGCCGGGCCGGAGTCGGCCAATAACGCTGCGGCGCAAACGTCATTCGTTCCGCTATTGACCATGGGGATTCCGACCAGCGCGACCATGGCGCTGCTGGTCGGCGCGCTCACGCTGCACGGTATTGCGCCAGGGCCGACGATTATCTCGCGTCAGCCGGATCTGTTCTGGGGTCTGATCGCCAGCATGTTCCTGGGCAATGCGATGCTTGTGATCATTAATCTGCCGATGATCGGCATCTGGGTCCGGCTGCTCAACGTGCCGTATCGTATTCTCTATCTCGTCATTCTCGTGGTCTGCGCGATCGGGGTGTTCTCGGTCAATAATTCGAGCTTCGACATCTATATGACCGTGGGCTTTACGGCGCTGGGTTACATCCTGCGCAAGCTCGACGCAGAACCGGCGCCACTGCTGATGGGTTTCGTGCTCGGTCCGATGGTCGAAGAGAATTTCCGGCGCAGCCTGATCACGTCGCACGGGGATCCGATGGTGTTTCTGCAAAGGCCGATCAGCCTCACGTTGCTCCTGCTATCGGCTGCCCTGCTGATTTCGATCGTGATGCCGTCGATCAGCAAGCGCCGGGGCGAAGTATTCCAGGAATGAGATTGCTCTGTCCGCAATTTCGGCGGGCGAGATCAGGACGAGAGACGCCATGAACAAGCACGAGCCGACACAGTCATCGGTCAGCAAGGCCGGTCAGCGCAATGGTGGCGAGATTCTCGTCGCGGCCTTGCGGCGCAATGGCGCCGATCGCATGTTCGGCGTTCCCGGCGAAAGCGCGCTGCCGATCTTTGACGCGCTGTATGAGCCGGATGCCGGGATCCGCTTCATTGTCTGCCGGCATGAGACCACGGCTTCTCATATGGCTGAAGCCGACGGCAAAATTTCAGGCCGGCCGGGCATTTGCGTGGTCAGCCGCGGCCCTGGCGCCATGCAGGCGGCGCTCGGATTGCACACCGCGTGGCAAGACTCCACGCCGATGATCCTGATCGTCGGGCAGGTGCCGCGCAGTCATCTGGGCCGTGAAGGCTTTCAGGAGATGAACTACGTACGCACCTTTGACGACATGACGAAATGGGCCGTCGAGATTGACGCGGTCGATCGCATTCCGGAACTGGTGAGCCGGGCTTTTCATGTCGCGATGCAGGGACGGCCGGGGCCGGTGGTGCTTTCGATCCCTGAAGACGTGCTCAGCGCGATGAGCGACGTTGCCGATGCGGCGCCTGCGACCGTCATCGAAGCTTCGCCGTCGGCGTCGCAGATGGCCGAAGTGCGCGCGCTGCTGCAAAAGGCGCAGCGGCCGCTGGTGATCGTCGGCAATCTCGGCTGGACCTCGGCCGCGGTCGAACAGTTCACGGCCTTCGTCGAACGCAACGATTTGCCGGTCGTCGCCGGTTTCCGCTCGCAGGATGTGCTCGATAACCGCAGTGACCAGTATATCGGCGATATCAGCCTCGGCTGTAGCCGCCCGCTGATGGCGCGGGTCAAGACGGCGGATCTGCTGCTGGTGATCGGTGATCGGCTGGGAGATGTCACGACCAATCACTACTCCCTGCTCGACGTCCCAACTCCGAAACAGATCTTGATCCACGTGTTTCCTGGACCCGACGAACTCGGCCGCGTCTATGTGCCAACCCTCGGGATTCCCGCCAATTCCTCGCGCTTCGCCGAAGCGCTGGCCGATTTGTCTCCGCTCGACAGCGGGGCATGGGCCAGCTGGCGCGCGGAATCGCGTCAGGCTTACGTCGACTATCAGGCGCCGCGCACCGATGCGCCGCCTTTCGATCTCGCTACGGTGATCGATCACCTCAATACCAAATTACCGGACGATGCCATCGTTACCAATGGCGCCGGCAACTATACGATCTGGCTGCATCGCTATTATCGCTACAGAAAGCTGGGCACCCAGATAGCGCCGAAGTCCGGCTCGATGGGTTATGGCCTGCCGGCGGCGATTGCAGCGCAGTTGCGCCATCCCGAACGCAGGGTCGTCTGCCTGGCCGGTGACGGCTGCTTCATGATGGCCTCGCAGGAATTCGCGACCGCGGTCCAGCAGCGACTGCCGATTGTCGTGATCATCGTCAACAATGCGATGTATGGCTCTATCCGGATGCATCAGGAGCTTCATTTCCCGAATCGTCCGAGCGGCACGGACCTGCTCAATCCCGACTTCGCGGCACTCGCCCGATCCTATGGCGCTTATGGAGAGGCCATCGAAACGCATCAGGAATTTCCTGCAGCTTTCGCCCGGGCGGTGGAGGCCAAGGGGCCCTCGATCATCGAATTGCGCGTCAATCGCAACCAGTTGACGCCCGACCGGCGCATCTGAGGCTGGTCCGGAGCCTGTCGTTGAACTGGAAAGTCGCTAATTCGAGCTGGCGGCTTTTTCGCGGTCCTTGGCAGATTTTCTGGCGCGGCCAGATGCCTCTCTCCGTTTTGCCTTTGCTTCCGTCGGCCTCGGTTCTGCTGGCTTCGCCTTCGGCTTGGCCCGAAGCCTCAGGCGACCGGCTTCGGTCTTCTCGATCTCGAAGATTTCAGTCTTGCGCACGAGATCGCTCAATTTTCTAAAACCGTAATTCCGGACATCGAAATCGGAGACGAAGTTCGGCAGCTGCTCTCCGACGCGGTCGAGATTGACCCAGCCGTCTTCATTGCCAAGCTGGGCGACGACCCTTTCCAAAATGGGAATCGCCGCAGCCGGGGTCTTCAAGGCGGCCGCCGCTGGCGGCTGCTCGGTCGTAGTCGTCGCACGCTCGGCGATCAGGTTTTCCGTATAGACAAAGCGCCGGCAGGCTTGCCGAAAGCTCTCGGGCGTCTTGCGCGTGCCAAAACCGTAGACGTCAGCGCCTTGCTCGCGCAGCCGTGAGGCAAGGCGGGTGAAATCGCTGTCGGAGGACACCAGGCAAAATCCGTCGAACCGTCCGCTATGCAGCAGGTCCATCGCGTCGATGACAAGCGCGATATCGGACGCATTCTTGCCCTTGGTATAGGCGAACTGTTGGTAGGGATCGATGGCGTGCTTCTGCAGGATATCGGCCCAGGATCTGAGCTGCGGACTTGAGAAGTCGCCGTAGATACGGCGAACGCTGGCTTCGCCGAATTTGGAGATTTCCTCGAACAGGCCGCCGGCGATCTGCGGGGACGTGTTGTCGGCATCGATCAGGACCGCGAAACGGGGCAAGCGCTGCTGTGCGACGTTCATCTGCAACCTCTGCCCGCTAGCGCGATGGATGAATGGTCCGCTCAGTCTGTCAGCTTTTTGCTGCAGGCGAAACATACCTAAGGGACCGTATCTCTCGTCAGCCCGGCCATAGCGCGGTAAAGTCACCCAAATCCCGCGAATCGCGGGCGCTTAAAGAGGCAATTAAGACCATGACCATCCGCCTGCATCGCGGCGATCTGCCGGATCTGAGCCGCTACACCAATTCAGTTGCGATCGACACTGAGACCATGGGTCTCAATCCGCATCGCGACCGGCTATGCGTGGTGCAGCTCTCGCCCGGCGATGGAAGTGCCGATGTCGTGCAGATCCCGATGGGCCACACAGACGCGCCGAACCTGAAGAAGCTGCTCGGTGACCCGAAGGTGACCAAGATCTTTCACTTTGCGCGGTTCGATCTCGCGGCTCTCTACAACGCGCTCGGCGTCATGCCTGAGCCGGTCTATTGCACCAAGATCGCTTCCCGCCTGTGCCGCACCTATACCGACAGGCATGGTCTCAAGGATCTGGTCCGCGAAGTCCTCGGCGTCGATCTGTCGAAGCAGCAGCAGTCGAGCGACTGGGGCAGCCAGACACTCAGCGAGGCGCAGCTGTCCTACGCCGCGTCGGACGTGCTGCATCTGCATGGGCTGCGCGAGCGCCTCAACGTCATGCTGGCGCGCGAAGGCCGCACCGAACTGGCGCAGGCTTGTTTCGACTTCCTTCCGACCCGGGCCAAACTCGACCTTTCGGGCTGGGAAAACGAGGACATTTTCGCTCATTCGTGACCGGCCTGCGGCGAAGTGACTTTCTGAAACAGTTCAGGGCCCCTCCCGCCGCGTTTCGGTCATACTCCTCGTTCTGGTGGGCGGGGCTGCAAACTGGTGCATTTCAGCGTAGACTGGCGCCGGTTTGGCAGGCCTTTCGGTGTGGCCCTTTATGGCATGGCCCGTTGGAGCGACGGTGAGTTCAGTTCAGATTCCCAGCTATCAGACGGGCATGGATGCGCGGTTCAGGGCCGCGGCACGCCATAGCCGTCTGGTGCGTCTGCTGCGGATTGCTGTCCCTGCCGTCGTGATCCTGTCGATGGCGGCAATTGTCGGCGTGTCGATCTTCAATCCGTTCCGGATCCTCGCCAAATTGCCCCTCGACATGGGCAATCTGGTCGTTTCGGGGACCAAGATCACCATGGAGACGCCGCATCTGGCCGGTTTCTCGCCGGACGGACGGCCCTATGAGTTATGGGCCAAGGCCGCGACGCAGGATCTGACAGATCCCGATAATGTCGAACTAACGACCTTGCGCGCCAAGGTGATGATGGAAGACAAGTCGACGATGACGATGGATGCCCGCACCGGGAAGTTCAATTCGAAATCGCAGATGCTCTATCTGTATCAGGACATTTTCCTGCAAACGACGACCGGCTACGAAGCCAAGCTGACACAGGCGAACATTGATATTGCCAATGGCACGGTCACGTCGGACGAACCGGTCGATGTCAAACTTCTCAATGGCACTTTGCTCGGGCAACGGATGCGCATCACGGAACACGGTGAGCTGGTTCGGTTCGAGGGCGGTGTGTCGATGAACCTGAAGATGGACCCGCCTTCGCCGGACGCTTCGGCTCAGCCTGAGACCGTGGCGGAGCCCGCAGCCGCGCCGGAGCCCGTGAAACCGCGGGCCGCCAACGGCAAGCGCGCCAACGCGAAATGAATGTGATGATTTTTCCCGTCAGTAATGTCCGATTTCGCGGGGTGACCGGCGCTGCGATCGCCGTGCTCGTGCTGGCTTTGACAGCCGATGCAAATGCGCAGAGCGCGGTGCAGGGTGTGCCGAACGCGATGCAGGGCTTCTCGCAGAATCGCGATCAGCCTATCCAGATCGAGGCCGCATCGCTGGAAATGCGCGACAAGAAAAAGGAAGCGACCTTCGCAGGCGATGTGAAGGTCGTGCAGGGCGACACCACGATGAAGTCGAAGACTCTCGTGGTCTTCTATGACGGCGGCGGCTCCGCGAACGAGCCGGCGGCCAAGGCTGCGCCCAAGGCGCCGATCAAGGCGGCGCAGCCGGGCCCGGGCGGTTCGTCGGCGATCAAGCGGCTTGAAGCGCGCGGCGGCGTCATCGTCACCCAGAAGGACCAGGTCGTCACCGGCGAGACGGCGGTGTTCGACACCCGGACCAATCTCGTCACCATGCAGGGCAATGTTGTGCTTACCCAGGGCAAGAATGTGCTGCGCGGCGATCGTCTGACCGTGGATATGACCACGGGCACCTCACGCGTCGAATCCAACAGCGGCAGGGTCCAGGGCATGTTCGAGTCGTCCGGCCAGAAGGGTGGCGGTGGCCCGACCTCGATCATACCCGGGCCTGGAGGCGGAAAACCCAAGTAATTCGAAGGGTTTGCCGATATAGACGAGCCGGATCCGGTTGAATCTGGCTGCGTAACCCGTTATCGCCATTGTTTTAATCGACATGGAAGGCTTGGCGTTCGGCTGGGCAAGGGACATTTAGTCCGCCATGCTGTTCCCAGTGATCGAACATGCCGCGACCTGGCGCGGATGACGTTTAGAGGCTGATCGAAGCGCGAATGGTTGATTTCCTCGGCATGTTCCGTCGGCGCGCTCCAAAACGCGGTCCGCAAGGCTTTGCACGCTCGCCGGTCGACATCACGGCGCTCGGCGACAGCATGGGCGACATGCTGGGCAATCCCAGCCGTGAGGCGCCGCCACTCGCGCGGACCGCCCCGGCCGATACGCCCCAGGTTCCGCAAGCCCGGGCGGAGGCGCCGCGTGCCCCACAGCCTGCACCGGCCCGCCGTCCGGACAAGGCGCCGCCGCGGCCCCGGACCAACGGCGCCGCCGCACCAAAAGCTGCCCCGCGTGCGGGCTATCTGGCCGTCCATAATGTGAAAAAGAGCTTCGGCTCACGCCAGGTCACCCGCGGCGTCAGCATTTATGTTCGCCGCGGCGAGGCCGTCGGTCTGCTCGGACCGAACGGCGCCGGCAAGACCACGGTGTTCTACATGATCACCGGCCTGATCAAGCCCGACAGCGGCGCTATTGAGCTTGACGGCCACGACGTCACCCAGCTGCCGATGTATCAACGTGCGCGCCTCGGCATCGGCTATCTGCCGCAGGAAGCCTCGATTTTTCGCGGCCTCACGGTCGAGCAGAACATCCGTGCGGTGCTGGAGGTCGTCGAGCCCAGCCGCAAGAAGCGCGAGCGCGAGCTCGACGGGCTGCTCGAAGAGTTCAACATCCAGAGACTGCGCAAGTCGCCGTCGATCGCGCTGTCCGGCGGTGAGCGCCGCCGCGTTGAAATTGCGCGCGCGCTGGCGACGCGGCCGAATTACATGCTGCTCGACGAGCCCTTTGCCGGCATCGACCCGATTGCGGTGGGTGACATTCAAGACCTGGTCCGCCACCTCACCAATCGCGGCATCGGCGTGCTGATCACCGACCATAACGTGCGCGAAACGCTGGGGCTGACAGACCGCGCCTACATCGTCTATGCTGGTGAAATCCTGACGGAGGGATCTCCAGAGGAGATCGTGGCTGACCCGGACGTGCGTCGGCTTTACCTTGGCGAGGAATTCCGCCTGTAGACCAAATTTACAATTCGTCAAGCCGTGTACATCAGGCCGGGAAAGAGATAAGCAAGAAACGGACCAACTTTTGGATCGGTTTTTGCCTCCATGGCGCTGACGCAGAGACTAGAGTTCCGGCAATCCCAGTCGCTGGTGATGACGCCGCAGCTGATGCAGGCCATCAAGCTGCTGCAGCTGTCGAATCTCGATCTCGCAACCTTTGTCGAAGATGAACTGGAGCGCAATCCGCTGCTGGAACGCGCCAGCGACGGTCCTGAGCCGCCCGTGGCCGGCGAGGCCAGCCCCGAGCGCAGCGAGTTTTCGAGCCAGGACGAGGCGGGCTATGCCTCCGGCCACGACGATGGCGGCGACCATTCCGATTTTTCCGATCGTTCAGGCGGCGACAGCTTCGATGCGCCGGCGCCCGACGAGTGGATGAACCGCGAACTCGGCACCCGCGCCGAGATCGAGCAGACCCTGGACACCGGGTTGGACAACGTCTTCTCCGAAGAGCCGGCCGAAGCCGCCGCACGCAACGCACAAGATGCTGCTCCGACCGCCTATACCGAATGGGGCGGCGGCGCCTCCAACGACGACAGCTACAATCTTGAGGCCTTCGTTGCCGCGGAAGTGACACTCGGCAGCCATCTCGCCGAACAGCTCTCGGTGGCGTTCTCGTCGCCCGCGCAGCGGATGATCGGTCAGTATCTGATCGATCTCGTCGATGAGGCCGGCTACCTGCCACAAGATCTCGGCGACGTGCATGAGCGGCTGGGCGCCTCTGTTGACGATGTCCAAAGCGTTCTCGGTGCGTTGCAGAAATTCGATCCGCCGGGTGTCTGCGCGCGCAGTCTCAGCGAATGTCTCGCAATCCAGTTGCGTGAACAGAACCGTTACGACCCCGCGATGCAGGCATTGGTCGAGCATCTCGATCTCCTGGCCAAGCGCGACATCGGCAATCTCAGAAAAATCTGCGGCGTCGACGACGAAGATCTGACCGACATGATCGGTGAGATTCGCAGACTCGATCCGAAGCCCGGTCTGAAGTTTGGCTCGGCGCGAACACAAACCGTAGTGCCTGATGTCTATGTGCGGCCGGGTCCTGATGGCGGCTGGCATGTTGAGTTGAACAGCGACACACTGCCGCGCGTTCTCGTGAACCAGGTTTATTATTCCGAATTGTCGAAAACGATCCGCAAGGATGGTGACAAGTCGTACTTCACTGATTGTCTACAAAATGCGACCTGGCTGGTGCGTGCGCTCGATCAGCGCGCGCGTACTATCCTGAAGGTTGCGACCGAGATCGTCCGGCAACAGGATGGCTTCTTTACGCAGGGTGTTGCGCATCTTCGGCCGCTGAATCTCAAGGCTGTTGCTGATGCCATTCAAATGCATGAATCGACAGTGTCGCGCGTTACCGCCAATAAGTACATGGCGACAAATCGCGGCAGCTTTGAATTGAAATACTTCTTTACGGCGTCGATCGCGTCGGCTGATGGCGGCGAAGCGCATTCGGCTGAAGCGGTGCGACATCACATCAAGCAATTGATTGATGGAGAAAGTCCTTCTCTTATTCTTTCGGACGACACGATCGTGGAACGCTTGCGCGAAGCCGGAATTGATATCGCGCGTCGTACCGTTGCCAAATACCGTGAAGCCATGCGTATCCCGTCTTCAGTTCAGCGCCGGCGCGACAAGCAGAGTATGCTCGGCAATGCACTCACGGCACCCGCCACTCCGTCCGATAGGGCACCCGACCGATCCCGCGACACTGCACCAGCTTGATTGCACTCCCGTGGAAACGGGATACTGTCGGTTCAAGGCAGAAGAATCGAGGCATCAGCATGACCCTTCGTATCTCGGGAAAAAGCATCAATGTCGGAGACGCTTTGCGCGGCCGCGTGAGCGAGCGGACCGATGAGGTCCTTCGCAAATATTTCGATGGCAACTATTCAGGTCACATCACGCTCAGCAAAGACGGCTTCGGCTTCCGCACCGATTGTGCGTTGCATCTCGATTCCGGAATTACGCTCGAAGCTGACTCCAATGCAGCGGATGCTTACGCCAGCGCCGATCAGGCGCTGCTTCAGATCGAGAAACGTTTGCGTCGCTACAAGAGCCGGCTGAAGGATCGTTCCGCGCGCAAGACGCATGCTGAAAATCAGGCGATGGCCGAACTCACGGCTCCGACTTTGGACGCGCCGAGCTACATTCTTGAGGCGCCCGATCATGAGGGCGATGCCGATAGTGGCTACGATCCGGTCATCATTGCCGAATCGACCAGGTCGCTGAAGCGGTTCTCGGTGAGCGAAGCTGTCATGGAACTTGATTTCACCGGCGCGGCCGTCGTGCTATTCCTGCATGGCAGTACCGGTCGGGTGAATATCGTGTACCGCCGAGGCGACGGTAACGTGGGTTGGGTCGATCCACCGGTGGTTAAACCGTCCTGACGGCATTGACGCCCAAACGGCCCCTCCCTATGGTCCGCCGCCTTTGACAGGGTTATACCGGTCAATGGATTTCGCATGGGGGGTTCCGGTGCTAGAGTACGTCCGGGCGTTCGCGCCCGGCGCGTTTTCCATCACAGGGAACGATGTCCCTTTCCAGTCTTTCTTGACGCTGCCGGTTTTGGTTCTAACTACCCGCTGACGGTCAAACATCCTCGGAACGGTCAATGACGATTACCGATCTGGTCGCGCCCGAGGCGATAATCCCGGCGTTGAAGGTCAACAGCAAGAAGCAGGCGCTGCAGGAGCTCGCTGCGCGCGCTTCCGCGCTCACCGGTCAGAACGACCGCGCCATTTTCGAGGTGCTGTTGCAGCGTGAGAAGCTCGGTACGACGGCCGTGGGCTATGGCGTTGCCATTCCGCATGGCAAGTTGCCGAAGCTCGACAAGCTGTTCGGCCTGTTTGCGCGCCTCGATCGCCCGATCGATTTCGAGGCCATGGACGGCCAGCCAGTCGATCTGGTGTTTCTGCTGCTGGCGCCGGAAGGTGCGGGCGCCGATCATCTGAAGGCGCTGGCGCGGATCGCCCGTCTGCTACGCGATCAGGACGTCGCCAAAAAGCTGCGTGCCTCCCGTGACGCGCAGGCGATCTATTCGGTGCTCGCTTTGCCGCCAGCGACAGCCGCCTAACCATCTCACACCGCAGCTTACGCTGGAATCGCCCGGTTGGACCGGGCGATTCTCCTACTCCGAACCAGATCCCTGCTTGCGCGGAGATAGAAGGCTGGTTGGCCTTGCCAGCTTACGCCGCGAATTCCTTGGCCGAGATTGGAGCGAGCGACTCGTTGCGCACCGCCTGCCGCGCGGTGATCGATGCGAGCTCGTTCATGGCTGCAGAAGCAGCTTCGGCCTGCGTTTCGGCACGGATCGATTCTGCTTCTTCCGCTGCAGCGACTGCGCGCGACGATGCTGCCATCCGCAGTGCTGTCTGGATCTCGTTGGAATCCGCGCCGCTCTTGAGCAGCAGCAACGTCAGCAGCGCCTTGACGTCGGAATTCATCGCGTCTGCGCTCTGCTTCATGCGTCGCACGGCCGCTGACGTTTCAGGAACGTTGACGGCGGTTGCGGGACGAAGCTTGGCGACGTTGCTGCCTGAAGCTTCTATGCCCTGCATGCGCATCGGATTGGCATGTTCTTCCGCCATCATTACCCGCGATGCGGCAGCAAGCTGCAGAGCATTGTGAATCTCCGGCGAACTGGTGCCGGTCTTCAGCAACAGCAAAGTGAGGAGAGCTTTGACGTCCGAGTTCATCGCGGCAGTGTTTTGCATTGTGTTCCTCGCTTGTGAGAAGAGTGACTGAGCTAGTTGAAACGTCGTCCGAACAGCTTTTCGAAGAAGGTTGGTTGTGGCGGCTCGGGGTGAGTGATTTCGGCGACGAGTTTGGGTGGCTTGGGGCGCCGGACGTCACGCTTCACCCGCAGCTTTGACAGCAGCATGGTCGGCCCAGGCATGGCCGCGGGCTCGGCGAAGGTCGTGAGCGTGCCGTCCTCGAGGCTGCCGCGGATCAGGATTGGTGAGAGGAATATGGGATCTGCGAGTGCAGCAGCCGTCGCAAGGCGCGCGTTATTTAGAGTGCCGAGGCTCTGAACGGCCTCGATACTCCATTGCCCGAGCGGCAAGCGGTCTGACTTGGTCACGAAAGGCGGGCTGTTGTCGGGTGCGATGATGGGAGGGACGGTGCCGTCGGCGCGCATCAAGAATACGGTGGCAGCTGCGCAGCCCGGTGCAAAGACGAGGATCGCGAAACAGGCTGCGATCACTGGCCGACTATCAAAACCCCAGGAGCCGGTCCGGGGAACTGCCTCTGATTTCGGAGCGGTGATCGTTGCACCGAAGCTCCGTAGCAAGCCTTCGACTTGAACTATCTGAGCTTGTGTCGATCCATTCATGGCGACCTCGAATCTCAACATGACCAGATTTTCTCAAGTCATGGTGAATGCGTAGTCACCATTTTCTTCTGTGAAACAGCAGCAAAGATCAGGCGCAATGATGCCATCGCGTCGGATATCCAGATTGCTATTGATGGGGGGATCAGTTTTTCAGATGGCGCAGCGGATGAGAGGTCGCGTGCGAATCGATTGCGTCCGATAATGTGCTCACGATATTGACGACGGGTTAAATAGATACCGCGTCATGCAAGCCGAGCGCCTGCGCGTGATGATCGTCGTTTGGACGCCGGGATACTCGACATTGGGATACGCGGTTATCACCGCGTATCCTGACGTCTGCATGCTGGCCAGTTCGCGTTAGTGAACGCTGACGGTCTGCAATTCCTGGCTCCATGCATTCGCGATCGCCGCTTCACGGCTGTCGGTGAGCATGATCGGCGTGCCGTCGGCGGCGTGCAGCGCGAACAGCTGCAATCCGGGCGCAATCTCCGGCGCCTGCGGGAACAGTCCCGGCACGTCTTCCGAGCGAACCGGCTTCACATACGCGATCATACCTTCGCCCAGATGCGCCAATGCTTCGGTGGTGACGGCGGCACTTTCATTGATCGTAACAACTTCAGTCATCGTCTCGACTCCTTCTATGAGATCAAGCGGTCGAGTCCGCTACTCGTTCCATACTCAGGATGCATGACCTGATCGAAAATCGGAAACCAGTTTGTCGCGTCATGCATTATTCGTGGTCATTGATAGCGATTGTCTTAATGACCCTTTCAGGCTCAGGCCTGGCCAGATCAATCGACAACAGCCCGTTCTTCAGATCCGCACCCAG
The DNA here is from genome assembly GCF_052076075.1 of Tardiphaga sp. 866_E4_N1_4. Taxonomy (NCBI): domain Bacteria; kingdom Pseudomonadati; phylum Pseudomonadota; class Alphaproteobacteria; order Hyphomicrobiales; family Nitrobacteraceae; genus Tardiphaga; species Tardiphaga sp. 866_E4_N1_4. The sequence continues at coordinate 4,362,779 of NZ_CP197242.1, forward strand.
CACCAGCATCCCCTCTGCCAGCACGAAGGTGCGCTGGAAGTGGCGCGCGGCGATGCCGCGATGGATGTATTGCCGGGTCTTGTCGTCCTGCTGGCGGCCCCGGATCACGAGCTGGTTTTCCTCGGTGGTCACATCGAGCTGATCGCGGGTGAAACCTGCGACCGCCAGCGTGATCCGCAGGCGTTCGGGTTGACCGTTGTTACGGTCGCACCGCTCGATGTTGTAAGGAGGATAACCGTCGGCGCCTTTGACGACGCGATCGAGCGCACGCTCAATCTCGTCGAATCCCAAAAGGAACGGACTAGATAACGAAGGAACACGAGACATACCTACAAAGCCCTCTCGAAGCGACTTTGAGGGGCCCTTACGGCACCCCTGGCCAATCGGCACTCTGCCAACCGGTCAATCAACAATATGGGCATGCCAAAGCCCGGTTCAAGCACCTCTAAATTGCAGGGAAACCGTTACTAAGGCCTTGAAACCGATCAGATATCGATCCGATTGCGGCCATCGACGCTGAACAGGTGCAGTTTGTCGCGGGGAGCCGTGGCGCGGATCGAAGCACCGATGGCCGGGGCATCCTGGCCAGGGATACGCACGATGACCTCGCCCTCGGGCAGCTCGCCCGGAGTGGCACTGACGGCCCTCTCGGCCCGCGCACGGGTGCCATAGACGAAGGTTTCCGCGCCCACCCGCTCGATGGCCTCGACCGTCAGGTTCAGTGTGATGCCGCCGTCAGCTGCCGCCTCGCCGGAGATTGCAAGGTCTTCCGGCCGGACGCCCAGGATACCGGCCTCGGCAGCGCTGCGGCTGTCGCCAGCGAACTGCGCACGGATCTCATCGCCGCCCAGCTTGATCAGGTTCATCGGCGGCGCGCCGATAAAGGAGGCGACGAAAGTGGTCGCCGGCTTGCGGTAGATATCGAGCGGACTGCCGATCTGCTCGACCTGGCCACCATTCATCACCACCAGAATATCCGCCAGCGTCATCGCCTCCAACTGATCGTGGGTGACGTAGATCGACGTCGTCTTGAGGCGACGTTGCAGCTTGCGGATTTCGACCCGCATGGCAACGCGCAGCTTGGCATCGAGATTGGACAGTGGCTCGTCGAACAGGAACACTTTCGGCTGGCGGACGATGGCGCGGCCCATGGCAACGCGCTGGCGCTGGCCGCCGGACAATTGTCTGGGCTTGCGATCGAGCATGCCGGCGAGTTCGAGTGTCTGAGCGGCTTCGCGTACGCGCGTATCGATCTCCGGCTTCGGCATGCCCCTGTTGCGCAGGCCGTAGGCCATGTTGTTGTAGACGCTCATATGCGGATAGAGCGCATAATTCTGAAACACCATGGCGATGTCGCGATCCGCCGGCTCGATCTCGTTGACGACACGGCCGCCAATATCGACCTCGCCGGAGGTGACGGTTTCGAGGCCGGCAACCATGCGCAGCAAGGTTGACTTGCCGCAGCCGCTTGGCCCGACGAGCACGCAGAACTGGCCGTCACCGATATCGAAATCGATGCCTTTGATGGCCTCGAAGCCGCCGGGATAGGTCTTGCGGACGTTGCGCAGCGAAACATTGGCCATCTGAATTTATTTCTCCGTCTCGACCAGGCCACGCACGAACAGCCGCTGCATGAACACCACCACGGCAACAGGAGGCACCATCGCAAGGATCGCCGTCGCCATCGCGAGCTGCCATTCAGCGAGTTCATCCGTCGTCGTCAGCATTTTCTTGATGCCGGTGACGATGGTCTGCATGGATTCCTGCGTCGTGATCAGAAGCGGCCACAGATACTGGTTCCAGCCATAGATGAACTGGATCACGAACAGCGCTGCCATTGTGGTGACCGACAGCGGCAGCAACGTATCCTTGAAAAAGCGAAAGGGGCCGGCGCCGTCGATGCGCGACGCTTCGAGCAGTTCATCGGGGATGGTCATGAAGAACTGGCGAAACAGCAGCGTGCCGGTGGCCGATGCGATCAACGGCAGGATCAGCCCGGCATAGGTGTCGAGCATCTTCAGATCGGCGATTACCTTGTAGGTCGGATAGATGCGGACCTCGACCGGCAGCATCAGCGTCACGAAGATGATCCAGAAAGCCGTCTGGCGGAACGGAAAACGGAAATACACCACCGCATAGGCGGAGAGGATCGAGATCACGATCTTGCCGAGCGCGATGCCCATTGCCATGACGAACGAGTTCATCAGCATGTGGCCGACCGGCTCGCGGCTGGCGCGCGATCCGCCGATGAAAATCGCGCGGTAGTAGTTCTCCAGCGTATGACTGCCCGGCAGCATCGGCATGTTGCCGTTGACCACCGTTGCTGCGTCATGGGTCGAGGCGATCAGCGCGACATAGACCGGGAAGACGACGATGAATACGCCGAAAGTCAGGATCGCGTAAGCGAGGATGTCGTTCCAGCGGCGATGCTCGACCATCAGTATTGCACCTTGCGCTCGACATAGCGAAACTGGATGGCCGTGAGCGCGATCACGATAACCATCAGGATCACCGACTGCGCTGCCGATCCGCCGAGGTCGCCGCCGAGCCTGCCGTCGGCATAGACCTTGTAGACCATGGTGGTCGTCGCCCCGGCCGGCCCGCCGCCGGTGACCGCGTCGATGATGCCGAAGGTGTCGAAGAACACATAGACGACGTTGACGACCAGCAGGAAGAACGTGGTCGGCGACAGCAGCGGGAACGTGATCGTCCAGAATCGCCGATATGGCCCGGCGCCATCAATCGCCCCGGCCTCGAGTACGCTGCGCGGGATCGCCTGCAGGCCGGCCAGGAAGAACAGGAAATTATAGGCGATCTGCTTCCACACCGCGGCCATGACGACGAGCGCCATGGCGTGGTTGCCGTTCAACATTGGGTTCCAGTTGAAGCCCATCAGGCGCAGCGGCCGTGCCATGGTGCCGAGGGAGGGATGGAAGATGAACAGCCACAGCACGCCGGCGACGGCCGGCGCCACTGCATAGGGCCAGATCATCATGACCTTGAAGGTCGGTGCGGCTTTCAGATTCTTGTCGGCCTGGGTGGCGAACAACAATGCGATCGACAGCGAGAGCGCCGCGACCAGCGACGAGAACACCACGGTCGTCGCCATTGCCTTGTAGTATTCCGGCTGGGCAAGCAGCGCCTGATAGTTCTCCAGCCCGATGAATTCCGAGTTCAGGCCGAACGCGTCCTCGCGCAAAAACGATTGCCAGACAGCCTGGCTGGCCGGCCAGTAGAAAAACACCAGGGTGATGACCAGCTGCGGCACGAGCAACAAATATGGCAGCAGCTTACCCTTGAAGACCGCGGACTTTTCCATGCAGTTCGTCGTGCCCCAGAAAGCAGCCTCATTCTGCTCATGTCATCGCCCGTCCAAGCGCGCAATTGCGCGCGAGGCCGGGCAACGACAGCGTCCGCTTGAATACTACTTCGCAGTCTTTTCGAAGGTCCGCAACATGGCGTTGCCACGGCTCACGGCGGTGTCGAGTGCCTGTTGTGCCGTCTTCTGGCCACCCAGCGCAGCCTCGATCTCTTCGGACCAGATGTCTCGCAACTGCACCATGTTGCCGAACCGCAGGCCGCGCGAATTTTCGGTCGGCTCCTTGTTGGTCAGCTCCTTCAGCGGGGTCTGCAGGATCGGGTTCTTGTCATAGAAGCCGTCGGCCTTGGTCTTTTCATAAGCGGCCTTGGTGATCGGCAGATAACCGGACTCCTGATGCAGCTTGGCCTGCCGATCTGTGTCGGACAGGAAGCTGAAGAATTTTGCGATGCCCTTGTATTCCTCAGGCTTCTTGCCGCCCATCACCCATAGCGAAGCGCCGCCGATGATCGAGTTCTGCGGCGCGCCGGCAGCTTCGGGGTAGTAAGGCATCGGCACCGAAGTGAAAGCGAATTTGGCGGTGCCCTTCGCCGTCGCGTAATAGCCGGAGGAGGTCATGAAGAGCGGGCATTCGCCGGAGCCGAAGCGACTCTCGCTGGCATTGGCGCGACCGGAATAATCGTAGGTCTTGTCCTTCTGCAATTCGATCAGCGTCTGCAGATGTTTGACATGCAGCGGCGAATTGAATTTCAGCTCGGTGTCGAAGCCGTCGAGTCCGTTCGCCTTCGTGCCGATCGGCACGTTATGCCATGCCGAGAACTGCTCGATATTGGCCCAGGTCGCCCAGGCATTGGAGAAGCCGCAGGTCGCATAGCCAGCCGCCTTGAGCTTCTTGGCACCCTCGAACACTTCGGGCCAGGTCCTGGGAATTTCGGCAATGTTGGCTTTCTTCAGCGCATCCAGATTGACCCACATCACCATCGACGATGAGTTGAAGGGAAACGACAGCATTTCGCCCTTCGATGTCGAGTAGTAGCCGGTGATCGCGGGCAGGTAGTTGTTCGGATCGAACGGCTCGCCCGCGTCCTTCATCAGCTGGTAGACAGGTTTGACGGCGCCCTTGGCGCTCATCATGGTCGCGGTACCGACCTCGAAGACCTGCAGGATGTGCGGTGCGGTGCCGGCGCGGAATGCTGCGATGCCGGCATTCATGGTGTCGGGATAGCTGCCCTTGAAGGTCGGGACCACCTTGTAGTCCGGTTGGCTGGCATTGAAGTCAGCCGCGAGCTTGTTGACGATGTCGTTGTTGCCGCCGGTCATCGCGTGCCACCACTGGATCTCGGTCGCCGCCTGCGCGGGCGAAGCGAGCGCCAGCGTGCATGCGAACAGAGTGGCGAGTGCGAATTGGGGGCGGATCATTCAGTTTCTCCCGTTAGCCGTCATCGTCTCGTTGCAACAAAGCTGCGCCGGATGACGTGCATGCGACATTTTGACAGCGCGGATGCTAGGCGGGAAATGGCGGCGTTGGGAAGCCGCAAAAAGTCGAAGACGAATGGGGCTGCGGATCGCGCAGCCCCGTATTGTTCTTATCGCTTGCGTTCGGAGCCGCTCACGGTTCCCTTGGCGACCAGCTCCTTGATCTCATCACCGGAGTAGCCGAACTCGGTGAGGATCTCGTTGAAGTGCTCGTTGAACTTCGGCGGCACGTGGCGCAGGCTCGCTTTGGTGCGGTCGAAGCGGACCGGCGAGGCGACGCCCTTGTACCAGTCCTTTTCGATGATATCGCCGCGATGCTTCGTGTGGGCATTGGCGAGCGCCTTGTCGATCGACTGCACCGGGCCGGCGGGGAGGCCGGCGCCAAGCAGACGCTCGCACAGCGGCGCGCTGTCGTGATCCTTCAGGATCGCTTCCAACTCGGCACGCAGCGCATCGCGATTCTGCACGCGGTCACGGTTGCGTGCGAAGCGCACGTCCGTGCCGAGTTCCGGCTTGCCGAGTTCGCGGCACAGCTTGCGGAAGGTGCCGTCATTGCCGACGCCCATGAAGATGTTGCCGTCGCGGGCAGCGAACACGGCATAGGGCACCAGGTTCGGATGCTCGTTGCCGGTCAGCGCCGGCGGCTTACCGCCATTGTAGAAATAGTTCGCGGTATGCGGATGCATGATCGCGAGGCCGGTTTCGTACAATGTCGCCTCGACGAATTGACCGAGACCCGATTTGGCGCGCTCGGCGAGCGCCATCAGGATGCCGACGCAGGCATAGAGACCGGTCGCCATGTCGACGAGCGCGACGCCGATGCGGGTCGGGCCGCTGTCCTGCGAGCCGGTCGATGCCATCAGGCCGACCATCGACTGGATGATCGCGTCATAGCCGGGGTGGCCGCCATGCGGACCATCGCCGCCGAAGCCGGAGATGCGGCAATGGATCAGCTGCGGGAATTTCTCGCGCAGGAAATCATTGCCGATGCCCCATTTGTCGAGCGTGCCGGGCTTGAAGTTCTCGATCATCACGTCGGCATTTTCGAGCATCCGCATCAGCACAGTACGACCGCCCTCGGAGGCGAGGTCGAGACCGATCGAACGTTTGTTGCGGTTGGTGCCGATGAAATAGGCCGCATCGTCGTCGTGGAAGGGGGGGCCCCAGTCGCGCGTCTCGTCGCCGGCGGGCGGCTCGACCTTGACGACGTCAGCGCCGTGGTCGGCCAGGATCTGGGTGCAATAGGGTCCGCCAAGAACGCGCGACAGATCGATCACGCGCAGGCCGGCAATCGCGCCGGGAGCTATGGGCAAGCTCATTCAATCAGCCTTCTCTCAAGTGCCGTTGGGATATTTTTATGCCAGAGAGCATGTAAGGGCTGTCAGAGCTAGCGGGCTTCCGGCTGGTCAGCAATGGCCTTGTCTGGGCAGCGGCTATGGCCAGAGCGAGGGTATGGCGCAACCGCCAGACGAACGCGAACGGGCTCGGCCGATGGCCGAGCCCGTTCGTATCGAGAGTTAATTCGTTTGCGACGCTGTGACTCAGACGATCACAGTGCGGACGTCAATATTGCCGCGTGTGGCGTTGGAATACGGGCAGACCTGATGCGCTTTCTCGACCAGCGCTTCAGCTTCTGCGCGCGCCAGACCCGGCAAGGAGACCGCAAGTTCGACATCGAGGCCGAAACCACCGGCCGAGCGCGGACCGATGCCCACGGTGGAGGTGACCGACACATCGGCGGGCACCTTGGGGCCGCCCTGCGAGCCCACGAACTTCATCGCGCCGATGAAACAGGCAGCATAGCCGGCCGCGAACAGCTGCTCGGGATTGTTGCCGGCGCCGCCTGCGCCGCCGAGTTCCTTCGGCGTGGTGAGCTTGACGTCGAGCGCGCCATCGAGGGTTGCGGCATGGCCATCGCGGCCGCCGGTTGCCTTGGCGCTGGTCTTGTAGAGCACGTTGACAGACATGGTGGGTCTCCTCGTTGTTTGTGTCTTGCCCCATTATAATTGCGCACAATTAGATTGTGAACAATACATAAAATGCGCAACGCAATCGAATTGTGCTCAACTGATCGTGAAGGGGTTGGGGTCTGGCGTCAGCTGTGGCCAAATAAGCTCCGGAGATAATCATGGCCAAGAAACCCGCAGCTGTTCCGCTGCTGCAGCTCGATAACCAGCTCTGCTTTGCCGTCTATTCGACCGGCCACGCGTTCAACCGCGTCTACAAGCCGTTGCTGGACCGATTGAAGCTGACCTATCCGCAATATCTGGCGATGCTGGTGCTGTGGGAGCAGGACAATGTGCCTGTGAAGGACATCGGCGAGCGGCTGTTTCTGGATTCCGGCACGCTGACGCCGCTGTTGAAGCGGCTGGAAGCGGCCGGCCTGATCAACCGCACCCGCAGCATCGAAGACGAGCGGCAGATGCTGATCGCATTGACGGCGCAAGGTCAGGCGCTGCGTGAAAAAGCCAAGGCCGTACCACAGGGAATCCTCGCGGCGTCAGCCTGCACGGTGGGCGAAATGACCGCGATGAAAAATGAACTCGTGGCGCTACGTGATCGGCTGAACGCAGCGCTCGGGGATTAGCGCGGTCATTCTCTACGAGGATGGGTTGATGCGGCTCGCCGAGCCGAAGCTCGCGAAGCGAGCGAAGGATGGTGGAGCCAGGCGGGATCGAACCGCCGACCTCTTGCATGCCATGCAAGCGCTCTCCCAGCTGAGCTATGGCCCCAATACCTGCGACGCACTGGGTGGGGCGTCGCGCGGCAAACCAAGATCACATATCAGGAGTGATCTCAAGTCTCTTCTGAGCTTAACTTTCTTCGTCGCCCGAGACGTCGCCGATGATGTCGGTCACGTCCTCATCGCCTTCTTCTTCGTCGGCAATGAAGGTCGAATCATCGTCTTCATCGTCATCGATGGTGTCATCGACTTCGATATCGTCCTCGGATTCCAGCACGGCAGCCTTCTTGCCGGTATTCTCCTCGGCGTCAGCTTCCTCCAGCGAGACCAATTCTTCGCTCTCGGCGGCTTCCGGAGTTTCCGCGGCGGCAGATGCTGCAGCTGCGCGTGCGGCTGCATCCGCGCGGGTCCGCGGCGGCGCAATCGGCGCAATCGGCACAACCTCGCCCGTATAAGGCGAAATCACCGGGCTCTTGTTGAGGTCGTAGAACTTCTTGCCCGTCGTGGGGCAAATGCGTTTGGTTCCGAGATCGGATTTGGCCACGTGAAGGGTCCTGGGGATTTTTTGAAAAACGGTGCTTCACTTGGCTAGTTGACGCGCCCCTGTCAATAGCGGTTTGCGTGAGAATGACCGCTGCGTGACGCAGCGTGGCTCATATGCTACGAGCCGCCTGCGCGAAGGAACACAATCTTGACCCAATCAGACACAGCCGCCGCCCAGCCGACCCCGCTGACAGCGCGAAAATCCGGCGCCCTGCGCGGTAGCGCCCGCGTGCCCGGTGACAAGTCGATCTCGCATCGGGCTCTTATTCTGGGTGCCTTGGCGGTCGGCGAGACCCGGATCACGGGGCTGCTGGAGGGCGAGGACGTCCTGAATACCGCCAAATCGATGCAGGCGCTGGGCGCCAAGGTCGAACGAACAGGCGATTTTGCGTGGAAGGTCAACGGCGTCGGCGTTGCCGGCTTCGCCGCGCCCAAGGCGCCGCTGGATTTCGGCAATTCGGGTACCGGGTGCCGGCTGGTGATGGGGGCTGTCGCGGGCTGTCCGATCGAGGCGACATTCGATGGCGACGCGTCGCTGCGCAGCCGACCGATGCGCAGGATCGTTGATCCGTTGGAGCTGATGGGCGCCAAGGTCACCGCGAGCGAGGACGGCGGGCGTCTGCCGCTGACGCTCAAAGGCGCGCGTGATCCGCTGCCGATCGTCTATCGTACCCCGGTAGCCTCCGCCCAGATCAAGTCGGCCGTGCTGCTGGCCGGCCTGTCGGCCCCTGGCACCACCACGGTCATCGAGACCGAGGCCAGCCGGGATCACACCGAGCTGATGCTCAAGCATTTTGGCGCCGAGATTACTTCCGAAAAAGAAGGCGCGCACGGCCGCAAGATCACGCTCACTGGCCAGCCCGAATTGAAGGGTGCCGATGTCGTGGTGCCGGCAGATCCGTCCTCCGCAGCATTCCCGATGGTTGCGGCATTGATCGTGCCGGGCTCCGAGATCGTGCTCACCGATGTGATGACCAATCCGCTGCGCACCGGGCTGTTCACGACGTTGCGCGAGATGGGCGCATCCATCGAGGAAAGCGATATCCGCGGCGATGCCGGCGAACCGATGGCGCAGTTCCGGATCACAGCGTCGAAGCTGCACGGCGTCGAAGTGCCGCCGGAGCGCGCGCCGTCGATGATCGATGAATATCTGGTGCTGGCGGTGGCTGCGGCTTTCGCAGAGGGCACGACCATCATGCGCGGGTTGCAGGAGCTGCGTGTGAAGGAATCCGACCGTCTGGAAGCCACTGCGGCGATGCTGCGGGTCAACGGCGTCAATGTCGAGATCGTTGGCGACGACCTCATCGTGCACGGCAATGGCCGTGTTGCCGGTGGCGGCCTCGTTGCCACCCATATGGATCACCGCATCGCCATGTCGGCGCTGGCCATGGGCCTCGCTTCCGACAGACCGGTGACCATCGATGACACGACATTCATCGCCACCAGCTTCCCCGATTTCATCCCGATGATGCGTCGGCTGGGTGCTGATTTCTCCTGAGGTTGCCGGCGTGGATATTTCCGGAGACGGATGCTAAGCCCGCGCAGGTCGCGCGAGCCTGACTCCCGATCCACCGCCATTCATCGTGACAAGACGAGCACGCGCAACGCATGATTATTGCTATCGACGGTCCCGCTGCATCCGGAAAAGGCACGCTGGGCAAACGGCTTGCGCACCATTACGGTTACCGGCACCTCGATACCGGCGTGATTTATCGCGCGGTCGCCAAGGCGATGCTCGATCTTGGCGCGGACCTGACCGATGAGGCGCAGGCCGTGGCTGTCGCCAGTGAGCTCGATCCCGAGAAATTCGGCAATCCGGCGCTGAAGACCCAGGAAGTCGGTGATGCGGCGTCTGTGGTCTCGGCCATCCCCCGGGTGCGGGAGGTCCTTTTGAACTTCCAGCGGCGTTTTGCTGAGGATCCGCCGGGTGCGGTGCTCGACGGCCGGGACATTGGAACCGTGATCTGCCCCCATGCCGACGTGAAGATCTTCGTCGTCGCCGATGCCAGGGTCCGCGCCCGCCGGCGCACCCTGGAGGCTCTCGGACGGGGCGAGGTGGCCGATGAGGCCGCCGTGCTGGCGGATATCATCAGGCGCGACGAACGCGACCAGAACCGCCTGATTGCGCCTCTGAAGCCGGCCACGGATGCATACTTGCTGGATAACTCCAATTTGGATATAGAAGGCGGCGTCCGGGCCGCCATCGACATTGTCGAGGCCGTCCGAGCGGGCCGGCAACGGGTCTGATTTTTCTTTCTTTCCGAAAGACGTCAGACAAAACCGTTGCCGTCATTGGAGGAAAGCCCGCTCCCGATCTCGAGCTGCGATACGCGCTTCAGGCTCCGGACACCATCAAGACCCTACCCACGTTTCGATCGTGAAGGCATGCTGCCGGCCCGTTCTTGCATCCTCCTGCAAGGCGGTCGTTAGAGGTTGCGGACCCCTGACACTTCACATTTGAGACGCCCATTAACCCGAACGGCCGGCGATACCCGCATCTGGAGAACAAATGGCTTCGACTGCTTCTTCGTATAATCCTTCCCGCGATGATTTCGCGGCAATGCTCGACGAGTCCTTCGCGGGCGGCAACCTTCAGGAAAGCTCTGTTATCAAGGGCATCGTGGTTGCGATTGAAAAGGACATGGCCGTCATCGACGTCGGCCTGAAGACTGAAGGCCGTGTGGCACTGCGCGAATTCGCCGGTCCCGGCCGTGACAGCGAACTCAAGGTCGGCGACGAAGTCGAAGTGTTCCTCGACCGGATCGAAAACGCACTGGGCGAAGCCGTTCTGTCGCGCGACAAGGCCCGCCGCGAAGAGAGCTGGGGCAAGCTCGAGAAGGCCTTCAACAACAACGAGAAGGTTCACGGCGTCATCTTCAACCAGGTCAAGGGTGGCTTCACCGTCGATCTCGACGGCGCAGTGGCCTTCCTGCCGCGTTCGCAGGTGGACATTCGTCCGATCCGCGACGTCGCCCCGCTGATGAACAACTCGCAACCGTTCCAGATCCTCAAGATGGATCGCCGCCGCGGCAATATCGTCGTGTCGCGTCGCACGGTTCTCGAAGAGACCCGCGCCGAACAGCGTCAGGAACTGGTCCAGAACCTCGAAGAGGGTCAGGTCATCGACGGCGTCGTCAAGAACATCACCGATTACGGTGCGTTCGTTGACCTCGGCGGTATCGACGGCCTGCTGCACGTCACCGATATCGCGTGGCGCCGCGTCAACCATCCGACCGAAGTGCTCACCATCGGTCAGACGGTCAAGGTCAAGATCATCAAGATCAACCACGAGACCCACCGTATCTCGCTCGGCATGAAGCAGCTGCTCGACGATCCGTGGCAGGGCATCGAGGCGAAGTACCCGCTGAACGCACGCTTCTCGGGTCGCGTCACCAACATCACCGACTACGGCGCATTCGTCGAACTGGAGCCGGGCATCGAAGGCCTGATCCACGTGTCGGAGATGTCGTGGACCAAGAAGAACATGCACCCCGGCAAGATCGTTTCGACCTCGCAGGAAGTCGAAGTGCAGGTTCTCGAAGTCGACAGCGTCAAGCGCCGCATTTCGCTCGGTCTCAAGCAGACCATGCGCAATCCGTGGGAAGTGTTCGTCGAGAAATTCCCGGTCGGTTCGACCGTCGAAGGCGAAGTCAAGAACAAGACCGAGTTCGGTCTGTTCCTGGGTCTCGAAGGCGACGTGGACGGCATGGTCCATCTCTCCGACCTCGACTGGAAGCAGCCGGGCGAGCAGGTCATCGACAACTTCAAGAAGGGCGACATGGTCAAGGCCATCGTCCTCGACGTGGATGTCGAGAAGGAGCGCATCTCGCTCGGCGTCAAGCAGCTCGAAGGCGATCCCTTCGCAGAGCCGGGCGACGTCAAGAAGGGCGCTGTCGTGACTTGCGAAGTGATCGAAGTGAAGGAATCCGGCATCGACGTTCAGATCGCCGGCACCGACTTCACGACCTTCATCAAGCGTTCGGAACTGGCGCGTGAGCGTTCGGATCAGCGCGCTGAGCGTTTCGCCGTCGGCGAGAAGGTCGATGCCCGCGTGATCCAGTTCGACAAGAAGGCCCGCAAGGTCCAGGTGTCGATCAAGGCTCTCGAAGTGGCAGAAGAGAAGGAAGCCATCGCGCAGTACGGATCGTCGGATTCGGGCGCGACCCTTGGCGACATTCTCGGCAAGGCGCTCAAGCAGAGCACCGACAAGTAAGCGCGCAAGTAAGTTTCGACTCACTTGTTGCTACCAATTGGGGCCCCGGTTTCACCGGGGCCCTTTTTGTTGTTTCGACCATGTTTTCTTCATATTGCCTCGCAATTGATGTATTTGAGATACCTCAAGTAAACGCTGCCCGGACGACAGATGCAGCATCCGCCAGACGCAGCTCTCGCCGAGGGCTTAGGAGATTTCCGATGTCGCTTGATTCCGATGTGATCGTCGATCGCCGCAGGATACGTCGCAAGCTGACGTTCTGGCGCGTGGCAGCGGTGCTGGCCGCGGTCGCTGCGGTGGTCGTCGTCGGCGTCGTCGTGACACGGTCGGGCTCCGAGGCGCTGTCGTCGTCGGGGGCGATTGCGCGCATCAAGATCGAAGGCCTGATCCAGAGCAACAATGATCGCGTCGAGGCGCTGGAGCGGCTGGAGAAGTCATCCGCGGCAGCGGTGGTGGTACATATCAATTCGCCGGGCGGCACCACGGCTGGCTCCGAGCAGCTCTATGACGCGCTGATGCGCCTCAAGGCCAAGAAACCGATGGTCGTTGTCGTCGAGGGCCTGGCCGCATCGGGCGGCTACATCGCGGCACTTGCATCCGACCATATCGTTGCGCAGCAGAGTTCGCTGGTCGGCTCCATCGGTGTTCTGTTCCAGTTTCCCAATTTCACGGGGTTGATGAAGACCGTCGGTGTCGAGGTCGAGCAGGTCAAATCCTCGCCCCTGAAGGCGGCGCCCAATGGTTTCGAGCCGACCAGCCCGGAGGCGCGGGCAGCGCTGGAATCGCTGGTGAAGGACTCCTATGGCTGGTTCCGTGGGCTTGTGCAGAGCCGCCGCGCCATGGATGACGCGCAACTACAGAAAGTCGCCGATGGCCGTGTTTTTACGGGGCGCCAGGCCGTGGACCTCAAGCTGATTGATCAGCTTGGCGACGAGAAAGCCGCCGTGGCGTGGCTGGTAGCCGAGAAGAAGATCAAGAGCGACCTGCCGGTTCGCGACTTCAAGCTGACGCCTAAATTCAGCGATTTCACCTTCCTGCGCGCTGCTGCGACGATCACACTCGATGCAGTGGGTCTCAACGCGATCGCGCGGCAGGTCGAGCAGGCGGGCCTCGCGCAGGCCATGGACGGCTTCGGTCTCGATGGCATGCTGGCGCTGTGGCGGCCGGCCACCACCAACTAGGGAACTGCTCGTCCTGTTCTTTCCGCACTGCAAGGAAGGCTGCAACAACGGTTTCGGGCATTTGTCACGCATTTTCGAAGGTGCCCGAATTCATTTAGCGTCTTGACAGTTCAAGGCATTTTCACGGAAATGCATCCTCCCGTTCAGAGTCCAACGTCTCGATGATCAAATCCGAACTCGTTCAACGCATCGCTGAGCATAACCCGCACCTCTACCAGCGGGATGTTGAGAACATCGTGAATGCGATTCTCGATGAGATCGTGGCTGCGCTGGCACGCGGTGACCGTGTCGAACTTCGCGGCTTCGGTGCATTCTCGGTGAAGCATCGCCCCGCCCGCGCAGGCCGCAATCCGCGGACTGGCGAGCATGTTCCGGTAGACCAGAAGAGTGTTCCGTTCTTCAAGACCGGCAAGGAAATGCGCGAGCGGCTTAACCGTGAGAATGGTGCGCCGGAAGCCAGCGCGGCGTCATAAGGAACTTTGAGGTAGCGCGTATTCGGGCCGACAGGTCTGAGCCAATTAGCGGCATGCGCGCCCGCATCGCCTTCGCGAGAGACGTTGATGCGCAAATTCTTCTCAGCCCTGGTGATCATCCCCCTCGCGATCGTCTTCGTCGTGTTCGCCGTCGCCAACCGTCATATGGTCACGGTCTCCTTCGATCCGTTCAACAGCAGCGATCCCGCGGTCGGTGCCACGTTGCCGCTATTCGTTGTGATCATCCTGTCGGCCATCCTGGGCGTCATCGCAGGGGGAATGGCGACCTGGTTCAGGCAAGGGCACTGGCGCCGCGCAGCACGTCAGCATGAGGCCGATATCAGGCGGGCCCGTGCAGAACTGGCCGATCTGCGCGCCCATACCGCGACCACGTCACGGAACGGTGTGCAGCGGCTTCCGGCGCCGGGTTCCTCCTATATGGCCGGTGAGCGAGACAAGTCCGGCGCGACGTTGTAGAACCCCGCGCATAGGCTTTTCCTGCTATTCCCGGTATTGCCAGCGGCCATTTGAAGCATGTCTCTGATCGTCAAAATTTGCGGCCTGTCCACTCCCGAGACGCTCGATGCGGCTCTGGTCGGCGGCGCGGATATGGTCGGCTTCGTGTTCTTTCCGCCGTCGCCGCGTCACGTCACGCTCGACGTTGCGCGGGCTTTGGGCAGGCAGGCGAAGGGCCGTGCCGTGAAGGTCGCACTGTCGGTCGATGCCGATGACGCGGATCTTGAAAACAGTATCGATGCCTTGAAGCCCGATATCCTGCAGCTCCATGGCAAGGAGAGTGTGGCGCGGGTACGCGATATCAAACAGAAGTTCGGCCTTCCTGTGATGAAAGCGCTCGCCGTCGAGACCCGGGCCGATCTCGCTGCATTGCCCGGCTATGCCGCGGTCTGCGATCGCATCCTGTTCGATGCCAAACCGCCGAAGGATGCAACGCGTCCGGGTGGTCTCGGCGCGGTCTTCGACTGGCATCTGCTCGAAGGCCTCGATCTGAAGCTGCCCTTCATGGTATCGGGCGGCCTCACTGCCGCCAATGTCGCCGAGGCCCTGCGCATCACGCGGGCAGGCGGTGTCGATATTTCGTCCGGCGTGGAAAGCGCGCCGGGCATCAAGGATCCCGACATGATCCGCGCTTTCATCCGCGCCGCGCGCGCAACGGAAGAGTTGACGATCTGATGACTCAAGCCATTCCCAATTCCTATCGGTCCGGTCCCGACGACACCGGTCACTTCGGCATTTTCGGCGGCCGCTTCGTCGCCGAGACGCTGATGCCGCTGATCCTCGACCTGCAGAAGGCCTATGAGGACGCCAAGGCCGATCCCGCCTTCCGCAAGGAGATGGATGGTTATCTCAAGGCCTATGTCGGCCGCCCGTCGCCGCTCTATTTCGCGGAACGTCTCACCGAGCATCTCGGCGGCGCAAAAATCTATCTGAAGCGCGAGGAGTTGAATCACACCGGCTCGCACAAGGTGAACAACGTGCTCGGCCAGATCATGGTTGCGCGCCGCATGGGCAAGAAGCGCATCATTGCCGAGACCGGCGCCGGCCAGCATGGCGTGGCGACGGCGACGCTCTGCGCCCGCTTCGGTCTCGAATGCATCGTCTATATGGGTGCCGTGGACGTCGCGCGTCAGCAGCCCAATGTGATCCGCATGGAAATGCTCGGCGCCAAGGTGGTGCCGGTGCAGGTTGGTGCGCGCACGCTGAAGGATGCGATGAACGAGGCGCTACGCGACTGGGTCACCAATGTGCATAACACGTTCTATTGCATCGGCACCGTCGCCGGCCCGCATCCCTATCCGATGATGGTGCGCGACTTCCAGTCGATCATCGGCGAGGAAACTCGTGTGCAGATGCAGGAGATCGAAGGTCGCCTGCCGGATTCGCTGATCGCCTGCATAGGCGGCGGCTCCAATGCGATGGGGCTCTTCCATCCGTTTCTCGACGATCCATCGGTTGATATCTACGGCGTCGAAGCGGCGGGCCACGGGCTCACCAACCTGCACGCCGCATCGATTGCTGGCGGCCGTCCCGGCGTGCTGCATGGCAACCGTACCTATCTCTTGATGGATGAAGACGGCCAGATCCAGGAGGGCCATTCGATCTCCGCGGGCCTCGATTATCCTGGCATCG
Source organism: Tardiphaga sp. 866_E4_N1_4 (assembly GCF_052076075.1). Lineage (NCBI taxonomy): Bacteria > Pseudomonadati > Pseudomonadota > Alphaproteobacteria > Hyphomicrobiales > Nitrobacteraceae > Tardiphaga > Tardiphaga sp. 866_E4_N1_4. The sequence goes on from NZ_CP197242.1 coordinate 4,378,815, forward strand.
GCCCCGAACATTCGTGGCTGCATACGATCGGCCGCGTGAAGTATCTGTCGGCGACGGATGAAGAAGCGCTCACCGCATTTCAGCTGCTGTCGAAACTCGAAGGCATCATCCCGGCACTGGAGCCGGCGCATGCCCTCGCGAAGGTGAGCGAACTCGCGCCAACGCTGCCGAAGGATCACCTGATGGTCGTCAACCTCTCCGGCCGCGGCGACAAAGACGTCCCGCAGGTCGGCGATATCCTGAAGGGCAGGCAGTCGTGACCACCCGCATCGATACCCGTTTCGCCGAACTCAAAGCCGAAGGCCGCGCGGCTTTCGTGACTTTCGTGATGGCCGGCGATCCCGATCCCGCCACTGCGCTGGAAATCGTCAAGGCGCTGCCGAAGGCCGGCGCCGATATCATCGAGATCGGCATGCCCTTCACCGATCCGATGGCTGACGGCCCGTCGATCCAGGCCGCGGGCCTGCGCGCGCTGCAGGCCGGCATGACGCTGAAGAAGACGCTGCAGCTCGTGCGCGACTTCCGCAGCTCCGACAACAAGACGCCGATCGTGCTGATGGGCTACTACAATCCGATCTATATCTACGGCGTCGATAAATTCCTGCCCGACGCAAAGGCTGCCGGCGTCGATGGTCTGATCATCGTCGATTTGCCGCCGGAAGAAGACGCTGAGCTCTGCCTGCCGGCAATCAAAGCCGGATTGAACTTCATCCGCCTGGCCACGCCGACCACCGATGACAAGCGCCTCCCGGCGGTGCTCGCGAACACCTCGGGCTTCGTCTATTACGTCTCGGTCACCGGCATCACTGGCTCGGCCAGCGCGGATTCATCCGCCGTGAGCACGGCTGTGGCGCGGATCAAGCGTCATACGAAGCTCCCGGTCTGCGTCGGTTTTGGCATCCGGACGCCGGAAGCCGCGCATGACATCGCCCGGCATGCCAATGGCGCCGTGGTCGGCACCGCGCTGATCGATGCGCTGAAAGGCTCGCTGGACGCCGATGGCAAGGCCACGGCCAGGACCGTCAGCGCGGTCGCCGATCTGGCTGCAGCCCTCGCCCAGGGCGTTCATGGGGCCAAACAGGCTGCGGAATAAGCCACAATTGGCCTCCATCAACCGGGAACAACGGTTGCCGGGCTCCGTCCCGGCCGCCATATAGATATCAGAGCGACGCATCATCTCAGCGACGCGGAGACACATATGAACTGGCTCACCAACGTCGTCCGGCCGAAAATCCGCAACATCCTGCGTCGTGAGACGCCCGAGAATCTTTGGATCAAGTGCCCGGATACCGGACAGCTCGTGTTCTACAAGGACGTTGAGAGCAATCAGTTCGTCATTCCCGGCTCGAACTATCACATGCGCATGGGTGCCACCGCCCGCATGAAGTCGATCTTCGACAACGAGACCTGGTACGACGTCGCGCTGCCCGAGGTGATCGCGGATCCGCTGAAGTTTCGCGACGAGCGCAAATATGTCGACCGCATCAAGGATGCGCGCACCAAGACCGGCATGAACGACTCGGTCAAGGTCGGTTACGGCAAGATGGAAGGCTCCGGCGTCGTCGTCGCCGTACAGGATTTCGATTTCATGGGCGGCTCGCTCGGCATGGCTGCAGGTGAAGCGCTGGTGCGGGGGCTTGAACTCGCCGTCGAGAAGAAATCGCCATTCATCGTGTTCGCCGCTTCTGGCGGCGCGCGCATGCAGGAGGGCATCCTGTCGCTGATGCAGCTGCCGCGCACGACTGTTGGCGTACAGATGCTGCGCGAGGCCAAGCTGCCTTACATTGTCGTGCTGACCAACCCGACCACCGGCGGCGTCACCGCGTCCTATGCCATGCTGGGCGACGTGCAGATCGCCGAGCCCGGCGCGCTGATCGGCTTTGCCGGTGCGCGCGTGATCGAACAGACCATTCGCGAAAAGCTGCCGGAAGGTTTCCAGCGCGCTGAATATCTGCGTGACCACGGCATGATCGACATGGTCGTGCATCGCCACGATCTGAAGCCGACGCTGGCGCGCCTGTGTCGCCTGCTGACGAAGTCTCCGGCCATTGCGAGCCCGCCGCGCGCGGAGAGCATTCCGGCCGAGATCCTCGTGGCTCCGGACGCGGTGCCGGCCGCTCACGCGTGAGCACCTCCGCGCCGCCATCGTCGCCCGACCTCGGCGAGATTCTGGCGCGGCTCTCCAAGCTGCATCCGAACGCCATCGATCTGTCGCTGGACCGCATGCAGCGGCTCATGGCGCAGCTCGGCAATCCCGAGCGCAAGCTGCCCCCGGTGATCCATGTTGCCGGCACCAACGGCAAGGGCTCGACCATCGCCTATCTGCGGGCGATCTGTGAGGCCGCAGGCCTGCGCGTTCACGTCTACACCTCACCGCATCTCGTCCGCATGAATGAGAGCATTCGCCTTGCCAGCACCTTGGTGAGTGACGACGCATTGCGTGACGCGTTCGCCCATGTCGAGACAGTCAATGCCGGCGCACCGATCACGTTGTTCGAGGCCGAGACCGCCGTCGCGTTCGATCTGTTCGCGAAGCATCCCGCCGATGTCGTACTGCTCGAAGTCGGTCTCGGTGGCCGCCTCGATGCGACCAATGTGATCGAAACGCCCGCCGGCTGCGTGCTGACACCCATCGCAATCGATCACACCGATTTTCTCGGCGATACGCTTGCGAAAATCGCCAGCGAGAAAGCCGGCATCATCAAACGCCGCGTGTCGGTGATCACCGCCGAGCAAGCGCCTGAAGCAACCGAGGTGATCGAGCTGCAGGCGCGCAAGATGCATGCGCCGCTCGTGAGCGCCGGGCAGGAATGGCACGTCAATATCGAGCGCGGCCGCCTCGTGTATCAGGATGATCGCGGGTTGATGGATATTGCCGCGCCGCGGCTGTTCGGACGCCATCAGTTCGGCAATGCGGGTCTGGCGATTGCGACGCTGCGCGCGCTGGATATCTTCAAGATCGATCCTGCCGCCTATGAAACCGGTGTGGCGCGCGCCGAATGGCCGGCGCGGATGCAGCGGCTGACGTCGGGCAAGCTTGTCGCGGCGGCGCCCGCCGATTCCGAAGTCTGGCTCGACGGCGGTCACAATGCCGATGGCGGGCGCGTCATTGCGGCGGCGCTCGGCGATCTCGAAGAGCGCGTGCCGCGGCCGCTGGTGGTGATCGCCGGCATGATGGCCAACAAGGATGCGACGGGCTTTCTGGCGAATTTCGCCGGCCAGACCCGCCATATCATCGCCGTGAAAATCCCCGGCCGCGACGGCGTCATGGCGCCGGATGCGTTGGCCGACGCCGCGCGGAGTCTCGGCATGCGCGTCGAGACGGCGCCGAGCGTCGCCGATGCGCTGCAATCTCTCACCAGGCTTGCCTATGAGGTGCCGCCGCGGATCCTGATCGCAGGCTCGCTCTATCTGGCCGGCCATGTGCTTGCCGAGAACGGCACGCTACCTGCATAGAATCGCATCGATACAAATGATCTCTGATTGATCTTTGCTTGATTTTAGGGAGGTTCGATGCGCTTCGCTGCCATTGCCGACGTTCACGGCAATCACTTTGCCCTTGAGGCGGTTGTCGCCGATATCCGTACCCAAGGCATCACCGACATCGTCAATCTTGGTGATATGGCCAGCGGTGCGCTCGATGCGCGCCGTGCGGTGGACATCATGATGGGCCTCAATGCCACTAATGTCCGCGGCAATCATGATCGCTACATCACCGACTACAAGCTTGACGACATGTGGCCGTCCGATCGGCTGGCCCACAGCCAGCTCGAGCCCGCGCAGATGGAGTGGCTGCGCGCGTTGCCCTTCAGCACGATTTATCAGGGTGAGGTCTATCTCGTTCACGCGACGCCCGATGACGACAACACCTACTGGATGGAAGCGGTGACGCCCGAAGGCATCGTGCATATGGCCCCGATCGAAGCCATCGAGGAGAAGGCGGGGGGTATCACGCAATCGCTGATTCTCTGCGCACACACCCACATCGCGCGTGCCGTCAGGCTTCGCGACGGCCGCATGATCGTCAATCCCGGCAGCGTCGGTGGCCCCGGCTATCGCGACGTCACGCCCTATCCGCACACGCTGGAAGTCGGCACGCCGGATGCCTGCTACGCAATTATCGAGAAGGCGGGCGAGCGATGGCAGGTGACGTTCCGTCAGGTGCCGTATGATCACGCCGCGATGGCCGAACTGGCGTTGGAGAACCAGCGACCCGAATGGGCGAGCGCGCTGGCGACCGGGTGGATTCGCTGATGTAAAGAAAAACGGTCGGCGTCGCTTCCCTCGCCCCGCTTGCGGGGAGAGGGTGGCGCGGACGAAGTCCGCGGCGGGTGAGGGGGAGCCAGCGAGTGAAACACTGGCTCCCCCTCACCCGCCTTCCACATGCTCCGCATGTGAAAGTCGACTTCTCCCCGCAAGCGGGGCGAGGTTAGGTACACAAAACAAAAACGGCCGGTGAAAATCACCGGCCGTAAATTCTCGAATAAAGAGCGCGATCAGACCGCGGCGCTGATCCACTGCTGCAGCTTCGCCTTCGGCGCCGCACCGACCTGACGTGAGGCCATTTCGCCGCCCTTGAAGATCATCAGCGTCGGGATCGACATCACGCCATACTTGGAGGCGGTCTTCGGGTTCTCGTCGACATTGAGCTTCAGGATGGTGACCTTTTCACCCATGGCAGCGGAGATTTCGTCGAGCGCCGGCGCGATCATGCGGCACGGGCCGCACCATTCGGCCCAGAAGTCGATCACGACCGGCCCGGTCGCCTTGAGCACTTCTGCTTCGAAATCGGCGTCTGTCACCTTGCCAACGGCCATCGTCGTATCCTCGTCCTGTTCAATGAAGGGCGCGCTGGAAGATTCGCGCGCTGGAATGATGCATCCAACCTATGAACGCCCCCTTGCCGGGTCAAGGTTGGTCACAGTGAGATGATGGCGGCCAGCTCCGCGTCCAGCGCAGCACCGGAAATCTCCATCATTTCAAGCGTTTCCGTCCAGAGCAGGGCGGCCCGGATCGGCCGGTCTGGGTATAACTTGGCGAGCACGCCGCGATACAGCGCCAGCTGCCGGATATAGGCCTTGGGCGCCTCGATCAGTCTGCGCGGCGGGTTGTGGTTGGTCTTGTAATCGACGATCCGGATCTCCGTTTTGGTCAGGACCAGCCGGTCGATCTGGCCCGACACCAGCACGGGCGACCCGTCCTTCCGCGTCAGTCGTCCGGCCACCGCCACCTCGGCGCGACTGCCGGGGGCAAACAGTTCCGCGAGGCGCGGATCGCCAATCAGCGACAGCACCTGCGTGGCCAGCGCCACGCGGTCGAGATCGGTCCAGTCATTGGCGTTGCGAGCGAGGAAATTCAGCGCGGTCTCGCGACGCTTTTCGGCGGCGATGTCGGGCAGCGATTGCAGCAGCCGGTGCACAAGGTTGCCGCGCTGCAAGGCCAGTTGGCGCAGCCGCTCGGATTCACCGGTACGCTGGCCGCGCCCGTCGTCATCGTCGGCATCCGATGGCCGCAGCAGGCTTTCGCGGTGCGGCTGGTCGCCGACCTTGTCGCGGAGCCACGCCGGCAGCATGATCGGCGCTGCCGTAGCGACAGGCGTTGCAGTGCCCGGCACGGGTACGACGTCTTCCACCCGTGTATAGCGTTTCACCAGGCCGTCCGGCGGCGGCACGCTCTGCATCTGCAGCCCGGAATTCTCCAGGCCCTTCTGGATCAGGTCGTACCAGGACAGCGGCCGCACCTCGTTGCGGTTGCCGGGCATGCAGCCGCCAACGATCAGGCGATCGGCCGCGCGCGTCATCGCCACATAAAGCAGCCGGCGATATTCGTCCTCGGTATCGCGGATCATATCGGCGCGCGCCGCGGCGACTGCTGGCGGATCGTCCGCCTTCTTGCCGGCCCAGACCACGACGCCCGGGCTGTTCGGTGCGGCGTTGCCCTGCGGGAGATGGATCAAATTGAGTCGCTGCGAATCCGCCGGCGACGATGTGGTATCGACCAGGAATACGACCGGTGCTTCCAGGCCTTTGGCGCCATGCACGGTCATCACGCGAACTTCGTCGCGGGTGATCTCCATGTCGCGCTTCACTTCCGTGTCGGCGGCGCGCAGCCAGGCGACGAAGCCCTGCAGCGAGGCCGGCGCCTTGCGCTCATAGCCCAGCGCGAGTTCGAGAAATTCGTCGAGCGCGTCATTGGCCTCATGGCCGAGCCGACGCAGGATGCGCGCGCGGCCGTGATCACCGCCGAGCAGCCACGCATAGAACGCAAAAGGCGTCTCGCTGGCAAAGCGCTTCTCGCAAGCGATGAGCCGCTTGAAAGCGCCGCCGAGCTTGGGATCGCTCACCGCCTTTTCGCCGAGTGCGTCGCGCAGCGATCCCGTGCGCTCATAGGCCAGCTTGAACAGGTCATCGTCATCGAGGCCGAATAGCGGGCTCTTCAATACGGTCGCCAATGCTAGGTCGTCCTGCGGCAGCAGTAGCGCGTCGGCCAGGTTCATCAGGTCGATGATGGCGATATGTTCGGTGAGCTTCAGCCGGTCGGCGCCGGCGACGGGAATGCCGGCATGTTTCAGCGCCTGGATGATGGCGTCGAAGGCCTTGCCGCGGCGGCGCACCAGCACCAGCATGTCGCCATAGCGCAGCGCGCGACGCTTGCCGATGGGCCCGGTCTCCGTCTTCGCCGCGATCAAGTCTTTGATCTCGGTCTGCACGCGGCGGGCGAGTTTCACTTCAGGGCTGGTCTCGGAGCGCTTGTCGAACGGCGCCTGCCAGCCTTCGATGCTTGGCCGGTCGTCAGGCTGCTCCAGCTCCCACAAATCGATCAGGCTGGGACCGGCATCGTCCAGCGTTTCATGAATCGGATAGCCGTTCTCGACGGCGTGGATACTGCGGAAGATCGCTTCCTCGCGAAACACGTGGTCGACCGATCGCAGAATGGCTGAGCCCGACCGGAAAGAATGGCTGAACGCGATGGGATCGAATTTCATTCCGGCGTCCTTGAAGCGGCTTTGGAGCGCCTTGCGCCGCAGATCGAATTCGCGCGGTGCTGCGCCCTGGAACGAGAAGATCGATTGCTTCTCGTCGCCGACGGCGAAGATCGTGCGCTTGAGCCCGTCGCGCGCACCTTCGCCGGAGGTGAATTCCGAGATCAGATGGGTGATGATGTCCCATTGCCGCGGCGAGGTATCCTGCGCCTCGTCGATCAGCACGTGATCGACGCCGCGATCGAGCTTGAAATGCACCCAGCTCGACGACACCCGATCGAGCATCTCCAGCGTGCGCGCGATCAGGTCGTCGTAATCCAAAAGGCCGCGTTCGTTTTTCTCGCGGCGATAATTCTCCGCGACCTGGCTGGCGATCACCAGCAGCGACTGGGTGCGCTCGCGCATGGCGACAGCGCGGCGGCGTTCCAGCAGCGGGATGACACGGTCGCCTTCGCGCTGCAAAGCCGCCAGCAGATCCGGCCGGCTGTCGGCGATCTTCTTGGTTGCTAGCGATTTCCGCAGTGAGTGATCTTTGGTCAGGAACAGTTCGAGGTATTTCTCGACCTGTTCGGTGCCCGACAACGCCAAAGCCTCACGCAGCCGCGCTGCCTGATCGTTGTCGGTCTTGCTGCCGGTCTTGAAGATTTCGGCGGCGGGAATCCAGCGTTCCCGCGGCAGATGCGGCCCGTCGATGATCTCCAGCTCGACACTGTCTCTGGTATCGCCGGCTGTCACGCCCAGGGTTGCCGACAGCTGCGCCATCGCGGCATCTGTCGAGCCGGCGCGCTCGATCCAGGCCAGGAACTGATCGCGGGACAGACTCGCCTCGCGCACCACGTCGCGGAACGTCACGTCGGCCGCCGATGTCATCGCGGTGGTCAGTGCGCGGCCTTCGGCGCTGTCAGGCGCCGCCGCCGCGTGCAGCAGCACCTGCAGACTGGCGCGCTCCATCATTTCGTTCTGGTCGCGGTCGTCAAGCACGCTGAATCGCGCCGGCACATTGGCCTCGAACGGAAACTGCTGCAGCAGTCGCGTACACAGCGCGTGGATGGTCTGGACTTTCAGACCACCCGGCGTCTCCAGTGCACTGGCGAACAATTCGCGCGCCCGCGACCGCAATCTGCTGTTCGACGCGGGAACGCCGGCATTTTTGATTTCCGCGTCGAGCGCGGCGTCATCCAGCGTGACCCAATGGCCGAGCCGCGTGAAGACGCGCTCCGCCATATTCGCCGCTGCGGCCTTGGTGAAGGTGACGCAGAGGATCTTTTCGGGCGGCACACCGTCGAGCAGTAGCCGGATCACGCGGTTGACCAGCACATAGGTCTTGCCGGAACCGGCATTCGCCGAGACGAATACCGACGAGGCGGGATCCGATGCGAGCTGCTGCTTGGCACTCGCGGCGGGCGGGATGTTGCGCGGGCCACTCATGACTCGCCTCCGCCGCCAGTGCCGCCATTGGCGGACCATTCCTTGATCCGCGCCAGATCGTCATAGCTGCCATAGCGGTTTGACCACATGGACAGGCTCAGCGATGTATAGGCGGTGGTTTCGTCCTCGAAACTGCGGATCAGCGCTTCCAGCTTGGCGCGTGCTTCGATGGCGGCATCATCGGGCAGTTGCGGCTCGTCCTTGCGCTCGATCTTCAGTTCGAGCAGCCGCTCTTCGCCGGGCGGGTTGTTGCCGCTGAGCCGGACATAGACCAGTTCGCTGACGGACGATCCTGCGGCGATCCCGGTAAAACCGCCCTCGCGCAGGATCGCGGCTTCCAGCGTGAGCTGCGGCGACAAGCCCATGCGCACCTGCTTGCCGGTGGGCGGTTGGCCGGTCTTGTAGTCGAGCAGGGCGAAAGTGCGGTCGCTGCGATGTTCGATACGGTCGGCACGCGCCGAGAGATGGAAGACGCGGCTGTGATCGAGCGGGATCTTGATCTCGCCGCGCACTTCCGCGTCGATGCTGGCGACATTGATGCGGCGGTCGATCTCCCAGGCGCCAAACCAGGACGCGATGCGCAGGAAACGCGGCCACCACAATGCGCGCGCCTCAGGTCGCGCCATCAGGGGCGCAAAATGTCGATCGCCGATCCTGCGCAGCTCACGCGCGGGATCGTCAGGCAGCGCCTTGCTGTATTCCATGGTGAAGTCGCCGAGCGACGCATGGATCGCCGATCCCCGGTCGGCCGCAGACAGCGGCATGTCGACGGGATCGAGCGGCGCCAGACCCAGAATATATTTGGCATAGATCGTATAGGGATCGCGCAGCCAGTCCTCGATGGCGGTGACCGACAGCCTGAGCGGACGTGCGGCGCGTGGCGGGCGCGGCTCCGGCTGGGCAATCGGCGTGACGGTCTCGGGTCTATCGAGCTCTTCGGCATAGCGAACATAGTGCTCGCCCGCGGCCAGCGCGGCGTCCCAGCGGTTCTCGCCGGCAACAGCTTCGAGCCGGTGCAGAAAGCGCGACGCGACGGCCGGCGCGCCGCCGACTTTCGCGGCGTGGCTCAGGATGACGTCCTCGGTGCCGAGCAATTGCACGAAGTCATGCGCGGTGAGGCCGATACGGCGTTCCGGAAGATCGAGCCCGAGCTGATGCCGCATCGGGCGGCTCAGCCAGGGATCGATGCGCGGCGAGGGCGGCCAGATGCCTTCGACGAGGCCGCCGAGGATCACGCGGTCCGATTGCGTCAGCCGCGCTTCGAGCTGGCCGTAGATGCGCAAGCTGGCATTGGCGACTTCGGGCCGGCGCACGATACGGTCAGCGAAGGCGGTCTGAAACACATCGGGATAATCGCGGAGCTGCATCATCAGCCCGCTGGGGCGCAGCCGCTCCTCGTCGCCGCTCTCGGTCGCGACAGTCTCCATGACGACGAGATCGTCGAACGCCTTGGTGAGCGCTGTTCCTTCGCGCCCCACAAGCGCGATATCGTTGCCCCTGTCGTCGCGCGACAAGAGCTTGATCGCCTCACGATGCCGCAAGGCAACTTCAGCGAAATCGATCGGCCTGATGGGGTGGATGCCTTCCAGCGGCGCCAGCGCGGTGCGCAATCCGGCGATCAGTTCTTCCGCGCGGTCAAGACGGTCGTCGTCGAGTTTTGCGCGCGGCTCCGCGCCATGCAGCATCGACGCTTCGCGGCGCCGGAGCTTTCCGAGCTCGTCGCGGAAGCGCGTGAAGTCCTGCGCCAGTCCGGCGGTGCCGGGCGTCGGCCGCGTGCCGCGCAGCAGCGCGAGTTCGAGCGTCTCGATCGCGTCTTTCCAGGCGTTCGGCGCCGCGCCCAGACGAAACAGCGGATGTTTCAGCAGCGCCAGCAATGTCGCCGGTTCGAGCTGCTCCGCTGCGGCCTCGGCGACGAGGCGCGCGAAGATGCCGGCCGAGGTCTCGGTCAGCGCATCGCCGCCGGAATCGTCGAAGACGAGATTCCAGCGGCCCAGCGCGGCCATCACCCGGCGCGCCAGTGCGCGGTCGGGCGTCACCAGCGCGGCGGACTTCTTGAATTCATGGGCTTCGCGCATGGCGATCGCGATGGCCAGCGCTTCCATTTCCGAATTTGCGGCGGCGATCACAGCAAGGTTCTGCATGCCGGCCGCGATTTTCTGTTCGACGGCCGGCTGAGCGAGGCGCGTATGCCACTGCGCCGTGGCATTGGATGGCCGCATCGCCTCCGAGGCCAAGAGTTCGCGGCCCTGCGGCGACGGCGTGCCGAGCTTCGTCACATCGCGGCGCGTGATGCCGAAGCGCTCCAGCAGCGCATGCAGCGCGAATTGCGGATGGTTCGATGCCGAGGATTCGGTCCGGCCGAGTGCATCCTTGGTGCCGCCGATGAGATTCCATGCGATGTCGTCGAGGTCGGTATCGAGGCCGGGGAGGACGACAGCACCCTGCGGCAGCTGCGCGACTTCGCGCAGGAATTTCGCGGTGGTCGGCATCGAGCCCGTCGAGCCGGCGGCGATGATCGGACCGCCTTTGTGTGCCTTCAAGCGCGAAGCTTCAGCATCGATCAGCAGGTCACGGCGCACCGCAGGCTCGATGCGCTGCCGTTCCTTTAGTTCGGCTGGCCACCATTCGCGGGCAACCTTGAGGAAGCTTAGCGTCAACTGCCAGTATTGATCGAGCGCATCAGGCACCAGCCCGTCCAGCGCGCTCCAGTCGACCTTGCGAGTCGCCATGTCGTCCATCAGCCGCGCGAGGTCGTCGGCGAGTGCTAGCGTCGAGGCCGGGCCGCCGACCACCAGCGGCGTCTGCGTGGGATCGCTGGGTGTAAGTTGTTTGGCCCAGGCGGCGATCAGTTGCGCCAGCAGCAGACGACGCTGCAAACCGTCGAGTGCCGCAGGAGCGTCCAGCCTTTCGAGCGTCTCGGGCGAGGCCGCTTGCGCAAAGGCCAGTTCTTCCTCGTCGACATCGCCGAGCGGAACGATACGCGGCAACAGCACGGCATCGGTGCCGAGGACGTCGAGGAATATCTCCTGCGCCATGCGTCCGGCGCGGCGTGTCGGCAGATACAGGGTGACTTCAGCCAGTCTTTCCGGCGCTTTGCGCGCGGAAAATCCCTCGACGAGATCACCGTCGACAAGCGCGGTGATCAGCGTGCGCAGGAACGGCGCAGAGGACGGAATGTTGAAGACGCGCATGAACACCCTGATTCGTGATCAGGGTGCATCATGGCATGGCTGGAAAGGCGACGGGAGTCGTAGGAAACTCAGGCGACGCTGGCGAGGAACGCATCTTCCGCGGCGCGGACGGCGTCGGGCGTGCCGACATGCATCCAGACGCCTTCCATGCGCAGCCCGAACAGGCGCTCCTGCTCATTGGCCTTGTCGAACAGCTTGGTCAGCGAAAATTCACCGGATGGCGCATCCTTGAACAGCGCCGGTGACAGGATCGCGACACCGGCATAGACGAACGGCACGACCTGATTCTCCTTGCGGCGACGCAGCGCACCATCGGTGAGCATCGCGTAGTCACCGCATCCGGCGTAGCCGATGCTGTTGGCGGTCGGCGCCATCAGCAGCAGGATGTCCATACGTGCGGGATCGAAGGCCTCCGCAAGACGCGCGAGATTCGGCTGCACGCCGTCGATCCACATCGTGTCGGCATTGAGATGATAGAACGGCTCGGAGCCCAGCAGCGGCAGCGCCTTGACGACGGCTCCGCCGGTGCCGAGCACCTGATCGCGCTCATCGGAAATCGTGATCTTCGGTTTGGTGCGCGTCGCGACATGATCGATGATCTGGTCGGGCAGGTAATGCACATTGACGACGGCTTCGGTCACGCCTGCAGCGGCGAGCTTGTCGAGCACGTGATCCAGCAGCGGCTGTCCTGCAACAGGGACCAGCGGCTTCGGCAGATTATCGGTGAGCGGTCGCATGCGCAGGCCGAGGCCGGCGGCGAGAACCATTGCTTTGGTGGGTTTTACGGACATAGCGACATTGGCCTTGGTAGAATGATGGGCCTTGATGGAATCGTTCTTGAATTTTTGAGCTGAAATGATGGTAGCACGGCGGCGTGTCGCATGCATGAACCTATCGAGCCATAATGGGCCGAGATGACGCGGATGCGACAATTACACCCGCCTGCACAGTCACGTTTCTGCCTCCTGCGTTTCGGAACGTTTCGTCTTTTTCTTTTTGTCGTTGGGTTTGAGAAAATTCACACCAATCTGGTCGCCGTTGACCCAGCCGAGTTCGCAGCGGCGATAGGCAAGTCCGGTTGATGAGAGCAAAAGGAAGAATTCCTTCAGGTTCAATCCTTCGACAGAACCATCGACGGTGAGCTTGGCGCCGGTCTCGGAAATATCTTCCATGATGCAGGAGCGACGCCAGGTGCCGTCGATGCCCATCATGTGCGCAGGAAAGCCGCGCTCGAAAACGACCCGATCTCCGGCACGCCGCTCCGTCATGACACGTCCCTTGTCCAGTACGCCAAGCCCCGCACGTGCAGGGCTCAAACGCAGGATAGAGTGTGTGCGACTAATAAGTAGTTAAGGAAGTGTTAGAGCGTGAGTCGATCAGCGGGACCAACGGCTCCGTCATTGCGAGCCGGCAAAATTGCTCTTGCGATTTTGCCGATCGAAGCAATCCAGAAGGCAACAAGCGAGGGCTGGATTGCTTCGTCGCAAGGGCTCCTCGCAATGACGACGCAGAGGTCGTAATTCGTCTCGGAAGGAAGGGCCTCTAACCGCGGGGCGGTGGTACATGCGCCGCATACCACTGTTGGAACGGCGCCAGCGTCGGATGCGCCAGCGAGCGGTTGAGATAGGTCCAGATCCGCGGCTGGTGCTTGAGATAATGCGGCTTGCCGTCGCGGCGGTTGAGCCGCGCGAATGTACCGAGCAGTCGTGTGTTTCGCTGTGCCGACATGATCGCATAGAGCTCGGCAAAGGCCGCGGCATCGAAAGCGGAATCGGCCGCGCGTCGCGCCTTGATATAGCGCGTCAGCATGGTCAGCTCCAGATGCTCGGGCACGTCGATCCGCGCGTCCTGCAGCAGCGAGACGAGATCATAGGCGGCGGGGCCGAGCACCGTGTCCTGGAAATCGATTACGCCGACCTTGTTGATGCCCTCGCGATCGTCGAGCCAGATGATATTCGGCGAATGGAAGTCGCGCAGTACCCAGGTCTTTGGCGCCGCAGCGAGTTTCGCCAGCAGCTCGCGCCACATCGTGACAAATTTAGTGCGTGCGTCATCTGCGAGCGGCGCGTCGCGGTCCGGCAGATACCATTCCGGCATCAGGCCGATCTCGACCAGCAATGCATCCGTGTCGAAGACGGGAATGGCGTAATCGACATGCGGCAACAGCGGCAGCGTCTCCGGCAGCGTCTTGCCGTGCAGCATTGCGAGCATATCGGTTGCGGCCTGATAGCGCTCGACGATCGGCGCAGGTGGCTCGCCTTCGGTCACCGGCACCGTGCCGAAATCTTCGGTGATCAGGAAACCCGCATCGAGATCGGCGTGATGAATCGCCGGCGCGGAGATCCCCTGCGCGCGCAAACCGTTCGCAATGGCGACGAACGGTCTGACGTCCTCCGCCAGATGCACCGCTGCGCTGTAGGACTTGCCGTCATAGACCGGCGCACCATCCGGCCGCTTCGGCGCATTCATCAGGATGAAGACGTCATCACCGCGGATCAACCGCGCATAGGAGCGCGTCGACGCATCGCCCGCCATGCGCTGTCTGATAGCGTCGAGATAGCGCGCTTCTTCGAGAAATTCACGCAGTGCTTTCAGGCGCAGAACGACCGATGCGGCCTTGCCGTGACCGGTGATCTCCGCGGCACGCGCCACGGAGCCCAGTGCCGGACGATGGCTGAGCGCAATATCGATACGATCCGGCGGCAGCGTACCATCGGCGCGCTCCGGCCATTCGATCAGCGCCACCACGTCGTCCGGCAACGGCGATAGGCCGATCTCCTCGAGTTCGCTCGCGTCGTTGATACGATAGAGATCGGCATGGATGAGAGGAAACGACGGCAGGTCATAGTTCTGCGCCAGCGTGAAGGTCGGGCTCGGCACTTCGAGTTCAGAATCGCTGGCGAGATAGCGGATCATCGCGCGTGCCGCGGCCGTCTTGCCGGCGCCGAGATCGCCCGAGAGGGTGATGACATCGCCGGGGCCGATCAGCAGAGCGAGGTCGGCCATCAATTGCGCAGTGGCCGTCTCATTTGCGAGCGCCAGCGAAAATGTGCAGGGCTCGTTTATGATGGGTTCGGTCATTCGGCGGCGTTGCGATGCGCGGTCTGGTCGATGGGGAAGTCGCAGCTGACGGTGGTGCCCTTGCCAACTGCGGAATCGACGCGGACCTTGCCGCCGTGCAGCTCGACGAAGGAGCGCACCAGCGACAGGCCGAGCCCGGCGCCGCGATGACGCGAGCCATTGGCGTGGCTCTCGAACCAGTCGAACACCTTGTCCTTCACCTCGGGCGGAATGCCCGGGCCGCGATCAGTGACGGTGAAGGTGATGGTATGTTCGGATCGTCGCGCGGTCAGCGTGATTGCGGCATCATGCGGCGAGAAGCCGACGGCATTGGCGAGCAGATTATACAGCACCTGCACGACGCGGCTTTCGTCGCCGGTAAAGCTGCCGATGGCGGGATCAACGTCGATCTGCAGTGCGATGCGGTCGCGCACCAGGCGATCCTGAATGCCTTCGGCCGCCGCAGAGATGGTCTTGCGGATATCGATCGGGCCGAGATTCAGCGTCATCGCGCCGGCATCGATGGTGGCGAGATCCAGGATGTTATTGATGATCGCCAGCAACGCGCCGGTCGAGGTGGTGATGTAATCGAGATATTCGGCCTGCTTCGGCATCAGCGGGCCGGTCACGGGATCGCTGAGCAGATGCGCGAAGCCGATGATGGTGGTCAGCGGCGAGCGCAGCTCGTAGGAGACGTGGTGGACGAAGTCGACCTTCATCTGGTCGGCGGTCTCGAGCGCCTCGTTGCGCTCGCGCAGCGCGCGCTCGACATTCTCGGCGTCCGAAATGTCCTGGAAGGTGAGCATGGTCGCGCCATCAGGCAGCGGCATGGTCATGCAGGCCAGCACACTGCCGTCCTTGCGCTCGAGCTTGAGCGGAACAGACTTGCGATTGTCGATCCCGGTAATGGCGCTGCGGATCGCCTGCCATGTCGGAGTGTCGTCGAACAATGGCCGGCACCAAGTTTCGACCATTTCGATATGCGGACGCTGCTCCAGCGCTTCGTCCGACAGCTTCCACATCTTGGCGAAAGCTGGATTGAACAGTTGCGCGCGGCCGTTGCTGCCAAACACCGCGACGGCCTCGGCCAGATTGTCGAGCGTCTCGCGCTGCACGCGGATCAGGCCATCGAAGCGCCGCGCCAGTTCGAGGCTCTCGGTCACATCGTCGAACAGATAGGTGACGCCGCCTTCGGGATTCGGCGTGGTGACGATCGAGAGCGCGCGGCCATCCGGCAGATACCAGACATCCTTATGGGCTTCGACGGCACGATAGGCTTCGTGCAGCTTGGCCTTCCAGGCGCGGAAGTCGGGCTGCTCCGGCAGTTTTCGCGCAGCACGGAGACGGTCGAGCACACTGGAATCGTCGGGATTGCCGTCGAGGAAGGTGCGGTCGAGATCCCACAGCCGGCGATAGGAGTCGTTGTAGAAGGCAAGGCGGCGCTGGCCGTCGAATACGGCGACGCCCGATGACAGCTGGTCGAGCGTGCGGCGATGCGCCTCGGCCATCCGCACCAAGGCGGCTGATAGCGCGGCAGCTTCGCTGGCGTCGATCGCCATGCCGGCGCTGCCGCTGGCGACCTTGGCGGCGTGGACGTCGAAGATGCGGCGCTCGCCGGAAATCACGATCGGCACGCGCGCGGCAAAGGGCTGGTTGTCGTTCAGCGCACGCGCCAGGCTGCTGCGGTCGTCGCTGTCCAGCAGTTCCAGATTGCGACCGACCGCATCGCCCGTATCAGCCGCTTCAGTCGCACGCGCATAGGCCGCATTGACGAAGCTCAATCGGCCATCGGCCTGCTTGGCCCAGATCGGCCATGGCGCGGCATTGGCGAAGCCGCGGAGAATTTCGGCTTCTTCCGCAAGTTCCTTGTGACGCAGCGAGACTTCGGCAAGCTCGCGGCGCAAACCGCTCAATTCGCGAATCCGGACAATGGCCTGGCCGCCGATGGCGCGGCCCATCGCCTCGATGGCGCGGCCACTGGAGGTCGTCAGATTGAGCAGGAAACCTTCGCCGGCATCGAGCAGTGCGTCGACGGCATGATCCATCCGCAGCGCGGGTTCCGGCGGCAGCCATGTTCCGAACGCGAGAATGCGCTGCGGCTGATGCTGCTGTGGGTCCTGCGACATCATCAATGCGGTGTCGCCGGAGATATCGGGACGGGTTTCGCCTGCGGCCCAGGCGATCAGAACCTGCGGCTCAGTGAACAGCAGGGCGCGAAAGCGGTCGGATTCGACCTGCAGCGTATGCAGCTCCGCGCGCAGCTTTGCCTCGGTCTTGGCCGAGCGAATACGATTGTGCATCAACAGGATGGCGGAAACGACGGAGAAGCCGAGCACCGCTGTGGCGGTCGTCAGCGCGGCGATTTCCTGGCGATCGAGATCGAGCAGCTTGGCGAGCGTCTGGGTAATGAAGGGTGCGTCAGCGGCCGACGCCGAGGAGGTGGCCAGAAGTGCAGACGCACTGATGCCGACAAGCCCGTCGCGCACCATAGAAGTGCACGACAGCAAGGTCCGACGCATCGCCGCGATCACGCCTGACATCATTCGCCCCAAACCGCACGTCTTCCCGACCAGCCCCTCCCGATCGCGAATCGTTCGACAATATCCGCTTCGGGAGTCGCCGGGTAAGAGTCCAGACCGTGAACGCAGAGTCCCCGGTTAAAAAATGCAGGCGCTTTTGATTCAAATGCTGCGCGATGTGACGAAATACGCGCTAGCGGCCGGTGGATCCGAAGCCGCCGCTGCCGCGTTCGGTTTCGCTGAGCGCCGTGACCACCACGAGTTCCGCATGCGTGACCGGCGCGATCACCATCTGGGCGATTCGCTCGCCGCGTTTGATCGTGAAATCCGCGGGGCCGTGATTGATCAGCAGCACGCCGATCTCGCCGCGGTAATCGGCGTCGATGGTGCCTGGTGAATTCAGCACGGTGATGCCGTGCTTGGCGGCAAGGCCGGAGCGTGGGCGCACCTGCGCCTCATAGCCCGGCGGCAGCGCGATGGTCAGCGCGGTCGGCACCAGCGCATATTTGCCGCGGGCGAGAATCATCGGTTGGTCTTCGGGAACCGCGGCGAGCAGATCAAGGCCGGCAGCATGCGCGGTCTGATAGGCCGGTAGCGCGAGGCCAGCGCCATGCGGGAGCTGCTGGACGTCGACCTGAACGGGGATGGCAGCGCTCATGATTGGTCTTTCGTGGATTGCGTCGATTTATTTGATGTCACCGCGTCGGCGATTCGCGCGACCAGGGTCGTCGCGACCTGTTCCTTGCTCATCGGTGCCCACGAATCAACGGCGATATCGGTGCTGTCTTTGCTGCGCGTGAGCAGATGCACGGTATTGTCGTCGCCGCCCATGATGCCGGTCGCGGGCGAGACGTCATTGGCGACGATCCAGTCGCAGCCCTTGCGCGCGATCTTGGCTTTGGCGTTGTCGATCAGGTGTTCGGTCTCGGCGGCAAAACCGATCACCAGCGGTGGACGATGTTCGGGGAGTTTCGAGATCGTCGCGAGGATGTCGGGATTTTCCGTGAGCTCGAGCTGCGGCATCGCGTGGCTGGCGGTCTTCTTCAGCTTCTGGGCGCCTTCATTGACGACGCGCCAGTCGGCAACGGCTGCCGCAAAGATCGCGATGTCCACTGGCAGTACGGCTTGAACCGCGGCGAGCATCTCGCGCGCGGATTCGACATGCGTCATCGACACGCCCGGCACCTCGTCGAGATCGACCGGGCCCGAGACGAGAATGACCTCGGCGCCTGCTGCCCGTGCCGCGGCGGCAATCGCATAGCCCTGTTTGCCGGACGAGCGATTGGCGATGTAGCGCACCGGATCAATCGGCTCATGCGTCGGGCCCGCAGTGATCAGCACGCGCTTGCCGGCCAGTGGCTTCGGCATGGGTGGCCGCAGGAATGTGTGAGCGGCAATCGCGATCTCGGTCGGTTCCGCCATGCGGCCGATGCCGGCTTCGTTGCGTTCGGCCATCTCGCCGGCATTCGGCCCGATCATTCTTACGCCGTCACGCTGCAATTGCGCGACGTTGCGGCGCGTCGCGGCGTTATTCCACATCAGTGGATTCATCGCCGGCGCAATCAGGATCGGTTTGTCGGATGCGAGCAGAACAGCGGACGCCAGATCATCGGCAAGGCCATTGGCCATCTTCGCCATCAGGTCGGCGGTTGCCGGCGCAACCACGATCAGATCGCATTCACGCGCCAGGCGAATATGCCCGGCATCGAATTCGCTCTGCGCATCGAACAGGTCCGTGTAGGCGCGCTCGTTGGACAGCGCGCTGGCGGCCAGCGGCGTGACGAATTGCTGTGCGGCGCGGGTCAGCACCACGCGGACATGGATGCCGCGTTCCTTCAAGCGGCGGATCAGATCGAGCGCTTTATAGGCTGCGATTCCGCCGCCGATGATCAGCGTGACGCGGAGCTGATCGCCGATGTTTTTCAAGGGCTTGGGTGGGTTTTCCGGGTTTGGCGCGTCTTGCGGAAATCTTGCGTCAGTCGTGAGGCCGTCTTGCGAGGCCTCACGCAAAATGACCCGCACCTCGTCCTCGACCGACCGTCCGTTGCGGGCAGCACGCAGTCGCAATTCGTCGCGAATGGCGTCGTCGAGCTTGCGGATCGTCAGGCTGGCCATGAGGCGTCTCGCGCTATTTTGACAGCAACGCTAGCACAAAGTGCCAGCATTGCAATCAGTCTTAGCGAATCGAGAGCAGCAGTCCCAGAAACGACAGGGCGATCACCCAGACGCCAACCGTGCGCCAGCGGAGCTGCTTGGCCCGTGCCCGCGCGATGGCGGCAATGGTCGCGTCGTCGAGCCTGACGCCGTCGCGGGTCATGGTCTCCAACTGTTCCAGCACCGTCAGCGCCCGTGTTGCCAGGGCCGGCAGACTGCCGGCGACCTTGCCGAGTTCGCCGGCGCCGGCGAGTGCACCCTGAATCTTGCCCAATGGGCCGAGATTGCGCTCGATCCATTCGCGGACAACGGGATCGGCGACCTTCCAGATGTCGAGCTTGGGATCGAAGCTTCGTGCGACACCTTCGACCACGACCATGGTCTTCTGCAGCAGGATCAATTCCGGCCGCGTGCGCATATCAAAGAGGCCGGTGACCTCAAGCAGCAGCGTCAGCAGCTTGGCCATCGAGATCTCTTCGGCCGTGCGATTGTGAATCGGCTCGCCGATGGCACGGATCGCCTGCGCAAAATTTTCGACCGAATGGTGGCCGGGCACATAGCCGGCCTCGAAGTGGACTTCGGCGACGCGGCGATAGTTGCGGGTGATGAAGCCCAGCAGAATCTCCGCAAGGAAGCGGCGCTCCTTCAGACCGAGTCGGCCCATGATGCCGAAGTCGACGGCGACGAGGCGGCCGTCAGGATCGAGGAACAGATTGCCGGGGTGCATGTCGGCATGGAAGAAGCCGTCGCGCAGCGCGTGGCGCAGGAAGCTCTGGATCACCTTGCGGCCAAGGTCCGGCAGATCGACGTTGGATTCTTCCAGGCCCTTGTGATCGTTCAGCGCGATGCCGTCGATCCATTCCATCGTCAGCACATTGTGCGAGGTACGATCCCAGTCCACTTCCGGCACGCGGAAATCCGAATCGTTGCGGGTGTTCTCCGCCATCTCGGAGAGTGCTGCGGCTTCGAGCCGAAGATCCATTTCCATCGCCACCGAGCGCGACATGGTGGTGATGATCTCGATCAAGCGCAGGCGCCGCGCTTCGGAAAAATGCTCTTCGGCCTTGTGGGCGACGTAAGCGAAATCGCCGAGGTCGCGGCGGAATTGCGCGGCGACATTCGGGCGCAACACTTTCACGGCGTAGACCTTGCGGACACCATCCTTGTCGATCTCGGCGCGATGCACCTGTGCGATGGATGCCGCAGCGACCGGCGGGCTGAAGCTCGCATAGAGCTGCGCCACAGGGCGTTCCAGCGAAGCGGCGACGACACCTTCGGCTTCGGTCAGGGAGAACGGCGGCAGCCGGTCCTGCAGGCTTTCGAGATCGCGCGCCATGGCGACGCCGACCACGTCGGGCCGTGTTGCGAGAAATTGTCCGAGCTTGAGATAGGCAGGTCCCAGCCGCGTCAGCGCGCGCGACAGCCGCGCGCCGGATTTGGCGCCGGGCCGCTCAATGAGCCGCGCCATGCGCAGCGCGAGTTGTCCCGGCGGCGGCACCAACGAGGGATCGACGACGCCGAACACGCCTTCGCGCGCAAACACGAAGCCGGCGCGGGCCAGCCGCGCCATATGATTGAGTGCAGAGATCACAAACGCCAGCCCGAATGCAGCGCGACGATGCCGCCCGAGAGGAGTTCGTATTTCACGCGGGAGAAGCCGGCCTCGCGGATCATGTCGGCAAAGATCGGCGGCTTCGGAAACTTGCGGATCGATTCGACGAGATACTGATAGGATTCGGAATCGCCGGTGACGGCCTTGCCGAGCGGCGGGATGACCTTGAACGAAAACAGGTCATAGATCTTGTCGAGGCCGGGCACATCCACGGTCGAGAATTCGAGACAGAGAAAACGGCTGCCCGGCTTCAGCACGCGATAGGCCTCAGCGAGCGCGCGGTCGATGCGCGGCACGTTGCGGATGCCGAAGGCGATCGTATAGGCGTCATAACTCTTGTCGGCGAATGGCAACTCTTCTGCATTGCCCTCGACGAAGGAGACCTGATGTTCGAGATGATGGGTAATGGCGCGCTCGCGGCCGACATCGAGCATGCCGGTGTTGATGTCGCAGACCGTCGCCGAGAAGCCGAGGCCCGACGCCTTGGCAGCGCGGAAGGAAATGTCGCCGGTGCCGCCGGCAACGTCGAGCAGGGCGAAAGGCGCGTCCGAGCGCGGCGGGTTGAGCGCGTTGATCATCACGTCCTTCCAGACGCGATGCATGCCGCCGGACATCAGATCGTTCATCAGGTCGTAGCGCCGGGCCACGCTGTGGAACACATCGTTCACCAGCGTCTGCTTGTCGCCTACGGGGACGTCCCTGAAGCCGAAATGGGTGGTTTCGCCCGGCTGATCCATCGTTTTCATCTCAAAAGCCTCAATGCGGCGGACCATAGCGCGCCTGCCGCATAGGGGCTATCACGTCCCCATCTCAAGGTGAATGACGTGAATCATGCCTGAATTACCCGAAGTCGAGACCGTCCGCCGCGGCCTGCAGCCGGCTATGGAGGGGTCGAAGATCACCCGTCTGGAGCTGCGGCGAAAAGACCTGCGTTTTCCGTTTCAGCCGGATTTTGCCGGGAGGTTGCAGGGCCGAATGATCACCAGTCTCGGCCGCCGCGCCAAATATCTGCTGGCGGATCTGGATTCCGGCGACGTGCTGCTGATGCATCTGGGCATGTCCGGTTCGTTCCGGGTGGTGTCCGATGCGCCCGCTGCTGTCGCAGGTGATGAAGAAAATGTGATGCCAGGCGCCTTCCATCATCCGCGCAGCGACGAGCGGGCCCATGATCACGTCGTCTTCCATATGTCGTCGGGCCCGTCAGTGATCTACAACGATCCCCGCCGTTTCGGCTTCATGAAGATCTTTGCGCGCAGCGAGATCGATAACGAGCCGTTCCTGAAGGACATCGGCCCCGAGCCGCTGGGCAATGCCTTCGATGCGGCGATGCTGGCCGGCGCCACCGCAGGCAAGAAGACCAGCCTCAAGGCCGCGCTCCTGGATCAGCGCGTCGTCGCCGGGCTCGGCAATATCTATGTCTGCGAGGCGCTGTTTCGCTCGCATCTGTCGCCGCGGCGGCTGGCCGCGACACTGGCGACCAAGAAGGGCGAGCCGACCGATCATTCGAAACGACTGGTCTCGGCGATCCATGAGGTGCTGAACCAGGCCATCAAGGCCGGCGGCTCGTCGCTGCGCGATCACCGGCAGACCGATGGCGAGCTCGGTTACTTCCAGCACTCGTTTCAGGTCTATGACCGCGAAGGCGAGCCGTGCCAGACCGATGGGTGTTCGGGGATCGTGAAACGTTTCGTGCAGAACGGGCGGTCGACCTTCTGGTGTCCAAAGTGTCAGAGGTGACACCGCGTCGGGCGGCCTTGCCGGCACGTCGTTGTTGAGTATCGATCCTCACATGTCTTTCAATGCGGCGGCTGCGGCCTCTGCAACTCCCTTACGCGAAGTCATCAGTGGCTGAATGTGTTGCCCGAAGTCTTCGACGCCCTGGACGAAATCGTCGAAGGTGAGCAATACGCCCTCGGTTCCCGGCACATTGGCGACGTCGTCGAGCATGCGGGCGACATTTGCGAAAGAGCCGACGAATGTTCCCATATTGATATTCACGGCTGATGTCGGGTCGGCCATCTGGCGGATATTGGTGTCCTTGCCGGATTTGGTATCCGCCGCGCCCTGGACGCCGAGCCAGGCGACCGCTTCGTGATCCACGCCGGCTTTGTAATGCTCCCACTTTGCGAACGCGGCTTCGTCGGTCTCGGCCGCGATCACCATGAACAGGACATAGGTCGTGACGTAGCGGCCGGTATCCCGCGTAGCCTCGATCAGCCGTTCGGCGGCGGGCGCAAAATCGGTCGGGGTGTTGATGCCCTTGCC
Organism: Tardiphaga sp. 866_E4_N1_4; assembly: GCF_052076075.1. NCBI lineage: Bacteria > Pseudomonadati > Pseudomonadota > Alphaproteobacteria > Hyphomicrobiales > Nitrobacteraceae > Tardiphaga > Tardiphaga sp. 866_E4_N1_4. Next base: position 4,402,026 of record NZ_CP197242.1, read on the forward strand.
GAAGCAGAAATTGTAGTCGGCGTATTTTGCGGAGAAGGCCATTCCGGCGCCGCTCTGGCCGGCGCAAATGATCTTCATATCGGCTTGCGGCCGCGGGCTAACGCGGCAGTCTTCCATCTGGAAGAATTCGCCTTTGCGATCCGAGGCGCCGGTCTGCCAAAGCTCGCGAAGGATCTCGACATATTCCGAAAGATATTCGTAACGGCGTGCGAAATATTCATCGCCCGGCCAAAGCCCCATCTGCGAATATTCGGGACGTTGCCAGCCGGTGATGAGATTGAGGCCGAAGCGGCCATGTGAAATCGAATCGATGGTCACAGCCATGCGTGCGGCAATCGCGGGAGGCATCACGAGCGTCGCTGCCGTGGCGAACAGTTTTATTCGCTTGGTCACTGCGGCCAACCCGGCCATCAGGGTGAAGGATTCCAGATTGTGATCCCAGAATTCGGTTTTCCCACCGAAGCCACGCAATTTGATCATCGAGAGCACAAAATCGAGTCCGTAATGTTCGGCCTTTAGCGTCACCTCCTTGTTGAGGTCGAAAGTCGGCATGTATTGCGGGGCATTTTCAGAGAGCAACCAGCCATTGTTCCCGATTGGAATGAATACGCCGACCTTCATCTCGCTCTCCTCTGTAACAGGGTGACGCCTCGGGACGTCGCGAACTGTTCTGCTTGCGATAAACCAAGCAACAACCGTGCCGATGTGTGCGCATCGCGCCGATCCCACCGTGAAGGCAACGTAGTTGCGCGCCCGGCATTTCCGGCCATGATCTGCTGCCAACACCGTATTGAGGACTCCCCATGACCGACGCATCGTCTCCCTCCATCCGCTTCAATGACGGCGCGTCCTATGAGCGGATGATGGGCGTCTGGAGCCGCAGCGCCGGCGAGGTCTTTCTGGATTGGGTGGCGCCAAAGCCGGGTCTTGCCTGGGTCGATGTCGGCTGCGGCAACGGCGCCTTCACGCAGCTGATCGCCGAGCGCCATGCGCCGTCGGTGATCGACGGCATCGATCCCTCGGAGCCGCAGCTTGCTTATGCGCGGACGCGGCCGGGTGCTGCGATGGCGGCGTTTCATCTGGGCGACGCAATGGCACTGCCGTTTTCCGACAAGTCCTTCGATGTCGCCGTGATGGCGCTGGTGATCTTCTTCGTGCCGGAGCCGTCGAAGGGCGTTGCGGAGATGGTGCGTGTCGTGTCACCCGGCGGCACGGTGGCCGCCTATGCGTGGGATATGGATGGTGGCGGCTTCCCGCTGCAGCCGATCCTTGGTGAATTGCTGAAGATGGGCCAGATGCCGTCGCTTCCGCCGAGCGTGGATGCATCGCGCCTCGACGTGATGCAGTCGCTGTGGACCTCCGCCGGCCTGGTGGACGTCGAAACCCGCGTGATCGATGTCACCCGTGCCTTCACCGATTTCGACGACTTCTGGTCGGCCTCGTCCGCAGGGCCATCGGTGAAGGCAGCTCTGACGGCGATGACGCCGGAGGAGATTGTGCAGCTCAAATCGCGCGTCCGGACGGGACTTTCGGAGGATGCAACCGGCCGTATCACCTGCAGTGCCCGCGCCAATGCCATCAAGGGGCGGGTGCCCGGCTGAGGCAGAGAAGCCTCTGGCCTCCATAGCGCCAATCGCCGGGATTTTGCCGGTAATATTTCCTCAACTTGAGGGGGTATATAAGTAACGCAATAACCAAGGCGGGCGCAAATGCTGGCGTGGTTGGGTTTTCTATGGTGGTGGAAATGTACCGTAGAGGATGAACCTGTGTCCGTCGAAAAATTCCTCAAGCAGCGGGCTGTCAACGTCGTTGTCAGCGGGCAATATACGCTGTCGAATTGGCTGGATTCCGAAGGCAATCCGCGCAGCTTTGCCTGCCGGACCAGCCGCGTCTCGCCGTTCCGGATGATTGTCGATGTGCCGGTGGTCGGTCGGATCGGCGATCGCATCACGCCTTATTTCGGCGACTTCGGTCAGCTCGAAGGCCGCATCAGTGACACCATCTCCGGCAGCTTCCTGCTCGAACTCAACATGACGCCGCCGATGCGTCAGAAGCTCTCCGACAAGCTGACCTGGCTGGAGAAATTCCAGAAAGACCCCACGGTGCGGGAAGAACGCAAGCAGGCGCGCCTCATTCCCGCGAGTCCGCATTCCATGCTGACCTTCGCCGACGGCAGTATGAAGAACTGCTTCGTCATCGACATGTCCGTGTCCGGCGCCGCGATCTCGGCCGATGTGCAGCCGGAGGTCGGAACGCCGCTCGCCGTCGGCGCCTGCGTCGGCCGCGTGGTGCGCCATCTCCAGGGCGGATTCGCAGTGAAATTCGTCGAGCAGCAGAACCGCGAACAGCTCGAACGCCGGATCATCCGCGCGCCCGCAGCGCCGCCGCCGCGCGCGACGCCGTTCGCGGCGCAGATGGATTCGATGTACGAGGAAGTGGACTAGCAAACGTCTGCGGGCTTCGGAGCCCGACAGCTACTTCCGCACGCAGATCACGCGCACCATCGCAGCCTTGGCATCGGCCGAGCTGCCGTTCGCGTTCACGCCATTCGCTTTCACGAAATTCAGCACGAGTTCCGCGGGCACCAGCGCCGCCAGCGGTGCCGCATTCGGCGGGCCGGCAACGAGCAGTGGCTTCAACTGCGCGAGGCCCGCAAATTTGCCGTCGCTGTCGATGGCGGCTGCGCCGGAAAAACCGAACCCCGGTGCGGGTGAGAGGGCCAGTTCGCTGCCGGTGCCGACCGGCGTGGTGGACGCCTTCACGCTGGTGACGGCTGCGCCGCCGCCCTGGTTTTGCGGATCGGCAATCCCTACGAGATCGAGATTGGGCTTCGCTGCGCCAGCGCCAAGCGACAGCGGCTTCAGCTCGCGCGCGCCATAGATGCGCAGCAGTGCGAGATCGCGCACTTTATCTTCGGCGACTTTGTCGGCATTGCCGTAACCAGCGACGACAATGGACATGCAGCCATCGACTGCCTGGCGATCGGTGACGATGGCGCCGTCATCGCTCACCACGATGCCGCTGGCATATTCGACCTTCTTGCGCGGCGGCGGACCCACCGCCTGCGCCCCTGCGGGGAATGCGTTGAAGGCAGACGACATCGCGATCACCACCGGCTCCATCGTGCCTTCGGTGGCCTGATCGTAGAAGATCGAGAGGATGCGGACCTCGGAGTCCTTGAACTGGCCGCGGATGTAAAACTTCTTCTGGTTCTGCAACCCGGACAGCACGAAGAAATCCGGCTTCACCACCTGATAGTCGATCTTGCGTCCAGGCTCCTTGCGCTCCGTCTCGGCGAGTTTCGCTGTGGACGGTGTTTCCTCCTTGCGGCGCGCCAGCGTGATCTGGATCGTGCCGGTGGAGGACGACCACTTGCTGCCGTTCGCGTCGGAGGCCTGCTGCGGCACCAGCTTGCCGGGAATGCCAAGCCGTGCGCCGGTCACCATGTCGGTGACCATTTTCCAGCCGACATTGTCCTGAAGTTTCCTCGCTGCGGCGCGCAGCAGATCGCGCTCCTGCGGGTTCAGCACGCCCGTTTGCTTGGCGCCGTTGTCCTTCTGGAACGTCTTGATCGCATTGACCATGCGATCCGAGACCTCGCCGGTAATGGCGCCGTTATACTGCCCGGTCCACGCCAGATCCGATTGAATGCCGAGCCGCTCGGCCTGCGCCATGGCATTGGCGGTGTCGGCAGGTGTCTGCAGCGCCGGGCGGATCGGTGTGGTGGTGACGGGTTTGGGTTTGACGCCCTGCACCGCGGGAGGCGTCGCCTGCACCTGTGCGTGAGCCGCAGAGGCTGCCACGATCATCAATGTTGCTGAAAGCATCGATCTCATGACATGTCCGGTCTTGAAGCTGGTGATTGATTTCGGTGGAATTAAGCACATCTCGTGGGTCGGTGACAGCGCGGGAAGGGTTCACGACAATGCGGGACCTGATCTGTGGCTTCATCCTGAGGAGGCGCTTCTTCAGCGCCGTCTCGAAGGATGAGCTGTTCATCTCATGGTTCGAGACGCGCGCAAGAAGCGCGCTCCTCACCATGAGGGTCGGAGTTTGGAGCGACTATTGCGATGCTGAATGCCGATGAACTCGAGCGCTATGCGCGTCACATTGTGCTCCGCGAAGTCGGCGGTCCCGGCCAGACTGCGCTGCAGAGCGCGAAGGTGCTGGTGATCGGCGCCGGCGGGCTGGGCGCACCGGCGCTGATGTATCTGGCGGCCGCGGGCATCGGCACGCTCGGTGTGGTCGATGACGACACGGTGTCGCTGTCGAACCTGCAGCGGCAGGTCATTCACGCAACGCCGGATATCGGCGCGTTGAAGACCGACAGCGCCGCGGCAAAGATCCATGCGCTCAATCCGCATGTCAGATTTATCGGCCATGCCGTCAGGCTCAATGCAGCGAATGCGATGGCGCTGTTGTCGGGCTACGACATCGTGCTCGATGGTTCCGACAATTTCACCACGCGCTATCTGCTGTCGGATGCCTGCTATCTCGCAAAGAAGCCGTTGATCTCCGCGGCGCTCGGCACTTTCGATGCGTCGCTGACCACGATCCGTGCCCATGAGGCCAACGCGTCGGGCGCATTGAACCCGACCTATCGCTGCCTGTTCCCCGAAGCGCCGCCGCCGGGCACGGTGCCGAGCTGCCAGGAAGCCGGCGTCATGGGCGCGCTGGCCGGCATGGTTGGCTCGATGATGGCGCTGGAAGCGATCCGCGAGATCGTGGGCTTTGGTGAAGGGCTGGTCGGGCGTCTGCTGATGATCGACGCCCGCAACATGCGCTTCGAGACGCTGCGTTACGGGCGCGATCCGGCGAATCCGCTCAACGGGGATGCGCCGAGCATCAGGGATTTGAGCGCATATTTGTGAGGCGCTTTCTTAATCCCTCCCGCAAGGGGGGGAGGGATGCCATTGGCCTGTGTCGTCTCACGCCCGCTTCTTTTCACTGTCCATATGCGCGAGATGCTCGTCTGGATAACGGCCGCCGGCTGCCGCATCGGCCGGGATCGCCTCTGCCAAAGCCCTGAGATGCGCGGGCGTGAGTTTCACCTCCAGCGATCCCAGCGCTTCAGTGAGCCGATCCCGTCGCCGGGCGCCGACCACGGGCAGGATGTCCTGGCCCTGCGCGGCCACCCAGGCAATCGCGACCTGCGCGACCGAGGCGCCGATGTCATCGGCGACAGCGCGGATTTTGTCGACCAGCGCCAGATTCTGATCGATATTCGCAGCGCTGAAGCGTGGGCTGTGGCTGCGATAGTCCCTCGCGTTCATCCCGTTCTTGGTGAAGTGGCCACCGATCAGGCCGCGCGACAGCACGCCGTAGGCCGTGATGCCGATGCCAAGTTCGCGGCAGGTCGGCAGGATGTCGTCCTCGATGCCGCGCGAGATCAGCGAATATTCGATCTGCAGGTCGGTGATCGGATGCACCTTGTGGGCACGGCGGATGGTCTCGGAGCCGACTTCGGACAGGCCGATATGTTTGACGTAGCCGGCCTTGATCAGATCGGCGATGGCTCCAACGGTGTCCTCGATGGGTACATTGGGGTCGAGCCGCGCGGGGCGGTAGATGTCGATGACCTCGACGCCGAGCCGCACCAGCGAATAGGCCACGAAATTCTTGATCGCTATCGGGCGGTTGTCGAAGCCCATGAAGGCACCGGCGGGATCGCGCATACCGCCGAATTTGACCGAAAGCTGCAGGTTATCGTGGTTGCGGCCGCGCAGGGCTTCGGCGATCAGGAGTTCGTTGTGGCCCATGGCGTAGAAGTCGCCGGTGTCGATCAGGGTGACGCCGGCCTCCAGCGCGGCGTGGATGGTGGCGATGCTTTCACCTCGGTCGGCCGGGCCGTAGACATCCGACATGCCCATGCAGCCGAGGCCGAGCGCGCCCACTGTCGGGCCAGTCTTTCCGAGTTGAAGGTGTTTCATGGTGGTTCTCCCAGAAGGCGGCCGGACCGATCCTTTGCCGCTGCTGCCCCGATATGAGCCCGCTCCATTGATCCGATAAGCTGGACAATCCCGAAAGGCTTGTTCACTCTGTCGAACAATGAGCGATCTCGATCTGCGCGATCTGGCGGCCTTTCTGGCAGTTGCACGGACCCGGAATTTCCGGCGGGCGGCGGTGGAGACCCATGTCTCGGTGTCCAGCCTGAGCCAGCGACTGCGTGACATGGAAGAGCGCCTCGGCGTTCGTTTGCTGCATCGCACAACACGGAGTGTGGCGCTCACCGAGGCTGGAGAATTGCTGCAACGCAAAATCGCTCCGGCTATGGGCGATGTCCATGCTGCGTTGCAGCAAGTTCGCGATTTCGGTGATGTGCCGTCTGGCCGCCTCAGGATCAACGGTCCAGCACCAGCCATCGATATCGTGGTGGCGCCGATGGTTACACCATTTTTGCAGGAATATCCGCAGGTTGAACTTGAGATCGTTGCCGAGACGTCATTGATCGACATCGTCGCCAAGGGTTTCGACGCCGGCATTCGTTATGGCGAGGATCTGGCGCAGGACATGATCGCGGTCTCGCTGGGGCCACCGCAACGCTTCGTGATGGTGGCTTCTTCGCAATATATTGCGCAGCATGGGCGACCTATTGCACCGCAGCAATTGCTGCAGCATTGCTGCATCAGAACGCGTTTCGACAACGGTTCTATCCCGGAATGGGAGTTCGAAAAGGACGGCCAGGTGGTCCGGATACCGCCCCGCGGGCCTCTGCTGGCGAGCTATTCCCGGCTCGGGCTGGAAGCAGCCCGGGACGGACTTGGCTTTTACGCGGTGTTTGAGGGCTATGTGCGGGACGACCTCGCGACCGGGAGGTTGGTCAGCGTGCTGGAGGACTGGCTGCCGCCATTCCCGGGGCCGTTCCTGTATTATCCAAGCCGCCGGCAGCCGCCGCCGGCTTTGGCGGCGTTCGTAAGTTTTGTGGCGGAGTGGCGCAAACGGGAGCGGCGGGCTGCGGCCCCGGAGAATCCCAGTGGATCAGAGCGGCAGGGGGATCGCTGAGGCGGTCTCGCGGGTCTGCCAGAAGGTCAGCACGCGCTGTGCCGTGGCGGGCACCAGGCGCTCGAAATTCTGCCGGGCTTCCTCGACATCGGCGGCGGCAGGCGAACGGCCGGGGCCAAGACGCAGCGTCATCAGGGCGCGGACGGTGGCCCAGGAAATCCCGATCGATTTGCCGAGGATCAGCATCGGATCGTCGCGGTCGCCCTTGAGGAGCTGGTCGATGGTCCCGATCCGCACGCCCGACAGAGCGGCGAGGGCGGCGGCGGTTTCCTCATATTGATGGGCGCGGGCAAAGCGCAACAAAGCGCCTTCGTCCAGCTCGTCGGCCTGGTGGAGCTTGCGAATGGCACGCTGCGCGGTGGCGAAGTCGCGGGTGACGGCCAGATGCGTCGGCGTACCGGTGATGTCTTGCATCGCGCGGTTGATCGCGTTGCGCAGTTGGGGGGCGGCGGCATCGAACAGCCGGCGGCGAACCACCTCCACCGACTGCGCCAACAGGTGTTTGAGCTGTTCCGGCGCGAGATCGTCGCGTTGCCCGACCGTGACGGCGAGGGCGCCATCATCGCTGGCGCGGCGAATGAGGCCGGTATAGCCGAGCTGCGAGAAAGCCGCACCGGCGTTGCCGGCCACGCGGCGGATCACATCGCGGTCGCCGCGGCGGACGATCACGTCGGTAATGCGCGGGGTCAGCGTCGAGCGATCGGAGATCGCCAGCAGATGCGACTGGCCTTGGGCCTTGGCGATGTCGACCAGTGTCGGTTCGTCGATCAAGGGTGAGCGGCGCAACAGCGGCCCGGCGATCAGGATCTCGTCATCGCGGACGAGCAAGGCCACCAGTTGCGGCGGTGCGTTGACGAGATCGGACAGCCGTTCGGCCAGCTCGGTGCGTGCTTCGACCTCGGTTTGTGGAACCAGACTCGTCAGAACGCCGTCGAACAGATCGACATGTGCCGGTTGAAAACGGGATGCGCCCCTTAGGAAAAGCTCGGAAATCTTACGCACCGCCTCGCCGCGCCGCTTGGGATCGCCATCTCTGACGATGTTCTCCAGCCCGGGAATGAGCGATTTCGCCTCAGCCATCAAAAAATACTCAACACCACCATACGGAAAGGCTGGGGCACCCTAGATGGGGTTGATGAAGGAACGGTTAGTCCGCAGGATTGGGCTACCGCGGGTTGCAGAAATATTGCGGGGCAGCCACTGCGGCCTTGCCGGGGCGCCGGAAAAGGGCTATATCGCCCACAACTTATTAGGTTCTCATACGATCGCGTTTGAGAGTGGGCCCCTCGGGACCCGCTCTTTTTTATTACCTGAACGGACCTTGGCCGATAATCCGGCGGGGCTCGCCCGGGTCAAAAAGGGCCGAAAGCCCGACGCGATACACTTCTGCAGGCTGCACGCGTATTCAGACATCCTCCAACCGGAATACTTCGATCCTGGACATGACCGACCAAAACCCAGAAACCGTTGATACCGAGCTGCTTTCCGAGCCGCGCCTGGTGATCGAGCCGGGTGCTGCGGCGCGGGTATCGGCAGTCGCCACGCCCGTGCTTGAAAACCTCGGTTACCGGCTGGTGCGGATCAAAATTTCCGGCGAGCTCGGCTGCACCGTGCAGATCATGGCGGAGCGGCCGGATGGCACCATGCTGGTCGAGGACTGCGAGGCGATCTCACACGCGCTGTCGCCGGTGATGGACGTCGCCGATCCGATCCAGCGCGCCTATCGCCTCGAAATTTCCTCGCCCGGCATCGATCGTCCGCTGGTCCGACGCTCCGATTTCGAGCGCTATCATGGCTATCTGGTTAAGATCGAGATGGCTGTCGCCGTCGGCGGCCGTAAACGCTTCCGTGGCCTGCTCGGCGCTATCGAAGGTGACGTCGTCCTGATCGATCGGGAAGGCGCCCGCGACGGCGAAGACCCCATCACGCGGTTGCCGCTGGAAGATATCTCCAATGCCAGCCTGGTGTTGACCGACGAGCTGATCGCCGAGTCCATGCGCCGCGGCAAGCACGCCGAGCTTGATCTCAAGCGGGAGCTCGGTCTCGCGCCGCCGCCGGCACCGCATGCCAAGCGCAGCGATCCGAAAAAGAGCTTTGCGCCGAAGCCGAAACTCAAGGTCGCGAAAGCTACCAAGAAGCCTTTGCCGAAGAATACCAAAGAACATCGTCTGGCCGCCGACCGTGCGCGCCGAGGCGAAATCGATCCCATCGAAGGAGAATGAGCTATGGCCGCTGTCAGCGCCAATAAACTCGAACTGCTGCAGATCGCCGACGCCGTCGCGCGCGAAAAATCGATCGACCGCAACATCGTCATCCAGGCGATGGAAGAGGCGATCGCGAAAGCGGCCCGCGCGCGTTACGGTTCCGAGACCGATGTGCATGCCGAGATTCATCCCAAGACCGGCCAGCTCTCTCTGACCCGCCACATGCTGGTGGTCGAGGACGTCGAGAATTCGTCTTTCCAGACCTCGCTGTTTGACGCGCAGCGCGCCAATCCGGGTGCGCAGATCGGCGACACTATCGCCGACACGCTGCCGCCGCTGGAATACGGCCGTATCGCCGCGCAGTCCGCCAAGCAGGTTATCGTGCAGAAGGTGCGCGAAGCCGAGCGTGACCGGCAGTACCAGGAATTCAAGGATCGCATCGGCGAGATCGTCAACGGCATCGTCAAGCGCGTCGAATACGGTTCGGTGATCGTCGACCTCGGCCGCAGCGAAGCCATCGTGCGTCGCGACGAGATGCTGCCGCGCGAAGTGTTCCGCAACGGTGACCGCGTTCGCGCCTATGTGTTCGACGTGCGCCGCGAGACCCGCGGTCCGCAGATCTTCCTGTCGCGCACCCATCCGCAGTTCATGGCCAAGCTGTTCGCGCAGGAAGTGCCTGAAATCTATGACGGTATCGTCGAGATCAAGGCCGTGGCCCGCGATCCCGGTTCGCGTGCGAAAATTGGTGTGATCTCGCGCGACTCCTCGGTGGATCCGGTCGGCGCCTGCGTCGGTATGCGTGGTTCCCGCGTGCAGGCAGTGGTCAACGAGCTGCAGGGCGAAAAGATCGACATCATTCCGTGGTCGCCGGATATCGCCACTTTCGTGGTGAACGCGCTGGCGCCGGCGGAAGTCTCGAAAGTCGTGATCGATGAAGATCGTGAGCGCATCGAGGTTGTCGTTCCCGACACCAATAACCAGCTATCCCTTGCGATCGGTCGTCGCGGCCAGAATGTGCGCCTGGCTTCGCAGCTGACCGGCTGGGATATCGACATCCTGACCGAGCAGGAAGAATCCGAGCGTCGCCAGGCCGATTTCGAAAATTCCACGCGCGTCTTCATGGAAGCGCTGAACGTCGACGAAGTCGTCGGTCAGCTGCTCGCGTCGGAAGGTTTCACCTCGGTGGAAGAACTTTCGATGGTCGATGCCAAGGAATTGTCGGGCATCGAGGGCTTCGACGACGAAACAGCGGCCGAATTGCAGAGCCGCGCACGTGAATACCTCGAGCAGCTCGAAGCTGAACTCGAAGGCAAACGTAAGGAATTGGGTGTGGAAGACGCTTTGAAGGACGTTCCGGGCGTGACCCTCAAGATGATGGTCAAGTTCGGCGAAAACGACATCAAGACCGTCGAGGATCTTGCCGGCTGTGCCACTGACGATCTGGTGGGCTGGACCGAACGCAAGGAAGGCTCCGAGCCGACCAAGCACCCGGGCATTCTCGATGCCAGCGAAATTTCGCGCGAAGACGCCGAGCATCTGATCATGCAGGCCCGCGTCGTGGCCGGCTGGATCACCCAGGCCGATCTCGACAAGGGTGCGCCGCTCGACGCCACCGAAGAAGCGTAAGGACAATGCCACGCGCATGCTCGCCATTGCTGACCAAGCAGATCTGGACAACGGCCCCCGGAGCACCAAGCCCGGGACGATGCGGATGTGCGTGGTTACGCGGAGCGTGCGCCCGATCGATGATCTGATCCGGTTCGTCGTCGCGCCCACGGGCGAGGCGATCCCGGATCTGAAGCGCAAGCTTCCCGGCCGCGGCCTCTGGGTCACGGCCTCCCGCAAGGCGGTGACCGAGGCGGCGAAGCGCAATCTTTTTGCCAAGGGCTTCAAGAAAGCGGTCAAGGCGTCGCCGACCCTGGCCGACGACACCGACAAGCTCATGGTGCGCGGCGTCATCGAGGCGCTGGCCATGACTGCCAAGGCCGGTCAGGTGGTTTCCGGCTTCACCAAGGTCGAAGACGCCCTGCGCCGCGGAACGGTCGGTGTTCTTCTCCACGCCTCCAACGGCGCCCCCGACGGAATCCGTAAACTGGACAGCGTTGCCCGGCAACGCGTGGAATTTGACGCGGAATCCGGCGACGACGCGCCGAAACTGCCGATCATTACGGTTTTAAGCTCCGATGAATTGGATTTGGCATTGGGGCGGTCAAATGTGATACATGCTGCCGTGCTTACGGGCCCGGCGGGCAAAACGTTCCTGTCGCGCAGCCAGACTCTGGTCCAATACCGGCTGGCTGACGACGACATCAACGCAAGCGCCAAAGCTTCGCTGACAACTGCTGCGCCGGAGACGGAGCCGCTGACGCCAACGATCTCGCTGATCGAAACTTCGACGACTGTGCGACCGCGCACAACGCAACAAGATTAGGACTGCTGAATGGTTGATACGAAAACGCCTGGTGACAAGACTCTGAGCGTTCCCAGCAAGACCTTGACGCTCAAGCCGCGCGTCGAGCAGGGCACTGTGCGCCAGAGCTTCAGCCATGGCCGCACCAAGCAGGTGGTGGTCGAGAAGCGCGGCAAGCGCCGTATGCCCGGCGATGCGCCCGCGGCTGCGCCTGTCGCCGCGCCAGCAACTGCTGCTCCCGCACCTGTCGAGACTGCTGCACCAGCTCCCGTTGCTGCTGCGCCGGCTGCTCCCGCTGCAACTGCTGCGCCCGCGGCGCCGGTTGCGCGCGCTGCTGCGCCTGCACCGGCCGCACCGGCTTCCCGCACCGCTGCCCCTTCTCCCGCAGGACGCAGCTCCGCTCCGCCTCCCGCAGCGCAGCCGTCGCGCGCGCCGCAGCGCCCGCAGCCTCCGGCCCGTTCGGGTTCGGGCGTCGTGCTCCGCACCCTGACTGAAGAAGAGCGCAATGCCCGCGCCAGCGCGCTGGCCGATGCCCGCGTGCGCGAGCAGGAAGAGCGTCGCCTCGCCGAGATCGAGGCTGCCCGCCGCAACACCAAGGAATTCAAGGAACAGGAAGAGCGTGAAGCTGCCGAAGCCCGTCGCAAGGCCGAGGAAGAGCGTCACCGCCAGGAAGAAGAAACCAAGCGCCGCGCCGAAGTCGAGGCCAAGCGCCGTCAGGCTGAAGCCGATGCGAAGGCCGCCAAGCCGGCCACGACGACGGCCCGTCCCGGCGCCACCTCAACTACGCCTGCGCGTGCGCCCGGCGTCGCTGCCGACGGCACCGACGAGGATGAAGGTCCACGCGTCATTCGCCGTGGTCCCGGCGGCGCCGCGCGCCCCGTGATCGCGCCGAAGCCTACTGCCAAGCCCGGTCCGCAGAAGGAGCGCGGCCGTCTCACCGTCGTCACCGCGCTGTCGGCCGGCGACGTCCGCGAGCGTTCGATCGCCTCGTTCCGTCGCCGCACCCAGCGTCTGAAGGGTCATCAGTCGAACGAGCCGAAGGAAAAGCTGGTTCGCGAAGTCACGATCCCGGAAGCGATCACGATTCAGGAGCTCGCCAACCGTATGGCCGAGCGCGCCGTGGACGTGATCCGTCTGCTCATGAAGCAGGGCGCGATCCACAAGATCAACGACGTCATCGACGCCGACACCGCGCAGCTGGTGGCCGAAGAAATGGGCCACACCGTCAAGCGCGTTGCCGAATCGGACGTTGAAGAAGGTCTGTTCGACAAGGTCGACGATTCCACCGATACCGAGCCGCGTTCGCCGGTCGTGACCGTCATGGGTCACGTCGACCACGGCAAGACCTCGCTGCTCGACGCGCTACGCCATGCCAATGTGGTGTCCGGCGAAGCCGGCGGCATCACCCAGCATATCGGCGCGTATCAGGTCACGTCGCCCGAGAGCGGCAAGAAGATCACCTTCATCGATACGCCAGGCCACGCTGCGTTCACCGCGATGCGTGCCCGCGGCGCCAAGGTCACGGATATCGTCATCCTGGTGGTGGCGGCCGATGACGGCGTCATGCCGCAGACCATCGAAGCCATCAACCACGCCAAGGCAGCCGGCGTGCCGATGATCGTGGCGATCAACAAGATCGACAAGCCCGACGCCAAGGCGGAGCGCGTGCGCACCGAACTGCTGCAGCATGACGTGCAGGTCGAATCCTTCGGCGGCGACGTGGTCGACGTCGAAGTGTCGGCGAAGAACAAGACCAACCTCGACAAGCTCCTGGAAATGATCGCACTGCAGGCCGATATTCTCGACCTGAAGACCAATTCGGAGCGTCCGGCGGAAGGTACCGTGATCGAAGCCAAGCTTGATCGTGGCCGTGGTCCGGTGGCGACCGTGCTGGTTCAGCGCGGCACCCTGAAGGTCGGCGACATCATCGTGGCCGGTGCCGAAATGGGCCGTGTCCGCGCGCTGATCTCCGATCAGGGCGAGACGCTGACCGCGGCAGGTCCGTCCGTGCCGGTCGAAGTGCTCGGTTTCAACGGTCCGCCGGAAGCTGGCGATCGTATGGCCGTGGTCGAGAACGAAGCCCGAGCCCGTGAAATCACCGGCTACCGTGCGCATCAGAAGCGCGAGAAGTCCGCGGCCTCCACCAATGGCATGCGCGGCTCGCTCGAGCAGATGATGAGCCAGCTGAAGACCTCGGGTCGCAAGGACTTCCCGCTGATCATCAAGGCCGACGTGCAGGGTTCGCTTGAAGCGATTCTCGGCTCGCTTGAGAAGCTCGGCACCGATGAAGTCGCTGCGCGCATCCTGCATGCGGGCGTCGGCGGCATTTCAGAATCGGACGTCACGCTGGCGGAAGGCTTCAACGCCGCCATCATCGGCTTCTCGGTTCGTGCCAACAAGGAAGCCGCTGCTGCTGCCAAGCGCAACGGCATCGAAATCCGCTACTACAACATCATCTACGATCTCGTGGATGACGTGAAGAAAGCCATGTCCGGTCTGCTCGCGCCCACACTGCGCGAAACCATGCTGGGCAATGCGCAGATCCTCGAAGTGTTCAACATCTCGAAGGTCGGCAAGGTTGCGGGTTGCCGCGTCACCGACGGAACCGTGGAACGCGGCGCGAATGTGCGCCTGATCCGCGACAACGTCGTGGTGCACGAAGGCAAGCTGTCGACACTGAAGCGCTTCAAGGACGAAGTGAAGGAAGTGGCGTCAGGCCAGGAATGCGGCATGGCGTTCGAGAACTACGGCGACATGCGCGCCGGCGACGTGATCGAGTGTTACCGCGTAGAGACCATCCAGCGCTCCCTGTAAGTCCAAATCTTACAAAGAGACCGGATTTAAACGAGACGTCATGCCCGGCCTGCGCGAAGCTAGCTTCGCTAGATGGCCGGGCATCCACGTCTTTGAATTTCAAAAGAGCAGTCGTGGATGGCCGGGACAAACCCGGCCATGACGAATTTTGTTTTCGTAGGGAAACCGATGCCCAAGCATCACCAAAAATCTGCCGCGCCGGGCGGCTCGCAGCGTCAATTGCGCGTTGGCGAGCTGATGCGCCACGCGATTGCCGATATCCTGTCGCAGGGTGGGGTCCACGATCCCGTTCTGCAGACCACCATCATCACCGTGCCCGAGGTGAAGATGTCGCCCGATCTCAAGCTCGCCACCGTCTATGTGATGCCGCTCGGCGGCCAGAACACCGAACCGGTGCTGAAGGCGCTCGCGGCGAACAAGAGCTTCCTGCGAACCGAGGTCGCGTATCGCGTGAACCTCAAATACGCCCCCGATCTCCGCTTCCGCATCGATGAGCGCTTCGACGAAGCCGAACGCATCGACAAACTTTTGCGCACGCCTGCCGTTGCGCGCGACCTCAAACCAGACTCGGACGAAAACGAATGACTGTGACGACCCCAGCCGCCGCCCTCGATTCACGCCTCGATGAAGCGGGCAATGGCGAGCCCACCCTGTCTCCGGCCGTGCAGCACGGCGACCACGGTCAGCAAGGTGACCGCGGCGGCAATGACCAGCGTCAGCATCAGGGCCATCGCGGCAATAACGATCCCCGCCATCAGGGCGGCAAGCAGCGTCAGCAGGGCCAGGTCCGGCGCGACAAGCGCGACGTTCATGGCTGGGTGATCCTCGACAAGCCGATCGGCATGACCTCGACCCAGGCCGTCGCGATCGCCAAGCGCCTGTTCCAGGCCAAGCGCGCCGGCCATGCCGGTACCCTTGATCCGTTGGCGTCCGGCGGTCTGCCGATCGCGCTCGGCGAAGCCACCAAGACGGTTCCGTTCGTGATGGACGGCCGCAAGCGCTATCGCTTTACGGTCGCTTGGGGCGAGGAACGCGATACCGACGACACCGAGGGCCGTGCGACCTTCACCAGCCCGAATAGGCCAACGGCCGACCAGATCAGGGCTCTGCTGCCGCAATTTACCGGCAATATCGAACAGACCCCGCCGCAATACTCGGCGATCAAGATCCAGGGCGAGCGCGCCTATGATCTCGCCCGCGACGGCGAGGTGGTGCCGCTGGTTCCCCGACCGGTTGTGATTCACGAATTAGTCCTGACAGAACAGCCAGATAGCGACCATGCCGTGTTCGAAGCCGAGTGCGGCAAGGGCACTTACGTGCGCGCGCTGGCCCGCGATATCGGCCGTTTACTCGGCTGCTACGGCCATATCAGTGCGCTCCGGCGTACCCTGGTCGGACCTTTCGCCGAAGCCGACATGATTCCGCTGGAACAGTTGGAGGCTTTGTGCGATAGAGCCGCGTCTGGCGAGGGTAGCCTCGCCGACGCGCTACTGCCCGTTGAGACCGCGCTGGACGACATCCCGGCACTGGCCGTCACACGGGCGGATGCGGCAAGGCTCCATCGGGGCCAGGCCGTTTTGTTGCGCGGACGGGATGCGCCCGATTGTAGCGGCACAGTTTATGTCACGGTGGCAGGGCGATTATTGGCCCTCGCTGAAGTTGGCAACGGCGAACTCATCCCCAAGCGCGTGTTTAACCTGACCGGACTGACCGCCAGTTCGGCCCGCAAAGAAAGTAACTGACGATGTCGATTACCGCAGAACGCAAAGCGGAAGTCATCAAGACCAATGCCAACAAGACCGGCGACACTGGTTCGCCGGAAGTCCAGGTTGCGATCCTCTCCGAGCGCATTGCCAACCTGACCGGACACTTCAAGACCCACACCAAGGACAACCATTCCCGCCGTGGTCTTTTGAAGCTAGTCTCCACGCGTCGTTCGCTGCTTGACTACATCAAGCGCAAGGACGAGGCGCGCTACAAGGCGCTGCTCGAGAAGCACAACATTCGCCGCTAAGCGAAATCACGCGCGCAAAAACCCTTTGCGCGCGTTTTTTGTAGCGGAAGCCATGTGCGGCTTTCGCGATAACGTTCAGAAGCAATCCGGCAACTGGACGATGACGGGCAAGGTGCCCGTCGCGCGGCGCGATCCTCCAAAGATCCCCGCGACCATCGGAAGGATGGACGCCATTCAGAATACCAGAGCCATGGCAGGATCGCCGGACGCTGATTTCGCGACATCGCGAGCAGCCTCTTGCCGTCTTGCGCATGGCTTTTGTGTTTTTGGCCGTCACGTCCTCCGTGAACCCATGAAAGAAACCTAAGATGTTTAATGTTCACTCCGTCGAGATCGATTGGGGCGGTCGTCCGCTCAAGCTGGAAACCGGCAAGGTTGCCCGTCAGGCTGACGGCGCCGTCATCGCCACCTATGGCGAGACCGTCGTTATCGCCACCGTCGTCGCCGCGAAGACTGCCAAGGATGGCATCGACTTCCTGCCGCTGACCGTCGACTACATCGAGAAGACCTATGCAGCCGGCCGCATTCCCGGTGGCTACTTCAAGCGCGAAGGTCGTCCGACCGAGAAGGAGACGCTGGTCTCCCGCCTGATCGATCGCCCGATCCGCCCGCTGTTCGTCGATGGCTGGCGCAATGAAACCCAGATCGTCGTCACCGTGCTGTCGCACGACATGGAGAACGATCCGGACATTCTCGCGCTGGTCGCCACCTCGGCTGCGCTGACGATTTCCGGCGCCCCGTTCCAGGGCCCGATCGGTGCGGCCCGCGTCGGCTTCATCAACGATGAATACGTGCTCAACCCGACCCTCGACGAAATGGCCGACACCAATCTCGACCTCGTCGTCGCCGGCACCGGCGATGCCGTGCTGATGGTGGAATCGGAAGCCAAGGAGCTCAACGAAGACGTGATGCTCGGCGCCGTGATGTTCGGTCACCGCCACTTCCAGCCGGTCATCAAGGCGATCATCGAGCTCGCCGAGAAGGCCGCGAAGGAGCCGCGCGAGGTCAAGACCATCGATGACAGCGAAATCGAGAAGGAAATGCTCGGTCTCGTCGAAGCCGAGCTGCGCGCCGCTTACGCGATCCCTGTGAAGCAGGACCGCTACGCCGCCGTCGGTGCCGTCAAGGCGAAGGCGATGGCGCACTACTTCCCGGAAGGTCAGGAGCCGAAATACGACAAGCTCCGCATCGCCGGCGTGTTCAAGGAACTGGAATCGAAGATCGTTCGCTGGAACATCCTCGACACCAAGAAGCGCATCGACGGCCGCGACCTGACGACGGTTCGTCCGATCGTCGCCGAAGTTGGCGTGCTGCCGCGCGCCCACGGTTCGGCGCTGTTCACCCGCGGTGAAACCCAGGCGCTGGTCGTGACCACGCTCGGCACCGGTGAAGACGAGCAGTACATCGACTCGCTGTCGGGAACGTACAAAGAGACGTTCCTGCTGCACTACAACTTCCCTCCCTACTCGGTCGGCGAGACCGGTCGTATGGGCGGCACCAAGCGTCGCGAAATCGGCCACGGCAAGCTCGCCTGGCGCGCAATCCATCCGGTTCTGCCGGGTCACCACGAATTCCCGTACACCGTGCGCGTGGTGTCGGAGATCACCGAGTCCAACGGTTCGTCGTCGATGGCATCGGTTTGCGGTGCTTCGCTGGCGCTGATGGATGCGGGCGTTCCGATGAAGCGTCCGACGGCGGGTATCGCCATGGGCCTGATCCTCGAAGGCGCACGCTACGCGGTTCTGTCGGACATCCTGGGTGATGAAGATCACCTCGGCGACATGGACTTCAAGGTGGCTGGTACCGATACCGGCATCACCTCGCTGCAGATGGACATCAAGATCGCCGGTATCACCGAAGAGATCATGAAGGTCGCTCTGGGTCAGGCCAAGGAAGGCCGCATTCACATTCTCGGTGAGATGTCGAAGGCGCTCAACAACGCCCGTGCCGAGCTCGGCGAATACGCGCCGCGCATCGAAACCTTCAAGATCGCCACCGACAAGATCCGTGAAGTGATCGGCACCGGCGGCAAGGTGATCCGCGAGATCGTCGAAAAGACCGGCGCCAAGGTCAACATCGAAGACGACGGCACCGTGAAGGTGGCCTCATCCGATGGTGAGTCGATCAAGGCTGCGATCAAGTGGATCAAGTCGATCGCTTCGGATCCGGAGCTCAACGCGATCTATGAAGGCACTGTGGTCAAGGTCATGGAGTTCGGTGCATTCGTGAACTTCTTCGGCGCCAAGGATGGTCTGGTTCACATCAGCCAGCTCGCTGGCGGCCGCGTGCAGAAGACCTCCGACGTCGTCAAGGAAGGCGACAAGGTCAAGGTCAAGCTGCTCGGCTTCGACGATCGCGGCAAGACGCGTTTGTCGATGAAGGCTGTCGATCAGGAGACCGGTGAAGATCTCGAAGCCAAGCAGAAGGCCGCCGAAGGCGCGACTGCAGCGGAGTAATTTCGCGACATTGCGAATTACGAAAGGGCGGCCGTGAGGCCGCCCTTTTTGTTTAGGTGCGGCAAGACACCTGCCGCCATCACTGCGAGGTTTGAAACGACACGGCGATGTGATCGGCAGATATGAAGCTTTCCTTTGTAGTTTTCCTTCGTATCCTGTAGTCCGAGGTCATGACGGACCATCATGACAACCCCGAAGATGCCCGGGCGCTGGCATTGGCGACCGAGATTCGCGACCTGATCGGTCAGGTGAAGCGCAGATTGCGTGAAAAGGCCGGCATCGGCGACCTGACGATGTCCCAGGTGGCGGTGCTGAGCCGGCTGGATCGCGACGGCCCGGCGACGGTGACCCACCTTGCTCGCGCCGAGGGCGTGCGGCCGCAATCCATGGGCGCCACGGTGGCGGCGCTGGAGACCACCGGGCTGGTCAGCGGCACCCCGGATCCGAATGACGGTCGCCAGACCATTTGGGCGCTCACCCCAGCCTGTAAGGAATGGATCCGTGTCGGTCGCGCCGCCCGCGAGGACTGGCTGTTCCACGCCATCCAGAAAACCCTGACCGCCGTGGAGCAGGATCAGCTTGCCGGCAGTATCGGGTTACTCAAGCGCATCGTCGACGCCTGATCGCGCCACCGCATTCAAAGGACAGCCCCATGCCACTCACCACGCTCGATCTGAACACGGCACTTGTTGTCGTCGATCTGCAGCAAGGCATCGTCGCGCTGCCGACGGTGCATCCGATCGGGGACGTCGTGAAGCAGACACGTGTGCTGCTCGACGCGTTTCGCTCCTGCGAATTGCCGGTCGTGCTCGTCAACGTGGCCGGCGGTGCGCCGGGCCGCACCGAGCAGCCGCGCCGATCGGTGCCGCTTGCCGAGGACTGGACCGATCTCATCCCCGAACTCGATCAGCAACCCCGCGATATCACCGTGACCAAGCACAGCTGGGGCGCGTTCGCCACGACCGATCTCCAACAGCAACTGAAGTCGCGCGGTGTCACGCAAGTCGTCATCGCCGGTGTTGCGACGGGGACCGGTGTCGAAGCCACTGCGCGCCAAGCCTATGAAGCGGGCTTCAACGTCACGCTCGCCGTCGATGCGATGACGGATATGCGCGCCGAAGCGCATGATTGCAGCATCGCCAAGGTCTTCCCCCGTCTCGGTGAGACCGGCACCACGCAGGACGTCATCAACCTGCTCGACAAACGGAGTGCGTGAGATGCTTTGGCTTCATTATCTCGCCTGGTTCTTCGGTGGCGCTTTCCTCATCAATGTGATCCCGCACCTCGTGAGCGGCGTATCCGGCCGGCCGTTTCAAAGTCCGTTCGCGAAGCCGCCGGGCAAGGGACTGTCGTCCTCGACGGTCAACGTGATCTGGGGCTTCGTCAACCTGGTGATCGGCTATCTCCTCGTCGTCCGCGTCGGCGATTTCGATCTGCATTCCACGATCGATGTCACCGCTTTCGGTCTTGGCGCTCTGCTGATGGCGATCTTTACGGCGCGGCTGTTCGGGCGCCTTCACGGCGGCAACACACCGCTCGGTTCATGAGTATATCGGCCACCGGTACGTTCCGCTCGCTGCGCGGTTTCAACTATCGCGTCTGGGCAGGTGGTGCGCTGGTGTCGAATATCGGCTCGTGGATGCAGCGTACCACGCAGGACTGGGTGGTGCTCACGCAACTCACCGACAACAACGCCACCGCGGTCGGCATCGTGATGGCGCTGCAGTTCGGGCCGATGCTTCTGCTGTTGCCGTTCACGGGTTATGCCGCCGATCATCTGGATCGCCGCAAATTGCTGATCGCGACGCAAGTAGCGATGGGAGTGCTGGCGCTCGGGCTGGGACTGCTTCTGATCAGCGGTCACGTCCAGCTCTGGCATGTCTATGTGTTTGCGTTTCTGCTCGGCTGCGTTGCGGCCTTCGATTTTCCGGCACGGCAGACCTTCGTCTCCGAACTGGTCATCGAGGCGGATCTGTCGAATGCCGTCGCGCTCAACTCCACCTCGTTCAATGCGGCGCGGATGATCGGTCCGGCGGTTGCCGGCCTCCTGATTGCCCATGTCGGCTCCGGATGGGTGTGCATTCTCAATGCGGTCTCGTTCATGGCGGTGCTTGGCTCCCTCATGCTGCTGCGCGCCGATGAGATGTATCCGGCGCAGCGTGCTGCAGGTGGCCGCGGCAGTCTGGTCGAAGGCTTTCGCTATGTCTGGAAACGGCCGGACCTGAAAGCCATCTTGCTGATGCTGTTCCTGATCGGCACCTTCGGTCTGAACTTTCCGATTTTCATCTCGACCATGTCGGTCACGGCATTTCATGCCGGCGCCGGTCAATATGGCGTCCTGACATCGGTCATGGCGATCGGGTCGGTGATCGGTTCGCTGCTGGCAGCGCGGCGCGACAGGCCGCGCATCGGTCTTCTGATCGTCGGTACCGCTGTGTTTGGTGCAGGCTTCGTCCTCGCCGCCGCGATGCCGAGTTACTGGTTGTTCGGTCTCACGCTGATTGTCATCGGTATTGCAGCTCAAACCGTGACCACCTCGACCAGCGGCCTGGTGCAGCTCTCGACCGAGCCGGCCATGCGTGGTCGCGTGATGGCGATCCTGCTGGCCATTGCACTTGGTGGTACGCCGATCGGTGCGCCGATTGTCGGCTGGGCCGCTGATCGATTCGGTCCGCGCTGGGCGCTAGCCATCGGCGCGATCTCGGGAATGGCTGCGGCCCTGGTCGGCCTGCATTATCTCCTGAAGCACCGCGACGGCCAACGCAGCGTCCGGCCCGGTGGATCATGATTCGCCCCATGTGAGACGGTATCTCAGACCTGTGATGTGCTATGTCGCGCTGCGTCACAATGCCCGCACACGAAACTGCCAGAGATGCGGTGCGTATTTGCCAGACGTAGCAGTCCATATTCAAGGGAGAAGCCCCATGTCATCGATGTCCCGACGCCATCTCATGCTCGCTGCGACCGGCATCGCTGCCGCGGCCGTCGCGCCCCGTCTTGCTTTCGCCCAGGCGGCTGCGCCGGCCACCCCTACTGCCGGCAATGCGCCATTCATCCTGCCGCCGCTGACCTATCCGGTCACGGCGTTTGAACCGCATATCGATGCCAAGACGATGGAGATCCATCACGACAGGCATCACGCCGCCTACGTTGCCAACATGAACAATTTTGCCAAGGATACCCCGGTGATCGGCGAGAAGCCGCTGGTCGAGGTGCTCGGCAATCTCAACAGCGTGCCTGACGCGATCCGCACCGGCGTGCGCAACAATCTCGGCGGCCATGCCAACCACACCATGTTCTGGCAGATCATGGGCCCGAATGGCGGCAAGCCGGAAGGCGATGTGCTCGCGGCGATCGATCGCGACCTCGGCGGCCTCGAGAAATTCCAGACCGATTTCAACGCCGCCGGCGGCCGTCAGTTCGGTTCTGGCTGGGTGTTCGTGATCGTCGACAAGGACGGCAAGCTGTCGATCGAGACGCGTCCGAATCAGGACAATCCGATCATGGACGGCAAGCGCGCGCTGATGGGCAACGACGTCTGGGAGCATGCTTATTATCTGACCTACCAGAACCGTCGCGCTGATTATCTCAAGGCGTGGTGGAATACGGTCAACTGGACCAAGGTCGGCGAGCGCTATGCGGCGGCAAAGGCCGGCACGCTGGCGGTGTAGTGTTTTCCTTCTCCCCGCTTGCGGGGAGAGGGTGGCGCGGACGAAGTCCGCGACGGGTGAGGGGGAGCTAGCGAGTGAAACACTGGCTCCCCCTCACCCGGATTACTCGCTGCGCTCGCAACCCGACCTCTCCCCGCAAGCGGGGCGAGGTTAAGTAAGAGCCGTTTCTACTTCCTCAGATCACCTTCGTCCGCCGCGCTCTCCGCGAGCGTGGCCGGCTCGATGCCGTAGCGCTTGATCAGCGGCATCTGCGCCACCGCGAAGACCATGGTCAGCGGGATCACGCCGAATGCCTTGAAGGCCACCCAGAAATCCGTGCTCTGGGTGCGCCAGATCGCTTCGTTCAGAAGCGCCATGGCGAAGAAGAACAGCGCCCAGCGCTTCGTCAGCGCGCGCCAGCCTTCGTGTGTGAGATTGAACATCTGGTCGAACATGATGGCGATGAAGGATCGGCCGAACAACAGGCCGCCGCCGAGGATCGCTGCGAACAGGCCATAGATGATGGTCGGCTTGACCTTGATGAAGGTCTCGTCATGCAGCACCAGCGTCAGCGTGCCGAACACCAGCACGATGACGGCGGTGACAAGCGCCATAATCGGCACATGCCTGACTACGACATAGGACGCGATCATCGCCGCAACGATGGCCACCATGAAGGCGCCGGTGGCGACGAACAGGTTGAATTTGGCATTGGCGACGAAAAACACGATCAGCGGGCCGAGCTCGGTGGCGAGCTTGAATAGCGGATGCGGCTGCTTCTTGTCGATCACGTCAGTCATGTCAGCTTTCAATTCCTGCAATCGCCTGCGCGAAATCCCTGGCGGTGAACGGCGCGAGATCGTCGATGCCTTCGCCGACGCCGATGAAATGCACCGGCAATTTGTATTTCTCCGACAGCGCCACGAGGATGCCGCCGCGCGCGGTGCCGTCGAGCTTGGTCATCACGAGGCCGGTGACGCCAGCCGTACGATGAAACGCCTCGACTTGCGACAGCGCGTTTTGTCCCACCGTGGCATCGAGGACCAGCAGCACCGCATGCGGCGCTGTGGCATCGACCTTCTTGATGACGCGCACGACCTTCTCGAGTTCGACCATGAGTTCGGTCTTGTTCTGCAGGCGGCCGGCGGTGTCGATCAGCAGCACGTCGCGTTTGTCGTCGCGGGCCGCTGTGACGGCGGTGAAGGCGAGGCTCGCGGAATCCGAACCCTGCGCGCCGGCGATGACCGGCACCTTGTTGCGTTCGCCCCAGACCTTGAGCTGCTCGATGGCTGCCGCGCGAAACGTATCGCCGGCGGCGAGCATCACCTTGCGGCCTTCGGCGGAGAAGGTGGAGGCGAGCTTGCCGATGGTGGTGGTCTTGCCGGAACCGTTGACACCGACCACGAGGATCACGAACGGCTTGTGCGAAGTATCGATCACCAACGGCTTGGCGACCGCCGAGAGCACTTTCTCGACTTCGGTGGCCACAACGGTTTTGACCTCGTCGGCGGAGATCGCCTTGTCATAGCGGCCATGGCCGACGGCGGCGGAAATCCGCGCCGCCACTTCGGTACCCAGATCGGCGCGCAACAGCACGTCCTCGATGTCCTCGAGCATGGCGCGGTCGAGCTTGCGCTTGGTCACGAGGTCGGCGACCGCGGTGCCGAGGGCGCTCGAGGTGCGCTTCAGCCCGCCGGAGAGCCGTCGCCACCAGCTCAGTTTTGGCGTTTCGGGAGTGTCGCTCATGTCGGGGGTGTGTTAGCCGTTTCGCGCCATGATTCAAAGTATGACCAGTGAAAGTGACGAAGACGTAAGCTTGGAGGCCGAGCCCCGGCTGGAACCCCGCACCGATGCGGTGGAGCTGACCGAGGCCGAGATTCTGGCGCGGGTGCTGCACCGTGACGGCCTGATGCTGGTGATCGACAAGCCAGCCGGCCTGCCGGTGCATCGCGGCCCCAAGGGCGGCGCCAATCTGGAAACATCGTTCGAATTCCTGCGCTATGGCCTGCCGCGTGCACCCGTTCTGGCACATCGGCTGGATCGCGACACCTCGGGCTGCCTGGTGCTCGGCCGGCACCGCAAGGCGACAGCGTCGCTGGGCCTGCTGTTCAAGCACAGCCGTATCCGGAAGACCTATTGGGCGGTGGTCGAGGGCGGGCCTGTCGAAGATTCGGGCGTGATCGACATGCCGCTCGGGCGGCTCAATGCCGACCGGGGCTGGTGGATGAAGCCGGATCCCGAGGGGCTCAAGGCCGTCTCGAACTTCACCGTGCTCGGCCGCGGCGGTGGCATGAGCTGGCTGGCGCTGGAGCCGGTGACGGGTCGCACGCATCAGCTCCGCGTGCACTCGGCATCGTCAGGTTTTCCGATCGTCGGCGACAATATCTACGGCAACGGGCCACGCTTCGGCGAGCCGACACTGCATCTGCATGCCCGCGAGATCGTGATTCCGATTTCGCGCAACAAGGACCCGATTCGTGTCGTCGCACCGGCCCCGCCGCATCTGCATGAGCGGCTGCGGGCGTGTGGCTGGAACGGGGAGTAGGGCTTACGCGACCGAAGCGAACAGCTTCGGATCGAACGTGCCCTCATATTCAAACGCGGCCGGCCCCGTCATCAGCACGTGGTCGTCGCTCTCGCGCCATTCGATGGTGAGTACACCGCCGGGCAGCGTCATATGCACAGTGCGATTGGTCCGGCGCAGGCGAGCGGCGGCAACAGCGGTTGCGCAAGCCGCGGAGCCGCAGGCCTTGGTGAGGCCGGCGCCGCGCTCCCAGGTGCGCATCACGATGTGATCGCGATCGACGATATGGGCCAGCGTGATATTGGCGCGGTCCGGGAAGATCGGGTGGTTTTCCAGCAGCGGTCCGAACTTTTCGAGGTCATAGGCCTGGATGTCGTCGACCCAGAAGATCGCATGCGGGTTGCCCATCGAGACCACTGACGGGGTGTGCAGGATGGGCGCGTCGATCGGGCCGATCTGCAACTCGATGCCGCGGGTGTCACGGAATTCCTCGGCCAGCGGAATGTCCTGCCAGCCGAACTTCGGCGTGCCCATGTCCACCGTGTAGAGATCCGGCGTCGGGCCTTGCCAGCAATTGATCAGGCCGGCCTTGGTCTCGAATGTGAGTGCCGTCTTGTCGCCGCCGGCAAAGGTCTGCCGCGCCACGCAACGCATGCCGTTGCCGCAAGCGCCCGCCTCGGAGCCGTCATTGTTGTAGATCGAGACGAACGCGTCAGTGCCGGCCAGCCGGGGCTTCTGCAGCACCATCAACTGGTCATAGGGCACGCCTTCGGGGGTGGCCACGGCGCGGGCGTCGGCAGGCGTGATACCGGATGCCGTATCGCGCAGGTCGATCACGACGATCTCGTTGCCGATGCCGTTCATCTTGGCGAAGGAATGGTTGGCCAGTGCGCTCATGCTCGGTCCCGTTGATCTCAGCCTTATATGGCGAGCCCGGGCAGATTGGCCAGTGCGGCGATTCTGTGTCGGCTGTTTTGAATGGCCCTGCGCAATTTGGGGAGGGGACGAAAGCCGCGGCTGCGTGTTACCATGATGCCGTATCGCGCATGTTGCCGGACGCTGCGCTGCAGGATGTCACTGGAGACCCTTCGAATGACCCGTTCTCGCCTGTCCCGCCTCGCCACTGCGGCGCTGATCCCGGCAGCCGCGTTGACGCTGAACGCCGCGGCTTGGGCACAATCTCCGCCTGCCACGCCGCCAGCGGCAAGCTCCCCCGCCACCCCGCCCGCGCCGGCGACACCAGCTCCGGCGGCAACGGCTCCCGCCACACCCGCTCCCGCCACACCGGAGACGCCGGCCCCCGCCGCGCCGGCAACGCCGCCCGCCGCAGCGCAGGCCCCTGCAACGCCACCCGCGCCTCAGGTCCAGGTTGCCGATCCATTCGGCGAGGAAATCACGCTGTCGCCGAAGCAGATGGTGACTTTCGTCGGCAAGGCCAATTGGGATTCGGCCTTCGATACGCTGATGGATGCGTTCAAGCAGATCACCACCGTGCTCGACAAACAGGGTGTCAAATCATCCGGCAATCCGATGATCGTCTATACGACCACCGATGACACTGGCTTCACCTTCCTCGCGGAAATCCCGGTCGATCAGGAGGTGAAGAACCTGCCGAAAGCGATGAAGATGGGCCTGTCGCCGGATGGTAAGGCGCTGAAGTTCGTCCATCGCGGCTCCTACGACAATATGGACAACACCTATGAGGCGATCACCAATCACCTCGATGACAAGAAGTTAGAGGCGAAAGACACGTTCATCGAGGAATACATGACCGATCCCTTGAAGACGGCGGAAGACAAGCTGGTCATCAATGTCTATGTGCCGCTCAAGTAGCCGAGCCGTAGCTCTGTCATAGCCTCTGGTCATAAAGAAGCCTTGGACGGTCGCGAGAGAATGGGCATGACAAATCATTTCGCTCTCGCTTCGCTGGCCATTGCGCTCATCGCCACTCCTGCGCTCGCGCAGGTCAATCCACCGCCGGTGATTTCCGTCTCCGGCGAAGGCACCGTCTCGGTGCCGCCGGATCTTGCTGTCGTCGATGGCGGTGTCACGACTGATGCCAAGACGGCACGCGAGGCCGCCGAGGCCAACAATACCGCGATGGCCAAGGTGCTGGCGGCCCTGAAAAGCGCGGGTATCGCCGAGAAGGACATGCAGACGTCGCGGCTGTCGCTGTTTCCGCAATATGCGCAGCAGACCCGTCCCAATCCCAATCCTGGCCCCAACGTTATCTCGGGCTATCGCGCCAGTAACCGCGTCACCATCCGCGTACGCGACGTGACCAAGGTGGCCGGCACGATCGACGCGCTGGTGTCGTCGGGCGCCAATGAGGTTGGCGGCATCAATTTCATGGTGACCAAGGCGTCGCAACTTCTCGACGATGCGCGCAGCGACGCGATTGCGGATGCGCGGCGCAAGGCAGAGATTTACGCCAAGGCTGCCGGCGTCAAGCTCGGCGCGCCGATCAGCATCTCCGAGGACTCCGGCAGCGCGCCAGCGCCAATGATGTTGCGCAAGATGGCCGCCGACGTGGCATCGGCTCCGGTGGCGCAAGGCGAGGAAGTGCTGCGCGTGAATGTCAGCGTGAGCTGGGAAATCAAGCCGGCGCAGTAACTACAAACTCGGTCATGGCCGGGCAAAGCGCGAAGCGCGGCTTCGCCAGATGTCCCGGCCATCCATGCCTTAGTCTTCAGTCTTCGCTAAAGACCTGGATGCCCGGCACATCTAGCGAAGCTCGCTTCGCGCTGGTCGGGCATGACGACTGAGAGTTCGTGCTTTCCTTAAATCTCCACCACCTGTCCCGGCTTAAGCGCCATAAACTTCTCACTGGGTAATTCCGCCGCGCTGCATGCGGCAGCCAATCCTTTCACCGGTCCGTCAATCGCCTCATCGGTGAGCTGGAATGTGCTGTGATGGCTGGCCAGCGCCTGCTGCGCGCCGCAATCGCTCAGGGCCTTCACGGCGTCTTCCGGATTCATGTGCTGGTCCTTCATGAACCAGCGTGGCTCATAGGCGCCGATCGGCAGGATCGCGAGCCTGATAGCACCATGGGCTTCGCGCACGCGGCGGAAGTGCAGGCCGTCGCCATAGCCGCTGTCGCCGACGATGTAGATCTTGCCTGCCGGCGTCTCCAGCACGAAGCTCGCCCAGAGCGACTTGTTGCGGTCGAACAGGCCGCGCGCCGTCCAGTGCCGCGTCGGCACCAGCGTGACGGCAAGGCCGTTGCCAAGCTCGACGCGATCTGTCCAGTCATAGGCCTCGGCTTTGATCGCGCTGTCGGCGCTCTTCATGGTGATGTCATTGCCAAGCGGCGTGATCACGCGCGGCGCAAATTTTGCGGCGAGCTTTGAGAGCGTCGGAAGATCGAGATGGTCGTAATGACCGTGCGACACCAGCACGATGTCTATTTTCGGCAGCTTGTCGAACGCGATGCCCGGTGCGGTGTGGCGCTTCGGCCCGGCAAACGAGAACGGCGAGACGCGGTCAGACCACACCGGATCGAACAGGATGTTGATGCCGGCAGTCTGGATCAGCCAGCTCGCGTGACCCACGTAACTAAAACGAACGCCCGTGCCCTCGATCTTGGCCGGCGGCGTATCGGCAAATTCGTTCTCGACCCAGTCGGGCCAGACCTCGCGCGTACGGCCGCCGCCGAATTGCCACCGCAGCACTTCGCCGAGTGACTTGGGCGGCACGCCGTCGGGATCGAAGAAGATCTTGCCGTCGAAGTGATCGGAGACGGGGCCGTCATAATTGGTCATGCGGGAAGCCCAGAAGGCCGACAGCCCAGCGGCTGCGGCGAGACCGCCCAGCGACGTCAGAAGGCGGCGGCGGGTGAGAATCATGGAGCTGGATCAAATCCGGTGGGACGACGAGCTGCGCCCAACGAGGCGCAGCTCGCATCACATGGAATTTGTCAGTGGATTCCGCAACCCGCGCCGATCCTTTGTTCGCTCAGTAGCCGACGGTGAACCGCTTGCGCGCGTGCGCAGGCGTCTCGATCTCGTCGGCCATGGCGATGGCATAATCCTCAAAGGAAATGCTGCTGCCCTTGTCGTTGGCGAGCAGTTGATCGCCGCCAAGCCGGAATGTCCCGGTGCGCTCGCCCGGGATGAACAGGGCCGAGGGCGACAGGAAGGTCCAGTTGAGCTCCTTGTCGTGGCGCAGGATGTCGAGGAACAGGCCGCCCACCGCGGCCTCGGCCCGGTATTCCGCCGGAAATCCCGGGGTCTCGATCAGCTTCAGGCCGGGAGCGACTTCGAGGCTGCCGGCGCCGCCGACCACCAGATAGCGCGGAACGCCCGCGGCCTTCACGGCCGCGATCAGCTTGTGCGGGTCGCTGACGAGGAAATGGATCGCGCTGACGGCGACGTCGTGGCCCTTCAGGGCGGCAGTGAGACCGGCAACATCGTTGGCGTCGGCCTTCAGTGGCGTCACCCCGGCCAGAACAGGGGCTTTCTCCGGGTTGCGGGCGATGGCGGTGACGGTATGACCGCGGCGGGACAGTTCAGCGACAATTTGCGAGCCGGCGCGGCCGGTGGCGCCGATCAGGGCGATTTTCATTTGATATCTCCATGTGGTAACCAATAGAAACTTGCTATTCATTTCGGCAGTAGCTGTGAAGAAGGCACTTTTGCGTTAGCTGGTTACCCCGAGGAGACCGCCGCCATGCAGACCGATATCGAAAGCGCCGCCCAGCGCTGGAAAGCCGGCAACGTCTATGCGAGCAGCTGCCCAACTCGGCTGGTTCTGGACCGGATCGCCGATAAATGGGCGGTTCTGGTGCTGGGCCTGCTCACGGACGGCCCCGTTCGCTTCAACCAGCTGCGGCGGCAGATCGAGGGAATCTCGCAGAAAATGCTGTCGCAGACCCTGAAAAGCCTGGAGCGCGATGGCCTGGTGAGCCGCAAGGCGATCCCCACCGTGCCGGTCACGGTCGAATATGCGATCACACCGCTCGGACGAACCCTGTCGGATACCGTCGATGCGCTGCGGGTCTGGGCTGAAAACCATATGGGCCAGGTGCTTGAGGCACAGCAGCACTATGATGCCGGCGGAACCCGGAGCGCGGCCGCCTGACCAGGCGATCGCCCTGCAAACCTTGACTTATCGGGCTCCAGCACTGTAAATCCCGCCACTTCTCGAAAAGTTCTCTTTTCGACCCGCCGACCGGTCCTGGAGACCGGAGGTCAACGCCCGACAGCGCGATGCGCCCTCGGGCGCAAAAGTGTTTGGTTATTGCCATCATGGGATGGCACGAGCGGAAGCGACAATCGATGTTCGACAGTCTGTCGGAACGGCTTGGCGGAATTCTCGATCGGCTCACCGGGCGCGGTGCGCTGTCGGAGGCTGATGTCGATGCCGCCATGCGCGAAGTCCGCCGGGCGCTCCTCGAGGCCGACGTCTCGCTCGACGTGGTCCGCAGCTTCATCGATCGTGTCCGTGAACAGGCCATCGGCGCCACCGTCGTCAAGTCGGTCACCCCCGGCCAGATGGTCGTCAAGATCGTCCATGACGAGCTGGTCGCCACGCTCGGCGCCGACGGTGAAGGCGGCATCGATCTGCAAGCCGTGCCACCCGTCGCCATCATGATGGTCGGTCTGCAGGGTTCCGGTAAAACCACCACCATTGCAAAGCTCGCCCGCCGTCTCACCCAGCGCGACAAGCGCAAGGTGCTAATGGCCTCGCTCGACGTCTATCGTCCGGCTGCCATGGAGCAGCTCGCGGTGCTCGGCCGCGATCTCGACATCCAGACGCTGCCGATCGTCGAAGGCCAGAAGCCCGCTGAGATCGCCAAGCGCGCGCTGTCCGCTGCGAAGCTCGGCGGCTACGACGTGGTTCTGCTCGACACCGCCGGCCGCACCACGCTCGACGAAGAAATGATGTCGGAAGCGATCGAGATCAAAGCGATCGCCAATCCGCATGAAGTGCTGCTGGTCGCGGATGCATTGACCGGTCAGGACGCCGTCAATCTCGCGCGCTCCTTCAACGAACGCGTCGGCCTTACCGGCATCGCGCTCACGCGCGTCGACGGCGATGGCCGCGGTGGTGCTGCGCTGTCGATGCGCGCCGTCACCGGCAAGCCGATCAAGCTGATCGGTACCGGCGAAAAGACCGACGCGCTGGAAGACTTCCATCCGAGCCGTATCGCCGGCCGCATTCTCGGCATGGGCGACGTGGTGTCGCTGGTCGAGCGCGCTGCTGCGAATATCGACGCCGAGAAAGCTGCACGCACCGCCGAGCGCATGCGCAAGGGTCAGTTCGATCTGACCGACATGCGTGAGCAACTGATCCAGATGACCAATATGGGCGGTCTCTCCGGCCTGATGGGCATGATGCCCGGCATCGCCAAGATGAAGAACCAGATCGCCTCTGCCGGTCTCGATGACCGCGTGGTGAAGCGCCAGATCGCGGTTATTGATTCAATGACGCGTCAGGAGCGCAAGAATCCCGACATCCTCAAGGCCAGCCGCAAGAAGCGTATCGCTGCCGGCGCCGGCCTCAAGGTCGAGGAAGTCAACAAGGTGCTGAAGATGCACCGGAACATGGCCGACATGATGAAGGCCATGGGCTCCGGCAAGCGCGGCCCGATGGCCGGCATCGCGCAAGCCATGGGCTTCGGTGGCGGCGGCATGCCGTCACCCGAACAGATGAAGGCAATGGCCGAGAAGATGCCGGGCGGGCTGCCGCAGGGCATGCCGTCATTGCCGAAAGATTTCCCGGGCCTGTCGGGCCTGGGCAAACCGACGCTGCCGGGACTCGGCGGCTTTCCCGGTCTCGGGAAAAAGAAATAACGCGACCCATTCAACTCACATTCAAATCGAACACACTTAGGAGAATCCCATGTCCGTCGTTATCCGCCTCGCCCGTGCAGGCACCAAGAAGCGCCCCGTCTATCACGTCGTCGTCGCCGACTCGCGTTTTCCCCGCGATGGCCGCTTCATCGAGCGTCTCGGTTACTTCAATCCGCTGCTCGCCAAGGACAACGAGCTGCGCCTGAAGCTCGACCTCGACAAGACCAAGGCCTGGATCGCCAAGGGCGCACAGCCGTCGGATCGCGTCGCTCGCTTCCTCGATGCTGCTGGCGTTCAGAAGCGCGAAGCCCGCAACAATCCCGAGAAGGCCGTGCCGCGCAAGGAGCGCAAGGCCAACGCTGAAGCCGCCGCTAAGAAGTAAGGCGGAATGCCAACCGCGCAAATCTGCGTCGCGCGCATCGGCGCGCCGCATGGTGTGCGCGGTCAGGTCCGGCTGTGGACCTTCACCGAAGATCCATTCGCCGTGCTCGATTACGGTCCGCTTGCCACCAAGGACGGCAAGCGGAGCTTTGAGGTCGATGATGTCCGCGAGGCCAAGGGCCATCTGGTCGCGACGCTGAAAGGCGTCGCGTCCCGCGAAGACGCCGAGCGCCTCAATGGCGTCGAGCTCTTTGTGGCGCGCGATGCGCTGCCCGACACCGAAGACGATGAATATTACCACGCCGATCTGATCGGTCTCGCTGCGGTCAATGCTGCGGGCGATGCGATCGGCCGTGTGGTCGGCATCCATAATTTCGGCGCCGGCGATATCATCGAGATCGCGCCGCTAGAGGGCGCGACCCTGCTGTTGCCGTTCACCAATGCGGTGGTGCCGACCGTTGACCTCGCGGCTGGCCATGTCGTGATCGAATTGCCGGGTGAGATTATCGGCGACGACCCCACCGCGGCGTAAGGCTTACGCTTTCAACGCTTCTGCAATCGTTGTTGCAAACGGCGTGGTCGGCCGGCCAATCAGCTTGCCGAGTGTGTGGCTGTCGTCGAACAGCGCGCCGTCGGCTGCCGCCGTGTTTGATGTCGCGATCAGATCCGCGAGTTCTTCCGGAAGGCCCGGCATTGAGCATGATGGCCTTGAATTCGGCTTCCGGCAGACGAACGTATGGGACTGTTTTGTCGCTCTGCTTTCGGTCGAATATCGGCTGTCGCCGCTGGGACAATCGGCCCTCGGGCCGCTGGCCGGCCTGATCGACTGGGCTGAGCGCAGCTTCGCGGAGATCAAGGCCGCTCGCGCCGCCTTCGATGCCGGTGACACCAGCGAGCAGATGTCGGCGGCCTGACGCGGCGATCGCCGGGGTTTGACGCCTCGCGCCGGACGCGCGATGGAAGGCCATGACTTCCGATCCTTCATCCGCGCCATGGCGCGCGACGGTGCTGACGCTGTTTCCCGAGATGTTTCCGGGCCCGCTCGGCATCAGCCTTGCCGGCAAAGCGCTGGCTTCCGGCCTGTGGGCGCTGGAGGCACGGGATATCCGCGCCTCGGCCACAGACAAGCATCGCAGTGTCGATGATACGCCTGCCGGCGGCGGACCGGGCATGGTGCTGCGGGCTGACGTGCTGGCGGCGGCGATCGATGCGGCGGATGCGCAGGATCGCCCCAGGCTCGTCATGAGCCCGCGCGGTCGGCCATTGACCCAGGCGCGGGTGGCGGAGCTGGCGGCCGGGCCGGGGCCGCTGATCGTCTGTGGCCGCTTTGAAGGCATCGATCAGCGCGTCATCGACGCCCGAGGGCTCGAGGAAGTCTCTATTGGCGACTACGTGCTGTCCGGCGGCGAAATCGCCGCCATGACGCTGATTGACGCCTGCGTCCGGCTTCTGCCGGGGGTCATGGGTAAGTTGGCGTCTGGAACCGACGAGAGTTTCTCTGATGGGCTACTGGAATACCCGCAATACACCCGCCCGCAGACCTTCGAGGGGCGTCAAATCCCGGATGTCCTGATTTCGGGCGACCATGCGAAGGTTGCCAAATGGCGGCTGGCCGAGGCGGAGGCGCTTACCCAGGAGCGCCGGCCCGATTTATGGGCGGCTCGCCCGAAAGCCCCGGAATCGGGCAGAAAGCGAAAACCGCCAAAAATCACGACGGGCGAGTGACAGAGACGGTGACAACGGCTTCGCTTTCCCGTATAGCAGCGCCAAATCCGTGCAATGGCAGGGTAAGAGTTTCGAGCGCAGCCCGCGCAACGTCTGGGCGCGCCGCCGATGGAGATTTTCGATGAACCTGATTCAGACGCTTGAAAAAGAGCAGTTCGACCGCCTTTCCGCCACCAAGTTGATCCCGGAATTCGGTCCCGGCGACACCCTCATCGTCAACGTGAAGGTTGTCGAAGGCGAGCGCTCCCGCGTGCAGGCCTATGAAGGCGTCTGCATCGGCCGTAATGGCGGTGGCATCAATGAGAGCTTCACCGTTCGCAAGATTTCCTACGGCGAGGGTGTCGAGCGCGTGTTCCCGCTGCTCTCCCCGATGATCGACTCGATCAAGGTTGTGCGTCGCGGCAAGGTGCGTCGCGCCAAGTTGTATTACCTGCGCGATCTGCGCGGCAAGTCGGCCCGCATCGTCGAGAAGAAGACCGAGCGTCCGGCCAAGGTCGCTGCTGCGGCTGCTGCCAAGTAATTTTCCGCACCATCGAATGTGCGAGGCGAAAAGCGCGGCGCAAGCCGCGCTTTTTTGTTACGTGAAGACTGCATACCTCCGTCGCATTGGCGTCGTGATCGCTGAGTGCTATAGGACTGGAATGTTTCTAGACCTGCACCAGCACGCTTTGCGCATCGTCATCGACGATCATAGTCGGCTGCCCGGTCGCTTCTTCGGTCGCTTCACCACGTCGATCGTGGGCGCGCTTAGAAGCGCGTGAGCAATCTCACGCGTTTCTTTTCCCGTTTCTCAGTTGCGCGCTTTGCGCCGTCGATGCGGCGAATCATTTAGCAGCACGCAACTGGCCCACGTTTTCTTTTGAGGCCTGATCTCATGACTGACTCTGCAAAGCCGACCACCCTGTACGACAAGATCTGGAACGACCATTTGGTCGAGGAAGCCGCTGACGGCACCTGCCTGCTCTATATCGATCGCCATCTGGTGCACGAAGTGACGAGCCCGCAGGCGTTCGAAGGCCTGCGTGCCGCCGGCCGCCGTGTGCATGCGCCAGAGAAGACGCTCGCCGTCGTCGATCACAACGTGCCGACCACCGATCGCACCAAGCCCAATCCCGATCCGGAAAGCACCGAGCAGATCGCGACTTTGGCCGAGAACGTGCGTGAATTCGGCATCGAATATTACAACGAGTTCGACAAGCGTCAGGGCATCGTTCACGTCATCGGCCCCGAGCAGGGCTTTACGCTGCCGGGAACGACGATCGTTTGCGGCGACAGCCACACCTCGACGCACGGCGCATTCGGCGCGCTGGCGCATGGCATTGGCACGTCGGAAGTCGAGCACGTGCTGGCGACGCAGACGCTGATCCAGAAGAAGGCGAAGAACATGCGCGCTACCGTCGACGGCAAATTGCCCGACGGCGTCACCGGCAAGGACATCATCCTGGCCATCATCGGCGAAATCGGTACCGCCGGCGGCACCGGCTATGTGCTGGAATATGCCGGCGAGGCGATCCGCGCTCTGTCGATGGAAGGCCGCATGACGGTCTGCAACATGTCCATCGAGGGCGGCGCCCGTGCCGGCCTGATCGCACCTGACGAGAAGGCCTATGAATTCCTGAAAGGTCGCCCGATGTCGCCGAAAGGCGAGATGTGGGAACAGGCCGTGCGCTACTGGGAAACACTGCGCTCCGACGAAGGCGCGCATTTTGATCACGAGATCCGTCTCGATGCGGCGAAGCTGCCGCCGATCGTCACCTGGGGCACGTCGCCCGAAGACGTTATCTCGATCTCCGGCAAGGTGCCGAATCCCGCTGACATCGCCGATGAGGCCAAGCGCCTCTCCAAGGAGCGTGCGCTGGCCTATATGGGTTTGACCGCGGGTACCAAGATCACTGATATCAAGCTCGACCGCGTCTTCATCGGTTCCTGCACCAATGGTCGTATCGAGGATCTGCGCGCCGCGGCCAAGGTTGTCGACGGCAAGACCGTCAACGGCCATGTCTCGGCGATGATCGTGCCGGGCTCGGGTCTGGTGAAGGAGCAGGCGGAAGCTGAAGGCCTCGACAAGATCTTCCTGAAGGCCGGTTTCGAATGGCGTGAGCCGGGTTGCTCCATGTGCCTGGCGATGAATCCCGACAAGCTGGCGCCGGAAGAACGCTGCGCTGCCACCTCGAACCGCAACTTCGAGGGCCGTCAGGGCCACAAGGGCCGCACCCATCTGGTGTCGCCGGCGATGGCGGCTGCGGCTGCGATCGCGGGGCACTTCGTCGATATCCGCGAGTGGCACTAATTTAGCTGCACGGGGCGACGCATCCTCGGTAAGATCGACGGCCTGCTGATGCAGGTCGTCTTTCTATGAGCTTCGCAATTTGTCACGCATGCCTCGCGCACCCGTCAAACCGATCGCACTGACCGACACGACGGCCCGCCGCATCTGGTTGCGCGCGCAGCGGCTCGATGCGCGGGCGCCGTTCGGTAATGGCGCGGAGGCGGTGAAAGCCGCTGTCCAACATCTCGGCTATGTGCAGATCGACACCATCAATGTGATCGAGCGCAGTCACCATCACATCCTGTTTTCACGGATCCCGAACTACAAACGCGCGGATCTCAGGCAGGCGCAGACGCACGACAAGAGCGTGTTCGAATACTGGACCCATGCGCTGGCCTATGTGCCGACCGACGACATCGGCTTCTTCGTGCCGGACATGAAATATTATCGCCGTGAGGGCCATAGCTGGTTCGCTTCGGTGACGCCGGCGGACAAGCGCAAGGTCATGCGGTTGGCCAAGGCCGGCCCGTTGTCGATTCGCGATATCGATGACGATGTGCTACGCGAGAAGGATCACGAATGGGCCAGCCGCAAGCCGTCAAAGCGGGCGCTGCAGCTCGCGTTTTATGAGGGGCATCTCACGATCTCCGAACGGCAGGGCATGCTGAAGACCTATGATCTTCTGCTGCGGCATTTCGGTTGGGAGACGCTGCCGAAAGCGGCGAGCGCTACGGAGAAATTCGCCTATCTGCTGAACCGCGCGCTGCGGTCGCAGGGCATCGTCAGTCTGGACTCGATCTGCCATCTGGATGCACCGAGCAAGGTCGGCATACGCAAGCTGATCGAGGCACGTATGCGTAAAGGCGAATTAGTGGCCGTTACGCTTGATGGCGCCGGCAAGCAGGAGCACTGGACGACGCCCGCGGCGATCGAGGACACCAGCCCGGGCGAGGCGGGGCTCGTGCATGTGCTGTCGCCATTCGATCCCCTGGTGATCCAGCGCAAGCGGACCAATTTGTTCTTCGGGCATGACCATCGCTTCGAGGCCTATGTGCCGAAAGAAAAACGCCAGCT
Organism: Tardiphaga sp. 866_E4_N1_4; assembly: GCF_052076075.1. NCBI lineage: Bacteria > Pseudomonadati > Pseudomonadota > Alphaproteobacteria > Hyphomicrobiales > Nitrobacteraceae > Tardiphaga > Tardiphaga sp. 866_E4_N1_4. The sequence goes on from NZ_CP197242.1 coordinate 4,439,343, forward strand.
CGGCTACTTCGCACTGCCGGTGCTGGTGGATGATCAGATCGTTGCAGCGGTCGATCTCAAGACCGATCGGCAGAAGCGCAAATTGCTGATGCAGCAATGGAGCTGGGTCGGTGAGGGCACCAAGCCGAAAACACCGCGCAAGGAATGGAAGCGCCGCATCGAGGAAGAGCTCGGGCGGTTCGAGGCGTTTCAGCTCGGGGAGTGAGCTCCGGCGCGTGCACTACGCTCCGTCGTCATCCGCGGGCTTGACCCGCGGATCCACGTCTTGGCAACAAGCAAAGACGTGGATGGCCGGGACATCCAGCGAAGCCGCGCTTCGCGCTATGCCCGGCCATGACGGAGTGTGTGGAGAGTCGCTTCAGTCAACCCGACCCATCTCACCAATAAATATTGAAGCGATGGTGATGCCGCCGGTAGTGCCAGTGGCGGTGATGCCAGGGGCGATAGCGGCAGATCTTGCGTGGGCCGTAATAGGTCCAGACGACGCGGCAGAAGCGTCGCGGCTGGTAGTAGCGCGGGCCGTAATAGTAGCTCGGTGCATAGCCGTAATAATGCGGCCGGAAATGGCGGCGATAGCCGTAATGGCGCGCGCCGTAGTAGCGTGTCGGCGCATAATAGGGGCGCCGGGCGATCAATGGCGCCGCGTATCGATAGCCGCCGCCATGGAATACGGGGCCACGCCGGAAACCGCCGCCGACAAAGGCCGGGCCCGGACGGAAACCGCCTCCGCCACGGAATGCCGGCGCTGCGGCTCGGAAGCCTCCGCCGCCACCTCCACCACGAAACGCCGGCATGCCGCCGCCACGAAATCCGCCGCCGCCTCCGCCATGAAAGGCGTGACCGCCGCCGCCACCGCCGCGGAAACCTCCTCCGCCACCGCCGCCGCGTCCACCGCGATGCTGGACCTGGAGCAGCGCGTCGCTCGCCTGCTTGGCTGCGGGTGCCGCGCCGGGATTGATCAGCGAGACTGCCCGTGCCGATGGCGTCAGCGATATCATCATCGTTGCGGCGGCAGCCACGCCGAGTGAGCGCGTCATGAATTGTCTGATCGCAAAACCTCGATCGGCATTCAAGACAGGTTGTCGATTCTGAACATCTCTCATCGGAAACATCCTCCCTCGATCGGCGCATGGGACATCGATCGCGCAAACCTGACAGTGCAGGTCCTCGCTTGCGCGAACGGTGCGTTTGCGCATGGTCATGTCATGTGAGTTGTCGCGCCTTGACCGAAAATTAAGGATGTCGATCTGAACGCGTCATGAATGACGCAGGCGGAAGCCGCGCGGCGCGCACAAAAAAACAGGCGCCGCAAAGGGCGCCTGTCGATGTCGTCTCGTACTACTGGAATTTACCAGCGGCCGAAGCTGAAGCCGACGCTGAGCGGGCCGCCGCCGAAGCCGACGCCCGGGCCATAACCATAGGCGCCATAGGGACGATAGCCGCCATAATAGCCGTAGGGCCGGTAGCCGTATCCGCCGTAGTAAGCAGGGCGATAGGCATAGGGACGTCCGTAATAGGCGGGGCCGTAATATGAGCGGTACGGGCGATAGCCGTATCCGTAGCCATAACGCGGGCCGTAATAGCTGCGATACCCGTAGTGCCGGTGGCCGAAGTGATGATGGCGGTGGTGAAAGTGACGATGGCGCCGCTGCGCGCTGAAGTCCGTCGCCTTTGCCTTGTTGTCTGCCGCAGCCTTTTGAGGCGTCTGTGCGTCAGCCATTGCGGGGGCGCTGGTCAATGCGCCACCGAGTGGAAGTGTTGCAGCCAGCATGGCTGCGCCTACCCAGTTCTTCATGATTTTTCCTTGCCTCGATCGCTTTCCATCGATCGTCTTTCGTCGCCTTCACCCCATAACGCATATAGTTACAATGATTTCCCGCGACAGACCGACGCGGTCAACATCTCGTCAAAGAAAACAGGCGCGCTTGCGCACGCCTGTTTGAACTTTAGAGAGGGTCTCAGTAGCGCCAGCCGTGACGACGCACGTGGTGCGGCCGGTGCCAGCCATGATGGCGGCGGATGTGATGCGGACGATGCCAGCCGTGGTGACGCCGCATGCCGTGATGCCCGCGATAGCCGCGATTGTGGTGATGACGATACTGCACCTCAGTCGTCAGCTTCTCACCGCCTTGTACGGACGATGCGATGCCCGGGCTGTTCAGCGAGACTGCATTTGCCTGCTGCGTCGGCGCTGCGACGAACAGCAATCCTGCGATGGCGGCGAGGCCGAAAAATTTCTTCACGTTCACGTGTTCTCTCCTGAGTCTGCTGCGTTCATGTCGAGATGCAGCTTCACGAATGGATCATCGCCCATGTGCATGACGCTAGGGCGCAGGAGGTGAACGCGATGTGAATATGCTCGGTGCGATATGTCGCAGGGTTTTGTGACGCATCGCTGGAACGAAAGTCAGCGCATGCGAACGCCATCTCCGCAGTTGCAAAGTCTCGGCCTGACGTCATTCAAAATTAAAGTATGAAGTGTCGGCTCAGCCGCGGCGCCAGTAGCAGTTCATGCGCGGCACGATCACCGTGCCGCTCGGGCGATATTCCTGCACCAGATTGGCGGTGCAATCGCGCACGGCATTCGGGCCGGGATTGTAGCTGGGATAGACACCGCGTTCGTCCGGCGTGCGATAGATGCGAACGCGCGGACGGGCACGGCGGGGTTGAACGCTGTCGTCGGATTGGGCGACCTGCGCGGCCGTCTGTGCCTGTGCGACGCCAACCATCGGCAACGCGCCGAGCGCAACCGCCAACCCCAGTGCCGCCATCATGATCCGCATCTTAACGCCCCACACCGCCATAGGCATGATCCCGAAAAGCGGATGCCGGTTTTCGCCGACAAACGGGTTCGTTTGCCGAGAGATCATGCTTCAAAAGAATGCCGCAAAGTCTCCGATTGACGCCCGCCCGTCAACCGCCCGTGAACGCACTACACCGGCGCATTGCCATGTCACGGGAATTGGCTAGACAGGGAAACATGTGGCACCAGGCAAAAGCACCCGATCTCGCCGAAATGGAGGACATGGCCCATGCGATGCTCGCCCTCCTGCCGGAGGGGTTCCGCAAGCTCTGCGCGGGCGTGATCATCCGGGTCGATGATTTCCCGACGGATGAGGTGTTGGAGGAGATGCAGGCCGAGACCGAATTCGACCTGCTCGGCCTGTTCCAGGGTGTCGGCCTGCCATTTCAGAGCCAGGACAATACGGGGCAGTTGCCCAACATGATCTGGCTGTATCGCCGGCCGATCCTGGATTACTGGGCCGAACACGACGAAACCCTCGGCCATATCGTCCGCCATGTGCTGATCCACGAGATAGGGCACCATTTCGGCCTCTCGGACGCCGATATGGAGGCCATCGAGGCTGGCGTCGCCGATTAGCCCTGCATAAATCACCCTTGGACGGGCCGCCTGATCGGGCTAAAACGCCCGCTCAATCCGAGGATACGTTCATGGACAAGTTCACCACGCTGGAAGGCGTCGCGGCGCCGCTGAAGATCATCAATGTCGATACCGACATGATCATCCCGAAGCAGTATCTGAAGACCATCAAGCGTACCGGTCTCGGCAAGGGCCTGTTCTCGGAAGCGCGCTACCTGGATGACGGCAGCGAGAACCCGGATTTCGTGCTCAACAAGCCGGCCTATCGCAACGCCAAGATCATGGTGGCCGGCGATAATTTCGGCTGCGGCTCGTCGCGCGAACACGCGCCCTGGGCGCTGCTGGATTTCGGCATCCGCTGCGTGATTTCGACCTCGTTCGGCGACATCTTCTACAACAATTGCTTCAAGAACGGCGTGCTGCCGATCCGCGTCTCGCAGAAGGATCTCGACGCGTTGTTCGACGATGCCGAGCGCGGCGCCAATGCGACGATCACCATCGACCTGCCGAACCAGGAAATCCGCGGCCCTGATGGCGGCACGGTGAAATTCGAGATCGATCCGTTCCGCAAGCACTGCCTGCTCAACGGTCTCGACGATATCGGCCTGACAATGGAGAAGAAGGCCTCCATCGACAGCTACGAAGAGAAGCTCAAGACCGCACGCGCCTGGGCCTGATCTCACTTCGGAAGGTGACGCGTGATTCCTGACGTCGTCACCTTTTGGGAGGGCCCGCTCGATGCGCTGCGCAGGCTGTGCCTGCGCTCGCAGGTCGAAGCCGGCCACCGTGTCACGCTCTACAGTTTTGCACCGATCACCGATCTGCCAGATGGTGTGAGCAATGCCGATGCGGAAGCCGTGTTGCCGCGCGCCTTTGCCGAGCGGCTGCGCCCATCAGCTCCCAATGGCGCGTGGGTTGGCTGGACCCCGCTGCAGTTCAGCGATTTCTTTCGCATCCGGCTGATGGCCGAAGGTCTCGGCCTCTGGCTCGACGCGGATGTGCTGTTGCTGAAGCCGATCGAGATCGATCCGGCAAAGCCCTATTTCGCGTGGGAGAAGCGACGTCAGCTCGGCAATTCGGTGCTGTATCTGCCGCCTGACGATCCGATCGTTGCGGCCTTCGAGGCGCTGATCAGGCAGGACGAGTTGACGCCAGACTGGATGTCATTGCGCCATCGCCTCGCTTTCGCATGGCGCAAATGGCGCGACAGCACGAAGCGCGCCAGTGATGTCCGCGTCGCGATCTTTGGCCCGGCATCGTTGACGGCGCTTGCGAAGCGCCATGGCTCCCAGCATCACGCGCTGCCGCGGAAGTCGTATTATGCGGTTCACGCCGAGCCGAAGCTGTTCTTCGAGCCGTCGAACTTTGCAGGGCTGATAGGCGATCCGGATATTCTCGGCTTTCACATATCGCCAAAGGGGCGTGGTAAAGAGGCGCCGGTACCGGGAAGCTTTTACGCGTGGGCGACGGAGCGGGTCGGCGCACGTTAGTATCAGCCTTTGAATCTATAAGTTTCGCGCAACGGCCCGCGGTATCCCTCCCCCTTGCGGGGAGGGTCGGCCGAACCTGACGATGCGAAGCATCGTTCAGGTGGAGGCCGGGGTGGGGGTGCCACACGTGAGAGCATCGCCTGTGGCACCCCCACCCGTCGCGCTGCTCGCTGCGCTCGCAACGCGCCACCCTCCCCGCAAGGGGGAGGGTGAAGAAAGCGCGTCGTTGCTGACTGGTACTAGCCCCCCATCGCTGCGATCGCGTCCGAAATCGCGATCGTGCGCTTGGCCATGTCCGCATGCAGGCGCTCGACCATCTTGCCGTCGAGCTGGATCGCGCCGCGCTTGGCATTCTCGGGCTGCTCGAAGGCGGCGATGATGCGGCGGGCCTGGGCAACTTCGTCGTCCGGCGGCGTGAAAACCTTGTTGCAGGCCTCGATCTGGCTCGGATGGATCAGCGTCTTGCCGTCGAAGCCGATGTCGCGGCCCTGTTCGGCTTCGGCGATGAAACCCTCGGTATCGCTGAAATTGCTGTAGGGACCATCGAGAATTTCGAGACCATGCAACCGCGTCGCCAGCACGCAATGAGTAATCATCGGCAGCATTGCCGCGCGACCGGGCATCATGCGGATGCGGGTCTCGCGGGCGATATCGTTGGGGCCGAACACGAAGCCGGCCAGGCGATTTTCGGAATCGCGCGAGGCGGCCGCGAGTTCTTCCGCATGGAGGATCGCGCGCGAGGTCTCGATCATGGCCCAGACCTTGATCGACATGTCGGCACCGATGTCGCTGAGGCGATCGGCCACTGCCGCGAGATCCTCGACGCTGGAAATCTTCGGCACCAGGATGCCGTCGGGCTTGGCCTTGCCGGCCATGGTGACGTCGTCGATCCACCACGGCGAATCCAGCGCGTTAATGCGGATGATGACCTCGCGCTTGCCGAAGCCGCCGGCAGCCAGCGTTTGCCCGATGGCGTCGCGCGCTGTTCCCTTGGCATCCGGCGCTACGGCGTCTTCGAGGTCCAGGATGATGCCGTCAGCGGCCACGGTACGGGCCTTTTCCAGCGCGCGCGGGTTCGAGCCGGGCATGAACAAATGGCTGCGGCGCGGACGGATCATGGCGTCATTTCCCTGTGATTATGGCCTGTTCGTTATTCAGGCATCCGCGATAACATTTCAGCCCGCCGCCCGGAAGGCTTGTTCGCGCTGGCGTCCTATGGTTATCCGTGGGGACCGTATGTTTGAGCGTGATCTCTCGACAAACGACCCCGTTTGTCGGCGAAAACCGGTATCCACTTTTCGGGATCATGCTCCGAACGAGGCAGACCATGACATCATTTCCGAAGCAGCTCATTGCCGGCTACCAGACCTTTACGTCGGAGCGATTGCCGACCGAGCAGTCGCGCTTCCGCGAATTATCGGAAAAGGGCCAGTCGCCGGAAGTCATGGTGATCGGCTGCTGCGACTCGCGCGTGTCGCCGGAGGTCATCTTCGATGCCTCGCCCGGCGAATTGTTCGTGGTGCGCAACATCGCCAACCTGGTGCCGGTCTATCAGCCCGATGGCGGCGCTCACGGCGTCTCGGCGGCGCTGGAATATGCGGTGCAGGTGCTGAAGGTGAAGCACATCGTGATCCTCGGCCACGCGCAATGCGGCGGCATCCGTGCTTTCGTCGACAATGCGGCGCCGCTGTCGCCGGGTGACTTCATCGGCCGTTGGATGTCGATGTTCATCAAGCCCGACGAGAAGGTCGAGATTCGCGAGCACGAGGCGTTTCAGGATTTCGTCACCCGTATCGAGAAGGCCGCCGTGTTCCGCAGTCTGGAAAACCTGATGACGTTCCCGTTCGTGAGCAGCAAGGTCGAGAGCGGCGAGCTGGAATTGCACGGCGCTTACTTCGGTGTCGCTGTCGGCTCGCTGTCCGTGCTCGATCAGGCCGCGAAAGAGTTTCGGCCGGTGGCGTAAAACAAAAAAGCCGGATGCTGAGCATCCGGCTTTTGATTGTTGGAGATCGAAGGTCCGCTTACGCGGCCTTCTTCTTCGCCGTGATCAGCTTGCGGTTGATCAGGCATTCCGCGATCTGTACGGCGTTGAGCGCCGCGCCCTTGCGCAGGTTGTCCGACACGCACCAAAGAACCAGACCGTTATCGACCGTCGAATCCGTGCGGATGCGGCTGATATAGGTGGCGTCTTCGCCGGCGGCCTCATAGGGCGTGACGTAGCCACCCGGCTCGCGCTTGTCGATCACGAGGCAGCCTGGCGCATTGCGCAGGATGTCGCGGGCTTCATCTTCCGAGATCGGGTTCTCGAATTCGATGTTGACCGCTTCCGAGTGGCCGACGAACACCGGCACGCGCACGCAGGTCGCGGACATTTTGATTTTGGGATCAAGAATCTTCTTGGTCTCCATCATCATCTTCCACTCTTCCTTCGTGTAGCCGTCCTCCATGAACACGTCGATCTGCGGGATGACGTTGAAGGCGATACGCTTCGGGAATTTGTTATTGACCAGCTCGCTGTTGGTGTAGACGGCCTTGGTCTGCGAGAACAACTCGTCCATCGCATCCTTGCCTGCACCCGACACCGACTGATAGGTCGAGACGACGACGCGCTTGATCGTCGCCTTGTCGTGCAGAGGCTTCAGCGCCACCACGAGCTGCGCAGTCGAACAGTTCGGGTTTGCGATGATATTCTTCTTGGTGAAGCCATCAACGGCCGAGGCATTCACTTCCGGCACGATCAACGGCACGTCCGGGTCCATGCGCCAGGTCGACGAGTTATCGATCACGACGGCACCGGCTGCGCCGATCTTCGGCGACCATTCCTTCGACACGGCTCCGCCGGCTGACATCAGGCAGATGTCGACGTCGCTGAAGTCATAGGTCGCGAGGTCTTTGCATTTCAGGGTTCTGTCGCCGAAGGAAACCTCAACGCCCATGCTGCGGCGCGACGCGAGCGCCACGACCTCGTCAGCTGGGAATTTACGTTCATCTAGAATGCTGAGCATTTCACGCCCGACATTGCCGGTCGCTCCGACCAGCGCGACTTTGTAACCCATCGTTCACTCTCCGAAGAAAAATGCTTCACCCCCACATACCGTGGAAAGGGAAGAGCCGCGCTTCTATGCGAGAAACGTCGCAAAGACAACGTCCTAAGCGTGTTTGCGTGTGTTGATGCGTTCAATTTTGGTTTCGCACCACCCAAAGTCGGCAGGTGTCCATCCGGCCCTGCAGAGCTTTGCCGACGAGTGCGGTGCCATCGCCGTGCGTCTGCTCGCCTATATGGGGGCGCTGGCACTGGTTGTCATGGCCGCGGTTACGGTTTTCGACGGACTGGAATTCGACCTCAGCAGCGAACCGGCCGCCAAGGCTGGCTGGAGTGTCGCCAGCCGCTCCTATCCCGCTTTTGCCGTCAGTCAGTTCGATTCGTCAGGTAAAACAGCGTCTTACGAGATCATGAGGCATCCCGACGGGGGGCGGAAGGACATCCTGCGCTGGACGTCGCCCGGAGAACCTCCGGTGGCCGAGCTGGAATTGTATCGTCCTGGTGCCGAGGCTGAGCGGGCAGGTCCGCCCGCAGCGGACATTGCGGGCCGCATGGACCCCGGCGGCGTTCGCGAAGTGGTGGGCGAAGGCATTATCGACAGCAAGTTCGGGCCGGTCGCCCTGATGGGCTTTTCCGACCGGCTGAAGGACAACAAGCGCTGCCTCGGCTTCATGAAGACGCTGGAGGTGGCCAATCTCAGGATTTCCGGCTGGTCGTGCCAGGGCGACGGCCTGCCGGCGCGGCGGGCGGCCATTGCCTGCACGCTAAACCGGCTGGTGCTGCTCACCGCCGGCAATGAACCCCGACTGCAGGAGGCCTTTGCTCAGGCAGATTTGAAGCGGGCCGGCTGCATCAGCGGCGCGGCGCTGTCAGCGGCCTCGGCCGATTGGGTCACGGGTGCCCAGAACCCGCTGCTGCGCGGCAGCTTGTGACCTCTTCGTGATGGGTTGGACCAAGACCTTGGATTACATGCAACATTCGGCCACACCGCGCATTATATCGACGACTGTGGCCGGATAGACCTTGTGGCCGGATACCCCGGCCAGCTAAATTGACCGCAAATCGGATTTGCCGACTCGGCTTTTGAATGCCGATCTTCTGACTGCAATGAGGACCTGATGACCTTGAAATTCCCCGCCGCGAAAACTCTCGCCATGTTGTTCGCGACGGTTGCCGTCATCGCGACCGCCGTTGCCGTCTCGCCGGCTGATGCCGCCACCAAGAAGAAGGTTCGTGTTTCTGACCGTGACGCTGTTTATGGCGCGCGCGGCCCGAACGTGTCCTATCAGCAGGGCCGCACCCGCGTTTACGTGACGCGTCGCTCTTGGCTCGATGCTGGCGTCGAAGTGCTCCCGGGTGACCGCAAGTTCACTGATTATGCCTATCCGCCCGGTTACTCCTTCGCCCGCGACAACAACAACCGTCCGCTGGACCGCCAGCCGCTCAACTCGCAGTGGGATCTCGGCGGTTATCCCGAGCGCTTCCCGCTCTACTGAGCGCGGCGACATCCAAATACGAAAATGCCCGGCTCAGCCGGGCATTTTTTGTTTGTGGGAGAGGTTCGAGCGCGCTTAAGCGTGCAGCGTCTGCAATTCCTTCAGCAGTGCTTCGCCCATGCCGGATGTGCTCACCACTGTTGCGCCTTCCGACTTGATGTCCGCCGTCCGCAGACCCTTTGCCAGAACCGCGGCGATGGCCTGGTCGACCTTGTCGGCCAACTCGCCCATCTCCAGCGAATAACGCAGCGCCATGCCGAACGAGGCGATCATCGCCAGCGGATTGGCCATGCCCTTGCCGGCAATGTCCGGCGCCGAACCATGCACCGGCTCATACATTGCCTTGCGCTTTTTGGTCTTGGCATCGACTTCGCCGAGCGAGGCCGAGGGCAGCATGCCCAATGAGCCGGTCAGCATCGCTGCGATATCGGAGAGCATGTCGCCGAACAGGTTGTCGGTGACGATGACGTCGAACTGCTTTGGCCATTTCACGAGATTCATGCCGCCGGAATCGGCGAGCTGATGCTCGAGCGTGACGTCCTTGTATTCGCGGCCGTGGACCTGCGTGACGACTTCGTTCCAGAGCACGCCCGACTTCATGACGTTGCGCTTCTCCATCGACGTCACCTTGTTCTGGCGCTTGCGGGCCAGATCGAACGCGACGCGGGCGATGCGCTCGATTTCATAGGTGTCGTAAACCTGCGTATCGACGGCACGCTTCTGGCCGTTGCCGAGATCGGTGATGGTCTTCGGTTCGCCGAAATAGACGCCGCCTGTGAGCTCGCGCACGATCATGATGTCGAGGCCCTCGACGACCTCACGCTTCAGGCTCGATGATTCCGCCAGCGCGGGATAGCACACGGCTGGACGCAGATTGGCGAACAGGCCGAGATCCTTGCGCAGGCGCAGCAGGCCGGCCTCGGGTCGATGCTCATAAGGCACGTTGTCCCACTTCGGACCGCCGACGGCGCCGAAGATGATGGCGTCGGCTGCATCCGCCTTGGCCATTGTGGCATCGGTGATAGGGAGCTTGTCGGCATCATAGGCGGCGCCGCCAACCAGGCCGTTCTCGATCGTGAATTTGGCGATGCCCTGGGCATCGATCCAGTCGATCAGGCGCTTCACCTCGGCCATCACTTCAGGGCCGATGCCGTCGCCGGGGAGAAGCAGCAATTTGTGCGTTGCCATATTCAAGTGCCCTTGCAATCCGTTACTGATTGCCGCGAGTGCTAAGACGTCATTGCGGGAATGGCAAGACAGTGTTGCCGAAGGGGTGATTGCGGGTGCCGTGAAACCTGCGACATTGCTGACGCAGCGGAGATCCCCGTGACGTCATCTGTGCCTTCCCCGGCGCGCCCTAACCCGGCGTGGCTGATACTCGTCCTGTCGCTCGCGCCGGCCATCGGGCTCGGCATCGGCCGCTTTGCCTATTCGCTGGTGTTGCCCGATATGCGCGACAGCCTGCAATGGTCTTATTCGGCGGCCGGCTTCATGAATACCGTCAACGCCGCGGGCTATCTCGCCGGCGCACTGGTTGCGGCCGGGCTCGGCAGGCGCTTCGGTCTGATCGCGGTGATTCAGGGCGGTACGCTTGCTTGCATCCTGTCGCTCATCGTTTGCGGCGTCACCGTGGATTTTACGCTGCTCAGCATCGCGCGGCTGGTCACCGGTTTTGGCGCGGCGGTTTCGTTCGTGGCCGGCGGCGCGCTCGCCGCCACCATCGGCCTCGCTTATCCCGAACGGTCGTCCTATCTGCTCAGTCTGTTTTATGCCGGGCCAGGTATGGGTATCCTCCTGTCCGGTCTGATCGCGCCGTTCGTGCTGCAGGGCTTTGGTCCGGGCTCCTGGTGGATCGTGTGGTTGGTCCTCGGTCTTGTCTCGGTCGTGATCGGCCTGCCGCTGTTGCGTCCGCGCGTCGATGCGTCCGATGACACGTCAACGGACGACAAGGTGCCGCTCGCGATCCGCCCGATGTGGATCTACCTCATTGCCTATTTCCTATTTGGCGCGGGCTACATCGCCTACATGACCTTCATGATCGCCTATGTGCGTGATGGTGGCGGAAGCGCCGTGGCGCAGAGTGCGTTCTGGTGCCTTATTGGCGTCAGTTCGTTCGCGTCGCCCTGGCTGTGGCGTAACGTGCTGGCGCGTGGCCAGAGCGGCCGCGCCATGGCAATCATTCTCGGCACCAATGCGGTAGGCGCAGCGATGCCGCTTCTCGGGCATTCGCCTGTGGTGCTCGGCATCTCCGCCGCCATTTTCGGCGTTGCATTCTTCGCGGTGGTTGCGGCAACCACGGCCTTCGTGCGCTTCAACTATCCTCGCGCGGCATGGTCGAAGGCCATCGCGGCGGTGACGATCGTGTTCGGCATCGGCCAGACTCTGGGTCCGATCGCGGTGGGTGCCATTTCGGACGCGACCGGCAGTCTCACATCCGCTCTTGTGGTCTCAGCAGCGACGCTGGTGTTCGGTGCGGTGCTGGCGATGTTCCAGAAACCGATCAGCTCCCGCTGAAATCGTTATAGCCCTGATCTTCCCAATAGCCGCCTTTGTAGTCGTTGGTGACTTCCATCGCGACGACGTATTTCGGATTCTTGAAGCCGAGTTTGGTCGGTACGCGGATCTTCATCGGGAAACCATAGGCCCGCGGCAGAAGCTGATTGTCGAACTTGAAGGTCATCTGCGTTTGCGCATGCATGGCCGTGGGCATATCGAGTGAGCTCGTATAGTCCTCGGCGCAGCGGAAATGAACCCACTTCGCATTGGTGTCCGCGCCGACCAGTTTCAGGAAGTCGCGCAGCGGCGTGCCCTGCCAGGAGCCGATGGCGCTCCAGCCTTCCACGCAGATATGGCGGGTGATCTGCGATACTTCCGGCAGCTTGTGTAGTTCATCCAGCGTCCAGGACCTCTTGTCCTGCACCAGACCGGAGACTTCGAGCTTCCACTCCTTGCCGTCCACATTCGGTGCGTCGTCCTCGGCGTAGAAGGCGTTGAACGGGAACGGACGCTTGATGTCTTTCTCGGAATAGGTCGGCGCCAGCGTGTTCGGATTGAAGATTCGGGCCTGAACCATGTCGTTGAACTTGGACATATGCGTCAGCAGGTTTTCAGCCGAGAGACTGTCGCTCACATCGCAGCCGGTGAGCAGCGTTAACGCACCGAAGCTTGCGCCCGACGCGATGAAACGGCGGCGCGACAGGTCGGGCATCAGTTTGGTGGCATCCTTGACGAGGAGGTCCTTGTCGACGCCAGGAATGATGAGGGAGCGAATTTTTCTGATCATAGTCGTGTCCTCAGCGTCCGATGATCATCGCGCGCAGGCTCTTGGGCACGATCAAGGCCAAAGCCACGTGGATCACGAGGAAGCCGACAATAGCGGCCATCATGAAGAAATGCACATAGCGGGCAGTGTCATAGCCGCCGAACAGCGCAGTAAGATATTGCAGCTGGACGGGCTTCCAGATCGCGAGACCCGACAGCACGATCAGAATGCCGACCACAATGATCCCGGTATAGAGCAGCCTCTGCACCTGATTGTAGGTTGAGAGGTCAGCGTGCGAGAGCTTGCCGGTCAGCGCAGCCTTGGTGTCGTCGAGTACACCCTTCGCCGAGATCGGCAGCAGCTTCTTGCGGAAGCGTCCGGTGACCATGCCAAGAGTGAGATAGACGAGGCCGTTGATCACCAGCAGCCACATGGCGGCGAGGTGCCACATGATGCCGCCGCCGAGCCAACCACCCAGCGTAATGGATGATGAGAATGTGAAATTGAACAGCGGCGAGGCGTTGTAGATCTGCCAGCCCGACATGATCATCAGCACGATCGCGACGGCGTTGATCCAGTGCACGATGCGCACCCAGGCGGGCTGGATGACTTTGGTATTCGTAACCTTGGTTGCGGCGCGGTCGCCGGCGGCTGTGATGCTCGACATAGGCATATCCTGGGCTGAGCAGCGGTTCGATTGGTGCTCGGTGACGCGAGTTATTACCAGCTATACGGCATAACCGGTCGTTCGTTACGGCGGCTCCTGTAACAACCCCGGTCGGGCCGGCTCATATCGATCACAAAAAAGCGAGCCGGGCTGCCCCGGCTCGCTCCTTTTGCGCCCCTCGGTATCCTTCGGTGACGCGCGCGCATCCAGTGGGGACAAGTCAGGATGCGCGAACTTGTTGCACAGAAGCCGGAGATCAGGCTTTCGGCATCAGGACAGTATCGATGACGTGAATCACGCCGTTCGACTGGTTGACGTCGGCGATGGTCACGGTTGAGGAGCCGCCTTTGGCGTCGACGATCATCACCTTGCCGCCCGAAGCCTTCACGGTCAGCTCTTCGCCTTCCACGGTCTTCAGCTTCTGGCCGTCCTTGAGGTCGGCGGCGTTCAGTTTGCCGGGGACCACATGGTAGGTCAGGATCTTGGTCAGGGTCGCCTTGCTCTCAGGCTTCACCAGCGTGTCGACGGTACCGGCCGGCAGTTTGCCGAAGGCGGCGTTGGTCGGTGCGAACACCGTGAACGGGCCCTTGCCGGAGAGGGTATCGACAAGGCCGGCGGCCTTTACGGCGGCGACCAGCGTGGTGTGATCCTTCGAGTTGACGGCGTTCTCGACGATGTTCTTCGACGGATACATCGGCGCGCCGCCGACCATCACCGTCTTCTCGCCCGACATTTCGCTCTTCATCATCTTCTTGTCTTCGGCCTGCGCGGGGGCAAGCACGGCGCCAGTGATGGCGAGGGTGCTGAATGCGACGGCCGACAGAAGTGCAATGCGCTTGGACATGGATCGTCTCCCGAGTGATGTGAGTGACCAGCGATCTCGCTGGTGCGATGATTGGGTATCGACCGCGGCAATCCCTTGGAGGCCAGATTGCGCCGTCGATGCCCGAGTTACGCGAGGTCTCGGGACCAGTTTCAGGCTATATTTTTCGGTGCCGCTGAAACTTTTGCGGGTGCATTTCGTTCGCGCGAGGCAATCAATGACGAGTGCGATGCATCGCGTTTGATACAATCATGAGCGGAAGTCGCGACGAGATGACGCGACCCGACGGGCTGATCCACCAGATATGGCGGTCCATCCGCCTGCAGGATGCGTTGCCTAGATATGGCCATTCTTGCTAAGGAACGGGACAAATTGACGCGATCGTTGGGCTAGCTGCACCGGTCGCTCCCGCACTCCTGCACCGCGTGACCTTGCCATGAACGCCAATCTGTTTTCTCGCCTGTTCGACAAACTCGACGATGCCTCGCGTCTCGCGATCGAGACGCCGGAGGGTAAGCACATCAGCTACGGCGATCTGATCGCGCTGGCGGGCCAGATGGCCAATGTGCTGGTGGCTCGCGGCGTCAAGCCGGGTGACCGCGTCGCGGCGCAGACCGAGAAGTCGGTGCCCGGTCTGGTGCTGTATCTGGCGACCGTGCGCGCCGGCGCGGTCTATCTGCCGCTCAACACCGCCTATACGCTGAACGAGCTCGATTACTTCATTACCGACGCCGAACCGTCGCTGGTGGTGTGCGATCCCTCCAAGGCTGAAGGCTTCGCCGCCATTGCGGCCAAGGTCGGTGCGAAGGTCGAGACGCTGGGCGCCGACGGCAAGGGTTCGCTGACCGATGCGGCAGCGAAAGAGAAGCCGAACTTCAGCACGGTCGAGCGCAAGAACGAAGATCTCGCCGCGATCCTCTATACGTCGGGTACCACCGGCCGCTCCAAGGGCGCGATGCTGAGCCACGACAATCTGGCGTCGAACTCGCTGAGCCTCGTTGAATACTGGCGTTTCACCAAGGACGACGTGCTGATCCACGCCCTGCCAATCTATCACACGCATGGTCTGTTCGTGGCGAGCAATGTGACGCTGTTTGCGCGCGCGTCGATGATCTTCCTGCCCAAGCTCGATCCGGAACTCATCATCAAGCTGATGGCCCGCGCCACCGTGCTGATGGGCGTGCCGACTTTCTACACGCGTATCCTGCAGTCGCCGAACCTGACGAAAGAGACTTGCAGCCACATGCGGCTGTTCATCTCCGGCTCCGCGCCGCTGCTGGCCGATACGCATCGCGAATGGTTCGCGCGCACCGGCCACGCCGTGCTGGAGCGCTACGGCATGACCGAAACCAACATGAACACGTCTAACCCTTATGACGGCGAGCGCGTGCCCGGTGCGGTCGGTTTCCCGCTGCCCGGCGTCTCCGTGCGCGTCACCGATCCGGAGACGGCCAAAGAACTCGCGCGCGACACCATCGGCATGATCGAGGTGAAAGGGCCGAATGTGTTCCAGGGCTATTGGCGGATGCCGGAGAAGACCAAGGCGGAGTTCCGCGACGACGGGTTCTTCATCACCGGCGACCTCGGCAAGATCGACGCCAGGGGCTATGTCCACATTCTCGGCCGCGGCAAGGATCTGGTGATCTCGGGCGGCTTCAATGTCTATCCGAAGGAAATCGAGAGCGAGATCGACGCCATGCCGGGCGTGATCGAAAGCGCCGTGATCGGCGTACCGCATGCAGATTTTGGTGAGGGCGTCACCGCCGTGGTCGTGAGCGACAAGAAGACCGCGATCGACGAGGCCTCCGTGCTCAAGGCGCTGGATGGCCAGATCGCCAAGTTCAAGATGCCGAAGCGCGTGATCTTCGTCGACGATTTACCGCGCAACACCATGGGCAAGGTGCAGAAGAACGTGCTGCGCGATAGCTACAAGGATATCTACGCGAAGTAAGCCCCTGCACGGTCCCTCATGGTGAGGAGGCGCGCAGCGCCGTCTCGAACTATGAGATGCTATGTGTGGCCATACCCTAGATCACATGCTCCGGCGCGAGCGCGCAGGCCGAATTCGGGTCCATCTCGATCTGGATCGTCGCGTGCTCGATGCCGAAGTCGCGCTTCAGGCGTGCGGCGACTTCCATCAGATAGGCATCGCCAGGCGCGCCTGACGGGATCACCATGTGACAGGTCAGTGCCACTTCGGTGGTGCTCATGGGCCAGATATGCAGGTCGTGCACCTGCGCGACGCCGGGGCATTGTTCGAGGTAGCTGCGCACGGCAACGGGGTCGATGCCGCGCGGAACGGCGGCGAGCGACATCGCAGTGGAGTCGCGCAAGAGGCTCCAGGTGCCCCAGACGATCAGCACACAGATGACGAGGCTGGTCAGGGCGTCGATCCACAGCCAGCCGGTAAACATGATGGCGATCGCGGCAATGACCACGCCAACCGAGACGGCAGCGTCGGCGACCATATGCAGATAGGCGCCACGAATGTTGAGGTCGCTGTTGCGGCCCGAGGCAAACAGCCACGCGGTCACGCCGTTGATGACGATGCCGATGGTGGCGACGATCATCACGGTGACCTCGGCTACCGGTTCGGGATTGAACAGTCTTAGCACGGCCTCCCAGGCGATGGCACCGACAGCAACCAGCAGGAACACGGCGTTGAAGAGCGCTGCGAGAATTGAGGACCCGCGCAAACCATAGGTGAAGCGCGGCGTTGGCGCGCGCTTCGACAGCACAGCTGCGGTCCATGCCGCGATCAGCCCGAGCACATCCGAGAGATTGTGCCCGGCATCGGCCACCAGCGCCATCGAGCCGCTGGCATAGCCATAGATCGCCTCGATGACGACGAAGACGGTATTGAGGCTGATGCCGACGGCAAAAGCCATGCCGAAATTAGCGGGCGCATGCACATGTCCGCCGGGACCGTGGGAATGACCGGCGTGATCGCCTTGCGCGTGGTCGTGGCCGGCATGGTCGTGTGTGTGACCGTGGTCGTCATGATCGTGATGCGAGTGCGCCATCGGTGTTCCGTCGCGTGGTCTGACGGCATCCATAGCAAGTTATGATCCGGATACTATTACGGTAGCTGTTGTGCGTCGGCCGCTCTGATTTACGGGGTCATATTAGAGCGATGACAAACCGGCTGCCGACGATGAATAGATAAATTCCAAACGCCATTTCCAGCGCGCGCTTCGACATCGCATGCGCCGCCTTCACGCCGAGCGGCGCCACCAGCAGGCTGGTCGGCATCACCAGCAGCGCGCCGATCAGCGAGACATAACCGATGGCGAACGGCAGCTGCAGCGCTGCGACATCGGGAAAGCGCGCAGCGGCCGGCCAGCCGGCATAGATGTAGCCGATGGCGCCGGGGATCGAGATCAGCACGGCGAGTGCTGAGGATGTCGCCACCGCCTGATGGATAGGCCGGCCATAAAAGGTCATCAGCAGGTTCGAGAACAATCCGCCACCAATGCCCATCAGTGTGGAGAGCAGACCGACGAAGAAGCCGTAGATCTTCATCAGCGGGCCGTCGGGCAGGTCGTTACCGAGTTTCCAGCCGTCGCGCGCGAGCAGCAGCCTTGCCGCCGCGGACCAGGCAACGGCAACGAAAACGATCTTGAACAGCCGCTCCGGGGCATAACGCGCTGTCACGCTGCCGATGACGACGCCGATCAGGATCGGCCACCACCACTTCCGCAGGATCTCCATATCTACGGCGCCGCGGGCCATATGGGCACGGAAGGACCGGATCGAGGTCGGGATGATAATGGCCAGCGAGGTGCCGATACAGAGCGGCATCCGTACTTCCAGAGGCACTCCGGCGATGCGGAAACACTCGTAAAATACGGGGACCAGGATGGCGCCCCCGCCTATCCCGAAGACACCCGCCAGGAAACCGGCCAGTGCGCCGACGGCAATAAGAAGCGCCGCCAGTTCGACAATCTCGGTTACATTGAGCCCAGCCATTCCCGCCCCGATTGCCATTTGCTATCGCATCATGAAGTTCTCATGAATCGCGCTTCACCAAGGCTGTCAGCAACAAGCCCGGCAACTGTCAATACCCGCAAATGCAAGGCTCATTTGAAGCTCTGAACGATTGTTCGGAGTATGTCATTTCGCGATTGCACTGGTTGTTTTGAGTTCGTAAATAGAATTGCTCTACGCGATCCCCAATCGGGCACCGTCTGCCCATTAACCTGTCAAAGTTGCTAAATGACCGCTCGGATCGAACGACCCCTTTCGCCGCATCTGCAAGTGTACCGCTGGACCCTGACGATGGCGTTGTCCATCGTGCATCGCGCTACCGGCGTCGCCCTGTATTTCGGCACTCTGCTTCTTGTCTGGTGGCTGATCGCCGCTGCGTCTGGCCCCGCGGCCTATGCACACGTGCAGGCCTTCACCGGCAGCATCATCGGTCGCCTGATCGCATTCGGCTACACGTGGGCGCTGATCCATCATGCCATGAGCGGCATCCGCCATCTGGTCTGGGATCTCGGTTACGGTTTCAAGCCATCCGAGCGTGAATGGCTCACCTGGGCCGCATTGATCGGCGGCATCGGCATCACCATCCTGCTCTGGATCATTGCCTACGCGATCGGAGGCGGACGATGAGCGGTTCCAACTCTCCGAAGTCGGTGCGCACGCCGCTCGGCCGCGTCCGCGGTCTCGGTTCCTCGCATTCGGGCACATCAGACTTCTGGCGGCAGCGCCTGACTGCAGTGGCAATGCTACTTCTGCTGATCCCTGTGATCTTCATCGTGATGTCGGTTTTCAGAAGCAATCAGGCCGGCGTCGCGCAGGTCCTTGGTTCGCCTATTGTCGCCATCGTCATGTTGCTCTTCATCGTTGCCAGCATCTGGCACATGAAGATCGGCATGCAGGTCGTGATCGAAGACTATGTCCATGACGAGAAGATCAAGCTGATCTCGATCATCGGCAACAATTTCTTCTCTGCCGCCGTGGCGCTGGCATCGATCTACGCCATCCTTAAACTTTCATCCGGAGTGTAGCGCATGGCCGTCAACGGCACTGGCGCGAACGGCGTTGGCGGCCCCGCCACCAACGGCCACGCCTATCCCATCGAAGATCACACCTATGACGTCGTTGTCGTTGGCGCCGGCGGCGCCGGCCTGCGCGCGACCGTCGGCTGCGGCGAAGCTGGCCTGCGCACCGCCTGTATCACCAAGGTGTTCCCGACCCGTTCGCATACGGTTGCAGCACAGGGCGGCATCTCCGCCTCGCTCGGCAACATGCACGAGGATAACTGGCGCTGGCATATGTACGACACCGTGAAGGGGTCGGACTGGCTCGGCGATCAGGACTCGATCGAATATATGGTGCGCAACGCGCCCGACGCCGTTTACGAGCTCGAACACTGGGGCGTGCCGTTCTCGCGCACCGAAGATGGCAAGATCTATCAGCGCCCGTTCGGCGGCATGACCATGGATTACGGCAAGGGCCAGGCCCAGCGCACCTGCGCGGCCGCCGACCGTACCGGTCACGCCATGCTGCACACGATGTACGGCCAGGCCCTGCGCCACTCGGCCGAGTTCTTCATCGAATACTTCGCCATCGATCTGATCATGGACGATCAGAACGTCTGCCGCGGCGTCATTGCGCTCAAGCTCGACGATGGCACGCTGCATCGCTTCAAGGCGCAGACCGTCATTCTCGCCACCGGCGGCTATGGCCGCGCTTACGCCTCCTGCACTTCGGCGCATACCTGCACCGGTGACGGCGGCGGTATGGCGCTGCGGGCTGGTTTGCCGCTGCAGGACATGGAATTCGTTCAGTTCCATCCGACCGGCATCTACGGTTCGGGCTGTCTCGTCACTGAAGGCGCGCGCGGCGAAGGCGGTTATCTCGTCAATGCCGAAGGCGAGCGCTTCATGGAGCGTTACGCACCGTCCGCCAAGGATCTCGCTTCGCGCGACGTGGTTTCGCGCGCCATGACCATTGAAATCCGCGAAGGTCGCGGCGTCGGCAAGAAGAAGGATCACATCTTCCTTCATCTCGACCATCTCGATCCGAAGGTGCTGGCCGAACGTCTGCCGGGCATCTCCGACTCGGCGCGCATTTTCGCCGGCGTCGATGTCACCAAGGAGCCGATTCCGATCGTTCCGACGGTGCACTACAACATGGGCGGCATCCCGACCAACTATCACGGCGAAGTCGTCACCAAGAAGGACGGCGACGACAATGCGGTGGTGCAGGGCCTGATGGCCGTGGGCGAAGCTGCCTGCGTGTCGGTGCACGGCGCCAACCGTCTCGGCTCCAACTCGCTGATCGATCTCGTGGTGTTCGGCCGTGCGGCCGCGCTGCGCTGCGCCGAGAAGCTGACGCCGAATGCCAAGCAGCCCGACCTGCCGAAGGACTCGGCCGACCGCGCGCTTGGTCGTCTCGATCACTACCGCTATGCGAAGGGTGGCACTTCGACCGCGAAGATCCGCGAGAACATGCAGCATGTGATGCAGACCAACTGCGCCGTGTTCCGCACTGGTGAAGTGCTGAACGAAGGCAAGGAGTTGATCCACAAGGTGTATGGCGGTATCGGCGATATCGCCGTGTCTGACCGGTCGCTGGTGTGGAATTCGGATCTCATCGAGACCCTCGAATTCGACAACCTGATCACTCAGGCCATCGTCACCATGGACTCGGCTGCGAACCGCACCGAGAGCCGCGGCGCGCATGCGCGTGAGGACTTCGCGGATCGCGACGACAAGAATTGGATGAAACACACGCTGGCGTGGATCGATCAGGGCGGCAAGACCACCATCGATTATCGCCCGGTGCACGACTACACGATGACCAACGACGTTCAGTACATCGTGCCCAAAGCGCGCGTGTACTAATGATGACAGCGAAGGCTTGAGAGAATGGCTGAGTTCGCACTTCCGAAGAATTCCAAGATCACCGGCGGCAAGGAATGGCCGAAGCCGGCCGGTGCCACGCAGACGCGCGAATTCCGCGTCTATCGCTGGAATCCGGATGACGGCAAGAACCCGTCGGTCGACACCTATCACATCGATACCAGCGACTGCGGTCCGATGGTTCTCGATGGTCTGATCTGGATCAAGAATAACATCGATCCGACGCTGACCTTCCGCCGCTCTTGCCGCGAAGGCGTCTGCGGCTCCTGCGCCATGAACATCGATGGCCAGAACACCTTGGCCTGCACCCGTGCGATGGACGAAGTCGACGACGGCGCCATCAAGGTCAATCCGCTGCCGCATCAGCCCGTCGTGAAGGACCTGGTGCCGGATCTCACCAACTTCTACGCCCAGTATGCGTCGATCGAGCCGTGGCTGAAGACCACCACGCCGACCCCGCAGAAGGAATGGAAGCAGAGCCATTCGGACCGCGAGAAGCTCGACGGCCTCTACGAATGCATCCTGTGCGCCTGCTGCTCGACCTCGTGCCCAAGCTATTGGTGGAACAGCGACCGCTTCCTCGGTCCGGCTGCCCTCCTTCAGGCCACCCGCTGGGTCAAGGATTCGCGCGACGAAGCCACCGGCGAGCGCCTCGACAATCTCGAAGATCCGTTCCGGCTCTATCGCTGCCACACCATCATGAACTGCGCCAAGGCGTGCCCGAAGGGTCTCAACCCCTCTGAAGCCATCGCCGAGCTGAAGATGAAGATGGTCGAGCGTCAGGTCTGACGTTTTAAGGATCCGGGTTTGCCGATCAGGACACCGGTCTGCGCAAGCAGGCCGGTGTTCTTTTTGCTCACGATTTAAGCATACTGCCTCTTCGAACCCGATCCCTCGGAGCCGCGGCGCTATTTCTCGTTGAAAAGGGGACTCGCCAAGGTTGGCACGGGCTGTGCTAGCCTGTGCCTGATAATTGATCAGGGGGAGTTTTTCATGTTTCGTCAGCTGGGTTTGAGCGTCATGGCGGGTGCAGCGCTGTTGGCGTCTGCGCTATCCGCGAGCGCCGACACCGATGTCAAATTCGCGCTCGACTGGAAATTCGAAGGTCCGTCCGCGCCGTATTTCGTTGCGCTCGACAAGGACTACTACAAGGCCGAAGGCCTCAACGTGACCATCGACTCCGGTCCAGGTTCGGTCGCCGGCATCGCGCGGGTCGCGGCGGGCACCTATCCGATCGGCTTCTTCGACATCAATTCGCTGGCGCGCTTCCGCGACCAGAATCCGGACAAGGACGTCAAGGGCGTCCTCATGGTCTATGACAAGCCGCCCTTCTCGATTGTCAGCATAGCGAAGTCCGGCATCAATGCGCCGAAGGACCTCGAAGGCAAGATCCTCGGCGCACCGGCGCCGGACGGTGCCTTCGCGCAGTGGAAGGCCTTCGTCAAAGAGAACAAGATCGACGACAGCAAGGTGAAGATCGAGAATGTCGGCTTTCCGGTGCGTGAGCCTATGCTCGCCGACGGCAAGGTCGATGCGATCACCGGCTTCTCGTTCTCGTCCTACTTCAACCTGATGTCCAAGGGCATCGCCGAAAAGGACATCAAGGTGATGCTGATGTCGGACTACGGCATCGTGCTTTATGGCAACGCCATCATGGTGAACCCCGAATTCGCAAAGGCCAATCCGAAACTCGTCGCTGGCTTCGTGCGTGCAACTGTCAAAGGCATCATCGACACCATCAAGGACCCCGACACGGCCATCAAGTCGGTGATGAAGCGTAACGAGACCGCCGACGAGAAGATCGAACTCGCCCGTCTCAAGATGTCGCTGAAGGACAACTTCGTGACACCGTGGGTGAAGGCCAATGGCGTCGGCGGCATCGATGAGAAGCGCATGACGGATGCCATCGAGCAGATCGCTGTGACCTACGAGTTCAAGAATCCGAAGCCGAAGGCGGGGGATCTGTTCACGTCGGAGTATCTGCCCCCGGCCGACGCACGCAAGTTCTAAGCGTCACGACAGAAGGCCAGGTCGTCGCGCATGGAAGCGTTCGTAGATATCGACGGCGTCACGCTGAAATACCGTGGCGCCTCGGGTGACATTGTCGCGCTTCAGGATGCGACGCTCAAAGTCCAGCGCGGCGAATTCGCCGCGGTGGTCGGCCCCTCCGGCTGCGGCAAGTCCACCTTGATGCGGCTCGTCACGGGCCTGCACAAGCCAACGGCCGGCACTATCGCCATCGACGGTAAACAGGTGACAGGCCCGGTCAAAATGGCCGGCATGGCGTTCCAGAACGCCAACATGCTGCCGTGGCGCAAGGTGATCGACAACGTCCTGCTGCCGCTGGAAATCGTCGAACCGCATCGCTCGCAGTTCCGCTCGAAGAAAGCGGAGTTCCGCACTAAGGCCGAGCAGCTTCTGGCCACCGTGGGTCTCGCCGGCTTCGGCGACCGCTATCCCTGGGAATTGTCCGGCGGCATGCAGCAGCGTGTCTCCCTGTGTCGTTCGCTGATCCACGAGCCGGCGCTGCTGATGCTCGACGAGCCCTTCGCCGCCCTCGACGCATTCACGCGCGAGGAACTGTGGTGCGTGCTGCGCGATCTGTGGCAACGGCTGGGCTTCACGGTGATTCTGGTGACGCACGATCTGCGCGAAGCGGCGTTCCTCGCCGATAACATCTATGTCATGAGCGCGCGCCCCGGTCACATCGTCCAGATCAAATCGGTGGATTTCCCCCGCCCGCGCGATCTGCAGGTGACCTACGAAAAGGAGTTCGGCGATATTGTGATGGAGCTGCGCATGAAGATCGCACAGGTGCGCCAGTCATGAACCCGCGGACACTCGAAAAGCTTTCGCCCTGGCTCTTCACCATTGCCATCTTCCTGGTCTGGGAGCTGGCCTGCATCGTCTTCAAGGTCAACACGTCGGTGCTGCAGCCGCCATCGGCCGCCTTTGCAGCGATGTTCAAACTTTGGCGCGTGTTTCTCTACCATTCCTGGGTCACGCTCTGGGTGACCATGGTCGGATTTGCTCTGGCCGTCGGCTTCGGCATCATTCTCGGTCTCGTCGTGGGGTGGTCGCGGGCGATCTATCGCGGGCTCTATCCCGTGATGATCGGCTTCAACACGATCCCGAAGGTCGCCATTGTCCCGCTGCTGATCCTGTGGTTCGGCATCGGCGAAGTGCCGGCAATCGTCACCGCCTTCCTGATTTCGTTCTTTCCGATCGTGGTCAATATCGCCACGGGTCTGGCGACAACCGAGCCGGAACTCGAGGACGTGTTGCGGGCCCTCGGCGCTGGCAAGCTCGACATTATGCTCAAGGTCGGCATTCCGCGTGCGCTGCCATATTTCTTTGGCTCGCTGAAGATTGCTATCACCCTGGCATTCGTCGGCACTGTTGTGTCGGAGACGCTCGGCGCCAATGCCGGGCTCGGCTACCTGATCGCGCTGGAGGGCGCCAGCTTCCGTATGGCGAATGTCTACGCCGCCTTGCTGCTGCTCGCCTTTGAAGGCGTGCTCATGTACGCGGTCTTCGCGGGGATCGAGCAGCATTTCACCAAATGGGCCTTCCGGTCGCAAATGAGCGCGGCCGGCTAACGCCACAGGACCTCCTCCGCCCACGGCGGGTTCCCGCCCGCGGAGCGGTTGGTGAGACACCGCCCTTGCGCTAGACTGCAGGGAGTCGGGCAGGTGCTGTGAAGACCGAACACCAAAATTCGTTGAGAACGCTGCAATGGATGATGGCTGCATCGCTGGCCCTTCCGCTTGCACTGTTTCTGTTCGCGGCGGCGACGTCGTGGGTGTCGACGCGCGAGATCGCCGACCGCGAGATCGAGCGCGCGCTCGATGTGGCGCATGAACACGCTTTAAAGGTGTTCGAGACGATCGACCGCAGCCTGTCGGAAATGAACGAGATCGTACGCGGTAAATCCGACGACGAGCTGCGTGCGCAATCGGACCGGATGGCGGGCCGGCTGAAGCAGCTCACCGATGCGCTGCCGCAACTGAAGTCGGTCTGGGTGTTCGACAATAAAGGCCGGGCGCTGGTCAACAGTCTGGATCTGACGCTGCCGGATCTCGATTTCTCTGATCGCGATTACTACAGGGTCCATATCGCAGGTAATGCCGGCACGTTTATCGGTCAATCATTGTTGCCGCGCCCGCCCTATCAAGGCGCTCCGTTCTTTGGCGTGAGTCGCAGGCGGGTCTCGGCCGATGGCAGCTTCACCGGCGTGGTGCAGGCCTCTGTCTTTCCGGAATATTTCGATCGTTTCTATGCGCGTATCGGCCACGATGCCGGGAGCTTCTTTGCGCTTGGTCTCACCGATGGTTCGATCCTGGCACGTTATCCGCAGCTCGATCGTGAGGTGCGTCTCGATCCCAAGGGGCCCGTGGGCCGCACCTTGTCGGCCCATCCTGCTGGAGGACTGGTCACGCTTGTCTCGCCCGGCGACAATGTCGAGCGCCGTATCGGCTATCAGCAGCTCGCCGGCTATCCGGTCTATGTCGCGGCAGGTCTTGAGACGTCAGCGATCCGTGCGCGCTGGCTGCGCACCATCAGCTATCATCTGATCTTCGGCGTTCCTGCGACGGCATTGCTGTTCCTGTTGCTGGCATTCGCGATCCGTCGCACCCGCCGGCTCAATTTCGAAGCGATGAAACGGCGTGAGGCCGAAGAAGCGCTGAAACATGGCCAGCGGCTCGAAGCACTCGGCCAGTTGACTGGCGGCGTTGCGCATGACTTCAACAATCTGCTCACCGTGATCCGTTCGTCAGTCGATTTGCTGCAACGACCCGATCTCTCGCCGGATCGTCGTGCCCGCTACATTGCAGCGATCTCCGAAACCGTGAATCGCGCCGCCAAGCTGACGGCGCAATTGCTGGCTTTTGCGCGGCGCCAGACGCTGAAACCTGAAGTATTCGACGTCGGCCAATGCGTGCATTCGGTGAGCGAGATCATCGGCACGCTGACGGGGGCGCCCATCGAAATTATGACCCATGTGCCCGATGAGGCGTTGTTCGTAGATGCCGATATCGGTCAGTTCGAAACCGCGTTGATCAACATCGCGGTTAACGCGCGCGATGCCATGGCGGGCGAGGGGCGGCTGACGATCGCCGTCAGCGCGGCAGAGCAAGTCCCCGTTGCGCTTGCCCTGAGGTCTGACGGCTATGTGGCGATCTCAGTATCCGACACCGGCAGCGGTATTCCTGCCGATCAGTTCGAGCACATCTTCGAGCCATTCTATACGACCAAGGAAGTCGGGCAGGGCACAGGCCTCGGACTTTCGCAGGTGTTCGGCTTTGCCAAACAATCCGGCGGTGAGGTCGTGGTCGCCAGCGAAGTCGGCAAGGGCAGCACTTTCACGCTTTATCTGCCGCGCGTCTCCGGCGACAGCATCGCGCCGGCGCTGTCGGCGAGCGAAGCGCCCGTCGTCGATGGCCACGGCATGTCGGTGCTGGTGGTGGAGGACAATCGCGACGTCGGGACTTTTGCGACCGATGCGCTGAGCGAGCTTGGCTACACCACGGTGTTGCGGCCGAACGCTCAGGAAGCGCTCGTCGAACTCGCCCGTCATGCCACGCACTATGACGTCGTGTTCTCCGATGTCGTGATGCCTGGAATGACCGGCATCGAACTGGCGCAGGAGATTCGAAAACTCTATCCGGATCTGCCGGTGGTGCTGACCTCCGGCTACAGTCATGTGCTGGCGCAGAACGGCACCTTCGGGTTCGAGCTGCTGCATAAGCCCTATTCCATCGAGCAATTGTCGCGGGTGCTCAGCAAGGCCGGCACCTGGCGCAAGGCCCAGCGCGAGGCTGTCTGAGCCGCCTGGGAACTCCAAGGAACCTTTTGATTTCCTTGGCGTTATCGCGCCATGAGCAAACATTCAGTTAACGAAGCCAAGCCCGCACCCGCATCCGACGCGTCCGATGTGAAGGGGCCGATTGTCGGGGTCGTTGGCGAGGACGGCAAGCATATCGAGCCGCCGCCGCCTGTCGTCGTGGAGCCCGATCCGGACCTGACGCCGGAAGAGGCCGAGCAGGCACGCAAGGACTATCTGCTGACGCGATTCTGGATCAGCGCGCGTGGCTTCTGGGGCAAGTCGGGCGACAGACTAGCCTGGGTGTTCTCGGTCGGGCTGCTGCTGCTCATCGTCGCCAATGTGGCGTTTCAATACGGCATCAATGTCTGGAACCGCGCCATCTTCGACGCCATCGAGAAACGCGATGCGGCCAGCGTGTTTCATCTCACCGGCGTGTTCTTTCCGCTCGCCATCGGCAGCGTGCTCCTTGGCGTCGCGCAGGTCTATGGCCGCATGGGCATCCAGCGTCGCTGGCGCGCATGGCTGACCAATTCTGTGGTGTCGCGCTGGCTCACCAGCGGCCGCTATTATCAGCTCAATCTTGTCGGCGGCGATCACCAGAATCCCGAATATCGGATCGCCGAGGATCTGCGCATCGCGACCGACTCGCCCGTCGACTTCGTCTCCGGCGTCATCGCGGCATTTCTCTCCGCTACCACCTTCATCGTCGTGCTGTGGACCATCGGCGGCGCGCTGACGCTGACTTTGGGCGGCAGTCTCATCACCATTCCCGGTTTCCTCGTCATTGCCGCGATCATCTATGCGGCCATTGCGTCCGGCTCGATCATGGTGATCGGCCGGCGTTTCGTGCAGATTTCCGAGGACAAAAACCAGGCCGAGGCGGAGTATCGTTATGCGCTTACCCGCGTGCGCGAAAACGGCGAGAGCATCGCACTGCTCGGTGGCGAGGAAGAAGAGCGCGACGGCATCGACAAGACCTTCGGCAATGTCCTCAGGCAATGGGCACGTCTCGCCGGACAGCATATGCGTACCACGTTGGTGTCGCAGGGCTCGAGCCTGATCGCGCCCGTCGTACCGCTGTTGCTGTGCGCGCCGAAGTTTCTCGACGGCAGCATGTCACTCGGTCAGGTCATGCAGGCGGCGTCTGCCTTCACCATCGTGCAAAGCGCATTCGGCTGGCTGGTCGACAACTATCCGCGCCTTGCCGACTGGAACGCCTGCGCGCGCCGGATCGCCTCGCTGATGATGTCGCTGGACGGCCTCGAACGCGCTGAACTCGGCGACGGTATCGGTCGTATCAAGCGCGGCGAAACGACGGATGAGACGATGCTGAGCCTGCATGATCTCTCCGTGACGCTCGACGACGGCACTGCCGTCGTCGGCGATGCCGAAGTGAAGATCGAGCCTGGCGAACGTCTGCTTGTCGCGGGCGAGTCCGGCACCGGCAAAAGCACGCTGGTGCGTGCCATTGCGGGCCTGTGGCCATGGGGCGGCGGTAGCGTCAATTTCCATCCGGACCGGAGGCTCTTCATGTTGCCACAGAAGCCCTATGTGCCGTCAGGCACCTTGCGCCGCGCAGCCGCCTATCCCGCGGCGTCGGAAGACTGGACCGTCGAGCAGATCGGCGAGGCCCTCGACAAGGTCGGGCTCGGCCATCTCAAAGAGAAGATCGAGGAGGATGCGCCGTGGGACCAGACACTGTCCGGCGGCGAGAAGCAACGTCTCGCTTTCGCACGGCTCTTTTTGCACCGCCCTGATATCATTGTGCTGGACGAAGCGACCTCGGCGCTGGACGCGAAGAGCCAGGACAAGATGATGGAGCTGCTCACCAAGGAGCTGCCCAACGCCACAGTGGTATCTGTCGCGCATCGCGTCGAGCTTGAAGCCTTCCACAGCCGCAAGATCGTGCTGGAGCGCCGCAAGGGCGGCGCCAAGCTGGTCAGCGACATCGATCTCATCCCGCGCAAGGGTAAGCGCCGTCTGCTCGGCCGCTTCCTGCGCCAGCGCAAGCCGGCCAGGAGCGCGGCGTGATACCAGGCGCTATGAGGCGCTTGCTGCGTGTTTCAACTTAGAAGAAGTTGATCTTCAGCGCCGGCGACAGGAAGATCGCGATATTGGCGAAGAGGCCGCCGGCATAGGCGGCTGAGCGCAGCGACGATTTATCCGCGATGTACAGCAGCGCGTGCGCAATCCGAAACGCAAGATAGAGAGCGGCCAGCACGCTTACGGTCGTCGCCGATGCGCCAAAATTCAACGCTGCGACGACCGAGACTGCGTAGAACGGGAAGCTCTCGAAGGCATTCTGGTGCGCAGCATAGGCGCGGCGTTTGGCACCTGAGAGGTTCTCGGCGCTGTCGCGCGGCGCGCTGTTATCGCGCGATCCCGCTTTGGCATAACCAATAATGATCAGCGGCAGCAGTGCAGCAATCAGAATGCTCCAATAGGCGAACGGCATCGAAATCCCCCAGGTCAAATAGTATGGCCAAACTGCGTCTTGATGGGCGGTTCCTGTTCCGCTGTCAAACCCGCCTTCATCCGGCTCGTTGTCGCGGAACATCGCATCGATCGCGCCGTTGTTAGTTCAGCCCCAAGGGAGACAGATGATGGCCAATGACAATACCCGTGATATCGAACGTGCCTGGGAATTGATGAAGAAGATCGGCTTCGCCATGTTGGTGACGCATGATGGCGACAAGCTGCGAGCGCGCCCGATGGCTGCCTATGTGGATCGCGAAGCCGATGCGGTCTACTTCCTCAGCGATGCGCGCAGACACAAGGATGATGAGATCAAGCGCAATCCGAACGTGAATCTCTCTTTCGCAGATGCGAGCGATCAGAAGTATGTCTCGGTGAGCGGCACTGCTGCCGTCTCGAACGATCGCGCCAAGATCAAGGAGCTGTTCACCACCTCCGCAAAGGCGTGGTGGGACAGCGCGGAAGATCCGAATATTCGTGTGCTGAAGTTCACGCCTGACGATGCCGAGTTCTGGGACTCGCCGGGCACTGTGATCAGCTATGTGAAGATGGCCGCTGCGGCTGTGACTGGTACGCGTCCGGACATCGGCACCAACCGTAAGGTCGCAATCTAGATGCCTAAAGACGATTCACCCGGCATCGATGCCGTCGAGGATCCGCCGATCAAGCCCGGTCAACCCTCCGAACCGCCGCAGGAGAGCCCGCCGGGCAATCCGCGGCCCGAGGTACCGCCGCCGGTGCGCGATCCCGGTGAGCCGTCGCGACCCGAAGAGCTACCTGGAGATGTGCCAGATGAGATGCCGGTGCCAAATCCTGATATCAATCCAGGTCAGCAACCGCCTGCAGTGATGTAGCGAACTACAGATCGATGGCCTGAACGCGCAATGAACAAAGCGCGTTTGGGCCATTGTCGTGTCGAAAATAAAAACGAATTTGCATTTGCCTGTCGCCACATTCCGGCCCAATGCATATCAGTTGATCAATATGCCGATTTGTTCGGCCGACAAAAATCAGTTTGTTGAAGATCCTTATCCGGGGGCCCAAGGTCTATCATGACAAAACTTCGTCTCGTATTGCTGGCCACGACGACGCTCGGCGTTGCGCATATCGCAGCGACCGCTGCTTATGCGTCGAATGTCGATGCGCCGATCGTGCTCGCGCAGGCCGCACCTGCTGCGCCTGAAGGTGAGCCCAAGGCTCCCCCGAAGGCACCACCCAAGGCTCCGCCAGCTGCTGCGCCTCCCGCCGCTGCGCCGCCAGCCGCACGCCCTGCGCCGCCGCCACCGCCGCCGGCTCCCCCTGCTGCGCGTCCCGCGCCTCCGGCACCCCCTGCTGCGCCGCCGCCTGCGGCCGCACCTCCGCGCCCGACACCGCCGCCACCCCCACCACCTGCGGCCGCTCCGCCGCCGCGCCCAGCTCCGCCGCCGGCTCCCGTCGCGCCTCCGGCCCCGCGCGCCGCACCTCCAGCGCCCACCGCTGCGCCTGTAGCTCCGTCAGCGCCAACGCCGCCCGCTGCGCGTCCCGAACGTCGCGAGCCCGGCGAAGGACGTCCTGAGCGCCGTGAACCCGGTGCAACGCCGCCGGCCGGCGCACGTCCCGCGCCTGCAACGCCACCAGCCGCGGCGCCGGCGACACCGCCTGCAGCAACTCCGCCTGCCGCGCGTCCGGCACCCGCTGCTGCGCCGACACCGGCTCCAACACCGGCGACGCCGCCAGCGGCTGCGACTCCCCCTGCGGCAACGCCTCCTGCAGCAGCACCGGCGCCGTCGGCAGCTCCGGCTGCGCCGGGCACACCGCCTGCTGCGGGTGCGCCTCCGTCTGGTCGCCCCGGTGGCCCTGATGGCCGTGGTCCTGACGGACGAGGTTCGGATGGCCGCCGTGGTCCTCCTGGTGGTCCGGGCGCAGGCGCGCCCGGTGCACCCGGTACGCCGCCCAACGCTGCTGCGCCCGGTGTCACGCCGAACGCTACGGCGCCCGCCGCTGCGCCGCCCACGAGCACTGCTGCACCTCTCGTGGTCGCCCCCGGTGGCGGCAATATCAAGGTCGTGCAGCCGCCCGCACCGACCGTGACGGCACCGATCCCTCAGGCGCCGCCGCCAGCAGCAGCGCTGACGCCGATCGCACCGGGCGCTGCCCCCCAGGGGCCGCGCAACATGGGCGATTTCCGCGGCCAGCGCAGCGAGCGCCAGGAAGGTGGTCGCACGATCATCACCGAGCCTGGACGCATCATCGTGCAGGATCCGAGCGGTCAGTCGTTCATCCGCCACAACGAGGTCGATCGCTTCCGCTACGGCGCGCGTGACATCCGTACGGATCGGGTCGGCGGTGAGGACCGGACCATCGTGATCCGTCCCGACGGTTCGCAGATCATCACGGTGGTCGGCCGCGACGGCCAGCTGCTACGGCGTATCCGCAGGGATCGTGAGGGACGCGAGATCATCATTATCGATAACTCGTTCCGCGGTCCGCGTGGCCCCGGCGGTCCGGGTGGACTTGGCTTCTATGTCGATTTGCCGCCGCCGATGATCCGGATTCCGCAGAACCGTTACATCGTCGACTACGATCAGGCCTCGCCCGATCTTGTCTACGATACGCTGATCGCGCCTCCGGTGGATCGCATCGAGCGCCGCTATACGCTCGATGAAATCCGCTACAGCCCGATGGTGCGCCAGCGCATGCCGTCGATCGATCTGGACTCGATCAACTTCGAACTTGGCTCGTGGGATATCCCGCCGGATCAGGCCTCGAAGCTGCAGGTGATCGCAGATGGTCTCAACCGGGCGATCTCGCGCAATCCACGAGCGGTGTTCCTGATCGAGGGTCACACCGATGCGGTCGGCTCCGACGTCGACAATCTGTCGCTGTCGGATCGCCGCGCCCAGTCGGCGGCAGAATTGCTCACCCAGCAATTCCAGGTGCCGGCGGAAAACCTGACGTCGCAGGGTTATGGCGAGCAGTATCTGAAGATCCAGACCGACGGTCCGGAGCGCCAGAACCGCCGCGTCACGATTCGCAACATCACGCCGCTGTTGAACGGCGGTCAGGCTTCGCTGCCCCCGCCGCCTCCGGGCACGGCACCGCCGCGTCGCTGAGCGGTTTGATATGAAAGAAAATGGCCGGGAGCGATCCCGGCCATTTTTGTTTTGATAGTACGCTGCTGCCAATGGCTTCCCTCCCCATTGCGCGGCTGAGCCGCTTGAGGGAGGGAAAGACGCTACTACTTCGCCGCCAATCCCAACGCATCCGCCATCACGCGAAACACTTCCGTATTGTCCATCGAACCCTTCACACGGTCGCTGCCGGGGCCGGTGGCGGTGAGGATTACGTCCTCGCCGGAATGCGCGCTGGCGCCCATCATTGCCGGCAGGTTGCCGAGCCGCAGCATACTGCCCGGCGCATTCTTGTATTTCTCGTTGGCCTTGAAGGTACCGGGCTCGTCGCCCTTCTCGGTCGGATCGTTGGGGTTGTCGAGCTTCGGCCGCAGCGTCTCATAGTGGTCGGGCAGGCTGGCCGACATGATCGCGAGCCGCCGGCTGACATCGATGCGCGATGGATAGCCTTCGGCATCCGGCGCGGGATAGTTCGGGAAGCCGGCCTTCTCATAGACGCCAAGCCGTTCGCGCAGCGGCAGGTTTGACTCCTTGCTCATGTCGTCATTGACGGTGCCGACGAGGCTGTTGGGATGGCTGTGGTCGGAGACGACGAGGATGAGCGTGTCGTCGCCGCGCTTGGCCGCCCAGTCGCGGGCGAGCTTCACGGCATTGTCGAGCATGATGACGTCATAGACGGCGCGGTCCATGTCGAGCAGATGGGCGTATTTGTCGATCAGGCCCGACTCGACCATCAGGAAGAAGCCGTTGTCGTTGCGCGACAGGATCTTGAGCGCGCCATGCACCTGCTCGGTCAAATCAGGCTGCTGCGGAAATTTCTTCACGCCGCCGCCGCCGAGAAACTTGCGGTCCAGCACGCCGTCCATATTGCCAGGCGTGAAAAGTCCAAGCAGCTTGCGCGTCTCCGGCTTCTTGGCGAGGCCGTTCAGTTCGGGCGCCGTGGTCGCCACCGAATAACCGGCATCGCGGAAGCGTGCGACATAGTCGACGTCATCCTTGCGCTTCGATGTCGCGGCCGCCTGCGGCAGGAAATTCGCTGCGCCGCCGCCCATCAACACGTCCGGCCTGGCGGCAAAGAACTGCGCGACGATCTCGTCATAGGCCGCGCGGCGGCGGGTATGCGCGATCATCGCGGCGGGTGTCGCGTCCTCGACCTCGGTATTGGTGACAATGCCGATCGCCAGATCGAGCTTGCGCTTCGCGAGGCTGGTGATGGTTTCGACCTGCGGATCGTCGAACACATTCGCGGTGCGATCCGCATAGACGCCCATCGCATTGGTTGCGGTCTTGTGGCCGGTGGCATAGGCGCTGGCTGAATTCGCGGAATCGGTAATGATGGAGTCGGAGCCCGCCGTTGCCACCATCGCCATATGCGGCATGTTGTCCATCGCGAGCTTGCCGCGGCTCTTGCCTTCGGTGATGCCCTTCGAAAGAATTCTGGCGCCGACGCGGTGCGCCAGCGACATGCCGTCGCCGATGAACAGGATCACATTCTTCGCCTTGCGCGGGCCGGTATCGTAGACGTTCCACATCACCGCGCGGCTGCGCACGCCGTCGCTGACTTCGATCTTGTAAGTCCCGGCTTTGTCGAGCGTTACGTCGCGCAGCAGTAGCGCGGACTGATCCTTGCCGTCTTCCTTCGCGATGTAGTCCGCGGTCTTGCCGAACGCCGCAGTCTGGTCGGTGCCGTTGATCGTCACCTTGATATCGGCGGCCTGAATGAGTTCGGGAAACTCGACCTTGAAGTCGAATTTCGCGCCCGCAAGGATATCAGCGCGGTCGAGCGGATAGATCGTCTGTGCGCAGATTGGCGCGCTCATGAAAAAAGCCGCAAACGCGGCCAGCAACGACGTGTTTCTCATGGTGGACGTCCCGAGCGAGAGCCTGCGTGAGGCGATGTCCTTCCAATATAACGGCCGGATGACGTGACGACGACATCCGGCCGTTTGATCTTATAGTTCGAGCGTCTCCGCCGCGCCCTCAGCTCTTGTCGTTGTCCAGCTTCGGAATGTTCGAACCCTCGCCGGCCGACAGCAGGCCCGTCTTCGCATAGAGATCCAGCTTGGCGCGAGTATCGGTGATGTCGAGGTTGCGCATGGTGAGCTGGCCGATCCGGTCTGCGGGGGTAAACGGCGCATCCTCGACCTTCTCCATGCTCAGCCGCTCCGGCGCGTAGGTCAGGTTGGGGCTCTGGGTGTTCAGGATCGAGTAGTCATTGCCGCGGCGCAGTTCGAGCGTCACTTCGCCGGTGATCGCACGCGCGACCCAGCGCTGCGCCGTCTCGCGCAGCATCAAGGCCTGGGAATCGAACCAGCGACCCTGATAGAGCAGCCGGCCGAGCCGCATACCGCTGATGCGGTATTGCTCGATGGTGTCTTCGTTGTGGATACCGGTGACGAGGCGCTCATAGGCGATGTGGAGCAGCGCCATGCCGGGCGCTTCATAGATGCCGCGGCTCTTCGCCTCGATGATGCGGTTCTCGATCTGGTCACTCATGCCGAGGCCATGGCGGCCACCGATCACATTGGCCTCGAGGAACAGCGCGACAGGATCGGTGAAGGTCTGTTCGTTTAGCGCAACGGGCTGGCCATCCACAAACCGCACCACGACCTTCTCGGCCTTGACGGCGCAGTCGTCGCGCCAGAACGGCACGCCCATGATCGGGTTGACGATCTTGATGCCGCTGTCGAGCTGTTCGAGATCCTTGGCCTCATGCGTCGCGCCGAGCAGATTGCTGTCGGTTGAATACGCCTTTTCGGCTGACATCTTGTAGGCGAAGCCGTGGGTGGTCATGAAGGCCGACATTTCGGCGCGGCCGCCCAGTTCGTCGATGAATTGATCGTCGAGCCAGGGCTTGTAGATCTTCAGGTCCGGATTGGTCAGCAGTCCGTAGCGGTAGAACCGCTCGATATCGTTGCCCTTATAGGTCGAGCCGTCGCCCCAGATATTGACGCCGTCTTCCTTCATGGCCGAGACCAGCATCGTGCCGGTGACGGCGCGCCCGAGCGGCGTGGTGTTGAAATAGGCGATGCCGCCGGTCGAGACATGGAACGCGCCGGATTGAATCGCGGCAATGCCTTCGTGAACGAGTTGCGAGCGGCAATCGACGAGGCGCGCCTTCTCGGCGCCGAACTCCATCGCCTTGCGCGGAATCTCGTCGTAGTCAGCTTCGTCAGGCTGGCCGAGATTGGCGGTGTAGGCAAAGACCTTGGCGCCCTTCTGCTTCATCCAGAGCAGCGCCGCTGACGTGTCGAGGCCGCCGGAGAAAGCGATGCCGACGTTTTTGCCCTTGGGCAGGCTCTTCAAGATCGTGGTCATGGAACGTCCAATCGGGGCAGTTTCTGCGGCCAGCGATAGCCCGGCCGGGCAAAGCGCGTCAACGCGGCATCCGCTTGAGGCCGCTCAATCGTGGTGCTGCTCGGTGATCCGGTTGACGAAAGACGGCTTTGGCTGCCGCCCGATCATGCGCAGCCGCCAGCGATAGCCGGGCCAGGCGATCCTGGTCAGCCAGCGATCGACGTCCTCATCCGTCATCCGGGTCGAGGGCCAGCGGTAAATCCATCCGTGAATCAACCAGATAACCAGGAACGACACGAGGCCGGCGATGGTCACGTCGGTAAAGAAATGGCCGCCGAAGGCCATCCGCCAGCCCGAGGTGGCGATTCCGAACACCGTCGCTGCCACATAGGCGTAGGGCCGCACCGAGGGCGGCGCGAGCGCGGCCGGAGCATAGGTCCAGAACGCCGTGGCGCCCTCACCCGAGAAGAACGAGCAGTTGCGGCCGCATTGGCCGGTCGGATCCCACCAGGCCTTGTATTGCCAGGGGCCATTGAATTCGGAGACCATCACCGGCCGCGGGCGGCCCCAGAAGGTCTTGAAGGTCAGATTGGTCAGGACCCCGGCCGACATCAGCATGGTGAGGATCAGGAAGGCCATGGTGCGGCCCTTCACCAGCAGTGGCCGGTTCGGCCAGATCAGCTTCACGATCAGCGCGAGGATCGAGGGCGCGACAAAGGCCCATGCGATCCACATCGCCGCATCGCGGGCGAACTGCGCGTAGGGCAGCGACGTCGTGGGGAAGCGTCTGGTCTCGGGATCGTAGAACAGTGCCGCGAGCTTGAGGTCGAGGTCGGGCCAGACTCCGAAGATAATGGCAATGGCGGCAAACAGCCCAAGCGCGATGAGGAGTCCGGTCCGGTTCATGGCGGGCGGTTTAACCGAGGCAGGAGTTGAAGGAAAGGCAGTGCACTAGGGGCCGGCCGCGACATCGGGCTACGGTGGTGCGCGCCGTGGCTGCCGCCAGGCGCCGGCATTGCGGCCCGCGATCACCCAGTAGATCAGTCCGGCAACGATACCCGCGCCGGTCATCACTTCGAGGTGCCGCCGCACAATGCCGTCGAAGCTCATGGTGGCGGGGTCGTAGGGGATCAGACCGAGATAGCAGGCGAGACCGACTGCCGCGCCGCCGAGTGCATAGACGATGACGCTGCGAATATAGAAAGCCTCGGTGATGAGGACGACGAGCATCGCCGGGATCAGCGCAAAGCCGCTGATGAAGATAAAGCCGAAGCCGAGCAGGATGTTGATCGTGTTCGGGTCGATGACGCCGGTATCGAGCGCGCTGAGTTCCGGAAACAGGATCGAGAACACCACGATGGCGCCGCCAACGAGACAGGCTGCGCAGAAGCCGAGAAAGATAACGAACAGGCGGCCGATCAGCGCCATCGTCAGTCCGTCATCGCCATCGCGCGCAAAGCCTGACGCTCACGCGCCGACAGTTTCTCGGTCTCCGACTTCAACTGGCCGCAAGCGGCGAGAATGTCGCGGCCGCGCGGCGTGCGCACCGGCGAGGAATAGCCGGCATTGAAGATATATTCGGAGAACTTCTCGATCTGGTCCCAGTCGGAACATTCGTAGCGGGTGCCGGGCCACGGATTGAACGGGATCAGATTGATCTTGGCATGGATGCCCTTGAGCATCTTGACCAGCAGCTTGGCGTCCTCGAGCGAGTCGTTAACGCCTTTCAGCATCACGTATTCGAAGGTGATGCGCCGCGCGTTCGACGCGCCGGGATAGTCGCGGCAGGCCTGCATCAGCTGTTCGAGTGGATATTTCTTGTTGAGCGGCACCAGCTCGTTGCGCAGCTCATCGCGTACTGCATGCAGCGAGATCGCCAGCATCACGCCGATCTCGTCGCCGGTGCGCTTGATGTTCGGCACCACGCCGGAGGTCGACAAAGTGATACGCCGTCGCGAAATGCCGATGCCTTCATTGTCCGACACGATCAGCAGCGCGTCGCGCACCGCATCGAAATTGTAGAGCGGCTCGCCCATGCCCATCATCACGATATTGGTGACGCGGCGGTTGCCGTCTGGCGTTTCCCTGTCGGCCCAGTCGTTGAGGCGGTCGCGGGCAACCATGATCTGGCCGACGATTTCGCCGGCCGTCAGGTTGCGCACCAGCCGCTGGGTACCGGTGTGGCAGAACGAGCAGTTCAGGGTGCAGCCGACCTGCGACGAGACGCAGAGCGTGCCGCGGTCGGTTTCGGGGATATAGACGCACTCGACCTCGTGGGCCTTCTCGCCGGCGGTACCTGAAGGCAGCCGCAGCAGCCATTTCCGGGTGCCGTCATTGGAGATCTGCTCGACCACGACCTCGGGCCGTGCCACCGTGAAATGCTTCTCGAGGTCTTCGCGCATGCCTTTGGAAATACTGGACATTTCGGCGAAGGTCTGGACGCCCCGGACATACATCCAGTGCCAGATCTGCTGCGTCCGCATCTTGCGCTGGGCCGGCGCCACGCCGATGGAACCGAGCTTTTCCGCGATTTCCGTGCGCGACAGGCCGATCAGGGACGGCTTGGCCAGCGGCACATAGGTCTCGGTGGCGATCTTCTCCAGCGGCATCTCGCCCGCGGGCAATGCGCGGGAAGCGTCGATGGCGGAGCCGGCCTCGGCTGAAACGGGGGTCATGGCGTTCGATCTATGATGTCGCGGGAAATCAGGCCTTAAACAGGCCGATCTCAAATAAGCTTTTCGCGCCCGAATGAAAAGGCGCGAAATGCGGCAATATTAACGGCGACAAGGATTTAGCCGGTGTTTGGCGGCAATTACCGCCGGCAATCCTGCGCCAGCCGGTCCAGCGCCTGGGCCAGGCCCTTCAGCGAAAACGTGTCGGTGGTCTCGGTGCCCTTGGCGGAGACGCCCTTCACGGTCACGTCGGCCGCCTTGCGCAGGGCTTCCACCATGCGCTCTTCTTCGGCGGCATTCTTGATCCAGAGCCCGTCGCCCTGCGTATACATCGCATAGCGCGCGCCGCCGACTTCCAGCGTGGACTCGGAGCCCGGCTTCAACTGATAGCCGATCATGATCGAGACTTCGTTGGTCACCTTCTCGGCCGGGCGGGTCGAGACGAAGGCGTAAGCGGGATCGCGCGGGCGGTTCGCCGGATTGGTCTTTGACGACGCCGGCTTGGCCAGAGCAAAGCAGACTTTCTTGCCGTTCGGTGTCGCGGTGTAGGCGCCCCACGAGCCGAACTGTCCGACCAGCGTGGGCTCGGCGCCACCCGCTGCAGCAGGCGCCGCGGCTGCTGGCTTTGCCGGTGTGGGCGCTGCCTTCGGTGCGGCGGCCTTGCCTTTCGATGCAGCGCTCTGCGCCTGCGCAAGATCGGAGATACCGACCATCGCTATACTCATCGACACAACTGTCAGGAATCGCCGCACGGACATCAAGTCTCGATCCTCTATCATTGTGACTGGAAGATGGCTCGCAACAAGACGGCTTTACCAAGACGATCTGGAATCGCTGACGTCACGATGTCTGCCATATCCGCAAATCGCTTTCTTGAAAAGGCAGACGCGACTCCCGCAAGGATAGCAGTCCTTGCCTTGCTGCGCGCTGACGGCGCAGGAGTCATCCTCAGTTTTCTGCTCAGTTTTTTGCACGCGCCGCACGCTGCGCTGCCCACTGCGCATCGCTCCACTGCAGCAGATCCTCTGCGCCAGATGCGCGCAGGTGTGCGCCCCCATCATGCACCACCATCTCGCCATTGATATAGCCGGCCTGATCGGAAATCAGGAAGCTTGCGAGATTTGCGAGCTCGCTGTGTTCGCCGACGCGGCCGAGCGGGTTCTGCGCCGCAGGGCCGCTGTCGCGTCCCTCGGGCCGCAGCTGCCCGATCGCGCCGGTGGTGGGGAACGGGCCGGGCGCGATCGCGACGGTGCGGATGCCTCTGGGTCCCCACTCCACCGCGAGCGACTTCGTCATTGCAAGGATTCCAGATTTGGCCATCGCCGATGGCACCGTGAAGGCGCGCCCGGTGATCGTGGATGTCGAGAGGATGCTCAGCACGACGCCCTTGTGGTGTCCTGCGATCCAGCGCCGTCCGGCTTCAAGGGTGCAATACATGGCGCCGTGCAGCGTCGGTGCGAGGATCGCATCGGCGGCGCGGGCAGAGAGGTGCTCGCTCTGTGCGATGAAGGTGGCCGCGGCATTGTTGACGAGGACGTCGAGTGGCCCGTCGCGCCAGATTGTCTCCATCATCGCCTCGACCGCCGCTGCGTCACGAATATCGCAGGTGAAGGTGCTGACCTTGGCGCTGAGATCGGTACGCAGTTGTGCTGCAGTTTGTTCGAGCTGTTCAAGTCGGCGACCGCAGATGATGAGCTCGGCACCCAGCTCCGCAAAGCGGCGACTCATGGACGCACCGAGGCCGGAACCGCCGCCGGTGACCAGAATGCGCTTGTTGGCGAGCAGCGTTGTTTCGAACATGGGACGGTTCCTCGGTTGGCCGCGTGGCGGAATTACCTTTTCTCGAATCAGATTGTAGCGCGCCGTCAAATCCGGCATGACTCCCTTCAACTGTCTCAAGCCGAAGGTCAGATGATCAGATGAAAGCCATTCTCTGCTCGCAATTTTGCGAACCCGATGATCTCGTTCTCGCCGATATCGATGATCCCGTTGCCGGTGACGGTCAGGTCGTTATCGCCATCAAGGCGGCGGCGCTGAATTTCTTCGACATCCTGATGATCCAGGGCAAATACCAGATCAAGCCGCCGTTCCCGTTCTCGCCGGCTGCGGAAGTCGCTGGTGTGATCGAGAGCATCGGCAGCGGCGTGACCGGCCTCAAGGTTGGTGACCGTGTGGTCGCATCTGTGGGCCACAATGGCGCCCGTGAAAAGATCGCGGTGCCTGCGGCATCCGCCGTGAAGATTCCCGACAATCTCGATTTCGATCGCGCTGCCGGCGTGATCATCACTTACGGCACGGCGCTGCATGCGCTGGAAGACCGCGCCAGCCCGAAGCCCGGCGAGACGCTGGCCGTGCTCGGCGCTGCGGGCGGCACTGGGCTCGCGGCCTGCGAACTCGGCAAGCTGCTCGGCCTCAAGGTCATCGCCTGCGCGTCGTCGGACGAGAAGCTGGAATTCGCCAAGAAGCACGGCGCGGATATTGGGCTGAACTACGCGACCGAAGATCTGAAGGAAGGTCTGAAGAAGCTGACGGACGGCAAGGGTGTCGACATCATCTTCGATCCGGTGGGTGGCAAATATGCCGAAGCCTCGCTGCGGGCTATCGCCTGGGAAGGCCGCTTCCTGGTGATTGGCTTCGCCGCCGGCGACATTCCGAAGATGCCGCTTAATCTAGCGCTGCTGAAGGGCTGCGACATTCGCGGCGTATTCTGGGGCGCCTGGGTACGGCAGAATCCCGCGAAGAACCGCGCCAATCTGGAAAAGCTGGTGAAGTGGGCCGCCGAAGGGAAGATCTCATCCCATGTCGACAGGACTTTCCCGTTGGCCAAGACAGCCGATGCGTTGAAGGTACTGGCAGGCCGTCAGGCCATGGGCAAAGTGATCCTTCATCCATAAACTGAATGAGGCGGACGCGGATTACGCGTCCGTTTCACCCTTCGCCAATCCACGTGCGATCGCCGCTCTGGCAGCCGCGCGATGGTCTTCGTTGATGTGGCTCGCCACCATGCGCAAGGCGGTGGCCAGCACCGCGGCATCATCAGTGAATCCCAGAACGGGCAGCATGTCCGGCACGAAATCGAATGGCAGCACGAAATACGCGATGGCGCCGAGCAGCGCCGCCTGGACATGGCGCGGTGTCTGCCGGTCGAAGGCGCAGTAGTAAGCCGCCAGCAAATCTTCGGCGAAAGGCAGCTTGACCGCCAGTCGCTTGAGCTTGTGCCAGAACTGCTTGCGTACGCTTTCGCGGTCTTTGGCCAGTTCATCGGCTGGCTCGAAGCCCACGCTGTGGTCGGTTGCCATCGGCAATGTCCTCACGGCTGCAGTTTGCAGCCTTTCCGGTAAATGGTGATCCGGCTCCGGCGTCGCAACATTCAGCAACGCTCAGGAGTGGCCGAGTTGCCCGGCGATGGTATTCATGGCCCTGGCCAGATCGACATCGCGCTTGGTGACGCCATCGGCGTCGTGGGTGGACAGTACTACCTCCACTGTCTTGTAAACATTGCGCCATTCCGGATGGTGGTCGCTCTTCTCGGCGACCAGAGCGACCCGCGCCATGAAACCGAAGGCCTCGTTGAAATCCTTGAACGTAAAGGTCCGGGCGATGGCATCGCGCCCGGAAACCTCGCTCCAGCCCGAGAGCTCCTTGAGCGCCGCCTTGCGGGCCTCGGCCGAGAGTCGTTCCACCATGCCAACCTCCTGCTTCACTTGAACTTTACTCTAACGCCCGGTGACACAGTTGGGATCCATGCCACAATAAGGCAGCAAATGCCGCGCATGCAGGAAAGTAACCAATCGCGCCGGTAACCATGCTGCCGGTGGAACGGCGCGTCGACCCGAAACTTTGCTACATTGTCGCTCGAACCCATTTGGCGCAGATGAATTTGAAGCGATTGTTTTCCAGATCCATGGCAGACGGTCCCGATGTTATCGGGCCGATAGGGCCGCCGTCACCGCGGTCGATCCGGCGCAAGATGACGCTGATTACGCTGGCCGGGACTCTGGCGATCGTCGCAGCCGTGGCAGGCGCTTACTACTTCGCCATGAAGCCGGTGCCGCTGCGGATCGCCGTCGGTCCGCCGAACAGCGATGACGTGAAGGTTGTGCAGGCGCTGGTGCAGTCGTTCTCGCGCGATCACTATACGGTTCGTTTGCGGCCGATCCTCACCGAAGGCGCCACCGCCAGCGCCAAGGCGCTCGCGGATGGCAAGGCCGATCTCGCGATCATCCGCGGCGATCTGGAAGTGCCAAAGAATGCGCGCGCGGTCGCCACGCTGCGCAAGAACGTCGCCGTGATCTGGGTGCC
Source organism: Tardiphaga sp. 866_E4_N1_4 (assembly GCF_052076075.1). NCBI lineage: Bacteria > Pseudomonadati > Pseudomonadota > Alphaproteobacteria > Hyphomicrobiales > Nitrobacteraceae > Tardiphaga > Tardiphaga sp. 866_E4_N1_4. The sequence goes on from NZ_CP197242.1 coordinate 4,482,061, forward strand.
GCCGGCCGCCAAGGGCAAGAAGTCCGGGCCGAAGATCACCAAATTCTCGCAGCTCGCCGGCCGCCGCGTTGGCGTGATCGGCAAGACGCAGGCCAACGTCAACCTGCTGAACATCATTCTGCGGCAATACGGCGTCGATCCTGCCAAGGTCACCATCGTGCAGTTCTCGACCACCGAGGTGGCCGACGCGGTGAAGGACCAGAAGGTCGATGCGTTCATTGCGGCCGGTCCGGTGAACAGCAAGATCACCAATGATGCGATCCAGGCCTCGAGCCGCGATGGCACGCCGACTTTCCTCGCGATCGATTCGGCTGAAGCCATCGCGCAGAATTTCCCGATGTATGAATCATCGGAAATTCCTGCAGGCGCATTCGGCGGCGCGCCGGCGCGGCCGGACGATGACGTCAAGACCATCAGCTTCTCGCATCACATCGTGGCTCGGCAGAGCCTGTCCGATGTGACCATTGCTGCCTTCACGCGGCAGCTGTTTGCGATCCGTCAGCAGATCATCAACGATTTCCCGCTGGCGGCGAAGATCGAGACGCCCGATACCGACAAGGATGCGGTGATCCCCGTGCATCCCGGCGCGGCCGCCTATGTGGATGGCGAAGAAAAAACCTTCCTTGATCGCTACAGCGATTACATCTGGTGGAGCCTGATGGGGCTCTCGGCGATGGGCTCGATCGGCGCCTGGTTCGCGAGCTATCTCAAGAAGGATGAGCGCAACGTGAATGTGTCGGAGCGCGATCGTCTGCTCGACATGATTGCCGCCGCGCGCAAGAGCGAGTCCCTCGAAGAGCTCGATACGATGCAGGCGGAAGCCGACGATATTCTGCGTCATACGCTGAATTGCTACGAGCATGGTGCCATTGAGGAAGGCACGCTGACAGCCTTCAACATCGCGCTCGAGCAATTCCACAACGCCGTCGCCGACCGCAAGGCGCTGATCGGCATGATCCCGCCCGAGCCGATGAACCCGCCGGAGCAATTGCGTCAGCCGCCGCGGCCGCTGGCGGTCTAGAGTCTTTCGTTTTGACGCGTTTTCTTCACGCGAACCGGGACCACTTCGCTTGAAAACGCTTTAGCGCTTGAGATAGCGCCAGCCGATCACGACGCCGCTCGCCGAGAGGATGGTGCCGAGAATCGACAGCAGCCACACCACGATGTCCCAGGCCGGGCGATACATCAACAACAGCTGAAAATCGAAACTGTGCAGCGCATTGAACAGCCAGCGATAGGTACGCCGGCTTGAGTCGACGCGGCCGAGAATGTCGCCGGTGACCGGGCTGATGTGAAACCAGGTTTGCGCGTCGTCATCGAATTTGGCGCGTAACACCGGCAATTCGCGGTCATTGTGGTGCGCGTACCAATAAGCGTCGTATTTTCCGAGGGTTATCTGGCGTTCGAGGCGCGAATCCGGAAGCAGTTTTGTTGCGGCGCTCCAGAGGCGGTCTTGCGGCAGTCTTGCGATTTCGCCGCTTGTCGGATTGATCGCCATCTTCGTGCCGTCGCGCTTCGCGACGATCATCAGCGGCATGCCGTCGATCCATACGAAGCGCGCTTCGACCGCGGCCTTGTCCGCCGGTGCGCGAATGGCCGCAGCGATATCAGGTGCGTCGTGGCCGGCATAGCGTTGCAATACCTCGCGTGGCGTATTGCGGTCGGCAAAAACGCGGCCGGGATCAAGCGACAGCCAGCCCGAGAACATCCAGGTCAGCACGAAGAGGCCGGCGATCAGTCCGGTGACGTGATGCCACGCCATCCAGCCGCGATAGGGCGTGATATTACCGCTCGCATAACGCCGCTTGAGGCGCACGCGCAGAATGCCGATCCAGATTCCGGTAACGCCGACGATCAAACAGATGCCGGAGATCCACAACACCACGAGCCGCCACAGCGGACCGTCCTTGCGCAGCACGGTCGGATAGATCCAGTGCGGGATCGAACCGAGCCAGTTCCAGACGCGTTCGGTGCGGTTGGTATCGAGTGCGATCTCGCCGGAGCGCGAGGAGACGTAGAGTTTGGTGCCGGCATCGTCGCCGAGTGTGATCAGATACAATGGCCGTAGCGGGTCGTAGCGCGCGGTGACGCTCCATTGATCGCGATCGACGATCTCGTCGAGCTGAGGCGACTTGCTGGCGGGATGATGCCCGGCAACGGCAAGTGCCTGCTGTTCGTTGACCTCGGTGATGGTACGGCCATCGACGGCGGAGATCGCCTGTCGTTTGCCGTCCCAGCCGGTCAACCGATACACCGGCTCGTCGGCAACCATGTTCAATCGCAATTCGCGCGGATGGCGCGTGGCACCGGCAGCCTTCATCGCCTCGTCGGGAGAGAGCGCCACTTTCTCCCAGACGATATCGGGCAATGCCGCCAGCCGCTCCTTGTCGGAGAGGCCCGGAAACGCGACATACATCATCACCACGCCGGAGATGAACCACATCGCGAAGAAGAGACAGGTGACGATGCCGACCCAGCGGTGGCCGATATACAGCCACCGCCGGAGTGTGCGTGTCAGCTTGCGTGACAAGTTCAGAATTTCACGTTGACAGCGAGTTGGGCGGTGCGTGGCATGCCGAGCATCCACTGATTGTCGCTGTAGCTCGACGTCGCGTAGATCTTGTCGAACAGGTTGTAAACGCGCAGCGACACCGTGGTGTTGACGTCCGGCTTCCATTGCAGGCCGGCATTCACAACTGTGTAGCTCGGCATTTCCAGCGTATTCGCGTTGTCTGCATAGGTCTTGCCGACAATCTGCACGCCGGCATTGGCCGACCAGTTTGGCGCAAAGCCCCATGTTGCCCAGATATTGGAGACGTTCTGCGGGACATTGATCGGGACGTTGCCGGCAAAATTCACGCCGCTGGCCTGCAGGAAGTCGTCATACTTTGCGCGCAGGAGCGCGGTGTTGGCATCGATGCGCCAGCCGTATTCGAGCACGAGACCGATCGAGGCCTCGACACCGCGCGACGACTGCTGGCCGACCTGCTGAACCGCTCCGCCGCTACCCGGAACCGCTGCGAGCAGATTGTTCTTCACGATCTCATAGGCAGCGAGCGTCCACTCGCCGCGGCCGCCCCAGAACGACTGCTTGACGCCGATCTCGGCCTGTTTGCCGGTCGCGAGGTCAAACTTCGCATTGGCGTTACTCGCCGAGATCAAGCCGCCGATGGTATCGACCGCCGTCGAATACTGGCCATAGAAAGCAAGATTCTGAATCGGCGTATAGACGACGCCGGCGCGCCACGAGGTCGCCGAATAGTCCCGGGTGTAGCTGTTGGCGGGGGTGCGATAGTCGGTTCGTTCGACGGTCGGTTGATCCTGGCGGACGCCGGCGATTAGCGACAGCTGCTCAGTCACAGCCAATCGATTCTCTGCGAAGAACGCGTATTGATTGGCGACGCTCTTGAAGCCCGGAACAGTTGGGTCGGGGCTACTGAACAGGCCGGGATCGAAATTATACGGATTGACCGATGAGGACCCGCTAAACGGCGAATTGTTGGTATGCTTGAAGTCGATGCGGTTAACGTCGAAGCCCGCCACGAAGGTGTTGACCATGCCGAACAGATGGCCCTCGAAGGTGGCGTCCATGCGGTCGCCGATCTGCTGCTGCTGGTGGAAGATCTCGAGATAATCGCCGCGATCGATCAGGCCGGTGCCGGAATTGAAGCCGTAGATCTCGACCTCCTTCCAGTGGCGCTTCGCATACATGTAATAGAGCGTGTTGCGCAGGGTGATGCCGTCGGCCACCTGCCACTCGGTCTTCACCTGGCTCCAACTGTCCTGATAGCGGATGTTGCTGTCGCTGACATTGTAGTTCTTGAAGCGGATCGCCTCATTGAGCTGGCCGTTAATCAGCGGCGTGCCGAAATATTTTGATGGATGGCGGTCGCCATAGTCGGTGGAGAGCGTCCAGGTGATGTCCTCGGTCTGCTTGATCTGCACGGCGGCGTGCAGTGCGATGTTCGAGGTGTTGTCGCGATCGACCCAACCATCGGACGCGTTGCCGGTGACGGCGATACGATAGGCGACGTCCTTGCTGACCGGGCCGCCGCTATCGAGGGCGATACGGCGCGTCATGTTGCTGTCTAGCGAGATTTCAGCCTGGTTGCGCGGCACCCAGAGCGGCAGTTTTGAAATCACGTTGATAGCGCCGCCGATGGCGCCTTCGCCATACATGACGGAGGCGGGGCCGCGCAGCACCTCGATCTTTTCGGCAGTCCAGGTGTCGAAGGGGAAGTTCACCGTGCCGGAGCCGACATAGAGGCGCGTGCCGTCATAGAGCGAGGTGACTGAGCCGCTGCCGGCGAAGCCGCGGGTGCTGAAAGCAATGCCACCATTGCCGGGTTCGCCAATGGCCGTAAAGCCGGTGGCATTCTGCGTGACGGCATCGACGACGTTCTGCTGGCCGCGCTCGGCCATGGTTTCTGCCGAGATGACCTCGACGCTGGCCGGCGTCTGCAGGCGCGTCAGGCCGAGGCGGCTGCCGGTGGATGTGGTGCCGGTGAGGTTGAGCGTCGGTGCTGCGAAGACGGGGCCTGTCGGAGCAGCGACCGGCGTACCCGTATTGGCGGCGACATTGCGCTGCTGCCGCGAGCGCGCAGCGCGCGATGCATTGCCGTTCGTGGTGCGGCGTGCGCGTTGAGGTGTCGCTGACGGCTGAACGACAACAGGATCGAGCGTCTGGCTCGACTGTGTGGTTTGCGACCAGCTTTCGCTTGGACACAACAAGCAGGAGAGAGCAACAGAATAAAGTAAGGGAGCATGTCGCTTCAATGCGACGGAAGAAACGGAGGTCATGAACAGGACTCGCGGTTACGTGGCACGTCACCGCAAACCAAGTCGCCCCGCCGCTTTCAAACAGGCAGTGTGACTTCCACCAGGACACCCCGCCCAATGTGCTCGCGTGTGACCACGACTGGCGGCAGGTCTCCTGGCTCGCGGGTCACTGCCTGTCGCCGCCTTCCCAGGTGAACACCCAGTGGCTCTTGGCGCAGGCTCGCCGCTTACAGTTGCGGGGGCAGCCGCGGAATCGGGGGATCCCCCTCACCGCATTCCCTTTTGATCCCCGAAGGGAACCGTCGCCTTCACGTTAAGGTGAAATTTCCAAATGTGTCAATTAAGTCGCTAGTCATTCGCAACTTGCATCGGCGGGTGTTGATATTGCGCATCACCTGTCATCGCAGCGTCAAGCGATCTGCCTAGAGCCACTGGTGCCAGAGCCAGGATCAGGAGTTCGCCATGGCGCTACATATTTCCCGCCGTCGTTTTCTCACGCACTCAGCCGCAGCAGGCGCAAGCTTCCTGGCGATGCCTTACCTCAGCCGTGCGGCGGATCGTCCGGTCGTGTCGCATGGCGTGCAGTCCGGCGATATCGGGACGAGCAGCGGCATGATCTGGTCGCGCGCCGATCGCCCGGCGCAGATGATGGTGGAAGTCGCCACCACCGAATCCTTCAGCAATGCGCGGTTGTTGCCCGTCGTCACGGCGCTGCCCGAGAGCGATTTCACGGCGAAGCTGCTGCTCGATAATCTGCCCGCGGGGCAGGACATCTTCTACCGCGTCAAATTCCGCGATCTCTCGCATACCGACATCGTTGGCGAGCCGGTCATCGGCCGCTTCCGCACCGCGCCGGCGGATCGCCGCGATGTGTCCTTTGTCTGGGGCGGCGATGTCGCAGGGCAGGGCTGGGGCATCAACGCCGATGACGGCGGAATGGTCACCTTCGCCACCATGCGCAAGCACAATCCGGATTTCCTGATCCATTCCGGCGATACCATCTACGCCGACGGCCCGATCCTGCCTGAAACGAAACTGCCGGACGGCACGATCTGGAAAAACACCATCACGGTGCCGGAAAAGGCGAAGGTCGCCGAGACGCTCGATGAATTCCGCGCTGCGCACAAATACAATCTGCTGGACGACAATGTTCGCGCCTTCAATGCGCAGGTGCCGATCTTCGGCCAGTGGGACGATCACGAGGTCACCAACAACTGGTCGCTCTCGAAACAGTTACCGGCATCCTACAAGGAGCGCGACATCACGCTGCTGGCTGCGCGCGGCGCCCGTGCCTATCACGAGATGTATCCGATCTCGGTCAGTCCGGCCGAACCTGGCCGCGTCTATCGCACGCTCAATTACGGCCCGCATCTCGACGTCTTCATGCTGGACGAGCGCAGCTATCGCGGGCCCAACGGCCCGAATCTGCAGGAGAGCTATGGTCCGGATGCGTATTTCATCGGCCCGGAGCAGATGGCCTGGCTGAAGCGCGCCCTGATGGCGTCGAAGGCGACCTGGAAGGTCATCGCCTCCGACATGCCGATCGGCCTCGTCGTCTATGACAACGCTGCCGACAAAACCGGGTCTGAGGCCATTGCGCAGGGCGACGGGCCAGTGCGGGGCCGCGAGCTGGAAATTGCCGATGCCCTGCGCTTCATCAAATCGGCCGGTATCCGCAACACGGTCTGGCTAACCGCCGACGTGCATTACACGGCGGCGCATTACTACAATCCGGAAAAGGCGCAGTTTCAGGATTTCGAGCCGTTCTGGGAGTTCGTTTCGGGCCCGTTTCACGCCGGAACTTTCGGGCCGGCGGCGCTCGACAATACCTTCGGTCCCGAGGTCCATTTCGTGAAGGCGCCGGGGCCCGATAAGCAGAATTTGCCCCCGTCGGCCGGCATGCAGTTCTTCGGTCACGTCAAAATCGACGGCCAAAGCGGCCAAATGACCGTTACCTTGCGGGATCGGGCCGATATGGCCCTTTGGGCCACGGTTCTGGACCCGAAATTGGGCTAACCATTTGGCAGATTCGCATTGTTTTTCGGCGATTTCCCCCTATATTGCGCCGCAACGCGTCCGAGTACCCGGCCCCTTCTGGCCGGGTTTGCTTTTGGAGGGATTGCCCCAGCGCGTTTTCAGACGAGGCAGTTATCGAACGCGCTCGAGCGCAAGGCATAAGCCTTTTGTTGTCGAGCATGTCTTGTTGAACCCGCTCAAGGGCACCCAGACCGTAACCAGAAGAAGACCTATGAACCTTCGCAACATTGCTATCATCGCCCACGTTGACCACGGCAAAACCACTCTCGTGGACAAGCTGCTGCAGCAGTCGGGCACGTATCGCGACAATCAGCGCGTCCAGGAACGCGCGATGGATTCGAACGACATCGAAAAAGAGCGCGGCATCACCATTCTCGCCAAGTGCACCTCGGTGCTGTGGGATGAAGTCCAGATCAACATCGTCGACACCCCGGGCCACGCTGACTTCGGCGGCGAAGTCGAACGCATCCTGTCGATGGTCGATGGCGTGATTGTGCTCGTCGACGCCGCTGAAGGCCCGATGCCGCAGACCAAGTTCGTGGTCGGCAAGGCGCTGAAGCTCGGCCTCAAGCCGATCGTCGCGATCAACAAGGTCGACCGTCAGGACGCCCGCATCACCGAAGTCGTCAACGAAGTGTTCGACCTGTTCGCAGCGCTCGACGCCACCGACGACCAGCTCGATTTCCCGATTCTGTACGGATCGGGCCGCAACGGCTGGATGGCCGACAGCCCGGACGCGTCGCATGATGTCGGCATGAAGCCGCTGTTCGATCTCGTCATCAAGCATGTCGCGCCGCCGGTGGTTGAAGAAGGTGCGTTCCGCATGCTCGGAACCATCCTGGAAGCCAACCCCTATCTCGGTCGCATCATCACCGGTCGCATCTCGGCCGGTTCGGTAAAGCCGAACCAGGCCGTCAAGGTGCTGTCGCGTGACGGTAAGGTCGTCGAAACCGGCCGTATCACCAAGATCCTGGCCTTCCGCGGCCTCGAGCGCCAGCCGGTGGAACTCGCCGAAGCCGGCGACATCGTTGCCATCGCCGGCCTGCCCAAGGGCACGGTCGCCGATACCTTCTGCGATCCGTCGGTTGAAATTCCAATCCAGGCGCAGCCGATCGATCCGCCGACCGTGTCGATGTCTTTCATCGTCAACAACTCGCCGCTCGCCGGCACCGAAGGCGACAAGGTCACCAGCCGCCTGATCCGAGACCGCCTGCTGCGTGAAGCCGAAGGCAATGTCGCGCTCAAGGTCGTCGAATCCGCCGACCGTGACGCGATGGAAGTGTCGGGCCGCGGCGAATTGCAGCTCGCGATCCTGATCGAGAACATGCGCCGCGAAGGCTTCGAACTGTCGGTGTCGCGTCCGCGCGTGGTTCTTACCAAGGACGAAAACGGCAACACGCTGGAGCCGGTCGAGGAAGTCGTCATCGACGTCGATGAGGAATTCTCCGGCGTGGTCGTTCAGAAGATGAGCGAACGCAAGGCCGAGATGATCGAGATGCGTCCGTCGGGCGGCAACCGTCTGCGTCTGGTGTTCTACGCGCCGACCCGCGGCCTGATCGGCTATCAGGGCGAACTCATGACCGATACCAAGGGTACCGCGATCATGAACCGCCTGTTCCACGACTACCTGCCCTACAAGGGCGAGATCGCCGGCCGCCGTAATGGCGTGCTGATCTCCAACGACCAGGGCGAAGCGGTGGCCTACGCCATGTTCAAGCTGGAAGATCGCGGCCCGATGATGATCGAGCCGGGCTGGAAGGTCTACAAGGGCATGATCATCGGCGAGCACACCCGCGAGAACGATCTCGAACTCAACGTTCTCAAGGGCAAGCAGCTCTCCAACATCCGCACCACGTCGAAGGACGAAGCGGTGCGTTTGACGCCGCCGATCCGCATGACCCTGGAAAAGGCGCTGGCCTATATCGAGAGCGACGAGCTGGTCGAGATCACCCCGAAGTCGATCCGCCTGCGCAAGAAGCATCTCGATGCCAACGATCGCAAGCGCGCCGAAAAGACCAAGGAAGTGATCGCGTAAGCGAGAGCATTCTTTGACTGGTTATAAAATGCCCGGCGAAAGCCGGGCATTTTTTTGTATGGTGCGATGCCTTCACTCCGTCCCTCATGGTGAGGAGGCGCGTAGCGCCGTCTCGAACCATGAGTTGGTGTCGCGCCGACGCTTGTGGCCATCCTTCGAGCCGCCGCTGCGCGGCTCCTCAGGACGAGGGCGGAGTCAATTTGCCGGCGCGCCCACCTGCTTTAACGGATCCGCCTTCGCAAACGCCTCCATCGCCTCGCAGGTAGCAACGATGCGATTGATGGTTGGAATACCTGCAATTTCGATCTTCAGCACCTTCATGGTTGCGGTGATGCTGAGCAGACAGATGTCGGCGATAGTCACTTCGTCGCCATGACAGAAGCGGCCGGTGGCGGGTTCGCTGGCGAGGCGCTCTTCCACGGCGGCGAGGCCCGTGGTGAACCAGTGCACCAGCCAGGCGCGAACTGCGGCATCGTCAAAGCCGGCGGTGATGGCGAGATATTTCCGCACACGCGGCGTAATGAGCGGGTGGGTGTCGGCGGCCAGCATCGCGGCGATCGAACGCACCCGGGCGCGGCCGTGTGGATCGCTCGGCAGCAGCGGCGGGGTCGGATGGATCTCGTCGAGGAATTCCAGGATCGCCAGCGACTGAGTCAGCGGCAGGTGGCCGGGCTCGATCAGGGCCGGAATCGCGCCGAGCGGATTGATCTTGAGGAACGCGTCGCCGCGCTGCTCGCCCTTGTCGAGGTCGATCACGCGCTCGTGCGCTTCCAATCCCTTCAGGTTGAGCGCTACGCGGACGCGATAGGTCGCGGACGTCCGCCAGAAGCCGTAGAGTTCGAAATCGTGTGGGGCTGTCATGCATCTTCTCCGAGGGCAGCGGTGGCTTGAATAATTCAAGCAAGCCTTTATCCCGTTGTCACCCGTTTCCCATCCGCTGTGAATACCGACGCGATGACCAGACTGCCTTCCGAAGTAGATGTCGCCATCATCGGAGCCGGCGCTGCCGGCCTCGGCGCCGCGCGTATGTTGGAAGGTTCCGGGCTCTCCGTGATCGTGCTGGAAGCGCGCGACCGGATCGGCGGCCGTGCCCATACGATCATGGCGGCCCCCGGCATTCCGTTCGATCTGGGCTGTGAATGGCTGCACTCCGCCGACAAGAATGACTTCGTCGGCATCGCGAAAGAGCTCGGCTTCGCCGTTGACAAGTCGCGCCCGCCGTGGCGCGATCAGGCTTATGACGTCGCCTTCTCAAAGGCGAAGCGCGATGAGTTCTTCGCCGCGATCGACGCGTTCTATGAGCGCGCCGAGGAGGCCGCAGAAAACGAGATCGATGCGCCGGCGGCGACATGCCTTGAGCCCGGCAATCCATGGAATCCGATGATCGATGCGGTCTCGACCTATATCAACGGTTTCGAGCTCAAGGATGTGTCGCTGCACGACATGGATGCCTATGAGGACACGGACATCAACTGGCGCCTGCCCGATGGCTACGGTGCGCTGATCGCGGCCTATGGCGCGCCATGTTCGGTAGCGCTGAATACCGAAGTGACACTCATCGATCATTCCGGTGCGCGTATTCGCATCGAGACGTCGCGCGGCACGCTCAGCGCGGCGAAAGTGATCGTCTGCGTGCCGACCAATCTCATCGCCAATGAAAATATCCGCTTCACGCCGCCGTTGCCCAGCAAGGTCGAGGCCGCCGCGGGCCTGCCGCTCGGCGCCGACAACAAGGTAATGCTGGCGCTCTCCAACGCGGAGAAATGGCCGTCGGATATCGGGTTGCGCGGCGCCGCCCTGCGCACGGGTGTCGGCAGTTTTCACCTGCGCCCGTCCGGCCGCCCCTGCATCGCCGGCTTTTTCGGGGGCAGTTTCGCACGCGACCTGGAAGACGCCGGTGAGGGCGCGCTCGCTGCGCAAAGCATCGACGAGATCGTGGCGCTGCTCGGCTCGGATATCCGCAGCAAGCTCACGCCGCTCGCGGAATCCCGCTGGGGACACGATCGCTTCGCGCAAGGCGCCTATTCGGCGGCAAAGCCCGGCCATGCCGATGCCCGCGCGGTCCTCGCGGCGCCGGTGGATGGCAGACTGTTCTTTGCCGGCGAAGCGACATCGCCGAATTTCTTCTCGACGGCGCATGGGGCGCGGGAGAGTGGAGAGCGGGCGGCGAAGGACGTGATGGCTACAGGCAAGCAGAGCAAAGCGTAGACGCTCGCTTACTCTATCACCCTCGCCCTCATCCCCGCGTCCGGCACGATACACGCCTCGGTCTTTCCGAAGATACGATAGCGGTTCGTTGCGATCAGGCTGTAGACCGGATTGCGCAGCGCCTTCGGCACCGCGAACAGCACGCGCACCCATTGCCAGCCGGGCAGGGTCGACAGCACCGTCAGCGCCGCATCGGATCTGACATAAGCCGCGCCGCCATGGATCACCGCATTGGTGTCGGGATCGGCGGGATCGATGCCGAAATGGCGGGCGAGGCGGCTGCCATAGTCGGACTGGATCGGGGTGAAACGAAAGCGGTGATCGGTGTCGCGTTTGGCGACGAACTGGATCCAGCGCGAGCAGAAGATACAGACGCCGTCATAAAGGATGACATTGTCATCGGGCCAGGGCTCGGTCACTGCACTGTCCATTCCGGTTGCGCAGGTTTGCGCGTCATCGCTTCCTCGCCGTGATTGCCTTCAACGCCTTGTCCAGCGTGGCACCATAGATGTCGTTACCGCCGTCGCTCTCCGCAAGCCAGTGGCCCTCGCTTCGAAAATTAGGCAGTTCGTAGACATCGACCTTGTCGCTACCCTTGCGAAACGCATCCGCTAGCTGGCGTGACAAGTCCGGCGAAAAATAGCTGTCATTGCGCGCGACGAGCCAGATCACAGGCACGTGCGCCGTCTGTCCGAAGGTCGCGGCAGCGGCGATCAGGCGCTGCGGCGCGCAGACGTCATTCGGTCGGTCATTGGCATGGCCGCCGCGTCCTGGGGCAAAGGCAATGATCGCTCTGACGCCTTGCGGATTGGCGCCGGCCATGGCGAGCGCGCCCCAGCCGCCCGCGGAATGGCCGACGACGATCGTGCCGTCGCTGCGAATGAAGGGTTGTTTGCGAATGTCAGTCATCGCTGCGGCGATACTATCCGCCGTGGCGCGGGCGGCGCCGAGATAGTCGGCATTGTCGCAGCCGCCCTGGTCTTCGAGATAACGCCCGCCGGTTAAGCCATGGCCGGGGCGCTCGGGCACCAGCACGGCGTAGCCACGCCCAACGAACCAGGAGGCCAGTGCGCGATATTCCGGTTGCGGCATCTGCGCGCGGCGCAGCGCATTCTGCGTGGTGGCATGCGCAATGACAGCGAGCGGGAACGGGCCATTGCCGGGTGGGCGGAATAGCACCGCGCGGGAACTGGTATTTGGATCGGGCGACGCTACCGACCAGACCTGCCGGCGATGCGGCGCTTCTTCCGGGGCCTGCGCGCCTGATGTCTGGGCTGCGGCAGTAGCGGCGCTTCCGAGCAATGCAGCCAGCAGGCAAAGCGCTTGGACGTGTTTCATGAGCGCTCAGGGACTTTCGTGCGGACGCAATGCCTGTCGAACTCTACACGCCGCGAATCACATCGATGCAGTTGTGCACATCGATACGCGTGTGCAACTGCGACACGACTCGCGCGATACGTGCCAGCAGTGGAAAACATGGCGTTCGGCGCGCATTGGATGCAGCTCTGTCCTTTTTCGATACAACTCTTTCGGTAAACTGATGCTGAAAATCCACACGTTAACCGATAATTAACGATGGACCTTGAAGAGCGCCCGCCGACTTGCTTTGATCCCCTCATGAGCACAACCCTGATCGAGGTTCGGCCGGCCAAAGCTGCGGATGCAGCCGCGGTGGCGTCCACCCATGACGAAGCCTGGCGCGCGGCCTATCAAGGTCTCATCCCGGGCCCCGAATTGGAAAAGCTGATCAACCGCCGCGGTCCCGGCTGGTGGGATTCGGCGATCCGCAAGGGCAGCCGCGTCAGCGTTTTGTGCTTCGGTGACAAGGTCGCCGGCTACGCCAATTACGGTCGCAACCGCGCCCGCAGCCTGCAGTTCGAAGGCGAGATCTACGAACTTTACCTGCGTCCGGAATTCCAGGGCCTCGGCTTCGGCCGCCGGCTGTTCGCCTCCGCCAAGCGCGATCTCGTGCAGAGCGGGCTGAAGAGCATGGTGATCTGGGCGCTGTCGGACAATGAGGGCGCCACGGAGTTCTACCGCGCTCTGGGTGGCCGCATGGTGGCCCGCTCCTCGGAGCGTTTCGGCGCAAAATCGCTCGATAAAGTGGCATTCGCCTGGACGAATTAAGCCATTAAGCCGGTTCATGATTTTCTGGTCTCGCAGGCGTTGAATCCGGGCTCCCGCTCGGCTACGCCTGTCGCAACCTGTCCTATGAAATCTGGAGTGTTTGATGCGTCTTGACGCAATCCCGCTCGGCGCCAAGGCGCCGCATGAAGTGAACGTCGTCATCGAGGTCCAGGTGGGCGGCGAGCCCATCAAATATGAGATGGACAAGGAATCCGGCGCCCTGTTCGTCGATCGCTTCCTCTATACCCCGATGCGTTACCCGGGCAATTACGGCTTCATCCCCCACACTCTGTCCGGCGACGGCGATCCCTGCGACGTGCTGATCGCCAACACCCGCGCCATCGTGCCGGGCGCCGTGATGAGCGTGCGTCCCGTCGGCGTGCTGTTGATGGAAGACGAAGGCGGCCTCGATGAGAAGATCATCGCCGTGCCGACCTCGAAGCTGACCCAGCGCTACGACAAGGTGAAGAACTACAGCGATCTGCCTGAGATCACGCTGCAACAGATCCAGCACTTCTTCGAGCACTACAAGGATCTCGAGCCCGGCAAGTGGGTGAAGGTGGTGCGCTGGGGCGACGCCGCCGATGCGCAGCGCTTGATCCTCGAAGGGATCGAGCGCGCCAAATCTGCAAAAGAGTCGGCCGCCAAGACCAAGTAACAGAGACCGGCGTAGCAGAAGGGGACTTCCGATGCGCCGATGGATCAAACTGCTCCGAACGGCCGCGCTGATCGTCATCGCGGCCGTTTTGCTGCTCGCGGGCATCGTGCTCGTCAAGACATTCAGTGGAGGATCGCGGCAGCTTCAGGTGACCGCGGCGGCGAAAGCGCCGGTCAATGAGCAGGCGGCGGCAGAGCGACTTGCGGAAGCAATACGCTTCCCGACCATCTCCAATTTCCTCAATTCCGATCAGGCCGCCGAACCGCTGCGCGCGATGCAGGCGCATCTGGTGGCGAGCTTCCCGGCCTTCCATGCCGTGGCGAAGCGCGAACTCGTCGGCAACTACAGTCTGCTCTACACATGGGAAGGCAGCGATCCCGCCTTGAAGCCGATTGCGCTGCTGGCGCATCAGGATGTCGTGCCCGTCGCACCGGGCACCGAGAAAGACTGGCAGCAACCGCCGTTCAAGGGCGTCGTCGCCGATGGCTTCATCTGGGGCCGTGGCTCCTGGGACGACAAGGGTAATCTGTATTCAATCCTCGAGGCCGCCGAGGTGATGGCGAAGCAGGGTTTCCGCCCCAAGCGCACCATCTATTTCGCCTTCGGCCATGACGAGGAAGTCTCCGGCACCCGCGGCGCAAGGGCGATCGCGGCGCTGCTGACGTCGCGTGGCGTCAAGCTCGACTTCGTGCTCGATGAAGGCCTTTTGATCACCGAGGGCATTCTCAAGGGTCTCGACAAACCGATGGCGCTGATCGGCGTCGCCGAGAAGGGCTATGCGACGCTGGTGCTGACCGCGCATGGCACGCCCGGTCACTCGTCGATGCCGCCGCGCGAAACCGCCATCGGCATGATGAGCGCGGCGCTGACCCAGCTCGAAAACAAGCGTCTGCCGATGCAGATCCGCGGTACGGTCGGCGAGATGTTCGATACGATCGCGCCGGAGATGAGCGGCTTCAACCGCGTGGTGCTGTCCAATCTGTGGCTGTTCAAGCCGCTGCTGTTGCGCGAATTCGAGAAGAGCGGCCCGACCGAGGCGACGGTTCGCACGACCACGGCGCTGACGATCTTCAAGGCCGGCGAGCAGGACAATGTGTTGCCGGGCAATGCGGAGGCCACGGTGAATTTCCGGCTGTTGCCCGGCGATACACAGGCCAGCGTTACCGAACATGTACGCAGCGCAGTCAGCAACGACAGGATTTCGATTGCGCCATTCCCCGGCAATACCGATCCGCCCCCGGTGACCGGCACGGCGAGCTCGTCCTATCGCGCGCTCAATCAGACCATTCGCGAGATCTTCCCCGATGCGCTGGTGGCGCCTGGTCTGATGGTGGCGGCGACGGACTCCCGGCACTACACGGACGTCACCGACAACATCTTCCGCTTCTCGCCGGTGCGCGCGACGTCGGAAGACCTCAAGCGTTTTCACGGCACCAACGAACGGCTGAGCGTCGCGAATTACGCCGACATGATCCGGTTCTATCGACGGTTGATCGAGAATACGGCGAAGTAAGAGTTCTGCGTCGACCCCTCAGCCGTCATTGCGAGCACAGCGAAACAATCCAGAAAGCCAAGAACTGGATTGCTTCGTCGCAAGGCTCCTCGCAATGACGTGGATGGGCCGGAGCGAGCGCTTTAAACCGTCGGTGCCGGCAGCTTGTGAATCGCACATGCCGCGCGCAGCGTGTTCACCAGCAGGCAGGCGACTGTCATCTGACCTACGCCGCCGGGCACCGGCGTAATCGCGCCGGCGGTCTTCAGCGCTTCCTGATAGGCCACGTCGCCGACGAGACGCGTCTTGCCTTCGGCACCGGGCAGCCGATTGATGCCCACATCGATCACGGTCGCGCCGGGCTTGATCCAGTCGCCGCGCACCATTTCAGGGCGGCCCACTGCCGCATAGACCAGATCGGCCTGCGCGCAGAGCTTGGCGAGGTCGCGCGACTTCGAATGCGCGATGGTCACGGTGGCGTTTTCATTGAGCAGCAGTTGCACCAAGGGACGGCCGACCAGATTGGAGCGGCCGATCACGATGGCATTCATGCCTTCGAGTGATTTGTGGACGCTCTTGGTCAGGATGATGCAGCCGAGCGGCGTGCAGGGCGACAGTGCAGGCATGCCGCTGGCAAGGCGTCCGGCATTGGTCGGGTGCAGGCCGTCGACATCCTTGGCGGGATCGATGGCATTGACGACGGCGTCGGTATCGAACCCCTTCGGCAGCGGCAGCTGCACGAGGATGCCGTGGACGGTGGGGTCGGCGTTGAGCTTCTGCACCAGCGCGATCAGATCGGCCTGTGCGACATCAGCCGGCAGCTTGTGCTCGAAGGAGGCCATGCCGGCTTCCTGGGTCTGCTTGTGCTTGCTGCGGACATAGACTTCGCTGGCAGGATCGCTGCCGACCAGCACTACGGCGAGGCCGGGCGTCACGCCATGTTCGGCTTTGACGCGCGCGACTTCGGCGGCGACGCGGCCGCGCAATTCGGCGGCAATGATCTTTCCATCGATGATGCTGGCGGTCATGTGTCGGTCCTGTCGTCAGTGTCGTCGGGCGTTGCTGCAGTGATCCTGCGCAGCATCGCGCCCAGTTTCGTCGGGTCGCCGTCGACCGCGATCTGCTTCACGCGCGACGTGGTGCCGGACAGCACGCGCACATCGCGCTTCGGCACGCCGAGCCGCTTGGCAAGCAGTTCGGTCACGGCGCGGTTCGCTTCGCCGCCCTCGGCGATGGCGCGCACCCGCACCTTCACTACCGAACGGCCATTGGCCATCGTCTCGATCCCGTCGATATCGTCTCGGCCACCCCGCGGCGTCACGCGCACGGCGATGCTGACACCGTCAGTCGCGTAGCGCCAGGGATCTGCCACGAACCCGGCGGCCGATCAGAAGACGCTGGGATAGATGTAGTAGGTGATCACCCGCTGCAGGAACATGATGATCAGGATCAGGATGATCGGCGAGATATCGAGACCGCCGAGGCTCGGCAGCATCCTGCGGATCGGCGCCAGCACGGGCTCGGTGATCCGGAACAGGAATTCGGCGATCGCGGAGACGAACTGGTTGCGGGTGTTGACGACGTTGAAGGCGATCAGCCAGGACAGGATCGCCGAGGCGATCAGCAGCCAGACATAGAGATCGAGAATGATCAGCACGATATCGAGAACGGCGCGCATGGCGGGGATGGCTCGCGGGTTAGGTCGCGGATTCGACTGTCCGCTAAATATCGGTTCAGCCCCCCTCAAACAAGGGAAGTTCCGGGCGAAAAGTGCCGGAAAACCGCGCTTTTGCGACGTTCTTGACTTGCCGTTAACGGGGATTGTAAATGGCGCCGATTGCTGACCGGATCGCATGGGCGACCCGGTTCGTATCGGGGCCATAGCTCAGCTGGGAGAGCGCGTCGTTCGCAATGACGAGGTCGGCGGTTCGATCCCGCCTGGCTCCACCATCCTTCGCTTGCTTCGCAAGCTCCGGCTCGGCAAGCCACCCTCCCGACCATAAAAAGCGAAGCAAACGAAGGATGTCTCGCCGAAGCCCGCAGGGCGTAGGCAGACCGGCTTCACACCCGTCTCAACTGCAACCTTGCCACCGCCCCCGCGATGAAGCCGCGCGGAAAAAGCCGCAGCAGCAGCGGCACGATCTTGATGCCGAGGCCGGGGAAAACTGTGCGCTTATTGGCCATCAGGCCCTGATAGCCCAGCAGGGCGACGTCAGCCGCCGAGACATTGAGGATCGCCGAGTCGAGGCCCGGCGTGAATCCGGCGCGCGCCTGGAATTCCGACGGCACCGGACCGGGGCACAATGCGGTCACGCGCACACCCTTGGAGCCGAGCTCCTGACGCAGCGCTTCGGTGAAGGACAGCACATAGGCCTTGCTGGCGTAGTACACGGCCATTCCGGGACCCGGCAAAAAACCCGCGATCGAGCTGAGATTGAGAATGCCGCCCTTGTTGCGGATCAGGCTCTCGGAAAAGCGCAGCGACAGATCCGTCAGTGCGCGCACATTGACCTCGAGCATGCCGAGTTGCCGATCGCGGTCCATGTCGATCGCGCGGCCGAACATGCCGAAGCCGGCATTGTTGACCACATACTCAACTTCGACATCGGCGGCAGCGAGGGCAGCCGCGATCTGGTCGCAGGCGTCGCGCTGTTCGAGATCGCAGGGAATGATAATGGGCGCAGCACCGCCGGCGGCCGTGATTTCAGCGGCCAGTGCATTCAGACGCTCGGCACGGCGTGCAACCAGAGCGACGCGATGCTTGTTCGCAGCGAAGATGCGTGCGAATTCGGCGCCAATTCCGGCCGAGGCTCCGGTTATTAACGTCACGCGCTCAGTCACAATAAGGTACTCTTAAAATACGTGAGGACGATTTGCATGCATCTACAGGCGTAATAGGGATACCCGTGATGTGCAAGTCGGAATGACCACCGGAATACCGCAGGCCTTCAGTTCCCGAATGCGTAGCAGTGGCATGAATTATCGGGGACCGCGCATTAAACTTTGGTTATGCGTCGTAGTGCTGTCATTTTCCGGTCAGGCTGCGCCTGCTCAGACAGTCGTATCCGTTGTGGCTGTACCGCCCGCCACGCGTCGTTTGAGCTCCATCCGGTCACGTGATGAAACTGCGAGCAGGTCGGCTGCGCGCCAGACCACATTTTCCTCGAACTCACTGACGCGGCCGTCAGCATAGACCAGCTGCCACATCATCTCGACGAGACGGACACGACCAGGCTCGTCGACCACGCGCATGATGACGCTCGTAAAGTGATAGAGATCGACGGCCTCGCCTTCGACGAGGGTGGCAGCCGAGATGAGCCTGTCAGCCGTGCCCGGATCGAGCTCGAAACGCGACTCGATCAGGCTGTGCAACTTGGCTCTCTCGATAGCTGAGGGCTCCCCGTCCAGTGAGATGACGTGAAGCATCAGCGCCGTAGCGGCAAGACGGAAGCCGGTATCGTCGAATGCCTGATTTCCGTGCGCATCGGGAGACACCACGTCGGCAATGAATTGGCGCAGTTTTTCCAGCATTATTCTTTGAACCAGATGATCGCGAGGCCCGCCATGCGGCGAAAGCGCTCGTGCTTTGTGGCGCGAAAATGGAACGCATGCAATGCGGCCGGGTTCCCGAAGCGCTGATGACAGTTAAGTAACAATTGAGACGAGCGGTAGTTTACGGGATCTCGTGTCACGGAATCTCATAGACCACGATCTTGTCGGCGATGCCGCGCAAGGCGGCGTGCTTCTGGATCGGCGTGATTTCGGCCTTCCTCAGGATGGCTTCCACGGCCAGCGCCGATATCACCGGGCTGGTGATATGGATCGCTTGCGAGGTTGACAGGCCCTGCACCCTGGCAGCGATATTGACGGTCTGGCCAAAGTAATCCTGCCGCTCGTTCAGCATCACGGCGAGGCAGGGTCCCTCATGGATACCGATCTTGACCACGAGGTCTTTGGTGCCGCGCTCCTCGTTCAGTCGCTCCATCGCGGCGCGCATGCGCAGACCTGCGGCCAGCGCCTGTTCGGGCCGCGTAAAGGTCGCCATGACGGCATCCCCGATGGTCTTCACGACGGCACCGGCTTCCGACGCAATGATCTCCAGCAGTGCGTGGAAATGCGCACGCACCAGATCGAAGGCTGCGAGATCGCCGACGCGCTCGTACAAGGCCGTCGAGCCCTTGAGGTCGGTGAACAGGAAAGTCAGCGAGGTAATCTTTAGTCGCTGATCGATGTTGAGGTTGTCGGCCTTGTAGACATCGCGAAAGGTCTGGTTGGTGAGTATTCGCTTGGCCGTGAGGAACGGCTTGCGTTTGCCGATCAGGTGATGGAGGCCCTCGGCCGCGACAAATACCGATGGCAGCACACGCACCTCGGTCTGGTTCTCGAGGGACAATCGCAACGGTCCGGGTTGCAGCGTGATGGTGCCGGTTGGTGTATGCTGCCGGTTGTAGATCAGCGACAGATGCTGTCGTTCCTTGGTCGGCTCGCCCTGCACGTCAATGAACTGCGCGGCATGGGTTACCGGCTCGAACACGATGACGAATTCTGACGGCAAGTGCAGCGACATCACCGCTTTTTCATGTGCCGGCAATTCCATTGCGTCCAGTGTCACTTCATCGGTGAGTGACGCAAACGATTCCTGATTGAGATCGACGCCTGAGCTCCAGAACACCTGCTTGAAGTATTCCCAGAGCGGCAGCGTATTGGGGTCGTGTGCAGCGATGTGCCTGACGCGCGGTGCGACCGTGAACGCTACCTCCACCTGCTCGTCAACCGACGCTTCATAGCCGCAGGCGCAGAGCCCGCAATGGTAGTCGTCATGGCGCAGCGATTTCAGCGTGCTGTGGGCGTCGAGGACGCCGCTGCAGCCCGGGCACAACACATTCCAGGTCAGGTCGAACAGGCCGAGGCGGGAGGCATGCAGGAAGCCGGAAATGACGCGCTCTTCGTTCAGGCCGCGGCGTGCCGCAAAATCCAGCACGTTGATACGATTGAGTTCGTGGTCCGCGCCGTCGCGGATCAGTTGTGCAATGGCATCGGCTACGGCCGGATCGGTCGCCTGGTTCAATGTCGCGAATAGTGCCTGAACATCACTCATGGCATCAGTTTAGGCCAAATAGTCGCTACGTCCAAGACAGGGCTTTGCCGCTGCGCTTCAACTTGTCGTTCCGCCTAACGTGCCATGAGCGCGGGGGGGTGGGGAACACGTGAGGAGAGGGCGTGCTGAAATAACGTCAGCGCCGCTCAATCCAGAACTGTGGCGAGCGATCCGGTTGTGTCGTCACCACGCCGATAGGCATGACGGGTGCTTTATCCGGTAGCTCGACGCGGATCGCGCCGATGATTTTCGCCAGCGCTAACGTGGCCTCGACAAGCGCGAAATGCGCGCCGATGCAGACCCGGGCACCGACGCCGAAAGGCAGATAGGCGAAGCGGTCCGGCGGTGTCGCGCCGGGCATGAAACGGGACGGCATGAAGGCGTTGGGCTCGTGCCACAATTTCTCGTGCCGATGCAGTAGCCAGGGCGCGATCAGGATCACGTCCTTGCTGGCGACGGACTGGCCAGCCAGACGATCAGGGCCCGCGGCGGCGCGTGCGATCAGGAAGGCGGGCGGATAGAGCCGCATGGTTTCGTCGATCACCGCGCGGGTGAACTTCAGATGCTCCATGTCGAATGTGCCGCTCGCGCTGGCGGCACGGGCTTCGGCCGCGACCTGCTCCTGGGTCGCCGGATCGAGCGTCAGCATATACAGCGCCCAGAATAGCGCCGTTGCCGTCGTCTCATGGCCGGCGAGGATCATCGTCGCCACCTGATCGCCGAGCTGCCCATCGGTGAAGGATGCGCCGGTTTCCGGATCGCGTGCGGCCACCATCAGGTCGAACAGATCGCGCGGCGCGTCGTCGTTCTTGCCGGCGGCGCGACGTGCGGTCATCAGCTCGCCGACGAATCTCGTCCAGCGTCTGCGGAAGAAGGCGCGCGAGATATCCTGCGGCGTCGGCCAGCCCAGCGGCAGCAGCAGATCGAGGAAATGCGGCCGTGCCAGGTTCATGCCGTATTCCATCACGAAGTCGCGCAGCTTCGCGCCATGCTCGGCCATGCCGAAGGAGAACATGGTGCGGCCTGCGATCTCCAGCGTCATCCGCTGCATGATCGCGCGAAGATCGACCGGCTTGCCCTCGGCGCACTGTAAATCGGCGAGCGTATCGTCGACGGCCGAGATCATGTGCGGCACCAAAGTCGTCACCGCGCGCGGCGTGAAAGCCGGCGCCAGGGTGCGGCGCTGGTGTTTCCAGGTGCGGCCTTCGGCGAGCAGCAGGCCCTCGCCGAGCATCGGCCGCAGCACGCGGAATGCAGCGGGCGTGCGGGTATAGTTCTCGTAATTGTCCACCAGAACATGGCGGATCGCATCGGGGTCGTTGAGGATGAAGCTCGCGTGGCCGAAGAAGCGGCCCTTGACGATGTCATCTTCATAGGCGCGCTGACCCCAGGTCTCGATGGCGCTGCGGCGCATTGCCGACATACGCCCTAGCGCACCCATGTTCTCGGGCGCACGTGGCGGGCTCGGCGGCACCAGGGGCGCTCGCGCAGCGGAGAAATCGTAGACCTCGGCAATGCTCACGATGGGCCTCGCAATTGATCCAGGGACCGGAGCGTCTCGTCATTATAGCAGGCGTCCATCCGCGCGCCATGGAGGCCTCGATGGAAAGCGTGGCCGCAACGCACGCATCGACCAATATTGCGGTCCAGCGGGCGCATCCCTCGGAACGATACTCACGCATGCACATTAGGGAGGCAGTGGCTCCATATCGGACCGGCCTGAGGATTTAAAATGATCGATACCGTTGTCGTCCAACCCAATGTAAGCGTCGACGAACCGCAAACCTCCGGCGTATCGTGGGCTGCGGTTGCAGCCGGTGCCGTGGTTTCGCTCGCACTGACGCTCGTCCTGATTGCCTTTGGCACAGGTCTCGGTCTGTCTGTCGTGTCTCCGTGGGCAAGTGCCGGCGCCTCCGCGACCACGTTCAAGATCACGACCGGTATCTACCTGATCGTCATCGCGATGATCTCGTCATCGCTCGGTGGTTATATTGCCGGCCGTCTGCGGTCGCGCTGGATCGGCGTGCATTCGGACGAAGTCTACTTTCGTGACACCGCGCATGGATTCCTGGCCTGGTCGTTCGCGACGGTTTTGGGAGCGATCCTGCTGGCATCTCCAGCAACCACTTTGCTGAGCGGAGCCGCGTCGGGTGTTGCTGCCGGTGCAACCGCTGCTGCAGCCCAGTCAGGTCCGAGCGATGGCTACCTGGATTCGCTGCTGCGTCCGACGACGCCGTCGGCCGATGGCACCAGCGCGGAAGCGCGTGGTGAACTGTCACGTGTGATGGCTGCCAGTTTCCGTGGTGGAGAGCTCAAGCCTGCCGACCGCAGCTACGTCAACAAGGTTGTCGCCAGCCGCACCGGTCTGAGCGAGGCAGATGCCGACAAGCGCGTCACTGAAGTCATCAACGATGCGAAGACCGCGGTGGATGCCGCACGCAAGGCCGCGATGCAGCTCGCATTCTGGCTCACGGCGTCGCTGCTGATCGGCGCCTTCTCCGCCAGCCTTGCCGCGACGGAAGGTGGCGGGCTTCGTGACGGGACCTGGAAGAAGCGTCGTTAACCCCAATCAAAGGAGACAACCATGCCCATTCTTCTGTGGCTACTCGGAATCCCGCTTCCCCTCATCATCCTGGTACTGTTGCTGCGATAACAGAATAACGAAGGAGCCCCGCACATGGCGGGGCTCTTTGCGATTTCGAACAATGCCTCATGCGATCTAATCGGAGACGCGTAGGGAAGTCAGCAAAGCGGTTATATAGAAAGCCAGACCGCTGAGGCGCGCGAGTTGGCGTGATCTACTCGGTGAATTCCGCCACCGTGATCCGGTTTTCCGACGCCGGCCAGGCGCGCGCCACGATCCGCTCCTGATTGAACAGCGCTGCCACCGGACGTCCGATGTCCGTGGCCGGAAGGCGGATAGTCGAGAGCGAATCCGTGGGCACGCCGGCTTTCACGTCGGTCGGCTCCTTGCCGTCGAGCAGCACGACATCGCGCGGTAATCCAAAATAGCCACGGACGCGCGACATCGACACCACTGCACCGGCATTGGCATCGGTGGGTCCCAGCGGCCGGCCGGCGCGTAGATGCACGACCTCGGACGAGCGGGGGAATGGCGAGCGATAGGAATGCGTGATCGGCGCTCCGGCCGATGTCAGCACGATCTCAACAGGCCAGGCCGGATCGACCCGAACGGGACCCCAGCGGCCATCGGCGGATGTGCGGGCCGAATGGAGCGCTGCCCCGATCCGCTCGCCAGTGTCCGGCGCCACGCGGTACACCTCGACCAGGGCATCCGCGACCGGCCGGTTGGTGGGCACGCCGCCGGGCGCGCCGGTGACGAGACCGCTGATTTTCACCTCAGCTTCCGGCGCGATATCGATCCGCACGGGCTCGCGGCCGACGATAAATTTGTAGATCTCGCGGAAGGCGCGAGGGTGAAAGCCCGTCTCGCGATGATCGATGGCGCCGAGGACGAGATTGGTGGCGCCGCGCAGCGCCGGACCATCGGCGGTGACGCCGGTGGCCACGCCCGGCTTGCCGAGCAGGCGACCGTCGGCCTGCGCATATTTGTCGATGCCATCGCTGCGGAGGGTGAGGAAGGCGGTACCTTCAGTCACCTCAGGGCCTTCGTCGGGATTGAGGCTCTTGAGGAACGGGCTGCGGCCATTGAATTCGCTGCCGGGACTATCGGTCCCGTCGAACACGCCGTGATTGGGGGTGCCGCATAGGACGGCGTGGCTGACATCGGCGCTGCCGCCATTCTTGATGTAATTGCGCACCGCATTGCCGCCGCGCGAATTGGCGACCAGCGCCACTTTCGCAGCACCAGTGCGCTTTTTCAGTTCCGCGATGGCTTCGCCAAGTTCGCGGCGCTGGTCTTCGGTGGAGGAGCGGCCCTGCTGCGCCACAGCATCGTCGGAACGCGCCAGCGGATCGGTGAAATTGAGCGCCATCAGCCGGTTGCGCGGGATGCCATTGGTTTCCATGCGCCAGATCTGCGTCATCCAGAGCGCCGCGTGGTCGCCATTGCCGTGGACGAACAGGATCGGGGGAATGTCGGAACCAGCCGCTGCGCCGGGGCCCGTCTGTGCTGCGGCCTCGAAACGGAGCGCATGGGCAGCCAGCGGCAACATGGCTGCGCTCGTGAGGATGGTCCGTCGCGACAGCGCCATGGCTGGTCTCCCTCTATCTGCACACGTCCGGTGCTTGCCGCTGTGATAGCGGAGCAGGCACTGGACAGACAACGCGTTTCGCAGGCATCACCTTGATACGCCAAGTGGGGAATCAGGCCCGCATGGCTCTGCAGTCGCTATCTGCAGCAGACGACGGGACGATGATGGCCGAAGCAGCGAAACCAGTGGTTCTTCCCTCCGACGGCATTGCCGCCCCGCTGCGGTTTGCGGTGTTCCGGCGGATCTGGCTCGCCAGCCTGCTGTCCAATCTGGGCCTGATGATCCAGAGCGTGGGCGCTGCCTGGGCCATGACGCAGATGACCGCGTCGGCCGACAAGGTGGCGCTGGTGCAGACCGCCTTGATGCTGCCGATCATGCTGATCTCGATGCCGGCGGGCGCCGTGGCCGACATGTATGACCGCCGTGTCGTGTCGCTGGCTTCGCTGGTGCTGTCGCTGGTCGGCGCCTGCGTACTGACCATGCTGGACTGGACCGGTCACATCACGCCGAACATCCTGCTCGCCTTCTGCTTCATCATCGGCAGCGGCATGGCGCTGTTCGGACCGGCCTGGCAATCCTCGGTCGGCGAGCAGGTGCCGCCGGAGGTACTGCCATCCGCCGTGGCACTGAACGGCATCAGTTACAATATCGCGCGCAGTTTCGGCCCGGCGATCGGCGGCATCGTGGTCGCCACCGCCGGTGCCGTCGCAGCCTTCGCGGCCAATGCGGTGCTCTACATCCCGTTGCTGGTGGTGCTGTTCCTGTGGCGTCGCAAGGTCGATGTTTCCAGGCTGCCGCGTGAGCGGCTGAGCCGGGCCATCGTGTCCGGCGTGCGTTACATTGCTAATTCGCCGTCGATCAAGATCGTGCTGACGCGCACGCTGATCACCGGCATCTGCGGTGGTTCGGTCTCGGCGCTGATGCCGCTGGTTGCGCGCGACCTGCTGCATGGCGGCGCGCAGACCTACGGAATCATGCTCGGCGCCTTCGGCATGGGTGCGGTGATCGGCGCAATGAATATTGGGCATGTCCGCAAGCATCTGAGCGGCGAAAGTTCGATCCGGGCCTGTGCGCTGATCATGGGCGTTGCGATTGCCGTCGTGGCGGTCAGCAGCGAGCCGGTCATCACTGCGGCGGCGCTGGTGGTGGCCGGCTCTGTCTGGATGCTGGCGGTCGCGCTGTTCAATATCGGCGTACAGCTCTCGGCGCCGCGCTGGGTTGCCGGACGTTCGCTCGCCGCCTTTCAGGCTGCGATTGCCGGGGGCATCGCGATTGGCAGTTGGGGCTGGGGGCATCTCACAGACATGGTCGGCGTCGAAGCGGCATTGCTGGTGTCCGGCGGAGCGATGTTTCTCTCGCCGCTATTTGGCCTGTTCCTACGGATGCCGCCGACCGGCGCGCGCGACGAGGATGCCGAGACGCTGGCCGATCCTGAAGTGCAACTCCAATTGACGGCGCGCAGTGGCCCGCTGGTGGTGGAGATCGAATATCGCGTGGATCAAGAGAATGCGCGCGCATTCCACGGCGTGATGCAGGACGTGCAGCTCTCGCGCCAGCGCAACGGCGCCTATGGGTGGTCCATCGCGCGCGACATCGCTGATCCCGAATTGTGGACCGAACGCTACCACTGCCCGACCTGGCTCGATTTCCTGCGCCAGCGTAATCGTTCGACGCAGTCCGAGCGCGCTTTGTATCAGCGCGCGGCGGACTATCATCTGGGGCCGGATCCGGTTCGCGTGCGCCGCATGCTGGAGCGGCCGTTCGGTTCGGTGCGCTGGAAGGACGATACGCCCGATCGCGCAGCGACCGAGGTGCTTCCTGTCGCGACGCCGGCCGGCAGCAGCGGTTAGAGCTTCTTATCTTGACGCGTTTTCCTGACGCAAACCGGTGCTCACTTCGCTCGAAAACGCTAGTCGCGCTATTGATTATTCTCGGCGAGAACTTTCGCGCAGGCCTTGCTGAGCTTCGAACGGTTTTCCTTGAGGCAGCTGAGCACGACCATGTCACCATCGTTCATCTTGGCGCGGCAGAAGCGCGAGACGTCGCGTGAGCAGGCCGACTGATTGGCTGATGTGTTACCGCTCTGCGCGAAAGCGGACGTTGCGATCAGCAGGAACGGGATGATCAAAAGTCGGGTCATGAAATGGGCCTCCCTAAAAATTGGCTATCTGATTCTATGGCGCGCAACGAAGTACGCGGGAATGGCGCAATGATGGCGAGCGTCCGGCGCCAAGTTTACGGATTGCGCGTTACGTCATTCAGGCGAAGTGTCGCTGCTTAACTTCGTGATCCCGAAATCACGAGATCGTCGCGATGGATCATTTCGGCGCGGCCGCTGATCCCAAGAATAATCATCACGTCCGGAGATGAGCGGCCTTTGATCTTCTCAGCATTGTCTGCGTCATAAGCCACGAGGCCGCGGCCAATTTCGTGCGTGTCCGGTCCACGCACGATAACGGCGTCGCCGCGTGCGAAGTCACCTTCCACCTTGATGACGCCGGCAGGCAGCAGACTCTTGCCGGCACGGAGTGCGGCGACCGCACCTGCATCAATGGTCAGCGTGCCTTTCGGTTCCAGCGATCCCGCAATCCAGCGTTTGCGCGCAGTGACGGGATTTGCAGGAGTCAGGAACCAGGTACACAGGCCGCCATCGGCGATCTTCTGCAGTGGATGCTCGACCTTGCCGGACGCGATGATCATATGCGTGCCCGCGGTGGTCGCGATCTTGGCAGCTTCGATCTTGGTGTACATGCCGCCGCGCGACAATTCGCTCTCGGCAGCGCCCGCCATGCCTTCGATCTCGGCAGTGACGCTGTCGACGATGGGAATCAGCTTCGCATCGGGATTGGCGCCGGGTGGTGCAGTGTAGAGCCCGTCGATATCCGACAGTAGCACTAGCAGATCGGCGGATGCCATGGTCGCGACGCGCGCCGCGAGGCGATCATTGTCGCCATAGCGGATCTCGTTGGTCGCCACCGTGTCGTTCTCGTTGATGACCGGCACCGCGCGCCATTCCAGCAGTTTGCCGATGGTCGAGCGCGCATTGAGGTAACGACGACGTTCCTCGGTGTCCTGCAGCGTCACGAGAATCTGTCCGGCACCGATGCCGTGATGGCCCAGTACTTCCGACCAGATGCGCGCCAGCGCGATCTGCCCGACGGCAGCGGCGGCCTGGCTCTCTTCGAGTTTCAGCGGGCCGCGCGGAAGCTTGAGGCGGCTGCGGCCGAGCGCGATCGAGCCTGATGAGACCACGAGGACGTCGCGACCGTCCGCATGCAGCTTGGCGATATCGGCGGCCAACGCCGCAAGCCATTTGGCCCTGACTTCGCCGGCCGCGGAATCGATCAGCAGCGACGAGCCAACCTTGACGACGATACGGCGAAAGTTCTTCAGCTCGGGGCGCGACATGATGTGGGCTTTGGCAGTGCGTGTGATGCTTGGACGGACGTCAGAGGCAGATCAGCTCGTCGCCGGCGCCCATGGCGCAGACTGCGCTGCGCTCTTGGCCTTGTCCGACACCGGCGCCTCGCCGATCACTGCAACGAGCGCACGCAATGCGTCCGGCACGCCTTCGCCCGTTGCGCCCGAGATCAGCAGCGGCGTCTGCTTCGCAGCGCGCTTCAACCGGTCCTTCTGCTTCTTCAACTCGTCCGGCTCGACCGCATCGATCTTGTTGAGCGCGACGATCTCGACCTTGTTGGCAAGGTCGCCCTCATAGGCATCGAGTTCGGCGCGGACGGTCTTGTAGGCCTTGCCCGCATGTTCGCAGGTCGCATCGATCAGATGCAGCAGCACGCGGCACCGCTCGACATGGCCGAGGAAGCGATCGCCGAGGCCGGCGCCTTCATGCGCGCCCTCAATCAGGCCGGGAATGTCGGCCAGCACGAATTCGCGCGCATCGACATCAACGACGCCAAGCTGCGGATGCAGCGTCGTGAACGGATAGTCCGCGATCTTTGGCCGCGCAGCGCTGACCTTGGACAGGAAAGTGGACTTGCCGGCATTGGGCAATCCGACGAGGCCCGCATCCGCGATCAGTTTCAGTCGCAGCCAGATCCAGCGCTCTTCGCCGGGCTGGCCGGGATTGGCATTGCGCGGTGCGCGATTGGTCGATGACTTGAAGTGCGCATTGCCGAAGCCGCCATTGCCGCCCTCGGCCAGCACATAGGTCTCGCCGAGCTTGGTGAAGTCGTGGATGAGCGTCTCGCGATCCTCATCGATGATCTGCGTGCCGACCGGTACTTTGAGCGTGATCGGCTTGCCATTGGCGCCATGGCGGTCCTTGCCCATGCCATTGGTGCCGCGCGGCGCCTTGAAGTGCTGCTGGTAGCGATAGTCGATCAGCGTGTTGAGGCCGTCGACCACTTCGATGATGACATCGCCGCCGCGGCCGCCATTGCCGCCGGAGGGACCGCCGAATTCGATATACTTCTCGCGGCGAAAGGCCACGCAGCCGTTTCCGCCGTCGCCGGAGCGAATGTAAACCTTGGCTTCATCGAGGAATTTCATGGCGTATCCGTATCGCAGGGGGGTGGTCGCGGCAACCACTTCATCGTCGGCGCATCGTGAAAAGCCCTTATTTTCGGGCCTTGCTGCGCATCTGGTGGCGTCCTAAACGACAACATCGCGCCGTTAACCAAGCCGCACCCAGAAGCTTACCTAAAGGCTCATATAGGCATGTTTGCGACCATTTCGACCGCGGCCGACAATCGTGCCGCCCGGCTGGCCGGTATCGGCCTGATGCTCCTGGGCATCAGCATGTTCTCCTGCGGCGATGCGATCGGCAAATTCCTCGTCGGCACCTATTCGGTCGGGCAATTGATGCTGCTGCGGGCCTGCGCGGCGCTGGCGCTGCTGGCGCCGTCGATCTGGCGGCATCGTGCGGACTTCCTGCAACTCGACCGGCCGGGTCTGCAGCTCATTCGCGTGGTGCTGTCGACACTGGAAGTCGCGGCGTTCTTCTGGGCGGCGGCCTATCTGCCGCTGGCGGATGTCATCACCTATTATTTGGCCTGTCCGATCTTCGTCACCGCGGGCTCCGCGATCTTTCTCCGCGAATCTGTCGGCTGGCGGCGTTGGAGCGCGATCTTCGTCGGCTTCTGCGGTGTACTGATCGCGCTGCAGCCGTCGGCGCAGACGGTGACATGGCCGGCGCTGATCGCGCTCGGCGGCAGCCTGTCCTTCGCCGCGCTGATGCTCATCACCCGCTCGTTGCGTTCCGCGCCGGACGTCGTGCTCGCGACGACCCAGTTTATCGGCACGTTTACTTTCGGCGCCGTATTCACGGCGTTCGGATGGGTGACGCCCGATCTGCGCGATCTCGGCCTGTTCTTTCTGGCGGGCGTTGTCTCGGTCTGCGCGCTGCTCTGCGTCAATCGCTCGCTGAAGCTGGCGCCGGCGAGCACTGTGGTGCCGTATCAGTATTCGATGATCATCTGGGCGGTGATCTTCGGCTATCTCGTGTTCGGCGAATTGCCGTCGTGGGCCACGCTGATCGGTGCGGCGGTCATCATCGCAGCAGGGCTCTATATCTTCCTGCGCGAGCAGCAGCTCGGAAAGATCGCCGACGAAGTACCGCCAGCGGTGTGAACTTCTTTTCCCTCCCCCGCAAGGGGAGAGGGAAAGTAAGAGTCGTTCACCGTCGCGTCGACGTTCCCCAGTTCTTCAGCGAACTCCACACGCCCCTTGTCAGCTTGAAGCAGTCGACCGGTGTTGACGAGCCGATCGCTTCGAAGCGGTGCAGTTGAACACCACTCCACTGGAAGCCGCACTTCTCCAGGATGTTGCGCGACGACGGATTGGCGACGCGCGCGCCCGAGATCAGGTGATCGATATCGAATTCGTCGAATGCGTAATCGATCGCGGCACGTGCGGCCTCGGTCGCAAAACCCTGGCCCCAGTGATCGACGCCGAGCCAGTAGCCGAGCTCCGGCGATTCGGCTTCGCGCCAGTCGATTCCGACCATGCCGATGGGACGACGATCGAGTTCGATCAGGAACACGCTGTCGCTTGCCGTGCCGCTCAGCGAATTGACGAAATCGACTGCGTGATCCTGCTGATACGGGAAGGGCAGGCGACGCGTCATCTCGGCGATGCGGCGATCATTGGCGAGAAGCGCGATGGCTTTTACGTCCGCGAGTGTCGGCTTGCGCAAGGCCAGCCGTTCGGTCTCGAGGACGCAGCCTCTGGTTTCTCTCAACGTCGGCGTCGGAATATCCTGCAACATCTCGGGCTCCTGTGTGCGCCCCGAAGCGACGCACCAAACGAAAAGGGGAGGCCGGTTTCCCGCCTCCCCTGGAGCCCAATTTTGGCGCTCCGCCGGTTCAACAGGACCCGGCGGACTCCAATGTGTCCACCGTTTATTCGGCCGCGGCTTCAGTAATCGGGAGTACCGATACGAAAGTGCGGCCGTTCGATTTGGCGCGAAACTCCACGTGGCCTTCGACCTTGGCGAACAGGGTATGGTCTGTGCCCATGCCGACATTAAGGCCGGGGTGCCAGGTCGTGCCGCGCTGACGCGCAATGATGTTGCCGGGAATCACGCGTTCGCCGCCGAACGCCTTCACGCCGAGGCGCTTGCCAGCCGAATCGCGGCCGTTGCGCGATGAACCGCCTGCTTTTTTATGAGCCATAGCCCGTCTCCGATCTCGATAAGTTCTAGATCAATTCCTTGAAGGAATTGTCTCACAGATTCTCAACTTTTCGCAGCGGCTTATTCCGCGGCGGGCTTTTTCTTCGCAGCCGGCTTCTTGGCCGCAGCAGGCTTGGCGGCGGCTGCCTTCGGAGCAGCGGCCTTCTTCGCCGGCGCCTTCTTGGCAGGAGCTTCGTCGCCATCAACCGGAGCGGCCACGACGGGCTTCTCACGCTTCGGGCGAGGTCCGATCGTCGGCGCCTTGCCGTCGGCCAGGATCTCGGTGATGCGGATCATCGTGAGTTCGTCACGGTAGCCACGCTTGCGCTTCGAATTCTTGCGGCGACGCTTCTTGAAAGAGATGACCTTGGGGCCGCGCTTGTGATCGAGCACTTCGGCCGCAACCGACGCGCCGGCCACTAGGGGCAGGCCGAGCACAGGCGTATCACCGCCCAGCACGAGAACTTCACCAAGCTGCACGATCGTTCCGACATCGCCGGCGATCTTGCCAATCTCGAGCACATCATCCGGAACGACGCGGTATTGCCGGCCGCCGGTTTTGATGACTGCGAACATCGTTATATTCCTTCGTGTTCGATCCCATCCTCGGATCAGATCCGGGATGGCTTCTTGTTCAGTCGATAAGGGTTCATCGCGACTTCCAGGAAGTCGCGCATCTTTGCGTTTTTGGTCGACGTTGCGACCCCACGCAAAAACAATCGGCGCCAAGCAAAGCTTGCGCCGAAGCGTGCTTTATAGAGGGCGAAGGCGGAGAGTCAAGGAAAGACGGGCGAAAAGCGAGCCAAAAACAGAGTCTTGGCTGGGCTCTGCCCTCTCGCCCGTCATCCCCGGGCTTGACCCGGGGATCCATCTTTGCCGCGGGACGACGTAGAAGGTGGATGGCCGGGTCAGGCCCGGCCATGACGGAGTTTCAACGGTCGATCAGGCGCTCGGCCGCCCTTACTCCGCCAAGCCCCTCATTTCCTTGATTAAATCAGACTTGCCCTCGAAGCCGATGCCCGGGAGTTCCGGCATGGTGATGTGGCCATCAATCACCTTCACGCCATCCGGGAACCCGCCATAGGGCTGGAACAGGTCCGGATAGGACTCGTTGCCGCCGAGGCCGAGACCGGCCGCGATGTTCAGCGACATCTGGTGGCCGCCATGGGGGATGCAGCGGCGCCATGACCAGCCGTAAGACTTCAGCATGTCGAGCGTGCGGAGATACTCGACGAGACCGTAAGACAGCGCGCAGTCGAACTGCAGCCAGTCGCGGTCCGAGCGCATGCCGCCATAGCGGATCAGGTTGCGCGCATCCTGCATCGAGAACAGGTTTTCGCCGGTCGCCATTGGGCCGGGATAATGCTCGGCGAGCTTTGCCTGCAGCTCGTAATCGAGCGGATCGCCGGCTTCCTCGTACCAGAACAGGTCGTATTCGCGCAGTGCCTTGGCGTAGGCGACGGCCGTGTCGAGATCGAAGCGGCCATTGGCGTCGACAGCGAGTTTAGCCCCTGCTGGAAGCAGTTTCAGCACATGCTCGATGCGCTTGCAGTCGTCGGCCAGCGGCGCGCCGCCGATCTTCATCTTCACGACATTGTAGCCGCGATCGAGATAGCCCTTCATTTCCGAGGCGAGGCCTTCGAGACCCTTGCCGGGATAATAGTAACCGCCCGCGGCATAGACGAAGACCTTCGGGTCAGCGGTGGTGCCATAGCGTTCGGCGAGCAAACGGAACAGTGGCTTGCCCGCGATCTTGGCGACCGCATCCCACACCGCCATGTCGATGGTGCCGATCGCGACCGAGCGCTCGCCGTGGCCGCCCGGCTTCTCGTTGGTAAACATGGTGGCCCACACCTTGTGCGGGTCGATATTGTTGCCCGAGGCGTCGATCAGGCTGTCGGGCTTGGCTTCCAGGATGCGCGGCGCGAAGCGCTCGCGGATCAGGCCG
This sequence comes from Tardiphaga sp. 866_E4_N1_4, assembly GCF_052076075.1. Taxonomy (NCBI): domain Bacteria; kingdom Pseudomonadati; phylum Pseudomonadota; class Alphaproteobacteria; order Hyphomicrobiales; family Nitrobacteraceae; genus Tardiphaga; species Tardiphaga sp. 866_E4_N1_4. Next base: position 4,515,249 of record NZ_CP197242.1, read on the forward strand.
CCCTGGCCGTAACGGCCGTTGGAGTTGAAGCCGTAGCCAATCACCGGCTTGCCGTCGCGGATCACGTCGGTGACCACAGCGACCAGGCTCAGGGTCATTTTGCTGAAGTCGATGAAGGCGTTAGCGATAGGGGAGGCAATCGGGGCGGTACGCTCCCGGATGTCGACGATGCGCATGAGGCGCTCCTGCGGCTGGGGTGAGAAGTTCTTGCGGAGAGGCATACGCCTCTATTAGCCATCTCTGAAATGGTCATTTTTCATCTAAGAAGTTCCAAGATAAGATGGCTGGTGCCATCCCGGACGTCTCATGCAAAGCTTCGATCCAATTTCACTCCGCCTGTTCATCGCTGTCTGCGAGGAGCGCAATATCGCCAATGCCGCAAAGCGCGAGGCCATCGTGCCCTCAGCGGTGAGCAAGCGTATCAGTCAGATGGAGCAAGAAGCTGGCGTCCAGTTGCTTGAGCGCGGCCGACGCGGTGTCACCGTGACGGCGGCCGGTGAAGCGCTGTGTCGTTACGCACGCGAGTCGCTGCAACTGCTCGACCGGATGCAGGCCGAACTCGGCGCTTTCGCCGATGGTGTGCAGGGCCATGTGCGGGTGTTCGCCTCGAAATCGGCGGTTGCGCAGGTGCTGCCCGAAGACATCAGCCTGTTTGCGAAGCGCTATCGTGACGTGCGCGTCAGTCTGGAAGAGCGCGAGATCTGGGAAGTCGTGCGCGGCGTCGAGGAAGGGCGCGCCGATATCGGCGTGTGCTGGAATGCCGTCGACCTGCGCGGCCTCAGGACGTTTCCCTATCACCGCGATCGGCTCGCGGTGGTGGTGCACCCCGATCATCCGCTTGCGAAACGCACGCCAGTATCGTTCGAGGATACGATCGACTTCGAGCACGTCGACATCGTCGCGCGGAGCATCATGCAAACCATGCAGCGAAGCGTCGCGGCTGCGGCCGGCAAGCAGATGCGCTACCGCATTCAGGTTTCCACCGTGGATGCCGCCTATCGCATCGTCGCCGCGCAACTGGCTGTCGCGATCATCCCGCAGGAAGAAGCCTCCACGATCCAGCAAACGCTGGGGCTGAAAGTCATTCCGCTCAGTAATGATTGGGCGAAACGGCAATTCATCGTGGCGGTGCGCGACAAGGGCCTCAGCCGGCCGGCGCAATTGCTACTGGATAGCCTGAAGGAGAGCGCGAGCGAATGAGAATTCGCCACGACTGCGGTGTCGTACATGATCTTGAAGATGGATCGCGCAATCGATGTCGCGGAGCTGAGACCGACTTGCCTGGTTGTTGCGCGAGCTAACGGCTCACGCGCGCATCGGCGACGGCACGCTGAAACAGCGCTGTCATCGCGTCCGAGATGCCCTGGGTTGGGCTGACCTCAAAATAGAAGCCCGGCGAAGCACAGCTCTGCATGTTGCTGGCGATCTGGCTGTTGGGCGAAGGTCCGTAAGGACCAGCGTTGAATGGTGCGATCCAGCTATTGTACCAGGCATTGGTCGGAAGTGCGAGGTAGGTCGTGTAGAGCACGGCAATTTTGATGCCGCGGTTCTTCAACGTGGTGCAAAGCGCCGGATTGATCGGCGACTGGCATCGTCCACCAGTCGTCGGTTTCAGGCAGTTGCCGGGATTGTATTCGTCAGCCACGCCATCGGATACGAAGAAGAGGTATTTGAGTGGTGCACCGGCTGTGCCGGCTCCGGGGGCGCTGATGGCGGTGTTGATCGCCGGGAATATAGCGCTGTAGCCGGTGTCTTGATCATTGTTGTCGTTCTGACCGTTCACCGTCATCAAGTCGATGTTTCCGGCCGCCGTCTTCGCACTCGAGAGGCTGGACGACAATGTGAACAAGGCTCTCAAACCGGACGTCGAGGCGGCCGCGCCGAAGTCGTAGATCGCCATGCGGAACTGGTTGGAATAGGTCTGCGTACTGGCCGCGGTATCCATCAACTTCTGGGTGGCCGTACGCAGCACGTCGATGCGCGTGATCACGCCAAGTGTCTTGGCGAGTTTGTAGTAGTTGTTGGTATTGTTGAGGTCGTGGCACGCAAAGGCGCAGCTGTCCGACGTATTCTTGACCATCAGAGCCACGTCGGCCGGTGTTGCGCCGACGCCCATGGATGGCGAATTGTCGAGCAGCAGATAGAAATCGATGTAATTCGGCATTGTCGCCGTCGCGACAGAACTGCCGGTAACGGTCATCTTGGAAAAGCCCATGACGGATGTGAGACTGGTCGGCACGTCCGCCGAGAATTGCATGGTGGCCGTCACGACGCCGTTGGCGCGATTGACGGTCGCTGTCGTGCTGGTCAGCGTGAAGCCGGTCCTGCCGGATGTGTTGCCCTTGAAAATATTGATTGCGTCGACGTCGCCCCCGGGGACGGCGCCGTCCGCCGCCATCGAACCTGCGGTAATGAATGCAGCAGACTTCTGCACGATGGAGCCGACGCTGGCAGTATCAAGGGCAGCTTGCAGTTGGGATCTGATCTGTAGCGCTCGCGTATAATCGATCGCGGCACCGACCATGGAAATAAGGGGGATGCATGTGATCGCGAATATGATCGCGACATTGCCGCGCCGGTCGCCGCGAAAACGATCGGTTAGCCCAAGGAAAGATAGCCCGAGGAATGACTTCCGCATGAATACGCACCCGTATGAATGCGGAGATAATTACCTGAGCTAATAAATTTACTGTTAGGTCGATCGCAGAAAGGTAGTGGCTTGGGTCGCTGCCCTATTGGTTAGTTAAGGATGTTCTACCTGTATCGTTGAAATCGGCTCGCGCGACCGACGCAAAAGGTGAGCGGTACGATCATCCCGGCGGAGCAATGAAACAAACCGGCCCCCGGAGCATTGTCATGCGGTTCTAGTCTGGCAGGGGCAATATGGCTGAAGACACAATGACGACCGTAGGCATCGGCAATCACGGTGCCAAGCGGCTGCCGTCCGTTGATGTGGACACGTTCAACATCGAGCTGAAGGACGACAACGGCTTTCTCGGTGACCGCGCCAGCAAGGGCGCTTTTCAGCGCATACTGGATGATCTCAGAAAGCCATTGAAGAAAAACGGCGACGACCCGCTCGGCAAAAAGGCTGCCAACGAGATCAGTAAATCCAGCCTCGACGAAATCCTGCTTGGCGACGATGTGGCCGCGGCTGCACTCGTCCATGGTGCGATCGAAGAATTCGCGCGGGAGCTGGCTTATGTCACGCAGCGCTTCTTCAAGACGAAGGCCTGGGCAGATACGGAATGCATCGTTGTCGGCGGCGGTTTCCGCCAGAGTCGTGTCGGGGAACTTGTTATTGCGCGCACGGACATCATCCTCAAGGCCGAGGATCTCAAGGTTGCGTTGGTGCCGATCCGGTTTCATCCAGATGAAGCCGGCCTCATCGGTTGCCTGCATCTGGCGCCGTCATGGATTTTCGAAGGTTACGACAGCATTCTTGCGGTCGACATCGGCGGCTCCAACATCCGTTGCGGCGTGGTCGAAACCGCATGGAAGAAATCGAAGGATCTCTCCAAGGCCGCGGTATGGAAGTCCGATCTCTGGAAACATGCCGATGATGAGCCGACGCGTGAAGGCGCCGTGAAGCGGCTAGTGAAGATGCTGAAGGATCTGATCTCCGCCGCCGACAATGAAGGCCTCAAGCTGGCGCCGTTCATCGGCATCTCGTGCCCGGGGGTGATCAACGAAGACGGCACCATCGCGAAGGGAGCGCAGAATCTTCCGGGTAACTGGGAAAGCAGCAAGTTCAACCTGCCCGCCTTGCTTGCCGAAGGCATTCCCACAATCGGAGATCACGATACTGCGGTGCTCATGCACAATGACGGCGTTGTCCAAGGCCTCAGTGAAGTCCCTTTCATGCAGGACTTCGAACGATGGGGCGTGCTGACGATCGGAACGGGGCTGGGCAATGCTCGCTTCACCAACCGCAAGAAAGAAACAAAGAAAGACAAGGCCAAGGACGATAAGAAAGAGAAGGATTGAGTTACGCTCGTCATTCCGGGGTGCGTAGCCTGCAAGCGATACGCGAACCCGGAATCTCGATATGGCTGAGCGCGTCCGGATTCCCCGCCACTCCAACTGGAGTGGCTGAGGTTCGCGTGCGCAAGAATGCGCTCGCGCCCCGGAATGATAGTTTAGTTGCTCTATTAATCCTTCAGCTTCTCGCGTTCGACGCGCAGATCGTCCTGCGACAGCGGCAGAAATCCCGTCTCGCTGTCAACGAAGCGCGCGATGATCGCCTGGCCTTCGTCCGACAGCGCCATCGTCAGATAGTCCTTGATGAAGGACTCGGTCGGCCTCTTCGGCGGATGGGCGATGTAGAGCGTGATCGCGGGGGTTAGCGGATAGGCGCCGTTTGCGACGCCGGCCTTGTCCGGCGCCGCGAACGGCTTGCCGGTCTCCGCGGCTAGCGGAACGATGCGCACAGCGTTCGACGGTTGCTTCGGTTCAAGCCAGTCGACGATGGCAATGCCGTAGGGATCCTGCGCCACCGCCAGCAGCACGGCGGCATCGTCCGCGAGCGGCTCGTAATGTCCCGCAAACGGCATGCCGCCGAGACGCGCCAGCCGCAGGCTGGTCGAGAAGTCACCGTCATCGCGCTGGCCGTAGAGATGGATGCGCCGCGTGCCCCATGCACCGGTCATGCCGAGCTGGCTCCAGGTATTGATGTCGCCGCGGGGCGAACCCGAGGTGAACAGCCCGGCAAGCTGCGCCATCGTCAGGCCCTGCAGCGGGTTGGCGCTGTTCACATAGACCGCAGGCGGTGTCTTGCCGCTGGCGCGTGGGCCATGGCCGGCATAGCCGATCCTGATGCTGAGCGGATCGTGCTTGTTGATGGCCTTGAACGCTCGCACATCGGGACGCGTCGCTTCGCCGACGACGAAACCGATTGCCGTTGCACCGGCCGCTAGTGCGGGCAGCGCCGTCGCGGAGCCCTTCAGTGCGGGCGCGAACTTGAAGCCGGGATGGCTCTCAGCGAATTTCGCGTTCAGCGCGTCGATCACCGGCGCCAGCGCATCATCGCCGTGCAGCGCGATGCGGCCGTCCGGCAACAGATAGCTGGCATCCTTGGGAGCGGTGGCCGGCTGTGGTTTGATGTTCTGCGCATGGGCGTCTGAGAGGCCGATCAGCAGGGCGAGGAGAGAGAGCGTGTTTTTCATTGGTCGAGCTTTGCGCGTTCGATGGCCGCGTCGGCGGCATTGAGCGGGATGTAGCCATTGGCCTGTGCAGCGAAGATGTCCTGGCCCTCTTTCGAGAGTAGGAGCTTCAGATAGTCGGCGGCGACCGGGTCGATCTTGCCGTCCGCTTCGCGGCGCGCGTAGAAATACAGGTAGCGGCTATAGGGATATTTATTGGCTTGGATCTCTGTCGGCGTGCCCTTGATGAAAGGACCTTCCGGCGTCTCGGCGACTGCGACCTGCTTGATCCTGTCGGTCTCGCGCCCAATCGCGGCGACGGTGATGCCACCGGGCTCGCTCTCCAGCCGCTTCAGCAATTCGTCGGTCGAGGAATATTCCTCATAGCGGGTGCTGTAGGGCTTGCCATCGAGCCGGTTGGCCAGCATCCACGTGCCGAAGCCACTATATTGCGGCGTGCCGAGCGGATGGATCAGGCGCTTGGTCCAGTCGCCTTTGAGGCCGAGCTGGCCCCAACGCGAGAAGTCGCCGCCGGTATTGCCGATGGTGAGGATTTGCGCGACCTGCGTGGTGGTCAGCTGCGTGATCGGGTTATCGCGATGGATGTAAACCGCCAGCGAGGTGGCAAGATGCTGCGACGTATCGTTGGCGGCATGCGCAACCCTGATCTCGATCGGTTCCGCGCCGAAAGCGCTCTTGAAGCCGGCGGCTTCCAGCAGCTTGATCGGACGTCCCATCGATCCGACCAGGATGCGATTATAGGTCAGGTTGGGAATCGCGGTTTCCGCGCCGGCGGAGACGTCGACCAACTTCGCGCCGGGATGGGTCTTCGCATACAGCGCGTTGGCGCGTTCCACGACGAATTTGGCGTGCACGGCACCGCCGATCCGGATCGCCCCGTCTGATGTCAGATAGGCTGCGCCGGCCATAGGCTTGGCGTTGCCCGGTGCATAAGAGGGAATTGCGGGATCTACCGCGAAAGATTCGGCTGCGGCCGGTGCGGCAACAGCAAGGGGCACCAGCAGGGCCAGTGACGCCGCGCAGGCGCGGGCAGTGAGAAGCATGGTTGTGATCTCGCTCGAGGGTGAAGCCATCGTGCCCTATGGCGATCACGGCTTGGGCGCAACGAACGAGGAGGTGCGGGAGCGGCTCGGCGCGGCTCGCGCAGGCTGACGGTCTCGCCGAAATCGTAATGAAATTGGTGACTTATATGCGGAGCCGACAAGAGGTGCGTCTCGCGACGGGTATTTTACTATCGCTCTAGTTACCCGGATCGCGCGAGCCCTCTGTCCCCGGCGACTTGGCCGGGCATCGGCAAAGATCGCTGGAAATTCCCGCTCGCCCGGCTTGTCTGCCGAGTCATCCTCGCCTAGAACACCGCCAACCACCTGCGGGCGACCGCGGGTCTTGGCGCCTTGGAGAGGTGGCAGAGTGGTTGATTGTACCGCACTCGAAATGCGGCATGGGTGCAAGCCCATCGGGGGTTCGAATCCCCCCCTCTCCGCCATTCACGCCGGAAAAGCTCTATATTTCAATGTGATCTGATGACCACACGTTATGGGCCCATATGGCAGCCCATACCTTGCTTTTGATTGCAGAGCGGTTGTTCGGAGGATGTTAAGCCGCATTCGGGCCGCGGCGATATAGCGATCGCGTGCTCGATGCGGTTGCTGGCCTAAAGCTCGTCCTCCAGGCGCCGCATCCCTACGGCAGCGTGCTTTCCGGTCGGAATACGAAGTGTCATCCCCGCCGTCTTAAAATTAATGACGAACATCTCAAGATTAGCGCCGGCTGCCTCCTGATGCTCGATGGCGAGGATCTTGCCGACACCGTGTTCCGGATATCGGATTGCTTTGTCCATCGGACCGGACGAGGCGATCAATCGTCATCACCAGGCCGCGCTGCTGACCGCAGTGGAACTCGGCCGGCGCGTCTTTCTTGGAGGCGTAACCGTCGAGGGCGACCTCGATGTGCCGCTGACCATTGCGGTGTCTCCCGGCCCGACGCTCCGGCACGCCGTCGTGGCGGCAGGCGGCACGCCGGGAACGGCAACCAAGGGCATCCCAGTCATCTCGATCGGCGGTCCGGCCAAGCAGAAGGCGGACGGGTTCTCTATCCGGACCGTGTTCGATGGCTGGCGCGGCGGGATCGTGCCCGGTCACGCTGAAAGTCCTGATCGCGGCAAGATCGGTCCGATGGCTTTGGCGCCGATGCTCGCTGCCGCACTGGCGATCAACGAAACGTTTCTCCACCTTTCCGGCGATAGTCCTTTCGCCGGAAGGCGAAGCGCCGGACTTAATCTCTGGAATCTGTCGCGGTCGACGGACTGGATGTCGTGCGACGAGAATACGCCGGAGCTGCACTATCTTCCGTCCCGCCTCTGGCTCATCGGTCTCGGGCACCTCGGCCAGGCCTATCTCTGGAGCCTTGGCCTGTTGCCTTACGCGCCCGACGCGAAGGTTGAACTGGTGCTTCAAGATATCGATGTGATCACGCCTTCGACCGAAAGCACATCGATCCTCTCGGACAGCATGATGCTTGGCGAGAAGAAAACCCGGGTTGCCGCGGCGTGGGCGGAACGGCGAGGCTTCGCCACCGCCATCACCGAGCGACTCTTCGACGAAACCTGTCGCCGTCACCGCGATGAACCGTCGATCGCGTTGTGTGGCCTCGACAATGCCGCCGGCCGACGCGCGCTCGACCAAGTCGGCTACGACTTCGTGGTCGAAGCCGGGCTGGGGCGCGGACATCAGGATTTCCGCAGCCTGTTGATCCACACGTTGCCTGGCGAAGTGCCAGCGAGTGCGCTGTGGAAGGAGGAAGGCAAAGCCGTCCAGACGGCAGACGCCGTGGCCTATCGGAGGATGCTCGACGAAGGCTCTCTCGACCGTTGCGGCGTGACCCTGCTAGCGGGCAAGGCCGTTGGCGCCCCGTTCGTGGGGGCGGTTGCTGCGACGCTGGTACTTAGCGAGTTGCTACGCTTGCTTCACGGCGGCGAATTGCACAGGCTGATCGACATGAACTTGGTCGACGTTGCTTATTTCCGCACCGTGGCCCAGATGCGCGATTTTTCAAGCCTCAACCCTGGCTACGTCCCAGCGGGGGCGACGCTGCGGCGACACGCCTTTTGACGAGGACCATTCCGCGGCGTCGTTCGCGGCCGGTTTAAAAACCGTTTCGAAGCTCTGCGTCGTGAGCGTCGGGATAGCCGAAGGAGCCGAAGCGCCTTTCACGTCAACTAGCGGGCAGGAATATTTCCAACTATCGCCAACCTTCCGTCGAACATTTTCGCCCATACGCCGGCCCATATTTGCGCAAAGACTGCACGCGGATTGGAGCGAATGCGCAAGAACTCCGACGCACAGTTTGCGCCTGTACCGCAGATGTTTCTTGAACTTGGGCGAACGTGTGTGACTGAGGGCAATACCCGCAGAGTTGGTCCCCCTCTCCGCCAGCCAGACGAAAATCACAACGAAATCAATAAGACATTGAAAGAAATAGGCTTTTTTCCGCCCGATTGGTGCATGCGGGTGGTACACATGGCTCAATCTATGTCTTGTGCGCCTCGCGATGCCGTTATTGAGCGTCAAGCTTACGAAACATCACGAGCGCATCAACATATTCGCCAGTCGGAAGCCGAAAAGCCTCAGGCAGCCGCCCGACAATCGCGAAGCCGAGCGTGGTCCAGAGTTTCACCGCACGTATATTGTTGCTGACGACACAGTTGAATTGCATCGCGCGAAATCCGGAGCTTCTGGCATAGTCGAGCGAGTGTAGGCACATATTGCGCGCCACACCGCCGCCTTGCGCGCTCGCCAGCGTCATGTAGCCGCAATTGGCCACGTGGCTGCCACCACCGTCCTGGTTGGCGCGCACATAATAAGATCCCACGATCTGACCTTGGCGCACGGCAACGAAGGTTCGTTTATCCGGACCGTGCCAGTAGGACAAAGCATCGTCCTTCGTCATCAGGGGGTCCAGGGCGTAGGTCGTGCCTGCACGAATGGTCGGCTCGATGACCGACCAGATGTCTGCCCGGTCTGCCGGCTCAGCCGGGCGAATGATCAGGTCGTCGGAGTGTATGACCATAACAAGTGCCGCCTAAGCCAGACTGAATATACGCCGACCTTCGCCGGCATCTTGCCCGTGCGATTGACCGATTATTCTGCGGCGTTCCTCGGACGGGTTGGTATTGAAGGCGGCCTTGAACGCCTTGCTGAGATGCGAACCGTCGACGAAGCCGGTTTCGGCGGCGATCGCGGCCAGCGATAGGTCGGTTTTCAGCATCCACCGTGCATGTTTCAGGCGCAGCCGCAGATATGTCGCCTGCGGCGACTGTCCGGTTTCCTCTTTGAAAAGACGCTCCAGTTGCCGCGTGCTCAGACTGACCTTGCCGGCCAGTCGCGCGACAGACAGCGGCGCTGATAGGTTCTGCTCCATCATTAGCAGCGCGCGCGAGATCCGTCCGTCGGTCTCGGCAAATTCGGTCGGCGGCGCCGATTGAGCCGAAGATCCGGGTTTCATGCGATCGATCAACATGATGTGGAGCGCCTTCTGCGCGCTCGACAGGCCCATGCGTTGTTCCACGATATGGGCGGCGAGGTAGGCAACGCCCATGCCGCCCGAACACGTGATGCGGTTGCCGTCGATGACGAAGAGCTGGTCGGCCACCGGGAGTGTCTCGCCGAATTCCTCCAGGAAATCGCGATAGTGGTACCAGCTGATGCAGCACTTTTTCTGGTTGAGAAGGCCTAGACGCCACAGCACGAAACTGCCGGTGCAGACGCCGATCAGATCAACCTTGGTGTTCGCAGCCTCCAGCAGATAGCGCTTGATCTTGTCATCGATCTGCGGGCCCTGATGCAGCAGGCCGCCCACGACGACGACATAATCGAGCTCGCGCGGATCGAGGAACCGGGAATTCGGATACATCAGCAGACCGCAACTCGAACGGATCGGCTCGTCGGTGTCGGCCATGATGTGCCACTGGCAGCGGATCGGCCGACTGTTGTCGCCCTCGTCGGCGGCGAGACGCAGCACGTCCACGAAGCTGGCCAACGCAGTCAGCGTGAAATTCTTGGTCAGAATGAAGCCAACGCGCAGCGGACGGACCTTTGGTTGCATCACCCCTGCCTTCGCATTCACCATATGGTCGAATGGCAATCCGGGTGATCGCCGCGAGACGATGCTCCAAAACGGACCCATGTCGCATCATTACATACCTCCAGCGCGCCGGGGCAGGCATTTACGACAGGCTGATCCTAAAAATACATTGGCGCGCGCGCAAGAGCGGCGAAGCGTCTCGCCCGGCGCGCGACGTTGGGGCGTCGGTTGGGAAACGGGGAAGCCCCGGGTTGTTGCGGCCAGATCAGGTCGGCCGGTGCGGCGCAGGAGGGTCAGCCGGCGGATGGCGGCTCTTCTGGCGTCGCGAACTGGGCTTCGCGGCCGATCGCAGCAAGAAATGCGTCGAGTGCGTCGACCGACAGCGATGTCGTGCGGCTGTTGATGATGGGGTGGCAATTGATGCGCTCCGCCGATCGTAAGCGCGCATCGATGACGGGAGTGACCGCCTGATTGGCATCGTTGTAGAGCGCCAGAATCGAGACCGATCCCGGTTCGATCCCAAGCAATTCCTTCAGGGCTTCCGCGCTTCCAAATGACAGCCCGCCCTTGGCGCCGATCGTCTTTGCCAGCGACTTCAGGTGAACGGTCGCGGCTTCGTCGGTGACAAACAGGAAGAACCGTTTCTTGCCGTCGCGGAGGAACAGGTTCTTGGTGTGAATGCCGGGAATGTCGCCGCGTAGCGCACGCGACTCTTCCACCGTATGCACGGGCGGGTGTTCGAACGTCTCCACCACGATCGACTTGTCTTTGAGATACTGAAGAATCTCGTCGCTGCGTTCGATGCTCATCCTGCGTGTCCTTGATCGTCGGTGGCGGGACTGCGTGCGCCCGGGGCATGCCGTCCTGTCTACATGGCAGCGATCCGTGTCGCATGGATACGTCGCGAATTCGAGACCCTGGCGAGCGAAGCCGGGCGGCTTGTCGCAAATCTACGTGTTTCGTGTCGGGGCTTTGCAAACCTGCGGCGTTCCGATGTCGCTCTGATCCAACATGATTGGCGGGCTGATGCTGGCCGCGAAGCGGCAGCGAGTTGTAGGCTCCGTCCAATCACAACGTGGACAGCCATGCAGAAATTTTCAGCGCTTTCATTACTACGGGCAGGGCTGACCGGTCATGCCGGCTGGCAGCGACAGTGGCGTTCGCCTGAACCGAAACCGGGCTATGACGTCATCATCGTCGGTGGTGGTGGCCACGGACTTGCAACGGCCTACTACCTGGCCAGCCGCTACGGCGTCAAAAACGTTGCCGTTCTCGAAAAGGGCTGGATCGGCGGCGGCAATACCGGCCGGAACACCACGATCATTCGCTCGAACTATCTGTTCGACGAAAGCGCCGGGATCTACGAGCACGCCCTCAAACTGTGGGAAGGGCTATCGCAGGAACTGAACTACAATGTGATGTATTCACCACGCGGCGTCTTGATGCTGGCGCACAACATTCACGATGTGCAGAGCTTCAAGCGACACGTTCATGCCAACCGTCTCAACGGCATCGACAATGAATGGCTGTCGCCGGAGGAATGCAAAGAATTCTGTCCGCCGCTGAATGTCGGTGGGTCCATGCGCTATCCGATCCTCGGCGGCGCGCTACAGCGGCGCGGTGGCACGGCGCGCCACGACGCTGTGGCCTGGGGCTATGCCCGCGCTGCTGACGCGCTCGGCGTGGATATTATCGAGAATTGCGAAGTCACCGGCATCCGCCGCGCGCCGACCGGTGAGGTGGTCGGCGTCGATACGACGCGCGGCAGCATCAATGCAAAGCGCATCGGCGTCGTCGCGGCCGGCAATACCAGCACGGTGATGAACATGGCCGGCGTGCGTCTGCCGCTGGAAAGCTTCCCGCTGCAGGCGCTGGTCAGCGAGCCGGTCAAGCCGATCTTCCCCTGCGTGGTGATGTCGAACACGATCCACGCCTATATCTCGCAGTCGGACAAAGGCGAGATGGTGATCGGTGCGGGGACGGACGTCTACACGTCCTATACGCAGCGTGGCGGCCTGCATATCGTTAATCATACGCTGGATGCGATCTGCGAACTGGTGCCGGCGTTCCGGCGCCTGCGCATGCTGCGCAACTGGGGCGGCATCGTCGACGTCACGCCGGATCGCTCGCCGATCGTGGCGAAGACGCCGGTATCCGGGCTGTACGTCAATTGCGGCTGGGGCACCGGCGGCTTCAAGGCGACGCCGGGATCGGGCGAGGTGTTCGCCAGTACGATCGCCAAGGATGAGCCGAACAAGATCAATGCGCCGTTCACCATCGAGCGATTCCGCGATGGCGCCGTGATCGACGAAGCGGCTGCGGCCGCCGTGGCGCATTGATAGCGGGGAAAACGAGATGCTCTTGATCAATTGCCCCTATTGCGGGCCGCGCCCGGAGGCCGAATTCGCCAATGGCGGGCAGGCGCATATCGCCCGCCCGGCCGACCCGATGAGCCTCACTGACGACGAGTGGGCCGCCTATCTCTATATGCGCGACAACACCAAGGGGCTGCATCACGAGCGCTGGCGGCACGCCAATGGCTGCGGCCGTTTCTTTAATGCCAGCCGCGACACGACCACGGACGTCATCAAGCGCACCTATCGCATGGGCGAGCGCCCCGAAGCCGAACATCAGGGTGCCAAGCCATGACGGATACGTATCGCGTGCGGCGCGGCGACGGCGCTGAAAGTCGCAACGCAGTTCATTTCACGTTCGATGGAAAGTCGTATCAGGGTCTGGCCGGCGACACGCTGGCCTCCGCGTTGATCGCCAATGGCGTGCATCTGGTCGGCCGTTCGTTCAAGTATCACCGGCCGCGCGGCTTCGTCTCCGCCGGTTCGGAAGAGCCGAATGCGCTGGTCGGTGTCGGTGCGACCCAGTCGCGCTATACGCCGAACCTGCTCGCGACCCAGGTCGAGATCTATGACGGGCTGGTGGCCGAAAGCCAGAATCGCTGGCCGTCGCTCGAGACCGATGCCGGCTTCCTCAACGAATATTTCTCCTCCTTCCTGCCGGCTGGTTTCTACTACAAGACCTTCATGTGGCCGCGCACGGCCTGGAAGAAGCTCTATGAGCCGGTGATCCGGCGGATGGCGGGTCTCGGCAAGGCGCCAGCCGAGTCGGATGCCGATCGCTATACGCAGGTGTTTGCGCATTGCGACGTACTGATCGTCGGCGCCGGACCTGCGGGTCTTGCCGCAGCGCTCGAAGCCAGCAACAGCGATGCCACCGTGATCCTGTGCGACGAGCAGGCAGAGATGGGCGGCTCGCTGCTGTCCGATCGTTCGGCATCGATCGACGGCATGCAGGCCGCCGACTGGGCGCGCGCGGCGCTCGATGAATTGCGTAAGCGCCCCAATGTGAAGCTGATGTCGCGTACGACGGCGTTTGGCTGGTACCCGCACAATTTTGTCGGTCTCAACGAGCGCGTCACCGACCATCTCAGCAATCCCGCGACGAACCAGCCGCGTGAGCGGCTCTGGCAGGTCAGGGCCAAGGAAGTCGTGTTGGCCGCCGGCGCGATCGAGCGGCCGCTCGTCTTCACCGACAATGACCGGCCGGGCATCATGCTGGCCGGTGCTGCCCGGACCTATGTGAATCGGTACGGCGTGGTGCCGGGCAAGCAGGTGGTCGTGTTCACCGCCTGCGACAGCGCCTATCGCGCGGCGCTGGACCTCAAGGCAGCCGGTGCCAAGATCCAGGTGATCGTGGATCTGCGCAAGAGCGTGTCGGGCCATTGGGTCGACAAGGCACGCGCCGAAGGCATCATGGTCCGCTCCGACAGCATCGTTCGCGGCACGTCGGGCTGGCTGCGGGTAAAGTCGGCGCAGATCTCCAACGCGCAGGGCGGCGATGCCGAGACGGTGGCTTGCGATCTTATCCTGATGTCCGGCGGGTTCACGCCGTCGGTGCATCTGTTCTCGCAGAGCCGCGGCAAGCTCAGCTACAGCGAAGAGCTGCGGGCCTATGTGCCTGGCGAGTCTGTCGAGCGTGAGCGGTCGGTCGGGGCGTGCAAGGGACTGTTCGCGCTCGAAAGCGTCATCGAAAGCGGCGCCAAGGGTGGTCGGGACGCTGCGGCCAAGGCCGGCTTCTCCCCGCGCGGCGAGCGCAGCTATACGGTCTCCGCGCAGTCGGTGGGTGCCGATGCGTTCATCGGCTCCGTGATGACCGATCATCAGGCGGAAAAGCGGGCCTGGGTCGATTTCCAGAACGACGTGACGGCCAAGGATGTCCGGCTCGCGACCCGCGAAGGGTTCCGGTCGATCGAGCACGTCAAGCGCTATACGACCACCGGCATGGCCACCGACCAGGGCAAGCTGTCCAACATGAACGCCCTTGGTGTCGTGTCGAAGCAGATCGATGTCGCGGTGCCGAAGGTCGGCCTGACCACGTTCCGGCCGCCTTATACGCCGACGACCTTCGGATCCTTTGCCGGCCAATCGCGTGGTGATCTGTTCGATCCCGTGCGCAAGACCAGCATCCATGCATGGGCCGAAGCCCAGGGCGCACGGTTCGAGGATGTCGGCGTCTGGAAGCGCGCCTGGTATTTCCCGCAGGTCGGCGAGGACAGGCATGCTGCCGTCGCGCGCGAATGCAAGGCGACGCGCGAGTCGGTCGGCATCTTCGATGCCTCAACGCTCGGCAAGATCGAGATCGTCGGCAAGGACGCTGCCGAATTCATGAATCGCATGTACACCAATGCCTGGACCAAGCTGGAGCCCGGACGGTTGCGCTATGGCGTGATGCTGCGCGAAGACGGCTTCATCATGGATGACGGCGTCGTCGGCCGCATGGCGACGGATCGTTTCCACGTTACCACGACGACCGGCGGCGCGGCCCGCGTGCTGTCCATGATGGAGGACTACCTCCAGACCGAATGGCCGGATCTCGAAGTGTGGCTCACCTCGACCACCGAGCAGTGGTCGGTCATTGCTTTGCAGGGACCGAATGCGCGCAAGGTGCTGGAGCCGCTGGTCGAGGGCATCGATCTGTCGGCCGATGCCATGCCGCATATGAGCGTCCGCGAAGGACGTATCTGCGCCGTGCCGACGCGGCTGTTCCGCGTGTCGTTCACCGGCGAACTGGGCTTCGAGGTCAACGTTCCCGCCGGCTATGGCCGGGCGGTCTGGGAAGCGATTTTCGCGGCGGGCAAGCCCTACGGGATCACGCCCTACGGTACCGAGACCATGCATGTGCTGCGCGCGGAGAAGGGCTACATCATTGTCGGTCAGGAAACTGACGGCACGGTGACGCCCGATGACGCCGGCCTCGGCTGGGCTGTCGGCAAGGCGAAGCGGGATTTCGTCGGCAAGCGCTCGCTATCGCGGCCGGCGCTGGTCAGGGAAGATCGCAAGCAACTGGTCGGGTTGCTGACGACGGATCCCAAGGTGGTCCTCGAAGAGGGCGCCCAGATCGTGCTCGATCCGACCCATCCGATCCCGGTGCCGATGATCGGACATGTCACCTCCGCCTACTGGAGCGCGACGCTGAACCGCTCGATCGCGCTGGCACTCGTTCGCGGCGGTCGCTCGCGGATGGGTGAGGAGCTCTCGATCCCGATGCCGGACGGCGTGATCAAGGCGAAAGTCGTCGACTCGATATTGTTCGATCCGAAGGGGGAACGTTTGAATGCTTAGTCCTGCGATCATGCGTTCGAACGCGTTGTCCCCAATGCAGTCATCCGGCACGACTGCTGCGTCCACCACGACGCTCTCGATTCTTCCCGATGCGGCGAAGCTGGTGTTTCGCGGCAAGACCGAGGCGATCGAGGCTGCCGGGGCGCATTTTGGCGTCAAGCCGAGCCTGGAGGCCTGCCGCTTCGCGGCTGTCGGCGGCCGGTCGGTCTATTGGCTGGGGCCGGACGAATGGCTGTTCCAGGCGGTGAACGAGAATCCGATCGAGGTATTTGGCGGGATGTCGGTAGCGCTGCAGGGGCAGGCCTGTTCGCTGGTGGATGTCAGCCATCGTTCGGATGGCATCGCGGTTGCAGGTCCAACGGCGGCGCTGGTGCTCAACCATGGCTGCCCGCTGGATCTGTCCCTCAAGGCGTTCCCGGTCGGGATGTGCACGCGCACGGTGCTGGGCAAGGCATCACTTCTGCTGTCACGTTCTGAAGAGCACGTGTTCCACGTGGATGTATGGCGTTCGTTTGCGCCCTATGTCTGGCAATTCCTCGACGAAGCGCGAAGCCTGTCCTAGCAGCCCGGCTGCGCCCTGGAGACCGCGCGATGATTGGAACGTTCGATCTCTTCAAGATAGGCATCGGGCCGTCGTCGTCACATACGATGGGACCGATGAAGGCCGCGGCGCTGTTTGCCAGCCAGCTTGCGGAGCGTGGTCTGCTGAAGGATCTCGCGCGCGTGAAGGTCGAGCTGTTCGGCTCGCTGGCCTGGACCGGTCGCGGTCATGGCACCGACAAGGCGGTCGTTCTCGGTCTTGCAGGCAAGTTTCCGGAAACGATCGATCCGGAAGAAGCGGAGACGCTGGTCGATGGCGCCCGCGCGGCGG
This sequence comes from Tardiphaga sp. 866_E4_N1_4, assembly GCF_052076075.1. Taxonomy (NCBI): domain Bacteria; kingdom Pseudomonadati; phylum Pseudomonadota; class Alphaproteobacteria; order Hyphomicrobiales; family Nitrobacteraceae; genus Tardiphaga; species Tardiphaga sp. 866_E4_N1_4. The sequence goes on from NZ_CP197242.1 coordinate 4,532,000, forward strand.
GCACGCTGCGGGTGGCCGAGCGGCGCAATGTCCCATTCGATTTCACCAATGACATCATCTTCGACGGTGTGACCGAGCCGCCAAACCATCCGAATACGCTGGCGCTTTCCGCCTTCGATGCGGCTGGTCATGTTCTTCACGGCGAGCGCTGGTGCTCCGTCGGCGGCGGCTTTGTCGTTCCGGAAGCGCAGGTCGGCGTCGTCGGCATTGTCGAGGACGTTCCCGTCCCGCATCCTTTCAGGTCGGGCAAGCAGCTGCTCGAGATCGGTGCGAAAACCGGTCTGTCGATTGCGCAGATCGTCATGGCCAACGAGATGTCGTCGCTCCCGCCGGAGGAGATCGAGCAGCGGCTCGATCACATCATCCAGGTGATGATGGACTGCATCGATCGCGGCATGACCAAAGAGGGGCAGCTACCGGGCGGGCTGAACGTCAAGCGCCGCGCGCCCTCACTGCATCGACGCCTTGTCGCCGCTGCAAGCTCGAACAGCCGCGCCCAGCATGAGGTGATGGATTGGGTCAGTCTGTATGCGATCGCGGTCAACGAGGAGAATGCGGCCGGCAGCAAGGTGGTGACGGCACCGACCAATGGCGCGGCCGGCATCATCCCGGCCACGCTTCGCTATTTCCGCGACCATTGCCGCGAGGCGTCACCTGAAAACATGCGCGTGTTCCTGCTGACTGCTGCCGCTATCGGCGCGCTGTTCAAAATGAATGCGTCGATCTCCGGCGCGGAAGTCGGCTGCCAGGGCGAGGTCGGCTCGGCCTGTTCGATGGCGGCGGCGGGACTTGCGGCGGTGCTCGGCGGCACCAATGAGCAGATCGAGAACGCGGCCGAGATCGGCATGGAGCACCACCTCGGCATGACCTGCGATCCGATCGGCGGGCTGGTGCAGGTGCCATGCATCGAGCGCAACGCTTTTGGTGCCGTGAAGGCGATCAATGCGGCGTCGCTCGCATTACAGGGCGACGGTACCCACGTGGTGCCGCTCGACAAGGTGATCGCGACGATGCGCGAGACCGGGCGCGACATGCAATCGAAATACAAGGAGACCTCACTGGGAGGTCTCGCTGTCAATCTGGCAGAATGTTGAGGGAAGACCATGACCCAAGCCGAACGCGAGGCATTCTTCACGACCGATCTCGCCCAAGCAGACCCGACCATCTCGTCGTCGCTTGCCGGAGAACTCGGCAGGCAGCGTGACGAGATCGAACTGATCGCGTCCGAGAACATCGTATCGCGTGCAGTGCTGCAGGCGCAGGGCTCGGTGCTGACCAACAAATATGCCGAAGGCTATCCCGGCCGGCGCTACTATGGCGGCTGTCGCTTCGCCGACGAAGTCGAGGAGGTGGCGATCGAGCGCGCCAAGACGCTGTTCGGCTGCAGCTATGCCAATGTGCAGCCGAATTCCGGCAGCCAGGCCAATCAGGCCGCGCTGATGAAACCTGGCGACACCTTCATGGGTCTGGATCTCGCCGCAGGCGGTCATCTCACCCATGGCGCCAAGCCGAACATGTCGGGCAAGTGGTTCAACGTCGTCAGCTATGGCGTTCGTCGCGACGACTGCACCATCGACATGGAGCAGCTCGAGAAACTGGCAGTGGAGCATAAGCCGAAGGTCATCGTCGCCGGTGGCTCGGCCTATTCGCGGTTCTGGGATTTTGCTGCGTTCCGCCGCATCGCGGATGCGGTCGGTGCCTACCTGTTCGTCGACATGGCGCATTTTGCTGGCCTCGTGGCGGGCGGCGCCCATCCGTCGCCGTTCCCGCATGCGCATGTGGTGACCTCGACCACTCACAAGACGCTGCGCGGCCCGCGCGGCGGACTGATCCTGACCAATGACGAGGACATCGCCAAGAAGATCAATTCGGCGATCTTCCCGGGATTGCAGGGCGGGCCGCTGATGCATGTCATCGCCGCCAAGGCCGTGTCGTTCGGCGAAGCGCTGCAACCATCGTTCCGTCAATATACGGCCGACGTCGTCGCCAATGCGCACGCGCTGGCGGACACGCTCTCAAAGGCCGGCTATCCGATCGTCACCGGTGGCACCGACAATCACCTGATGCTGGTCGATGTCCGGCCGAAGAACCTGAACGGCAAGCTCGCCGAGGCGGCGCTCGGGCGGGCGAACATCACCTGCAACAAGAACGGTATCCCGTTCGATCCGGAGAAGCCGACCATCACGTCGGGCATCCGGCTCGGCTCGCCGGCGGCGACGTCGCGCGGCTTTGGCGTCGGTGAATTCGAAGAAGTCGGCAAGCTCATTGCCGCCGTCCTGGATGCGAATTCTGGCGCGCCGGATAAGGGAGCGCCGGAGGTCGAGGCAAAGACACGCGGCCGCGTCGCCGAACTGGTTGCGTCGTTTCCGATCTATCGGTCCTGATCAGGCCGCTTGATGGAGCGTGTCGGAGAGCGGCAGGCGGACGGGATACTCATCCAGGGGCTGAATGTTCACGCGTGCCACGGCTTGCTGGATCACGAGGCGCAACTGGGGCAGCGCTTCGTGATCGATATCGATCTGCAGATCGACCTCTGCGACGCGGCCAGTTCGGACGACATCGGACAGACGATCGACTACGCGTCGGTCGTCGCCACCGCGACTGAGGCATTTCTGGCGTCGCGCTATGTGAGTGCCCGATCATCGAACAGGAGACCGAACGGGTGACGCATGCGTCGTCCTCGGACGATCTTGTCGCCGTTGGGCGCGACATCGAGTCGCGAGTGCTGGCGCGCGCCGTGCGGCTTCATCTCGAGCGTCGTGTCCTTTTGAATGGACGCAAGACGGTGGTGTTCTAGCGCCCGCAATGCGACGACGAATGCTCGTTTGAAAAGCATCGACAGGCCAAGATTTGATCTTCGCGATGAATTTTGCAGCGCAGCGGAAATCATTGTGTTTGCTACGCAAAATAGTCCGACGAGCAGTCGGCGCGCGAACCAAGAACAGGCGGTCGATATTCGGTAGTTATGACGCAATTCTACAAGCAACAGCGCGCGTGCATCCTATCTGCCGCATTCGCGGACCACTAGCGTTGCAGGCTGGATCAACCTGGAAGGATCAGCGATGGGGACGATTAGCAAGCGTGGTTTGGCCGCATTGGCCGTTGCGAGCGTGTTGCCACTGGCCTTTGGCAGCTTCAGCGCGGCCTTCGCCAAGGACAAGGTGAAGATTGCTTTCGTGGGTCCGCTGACCGGCGCTATTTCGCCTCACGGTATTGGCGGACGCAACTCGGCCGAACTGGCCGTGAAGCTGATGAATGCCGAGCCCAGCACCAAATATGAGTACGAGCTCGTCGTGCTTGACGACGAATGCAAGCCCAACGTGGGCGTGCAGGTCGTCACCAAGATCGCGTCCGATCGTTCGATCATTGCCGCGATCCCGCATTACTGTTCCGCTACCGCGATTGCCACCGTCGATATCTTCAATCGCTTCAAGATGCCGATGGTCGTGTGGGCGGCCGTGCTGCCCGAAATTACCTATGCCAAGAAGTATCCGGAAGTGCACCGCGTCAGCGGCATCCTGATCGGCCAGAACCGCATTGGCGCACAGTTCATGAAGGCACGCGGCTACAAGAAGTTCGTGTCCTTCGCCGACTCCACCGACTACGGCAAGTCGATGAACAAGTACTTCACCCAGTTCACGCTCGAGAACGGTAATGAAATCCTGGGCAGCTTCTCGGTCCCGCCGGATCAGCAGGATCTGTCGGCCGAGCTGACCAAGATCAAGGAGCTCAATCCGGAGGTCATCTATTTTGGTGGCCTGACGCCGCTCGGCGCGCGCCTCCGCACGCAGATGGCCAAGTTCGGCATCAACGCGCAGTTGGAGGGCAATTCCGGGATCATGGGCGACGCGTTCGTCAACGCCGCTGGTCCGGAGCTCGCCGAAGGCACGCTGACCTTCTTCGACAGCCCGCCGCTGTCCAAGATGCCGGGCGGCAAGATGTTCTCGGATGCCTACAAGGCTGCCGGCTATTCCGAACCGCCGGAAGCTTATGGACCGTTCGCCTATGTCGCCACCCGTCTGGTCATGGAGACCATCGAGAAGGTCGGGCCGGATCGCGCCAAGGTTACCACCGACCTTGGCGATGTGAAGGACCGTCCGTCCATCGTCGGTCCGGTCACCTTCGACGACCATGGCCAGAACATCACGCCGCTGACCACGAGTTATGTCGTCCAGGACGGCAAGTGGGTGGTCTGGGAAGAAAGCGAATACGTGTCCGGCAAGCGCAAGCTCAAGAACCTGCCGTAAGCGCGGATCGTCGGGACATCCCATGGGTATGATCGGTCAACACCTGCTGAACGGCTTGATGCAAGGAACGATCTATGGCCTCGTCGCCATGGGGTTCACCATCTTCTTCGGCGTCATGAACGTGATCAAGTTCTCGCATGGGGACGTGCTCACGCTCGGCGCCTTCGGAGGCCTCGTCGCCGTCTGGGCGGCGAATGCGCTGGGACTGTCGGTGCCTCTGCAGTTCATTGTCGCGCTGTGCGTGGCAATGGCACTGACCGCGGTGGTCGGCGCCGGCATCTCGCATTTCCTCATCATGCCGCTGCGCAATGCGCCGCCGCTTAATATGCTGCTGATGACGATGATGGTCGGTACGGCCATCCGTGAAGCCATCCGGCTGTTCTTTCCGAATGGCACGAATCCACAGCGCTTTCCGGAATTGCTGCCGGCCGGAGGCTTCAATATCGGTCCGTCGTTCTTTCGCACCGACGCGATCATTCTGATCATTGCCGGCGCCGCCTCGATCGGCGCCGTTTACTGGATCATCAACCACTCCAAATTCGGCCTCGCGATGCGGGCAGTGGCCGAAGACACCGAAACGGCACGTGTGATGGGGATCAATTTCGGTCGCATCATCCCGCTGACCTTTGCATTGGGCTCCATCACCGCAGGCTTCGCCGGCATGATCTATGCGCTGTATTACAGCGAGATCAATTATAGCATGGGCCTGCTGTTGGCCGTAATCGGCTTCACGGCTGCGATCGTGGGCGGTCTCGGCAATATCTGGGGCGCGATCATCGGAGGCTATCTGTTCGCAGGGCTGCAGACTTTCGTCGTTGCCGCGATGCCGTCGATGAGCGATTACAAGAACGTGTTCGCTTTCGTGCTGATCATCGTCCTCATCACCTGGCGACCGACCGGGCTTCTCGCCGAACGCGGGAGCGAGCGGGTATGACGCCGACCTCTCGGACGCTTGTACGGGTGCCGGTGTGGCCGCTGTTTGTTGCTGTGGCCTTCGCTGCAGTGGCGCTCACGGCGCTGGTCCTGATCGAAAACCAGAAATTGCTGGGCGCCGCATTGGCGATCACGGCTGCGGTCTGCTTCTGCGCCGCTCGGTTCGGAGGCGTCGCCGCGACGGAAGTCGCCGCTTCGGAAAATCCCTGGCTGCTGCGTGGCCTGATCACGGTGGCCTCGCTCGCTGTCATCTTCGTGCTGCGCGACGACAATTTCGGCCTGCTGATGCTGGCAACGGTGCTGATCTACGCGACGATCTGCCTCGGCCTCACTGTGCAGATGGGCTATGCTGGCCTGACCAACTTTGCAGCCGCAGCTTTCGCCGGCACCGGCGGATATACCGCAGCGATGCTGGGACAGCAGGGCGGTCTGCCCGATGCGCTGGTTCTGGTCTGCGGCGGCTTGGTCGCGGTCTTCATCGGCTCGCTGCTCATCCTCCCGGTGCTGCGCACCCGCGGACATTACGGCGCGCTGACGACCATGGCGTTCGGCGTGATGTTCAACGTCTTTCTCGATGCGAATGACTTCTTTGGCGGTCCGCAGGGCCTGAAGCTTCCCGGCATCAATCTGTTCGGCTGGGACTTCACCAATGACATCCACATCTTCGGCCTCGTGCTGTCGTCCTATGTGAATTACGTGATCCTGACCGGCATTCTGACGGCGCTGGCGATGATCTTTGTCGGACTGCTGGACCGCTCATGGGTCGGTGTCTGGTTCGATGTGGTGCGCCTCGATGAGACCGCAGCATCCGTTTTCGGACTGAAGATAGCTTACTGGAAAGTGCTGGCATTCACGATCGGCAACTTCCTGGCCGGCCTGATGGGGGCGGTCTATGCGAAAATGACTGGGTTCATCGCACCCGCGAATTTCACATTCGGCGACTCGCTGGTGATGGTGTCCATCGTGATCCTGGGCGGCATCGGCAATCGCTGGGGCGTGCTGCCGGCGGCACTGATCGTCGTCCTGCTGCCCGAAAAGCTTCAGTTTATCCAGGAATACCGGCTTATCTTCTATGCCGTTCTGGTCATCGCGATTCTGACCATGCGTCCGGACGGCCTCGTGGCGCGCCGGGTCCGGAAACTGCATACAGAGGCAAGCGCATGACGAGCTTGTCCAACGACGTGCTGCTCGAGAGCCGCGGCTTGACGGTCCGTTTCGGCGGCCTGTTCGCACTTAATGAGCTGAACATTGACGTCCGCAATGGCGAAGTGCTCGGACTGATCGGGCCGAACGGCTCCGGTAAGACCACGTTCCTCAATGTGATCAGCGGCGTCTATTCCGCAAGTGCAGGCAAGATCTTGCTGGGTGACATCGACATCACCCGCGAGAAGGCTCACAACATCTCGTCTTATGGCCTGTCGCGCACGTTCCAGCGATCACGCTTGTGCCTGTCGCTATCGGTGTTCGACAATATTGCGCTGGGTGCGCAGCGAACGCTGAACAATGGCCTTTGGCACAATATCGTGCAGCGGAAATCATTCGCCGCGGAAACGCAGAAGATCGCGGAAGAAGCTCGCGAGCTGCTGCGCGTCTTCAATCCTGCGCTGCCGGACAAACTGTTCGATCCAGCGATCTCGCTCGGCATGATCGATCGGCGCAGGGTTGAGATCTGCCGCGCATTGATCGGCAAGCCAAAGCTTGTGCTGCTCGATGAACCGTCTGCCGGCATGACCCATGACGAGACGGATCAGGTGGTGGATGAAATTCTCGGCATCCGCAAATCGCTCGGCGGGCTCACGATCATCATTGTTGAGCACGAAATGGGCTTGATCGAACGTGTCACTGATCGCTGCGTCGTGCTGAACTACGGCAAGAAGATCTGCGAAGGCAAATTCCGTGATGTCGCGGCTGATCCTGTGGTCCGCGAAGCCTATCTGGGGCAAGCATGAGCGGTCATCTCACAGTCGAGAACATCTTCACCGCCTATGATCGGGCCGACGTGCTGTCCGGCATTTCCATCGACGTGCAGCCGGGCAAGATCACCTGTATCCTCGGTTCCAATGGTGCCGGCAAGTCGACGCTGATCCGCTCAATCCTGCGACTGACGCCGCCGCGCGCCGGCTCCATCGCTTTCGAAGGCAAGGCGCTCGATCAGATGGCGACCCACGAGATCGTCGGTCTCGGGATTGCCTGCATTCCCGAAGGGCGCCGGATCTTCGCGAAGATGACGGTCGAAGAGAATCTTCGGGTTGGCGCCTATCTCGTCAATGCGGAGAAGACGGTCAAAGCGCGCCTTGGCAAGGTGTATGAGGTGTTCCCGCGCCTGAAAGAGCGCGCCAAGCAGCTTGCCGGCACCATGTCCGGCGGCGAACAGGCGATGGTGTCGATCGGCCGCGGAATGATGACGGATCCCAAGCTTCTGATCATTGACGAGCCATCGCTGGGCCTGTCTCCACTGTTCGTGCAGGAGAACTTCAACATCGTGCGCCGGTTGAACGAAACCGGTGTGACGGTCCTCCTGGTCGAGCAGAACGTCAACCAGACCCTTGCGATCGCCCATTACGGCTATGTGCTGTCGCAAGGCAAGATCATCGTCCAGGGCGACTCCGAGATGCTGGCAAAGAACGAGGAAGTCCAAAGCGCCTACTTCGGTGGAGCGCACTGATCAGAAAGAACGTCGCGCTAGCTGATATGGCTGCCGCATCACAACGAAAAGTCAGACTATCATCTGAAAGGAAACGTCATGTCCTCAACCATCCATGAAAGCGCCATCGTCGTCGATGGATTGATCATCTCGGATTTCGGGCGTCCGGTCTTCGAGGACATGCGCAAGGGCGGATTGACCGCCGCCAACTGCACCTGCTGCGTCTGGGAAGGCTTCGAAGCCACCATGCGCAATGTGGTCAAGTGGAAGCGCTGGTTCGCAGACAACGACGACATTCTCAAGCAAGTTTACACGACCGCTGACATCCTGAAGGCCAAGGAGGAAGGCAAGACCGGCATCATCCTGGGCTGGCAGAACGTCACTGGTATCGAGGATCAGATCGGCTATCTCGGCCTGTTCAAGGAGCTCGGCGTCGGCATCATCCAGATGGCCTATAACACGCAGAATCTGGTCGGCACCGGCTGCTACGAGTCCAAGGACGGTGGCCTGTCCGACTTCGGTCGCGAGGTCGTTGCCGAGATGAACCGCCTCGGCATCCTCTGCGACCTGTCGCATGTCGGATCGAAGACCAGCGAAGATGTCATCCTCGCCTCCAAGCAGCCGGTTGCTTATTCGCACTGCCTGCCAGCCGGCTTGAAGGAGCATCCGCGCAACAAGTCCGACGAGCAACTGCGCTTCATTGTCGATCACGGCGGCTTTGTGGGCGTCACCATGTTCCCGCCTTTCCTGAAGCGCGGTCCGGCATCGACTGTGGACGATTATGTCGAGGCAATAGAATACGTCATCGATATCTGCGGCGAGAACAGCGTCGGCATCGGCACCGACTTCACGCAGGGCTATGGCCAGGAATTCTTCGACTGGATCACCCATGACAAGGGATATGGCCGCCGCCTCACCAATTTCGGCGACGTCATCAATCCCGAAGGCATCAAGACCATCGGCGAATGGCCGAACCTTACCGCCGCCATGGAGAAGCGCGGCTGGAAGGCCTCACGCATCGAGGCCGTCATTGGCAATAACTGGGTTAATCTCCTGAAGACCGTCTGGGGAGCCTGAGATGGGGAAGCCGCAGGTTGATATCAATGTTGACGACCAGACCGGGCGCTGGTCGGTCGACGCGACCAATATGATTCTGGTGCCGCAGCATTTCTATATGAACAACCACTTCGCCATCGAGGCGGCGGTGGGAGCGGCGGAGCTGGAGCGCATTCTGCGGCCGGCCGGCCATCGCTCGGCCTATTACTGGTGCGAGAAGGAAGCCGAATTCCACGGCATGTCCGGCATCGATGTGTTCCGTCACTATATGCGCCGCATCACGCAGCGCGGATGGGGCCAATTTGATGTACTCGACGTGTCGCCGGAAGCAGGGACGGCGACAGTGCGCTTGCGAAATTCGGCAATGGTTGATGGCGAGCGCCGCAACAGCGGTCGCAAGGTGTGTTACATGTTTGCGTCTTGGCTCGAGGGCTCGCTCGAATATGTTGCCGCAAGTGCCGGTCGTGAGGTCAGGCTGCGGGCGCAGGAGGTCTATTGCGAGGCTGAAGGCGCTCACGATCATTGTCTGTTCAAGGTCGAGCCGGCTTAATTTGAGCCGGCGAAATCCGTCTGCGACGGTATTGAGACGCGCCTAGCCTGGCTAGCGCAATCAGATCGGCCAAGCATTCAGAAAGTTGCAGTAGACGAGAGGCCTCCGGCAGCGGTGCCACCGCCTCGTTAGGTGCTGCCGCATTTTGGCTCACCGTGAGTTATCGCGCGAATGATCGTGGGTCTGTGCTGCCAAGGGGCGGCTTGCCGTACGAGTATTCCGTGTAGAACCATGATTGGAATCTAACATTTCATGGTGGGCCTCGTAGTGCGTCCACGCAACGACCGCGAGGGCTCCGCCCTATGGGATTGTCCCGTCTCGGTGCAATCGGTCGATACAAGCGCGTTCGATAGGCTTCTCCGAGATTGTCTTGGAAATATCGTCGAGTACCTTCGAAGCCGATCGTGTCCCGGCTGACCCGAGCTTTGGTGGCCGCGGGTTACCTCGATTACGAACCCGTCGGTGGCAAATATCAGTTCCGTCCGCGCGTTCTGATGCCGGTTTTTTCGCTACTGAGTAATATGAGAGTTCTGCCCGTTGTCCACGAGCAGTTACAGCGGTTGGCGACCGCGAGCGGCTGCACTGTATCGCTCGCATGGCCGGACGCGCCGAAGATGATCTATCTAGACTGCTGTCTGGGAGAGGTCGTGCCGTACTATTTCAGCGTCGGCTCGGCTATCGACATGGCAAGGACGGCGACAGGCCCAAGCCTATCTTGCTTCGCTCCTGATGGCGGCAACAAGTTCGGCGGTGGTCACGATCTCATGCACCTACGTCGGCGCATCGATATGCACGGCTGCATGCATCGATATAGTTTCCGAAGCATGGCAGAGGGGTGCAAGTCAGGCCGCGGAGAAGCGTTCGGAACGCCGCGTGGTGGCCGATCGTTCAATACCGATGACTTACAGACAAGACCGTGGTTTCTTCCCGGTCTATCCTGCGTGGTGGCTTCGTGGCCCGGCCAGTGGACACTGTCCCAGCGCGTCGAGCAGGCCCGAGATCTTCTGATGAAGACCGATATGCCGTTGGCCGATGTTACACAGGCTTGTGGCTTTGCGGATCAAAGCCACTTCACTCGCATCTTTTCTGCTGCGACCGGATTGCCGCGGGGCTTGGCGCCGCGCGACTGGCAATGCAGGTTCCCCAGCGATTTGCTGAAGAAGGCCTACTGATGTCGGCAGGGTAGTAAAGCGCACATCAGGGTCCTTTCGGCCTCCGCGCTGGCGGCAAGGTGAATGTCGCCGATCAGGATTGTGCGCCAATCAGCGCCCGTATCAGCGTGGAAGTGGCACACGGGTCGGCAGTGCGACTGCAGACGCTCAATCACAATGAACCGACAGAGCCCGATCCTCAAGAAAGCCCCCACGTTCGTTGTGGGATATGGCAAGCGCCGCAAGCACTGTCCGGTTGTTGATTTCAAGCTTCTGATAGATGTGATGGAGATGTTGCTTGATGGTGCCATCAGCAATATTCAGCCGGCGCCCAATTTCCTTGTTCGACAACCCTTCAGAGACCAGGCGCATGATCTGACGCTCGCGCTCTGTCAGCACCGCCAGAACACTCTCCGTGATCGCGATACTCTTTTGCTCGGAAGGCATAACGTGATTGACCGCGGGAAGCGGCAATAGCCTTTGGCCAGCCGCGATCTCCCGCAAGGACTGCACCAGGGGTTCGAGCGGCATGTCCTTCAGGATGACACCGTAGGCGCCAGCAGCGGCCGATAAAGCCAGTTGGCGATCTTCAACGACAGCGGTGAAAAAGACGACCCGCGTTGAAAGCCCCTCGGAGTTGGCGATGGCAACGATTTCCAGCCCGGTCAGGCCCGGCATTTCGATGTCTATAATGGCGATGTCCGGCGTTAAATTTCGAATCGCTTCGATACAGCTCGGGCCAGTGCTGCAGCACGCGACAATCTTGAAGCCGTTTTGCGCTTCAAGCACGCTCGTCAAACCTTGCAGAACCACAGGATGGCGGTCTGCGATCACGACACTGGTGCAACGCATGGGCGGTCCTCAGCCTAGCCCCCCAAAACTTAAACTCCACGCGACCCCGGATATTCCCTTCTTAGCCTAATTTTCTGGAGGCTCAAATTTGTTACGCTACATCGCAACGCAACAAAGAAAACACGTAACAACTTTGGGTGGACGTATCTGAAACTGTCACTCAAGGATAGATGCCCCGTATGACGAAGCACGCACTCCCTCTGCGAAGTCTGCGGTGATTCCCCCGTTTACTATTATGAACGACATCCCTCAGTACCGGCCCATCGCCTATAACTAAAGGTATATAGGGAGATCGAGAATTCGCATCTAACATTCATAAAATCGTCGCAAACGAGAAGGGAGGCGTCTTCAATTCGACGACGAAATGCTTCTAAAAAGACAGAGTTTCTTGCCGACTGAAAATATTCCAATGCCAAAATTTCTGCCGAAGAAGCGGGGCTTAACCGCCGACAGATCACCAAGAATGAGCTGAATTTCAATCGCTCAGTTTTTTTTAATCAGTTGCGTATGGTTGGGAGGGTCGCGATGCGGAGGCAACAATCTTTTTTTACAATTCTCGTTGGGAAAAATACTTTACTCAGAGAAGGTCTTGCCAGGATTTTACGCTCAGCAAATTTTCGTATCCTAGCCTCAGTATCAAGCGTGGATGATTTGCTCCCGGGTCAACCGCAAGCACACCAGCCTCTGCTTCTTATTGCTCACACCGGCGATGATTTTGACGCCGCGATTGAACAAATCGAACTTTTCAGGGACTACCATCCGGGCGGGCGCATTGCGATCGTGGCCGATCATTATCGAATGGACGAACTGGCTTCTGCGTTTCGGGCAGGTGCCAACGGCTACTTTGTCAACGTCATGACCTGCGATGTATTCATAAAGTCCATCGAACTGATAATGATGGGTGAAACGATCTTTCCTCCGGCATTTCTATCATCTGTTCTTGCTCCCGAAGGCAGTCACCCAGGCGAGACGGGGTCGCGCGACCAAAACAAGACGCAGGCGATTCTTATCGCTACAGAAGATATGACCACGCCGCAGCTTTCTCCGCGGGAAAAATCAATTTTGCACTGCTTGATTGAAGGTGCCTCCAACAAAAGCATCGCGCGGACGATCCATATCGCCGAAGCAACTGTAAAAGTCCACGTCAAGGCGATCCTTCGCAAGCTCCGTGTCCAGAATCGGACACAGGCAGCGATTTGGGGGATGAACAACGGATCACTGGCAGAACCGGCAAACAGCAACTCTCCGCCTTTAGCAGGCGATTCGAACGGTCGGCTTTCAAATCCCGTTGCGATGATCTCCGAGATCAAGAAAAACGAGACGCCAGTGCCACTGGGTGTGATCAACCACGAGCCAAATCATATTGAGGTCTCGCGCATCGATGGTCTGATCCGTAAGGGCATCAACGGAAAGATCTGCGGCGCGGCACGAATCGGCAAATAGTCAGCGATTGTTGGCGTAGGCGAGCAAGTCGCGCCGACCGGTGATTGTCGGAGCGTGGCGCTCGCGCCGGTGAGCGATCGAACATGGATACGTGAGGCGCTGACGATCGCGCGTGTTCTTGCGACGCGATTCAATAAATCATTCCACCGATCTTGGGCAACGGTTAGTGCGATGTCGCTCGCGCGCGTGAGGGATGCCGGGTTTCTAACAGGCTTTCTGAAAAGCCGGCTCGTTGCGCTGTCGTCGTCATTCTAAGCGCAGCGATGTTAATCGGGCCTCGCGATATCGCGCGCCAGCGATGCAGCCGAAGTCCGGTTCGGTCTGTCTCGTCCCATCATGCACCACTGCGAGCTGCAGCTTTGCCGCTGCAATACAGTGCTCGCGCGCAATCCAACTATCATTCCGACATCTCATGCAAACGCACGAAGACGCGTGGATAGTCAGCGTCTAGTTTTCTCGTCAATGGCATTCCGGTTTGGCCATCAGCACCAGGTCGGGCTGTCGCGTTGATATGATGAACGATTGCGCGCTTCAGCAACACAGGAGGGTAATATGAAGGCTGTCATTCAATGCGGCGGAAAGGGAATGCGCTTGCGTCCGCATACATCCATCTTGCCGAAACCGCTTATGCCGATCGGATCGCGGCCCGTACTCGAGCTCCTGCTCAAATGGCTCAGGCGAAATGGCATCAGAGAAGTCTTCATCACGACTGGATATCTGGGCCACCTTATTAACGTTTGTTTACGTTTGAGGCGGGAGTTTGTCGCAGCACCGGACGAAACAGTGAGTTTATTGTGCTAAAACTTGGAGGCTGGTATCAGAGAAGTGTTGGCACGGTGCGTAACGATTCAATCTGTTCGCAGCGGTACTTTCGATAGTCCCGATGCGGTGAAGGAACTACACAAGCGCGCATAAGTATCGCTGAGAGAAATGATACTCGGTGACGCGCGTTTCGCTTTCCTCTGCTGCAGTTGCACTCGTGACGACGACAGCAAGCTTCTCTCCGACCTCGGGTGCCCATTTCGGGCGTCGCACTTCGGAAAGCCCGTAATGTCGGTGTGGCGCGATCTCACTCTTTCGACGCAAAATGCGTGCGCCGGTGCCGGGTCACATCAATGTCGCGGCAGAACCTGGCTCCGTAGCTGCACTTCATGCGCTCGAGCAGCTTGATCAATCTGCCGGCGTTGCTGTGCTACAAATGTCATGATGCCGATTGTACAAGCTCAGGCATCAGCTGTTTTGAGCCATCAAGAAACACCCTCACTGCGTCGTTGACGATGTCGTCCAGTCGCTCCGGTGTCGGCGTGTCGTAGACGAAACGCCGGATGGCCATATAGAAGATGCGGCCGTGCAAACCCCAGAACATTTCGACTTCGCGCTCCGACAGCGGGACCTGATCGCTTGAAGGCAGCTTCAACTCGTGACGAAGTTCGCAACAGGCGGGCTCGATGATTTGTTCGCGGACGATCTGAAGATACCGTTTGGTGATGTCGAACGATTTCATCCCGGAGAAGACGAAGATTCTCACCCAGTTGTATTCGAAGACCTGCTCGACATATTCGAGATAGAAGCGCGACAGCCGGGCCTGCAGCGACAGCGTGCGATCCTGGATCAGGCCGGCCCAGGACGGCGACCAGCGGCTGAGATAGATCTCTTCATAGACGCGTTCGATCAGCGCCTCTTTGCTCGGGAAGTGGCGATAGATTGCCGAATGGGTGATGCCCATGCGTTTCGCCAGTTCGCGCGTCTGCCCGCCGAAGCCGTGTTCCGCGAAAAATTTCACGGCTTCATCGACGATGAAGCGCTCGCGCTCCGCCGCGCGCATGTTGCGACGCGGTGGCTTTTCGACTGATTTGATGGGCTTTTTTGCCATTTTTGCTTCGCGTTGCGGGAGTTCTGAATAGCTCAATTCGAAAAAGAGACCAAATGGTCATTTTAAGTTGACCCGGGGAAATCGACGTGTTCTAGATTTCCGACCAAATGGTCACAACTGGACGTCCGCGAGACGTTTAGGGAGAAGACGTTGAAGGCGAGGGCGTTCAACTATGTGAGGGCTTCCACGGTGGTGGAGGCTTTGAAAGCGTTCGAGGAAGCCGGCGACGATGCGAGTTACATCGCAGGTGGCCAGAGCCTCGTGCCGGCGCTTGCCTTGCGGTTGCAGGCGCCGCAATTGCTGATCGACATCGCGCATATCCCGGTGCTTCGTGGTGTCGACCTGCAGGGTGACTGGTTGCGCATCGGCGCGCTCACCCGCCATCACGAAGTGCTGACCGATCCGTTGATCCGCCGGCACGCGCCGCTCTACAGCGAAGCCGCGCCGCATGTGGCGCATCCGGCTATACGAAACAAAGGCACCCTCGGCGGCAGTATCTCTCATGCCGATCCTGCGTCGGAATTCCCGGCGATGACGTTGGCGCTGGGCGCCGAGCTCGAAATTGCTAGCCGCGACGGCGTACGCCGCGTGCCGGCCGACGATTTCTTCCTCGATCTGTTTCAGACAGCGATCGAACCGGGCGAGCTGCTTGTCGCGATTCATGTGCCGGTGGTTCAGCCCAGTCATCGCTGGGCCTTTCATGAGCTTGCGCGTCGGCGTGGCGACTTTGCGTTGGTCGGCTGCGGTGTTCTCGCCGAATTCGTCGATGACGTCGTCAAACAGGTGCGTATTGCGTTCTTCTCCGTCGGCAGCACGCCGCTGCGCGCCCGGCAGGCCGAGGACAGTCTGATCGGCAAGACGCTGGATCAGGCCGCGATCGCTGCGGCGCAGGCCGTCGTTGGCGACGATCTCGATCCGCCTGAAGACGAGCACGCGCCGCCTGCCATGAAGCGCCATCTTGCGCGCGTTCTTCTCGGTCGACTGCTGGGCGAGATCGAGAGGCAGGGCGCATGAGCGATCTCGTCAATGTCACCATGACGGTGAATGGCGCTGAGGTGTCGCGCAGCATCGCGCCGCGCATCACGCTAGCGGATTTCCTGCGCCAGACGCTGGAACTGACCGGCACCCATACCGGCTGCGAGATGGGCGTTTGCGGCGCCTGTCTGGTTATTCTGGATGGCCGCGTCGTACATTCTTGTCTGACCTTCGCGGTGCAGGCGAGCGGGGCGGCCATCGAGACCGTCGAAGGTCTCACCGAGCGCGCTGCGATTGCCGATCTTCAGGAGGCGTTTCATCAGCGCAACGCCCTGCAATGTGGCTTCTGTACGCCCGGCATGTTGATGACAGCCCACGCCCTGTTGTCGCAGTCAGGTGTGCCGTCGCGTGAGGACATTCGCGACGCACTGTCGGGCAATTACTGTCGTTGCACCGGTTATGAGGCGATCGTCGATGCGATCGAGAAGGTCGCGCGCGATCGTCATGCGGGCGCGAATGCTTCGGCTCCCGAGGAGGTTGGCGCATGAGCGTGCTCACCCCACTGGATCGTCCGAATTCGTATATCGGCCGCTCGGTGCCGCGTCCGAATGCCAAGCGATTGCTGGCCGGTCGCGGCCGATACGTCACCGACATCACGCTGCCGCGCATGCTCCATGTCGCCTATGTGCGCAGTCCTTATGCGCACGCCCGCATCGTCTCGATTGATGCGACGACGGCGCGCGAGATGCCTGGCGTGCGGCTGGTTGCCACCGGCGAGGACCTTGCCAGGCTCTGCACGCCATGGGTTGGTACCATGGATCACTTCAAGGGTATGAAGTCGCCGCCACAGCTGCCGTTGCCGATCGACAAGGTCGTATGGTCCGGCCAGGCGGTTGTCGCGGTCGTGGCCGATACGCGCGCGCTGGCTGAAGACGCAGCCGAGGCGGTGTATATCGAGTTCGATGAACTGCCCGCTGTTGTCGATATCGACGCTGCGCGCGCACCGGATGCGCCGGTTATTTCACCGGAACTCGGCAGCAATCTCTGTTTCCACGGCAAGATCGATACCGGTGGTGTCGAGGATGTCTTCGCCAGCGCCGCCCATGTGGTGGAAGAGGAGTTTCACTTCGGCCGCCACACGGCGGTCACCATGGAGCCGCGCGCGATCATCGCTGACTACGATGCCAGCGAAGGGCAATTGACGGTGCATCATGCGACGCAGACGCCGTATCAGTTCCAGGACATCTATGCCCGCCACTACGGCCTTCCTGAATCCCGCGTTCGCGTGATCGCACCGGATATCGGCGGTTCGTTCGGCATGAAGCTGCACATGTATCACGAGGACATGGCGGTGGTCGGGCTCAGCATCATGCTGGGGCGCCCGGTGAAATACGTCGCCGATCGCATCGAATCTTTCGTGTCCGACATTCACGCGCGAGATCACCGCGTCCGCGCGCGCATGGCGGCCGATGCGGACGGCATGATCCTAGCGATGGATGTGGAAGACGTCACCGGCATCGGCGCTTTCTCGGCCTATCCGCGCACCAGTGTGGTCGAAGGCAATCAGGTCTACCGCCTGATGGGCGCGCCTTACACGTTCAGGAATTACCGGGCTGATCTCCAAGTGGTATTCCAGAACAAGGTGCAGATGAGTCAGTACCGCGCCGTTGGGCATCCGGTGGCCTGTACCGTCACCGAGCGTCTGGTGGACATGATCGCCGACAAGACGGCGCAGGATGTGTTCGACATCCGCAGCCGCAACTTGATCCCCGACGATGCCTATCCCTGCACGTCGCCGACCGGCTACCAGTTCGAAGCGCTGTCGCATCACGCCTGTCTCGCCAAGCTGAAGGAGATGATGGACTACGACCGGCTGCGCGTCGAGCAGGCGGAGCTGCGCACCAAAGGCATTCATCGCGGCATCGGCATTGCCACCTTTGTGGAAATCACCAATCCCGGTCCGGCCTTCTATGGCGTCGGCGGTGCGCGCATCTCGTCGCAGGATGGCGCCATCATCAAGATCACGCCGTCGGGGGATGTTCATTGCTCGATTTCAGTGACCGAACTCGGGCAGGGCACCGAGACCATCATCGGGCAGATCGTCGCCGAACATCTCGGCGTCGATAGCAATCGCATCAAGGTGATGACAGGTGATACGGACACTACCCCGCATGGCGGCGCGACCTATGCCTGCCGCGGCGCCGGCATTGGCGGCGAGACGGCGCTGCAAGCGGCGAAAAAGCTAAAAGCCAATGTTCTCGCGGTGGCTGCGGCGATCCTACAGGACGAGCCGGATAAGCTCGATATTCACAGTGGCTGGATTGTCGACGCTGTGACGGCGCAGCAGCGCATGGAGCTCTCGGAGATAGCGCGCATCGCCTATTTCCGCTCGGACACGCTGCCGCCCGGCACACAGGCGCAGCTCTCCGTCGCGCATCACTATGCGCCGCAGGGCTATCCTTTTGCCTTCACCAATGGTGTCCAGGCCTGTCATCTCGAACTCGACGTTGAGACAGGTCTGGTCAAGATCCTCAAACAATGGGTGGTCGAGGATTGCGGCCGTGTCATCAATCCGCTGCTGGTCGACGAGCAGATCCGCGGCGGCGTCGTGCAGGGGCTCGGCGCGGCGTTCTTCGAGGAATGCGTCTACGGAGACAACGGCCAGCTCACCAATGGCTCGCTCGCCGACTATCTCGTGCCGATGGCGGTGGAGATGCCGGATATCGAAATCGGACATGTCGAGACGCCGACGATGGATACCCAGCTCGGCGCCAAGGGCGTCGGCGAGGCCGGCACGGCTGCGGCATCGGCAGCAGCGCTTAATGCGATGAATGATGCGATGAAGCCATTCGGAGGCACGGTTGCGCAGGTGCCAATGACACCGGCGCGAATACTCAAGGCGCTTGGACACATCTGATCCCATAAAAGAAATCAAACGGAGGACATCATGACGAAGGACATTCGAGACACCAAACGCAATCATATCTCGCGCCGCCATGTGCTGGCTGCGCTCGGCACCGGCGCGAGCGTCGTCGCCATGCCGTGGATCGCACGCGCTGCCGATGACACGATCCGCATCGGCTTTCCGACACCGCTGACCGGCCCGTTCGCGGCGGAAGCCAAGGATCAGGTCAAGAGCGCAGAGCTCGCCGTCAAGCAGTTCAACGACAAGGGCGGCGTTAACGGTCGCAAGATCGAGCTGCTGGTGCGCGATGACAAGCTCAATGGCGGCGAGGCGGCAACGCGCACGCTTGAGCTCATCGAAAAAGACAAGGTGCATGCGATCGTCGGATCGCTGTCCAGCGCGGTGCAGCTCGCGGTCAATGAAGTGACGCGTGCCCGCGGCGTGCTTTATGTTTCGATCAGCCAATCCGACACTATCAATGAGGTCAAGGACTTCAGCAAATACACCTTCCACGAAGCGCTGAATCCCACGATGACCGCAGGCGCCGTGGCGCGGCACGCGTTCAAGAAGGGCACCAAGGTTGCGCATCTCGTGGCCGACTATGCCTATGGCCATGAAATGCTGCGTGGCTTCAAGCGTGCGCAGGCCGTAATCGGCGCCGAGACCGTTGGCGAGATCATGCACCCGTTCGGTGCTGCGGATTACTCGACTTTCATGCCGCGTCTGCGCTCGATGCGTCCGGATATCCTGTGCATCAGCAATTTCGGCCGCGACCAGGCCAATTCGATCAAGCAGGCGGTGGATTTCGGCCTCAAGCAGCAGGCCAAGATCGTCGTGCCAGTGTTGCTGCATAACCAGCGGCTAGCGGTGAGCCCGGAAGTGTTCGAAGGCGTCGTTGGCGGTTCAAATTACTATTGGGGCCTTGAGAGCCAGTTGCCGAGCGCCAAGGCATTCAACGATGCCTATCGTGCGGCGAATGGCGGCGCGATCCCGACCGATTACGGCGCCTATGGCTATACCGGCGTCTCGTCGCTGCTGCAGGCGATGCAGGTGGCCGGCGGCACCGACACCGACAAGGTGATCGCGGCGCTGGAAGGCCTGAAATACGATGTCGCCAAGGGCCCGCAATATTATCGCAAATGCGATCACCAGTCGGTCCAGTCGGTGCTCGTGCTCGAGTCCAAGAAGAAGGCCGATATGAAGGGCGACAGCGATCTGTTCAGCATCGTGGCCAATGAGCCGGCTTCGGAGGCCGTGCTGCGCAGCTGCACTGAACTCGGCTTCCCGGCCTAACGAAAGCATTCGTCGTCCATGGATACAGAACTCATTCTGATGCAACTCTTCTCCGGAGTTGCCCTCGGTGCGATCCTCGTGATCACCGCGCTCGGCTTGTCGATCATTTTCGGCATGCTCGGTGTGGTGAACTTCGCGCATGGCGCGCTGTTCATGGTCGGCGCTTATGCCGGGCTATGGGTCGCCTCATTGACCGGCAGTTTCTGGTGGGGGCTGCTCGTTGCCCCCATCATGATCGGTGTGTTCGGGATGGCGATCGAATATGTCCTGATACGCCCGCTTTACGGCCGTTCGATCGACGATCCGCTGCTGCTGACCTTCGGTCTCAGTTACGTGCTGGTCGAAGGTGTTCGCATTGTATTTGGCAGTGACGGCATTCCGTTTCCCACGCCGTCGTCACTGACCGGCGTGGTCGATCTCGGCGTCGGTTTCTTTCCGGTCTATCGCATCTTCGTTGTCGGCGTCGTCTTCCTGGTCGTGGTGCTGTTGTGGCTGGGGCTGGAGAAGACCAAATTCGGTCTGATCGTGCGCGCCGGCGCGCGAGATCCGACCATGATGAAGGTGCTCGGCGTCGATATTAGCAAGGTCTGGTTGCTGGTGTTCGGGCTCGGTGTTGGTCTCGCCTCGCTCGGCGGCGTGCTCTCCGGCCCGATGCGGTCAGTTAATCCCGAGATGGGCGCCTTAGTGCTGGCCGAAGCCTTCGTCGTGACTGTCATCGGCGGCCTCGGCTCGCTGGTCGGCTCGATCATCGCGGGTCTTCTGGTCGGCGTCGTGATCAGCATGACCGCGCTATTCGCACCGGAAATGGCGACTATCGTGATGTTCGCATTGATGGCCATCGTTCTTCTGATCCGGCCGCAGGGCCTGTTCGGCAAACTCGCGTAACGGAGCGGACCATGACATCACCGGCGCTCGCCGTTTCTCCTCCCGCCAGTGCGCGAAAGCCTGCCCGCTTCAAATCGCTCGTGACCAAATATCGCGTCCCGCTGTCGATCCTCGCGCTCTGTCTGTTGCCGTGGTTGCTGCCGTCCAAGGCGCTGGCGGTGAACGTCCTGATCTACGGCACGGTCGCCGTCGGCTATAATCTGCTGTTCGGCTATACCGGCCTGCTATCATTCGGCCATGCAGCCTTTGTCGGCACTGGGGCTTACGTCACCGGTATCGCCATCGGCCAGTTCGGTGTGCCCTGGTATCTCGCGGTGCTGATGGGCGTTATTGGCGGTGCGCTGCTGGCCTTCGTTATGGGCGCGCTGTCCACGCGCACACGCGGCATCTACTTCTCGATGGTGACGCTTGCTCTCGCGCAGCTCGTCTATTACGTGGCGCTCCAGACGCCGTCCTGGACAGGTGGCGAGAACGGATTGCGCGGTTTCACCGTCAACAAGATCAATCTGTTCGGCTTCGACATTAACTTCCTCGATCCGGTCAACAAATACTATGTGCTGATGGCGTTCGCCGCCGCAGCACTGTGGCTGGTCTCGCGCATTCTCAATTCACCTTTCGGCGCCGCCATCGAGGCGATCCGCGAGAACGAGCGTCGCGCACGAACCTGCGGTTACAATGTCGAGCGCACCAAGCTGTTGTCATTTACCCTGTCAGGCACGATCTGCGCGCTTGGCGGCACTATGTCGGCGCTGCATCTGGCCTTCGTGCCGCTGGATTCGCTGCACTACCTGTCCTCCGGCATGATCGTGATGATGACTCTGCTGGGCGGCGCCAGCAGCTTCTTCGGCCCGTTCATCGGTGCATTGGTGTTCCTGGTGATGGAAGACGTCTTCTCGCTGTGGACGTCGCACTGGCAGATCATCGTCGGATCCATCTTCGTGCTGTTCGTGCTGTTTCTGCCCAAGGGCATCTGGGGCACATTTCTCACAAAGGTCATGCGATGAACGCGCCGCTTCTCGCCGTCAACGATATCGGAGTGAGGTTCGGCGGCTTCGTCGCGCTGCAAGGCGTGACGACGGAGTTCCGGTCGGGCCGCGTCACCTCCATCATCGGCCCCAATGGTGCCGGCAAGAGCACGTTCTTCAATGTGCTGTCCGGCGTGCTGACGCCCTCCAGCGGATCAATCCGCTTCAAGGGCGACGATCTCAAGGGCACGAAGCAGCACGAATTCGTGCATCGCGGCATCGCACGCTCCTATCAGATCACGAACATCTTTCCCGATCTGAGCGTCCACGAGAACGTTCGTGTCGCTGCGCAGGCCAGTCGCTCGCGCTACAATATCTGGACCAACCGGAACAAGTTCACAGAGCTGGATGCCAAAGCCGATGCGGCGCTGGAGGCTGTCGGTCTGGGCGCCAAGCGCGATGAGACCGCGAAGTTTCTCGCCCACGGCCAGCAACGCGCGCTGGAGATTGCCATCGCGCTGATCTCCAATCCGGAAGTGTTGCTGCTGGACGAACCGACCGCAGGCATGGGGCCGGAAGAGACCAAGGAAATGGTGGCGCTGCTGGAGAAGCTGGCGGCGGAACGCACCATCCTCCTGGTCGAACACAAGATGAAGATGATCCTCGGCCTCAGCGACCGGATTCTGGTGCTGCACCATGGCCGGCTGATCGCTGATGGCACGCCGCACGACATTCAGACGGACCCCGAGGTTCGTCGCGTCTATCTGGGACAGAACGATGGCTATGCTTGAAACCAAAGACCTGAACGCCTGGTACGGCGCCAGCCATACGCTGCATGGGGTCTCGATCTCGGTGGCGCAGGGCGAAGTCGTCGCGCTGGTCGGCCGTAACGGCGCCGGCAAGACCACCACGATCCGTTCGGTCATGGGGTTGATGTCGAAAACCACGGGCGGCATGACATTCGACGGCAACGACCTGACGTCGATGCCCGCCCATGATCGTTTCAGGCTGGGGCTTGCTTATGTGCCCGAGGAGCGCCGGATCATTCCGGGCCTGACGGTGCGCGAGAACCTGCAACTCGGTCTCGTCGCCAGCCGCGGTCAGATCAACGAGAAAGACGCGATCGAGGAAATCGCGGAGAGCTTTCCACGCCTCAAGGAGCGCCTCGATCAGGAAGGCGTTACCATGTCCGGCGGCGAGCAGCAGATGCTGGCCATCGCCCGCGCCACCATCGCCAAACCCAAGATGATCCTGCTCGACGAGCCTTCCGAAGGCATCATGCCGGTGCTGGTCGAGGAGATGGGTGTGTTGTTCCGCAAGCTGCGCGATCAGGGCGTCACGCTGCTGCTGGTCGAGCAAAATGTGGAATGGGCGCTGCGCCTTGCTGATCGCGCGATCATCATGGACCAGGGCGAGGTCGTTTACGAGAGTAGCTCGGCGGCATTGCTTGCCGACAAGGAAATCCAGGAACGTTATTGCGCGGTCTGACGCGCATGCTTGCAGACAGGTCACTCCCATGCAGATGAAGGACAGCCAAACCGTTCCGGCCTCGCGCGACAAGGTTTGGGCCGCGCTCAACGATCCCGCTGTGCTGAAGCAGTGTATTCCTGGCTGTCAGGTGCTGGATATGACGTCACCGACCGAGATGACGGCAACGGTCGTGATCAAGGTGGGCCCGGTGAAAGCGACCTTCGGGGGCAAGGTGACGCTGAGCGATCTCGACCCGCCAAACGGCTACAGGATAACGGGTGAAGGCTCCGGCGGTGTCGCCGGTTTCGCCAAAGGCGGCGCAGCAATCAGGCTCGAGGCGGCCGGCGACAATGAAACGATCCTGCACTATGAGGTCGACTCCCAAATTGGCGGCAAGCTGGCGCAGCTCGGTGGGCGCTTGATTGACTCCACCGCCAAGAAATTGGCCGGCGAGTTCTTCACCAAATTCGGCGCGGTCGTTTCCGCAAGCTGAAAGCAGCGGCTGTGACCTATTGCACGACGAACTGGCTGCGGGCCTCGCGGACCTTGGCGACGATATAGCGCCGTACCTCGCGGACCCGGCTCGTGTCATGCGTGTCTGGATGCGAGACCAGCCAATAGCTTCGCGTAAAGCGACTGGCGGGCAGGATGCGCCTCAGCTCGGGATAAAGCTGCGCGGCATAATCGTGCAGGATGCCGACGCCGTGACCGGCGCGAACCGCTTCAAGCTGGCCGACCACGCTGCCGCATTCGAAGCGGCGGGTGATCAGTTCGCTGAAGGTCGACGCATAGTCCAGCGCGCGGCTGTAGATGATGTCGTAGATGTAAGTGATCAGCAGGTGGTCGGCGAGATCGCCGGGCTCGCGGATCGGTGTCGACCGAGCCAGATAATCCTCCGACGCGTAGACGCTCAGCGTATAGTCGGTGAGCTTGGTGCAGATCAGCTTGCCCTCATCCGGGCGCTCCAGTGTCACCACGATATCGGCCTCACGCTTGGCGAGCGAGAAGGTGCGCGGCAGCGCTACGAGCTGAACGATAAGATCCGGATTGGCTGCGGCAAAGCTGCCGAGCTTGTCGGCCAGAAAATAATTGCCGAGTCCGTCCGGCGCGCCGATCCGCACCGTGCCTGCCACCTTATCGGCGGCCGATGTCAGCTGCGATCCCACCTTGAGCAGTTCGGATTCGGCGCGCTCGGCCGCTGCGAGCAGCGCAACCCCCGATGGCGTCAGTGACGAGCCCGTCGTCTGCCGGTTCAGCAGCTTTGTCTTCAGGTCTTTTTCGAGGGCGGTGAGCTGGCGCGCGACCGTCGCATGGTTGAGCTTGAGCCGCTTGGCGGCGCCCAGAATCTGGCCGGTACGGGCGACTTCCAGGAAAATCCGAACTTTGTCCCAATCCATCGTCGGACTCTATTTGCTGCACATCGAAGCCGCAATACTTCGCGTTGTCCGGGCCGGGGAAGCGGCGCAAGACCGCCGGAGCATCAAAGGAGAGTTCGATGGCTTCGGAAATCAAGCACTATATCGGCGGACAGCAGGTGGCAGGTCGCAGCGGCCGGACGTCGCCGGTTTTCAACCCGGCCACCGGCGAGCAGACGGCTCAGGTGGGTCTTGCCAG
The DNA here is from genome assembly GCF_052076075.1 of Tardiphaga sp. 866_E4_N1_4. Classification (NCBI taxonomy): domain Bacteria; kingdom Pseudomonadati; phylum Pseudomonadota; class Alphaproteobacteria; order Hyphomicrobiales; family Nitrobacteraceae; genus Tardiphaga; species Tardiphaga sp. 866_E4_N1_4. The sequence goes on from NZ_CP197242.1 coordinate 4,556,856, forward strand.
CACGTCCGAAGTGGGCGCCGCGGTTGCTGCGGCAAGCGCGGCTGCCGAAAGCTGGGCCGATACGCCATCCCTGCGTCGTGCCCGTATTCTCAATAAATTCCTGCGTATCTGCGAAGATCGCATCGACGATCTCGCGGCTGTGATCACCTCCGAACACGGCAAGACCCTGTCGGACGCCAAGGGCGAAATCCAGCGCGGCCTCGAAGTGGTCGAATTCGCCGTCGGTGCTCCGCAGCTGCTGAAGGGCGAAGTCAGCGAGAATGTCGGCACACGCGTCGACAGCTATGGCGTACGTCAGGCGCTTGGTGTCGTGGCCGGCATCACGCCGTTCAACTTCCCGGTCATGGTGCCGATGTGGATGTTCCCGGTGGCGCTGGCTTGCGGCAATACCTTCGTGCTGAAGCCCTCGGAGCGTGACCCTTCGGCATCGCTCTTGATCGCGGAATGGCTCGCCGAAGCCGGCCTGCCGGCTGGCGTCTTCAACGTCGTGCATGGCGACAAGGAAGCCGTCGATGCGCTGCTGCATCATCCCGATGTTGCAGCGATCAGCTTCGTCGGATCGACGCCGATTGCCCGCTACATCTATTCGACCGCGACCAGCACCGGCAAGCGTTGCCAGGCTCTAGGCGGCGCCAAGAACCACATGGTGGTGATGCCCGACGCCGACATCGACCAGGCCGTGGATGCGTTGATGGGCGCCGCCTATGGCTCGGCCGGCGAGCGCTGCATGGCGATTTCGGTGGCTGTGCCCGTCGGCGAGAAGACGGCGGATGCCTTGATCTCGAAGCTTGAGCCAAAGATTCGTGCGTTGAAAGTCGGTTCAGGCTTCAACGCCGAATCCGAAATGGGCCCGCTAGTCACCCAGCAGCATCTCGACAAGGTGCGTGGCTATGTGGATTCCGGCGTCGAGCAGGGCGCGAAGCTGGTTGTCGATGGCCGGGACTTCCGGTCCAATGAAGGCGGCTACTTCATCGGTGGTTCGCTATTCGACCATGTGACCCCCGAGATGAAGATCTACAAGGAAGAGATCTTCGGGCCGGTGCTCGCCGTGGTGCGTACGCCGGATTATGCGACGGCAGCGCGCATGATCAACGACAACGAATACGGCAACGGCACGGCCATCTTCACGCAGAATGGCGACGTCGCGCGTGAATTCGCGCATCGCATCCGTGTCGGCATGGTCGGCATCAATGTGCCGATCCCGGTGCCCGTGGCATTCCATTCCTTCGGTGGATGGAAGGCTTCGCTGTTCGGCGATCATTCGATGCACGGACCGGAAGGCGTTCGCTTCTATACCCGGCTCAAGACCGTCACCAGCCGTTGGCCGACGAGCATTGCGCAGGGCCCGGAATTCGTGATGCCAACCATGAAGTAGGTCAGAGCGTGAGGCGCGCGATTAACGCGCGCCTCACGAGCCCGCCGGATTATTCCGCAGGTCTTAGGCCGCGCCCGTCACACGCCAAATCACGTCGCCCACATCGTCGGCCACCAGCAACGCGCCGTCCGGGGTGAGGGTGACGCCGACAGGGCGCCCATAGGACACCTTCTCGTCGGGTGCGAGGAAACCCGACAGGATATCCCGCGGCGGGCCGGACGGCTTGCCGTTCACGAACGGGATGAAGACGACCTTGTAGCCGCTGAGCGTGCTGCGATTCCACGACCCGTGCTGGCCGATGATCATGCCGTCCGGAAATCCCGGCAGTGTGCCGGCCGGCAGCCAGCACAGTCCGAGCGATGCGGTGTGACCGCCCAGCGCATAGTCGGGGGTGATCGCAGTGGCCACCAGTGCCGGATCCTGCGGCACGCGGTCATCCACCGTCTTGCCCCAGTAGCAATAGGGCCAGCCATAAAAGCCGCCGTCGCGCACCGAGGTCAGATAATCCGGTGGCGTCTCGTCGCCGAGGCCGTCGCGCTCATTGACCACGGTCCACAGCGCGCCGGTCGTCGGCTCCCAAGCGAGGCCGACGGGGTTGCGCAAGCCGGCGCCGAAGATGCGGCTCTTGCCCGTCGCAATATCGAGCTCATAGACGGCGGCGCGGCCTTCTTCGACCTCCATGCCGCCTTCGGCTATGTTGCTCAGCGAACCGACGCCGATGTACAGCTTGCTGCCATCAGGGCTCGGCAGGATGCTCCGGGTCCAGTGACCGCCGGATTTGAAATTGGTGAGTTTCTTGCCCGGTGCCGTGATGCTGTCCGCGCCCGCCACATAAGGGAAGGCCACCACGCCATCGACATTGCCGACATAGAACGTGTCGTTCAGCAGCGCCATGCCAAACGGCTGGTTCAGTCCCTCCATGAAGGTCTGGCTGGTCTCGGCGACGCCATCGCCATCCCGGTCGCGCAGCAGCGTGATGCGGTTTGCGCTGACGCCGAGCGCGGCGGCCCGCCGCATCGTTGCCTGCATCGCATAGCCGAACATATTACGCACCGGGCCTGCGACCTGCGTCGCCTCCGCGATGAGGACGTCACCGTTGGGCAAAACATTGATCCAGCGCGGATGTTTTAGGCCGGAGGCAAAGGCATTGACCTTGAGCCCGGGCGCGACCTCGGGCTTCTGTCCCGCGGCCCATCCCTGGGCAGTCGGCATCTTCAATGTGGGGATGGCGCCTTGCGGCTTCGCCTCTGGCACCACCGGCGCGCTGCCCCAGGCGGGCGCGTGTGTATTGCCCTGCAGGCGGCGCCACTGCAGCGCCGCGCCGCCGATGACCGCCACGACGCGCGCAAAAACTCCAGACAAACTCATGTCATTCCCCCATGTAAGTGCGCGCACACTATCCGACACGCGCGCGCGTTAAAACCGCCGCGTGACGGCATATAGGGCATGTGAGCCCATCGCTATTGGGGGATCGGTGCCATCGATATTGGGAAGATCAGCGCTGCTATGGTGTCGCGATAGCCTGGTTGATGCAGGCGGCTAGTTCGTCGACTTCAAACGGCTTGTTGAGGACGCAGGGCGTGTTGCCCAGCCGCTGACGCACCTTTTGCTCGGAATTGGCCGTGATGAAAATGACCGGCGTCTGGTTCTTGTCCGAGCGCATGCGCTCATAGAGGTCGATGCCGGTGAGGCCCGGCATTTCGACGTCGGTCACCACGCATGACGTAGCGAGCACCGACGGCGATGTCAGAAACGCTTCGGCGGATTCGAAGCTGAGGACGACAAAGCCCAGCGATCGCAGCAGGCTTTCAAGCGCGCGGCGAACCGACGAGGAATCGTCGATGATGGCAATGGCATGTTCAGAGTTCAACGCAATCTCCACACGGCGGCTTTGACAGCGACCCCAGTGTTGAGCCGTTTCGCCTAGGATATTGTCAAATAACGCCGTGTAGTGAAATCATACTGAGGTTTATCGGGAGGTACCCGGGGCTGGTTTCTTGCCGATGGCCTCGGCCATGCGCACCAGAGAGGCGAAGGATTTCGCATCCATCTTCTTCATCATCTTGCCGCGGTGGATCTTAACCGTAATTTCGCTGAGGTTCAGCTTTGCGGCGATCTGTTTGTTCAGCAGCCCCGCGGTGGCAAATTCCATCACTTCGCGTTCCCGCGCACTCAAAGTGCCGAAACGCTCCTTGATATCGGCCAGTCCATCGCGCTCCTGCCGCGCCTTGCGGTCGCGCTCCACGGCGCCCGCGACGGCATCGAGCATTTCCTGATCGCGAAACGGCTTGGCGAGAAAATCGACGGCTCCAGCCTTCATGGCGCGCACCGTCATCGGCACATCGGCATGGCCGGTCATGAAGACGATAGGCGTATTGCCGCCGAGATCGGCCAGGCGCTTCTGGAAATCGAGGCCGCTGACGATAGGCAGCCGAATATCGAGGACAAGGCAGCTGGCCCTGGTGAGAATGTCGCTCTCAAGAAGCTCCACTGCCGAGGAGGCGAAGCTGACTTCATATCCGACCGAGCGCAGCAGACTGCCAACCGCAGTGCGGATGGCGGCTTCGTCGTCCACGACGACGACCAAAGGTACTTCTGCGTCGTTAGGCAAGGCTGCCGGGTCCTTCTGCGGTGGCTGTCGGTATCATGAAATGAAAGGTGGTTCCACCACTCTCGTTTCGTTCCGCCCAGATGCGCCCGTGATGCGACTCAATGATGGATCGGGAGATCGAGAGGCCGATGCCCATCCCCTCGGCCTTTGTCGTGAAGAACGGCGCGAACAGGCGTTGCATATGGTCGTCCGGGATACCTGATCCTGAATCGCGCACCGAGACGAGAATTCCTCGTGCCGCGTCGAATGCCGACCACACCCTCAGCTCTTTCGTCTCGGTCGCCTTCATGGCGTGGACGGCGTTGTTGACGAGATTCATCAGCACCTGCTGAAGCTGTACTTCGTCGCCGGCGATGGTGGGCAGATCGGGTGTCAGGTCGAGGACTGCTGAAATCTGGTGCTGTGTCAGATCGCGCTGAACCATCGCCAGTACCTGCGTGACTATAGCGTTGACGTCGACCGGGCCGCGCGCCAACTCGCCCTTCACGGCGAGCGACCTCAGCCGATGAATGATGTCGCCGGCCCTGCGCCCCTCCTGCACGACTTCCTTGAGGCAGGCCGTGGTTTCGCCGAGATCGGGCCGTTCCCGCGACAGCCAGCGCAAGGCCGCCTCCGCATTGGTCACTACGGCGGCAAGCGGCTGGTTGACCTCATGGCCGATCGATGCCGTCAAGGCACCCAAGGTCGCGATGCGCGACACGCGGGTGAGTTCTGCGATGCTCTGCTGGAGTGCTTGCTCGGCTGCGATCTTGGCGGTGACATCGAGCGAATTGATCAGGACGGAACGAGACCGATCGGTGGGGAAGGTTGCCGTGACGATGGTCGTGCGCAACTCGCCGTTGACGGCACGGATGGCGGCTTCAATCGTGAATGAGCTTTCTCCCGCAAGGAATGCGAGCAGGATTTCGCGAAAGGCGACCAAAGTCTCCGGCTCAAGTGCCGCATCCCAGGACTGCTGAACGTTCTTTTGGTCGAGATCGCCGATCAATTGCTTTGCGGCGTCATTCGCGTCGAGGGTCCGCACCAGAAACAGGCAATGCTTGAGGAAGCCCTCATTGGCGATGAAGTAATCGCGCAACCGGGGAATGCCTTGTTGAAGGATCGGCGCGCAGGCATTGGCCGCTTCCGTGAAGTCCTGCTCCCAGATGGCAACACTCGTGCCCTGAAAGATGTTGCGATAGCGCTCTTCGCTCTGCCGAAGCCTTGCGTCCGTCATCCTGATCTGGACGCAGAGCACGGCGGCGATGGCAATGGCGAGCGCGCTGACGGCGCCGCGCAGCATTGCTCCCTCATTGGGGTCGTTCGCGTGGCCGATCAGATAACCGAGGATTGTCAGGCCGATGCAACCGAGGGCGATCAGGATGATGCCCATGACATTGGTGAAACGGAGCGCCATCAGCAGCACGACGATATAAAGCGCCGCGACGGCGATCTCGAATGTGCTGAAGGCGTCGAACGCGAAAATACCAGCGGCAAGAATAGCTGTCGCAATGGCCATGGGCAGCTGTGAGGGGCGGGGCACCCGATCAGAATTGGTCATTTGAGCCGCAAAATAGGAAGCAGGGCGTGCGTCCTGCAGGGAATGGTGAAGTCGTCCGAAGTCGGTAGCGTCTCGCCCGGGATAAACCTTGGTATAGGGCGGGATTACCTTCGTTTCTTGAATCTCTATCCTCGTAGAATGGTTAGCGCGGCCGGAATCTCTCATCCTTGGATCGTCGAAGTCATCGCGATGTCGATGTCATTCACCACCCAAAGGAGACCGATATGCTGCTCGATTCACAGTCCCAGAATTCTGACTCGTTTGCCGGTGTATTGTCTGACGCAAGTTCTACGACGGTCGCCCAGCTCCTGCTAGATGCACGGCAGGCGATTGGATCGGATGTCGGTGCGGCTCTTCGCTGCATCAGGCAGGCTGCATCGCTGCTCGAGGCGCCCTCCCAACCGTCGCCCGTCAGCCCCGCGAGGGGCGGCCTCGCACGCTGGCAGGCGGAGCGGATCAAGCGCCACATTGATTCAAATCTGGATGAGGCGATCCAAGTATCGGATCTCGCGAGTCTCGCTCGCCTGAGTTGCGGTTACTTCTCAAATGCGTTCAAGACCACCTTTGGCCAATCTCCCCATGCCTATATCGTCTCCCGCCGTCTGACGCGTGCGATGGAGCTGATGACATCCAGCAGCAAGTCGCTCTGCGAGATCGCCATCGATTGCGGCTTCTCCGATCAGGCCCATATGTGCCGCCAGTTTCGCCGCGCGACAGGGGCCAGCCCCAACGCCTGGCGCCGCGACAACATGATGATGTCCGTACTCGCAACACAGCAGTGATGCTGCTCGGGGAGTATCCAGAAACGGGCCATGGACGCTTGCATGATCGTCCCGCCTTTGACGAATAGTTCGCATCGACGCTCCACCCGAAGATATCTCGCTACCTCAACCACTATGAAAGGATCGCTCAAATGTCTGCGCCCAACACGATGATGAAATCGGCCCGGCGGTGGCTCCTGGTGCCCGCATCCGTGGCTTTCGTGATGTTGACCTCCGTGGCGGAAAGCTCGGCGGCGTCCGACAAGGCCTATCGCTGGATCGGAGATCCCCGGCTCTCCACCGACATCAGCGCAGCCCGCCGTGTACAGCAGCGACGTGTCCATGCTCCCGCCCGCGTGACGGTTCCTTCCGTTGCTCCGCCGGTGCGGCCGATGGATTCCTATGCGAGTGCGCCGACAAGCTATGGCTACGGCATCGGCGACAACTCCCGAAACCAGACGTGGTGAAGCGAGGCGCCCAGCCAGGCCCGGTCGATCCTCGAAGCATGGTGGTCCGTGCACCCCGGGTTGCAGAAATGCCCCGTGGTCCCGCGGCCCCGAATGGATAGGTTCCTCCTCGAACATGGTTCAGCGACGTTTCGGGGCCTTCCGACGAGCCTGAGACATCGCTGCATCGATGCAAGAGGAAGAATGACGATGTCGTCACAGGTTAAAGTCGCTGCGGTCCATGCTGCGCCGGTATTTCTCGATCGCGCGGCCACCACGGCGAAGGCGATGTCGATCATTCGCGAGGCTGCGGGAGCGGGTGCGCAGCTGATCGCATTTCCTGAAACTTATATCCCGGCGTTTCCGGTCTGGGCGGCACTATGGGCGCCGATCGAGAATCACGATCTGTTCGTGACGATGGCCGAACAGTCGGTCTCGATTGCAGGTCCGGAAATGGCCGCCTTGCGCAACGAGGCGCGGGCGCTTGGCGTGACCGTCTCGATGGGCATCAGCGAGAGCTCGCCGGCCAGCGTCGGCCTGATCTGGAACAGTAATGTTCTGATTGGGCCCGACGGCAGCATTCTCAACCATCATCGCAAGCTGGTGCCGACCTTCTATGAGAAGCTGGTCTGGGCTGCCGGTGATGGCGCGGGCCTCCGTGTCGCCGATACGCCCGTGGGCCGTGTCGGCAATCTCATCTGCGGTGAGAACACCAATCCGCTGGCACGCTATACACTGATGGCTCAGGCCGAGCAGATCCACATTTCGAGCTGGCCGCCGATGTGGCCGACGCGCCGCCCGAGCAGCGGCGGCAATTTCAACAATGTCGCCGCCAATCGCATTCGCGCCAGCGCGCATTCCTTCGAGGCCAAGGCCTTCGGCATCGTCACCGCCGGTTATATGGACAAGGCAATGCGCGACTTCCTGATAGCGCGGGATCCCGATGTAGTCGATGTGATCGATCGCACGCAGCGCGCCGCCAGCTTCTTCGTCGACCCGACCGGCGAAGTGCTCGGCGACATGCTGCAGGACGAGGAGGGCATCGCCTATGCCGAATTCGACCTGCGCCGCTGCATCGAGCCGAAGCAGTTCCACGACGTGGTCGGTTACTACAATCGCTTCGACGTGTTCGATCTCACCATCAATCGCAAGCGTCTCGTGCCGGCGACCTTCGTCGACAAGATCGACGACGAAGAGTTCGCGTTTGAGCCGGCCGAACGCACGGTTTAGCGCGTCGACTGGTTCAGAACCGCATGCGGCATCATCACATGGATGCCCTTGTCGAGGTTGACCAGCTGGGTGACGCGGACATCGGCGGCGAGACTGCAGAGCATATAGGCATCGTCGGGCGTCAGCGTCGTGCGTGCCACGATCATGCTCACCATCCGGCGGAGCGCGATACGCGCGGCTTCGTCGAGATCGGGATCGAAGGCCATCGAGATGAGGTGATCCTTCGTCTCGGCATAGGGCGCCTCAAGCTGCGCATTCTTGACAAGGTCGATCTTGAATGTGCCAGTGAGGCCGGTCTCCACGGCGGTGACGCAGACTTCGCCGTCGCCTTGCACGGCGTGACCGTCACCGCAGGAGAACAGGCCGCCCTCGGTCCAGACAGGAAGATAGAGAACGCAGCCTGCGCCGAGCTCCTTGTTGTCGATATTGCCGCCGAAATGCGAGGGCATGGTCGTGCTGACCCGGCCAACCGCAGGTTTCGGCGCGGTACCCATCACACCGAAGAACGGCTGCGCCTTTAGCGTGATGCCCCATGGGGTCTTTACCGCGCCGCTGGCACGATCAAGTCCGATATGGACGCGGCGGAAATAGTCGAAGTCGTCGGGCAGCGTGCCCATGCCGGGCTTGAAGTGCGTATAGCCCCAGTCATCCGCGAGCTGGACGTCAAGGATCTCGACACGCAATGCGTCACCCGGTTGGGCGCCGCGCACGGCGACAGGCCCGGTGAGGATATGCGGCCCGAGTTCTGGCGTGACGGCATCCAGGATGGCGACAAGTTCGGGGCGGATGGTCATGCCCGCTTCTGTCGGGAGGTTCTCGCGCGTGCCGCTGACGCTCGTGATCGTGACCGTCTCGCCGGGATCGATGGTGGCGATCGGCTTCAGCGTGGCGTCAAAATAACCCCAATGAACGGTCGTCGGGCTCGGAAGCAGTGTCTGCGTCATGGAATGTCCTGTGTTCAGCCGCCGGCGGCAAAACTGTCGCTGCGCACGGCCCAGCCGGTGACGCGCGCCTCGATCAGCGAGAACACAATATACAAGCCGACGCCCAATGCAGCCAGAATGAACAGGCCGGCGAACACCAGCGGCACGTCGAAGCTGGACGACGCGATCATCATCAGATTGCCGATGCCGCGATTGGAGGCCACGGTCTCCGAAATCACCGTGCCGACGAAAGCCAGCGTCGCAGCCACCTTCAGGGAGGCGAAGAAGTACGGCATGGTGCGCGGCAGGCCCACATTCCACAGAATTTCCAGCTTGGTCGCGCGCAGCGTCTTCATGACGTCCTGCAATTCGGGCTCTGTCGCCGCAAGGCCGGTGGCGACGTTCACGACGATCGGGAAGATGCACATGATCATCGCGGTGAGGATCGCCGGCACGGTGCCCGCGCCGAACCACAGTACGAAGATCGGCACCACCGCGACTTTCGGGATCGACGAGAATCCCACCAGCATCGGATAGGCGACGTCATAGGCCAGCTTCGACGAGCCGATCAGCATGCCCAGGAGAATGCCGATCGCGATGCCGAAGCCGAACCCAACCATGGTTGTGTACAGCGTCTGCAGCGCATGCGGCCAGATCGCGGGGAAGCGCGTCCAGAGCGTCGCAAGCACCTGGCTCGGCCGCGGCAGCACGATGTCCGAGACATGGAACATCAGGCACAACAATTCCCACAGTACGAAGAAGCCGATGATGCAGGCGGTGGACATGACCTGGCGGCGGACGCGTTCGCTCATGACACGATCTCCTGAACGGCGCGAGCCGCGACGATGCGCTGGCGCAGGCGCTGGGTCAGCGTGACGAAATCCGGCTCGAACGACACGTCGATGGTGCGCGGCCGCGCGAACGGCACCGTGCTGTCATCGACGATGCGACCGGGCCGCGCCTGCATCACGCAGATGCGCGACGCCAGATAGGCGGCTTCCTTGAGGTCGTGGGTGACCAGCAGCACCGTCGGCCGCTTTTCGATCCAGAGATTTTGCATGATCTCCCACAATTCCTCGCGGGTGAACTGATCGAGCGCGCCGAACGGCTCGTCCAGCAGCAGCAGCGTGGGATCGTGGATCAGCGCGCGGCACAGCGAGGCACGCTGCTGCATGCCGCCGGAGAGCTGCCAGGGAAACTTGTCGCCGAAGCCGCCGAGGCCGACCTGCGTCAGAGAGGCCTCGACGCGGTCGCGATATTCGGTCTTGCGCTTGGCGCTGAAGCGTTCCTTGAACGGCGGCACGATCTTCAGTGGCAGTATGACATTGTCGCGGATATTCAGCCACGGCAGCAGCGTGGGGTTCTGGAACGCCATGCCGATGCGCGCCGCACCCGCGCCGATTTCACGGCCGGCAACGAACACGTTGCCCTGGGTAGCATTCAGCGTGCCGGCCACCAGTTTCAGAATCGTCGACTTGCCGCAGCCGGACGGGCCGACCAGGGCGACGAATTCGCCCTTGTCTATGCGTAGCGACGTCTCGGCCAGCGCGGTCACGGCGTTCTTCGCCGTGCCGAAGGTGACGCGCACCTTTTCGAGCTCGATCACATTGTCCACAGCGCGGGGCTTTGGGTGGGCGAGCGGTGCGTTCATCGGGTCAGGCTTTCTGCACGGAGGTGATCGCGGCCATGGTCGAGTCGGTGTTGACCGGCGTCGCCGGCGGCATCTGCTGGATCGCATGCACCGATTGCCCGGTGCCGCGGGCTTCCTCTTGCAAGATCCGGTCCTTCATCGCGAAGCGGCCGCGCACGATGGTATGGATCGGCAGTGCCGAGGCCTTGCGGCCATGCCACGGCGAAATCTTCGCGCGCGACTGGATCATCGCGTCGTCGACGGTCCATTCGCGCTTGAGGTCGACGATGGCGATATCGGCATCGGACCCCACCGTCAGCGTACCCTTGCGTGGATACAGGCCCCAGATCTTGGCGGGGCTCTCGGCGCTCCAGCGCACGTAGTCGTTGATGGTGGCGCGGCCCTTGTTGATCTCGGTCAGCATCAGCGGCATCTGGGTCTCGACGCCGGGAAAGCCGCAGTCGACCGTCCAGATGTCCGGCCGGGTCTTCTCGTCCGGTGCATGTGGCGCATGGTCGGTGGCGATCATGTCGATCGTGCCATCCATCAGGGCGTTCCACAGCGGCTGCTGGTTGGGCTTCTCGCGCACCGGCGGGTTGACGCGCACAACGCCGCCGAATTTCTCGTAATCGGTCTCCGACAGCAGCAGATATTGCGGACAGGTCTCGCCGGTAATGTCGACACCCCGCGCCTTGGCTTCGGCCAGCGGTTGCAGTTCGGCAGCGGAGGAAATGTGCAGCACGTGGATGCGCGCACCGGTCCATTCGGCGAGGATCGCCGCGCGAGCGACGGCCTCGACGGCGACGACGGCGGGCCGTGCTGCCAGGTGCGCGATCGGTTCGATGCGTCCGCTGGCACGCAGCCGTGCTTCGCGGCGCTCCATGATGGAATTGGTCTCGGCATGCAGCGAGATGCGCTTGCCGGTCGGGGCCACCACTTCGAAGGCTTCGAGCATCGCGCCGGTGGTCGGCGAGGGGATACGGCCGAAAGTGTTGCCCATATAGAGCTTGAAGCCGATCACGCCGCCATCGATCAGCGCGTCGACATGTTCGATGCTGTCTTCGCCCAGCACCGCATAGAGCCCGTAGTCGACATAGGCCTTGGCAGAAGCGATCTTGTGCTTGTCGGCCAGCGCTTCCGCATTGTTGATGGTCGGCAGCGTGTTGGGCATGTCGAACACGGTGGTGACGCCGCCAAAGGCCGCCGCGGCAGTGCCGCTGGCAAAGTCTTCCTTCTGCGGATAGCCGGGATCGCGGAAATGCACGTGCACGTCGATGGCGCCGGGCAGAATATAAAGTCCCGTGGCGTCGAGTATCTGCGTCGCCGGCGGCATCGCCTCCGGCGCGCCGATAGCGTGGATCACGCCGTCCTTGATGGCGATGCTAGCCCTGTAACTTGCATCGGGCGATACGATGGTGCCGCCATTGATGACCAGATCGACCTTGTCGCCCATGTTAGCCCCCTCGCTCACAGCATTGCCCAACCGCCATCGACGGGCAGGTCGACGCCGGTAATCTGGCGCGAGACGTCGCTGGCCAGAAACAGACAGGCATTGGCGACGTCGGCATCGACGGTGACGCGGCGCAGTGCGTAGTCCATGGCGTGACGCTCGGCGGCTTCCTGTTCGGTGATGCCGAGCTTCAGCGCCATGTCGCGGCAGACCTTGTCGCGAAAGCGCGGGCCATCGACCATGCCAGGCGCCACGCAATTGACGTTGATGTTGTGCGGGCCGACCTCGAGCGCGAAGCTCTTCGTGATGCCGCGCAGACCCCATTTCGAGGCCGAGTAGGCCATCCGGCCGGCGCGGCCGCGCATGCCGAAGGTGCCGCCAACATTGACGATCTTGCCGTAACGCTGATCGATCATGGTCGGCAGTGCCGCGCGCATGGAGTGGAAGCAACCATTCATATTGAGCGTGACGATCTCGTCGAATTCCTCCGGCGTGGTCTGCACCCCCGTTTTGCCGATCGGGCCGGAGCCGCCGGCGACATTGACAAGAATGTCGATGCGCCCGCCGAACGCCGCCTTGGTCTTCTCGGCCGCGGCCTCGCATTGCTCGGACTTCGTGAGATCGCAGGGAATGACGATCACCTCGCCGCCCTTGGCTTTCACCTCGGCGGCAACCGGCTCAATCGCCGAGATATCGCGGCCCAGCAGCGCCAGCTTGCAGCCTTGTTCGGCAAAGGCGTGGGTGATGGAGGCGCCCATACCCTTGGCGGGGCCTGTGATCATGACGACGCGGTTTTCGAGGGAGAGTTTCATGGTGCTGTCTTTCTTGGGTCGTTTGCTCTGGCCCCTCCACGTCATTGCAAGGAGCAAAGGCGACGCGGCAATCCAGAAGCCATGAGCGCAGGAAGATTGGATTGTTTCGCCCAACGAATTGGCTTCGCCAATTCGCCAGGGCTCGCAATGACGGTTGAGAGGCGATGATGCTGAGGGGCCGGTTCGTCGTTACATCGCGGCCTTGATGGCCGTTGGGCGATCGGCCAGCGGCGGCATGAAGCTGCGGTCGAATACGTCGCCGACCTTCGGCGTGCGTGGCAGCTCCTTGGCGCTGACGAGAATATCGATCGCCTTGCTCATGCGCTCGTCGCTGATGTCGCCATGGCCGATCTTTGAAATTTCCGGCGAAGTCATTTCGTCGGACAGCGTGGCTTCCAGGCGCGCGCGTTCGATCTCCGGCTTGATCAGCGGTTCGCGCTTCTGCACGGCCTCGATGGCGGCCTTCGGATCGGCCATCGCATCCTTGACGCCACGGTTGAGCGCCTTGAGGAAGCCCTTCACGGCGTCAGGGTTTTCCTTGGCAAACTTGCGCGAGACAATGATGGCGTTGGAATACAGATCCATGCCGTAGTCCCCGAACTTGATGAAGCGAATCTCTTTTTCAGGATCGATGCCGATCAGCCTGGCGCTGAAGCGGATGGTGGTGATGTAGCCGAACACGCCATCGACCTGATCCTTCATCAGCATCTGTTCGCGCAGATTCGGCTGCATGTTGGTAACCTCGACCTTGCTGCAGTCAATCTTGGTCGCCGCGCAGAGCGCCGGGAATAGCTTCAGCGCGCCGTCGTTGGCCGCACCGCCGAGCTTGCGTCCAACGAAATCGGCGGGGGTCTTGATTGGGCTGTCGGCTTTCACCGCCACCGTGAAGGGCGGGCGGTTGTACATCTGGTAGACGCCGATCGGCGCTTCGTCCGGCTTCCTGGCGGCAAGTTCGATCAGCGCATTGATGTCGCCGAACCCCATGTCATAGGCCCCGTTGGCGACCTGCGGCACCGCCGCACCAGAGCCGTTACCCTGGTCGAAACTGACGTCGAGGCCTTCAGCTTTGAAGTAGCCGCGATCCTGCGCCAGGAAGAACATGCCCTGCGGACCTTCATACTTCCAGTTCAGGACCATCTTGATCTTGGTGTCGGCCTGCGCGGCGACAAACGATCCGGCCGTCACGATCAGTGTCAGGGCAAGCGTCTGCAATCCACGAAATGCATGGCGTCCGGTCATCGGTGTGTTCCTGTTGAGAAGAGTGACACGATCGGCCGGTGGGGTGTCTCTGCCTGCGGCCGCCCTCAGGAACAAGTTAAGCCTATCCGAGTGCGCTTATCTGCTGCTATCTTTTTGCTTAAGCGGTGCAAAAAAGGCCTCACCGGAATCGTCCAGATAACGCGTTGTTCGGGCCGGCGCTTGCAGAACCGCGAGGCGCAGGCACGTCAGCAGCATCCGCAAAAGCTTGCGGCAATCACGCCGTCGAGCGCGGCGAGGGCCCCAGCCAGGTTCTGGCCAGAGGGCAGGCCGGCGCGCACCTGAGCCAGAATCTCCTGCCGCGCGGCCGTGAAGTCGATCCCGGTGACATGCCCATCGCGTACGATAGTGTGGCCTGCGACGATCACCTCCCGGATATGGCGCGCGGTTGCCCGCGAGAACAGGAGATTGATCGGGTCGAGATCGCTGCGCAGCGCGTCGTCGTTGAGGGCGTTCCAGTCCAGCAGCAGCATGTCCGCATCGGCGCGGTCGCGCAGGCCGCCGTCGCTGGCGATATTGGTGACGGCGAAGCGGCCGTTGCTTACGCTCTCATGCAGCGCCCGGTGGCGGGTCACGACTTGATCGAAACCGCTGCCGGAATGAAGCAGATGTGACAATCGGAGCTCGCGCAGTGCATCGTTGTCGTCGTCGAACGCTTTGCCGTCGATGCCGAGGGCGATCCGGCATCCGGCGGTCCACATCCGGGTCATGGGAGCCAGACCCGAATGCAGATGCAGGTTGGAGCTGGTATTGACCGAAATGACGACGCCCCGTTCGGCCAGGAGTTCGAGTTCATCGGGCCGGGCCCAGACGCAATGTGCCAGCGTCAGCCGCGGGGACAGCAGACCGATCTCGTCCAGCATGCGGACTACGCCGCCAGGATAATTGGCGTCGCACCACTGGCGTTGATACTTGGTCTCGAGCAGATGCATGTGGACGCGGCGGCCGGTGCGTGCCGAGGCTTCGGCAATCGCCTGCAACAGCGCGTCGCTGCACCACTGCACGCCATTGGGACCATATTGCACATCGAATTTCGGGCCATCGGCGGCGGAGACAATCTCGTCCACTAGCGTCATGTAATCGCGCGGCGATAGCGGCGATAGCGGCGGACGCGTGAAGCGCTGCGCGATCTCCGCCCGAACGTCCGGCGGCAGCGCTGCCAGCACAGGTTCCGAGGGACCGTAGACCAGAGGATTGCGATCTCTCATTGCCACGGCGAGGCCGGCACGCACGCCGACATCGCGTGCCGCGCGCGATACCTCGGCCAGTTCGGTCGGCAGATCAGTGAAGCCCTGCACGCGGGTGTAATGGTTCATGACGATACCGGCACCGCCCAGCGCGCTGCTAGCGAACGCGACGCAGGCCGCTACATAGGGATCGACTGCAGGAAACAATGCGAGATAGTGGATCCAGGACTCCAGCGGCTTGGCGTCGGCGCCGATGGAGCTGGTGCGGACCGCGCGGCCGTGGTCGTGGGCATTGACCAAGGCGGGCAGCGCCATGATCGGCTCTGTTGCTTCAGTTGTCAGCGCGATCGACTGGATCTTGCCGTCTTGCAGCGCGATCACCTGTGCGCCGGCCATCGGCCCGTCCGGGCCAAGCACATGAGCGCAGGTGATGCGACGCGGCGCGGCGGTGGGGCGAGTCGTTGTCATTACGGCGCGATGGTCGGGGGAATCCGGTCGGGCTTGGCCGGCAGGAACGTATCGTTGAACACGTCGTCGGGCTTCGGTGTGCGCGGCAGTTCGAACGAGGTGACGATGGTGGAGATCGCTGAAGTCAGGCGCTTCTGATCGAGCTCGCCGAGGCCCAGATCCCCGACCTCCGGCGTGTTGATGAAGTTGTTGTAAACGTAGGTCAGGCGCCGCTTCTCGATATCCTTCTTGATCAGCGGTTCCTCGGTGGCGAGCAGGTCGATGGCGGCGTCCGGTGCCTGGACGGTTTCCTTGATCGAGCGGTTAATGGCGCGCAGCAGACCTTTCACCGCCTCCGGATGTTCCTTCAGCAGCTTCTGCGACACCATTACGCCGTTGGAATAGAGGTCGAGGCCGGCGTCAGAATAAAAGTTCCAGCGGAAGTCCTTGTCGGGATCGACCTTGAGCGACACGAGGTTGAGATAGCTGGTGGCCGCGAACACCGCGATTGAATCCACCTGGCCCTGCAGCAGCATTTGTTCCTGCAAGGCCGGCGAAACCTGCAGAATGCTGATCTTGCTGTAATCGATGCCGTTCTGCTTGGCGAGCAGCGGCAGTAGTTTCAGCGACGCACTGCCGGAAGGCGAGGCAAGCTTGGATCCCTCGAGATTCTTGAGAGTTTTGATCGGTCCATCCGCCTTGCTGAGCAGCGCGAACGGCGTCTTGTTATAGATCATGTAGACCATCACCGGTGCATCGTCCGGCTTGGTGGCGGCATTCTGAATGATGGCGTTGATATCGCCGAAGCCGGCATCATAAGCGCCCGACATGATCCGCGTGACGGTCGCCGCCGAGCCTTCGCCCTGATCGATCGTCACGTCGAGATTTTCATCTTTGAAGTACCCTTTGGCCTTCGCCCAGTAGTACCACGCATGCAGACCCTGGATTTTCCAGTCGAGGGTAAACTTGATCTTGGTTGGCCCGGCAGCCCGGGCAAGAGTGAGTGTTCCTGCGGCTACGCCCAAGGCTAATACGAGCGTCAGTAATCCACGAAGTGCCCGGCGTTCGGTCATCGATGCTTTCCTGTTGCGAAACGTGACATGATTGGTCGGTGGGCGACGTCGCTCTCGCGACTATCTTCCTGTGTGAATCAGGATAGACCTATTCGAGTGGTCACATCTGCTGCTATCTTTTCCAGTGACCGGTGTGAAAAAGGCATCACTTGAGAGGCGAGGGCAATGAGGCATCTGCGGTTGCTGACCCATGTGGTCGAAGTGGCCCGCACCGGCTCGATCCGCCGCGCCGCGGAACTGCTCAACTTGACGCCTTCCGCGATGAACCGGCGCATTCAGGACCTCGAAGCGGAAATCGGCACGCCTTTGTTCGAGCGCCGGCCACGGGGCGTGAAGCTGACAACCGCCGGCGAGATGTTCGTGCGCTACGCGCGCAGCCAGATTGCCGATGCCGAGCGGATGAGATCGCAGGTCGAGGATCTCAGAGGTCTGCGGCGCGGTCCGATCCAGATCGCCTGCAGCCAGGCACTGGCGCTGGATTTTCTGGCGCTGCGCGTCGCTGCGTTCCAGAAGAAACATCCGAAAGTGGTGTTCGACCTCAAGGTGATGGATCACGAGCGCGCGCTGGCCGCGCTGGCGGCTTACGACGTCGATCTCGCTCTGGTGCATCGTCCGGCGATGTGGCCGTCACTGCGCGTCATCGCCAGCCTTCCCCAGCGTCTTGTGGTGATCACCCGCTCGGATCATCCGCTGGCAGCCAAGAAAATGCTGCGCCTCTCCGATTGTGTCGATTATCCCGCAGCCCTGCCGGATCGGACTTTGAGCGGGCGCCAGATTCTCGATGAAGTCACGACCCGGCGCGATCTGCGCCTCAACATGCTCGCGGAATCAAACTCCTTCGAGATGCTGCGCGGGCTGGTGTTCCGCTGCAACATGATCTCGTTCCAGATCGAGATCGGAGCCCCCACCGGGAACCTCGGAATGGGGCTGGTCGGCCGCCCGATCGATACCCGCGATGTGCCCACCGCCGATCTGGTGCTGTGCCAGCTGCGCGGTCGCACGCTACCGGTAGCCGCGGCGACTTTCGCGGAAATCCTGATGAAGAGCCTGGGCGAGATGCGGGCAGGCACTTAGCTCTTTTGCGGTGCAAAATATCCTTCCTTGAGCGGGCCGGATGCCTTATTGGCAGGCCTCAATCCCTGTCTCGTGAGCCCGTAGTTCCCATGATCCGCCTCGACAATATCAGCAAGCAGAACGGTCATCAGATCGTCTTCATCGAAGCCGCCGGTGCGCTGCTGAAGGGCGAGAAGATCGGTCTGGTCGGCCCAAACGGTTCCGGCAAGACGACCCTGTTCCGCATGGTCACCGGCCGCGAACTGCCCGACGAGGGGCAAGTGGTGGTCGAGCGCGGCGTCACCATCGGCTATTTCAGTCAGGATGTCGGCGAAATGTCGGGCCATAGCGCCGTCGCCGAGGTCATGGAGGGCGCCGGCCCCGTCAGCGTGGTCGCGACCGAGCTGAAGGAACTGGAAACGGCCATGGCCGATCCGGACCAGGCCGACAATATGGACACGATCATCGAGCGTTACGGCGAGGTGCAGGCCCGCTTCGAGGAACTCGATGGTTACGCGCTGGAAGGCCGCGCCCGCGAAGTGCTCGCTGGTCTCTCATTCACACAGGAAATGATGGACGGCGATGTCGGCAAGCTGTCCGGCGGCTGGAAGATGCGCGTCGCGCTGGCACGCATTCTGTTGATGCGTCCCGATGTGATGCTGCTCGACGAACCCTCGAACCATCTGGATCTCGAAAGCCTGATCTGGCTCGAAGGGTTCCTGAAGGGCTACGAGGGCGCGCTGCTCATGACCTCGCATGACCGCGAATTCATGAACCGCATCGTCACCAAGATCATGGAGATCGATGCGGGATCGCTGACGTCCTATTCCGGCGATTACGAATTCTACGAAGCGCAGCGCGCCATGAACGAGAAGCAGCAGCAGGCGCAGTTCGAGCGCCAGCAGGCGATGCTGGCCAAGGAAATCAAGTTCATCGAGCGTTTCAAGGCCCGCGCCTCGCATGCCGCGCAGGTGCAGAGCCGCGTCAAGAAGCTCGACAAGATCGAGCGCGTCGAGCCGCCGAAGCGCCGCGAAGTCGTGTCGTTCGACTTCCTGCCGGCGCCGCGCTCGGGCGAAGACGTCGTCAGCCTGAAGAACATCCACAAGGCCTATGGCAGCCGCACCATCTATGAAGGGCTGGACTTCTCGGTGCGTCGCAAGGAACGCTGGGCCGTCATGGGTATCAACGGCGCCGGCAAGTCGACACTGCTGAAGCTTGTCACCGGCGCGGCCGAGCCGGACAACGGCAACGTCACCATCGGCGGCAGCGTCAAGCTCGGTTACTTCGCGCAGCACGCGATGGATCTTCTCGATGGCGAGCGCACGATCTTCCAGAATCTCGAAGACTCATTTCCGCAGGCGGGCCAGGGCACGCTGCGCGCACTCGCCGGCTGCTTCGGCTTCTCCGGTGACGATGTCGAGAAGCGCTGCCGCGTGTTGTCAGGCGGCGAGAAGGCGCGCCTCGTGATGGCCAAGATGCTGTTCGATCCGCCGAATTTCCTGGTGCTTGACGAGCCGACTAACCATCTGGACATGGCCACCAAGGAAATGCTGATCAAGGCGCTCGCCGATTACGAAGGCACCATGCTGTTCGTGTCGCATGACCGCCACTTCCTCGCGGCGCTCTCGAACCGCGTGCTGGAGCTGACCCCGGACGGCATCCAGCAATATGGCGGCGGCTATACTGAATATGTCGAACGTACCGGCCAGGAAGCGCCGGGCCTGCACCCGAATTAAGCGCGCCTGTTTTCCTCGCCCCGCCCGGCGAAGCGAAGCTTCGCTAGGCGGGGAGAGGTTAAGCAAGTTCAGCCCGTCAGCGCGGACAGCGAGACGCCGCGCTTTACCACGCTGCGCATCGCGAAGCTTGAATGCAGCCGCGCCACGCCGGGCATTCGCGAGAGGTGCTGCTTGTGGATGCGCTCATAGTCCTCCATGTCGCGCGCCTGCACATGGACGAGATAGTCGTCATTGCCCGACATCAGGTAGCAGGACACGACATCCGGGCATTTGGCGATCTCGCGCTCGAAGGCGGACAGCGCATCCTCGCTCTGCTTGTCCAGCGTGATGTGGACATGGACCGTCATCATGTAGCCGAGCTCGGATGCGTCGATCTCGGCGGCATAGCCCTTGATCACGCCCTTCTTTTCCAGGGCCGCGAGACGCCGGGTACAGGCGGTCGGTGACAGGCCGACTTTCTCTGCCAGTGCCATCTGGCTGATCCGGGCATCCCGGACGACCTCTCGAAGGATCTTCCGGTCGGTCGAATCGAGGTCGCTTGCCATGGTTCTCGCCAAAGTTTTGCAGGATTTCTCTACAAGTACGTAAATTTACGCCGATAATCACCGTTTGTGACCGTAGCAGCGGCCGGAATCGCCGTAAAGCGCCATGCGGAAGGTGAGATACTGCCGTTGCGATCATTCGTGGCGGGGGATGTGATGCTGGCACCTTGGACAGGCGGAACGGGCACGCGGCACGCGAGTGCGGTGCTGACCATCGATCTCGAAGCCATCTCACGCAATTACCGGCTATTGGCCGAGCGGGTCGGCCCCGGCGTCACCTGCGCCAGCGTAGTGAAGGCCGATGCCTATGGCCTCGGCGCTGATCGTGTCGCGCCGGCACTCTATCGGGCCGGCTGCCGCGCCTTCTTCGTGGCGCATCTCGACGAAGGGCTGGATCTCCAGACCCATCTGGCCCGCGACGTTACGATCTACGTGCTCAACGGTCTGCCCTCGGGCAGCGAGCGTGACTGCGCGGAAGCCGGCATCATTCCGGTGCTCAATTCGCGCGAACAGCTTGAGGCCTGGTCGGATCAGGCGCGGCAACGCGGCCGGATTCTGCCCGCGGTCGTTCAGGTCGATAGCGGCATGTCGCGACTGGGCATGTCGCCGCGTGAGGTCGCCGAACTCTCGGGCAAGGACACCTCAGTTCTCGATATCCAGATGGTGATGAGCCATCTCGCTTGTGCCGACACGCCGGAGCATCCGGCCAATGCGCACCAGCTCACCGCGTTTCAGGCGCTCGCGAAACGCTTCCCTGCTGCGCGACAATCTCTGGCCAATTCGTCCGGCATTTTCCTTGGGCGCAACTATCATCATGACCTCGTCCGCCCCGGCGCCGCGCTCTACGGGCTCAATCCCCATCCCGCGCAAAGCAATCCGATGCTGCCAGTGGTTCGGCTCACCGCGCAGGTGATCCAGACCCGCGACGTCGAAGCCGATGCCCATGTCGGCTATGGCTGGACTTTCCGGGCGACGAAGCCGACACGGCTGGCGACATTGGCGATCGGTTACGCCGACGGTTTACAGCGCGCCTTCGGCAATGGCGGTGCGGTCTATTTCCGCGGGCGCCGGCTGGCGGTTGCCGGGCGCGTATCGATGGACTCGCTGACCGTCGATCTTGGCGATCTGCCGCCCGGCATGTTGGCACGGGGATCGCAAGTGGAAATCATCGGCGGGCATCAGTCGCTCGACGCGTTGGCCGCAGCCGCGGGCACCATTGGCTATGAAATGCTGACTTCTCTCGGTCAGCGCTATGAACGAATTTACTCGGATGAGATCGATGTGCGGTGGACCGCCCGGTCTGGAGGCGCGGTACGATGAAGGTTCTGGTTCTTGGCGCGGGCGTGATCGGCGTTACCACGTCCTATTATCTGGCCAAGGCAGGCCATGAGGTGACGGTGATCGACCGTCAGCCCGGCGCCGCACTGGAGACCTCGTTCGGTAATGCCGGCGAAGTCTCGCCCGGCTACGCCTCACCCTGGGCCGGCCCCGGTGTGCCGAAGAAGGCGCTTGGCTGGATCATGGACAAATACGGTCCGCTGGTGGTGCGGCCACAGGCCGATCCGCACCAGTGGCGCTGGATGCTGCAGATGCTGCGCAACTGCACGAGCGCGCGCTATGCGCTGAACAAGTCGCGCATGGTGGGTATCGCCGAATACAGCCGCGACCAGCTGCGCGCACTGCGCGCCGAAACCGGCATCACCTATGACGATCGCAGCCAGGGCACGCTGCAACTGTTCCGCAAACAGTCGCAGCTCGATGCCACCGGCGGCGATATCGACGTGCTCAAGCAATATGCCGTGCCCTATGAGGTGCTCGATCGTGCCGGCTGCGTGAAGTATGAACCGGGCCTCGCCGGCGTGCAGGACCTGTTCGTCGGCGGTTTGCGTCTGCCCGAGGACGAGACCGGTGACTGCCATCTGTTCACGCAGCGGCTGGAAAAGATCGCGGCCGGACTTGGGGTGAAGTTTGTCTATGACACGACCATCAAGTCGGTGGATGCCACCGGCGGCCGCGTCGCGCAGGTGACCACCGACAAGGGTGTCTTCATCGCGGATAGTTACGTGATGGCGCTCGGCAGCTTCTCGCCGCTGTTGTTGCGCCCGCTGGGCATCGATGCGCCGGTCTATCCGGTGAAGGGCTATTCGCTCACGGTGCCGATCACCGATGAGAGCGTTGCGCCACAATCGACGATCATGGACGAAAGCTACAAAGTGGCCATCACGCGCCTTGGTGACCGCATCCGCGTCGGCGGCACCGCCGAAGTCGGTAATTATCACCCGGTGCCCACCGCCCCGCGCCGTATGCCGCTCGACAAATCGGTGACCGATCTGTTTCCGACCGCCGGCGATCTCTCGCGCTCGACCTTCTGGAGTGGCTTGCGGCCGATGACGCCGGATGGCCCGCCCATCGTCGGC
Organism: Tardiphaga sp. 866_E4_N1_4; assembly: GCF_052076075.1. Lineage (NCBI taxonomy): Bacteria > Pseudomonadati > Pseudomonadota > Alphaproteobacteria > Hyphomicrobiales > Nitrobacteraceae > Tardiphaga > Tardiphaga sp. 866_E4_N1_4. Next base: position 4,579,346 of record NZ_CP197242.1, read on the forward strand.
CCCACGCATCTCGGCAATCTCCATCTCAACACCGGTCACGGCACGCTTGGCTGGACCATGGCCTGCGGCACCGCCCGCGTGCTGTCCGACCAGATCTCCGGCAAGGCGCCGGAGCTGGATGTCAAGGATCTGGCGATCAGCCGCTATAGCTGAAGCGACGCTCTTTCTTAACCTCTCCCCGCAATGCGGGGAGAGCGACTGTCTTGTTGGTCAAGCGTTTTGATGCTGCCATGGGGTCTTGTCTCGCAGGATGGCGTTGAGGATGGTGAGCAGCTTGCGGGCGAGGGCGATGATAGCGACGAGCTTGGGCTTGCCGGCGGCGACAAGCTTGTCGCGGAACAGTTTGAGCTGCGGATTGAAGCGGGCGGCCACCATCGCTCCCATGAACAACACGCGGCGTACATTGGCCCGGCCGCCGCCGATGAAGCTCTTGCCGCGCCACTGGCCGGATTGCCGAGTCCATGGCGCCAAACCGGCGAGCGCCGCAATCTGACGACGATCTAGTGTGCCGAGCTCCGGCAGTTCGGCAATCAGGCTGCGCGCGATGGTCGGACCGATGCCGGGCACCGACACCAGCAAGTCTTCTTTCTCGGCCCAGGCCGGCGATCCCCGCACGTGATCGCCGATGTCGTCGTCCAGTTCGGACAACTCCTTCTCCAGTGCCTTGTGGAGCCGGGCGATGCTCTTCTTCAGCCGCAGATTGCTGACGCGCCGTGCACGCTGGCTTTCCGCGGCAATCATCTCGACGATCTGGCGCCGACGTGCCACCAGATCGGCTAGCAGCCGCGTCGTCGCATCGGGAAGCGGCCGCAGTTGCGGTTTGGTCGCCTCGGCAAAATGCGCGATCACCATGGCATCGATCGGATCGGTCTTGGCGCGCTTGCCGAGGGCATTGGCAAAGGCGCGCACCTGCGCCGGATTGACCACCACCACAGGCAGATCGGCGCCGGCCAATCCTGCGGCGACGACCGTCTCAAAGCCGCCCGTCGCCTCGATCGCCACCATCCGTGGCGGCCGCGCTTTCAGCCGCGCGATCAGATCATCGATCCCCGCACCATTGCGGGCAACCGCAAAACTCTCACCGCCCGGACGCAACGCCACATCCAGCCGATCCTTCGACACATCGATGCCAACATAAATCGCGTCCATCTGATCCCATCCTTGCGCAACCGGGCTTGCTGAGCGGCCCAAGCGACTGTTCGGGTTCGATGGAACGGCAAGCAAGGACCCGCGCTCTCCCACGGGCTTGGTGTCCCTCAGGTCACTCGGTCTCCCGCCTGCCACCGCTCCGCACAACTTAGCAGATCCGGCGGCTGGCAAGTTACAAGGTCGCCGCGTCTTCGCGGCGGGTGAGGGGCCGTCTCGGACGAAGCCTCCATCACGGGTCTCTCGGTTCACATGTCTTCGACCCGAGAGACCACTCCTTTTGCATCGTATGTGCCTCGCCCCTCACCCCAACCCTCTCCCCGCGCAGATGTTCAGTCCGGACAGATCGCTGACAGGTGTTCGGAGACATAGTTGACACATTCAGATTGGCTGGAGTCCTCCTTTTCAGGAGGTTTCCATGCCATGGCGCGAGGTGTCGGCAATGGATCAACGGCGGGAGTTTGCCCTTTTGGCAATGCAGGAGGGCGTCAATCGGCGAGAACTGTGTCGGCGGTTCGGGATCAGCCCGCAGACCGGCTACAAATGGCTGGCGCGGGTCGAGGCCGGCGATGCGGAACTGGCCGATCGGTCGCGGCGACCGCTTGTCAGCCCACGACGCAGCAATATGGCAATCGAGACGCTGGTGCTTGCGGTGCGCGATGCCCATCCGGCCTGGGGCGCGCGCAAGATTGCGTACTGCCTGCAGCGTGACGGGATGACACCGCCGGCGATCTCCACCGTGCATGAGATCCTGCACCGCAACGGCCGCATTATCCTGCCGCCGGGCGGCGCAACACAGCCGCTGCAGCGCTTCGAGAAGGAGGCGCCCAACCAGCTATGGCAGATGGATTTCAAAGGGCGCATGCCGCTGGCCAACAACGCAGCATGCCATCCGCTCACCGTAATCGACGACCACTCGCGCTATGCACTTTGCATCCAGGCCTGCGCAAACGAACAGAGTGCAACCGTGCAGCAGCGGCTGATACAGACTTTCCGGCGCTATGGTCTGCCGGACGCGTTCTTCGTCGACAACGGCTCGCCTTGGGGCGACAGCGGCGGCTCGCGCTGGACTGCCCTGCGGGTCTGGTTGCTCAAGCTTGGCGTCGACACGATCTATGCAAGGCCGTTCCACCCGCAAAGCCGCGGCAAGAACGAACGCTTCCACCGTTCCCTCAAGGCCGAAGTATTCGCGGCACGCCGGTTCCGCGACTTTGCCGAACTACAGCGCGCTTTCGATACATGGCGCACCGTCTACAATCTGCAACGCCCCCACGAAGCACTCGGCATGGACGTTCCCGCTACCCGTTACAAACCCAGCACGCGGCCGATGCCCGACAAAATCGTCGAGGTCGAATATGCCAGCAATGACATCGTGCGCCGCGTCTCAGTCAATCCGCGCATCGACTTCAAGGGCCGGCGATGGCGCGTACCAAAAGCCTTTCGCGGCGAACGGCTGGCAATCCGCCCCTTGGACAGCGACGGCCACTACGGGATTTTCTTCGGCAGCCGGAAAGTCGCAGAAATCGACTTGACTGGCACAAAAAGTGTCAGTGATGTCTCCGAACAGGTGTCAACCATGTCTCCCGACTGAACAGCAGAGCGGGGAGAGGGAGCTTACCTCACGCAGTCGCTCGCTTTCGCATTGCGACGATTCTAGCCGCATGCGTGCCATGCTTCAGGGCACGCCCATTTACATCCCCACCATTTCCGTTTTCAGTTGCTGAAAACAATTGGGGGAAACATGAGCGGTCAAACTGCGTCGGCGCATCGCGCGTCGGCTGATGCCATTGAGGCTGATTACATCATCGTCGGCGCCGGCTCGGCCGGTTGCGTGCTCGCCAATCGCCTCTCGGCATCCGGCAAATATTCGGTGCTGCTGCTGGAAGCCGGCCCGAAGGACCGCAATATCTGGATCCATGTGCCACTCGGCTACGGCAAGCTCTTCAAGGAGAAGTCCGTCAACTGGATGTACCAGACCGAGCCCGAACCGGGCCTCGATGGACGCTCAGTGTTTCAGCCGCGCGGAAAAGTGCTCGGTGGCTCCAGCTCCATCAACGGCTTGCTCTATGTACGCGGTCAGCACGAGGATTACGATCGCTGGCGTCAGCTCGGGAATACCGGCTGGGGTTATGACGATGTGCTGCCCTATTTCAAGAAGGCAGAGAATCAGACGCGTGGGCCGAGCGAGTATCACGGCGTCGGTGGCCCGCTGCCGGTGTCGGATTCGCGCTGCCCCGATCCGTTGTCGGAGGCCTTCATCGCCGCTGCTGCCGAGACCGGCATTCCCGCGAACAACGACTTCAACGGTGCCACGCAGGAAGGGGCTGGCTGGTTCCAGACCACGACGAAGGGTGGCCGCCGCGCCTCGACCGCGCGGGCCTATCTGCGCCCGGCGCTGAAGCAGGGCAAGGTCCGCGTCGAAACCGAAGCGCTGGCCCAGCGTATCCTGTTCGAAGGCAAGCGCGCGGTGGGCATCGAATTCAAGCAGCATGGCGTGGTGCGCAAGGCGCGCGCCCGCAAGGAAGTGCTGGTGTCGAGCGGCGCCTATAATTCGCCGCAGCTGCTGCAGCTCTCCGGCGTCGGTCCCGCCGATCTGCTCAAGGAACACGGCATCGAGGTCCTCCTCGATGCACCCGGCGTCGGCAGCGATTTGCAGGATCACATGCAGGTCCGGATGGTGATGGAGTGTCCACAGAAGATCACGCTCAATGACTTCGTCAATCATCCGGTTCGCAGGGCGATGATGGGTCTGCAATATGCGGCGTTCCGCACCGGTCCGCTGACTTATGCTGCCGGTACCACCGGCGCCTTCTTCAAGACCGATCCGCGCATGGCATCGCCAGATATCCAGATCCACTTCCTGCCGTTCTCCACCGACAAGATGGGCGAGAAATTGCATCCGTTTTCCGGCTTCTCCGCCTCGGTCTGTCAGCTGCGCCCGGAAAGCCGCGGCTCGCTGCGCATCAAGAGTGCTGATCCTTCGGTGCCGCCGGCGATCCGGATCAATTATCTCGCGACCGAAACCGATCGTACGGCGAATGTCGAAGGGCTCAAGATCCTGCGCAAGATGCTGAACGCGCCGGCGATGAAGCCTTTCGTGACCAAGGAGGTCGAGCCTGGTCCGGGCACGGTGACCGATGAGCAATGGCTCGCTTATTGCCGTCAGCGCGGCAGCACGGTCTATCATCCGACCTCGACCTGTCGCATGGGCAATGATTCGAAAGCGGTGGTCGATCAGCGGTTGCGGGTGCGTGGACTGGAAGGTCTGCGCGTGATCGATGCGTCGATCATGCCGGACCTGATGTCGGGCAACACCAATGCGCCGGTGATCATGATCGCCGAGAAGGCGTCGGATATGATCCTGGAGGATGCGCGGTAGCTTCAGTTGCGAGCTCCAGCGCTACAGTTCGTCGGACATCCGATAGGCGGCTGTCTGGCCGCGGAACTGGCCGGGCGTCATGTTGGTCGCCCGGCGGAAGGCGCGGGTAAAATTGGCTTGAGATGAAAAGCCCGCGGTATAGGCGACATCGACGATTGGTCGATACAGATCCGCCAGCATTTGTTTCGCCAGTGTCAGCCGCCGTTCGCTGACGAACTGATGCGGTGTGAGACCGGTTCGGACCTTGAACACCCGCGCGAAATGCGCCGGGCTGAGACAGGCCGTGCGGGCCATATCGGCGACCGCGAATTCGCGCGAGATGTTGGCGTCAACGAATTCGATTACCCGCGCCAGCCGCCGTTGATCCAATGGCTTGTCGGATGACGGTGGCGGCTTCAGCGGAAGCGCGCTCGCCGCATATTTGTGAACGAGATGTGCGGACAATGCACTGCTGAGTGTTTCAATCAGCAGTCGGCCGGCGGAGGTCTCGGTATTCAGCTCTTGCAGGATCAGCTCGGCGACCTGTTCGATGAATGGATCATGATCGACGCTCTCATAGCGCAAGGTCATACGTGATGGATCGATTTCCAGATCCTGCAGAAGCGTGTCCTCAAAGGGCTGGCCGGGAAGATAGATGTGCAGGCAGTCCGCGACCGGTTCGGAGACGTTGATATATTCTTCGCGAATGCCGGCGGGGCAGAGCCAGATGGTGCCGCGATGGCCCGACGTTCGTTGCCGCATACCGCCGCCCTGACGCTCCACGACCGAGTTGCCGCGCAGGAACATGGCAATCTCGGTATCTCGTGGCAGCACCGAGGGTAGATCGCCGGCCCGATGGCTCCAGCGCTCCGCGAGCAGATGGGGCCAATTCCGGTCCTGAGACCCATCGATGAGATGTCCGGTGACATACTTTTCCGCGCCGTGGCCTGCAATCGTCATAGCCAACCCCCACTCGCTGAAATGATCGCCGCTTAACATTCAATTCCTGTGCCATGGGCGCGGGGCGGAACCCGCCGCGTGGTCAGCAGGATTTGCAAACAGAACAGCAGGCTCGGAAAAGCCAACAGTCCGTCAGCTCAGCATGCTCGGCATCAACCCAGATCGGTAGCCAGCGGAGGCCAGCTTGACCCAGATAACCGTAATTGGTGCATGCCCCCATGATTGCCCCGACACCTGCTCCATGATCACGACGGTCGAAGATGGCCGCGCCGTGTCCGTGCGGGGCAATCCGGATCACCCGTTCACGCAAGGTCGGCTCTGCGTGAAGGTCAACGATTATCAGGAGCGCGTCTATAGCGACCAGCGCATTCTCTATCCGATGCGGCGCTCGGGGCCGAAGGGCAGTGGCCAGTTTACGCGCATCTCATGGGATGACGCTCTGTCCGAGATCGCCGGCAAATGGAAGACGATCATCGCCGAGGACGGCGCCAAGGCGATCCTGCCGTGCAGCTATCTTGGCACCCAGGGCATCATCAACGGCCTCAATGTCGGCGATCCCCTGTTCAACAAGCTCGGCGCCACGGTGGCCGAACGTACGTTCTGCGATTCCGGCGCCTGTACAGCCTATCTGATGACGATAGGCCATACACCGGGTACCGATCCGGAGAGCTTCGTCCACTCTAAATACATTATCCTCTGGGCCTGCAACACGCTCAGCACCAACTCGCATCACTGGCCTTATATCAAGCAGGCGATGAAGAACGGCGCCAAGCTTGTGGTCATCGATCCCGTGCGGACGCGGACCGCGCAGCAGGCGGACTGGCACATCGCTATAAGGCCGGGGACAGACGCGGCGCTGGCGCTGGGCCTCATCCACGTCATCACCACCGAGGGGCTGATCGATCGCGATTACGTCGACAACTATTCGATCGGCTATGACGAGCTGGCCGAACGTGCCGCGATTTACACGCCCGACTACGTGTCTGGAATCACCGGGATCGCGGCGGACGACATCCGCACGCTGGCGCGTGAATATGCCACCACGCCGCCCGCGGTAATCCGCATCGGCGTCGCCGTCGAGCGACATGCCGGCGGAGGCCAGACCGTGCGCGCGATCTCATGTCTGCCCGCGCTGATCGGTGCCTGGCGTCACGTCGGCGGCGGTCTGCTGCAGCTGCCGATCTGGGCGTTTCCGGTGAAATGGGACGTGCTGATGCGCCCGGACCTACAAGGAGAGGATCTGCGCATCGTGAATCTGTGGCAACTCGGCCCGGTGCTCACCGGCGAGCTTGGTTTCGATCCACCGATCAAGTCGCTGTGCGTCTACAATGCCAATCCGATGGCCATGGTCACAGAGCAGGGCAAGATCGAGGCTGGCCTGGCGCGTGAGGATCTGTTTACCGTCGTCAGCGAACACTTCATGACCGACACCGCGCGCTTTGCCGATATCGTGTTGCCGGCGACGACGCAGCTCGAACAGAAGGATCTAATGTTCTCGTGGGGGCATCTTTATCTGTCCTACAACAACCAGGCGATCGAACCCCTCGGCGAAGCCGTATCGAACACCGAGCTGTTTCGCAGGCTCGCCGCCGCCATGGGCATCGACGATCCGTCGTTCTTCCGCAGCGATGACGAGATGATTGCGGATTCGATGGACTGGACCAGTCCCGTGCTGGAAAACATCACCATCGAGCAATTGAAGCAAACCGGCTATGCGCGCTTGAAAGTCGAGGGATCCGATACTTACGCGCCACATCGCGAAGGCAATTTTTTCACGCCGTCAGGCAAATGCGAATTCAAATCCTCGATCGCCGCCGGCGGCAATTTCGTCGTGCCGCTGTTCCGGCAGGGCTATGGTGGCCAACAGTCCGGCGAGCCGGTCGATCCGTTGCCGTCCTATATTCCACCACGAGAATCGCCGCAGACCAATCCCGAGCTGGCGAAGAGATATCCGCTCAGCCTGATCTCGCCGAAGAGCCACGCATTCTTGAATTCCAATTTCGGCAATATGCCGAAGCAGCTCCATCATGCCGGCGAGCAGGCCGTACTACTGCATCCCGACGATGCTGCAGTACGTGGCATCGAAGCGGGCGCGCCGATCCGTGTCTATAACGATCGCGGCTCGTTCGAGGCGCTCGTCACCATCTCGGCGGATGTGAAGCCCGGCGTGGTGGTGGCACCGAGCGGCTATTGGCAACGCTCGACCCGCAAGAGTGCAACGGTGCATGCGCTGACTTCGCCGGCGATGGCCGATCTCGGACGTGCGCCGACCTTCTCCGACATCCTGGTGCAGGTATCGACGGCGTAAGAAGGCGGGCTATCCCGCCTTCTTCACCCACACCTTGTTGTCGTGAAACGCCGCGCCGCCATAGGGCGCGACGGCTTCGCCGCCGGTCAGCATATTGATGCCATGGCCGCCGATATGCGCCTTGTTGGGGTGCACCGATTCCGCAATCAGCACACCGCGCCGCAGGCCCTCGAAGATACGCGCGGTCAGGGTCGTCTCGCCGCGCGTGTTGCCGAGTGTCACGGCATCGCCATCGGTAATGCCGAGCCTCGCCGCGTCGACGGGGTGCATCATCACACTGGGTGCACCCTCGCGGGCCTGCGATGATGGCGTCTCGTTGAACGAGGTGTTGAGGAATGAGCGCGACGGGCTGGTGGCCAGACGAAACGGATGCGCCTCATCGACCTGTTCGATCACCGCCCAGTGGTCGGGGAATGACGGCATCTCGTCCCACGCCCCCATCAGCCCGGCATTGGGCATCGGCACTGTCGACCAGTTCGCCTCGAAGTGGAATTTGCCGTCGGCATGGGCGAAACCGTCGAGATAGTGCGAGGTGCGGAAATCCGGCTGGATATCGCGCCATTTGTCGGCCTCCAGCCCTTCGATGCCACCGCGGCCGCTGACTTGCAGCGTCTCGTCGATGATGTCGCGCGGATGCATATCGAACGCGCGGTGTTTCGCGCCGAGGCGGGTGGCGATGCCTTGCAGAACGTCGTGGTTCGAGCGGCACTCTTCCGGCGCGTCGATCAGCTTGGCACCGACCGAGATGTGCTGGTTGCCGCCGGCGTAATAGAGATCGTCGTGCTCCATGAACATGGTCGCCGGCAGCACGATGTCGGCCATCATGGCCGTTTCGGTCATGAACTGCTCATGCACCGCGACGAACAGGTCTTCGCGGGCAAAGCCCTGCCGCACCAAGGCCTGCTCAGGCGCCACCGTCATCGGATTGGTGTTCTGGATCAGCATCGCCTTAACCGGCGGGCCGTTGTGCAAGGCCTCCGCATCGCCGGTCAGGATGCGGCCGATCTTCGATTGATCAAGACGCCGAACGCTCTCGTCGAGCACGTCGAGGCCCTCGATCAGCGTCTTGTCGAATTTCCAGATCGCGGCATTGTTGAAGAAAGCGCCGCCGCCTTCATATTGCCAGGCGCCGGTAACGGTGGGCACGCACAGCGCTGCATGCATCTGCGCGGCTCCGTTGCGGCTGCGGGTGAAGCCATAGCCGAGGCGGAAATAGCTGCGCTTGGTCTCGCCGACCAGGCGCGCAAAGGCTTCGATTTCCGCAGCGGGCACGCCGCAAATGTCCGACGCCCATTCCGGCGTTCGCGAAGCAAGATGCGCCTCGAACTCCGGCGAGGCATCGGTGTATTTGGCGAGATAGTCGCGATCAGCTAGGCCGTCGCGGAACAGCACATGCATGACGCCGGCGGCGAAGGCGCCGTCTGTACCTGGCCGCAGCAGGATCTTGATGTCGGCCTGCTTCATGGTGTCGTTGTCGTAGATGTCGACAACCGCCAGCTTGGTGCCGCGTTCTTTCCGCGCGCGCGAGACGTGGGTCATCACATTGACCTGCGTCGATACCGGATTGGTACCCCAGATCACGATTAGGTCCGACTTCGCCATCTCGCGCGGATCGACGCCGGCGACCTTGCCGGTGCCGGCGGCAAAGCCGGCCCAGGCAATGGTTGCGCAGATCGTCGAGTAGAAGCGCGAATATTTCTTCACATTGGCGAGGCGGTTGATGCCATCGCGCATCACCAGGCCCATGGTGCCGGCATAGTAATACGGGAAGACCGATTCCGCGCCAAAGTCGCGCTCGGCCTCGTTGAACCTCAAAGCGATCTCGTCGAGCGCCTCGTCCCAGGTGATGCGGGTGAAATGGCCGGAGCCTTTGGGACCGGTGCGGCGCATCGGATACATCAGCCGTTCGGGATGATGGATGCGCTCGGCATAGCGCGCGACCTTCGCGCAGACCACGCCGGCGGTATAGCTTTGCTCCTTGGAGCCGCGGACCCGGCCGATGGTGTTCCCGCCGATCACCTCGATGTCGAGGGCGCAGGCGGAGGGGCAATCATGCGGGCAGGTGGAGTGCTTGATGTCGATCTTGGCTTGAACGTTCATGCAGCCAAGCTAGCCAAAAGTTTACTGGAGGAAAAGCCGCGGTTTTGCGCATCCCGCCCGACAACCGGGCAGGACTTCCAGTCCGTAGTCCTCTCGGCTATTTGCCCAAGGCGTCGCGTTGGGCGATCAGCCGGTCCAGCTCCTCATTCTGCTGAGCCAGCCGATCCGCAGTGCGCTCCTCGTTGCTCTCGCCGGAAGCCGCGGTGGCCTGCTCGATCAACTGCCGGATATTGTCGCGAAGGATGGCGATGCGATCGTCGAGCTCGGCGGCTGAGAGGGTGGAATCCATGGGGCGATACTCCTGACCCGCTACGGGCCCATACACAGACTATAGCGCGCCAGAAGTGGTTTCTATTGAATAATCCGCAGACTAGCCTGCGCCAAGCACCGGGTAGTCGGTGTAGCCAGCCACATCGCCGCCGTAAAACGTCGCCCGGTTATAAGGCGTAAAGGGCGCCTTGCGCTTGATACGCTCCGGCAGATCCGGATTAGCAATGAACGGGCGGCCGAACGCGATGATATCGACATTGCCGGAAGCGACGGCCTCCTCGGCGGAGGTGCCGTCGAAGCCGCCGGCCGTGACCAGCACGCCGCTCCACATCGGCCGGAACAGCTCATAGGCTTTAGGCACATTGTTATGAAACACTTCCGCGCGGCCGACGCCGCTGGTGCGCGGCTCGACGAAATGGAGGTAGGCGAGGCCGAGCTTGTCGAGCTCACGGACCACATAGCTGTAGAGCGGCATCGGATCGGCTTCGCCGGAGTCATTCGAGACACCATAGGGCGACAGGCGGACGGCGACATGATCCGCGCTCCAGGCGTCGATGACGGCATTGGTCACTTCGAGCAGCAGGCGGGCGCGGTTCTCGATGGAGCCACCATATTGGTCGGTGCGCCGATTGCTGCGGGTCTGCAGAAATTGTTCGAGCAGATAGCCGTTGGCGCCGTGCACCTCGACGCCGTCGAAGCCGGCTTCCCTGGCGTTGCGCGTGGCCTGTCGGTAGGCGTCGATAATGCCGGGAATCTCGCTGGTCTCCAGGGCGCGGGGCGTTTCGTAAGATACCGTCTCGCCTGAAGCCGTCCGCGTGGTAGCGTCGATCGCAATGGCTGACGGCGCGACCGGAAGCCCGCCGCCGGGCTGGAACGAGGAATGTGAGGCACGGCCGACATGCCATAGCTGCAGGAAGATGATGCCGCCCTTGGCATGCACGGCGTCAGTGACCTGACGCCAGCCGGCGATCTGCTCTTTCGAATAGATGCCCGGCGTGTTCGGGTTGCCTTGGCCTTCCTGCATGACCTGCGACGCCTCGGCGATAATCAATCCGCCTTCGGTCGCGCGCTGAGCATAATATTCGGCATTGAGCGTCCACGCAGCGAGAGATGTCTTCTCGGCACGCATGCGCGTCAGCGGCGCCATCGCAACCCGGTGGCTGAGTTGATACGGGCCAACTTGCAGCGGCTGGAACAGGGAAGAAGAGGTCATCGGCGCTCCATTCAAAATATCAATCGGGCGATAGCCTTGGTGAACAGGTGTCGCGGCATTCGTATCGTTCAATACAGCGCAGGGGTCGGTCAATCAAAGTTGATGGCATTTATTCGCTGCATTACAGCCTTTAATGCTACGAGGCGGAATTAGGCCATATGGGCCGGAATGGTGAAGGACGGATCGCGATGGCGAAGAAGCACGTTCAGGGCGTCGAAGACTATAAAGGCGCGGCCGCAGGTTGGGGTGCGTTGAAGGCAGTGGCCGACGCGGTGCGCGGACAGATGGCGGTGGTCAACGAAACGCACGGCCTGCTGACGATGAACCAGCCGCATGGCTTTGATTGCCCGGGCTGCGCCTGGCCCGATCCAAAGCATACGTCATCATTCGAGTTCTGCGAGAACGGCGCCAAGGCGGTGTCGTGGGAAGCAACAGCCAAGCGCACGACGCCGGAATTCTTTGCGGCCCATACGGTGAGCGAACTCTGGGGCTGGCATGATCACGACCTCGAAAACGAGGGACGTCTCACCCATCCGATGGCCTATGACCGGGCTAGCGACAAATATCTTCCGATCTCGTGGGAGGATGCGATGGCGCGGATCGGTGCCGGCTTGCGCGCTTTGCCCGATCCGAACATGGCGGAGTTCTACACGTCGGGCCGCTGCTCTAACGAAGCAGCCTTCATGTATCAGTTGTTCGTGCGCGAATACGGCACCAACAATTTTCCCGATTGCTCGAACATGTGCCACGAGGCCACCAGCGTCGGCCTTCCGGAATCCATTGGCGTCGGCAAGGGCACGGTGACGCTCGGGGATTTCGATCATGCGGATGCGGTGTTCTGTATCGGGCACAATCCCGGCACCAATCATCCGCGCATGCTGACGACCCTGCGCGAATGCTCCAAGCGCGGTGCTGCCATCGTTTCAATCAATCCGCTGCGCGAGCGCGGGCTGGAACGATTCACATCCCCGCAGCATCCAGCGGAAATGCTGACGTTGAGCTCTACGCAGATCTCGTCGACCTATTACCAGGTCAAGGTCGGCGGCGACATTGCCGTGCTGAAGGGCATGATGAAGACCGTCGTGGCGCTCGACGCCGCGAGCCTTGCCGAAGGCGGCCCCGGCGTGCTTGACCGCGCCTTCATCGCCGAACATACCAACGGCATCGAGGCGCTGCTCGCCGATCTCGACGCGACCTCATGGGAGGCGATCGAGAAATCGTCTGGCCTGCCGCGCGCCGATATCGAAAACCTAGGCAATATCTACGCCGCGGCCAAGAGCGTCATCATCAATTACGGCATGGGCATCACCCAGCATCGCCACGGCACCGGTAACGTGCAGCAGATCGCCAATCTCCTGATGCTGCGCGGAAACATCGGCCGTCCCGGCGCCGGCATCTCGCCGCTGCGCGGGCACTCCAACGTACAGGGCGACCGCACCGTGGGGATCACCGAAGTACCCAACGCCGCGCTGCTCGACGGCATCGAACGCACCTTCAACTTCAAGCCGCCGAGCGCGCATGGTCACGATGCCGTCGCGTCGGTGAAGGCGATCCGCGATGGCCGTTCGAAGGCGTTGATCTGTCTTGGCGGCAATCTCGCGGTCGCGATGTCAGATCCCGAGGCGACCTATCCGGCGATGCGTAGCCTCGATCTCGTGGTGCATATCGCCACCAAGCTCAATCGCTCGCATCTTCTGATCGCGAAAGAGTCGATCATCCTGCCATGCCTTGGCCGCACCGAGATCGACGTGCAGGCGACGGGTCCGCAACTGGTGACGGTGGAAGATTCGATGTCGATGGTGCACGCCTCGCGCGGCGGCTTGAAGCCGGCGTCCGAGCATCTGAAGTCCGAGACTGCGATCGTTGCCGATATGGCCATCGCGACTTTGCCGAATACCAAGGTGAAGTGGCTGGACTACGTGGCCGACTACAGCAAGATCCGCGACGCCATCGAGTCGGTCTTTCCGGCCTTCGAGGATTACAATGCACGGATCAAGAAGCCGGGTGGCTTCCGGCTGCGCAACGCCGCCTCGGAACGGGAATGGCTGACGCCGAGCAAGAAGGCGCAGTTCCTGGTCTTCTCCGGCCTCTATGAGGACGGCCCCGCCGAGACCGCGTTGACGCTGACCACACTGCGCAGCCACGACCAGTACAACACCACGATCTACGGTATGAACGATCGCTATCGCGGCATCACCGGGCGGCGCGATGTGGTGTTCGTCAACGAGCAGGACCTCGCCCGCAGCGGGCTGAGCCACGGTGATCTGATCGACATCGTGCTGGATCGTCCGGACAGCGCGCCGCGCGCGCTGCGTCGGGTGACGGCGGTGGCTTACAACATCCCACAAGGATCGGTGGCGGCCTATTATCCTGAGGCCAATGTGCTCGTGTCACTCGACCAGCATGATGCGAAGTCGGGAACGCCGGCTTACAAATCGATCCCGATCCGAATCGAGGCATCGGTCGCCTAAGCTGCACCGCAGCATTGAGAGAGCATGACCGCCACGGCTTTCGTGGCGGTTGATGCGCGCCGTGTTTCCGCGTAGGCGAGCGCCATGACCAGTGCTGCCGACTCTTCTGCCTTCAAGCCCGTTGCCATCGATCCGCCCGTGAGCGTAGCGCTCGTGGCCGCCATGCTCATTCTGACCTGCGGGCATGTACTGTCCAACATGCTGCGCACCACGCCTGCGGTCGCGATCGATGTGATGTCGACCGATCTCGGCGTGACGCCGCAGACGCTGGCCGCGCTGACTTCGGCCTATCATTTTTTCTTCGCGCTCCTGCAGATTCCGGTCGGCGTCGCGCTGGATCGCTACAGCATCCGCTCGGTGTCGCTCGTGCTGTTCGCCGGTACGGTCTGCGGCGCGGCGATTGCGGCGCTGTCGACAGGGCCTCTGTCGTTCTTCGTGTCGCAGGCAACGATCGGCATGGCGACGTCGGGCATGCTGATGTGCCCGATGACGCTCGCGGCCAAGCGGCTGACACCAGCGCAGTTCGGTCTGTGGTCCGGCATCATTCTGTCATTCGGCAATGCGGGGCTGCTGTTGTCGGCCAGTCCGCTTGCTTACGTTGTCGAACACTGGGGATGGCGCGCCGGATTCTGGATTGCCGCCGCAGCGGCGATTGTCGTGGCGATGCTGATCGCGGTCATGGTGCCGGCATCGCGTCCCGAAGGCCGGCCGCGCGCGCTTCTGGGCGAGATGGTTTCGGTTCTGCAACTCGGTGTATCACGTGCGGTGCGCGGTATCGTGATCCTCGCTTTCGTGTCGCTGGCGGTTCAACTCGTGTTGCGTGGGCTTTGGGCAGGTCCCTGGCTGATGAATATCAAGGGACTGTCGCGGATAGAGGCCGGCAATGTACTGGCTCTGTTTACGGTTGCGTTGGTGATCGGACCGGCGCTGTCGGGCCTGCTCGATCGCAAGCTGGGTCATCGCCGCATGCTGCTGTTTGCGGTCCATTTGTGCGCCGCCGCGTTGCTACTCGTGATGGCGCTCGGTGCACCGGGCTATCCGTTAGCCACGCTTTTCGGCCTGCCAGTGATGCCCGTGGCAGTCGATACCGGCCTGCTTGTGGTCATCGGCCTTCTCGTGGCGATGCAGCCGCTCGTCTATGCGATGATCCGCCAGGTCGTTGCTGCCGAGAATATTGGCAAAGCGCTCTCTGCAGCAAACCTGTCGTTCTTCCTTGGCACCGCCGTAATGCAATCGGCTACCAGTCCGATTGCCGCCGCCTGGGGATTGCCCGCAGTTTTAATCTCAATGGCGGTATTCCTGACCGTATGCACCCTCGTCTTCTTCGCGTTGACGCGTCCCGCAGCGCAGCGCGGGGCTGCATAACAGGTTCATGACGATTGCGACGGCAAGTTGCTGGAATTGCCGCGAGTCCTGTGGTCTGATGCGCAGAGTGACGCGATCAAGACGTCGCGCGCGGTCTCGCATTGCGGGGCGCCTCACACAGGGAGGACGTGACTTGCCGTTTTTCGTCAGGGGAACCGATACGTCAGGGACTGTTTCACTCCGCCGCGACAACGCGGCCGGAGCTGTCAAGAAGGCCAGGGAGCTGCTCGACGACGGCAGCTGGGATGTTGAGATCACCGGCCCGGATGGACTTCCGCATCCGATTGCCGAATTCGAGGCGATGTATTCCGCCGGCGCGACGACGGCGGTGCATGCGACATAGCTGACAGGCAAGGGATGCAGTGACGGCGACCGATCTTGTTCTGCATCACTATCCGCGTTCGCCGTTTGCCGAGAAAGTGCGCGTCGCCTTTGGATTGAAGGGCCTGCATTGGCAGTCAGTGATCCAGCCGCGGATCGCGCCGAAGCCAGAGCTCGTGGCGCTCACCGGAGGCTATCGCCGCGTTCCGGTGCTGCAGATCGGCGCAGACGTTTATTGCGATACGCGCCGCATTCTCGCGGAGCTTGAGCGGCGTTTTCCCGAGACGACGCTTTATCCGACGGGCACGCGCGGTCAGGCCGATATCATCGCGGCCTGGGCCGATCGCGCGCTCTTTGCCAATGCTCTTGGACTGGTCTTCGGCCTGAACGGCGATCGTTTTCCGCCAGAACTGCATGCCGATCGCGCGAGTTTCACGTCAGGCAAGTTCGATGGCTGGGACAGCGTGAAGATGCGTGAGCAGATTCCTGCGCTGCGCAACCAGTTTCGCATTCATCTTGCCTGGCTGAGCGATTGGCTTGCGCATGGCGACGCATTCCTGCTCGGCAACGTGCCATCACTTGCCGACATCGCCGTCTACCATCCGCTCTGGTACGCGCGCCGCAATCTCGGTGAGAGCGAAGGTCTTGCCGAGCATCCGCGCGTTCTCGCGTGGATGGACCGGGTTGCCGCGCTGGGGCACGGAACGGTTGAGGAGCTGTCGCCCGAGCTGGCGCTGGACATAGCGCGGCTCTGTCAGCCTATGGCGACATCTGCTTCTCCTCATAACGATATTGCAGATGATCAAGGTCTGCCGTTTAAGGAAGGCGTAATGGTATCGGTCATGCCGACCGATTGGGGTTTCGATCCCGTCATCGGTGCGTTTGTTTCTGCGGGTCATGACAGCATCGCTTTGCGGCGTGAGGATCCCGATGTCGGCGCGACGGTTGTACATTTCCCGCGTGCAGGCTTTGCGATTGCTCGCCTGTGAAAGCCCCGTCACGGATGCATGGCCCTCATTCGCGATTCCCGTACGCCGCAATTTGACGCGGCTGCGCAAAGGCGGCTAAGTCCGAAAAACGCTGCCCGACTGCGATATGCAGACTCCCAATCTGTAACGCAGTGTTCGACACTCCAGCGCCCAGTAACAGAACAAGAAAGCGCGTCGCTTCAGCGTCGTTGCGCATCGGAGGATATGACATGACCATGACCCGCCGCACATTTGGCCTTGGTGCCTCTGCCGTTCTGGCAGGGCCGATCGCCGCGCCGTTCATTCGTAGCGCAGGCGCCGCCGAGCCGGCGATCCGCATCGGCGTGGTCAATTCGATGAGCGGCGGTCTTGCGGCTTACGCGCAGGAAGGCCAGCCGGCTTTCGAATACATCATCAAGAAGATCAATGCCGAAGGCGGCATCAAGAGCAAGGGCGGCGCCAGGATCGAGCTGGTGCTGGCGGACGATACCAGCCAGCCGGCGCGGACCGCTGCCGAAGCGCGGCGCCTGATCACCGAGGAAAAAGTGCAGCTTCTGACCGGCACCATTCTCAGCGCACAGATGCTGGCGTTGACGCCGGTGGTCGACGAAGCCAAGATTCCGACGCTGTCGGTCTGGGCCGGTGGGTCGCAGTCGAACTATATGTTCACGCTGGGATACCCGTATGATCGCGGCTATGCGCAGACCATGCATGATTTCGTCATCTCATTGCGCGACGATTTCAAGTTTCCGATCAAGACCGCCGTCATGGCCTATTCGAATTACGAGGCCGGCCAGCAGTCGAACAAATTCCTGGTCGAGAAGCTGAAGGCGAGCGGCATCCAGATCATCGGCGAAGCCGCGCTCGATATTCGTGCGCAGGACCAGACGGCGGCGATGGTTCGTATTCGCTCGCTCAAGCCGGACGTCGTTGTCGGCCTCGTGACGCCGCGCGATGGCATCTTGCTGCATCAGGCGCGTTACAATCTGAACTATCACGGCAGCATCTTCTGCGGTGGCACCGGCGGCTACTCGGATCTGTCGCTCTGGAAGGATCTCGGCCCCGAGATCGGCAAGGCCGTGCTGACGAAGAACCTGTTCGGTATGACCGGCTTCAGCGCCGGCGCCAAAATCGAGTCGATGCAGAAGATCGTCACGGAATTGCGCGATGTCGCCAAGCTCGAAAAAATCGGCCAGGGCGCGGTGCAATACGCCCAGGCGGCGCGCGTGCTGCAGCAGGTGCTTGAGAATGCCAAGTCGCTGCAGAGCGATGCGTTGCTCGAGGCGCTGAAGAACGTCAACATTCCGGCAGGCGATCCGAACCTCTACATCGCCAAGCCGAAGGGCCTGCAATTCGCAGAAGACCGTCTGCTCAAGGATGGTTCTGCGATGTTCATCCAATGGACTCCCGAGCAGGATCAGCAGGTCGTGTTCCCGAAGGAATTTGCCCAGGTGCCGCCGCGGCCGAAGTCCTGATCGGCGCTGTAGTAAGACTGAGCGCAACATAAAGAGTGGACGGCTGTGGCATTTCTGGAAGTCTCCAACATCACCAGGCGGTTTGGCGGGCTGGTCGCGCTCAACGCGGTGAGCTTCGACGTCGAGAAGGGCGAAATTCTTGGCATCATTGGCCCGAACGGTGCCGGCAAGACCACTTTGTTCGGTGTGATCTCCGGCTTCATTCCGCCGAGCGCGGGCGACGTTGTTTATGACGGTGAAAGCATTATCGGGGTGTCGCCGGATCGGCTGGTGCGCCGCGGATTGATGCGCTCCTTCCAGATCGTCCAGTCCTTTGCCGACATGACGGCGCTCGACGTCGTCACGACCGCAGCATTGACACGCCGGCCGATGCGCGAGGCCATCGACTATGCGGCGCAGGCGCTGCTGCGCGTCGGCCTCGGCGGCAAGGAGCACAAGACGCCGGCGACACTGTCGCTGCAGGACAAGAAGCTGTTGGAGCTCGCGAAGTGCATCGCCACCGATCCGCGCTGCATTCTGCTCGACGAAGTGATGGCCGGCCTGACCATGGCCGAGACCGCCGCGCCGATCGCGATCATCGAGGAGCTTAACAAGCAGGGCGTCACCATCGTGATGGTCGAGCACGTGATGCCGGTCATCATGCGGCTGGCGCAGCGTATGGTGGTGATCAATTTCGGCGAGAAGATCGCGCAGGGCACGCCCGACGAGATCCTTCGAGATCAGCGCGTCGTCGATGCCTATTTCGGAGATCATCTCGATGCTTGAGATCGATAACCTGGTTGCAGGCTATGGTGGCGTGCCGGTGCTGCGCGACATCAACGCCAAGATCGCTGCGGGCGAGATCGTCGGCCTGCTGGGCGCCAACAATGCCGGCAAGACCACGCTGATCAATGCGCTGTCCGGCATGGTCAAGCCGCTCTCCGGGCGCATTCTGTTTCTCGGCGAAGACATCAGCAAATTAACGCCGCAGGCGCGTGTCGAGCTCGGCATCGTGCAGGTGCCGGAAGGCCGTCTGGTGTTTCCGGAAATGAGCATCCGCGAAAATCTTCTGCTTGGCGGCATCAATGCGCATGCGCGCAAGCATCGTCCGCAGCAGATGGAGAAAGTCATCGGTTTGTTTCCGCGGCTCGGCGAGCGGCTGACCCAGAGCGCCGGGTCACTGTCAGGCGGTGAGCAGCAGATGCTGGCCATCGGCCGCGGGCTGATGGCGGAAGCCAAGCTCCTGATGCTCGATGAACCCTCGCTCGGTCTGTCGCCGCTGTTCGTGCAGTATATTTTTGAGATCATCGACAAGTTGCATGCCGATGGGCTGACCATCCTGCTGGTGGAGCAGAATCTGAATCTGACGTTGCGCCACGCCAAGCGCTGCTACGTGCTGGAGCGCGGGCAGGTGGCGGTGGAGGGTGATGCGGAGACCGTGAAGAACGATCCGCGTACCCGCAGCGCCTATCTTGGTCTGTGATCGGAGAGTGATGTGACCGAACTTTATCAAGCTCTCGCCCAAGGCCTTCTGATCGGCGCCACCTATGGCTTGCTGGCGTTGGGCATGGGGCTCGTTTACGGCGTTTCGGGCGTCGTCAACTTCTCGCATGGCGATTTCATCTCGCTCGGCATGTTCATGTGCCTCGCCCTGTACTCCGCCTTCGCTATGGACCCCTATGTGTCGATCATCATCACGGTGCCGCTGATGACCGCCATCGGCGCACTGGTCTACATCTTCCTGATACGGCCGATGGTCGGGCATCAGTTCCTGATGGTGGTGCAGCTCACGTTGGGACTCAGCCTCGTGCTGCAGAACGGCATCCTGATGGTGTTCGGCGGCGAGCCGGCACGCACGCCGTCCTTCGTCGAATCCAAGCTGATCATTCTCGGTGACGTGGTGCTGCGGGTGCCGCATATCGTGGCCTTCGTCGTCTCCTTCGCGCTGGCCATCGGCCTCTACATCATGCTGCGCTCAACCGATTTCGGCCGCTCGATCCGCGCCGTGCATCAGAATGCCCATGCCGCCGCGCTGATGGGCATCAATGTCGGCCGCGTCCAGGTGCTCACTTTCGCGCTCGGCATCGGCATTCTCGCGCTGGCCGCCGCGCTGCTACTGCCCGGCACGCCGATCCAGCCGACCCAGGGTCTGCGTTACACCGTGATCACGCTGCTGGTCGTGGTGCTCGGCGGCATGACCAATTTCGTCGGCATCATGCTCGGCGGCCTGATTATCGGCATCGCCGAAGCCTTCGGCACGATCTATCTCGACGGCCCGATCGGCTTGCTGCTGCCCTACATCATCTTCGTGGCGATCATGCTGTTTCTCCCGAAGGGCCTGACCTGGAGCTCGGCACGATGAGAGACGAATTCTACAAGACGCTCGCATCGCCGATCTGGTGGGGCGCGCTGGTCATCGCCGCCATCATGCCCTTCGTGCTGTCGAGCTATTACGTCCACATCCTCACGCTGGCGCTGGTCTATGTGGCACTGGCTTCGTCGTGGAACATCGTCGGCGGCATGGCCGGGCAGATCTCGCTGGCGCACAGCCTCTTTATCGGCATCGGATCGATGTTCTCGGCCGCGCTCCTGCTCAAGCTCGGCATCAATATGTGGCTGGGTCTCGTGATCTCGGCGGTGATCTCGGGAATCCTCGGCGCCGTCATCGCCTGGATCGATTTCCGCTTTCAGCTCGGCCATCTCTCTTTTGTGCTGATCACGCTGGCTTTCGCGGAAATGGGCAGCATCGTCGTCGAAGGCTGGGACTTCCTCGGCGGCGCGTCCGGGCTGCTGCTGCCGAAGGACACGGGTAATTTCCTGGCGTTCCAGTTTGGCGGTGGCCACGGCGCGTTCTGGATGATGCTGGGGCTGGCCGCGATTTGTGTACTGGTCAATGTCGCGATCCTCAATTCGCCGCTTGGCTATTATCTGCGCACCATCCGCGACAATGAGAAGGCGGCGCAGGCGATTGGCGTCAACGTCCTGCGCTACAAGATCACCGCCATGGTGATCTCGGCGATGCTCGCCTCCGTCGTCGGTACCGCCTATGTGCGCTATCTCACTTTTGCCGATCCCTATCTGCTGATCTCGCCCGTGATCACCATCGAGATCGTGCTGTTTGCAACCGTCGGCGGGCTCGGCCGCGCCTATGGCCCCGCGCTTGGCGCATTGCTGCTGGTGCCACTTGGTGAAATCCTGCGCGGCAAGCTCGGCAGCACGCTGCCCGGCCTGCATTATTTCATCTACGGCCTCGTGGTGATCTCGGTGATTTTGGTGACGCCGCGCGGGCTGTTGCCGCTGTTTGAACGGCTCTGGGCGCGCTGGCGCGGCCCTGCAGTTGCCGGCAAGCCCTAAGCGGCCCGGGAGCTGCCGGCGCTGGAACTTCGGTCATCCGTTGGCTGATGCTGTTTCCAACGCTAGTCTCTCGCCGCGGTGGAGCATTGGCTCTGCCGGTTGGGAGCTGAAATCATGCGCTTCGATGCCATCATCATTGGGGCCGGGCAGGCCGGACCTTCACTCGCGGGTCGGCTCACATCCGCAGGCATGTCGGTCGCGATCGTCGAGCGTCATCTGTTTGGCGGCACCTGTGTCAATACCGGCTGCAAACCGACCAAGACGCTGGTCGCCTCCGCCTATACCGCGCATCTTGCGCGCCGCGGCAGCGACTATGGCGTGATGATTGACGCGCCGGTGCGGATCGACATGGCTCGCGTGAAGGCGCGGGCAGACAAGGTGATCCATGACTCGCGCAATGGCGTCGAAAGCTGGTTGCGCGGCATGGACAAATGCACGGTCATCAACGGCCAGGCGCGGTTCGAATCAGCGGATACGATCCGCGTGGGCGATGAGTTGCTGACGGCTCCGAGGATTTTCCTGAATGTCGGTGGGCGGGCTGTCGTGCCTGATATGCCGGGCATCAACGACGTCACCTATCTGACCAATACGGGAATCCTGCAGCTGGATCGCGTGCCGAAACATCTGGTGGTCATCGGCGGCAGTTATATTGGGCTCGAATTTGCGCAGATGTATCGCCGCTTCGGCGCCGAAGTGACGGTGGTCGAGAAGGGCGCGCATCTGGTCTCGCGTGAGGATGTTGAGATCTCCGAAGCGATCCGCGATATCCTTCTCGCCGAAGGCATCCATATACGAACCAATGCCGAATGCATCACCTTCAAGCCGCATCCCGATGGCGTGGCTGTCGGTGTCGACTGCACCGAAGGCGCGCCGGAGATCATCGGTAGTGATGTTTTGCTTGCGGTGGGACGCCGTCCGAATACCGACGATCTCGGTCTCGACAAGGCTGGCATCGCTGTGGATGACCGCGGCTACATCAAGGTCGATGACGGTCTCGCCACCAATGTGCCGGGCATTTTTGCCATGGGCGATTGCAACGGCCGCGGGGCCTTCACGCATACAGCGTACAACGACTTCGAGATCATTGCCGCGAACCTGCTCGATGGTGCAAGCCGCCGCGTCAGCGATCGGCTTCCCGGCTATGCGCTGTTCATCGACCCGCCGCTTGGCCGCGTCGGCATGACGCTGACTCAGGCAAAGGCCACAGGAAAGAAATTGCTGATCGGCAACCGGCCGATGACCCATGTAGGCCGCGCCGTCGAGAAGGGCGAGACCGCGGGCATGATGCAGGTTGTGGTCGATGCTGAAACGAAGAAGATTTTGGGAGCCGCCATCCTCGGTACCGGAGGCGACGAGGCGATCCATGGCATTCTCGACATCATGAATGCCGGCGCCGATTACACCCAGTTGCAATGGGCGGTGCCGATCCATCCGACGGTGTCGGAACTGATCCCGACGCTACTCAACGAGATGAAGTGATCGCCGCTCAGGCGGTCTGGAACTTGAGCACGGCCATCAGAGTCAACAACGTGGTTGCGCAGGATGCGGACACAATCGCCATATTGATAAGGCTGCGGACTGCAACGGCCGCGACTGCAGAAATCGGATGAACAGCGTCCGATGCACTGGCTTTCTTGCGCGGAGCCGGTTTCTTCTTTGCTGCCATGATGATCCCCAAAGAGAGGGGTCAGACCGTTGACCGGCCTGACCCTGACGCCTTCCCTGCCGAGGTGTGTCCCTCGATCATGGCGCGACCATCGCATGAATGGCCGGTGAACTGCTTAACGCGCGTGGTGAATCGAATCTGACCGGATTCGATGGTTTATGAATTTCCCAGTTCGTCATTCCGGGGCGCGGGCGCATTCTTGCGCACGCGAACCCGGAATCTCGTAGTGTGCGTCGATTCGAGATTGAAACCATGCCGGGATTCCGGGTTCACGTCCGGCAAGAGCCGTCCGCGCCCCGGAATGACGGTAAACCTAAATCGTCCGTCCGCCATCGACTGGGAGGATCACGCCGGTGAGGAACTCGGATTCCTCGCCCGCCAGATAAACGCAGGCATTGGCGATATCCGAGGGGCGCGACATGCGGCCGAGCGGGATCGTCCCGATAAATTTGGCGCGGTTCTCTGGCGTATCCGGCACGCCCATGAAGGATTCCAGTAGCGCGGTTTCGCCGATCACCGGTGCGATGCAATTGACGCGGATGCCATCGGGCGCCAGTTCCACGGCCATCGATTTCGACATCAGGTTCACCGCGCCCTTGGTGGCGTTGTACCAGGTCAGGCCCGGGCGCGGCCGGACGCCGGCTGTCGAGCCGATATTGATGATGCGACCGCTCTTCTGCTTCTTCATCACCGGCACACAGGCATTGGTCATCAGGAAGATCGATTTCACATTGATGTCGAACGCCTTGTCGAATTCTTCTTCGGTCACTTCGAGCAAGGGCTTGTTGCGAAAGGTCCAGCCGGC
Organism: Tardiphaga sp. 866_E4_N1_4; assembly: GCF_052076075.1. Classification (NCBI taxonomy): domain Bacteria; kingdom Pseudomonadati; phylum Pseudomonadota; class Alphaproteobacteria; order Hyphomicrobiales; family Nitrobacteraceae; genus Tardiphaga; species Tardiphaga sp. 866_E4_N1_4. The sequence goes on from NZ_CP197242.1 coordinate 4,603,105, forward strand.
ATTGTTGACGACGACGTCGAGCTTGCCGAATTTTTCGACCGCGAGCTTCACCGAGGCATCAACATCGGCCTTGCTGGTGACGCTGCCGCCAAGGGCGATTGCGCTGTCGCCGATCTCGGCCGCAACCTTTTTCGCGCCATCGGCATTCAGATCGAGGATGACGACCTTGGCGCCTTCGCGCGCGTAAGACCGCGCGATCTCGGCACCGAAACCCGATGCGCCGCCGGTGACGATAGTGGATAGGCCTTGAAGTCGCATGTTGTTTTCTCCCGGATTTTGCGCCTTGACTGGCGCTTGACGATCAAGGTTAGAGCCGATGGTGGCGGCTGTGAAGGCGCCACGGCGAATGGCTGCTAAAGGAAGCGTGCCTTTACAGAAAACGTCTTGCGTTGACTTCTTCGAGATCTAGCCCTTCCTCGATCGCATGCAGCACACTGTCGTGGATTTCGCCCTCACGGTGCATCTTCAGAAGCTCTGCACGGCCGGCTTCGATGGCGGCCAGCACGGTCGTGTAATGGTCGATGCGGTGCGGCGATAGTGCCTCAGCCTCTTCGGCATAGCGCGCCGCGGCGCCCTTGCGATAGGTATATTGCTCGAACAGGCGCGGATGGCGATGTGTGCCGTCATCATTGCGTGACGCCTTCTCGATGGCAGAAAATTGCGCGGCCGCAACGCGCGCGCGCGCCTGCGCTTCGCTGAGTTTGGAATGATGCGGTGCGCGGACATTGTCGGTTTTGATGAGACGGCGCACGATCGGTGCCAGCGTCGAGCCCTGGACAAGGACCGTCACCAGGATGACTGCGAAGGTGATCGCCAGGATGACGTCGCGGCCCGGAAATTCCTCCGGCAATGATAATGCGGCAGCGAGGCTCACCACGCCGCGCAAACCGGCCCAGCTCATGATGAACGGCACCGTCCATGGCGGAGCGGGGTCGCGGGCACGCAGCTTCGGCATCAGCATGCGCGGCAGATAGGTGCCGGGAAACATCCAGGCGAAGCGGGCGAGGATCACTGCTGCGATGACAGCAGCCGTCACCGGCAACAGCGCCACCACCGCGTCATAGCCGCCGAGGCGATACAGCACGCCGCGCAGCGACAGGCCAATCAGGATAAACACCAGAGATTCCAGCACGAATACGACGACGCTCCACGCTGCGGTGGCGCGGGTGCGCGTCGCAGCGCCGAAGAATTCGTGCTGCTTCCATCCGAGGATCATGCCGCAGGCGACGGTGGACAGCACGCCCGAGACGTGCAGCTTTTCCGCGGCGATATAGGAGATCCAGGCGACCAGGAAGGTCCAGGCAATGGCAAGGTCGATTTCCTTGATGCGCTTGATCACCAGAATGGCAGCGAAGGCGAAGACGATGCCAACAAGCAGGCCGCCGATCGCGACCGAGAAGAAACTCACGGTGGCCGCAGTGACGCTGAACGAGCCGGTCAGCGCTGCCGCGATGGCGAAGCGCAGCAGCACCAGGCCCGATGCGTCGTTGACGAGGCTCTCGCCCTCCAGCAGCACGATAATGCGCGGCGGGAGCGGCACGCTCTGCAGCACGGCCTTGGCCGCCACCGAATCCGGCGGCGAGACAATGGCGCCGAGCGCAAAACAGGCGGCCCAGGGCAGCGACGGCATCACCAGATGCGCGACTACGCCGACCACGAGGGTGGTGAAGAAGACAGCGCCAACGGCGAGCTGCAATATGATGCGAAGATCGGCGCGGAAATCCCGCCAGGAGGTGAACCAGGCGCTCGACATCAGCAGCGGCGGCAGAAACAACACGAGCACCAGCTCGGGGTCGATTTCGACATCCGGGGTGCCCGGGATCAGTGCGAAGCCGATGCCGCCGAGGATCAGTGCAGCCGCGCGCGGAAGCTGAAAACGCCGCGCGATCATATCGAGCAAAACGATGACAGCCATCAGCAGCAGGATAATTTCGAAGCGGGAAACGGCGGTCATGAGGGCCTGTCGAGATGCGAGAAAAACGGTCGGACGTCGATTCGGGCCAATGCCGTGATCTGATGTCTGTCATCTATCTCGCAAATGTCGCACGGGCTGTACAGCGGGCCAGTGATTTTGCAGCAGGCCCGCACCAAAAAGGGCGACCCGACGGGCCGCCCTTCGATGCCTTAATTATGCGCTTCAGACTACTCTGCGCTGCTGACCAGTCGCAGCGACACCCTATGCTCCATCATGCTGCGATAGGTGGCCACATAATCCAGAGCCATGCGCCGGGCGGTGAAGCGGGTTTCGAACTGCTTGCGGATCGCTGTACGGTCCATGCCGGCGAGACGACCCACCGCGGCAACTGCACTGGTCTCGTCCTCGACGATGAAGCCGGTGAGGGCCTCGTCGATGATCTCCGGCACCGAGCCGCGGTTATAGGCAATGACCGGCGTGCCGCAGGCCATGGATTCGATCATCACCAGGCCAAACGGCTCGGGCCAGTCGATCGGCAGCAACAGACCATAGGCGCCGCTGAGGAATTCCGGCTTCTCCCGGTCGCTGATCTCGCCGATATATTCGACCAGCGGATGATCCATCAGTGGGCGAACGACCTGCTCGTAATAGTCCTCATCCGCGCGGTCGATCTTGGCCGCGATTTTCAGCGGGATGCCGGCGCGGATGGCGATCTTGATCGCGCGGTCAACGCCCTTCTCGGGCGCAATACGCCCGAGCACGGCGAGGTAGCTCGGCGTGATCGGTTGCGGCGTCAGCAGCTTCTCGGGAAGGCCGTGATAGATCGTGCGCACGAAATTCGCCTGGGGTACCGGGCGCCGCTGCGCGTTCGAAATCGAAACAACGGGAATCTTGGAGAAAGTCGTGAAGGTCGGCTGATGTTCCGGCAGATCCAGACGGCCGTGCAGCGTCGTGAGAAATGGTGTGGGTTGGCGGGAGAATAGCGAGAACGGATAGTAATCGAGATGGAAATGCAGAACGTCGAATTCGTCGTCGTCACATTTCTGTCTTACGCGCTCGAGCATTTCCATATGGAGGGCGTTGGGATCGCGGACAGAGCCATCGAGCCGCAGCGCCTTCGGCCATCCGGCGTCGAGCTTGCCTGACGTTTGAGAGTCGCCGCTGGCGAACAGCGTAACATCATGCCCCTGCGCCACCAGCTCTTCGGTCAACCAGTGTACGACGCGTTCCGTGCCTCCATAGAGCTTCGGCGGAACGGCTTCTGTCAGCGGAGCAACTTGCGCGATGCGCATTTTACATATCTCCCATGTTGGAAGTGATGAACAACTTCAGCGACGACGTGTCGGTACCGGTATGCCTGAAGCTGGAACGTTCTCGCATCTGCGAGGTTCCTATGTGATCTGCGTAGTTCGTCCACACTGTGGTCTTGCTGATGCCATCACGTTCAACCACGGTTTCCGGAGTGTTAATGCTGCCCGAATGTTGCGCCGAGATGGCGAGAGCGTGGGAAATTCGGGATGGCATCATCTCCATCAGCGGGCGGGGACGCTGTCCGTCGAGATTCTTGTTCTTATTCAACGGGTTTTGACAATCACATGGACAGTCTTTCCGGATATGCGTATCGCCCTTTCGCTTTCGTGATGCGCTACATCAGGATGCGTTCTGCATCGCATCTGATCATCCTGATATCCGTGCTTGCAGCCGTCGCCTGTTCGGTGGGCACGCAGTACGGAATTAAATTTTTAGTCGATGGCCTCTCATCTGGACCTTCGGGAGCCGGTAATACCGTCTGGATCGCATTTGGCGTTCTAATCTCGCTGATCACGGCAGACATGTTTCTGTGGCGCGTGGCCAGCTGGACCGCGAGCTACACATTCGTTGGTGTCACCGGCGATCTCAGGCGCGATATCTTTCGCCATCTGACCGGACACGCACCGAGCTACTTCTCGGATCGGCTGCCCGGCATGCTGACCAGCCGTATCACGGCAACATCCAACGCGGTCTTCACGGTCGAAAACATGTTTGTCTGGAACGTGTTGCCGCCCTGCGTCGCGACATTCGCGGCTATCCTGCTAATTGGAACCGTCAGCCTGCCGATGGCGGCGGGACTGACGGTCGTGGCGGGCGCGGTCGTCGTGATGATGTTCAAGATGGCCGCGGCTGGCAAGAAACTGCATGACGACTTCGCCAGCAAGGCGGCCGCCGTCGATGGTGAAATGGTCGATGTCATCAACAATATGCCGCTGGTCCGCGCATTCTGCGGATTGAGCTTCGAGCATGACCGCTTCGATGAAACGGTCGATCGCGAGCTGAACGCCCGTGGTCGCAGCCTGCGCTATCTTGAGCGCCTGCGCCTGACGCATGCGGCCATCACGGTCGCGCTCACGATCGGGCTGCTCGCCTGGGCGATCATGCTGTGGCAACGCGACGGCGCCAGCACCGGCGACGTCGTTCTGATCTGTACGCTCGGTCTCTCGATCCTGCATGCGACGCGAGATCTTGCGGTAGCGCTCGTGGATGTCACGCAACATGTTGCGCGCCTGTCCGAGGCGCTGTCCACATTGCTGGTGCCCCATGAACTCAGTGACCATCCCGAGGCCGAGCCGCTGGTGAAGTCCGGTGCAGCGATCGCCTTCAACAATATCTCGTTCCGCTATCCCGGCGGTCTGCAGGTATTCGACAAGTTCACGTTGCGGCTCAATGCCGGCCAGCGCGTTGGCCTTGTCGGCCAGTCCGGCGGCGGCAAGTCGAGCCTGTTCGTGCTGTTGCAGCGCTTCTATGACGTCCAGGATGGCAGCATCACCATCGATGGCCAGGATATTTCACGCGTGACCCAGCACAGCCTGCGTCATGCAATCTCCGTGGTACCGCAGGACATCTCATTGTTCCATCGCTCCATCATGGAGAACATCCGGTATGGACGTCCCGAGGCGACGGATGACGAGGTATTGCGTGCAGCCATTTCGGCGCGTTGCGACTTCGTCGAGACGCTGCCGGAAGGTCTTCACACCATGGTCGGGGACCGCGGCGTCAAACTGTCCGGCGGGCAGCGCCAGCGCATCGCCATTGCACGCGCCTTCCTGAAGGACGCGCCCATTCTGCTGCTGGATGAGGCAACGGCGGCCCTCGACAGTGAATCGGAGGAGGCGATCCGTGAGGCGCTGGCGCGTCTGATGCGTGGTCGCACGGTAATCGCGATCGCGCATCGCCTCGCGACGTTGCGCAATTTCGATCGCGTGGTCATGCTGCAGAGCGGCAAGATCATTGAGGACGGCAAACCTGATCATCTGATGCAGGGCGAGGGGCCGTATCGGGAACTCGTCACACAGGAAATGAGCCGTCTCGCGCAGCACGCAGCCTGACGACTCAGTTATCCTCTCCAGGCGCTGCGTTTATCTTCGTGCCTGTCTTCACCTTACAACCGGCCGAGGTCATCCATGCCCATCGAAGCCGCCGCAACCAAGTTGAACGCTATCGCCGATCAAAAGGCGGTCGAGTCGCCGTTCTACATTCCGATGACGGGTCCTGCGTCGCGCCCGCGGCGAGCGCTCAAGCACGACGATACGTTCGTGGTGCTCGACAGCCATGGTGATATCGGCGCGTCCGCAGGCGGCCCGGATGGCCTGTTCAATGCCGATACGCGTTATCTCGCGCGGCTCGAACTGGCGCTGAACGATGTTCAGCCGCTGCTGCTCGGCTCGAATCTGCGCGATGACAACTCGTCGCTGACCGTCGATCTGACCAATCCGGATATCTATCGCAACGGCCGCCTCGTGCTGCAGAAAGATATGCTGCACATCGTGCGCACGTTCTTCCTGTGGCGTGGTGCGGCTTATCAGCGGATCGGCCTGCAGAATCACGGCGAACACCGCGCCAGTTTCGATCTGACGCTCACATTCGACAATGACTTTGCCGATCTGTTCGAAGTGCGCGGCGAAAAACGCAAGCATCGCGGCATCGCCACGAGCCGCCTGGTCGGGCCCAGTGACGTTGCGCTGGAATATACCGGCCTCGACGGCAAGCCGCTCAGCACGATGGTGCATTTCGATCCGCGCCCGACGCGGCTGGCGGCCAATACCGCGACCTACCACTTCGAGCTGAAGCCGCAGCAAACGACGTCCCTGTTCGTTGCTGTCAGTTGCAACGCCGAGGTCGGCCACAAGCCTGTACCGTTCTTTCGCGGGTTGCTCGCGCATCGCCGCGAGATGCGCAATTTCAGCAAGGGGGCGGCGACGGTCGAGACCTCGAATGATATTTTCAACGAGGTGCTCTGCCAGGCGATGGCCGATCTCAGTATCCTGATGACGAATACGCCGCAGGGGCGATATCCCTATGCCGGTATTCCCTGGTATTCGACGACATTCGGTCGCGATGGTCTGATCACGGCGCTGCAGCTGTTGTGGATCGATCCACGCGTGGCGCGCGGCGTGCTGAAACGGCTTGCGGCATTTCAGGCGAAGTCGGTCGATCCGCTTGCGGATGCCGAGCCCGGCAAGATCCTGCACGAAATGCGCGGCGGCGAGATGGCTGCCCTGCGTGAGGTGCCGTTCGCGCAATATTACGGCAGCGTCGACTCCACGCCGCTCTTTGTGATGCTCGCGGGGATGTATGTCGAGCGCACCGGTGATGATGAAACCTTGCGCGAGCTGTGGCCGGCCGTTGAGGCGGCCCTCGGATGGATCGATGGTCCCGGCGACCCCGACAAGGATGGCTTCGTCGAATATCAGCGCGCCACTGAACAGGGACTGCAGAACCAGGGCTGGAAAGATTCGTATGACGCCATCTTCCATGCCGATGGAAAGCTCGCTGAGGGCAATATCGCACTGGCGGAGGTGCAAGGCTATGTCTTCGCCGCCAAGCATCTGGCGTCGCGTCTCGCATTGCGCATAGGCCTGCCCGACAAGGCCCGGCAGCTTGAGGCCGAAGCGGAGCAACTTGCTGCGCGGTTCGAGGAAGCATTCTGGTGCGAGGAACTCGGCACCTATGCGCTTGCGCTCGACGGCAAGAAGATGCCTTGCGCGGTTCGTGCCTCCAATGCGGGACAGTTGCTGTTTACAGGCATCGTCCGTGAAGACCGTGCGCGCATGGTCGCCGCCGACCTGATGCGTCCGCATTTCTTCACCGGCTGGGGCATTCGCACCATCGCGCGCGGCGAGGCGCGCTACAATCCCATGTCCTATCATGACGGCTCGATCTGGCCGCACGACAATGCGCTGATCACACTCGGTCTGGCGCGCTATGGCCTGAAGCATTCGGTCGAGGCCGTCTTCAAGGGACTGTTCGACACCGCGGCCTATATGGACTTGCGACGATTGCCGGAATTGTTCTGCGGCTTCCAGCGCGAAAAACGCCGCGGCCCGACCTTGTATCCGGTGGCTTGCGCGCCGCAGGCCTGGGCCAGCGCAACGCCGTATACCCTGCTCGAGGCAGCGCTAGGAATCGAATTCGATGTCGCGCGCGGCGAAATTCGTTTCCGCGATCCGCGGCTGCCCGCCTTCCTGCAATACGTCATTTTGCGCGATCTTCAGCTCGGCGAATCCAGCGTCGATCTCTGCCTGCGCAAACACGAGAACGATGTGTCGTTGGAAGTGCTGCGGACCCGCGGTCAAATCCAGGTGTCGATCGTGCTGACGCATTGACGCGTCGCCTGGCGCTGGGTCGTGCCCATCAGCGAAACGCGTGAGTGAGGGAGTTTCCATGCCTGCAATTCGCATCGTTGCCGGATTGGCTGTAGCGTTGGCGTTGAACGCCGTGGCCGTGTGCCAGGCGGCGGATGCGCCTGTGCCTCCGCCCGCGACGTCAGAGAAATCCACCCCTGAAGCGCAGCCGTCCGTGCCGTCGCCCGCACCGGATGCGGCTGCGGTGCAGCCGGCAGCGCCACCGGTCGCGTCCACGCCTCCTGCGCCTGTCGCCAAGCCGCCATCGGTTACGGTGATCGACGCTTTCGATGCCAAAGGCATTCTCGGCCGCGACGTGCGCAGTCCCGCAAGCGAGAATATGGGACGCATTGCCGACGTGATCGTCGATCGCGCGGGGCAGGTGCGCGGCGCGGTCATCGACTTCGGCGGATTCCTCGGGGTCGGCTCGCGCAAGATCGTGGTCGATTGGGGTGCGCTGCATTTCTGGAACGTGGCCGACAAGACCGCCAGCATCACGCTCGATCTTACACGCGAGCAGGTGCGTGCTGCGCCGGAATACAAGGACGACCAGCCCATCGTCGTGCTCGGCGCGTCCGGCACACTGACGCCGCTGAGGTTTCCGCCTCTCACCATGCAGGAGCGCTAATTGGCGGTTCACGCGACCACACGTGCAGCCGATCTCTCCCGCCGCGACGATGTCGCGGCGGTGCCCGAGGTCGCCTGTGCGCCGGGGATTGCGCCGGAGTCCGAGCTGGGCCCGCAGGAGCCGCAGCGGAGTCCTGAGCCATCGAAGCAGAGCCTGCGCGGGCTCGACTGGTTCATCTTCTTTCTCGCCGATGTGCAAACCGGATTCGGTCCGTTCGTTGCGGTCTATCTCACCACACAGAAATGGACCCAGGTCGAGATCGGCTTCGTGCTGTCGATCGGGGGCATCGTCGCGCTGCTCGGCCAAATTCCGGGTGGCGCGATCATCGATGCGGCGCGCTCGACGCGGCTGGTCGCCGGCGCCGCGGTAGCGACCATCGGCGGCTGTGCGCTAGCCTATGCCGCGCTGCCGGTGTTTCCTGTCATCGTCGCCGCAGCGACGTTGCATGCGATGGCGAGCTGTGTGCTCGGCCCTGCGATCGCCGCTATCAGCCTCGGGCTGGTCGGGCCGCTGCGGATCGGCGAACGGCTGGGGCGCAATGCGCGCTTCGCCTCGCTCGGCAATGGCGTCGCTGCCGCCGTCATGGGTACTTGCGGCTATCTGCTGTCCAGCCGGTCGGTGTTCATCGTCACCTTCCTGCTGGCGCTGCCGGTGCTCTACGCGCTGTCGCGGATTCGACCTCAGGAGATCAATTCCGCGCAGGCCCATGGCGCCAGCACCAAGGAAGCCGAAAGCAATAAGCCGATCCGTTTTCGCGATCTGGTGCGGCAGAAACCGCTGTTGATTTTCGCCTGCGCTGTGCTGCTGCTGCAGCTTGCCAATGCCGCGATGCTGCCTTTGATGGCCGGCGTCGTCACGACGCGCTCGGCCGACTGGGCGCCGGCGCTGATCGCCTTTTGCATCGTCGTACCGCAGGCCATTGTCGCGGCGACCTCGCCGACGGTTGGCCGAAAGGCGCAGCAATGGGGCCGTCGGCCGCTGCTGCTGATCGCCTTCGCCGCGCTCGTGATCCGCGGATTGCTATTCGCCGTGGTCACCGACCCGTTTGCGCTGGTCGCCGTGCAGATCTTCGACGGCGTTACTGCTGCCGTGTTCAGCGTGATGATCCCGCTGATCGTCGCCGACATCGCTTTTGGCAGCGGTCGCTTCAGCCTTGCGCAAGGCATTGTCGGAACAGCCACCGGCATCGGTGCGTCGCTCAGTACGGTGACCGCCGGCTTCGTCGCCGACAAGCTCGGCGCGCCGGTTGCCTTTGTCGGCCTGGCCTGCGTCGCCGGGCTTGGTCTGTTGCTGATTTGGCTGGTGATGCCGGAAACCCGCCGCGACCACGGCGAGGTTGAGAGCGGACCTTAGGGCGCGACGCTCTCGCCGAGGAAGTTGACCGCCGCCGTGACACCGCCCTTGCCGTGCGGAATGCCGAGCGCCTGCAGTCCCATCTCGATCACGCCGAGCGTTCCGAGAATCATGGGCGCGTTGACATGGCCCATATGGGCGATGCGGAATGCTTTTCCGTGCAGGTCGCCGATGCCGACGCCGAGAATGACGCCGCATTTATCGCGGCAATAACCGAGCAGCGGCGTCGGGTCGTCCATCCGCACCGTCGTGACCGTGTTGCCGCGTTCTTTCGGCTCGATGATATTGAAGCTCAGCACGCCGCCATCGGCCCATACGGCAACGGCGCGGCGGACGGCTTCCGCCAGCAATCGATGGCGCTGGAATACATTGACGAGCTTTTCGTCGAACAGCATGTCGATGGCCTGGCGCTGTGCGAACATCAGGTGTACCGGCGCGGTACCCGAATGTTTCCGGTAGTGCTCGTCGCCGTCACGCTCGGTCCAGTCCCAATAGGGTGTGCGCAGATTGGCAGTCTTGTGCACTTCGCGGGCGCGGTCATTCGCCGCGACATAGCCGAGGCCGGGCGGTGTCATCAGGCCTTTCTGTGAGCCGGACATGGCGACATCGATGCCCCATGCATCCATTTCGAATGGCATGCAGCCGAGCGATGCGACGGTGTCGACCATGAACAATGCGGGATGGCCGGCGGCCTTGATCGCCTTGCCGATGGCTTCAATGTCGTTGAACGCGCCCGAAGCCGTGTCGATCTGCACTGCAAGCACAGCCTTGATTTCGTGCTTGGTGTCTTGTCGCAACGTTGCTTCAACCTCGGCAGGACGAATGGCGCGATTCCAGTCGCCCTTCAGGCTCTGCACGTCGACGCCCATGGCGCGCGCCGCATGGCCCCAGCCGACCGCGAAACGCCCGCTTTCCAGCACCAGAATCTTGTCGCCGCGCGACAGCACATTGGTGAGCGTCGCTTCCCAGGCACCATGGCCGTTGGCGATATACATATAGGTGTTGCCTTTAGTGGCGAATAACGTGCCGATATCGCGCAGCAGCCCGAATGTGAGCTGCACCATTTCCTTGGAGTAGATATCCAGCGGCGGACGATGCATCGCCCGCAATACTTCGTCTGGCATCGTGGTGGGGCCGGGGATGGCGAGAAATTCACGACCTGCACGAACGACCATTTTCAATCCTTGTTGGTATTTTTGGCCATGGTGCCATGGCGCAGCGCGAAATCAAAGCGCGTGTGAGGTGGTTTGAATTTCAATGCTTAGTGGGTCAGCGCATCACGACCGATCACATTCGCGATGGCCTGGAAGATCTGGTCCTTGATCTCGGTCGCCGCCGGGCTCGGGATCGTCTCGGGAGGGCCGTCGTGTTTGGCGCAAGCCACCACCAGCCGCAGGATCCAGACTTCGCCATCAGTGTAGTACAGGTCGCCGCCGCCATTGTGGCCGGCGACGGTTGGCCCGATTCCTGTGACCTGATATTTGGCCTCGACCATGCCGGCCTTTTCGAGGTCGCCTGCGAGCACCGCGCGCTCCGCGTCGATATCGGCAGCGATATGATGCGTGATCGCGCCGGTGTATTTGCTGATCCCGACGCTGCGATCGAAAGTCGCGTCGCCGAGCCAGACCGGGCGATCTTCCTGTCCCTTGTCGAGGACCTTCCAGAGCCGGATGTGGTGGCGATGATCAGCGCTGTTGCCGACCGGCTTCTCGAAAGCGAGATCCTCGCGGCGGCCGAGATAAACCAGCGGGCTCACCGGTGCTTCGCGATAGGGTCGGTCGAGCAAGACGCTGCCGACAATCTCGAGGGACGAGCGCAAGGTTACGGGATCGGCGGGATACCAGCCGGCAGCATGCATCGCGCACAGCACGTCCTTCTTGTCGCCGATCAGGCCGACATTGATGGGATCGCCGGGAATGCCTTGCGCGGTCATCGTCGTCATCGGCAATCCGGCAAGGCTCTTCTGGTGCTCGTAATGGGTCCAGAGTTCCGGGAGCAACAGATAGGCGATGCCGCCATAGATGACCAAAGCGAGCAGCGTCAGCCGCGCCGCCCGGAATGTCCGGCTGCGGCGTTGTTTTTGCGCAATGACATCCGTCTGCAGGTCAGCCACGGTTCCGCTCGATCGAATCTGAGCGGGGAACCTGCCACGTCAGCGCCACGATGTCATCGTCGGGTCTCGCGGCAGCCGGCGGCTTCGGCCTCTTCTTTAGAGCAAAACCAGCGTGTTCCCTTGCTGATCCGCATGCTGATCTTGGCATACCAGCGGCTTTCGGGCGTGTGGTAGATGCAGACGCCGGCCCGGTTGACGTTGCCCTTGATCCGGCAGGTTGGCGACGGCGCCACGTGGCCGGATGCCGAGGCCAGCAGGATCGGCAAGGCATCCTCCGGAGGCTTGATCGAGCCAAGAATGGTGGTTTTCTTGTTGCGTACGCGCCAGTCCCAGGGCGCAAAGAACGCGCCGGCCCAAAGTCCGGCCTTGGCCTCACGTGCGGCTTTCTCGTCGGCATCATAGGCATGCGAGAAGCGCACATAGGAAAGCGCCCAGCCGCTCTTCACCATCCATTGGCTGATGTCCTCGCCGTCCACCTCGCATTTGGCGACCGAGCGACCGAAGCGATCGGTCCGTAGCACATGGCAGGTCCAGCTCTTGTCGCCGACATGTTCAACAAGCGCTTCATGCGCTGCGACACCGCAGGTCCAGCGCTCGCCGGCGGCATTCAGGCACAACTGATCGAGGCCGGGCGAGTCCATGCCGGCGAGCCGGATGCGGGTCGCGCCAATGGTCATCTGGTCGCCATCGCGAATCTTCGGCACCCCGGTCACGTCGGCGGCCTGTGCCAGTGCGGGAATGCAAAGCATCGCGATAAAAAGAGAGAAGGTGCGGAACATGCGCATCGAACCGTTTGATTGCAAAATCATGACGACAATCCGGAGACAGTGCGGGCATTTCGCCGCCCATGCCAGCGCGGTCGCTCCTTCATACCTTCAACTTCGCGCGATGACCTATGCCGCGTGGCCGTTCATCATTCTCCGCCGCGCCAGCGCGAGACCCATCAGCACGAAGGCTGAGGTCACTTCGGGACCGCCGACGAGAATCCGTGTCGGTGTTTTCATCTTGTTCCATTCATAGGCCTTGAACGGACCCTTGCGGCCACCTTCGCCTGTGGCGGTGATGATGCAGCGCAGCGCAGGTGCGAAATGCGCGAGCTCGCCGCCGAGATGTCCGAGCGCGATCAGTGCGAGTGCCGCATCGAAAGTATTCATCTCGCGCGCAATCAACTCGTCCTGCACATAAGCGAGCACACGCAGGCGGATGAAGTCGAACGCGCCGTCGGTATCGATGGCCTGTTGTGTCTCGGCCGGCAATTCACGGAAAGCCGCATAGCAGCGGCCGAAATAGGCGCCGTAGAGCTCCGGCAGATAGTAGATGTGCGATTTCGGATCGGCGAAGGCGCCAGATGCCACGAGGCGGCGCTGGAAGCCGATGATCCGCTGCATCGTTTCCAGACGTGTCGGCGTCTCCATCACCTTCCAGCGGACGAGATTCCGGAACGAGACTTCGAGTACGTCGAGATTGAGCGTCGGATCGAGATCGTTGCCATAGGGCCGTTCGCCCGCGAGATTGTCGATCCAGGTGACGATGGCGCCGTCATAGTCGATATGGTTGTTGATCGGCACGGTGACCATCGGCTCGTTGCTGCCGTTGCCGACCTGATAACCGGCATAGAAGTCGAGCAAAGGCTGATCGAGGATCGGATCGGTCGAGCCGGCCTGTGTGGCGGCGGAGAACGAGCAGGCGGTGGTGTCGCAGTCCGGCACATAGATGCCGAAGCCGAGGTCCTGCTTGATCTGTGCGAAGAGGCGGCTGAAGCGCGGATGCGGCGGCGGCGCCAGCGCCGTGATGACGTTCACGCTCGTCCCGTCATGCGAGCGGACTTCCTCGCGGCTCGTGACCAGGCAGAATTCAACCATCGCATCGATGGCGCGGCGCGAGGATGTCGTCTGGTCCGGCGATGGCAGTCCGGTTTCGCCGAAGCTCAGCAGCGCCTCGGTGAAGAACGCGTCGTAATAGGCCGAGCGATGCCGGATCTGCACCGGCTCCCACATGGGTTCGGCAATTCCGGTCCATGGCGGGTTGATGAGTTTTCCGGCCGGTGAGCGGACGATGAAGATACGCGCGAGGGTGAACAGCAGCGTCGAATTCTTGTAGCCGCGCGAATTGAGGCCTGTCAGGGCCATCAGGAAATCGCGGCCATGCATGTCGGGATCGCCGATCAGGTTGAACGCCGCGTAAGTAGGAATGAAGCCGTTGCGGTCGAACGAGCGCAGCAGATGCGCGCCGCAGGCCTTGATGACATTGTCGATCTCGCCCAGCGACGGTGCCTGCGCTGATGCCGTCACCGGCTTCGGCTCTGGATGGCTCAATGCGACCGTGTCGAGCAGCTCGGCGATGGGCTGGCCGATGGCTTCCCAATCGGGGTTATCGTCGTCGCGCGCCGCTCTCAGGGCCTGCTGTATGGCTTTGAACCGGGCAGGGTCGCGCAACTCGGGCAGGCCGGCGCGACAGAGCAATGGACGGAGCGCGGCATTGCCGAGCGCGGTTTTGTAGAACTTGACGATATGGGCGTCGCCGCCGGTGTGCTTGTGGAATAGGGGGTCGCAGAGGTCGTAAAGCGACGGGCCGACCTTGCTCGCTGTCAGCGCGCGGTATGCGGCGCCGGCAAAATAAGTCACACCCATGAGGTTTCTTTCAGTGCCGCCCCCTGCGCACGCCTCGAAAACCGCCCGCCGCTGCTGCGGCGCAATCGCTTCCCGACACCTGCAAGCCTTTGAAAAATTGCACGAATCGGTCTGAATTACAATTGCGTGAAGCGCGAGCCCGTTCAAGACCTTAGCCTGGTCAGTCAGTAACCCTGTCTTAAATCCCGGCCTTTACCGGTTGCCCGGGTGGGCTCGACGGGTTAACAACCAGTTTGCTGCGATGCCGCAAATTGAGCGCATTTAATACTCATTGGTTTGGCATCCCTTCAAACCTATTTCGACGTTCGCGCGACCCACGGTTGCGCCTGAACGATGAGCAGGAATGACGTTATGAACGTACGGCAGTTTCGCGTATCCCGTCGCTCGATCACTGTGGCCGCAGCTTTTGTCGGCCTGGTGTCGCTGGTGCTTGGCGCCAATGCCGCGCTGAACAAGCGCTCGCTGGAAGCCGCACAGGCCGAGACGGTGACCGGGACGATCAATCCCGTTACGAAGGCGTCGCGCATCGCGCTGGTGATCGGCAATGGTCATTACCCCGACGCCGGCGCGCCGCTGAGCCAGCCGATCAATGATGCACGTGCCATGACGAGCGCACTCCGCCGCGACGGTTTCGACGTCGATGTGGTGGAAGACGCGACCCGCGATGACATGACCCGCGCTGTCGAGCGCCTGAAGGCCAAGATCAAGCCCGAAACCGTTGTGATGCTGTATTTCGGTGGCTATGGCGTTCAGGTTGGCCGCCAGAGCTACATGATCCCGGTCGATGCTGCGATCTGGAAAGAGCGTGACATCCGCCGCGATGGCATGAGCGTCGAGGCCGTTCTCGATATCATGAAGGAGCAGGGTGCCCAGGCCAAACTGGTCGTGTTGGATGCGTCCCGCCGCAATCCCTATGAGCGTCGTTTCCGCGGTTACTCCCGTGGTCTCGCGCCGATCGATGTTCCTGAGAATGCCCTGATCCTGACCTCGGCGACGCCAGGCAAGGTTGCCGACGATGTGGATGGTCAGAACAGCCTGCTCGCAACCGAATTGCTGAAGAACATGAAGGCCAAGCCGGCGAGTGCCGAGTCCGTCTTCACCAACACCCGCGTTGCGGTTACCCGCGCGACTGCCGGTGAGCAGGTTCCTGCGGTGTCGTCGTCGCTCGTTGAGGATATCCTGCTCGGCGATAGCGCAACGGCCAAGGCCGGCAGCTAAGCTTTCCCATCGCGTTTACTTGTTAGCGTCTGCGCTGGCCATCACCGGACGAACCGGATCGCCTTCGCGCAACAAGGCGCCTGCCCGCGCGACGATCACATCGCCATCGCTCAAACCTTCGCGTACCTCCACGCGTCCGCCTGACATCAGCCCGATCTCGACGCGGCGCGTCTCGATGCGCTGCCGCCGGACCACCTGCACGACGGTCCCGCCAGCACTGTAGAGAACGGCGGTCAATGGCACCGCGACGCCGCAGCTTTCGCCTGTTTTGATGATGGCACGCGCGTAGGAATTGCTCATCAGCCGCCGGGCCGAGGTGATCGAGACCACGACCTGGCCGAGCTGGCTGTTGGGCTCCACGGTGGAGGCGACGCGTTTCACTTTACCGTCCAGCTCTCCAGCGCCGATCACCTTGACCTTGACCGGCTGATCGACTTTCAGCTTCGGCAGGTCGCGCGTCGGTACCTGGCCGATGAATTCGAATTCGCTCCGCGCGATGATGCTGAAAAGAGCCTCGCCCTTGGCCGATGCGAGTGATCCGACAACGGCGGACGAGGCGCTGACCAATCCTGCGACCGTGGCCTGAACTTGAAGCGATCCGCCTTCCGGTGGCGTCAGGCGTGCGAGGATCTGGCCCGCAGTGACGTTCTCGCCGGCATCGACCATGACCTCTGCGACCTTGAGGCCCGGGCGATCCGGACGGATCGAGACTTCCTCGCGCGGAATCAGGATGCCGGAGACTTCGACGGTGGCGGAGAAGCAGGACTTCGCGGCGGTCAGCACGGTCACTGCTGCACCCTTCGGGGCATCAGCAGGATCGTCGGCGGCCAGAGCCGGCTGGGTGAACACGCATAGCGACAGCGCGACCAGCAATCTGGCCCATGTGGTGGTTCGCTTGGAAGAGGCGACGGACAGGGTCATTGCTTTTGCCTATTTGTGCGGGACGGCGGGTGGTTGACCGTTTTGCGGGTCTTCCTCGCCGCTCGACACCAGCAGCTTGCGCCCGAAGCGCCATGCCAATTGTCCGACATCGTCCATCATCATGAACATCGCCGGCACGAACAGCAGCGACAGCGCCGTCGAGAAGATCAGGCCGCCAATGATAGCAAGCGCCATCGGCGAGCGGAACTCGCCGCCGGCGCCGAAGGCCAGTGCGGACGGCATCATGCCAGCGACCATGGCAACGGTGGTCATCACGATCGGCCGCGCGCGCTTCATGCCGGCATCGATGATCGCGACCTCGCGCGGTTTACCTTCGCGAATGGCTTCCACTGCAAATTCCACCAGCATGATGGCGTTCTTGGTGACGATGCCCATCAGCATCAGGATGCCGATCCAGACAGGCGTCGTGAGTTGCTTGCCCGTCAGGAGCAGCGCCAGGATCGCGCCGCCGATCGAGAGCGGCAGCGAGAACAGGATGGTGATCGGCTGCAGGAAAGTGCCGAACAGCAGCACCAGCACCGCATAGACCATCATCAGGCCTGCCGAGATCGCGGTGGCGAAACCATCCGCGAGTTCGTTCAGGCTTTCGGCGTCGCCGGACTGCTTGACGCTCACATTCTTCGGCAGGCTCTTCATGACCGGCAGTTCGTAGATCTTCTTCAGGGCATCGCCGAGTGCGGCGGTGCCCACGAGATCCGCGGCCACGGTGGCCTGACGTTCTCTGTCGTAGCGGTTGATGCTGGTCGGTCCCTGATCGAGCTTGATGTCGGCAACGACGGATAGCGGCACGCCGCCGCGGCCGCCGCCAAGTGGCACCCGCAGCTGTTCGAGGATCTGGAAGTCGGCACGTGCCGTGTCTTCGAGTTGCACGCGGATCGGCACCAGGCGGTCGCCGGCATCGAATTTCGCCAGAGCCGGGCCGACGTCACCGATGGTGGCGACGCGGATGGTTTCCGACAGGCTCTCGGTGGAGACGCCGAGCCGTGCCGCAAGATCGGCCCGCGGCTGCACGCGCAGCTCGGGACGATCCAGCGAGGTTTCCGAGATCACGTTGGAGATCAGCGGAATGCGCTTCATCTGCGTCGCCAGTTCGCTGGCGACATTGGCGACGATGTTGCTGTCGGTGCCGGTCACCACCAGCGAGATAGCGCGTAGTCCGTTTTCGTCGAGGAACCAGTAGCGAATATCCGGAACGCTTTCGAGTTCCTTGCTGATATCGAGTTCGAGCAGGCGCTGCGTATGGGCGCTGTCGCGTTCGCTCTTTGGGGTGTAGTTGATGATCAGAGCGGCGCGCCGCACTTCATAGGTGCCGGGCGGGACGTGACCACCATCGACGAACACGCTCTTCACCTCAGGTCGCTTGCGGAGCCGTGCGACGATGTCTTCTGTGACTTTCTCGGTGTAAGCGAGCTGCGATCCCGGTGGCAATTCCATCGCCAATAGCGAACGCGCCGTGTCTTGGGCCGGCAGGAAGCCCTGCGGTAGCAGCTGGATGCTCCAGATCGACAGTGCGAAGACGGCGAGACCGAACAGAACCGTCACGTAGTAGCGTTTCACCGACAGCGTCACGAGCTTGTTGTAGGCCTGCAGGATGTGCCCGGGGGGCGGGTCGTCGTGCTTGTGATCTTTCAGAAAGTATGCGGCCAGCACGGGCGTGACGAAGCGTGCCGCCAATAGTGAGAAGAATACCTGCACCGACACGGTGATGCCGAACTGCTTGAAGAATTGTCCGGCGATGCCGGACATGAAGCTGGCTGGGGCAAAGATCGCGATAATGGTGAGGCTGATGGCGATCACGGCGAGGCCGATTTCGTCGGCCGCTTCCAGCGCGGCGCGGTAGGGCGACTTGCCCATCCGCATATGCCGCACGATGTTCTCGATCTCGACGATGGCGTCATCGACGAGAATACCTGTCGAAAGCGTGATGGCGAGGAAACTCACGAGGTTGAGCGAGAAGCCGAGCAGGTCCATCGCCCAGAAGGCCGGAAAGATCGACAGCGGGAGCGAGATCGCGGCGATGACCGTGGCGCGCAGATCGCGCAGGAAGAAGAACACCACGATGACGGCAAGCGCTGCACCCTCGAACAATGTCGAGATCGCGGCCTCGTAATTGCCCTTGGTGAAATCCACCGACGTGTCGATCAGCTTCAGGTCGACATCGGGATAGGACGCCTTCAGCGCATCGATACGTTTCTGCACAGCCGCCGCGACAACCACGTCGCTGGCGCCCTTGGAGCGTTTGATACCCAGCGCCACCACCGGCTCGCCGTTGAAACGCGCGAAAGTGCGCCGGTCGGCGATGGTGTCGGTGACGGTGCCGAGATCCTCGAGCCGCACTTCGCCGCCGGATGGCAGGCTGATCATGGTGCCGGCAAGTTCGTTCAGCGTCTTGGCGCCCGCCAGTGTCCGGATTGCCTGGTCGTTCTTGCCGATTTCGGCGCGGCCGCCAGCGAGGTCCACATTGGTGCCGCGCAGGCGCCTGGATACATCGACGGCCGTGAGGCCGGCGGCCTGCAGGCGATCAGGATCGAGCGACACCAGAATCTCGCGCTCGACACCGCCGATGCGCTCGACTTGGGCGACGTTGCGCACGCCCTGCAGCGCGCGCTTCACCACGTCGTCGACGAACCACGACAGTTGCTCCGGCGTCTTGCCCGGCGAGATCGCCGCATAGGTCACGATCGGCAGGCCGATGACGTCGACGCGCTGGATCAGCGGTTCGTTGACATTCTGGGGGAGGTTGGCGCGCACGCGCGTCACGGCGTCCTTGACGTCGTTCAGCGCGCGGTCGGTATTAGTTTCCAGCGCGAATTGCACCGTCGTGACCGACAAGCCGTCAGTGATCGACGACGAGATGTGCCGCACGCCTTCGACGCCGGAGACGCCGTCTTCGATGGTCTTGGTGACCTGCGCTTCAAGTTCCGCGGGCGCCGCGCCGAATTGCGAGACGGCGACCGAGATCACCGGAATGTCTGCGCTCGGTAGCCGCGTGATCGCCAGCTTGGTGAAGCTGATCCAGCCGAGTACCAGAAGAATGATCGAGAAGACGATGGACGGAAGCGGATGGCGGATCGACCATGCCGAGATATTCATTGCCATTAACGCACCCGCGATCGATCGAGGTCATCGGCGAACATGGTCTGGACCTTGTCGCCGTCATGGAGTGATGTGCCGGCATCGGCGACAACGATGTCGCCCACCTCGACGCCTTCAAGAATTTCCGTCGATGTATCGGACACCAGCCCGACTTTTACCCGTCGGGTCTCGATGGTGTTGCCCTTCACGAGCTGCACCATGAAGTGTTCGATCGCCGAGCGCGGGATTGCGACGCCGCAGCTGCGCTTGGCGTCGATGCTCGCGCGGGCGAAGACACCGACCTTGAGCGACGGATTGCTGGCCAGCGACAGCCGGACATGGCCGAGCTGTGTCACGCGGTCGATCTGTGGCGACACCAGCCGCACCTTGCCGAAAATATCGGGCTGATCGTCGCGGCTGATCCGCGCCGTGACGCCGGGGTTGAGCTTGAGGATGTGGATGCTCGGCACTTCCGCATCGAGCTCGAGCTCGTTGTTGATGGCGATCCTGAACATCGGCCCGGCCTGCGGTGAGGCCGGTGCGCCGGCGATGGTGTTCACGGAGGTAATCAGGCCTGCCGCCGGGGCGCGCAGCGTCACAGGATTCGGGCGTGCATTGCCTGCTGTCGGCGGCGGTATCAGCCGGGCCAGTTCCTGGTTCTCGGTGACGGTGTCACCTTCGCGGACCAGCACTTCGGAGACCTTTGAACCTTCGGTCTCCACGCCGACCACGGCCTCGCGGCGCGGAACCACGAAGCCGGTCACCCGCACGAGATCGGAGAAGCAGGCGTTGGTGGCCTTGGCGACGATCACCATGGCGCCATTCGGCGAGGCGGAGCCGGCAGGTGCGGGTTCAGCGGCGAAGCCGATAGAGGTGGTTGCGACCACGGTGGCCGCCAGCGATAGACATGCGAGAGAGGGGGAGAAGCAGGCAAAAGCCTTCATTGCGAGATCGATCCACTTGGTATTACGGAGCACCAGGGGCATTCGATCGGTGCGGCGGCAGGTCGGGGCAATCTATACAGGATATCCGCGATCACCACAGCAAACAGCGTCCCGCGTGGCGCGGAACGCTGTGGTGCGGCAATCCGCAGCAAGCTCAGAGGTACCACCGAGCTCTATTGGGACGCGGTGGTCTTGTTCGCCATATTCACCACCTGAACGCGGCGGTTGGACGGATCGGTCGGCGCAACGCCGGCCTTCGGCTTGCCCTTGCCATAGCCGACGGTGACGAGGTCGGCGCCGGCGATGCCGTATTTGTCCGTCAGATAGCGCTTGATGGCATCAGCGCGGCGCTCCGAGAGATCCTGGTTGTATTCTTCGCCGCCGACGGCATCGGTATGGCCGGCGACCACGAAGGTCGCGCCCTTGAGATCTTCGCTGCTCAGCGCTTTGCCGAGGGCCTGCACCGAGGACAGCGACTTCTTGCTGATATTCGCCGAATTGTAGTCGAAGGTAATTTCCAGATCGATCGCCGGCTTGGTCTGGGCGACGGCGGCGATCTGCTCGCGCTCGCCGATCGACAGCGACCGCGTGCTGCGATTGCGAAGGGAGTCGACGAACTTGCCTTCGGCGGCATTGACGGCCGGCTCGGCCGGCGGCGTCATCGACAGACCGCGGGTCAGCGGCTTCTTCGGCGCCAGCGCGCGCAGGATCTGGTCGGAGGTCACTTCCTCAGCCGCTGCGGCGATGCCTGCGGTCAGCGACAGGGCGACGCTGATCATGGCGATCGTGCCAAGTGCCTTGAAGCCGGGGCGTGCGGATGTGTTCGGCATGGGTGCATCCTTCATTTCGTCGCGCGAAACGCGCTTGAATCAAATCCAGCAAAATCTGGTGCCGGATCGCTTCAGGATGGCTTCCGGCTTGCCACCAATAGTGTCCGCTCGCGCGCCGCAGGTTCAAACCGGGCGTGCGACTTTCCTACGATTTTCTTGCGACTTTCCTGCGAAATCCTGGTGACCTCTGGGGATCGCCAGATGCCGTTCTATCAAACGCCGTTCTATCGAACGCCGTAGCTGGCAAATTCCTTGACGATGTCCGGGTCCATGGCCTTGGCATTGGTGATGTCGAGATCGCCTTCAGCGGTCTGGCCAAGGCGATGTTTGGCCAGGCCACGGCCATAGAGCGATGAGGTCAGCTGCGGATTGATCTTCAGCGCAGCGTCGAAATCCGCAATCGCATTCTTGCTCTGGCCGTTCTTGAGGTTGACCAGGCCGCGGCTGTCCAGCGCATCGACAAAATTCGGGCGCAGGCGCAGGGCTTCATTGCAGTCCTTGAGCGCGGCGGCGAGGTCACCAGTCACGGTGCGTGCCCAGCAACGATTGTTGTAGGCTTCGACATCCTTGGGATTCAGTTTGATCGTGGCGTCGAAATCCTTGATCGCAGCGGAATAGGCGCCTTTGCTGGCATAGACCTGGCCGCGGCGATACAGCGCGCCGGCGTCTTCCGGATTATCGGTCAGCTTGACGTTCAGCGATTTGACGGTCGGATCCTCCGCCAGCGCCAGCAGGATTTTGTTTTCGTCGCGAGGAACTTCGGCGGCGACGGCAGGGGCAGGAGTCGGTGCCGCGGCCGGCGCAGGTGGTGCTGCTGCTGCTGGAGCGGCAGGCGCGGGGGCGACAGGTGCGGCGACGACTTCCGGCTTGGCCACAGCAGCGGGGCGCGGTGTCGCAGCCGGCGCCGGATCGGCCGGTTTGGCTTCTGCCACAGCGGCCGATGCCGGGCGCGTTCCCGCTATGAAAGAGAAGTCCTCTGCCAGCGACGACGAAATCCACGGCACCTGCTCGCTGCGCGACGCGCGGGTGACGTTGACGCGGGTCCGGTTCAGCGTCTGCTCGGCGGTGAGATCGGGAACCCGGATTTCCTTCAGCAATTCGCCGACGAACAACCCGTGATCGCCGCCGCCGTCGCTGACGACCGAGCTGAGTGCCGCCGAATACATTACCAGCGTGCCGCTCGGTGCGATCACCGGAGCGAGTCCGGCGGAGAAACTGCGGAACCTGCGTTCGAACGGATTGCGGCGGGATGCGTCCAAAAGCGCAATCTTGACGCCGGCGCCGCGGCCGTTGATCTCGCCCAGCACAGTCTCGAGGCTGAAGCCGTCGCGGCGCACGTCGGGCTCGGTCCAGATCTGGGCATCGACCGGGATCATGTAACTTTGGCGCGCGGACTGGATGCCGAAGCCGCTGAAGAACACCAGGGCGACCGAGCCGGGCTTCACCTTGCCGTAGAATTTGTCGAGCGCCCGGCGCATGCCATCGCCGCCGAGATTTTCCCCGGTATCGACCTCAAATCCGTCACGCTTCAATTCGGCGGCGACGTCGCGGGCGTCGTTGATGGGCTCTTTGAGCGGTGTCTCGGCGTCCGGATATTTCGCATTGCCGATCACCAGTGCGATCCGGTGGGTCCGATCTTCCGCGGCGGAGGCCTGCCAGATGGGCGTGGCAGCAAACGTCAGGAGAGCGATCAGAGCAATGCGCATTTTCATAATGAAACCGGTCCAGACTTGAGGGCGCTGTCCAAGCTGTGGCTTGCGCCGCAGCGACACTAATCCACGCCATTCGCATTATCAAACCGGCGTGATCGCGGCTGTCAACGTGCAGTGCGGGCGGCAGCTATCGCGTCAATTCACCACGCGTCCGGCGTTGTCGCTGCAGTCCCGGTTCCCGGTCATTCCGGTGGTTGGAACGGTTTGACCTTTCCCGGCAGCAATGGCTTGTTGCGCATAACAACGATCGGGAATGGGACGGGACGAATGAGCGTGACTTACGAAATCTATGCGATCCGCTACGCCACGATGACGCCGCGGACGCCGCAGATGAATTATCTCGCACCCGATCCCCATGAGACCGCAGCGGCCGATCTCGATTATTTCGTCTGGCTGATCCGCGGCGGTGGCCGCGACATTCTTGTCGATACCGGCTTCAACGAAGCCGCCTCGAAGGAGCGCAGCCGCAAGCTCACGATCAATCCCATCGACGCGCTGGCCGATTTCGGCGCTCGCGCGGCGGACATCCGCGACGTCATCGTCACGCATCTGCATTACGACCATGCCGGCAATCTCGATCGTCTCCCCAATGCCAGGTTCCATCTCCAGGACCGCGAGATGAGCTACGCGACGGGCCGCTGTATGTGCAACGGGCTGCTGCGGCATCCGTTCTCGGCGGAAGACGTCACGCTGATGGTGCGACACGTGTTCAATGAGCGCGTCACGTTCCACAATGGCGATGGCGAGGTTGCGCCGGGCGTCACGCTGCACCGCGTTGGCGGCCATTCCGATGGTCTGCAGATCGTGCGCGTGCAAACCGCGCGCGGTCCAGTGGTGCTCGCCTCGGACGCCTCGCATTACTACGGCAACATGCAGCGCCGCAGCCCGTTTCCGATCGTCTACAATATCGGCGACATGTGCGACGGCTGGACCACCTGCGAGCGCCTTGCGGGCCATCCCGACCGCATCATTCCCGGCCATGATCCGCTGGTGCGCGAGCTCTATCCGCGCGTGGAGGGCAGCAAGGCCGATGCCTATGCGTTGCATCTGCCGCCATCGCGCTCGTTTGCAGCAGGTTAGATTTTAACCTCTCCCCGCTTGCGGGGAGAGGTCGCTTTCACATGCGGAGCATGTGGAAGCGGGTGAGGGGGAGCCCGTGTTTCACTCGCGGGCTCCCCCTCATCCGTCCCGAACTTACTGCGCAAGTTCGGTCCACCTTCTCCCCGCAAGCGGGGAGAAGGAAGCTGGATCGCCTCAATAAGCTCCAGCCTTGTGTCCGTGCCGGGTCTGCACGAGGTCGAGGCTACGCTCGATCTTGCCGAGTGCGGCGGCGAAGTCCTTGCGCTCCTGCGCCGTCAGGCACGACAGGATGTCGCGCTCTTTGCTGAGCAGGCGCGGGATCAGTTCCTCGTAAAGCGCTTGCCCTTTCGTGGACAACCGCAGCTCGAAGGCGCGGCGATCATCCTCGTTCTCCACCCGTTCGATGAGTTCGCGGTCCAGCAGGGCCGTCACCGCCCGGCTGATGGTGGATTTGTGGGTGCG
This sequence comes from Tardiphaga sp. 866_E4_N1_4, assembly GCF_052076075.1. Taxonomy (NCBI): domain Bacteria; kingdom Pseudomonadati; phylum Pseudomonadota; class Alphaproteobacteria; order Hyphomicrobiales; family Nitrobacteraceae; genus Tardiphaga; species Tardiphaga sp. 866_E4_N1_4. The sequence goes on from NZ_CP197242.1 coordinate 4,627,664, forward strand.
CGTGCATTGCGAAATGAACTGCGCGCTGCAGGCGTCGTCGCGAAAGCCCAGCGTGGCGATGACGCGCCATTCCGGAATGTCGAGCCCGTAGCGCACCTGATATTCGTCCGAGAGCGCGGCGCTGACCTCCGCGGCCAGCCGGTTGAGCCGGAATGGAACGAACTGAAACAGGTCGAATTTTGCCACGGAGCCACCAATTCTGCTGTTGACGCCGCCACGGGTCCGGCGTTTAGATGGTTGCAAATGAGACTATCTTAGAGGGAGTGCGATCCGTTGGCCAGACCAGCGTTGATCCGAAAATACATCCGGTTGCAGGGCAGGGGCTGATCCATGGCGCAGCATGTCCGCCAGTTTGCCTATCGCCGCCATGCCGATCAGGTGCGGTCAGCCGCCGCTGCGGCGCATCATCCCGTAGTGGTTGTTGGTGCTGGCCCTGTCGGCCTGTCGCTGGCCATCGATCTGGCGCAGCGCGGCCAGCGCGTGGTGCTACTCGATGACGCCGATCGCATCGGCGATGGCTCGCGCGCCATCTGCTTCTCCAAGCGCTCGCTCGAATATTGGGATCGCCTGGGCGCCGCCCATCGCATGATCGACAAGGGCGTGGTGTGGAAGGTCGGCAAGATCTTTCTCGGACCGGACATGCTGTACCAGTTCGATCTGCTGCCGGAGACCGGCCACAAGATGCCGGCCTTCATTAATCTGCAGCAATATTACGCTGAATCCTTTCTGGTCGATCGCGTGCATCAATTGCCGGAGATCGATCTGCGCTGGCGCAACAAGGTCATCGCGCTAGCGCAGCACAACGACCACGCCGAACTCACCATCGAGACGCCCGATGGGCCATACACGCTGCGTGCCGACTATGTCGTTGCCTGCGATGGGGCTCGCTCCGGGCTGCGCGGCATGGTCGGCGCGGACTTTTCCGGCGAGGTATTCGAGGATCAGTTCCTGATCGCCGACGTCAAGATGACCGCGGAATTCCCGACCGAGCGCTGGTTCTGGTTCGATCCACCATTCCATTCCGGCCAGTCCGCGCTGCTGCATCGCCAGCCCGACGATGTCTGGCGTATCGATCTGCAGCTCGGGCCGGACGCAGACCCCACCGAGGAGCGGCAGCCGGAGAAGGTGCGTCCGCGCATCGCACGCATGCTCGGCCACGATGATTTCGATTTCGAGTGGATCTCGGTCTACAAATTCCAGTGCCGCCGCATGCAGCGCTTCCTGCATGAGCGCGTGATCTTTGCCGGCGATGCCGCGCATCAGGTGTCGCCTTTCGGCGCGCGGGGCGCCAATTCCGGCCTCGAAGACGCCGAGAATATCGCCTGGAAGCTCGCACTGGTGCTGGCTGGCGATGCGCCGGCGTCGTTGCTGGCGAGCTATGACGCCGAGCGGGGTCCGGCCGCGGACGAGAACATCCGAGCCTCGACCCATGCCACGGATTTTATCGCGCCGCATTCGAAGCAGGAGCAGCGCATGCGGCAAGCCGTGTTGTCGCTTGCCAGGGAGGCCGATTTCGCCAAGCGGATGATCAATGGCGGCCGGCTGTCCGTGCCGTCGGTCTATCAGACGCCGCTCTCGACGACCGATAGCGATGACTGGTCGGCCGGTCCTCAGCCGGGCGCGCATATGCCGGATGCGCCGCTCGTCAGCGATGACGGCGCACATGTGTTTCTCTCGGAATGTTTCGCCGGAGCCGGCCGCGGCTTTACCGTGTTGCAGTCGGATGGTCAGGCGATCGAACTGCCCGAGGGCGTGGCGCGCCTGGTCGTCGGCGATGATGCGGCGCTGCGCGACGAGGCCGGACTGTTCAAGGCACGTTACGGTGCAGATCCCGGAAACGCCTATCTGCTGCGCCCCGATGGTTATGTCGCGGCGCGTTTCCGGCATCCAACGCCGCAGGCGATCAAGGCCGCGGTCGCGCGTGCCTCCGGGAGGCCGTCATGACGGCACTATCCACGACGTCCAATTTCGCCAGTCCCGACGACGCCTATCGTGCGATCGTCGAGGCGCATCGCGGATTGACCGACGATCAAAGCGCGGCGCTCGATACGGCACTCGTGCTGATCCTCGCCAATCATATCGGCGATGCCGCTGTGCTCGGTGACGCGATAGCGCTGGCGAAGCGGCGGCTGCCGAATGTGAGGGACGAGACGAAGCGAAAATAGCAGAAGCCGTCATTGCGAGGAGCGAAGCGACGCGGCAATCCAGAAAACCACAAAGAAAGACTGGATTGCTTCGTCGCAAAAGCTCCTCGCAATGACGGCCCAGAGGCTAAAGACAAATACAAAAGGGAATATCGAATGACCAAGGGTTTCGCATCCACCACCGACATGACCGAGAAGAAGATCACCTTCTCGGAGATCGGCACCGATCTCTATGCCTTCACGGCCGAGGGCGATCCGAACTCGGCAGTCATCGTCGGAGATGATGGATGCATCGTGTTCGACGCGCAGGCGACGCCGGCGATGGCCAACAAGGTCATCGAACGGGTACGGACGGTCACCGACAAGCCGATCAAATATGTCGTGCTATCGCATTATCACGCGGTGCGCGTGCTCGGTGCGTCCGCCTACAAGGCGCAGGGCGTGGTCGCGTCGCAGGAAACCTATCGGCTGGTGGAAGAACGCGGCCAGCAGGATTGGGATTCCGAGTTCGGGCGTTTCCCGCGCCTGTTCCAGGATGCTGAGAGCATTCCCGGCCTGACCTGGCCAACGCTCACTTTTGAAGGCGAGATGTCGATCTTCCTCGGCAAGCGCGAGGTGCGCCTGATGCAGCTCGGCGCCGGTCATACGTCGGGGGATATCGTCGCCTGGGTGCCCGATGCCGAAGTGATGTTTTCCGGCGATCTCATCGAATATCACTCCGCCTGTTACTGCGGCGATGCGCTGCTGCGTGAATGGCCGTCGACGCTGAACGAGATCCGTGCGTTCAACCCGAAAGCGATTGCGCCCGGCCGCGGCGATGCACTGAAGGGGCTGGAAACGACCCGCGAGGCGATCGCGATGACGCGTGACTTCGTGATGTCGCTCTACGGCGCGGCGGAGCTGTCGGTCGCCAAGGGACGCAGCCTGAAGGAGACCATGGCGTCGACCCGCGAGGTCATGGACAAGAAGTTCTCGAGCTTTGCGATCTACGAACACTGCCTGCCGTTCAATGTATCCCGCGCCTTCGATGAAGCGTCGGGAATCGACGACCCCGTGATCTGGACCGACAAGCGCGACCGCGAAATGTGGGCCGCGCTTCAAGGGTAACGTAGTAGATTCGTCATTGCGAGCGAAGCGAAGCAATCCACTGGATTGCTTCGTCGCAAGCGCTCCTCGCAATGACGGTAGGAAAAGGAGGATGAGATGAACATCACCACCAATCCCGATCTGATCAGCCGCAACACCGTCAACGTCACGCCGGGCTATATGTCCGGCTTTGGCAACAGCTTCGAAACCGAGGCGCTGCCGGGCGCGTTGCCCATCGGCCGCAACTCGCCGCAGCGTGCGGCCTATGGGCTCTATGCCGAACAGCTCTCCGGTTCGCCCTTCACCGCGCCCCGCGGCACCAATGAACGGTCCTGGTTGTATCGCATCCGCCCGTCGGTGAAACATTCGGGGCGGTTCGAGAAGGCAGATAGCAAGCTGTGGCGCACCGCGCCGTGCCACGAGAACGATCTGCCGATCGCGCAATTGCGCTGGGATCCTGCGCCGATCCCGAAGGAGGACATGACCTTCCTGCAGGGCGTGCAGACCATGACCACGGCCGGCGACGCCGGCACCCAGGCCGGCATGGCAGCGCATGTCTATCTGATCACCAAATCCATGGTCGATCAGCACTTCTACAATGCCGACGGCGAGATGATGTTCGTGCTGCAGCAGGGTAACTTGTTGTTCGTCACCGAATTCGGCCGCATCGATGCCGAGCCCGGCGAGATTGTGGTGATCCCGCGCGGCGTCAAGTTTCGCGTCGAACTCACGGGTGGCGCTGCGCGCGGCTATCTCTGCGAGAACTATGGCGGCGCCTTCACGCTGCCCGAGCGCGGACCGATCGGCGCCAATTGCCTCGCCAATGCGCGTGACTTCCTGACGCCGGTGGCCGCCTATGAGGACAAGGACACGCCGACCGAGCTCTATGTGAAATGGGGCGGCTTGCTGTTTGTCACCACGCTGCCGCATTCGCCCATCGATGTCGTCGCCTGGCACGGCAACTACGCGCCGTATAAATACGACCTGCGGACTTTCTCGCCGGTCGGCGCCATCGGCTTCGATCATCCGGATCCGTCGATCTTCACGGTGCTGACCTCGCCCTCGGAAACCGCCGGCACCGCGAATATCGATTTCGTGATCTTCCCGGAGCGCTGGGCGGTGGCGGAAAACACGTTCCGTCCGCCGTGGTATCACATGAACATCATGTCGGAGTTCATGGGTCTCATTTACGGCGTCTATGACGCCAAGCCGCAGGGCTTCACGCCCGGTGGCATCAGCCTGCACAACATGATGCTGCCCCATGGGCCGGATCGCGAGGCTTTCGATCACGCCAGCAATGGCGAGTTGAAGCCCGTGAAGCTCACCGGCACCATGGCCTTCATGTTCGAGACCCGCTATCCGCAGCGCGTCACCGAGCATGCCGCGACGTCGGCGACGCTGCAAAGCGACTATGCCGATTGCTGGAAGGGTCTGGAGAAGCGTTTCGATCCGAACAAGCGGTGATACACCGGCCGTAGAATGGGTTTCGCGAAGACGCTCTACCCATCCTACGACGCCATCAAGTTGACGTGCCTCACCGCTCTCCGGGCGGTACGTCCCTGATCCGCGCCGAATGCGCCGCGATGTCCTCGAGGCTGTGCGACAGATATACGCGCTTGTCCGATGGCGGGCGCTTGGCAACGGAAAGTCCCGGCCGCCATTCGGTGGCCGGCCGGATCGGGCGCGGCGCGAAACCCCCGCCGCAATTTGGGCAGACATTGAAGAGTTTGCTCTCCACGCAGTCCGCACAGAACGTGCATTCAAAAGTGCAGATGAATGCATCGCGTGCCGCGGGCGGCAGGTCCTTGTCGCAATATTCGCAGTTCGGTCGCAGCGCCAGTGCCATCGATGTTGTCCTCCCAATTGATTGCCGCGATCTTCGCAGATCGCGATGCTGGTGAGAACGTCGATTGTGCAGAGCTGTCAGCTCCTCAGCGGCAGTTTCGATGTTTCCTTCAACCGATCGAGCACGATCGACGAGCGCACGTGCGCCACGCTCTGATGCGGCATCAGCACATTGTTGACGAGATCGGACAATCCCTTGAGGTCGCGCAGGACAGCCTTGAGGACATAGTCGGCGTCGCCGGTCAGTGAGTAGGCTTCCTGCACCTCGTCGACCCGCTGCACCAGCGTGCGGAACTTCTTGGCATTGTCCGGCGAGTGGGTGGCCAGTTGTACCTGGATGAAGGCGATCACGTTGAAGCCGAGCGCGTCCGACGACAGGTCGGCGTGATAGCCGGAGATCACCTTCTCCTCTTCGAGCCGCATCCGGCGCCGCGAGCATTGCGAGGCGGACAGGCCGACGGCATCGGCGAGCTGCTGGTTGGTCAGCCGGCCGTCATCCTGCAAGGCAGCCAGCATCTTGAGATCGAAGGCGTCTACCGGAATCATGCGTCAAAAGCCTCTTTCATGCGCGAATCGTGCATGAATATCGCATATTCCATCCGAATTTGCATGCACCTTGCGTCGCAAACGACCGACACTCCAGGCAAGCAATAATGCAAATCAGCTTCGGGAGATCACCATGGGTCCGTTTCCGCACGACGCGCCGGCCGCCACCATCTCGGCACATAATCCGATGGGCACCGACGGCTTTGAATTCGTCGAATACGCGCATCCGAGGCCTGAAGAACTCCACGCGCTGTTCAGGTTGATGGGCTATGTGCCGGTCGCGAAGCACAAGACCAGGAAGATCACGGTCTATCGTCAGGGCGACATCAACTATCTCGTCAACGAAGAGCCCGGAACTCACGGCTTCAATTTCGTCGCCGCGCACGGTCCCTGCGCGCCGTCAATGGCGTTCCGAGTCGTCGATGCGCAGGCGGCCTATGACCGCGCGATCTTGCTCGGTGCCGAGCCGGCGGATGCGATCGCAGCGCAGAAGACGCTCGACGTGCCTGCCATCAAGGGCATCGGCGGCAGCCTGCTGTATTTCGTCGATCGCTATGGCGCGAAGGGTTCGGCCTATGACCATGAATTCACATGGCTGGGCGCGAAGAATCCGCATCCTGAGGGCGCGGGCCTGTTCTATCTCGATCACCTCACTCACAACGTCCATCGCGGCCGCATGGACGTCTGGACCGGCTTCTACGAGAGACTGTTCAATTTCCGTCAGATTCGCTTCTTCGACATCGAAGGCCGCGCTTCCGGCCTGTTCTCGCGTGCGCTGACCAGCCCTGACGGCAAGATCCGGATTCCGATCAACGAGGATGCTGGCGATGCCGGCCAGATCGAGGAATATCTTAATACGTATCACGGCGAGGGCATCCAGCACATCGCCTGCGGCGTGACGGATATCTACACGACCATCGAGAAGCTGCGCGCCGATGGCCTGCCCTTCATGCCGGCGCCGCCTGTGACCTATTTCGAGAAGATCGATGCACGGCTGCCCAAGCATGGCGAGGACGTGCCGCGCCTGCAGAAGAACGGCATCCTGATCGACGGTGAGGGTGTGGTCGAAGGCGGCGAGACCAAGGTGCTGCTGCAGATCTTCTCGGCCAATGCGATCGGACCCATTTTCTTCGAATTCATCCAGCGAAAGGGCGATGACGGATTCGGCGAGGGGAATTTCAAGGCGCTGTTCGAGTCGATCGAAGAAGATCAGATCAGGCGCGGTGTGCTGCACGTCGGCGATAAGACGGCGGCGTAGTGTTTTTGCTCCGACAGCCTCTATAGTCGAACGCCACTCCTCAACCGTCGTGCCCGGCTTTGTACCGGGCATCCACGTCTTGCGGCAATCAAAGGCGTGGATGGCCGGGACAAGCCCGGCCATGACGTGGAGAGGTCAATGCGAAATCAGGTGCAGATGGACCTTACTGCGCCCACTCCTTCACCGCATCCCCCAGCTCCACTTTCACCGCCGGCCGTGCTGCCGACGGCGTGCGCGAGAACCGCGGTGCGGGTGCCGGCTGTGTCGCGCCTTCGTGCTGGATGAACACTTCGCGTGCCACCATATGCGGATGTTTCGTGGCTTCCGACATGGTCAGCACCGGTGCGAAGCACACATCGGTGCCTTCCATGATCTTTGACCACTCGTCGCGGCTCTTGGTCTTGAACACCGCGGTGAGCTTGTCTTTCACCGCGGCCCAATTCTTCGAGTCCATGTGATTGTCGTAGCAGGCCTCCGAAAGCCCGGCGAGTTCGCGCAGCTCGGCATAGAACTGCGGCTCGATCGATCCGATCGAGATGAAGTTGCCGCAGCTGCATTCATAGACGCCGTAGAAATGCGCGCCGCCATCGAGCATGTTGCTCTCGCGACTTTCCTTCCAGCGACCGGCCGCGGTCATGTCGAAGAACATGGTGATCAAGGATGCCGCGCCGTCGCACATGGCGGCGTCCACCACCTGGCCCTGGCCAGAGCGGCTGGCTTCCAGCATGGCGGCGAGCATGCCCATCACGAGATACATCGAGCCGCCGCCGAAATCGCCGACCAGATTCAATGGCGGCACGGGCTTGTCGGCGCCGCCGATGGCGGCGAGGGCCCCGGTGATCGAGATGTAATTGATGTCATGGCCGGCGGCCTGCGCCAGCGGGCCGTGCTGGCCCCAGCCGGTCATGCGGCCATAGACCAGTCTCTTGTTGCGGCCGAGGACGACATCCGGCCCGAGGCCGAGGCGTTCCATCACGCCGGGGCGATAGCCTTCCACCAGCGCATCGGCGCTATCCAGCAGCAACAGCACCTGTGCGATGGCAGCCTTGTCCTTGAGATCGACCTCGATCACCTTGCGGCCGCGTGACGCCGCGCCCTTCGGCATCTGCTTCGGCCGCACCAGCGTAATCACCTCGGCGCCCATATCGGCCAGCAGCATGCAGGCGAACGGACCGGGGCCGATGCCCGCGAACTCGACGATGCGTGTGCCTTTGAGCGGGCCGGTGGCTTTGGTTTGTGATCGCGACGACGCGATGGTGGTGTCCTGCACTTGTGTTTCCCATGCTTGATATAGGCCGTCGATGGCGACGGGCCGATTTGCCGGAAACTGTCTATGCTGGAGGTGACAAGGGCAAGAAGCTTTTGGCCGCAATCCTGCATGCGGCCATGCTGCGGCACTGCACAAAAATGCTGAAGCCAAAACTCGATGTCGTCCCCGCGAAGGCGGGGACCCATAACCACCGAGTTCGTGTTTTGCAAAGGCCTCTGCCGCCATTCCGCCACGACGGGATGGAGGCTATGGATCCCCGCCTTCGCGGGGATGACAATTGAGAGGTTCGAGTTTTACCCCGCCGCTTCCACCGCGCGCTGTGCCATCACCTTGATGAGATTGGCGCGATATTCCGCCGAGCCGTGGATGTCACCCATCAACCCATCCGCTGAGATCTTCACGCCGTCCAGCGCTCCCGCCGACCAGTTCGCCTTCAGTGCCGCCTCGATCGCCGGCACCCGCATCACGCCGCTCTGCGATGCGCCGGTAGCAGCGACGCGGACCTCGCCGGATTTGGTCTGGGCGACGAAAACGGCGGTCAACGCGAAGCGCGACGCCGGGTGGCGCATCTTGGCGTAGCCGGCCTTGGCCGGAATGGGGAACGACACGGACGTGATGATCTCGTCCTCTTCCAGCGCGGTCGAGAACAGGCCCTGGAAGAAATCGTCGCCTTTGATCTCGCGTTTGTTGGTCTTGATCGTGGCATTCAGCGCCAGCACGGCGGCGGGATAATCGGCGGCGGGATCGTTGTTGGCAATCGAACCGCCGATGGTGCCGCGATAGCGCACGGCAGGGTCGCCGAGCACTGACGTCAGATGCACGATCGCCGGGATCGCCTTCTTGGCCACGGGGCTCTGTGTGATCTCGTAATAGGTCGTCGCGGCCTTGATGATCAGCGCGTCGGATGTTGCCTCGATGCCGATCAAGTCCTTGATCTTCGCGAGGTCGATGACATCCGAGGGTGCCGCAAGCCGCTGCTTCATCACGGGGATAAGCGTGTGGCCGCCGGCGAGATATTTGGCCTCGGGATGCTTGGCGAACAGGGCCGCTGCTTCGTCGATGCTGGCGGGGCGGTGATAAGTGGTCTCGTACATCGTATTGCTTCCTTATCTTTTGGTCGTGTTTTCTTGACGCGAACCGGCTTCCACTTCGCTTGAAAACACTCCGCTTATTCCGCTGCCTGCTGCAATTGCAGCGCTTCCCAGACACGGCCGGGCGTCGCCGGCATCTCGATCTTGTTGTGACCAAGCGCATCGGTAATGGCGTTGATGACGGCGGGTGACGAACCAATCGCGCCAGCCTCACCGCAGCCTTTCACGCCGAGCGGATTGCCCGGGCACAGCGTCGTGGTGTGCGAGACCCGGAACGACGGCACGTCGTCGGCGCGCGGCATGGCGTAATCCATGAACGACGCCGTCACCGGCTGGCCGTTGTCGTCATAGATAGCGCTTTCGAGCATCGCCTGACCGATGCCCTGGGCGAGGCCGCCATGGACCTGGCCTTCGACGATCATCGGGTTGATCAGCCGGCCGAAGTCATCGACGGCCACGAAGTCGACGATGTCGGTCTTGCCGGTGCCGGGATCGATCTCGACTTCGCAGATATAGGCGCCGGCCGGGAAGGTGAAGTTGGTGGGATCGTAGAACGCGCCTTCCTTCAGGCCGGGCTCCATGCCATCCGGCAGATTGTGCGCGGTATAGGCCGCGAGCGCGACCATCGGCAGCGCGATCGCCTTGTCGGTGCCTGCGACCTTGAACTCGCCATTCTCGATGACGATGTCGCCTTCGGAGGCTTCGAGCAGATGCGCGGCGATCTTCTTCGCCTTGGCCTCCACCTTCTCCATCGCCTTGAAGATCGCGGACATGCCGACCGCCGCAGAGCGCGAGCCATAAGTGCCCATGCCGAACTGCACTTTATCAGTGTCGCCATGCACGATCTGGACCTGATCGACAGAGATGCCAAGCCTGTCAGCAACGAGCTGTGCGAAGGTTGTCTCGTGGCCCTGGCCGTGGCTGTGCGAGCCCGTCAGCACTTCGATGGTGCCGACCGGATTGACGCGGACCTCCGCGGATTCCCAGAGGCCGACGCCGGCGCCGAGCGAGCCGACTGCCTTGGAGGGCGCGATGCCGCAGGCCTCGATGTAGCAGGAGAAGCCGAGGCCGCGCAGTTTCCCGCTGGCTTTGGCCTTGGCCTTCCGCGCCGGGAAGCCGGCATAATCGATCGCTTTCAGCGCCGCGTCGAGCGACGCGCCGAAGTCGCCGATGTCATAGGCCATGATGACGGGCGTCTGATGCGGGAACTGGGTGACGAAGTTGATGCGGCGCAGTTCCGCGGGATCGACCTTCAACTGCCGCGCCGATGTTTCCATCAAGCGCTCCACGAGATAGCTCGCCTCTGGCCGTCCCGCGCCGCGATAGGCATCAACCGGCGTGGTGTTGGTATAGACGCCCATCACTTCGGCATAGATGGTCGGGATATTGTACTGGCCCGATAGCAGCGTGGCGTAGAGATAGGTCGGCACCGAGGACGAGAACAGCGACATATAGGCGCCGAAATTGGCGTGGGTCTTCACCCGCAGGCCCAGGATCCTGTTGTTGGCGTCGAAGGCCATCTCGGCATGCGACATGTGATCGCGGCCATGCGCATCGGTAAGGAAGGCCTCGGTGCGGTCGCCGGTCCATTTCACTGGGCGGCGCACTTTCTTCGACGCCCAGAGTGCGACCATTTCCTCGGGATAGATGAAGATCTTCGACCCGAAGCCGCCGCCGACGTCCGGGGCGATCACGCGCAGCTTGTGTTCCTGTGCCACGTTATAGAACGCCGACAGCACGAGCCGCGCCACATGCGGATTTTGCGATGTCGTATGGAGCGTGAAGTGCTCTTCAGCTTCGTCATATTCCGCGACGGCTGCGCGGGGCTCCATCGCATTCGGCACCAGGCGGTTATTGGTCAGGTCCAGCGAAACGACATTGGCCGCCTTGCTGAAGGCATCCTTGGTCAGCTTCTCGTCGCCGATCGACCAGTCATAGACCACATTGCCTGGCGCTTCCGGATGTAGTTGCGGCGCGCCCGAGGCGAGTGCTGCGGTCATGCTGCTGACGGCGGGCAACTCTTCATATTCGACGACGACGGCTTCGGCGGCATCCTTGGCCTGGTTCTTGGTCTCGGCGATGACGACTGCCACGGCCTGTCCGACAAAGCGCACCGTGTCCGGCGCCATCGCCGGCCATGCGCCCATCTTCATCGGCGAGCCGTCCTTGGAGGACACTGCCCAGCCGCAGATCAGATTGCCGATCTTGTCGTCCACCAATTGCTGTGCTGTCAGCACATCCACCACGCCCGGCATATCCTTCGCCGCGGAAGCGTCGATGCCCTTCACTTTCGCATGGGCATGCGGACTGCGGATGAAATGCGCGTGGGTGAGGCCGACGATCTTGACGTCGTCGACATAGCGGCCGCGGCCGGTGATGAATCGCTTGTCTTCCTTGCGCGCAACGCGTGCGCCGATGCCTTCAACGCCCATCTCATGGGTCTCCCTGCCGGAGTTTTTGATTGTCCGCGCTTTCCATCGAAAGGCGCGGTTGGCTCAGCTCAGATCAATGCGCCGCGGCTCATTCAGCCGCTTGCGCAACCTTCATGCGTCCGGCGGCGTCGAGTACCGATTTGACGATGTTGTGGTAGCCGGTGCAGCGGCAGATATTGCCTTCGAGCTCGTGGCGCACCGTCTCTTCATCGAGATCGCCCGCGTGGCGATTCACGATGTCGATCGCCGACATGATCATGCCCGGCGTGCAGTAGCCGCATTGCAGGCCGTGATTGTCGCGGAACGCCGCCTGCATCGGATGCAGCTGGTCGCCCTTGGCAATGCCTTCAATGGTGGTGACATTGGCACCGTCGATCTGACCGACCAGCGTGGTGCAGGATTTCACGGCCTTGCCGTCGATATGCACGATGCAGGCGCCGCACTGGCTGGTATCGCAGCCCACATGGGTCCCGGTCAGGTTGAGATTTTCGCGGAGCAAATGGACGAGAAGGGTTCTGTCTTCGACCGTGGCAGAGACAGATTTGCCATTGACCGTCAGCTTGACTGTGGACACGCAGACCTCCCGGTATTTTTTAATTATTCCAATTAGAAGCGCGGTCCGGAAAGTTTGCAACTGGGAATTTGGTGGGTGCTTCACCCTCCCCTGGAGGGGGAGGGTCGATGCGAGCGTAGCTCGCAGCGGGGTGGGGTGAAATCACAAGCGACGCAGTGTGTGGTCTCACCCCACCCCGTCTCGCATCCGCTTCGCGGCTGCTCACCGACCCTCCCCCTCCAGGGGAGGGTAGGCGCGTATCCCTCCTGCAAATTTGTGCCTTCATATCCACAGGCTGCGATGCTCTAGTCGCGGCGCAATAATGCCGCAAGCGATTGCGGACAATAACAATTCCGCGACGAGGAGTTTTCGGGAGTGATCGACAAGCGCGTAGCCAGCGCGGCCGAGGCCGTGGCTGGGGTGAAGGACGGGGCAGTCGTCCTGGTGGCCGGGTTCGGTACTGTCGGCATTGCCGATGATCTGCTGGAGGCGCTGCACGAGCAGGGTGCGACCAATCTCACCATCGTCCACAACAATGCCGGCAATGGCGATACTGGTTTGGCCCGGCTGATCAATTCCGGCCGCGTAGCCAAGGTGATCTGTTCTTATCCGCGCTCCGGCGACTACAGCGCCTTCCTCAATGCCTATCGTGCCAAGACGCTGGAACTCGAACTGGTGCCGCAGGGCATCATCAGCGAACGCATGCATGCCCATGCCGCGGGGCTCGGCGGCTTCTTCTCGCCGGTCACGGCGCATACCAAGCTCGCCGAGGGCAAGGAGACCCGCGAGATCGACGGCGTGCTGTATGTGTTCGAGAAGCCGCTGAAGGGCGACATTGCACTGCTGCGCGCCAAGAAGGCGGATCGCTGGGGCAACCTCGTCTATGACCAGTCGGCGCGTAACTTCAATCCGATCATGGCCATGGCTGCCGATCTCAGCGTCGTGCAGGTCAATGAAATGGTCGAACTCGGCAGTCTCGATCCGGAAGCGGTGGTGACACCGAGCATTTTCATCGATCGTGTGGTGGTAGTGGGAGCAAAGGCATGACGTCGTCTGATAAGACCGCAACATACAAGCCGCTCAATCGCGACCAGATGGCCTGGCGCGCCGCGCAGGACCTGCAGGAAGGCGCCTATGTCAATCTCGGCATCGGCATGCCGACGCGGGCGGCGAGCTACGTGCCCGATGGGCGCGAGGTGATCTTCCACAGCGAGAACGGCATTCTCGGCCTCGGGCCGAAGCCGGAGCCCGGCACTGAAGACGAGAACCTGATCGATGCCGGCAAGAACTACACGACGCTGATCAAGGGCGGCGTATTCATGCACCACGCCGACGCGTTCCTGATGATCCGCGGCAAGCATCTCGATGTCAGCCTGCTTGGCGCCTTTGAAGTCTCCGAAGCCGGCGATCTCGCCAACTGGACCACGGAAGATCCATCCTTTCCGCCGGGAGTCGGCGGCGCGATGGATCTCGCGGTCGGCGCTAAGGAAATCCGCGTGATCATGGATCATACCGACAAAGCCGGTAAGCCACGTATTCTCAAGAAGTGTCGGCTGCCGCTCACGGCACCGGGCTGCGTCAAGCGCATCTACACCAATCTGGCGGTCATTGACGTGACGGAGCAGGGCCTGTTCGTGCGCGAGATGGTCGAGGGCATGACGCTGGAGCAGTTACGGGCGCTCACCGAGCCCAAGCTGCAGCTCGCCAACAATTGGCAGTCGCTCACCCCGCCGGCGATGGCGGCGTAGTTGGCTCGTCATTCCGGGACAGGACGGACCGCGTAGCGGGCCGGCATGGGCCCGGAATCTTGAGCTGCTTTGCACAACATGTCGAGATTCCGGATTCGGTCCCGCCGCCTACGGCGTCGGCCCGCCCCGGAATGACAGTCCTGTTCGCCTGCCGCGCAACCTCCAGAAGTTCCGGTATCCGTTTACTCGTCCTTAGCCAATGTGCCGTAGGTTTGGGCATCGGCTTTGCGCGCGCTTGCGCGCGATGACCGGGATGTTGGGAGTGATGAACGGGGGCCCCACGTGGCAACGACGACGCTTGTCCGGAAGAAGCCGGCTTCTTTTAAGTTTCCTGCCCTCAGGTTTCGCGCCAAGGTGACGCTGGGCTTTGCGGCCGTACTCGCCATCTCCGCGCTCAGCATGGTGCTCGCTTATGTCGGCTTCGAGCGCATCTCGGCCGGCGTGGTGTCGTATCGCACCAGCGTTGCGGAGTCCGGTCTGGCCCGCAATATCGACCGCGAACTGACCTCCTATCAGGCGCTGACGCGCTATTACGTCCTCACCAGCAATGAAGCGGACGCCAAGGCAGCGAAGGCTGCGGAAGCAAGTCTGAAGGACGCCATCGACCAGTCGATGAAGGTGACCAAGGACTCCGCGCGGCTCGACAAGATCACCAAACTGTCCCGCGAATTCATTACGTTCACCAAGGTGTTCGCCGACATCCTCACCGTCAAGGGACAGAACGACGCCATCGCCTCGACCCAGTTGTCGCGCACCAGCCTGATGCTGCGTAACAAGATCGATGATCTCGGCGATACCGCGACCATGGCCGGCCTTGCCTCCGTGCAGGATCAGGTCAAGGAAATCACCACCCAGTTCATCACCGCGACCTCGCTCGTGAACACCTATATCGGCAAGGCCGAGGACAAGACCTCGAATGCCGCAACGGCTCGCATCAAGTTCCTGCAGAACTCGTTTGCGACGATCTATGCCAATGACGACAAGATCAACAACAAGGTGAAGGAGATCACCGCGGAGACGAAGCTCTACGCCGATGCTTTCGTCAAGTTCGTTGAGAACACCAAGAAGGTCGACGGTCTCGTTCAGGAAATGTCGGAGACGGCGGGAGCGATCACCAAGCTGTCGACGGCGATGAAGGGGGATCTGCTGTCCGATCAGCAGCGTCTTGAAACCGAATCCGACACCACGATCCACGACACCGAGCGCCAGGTGATGGTGCTGGGCGTTGGCGGCTTCATCGTCGGTGCCATCCTTGCGCTGCTGCTGGGCCGCAGCATTGCCGGTCCGATGATTGCGATGTGCGCAGCGATGCGCAAGCTCGCAGCCGGCGACTTCGAGGTCGTACTGCCGGGTCTCGGCCGCCGCGACGAACTCGGCGACATGGCGTCGGCCGTGGAAGAGTTCAAGGTACAGGCCATCGCGAAGGCCGAGCGGGATGCCGCTACGCAGGAAGAGCAAAGCCGCGAGGCCGGTGCGGCGCGCCGTGCCGAACTCATCCGCTTTGCCGACGATTTCGAGGCCGCCGTGGGTGCGATCGTCTCGAACGTGTCGGCATCGGCAGGGCAGCTGGAAACCGCAGCGGGCACGCTGACGCGCACCGCCGAGACCACCGAGGGATTGTCGAGCCGCGTCGCCGGCGCATCGGATCAGGCCTCCTCGAACATGCAGTCAGTGGCGACCGCAACCGAGGAGCTCTCGCTGTCGGTCAATGAAATCGGCCGCCAGGTGCAGACCTCCAGCAAGATCGCCGATAGTGCGGTCGTGCAGGCGCAGCAGACCGATGCCCGCATCGGCGAATTGTCGCGCGCCGCACAGCGCATCGGCGACGTCGTCGATCTCATCACGGCGATCGCGGAACAGACCAACCTTCTGGCGCTCAATGCGACCATCGAGGCTGCGCGTGCCGGAGATGCCGGCCGCGGCTTCGCGGTCGTGGCGTCCGAAGTGAAGTCGCTGGCCAGCCAGACTGCAAAGGCGACCGAGGAAATCTCGACCCAGATCGCGGGCATGCAGAGCGCGACGCAGGAATCGGTGTCGGCGATCAAGCAGATCGGCAGCACCATCGGCGAGATTTCCGGCATTGCGTCCGAGATCGCCAGCGCCGTCGAGCAGCAGGGCGCTGCCACGCGCGAAATCGCACAGAACGTCCAGCGGGTTGCCCACGGCACCCAGCAGGTCGCCGGCGATATCGTCGACGTCAACCGCGGCGCGACCGAAACCGGCGCTGCATCGGCTCAGGTGCTGAATTCGGCACAGACCCTGTCGAGCGAGAGCGCGCGCCTGCGTGCCGAGCTGGACCGGTTCATGGGGAATATCCGGGCGGCGTAAGGGGCGCATTCAGCGCGTCCTCCGCTTCAGGCTCTCACCACACTCCGTCATGCCCGGGCTTGACCCGGGCATCCATCTTTGGTCGCAAGATGGATGGCCGGGTCAGGCCCGGCCACGACAGCGTTTTTATTAGCAACGCCGCAAAGAGCCGCTACTTCACGCTCGCCATATACGCCCGCCATCCGCCAAACGACGAAATGTCCCGCGCATCTTCCGTCGCTTTGGCTTCCACCAGGAAGCCCTTGACGTTCGATCCGTCGGACAGTGTCAGCGTGCCGATCGACATCGGCGACGGCAGAGATGCAACGAATTTGCCGAAGGCCTCTGCCGACAACGCCCAGACTTCGACGGCGATTTCCGCGCCCGAGCCAGCGGCGACGCGCAGCAGGCCGGGCTTCGCCGGCGTCGTGCCGTTGAGCGCATAGAACTTGTAGTCCGGTGCCGTCGTCGTGGCTTTCAGCAGGCGACCGTTCAGCGCCGTCAATTCGCTGTTCAGCGCCATGCCTGAGAGATGTGCGCCGACGACCGCGATCGCGATTTCGCCGGCGGCCAACTCAGTGGACAGCGGCGCGAGCGCCGGCTGCGGCAGGTCCCTGGCGCCAACCGGCAATTTGGTGTCGGCGTGAAACACGCGTCCGATGCTGGCCAGCAAGGCGTCGTCGCCGCCCGGCGCCAGCAAAGTGATGCCGAACGGGATGCCGTCGGCACGCATCGCTGCGGGGATGGCAAGGCCGCAGAGGTCGAGCAGGTTGACGAAGTTGGTATAGGTGCCGAGCCGCGAATTGAGCTCGATGGGGTTGGCGAGCACCTGCGCCGTCGTATAGGCGGTCGGCGCGGTCGGCAACACCAGCGCGTCGATAGCCGTGAAAGCCTGTTCGGCGACACGCTTCAGCTCCTGCAGCTTGTACAGGGCCGCAAACGTATCGGTCGCGCTCTGGCGTGCACCGGCGATGGTGATCTCGCGCGTGACGGGATGGATCGCATCCGGCGCAGACGCCAGCAGATCGCGGATCACCAGCAGGCGCTCGGCGACCCATGGTCCATCGTAAAGCAGTCGCGCGGTCTCATAGAACGGCTCGAGGTCGAACTCGACCAGCGTCGCACCCAGCGAGGTCCAACGCTTCAGCGCGTCCGCATAGGCTTTCTCCGAGGCCTTGTCGCCAAAGAAGATCAACTGCCCGTTGCGTGGCACGCCGAGCTTGAGGCCCTTCGGAAACGCGGTGAGCGAACCCGGCACCCGCTTGCGCGAATAGGGATCATGGGCGTCATAGCCGCCCATCACATCGAGCGCGGCAACAGCATCGTCCACCGTCAGCGTGAAGATCGACACGCAATCCAGCGTGCGGCAGGCCGGCACCACGCCGGCCGTCGGGATCAGGCCAAGGCTGGGCTTGAGGCCGACGATATTGTTGAGCATGGCCGGCACGCGGCCGGAGCCCGCAGTGTCTGTACCAAGCGTCAGCGGCACGAGGCCTGCGGATACCGCAACGGCAGAGCCGGAGCTCGATCCGCCGGGCACGAGATCGTCGCGGATCGCATTCTTGGGAATGCCATAGGGCGAGCGCACGCCGACCAGACCTGTCGCGAACTGGTCGAGATTGGTCTTGCCGATGATGATCGCGCCAGCGGCGCGCAGCCGCGCCACGGCGCTGGCATCGCGTGTTGCATGATAGGCGAAAGCGGGACAGGCGGCGGTAGTCGGCAGACCGGCGACGTCGATATTGTCCTTCACGCCGACCGGCACGCCGTAGAGCGGCAGCGTCGCGGGATCTTTCGCAGCGAGCGCCTCGGCTTCTGCGATCGCCTCGGCCTCAACGCGCAGTGTGATGAAGATCGCCGTGTCACCGCGGTCGCGGATGCGCTGATAGCTGCGGGCGACTGTCTGTGCGGGCGTCACGGTGCCGGCGCGATGCGCGGCGACGATGGCGGCGATCGTTTCGGGAACGGTGGTCTCGGGAACGGACTCACTCACGATGCGAACCTGCTGCGGATGGCACGGGTGTGCCACCCGCAGGTTGAGACGATGTTATTCAGCAGGCACGGCAAGTGGCGGCTCCGATTGCGGGACAGAAGACAGGCTGGTTGCGCCGAACTTGTCCGCGGCAAAGAGCCCGGCTGCAACAAGAGCATAAGCGAGAGCGACGCCGGGCGTCACCCCCAATCCGCCGCCGATCCCGATCGCCTCGCCATGCATGAAGCCGAAATAGGTCAGGACCGCACCGGCCAGAGCGAAAGCCGAAGCGTTGATGAACTTCCGCTCGATGACGAACACCGCGATGGCGCCGAGCACCAGGCCGACCAGGATCGAGCCGCCGCCCATGACTTCAAGGCCGTGGAACAGCACGCCGTTCTGCCCCATCTTGGCGATGAATTCGGGCGAGTGGATCGCGCCGAAATTCATGCCGGCGGCACCGAGTGCGCCCGACAGCAGCACCGTGGCCCAGGCCGCAAGATGCGGCGTGAGTGCAAGCGCGATGGCGGGCGCGTGCTCGCGTGGCGTGGTCTCGAACGCCTGCGCGCAGATCAACATGCCGATATAGAGCAGGATCGGTGAGATCGCGACCACAGGGATGACGGCCAGCATCAGCGAGATGACGCCGAACCATGACAGTACGATCACCATCAGGCCGGTCGCTGCCGAGTAGCCGATCCGGCCGCCCATCGCCTTCCAGCCGGGATGGCCGATATAGACCGCGTTGATGAAGGGGTTGCCCATGAGGCAGCCGATCAGCGAGACGACGCCGTCGGCGGTCAGCACGCGGGTGGTCGGATATTCGTCGCCGGCAGCTTCCGCGCTTTCGACGTTGTCCATCGCCTCGACCAGATCGTAGATGCCATAGGGAATGGCGGTGACCAGGATGATGCCGAGGAACTGGAATCCCGAGAACACGTGATCGAAGGCCGGGATCGGCACCGAGAAGCCGAAATTGGTGAAGGCTGCCTTGACGCCGGCGACGCTGACGCCACCGATGCCGACTCCAAAGAGATTGGAGCCCCAGGCGATCACCATGCCGACGCCGATCGCGACGAGGCCTGCCGGAATCCCCTTGGGATATTTATAGCCGCCGAACCAGCTCAGCATGATGATGGCAAAACATGTGAGGCCGATCACCGGCGTCATGAACATTTCCAGCGCCGGGCGCATCGCGATGAAAGCGATGGAGACGCCGGCCAGCGTGCCCAAGAGCGCGGCGCGCGGTGTTACCTTGCGGATCCAGGGCGCGATGAAGCCGCCGATCATCAGGATGAAGCTCTGGAAGAACACCCAGACGAGGCCGGCTTCCCAGCCCTTGATGGGATCGCCCGTCGTGATCGAGATCGGCAGCATGATCACGAAGGTGACGATGAACATATGCGGCACGCTGATGCCCGAGGGCAGCGCGCAGACATCGCTGCGGCCGGTCTTCTGCGCCAGTTTGTAGGCGAGCCAGGCGTAGTACATCGTCGACAAGCACATCATCAGGCCCATGGCCGGCAGGATGCGGCCGAACACGATGTTGTCAGGCATTTTCAGGACGAAGCGCAGCAGGCCGGTCAGCACCAGCATGTTGACGAGAATATTGGTGCCGAAGCCGAAAAACGCATTCCAGTCGCCCGGCGTCCATAGAGCGGGCTTGAAGTCGGATTTGCCGGCAGAATCTTTAGAAAACGTCCCCGCGGTCGTGCTCATCGTGATGCTCCTGCTGCAAGTTTGTTGGAAATCTCCGGTGCATTTTCAGAAAGTGTCATTGCTTCAAGGATTGCGGCGGATGAGGCGACCCAGCCGAAGATGCCGCCCTGGGCCTTGATCATCTTCAAGCCCATCTCGTGGAATTCAGGAAAGTAGGACGCGCAGCCGTCAGAAATGACGATGCAGCGGTAGCCGCGGTCATTGGCTTCGCGCACGGTGGTGTTGACGCAGACTTCCGTGGTGACACCGCAGACCAGCAGCGTGTCGATGTCGCGCGCCTTGAGATCGGCGCCGAGCGTCGTGGCGTAGAATGCGCCCTTGCCGGGTTTGTCGATGACGATCTCGCCTTCGACCGGATAGAGCGCGGGAATGATGTCGTGACCGGCCTCGCCGCGAATGAGGATGCGTCCCATCGGACCGGGATCGCCGATCCGCAGGCTCGGCGCGCCGCGGTCGATCTTGGCGGGCGGTGCGTCGGAAAGATCAGGCAGGTGCCCCTCACGGGTGTGCACCACCATCATCCCGGTTTCGCGGGCGGCTTTCAGGACCGCGGCGATCGGGGCGACGGCGCTGGCGAGTTGCGACACGTCGTTGCCGAGCGTCTCGCCGAAGCCGCCGGGCTCCATGAAATCGCGCTGCATGTCGATGATGACGAGCGCCGTCGTGCCCCAGTCGACCGCGATCGGGCCGGGTTCTGCAAGGACCGTCGTTGTATGCAGTGAGTCCGCCATTGCCGTGTACTCCCCGAGGCATGGATGTCTCAGAGGTTAACAAAGCAAGCAGCGTGCCATTGTGTACAACTGCGACGGTTGAATGGTTCAGGAGATTATATTTATATAAATCAGATGGTTATTTCAGAATAGCTTTGCGGCCTAAATGTCGTTCGCAGTCCGGGCGCTGGTTAATTGCTTAGTTTATAGCCGAGGCTGATAGATTGGCAGCGATCGCGCGTCATTGCAGCCCCGAGGGCCGCAATGACGCGGCGCGCTTGCCCTCAGTCCCAGCCGTCGCCCTTGATGCCTGGATTCGCATAGACGATGCCGCCATCCACCGCGATGGTGGCGCCGACCACGTAGTCGCCGGCGCGCGAAGCGAGATAGATCGCGGCGCCCGCCATGTCCTCGTCGGTGCCGATCCGGCCGGCAGGCACGCGGGTCGCCACTTCATCGGCATTGTCGCGTGCAGCCTTGTTCATGTCCGACTGAAACGGGCCCGGCGCGATGGCCGTGACGACGACGTGATCCTGGATCAGTTTGACGGCCATCCGCCGCGTCAGGTGGATCAGGCCGGATTTGCTCGCCGCATAGGAATAGGTCTCCATCGGATTGACGAAGATGCCGTCGATGGACGCGATGTTGATGACCTTGGCGGGCTTGTCCGCGCTGGCTGCTGCACGCAGCGGTCCGGCCAGCGCCTTGGTCAGAAAGAACGGCGTCTTGACGTTCAGCGTCATCACCTTGTCCCAGCCGCTCTCCGGAAATTCATCGAAGTCCGCGCCCCAGGCGGCGCCCGCATTGTTGACGAGAATGTCGAGCTTGGGTTCGCGCTTCTTGATTTCGGCAGCCAGCATCTCGATGCCGGCCATGGTCGAGATGTCGATCGGCAGTGCGATGCATTCACCGGCATACTGCGCTGAGAGTTCTTTCGCGGTGGCTTCACACGGCCCGGCCTTGCGCGCGGTGATGTAGACCTTCGCCGCGCCCTGGCTGAGAAATCCTGCCGCGATCATCTTGCCGATGCCGCGCGAGCCGCCGGTGACGAGTGCAATGCGGCCATCGAGCGAAAACAGATTGGTGAACATGATGCCTCCCGTTTGTTTTGTCGTTGGGCCGATTGTGTGCGGCGGCGGGCAAGGGGAGTCAACAAGCGCTGCTGCAGTTGACCCAGATCAAGGCCGGAACCGGCGGCCGGCGTAGGCTTCTCGCGTTGGTTCGTCCAGCAAACGGACCTCAACCCAACGGGAGAGTGTCATGAGAGCCCATCAAATTATGACCCGCAAGCTCGTCACCGTGTCGCCGGACGCGTCGATTAGCGAAGCTGCGCGGCTGATGATCGATTATCACGTCAGCGGATTGCCTGTGGTGGATGCGGCCGGCAAGCTGGTCGGCATCGTGACCGAGCGGGACTTCCTGCGTCGGCACGAGGTCGGCACGCAGCGCAGGCGTCCGCGCTGGCTCGAATTCGTGCGTGGCCCCAGCCTGCAGGCCATCGATTATGTCCGCGAAGCCGGCCGCAAGGTGCATGAGATCATGACCCGCGAGGTCCGCACGGTAACGGAGGAGACCGGTCTCGCCGATATCGTCGACGTGATGGAGAAGTATCACATCAAGCGCGTGCCGGTGGTGCAGGGCGACAAGCTCGTGGGTATCGTCAGCCGGCAGAATTTCGTCGAAGCCATCGCCGATCTCATGCACGATGTCTCCGATGTCGGGTCGAGTGATGCGTTGATCCGCCGCCGCATCGTCGCTGTGCTCAGGCATAACGAATGGACACCATTCGGCCTCGACGTCCGCGTGAAGGATGGCGTCGTGGACATCGACGGCTTCATCACGGACGAGAATGTCCGTCGGGCGATTGTCGTGGCTGCTGAAAATGTGGCTGGCGTAACCCGCGTCAACGAGCATCTGTGCTGGGTCGATCCGATGTCGGGCGTGTATTTTCCGCCGGAGACCGATCTGCCGCAAAAGCCGGTCTGATCCGGCGCAGGACGCAAGACTCCAGCAAGACTGCAGTTCGCCTGCAGCGAGCCAGACTATCCGACGCCGCCGCGCTGGAAGCCGTTCCACATAGCGGTGGCCGCGCCGGAGGTCAGCACCGGCAGATAGCGGGTGTCCTGATAGTTGCCGTTCAGCGAGACGCGCGGCAGTGCCGTGAGCTGCGAGGAGTTCTCCGAGGCGATCACGCCGGGGCGCGTCGTCACGGCTGTCTCGAAGCCGGCGCTTTTCGCCAATGCGAATTCCCGTGTGCCCGCGGCGCAGCGGTCGCCATAGGGATAAGCAAGATGCATGGCCGGGCGCTGCAGAACGTTTTCGATATCGGTGCGGCTGGCTGACAGCTCATGCACGACCATCGCTTCGGTCTGCTTGGCGAGATTGCAGTGGCTGACAGTATGCGCGCCGATTGTCACCAGCGGATCGGCGGCGAAAGGTTTGAGTTCGTCCCACGACATGCACAGCTCACGGCTGACCGCGTCTTCGTCGATGCCATGCGCAGCGCAGAGCGCGCTGACCTCGCGGCGGATATCCGCTTCTTCCGGCAATCCGCGCAGCCAGCCATGCAGGCGGTCGAACGCCATGTCCTTGCCGGCGAGAGTCGATGTGTCCAGGCGCACCATCTGTCCGTCGATCGGGGCCTCGATCACATCGGCTCTGGCAACGACACGCTCCAGCGCCACCCACCACAGCCGGCCTGTGCCGGAGGCGAAGTCGCTGGTGACATAGACCGTGAAGGGAGCGTCGAAATCCCGCATCGCGGGCAATGCATGGTCGCGGTTGTCGCGATAGCCGTCGTCGCAGGTGAAACAGGCGAAACGGCGCGAGAAATCCCGCTCCGTCAACCGCCGCTGCACTTCATCGGGCGTCACGATATCGACGTCGGTTGCGCGCAGATAAGCGAGGGTGGCGCGCAGGAAATCCGGCGTGATCTCGAGGTGACGGTTGGGCTGGAACGGACCGGCATGCGCAGGGCGCACATGGTGCAGCATGAAAATGGTGCCCACGCCGCCGAAGATCGGTCGCAACACGCGGTGGGCGCCGCTGAAATACAGCGCATCCAGGCCGGCACGAATAATCGTGTTGCGAATCTGCTTCATCGTATGACCGAGCAATTGATGCTACCCACGGAAATGATCAGAAACGATTGAACAAAGCGTTATTCGAATACCCGCGGCGACGCCAGAGGTTTGCCTTGATTTCAATTTGACAGTCCCGCAAGGGTTTGTTTTCTCTCTGTTTCCAGACCCGCAGGACGTCGAATGCACGGATTTTACAGGTGGAGTGCCAAATGGTGGCCCGGGCTCATCCCGCTTGCCATCCTTTGGGCGGTTGCTGCCTGGGTTAGCACGATTCCGCTTGAAACGGATTTAACGGCGCACAGCACTGCGGCGCTGAAAAACACGATCCTCGACAAGAGCCAGATCACGGTTGCCGGGCGTGACGTCTCGTTTTCTGCCGAAGCATTTTCCGAAGATGGTCGCCGCAGTGCGGTCTCGTCGGTCGAGGCCACGCCGGGCGTTCGCCTGGTCAATGACGAAACCCGCCTCGTCGCGGAAGCCAAGCCGTTCGTCTGGGTCGCGGAGCGCGACAATGTCCGCGTGACGCTGTGGGGAACCGCGCCATTGCCGGCCAGCAAGGCGCGCATCGTGGAAGCGGCCCGCGCCGCACTCAGCGGAACCGAGGTCTCCGACCGCATGGGTCTGAAGCGCGGCGCGCCGCCGCGGTTCGATGCCGCAGCTGTGTTGTTGCTCGATCAGGTCGCCAAGCTGAAGGAAGGCAAGGCGGTGATTTCGGATACCAATGTCAGCCTCTCCGGCATGGCGCGCGATCTCGGTGGCCGCGAAGCCATTGCGGCCGCGTTGAAGAATCTGCCGGAAGGTTTCACGGTCGCGGCCAATGACGTCAAGGCGCCGCCCTATGTGTTCCAGGCCAACAAGGACCCGGTGACGAATACGCTGACGCTGAGCGGCTATGTCCCGGACAACACCATTCACGCCGCGCTGGCGTCGGCTGCCGGACGCAAGTTCGGCAATGAGAAGATCGTCGATAACCTGAAGGCCAGTATCGGCGCGCCCGGTGGTTTTGCCGCCGCGGTGACGACGGCATTGGGTGCGCTGTCGCGGCTGTCGACCGGCACGCTGGTGGTGTCCGACCGCGAGGTGAAGCTGTCAGGTGACGCGCTCTACGAAGTGGCCGCGGACCAGATCCGCGCAAGCCTGGCGCGCGAACTCCCGCAGGGTTGGCAGGCCAAGGCCGAAGTCTCGGTGAAGCCCGCCGCGGCACCGGTCGATGCCAGCGTGTGCCAGCAGCTCTTCGCGCAGAACCTGACCAAGGGTCGCATCCGGTTCGAGACGTCCAGCGCCAGCATCAATGTGGATTCCGCGGGCTTGCTCGATCGCCTCGTGGAAATCGCCATGCGCTGCCCCAATGTCCGGGTCGAGATTGCCGGTCACACCGACGGCGATGGCGATGCGGCGTTCAATCAGTCGCTGTCGGAAAAGCGCGCGCTCGCCGTCGAAGAATATCTTGTGAAGGCCGGCCTGCCGGCGGACCGTTTCTCCACCATCGGCTACGGCAGCACGCAGCCGATCGCCACCAACGATACCGACGAAGGCAAGCTGCAGAATCGCCGGATCGAATTCGTCGTGAGGCAAGCGCCATGACCTATCTTGCGATGTTTCACTGGGGCTGGCTGCTCGGGGCGTTCCTGATCGGCTTCTGCATGGGCTGGATCGCCGTGGTCTATCGCGGGCGTTCGGTGTCGCGGGTCTGGATCCAGCGCCTGTCGGTGATCGCCGCGGTCATCGTCGGCATCGCGATTGCCAAGGTCGTGCCCGGCCGCTTCGGCTACTGGCTCGATCTCGGCCTCGCCTTGTTCGGCTTCTATCTCGTCGGCTGCGCCATCGGATCATGGCTGCGCGACATCGTGGTGGTCAGGCAGCAGGCCCGCGCGAGCTGAGGACTGTGGTGCGCCGCTGCCGTCTTTTTTATCAACGTCTCGCCGCCAAATCGGCGGCATGAGGTCACGAAAGCCTCATTGTCACGTGAGACGCGTCACGACGTCGGCATTTTGCCGCAGCGAATGCGCCCGAGAGGCTGGTGGTTTGTTAGGACTGACCTAATATACTGATGTGGCTTGTTTTTATTCACAGCCGGCGAATTCCACTTTGCCGCAAAACGCGCTACGACGGTTGTGCCGGAGACAACTGATGTGGCGGTTCCGCCGAGGCTAGTCTGACTTCCTGGTCCAGATCTCTCTGGTCAGGGGATCGCATTCGAGGTTGAGATGCTGGAAGCAATACGCAGGGCGATCTCGTTTCTGCGCGAGAAGCAAATCCTGCACAAGCTCGGTGTCTTGATCAGCGTCGCGGTGATCGGCATCGCCTGCTACATGCTGTATCACAAGCTGCGCAACATCGACGCTGCTGCCGTTTTCCGGGCGATGACCGAGACCGAGCCGCGGCTGATCATGCTGTCGGCGCTGTCGGTCGCCGCCGGCTATTTCACGCTGACATTCTATGACTGGTTCGCGGTGCGCACGATCGGTCGCCGCGACGTGCCGTACCGGATCAACGCGCTGGCGGCTTTCACCAGCTATTCCATCGGCCACAATGTCGGCGCCAGCGTCTTCACCGGCGGCGCGGTGCGCTATCGCATCTATTCGGCCTGGGATCTCAGCGCCGTCGATGTCGCCAAGATCGTCTTTCTCGCCGGCCTCACCTTCTGGCTCGGCAATCTCGCGGTGCTCGGCATGGGCATCGCCTATCACCCGGAGGCGGCCAGCGCGATCAACCAGGTGCCGCCATGGATGAACCGCATCCTGGCCTATATCATCCTCGCCGGCCTCGTCGGCTATGTGGTCTGGGTCTGGATGAAGCCGCGCAGCGTCGGCCGCGGCCCATGGTCGGTGGTACTGCCGGGCGGCCCGCTGACCCTGCTGCAGATCACCATCGGCATCATCGATCTCGGTTTCTGCGCGCTGGCGATGTACATGCTGGTGCCCGCCGAGCCCGACGTCGGTTTCGTCGTGGTGGCGGTGGTGTTCGTCTCGGCCACCTTGCTGGGTTTCGCCAGCCATTCGCCCGGCGGTCTTGGCGTGTTCGACGCCGCCATGCTGGTTGGCCTCGAAATGATGGATCAGGAAAAGCTGCTGGCTGGCATGCTGCTGTTCAGGGTGCTTTATTACCTCGCGCCGTTCTTTATATCAGTCATGTTACTGACGCTTCGCGAGCTTATTATCGGTTCGCGATCGAAAAAGCTGCAGGCGGTCGCGGCGGACGCCAAGCCCGGCGTCGGCCACCCGCTCAAGGAACATGGCCGCTCCGGCGCCTGACATACGTTCGCATTCGCAGCAGGAAGAGATCCGGTTCAGATGGCCATTGAAGCTTCTCCATCGACCATGTTTTCGCCGTGGCCGGACCGGCTGCGGCATTCGGCGATCATCCTGCTGGCCGCCGGCCTGGCGCTAGCCGCACTGGTGTTTTTCGGCGAGCTGTCGCCTGTTCGCGCGGGCATCGTGTTCGTCTGTATCGCCGGCGCGGCGCTGGTGCCGTGGCGGCTGCATGACGTGGTGACGGCGCGCGACGAGGCGCTGGCCGCCAATCCTGTCGAGGCGCCTGCGGTGCGCGCCATCATCGCCGGCATTCCCGATCCCGCCGTGCTGCTCGACCGTGCCGGCCGCGTCATCCATCTCAATGCCGCAGCGGCGCAGCTCGCGCCCGCACTCCGCAAGAACGAACTGGCGCAATTCGCGCTGCGCTCGCCGGAGATCATCACCGCCTTGCGCGAGTCCATCGCCACCACCGAGCCGCGCCGCGCCACCTATCTCGACCACGTTCCGGTCGATCGCTGGATGGAACTGATGATCACACCGGTGCCGGTTCCGACCGCCTTTGGCGGCACCGACACCTGTATGCTGATGACGTTCCACGACCAGACGCCGCTGCGCCGTGTCGAGGAAATGCGTGCCGACTTCGTCGCCAATGCCAGCCACGAGCTGCGCACGCCGCTGGCGGCGCTGTCCGGTTTCATCGATACGCTGCAGGGGCCGGCCAAGGACGACGCCAAGGCGCGCGAGCGCTTTCTCGGCATCATGCATGCGCAGGCGACCCGCATGGCGCGGCTGATCGACGATCTGCTGTCGCTGTCGCGCGTCGAACTGTCGGCGCATGTGCGGCCGGATACGCTGGTGGATATTCTCCCCATTATCCGTCAGGTCGGCGATGGGCTGGAGCCGCTGGCCAATGAGCGCAACGTCAGGATCGAAATGGCGCTGCCGGAGACGCCGGTGTCCATCGCTGGCGATCGCGAGGAATTGCTTCGGCTGTTCGAGAACCTGATCGAGAACGCGCTGAAATACGGCGCATCCGGTGGCAAGGTGGACGTATCGTTGACCACGGAGTCGACCTCGGAGGGTGTGCCGGAGATCCGCGTCGCCGTGCGGGACTATGGCCCGGGCATCGCCCCCGAGCATCTGCCGCGCCTGACCGAGCGTTTCTACCGGGTCGATGTCGGCGACAGCCGCGCACAGGGCGGTACGGGCCTCGGCCTCTCGCTGGTGAAGCACATCCTGAACCGGCATCGCGGCCGGCTGCTGATCGAAAGCGTGCCGAAGAACGGCGCGACTTTTACCGCCGCCTTTCCGCAGGTGAAGACGCCGCCGGCCCCTCCTACCTCCGCCGCGTCCTGACGCCTTAAAACTCTCTTCGTTCTCTTGCGCCCGTCAGGGCCGCCCTCGGGCGGTCGGGCATCGCAGCGCTTCGCTCAGACAGTCAAAAAGCCCTGGCGGATGGTGCGGCATTGCGTCCGATCCCCCTCAATATCGTGCCCGCCGCTGTCATACGCGCGCATGCGCGCGAGGCCGGATTCCGCCTGCTGAAACATATTGTTAACCCCTGTGACGGCGGATTTTGACGGCCTGGCATGATCCTTATGGCAGGGCATTTTCGATGTCATTTGCACGGTAAAATTATCCGCGGAGGCAGAAAAACAAAGCATTTACAAGTGCTTGGTGCCGTCATCCAAGTGTCACGGAACTATCATAAAAGCACAATCGACCACCCCTAAACGGGCGGCGTGAGCACAACTGGCGCATCCGGCGCGGTCGCTCACGAGATTGGAGACATCCCATGAAATTCCTCAAAGCGATCGTCGCTGCCGGCCTCGTTGCCGCCTCGACCTCGGCATTTGCCGCCGACATCACGGGTGCCGGCGCAACCTTCCCGTTCCCGGTCTATTCGAAGTGGGCCGACGCCTACAAGAAAGAGACTGGCAATGGTTTGAACTACCAGTCGATTGGTTCGGGCGCCGGCATCAAGCAGATCCAGGCCAAGACCGTGACCTTCGGCGCCACCGACGCGCCGCTCAAGGCTGAGCAGCTCGAGAAGGACGGCCTCGTTCAGTGGCCGATGGTGATGGGCGCGATCGTTCCCGTCGTGAATCTCGAAGGCATTGCCTCTGGCGAGCTGGTTCTCTCCGGCGAAGTGCTCGGCGACATCTATCTCGGCAAGGTCACCAAGTGGGACAACGCTGCCATCGCCAAGCTGAACCCGAAGCTGAAGCTGCCCTCGGCTGCCATCACCGTCGTTCGTCGTTCGGACGGTTCGGGCACCACCTTCAACTTCACCGACTATCTGTCGAAGGCCTCGGCTGACTGGAAGACCAAGGTTGGCACCGGTACGGCTGTCGAGTGGCCGGTTGGCGTCGGCGCCAAGGGCAATGAAGGCGTTGCCGGCAACGTCGGTCAGACCAAGAACGCAATCGGTTACGTTGAATATGCTTACGCCAAGCAGAACAAGCTGACCTATGCCGGCCTCGTCAACAAGGCTGGCAAGACCGTGCAGCCGACCGTCGCTGCCTTCCAGGCTGCTGCTGCCAATGCCGACTGGGCCAAGGCTCCCGGCTACTACGTGATCCTCACCGACCAGCCGGGCGAAGCGTCCTGGCCGATCACTGCGGCGACCTTCATCCTCATGCACAAGGCCCCGACCGACAAGGCGGCCTCGGCTGAAGCGCTGAAGTTCTTCAAGTGGTCGTTCGAAAAGGGCGACAAGGCTGCCGAAGAGCTCGACTACATCCCGATGCCGGACTCGGTCGTCAAACTGATCGAAAAGACCTGGTCGGCTGACATCAAGAGCTGATCTGGTGTGTGGGCGGAGGAGAGGGGCATCTCTCCTCCGTTTGCTGCAGGGCTGAATTTCTTTCTTCTTCTCTTCTGACTTCGCGCCCTGACAAGCCCCTCCAGGGCAATGCGTTTTGGGGTATTGTAACAATTACAGGGGACTGGCGTGGCAGACATGGCCGTACAGAGCTCTTCGATGGACGCTGCCGGACCTTATGATCGTGCGAAGGCTTTGAATGCCTTCAAGACGGGGGACCAGGCGTTTTATTGGATCACCCGCATCTCGGCGCTGTCCGTTCTGTTTATCCTCGGCGGCATCATTCTGTCGCTTATCGTTGGTGCGTGGCCGGCGCTCCGCGAATTCGGCTTTTCGTTCCTGACGACGCAGCGCTGGGCACCGTCGGCTGATCCGCCGGTGCTGGGAGCGCTCGGCCCGATCTACGGCACGATGATCACCTCGGTGATCGCGATGGCTATCGCCATTCCGGTCGGCATCGGCATCGCGATCTTCCTCACCGAACTGTGCCCGAACTGGCTGCGCCGCCCGATCGGCATGGCGGTTGAGCTTCTCGCCGGTATTCCTTCGATCATCTACGGCATGTGGGGCTTCTTCGTGCTCGGCCCGTTCCTGGCCAACCACGTGCAGCCATTCATGATCAACGCCTTCGAAGGCGTCCCGGTCCTCGGCGTGATCTTCGCCGGCCCGCCGTCCTATCTCTCGCTGTTCAACGCGTCGCTGATCCTCGCCATCATGGTGCTGCCCTTCATCACCTCGATCTCGGTCGACGTGTTCAAGACGGTGCCGCCGGTGCTCAAGGAAGCCGCTTACGGCGTCGGCTGCACCACTTGGGAAGTCGTCCGCAACGTCGTCATCCCCTATACCCGCGTTGGTGTGATCGGTGGCGTCATGCTGGCGCTCGGCCGTGCGCTCGGTGAAACGATGGCGGTGACCTTCATCATCGGAAACTCGTTCCGGATCACAGGCTCGATCTTTGGCCCGGGCACCACGATCTCGGCAGCGATCGCCAGCGAGTTCGCGGAGAGCGACGGTCTGCATCAATCGGGTCTGATCCTGCTCGGTCTCCTGCTGTTCGTGCTGACATTCTTCGTGCTCTCGGCAGCGCGTCTGATGCTGCTGCGTCTGGAAAAGAAGGCGGGCAACTAATATGAACCCGATTTACGCTTCACGCCGCCGCAACGACATGATCATCCGTGGGCTCTGCATGGGTGCCGCTCTCTTTGGCGTCACCTGGCTTGCGCTGATCCTGTTCACGCTGTTCTACAACGGTATCGCCGGCATCAGCCTGCAGATCTTCACCCAGAACACGCCGCCGCCCGGCTCCATGGAAGGCGGCCTGCTCAATGCCATCGTCGGTTCGATCATCATGACCGTCATCGGCGTCGGCATCGGCGCGCCGCTCGGCCTGTTTGCCGGCACCTATCTCGCGGAATACGGCAAGCACGACAAACTCACCTCGGTGATCCGCTTCATCAACGACGTGTTGCTGTCGGCCCCGTCCATCATCATCGGCCTGTTCGTTTATGGTGCGGTGGTGGTTCCGATGGGCGGCTTCTCGGCTCTCGCCGGTTCGCTTGCGCTCGCCGTGATCGTGATCCCCGTTGTGGTTCGCACCACTGAAGATATGCTTGGTCTCGTGCCGAACCCGCTGCGCGAAGCGGCCTCGGCGCTCGGCCTGCCGCGCTCCCTGGTCATCAAGCGGATCGCCTATCGTGCAGCCCGCGCCGGTCTCATCACCGGCGTGCTGCTGGCGACGGCGCGTGTCGCCGGTGAAACGGCGCCGCTGCTGTTCACCGCGCTGAGCAACCAGTTCTTCAGCCTCGATCTCACCAAGACGATGGCCAACCTGCCGGTGACCATCAACAACTTCGTGCAGAGCCCCTACGAGTACTGGAAGCAGCTCGCCTGGAGCGGTGCCCTGATCATCACCTTGACCGTACTTGCCCTTAACATTGGCGCGCGCATTCTCGGCGCCGAGAGGACAGCAAAATGAGTGAGCTTTCTGTGTCGTCTGGCGTTCCTTCCGTCTCGATGCCGCCGCCGTCGGCCCTGCAGGGCGAGACCCGTCCCAAGGTCACCGTGCGCGACCTGAACTTCTACTATGGCGAACACCACGCCCTGAAGAAGATCAACCTGACGCTGATGGCGAACCGCGTGACTGCGTTCATCGGCCCGTCGGGCTGCGGCAAGTCCACGCTGCTGCGCATCTTCAACCGCATGTATGATCTGTATCCCGGCCAGCGCGCCGAAGGTCAGCTCATGCTCGATAACCAGAACATTCTGGATCCGAAGCTGGACCTCAACCTGCTGCGCGCCCGCGTCGGCATGGTGTTCCAGAAGCCGACTCCGTTCCCGATGACGATTTACGAAAACATCGCCTTCGGTATCCGCCTCTACGAAAAGATCTCCAAGTCCGAGATGGACGTGCGCGTCGAGAGGGCGCTGCGCGGCGGTGCGCTCTGGAACGAAGTCAAGGACAAGCTCAACGCGTCGGGCCTCAGCCTGTCGGGCGGTCAGCAGCAGCGCCTGTGCATCGCGCGCACCATCGCGGTTCGGCCGGAAGTGATCCTGTTCGACGAGCCGTGCTCGGCGCTGGATCCGATCTCGACCGCGAAGATCGAGGAGCTGATCGACGAGTTGAAGGATCAGTATACGATCGCGATCGTGACCCATAACATGCAGCAGGCTGCCCGCGTCTCCGACAGCACGGCCTTCATGTATCTCGGCGAGTTGATCGAGTTCGATCAGACCAACAAGATCTTCACGTCGCCGACCGACCGCCGTACCCAGGATTACATCACCGGCCGCTTCGGCTGACGCGACATATTCGCGGGAGGAATTTGAGATGGCTTTTGAACACACCACCAAGGCTTTCGACGACGATCTGCAGGAGCTGACCCGTCTCGTTGCCGAGATGGGTGGCCTCGCGGAACGGCAGATCGTCGAATCCGTCGATGCGCTGATCCGCCGGGACGTCGCGCTCGGTGCGCGCGTCGTCGCCACTGACTCCGAGATCGACCAGTTGCAGCGCACGATCGAAGAGCGCGCCGTGCTGACCATCGCCAAGCGCCAGCCAATGGCTGTCGATTTGCGCGAGATCGTCGGCGCGCTGCGCGTCGCCACCGATCTGGAACGCATCGGCGATCTCTCCAAGAATATCGGCAAGCGCGTCAATGCACTCGACAGCGACTTCCATCCGCTGAAGCTGATCCGCGGCCTCGAGCACATGACCGACCTCGTGACCACCCAGGTCAAGGCTGTGCTCGACGCCTATGCCGCACACGATCTGCCCGCCGCGATGACGGTGTGGAAGGGCGACGAGGAAATCGACGCGATCTGCACCTCGCTGTTCCGCGAACTCCTGACCTATATGATGGAAGACCCGCGTAATATTTCGTTCTGTATCCACCTGATGTTCTGCGCCAAGAATATCGAGCGGATCGGTGACCATGCCACCAATATTGCGGAAACCGTGTTCTACATGATCGAGGGCCAGCAGATCCTCGACAAGCGCCCGAAGGGCGACATGACCACATTCGCGAATACGCCGACGGCCTGAAGCATGATCAGGAAAAGTGGAAGCCAGTCTTCCGCAAGGATCATGATTTAAAGACTTGTCGGACGTCACTGAGGGTATTGATCAAGATGGCTGTGAATGCACGCATTCTGGTTGTGGAAGATGAAGAGGCACTAACGACGCTGCTTCGCTACAACCTCGACGCCGAAGGCTATGATGTTGAAACCGTCGCTCGCGGCGACGATGCCGACACCCGCTTGAAGGAGCGGGTGCCGGATCTCGTGGTGCTCGACTGGATGCTGCCGGGCCTGTCCGGCATCGAACTGTGCCGCCGCTTGCGCGCACGGCCCGAAACCAAGGCATTGCCGATCATCATGCTGACGGCGCGTGGCGAAGAGAGCGAGCGCGTTCGCGGTCTCGCCACCGGTGCCGACGACTACATCGTCAAGCCGTTCTCCGTGCCGGAGCTCCTGGCCCGCGTGAAGGGCCTGCTCCGTCGTGCAGCTCCCGAGCGTCTCGCTACCGTTTTGGCATTTGGCGACATCGAACTCGACCGTGATAAGCGCCGCGTCGTGCGCTCAAGCCGTCCGATCGATCTCGGTCCGACCGAATATCGCCTGCTGGAGTTCTTCCTGGAACATCCGGGCCGCGTGTTCAGCCGCGAGCAGTTGCTCGACAGCGTCTGGGGCCGCGACATCTATATCGACGAGCGCACCGTCGACGTGCATATCGGCCGCCTGCGCAAGCTGCTCAACCCCGCCGGTGAGCCCGATCCGATCCGCACCGTGCGCGGCGCCGGCTACGCGCTGGATGATCGGTTCGACAAGGCGGCGGAGTAGGTATCTTCCTTCTCCCCGCAAGCGGGGAGAGGTTAGAAGCCCCAAACAAAAAAATGCCCGGCTCATCGCCGGGCATTTTCATTTGGTTTAGATACTTTCCAGCTCAGCGCGTCGGCTTCGGCACCGCGCGGCGGCGGTCGCTGGCCGGCTGATAGGCGATGCGCGAGTGATGCGCGCAATAGGGGGCGCCGGCCAGGGCCTTGCCGCCGCAGAAATAGAAGTCCGCGCTCGACGGATCGCCGATCGGCCAATGGCAGGTGGCTTCGTTGAGTTCGACCAGCGACAGGCGCTGGCTGATCGGCACGATGTTGTCATAGGCGATCGGGTCGGGCTCGGCCTCGATCTCGTAGTTATGGGCCAATGCTGTGTTGCCACGGGCCATCGGGCGGGCGACGCGCACCATCTGCTGTGCCGGGCGCGCCTTGCGCTGCCGCGGAGCTGCCGAGGAGGGGCTCTTGGCACGGCCGGACAGGCCAAGGCGGTGCACCTTGCCGATCACGGCGTTGCGGGTCACGTTACCGAGTTCCGCAGCGATCTGGCTGGCGGAAAGGCCGCCTTCCCAGAGTTTCTTCAACTGTTCGACGCGATCGTCGGTCCATGTCATTACCGTCATCGCCGTTTTCCCTTCGTGAGCGCCGGCCTGACCGGGCAGCGCTGCGAGTTGAGACTTCAAAAATCCCTGCGGTCAGAATCCTTTAGCGCTCACCGGGCGCGAATTTCGCGTCCGGCTGTTACGCCGCACTGGATGTGTCAAAAGGATCTACCGCCGCACGAGATGTCGTATCCGACGAGGCAAAAGCTACAATATGCCGTGACTCGCGCGCAAGAGTCGGGCATGCCGCGTCCACATGCTTCTGCAAATAAAGCTGCAAAATCGGCTTTTTCTGCGACTCCGTGTGACTCGAAAGCCGCAGTGCGCGGTTGACAGTCTTCACAGCACACATAGAATAATGCCCACGTGCCGCCCGAGAAGGGCGGCACGTTTCGTTTCTAGGGTCCGTTGTTCGATTTCGCACAGTTGTCATCGACGCGGCCGCAGTCTTTTCGATCGGATCGGTTATGACCAGCAACGCAACGTCTTCGCCCCTCTCTCAGGCTCACTTGCTGCCTGTTTTCGCGCGTGCGGATGTCGCTTTCGAGCGCGGTGAAGGCGCGTGGCTGATTGGAACCGATGGCGAGCGCTATCTCGACTTCACCAGCGGCGTTGCCGTGAACGCGCTGGGCCATGCGCACCCACATATGGTCGCCGCATTGCAGGAGCAGGCCACCAAGCTCTGGCACATGTCGAACCTGTTCAAGAGCCCGGACGGCGAGCGCCTCGCCGCGCGGCTGTGCGAACAGAGCTTTGCCGACTTCGTGTTCTTCGCCAATTCGGGTGCGGAAGCGATGGAATGCGCGATCAAGGTGACCCGCCACTATCATTTCTCCAAGGGCCACCCCGAGCGCACGCGCATCATCACCTTCGAAGGCGCGTTCCATGGCCGCACCCTCGGCACGCTCGCAGCGACCGGCGCTGCCAAATATCTCGAAGGCTACGGCACGCCGCTCGACGGCTTCGATCAGTTGCCGCTCGGCGATATCGAAGCGGTGAAGAAGGCGATCGGTCCGAACACCGCCGGCATTCTCATCGAGCCGCTGCAGGGTGAGGGTGGCGTGCGTGCGCCGAGCAACGCGTTCTTCGGCGCGCTGCGCGAACTCTGCGACAAGAACGGCATCCTGCTGATCTTCGACGAAGTGCAGACCGGCATGGGCCGCACCGGCGAGTTGTTCGCCTATCAGCGCATCGGTGTGACGCCGGATGTCATGTCGCTGGCCAAGGCGCTCGGCGGCGGCTTCCCGATCGGTGCGTGCCTCGTCACGGCGGAAGCGGCCGAAGGCATGGCGCCCGGCTCCCATGGTTCGACCTTTGGCGGCAATCCGCTGGCGGTCGCTGCTGCGAATTCCGTGCTCGATATCATGCTGAAGCCCGGTTTCTTCGACCATGTGAAGAAGATGTCGCTGCTGCTCAAACAGAAACTCGCGGGCGTGGTCGACGGCCACCCTGATGTGCTCAGCGAAGTGCGCGGCGAAGGTCTGCTGATCGGCCTCAAGGCCGTGGTGCCGGCTGGTGATCTCGTGGCCGCATTGCGTGACGCGAAGCTGCTGACGGTTGGCGCCGGCGACAATGTCGTGCGCTTCCTGCCGCCGCTGATCGTCAGCGAGTCCGAGATCGAGCAGGCCGTGCAGCGGCTGGAACAGGCCTGCGTGGCCCTCGGTTCATCTGCCAAGACGCAGGGAGCCGCGTGATGAGCACGTCACCGCGGCACTTCCTCGATCTCACGGCCGTGCCGGCCAGCGAGTTGCGCAATATCATGAACGCGGCTGCCGCCATGAAGGCGAAGCTGAAAGGGCGGGATGGCTCGAATGCCGAGCCCGATCGTCCGCTCAAGAACAAGACGCTGGCGATGATCTTCGAGAAGCCCTCGACGCGCACCCGCGTATCGTTCGAGGTCGGCATGCGCCAGCTCGGCGGCGAAGTCGTGATGCTCACCGGCGCCGAAATGCAGCTCGGTCGCGGCGAGACCATTGCCGACACCGCACGCGTACTGTCGCGCTTCGTCGACATCATCATGATCCGCATCCTCAATCATGACTCGCTGATGGAGCTCGCGGAGAATGCGACGGTGCCGGTCATCAATGGCCTGACGCGGTTCTCGCATCCCTGCCAGGTGATGGCGGACGTGATGACCTATGAGGAGCACCGCGGCCCGATCAAGGGCCGCACCGTGGCCTGGACCGGCGACGACAACAATGTGCTGATGTCCTGGGCGCATGCGGCCGAGCGCTTCCAGTTCAAACTCAATATCGCGACACCGCCGCAGCTGTCGCCGAAGAAGCCGTTCAAGGACTGGGTCAAGGCGGCAAACGCGCCGATCACCTTCAGCGACGATCCCGATGCGATGGTGAAGGGCGTCGATTGCGTCGTCACCGACACCTGGGTGTCGATGGGCGACAAGGACGGCGAGACCCGCCATAACCTGTTGAAACCCTATCAGGTCAATGCGCGCCTGATGTCACTGGCCAAGCCGGACGCACTCTTCATGCATTGCTTGCCGGCGCATCGCGGCGAGGAGGTCACCGACGAGGTCATCGACGGTCCGCAGTCGGTGGTGTTCGACGAGGCCGAAAACCGTCTGCATGCGCAGAAGGGCATTCTGGCCTGGTGCCTCAACGCGGTGGCGTGAGGCGCGATCAGCGATCGAGTTCTGTCGCGGCCAGCTCGGCCACCTGAAAGTCGATGCTCGCCGGATCGTCGTCGCCGAGGAACCATGCGGCCGAGAGGCCGGTCCATGCCAGGACCCATTGCAGCAAGCGATAGCGATCGAGTTTGGCCGCGTCGCTGACGACCTCGACACGCCGCTGGAAACGGCCTGGCAAGGTTGAGACCGGGCGCGTGGGGTCCGAGAGATCCGGGTTGGTGAAAATGTTGGCGAAGTCGAAGCCGCGCTCGCCGATGATGTGCTTCGGATCGATGGCAAGCCAACCACGCTCCCCGAAGTCCAGCACATTGTCATGGTGGAGGTCGCCGTGCAGTACGGTCACCTCGCGCGGGTCGTCCAGCAAAGCGTTGGCCGTTTCGGAACAGCGACGTAACAGGCCGCCATGGGTCGCTGCGGCCGGCGCGAGTTCGCGGAACCAATGCTGCAGCGGTACCAGCGGAGGCGGCGATTTTTGCCTTGGCCGGTGCAACCGCGCCGCCACGGCGCACAGGATGCGCGAGGCTTCGTCGTCCTGTCCACCACGCGCCATGTCGGAGAGCGAGGCCGGCCCTTGTGCGCGTTCCATCAGCAACGCGTCGTCATGGCGGGCCAGAACCCGCGCGGCGCCGTCGCCGTCCCACCATTCCAGTACCGCGCTGCCGGCGCGTTCGTCCTCGCCCCTGGCCAGTTTCAGCATCGCCGGCTGGCCCCGATGCAGGACTGGCAGCAAATATCCGGCGTGGGAGGTAATGGCCGTGCCGTCCGGGACGAGGTGCCATCGCCTAAGGTAGGTTTCAAACATCGTTCGCTTATACTTGGTAGATATTTCATCCGAGCGGGGGCAAATCGTCGCCGGATGCCTTGTATTCGTTCGGACATTTGCCCCTTTGCGGGGTTTCGATTTCAGCTCCTCGCCCTTACATAGAGCGCCATGACCCCATCAAATCCAAATCTCCAGCCCGACGCCCCCATCCGCGCGCCGTCCTCCGTTCCGGTCGATGACGCGGTGCTGCCCTTCGAGGTTGCCCCGCTCGATCTGCGCGGGCGGCTGACGCGGCTTGGCCCGGCGCTCGACGAGCTGCTCGCCAAGCATGATTATCCCGCGCCGGTGGCCAAGCTGCTCGGCGAGGCCATCGTGCTGACCACGCTGCTCGGCTCCTCGCTGAAATTCGACGGCCGCTTCATCCTGCAGACCCAGACCGATGGTCCGGTGTCGCTGATGATCGTCGACTTCCGCGCGCCGGATAAAATGCGCGCCTATGCGCGGTTCGATGCCGAGCGCCTTTTGCCCGGTCTCGGCACCGCGGCGCTGCTCGGCAAGGGCCATCTGGCGATGACCGTCGATCAGGGGGCGGATATGAGCCGCTATCAGGGGCTCGTCGCGCTTGACGGCGGTACGCTGGAAGATGCCGCACATGAATACTTCCTGCGCTCCGAACAGATTCCGACCAAGGTGCGCCTCGCCGTCGGCGAGGAATGGCGCAGCGGCGAGGAAGGTGGCCCGACACATCGCTGGCGCGCCGGTGGCATGCTGCTGCAGTTCCTGCCAAAGGCGCCGGAGCGCGTGCAGCGCGACCTCCATGCCGGCGATGCGCCGGAGGGCGCGGAGGTGGATGCTGTGCCGGAAGATGACGCCTGGGTCGAGGGCCAGTCGCTGATTGGCACCGTCGAGGATGTCGAGCTGATCGATCCCGATCTGTCCGGCGAGCGGCTGCTGTATCGCCTGTTCCACGAGCGCGGCGTCCGCGTCTTCGCCTCATCGCCGCTGCGCGCGGAGTGTTCCTGCTCGCGCGATGCCGTGTCCGGCATGCTCAAGAGCTTCGAGCCGCAGGACCGCGCCGACATGGTCAAGGACGACAAGGTCGTCGTGACCTGCGAGTTCTGTTCGTCGGTGTATGAGTTCACACCGCAGGAAGCGGGCGTGGAATAGGCATTCGCCCGCGTCACGCCCCGCTGTCATTCCCCGGCACACCAATTGTTGCGGCGAGGAAACTCAATCCACACTCGTCATTCCGGGGCAGGACGGACCGCGAAGCGGACCGGACTGAGCCCGGAATCTCTAAGTGTTTTGCGGTGAACAGGTCGGGATTCCGGGTTCGCCTGCGCGAAGGCGCGCAGCCGCCCCGGAATGACGAACGTGGGACAAGCCCGCACCAAACATTTTTTCCTATCCTCGGTTGACAGCATCTCCATCAGGTTTATATTCCCCCTCGTCCTGCCCCACCGAGAGGGGCGATCGCGATCGTCACGTTCGCGGGGTGGGATGCGGTGGACGCCGGAGATGCGGCGTCACGCGGTTCATGGGGGAACGTCTGTCTTCGGGCAGGACGGATCTGCGCCAGCACTGCCACTGGCAAGGAGACGGCCGACCTTGAGATGGAAAGAGCCCTGGACAGTGTGACGGACGACCAAATCGAAACGCGTTCGGCCAAGAGCTTGAGGCTACCCTGTCCCTCCGCCCTGGGACACTAATTTTGGTGATGGGGCCGTTCGCCAAGGCAGATGTGCAGGCAACCGAAAAAACACCGCAGGCGGAACGTCGGGCAATCGCTCGGCGCCTCCGAAAGTCCTGATGCACACTACTCTGCGGAAGACCGCATTCGCATCAGGCCCAAGGGTGCAACGGGCACCCGGCGTTCCGCACGCCCTCTCACAGGGGGCGGGAATGCAAGCAACGACGGCGCCCCCGCGCCGCAAACAATGGGGGCGATGACGCATGTCTGAAGGACAGTGGCTGTTTGACAGTTGAATCTGCGATGAGGCCGTAGGATGGGTAGAGCGCAGGCGCATCTTGCGCCGGAGCGAAACCCATCACCAACATCAACATACGGTGGTGATGATGGGTTTCGCGAAGACGCTCTACCCATCCTACATTTCTACGGCGGTCGCCTAATTCAGCACGCGCTTTCCGTCCGGTCCGTCCAGCGAAAACAGCGGCACGTCGATCTCGAACGGCTCGCCGGTATCGGTCACCATCTGATAGGTGCCTTCCATGAAGCCGGACGTTGTCGGCAGCGGCACACGCGATGTGTATTCGAAGCGTTCGCCGGGGCCGAGCACGGGCTGCTCGCCGACGACGCCTTCGCCGCGCACTTCCTGCATGCGGCCGGATGCATCGGTGATGATCCAGTGCCGGGTCTTCAACTGCACGGTCTCTTTGCCGGCATTGGTGATGACGACCGTATAGGACCAGAAGAACTGTCGCTTCTCCTGCGACGAGCTTTCAGGCATGAAATTCGGTTCGACGGTGACTTCGATCTGTCGTGTTATGGCGCGGTACATGGCGGTGTCATCGTTCAAAATGCGTCGCAAGCATAGCGAAAAACACGTTACCGGCCAAATCCAGGGAAAATCGGCGTGGAGTGCTGCGCGGAACGGCGGCAACCCATCGCGGTTTCAACATAGTTACCCCATAATCGATCCCTGATTTGGCTATGACGTGACGGATCGCCCCATGCAGATGGCCTGCGTGGTGTGGGGCGGTCGATTTTCATCATGCGACGATTTCCGTTGAGCGGTGCTGAATGACCTCTGTTGCCGACCCGATTGCCGGCCTGCCCCACGCAGATGCGTCCTCCCACGTGTCCGCGTCGCGCGCCTCGACGCGTGCCGATGCCGTGTCGTTTCCCGTCGCAGGCACCGAACGCGAATTGCGCCTCGATCTGTTTCGCGGGCTGGCGCTGTGGCTGATCTTCATCGATCACCTGCCGCCGAATATCCTGACCTGGCTGACGATCCGTAATTACGGTTTCAGCGACGCCACCGAGATCTTCATCTTCATCTCCGGCTATACCGCCGCTTTCGTCTATGGCCGCGCGATGCAGGAGCAGGGCACGCTGGTGGCCAGCGCGCGCATCTTCAAGCGCGTCTGGCAGATCTATGT
The DNA here is from genome assembly GCF_052076075.1 of Tardiphaga sp. 866_E4_N1_4. Classification (NCBI taxonomy): domain Bacteria; kingdom Pseudomonadati; phylum Pseudomonadota; class Alphaproteobacteria; order Hyphomicrobiales; family Nitrobacteraceae; genus Tardiphaga; species Tardiphaga sp. 866_E4_N1_4. The sequence goes on from NZ_CP197242.1 coordinate 4,668,966, forward strand.
CGCCCACGTCTTCCTGTTCACGATCTTCCTCGCGGAAATCTCCTATGTTGCGACGCGGTTCGAGAACCCGCTTTATTCCGAGGAAATGGGGATTCTCGATTTTCTCAAACAGCCCGACGTGACCATCGTTCAGGCGCTGTTACTGAAATTTCGCCCGGTCAACATGGACGTGTTGCCGCTCTATATCGTCCTCATGCTGTTCCTGCCGCCGATCCTCTGGCTGATGCGGCGCCGCGCCGATCTCACGCTGGCGCTGTCGGTCGGTCTTTATGCGCTGACCTGGGAATTCGACCTGCATCTGACCGCCTACCCGAATGGCGTCTGGGCCTTCAATCCGTTCGCCTGGCAGTTGCTGTTCGTGTTTGGCGCCTGGTGCGCACTGGGCGGCGCCGTCAGGATGTCGCGGATACTGTCGTCCAACATCACGCTATGGCTCTGCGTGGCCTATCTTCTGGCGGCGTTCTGGGTGACGCTGACCTGGTACATTCCGCAGATCCACCATCTGCTGCCGAAGGTCATCGAGCAGTGGATGTATCCCATCAACAAGACCGATCTCGACGTGCTGCGCTTCGCCCACTTCCTGGCGCTGGCGGCGCTCACCGTCCGTTTCCTGCCCAAGGACTGGCCGGGGCTGAAATCGGTCTGGTTGCGGCCGATGGTGCTGTGCGGCCAGCACTCGCTCGAAATCTTCTGTATCGGGGTGTTCCTGGCCTTTGCCGGCCATTTCGTGCTGGCTGAGGTCGCCGGCGGAGCCGGCATGCATGCCTTGGTCAGCTTCCTCGGCATAGTTGTTATGTCAACCGCCGCCTGGGTGTTTTCGTGGTACAAGGGCGTCACTGTCAAAGGCGGATCCCGCGCCAAACGATCCGACGCGGATCTCGCAGGAGGGGAAGCATGAAGGCCGTTCTGCGGCTCACGATGCTGGCTGGCCTGCTGGTGGCGGCTCCTGTCCGGGCCGAACCGCCCGCGCATACCTGTGAGGTTCCCGCCTACCTCCTGACCTCCGAAAGCACTCTGCCCAAGGTCCAGGCTGCGGCCAAACCGGGTGGAAAGCTCGATATTCTGGTCATTGGCAGCCGATCCTCGGTGATCGGGGTCTCAGACCACTCCGCAGCCTATCCGAACCGCCTACAGGCCTATCTGAAGGAGAAGCTACCGGGCGTCGAGGTGAACGTGGCACTGGAGCTGCAGGTCAAGAAGACAGCCGAGGAAATGGCCCCGACCCTGGAACAGCTGGTGACGGACAAGAAGCCGAACCTGGTGATCTGGCAGACCGGAACCGTGGATGCCATGAAACAGGCCGACGCCGACGACTTCCGGAACGCCCTGGATGAGGGCGTTGCCGCCATGCAAAAGGCCGGAACTGACGTCATTTTAATGAATCTGCAGTACAGTCCGCGCACGGAGACGATGATTTCCGGCTCTGCCTACCTAGATAACATGCGTGTGGTGGCGCAGCAGCACGACGTCCCGCTGTTCGACCGTTTCGCCATCATGCGGCACTGGAATGAGAGCGGTGATTTTGACCTGTTCAGCGCGTCGCCCGGCATGGAGCTGGCGAAGCGGGTGCATGATTGTCTTGGCCGGGCGCTTTCGACCTTTGTCGTCGATGCGGCCAAGATCAAAGCAGCGGATTTGAGGATTCAGCGTTAATGAGTTTCGTCGGCCATTTGTCTCGCTTTGCTGTCGTCGCTGCCTTTGCTGCCTCTACGACTCTCGCACTCCCGATCTCATCGTCCATCGCGCATGCCGAAGCGGCGCAGGCCGCCCCGGCTGACGGCAAGGGCGCTGACCAGAGCGTTACGGTGAATGATCCCGCGGACGCCGCGAAGAAGGGCGTTGCTGCGAAGGCCATCGACAGGGTCAAGGAAGTCGCAAAGACCGCGACCGATATCTTGAGCCGCGTCCCCTGCCGCACACCGAAAGGCGGCATGAAGGCGATGGGCGCGCTGCCGCATGTGGCCAGCAAGCTCGTGGCCGGCAAGCCCGTGGTCATCGTTGCGTTCGGCTCGTCCTCCACCGAAGGCTACGGTTCGACAGCGCCGGAATTCACCTATCCGAACCGCCTTGCAGCGCAGCTGCATCGTGCTTACCCGTCGGCCAACATCACCGTGCTCAACCGCGGCAAGGGCGGCGAAGATGCGCCGGAAATGATGGCGCGGCTGCAGAGCGAAGTGATCAATTCGAAGCCTGACCTCGTGATCTGGCAGGTTGGCACCAATGCGGTGCTGCGCAATCTCGATCCCGGCGAAACCAGCAAGATGGTGGAAGACGGCGTCGCCCGCATTCAGGCGGCGGGTGCCGATCTGGTGCTGGTCGATCCGCAATATTCGCCGCTGGTGAATACGCGGCCAGAGGGCACCAGCAAGATGGTCTCGCTGCTGCATAAGGTGGCCGAACTGCGCAAGGTCGGCATCTTCCCGCGCTTCGAAGTGATGAAGGAATGGCACGAAGGCCAGCAGATGTCCTTCGACAGCTTCGTCATTGCCGACGGCCTGCATATGAACGATTGGGGCTATGCCTGCTTCGCGCAGTTGCTGGGCGACAACATCATCAAGTCGGTCGGCCAGGTGAAGCTCGGCATCAACGAGCCGCAGATTCAGCAGGCGCAGAAGCCGCTGTAAGTTCGAAGAGGGGCGAATGCCTCTCAGCCGTCATTGCGAGCCCGCGAAATTCGCCTTCGGCGATTTTCGCTGAGCGAAGCAATCCAGTCTTGCTTGAAAGAAAGTCTGGATTGCTTCGTCGCTAGTGCTCCTCGCAATGACGATGGAGAGATTGGCTACGCCTTCGCCAGTGCCGCCTGAAGATCCTCGATCAGATCGTCACGATGCTCGAGGCCGGCCGAGAAGCGGATGAAGCCTTCGGTGATCCCGAGTTCGAGTCGCGCCTCCAGCGGCAGACGCTGATGCGTCGTCGTCGCCGGATGCGTGACGAGGCTCTTCGCGTCGCCGAGATTGTTGGAGATGCGGGCCACTTTCAGCTCGTTGAGGACGCGGAACGCCGCTGTCTTGCCTCCCTTTACCTCGAAGCCGATCAGCGTCGAACCCGCACGCATCTGCTTCTTCACCGTTGCCGCCTGCGGATGATCCTCGCGGCCCGGATAGATCAGCCGCGAAATCTTCGGATGCTGGGCGAGCACATCCGCGATCGCCGCGGCCGTCTGGGTTTGCCGCTCGACGCGGATCGCCAGCGTCTCCAGTCCCTTCACCAGCGTCCACGCATTGAACGGTGAGATCGAGGGGCCGGTCTGGCGCAGATAGTTGTGAATGTGCTCGTCGATGAAGTCCTTCGACGACAGGATGATGCCGCCGAGGCAGCGGCCCTGTCCGTCGATATGCTTGGTCGCCGAATACACGACGACATCTGCACCGAGCGCCAGCGGGCTCTGCCAGAGCGGCGTCGCGAACACGTTGTCGACGATCAGCCGCGCACCGCCGGCATGGGCGATGTCAGCGATGGCTGATATGTCGAGCACGTCGAGCGTCGGATTGGTCGGGCTTTCGAGAAACAGCGACTTGGTGTTCGGGCGCATCGCCTTCTGCCACTGGTCGAGGTCGAGTCCATCGACAAGCGTGAATTCGATGCCGTAGCGCGGCAGCAACTCTTCGATGACGTAGCGACAGGAGCCGAACAGCGCCTTGGCGGCGACGACGTGATCGCCCATGCGCAGCGGCGCGAGAATGGCGGTGGTCACGGCGGCCATGCCGGTGGCCGTCGAGCGTGCAGCCTCCGCGCCTTCGAGGTCGATCATGCGGCTCTCGAACATCGACGTATTCGGATTCGAAAAGCGCGAATAGATGAAACCGGGATCTTCGCCCTTGAACCGCGCCTCGCAGGCTTCTGCGGTCTCGTAGATGAAGCCCTGCGTGAGGAAGAGGGCTTCGGACGTCTCGTTGAATTGCGAGCGCAGCGCGCCGGAATGAACGAGCCGGGTTTCGGGGCGATAGGACTTCGTAGACATGTGACCTCCAACGTACCCGCGTAGCACGGGCACAAAAAAACCGGCCTGGACGGACGTCCTCAGGCCGGGATCGCATGCTGGAAGGACATGTGTCCCCGGCCTGTTTAGCGACTTATTTTACGTGGCTGCAAGCCGGCCGGCTCAAATCACCACGGGATAACGATGTGCATATTCCCGCTTGCCCTTTTCGTCAAGGCGGGGCTGAGATAACCGGTAAAGTCGCTATTTTTCAGTGTATTCTCGCTGAAGGACGACCGAAGGACGAGACCTGTGCCGTTTACGCTTGCCCCCGATGCCGATGGAATTCTGCCCGACCGCATGATTGCGGCGATGGCCGATGCCGGCCTGATCCTGCCGGAATATCCCTTCGTCGAGAGCCAGATTCAGCCCGCCAGCCTGGATCTGCGGCTTGGCTCCATCGCCTATCGCGTGCGCGCCAGCTTCCTGCCGGGGCCGAATTCGACGGTCGCCGAGCGCATCGACGAGCTGAAGCTGCACGAGATCGATCTGTCCGATGGCGCGGTGCTCGAAACCAACTGCGTCTACATCGTGCCGCTGATCGAGAGCCTAGCGCTGCCGCCGAACATCTTCGCTGCCGCCAATCCGAAGAGCTCCACGGGACGCCTCGATGTGTTCACGCGGGTGATTGCTGATGGCACCAGACGGTTCGATGTGATCGGTGCGGGCTATCACGGGCCGCTTTATGCCGAGATCAGCCCGAAGACATTTCCGGTATTGCTGCGCGAAGGCTCGCGCCTGTCGCAGGTCCGTTTCCGGGTCGGCGATGCGGTGCTCGACACCGAGGCGCTGGAAGAACTCCACGCGCAAGAGCCGCTGGTCGACAGCGACACGGCCGATCTCAACAATGGCCTCGCACTGTCGGTCGATCTGTCGGGCGAGAACGCCTCGGGCTTCGTCGGCTACCGCGCCAAGCGTCATACCGGCGTGGTCGATATCGATCGTCGCGGTGGCTACAGCGTCAATGAATTCTGGGAGCCGATCTCGGCGCGCAAGGACGGCACGCTGATCCTCGATCCCGGCGAGTTCTACATTCTCGCCTCCAAGGAAGCCGTGCAGGTGCCGCCGGACTACGCCGCCGAAATGGTGCCGTTCGATCCGCTGGTCGGCGAATTCCGCGTCCACTATGCCGGCTTCTTCGATCCCGGTTTCGGTCATGATGGCGCCGGCGGCAAGGGCTCGCGCGCCGTGCTGGAAGTGCGCTCGCGCGAAGTTCCGTTCATTCTCGAACACGGCCAGATCGTTGGTCGTCTCGTCTATGAGCGTATGCTGGATCGTCCGGATGCCCTCTACGGCCAGCGCATCGGTTCGAATTATCAGGGCCAGAGCCTGAAGCTGTCGAAGCACTTCAAAGTCTGATCGCTCACCGCTCCGAGTAAGCAAGAAAAAAGGCCCGCATTGCTGCGGGCCTAAGTTTTTTCTGGAGACGAAGTAGACGATAGATCGTCAGGCTTACTGAACGAAGCCTGCGCCGAAGTTGCCCAGATTGAAGCGATAGTTCAGGCCGGCCTTGATCGTGTGCTCGTCGTTCTTGAAACCACCAACGGCGAGGGTCGGCGTGATGAAGTTGACGTTGCCGAAGTCGTAATACTGGTACTCGACCTTGCCCGACCAGTTCTGGGTGAACAGATATTCGAGACCGCCGCCAACCGTGTAGCCATCGCGGCCACCATCGCCGGCAAAGCCGTTGGTGAAGCGCGAGTCAGCCCAGGCGTAACCGCCCTTTACGTAAAGCAGGGCCGGACCCCAGGTGTAACCGAGACGACCGGTGACCGAACCGAGGCCGCGATTGTCGAAGTTGCTGCTGGTGGAGAGGAAGCTGTAATTGGCTTCAAGACCGAACACCCAGTTCGGGGCGAACTGGTAGTCGTAACCACCCTGCACACCGCCCATGAACGTGCCGTCATTGCTGCCGCCGAGCAGGTTGTTGTCGTTGCCCGGGAACGCGCCGCCGATGTGACCGCCGATGTAGAAACCGGTCCAGTTGTAGATCGGAGCAGCCGGAGCATAGGCCGGAGCCTTGGTGTAAGGGCGCGCAGCCAGGTCAGCAGCGGACGCCGGAGCGGCCAAAGCGACGAGGGCCAGAGCAGCGGTAGACAATAGAAGCTTCTTCATCAGGTGTTCCTTCTCAATCCCGACGGGGGATGACGAAAGGCAACCTAGACTATTGCGCAGTGATTGCTGTCACACGCGTGCAACAGCACCTTAAACGAAAAAGGCAGCTTTGGCGACCACGTCGCGCTTAGGACACAGCATTGCCCAAATTGATTCAGGAACTTTTCACAATGTGCGATTTCGTTTCAATCACGTTCGGATTGAGGCGCTGGAACACGACAACCGTTGATCAGCCACGGTAACGCAACGCTTCAACCAGCGCCGCGAATGCGGATGTCGGTTGTCGGCGGCTCGGATAATAAAGGTGATAACCCGAGAACGGCTGGCACCAATCGTCAAGCACTTGAACAAGCCGGCCTGAGGCAATGTGCTCGCGCACGCGATCCTCCGGCAAATAGGCCAGCCCCAGTCCGTTCAGCACCGCCTTATGGCGCAGCGACATGTTGTTGAACACGATTTGGCCATCGACGCGCACTTTCAAGGCGCGCCCACGCTTCTCGAACTCCCACGCATAGAGGCCGCCCATGGTCGGCAGACGGATATTGATGCAGTCATGCGCGGTGAGGTCCTGCGGGCGTTTCGGCAGCGGTCGTTTGGCGAAATAGGACGGTGCGCCGACCACGACCATGCGAAAGTCCGGTCCGATGCGGACGGCGATCATGTCTTTTGCGACCTGTTCGCCCAGGCGAACGCCCGCGTCGTAGCGTTCCGCAACGATATCGATGAGGCCGTAATCGACGACGAGTTCGGCCTTGATGTCGGGATAGCGCGGCAGCAGCTTGGCGAGGGCGGGCCAGATGATCGTTTCGGCGGAATGCTCACCGGTGGTGATGCGGATGGTGCCGGCCGGCTTCTCGCGCAGCTCCGTGACCGCCGCGAGTTCGGCGTCGATCTCTTCCAGCTTGGGGCCGATCGTCCGGATCAGGCGTTCGCCAGCCTCGGTCGGCGCCACGCTGCGGGTGGTTCGGGTGAGGAGCCGCAGTCCAAGCCGCTCCTCAAGACCGCGAATGGTGTGGCTGAGCGCGGATTGCGAGACGCCAAGCTTGGCGGCTGCGCGCGTGAAGCTCGCCTCCTTCGCGACGGCAAAGAAGGCGAGGAGGTCGTCGATTGTCTGGCGGGCCATTCATGAATCCGGCTGATAAGTGCGTGCAGATTATATCATCTAGTCTCATGGGCGCACGATCTCCAAATGTCGCATGTCGGCGGCAAAATCCCACCAGTCCGGGAGCCGCTCATTCGCCGGATGGCACAGGAGATCTGACATGAAGACACGCAAACTCGGACGCAGCGGACTGGAGGTCTCGGCCATCGGTCTCGGCTGTATGGGCATGAGCTTCGGTTACGGGCCTCCGGCCGACACAACAGAAATGACCGCGCTGATCCGCGCGGCGGTCGAACTCGGCGTCACGTTCTTCGACACCGCCGAAGTTTATGGTCCGTTCACCAATGAAGAACTCGTCGGCGCGGCGCTCGCGCCGGTTCGCGATCAGGTCGTCATCGCCACCAAATTCGGCTTCAGGCTCGATCCCGCCACCGGTCAGCAGATTGGTCTCGACAGCCGACCCGCGCATATTCGTGAGGTCGCCGAAGCATCGCTCACGCGCTTGAAGATCGATGCCATCGATCTGTTCTACCAGCATCGCGTCGATCCCGACGTGCCGATCGAGGACGTGGCCGGCGCGGTGAAGGACCTGATCCGCGAGGGCAAGGTGAAGCACTTCGGCCTGTCCGAACCGGGTGTGACGACAATTCGCCGTGCCCATGCCGTGCAGCCGATTACTGCGATCCAGAGCGAGTATTCGTTATGGACGCGCAGTCCCGAAAAGGAAGTGCTGCCGACGCTCGAAGAACTCGGGATTGGCTTCGTGCCCTACAGTCCGCTCGGCAAGGGCTTTCTCACGGGCGCCATGAACGAGAGCACGACGCTCGACAGCGGAGACTTCCGCAATATCTTGCCGCGCTTCACGCCCGAAGCGCGCAAGGCCAATCAGGCTCTTGTCGATCTGCTTGGCGAGATCGCGGCACGGAAGCAGGCGACACCCGCGCAGATAGCGCTGGCGTGGCTGCTGGCCCAGAAGCCGTGGATCGTGCCGATCCCGGGCACCACGAAACTGCACAGGCTTGAAGAGAACCTCGGTGCTGCGGTTGTCGAACTGACGGCTGGCGATCTGCAGGACATCGACAGCGCTGCTGCGAAGATCACCGTGCAGGGCAACCGCTATCCGGACAGGCTGGAGGCGATGACCGGCCGGTAGTCCGCAGGTCACTCGCTGCTTAGGTCTCGCGCCGCTGCCACAGCGCCGTGAGGCCTTCGCGATAGGTCGGAAATGCGAGCTTCACGCCGAGCTCGCGTTTCAGCCGCGCATTCGAGATGCGGTCATTGCTGGCATAGAAGCTGCGCGCCATCGGGCTCATCTCGGCGGTTGCGAAGTCCTGCTCGGGCGGCGGCGCGATTCTCATCAGCGAAGCGGCAAATGTCACGACGTCCTGCGGCGGCGCCGGCTCGTCGTCGCAGAGATTGAAGATGCCGGTCTGCGCGTGATCGAATGCTGCGGCGACAGATGTTGCGATGTCATCCACATGAATGCGGTTGAACACCTGGCCCGGCTTGACGATGCGATGGGCTTTGCCGGCTTTGAGATTTTCCAGCGCATTGCGGCCGGGGCCGTAGATGCCGGCGATGCGCAGGATCGTCGTGCGATCACCAACCAGAGCGCGCCAGCCGGCTTCCGCATCGATACGTGCCTTACGCCGACCCTCGCCAAAGACCGGGGCAGTTTCGTCGATCCAGGCGCCCTGATGATCGCCGTAAACCCCGACGCTGGAGAGATAAACGATGCGCCGGATGCCGCTGGCGGCAATCTCGGAGCCAAAAGTCTGCAGCACGGGATCGCCATCCGCGCCGGGCGGGATCGAGACGAGCAGTGCATCGGCATTTGCGAGACGATCGGCGATGCGGGGATCGGCGACATCAGGGTTGAAGACGAGCGTCTCGATATCGCGGGCTGACGCCAAGGCTGCGGATGTGCCGGCCGTGCGGACGGTGCCGGCAATCCCGGTGAATTGAACGCCATGCCGGGCGATGAAGCGGTTTGCGCTGTAGCCGAGCCCGAAGACGAAAAGACGCACGTTCATTCCATTTCTGCATGAATTCGGGCGCGCCGGCCCATTTCAAGATCATCATTCGGGCTGCAGAGCGTGCCGGTCAAGTGCGCGACACCGCCATCTTTTGTGCTACTGCTCTGCTGCGAGACCGGCGCGAATGCCGGCAGATTTGGGAAGGACAAGGCGATGGCCACCACGCTGGCAGCAGACGCATATGCGCCGCGCTACATCAAACTGAATGCGCGCGACAATGTCGCCATCATCGTCAATGATTTCGGCCTTCCCGCGGGCACCCTGATGACCGGCGGCCTGGAGCTGCGTAACTTCGTGCCGCAGGGGCACAAGGTGGCGCTCTCCGATATCGCAAAGGATGCGCCCATCATCCGTTACGGCGAGATCATCGGTTATGCCCTGGATATGATTTCGGCCGGCGAATGGGTCGAGGAGGCGCGTATCCACATGCCAGATGCGCCGGACCTCGACAGCCTTGAGATTGCCAATGCGGATCCGGAACCGCAGCCGCCTCTGAACGACTACACATTCGAAGGGTTTCGCAATCGCGACGGCTCCGTCGGGGTGAAGAACATTCTCGCCATCAGCACCTCGGTGCAATGCGTCGCCGGCACGCTGGAATTCGCGCTGAAGCGGATCAAGGCGGAATTGCTGCCGCGCTATCCCAATGTCGATGACGTTGTCGCTGTCACCCATGGCTATGGATGTGGCGTCGCCATCAATGCGCCGGATGCCTATATTCCGATCCGCACGTTGCAGAACATCGCGCGCAATCCCAATTTTGGCGGCGAGGTGATGGTGGTCGGCCTCGGCTGCGAGAAGTTGGCGCCGGAGCGATTGTTGCCGAAGGACGATCCCGCCAGCATGATGCGCCTGCAGGACGAGAGTAACCAGAGTTTTGGCGACATGGTGGATACCATCACCACCATGGCCGAAGCGCGGCTGAAGATTCTCAACCAGCGCAAGCGCGAGACCTGCCCGGCTTCCGACCTCGTGATCGGCCTGCAATGCGGCGGCAGCGACGCGTTTTCCGGCGTCACCGCCAATCCCGCTCTCGGCTTCGCCAGCGATCTGCTGGTGCGCGCCGGCGCAACGGTGATGTTCTCCGAAGTCACCGAGGTGCGTGACGCTATCGAGTTGTTGACACGCCGTGCGGTCAACGAGGATGTCGGCCGCGCGCTGATACGCGAGATGGACTGGTACGATTCCTATCTGGCGCGGGGCGGCGCCGATCGCAGCGCCAATACGACGCCCGGAAACAAGAAGGGTGGTCTCGCCAATATCGTCGAAAAGTCATTGGGCTCCATCGTCAAGTCCGGATCATCAGCGATCAGCGGCGTGATTGGTCCGGGTGAGCGCGCGACGACGAAGGGACTGCTGTTTGCAGCAACGCCGGCGAGCGATTTCGTCTGCGGCACGCTGCAACTCGCCGCTGGCATGCAGATGCAGATCTTCACCACGGGACGTGGCACGCCCTATGGGCTGGCGCAGGCGCCGGTCATCAAGGTCTCGACGCGGACTGAACTGGCGAAACGCTGGTCGGACCTGATCGATTTCGACGCCGGCCGCATTGCCAGTGGCGAGATGACCATCGAGGAAGCCGGCTGGGAGCTGTTCCAGCTGATCCTCGACGTTGCCAGCGGCCGCAAGCAGGTGTGGGCGGACAAATGGGGGCTGCACAACGATCTGGTACTGTTCAACCCCGCGCCGGTGACGTGAAGTATTTCAAGTGGGATAGGCGAAGTAATAAAAACTCGTCATGCCCGGCCTCGTGCCATGCATCCACGTCTCGGCCATAAACTCAGGAAGACGTGGATGGCCGGGACAATCAAGTGAAGCCCTCGCTTCGCGCTGCCCGGCCATGACGGAGCTTCGTCAGCGCTCTGGTGTCACTTCAACGCTGCCGCCTTCGCGCCCGATGGCGTCACGCGCCAGACCGTATTGCCGACATCGTCGGCCACCAGTAGTGCGCCCTTGCTGTCGATGCGCACGCCGACCGGGCGTCCCTGCGCTTCGCCACTGTCATTGAGGAAGCCGGTGAGCACATCCTGCGGTTTGCCTGATGGCTTGCCGTCGGTGAAGGGCACGAAGATCACCTTGTAGCCGCTTTGCGGGCGCCGATTCCACGAGCCGTGTTGTCCGATGAAAGCACCGTTCTTCATGTTGGCGGGGAAGAGATCGCCGGTGTTGAAAGTCAGCCCGAGTGATGCTGTGTGTGCGCCGAGTGCGTAATCCGGCGCGATGGCCTTGGCGACCATATCAGGGTGCGGCGGCTGCACGCGGACATCCACATGCTGTCCGTAATAGCTGTAAGGCCAGCCATAGAAGCCGCCATCCTTCACCGAGGTCATATAGTCCGGCACAAGGTCGCTGCCGATCTCGTCGCGCTCGTTGACTGTCACCCACAGCGCGCCGCTTTGCGGCTGCCACGACGGGCCGTTGGGATTGCGCAGGCCGGATGCGAAGACGCGTGAGGCGCCGGTCGCGCGGTCGATCTCGATCACCGCGGCGCGGTCTTTCTCGGCCTCCATGCCGTTCTCACCGACATTGCTGTTGGAGCCGACGGTTGCATAGAGTTTCGTGCCGTCGGGACTCGCCGTGAGATCCTTGGTCCAGTGGTGATTGATCGGGCCGCCGGGCAGGTCAGCCACCTTCACGGCAGGCGTTGTGATCCTGGTATCATTGGTCCTGTAGGGAAACTTCACCACGGCATCGGCATTGGCGACGAAGAATTCGTCGCCCACCAGCACCATGCCGAAGGGTGAGTTGAGCCCTTCGAGAAACGCTGTCCTGGTCTCGGCGACGCCGTCGCCATCCGCGTCGCGCAACAGCGAAATGCGATTTGCCGTCGGCGTACCCGCGCCAGCATGGCCCATCACCAGTTTCATGACCCAGCCCTTGATGCCCTGGCCATCTTCCGGTTTCGGCGGCGCATTGCTTTCTGCCACCAGCACGTCGCCATTGGGCAGCACATAGACCGTGCGTGGGTGATCGAGCCCGCGCGCAAAAGCGTTGACCGTCATGCCGTCCGCAGCCTTCGGCTTGGCCCCCTCGGGCCAGCCGACAGCCTTGGAGACATTGACCGTCGGGATCAGCGACTTGTGGGGCTCGACAAGTTTCGGCGACGGTCCGAAATCCTCGCCGGATGCGATGGTGGATTGTTCGTTGCATCCGGCCAGCGGTAGCGCCAGAGCGACGAGACAGGCGGAAAGCAGGAATTTCTGGCGCATGGAATGTCCTTGTGGCTGACGGAATTCAATGCGCGCGATGCAGGAACGTTCGACCTCCCTGCATGAATTTCATGTGAAGCCGGGGTGATGCGCGGCTATGGTCCTTCCCAATAATCAGGGAAGAAACGATGACCGGACCGACAAATACGAGCGACGAAGGCACATGGACGCGCTGGCGCAGCGTTGCCGATCTCTATCACGCCTATTTCACCGGCCTGATCCTGACCACGGTCACGCGCCGCGGCACGGCAGACGCCGCCGAGTTCATGTTTCGGATATTTCGCCGGCAGCAGCAGGAGCGGTTTCTGCCGGGACTCGTGAAGCTCGGTCTGTCCGGCCTGCCACCCGCGGTCGCTGCGGCCCAGTATCACTATCTCTCGAACTGGATCGGCGGCGTGTCGGTCGAGTACATGTATGAGAGCGACCGCAAGGCCTGGATCCGCTATCCGCCGCCGCGCTGGATCTGGCGCGGCACGGCAATCTGCGGTGTGCCCGGCGAGGTCTCGCGCGCGATGCTGCGCGGCTGGCACGCCAATAATGGCGTCTCGCTCGGCAATCCCCGCATGGGTTTCGTTTGCACCAAGCAGAGTGTCGACGGGCAGGATGGGCTCGAAGGCTATTACTGCGAATACGACCATGATTTGGATATCGATCAGCGTCTGGTGTTCGCGCGTCATCTGGAAGCGCCGTTGTTCGATCCCGCCAAGGCACCCGCGTTGCCGGTGGATAGCTGGCCGAAAGCCCGGCTGGAAAAGGCTTATCGCAACTACGCCATGGAATATGTACGGACCGCAGCGCCTGTGGCGGTTCAACTGTTCGGTCCGGTCGATGCCGGTTATTTGCTGCATCTCACCGGCAAGCTGATCGGCATGCAGTATTTCGACGAGGTCTCCGCGGGCTTCGGCTTACAGCGTGGCGACGCCAAGGTCTTCGCAGAATTTTTGGGCACCTTGTTCGCGGCGCAGGACGATGTCGTGGAGATCAGCAAGTCCGAGGGCCAGTTCGAGATCCGGCAGCAGAGCTGGAAATTGATGGACGGCGTCGCCGACAACAATGCCGCCTGCGCGAGGGCCTTGCAGGGGTTGGTCGAGGGCCTCGCCGCCGGATGCGGTCGCAATATACCCGTCGCGATGACGCCGGCACGAGGTGGTGCGCTCCCGTTCATCTGGTCGGTCGGCTAGCGCCTCGCTCCCTTGATACTGCAGTGCAAATCGAACATCCCCCATGCGTGCGTCGCGCATGGCATTGTCCGCGATCGGTGCTAGGAACGAGGTGTCCGGCAGGCAAGACCGGAAGCTCAGGGAGAATGCATGTCCGACGCTGTCGTCGCCGAACCCCGATTGGTCGATGCCGACAAGCAGCCGCTTCCGAGCCTGAAGGCTCCGGCCAAAAACCCCCTGCTGGATCATCCCATTCTGCCGACCATCCTGCGGCTGGCCTGGCCCAATGTCGTCGCGCTGACGGCAGGCGCCGTCGTCGTTATTTTCGAGACCACCTATGTCGGCCGGCTCGGCACCGAAGCCTTGGCGGCGATGGCGCTGGTGTTTCCCTTCGTGATGCTGACCATGACCATGTCCGGCGGCGCCATGGGCGGTGGCGTGTCCTCGGCCATCGCGCGCGCGCTCGGCGCCGGCGACCGCGCGCGCGCCGATACGCTGGCGGGCCATGCGCTGCTGATCGCCATCTGCTTCGGCCTCACCTTCACGGTCGGCATGCTGACCTTCGGCTCCATGCTGCTGCAACTGCTTGGTGGCCGCGGCAATGTGCTGAGCCAGGCGCAGGGCTACATCACCGTCTTCTTCGCTGGTGGCGCGATCCCCTGGCTGCTGAATACCTTCGCGGCGATCCTGCGCGGCACCGGCAACATGAAGATGCCCTCCGCCATGCAGATGGCGGGGGCTGCCTTGCAGGTGGTTCTCGGTGGCGTGCTGGGCCTCGGCTTCGGTCCGATCCCGCAATTCGGCATGCCCGGCGTCGCGGCGGGCACGCTGATTGCATTCACGATCGGCACAGGCGTCATGGGCTGGTATGTCTTTTCCGGTCGTGCGCGAGTCCGGCCTCAGATCAAGGGCTTCCGCATTCAGCGCGGGATGTTCTTCGATATTCTGAAAGTGGGTGCCATCGCCTGTTTCAATCCGCTACAGGGCGTTCTGACTCTCCTGATTTTCACCCATATGCTGGCGCAATACGGCACCGCGGTGCTGGCCGGCTACGGTATCGGTGCGCGGCTCGAATTCATGCTGAGCACGCTGGCTTTCGCGGTGGGTATCGCCTCGGTGCCGATCGTCGGCATGGCAATCGGCGCTGGCCGCATCGCGCGTGCGCGCCGCGTGACCTGGACTGGCAGCGTGATCGCCTTCGGTGTCGTCGGCCTGCTCGGCACACTGATCGCGATCTTCCCCGATGCCTGGGTCAATATGTTCACCAATGATGCCGGTGTGCGTGCGGCAAGCCGGACCTATCTGGCCACCTGTGCGCCAATGTATGCCTTTCTGGGGCTGTCCACGGTGGCCTATTTTGCCTCGCAGGGCGCCGCCAAGGTACTCGGCCCGGTGCTAGCGCAAACCGCGCGGCTGGTCTTCGTCAGCGTTGGAGGCTGGTGGCTGCTGTCTATCGATGCCTCGGCCACAAGCTTTTTCTGGCTCGCGGCGGCGTCCATGGTGCTGCTCGGCGTGCTGTCGGCACTCAGCGTGCTGCTGACGCCGTGGGGACCGAAGGCCGGTCCCGTGCCCGAGATCCGGCCGGAGCTCGTCTGAGCAGTCTCTAGCCGACGCGTGTCGCAGTAAATTCCACATCGCGCCGCCACGTCGCGCCGTCGTCATGCGAGGTCTCGCCGCGCCATAGAAACGAGCGCGGCGTAATCTGCGAGAAGCTCCAGCGGATCGGGCGTCCGTCATTGTCGCGGCCGAGTTGGATGATGTCGTCGCCCTGCTTGCGGCCGGTCATGGTGAGAAAATTCTGCATCACCGGATCGGTCCACTGGATCTGCCACGCATCGATGCGCGGATCGTAGATCCGCAGCGTGCTTCCATACGAGTAGGCATTCGTTGCGGCGTCGCCGTCGCGCAAACGGCCGCGCGGCGGCACGATCCAGACGTCCTGGATGGCGCGACCCTCCAGCACCCAGCCGAAATGCCATTCGCCCTTGCGCCGGCGCTCTCCGCCGTCCGGCATATACCTGACCACATCGAGATCCCAGGCGCCGATCAGCCAGCCATAGAGATCCATCTGGCCGATGCGATCCGGGGCAGGGCCATCGGCTTTGAGCGCATCGAGGAAAGAGGCTGTCATGCCACCACTTTCCCGAATTGCTTCTGCATCGCTGCGAGGCCCAGATCCATCTGGCTGCTCATATAGGGCGCGATCTCGTTCGGCAGCACGTCGGCCGTCCAGACAAACCGGCAGCGCGCATCGCCATCGGCAAACACCTGCGCTGACGCGCTGTGCTGGCTGATACGTTCGCTGACGATGGCATAGACGAGGCGCTGCCGGTCGTGATCGCAGGTGACCAGTATTTCGCGTGCGACGGACCCATTGGCGAACGTCACGATACGCGCGTCGCCGTCCAGCTTTGTGTCGGTGACGAAGCCCGGCACCAGCCTTGTATGCAACGCGCCGAAGTCGGCCAGTGCGGACCAGACATCGTCTGCCGGTGCGCCAAGGAAAATCTCTTTGTGAATCGATGCCATGCTGTGCCTCCCGGTTGATCAGGACGGCAAGTTACTCAGTGCACGGCCAGCCGTTCTTGGAAAATCTTGCGGTCGCCGCGGGAAGCCTGTCGAAATGCGCGGGGCGAGACGCCGGCGGCGCGATGGAAGCTGCGCACGAAATTCGAGAGATCGCCGAAGCCGACATCGAAGGCGATGTCGGTGATGGCGCGGTCTTTCTCGACCAACAGGTTTGCAGCCCGCCGTAGCCGCGCGCGCACCAGATACTGGTGCGGTGTCACGCCGAGCACATTCCTGAACAGGCGCAGGAAATGAAACGGACTCAATCCGGCCTGACGGGCGGCCGCATCGAGATCGATCTCCTCGCTGGCATGGGCGTCGATCCACAGCGCGGCCTCGACCGCGCGCCGGCGATCCCGTGCATTGCCGTTCACACGCCTGCGCGGCTCGCCCGAGACGACGTCGACAAAACGCGACGCAAAGGCATGACCGATCTCATCGAGCCCGAGATCGCTGTGCGCCTCTGCGCTGGCCTGCGCGAGCTCGCCCAGCACCATCAATTCGGCGCGTGGCGCGATGGCGCCCTGCTGCCAGATGTCCCTGGCGTCGCCGACGGTGTCGATCAGCTCAGGCGCGAAGGAGAATGAAAGGCACTCGTCGCCAGAGCCATGATGCTCGTGATGGCAGGTATATTCGTCGCCGGGGTGCCCGATCAGTAGCGCGCCGGCGATGAGTTCGTGCGATTGCCCGCGGCAGCGACAGCCGAAACTGCCCTTGCGAACATAGGAGAGCGAATGGCCGGCGTGCTGTTCGGAAAACGGCTCGTCGTCCGGACCCGCCGTACAGCGATAGTCCGTGACGGTGATAGCGTTGCTCTGGAACAGTGTTGTTGCCTGCATATGCGGAGGTTAGCCCTGCGGGCGTGACGGGGCAACCGACAGCAGGGCGTCGAACAGGGTGGTCGTCCGGCCCGCCAGCGCGCCCTCGATCGAGAGCAGCCGCGACTTGGTGATGATGCCGCCATTGCCGGCAAAGCCGCTGGTCTGGCCCGCAACGGCCAATGCGCGGTGGCATGGCACGAGGATCGCAAACGGATTGCGCGCGATGGCTTGCCCGACCGAATAGACCGCACCGCTGGCGCCGAGCTTTGCTGCGATCTCCGCATGGGTGCGGGTTTCGCCACGCGGGATCATCCGGATCGCCTCGTAGACGCGGCAATTGAACAGCGGCAGGCCATGCATGTCGACGGGGATATCGACGAGGTCGACGGCTTGGCCGCGCAGCAGCGCAACGATGCCCTCGATGGCGTAGTCGACATCGGTCGGCGGCCGGAATTCGCGCGCATCGGGAAATTGCTGCAGCAGGCGGCGCCGGGTCTCGATCTCGCGCGCTTCCGGCAACTGCACGCCAACAATGCCGGCGTCGCCCCATGCGATACCGCATCGGCCCACCGACGTGTCGAAGGTTGTGTATCCGTGCCCAGCCATCCCGAAGGGATGTTAGCAGGCGAATTGAAGCCGTCATCTGGAATCTTTGGAGCGGTTACCTTTCGAAGGGCGCGGCCGGGTGTGCAGCGCGATGAAACTGTAGCCGGCTGCCATCAATCCGCTTGGCGGATCGGCCGGTCTCGGCTAGATCAGATGACGCGACGATGCGGGCGTAGTTCAATGGTAGAACGGCAGCTTCCCAAGCTGCATACGAGGGTTCGATTCCCTCCGTCCGCTCCAGCACTTAGCCGGGAAATCCTTGAAAGTTTTGCTGGCTGTTTTGCAAAGTTTGTTCATTGTCTGGCCTCCAATTTCCTAATGCGCGCCTTCATCGCTGCGGCGCGACCCACGTAGCGTCGGATGATCTTTTCGACGGATTCCTCTTCCCAGGCGAGCGTCTCCGCGATCTCGCGCATGGTGAAGCCGGCGACGTAAAATTTGGTAGCCGCGGTGCCACGCAGATCGTTGAAGTGGAGATCTTGCCCAGCCATCTTGGCGTCGATTTTTGCCTTGTTGAAAGAACTACCGAAGCCGTCAGCGGACCAAGGACGGCTGCGGCTATTTGTCAGTATAGTGGTCGCTCGCTTCGGAATGCGGGCCAGTACCTCGCTCAAGCCATCGTAAAGAGGTATGATCGCCTCGCGGCGATGCCGGCTTTTCCCTGTTGTCAGAACGATCGCATCTTCACCGACGTGCGACCACGCCAACCGCATCAGGTCGCTTAGACGAAGACCTGTATGACCAGCCAAGTCGATCGCGTGCGCAATCTCGGGCGAACAGCTTCTCTTAATCTGCGCAACGTCGGCGTCGGTCCAGATGATCTCCGAACGGTCGTTGCTGTAAAGACGCTTGATGCCCTCGCACGGGTTGCCGGCGACGCTTCCACGTTCGACAGCATGGGCGCAAACGCGAGAGAGCACCTGCATGCCGTAATCAGCCGTGCGGGGTGTGTCAGCCCATTTGTTCCGCCATTGTCGGATCACCGGACGAATCTTTTCCGGGCGGTCAAACTGTTTTGTGCGCAGTTCGCCAAAGTGGATCGATATCCGATCCAGCCACTTGCCCCACTGATCGCGGGTAGATTGAGCAAGCTTCTTGTAGTCCTTGCTGCTTTTGTAGTCAGCCACGACGAAGCGGAAGCGGTTCTTGTCAGGAGTGCGTCGATCTTCGACTGCCTCATTGTATGACGCCATGAATTCTGGCGATCCTGGTTCGCCGCGCAGACGAGGGCCGCCGCGCCACGCGTACCAGTACGTGTTGCCCTTAGCTTTGACTTTGACGAGGCCCTTCAGGTTAACTTGCACCATGCTGAGCCTCGAACTCGGCAAGCTCACGGTCGAGATCCTCGTCCGCTTGCTTTGCGCTTGCTCCGAAATGGAAGCGGATACCGCCAGAGGGCAAGAAATCTATAGCCGTTGGCTTAAGGCCGCGGGCCAGCAACGACGCCGTGGCAGCGTCAATGTCGGTTTTACGGATGGTTGGCCGGCGCATGCGATTAGCCCTCGCGCCAGAATTGTTCGAGATCGATGTTTGCGCGCTCAGCGGCCAGCCGCATGCGTGCGACGATCTCCGAGACATTGGTGCAAACCATCCGCCCTATGGGAGCGAGGCGAGCCAGATCGCTAACGGTTCCGCAAAAGGCGGATAGGTGACGATTGTGGGAGAGGGCATACTGTCGGGCGGCTTCGGCTTTGTGCTTCGTCCTTTCCACCAGACCGCACATGACCGGGTTTTCGACGGGCTTGCCTTGAGCTATCAACAGGCTGGAGCTTGCGATTGCAGGCCAATTGCGATGTGCATAATTGCCTGCGTTTGCAATGATAGCAGCGCTGTCGCGGGAGAGGCCGCAGGCGTAAAATAGGTCGATCGCTATGAGTAACATAAGTGTCGACGTCGGCGTGTAACCACGATCACCTTCGGGCGTTTTGGCGTAATCGGCGGTTGGTAGCTGTCCGCGTTTCTTCATTGACTTGAATGTCTCAACGTCGATACCGGCTAGGAGGCAGTGCTGTTCGCGTGTCAGAACAATCATGGGCATTCCAAAGTACAAGGGGGCGAATTGCCCCCTTTGTACCCCGTTGGATAAACGGGGGCAAGATGCCCCTCTCTTTTTATTCAGTGCCCCTCTGTCGTTGGACAGCGACAAACCAGGTTAGATCCACATAAACCGCATCGCCGCTTCTTCGACTTCCTCTCAAAGAGCGAGGCCGATATGGCGTTGTTCTAATCAGTCTTAGATCCGCTTCGGAATTTACGGCCGCTCGGGCGGTTCCGTTGCCACTAGTAAGCTCAACCCAAATACTTGGTCGATCGACTTATGAAACGTCACCCAGTGTCACGCTGAGCGATGCCCTGAGGGGCGAAGACCAGCGCCAAATTGCGAGCGCATAAATGCCGCGCATAGATTCGGAAAGAGTGATCCATCCGTAACGACTGACGACTGTGCCGCTTCAACGCTTCCAAAGCTTTCAATGAACGATAAGGCAACATTATCGTTCGTTTTTATTAACCATAACCTGGGGCGGTTTCGGCGGATTTTATGGCGCAAAGCGCCGCGCCGACCTACGCTGCGGCATGCCATCCCGTGCTCGAACGATTCCCGCACCGCCCCGCCGCTTCCCGCCGATGCCGGGCTGGGCGCGGCTGCGCGAAGTCCCGGGCCGCGCGGACGATGCCCCGTTTGTGGCCGGCGCAGCGCTGGCGGCGCTGCACCCGATCGCCCGCGATGAGCATCTGCTCGGCGCGTTGTGGCGCCAGCGCCTCGCGCTGACATGCGCAACCAGGCTGGCCGGGCAGGGCGGTCGCAGCGAAGACGAAGCGATGCTGCGGGATCACTGGTATCTGCGCCAGAGCAGCGATGATCCGGGTCCCGCAGGCCACGTGCTCGGCGCCTGGCGCCGCCTCGGGACCAGCAAGGCGCTCACGCTGAAGGACACGTGGCCGACCATGCTGCCGGCGCTGCTGGCTTACCGCGACGACGAAGCGCTGCAGGAGGCGATCGCATATGCGCTTGCGCAGTGCATCGGCGGCGGCAATCCGGTGCAGGCCGCCGCGGCGACGGCGGCGATGAGCCTGCGGCTGCGACCGGACTGCCGGCCGCTGGCGCTGTGGCTGGCTGATGCCGTGCTCGCGCATCACCTCAGCTGGCCGGCGCCGGTGCCGCTGCTGGCGGCGCATCTCACCGGACATGGTCTGCGCCGGGCGGCAACTAACGGCGATGATCAAGGCTGGATGCAGACCTGCAGCCTGGCTTATGCGCGCGCCGCGGCGGCCGCATGGGATCGCTATGCCGAGCTCGGACACCGCGCCGATCGCTTGCTTGCCGCGGCGCCAAAACTGCGCGGCCGGGATGCCGACACCATGGTGGCGACCTTACTCAGCGAGGATGCGCAGCCGGCGCGGGGAGGGCAGACCAGCGATCGCTCCAGCCGCCGGCTGTTCGAACGGTTGGTATCGCTCGGCGTCGTGCGCGAACTGACCGGGCGACCCACGTTCAGACTGTACGGGCTGTAAGATGGGACGCCCCGCCAAAGCCAAAGTCACGCTGGACACCACGCTGACGGATCTGCCGAGTGCGCTGCGCTGGCGCGAATGGATGGGCCGGGTCGAAGCGGTGATCTTCGCGTCGCGCGAGCCGGTCACCCGCGCCATGCTGGCGAAGGTCGTCGGGGCCGACTGCAATCTCGATCTGATCATCGACGACATTCAGGCCGAACTGCGCGGCCGACCCTATGAGCTCGTCGCCGTCGCCGGCGGCTGGCAGCACCGCACCCGCAAACAGTTCGCCGATGCGATCCGCACCGCGACCGGGGCAGGGGACCCAGGCGGCGGGCTGTCGGAGAGCGAGATGCAGGTGCTCCTGTGCGTGGGATATTTCCAGCCGATCACCCGCAGCGAGCTCGGGAAGTTCTTCGGCAGGGAGATCAGCCGCGACGTCATCGGGCATCTGCGCAGACTTGATTTGATCGACCACGGGCCGCGGGCGCCGCAGCCCGGCGCGCCGTACACCTATGTGACGACCAAGGCGTTCCTGGCGCAGTTCGGGTTCGATACCTTGCGCGACCTCCCGGACATCGAGGCGCTCGAGGATGCCGGTCTGCTCAGCAAAGACAGGTTGTTCGCGACGGACATAAGTGAAGTGATCTATGGCAACGACCAGGACGAGCATTAGTGCTGCTCAAATTCGGAGCCAGACTGATTTCGGTTTTATCTTGCTGCTGACCCAGACTCGCGGTCCTGCTGCAAGCGACGCTTCAGACCGTTCGGAAACGGCTTTTGCGCTGCACCCCACATCCTGAAAAATGCCAGGAAGAACAATGGGGGCGCTGGAATACATCACCGTCGCTAGGCAGCGCCTCTCCGCGACACGTGTGGCGCGTCCCCATGCAGACGAAGGAGTTGTTGAAAGCCAATCTGCTATAGGGGTAGATTCTTAAGCCACCTACCATTGAGTGAGAAAAGCCAGGGAGCGTCAGATGAAGTCTCCGGTAGCCAAAAGGTCAATCGTCGTCGGCGGTCACAAGACGAGCGTCAGCTTGGAAGAGGCGTTCTGGAGCGGCATCAGAGAGATCGCGGATGCCCGCAGCATCACAATGTCCGATCTGGTGAGCGAGATCGACCGCAATAGGGATCAGGGAAATCTGTCGTCGGCAATTCGGCTTCAAGTTCTTGCACACTATCGCGATCAAATTCCACCGCCCAATCCGCAAGCGCACCTTGTTAACGAACTCAGGCGGTAGCTCCAAAAGGTCATCCATGAATATGTAAGGCTAGGTCAAGACGCATTGCACATTCCACGCACCGTCTGATCGAGCCGGACAGCGCGCTGTCGGCGAGCGAGATGCATGCTGCTGCACGTGGGCTATTTCCGGCCGATCAGCTTTGGCAAGCTCGCTCGGTTGTTCGGCGAGAGATCGGCCGCGATGTGATCGGCATCTGCGCCGAGACTTGATCGGCTCCGGTCGGCGGGCGTCCGGCCCGGCGCACCCTGCACCTACGTCACCACAATGGCATTCCTGACGCTCGGGTTTGACCCCTGCACGCCTGCCGGACATAACAGCCGACCTAGAACCTGCTCAGCAAAGACAATCTATACGCGGGATGTTTTACTGATGGTTGGCAGGCATAGAGGATCCATAATTGTGAGAGTCCGCAACGCGCGGCCAAACCGTCCCCGAAGCGCAAGTTTGCTCGACTGAGTGGATGATCTCACCCAGTCCAGCAACCTCGGCTTTACTGGCAATTATACATAATGCCATCGCCGCCCTTGATCGCAGTGCCCGGCGTACAGCCGATACCATTGCGCGCAGCGTAGTCGCTCCAGCTCGCATAGCTGAATCCGGGGCCGCTCCATGGCCCATCATAATGGTAGGCCCTCACGGCGTACCAAGGCAGCCCGGCCGCAGTGTAGTAGTGGCTTCCGAGATAACCTCTCCTGATGTAGACGCGGGTCTGTGCCTCCGCCTGACTAACTGTCAGTGATAAGCCACTTTGCTCAGTCCAGCCCGGCGACAGCAGCGTCGCAGAAGCCAGGCTTGCAGCAGCAATAACCATTGTTCGCAGAGTCATTCTCATGCCTTCTTCCTCCGTTGTGCTCGTCCCCTCTTCAATCCTTAATTTTGCAGCGGAGATTACGTTGATCTAGATCAAGCAATTTTCCCGGGCGAGGAATGTGCTTCATCATGGGGCGGGCAGCGGTGATGGAGAAACCCATGAAGCAGGCAAATCTGATTAAGGTTTCGGTTGCGATCGCGACCTTTGTGTGTGCCGCCTTGTTCTCATTCAGCTGGTCTGAGCAACGCGGCGTATCGCTCTTAGTCGATAAGGCGGAGGCAAGGGTTGGTCGGCCACTGACGCCCGTAAGCGTCGCTGGAGTTGCGCGCCGACAAAACCGGCGGGCTGCATACGGGTATGGCGGAGGTGTTGTGCGCGCGGGAGTCGGTGTTGCCGCCGTTGGCACAGCAGCAGCCGTTGCCGCCAATCAGCCTTGGGGAGGGGGCAGCGGTCCTTCCGTAGGTACCGGATACTACGGTGGTCCTCTCTCTGCCCGGGCGGCTTACCAGGAAGGCCCTGCTAGCGGTCCTTATTGTACTCCTGGCGCGCTTTATGTTGCGTCGGATGGCTTAGTGCAGGTGTGTCGGTAAGCTCGATTGAAGAAACGGCGGCTCTCCAGCCGCCGTTTTATCCCCGCTAAGTCGCAACGCCGTTCTCATCTGACTGTCCAGTCCCATGACTTGCTTCAAGCCAAGTAAAAAATCTTACACTTGGCCCAGCGGAAATCGAAGTCGCCGGGGTCCGTTTCCCTACGCATCCGCGATTCCACCATTTGCAATGGTGCGCGCAGGTCTGTCGCAAGTAAACGCTATGTAACTCATTGTCGCAAATTCACTGCTGTGAAGGGCCGGACAGTGGCCGGTCCTTCACGCGTTGATGCGTCGACTAGTCAGTACTTGGCAACCACACTACCCGGGCCGCCGAAGCGATAATTTATGCGTAGCGTGACTAGATCGACGTCTTGTCCAATCCGGTTAGCTGCACCGGCTAGAATGGGATTGGGCACCGAGAACGAGTTATTTGCATCCCCCATGAAGAGACGATCGTATTCGATACCGAAGGACCAGTTTGGCGCGAAGCCATATTCCCATCCGATACCAACGACGCCGCCCCATCGAGTTGCGCTAGCCGACGCCACGTTGATGCCGCTCGCCGTATTCCATACGTCCAGCCGGCTTCTTGCGGTCGCAGCGCCGCCTTTCAGGTAAAATAGGGAGGCATTCCAAGCATAACCAATCTGGCCCGTGATGAGGCCAAGCGCATCCACTTTGACGCCCGTCGAATAGACAGGGTTGAGTGTACTAACGCTGGATCCCGTGAGATCCGCCCAATCGCCTTGACCTTCGAGGCCGAAGACAAATTGGCCAGACTGCCAACGATAACCGACCTGACCACCAAAAACCCCTCCCGAGCGGTCGGCACAGCCGTCTGCGATCGTTGCACCAGCCAATGGGACAATACCCCAGCAGTTGCGACTAGATCCCCAGCCGCCATTTATGCCGATATAGAAACCTGTCCAGTCATAAACGGCGGCCGCGACAACAGGTGGTGCTTTGTATGCTCGAACAGGAAGATCAGCAGCAATAGCCGGTACTGACATCCCAACTAGTCCAATAGTAGCTAGCAAGTGCCTTTTCATGATCTGCATCCTCACTTCTTGAGAAGAATGGGTCACTATTTGAGCAACATAGGCGTCGCGGATTGGATGACGCGTGCCAGAATGGCAACACTCAAGACAATTTACTACTGCCGGATGATTTTGCACTGCGGCTCATCCTGCCGTTAAGCTGGGGTTCTGACTACCAACCAGACGCAGTCCGCAGGACTGGACTGCCTATCGGGTCGCAGGACTGAAGGCCCCAATAGCACGGGGCATTCGACCGGGGTTCTAGGTCGGCGTGTCGTTCTCTGACTGATCGATCGCGTGGCTCGCTTCAAACCATATAGAAATCTTGTCCGACGGAATTGCCGCTCGCGGACGATAAGGATTGATAGTGCCTGCGGTCACGATCAGCCCTGCGTCAAACTTCTGGCGCGCAAACGCCTTCGCTTCCGCCTCGGTTTTGAAGATCTTGCTTAGTCGGGGATTTCGCCGGCGTACCAATGTGCCGCTCATTGGCACTTCAAATGTGACATACCAAATGTAAGTCATTTTTGGTCCACACGGCGTAGCAAAGCTCTGGTTGACCACCGCATTTTCTCGCGAAAAGGGCGTCCGGTTGCGCCGACCTGACCTCAAATGAGCGTCTTACTATGAAGTCGTCGGCCGCAAACCCGCGAGCAACCGGGTATCCACACGCGACTTCCAAGCAGTTGCGCAGATGAGAACCACGCGTCTGCACGCCGCAAACGCCCATTGCAAGGGCAGTCTGTGGCCCACGCTTAGACGCAGCGAATCCCTTCGCGGTCGTAATACGCGGGTCGAGGGTCTTACTGGTAGGCAGCGCAGACGCCGGCCTGCCATCGCACACATCTGCGAACCGCGCGCCGAGTTTGGCGGACCGTCGTCCGCGCTACGCATATACCGTCTATTCGCGTTCGGCCGGGGCCGCATCCGACCGCGATCTCGTGCACCATAGCGTCTGGTCGAGGGACGGGCGTCGGTGTCATGCCATATGCAGAAGACGCGATCGATAACCCAAGCAGAACTAATGCTGCTGATCTGAACATAATACTTCTCCATCGATATCCGGTCGGGCCGATGGCTCATTTGCATATGAAATGTTGCGCCGACTATTGAGGTAGATCAACACTTGGCCCGGCGAACCCGCGAAAGTGCTCGCATCAAGGAGCCCATCATGAGGAAGCTGGCCTACTTTCCCCTCGTCGGTATACTTTTGTCATCAACGACGCACGCTCAAGTAACCGTGGACATGGCCCGCGTTAGCTGCGCGCAGTACATGGCGCTGTCAGCCTCAGACTCAGCTGTCGTCTCGGCATGGATGAGTGGCTGGTTCAATCAGAAGTCCGGCTATGTCTACGTGGACCTGGATGCATATACCAGGAATGTCGCGAACCTAAAGTCTTGGTGCGCTTCCCATCCAAGCCAAACAGTTATGTCGGGACTTCAGCAGTCGATAAGCCGATAGCAATCATAACCAAGGACGGTGAGAGTATGTATAGGCTCATTGTGTCATGTTTGGTCGTGTTAATGAGCGTCGGACTTTTGCCGGCCAACGCGCAGGTTACGATCGACCTTTCGCAGGTCACTTGCGGGCAATTTTTAAAGATGGATGCGGAACGCCAAGCGCTGGTGGGCTGGTGGATGAGCGGTTATTTCAGCGCAACCAAGAACCTCAACGAGTTGGATCTGCGGTACGTCAAACGGAACGCTAAGGTTGTCACAGAGTACTGCAAAACAAACAAGAGCAACACCGTTATGAATGCGATGCGAAAGAACTGGCGATAAGCACTCCGAATTAGCTGATGATGGCCGCGCTGCCCATCGAGATACTGGGGGTCCGTCGCATCGAGAGTGCAACAATAGGGACCGCCATCGTGAGCGACGCGGACGGGACGACCTCATGACGGCGCCCGTCGAGCCAGACGGCGAGCTGACACTTTACGTCAAGTGACGTCTCATGACACTCTCAGTGCGCGGAGCGGACTTTAAAAGTGGGCGTTGCCCCCGAGTGTTTTATGCTATCAGCCCTCGTCTTAAACTCCGCACTCCCTAAGCGATCGCCAAGGCTTATTGCGGCCGCAGAGGCTTCGGCCACGTCCGCGAGATCCATCCACTCATCAGAGAAAAGCAGCCATTGAGCCCTTGAAAATGGGCTAATGGCTTCGTCAGCTTGCGCTAGGCATTCTTCGCTTTCCTTGCGGAGCCACTCTGCGTCCCGGACGGGCAACATGGCGTCAATCTCAGAAGGAACGGAGTCTTTGACAGACCTCTACTAGAACATATTGAACGCACAGGAAACACAGATTGTCATGACACCGTTCAACTCCGCCGAAATGCGGGGTGGCCTCACTGGGTCGGAACGAGCGCCTCTAACCGTCTTGAATCCACGCTTTAGCGCTAAGTTGAACTATTCTTGTAGACCAGTTTTCCGGTCCCGACATCCGCCTGATGGGCAAGCGCGCTGAAGGACACTGACTCCTACAGTAGCCGTGGCTAAACCAGCTTGGAAGACCTACGGCGCTGTTCCGGACCGCCCACATGACGGGCAATCGAGTTTGCCGTTGCCGCCTGCGTTAGGACGGACTGCAGCGCGCGCCACCGGCCGGGGCCTGAGCGCGACGCCGGCCCTCGCGATGCAACTCGGCGAATACCCAACATATTGGCAATACACAACCGCCATAGCAGGCGCCGGACCCAGGAGTGACGCCAGCAAGCCCTAACAGGACTCCGGCAACAAGCCCCGCAACGTTGCAGACTTCACCGAATCACCCTTTCTGGAATGCATGTCAGACTCCTATTTGTGGAGACCGAGAGTTGGCCGCAACCGCCTCCAGCGCAGCCGACCCTAAGATGAATGCCAAAGGTTCCGTTGACCTAGAAAGGAATGTCTCCTAGTCGCAGGTGACGTAACGCCGGAGGCGCCGGCCTCGCGCGCAGACGTAGGGCGCCACGTTCGCCGCGCGATGTGGCCCGTCAATGCGGAGAGCTGAAGCCGGTAATGCCCCCGCCAATTCTGCCCCGGCCGCGTTGGATTTTCGGCTAGCGCCAATGGCCGGATCCAGCCTTTGCAAAGAAGTTTGCCGACGGTCGCCTTCGTACACCGTCGCAGCTTCCGACATTCCATAACATTCGAACGGCGAAATAACCGGACCTAGCGGAATAGTTTGCTGAAGAAGCCGCGTTTCCGATCGATGAGCGGAATCCCGGCCCGGAGATCCGCCTCGAGAGAACTTTCGTTGATCGAGACCGCATCAAGGAAGCGGCCCCTGAGAATGTCGCCGCGTACCGCGCGACTGAGAGCGCCTTGGACGTCGCGCCAATCGCCATTGTGATCGACGCCGAGCATCCAGCTCGGCTGGTTTTCGCCGGCATGCTGCGCCTGCAGCAACCATGCGCCCTGCACGGTCTTGAGCGCGCCGAGTTCGCGGCCGAGCGCCGCGATCAAGGCCTCGGGAGCCTGCTTCGGCCGGCCGAGCAGGACATCCTGCGGATTATCGATGACGATGGTTTCGCCACCTTCACCGAAATGACCGGCCAGCAAACGCCCTGCTTCGCTGCGCGTGAATTCCTTGCCGTAATCGGACCCCGGATTGAGCACGAAAGCCCTGTCCGGATTCCGCTTGAAGAAGTTACGCGTGACATCGGGCGCGACGATGTGATCGCCACTGAAGATGACGCGCGCGCGCGATGCTGCCGTGAAGAATGGCAACAACTGCTCATCTCCACGCGTAACTGTTGCCGTCGCCAACCTGGCCCTCTCCGGAAGAACGGCACGACCGTTTACGTCCGGCACGAGGGTGCCGGCTTCGGGAAGCAATACAACGAAGATCTCGGCGTCTATGATGGCACGGTCAAAGCCCGGCCGTTCGGCCGGCTCTTTCGCTGCCCGCATCAACACACGCTCGATGTCGTTCTCAGGCTGGAACATGGATGCCATGGAATTCGGTTGGTCCGGAAACGATGTGTCTTCCGGATCAATCCGCAGGTTCACGCGCTCTGCGGAGCTCATGATCGACTCCCAAGCGCCCAACGGCGTCGCGCTAGCTCACCCGGTGTCGCCTTGTCGCAAGCTGGGCAAACTTGTTCGCATCGAGCCTGCGTTACTTATACTTGCGACTGGTTCGGCAATTTAGCCGTATGTCGCAACATAGCCAGCTAATCGCTGCAGTAATATCTCGCGCTCATCGTCCGATACGAAGGCGGCTTCCAGTCCATTGCGGGCCAAGTGCACGATCTCCTGCGGGGACATGTCAAGCGCGGTTTGGCACGCCAAAAGATTCTCAGTTACATAACCCCCAAAATACGGTGGGTCGTCAGAGTTGATTGTGACGTGCAGCCCAGCCTCCATCATAGCTTTGATAGGGTGCTGAGCCAGATCCGCGACAACCCGAAGCCTCAAGTTGGAAAGCGGGCAGACCGTAAGCGGAATACGGCGTTCCACCAAATCCCTTACGAGATCGGGATCAGCGAGGCAGGCATTGCCATGGTCGATGCGGTCCACCTGCAAAAGTTCGAGTGCCTCACGCACATAATCGGCAGGTCCCTCCTCGCCGGCGTGGACAGTCGTTCGAAAACCCCGTTCGCGAGCAATCTTGAAGAAGCGAGCAAATTTGGAAGGCGGGTTGCCAACCTCCGCGCCGCCCATGCCGACGGCGATGATGCTGTCCTTCCAGGGCGTAATCTGATCCAGAACGATGATCGCATCCGCTTCGGTGCGGTGACGGTGTACGCTGATCATCAAGCCGACGCTCATACCGAACTTCTCTCGGGCCTCATTTATGGCGCGCAAAATTCCGGACATTAAAGCCTCAATCGGCGTCCCACGCTCGGTGAAGCTTTGCGGGCCAACGAACAGCTCAGCGCGGATTACGCCATCCTCGTGCGCCCGATGCAAATATGCTTGGGTCACGTCGTAAAAATCTGCCTCGGTGACAATGACCTTGCATCCCTCGAAATACAGGTCGAGGAACGTTTGAAGATTTTGGAACTCGTAGGCGCGGCGCAGCGCATCCGGCGTGTCCCAGCGGAGCTTGACACCATTGCGGGCAGCCAACGCAACCATCAACTCGGGCTCGATGCTACCTTCCAGGTGAATGTGCAGGTCTGTCTTGGGCATATTCCGGACGAAGGCATCGATATCTATCATAGTGAAGCTCAGTATTTTGGAACCGGGAGGTCAGTAAGTCTGAATAGGCTGTCTGGGCGGGCGAAAGCAAGCCACAGCGGAGCGGGGCGGGACTGTTGGCTGGATGATCTTACGGTTATCTTTCAACAGGCCGCCCTTCGCCCTCTCTAAGGAAGCTTAATCTCAGATGGCGCGCATGGCGCGAAGCAAGACGTCGAACGATCTTGCTATTCGAAATACTGCATAACATTCGAACGGAGAATCTCTGTTTCGGCACCACATCATGCGATTGTGTGCTCAGTCCTCGATGCGGACAGGCACGACCTTCAGCTCGGTTTAGCTCTCCGGCTATGTGCTCGCTGCCTGCGCCGCATTTTGGAGCTGTGATCGCAGCCATAGCTGGGCTGGATCATGATCCAACCGGTCATGCCACACCATTCGAACTGGCGTTGGTGTCGCCCGCCAAGGAAACTCTAAGACCGCGACGAAGCCAGCTTTGCGAAACACCTCCGCTAACGTGGCAGGAACAATCGCTGCTGCTAAGGATCCTTCCAGCAGTGCGGGTAGTGCAAGGAAGTGCGGCTGGACCACCTTCAGCTTCGGCGTTGTGCCGATCTTTGCGAACTCTGCTGCCAGCACCGAGCCATCAAACATCTCAGTGCGACGGATCAGGCCACGCTCGGAGATCGGCCCGTCCTCCACGCCCCCAGGTGCGACAACGAAAAGCGGGAGCGCGGAAAGCTGCTTAACGGTAAGGCGTCGGTTTGCAAGGGGATGGTCAGGAGCGACAATGAGAACGTCACGCTCTTCGAACAGGGTCTGAACATGCAGGCGGTGGGGTATGTCCAGGAACGAGCCGAGAGCCACGTCCACTCGTCCCACGTCGATCTGTGCAGTGAGGTCGATCCTCGTCGCGGGGAGGATCGTCAATCCAACACCAGGCGCCATAGCCATTAGCGTGCGCAGGAAATGCGGGACGACAACCGCGGTCATGTAGTCCGTAGCCGCGATGCAGAATTGGCGAGCCGAGCTCTGAGGTTCGAACTCCGGCGGCCCTATCGCCCGTTCGGCAGACACGAGGGCATCGCGTATCAGCGGGGCCATTTCGGTTGCGCGCACGGTCGGTACCATTCCGGCTGCTGTGCGGACGAACAGATCGTCGTTCAAATGAGCGCGAAGGCGCGACAATGCGTGACTGACGGCCGACGGACTAAGGCCGATCGCCTGTCCCGCCCGAAGCACGTTTCGTTCTCGCATGACGGCATCGAAGACGGTCAGAAGATTGAGGTCCAAACTTCCCACGATTGAAGGTCCGATCCGGCTTGTTGCTAGATTGAGCATAATGCATCGCATGCATTTTGACTTTGTCAACATTGCACTTCCCGAAACGGCACTCCGGGATAATGATCAACCTTCAAAGACAGGTGGAAACGCAATGACCGAAGGATCCAGAGCACTCTCAGGCACCGTCGCTACCGTAGATGGCGTCATCCGCGGTCGATTTGCTAACCGATACTTTATGGACCGCCCTGTGGATCTTGCGACAGTTAGGCAGATCGTGGAGGTGGCAGGCCATGCCGGCACGGGAGCAAATCTGCAACCTTGGCACGTGCATCTTCTGACAGGCCAGACCAAGTCGTCCTTAGTCGAAGCTCTTGGAGCTGCGCACGAGACTGAGGCTGGTCTCCATCAAGCTGAATACAACTATCTGCCGACAGAGTTGCCCGAGCCGTTCGCATCGCGTCGTCGCGAGTTCGGCGCCGTCTTCTATGGCGCGCTGGGAATCTCGGTCGAGGACCAGGCCGCTCGCGCCGCGCAAACTGCCCGGAACTATCGCTTCTTCGATGCGCCGGTCGGCCTGATCTTTACGATCGATCGCCGCCTCGAAAGGGGCAGTTGGCTCGATCTCGGAATGTTCATTCAGAATGTGATGTTGGCGGCCCGCGCGCGAGGCCTCGAGACATGCCCGCAGGAGTTCTTCTCCCGCTACCACGCGGTTATTCGGAACAAGCTCCCGCTAGCACCTCAGGAAATGGTCATCTGTGGCATGGCGATGGGCTTCGGCGATCCCGAATGGTCGCTGCGACGTCCCCATATGCCGAAGGCGCCTGTCGATGACATCGCATCGTTTTACGGATTCTGAGTTGGTTTCAGGGAGAGGTTCAATGAATGACCGTGACGGGTTGATCGAGGCAGCCATCGCTTTCATCGGGCAAATCAAGGACAAGACGCCCGGACGAGACGTAGAGAATTGGCTGAACGATATTCACGGGCCGGGTAGCTCGGTTTACGAAGAACTGGCGCACCGCGTGAAGCAGGGCGTCGACCAGGGGTGGGCCGCCAATGTGGAGATCTCTGGCCCTCACTATCGTCGCAGCCGGCTTCTCGAGCCATGTGAGAGATCTCATTATTTCAGCCTGACGACTGTCTACATGGACAGCCAAGCCAGCGGTCTTAACGCCGATCGAAGCACTGAGGGGGACCATACATTTAGGGGCCACTATCACCTCCATCCCTACGGTGAGTTCAATCTCGTCGTTCCCTTAAGCGCTTCCGCTGAGCTGATGGGACCTCTGGGGTGGCGGCACGCCGGCTGGACAGCGCCCGCGCCTGGTAGCCATCACTATCCAGAGGCAAGGGGCGGCGCGTTGATCGCCTTCTTCCTTCTGCCTTCTGGCCGCATTTCCTACGACATCGAAGCGCCGCGCAGCTAACCAATTAAGCCCGCCCGGTATCTTTGACCAAGGAGCAAAGGGATGACACAGCGCCTGGACTATAACGTAACCTCTCCAGCCGGGATGAAAGCGCTCGCCGGCGTCTATACATACGTCGCACGTTCCGGGCTTTCAAAGTCCCTAATTGAGCTCGTGTATCTTCGCGTCTCGCAGCTCAACGGCTGTGCCTATTGCATCGATATGCATTCAAGAGACTTACTGAAGGACGGCATGGACATCGAGAAACTCGTGCTCCTGCAGGCTTGGCGCGAGGCCGGCGGGATGTTCAGCGATGAAGAACGTGCAGCGCTCGCGTGGGCCGAGACCGTGACCCGCATCGCGGACACCGGTGTCCCGACCGAGGAATATTCAGCAGTGGCGGCAGCCTTTGACAGCCAGCGGTTGACCGACCTTGCGATCGCGATCAGCCTTATGAATGCCTATAACCGGATGGCGATCAGTTTCCGCGCGCCGCCTTCCGCAATTCTCCGCGCTTCCGCGCCGGCCACGGCCACATCAACGTAGCCGTATTAAGCATTGGGAGTTTTATGACCATGATCAGTGTGTCTGGTATCGGCATCCCGGACAGTAAGCTCGCGCGGGATGTCACGCAGTTCATCCGTGATACGGAGGACGACCTGCTGTTCCTGCACTCCAGCCGCGTCTTCTTCTGGGGGGCCCTGACGGGAACGCGGCAAAACCTTCTTTACGATAGCGAACTGCTTTACGTGGCGGCCATGTTCCACGATATTGGCCTGACTGCTCACTACCACGACAGTCAGCGTCGCTTCGAAGTGGACGGCGCCGACGCCGCGCGCAACTTCCTACGAGCCTACGCCATCCCAGAATCCGACATCGAGAAAGTCTGGAACGCGATCGCTCTGCATACGACACCCGGCATTCCCGAGCATATGCATCCGGAGATATCTCTGGTGCAACTTGGGGCAGGGATGGATGTCGCCGGTCGCGGATATGAAGACTTCACCGACGATCAGCGCCA
Source organism: Tardiphaga sp. 866_E4_N1_4 (assembly GCF_052076075.1). Lineage (NCBI taxonomy): Bacteria > Pseudomonadati > Pseudomonadota > Alphaproteobacteria > Hyphomicrobiales > Nitrobacteraceae > Tardiphaga > Tardiphaga sp. 866_E4_N1_4. Next base: position 4,702,578 of record NZ_CP197242.1, read on the forward strand.
GACAATCGTCACCGCTTATCCACGAGGCGATGATTTCAAGAACGGTATGATCGATGCTTTCTACGAGGGCATGAAGCGGCGGCCCAACACGACGTTCGGCACGTTCAACGACGACTTTCTGGCGTTCAAGGATTCAACGTTTCACCGAGTGGATCTCTGCAGCATCATACTTCACTCGCCGTGGGATCATTAAGACGAGTTTTCAACGGATTGGTTCTCACCTCGTTACAGGCGTCTAGGGCATCCTCCTCCGTTGTTCGAAGGTTATGGAATGCGCGGAAGGCAATAGAGCAAATCGATGGGTCCGCGTGCGAAAGATGAGTGCGCCTGCGAATGTTCGGTATTGGCTCGAAACAGGCATCCAGCCGACTCTGCCGTAAGCCACAAACACTCAAGCGATTTGCCGCCCGTTTCGTGCGATCAAGCCATTTGAGCGACCCGGGTGGCAAGCCGATCGAAGACCCAATAGGCCGGAAAGCAGAGGGCCAGCATTATGGCTCCGAAGTCGAAAGCGGTCGCTGCTGTTCCGATTCGAGTCGACAAAAGGCCGGCAATGATGGGAGCGGCAACAACGAACGCGTAGAACAATGTAAAGTAGATACCCATCCCAACAGCGCGGATCGACGGGGTAAGCACGCGAGCGGGCAGACTCATGATAGGTCCAGCGGACACACCGCCGACAATTCCCAACGCGACAAATGCCGTGATCACGGCGTCGGTGCGGGTAGCAATGAGGAGCGTAACTGCGAACAGCGCAAAACCGATAAGCATGATCTCAACGTGTTTTCCGGTTCTGTCTGCCAAAATACCGCCAAAGGGGACTGACAAGCTCACAATCCACAAAACGAGGCTGGTCGCATAGCCGGCTGCGGCGAGACTCCAGCCACGTTCAACAAGCAGGATGGTCCCGAACCCGAAAACCATTCCTAACGCGGCATTGAACAGGCCCCAAATCGCGCCAGCCGCAACCATCGCTTGGATTGTTAATCGACGTGGCCATACGGCTGCAGCGGGGACCTTTACCGGATCGATCTGCGACGGCGCCTCGTATGACGTCACAAGAAGAAAGAACCCGAGCGCGCAGAATGCCGCTGTCATCAGGAGTGCTGTGGTGAGACCGCTGGCCGCCGCGATCGCCGGCAATAGAAATAAGCACAGCGCGATTCCGGCCGGCCAAGAGTTGACAAAGATCGCCATGGCCGTAGCAATTTCTTTGCCGACGAACCAGTCCGTTACCATTTTCGACATCAGTACATTAAGCAACACGCCCCCGATGCCAGCAACAATGCGCCCCGCAATTTGAAGATTCCAGTTTGGGGCAAATGCCATCAGGAGGCCCCCGGCCATCATCAAGACAAGCCCACAAAGAACTATTCGCTTGTCGCCAAAACGGCGTCCGATTTCACCTCCCGGTAAAGCGAAAGCAATTCCGGGCGCGAGATACAGACTGATAAGTAGTCCAATATCGCCCAACCCCACGCCATAAGTCTGCATGATAGTCGGCGACAACGAGGCCGCGGATTGAAATTGGAAAGCCATCCCTAATCGGACGGTGAAAAGAACTAAGAGTATGCTCCAACGCTGCTTCACGATGCAATGCTCCAGCTGCTAGCCTTCTACGGTAGGGATCTTTCTGCAAAGCTCCAAGTGGTCATACGGCTGTCTTCAAAAACGATGGTCGCTCCTGGCGCAGGGCGGTTATCTGACAGCACTGTGCGACGGCGATACTTCGCTAGGCTTCATGATCAGACATAACCTAGCCCGTAATTAAAGCGTCCCAGGGTGTCGGCGACGGAAACACCTCGCCTAGATATGTCGTGAACGCCTTAACGTTTGGATTGCCTCGCCGACTTTCCGGCCAGAGCGCCGTGATGTCGAAGCGGTCGACTGCGAAATCCGTGAGCAAAGGGATCAGCTCTCCGCGCTTTACGAAAGGCGCGGCTACGTAGGTCGCCGAAATCCCGATCCCGCCGCCGGCCGCAAGAACGGCGACGACTGCATCACTCACGTCGACTACAACGCCCGCTTCGGGAGTGATCTCAAGAATGCGTCCTCCGACATTGAAGGGCCATCGAAGTGTTTGGCCAGAACTTTGGTAGCGGAAATTGACGCAGTCGTGGGCCGCCAGCTCCCTCGGATGCAAAGGCGTGCCTCGAGCAGCGAGATAGGACGGCGACGCAAAGGCGCACAGGCGGTGCGGGGCAAGCGGACGAGCGATGAGGCGGGAATCGACGACATCGCCGACACGGATCGCCACATCGATCCCTTCGTCGATAATATCCACCAGCCGATCGGTCAGTCTCAGATCTACCGTGAGCTTCGGATAGCGCGCGCGAAATTGGGGTAATGCCGAGGCCAGCACGTTCACGCCGATCGGCAATGGCGCTGTCACTTTGATCGTTCCGGCCGGCTCGGCCCGAGAAGCGAGGGCGGCCTGTTCGATTTCCGCGGCATCTCGTAGCAGTCTGACTGCCCGAGCATGAAGATCGCGGCCCTCTGCCGTCAACGATAACGATCTGGTCGTACGGCTGAACAGCTTAAGCCCGAGATGCTTTTCCAACCGCTGAATACTTTTGCTCACGGCAGAGGGAGATACGGACAACGCCTGTGCGGCAGCGGTGTAGCTGCCAAGAGAGCCTGCCTTTGCGAACGCCAGCAGCCCAGTCAATCGTTCAACGCCAATTTGTTCCGTCATGGCACATGAATACGGAATTGCCCGGCGATTATCAACCTCATGTCGCTGAGTTAGACGTTTGCCACGGCGCCGCTTTCGGGCCGGTCGAGGAGCAAAACGTTGAGCAACGACCTTTCAGTTGGATCTTCCCAGTCCGCGCTGCGGGACAAAAATGTGCTGATCTTTGGCGGCACCTCGGGGATAGGGCTGGCGGCCGCCATTCAAGCCAAGGACGCAGGCGCCAAGGTTACCGTGGTCGGTTTCGAACCCGATCGCGCCCGGCAAGTCGCATCGCAATATGGCTTTGAAGGATGGCGCGCCGCCGATGTCACCCGCAGCGAGACAATCGCCGAGGCTCTAGCTGGCATCGACCGAGTGGATCACCTCGTTTTGCTCGCGGGCAGCTTTGTCACGGGCAAAGTACTAGAGGCCGACGTCGGTCATCTTCGCAGGGCCTTCGACGAACGCGTCTGGGCAGCAATTCATATTCTTCGCGCACTCGGCGATCGACTGGCGCGCGATGGTTCAATCACTTTCGTCTCCGGTGCACTTTCCGATCGGCCGAATGGCTATGGTACCGCAGTCCTCGCTGCAGCATCGGCGTCCATGGAAGCACTCGCACGTGGGCTTGCACTTGAGCTCGCGCCCATCCGGGTCAATACCGTTTCTCCTGGACCGATTGAAACTCCGCTGCTGACAAAAGCGCTCGGCGAAAACCGCGATACCGTCGTCAAGTCCATGATTCAGACTCTACCACTGCATCGGCTGGGCACTGCGACGGAAGCAGGGGCCGCTGTCGTATTTCTCATGACGAATGGCTGGATGAACGGTGCAACTTTGAACGTGGATGGGGGCGCGCGGCTAGTCTGACCGCGCGGCGGCCATGTTTCACGACATCGGCTTGACTGCACTGGACGGCGCTGACGCCGCAGCTCCCTACGGAGTTAGGCCATAACGAATTGGACGTCGAGGGAGTCTGAGACGCGGTCGCTCTACATACGACGCCTGGCATTCCCGAGCACATGCATGCGGAGAATTCTTTGGTGCATGGATGTCGCCGGTTTCGGATACGACGGCTTCACCGACGATCAACGGCAGACAATCGTCGCTGCTATCCACGAGGCGATGATTTCAAGAACGGGATTCTTAATGCGTTCTATGAAGGAATGGAGGCGCCGACCACGTCACACTCATCTTGCGCGCGCGGACGCGTCAGCTTGCTCTCCTTCCATAACATCCGAAGGGCGATGCCCGGTGGTGGTGGCGGCAAACTCGCTGGATCTCTATGCTCTTCATCCAGCGAACGCGTGATAAGCGGGGTATTCCCAAGCAGGCCTTGAGCCGAACTCTGTGGTGCCGATCACCGCCTTCATATCCGCCTTCCGCGGCGGACAGGCACGAACCAGGGCGTGGTGTCACTTCGAGCGCTGGTCAGCATACCAAGCACCGCAACGTTTCCCACGAGGCGTTCTCCTGAGCGACCTCTGCCTTCGCTCTTATGGACGCAGGTGCATCCAGGGATCGGGATAAAGTGGCACTTCCGTGGGAACGGATCGCAGATTCGATGGTTTCGTATGTTCCAATAACAGAGGAGACGACGGATGAAGCGAATTTTGATCAGCGCTTTCGCAGTAACAATACTTACTGCTCCCATGGCCAACGCCCAGAGCGGTGTGGCTGCAGGCGCTACTACCGGCGCAGTGACGGGTGCCGTGGTTGGCGGCCCAGTCGGAGCGGCTGTCGGTGCCGGCGCGGGTGCAATCGCGGGCGGCATCGCTGATGATACACGTCCGCGCTTTCGCAGCTATGTTAGTGAGCGTCGCGTTCCATCGTACCGATACGAGCGGGAGCTCAAGGTCGGTGCCGATCTTCCCAATACCGGCGTGACCTACTATGAAGTTCCGAAAGAATACGGCGTCACTAAGTATCGCTACACCGTTGTAAACGATCGGACAGTGCTGGTTGATCCCGGTACGCATCGCGTCGTTCAGATCATCGAATAGTTTGCTCAAGAGCGGTCCTGTAAAGGACCGCTCTTTTCACGTGGATGAGGATCTACGCCTCGCCGTTCAGTCCGAAACCTCGCACCGAGACAGTACTTGGAGAAGAAACTCGCGCCGAATACCGATGGTAGTGGAGCCAACCTGTCGGCGAGGTGGAAGAAATTAGGGAAGCAGCCGACGCTCGCCGATGCCGCCGCCGTGTTGTTTCCGATCAAATGGCCGGAAGCGTTCGCGCTCTTCCTGATCGAAAACAATAGCGTTCGGAACGCCTGTGGTTGCCTTCCGCGGATTCGGTGCCAGAAGCGTTGAAGACGGGGTGCCGGCTTGTATCGTGGAGAATGAGGAGCAGGCGATTATTGCGTAGATGAACTGGGAAGGCTGGACAGAGGAGTGATCCGCGCCCGGTCTGAGGACCGCTCGCCGCGACCCGAATGAGTACCAGCGCCAATATCCCGAGTTGCGGGCTCGCGCCGGCCACGATGGATTGAAGCAGGCCCAGCTTGACCTGGCCTCTTAACCTGACGGCACCCTACTTGCGAGACCCACATTCAATCCATCGCCGAGTATCGTTTGACGGAGTAGTCAGGAACAACCGGCAATCGCGAGCGTTGGGCCGGGCATCTGAGCGGATGTGAAATCACTTAGGAGGAGATAAAAGATGAAGCACTTTCTTGCCGTGGCACTGCTTGGCACTACCGTGATTGGGAGCGCCGCGTTTGCGCAATCCACTCAACCGGTCGATCGCGCCGCACCGGCCGCCACCGCCCAGCCGGCCGACGCGAAGATGGCGCTCAAGGGAAACTGGCGCGCTTCGAAGCTGATGGGCCTGAACGTCTATAACGAGGCCAACGAAAAGCTCGGCGACATCAATGAACTGCTCGTCGACAAGAGCGGTAACGTTAGAGCAGTTGTGATCGGCATCGGCGGGTTCCTTGGCATGGGAGAGCACGACATCGCCGTCTCGATGGACAAGCTGAAATTCATCGAGGAGCCGGTCCGGACCAGCTCGAGTAGCACGTCGACTGCTTCGCGCGACACCACGACCGGTGCGGCATCCTCGACTACGGCGAACCGCAACAATGATTGGGTTCCCGACCATGCTGTTATGAGCGGCAACAAAGAGCAGCTGAAGGCTCTCCCGCAGTTCAAATACTCGGATTACAATTAGTGATAACGAGAGCTCGCGAAGGAAGGGCCCCAAGCTTGGGGCCCTTTTTTTCAGCGTAGGGGGTCAAGCGGCACAGTGGGTCAATAAAAAACTCGCCCAGCTTGCGGGCGAGTTTCGGATGCGAGGCGATCGCTTCTCTCAGTGCATATGCAGTATCCAGTAGCCTACGCCGCCAATAACCAACACCGCGGGCACAGCCCACAAGACCAGGACAGGCATCTTCTCCTCCACTTGCTGTCAGAATTTTACGAACCGGAACGGCCTACGAGCCGGTCACCGTTCGGTGCAGACCTTGGTGGTCTTCACAGCGGACTCGGCTTCTATCTTCGTCTTGTAGACGCCATCGCCCACGACCGTCGTCGTCGTCGTCGTCGGCTTGGTGTCAACGACGGTGCACTTCTTGGTAGAAGCATCGCGAACAATATAGAATTCGGCGGCACTAGCGGCCTGGGTAGCGAGGGCAAAAGCGGCCAGAGCGCCGCACACAATCAATTTCTTCATGTGTCTCCTCCATGGCTTAGATGTAGTCATTGTCAACGAAGCACGCCTGAAAATGTTCCACTTATTCCCGGTACCTCGGAGACTGTTTCTTAACATTTCGCGTACTTCCCGGCTCGGAGACGCTGTTTCGCCCCCGTTTTCCTTAGCGGATTGCCAGATTATCCCGGTCCGGAACCGGCGTCGTCGCCCAGCGTTGTTCGGCGACTAATCCAATCAAGAGGTGTTAGATGAACATGCGATTATTGTTGGCCACGACTGCCGCCGTCGCGCTCGCGACCTCGGCTCTCGCGCAATCTTCTCCGACTACGTCGAGCCCCAATCCGTCGGCTCCGCCGCGTCAGCAGGATTCCACATCAACTGCGCCGTCCTCTTCGACGTCGACGCCGTCGTCCAATTCTTCTTCAGGATCCGCGCAGACCAGTCCATCGACGAATTCGGCTCAGACGCAGCCTTCGTCATCGACTGGACAGAACGCGGCAGGCCAAACGTCCAACCCCAGTACGGGCACCACTGCTACACAGGCGCCCCCGCCGAACAATTCTACTAACCAGGCGCAGACCAGCCAGCCCTCCAACCAGACCAGCCCGGCGGCGAGCCAGTCGCAGACTGACCCGCCGGCGAAAAACCAGGCGCAAAGCACGAACCCACCGGCCTCGGGCACCAATCAGACGCAGTCTCCGACGGGTGGCAATCCGACCACCGCGGCCCAGCAGCCGACCAATCAGCCAAACAGGGCCGATCGCACGTCGAGCCCGAACGTTAACGTGTCGGTAAACATCAACGATCAGCAGCGGACCCGGATCAGCACGTCGATCTCGCAACTGGACGTGCGGCCGATCAACAATGTGAATTTCTCGTTATCCGTCGGAACAGCAGTGCCGCGCGATATGCGTCTGCGGTCCCTGCCTGCAGAGGTCGTGGAGATCGTGCCCCAGTACCGAGGCTACAACTTTGCCTTGGTAAAGGATGAGATCGTGATCGTGGAGCCCTCCAGTTACAAGATCGTCGCGGTGTTGCCGTACTCGGGCCGGTCCACGGCGGCTGCGCCGGTGCGCACCGAGCAGCGCAAGACGACCTTCAGCGACAATGACCGCGACGTGGTCCGCAAGTACGCCAAATCTCGTCCAGTCGAGCGGGAGCGTCGTACTACCGGCAGCGCGGTTCGTACCCAGATCCGCACCGGAGAGCGCGTGCCGGACAGCGTGGAGATCGAAGCATTCCCCGACGAGGTGTACCGGGATGCTCCTACCCTTCGCGAGTACCGGTACGTCAACCGGGACAGCCGCACCTACATTATTGAGCCTCGTGAGCGTCGCATCATCGAAGAGATCGACTGAGCCAGCCAAGAAAGGAGAAAGTCATGAAGATGATCACGTTAGGAGTTTTTGCGGCGGCCCTGACGGCGTCGTCTGCGAGTGCCGCCCCTCTTGCGCCAGCGGCCATCGCGTCGACGGAGGTCACGGGCATCGAGCAGGTCCGCCTCGTTTGCAACGAGTATGGCCGCTGCTACCGGACACGCGGATCGCGCTATGTCCACCGGTACTATGGCGGAGACGGCTATGGGGTCCGCCGCAGCTACGGCTACTATGGCCGGCCCGGCTACGATCGGGGTTACGGCTATTACGGCGGTGGCCCCAGCGTTGGTTTTAGCTTCGGCACCCGAAGCTGGTGAATTTGGAAAGGGCCGCTCACAAGCGGCCCTTTCGACGTCGATTACCTAATTCCTGGCCAGGAGTATGCCGAGCGCCAGTCGATCGGTCTGGGCGGTTTAGGGCAGCCTGCAGATTATTGCCAATAGCCTTAGTGGCCCAATCGCGCACAGCGCACAGCATCTCTTAGTAGACGGTGCGCTTGTCTTGGGCACTCCTCTCTAGACCTTTCGATGGATTCTCCGTTGCTTGGCTTCAGAGCCGCTCGCCCAGCTGTCGCTTGTGCCTCGGACTTTTATCGGGGCACGCAAAAGATACCGCAATTCGCCATTGCCTTTGCACTCACGACCCGACGTGAAGCGCCTCTGTCCTTCCTTGAGGCTTTGATTTGTGGATCGGGCCCCGGGTATCAGGGAACAAATCATTCCAACTACAATTGAACACGCGGTTCGATCAACGCTACGGTGGAGTATCGCGTTATGCGTGGGGTTTGGACCCCATCGATCGTGCTAAATGGCGACGATCACAATGTGTATTTGGTCGTCGATGGCGGGCCGCATGGCTGCGTCTGGCGAGAGGCTGTTGTCGGGAAAACAGACCTTGATACTGTCATCGCCGATTTCTTTTCAGGGCGATATTCTGACCCTGATCGGGTTGTCGCTTTTAATGTGACCCAATGTTGGACGCGAGACGTGTCGGCGGATATCGCCCGGTATATTCGCCAGCGGGCTGCAGCTACCTGCGAGGAGCTGCCACCGGGGGTGAAGGACTTTATCGAGCGTTACGCCGAACGAGATCGCAAGCTGCTAATCAGGCCGGCGTGACAGTGTCTTCCTAGTTTGCCTCGGCCGGCTGAAAGGGTTTCCGGCATTGTAGGCGCTTCTTAACGGCTCCAGGACAAAGAATTGTCGAGATCGGGGGCTTGTCAACGTCGCCGGCCAGCGCCGCTCCAAGAGGCATCGCCGTGTTGCGCTAGCACGCCGGGCCGAAGGGCGGTCCTATCGCGGTGACAGGCGCCGACGCGGCGGAGATCGAGGGTAGCCGGATCGTTCGGCTCTGGGTGCTGCTCAACCCGCGGGCGTGAGGAGCGCTTCGCCGACCAAGAGGGCATGAGACGGTAAGTTTTTCTTAAGCAAATATGCGTCGATCGACGGTCAATTTTTTACACGCGGTCGTTGTAGAAGAAACGTTTACCAGCGACGGCTCATGATCTCGTCCAAAATCGACTGGTTCCCGCCATGAGTCTCGCCGCAGCTTCAATCTATTGGGTTATCGTCTGCCTTTGGTCCGCAATTCTTGTCACCGTCGCCGTTGCGTTCGCACGAAACGCAGCAAGGCTCGGCTCAGCGAAGCTTTTGCTCGTTGTCGTCATGATCGACACGGTCCGGAATATTTTGGAAAACATCTACTTCGGGGCTTATTTCGGAGCTCAGTACGGGTTCTTCTCGCATCACCTGACGAGGGTCCTCGGTCAGCCGTATCTATTGATCCTTCCCAAAATGGCGAATGTCGCAGCCGCTCTGATAGTTTTGTCGCTGCTCGTGTTTCGCTGGCTGCCTCATACGCAGCGCGAAAAGGCGAACGCAGAAATTATACTCCAGGAGACCAAGCAGGCGCTGGATCAAGAGAGCGAAGAGCACCGCCGACTATTTGAGACATCCGTCGACCTCATCGTCGTTACCGACGCGGACCGAATTATTCGCAGAATAAGCGATAGCTGCGAAGCAATCCTTGGCTATCGATCCGACGAGTTGCTAAATCGATACGGTGGCGAGATGGCCTCTCTCGCCGATATCGCATCATTTCGAAACGAACTCGACAAAACACTCCGAGGCGAAGTGCTTCAGAACGTCGAATGCCGGTTTCGCCATAAGCACGGCCACGACGTCGTATTGCAAATCTCCGGGGTTTGGTCAGCGCGCGCGCAGCGTTTCTTCCTCATAGGGCGCGACATGACGGCAAGCAAACTTGCCTCGGAGAAATTGAGCGAGCTGGCGCACTTTGATCAGCTCACGAAGCTGCCCAACCGTACAAGCTTCGTGCGGGACTTCAGCGCCTTCATGGCGGACGAAGCCAGTCGCCCATCCGCGTTGGCGATGCTCGATCTTGATGGATTCAAGGACGTCAATGACACGCTCGGGCATTCTTTTGGTGATCAGGTCCTCAAGCAGATGGCCGCTCGGCTCGCCGCCGCCGCACCGTTGAATGTCGACGTCTATCGCTTCGGCGGGGACGAATTCGCTTTGCTCTTACGCGACTGCCGCGATCCACTGGCTGCGCAGGAAACTATCACGCGCATGTTTAAGGCCATCGATACACCGATTGATCTCGAAGGCCAGCGCATAACACTTAGAGCCAGTGCTGGGCTCGCGTTCGCGCCTCGGGACGCGCGAACGTTGGACGAGTTGACTGCGAGCGCGGATCTTGCCCTTTATGATGCAAAGGGGGGCGGCGGGCGGAAGTGCCGGCTATTCATGCCCTCAATGAGAGCGTCCGCACAAGCGCGCCTCGATATGGATACAGAACTGAGGCGCGCTGCCGAGACTGGACAGTTCGAGCTTTACTTCCAGCCGCAGGTAGACCTTTCAACTGGGGTCATCACCGGGGCAGAAGCGCTGCTTCGGTGGAACCATCCAACGAAGGGGTTGGTGGCGCCCGGCGCCTTCATCGATGCGCTTGCAAACAGCCCCATTGCGCCCGAAGTGGGTCGTTGGATCATCGATGAAGCGTGCAAATGGGGAGCTAAATATAATGCGAGCCGTTCGAAGCCTTTCCGCGTAGCCGTCAACCTGTTTCCCTGTCAGTTCAAGGAAGGGACGTTGCTCCGGGACATTGAGCAGTCGCTCGCTCGGCATGAATTGCTCCCCCAGCACCTGGAAGCCGAGATAACGGAGAATATCGCGCTGGGCGACCATACCATCTTTTCGACGCTGCGATCATTGAGATCGCTTGGTGTGCAATTAGCGTTCGATGACTTTGGTACAGGTTTCGCATCACTTGCTTGCATTGCGAAGTACCCGCTCACCCGGATAAAGATTGACAAATCCTTCGTACAGAACATCGCACAGGGCGCGGGCTACCAGGAAACCGCGATTGCTACATCAATTATTATGATGGCCCACAATCTCTGCTTATCAGTGACCGCGGAGGGGGTAGAGACCGAGGAGCAGGGCGCATTCCTCAAGTGCAAAGGATGTGACGAAGCCCAAGGGTACCTCTATGCGCGCCCTATGCCTGCGAACGAACTTCTACGAATTCTATCCGAAAGCCCGGTCGCCGCGCCTGCGTGGGACGCCCACGGGGCCTACAGTTAGGGGGTCCGGAGCAGGGCCGGAATTTAACGTTCGGCCAAGCCAGAACTTCGTAAAATCGGCGGGCGGATAGTTGTTTATGAGTCAGGCCTCGACAAGGTTGTTTCTAACGGCATACGAACGAGGTCTGCGGTGCAGCTAACGTTCAGCTTTCATCGCTGACGCTCGGTGCGTCTCGGTCGTTTTAATGCTTAGCTGGGCGCGCCTAGTTTCGGGGGGCACTTCAAGTCCACTGTTTCTGCCGGCGGCACGCTTCGAACTCCGTCCCGGTGCGTCGGTCGCAGACTGTCCACCTAAAGCTATTGTCTCACCTACCAACATCGATCGTACCTTATCGTGCTTTTCGGAGAGGAGGCCGACGCTATTGCCGCCCTGGCGACGTTCGAAGGAGAAGAACCTTTCGACGTCCGGGACAGGGGGGCGCGGCTACAATTAGATAGATGGATGAAGAGTATGGGGCAAAGGGAAGATCGACGACGATAAAGCGCTCAGGGCTTTGAAAATCCTCGCTGATTTTGCGAAAAAAGCATAGGGTGGGACTCGGAACATGGTTCCAAAAAGGGAACCTTTGTGGCCTCATGTCCACACCCAACGGAAGATTTCAGTACATCGGTACCGCCGACCTGTTCATCCCAATGGTGTATCTGTACCTTGATCCATGAAGCGGGCTTGGTTGTGGCCTGTGAGGTGACGGGGTGTAAGTTGCAATATCGGCAAACTGGCGACAATACGAGGTCGCGGCTGGAAGCTGCGGAGTTGATTCAAGTTCGGAGGCGGCGGCGAGCCCTCCTGTCGGCCCTGATGGCCACAACGGCGCTGTTCGTGGCCGGCAAGCCGGCTCGCGCCCAGCAGGTCTGGATCGGCGCCGATCAGCAGTACAACAATGCGTCGAACTGGAGCAGTCCCGCAGCCGTGCCCGACACCGGTTCGACCGCCGTGTTCCGCAACAACGGCGCGTCGACGTCGCTGGTGCTGTCGATCACGCGCAGCCCGGATGGCTTCACGTTCGATGCGGGAGCACCGACCTACACCATCGGCATAGCGTCGGGCGGTCAGCTCAACGTGAGCGGCGCCGGCATCGTCAACAACTCCGGCAATGCCCAGAATTTTCTGATCGATCCCAGCTCGCAGATCGATTTTCTGGCAAGCAGCACCGCAGGAAATGCGACCATCAGGAATTTTGGTGGGACACTCATCTTCAGCCAGTCGTCTTCGGGTGGGACAGCAGAAATCGAGAATAACGGCAATTTGGTCCTCCGGACGACGTCGGGCTCACTCTCGATCGGATCGCTGTCGGGCAGCGGGACCGTCTTCGCAACGACGGTGGCTGGCGTTCCGGTGCAGAGCTTGACCATCGGCAGCCTGAACACCTCCACGGAATTCTCCGGCACGATGGTCGATAACGGCGCGCAGTTCGCGCTGGTCAAGACCGGGACCGGAACGCTGACGCTGACGGGGAACAACTTCTACACCGGCGGCACCACGATTTCGGACGGCACGCTGCAACTCGGCAATGGCGGCTTGAACGGCTCGATCACCGGCGATATCGCCAACAATGCGACGCTGGCCGTCAACCGCAGCAACGGGACCAGCCTCGGCGGCGTGATTTCAGGGACCGGCGAATTGGTCAAGCTCGGCGGCGGCACACTGACGCTGACCGGTGCCAACACTTATACCGGCGGCACGACGATCTCGGTCGGCACGCTGCTGATCGGCAATGGCAGCACCACCGGGTCGATCACCGGCAACATCACCAACAACGCAGCGCTGGTGTTCAATCGCTCCGACGCAATCGGCTTCGGCGGGGTGATTTCGGGCACCGGCAGCGTCACCAAGCTCGGCAGCGACGTGCTACTCCTGTTCGGCGACAACACCTACACCGGCGGCACCACCATCAGTGCCGGTTTCTTGCAGGTCGGCAACGGCGGCACCGGGGGATCGATCGTCGGCAACGTCGTCAACAACGGAACGCTGGAATTCGCCCGCTCGGACGCCCATCTGTTCAGTGGCGCGATTTCCGGCACCGGCAATCTGATCAGCTTCGGCGGCAGCGGCGGCAGCGGCGTTTTCACGTTGACGGGAATCAATACTTACACCGGGGGCACGACCGTCTCCAGCGGCACACTGCAGATCGGCAACGGCGGCACCTCGGGCTCGATCGTCGGCAACGTCAGCAACAATGCCACGCTTGCGTTCAATCGATCCGACGCCGCGAGCTTCGGCGGGGTGATTTCCGGCGGCGGCCAGGTCGTCAAGCGCGGCGCCGGCGCCCTGTCGCTGACGGGCCTCAGCACTTACACGGGCGCCACCACGGTCGATGCCGGCACGCTCAGCGTCAACGGCTCGATCGCATCGTCGTCGCTGACCACAGTGAATGCCAGCGGAGCGCTGGGCGGCAACGGCACCGTCGGCAACACGGCGATCAATGGCGGCGCGCTGGCGCCGGGCAATTCGATCGGCACCCTCAATGTCAACGGCAACCTGACCTTCACCGCGGCTTCAGCCTACATGGTCGAAGTGTCGCCGACCGCCGCCGATCGCACCAATGTCACCGGCACCGCGACCCTGTCAGGCGCCACAGTCAATGCCAGCTTCGCATCCGGCAGCTATGTCGAGAAGCAGTACACCATCCTCAATGCCGCCGGCGGCATCGTCGGCAGATTCGGTTCGTTGGTGAACGGCAACCTGCCGTCGGGCTTCAAGTCCAGCCTCGGCTATGACGCCAACAACGCCTATCTCAATCTGGTGCTGGATTTTACGCCGACACCCACGCCGTCGCCGCTGCCGGTCAATAGCGGGCTGAACGGCAATCAGACCAATACAGCCAACGCACTGACCAACTATTTCGACCGCACCGGCGGCATTCCCATGGCATTCGGCGCTTTGAATGCAGCGGGCCTGACACAAGCATCCGGCGAAAGCGCCGTCGCATCGCAACAGACCACTTTCGATGCCATGAACCAGTTTATGGGCGTGCTGACCGATCCGTTGCTGGAAGGCCGCGGCGCCGGCCTGCCGTCGCAGGGCGGGGCGCTGTCCTATGGCGAGCAGGACGCGCTGGCCTTTGCCGCGCGACCGCGCGGCGCGGCGCGCGATGCGCTGGCCATGGCGGTCAAAGCGCCGTCGGTATTCGCGCCGCACTGGAGCGTGTGGGCTGCGGGCTTCGGGGGATCACAAACCACCGACGGCAACGCCGTCACCGGTTCGAACGCGGCCACCAGCCGCATCTACGGCATGGCCGTGGGCGCCGACTATCGGATCACGCCGCAGACACTGGCCGGCTTCGCGCTGGCCGGCGGCGGCACCAGCTTCAGCGTCAACGGTTTGGGGTCCGGCCGCTCCGACATATTCCAGGCCGGCGGCTTTGTCCGGCACACGGTCGGTTCGGCCTATGTAACCGCGGCGGCGGCCTATGGCTGGCAGGACATCACCACTGACCGCAGCATCGGCGGCAGCCAGTTGCAGGGGCGCTTCAGCGCAAATGCGTGGTCCGGACGGATCGAGGGTGGCAATCGCTATGCGATGTCGTGGCTCGGCGGCGTCGGCCTGACACCCTATGCGGCGGCCAAGGTCATTGCCTTCGACCTGCCGGCCTATGCCGAAACCGCCGCCAGCGGAATCAACACTTTCGCGCTGGCCTATGCGTCGAAGACCGCAGCCACGACGCGCAGCGAGATCGGCCTGCGCTCTGACAAATCGTTCGTGGTCGATGGTGCGATGCTGACGCTGCGCGGGGGCGCCGCCTGGGCTCATGACTTTAACACCGACCGGAGCGCGCAGGCCACGTTCCAGGCGCTGCCTGGCGCCTCGTTCGTGGTCAACGGCGCTCAGCCGGCGCGCGACGCGGCGCTGACCACCGCTTCGGCTGAAATGAAATTCGTCAGCGGTATCTCGCTGGCGGCGGCGTTCGAAGGCGAGTTCTCCGACGTCACCCGCAGCTACGCCGGCAAGGGCGTGGTGCGCTATACGTGGTGATTGATGGCAGGGCTGAGGCTTTGCTTCCCTCTCCCGCTCGCGGGAGAGGTGACGTCCGCGCTTGCGGAAGCGCTACTCGTTGACATCGCGTCCGGGCGCCAGGTCAGCAGCCGGTTCTCGACCATGGTCAGGACCCACTCGGCGAGCTCGTCGGAATCTTGAGGGAAGGCTCAAGCTAGGCCCCAGAGGCTCACATCTCGGATTCGCATAAGTTTCATTATGGAATATATTCTTATTTTTCGAGGCGGGAAAGCATGCTTGTTGAACCAGGCGATTACGAGGTGCTCGTGAATAACCAGCGCACTGGTGGCACTTATGCCGATCTCAACGTCGCTATAGAGATCGCAGAAAGGCTACATAAAAGTAACGCCCCTCACACAATCACTGTTCGTAGCATTTCTACGGACGTCACAGTCTGGCCGACTCCGACGTCATGACCAATATTGGCAACAACGTAGCTTTAGCACAAGAAAGGACCCGGCTTTCGCCGGGCCCTGGTCTTCAGAAATGGTCTTAGAAGTTGCTGCCGCCCCAGTTGAAGTGGTAGTTGATGCCGCCCTTAACAGTATGGGTCGTGACTCCGAGGTCCGTGAAACCGGTGAGCACTGTGCCGTAACGCTCGCTGCTATAGTCGGCGTACATGTACTCGCCCTTGAGCGACCAGTTCGGGGCGAACATGTACTCGACGCCGCCACCCACGGTCCAACCTGAGTGAACCTTGCTCTCCGAGAACAGCGTCGCGGCGGGAGTGGTGAATGAAAGGCGGTTATCAGCCCAGGCGTAGCCGCCCTTTACGTAGAATAGTGCCGCTCCCGAGGTCACACCAAGGCGCCCCGTGACGCTGCCGAAAGCCCGGATCTTATCTTCCGCGGTGACCGGGACAATGCCGAACAACCCCGTCTCACGATACTTGACGTCACCGCCTGCCGCGTCGACCTCAAGGCCCCAAACGAAGTTGCTGCCGGGCGTCTGCCAATTGTAGCCAATAGTGCCGCCGCCAAAGCCGCCATTAATGTCGCTCGAGGCGGCGGTGAAGCCGTCAACGCGGATACGGTCCGACCAGCTATAGCCGCCCATGACGCCGGCATAGAAACCGGACCAGTTGTAACCAACTGCGACGGGAGCCGCCGGAGCCTTGGTGTACGGGCGGGCCGCCAAATCGGCTGCCGATGCCGATGCTGCACTCATGGTCAAAGCGACCGTGGCCAACACATACTTATTCATTCGAATCCCCTGTAAGTTTTGTTCGCGAATCCATAATATTTCTGAGTGTTTCTCGAGGCTGTCACCAATTCGCCACAGGCTGAAATTTTTGAAACCGGCCTCATTGGCTGAGAAACTGGCAGGACGATCGAACTCGGGCTAACTCTTCGAGCGTCTATGCCAACAGGCTGTCGCCGATGACGGCGGTCAACCAGGCGAGCTGTCGGAGATGGGGCTGGGTCGAGGCGTTGAACCACCAGGTCAACTTGCCGAGGCACCGGAAGCCGCCAGAAGCCATTCCTGACGGCTTTTTATCACTTCTGTGACCATACATACCCCTGCAAACGGATAGTCGGGTACTTTGGCACACGTTGCGCCAGCAGATCGAACCACCAAATTCGGCATTTCGACGGCTCGTTAAAGACCCGACGGGCTGGAAACCGTGTCAGCCCGCGCACATGGACGGTCGCGCACATCAGCGCTCAAGAGCGATACTGCATATGCTCGGGCCTTTTCGAGTGCTCTGACTTCCAATTGCCGCACACGCTCGCGTGACACGCTTAGTTCTGCCGCCAGTTCGTCAAGTGTAACCGGCGTGTCTGCTAGCCATCGTGCTTCGATGATACGAAGCTCTCTCGGTTTCAGCTGGTCAAGCGCTCGCCTGAGGATCTGCCGCCGCCAGTTGAGTTCGCTCCGGAGCGGACGCTGTGAGCAGCTCGTCAGAACCGAAGGGCGACGAGCATCTGGAGTTGGAGGAGAGATCAAGATGTCAGTTGGATGCGAGAACGTTGACGTCGGGCGCGTCTCCGACGCCCTCAAGGCTTGCGGCGCGTGTTCGATAGCCACCGTGATAAGCAACGTACCATCGCGGGTCGGCTTAAGCCGACGTCACCTCGGATCCTGACATCAGCCGCGGAATCTCCGCCGGCAATTCTCTTGCTAACGCTCCAACGTTGCCATGTCGGAGACCGAGGCGCCTGCCCGCCTCCCCGTGTAAAAAGACTGCCCATAGCGCCGCCAGCGTCGGATCCGCACCGCGCGCCAGAATACCTCCGAGAACGCCTGCAAGAACGTCGCCAGAGCCGGACGTCGCTAATGCGACCGAGCCAAAGCACGAGCGCCACACCTCCTTGCCAACAACAAAAGTTTCGGCTCCCTTCATCACCACTATGCACCCAGCGGATACCGCGACGCGCTGGGCGGCCTCGAGAGGGTTGCGTTCAACGGTCGCGCGGTCGAGACCGAGGAAGCGGGCCATTTCGCCAGCGTGCGGCGTGACGATCGCTCCCTGCAAGTCTTGGCGAAAGTCCGGCGAAGGATCGCCCATGCAGGTGAACGCAGCGGCGTCCAGGACGATGCGCGCCTTCGTCGGCGTCGCAAGCAGCAACCTCACAAAGTGACTGAGCGCGTCTTCACCCATCATGCCTGGTCCGACCACGACGGCGTCGACATCCTGGGCGAGCGCGACGATGTCCGTGGCATTCGATTGCTTGATCTCCCCCTGCGAAGTCTCCGAAAATCCCAAGACCATAGCCTCGGGCACAGCCACTCCTATGTTGGGGGCAACCGACGCACTCGTCGCAATTTGAAGAATACCGGCTCCTGCGCGCAAGGCAGCCACGCCCGCCAAAATGGCCGCACCAGGCACGCGGGCGTTGCCTGAAACCACGAGGACGCGGCCGCGAGCTTCCTTGCCGTCGCCGTTTTCATGGGACGGGAGCGGATGCGCACGCAGGTAGTCTTCCGATAACTCCCGGTAGCGCTTCATCTCGCCGCTCCGCTATCGTCCGGCTCCAGGGTGACGGGTGCGCCTTGACGTTTCAGCGGCGCGACAAAGTTGTACCGGACTAGGCACATCGAGCTCTCACCGTCTTGGCTCGGTCCGAACTCGGTTATCGAACAATTTGCGACGTCGCCTTCCCGGTCGATCGAAAGGATCGTGCTCTCGTCCATGTTTTCCAAAAGGTATCGCAGGCAGAGAACGACGACCTGATGAGCAACAATCAGGACGCGTTCCCCGGCGTAATGCAGGCTTACGGAATCGAGCACGCTTCGAAGCCTCAACACGACGTCCGCCCAGCTTTCACCAGCTGGCGGCCGATAATAGAACTTTCCCATGAGCGCGCGCCGTCTGGCCTCCTCCGGGTAGCGCTGTTCGATGCCCATTCTGGTGAGACGGTCCAGAACGCCAAACTCCTTTTCACGCAGTCTCTCGTCGTGGATGATCGTGACAGCACGTTTAGCCTCTCCAGCGGCCCTCAGAATGATCTCCGAAGTTTGCTGTGCGCGAAGATACGGAGAGCTGAGCACAACGCTCGGGCGGTCTTCACTTCGCAACTCTGCAAACCAACGCCCCAACGCCTCCGCTTGCCGTTCGCCCAACGCGCTGAGCGGGACGTCAACGTCCCGCAGCTCGATGGCGATATCCGCCAGCCCTGCAGCGTGGGCAGCGTCTCGTGCGACGTTTCCCGCGCTTTCCCCATGTCGCACGATCCATAGCCGTGTAGGCCATCGTTTCTTGGTGTCTTGGCCCATGCGGTCTCGCTGAGTCCCTATGTGTCTCTCGATAATTGCGGCTGACAAACGCTGATAACGGTTGCCGATTGTGTCGATGCTAAAGCGAAGGCGACACGCCGACGGGACTGACTAGGTCTCGTCGTTGCGATATCGATCGGCGACAATCTTGTCGCCTTCGCGAACCGCCGCCTTGTTGCGACGCTGGTACTGAAGCACACCGAAAACCAGTGCGGAGAGAAGCAAAAGGGCTCCGATCCCGAAGACGACTTCCTGACCCATGGTACTGCCCTAATTTGTCTCGCCGCCCAATGCTGTCTTGTTCCCAGCGTCTCTGCTCGGCGCGGTTACACGAACCTCATGCCCCTGTCGAATGGCAAGTGATGCGGCGGAAACCGCCGCTCAAAAGCCGCTTCCTTCGTTTCGAAGGTACCCTCGACGTTTCCGTCATGGAGCACGCCCCAACTGGACCCGCTTTCGATCACTTCGTAAGATGCCAGTCCCATCTTGTCTCCAGCTACTTATTTTTGTTCAGATTCTGCGCCATCTCGAGATGATGTTGAAGGTGGGGGAGCGTCTTACCGGCCCAATCCTTGAGTTTCGGATCCTCGCCCCCCTTGGCGTAGCGCTCGAATAGCGACACGGCGTCCTTGTGAGCGCTGACCTGCATCGAGGCGTAGTCGGACGTGAAACTGTCCGCTTTGGCGTCCTTTAGCTTGTCCACTTTCTTCTGATGCGTGTCGTCAAGTGCCGCTGGCAGCGCCGCCTTCAAGTCGCCGCCAACCAGAGCCTTCAACTCTTCGGATGTCTTGGTGTGGTCAGTGATCATCTGGGACGCGAATGTCTTGGCATCCGCATCTCCGCGCTCTTGCGCGAGCTTACTGGTCGCTATCTCAGTCAGGTCGCTGAGGGCGGCCTCCTTGACGAAGTCGGCAGTGGTCGGTGCCACGCCCAGGACGGAGTTAACACCGGTCTTCTCCCCGACTGACTGTGCGAAGACGTTCGTAGCGCCGAGCGCGAGTGATAAAACGGTCGCGGTAGCGAAGGTGACTTTGTGCATGGCGGTATCCCTGAAAAAAGCAGCAAGGCATGAAAAATGATCGATTTGACGCAAGGTTCCATTGCGGCACAAGCGTCGACCTCAGAGACGCTTTTGGGCGCGATTAGAGCCGTCGAGCTCGTCGAGTTTTCTTGAAATCTCTGGAGAGAGAGAATGCCACGATCAGGTTGCTGGGAACTCCGACGCCGCGGTCCCGTTGAGCATTTCTCATACGAGGCGCTTTACGAGTAGGCTTCGAAGTCAACCTCGCAAACGGGCGTGATTGCTGAAGGCAAGATCCCTCCCCCTCGTCGCTTCGTCCGCCAAATGCTAGGTGAGCACGCACCATGACCGATGAACAAACACCCTCCATAAGCGAGCAGGTATCGGATATCCGGACCACGGTAACTGAGGGCGTCAAATCCGCGACGACCACCATTAGGGACGCGATCGAGGAAGGCAGGAAGCCGGGGAACGCGCTCGACACTTTGAGCAAGGTTGTCCGTCAGGCGCCCTTAGCCGCAATGTGCGTCGCGTTTCTGATCGGTCGGGCGTCGAAAAGGCGTTGGTAATGAGGGGTGAACGACTAGCGCCGAAATATGACCGAGCTAGACGAGCTGCTCAGGCCTACGTGCACGATCGAGTGGAAAAGACCGAAGCGACGGCGGTCTCCTACGCTGTCGCAGGCGGGCTGTTTGCGACGGCCAGCATCTTTCTGATCTCAGCGCTGCTCGTAGGCGCGACCGCAGCCTTCCGATGGTTCGAACTTCGATATGGCCTTTTTTATGCCTTTGTGGCGCTAGGCGGCTTGCTAACCATTATCACCATCCTCTGCGTCGCTCTCGCGATCTACCGTTTAAAGCGACCTGCAAAGCGCATTGTCCCGTTGGCGAGCCGATTGCGCGTTGCAATCAGCGATCCGCCGTCGGTCGACGATCTGTCGCCTGTAACAGCAGTGGCGAGCTTAAGATCGACTCCCGCTCGGAAACGGAATGAAGGAGTGCAGAAGTATGCGCTTATTCTGGCTGCAACCCTCGCTGGGTGGGCCATCATGCGAAGAGGCCAAGCTAAGACAGCGCCAGCGCTGGACGCGAACGATCCCTCCCGGTTGACGGTCGACTTCCGATCCAATTACGGCGCGCACCGCCCATGTTCAACGTCTATCTCAAAGCCCCCACCCTCTGTTCGCTAAGGCCGAAATCGCGGACGCGCACCTGATGGTATGATCCCATTGGGGACGGCTGGCTTTTGACTAGGGAACTTAACTAATCTCGCAGCTGCGAAGCTCAAACTTGCTTTCCCCGCACCGACGATCTGTGCTGAAGTGTCGCACATGCTTCACGGAGACTGATCTGTGCCTGATCATTCCAACGCGGACCAAGTCAACGGCTTCGCTCGCTTTTTTGGAGATATCGCCAACAAGACGTCGCAGGCGGCAGGCCGGGCGAGCACCTTTACGCTGGCGTCGGCCGTGGTGGTGATTTGGGCGGTGACGGGTCCGCTTTTTAAGTACTCGGATACGTGGCAGTTGGTGATCAATACAGGCACCACCATTGTCACCTTCCTGATGGTTTTTCTGATTCAGAATTCCCAGAATCGCGACAGCGCGGCGATTCAAGTCAAATTGGATGAGCTGATCCGGGTCAGCACGGCGCACAATTCCTTCGTTGGAATTGAGCACCTGACCGACGAAGAACTCGAGGAAATCCGCTCCAAATGTGAGCTGCGAGCACAAGCGGAAAAGGTTGGCGAAGATTCGGTTCAGCGCGCCGGCGAGAAGGCCAGAAGGGCCGCCGACAAGGCGGTCGGTTAGCTTGTCCTCCGCGCGGCCAGTCAAACGCTCAGGTTCGGAAGCTCGCAATATCGAGTCCATCCTAAAACTTGAACATGACGATCAGCAGTCGATGTCGGCGCTGCAAAAGTCATTTCATGCGGTCGGCTGGTTTGTCGGTACCGTGTATTTCATTATTCTCCAGTGCTTCTGCCTGGTCGTATGGGTGGTGCTGAATGCGGGCCCTCTTAGTCTCCCGAGCCCCTTCGATCCCTACCCGTTTCCGTTATTATCAGCCGTGCTCGCCCTGGAAGCGGTGTTGCTCACGTCCTTTGTGCTGATCCGGCAAAGCGCCAATGATCTGCAATCTGACCGTCGCAATCACCTTGACCTGCAAATCAACCTGTTGGCTGAAGAGGAAGCGACGGCGATCCTCCGGCTCCTGCGTAAGGTGGCCGAAAAGCTAGATGTCGAAGAAGAGCAAAAGGTCGATGTCCTCGCAGGCGAAACCAATGTGGAAAAGATCGCCCAACATATCCGCGCGCGGGAAGAGTGATGGTTTTCGCTGCCGACCCGGTCCGGCGTGCACGCGGCCGTCTGTGTCGCCTTTGCATATACGTGCTGCTTGGATGTATCGTCCCGGCGGGCGCTTGGGCGCAGGAAGATAAAAAGACTGACGACGACAAGCCAGCCGATCCGGATACTGGTCAGAGCACCATCGAAGAGACGACACTGGGAGTACTGCCAAATCCCTTTGTTGACCGCGGCATCAAGTTCGCGGCCACGTACATCGGGGAGACGCTTGGGAACGTTTCCGGCGGCGTCCGTCAGGGCGCTATATATGAGGGGCGTCTCAATCTCGCGGTGGACGCGGATCTCGAAAAACTCGTTGGCCTATCGAAGCTAACATTTCACGCCAACCTGTTTCAAATTCACGGAGATGGGCTGTCGCGCAGCTATCTGCAGAATTTTATGGTCGTGAGCGGCATCGAGGCCCTACCGACCACACGTCTGTACGAAATGTGGTTCGAGCAAAAGTGGGGTGATAATATCGCGTCGCTCAAAGTCGGGCAGTTAGCCGCCGACAGCGAGTTCTTCAACACCAAATATACTGACGTTTTCACCAATGCATCCCTGGGTTGGCCGGCGATCACCTCGATCAACCTTCCGAGCGGCGGTCCATCGCCACCCCTCGCCGCGCTCGGAGCGCGGCTCCAGGTCAACCTGTCGGAAGCCTGGACGGTTCAGGGCGCGGTTTTCAATGGCGATTCCTCGGGACCCGGGTTGGACGATCCGCAGCTGCGCAATCGGTACGGCGTCAATTTCCGTATCAACGATCCCCCGCTTCTGCTGGGGCAGCTGCAGTACGCATGGAACAATCACAAAGGTGATGAGCATCTCGCCGGCACCCTGAAGCTCGGCGGCTGGCGACATTTTGGCGCTTTTGCGGACGAGCGCTTTACGGCAGACGGGCGATCTCTGGCGCATCCAACTACATCTGGCATTCCGGCATATCTGTCGGGTAACTACGGTTTGTGGGCCGTTTTGGAACAACAGCTGTACCGTGTTCGGGGCAGTGACGATCGCGGCGTCGGTGTCTTTGCGCGAGCGTCTTTCAGTCCGTCCGACCGCAACCTGGTCGATTTCTATGCCGATGGGGGGCTCGAATGGATCGGGCCGAGCGACGCGCGGCCGAACGACAAGTTCGGCGTCTCGATTGGTTACACACACGTCTCACGGGAAGCTCGCGCCCTGGACGCAGATTACCGCCTATATACCGACCCGTCTTGGCCCGTGAGAACGTCCGAGGTCATGATCACGACAGCCTATCAGTACGAGATCCGCCCTGGCTGGTCCCTGCAACCCAATGTGCAATACATCGTCCGGCCGGGCGGCGGTGCAACGAACCCGCTGAGCTCAACGCCAGGTTTGGTCTTGAAAGATGCCGCTGTTCTCGGTTTGCGGACTGTCGTGAAATTCTGAAACTTGCAGCCGCACTGTCTCGGTGCAACAGCTAAAAATATTGGGCTCGCCCTAGCGGGCAGTGAAACTCCCGCCCATGATTTGAAGAGGGTGTGAGCCGTCGATAGAGACAGTAGTCCCCGGGCGCTGGAAGGTTGCGTCCTTGTTCGTGTCCGGCTCCTCCAGCGTCGCGACGCCGGGCAGTTCGCGCAGCAGCGCAGGCCGTGCGACGAACATCTGGCGCGCCAGCGAGACTACACTAGTCTCGGCCTGCAATTTTGGCGCAAAAATGAGGCGATCGACGCAGACCGTCTTGATCTTGTCGTCGAGCATGGCGGCGTCCGTGTTCAACGTACTATTCGGGGATTTTCGCGAATCAAAACACTGGAAGGCCAGAAAGGGTTTAGGACGATATCAGGGTGTTACTTGGTTTCGATAAGGCCTCGGGCAGTTGCCCTCGCCTGCCGAATGCCAACCAGCGCTTTCCTAATTGTCGCGCTTTGTTTTGGACCGCCGTCGCCGGCCGCCCGAGGGCCGCAGCGGCTCGCAGCACTGTTGCGCCGCTTTCGGCGAGGCTGATCAATCGGTTAACGTCTTCAGGCGTCCAGGTTTTGTTAATCGCGCGTCTGGCCATCGCATCCCTCAGCTAATCTTCCGGTATCCCGCCTCAGTCAACTTCACCTGGTCGTTCACCACCTCGACTAGCCCCATATCGAGGAGCTCGCTCAATTGGTCTTCTGTGATCGGTGACATCTTTAGTCGGTTGGCGTAGATGTCGCGGAGCGTCCAGTCGAGCTCAATATCGTCTTTCCAGTTTCTCATAAAAATACCCTGCTCGAAGGGATTACTACTCTGAAGCGGCTAATTTCTGCAAGGCGCGCCGATCGGCCAAAACTTGGCGCCTGTCGGAAACAGCAAAGTGGAATTGCTCGAGAACGAGCCCGAACGCCAGCAGCGCAGCTTCTTCGATTGCTCCGTCTTCGTAGCAGTCGAGTGTTTCTCGCAACACGTCATCTATCGCAATCTGCATATCTTCGAGCTCTTGAGGGGTGGCCGCCTCGCGCGACGCTTCAATCATGTCCAGCACGCGATCGCGGGACGCGAGATAGGCATTTGTCTCATCACGCTTCAAATAGCTGCGTAGCCATGCCCCCCCTGAGCCCAAGCCGGACAGCAACAACAGCCCACCCCACAAAAAATCGCTATAGCGCTCGAGGAAGGTTCGGTCCGTGCCATCGATATACGCCGCAGCCCCCGGGTGCGCTGGAATGGTTGCGTCCTTGTCCGTGTTCGGCTTCTCCAGCGTCGCGATTCCGGGCAACTCCCGCAGCAGCGCGGGCCTTGCGACGAACATCTGGCGCGTCAGCGAGACGACGGTGGTCTCGGCAAGCGATTTAGGCGCAACAACGAGGTGGTCGACGCTGACCGTCTCTATCTTGTCGTCGGGCCTAGCGGGGGACGTGTTGAACGTACTTCCCGGGATTTCCGCGGATTCAAACACTGGATGCTTTTGTGCGATAGCCTCCGATACGTCAACGCTCAAGAAGTGCGGCTCACCCCGGCTGCGCGCGGTCAACGCGATTGCATCCGCTGTTACTTTGCTCTGGAGTGGCCCTACGGCCATGAAGGCGTCATTCTTGGAATCCTGCGCCATCGCCGCGAGATCATTGGTGCCGTATTGCACCATCTCGATCTTATCCGATGCGACGCCGGCCTCGGCCAGCAGCAGTCTGAGGAGCGAGAGGTTTGCAGAGGTCTTACCTATGATGGCGATCCGATGCCCCGGAAGATTGTCTAGTGCCTTGATGGCCTCATGCGCCCGATGACCCTTGCTTTCCCCGGGCCTCGGCACTGACCAAATCACAACATAGTTCTTGCGAAGGATAGCGACGGCTTCGCTGCCGACGGGCATCGGCAGATCGGCCCTAGCCACTGCCAGATCCGCTTTGCGGTCTCCTAGCATGATGAGTGATGATTCCGGACCCTCGGTGGGAATCAACGCAAGGCGGATGTGGTCGCGCTCGCGCGCGAATGTCTGCGCCATCGCTTGCAGGAATCTCGCATCATCGGCGCCGGCCGGGCCGACCGCGACACGAAGGGTGATCGGGCGGTTAATAAGATATATCGAGACGGCTGCAAGTCCGACGCAAAGCATCACGCTCGCAGCGACGAAGCCTGCAAAGGTTCGCGACGCGCGCCGGCGCCTGCGCGCTCGTTGTTCACGTGAATGCAATTGGCTCTGGGCCATTCCTACTTCTCATCCCGGCTTGGCATTTTGTCCCCGATCCGACCGGCTGGCGCGACGCTCGCACCGCTGTTCGCTGAGGAAGGCGGTGCGGCATTCGGATTAACCATCACGCCCGTGTTCGTGCTGCTCAGCGACCTGGTCGCAGCGGCCCCGGAAGGGGACTGTCCATATGACGGCGAGCTAGTGGAAGATGACGGCGCTGCGGTGACGCTGTTGACGTTGCCGGTCCCGATGTTGCCGGAGTTCGCGGCGGCTCCGCCAGCGCGAACCGTACCTGGGCCAGACGATCCGACGCCGCTACCTGAAGGCCCATTACCGCTCGTTGAGCCTCCTCCAGAACCGCCACCCCCGCCACCTTGGGCATAGACCGGAGATGAGATTGCGACGATCGCCGCTGTCAGGAAGGCCAGTGATCTGGATTGCATTGTCCGCTCCTCGGTTCGGCCTATGTCAAACCGAGCGAGCCCGATGTGTTCCGAGGCCGCTCTGCGCCCGGGGCTCGCAACCGTGTATTGAGGCGTGCAGACGCGTGCAGCCCACGCGTTCGCGTGTACCGCTTGCGAGGTGATCTACTGGCGAAATCCCAGGGGCTGCGACCCCGTGGAACACGAAAAACGCGGGATACGGTCCCTACATGGGGGTGGGGAGCATGCCGCTTACCGAGAGCCCCGGCCGCCACGCCTAGCATAGCCACTCTGACACCCATGACTTGTCTCCAACGGTTACTTCGGGAACACAGGGGAGATCTCATGGGTAATGCGACCAGCGGTTCATGCGCTGCCCTTCGTGAAGGTCTCAGCAATCTCGGCTTGTCACCCTCATGATTGAGCGTGCGCGTCATGACAGCGCGGGCGGGGCCGCCGCCGAGAGCGCCGAGAAGATTGTCGAAGCACCGTAGAACCTGACCTCGAGCTTCGCTTCTTGTATCGAACATCATCGTTCCCGTTAGTTGCTGGAGGCAGCAGTACGTTCGTCCTGCGGACGAGGGAGACCCGCGATCGCGGTTACGCGACGAATCTCTGGATCGAGCGTCTGCCAAGCCTGAACAAGGTCAACGTCGTAATTTGAGTTGATGCGATCGGACCTGAACTTGGTCCCGGCAGATAGGGTGACCTTGCCGCAGTCACTGGCGATCACAACGACATCACTGAACCATGCCGCATACCGATCATTGCCAAGCTTCCTGCGGAGGCACGACGCGACGACGTCCGGTATCGGAAAGGCGTGCTGCGCCAGTTTCTCGCGTCCCTGAGTTTCGGCCGCCCCTTTGACTGGAATTTTCACTGAAGGTTCAATTGATGATTCAAGTGAAGATTCTAGGCCGCTCTGTGCGGAGTACTTAGGCCGCTCTGTGCGAGGTAGTGAAGCCGGTTTGTGCGGCCTACTCTGCTTTGGAGGTACGCCGCTCACAGCGGCCTTCTGAGCTTGTTTTTGCTCAGCGATTTTAGGAAGGCCGCTTTGTGCGGCCTTCTCGCCTACAACATGGGGCATCATCAGCTGATAAACATATCCTTTTCGCCCCCGCGTCTTAAGCGATCGGCTTCGACGGATGAATCCGGCCTCCTCCAGGCGCTTCAGGCTACGC
Organism: Tardiphaga sp. 866_E4_N1_4; assembly: GCF_052076075.1. NCBI lineage: Bacteria > Pseudomonadati > Pseudomonadota > Alphaproteobacteria > Hyphomicrobiales > Nitrobacteraceae > Tardiphaga > Tardiphaga sp. 866_E4_N1_4. The sequence continues at coordinate 4,730,181 of NZ_CP197242.1, forward strand.
TGCACTGTATCGGCCGACATCTCGCCTTCGTCCGCCAGACGTGCTTGTGACGGCCAGCAAACGCCATCTTGATCGGCACGATTACCGAGCATCAGCAAGCACAACTTGTCTATCGGCGACCCGACGCGCAGTTGGGTAGCCCAATTGGTCGCTTCCCAGCTCATGTCACGACCTCGCCGTCCGTATCTCTCGCGAGGGCCGGCGCGGAACTGATGGGCAAGATCAGATCGGATAAAAATCGCCGACGCGTGGCGGAAGACACGGCTTGCCATGCCGCTGTCAAGGCCTGCAGTTCGCCGGCCTGCTGCGCAGCATTGCGCATACCGTCCTTGATGCGCTGTCGCACCGCCGGGTCGGCCATTCGGGCTTTCGTCGCCACGCTGACTTCCGCTCGTTTAGCAGGGTTAGTCCAGCGAGCGCGGTTGGAGGCCGCGATTTTGGCGCGTGCTTCCGAGGTGTGATGCCGCCCACCCGCGTCCTTCATACTGCCACTCCCGGTGCAACAGGAGGGGTCGCGAAGTTTTGCTTTTGGCTTCTAACGCATTGATCTCGTTTGAGAGGTAAAGTACATGTTTTGCAGCTAAGTCCCTGACGTTCTTTAAAAACGTTGAGCTTCCCAAGCTGCATACGAGGGTTCGATTCCCTCCGTCCGCTCCAGCCCCCTCATTCATTCCAGATGATCGGTGCCGCATGGCGATTGAACGGTTTGGCATTCCCGCCGTTCTTCAAAGGCGCCCGTTGCTGTTCGCACAACACAGGGTTCTTGCATGACGTTTCCCCTCTCAGCTGCAACCGCCGGCAATGTCCCGGGCGTTGTCGCCTCCAGCGTCTATGCCGGTGGCCGCCGTGTTGCGGATATCCCCGTCGAGGAGGCGGGCGTCTGGGCGCAGAAGCCGGGCCATGTCGTCTGGATCGGGCTGTTTGAACCGTCCCTTGAACTGCTCGAAAAACTGCGCGCGCAATTCGATCTGCATCCGCTCGCCATCGAGGACGCGCTGAAGTCGCATCAGCACCCCAAGGTCGAGCAATATGGCGAGGCGCTCTTCATCGTCGCGCGAACGGCGCAACTGGTCGATCAGACTGTTGCTTTCGGCGAGACGCACATCTTCTTGGGTAAAGGCTACGTCGTGTCCGTGCGCCATGGCGCCTCGACGTCCTATGCGTCTGTCCGCGAGCGATGCGAGGCTTGCCCGACAAACCTGACGCACGGCGAAGACTACATCCTCTACGCAATTCTCGATTTCATCGTCGACAACTATCGTCCAGTCATCGAATCCATCCTGTCAGAGATCGACGAGCTCGAGGATGGTGTCCTGCACCGCATGCTGACGCGGGCCGAATTCGAGCGGCTCTACAAGCTGCGCCGCGAGCTATTGCGCCTTCGTCGCGCGGTCGGACCGCTGGTCGATGTCTGTCACCGACTCGAACATATCGATATCCTGTTCATCGACGATGACATGAAGCCGCTGTTCCGCGACGTGCTGGATCACGTCAAACGCGCGGAAGAAGATATCGATTCGCTGCGCGAAGTGCTGGCCTTTGCCTTTGAAGCCAGCTTGATGTCAGGGCAGTCGCAGCAGACCGAGATTACCCGCCGGCTTGCGGCCTGGGCGGCGATCCTGGCGGTGCCGACGGCGATTGCCGGAATCTACGGCATGAATTTCGAACACATGCCGGAGCTGAAATGGGCTTACGGTTATTACGTGGTGCTGGGCGGCATCGCCGCGATCTGCGGTTACCTGTATACCCGCTTCAAGCGCAACGGATGGCTGTGAGCGGGAGACCGATCACCCCACCGCCTTCGCCGCTGCGCGCCCGGCGGTGCGACCCGTGAACAGACAGCCGCCGAGAAACGTGCCTTCCAGCGAGCGATAGCCGTGCATGCCGCCGCCGCCGAAGCCGGCAGCTTCGCCGACCGCGTAGAGCCCTGGCATGATCTGGCCGTTGCTGCCGAACACGCGCGAGTCCAGATCGGTCTCGAAACCGCCCAGCGTCTTGCGCGTCAGGATGTTGAGCCGCACGGCGATCAGCGGGCCCTGCGCGGGATCGAGAATGCGATGCGGCTTCGCGGTGCGGATCAGGCGGTCGCCGATATATTTGCGCGCATTGTGGATGTTCATCACCTGCGCATCCTTGACGTAGGGATTGGCCATGGTGCGGTCACGCGCCTCGATCTGCATGCGGATCTCATCGAGCTTCAGCAGATTGTCGCCGGTCAGCGCATTCATGGCGCTGACGAGATCGTCGAGATTGTCGCGCACCACGAAGTCGATGCCGTGATCCTTGAAGGCTTCGACAGGCGCTGGCGCACCCTTGTTGGTGGCGCGGCGCGCGGTCATCAGCCAGCTCTTGCCGGTGAGATCGGGATTCTGCTCGGAGCCCGAGAGCGCAAACTCTTTCTTGATGATCGCCTGCGTCAGCACGAACCATGAATAATCATAGCCAGTGGACTGGATATATTGCAGTTGGCCGAGCGTATCGGAGCCCGGAAACAGCGGCGCCGGCAGCCGCTTGCCGGTGGCGTCGAACCACATCGACGACGGGCCGGGCAGGATGCGGATGCCGTGTTTCGGCCAGATCGGATTCCAGTTCTCGATGCCCTCGACATAGTGCCACATGCGATCGCGATTGATCAGCCGCGCACCGGCGGCTTCCGTGATGCCCATCATGCGGCCGTCGACATGGGCGGGCACGCCGGAGATCATGCGCTTCGGCGGTTCGCCGAGGCGCTTCGGCCAGTTCTGGCGCACCAGATCGTGATTGCCGCCGATGCCGCCGGAGGCGACGATCACGGCTTGCGCACGCAACGAGAAGTCGCCGATCACGTCGCGCGAGCTGCTTTCGCCGCGCTCGGTGTTGGATGGTTCGAGGATCGCGCCGGTGACGCCATCGACAGTTCCGTTGGTCACGCTGAGCGCATCGACGCGGTGGCGGAACCTGAAACTCAGCAGGCCCTTCTTCTGTGCCTCGCGCGCACGCCGCTCGAACGGCTCGACGATGCCGGGGCCAGTGCCCCAGGTGACATGAAAGCGCGGAACCGAATTGCCGTGGCCCATCGCGTCATAGCCGCCGCGCTCGGCCCAGCCGACCACGGGAAACACGCGGTGGCCCATCGCGCGCAGCCAGTCGCGTTTCTCGCCGGCGGCGAAAGCGACATAGGCTTCGGCCCAGCGCCGTGGCCAGAGGTCCTCGTCGCGATCGAAGCCGGCCGTGCCATTCCAATCCTGCAGGGCTAAGTCATAGGAGTCTTTGATGCCAAGGCGCCGCTGTTCCGGAGAGTCGACGAAGAACAAACCGCCGAACGACCAGAACGCCTGGCCGCCGAGATTCTGCTCGCCTTCCTGATCGACCACGACAACGCGCTTGCCGGCATCGGCAATTTCCGTAGCCGCGACAAGGCCCGCGAGTCCGCCGCCGACGACGATGACATCCGCATCAACGGCCATACTGTTTCCCCCATTTTGTTAATGGAGATTGAAGTCGGCGCGGGAACTTTGGTCAACGGAAATTGCGCGCGAAGGGCGGCGCTGTTTCAGATTGATACCGCGACGGAACGAGGTGCATCCCGCGCGCAACACTCGATTTGAATCGCATTGGAAGCGTCATGCTCGTCTGGACAAAGCCACGATCTGGCAACACGCTGATCATGCCCTGCATCACCAGGGCGCTCAGATTCGGGATCGACAGGTTTTGGGGCTGGACATGAAGTTCGTTACGGGTTTGCTGGCGGCGGTCTTGCTGTTCGCGGGCGTCGGGGCAAGTCACGCGGTGGTTCGCATCGCGGATGATCGTGGCGGACGGATCGGAACCTATGTCGACAGATATCAGGGATTGCGCACTTCCGGCGAAACCGTGATCATCGATGGCCTGTGCGCCTCGGCCTGTACGATCGTGCTCGGCGCGGTTCCGCGTGACCGGATCTGCGTCACCTCCAATGCCAATCTCGGCTTTCATGCGGCCTGGGACATGGGTGCCAATGGTCGCGCGGTGACCAATCCGGAAGCCACCCAGATGCTGTATTCGATGTATCCGACGCAGATCCGGCGCTGGATCTCCAAACGCGGCGGGCTGAAGACGCAGATGATCTTCCTGCGCGGCCGCCAGCTGATGGGCATGTACAAGCCCTGTTACATGGATGCCCACGCCTCCAGCGCGCGCTAGAGCGTTTTCGAGTGAAGTGGATGCCGGTTCGCGTCAAGAAAACGCGTCAGAACAAAAAGCTAAAGACCGATCTGAGCTTTATTCCATCAGCATGACGTGATGCCCTGCGGCGCCGGGAACGCTTGCCCACGCCGTCATCTCAGCCTATCTGGAACTAGGATGGCGGGCTCCTGAATGATCTCGGGCCTTGGCCGTTATGAGATCGTCTGATGGTGCAGCCTTTATCGACGCCTGAGAGCACGATGCCCGCGTCCGAGCGGCCGTCACGGCTTGCGTCGGTCATTGTTGCATCGGCCGCGGCATTCGTGGCGCTCCTTGTGGTGGGCGCCATCGGGCTGTGGGCACATTACGGCACGGCCGTATTTTTCGAGATGATCAAGACTGGCATCGCCGCCTGCATGTGATCGGCTGCCAAGGGTAATTCAGGGGACATTCCATGACTGATCGAACCACCCGGCCGCTGGTGATCATTGCTGCCTTTGCCGGCAGTCTCGCGGCGGGATTGCTGGTCGTGTTGTGGCTGACGGGTGGTTTTCGCAATGTCGCCGCACCGGCCTCGATCGGCGGTCCGTTCCAGCTCACCGATCAGTCCGGCCAGACCGTCACCGAGCAGAGCCTGAAGGGCAAGCCGACGCTGGTCTTCTTCGGCTTCACGCATTGCCCGGACATCTGCCCGACCTCGCTGTTCGAAATGTCGGAAGTGCTGCGCGCGATGGGCAAGGACGCCGATCGTATCAATACCTATTTCGTCTCGGTCGATCCCGAGCGCGATACGGCACCGATCATGAAGGAATATCTGTCGAGCTTCGATCCGCACCTGAAGGGTTTGACCGGCACGCCTGATGCGGTAGCGAAGGTGATTTCCGGCTACCGCGTCTATGCCAAGAAGGTGCCGACCAAGGACGGTGACTATACGATGGATCACACCGCGCTGATCTATCTGATGGACCGCGACGGCAATTTCGTCGCGCCGTTCAACCTCAAGCGCAAGCCGGAAGAAGCGGCCACGGATCTCAAACGCTATCTCTGAGGTCGCCTGCGGTTCGCTGCCATCGTGCCGGTCCGATGCACGAGACCGTGCTCGGTCTTTTCCCAGTGATGGCGCCGGGTCCAGAATTGCCACAGCGCGCGCCAGGTCGCGATCGAGAGACATCCCCAATAAATCGGCGTCAGGGCGAGGATCCAGCCGTCGCGCAGACGGCCGCGGCGCATCAGGCCGGTGAGGCCCAGGATGCAGGTCGCGATGAAGCCGCAGGCGATGGCCAGTACGTGCAGTGACGACAGCCGGTCGCCAAGCAGCAGGGTGCTATCGGCAAGCAGCAGGCAGGCGATAAGTTTGACGACCAGCACCGTAAAAGCCAGCGACGTCAGGATATTGCCGCCGAAGATGATGTTGAGTGCGAGGAATCCCCGCGCGCCGGCTTGGTCCCACAGTTTTCGGGGATCGCGCATATGCACGGCCCAGGTCTGCATCCATCCTTTTAAGTATCGTCCGTGGGCGTGCGCTGAAATCTCCCGACGTGCAGATTTGCGCTGTAAAAACAATAGCTTAGTATTCTGTTGTCGGTTGCTACCGTCCTGATTCGTTCGCGCTGAGCCTGGGAATTTGTTGCGATGGTGTTGCGATGGAGAGAAAGGGTGTCCTTTTGTTGAAAAACGCACCGTATCGTGGTTCGCGCCGGATTGTGCTGACCCACCGCGCTGTCGAAGCGATGAAGCCCGGGCCAGAAGCTTATCGGGTCTCGGACATTCGCTGCCCCGGCTTGGGCGTTCGTGTTGCCGTTTCGGGTGCAAAAAGTTGGGAGGCAGCTTATCGGATCAGAGGGACACCAACCGTAAAGCGTAAGGCTCTTGGATCATTCCCATCCGTTACTCTGGAGGATGCCCGAGCTCGCGTAGCCGCTCTTACAAGCGCAGCGCAAGTGGGGAAGGACCTGCTCGAACAAGAGGCTCATGCAAGAGCGGAACTCGCCTGCCGCACGACTGTGGGCAAGCTTATTGACGAGTACGTCCGCAGAGCTTGCGGCAAACTCCGAACGCGGCATGAAATCAGCCTGCGATTGAAGCGTGCGTTGTCGAGCATAACTGACAAACCTGCGGAAGACATCAAGCGGCGAGATCTTCGCGGCCTTCTGGATGCGGTATCAGATCGAGGAGCGCCCCGTGAGGCCGAAAAGCAACGGCAATCGATCGGGGCGATGTTCAATTGGGCCACGTCGCAAGATATCGTGTCCAGCAGCCCGATCCGCGGCCTCAAAGCTTATAGCTCAGGAGAGGCCCGAGATCGCATCCTGTCTCCCGAAGAGATCAGGATTTTCTGGAATTGGCTTGACTTCGCCGATCTTACAGACGACATGGCTGATGCTCTTCGACTGCAGCTTTGTCTCGGTGCCCGCATCGGCGAGACAGCTGGCATGAGGGCCGACGAGCTAAATTCAATTAGCTGGCAATGGACACTGCCTGCGGCTCGATCCAAAAATAAGAAGGCGCGCGTCACCCCTATCGTTGGCATCGCTCGAAAGATCCTAAGCGAACGGCTGCGGACCGTGACAGCGGGGCCACTTTTTATCAACGAAACCGGCGCGGCGCTTCGCTCCAATGATGTCGGTTCGGCGATTGTAACGAGGCGCAGGCGGATCCCGCTCAATCATTTTGTTTCCCATGATATCCGAAGGACCGTGGCAACTCAGCTTATTGAGATTGGAATCAACTATGACATTGTCGCAGTCACTCTTGGCCATGAGCCAGGAGATAAGAATACTAGAACATTGGTGAAGCACTATGTTCGATCTGACCTCATTCCTCAAAAGACTGCAGCTCTGGAGGCATGGGACCGTCGATTGGCGGGGATCATTGATGGTCGCCATCACTCTAATAACGTTTTTACACTGGCGCAGGTGGCGGGATGATTATTCGCAAGCACCAAAGCGCGAATACGGGCGATCTTGTCTTCTGCCCCGCGCGAGTTTGGCGCAACTCGCGTTTATTATCGCGTCCGCTACTGAGCGGCTTTGATCGGGAAAACCTGAGGAGATAGGACATCGTCACGTCCTCTAGTGCAGCTTCTTCGACGGCGTGCGATGAGCGCTCCATGCCTTCGTTCGCAAGAGTTCACGGACGCTCGAGTTCATTTAGCTTTTGCGTTTTGCTTCACCGATTTCTCCGACTCCTTTCGTTTTCCGATCAAGGTCTCGCACGACAGGATTAGCTGTCGCGCGTAAGTGCGGGACGCCTCGATCACGCTCTGGCGTGTAACGCCGAAGGCCATGAAGGTGGAATGCACTAGGGCAAGAGCGACCACGATCAAAAGGGCGATTGTCGTCTCGTCGTCGGTATCGACCGTTCCCTTTCTGTATGTCAGGAACGCGGAAAGAAGCACCAGCGCAATATTCGTCAGGAGCGCCGGCCACTTCAAGCCGAGCAGATTGCGCCGGTAGCCGTACGTTACGTTCTCCGCAAACAGCACGCCGAATTTCTTCGTGCTCCGGGTGTTCTCACGCAGCCATGCTCCGGCGCGTTCGTAAAACGCATCGCCGGCTTTGATATTGTTTCTCTCGGCTGCCTCGGTCGGGACCGGCAGGCTGATCTTCGTCGAGAGGAACGCGCGGTACTGCTCTTTCGATGTCGCATCGAAGGTGTGGTCGGAGTATCGGAGCATCGTGACTGACGGCTTACCGCCGCTTTTCGCATAGATATCGTCTTCAATCCGCTTGCCGACCCGCCGCGCTATGTCGGCCGCGGCGAACACGAGGACCGGGATCGCAAGAGAGGCGATGCCGGTCGTGAGCCCGAACTTCGCGCGGGAGATCAGGATCGCGAGCGCCACGAGCGCGGGGATGGTCGCGAGCAATGCTGGGTAGTAGCGCGCCTTTAACGCATATGCATCAAGTCCCTTGAACATCAGTCCTCCTGCTCGTCCGGATACGGCGGCTGCTTCAACGCGGTCCAGCCGTCGCGATTCGGTGCGTTCTTCTGCGTGCGGAATTGCCCATTTTCAGTCGTCGCAATTTGCGCGCCGCGGTGATAGAGCGCGCGCATCACAGCCTTTCGCGGATGTTCTGGATCTTCCTTTGCGGACGAGATCATGGCGGTGAACAGCTCTTCGCCTTTCTTCACCGGAATCTGGAGCTTTGGTCCTACCCAGCGGTCCATGAGTTCGGTCGACATGTTGCGCCGTCCGCCGTGATGCGGGAACTGGAAACGATCGATCCCCGGCAGCAGCACGCCGCGGCTCTCGAGATAATCGGCCGCTTCTTTCATGCCCTCGCGCCCGGCGTCACCTGTAAGCAGGATCCGTTCATCGCAGAGGTATGCGTACTGCACGACGCTCATCTCGTTTTCGACGCTCGTCGCATCTGGCGAGAACTTCTCGGAGCCCCAGCCGGCCCTGCTGAATGAGCCGAGCGGCCGCGCGGCCTCGACAAGCCCAGCTAGGAGGTTCTGCGATCTCGAGCGGATCGAGCGTCGTGGCGTGCGCTCGGATTCAAGAACGAGGTTCAGGTACCGCTCTGACGACGGCGCGAGCACCGTGAATGCGCCGATCTCGGCGCTTTGAAAGGGCTCGTAGATCTTGATCTTACGTCGCGTGGCGATCTCTTCGAGCTTTGCGATGTACGGATAGTCATCGCGCAGACGCGCGCGCAGCCGGTCCGCGCTCGTGTACCGCGCGAAGTGCGGAAGCAGGATGTCCGCATACTGCCACGGTCGCAGCATCCACAGTTCGCCGATTTTGAAGTCTTCGAGGATGCCAGCAAGGCCTTCGGCGTGATCTTGATCAGGGTGCGTGACGACGACGCTGTTGATAAGGTCGGTCCCGTAGTTCTTCCGGATGTGGGCCGAGATAAGCGGGGTCGTGGAATTGAAGCCGCCGTCGACGGCATGCACCGACCACGACTTGCCGACCTGGTAGCGCATCGAGATCGCATCGCCACTGTCGCGGCGATGGACGGGAATGAAATCTATCTCAAAAAAATCGGCCATCGAGTGCCCCCGCAATGCCTTAGATTGGGATCTCCATCCAAATAGGGTTGTCCTCCGCTTCTTGCAACTGAAAGGTGTCGTGCCGCGGGTGTGCACGTGCCATTAACTCGTTGTACCCTAGAAAGTCCTCTTTGACGGGCTACGGAGGCAATGGCCTGGCCACTGATGATCCGTCGCCGACCTTGCTGCGAAGCCCGGATATCGGTCTTTTGTTGCGCATCTCGAAAGCTGGCCAGCAGCTGGTGAATATGGCGCCGTTTCTGCGGTCTGCAAAAGTGCGCGGTTTGTCCCAAAGCACGGCCTGACCCCTCGTAAGGCTCCGGCAACCGACTGAGCGCAATATCGGAATTTCCAATTCAATTTGTGCTACGTCCATGCCGGGATTGATTTGATTTGGGGCAAGTTAACGAATGGCCGAAGCAGCAGCGAGTTGGGTGGAGAAAGCTCTTGAGGATGGGCACCTACAACTCATCCAGTCGGGGCGAAGCGAAAAGATCCGCTATGTTGCCAGCAACACGACCGAAGGATGGAATGACCCGGAGGAAAAGGTTCGCGCGTCTTACTATGCCGAACTGATCTATCGATACGGGTATGCCCCCGAGGTCATCGGCGTGGAAGTGACCGTTCCAGATCGTGTCCCCCACGACCGTGCAGACCTCGTCGTTTTTCGTGACAAAGCACGTACACGTCCTTTCGCCGTCATCGAGTGCAAGCGTGACGGGGTTACTGACACGGAACTACGGCAAGCCGTTGAGCAGGCTTTCGGCAACGGCCATGCACACAAATTCCGCGCTGAATATATCGGTGTGATCGCGGGCCAAACCCGTGCTTTCTATGACTGCTCTGATCGCTTCGGGGTGCTTGAGCGGGAAGCTAACATCGTCGCAGACCTGCCCGTAAAATACGGCAAGCCGGAAGAGTTCAAGTATTACCTCGCTGCACCGCCGAAGCCCGATATTTCAGCGGTGGGTCGCGACGACCTCATCAAGACCATTCGAAAATGCCATCAAACCCTTTGGGGGGGCGGGCGGTTGTCCCCACCCACTGCCTTCGGCGAGTTGTGCAAGCTGATTTTTGTGAAAACTCGCGACGAGAAGAAGCCACGCCGGAAGGGTGAGCCTTACGAGTTTCAGATTAAGACCAATGAGACACCTGACAGATTGGCTAAGCGCATCCGAGCGCTTTACGAGGCCGAGCAGGCGAACGATCCTGAAGTCTTCAACGAAAGTATTAGGATTGACGATGTCACCCTAAAGAACGTCGTCCTCCACCTTGAAGGGGTGAATCTCACGGCGACCGACCTTGATACCAAGGGCGTCGCCTTCGAGCAGTTCATGGATGGCTTCTTCAAGGGCGATTTTGGTCAGTATTTCACGCCTCGCAACATCATCGCTTTCTCGATTCAGATGCTCGGGATCGAAAACAACGACACCGTAATGGACCCAGCGTGCGGGTCCGGCGGCTTCCTACTTCATGCTCTCGACCACGTTCGTAGACAGGCAAGTGAATTCTACAGCGGAGATAGCCCAAAGCATTTCAACTACTGGCATGACTTTGCGGAAAAGAGGCTCTTCGGGATCGAGATCAACGAGGAGATTGCGCGCGTCGCCAAGATGAACATGATCGTCCACGACGACGGCCATACCAACGTGATCGGCAATGACGCCTTGGAGCCCCTGACGGTAATTGCCGACCGTAATGAGACGTTCGCCAGGATCATGGGTATTGACCGGGCAACCGGCAGACGTGACGAGACCAAAGGTTTCTCGAAAATTACGACGAACCCGCCCTTCGGTGCCGTGGTCAAGGAAGAGCTGCATACTTACCTTAGTGGCTACGAGCTATCCCGCTATGTCGCAAAAGGCACTGCGGGCGACGACGACTCCGACGATGCAAGCAGCCCACGGTCCGGCAAGAAGGCAATTAAGCAACGCGCCAGCGTCAAGACCGAGGTTATCTATGTCGAACGCATCTGGCAGCTGTTGAAGCCCGGTGGTCAGGCGGGCGTTGTCCTGCCCGATGGGCTCCTGACTAACGCCAGCCTCCAAGGTGTCCGCGATTGGTTGCTTGAGCGCTTCAAGGTGCTAGCTGTGATATCTTTGCCGCAGTTTGCCTTCGCCCATTTTGGCGCGGGTGTGAAGTCTAGCGTCGTTTTCCTCGAGAAGCGCCCCTTCTCCACGACCAAGCGTAACGGCAAGGACATCGTCGTGGTCAGCGCGGCTCGCGACGACGAGCCTATCTTCATGGCGATGGCCGAGAACATCGGCTACGACGCGGCCGGGCGAAACACTTATCAGATCGAGATGCTGAGCGAGACGCCGGGGGCGGTGCGGATCGAGCGTCACCGCTCCGATCTCTTCGACTGGAGGGTCACCTATGATTGGAAACCAGGCGAAGCACGAAAGCCGGGGACTTGGAACGAACGACACCGCGAGGTAACGCCTGGCAGTGGCTTGCTAGGCCGGTACGCCGCTTTTCAAAAGGACCCGGCACCTTTTTTCGTCTAGCCCCCGCTCCCGCAAGGCAGGCAATCTGCTTCGCGGTGCAACGGGGGGAAACCGGCGCAAGACTAGACCCTCAATTCTTGGAGTTGAAGCGGCGGAAGGAAATCCGATACGCGAGCCCGAAATATCCTTTCGCAAAAATCGGCGCACTAGCCGAATTCATCCAATACGGTATCTCCGAACGCGCGAACACGGATGGCGCGGGCGTGCCGATGATCCGTATGACCAATCTACAACCGCTCGGCTGGGACCTTTCGGACCTTAAGCACATCGAGCTGGGGCAAGCCGCGCTGAAGAAACACAGGCTCGAGCCCGGCGACATTCTGTTCAACCGCACCAATTCTAAAGAGCTGGTCGGCAAGTGTGAGGTCTTCAACGAGCCGGGCGACTGGGTATTCGCTTCCTACCTCATCCGTGTCCGATTGGATCGCAGCAAGGCCTTGCCCGATTTCGTATCGGCCTTCCTAAACACGGAAACCGGACGGATGCAGATCGATCAAGTGAGCCGCCAGATTGCGGGAATGTCCAACGTCAATGCGGAGGAGCTAAAGGAGCTCGAAATCCCTCTGCCTCCTCTCTCGGTGCAGGGCGACATCTTGCGGGACTATGCGGCCACGCTCGCTGAGCGCGATCACCTACTTCAAGCTTCCGGAGTCCTAGCGAAGGGAGTTGACGCGTTCGTCCTTGATGATCTCCAAATCAGTCCGCAAGGCGAGAGCCGCGCAATTTTTGCCGTGACCAGGCGGGCAGTCAAAGAAAGATTGGATGCCGACTACAACAGCCCAAGATTTGAAGTGCTTCGTAGGGCCATCGCACAGTCGTCATTTCGCAGTGCGCATCTGCGGGATTTGGCCCTATCAATTCGCTCCGGCTTTGCCGCAGGCTCGAAGGATCAAGCGCGCGATGGTATTCCCTCGATACCTCACCTCCGCCCGCTCAACCTCAATGGCTACGGTGAGTTGACGCTCGAAGGCACAAAAAGTGTTCCTCGCGCGAGCTTGCCGGATGCCGAACTTCTGGCGCCCGGCGAAGTTCTTTTCAACAATACAAACTCAGCAGAATGGGTCGGGAAAACAGCCGTCTTCGACATCGGCACCGCATGTGCTTGCTCAAACCACATGACGCGGATCGTTCTAGGAAATCTGATAGACCCTTACTATCTTGCCGCTCTGTTGAACGCTCTACGTGGGCTTGGTTATTTCAAAGCGCTAAGCACCTATTTCAACAATCAGGCAGGGATAAACTCCGCAACTTTGGGCGAGCTACGCATTCCTGTCCCACCGATGAATGTGCAACAGCGAATCGCGGAGGAGGTAAAAGACCGGAAACGCCAGGCGCGTGAACTCCAGGAGGAGGCAGGGAAAAAGTGGCGATCCGCTCGCCAGAGGTTTGAGGCCAAATTGTTGAACGGAGTTGGGTGATGATCCTGTCTGGCATTCTTCACTCGTCGTTGGGCGGCTTTTTGGTTATCCGAGGCGTCGCACCGTTAGGTGACTTGGCCCGCTGCTCGCGTTTCGATCCTGCCTATCAGCGCAATCTGATCGATACCCACAAGGCGGAAATCGAACGCTTTCTTGCAGATCGGCATTTTCTATTCTTCCCAGAGGTCGTTCTGTCCGCCTCTCTCAAGTTCGACTTCGACAAGGCACGCCGCCGCGTGGTGGAGCCACTCGGTGACTTGTTCACGGGCAAGGGATTCGTTTCCAACGTCAACGGGCTTAAGATCACCGTGCAACAAACAAAGCTACCGAAAGCGCTGGAGACGGTCGGCGGGGTCAACGCTCCAACTCTGGTGTATCTGGAGCTGCCCGAGGGCGAACTGGACGCCGGAGATGAGGTAAAGCTCTTTCGCATAGACGGCAATCATCGCCTCAGTGCTGCCAATGGCCTCAAACCTGGGCAGGACACATATAACCTCGGAACCCCGTTCTGCATCGTGTTGCATCAGGACCCGATGCTTGCTCGGCAGTTTGAAAAGGTCGTGTTCCATAACATCAACGCTAAACAGATACCCTTGACCTCGGAAGAGAATTTGCGACTCATTCTTGAAGAGGGAGATGGGTCGCTGTTCAACGATGCCGATCTCGTAAATAACCCGAGCCTTGGGCCTGCTTACCTAATGGCGCGGAAACTGCTGCCGGAGTTCGAGCCCAGATTCCTGTCGGGTTTGACCAAACACTTCGATAGTCGCCACACATTAGCGCTCGGCCTTTCTCAGTTCTTGATGGCGCGCGATGAAACACTTGGCAATGCAGCTACTACTGAAGAAATCAAAGCCCTGATAGGTCCGATCCGCGAGGCGTTGAAGCGCACGAATGGAATGTACGAGGACGCGCAGCAACAGAAGCTGCGGGAAGCAGGATGCCACGGAGTGCTGACGGCTGCCGTATTCTTCGCCTATAAGAACGATGGTGCACAGCTTCCCGCTTTCGCACGTTGGGTGACGAGCAATCGGATAGATAGACTTACCCCTGCCGGCACAACGCGCGGGCTAGGCTATCACTATCATTTGGGCCAGACGCAGGCTGTGGACGCGGCGAGCCTTGTAGAAGTCTTTGAAAGCATCCTCAGGGCGCGTAGCCGAGATGTCTTTGTCTCTATGGAATTTGGGGCCCATACAAATTACGTCTACAAGGCCATCGAAAAAGCTATTGCCGAGGTCAATGACAAGCACTCGCTCGTTCAACTCGACCTAGCCTTGAAGCCAATCCGCATTGATCGGGTCATCAAGGGGCACTCCTATACGATCAACGATGAAATCCTCAGTGTCATTGACGGTTCCGGCCTGCTGATTGCTGACCTCACGCAAGGAAATAAGAACGTCTATCATGAAGTTGGCTTCATGATGGGTCTCAACAAGGGCCGCGGGGGCGATCAAGACAACTTCATTCTGATAGCAGATCAGAATGAACTGAAGGGAGACAATTCGATAGGCTTTAATTTGCGCCCGTGGCAGCAGTTGCGGTTCACAAGCGATCTTGAGCTAGTCGGAATGTTAATCGGCGCTTTCGAGAACTATTACAGGCTATAGATATGGTGAAACCGAAGGGTCCGAAATTCATTCAGTATTTCCAGCCCGCCATCGTCGGCTAGTACTGACGCATCGCGCTGTAGAAGGGCTGAAGACCGGCTTGCAAGCGTATCGGGTCTCGGATGTACGTTGTCCCGGCCTGGGTCCGCGCGTTGTCGCCTCCGGAGCAAAAGTTGGGAGGCCGTTAGTCGGAACGGGTGTGCTCGATGGCGCGCCAAAAGCGAACCAACATAGCCCTGTTCATGTGCAGTTCGGGTTCGTCTACGATGAGCAGAGATTGGTTTCGGGCACTGCAGACCGTCAATGAAAATGCTAAGACAAATTGTTCCGGATCCGTTACGACCCAGGAGTACCATAGGTTGGTTCAACTTCAGTTGTCGTGGTATCGGAGACGATCGCGGGTATCTCAATTTCGCATGTTACTCTCATTGTTTTTTAATAGTCCCGTCATCTCTAAGCCGTTGCCCGTGGTGTGAGGATTGGACGAAGCATACATAGTATCGCATGTGGCAGACCGACCTCTTCAAGAATATCAAGAACGGGAATGGCCATTTCGCCGACAAATTTTGTACGTCGCGCGTCGTTCAAAAGGTAGAGCTCCGCTTTGGCATTGCGATCAAAGTCTGCTTGAGCAACAGCAAACTGGTTTGCGATCCAGACGATCTCACCGCGATGGACGCGGGATCGAGTTACCGTCCCAAGGATCTCTAAAGGGGCAGTAGCTAGGCGGCCCATCAACGCGGCCACAGCGGCGCCGCCCTGTACCCAGCTTAACCAGAAGTCGGGCAGAGCTTTGGAAAGGCTCCCAACATGCGCAGACAATCGTTCGAGGCTCTCAGGAGTATCCTCCTTACCGTGGATTAACCATGGATGTGCAGCGGCAAGGCGTGTAACCGCGAACTCGAACCACGATCCAGCTTCCCGCCCGTTTACGAGATCTGCAACCCAAAGCGTCATTGCGGCCGTAAGATCGGAAGAAAGCATGAGGCTCGGAGCATCTGAGTGAGCAGCGATATAGAGGTCGAGCAAGGGACGGCTGCCATCGCTGCCTGCAAACAGCGTATGGAATAGCTTCGCGCTAGCGGCGTCGACATGGGCGCGGTCCATACCTTCGCGACGTCTAGCGATGGCTAGAAGAAGAGCGGCGGTTCTGACATCAGCCGCGAGCCGTGCGGGGGGGCGGCTCTCGAGAAATGCCATCGATGACATGGAAGTCACCGCCTTATCGATGAGCCGGCGAAGCTTTTGAGCTTGTGTCGGCTCAAGCACCTTCGGGCGGCTCGGTAACGGCTTGGGCCCAAGGGGCGGGCGATCTGGAGTGTCGGGCGGCTCGCTCTGTTCTTTGGGACAATGCGGCCGGTCACCGAGCCTGAAATAATCGTTCATCAAGGCCCATTCGTCTGTGACAAGGTGGCCGCCGCCTAATACGGGGGCGTAAGCTCGTTGACCGAACCCTTCCGAAAATACATCGTCAAGATTGTATCCGATGGAGGGCGAAGTCTTGCTCTTGTCTTGCGTGCCGGCCCAGCGGATAGGGCTGTTGTAGTGGTCGACGACAAGCGTGAAGATGTCGATCAGACTGTCCGAGCTAATCAGTCCCTCATTGCCATTCAGCTTGGCCTGAACGTTGTGCTCTGGTCTTCCGATTTGGAGCTCTTGCTCATGGTCGATCCACATGGGAGCGCTGCGCGCAATACCGTCAGCGGCGTCGATCTCCACCCAAATGCGCGAGCCCGGGTCCGATACGCTGAAGACGTACGCACCCTCAGTTCGGGCCACCATATGCGCTTCGGAATCTAGCACCACGTTTATTTTCGAAGGCGGGACGCTCGCAGCAAAGGCGCAACGGACTGTCATAACCCCGTTGTCGAAGCTTGCGGACAGAATGCGTACGGGCGGGCTTTCGATTGCGTCCCAGTCTCCGTTCGGTGCCTCAAGCGGGAGATTCGGCGGATGATCAGAAATCTGGATGCTTGCAAGGAGTTGCTCATACTCGCTCACGGAAAGGCGCGAAACTGCCATGAGTTCGGCGTTGCCATCGCGGCGGCTCAACAGTGCGGCTCGTGAACAGTTTGCGCTACCGGCGATCAGCACGACTTCGTCGGGATAAATCGCTGCGAAGAGCTTTGCGTGGATGGTTTGCCTTTCATTCTCTAAAGGCGTCACCCCCAATACTTGCGCAGATGCTGGCAACTTGGAGGCTGCCGGCGACGACAGGCCTTCTTTGCCGAGTTGGATCAGAACTCGCAGAGGTACGCCAAGACGTCGGGCAAGCTCGCTGACCGCCGCACCCTCGGCATCAAAATATGAGACAAGCATGTCGAAGGACGAGGGTGGCTTGTCGAGTTGCGCAAGCAGCTTGTCCATCAGCGGTGTATCGGCTGGCAGCGTGAGCAGGTCTCCCGGCTCAGGAAGATCCGCGGCCCAAGCCTCAGCACTGAACAGCTCGATAACTGACATGCGCACCGCTTCACTTGCGTCAGCAAAGCCGCAGATCTCTGCGAGGTAGTTACGGAACGCGGCAATCGCCGGTCCGCCGTTCCCCGGAAAGCTAAAGTAGGTCCAGATCTCACGATTTCCGCTCCAACCGCCATGACCGAGGTTGCCGCTTCCCACCGCCAGATTCGCACCTGAAGGGCCAGCCAGAAAAATCACCTTGGGATGAAAACGCCGCCCGGGTCCGAGATTGACCGGGACCACCCGAAACGACCTGCCTACGCGGTCTGCGATGTCGCTTTGTCGCTTGAATGATCCAGCGGCGCAGCCTGCATCGGCAAAAACCGTTAGCCGAGGAGACCCGCATTTGCGCAAGCGATTCAACAAAATGGCTTGGGCGAACATAAAGTCGATATTGTGGGTCAGGATGACTGCGGTGGTCGCGTGCTTTGTTGCGTCAACCAGTTTCTGTAAAACGTTGATCTCACTCATCAGGCAGCCACACCCGCAGCGACCGCACCATTTGCTCCTAGATTGAGCATCTTGATGTCGGCCAGGATTCGCATCGTGTTCTGGAGACGGCTGCCAGAATAACTCGGCGCAATGTCAATACCTGTAGGAACAAGCACAGGGCCGTCGGGGTAGAAGCGCAGCGAACAGTCCTGCTGATTTCCCATTTTCCTCATGGTGTTTGCGATGTGTCGCTGCGCTACGCATTCATTGCAGATGGCAAGCAATACATCGGAAAGCGTCCCATCTCCGTTCTCCAAAATTTCTATCGTGCGCGCCGCCGGCGACAACGAACCCAAACTTTTGTTACTAGCACGACCAACAGTTTGTGAATCCCTTGCTTGGGTGACGATGATCTCAAACGCTCGGAGCGCCTGAATTTGCGGATCACCTCCATAGTCGTCGGGCTTCAAGAGGCTGCCGGTAAACTGCCCGGGTGATACGAGCGAAGCAGCGTCGCTAGCCGGCGAGTGCCAATGAGCTGAAAGTGGCTCGGAGGCACTGCTCGTCGAGGACCACGTCGAAATGACCTGCGAGATCGACATGCTGCCTACGTTGATGAGGGTCTTCGTGATTGCGGCCAGCAGAAGCTCAAGCGCAAAATGCACGCGACGGTGCCATTCGAAGCTCGCCCATTCATACTCGATCCCGCAAGCTCCGTTTGAAACCGCCCGATCGTAATTTTGAGCAATGAGTTGATTTGCGCCGGTCGCGCCGTTTTTGAGTTCACGCTCCAGCCAAGCGCAAGTCTCGGTCATCTTTTCATACGCTTCGGCCACGCGCTTGGCCGACATCGCATTCCCGGGCACCCAGGCGTCGGTAAGCGCCTCTCGAAGCAGTTCAGCCTCGCGGCCAAATTCCGAAGTTCGCGCAAGCGAAAAAGCGGGTCTGGCCGATTGAGCCGTTTCATGGTCCAGCTCGCCGCCATTTCGCAGCAGTTCAATCAGGCCGGTGCCTTCGAGTTGCTTGTCCCGCTCGTGATACATGGCGGTGCCTCGTGCGGTGAGCCCGAATGGCAGACCACTTGATTCCGGCCGAGATTCTACGAGGCCGAGCGCGCTTGCCGGGCCGAAATAGGTGTTAAGCAACGCCATATTGCCGGTGTCGGGCAGCCGGACGGAGGATCCCGCTCTGAGGGCTTCCGCCTCAGCCCCGTAGGAATCCGACCCCATGACGCCGACCTCAGAAGACCCTTGATCGACATATGTCGCGGCGAGAACCATGAAGCGAACGCGGTTAAAATAGATCGCCCGCGCATCCTTATCGTGCTGTACCGGTCCACCCGCACTTTCATCTACGAAATAACGACCAATCGCCCAAGCTAGGATCGAAATGTAGCGCGCGCGAATGGAGATCGTCGTGATGCCGTTGGTGAGTGAAGCCTCAATATTCTGGTCGAGCGCTCGGATACCCAAGATGTCGAGACCTTTCGTCTCACCACTCAAACGTGACCCCCATGCGACGTCCATTTTGCGCTCCCCCGAATGAGACCTCGTGCCTAAGCGTAAGACAAGACAAAAATACGCATCGTCTGTCTAGGCCTACCTTAGGGTGTGGGTGCAAGATTCGGTTTGAACGTCAGAGGTCGCGTAGCGTTGATCGCATGAGTGCGCCGTGCGGAGGTGTTGGCCGTTTGCAAGCAGTGAAGTCTATGAACAGACGTCTGTCAGGTCGGACGACGAGTGCTCGTCCGTCGCTGGTCTAGTTCTTCACGCTGTCTCGAAATCAGATGAGTAAAGTGGGGGGTGGTTGGAGCGGTTCTGACGGTTTCGCCGGGAAGCGGATCAGCTGGCGGCCCTATGTAGGGGGCGAGGCTAGGCAAGTGGCCGATGAAGCCTTTGCTTTCTAAATCAATCTTATTGGCAAGCGAGTGGTCTCGGAAAAATTGGATCAGCACGGAGCAAATGTTGCAAAGGTCAGCCATTGGCTGACTTATTCCGTACCATCTCTTTTCCGAGTCCAGTCCGGCGCGTCGCTTCATCGTTAAACGGTTGAGATTCGTAAATTGACCTCCGCCGACGCACGTTGGCTGTGTTGTATAGCCGCTCCGGGCCACGCTATCCGCGAAGCCTCGGTGGTTGTTGCGACCGGCAACCTGTGACACGATCCAAGTCCTGTCTTCTTCGCCATGGACTCTTATGCCGCTTCGGAAGCATCCTTGGGAACAATTGTCGGATGAGCAGTTGCTCAATCAACGCTTTAGTACCTTGAGGGTGACGATCAAAGGCACTTGGCTCGAGGATTGTGTCGACACTCTGTATGAAGAGCTGAAGGATCGCGGTATTCGGCTTCGGCCGCATGTATGGATTTCGAGCGAGTGGTTCAGCCCGGCTGGCGTGCCTGGCGTCGCCATCCCGTTTTACCTCGCCCATCCCCGCCTCATGAAGCTCGAGAAGAGGATGATGTTTGAGGCCGAGGGCAGCACTCGGTCAGAGTGCATGGCCATTCTCCGTCACGAGACAGGCCATGCCGTGCAGCATGCCTACCAGTTGCAACGTCGCCGGCGCTGGCAGCAACTGTTCGGCCTGTCGTCCAAGCGCTACCCACTTTACTACCGGCCAAATCCGGCCAGCCGGCGTTACGTCCAGCACCTTCGACGCTGGTATGCGCAGAGCCACCCGGACGAGGATTTCGCGGAAACCTTTGCGGTGTGGCTGCGACCGCGGTCGAGCTGGCGAACCCGCTATGCCGATTGGCCGGCGCTGAAGAAGCTCGAATATGTCGACGAGCTGATGAGCGAGATCGCGGGCGAAAAGCCACTGATCACCACACGCGAGCGTGTTGACCCTCTGTCGAAGCTGAGCCAAACGCTGGGCGAGCATTATCAGACAAAGCAAGCGTTCTATGCTTTCACGCCGCCGAAAACCTACGATCGCGACCTCAACCGCCTTTTCTCAGCCGATCCGCGGCATCGCCGCGCGCAATCGGCGGCGTCTTTCATCAGGCGGCACCGCGCGCGGGTCAGGCAGATGGTCGCGCGATGGACAGGTGAAAACCAGCTCACGCTCGACGCCGTTTTGGACGACATGATTTCACGTTGCCGCGAGCTTGACCTGCGTGTGGTGGGATCCGAACAACAATTGCTGGTCAACTTCACCATTCTTCTGACGGCCAAGACCATGCACGCGTTGTTCGGTCCGTCCAGGCGCAAATGGATTGCGCTATGAGGCGGCTGCGCGTGCTCGTTCTCATGCATCCCGATTGCGTGCCGCCGGACTCAACCGATGGCTACAGCGCGCAGGAAATCAATCTATGGAAAACAGAATTTGACGTCGTCAGCACATTGCGTGCTGCAGGCCACGATGTTCGTCCGCTCGCGGTGCAGGAGGAAATCCGGCCGATACGCGATGAGGTGGAAAATTTTAAACCCCATGTCGTCTATACGTTGCTGGAGGAATTTCACTACACGACCACGTTTGATCAGCACATCGCAAGCCTTCTCGAGCTGATGCGGATTCCATATACGGGGTGCAACCCGCGCGGCCTGATCCTGGCGCGTGGCAAGGACCTGTCCAAAACGCTGGTGCAAAATCGCCGAATTGCGGTGCCGGCCTTTGGTGTGTTTCCGATGCACCGCAAGGTCAAACGCCCCGCGCGGCTCGCTCTGCCCTTGATCGTCAAGAGCCTCAGTGAAGATGGGTCCAATGGGATTTCGCAGGCGTCGATCGTTGATACCGACGAGAAACTTGGCGAGCGCGTCGCCTTTGTTCATGAGCGCCTGCAGACGGCCGCGATCGCCGAGCAGTATATTGAGGGCCGTGAGCTTTATGTGGGGGTGCTCGGCAACAACCGGCTGCGGGCCTTGCCGGTCTGGGAGCTCAAATTCGGCACTTTGGGTGGTCAAGGCGCGCGGCAGATCGCGACCGAAAAGGCCAAACACGATACCGACTATCAGGAGCGCGTCGGCATTGTGGATGGGCCGGCTGATGATCTGGCACCAGAAGTCACGGCTCGCATCCAACGGACTGCCAAACGCATCTACCGAACATTGGGGCTAGACGGCTATGCGCGCATCGACTTTCGTTTGTCTGCGGACGGCACGCCCTATTTCATTGAAGCCAACCCGAACCCTGAGATCGCGCAAAGCCAGGAATTTGCCAAGGCGGCGCTACATGACGGGATCGACTATCCGAGCTTGCTGCATCGCATTTTGGCCTTGGGGATCAGCCGGGCGAAAGCGGGGGCGTCGGTCGGCTGACGGGGCGGCCGACGTGGTCTGTCCGTCAGGGCCGCGGCCTAGCGGCGTCGCTCTGTCCGCGCGTCGCTCTTAAGTTGCCGTCGATTGGGCCAGTGGCCGAGTTTTTCCATAATATTGCTTATACGCGAATCTGACCCGCACGCGTGTCCGGCGTTAGGCCGCCTCGCTCGCCAGCGTCGAGGTCATGTCGGCAATCTTGCGAAATTCCCCCAATACTTCCGGCTGATGCTGCGCGAGATAGCGCGCGATGCGCTCATTGCCGATCAGCTTCCCGAGATAGCCCTTGGCGACGGTGAGATGCAGGTGGTCTTGACCATAGGTGTCCTGAATGGAGGAGGTCGCCTCCTGCAGGCGGGCAAGCTCGCGCTCCATCCGGGCGATCGCCTCGGCGGTCATGCCCTTTAATCGTTTCGGAGTCTGGGCATCGACAAGCTCGGACTGAGGCGTTGCAGTGAGAATGGCGGATGCGTAGCTGACGGCAAAATTATTGGCGTTGATCATCAGTTCCGACGCCTCGATCTGCCGCAGTGGGCGCATTTTGCGCAAGATATCGAACACGGCGAGCGGACAGAATTTGTCTTTCAGCAGTCCGGTGACTTCGCCGCAGATACCATCCAGCATCTGCATCTTCCGCGAGATGCTGCGGATCTTAATGTCGAGGGCACGGGCAATCTTGTCTTTGGGGACTTTGCGCTCGATCGCCTTGGCAATCATCCGCTGCTCTTGAATCGGCGACAGGCGATTAATGCGATTATTATAGGTGAACGCCTCGTCATCCCGGGAGATCAGGCATTCCACCTCAGCCACCCCGAGGTCGCGCAGAACCTCGACCCGAAGATGCCCATCCAGCAGCAGAAAGAGCTGCGGGCTGCGCGCGTCAGGAGTGACGACAGGCGGCTCGACCAATCCGATCTCACGAATCGACGCTGCAATCTGCTTATACTTGTGGCTCGTCTTGACTGTCTTTCCGATTGCTCTGACCGGCAAAATCGCCGTCAGGGGGATTGTCCTGCAGGTCGCATCAAATCCTTGAACGACGGCATCGATCGGACCGGGCTCTGAATAGGTACTCATGCGGCCGCCCCCGAGGTGAGGCGTTCCTGCAGGAACGCCGGCATCGAATCCAGGCGTTCGGCGCGAAGCAGGTTGGTAAAATTGCTGTCGTCGCGCAGCGAACGTATCGCCTCGACCACAAACAGCAGCCGCTGTTGGGTGACCTCGGCCTTTTTGATCAGCAGCTTCTGGCGGTCGGCTTCCTGCCGATAAACGCGCACGATGGCCTCGCTGGTCAAAGGGCGTTTCGGCTCGCGCCGCCCGTTGGAAATGTCGCGGATGTGCTTGCCGCGTCGTTGGCGTTGCTCGATCAAGCGGCGGACGGCAACAAGCTTGCGGCCGCGCAGTTTCTTCTCGGCATAGGCTTGGGTGAGTGCCTGCTGCACCTCGTCGTCGCTCGACTTCGAGATTTCGATCGCCATGTTGAGGGGCAGCAGGCCGTTTTCGACGGCCGCTAGCAGCCGCTCCTCGCCATTTTCCAGGAGCTTGGCGATCGCCGTCACATATTCCGAGGTCACACCAATCTTTGCGGCGATCTCCCGATCGGTATAGCCGCGGCCCCGCAGCGTACTGATATCCTCCAATAGATCGACGGCGCGATGCTGGCGCCGTGCACAGTTCTCAACGAGGCTCATCACCAGGCAGTCGGTTTCCGCCGCGTCGGTCACGATCGCCGGGATTTCGGACTGTCCGAGCTGAATGAAGGCCTCAATCCTTCCTTGCCCACATACCAGATCATAACGCGCGTTGTCCGAGTCGCTTTCACGCGGGCTTACGGTGATCGGGCGCTTGAGCCCGACATTGGCGATGCTGCGGACGATCTCTTGAAAATTGCGCCGGCTGCGGGCCCGCGGGTTCAGCAGTCGGATCTCAGCGATGGGAATGATCTTGATCGTCTTGCCGTTTTCGGTAGCTGCAGACTTGCTCATGCGGCATCCTCCAAAAAGTTGGTACGAGCTGCGATCGCGTAGAAGAAGTCGAGTGAATCGAAGCGGTAGGCGTCCAATGCCAACGGGTTGTCCTCCTGCAACCGCAAATGATTGGCGTTGAGGTCGATGCTCGGAAACAGATAGTAGTCATGCGGTACCTTATTGGCCGCATCCATGCGAAGGGCAACGACCACATCGGGAACCAGACCCGTATCGAATCTGAGCCGCCAGCGCAGGGCGCCCGCTTCTGTCTGGAAGGATCGCGCGATGATCAAGGATGCGGTGAACTCGTCATTGATTGTCAGTAACTCAGTCGCGGCATCAAACGCGACATCGGCGCCCGCCTCTCGCAAGCCGGCGGTGACGGTCGCGAGAACATCCGGATACGATCGCCGTAGGTTCCGATTAATTTCGATGTATCTGTAATCACGGTCCGGCTCATAGCCGATCAGTTCGTAAGCGCGGGTCAGGCTGCCAAATCGATATCGATAAGTGCTCGACGACGGCATATTCTCGCGCTCGTCGATCACGAGCCCGGATAGGGATCCCTCTTCCGTCAGTACTGATCTTAGGAGCGCCAGAAGCTCTTCGTCGGAAAAATAATGACTACGCTGGTCAATGATCGCCCGCGCCCGCTCAAATAGCGCGATATCGACGACAGCGGGAAAGGCCCCGTCGGCGCGGACCCATGTGTCTGGGTGATTGACGACGCGGCGTTGCTTCAGTTTGTACGAGACGCGGTTGAATACGTTGTTGCCGATGTATTTTTCGTTGGTGAGGATTTGGTGGATCGAGGCGCGGCTCCAAGCCGTCCCGCGCTCAGTGGTGCGGCCTTCATTATTGAGCAGCGTCGCAATCTCGCGCTCCGACATCGCAGCGTGGACGAAGAGCGAATAGACTCGATTGACTTGCTCAATTTCGTTTGGCGGACCAAGGGTCAGAACGACCCGATCTGTTTGAAGGCTCTTGCGATCCCCCGCGGCGAGCTCGCCCTTCGGGGCTCTGCTTTGGTCGAGGAGAAGTCTACGCAGACCGTAGCCGGCTGGGCCGCCTTGACGAAATCCGTATTCAACCAACCGGCACTGCCCAGCAAACACTTTAACAGAGAGTTCGCGACTATACTCTCCCGCCATCACCCGCTTTACATTTTTAAGCAGGATGGAGCCGATGCTGCCGTCGTTGTCGAATTGCTCCCCACAGTAGTGCACACGGATGCCGGCCCTGGAGCAGAGGTGCTCGTGATAGGCGCCCTCATCCGCATCCTGGAACCGTCCCCATCGGCTCACGTCGTAAACCAGAATAGCCTTGAACGCCGCCTGCTGGCTTTGCACTGCCCTCATCAAGCTTTGTAGACCGTCTCTGCCGTCAATTCGCAAGCCGCTCCGTCCAGAGTCCTCGTATACTTGAACAATCTCAAAACCACGCCGTTCAGCATAGCGACTGATCGTATCGAGTTGATTCTCCGTCGAGTAATCTTGGTGCTCTGTTGACATCCTCACGTACGCGGCTGCTGGACACAGCGTGTCCGCTGAGCTTGTGCTGACAACAGAGGCGCGGGTTCGCCTGATCAAGCGGGCACCTGTAGGATTATCTGCTGTGCCTTCCCCCGAGGACACCTGGCTTGCTGCAGCCAGATGGTAGCGAGAAGGGTGCGGAATGTCGTTTCCAATGATGGGTAAGTTCTTTCTCAGCGCTCCTGGCGAGGGCTTCCCTCCAAACGGGCGAACCTTTGCGCAAGAGATTGCTGCGGCTTTGAACAGAGCGTCTGTCGAAAGCGCCGTGCACGTTAAAGCGGTCGCGGGGTGGACGGGTGCCAACGAACGGACCGTCAAAAACTGGTTCGCGGGAACTTATGGTCCCAATGGGGAGCACCTTTTGACCTTGGCGCGCCATTGCGATCAGGTCCTGGACGCCATGATTGTCATGATGGGGCGGCGGGAGCTGCTGGTGGGTCACCGGGTCGCGGACATCGAGCGGCGGGTCAGGGATCTTGCCGACGCGCTTGGCGGGCTCAAAATAGAATAGGAGCCAGATCCGGATACGGCTGGACCGGCTTGGCGGGTCAGCCTCCGCCGCTCGTCGCCCCCATGAGAACAACCGCCGTATAGTCGAAGCTCTGACCTAACGGGAGGGCGTTCCAGGTTCTCACCGCGGGATACGCTCCGTCAACGACGGGGTGCGACCAGGTACGCGGGCTCTCGCGGAGAAGGTTTGAGTCCAGTTCTTCTCCCTCCAACAATGCCTGTTGCTCGACGCAGCGACGGGCAAAAAATGCGGTTGGCTGCAGCGTCAATCCGCGAACGGCAATTACACCGGAGCTAGACGGTCAACCATTCCGACAGTCGTCAACCTGGTCAACCCTGAATTTTGATCTGACAAACTGGGGAAATCCCGGACTGCGGTGGCCGCGCGGGGACCCCGGCCGGGGAAGGACCCGCTTCCTCTTCCTCGGTTCGCATGCCATCAGTACCGGCCTTCTCGACAGAGCCCGATTCAGGTCGGCGCGAGTCTTTCTTGTCCTTTGGTTGAGGATTGCCCGTCCGACCGATCTCGCCGAGCTGCTGCGAAGACTTCGCCCGGGCACCGATGCGTGACAGCTCGCCAAGCCGTTTCGCATCAGCGCATACGGCTCTAGATCTGCGCGCTCGCTAGCGCTCAGGTAGGACCAGAAGTTTGAAAGCGCCTCCAGCACGGTCCAACGGCGATTGGTCATCGATTCGGCAAATTCAACTTGCCTGCCGGTAAGGGTCATCTCGGTCCGACAGGTCCCTTGCATGTCACAGGTGCCGGGACCTGAGAAACCTCTGCAAATCAACGGGCCGTCCAGGCAGTCCTATCACTTCGATTATTCTAGAAGATTAGAGGAATAGGGCTTAGATCGACCCGGCCCGCTCTGCACCTTTAACATCCTCCCCCCTCTGACGGTCCTGAAAATGGTTGGACTGGTAGGACAGCCTGGACAGAGCCCCGTTATTCAAAGGGAACGTCATCATCGCATGCATCTGTGCTTGGCCAACCGACGGTCTGACCCGCGAGGCTTTCGAACGCTTTACGCGCTTCGGTAAGCCCCGGCAGGCTATAGTGATAGGCTCGTTGCGACGATCCATCCTGCGTGTTGCTGACTGGCCGAATCTTACGGGCACCAAGCCGGAGGATGCGCTCGCCAAACTGTGAGCTTGTCTGGCGTCGCCGCTCCCCGATCTGCGTCGACACCTTTAGATAGTCTTGGAACAACAATGACGTCGGAACCTGGACAAGCCATTCGGTGCTATCGGTCGTAGTCACGCCCTCCCACAAACGTCCGAACCAATAACTATCGACAGAATCCAGGGATCGTACCTTTTGATCGAGCAACGCTCGGGTTGTTGGGATTTTTCGCAAGTTCACGCTTTCGAGATCAAATCGCAGCAGGTCGTACAGCAACCGCCCACGTCCGCCTGCATCCAGCTCGGCCTGCATTTCGCGGAAGTATTCGTTATTTTGCGCGCAACGCGCATCAACGTCGAGGACGCAGAAACGACGTTCATTGAGCCCCGCAGGTACGACCCACCTCTCATTCGACGTCATGAGGCAGCGAACATAATTGGGCATTTGTATCGGCTCGACGCCCTTGGCTTCGATCAACTGCTTGTCAGACGTAATTAGGCCCTTCAATCGGCCCTCCGCGGCCTTGTCGCCGGCCCAGACGGCCTCATCAGCCTGGAGAAGCAGACAATTGGCCATGTGGCTGTTAAAATTGCCCGTGACGTAACGTACGTCGTCGACCTGCAGATAGTGGTTCAAGATGAGAGAGCCAAACACCTCGCCGAGCTTGCTCTTCCCGGTCCCCATCTGTCCTCGCAGGATAAGTGCAGTCCCAAGCTTCTCTCGGGGGCGCTGCATCATCTGCGCGAACCAGCCGAATACGTAGGCATAGAGGTCCGCGTCCGAATTGCAGATGTTGTTCAGGATGTGATCCTTAAAGACGGCGTAACTTCCGTTTTCCGACGCTTCGACCGAGAAACCTTTCCAGAGGTTCAGAAAGTTCGGTTTTCCACGCGCGCCATCGGGATTGGGGAAGAACTCGACTCCTTCGTACTGACGTCGGTCCCGATGGCTGAGCCACGCAGATCCCAAAGCAACTGATTTTAAGTTGCCGGCAGCATCAGGAATCTGGATCGTTTGATTGGCGTACCAAGCTCGATGCGCCTCCAGGGAGCGAATCTGGATCGCGCCTGAGGGATCTTCGTGGACCACGACGGCCTTGCTGCCCCACATGGTAAGTGCGTCGCGCTCGTTGACTGCTGCGATGGCGGGGGGAATGTCGTTGCTATCCACGCCCTCGATTAGCCTAGTGATGCGTTCATATGCCGAGTTCGGCTGTTTGGTCACGTGAGTGTCCATTGTGTTGGTCTCAAAATGTGAAAGGATTGCCAGCCGCGGCTTGCTTGAAGCGAGCTCGGTAGCACATCTGTTCTAAGGGGAGGCTACGCTGCAGTTGTGCGCAGTTGCTCAACGAATGCTGTGATCGATGTCGCGGGTATCCGCGTGCAACGACCAATCTTTATGGTCTCTAGCTGCCTAGTACGGATCAATTCGTAAACAGTGCTGCGGCCAACACGAAGCTCATCAGCAGCTTCGAGAACCGTCCTCAGCAACTTCGGTGCACTGTTGTGTTGCTTTTCGTCGCTCATCGTCCCTCGGTGTATTGTGTTTGTCGGCAGCATTTGCTGCTGATCGCCGAAGACAGTATTCCGGAATCGAATCTTGACTAGGGGGTGTGACAGAAAGCGACCTAAGCTATTGAGCGATAATAACTTGAGAAACGTCTGCACTGCATTCACGTGCCGATAACATATGCGAGCGCTGCATCAGGGAGCTGTCGCGAGAAATGGATGCGTTGCCGGCCAATCGCGGAAGTTTGATCGGAAGCCATACGCGGTGGCATCGGTGATCTTCATGCGCCGTAGCGCCATCGCGATACTTGATAGAGGCCGTCCTGCTGCCTGTGGGAAATACGAAATCACAATCAGGCCTCGGTGCATGGACCTTTGTCGAGCTTTCGATGTGCCTCGGTAAGCGACGCGCGGTGTTGCCCGCCTGCCTTCCTCAGGCACTGTCCAGACGTTTGTCGAAGTGCACCTCCGGCCATCGAACGCCGCAGTCTTCGCCGAATCGCGCGGCCGTCAGGATGCTTCAAAGCTAGCCCGGCGATGGACTCGCGCTTGTTTTCGACAACGTGCGGTCGAAATAACCACGCCAGCGCTGAAGTTTTTCTCGCTGGCGCACGCCTTTTGATTACGGGCGTCCAGAACGATCTAGGTTCGGCCCCGACTATTGGTTTGGCCGATTGAGCGAGCCTGTTGCGATGGTGTTGCGACGCGAGGCGCCCGAGTGAGTGATCGAGGCGTAACTCCATAAAATCACTGCAATTATTAGAAGTTGACAGAAGGTGCATCCAGCCCTTCATCCAGCGTGAGCGTTGGCGCAGCCACGCGCCGAACGCGATCGGTGCTTCCTCAAGCGTGACCGATGGAATGGTCACCGAGCGATAGCCCAGCCGCGCCAGGCGGATCCCGAGGTCGGCATCTTCCGTGACGTTATAGGCGTCCCAGCCGCCGATGCGGCGCAAGGTGTCCGTGCGGAAATGATTGGAGGTGCCGCCAAGCGGCAGTGGCATGCCCAATGCGACCAGCCCGGGCAGGAAGACCGCGAACAGCCCGGCATATTCGACTGCCGCCATGCGCGACAGCAGGCTGTGCGTCAGATTGTCGAAATGCAGCCCAGCCTGAACGCAGGCGACGTCGTCGTTGTGCTGGCGAAACATGCCGAGCGCGGCGCGCAATTGGCCGGGGTCGGGATCGTCTTCGGCATCGAACACGGTCAGAAAGCTGCCGCGCACGAAGGGAAGTGCAACATTCAGCGCCTTCGGCTTGGTTTTCGGACCCGTCGCCTGTGCGATCAGGACCTGAACCTGTGGCCCCGGCCGGGCTCTGGCAACGGCGGCGCGGGTCCGCAGATCGTCGGGCTCGAGCACCAGAATGATGTCGAGTTTTTCGGAGGGATAGTCGAGCCTTTGCAGGGATCGCAACAGACCCGGAACGGACGTTTCCTCGCGATAGAGCGCGACGACCACTGAGTAGATCGGCAGTTGATCGCCGCGCAGCGGCGGAAACCGTTGCTCCGGCTGCGGCGGCACCAGCACGCAAGTCAGCCTGAGAAGCGAAAAGGCGAGAAACCAGATCGCCGCCAGGCCGCCGATCAGATCCATCGCCAGCGTCGGATACAGAAGCGCGAGAACCGCGCATACCAGCAGCAGAATCGCTGGCTGCAATCCTCTGCGCCAACCGATGATCGACTTGGCCGACATGGCAGGTCGCGTCCGCAGCAGGCCTTCGGCGGCGATATCCGAAAGCGCGTCGCCGGTCTGCTCGGTCAGATATTGATGCAGGTGACGCCGCGTGGTCAGCCGAATGCGCGCGATCAGCGATGGATATGTGGTGGAGAAACGCATCAGCCGCCGTGCCGTAAAGGCGCGCGGCGTGACGATCCAGTTGAGTGTGTCATCCTCCTGGAGGGGCAGGATGCCGAACTCTGCGATCCCCGGAAGATCGGCATCCGCCAGGGGGCAGTGAGCGCGCCCGACTGTCGAGAGATCGTCGAAGCCGATGCCAAGGTGGCGGGCCAGATGCGCGACATACGTCTCCTCGCTGATCACGCCCCATTGGATCAGGACCTGATCGGCGCCCAGATTGAGCTCGCGGCTCCGTCGCTCCGCGGCGTGCAGAAGCGGGACCGGGAGTATGCCACGCAGGCAGTCGAGCTCGCTGGCCGGATCTTTGCCGCGGTCTGACCCGACGCCTGGGTCCGGCATGGGGAAGGAGGACGTCCTGCCGATGGGTGCGGAAGGCGGGCGTATTGCAGCGGCCGGCTGGCGCGAAACGCGCGGCCGATGACCCCGGGAAGATTGCTGCACCCCCATGCAACGCCCTCACACCACAAACGCTACTCGCGTCTCGCGCCGGATGGTCTATAAGACCGCGATCCGGAAGCACTCTATGCAACCACAGATGGTTAATTCCCGCAACCAAATACCGCTGATGAAGTGTCGCGCAACTGCGCTGACCCTTGGCGCTTTGCTGGCCGCATGGATGTCGCTGTTTTCGGCCGCACCGGCTTTGGCGCAGACGTCGGCTCCGGCTGTGAGCCAGCCCGGTCCGCAGGCCGTGCCGGGCTTCTGGGATCCGCGTCGCCGTCCGGACCGGCCGGACCTGTCGCGCATCACCGTGATCCGCTTCCTGACCGAGACCGACTACCCGCCGTTCAACTTTACCGGCCCCGACGGCAATCCGGCGGGCTTCAACGTCGATCTCGCACGCCTTCTCTGCGAGGAGATCAAGGTCACTTGCACCGTACAGATGCGCCGCTTCGAGACGTTGCTCGATGCCATTTCCAGCAACCGGGGCGACGCGATCATCGCCTCCATGGCGGTGACGCCGCAGATTCGCGCCCGCGTCGATTTCACCGATCCCTATTACCGTGCGCCGGCGCGCTTCGTGGCTCGCAGGAATGCGGTGATGCCGGAGATCCGCCCGGAATATCTCGAGGGCAAGAAGGTCGGCGTGATCGCGGGCTCGACCCATGAAGCCTATCTGAAGGCGATGTTCACCGATGCGGTGCTGGTGCCTTTTCCAAGCGACGATGCGCTACGCCAGGCGCTGAAACGCAGCGAGGTCGATTTCATCTTCGGCGATGCGATCTCGTTCGCCTTCTGGATCAATGGCAGCGATTCCGCCGATTGTTGCGCCTTCAGCGGCGGCCCCTTCATCGAAAGCCGCTTTTTCGGTGAGGGCATCGGCATCGCCGTCCGCAAAGGCAACGACACGCTGCGCCAGGCGCTGAACTGGGCCCTGTTCCGGGTCTGGGAGAAAGGCCGCTACACCGATTTGTGGCTGCGTTATTTCTCGGTCAGCCCTTTCTGAATTTTCTCATCCCGCGGTTTGGCATTTCGGTGCGGAGCCGCTAGGTTCCGCGGCCCGGAGGCCCAAAATACGATGTCCACGCTAGACCCCACCATGAGCCCGAGCGAGTTGCGCGCGCTCGCCGAGACTTCCAACGCCTGGCCGTTTGAGCAGGCGAAGGCGCTGGTGGCACGTCTGAAAAAAACGCCGAAAGATGAAGTGCTGTTCGAGACCGGCTACGGCCCGTCGGGCCTGCCGCATATCGGCACCTTCGGCGAAGTCGCGCGCACCACCATGGTGCGCCACGCCTTCCGCGTACTCACCGAGGACAAGATCAAGACCCGGCTGATTGCCTTCTCGGACGACATGGACGGCCTGCGCAAGGTGCCGGACAATGTGCCGAACAAGGACATGCTGGCATCGCATCTCGGCAAGCCGCTGACGCGGGTGCCGGATCCGTTCTCGAACGAATATCCCTCCTTCGGCGCGGCCAACAATGCACGGCTGCGCGTCTTTCTGGATCAGTTCGGCTTCGACTACGAATTCGCCTCGTCGACTGACTACTACACATCCGGCCGGTTCGATGCGACGCTGCTGAAGATGCTCGCAGTCTATGACAAGGTCATGGACATCATCCTGCCGACCCTCGGCCCGGATCGTCGCGCGACCTATTCGCCGTTCCTTCCCATTAGCAAGACCACTGGCGTCGTGTTGCAAGTGCCGATGATTCGCCGCGACGTTGCCGCCGGCACCATCACCTATGTCGATCCTGACACTAACGAAGAAGTCACGACGCCGGTCACCGGCGGCAATGTGAAGTGCCAGTGGAAGGCCGACTGGGCGATGCGCTGGGCGGCGCTCGGCATCGACTATGAAATGGCCGGCAAGGATCTCATCGACTCTGTGAAGCTGTCGGGCAAGATCTGCGCGGCGCTCGGCGGGACACCGCCGGAAGGTTTCAACTATGAGCTCTTCCTCGACGACAAGGGCGGCAAGATCTCGAAGTCGAAGGGCAACGGCCTGACCATCGACGAATGGCTGCGCTATGCCTCGCCGGAATCGCTGTCACTGTTCATGTATCGCGAGCCGAAGGCGGCCAAGCGGCTGTTCTTCGACGTCATCCCGCGCAATGTCGACGAATATCAGCAGTTCGTCGAAGGTTACGCCAGGCAGGACGGCAAGCAGCGGCTGTCCAATCCGGCCTGGCACATCCATGCCGGCGATCCGCCGGTGGCGGATATGCCGGTCACGTTCCAACTGCTGCTGACGCTGGTGTCGTCGTCGAATGCCGAGAATGCCGAAACCCTGTGGGGCTTCATTCGGCGTTATCGGCCGGGCGTCTCCGCGGCGACGCATCCGCGGCTCGACGCGATGGTCGGCTATGCCATCAACTACTATCGGGACTTTGTGGCGCCGACCAAGACGTTCCGCGAGCCCACTGATGTCGAGCGCGTGGCGCTGCAGGATCTGCGCGATGCACTGTCGCAACTGCCGGCGGAGGCCACGCCGGAAGACATCCAGAACGCGGTCTATGAGATCGGCCGCCGCGAGCCGTTCCTTGATCACAAGAAGCTCGCCAAGGATGGCCGGCCCGGCGTCTCGCTCGACTGGTTCAACATGCTGTACCAGGTGCTGCTCGGCCAGGAGAAGGGTCCGCGCTTCGGGTCCTTCGTCGCGGTCTATGGCGTGCAGAATGCGATCAATATGATCGACGGCGCGCTGGCGCGCTCGGCCTGAGGCTCACGCCCTGCGAAACGTCAAAGGCGCGCTTCCTGACGGAGCGCGCCTTTTTCTTGATGCCTATTTCGGCGCTGCTGTCGGTGCCGCCGACGTGACAGGCTCCGGCATTGCCGACGAGTGGTGGTGTGCGATCAGCCATTTCTTGTCGCGGTAGACATAGACATAGCTGTAGCGGGCCTTGACGATTTGCGTATCGCTGGGGGACTTGCCGGACAGCGTGAAGGTGTAGGTGCCGACGTCGGATGCCATGTTGCAGCCGATCTTGACGGTGCGCGTGTCGATCTTGCCTTGCGGGTGCTTCTTCAGAAAATCCACGAAGTAGTTCTGGATCGACGCGCTGTCGGTGCGCGGCGTGTTCGACACCGTCGGCAGCAGCACCGCGTCCGAGGCGTAATTGGCGGTGACCTTGGCGGGGTTGAGCGTTGCGAGCGAGGCATTCCAGCGGTCGAATAGCGCTTCGATCTGCTTTGTCGTGACGACCGCGCAGGTCATGGGCTTCGCATGTGCGAGAGAACCTGCGCTAACGAGGGCCAGCGCGATCGCGCCGGCAACGATTGTTCTGGTTTTCATGGCGCCACCGAAGGTTGCGAGTTTCGGATAGGGAACTCGCATAGATCATTCGGTGGCCGGACGCCAGTCCAGAGTGTGTTCGGTTACTGGCTCGCCCAAACGATGCGCGCGATCCAGGCGATGTCGGCGGCCGGAAAGCTGCGGTCGACATGGTTCGGATTGAGCGACTGCAGCTCGATGATCTTCGTGGTTCGGCGCTTCAATTCCTTCGCCATCACCTCGCCGTCCTTGGTCTTGACCACGACGCGGTCGCCCTTGCGGATCTGCGCTTCCGGCGAGACGACGATGATGTCGCCGTCGCGATAAGCGGGCTTCATCGAGTCGCCGGAGATCTTCAGCGCATAAGCGTGCTCGTCATTCACCGACGGCAGGCCCACTTCGTCCCAGCCCTTGCTGCCGGCGGGAAAACCCGCGTCGTCGAAGTAGCCGCCATGGCCGGCCTGTGCGAAGCCGAGCAGCGGCACCGACTGCACGATGCGCTTGGTACCTTCGATCAGCGTGACGAAGCTGTCGATGGTCACGCCGGTTGCGGTCAGCGCCTTCGAGACCGACTCCGTCGACGGCCAGCGTTCGCGGCCGTCGTTGGTGATGCGCTTGGATTTGTTGAAGGTCGTGGCGTCGAGCCCCGCCTTCTTCGCAAGGCCGGAGGGTGACATGCCGTTGCGCTCTGCGAGGCGGTCGAGGGCGTTCCAGATCTGGGCGTGCGAGAGCATCATCGGTTTCGGTCCCTTGGCCCGGATTTCTGCGGGGCGGTGAATCGTGGCGAAATCTAGGAATTATTGCCGTGAATGCACGGATTTCGCAACAGGCATTTGAAAAAAATGTGCAGCCTTGAAGTGGAGGGGGGGCGCCGATACGGTCGACTGTCGGCTCCAGCCATCGAATCCCGCGACTGGGCGTCCACACCACATCGAAAACAGCTGATTCAACCAAATTGGAAGTCTGGGCGGTTGCGCACCATCTATAAAATCTGTCCGGCCTCGAGCTGGCGCGAGGCTGAGCGCCAGGGCACCTATCGCGGCAGCGCCGACGATGCCCGGGACGGCTTCATCCACTTCTCGACCGCGGCACAGCTCCCCGAGACGCTCCGGAAGTATTATTTCGGCCAGACCGGCCTGTTTCTGGTCGCTGTGGACGCAGACGCACTCGGCGATGCCCTGCGCTGGGAGCCATCCCGCGGCGGCGATCTGTTCCCGCATCTCTACGGCGAACTCGATCTCGGCGCCGTCACGGCCGTCATGGATCTGCGTGCGCGCTCCGACGGCAACCACGACATTCCGGAGCTCAAATCGTGATCCGCGCTTTCGATGCCTTTTCCCTGCCGATGCTGCGTATGCTCGACGCCGAAGACGCGCACCGCCTCGCGATCCGCGGGTTGCGCATGCTGCCTTACGCCCGCCCGCGGCCGGACGATCCGAAACTCGCGGTCCGTGCATTCGGTCTGAACTTCCCCAATCCGGTGGGGATCGCTGCCGGCTTCGACAAGAATGCCGAGGTGCCGGACGCGCTGCTCCGTCTCGGCTTCGGTTTTGCCGAGATCGGGTCAGTGACGCCGAAGCCACAATCCGGCAACCCACGCCCGCGCATCTTTCGGCTGGAGCGTGACGAAGCGGTCATCAACCGGCTTGGCTTCAACAATGACGGTGCGGAGGTCGTGCTGCGTCGGCTGGCTGCACGTGCGCAGAATGGCGGTATTGTCGGCGTCAATGTCGGCGCCAACAAGGATTCGCCCGATCGCACGCAGGATTATGTGCGGCTGATCGAGACCTTTGCGCCGGTGGCGAGCTATTTCACCGTCAACGTGTCATCGCCGAACACGCCGGGCCTGCGCAATCTGCAGCAGGCCGCCGAACTCGACGATCTGCTGGCGCGGGTGATCGATGCGCGTGAGCGCGTTCGCAAGAATGCGGGAGATTCTCCGGTGTTGCTGAAGATCGCGCCCGATCTCAGCCTCGCCGACCTCGACGATGTCGTCCATGTC
Organism: Tardiphaga sp. 866_E4_N1_4; assembly: GCF_052076075.1. Classification (NCBI taxonomy): domain Bacteria; kingdom Pseudomonadati; phylum Pseudomonadota; class Alphaproteobacteria; order Hyphomicrobiales; family Nitrobacteraceae; genus Tardiphaga; species Tardiphaga sp. 866_E4_N1_4. The sequence continues at coordinate 4,766,214 of NZ_CP197242.1, forward strand.
GCGCGCTCGCGCGGCGTTGATGGCATGATCGTCGCGAACACCACGATCGGCCGTCCCTCGACCTTGCGCGAACAGGTACGCTCGAAAGAGCAGGGCGGATTGTCAGGGCGGCCCTTGTTCAGGCTGTCCACCCGCATGGTGGCGGAGACCTTCGTACGTGTCGAAGGTGCATTTCCGCTGATCGGCGCCGGCGGCATCGACAGCGGCGGTGCGGCGCTCACCAAGATTCGCGCGGGTGCGAGCCTGATCCAGCTCTATTCGGCGCTGGTCTATAAAGGCGTCGGCCTTGTCGACAGCATCAAGGCTGATCTTTCCTCGACGCTGCTGCGCACCGGCCGCGAATCGCTGTCGGAAATCGTCGGCGCCGATGCGGCGACGATCACAGCGGAAGACTGGCCGGCGTAAGCCAGGCCTGCTGCGGAAACGACTGTCGCAGCAGGGCTGGATGACGCAGCGCCTGCAACGCGCCGCGCGACAGCATGAACACCAGAAACGCGAGCCATAGTCCGGTATTGCCAAGGCTGGCCAGTGCGAACCATGCGGCGATGTAAATCGCTAACGCCAGCAGCATCAGGTTGCGCATGTCGCGCGCCCACGATGCGCCGATATAGATGCCGTCATAGGGGTAAGCGAGGACGCCACAGGCGGGCGCCAGCGCTGCCAGCAGCATGTAATTCCGCGCAGCGAGCCGAACTTCGGGGCTGGTGGTGATGAAATCGATCAGCGCGCCGCCGAACAGCACGAATAGCAACGTGACAGCGATGCCGAATGCCGTGCTCCAGATCAGGACGAGCTTTACGGCCCGGGAAAACTGCTTGCGGTCGCGAGCGCCGGTGCCCTGACCGCAGAGTTGCTCGGCGGCGGTGGCGATGCCGTCGAGGAAGAACGAGCCGATCATGACGAAGTTGTTGAGCACTGCATTGGCAGCCAGGGTCAGGTCGCCTGCACGGGCGCCCTGCGCCGTGAAGAAGAGAAATGCAGCAATCAGTGCTGCCGTACGGATCATGATGTCGCGATTGACTGCGAACAACCGTAGTAGCCGGATGCGGTCGAACAGGATCGCGCGCGGCACATCGATGCGACCGCCAAGGATTTTCCACATGGCGATGAGGCCGGCGAGAAAGCCCGCGGTTTCCGCGATCACCGTGGCCAGTGCTGCGCCGCTGACGCCAAAGTCGAATTGCAGGACCAGCAGGGAGGTGAGTGCCATGTTGGCGAGATTGATGCCGACCTGCAGTGCCAGAGCGATCCCGGTGCGCGCCTGGCCGACTAGCCAGCCGAGAATGACATAGTTGCCGAGCATCAGCGGCGCGGACCAGAGTCGGATGAAGAAATACTGGCGTGCGGCGGATGTGACGGCGTCGCTGCCGCCCATGATGCTGAACACCAGCGCCGCCAGCGGTGTCCGTAAGATAATCAGCGTCAGCCCGATCGCCGCTCCGAGCATCAACGCGCGCAGCAGGATAGCGCGCACCTCGATCCGGTCACCGGCGCCAAGCGCCTGTGCGGTGAAGGCAACCGTCGCCATGCGCAGAAATCCGAACAGCCAGAAAATGCAGTCGAATGCCACGGAGGCCAAAGCCACACCGCCGAGCAGGTGCGGGTCGCAAGCCTGCCGATTGCCGCGGTCGAGACGATGCCGATCAGAGGCGTCGTCAGATTGGCCAGCATGGCCGGGCCGGCAATGGCAAAGACGCGCCTGTTGGTGACGGACAATCCCGACGACATCAATGCAGCCTGAAGCGGATGATGCGCGTCTCAGCGGCCGCGGGGGGCGCTGAACAGCCGCATGATCAGCCAGATCGGCACGACGATCACGGCGCCGAGCAGAAAGTAGCGCCAGAGGCCATTGATGGCATCGAAGCCGAGGTCATAGACCCACTGGAACAGGCGGCGGATGCTGGTGACGATGTTCCACGGATCGAAGCCGATGGCGGCGAGAACGACGCCGACCAGGATCGACAGCAGGATCAGCCGGCCGAGTACCGCCAGCGGCGAACCGCCGAGGAAGCGCGCCAGGCCGTCATTGTTGGCCGGCAAGTCCCGGGTCTCATTTGGCTGCATCATGGTCTCCTGCGCGCAAATCGCGCGCTGATCATAGGTGGTCCCACGCAAATGGGGAACCCGGCTCGTTCGTCAAGTATGGACCGTCAAGGCGTCGCAGGCTCGGGCGGCGCAATTGTGGTCTCCGCCTTCAGCATGCGCTCCAGCGTCTCCAGCCGGTCGGCCTCACGTGGCGGCTTGTCCCAGCGCAGCCGGCTGATGCGGGGAAACCGCATTGCGACACCCGACTTGTGCCGGGGCGAGCGCGCCAGCCCTTCAAAGGCAACTTCCAGCACCAGCCCCTTGTCAGGTTCGTGGGTGACGTGGCGGACCGGGCCGAACTTCTCGGTGGTATTGCGGCGAACGAAGCGGTCGATTTGCAGCAGTTCCTCGTCGGTGAAGCCGAAATAGGCCTTGCCGACCGGCACCAGCTGGTCGCCGCTCTCGCCGGCGGTCCAGACGCCGAAGGTGTAATCCGAATAATAGGACGAGCGCTTGCCGTGGCCGCGTTGCGCATACATCAGCACGGCGTCGATGATGTGCGGGTCGCGCTTCCATTTCCACCACTGGCCTTTCGGTCGTCCCGGGAGATAGGCGGAATCGCGCCGCTTCAGCATCACGCCTTCGACGGCATCGGCATCTTCGCCGGCTCCGGCACTGACAGGATCGGCACGCGCGGCGGTGAGGACATCCCATGTTGCGAACGGGATCTGGTCGGACAGATCGATCCTGTCGTCGTCGAGCTCTGCGATGAACGTCTCAAGCCTGGCACGGCGCTGCTCGAAAGGCAGCTCCCGCAAATCTGTCTCGCCATCGCTGAGCAAATCATAGGCGCGCAGATGAATGGGATATTCCTTCATCAGCTTCGGCGTCACGCTCTTCCGGTTGAGCCGTTGTTGCAGCACGTTGAATGACTGCACGCGACCTTCGCGCAGCACCAGCAACTCGCCATCGATCGCGCCGGGCAGCCGCAGCGATGGCGTCAGGTCCGGAAAGCTTCCGGTGATGTCCTCGCCGGCGCGCGAATAGAGCCGCGTGACGATCCTGTCGTCATCGCCTTTGCCGCTGACCGCCTGAATCCGGATGCCATCCCATTTCCACTCCGCGACGAAATCGGACGCGTCGAGATTGGCGAAGTCGGAATCTTCAATGGCATGTGCCAGCATCACCGGGCGGAACGGCGCCGGATCGCGATTGACCGGCTTCTCCGCGCGACCTTCGAGCCAGGCGAACAATTCGCCATAGGGCGACGCAAGGCCGGGCCAGACCAGCTCGACGTCATGCGGATCCTTGTCGCCGAGCGCCGCGGCGGCGGTCTTGGCCAGCCGCGCCGAAACGCCAATCCGCATCGCGCCGGTGACGAGCTTCAGCAGTGCCCAGCGCCCGGTCTCGTCGAGTTCATCGAGCCAGCGGGTGAGTTGTGCGGGCAATTCGGCCTTGCCGAGCGTGCGGAGTGTAGTGACGACTTCGGTGAGTGTCGGTGGTGGCGGGTTGTTGTGTGCGGTCTCGGGTGATTTGGGCCACATCAGCGCGACGGTTTCCGAGAGATCGCCGACATAGTCATAGGAGAGCTCGAACAGCACCGGATCAGCGCGCGCCGCGATCAGGTCGCGGATCAAGCCGGCCTTCGCATGTTTGAACGAAAGCGCGCCGGTCAGCGCTGCCAGCGCATAGCCGCGATCGGGATCGGGCACTTCGCGGAAATAACCTGTTATCAGCCGCAACTTGTTGTTGCGGCCTGGCTCGTAAGCCAGACGATCAAGAAATTCAGCGAATCGATTCATGCTAATGCGGGGCTAGGTCTGAATGTCAAAAGAACAAGCTGCTACCGGACAAAAAGTTTCCTGGTCTACTATTTTCAGTACCGTCGCCACAGGACTGCTGCTCGCGGCATTCAACTATGTGATTGGCACAGCGGCGAACTATTTTTTTAGCGAAAGGGCTGACATCTACATGGTAGAGCGCCCAACGCTCCCCGATTCAAAATATCAAAAACTTCTAGTAGTAGATAATTTTTCTTCAAGCATCTTGAACGACGTTCAGCTCTCGGTGGCAGCTGACAGAGTTGAGATCGTAGCGCCTGTGAATTTTGAGAAATTTGAGCAAACCAGTTTAGGTCCGAGGACGGTCCTAATCAAAATATCCGGCGTTCTTCCAAATAGACAGGCGTCGGTTTTGCTGCAAAGTGACGTTCAACTGTCAGACGAAAGCGCGCGCGTCGTTAAAGGGCCCAGCGGCGCCCGATACAAATCGAAAGATAGGATATCGGAGTCTTGGCTTGATTGGTCCCAATTTCTCAATGCATTCATCCAGTTTGCAATCTACGTTGCGGGAATGATGTACTTCGAGCGGAGGATAAGTGCTGTTCGCACACATTCCGACGAAGTGATAGAGCGCTTTGATACCCAAAAGACTGAAGCAGAAGAGATGCGCTTGGCTTTACAGAAGCTCAAAGATCAAGTGCTGCGATTTAGACTGACAAAAATTCGCCAAGTAATGAGCCTGACAAGAGAAAACAGGCTTTGGCATAACGTGGCGGTCGGCATTTTGGAGGAGGTAAGCAAGGATAAAGATTCTGCCAGGAAGCTATTGAGTATTATTCTGCGGAAAGCTGGAATAAAACCACGAAAAGATTGGGAGGACTTTGAAGACGAAGAACTCATAGAATTGGTGCAAGATGCGGAAGCTGAGCTTTCTGGCCTGCCGAAGGTTTAGGTTCTGAGCCTTAATTCTTCCTCTTCCTCCTCATCACCATAGCCGACCAGCGCAAGAGGCCGTGCGGTCAGGCCTTGGCTCTGGCACCAATGCACCAGCGCGTCTTCCTGGCCATGAGTCACCCAGATTTCGCCGGCGCCTGTCGCACCGATTGTTGCGATCAAGCCGTCCCAATCGGCGTGATCCGAAATCACCAGCGGCAGTTCGACGCCGCGTTGCCGCGCACGGGCGCGCACGCGCATCCAGCCGGACGCAAAGGCGGTGACTGGATCGGGAAAGCGCCGCGTCCACACATCCGACGTGGCCGATGGCGGCGCCAGCGTGATGGTGCCGGCGAGATCCGCTTTCCTGACGCCCTTCACCGGCCGCAAGTCGCCAAGATCGATGCCACGGCTCTGATAATAGTGTGTGATCTTCTCCATCGCGCCGTGCAGATAGATCGGTGCATCGTAGCCGGCCTCACGGATCAGCTTGATGACCCGCTGCGCCTTTCCCAGCGAATAGGCGCCGACCAGATGCGCACGCTCCGGAAACAGCGCGACCGAGGCCAGCAGCTTCTTCACTTCGTCGGCGGCATTGCCATGACGAAACACCGGCAGACCGAACGTGGCTTCGGTGATGAAGACGTCGCAGGGCACCACCTCGAACGGCGTGCAGGTCGGATCATGGGCGTTCTTGTAGTCGCCGGACGCGACGATGCAGATATCCTTGCAGGTCACGGCCATCTGCGCCGATCCCAGCACATGGCCGGCGGGATGGCAGGAGACCGTGACGTCGCCGAGCCTGACCGTCTCGCCATAGGAAATGGCCTGCGTGCTGCCGGCGAAATTGTCGCCATAGCGCAGTCGCATCATGTCGAGCGTTTCCTGCGTCGCCAGCACATGGCCGTGACCCGGTCGCGCGTGATCCGAATGCCCGTGGGTAATGACCGCGCGATCCACCGGTCTGACCGGATCGATATGGAAGCCGCCCGGTTTGCAGCAAAGGCCGGCGGGAACCGGGATAAGGATGTCTTGCGGACGCATCTCGGTTATATAGGTCCGCCTTGGGTTGGTTCGAGTCATCCTGCGAACGCCCCGCCCTCCGATCGGTTCCCACCATGCCCGCGCGCTTGTTCATGTCATCCGGCGATATGAACGCCGACCGGCGTTTCGACTATGCGCGCGACCTGCAGGTGCAGGGCGATCTGGTGGCGGCCGCCGATCTGTTCGAGCAGGCCACTGATCTGGCGCCGGGCTTTGCCACCGCATGGTTCGTGCTCGGGGAGGTCCGGGAGCAACTGGGTGACACCGCCGCCGCCATCGCCGCGTTTCGCCGCGCGCAGGCCAGCGATCCCGGTGATCGCAACGGTGCTGGTCTGCGGTTGATGCGGCTCGGCGCTCACGATCTCTCGGCCATGCCGGCGACCTATGTGACGGCGCTGTTCGATCAATACGCGCCCAAGTTCGACGCCGCGCTGGTCGATACGCTCGGTTATCGCGGACCAGCGGTCCTGTTGGGCGCCGTGCGTGCCGCGTGCGCTGCGACGGATAGGGCGATGCTCTTCCCCCGCGCCATCGATCTCGGTTGCGGCACGGGGCTGGCGGCCGGCGCTTTTGCCGCCTGCACCGGCGCCATTATCGGCATCGACCTGTCGTCGCGCATGATCGAGCGCGCTCATGCCACCGGGCTTTACGCCGAGCTTGAAGTGGCCGAGATCGTCGAGGGTTTGTGCCGCCGGTCAGATAGCAGTGTCGAGCTGGTCATCGCAGCCGACGTGCTGATCTATCTGCACGACCTTGCGCCGGTTTTGCGAGAAGCTACGCGCGTGCTGGTTCCAGACGGGCTGCTCGCCTTCACGGCCGAGACCCATGACGGCGACGGTGTCGCTCTCGGCGCGGGCTTGCGTTATGCGCAGAGCGAAGATCATCTCCGTGACCTGATCGCAGCGGCCGGCCTGGCGCTCATTCATCTTGAACACGTTTCGTCTCGCACGGAACGCGGCGTTGCTGCGCCAGGACTGGTGGCCGTCGCGATCAAGCGTCGGCTTTAACGCCGTCGGGGTCCGCAAGGGCAAGTTTGCTGGCGCAATCCCGAATCGAAGCGAAAAGACGGTCGCTTCGTTGCAAGGGCTCCTTGCAATGACGGCCGGGCAATAACGTCTGTGAGCGCCAGGCGTCATACCAATAAAAACCCCGGCCGCGAGGCCGGGGTTTTGCGTTTCAGCGATGTCACCAGGATCAGTACTTCGCAACGACCGGGCTGTTGAAGTGATAGTTCAGCCCGGTGCGGAAGATGTGCTCGGTGACGTTGGTCGTGATGGTCGTGGTGTTGATCAGGTTCGAGGTCGAACCAAGGTCGACATAGAGATATTCCGTCTTCGAGGTCCAGTTCGGGCCGAACAGGCCGAGCAGGGTGAAAGGCGTCTCGATGCCGGCGCCCGCGGTCCAGCCGCTCCGGGTGGTCGAAGCATTGAGCTGCACGACGCCGTCTTCGCTGGCCTTGGTCTTCACGCCGCCATAGGCGTAACCGCCGGTAGCGTAGAACAGCGTCGAACCGACCGAGTAGCCGAGACGGCCGCGTACGGTGCCAAACCAGGGCAGCTTGGCGTCGAACGGGACGTCGCCCAGGCCAATGGCCGTCTTGTTGTCGCGCTGGCTGGAGGCCTGGATGTCGGTTTCCAGACCGTAGACCCAGTTCGCCATCTGCCAGTTGTAACCCAGCTGTACGCCGCCATTGATGCCATCGGGAGCGAGGTTGAAAGCATCGTAGGAAGGTAGGTCACCAAGGCCGTCACCGGCTTTGGAGACCGAGGTGCGGTCGCGTCCGATGCCCGAGCCGACATTGCCGCCGAGATACCAGCCGGTCCAGTTCGCTGCGGGCGCTGGCACATAGGTGCTGTTGTTGCCGCCAATGCGATAGTTCAGGCCGACGCGAAACAGATTCTCGCGCAGTTCAGTGGTGGTGGTCTGCGGAAACGTGCCGAGCACCATCACCTGATCGGTCTTGTTGCCGAGGTTGAGATGGAGGTACTCGATCTTGCCGGTCCAGTTGCCGCCGAGAGATGCCTCGACGCCGCTGCCAACGGTCCAGCCGCCCTGGACGCGGCTCGTAGCCAGGGCAGGAAAGCCCAGGGAGGTGGTGGTGGTGGTGACGTTGCCATAGGCATAGCCACCGGTCACATAGCTGAGCACCGGACCCGTTGCCAGACCGACGCGGCCGCGCACCGTGCCGAACCAGTCGATTTTCTGGCTGTAGGTGTCCTGCGGCGCCAGCGGAAAGGCGCCGTTGTTCAGCAACGGATAGCTGTCCTTCAACTCGCCGCCCTGGATGTCCGCTTCGACGCCGTAGACCAGCGGGCCGAACATGGAGCCGGTCTGCCAGTTGTAGCCGATCTGGCCGCCGCCGAATCCGCCAGCGGGCTGCAGATAGGTCGAGGTGGCTGAGCCGGGAGTGATGGGGTCGTTGTTTTGCAGCCGATCCCGGCCGACGCCGTAGCCCGCGTTCACGCCCATGTAGAAGCCGGTCCAGTCATAAACCGCTGTTACCGGCACCTTGTAGTAGGGGGCCTTCACGGCCATGTCGGCGGCTTGCGCACCGGCGGTCAGTGAGAGCAGTGCCGCGGCGGTGAGGCGAAGGGTTTTCATGATGGGATCCAGTTCAGGTTTCTGGCCGAACTATGAAGGGGTAACTGAATGCTGTCTGTAGCCGCGCGACCAGAAATTGCGGTATTTGGATATTGGGTTCGTTGTGGTTAATTTTCTCGGAACAGCGTTGTTCAGGGCGCAAACAAAAACCCCGGCCGCGAGGCCGGGGTTTTCGATTTTAGCGAATGTCGCTGAGATCAGTACTTCGCAACAACCGGGCTGTTGAAGTGATAGTTCAGACCGGTGCGGAAGATGTGCTCGGTAACCTTGCTCTCGCTGACGACGCCGGGAAGGATCGTGGTCGAAGCTGAGCCGAGGTCGACATAGAGATATTCGGTCTTCGAGGTCCAGTTCGGTCCGAACAGGCCGAGCAGCTTGAAGGGGGTCTCGATGCCGGCGCCGGCGGTCCAGCCACTCTTGGTGGTCGAAGCGTTGGCAACTTCCACGCCCAGTGCGTTGATCTTGGTCTTCACGCCGCCGTAGGCGTAACCGCCGGTGGCGTAGAACAGGGTCGAACCGACCGAGTAGCCGAGGCGGCCACGAACCGTGCCGAACCAAGGCAGCTTCTGATCGTAGCTGACGAGGCCGAGAGCAACGGCAGTTTTGTTGTCGCGCTGGCTGGAAGCCTGGATGTCGGCTTCAAGACCGTAAACCCAGTTCGATGCCTGCCAATTGTAACCGATCTGGGCACCGCCGTTGATGCCGTCCGGAGAAAGGTTGAACTGCTCGGGAACCGGGGTGACGCCGGTAAGCGTGGTGCGATCACGACCGGTGCCGGAACCGATGTTGCCGCCGAGGTACCAGCCGGTCCAGTTCGCCGCAGCGACCGGGGTGTAAACGCTGTTGCCGCCGATGCGGTAGTTCAGACCGACGCGGAACAGGTTTTCACGCAGTTCGGTGTTCGTGAGTTGGGTCGGGGTAGCGAACGCATCAGAGCGGTTGCCGAGGTTCAGGTAGAGATATTCGATCTTGCCGGTCCAGTTGCCGCCCAGCGCTGCTTCCACGCCGCTGCCGATGGTCCAGCCGGTCGCCATGCGGCTATCCGAGAACGCCGTCACGCCGCCTTCAGTGATCGTGGTCTTGACGTTGCCGTAAGCGAAACCGCCGGTGAAGTAGCTCAGGACCGGACCGGTTGCGAGACCGACGCGGCCACGAACGGTGCCGAACCAATCCGACTTCTGACCGTAGACGGTCTGCAGCGGGCCAACCACATTGGCGCCACCGCCGGTGAGGCCCGAACCCTGGATGTCGGCTTCGAGGCCGTAAACGATCGGGCCGAGCAGCGAGTCGCCCTGCCAGTTATAGCCGATCTGGCCGCCGCCGAAGCCGCCCTGCGGCGTGAGATACAGCGAGTCGCCGGTGTAGCTGTGTGTGACGCGGTCGCGGCCGATGCCGACGCCGGCGTTCACACCGATGTAGAAGCCGGTCCAGTTATAGACCGAGACGAGGGGCGCCTTGTAATAAGGGGCCTTGACGGCCAGATCGGCAGCCTGCGCGCTCACAGCGGTTCCGAGCAGCGCGGCGCTCGCAAGAAGAATACGTTTCATGGTCGACCCCAATTCAGATTTGAACCGTTAGAATAGGGGAGTCGGGCCATATTGGCTGTATCCGGACGGCCACACTGTCCGACATTGCAACCGCAGGGGCGCCGGCCAAAAAAAGCCGGTTAAATAAGCGTTTAGACGTCCGTGGCGCGATGCGTATTTCGTCACGTTTGGGTGCGCTGAGACCCTGTCGATAGCCAACCCACGGAAAACATGAGGCAACCTGTGAGGGATTGCCAAGCCTGTCGCGCCCGCAGAGGATAAGGGCAAGCCCGTACAGCCGCGATCAACGCCGCGACGGGTCACAAAAACACACCCGCACAAGCGGGTCTCAGGGAGAAAACACCAGATGCCTTCGCGCCACAGGTCCGTCTTCAGGACCGCAACACTCGCTGCAGTTGTCTCCGTACTGGCCCATTCGGCCTTCGCAGCAGACAAGAAATACGATCCGGGTGCCAGCGATACCGAGATCAAGCTTGGCCAGACCATCCCCTATAGCGGCGCCGGTTCCCTGTACGGCGTGATCGGTCGGACACAGGCCGCCTATTTCCAGATGCTGAACGAAAAGGGCGGCATCAACGGGCGCGAGATCAATTTCATGTCGCTGGACGATGCCTACAGCGCGCCGAAGGCCGTCGAGGCCACCCGCCGGCTGGCGGAGCAGGACGAGGTGCTGGCGCTGTTCGGCTCGCTGGGCACTGCGCCGCAGTCGGCGGTGCAGAAGTTTCTCAACAGCAAGAAGATCCCGCAGCTGTTGCTCAACACGGGCGCCTCGCGCTGGAATAACCCGAAAGAGTTCAAGTGGACCACGCCGGGCCTGCCGATCTATTCGACCGAGGGCCGGATCATCGCGCGCTACCTGATGCAGGCCAAGCCGAACGCCAAGGTCGCGATCCTTTACCAGAACGACGAGTTCGGAAAGGACTTCATGAATTCGTTCAAGGAGATTCTGGCCGAAGCGGGCGGCTCCGCGAAGGTGATCGCCGAGGCGTCTTATGATCTCACCGATCCGACCATCGATTCCCAACTGATCAATCTGGCGAAATCGGGCGCGGATACGTTCTTCAACATCTCCACCGGCAAGGCGACGTCGCAGTCGATCCGCAAGGTCGCGGAGCTCGGTTGGAAGCCGCTGCATCTGCTGGTATCGACATCAAGCGGCCGCTCGATCATCAACGCCGCCGGCGCCGAGAACGCCAAGGGCATCGTGGCGATGACCTACACCAAGGAAGTCGGCAGCGAGAAGTGGAAGGACGATCCGGACGTGATCGCCTTCCAGGAGCTGCGCAAGAAGTATCTGCCGAATGTCGATCCCGATAACACCATCGCGTTTCAGGGCTATTCGCAGGGTGTGACCATGGCGGAGATCCTGCGCCGCTGCGGCGACGATCTCACCCGCGAGAACGTGCTCAAGCACGCGACCAATCTGGAAGGCTACCGCGCGCCGGTGTTCCTGCCGGGGATCACCTATGGCTTCACGCCGACCGACTACACCACCATCAAGGCGCTCTATGTCGGCACCTTCAACGGCACCGACTGGGATTTGTCGGACAAGCCGGTGAGCCAGTAAGCGCGTATTTTAGAATAACGACCATCCCCGGCGACACGCCGGGGATGGAGACGACCAATCGGACTCGCAAAGAGCCGGATCAAAAATCATCAGGGAGAAAACGCTATGAACAAGGGACTGTTTGCGTCTGCGGCGCGGGTCGCCGTCGTCGTGTTGCCACTGACTGTGACGGCCGCTGTCGCCGCCGACAAGAAATACGATGCAGGTGCCAGTGACACTGAAATCAAGATCGGGCAAACCATTCCGCATAGTGGACCCGGCTCGCTCTATGGCGTGCTCGGCCGCGTTGGCGAAGCCTATTTCCAGAGCTTGAACGAGAAAGGCGGCATCAACGGCCGCAAGATCAAGTTTCTGACGATGGACGATTCCTACAGCGCGCCGAAGGCGGTCGAGGCCACGCGCCGTCTTGTTGAGCAGGAAGAAGTCCTGGCTCTGTACGGCTCGCTCGGCACAGCGCCGCAGACGGCCGTGCACAAATATCTCAATTCCAAGGGCGTGCCACAGTTACTGCTCAACACCGGCGCGTCGAAGTGGAACGATCCGAAGAACAACAAATGGACCATGGCCGGCCTGCCGCTCTATCCGACCGAGGCGCGTATTCTCGCCAAATATGCCGTCAGCGTGAATCCGAATGCGAAAGTCGGTATCCTCTATCAGAACGATGATTTCGGCCGGGATTTCCTCGGGCCGTTCAAGGATGAACTCGCGAAAGCCGGCGGCTCCGCGAAGGTGATCGCCGAGGTGACCTATGATCTCACCGATCCCACGATCGACTCGCAGCTGATCAATCTCGCCAAGTCCGGTGCCGATGTTTTCTATAACATCACCACCGGCAAGGCGACGTCGCAGTCGATTCGCAAGGTGGTTGAACTCGGTTGGAAGCCGCTGCAGTTGTTGTCGGCGGGCTCTACCGGCCGATCGATCCTGGAGGCGGCAGGGTTGGAGAATGCCAAGGGCATCGTCTCGATTGCCTATGGCAAGGATATCGGCTCGCCGCTTTATGCCAAGGATCCCGACATCGTGGCGTTCGAAGCTTTGCGCGCGAAATATCTGCCCACGGTCTCGGCCGATAATTCGATCGCCTTCTTCGGCTATGGTCAGGCCGTGTCCATGGCGGAGATCCTGCGCCGCTGCGGCGATGAGCTTACCCATGAGAACGTGCTGAAACAGGCCATCGGCCTGAACGGCTTCCGCGCTCCGCAAATGCTGCCGGGGGTGAGTTACAGCTATACCAATGACGCCTATGTTCCGATGGCCACGCTGTACACCCAGCGGTTCGACGGCAAGGACTGGATCATCTCCGACAAGTCGGTGACGCAATAAGACCACAGGTCTCTCCACGTCATTGCGAGCCCCGGCGAAAATTGGCGCAGCCAATTTCGTTTGGGCGAAGCAATCCAGTCCTCTCTTGCTGTTTTCTGGATTGCTTTGTCGCAAGGGGTTAGGGGAAGTTGCACGGCAACTTTCCTTGACCTCGCAATGACGGCTGAGAGTGCCTAGTTCTAACGCGTGCCGCCCCGTAAATCCGTCGCCGAACCCGACCTGTTGCCCGATCATTTCCTGCGCTGGTTCGCCATGCGCGGCTGGTCGCCGCGCGAACATCAATTGGCGCTGCTGCAGAAGGCGAGGGACGATCGCTCGGCGCTGCTGATCGCGCCGACCGGCGCCGGCAAGACGCTGGCCGGATTCCTGCCGACGCTGGTGGAACTGTCTAACCTCTCCCCGCTTGCGGGGAGAGGTCGGCTTGAGAGCGCAGCGAACAAGCCGGGTGAGGGGGAGCGCATAATTGAAACTCCCGAGTTCGCCGAAGCTCCCCTTCACCCGTCGCGGACTGCGTCCGCGCCAGCCTCTCCCCGCAAGCGGGGCGAGGGGAAAAACGCCCTCGTCTCCACCGGCCGCGCCGTTCAGCGCACCGGTGGCCTGCACACGCTCTACATTTCCCCGCTGAAAGCCCTCGCCGTCGACATCGCGCGCAATCTGGAAACGCCGATCGCGGAGATGCAGCTGCCGATCAAGGTCGAGACGCGCACCGGCGACACGCCGGTGTCGCGGCGTGCACGGCAGCGGCGCTATCCGCCGGATATTCTTCTGACCACGCCGGAACAGCTGGCGCTGCTGTTGTCGTCCGACGACGCGCCGTTTCTGTTCTCGTCACTCAAGCGCGTCGTGCTCGACGAGTTGCATGCGCTGGTGACGTCGAAGCGCGGCGATCTCCTGTCGCTCGGGCTTGCGCGGCTCTGGAAGCTCGCGCCGGACATGCGGGCCATCGGCCTGTCGGCGACGGTCGCCGAGCCTGAATCGCTGGCGCGCTTTCTGGTGCCGCAGCCATCAGGCGAAAGCGTCTCGGCCGATATTGTCGTCGCCGGCGGCGCGGCCGAGCCCGTGGTCGAGATGCTCGACACCAAGGAACGGTTGCCCTGGGCCGGGCACTCGGCGCGCCATGCGCTCGGCGAGATCTACGATCTCATCAAGGCCAACAAGACGACGCTTGTCTTCGTCAATACGCGCAGCCAGGCCGAGATGCTGTTCCAGGATCTCTGGCGCATGAATGACGATGGCCTCGCCATCGCGCTGCATCACGGCTCCCTCGACGTCGCGCAGCGCCGCAAGGTCGAGGACGCGATGTCCGCCGGTAAGTTACGCGGCGTGGTCTGTACCTCGTCGCTCGATCTCGGCGTCGACTGGGGCGATGTCGATCTCGTCATCAATGTCGGCGCGCCGAAGGGCGCCTCGCGGCTGATGCAGCGGATCGGCCGCGCCAATCACCGCATCGACGAAGCTTCGCGCGCCGTGTTGGTCCCGGCCAATCGCTTCGAAGTTCTGGAATGCCACGTCGCCATCGATGCCGTTGCCGAAAATGCACAGGATACGCCGCCGCTGCGGACTGGTTCGCTCGATGTGCTGGCGCAGCACGTGCTCGGCTGCGCCTGCGGCGCACCGTTTCGTGCCGACGATCTCTATGACGAAGTGCGCTCGGCGGCGCCTTATGCCGACCTGTCGCGGGTCGATTTCGACGATACCGTGGAGTTCGTGGCGTCCGGCGGCTATGCGCTGAAAATCTATGAGCGTTTCGCCCGTATCAAGCAGGACGCCTCCGGCAAGTGGCGCGTCACCAATCCCAAGGTGCGCCAGATGTATCGCATGAATGTCGGCACCATCGTCGAGGATGCGATGCTGAAGGTGCGGCTGGTGCGCGGAGGCAGCGGAAAAGGCAAAAAGGGTGTCACTGGTGCGCTGACGCGCGGGGGACGCATGCTCGGCCAGATCGAGGAGTATTTCATCGAAGGCCTCGTGGTCGGCGACACCTTCGTTTTTGGCGGCGAAGTCGTGCGCTATGAATCCCTGGTCGAGGATCAGGTCTATGTTTCGCGCGCCCATGACAAGGACGCCAAGGTGCCGTCCTATATGGGCGGCAAGTTTCCGCTCTCGACCTATCTCGCCGAACGCGTGCGCAAACTGCTGGACGATGAGGGCGCCTGGAAAGGCCTGCCCGACCAGGTGCGCGAATGGTTGTTGCTGCAGGCCCATGTCTCGCATGTGCCTGGCACGCGCGAACTGATGGTTGAGACCTTTCCGCGCGCCGACAAGCATTACCTCGTCTGCTATCCGTTTGAAGGCCGTCTTGCGCATCAGACATTGGGCATGCTGCTGACGCGGCGGCTGGAACGCGCCCGAGCGCGGCCGCTGGGTTTCGTTGCCAATGAATATGCGCTGGCCATATGGGGCCTCGGCGACACGTCGCACATGATCAGGCAGGGCAGGCTCGATCTCGCCGCTTTGTTCGATCCCGACATGCTCGGCGACGATCTCGAAGCATGGCTCGCGGAATCGGCGCTGATGAAGCGGACGTTCCGCACCTGCGCGGTGATCTCGGGGCTGATCCATACGCGCTTCACCGGCGAGGAAAAATCGCGCCGTCAGGTGCTGTTCTCCACGGACCTGATCTATGACGTGCTGCGCAAGCATCAGCCCGATCATGTGTTGCTGCGCGCCGCGCGCGCCGACGCCGCGACGGGATTGCTGGACATTCGGCGATTGAGCGACATGCTGACGCGCATCCAGGGCCGTATCATTCACCGGGAACTCGATCGCGTGTCGCCGCTGGCGGTGCCGGTGATGCTGGAAATTGGCCGTGAAGCGGTATACGGCGAAGCGTCGGACGAGCTCCTGGCGGAAGCCGCCGAGGAACTCGTGAAAGAGGCCTCTGGATAGTAGGATGGGTAGAGCGAAGCGAAACCCATGCTGCAGTTCCGCGCTATTGATGGGTTTCGCAACTGCTCTACCCATCCTACAAAAGAACCATGCACGCCGATTCGATCATCACCGTTGACATGAGCACCGTCAGCATTGCCGGCGTCACGCTGGCTGCGGACCTGTCGGGCGCCTTGTATTGGGAAGAGCAGAAACTTCTCGTGGTGTCCGATCTGCATCTCGAAAAGGGATCGAGCTTTGCCAATCGCGGCGTGCTGCTGCCGCCCTACGATACGATCGCAACACTCGGTCGCCTCGGTGCGGTGATCGCGCGTCACGATCCGCGCATTGTGATTGCGCTCGGCGACAGTTTCCACGACCGTGACGCCCATGAGCGGTTATCGCCGGCCAATCGCGACCTGCTGTCCACATTGCAGACGCGCCGTGACTGGATCTGGATATCAGGTAATCATGATCCTGCATTGCCACCTGATCTCGGCGGCACCGTCGCTGAAGAAGTCGCCATCGGCCCGATCACCTTCCGTCATGAGCCGACCGGTGCTGCAGGCGAGATTGCCGGTCACTTGCATCCAAAGGCGCGCGTCAGCACCCGCGGCCGCGCCGTCGAACGTCGTTGCTTTGCGAGCGACGGCACCCGCGCGGTGATGCCGGCCTTCGGCGCCTATACCGGCGGGCTTAACATCCGCGACGCGGCATTCGCGAAAATCTTCCAGACCCTCGGCTTCGTTGCCCATGTGCTCGGCGATCGGCGCATGCACGCCATTGCCGCATCGCGCTGTTGCTAGATCAGCGATATCCAACAGATCGTCATGCTCGCTGGATCAGGCGAACCTGCGGGATTTCCAGGATGGAAGACTCCTTTGCGGGCTGTCTGTTGACGAGATGGTCGATAAGATCCTCCGTCGTCGAGCCTCGGGTCAGCATCAGGCAGGTCGCATTGTCGGCACGCGTTGCGTGCCAAACGCCGGCGCGCATGCAGATTCCGACGCCAGGAGACAAACGATAAGCTCGGAGGGTCGACAAATCCGGCTGCCGGTTTGCGTCACTCAAGCAAAGGATCTGAACGATCTCTTTCGTGAGAGGCACGACCGCCTGCTGGGTCAGGTGATGGACTTCGAGCTTTGAGACAAGCGGATTGTTGTCACGATACTCGACCCACAAGACCTCGGTGTTGCCTCCCGTGCCGGGATCAAAGAAGTGTTCGTGCCAGAAATCGCTCGCCGGGCTTCGAAAACCGACTGCGTCTTTTTTGAGAGGATCGGTTTTGCCGAGCACCCATCCGAAGGGTTCGAACGACGTGGGACTCAGAGCCTCGACAGTGACAGCGTCGGATGTCGGCATGGAGGGCTCCTTGGGGGCGTGTCCGAAGCATGGCTTCATGGCCCTGCAAACCGACGAGCATTAAAAGAAAGAGCGGCCTTACGCCGCCTTCGCCTGCACCGTATCGCAGAACTCGGCGAGGTGGTCGGCAAGCCGCAGCGTTGCCGGGCTCGCGTCGGGGGCGGCCATCAGCGTCACTTCAGTCTGGTCGATTGGCGCGAAGCCTTCTTTCGCCGTCAAGATGCGATGGTCGGCCTGGATA
Organism: Tardiphaga sp. 866_E4_N1_4; assembly: GCF_052076075.1. Lineage (NCBI taxonomy): Bacteria > Pseudomonadati > Pseudomonadota > Alphaproteobacteria > Hyphomicrobiales > Nitrobacteraceae > Tardiphaga > Tardiphaga sp. 866_E4_N1_4. The sequence continues at coordinate 4,783,506 of NZ_CP197242.1, forward strand.
GCCATGTCGGACAAGATACTGAGGCCAAGTCCGGCGGCGACCGCAGCCTGGATGCCGGCGAGGCCGGAGCTCGTATAGGCCATGTGCCAACTGCGGCCTGCCGCCTCGATGGCGTGAATCGCGCGGGTCCGGTAAAGGCAGCCGGCGGGAAAGCCGATCAACGGGACCGACCGGATGGCGGGGTCGATCGGATGCGCCTTGCTCGTGACCCAATGGATCCGCTCGGGCCACACCGCAATGCCACCTTTCTCACCGGCGGCGCGCTTGAACAGTGCCAGGTCGAGTTCGCCGCGTTCGAGATCGCGGCGCAAATACGTGCTCTGGTCGGCGCGCACGTCGAGCCGCAAGCCGGGCCGGGATCGCGAAAAATTCGCCAGCAATTCGGTCAGGCGATAGGCCGCGAAATCCTCGGGGATGCCGAGCCTGACAGCGCCTTCATTGGTCGGCCGGGCCAGCACGTCGCGGGCTTCCTCCGCCAGCGCCAGCAGCCGTCGCGCATAGGACAAGAGCCGCTCGCCGGCTTCGGTCGGGGTCACGTCCTTGCCGGTGCGGTTCAGCAGCGGCTGGCCGATATCCTCTTCCAGTCGCTTGATTTGCTGGCTGACGGTGGATTGGGTGCGGTGAACGCGCTCGCCGGCGCGGGTAAAGCCGCGGGCATCGACCACCGAGACGAAGCTGCGCAGGAGTTCGAGATCCAGCATCGGCTGCCCATTCGTTTTTCAACTGACAAAAAGTATATCATTTAATTTCCAAATGGGAAGGCGGGCGCATAAACCAGCGGACAAAGGAGATTTCCGATGTCCCTCGCGCCGTCAGTCGCGGTTCCTCGTGCCGCCTTCAATCCGCTGCCGATCTATATCGGCATCTTCTGTCTGCTTTGGAGTTTCTCCTTCGTCGCAGGGAAGATCGCTGTCACCGATTGCCCGCCGCTCATTCTGCTCGCTGCGCGGTTTTCGCTCGCGGGTGTTCTGATCCTTGGCATTTCCGCCCTGCGCCGCGGTGCCTGGTCGCTGTCTTGGCGCGATGTCGCGGCCTACGCCGTCATCGGTCTGGCCAATAACGCGCTGTATCTCGGCCTCGGCTATACCGGCCTGCAAACCATCTCCGCCGGTCTCGGCGGCCTGGTCGTCAGCGCAAACCCGGTGTTTACGGCCGTGTTCGCAGCGCTGTTGCTGAAGGAGCCGCTCACAGGGCGCAAGGTCGCCGGGCTCTTACTCGGCATCGCCGGCGTCACCTCGATCGTCTGGCACCGCATATCGGTGGGCACCGACAGCGCGCAGGGCATCGTATTCACGCTGGCATCGCTCGCGTCCATCGTGACCGGGACGATCCTGTTCAAGCTGCTGGCACCAAAGGGCAGCCTGTGGCTCGGCAACGGCGTGCAGAATCTTGTGGCCGGCGTGGTGCTGATCCCGGTGGCGCTCACGTTTTCCGATATCGGCGCGATCGTGCCGAGTGCGCGATTGATCGGTTCGTTTGCATTCCTGACATTGGGCGGTTCTATCCTCGGCTATCTGCTGTGGTTTCACCTGCTGAAGACCTGCGGCGCCACCGCTGCCAGCGCCTATCACTTCCTGATGCCGCCACTCGGCATGCTGTTCGCCTGGATGGTGCTCGGCGAGCATGTTGAAAGTCGTGATCTCCTGGGGATCGTCCCGGTCGCCCTCGGTATCTATCTCGTCACCAGACCGGCCGCTTCACCAGCCCCCCTGCGACAGGAGTAGTTCATGTCTCTCACCATCACTTTGATTGGCGGACCCACCGCGCTGATTGAATTCGACGGCTTCCGGCTGCTCACCGATCCGACTTTCGATCATCCGGGCGCTTACAAGCTGCCGCATGTCACGCTGGAAAAACTCGTCGGTCCCGCGATCTCCGCCGCGCAAGTCGGCGCGGTTGATGCGGTGTTGCTCAGTCACGATCAGCACTCCGACAACCTTGATAACTCCGGGCGCGATTTCCTGCGCCACGCGCCGCGCGCACTGACAACCATTGCGGGCGCCAAGCGCCTCGGTGGGGATGTCGAGGGTCTTGCGCCATGGGACAGCACCGAACTTACAGGCAAGGATGGTCACTCGCTGACGATCACCGCGACGCCCGCGCGTCATGGCCCGGCCGGCATCGAGCCGCTGTCGGGCGATGTCATCGGATTCGTGCTGAGCTCGAACGCGCCAGGGAGCAGGCCGATCTACATTACAGGCGACACCGTCTGGTTCGATGGTGTCGCCGAGGTCGCGCGGCGTTTTCCGGCCGGCGTTGTGCTACCCTTCGCCGGCGCGGCGCAAACCCGCGGGCCATTCCACCTCACCATGGACACCAACGACACGATCGAGACGGCGCGCGCGTTTCCCGATGCGACGATTGTGCCGGTGCACACCGACGGATGGGCGCATTTCAAACAGAGCGCCGGCGACCTGCGCGCATCCTTCGACACGCTCGGCTTCGGTGCCCGTCTGCGTATCCTCGAACCGGGTGTGCGGACTTTGATCTAGCCCATTGCCAGTCCCTGCTTCGGAACGTTAGCTGCGACGGCACGTTGCCGAGCGGTGAGATGGCAGGGATCAGATGTCGGACCAGTCCAGCGAGAAGCCTGATGATCAGGAGGGAGAAGCTACTAGTCCGAAAGGCTTTCTGAAACGGCTTGGTCCTGGTCTGATCACCGGCGCTTCCGACGACGATCCGTCCGGCATCGGCACCTATAGTCAGGCCGGGGCACAACTTGGTTACGGCATCGGCTGGACCATGCTGCTGACCTTTCCGCTGATGGTCGCAATCCAGGAAATTTCCGGACGCGTCGGCAGCGTGACCGGTCGTGGCATTTCCGGAAATGTCTGTCGGCACTATCCGGCGTCGCTGCTGCACCTCATCGTGTCGCTGCTGTTCATCGCTAACACGATCAACATCGCGGCCGATCTCGGCGCCATGGCCGATGCCACCAAGCTGCTCGTTGGAGGTCATGGCATCGTCTATGTCGTTCTGTTCGGCGCGCTCTCGGTAGGCGCGCAAATCTTCTTTGACTACAAGCGCTATGTTTCGGTGCTGAAATGGCTGACGCTCTGCCTGTTTTCCTATGTCGCCGCGCTTGCGGTGGTGAAGGTCGACTGGAGCGCGGCTCTCACAGGCATCCTGCTGCCGCAAATCACCTGGAGTGACTCGTATCTCACCACCATAGTCGCCATTCTCGGGACGACGATTTCGCCATATCTGTTCTTCTGGCAGGCCTCGCAGGAGGCGGAGGACGAACGTATCGATCCCGCCAAAGCTCCGTTGATCGAGAGGCCGATTGGTGCCGCGATGGAGTTTTCGCGCATTCGGGCCGACACGATCGTCGGCATGGCGTTCTCCAACCTGATCGCACTGTCGATCATCATTACGGCTGCGGCCACGCTCAATGCCTCAGGCAAGACGGATATCGAGACCTCGGCGCAGGCGGCTGAAGCCTTGCGTCCGATCGCCGGAGTATTCGCGGAATGGATATTTGCGCTGGGCATCGTCGGCACGGGTCTGCTGGCGATCCCGGTGCTCGCAGGCTCGACTGCCTATGCTGTGGGCGAAGGTCAGCGCTGGCTGGTCGGCCTTGATCGCAAGCCGCGCGAGGCCGTGGCGTTCTACTCGGTTCTGGCGCTGTCCGCGGCGATCGGGATCGCGCTGAATTTCACCTCGATCAATCCGATCTCGGCGCTGTACTGGAGCGCCGTCATCAACGGCGTTCTGGCCGTGCCGGTGATGGTGTTGCTGATGGTGATGTCGCGCCGCAGGGATGTGATGGGCGATTTTGTGATCAAGGGGCCGTTGCACTGGCTCGGTTGGCTGTCGACTGCAGCAATGGCCATCAGCGTGGTGGCGATGGTGGTGGGGATATTTTTGTAACGCGCAGAATCCTCAACCGTCATTGCGAGGAGCGAAGCGACGCGGCAATCCAGAAGGCCACAAGCGAAGGAAGACTGGATTGCTTCGTCGCAAGGGCTCCTCGCAATGACGGTGGTGAGAGTAGCGTTAATCCCGTCTGAACACGATCGACGCGGCCCAGCCAGACATTAGTGCCATCGCGGCGGTGAGCAGTCCGTAGATGAAACCGTGATTGCGCGCGGCATTGGCGACGAACTGCTCGAAGCCGACCTTGACGATATCGAACGCCGTCTCCGCTTTCGAGATCAGCGCACCGTCGGCGAACAGTTTGATCTCGACATCGTAGGTTCCGATGGGCACTTCGGCGGGCAACGGAATGCTGGTTCGGAACAGCGTCGGTGTCAGGAATGTCACCGCTGAGGTCTCCTCGCGATAAAGTCCGTGTTCCTTGCGCAGTCGCACAAAGGCGCTGCGGAACGGGTCTGTCGCCACGACGTCCGCATAGTCGGTGCCGACGCGCTGGGTCAGCAGGACGTTATTGATTCCGAGCTGCTGGCGGCGCTGCACGTCGGCGGGCGCGATGGCGTCCATCGGACGGTTGGAAAACACGGCGAGATAGGACGGTACCTGCAGGAACTGGCGCGAATCCGTGTTGATCCAGATGCCGAAGCGGCGCTCCTTGCGCCGGGTCATGAGGTCGGTGCGCGGTCCGTTGACGGTGACGACGAGATTGTAGTTGTTGCGGCCGGGCGGTGTCTTGTCGTCTTTCTCGACAGCCCCGAACAGCACCAGTTCCTCGCCGGCATAATTCGGCGTCACGGTCACGCGATGGTTCGACACCGAAACGATCAGTTGTTCGGCGCGGGCCGGGGCGAGCATTCCGATGCCGAGTGCGGCGATGATCGGGAGCGCGCGTATCATGGAGCGACGCCTCCGGTATCGCGGATCGTGAACAGATCCGCGGGGCGAACGACCAGTTCCACCGCGAAGCGGACGCCGACCGCCAGGATCAGCAGGCCCAGCAGCAGGCGCAAATGCTCGCCGCGAATCTTCTGTCCGGCGCGGGCACCGAATTGTGCGCCGGTGACGCCGCCGACCATCAGGATGAGGGCCAGCACCGCATCGACCAGATGATTGGTGACGGCGTGCAGCAATGTCGCGATCACCATGGTGACCAGCGTCAGCACCATGGATGTGCCGATGACCGTCGAAGTCGGAATGCGCAGCCAGTAGATCAGGATCGGGATCAGGATAAAGCTGCCGCCGATGCCCATCACGGCGCCGATGAAGCCGATCAGGAGACCGACGGCGATCACCGGGATCACCGAGAGATAGATCTTGGAGCGCTTGAACCGCATCTTCAACGGCAGGCCATGCACCCAGCTATGGCTGCCGGACCGGCGCAAGTTCACGGGATCACCGCGCCGGATGCGCAGCAGCGCGCGCAGGCCCTCCCAGAACATCAAGCTGCCGACGGCGGTGAGCAGGATCACATAGGACAGCGAGATGGTGAGGTCGAGCTGGCCGAGATTGCGCAGCTGCGTGAAGGCCCACACCCCGAGCGCTGTGCCGACCACGCCGCCGGTCAGAAGGACCGTCGCAAGCGCGGGATCGATGGCGCGGCGTCGCCAGTAGGACAGCGCACCGGAGAAAGACGAGGCTGCAATGTGGCTTGCCACTGACGCGACCGATACCGCGGGGGCGATGCCGACGAAAATCAGCAGCGGTGTCATCAGGAAGCCGCCGCCGATCCCGAACATGCCGGAGACGAAGCCGACCGCAGCGCCCATCGCCAGGATGAGCAACACATTGATCGGAATGTCGGCGATCGGGAGATACAGTTGCACGCGCGTTCGCTTCGGAATTCTGGCCCTGAGTTGGGCCGAAACCGCTCATGGCGTGGTTCTGGAGGCGGCGCGGATTGCGAGCCGCGTCCCCGTCTTAGACGATATCGTCCGTTGATGGGATTAAAGAATCCGGTACAGGCGCGGTTTTCCGCCTCTACCGATGAGGCACCTTTCAAGGTGGTAAATTTTGTTGGGCCAGGCGCAGGCCGGCGGCGTCACGACTTCCTGGCCGGATCGGTGACGAGGTTCATGGCGGCAGCCTCGCTGGTGCCGAGCCAGCGGATTTTCTCGGTGGCTGACATCGCCTCGACGACCGACGAGGCGACGCCCATCTTGGTCATGTAGCTCAGCACATAGCCCATGGTGCGCTGCGCGGACGCAACAGGATCCGCCCCCGGCTTGGGCGAGACGAAGCGGTGAACGCCCAGCTTTGAGCCCTCGACGCCGATGCGGGCCTTGCCGCCGGCATAGGTCATCACGCAGGCGCTGGCGCAGTAGGACGGTTTGATGCGGCCCGCCGAATCCACCGTGCCCACCGCCGTAGTCAGCCCGCGCGCACGGATGATCTCGCCCATGATGATGGCTTGGCCGACATTTCCGCCCGGAGACGACAGCAATACGGTATCGCCGGGCGCGAGTTTGGCTTCATCGAGCTTTTCGCGAAACCAGCTCGCAGTGGCCGGGCCGATCTCGCCGGTGATCGCCAACGCTGGACGGCCGCGGCCCGAATTGTCCGGATCGAGACTTCCGACCTCCGAAGACGCCATGCTCGGCGAGACATAGAGGTCTTTCCAATAGGCCCAGGCCTCCGGTTTGGAGAGCTCCTGATAAGCCTGCGCGCCGATACCGCCGAATATCACGACCGCGAATGCGACCGAGGGCCAGTTGAACCATTTGCCGCGCGGTGCTTCGGGTGGTGGAGGCTGCGATGGAGCGGGCGGCTCGGCGGGACGTGCGGCCCAGGGGTTGACCGTAGGAATCCCTGATGGGCGTTCCGCGTCCCCCGATGTGTCGTCATTTCGAAAAGACAAACCAGTTTTCCTCGTCGTTCAGTCCGGCTCGGCGCGCACTTCACCGCGGCAAGTCTGCTGAAGGTTTGTTGAGGAAATAAGACCGCCGGTTCGATCCGACGGTCCAGAAAAATCTGTCTTAGCGCGCAGCTCGCTTGCCCATCGATGCTTTCGCCCCGACCTGTGCCGGCGCAGCATCCCAACCGCCCGCGGGAGTGGCCACGTTAATGGCGTCCTCGGGCTGGCCTTCCGGTGCGAAAGTCTGGACCGCCAGCCTGGCCGCGGCCAGCGACTGCGGATCGAGGCGCTTGGCGATGTCATCGCGCTTGCGGCCGGCATCGACGTCGCCCTGGGCTCCGGCGAGGCTGAACCACTTGAAGCTCTCGGCAAGGTTCTGTTCGACGCCGATGCCTCGGGCATAGAGAATGCCGAGATTGAACTGGCTGTCGGCGACGCCCCGATCGGCGGCCTTGCGGAACCAGTACGACGCGCTCTTGTAGTTGGCGCCCTTGGTGCCGCCGTCGGCATCGAGCACGGCGAGATTGTGCATCGCCTTGGCGTTACCACGGTCGGCGGCGAGCACGTAATAGCGGCGGGCGACGTCGAGATCCTTCTTCGCGCCGAGGCCCTTCTCGAACAGCGCGCCCAGGCGGAACATGGCCGGCACGACATTGGCCTGCGCCGCGCGGTCATACCACTTGGCGGCTTCGTCGTAGTTCTGCGCTACGCCCTTGCCCTCGGCATAGCGGACGCCGATTTCGAACGCGGCAGAGGCGTCGCCCTTGAGCGCCGCGTTGCGCAACGCGGTGCTGCCGATGGTCTCGGGCAGGCGCTCGCCGGCGGGGATCGAGGCTGTGGTGATCTTCTGGCCACTGGATGGCAGCACCGGGCCTGCGGCGCTGGCCTGCGGCGCTGCAATGCTGCCGGTCACATCGGGCGACACATATGGCACGGGCGCAGCCTGTGGCACCGGCTGCGGCGCAGGCTCGACCGCGGCGGGCGACGGGGCGATCAGCGACTGCTTGCCGATCGGGGTGGGCGATGTCATCGACGGCGCGGCCGGCACGGGGACGGCGGGCTTGGTCGGGACCTCGGCCGGCTCGGGCGCGTTCAGCTGCAGCGGCGGTGCCGAGTAAATATTCTCGGCCACCGGCGCCGGCGAGCCGCTGTCCAGCAGCGTCATCGCCATCTTGAACGAGCCGAGCACGATCACGACCACGCTGGCGCCGACCAGCAGCGAGCGGATCTTCGAGCCGATCGTGGAGGATGACTTTTCGCTATCGGCGAGCTGCGGCCCAGGTCTGGTGGCCTTCGATTTGTCGGCCCTGGATTTGTCAGACCTCGATTTGTCGTTGCCGGTTGCGGCTGCAGCCTGTGCGGCGCGGCGTGCGGCAGCAATGAAACTCGACGCGGTGGCCTGTTCGGGGGCATCGACGGCGATTTCGCTGATCGCGTCTTCCGACGCGGCGATGCGTTCGGATGGCGATGCGCCGCGGCCCTGCGGACGCGTGCCGGGTTCGAGCGGATGATCTGGTGGCAGCGCCGGGTCAACCATCGGGCGCGGCGACGGACGCTCAGCAGCGGATGCAGACTGCGCGACTGGCTTTGGCGCGGGCGGAGGATCGAGAATGTCGCTGATCGCCTTCGGCATAGGGAAGGCCGATGCCGGTTCGTGCGAGATCGCAGTTGCCGCGAAGTCGCGCGGCGCGGCATCGAAGTGAACCTGCGGCGGACGCACCTCGACCTGCGACGGCGCAGCCTGTGGCTTCACCGGATTGGGCATCTGCGGGCGCGTCGGAGCCGGCACCGAAACGGCTGGTGCGGTTGCCGGGCGCGACGTCGGAGCGGGTGTTGCAACGGGCGCGGATTGCTTGGCAGGCGCGGCGCTGACCGCGCGCAGATCGCCCTCGATCCTTGCGAGGCGATCGACCACATGGCCGAGCGTCGAGTGAACGACTTCCAGCGAATCCTGCGTGTGGCGGTCGGTTTCCGACTGGCTGAAGCGCATGTCGGAGAGTTCGCGCTTGATCGTGTCGACCAGGCCGGGATCGATCGACGACGCCTTGCTGCGGGGATTGTCCAGCGCGGCGAACAGCGACTGCTGGCGTTCGAGATGGCGCAGGATGTCCTGCAGCCCGTCCTCGACGCGGCCGAGATTGTTGCCGCGCGTATCGGTGATGCTCTCCATCCGCTCAAGCAGATAGGAGACGCGCTGTTCGAGATGCGCGAAGGCCGACGAGGAGTCGTTGCCGACCGGCATATGGTCGAGACGCTCGGACAGCGTCCGCAATGCCGTTTCCAGATGATCCGAGCCCGCCATGACGGCCGGGCGCTCGCGATTTTCCAGGGCTGCCGTCAGCGTCATGATGCGCGCCTCAAGCGCGGCAAAGGAATCGCTGTTGTCGGCGCGTGCGAGCTGATCGACCTTCGACGACAGCGTCTGCAGGTCGTCGCTGAGACGGCCGAGCGCTTCGTTGGAGGCGACGTTGGAAACGATGGCGCGCAGCGCAGCGATCGCGCCCTGCAGCTGTTCCATGGTGCCGGGATCGTTGCTCGAGCGCACGATCAAGTCGATCTTGCCGCCGAGATTGCGGATCGCCTCGTCGAAGCCGGCGAGCTGTTCGGCCGGGGTCAGCGTGGTCAGCGTCTTGTGGATGTCGGCCAGTGCGCGTTCGAGATTGGCCAGCACGTCGCCGTCGATACCGCTGTGGCGGTTGTCGTCGATGCGGCGGCCGAGTTCACGGATCTCGTTCTCGATCGACTCGATGGCGCGGCGCGGCATCGCTTCGGTGATGACGTTGCGGATGTCGGCAAGCTCGCTGCGGAAGGCCGCGATCGACTGCTCGATATTATTCTCCGGGCGCTGCAGCGCATCGATCTTGGTCGTGATCTGGAACAGCTGGCGCTCCAGGCCGGACATATCCGGCATGAAGCTTTGCGGCGGCGCGGCAGGTTGTGCGTAAGGCGGCTGTACAAATGACGGTGCAATCGGCGGCGCATTGCGCGGGGCCATGCGCGGCGTGCCGTCGAGTTCGCCCTGGCGGGCGGCGATCTCGGCGATGGCGAAATCCAGCGAAAACGGATCGATCGGCGGCGAGGCGCTATAGACCTGATTGGCAGCGCGCTCGACCATATCGATGCGCGGCTGTTGCGGCGGCGGCGCGGGGCGATATGCGGGCTCGCTGATCTGCGACAAACGCGCATCAAGCCGCGAAATCGCATCATTGAGCTGGCGCGCAACACCGGGCTCGCTGCTGCGCTGGGCAGGCTTCGAAAACAGTTCGATCTGCCGGGCAATGGCGTCAAGCCGCTCGTGGATTTCGACGACATCGGCAGCGTCGCGCTGCGGCAGCGCTGCACGTGGGGTGAGGGGGCGTTCCTGGTCGCGCGGGCGTGCATTGGGCGAGTTGTAGCGCGGGGGAGCTTCGCCGATGGTCGAGTTCAGCCAGTCGCCGAGCGACATGCCGGCACGGCGCGCCGCAGCTTCGGCCCGCTCGCGAACCGATGGCTCAATCCCGTCAACACTCCACGATACGCGCGAATTCATGCTTTGGTCCGGTTCCGAGCTTGACGCCCACCAGCGCCTGCAGCCTCCCCCGCGCGTCCCATTGTGAAGACAATCGTAACGTGCGCGGGTCGTCTGCCTCTGATCCGGACTTTTCAGGGTTAGGGTAAATAACGGGTTAAGGATCGGGCTCGGCCAGCCTTAAAAGTTAACTCGCTGATACACTTGCGCCGATTTGCAGGTAGGATCAGATGTCTCTGGCTTTGGCGTCAGCGCGTAAACAGTGCACTCAAATCGTCGACATCCAGTTCGGTGATGGCGCTGTGGCGCGGGTCCATGACGGCGGACTGTCCGATATAGGCCCAGTAGAGAAACTCGGCGCGGGGTAGCGCCCGCTGGCTTTCGACCCCGGCTTCAATCAACCATTTCGCCATATAGCCGACGCGCCTGGCATCGACCGACGCGACCATTTTGGCGACGTCTGCGTCGGTCGAGGCCATGGCGCGGATGGCACGGTCCAGGCTGCGGTCTTCGTTGAAGGCGAGCTTCATCAGATGGGTCAGACGTGCGGCACCCACGATCGACGTATCGATCCCCTCGATCACCTGATCGGTCGTCCGCTCCTGCCAGCGCTGCAAAAGCTGTAGTCGAAATTCAGATATGTCTTTGAAATGCCAATAGAAACTTCCGCGTGACACGTTTAGGCCGGTGGCCAGTGCGCCGACCTTCAGCGCGTCGGCGCCTTGCCGCGCGAGGATCCTCAGCCCGTGGTCGAGCCAGGCCGAGCGCGTCAGGCGGTCTTTGGTCAGTTGGTCATCCATTCCCCGACCATACACATGTGTATTGACGAAATCCACGCTCTGGCGTTAACGTCCATGCAGAAGTGTATGGAGCGGCACTGGCCGAACAGTGCCCGATGCGGGAGGGAGAGCCGATGAGCGTGAGCGGCCTCGATAGATGGTACAGCTTCATGCGGTCTCATGATCGGGCGATGCTGTGGGACCTGCTGCATCCGGACGCCGTGTTCGAAAGCCCGGTCGTGCATGCGCCGCAGCGGGGCCGTGAGATCGTGTTCAAGTATCTGACGACTGCAGAGAAAGTGCTGGGTGGCGCTGGCTTCGCTTACAAAGGCGAATGGCGCAGCGACAACGGCGCGGTGCTCGAATTCGAGAACGAGATCGAAGGCATCAAAATCAATGGCGTCGACATGATCACCTTCGCCGATGACGGACGCATTACCCACTTCAAGGTGATGGTCAGGCCGCTCAAGGCTATCAATCTGTTGCACCGGTTGATGGGCGAGGAATTGGCGCGGCAATGAGCCGCCAGCCGCTTGCTTCATCTCCGATAACAATTGCGTAAATCTGACACGGCGGCGCCGTATCATCCGATCAATCGAATTCAAACCGAGAGAATTCCATGCCCAGCTACAAAGCCCCGCTCGAAGACGTCGGCTTCCTGCTCAACGACGTTTTTCAGTTCGATCGCTACAACAATCTGCCCGGCTTTGCTGACGCGTCCGCCGATGTGCGCGAAGCGATTCTGGGCGAAGCCGCCAAGCTCAGCGAAGAAGTGCTGCAGCCGCTGAATCGTGTCGGCGATCTCGAAGGCTGCAAGCGCAACGACGACGGCAGCGTGACGACGCCGAAAGGCTTCAAGGAAGCCTATAAGCAGGTCGCCGAGGGCGGCTGGCTCGGCCTCTCGGCTCCCGCTGAATTCGGCGGTCAGGGTCTGCCGGTGACGCTGTCGCAGACCGTCGCCGAATTCCAGATCTCCGCCAATATGGCGTTCTCGATGTATGGCGGCCTCACCATGGGTGCGACCGCAGCACTCATCGTGCATGGTAAGCCCGAGCAGAAGGCGATGTTCCTGCCGAAGATGGTCGCCGGCGAATGGACCGGCACCATGAACCTCACCGAGCCGCATTGCGGCACGGATCTGGGTCTTTTGCGCACCAAGGCCGCGCCGCAGGCGGACGGCAGCTACAAGATTTCCGGCACCAAGATCTTCATCTCGGCCGGTGAGCACGACCTTGCCGACAATATCATCCATCTGGTGCTGGCCCGCATCGAGGGCGCACCAGCCGGCATCAAGGGCGTGTCGCTGTTCGTCGTGCCGAAGTTCATGGTCAATGCCGATGGATCGATCGGTGCGCGCAACGGCGTGATGTGCGGCTCGATCGAGCACAAGATGGGCATCCACGGCAATTCCACCTGTGTGATGAATTACGACGGCGCCACGGGCTGGCTGATCGGCGAAGAGAACAAGGGCATGCAGGGCATGTTCGTGATGATGAACGAAGCCCGTCTCGGCGTTGCCGTGCAGGGCCTCGCGCAGTCCGAAGTCGCCTATCAGAACGCGGTCGCCTATGCGAAGGACCGCCTGCAGGGCCGCTCGCTGACCGGGCCGAAGTCGCCGGACAAGCCGGCTGATTCGATCATGGTTCATCCGGACGTGCGCCGCACGCTGCTCACCATCCGCGCCTTCAACGAAGCCGCCCGCGCCATGGTGGTGTGGACCGCGCTGAAGAGCGACGTCGCGCATCGCTCGGACGATCCGAAGGAGCGTCAGGCCGCTGATGATCACATGGGCCTGATGACCCCGGTGCTGAAGGGCGTGCTCACTGATGGCGGCTTTGCCAACGCGGTGTCCGCGCAACAGATGTTCGGCGGTCACGGCTATATCGCCGAATGGGGCATGGAGCAGTTCGTGCGCGACGCACGTATTGCCATGATCTATGAAGGCGCCAACGGCATCCAGGCACTCGATCTGGTCGGCCGCAAGCTGCCGCGCGATGGCGGCCGTGCCGCGATGGCGTTCTTCGGCGAGGTCGGCGCATTTGCGAAGGAGCATGGCGCTGACGAAGCCATGAAGCCTTACATCGATCCGCTCTCGAATGCGCTCGGTCATCTGCAGCAGGCGACCATGTGGCTGATGAACAATGCCATGATGAAGCCCGACAACGCCGGTGCCGGCGCGACCGATTACATGCAACTGTTCGGCCTCACGGCCTTCGCCTATATGTGGGCGAAGATGGCCAAGGTCGCGCAGGACAAGATTGCCACTGATGGCGCGACACCTTATCTGACGACGAAGCTGGTCACCGGCCGCTTCTTCATGGAGCGGATGTTGCCCGAAACCGCACTCCATCTCGCCCGCATCCAGACCGGAAGCGCGACGACGATGGAGCTTCCTGCGGAAGCGTTCTGAGACTAATAAGTACTCCGTCATCACCAATACACGCCGTCATTGCGAGCGCAGCGAAGCAATCCAGAAAGCCACAAGCGAAGACTGGATTGTTTCGTCGCAAGTGCTCCTCGCAATGACGAGCCGATAGATCAACTATCCGACAACCGGGAGAGAATGAATGCCCGAGGCATATATCTACGATCACGTTCGCACGCCGCGCGGCCGCGGCAAGGCCGATGGTTCGCTGCATGAGGTGACCGCGCTGGCGCTCGCCACTGCGCCGCTGAAGGCGCTCAAGGAGCGCAACAACCTGCAGCCGGGCACTATCGATGACGTCATCCTCGGCGTGGTCGATCCGGTCGGCGAGGCCGGCGGCGATATCGCGCGCATGGCTGCGCTGTCGGCCGGCTATGGCAACGACGTCCCGGGCATCCAGATCAACCGGTTCTGTGCTTCCGGCCTCGACGCTGTGAACTTCGCCGCGGCGCAGATCATGTCGGGCCAGCACGACATGACCATCGGCGGCGGCGCTGAATCCATGAGCCGCGTCGGCATTGGTGCCGCCGGTGGCGCATGGCCGGTCGATCCGTCGATCGCCGTGCCTGCTTACTTCATGCCGCAGGGCGTGTCGGCGGATCTGATCGCGACCAAATACGGTTTCTCCCGCGACGACGTCGATGCCTATTCGGTGCAGAGCCAGCAGCGTGCTGCCAAGGCCTGGGACGAAGGTCGCTTCAAGAACTCGGTCATTCCGGTGAAGGACATCAACGGCCTCACCATTCTGGCCAAGGACGAACATATGCGCCCGTCCACCACGATGCAGTCGCTCGCGGCGCTGCAGCCTTCTTTTGTGACTATGGCGCAGATGGGCGGCTTCGATGCGGTGGCGATCCAGTCGCATCCGGAAATCGAAGGCGTCAACTACGTCCATCACGCCGGCAACTCGTCGGGTATCGTCGATGGCGCCGGCGCCGTGCTCCTTGGCAGCGAGGCCGCCGGCAAGAAGGCGGGCCTGAAGCCGCGCGCGAAGATTCGCGCCTTCGCTAATATCGGCTCCGAGCCGGCGATGATGCTCACCGGTCCGGTGGATGTCACCAAGAAGGTGCTGGAGCGTTCCGGCATGAAGCTGTCGGACATCGATCTGTTCGAGCTCAACGAAGCCTTCGCCTCGGTGGTGCTGCGCTTTATCCAGGCTTTCGATATCGACAATGAGAAAATCAATGTCTGCGGCGGCGCCATCGCCATGGGCCATCCGCTCGGCGCCACCGGCGCGATGATCCTCGGCACCGTGCTGGACGAACTCGAGCGCACCAACAAATCGACGGCCCTCGTCACCCTCTGCATCGGCGGCGGCATGGGCACCGCCACCATCATCGAACGCGTGTAAGGAGCGGCCAACATGACCTTCAAAAATTTCAAGGTTGAGACCGACGCCGATGGCATCGCGCTCGTCACCTGGGACATCTCCGGCCGTTCGATGAACGTGCTCGACGTCGCGACCATCGAGGAACTCGGCGCGATCGTCGATCAGACCACTGCGGATGCCGCCGTGAAGGGCGTCGTCATCACTTCCGGCAAGGAAGCTTTCTCGGCCGGTGCCGATCTGTCGATGCTCGAAGGCATGGGCAAGGTGTTTGCCGAGACCAAGGCAGCCAAGGGCGAGGAAGCCGCGCAGCAGATGCTGTTCGACGAGAGCCGCAAGCTGTCGCTGACGCTGCGCAAGATCGAGACCTCCGGCAAGCCATGGGTCGCAGCCATCAATGGCCTCGCGCTCGGCGGCGCGTTCGAGCTGACGCTGGCCTGCCACTATCGCGTTGCTGCGGAAAATCCGAAGACGCGTCTGGGCCTGCCCGAAATCAAGGTCGGCCTGTTCCCAGGTGGCGGCGGCACCCAGCGCCTCGCGCGCATGCTGCAGCCGCAAGACACCATGCAGATGCTGCTGAAGGGCGACGCGATCAATCTCGTCAAGGCGAAGGCGATGGGCATCGTCGGCGCGGTTGTGCCATCGGCCGATCTCATCACGACTGCGAAGGAGTGGATCAAGGCTGGCGGCAAGCCCGTTGCGCCGTGGGACGAGAAGGGCTTCAAGCTTCCCGGCGGCCCCGTCTATTCCAAGCAGGGCATGATGATGTTCCCGGCTGGCAACGCCATCTATCGCCGTGAGACCTTCGACAACTATCCGGCAGCCCGCGCCATCATGCAGTGCGTCTATGAAGGCCTGCAGTTGCCGATGGATGCGGCGCTCCGCGTCGAGTCCCGTCAGTTCGCGCATATCCTGCAGACCAAGGAAGCGGCGGCGATGATCCGCAGCCTGTTCCTGTCGATGCAAGAGCTCAACAAGGGTGCGCGTCGTCCGCAGAACGTGCCGCCGACCAAGGTCAAGAAGCTCGCCGTCATCGGTGCCGGCTTCATGGGCGCGTCAGTCGGCTTCGTCTCGGCACGCGGCGGCATGGAGGTCGTGCTGATCGATCGCGATCAGGCCAGCGCCGACAAGGGCCTCGGTCATTGCATCGCCGCGATCGACGGTCTGATCGCCAAGGGCCGCGCCAAGGAGGCGGACAAGACCGCGCTGCTGGCGAAGATCACTGCAACCGCCGACTTCGACGTCATCAAGGACTGCGACCTCGTTATCGAGGCCGTGTTCGAGGATCGTGCCGTGAAGGCCGAGATCTACAAGAAGGTGCAGCCGCTGCTGAAGGAAGGCGCGATCATCGCGTCGAACACTTCGACGCTGCCGATCAACTCGCTCGCCGAAGAATTCGCGGACCAGTCCAAGTTCATCGGTATCCATTTCTTCTCGCCGGTCGAGAAGATGATGCTGGTGGAAGTCATTGTCGGCAAGAACACCGGCGATGTCGCGCTCGCCACCGCATTGGACTACGTCCGCGTCATCGGCAAGACGCCGATTGTCGTGAATGACTCCCGCGGCTTCTTCGCCAATCGCTGCGTGTTGCGCTTCACGGCCGAAGGCCTTGAAATGCTGCTCGAGGGCGTGCCGCCGGCGATGATCGAGAACACCGCGAAGATGGCCGGCATGCCGGTCGGGCCGCTGTCGCTGTCGGACGAGATCGCGCTCGATCTGGTGCTGAAGATCATGAAGGCCACCGAAGCCGATTTGGGCTCGCAGGCAGTCGATCAGGCGCAGAAGAAGCTGATCGTCGAGATGGTGGAGAAGCAGGAGCGCTTCGGTCGCAAGAACGGCAAGGGCTTCTACGAGTATCCGCCGAAGGGCAAGGGTTCGAAAGCGCTCTGGAAGGGCATCGCTCCGCTGCTGCCGAAGCCGGTCGATCCCGATACGCTCGATGTGGAGGAGCTGAAACAGCGCTTCCTGGTGGTGCAGGCGGTGGAAGCCGCGCGCACCGTCGAGGATCACGTGATCGTCGATCCGCGCGAAGCCGATGTCGGCTCGATCCTCGGCTTCGGCTTCGCGCCGTTCACCGGCGGTACGCTGAGCTATATCGACTTCATGGGCACGAAGAAGTTCGTCGAGCTCTGCCACAAGCTTGAAGCCAAATACGGCTCCCGCTTCACGCCGCCGAAGCTGCTCGAAGAGATGGCCGCCAAGGGCGAGACGTTCTACGGCCGCTTCCCGCCGAAGAAACTCGCGGCGGCGTAGTCGATAGCACGGACCGTAATGCTCCCTCCCCCCAAGGCGACGCGAAGCTTCGCTAGGCGGGGGAGGGCCGGGGAGAGGGGTGCCCAGAACTCGGACGTCGCGATTTGCGGCCACCCCTCTCCCTAACCCTCCCCCGCAAGGGGAGAGGGGACGACAGCGCCAAGTCTATCATGTGGTGATCAACACGGCATCCAACACAAACAAAAAAGGGCCGGATCATTGATCCGGCCCTTTCGTATTTCAGCGCGATGCCAGCAGCTTACGCTGCCTTCATCAGGCCTTCCTTCTCCAGCGCGGCCTGCACTTGCGGACGGGCAGCGACGCGGTCCTTGTAGGTCATCAGGTTCTTGAATTCGGAGAGATCGATGCTCATCCGGTCGGCCCATTTCAGCATGACGAACAGATAGCCGTCAGCGACGCTGAAATCCTTACCCAGCAGGTAGTCTTTGCCTGCGAGCTGGCCATCGAGATATTTGAACTTGCCCATCAGGCGGGTCTTGAAGAAGCCCTTCACTTCGTCATCGAACACCGGCTGGAACAACGGGCTGAAGTTCTTGTGCAGCTCGCCGTTGATGAAGCCAAGATACTCCTGCAGCTGACGGCGCTCATCGCTGCCATGGGTCGGCGCCAGATTTTTGGCAGCAGCCTGGTCGGCGATGTACTGCACGATAACCGGACCTTCGGTCACGAGCGCACCGCTGTCGAGGCCGAGGGCTGGCACCTGGCCCTTGGGGTTGATGGCGAGATAGTCGTCGCCATTTTCCAGCTTCTTGGCTTTGAGGTCGACCTTCACGAGATCGTAAGGCAGGCCAGCTTCGAGAAGTGCGATATGAGGCGAGAGCGAACAGGCGCCTGGCGAATAATACAGCTTCATCGAAAATTCCTCCCTGAGGACATTGGTTTAACCACGCGGGTGACTAAATGCATATGCATGAAAGAGTCAAGATTGATGCAGCTGCATCAAGTGGGCTAGGGTGCCGCCACCATTTGGACTGAGCCATGAAACGTAAACCTTCCACCGAGGCGACAGCCGCCTGGATCCGCCTGATGCGAATCCAGAGCCGGGTGCTGGACGGCGTCGAGCAGGACCTCAAGCGCGCCGGTTTTCCGCCGCTCGCATGGTACGACGCGTTGGCCGAGTTGTCGCGCTCGCCGACCGGCGAGATGCGTCCGGTCGAGCTCGAAAAGCAGATGCTGATACCGCAATATTCGACATCGCGGCTGATCGATCGTCTGGTCGACGAAGGCCTGGCTGCACGCCGCGAATGCAAGATGGACAAGCGCGGCCTGTTCGTCGAAATCACGGCTGCCGGGCGCGAGTTGCACAAGAAGATGGGCTGCGCCTATTCAACGGCAATCGAGAAACATGTCGGCTCGAAACTGTCCGACGCAGATGCAGCAAAACTGTGCGGCCTGCTCGACCGGCTCGGCTGCGCGTGCCAAGAAGCGGCATCGACAGTGACATCGCCGGCCGCCAGAGACGCCGCGCCGGCGCGATGAACCTTAAATTTTTGCCTGCGTTCGCGACCCGCACGGGCCGCGGGCGTTCCCGACACCGCGCGCAACAGATTGCAGCGCCTTTCATTCGGAATTTCCATGGCGCGTGACCAAATCGATATGACGCCGCTGCAGTCGCGCGACGAACTCGTGGCGTGGCTGGCGGCGGGCGTGAAGCCGCCATCGGAATTCCGCATCGGCACCGAACACGAGAAGACGCCGTTTACGCTGAACGGTCACAATCCCGTGCCTTACGAAGGCCCGCGCGGCATCGGCGCGGTGCTTGACGGTATGAAGCATCTGCTCGGCTGGGAGCCGATCATGGAAGCCGGCAATATCATCGGCCTCTATGATGTCACCGGCGGCGGCGCAATCTCGCTTGAGCCCGGCGGCCAGTTTGAATTGTCGGGCGCGCCGGTGGAGACAGTCCACCAGACGCAGTCCGAACTGATGGCGCATCTGGCGCAGGTGCGCGAAGTGGCGACGCCGCTCGGCATTGGCTTTCTGGGTCTCGGTCTTACGCCGTCGTGGTCGCGCGCGCAGATTCCGGTGATGCCCAAGGGGCGCTACAAGATCATGACCAACTACATGCCCAAAGTGGGCCAGTACGGTCTGGACATGATGTACCGGACCTGCACGGTGCAGACCAATCTCGACTTCTCCTCGGAAGCGGACATGGTCAAGAAGCTGCGCGTTTCCGTTGCGCTGCAGCCGATCGCGACCGCCTTGTTCGCCAATTCGCCATTCACCGAAGGCAAGCCGAACGGCTTCCTGTCGTTCCGATCCGAAGTCTGGCGCGACACCGACAATGCCCGCTCCGGCATGATCCCGTGGGCGTTCGAAGACGGCATGGGCTTCGAGCGCTGGGTCGATTACGCGCTGGATGTTCCGATGTATTTCGTCAAGCGCGGCGACACTTACATCGATGTGTCCGGCTCGTCGTTCCGCGACTTCTTCGCGGGCAAGAACGAGAAGATACCCGGCGAGCGTCCCACTCTCTCGGATTGGGCCAATCATCTTTCGACGATTTTCCCGGAAGTCCGCCTGAAGCGCTATCTCGAAATGCGCGGCGCCGATGGCGTGCCGTCGGATCGTTTGCCGGCACTGTCGGCGTTCTGGGTCGGATTGCTTTATGACGACAGCGCCCTCAATGCGGCCTGGGATATCGTCAAGAACTGGACTGCGGCGGAGCGACAGGCGTTGCGCGACGATGTGCCGAAGTTGGGCTTCAAGGCGAAGATCAAGGATCGGTATCTGTTCGAAATCGCCAAAGAGTGTCTGTTGCTCGCCCATGGCGGCCTGCGCCGGCGCGGCAAGCTCGACGCGCACGGCCGCGATGAGTCCCACCATCTGGAGGCACTCGATCGGATCCTGGATTCCGGAAAGACTCCGGCCGAGCAGATGCTCGACAGGTTCCATGGCGCCTGGGGTGGCTCGGTGGCGCCCGCCTATAAGGAATACTGCTTCTAGATCAGCGGCTTGGCGAAGCTGAAAATCCGTTCATCAGCGGTACAGGTGACCGGCGTTCCAATGGCGTCCTTCTTATGCCGTTTGCAAACCGCTGAAAGTCATCCTGCATGCCGAGGAACCTGTTCAGAGCGTGTCTGACAGCCCTCGCCATGCTGTTGCTCGCAGCCGTTGCGCCCGCTCAGGCGCAAACCAATTTCGATCGCCCCGGCGGTGACTATTCGCGTTCGGTCTCACTGTCCGGCGATCCGGCCGAATGCGCGCTGATCTGCGAGCGCGACAAGAAGTGTCGTGCCTGGAGCTTCAACTATCCGAGCGACAATTCCGAAAACGCGGTGTGCTGGCTGAAAGACAAGGTGCCGCCGCGGGTCGAGAGCTATTGCTGCGTCTCCGGCGTGCGTGGCGCCGGCGTCATCGAACCGCGCACCGGTCCGGTGGAAACCTCGACTGATCGTTTTGGCGGCGACTATCGTTCGTTCGAGATCAAGAACGACGACAAGGCCGAGCACGGCGATGCCTGCCGCGATGCCTGCCAGGGCGACAATAAATGCCGCGCTTGGACCTTTGCGCGGCCCGGCTATGCCGGCAAGAATGCGCGCTGCTTCCTGAAGAACGACATCAAGCCGCCGCGGCGAAAACCGGGTTTCATCTCGGGCGTTGTGAGGTAGCATTCCGGCAATAAAGGGAGTTGAGCCATGACGCGTCTCCTGCCCGCAGTAACATTCGCTGGATTACTGATTGCTGTTACGACGGTCGCCGCCGTCGCCCATCACGGTTGGGGCAGCTACGACGCTGCCAACCCGGTCACCGTGAACGGTCCTGTCGAAAACAGCAAATTCGAGAACCCGCACGCGACGATCGTGATCAAGGGGGCCGACAAGGCCTGGACTGTCACTCTTGCGCCGACCTCCCGCATGACGGCGCGCGGGGCGTCTGCCGATATCGTGGCCGTCGGCAAGACCGTCTCGGCCTTCGGCTATCTATCCACCGTCGAGAAGGACGAGATGCGCGCCGAACGCATCACCGTGGACGGCAAAACCTACGAACTGCGATAGCGTTACGGGCATGACAGAAGGCGCGCCCGCAATCTTCATGGCGATGGAAGCATCCGCAATTGGCGCAGCGATCCGGCAATCGCGCTGGCTCTATATGTCCGCCAATATCGGCCACATCGTTGCGCTGATGTTCTTCGCCGGTGCCATTGCGGTGATGGATGTCCGGCTTGCAGGCGGGTTGGCTGCAACGGCGCCCGGTCCGCTGCTGCGCAGGGCGCGCCGCTTTGCCATTGCCGGATTTCTCGGCCTCGTGCTCACCGGCGGCATTCTGTTTACCGCCGAAGCGAGTCATGTGGTGCTGAACCGCGTGTTTCAGATCAAGGCGGCCCTGATCGCGCTGGGCTTGCTCAATGTCGTCTGGGTTGAGGCGATCATCGTGCCGAAGATCGCAGCGTTGCCGCCGCTGTCACCGATGCCTGTGGGCGCGCGGCAAGGCGCGCTGGCATCAATCGCCATCTGGTTCGCGGTCGCCATATGCGGCCGCGCCATTGCTTATTTCTGAGCTGCCATCGCGGTGCTCAATGCACCCCGGTAAAGAACCGCGCCATGCGGAAGCCCGATAGCCAGTTGGTGACTGGCTGGTTGCGCACGCCGAGATCCCATGAGCCGACGATGGCGTCGACCCGGCCGACGAGGTTATCCATCGGCAGCAGGCCGACGCCGCCTTGGCTGACCGGCACGCGGCTGTCGGCGGAGTTGTCGCGGTTGTCGCCCATCACGAACAGGTGGTCGGGGGGAATGACGACTTCCGGCGTGTTGTCGAGGCGGCCGTTGTCGCGCAGCTTGAAAATCGGATGCGACACGCCGCCGGGCAGCGTTTCGACGTAACGATGCGCCGGTTCGGAGCCGCCGCTATCGTCTTCCGCGGCACCGATGCCGTCGGCCTTCACCGAAGTCGCGACGCCATTGAGCCAGACCTGACCGCCGCGCAGTTCGACGCGGTCGCCGGGCAGGCCGATCACACGCTTGACCCAGACCTGGGAGCGGTCGCCGGGCCAGCGAAACACCACGACATCGCCGCGCTTCGGCGTGGTCGCGAAGACGCGGCCGGTCTCGGGAAGGGAGACATGGATCGGCAGCGAAGCTGTTGAGTAGCCGTAGGGAAACTTTGTCGCCAGCAATGCATCGCCGATCAGCAGCGTCGGCTCCATGGAGGCCGACGGCACATAGAACGGTTCGGCGAGGGCGCCCTTGGCCACGAAGACGATGCCGACAATCGCGACGATCTGTGCCAGCTGGCCGGACCAGCGCTTTGCAGTCGATGCGACGGTTGTGGTTTCCGTATCCGTGGTCACTGGCCCGTTCCTCCGATGGTCACCTTGTCCATGCGCAGCGTCGGCTGGCCGACGCCGACCGGCACGCCCTGGCCGTGCTTGCCGCAAGTCCCGATGCCGTCATCGAGCGCGAGATCGTTGCCGATCATGCTGATGCGGTGCAGGTCGGTCGGACCGTTGCCGATCATCATCGCGCCCTTCAGCGGCGCGCCGATCTTGCCATTCTCGATCTTGTAGGCCTCGGTGCACTGAAACACGTATTTGCCGGAGGTTATGTCGACCTGGCCGCCGCCGAAGTTCACCGCATAGATGCCGTTCTTCACCGAAGCCAGAATCTCCGCGGGATTGCGCTGGCCGGCGAGCATGTAGGTGTTGGTCATGCGCGGCATCGGCACATGGGCATAGCCCTGACGACGGCCGTTGCCGGTCGGCTTCATGCCCATCAGGCGCGCGTTCTGGCGGTCCTGCATGTAGCCGACAAGGATACCGTCCTCGATCAGCGTTGTGCGATTGGTGGGCGTGCCTTCGTCGTCGATGGACAGCGAGCCGCGGCGTGACGAGATGGTGCCGTCATCGACCACGGTGACGCCCTTGGCGGCAACCTGCTGACCCATCAGACCGGCGAAAGCCGAGGTCTGCTTGCGGTTGAAATCGCCTTCGAGTCCGTGGCCGACGGCTTCATGCAGCATCACGCCGGGCCAGCCGGGGCCGAGCACCACATCCATTTCGCCGGCAGGGGCCGGGATCGATTCCAGGTTCACCAGCGCCTCGCGCAGCGCGCCGTCGGCTGCCGTGCGCCACGAACCGCTCTCGATGAAGCGCGCATAGCCCTCGCGGCCGCCATAGCCCTTCGAGCCGCTTTCCTGCCGATCACCCTGACCGGCGACGACGGAGATATTCACGCGGACCAGCGGACGGATGTCGCGATAGCTCTCGCCGTCCGGGCGCAGGATTTCGACCACCTGCCAGGTGGCGCCGAGGGAGACCGAGACCTGGCGGACGCGCGGGTCCTTGTCGCGCACATAGGCGTCGATTTCGGCCAGCAGCTTGACCTTGGCCTCGAAGCCCGGCGCGTCCAGCGGATTGTCGTCACTATAGAGCCGCACATTGGTATGCGAGGGGGCTGCGGCAAAGGTACCGGCATAGCCGCCACGGACCGCATTGACCGCATCGGCCGCACGGATCAGCGCCGGGATCGAGACGTCGGAGGAATGCGCATAGCCGACCGCATCGTCCTTGACGGCGCGAAGGCCAAAACCCTGCGCGGTGTCGTAGGTCGCCTGCTTCAGCCGGCCGTTGTCGAAGCCAAGCGCCTCGGACTGGCTGTATTCAAGAAACAGCTCGCCATCGTCAGCTCCCTGAAGCCCCCGCATGAGCTCGCGGCGAACCTCGTCGCGGTCCAGATTGGCGCGGTCGATCAGGGAGGTGGTGGCTGGGCTGGTCATGCAGGCTCCAATGTCAGCGGCGCGGCCCGGGCGCCAGGCGCGGGGCCACGATTTCAATTTGTAGCGACAACCCGGGGATGGGTCGCCTTACAATGGCGTAACCTGCGGCGAAACAGGCGATTCAAACCAAGATAGGTGCTGTTTTGACAAAAAGGGAGGCCTGCACATCGCCGGGGCGAGATCCTCTGGGGGCAACCGTGCCAGCCATGATGGGCTACCTTGGAGCTATTACAAACTGCGCTCCGATGCGCCTCAGGCTGCGGTGCGGTAGACCTCCGAGCATCATCCTGTGTGAACGGTATTCCTTGCAGGACTAATCTCTTCTGGCAATTATCGCTTTTCATGGCCTCACGAACCAAATCCGCATTCCTGCAAGTCCATTCCATCATCGGCCTGGCGATCTCGCTGATCCTGGGCCTGATCGGTCTGACCGGCGCCATGCTGAGCTTCGAGGACGAAATCGTCGCTGCGTTGAACCGCGATGTGACGAAAGTCGATCCGCGGCCTGCACCTGTGCTCGGACCTGATGCGCTGGTGGCGCGGGTTCAGGCGGTGCCGGGGGCGGGCAAGGTTGGCCTCATCGTCTTTTCGAGCGAACCGGGTATCGCCGTACGTATGCGCTTTGCCCGCAGCGAGACTGGGGAACGCTCGTCGGTCTATGTCGATCCCTATGACGGCCGCGTCGTCTCGGCGATGCAGGGGGAGGGCTTCTTTGCGACGCTGCGCAACCTGCACCGCTTTCTGCTGCTGCCCGGTAACGGCAATGGCTATGGCCGTCTAATCACCGGCGTCGCCGTGCTTGGCCTGTTGGTGTTGCTGATCTCCGGGATGGTGCTGCGCTGGCCGCGCCGTGTCGGCAGCATCAAGGCTTGGCTGAGGCCGAATCTGGCGATGCCCGGCCGTCCGTTTCACAGGTCGCTGCATAGCGTCGTCGGCACCTGGTTGCTGCCGGTCTATCTGGTGACCATTCTCACCGGCCTTTGGTGGTCGTTCGACTGGTACAAGGCCAGCGCGACCTGGCTGCTGTCGAGCAAGCCCGCTGCGAGTGCGCCGGCAATGCGCGCAGCAAAGGGGGGCGCCAAAGCACCTGCCGCTGATGTGCCTGCGGTTCCGTCCCTCGACAAGGTCTGGTCGACGTTTCTGGCTGATCAGGGCAGCCGCTATGCGATGGCGATCATGCAGGTGCCGAACGGACCGGGCAGTGTCGTGCGTATCCGCTCGGTGGCAAAGGATGCGTCATTCGATGAAGCGCGCGATGATTTCCGCATCGATGGCGTGACCGGCCGCATGGTGTCGGCAGAGCTCTACAACGACAAGACATTCGGTGAGCGCATTCTGGCCGCGGTGCTGCACATCCACACCGGTGCATTCCTGGGGCTGCCCGGTCGCATCGTGTTCTTGCTGGCCGCGGCCTTGATGCCGCTGTTCACCGTGACCGGCTTCATCCTGTATTTCTCGCGCCGCCGCCTGCGCGCGGCATCGAAGCCCGGGCGCCGTCATGCGGTCAACCTGGTGCCCGGCGAGTAAGCCGCTCCGTTCCCGGATCAAGGATGAGTCAGGGGCGCTGCGCTCTCGTCGGAGCCGGATGAGGTCGCGGATCGAGCCTGCATCGCAGAGAAATGCGCCTGCGACCATCGGAACAGTTCGTCGAAGACCGGCCTGAGCGCTCTCGCCGATTCCGTGATTTCATATTCCACCCTCGGAGGGATCTCGGCGAAGACCGTGCGCTTGACGAGTCCGTTGGACTCAAGATCGCGCAGTTGTGTCGTCAGCATGTGTTGCGTGACACTCGGAATCGCTCGCTGCAGTTCTCCAAACCGGTGTTTGCTCTGGACCAGTTGCCAGAGGATCTCACATTTCCATTTGCCGGTAATCATCCCCAGCGCCCGATGAAAATCTTCTACTTCCCGTCCCTGCTGACATTCGGGGAGCGCGATATCGCCTGTTTTTCCATTAGTCATGTTTTTCATACTATCTCAGAAAAAGCATTCTACTTGTCTTTTTCATCTTACTGCCGAAATTTGTGCTTCGAAAGCGCGCCGTGGATCTGAAGCAGACTTTGTCGTCAGCCGCGCCGCCGAAACCGTTTTGACCATCTTCGGAGCTGCCCATGTCATCGTCTTCCGTCACCTCGTCAGCACCGCGGCGCTGGACCTCCATCAGTCTCTGGGCCGTCAGGGGCTTGCTCGCTCTTGCGTTCGCCGCTGCGGGGACTGCCAAGCTTTACGGCGTGCCGATGCTCGTCGAGGAGTTCGAACATATCGGCCTTGGGCAATGGTTCCGCTATCTGACCGGCGCGCTCGAAATCCTCGGAGCGGTCCTGATCATCATTCCGTCAACGGTCGCGTTTGGCGCGGCCCTCCTGTGCTGCATCATGATCGGTGCGATTTTCACGCATGTGTTTGTCATTGGTGGTTCGCCGATTCCGGCGATCGTGCTGCTCGCATTGAGCGGTATCGTGGCTTACGCCAAGCGCAGCATGATCCTCAGGTAGCGAGTGCTCATCGCTCTCATCCGGCCATCCACGGATTGCCGTTGGAAAAAGCCGAACGTTTCAGTGTGCTCGAGTTCAGGTGATGAGTTCAATGCGGAGTTATAGCGGCAAGGCTTTGGCCACGGTGGCGTTCGGTCTGGCGTTTGCGGCACCGTTATTCGTCACGCTGGCTTTGACGGATGCAGGGTCCGCCATTTCAAAGCCGTGGGCGCCGGAGACGAAGCCTGCGGCGGCCAAGACACATCGTCTCGTACTGCAGATCAACACTGACGACCCGACCGTCATGAGAGCGCTGATTTCGACGTCGCTGAACCTGCCGAAATACTACCGGGAGACGAAGCAGGACTTCTCGATCGAAATCGTCGCTTACAACGCCGGCATTCATATGTTTCGAGTGGACACGTCGCCGGTCAAGGAACTGCTGAAGGTCGTTCAGGCCCTGACCCCTGACATTCGCTTTGTGGTCTGCGAAGCGACCAAGCTCGGTATGGAGCGCAGCGAGGGCCATCCGATTTCGTTTATCGATAACGTTCAGATGGTTCCGAGCGGGCCTGGACGGATCATCGAGCTACAGGAAGCGGGTTGGTCCTATATCCGATCCTGAGCGGCACACTTCGCTACCCTATTTGATGCCCATCGGAGGCTGGACCGTGACAACACCGCACCGCGGACGGGCTATTACTCGCTCGCCAATCTCGCGACGTACGCTGCTCAAAGGGGCATTGGCCACGACGGCCGCATTGGCTGTGAGGGGCGCTGCCGCGGATGCGCGGCCTGATGGGCCGCCGCCCTTTGGCACCGCCCGGCATCAGTTCACCGTCATCCGGGGAGCGCGGCCGATCCCGTCCGTTGCGGTGCCTCGCCTCGTTGGCAAGCCGGTTGATCTGACCGCGTTTCCAGGAAAGGTCGTTCTGGTCAATTTCTGGGCGACATGGTGCCCGGCCTGCAAGACCGAGTTGCCGATCCTTGATCGGCTTCAGGACATCGAGACACACGCAAATCTGCAGGTTATCGCGATCGCCACCGATCGCGCAGACGTTGCTTCGTTCGTGCGCAACCTGAAGCTGAGGCACCTCGATGTCGGTATCGATCCCGGTGGACTGGTCGCACGTGCCGGCGAGGTTGCCGCTCCGGATACCCCGTTCAGCCTCTATGCGATGCCTATCTCATATCTGATCGGAACGAGGGGGCAGGTCGAGGGGTATCTTGCTGGAGAGGCCGACTGGACGTCTGAAGATGCCCGGCGATTGCTGGACTATTACAGAGGGCGCGGTTCCGGCTAATGCTGCCGGGTTCAAGGCCTATGGCAGCTTGTCGTAACCCTCGCCGATGCCGTTGAGGCTGAGCGGGAAGCCGATGCCTTCTTCGGGCGTTTCGAAGATGATGAAGGTGGCAGTTTTGGCGGTGCGGAGCTGGGCGAGCAGCTTGTCGTCCATCACGACTTCGGCAACGCAGCCATTGGGCAGGCAGCGCACGAAGCCGGCGCGGCCGACGTCCTGATTGTCGAGCTTGAGGCCGAGGCCGGACGGCAGCAGCACACCGAGCGGCGCCACCACGCGCATCAGCTTGCTCTTCTGGTCGGCGGTCTTCAGCACGATCACCGTCAGGCCGGCATTGGAACGGTCTTCCGCCACCACGCTCTGGATCAGGGCACATTGCTCGGCCTGGGCGCCGGGCGGGGTATCGCAGCGGATTTGCCAGTCGCCATGAACCGAGCGCACCGCACCCTGGGCGCTGGCGGTAGTCGGGACGGCGGCGATCGCCGCCAGGGCGAGACAACCGAGCGCCAGCCGGCGCCAGCCTGCGATCCCATGGGCCGGGCGGTTCAGGGTCGGTTTATGCTGCAACTTCGAGTGCCCCATCCGGGTCGATTCCTTAGGCGGTGACGTGGTGGTCGTAGTCCAGGGCAGCACGCTTGACGCTGTCTGTCCGGAGGATTTTTCCAGACCACGGAATGATACGGCAATGACGGCGCCTTGAAGGCATCCACGGAGCCACGAAAGCGCTCGCAGGCGCGAATCAGCATCCTGCCGAT
Organism: Tardiphaga sp. 866_E4_N1_4; assembly: GCF_052076075.1. Classification (NCBI taxonomy): domain Bacteria; kingdom Pseudomonadati; phylum Pseudomonadota; class Alphaproteobacteria; order Hyphomicrobiales; family Nitrobacteraceae; genus Tardiphaga; species Tardiphaga sp. 866_E4_N1_4. The sequence goes on from NZ_CP197242.1 coordinate 4,811,789, forward strand.
CGCCTGATCTGTGCCTACATCGGACAATTCCGCTGTCAAGCGCCGTTCGGCTGCCGCGCGCCTCTTTATGCCTGATTTCATGCAGCAATTGCGACCTTCGTTCAATACCGCCGAATGCATTACGGGATGCGCCACTCCTGCATTGCGACAGACCGCGAATTATGGTTTGAGAGGCTAGATTTCGACGCATTCTAACAACTGCCTCCAGGCCAATCACTTGGGCGTTTTGGCAAATTGGCAGGGTGCGGATCGGGCGGCATAATTCGGCGACAGGCCGAAATGCGACAGTAAATATGGGAGCGCGAGCGGCATGAGGATGTCGAGGGGCCAGATTGGCCGCCGGTTGCTGGGGTTAGCAGTTGTTGGGGCCGGGCTTGCTTTTGGCGGTGCTGCATTCGCAGAGGTGATGGGCCAGCCCGCGCCGTGGGAATTCAAGCTGCAGGAAGCCGCCACGCCGGTGATGGAGAACATCACCTGGTTTCATAATTTTCTGCTCTGGCTGATCACCGCCATCACACTGTTCGTGCTTGTACTTCTCGTCATCGTGGTGATGAAGTTCAACTCCAAGGCCAACCCGGTCGCCTCCAAGACCACGCACAACACGCTGATCGAAGTGGCGTGGACGATCATCCCGGTTCTGATCCTGGTCGCAGTTGCGGTGCCGTCGTTCCGTCTGCTGTTCCTGGAACTCGATATTCCGAAAGCCGACCTGACCATCAAGGCAACCGGCAAGCAGTGGTTCTGGACCTACAGCTATCCCGACAACGGCCCGTTCGAGTTCGACTCGCTGATGGCCACCGACAAGCAGCCGCGCCTGCTCGCCGTTGATAACGAAGTCGTCGTTCCCGTGAACAAGGTCGTGCGCGTGCAGACGACCGCCGCGGACGTCATCCATTCCTTCGCGATCCCGTCCTTCGGCATCAAGATCGACGCCGTTCCGGGCCGTCTGAACGAAACCTGGTTCAAGGCCACCAAGACCGGCATGTTCTACGGCCAGTGCTCGGAACTGTGCGGCAAGGATCACGCGTTCATGCCGATCGCGATCCGCGTCGTCAGCGATCAGGAATTTACCGCATGGGTCGAGACCGCGAAGAAGAAGTTCGCGTCCAATCCGGCGAATTCCTACGCTTCGGCCGGAACCGCTGTGGCGCAGTAAGCGGGTGACGGAGCCGCGAGGCTCCGCACGCACTGTAAGAAATTAGGGCGAGGGGACCGCAAGGTCCGAAAGACTGCCAGAAGAAGACAAAGCAGGATTTGAAAATGGCAACGACCGCGGCAACACCGGCTCACGACGACCACGCCCACGATGATCATGCGCATGCGCATCCGACGGGGTGGCGGCGCTACGTCTATTCGACGAACCATAAGGACATCGGCACGATGTACCTTATCTTCGCGATTGTGGCGGGCGTCATCGGCGGCATCATGTCGATCCTGATCCGCATCGAGTTGATGTATCCGGGCGTCCAGATCTTCCACGAAAGCCACACCTACAACGTCTTCGTCACCTCGCACGGTCTGATCATGATCTTCTTCATGGTGATGCCCGCGATGATCGGCGGTTTCGGCAACTGGATGGTGCCGCTGATGATCGGTGCGCCGGACATGGCCTTCCCGCGCATGAACAACGTGTCGTTCTGGCTGCTGCCGGCCGCCTTTGCGCTGCTCATCATCTCGACCTTCGTGGAAGGTGAGCCCGGTGCCAACGGCGTCGGTGCCGGCTGGACCATGTATGCGCCGCTCTCGACATCGGGCCATCCGGGTCCCGCCGTCGACTTCGCGATTCTGGCGCTGCATCTCGCCGGTGCATCGTCGATCCTCGGTGCCATCAACTTCATCACCACCATCTTCAACATGCGCGCGCCGGGCATGACCCTGCACAAGATGCCGCTGTTCGTGTGGTCGATCCTGGTCACCGTGTTCCTGCTGCTGCTGTCGCTGCCGGTTCTGGCGGGCGCCATCACCATGCTGCTGACGGATCGTAACTTCGGCACAACCTTCTTCGCCGCAGACGGCGGCGGTGATCCGATCCTGTTCCAGCATCTGTTCTGGTTCTTCGGTCACCCCGAAGTGTACATCCTGATTCTGCCTGGCTTCGGCATGATCTCGCAGATCATCTCGACCTTCTCGAAGAAGCCGGTGTTCGGCTATCTCGGCATGGCCTATGCGATGGTCGCCATCGGCGGCATCGGCTTCGTCGTCTGGGCGCACCACATGTACACCGTCGGCATGTCGTCGGCGACGCAGGCCTACTTCGTTGCCGCCACCATGGTCATCGCGGTACCAACCGGCGTGAAGATCTTCTCCTGGATCGCCACGATGTGGGGCGGTTCCATCGAGTTCAAAGCGCCGATGCTGTGGGCCGTGGGCTTCATCTTCCTGTTCACCCTCGGCGGCGTCACCGGCGTCGTGCTGGCCAATGCCGGCGTCGATCGCGTGCTGCAGGACACCTACTATGTGGTCGCGCACTTCCACTACGTGCTGTCGCTGGGCGCCGTGTTCGCCATCTTCGCCGGCTGGTATTACTGGTTCCCGAAGATGTTCGGCTACATGTATTCGGAAACCATCGCCAAGGCGCATTTCTGGGTCACCTTCATTGGCGTGAATCTGGTGTTCTTCCCGCAGCACTTCCTGGGTCTGTCGGGGATGCCGCGCCGCTATGTCGACTATCCGGATGCCTTCGCCGGCTGGAACCTGGTCTCGTCGATCGGCTCCTACATCTCCGGCTTTGCCGTACTGATCTTCATCTACGGCGTGATCGAAGCTTTCGTCCGCAAGGAACAGGCTGCGAACAATCCGTGGGGTTCGGGCGCGACCACGCTGGAATGGACCCTGAGCTCGCCACCGCCGTTCCATCAGTTCGAAGTGCTGCCGCGCGTTCAGTAAGTGGTTTTCGTGCGGCGCTCTTGGGTGCCGCACCGAGTTAATGCCTCCGCCGAACTCGCAAGAGTTTCGGCGGAGTGCTCGTAACAAAAGTGAGAATGATCTTGTCCGTCCTCGACCACCATACCATCGACCTGTCTGCCCCCCGCATCTCCGAAGCGGGTGTTGCCGACTACATCGCGCTGCTCAAGCCGCGGGTGATGTCGCTGGTCGTGTTCACGGCGATGGTCGGTTATTTCCTGGCGCCGGGCGATCATCACCCGGTGCTGGCGATCACCTCGATCCTCTGTATCGCTGTCGGCGGCGGCGCCTCCGGCGCGCTGAACATGTGGTACGAAGCCGATATCGACGCGCTGATGTCGCGCACCGCCAACCGCCCGATCCCGCGCGGTCGCATCACGCGACCGGAAGCGCTGACCTTCGGTCTGGTGCTGGCCTTCTTCTCGGTGATGACGCTCGGCATCCTCGTCAACTGGCTCGCCGGCGCGCTGCTCGCTTTCACCATCTTCTTCTATGTCGTGATCTACACCATCGCTCTGAAGCGCTGGACCGCGCAGAACATCGTCATCGGCGGTGCCGCCGGTGCGCTGCCGCCAGTCGTCGCCTGGGCTGCGGCGTCAGGAACGCTCTCGATGGAGCCGGTCCTGCTGTTCTTGATCATCTTCTTCTGGACCCCGCCGCATTTCTGGGCGCTGGCCCTGTTCCGCAACGACGATTACGCCCGCGCCGGCGTGCCGATGCTGCCGGTGGTCGCCGGTCCCGACGCGACCCGGCTGCAGATCCTGCTCTACACCGTCGTGCTGGTCGCAACTGCCGTCGCGCCTTGGCCACTCGGTTATTTCTCGGCCGTCTACGGCACGGCTTCGCTGATCCTTGGCGCCGGCATGATGTATCTCGCCGTCGAGGTCTATCGTCTGCGCGAAGGCACGCCTGCCAATCGCGCGACGCGCAAGCTGTTTGCGTTCTCGATCGTCTATCTGTTCGCGCTGTTTGCCATTCTGCTGCTCGAGGTGGTCGTGAAGGCCATCCTCCCGCTGGTCTGGTAGAGGGGCGCATGATCCGATGGACAATGAGCACAAGCCTACCGAGCCAGAGGGCATCGTCCTCACCGAGGCCCAGAAGAGGAGCCGGCGCGAACGGTCGCTGGCTATCGCCTGGGCGCTCGGCATTCTCGTCGTACTGTTCTTTGCCGTCACCATGGTCAAAGGGCCGGCCGTTCTCATCCGGCCCATGTAATGACAAAAGCTGAGTGACATGACCGATCAGCCGCAGATCCAGCCAGTCGAAGTGAGCAGCCCGCGCAGCGATAAGAATGCGCGCCGCGGTCTGGGCCGTGATGCGACTGTGGCTGCGGCTTGCGGTCTGCTGGTGGCCTTCATGGTCGGCGCGTCCTACGCCGCCGTGCCACTGTATAACTGGTTCTGCCGCGCCACCGGCTTCAACGGCACCACGATGGTGGCGAGTTCGGCACCCGCGACGGGCCCGATCGCACGCAAGATCGCCGTCCGCTTCGACGCCAATGTGTCCGGCGGCCTGCCATGGAAATTCGTCCCGGAGCAGAGCGAGATCGAGGTCAAGATCGGCGAGGTTGTGACCGTGTTCTACACCGTGACCAACCAGTCCGCCCGTACCACCTCCGCACAGGCCGCCTATAATGTGGCGCCGCTGACGGTGGGTGCGTATTTCCAGAAGATCAATTGCTTCTGCTTCACCGACCAGACCCTGGCGCCCGGTGAGAAGCGCGAAATGCCCGTCGTATTCTATGTCGATCCTGCGCTGGCCGCGGATAGCGAGAATGACGGACTGAAGTCGATCACACTGTCCTACACGTTCTACCCCCTGCGCGATCCGGCGCCGAAGCCATTGGCGGCGACGGAGACTGACAAGCGCAAGGGTAACCTCTAAGAGAAAGCTCTGAGAGAAATCCCGGAGCGTTCCGCGTTATAAAATTGAGAGAACTCGCACCGGCTTCAACCGGCGCAGCTGACGGAGAGAACCGCAATGGCTACGGCGCAAGCAAAGCACCACGACTATCACCTCGTCGATCCCTCGCCGTGGCCGGCGGTAGGCTCGCTGTTCGCCTTCATCATGGCGGTTGGCGCGGTCAGCTGGATGCACCACATGTATGCCGCGGCGCCCATCGTGTTCGGCGTCGGCACCATCGGCGTGCTCTACGTGTTCGCAAGCTGGTGGACCGACGTGGTCCGCGAAGCCCAGTACAAGGGCGACCACACCCGCGTGGTGCAGATCAGTCACCGTTACGGCATGATCCTGTTCATCGCCTCGGAAGTGATGTTCTTCGTCGCCTGGTTCTGGGCCTACTTCAATTCGTCGCTGTTCCCCGGCGATCCCGTTCACGCCACCCGCGAGGCGCTGTTCGGTGGCGTCTGGCCGCCGAAGGGCATCCAGACCTTCGACCCCTGGCACCTGCCGCTGCTCAACACGCTGATCCTGCTGACCTCGGGCACGACCGTCACCTGGGCGCACCACGCGCTGCTGGAAGGCGATCGCAAGGCCGTCAAGTATGCGCTGATCCTCACCGTGCTGCTCGGCGCAGCCTTCTCCTGCGTGCAGGCGTTCGAATATGCCCACGCCGCTTTCGGCTTCAAGGGCAACATCTACGGTGCGACCTTCTTCATGGCGACCGGCTTCCATGGTTTCCACGTGCTGGTCGGCACCATCTTCCTCTTGGTCTGCCTGTTCCGCGTCTATGCCGGCCACTTCACGCCGAAGCAGCACCTCGGCTTCGAATTCGCCGCCTGGTACTGGCACTTCGTGGACGTGGTCTGGCTGTTCCTGTTCGTCACGATCTATGTCTGGGGCTATGGCGGCCCCATCGTCGGCGCAGCCGCGCACTGACCGCATTCGGTGCTACAAGAGGGCGGCCGCAGGGCCGCCCTTTTTCGTTGGCCTCTGCGGCGTGAAAGAATTCGACTCGATGCCCGATCAACTCGCTGCCCCCGTCACGCTCGGCCAGACCGTCATCCGCGGCCTTACCTGCAAATGCCCGCGCTGCGGTGCGGGCAAGCTCTATGCGGGCTTCATCAATCTGGCGCCGCGCTGCGAGCGTTGCGAACTGGACTATGCTTTCATCGACAGCGGCGATGGTCCGGCGATCTTCATCATCATGCTCGCCGGTGCCATCGTGGTCGGTTGCGCGCTGGTGGTGGAGGTCAAGTATCAGCCGCCATTCTGGCTGCATGCCGCATTGTGGCTGCCGCTGATTCTCGCGACCACGCTGCTGCCATTGCGCTCAATGAAGTCGCTGCTGATCGCCTTGCAATTCCACCACAAGGCCTCCGAAGGCCAACTCATCGATCGCACGCCGAAATGAACACAGTTGCAGCGCGCCGGCGCAGTATCACCGGTCTCGGCATCGTCACGCTCATCATCGTCGGTGTGCTCCTCAGCCTCGGCTTCTGGCAGTTGCAGCGCCGTACCGAGAAACACGCGTTGATCGCCGCACTCACGGAGCGCCTTGCAGGTGCGCCCGGCGCATTGCCCGCGCCGGCCACATGGAGCGCGCTGACCCCGACGAAGGACGAATTCCGCCGCGTCAGCTTCTCGGCCACCTACAAATCCGTGCCGGACGGCATGGTCTACAGCTCCGGCTCCGGCGTGCGGCCTGATGTACCGGGTCCGGTGACCTGGGCCTTCCTGCCGGCGCAGCTGGTATCCGGCGAGACTGTCGTGATCAATGCGGGCTTCGTGCAGAACACGATGCAGGATCGCGCCCAGCAGGACCGCGCCGTGCAGAAGCTCATCACCGGCACCCCCGTGACCCTGACCGGCTATCTGCGCTTTCCCGAAACCGCGGGCACGTTGACGCCCCATGACGACGTCAGCAAGCGCCTCTGGTTCAACCGGGACCAGCGCGCCATGGCGCAGGCGCTCGGCTGGGACCCTGTCGCGCCGTTCTATGTCGATCTGGAAAGCCCCGTGCCGGCCAACGCCATCCCGAAGCCCGGTCCGCTCGAAATCCATCTCAAGGATGACCACATGCAGTATGCCATCACCTGGTTTGGCCTCGCGGCCGCCGTGGTGATTGCCTTCGGGGTCTGGATCAGGGGCCAGCGGCGGGCCTGAACCCTGGCCAAAGTCGGTTTCCTCGCCCGGCGAAACCCATTATGGTGCCCTTCGATTTCACGCGGCGTGAAGTTTTAACCCCATTATTATCAAAGGCTTGGCGGTTTTCCGCGCCTTTGGAGGACGCTTTGACGACCTATATCTCGACGCGGGGAGAGGCCCCGAAACTCGGTTTTTGCGATGTCATGCTGACCGGGCTTGCCCGCGACGGCGGTCTCTACATTCCCGAGGTCTGGCCCCAGTTGTCAGCCGAGACCATCGCGTCGCTGTTCGGCCGGCCCTATTGGGAAGTCGCCGTCGAGGTGCTCCGGCCGTTCGTGGCCGGCGAGATTTCCGACGAAGATCTCGGGCGCATGGCCAATGAGGCCTATGCCACCTTCCGCCATCCCGCCGTGGTGCCGCTCGACCAGACCGCGCCGAACCAGTTCGTGCTCGAGCTGTTTCACGGCCCGACGCTGGCGTTCAAGGATGTCGCCATGCAGCTCATCGCGCGGCTGATGGATCACGTCCTCGCCAAGCGCAATCAGCGTACCACGATCGTGGTCGCGACCTCCGGGGACACCGGTGGCGCTGCCGTCGATGCCTTCGCCGGTCGCGACAATGTCGATCTCGTCGTACTGTTCCCAAACGGCCGTATTTCCGACGTGCAGCGTCGCATGATGACCACGACCGGCGCGTCGAACGTCCATGCGCTCGCCGTCGAGGGCCATTTCGACGATTGCCAGGCGATCGTGAAGGGTCTGTTCAATCATCACAAGTTTCGTGACGCCGTGTCGCTGTCGGGTGTGAACTCGATCAACTGGGCACGTATCGTTGCGCAGGTGGTTTACTACTTCACCTCGGCCGTTGCCGTCGGTGCGCCAGCGCGATCGGTCGATTTCACCGTGCCGACCGGCAATTTCGGCGACATCTTTGCGGGCTATGTGGCCAAGCGCATGGGTCTGCCGGTGCGCAAGCTGCGCGTTGCTGCCAACGTCAACGACATTCTCGATCGCACGCTCAAAACCGGCATCTACGAGGTGCGTGAGGTTCACGCCTCGTCGTCGCCGTCGATGGACATTCAGGTGTCGTCGAATTTCGAGCGCCTGCTGTTCGAAGCTTCCGGCCGCGATGCTGCGCTGGTGCGCGGCTTGATGGATTCGCTCAAACAGTCCGGCCGTTTCGTGCTGCCCGAGAAAGTGCTGACCGCGATCCGTGCCGATTTCGAATCCGGCCGCGCCGACGAGGACGAGACCTCGGCTGCCATTCGCGCCGCGTGGCGCGAAACCGGCGACCTGATCGATCCGCATACTGCCGTGGCATTGGCCGTCGCCGATCGCGACACCACCGAGATGCATGTGCCCAATGTCGTGTTGTCGACGGCGCATGCGGCAAAATTCCCCGATGCGGTGGAGGCGGCTTGCGGAGTGCGGCCGGCATTGCCGGTCTATCTGGAAGGGCTGATGACGAAGCCCGAGCATATTAAGGTCATGAAGAATGACCAAAGCGATATTGAGCAGTTCGTGCTGTCGGTCAGCCGTGCTGCGAAGCAAGGAGTGTCCTGATGACTGTCGAAGTTACCAAACTGCCTTCGGGCCTGACGGTCATCACCGATACCATGCCGCATCTGGAAACCGCAGCGCTCGGCGTCTGGACCGGCGTCGGTGGCCGCGATGAGAAGCCCAACGAGCACGGCATCTCGCATCTGCTTGAGCACATGGCGTTCAAGGGCACCAAGAAGCGTTCGTCGCGCGAGATCGTCGAGGAGATCGAGGCGGTCGGCGGCGATCTCAATGCCGCGACCTCGACCGAGACCACGGCCTATTACGCCCGCGTGATGAAGGCCGATGTGCCGCTGGCGCTCGATGTGCTCTCGGACATTCTCGCCAACCCCACTTTCGTGCCGGATGAGCTGGAGCGCGAGAAGAGCGTGATCGTGCAGGAGATCGGCGCGGCGCAGGATACGCCCGATGACGTCGTGTTCGAACATCTCAACGAGCTCTGCTATCCCGACCAGCCGATGGGCCGTTCGCTTCTGGGCACCGCCAAGACGCTGAAGGGGTTTGATCGCGACATGCTGCAGAGCTACCTGTCCACGCATTATCGCGGGCCGGACATGGTGGTGGCTGCAGCCGGCGCCGTGAATCATCGCCAGGTCGTGCATGAAGCCGCCGATCGCTTTTCCAGCTTCGAAGGCACGGCCGCTCCGAAGCCGCAGCCGGCGATGTTCGGCAAGGGCGGTTCGCGTGTGGTCAATCGCGATCTTGAACAGGCGCATCTGACGCTGGCGCTGGAAGGCTTGCCGCAATCGGACCTGTCGCTGTTCAGTCTGCAGGTTTTCACCAACATTCTCGGCGGCGGCATGTCCTCGCGGCTGTTCCAGGAAGTGCGTGAGAAGCGCGGCCTCTGCTATTCGATCTACACCTTCCACGCGCCCTATACCGACACCGGCTTCTTCGGTCTCTATACCGGCACCGATCCCACCGATGCGCCGGAGATGATGGAAGTCATCGTCGACGTCATCAACGAGTCGGTGGAGACATTGACCGAAGCCGAAATCGCGCGCGCCAAGGCGCAGATGAAGGCCGGTCTGCTGATGGCGCTGGAGAGCTGCAGCTCGCGCGCCGAGCAATTGGCGCGGCACATGCTGGCCTATGGCCGTCCGCTCACCGTGGAAGAGCTCGTCCAGCGCATCGATGATGTCAGCGTGGAATCGACCCGCAACGTCGCCCGTGGCCTGCTGACGCGCAGCCGCCCGGCCGTGGCGGCGCTCGGCAGCGGCCGGGGGCTGGACACGGCAGTGGCTTTTGCGGAAGGATTGACCCGCGCCAAGGACAAGAGCCTGCTCCACTAGGCAGGTGAGGTCCGAGGCATCAGGGAGCGAGCCTATGGCCCTGTTTCGTTTGCCATCGAGTATGCCGGCGGCGCTGGCGCCGCGCGGCTACGGCGTTGCGTTGCGCGCGCCCGTGATGAGCGATTTTCCGCAATGGGCCGATCTGCGTGAGCTGAGCCGGGGTTATCTCACACCGTGGGAGCCGATCTGGCCGTCAGACGACCTGACGCGCTCCGGCTTTCGCCGCCGGCTGCGCCGCTATGCCGACGATGCGTCCGCTGATCGCGCCTATCCGTTTCTGGTGTTTCGCGAGTCCGATGGCACGCTGCTGGGCGGCGTGACGCTCGCCAATGTGCGCCGGGGCATCGTCCAGGCCGGCACCATCGGCTACTGGGTCGGCCAGCCCTATACCGGGCAGGGCGTCATGACCGCGGCGCTGCGGGTGCTGTTGCCAACCTTGTTCGGCGAGTTGAACCTGCACCGCATCGAGGCCGCCTGCATTCCCAGCAACCTGCCGTCGGTGCGGGTGCTGGAGAAGTGTGGCTTCTCGCGCGAAGGACTGGCGCGGCGTTATCTCTGCATCAATGGCATCTGGCAGGATCACCTGCTTTACGGCATGCTGCATGAGGATTTCCGCGGGTAGTCGTGCTGCAACGCGATGTCCGGATGTGGCGCAATGGCGCGCATCTGTCCTCTCTCAAGCGCCTTGGGTTCGCCGCCATTGCGCTGTTATAAGGCCCTGCGCACGCCTTGGGCGGGGCTGCGCAAACGACTGAATTTCCGGGGATATCTTCATAATGCGAAACATTCGTTCGATGCCGATCAGCGGCCGCACCGGCGCGCTCCGCGGCCTGCTGGTGATCACTGCAGCAAGCCTGACGCTGGCCGGTTGCGGCGGCGGCAGCATGTTCGGCGGCGGTTCGCCGAGCAGCAGCGGCAGCCCGTCGATGACCGATCGCTTCACTCAGTTGTTCTCGGGCAAGTCCACCGAGGTCGGCGCGCCGCAGTCGCCGCAGACCGACGAGAACGATCTGACCTGCCCGAGCGTCAGCATCCGGCCGGGCGCCTCGACCTATGCGGTCGGCGCTGCGGGCAAGCCTGCGGTCGGCAACGATCTGGCTTTCCAGGCCACCATCACCCGGACGGCGCGCTCCTGCGATCTCAATGGCGGTCAGATCTCGGTCAAGATCGGCATCCAGGGCCGCGTCATCGTCGGGCCGGCCGGCGCGCCAGCAGTGGTCGATGTGCCGCTGCGTGTCGCCGTGGTGCAGGAGGGCGTGACGCCGAAGACCATCGCCACCAAGGTGTTCCAGACCAATGTGCAGATCGGCAGCGAGACCAGCGTGCCGTTCAGTCTGGTCGGTGAGGATCTCGTCTATCCCGTGCCCACAGGTACTGCAGGCGATTCCTACATCTTCTATATCGGCTTCGATCCGCAGGCCCTGAAATCGCAGGCACCCGCACGCAAGCGGCGCTAAGGGGCAATCCGAGCCAACAAAAAAGCCGGCGCGATCATCTCGCGCCGGCTTTTTCAGTTTGAAGTCTTTCGCTTAGTTCAGCTTGGAGCGAACTTCGCCGATGCCCTTGGTGATCAGGTCGTCGGCCACCGAGCCCTTTACCGACTGCGATAGCACCGAGGCCGCGGCATTCACTGCGGCTTCGGCTGCGGCTGCGCGAACGTCTGCGATCGCCTGGGCTTCCGCCATTGCGATCTTGCCCTCTGCGCTCTTGGTGCGGCGAGCGACAAAATCTTCCATCTTGGTCTTGGCTTCGGCGGCGATGCGCTCGGCCTCTTCCTTGGCGGACGTGATGATGTCCTGCGCTTCGCGCTCGGCCGCGGCATGACGCTTCTTGTAGTCGACGAGCAACGCGGCGGCTTCATCGCGCAGGCGACGGGCGTCGTCGAGTTCCTGCTTGATACGGACGCTGCGGTGGTCGAGCGCCGTCAGGATGGTGCGGTGAATACCGAACCAGCCGAACACCGCCATCAGAAGGACAAAAGCGACGGCGACCCAGAATTCAGCTTGAAGTCCGAACATCCGTTTATCCTTTCAGCGACGCGTCGAGCGCGGCGTTGACGGCGCCTGCATCCGGGTTGATGCCCGTCAGGCGTTCGACGATCGCCGAGGCCGTGTCCGCAGCAATGCTGCGCACATTGCCCATCGCCGTTGCGCGGGTGGTGGCGATGGTCTGCTCCGCTGCAGCAAGCTTGGTGGCAAGGCTCTCTTCGAGCTTCGCCTTGGCCTGCTCCTGTTCCGCATTGAGCTTCTCACGAACTTCGGTCGCCATCGCCTGCGCCTTGGCGCGGGCATTGGCGAGTTCGGTTTCGTAAGCCTTCAATGCAGCGTCGGAATCGCCCTTGAGCTTGGCGGCTTCGTTCAGGTCCGTATCGAGAACCTGCTGACGGGCCGCAAGCACGCCGCCGACGCGGGGCAGCGCCAGACGCGACACGATCAGATAGAGCAAGCCGAACGCGATCGCGAACGACACCAGCTGTGAAGCGAAGGTGTTGCTCTCGAACGGCGGAAACGACGCCTTGTGACCACCGTCTGCCGCAGTGTGTGCGGCAGTCCCGTGATCGGCGCCCTTGGATTTGCCCTGACCTTCAGCCACAGCAGTCTCCTTATCGATCGGAAGCACTCCAGGACGGAGCGGCAACCGGATCCGTTTTCAGCTTAGACGGCGAACAGCAGCAGCAGCGCGATCAGCAGCGAGAAGATGCCGAGCGCTTCGGTCACGGCGAAGCCGAAGATCAGGTTCGCGAACTGGCCCTGGGAAGCCGACGGATTGCGGAGCGCACCGTTGAGGAACTGGCTGAAGATCATGCCGACGCCGATGCCAGCGCCACCCATGCCGAGACAAGCAATGCCGGCGCCGATGTACTTCGCTGCGATGGGATCCATAGTAAAACTCCTTCTTGGGATAGGGATTTAGACGGTTGAGGGTGAATTCCGCCAGGACACTAAGAAGCGATGGTTAGTGGCCCGGATGAAGTGCGTCGTTGAGATAGATGCAGGTCAGGATCGTGAACACATAGGCCTGCAGGAAGGCGACCAGCAGTTCCAGCGCGGTCAGCGCCGTGGTCATGGCCAGCGGCAGCACCGAACCGAAAATGCCGAGTGCGCCGAGTGCGCTCAGCGAGGTCACGAAGCCGGCAAAAACCTTCAGCGTGATGTGGCCGGCCAGCATGTTGGCGAACAGACGGACCGAATGCGACACCGGGCGGGACAGGAACGAGATCACCTCGATCACCGTGACCAGCGGCAGGATGTAAATCGGAATACCGTGCGGCACGAACAGCTTGAAGAAGCCGAGACCGTTTTTGTAGAGGCCGTAGAGCAGCACGGTCAGGAACACCATCAATGCCAGCGCGACGGCGACGATCAGATGGCTGGTGACGGTGAAGGTATAGGGGATGATGCCGATCAGATTCGCCGTCAGGATGAACATGAACAGCGAGAACACGAACGGGAAGAACTTCATGCCTTCTTCGCCGATGCTACTGCGCACCGTATTCGACACGAATTCGAAGGACAGCTCGGCGACCGACTGGAAACGGCTCGGGATCAGCGCACGTCCGGCGCTGCCGCCGATCATCAGCAGCGACACGACGGCGACGGCGCCGAACATATAGGCCGATGAGTTGGTGAAGGCGATTTCCTGATTGCCGATATGGCCCAGGGTGAAGATCTTGTGGATCTCAAATTGATGGATCGGATCGGCCATCCACGTCGGTCTTTCAATTCGGCCGGAACGTCCGGCGTTTCCTTGCCGGACAGCCGGCACTCAAATGCTGCGCCAACGACGCAGAGGTCTTGGGCGCGAATTTCTTATTCCGCTTTTTTCCCGACACCAGCCGAGCGCATCACGTTCATCACGCCGGCGACGAAACCGAGCAGCATGAGAACGATCAGGCCCCACGGCGATGTCGACAGCAAACGATCGAAGCCCCAGCCCAGAATCGTTCCGACGACGACGCCCGCGACCAGTTCCGAAGAAAGACGGAGACCCACCGCCATGGCCGATGCCCTGGACTGCGCGTTTCCGCTTCCAGTTTCGGATTGGTCAGTCTGGAGTTTGCGCTCATCCTGAAGTTTGGACAGACGCTGATTCAGACTTCCGAGCCTTGCGGAAAGCGCAGCCTCATCGGGAGACGATTTGCCATCGTTTCCGCGTTCACTGTCATCGTCCCGTGTGCCGTTCGTCATGCTTGCGACACTCGAAATAACGCTGCAAATGCTGGAAATAACGCCCCATCACCCTTCAAAGCCGGGCGGACCATACTTAGCGCATCTTGCCAAGTCAAGATTCGCTGATCGCCTGTTAGTGCTTTGATTCACTTGATTTTATTGACGAAATTCGAATCCCGCTGCGCGGGATCGCCGCAGCGCAAGAATGACTTTCGAGGTGATCTATCTTGCACGGCGCAGGGCGCTCTGTTGGAGTACCGCTGAGTTTGAAAACGCCCCTGCCGGAGCCCGGAATGTCTCAAGAGATCGACTACTATTTTTCGCTGCCATCGCCCTGGGCCTATATCGGCCACACGCTCTTTCGCGATCTCGTAAGTACTTATGATCTCAAGGTGAATCATAAGCCGGTATTTCTCGGCGATCTGTTTTCGGAAACCGGCGGCCTTCCGCTGGGCAAGCGTCATCCGGTGCGGCAGCGCTACCGGATGCTTGAATTGCAGCGCTGGCGCGACAAACGCGGTCTCGATTTTCATCTGCAGCCGAAGAACTGGCCATTCGATGGCCGACTCGCCGATGGTCTGGTGATCGCGGCGCTGGAGGCCGGACACGATCCGGACCCGTTCCTGCGCCGCGCATTTCCCGCGGTCTGGGAAGGTCAGCTCAATCTCGGCGACACGGCCGTGCTGACCAGGCTGGCGGATGATTCGGGGCTGCCGGGCGCGAAACTGCTAGAGCGCGCGGCGTCGAGCGATGTGGCTGCAAAATACGAACAGAACCGTCAGGAAGCGATTGCGGCTGACGTGTTCGGCTCGCCGGCCTATGTGCTCAACGGTGAAGTATTTTGGGGGCAGGACCGGCTCGAATTGCTGGCTGATGCGTTGAAGGCGAAGCGGGCGCCTTTCAAATCTCAAATCTGAGCACATCTGAGAGTAAAGGCGGCTATCGCCCCGACTCGCAACGCGGAGCATCTCCATGAAGAATGCTGTGGTGCGTTTTACCTCCCCCGGGCAGTCCATGCGGTACGCTGCATGGGTCGGCGCGGTTCTGATGGCCGGGACCGTCAGTGCGTCTGCGCAGGCCCTCCCGGACATCGAGAATGGCCGTTATTCGCTGTCGCCGATCGCTGAAGGCGTCATCCGCCTGGATACCCGCACCGGCACGGTTTCGACATGCACGGATAAGGGATCCGGCTGGGCCTGCTATGTTTTGCCGGATGAACGTGCCGCGCTCGATACCGAGATAGGGCGGCTGCAGAGGGACAACGACAGACTGAAGGCGGAGCTTGCCCAGCGCGGTCCAGCCGTCGCCGGCAAGACCGATGAAGCGCTCCCGAAGCAGGATTCGCTGAAGCCCGGGAAGTCAGGGAGTGCGGATGGCGAGCGCAAGATCGAGATTCCGCTGCCGAGCGAACGCGATGTCGATCGGGTGATGGCCTTTGTCGAAAACGCGTGGCGACGCCTTGTCGACATGGCTAGCCGCATCCAGCGCGATTCCAGCGGGAAAATCTGAGCGCTGCGAGTTTCGCGCCGGATGGAAGTGCTCACATAGTTGACTGGTATGATGCGCAGCGCCTCTGCGGCGATATTGAGAGAATAATTCGGTACTAGCAGAGAGGAGCCAAATCGTACGTTTTTCGACTTAAGGGAGCACTTTGATGCCGAGATTTTATTTTGATCTCGTCGATGGGACGACCGTGCCCGACGCTTCCGGGCAGATTTTGCGCAATGAATTGCTGGCCGCTGAGGTCGCCGACAAGCTCGCAGGCGATATTTACAAGATCAGGCCCGAGCTTCGCGGCAAGCACTTCGCCATTTCCGTCCGCAACGAAGAGGGCGAGGAAATTCACCGCGCAGACGTGGTTAGCTCCGACGATTAACGCAGTGCGCAGCTCTTATTTGCGGTCGAGCCCGATATCGTCGCCGTCGCCATGAATGGCGTCGCGGTCGGCTTGATCGGTGTTGTCTGCGTCCTTGATGACAGCTTTCTCCTGTGCGCGCTGTTCGTCCTTGCGTGGCCCCGGCCCCGGAATGTCCCTTGATGTTTTAGGCTTCATGGCGTTTTCCCTTGTCGGTCTTGATTGAAGGGGAAACGCCATCTCGGCGTTTTGGTTCATCAGTCAAGGTGGAATTGGCCAAGAGGGGATTTCATGACATCTGCCAGATCCGTTACGCGCAGCGCGCCGTCTGCAGTTCGTGTCGAAACTGTCGTGTCGTCGCTGCTGACTGTGCAGACATCCGGTGCCAGCTTCATCGATATCACCCGCGAGGTCGGCAAATTCCTGAGCGAGATCGGCGCCCGAGAAGGTGCGTTGACGCTGTTCATCCGCCATACCTCAGCGTCGCTCACCATCCAGGAAAACGCCGATCCTTCCGTGCTGATCGATCTCATGACAACGCTCGATCGTCTTGCGCCTCAGGATTTTAACTGGACGCACGATACGGAGGGTCCCGACGATATGCCGGCGCATGTTCGTACCATGCTGACCGCAACCTCGCTGCACATCCCCGTTCTGTCAGGCAAGCTCGCGCTTGGAACCTGGCAGGGGATCTATCTGATCGAACACCGCGCCCGCCCGCATCGCCGCGAGGTGGTGCTGCAGTTCGTCGGCGCGACCTGACGCGCGCAGATCTGCTGAAACAAAAAAAGGCCGCGGATTGCTCCGCGGCCGGTTTGTTGTTGTCGTGTCTGCCGGCAGCCTGGGCTGCCGGCTTGGCGAAGTTAGTTCGCGCTGATATCGACGTCCTTGGTCTCCGGCAGGAAGAAGAAGCCGACGACCACGGTGATTGCCGCGAAGATGATCGGGTACCAGAGGCCGGCGTAGATATCGCCGGTCGAGGCCACGATGGCGAAGGCGGTCGCCGGGAGAAGTCCACCGAACCAGCCGTTGCCGATGTGGTAGGGCAGCGACATCGAGGTGTAGCGGATCTTGGTCGGGAACAGTTCGACCAGCATTGCCGCGATCGGCCCGTAGACCATGGTCACGAACAGCACCAGGACGAACAGCAGTCCGATCACCGCCGCGACCTGCGGACGGAAGATATCGAACGGATGCGCCATCTTCACGATCTGCGCGTCGCCCGCCTTGGGATAGCCCGCCGCCTGAACAGCTGCGAGAACCTGCGGGTTCGACGCTGCAGCCGCGGTGTAGGGCACGTCCTTGCCGTTGACGACCACCTTCACGCCGGAGCCTGCCGGACCGTAGGCGGTCGAGTACTTGACCGACGACTGGGCCAGATAGGCGCGGGCTGTATCGCAAGGCGTGGAGAACACGCGGGTGCCGACCGGATTGAACAGATCGCCGCAAAGCGCGGGATCTGAAACGACTTCCACCTTCACGGTCTCGATCGCCTTTTCCAGCGTCGGGTTGGCGTTGGTGGTGATCATCCGGAAGATCGGGAAGAAGGTCAGCGCTGCGATCAGGCAGCCTGCCAGAATGATCGGCTTGCGGCCGATCTTGTCGGACAGGGCGCCCCAGAACACGAAGAAGCCGGTGCCGAGCAGCAGCGACCACGCGATCAGGAGATTCGCGGTGTAACCGTCGACCTTGAGGATCGATTGCATGAAGAACAGCGCGTAGAACTGGCCGGTGTACCAAACCACGCCCTGGCCCATCACGCCGCCGAACAGTGCGATCAGCACGATCTTGGCGTTGCTCCAGTTGCCGAAGGCTTCGGTGAGCGGAGCCTTGGAGCCCTTGCCCTCGTCCTTCATCTTCTGGAACACGGGCGATTCATTCAGGCGCAGACGGATCCAGACCGAGATGCCGAGCAGAACCACCGAGACCAGGAACGGAATTCTCCAGCCCCAGGCGGCGAATTCAGGCTCACCCAGCGCCGACCGCGTGAACAGGATCACGAGCAGCGACAGGAACAGGCCGAGCGTGGCCGTGGTCTGAATGAACGACGTGTAGTAGCCACGCTTGCCGGCCGGCGAGTGTTCCGCCACATAAGTTGCCGCGCCGCCATATTCGCCGCCGAGCGCAAGGCCTTGCAGCAGGCGCAGGCCGATCAGGATGATCGGAGCCGCGATGCCGATGGTCGCTGCATTAGGCAAGATGCCGACGATGAAGGTCGACAGGCCCATGATGAGGATGGTGACGAGGAACGTATACTTGCGGCCGACGATGTCGCCGACGCGTCCGAACACGATGGCGCCAAACGGACGAACGATGAAGCCCGCGGCGAAGGCCAGCAGCGCGAAGATGTCGCGCGTGGCCTGGTTGAACATCGGCAGCTTGGTGGCGGGATCGATCACGCCGAAGAACTGCGCGCCGATGATGCCGGCCAGCGAGCCGAACAGGTAGAAGTCATACCATTCGAAAACAGTGCCGAGCGATGACGCGAAGATGACGAAGCGTTCGTCCTTCGTCATCCCTTGGGCTTTCGCCGATGTTGCTGCGATGGTGGACATGTTTGAATCGCTCCCCAAATCCGTTGCAAAATTTATTGTGGCTTCTCGCTCGCTGCGCCGAACTTCTGTCGGCTCATTGCAGAGAACTTCGATGCAAAAGGTAGCATTGCGGGGAAATGCGACCCAATACGACTTTAGGCCGTGCGCAAGGGGCTGTGCGCAGACGTCGCAGTGGCGAAAACGTCCATCCGGACGTGCGCGTGCATATGAAATATTGCGTCGCACAATGGCCGGCGTTCACCAATTTACCGCGTGGCAGCATTGGACGCTTGCAAGACGTTGTCGCGCGGGGGACACTTGTGGCGAAATGCGCTTTTGCGCGTCGTCTCAACGCGGTCGCTGGTTCGCCGCAAGATTTTTGCATGGATTTTGATGACCGTTATCGCTCCCTCGCGCCTCATTATTGCCGACGATCATCCGTTGTTCCGCGGTGCATTGCGGCAGGCGGTCAGCAGTGTGCTGCCGACGACCACGGTCGATGAAGCTGGTACATTCGAGGATCTGACCAAACTGCTGGAACAGGATTCCGACGTCGATCTGATCCTGCTCGATCTGTCGATGCCGGGGATATCAGGATTCTCGGGACTGATTTACCTCCGAGCACAGTATCCCGCGATTCCGGTGGTTATCGTCTCCGCCAGCGATGACGTCGGTACGATCCGCCAATCGCTGGACTTTGGCGCGTCAGGCTTCATTCCAAAGCGCTTCGGCGTCGATACGCTGCGCGATGCCATCGTGCGCGTGATGGATGGCGACGTCTGGGTTCCACCGGACGTCGATATGTCCGCAGCAGCCGATCCGGAAATGAGCAAATTGCGCGATCGGCTGGTGACGCTGACGCCGCAGCAGGTCCGCGTGCTGATGATGCTGTCGCAAGGACTGCTCAACAAGCAGATCGCCTATGAGCTCGGCGTATCCGAGGCGACCATCAAGGCGCATGTCTCGGCGATCCTGCAGAAGCTCGGTGTCGAGAGCCGCACCCAGGCGGTCATCGCTGCCGCGAAGATCGCTGGGGGCCAGTGGCGCCAGGGCGAGCAGACCCCGCAATAGTCTGGCTACTCCGCCGCGATCATCTGCTGCGTGCGCCATTGCCCGAGCAGCGCGCGCAGCGACGCCGGTTTGACCGGCTTGTTCAGCACGGCGATCTTGTCCTGGCGCGCGGCGGACTGCACATGCGGGCTGCGGTCAGCAGTGATCAGGATGGCCGGAATTTCCTTGCCGAAGCGGTTGCGGATTTCCCGGATCGCGGCGACGCCGTTGCCGCGGTCGAGATGATAATCGACGAGGAGGCCCGTGAGGCGGCGGCCCGAGCCCTGGATTTCGGCAATCGCATTCATCGCGGCTTCCGGATCAGGGACTGCGACGACCTCGGCTCCCCAGGCCTGCAGCAGCGTCTTCATGCCATCGAGAATCGCCATGTCGTTCTCGATACAGACAACGAGCGTGCCCGACATAGGTGACTTCGACAGCGGCGTCGCGCTGGTGACCGCGGTGGTGTGATTGATCGCCTTGGCCACCGGCACCGTCACCGAGAAGAACGAGCCGCCGCTACGATTGGAATCCAGCGCGATGCCGTGATTGAGCACATGCGCGAGGCGCTTGACGATCGACAGGCCGAGCCCGAGGCCACGCGCGATCCGCGCACCCTGTTCGAGCCGGTGAAATTCCTTGAAGATCTCGCCGCGTTTGAGGATCGGAATGCCGACGCCGGTATCGTAGATGCCGATCTGCAAGGCCTTGCCGCGGCGCCGGCAGCCGACCAGGACGCGGCCATGCGGCGTGTATTTGATCGCGTTCGAGATCAGGTTCTGCAGCAGACGCCGCAGCATCAGGCGATCGGATTCGACGGGCAGTGAGCACGGCACGAATGTGAGCTTGACGCCGCGGGCGTGTGCAATCGGTGCATATTCGATCTCGAGCGAGCGCATCAGGTCGCCGATGCGGAAACTCGAAATCGCGGGACTCATGGCGCCGGCATCGAGGCGCGAGATGTCGAGCAGCGCTCCGAGGATTTCCTCGATGGCCTCCAGCGAGTCGTCGATATTCTCGACCAGCCGCGCATCCTCGCCGCCGCTCTTTCGTTCGACCAGGCTGGTGACATAGAGCCGTGCGGCATTGAGCGGCTGCAGAATGTCGTGGCTGGCGGCGGCCAGAAAGCGAGTCTTTGAGATATTGGCGTCTTCCGCAGTGCTCTTGGCGAGCGCCAGTTCGGAATTCAGTCGTGTCAGTTCCTCGGTGCGGTCGCGGACTCGTTTTTCCAGCGTGGCATTGGCGCGCTCCAGCGCCTCTGCTGCCTCGAAGCTGGGCGTGACGTCAGAGAAGGTGAGCACGAGCCCGCCATCGGGCATCTTGTTGGTGCGGACCTCGATGACGATCTGGCGGTCCTGAAGACGTTCAAGATAAGGCTCGCCCTCAGTCGTGTAGGCAGCCAACCGCGCCTGCGTCAGGGTTTCGTTGTCGCCATAAGGCGACGCCCTCTGGATGCCGATGAATTCCAGAATCTCCCGGAGCGGAATGCCGATCTGCACGATCTGCGGCGGCAGGCCGAGCAGTTCGCCGAACTGCCGGTTTGACACGATCAGTTGCAGGTCGGGGTTGAAGACGGCGATGCCCTGGCGGACGTGATTGAGCGCAGTCTGCAGGATCTCGCGATTGAAATGCAGCGCCGCATGCGAATCGTCGAGTAGCTTCAGCGCCGCCTTGGCCGACACCGTGCGCTTGCGCAGCAGCAGCGACATCACCACCCGGGACGAAGCTGCGCCGATCGATGACGCGATCAGATATTCTGCGTGCTGCAGCAATTCGAAATCCGCAGGCGCGGCTGGATCGAGATCGACACGGCGACGCGTGGCGAAAGCATCGAAGGATTCACGCGCGCGGTCCGGGCCGAGATATTGGGTCACGGTGCTGAGGATATCCTGCACCGTGACTGTGGTCCGCCAGCGCCGGAACGCCGGTGTGATCGGCGCCAGCGTATTGGGCACGAAGACATCGGCCTGCAGCCGTTCGATCGACGACGGCGCCCGCATCAGCGAGAGCACGATATAGGTCAGGATATTGAGCGACAGGCTCCAGAGCGTGCCGTGCAGCAGCGGTGGCAGTTCGGTGCCGAGCAGGTCCTGTGGCCGCAACGCCTCGATGCCGAACGGCCCGTGCTGCAGGAACAGGACGCCTGCGGTGCTGCCTTCAAGGAAGCTCGGGATGAACAGCGTATAGGCCCAGACCATAAAACCGACCACCATGCCGCCCATGGCGCCGCGGGCAGTTGCGCGCCGCCAGATCAGCCCGCCAAAGAAAGCTGGAGCGAGTTGCGCGATGGCGGCAAATGACAGCAGGCCGATGGCAGCCAGTTGCGTATTGCCGAGCGCGCGGAAATAGAAATAGGCCATCACCATGATGGCGAAGATCGAGAAGCGCCGCGCCTTCAGCAGGAAGTTGCCGAAGTCGGTCTGCTCATTCTGCGTCTGTGGCCCGCGCCGCAAGACCAGTGGCAACACGATATCGTTGGACACCATAATGGCCAGCGCAACGCATTCGACGATCACCATCGCGGTGGCAGCCGACAAGCCGCCGATGAACACCGCCATGCTGAGCGTGCTGGAGCCAGCTTCGATCGGCAGCGCCAGCACATACATGTCGCTGTCGACGGCGCCGAACGGAAAGGTCACGAGGCCCGCCAGGGCGATCGGAATGACGAACAGGTTGATGGCGATCAGATAGGTGGGAAACAGCCAGCGCGCACGGCTCACTTCGGAGTCGCTGGAATTCTCGACGACGCTGACGTGGAACTGCCGGGGCAGCAGCATGATGGCGCAGAACGACAGCAGCACCATCGTGAGGAAATTGCCGAACGACGGCACATAGTTGATGGCGCGCATCGCCTCTGGTGTCTTCATCGCGCGCTCGACCAGCTCCGAGGGGCCGAACATCCAGAATGTCACGAAGGCGCCGGCGATGATGAACACCACCAGCTTGACGATGGATTCGGTCGCCACGGCGAGCATCAAGCCGTGCTGATGCTCGGTCGCATTGGTCTGCCTCGTGCCGAACAGGACGGCGAACATCGCCATGGCGAGCGTCACGACCAGCGCCATGTCGCCGACGATGGGAACGCCGGCAATGGCCTTGTCTTCGCCGAGGATCGTTTCCAGCGACGATGCGACGGCTTTCAGCTGCAGCGCAATGTACGGAACCGAACCGATGATGGCGATCACGGCGACGGTGGCAGCGACGGCCTGGCTCTTGCCGTAACGTGCGGCGATAAAGTCGGCGATCGAGGTGATGTTCTGGGTCTTGGCGAGATGGATCACACGCCGCAGCACGGGCGAGAAGAAGGCAAAGAACAGGATTGGGCCGACATAGATGGCGAGGAAATCCACGCTGGTCCGGCTGGCCACGCCGACCGAGCCGAAGAACGTCCATGACGTGCAATAGATCGCCAGCGACAGCGGATAGATGACGGCCTTGGCGCGGCCGCTCTGGAACAGCGCGATCCGGTCGCCATAGCTGGCGACGCAAAACAGAAATCCGATGTAGCAGAGGGCGGCAACAATCACGCCCCAGTCGTGCAGCATCGTGCGTGCTCCCTTTGGCGGGCGCAAGCCCGTCCGTCAGGCGAAAATCTAGCCGGTTGCGCCGGTGCAGGCGACAGGGATTTGGCCGGACGCCGGGGAATGCCGGATCGTCGTTAAATCCAGCGCGGGCCGAAAAAGGCAATCAGGATAATGAATAGCCAGGCCGTCACGCCGGCCAGCAGAGCGAGGCGGTAATCGAACGTGCCGACCGTGAGATAGCAGATGCCGAGAAAGGCGAGATAGGCCGGGATGGTCTTCGCGCCGGCCATGCAGGCTTCCCGGAAGCCTGCGCTGTCGCCTTTTGCGCCGACGATGAGCAGCGCAATGATCGCAAAGGTCGGAAACAACGGCAGAATGCCGGGCAGCGTGTTGCCCCGTTTGGACAACCAGGCAATCAGGGCGGTGAGCAGTCCGCCGAGAATACCTTTCCAGATGATGTCCATGATGGTGACTCGTTTGAAGCGGGTGCCGTTCTCTCCGCGTCATTGCGAGGAGCATAGCGACGAAGCAATCCAGTCTTCGCTTCGGGCCTCTGGATTGCTTCGCTGTGCTCGCAATGACGGCCGTGAGAGGATTACTCCGCTGCCAGCGCCTTGGTGCGCAGTGGCAGGCCGAGTTCATCCCACACCTGCAGCAGCGATTCTGCGAGATGATCGATCAGCACGTCGTCGTGATAGGGCGACGGCGTGATACGGAGGCGCTCGGCGCCCTTGGCGACCGTCGGGTAGTTGATCGGCTGGATGTAAATGCCGTGATCTTCGAGCAGCAGATCGCAGGCCTTCTTGCAGAGTTCGGCATCGCCGACGAACACCGGCACGATATGGGTGTCGGTGGACATCACCGGAATGCCGGCGGCGGTGAGGATCGCCTTGACCCGCGCAGCGCGATCCTGATGGCGCTCACGTTCCCAGCTCGAGCTCTTCAGGTGCTTGATCGCTGCGGTCGCGGCCGAGCAGATCGCCGGCGGCAATGCGGTGGTGAAGATAAAGCCCGGCGCATAGGAGCGCACGGCGTCTACAATGTCCTTGTTTGCTGCGATATAGCCGCCGAGGCAGCCATAGGCCTTGGCGAGCGTGCCTTCGAGCACGTCGATGCGATGCATCACGCCGTCGCGCTCGGCGATGCCGCCGCCGCGCGGGCCATACATGCCGACCGCATGGACTTCATCCACATAGGTCATCGCGCCATAGCGCTCGGCGAGATCGCAGATCGCAGCCAGTGGCGCGACGTCGCCGTCCATCGAATACAGGCTCTCGCAGGCGATCAGTTTCGGCCGCGCGGGGTCGGCAGCCTTCAACAGCTCTTCGAGATGCGCGACGTCGTTATGGCGGAACACGACGCGGTCGCAGCCGGCCTGCCGGATGCCTTCGATCATCGAATTGTGGTTAAGCGCGTCGGACAGGATCAGGCAATTCGGCATCAGCTTGGCGAGCGTCGAAATGCCGGTCTGGTTCGAGACATAGCCAGAGGTGAACAGCAGGGCGGCCTGTTTGCCGTGGAGGTCGGCGAGTTCTTCCTCAAGCTGGACCAGCGGATGATGGGTGCCTGCGATATTGCGGGTGCCGCCGGCGCCGGTGCCGACGCGGGTCGCGGTTTCGACCATGGCGCCAACCACTTTCGGGTGCTGGCCCATGCCGAGGTAATCGTTGGAGCACCAGATCACGACATTGCGCGGACCATTCGGCGTGTGCCAGACCGCATGCGGGAACCGACCAGCAATGCGCTCAAGGTCGGCGAAGACACGATAGCGGCGCTCGTCATGCAAACGATTGAGCGCGTCACTGAAGAACTTGCTGTAATCCATCGCAAAAGACCCAAAAACGAAACCCGAACCCAGCGTCAGGTGCGTTTTAGAGCTTTTCCAGCTTGGCTGTCGAGGCGCAATTGGTCAATTTGACCAAGCGCTGCGGCTTTTGATGTGCATCAAGAGCCTGAGGTCATTCACGAATTTTTGCTGCGCTGCAGGTTACGTCGATTTGAACCGCAGCATGCCGTCGGCGCCCATTGTCGAGGTCAGCCGCTTCTGCGCCAGCATGTGGTTGACGTGGGCGATCAATTCGCCGGCGGCAAATCCGGTCTGGTGGGCATCGAGCTTGTGCTTGTGAAAGACTACCGGCACCAGCTCGGCCGAGGTCTTGCCGGTATCCTTGCATGCGGCGGCGATCATCTGGCAGCGCTCTTCATGATGGTCTGCGAGCTGCTTGATGCGGATCTTGAGGCCATGAAAGGGCACCCCGTGACCCGGGAGCACGAGCACGTCATCGGGCAGCGTATCGGCGAGCCGCTTCAGCGAATGCAGATAGGAGCCGAGCGAATTCTCGTCGGGCTCATGGGCCCAGACGCTGACATTCGGCGAGATCTTGCTCAGCACCTGATCGGCCGACAGGAACAGTTTGTCGGCCTCGCAATACAGCATCACCTGATCCGGAGAATGGCCGGCGCCGGTGAGCACGCGGAAGGTGCGCGTGCCGATCACGAGATCGTCGCCATCGGACAGTCGGCGATAGGCGGCCGGAAGCGGTACCGTCTTCTTCAGATACTCCTGGCCGCGGCCGAGCAATTGCTCGGTAATATCTGCATCCATGCCGTGGCGATGGAAGAACTGCCGCATATTGACGATGCGCTCTTCGGTGCGGCGGTGCTGGTGATAGACGCCCTGCAGATATTCGACTTGCGACATATAGAAGGGGCAGTTGAACCGCTGCACCATCCAACCGGCCTGGCCGACATGATCGGGATGCGCGTGGGTGACGATCACCTTGCTGATCGGTTTGCCCTTCAGCGGACCTTCGAACAGTTTCGTCCATGCAGCGATGGTCGCGTCGTTGCCGATGCCGGTATCCACCATGGCCCAGCCATCGCCGTCGGCGAGCAGATAGATGTTCACATGGTTGAGGCGAAACGGAAGGTCGAGCCGGATCCAGAGAACGCCCGGAGCAATTTCGACCACCTGATCGGTCCCGGGATGGTTCTCCCAGGGATAGCGGAGGTCATCGGCTGGCTTTGTGCTGGCGTCTGTTTTCGAATGCATCGGTTCTGTCACAATGTCCTTTTCATCCGGCTTAGCGGGCCAAGGACCCCTGCGCCAGCACAAATTCGGCTGGCGCAGGGCATGGGTTTATGCGCTGGCGCGCATATCGGCCTGTGCTGAAGCGGTAACCGGCAGAGCCGGCGTGCTCTTTCCGCTCACGTCGTCGAGCCGCGAGGTCATGCCGAGCCGGTCCAGCAGGTTAGCGTCGCGGTCGGTCTGGGGGTTTTTCGTGGTCAGCAGCACGTCGCCGATGAAGATCGAATTGGCGCCGGCGACGAAGCACAGTGCCTGCAATTCATCGGTCATATATTGCCGTCCGGCGGAAAGCCGCACCACGCTCTTCGGCATCATGATACGCGCCACGGCAATCATGCGGACCAGCGCGATCGGATCCGGGCGTTCGGCGGTGTCGTTGACCGGCACACCCTTCACCTCGTTCCACATATTGATCGGCACGCTGTCCGGATGATGCGGCAGGTTCGCCAGCAGCCTCAGCATGCCCAGGCGATCCTCGACCTGCTCGCCCATGCCGATGATACCGCCGCAGCAGACCTTGAGGCCGGCATGGCGCGCCCGCGCCAATGTCTCGATGCGATCTTCCATCGTGCGCGTGGTGATGATCTTGCCGTAGAATTCCGGCGAGGTATCGACATTGTGATTGTAGAAGTCGAGACCGGCGTCCTGCAGGCGTTTGGCCTGATCTTCCGTGAGCATGCCCAGCGTCGCGCAGGTCTCGAGGCCGAGATCCTTCACCGCGCTGACCATGTCGCATACGCGGTCGAGATCCTTGTCCTTGGGATTGCGCCAGGCCGCGGCCATGCAGAAACGGCTCGCACCGGCATCCCTTGCGCGCTGCGCCGTGGCAACCACGGCGTCGCGATCCATCAGCTTGGTCGCCTTGACGTCAGTGTTGTAGTGCGCGCTTTGCGAGCAATAACCGCAGTCTTCCGCGCAGCCGCCGGTCTTGATGCTGAGCAGGCTCGCGGTCTCGACGTGATTCGGATCGAAATTGCTGCGGTGGGTGCTCTGCGCCTGAAAAATCAGGTCCGCAAACGGCAAATCATAGAGTGCCTGGGCTTCATGGCGCTGCCAGTCGTGGCGCAGTTCGGTCGATGTCCATGCAGAGGGTGTTGGGGGCATTCACGCAATCCTTACATTCTGCGCAGCCACCGATCATGGGCTGCCGTGAAAGCAGTCCATGATTTTGAGGGTTGGAGCAATGACGCTGGCCGGGTGCAGCCATGCGCTGGATCGCCGCTCCTATGCCGCGCGGATGCTCGACAGGAATTCGTCGATTTCACCACGAAGAACGTCGGCCTCGCGGCGCAATTCGCCCGAGGCGCCGAGCACGTCGTTGGCAGCCGTGCCGGCCTGCGTCGATGCATCGCTGACGCCGACAATGTTGCTCGACACTTCGCTGGTGCCGCCGGCGGCGTGCTGGATGTTGCGCGCGATCTCGCGTGTTGCCGCACCTTGCTGTTCGACGGCGGTGGCGATGGCGGCACTCACATGATTGATCTCGGCGATGGTCTGCCCGATGTTGCGGATCGCTCCGACGGCGGTGGACGTGACCTGCTGCATCGAGACGATCTGCGTGCGAATCTCGTCGGTGGCCTTTGCGGTCTGATCGGCAAGGCTCTTCACTTCCGAAGCCACCACGGCGAAGCCCCGGCCTGCGTCGCCCGCGCGTGCCGCCTCGATGGTCGCGTTGAGCGCCAGGAGGTTGGTCTGCGACGCGATGGTCTGGATCAGATCGATCACCACACTGATGCGATTGGCGTTGTCGGCCAAGCCCTGCATCGTTACATCGGTTTCGCCGGCCTCGTTGACGGCCTTTGCGGCGATTTCGGTTGACGTGACGACCTGTCGGCTGATCTCGTTGATCGATGACGACAGTTGCTCGGTCCCGGCCGACACCGTCTGGACGTTCACCGAGGTTTCCTCTGCGGCCGACGCGACGGCGCTGACCAGCGCGCTGGAACGATCGGCCGTAGCCGTCATGCTCTGTGCGGTCGATTGCATGGAATCGGCCGAGCTCTGCAGCTTCTCCAAAGCGGTGCGCACCTTGCTCTCGAAGTCGACGATGCGGGCTTCGATGCGCGACGTGCGTTCGCCCTTGGCGATGCGGTCCTGATCCTGCTCCGCGCTGAGCGTGCGGGCGTTGATCATGCTGTCGCGGAACACTTCGAGCGTGCCTGCCATCGCCGCGATTTCGTCCTGCTGGCGGCTGCGGGCGATCTCGGTGTCGAGATCTCCGCTGGACAGCCGCTGCATCGCGCGCTGCAATTGCGCGAGCCGGCGCAGGATGCTGCGGCCGACATAGAGCCAGACGAACAATGCCGATCCGATCAGCGTCAGCGCGCCGAGGCCGAGCATCACCTGCGTCGCCAGCGTGATTGTCGTCTGTGCCTGTGTCGTGGCGGCATCGGTTTCGCTGCGTACCTTGTCGACCAGTTGCTTGACGCTCATGCCGAGGCCGACATTGAGCTTGCGCGTCTCGTCGAGAATGAGTTCGCCATATTCGACGGTGTCCATCTCTTTCTGGCGCACCTTGAAGACGCTGTTTTTGCCGTCGCCGATCGCCAGCAGCTGCAGGGCGGCTTCCTTGAGTTCTTTGGTCCCTTTGATGCCGACGAGGGCATCGAGATTCGATTTGACGCGAGCTTGTGCGGCCTTGAAGTTGTCTTCGATCGGAGAGAGCGCTTCGGACGAGCCGGCCGACAGTGCGGCCATCAGATCGGACGAGATCAGGTTGGTGCTGGCGACGACCTCGCCGACCTGCACGATGACTCGCGCGGCTTCGCCCGAATCTTCGGCCGAGAAGACTGTTGCCCGCAGCGTGTCGTTCATCACGTTCTGGGCGTCGGTGGCGGCTGGCTCCGACATCTTGACGAAGTTTGCTGCAGCGGCGCGCAGGGAGTCGTATTGCTTCTGATGTTGGGCGACGGCGTCGAGACGTTCCTGGGTGGCAGCGCCAAGGCTGCGAATCGTGTCTTCGATGTTCTTGACGGTATCGGCCAGGGCGGCGACCACGGCCTTGTCGGCGCCGAGCTTGGCGATGGTGTCGAGCTTCTCGACTGCAATCTTGTGCGTATCGCGCATGCGCTGCGAGCGTTCCTTCAGAACGTCGGGGCTGCTCGATGCCAGCAGCATCGGGCCCTGGCTGGCAAGGCTCTCGCTGGCGGTGGCCAGTTGAAGGCTGGCGGTCAGTTTCGGAATGTCCCGGCCGTTCAGGTCCGTCATCATGCCGCCGAGCTGACCGAGAATCATGCCGGCACCGGCACTGATCAGGATCGCCATGCCCGCGATAACAGCGAAGGCGGCGAACAGGCTGCCGCGAATGCCCCAACGGGGCCGCGAGAAACGAAACCGTCCGAATTTTCCGATGAACGACGTCAGTGCCATTGATTCCCCCCGCGTCCACCGTCCTGGTGGCGGATCGCGTAGAGAGTATGTAGGTACCGAGTTAATATTCGGGTAAATCGGCAACCTTTGGCTGTCGCGGGGCTTGCGAGGTTACCAAAGGGTAAAACGAAAAAGGCCGGCGTTTCCGCCGGCCTTTCCGTAGTTAAGAGCCTGAAATCAGGCGCGAAGCTCAGTACTTCGCAACAACCGGGCCACCCCAGTTGAAGCGGTAGTTCAGGCCAGCCTTGACGGTGTGCTCGTCGTTCTTGGACGAAGCGCCGCCAACGATGCCCGTTGCGAGAGGCGACAGGTTGGTGCTGCCGAAGTCGTAGTACTGGTACTCGACCTTGCCCGACCAGTTCTGGGTGAACAGGTATTCGAGGCCGGCGCCGACGGTGTAACCGTCATGCTTGGTGCCGCTCGTGAAGGCGACCGGAGCGCCCGCAACGTTGACCAGCGATTCGCTGTAGTCGGAGTAAGCGTAGCCGCCCTTCACGTAGAGCAGTGCCGGACCCCAGGTGTAACCGATGCGACCGGTCACCGAGCCGAGGCCCTTCTGGTTCAGGTTGTAGGTGTTGCCCGAGCCGGCGAACAGCACGTTGGTGTTGTTCGAACCAACCCAGCTGTACTGACCTTCGATACCAACGACCCAGTTCGGAGCGAACTGGTAGTCAGCGCCGATCTGCAGACCGCCGAGGAAACGGCCATCCGAATTGTCGGAGGTGCCGCCGAAGCCGTTCGAACCGTTGAACGCGCCGCCGACGTGACCGCCGATGTAGAAACCGGTCCAGTTGTAGATCGGAGCGGCAACGTAAGCCGGAGCCTTGGTGTAGGGACGAGCAGCCAGATCAGCGGCCATTGCCGGAACCGAGGCGCCCAGGGCGATCAGGGCAACGGTGCCCATCAGGAAGTTCTTCATTTTCTTCTTCTCCAGAAAACCATTTTAGAGCGAGAGCGCGTTCGCTCCGTCTATGGCGTGGACTTAGACAGCTTTTGCGTAAAATGCTGTCACCCATTCGCCACAGCAATCGACAACCCGACACGATCTGGATTGGCGCAACGGCATGCTTATCGACGCCTTAATAAAAGCTGAAAGATGCCTTAATCTACAGAGGTTTGGCGGACCAGCTTACCTGCTCGCGCTAACCCGCAGCAGTTTGGTTTTGCTCTAGATCGATTTATTGTGATCGGCAAGCTACAGCGCTTTATCTGCATCGCCTGCAACCTCCGACATCACGTTTTGGAACGTCTCAAAGCGCTGTGCGAATGCCGGCTGCGTGATGACACCGACCGGTCTGTCATGGGAAACAAAAAACGCGCGACCCGTTAGATGTTTGCGTGGTGCCGGTCGGCGCCTCCGTGAATGGAATCGCGTTGCATGCAGGTTGAGCGGATTTTACGTGAATACGGCCACTTCCTTCGGCCGATGAGTGAGGCGCCACGCGACGGTCAGCGAATCCTTGGCCACTCTGCCCAGGCCGGTGCCCAAGGCGGCCACCTCATTTCCTGCTACTGGGAACTGCACCCTCAAGGTCTGATCGGGCCGAACTGGGTGGAGGAGCGCGATAGCCCCATCGGTTATATCGACCGCTATTTCGATGGCTGGATCAGGCCCCGCGAATTCAGGCTGCTTGATTCGGTCGCCATCAACCGGTTGCTCGTCGCTTACATCGACGATGCGCGCGCCGCCGATAACCGCGAGGCGCTCAAAATGCTTGAAGCGGGAGACGGTTAGAGCATGATCCCAAAAAGTGGATGCCGGTTTTCGCCGACAAACGAGTTCGTTTGTCGAGAGATCATGCTTCCAATAAAGAAAAATGCTCCAGCCGCTTTGGGAAGAGCTGATGGAAGATGACGGGAAATGGCTCAGGCCGGGAGCTTTGCAGCAAACCCGGCCCTGAGCGCCCGTCCGCAGGTCTAGAAAGCCTTGTTGGCTTCCGGACGATGCGTATTTTTCGGCACGAAACCGGAGCGTGTGGCCTCGCGCTGGTTGCGCACCCAGACCTCGCGGTTCGGATGCAGGCCGGCGCCGCGGGTGGCGGGCACGGCGCTGGTGCGGGCGCGATGCAGCAAGCGCGTATCAGCCTCGCCGCAGCTCGGATGGATGCCGCCATTGTCCGCAACCACCTTTTCCCATGCCGCCTTGCGCTTGGCATAGATGGCGGGGTCCTGCAGCTGCGTGCAGTTGAGTTCGTTGAGATTGAGATCGGCGATGATCTCGTCGCCGTCCTCGATCAGTCCGATGGCACCACCCAGTGCGGCTTCCGGGCCGACATGGCCGATGACGAGGCCCACCGAGCCGCCGGAGAAGCGCGCATCGGTCATGAGACCCACGACGATGTTGCGCTCGCGGCATAGGGTGGTGATACGCGAGGTCGGGTCGAGCATTTCCGGCATGCCGGGCGCACCCACGGGGCCGTCGTAGCGCACGATGACCATGTCGTGGTTCTGGAATTTTTCCGGATGCTGGTCGAGCGCCTGCAGCAGGCCGCGCTCGCCTTCGAACACGCGCGCGGTGCCGCGGAAGCGATTGTCCTCGAGCCCGCCTTCGACGCCGGCGAGCTTGAGAATGGCGGAAAATTCCGGCGACAGGTTGCCGCCGAGCACGCGCAACCCGCCGGTCGGCTTGTAGGGCTTCGCGACAGTATAGACGACACGGCCGTCGGCCGGCTTGGTCTCGAGGCGTTTGATCTGCTCGGCCAGCGTTTCGCCGGTGCAGGTCAGCACGTCGCCATTGATCAGGCCGGCATCCATCAGCTCGCGCACGATCACCTGCACGCCGCCGACCGCATCGATATCGACCATCGAATATTTGCCATAGGGCCGGGCGTCGGTGAGGACCGGCACGATATATTGCGAAAGGTAGTTGAACTCCGCCGGCGTCATGACTTCTTTCCAGAAATCCGCAAAGCCTGCGGCGCGCGCGATTTCCGGCGCATGCAGCGTCACATTGGTCGAGCCACCGATCGCCAGCGACACGATCATCGCGTTGCGGATCGAGTCGCGGCTGACGATGTCGCGCGGCTTGATGCCCTTGGCGATCATGTTGGCGAGATAGCTGACGAGCTGCTCCGGGAATTCCTTCAGGCGGCGCGGATCGTCCGACGGCGGCGCCACCATGTGCAGCGGCTGCATGCCGACCACGCCGATGAAGGTCTGCATGGTGTTGTAGGTGAAGATGCCGCCGCAGCTACCATAGCCTGGGCAGGCATGACAGGCGATGCGGTGGCGATATTCGGCGTCGGGATTGCCGGCGACCTGATAGGCGCTGACGATGTCGAGCTTCTCGCCCGTCTCCGGATCGGTGCCGGGATGGATCGCGCCGTCCGACATGATGATCGACGGCTCGTTATGTTCGAGCAGCGCGGCCAGCGCGCCGACCGGCGGCTTGTCGCAGGCGACCACGGCGATGGTGCCGAGCAGGCCGGTGGCACTCAGATGCTCCGACAGCGCGTCGTTGGTCACTTCGCGGCCGATCAGCGAATAGCGCATTTCGCGCGTGCCGTTGCGGATGCCGTCCGAGGTCGCAATGGTGTATTCCGGCTGCACGAGGCGATAGGGCAACTGGCCTTCGCCGCGACCGATGCGCTTCTTCAGGCTCTCATGGATCGCGTCCACTTTGGACATCACGCCCATATAGCACTGGCTGTCGCCCTTGGTGCCCACCACGCCCACCGACGGCTCATGAATGAGCGTCTCGTCCGTGCCGAGTATGCGCGCAATGCCGATGGTCTGCGCGGAGCGGCCGGGATGGTTGTCGATGGTGACGACGGGCGACTTGGACACGACGAATTCCTTCCTGACGGCGTTCTTGATCTGCGAGGCTTGAATGCACCGCCGCCGGCGCTCGGCATTGGCGCATGTCAGACCCTGCGGTCAGGGCAGGGTCCGTCCACGATCCAATTTAGGATCGGTCTAGCCAGTGCATAACCCCCGAAGATCGCAAACACAATCGGATTGCCCCTCCGCTGGAACAGGGCTGCCTTGTCGCCGTCCGGTGCCGCAAAGCAGCAAAATTCCGGGTGCCATTTACGCGATCAGGCTATTTCTGCATGGTTTTGACAAACCAATGGGGTAATCGCTTCCTGCGCCGTCACAGCGGATCGCGTCGATACGGAGTTCGAGATTGAGCGTTGCCTTCACCAAGGAAGAAAGTGCCGAAACGGCTGCAGAAACCCAGCTGCCCGATCGCCCTATTTCGCCTCATCCGAACCTTGTGACGGAGGCAGGTTTACAGGCGCTGGAGACGCAGCTTCAGCAGGCCCGCGAGGCCCATGACGCTGCAAGCGCGATCGACGACGTGAACGAGCGACGGCGTCAGGCTGCGATCCCGCTGCGGGACATGCGCTATTTCGCAGCCCGCGTCCGCACGGCCCAGCTCGTTCCAGCCCCGACATCGACGGACACGGTAGCTTTTGGTAGCACGGTGACCTTCTCCCGCAACGACGGACGCGTGCAGACCTATCGGATCGTGGGCGAGGACGAAGCGGATCCCAAGGCCGGTTCGATTTCCTTCGTCTCCCCGGTGGCGAAATCGCTCATGGGCAAAGCTGTCGGCGACATCGTCGGCGCAGGCCCTCAGGAACTCGAGATCATATCGATCAAATAGAGGACGCCGTCGCGGCGGTGGCTTCGCGTCTGATGTCAGTCGCGAAGCCGGTATTCAATCGCAGCACCGTCACGCCAGCGCGTCAGATTCCCGCGCTGGACTCCAGCCGCTCGTTGAGCTTCTGATCGACGACTTCGACCGTGCGGTCGATATTTGCATTGGTCATGCCGAGCTGATGCGAGATCAGTTTCACCAGAAGATCGACCCGCTCGATAAACGGCGCTCCGGCAGCGACTGCACGGGCGGCCGATGACGGCTTGAGCAGGCTCTCGGCTGCCTTGGCGTATTTGGCGAACGGGACCTGATCTTCGGGATCAGCGCCGAGGCGCCGCGCAACGGCATCGACATGCTCGTAGATCGACTGCGATACCTTGAGATCGCCGTGAACGGCCTCGCGGATCGACTGCGGCTCTTCGGGCGTGATGCAGCGATAGTTGCCGGTCAGGAGCATCGACCATTTCGCCAGCGGCACGAACAGCGAGTCGAATACTTTCAGCTTCACCGGCACGTCCTGGCCGTCGAGCTTCACAGCGTCGATGTCGGCTTCGAGTTCGCGCAGCAGCTTGTTGTGAGCCGGATCGGCAAAGGCCGATGCCTTGAAATTCGTCGGCAGGCCGACGTGAAGCACATTCGCTGCTTCTTCCGGCGGCCGGAAGGCCTGCGGATCGGGCGAGCACAGCGTGACCAATCCGGGGTCGAAGCGCTCCCACACCTGGGCATTGGTATAGGCCTCTTCGAGTTTCATGTCGGCCAGCCCCGGAATGCGCTTGAGATAGGGCAGCGGCGGCATGTTCATGATCGACAGGCAAGGTAGCTTCGCCGCGGCGATCTTGATCATCAGCACGCGGATCGTGTGGTTGGTATATTGCGGCTCCTGCATCGCAAGACCGACCAGATCGTAGCGCGACAGGTCGACCTGATCCGGCGAGGTCGCATCCAGTTTGCCCGGCAGGTCGCGTGAGAAGATGGCGCGGTGGGTCGGTTCGTCGCGCAGTTTGATGC
The DNA here is from genome assembly GCF_052076075.1 of Tardiphaga sp. 866_E4_N1_4. Lineage (NCBI taxonomy): Bacteria > Pseudomonadati > Pseudomonadota > Alphaproteobacteria > Hyphomicrobiales > Nitrobacteraceae > Tardiphaga > Tardiphaga sp. 866_E4_N1_4. The sequence continues at coordinate 4,846,791 of NZ_CP197242.1, forward strand.
GCACTTCAGTACCATCGCGATTGATGAGTTCGGCGGTCTTCTTCCGGCACACGAGGGTCACGTTATGACCGGCCATCAAGAGCTTCGTAGCCAGCAACGAGCCGTAGGAAGCTCCGAGAATCAGAATATTCCGCGCCATGGTGTTTCGTCCCTCACGTGATGTGTGCGCCAGATCCGAGCGGTCCGGCATTTTTAGTTTGCGCGGACACTACTGCACCGCTGCGTTTCGATCCAGATGGCGTGAGCCGATAGGTGCAGAGCTGGAAGCGATTTGCTTTTCCAATGCGCCAATCTGTCCCGCCTATCGTCGTGGCGAATGAGGGAGCGATCGGGTACCGTCATAAAAAACAACGGAGGGAAACATGTCTGCGATCATCAATCGTCGTCACTTCATTGCTGCCGGGTCGGCAGCTGCCGCCATGCCGTTCGTCGCGCGCGGTGCTTCGGCGCAAGCCGCCTGGCCATCGCGGCAGATCCGCATGATCTGCAGTTATCCAGCCGGCGGGCAGACCGATCTACTCGCGCGCGCCTTCGGCGAATACATTTCCAAACAGGCCGGACAGACTGTCGTCATCGAAAACAAGGCCGGCGCATCCGGCGCCATTGGCACAGCGGAAGTCGCGCGCGCCGAGCCAGACGGTCACACGATTCTCTGCTCCATCTCGACCACCTATGTGATGAACCGGGTGATGCTCAAGACGCCCGGCTACGATATGGACAAGGACCTGACACTGGTCAGCGTCATTCCCGGCGCCGGATTGCCGCTGGTCGCCAGTCCGAAATCCGGCGTCAAGACGCTGGAGGACTTCGTCGCCTTCGCGCGCAAGAACGACAAGGTGAATTTCGGCACCTATAGCGTCGGCTCGGCCCCGCACATGACGATCAACGAACTCAACAAGCAGTATGGCCTCAAGATCGAGCCGATCCATTATCGCGGCGAAGCGCCGATGTGGACGGGACTGGCGGAAGGCTCGATCGATTTTGCGATGGGCAGCTACACGGCATCACAAAGTGTGCTGCAGAGCGACCGCGGCGTGCCATTCGCAGTGCATTCGAAGAAGGTCGACGCCATCCCCAATGTGAAGACGCTGCCTGAACAGGGGGCGACGTCGAAGTTCTTCACGGTGAGTGGCTTCACGGGCTGGGCTGTGCCCAAGGCAACGCCGCAGCCGATCGTCGATCGGTTGTCGCAGCTTTGCGTCGCCGCCAACAGCGATCCGAAAGTGAAGGAAGTGCTGAAGACCTTCGTGCTCGAACCGGCGCTCGGCTTCAAGGAGACCAATGCGCTGTATCAGAAGGAGTTGCCGGTCTGGATCGAGGCGGCACAGGCGCTCGGTTTGCAGCCGGTCTGACCGCCGGCTGGATTGAATTAACGTCCGTCATTGCGAGGAGCGAAGCGACGCGGCAATCCAGTTCTTGTCTTCAAGAAGAAAAAGACTGGATTGCTTCGTCGCAAGAGCTCCTGGCAATGACGGCGCGAATATCTAGCCTTTTCTCTAGATGTTCTACGCTCGCACCGAAAACCGGCTCATCGCGCTGAGCGCCTGCACGCGTGGCTCGACGTCGCGCATGTAGATCGTCTTGCGCAGGAATTCGATTTCGCTCGCTTCCTTGCTTTCTTCGACATCGATGTACCAGGACTTCGGCCGGCCGTCGGAGCCGTCGCTCCAGCGATAGCCGCGCCGCTTCAGCTCGTCCTTGAGATCGAAGGGCGACTGCTCTGCCCAGACCCGCATCGTTTTCTTCCGGGCGCGTTCCAGAAGAACCGCCAGTGCCGGCGTACCGAGATCGGGCAATTCGAACGCGAGAATCTCGAGCAGCGCATGACAGTCGTCGATCGCCCGGTGCGCCTGATGAAAGAACCCTGCGCCGGCGAGCAGATAGCCCAGCCGCGAGCCATCGAAACCATGTTTGCGCCAGTCGACTTCAGTAGCCGAACAGCCCCAGGCCTTGTGCTGGAACACCGGCCAATAGCGCTCGGAAAACTTGCGGTCGAAGCCCGCATTGTGCGCGATGACGATGACGGCGTCGTCGGCGAAAGCGGCGACGGCATCAGGATCGATGCGGTGTCCCGCGACGATCTCATCCGTAATGCCGGTGAGCTCGGTGATCTCCGGCGGGATCGGCCGCGACGGCTCGTTGAATGCGGTGAAAACATCCGCCACGCGCGTAATGCTGCCGTCCGGCAGATAGTCGAACTTGATCATCGCAAGTTCGATGACTTCGTCGCGCACCTGATCGAGGCCCGTGGTCTCGACGTCAAGGAGAATGCCGGAGCGGGTCGGCTGGCCATTGGCCGGCGCGAATTCGGTGCGCGGGATCAGCCGGCGGAGCACGCGGTAGTCGGTCGATCTGGCGAGCGTGTCCGCCATGGCGGCAAGGCTGGGATCGTCCTGCAGGCTAAGATCATCTTGGAGCATCTGATTCCGGGCAGTTCTTCAGGCGCAGCGTCGTTCAGCAATGACTATGGTGTTCGCTGAATCGGGGCAACCTGCCTGCCGGCGATAGACACAGCTGTGTGGCGCTGGGGCGTTGATTCGGCGCCGATTATACCTTGCGATCCAGCGAGGCGAGCGCCTCGTTCAGCACGGAACGCAGGCGGTCGGCGTCGGCCGGCCGCACGGCGGAAGGGTCCAGATAGAAATCGAGGCCGGGCATGCGTTCAACGACGATATCGGTTTGTACCGGCCTGTCGTCGATGATGCTGTCCACCGCATAGGGCACGACCTCGCGGCTGATGCCCTTCATGGTGATCGGCGGCAGCGGATGCGAGGTGATGATGTCGCTCACCAGCGCGAACGTCTCATAGCTGATGGCGATGCCACCAGGTTCTGCGATCGACTGCAGGCGTGCCGCGAGGTTCGCCTCGGCCCCGATGATCGTATAGTCCATGCGATCGACGCTGCCGAAATTGCCGACATTGCAATAGCCGGAATTGATGCCGATGCGGGCCTTGAACGGCTCCTCGATGCCTTCGGTGCGCCACTTCGCATTCAACTCGATCAGCCTGCGCTGCATCCGCCACGCCATGCGCAGGCAGTCCTGAGCATCCTGCCGGTCGCCCTTGGTTTCAGGGTCGCCGAAGAAGATCAGCATCGCGTCGCCGATGAATTTGTCGATGGTGCCGCCATATTCGTGGGCGATGGCCGACATCTCCGTGAAATACTCGTTGAGCAGATGGGTGATCAGTTCGGGCTGCAGCCGCTCGGTGGTCGCCGTGAAATTCTGGATGTCGGAGAAGAAGATCGTCAGCTTCTTGCGCTCGGTATGGATGGTGACGTCCTTCTGGCCGCTGAAGATGCTCTTGTAGACCTGGGGCGAGATGTAGCGGGAGATCTTCATGGAGAGCGCGGCGAGGAAATCGTTGTTGGCTTCCAGCTCATGGTTCATGCCGGCAATGCGCTGCGACTGGCGGCGCTGCAAAGCCAGGAACGAGACGCCGCTGACGGCCGCCAGCGCGAAATAGGCGAGCAGAAACTTGAACGAGAACAGATTGGCCGCGATCGGTTGCGTGATAATGACTTCCTGGATGCCGCGGACGTCGCCGACCTTCCAGTCCTTCTTTGGGCTTTCCGGGTGGGTGTTGTGGCAACTGACGCAGGCCGGGCCCATCAGGACGGGTGCCACGATGCGGACGGTGTCGCTGAACAGCGACGCCCTGGTGTCGATGATCTTCTGCTCGGAATTGTCGCGCAGGCTGCGCAGCGATGTCTTTTCGAAATCGTCGAGCTGGTGCGGCGCGCGGTTCTGGAACGGATAATCCGACACGAAGCGGTAGTTGATATTCTCCTGCTGCGCCCCGATCACCCGGCCGAGTTCGAGGGACAGCGTCGCCGGGATCGGGATCGCGCCGGGCACGCTTTCATAATTGTGAACCACCTGCGTGGTGCCCTGATGGGCCAGCACGCGCCCGACCACATTGGTTGCGTAATAACCACGCACGCTGGTGATCACGGAGTTCAGGTCGTTGGCCTGCCGGCGCAAGGCGGCGTCAACCAGATTGGTCAGATCCAGCCACACGGCGACCGGGAGGAGCAGCAGCAGAGCGGCGACGGCGAGGCCGGGCGCAAATACGCGCGAGCGTCGGCGGGTGACATCAGGCTGATCCATGAAGATAGGTTCCTGGATTTCTGGCTGTTGAGCGCAATGAGCGTGCAGCGGCGCGGCCGCCTCCGTCTCATAGCGCCGGTATGGTTATAATATCGTGCCTGGGTTGTGCCAATTTTCTAGTAGTGGATGAAATTGCACCGACGCCCGCCAATTTTGGCAGACGTGCATGCCGCCTGCGCACCTTGACTTCACGGGTCGCTTGGCCAATCTCGCGGTCAGAAAAACACTTCAAAACTCTTGGGAGAAGATCATGGCCGACGCCTATATTATCGACGCAGTCCGCACGCCCCGTGGCATCGGCAAAGTGGGCAAGGGCAAGCTCGCCGAACAGCATCCACAGCATCTCGCCGCCACCGTGCTCAAGGCGATTGCTGAGCGCAACAAACTCAACACCGCCGACGTCGATGACGTGATCTGGTCGACCTCGACCCAGCGCGGCAAGCAGGGCGGCGATCTCGGCCGCATGGCTGCGCTCGATGCCGGCTATGACATCAAGGCGTCCGGCACGACGCTGGATCGCTTCTGCGGTGGTGGCATCACCGCGGTAAATTTCGCGGCGGCGCAGATCATGTCGGGCATGGAAGACGTCGTCATCGCCGGCGGCACCGAGATGATGTCGCTGACCGGTGCGATGGCCGCCGAAGATATGGCCGCCGGCAAGGCGCCGCTCGGCATGGGCTCGGGCAATAAGCGGCTCGCCAAGGTGCATCCGCAGTCGCATCAGGGTATCTGCGGTGACGCCATCGCCTCGATGGAGGGCATCAGCCGCGAGGCGCTCGATGCGCTCGGGCTGGAAAGCCAGCGCCGCGCAGCCGTCGCCATCAAGGAAGGCCGTTTCGACAAGAGCATCGTCCCGGTCAAGGATGACGAGGGCAATATCGTGCTCGCCAAGGACGAATATCCACGTCCGGAAACCACTGCCGAAGGTCTCGCCGGTCTGAAGCCGGCTTTCGCCGCGATGGCCGATCATCCGCTGGATGAAAGCGGCATGACCTTCCGCAAGCAGATCAACCAGAAATATCCGGATCTCAAGATCGAGCATTTCCATCACGCCGGCAATTCATCGGGCGTGGTCGATGGTGCCGCAGCCTTGCTGCTGACCTCGAAATCCTATGCGGACAAGCATGGCCTGAAGCCACGCGCGCGCATCGTGGCCATGGCCAATATCGGCGACGATCCGACCCTGATGCTGAATGCGCCGGTGCCGGCTGCGAAGAAGGTGCTGGCAAAGGCCGGTCTCAAGAAGGAAGACATCGATCTGTGGGAGATCAATGAAGCCTTCGCCGTGGTCGCCGAGAAGTTCATCCGCGATCTCGATCTCGATCGCAGCAAGGTCAACGTCAATGGCGGCTCGATCGCGCTCGGTCATCCGATCGGCGCCACCGGCGCGATCCTGATCGGCACGATCCTCGACGAACTTGAGCGCCGCAACCTGAAGCGCGGCCTGGTCACCATGTGCGCCGCTGGCGGCATGGCACCGGCGATCATCATCGAACGCGTGTAAGCTCTAAACTCTCCAGCCTTAACCTCTCCCCGCTCTGCGCGGGGAGAGGTCGCCGCGTCTTCGCGGCGGGTGAGGGGCCCTCACTGGAACTGCCGCATACTCGCGCTCTCGGGTCGAGAATTCTTCGATCCGAGAATCCGTGCGTGATGAATCGCCGTGCCTCGCCCCTCACCCCAACCCTCTCCCCGCAAAAGGGCGGGGAGAGGGAGCGCGCCGGCGCGCGTGGTAGAGTCCGGATGCGGCAAGCACCGGCTCATTCGTTCGACGGCCACGCCATCGGGAACGACAGCGGCGAGATTTCCGTCAGCTTGCGGCCGGCCCAGTCGAGACCCGGCGTGCGCTCTTCCGCGCGGATCTGCGCTTCATGTACGCGCAGCGCAGCCGCTGGATAATCGAACGTCTGCACCACGCCGTCCTTCACCACCTGTCGGCCATCCACATAGACGTGACGCACCGCGCGTTCCGCCGCCGCATAGATCATGCTGCGAATCGGGTCGCGATGCGGCTGCATCATCGGATGGGTGACGTCGACCATCACGAAATCCGCCTTGCAGCCGGCTTCGAGCCTGCCGATATCGTTGCGGCCGAGCGCCTTGGCGCCGACGGTGGTGGCCGCCTCGAACAGCATGGTCGAGTTCAGGCCGCGCGGATGCCCGGCCATCAGCCGGGAGGTCATCGTCGCGTTGCGCATTTCCTCGATCATGTTGTGCGGATAGGTGTCGGTGCCGATCGCCACCGAAATGCCGGCTGCGCGATAGCGGCCGACATCGCGCAGCGCGATGCCCCGCCGCATGAACACGGTCGGGCAATGCGCCACTGTCGTTCCGGTCTCGGCGAGCAGCGCGAGGTCGCGCTTCGTGTGCCACGGCGTCAGCGGATGGTCGTCGACGAAGATGGAGTGACCGACCAGCGAGGTCGGGCCGAGCACGCCGAGTTCGCCGAGCCACTGGATCGGCGTCACGCCATGGCGGCGGACGATCTCGTGGAATTCCGACACCGACTGTGCGGCATGAGTCTGCCACGGAATGCCGCGGCGCTTCGCTTCAGCGTAGCTGTCTTTCATCAGTTGCGGCGTGCAGGTGTCGATCTGTGCTGGGTACATCATTCCGGAGAGACGGCCGGACGGATGGCTCTCGGCGGCATCGATGAGCGCGAAGGCCTGCAGCATGCCGTCTTCGCCGGCCTTCTCGTTCCATTCGTAATCGACGAGCGTGCCATTCGGCGTGAACCAGCGCGCCGAGCGGAACCCCGGAGCGATATAGACGCGCAGGCCGCTTTGTCCGGCGAGATCGAGCCATTGCGGATGCGGCATCGACAGATCGACCACCGTGGTGACGCCGGACAGCAGCAGTTCGGAATAGGCGACGCGCACGCAGTCCGGCACGCCTTCCGGATCGGACCGCAGGATCGGCATGTATTCGTAGAGCGACGAATTATACAGACCGGGCGAGCCGATCTCGTCGAGAAAGCCCTTGTTGAGCGGTTCGCTGGACGGATGCGAGTGGATATCGACGAGGCCCGGCATCACCATGAAGCCACGGCCGTCGATGGTCTTGGCCGCTTCGCCCCGATAGTCGCGGCCGGCAAACACGATCTGGCCGCCGTCGAAAGCGACGTCGCCGCCGATGACATAGGTGTGGCTGCTCTTTGCGGCGTCCCAGGCGACGACATAGTCCGCGTTGCGGATGACGGTGATGGCCATACTGATCCTCTTGATGGAAGGCGAGGAACCGTAGGCGCAAGCGACCCGGCGGTGCAAGATCGAGAGGTGAGCAGACCCGCCTGTCTATTTGGCATATGCAACCCGTCTGTTCGGCAGGTGCAAATGCCGATAAGAAGACGCGTTGATCTGCAAAGTCCTGAAGAGAGCCTGAACTGATGCAATACAGACATGACGGCCTTTACGCTTCCCGCCGCTCGCCGGTGATGGCGCGCAATGTGGTGGCGGCGTCGCAGCCGCTGGCGACACAGGCGGGTCTGCGCATGCTGGAGCGCGGCGGCAATGCGCTGGATGCGGCGCTCGCGGCCGCGATCACGCTGACCGTGGTCGAGCCGACCGGCAACGGCATCGGATCGGACGCCTATTGCATCCTCTGGGATGGCAAGGAGCTGCATGGCCTCAACGCGTCCGGCCGGTCGCCGGCGGGATGGACCCCTGAGCGATTTGCCAATCACAAGACGTTCCCGCATCGCGGCTGGGAAAGCGTGACCGTACCCGGCGCCGTCTCGGCCTGGGTCGATCTGTCCGAACGCTTCGGCAAGCTGCCCTTCGCGGACCTGTTCGGGCCTGCGATCTCCTATGCGGAGAATGGTTTCCACGTCTCGCCTGTGATCGCCGAACTCTGGCGCCGCGGCGCGGAGGAACTCAAGAACCAGCCGGGCTTCGCCGAAGCCTTCATGCCCGGCGGACGTGCGCCCGCGGCTGGCGAACTGTTTCGCGCACCGGGCCATGCTTATTCGCTCAAGCTGATCGCGGAGACAAAGGGCGAAGCGTTCTATCGCGGCGAACTCGCAAAGCGCATTGCCGATTTCGCACGCGCAAATGGTGCAGTCCTCGACGAGGCCGACATGGCTGCGCACAAGAACGACTGGTGCGGCACCATCCATCAGGATTTCGGCGATGCCTCGCTGCATGAAATCCCGCCAAACGGGCAGGGCATCGCCGCGTTGATGGCGCTGGGGATCATGCGAGCCTACGGCACCGACGCTCTCGTGCTCGACAGCGGCGACGCGTTCCATCTGCAGATCGAAGCCACAAAACTCGCTTTCGCGGATGTCTACGCCTATGCGGCCGATCTCGATTACATGCGTGACGTCACCGTCGCGCATCTGCTCAGCCCGGCCTATCTGGCGTCACGCGCCAAGCTGATCGATCGCAGCCGCGCGCAGGATTTTGGCGCCGGCGCGCCGAAGACCGGCGGCACGGTGTGCCTGTCCACCGGCGATGCCAGCGGCATGATGGTGTCCTATATCCAGTCGAATTATTCCGGCTTCGGCTCCGGCGTGGTCGTGCCCGGCACCGGCATCAGCCTGCAGAATCGCGGCTTCGGTTTTATTCTGACCGAGGGCCATCCCAATCAGGTCGGCCCGCGCAAGCGGCCGTTCCAGACCATCATTCCCGGCTTCGTGATGCAGGGCCGGGAGCCGCTGATGGCCTTCGGCCTGATGGGTGGCCCGATGCAGGCACAGGGCCATCTGCAGATCATGCTGCGCATGCAGCTCTGGGGACAGGATCCGCAGACGGCAGCGGATGCACCGCGCTGGCGCTACGTAGCAGGCTTGAAAGTCGCGATCGAGACGGCGGTGCCGGACAATGTCGCGGCCGATCTCGCCAGCCGCGGCCACGTCATCGAGCGCGAACCGCCGGACTCCGCCTTCGGTTTCGGCGGCGCGCAGCTCGTGCGCAAAATCGATGGCGGCTATGTCGCCGGCTCCGACCCGCGCAAGGATGGGCTCGCGGCGGGATTTTGAGTCCGATACTCGGCCGTCATTGCGAGGTCAGGGAAAGCAAGCTTTCCCCTTAGCGAAACGACGAAGCAATCCAGTTCTTTCTGGATTGCTTCGCTGCGCTCGCAATGACGAGCTTCTTCTGCCTCAGCCCAGCCCGGCGGCCTTGGCCACGGTGTAGGTGATCAGGCTCGCCACATAGGCCAGTGCGAACATGTAGAGGAACGTCACCACCATCCATTTGGTGCTGCCGGTCTCGCGGCGGATCACGGCCAGCGTCGAAGCGCATTGCGGGGCGAAGATGAACCAGGCCAGGAACGACAGAGCCGTCGCGAGGCTCCATTTGCTCGCCAGTGCCTGGCCGATGGCGTCCGCTGCTTCCTTGCCGCCTTCAATCGCATAGACGGTGCCGAGCGCGCCGACCGCGACTTCGCGTGCCGCCATGCCGGGGATCAGCGCTACGGCGATCTGCCAGTTGAAGCCGAGCGGAGCGAAGAACGGCTCCAGGAATTTTCCGATCATCGCGGCGAGGCTGTAATTGATCGCCGGCCCTTCAGCGCCGGCCGGTGCCTGCGGGAACGAGGCGAGGAACCAGATCAGGATCATCATCGACAGGATCGTTGTGCCGGCGCGCTGCAGGAACATCTTGGCGCGGGTATAGACGCCGATGGCGATGCTCTTGAGGCGCGGCAGTTTGTAGTCCGGCAATTCCAGCATGAACGGCGCCGGCTGGTAGTCGCGCCACATGAAGAACTTGATGACGAAGGAGACGGCCAGCGCGCTGCCGATGCCGGCGACATAGAGCCCGAACATCACGAGGCCCTGCAGGTTCACCCAGCCCCAGACGGTTTCGGCCGGAATGAAGGCGGAGATGATCAGCGTATAGACCGGGATGCGCGCCGAGCAGGTCATCAGCGGTGCGATCAGGATGGTGGTGAGGCGGTCGCGGCGATTGTCGATCACGCGCGTCGCCATGATGCCGGGGATGGCGCAGGCGAAGCTCGACAGCAGCGGGATGAAGGCGCGGCCATGCAGGCCGGCACCGCCCATGATGCGGTCCATCAGGAACGCCGCGCGCGCCATGTAGCCGAAATCTTCCAGCAGCAGGATGAACAGGAAGATGATGATGATCTGCGGCAGGAACACGAGCACGCTGCCGACGCCGGCGATCAACCCGTTCTGCAGGAAGCTCTGCAAGATGCCTTCGGGCAGCACCTGCGCTACCACCGTGCCCAGCGCGCCGAATGAATCCGACAGCAGCTCCATCAGCGGCTGCGCCCAGGAGAACACCGCCTGGAACATCACGAACAGAATGAGCGCGAGAATCGCGAGACCGGCGACCGGATGCAGCACCACGGCATCGACGCGCGTGGTCAGCGTGTCCGGCTTGCTCGGCATCGTCACGGTTTCGCGGATGATGCGGTCGGCCTCGCGCTGCAGCGCCTTCATCTCGGACAGGCCGAGCGGCTTCCAGCCGTCGCCGGCGACGACCGCCGGCATATTGGCGGCGAATTCGTCGGTGCGCTTGCGTAATTCCTCGACGCCGGCCTTCTTCACCGCGATCGATGTGATCACCGGCACGCCGAGTGCTGCGGACATCGCGTCGACATCGATGCTGACGCCGCGGCGCTGCGCGATGTCGAACATGTTGAGCACCACCAGCAGCGGGCGACCGGTGCGCTTGAGTTCCAGGATCAGCCGCAGCGTGAGGCGCAGATTGGTGGCATCGGCGATGCACAGGACCAGATCGGGCGCAGCTTCGCCGGGGCGCTTGCCGAGCACGACGTCGCGGGTGATCTCTTCGTCCGGGCTGCGGCCGCGCAGCGAATAGGTGCCGGGCAGGTCGAGCAGCGTGACCTGACGGCCGGCCGGCGTCACGAAGGCGCCTGCCTTGCGCTCGACGGTGACGCCCGCATAGTTGGCCACCTTCTGGCGGCTGCCGGTGAGTGCGTTGAACAGCGATGTCTTGCCGCTATTGGGGGCTCCCACCAGCGCGAGATGAAAGCGCTCGGTGGTCACGTCTGTATGGGTCATTTCACAACAACTGCCATGGCTTCGCGCCGGCGAACGGCGATCGTAATATTGTCGACGCGCACCGCGATCGGATCGCGCTGGATGGCACCCTGATGCAGGATCTCGACGCGCGCACCTTCGGTGAAGCCCATTTCCAGCAGATGCCGTTCGAGCTCGTGGCCGCTCTCGGCGGCGCCTGCAATATCGGGCTGCAACGCCACGATGGTTCCGATGAATCCGCGCGGCGCATTGCCGAGGCGCAATTCGTGTGTGGATGTTTCGGATGCAGTCTGGTGGACGGTCATGCCCGACCTTGTCGAGCAGCGTCCTGACAAGGTCAAGACAAACGCTCGTATGTTATTAGAATGATTATAAAGAGGCGCTCCGGCACCGCTTACGATGCGCCCGCAGACTGCTCGTTCACCACCCGCTGCTGGATCTTCACCAGTTCTGCATAGATGCCGCCTTGCGCGATCAATTCGTCGTTGGAGCCCTGCTCGGCGACGACGCCTTCTTTCAGCACGATGATCTTGTCGGCGTCGCGAATGGTCGAAAGCCGATGCGCGATCATGATGACGGTGCGGCCCTGCATCAGCCGGCGCAGCGCCTCGATCACCAGCGCCTCGGATTCCGGATCGAGCGCTGCTGTCGGCTCGTCCAGGATCATGATCGGGCTGTTGCGCACCACCGCACGCGCGATGCCGATGCGCTGGCGCTGGCCGCCGGACAGCGTGTCGCCGCGTTCGCCGACCATGGAGTCGTAACCGTGTGGCATGCGGCCGATGAACTCGTCGGCATTGGCGATCTTCGCGGCGGCGATGATCTCCTCGTCAGTTGCACCAGGGCGGCCATAGGCGATGTTCTCGCGGATCGTGCCGCGGAACAGCACGGTCTCCTGCAGCACGAAGCCGACCTGGGCGCGGAGCGCCGATAATTTGTAGTCGGTGACGTCGACGCCATCGATCAGCACGCGCCCCGATGTTGCGTCGTAGAAGCGCGGGATCAGGCTGAGCACCGTGGATTTGCCGGAACCGGTCGGCCCGACCACGCCGACGATCTGGCCGGGTTCGATATGCAGCGAAACATCGCGGAGCACGCTGGTCTCCTCGCTATAGGCGAAGGCGACGTTTTCGAAGGTGATGGCTCCCTTGGCGCGACCGGGATCGACCGCACCCGATTTTTCCACGATGACATCGTCGGCGGCCAGGATGTTCTGGATCCGCTCCAGCGCCACGGTGGTCTGCGCGATCGCGCTGGTCATGCTGGCGAGGTCCTTCACCGGTTTGAAGAACTGCGCGAGATAAGCGAGGTACACGGTGAGCGCGCCAGCCGTCATGGTGCCGGCGACAATCAGCGAGGTCCCCTTCCACAGCACGATGGCGGTGCAGAACGCCACCACGATGCTGACCACAGGCGAGAGCAGTGATTTCACCTGACGCGCCTTCATGGCGGCCTCGACCGTCGCATGGCTGGCGGCCTCCAGCCGCGCCAGTTCGAGATCCTGCCTGCCGAAGGCCGTCACTGCGCGCACCTGGCCGAGGCCCTGCTGGACCACGGCAACGATCTCGCTCTGCCGTTGCCGCACCGTGCGCGTCACCTCCTTCACGGCGCGCTTGAAATGGAACACGAAGACGATCAGGAACGGCGTGATGCCGAGCGCGATCAGTGTAAAATCCCAGTCGAGCCAGAACATCAGCCCGATCATGAAGACGATGGTGATGAGATCGAGCAGGATATCCAGCGTCGAGGATGACGCGAAGTTCTGCAGCGTTGTGACGTCGGTGGTGATCGTGGACATCAGCGCGCCGGTCTTGGCCTTGTCGTAGTAGCGCAGCGACAGCCGATGCAGATGCGCATAGATGCGGATGCGCAGGTCGTTGGCCACCCACTGGCCGACCGATGTCGAATAGTAGTTGTCGATGTAAGTGGCGATCGCGCCGATCACGGCGATCACCAGGGTGGCGATGCCGGCGAACAATGCGACGCCGAGCGTGTGGCGGCCGATGCCGTAGTCATGGGCCCAGTCCAGCCAGGCGGGCAGGTGATGGCTGCCCAGCGCGTCATCGAGCACCAGTTTCAGCGGCCAAGGCGCGGCCAGGCTCATGGCGATCTCGACCAGCATGGCGAGGAAGACGATGATCAGCCAGCCGCGATAGGGCCGGAGCATCTCGAGTACCAGACGAGTCATCGAACATTGTCTCCAGCAACACGGCCAGACCGGGAATCATGAGCAGTCCTGGCGGCCGCAGTATATAGCCGCCGTCGGTTAGCGGGTCTTAACTGTAGTCGGGTACAGATGGATTTTTGCTGACAGCCCGCGCATTGTGGCATGCGGGCAGGAGCGTCAGTTAATTTGGCAGGGCTGCGCAGGACCGAACATGAACGTGCGATCCGTTGCTTTCCCGTTCTGGGGCAGGGTGCTTCTGCTGGCCGGCATCCTCGGTCTGGTGGTGGGCGGCGGCCTTCTGACCTGGCGCTATATCGAGCGTCCGACCGTGCTCAAGCTGGCGGTCGGGTCGATCGATGGCGAAGCCGGCAAGACGGCATCGATCATCGCCAGCCATTTCGCCACCAGGAAGTCGCCAATCCGGCTGGATTTCGAGACCTTCGGCAACGCCGTCGATGCCGGCAAGGCGTTCTCCTCCGGCAAGGTCGATCTCGCTGTGGTCCGGGCCGATGTCGGCGATCTCTCCGAGGCGCGCGCCGTTGCCGTCATGGCCAAGGCGGTCGTCATGCTGATCGCGCCGCCCGGCTCGAAAATCACCAGCGTCGAAGGCCTGCGCGGCCGCACCGTCGGTGTGGTGGGCGGCGAGGTCAATCGCAGGCTGGTCGATGCGCTCACCAAGCAATACGACCTGACGAGCGCGAGGGTCACATTCAAGAATCTTGAGGTCAGCGATACCCGGCGCGCGGTGGAAGCCAAGGAAGTCGGCGCGCTGCTGGTGGTGATTCCGCTGACCGAGAAGTATTTGTCCCTGGTGCGCGGTCTGTTCAAAACCGGCGCCCCCGTGCTGATCCCGATCGATGCCGCCGGCGCCATTGCCGACGCCAATGGCGCCTATGAAAGCTTCGACATTCCGAAAGGGTCGCTCCGCGGTGCGCCGCCCGTCCCGGATGATGACGTGACGACGCTTCGGGTCAGTTATTATCTGGTCGCGAACAAGAAGCTCCATTCCAGCCTGATCGCGCGTCTGACCGAAATGGTGATCGCGGCGCGCCGCGATCTGATCGCCGGGCAACCGCAACTGGCCGGTATCGCCGCTGCCGACACCGATCCCGATGCCTTTATCCCCATTCATCCCGGCGCGGCTGCCTACTACAACGGTACCGAGCAGAGCTTCATGGACAAATACGGCGACGACATCTATCTCGCCCCCATGATCCTTGGCGCCCTTGCCTCTGTGCTGGCTGCCGCCTGGAAATTCCTCGGCATCCGCCCGCCCGACCACCGTGAGGCGACACTCAATGCACTTTATGCATTACCGCGCCGGATCCGGGCGGCGGCGGATGATGCGGAACTGTGCGCGATCGAGCAGGAGGTCGACGATCTTCTCAGCGCGCAGCTGGCGAAGACCATGCGCAATGATGACGATGCACTTGAAATGGCGACGCTGGTCTCTTCGGCACAGCGCCTCGATAACCTCATTCATCACCGCCGTTCGGCGCTGGCGCGGGCCCCATTTTCTGCCGCGCCGCATTCAAGTATAGAGTCGGAGACGTAGTTCCAGGCCATGACGCTGTTTTGCAGAACCACCAGCCGTTTGCGGGCACCTTTATTTCTCGCGAGAGGTCAATCATGACGCATAACCTGCTCGTGTTTCCGGATGACACCGCGCAGTGCATCATCGATCCGATCAGGGCCGCAAAGCGCAGCCTGAACATCCGGATGTTCCTGTTCACCGATCCGACGCTGCTGCATGAGGTGATCGCGGCGAAGCGGCGCGGCGTCAAAGTGCGCGTCATGCTCAATCCGGCCCGGCGCAACGGCGAGAGCGAGAATAACGAAACCGCCGCGGCGCTGGCTGCGGCCGGGGTCGAAGTCCGTGACAGCAATCCGGCCTTCGCGCTGACCCATCAGAAGTCGATGGTGATCGATGACGAATGGGGCTTTGTCGAGTCGCTGAACTGGGAGACCCGCGATCTCACCGAAACGCGCGACTACGCGGTGACCACGACCAAGAAGCTCGAGATTTCCGAGATGGTGGATTGCTTCGAGGCCGACTGGGCGAAGCAGGATTTCGTACCGAACCCGGACTCGCAACTGATCTGGTGCCCGAACAACGGCCGCGAGCGGATCGGCGCTTTCATCGATTCTGCGCGGGACACGCTCTGGATCCAGAACGAGCGTTATCAGGACACGGACATCATCGAGCGGCTGGTTCGCGCGGTGCTGCGCGGCGTTCAGGTCCACATCATGGCGCGGCAGCCGCACAAGCTGAAGAAGAACAAGCTGATCGAGGGGATCGGCGGCTTGCGCATCATGCATGACGTCGGCGCCAAGGTGCACCGGCTCAATGACATGAAGCTGCACGGCAAGATGCTGCTGGCCGACGAGGAACGCGCTATCGTCGGTTCGATCAATCTCACGCCGGGCAGTTTTGACGATCGCCGCGAACTGGCCATTGAGACCGATGAGCACCATGTTGTGAAGCGTCTCGTCGAGACCTCGCATCACGACTGGAAACATTCGCGCAAGCTCGACCTCTCCGACGAGGCGGTTCAGGCGGATCTGGAAAAACACGGCATCCGGCAGTAGCGCGTTGTCGCTCAGCGCCGATCCGGCCGCGGCGATAGCCGGGCTCGGGGCTGCACAGGTTTCCTTTCGGCGCGGCGAGCATATTCCGTGGCCAGGTTCAGCAGTCGTTCGCGAACCACGGGGTCATCAATCTCCCGCGCCAGCTTTTCGCAGCGCTCGGCCTGCTCTCTGAAATATGCGGCTTCGCTAGGCAACTTTGTCGTTTTCCATGGGCAGTGCGGGGCGCAGGAACATCGCCGAGAGCTGATCCTTGATTTCCAGGACACGCGGCGATGTCATACCCGGGCGAATACAGAGCAGCGCTTTGATGGTCGGAAGCTCCGGCAAGTAATAGTCCCTGGCCCAGACCAGTCCCGGCGGAATGATCCGGCTGGGAACAGCCGTCAGTCCGATGCCGGCTTCGACGGCGGCTTTCTTCGCGCTGTAGTCCTGACTGCTGAAGGCAATCCGATAGGAAAGGCCATGCCGCGTGAGTGTATGAATCATCCAGTCGTCATTGGTCCAGGTGACGATTGGGATCGGTGCGCCGGGGCTGAGCACGAATGATTTCGAGCGAACCCATGCCAGCCGATCCTCGGATTCATCGACAATGAGCGGAGCCAGATCGGCACTGATTTCTCCCCGCTGGAAAAAACACCCGACGTCGACATGGCCGTCGATCAATGCTGTCGCAATCTCGGTGGACATTCCGGCATGGATATGGATGTCATTGAGGTTGCTCAGGCTCTGCTCGGCGACGAAGCGCTGCGCGAGGACAACGCTCAGGCCCAAACGAAGCCGGTCGACATGATTATCGGCTCCGCCGAGCGCAAGCACCTGATCGTTGGCCTCGATGATCTTGCGCGCCTGCGCAAGCACCAGCTTGCCGAGATCGGTCGGACAACTTCCGTTTGGCGTCTTGCTGAACAGCGAACCGCCAACAAGTTGTTCGAGGCGCTTGATCTGCGAACTCACCGCGGGCTGACTCAACCCCAATTGCTCCGCAGCCTTGGTCAAGCTACCTGTTTCTGAAATGGCAACGACGGTACGAACAATTTCAATCGGAATATTGAGATGCCGCTTGTGCATTTGAATATCCAGCCTCGCAATTGCGCCATGAGTCGGACCAAGTGGTGTCGCGATTCTCTACCAATCATATAGGCGTAATCACTCTTGGTTATATATTTGATTTGGATGGCATTTCGGGAACTTATGGCGTCATCAAAATCAATGTGTGGCGGCTATCTACCGAATTCGATGATGACGACACGCGCCGTGGCATCGGACTCAATCGCGACAGGTGCTGATCCTTGTTCCACAAGCAGCCCATCATGCGCCGACAGGCTATCGACGGTCGATGCCGAGCGTACGGTCGCAGTGCCATGCTCAACGAACAGAAACGCTTGTGCAGAAACTATAAAATCCTGACGTTTCATGACGTTGATGCGTCTCACATGCTGTGAGACGATCCCGCGCCTGCTCATCACATTCAAATCTGTAATGGGGCCGTCGATCAGTAACGCTGACGTTTGCTGATCGCCCGGGAAGGAATGGATCGTACTGCGATCAATGCGCACAGATGCGCGGCCGTGGACATTGAGGTCGATGCCGGCGCCATCGATGACCAGAAGTGTACGATCAATCCCGGGAAATGACGAGAACGGTCCGTCGCTCGTCACCTGCGCCATACTGACGCGCCAGTCGAAATCGTCCAGCTTTGCATTCGCCGGGAAGATCGCGATCTCCGTGGTCGATCCCAGCCCGTTCTTCCAGGGCATCACCTTGTAGTTCGCGGCGCGCAGGATCTGCATGCGCCGCACTCAGCCCTTGGCGTGCAGCGATGGCAGATTGAGGTGATGTTCCTCGGCGCAGTCGATGGCTTCCTCATAGCCTGCATCCGCGTGGCGCATCACGCCGGTGGCCGGATCGTTCCACAACACGCGTTCGAGGCGCTTGGCCGCTTCCGGCGTACCGTCGGCGACGATGACCATGCCGGAATGCTGCGAGAAGCCCATGCCGACGCCGCCGCCGTGATGTAGCGACACCCACGTCGCGCCAGATGCGCAGTTGAGCAGCGCATTGAGCAGCGGCCAGTCCGACACGGCATCGGAGCCGTCCTTCATCGCTTCGGTCTCGCGGTTCGGGCTTGCGACCGAACCGGAGTCGAGATGATCCCTGCCGACCACGATCGGCGCCTTCAGCTCACCCGAAGCCACCATCTCGTTGAAGGCGAGGCCGAGGCGATGGCGATCGCCAAGGCCCACCCAGCAGATCCGCGCCGGCAGGCCCTGGAACTGGATGCGCTCGCGCGCCATGTCGAGCCAGTTCACCAGCGCCTTGTTGTGTCCGAGGATCTCCTTCACCTTGGCGTCGGTCTTGTAGATGTCCTCGGGATCGCCTGAGAGAGCAGCCCAGCGGAACGGGCCGATGCCGCGGCAGAACAGCGGACGGATGTAAGCTGGGACAAAGCCCGGGAAGTCGAACGCGTTGTCGACGCCTTCTTCCTTGGCCATCTGGCGGATGTTGTTGCCGTAATCGACCGTCGGCACGCCCATCTTGTGGAAGTCGAGCATGGCGCGCACGTGTTCGCTCATCGACTTGCGCGAGGCCTTCTCGACGGCCTGCGGATCGCTGGCGCGCTTGGCTTCCCACTCGGACAGCGTCCAGCCCTTCGGCAGATAGCCATTGACCGGATCATGCGCCGAGGTCTGGTCGGTGACGATATCCGGCCTGACGCCGCGGCGGACCAGTTCAGGGAAGATATCGGCAGCATTGCCGAGCACGCCAACGGAAATTGGCTTCTTCTCCTTGTTGGCCTTCTCGATGATCGCCAGGGCGTCGTCGAGGTCTTTCGCCTGCACATCGAGGTAACGGCTCTTCAAGCGCATCTCGATGCGGCTCGGCTGGCACTCGACCGCGAGGCACGACGCGCCGGCCATGGTGGCCGCCAGCGTCTGCGCGCCGCCCATGCCGCCGAGGCCGGCGGTGAGGATCCAGCGTCCGGAGAGATCGCCATTGTAATGCTGCCGTCCAGCCTCCACGAAGGTCTCGTAGGTGCCCTGCACGATGCCCTGCGAGCCGATATAGATCCACGAGCCGGCCGTCATCTGGCCGTACATCATCAGACCCTTGCGATCGAGTTCGTTGAAGTGCTCCCAGGTGGCCCAGCGCGGCACAAGGTTGGAATTGGCGATCAGCACGCGCGGCGCGTCTGCATGCGTCTTGAATATGCCGACCGGCTTGCCGGATTGCACCAGCAGTGTCTCATCACTGTTGAGCTCACGCAGCGATTTGGCGATCTGGTCGAACGCCTCCCAGTTCCGTGCGGCCCGGCCGATGCCGCCATAGACCACCAGCTCGTTCGGGTTCTCGGCGACTTCCGGATCGAGATTGTTCATCAGCATGCGCAGCGGCGCTTCGGTGAGCCAGTCCTTGGCGGACAGTTCGATGCCGCGCGGGCTGCGCACGATGCGGCTGTTCTTGCTGCGATCCATGATGTCGATCCTTATTTGGATGTCGCGGAAGTCCGGCCGTGCCAGACGCGGGCGTGAAGCGGATTGAAGCCGACGCGGTAGACCAGCTCGGCGGGATGTTCGATGTCCCAGATAGCGAGATCGCAGACCTTGCCGGTCTCCAGCGTGCCGACCTCGCTCAGCTTGCCCAGTGCCCGCGCGCCTTCGCGCGTCACGCCGAGCAGGCATTCATCCACGGTCATGCGGAACAGTGTCGCGCCCATATTCATGGTCAGCAGCAGCGAGGTCAGCGGCGAGGTGCCGGGATTGCTGTCGGTGGCCAGTGCCAGATGGGTGCCATGCTTGCGGAACAGCGCGATCGGCGGCGCCTGGGTTTCACGCAGGGTGTAGTAAGCACCCGGCAATACTACGGCGACGGTGCCGGCCTTGGTCAGCGCGATGACGCCGTCTTCATCGGTATGTTCGAGATGATCCGCAGACAGCGCGCCGTGGTCGGCGGCAAGTTTAGCACCGTGCAGGTTCGACAGCTGGTCCGCATGCAGCTTGACCGGCAGGCCGAGTTTCTTGGCGGCGTCGAACACCCGCGCCGTTTGCTCCGGCGAAAATGCGATGCCTTCGCAGAACGCGTCGACAGCGTCGGCGAGCTTTAGTTCGGCAATCGCCGGCAGCATTTCGGCGATGACCGTGTCGATATAGGCGTCCTTGTCGCCATTGGCTTCCGGCGGCATCGCATGCGCGCCGAGAAACGATGTCACGACGGAGACATCGCGCTCCCTGCCGAGCTGGCGCGCCGCTGTGAGGCAGCGGATTTCGGTATCCTTGTCGAGGCCGTAGCCCGACTTGATCTCGATGGTCGTGACGCCTTCGGCGAGCAGATGGTCGAGCCGCTTCAATCCGCTGGCGACGAGCTGCGCTTCGCTGGCCGCCCGCGTGGCCTTCATGCTCGATGCGATGCCGCCGCCGGCGCGTGAAATGTCCTCATAGCTCGCGCCTTCGAGCCGCATCGCGAATTCACTCGCACGGTTGCCGCCATAGATCAGATGGGTGTGGCAATCGACGAGGCCGGGCGTGATCCATCGGCTATCGCAATCGATCCGCGTCTTGGCGTCGGCATCCGGTGGCAGGTCTGACGCAGGACCAGCGTAAGCAATCCGGCCATCCTTTGCTGCGATGCACCCGTGCTCCACAATCCCGAGGTCGGGCGTGCCGGGCGCCATGGTGGCAAGGCGTGCATTGGTCCAGATGGTATCGAAGGTCATGACGGACTGCCATAAATTCGGGACGTCGTATGTCTATACATAATCAGCGGCCTCGCTTATTGTCGAGCGTCTTTTGAATGCAACAGGCAATCGCTATGGGCACGCAACGTGCTGCAAAAAGGCTGTTCTTCGCGCACGCGCTGCTGCCGTCAGGCTGGGCGCGTGACGTCATTGTCGCGATCGAGAATGGCACCATCACGGCCGTTGCCGCGAATTCGAGCAGCGCTGACGCTGAAATCATCAGCGGCGTGGCGCTGCCCGGACTGCCCAATCTGCACAGCCATGCGTTCCAGCGCGGCATGGCCGGCCTCACCGAAATCCGCGGCGCCACGCAGGACAGTTTCTGGACTTGGCGGCAGCTCATGTATCGTTTCATCGATACGCTGACGCCGGATGACGTCGAGGCGATTGCTTCTTTCGCCTATGCCGAGATGCTGGAAGGCGGCTTCACCTCGGTGGCCGAATTCCACTATCTGCATCACGACGAGACCGGCGCGCCCTATGCGAATCTCGCGGAGATGGGTACGCGCATCGCGGCGGCATCCAGCGAGACCGGCATCGGTCTGACGCTGCTGCCGTCCTTCTATAATTTCAGTGGCTTCGGCGGCGCCGCGTCGATCCATGGTCAGCGCCGTTTCATCAACGATCCCACGCGCTTTCTGGCGCTGCTGGACAAATCCCGTGCGGCTATCGCGCCTCTCGATGACGCCGCCATCGGCATCGCGCCGCATTCTCTGCGCGCGATTACGCCGGAGACCTTGAGTGATGTCCTCAAGGCGGTGCCCGATGGTCCGATCCATATCCACGTGGCCGAGCAGACTAAAGAGGTCGAGGACTGTATCGCCTGGTCCGGCCAGCGGCCGGTGGCATGGCTGCTGGATCACATGCCGGTCGATAGACGCTGGGTGCTGATCCATGCGACCCATATGACCGATGAGGAAACCGCCGGTGTCGCGAAAGCAGGTGCCGTCATCGGCCTCTGTCCGCTCACCGAAGCCAGCCTCGGCGACGGCATTTTTGAAGGTCCGCGCTTCATCGATGCCGGCGGTGTGTTCGGTGTCGGCAGCGACTCCAATATCGAGATCACCGCGCCGGGCGAACTCAAGCAGCTCGAATACAGCCAGCGTCTGGCCTATCGCGTCCGCAATGCCGTGGCGCGCCATGAGGGCGAGTCCACTGGCCGTGCGCTCTATGAACATGCGCTGGTCGGCGGCGCGCAGGCCTCGGGCCGCAATATCGACGCGCTGGCGGTCGGCAAGCGTGCGGATATTGTCGTGCTGGACACCGCGCATCCCGATCTCTGTGCCGTCACCGGCGACCGCTGGCTCGATGCCATGATCTTTGTTGCCGGCAAATCGGCGATCTCCGACGTCTTCGTCGGCGGCAAGCAGGTCGTCAACGGCGGTCGCCACATCAAGCGCGCATCCATCACCGAGCGCTATCGGCGCGTCGTGCAGCGGCTGGCGACACTCTGATGGCGACAGCGCGCGTATCAAAATCGGCAAATGGAAAAGCGCAGGCCGCGCCGCAGGCGCTGTATCAGCGCATCCGCGCCGATCTAGAGGAGAAGATCCTCTCCGGCCGCTGGCCGCCCGGCTATCGCATTCCGTTCGAGCATGAGCTGGTCGAGAGCTATAATTGCTCGCGGATGACCGTGAACAAGGTGCTGTCGGGTCTCGCAGCCGCTGGTGTCATCGAACGCAAGCGCCGCGTCGGGAGCTTCGTCGCCAAGCCGCTGGTGCAGTCCGCAGTGCTGCATATTCCGGATATCCAGGCCGAGATCGCCAAGCGCGGGGAGGCCTATGCCTATGAGTTGCTCACGCGCAAACGACGCAAGGCAACCAAGGACGATCTCGAACGTCTCGGCATCGACAAGAGCTGCGACGTGCTGGTGTTGAGCTGTCGGCACATTGCCAAGGGCAGGCCTTTCGCGCTGGAAGAGCGCCTGATCAATCTCGACGTGGTGCCGCCTGCGTCTGAAATCGATTTCACGCGCGTGCCGCCCGGTACCTGGCTGCTTGGTCACGTACCGTGGAATGAGGCTGAGCATCGCATTACGGCATCTCTCGCCGACGATGTCGCGCTGAAAGCATTGACGCTGAAGAAGCCGGCCGCCTGTCTCGTGGTCGAGCGCCGCACCTGGCGCAAGAACAAGATCATCACATCGGTGCGCGTCACCTATCCGAACGATCTGTATCAGCTCACCGCGCGCTTCACGCCGACGGGGCTGCGATCATGAGGACGATATGAATCATCTGCCGCAGGCCGTCTGCGGAAATTGACTCTGGCAATCCGCCATGTTGCCATGCAGTATCATTCTAAATCTGGCTGAGGAGAGTGCGTTATGAAGTTGATTGGAGTTTCCGTCGCCGCCATGCTCGCGGCTCTCGTTGCGACCCCGGCTGCGGCGCAGACCAAGGTCACTATCGCCATTTCGGGCTGGACCGGTTTCGCGCCGCTGACGCTGGCGAAGGAAGCCGGCATCTTCGCCAAAAATGGACTCGACGTCACCATCAAGAAAGTCCCGCAGGCCAGCCGCCATCTCGCCATCGCATCGGGTGACGTGCAATGCGCCGCCACCACGGTCGAAACCTGGGTGGTATGGAATGCCAATGGCGTCGCCACCACGCAGCTGTTCCAGCTCGACAAGTCCTACGGCGCCGACGGCATGGCTGTGCGCGCCGGCACCGCGTCGATCAAGGATCTGAAGGGCAAGACGGTTGCCGCGTCGGCGCCGGGCACTGCGCCCTATTTCACGCTCGCCTGGTTCCTGAAGAAGAACGGTCTTTCTGTGAAGGACGTCTCCGTCGTCAACATGGAGCCGGGTCCGGCAGCGCAGGCCTTCATCGCCGGCCAGAACGATGCGGCTATGACCTATGAGCCTTATCTGTCGGCGGTGCGCGAGAAGCCGGAAGCCGGCAAGATCATTGCCACCACGCTCGATTATCCGATGATCATGGATACCTTCGGCTGCACACCGAAATTCATCGCCGACAATGGCGACGCCGTGAAGGCGCTGGCCAAGAGCTATTTCGAAGCCGTCGCGATGATCAAGGCCGACCAGGCCAAGTCCTATGAGATCATGGGCGCCGACGTGAAGCAGACCGGCGAGAAGTTCGGCGCCTCCGCGCAGTATCTGCGCTGGCAGGATCAGGAGGCGAACAAGAAGTTCTTCGCCGGCGAGCATCAGGCGTTCTCGAAGGAAGCGGCCGAGCTGCTGCTCGAGATCGGCGTGATCAAGGAAATCCCGGATCTGACGAAGCTCGCCGATCCGCGCTTCATTCAGTAAATCTCCGCCGTCGCTTCCGTCATTGCGAGGAGCGAAGCGACGCGGCAATCCAGCTCTTACTTAAGGAAGACTGGATTGCTTCGTCGCAAGAGCTCCTCGCAATGACGATCATGAGCATCGAATACGCAGCATGAAGCCACTCGCCCCCATTTCATCCACCGCGCGCGTCGTGCTCGGCATATCCTTCTTCGTGCTGTTCGTTGCCGCGTGGTCCTATGCGACCTTTGGCGGCTTCGTCTCCAAGACCTTTCTCGCCAATCCGTGGACCATGCTGCAGGACGGCTGGTTTCTGCTGGTGAAGCAGGGCTTCCTGCACGATATCGGCATGACCATCTGGCGCGTGATCGGCGGCTTCGTGCTGGCGGCGCTGTTCGCGGTGCCGATCGGCATCCTGATGGGCGCCTACAAGCCGATCGAAGCCTTTCTCGAACCCTTCGTATCCTTTGCGCGCTATCTGCCGGCCTCGGCCTTCATCCCCTTGCTGATCCTGTGGGCTGGCATCGGCGAATTGCAGAAGCTCCTGGTGATCTTCATCGGCTCGGTGTTCCAGCTCATTTTGATGGTCGCTGTCAGTGTCGGCAGCGTGCGCCGGGATCTCGTCGAGGCATCGCTGACGCTTGGCGCGCGCGATGCCGGGGTGCTCAAGCGCGTTCTCATCCCGTCCGCCGCGCCTGAGATCGCGGAAATCCTGCGCCTCGTGCTCGGCTGGGCCTGGACCTATGTCATCGTCGCCGAACTGATCGGCTCGTCCTCCGGCATCGGCCACATGATCATCGACAGCCAGGCGCTGCTGGCCACTGGTCAGATCATTTTCGGCATCATCGTCATCGGTATCATCGGTTTGATTTCGGACTACGCGTTCAAGGCTGCGAACCGGCGCTTGTTTCCGTGGAGCATCATTTGAGCAAGCTCGTCATCGACAACGTCTCGCGGATTTTCCCCGCCGTCCGCGGCGGCACGCCGACGCGTGCGCTGGAGCCGACCAATCTCTCCGTTGCGGATAATGACTTCGTCACGATCCTCGGACCAAGTGGTTGTGGCAAGTCCACGCTGCTGCGCATGGTCGCCGGGCTGGATACGCCGACCACCGGCCGCATCATGCTCGACGGCAAGGCGATTACTGGTCCCGGCGCCGATCGCGGCATGGTGTTCCAGTCCTACACGCTGTTTCCCTGGCTCACGGTGTCGGAGAATATTTCCTTCGGTCTGCGCGAGCGCGGTGTGTCCCAGCGTGAACGCAACGACATCGCCAAACAGTGGCTGGAGAAGGTGGGCCTCACCAGTTTCGCCAATCATTTTCCGAAGCAGCTTTCGGGCGGTATGCAGCAGCGCACCGCGATTGCGCGTGCGCTCGCCAACGATCCGAAGATCCTGCTGCTCGACGAGCCGTTCGGCGCGCTCGATAACCAGACTCGCGCCTTGATGCAGGAATTGCTGCTCGGCATCTGGGAGCGCGAGCGCAAGACGGTGATCTTCGTCACCCACGATATCGAGGAAGCGGTGTTCCTGGCGTCGCGAACCGTGGTGATGTCGGCGCGTCCCGGTCGCATCAAGGCCGATATCCCGGTCGATCTGCCGCATCCGCGGCACTACACAATCAAGACCAGCCCGGCTTTTTCCGATCTCAAAGCGCGGCTCACGGAAGAAATCCGTGTCGAGGCCGTGCTCGCGGCTGAGGCCCACTAGGATTCTCAGGCCGCATCAGCGGCGTCAGGATACCGCTTGAGCGACGCGCCAACTATCGAAGGTTGCGTCGCTGCTTGCGTGTCCTGCTGTGGCTGCGTGGTTTTATCCGGACCTTAAGTACGTTCGCGGTCGCCTGGAACTCGGGCGCCGCGCAAAACAGTTTGGCGACGTCTCGCACATACGATTGCACCACCTCGGCTGAAAGCCGGTGATCGGGTCATTTCAACGACGGTCCGATGGTTTGAGCAAAGTAATTGCGAGTTGCGTTTATGACGTTGGTGCATGTCGACCAGAGTGATGCTGCCAGGACGCTCCTCGCCGGGCTGGAGCAGGCCATCGATGCTGTCGTGATGATCGACAGCACGAATAGCGTGACCCATTTCAACGCCGCCGCCGAACGGTTGTGGGGCTATGAGCGCGATGAAGTGCTCGGGCGAAATATCAGCTTTCTGGTGCCGATGGCCATCAGGTCGCAGCATGACGGATACATCGCCGCGAACCGCGCGACCGGCGTCAATCGCATCGTCGGTCATAGCCGCGAGGTGAGAATCGAACGCAAGGACGGCAGCGAGATCTGGGGATCGTTGTCGATGTCGCGGGTCGAGGGGAATGGCGAGATCACCTATATGGGCTTCGTCCGCGATGTGACGGAAGAGGTGAAGCGCAGGGAAGAAATTATCCCGCTGGCTCTCGTGGTCGACAAGACGAAACGCGCTATCTACATCGCGGGTCGCGATGCACGGATCTGCTATGTCAACGGCGCCTTCACCGGCATGTTCGGCTACGCGCTGGATGAAGCGACGGGACTCATCCCGGAGGAATTCCTCGTCGGCGCATATACCAGCCAGGCGACGCTCGCATATCTGGACCAGCAGATCAGAACGGAAGGTTCTGCTGAAGACGAAATCCTCCTTTACGACAAAGCGGGCAACGAGGTCTGGGTCTCGGTTGCCTTGAATGCGATTCATGGCACGGATGGAAAAATCCAGCACCTTGTCGCATTGATGACCGATATCACCGAGAGCAAGCAGCTTCAGTCGCTGCAGCATCACATCCTCGAAGCGCTGGCCGATGAGCAGCCGCTGCTCGACGTGATGGACAATCTTTGCCGGAAGGTGGAGCAGATCGCGCCCGATGTCGTCTGTTCGGTGCTACATGTCGATTCTGCGGGATTGCTGCATCCTTTGGGAGGACCAAGCCTCCCGGCAGGTTATGCGCAGGCGCTGGACGGCATTGCCATCGGACCGGATGTCGGGTCTTGCGGGACCGCGGCCTTTCGCGGCGAGCCTGTTCTGGTCACCGATATCGAAAACGATCCTCTCTGGCTGCCATACAACAGCGCGCCGCTGGCTTCCGGTCTGAAGGCCTGCTGGTCGATGCCGATCAAGACCAGGGATGGGCGCGTCATCGGTACGTTCGCATTCTACTTCAGGGAATGTCGCAGACCCAGCCGCTTGCATCACGGCATCGTCGATGCCTGTGTTCATCTCGCCGCGGTCGCCATCGAGCGTGAGGAAGCGCGCAACGAAATCTCGCGGCTTGCTTATTTCGATGCACTCACCGGACTGCCGAACCGGACCCACATGCGCCAGTTGATGGAGCGCGCCGTCGCGGAATGCCCCGCAGATGCGCAGATGGCGCTGATATTTCTTGACCTGGATCACTTCAAGGACGTCAACGATACGCTGGGGCATGCTGTCGGCGATGACTTGCTGGTCGCTGTCACACAGCGGCTTCATCAGCACATCCGACCGGGCGATATCCTGAGTCGTCAGGGCGGCGATGAATTCATCATCCTGATGCCGAACTGTATCGCGGCAGATGCATCCCGCATCGCGGGCCGTCTCACCGAGGCGCTGTCGGTTCCGCTGCAGCTCGGCGGCCATCAGGTGCCGATTTCTGCCAGCGCCGGCATCAGCATGTTTCCGGACAATGCCCGCGATCTCGATAGTCTGCTGAAATATGCCGATGCGGCGATGTACAAGGCGAAGCAGGCCGGCCGCTCCACGCATCGGTTTTTCAGCAACGACATGGACCGCGTGAATGAGGAGCGCCTCCGTCTCAGCGCCGCTTTGCGCCACGCGCTTGCACAAGGCGGCCTGCGGTTGCACTACCAGCCGCAGATCCGCGCGAGCAGCGGCGATCTGTACGGTGTCGAGGCGCTGGCGCGCTGGCATGATCCCGTATTGGGCGATGTGTCACCGGCGAAGTTCATTCCGCTCGCGGAGGAATGCGGCCTCATCGAGCAGATCGGTGTCTGGTCGCTGCGGGAGGCGTGCAGGCAGATTGCGGCGTGGCAAAAGGCAGGGCTCGATGTGCCTTGCGTCTCGGTCAACCTGTCGCCGATCAATTTTCTGAATCCGGGATTGCCGGCGTTGATCTCCGACATCATCGCGGAAAACGGGCTGGCGCCTAACAGGCTGATGCTCGAAGTCACCGAGGGCGCGGTGATGAGTGAACACACGACCGCGATCGAGATCATGATGCAGATCCGCGCGGCGGGCATCGGATTGTCGATGGATGATTTCGGCACCGGTTATTCGAGCTTGAGTCGCCTGGCGCATTTGCCGGTGCGCGAGCTGAAGATCGATCGCAGCTTCATGCGCGGTATCGAGACCGAGGTCTGTGCTCTGGCGATCGCCACCGCCATCGTGTGCGTCGGGCAGAGCCTCAACATGACGGTCGTGGCCGAAGGCGTCGAGACCGAAGAACAGCGTAGGATTCTCGCCGGGCTGGGCTGTGACGTCATTCAGGGGTTCCTGTATTCGCCCGCACTGTCCGCATTCGATCTCGAAGCCTGGCTGGTGGCCCGCCATGTCGAACGCTGGGCGGCGCTGGTTGACGAGCGCCGGGCCGAAGCTGCGCAAGAGGAAATGTGGCCGGGTGCGCTCGCGGCCATGTAATCTCGAGAAGTTGACGATCGTCGTTCACGCGTTGTTAACGACATCCGGTATTCCGGCCCCTCGAGATGAGATCGAACGAACTTCTTAGCTACTGGAGTTCGAATACACTCGTACCAGCGAATGACATTGCCGCTGTAACGAAGACAGTTGTCGTCGTGCTCGCGCGGCTCCTGTGATCGAAGGTCGTTTCATGTCTGCAAGTCCTGTCGGCCAGCCCAGCGAAGAGGCGATGGCGCTGTTCTCTGCGTTCGAGCGGGCGGTCGATGCTGTCGTGATCACCGGGATCGACAACCAGATCCGACACTTCAATGCCGCGGCCGAGCGGATGTGGGGATATCACCGCGACGAAGTCGTCGGACGCCAGGTCAGCGTCCTTGTGCCGCTCGACGTGCGCGAACATCTCGATGGAGTGATCGCGGCAAAGTCTGCCATGGACCCTCGGACGGCGGTCAAGGGCCGCCGCGAGTTCAGGATCAGCCGCAAGGACGGGAGCGAGGCCTGGGGCGCGTTCTCGATCTCACGCGTCGATTATGCCGGCAAGACGCTCTACATCAACTTTATCCGCGACGTGACGGACGACGTCCGTGACCGCGAGCAAAATGCGCTGATGGCACTGGTTGCCGAAAAGACCGACCGTGTCGTGATGGTCTCCAAGCGCGACATGACCATCGTCTATGTCAACGACGCTTTCACGGAGTTGTTCGGATACACGCTCGCGGAAGCAATGGGCAAACACCCCCGGGATTTGCTGACGGGAGAGTATACCGACAACGAAACGCTGGAGCGGTTTCACGCGCAGATCGATGCCGAAGGACACGGGCAAGAGGATATCCTTGTCTATGACAAGGACGGTCACGAGATCTGGATCTCAAGCACGGTCAACGCAGGCCGCAATGAAGCCGGTGAGGTCGAGCATCTGGTCGCGGTGCTCGACGACATCACCGAGAGCAAGCAGATCAATTCGCTGCAGCATCATGTGCTGGAAAATCTCGCCAACGACATGCCGGTTGTGGATGTGATCGGTGATCTCTGCCACCGCGTCGAAGCCATCGCGCCTGATATCGTCTCGTCGGTGCTGCATGTGGACGCGGAAGGTCGGCTCCATCCACTCGGTGGTCCCAGCCTCCCGGCCGCCTTCGCGCCTGTTGTTGACGGTATTGCCACCGGTCCCGATGTCGGGTCCTGCGGCGCGGCGGCCTTTCTCGGCCACGCGGTGCTGGCCACCGATATCGCCACCGATCCGCGGTGGCGGCTCTATAGCAGCCTGCCGCTGGAAGCCGGCCTGCGCGCTTGCTGGTCGACGCCGATCAAGGCGCGGGACGGCCGCGTCATCGGCGCCTTTGCTTTCTATTTCCGTGAAGTACGCGGCCCGACGCGCTGGCATCAGACCATCGTCGATGCCTGTGTGCATCTGTGCGCACTGGCCATTGAACGGCACGAGGCCCGCAGCGAAATCGCGCGTCTGGCCTATTTCGATGCGCTGACCGGCCTGCCGAACCGCGCGCAGCTGCGCCAGATCCTGACGGGGCTGATCGACAAGAGCAAACCGCGGGACCGCATTGCCGTGATGTTCCTCGATATCGATCACTTCAAGGACGTCAACGACACGCTCGGTCATTCCATTGGCGACGAGTTGCTGGTCAAGGTCACGCAACGGCTGTGCAGGCAAATCCGGCCGGCCGATACGCTGAGCCGGCAGGGCGGCGACGAATTCGTTATTGTGCTGCCGAATTGCGATGTCGAAGGCGCCGCCTTGATCGCCAGCCGCCTGCTCGAGACACTGCTGCCGCCGATGCAGCTTGGCGCCAAGCTGGTGCCGGTATCGGCCAGTATCGGCGTCAGCATCTATCCCGACAATGCCGGCGATATCGACGGTCTGCTCAAACATGCCGATGCGGCGATGTATCAGGCCAAGCAGGCCGGCCGCTCGACCTATCGTTTCTTCAGCGCGGAGATGAACCGCGTCAGCGAGGAGCGTCTCGCCTTCAGCACGGCGCTGCGCAATGCCATCGTGCAGGATGCGCTGCGGCTTCACTATCAGCCGCAGGTTCGCGCTGACGGTCGCCTTTACGGTGTCGAGGCACTGGCCCGCTGGTCCGATCCAGTGCTCGGCGAAGTGCCGCCATCGAAGTTCATCCCGCTCGCGGAAGAATACGGGCTGATCGAGCTGATCGGCACCTGGTCGCTGCGCGAAGCCTGCCGGCAGGTTGCGGCCTGGCGCAAAAATGGCGTCGACGTGCCCAGCGTCTCGGTCAATCTGTCGCCGATCAATTTCCAGAATGGCGATCTCGCCACGCTGGTCGGCGAAGTGATCGCCGAAAACGGTCTGTCGCCGGACATGCTGATGCTGGAGGTCACCGAAGGCGTGGTGATGAGCGAGCATTCGACCGCCGTCGAGACCATGGAGAAAATTCGCAAGTCCGGCGTGCAGCTGTCGATGGATGATTTCGGCACCGGCTATTCCAGCCTCAGCCGCCTCGCGCATCTGCCGATCCGTGAGTTGAAGATCGATCGCAGCTTCATGCGTGGCCTTGAAAGCGAGGCGAGCGCGCTGGCGATTACGCGCGCCATCATCCGCGTCGGCCAGAGTCTCGACATGATCGTGGTCGCCGAGGGCGTCGAGACCGAGGGGCAACGCCGGATTCTCACCGAACTCGGTTGCGATGTTATTCAGGGCTTCGTCTATTCGCCTGCGCTGCCGGTGCCCGATTTCGAACTCTGGTTCGCGAATCACGAAACGTCGCGTGCCGCCATCGCCCTGAGCGAGATGCGGCGTCAGGCGCATCCGGAGCGGACGCTGGGCGTCGTCCCGTCCGTCAGACGGATCCCGTAGTCGTTATCTCTTGTCGAGCATCTCGCGCACCTTGTTGCCGAGCGCCGCTTGCGTGATCGGCTTCTGCAGCAGCGACACGCCGGGATCAAGCCGGCCCTGATGCACGATGGCGTTGCGCGAATAGCCGGTCATGAACAGCACTTTCAGCTTCGGCTGCCGCTTTTGCATCTCGTCGGCCAGCAGTCGCCCGTTCATGCCGGGCATCACGATATCGGTCAGCAGCAAGTCGAACGGTTCGGGATCGTCGGCGAAGTCGGCCAGCGCTGCGTCGGCATTGCCGGCTTCGCGGACCTGATAGTTGAGACCTTCCAGCGTCTCGACCAGGTAGGACCGCACATCCGGATCGTCCTCCACGATCATCACAGTCTCGTTGCCCTTGCTGCCGACGATGCGCCTCTCGATCTCGCTTGCCTGCTCCGTATGCTGCCTGCTGCGCGGCAGATAGACCTTGATGGTCGTGCCTTCGCCGACCTCGCTATAGATCTTCACATGGCCGCCGGATTGCTTGACGAAGCCGTAGACCTGGCTCAGGCCGAGGCCGGTGCCCTGTCCGGGCTCCTTGGTGGTGAAGAACGGGTCGAACGCGCGCTCCTGCACGTCCTTGGGCATGCCCGGTCCGGTATCCGTCACCGAGATCAGGACATACTGCCCGATGACGACATCCGAATGCTGCAGGGCGTAGATCTCGTCGATGAAAGCGTTGCTGGTTTCGATCGTCAGCTTGCCGATCTTCAGATGGTCTTGGCCGGCCATGGCGTCGCGTGCATTGACCACGAGATTGAGGATGGCGGCTTCCATCTGGCTCGGATCGACCTCGACCTGCCACAGCCCGGCGCCGCCGACGATTTCGAGATCGATATTCTCGCTCAATGTGCGCTGGAAGAAGTCCGACATGCCGTGGAGCAATCCGTTGACATTGATGGTCTTCGGGTCGAGCGGCTGCTTGCGTGCGAAGGCGAGCAGGCGCTGGGTCAGCACCACGGCGCGTTGCGCGCCGCCGGCCGCGCTGGCAATGACGCGCCTGAGGCGATCGCGTGACGATTCCGTCCAGGTCGAGATGCTGTGCTCGGCGATTTCGAGATTGCCGATGATGATGGTCAGCAGATTGTTGAAGTCATGGGCGACACCGCCGGTGAGGTGACCGATCGCTTCCATCTTCTGCGTATGGCGCAGCATGTCCTCGGCCTCGCGCCGGTGCCGGCCTTCCTCGATCAGCGCCAGTTCGGTTTCGCGCAATTGCGCAGGCGAGGGGATCGCCAGTAGCCGCGGTAGCAGGGGCCAGAGAATCGCTGCGGTGACGACCGAAGCGACGGCCGTGATCGCCTTGAGGATTCCTTCGGCGCCATAGGCCGGAACCCACAGCGTGTAGATCGACATCACATGGGTCAGGCCGCAGGCCATGATGAAGAGCGCGAAGGCCCAGAAGATCCAGCCGAACTCCACATCGCGGCGCTTCCAGACGAAGATCGTGAGGACGACGGGAATCGAGAAATAGGCCGCGGCGATCAGTGCATCCGAGCCGACGTGAAGCCAGATCAGGCCGGGATCCCACAGCAGACAAATGCCGTGCGGGGCAAACATGGAACTATCGAGAAAGTTCTTGAGTGATGCCCACATCGCCTGCCCCCGCCGATAGCTGGTATCTAGCAACCGAGGGTGACCGGGCGGTGTGGAGGCGTCAAGCGTGAGCGCAATTGCGAACGGAGCTTATCAGACGCCGAATGCGCTGCGGGGATTGGCGAATTCGGTGAGGGCGCCGATGATCTGGTGCTGCCGATAGGGTTTGGCAATGAAGCGACCGCCATCCGGCAGGTCGCGTTCGCCTATCCTGAAGTGGCCTGATGTTGCGATGATGCGAATGGGCGGCCAGCGATTGGCGACCGCATGGGCGAGCTTGAGCCCGTTCATCGAGCCGGGCATGTCGATATCGGTAAAGATGATGCGGATATCGTTGCGCGCTTCGAGCACGCGGATCGCAGCGTCTGCATCCGGCGCCTCGATCACCCGGAAACCAGCGTCCTCGATCATCTCGACCGCAAACATGCGCAGCAGTACATCGTCCTCGACGACCAGGACGGTGGCGGGGAGGGCGGCGTCGTTTACGGCAGCGTCTTGGGCCATGGGATTTGAACCTTGATCGCCGGTTCCATGGGCCACAGGGCCGGGATGGTTCGGGTCGAAAGCATCGGTCAGTCTAAACGTGATCAATCGAATACGAATATAGGTCGCGTAAAAACTGTTTTGGTTCGCATGTCTTTGCTAAGCGAGCTGATCGCGCTTTCGTTCCGCCGCGTGCGAAAAAAAATCCGTGAAGATGACGAAAATCCACGGCGCCCTCAGGTCAGTCGTTCTTGCGCCCGGCATCTGTGCGGTCGCGGACCGTCTTGAACACACCATGCGCCGTGGCGACCACGTGATCGTTCACACTGACCTCGGTGCTCATGAAGATCAGGCTCTTGGTGGCACGCACGACCTTGGGCCGGGAGATCATCAGGTCGCCGATCCGCGCGGCATCGACGAAATAAGTATCCATCTGGACCGTGGCGAGCGCCTCGACCCCCGCAGCCTCGCGCGCCGCCATGCCGCAGCTCCGGTCGGCGAGCGTCATCACTGCCCCGCCCTGAACCACGCCGCGGCGGTTGCGGTGCTTGTCCTGGCCAAGAATGGCGAATTCATTGATGCCATCGACGACCCGGTGCCACATCGGGCCGACGAAATGGATGAACCCGTCATCGTCCATGATGCTCCAGCCGGCGGCTTCGAGTTCAGCATAGGCCGCGTCAGTCGCCGCATCAGTCATGGATTTTCCTTCTTGCGAGATATCGATGGGCTGGAGGGAGTGAGTGCTAGGTCATACAAAAGCGGGGGGCGGGTGGATAGGACGTCGCGGCGTTGGGGCGCGTCGCAATCTGCATGGCTCGTCGCTCGTTGTCCCGGGCCGGACTGCCGGAGTGGTCAGCTACCCCCTCGTCATTCCGGGGCGCAGAGGACCGCGAAGCGGGCCGGCGCGAACCCGGAATCCCGGAGTGTTTGGCGCTGAACAGGTCGAGATTCCGGGTTCGCGTCCGGCAAGTGCCGGCCACGCCCCGGAATGACAGTATGGGGCGGCAAGACAGCATCCAAACATTTATTCCTATATCCCGTTGACAATATCTCCATCAGGTTTATATTCCCCATTGTCCTGCCCCACCGAGAGGGGCGATCGCGATCGTCACGTTCGCGGGGTGGGATGCGGTGGACGCCGGAGATGCGGCGTCACGCGGTTCATGGGGGAACGTCTGTCTTCGGGCAGGACGGATCTGCGCCAGCACTGCCACTGGCAAGGGGACGGCCGGTCTTGAGATGGAAGGACCTCTGGACAGTGTGACGGACGACCAACTCGAAACGCGTTCGGCCTAGTCGCTTGAGGCTCCCTTCCCATCGCCTTGGGACTTTAATTCGCGATCGGAGCGTTCGTTGAGGCAAAGTGCAAGCAACCGAAAAAACACCGCAGGCGGAACGTCGGGCACTGGCTCGGCGCCTCCGAAAGTCCTGATGCACTCTAAATTGCGGAAGACCGCATTAGCATCAGGCCCAAGGGTGCAACGGGCACCCGGCGTTCCGCACGCCCTCTCAACAGAGGGCGGGAATGCAAGACACGACGGCGCCCCCGCGCCGCAAATAATGGGGGTGATAACGCATGTCTGAAGAGCAGTGGCTGTTTGACAGTTGAATCCGCAATGACGCACAGGCGTTAGAGGCATCCCTCCCCCTTGCGGGGAGGGTCGGCCGAACGAGGCGATGCGGAGCATCGACGAATTGGAGGCCGGGGTGGGGGTGCCCCACGTGAGAGCGTCGCTTGTGGCACCCCCACCCGACCGGCCAAGCGGCCGGCCACCCTCCCCGCAAGGGGGAGGGATAAGAGAGAAGCCCCGCTACACGATCTCCCTACACCTTCACCATCCGCTTGCCCCGGTTCTCACCGGCCAGCAGACCGATCAGTGCCTGCGGCGTGTTCTCCAGCCCGTCGATGACGTCTTCCTGCACCTTGAGCTTGCCGGCGGCGACCCAGGACTGCAGATCGGTCAAAGCCTTTTCGCGCTGGTTCATATAGTCCATCACGATGAAGCCCTGCATGATCAGGCGTTTCACCACGATCAGACCGGGCACGCCGCGTGGGCCGGTCGCCGAGGGCGCGCCGTCATATTGCGAGATGGCGCCGCAGCAGGCGATGCGGCCGTTGAGATTCATTTGTGCGAGACAAGCCTCGAGAATGTCACCGCCGACATTGTCGAAGTAGACGTCGATGCCACCCGGCGCAGCCGCCTTCAGCGCCTTGAACACCGCGCCGTCCTTGTAGTCCACCGCGGCATCGAAGCCGAGTTCTTTGGTCAGCCAGTCGCATTTGTCCTTGCCGCCGGCGATGCCGATCACCCGGCAGCCCTTGATCTTGGCAATCTGGCCGACGATGGAGCCGACCGAACCGGCCGCCGCCGAGACGACGACGGTCTCGCCCGCCTTGGGCTTGCCGACGTCCAGCAGGCCGAAATAGGCTGTAAGTCCGGCGATGCCATAGACGCTGAGCAGATGCGTCATCGGCTCCATTGATGGCATCTTGTTGAGATGCTTGGCCGGCACCGCCGCGTAATTCTGCCAGCCGGTGTCGCCGAACACGATGTCACCCGGCTTCAGCGCAGGCGACTTCGACGACACGACTTCGGCAATGCCGCCGCCCGCCATCACCGTATTGGCCTCGACCGCCGCGCGATAGGTCGCGCCATGCATCCATGCGCGATTGGCGGCATCGAGCGAGATGTAACGCACGCGCAGCAGCGCTTCGCCATCCTTCGGCTCGGGAATCTGTCCCTTTGATAGTTTGAAATGCTCGGGCCCCAATTTTCCTGTGGGCTTTTCGACGAGCAGCACCTGATGATTGACGGTGTCGGTCATGGCCGTTGTCTCCCTGTTTCTTCCTTTGTCGAAACTTGTTGCAGTCGCCGCGTACAAAACAATCAGGCTGCACAGTTTTTGTAGTTGGCGATGACGCTATGCGGCAGCGCGGCATTCCACAACGGCTATTTGCCGCCTGATGATACCGAAACGGTACGTGGCTGACGAAGCTTGTTGCGCGCTCTGATCAATATGACAGACTGTCGCAGTTGGGAATGTGTAACGGGGGTCGGTATGTCGAACAGGTTTACGCAATACATTCTGATCGCGATGGCGCTTGGCATCGTGATGGGCTCGCTGGTTTTCAACTATTTGCCCGATAGCCGCGGTGAGATCGCGGCCGACGTCAATCTGATCGCGATGTTGTTCTTGCGCCTGATCAAGATGATTATCGCGCCCCTGGTCTTCGCCACGCTGGTCGGCGGCATCGCCCATATGGGCTCGGGCTCCAAGCTCGGCCGCATCTTCGCCAAGACCATGGGCTGGTTCGTCAGCGCCTCCTTCATCTCGCTGCTGCTCGGCCTGGTGATGGTCAACCTGTTGCAGCCGGGCGCAAATTTTCCGGGAACGCTGCCGGCCGCAGGCCAGTCGACGGGCTTGCCGGTGTCGGCTTTCTCGATCGAGAAATTCCTCACCCATCTGATCCCGACCTCCATCGCGGACGCGATGGCGCAGAACGAGATCCTGCAGATCGTCATCTTTGCAGTGTTCTTCGCAGTTGCGATGGGCGCCATGCCGGAACGCTCCAAGCCGATGCTGCAGCTGATCGATGACCTCGGTCACATCATGCTGAAGGTCACCGGCTATGTGATGTTGTTCGCACCGCTCGCGGTCTGGGCGGCGATCATGGCGACGGTGTCCAAGAATGGCCTGGGCGTGTTGTGGAAGCTGATCGTCTTCATGGGCGGCTTCTATCTGTCGCTGGCGATCCTGTGGGGCATTCTCGTGGTGGTCGGCTTCATCGTCATCGGGCCGCGCTACAGCCATCTGCTGCGGCTGATCCGCGAGCCGCTGATGATCGCCTTCTCCACCGCGAGTTCGGAAGCGGCCTATCCGAAGACGCTGGAAGGTCTTAACCGCTTCGGCGCCTCGTCGCGCATCTCCAGTTTTGTGCTGCCGCTGGGCTATTCATTCAATCTCGACGGCACGATGATGTACTGCACCTTCGCCAGCATCTTCATCGCGCAGACCTATCACATCGAGATGTCGCTCGGCACGCAGCTCGCGATGCTGGCAACGCTGATGATCACCTCGAAAGGCGTGGCCGGCGTGCCGCGCGCCTCGCTGGTGGTGATCGCGTCGACGCTCAGCCAGTTCAACATTCCCGAAGCGGGCCTGTTGATGATCATGGGTATCGATACGTTCCTCGATATGGGCCGCAGCGCCACCAATGTGATCGGCAATTCGCTGGCCACGGCGGTGGTCGCGAAATGGGAAGGCGAACTCGCGCCCGAACATGAGCTCGGCCCCGACGATGTGGTGCCTGGCGACATGATTCCCGGAGAAATCCCCGCCCTCGGACATGGTTGAGGTGCGTGATGCGCTACTATCTGACCGGTTCGATCACCGGGCTTCTGGCAGCTTTGCTGCTGGCGACGACTGCGCAGGCGCAAGCGCCTGCGGAAGGGCTTAGCCCGACGCTGGCGGCGATCAAGAAGGCGCATGTGGTCAAACTCGGCTACCGCGAAAGCTCGCCGCCGTTCTCGTTTCTCGATCAGGCGGGCCGGCCGATCGGCTACAGTCTCGAACTCTGCGAGGCCATCGTCGAGGATATCGGCATCGAGGTCGACGATCCCCAGCTCAAGATCGAATATGTAAAAGTAACGTCGGACGATCGCATTCCCGCCGTGGTCGACGGCAAGATCGATCTCGAATGCGGCTCGACCACGGCCAATGCCGAACGGCGCAAGCAGGTTGCGTTCTCGCCGCTGATGTTCGTCGCCGGCACCAAGCTGATGGTGCCGAAAACCACCACGGGTACCGCGCCGACCGACTTCAAGGGCAAGACCATCGTCGTTACCAAAGGCACCACCAACGAACAGGCGATGCATGCGGTCGACAAGAAATTCAATCTCGGTCTCAACATCGTGGTCTCGCCCGATCACGAGCAGAGCTATCAGATGCTGGTCGACGGCAAGGCCGATGCCTTCGCGACCGACGATATCCTGCTGTCGGGCCTGATCGCGCGGCACAAATCGCAGGACAAGTTCCGCGTGGTCGGCGATTACCTGTCCTATGATCCCTACGGCATCATGTTTCGTAAGGGTGAGCCGCAGCTTGCGGCTGTCGTCGAACGTGCGTTTCGCCGGCTCGGCTCCAATCGTGATCTGATCCCGCTCTACAACAAATGGTTCGTCGCCCGCCTGCCGACCGGCGAGCGCATGGGCGTTTCGATCTCGCCGCAGCTGGAAGAGAGCTTCAAGGTGCTGGACGATTCAGCGGGCGGGACGAATTAGCCATACACTGTCATTCCGGGGCGCGGGCAGCGTTAGCTGCACGCGAACCCGGAATCCCGGTGTGTTTGGCTCTCCGGAGATTCTCATGTCGAGATTCCGGGTTCGCGCCCGGCGAGTGCCGGCCACGCCCCGGAATGACGAACGTGAGATCTCAGAAAAACACCAGATCCTGCGCCTTGCCGCCGCGCAGCACCGTTGCGTATTCGATCGCCGCGAACAGTCCGCCCGCCACATAGATCTTGCGCGGCACGGCGCGAGCCAGTTGCTGGCTGAGGCGCACCGCGTCTTCCATGGCATTGGCCACATGAATGCGCGCCGCCGGATGAGCCTTGCGCGCTGCAGCGCCGACCACGCGCGCGTCTGCGCCCTTGTGATAGGCGCGGGTGCACACGATCGTATCGAAGACGGGGGCGAGATGCTTGGCGATATCGTCGACATTCTTGTCGCCGGACACGCCGAGCACCAGCAACCAGTTGTCATCGCCATGGATGGCGCGAAGGCTCTTCAGGGCCTGTGCCACGCCATCAGGCGTATGGCCGACATCGATGACGGTCAGGGGATCGCGCTGAACGATCTCGAGCCGTCCTGGCCATTTGGTATCGCGCAGTCCGGTCCGGACCGCGAGATCGATGGCGCTGGTGGTCGCATCCGGATGCATGCGCTGCATCCAGAGAATGAACAGCGCAGCCGCAATGGCAGCATTGTTGAGCTGGAATTCGCCGGCCAGCATGAGTTCGAGCGCGCGCAGATCGAATGCGCCCAGCCGGCAGTTGAAGGCCTGGGCCTTGGCTGATGCAAAGACGTTACTGATCGTGATCTCGTCGCCGATATGCAGGCCGGTGACGTTGCGGTTGCGATTGTACTCGGCGAGATTGCCGCGCATGGGCAGGCAGTTCTCGCCGTAGACGACGGTGCCGCCCGAGATACAGGCATCGCTCTTGTCGCAGGCGATCAGCTCCAGCGAGTTGCCGAGCAGGTTGACGTGTTCGAGATCGACCGAG
The DNA here is from genome assembly GCF_052076075.1 of Tardiphaga sp. 866_E4_N1_4. Lineage (NCBI taxonomy): Bacteria > Pseudomonadati > Pseudomonadota > Alphaproteobacteria > Hyphomicrobiales > Nitrobacteraceae > Tardiphaga > Tardiphaga sp. 866_E4_N1_4. The sequence goes on from NZ_CP197242.1 coordinate 4,886,429, forward strand.
GTGACGCAGGTGATGTCGGCGCCGACCAGCCGAACCGGATCGTAGCGTCCGCCGATGCCCGCTTCGAACACGGCGAATTCGCATTCGGTCTCCTGGAAATACAGGCAGGCCAGCGCGAACTGCGCCTCGAAGGCACCGAAGGTCTCATGCAGCGTGTGCTGCTTGAGATCTGCGATGGCCGTAGCCACGCGCAGGACGAGGGCTTCGAGCAACTCGTCATCGACGGGGACGCCGTCGATCTGGAAGCGCTCATTGAAGCGATAGAGGTGCGGTGACGTGAACAAGCCCGTCCGCAGGCCGAAAGCGCGTCCGATGCTGGCGCAGAATGCGGCCGTCGAGCCCTTGCCGTTGGAGCCGGCGACGACGACGGAATGTTTGCGCAGCCTGACACGGTCGATGGACAGCGCGTCGAGCAGCATCGCCAGCCGGGCGAAGCAGAGGCCGTCGCCATATTTGGGCAGGTTAAACATCGAGCAGGCCGATCGCCGTGAATGTATGCCGCCAGATGCGCAGGATCAGGTCCTCACGGCCGCTGTCTTCGAGAAAGCGGATCGACGGATTGGCATTGACCTCGATCACGCGCAAGGCCGCAGCATCTCCGTCGATATCTGTAAACAGGTCGACCGCGCCAGCGCGCAGGCCGAGCGCCTTGGCGGCCTGCAGCGCCATCGCAAAAGCGACAGTCTCGTTACCCGGCGCCGCAAAGCTCATGCTGCCGCCTGCGCTCCGATTCATCCGGCCAGGAATCGCGCGTCGCTCGCCGTATGGCAGCACGCGATCGAGGGAGGCGTCATCGAGACCTGACGTGACCGACGAAATCCCGTGGCGGTCCAGCGTAGACGTCTCCGCGGCGATCAATTGCCTGAGCGTCACCTTGCCGTCGCCGGTCACAAAGGGCGCCGTCTTCTGCGCGCAATACACGACCTCGTCGTCGAGGATGAACACGCGATATTCCTGGCCGGTATAGATGCGCTGCATCAGGATCGCGTCATAATACTGCGCGACCTGCCTGAGATAGGCCATGAGCGCGTCGCCGCCCGTGACGATCTCCGCAAAGTCGCCGCGCGATCCCATCAGCGGTTTGATGAAGGCCCGGTCGCCGAGTTCGGCGAAATGCCAGACGGCGTCGGCATGTTCGTGGCCGGGCGGGCGATGGGCGCGATAACGCTCATGCAGGAAGAAGTATTTCCCGCCCAAAGTCGGGACGCCAGCGCGCTCCATCAGCACATTGGCGAAATACTTGTCATTCGCCAGCGTCGCAGCCGTGGCGTTGTTCTGCGGAAAGAACGAGCCGCGTCCGGCGCCGAAGGATGCGCTCCTGCCATTGCGGCCAACGGTGAAGATCAGACCCGTTCCGCCATCGACGTCGGCGAAATCCAGCCCGAACTGGCGGCAAGCGTATTCGGCATAGATCGACTGGTCGGGATAGGATGGGGGCTTTCCGGCCCGGATGTCGCGAAGGGATGTCATTAAGGACCAGGCCGACGATTGAACGAAAAGCCGCCTGCGACGACTTTAACGAGGTGGCCGGAAACTACCGGATCGGGATCACGCGATCCAGCCGGATACCATTAACGGTGTCCGGCAAGAAACTGAACGAAACCTCCCATATCGGGTAATTTAATGTCGCGGCCAGATGGGCTGCTGCTGCATGGGTAACCTGCTTTGGAAATTAATCGACCGCCTCCCTCAGTCCGCAATTGCACTTCATGGCTACTTTGACTAATTGTCATTCGCAGCTGCGAGAACCAAAATTAGCCAATAGCCGCAATGGTTTCTCGGCATCGTGACGCGGCAAACAATGGACTTGTTCTAAAAAAGCCCGCACTGGAAAATCAAATCTCATGAGCGCCTTTCACAGAGAGAAAGTTCTTTCTGTCCAGCATTGGACCGATACACTTTTCAGCTTCAAAGCCACCCGCGACACCTCCTTCCGCTTCCAGAACGGCCAGTTCGCCATGATCGGCCTGGAAGTCGACGGCAAGCCGCTGTTGCGCGCCTATTCGATGGCCAGTGCGAACCACGAGGAAGAGCTGGAATTCTTCAGCATCAAGGTGCCGGATGGTCCGCTGACCTCGCGCCTGCAGAAGATCAAGGAAGGCGACACTATCCTGGTCGGCCGGAAGGCCGTCGGTACGCTGATCACCGACAATCTTTTGCCCGGTAAACGCCTGCTGATGCTCTCCACCGGCACCGGCCTCGCGCCCTTCGCCAGCCTGATCAAGGACCCCGACGTCTATGAGCGCTACGAGCATGTGGTGCTCGTGCATGGCTGCCGCCAGGTTTCCGAGCTCGCTTATGGCGAGCGCCTGGTCGCCAAGCTGGCCGAGGACGAGCTGTTCGGCGAACTGATGAAGGACAAGTTCACCTATTACCCGACGGTCACTCGCGAGCCGTTCCGCAACCGCGGCCGGATCACGGACCTGATCGCGTCGTCGCAGCTGTTCAACGACATCGGCCAGGGCCCGCTTTCTATCGAGACCGACCGCATCATGCTGTGCGGCAGCCCGAGCATGCTCGAAGATCTCAAGATCATGTTCGAAGAGCGCGATTTCATCGAAGGCAGCGGCTCAAAGCCGGGCCACTTCGTGATCGAGAAGGCGTTCGTCGAGCGCTAAGGCAGCCCGAGACCATCAAAATTCACTGCACTGCAAAACCCGCGCTCCGGCGCGGGTTTTGTCGTCTGGGGCCCTCGCTTTTTGCAACGATTCATTGAGCGTGGCGCGATAGATTGGGCACTCTGGCGCGATGCTCTGCGGCAACGCGCTTGTGATGTTTGCGTCATCGGGTCTGTGTAACGCTAGCGCCATTCATGTCAGGCAGGATTTTTATGGAAACGTTGATGCTTCCCCTCTCGCCGCGCTTCATCGTTTTGACGATCTGCAGTGTCGCCACCTTGCTGCTGGTCGGCATTGGCATTCACGACCCGAAAGTCATCCCTCTCGTTGTCATCCCGGTCATCGTCTTCGGCGGCCTGACCATGCTCGGCATTCACGACGTGCTGCAGAAGGACCATGCGGTTCTGCGCAACTATCCGATCTCGGCGCATATCCGCTTCCTGCTCGAAGAAATCCGTCCGGAGATGCGGCAGTATTTCTTCGAGAGCGAAAAGGATGGCATGCCTTTCAGCCGCGACACGCGCGCGGTGGTCTATCAGCGTGCCAAGATGGTGCTCGACAAACGTCCCTTCGGCACCCAGAAGAACGTCTACGAAGAGGGCTATGAGTGGATGCACCATTCGGTCGCGCCGCGGCCGCATGCGACTGAGCAGTTCCGCATCACCATCGGCGGCCCGGATTGCCTCAAGCCTTATTCGGCCTCGGTACTGAACATCTCGGCTATGAGCTTTGGTGCACTCAGCCCCAATGCGATCCGCGCGCTGAATGCTGGCGCCAAGCGTGGTGAATTCGCGCATGACACTGGAGAAGGCGGCGTCAGTCCGTATCATCAGGAGAACGGCGGCGATCTGATCTGGGAGGTCGGCTCCGGCTATTTTGGTTGCCGCACGCGTGATGGCAACTTCGATCCCGACGCCTTCGCGAAGCTTGCCGTCAACGATCAGATCAAGATGGTCGAGCTCAAGATCAGCCAGGGCGCAAAGCCGGGCCACGGCGGCGTGTTGCCAGCGGCAAAAGTGTCGGAAGAGATCTCGCGCATCCGCGGCGTCGCCATGGGTGAGGACTGTATCTCGCCGGCCTATCATAAGGCGTTTTCAACACCGATCGAGATGATGGAGTTCATCGACAAGATGCGCCGTCTATCCGGCGGTAAGCCCGCCGGCTTCAAGCTGTGCATCGGTCATCCCTGGGAATTCCTCGCGATCTGCAAGGCGATGCTGCAGACCGGCATCTATCCGGATTTCATCGTGATCGATGGCAATGAAGGCGGCACGGGCGCGGCGCCGCTGGAGTTCATGGATCATCTGGGCATGCCGATGCGCGAGGGCGTCAACTTCGTGCACAATGCGCTGATCGGCATCGGCGCGCGTGACCGTATCAAGATTGGCGCCTCCGGCAAGATTGCGACAGCCTTCGATATCGCCCGCGCGATGGCGCTCGGCGCCGACTGGTGCAATTCGGCGCGCGGCTTCATGTTCGCACTGGGCTGCATCCAGTCACTCAGCTGCCACACCGATCGTTGCCCGACCGGCGTCACGACGCAGGACCCGACGCGCAATCGCGCCCTTGCCGTGCCACAGAAGACCGATCGCGTTTACAACTATCACGAGGCGACGTTGCATGCGCTGGCTGAGCTGATCGCGGCAGCCGGGCTCGCTCATCCGCAGGATATTCGCCCGATCCATTTCTCGCACCGCGCCTCCAGTACCGACGTCCTGTCCTTCACGCGGATGTATCCGGCGTTGCGCCACAACGAGCTGGTCGATGGCACCGGCGACAAGCGCTTTCGCGATGCATGGGAGATGGCGCAAGCGGGCTCGTTCCTGCCGGCGGCCATGGAACGTTCGGCCTAGATTATCGTAGCCCGGATATCGCTGCGCTCATCCGGCTACAAACGGCGCAGGATGTGTCGTCAGAACTCGCCGTGCAATCGGCCTGAGAAGATCGAGACCGGTCCGCGATCCTTGTTGTAGGCGGGGTTCGCAATCAGCTGGTAGTCGGCCGTGAGGGTGAAGTTCTTGTCGATGGCATAGGCGTAATAGGTTTCGAGAATGCGCTCGGTGCCGTAATTTAGCCGTCCGTCGCCGATCAGCAATCCGTTGCCGCCAGCGGCGAGGAAGTCGCGATGCGCAGCGGACAGGCCGTTGATCGCGCCACCAAGGCCGATCGTGTCATTGGCGCGGCCCCAATGGCTGCCCTTGATCGAGACGCCGGCAGAGACGCTGCGGTCGATATCGGTGAAGGACAGGATCTCGTTCTGGCCATCGTTCCAGCTGACGCGCCCGAAGATACCAACGTCAGTGGCAACCTGCTGCTCGCCGTTGACGTAGAAGCCGTATTTGTCGCTGGCGCGGCGGATCGAGGACATCACGTCGTTGATATCCAGCGTGGGATCATTGGCCTCGATCGCCAGTGCGCCGCGATAGCTGCCGGTATTGCCGCGATTGATGAAGGCACCGACGCGCAGCTTGCCGGGCTGGTCGAAGATCTGGTGACGCTCCTCGAATTCGACGACCGCGCCGCCGGTCTTGAACGTCAGGACGTCGTTGTTAGGCTGCGCCGGCACCTGAAACAGGCCGGCTCGGATCGCCCAGTCCTTGCGATTCAGTTCAACGATGGCGCCGCGGGTGAAGCCCGGCAGGTCGGCTGGAAAGTCGTAAGCGGCCGATGACCACATCGCCCAGTTCATGAAGTCGGCGCGCGGATCCTTGGCGTAGGAATTGCCATCGAAGAAATCACCCACCGCGAAGCGTCCGACCGTGAGCGTGATGCGGTCGATATCGCGCTTGCCTGCCAATTGATTGGCGGCGTCGGGGACGTCTTCCTGCTCGCCGCCGAGGCCAAGCGTCTGGCGGAAGTAATAGCGCTGCATGCGAAAGCGCGGAAACGGCGCGCCACCCTTTTGCGCCTCGCCATTGGGGAAGCCGGCGAGGCCGAGCGTGGAGTTGAGGCCGAAGCCCTGCGCCAGCTCGGGATTGAGATAGAGCTCACCGCCCTGCCACAGTCGCCAGCCGAGGAACGCCGTCGTCGTAAAGGTCTCGCGCCCCTGGCCGCCGCCGGGAAGGCTGTTGGTGCCTTCATAGGGCGAGCGAATCCGCGGATAGGCGGACGCGATGAAAGTGGTCTGGGCGTGAACGTTCCAGTCTGTCGATTCCGGCAGCACAGTCTTGCCGGTGATGGGAGCTGACGGCAACCATGGCGGCGTGTCCCACAGCCGATAATTCAAGCCGACTTTGACGGTGTGAATATTCGGATCAACGCTCACATTCGGCAGCCCGGTATTGCCGAGGTCATAGGTCTGCCGCATCAAATCGAGATAGGCGTATTCGGCCTTCGCGGTCCAGTTGCCGCCAACGGCAAATTCGACGCCCGCGCCGGCGGTCCAGCCGAAATGGGTGCGGGTCGCCGATGATATGAGGTCGCCGTCGGCATCATTGAGATTGAGTTTGGTGCGTCCCCACGCCACGCCACCGGTGACGTACGGCATCAACGCACCGAAGGCGTAGCCGATGCGGCCGCGTGCGGTCGCAAAATAGTCGAAGGTCGTATGGAAAGGCGCTGGCATCAACCGCGCTGCGTCCTGCGGACTGCTAAACGTGGCGTCGGCCTCGAAGCCCAGCACGACGTTGTTGCTGAGCTGCCTGTTGTAGCCGATCTGGTAGCCGCCGATCAGGCCGGTCGGCGAAGGCGGCAGGAAAACGCCCTGCGCGGGCAGCGGATTGCTGCCGGGACCAAAGCTGCCGCCGCCATAGCCGATGTGACCGCCGAGATAAAACCCGGTCCAGTCGTAAACCAGGCGGGGCGCTTTCAGCGCCATGCCGGGCGAAATATCGGCCGCGATCGCAGAGCCATCGAACGCCAATGCGCCCAGCGCAAAACCGGCCAAAACGCGCTTCACGACAATACTCGCGATCGGTCGGGGTACTTCATGCGGCCGTCGTTTCTCGCTTTAGGTCGCCGCCGATCATGCGACGAACCGTTTGATATTCCACAAAAATAGTCGATTCGCCCATAACGTTGGGGGTATCGAGGGTCGTCATGAGACAAAACGAAACAGAACGAGCAACCCGTCGACTCCCCGACTATAATTGCAACTAATTCGCAATAGCAAGAAGCAACTGGAGAAGCATGTTTCAGTGGCAGTCGATCATGACGGTTGGATAACAGCAGCTGGCCGGCACGGCTCGAAAGGCATTTGGCGAGCGCAAAAAAATGACCCGCTCGGGGGGACAACCGAGCGGGTCTGGTGCGACACGGGGTGGATGAGGCGCCCGTGTCGGACGCAAATCCACGTCAGTCGATCAAGAGATTAATAGTTGCAGGTCCGGACGCGGCCGACATAGTTGCCGTAGCCGTCATACTGGCGGACCCAACCGCAGCGATATCCGTAACCGTAGTAGCCGTTATTGGCGGCAATGGCGCTGCCGACGACTGCGGCGCCGACTACACCGGCAGCGATGCCGAAGCCGATGCCCGGGCCCTTGGCCTGAGCCTGCTGGGACGATGCCACGGTGCCGGCAGCGGTGAGAGCAACGAGAGCGAAAGCAGCAATCTTGGACTTGATCGACATGGGATAACTCCATCCTGTTGAAGTGCAGCCATCGTGGCCTGCATGCCAATCAGTCGGAGCCCAAACGGATCGGGTTCGAGACCCGGTCGAACTATTTGGTTTCAGGCAAATTCTTTTGGTTTCAGAATCGTGTCGTCATCCGCGTGGAATATGTCGTCGCGTGAATCGCGCAATCCGCGGTTAACCACATCTCACGCGCCGGCATCCGGTTCGCGATCAAACGCTGTCACGTCGAAGCGATGCATGTCCGCTAGCAATTCGCAGAAGGCCTTTGCGACGTGGGCGAGCAGCTTCTCGCCCTTGTCGGCTGATGCCTGCGTGGCGTCGCCAATCGCGCCGCTGGGATGGAGGTCTTCAGCCTGCCACGCGAATGGCGCGGGCCGGCTTGCGGACAGCCAGCGATAGTTCTTCTCCATCGCAATCGCTGACGATGCGAAATTTGCGATCTTGTCGTTGCGCACATGCTGCGGATAGCGCGCCAGCATGATCGATGTCTCGATAGCGCCGCCATGAATCCCGTGATGTAACTCTGCGTCAGTGAACAGGCCATCCGGTGTGCCGAATCGATTCCATCCAGTGGTGGCGACCAGCATGCCGTATTCGGCGCGCAGGTCCTGCGCCGCGAGCGTCATTGCTGCACTGTTGCCGCCGTGGCTAGTGACGATCACGAGTTTCTGAACGCCGGCGCGCGCGACGCTTTCGCCGATCGCGGTCCAGGTCTGCAATGCGATCTCGGTCGGCAGGGTCAGCGTACCGGGAAAAGCGAGGTGCTCGGTCGAAATGCCCACAGGTTGAAGCGGCAGGAACGTTGCCGGAATATCGGCGGGCAGCAGGCGCTGGACCTCTGCAAGATAAGCCTCCGCAATCATGATGTCGGTGCCGAGCGGCAGATGCGGTCCGTGCTGCTCGGTCGCGGCCAATGGCAGCACTGCAATCCAGGAGGCCGGATCGCTCTTGGCGATGTCGGGCCAGCGAATGGCAGTCCAGTCGCGGGGCGGCATGTTGGCAGTCATCGAGGTGCGTTTCTTTGGTCAATTTTGCAGGGTAGTCTGGCAGCAGATTGCTTCCTATCATGGGCCATAACGGTCGACGGAGTCCAATATGAGCCCGATATCCCTGCTGCGCGCGTTAACCATTGGCGCACTAGCCGTGATGGCCGCGTGGTCGCCTGCCGCGGCGGAAACCAGGCTCGACAAGGTCAGTTTCGGAACCAACTGGGTGGCCGAGGCTGAACATGGCGGCTTCTTCCAGGCGGTCGCGGACGGCACCTACAAGAATTACGGGCTCGACGTCACCATCGTGCCGGGCGGGCCGAACGTGAACAATCGCATCCTGTTGATCTCGGGCAAGCTCGACTTCTTCATGAGCGCCAACACGCTGCAATCCTTCGATGCCGTCACCAATAATGTGCCGGTGGTCGCTGTCGCCGCAATCTTTCAGAAGGACCCGCAGGTTTTTCTGGCGCATCCCAATCCCAAGGTGACCAAGCTCGAAGATCTCAAGCCCATGACGCTGCTGATCTCGAAGGAGGGCGTCGCCGGCTATTTCCAATGGATGCGATCCGAGCTTGGCTTCAGCGCGTCCAAGGTCAAGCCTTACACCTATAATGCGCAGCCTTTCATCGTCGACAAGAACAGTGCGATGCAGGGCTATGTCACGTCCGAGCCGTTCGTGGTCGAGAAGCAGGCCAATTTCAAGCCAACCGTGATGCTGCTCGCGGATTACGGTTTCGATGGCTATTCGACATTGATCGAAACGCGCCGCGAATGGGTCGACAAGAAGCCGGACCTTGTCCAGCGTTTCGTCGATGCCTCGATGATCGGCTGGTACAATTATCTCTATGGCGATAACAAAGCCGCCAATGAGGTCATCAAGAAGCTCAACCCGGAAATGACCGATGACCTGCTGGCCTATTCCATCGCCAAGATGAAGGAATACGGCATCGTCGACTCAGGTGACACGCTGAAAGACGGTATCGGCGCCATGAGCGAAGCGCGTGTTGCCAGCTTCTTCGACAAGATGTCACGCGCAGGCGTGGTCAAGCGCGATATCGACTATCGCAAGGCCTATACGCTGCAGTTCATCAACAAGGGTGTCGGTCTCGATCTCCGGCCGAAGAAGTAGCCCGGCAGATGGTCGAACCTGCGTTGTCGTCGAGCGATGCACCCACCGCCGTGCGCCTGCGCGGTGTCACGAAGGTCTATGACAACGGCACCGTGGCGCTGGGGCCTCTTGATCTCGATATTCGCAAGGGCGAGTTCGTCTCGCTGTTGGGCTCGTCCGGCTGCGGCAAATCCACCGCACTCCGCCTGATTGCAGGCCTGATCGCGCCGTCAGCGGGCACTTTGGATGTGGCCGCACGCAGCAGCGGTCACGCTATTGGCTTCGTGTTCCAGGAGCCGACGCTGATGCCATGGAGCACGATCCGGGAAAATGTGCGGCTGCCGCTGAAGCTGGCACATATGCCGGATGCGCAGTCGACGGCGCGGGTCGATGAGGTGCTCGCACAGGTCGGTCTCGCGGACTTTGCCGAAGCCTATCCGCGTGAATTATCGGGCGGCATGAAGATGCGGGCGTCGCTGGCCCGCGCGCTTGTGACCGAGCCGGATATCCTGCTGATGGACGAGCCTTTTGCGGCGCTCGACGAGATCACGCGCTTCCGGCTCAACAACGACCTGCTGGCGCTATGGCGCGAACTCGGCAAGACGGTCATCTTCGTCACCCATTCGGTGTTCGAGTCGGTTTATCTGTCGCAGCGCGTTGTGGTGATGACCTCGCGGCCTGGTCGCGTCAGCACCGAATGCCATATCGAATCCTCTGAACCGCGCGACGACGCGTTTCGCACCTCGATGGCCTATGCCGGCTATTGCCGTGATGTTTCGCAAGCACTGATGGCGGCCAGTGACGCGGCATTCAACGAGGCAAAGGCGCGGGCATGAAAGGTCTGGAGCCACTGCCTGCAGTCGATCGCGGTTCGGCAATACCCGGCAGCAGCACGCCGTGGCAGCGCATCGTCTGGCCCGTCGTCGTGTTCATTGCGGGCATCATGCTGTGGGATCTCGTCGTTCGGATCGGCGAAATGCCGCCCTATCTGCTGCCCGGTCCCTTGCTCGTCTTTCAGACGTTGATCGCCGACTGGTCGATCCTGTCTGAATCCCTCGGCGTGACGCTTCTGACCGCGCTGGAGGGCTTCATCGCCGCGGCCATCGGGGGCATCGCATTAGCGCTGTTGTTCAACCGGTCCAAATGGCTGGAATATTCGCTGCTGCCCTATGCCATCGTGCTGCAGGTGACGCCCGTCATCGCCATCGCGCCCTTGATGCTGATCTATCTGCCGCAGCAGACGGCCGTTGTTGTCTGCGCCTGGATCGTGGCGTTCTTCCCGGTGCTGGCCAATACGACGCTCGGCCTCAATTCGGTGGATCGCAATCTAGCCGGGCTGTTCCAGCTCTATCGCGCATCGCGTTGGCAGGTGCTGCGCTATTTGCAGCTTCCGGCGGCATTGCCATTCATACTTGGCGGATTGCGCATTGCCGGCGGATTGTCGCTGATCGGCGCGGTGGCAGCGGAAATCGCTGCAGGTGCGGCGGGTGCTGGTTCAGGCCTCGCCTATCGCATTTCGGAATCCAGCTATCGCCTCAATATTCCCCGAATGTTCGCTGCGTTATTGTTGCTGTCCGTTGCGGGGATTGTGATTTATATGCTGCTCGCGCTGGTATCCCACGGATTGTTGCGGCGCTGGCATGAGAGTGCACTGCGAAAGGAAAAGTAATGGGGACGGGAATCTCTTCGGACAAAATCGACCTGCTGATCTATGGACCGACGAAGCCGCTGATCAATAACGGCTTCTCGGATCAGTTCGTATTGCATAAATATGAAACCCAGCACGATCTCGAACGGCTGCCGGCGGGCGTCGCCGAGAAAATCCGCGGCATCGCCGTGACGGGCCTTGTGCCGACCAACAGCGCCGTGCTGGCGAAATATCCCAAGGTCGAGATCATCTCCTCGTTCGGCGTCGGCTACGATCACATTGACGCGAAATACGCCGCCGAGAACAATATCCTCGTCACCAACACGCCGGATGTGCTGACCGAGGAAGTTGCCGATACGGCGCTCGGCCTGTTCATCGCCACTGCCCGCGAATTCATCAAGGCGGACAAATATGTCCGTTCGGGCCTGTGGCTGACACAGCCTTATCCGCTCACGGTCGGCTCGTTGCGCGACCGCAAGGTCGGCATGGTGGGCATGGGCCGGATCGGTCAGGCCATCGCGCGTCGTCTCGACGCCTCGCTGGTGCCGGTGGTCTATCACTCGCGCAACCCCGCCGCTGGCGTCTCGCACAAGCACTATCCGAACCTGATCGAGATGGCGAAGGCGGTGGATACGCTGATCGTCATTACGCCGGGTGGGCCGTCGACGGCTAATCTCGTCAATGCTGAAGTCATGCAGGCGCTCGGTCCGCGCGGCATCATCATCAATATCGCGCGTGGTTCGGTGATCGACGAGCCTGCACTGATTGCGGCGCTCAAATCGGGCACCATTCTGGCCGCGGGCCTCGACGTGTTTGCGCAGGAGCCCAAGGTGCCGGACGAGCTGAAGTCGATGCAGAACGTCGTGCTGCTGCCGCATGTCGGCTCGGCGTCGGTGGTGACGCGCAACGCGATGGATCAGCTGGTGGTCGACAACCTCAAACTCTGGTTCGCCGGCAAGGCGCCGACGACGCCGATTGCGGAAACACCGATAAAGGGACGCTGATCGTGAAACTCGCGTCGGCGCGCTGTCGATATTTTGCGCTGGCAGTTGCCGGCGCGATGCTCGTCGGCGCACCGGCGCGTGCTCAGGATGCTGCCACTCTTCGGAAAAATATGATCGGGCAGTGGGAGCTCTCCACCACCGAGCGCAGCAAGACCTGCGTGGTGACGCTGAAGAACGACACGTCGCCGCAGGGGCTGAAGCTCGAACTCGAACCGGATTGCGCGAAGGCGTTGCCCTTCACCAAGGATATCACGGCCTGGAACATCAAGGGGCTCGATATCGTCCGGCTGCAGAATCCGACGGGCGAAGCCGTGATCGACTTCACCGAAGTTGAGAGCGGCATCTTCGAGGGCATTCGTACCGGCGAAGGCGTCTATATCCTGCAGAACCTGGCGGCAGCCCGCTCGTTGACTAAGTCAATGGACCAGATGATTGGCGACTGGTCGATGGTGCGCGGCAGCGGCCGCGTGGTCTGCGGCCTGACGCTGACCAATACCGAGACGACGCAGGACAATTTCGCCGTGTTCCTGAAGCCGCGCTGCGACCCCCTGGTGGCGAATTTCAATCCCAAGCAGTGGCGTCTCGAACGCGGCGAATTGCTGATGATGTCAGCATCGGGTGAGACCTGGCATTTCGAGGCGGACGACAACGCGCAGTGGCGCCGTGTGCCTGATAGTGCAGATCCGCTGATCCTGCTGCGGCAGTAAGGGCTCGCTCCGCGCCCGTTTTTGTCGCCCTGCGAAGGCGAGGACGAGGAGAGGTGGTTGCCCGGACTGCGCTCTGCGCAACAATCCGTCCGGTCCAAATCAGCCTCTTCGAACCTATTTCCGTCGCGCGTTACCAAGATGAAATGGTTCAAACCCGATTGGAGGGTGAGATGAAATTTGTGGCCTTGGCTTTTTCGTGCCTTTTATTTTTCTCAATGCCTGCCAGTGCAAATGACGCAGACACCTTTAATGCAATGGTCGCATTGGCGAACAAGGGAGACGCAGAGGCGCAATATCATGTGGGCATGATGTACAATAATGGCATCGGTACACAACAGGATCGCAGGCAGGCCTTTGAGTGGTTTCAAAAATCAGCTGCGTCGAACGACGCGTTGGGCGCCTATAAGCTTGGTTGTTACTATGATGGGCAAGGCGCAGGCATCGTGGAGTCTGACTCGGATCAAGCTTTGAAATATAAGCTTGTTTCTGCCGAAGCCGGCTACGCGCTTGCGCAGCACGATGTCGCTAATCTGTATGACAGGCGAGGAAATTCAGAAGAAGCGCTCAAGTGGTGGAAGAGGGCGGGCGATCAGGGATATCCCGGTGCCCTCTTTGGTTTGTCCCGTTTGTATTCCGCCGGAAAAGGAGCGCCAAAGGATCTGTCTTTGTCATATGCGTATTTCAAACTCTCGAAGCTGGCGCCCGCGAAAAATGTGAATGAGATGGCTGCACTGTTGTCCGAACAAGAGCTCAGGAACGCAGAAAAACTGGTGTCCGAATGGAAGCCGCGGACAACTGCTTTAACACTCAAGGCAAAGAGTGGTATTCGAGCAGCAGAAGAATACGTCAAAACCGCCAAGAACTAAGTGTTCTGATTGGCCTTAGATCAGCTTCAGCCCCTTCAAACTCGCATGCCCATGTTTGCCGACGATGATGTGATCATGCACCGCGATGCCGAGCGGGGCGGCAACATCGATCACCGCCTTGGTCATCTGCACATCGGCCTGCGACGGTGTCGGATCGCCGGAAGGATGGTTGTGCACCATGATGATGGCAGTCGCGGATAGTTCGAGGGCACGCTTCACGACCTCGCGCGGATAGACCGGTGTGTGATCGACGGTGCCGACCTGCTGCACCTCGTCCGAGATCAACTGGTTGCGCTTGTCGAGGAACAGGATGCGGAATTGTTCCTTGTCGGCGAAGGCCATGGCCATGCGGCAATAGTCGATCACCGTGGCCCATGACGACAATACGGTGCGCTGCTTCAGCTGACCCTTGGCAACGCGGCTGGCGGCGGCAGCGACCAGCTTGATCTCGGTGATCGCGGCTTCGCCGAGGCCGCCGATTTCGCGCAGTCGTGTATCCGGCGCATGCACCGTCTCGGCAAAGGAACCAAATTTGGTGATGAGCGATTTCGCCAGCGGCTTCACGTCCCGGCGCGGCAGCGCGCGGAACAGGACCATTTCCAGCAGCTCGTAGTCACTCAGTGCATCGGCGCCGACACTGCGAAAGCGCTCCCGCAGTCGCTCTCGGTGGCCATGATAATGCGGCGCTTCGGCAAGACCCGTCGGCGTGGCTGGATCACTGGGACTGACGGGCATGTGGCGCCAAGGCTCGCATGGATCGTATCCACGAGCATGCCGTGCCCGGCTGCATTTGCAACCAGAAAGTGTCTGTAGCGCTGCGGCGATTTGAAGTTTAGGCGGCGGGTGTCGGCGGCTGTTCGTTATGCCGCTTCGACAGCGTGAAAATCTCGACGCCGGTCGCGGTCACGCCGACGGTATGCTCGAACTGTGCCGACAGCGACCGGTCGCGGGTCACGGCGGTCCAGCCGTCGGACAGGACCTTCACATGCGGCTTGCCGAGATTGATCATCGGCTCGATGGTGAAGAACATGCCGGGGCGCAAGGTCACGCCTTCGCCGGGGCGGCCGACATGGATGATGTTTGGCTCGTCATGGAACATGCGACCGAGGCCATGGCCGCAGAAGTCGCGCACCACGCTCATCTGCTGCGGTTCGACGAAACTCTGGATCGCATGGCCGATGTCGCCGGTAGTATTGCCGGGCTTGACCACGGCGATGCCGCGCATCAGCGATTCATAGGTGACCTCGACCAGTCGCTCCGCCTTGCGGGCGAGTTCGCCGACGCCATACATGCGGCTGGAATCGCCATACCAGCCCTCGACGATGAAGGTGACGTCGACATTGACAATGTCGCCTTCCTTCAGCGCGCGGTCGCCGGGCATACCGTGGCAGACCACGTGATTGATCGACGTGCAGGTCGAATAGCGATAGCCGCGATACATCAGCGTGGCCGGAAAGGCGCCATGGCTGAAGGCGAATTCCCGCACGAAATCGTCGATCGCCGAAGTCAGCACACCCGGCTTCACCAGATCGGTTAGCTCGTCCAGGCACAGCGACACCAGCGCGCCGGCCTTGCGCATGCCAGCAAAAGCGGCGGGACCATGCAGCTTGATCTGACCGGTTTTGCGCTGGGAGGTTTCGGAGGCTTCGACGTAGCTCATCAGGTGATCTTGCCAGGCAGGATGCGACGGGAATGTGCGATTTGAGGCCCCAATTTAATGGCTGGGGCGGTCAGCGCAAGCCAAAGCAGCCCCTCCAGGACCTCATCGCTCGGTCCCCACCCCAGCCATATTCATGGCTGAATCGGCACTCGGCCGGCCAGAACGATGCCGTCATGGTCGATCCGGCAGGTATAGGCGATGGCTTCGACGCCTGCGGTGCAGGCTTTGTCGAACGCGCGGCCATAGGCTGGGTCGATATCCCGCGCCAGCGCAAAAGCCGTGGACGAGCCGATCTGGACCACGAACAGCATCATGGCCCGTGCACCCGTAGCGACCATGGCGGCCAGTTCGTCGAGATGGCGGGCGCCGCGCGCGGTGACGGAATCCGGGAATTCGGCCAAACTTGGCTGGCGCATCATGTGGACGTTTTTGACCTCGACATAGCAGGGCGGCCGTGACGGGTGTTCCAGCAGGAAGTCCACCCGCGACGCAGCGCCGTATTTCACCTCACGGCGGATGGTGTCGTAGCCAGCGAGTTCGGGGATCGCATTGGCGGCCAGCGCCTCGGCGACAATGGCATTGGGGTGCATTGTATTGACGCCGACCAGTTCCGGGCCATTGCCGAAATCGGCTTCGATCAGCTCCCATGAAAAAGGCAGCTTGCGGGTCTTGCTCGGCGACTTCGACAGCCAGACCCGCGCGCCCGGCGCCTGCAGGCCGATCATGGCGCCGGGATTGGCGACATGGGCGGTGATCATGCTGCCATCGGCGAGCTCGACATCGGCAAGGAAGCGCTTGTAGCGTCGCAGCAGCGTCGCCGGAACGAGGTCGGCGGGAAGCTTCATCGGGACTTATTCCGGACCGGATGCGACTTCGACAATGGTTTCGACCGGTAGTGCACCGCCACGGATCTTCAGCTCGCGGACCGGATAGGGCACGCGGATGCCCTCGCGCTTGAAGGCATCCCACAGTCCCAGCATCACCTCGCTCTTCACAGCATCCATGCCGTCGGGCGAGTCGATCCAGAAGGTCAGCGAGAATTTCATGCCGGCTTCGGCAAATTCGGTGAGGATGCAGTTCGGCGTCTTGGCCGTATTGGCCCGTGGCGATGCCGTTGCGACGTCGATAGCCAGCTTGCAGACGACGCGCGGATCCGCATCGTAATTGGCGCTGAAATTGACCTTCACCAGCGTGTCCTTGTCCGTATAGGTCCAGTTCACCACCTTCTGGGTAATGAGGTCCTCGTTGGGGATCAGGAACTCGCGGCCGTCGCCCGCGGCGACCGAGATGTAACGCGTATTCATTGCACTGATGCGGCCGGAGCTGTCACCGATGGTGACGAGGTCGCCGGGCTTCACCGATTTATCCGCCAGCAGAATCACGCCGCTGATGAAATTGGCGACGATTTTTTGCAGGCCGAAACCGATACCGACACCGACTGCGCCTGAGAACACTGCGAGCGCCGAGAGATTGATGCCGACCGCACCCATGACGAGAGCGACGGCGAACACCATCAAGAGCAGGCGCACCAGCTTGATCAGCAGGACCTGGATCGAAGGGGTCAGATCGTGGGACTGCCTGATGCGTCCTTCGAGAAAATTGCTGGCGATGTTCGAGAGCCATAGCGCTACCGCGAGCAAGACGCCGAGCTTGATCAAGAGCAGCGGGGTCAGCCGGAGGCCGCCGAGATCAATCCCGTTCGCATCCAGCATGGTGATGGTCGGCTGCAACTGGCCAACAATGCTGAGGGCCGCGACGAGCCAGGCCGAGATCGACACCAGCCGGACCAGGAATTCGTTACGGATCACGCTGGTGACAAGCCGGATCACCAGCCAGGCGAGTGCAAGCTTCGCGGCCACTGAGAGCAAATAGCTGCGGCTCGGCCATGTCACGCTCAGCATGATCACGCGGTCGAGGGTCATCAGGATGGCAAAGGCGGCGGTGGCCGCGCTGCCGACGAGAATGCGCATGAACATGCGCAGCGGCGCCGGCCAGCCCATCGCCAGCGAGGTCATATCGACCCGCGAGCGGATTGCGGCCCCGATGGCGAAGGCAATGCCACCACCGGCCATCATCAGTCCGAGCTGCAGATAGAACCACGGCGAGGTTACCTCGGCGCCGAACGATCGTGCGGTTGCCAGCACGAATTCGTGGGTGTCGGTCAGGTCAAGCATCGCGCGGCTCTCGTTGTCGTGAATGTATCGTGTGGTGTGGAATCATCGCTGGACGGCGCATTTGATTCGGGTGGGCAGAGATTCACACAAGCACCACGTCGACGCCATCGAGCGGAGCTTTTGCCTTGAGCAATTCCCGAGAAATATACCTGCAAATAGGTATCACGCAGAAAACGTTTGGCGTCTCGGGATGACGACGATAAGCATGGATTTACAAGTATTTCCGGCCTCGGAGCCTCATGGCGTCACTTGATTCCGTCAGCATTGCCATCCTTCTCGGCGCAGTTCTGGTCATGGCCGGCATCCTGTCCAGCCTGCTTGCGCTTCGCTTTGGCGCGCCATTGCTGCTGTTCTTCCTGTTTATCGGCATGGTGGCCGGCGAAGCGGGCCCCGGCGGACTGCGGTTTGACGACGTCCATACAACCTATGTAGTGGGCTCGGTTGCGCTCGCGCTGATCCTCTTCGACGGTGGGTTGAAGACACGATTTCAGGCCATTCGCGCAGTGCTGGCCCCGTCGATGGTGCTGGCTACGATTGGCGTGTTGTTGACGGCGTTGATCACAGCGCCGGTCGCCAAATATGCCCTCGACCTGAACTGGACCCAGGCGCTGCTGACTGGCGCGGTGGTGGCTTCCACCGACGCGGCGGCTGTCTTTCTGCTGGTCCACGCGCAAGGCCTGCGCCTCAGACCAAGGGTTGGCGCGACACTCGAAGTTGAGTCCGGAACGAACGATCCGTTCGCCGTCTTTCTGACCCTGACGCTGGTCAAGCTTCTGTCGCTGGGGGACGCCTCTGCCGGTCACGTAGCAATGGAATTTGTTCAGGAAGCCGTGCTGGGTACCCTGATCGGCGTCGTCGGTGGCCGGTTGGTTGTCCTGGCCATGAATCGCGTGGCGCTGCCGCAGGGGTTGCATGCGCCCTTCGTCTGCACCGCGGCTCTGGTGATCTTCGGGCTGGCTCAGATCGCTCACGCCTCAGGCTTTCTGGCGGTCTATCTTGCCGGCATCATCATCGGCAATCGTCCGACGCGGGCGCATAATTCCGTGGTGACGTTCCTCGACGCTGCGACGTGGCTGGCGCAGATCGTGATGTTCGTCATGCTCGGTCTTCTGGTGTCGCCGGAGCGGCTGGTGGGCAGCATCGTTCCGGCGGTCGGCGTTGCCCTGGTTCTGATGTTCGTGGCGCGCCCGGTCGCGGTCTTCCTGTGTTTGCAGCCCTTCCGCTTCAACTGGCGCGAAAAGATGTTCGTTTCGTGGGTCGGTCTGCGCGGTGCCGTCGCAATCTTCCTTGCCTCGATCCCGATGCTGGTTGGTCTGCCCAAGGCGTCGTTGTATTTCGACGTCGCTTTCGTGGTCGTGATCATCTCGCTGTTGTTTCAGGGATGGACGCTGGCTTTTGCCGCCCGGAAGCTGCATGTCGCTCTGCCGCGCACCGACAGGGGGCCGCGCCGTATCGAACTCGATTTGCCAGGTCAGCTCGAACAGCAACTGGTCGGCTATGCCGTGCGCCCGAAGAGCCTCTACCTGAAACGCAACCTTATTCCGTCATGGTCGAAGCCGACGCTGGTCATTCGCGATGAGCGCATCCTGACGCCGGCGGAGGCCGAGCCTGTTACGGCCGGCGATTACATCTATCTGCTGGCGCCGCCGGAAAAGGCCGAGGCGCTGGATCGCTTCTTTGTCGACATGCCGCCCAGTACAGCACCGGACCCGCATCTGCTTGGTGACTTCATGGTGTCTGGTGAAATCACTCTCGGCGACCTTGCAGCGATCTACGGCATCGCCGTTGATCCAGCCCAGGCATCGCTGACGCTGGCCGATTATTTCGATATCCATCTCGATCATGCGCCGACTGTTGGCGCCGCCTTGCCGATCGACAGTATCGATCTCGTCGCGCGCAGCCTTGGCGGCGGGCGTGTCAACGTGGTCGGTCTGCGTCTACCCGAAGATGAAGATCCCGCGCCGCCGAAGTTGACACGCAGGCAAGCCTTCAAGGCGAAACTGAAGCGAGGCTGGACCACGCTGTCCGGCGCCTGATTGGCTCAGGCTGCCGGGATGATACGCGGCAGGATCTCTGTGCCACCGAAGGCCGCGACACGGCCGCGCTTCAGCATCACGACCTGCGTCGCCAGTTGCCGCATCTCGTCGGCATCGTGACTGACGAAGACCATCGGCACATCGCCTGCATCGCGCAGCCGCTTGAGGTAGGGCAGGATCTCCGCCTTCCGCTCCTCGTCGAGCGCACCCATCGGTTCGTCGAGCAGTAGCAGCCGCGGTTGCGATAGTAGCGCACGTCCCAGCGCGACGCGCTGGCGTTCGCCGCCCGAGAGGCCGCCGGGACGGCGATCGAGCAGATGTCCGATATCAAGCATCTCTGTAATGCGTGTTTCCTCAGCGGGATCGCGTGTCAGACGGTTCATCCGGCGACCGTAATCGAGGTTCTGTGCGACGCTCAGATGCGGAAACAGTCGCGCATCCTGAAACACGTAGCCGATGCGGCGCCGATGCGGCGGGACGTGGATGCGCGCGCTGCCGTCATAGAGCACGTCACTATCCACGGCGATGATGCCGCGATCCGGCTGCACGAGGCCGGCAATCATGCTGACCAGCGAGGTCTTGCCCGCACCTGAGGAGCCGAACAGGCCCGTCACGCGGCCTTCGCTGGTGAAGGCGACGTCGACTGAAAATTCGCCGAGTTGTTTGAACACATCAACGCGCAGCACGATCAGTTTCCGTGCAGCCGTTGCGTCGCGCGGCGCGCGAACCATTCCGAAGCGATAAGCGCCAGCACAGCGATGCCGATGGAGATCATCACCAGACGTGAGGCTGCCGCGTCACCGTCGGGCGTCTGGATCAACGAGTAGATCGCGGAGGAAATCGTCTGGGTCTCGCCGGGAATGTTTGAGACGAAAGTAATGGTGGCGCCGAATTCGCCGATGGCCTTGGCAAAGCCGAGGACCATGCCGGCCAGGACGCCGGGCAGCGCCAGCGGCAAGGTCACGGTCGCAAACACCTTCCAGGGCGATGCGCCGAGCGTGCTCGACGCCTGTTCGAGCCGCCGGTCAACCGCTTCAATCGAGAGCCGGATCGGCCGCACAAGCAGAGGGAACGACATCACGCCGCATGCAAGCGCGGCACCCGTCCAGCGAAAGGCGAAGACGATGCCCAGATGTTCGGCGAGCCAGGCGCCGAGAATGCCGCGCTTGCCGAGCAGCAACAGCAGCAGATAGCCGGTGACGACGGGCGGGAGCACCAGCGGCAGATAGATTATGGCGTCGATGATCGGCTTGCCCCAGAAGTCACGCCGAGCGAGTAGCCAGGCGACGCCGATTCCAATCGGCGTCGAGATCAATGTCGCGATCACGGCGACCCTGACTGAAAGCAGGATCGCCGTCCATTCTTCAGGGGAGATGTTGGACACGTGTCAGGACGTCGGCTTGACCAGGAAAGTGAAGCCGTACTTCTCGAGAACCGTCTTTGCGGCCGATGACCTCAGGAAGGTCAGGTAGTCGGCGGCTTCGCTCTTGGCGGTGGTGGTCGCAGCTATCGGATAGATGATCGCAGGATGCGAGTCCGACGGGAAGGTGCCAATGATCTTCACGCCCGGATCGATCTTGGCATCGGTCGCATAGACGATGCCAAGCGGAGCTTCACCGCGTGAGACCAGCGTCAGCGCAGCGCGCACGCTCTCGGCCATGGCGAATTTTGACTCGGCGGCGGTCCAGCTGCCGAGCTTCTCAAGCGCGGCCTTTGCGTATTTGCCGACCGGGACCGACTTCACATCGCCGGTGGCGATCTTGCCGTCGCCGGCGAGCTTGGCGAGATCGAAGCCCTGACCGATGATGACGTTGTCGAGCTTGGCGTCCTTTGCGGCGATCAGCACGATGCTGTTGCCGAGGAGGTCGGTGCGCGTGGCGACGTTGATGTTCTTTTTGCCGATGGCGTAGTCCATCCAGTCGGTGTCAGCGGACACGAAGACGTCGGCCGGCGCGCCCTGTTCGATCTGCTTGGCGAGCGCCGAGCTTGCAGCATAGCTGGCGGTGATCTTCACGCCGGTCTTGGCAGTGTAGGCGGCATCGAGCTCGTCGAGCGCGTTCTTCATCGACGCTGCAGCGAACACGGTGAGGGTTTTGTCCTGCGCATGGGCAGGCGTGAAGGTCGATCCGAGCAGGATCGAGAACGCAGCGAAAAGTCCGGCAAAACGGTTCATGTGGCGCTCCATGCGTGAGCGCAGCGCAAAATGCGCGCAACTCAGGCGTTGGTTGGGTGGGACATGCGACAGGCGGAAGCGCCGTTCCGGCAATCCCGAGGACTTACGGTCCGCAGGGGATATCGCTGGGGAATAATATCAGGCTGGCCAAGGGGGTAAAGGCCCTTGGGCGCGGAGGCCTCTAAGGCTGCCGTCACTCGGACGGCAGCACGGCCAAGCTGATGGTGTTTTCAGTCACGCCGCTGACCTGGATCACGAACGGACCTGCCGCGAGATCGTACTTCATGGTCTTGCGGATGCCGGCGCAGTCGGTCGCGCCGCTGAACTCCATCGGCTTCAGGATCTCGCCATCCTGCACCACGTCGACCCACGCCGCCGCCGACAGGCTGACGGTGTATGTGCCGGCCTTCGGCGCCTTCTGGAAGCGCGCAAAGCCTGCAAATGTGCCGTCTTTCGGCTTTCGCTCTGGGGACGTCGGCAGCTTCGCCTCAGCGGGTGTCTTCAAATCAAGGATCGCTGTGGCGGGAATTGCGAGGTCGGCGCCAGAGGCAATCTTGAGGCGATCCTGCGCCGTCAGTGCGGCGCGCTCCTTGTCGATCGGCCACTTGAACTTGTCACAGCCGCTGGGTTCGGCAGCCCATGCAGGCGCCGAACCGAGCAGTGTGAGCGCGACAATCAGACGCGCATACATAGTCAATCCACCGCGATCATGACGTCGGAGGCCTTCACCACGACGATGCATTTGCCGCCGGCCTTGAGCGCCAGATCGTCTACGGCTTCGTTGGTGATTGACGAGGTTACGACCTGGCCGCCGCCGATGTCGACGCGGACATGCGACGTGGTCGCGCCCTTGGTGACTTCGAGAACAGTACCCTTGATCTGGTTGCGTGCACTGATGCGCATGTTGGATCTCGCCGATTGGGCCGGGCAGCTGACGGCCGCGGCTGATATGGAAGGAGTTCGGGAGGGGCGCCCGTTGTTGATCGTCGGCTTACGGCACAACGATGGCGTGTTCTAACCCGGTTTCACGACAATGCGATAGCCAATCGGCCGATCACGGTGCCGTCAGAACCTGTCGGCACGCAGCCGGCATTTCTGCGAGCGTCATCGGTGGCTTCGGCTTGGGCGGAACCGGCGGCGGTTTTGGATGCAGCACGGCATCGCTGAACCAGTAAGCCAGATCGCCGGCGCTGCAGCCCTCGGAATCAGTCGGCGGTGGCTGGGATTCGCATTCGGCACTCCCGACCGGGCATTTGATGCGGACATGGAAGTGATAATCATGGCCGTACATCGGCCGCACCTTCGACAGCCAGCTGCGGTCGCCTTTGGCCTCGCGGCACAGCGCCTTCTTGATGGCGGCGTTGACGAAGATGCGCTCCACACTGGGCTCCACCGCCGCGGCGCGGATCACCGGCAGATGGGACGGCGTCCAGGTGGTCGGATCGATGTCGAGCCGGTCGTGCCGCACCATCATCACCGCCGACATCTCCTCACGCTCGTTGCGCGAGAGCTGGCGGTTCGGCATCGGCGTCAGCCAGATATCGGCATCAAGCCCGACCTGATGGCTGGCATGGCCTGTGATCATCGGGCCGCCGCGCGGCTGCGACATATCACCGACCAGGATGCCTGGCCAGCCGGCGTTCTTGTTAGCCTTGACCGATAGCCGCTCCAGCAGCTCGACCAGTTGCGGATGCGCCCAGTTGCGATTGCGCGATAGCCGCATCACCTGCCAGGTCGGCCCATTGATCGGCAGCGCTTCGGCGCCTGCGATGCAGCCCTTGGCGTAGAAGCCGACCACGCGCACCGGCGATTTCGTCGGCAGCACCTTGCGGCCGAATAGTTCTTTGGCGCCGATGGCCGGGTCGTTCGGATTGGCCAGCGGCGGCAGCGGTTTCAGATCGACGCTGCCTTTGGTTTGCGCCAACGTCAGCGGCGTTGAAGCAATGACGGCGGGCAGGAATATGAGGCTGAGAATCAGGCGAAGGCTCATGCTGCGACTATAGCTGAAGCTGTCGATGAGGTGAGTGACCTGCGGCACGCATGATTTTAACGCGCGGGTAACCACGTCTGACGCTGGCGCTTTTTTT
Source organism: Tardiphaga sp. 866_E4_N1_4 (assembly GCF_052076075.1). Taxonomy (NCBI): domain Bacteria; kingdom Pseudomonadati; phylum Pseudomonadota; class Alphaproteobacteria; order Hyphomicrobiales; family Nitrobacteraceae; genus Tardiphaga; species Tardiphaga sp. 866_E4_N1_4. The sequence continues at coordinate 4,910,075 of NZ_CP197242.1, forward strand.
TGCGTTTGGGTTTGCCGGTCCTCCTGTTGCCACCGGCTCAGTCGTTTTATCAGCGTTTCGAGCCGCTTGCGTCTCTCACTTGGCGGGGATGATCGCGCGTGACCCGGTAACGTCCAGACATGGGTAACCATAGGCCCACGGTTTTTGCCTGTTGTGAAGGCACGGGATGTGTACAGGCGCGCAGTTCAGACGGTAATCGGTTGCTGTGAACGGGCATTGATACCGTTTTTTCAGACACTTCTTGCACATATTGTCACACGCGCGTTGCGAGTGGATCATTGATGCCGAAGTTCCGGCCTGAAGCGAAAAAGAAAGCGAAAGCCGGACTGGCGTCTCGGATCACCCGGCCGAGCCGGGCGATCGCGGCTGCGCCGAAACTGGCGCCGAAAAAGGGTCTTGTCAGCGGTCCCATTCGCGAGATCGTGCGCCAGCGTGCCCAGGCCGAGGCGGCGATCGCGGAAGCCCGTAAATCCCACGAGCGTCTGCGCGAGGCGATCGACATCCTGCCGCAAGGCATCGTGTTTCTCGATTCCGACGGGCGCTACATCCTCTGGAACAAAAAGTACGCGGAAATCTACAACCGCAGCTCGGATCAGTTCGTGCCGGGTGCGCGTCTGCAGGACACGATCCGCGTCGGTGTCGAGCGCGGCGACTATCCTGAAGCCATCGGCCGCGAGGACGAATGGATCGCGGAACGCGTCGCCAAACTGTTCCATCCAGGCGAACGTCACGAGCAGGTTCTGGCCGACGGCCGCGTTGTCCTGATCGAAGAGCGGCTCACCGAAGACGGCGGTGTCATCGGTCTGCGCGTCGACATTACCGAGCTGAAACAGCGCGAGGCGTCGTTCCGCCTGCTGTTCGAGAGCAATCCGGTGCCGATGATCGTCTGTGCGCTCGATGACGAACGCATCCTCAGCGTCAACGACGCTGCGATCGAACATTACGGTTACACGCGTCCGGAATTTGAGAAGCTCACCATTCGCCAGTTGCAGGCCTTCGAGGCCGCCCCGCCCTGGGTCGGCGATCACGCCAATGACGAGCAGGCCGCGCGAACCTGGAAACACGTCAAGGCCGACGGCTCGCTGATCGATCTGGCGATCTATTCGCGGCACCTCGTCTACAACGAGGAGCCAGCCGTGATGCTGGCGCTGATGGATATCACGGAGCGCAAGCGTGCCGAGATGCGGCTGGCTTTCATGTCGCATCATGATGGCCTCACCGGCCTGCCAAATCGCAACCTGCTGCGCCAGCGTCTCGACGAGGTCCTCGCGCATACGCGGCGCACCGGCGAGAAGGTCGCGGTGCTGTTTCTCGGCCTCGACAACTTCAAGGGCGTCAACGACACGCTCGGCCATGGTATCGGCGACAAGCTGTTGCGCGGCGTGGCGCGGCGGCTGCGCTCGTCATTGCGCGAGGAAGACGCGCTGGCGCGGCTGAATTCCGACGAATTCGCCATCATCCAGACCGGCATCAACCGTCCCGAGGATGTCGTGCTGCTGGCGCGCCGGCTGCTCGACGCCGTCGGTGAGACCTATCTGCTCGACGGTCATTCGGTGGTCATCGGCGCCAGCATCGGCATCGCGATGGCGCCGAGCGACGGCGACGAATCCGAGCGGTTGCTCAAGAACGCCGACATGGCGCTGTCGCGCGCCAAGAACGACTCGCGCGGCACCTTCAGCTTCTTCGAGTCCGGCATGGATGCCCGCGCGCAGGCGCGCCGCAAGATCGAGATCGATCTGCGCTCCGCGATTCAGGACGATCAGCTCCGGCCCTTCTATCAGCCGCTGATCGATCTCAAGACCGGCCGCATCACCGGCTGCGAGGCGCTGGTGCGCTGGCCGCATGCGGAGCGCGGCATGATTTCGCCGGCGGATTTCATCCCCGTTGCGGAAGACACCGGCCTGATCAATGCGCTCGGCACGCAGATCCTGCGCCGCGCCTGCAATGAGGCTGCGCGCTGGCCCGATGAAGTGCGCGTCGCAGTCAATCTATCGCCGCTGCAGTTCCGTGTCGGCAATCTGCTCTCGGTGGTGATGGATGCGCTGAAGCATTCGGGCTTGCCGCCGCGGCGGCTTGAGCTTGAAATCACCGAGACGCTGCTGCTGGAAAAGAGCAATCAGGTGCTGGCGACCCTGCACGCGCTGCGCGCGCTCGGCGTGCGCATCTCGATGGACGATTTCGGAACCGGCTATTCGTCGCTGAGCTATCTCAGAAGCTTTCCGTTCGACAAGATCAAGATCGACCAGTCTTTCGTGCGCGATCTCGGCTCCAATCGCGATGCACAGGCGATCGTGCGCTCGATCATCAGCCTCGGCATGGGCCTCGGTGTCACCATCACGGCGGAAGGGGTCGAGACCGAATCCGAACTCGCCTGCCTGCGCAGCGAAGGCTGCCATGAAGGGCAGGGCTTCCTGTTCAGCCGGGCGCGGCCGAATGAGGAGATCATCGAGCTGCTGCGCGCTCAGGCCATTGCTGCGCCAGACGCGGAACTGTCCGTCCGCGCACAGGTCGCATAAGGCATACGCCGATCTCCGCTTCGGCGAGGGTGCGGACGACCCTTCATCCCGTTTCCCATTGCGAGAATGGAGCGCCGGGAGGCGCCAGGGGTTTGCGAGACCCCTTGAGGCTGGCCTTGCGAGGGCCGGCCCGCACGTCAGCACCGGCGGGATTGCGAGTCCCGCAGGGAAGACGCGCGCGTTACGACATCGGTGGGGGTGCGAAGCCCGCCGAGCGAACGCTGCGCCTCCCGGCGCTCCACCAGCAGCTGCCCGGATGACCGGGTCGCCGCTGCAGTCTGATCGACGCTGTGTGTCATGAGCACGCAGCAATCGAGCAGGCTGGAAGCGAGGTAACTCAATCTAGGACTAAAGTCAATACCAGTTTAAGCTCGGAGGGATGCCGAAAAATCCCTAGTTGGAAATCTTCGCTTTCGAGCGCTTCACGATATTTTCCATCCGCGCAGAATCCTTGGCGATAACAGCTCCGAACTGATCGGGCTTGTCCGCGATCACGGTCAAACCAAGGCCTTCCAGGCGAGCCGAAACAGTTGAATCTCGCAACGCCTCCACGATCGATGTGTTGAGCTTCTCAATCACGTCCTTGGGGGTCGCCGATGGAGCGACAAAGCCGTACCAGTTGCCCGCGAGGAGATCGGGATAGCCTGCCTGCGGTGACGTCGGCACATTGGGCAGCTGTTTGCTTGGTTCAGGCGCGGTCACGACGATGGGCCTCAGCGCTCCGCTTTGTACCTGCTGGACCGTGTTCGACAGATTATCGCACATCATGGACACCTGACCACCGATGACATCCTGAAGTGCCGGAGCTGCGCCCTGATACGGGATGTGGACGGCATCGATGCCTTCGAGCACCTTCAGCGTCTCGCCGCACAGATGGCTCGTGCTGCCGATACCGGCTGACGCAAATGTCAGCTTGCCCGGCTCGGCCTTGGCCAGCGCCACCAGTTCCTTCAGCGAGTTCGCCTTGACCGAAGGATTGACGACCAGGATGTTCGGCGTCGAAGCGCCATTGGTGATGGGCGCGAAATCCTTTTCGGAATTATAGGCGGGCTTTTCATAGATCCACGGATTGATCGCCATCATGCCGGTTGTCGCGAGCAGAATCGTATAGCCATCCGCCGGCGACGCGGCGACGCGAGCCGCCCCGATCGAGCCGTTGGCGCCGCCGCGGTTCTCGATGATCACGGTGACGCCGAGCGACTTCGACATCAGCGGAGCCACTAGTCGTGGAATCGCGTCCGCCGTACTTCCAGCCGGATAAGGGACCACGATTGTGATCATTTTTTCCGGAAAGCCGGCCGCTGCCGCGCCGGGCACGCCCAAGGCGACAGGCGCTACCAGCGCCGCCAAAAGAAACGTCGTCCACTTCATCCGTAAATCCTTGCTTGGCATTCTGAAACTCCTGCATGACATCTTGGGAACCATGGTGTTGGCTCCTCCAGGCTTACTGGCGCTTCCACTGCCGCGGTTCTTATCCAGCCGAGTGACCGGTTGCCGTCGACATCGTCTCAGAGAGAGTTGCTGATCACCCCGGGCGGTGCTCAGCCACATGCAACGCACCGGCCCGCTCAAGCGAGTCGAGCATCGCGATCCGGCGCAATAGCGCTCGTGCCTTTTCCGGATCGGCGGCTGCTGCGCGAATGTCGTCGCGGAAACGCGCACGATCGGCTTCGTCTTTCGCTTCGAGGTTCTTCTTGTTGCGGATGGTGTCGCCCTGAATGGCCTGCATCGTGACCGTCCGGCGCTGCAGATCGTAATCGGCAAGAATGCTCTCATCAGCCGCGCCGTTGATGACCGGACCCAGCTTCGCGGTCAGGTTCAATGCATCATGAATGCCGCCATTCATGCCCATGCCGCCGAGCGGGTTGTTGATATGGGCGGCGTCACCGGCCAGAAACGTGCGGCCTTTCTGGAAATTCGCGGCCACGCGCTGGTGCACACGATAGAGCGTCGTGTGGAGGATGGGGGCGTCCAGCTCTGCGGGAACGATCCGCCGGATCGACGCCGTCACATAGGCTTCGGACAGTGCTTCCTCATCGGATGTTTCCGCGGCCACCGGCATCATCACGCGCCATGCGCCGAGGATACGCAGAAGGAAGTACCAGCGTTCGGGATCGGCGACATAGCTGACCGACGAGACGCCCGGCCGAAGCGCGGTGAAATCGACCGGTGTCGTCATCACCAGGAAACGCTCGGGCCAGGTGAAGCCCTCGAATTCCATATCCTGGCTGCGGCGGACGATGCTGTTCGCACCATCGGCGCCGATCAGCCAGGCGCATTCATGCGTGGTGTCGTGGCCGTTGGCCGTGACCACCACCTTGACGGTATCGCTGGTCTGCTCGACCGATTTAACCTCGCTGCCGAACGCGATCGAGAACAGCGGATTGCCGGACAGGGCGTCCAGAATGATGCGTGTGAGCTTGAATTGCTCGGCTTGCAGACGGAACGGATGCCGCACCAGATCGGAGATCGCCGCGAAATCGAATGTTCCGAGCACACCGTCTTCGGACGAGCTGTACTGGACCGTCGGTGCCTTCAGCCCCTGTGCAATCAACGTGCTGGCGAAACCGAGATCGTCGAGCATGTCCAGCGTGGGCGGATGGAACGTCGATGCGCGCGACTCGCTGCTCAGCGCGTCGTTCTTCTCGAGCACCAGAACCGGAATGTTCTGTCGCACCAGATCTGCGGCAGCCACCATGCCGACCGGCCCTGCACCGGCGATGATGACGGGAAGCTTCGCATTACTCATTCTATCAAGACCTCTTGCGGGGATTTCAGGGAGCATCGGCTCTGATCGGCGGCCCCTCCAAGAGGCTGCCGTCATCGTCTCTGTGGCTCTCAGGCGGGATCGTAGTAGTGCATTTCGAGAAGCAGGCAGCCGCCCTCGGATTTGAACGGACCATGCCACGCGCCTGGCGGTCTGACGGCGTAGGTGTAGCCGGCGAACGGCGTGCCGCCTTGCCCGTTCTCGTCATTGCCAACGATCAGGTCGCCGGAGACGAGAAAGACTTCTTCCCAGTGGTCGTGAACGATCTGCTGTGTGGTGAAGAGACCCGGAGGGAACTTCAGCAATCGCGTCCGGCTGCCGCGTTTGTTCGCGGTATCGAGCGATCCGGACAGGATCTTCTCCAGCGCGCCCGACGCGGGATCGTAGCCCTCGGGCAATTGCCAGCCGCTCTCCATGTCGAGCGTGTGGAATTCGTCATGCAATTTGTTGACTGCCACTGATGTGCTCCTTGAAGTTGATGACCGAAGCACCTGTGCGGGCACCGCGCTGCAGTCTGCATGTCTTGAGACCGTTGCCGGGGCGTGACCTCGCCAGAGGTCGCCGCCCGCCATGACTTTTGTCGTCCGCGGGGAGATTGTTGCCTTGTGCTTAGGCGTGCAAACAATTTAATCTGCGGACATCTTGCGTTTTTGGAATGAACTATGCGCCGCAGAATACCGAGCCTCGGCGCGCTGATGGCGTTCAGCGCGGCTGCCAAACACCTCAGCGTCACGCGTGCCGCCAGCGAACTCGCGCTGACCGAAAGTGCGGTGTCGCGCCAGATTGCGCAGCTGGAGACGCAGCTCGGCGTGAAACTGTTTCATCGGATCAAGAAACGCATCACGTTGACGCGGGCAGGGGCGGCCTACAGCACCCGCGTGGCGCAGACGATCGAGCGGATCGAGCGCGATGCGCTCGAGATCATGGGCTATGAGGCCGACGGCATGGTTCTGGACGTCGCGGCGCTGCCCACTGTCGGCGCCCAGTGGCTCATTCCGCGCCTGCCGGACTTCTATGCGCGCCATCCCGGCGTCGCTGTTAATGTGAGTGCGCGCAACACGCGCTTCTTCTTCAGCGAGACCGCGCTCGACGGCGCGCTGTACTTCGGCGAACCGGACTGGCCGGGCACGCAGGCCGACTATCTGTTCGATGAAATTCTTCTGCCGGTCGGATCGCCGACGCTGATCGGCAGGCGCGGCGAATTGCCGCCGAGCGAGGTCGCCGAGCTGCGGCTTCTGCATCTCGTCACACGCGCCGATGCATGGCGTCGCTGGTTCGATGCTGCGGAGCTCGGCGGCACGAATGTGATCCGCGGGCCGCGTTTCGATATCCAGTCCACTTTGATCAGCGCGGCAAGCTCGGGCCTTGGTGTTGCCCTGCTTCCCGAATTCCTGATTTCCGACCAACTCAGGTCGGGCAAATTGAAGGTGTTGTCGAGCCTGACCCTGAAAAGCGTCGGCTCGTACTATTTCGCCTGCCCGGAGGAGAAAGCCGGGAATCCTTTGCTGCAGGCATTCCGGGCGTGGTTGCTGTCGCAAGCCCAGGCGTCTGCGCATCCCGGCTCCTCGCCAGGAGCTTTGCCAAAAGTGACTGGTCGCCTCGCGGATCGACGCAGCGCAACGACCGCAGGTGGCAAAGGATAATGATCGCGGGCTCTACCGCGCGCTCTCGATGAGAGTCCAGTAACAGGTCTCCGGTCTGAACCGCGGCGTCTACCGGCAGCACGCGCTTTTGGACGATACCGGCGCGCAGCATGCACTGGCTTCCTTCTGCGCCTCCAGCCAGCGGTCGCGTGGCTTGCAACTCGCCGGACGCGGGGCAAGCGCCACCGTGAGAACGTCGCCCTGTATGCGCGGGGTATCCGCGCAGTGTAGTTGCATCGGCGCGATGCCATCGCTCACTTCGAAAGTCAGTCGCGCATTGATATCGAGAGCGACATGGTCGGAGACTTTCCGGATGATGGCGGCGAATTTAGCCGCCGTCATATGGGTCCGGCCACTTTCGATGATGTCCCACAACTGTACGAAGATCTCCGACCACGCTTCGGGATTGCCGCCGCAATCAAGTGCGGAAAAAGCGCCCGCCTTGACTTCGGTGATGTGGTAGCCCGCCTGAATGCTGTGACCGCTATAGGTGAACACCAAAGGCAATGCCGGTGCCGCGTCGCAGGCGGCGAGGAGCGCCCCGATGCTGATGTCGTCGGCGGTGATCTGCGGCGAAGGCGGAATTTCCGGCTTGGCAAGGTCCAGCATCGATGTTACTCCATGATTCGATATTTTTAGGATTATTGAAATATGGAAGAACGTCAAGCCCTGTCGGCTTTCGCAGCGCTGTCCCAGGAGACACGGCTTCGCATCGTGCGCCTGCTCGTGCAGGCCGGTCCCGCCGGGATGCCGGCCGGCGCCATCGCGGAGGCTGCAGGCGTGTCGGCCTCGAACGTGTCCTTCCATCTGAAGGAGCTGACCCAGGCCGGCCTTGCCAGCGCGAAGCGGGAGGCCCGCTCGATTGTCTACACCGCCGATTACGACGCCCTGTCGGGCCTCATCCAGTTCCTGATGCGGGATTGCTGCGCGGGTCATCCCGACATCTGTATGCCGGCCACGGCGTCCGCATGCACCTCGGACAGCAAGGAGCTGTCACGTGCCTGATAGCGTCGACGTCATCATCTATCACAACCCTGATTGCGGTACCTCGCGCAACACGCTGGCCATGATCCGCAATGCCGGCATCGAGCCACACATCATCGAGTATCTGAAGACACCGCCGTCGCGGGTCCTGCTCGTTCAATTGCTCGCGCGCGCCGGCATGTCGGTGCGCGACATCCTGCGTGAGAAGGGAACGCCCTATGCCGAGCTGGGCCTCTCCGACACCAGTCTGACCGACGCGCAGTTGCTCGACGCCATCGAAGCCCATCCGATCCTGATGAACCGCCCGATCGTGGTCTCCGCGCTGGGCGTGAGACTCTGCCGGCCATCCGAAGCGGTTCTGGACATCATGCCCACTCCGCAGCTTGGAGCGTTCTCGAAAGAGGATGGCGACCGGGTCGTGGATGCGAGCGGCCAGCGGATCGCAGGACAACGTCATGACCAGTGAAGTCATTGGCAGGCCGGTTTCCGCTCCGGCGATGGGCTTGTTCGAGCGCTATCTCACGATCTGGGTCGGTCTCTGCATCGTCGTCGGCATTCTGCTGGGGCGATGGATGCCGGCCGTTTTCCATGCGCTGGGCTCGGCGGAGATTGCACAGGTCAATCTGCCGGTGGCTGTCCTCGTCTGGCTGATGATCATTCCCATGCTGCTCAAGGTGGACCTCGGAGCGCTCGGTCACGTTGGCGCACACTGGCGCGGCATTGCCGCGACCGTCGGAATCAACTGGCTGGTGAAGCCGTTCTCGATGGCGCTTCTCGCCTGGCTGTTCATTGGCCATCTGTTCAGGCCTTATCTGCCCGCGGACCAGATCGATAGCTATACGGCCGGTCTGATTCTGCTTGCCGCTGCGCCTTGTACGGCGATGGTGTTTGTCTGGTCGAATCTGGTCGATGGCGAGCCGAACTTTACGTTGGGACAGGTCGCGCTCAACGACACCATCATGGTGGTCGCCTTCGCGCCGATCGTCGGCCTTCTGCTCGGACTGTCATCCATCACCGTGCCTTGGGGCACGTTGCTGTTGTCCGTCCTGCTCTACATCATCGTGCCTGTGGCGATCGCGCAGTTCTGGCGGCGCGCATTGCTGGCGAGGGGAGGCGAGGCGGAGCTATCGCAGGCGCTGTCGCTGCTCGGCCCGGTATCGCTCGTCGCGCTCCTGCTGACCCTGGTGCTGTTGTTCGGCCTGCAAGGCGAGCAGATCACACGGCAGCCGATGGTCATTGCGCTGCTCGCCGTCCCTATCCTGATCCAGGTCTATTTCAATGCCGGTCTCGCCTACTGGCTCAACCGCCGCCTGGGCGTCGCCTGGTGCGTGGCCGGCCCTTCCGCCCTGATCGGCGCATCGAACTTCTTCGAGCTCGCCGTAGCGGCGGCGATCGCACTGTTCGGTTTTCAATCGGGCGCGGCACTGGCAACGGTCGTCGGCGTTCTGATCGAGGTGCCGGTGATGCTCTCCGTGGTTCACATCGTGAAGGCGACACGGGACTGGTACGAGCGGGGAGCTGTGACCTGAGGTGGCAGTCGTTCGTTGGCAAGTCGTATCCGCGCTCGGTACGACGCAGACACTGGCATGGGCTTCCAGCTACTATGTTCCGGCCGTATTCGCGGATCCCATTTGCGACGACCTGCATCTGTCCAGGACGTGGTTCTTCGCCATGTTCTCCGTGGCGTTGCTGGTGTCGGGTTTGCTTGGTCCGCTCGCCGGCCGCATGATCGACCGCAGCGGTGGCCGGGACGTGCTTGTCGCCACCAATCTGATGTTTGCGGCGGGGCTGGCCTTGCTTGCGGTTGCAACGGGACCGATCACGCTGGCCCTGGCCTGGCTGGTCATCGGCGCCGGCATGGGTTTCGGCCTGTATGAGGCTGCGTTTGCGACGGTTGCGGGATTGTGGGGGCGACAGGCCCGCAGTGCGATCACCGGCATCACCCTGTTCGCCGGCTTTGCGAGCACCATCGGCTGGCCCCTCAGTGCCGCGATGATCGATGCCTTCGGCTGGCGCGGTGCCTGCTTCGCATGGGCCGCGTTGCACATCGTCATCGGTCTGCCGCTCAACCGCTTTCTCGTTCCGAAGGCGCCGTCGCATGCGCATCTGGATGAGCCTGCCGTCCCGACATCAGGCATTCCATGGGCGATGATCGTTCTGGCGGGCGTCTTTGGTGCGACCTGGTTTGTCACCACCGCCTTTGCCGCGCACATGCCGCGCCTGCTGGAAGCGCTCGGGGCCACCCCGGCGCAGGCCGTGCTCGCCGGGGCTTTGATGGGGCCTGCGCAAGTCGCAGCCCGGATCGGGGAATTCGGTCTGCTACGACATGCGTCGGCGATGATATCCGCACGCCTGGCCGCAGGCCTGCATCCGGTTGGTGCCGGATTGCTGATCCTGTTCGGAGCGCCCGTCGCGCTGCCATTCGCCCTTCTGCACGGTGCCGGCAACGGCCTGTTCACGATCGCGCGCGGAACGCTTCCGCTGGCCATGTTCGGCGCCGTCGGATACGGCATGAGAACCGGCTGGCTGGCCGCGCCGGCGCGCATCCTGCAGGGTGCAGCGCCGCTGCTGTTCGGCCTTGTGCTGGATCACGGTGGCCCGCGCGTCGCGCTGGCGCTCACAGGTGCGCTGACGTCGCTCGCATTCCTGGCGCTGTTTTGGCTAAGAACCCCAGCGGCGAAGCCGGCAACGAGTGCCATCGTTTAAATGCGATGAAAACTAACGTGCCGCCCGGCCAGGCGTGCAATTGCGCGCCAGGCCGGGCGACGGCCGTTGTTGCTGATGCGAAAGACCCTCAGTCCTTCTTCACATACTGGCAGCCGCCGTCCTTCATCGGACGGAACACCTGATCGCCGGGGACCTCCGCGAGCACCTTGTAGTAATCCCATGGCGCCTTGGATTCTTCCGGCTTCTTGACCTCGAGCAGGAACATGCTGTGCACCATGCGGCCGTCCTCGCGCAGGACGCCGTTATCGGTGAAGGCGTCGCGCACCGGCATCTCGCGCATCTTCGCCAGCACCGGCTTGGTGGCGCGGGTGCCTGCGGCCTGCACCGATTTGAGATAGTGCAGCGTGGCGCTGTAGGTCGCGGCCTGGTTCATGGTCGGCATCCGCTTCATCTTGTCGAAGAACTTCTTGCCGAAGGCGCGGGTGCGATCGTTGAGATCCCAGTAATAGGCCTCGGTGATGATCAGCCCCTGCGCCATCTTCAGGCCGAGCGAGTGGATGTCGGAGATGAACATCACGATGCCGGCGAGCTTCTGGCCGCCGGCGACGATGCCGAATTCCGACGCCTGCTTGATGGTGTTGATGGTGTCGCCGCCGCCATTGGCCATGCCGATGATCTTGGCCTTGGACGATTGTGCCTGCAGCAGGAAGGACGAGAAGTCCGCCGTGTTCAGCGGATGCTTGGAGCTGCCGACCACCTTGCCGCCCGCGGCGCGCACCACGTCGCCGGTGTCACGTTCGATGGAATGGCCGAACAGATAGTCCGCTGTGATGAAGTACCAGGAATCGCCGCCCTGCTTGACGATGGCGCTGCCGACGGTGTGGGCGTTGCCATAGGTGTCGTAGGTCCAGTGCGCGGTATAGGGCGAGCACGACTTGCCGGTGATGTCCGACGACGCGGCGTCGGTGACGATCATGATCTTCTCGAACTGCTTCGACATCTCCATGCCGGCCAGCGCAGTGGCCGATGTCGGCATGTCGATGATCATGTCGACATTCTCGGCCTCATACCATTTGCGCGAGATGGTGGCGGCGACGTCGGCCTTGTTCAGCGCATCTGCGGTGACCAGTTCGATCGGCTTGTCGAACATCTTGCCGCCGAATTCCTCGATGGCGATCTTGGCTGCCTCGACATTGCCTTGGCCGCCGATGTCGGCATAGACCGAGGCGAAGTCGGCGAGCACGCCGATCTTGAGCGGAAGCGTGTTGGCCTGCTGGGCCAGCGCGGAAGCGCCGAAAAGCAGCGAAACAGCAAACGTCGTAGCCGCAACCGTGCGGTGCGCGATCATTCAATCCTCCCCAAATTTTCATACGCGCCGTTTTCGGCGTCGTGGCGGCAGCATGAGGGGCGAAGGGCGGGGAGGCAAGGGCGGCGTGGGGGATGTTTGGTCGCAGAAATCTGCCGCATTGCGGCGGGCGGAAAATTGTGCCGGCGGAATCCGTTCATTCACGGCGCTATTTATTCCTGGACGACAGCCAGTTGTCGCCGCGCTCATTCAGCCTGAGATGACCTCGTTGAAGGCCTGCGCTTGCGGAGATGATAGGTCAGCGCCAGTCCGACGCAGTGACCCAGGGCTTGTTCCGGCACGGGATCATCGACGTGCAGCACGATGCTGCGGTTGCCTTCGAAACTTAGCTCCGTTGGATACAATTCACGAAAGGTCGCGACCAGATCGGTCTGGCAGTGAAAGAACAGCGCGTACTGCTCTGTGGCCCTCATGCGATCAAGCCGGATGGTACTGCCGCTTTTCGTCTCGCTTGTCAGATAGCTGGGCTGATTCCACTTGAGGGTCTCCTGCAGCGGGCCTACGCCCTCGATCCCTGCGGCGGTCTCGAAGATCAGTTGCCGGAGCGCCAAGAGCCGGGCCTTGATCGCCGGCGGATGCTGGTCGAATGCTGCTTTGACAGCTGGATCGGAAAAACCGGAGGGGTGTTGCGGGGCCGCTTTGCTCAACTTCCGCATCGCTGCCACGTGGTGCCCCTCCTGTCAGAGCTGCAAGCGATATGCCCTCAGCTATCCACCTTCAGCGCCGCAATAAACGCTTCCTGCGGGATGTCGACCTTGCCGAACTGCCGCATCTTCTTCTTGCCTTCCTTCTGCTTCTCCAGAAGTTTGCGCTTGCGGCTGATATCACCGCCATAGCACTTCGCGGTCACGTCCTTGCGCAGCGCGCGGACGGTTTCGCGGGCAATCACCTTGCCGCCGATCGCCGCCTGGATCGGGATGACGAACATGTGCGGCGGAATCAGTTCTTTCATCTTCTCGACCATGGCGCGGCCGCGGCCTTCGGCGCGGGTGCGATGCACGAGCATCGACAGCGCGTCGACCGGCTCGGCATTGACCAGGATCTGCATCTTGACGAGATCGGCGGCCTTGTAGTCGGTCAGATGATAGTCGAACGAGGCGTAGCCCTTCGAGATCGATTTCAGGCGATCGTAGAAATCGAACACCACTTCGTTGAGCGGCAGCTCGTATTTCACCATCGCGCGGGCGCCCACGTAAGTAAGTTCTTTCTGATTGCCGCGGCGTTCCTGACAGAGCTTCAGCACGCTGCCGAGATATTCGTCGGGCGTCAGGATCGTGGCTTCGATCCACGGCTCCTGGATCTCGGCGATCTTCACCACATCCGGCATGTCGATCGGATTATGGATCTCGATCTCCTCGCCATCGGTGAGGTGCATCTTGTAGATCACGCTTGGCGCGGTCGCGATCAGGTTGAGATCGAACTCGCGGCTCAGGCGCTCCTGGATGATTTCCAGATGCAGCAGACCGAGAAAGCCGCAGCGGAAGCCGAAGCCCAGCGCAGCCGAGGTTTCCATTTCGAAGGAGAATGACGCGTCGTTCAGCCGCAGCTTGCCCATGGCGGCGCGCAGCGTCTCGAAGTCGTCGGCGTCGACCGGGAATAGGCCGCAGAACACCACGGGGATGGCAGGCTTGAAGCCCGGCAGCATCTCGGTGACCGGCTTGCGGTCGTCGGTGATGGTGTCGCCGACGCGGGTATCCGCGACTTCCTTGATGGCGGCCGTAATGAAGCCGATCTCGCCGGGGCCGAGTTCGTCCACATTGACCATCTTCGGCGTGAAGTAGCCGACGCGCTCGACATCATAGGCGGCGTTGGTGCCCATCATGCGGACGCGCTGGCCCTTCTTCATGACGCCGTCGACGACGCGGATGAGGACGACGACACCGAGATAGACGTCGTACCAGCTATCGACCAACAGCGCCTTCAGCGTGGCGTCGCGGTCACCCTTCGGTGGCGGCAGCCGGTGCACGATGGCTTCCAGCACGTCAGGCACGCCCAGACCCGTTTTTGCCGAGATCATCAACGCGTCCGAGGCGTCGATGCCGATGACGTCCTCGATCTGCTTCTTCACCTGCTCGGGCTCTGCCGCGGGCAGATCGACCTTGTTGAGGATCGGCACAATTTCGAGATTGGCGTCGAGTGCGTGATAGACGTTGGCGAGCGTCTGCGCTTCCACGCCCTGCGAGGCGTCGACCACCAGCAGCGCGCCTTCGCAGGCGGCCAGTGACCGCGAGACCTCATAGGCGAAGTCGACGTGGCCGGGCGTGTCCATCAGGTTGAAGATGTAATCCTTGCCGTCCTTGGCCTTGTAATGCAGGCGGACGGTCTGCGCCTTGATGGTGATGCCGCGCTCGCGCTCGATATCCATCGAATCGAGCACCTGCTCCTTCATCTCGCGCGCCTGCAAGCCGCCGGTGATCTGGATCAGGCGGTCGGCCAGCGTCGATTTGCCATGGTCGATATGGGCGACGATGGAGAAGTTGCGGACGTTCGAAATCGGGGAGGTTGTCATGCGCGCGGGATAGCATTCAGGCCCCGATGCGGCAACCTTAATGCGGGTTTCGGCCTGTTTCCCGGCCCTGTTTCCGTCACGGCATCCTGATTTTACTCCGGCCCGAAACACGCTAGGCAGGGCCCCATGAGTACAATCGCTTCCTCCACCCCCGCCAAACGCCGGGGCTTGCTGTCGATCGGCCGCCGCGGCGCTGCGCGGCTCGTTGCCTGGGCGTGTGATCCGCAATTGAGCGTCCTGCTGGTGCTCGGCTTCACGATCGCCCATGTGGTGCTATGGACCGCGATCCTGACCCAGGTAAAGGCGGCGCAGGACATCCATTTCGACGTCTCCGAGGGCTATGCCTGGGGGCAGAAGTTCCTGATGGGCTACGGCAAGCATCCGCCGCTGTCGGGCTGGATCTCGGGCGTCTGGTTCAGATTTTTCCCGCCGGTGGACTGGGCGACCTATCTGCTCGCCATGGTCACGGTCGGCATCGGCATGATCCTTTGCTGGGCGATCGCGCTGCGCGTGGTCGATCGTCGCCGCGCCTTTTTCGTGCTGCTGATGGTCGCGATCTATCCGATCTTCAATTTCAAGGGCTTCAAATACAATCCGGACCTGCTGCAGCTGGTAACTTTGCCGCTGGTGGTGCTCGCCTATTTGCACGCGTTCGAGAAGCGCTCGATCCGCTCGGGCTTCCTGCTTGGCCTCGCCGCTGCGCTGGCGCTGATGACCAAATACTGGGTGGTGACGATGATCGGCGCCATCGGTCTGGCCGCGCTGATCCATCCCCAGCGGATGCTGTTCCTGCGCTCGCCGGCGCCATGGATCGCCATCGCGACGATGGCGGCGGCGCTGATTCCGCATCTCGACTGGGTGCGGCAGGTGGAATACGCGCCATTTCGTTATGCCGGCAATACCTATGCGATCTCGTCACGCTGGGAGAGTTTGCAGCTGGCGTGGGGCTATGTCGGCCATAACGTCGCGCTGCTGCTGTTGCCGCTGGGGCTGGCCGCTGCGGTGCTGGCCTGGGGCCCACGCTGGTGGGTGTTGGTGGCGCGCGATCCCCGCGCATTCGTCAGGCGGCCTTGGTCACTGATGACCAATCCCGGTGTCCGCAGGGACCAGGCCCTGAATATCTGGCTGATCCAGGCCATTGTCGCCGTCGGGCCGCCGATCGGTGCGTTGTTGTTCGACGTTTATATCAAGACCGATTGGGGTATCTCGCTGTTCTTCCTGGTGCCGCTGGCGGTCATTGCGATCCCGGCGCTGAAGATGCCGCGGGTCGCGCTGGTACGGCTCGCCGCGATCTGGCTGGTGCTGTCGCTGGTCACGCTCGCCGCCGCACCGCAGATCGCCATCGCGTCACTGCCGCGCGATGCCAACGGCAATTTCGCTCACATCTCCTACTCGCAACTCGCGCGCGAACTCACCGAAGTCTGGCACAAGCGCTTCCACACGCGCTGGAGCGAGGTCGTGGGCTTCGTCGATGTTGCCGAGCAGATGACGTTCTACAGTCCCGATCATCCGCTGCCGCTGACGCCTTACGAGCCATGGCCGTCAGGCGTGACGTCGATGGCCGAAGCGAAGCGTAACGGCTTCATCGGAATCTGCATGGTCGGTGACTGGAAATTCGATCGCTGCGAAGCGTGGATGAAGGACAATCTCCCGAATGCCGAACGCATCGTGATGTCGACGCGACGCTTCTTCAAGGGCAATGTCGGCACGACCACGCGGTGGAATGTCTATGTGGTGGCGCCTGGAGCGATGAAATAGCCGTTCGCTGACGAAGCAGCTTTCGGCGAACCGCTACTCTTCGCCGAACTTGTTGGTTACAAGCTCGGTGATCGCATCCAGCGCCGCTTGAGCTTCGGCGCCTTTGGCAGTGACCATGATGCTGGTCCCGGGTCCGGCGGACAGCATCATCAGGCCCATGATGGATGTACCGCCAACGGTCTCGCCGTTGCGTGTCACCGTGACGTCGGCATTGAACCGCTCGACCATCTGCACGAATTTGGCAGAGGCGCGCGCATGAAGGCCACGTTTGTTGGTAATCGGAATCTCGCGGGAGACGCTGCCGGACACCGTCGTATCGTCTGGGCTGTCGCTCATTTGCCGGCGAGAACGCGGCTGGCGATGGTGACGTATTTGCGGCCGGCTTCCTGCGCCATGGCGATCGCATCGGGCAGCGTGCGCTCTTCGCGCACCTTTGCGAGCTTTACCAGCATGGGCAGATTGATACCGGCAAGAACCTCGACCTTCGGCCGGCTCATGCAGGAGATCGCCAGATTCGATGGCGTGCCGCCGAACATATCAGTGAGGATGGCAACGCCATCGCCACTGTCGACGCGATTGACCGCTTCGATAATGTCGCTGCGACACAAATCGGAATCGTCTTCGGCGCCGATCGTCACGGCTTCAATTTGTTTTTGCGGACCCATTACGTGCTCAAGCGCCGCCTTAAACTCGTCGGCAAGGCGCCCATGGGTCACAAGTACTAGACCAATCATCGGAAACTCCTCGTGGGTGCTTTTGGTGCACCGCACGAAAGGGCCACTTTGACCATCCAGAGCCCCTATGCAAGAGGGCTCTTCGCGAATCTCCCTTAAATTGCACGGATGCGGCGGGAAGTAGCGCGGGTCTATTCGGTGGCGATAGTGGGACTAATATGGTTACCAATTCCCTTCGAGCAATCGTCCAAAGGTCGCACTGCGGCTAAACCATCGTTTGTAATAAGCGCGGCCACGACCAATGGTAGTGGTGAAAAGCCTGTCCCGACCGGGATTCGGGGCAATTCAACGCCCTCCAGTGTGGTTTTGAGCGCTTCCGGCTCTGGCAGGCGCGCAGCGTCGGTGGCGGCGAGATCAACCACCAGCCCGACGATGGCGCCGGTAGCGCAGTCCAGACGCCGGATTCCGAGCCCCCTGACCTCAAGCAGCCCGACCAGTTCGGGCGCCGGCCGTACCCACAGTTTTCCATCCCTGACATCCAGATGCACCCGGTCGTCGCCGACCAGCATGGCCTCGGGAAGCTGTCCGCTCTGAGCGGCGAGGATCAGGTCGAAGACCAGCCGCGATTTCCCGGAGCCGGACGGCCCCCGGATCAGGACCGCGCGCTCATCGACCAGTACGGCGGAGGCATGGATGCTTTTGCCATCCGCGCTCATGTGGCCGGCAACCGTACCACGAAGCGCGCACCCAGCACCGGGATCTCGCCGTCGGCATTGGCCGGGCCGATGCGGTTCTCCGCCCAGATCGTACCGCTATGGGCTTCGACGATCTGTTTGGAGATCGACAGGCCCAGACCGGAATTCTGGCCAAAGCCCTGATGCGGGCGGTCGGTGTAAAAGCGTTCGAAGATCCGTTCGAGTGCATCCAGTCCGATGCCGGGGCCGTCGTCATCGACGACGATCTCGATCTTGCCTTTCAGGCGACGGCAGACGATCCGCACCTTGCCGCCCGGCGTCGAGAATGACTGCGCATTGGTGACGAGATTGGTGATGACCTGACCGAGGCGGGAGTCGTGGCCGGGCACCGAAAAGGCGTCGGTGGCAGCGCCTTCGAAGCGGACTTCAACGCCGACGTCATGACCGAGCTTGGTTTCGTTGGCGACCGAGGTCAGTGTGGTCAACAACCGTCGGACATCGACGGGCGCAGTGTCGTTGCGCTGTAGTTCGGCGTCGAGACGGCTGGCGTCGGAAATATCCGAGATCAACCGGTCAAGCCGCCGCACGTCGTGTTCGATCACCGCGAGCAGGCGGCCGCGGCTGTTGTCGTTCTTTGCCAGCGGGAGTGTTTCCACGGCGGAGCGCAGCGAGGTCAAAGGATTCTTGAGCTCGTGGGAGACGTCGGCCGCGAACATCTCGATCGCCTCGATGCGGTTATAAAGCGCATCGGTCATGTCGCGCAGCGCGCCGGAGAGATGCCCGATCTCGTCGCGGCGGCGCGTAAAATCCGGGATCTCGACACGGGTGCGGATGCGGCGGCGAACGCGTTCGGCGCTGTCGGCAAGACGTCGCACCGGACCTGCGATGGTCGATGCCAGCAGCAGCGACAGCACGATCATCACCACGGCGGCGACCGCAAAGACTTTCAGAATCGCCAGACGCTCGGCCGTCACCATCTGGTCGATGTCGTCGCCCTGGGTCGACAGCATCAGCGAACCATGGACGGCGCGGAAGCGCTGCACTGGTACGGCGACCGAGACGATGACTTCGCCCCGTTCGTTGATGCGCACCATGCTGCTCTTCAGACCGTCGAGCGACTGTTGCACTTCCTGATAGCCGTTGCCGTTTTCCGGACCAAGTTCGCGATACAGCGGAAGGTCGCCGCGATTGAGCCAGGTTCGGACCGCGATCATCGTGCGTTCGGCAAAGCCGGGCTTCTCGGTGGTCGGCGGCGGCAGTTCGAAACGCAGCACATCGCCGCGGCCATAAAGGCTGCGGCTGTCGAGGATCAGCACGCCGTCACGGTCGTAGATGCGCGCGCGCGTCTTAGTCGGGGAGATCAGCCGCCGCAGCACCGGTGCAACGCGTTCGGGATTGATCGGGAAATCGAGGCCGGAGAGTTCGTCCGGCACGCCATAGGTTTCACCGGGCTTGAGATCGAGCAAGCGGTCGGGGTCGATCGTGATCGTATTGGTTTCGACGGTTGCCGAAGCGGCAATGGCGCTGGCGATGATTTCGGCCTGCACCAGCAAGCTCTGCGCACGCGCGTCGATCAGGCCGGCGCGAAACTGCGAGAGATAGAGAATGCTGGCGACCAGCGCGCAGAGGCCGGCGAGGTTGAGCGAGACGATGCGGCGCGTCAGACTTGAAAAGGTCAGCGCAACGAAGAACTGCCGGGCACGGCGCAGCCAGTCGAGCGGGCGCTGCCAGCCGCGACGGGTGCGATCGGCATCGCCGCCTGCCGCATTCGGCGACGTGCCGTCAGCGTCCAGGCTTTCATCAGGCTGCGTACGATCCAGCAATGCCAAAACTGCCCGGTTGTTGTCGATATCTGCGATACACCACGCGGCGCTCATTGTTGCGTATGTGTATGCGCATTCTAGCGCAGCACGGCTGAGCCGTCAGGCCCCCAGCCGTGCCGCGGGAACCCTTACAGATCAGGTTTCCTTGAAGCGATAACCGACGCCATACAGCGTCTCGATCATCTCGAAGTCGTCGTCGACGACCTTGAACTTCTTGCGCAGCCGCTTGATGTGGCTGTCGATGGTGCGATCGTCCACATAGACCTGATCGTCATAGGCGGCATCCATCAGCGCGTTGCGGCTCTTCACCACGCCGGGGCGCGTCGCCAACGCCTGCAGGATCAGGAACTCGGTGACGGTCAACGTGACCGGCTCGTTCTTCCAGGTGCAGGTGTGACGTTCCGGATCCATCCGCAGCAAACCGCGATCGAGCGCCTTGGCGTCGGTCTCCTTCGGAGCGGCAGTCGGGTCCTTCGGCGCGGCGCGGCGCAGCACGGCCTTGACGCGCTCGACCAGCAGACGCTGCGAGAACGGTTTGCGGATGAAATCGTCGGCGCCCATTTTCAGGCCGAACAGCTCGTCGATCTCCTCGTCCTTCGACGTCAGGAAGATCACCGGCAGATCGGACTTCTGGCGCAGACGGCGCAGTGTCTCCATGCCGTCCATGCGAGGCATCTTGATATCGAGGATTGCGAGGTCCGGCTGGCTCGTGCGGAAGCCATCGAGTGCGGAAGCACCATCCGTATAGGTCATGATGCGGTAGCCCTCGGCTTCCAGCGCGATCGATACGGATGTGAGAATGTTACGGTCGTCGTCGACCAGTGCGATAGTTGGCATGAGCCTGCTTTCCGAAGCGGGATGGGCTATCCGGCAGAATTCAACAATCCGCCGTATGAGGTGGCCTTAAGAACACAGTCAACGAGCAATGCAAGCTGGGCTGAAGTGTGGCCGAGTTCCCTGAACGCTTGAATGATGCGTGGGTTCCGTAGATGTATAGACCTCCCGGGGAAGAAGAAATAGCCACTTTTTGCAATGAAATACGGGATTTAACGATGCAGCCGACCTCCGATTTCGACCCCTCGCGCGTCACCCGGTCGCTGTTGCGGCGCAGTCGGCAGGGGGCGCTGGCTACCCTGGCCGTCGGTTCCGGCGATCCTTATTGTGCGCTGGCCAATGTCGCCAGCCACCCGGACGGGTCGCCGATTCTCCTGATTTCCCGGCTGGCGCAGCATACCCGCAATATTCTGGCGGATGCCCGCGTCTCGCTGATGCTGGATGAGCGGGCGCCGGGGGACCCCCTGGAGGGCTCACGCATCATGCTCGGAGGTATCGCGCAGGAGGCCAGCAACAGCGAAAAATTGCTGCTGCGCCGGCGCTATCTCAGCGTCCATCCATCCGCGCAAGTCTTTGTGGATTTTAAGGATTTTTCGTTCTTCCGGATCAAGCCGAAGAGTGCCCATCTGGTGGCCGGCTTTGGCCGCATTAACGACCTGAAGCCAGAGCAATTCCTGACCGATCTCACCGATGCCGAAGGCATGCTCGAGGCCGAGGAGGGCGCCGTTGCTCATATGAACGCCGATCATCTCGACGCGCTCAATCTCTATGCAACCAAGCTCCTCCACGCGGACGCAGGCGACTGGTGGTGCACGGGATGCGATCCGGATGGCATGGACCTGCAGAACGGCGCGACGGTGATCCGGCTGGACTTTCCGCGGCGGATTGTCACTCCGGGTGCATTGCGGCAAGTCCTGAAGGAACTCGCAGAGCAGGCCCGCGCTTTGAAGAATTGAGCGGTATCAAGTGCCGTGCTGGAATAAACCAAATATGCGGACAGCAGCTTGGCATTTCACATCTTCGTCACTATTAGATCGCCGGGTTACGGCCTCGGTGGTTATAATGACGGCTACCGCTGCTGACGTGCGATTGAAGACAGTTGCACAGGTCGGATATGCGGACTCAAGGAGGAATATTCCGTGCAAGAGACGGGCGTACGCAACGGTGCCTATGGTGCCGACAAATTCGGACTGAAAAATCTCAAAGCGGTGAACTGGAATCTCGGCGCGCCGCAGCTTTACGAATATTCGCTGCGTAACGGCGAAGCCGAATTGTCGTCCGATGGCGCGCTCTGTGCTGACACGGGTGAATTCACCGGCCGCAGCCCAAAGGACAAGTTCACCGTCAAGGACGCTTCCACCGAACAGATGTGGTGGGCTGGCAATCAGGCGATCACGCCGGAGCAGTTCGAAGCGCTCTATATCGATTTCAAGAAGCACGCCGAAGGCATGACCCTGTTCGCGCAGGACCTTTATGGCGGTGCCGATCCGAGTTTCCAGATCAAGACCCGCGTGTTCACCGAACTCGCATGGCACTCCCTATTCATCCGCACGCTGCTGATCCGTCCGGAAGCAGCTGCGTTGAAGGACTTCGTGCCTGAACTCACCATCATCGACCTGCCGAGCTTCAAGGCCGATCCCAAACGTCACGGCTGCCGCTCGGAAAACGTCGTGGCAATCGATTTCGCCCGCAAGATCGTCCTGATCGGCGGGTCTTATTATGCCGGCGAGATGAAGAAGTCGGTCTTCACCACGCTGAACTACTATCTGCCCGCCAAGGGCGTGCTGCCGATGCATTGCTCGGCCAATGTCGGCCCCGACGGCGACAGCGCGATCTTCTTCGGCCTGTCTGGCACCGGCAAGACCACGCTCTCGGCCGATCCGAAGCGCACGCTGATCGGCGACGACGAGCATGGCTGGGGCAAGGACGGCATCTTCAATTTCGAAGGCGGCTGCTACGCCAAGACCATCAAGCTTTCCGAAGAAGCCGAGCCCGCGATCTATGCGGCGAGCAAGCGCTTCGGTGCGGTGCTGGAAAACGTCGTGCTCGACGCCAATACTCGTCTGCCGGATTTCGACGATGGCTCGAAGACCGAGAACACCCGTTCCGCCTATCCGCTCGACTTCATCCCGAATGCCTCGCGCACCGGCCGCGCGCCGCAGCCGAAGAATGTGGTGATGCTCGCCGCCGACGCGTTTGGCGTGCTGCCGCCGATCGCCAAGCTGACCCCGGCGCAGGCGATGTATCACTTCCTGTCCGGCTACACCGCCAAGGTCGCCGGCACCGAGCGCGGCCTCGGCAACGATCCGGAGCCGGAATTCTCGACCTGCTTCGGCTCGCCGTTCCTGCCGCTCGATCCGTCGGTCTATGGCAACATGCTGCGCGACCTGATCGCCAAGCACAACGTCGACTGCTGGCTGGTCAATACCGGCTGGACCGGTGGCAAGTATGGCGTTGGTTCGCGCATGCCGATCAAGGTGACCCGCGCGCTGCTGACTGCGGCGCTGAACGGCTCGCTGCGCAACGTGGAATTCCGCACCGACAAGTATTTCGGCTTCGCAGTCCCGACCGCGCTGGATGGCGTGCCGTCGGAGATCCTCGATCCCGTCAACACCTGGAAGGACAAGGCCGAATTCGACGCGACTGCGCGAAAACTGGTCGGCATGTTCCAGAAGA
This sequence comes from Tardiphaga sp. 866_E4_N1_4, assembly GCF_052076075.1. Lineage (NCBI taxonomy): Bacteria > Pseudomonadati > Pseudomonadota > Alphaproteobacteria > Hyphomicrobiales > Nitrobacteraceae > Tardiphaga > Tardiphaga sp. 866_E4_N1_4. The sequence goes on from NZ_CP197242.1 coordinate 4,932,987, forward strand.
ACTTCGCCAAGTTCGAAGCCCAGGTCGATGCGGATGTCCGCGCCGCCGCGCCGGATGTGAAGCTGGCGGCGGAGTAAGTCGCTGCTTTAAGATTGAGTGCGAAAGGGCGGCCGTAAGGCCGCCTTTTTCATGTCACGCGGAACCTGTCAGCCGTCATGGCCGGGACAAGCCCGGCCATGACGAAACCGTTAGTCGGCATGCGATGCACGACCAGCTAGAACGCGAAGACTGGATTGCTTCGTCGCAAGGGCTCCTCGCAATGACGGCTGACAGGCAAGGACACTTCAAATGAAAAACGTCATGCTCTCCTGGCCGTTCTGGGCGCTGCTATCCGCGGCCTTCGCTGCGCTGACGGCGATCTTCGCCAAGATCGGCATCGAGAACGTCAATTCGGACTTCGCGACCTTCATCCGCACCATCGTCATTCTCTTTGCCGCCGGTATGATGGTTTATGTCACGGGAAACTGGCAATCGCCGTCAGCGGTCTCAGCAAAGACGTGGTTGTTCCTCGTGCTGTCTGGTTTAGCGACCGGAGCATCGTGGATCTGCTACTTCCGCGCGCTGAAACTTGGCAATGCCGCGCAGGTGGCGCCGATCGACAAGCTCAGTGTGGTGTTCGTGGCGGTGTTTGCCGTGTTGTTTCTCGGCGAGAAATTGTCGCTGCCGAACTGGCTCGGCGTCATCCTGATCGCCTGCGGCGCGGTGCTCGTTGCGTATCGCGCGTGAGCACCATCGCGCTTACGTTGCCTTTCGTGCCTGCAGACTCGGTGTGCCCGGCAGATCGCCAGCAACCGGCACGCCCCAGATATCATCGGCATATTCGCGGATGGTGCGGTCTGACGAGAACCAGCCCATCCGGGCAGTGTTGAGAATCGCGGCGCGGCTCCAGGCGGAGCCGGCCCTCCATCGCGTGTCGATGCCGCGCTGGGCTTCGTAATAGGAGTCGAAGTCGGCCGAGACTACATAGTGATCGAGGTGGCGCAGCGCGTGGCCGACCGACGCGTAACGGCCGGGATCATCCGGCGAGAATGCGCCGGTCTCGATGGCCTGGATCGCGCGGCCGAGATTGGGCGACTTGTTGATCACATCGGAGGCGTCGAGGCCCTTGGCACGGCGCTCGACAACTTCCGCAGCAGTCATGCCGAAGATCGCGATATTCTCCGGGCCCACATTGTCGCGGATTTCGATATTGGCGCCGTCCAGCGTGCCGATGGTCAGCGCGCCGTTCAGCGAGAGCTTCATATTGCCGGTGCCGGAGGCTTCCATACCGGCGGTCGAGATCTGTTCGGACAGATCGGCCGCGGGAATGATGACTTCCGCCAGGCTGACATTGTAGTCAGGCAGGAACGCGACCTTCAGCTTGCCGCCGATCGTCGTATCGTTGTTCACGACCTCGGCGACGTCATTGATGAGGCGGATGATCAGCTTGGCATAACGATAGCTCGCCGCCGCCTTGCCGGCGAAAATCTTGACGCGCGGCACCCAGTCCTTGCCCGGCTCGTCCTTGATCGCCTGATACAGCGCGACTGTTTCAATGAGGTTGAGCAATTGTCGCTTGTATTCGTGGATGCGCTTGATCTGCACGTCGAACAGCGCCGACGGATCGGCCTGCACGCCGAGTTTCTCGCCAATCACACGCGCGAGCGCGAGTTTGTTGTGATGCTTGACCTTGCGGAATTCCTGCTGGAACGCGGCATCGCCGGCAAAAGCCTCGAGCTTGATGAGCCGCGTGGGATCGTCGAGCACGGCTTCGCCGCAAGTGGCGCGCAACAGGTCGGTGAGCTTCGGGTTGGCCAGCATCAGCCAGCGGCGGAAAGTAATGCCATTGGTCTTGTTGGTGATGCGGCCGGGATAGAGCTGGTTGAGATCGTGGAACACGGTCTCCTTCATCAGCTCCGAATGCATCGCCGAAACGCCGTTGATGCGGTGCGAGCCGATGAAAGCGAGATTGCCCATGCGCACGCGGCGACCTGACGTCTCGTCGATGATCGAGACCGAAGCGCGATAGGCGGTGTCGCCGGGGCGCGTCGCATCGGCGCGGTCGAGATGCGCTTCATTGATGCGGTAGATGATTTCAAGATGCCGCGGCAGCAGACGCTGGAACAGTTCGACCGGCCAGGTCTCCAGCGCTTCGGGCAGCAGCGTGTGGTTGGTGTAGGACAAAGTCGCGTTGGTGATCTGCCAGGCGGCATCCCAGCGCATATTGTGCTGATCGACCAGGATGCGCATCAGCTCGGCGATGGCCAGGCTCGGATGCGTGTCGTTCATCTGCACCGCCGCCTTGTTGGCGAGGCCACGCAGATTGCCATCGGAATGGAGGTGACGTTTGACCAGATCCTGCAGCGAGGCGGAGACGAAGAAATATTCCTGGCGCAGACGCAATTCGCGGCCGGCGGCGCTCTCGTCGTTCGGATAGAGAAATTTGCAGATCGCTTCGGCGCGCGCCTGCTCGGCGCTGGCGCTGACATAGTCGCCGGTGTTGAAGACGTCGAGCCGCAGCGGATCCGGCGCGCGCGCCGACCACAGCCGCAGCGCGTTCACATGCTGACCACGCCAGCCGACGATGGGTGTGTCATAGGCAACGGCCTCGACGGTCTCGCCGGGATGCCAGATGACCTGCTTGCGGCCCTTGCCGTCCTCGACGGTCTCGATGCTGCCACCGAAATAGACGTTATACGTGACTTCCCGCCGCGGTAGTTCCCACGGATTGCCAAAGCCGAGCCACTCGTCGGGATATTCCTGCTGCACGCCGTGCGAGATGACCTGACGGAACAGGCCGAAGTTGTAGCGGATGCCGTAGCCAAAAGCTGGAATGCCAAGCGTTGCCATGCTCTCCATGAAGCAAGCGGCGAGGCGGCCGAGGCCGCCATTGCCGAGCGCTGCATCCGGCTCGCATTTGCGGAGTTCGTCGAGGCCGACACCAAGATCGCCGAGCGCGGCTTCGAACAGCGGCAGCAGGCCCATATTGTTCAGCGCATCGGTGAACAGGCGGCCGATCAGGAATTCCAGCGAGAGGTAATAGACCCGCTTGCGGCCGGCGTCGTAGCTCTCTTTGTCCGAGCTCAGCCAGCGATGCACCATGCGGTCGCGCAGCGTCAGGGCGGCAGCCTTGTACCAGTCGTGCTTGGTGGCGAATGCGGCTTCCTTGCCGATTGCCAGCCTCAACTTGACGAGAATAGCGCTCTTGATGTCGGCAAGCGCCAGTTCATCGACAGCCGTATTCTCGGGCTGGAATTTTGCTGGGACTGATAAATCTGACAAACCGGCCATCCTGAGCTGTGTCACTGACCAAAATCATACGCGCATTTGGCTGCTCCCGGAACCCGTGGGGGTGGCGAGCTTTTGCCATGGAGCTGCCCGGGATTTGGGCAGGCATGCGAGAACCGAATTTATAAAAATTGGAACAAATTAAGAACAAATTAGTAAGCTATTGATATTCCGAGGTGATTCGTTGCCTTCGCCTACAATATCTATGGTCTGTTCAAGCTCGCGAGGACTAGATGTCCACCATTGCCTTCGATCAGTTTGCTCTCACCCGCATAGCCGACTTTGCGCGGTCGCTGTCGCGGCTGCATTTGATGGCGCGCCGGCATCCGATCGATGACGATCAAATCGATCGCGAGTTCAACACCGTTTGCCTCTCGGTCTGGGGCTATACGACGGACGACATCAGCGATGACCTGTTCTCGCTGGAAGATCACGCCTGGCTCGATCAGCTCGACGAGGCGCATGCGCGGATATTTGCGGCCGAGCAGGGCTACGACCTCGTCGACGACCACGGCATGCTCACCGACTGGTGGGGCTATTGCTGGATGATCCTCGCCGAGAAGCGCGGATTGCTGACGCCGGAGAATCGCGCGGCGGCGCGTGCCGAGATCGAGGAGAAGTATCTCTCGGCGCCGAACGTGATCGGCGTCATCGTCGGGCGATGATCTATTGAAGCTCGGCGCGCTTGGCGCGGGCCGTTGGCGCGCTCTTCGGCACGACGGTCGTGGCAGCAGCCGGCGCTGCATCACGCGCGGCTTCCGACATCGGCGCTTCGTCGGTGATCATTTCTGCAGAGACCGGTGCCACCTTCATCTCGCCGAGCCGGGCACGGACATCCGAGGTCAGGCCGGGATAATTCGCAACCGGCGTGAATTCCGCGGTCTGGGTGTTGCCGGTGCGGACGCCCGAGAAAGCGACGAGACCGTTGGTCGTCGCGATCACATCGCCGGGACGCAGCGATGTATCGAGCGTCAGATCGACCGGCGCGAGGCCGGAGGGATCGCGGCCGTTGCAGGTGCAGTCGGCCTTCAGCGCCTTGCGATAGGCGAAGGCGTTTTCCAGATCGTTGTAACGCTCACCGGTGCTCGATGATGCGTTCTCGATGCTGCTGCCGAACAGGACCTTGGTGGTCGCCGCTGGGCAGAATGCCTGGCACATCTGCGCCGGGCTCATGCCGCGACCTAGCGGAAAATACTTGCCGTCGCAGGTGCGCACGCAGAAGGCGGGACCGGAGCCGCCGATAGATGCGCTGCGCTGGGGCGGCGGCGCTTCGGCAGGCGTGTTGAGGCCGAACGGATCGGAGAAGAAATTGCTCTCCGGCGCGGGCGCGCCGCGGCGCTGCTGCTGTTTCTGCGGCTGGCCGCCGCCGAACAGGAAATCGAAGAAATTCTGCGCAGATGCCGTCTGCGGGGTCAGTGCGACGAGACTCATCGCCGTCAGCAGCATCAGGGGACGCACGACACGCGAGGATGTTCGATTGTGACGCAACGCCAGCTCCGCGACCGCATGTCAGTGCCCGAGCGAAAACGCTCCGGTGCGGTGTCATGTTAGGGCGTCATGGTAAATGAATGGTAACCAGCGCGGCGCGCTAGATGAAAAACACCCATGTCATCACCAGGAAGACCGGGATCAGCACCGCACCCGACCACAGGATGTAACCGAAGAAGCTTGGCATTTTTATGCCCGCGTCGCGAGCGATGGCATAGACCATGAAATTCGGCGCGTTGCCGATATAGGTGTTGGCGCCCATGAACACTGCGCCTGCTGAAATCGCCGCCAGCGTCGCGCCCCCCGTCGTCATCAGTGTCTTGGCGTCGCCGCCCGCGAGTTCGAAGAACACCAGATAGGTCGGGGCATTGTCGAGGAACGACGACAGAATGCCGGTGAGCCAGAAATAGGCGGCATTGTTCGGCGTACCGTCGGCATGGCTGACCAGGGCGACCAGCACCGCAAACGGCCCCTGCGCGCCCGCCTGCAGCATCGCCATCACAGGCACGATGCAGATGAAGATGCCAGCGAACAGCAGCGCGACTTCCTGGATCGGACCCCAGGTGAAATCATTGGCCTTGCGGTGCTCGGCCTTCGTCAGCCACAGCGACGCAAACGTCGCCAGCACGAAAATCACGTCGCGTAGCAGATCCTGCAATGCGAGTGGCGTGCCGAGCACGGTGAAAGTGACGCCGGGCTTCCAACTCGCACTCATCAGGATCGCGCCGATGATCACGACCAGCAGCAGCAGGTTGATCTTGCCGTGCAAATGCAACGGCGAATCCGGTGTCGGGTCTTTCTTCCTGGGAAAGTTGCCTTCGCGATGATGCAAATAGACATCGAGCACCATGAAGATCGCAAGCAGGATCCCGGCCGCGAACAGCATTTCCGGAAAAAGGTGCACCGTGGTCCAGAAGAAATCGACGCCGCGGAGGAAGCCGAGAAACAGCGGCGGGTCGCCGAGCGGCGAGAGCGAGCCGCCGATATTCGAGACGAGGAAGATGAAGAACACCACCACGTGGACGTTAGTGCGACGATCGTCATTGGCGCGGATCAGCGGCCGGATCAGGATCATCGACGCGCCGGTGGTGCCGACGACGCTGGCGATCAGCGTGCCGAAGCCTAGCAGCGCCGTATTGGTGAAGACGCTGTCATGCAGGTTGCCTTCGACATAGATTCCGCCGGCCACGGTGAACAGCGCCAGCAGTAGCAGAATGAACGGCAGATATTCGAGCAGCACGGTGTGGGAGAGCGTGTGCACCACGGTCGTTGCATCAGTCACGAAGAACAGCGGCACGATCACCAACGTGGCCCAGAACGCGGCGAACTTGCCGTAATGGTGCTCCCACAGATGATGATAGAGCACCGGCCCCGTGGCGATGCACAACAGGATGCCGGCAAACGGTAATGCCCACAGCAGCGACAGCCTGGTGCCATCGAGGCCGCCCTCGGCTGCGTGCGCCATATCGGGCGCAAGCGTGACAATGAGGAGCAAAGCAGCGAGGGCGATGAAGCGAAGCAAAAGGTGACCTTTCACTGCGTCCTTGCGCGCATTGTGCGCGAACGGAGCCGATGAAGGATCAACCCTTCAGAAATTCCCCGGCCTTGTAAAGCGAGCGAAACGCCACGCCGGCCTTGGCAAAGGTTTCGGCTGCGCCTTCATCGCGATCAACCATGGTGAAGACCAGCACGACTTCGCCGCCGGCCTCGCGCACCGCATCGAGTGCCTTCACGGCAGAGCCACCAGTGGTGGTGACGTCCTCGACGATGACAATGCGTTTGCCTTCCAGCGTCTCGCCCTTGGCGAGACCTTCGACAGCGAGACGTGCACCGTGCTCCTTCGGCTTCTTGCGGACGAAGAAGGCCGCGATCGGATGGTTTTTCAGCCAGGAGAGCTGTGCGAGCGCACCGGCCAGCGGCACGGCGCCCATCTCAAGCCCGCCAACATAATCGAGATTGTCGTCGCGCAGCGCGTCATAGGTTAGCTCGGCCAGCAGCGCAGCACCTTCAGGGTCGCACATGGTTGGCTTCAGGTTGAAATAGAAATTGCTCTTGCGGCCTGAAGCCAAAGTGATCTCACCATAACCGAACGAACGGTCGCGGATGATCTCGAACAGGCGGGCGCGGGCGGCTGATTTGGTCAATGGCATGTCTCTGCTGAAACGGTCTCTGTGCTGAACCGGGCGCAATCTACCGGCGCTTTCCGGCACATTCCAGACTGGCGCGGGCCTCGTCAACACTCTCCAGGCCGTTTTACCGCCCGTTGGGACGATGCTACAGACCGGGCAACAAGATCGGGCAAGACCGGAAGAGGAATCGCATGACTATCGAGCTGCACACCTGGAATACGCCGAACGGCCGCAAGATCTCCGTCGCGCTGGAGGAAATGGGCCTGCCTTACAAGGTTTTCCCGGTGCATATCGGCAAGGGCGAGCAGATGAAGCCCGAATTCCTGAAAATCAGCCCTAACAACAAGATCCCGGCCATCGTCGATCCCGACGGGCCGGATGGCAAGCCGGTCAGCGTGTTCGAATCCGGCGCCATCTTGCTCTATCTCGGCGAAAAGACCGGCAAATTCCTGCCGAAATCTCTCGGCGAGCGGATTCCGGTGCTGGAATGGCTGATGTGGCAGATGGGGGGCTTCGGTCCGATGCCCGGCCAGGTGCATCATTTCATCGCGCTGGAAGATGAGACCCAGCGGGCCTACGGGTTGAAGCGCTATTCCGATGAGACGCGCCGGCTCTATGGCGTGCTGGATCGTCGCCTGGCCGACCACGAATTCGTCGCCGGCGCGCTGTCGGTGGCCGATTTCGCCGTCCTCGGCTGGGCCTGGCGGCATGAGCGCCACAAGGTGTCGTTCGCCGATTTCCCGAATGTCGGCCGCTGGTACGATGCGTTGATGGCCCGTCCGGGTGTGAAGCGCGGCATGGACGCGAAGCTGGATTGAGGTCGGCTCCCTCTGGGGCATGGCGCGGACGTCACAATGTCCGTGCTACTCGCGTATTACGCAATGCGTGGTTCGACTTTCCGATTCGATAGATTGTTAGTGAGGCAGGCCCGGTGCCTTGCCCCTCACCCGCGCGCAAAGCTGCGCGCGACCTCTCCCCGCAAAGAGCGGGGCGAGGTTAGGAAGATCACGCCTTCCGCGTTTCCAGCGCCATCCGCACGGCGAGGCCGGCCAGCACCGTGCCCATCAGCCAGCGCTGCAGCTTGAGCCAGGTCGGTCGCTCGCCGAGAAACAGCGCGATCGATCCGGCGCCAAGCGCGATCAGCCCGTTGACGCCGACGCTGATGATCGTCTGCGTCGATCCGAGCACCAGCGACTGCGTCAGCACGCTGCCGGCCGTGGGATCGATGAACTGTGGCAGCAGCGCCAGATACAGCATCGCGATCTTTGGATTGAGCAGATTGGTGACGAAGCCCATGACGAACAGCTTGCGCGGGCTGTCGATGGCGAGCTTCTTGACCTGGAACGGCGAGCGTCCGTTCGGCTTCAGCGCCTGCCATGCCAGCCACAGCAGATAGGCCGCACCGGCGAGCCTCAGCGCGTCATAGGCGTAAGGGACTGCGAACAGCAGCGCGGTGATGCCGAAGGCCGCGCACAGCATGTAGAAGATGAAACCCAGTGCGACGCCGCCAAGCGACACCATGCCGGCCGCAGGCCCCTGCGTGATCGAGCGCGAGATCAGATAGATCATGTTCGGCCCCGGCGTCAGCACCATGCCGAGCGAGACGAGGGCGAAGCCGAGCAGGGACGTGAGATGGGGCATGGGACTACTCGCAGGCTGGGAATGGTCGTTGTGTAGCCCATGCGATGGCGTCGGACCATTTCGGATTCAGCATCGCAGATAGTCGAAATCCATCTGCAATGCCGTTCGTGGGCGGTAAAACTAGTGCGCCTCTTCCCAGTTATCCGCCGCGCGCGCATCGACCTGCAGTGGCACCGACAGCAGCACCGCCGGGAACGGTGCGTCCTGCATGGTGTGCTGCACGATCGGCAGCGTCGCCGCGACTTCGTCGTCGGGCACCTCGAAGATCAGTTCGTCATGCACCTGCAGCAGCATCTTGGCTGAGAGCTTCTTCTCCGCCAGCGCGTCCTCCATCCGCGTCATGGCGCGGCGGATGATATCGGCAGCGGTGCCCTGCAGGCGGGCGTTGATCGCGGCGCGTTCGTTGAAGGCGCGGATCGAGGCGTTCGAGGCCTTGATGTCCGGGTAATGACATTTACGCCCGAACAGGGTCTGCACATAGCCGTGCTCCCGGCAGAAATCGCGCGTCTGGTCCATATAGGCGCGGATGCCCGGGAAGCGCTCGAAGTATTTCTTGATATAGGCGCCGGCTTCCTCGCGGGGGATGCTGAGCTGGTTGGCGAGGCCGAACGCCGAAATGCCGTAGATAATGCCGAAATTGATCGCCTTGGCGCGGCGGCGGATTTCCGCCGGCATGTCCTTGACCGGCACGCCGAACATTTCCGAAGCCGTCATGGCGTGAATGTCGAGGCCGTCCTGGAAGGCCTGTTTCAGCACAGGGATATCGGCGATCTCTGCCAGCAGTCGCAATTCGATCTGCGAGTAGTCGGCCGACACCAGCTTGTGGCCGGGCGCGGCGATGAAGGCGCGCCTGATCTTGCGGCCGTCCTCGGTGCGCACCGGGATGTTCTGCAAATTCGGCTCGTTGGACGAGAGGCGGCCTGTGGTGGTCGCCGCCAGCGCGTAAGTCGTATGCACGCGATGGGTCTGCGGATGCACGTAGTTCGGCAGCGCATCGGTATAGGTCGAGCGCAATTTCGAGACCTGCCGCCAGTCGAGAATCTTGCGCGGGAATTCGTGGCCCTGTTCGGCGAGGTCATCGAGCACCTGCGCGGACGTCGACCATGCACCGGTCTTGGTCTTGCTACCACCCGGCAGGCCCATCTTGCCGAACAGGATATCGCCGAGCTGCTTGGGACTGCCGATATTGACCTCTTCGCCGGCAATCTCGCGGATTTCGGCTTCGATGCGCGCAGCGGTTTGCGCGAAGTCGGCCGAGAGTTTCGACAATACCTGACGGTCGATGGAAATGCCGCGGCGCTCCATGCGGGCCAGCACGGAAATCAGCGGCCGCTCCAGCGTCTCATAGACGGTGGTCATGTGCTCGGCCGCAAGGCGCGGCTTCAGCACATTCCACAGCCGCAGCAGCACGTCGGCGTCTTCGGCGGCATAGGCTGTGGCGCGGTCGATCTTGACCTGTTCGAACGTCAGCTTGCCCTTACCGGAGCCGATCAGTTCGCCAAAGGTCAACATGGCATGGCCGAGCCAGATCTCGGCGAGCGCATCGAGGCCATGGGCGTTGCGCCCGGCGTCGAGCGCATAGGACATCAGTTGCACGTCGTCATGGTTGCGCAGCGTGATGCCGTGCTGTGCGAGCAGCACCGCGGTGAACTTGATGTTGAAGCCGATCTTCAACAGGCCCGCGGATTCCAGTACCGGTTTCAGCGCAGCAAGCGCATCGGCGGCCTTGATCTGGTCGGGCTCGAGATCGGCGGCGAACAGGCCTGCGCCGTCGCCGGATTGGCGATGGGCCAGCGGCACATAGCAGGCATCATTCGGACCGAGCGACAGCGCGATGCCGACCATGTCGGCCTGCATCGGATCGATCGACGACGCCTTGCATTCGAATGCGACGTGACCGGTATCGAGGATGCGGGAGATCCATAGCTCGAGCTCTTTCAGGGAGCGTACAGGCTGATAGGCCTCGCGCTTCACCGGCATCTTGCGCGCGGCTTCGGCGCGGGCCTTGGCCAGCGAGATCGGGGTGAGGGCAGGGCGGTCGCTGTGAACAGCCGCTTCGATATGAGCGCTGCTGCTTGACGGACGCGAGGGACTCCCTCCCCCCCGCGCGGAGCGAAGCTCCGCTAGGCGGGGGAGGGTTGGGGAGGGGGGTGAGCCAAACAGATCGCCCTCGCTTGTGGACCCACCACCCCGGCCCTCCCCCGCAAGGGGGGAGGGGGCGGAGGGCGCGGAGCTGCTCTTCGTCGCGCTGTCGGCCTCCACATCCGCCGGATCGATCTCGGCATATTCAGCGACACGGCGCGTCAGCGTCGAGAATTCCATCGCCTTCAGGAACGCGATCAGCTTGCGCGCGTCGGGCTCGTGCACTGCGAGGTCATCGAGTGGCACGTCGAGGGCGACCTTGTCGTCGAGCAGCACGAGCTGCCGCGAGATGCGCGCCTTCTCTGCGTGCTCGATCAACGACTCTCGCCGCTTCGGCTGCTTGATCTCGCCAGCGCGATTCAGCAGCGTTTCAAGATCGCCATATTCGGTGATGAGTTGCGCAGCGGTCTTGATGCCGATGCCGGGGACGCCGGGCACGTTGTCGACGCTATCGCCGGCCAGCGCCTGCACTTCGACGACCTTGTTCGGCGGCACACCGAATTTCTCAATCACCTCGGCAATGCCGAGGCGACGATCCTTCATGGTGTCGTACATGGTGACTTGCTCGGTCACGAGCTGCATCAGATCCTTGTCCGACGACACGATGGTGGCGGTCGCGCCGCGTTCACCGGCTTCGCGGACATAGGTTGCGATCAGGTCATCGGCCTCGAAACCACCTTGTTCGATGCTCGGCAGGTCGAAGGCGCGGACGGCGTCGCGGATCAGCGCGAATTGCGGGATCAGGTCGTCCGGCGCGGGCGGCCGGTGCGCCTTGTATTCGGGGTAGAGCTTGTTGCGGAAGGTCACTTCCGACTTGTCGAAGATGATCGCCAGATGCGTCGGCCGGTTGTCCGGCGGCATGTCGCGGATCAGCTTCCACAGCATGTTGCAGAAGCCCAGCACCGCATTGACCTGCAGCCCGTCGGACTTGCGGTTCAGCGGCGGCAGCGCGTGATAAGCGCGGAAAATATAGGACGAGCCGTCGACCAGAAAGACATGGTCGCCCTTCGCGAGGGCCTTGACGGTGGCGGGCTTGGCGGCAGCTGTTTCTGAGGTTTTCGGCATGGCCGCAACTTAAGGATTTTCGCCGGAAATGACAGTCTGTCAGCCAGTCATCCCGCCGGTTTTTGTGATGCCGCCCGGCTTGCGCCGCGCCCTGTTCCATGTGCCCTTGCGCCGGTCATTGCCAATCGAAGGACCATTCATGCCCGAGCTCGCCGAATTGATGGACAAGATGAAGGGCGTGGAGGCCGAGATCGAGGCCGAGCTGACCCGCCGGCGGGAAGAGCTGCGCTTCCGTTTCGAGCGGCGCAAGATTGTCTTCGAGCAGGATATCGAGAAGCTGCAGCGCGCCATCAAGGTGGGCGCGTCGAAATACCTCTTCAGCGCCAATCCGCTGATCGTATTGTCCGCTCCGGTGATCTATTCGCTGATCATCCCCTTCGTACTGATCGATCTCTGGGTGATGGCCTATCAGGCAATCTGCTTTCCGATCTATGGCATCCCCAAGGTGCGGCGGCGCGACTATCTGGTGTTCGACCGGCATCACCTCGCTTACCTCAACATCATCGAAAAGGTGAACTGCGCCTATTGCTCGTATTGCAACGGGGTCGCTGCCTTTGTGCGCGAAGTTGCCGCCCGCACCGAAGTCTATTGGTGCCCGATCAAGCACGCGCGCCGCGTGCTCGGCCCGCATCCGCATTATGTCGGCTTCGCAGATTTCGGCGACGCGGAAGGTTTCCGCGCCAAGATTGAGGGCATGAAGGACGGCGTAAAGCTCGATGACGGAAGGTCGCCGACGGCGGTGTAAGTTCTACTCCGCCGCCTGCAGCGTCGCGCTTTTCTTCTTCGGCGCAATCCAGAACGCTGCCGGGCGCTCGAACAGGAAGTTCGCACGGACCATCAGCGCGAGCCTCCAGATCACCAGCGCGCCGATGACGCCGCAGAGCGTCACCAGTAGCGAGACAGTGCCGATGTCGAACGGGCTGAATTTCAGCAATAGCGCGCGGGATGTCGCCATCGGCAGGAAGAAGGCGAGATAGATCACGATGGAATGCTCGCCGAAGAAGCGGATGAAGCCGAGCCACTGCATCTTCGCCAGCAACGTGCCCATCACGATGATCGCGACCGCTCCGGCAAAGCCGAGCATCAGCGAGATCACTGGCCATTCGCTGCAGCCGTCATAGACGAGAGCGGCATTGACCAGCGCCCAGGCCGCAAGGCCGACCAGCGCCATCACTGGTTTGGCCCGCGCGCGATCGGACAGCGCGAAGACCTGCGTCGCGAACAGGTAGCCCGAATAGAAATAGACGAAGCGCGAGCAGAACTCGTCGATCATCGTCCAGCCGGTGCTGATATGCGCCATCTCCAGCGCGGCGGCGATGCCCCAGATCAGCAGCGGCGGCACGCGCCGCGCCAGCTTGGTGACGATGAAGAACACCGGCAGCATATAGATGAACCACAGCGTGCCGAACGGCTCGATATAGGAGATCAGATAAAGATTGGCGACATAGGCCCAGCCGTGTTCGGCAGCAAAGCCGGGCGCCTTGAAGCCGAACTGGATGGTCACCCACAGCACGTAGAAATACAGGAAGTGGACGACCTTGCGGTCGAGATAGGTCCGCCAGTCGCGATCGATGACACGGGCCAGAAATAGCCCGGAGATCAGGAAGAAGTCCGGCATCCGGAACGGTTTGGCGAAGGCCACCAGCAGATGCATGTAGCCGGTCTGGCCGGCGGCCAGTTCGACACCCAGCACCGAATGCATCATCACCACCATGATGATGCAGATACCCTTGGCGTAATCGACCCAGTCGATTCGCTCTGTCCCTGACAGCGCCGCGCGATCGGCGACGGCGAAGGTGCCACTGGTGGTCATCGGTATCCCCTGTTCGGCGCTTCTTTTGGCGGGATCATGAGACGAGATCGGTTTCAATTGCCTTTCTCTGAACCCCAAATATGCCCCGCAAATGGTCGCGGCAGGGCGAGTTTGGCGGGGTGGTTAACGCAGGTTAAGGAATGTGGGATGGTCCGCCGCTCCGCTGCCGCGTATGACAGCCGGGACCATTACAGAGCCTGATTTGACCCGAACCTTCGATACATCCCTGCCCATCGATGCTGTGCTCGATGAGCTGTCAGGCGCGCTGGACGCCGGCAACGCCGCGGTGCTGGTGGCGCCGCCGGGCGCCGGCAAGACCACGCGCGTGCCGCTGGCTTTGCTCGATGCGCCGTGGCTGAAGGGCAGGAAGATCATCATGCTGGAACCGCGGCGGATCGCAGCCCGCGCCAGCGCCGAGCGGATGGCGAAAACGCTGGGCGAGCGCGTCGGCGAGACCGTCGGCTATCGCGTCCGCTTCGGCTCGAAGATCTCGCGCAACACCCGGATAGAAGTGGTCACCGAAGGGATTTTCTCGCGGCAGATCCTCGATGATCCCGAGCTGAAGAATATCGGCGCGGTACTGTTCGACGAATTTCACGAGCGCTCGCTCGATGCCGATATGGGCTTGGCTCTGGCGCGCGACGCGCAGACCGGATTGCGCGAGGACCTACGCATCCTGGTGATGTCGGCGACCATCGACGGCGCGCGCATCGCGAAGCTGCTTGGCGACGCGCGGGTCATCGCCAGCGAGGGTCGCGCTTATCCGGTGGAGACGCGCTATCTCGGCCGCAAGCCCGACATCCAGCTCGAGCGGCAGATGGCCGACGCCATCGCGACCGCCTTGCGTGCCGATCCCGGCTCGGTGCTGGCGTTCCTGCCGGGTGCCGCGGAAATCCGCCGCACGCAGAATTTTCTCGCCGAGCGCGTACAGGACGCATCCATCGAGATCGTCCCTTTATTCGGTGCACTCGATGCCGGCGTGCAGGACCGTGCTATCCAGCCGGCGCCCAAGGGGCAGCGCAAGGTGGTGCTGGCGACCTCGATTGCGGAGACCTCGCTGACTATCGAAGGCGTGCGGATCGTGGTGGATTCCGGCGTCGCCCGTGTGCCGCGCTATGAGCCGGATATCGGACTGACGCGGCTGGAAACCGTGCGGGCCTCGCGCGCTGCGGTCGATCAGCGCCGCGGCCGCGCCGGCCGGACCGAGCCCGGCATCTGCTACCGGCTATGGGACGAGCCGCAGACCGCCTCATTGCCGGCCTACACACAGCCCGAAATTCTCAGCGCGGATCTGTCGACGCTGGTGCTCGATCTCGCGCAATGGGGCGTCAGCGATCCCGCGCAACTGACCTTCCTAGATCCGCCGCCCGCGCCGGCGCTGAAGGAAGCGCGCGGCCTGCTCGGCGAGCTCGGCGCGCTCGATGGTGATGGCCGTATTACCGAGGAAGGTCACGCGCTGCGCGCGCTGGCGCTCCCGCCGCGGCTGGCGCGCATGATCGTGGATTCGGCGCGGTTTGGTTATGGCGAGGAGGCGTCCGAGATCGCCGCCATTCTCACTGAACGCGGTCTCGGTGGCGACAGCGTCGATCTCGACCATCGTCTCGATCTATTCCGCCGCGACCGCTCGCAGCGCGCCGGCAGCGCCCGGCAGCTCGCGGAGCGCTGGGCGGGGCAGGTCGAAGGCAACGAGCGCGGCGCTTCTGCTCCCTCCCCCCTTGGGGGGGGGGGGGGGGGGGGGGGGGGGGGGGGGGGGGGGTGGGGGGGGGGGGGGGGGGGGGGGGGGTGGGGGGGGGGGGGGGGGGGGGGGGGGCCCCCCCCTCCACAAGTGAGGTCGGAGCGTGGGGCACCCCCATCCCCGACCCTCCCCCGCAAGGGGGAAGGGGGCTCGACCGCCGCAGCCCAACCTCGGATACGCTGACCACCGGCACCATGCTCGCTTTCGCCTTCCCGGATCGCGTGGCCAAGAACCGCGGCAATGGCAGTTTCGTGCTGGCCAATGGCCGGGGCGCGTCGATCGAACAAAGCGCGGCTCTTGCGCGGGCACCCTATATTGCGGTGGCCGAACTCACCGGCACCGCCGCCAATGGTCGTATCCTGCTGGCGGCGCCGATCGCGCAGGCCGATATCGAGACGCGTTTCGCCGATCAGATCGAGAATACCGACGATGTCAGTTTCGATCGGGCGTCGATGTCACTGCGCGGCCGCCGTAAGCGTGTGCTGCATGCGATCACGTTGTCGGAAGCGCCGTTCACGCTGAAGCCGTCCGAAGCCACCGCGCGCGTTTTCGCCGACGGTCTGGTCGCCGCGGGCATCGATCGCTTGCCATGGTCGAAGGCGTTGCAGCAGTGGCGGGGGCGCGTGATGTTCCTGCGTGTGTCGGAAGGCGATGCATGGCCCGATCTGTCCGACACGGCACTCGCCACGGCACGCGAGACGTGGCTGATGCCGGCGCTGTTCGACAAGACCTCGCTGAAGGATTTTTCGGCCGGCGATCTGTCCGATGCCGTAATGGGCTTGCTGCCCTGGGAGCTGCGTGCGCGGCTCGACAAGGAAGCGCCGACGCATTTCGAGGCGCCGACGGGGACGGTACTGGCGATCGATTACGAAGCCGAGCAGGGGCCGACCATTGCCGTCCGTCTGCAGGAATTGTTCGGGCTCAACACCCATCCGTCGGTCGCCAAGGGCAAGGTGCCGCTGGTGCTGGAATTGCTGTCGCCGGCGCAGCGGCCGGTGCAGGTGACGCGCGATCTGCCGGGCTTCTGGCGGGGCAGCTACCTCGACGTGCGCTCGGACCTGCGCGGCCGCTATCCGCGACATCCCTGGCCGGAAGATCCCGCCAATGCGCTGCCGACGCGCCGCGTGAAGCCGCGCGGGACGTGATCATCAGGCAAAGTGCCGCTCATTAACGCTTCGCTCATCCTTTTCGCGAAAATAGCAGTCTGTAAGACCGTCCTGAACGGACGGTGGTGAGCCCGTGTGATGAACTCGCGGTTCCCCTGATTGCGTTCAGTGAGGTTGCGTATGCGTAGTATCATGTTCTTCGCGGCGATCCTGATCGGTCTGGGCACCGTGATGGCGCAGATGGCCGACAAGATGACGGCGACGACGCCGGCCATGGCGAAGGCGTCATCCCCTGCACCCACCACACAGGGCAATGCAAAGGCCGGTGTCCGTAGCCTGTCGATTGCGCGCGATGCGCGCGGTCACTTCCAGACTGAGGGGAGCATCGAGGGCCAGCGCATCGGCTTCATGGTCGATACTGGCGCGTCCGTCATCGCATTGAATGAAAAGTCGGCGGCACGATTTGGTTTGCGTCCGTCGCGTGCCGATTATAACGCCACGGTGACAACGGCGAACGGAACGCTGAAGGCTGCGCGCACGCGAATCGCTGTCGTGCAGGTTGGTGAGCTGACCGTGCGTGATGTCGATGCGATGGTGCTGCCCGATGAGGCACTGTCCGAGAATCTGCTTGGCCTGTCGTTTCTCTCGAAGTTGAAACGCTTCGAATATGCAAATGGCCGGATGGTACTCGAACAGTAGTACCTCATATCCCCCACGCATTCACGCCGCAGCCCAATTCTAAACAAACTCGCATCCTTGAATGCCCATGCGTCTTCCCACAGGCGTGCGCAAAGGCTAAGCCTGCGCATTCAAGACTGATCCCAATTGATGCGAGGTCCTGCAATGTTTCCGAAGCCGAAGCCCTTGCTCGTGCCGAATACCTACGCCTACGAATCCGAGCCGATGGTAAAGGCCACGGGTTTTCGCGAATATGACGCGCGCTGGCTGTTCGGCAAGGAAATCAACCTGATGGGCATTCAGGCGCTGGGCATGGGGCTCGGCGCGCTGATTGCAGAACTCGGCCAGAAGCAGGAAATCGTCACCGGACACGATTTCCGTGGCTACTCCGCCTCGATCAAATATGCGCTGATGACGGGCCTGATGGCCGCCGGCTGCAAGGTCCATGATATCGGCCTCGCGGTAACGCCGATGGCCTATTTCGCGCAGTTCGATCTCGATGTGCCCTGTGTCGCCATGGTGACGGCCTCGCATAACGACAATGGCTGGACCGGTGTGAAGATGGGTGCCAGCAAGCCGCTGACCTTCGGTCCGGACGAGATGACCCGGCTCAAGGAAATCGTGCTCAATGCCGAGTTCAAGAACAAGGCTGGCGGCTCCTATCAATTCCACGAAAACTATCCGGCGCGCTATATCGCCGATCTCACCAATCGTCCGAAGCTGAAGCGCAAGCTGAAGGTCGTCGTGGCCTGCGGCAACGGCACCGCGGGCGCATTCGCGCCACAAGTGATGGAAGCGATCGGCTGCGAGGTGATTCCGCTCGATACCGAGCTCGATCACACCTTCCCGAAATACAATCCGAATCCGGAAGACATGGAAATGCTGCACGCGATCCGCGATGCGGTGCTCGAACACAAGGCCGATGTCGGTCTTGGTTTCGACGGTGATGGCGATCGCTGCGGCGTCGTCGACAACACCGGCGAGGAAATCTTCGCCGACAAGGTCGGCGTGATGCTCGCGCGCGATATGTCGGCGGTTCACAAGGATGCGACCTTCGTGGTCGACGTGAAATCGACCGGACTGTTCGTGACGGATCCGGTGCTGCAGAAGCAGAATGCCAAGACGACCTATTGGAAGACCGGCCACTCCTACATGAAGCGCCGCACCAATGAGCTGAAGGCGCTCGCCGGCTTCGAGAAGTCCGGTCACTTCTTCTTCAATGCGCCGGTGGGCCGTGGCTATGACGACGGCCTCGTTTCGGCGATTGCGATCTGCGAAATGATGGACCGCGCGCCGGGCAAGACCATGGCCGATCTCAAGGACGCGCTGCCGAAGACCTGGTCGTCGCCGACCATGTCGCCGCATTGTGCCGACGAGACCAAATACGGCGTCGTCGCTGCGGTGGTGAAGCATTTCGAGGATGCGCAGAAGAAGGGCGACAAGGTTGCCGGACAATCGATCCGCGATCTCGTGACGGTCAACGGCGTGCGCGTTACCTGCGAGGACGGCAGCTGGGGTCTGGTGCGGGCGTCATCCAACAAGCCGGAATTGGTGGTCGTGGTCGAAAGCCCGGTCTCCGAAGCGCGGATGCACGACATGTTCGAAGCCATGAATGTGGTGCTGCGGACGCATCCGGAAGTCGGCGCGTATAACCAGACGATATAGGGCGCATTCGAACGACGTGGATGCCGGTTCTCGCGAGGAACGCATCACGACAAAAAGATGGAGTCTCGGCTTCGATGAGAGAGAACGAGGCTTCGCGACAGGATCGTGTTTAGGGCAGCTCCAGATCGATGATGGCTGCCCGAATCTGTGCGGCCAGATCCAGAAGGGGCTGGTGTAGCCGCTCTTCCCAGATGGCAGCGGATTCGTCCGAGGTGACGCTGACATTGAGCACATAGACCGGTCGCCCTTCTATGACGATGGGCGTTGCGAGCGCTGTGACTTCGGGCTGCCACGTGGCGATGCAGTAGTTCTTTTGTTTGATGCTGGCTGCGGCTTCGGCAATTCCCCGCTCGATGAGTGGCCAGCGTTTGCGTCCTTTCGATTTCAGCCGGGCGATGAGCGCGGCTCGCTCGGGGTCCTTTGCAGCGGCCAGAAATGCGCGGCCCAGCGCCGTGAGCTCGATGGGCACCCGATGTCCGGATACGATGACGCGTTGAGAAGCACGGACATTAGAGCGAAGCGATTCGAGATACACCATCTCGTCTGAATCCTGCACCGCCAGCCCGACATTGATACGCAGGCGTCGTGCCAGTCCCGACATCAGAGGTGTAGCAACCCGCAGAACGGACGATCCTGTCCGCATGGCATGTCCGAGGCTGAGGACGCCTGCACCCAGCCGGTACGCGCGCTGCATGGAATCGTATTCCAGATATCCAGCATGAGTGAGCGTTTGCGTGAGTCTGCTGACCGTTGCAGGTGACAGACCCGTTCGCTCCGATAGCTCACCGTTGCCGAGGAGCTCCGCGCCGGGCCGAAACGCTCTGAGGATCGCGATGCCCCTGTCCAATGAGCGATTTATAGGAGCTTTTTGCGGAACAAATCTCTTTGCCATGACGCCTCCAATCGCGATCCCGACATCAAATAGGGTATGTTCGCCAATTCCACCAGATGGAAATGCGGCGATGACCGCGTTCGTGCAACTGCTAAACAGCGCACCGTCGAGGTGGCATCGCGCTGCATTTGATGACGACGGCACGTTCAGATGCCTCGCGCAAAAAAATCGAAGGGAGATTGGCATGAATGCCAGCATGGAAGCCTCAAGCGCCCTGATCGGTCGCACATCAAAAATACCTGCGGCCGCATTTCGCGTCGCGCTTGGCTCCGCAGGCGTGGTCGCCTGCCTGATCGGATACGTCGCATTGGTTGCCGTATCTGCCAGACCGGCCCATGCCGAATACCCCGAAAAACTCGTCAAGATCGTTGTTCCGTTTGCGGCCGGCGGGGGAACGGATATCGTGTCACGGACGCTGGCGCAGGCTATCTCTCCGGATCTGAAGAAGTCGGTGATCATCGAGAACAGGCCCGGAGCGGGTACAATCCTTGGCACCCAGGCTGTGGCGACTAGCGATCCTGACGGCTACACGCTGCTGATGGCGACGTTCGCGCACGCGGTTAATCCGAGCCTCAATGCGAAGCTGCCGTTCGATTCGCACAAAGACTTTGCCGCGGTCTCGCTGATCGCGCGATCGTTCAACGTCGTCGTCGTCAATCCGTCGTCGAGCATCAAGTCGATTGCCGACCTGATCGCCGAGGCGAAAAAGAACCCCGACAAGATGAACTATGGGACATTCGGTGTCGGAACGTCCGCCCATCTCGCCGGCGAGCTCTTCAATACGATGGCGAACGTGAAGTTGACCACCGTCTCCTACAAGGGAGCTGCGCCCGCGATCAGTGATCTTCTCGGCGGCCAGATCCAGGTCATCTTTACGACCGTGGCGAGTGCGGCTTCGCTGGTCGAGTCTGGCCAGCTTCGCGCATTGGCCGTGACGTCGTCGGAGCGTTCGCCCGCCTAT
Source organism: Tardiphaga sp. 866_E4_N1_4 (assembly GCF_052076075.1). Classification (NCBI taxonomy): domain Bacteria; kingdom Pseudomonadati; phylum Pseudomonadota; class Alphaproteobacteria; order Hyphomicrobiales; family Nitrobacteraceae; genus Tardiphaga; species Tardiphaga sp. 866_E4_N1_4. The sequence continues at coordinate 4,953,569 of NZ_CP197242.1, forward strand.
CCAGATTTGCCGACCGTGGCAGAGGCAGGCGTCCCCGGATACGCGGCTGAATCCTGGTATGGCCTCTATGCACCAGCGAAGACTCCCGTTCCGATCATCGATCGCTTGAACAAGGCCGTTAAACAAGCGGTGAGCTCGGGAGCGTTCAAGCGCCTCGAGACCAACGAAGGTCTCATCATGGAGGCGAGTTCTCCGGCCGAACTCGATCGCTATGTCCAGCGCGAAGAAGAACGTTGGAGCAAGCTGATCAAGGACGCCAACATCAAGGCGGAATAGGTCGGCTCTCCACGCGCATCCGCCCATCTCAAACTTCAAGCACAGGCCTTTCCATGTCCTTTCAGTTGATCGAATTTTCCGTTGACGCCGGCGTTGCAACGATCGCCCTCAACCGCCCGGATCGGCGCAATGCAATGAGCGACGATATGCGCAGCGAGTTCGTCAGCGCGCTCGAAACGGTCACCCGTGACAATGCGATCAAGGCCCTCGTCCTGACTGGCCGCGGAAAGTCATTCTGTGCCGGCGGCGACATCAGCGGTATGAAGCGCCGGCTTGAAGCGCCACAGGGAGAGGTTGCGTTCAACGGCTGGAGCCGGCAGCAGGGCGTGCATCGCGCGCAATCGTTGCTGCTCAACCTGCCGAAGCCGACTATAGCCGCCGTCAACGGCGCCGCTGCCGGCCTTGGCGCGGATGTTGCGCTGGCCTGCGATTTCGTGATGGGAACCGAGCACACCAAATTCACCTGGTCCTACATCAAACGTGGCCTGATCCCGGACGGCGGCGGGATGTATTTTCTACCCAGACGCGTCGGACTGTCGAAAGCGAAAGAGCTGATTTTTACCGGCCGCGTCGTCGAGGCCGATGAGTCGCTTGCGCTCGGGATCATGGATCGCAAGGTGGGGTCCGCCGAGCTGCTGACGGCCGCGCAGAATTGGGCGGCCGACCTCGCGCAGTATTCTCCGACCGCACTCGCGCTGGGCAAGAAGATCCTCAACGAAACGTTCGAACATTCTGCGCACGAGATTTTCGCGCTCGGCAGTCAGGCGCAGGGCATCTGCTACACCAGCACCGAGCATCGGGAAGCTGTGCTGGCGTTTCTCGCCCAGTCGTCGTCGAAGGAGTAGACCGATGAATGCCATCCAGCGGCTGATCCAACCGCGCAGCGTCGCCATCATTGGTGCCTCGGCGGACCCGAGCAAGACGTCCGGGCGACCGGCTTCGTTTCTCCTCAAGCACGGCTTTGTCGGCGAGATCTATCCGGTTAATCCGAAGGTGGACAAGATCGGCGACCTTACCTGCTACCCGGACATCGCGTCGCTGCCGGCCGTGCCGGACGTCGCCATTGTCCTGCTCGGCGCGGAGCGCGCCCACGGCGCGGTGCGCGAATTGTCCAAGCGTGGAACGGCTGCGGCGATCGTTCTGGCCAGCGGCTTTACGGAAACCGGCGCAGACGGCGCCGAACGGCAGCAGCAGCTTCTGGAAGCTGCCGGATCGATGCGTATTCTCGGGCCGAATACGATCGGCCTGGTAAATCTCACCGACAATATCGTGCTGTCCGCGTCGGGCGCGCTGGCGATGGACCACTTCACCGCGGGATCGATCGGCCTGGTTTCACAGAGCGGCGGCATTCTCGGATCCCTGCTGTCGCGCGCGGCGGCGCGCGGCATCGGACTGTCGAAGCTGGTCTCAACCAGCAACGAGGCGGATCTCGAGCTCGCCGACTTCATCGACTATCTCGCGGATGACGATGCCACCAAAGTCATTGCGCTTTACATCGAGGCGATCCGCAATCCCGCACGCTTTCGCGAGGCGGCGCTGAAAGCACGACGCGCCGGGAAACCGGTTGTCGTCTTCAAGATCGGTCGATCGGAGGCGGGTGCAAAGGCCGCCATATCGCATACGGGAGCGCTGGCGGGCTCGGATCGCATGTATGATGCCTTCTTCAGGCAGCTTGGCATCGTTCGTGCGAAAACCTTCGAGGATCTGCTCGATATTCCTGCGGCTCTTTCGGCTGGACGGTCGCTTCGCGGCAGGCGCGTGGCAATTCTGACGTCGACCGGCGGTGCCGGCACAATCGTCTCCGACTGTCTGGGGATGGCAGGCTTCGAAACGCCCGCGCCCGACGAAAAGACCGCCGAGCAGTTGCGCGCATTGCAGTCAGGGTCTCATGCCGTGTTGGATCGCAATCCGATCGACGTGACATTGGCTGGTCTGCAGCCGGACCTGCTCCGGGGCGCCATTCGCATCCTGCTGGCCAGCACCACCTACGATGCCCTGGTCATCATCGCCGGATCGTCCGCAGTGGGCACGCCGGCCTTGATGGCCGACGCAATCCGGGACTGCCTGCCGATGAGCGACAAGCCGGTCATCGCCTATGTGAGCCCCTACGCGCCGAATGTCGTGTCGGTCCTGACCCAGCGTGGTGTTCCCGCCTATACATCCGCAGAGAGCTGTGCCGGTGCGCTGGATGGGCTGCTGCAGGCTGCACACGCCGTGCAGCTGCAGCCATCCGGGAGCATCGGGCGCACGATCGACATCAGCGACTTTCCTGCGGGCGCGCTCGACGAAGCACAGGCGAAGACGCTGTTCGCGCGTTTCGGTGTGCCGACCGCGGCGGAGAAGATCGTCACCACGCCTTCGGAAGCGGAAGCCGCGGCGCGAGAACTCGGCAGCCGCGTCGTCCTCAAGATCCTCTCCAGCACCATCACGCATAAGAGCGACGTCGGTGGCGTTGCGGTGAATTTGACGTTTGAAACGATCGGCGCTCGCCTGTTGGCCATGGCCGACGAGGTCGAGCGCAACACGTCCGAGCGTCCGCGACGCTTTCTCGTCCAGGAAATGGTTACCGGCGGAGTCGAGTTCATCCTCGGCATGCATCGGGATTCATTGGGGGCGGCGGTCCTGCTCGGCATGGGCGGCGTCACCGCCGAACTCTTCAAGGACACCTCGATGCGCCTGCTCCCGCCGGAGGGCGGCCTTACCCGCAGCGAGGCGCTGGCCATGGCTCGCGAACTCGTCACATGGCCGCTGCTGGACGGCTTCCGTGGTCGGCCGAAATGCGATGTCGATGCCTTGGTATCGGCGATCGTTGCCTTCTCGGAGATGGTGGCGCAGCTCGGCGAGCGCCTCATCGAGGCCGAGATCAATCCCGTCTTCGTGCTTCCCACGGGTCAGGGCGTGCGCGCGGCGGACGGGGTGATCGTTCTCGGCCCCGCTGACACTTGATTGCCGGCAGCATTCCGCAGAGCGGCGACGCAAGTCCAAGACCTGACCGCAAGATCCGGCAAATGCCGGCCTTGCGGTCAGCCGTGATCGCCAAAACAAGAAAGGGAGGATTCAGTATGAACTTCACACGAACAGCGAAGACTTTGGTTGCCGTCGGCGCCCTGCTCGCATGTGCAGGCAATGCACGGGCAGACGACATCAAAGTCTTGACCACGGGAATCCTGAAAGGATCTTTTTCCGAAATCGCGGCTCTGTTCGAACGCGATACCGGTCACAAAGTGACGATGTCGTGGGGGCCGTCGTCCGGCAACTCGCCGGAAGCGAGCCAGGTACGTATCAAAAACGGTGAGCACGTCGATGTGCTGATCATGGTGAATACGGGGATGGACGAGCTGGTGAAGGGCGGCTTCTTTGTGCCTCTCGAGCGCAAGGATATCGCGGTCTCCAAGATCGGCGTGGCGGTCAAGATGGGGCATCCGCTGCCTGACATATCCTCCGCGGCGGCTCTGCGCCAAGCGCTCCTGAACGCGTCATCGATCGGCTATTCGGAGGGCGCCAGCGGCAGTTACGTCGCCAACGTTCTCTTGAAGAAGCTCGGTATCGCCGACGAAGTCGCTGCCAAGAGCAAGGTCATTCTCGGCCGGAAATTCGTCGGCGAGTCGGTTGCGAGCGGAGAGGTCGAACTTGGCCTGCAGCAAATTAGCGAGCTGCGCCTGGAGCCGGGTTTGGCGATTGTGGGGCCGTTGCCGGAGGATCTGCAGAAGAGCAGTGTTGTCACTGCGGCGGTTTCGTCGAAGGCCGAGCACGTGGAAGCTGCCAAGCAGTTCTTCACCTACATCTCGTCGCCCGCCGCCGTCGCTCTGATGAAGAAGAGCGGCCTCGATTGATCAGCTCGAAGCGGAGATGGGTTTTGCGACGAGGCAGGCAAGACGTCTTGCCCTGCCTCGTCGTTGGACTCATCCGATGCTTGCCTTGTTGGATTTATGACACTGTAGAATTGGTCATTGTCGTCTTGCCTGCCATGATCATTTGCGACATTTCGCGTGCGGCTCGTGTCGCGTAGCGCTCTTTATGCCGAAGCATGACGAAGCGGCGGGTCGGCAATTGGGCGTCGAGCGCAATCAGGTCACCGTTGCCGATCAGGGCGGTGGCGACCAGCCGGGAGATAATGCTCGCACCAGCGCCGGCCACGACGGCCGCGCAGACGGCTTCGTTCGACGGCAGCTCCATGGCGATACGGATGTCGTCGGGCGCGATTCCTGATGGGTCCAGTACCGATTGCGCAATGGCGCGCGTGCCGGAACCGGCTTCACGCAGCACCCAGTTCGTCTCGGCGAACTGACCCGGCACGACAGTGTGTTGCTTCGCCCATGGATGCGATCGGCCGACCACCAGCACAAGTTCGTCGTCGCCGACGGGCTGGGTCGCGAGTGCCGGATGGTCAACCGCGCCTTCGACGATGCCGAGATCGACTTCGCCGTCGCGCACCCAGTCGGCCACCTGTTCGGTATTTCCGATGCGGAGGCTGAGGTCGATGCCGGGGAAGCGCTGGCGATAGTGCGCCATGACAGGCGGCAGAAAGTAGTTGCCGACGGTCTGGCTCGCGGCCAGCGCAAGGGAGCCGCGCGTCATGCCGGCCATATCGGTGAGGACGGTCGTCGCGGCGGCAGCGCGTGCCAGCACGGCCCGGGCTTCGATCAGAAAGGCGCGGCCAATCTCGGTCAATTCGATGCGGCGGCCGACGCGGTGAAACAGCTGCGTCGCATAGCGCGTTTCCAGCGCCGCAATGGCGGCGCTGGTGGCAGATTGGGTAAGATGCAGACTCTCGGCAGCCCGCGTCATGTGCTCGTGTTCGGCGACGGCGACGAAGATCCGGAGCTGTTCGAGCGTCATGGCATCTCCATCATGTAGTCAGTTTCACCAGCATGAGGCTGAAGCCGGCAATGAACAGGAAGGCTGCAGCACCCAGCAGCAGCGGGCGCAGGCCCTTGGCGCGCAGCTTCTGGATATCGGTTTCCAGCCCCATGGCGGCGAGCGCCATGGTCAGCAGGAAGGTCGTGATCGGAATGATCACGCTCATAGCTGCATGCGGCACGTCAACGAGGCTATTCAGGATCACCATCGCCACGAAGCCGAAGGCGAACCACGGCATCGGCACCTTGGCGCTGCCGGATCCCGCGCCGATGGCGCGTGCGCGCCGTGTCGCCAGCAGGCCAAGCGTGATCACCACCGGTGCCAGCATCATCACGCGCGCGAGTTTCGCGACGGTGCCGAATTCGCCGGCCTCACGGCTCTGCTGGAAGGCGGCCGCGACCACCTGCGCGATCTCGTGGATCGATGCGCCAGCCCAAAGCCCGAAATGATGTGGGTCGAGCTCCAGCACGCTACCGACTAGCGGATAGACGAACATGGCGATCGAGCCAAAGATGGTGACGCAGGCGACCGCGTAGGCGACATCCTCATCGGGCGCGCGGGTCACGGTGTTGGTTGCGATCACGGCGGACGCGCCGCAAATCGATGTGCCGGCGGCGATCAGTTCGACCAGTCTGCGGTCGATACCCATCGCGCGGCCAAGCCATGTGGTGAAGATGAAGGTTGCAACGAGCGTCGCCGCGATCACCGCGAAGCTGATGCCGCCAACTTCCAGCAACTGCGCCGCGGTGAGCTGCAGGCCGAGCAGGATGATGGCGAAGCGCAGGATGCTGCGCATGGAGAAACTGATGCCGGCTTTGGCCGCAGCCGGCGCGCCGGATGTGTTCTGGATCGCGATACCGATGCCGATGGCCAGGATCATCGGACTGGCGAGGCCGATATAGGGGATTTCACGCAAGGCGAGTGCAGTGCCGGCGATGGCGCCGGTGAGCGCCAATCCGGGAAGAAGCGGGAGGTTGCGAGCAGCAAGCGGGCTGGTGCGGTTCGCATCTTGGGCAAGAACGGTCATGGGCCAAACTCCGGTTTGGCCACATCCTCATGCCGTTTGATCAATAAATCTAATTGATCATTATTGTTGATTCAATCGAAGTATATGATTGATCTGTTTCGGCGTCGTCGCCCGGTCCGACAGGGCGACGACAGCGCGGTATTTCTCAAGCAGCCGGCATCGGTGGCACCGGCAGCGCCGTGACCGACTTGATCTTCTCCATGGCGAAGCGGGAGGTGACGTTCTTCAGGGCCACGGCACTGATCAGCTTCTTGTAGAAGATATCGTAGCTCTGCATGTCGGCCACGACCACGCGCAGCATGTAGTCGACGTCGCCGGCCATCCGGTAAAATTCCATGACTTCGGGCATGGCGCTGACGGCATCGGCGAATTTCTTCAGCCAGGCGTCGGAATGGTCGCCGCTCTCCACCGAGACAAACACCGAGATACCCAGGCCGATCTTGTTCTGATCGACCAGGGCAACCCGGCGGAGGATTACGCCATCGGCCTCGAGGCGCTGGATGCGCTTCCAGCACGGTGTCGACGAAAGCCCGACGCGGTCGCCGATCTCGGCCACCGACAGCGAGGCGTCTTCCTGCAGGACGGTCAGGATCTTGCGATCGATCGCATCGAGGCGGCGGGTGGATTCAAGGGGCTGGTCGGCGACATCGGTCATGGGAAGAACTTTGTTCTAATTATGGGGTCGAGTAACCTCATATATAGAACATTCTTCCAAAGCAAGCCCTGTACCGCCTCAGCTAAGGGCGCCGACCCTGGATTCCCTCAAAAGCTGTTCGACTTCAGCACGTTGCGGGCAGGCAAAAGCACCGCCATAGCGGGTGCATTTCAGGGCCGCGGCGGCGGACGCGAAGCGCAGCGCCTCCGGTACCGACTTGCCGCCCGCGAATTCCAGCGCGAAGGCGCCATGGAAAATGTCGCCGGCGCCGAGGGTGTCCACGGTGTGAACGGGGAAGGCCGGGGTTTCCTTGGGATGTCCCTGCTCGTCGAGCCACAGGGTGCCCTTGGGGCCGCGGGTGACAGCAAGGAAGGACGAGGTGAGCGTCGCCATCTTCTGCAGCGCCTTGAGATTGTCGGTGATGCCGGCGGTCGATTGCAGCGCATCGTCCGAAAAGATCAGGTGCGAGGAGGCGGTCAGCAGGCCCTCGCGCTGCGACAGCGTGCTGTCGATATCGACGACGACGGGAATGCCGCGATGGCGTGCCTCGATGCAAAGCTCGGTGGCAAAGCCGGCGCAGCGGCTTTCGACCAGAATGGCGTTGCAGTCCTTCAACAGCAGGTCGTGGTCGGGCAGCTTTACCTTCCAGAGTTCGGGATCGCGGAAGGTGACGATGGTGCGCTCGCCCGAAGGGTCGATCATGACGGCCGAGATCGGTGTCACCAGATCCGGCATATGCACCAGATGCGCGGAGTCGATGCCTTCCTTGGCAAGGTCGTCAAACAGAAACTGGTCGGCGGTCTCGTTCTTGTCGCCCATCGGCCCGGTCATCGACGCCCGGCCACCCAGCCGGCTGACGCCGATGGCGGCGTTGAGCGCATTGCCGCCGATGATCTGGGCGAAACGTTGGGAGGGGAATTTCTGGCCACGCCCCGGGACGGCTTCGACGGCAAAGGTCAGGTCGCGCACCGGCAGGCCGATACACAATACGTGGACAGGCTTGGCACTCATGAAGGATTCCCCGTGTGGTCAGGCTTGGTCGGGATGCAGCCAGCGACCGAGCAGATGATGCGCGATGGCGAATGGGTGCGGTCCAGCGAGCCCGTCCGGGTGTTCGCGCTTCCACATCAGCATCGCCTCATCACGGTCAAACCACCGGGCGTCCTCAAGTTCCATCTTGTCGACGGTAATCTCGTCGCTGATGGCGCGCGCCGAGCAACCGATCATCAGCGATGACGGATAGGGCCAAGGCTGTGTCATGTAATAGGTGACGTCGGTGCAGCGAATGCCGGATTCCTCGAAGATCTCGCGCTTCACCGCGTCCTCGATGGTCTCGGCCGCCTCGACGAAACCGGCAAGGCACGAATACATGCCCGGAGCGAACTGCTTCTGGCGGCCGAGCAGGCACTTGTCGCCCTTCTCCACCAGCATGATGACGACAGGATCGGTACGCGGGAAATGCTCGGTCTTGCAGCTCGGGCAAACGCGCTTCCAGCCGCCTTCGGCCATTGAGGACTTGGCGCCGCAATTGGCGCAAAACCCGTGGCGCTGATGCCAGGAGACGAGCGACTTGGCCTGTGCAACCGCCGAAAGCTGCTCCGGCGGCACCATGCCCTGCATGGCCATACCGCGGAGTTCGCTGACGACGGCATCGTCGCGGGTCAGCAGCTTTTCGACGGCGGGTGCGCCGATGCCCATGCCGAACACGGCATCGCCATCACGCAGGCCGAGAAAGACAGTGCCAGGATTGGCGCCGAATTTCAGCGCCTCGTCGATGGTCAGCAGCGCGCGCTGGGCATCGCCATCCTTCTTCATGACCAGCGAGTCGCGGTAGATCACATAAGCGCGCGAGGAGCTTTTGCCCTCCAGCGCGAACAGTTTCTCGTCGCTGAAGCGCAGATGCGCGGCGCGGTCGAGCGTGTTGGAGACGAAGGCCGGATGGCCGAGCGGAAACAGCTTGCTTGTCATGATGGTCAACCGAGCCAGATCTTGCGGCGGAGTTCTGAGATGAAGCGCTGCACTTCTGCCGCGTCATGGGCGAGTGGCGGCATTACGCCCCAGATCGGCCGCGGCCAGGCGGCATCGGTCTTGCGGCGCGCGATGATATGGACGTGCAACTGCGGCACCATGTTGCCGAGCGCCGCGACATTGAGCTTGTCGCATTTGGTGGTTTCTTTGAGCGCCCGGCCGACACGGTTGATCTCGGTCATCAACTGGCCCTGCGCGACCTCGTCGAGATCGATGATCTCGGTCGTGTTGGCGCGGCGCGGCACCAGCATCAGCCAGGGGTAGTGCGCGTCCTTCACCACCAGCACGCGGCTGAGGGGGAGGTCGCCGATGTCGATGGTGTCTTGTTGCAGCTGCTCGTGCAGCGACCAGGAGGAGGGAGCGGCCATTCTGACTCTCGATTAAGGCGCACAGCGTCGCAGGAAGCGGCTGCGCAGACAACTCCCGTCATGGCCGGTTTTGCGCGTCTGGACCACGTTTTCTTGCGACTTTCCTGCGCAAAACTTGCGGCGGACTTGCGACACGCGCCGCGCTTGCTTTCCGACCATTTTGGCCCCAAATAAGCACCGGGAGATTGGCGGTGGACGAGCCACTCGCCAATCGGGTCAGGTCCGGAAGGAAGCAGCCCTAACGAGATCCGGATCGGGTCGCTCGTCAGTCTCCTACTTGTTTTATCGAGCAAATTCAGCGTCCTGCACATGGGTCGTTAGCTCGGTGGGCGCCTTGTTCCATGAGTGAGGCAGCATCGAAGGCCGGAACCTGTGTCCCGTTCCGCCTATGATGCGCCAGATGTTCCGCAAGCCGGCTTTACGAGACAACACATTGCGGATTCCTCGATGACCGACGCTGGCACGTCCCCTCCTGATGATCACCAGAGCGGTTTCGATATGGGCGTTGCCCCGGCGCCTGCTGCCGCCACGCCCTATCGCGTGCTCGCGCGTAAATACCGCCCCGGCAGTTTCGACGATCTGATCGGCCAGGAAGCGCTGGTCCGCACCGTTTCCAACGCGTTCGAGACCGGCCGCATTCCGCAGGCCTGGATCCTTACCGGTGTCCGCGGTGTCGGCAAGACAACGACGGCGCGTATTCTGGCGCGCGCATTGAATTATGAGATGGCCGATGGCTCGGTCAAAGGCCCGACCATCCACATGCCGACGCCCGGCATCCATTGCCAGGCGATCATGGAAAGCCGGCATATCGACATTCTCGAAATGGACGCCGCGTCGCATACCGGCGTCGACGATGTCCGCCAGATCAATGACAGCGTGCGCTATGCGCCGTCCAGCGCGCGCTACAAGGTCTACATCATCGACGAAGTCCACATGCTGTCGACCGCCGCCTTCAACGCGTTCCTGAAGACGCTGGAAGAGCCGCCGGAACACGCCAAGTTCGTGTTCGCCACGACCGAAATCCGCAAGGTGCCGGTGACCGTGCTGTCGCGCTGCCAGCGCTTCGATCTGCGCCGCGTCGATGCCGACGTGCTGATGTCGCATCTGTCGAACATCGCGGGCAAAGAGAATGTCGAGGTCGAGCCGGAAGCGCTGGGCATCATCGCCCGCGCCGCCGAAGGCTCGGTGCGCGATTCGCTGTCGCTGTTCGATCAGGCCATTGCGCATGCCGCGGGCACGGTCCGCGCCGACGCCGTCCGGCAGATGCTCGGCCTTGCTGACCGCACCCGCGTGATCGACTTGTTCGATTCGCTGGCGCGCGGTGACATCGCCAGTGCATTTAAGGAATTTCGCGAACAATACGACGTCGGCGCTGATCCGATTGTGGTGCTGAGCGATCTTGCCGAATTCGTCAATTTCGTCACCCGCGTGAAAATCGTGCCGGCAACCGCCGACAATGTCGCGTTTGGAGAGACCGAACGTCTGCGCGCGCGCGATTTCGCCTCGAAGCTGTCGATGCGGGTGCTGTCGCGGATGTGGCAGATGCTGCTCAAGGGCATCACGGAGGTGCAGGGCGCGACGCGTCCCGCCGCCGCCGCAGAGATGGTGCTGGTGCGCATCGCTTACGTTGCCGATCTGCCGACGCCGGATGAAGCGATCCGGATGCTCGACCAGAATGGCGGGACGTCGCCGATGATCCCAACGAATGGTGGAGGCCGTGCCGCGCCATCGTCCGCTCCGTCGGCATCTTTGCCGTCAGCGCAGATGCCGTCCGCCATGCCGACGATGTCAGCGAGTGCGTCGCGTGGTCCGACCATGCAGCGCGGCGGCGCGGAACCATCGCCGCGGCCGCAAGTCGGCATGGCAGATGCACCGCCCGCAGCGGTGCTGAAGATTTCCACCTTCCCTGAACTCGTCGCACTGGCCGGCGAGAAACGCGACCTGATGGTGCGCGGGGCGCTCGAAGCCGATGTGCGCCTGATCAAGATCGAAGACGGGCGGCTTGAGCTGGCGATGGAGCGCACGGCGTCGCGCACGCTGATCAACGATCTGTCGCGCAAGCTCGAACAGTGGACCGGCCGGCGTTGGGCCGTGATCGTGTCCAACGAGCAGGGACAGCCGACGCTGCGCGATCAGCAGCTCGAGCAGAAGAACGAACGCCAGCGCGCGGCGGAAGCCGATCCGCGGGTCAAGGAAGTGCTGGCACGGTTTCCGCGTGCGAAGGTCGAGGTTCGTGTCATCGCCCCTGAGCCGCCGGACTTCAACGGCAGCGATAGCGACCTGATCAGCGATGACGCGACCGACGGTCTCAATGACGACGATTAATCGAACTGCGAAGGAAAACTCATGGCTGATTTTCTCGGCATGATGAAACAGGCAGCGCAGCTGCAATCAAAGATGAAGGCGATGCAGGACGAGCTCGACCATGTCGAGGTCGAAGGTATCTCCGGCGGTGGCCTCGTGTCCGTGCGGATGACCGCGAAGACCGAAGTGAAGGCCGTGAAGATCGATCCCTCGCTGGTCAAAGCCGACGAAGTCGAGATCCTTGAGGATCTGCTGGTCACAGCGCTCGGTGATGCGCGCCGCAAGGCGGAAGCTGCGATGCAAGAGAAGATGCAGGCGCTGACCGGCGGCCTCGGTCTGCCGCCGGGGATGGGCCTTACCTGAGATGGCATCCACGGCCGGTCCGGAAATCGAGCGCCTGATTCAACTGCTGGCGCGGCTGCCCGGTCTTGGCCCGCGCTCGGCCCGGCGTGCCGCGCTGCATCTGATCAAGAAGCGCGAGGCGCTGATGACGCCGCTAGCCGGTGCCTTGCAGGTGGCGATCGACCGGATTCAGGTCTGCAAGGTCTGCAGCAATATCGATACGCAGAATCCCTGCACGATCTGCACGGACCCGCGCCGCGATCCCTCGACCATCGTGGTGGTCGCCGATGTCGCAGACTTGTGGGCGCTCGAACGCGCCCATGCGACGACGGGCAAGTATCATGTATTGGGTGCAACGCTGTCGCCGCTCGACGGCGTCGGCCCGCAGGATCTGACCATCGACGCGCTGGTGTCACGTGCGCATGATTCAGAGGTGAGCGAAATCATCCTGGCGCTGAATGCGACGGTTGATGGGCAGACCACGGCACATTACATCACCGACCTCCTGCAGGAGGCCAATGTGAAGGTGACGCGGCTGGCACATGGCGTGCCGGTTGGTGGTGAACTCGATTATCTCGACGAAGGCACGCTGTCGGCAGCAATGCGACAGCGGACGCTGTTTTAAGACTGGAAGAGCATTGATGACACGATATGACTTGAAGGCTTTGCCGACCTGGGCCGCTGCGATTTGTGCGGCCGGCCTGTTTGCTACGGCCGCCAGCGGCGCGACCGAAACGCCGGCTGCGCCTGCGACGCCGGTGGCACCGAAGACGATGAAGATCGGCGATGTGCTGACCGGGCAGCTCAACGCCATGCGCAGCCGCGATGCCAAGGGCAAGCGCACCAATGTGTATCAAGTGGTCAGCGAGCCGCGTCGGCTGCCGGCGCCTGCAGGGCTGTGCAATCTTGAGACCGGACCTGAGACGTTCGAGATCGTCGTTGCCAATGACGTGCAGGCCACGCAGCTGAAGAAGCTTGTCGGCAAGGAAGTTGCGCTCAAGGTTGCTGAAGTCACCTGCGCCGAGCAGGCCGGGCAGATGAGTGAAGCGCTGGTGACGAAATGGAGCGTGGTGACGAAGCCGAACTGAGTTCGCTTCGGTTAAACCCGCACTGGCCCCAGCATTTCGAAATGCGCGCGGCGCTGCAGCCAGATCAGCAAGATCAGGCTCGGTACCGCGACCACCACGCTGATGACGAAGAACATCGGCCATCCCGTCGCCTGCGCGACGTAACCTGCACCTGCCGACAGATAGGTCCGCCCCACCGCAGCGAGCGCCGTGAGCAGCGCATATTGCGTGGCGGTGTGCAGCGGGTTTTTGCACAGCGCCGAAAGGTAGGCGACGAAGATCACCGTACCGATGGCGCTGGTGAAATTCTCGACCGAGATGGCCAGTGCCAGCGCCCATTGATTGACGCCGACGATGGCGAGCCACGAGAATGCCAGGTTGGACAGCGCCTGCAACACAGCGCCGATCCACAGGCTCGCCGCCAGTGAATAGCGCCGCGCGACAAAACCTCCAGCGAAGCCGCCGATCAGCGTGGCGGCAAGGCCGACGCCTTTGACGATGGCGGCATAGTCGTTGCGGGTGAAGCCGAGATCGATCACGAACGGCGCCGTCATGGTGCCGGAAAATGCGTCGGTGAATTTGAACAGCACCACGAACGCCAGCGCGGCCCAGGCGTCCTTACGGGCCAGGAATTCGGAGAACGCACCGATCGCTGCCTGCAGCACGCGCGTGAAGGCGCTGTCGCCGCGCGTGGCGGCTTCGGCCTGCGCGGATTGCTCGGGCTCGGTGGCCGCAAGCGCTGTGACCGTGCCGATCAGCACCATCGCAGCCATCGCCACATAGCCCCACATCCATGCGGTGGAGCGCGCGATGCCGGTGCTCTCGAAGGCGCTGACCAGAAACAGCACGCCGGCGGTGGAGATCAGCATGCCGATGCGATAGGCCGCGACATAGGACGCCATGCCGGCTGCCTGTTCGCTCTCCGGCAGGCTCTCCACACGAAACGCGTCGACGACAATGTCCTGTGTCGACGACATCGCGGCGACCAGTAGCGCGCCGAGGGCGACGAACAGCGGGGAACGTGCAGGATCGGTCAGCGCCAGCAGCAGGATCGCGCCGATCAGCAGCAGCTGTGAAAATACCAGCCAGCCGCGGCGGCGACCGAACTGCCGTGTAAAGAATGGCACGTGCAGCGCGTCGACCAGCGGCGCCCAGAGGAATTTCAGCGTGTAGGGCGTGCCGACGAGGGCGAACAACCCGATGGTACCGAGATCGACGCCGGATTCGCGCATCCACACCAGCAGCGTCGAGCCGGACAATGCAAGCGGCAGACCCGACGACAGGCCAAGCAGCAGCACGATCAGCACCCGCGGCTGCAGATACACCGCCATGCTCTCGCGCCAGGTGGCACGGGGTTTCAAGGCGAGGGCGGCTTCGGACGAGTCAGGCGCGCTGGTCATGGGGAAGGGTTAGCAGATTCGGGGGAAAGCGGCCTGTGGCTTCGTATCCTTCCCCTCGGTTGTCATCGCCCGGCCTGGCGCGCAATTGCGCGCTAGGACCGGGCGATCCAGTATCCGGCGTTGGTTGTGTTTGGCAGCGTCGTACGAACGTAAGGTCGGTGTATACTGGGTCAACCGGTCAAGCCGGGTGACGACAAGTGAGTTTGGTGCAACGGCAGTGGCGAGTCCTGACGATGCGTGCCTACAACTTTTACGTCTACATTCTGGCAAGCGACATCGGCGGAACGCTTTATATCGGCGTGACGAACGATCTCATTCGCCGCGTATACGAACACAAAACGAAAGCCGCAGAGGGATTCACGAAGGCCTATGGCATCGACCGGCTCGTCTACTACGAACGCTTCGACAATATCGAACACGCCATGCACCGCGAGAAGCGGCTCAAGAAGTGGATGCGGGAATGGAAGATCGCACTGATCGAGAAAGATAATCCCAATTGGGACGATCTGTATCCCCTCATCTGCCGGTGAGGGCGCAATAACTCAGTTGCCTCTCGGCACCACTTTCTCAGTTGTTATCGCCCGGCTTGACCGGGCGATCCAGTATACACTGCCCTTAACGTTGATACTTCATAGCAAACTACAACCGCCGTCGGATACTGGATCGCCCGGTCCAAGCGCGCAATTGCGCGCTCGGCCGGGCGATGACAGTTGGAGTTCTGGAGCTATTCCCCCGCCTGCAGCTTGCGCGGCAGCGGCGCGAACATGTCGGGGGCGGCGGTCTTCGCGATGGCCGGGGCTATCTCGGCCGCCGGCTCGCTCTTGCTGAAATCCAGTTCCTCGATGCGGCCGGCGCGCTTCTCGATCTTGTCGGCGGAGATCAGGATCTGGCGGACGTCCTCATTGGCTTGCCCGAAATGCGTCTGCAGCTTCATCACGCGATCGCGCAACCGGGTGAGGTCGTCGCCCAGATTCAGTACCTCGGTGCGGATCTGGTCGGCGGCGTCGCGCATCCGCGCGTCCTTCAGGATTTGCTGCATCACCTGGATAGCCAGCATCAGCAGCGAGGGGGAAACCAGCACGACGCGGGCGCGATAGGCCTTCTGGATGATGTCGTCGAAGCCGTCATGGATTTCCGCATAGACGGATTCCGACGGCACGAACATCAGCGCCGTATCCTGCGTCTCGCCGGCCACCAGATACTTCTCGGCGATGTCGGTGACATGTTTCATCACGTCCGCGCGCAAGCGCTGCGCCGCGTATTTCTTCTCCTCGTCGCTGCGCGCGTCATGCAGCGCCGTGACGGCCTCCAAAGGGAATTTCGCATCGATGCACAGTGGACGCTGATCCGGCAGGAAGATCACGCAGTCCGGCCGTTTGCCCGACGATAGCGTGTGCTGGAACGCATAGGCGCCGCTCGGCATGCCGTCCTTGACGATGCTTTCCATCCGCGCCTGACCGAACGCGCCACGCGACTGCTTGTTGGCAAGTACGTCACGCAAGGTCGTCACCTGCGAGGTGAGGTCCGTGAGGTTCTTGTGGGCGTTGTCGATGATGCCCAGCCGCTCATGCAGCGCGCTCAGGCTTTCCATCGTGTTGCGGGTGGTCTGTTCCATGGATTGGCCGACGCGATGGGTCACCGAGTCCAGCCGCTCGGACACCGCGCGTGCCATGTCGGCCTGACGGCCGGCCAAGGCCTGGCCCATGGCGTCGACGCGGCCGGTGGCTTCGTTCTGTGCTTTCAGCACTTCGCTGAGGCGTTCTTCCAGTTCGTCGGCGCGGATCGCCTGGGCCATGGCCATGGCGGCGCCGCGGCTACCGGAGCGAGCGATGATGATGGCGATGGTGAGCAGCAAACCCAGCGCCAGAGCACTGAAGCCCATCAATGCCACACCGGCGGTGACCGGCATGTCGCCGATCATGAAAAGAATCTCGTTCATCCCATCCTTGTAGCCGATTCGGTCGGTCATGCGAACGAAGAGGGAACATTTATAGTTAATGCAAAATGAATTTTCCTGGTTAAGCCAAGCCTAAGAAATGTGGTTAAGCAGACCTTAACCGGCATGGTTAACCGCGCCTCAATTTTCATGGTTAGCGGTGAGTTAACGCCCTTCAAAGTCCAGCTTTTCCAGCGGATTGACCCGGACCGGCGCGCAGATTAAATCGCCGCCATGGCCATTCGTGAAATCATTATCCTGCCCGACAAACAGTTGCGGCTGATCTCCAAACCAGTCGAGAAGGTGACGTCAGAGGTGCGCAAGCTCGCCGACGACATGTTCGAGACGATGTACGACGCACCCGGGATCGGGCTGGCGGCGATCCAGATCGCGGTTCCGCTGCGGCTGATCACCATGGACATCGCCAAGAAGGACGATGAGGAGGACGGCAAGAAGCCGCGTGTCTTCATCAATCCGGAGGTCATCTCGGCCTCGGAAGAGCTCTCGGTCTATGAAGAGGGCTGTCTGTCGATCCCCGAATATTACGAGGAAGTGGAACGTCCGGCGACGGTACGGATCCGCTATATGGACCTCGACGGCAAGACCATCGAGGAAGAGGCTTCTGGCCTGTTCGCGACCTGCATTCAGCACGAGATCGACCATCTCAATGGCGTGCTGTTCGTCGATTACCTTTCGAAGCTGAAGCGCGACCGCGTGCTGAAGAAGTTCACCAAGCTCGCCAAGCGCGCGGAGTAGTTTCTCCGCGCAACGCTGCAACAGATCGGCTCCGACCTATGTCGCTTCGTTTGATCTTCATGGGCACGCCGGATTTCGCGGTGCCGACGCTGCTCGAACTCGTGGCCCACGGCCATGAGATCGTGGCGGTCTATACCCGCGAAGCAAAGCCCGCCGGCCGTGGCATGAAGCTGCAGCCGACGCCCGTGGCGCGCGAGGCGGAACGGCTCGGCATTCCCGTCTTCACGCCGAAAACGCTGCGGACGCCGGAGGCGGAAGTCGAGTTCCGGTCGCATGAGGCCGAGGCTGCGGTCGTCGTCGCCTATGGCATGATCCTGCCGCAGAACATTCTCGATGTGCCGCCGCTCGGCTGCTTCAACCTGCACGGCTCGCTGTTGCCGCGCTGGCGCGGTGCGGCGCCGATCAATCGCGCGATCATGGAAGGCGACGCCGAGAGCGGCGTCATGGTGATGAAGATGGATGTCGGTCTCGACACCGGCGATGTCGCCATGGCCGAGCGGCTGGCGATCACCGATGCGATGACGGCGCTGGACCTGCACGATGCGCTGGCGCCGCTTGGTGCCGACTTGATGGTGCGGGCCATGGGTGCGCTGGAAAGGGGACGGCTGAGCCTGACCCCGCAGAGCGCAGACGGCGTCACCTACGCGGCCAAGATCGACAAGGCCGAGGCCAAGATCGACTGGTCGAAGCCGGCGCGCGACGTGCTTCGGCATTGTCATGGCCTGTCGCCGTTTCCCGGCGCGTGGTGCGAAGTGCCGATCGAGGGCGAGGCGGTGCGCGTGAAGGTTCTGCGCTGCGAGCTTGCAAAGGGCGCGGGCGCGCCCGGCGAGATCATCGACGATCAGCTCACCATCGCCTGCGGCGAGGGCGCGATCCGCATCATCGATCTGCAGCGCGCCGGCAAGCAGCCGATGAAGGCCAGTGAATTTCTGCGTGGCACGCCGCTGAAGCCGCCTCTGCAGGTGGGCTGATGCCGCGCTACAAGATGATCATCGAATATGACGGCGCGCCATTTTCCGGATGGCAGGTGCAGGCCAACGCGACGCTGACCGTACAGGGCGCGCTGGAGCGTGCCGCCGAGGCCATTTGCGGCGAGCCGATCCGCGTCCATGGCGCCGGTCGCACCGATGCCGGCGTCCATGCGCTCGGCCAGGTCGCCCATTGCGACGTGCCGAAAGTGCTGGTGCCGGGTCGCTTTCGCGATGGCATGAATGCCCATCTGCGGCCACACCCGGTCGGCGTGCTGTCGGCTGATATCGTGCCGGATGATTTCGAGGCGCGGTTCTCGGCCATCAAACGCCACTATGTCTATCGCATCACCTATCGCCGCGCGAACCTCGCCGTCGATGCCGGCCGGGTCTGGCGCGTGCCGCGCCCGCTCGATGTCGCTGCCATGAGCGAGGCTGCGAAGCGTTTGCTCGGTCGACACGACTTCACGACCTTTCGCGATACCGAATGCCAGGCCAAGTCGCCGATCCGCACGCTCGATCAGCTCGATGTGGTGCAGAACGGTGAGGCGATCACTATCACGACCTCCGCACGCTCGTTCCTGCACAGCCAGGTGCGCTCGATGGTTGGCTCACTGGTCTGGGTCGGCAACGGCCGCTGGACGCCGGACGATCTGGCTGCGGCGCTTGCCGCGAAGGACCGCAGCGCCTGCGGCATCGTGGCGCCGCCGGATGGGCTGTATCTGGTAAAGGTCGACTACTAGACCTTTACGCCCTTCATCGCGTTCCAGAACAGATCCTGTCCATTCGCGACATTCGCCGTCCAATGCTCATGCGCAAAATCATTGGCGTCGTCGGTGATGAACTTGAAGGCGCGCCAGGGAATGCCGTGGCGCAGGCAGACCTGCGCGATGGCAAACAGTTCCATATCGACGATATCGACATTGTTCGACACCAGCCAAGGATCGGTGGAGGTGACGAAACTGTCACCACTGCCGCAGATCACGCCGCGCTGGCCCGAGACCAGGCGGTCGAGATCGGGCGCAAAGGGCGTGCGGCCGCGCGGCGCCAACGGCTCGGCATTCATGTCGCGCTGGATCACGTCGCTGACCTCGACGAGGCCGTTGAGTTTGGTGTTTAGCTTGCCGGCGGTGCCGTAGTTCACGACGAGCTTGGGCTGCATGGCCTGCACCGCCTGAAGCGTTGCGATCGTGGTGTTGATCTTGCCGACGCCGGTGAAAATCACCTCGATCTCGGCAGGCGCGCGTGATTTGTCGAGCTCGCTTTCGAGCGCGGTGAGGACGAGAATCTTGCCGTTCATGCGAAATACCGATCCAGCACGCCACGATAGATTTGGGTGAGCTTCTCCAGATCGGCAACCTTCGTGTGTTCGTCGATCTGATGCATGGTCTGCCCGACCAGGCCGAATTCAATCACCGGGCAGTAGTTCTTGATGAAGCGCGCATCCGAGGTTCCGCCGCCCGTGTTGAGATCCGGTATGCGACCGGTGACATCCTTGATCGCGGCGACGACCGTATCGGTAAATGCGCCGGGCTTTGTGACGAAGCTGTCCGAATTGCTCGGCTCCCAGATCACATGCGCGCGAATGCGATTGCCGGCGGCAGTTGCGACGCGTGCATCGATCAGGTCGCGCAATGACGCCTGCGTGTGATGGTCGTTGAAGCGGATGTTGAACTTCGCCCGCGCTTGCGCGGGGATGACGTTGGTCGCCTTGTTGCCGACATCCACCGAGGTGAATTCGAGATTGGACGGCTGAAACTGCGCATTGCCCTGATCGAGCGGATCGCTGCTCAGCGCTGTGATCAACGCGGCGATATCCGGTACCGGATTCGATGCGCGATGCGGATAGGCGACATGGCCCTGCACGCCATCGACGACCAACGTGCCGGATTGCGAGCCGCGGCGGCCGATCTTGATGGTGTCGCCCATCTCCTCGACATTCGAAGGCTCGCCGACGATGCAATGATCGAATTTTTCGCCACGCTCGGCCGCCCATTGCAGCAGCTTCACGGTGCCATTGACGGCAATGCCTTCTTCGTCGCCGGTGATCAGGAAGGAGATCGAACCGCCGCCGTCCTTTTGCGGCTTGCCGTCATTCGCGGCCAGATAGTCCAGCACGGCGGCGACTGACGCGGCGATGCCACCCTTCATGTCCACCGCGCCACGGCCGTAGAGCAGGCCGTTCGTCACGTCGCCGGAGAAAGCGCCATGGGTCCACGCCGCTTCATCACCGGGCGGCACCACGTCGGTATGGCCAGCAAAACAGATATGCGGCGCGGAAGTCCCGATACGGGCATAGAGGTTTTCGATGTCGGCGCTGCCTTCCTCGCTGAAGGTGACGCGATGGACTTCGAAGCCGGCCGACGTCAGCAGGCTCTCGAGCACGCCGAGGGCGCCGGCGTCAGCAGGAGTGACTGAGGGGCAGCGGAGAAGATCTTGAGCGATGGAGAGAGCGTCGGTGGACATCAGACCCTTGGTGCAGTGGCAAGCGCGGCAAGCGGATCGGGACCGTATTCGTTCGGCCCGGCGGTGCCGCGCAGGAAGCCCAGTTCGACGATGGCCCAGATGGTCACGGCGAAGCTGGCGATATGAAAGACGAAGCTGGTGCTCGCGCTGCTGGTGCTGCCGATGCCGCTGAGGACGCTCGGCCCAAGCCAGAACACCAGGATCCACCATCCGCTCTTCTCGCGGTCATGCAGCCGCTTGATGCCGGTGGCGATGCCGGACCATGTACCGGCGGTGATGAGGACAATGGCGGCCAGCCACAGCAGCAACGCGCCGCCGACCATGCTGAACAGGCGATCGGTGTCAAAGCCGCCGAGCCACATCACGGCAGCAGCCACGAAGGCGATCCAGGCCACTATGTAGATCAGGATCGCGAGCCAGTATTTGCCGCGGTTGATCCGTCCCTTGAAGCTGAAAAGCAGCGTGGTCCAGTCCATGGCAGCCCCCAGGTCAACGGATCGGTCCGGTCTGCGCGATGCTACGCGCAAACCGGTCCGAACGACAATCAGTCGCGCAGCAACTCGTTGATGCTGGTCTTGGAGCGGGTGCGCTCGTCGACACGCTTCACGATCACGGCGCAGGCGGTGGAGGGGCCGATCTGGCCGTTCTTCATCGGCTTGCCGGGCAGGTTGCCGGGGACCAGCACCGCATATTCCGGCACTTCGCCGACGAACACTTCGCCCGTTTCGCGATCGACGATCTTGGTCGATGCGCCCAGGAAGACGCCCATGGCCAGCACCGCGCCCTTGCGCACGATCACGCCTTCAGCGACTTCCGAGCGGGCGCCGATGAAGCAGTCGTCCTCGATGATCACCGGGCCCGCTTGCAGCGGCTCCAGCACGCCGCCGATGCCCACGCCGCCCGAAATGTGCACGCGCTTGCCGATCTGGGCGCAGGAGCCCACCGTCGACCAGGTGTCGACCATGGAGCTCTCATCGACATAGGCGCCGAGATTGACGAAAGACGGCATCAGCACGACGTTCCTGGCGATGAAGGCGGACTTGCGCACGATAGCGCCCGGTACAGAGCGGAAGCCGGCGTCGCGGAAGGTGTTGTCGCCCCATCCCTCGAACTTCGAGGGCACCTTGTCCCACCAGGCCGCGCCGCCGGGACCACCAGAGATCTGCGCCATGTCATTGAGGCGGAACGACAGCAGCACGGCCTTCTTCAGCCACTGATTGACGGTCCACTTGCCGTCGTCGGCGCGGACGGCGACGCGGGCCTCGCCCTTGTCGAGCAGGTTCAGCGCCTGATCGACGGCGTCGCGGATTTCACCCTTGGTCGCAGCGTTGACGTTATCGCGCGCGTCGAAGGCGGCATTGATGGTGGATTCGAGGGCGGTCAGCGACATCGCGGTTTCCTTGGGCAGATCGTGGGTAAAAGGTGATTTCTTGGAGCTTTTGTCGGGATTCGGCCGGGGAGAGTCAAGACGCGCCCGCACATCCCGCCCTAGCGCGTCGCGTTCAGCGCCGCCAGAAACCCGGTCAGATCGTCGGTGACGTGATCGACATGGTCGTCGTCACGGCCTTCCAGCTCCCAGTCCTCGCGGACGACCTCCTTGGCGCCGTCGGGCACGATCAGCACGGTCGTCATGCCGAGTTTGTGCGGCACCACGAGGTTGCGTGACAGGTCCTCGAACATGGCGGCCTTGGAGGGATCGACGCCGTGCAGGCGAAGAAACTTGTCATAGGTCTGCTGAGCCGGCTTCGGCTCCAGATCGGCGGCGATGATGTCGAAGATAGCCTCGAACTGATCGGCGAAACCGAGGCGCTCCAGCACGGCGCCGGCATGGGCGACCGAACCATTAGTCAGGATCAGTTTGCGGCCTGGTAGTTGTGCGATGGCGGCGCCCATCACCGGATTGGGCTCCAGCGGCGAGTGATCGATCTCGTGGACGAAAGCCAGAAAGTCGTCGGCGCGGACGCCGTGCTCGGTCATCATGCCGCGCATGGTGGTGCCGTAGCGCTTGTAATAATCCTTCTGAACCTTGAAGGCCGCGTCGGGCGAAATCCTGAGGAAGTTCGCGACGAAGTCGCGGATCTTGCCATCGACCTGCTGCCACAGGTTCACGTGGTGCGGATACAGCGTGTTGTCGAGATCGAACACCCATGTCTCGACATGGTTGAAGGCACGGGGCGATTTGGTCGGCAGGGTCATTGATTGTCTCTGTTGTCCGGTCGTCACGGCGTCGCAAAGCGCAGCGTCCTGCCGCCGCCCGACATGTCGACGATAGCGAAGCCGGCGCTGGTGAGGCCGCGAGTATTGCAGTCGTTGTGGTCGCGAATCTCGAATTTGCTCTCGCGCGTGCACAGCATGCGAACGCCACCCCAGTTTAGCGGCTTGTCGTTGAGCTTGATGCCGCGGCCATTGTCGTCGACGGCCTCGGCGAAACTGAGGATCTGGCGGGGTTGGCCGACAACATCCGGTCGCAGGCATTTGCCTGGTTCGATGCGATACCAGCCGCGGCTGACAACGCCCTTGCCATCATCGGTCGCGACTGACGCCATCACCTTGTAGGACGTGTCGTTGCACCAGGTGAGGCCTGTTGCGGAGGGCGCCTGCACGGCGGCGATCATTGTCTCGAAGAAATTCGGCGTTGAAACCACATCGGCAGCAAGACTACGGCTCTTGAGGAAGGACGAGAGCGCGCTCTGGGTCTTCGGCCCATCCACGCCGTCGATGGGCGCGGCGTCGTAACCGGCGATCACCAGCAGGCGCTGGATCGCGGCGAGCTTGGCCTGTTCGTCGTCATATTCGCTGTCTTCGGCGAGATAGGCGACCATGTTGCCGTCGTCGGTCTGCGTCGGCTTGATCATCGTGAACGGCACCTGTGACTGCCCGGCGCGGCATTGCCGGGCAGCGGCGATCACGAAGTTATCCGGCGCGATGCACAGGTTGTCGGTGCCGTTCTGCGCTACGGGCGAGGCGCCGTAGATGCTGAGCGCGCGGGCATGCAGCAGGATACGGTCGGCCGTCAGCGTTCCCTGTACGACGACGCGGCACTGCGCGGGATCGATGCGAAACCAGCCGCGCGTCGCGGTAGCGCTCTTGTCGTCGATACCGATGGCGGCTTCGACGACATAACTCATGCGGTTGCAAAGCTTGAGATCGGCGCGGGCGGCCGTGCTGGCAAATAGCCAGATGATGCTGGCGAGAAGCGTCAACGATGTTTTTCGCGCCCACCAGCCAGACGCGAATGGCCGGGACAAGCCCGGCCATGACGACGTGTGGTGTGGTGTGTCCATCACTTGTGGATCAGTGTGCCCGTGCCCTGATTGGTGAAGAGTTCGAGCAGCACGGCATGGGGAGTCTTGCCGTCGATGATGACGACGCCTTCGACGCCCTGTTCGAGCGAATAGATGCAGGTCTCGACCTTCGGGATCATGCCGCCGGAAATCGTGCCGTCAGCGATCAGCTTGCGGGCATCCTTGATCGACAGTTCCGGGATCAGCTTCTTCGACTTGTCGAGCACGCCCGGCACGTCGGTGAGCAGAAGCAGGCGCTTGGCCTTCAGCGCGCCTGCGACGGCGCCGGCAAAGGTGTCGGCATTGACGTTGAAGGTCTTGCCGTCCTTGCTTGCTGCGAGCGGCGCCAGCACCGGGATCAGCTCATAGCCGATCAGCTGGTTCAGCAACGTGAGGTCGACTTTTTCCGGCTCGCCGACAAAGCCGAGATCGACCACCTTCTCGATGTTCGAATCGGGATCGACCATGGTGCGCGTCGCCTTCGACGCGGTGACCATGTTGCCGTCCTTGCCGCAGAGACCAACGGCCTTGCCGCCGGCTTCGTTGATGTAGCTGACGATCTGCTTGTTGATGGAGCCTGCCAGCACCATCTCGACGATCTCGATGGTCGCCGCATCGGTGATGCGCAATCCGGCGGCGAATTCCGATTTGATGCCGAGACGCTGCAGCATCTGCGCGATCTGCGGGCCGCCGCCATGCACAACCACCGGATTGATGGCGGTCTGCTCCAAGAGGACGATATCGCGGGCAAATGCGCGGGCCGTATCCTCGGCGCCCATGGCGTGCCCGCCATATTTGATGACGATCGTCTCTTCGTCATATTGCTGCATGTGGGGCAGCGCCTCCGACAGGATGCGGGCCTGGTCGAGAGCACTGATGATGGGCGCGTCGGTCATGAAGCGGATCTCACGGTGAGCAATCTGCGGCGCGTTCTAGCCGATTGATTGCCGCCGCGCAAAGCATCGCTGCTCTGTCCAGTGGCCCGGCGTCAGGCGGGGCGCGGCCAGGCTGCGGATACCGCCAGCGCCAGCCAGCTCAGGATCAGCAGGGTGCCGCCGGTCGGCGCGGCCATTGTGAACAAGCCGTGACCGACATATTGGCGCAGGGTCAGGTCGCCGGCGAAGATCGCGGCAGCAATGACGAAGCCGAACGCAGCTGTCAGGCCGATCTGCAGATGGGCGACGCCGCGCTCGATCAGGGCGACGGCACCGAGAATGGCGGCGGCATGAAACAGCAGCATCGAGGAGGCCGAGGCCAGCCGCGTCGCGTCCGGCTGATGCGCCGAAGCGGCGGCGAGAATGACGCCGTCGGCGCCCATCACGCCAGCCAGGATGACAAGAATGCGAAACAGGCTAAAGCGGGTCATCAGTTGCGCTCGTTCAACAGGCGGACCATTGCAGCCCGCAATTCGGCCATGCCGTCACCGGTGCGCGACGATGTAACCAGCACGTCCGGAAAGGCTGCCGGATGAGTCCGCAACTCGGTGCGGACCTCTTCGAGGGTCTTGTCGAGTTCGCTCTTCTTCACCTGATCAGCCTTGGTCAGCACGATCTGGTAGCTGACCGCCGAGCGATCGAGGGACTTGAGCACGTCGAGGTCGACATCCTTCAGGCCATGCCGGGAGTCGATCAGGACGTAGACGCGCGCGAGGCTCGCCCGGCCCTGGAGGAAATTGTAGATCAGCTTGGTCCAGGACGCGATCTTGACCTTTGGCGCCGAGGCATAGCCGTAGCCGGGCA
This sequence comes from Tardiphaga sp. 866_E4_N1_4, assembly GCF_052076075.1. Classification (NCBI taxonomy): domain Bacteria; kingdom Pseudomonadati; phylum Pseudomonadota; class Alphaproteobacteria; order Hyphomicrobiales; family Nitrobacteraceae; genus Tardiphaga; species Tardiphaga sp. 866_E4_N1_4. The sequence continues at coordinate 4,979,045 of NZ_CP197242.1, forward strand.
TATCGACGAGCCGGAAGTCGGAGCCATCAGGACCTTCGAAGAAGATCAGCTCCTGTGTGCGGCCCGGCGTATGCGAGGTCCGCGCCAGCGCGTTGCGCCCGGTCAGGGAGTTGATCAGGCTGGATTTGCCGACATTGGAGCGTCCGGCAAAGGCAACTTCCATCCCTGCCATTGGCGGCAGCGTCTCGATCGAGGGCGAGGCCCAGATGAACGTCCATTCGCCTGCAAAAAGCAGGCGGCCCTGTTCGATCAGCTTCGCATCGGTGTCAGTGGTCATGCGAAGTGGCTTTCTGTGCTGCTCCGGCCCTCATGGTGAGGAGGCGCGCAAGCGCCGTCTCGAACCATGAGCGCCCCGCCCTCGTCCTTCGAGACGCGGCCAAGTGGCCGCTCCTCAGGATGAGGGCTCCAAGGGTTACGTCTTCTTTTCAGCCGGCTTTTTCGCGAAGGTCGACTTCACGTTGTCGAACAGTTCGACCTTCACGCCGTTGCGATTCATGATGTAGGCCTGCTGCAGCACCGAGAGGGTGTTGTTCCAAGCCCAGTAGATCACGAGACCAGCCGGGAAGCCGGCCAGCATGAAGGTGAAGATCAGCGGCATCCAGTCGAAGATCATCTTCTGCGTCGGATCCGGCGGTGTCGGATTCAGCTTCATCTGGAACCACATCGTGATGCCCATGATGATCGGCCAGATGCCGAGCGCGAGGTAGTGACCGAACACCGGAATCGTCGTCGGATCGAAGGGGATCAGGCCGAACAGGTTGAAGAGATTGGTCGGATCATGCGCCGACAGATCCTTGATCCAGCCAAAGAACGGCGCGTGGCGCATTTCGATGGTGACGAACAGAACCTTGTAGAGCGAGAAGAACACCGGGATCTGCAACATGACGGGAAGACAACCGGCGATCGGGTTGATCTTCTCCTTCTTGTAGATCTCCATCATCTCCTGCTGCTGCTTCATCTTGTCGTCAGGGAAGCGCTCCTTGAGCGCCGCCAGCTGCGGCTGCACGGCCTTCATCTTCGCCATCGAGGCGTAGGACTTCGAGGCCAGCGGGAAGAAGATGATCTTCACCAGCACCGTCACCAGCAGAATGGCGATGCCGAAGTTGCCGAACAGGTGGAAGAACCAGTCGAGCGCCAGGAACATCGGCTTGGTGATGAAGTAGAACCAGCCCCAGTCGATCAGAAGGTCGAAGTGGTTGAGGCCGAGCGCCTGATTGTAGCCGCCGAGGCCAACCGCCAGCGGGAAGTTGATGCCGACAGTGGCCGCTTCCTTGGCGCCGGCGAACAGGCGGGCATTGGCCGTGCCGGTGCCGCCGATGGCGATGGTCTGCGCGTCCTGCAGATAGTCGGTCTGGTAGGTCCGCTGGGTGCCGGTCAGGTTCGATGAGAAACGGGCCTGCAGCTGCGCATTGGTGTCGGGCAGCAGTGCCGAAGCCCAGTATTTGTCGGTGATGCCTAGCCAGGCATTGGTGACCTTGAAATTCACCGCCTTGGCTTCGTCGATCTTCTTGTAACCGTATTCCTGCAGGCCCTGGTCGCCGAGATAGCCGACGAGGCCTTCATGCAGGATGTAATAGCCTTCGACATGCGGCGTGCCGTGGCGCGAGATCAGCGCGAAGGGATACAGCGTCACCGGCGCGTTGCCGATATTGCTGACGTCATCCTTGACCGAGAACAGATAACGGTCGTCGATCGAGATGGTGCGGGTGAAAGTCAGGCCGTCGCCGTTGTTGTACTTGAGCACGACAGGCGTGGTCGGCGTCAGGGCGTTGGAGCCTTCCTGCTGCCACTGGGTGTTCTGGTCGGGAATCTTGGTGTTTGCACCGGCGGCGGCGACCCAGCCGAACTCGGCATAATAAGGCGCGGCAGTGCCGGAGGGGGAGAACAACACGATCGCCGGCGACTTCGGATCCACGGTGTCGCGGAACTTGGTCAGCGAGATATCGTCGAGGCGCGCGCCCTTCAGCGCGATGCTGCCGGAGATGCGCGGCGTGTCGATCTTGACGCGCTGCGACGCGGCAATGGCACTATCGCGGCTGACGATCGGAGCGTTGGCCGGCGCCACATTCGTGGGTGCGCCGCCTGCGGCGGTGGAATTCGCGGTCGGCGTCGTGCTGCCGGGCGTGGCGTTTGGCTGTGCGGTCGGGTTGGCGAGCTGGGTCTGCGTCGCGGTCTGTGCGCGCTGCTTCTCCATCTGCGGGATGTTGTAGAAATATTGCCAGCCGATCAGCACCAGGCCGGACAGAATGACGGCAATGATGGTGTTGCGATTGTCGGTCATCGTTCAGGTCTCGTCATTCAAATGCGGGTGCGGCTCTCGCTTCCGGCTGCGCGCTTGTCGCAGGCTGAAAGCGTCAGGTCACGCTGGTTTTAGAAGATTGCGTCTTAGAAGATTGCCGATCGAGGCGGTGCAGCGCCGAGCGGAGGTCGTCGAGCATCATCGTGAAATCGCGTTGGAGCGCGACACGACGGCCGACTAGCACATAATCGCTGTGGGGTCGCATGGATAAGACATCGACGCGCTTCACCAGTTCGCGAAGCCTGCGTCGGATACGGTTCCGCTCGGTGGCGGTTCCGTTTTTTTTGGTCACGGTAAAGCCGACCCTGATCGGGCCGTCGTCGTCACGTCGCCGGGTTTGCATCACAAAGGCAGGGCTGTTCACCCGCGGCCCATTGGCAGCGGCGAGAAAGTCCGCCCGCTGCCGTAACCGGTCCATGATGAACTCTCGGAAGAGATCCGATCAGGCGCTGAGGCGCTTGCGGCCACGTGCGCGGCGCGCAGCCAGAACCTTGCGGCCGCCAACGGTCGCCAAGCGAGCGCGGAAGCCGTGACGGCGCTTGCGCACCAATTTGCTGGGTTGATAAGTCCGCTTCACGGGTCGTTCTCCGCTGACCGGGCAATTCGCCGAGTAATTTGAGGTAAGTCCTAAGATGTTGGCTCAACGAGCCATTTCCGGCCCAAAGACGAGCCGCACCCGATCTAAAACCGGGTCATCGCGGACAGTTGGCGGGCTTATACGGGAGCGTCCTGTTTTCGTCAATGTTGCCCTGTAGCGGTGTTCTGATCCGCCAAATTCTTGGAACCATGGGATTAATCCCAATTTCCCGGTGTTTTCAGGTTGTTGGCAGTTGTGAAATTGCTCTATGGCTTAAGCGTGTTCGCTGAGCGGACAAATTTAAGAACTGGTCGCAAGCATCATCGTAACAAATCGTCGTTGGACCCGTATCTCTCGATAGTTCAGCGTCAGACCGTGAGATCAGAGGCCAATATTGTGTCTTCGGCCGGCGAAAAGCCCATCGAGCCCGCGTTCAGGCTCGGCCCCATGCGACGGCTGGGGCTGTCGGGCAAGCTGTTGCTGCTCACCATTCCGCTGGTGCTGATTGCCGAAATTCTCATTTATGTGCCCTCGATCGCCAATTTCCGGATCAACAGGCTGAACGACAGGCTGGCCGCGGCCAATACGGCAGCACTGGTGCTGGATGCCGCGCCGCTCGGCATGGTCCCGGAATCGCTGTCGCGACAGATCCTGAGCAGCATCGGCGCCCGTGCGGTGGCCATCAAGATGGGCCAGCAGCGCCGTCTGCTCGCCAGCGCGGATCTTCCGTCGCAGATCGACCATGACATCGATATGCGGTCGATGACGGTGTGGTCGGCGATTGTCGATGCGTTCGAAGTCATGCTGGAAACCGGCGACCAGACGATGCGCATCATCGGGCCGGCGCCCGGCGGCGCGCAATTCATTGAAGTGGTGGTCGATGAATTGCCGCTGCGGCAGGCGATGTATCGTTTCTCCAGCAATCTATTGTGGGTGTCGTTGGGATTGGCGATTCTCTCTGCCGGGCTGGTCTATCTGGCGCTGCATTATCTGTTCGTGCGGCCGATGCGGAATTTGACGGCCAATCTCGTCGCTTTCCATGAAAACCCCGAGAGCTCGGCGCGGATCATCGTGCCGAGCCAGCGCGCCGACGAAATCGGCGTGGCGGAGCGCGAATTGTCCGACATGCAGCGCGATCTCGTTTCGATGCTGCATCAGAAGAGTCGTCTCGCTGCGCTCGGCCTCGCGGTCTCGAAGATCAATCATGACCTGCGCAACCTGCTTGCGTCGTCACAATTGCTGTCGGATCAGCTCGCCAGCGTGCCGGATCCTCGCGTGCAGCGCTTCGCGCCGAAGCTGATGCGCTCGCTGGAGCGCGCCATCGCCTTCTGCCAGTCGACACTCTCTTATGGCCGCGCGCAGGAAGCTGCCCCGGATCGCAAGATGATTCTCGTTGAGCCGGTGGTCAACGAAGTCCGCGAATCGGCCGGGCTTGCGACCGACGTGTCGATCGGCTGGGTCAACGCCATCGAGCGCGGGCTGATGATTGATGCCGATCCCGACCAGTTGTTTCGCATTTTGCTCAATCTGGTCCGCAATGCGGCCCAGGCGCTGGAGGGGCAGCCGCAGAGCGACGTAGCCCCGCAGCAGATCCGCATCACCGGGCGCCGCGAAGGCGCTGTCACGATTCTCGAAGTGTCTGACACCGGCCCCGGCGTTCCGCAGCGGGCGCGCGACCACCTGTTCGAGGCATTTCAGGGCTCGTCCCGCCCCGGTGGTAGTGGGCTGGGCCTCGCGATCGCGGCCGAATTGGTCCGCGCCCATGACGGCGATATTCACCTTGTGGAAGGCACTTTGGGCGCCACCTTCCGGATCAGCCTTCCGGACAGGCCGGTGGAACTGCACAGCATCCGCAACGAACGCGCGCGGGCCTGAGCCGTCTTTTCCGGGTATGTCACGGGAGTGAAATAAGCGGCTCAGGGCGCTTGCCAAGCCGGGCTCGACCCGGTAGCTATGGCCCGCTTTCGCAAACATCGTTTCCGAAACGCATCCGGTGCTGGCGGCTTTGGCCCCACATCGCGGCACGCGCCCGTAGCTCAGCTGGATAGAGCACGTGACTACGAATCACGGGGTCAGAGGTTCGAATCCTTTCGGGCGCGCCATTTCCGCTTCATTGTGATGCGCCAATCATCGTCGCCATTGCTGCGCTTCTCGTAGCTTACGGGATCCTTGCCACAACGTCGGGCCGGTTTTTCTCGAGCCAGGCTACGGCCTCGGGTCCATCGACGACGCACTCGAAGGTTTCCCAGGTGGGGTCCTCCAGGGATTCCGGTTGCAGTCGCTTCGCTGCATACTCAACGAGGTCGTGCAAGCGTTCGTATCCTCGTCGGCTCTCGAGGGAATCTGCAATCGCTGTGCTGGCCCATCCGCGTTCGGCCAAATCGATAATGCTCGGAGCGTTAGCCTCGCTGAACCAGGGCGTGGCATCGAACTCGATGCAGCGGGCATTATCAGCGGTATGGCAAGTAGCGTGGATCATTGGGGTCCTCCGTTCGCTGGCTAACAACCTGCGCTAGCGTTGCTCTTTAGAGTTTCACATCGCTGCCCCGCACGCCTCAGCCTTTGACCAAGTCCCCCAGCAGGTTTGCCGCCACCATCAGCTTGGCGAGCGTTAGGCCGCCTGCCGCAATCTCTTCGACTGCGCGGCGGATGCGCGTCGCCTCGGGATGAGCTGCAAGCCAGGTCTCCGCAGCCTGCTGGCCGGATTGGCCGGTTGCCAACATATCCGCAGCGAGGCCTCTTTCGGCAGCCGCGATCAGGTCGACGGCGCGGTCGATGGCGAGGCGTTCGAAACGATCGCTGGCGGGCACGCTGCGCGCGGCAGCGATGATGCGGTCGAGACGGAAATTGGCCTCGGCGGCAAAGAACGTCGCGGTGGCATCGCCGATGCTGCGGCCGGTGCGCTCGGCGACCGTCACGATGTCCGGCGCCGAGACCAGGGTGTCGAGATCGGCCAGTTCGCCGGCGAGGCCGGACGGGACGCCGGCATCGGTCAGCTCCTGCCGGCGCTTGCCGCGCGCGGCCTGCAAGTCCGGTGGCAGGGTGTTGTCGAGAGAGGCGCTGATCTCGCGGATACCCGGGCCGAAACGTGCGATCACTGCCTCGAGGCCATCCTTGAAATCAATATTGCGCACGTACCAGACCATGCGGGAAAGCAGAAGGTCCTGGACCGCCTCATAGAGGGACAATTGCAACTGCCCTTCGATGCAGGCGTCGAGCGTATCGATCGCATCATTTAGCCACTTGAGCCCGTAGGATTCATCCACCGCCACATAGGCCATGACGATGGTGGGGATATCGGCATCGGTTTCGTCGATCAGGCGCACGATACACGCCGGGCCGCCGCGGTTGATGACCGTATTGACGAGGCTGGTCGCGATGATTTCGCGTCGGAGGCGATGGCACTCTACCGCTGTCGGGAACCTATCCTGAACCTGGCCCGGAAAATACCCGGAGAGCTCGCGGGCGAGATAAGGATCGTCCGGCACGCTGGTGCCGAGCAGGTCGTCGTAGAGCGTCAGTTTGGCGTAGGCGAGCAACACGGCAAGTTCAGGCCGTGTCAGGGACTGCCCGCGCCGCGTGCGCTCGGTGATCGCGGCGTCGTCGGGCAAGAATTCGACTGCGCGGCTGAGCAGGCCGCGCTGCTCGAGCGACTGCATCAGGCGAGTGAGGAAGCCGGTCGCGGCCACGCCCTTGCGTTCGGCGAGCGAGAGCGCGAGCGTCTGCAGATAGTTGTTGCGCAGGACCAGCGCACCAACGTCGTCGGTCATCGCGGCAAGCAGGGTGTTACGGTCAGCCGGGCTGAGGCGTCCCTCGCGCTCGGGGCGGGCCAATGCGATCTTGATATTGACCTCGACGTCGGACGTATTCACACCGGCCGAATTGTCGATCGCGTCGGTGTTGAGCTTGACGCCCGTCTGCGCCGCTTCGATGCGGCCGCGCTGAGTGACGCCGAGATTGGCGCCTTCGCCGATCACCCTGGCGCGAACGTCGGTCCCGGTGATGCGGATCGGATCATTGGCGCGGTCGCCGGCCTGATCGTCGCTCTCCACCGACGCCCGGATATAGGTGCCGATGCCGCCAAACCACAGCAGGTCTGCGCGCGTCTTCAGGATCGCCGTCATCACCTCGAAGGGCGTCGCCTGCGGCTTGTCGAGATCGAGCAAGGTGCGCACTTCCGGTGCGAGCGGAATCGCCTTGAGGGAGCGCGAGAACACGCCGCCGCCTTGCGAGATCAGCGATTTGTTGTAGTCCTGCCAGCTCGATCGCGGCATGTCGAACATGCGCTTGCGTTCGGCGTAGCTGATCGCCGGATCGGGAGAGGGATCGATGAAGATGTCGCGGTGATCGAACGCCGCAACCAATTTCGTCGCGGGCGAGAGCAGCATGCCATTGCCGAAGACGTCGCCGGACATGTCGCCGACGCCAACTACAGTGAAAGGCATGGTCTGAATGTCGGTGCCGAGCTCGCGGAAGTGGCGTTTGACCGCCTCCCAGGCGCCTCGCGCCGTAATCCCCATCTTCTTGTGGTCGTAGCCCTGGCTGCCGCCGGAGGCGAAGGCATCGCCGAGCCAATGGTTCTTCTCGGCCGAAATCGCGTTGGCGATGTCGGAGAAGGTGGCGGTGCCCTTGTCGGCGGCGACGACCAGATAAGGATCGTCGCCATCATGCCGCAAGGTCGAGTCGGGCGGGAGGAGGTCGTCGCCGTCGAGATTGTCGGTGAGTTCGAGCAGCGAGCGAACGAAGATGCGATAGGCTTCGGTGCCTTCCGCGAGCCACGCGTCGCGGCTGGAGAGCGGCGGCAGGCGCTTGGGCACGAAGCCGCCTTTGGCGCCGACCGGCACGATCACGGCGTTCTTGACCTGCTGGGCTTTGACCAGGCCGAGAATCTCGGTGCGGAAATCCTGCGGCCGATCGGACCACCGCAGTCCGCCGCGCGCAACCTTGCCGAAGCGCAGGTGAATGCCTTCGACGCGGGGGGAGTAGACGAAAATCTCGTAGAGCGGTCGTGGAGCCGGCAGGTCCTCGATTCCGCGCGCGTCGAACTTGAAGGAGATCACCGGACGCGGATGTCCGTCCTCGCCGACCTGCCACAAATTGGTGCGAATAGTGGACTGCACCAGATTGGTGAAACGGCGGAGGATGCGGTCTTCGTCGAGCGATGCGACGGATTTGAGCTGCTCCTCGATATCGGCAAGGAGGGCGGTCTCCCGGGCCGAGCGCTCGGAATCAGTAAGGGTGAGGCGTGGATCGAGGCGGGCCTGGAACAGCGCGACGAGGTTGGCGGTGATCGCTGTGTTCTTGCGCAGAGTCTCCCACATATAATCCTGGCTGAACGGCGCGCGGATCTGGTGCAAATAGCGGGACAGCGCCCGGATGGTCGAGACTTCGCGCCAGCCCAGGGCCGTGCGCAGAATCAGCCCGTTATATCCGTCGGATTCGGCTCGATCACCGACCACCGCCATGATCGAGGCTTCGAGCCGATGGCTGAATTCCCGGTTGATCTCGATCGGCTGGCCGTCGTTGGTCTCTATCGTCATGTCGTGCAGCCACACCGGCTCCGGCCTGCCACCGGGCACGATCTGATAGGTACGTTCATCGACCACGCGGAGACCGTGATTTTCGATCACCGGCACGCGATAGGACAGCGACAACGGCGCGGCATCCGAGAACACCTTCAGGCCGAAGCGTTTGGGATCGTCCTCGCCCTCGAAGCGATGAACCGAAATCGTCACCGGGCGGGTTGGCGTGAGCCTTTCGATGGCGGCGATATCGGCTATCGCCTGTTCCGCCGTGGAAACCTCGGTATAGCCGCCGGTAAAGGCCTGGGCATAGCGATTGGCGAGCATGCGCGCCCGCATGCCATCGGTAGAAGCAGTCAGCGCGGCCTTCAGCTTGTCGGCCCAGGTCGCGGCAATGGCGCTGATCCCGGCTTCCAGCGCGGCGCGCTCGACGGCAGGAGTCTTACCTTCATAGCGTCCGATGATGTAGTGAACGCGCGTCAATGCTCCTTCGGGGAAAGACACGTAGGAGGCGGCCTGCATCCCTTTGTAGATCTGCGACAGGAAGGCGCCGACGCGCATGCGCACATCAGTGTCGTATTTGTCGCGCGGAATGAAGACGAGGATGGAGACGAAGCGATCGAACTTGTCGACCCGAGCGAGCGCCCGGACGCGGGGGCGCTCATAGAGGATCAGGATCTCCATGACGAAATTGAAGAGGGTGTCGATGTCGACCTGGAATAGTTCGTCTCGCGGATATTCCTCGAGGATATGCATCAGCGCCTTGCCCGAATGGCTGTTCGGATCGAAGCCGGCGCGCTGGAGTACCCGCGATACCTTGTGGCGAATATAGGGGATCTGTCGTGCCGAGCGCGTATAGGCGCCTGAGGTGAACAGGCCGACGACTCGCAATTCACCCTCGAGCCGGCCGTCGGGCGCATAGAGCTTGATGCCGATGTAATCCATCCGGATGCGGCGATGAACGCGGCTACTCACATTGGCCTTGATGACGATGAGTAGGGTGGGCTCGCGCATGAACTCGCGAATTTCCGACGTCATCACCACCATTTCGTTGCCGCGGCGCAGGACCTTTACATCGGGGTCGCGGAGGATGCCGAGGCCCTCAGCGGTCGTGATGTCGTCCGACGCATCGCTGTCGGGCGAGAAGCGATATTCGCGCACGCCGAGAAAGGTGAAATTGTCCGCGCACAGCCATTGCAGGAACTGGTTGGCCTCGGCGACCTCGTCGATCGGCAGCGGCGGTGGATTGGAAGAGAAAGTCTTGATCGCGTTCTCGACGCGGTCGCGCATGACGCGCCAGTCCGCGACGCTGGCGCGCACGTCGCTTAACGTCCTGGTGAGGCCGTCAATCAGCCTCTCGCGGTCAGCGTCGGCGTCGAGGCGGGTGATGTGGAGGTGAATCAGGCTCTCGCGCGCGCCCTTTGCCCCTTCCGGCAGCGCTTCACCGTGGAAGTGCAGGAGCTTGCCTTGGTCATCGCGCTCCACCGCGATGATGGGGTGAGCGACGAGGGTGACTTCGATGCCCTGCTCGGCGAGCTCCGCCATGATGGAATCGAACAGGAAAGGCATATCGTCGTTGAGAATTTCGAGCACGGACATCTCGCGTCCGTCCGGCATCATCGGATTGACGACGCGGATATCGGCACGACCCGCCGTGCGTCGCTGTACATGCTCCCAGGCTTGCTCCGCCAGGAAGGCAAGCGAGGAGGCATCGTAACTGGCGAGGTCCTCGGCATTGGTGTAGCCGAACATAAGCTCGGCAAAGGTTCGGGGAGCCTTGCCCGGCTGCACGCTTCCCGCCGCGTCGCGGATCAGAGTTGCCCGGGCCTTGTCGTCACGCCACGCCATAGCGTCCTCCATGTCCCAGCCGACTCACCGCAATTACGGTCGGCCGTTGTTTTTGGAGTGCATCTCTTCGTGCGCCATCGTGTCCCGACCGCGTTTCAATCGCACAGGTGAAATCTTCGGTCGTGCGGTCTTGACTATGTTAGCACCCCGGAGCCGCCGTGGCGCGCGGAGTTGTGAGGTGTGACTTGAGGCCGGAATCGATGCGGACGAGCCTCGCGCCGTCCTGTGAGATATATCGGGCGGTATTAATTTACTTGCTCAACCCGTCCCGCTGTGCGACCAACGGCTGCCTTCTGAGAATATTGCAAGACGACGTGCTGGGGGTCAGGTGTTTGGTCGCATCTTGGGCAGCATCAAGCTGGCCGCACTTATCGTATTCGCATTTCTTGCCGTTTCGACGTCAGCCAGTGCATCGCCCCCGACAGCAGCCGTCGCTGTCGCCCCGAACCAACTCGCCTATGGTCAAACAGCGACCGTGACAATCACGTTTTCCGAAGCGGTGACCGGCTTTGGTATCGGTGACTTGACCGTTGACAATGGTAGCCTGTCCGGTCTCGCGACCTCGGATAACATAACCTACACAACCACCCTCACCGCAGTGTCGGGGATAACGGCCGCAACCAACCACGTCGTCCTGGACTTATCCGGGACGGTGAACTCAGGCTCGGAAGCCGGCATCGGCACCGCCGTTTCAAATAATTATTCAGTCGGACCGATCAGCCAGACCATCACCTTCGGCGCCCAGGCAGGACGGACCTTTGTTAGCGGCGGCACGTTTGCCGTCAGTCCGTTGGCCACGACAAGCAGCGGCCTGGCGGTGACCTATTCCTCGCTGACCACGGGCGTCTGCACGGTTTTCGGTGGTATCGTGACCATGATCAGCGCAGGCACCTGCACGGTGGCCGCCGATCAGGCCGGCAATGGCGCCACCTACGCGGCCGCAAGCCAGGTGACCCAGGACATCATCATCGCTAGGGTGGCCAGCAATATTACGTTGACTGCGTCAGCCAACCCGAGCCTTCCGGGACAGGCCGTCGCCTTCACCGCGATAGTGTCGGGCTCATCGCCCACCGGCACGGTGACGCTCATGGACGGCGCGACGACGCTGGGCACCGGCGTCCTGAGCGGCGGAGTGGTGACACTGATCGCATCGGCGCTTACTGGCGGAACGCATGCAATCACGGCAGTCTATGCCGGCGATACCAACAACGCGCCCGCGACGTCACCGGTGCTGAACCAGTCCGTCAATCAGGCGGGAACATCGATCGTCCTCGTCTCATCTGCCAATCCCAGCACACCGGGACAGGCGGTGACGTTCACAGCAACCGTGACTAGCACGAGCGGCACGCCCACGGGCACGGTCACGTTCATGGACGGCACGGCGACGCTGGGCACCGGCACCCTCAGCAGCGGACTGGCGACATTGACCACATCGGCGCTGATCTCCGGAACGCATGCGATCACAGCCGTCTATGGCGGCGATACCAACAACACATCCAGCACGTCATCGGCGCTGAGCCAGGCCGTGAATCAGGCGATGACGTCGACAGTCCTCGTCTCATCTGCCAATCCCAGCGCGCCGGGACAGGCGGTGACGTTCACAGCAACCGTGACAGGCGGGGGCGGCACGCCGGCCGGCACGGTGAGCTTCAACGACGGTGGTGCCGCAATAGGCAGCGCGATTTTGGCCGGCGGGACCGCTACCCTGACGACCTCGGCGCTGACGGCCGGTACCCACACCATCACCGCCGTCTATGCCGGCAACGGCAACTTCAAGGCCAGTACGTCGGCGGCGCTGCTGCAGGCGGTGAACATGCCGCAGGACAGTTTGAAGCTGCGGGCCTTGCAGGTCATTGCAACCAAGGTCGTGGCGCAAAATTCGGGCGCCGCGATTACCGGCGCGATCGATAGCGCGATCTCCGAAGGCTTCAGCGACGGCGGCAACCTGGTCACGCCGAGTGGAGCGGGCATTCGTTTCAACTTCTCCGCCGATCCCGATCGGCCGCAAACTGCAACCGCTGGCGCGGACATGCCGGATCGCTGGAATGGATTGTACGGGCGAAGCGGCAGTGGCCTGCCGGGTAACGCCAATGGCACTACGCAATCGCAATTGCCGCAGGGCGCATCTCGTGTCGAGAATGCCTTCGCGGCGATCGATCGCAGTACGATGCCTGCCAAGGCGCCCGGGTTGCGCACCGTCGCGCCGAAGGACTGGCTGTTGTGGGCGGATGTCAAAGGCAGCGGCATCGCTCGCTGGGGATCATCGACATTGGCACCCATTCTGTACGGCAGTCAGGTCAACGCTCTCATGGGCCTGACGCGCAGGGTCACACCGAATTTTCTGGTCGGGGCGTTCGGCGGCTATGAGACCTTCGACTATCGATCCGACGCCTTGAACGGGCATCTCAAGGGCGATGGCTGGACGCTCGGTTCGTACCTTGGATGGAGGTTTGCGCCGGGACTGCGCTTCGACGCAGCCGCGGCCTATTCCGGAATCGGTTATGACGGCACCGCAGGCACTGCCACGGGCAGCTTCAGCGGCCATCGCTGGCTGGCGTCGAGCGGGCTGACCGGCAGCTACAAGACCTACGGCTTCGATATCGAGCCTTCAGCGAAGTTCTATGCGCTGTGGGAACGCGAGAACGCCTATACGGATTCGCTCGGCGCACTGCAGGCGGATCGTACTTTTTTCACCGGGCGCGCCTCGGGCGGCATCAAGCTTAGCTATCCCTGGCTCACCAGCGCCACCGTGATGCTCGCGCCTTATGCCGGCTTCTATGCGGATTACTACTTCACTGGCGACGATGCCGCTGCCTTGTCGTTGGCCGGGACCGTACCGCTGGCCTCCGTCCCGCTGCTCGATGGCTGGTCCGCGCGGGCAACGGGAGGGGTGGCGGCGAACCTCGGCAACGAAGCCATTGTTGCTCTTGGCGCCGAATTCGGCGGCATCGGCAGCAATGTGCAAATCTGGACGTTCCGCGGAAGAGCATCGGTTCCATTTTGAGGCGACGATGCGTCCTTGCTTATCGGATTTTCTGCTCGACCTCGTAAGCTGCCTTCAGAAGCGTTTCGACAACTTCCTGCTCGCGTCGCGGGCCGAGCCGCGTTCGGACGGCCGATATGGTGAGGGCCGCCGCCGGGTCGCCGTCGGCTGTCTTGATCCAGGTCGAAATCGATTTCGTGCCCTGGACCAACCCGACTTCGCGCACGCCATAGCCCCTGCGCCGGGCGTCGGCGATCTCTGACAACACAGTCTGCCGATCGGTCCGATATCCCGCAAATCGAGGCTCATTCGTCATAGCGATCCGGCGTGATTCTTGAGCCGGTAGCGCGGCCAGGATGGCAACGCCTGCGCTGCTGACGCCGAGCGGCCGCCGCGCACCGACGGCGATTGAGAGTACCTGGATCGGATATGAGCCAATTCTCCTATCCACGCATAAAGTGTCGTTGCTGGTGCGCACCGTTAGAAACAGTGTGTCGCCGACCCGTTGCGATGTTTCGCGCAAAATGTCGTCCGCTGCGGCGAGCAATGGCGAGCGCGATGGGCGAGCGAGTGCCAATTCAGGGACCTGCGTGCCGATTGCATAGCGACCCGAGCGCTCGTGGCGCTCGACGAGCCCCTCCTCCATCAGGACATGAATGATCCGGTGTACGGTCGGGCGCGATAGACGCGTCGCTTGGACGACTTCATTCAACGGCAATCCACTCTCACCGCCGGCTGCAAGCACGCGAAGGAGGAAGAGCGCGCGCCGGATCGCCTGCGCGCCTTGTCGCGGTTCCGGATCGAGTGTTGTCGGCAATCCGTTGTCCATAATGTGGACAATAACCGCACATTGGCATCGACAAGTAAAGCGGTTGAACCAATGGTTCGCCGCAAGAGCGCTGGTCCCAATCGGCGTCGAACATACGGTCTGCGGCGTGAATGCCGCATCTGGCGGGAGGAAATGATGAGGTCGCTATGGATCGCTGCAGCCATTGCCGCGACGCTGGTTAATGGCGCGGCGACGGCCCAGGAATGGCCCGCGCGCATTGTCAAACTGATCGTGCCCTATCCGGCCGGCGGCAATGTCGATAGCGCGGCGCGCATTGTCGCGGATCGGCTGCAAGAGAAATTGGGCCAGCCCTTCGTGATCGAAAACAAGTCGGGCGCTGGCGGCATGATCGCCGGTGAGGCGCTGGCGAAAGCGCCGAATGATGGCTACACGCTCATGGTCGGCGCCAATGGTCCGGTTCTCTTCGCTCCCGAAATCAACAAGCGCGACGCCTACAACTGGAAGCGCGACTTCCTGCCGATCTCGAGCATCTCGATGACGCCGCTGGTGCTCGAGGTTCATCCTTCCGTGAAGGCTACGTCGTTCGCCGAATTGCTCGAACTCGCGAAGCGCGATCCGGGCAAGCTGACGATGGCCTCTCCGGGGCCGGGCACCACCAATCACCTGCTCAGCGAACTCATGCAGTCCAAGCTCGAGATTCGTTGGGTGACGGCGCATTATCGCGGCAACGCGCCCGCGACCAATGACCTGCTCGGCGGCCAGGTTCAGTTCGCATTCGATCAACTGTCGGTCAGCCTTCAATATATCAAGAGTGGAATGTTGCGCGCCTTGGCGGTCACGAGCCCACATCGACTGAAGACGCTTCCGGACGTGCCCACTTTCGCCGAGCTCGGCTATCCGGATTTTGACGGCCAGACCTTCACAGGGCTGTTTGCTCCGGCGAACACCCCCGCTCCGGTCGCCGATAAATTGAACAAAGCGCTGGCTGAGATTCTCAAGGAGCCAGGCGTGGTCGACAAGTTCGAAAAGCTTGGCGCCGAAGCGCTCCCGATGACGCCGGGTGAGTTCAGAGCCTATCTCGATCGTGAGGACGCCAAGTGGATTCCGGTCGTGCGCAAGGCCAACGTAAAGGCGGATTGACGAATGAAGATCGATCCCGCTGAACTTGGTGCCGAGAAGGCCTATCGTCTGCTCACCGGCATCGTCGTCCCGCGACCGATCGCATGGGTGACCAGCCTGTCGCAGGCAGGTACCGTCAACCTTGCGCCGTTCAGTGCTTTCACCTTCGTCTCGCCCAAGCCGCCGATGCTGGCAATCAGCGTCGGCCGCAAATCAGGCGTCTACAAAGACACGGCGCGCAACATCCTGGATCGCGAAGAATACGTCATTCACATCGCGGATTCGCCGTTGATGTCGGCGGTTCACGAAAGCTCCGCGGAACATCCGCCGGAGGTGAGTGAGGTCGAAGTCCTCGGTCTCGAGACGACCCCCAGCGACCATATCGGGGTGCCGCGGCTGACGGCGGCGCCTATTGCGATGGAATGCCGATTTCGGCAATGCCTCGAATTCGGCGATACACGCAGCCGGTTGATTGTCGGCGAAGTGGTCGCATTTCACATCAAGGATGATCTGCTCGCCAACGGCAAGATCGAGACCGAGAGCCTCGATCCGATCGCCCGTATTGCCGGTCCGCGTTACGCGCGGCTAGGCGAGATCTTCACGTTGAAGTCCGTATTCCAGACATCGAAGTAATTGGAAGAACGCCGCGGGCGCAACTCGAGCAGCCGGTCCGGCACCGCGATCCGGCGGCAATCGATCCAGTGAATTATTCAGGAGCCTTCATGAAACTATGCAGCTATTCGACCGGCGGAAACAGCCGCTACGGCGTGGTGGCCGATGACGGCGTTATCGATCTCAGTGCATTGCTTGGATCGGAGTTTCCCGATCTGCGCAGCTTGATCGCCGGCAACGGGTTGGCGAAGGCGAAACAGGTGAGCGCCGGCCGCAAGCCCGATCAT
Source organism: Tardiphaga sp. 866_E4_N1_4 (assembly GCF_052076075.1). Taxonomy (NCBI): domain Bacteria; kingdom Pseudomonadati; phylum Pseudomonadota; class Alphaproteobacteria; order Hyphomicrobiales; family Nitrobacteraceae; genus Tardiphaga; species Tardiphaga sp. 866_E4_N1_4. Next base: position 4,995,082 of record NZ_CP197242.1, read on the forward strand.
CGACTGTCGGATCTGGTCTTGCTGCCGCCGATCCCGGCGCCGGAGAAGCTGTGGTGCATCGGGGTCAACTACAAGGACCGCAATGCTGAATACAAAGACAGCTCGGATTTGCCGAAATATCCGAGCCTGTTCGTCCGCAATCCGTCGTCGGTGGTCGGCTCCGATCAGCCGATCGAAAAGCCGAAGATCTCCGAGCAGCTCGACTACGAAGGCGAGCTCGTGATCGTCATCGGCAAGGAAGGTCGTCATATCGCGCGCGAGAATGCGTGGTCGCACATCTTCGGCATGACTCTCTGCAACGAGGGCTCGGTGCGGGACTGGTTGCACCACGGCAAGTTCAACGTCACCCAGGGCAAGAATTTCGATCGTTCCGGCAGCGTCGGGCCGTGGATCGTCACGGCCGACGAATGCGATCCGCAGGGGACGCACGATATCGTCACGCGGGTGAACGGGGAGGAGCGTCAGAACGACTCGACCGAGCGGCTGATGTTCACCTTCGACTATCTGATTTCTTATCTGTCGACATTCGCCACCTTGAAGCCCGGCGACATGATCGCGACCGGAACGCCGACCGGCGCCGGCGCCCGCTTCACGCCGCCGCGTTGGCTCAAGCCAGGCGATGTCGTCGAGGTCGAGTCCAGGCAGATCGGCATTCTTCGCAACGTCGTCGCAGAGGAGAAATAGCGATGCTTGATCAGACGGTCATCGATGCGCTGGCGCGTCGCCTCGACGAGGCGGAGCGGACCAAGACGCTCATCACCATGTTCACCGCTGACTATCCCGATCTCACCATCGAGGATGCCTATGCGATCCAGCGGACCTGGACGGCGCTGCAGCTCGAACGCGGGCGGGTGATCAAAGGCCACAAGATCGGCCTGACCTCGAAGGCGATGCAGAATGCGGTCAGCATCTCCGAGCCGGATTACGGCGTGCTGTTCGCCGACATGTTCTATCAGGATGCCGGTACCATCCCCTATGAACGATTCTTCGCGCCGCGCGTGGAGGTCGAATTGGCCTTCGTGCTCAAGACCGATCTGCGCGGGCCGGATTGTACGATCTTCGACGTGCTGAACGCGACAGCCTACGTCACACCGGCGCTCGAAATCCTGGAAACGCGCATGCACCGCGTGCATCCGCAAACCAAGAAGCCCCGCACGGTGGTGGACACGATCTCCGACAACGCAGCGAATGCCGCGCTTGTGGTCGGCGGTCGTCCATTCCGTCCGCTGGATGTCGATTTGCGCTGGGTCAGCGCGCTGCTGTTCCGGAATGGCCAGATCGAGGAGACCGGCGTCGCCGCCGGCGTGCTGAACCATCCGGCAAACGGCATCGCGTGGCTCGCCAATCGCCTCGCGCCGCACGACGAATATCTCGCTGCAGGCGAGGTGGTGCTCGCCGGATCCTTCACGCGTCCAATCGAGGTCAGCCGCGGCGATACGATACATGCCGATTACGGGCCGTATGGCTCGGTGTCGTGCCAATTCGTCTGACCGTTATCCGGAGACTGCAGCCATGACATCTTCCAGGCGCCGCCGCAGCGTTCATATCGGCGAGTTCAAGCACGCAAATCCGATTCCCAATGCCTGCCGCATCAACAATCTGCTGATGTCCGGCGTCATCCTCGGCCGCGATCCCAAGACGAGCGAGATGCCACCCGATCTCGAAAGCCAGTGCGCCAACATGTTCGCGCATATGAAGGCGATCGTGGAAGCCGGCGGCGGCAGTACTGACGACATCATCAAGATGACGGTCTGGCTCAAGGATCGCAGCAATCGCGGGCCGGTCAATGTCGAGTGGCTCAAGATGTTTCCCGACGAGCATTCGCGCCCAGCCCGTCATGCGCTCTCCATGGAGATGGAGGGCGGCGCCCTGGTGCAATGCGATTTCACTGCGGTGATCGATTAAAGGAGCGACAGATGCCCGACTATCTTCCATTTGATCCAAACCCGCGCACGCCATCCCGCAAGCCGCCGCCGAAGAGCATCGACAGTCAGTTCCATGTGCTTGGTCCCGTGGAACGCTATCCCATCCGGCCCGGCGCGGCCTATCAGATGCCGACGGCGACCTGGGCGGCCGCACTTCGGGTACACAAGGCGCTTGGTATCGAGCGCGGCATCATCGTGCAGACGACGACATATGGTGCCGATCACTCGGTGGTTCTGGACGGGCTGGCGGCGATGGGGCCGAACTACAAGGCCTGCGCGAATGCACTGGTTTTCGCCGAGCGCGACGATGCGTATCTCGCCAAGCTGAATGGCGCCGGCGTCGGCGGGGCGCGGTTCAGCTTCCGCAAGGAACTCGGCGCCGTGCTTTCGGACAGCGACTACGAGCGCGCGATCGCACGTATTTCCGAACTCGGCTGGTACGCTAAATTCCAGCCAGAGAAGGACGGCATCGTTGCCAACCTCGACAAGATCGCGTCTCTCAAGGTGCCGGTCCTCATCGATCACATGGGCCGCCCGGATCCAACGCTCGGCAAGAACGATCCGAATTTGCGTGCAGTTCTCGATCTGCTGTCGAAGGGCAATTTCTGGGTGATGCTCTCGCTCGGCGAAAAGACGTCCAGGAAAGGTCCGCCGTGGGACGACGTCGTTCCCATCGCGCAAGCCTATCTCGAAGCCGCGCCCGATCGCTGCGTCTGGGCAAGCGACTGGCCGCACCCTGTATCGGTTGTCCAGCCGCCGAACGACGCCGACCTGCTTGAATTGCTCTATCGCTACGCGCCGGACGATGCCTTGCTGGAAAAGATACTGGTCACAAATCCAGCAAAGCTGTTTGGGTTCTCCTAATAGATCGTGGGCGGACACCCTGCCGGAAGCGGAGTCCGCTTCCGGCAGGATATGCCGATCGCCCCTCATTCGGGCGGATTTCATCCGCGCGGGGTGGCTCGACGTATTCTGAAGCCGACACGCGCGTCCCGGTCGTTTGTTTCGACCTACGGCTTATCGCGACCCCACGGGAAGAGAGAGACCGGAAAATCGGCCGCATAGCGCCGCCCTTTCGGCGGACGGGGAGGGTCCTGCCGAGGATTCGGGTCCGGCTCCAGCACCTTGCGATAAAGATGCCAGGTGGCATGACCGAGTAGGGGCAGAACAACGGCGAGACCGACGAATAACGGCAGCGAACCGGCCACCAGCAGCGCGGCCACAATCAGACCCCATGCCGCCATCGTCACAGGATTTTTCATCACGACCCGCAGCGAGGTCTGAACTGCGTCTGTCACGCTCGCATGTCGGTCGAGCATCAGCGGAAACGCCACGACGCTAACGCACAGGGCCATGATAGCGAACAATAGTCCGACGCCGCAGCCCTGGACGATCAGTTGGTGCCCCTCTGTGGTTGTGAAGATGCGCGATGCGAAATCGGGAATGCTGGCCGCTGGGGCATTGCCGAACTTGGAGACGTAAATCGCATTCGCTGTGGTCACCCAGACCACGAATAGAATGAGCAGGAGCGTGCCGAGGCCAAGCATGGCCCCGAAGGACGGCGAGCGCAGCACGCCGAGTGCATGCCATGCCGACGCCTCTTCGCCGCGTTCGCGGCGGCGGCTGAGTTCATAGAGACCGAGGGCTGCAAAAGGACCAATCAACGCAAAACCGGCGGCTAGCGGGAAAAGCAGCGGTAACACCGAATAGCCAAGGGTCATTCTGGCCAGCACAAGCCCGAGAACAGGATAGATGACGCACAGAATAATGGCGTGACTCGGAACCGCCTTGAAGTCCTCCCAGCCCAGCCGCAACGCGTCATGCAGATCGGACAACCCGATCTTGCGAATGACGGGCGCGGCGACGCTATCGGAAGCGCCTGGCACTGTCTGCGAGATCTTGTCAGAATACGGAGTAGCCATGGTCACGATCTCCCATGCGTTCGCACCGGCGAGATCGGGTCATTTTCAAATGACGAGTCTTCGCCTTCGTGCGCAGAAATCGCGACTGGTTCTGGAAGACGGCCAAGTTCAACGAAGAGAGCTTTGCCGAGCAAAACCTGTCGCAACCTGTGCAGCAAGTTTAGCGCAATCCGGAAAGAATAGCACGCACTGTTCGGTGAATTTCTCCCTTGTAAGGTTTACGTTTCATCGCGTGCTGATGGCAATCGACGCATCACTTTGTCTGCCATGCGGACGCACGGTGTCGTGTATTGCAATGCGATATGGGAATCCATTGCGCGTGCCATTGCTCAACGGTTCGATCGTGGTGCTATCGTCGTCGTGAGGAATAAGCCGGTCTATTGACAATCAAGCCTGCCGGGGAACATCCTGTAGTGGCAAGTGCCCGTAGTTCGACGACACCAGCGATCGCAACTTTTCGAATTCGATGTTGCGACCGGTTAGAGGGCAAGGCGGCCAGCATTGTGATGGCGAGCTCGAAATCAGCCATCGATGCAGACGTGAACTGCGCCCTTTTCTAAGTCTTGTCCGCAGCCTCTAGAGGCAAGGATGAACAAGGGATGGCTGTAGCATTCATACTGCTGTTGGTCGCAGTCGCTTCGGTGCTGTTTCACCTCCTTAGCCCATGGTGGTGGACGCCAATCGCATCGAACTGGAGTTACATCGACGACACGATCACCATGACGTTCTGGATCACCGGAGCGGTCTTCTTCGCGATCGTCGCATTCATCGCCTATTGCATCTTCCGTTTTCATCACAAAGAAGGAAGACAAGCGGCCTATGAGCCCGAAAACAAAAGGCTCGAATGGTGGCTCACCATAGGGACCGCGATCGGTGTCGGAGCGATGTTGGCGCCCGGTTTGGTTGTCTGGCATCAGTTTGTGACGGTGCCGTCCAATGCAACAGAGATCGAGGTCATGGGCCAGCAATGGCGCTGGAGCTACCGGCTGCCAGGAAAAGACGGCCGGCTCGGGACGGTCGATGCCCGCAACGTCAGTGCCGAGAATCCACTGGGCTTGAATCCGAACGATCCCAATGGTCAGGACGACGTCGTGGTTGAGAACGACGATTTGCATCTCCCGATCGGGAAGCCGGTCAAGGTATTGCTCCGTTCAATCGATGTTCTTCACGATTTCTACGTGCCTGAGTTCCGGGCGAAGATGGATATGGTGCCGGGCTCGGTCACATACTTTTGGTTCACTCCCACGCGCACAGGAACATTCGAGGTTCTTTGCGCGGAATTGTGCGGCATCGCGCATGCGCAAATGCGGAGCAACGTCATCGTCCAGGAAGAGAGCGAATATCATGCATGGCTGGAGAAGCAGCAGACATTCGCAGCGTTATCCGGCCACCGACCCATCACGAAGGCGACTTACAAGACCCGCGGCAAATAGCAGGACCGGCGCGGCGGCGTTGCACGTTGTAACACTTACGATGAGCGACGATCAGAGGATAAATCCGGGAGGACATTTTAATGGTTGATGTCCCGTCTGACGTACTCGCAGGAATTCCGCCGGCCGAAGTGGGGGAGGTCGATCTCTATCACCCACGAAGTTGGTGGACGCGATATGTCTTCTCGCAAGATGCCAAGATCATTGCGGTCCAGTATGCGATGACAGCAATGGCCATCGGTATGGTCGCGCTGGTGCTGTCGTGGCTGATGCGGCTGCAGCTCGGATTCCCCGGAACGTTTTCGTTTATCGATCCGAGCCAGTATCTTCAGTTCATCACCATGCATGGCATGATCATGGTGATCTACCTTCTCACGGCGCTGTTTCTCGGAGGCTTCGGGAATTATCTCATCCCGCTGATGGTCGGTGCTCGCGACATGGTGTTCCCCTATGCGAACATGCTGAGCTACTGGATCTATCTGCTTGCCGTGCTGGTGCTGGTTGCGACCTTCTTTGTACCGGGTGGGCCGACCGGCGCTGGCTGGACGCTGTATCCGCCGCAGGCCATTCTTTCCGGAAGCCCCGGACAGGAAGCAGGCATCATCATGATGCTGGTGTCGCTGATCCTGTTCATTATCGGCTTCACCATGGGCGGCTTGAATTACGTCGTGACGGTGCTGCAGGGTCGCACGCGCGGAATGACGCTGATGCGGCTGCCTTTGACGGTGTGGGGCATTTTTACAGCGACCGTGATGGCCTTGCTCGCATTTCCAGCCTTGTTCGTCGCCTCGGTGATGATGCTGTTCGATCGGCTTCTTGGCACCAGCTTCTTCATGCCAACGCTCGTGGAGATGGGGCAGCTGGGGAAGTACGGCGGTGGCAGTCCGCTGCTGTTCCAGCACCTGTTCTGGTTTTTCGGCCACCCCGAAGTCTATATCGTTGCGTTACCTGCTTTTGGCATTGTCTCTGACCTCATCAGTACTCATGCGCGAAAGAATATTTTCGGTTATCGCATGATGGTGTGGGCGATTGTTGGAATCGGAGCGATGAGCTTCGTGGTGTGGGCGCACCACATGTATGTCAGTGGCATGAATCCGAAGTTCGGATTTTTCTTCGCAACAACGACCCTCATCATCGCGATCCCCACGGCGATCAAGGTTTACAACTGGATCCTGACCCTGTGGCGTGGCGACATTCACCTCACCGTTCCGATGCTGTTCGCGCTCGCATTCATTATCACGTTCGTCAATGGCGGCCTGACTGGCCTGTTCCTCGGCAACGTCGTCGTGGACGTTCCGTTGTCCGATACCATGTTCGTGGTCGCCCATTTTCACATGGTCATGGGGGTTGCGCCGATCATGGTCGTGTTTGGTGCGATCTATCACTGGTATCCGAAAGTGACGGGACGGATGCTGAACGAGACGCTGGGGCGCTTCCATTTCTGGGTCACGTTCCTTGGAGCTTACGCGATCTTCTTCCCCATGCATTATCTCGGGCTGCTGGGTGTGCCGCGCCGCTATCACGACATCGGTGGGACGGCATTCGTCCCGGCGTCGGCCCATGACCTGAATGCATTCATGAGTATCGCTGCGCTCATCGTCGGCTTTGCCCAGCTCGTATTTGTGTTCAACATGATCCGGAGCCTGTCCAAGGGCGAGGACGCCGGCGGGAATCCGTGGAACGCGACCACGCTCGAGTGGCAGACGCCGCAGACGCCGCCGGCACATGGCAACTGGGGCAAGGAGCTCCCGGTCGTCTGTCGCTGGGCTTATGATTATAGCGTGCCCGGCGCAGCGCGGGATTTCATCCCCCAGAATGAACCGCCGGCCAGCTCGACGCCGAAGGGAGCGCATCCATGACGGCCATCGTCCTGTTCATGGCTGGAATAGCGGCCATTGCGGGATGGTGGCTCTCGCAGCAACGGCTTGCGGCCAAGCCCTGGCTGGAGGAGGGGGCGGTCGGCGATTTTCCCGGCGGAAGTTCGATGTCGTTGCCGGCGGCGAAAATAGGTTTGGGTGTGTTTCTCGCGGTCGTCGGGTCGTTATTTGCGCTCTTCGTCAGCGCTTACTCCATGCGCATGCAACTGATCGACTGGCGGTCGCTGCCCGTGCCCGGGTTGCTGTGGTTCAACACGGGTGTTCTGATCGTGAGCAGTGGCGCACTGCAATGGGCGCAGGTTTCCGCACATCGCAACGACAGCGAAAATGTGCTGACCGGCCTGCTTGCAAGCGGCGTTTCCGCCGTTGTTTTCCTGATAGGTCAGTTGCTGGTGTGGCAGCAGCTCAACACCGGGGGCTACTTTCTGGCGGCCAATCCTGCCAACGCCTTCTTCTATCTGATCACCGCAGTCCATGGACTGCACTTGCTCGGCGGTCTCGTCGCTCTGGGCAGAACCATCGTCAAGGCATGGCGTGGTGTTGAAATCCCGCGCCTGCGTTTGAGTGTGGAACTGTGCACGATGTATTGGCATTTCCTGCTTTTGGTCTGGTTGATCCTGCTCGCTCTGCTGACAGGCTGGGCGGATGACTTCGTCACCATCTGTCGCCAGTTGCTGACATAGGGAAGGCATCGATGCGATGACAGAGACTGTGCTGACAAACATCGAAAAGCGCCGAACGACGACCGCAGGCTGGCAAGGTATTGTCGCCGACTGGTCTTCGGATCAACAGGCATTCAAGAATGTATCTTGGGGAAAGGCCATGATGTGGATCTTTCTCCTCAGCGATACCTTTATCTTCGGTTGCTTCCTGCTGTCGTACATGACGGCGCGCATGTCCACGACGGTGCCCTGGCCAAACCCGAGTGAAGTCTTCGCTCTGACGATTGCAGGACAACACATCCCGCTCATTCTGATTGCCATCATGACCTTCGTGCTGATCAGCAGCAGCGGGACCATGGCGATGGCCGTCAATTTCGGCTACCGCCACGATCGCCGCAAAACGGCGATTCTGATGCTGGTGACCGCCGCGTTCGGTGCGACATTTGTCGGAATGCAGGCTTTCGAATGGACCAAGCTGATCATGGAGGGGGTGAGGCCCTGGGAAAATCCGTGGGGGGCAGAGCAATTCGGCTCATGCTTTTTCATGATTACAGGATTCCACGGAACGCACGTAACGATTGGCGTGATTTTCCTGATCATCATTGCGCGAAAGGTCTGGCGCGGAGATTTCGAGACTGAACGTCGGGGCTTTTTCACAAGCAGGAAGGGGAACTACGAGATCGTCGAAATCACCGGCCTGTATTGGCATTTCGTCGATTTGGTATGGGTGTTTATCTTTGCCTTTTTCTATCTTTGGTGAGGGAAAAACATGGCTGAAGTCACGCTACATGCAACACCTCATGCAACTCCCGCAGCACATGCCGAGGGACACCAGCAGCCGATCAAGCTTTATCTCGTGGTCTGGGGATGGCTGTTTGTCTTGAGTACATGCTCTTACCTCGTCGACTACTTTAACCTGCAGGGATATCTGAGGTGGTCTCTCATCGTGGTGTTCATGATGTTGAAGGCAGGCTTGATTGTTGCGGTCTTCATGCACATGGCGTGGGAGCGTCTGGCTTTGGCCTATGCCATCCTGCTCCCACCGTTGGTGTTGTTGGTTTTTGTCGGGATCATGGTTTTTGAATCGGACTACACGTTGTTGAGCCGGATCATTTTCTTCAAGACTGGGGCGTGAAGATGAGCGGGGGTCTCGTGCGCAAGGAGGACTTCCATGACCACATATATCATGCTTGCAAACTGGACTGATCAAGGTGTGCAGCACGTCAAGGACTCGCCGCGTCGTCTCGACCTGGCGAAGAAAGCTCTCAAGGATATGGACGGCGAGTTCAAATCGTTTTTTCTGACCATGGGCGACTATGACATCGTCGCGGTTTACGAAGCGCCGGACGATGCCGTCGCCGCGCGATTCAACTTGCAGCTGGGTATGCTGGGAAACATTCGAACGCATACATTGAAAGCGTTTCCCGAAACGGCCTACCGGGAGATCATAAAGTCGCTGGACTGATTGCGGATCGGAAACGCGTCCGCGAGGTGCTACGCGCCGGTCAAATGATATGTCGACAGGAACGACCGCCGAGATGGCGCCCGCTGGCGGAAAGTAGGCGAGGACACAATTGCAGTGAAGACGAGGTGATGCGCAGATGCAATTTACCGTTGGATTCAAGTTAAAGGGCAAGGCGGGCCATGTCGTCGTGGACGCCGAGGACGCGCTTGTCGCCGCTCTGAAGGTCAAGGCGGAGCTCCCGGAAGCGATGACAATGTACGTGCGTCCACAAAACCGGCGCGGCGACGCACGACACCCGTCACATGTGCCTGTCGACGAGCGCGCCGAGGATACTCATTGATGGTAAATTGGGGTGATGAGCAAGCCAGCGCAAGCCATGGTTCGTTCGGGCCGTGACAGACTCAAGCTGAAGCACAAGAAGTAGATTCACGGTACTCCGCCCGGCCGCGGCGTCATATGGCTGAGCAGATCCATCGGCAACGGAAAGACCACAGTCGATGATCGCTCGCCTGCAATGTCGTGCAACGCCGCGAAATAGCGCAGCTGCATAGCCTGCGGCTCCTGAGCGAGGATCCGGCCAGCCTCGACGAGCTTCTCGGCGGCTTGCTGCTCGCCTATCGCATTGATCACTTTCGCCCGCCGCAGCCGCTCCGCTTCGGCCTGCTTGGCGATGGCACGCACCATGTTTTCATTGAGGTCGATATCCTTGATCTCGATGTTGGTAACTTTGATCCCCCACGCGTCGGTCTGCTGATCGAGGATTTCCTGAATGTCGGCGTTGAGTTTGTCGCGCTCTGCGAGCATTTCATCCAGCTCATGCTTGCCGAGCACCGAGCGCAGCGTGGTCTGTGCCAACTGGCTGGTCGCGGCCATGAAATTCCCGACCTTGATGATCGCACGTTCCGGGTCGACGATGCGGAAATAGAGAACGGCGTTCACCTTGACGGAAACGTTATCGCGGGAAATGACGTCCTGCGGCGGCACATCCTGCACCATCACCCTGAGATCGGCTTTCACCATCTGCTGAACGAACGGAATCAGGATAATAAGGCCCGGACCTTTCACGCCGGTGAAGCGTCCGAGCGTGAAGACGATGCCGCGCTCGTATTCCCGGAGGATGCGAATGGCGGAGGAGAGAAAGGCGATCACGATGATCGCGAGCAGCGAATAGGCTATGTAATCGAGCATCATCGCACACCTCCCTCGCCGGCGCTGAGTGCCGGCCGGCGACGCACCATCAGCGTCAGATCCGTGATGCTGGCGATCTCGACCGTCTCTCCGGGCTTGAATGTTTCCATGCCGCGGGCTCGCCAGCGCTCACCCTGCGTGAAGACGTGACCTTCGATGTCATTCCAGTCGAGAACTTCGGCGGGCAGGCCGCGCATGGCCTGCGCGCCGATTCGTGCCGGAGCTTTGCGGGCGCGCCGGAGCGAGCCGAGCACAATGAGAAGCAGTCCGATGAACATTGCCGTCACGATGCTGACGAGCGTCCATGACAGCCGGTATCCGGGCGCTTCGATCCTGAACAACATCAACCCACCAAGGACGAGGGCGATGGCTCCGCCGAGGCCAAGAACCACGGTCGGGTTGAAGGCCTCGATAATCAGAAGCGCGATCCCCAACATCATCAGCCCAAGGCCGGCATAGTTGATCGGCAGCAGGTTGAAGGCATAGAGGCCCAGCAGCAGACAGATCGTACCGACCACGCCGGGCGCGACGGCGCCAGGAGACATGAATTCAAAAATCAGGCCGTAGATGCCAACCAGCAGAAGAATGAAGGCGATGTTGGGGTTGGTGATCACAGACAGAAATTGAGCGATCCATCCGGAATCGATCGTCTCGATCATCGCATCCTTCGTCGCCAGATGCCGTCTGTCCCCACCGGGGAGCTCCACGACGCGACCATCGACCTGCCTGAGCAGTTCGACCGGGTCGCGTGCAATGAGATCGATGACATTCGCTTGCAACGCAGCACTGGCGGAAAGACTGGCTGCCTCGCGGACGGCTTTCTCGGCCCAATCGGCGTTACGTCCGCGTAACTCGGCAAGGCTGCGGATAAAGGCGACGGCGTCGTTCGTCGTCTTCGCCATCATCGCATCCTTCGGCTCCGTTTGCTGGGTGCTGTCTTTCTTGTCCTTGCCGTCTTTGTCAGGGGTGATGCCCGGCAGGCCCGGCACCGGACTGCCGATTTGCACTGGCGTCGCCGCGCCGAGATTGGTGCCCGGCGCCATTGCGGCGATATGCGTTGCATAGAGAATATAGGTGCCGGCGCTGGCAGCATGGGCTCCCGACGGGGCGACATAACCTATGACAGGAACGGGCGATGCCAGCACGTCGGCGATGGTCTCGCGCATGCTGGTGACGAGACCGCCCGGCGTATTCAGACGCAGAATAACAGCTTCGGCACGCCGTTCGCTTGCCTTGGCGAGTGCGTCTTTTACATAATTGGCGGTTGCCGGTCCGATCGCTCCGTCGATTGCGATCGTCAGCACAAGTTTCCCGCTCCCCTCCGCCGAGACAGGCGTGGTGGGAGAGACAGCCAGAGCGACAACCGCAATTGTCGCGGCAAGAGTAGCCCGTACGGTCGGCACAGCCTGGACTCCCTTATCAAGATGATGTGGGGGGTCCTGGCAGAATCTCAATACGACGGGATTGGCGAGCCAACGCTCGTTGTCGAAACGAATGTGAGGGTTGCGTAAGACGAGAAGAATCGTCGATATTATCAGGCAGTCTCAATGGCATAAGAAGTTCGCAGTTTCGATCCACGCCCTCGCTTCGCCTCCGAACAATGGCGTGACCGCGTAGGCACGGCCTTCTTCATCGCGGCTCGATGAGCAAAGTTCTGTCATCGAACTGTTCGACGATCGTGCCGACTGGCCGCGCCCCTCCGCCGGATCGCAAGAGGAGCGCTGGCCGTGCTTCAGTGATGGGCCGAAACGCTCTTGACGCATTCGGACAACAAATCACCTGATGCAGAATGGCTGACGTCGCCCAGACTGACGATACCGACCATCCGTTTACTCTTGTTGATCACCGGCAGCCTGCGGACCCGCAGTTTCTCCATGTGATGTATTGCCTTTGCGAGGTCATCGTCCTCCCGGCAACAATGGATACCTTCGGTCATCACATCGCGTGCCGTCGCGCGGCCGGCATCGAAGCTGTTCCTCGCGAGCCCTTTGCAGACAATGTCGCGGTCGGTCACCATCCCGATCAGGCGGTCGTCCTCGCCAACCGGAACGCAGCCAATGTCATGCCCCCGCATCAATTTCGCGAGCTCAGTGACAGGAGTGTCAGGGCTGACCCAGTCGACACCTTTGTGCATCACCTCTTTGACTTTCATGGCGAACCTCCATTCCTAGAGTTCAGGTGAATTGATGCAATGCAGTATGTCTCGCCTCCCTCCATGTCCTCCAACTATACAATCAATTACGTGCGAGGTCGCAGAAGAAAACATCATGCCTGCGCGATCAGACTGGACAAACGCGGCCGCTGTTTCAATCCATCCTCCTGAACAGCGCGCATTCGACGCAAGGCCCGGATCATTCACGGTTGCAAGTGGATTAATGGAACCCAAATAATCCAAACATGCCTCATTGGACAGGGAGCGGTCCTATCCACTAGTTTGGCAGGCGGCGGTGCTGCACACCTCCGGACGAGATCATTGGGAATGAAAGAGAAAAAGGATATCGTAGAAAACTGGTTGCCGCGTTACACCGGCACGCCGCTTGCTGAGTTCGGAGAGTATGTTCTCTTGACCAACTTCGACAACTACGTCGAATGGTTCGCCACGGCGTATGGCAGTTTGGTAAAGGGCGCAGATCGACCGATGCCCAATGCGACTGCCGATGGTATCACTCTGATTAACTTCGGCATGGGAAGCCCGAATGCTGCAACCGTGATGGATCTGTTAAGTGCCATCGCGCCGAAAGCCGTGTTGTTTCTCGGCAAATGCGGTGGGTTGAAACGCAAAAATAAAATTGGCGATTTGGTTCTACCGATTGCGGCCATTCGGGGCGAAGGCACCTCAAATGATTATTTGCCCCCGGAGGTTCCTGCGCTGCCCGCGTTCCAGTTGCAACGCGCGGTGTCGACCATGATCCGCGATCTCGGTCACGACTATTGGACTGGCACCGTGTACACGACCAATCGTCGTGTCTGGGAACATGATGATCGCTTCAGGGATATATTGCGTCGTACACGGAGCATGGCGATCGACATGGAGACCGCAACAATCTTTGCTGCGGGATTTGCCAATCACATTTCGACTGGCGCACTGCTTCTCGTGTCCGATCAGCCAATGATTCCCGAGGGTGTGAAGACCGAAGCGTCGGATCAGGAGGTGACCGCGAACTATGTCGAACGGCATATCAGGATCGGGGTGGAGGCCCTGAAGCTTGTGCGGCGCCGCGGCCGCAGCGTCAAGCATTTGCGTTTCGAAGACGATTTCGATGCAGGGCATGAGACGTAAAGAGGCGTCGCACCGCTGCAGCTACAGTTTAGCAGCGGCATAATCTTCCCATTCGGGACCGCGACGGTCGCCGCGGATCGTCCGACTAATTCTCAGTCATGCGCGCTAAAGCGCCCGTGCTGCGCGTTGGCCATCAGGCGAGCAAACTGCGCGTGACCCATATGAAGCAGCGTCTCGTGATCGCCAGCTTCCAGATAGACCTCCGGCTGCGCCTGGATGCTGTCGTCAACGATGATATCCAGCCCGTAGCACTTACCGACGGCAGGAACTGCACCGTGTGCGCAGTCGCGGAACAGCTGATGGATCTCGGTTTCATCGGCCATGTGGACATTGTCGCCGAGTGATGTCCTCAGGTCCGACAGGCGGAGGTGATGCGATGCGGGCAAGACGGCCAGTATATATTCTCCGTCACGCCGCAACACGATGCCCTTGGCGAGGCGATCGCCCGAGATGTGGCATGCCTCAGCCGTGCCGGACGACGTCATGCGGAGTTCGTGCGGGATCACCTCGTATTGGATGTTTTCAGCGGCCAGGTATTTTTGCAGGGTGGGAGCAATGGTCATGGCGTGACCTCCGGGGCAAAATGCAAGCCATCCATCGTAAGGTCTTTGTCTGCAGACTCTCGCCGTGCGATGGGCGGCTGCGTGGTTATAGGCTCAGCATAGGCCTCCCATCCGACAGCTGCAATTCGTTATCGATGACCAACTCTCTCGCGAGATAGTCAGGACCCCGCGCTGTCGATGGGGAGTGCGCGAGCGCCGCGACACTTCTTCCCCAAACGAGAGTGGCTGCTGTCCATTTGAGCGCATGAGGTGTTCAATCGAAATTATGTATCTGTTTCAACAGCATAAGGGTTCGCAGTCTTATTCTGAATGGCGTGCCATTTTCCAGAACGCTCAGCATTCACAGACAGGCCGCTCGATCACGATGTCGATCATGTGGTGGCGCGCATCTCGCAGCCGCTAATCCCAACTGCTTGTTGTCACCACGGAGCGCTGAAGTGTGTGGCGCGCGCAGCGTGTGCGGCCGGTTGGTTGCGAGGGCAAGATCACCGGGCTAGCCTATGGGCAGGACAAGCCCAAAGGTGAGAGCATATGACCCCGCGCGAACGTCTCGACCAATTGCACCCGGAAATGACCGCATGGCGCAGGGATTTCCATGCGCATCCGGAGATTGGCTTCGAGGAGGAGCGCACCAGTGCGCTGGTGGCGGAGCGGCTGTCGGAGTGGGGTATCGAGGTGCATCGTGGCCTCGGCGGCACCGGTGTGGTGGGCGTAATCCGTGGCCGTCATCAGGCGGCGGGTAGCAACCGGGCCATTGGCTTGCGCGCCGATATGGACGCGCTGCCGATGGAGGAGGGCAATGGTTTTGCCCATCGCTCGCAGAATGCCGGCCGTATGCATGCCTGCGGCCATGACGGTCACACCACGATGTTGCTTGGTGCTGCGAAATATCTTGCCGAGACGCGCAATTTCGCCGGCACGGTGCATCTGATCTTTCAGCCGGCCGAGGAAGGCCTCGCTGGCGCCAAGGCGATGATGGACGACGGGTTGTTCGAGCGTTTCCCGTGCGATTCCATCTATGCGATCCACAACAGCCCGGACATGCCGCTCGGCAGCGTCAAGGCGCTGACCGGCACGGCGCTAGCGGCGATCGATTATTTCAAGGTAACGCTGCGTGGGCGCTCGTCGCATGGCGCGCATCCGCATCAGGGCATCGATACGGTGGCGATGGCCGCGCAAGTGGTGAATGCGCTGAACGCGATTCCGTCCCGTCAGGTCGATGCGCTGGAATCCGCCATCATCAGCATCGGCCAGATCCACGGCGGTACCTCGGACATCGTTCTGCCCGAGACGGTGGAGTTGCGCGGCTCGGTACGTACGCTGAAGCCCGAGGTGCGCGAGCGCGTCGAGGAGTTGTTCATGCGCACGGTGACGCTGACCGCGCAGGCCTGCGGCGGCACGGCGGAGATCGAGTATCGCCACGCCTATCCGGCCACGATCAACACGGCCGACGAGACGGTGCGCGCGGCAGAAGCGGCGGCGGCGGTGCCGGGCGTTACCGAGGTGCTGCGCGAAGGCAATCCAATTCTTGCCGGTGAAGATTTCGCGTTCATGCTCGAACGCAACCGTGGTGCCTATCTGATGTTCGGGCAGCGCACCGCCGACAAGGGCGGCGTGCCCGTTCACAATCCCGGCTACGATTTCAACGACGATCTCCTACCGATCGGCGCGAGCTATCTCGCCGGGCTGGTGGAGCAAGAGCTCGCATAGACTGCGATCAACGCGATCTGAGCGGCGTGTCTACGCCGCGCCGCTCTTCGGAATGGTGCGGCCGATGACGCGCAAAAGGTCTGCGCGCACCGACTCGATGTGACGTTCAAGGAAACGGCAGGCGTCATCGATCTTCTGGCTGCGGCACAGCGCGATGAGTTCGGCGTGTTCTTTCTCAGCGATGCCCATCGCGGTGGTGGTCGAGAGTTGCATGCGCGTGTAGCGGTCGCTGGTTTGCAGCAGCGCCATCACGATCGTCTGTGTGCGCGGCTGCCGCGCCCGGACATACATCGCCATGTGGAAATCGGCGTTGAGCTGTCCCCATTCGCTGATATTGCCGGCGGCAATCGCCTTCTCGAAGCGGTGCTGGATGTCGTCGAGTGCAGCGAAGTCGTTGTCGACAAAATGCGGCGCGGACTGCGCCAGCATCCGTGGCTCGAGGATGACCCGGAGATCGAACACGTCGTTGATTTCGTCGAGCGACAGTTCCGAGACGATGGCGCCCTTCTGCGGGACGATCTTCACCAGCCCTTCGGCCTCAAGCTGAAACAGGGCTTCCCGCACCGGAATCCGGCTGACGCCATAGGCCTCGCCCAAGGCGTCCTGGCGCAACTGCGCGCCGGCCGGGTGGGTGCCGTCGAGGATGGCCTGCCGGAGTTGATCCGCGATCATGGCCGACAGGGTGCGGTGCTTTAGCGGCGCGCTCATTGATTTATCGAGCCTTTTCTCTGGATTTCGGCCGGATTGATCTCAGATCTCGTCCCGTCTTCGCTGCCGCACAAAAACTCCTCAAGGCGTGAATTTGTGCAAATCAGCGTTTGACAGAGAAATTGTATAAATTATACGATCAAAAAATCATATCACAATCGTGACAGCGGGGGCAGTTTATGAGTGACCAGACGATGTCGACGGCCCCGGCCATCGGGGCCCGCCGGGTCATCCTGGTGGCGTCCGCCGGGCTGCTGGCCTTCGAGCGGCTGGCTCTGATGGGCCTGATGTATCTGCTGACGGCGCTGATCCTGGTGAATGTCGTCACCCGCTATTCGCACTTCCCGATCTACTGGATCGATGAGTCGGCGGTGTATTCGGTGGTCTGGCTGACCTTCATCGGCGCCTCCGCGATGACCCGCCTGCGGCTCGACTTTGCGGTCACCATGATGACCGAACGTCTGTCGGCCAGAAGCCAGCAGATCTTCAAGATTATCGCCACGAGCACGGTGATCGTGTTCGGTGTCGGCCTGATCGTCACCTGCATGCTCTGGATGGACCCGATCGGCCTTGCGCAAGCAGGCTTCGACGCGAAGAAGTTCGCGGGCCAGACCTTCAATTTTCTCTACACCGAGCGCACCCAGACGCTGAACTGGCCGACATGGGTCCTCTATCTGACACTGCCCATTTTCGCGGTGTCGATCACCATCCATGGCATTGCGAATCTGCTCGAGGACCTCGGCCTCGTCGCCAAGGTGCCGCCGAAAGGCTTCCAGCTCTCCGAACTCGACGGGGTGAACTAATATGATCACCTTCGCCGCATTCACGGTGATCATGCTGGTCGGCGTGCCGATCGGTCTTTGCCTTTGCCTCGCCGGCTTCGTCTACATCATGGCGTCCGGCAATCCGGTGCTGTTCCAGTCCTATCCGCTGCAACTGTTCGGCGGCGTCGACAGCTACGGTCTGATCGCGATCCCGCTGTTTATCCTGATCGGCGAGATTATGAATGGCGGCGGCATCACCAAGCGCATCGTCGACATGGCGATGGCCTTTGTCGGCTCACTGAAGGGCGGACTGGCTTACGTCAACATTCTCGCCAATATGTTCATCTCCTCCATTCTCGGCTCGGCGACCGCACAGGTCGCGATCATGGCGCAGATCATGGTCCCGGAAATGGAAAAGAAAGGCTACGACAAGACCTTCGCTGCCGGTCTCACCGCCTATGGCGGCATGCTCGGCCCGATCATTCCGCCGTCGGTAATGTTCGTGGTCTACAGCGTGCTGGCGCAGGTGTCGGTCAGCGACATGTTGATCGCGGGCATCATTCCCGGTGTCATCCTCACAGTGATGTTCTGTGTCGTCATCGCGCTGATGGGCTACGTCTACAACTATCCGCGTGCGGACTATCAGACGCCGAAACAGCGTGTGATGACCATCCTGCGCACCTCGCCGACCCTTTTGATTCCCATCGTCATCGTCGGCTCCATCCTCGGCGGTCTGGCGAACGCAACGGAATCGGCTGCCGTCGGCGCTGTCGCCGCTGCTGTTGTCGGCAAATACTGGACCAAGGAATTCGAGTGGTCGCAACTGCCGCAAATGATGCTGCGCTCGGGCATCTATTCGGCGATCGTGCTGTTTCTCGTTGCCGCTGCCGCCGTGTTTTCCTGGGTTCTGATCTTCGGCAAAGTGCCGCAGGAGACCGCGGCCTGGATCCAGACCGTTGCCAAGGATCCGATCAGCTTCATGCTGATCTGCAATGTCATCCTGCTGGTCATCGGTACGGTGATCGACGGCGTGCCCGGCCTGATCATGACCGTGCCGATCCTGCTGCCGGTGGCGACCGAGATCTACCACATCGACCCGCGTCACTTCGGCGTGGTCGTCGTGATCAATCTCGTGCTCGGATTGCTGTCGCCGCCGGTCGGACTCTGTTTTTTCGTCGCCGCCGCCGTCACAGGCGCCAAGCCCGGCAAGATGTTCATGGTGACGCTGCCGTTCTTCTTCATCTCCTGCATCCTGTTGGTGCTGCTCTCGCTCTATCCGTATCTGTCTCTCGCCCTCATCAAGTAAGCCCATACTCATCAAGGAGCCTCCGTCATGACCATCTCACGTCGTCGCTTCCTCGCCGCATCGGCAGCTGCTTCGGTATTTGCGCCGTCGCTCGCATTGGCGCAGGCCAAGGAACTGCGTCTCGGCCTGATCACGCCGAACGGCCATTCCTGGAACAAGGCTGCGCTGAAGCTCGCCGATCAGCTCAAGGAAGAGACCAAGGGCCGTCTCACCATGACGGTGTTTCACTCCGGCCAGCTAGGCAACGAAGCAGCGATGATGCAGCAGTTGCAGACCGGCGCGCTCGATATGGGCTTCATCCAGGCTGCCGAACTCGGTTCGCGCGTGCCGCATATCGCGGCGATCAACGCGCCCTATATCGTGCGCTCCACGCCAGCCGTGGCGAAATTCGTGCGTCATCCGGCGGCAGTCAAACTGTTCGACGTGCTGCCTGCGGAAACCGGCACCATTGGCCTCGGCTGGGGCATCACCGGCATGCGCGCGGTCTTCGCGGTCAGGGATCTCAACACGCTCGCTGACATCAAGGGCATGAAGCTGCGTATCAATCCGACGCCGGTCTATCGCGACTTCTACTCATCGCTCGGCGCCGCACCGACGCCGATTCCGACGCCGCAGGTGTTCGACGCCATGTCGAATGGCCAGGTCGATGGTCTGGAAGCCGATCTGGAATTCTCCTGGAACCAGCGCTTCGACAAGGTGTCGAAGTCGATCCTGCAGATGAATGCCGTCTTCATGCCGATGGCCGCCGTCGTGTCCGGCCGCGTCTGGCAGTCGCTGCCCGCCGCTGACAAGGAGCTGATCACCAAGGCGGTGAAGTCGACGCTCGATGCGCAGATCGACGAATTGGCTGCTGGCGAGCCGGCACTGATCGAGAATTTCAAGGGCACGTCGGTGCCGGTGCGTCAGGTGGCCGTCAAGGATACCGAAGCCGTCATCGCCGAATTCGACAAGATCTGGCTGCCGAAAGCGCCAGTGCTCGCCGAGCTGCGCAAGGTCGGCGCGACGATCTGATCCTCTAATTCTTGCCCATCATCCTCATCAGCCGGCGCGCTATGCGCGCCGGCATCACACGGAGTTTTGCCATGAGTCCCCGTATTTCCTGGGAAGGCGTCTTCCCGGCAGTCACCACGCAATTCCATGACGACCTGTCGCTCGACATCGACGCCACCGCGAAGGTCATGGACGGCCTGATCCGTGACGGTGTGTCCGGCCTGATCATCTGCGGCTCCGTCGGCGAGAACACCTCGCTGGAGCGCAAGGAAAAGATCGCGATCATGGAAGCGGCCAAGTCGGTCGCGAAGGGCCGCGTGCCCGTGCTCTGCGGTATCGCCGAATTCACCACGGCCTTTGCCGTGGATACCGCGAAGGAAGCCGCACGCGTCGGCATCGATGGCATCATGGTGATGCCCGCTTTGGTCTATTCGTCCAAGCCGCACGAGACCGCCGCGCACTTTCGTTCGGTCGCCACCGCCACCGATCTGCCGGTGATGCTCTACAACAACCCGCCGATCTACAAGAACGATGTCACCCCCGACATTCTCGCTACGCTGGCCGATGTCGACACGGTCGTCTGCTTCAAGGATTCGTCAGGCGATACACGCCGCTTCATCGACACGCGCAATATGGTCGGCGACCGCTTCGTGTTGTTCGCCGGCCTCGACGACGTGATCGTTGAGAGCGTGGCGATGGGCGCCGTCGGTTGGGTGTCGGGGATGTCCAATGCCTTCCCGCGCGAAGGCGAGACGCTGTTCCGTCTGGCCAAGGCCGGGCGCCTCAAAGAGGCGATGGCGATCTATGAATGGTTCATGCCGCTGCTGCATCTCGATGCGCGCCCGGATCTCGTCCAGTGCATCAAGCTGTGCGAAAACATCATGGGCCGCGGTACCGCACTGACCCGGCCGCCACGTCTGGCGCTGCTGCCGCATGAAAAGGCGGAAGTGGAGGGGATCATGACCAAGGCGCTACGTCACCGTCCGATGCTGCCGGATGTCGGCCTCAAGGCAGCTTAACGACTCGTCGCTATCTGAAATTTATCGGCGCGTCAGTCGTGGCGCGCCGATGTCTTATGTAGCGATGCCTTCGCACAGTTAGATATCTTCGTCGTCGCGATCGCGTTTCGGCGTGGCGATATCGCCGTCTTCCTCGTCGTCGTCAGGCCGCGGCGGCGTGGGGACGGGTTTTTGCTTGTCGTCCTTGGCCGGTTTGTCGTCGCGGGCTCCGCCCACTCGTCCGCTCATCATTTTCCCCGCCGGATTGCTTGTGTTGACCTCATTCTGACCGCGATTGAAGCAGATATTGCCGTAATCCCGCAATTGCCCTGTGTTTTTCCGCATGACCGTGTAAACGGGGGGCGAATCCTGCCCGCTTTGAAATCGGGCGAATCTTGTTCTGGAGTGACGATGAAAAAACCGAAGTTAGAGCTCGACGAACCGCAGGCGCGCAAATTCATTCGCGCCGACAGGGCGCCGACCGAAGGTTATTCACTGGTGGTGGATGGCCATTTCAAATCCCACCACGATACGGTCGAAGCCGCGGAAGAAGCCGGCATGAAGCTGAAGAACCAGTTTCAGATGCTTCAGATCCAGGTCTACGATTCTGCAACCAAGACCCGTACCATGATCGAATGGCCTGCGCCGAGCGCGGCCTGAGATAGATCAGACCCTGCGAAAGCAGGTCCTGCGATAGTCAGGTCCTGCGGCCGCCGCTGCGCTGATCGGCGAGCCACGCTGCCAGGGCTTGTGCTTTTTCCGCCGATTTGCTCGACGATGTCTTGCTCGAAGACGTCTTGCCCGATTTCGTTGCGGTCTTCTTCTTGGCCGGCGCGGGGGGCGATACCGCTTCGCGGGCAAGGCGCATGGCCTTCAGTCGGGCCATGTTGTCGAGTACCGCTTTGGCCGCGGCGTCGCGTTCGGATTTCGTCGCTTTGTCGTCAGTTGGCATCAGCTCGTTTTCTTTTTTCTGGTAGCTTTCGGTTTGGGTTCGGGCGGGTTGGCCAGTTCTTCGGCTTCCCTGGCAAGGCGAAGCGCGCGCAGTTCCTCGGTCCGCTTGCGGATGGCGACATCGGCGGCCGCAATGTCGGCCATCGCTTTCACGCCTTCGGCTTCCTGCGCCGCCTTGCGGGCGAGCCGGATTTCCTTCAGTTCTGCGGGTGTCTTCTGTTCCTGTTCGGTGTCCATCAACGCCTCGGGTTAGGCCGCGCGATCGGCGCGCAGCGAACTCTGTGTCATTCTTATCACGTAGATATAGGAAGCGGCACCCCTGCTGCCACCTAACTGGCCGCTGCAGTTAATCGCTTTGTGCCGGAAATGCGGCGAATTCGACGCGAATGAGGCCAGGTTGCGTCCGTCAGGCCTTCCTGAGACAATCCGGTGGTAATCCGGACTGCAAGAATCTCCATGATCCGCACACTGTTCAACGATGGCGCCGACAACCTGCGCGGCCGCATCATCGCCATCTACGCCATTCTGATCCCGGCCAATGTGCTGGCCTGGATATGGGCCCTGATCGCCTTCCGCGACCAGCCGGTTCTGCTGGGCACCGCGCTGCTCGCCTACACCTTCGGCCTGCGCCACGCCGTTGACGCCGACCACATTGCAGCCATCGATAATGTGACGCGCAAGCTCATGCAGTCCGGCAAGCGTCCGCTGTCGGTGGGCCTGTTTTTCTCGCTCGGTCACTCCACTGTGGTCGTCGTGGCATCCATCTTCGTGGCGCTGGCAGTGTCGGCACTGCAGGAGAAATTCGCGGACTTCAAGGAAATTGGCGGCCTGATCGGCACGAGCGTCTCGGCCTTCTTCCTGCTGATCGTGGCAGTGGCCAATATCTTCATTCTCGTATCGGTGTATCGGCTGTTCAAGGCAGTGAAGCGCGGTGAGCGATTCATCGATGAAGATCTCAATGTTTTGCTTTCGCAGCGCGGCGTCATCGGCCGCATGCTGCGTTCGGTCTTCGCCGTGATCTCGAAGAGCTGGCACATGTATCCGCTCGGCATCCTGTTCGGCCTCGGCTTCGACACCGCGACCGAAATCGCGCTGCTGGGTATCTCCGCCTCGCAAAGCGCCGATGGCATGTCGATGTGGTCGATTCTCGTGTTTCCCGCACTGTTCACGGCGGGAATGTCGCTGGTCGATGCGACGGACTCGGTCTTGATGGTGCGCGCCTATGGCTGGGCTTTCGTGAAGCCGATCCGCAAGCTGTATTACAACATGATCATCACGCTGGTGTCGGTGATCGTGGCGCTGGTGATCGGCGGCGTCGAGGCGCTCGGCCTGATTGGCCGCAAGCTCGATCTGTCAGGTAGCTTCTGGGACGGCATCGAAGCGCTGAACGAGAATTTCGGCGCGCTCGGCTACCTCATCATCGCGATCTTCATCCTGAGCTGGATGATCTCGGTGATCGTCTATCGCATCAAAGGCTATGACGACATCGAGGTTCGGGTTCACGAAGCCTGATGCGGCGTCGCTATTTGGGCGCCATCTTTTCCAGCGCGGCGCGCTTCCACAGATCCCAGGCCCGGCCATGGATCTGGTCGATCACAGCCAGCGTTTTCTGGCTTTCCTCGCCCAGCAGATAGCTCACGGATCCGCCAAGCGCGAGCGCCTGCGACTGCAGCTGCGCATTGACGTTGCTGTAATGGGCCCGAAACACTGCCATCGGAATTGTGCTCGCCACGACGACACTGCCATGGCCCCGCATCAGTGCCACGCTGCGGTCACCGAGCGTACTGGCCAGCGCCTTGCCCAGCTGCGCGTTGCTGACCAGCATGTTGCTCATGCCGGCGCTATCGCGGATCTCGAACACCGGCACGTCGGGAAACAGGAAGGCGCCGAGGTGGAACACCGGCCGTAACGGCGTGCTGCTGACGCTGAAGGGGATGATCCCCGGCGAATGTGTATGGACGATGGCTTTGACGTCGGGCCGGGCCTTGTAGATTTCGCCGTGGATGAAGCGTTCGAGGAAACTGGCGCGCCCCTTCGCGTCGACGGGATTGGAGTCGAGGTCGTATTCCATGATGTCGTCGGCCGTGACCAGCGCTGGCGCCACGGAGCGCCCCATCAGGTAGCGATTGGGGTCGGTCGGATGGCGCATGCTGACATGGCCGAAACCGTCGATCACATTGAGATCGGTGAGGACGCGGTTCGCCACCACGAGGTCTTGCATCAACGCTGGATCGACGGGGCCGGCAGATGTTGGTGCTGGGGGCTGTGCTGCGGTTTGTGCGGAGGCCGGTTGCAGAGAGAGTGCGAACACCATTGCCAGCAGCATTGGCGCAGCCGATCGTGTCGACGCCATTATAGTCTCCCCCTGTCGAGTGGCGGGTTGGTCCGCCTTGCTCGCTATATCATGCGGCCAACACCGGGCCGCCAGCTTTCTTCCACGCATCGATGCCGCCGTCCAGATGTGCGGCATTGTCGATCCCTGCATCCTTCGCGGCAGTGACCGCCATGGCCGAGCGTTCGCCGAAGGCGCAGAAGAACACGATGCGGCGCTTGGTGGCAGTGGCGACCTCGCGCAGCATGCCGCCGGGCTTGAGGCTGTCCGATATCGACGGGTAGGGCGCATGCAGCGCACCGGCGAGCACGCCGTGCTTGGCGCGTTCGCCGCTCTCGCGCAGGTCAACCAGCAGGATGGCGGGATCGCCGAGATGGGCAATGGCCTCCCGCGGAGACAGCGCCAGGCCTTGCTTCTTCAGCGCGTCCGGCTTCAGCCCGACCTTCATATTGGCCGGGATTACCACATCCATCAGTTTCGGGTTCGGCAGGTTGAGCTTGCCCATCAGCTCGATGTAGTCCTCCACGGACTTCACCTGCAGCCGCGGATTGTAGCGCTTCTCTTCGCCGATGGTGCTCACGGTGTCGCCCTTGTAGTCGTGCGCCGGGAACACCATCGTCTCGTCGGGCAGCTTGAGCAGGCGGTTGAACAGTGAATCATATTGCGCCCGCGCGCTGCCGTTCTGGAAATCGGTGCGGCCGGTGCCGCGGATCAGCAGCGTGTCGCCGGTGAAGACGCGGTCGCCCATCAGATAGCTGTAGGAGTCATCGGTGTGGCCGGGCGTATACATCACGTCGAGCTCGACGCCTTCGATCGTCACCTTGTCGCCGTCGCTGACACGCATGGCGACGACGTCGGCCTTGCTCTGGTCGCCCATGATGGTCACGCAATGGGTGCGGTCGCGCAGTTCGGCGAGGCCGGTGACGTGGTCCGCATGGAGATGCGTATCGACCGCCTTCACGAGCTTCAGGTCGAGCTCGCGCAACAACTGGCAATAGCGATCGACCTTTTCCAGGACCGGATCGAGGATCAGCGCCTCGCCGCCGTGGCGGCTGGCAAGCAGATAGCTATATGTGCCGGACACACTGTCGAACAGCTGACGGAAGATCATAGGCGCACCAATTCTGCGTGGTCGATCCTTCTTCGGATCGTGTATTCGTCAGAATATTAACCCAGTTACTGGCGGTTGGACGATCTCTTTCTTCTCTTGTTCGTGAACGCAAGTTCGGGATACTGCCCGGAGCAGTGAGGGCCTGATGGCGGAATATGTGGTCGAGTTCGGTCGGGATGGCCGGCGCGTGGAAGATGATGGCCGGCTCGATGCCGCAGCTTTCCATCGCAACCACGAGGCGATCTGGCGGGTTCTTGCGACTTTCCTGCAGCAGGCTTGCGGCGATGTTGTGGAAGTCGGCAGCGGCACCGGCCAGCATGTCATTCACTTCGCTGGACAAACGCCCGACATCACCTGGTGGCCGAGCGATCTCAATGACGCCCATCTCAAAAGCATCGCCGCCTGGCGCACCCATGCGAAATTGACGAATGTCAGACCGCCGCTGCGGATCGATCTCTTGGATCCGGCGTGGTGCCCGGAGATGGAGAACGGCAGCGGCCCGGGTGCGCTGCTCGCGGTGTTCTGCGCCAATGTCGTCCACATCGCACCTTGGTCCGTCGCCGAAGGTTTGATCGCGGGCGCAGCAAGATATCTGCGGCCGGATGGACGTCTCTTTATCTATGGCCCGTTCAAGCGCGGCGGCAAACATACGGCCGTGAGCAATGCTGTGTTCGATACCAGCCTGCGCGACGGTAATCCTGACTGGGGCGTGCGCGATGTCGAGGATCTGGAGCACGTCGCGCAGGGCGTCGGCCTTCGGCTGGCTGAGGTCATCGAGATGCCCGCCAACAATCTGATCCTTGTATTTGCCCGGCCGCCCGAATGATCGGCGCATGGTGCGTGCGCGCTGGCGTGTGTTGATCTGCCGGAGGGCGGTCGTCATAGTCGTGGCGAATAAAGACCCCGGGACGAACCGGGCCACATCCGGGCGGATTTCCCCATGATCGACGCGGCTACCCCAGAGATTCACGATGACGCGCGCGCACGTTCCAACGTGATGCGGCTGGCTGCGGCGCAGGCGCTTGGCGGCGCCAATTCGGCGGTCATCTTCGCCACCGGCGCCATTGTTGGCGCCACGCTGGCGCCGAGTGTGTCGCTCGCGACGGTGCCGATCTCGGTTTATGTCGTCGGGCTTGCCTGCGGAACACTGCCGGTCGGCATGATCTCCCGCGCCTATGGCCGCCGCGTCGCCTTCATCATCGGCAGTGGCGCCGGTGCGATCTGCGGCCTGCTCGGCGCCATCGCGATCCTGAAAGCATCATTCGCACTGTTCTGCTGCGCGACATTCTTCGGCGGCTTCTACGGTGCTGTCGCGCAATCCTATCGCTTCGCCGCCGCCGATGGCGCCAGCCCGTCCTATCGTCCGAAAGCCGTCTCCTGGGTGATGGCTGGCGGCGTATTCGCCGGCGTGCTGGGCCCGCAACTCGTGCAATGGACCATGGATATCTGGTCGCCCTATCTGTTTGCCGCGAGCTTCGCGGCGCAGGCGGTGGTCGCCCTGATCGCGATGGCCTTGCTCTCCACCGTGGATGCGCCGAGGCCCGCGCCTGCGGACATGCATGGTGGCCGGCCGTTGCTGGAGATAGTGCGGCAGCCGCGCTTCATTGCAGCCGCGATTTGCGGCGTGGTGTCCTATTCGATGATGAATCTCGTGATGACCTCGGCGCCGCTGGCGATGAAGCTTTGCGGGCTGACGCTGAGCGATTCCAATTTCGGCCTGCAGTGGCACATCGTGGCGATGTACGGTCCGAGCTTCTTCACGGGATCGCTGATCGCACGCTTTGGCGCGTCGAAGGTCGTGGCCGCAGGTCTGGCGCTGGAGGCGATCGCCGCGGTGATCGGCATCGCCGGCATCAGCGCGATGCATTTCTGGGTCTGTCTCGTCGTGCTCGGCCTCGGCTGGAATTTCGGCTTCATCGGCGCTTCCGCGCTGGTGCTGGAGACCCATCGGCCGCAGGAGCGCAACAAGGTGCAGGCCTTCAACGACTTCCTGGTGTTCGGCCTGATGGCGGTTGGCTCGTTCTCCTCCGGCCAGTTGCTGGCGAATTATGGCTGGTCCACGGTCAATGCTGTGGTTTTCCCGCCGGTCGTTCTCGGGCTCGTGGCGCTGGTCATGGCCGGTTTCATCAAGCGCCGCGCGGTGCAGCAGGCTGCGGCGTTTCCCGATCCGGCTATCTAACCAAGGCGCATCACACACTTGCCGGCCTGGCGATCACCATCGCCCAAGCCGGCATTTGTGAACGACACTCTGGGACGTCCGGACGTCGTCAGGCCGATCCTGTGTTTCCAGTGATCGAGGCAGCCACCAGTTTCTGGGTGATGCCTTGTCCGCTCAGCAGGCGGACAGCCGGACTTCTTGTTTCGGGAAAGATGGCCAGCAGGGTGTTTGACCCTTTCACTTCAGACCAGCCAAGCTCCTGCGCGTGAATCGCAGCGCGCTGGGACACACGCACAAATGCTGCCGTCGGCTGGCCATTCTTGCCGGTCTCGATCATCAGATTTTTCAGTTCCTTATCGAGGTAGCGGATCAGGTCGGCTTTCAACGTTCCGAAATCGGCATTGCAATCCCGCAGCACCGCGGCGGCATCGGTGTCATCGACCAGTGCAAGTAACAGGTGCTCCAACGTTGCATATTGATGGCCTCTCTGGTCGGCATATTCGATAGCGCGTCGCCGTGTCGCGTGAAGCGCGGGCGAAAGCGGCAGCGTCGACAGGTCGATGAGGGCATCGGCGCTTTTCAGCCTCTTTACGGGGTCGAGAGTCGCTAGCAGCTTCTGCTTTTCGCTGATCGGCAGGACGATATGCGAGGCGATGACGTCGGCAACCCGTCCGGGGTCGAGGGTTCGCTCCAGTGGCGGCCAAATTAGTGGCACGCGCATGTCGTGAGCCGAAACGTAGCTCTCGAACCGCTTGACTGCCTGCTGGATCAGTTCGGGCTCATCAGGAATAGGACCCTCACTCACGCCTGTAACATCGGCTCTATACGAGCCAGTCTCGCCTACGAAACGCTGAATCACGACGCGTTGACGCCCCTGTGCCAGAACCCTGAGCGTGCCGTCATCAATCCTTTGAATTTCAAGCAACTGGGCGAGAACGCCAATGTCGTAGATGTCCTCGAAGCCAGGTTCGTCAACAGTTTCGTTCTTTTGAATAGCAAGCACGACCTCGCGTTGCCGATCGAAGGCATCTTTCAGAGCGAGTATTGTTTTCTCCCGTCCGACAAAAAGCGGGTAGGTCGCTGTCGGGAATGGAACGAGATCTCTCAGCGGAATGGCCGGGTAGCTTGATATTCCGGTTTGAAGTTTGATAGTCGGCACTTCTGGCGAAGTTCGACCGACCTGCAGCATCGCAGACAAGGTATTCCAGTCAGCGACACCCAATATTCTCGATATCAACTCCAGGCTTTCGCTGTGACTGATCGTGACGGCTTTGGTGGTGAGGTTTTCGCGCAGGGTCTGCGCCATAGCCTTTGCATCGCGAAAATCGCGCATCTGTTTCGTCCTTTGCGTGAGCGAACCAGGGGGCATCAGGTGGTTGCGTTGCTGACCCGGTCGCTCGGACAAAGGGTGTCGGCAAAGGAAGTGATACGTTCACCGTCCCGTTCAGGGCGCAACCGGCAGGTCGTATCAACCGAGATAAAATTGGCTCAAAGGCGTCTAGCTGTCAATGAGGTGCAACTGTCGGCTGCGTTCACGCGACAGTGAGACCTGTATCAGTCGACATCGGCCAATTGGTCCGCAGTCTCGAACGCGTCGCGCGGCCACGAGATTTGCACCACCGCGCCGTGATCCGGAAAGACACGATTGCTGAACGTTACCCTGGCGCCGGTGCGCTCCAGCAGCGTGCGCGCGATGAATACGCCGAGGCCGAGGCCGCGATGTTCGCCCTCTTCGGCGGGGCGACGCCGCGACAGATAGGGCTCGCCGATCCGCTTCAGCAGGTCCGGTGGAATGCCCGGGCCATCGTCCGAGATCGAGATCACGATACTTTCCGCATTCCACCAGGCGTTCACTTCGACCTGCTCCCGCGCGAAATCGACCGCATTCTCCAGAATGTTGCCGACGCCGTAGAGGATTGCCGGATTACGCATGCCGGCCGGTTCGGGGGCGTTGGCGACGGCGATACGTATCTTGATGGCAATGCCGAAGTCGCGATGCGGCGCCACGGCTTCCTCGATCAGCTGCGAGAGCGGCATGCGGTCGAATGGCGCGCCGCTCGAATTCAGCTGCGTGATCTTGGAAAGAATCTCGCGGCAGCGCTGCGCCTGTTCGCGGACGGTCTTCAGGTCATCGGCAAGTTCCGGGTTGTTGTGGATGTTCTTCTCAAGCTCCCGGGAGATCAGGAAGATGGTCGAGAGCGGCGTTCCCAATTCATGCGCGGCAGCGGCGGCGAGACCGTCGATCTGGGTCAAATGCTGCTCGCGCGTCAGCACCAGTTCGGTGGCGGCGAGCGCGTCCGAAAGCTTGCGGGCTTCCTCAGTGACCTGAAACGCATAGAGGCTGGTCACGCCGATGGCGGTCAGGATCGAGAACCAGACACCGAGCAGATAGATCTGTGGCAGCACCAGCGGTTCTGCGGAATCCCACGGTAGCGGCAGATGAAAGAAGGCCAGCACGGTGGCAGAGGCTGCGGCGAGAACGCCGAGCGCGATGGTGAAACGCGTCGGCAGTGCCGTCGCGGAGATCAGCACCGGTGCCAGAAACAGGAACGAGAACGGATTCTGCAATCCGCCGGTGCAGTAGAGCAGGCCCGCCAGCTCGATGATATTGAGCGCGAGCAGGGCGGCTGCGAAAAGCGGTTCCAGCCGGTGGACCGGATTGAACAGCGTCTGCAGCACGAGATTGAGGGTCGCCGACAGGCCGATGATCGTCACGCAGGGAATGATGGCGACGTCGTATTCGAGCCCCTGCACCACGACGAAGATCGCAGCCAACTGGCCGAGCGCCGCGAGCCAGCGCAAACGCAGGATCGTGTCGAGGCGAACATAACGGCGCGGCTGGCGAAAGTCGGAGGCGGAAATATCGGTCATATCAGGACATTAGACGCCCCGGGCGATGACCACAAACCCATGCGGGCTGCGGCCACTTGAAGCGCCCAAGCTTGCCTTCGCCGCCACAATGCCGCATGGAACGGCAGCAATGACGATTGAAGACACCAAGTCAGGTCATGCGGCGACGGTTGATCGCAATGCTGCGGCGGCGATCGACGTCGCTCATCTCGTCAAATTCTACAAGACCAACTGCGCCGTGGACGACATCTCGTTCAAGATCGCGCGCGGCAGCATCACCGGTCTCCTGGGCGGCAACGGCGCCGGCAAGACCACCACCATTGCCATGATCATGGGGCTGACGCTGCCGACCTCGGGCAAGGTCTCGGTGCTCGGCTGTGCGATGCCGGCGCAATCAGCCGAAGTGCTCGGCCGGATGAATTTTGAAAGCCCCTACGTCGACATGCCGATGCGACTCACGGTCCGGCAGAACCTCACCGTGTTCGGAAAGCTCTATGCCGTGCCTGACCTCAAGGGCCGCATCGCGCAACTGGCCGAAGACCTCGATCTCAAGGATTTTCTCGACCGCGCCAGCGGCAAGCTCTCTGCAGGCCAGAAAACGCGCGTCGCGCTGGCCAAGGCGTTGATCAATGCGCCCGAGCTGTTGCTGCTCGATGAACCGACGGCCTCGCTCGACCCGGATACCGCGGACTGGATCAGGCGACATATCGAGACCTATCGCAGGAGCAACAACGCCACGATCCTCTTGGCCTCGCACAACATGCTGGAAGTCGAGCGGCTATGCGACCGCGTCATCATCATGAAGAAGGGCCGCATCGAGGACGACGATAGCCCGGAGCAGATTTTGCTGCGCTATAACCGCACGACGCTGGAAGACGTGTTCCTCGACGTCGCACGCGGTCGCGACCGGGAGCAGGCGCCATGAGCCTCGTAGAGCGGTCACACGGCATCGCCATGCATCGCATCAATGCGATGGTGCTGCGCTACTGGTATCTGTTGGTGTCGTCGTGGCCGCGGATGCTGGAACTGGTCTATTGGCCGGCGCTGCAGATCATCACCTGGGGCTTCCTGCAGAATTACATCTCGCAGAATGCCGGGTTCTTCGCCCAGGCCGGCGGCACGCTGATCGGCGCAGTGATCCTGTGGGACATCCTGTTTCGCGGCCAGCTTGGCTTCTCCATCTCCTTCCTCGAGGAAATGTGGGCGCGCAATCTCGGTAACCTGATGATGAGCCCGCTGAAGCCGATCGAGTTTCTGATCTCGCTGATGATCATGAGCCTGATCCGCCTCGCCATCGGCATCATCCCGATGGTGATTCTCGCAATGTTCTTCAAATTCAACCTGTTCGCGCTCGGCCTGCCGCTGATCGCGTTCTTCTGCAACCTGATCTTCACGAGCTGGTCGCTCGGTATCTTCGTGTCGGGTCTGGTGCTGCGCAACGGCCTCGGCGCCGAGAGCATTGTCTGGACGCTGATGTTCGGGCTGATGCCGCTGGCCTGCGTCTACTATCCAGTCTCGGTGCTGCCGACGTGGCTGCAATATGTCGCCTGGGCCTTGCCACCGACCTATGTGTTCGAGGGCATGCGGGCGCTGCTGTTCGATCACACCTTCCGCGCCGACCTGATGTTGACTGCGCTGGGCATCAACGTCGTGCTGTTTATTGTTTCATTCGCGATATTTCTTGGGCTTTTGAACAGCGCCAGGCGCGCCGGAACGCTGATCTCCGGCGGCGAATAAGACCATTTATCAAGGGATAACCGCCGTTTTTACCGCCGATGGCCTGAAAGCCATGCTTGCGGCGCATTGACGCTTTCTTACGCAGACACCAGTATATACTGCAGCGCAAAAGCAGACGCTCAACGAGTGAGGACAGATGCCGATAGGTGAATTTGGCAGGCCGCCAGCCCTGCCGTCCGAGACGAGCCCGGCTCTGACCACCCCGATGTACTGGATGTATGAGATGGCCTACGCGTCGCTCAATCCGGCGCGCGCGATGACAGACGCTACCAGGATGCTGTTTCAGAATCCGCTGAATCCGTTCTCGCAGACTGAGTTCGGCAAGTCGGTGACGGCGGGCTGCGAATTGTTCGAACGCACCACGCGCCGCTACGGCAAGCCGGAATGGGGCCTGCACGATACCGACGTGAACGGCGTGCGCACGCCGATCGAGATTCGCTCGGTGTGGGAAAAGCCGTTCTGCCGTCTGTTGTATTTCGATCGCAAGCACCCGCGTCCGCTGCGCGCACCGCAGCCGCGTGTGTTGATCGTGGCGCCGATGTCCGGTCACTACGCGACATTGCTGCGCGGTACCGTCGAAGCCTTCCTGCCGACCCATGAGGTTTACATCACCGACTGGTCGGATGCGCGTCAGGTACCTCTGGCCGCGGGCCGCTTCGATCTCGAAGACTACATCGACTATGTGATCGAGATGTTCCACGTGCTCGGCGGCAACGTCCATGTTCTCGCCGTCTGTCAGCCCGCCGTGCCGGTGCTTGCTGCGGTGTCGGTGATGGAAGCTGAGAACGATCCCTATGTGCCCCTGTCGATGACGCTGATGGGCGGCCCGATCGATACACGCCGCAATCCGACCGCTGTGAACAATCTCGCGGCCGAAAAGGGCATGGATTGGTTCCGCAACAACGTGATCACCAAGGTGCCGTTTCCGCATCCAGGTATCATGCGCGACGTCTATCCAGGCTTTTTGCAGCTCAGCGGCTTCATCAGCATGAATCGCGACCGCCACGTGGAAGCACACAAGAAGCTGTTCGAGAACCTGGTGAAGGGCGATGGCGATCTCGTGGACAAGCATCGCGAATTCTACGACGAGTATCTGGCGGTGATGGATCTGACTGCAGAGTATTACCTGCAGACCGTCGATACCGTGTTCGTCAAACATGCGCTGCCGAAGGGCGAGATGACCCATCGCGGCAAGCCTGTTGATCCGTCGAAGGTCGTCAACGTTGCGCTGATGACCGTCGAAGGCGAGAACGACGATATTTCTGGCCTCGGTCAGACCGAAGCGACGCATATGTTGTGCAGTTCGATCCCCGATGAGCGTCGTGTGCATTACGTTCAGAAAGGCGTTGGACACTACGGCGTGTTCAATGGATCGCGATTCAAATCTGAAATCGTGCCGCGCGTGTCTGACTTCATGCTGAGCGCAGCAAGCGCGCGCCATCGCGCCGCTGCTGCTGAGTGATTCAACACGCGCACATGCGGTGACGATGCATCGTCATCGCATGTGCGCGATCACCATCGATGAATCGAAAACAACATCGTTGAAATGCGCGATCATCGCGGGTGAGTTGCGATGGCGCGCTTTCTAAGCCCTTGAAAATAGGCATGGAAACCGGATTTTCCGCCTATTTCTAGTAGCGGTGCGCGATTCACTCTTAGATTCCGAAATTCAACGTTCTTTTGAATCCAGATTCCTGTTCCGGACCCCATCCGGTAGGGGACAAATCGCCTTTTGACCCCGTATATTGGGCAAATGATTTGTTTTTGCGCCGAGCAATTCCCGTGGCGGCGGTTATGGCAGAATCCGGTCGATCTACTGACGACCGGGACTACTGACATGGCCTTCCGCGCACTTCTCTACCGCCGCCCCACCGAACCAGACACGCTTGCCGTCAAACACGGCTCCCAGATCTTCGCCATACGCCTGCGCAGGCACCGCCGTGCGACGCGTTACACGCTGCGCATTCATCCGAGCGAGCGCGAAGCCATCCTGACCATGCCGCCGCGTGGGTCATTGGCCGATGCAAAGGACTTTGCACAACGTCATGGCGCCTGGATCGCCGCGCGTCTTGGCCGTTTGCCGAAAGCAGCACCATTCGAACATGGCACAACGGTTCCGCTGCGGGGAACTCCGCATCGAATCGTGCACCGTGCGGGGCGGGGGACGGTGTGGACCGAGACCCGCGACAACGGCGAGAAAATCATCTGTGTCGCCGGCGATGTCGAGCATATCGACCGACGTATCCACGATTTCCTCAAGCGCGAAGCCAAGGCCGATCTCGTCAAGGCATCGAACCGCTATGCGGCGCAGCTGAACGTCAAGGTGAAGCGGATCTCGATCCGCGATCAGTCGAGCCGCTGGGGGTCCTGCACCACCGAGGGCTCGCTGTCGTTCTCGTGGCGTCTGATCCTGGCGCCGCCCTTCGTGCTGGATTATCTCGCGGCGCATGAAGTCGGGCATCTCGTCGAGATGAACCACTCGGTGAAGTTCTGGCGCGTGGTCGGGCGCATCTGCCCGGCGACCGAACGCGCCAAGGCCTGGCTCGATACCCATGGCAACGACCTGCATCGCTTCGGCGTGCAGGACTGACTCAGCCTGTCGTCGCCCGGCCTGACCGGGCGAGCCAGTAAACACCGGCGATGACAACGTGTACTGGATCACCCGCTTTCGCGGGTGATGACATGAGAGGGGGCAGCGCAAAGCGCTCTCCCTCTATCCTATCTCCCGAACAATCGCTCCGTCAGCCAGCCATCCAGTCCGCTCGCGGCTTCAGGCCGCACGTTTTGCTGTGGCTGCTGGCGCGCGGCGGGGTAGTTGGTCTGCGTCGGTGCCGGCGGTTGCGGACGATAGCCGTTATAGACGGGGGCGCTTGGCACATAGCCGCGTTCCGGTGGCGCTGATGGCGACGGTGCGGGCGATCCGGGCAGCAAGCTCGACAGCGCCTGGCCGATCGGATTGGTGCTGAACGAATTCGACGGCGCCAATCCCGGCACCGGCTGCGGCTGCAGGCCCTGATGCGCCGTCTTCATGAAGCGCGACCAGATCTCCACCGGCAGTCCGCCGCCGGTGGCCTTCTTGGTCGGCGAGTTGTCGTCATTGCCGAGCCAGACGCCGGTGACGAGCTGCGAGGTGTAGCCGATGAACCAGGCGTCGCGGAAATCCTGGCTGGTGCCGGTCTTGCCCGCGGCCTGCCAGCCCGGCAGCTCGGCCTTCTTGGCGCTGCCGGACAAAATGGTCTGCTGCATCATGGTGTTCATCATCGCCACGGCGCGGCCGTCGATCACCTGGCTCGCGGTCTCCGCCGGGCGCGTATAGAGCGTCTTCTTGCCTTCCACCGTGCGGATGCGGTTCACCACATGGGGCGACACAGCGAGGCCGCCATTGGCGAAGGGCGCATAGGCGCCGACCAGTTCGGTCATCGACACTTCGGAGGTGCCGAGCGCGATCGAGGCATTGGCCTCGAGCTTTGAGGCGATGCCCAGCCGATGCGCCGTGCGCACCACACTGGCCGGGCCGACCTCGATGCCGAGCCGCACGGCCACCGTATTCAGCGACATGGACAGCGCCTGGGTCAGGGTCACCGAGCCGAAATATTCGTGGGTGTAGTTCTCCGGCTTCCAGCCCTTGATGTCGATCGGCGCGTCGGTGCGGATGGTTTCCGGCGTCAGCCCCGCCTCGATGGCGGTGAGATAGACGAACGGCTTGAAGCTCGATCCCGGCTGGCGCTTCGCGGTGACCGCGCGGTTGAACTGGCTCTCGGAGTAGTTCCGGCCGCCGACCATGGCGCGCACCGAACCGTCCGGCGTCATCGCCACCAGTGCGCCCTGTGTCACATTGAACTTCACGCTCTTCGCCGCCAGCTCGTCGATGATCGCGGCTTCGGCGACGCTCTGCAGCTTGGGATCGATGGTGGTCTCGACAATGATGCTCTCGTCGACCTGGCCGACGAGATCGTCCAGCACTTCGCCGATCCAGTCGGCGACATAGTTCACCGTGCCGGCGCCGACCGGCTTGACGTTGTATTGCGGCACGCCGGTCGCGCCCTTGGCCTGGGCTGCGGTGATGAACTCGGCATCCTGCATCGCCGCCAGCACCACCTTGGCGCGCGCCTCGGCGCCTTCCGGATTGCGGTTCGGTGCCAGCCGCGACGGCGACTTCACGAGCCCCGCCAGCATCGCCGCTTCCGCCACCGTGACGTTCTTGGCGGGTTTGCCGAAATATTTTTGCGCCGCGGCTTCCACGCCGTAGGCGCCGGAGCCGAAATAGACCCGGTTGAGATACAGTTCCAGGATTTCGGCCTTGGAATGCTTGCGCTCCAGCCAGAACGCCAGCTCCACTTCCTGCAGCTTGCGCGCCATGGTGCGCTCCTGCGTCAGGAACAGGTTCTTGGCGAGCTGCTGTGTCAGCGTCGAGCCGCCCTGCGAGACGCCGCGATGCATCAGGTTGGTGGCCGCGGCGCGCGCGATGCCGATGGGGTCGACGCCGTAATGCGAATAGAACCGCCGGTCCTCGATGGCGATAAACGCCTTCGGCAGATAGGGCGGCAGATCCTTCAGCGACACATTGGCGCCGGCCTGTTCGCCGCGCGTCGCCAGCACCGTGCCGTCCATGCCGACGATCTGGATCGTCGGCGGGCGCTTGGGAATTTCCAGCGACTGGATCGGCGGCAGATGCGCGCCGACATAGATCACGACGCCGACAATGGCGATCGCCGCCCACAGGCCGAGCACCGCGCCCCAGTAGAACAGCCGCTTGATGCCCTTGCCGAAACCGCCGGAGCTGCGCGCCTTGCTGGATGTTCGGGCCTTGCGCGGCTTGTCGCCGCCGCCGCTATTAGGCTCGCGCTTCGGCGCCTGTTTGGGCGTTTTCCTGGGCCGGTCATCGCCGCCGCCGGGTACGCGATCATCCGCCGTGAGGCGCAGATCGGACAGCGCCGCGCCGAGCCCAAAGGTCGGCTCCTTGCGCCCGCTCTTTTTCTTGCCCCACGCCATACGCAAACACCACGCCACCCGAGACCGCGAGCCTAGCGGGCGCGGTTTAAGGGGCGGTTACGCAGAAGTTAACGTAAGGGAAACGAGGTTCCATGGTTGGGCCGCTATGTGTACGTGCTCGTATGCGCGAAGCCTCTGCAAACATGGCTGTCATCCCCGCGAAGGCGGGGATCCATAACCTCCGAGTTCATGTTTGGCCCGAAGGATAAGCGTTGCGAGATCCTCGTCTCGATTATCTCTGTACGTGTGTATGGATCCCCGCCCCGCGTGCGCCTTCGGCGCACTAGGCGGGGATGACACCAGAGTGTTGTGTGGCTGCACTGCGCAACACACGCACTGTCCCTCGCACTCTCGCTCACCGCTTCACCTGTCAAACAGCCACGCCATTCCCTGGAAAAATCTCTGCGCCCACGCGCCGTCCGTATCGCGCCCTCGGCGCAAAGCGGGTGGACCGGTTTTCCCCCTCGAACAATGAGGGGGATGACGCGCCGAAAGGCGCAACTTGGTCGTTCTCGCGTTTCGCTCCGGCTTGCGAAAGCCCTTGCGATCCGCGCATCGCCTTTCGGCGCGCCATCGCGGCTTTTCTGTTCGAGGGACCGTGCTTCCGGGTACTGGGCAGGACTAATGAAAGTCCTTCGTTCCGGACAGGCTTTCGCCTGCCTTCACCCGCACCCGTCCAGCCGTTTCCGGCAGAGCCCCGTAGTGGGCCCGGACGGTGACCCCCGACCTCCCGAGTCCGTGCTTGCGAGGCACGTCCGCGGGCGCCGCATCCAAACTCCACTTCGAAAGCGCCCTCGAGAAGCGCCCCTCGTGAGTAGGACGAAATGGAATATAATCACAGCTGCGGATGTTGTCAATCCTGTCCGGGACAACGCGTAGTATTAGTTCTACCTTCTGTCTCAAAATAGAAGGATTCGTACGATGCTATCGAGCGATCGCCCTATCGCTAGTGAAGACGACGACGTGCTGGGATTCTCTCAGTTTGCCGATGCATTAGCCCGATCACTAACCGAGATGGCGCCGGACGAAGGGATTGTCGTATCGATCGAAGGGGCCTGGGGAGCAGGTAAGACAAGCGCGCTTAGACTAATTGAGCGTCGCATCATTATTCGCGAGTTGGCGCGCGAGAGCGGTATTGCAGTTGCAGACCTAGTTGAACGTGAGTGGTCTGCCGTTGAGGTCGAATGGGAAGCCTTCCACGGCAAAAGGAAGACCCATTTAATTCGCTTCAACCCATGGAATTTCAGCGGTCAAGAGAACTTGGTGCGCGCCTTCTTCGGTGAAGTTGGCGCCGCCATTGGTCATTCAGAAAATGGGGCAATATCGAATGCAATAAAGAAGCTAACGGCATACCTTCCGAGCGTAGGTGTAGTTGCTGGTGGTGCTGGTGCGCTAGCAGCAGGTGGTGTTGCAGCGTTTGGCGTTGGTAGCGCAGCTGGGCGAGCCGTCGGTGAGGGCATTCAAAGCTTTGCTTCAAAAACATCGAGTCTTGAATCATTAAAGCGTGATCTTGCTGTTGCCCTTAGAGAATCTGCGAAGAGAATCATCATTGTAATTGATGACGTCGATCGGCTTATGCCCTCTGAAATGAGATCGATCTTCTCGCTCGTCAAAAGTCTGGGTGATCTGCCGAATATTCTTTACGTTCTATCCTTCGACAGGAGTGTGGTGACGCAGGCCATGGGAGCCGGAGTAGATCGCGTTGATCCGGATTTCCTCGAGAAGATCATACAAGTGCAGGTCAAGTTACCGCCTCCTTGGCAGGCGGAGATACGAGACCTCTTCTTTCAGCGTCTAAATTCCGTCATTGGCGATACGGAGCCGAACGATTTCGAGAGATGGCAAATGGCTTTCTTTCAGGCGGTTCAGCCTTATATTCAGACGCCGCGGGATGTATCACGTATCTACAATGCGATGCAGATCATATGGCCGAATGTTGCAGGTGACGTTGATCTAACGGATCTTGTGATTCTAACGTCGTTGCAATTGTTCGAGCCCGGAGAGTATGAGAAAATTTTCGAGAACATCGAGGAACTGTCTGGTGAAAACTGGACCTTCAAGGAGGAGAAAGAATTTTCCTCTGGCTTCGAGCCGAGAAATGCGAAGAATCCACAGGCAGCGAAGAAGGCTCTCGCTTATCTCTTCCCCGCACTTGCAAAAGGTTGGAATGAGCACATTGGCGATATTCCCTACTTAAAAAAGCGCGAACACAGACGGATATGTACTAAACAATACTATAGAAATTATTTTCTGTTTGGGCGCGACCCAAGCCGACAATCCAAAGCTGATATTGAAGCGTTACTTTCGGCGGTGGATGTGAGTGAGAGACTCCCCATTTTTCTGAGGGAACTCGCTCAGAGGAAAGTTGGCAAGCGGAACCCACCTGTCGCAAATTTTTTGGAGCAGGTCTTCGAGACTGTGCACGTGAAGCCACTATTGTCCGAGGAGACATTAAGAACATTTCTCGACGTTAGTGATGAGCTGATCCAAAGGGAGGATAGGGTCTGGGAATTCTTTGTGGAGGATAATCTTCAGAGGTTGGAATCTATTGCCGTGCATGGCCTCACTCCACTCTCTGCGGCTGAGAGGCTGAAAAGGCTTTCAATTTTACAAGCGCATCCTAGAGGGATCACGCTTGCGAGCAACGCTGTAATCCGTCTTGCGGGTCAGCATGGTCTTTATGGAGGTGAGGCCACTTACGGCGATGATTGTTATATGGGACGCGAGGAAGCTATCAATGCGGCGGAGATGATCGCAACCAAGATTAGCAGCATCGCTGAGAATGGCCAGCTTCTTCAACTCATTCGGCCCGTCCGGCTTATCTTCATTTGGCGATCAATCGCTGGTGTTAAACCAGTTAGAGAGTGGCTAATGAAAGAGATCGCCGTTGATGATTCTGTTTTGCGGTTAGCTCAGGTTCTTGCAAGCACGTCATATCGTACAGTTGGAACGACTAGGTCAGAGGTTCGAATTTTTAATGCAAAGACATTCTCCGAATTGATTGACGTCACGCACTTTAAGGAGAGACTTTCCAGTGCCGCGCAGAATGCTGGCTCAGACGAGAGCCGTCGTATTCAGAGTGAATTTCTTAAGGCTGAACTGCGCGGCAGTGAAGATTAATTGATTAATCAGATCGAATCATCCTGTCGCCGCATTGATCTCACCAAACCACCACATCCACTCCAGACCTTCCGCACACTTCCCCGCTAATGCTTCGCCCCTTCCAACCGGAAAGGAACGACCATGCGCATTATGACAGCGACGGCCCTCGTGGCCATTCTCTCGCTCGGCACGCCGGGTTTCGTGCTCGCACAGGGAGCGGCGTCCCAGGCCGAAAAAGCGCCGGCCAAGTCCGGCGGGCAGACCAGTGCCAAGATCTCCAGCATCCAGGTGGTGGATGTGAAGCAATTGCCGGAGGCGGTGAAGAAGCAGGTCGAGGAGGTCGTGTCGAAATCCAGCGAGGAGGATCTGAAGGCGCTGCGCGCCTCGATCGACGCCTCGCCGGCGGCCGCCAATGCGCTCAAGGAAAAGGGCATGAGTTCAGCGCAGGTGGTGGCGATCAATATCGCCGATGGTGTGCTGACGATGTTCGCGAAGACGGCGTAAGTGGTGCTCGCTGACGTGGCTTGTACCAGACGTCGCTACACTCTCGGGTGTCATGGCCGGACTTGATCCGGCCATCCATCTTTGCCGTACGCTTTGTTGAAGCTGGATGCCCGGGTCATCTGGCGAAGCCGCGCTTCGCGCTTTGCCCGGGCATGACGTGGTGGGAGTGTTGAGCGCGTCAGCGAAGGTTGAAGCCACGCACAAATGCAAAGCCACGCGCAGGGATACCCGCGCGTGGCTTTGTCGTTTGCAGCCTAGCCCGCCGAGTCATCCTCGATGATCGGGCCGAACAGTTCCCAGCGCTCGCCGTTGAAGCGCTGCATCTGCAGCTGCTTGTTGACGCGGTAGTCGGTGGGCGAGGTGGAGAGGCTCATGCCGGGCAGGCCGAGATCGGTCTTGAAGCCCGAAATGCTGCTGGCCTGCTTCATCACATTGGCGCGGGTGAGGTCGTCGCCGCAGCGCTTCAGCACTTCCACCATGAGCTGGGCATTGCCGTAGCCATAGGTGTTGAAGTTCGAGTTCTTGTCGCCGTCGGGATAATATTTGTCCATGAAGGCCATGTAGCGCTTCATGCCCTCGTCATCCTTCCACTGCGGGTCCAGCGGGTCCTTGCCGTAATTGGTCGAGATGAGGCCCTTGGAATTGTCCAGCCCCGCAGGCACCAGCACCGCGCCCACCGAGGTCGCATTGATGTCGACGATGTGGATCGGCTTCCAGCCGAGATCAGCCACCTTCTTGATCGCCTGGGCGGCGAATTTCGGCGTCGAGGCGTTGAACAAGAGGTCGGCGCCGGATGACTTCAGCTTGACGATCTGCGAGTCGATGGTCGGGTCGGCCAGTTCATAGGACGCCTCCGAGACGATCATCGACGCGGCCTTGTCGCCGAGCCCGGCCTTCATGCCGGTGAGATAGTCGCGGCCGAGATCGTCGTTCTGCCAGAGGATGGCGATCTTGGCGGTCGGATGGTTCTTCAGGATGTATTTGGCGTAGATCCGGCCTTCGGTCTGGTAGTTGGGATTATAGCCCATGGTCCAGGGGAAGTTCTTCGGATCGGTAAAGCGCGTGGCGCCGGTGGCCGCGAACAGCTGCGGCACCTGCTTCTGGTTCAGATATTTCTGCACGCCCGCATTGGACGGCGTGCCGATGATCTGGAAGGTCAGCAAAACTTCATCGGACTCCACCAGCTTGCGCACCTGCTCCACGGCCTTGGGCGGCGAATAGGCGTCGTCATACTGGATCAGGTTGATCTTGCGGCCGTTGACGCCGCCCTGGTCGTTGACCATCTTGAAATAAGCGAGCTGCGTCTTGGCGATCGACGAATAGGCCGAGGCGGGGCCGGAGAACGGCACGGTCTGGCCGATCTTGATCTCCGTATCGGTGGCGCCGGGATCGTATTTCTTCTGCGCGGATGCCGGATTGATCGCGGCGGATGTGGCCGTGAGCGCAATCGCCGCCATCCCGACAAATTTAGCCGTCGTGGCGAAGCGATGAAGAAGCGAAGTTCTCATGTCGTTGCCTCCCTGATGATATGTCATTCGACAGTCGTTCCCGTGTGGGCGCCGTCGTTATCGGGGAGTGTGAGGCAAGGATTTTGAGTTGGCAAGGCGAGGAGATGGGCACTTTCCCTCACCTCTCCCCGCTCCCGGCGAAGCGAAGCTTCGCTAGGCGGGGAGAGGTCGCCGCGTCTTCGCGGCGGGTGAGGGGCGGAGCGCCGATCTTGATGCAAATTCGGTAGGCGTGGTTCG
Source organism: Tardiphaga sp. 866_E4_N1_4 (assembly GCF_052076075.1). Classification (NCBI taxonomy): domain Bacteria; kingdom Pseudomonadati; phylum Pseudomonadota; class Alphaproteobacteria; order Hyphomicrobiales; family Nitrobacteraceae; genus Tardiphaga; species Tardiphaga sp. 866_E4_N1_4. The sequence continues at coordinate 5,037,352 of NZ_CP197242.1, forward strand.
GACGATCAGTGCGATTCGAGGGCGTGCGTTTGTCGCCGGCCGCGTGCCTTGCCCCTCATCCCACCCTTCTCCCCGCAAGCGGGGAGAAGGAGCCGCGCGGCGCTCCGGGCTAACTTGCCAGCCACAATACGATCAGCGCCAGCGCGGCCGGTGCAGCCTGCACATAAAGAATACGCTTGCTCACCGTTGCTGCGCCATAAGCACCGGCGACGATCACGCACAGCAGAAAGAACGCCTTGATCTGGAATGCGAAGGCGGGCGCTGAATGCAGCAGGCCCCAGATCAGACCGGCGGCGAGGAAGCCGTTATAGAGGCCCTGATTGGCCGCGAGCACCGCGGTGATCTCGGCCTTCTCCGGCGTATTTTTGAAGGTCTTCAGGCCCTGCGGCTTCTGCCAGAGAAACATTTCCAGCACGAGAAAATAGATGTGCAGCGCCGCGACCAGCGCGGTCAGAAGATTACCGATGAAGTTCATGATGAGGCCCCATAAAAAAGCTGTCATTCGGGGGCGGGCCGGCGCCGAAGGCGACGGGACCGAACCCGGAATCTCAATGTGTTCATACTATATCGGGATTCCCCACCACTCCCATTGGAGTGGCTAAGGTTCGCCCGCCGCTAACGCTGCGTTCGCCCCGGAATGACGCGTGAACTATCCCACCGCCGGCTTCGGCAGCGATGCCGGGTCCAGCCACGGACGCGCGGATGATGCGAGGCCGGTGAGGCGACCCTGAATGTAGTCGCAGCCCCAGTCGCGCAGCATCAGGCCGGACTCCTCGTCCTGCACCCATTCGGCAACGGTCTTGATGCCGAGCCGGTGGCAAAGATCGATCAGGGTCTGCACGAAAGCGCGGTCGTCGGCGGAATGCGCGATGTTCTGCACGAAGGCGCCGTCGATCTTGACGATATCCACGCCGAGCTTGCGCAGGTTGCGGAACGAGGTGTAGCCGGCGCCGAAATCGTCGATGGCGATGCGGCTGCCGAAATTCTTCAGCCGCGTGACAAAGCCGCGGACGTCGTCGAGGTCCTGGATGGCCACGGTCTCGGTGATCTCGACGATCAGCCGCTGCGCGACGCCGGGATGCGCCGCCATCATCGACTCGATGGAGGTCCACCAGTCCGGATCCATTGTCGTATCCGGCGAGATGTTCAGCGAGAGCTGCACATCCGGTGCGGCGGCCAGCTCGGCGACGACAAGTTCGAGCACGCGGTGATCGACCAGCCGGATCAGCCCCAGTTTCTCGGCCACCGGCACGATATCCGGCGCCAGCAGCAACTGCCCGTCATCCTGCTTCATGCGCACCAGCGCTTCATAGAAGGCGGGGGTACGGCTGTCGGCATGCATCACGGGTTCGAAGGCCGTGACGATGCGGCGCTCGTTCAGCGCAGTCACGATCTCGTCGGTGACGCGGATATTGACGCGGCGCTGCGCATCGCGTTCCACGTTCGGCCGCCACAAAGCAAAGCTGCCGTGGCGGCGGCGCTTGGCGCCGTTCAGGGTTTCCTGCGCGCGGTTGACGGCTTCGTTGACGTTCTGCGCATAGCGGGGAACGCTGACGGCGCCGATGGTGGCGGTCACCGAGACCGGGCCGGACTGTGTCGGGATGACGTCGTCGCGGATGCCGACCAGAAAGCGCTCGGCGGCGATGGTGGCATCGTCAACAGTGCAGTTCTTCAGGATCAGGCCGAACTTGTTGCCGGAGAAGCGGCCCATCACGTCGCCGCCGCGCAGCCGCGCGCGAATCCGCCTGGCGATCTCGACGATCACTTCGTCGGCGATATCGAAGCCGAAGGCGTCGTTGATCCGGGCCAGATGATCGATGCCGATCAGCATGAAGGCAAAGGACGAGCGGAAGCGGGTGGCTTCCTCGATGGCTTCGGCGAGGGATGCCAGAAGATGCGCACGATTGAGTTCGCCGGTGACGGGATCGTGCTGCGCCAGTTTCAGCAGTTGTTCGTCGCGGGCATGGCGTTCGTTGTCGATGCGGACGACGCCCTCGACGCGTATTGCCTTGCCCGCGGCATCGGCACGGCAATTGCCGCTCTCCTCGATCCACAGCACGGCGGCAGCGGTCGAGGCGCGTAGTCCGTATTCGATCCGGTAGGTGCCGCCGCCGGAAGCGAGTGCCTTGGCCAGTGCCTCGGTGCGAATGCCACGCTGCGGCTCAATGAGAGTCGCCAGCTCGGCGCCGCTGGCGATGGTCGCAGCGGGAATGTCGGTGAAGATCGCGCTAGCCTGGTCGGTCCAGGTGATCCGGTCGCTGGCGATGTCCCAGATGAAGGCGGCCTGGCCGAGTGCGGCCAGAATCTCTGCTGCCTGCGGCTCGGAAGTGCGACCTGCCTGCAAGGAAGAATCGGCACTCTGGGAAACAGCGGATGTCAAAGTCGCCTCGTTTTGGGACGTCATCGGGTGATTCGCCCCCCGACAATACGGCTCAGATCGCTACAATCGTTAGTCAAAGTTCCTAAAGACTTAAGAAAGTGTAGCCGGGCAGGCCTTCGCAAAGCTGATGAGGCCCCGATCTGATCTGTGGAGGGCCGCGGCACGACCCTTGCGACGCAGAGGGTGGAGGGGCAACCCTCGTCCCGAATTGAGACGCGAGCACTGTTAACGATGTCGATTTCCGCGACCCGCGCTTACGCCACGACGCCGCAGCCCATGCGGCGCGCCGGCGATTTCGTGGTCGAGAAAGAGTCGGTCATCGTGGAGGCCGTGGCGCTGACGCGGCTTGAGCCGGTGCAGCATACCAACCCGGTGTCGTCGCGCGTGGCGCGGCCCGATGCATCTTTCATCGCACATCTGATCGCGACCGCCGAGCAGGCGCCGCAAACCCGCGAGCTGCGCCGCGCGGATGTGGCCGATGTCGAGGCGGCCTACCGGTCGGTGGCAAATATGTATGTTGCGGGATCGGCGATCAACCGCACGCAGCGTATGGCCTGACTCGGCACTCTCCGCTTACGTCTTCGGCTTGTCGTCAGGCGACGCGACGCCACCCGGCTGCAAATCCGGCGACGTGATTTGCGGCGACGTATGCGCCACGACTTCCGGCGGGACCGGGGTCGGTTCAAGTTTCGGCTCGATCCGTTCGACCTTCGGCTCCGGGCGATCGGTCAACACGGCTTCGGCAACTGACGTCGCGGCCGGAACGGGAGCGGGCGGATGCGTCGGAGCGACCGGGGCTGGCGCGGGCTCATAACGCGGTGCCGGCTCCGGTGCATAGACCGGCGCGGCGGCGCGGCGCGGACGGCGGGCGCGGAGCGAGATGCCGGCGAGGAAATCCACCATCGCTGTCAGGGTGATCAGGAAGAAGGTCGCATTGCCGAATTTCGGCAGCATCACGAATTCAGTAGCTGCCGCGCCGAACACCAGCAGCGACAGGAAATGATCGGTGAAATATTTCGGCGCCGGGCGCGCGGCGCGCATCACTTCGAGCCACAGCAAGAGAATGCTGAGCGCAACGAGCAGGTCGTTGAGCGTCACCATCCAGATGTCTTTCGACATCAGCGTGATCGGGAAGAGGGGGATCGGGCCCGACAGCGCGAGGTCGGGCATCAGGAAGGCGATGATGTTGCAGATCGCCACCGGAATCAGCAGCAGCGGGAAACCGATCGACGCCATCGAAGGCCTTCTTTGCGAGCGAGAGAACCAGAACGTATGTGGGCGATGCAGGACATCACCGGGACAACGCATTAGCTCCAGAGTTGGAGCGAATTCGGGCGGAAGACCAGTTCAGAATTATAGTCTGAACAGCTTTCTCGGCTTGCCCGCTGGCGCTTCGACCCGCCTGACCCGGACCTTACGTGGACGAGCGAAGGCGGCGCCACCTGACGCGGCGCTGCCCTCCATCCAGTGGTCAGGATTCTTTCTTCACCTTCAGAACCTGACGACCCTTGTACATGCCGGTCTTCAGGTCGAGGTGGTGCGGACGGCGCAGTTCGCCGGAGTCCTTGTCCTCGACATAGGTCGGGGTCTTGAGCGCGTCAGCCGAACGACGCATGCCACGCCGCGACGGCGATGTTTTTCTTCTCGGAACGGCCATAGGAAAAGTCCTTGCAGGTTCTTGGCAGATGGTTTCGATCGGCGCCCGGTGACAGGCGGCCAGCACAGAACGCGCGGGCAAAATCGCTGATAAGGCCGGGCTTATAACGGAATGACGACGCGATGGCTAGGGCGGGGCCGCGGGAATTTTACGGCAAATGGGGCCCCGAACTCGTCGTTCCGGGACAGGACCGGCGGCAAAGCCGACGGGCATGGGCCCGGAACCTCGAAGTGTTTTGAACATATCGGGATTCCGGGTTCGCGTCCGGCCGGGCCGGCCGCGCCCCGGAATGACAGCCTAGTTCCAGCACCGCTGTAACTCCGCGGCCTGCGCCCGTGCCATATAGGTTCCCGACAGCCGCCGCACCCCCGGCCCCGGCGTCCGGGCGCTGCGGGTGACCGGATTGGGCAGGATCGCCGCCAGGAGCGCGGCTTCGCGGGCCGACAGGTTCGGGGCCGGCCGATTGAAGGCATATTCGGCGCCGGCCTGGGCGCCAAACTGCCCGGATGGGCCCATTTCGGCGATATTCAGGTAGATTTCCAGGATCCGCTGCTTGGACAGCATCAGATCGACCCATATGGCCAGCGGGATTTCGAGGCCCTTGCGGATCACGCTGCGGCCCGACCACAGGAACAGGTTCTTTGCCACCTGCTGGGTGATGGTGGAACCGCCGCCGGAGACTTCGCCGTCCTGGGCGTCCTCGATGGCGTTTTGCAGGGAATTCCAGTCGATGCCGCGATGGCTGCAGAATTTGGCGTCTTCGGACGCGACCACGCTGCGCGGCAGGGCCGGCGACATGGCCTTGAGGTCAACCCAGGTCCGCTCCACGGGGGAACCGGTGATCCAGCGCCAGGCCATCAGCGCCGAAATCGGCCGGCCGACGGCATAAAGCGGCGTCAGCAGATAGGGCAATGCGAGGAGCAGGATTCCGATCAGGATGAGGCGGCGGATAAGGCGCAAGAGGGGCGTTCCCGGTCGGAGCTATGCCGCTGATAAAGCGGGCTTTCCCCGCTCTTTTCAAGCCGGTTAAGCTTGCCGCGACCAATCGCGGCGGGACGCCGCAGGCGCAATTGACGTGGCCTTTGCCATAGAGGATTGTCCGGCCAAATTGTTCTGGAGCTATTCTTAATGTCGACCGGTGCTTCCACCAAAGATTTTGCCTCGCGCCTGGACCAGACCGCGGACGATACCGAAGCCGTACTGACCAAAGTGCTCGCCGATGGCGTGTTACCCGATGAAATCGCCCGGCCGAAGCGGCTGATGGATGCGATGCGTTACTCCTCGCTCGGCGGCGGCAAGCGGCTGCGTCCGTTCCTGGTGGTGGAGAGCGCGGCGGTATTCGGCGTGCATCGCGAGCAGGCGCTGCTGGTTGGCGCCGCCCTCGAATGCATCCACTGCTATTCGCTGATCCACGACGATCTACCGGCGATGGACAACAGCGACCTGCGCCGCGGCCGCCCGACCCTGCACAAGGCGACCGACGATGCCACCGCAATCCTCGCCGGCGACGCGCTGCTGACGCTGGCTTTCGACATTGTCACCCGCGACGAGATCCATTCGGATGCGACGGTGCGCCTGCTGCTGACTCGCGCGCTGGCGCGCTGCGCCGGTCTCGGTGGTATGGTCGGCGGCCAGATGCTCGATCTCGCCGGCGAAGGCCGCTTCGGCGACAAGGGTCCGGTCGACGTTGCACGTGTGCAGCAGATGAAGACCGGTGCGCTGCTGCGTTACGGCGTCATCGCCGGCGCGCTGCTCGGCCAGGCCACGCAGAAGGAATACAAGGCGCTCGACGATTACGGCCGCGCGCTCGGCGAAGCCTTCCAGATCGCCGATGATTTGCTCGACGTCGAAGGCGACGCCGCTGCGCTCGGCAAGCCCGCGGGCGCCGATGCCGCGCTGAACAAGACGACGTTCGTCACCCAGCTCGGCGTCGAGGGCGCCAAGAAGCGTGTCGCCGATCTGATCGCCACCGCCGACGCATCGCTGTCGATCTTCGGCGCCAAGGGCGACGTGCTGCGCGCCGCCGCCCGCTTCGTGGCCGAGCGCAAGAACTAAGGAAGCCCTGATCATGTCGGAGACGGGCAAGGATCTCGATGAGCTCCTTGTCCGTTTTCGCAAGATGCCGGCGCCGCTCCGCGTCGTCTATGGGCGACCGCGCACGTTTCTGGCGCTTCTGATCGGCATCGTCGCCTTTTTCGTCCTGCCGTCGTCGCTGCGGCTGGTGACGCGTCTGCTGATCGGCTGGGACGTGTTCATCGCGTTCTATCTCATGCTGGTCTACGGCATGATGCTGTCAAGCGGCGGTCAGAAACACATCCGCCGCAACGCCGCCTTGCAGGACGATGGCAGTTTCATCATCCTGCTGGTGGCGGCGCTGGGCGCCTTCGCCAGCATCGCGGCCATTGTCTTCGAACTTGGTGAGGGTCATCGCACGGGCTGGGAGTTGACGCTGGCGATCGTCACCATCGCCTCGTCCTGGGCCGCGGTGCACACGACTTTCTCGCTGCACTATGCCCATCAGTTCTATCGCGGCGCCAAACCCGGCGGGTTGGCATTTCCGTCTGGCGATGACGACACGAAGGAACAGCCCGATTATTGGGACTTCGTGTATTTCTCTTTCGTCATCGGCATGACTGCGCAGGTCTCCGACGTCGGCATCACCGTGAAGAGCATCCGCCGCACCGCCACGGCCCATGGCATCGTCTCCTTCATCTTCAACACCGCGCTGGTGGCGCTGATGGTCAATATCGCGGCAAGCGCGATCTGAGCTTCGACCTCTCCGCCGTCATTGCGAGGAGCGAAGCGACGCGGCAATCCAGAAGGCCACAAGCGAAGTAAGACTGGATTGCTTCGTCGCTTCGCTCCTCGCAATGACGATCGCATTGACCTCACTTCTCATCCGGGCAAATTAGGCACGCAAAGGATGCCGCCCGCGTGGAAGCCAAATTTCAGATTTTCCTGGTTTTGATCGCTGCGCTCGCAGGTACGGCGTGGCTGGCCAAGCGCGTCAGCATTGCCCCGGCGATCCTGCTGCTGCTGGCCGGCATTGCACTGGCCTTCGTGCCGGGCATGCCCTCGATCCAATTGCCGCCGGACGTGGTGCTGCTCGGTGTGTTGCCGCCGCTGATCTATTCGGCCTCCGTCGCCATGAGCTGGCGCGAATTCCGCGCCAATCTGCGCATCATCACGCTGCTCGCGGTCGGCTGCGTGATCTTCACCGCGTGCCTCGTCGCCACCGCGACGCATTATCTGATCGGGCTGCCGTGGTCCGTCGGCTTCCTGCTCGGCGCCATCGTCGCGCCGCCGGACGTGGTGGCGCCGCTGGCGATTGCGCGAAAGATCGGCCTGCCGCGCCGGATTCTTGTGGTGCTGGAAGGCGAGGGTCTCGCCAATGATGCGACGACGCTGATCCTGTATCGCTTTGCGGTGGTGGCGATCACCACCGGGGCGTTCTCGCTGCCGAAGGCGGCGGGCACTTTCGTCGCCATTCTCGCCTGCGAACTCGTCTTCGGCCTCGCCATCGGCTGGATCAGCCTGCGCATGCGTCACCGCGCACGCGATCCGCAGGTCGAGATTACGCTATCGCTGCTGACGCCCTATGTCGCCTATCTCATTCCCGAACATTTCGGTGGCTCCGGCATCATCGCCACTGTGGCCTGCGGTCTCTACATTTCCTGGAACGGCCCGCTGCTGATCTCGGCGGCGACGCGTCTGCAGGGCATCTTCTTCTGGGATTTGGTGATCTATCTGGTCGAGGGTCTGCTTTTCCTTTTGACCGGCTTCCAGATGCGGGCGCTGATCGAGAAATCGAAGGCGTTTCCGTTTGCCGAGATCATGTGGGCCACGGTGCTCGTCACCGTCGTGATCATCGTGGCGCGTTTTGTCTGGGTCTATGCGGCGATTTATGTGCCGCGCTGGCTCAGCGCAGACCTGCGCAAGCGCGATCCCGCGCCGAACTGGCAATGGACCTTCGTCGTCGCCTTCACCGGCGTGCGCGGTGCCGTATCGCTCGCCGCTGCGCTGGCGCTGCCATTCACGCTGGTCTCGAACGAAGGCTTTCCGTCGCGCGACCTGATCCTGTTCGTCTCCTTCAACATCATTCTCATCACGCTGGTTGGCTTCGGCCTGTGCCTACCCATCGTGGTGAAGTGGCTCGGCGTGACCAAAATCGGCCGCGAGGAATATATCGCCGAGCACGAGGCCGAGCTCGCGACACGCCGTGAGGCGCTGGCCACAGCCCTGGCGCGGCTCGATGCCATGACCGACGATCGCGAACTGTCCGACGAGGTCGTGAAGCTGCTGCGCGCGCGCCACGAAAGCCGGTCGAACCAGTTACCGGGCGAGCTCGATCCCGACGTCGACGTCTCGGCGGTGGGCATCGATCTGGTGCGCGAACTCATCAAGGCCGAGCGCAAGTTTATCCACGCGCAACTGCGCGACGGCAAGATCACCGACGAAAGCAGGCGGCGGATCGAGCGCGATCTGGATCTGGAAGAGGCCGGCTTGAGCAACCGGGAATTTCGACGGATTCCGCTGTAGCGTCGCTCAGCGGATGCGCTCGGTGAAGACCGGCTCGAAGAAGCGCCACTCGTCGTAATAGGCATCGGGAAGCCTGTAGGGCTGGCAGTTCTCGAGCGCACGCATGCAACTCATCTGATACGCCTTGCTATAGGGCGTAGTCGAGGTGATCGATATCGGGCGCGCCTCATCGATCATGCCATCGCGATTCAGCTTGATCACGAAGATCGCCTCGATCGGCTCCTTGCCGCCACCACCGGGCTTTTTCCAGCATCGCTCCACCTGGGCTTTGAAGAGTGGTCCCCAGTGAGCTGCAGCGTTGCCGGTCCGCTTCGGCACCTGAGGGGGCGCTGCCGGCGGCGTCTGCTGTGATGGCGCGATGTCAGGCCGCGTGAAGCGGCCAGGCAGGCCAAACATCTGAGCGTTGCAAGAGGCTGAGGAGACAAGAATGAAAAAGGCGCCGGCGACCGTAGCGTTCGGCCCGGGTGCCAATCCGAATAAGCGATTGCCGAGACGCAAGACTGCCTCTTCACGTGCTGTATCCTAAAATAAAACCATAGATTGAAATTATCGCCATGGCAGCAAAAATGTGCTAAACATAATCGATGACCCGTCAGGATATCGAACTCATCCTTGAACAAGTCGCCACCTGGCCGGAAGAGGCGCAGGAAGAGTTTTTGACGTCGTTCAATGAGATCGAGGCAAAGCACGTCGGTGTCTACCAATTGAATGACGAAGAGCGGGCTGCCGTGCTCCGCGGTCTTGCTGAAATGCGAGCTGGCCAGTTGGCTAGCGAAGAAGAAGTTGGGGCTCTCTTCAATCGCTTTCGCTGATGAAAGTCAGGTGGTCTAAGACCGCCCTGATCGAACTCGAAGAGATTTTCCTTTATATATCCGAGCGCAATGAGGCGGCTGCACGTGCCGTTGTGGCTCGTATCGAGCGGGTTTGGGCACAACTCGAACAATTCCCGTTCTCAGGTGTGGCTACGAGCGAAGACGAGGCCCGTATGCTGCCGATCGTGCGCTATCCGTTTTCGATCTTCTATGCAGTTGACGAAGGCTTGGATGAAGTCGTGATCCTTCATGTCCGTCATACGGCACGAAAAAAGCCGGCGACGGATGATCCGGTCGCCGGCTGATTTTGGAGCAGCTGCTTGAATTACTCGGCCGCGGTCACGACTTCCGGTGCCTTGGCGTTGGCGCCGTAGCGCTGATCGATATAGTCGATCACCAGCGCCTTGAAGTCGGCCGCAATGCTCGGGCCGCGCAGGGTGCGGAATTTCTCGCCATCGACGAACACCGGAGCGGCCGGGCTTTCGCCGGTGCCGGGCAGTGAGATGCCGATATTGGCGTGCTTGGATTCGCCGGGGCCGTTGACGATGCAGCCCATGACCGCAACGTTGAGGTTTTCGACGCCCGGATACTGCGTCTTCCAGCCTGGCATCGAGTCGCGGATGAAATCCTGGATCGAACGCGCCAGTTCCTGGAACGTGGTCGAGGTGGTGCGTCCGCAACCGGGGCAGGCTGCAACCAGCGGCACGAAGGTGCGGAAGCCCATAGTCTGCAGCAGTTCCTGCGCGACCTGAACTTCCACCGTGCGATCACCGCCGGGCTCTGGCGTCAACGAGATACGGATGGTGTCGCCGATGCCCTGCTGCAGCAGAATGCCCAGCGCGGCCGAGGAGGCGACGATGCCCTTCGAGCCCATGCCGGCTTCGGTCAGGCCAAGATGGATCGCATAGTCGGAGCGCGAGGCGAGCGTCTGATACACCGCGATGAGGTCCTGCACCGCCGAGACCTTGGCGGACAGGATCATCTTGTTCTTCGGCATGCCGAGTTCTTCGGCGCGGGCCGCCGACAGCAATGCCGACTGCACCATCGCTTCACGCGTCACCGCGCGGACGTCCTTCGGGTTCGCGGACAGCGCGTTCTCGTCCATCAGCTTGGTGAGCAGTTCCTGATCGAGCGAACCCCAGTTAGCGCCGATGCGGACGGCCTTGTTGTTCTTGTTGGCGATCTCGATGATGTCGGCGAACTGGCTGTCACGCTTGCTCTTGAAGCCGACATTGCCGGGATTGATGCGGTATTTGTCGAGTGCCGCGGCGCAGGCCGGATATTCGGCGAGCAGCTTGTGGCCGATGTAGTGGAAGTCGCCCACCAGCGGCGTGGTGATGCCCTGCTTGTCGAGCGCCTCGCGGATATGCGGAACGGCGGCGGCAGCCTCGTCGCGGTCGACGGTGATGCGGACCATTTCCGAGCCCGCGCGCGACAGCGCTGCGACCTGGTCGATGGTGCCCTGGATGTCGGCCGTGTCAGTGTTGGTCATCGACTGCACGACGATCGGGGCGCCGCCGCCGACAGCGACGTTGCCAACCATGACCTGTGTGGTGAGGTGCCGGGGCGCCGGACCAGCGATATCAGACGGAATTTCAATCTTGTTCATGGGGTCTCGAATATCAGATTTAGATGACATCCAGCAATGCGTTAGTGGTCTAGGCCCTGACCGGTCGGTTAACGAGAACCAGCCCGGCGATGACCAATAGCGCAGCGAGGCCGAAGGCGGGGGTCAGATGGTCGCCCATGATGAGATAGCCCGCCGCGACGCCAAACAAAGGGGTGATGAAGGTAAAAGCCGACAATTTGCTGGCGGAATAGGTCTTGATCAGCCCGAACCAGAGCAAAAACGTGAAGCCGACCACCCAAAAGGCCTGAAACGAGAGCAGGGACAGCGCCAGCGGACCGGGAACCCGGGTCACGGTCTCGCCCGCCAGCAGCGCCGCCAGACCCAAAATCGGGACAGACAGTCCGACCTGGTATCCCAGTGCCTTCTCGGGCGGTGCGTAGAGGAGTGGCGTCATCTTGACCACCAGCGTGGTCGCAGCCCATAGCCCCGCACCGGCGACGATCATCAGATCCCCGATCAGCACATCGGCGGTGACGTCGGGCTGCGGGACGCCGATCGCCACGGCGACACCGGCAAAACTCACCGCGAGTCCGGCCCATTGCACCGGGCGCAGGCGTTCGCCCAGGAATTGATAGGAGCCGAAGGCCACGAAGAACGGCATCGTGTAGAGGAAAACCGCGGCCCGTGAGGCCGTCGTGAATTGCAGGCCGTGAAAGATCAGCACGAATTCGATGCCGAACAGCACGCCGGCAAACAGGCCTGCTTTCAGCGTGCCGTCGCGTTCGAACAGCTTGACGCCGCGCATGCGCGCAATGGCCAGGATGACCAGCAGTGCGCCGGCCGAGCGCAGCATCGCCTGCGTGTAAGGCGGGATATCGTGCAGCACCAGCTTGATGGCGATCTGGTTGAAGCCCCAGGTCAGGCACAGCATCAGCACGAGGGCGATGGCGCCGGCGGTGAGTGCGCGTCCGCCGGGTGGGCTGATAATGGTTTCTGCAGACATGAAGCCTCGGACCCGGCTTGTCGCCGTGTTGTTATGGGATCGTCACGCCTGACAGTGCGCGCAGGTTCCGGTGATTTCGACAACAGACAGTTTTGGGACGAAGCCAGTCGTCCGTGCGGCGTCATTCAGGCTCTGCGCGACCTTCGTGGCCGGCACTTCGCCGACCGACCCGCACTGGTCACAGATCAGAAACGCGACCATCGAGGCCGTGCCGTGGTCGTGCGCGCAGGCCAGAAAGGCGTTGCGGCTCTCGATGCGGTGAACGAGGCCGTTCTCCATCAGGAAATCAAGTGCGCGATACACGGTGATGGGTGCCGGACGCGAAGTGGTCTTGGCCAACTCATCGATGATCTCGTAGGCCCCAAGCGGCCGATGGCTCGCGAGCAGCGCTTCAAGCACCTGCCGGCGGATCGGGGTCAGCTTTTGCGATCGGGCCGCACAGACATGCTCGGCATGATGCATCGCGTCCGCCGTACAGCGGTCGTGATCGTGGCCAGGAGCCGGGAAAGTTGGTTTCGGAACTGCCATATGGAGGTAGCTTAACCCGTTGGCTGTGATTGTGCCCGTCTTTTTGGCGCTGGGCCCCAGTCTTACACCAAATCCAGCGATAAACGACGAGCGTTCCCTGCAGATGGGGCGCCGACCGGTCGATTGCAAAGGTTGAACGGGCATACCGTGCCGGATCAGGTCGCGCTTCTGCGCAGATCCGATGGCGAGGTTGCATATCGGCGCCGGAATGTCCGGTTGAAATACGACAAATCGTTGAAGCCGGCCTCGTCGGCGATCTTCCCGATCAGCTCATCGGCCCGCAATGGGTCGAGTAGCAGTGCATGAGCAAGGGCCAGACGCCGTTCGAGCAAATATTCCGACAGGCTGAGGCCGTGTTCGCGAAACAGCTTGCGGACATAATCAGGCGAGATTTTCTGAGTCGCCGCCAGTGTTTCGGCCGAGAGGTCGTGATTTCCGAGACTTGCTTCGATGGCTGCCTTGATCGCATGCAAGCGCAACATGCGGGTGCTGGAAGGTGGAGATGTCTCGGAGCGGTTCTCGCAACCGATCGTCAGAAGTGCGATCAGGCTACACAGATCGGCCACGACATGGTGTTGAAGATGGGTGGGGGCGGACCCGTCAAGGTCGATTGCTTCCTGACAATGCGCCATCAACAGCCGCAACGTCTGAGCCTCCAGGAGGACAGGTCGCATGAGCCAGGCGCCGAGATTGGGCACCTTGATCGACAGTGCAGCACGGTCGATCTGAACGATCAGATGCTGTGTCTCACAAGATGACGTATGCCAACCGGCGTCCCTAGTTGTCATCAAGACCGCATGGTCCTGCTCGATGATTTCTTCGCGGCCATGCTGCGATGCGCGAGCGCGACCTTTCAGAACGACTGCAAAGACGACATCGTCGAGCGATGACGCAGTCGCAGCATCGAGCATGCGATCGTTCGCCGGAAATCCCGTGCCGATAAAAACAATCGCGCCGGGCAGCCTGTGCAATGCAGTATCGGTTGAAAACGGGGTGTCCATCGGAAAAGGGGATTCGACGTTGAATGTCAGGCGCCCGAATTGGAGCTGCGGTGTCGGCAGATTTTCGGAAGCAGCCGCGATTAATGAATCGGGCGTTTCGGGACCGGGCCCTGAAGTCACGAGGATCAGTCCTGCAAGCATTGAACTACATCTTGGTCGTGCCAGCGCCGGATCACGTTCATAATGATCGCAGCTAGCGCGCTTTTGGGTATTTCTGTCTTTGATAGTTCGTGATGCGCCATGTGGCCTGAACGCAACAAGCAGAACGAATTGCGGTGCCAGTCTCGCCCAGTCCTGCCGCGTCGCGTCCGTTCCAAGTCGCTGATGTCTCATTCAACTACACATCATCGAAGCAGGGCCTTCGGCCTGCCTTTGTTGACCTGTTGTTGAGGAGACTGATGGTGAAACGCACCGTATTGGCCGCTGCAGGCCTCGCCATCGTGGCGTTTTCGTCGACCGCCGGCGCTGCGGATCTGTCGCCCCGCATGTATACCAAGGCGCCGGTTCTGGTGGACCCCGGCATCAACTGGACCGGATTCTATGTCGGCCTCAACGGCGGCTACAGCTGGGGCAAGGGCGACGCCACTTTCCTGCCAGGCACCGCCTTTGCGTCGCCGGTCAAGCAGGATGTCAATGGCGGCCTCGGCGGCGGCCAGATCGGCTATAATTGGCAGCTCGATCGCACATGGGTCGTCGGTCTCGAAGCCGATATCCAGGGGACCGGTGAACGTGGCAGCGCGAACTCTCCAGTGAGTTCGCTGCGGACCACCTTGCCCGGCGGTGACTTCAATCTGTTGACGCAGACATCGGCCAACAGCTCTTGGAGCTTCCCGTGGTTTGCGACCTTCCGCGGCCGCGTCGGCCTGCTGGCAACGCCGGATCTGCTCCTCTACGGCACCGGCGGTCTCGCTGTCGGCGAGGTCAAGTATTCGACACAGACGACCGTAACCGGGCAGCTGTTCGGGCCGGGATCGCAGGGTACGACACCGGCCAGCGCCGCCGTGACGGTTCCCGGCGCGTCACTGTCGGAATCGCAGACCCGCGTCGGCTGGACCCTGGGCGCCGGTCTGGAAAAGAAGTTCGGCACCAACTGGTCGGCCAAGCTCGAATATCTGTATCTCGATCTCGGCTCGGCGACCTATTTCGGGGGGACGGCCAACCAGACCTCGGTCGGCTTCCATGACCACGTCTTCCGCGCCGGCATCAATTACGCCTTCAGCCCGGCTGTTGTGGCCAAATACTGACCCTTTCGACCCTCCTGACGACTTCAAGCCCGGCCTCGTGCCGGGCTTTTTGCTGTGCCGCCTATTCTGGGGAGGTCCGGGAGATCTAGCCATGCGCTTGTCGCGGGGCTGCGTCGTATCGTCCACCGATGCGTTATTCATAAGCTTGCTTATAATAAGCTAAGTTTATGGAGCGCCTCCATGTCCTGCCAGCCTGACACCGGCACCGATTTTCTGTCCGCCTTGTTCGAGACCCAGCGCATGTTGCGGCTGCTGGCCGACAAGGAAGCGCGCCAGTTCGGCATGACCCGCGCTCAATGGGCGGTGCTCGCCAAGGTTGAGCGCAATGAGGGCCAAAAACAGACCGACCTCGCCGACGCCATGGAAATGGCGCCGATCAGCCTGACGCGGCTGATCGACAAGCTCTGCGACAGCGGCCTGATCGAACGCCGCAATGACGACACCGACCGCCGCATCAAGCGCCTCTATCTCACCGAGGCCGCGCGCCCGTTGACGGCAAAGCTGGCGGTGCTGCGCGGCAACCTGATGCAGGTCGCGTTCGACGGCGTGAGCGAGGCCGACATGCACCAGCTGGTCGCGCATCTCGAAACCATCAAAGACAATATCCGCGCTGCGCTGAACCCCGCAGCCACAAAGACCAAGGAACAAGTCTATGGCTGAGCCCGTGCTGAAATTTCCCGACAAGGATGCGCCCGAGGGCGGATCCGATGGCACCGCGATGACGCAGCGTCAGGGTCTGACAGGATTTTTGAAGCGCTATCGGCGAACGTTGCTGCTGGTCGTACTGCCGGCCATCGTTCTTGTTGGCGGCGTTGCGTTCTATCTCTCGGGTGGCCGTTATGTCGGTACCGACGACGCCTATGTCGGCGCGCAGAAGGTGCTGATCACGCCGGATATCTCCGGCAAGGTCGACAAGGTCGTGGTGCGCGAAGGCCAGCATGTCAAAGAAGGCGACGTGTTGTTCGAGATCGATCCGGTCCCGTTCCGGCTGGCGCTTGACGATGCCAGGGCCAAGCTGGCGCAGGCGAAAACCACCTATGACAACCTCGTCAGCAACGTGAAGATCTATGGCCAGATGCAGGATCTGGCGCAGCAGGGTGTCGACTTCAAACAGCGCGACGTCGAACGCAAGTCGACTCTGGTCAAGAGCAACTTCGGCTCGCAGCTCGATCTCGATAATGCGGCGACCGCGGCGGTGACCGCGAAAGCACAGCTCGAACTCCTGAGGCAGCAGCTCGCGACCTCAATGAACCAGTTGCTCGGCAATCCCGACCTGCCGCTGGCCCAGTTCCCGCCTTACGCGCAGGCGCAGTCGGCGCTCGATCAGGCGCAGCGCAATCTCGACCACACTGTGCTGAAGGCGCCGATCTCCGGTGTCGCGACGCAGGTCGATAACATCCAGCTCGGCCGCTTCGCGATGGCCGGCACGCCGATCCTGACGGTGATCGACGACAACAGGCCATGGGTCGATGCCAATCTGAAGGAATCCGATTTCACTTACATCGCCGTTGGCCAGACCGTGGAGATCGATGTCGATGCGTTCCCGAACCACGCCTTCAAGGGCACCGTCGGTTCGCTGAGCCCCGGCACCGGTGCGCAATTCGCAATCCTGCCGCCGCAAAACGCCACCGGCAACTTCGTCAAGGTGGTGCAGCGTGTGCCGGTGCGAATCTATCTCGATTACAACGATCCGTTCGTGAAGCGGCTCAAGGCCGGCATGAGCACTTACACGACCATCGATACCAAGCATCATCGCTCGCTGGCGGGCCTGCTCGGCCTGTCATCGGCCAAGGCTGCTCAGGACTGATCTCATGAGCACGTCGGCGCCATCTCCCAGCGCGGTCCCCGGCTTTCGCCGGAACATGGTGACGATCTGCGCCATGACCGCAACCATCATGCAGGCGCTAGACACCACGATTGCCAATGTCGCGTTGCCCTATATGCAGGGCACGCTGTCGGCGTCGCAGGATCAGGTCAACTGGGTGCTGACCTCCTATATCGTGGCTGCGGCGATCATGACCGCGCCGGTCGGCTGGATCGCCAACCGGTTCGGCCGCAAGAAGATCTTCATCGTCTGTTCGGCGGGCTTCACGGTCGCCTCGGTGCTGTGTGGCCTTGCGCAGGACATCAACCAGATGGTCGGCTTTCGCCTGTTGCAGGGCGTGTTCGGCGCGGCACTGGTGCCACTGTCGCAGGCGGTGATGCTCGACAGCTACGCGCTGCATGAGCGCGCCAAGGCGATGTCGATATGGGGCATGGGCGTGATGCTCGGCCCGATCATGGGGCCTTCATTGGGCGCCTGGCTGACTGAAACCTATTCCTGGCACTGGGTGTTCTTCGTCAATCTGCCCTTCGGCATCGTCACGGTGTTTGGCCTGCTGGCCTTCATGGACGAGACCAAGACCAATGCAGAACTGAAATTCGACTGGTTCGGCTTTGGCGCGCTGGCCATCGGCATCGGTGCGATGCAGCTCGCGCTTGACCGCGGCGAGCAGCTCGGCTGGCTCGAATCCAACGAAATCGTCATCGAGGCGATCGTTTCGGTCATCGGCTTCTATTATTTCTTCGCGCATTCCTTCACGACCTCGAAGCCGTTCATCCAGTTCGCCATCTTCAAGGACAAGAATTTTGTCGGCGGCTGCGTGTTCATGGCCGTCATGGGGCTGGTGCTGTATTCGACCATGGCACTATCGTCGCCCTATCTGCAGAACGTCATCGGCTATCCGATCCTCACGGCAGGTTTGCTACTGGCGACGCGTGGCTCCGGCACCTTCGTGGCGATGATGCTGGTCGGGCGCATCATGAAATATGTCGAGGCGCGTACATTGATCATGGTGGGAATGGCGCTGATGTCGGTGTCGCTGTTCTTTACGTCGATGTGGACCGACCAGACCGGCGTGCCGGAGATCGTGATCGTCTCCATCGCGCAGGGATTTGGCCTTGGTCTCGTCTTCGTGCCGCTGTCCACGGTGGCGTTCCTGACGCTGCCAAATCATCTGCGCACCGACGGCACCTCGATGCTCACGCTGCTGCGCAATGTCGCGAGTTCGATCGGCATCTCCATCGTAATCGCGCAGCTCACCTCAAACACCCGTATGGCCCATGCGGTGCTGGTCGAGCACATCACGCCGTTCAGCAATGCGCTGCAGATGCCCAATGTGACCAGCGCGATCAACCTCGCCACCGATAGCGGCCGCGCCATGATGGACGCCATCGTCACGCTGCAGGCAACGATCATCGCCTTCGGGCTGGATTATCAGATGGTGATGCTGGTGACGCTCTGCGCGATTCCGATGGCGCTGATCATCGGCTCGTCCAAGGCGACCTTGCGCGCGCAGGCGGCGAAGCCGGGCGCGGATGAGCATCCGGCGGTGATGGAATAAAGCCAGCCCTCAGCCGAGCAGCTCGCGGCAATCGAGATCGTCGACCGCCAGCATGATACGTTCAAGGTTATTCCACCAGATCACCGGCGGGATGTTATTGGCCTCCTGCCATACCGGGGTGGTGATCTGCCACAACACGGACAGGCGGTAGTCGTCATTCAGCGCACGCCGGTCGTAGCCGGGCACGCGCCGTGCCACCAGTTCGGCGTGGTAGTGGTCGAGCAAAGGTCGCTCAAAGCGCCGCCGTAGGTCGGGATACCAGTGCATCGCCATCATATAAGCGAGATCGTCCGATGCCGTGTCGACGCGCCAGCTATCCCAATCGAATTGCAGCGCTTCATCGCTGTTCTCATCTTTCGGCAGAAAGATGTTCCAGACATGGGAGTCGCCCTGGACGATCGTCATGTTGGAGTGGGAACAGTAGCGCGCCTGCAGGCGCGGCGCCGCGTCGAGTAGCCGTGTGTAGAGCTCGCGCCGCTCGGGCGACAGGCGATCGCCCTGGCGCTCGGTGAATTTTTCCAACTGGCGCGTGAGCGTCTGCACCTGCTGATCCAGTT
Source organism: Tardiphaga sp. 866_E4_N1_4 (assembly GCF_052076075.1). Classification (NCBI taxonomy): domain Bacteria; kingdom Pseudomonadati; phylum Pseudomonadota; class Alphaproteobacteria; order Hyphomicrobiales; family Nitrobacteraceae; genus Tardiphaga; species Tardiphaga sp. 866_E4_N1_4. Next base: position 5,056,026 of record NZ_CP197242.1, read on the forward strand.
CGGTGGACTCCTGCCATGCCCCGATTGTGACGCCGAGGCGGGCATCATTCCACCACGCGGCGTGAAAACGTGCCCGAGACCGAACGATCTGCTCGCATTGTGCGAATGTCGGCGGCTGCGGCCAGGTGGTGGCGACAAAGTGAGACTCAGTGAGGTCTTCGAGTAGCAAATGCCAGGCCTTGGTGTCGGCATCGCTGACCGCTTCGTAGCAACGCGGCACAAGATGCTCGGACATGGCCGAACCAACGGTGTTGTAGAATGCAACTTCGTTGCGGCCGGCATGCCAGAATGTCGCCGCGCGTTCGGGGACGACGGTCTTGAGAATGATGGAGCCCGGTGCATCGGTGTCGTCGCCATCGTAGCTCAGGCGCAGCCGGTCGATCCGAGACAGCACCGTATTGAACGAACGCTCCACGGTGACATCGCGAACGCGACCGTCTCCGAGCACGCCGGACTTGCGAAGCGCGGCGGTGAGATCGGCAGCCTCTATCGCGTCGATCCGTCGGGCAAGGTGACGCGGATGTTCGAGGGGATCATCTGCAGCAACACGCTGGCGTTCTCACTGGACGGGCGCACGCTGTATTTCTCCGATACCCGCCAGTACCTAACCTGGGCGTTCGATCTCGACACCAAAACCGGCGATCTCAGCAATCAGCGGGTGTTTGCGGACTACACCGCCGACAAGAGTCGTCCGGATGGCGCCTGCGTGGATTCGAAGGGCTATCTCTGGAACGCGATTTTCGCCGGCCATCGCATTATGCGCTACGCGCCGGACGGTCGCGTTGATCGGGTCATCGAGATGCCCGTCACGAATCCAACCTGCGTCTGCTTCGGCGGCCCCGATTTTGCGACGCTCTATGTCACGTCGGCGACGAAGATGATCGAGGCGGATATGCTGGCGAAGGAGACCCATGCCGGCGCGGTGCTTGCGCTCGATGTCGGTGTGCGCGGGTTGCCGGAAAGCAGGTTCGATATCTGATCAGGGTTGTTGCTCATTGAGGAGATGCGGGGTTCAAAGAAGAAGGCCGGGCATACCCGGCCTTCTTCTTTGTGCGACGATCGCGAAGACTCACACGTCGAAGAACACCGTCTCGTTGTCGCCTTGCAGGTGGATATCAAACCGATACACGCCAGGCGCCGTCTTCTTCGCGATGATCGTCGCGCGGCGGTCGGCCGGGACGAGGTTCATCACCGCATCATCAGCCGTCGCGGCTTCGTCCTCGAAATAGATACGCGTCATCGACTGCATCGTCATGCCGCGGCCGAACACGGCCATCACGATATGCGGCGCCTGTTCTTTGCCATCGATGCCCGGCACGGCGCCTGGCTTGATGGTGTCGAACGAATATTCGCCGGCATCGGTGGTGCCGGAGCGGCCGAAACCCTTGAAGCTCGAATTCGGCAGCCCGCGGGTATCCTGCGGATCGGCGAAACGGCCCTGCGCATCGGCCTGCCAGATTTCCAGCACGGCGTCGGGCACAACCTTGCCGTCGCCGTCATAGATCACGCCTTCGATGCGGATCTTGTCGCCGGTGACGTCGGGTGTCAGCAGGTTGCTGGTGAAGGCGTCGTTCCAGGCGTACTTGCCGTTCGGCGTCAGGCCATAGGCATAGAACGGGCCGACGGTCTGCGACGGGGTAATTCCGGGCATCAGTGATTCTCCGTCGGGGTGGCGTTGCGGCCGCGCAGCACGATGTTGAAACGATAGGCCAGCGCCCAGCCAGGCTCAGTGACGTCGAGGTCGAAATCCGACACCATGCGCAAGCGCGCCTTTTCGTCTGTGACCGAGTTGAAGATCGGGTCGAACGGGAACAGCGGATCGTTCGGGAAATACATCTGCGTCACGAGGCGCGAGACGAAGGAATGGCCGAACACCGAGAAGTGGATGTGCGCAGGGCGCCACGCATTATGGTGATTGCCCCACGGATAGGCGCCGGGCTTGATAGTGACGAACTTGTAGTTGCCCGCGGCGTCGGTGACGGTGCGGCCGGCGCCGGTGAAGTTCGGATCGAGCGGCGCGGGATGCTGGTCCCAGACATGCACATAACGGCCGCAGGCATTGGCCTGCCAGAGTTCGACCAGCGTGTTCGGCACGCCGCGGCCGTCCTCGTCCATCACCGTGCCGTGCACGATGATGCGTTCGCCAAGCGGCTCGCCGGCATGCATGGTGGTGAGGTCATGATCGCCGGGGCGCACGGTCTCGTGGCCGTAGACCGGTCCCGTCGTCTCCGACAGCGTGTGCGGCATCAATATCCGCTGCTTCTGCGGGGCACGCTTGATGGTGCTCTTGTAGCCGGGTGAGAGGCGCGGCGCGTGCGCCGCATTGCTCTCGACGGGATAGATTAGCGTCATGCTGGTTTCCCCTTTGGCCGCCGCGGATCCCGCGGCGGCTTGCTTGTGGACTTAAGTTTTAGTTCAGCTTCTCGATCGCCATGGCGACGCCCTGACCGACGCCGACGCACATGGTGGCCAGCGCGAGCTTGCCGCCGCGCTTCTCCATGCCATGCACCGCCGTCATCGCCAGGCGCGCGCCGCTCATGCCGAGCGGGTGGCCGAGCGCGATTGCGCCGCCATGCGGATTGACGAAGTCAGCGTCTTCCTTGACGCCGAGCTGGCGCAGCACGGCGATACCCTGCGACGCGAAGGCTTCGTTGAGCTCGATCAGATCGAAATCGCTGATCTTCAGACCAAGGCGTTCCATCAGCTTCTTGGTCGCCGGCACGGGGCCGATGCCCATGATGCGCGGCGCGACGCCGCCCGAGGCGAGGCCGAGAATGCGGGCACGGGCCTTGAGGCCGTGCTTCTCCACAGCGGCGCCCGAGGCGAGGATCATGGCGCAGGCGCCATCATTGACGCCCGAGGCGTTGCCGGCGGTGACCGTGCCGTCCTTGCGGACGATCGGGCGCAGCTTGGCGAGGCCTTCCAGCGTGGTTTCGGGGCGCGGATGCTCGTCCTTGTCGACGGCGATGGGGCCGGCCTTGCCGCCGGGCACCATCACCGGGATGATTTCTTCGGCGAAATAGCCCGAAGCGATCGCCTTGCCGGCGTTCTGCTGCGAGCGGATCGCAAAGGCATCCTGGTCGGCGCGCGAGATCTGGAAATCCTGCGCGACGTTTTCGCCGGTCTCAGGCATGGCGTCGACGCCGTATTTTTCCTTCATCAGCGGGTTGATGAAGCGCCAGCCGATGGTGGTGTCGAAGATTTCCGCCGAACGGGAGAAGGCTTCGGTGGCCTTGCCCTGAACGAACGGCGCACGGGTCATGGATTCGACGCCGCCGGCAATGGCGAAATCGATTTCACCGGCGCGGATGGCGCGGGCACCGGCGCCAACGGCATCAAGGCCGGATGCGCAAAGGCGGTTCAGCGTGGCGCCGGGAACGGAATCCGGCAGGCCGGCCAGCAGCGCGGCCATGCGGGCGACGTTGCGGTTGTCTTCACCGGCCTGGTTGGCGCAGCCGAAATAGACTTCCTCGACGGCAGCCCAATCCACGCCGGGATTGCGGTCCATCAGGGCTTTAATGGGGGCGGCGGCGAGGTCGTCGGCGCGAACTTTGGCAAGGGAGCCGCCGAAACGGCCGATGGGGGTGCGGACGGCGTCGCAAATGAAGACATCGCTCATCAATTCTCTCCCTGGAGACTGCATCCGCGCTCGATTGCCGGATTTTCGCGGTGGTTTTAAGAACCCCCGCTGACCCGGTCAAATGCTGCTGCTGGATGGCAGCGTTGTCCTTGGAATTGCGGATATGAGATCGCAGTTGACTTGTCAACTGCCTCTCCGCGGTGGGGAAAACTACGGTTTGCGACAGCCGCGGGTGGGATCGGCGGAGCAAAATTTGCTAGCGTCCGGCGCCATGACGATCCAGCAGCCCATTACCGCCCCAGAACCCGCTCCCCGCGTGGATGACACCGCAAAAGTGTCTCCCATGATGGAACAGTACCTTGAGATAAAGGCCGCCAATCCCGGCCTCTTGCTGTTCTACCGGATGGGCGATTTCTACGAGATCTTCTTCGAGGATGCGGAGGTCGCCTCGCGCGCCCTGGGCATCGTGCTGACCAAACGCGGCAAGCATCAGGGCATGGATATCCCGATGTGCGGCGTGCCGGTGGTTCGCGCCGATGATTATCTGCACCGCCTGATCTCGCTCGGCATCCGTGTCGCCGTCTGCGAACAGATGGAGGATCCGGCCGAGGCGAAGAAGCGCGGCGGCAAGAGCGTGGTTCGCCGCGACGTCGTGCGCGTGGTTACGCCGGGCACGCTGACCGAAGAAAACCTGCTCGACGCGCGGGCCAATAATTATCTGCTGGCGATTGCGCGCAGCAAGGGCTCAAGCGGTGCGGATCGCATCGGTCTGGCCTGGATCGATATTTCGACTGCCGAATTCATTGTCACCGAATGTGCGACAGGCGAACTCGGCGCGACGCTGGCGCGGATCAATCCGAACGAGGTGCTGGTTACGGATGCGCTCTACAGCGATCCTGATCTCAGCCAGTTGCTGCGCGAATTGCCGGCGGTGACGCCGCTGACCCGTGACGTGTTCGATGGTGCCGCCGCCGAACGCCGGCTGTGCGATTACTTTGCCGTCGCCACCATGGACGGCCTCAGCGCCATGTCGCGGCTGGAAGCGACCGCTGCGGCGGCGTGCGTCACCTATGTCGAGCGCACGCAAGTCGGCAAACGCGTGCCGTTGTCGCCGCCGACCCACGAAGCGGTCGGCACCACCATGGCCATCGATCCGGCGACCCGCGCCAATCTCGAACTGACGCGCACGCTATCAGGCGAGCGCAAGGGCTCGCTGCTGGATGCGATCGACTGCACCGTCACCGCCGCCGGTTCGCGCCTGCTGGCGCAGCGCCTCGCCGCGCCGCTTACCGATGAAGTGGCGATCGGCCGCCGGCTCGATGCGGTCACGAGTTTCGTATCCGACAGCGGGCTGCGCGACGATCTGCGCTCGGCCCTGAAGTCTGCGCCTGATATGTCGCGCGCACTGGCGCGGCTTTCGGTCGGCCGCGGCGGTCCGCGCGATCTCGCCTGTCTGCGTGATGGTGTGCTTGCCGCCGATCAGGTGCTTGATCGTCTCGGCGTCATCGACAATCTGCCAGCGGATATCACGGCTGCGATGGCCGGCCTGCGCCGGCCATCGCGCGAACTCGCCGCGACCTTTGCGCGGGCGCTGGCCGACGATCTTCCGCTGCTAAAGCGCGACGGCGGCTTCGTGCGCGAAGGCTTCGAGCCGGTGCTCGACGAGACCCGCAATCTGCGCGACGCCTCGCGCCTCGTGGTCGCCGCGATGCAGGCGCGCTATGCCGATGACACCGGCGTGAAGGGCCTCAAGATCCGTCACAACAATGTGCTCGGCTATTTCGTCGAAGTCACCGCGCAGCATGGCGACAAGTTGATGCAGGCCCCGCTGAACGCGACCTTCATCCATCGCCAGACGCTGGCAGGGCAGGTGCGCTTCACCACGTCCGAACTCGGCGAGATCGAGGCCAAGATCGCCAATGCCGGCGACCGTGCGCTCGGGCTCGAGCTCGAAATTTTCGAACGGCTGTCGGCGATGGTCGCCGAGGCGTCGGAAGATCTGCGCGCCGCCGCGCATGCTTTCGCGCTGCTCGATGTCGCAACGGCTCTGGCGAAGCTGGCGGTCGATGACAACTACGTCCGCCCCGAAGTAGACAACTCGCTGTTATTCGCCATCGAGGGCGGCCGGCATCCCGTCGTCGAACAGGCGCTGCGCCGCGACGGCCAGCCGTTCATCGCCAATGCCAGCGATCTGTCGCCCGGGCCGGGGCAGAAGTCCGGCCAGATCTGGCTGATCACTGGTCCGAACATGGCCGGTAAGTCGACCTTCCTGCGCCAGAACGCATTGATCGCGCTGCTCGCGCAAATCGGCAGTTTCGTGCCGGCCTCGCGCGCCCGCATCGGCATTGTCGACAGGCTCTTTTCGCGCGTCGGCGCCGCCGACGATCTGGCGCGCGGCCGTTCGACCTTCATGGTCGAGATGGTGGAGACGGCGGTCATTCTCAATCAAGCGACCGAACGCGCGTTGGTGATCTTGGATGAAATCGGCCGCGGCACTGCGACCTTCGACGGTCTATCGATCGCCTGGGCCGCGATCGAGCATCTGCATGAGAGCAATCGCTGCCGCGCACTGTTCGCGACCCATTATCACGAGCTCACCGCACTCTCCGCCAAGCTGCCGCGGCTGTTCAATGCGACGGTGCGGGTGAAGGAATGGCACGGCGACGTGGTGTTCCTGCACGAGGTGCTGCCGGGCTCGGCGGATCGCTCCTATGGCATTCAGGTGGCCAAGCTCGCGGGCCTGCCGCCGGCGGTCATCGCGCGCGCGAAGTCGGTGCTGGCCAAGCTCGAGGCGCAGGATCGCGGCCAGAGCGCCAAGGCGCTGATGGATGACCTGCCGCTGTTCGCGATCACCGCGCGCGCACCGGCCGAGGCGACTCCTCCGTCGGAGGCGGAATTGCTGATGGACGCCGTGAAGGCGCTGCATCCCGACGAGATGTCGCCAAGGGAGGCGCTGGATGCGCTCTATACGCTGAAGGCGAAACTGCCGAAGTAACATTCTCTATCGTCATGCCCCGCCTTGTGCCGGGCATCCACGCCTTGTTTCTCTGCGCCAAAGACGTGGATGGCCGGGACGAGCCCGGCCATGACGGGGTTTTACACGTAGCGCACCCGCCTGCGGCCCCACGCCCACAGGCCGAGATTCCACACGACACAGGTGGCGAGCGCGAGGCTCAGGGCGACCACCGAGCCGAAGCGGGTAGCGGTGACATGCATCACGGCCACCGCGATGCCGAAACCCATCAGGCCCCAGCCGCCATTGGCGATCACGGCGGCGGTGGGCGGGCCACCGATCCGCGGATGCAGGATCAGCATCAGGCTGGTGAAGACCACGGGATAAAGTGCGAGAATGCCGCTGCCGGTCGGGCCGATGGTCGAGGACAGCGTCACCACGGTGGCGACCAGTGTCGCGACGAGTGCGGCGCGCAGTGGGATATCGTACCAGCGCCTGGTGATGAGCGGCATCCTCGCATGGCGAAACCGCGCCATCAGCGGCAGGCAGATGCCGAAGGCCACGACATTGGCCGCGATACCGCCAAGCAAAGTCCATTCGAACTGCCGCACCAGCAGGGCGAGGGCGAACCACACCAGCACAGCGGCGCCGAGGCTGACGATCACGTTGTGGCGTTGCGCCAGCAGCACGTAAGTCAATCCGAGAAACATCGTCGCGCCATTGATCGGCAGGCTGGCCAATGCACCTTGCGCGATGAAGGCGGCGTCATGATCGAGCGCAAGAAAGACATAGGATGGACCCGCCGAAATCGGCAGCGTTGCCACCAATGCACCGATCACCGGGCCGGATCGTTCGGTGATGATGGAGGCGGTGATCACAAAGGCGGCGGTGATCGCCATGCGCAAAGTGAGCGTCAGGAGGAAGGCAAGTTCGGGGGACATGGCAGCCTGACGAGAGGAGGTGCTTGGCCTCCTCTTTCTTGGTGAGAGTCGTCTGGCCTGCTTACACCCTGTTGAGGGACACCGAAACCTTCGGGCCATGTTTGATGGTCTGGTAGACCACGCAATAACGCTCGGTCAGCTTGAGCAGCAGATCGAGCTTGTCCTGCGGCGCGTCGGTGTCGACGTCGAAGCGCAGGCGGATTTCGGCGAAGCCGACCGGGGCTTCCTTGTCGACGCCGAGCGTGCCGCGGAAATCGAGATCGCCCTCGGCTGTCACATTGCCGGACTTCAAGGGAATTTCGACCGCGGTGGCCACCGACTTCAGCGTCACGCCGGCGCAAGCCACCAATGCTTCCAGCAGCATGTCGCCCGAACAGAGTTCGAGGCCGGAGCCGCCCGTGGCCGGGTGCAGGCCGGCGGCTGCGATCTGCCGGCCGGTCTCGACCTTGCAGGCGATGCCGTCATTGTCGATCGAGCCCTTGGCCTTCAGCGTGATGAAGGCTGCCTTGGGATCGGTCTTGTAGAGCTCCTTGATGGGGGCCTGGGTGGCGCGAAGCGCGGCGGCGTCCATGATATCTCTCCCTGAGATTTTGTTAGTTGCAGCTTTTATTAGCTCGCGGTGCTGTTGTCACCACCACGCGCCGACCGCCTCGGCAGGCGCGTTATCGGGCACGTTGCGATCGAGAGATCGATCCAGCGCGGTGAGCACGCGGCGCTTCACGGCTTCGAACAGCGGCGAGGCACGGTCGCGCGGACGCGCGAGGCCGACATCGATCTCGGCGAACAGCCGACCGGGCCGCGGACGCATCACCAGCACGCGGTCCGCCAGCACAACGGCTTCGTCGACATCATGGGTGACAAGGACCAGCGTCGGCCGCGTGTCGGCCCACAGATCAAGCAGATGATCCTGCAGGTCGCGGCGCGTGAAGGCGTCGAGCGCGGAGAATGGCTCATCCAGCAACAGCACCTCCGGCTGCGGCACCAATGCACGGGCAATGGCGACGCGCTGCGCCTGCCCGCCGGACAATTCGCGCGGCCATGCCTTGGCTTTATCCGACAGGCCGACGCGCGCCAGGGCCTGCGCGACTTTCTCGCGGCGTGCGGCGACAGGAAGCTCGGACAGGCCGAAGCCGATATTGTCGGCGACGCTGAGCCACGGCAGCAACCGCGGTTCCTGAAAGATGATGCCGATTTTCTCATGCGGCGCGCTGATATCGATATTGTCGATGCGGATGCTGCCGGTCGAGGCGCGATCGAGCCCGGCCACGGCGCGCAACAGTGTCGATTTTCCGCAGCCGGAGCCACCGATGATGGCGACGATCTCGCCCTGCGGGATTTGCGCGGTGAAGCGCTCCAGCGCATGGACGCCGTTGGGATAGGTCTTGCCGACCTTGTCGAGGGCGAGCATCAGGTCTCTCCACCCGGTCGGAACGCATCCTGCCAGCGCAGCAGTGGTGCGGTGACGAGTTCGATCAGCCAGTCGGTGGTCTTGCCGAGCAATGCGAAAATGGTGATGGCGGCGAGGATCTGCGCGGGCTTGCCGAGCTGCTGGCCGTCGATGAGGAGATAGCCGAGCCCTTCGGAGGCGCCCATGAATTCGGCGGCAACCACGAACATCCAGCCGAGCCCGAGGCCGACGCGAAGTGCAACAACATAGGCCGGTAGCACCGCAGGCAGCAGGATGCGGCGGATCATGGCGGGGCCAGAGAGGCGGAAGGTACGACCGACCTCGACGATCTTGCGATCGACCGAGAGGATCGCGCCCATCACGCCGAGATAGACCGGAAAGAACACGCCGACGGCAATCAGCGCGACCTTCGAGGTCTCGAAAATGCCGAGCCACAGGATGAACAGCGGCACCCAGGCGATCGACGGGATGGCGCGCAGCGCCTGAACGGTGGGATCGAGCAGTCGCCGCGCGATTCCCCAATAGCCGGAGATAGCGCCGAGCAGCGTGCCGGCGACGACACCGAGGCCGAAGCCTGCGGCAACGCGCGACAGCGTCGTGGTGATATGGCGCCAGAGTTCGCCGCTTCGGGCGAGCTCCATAATGGTGGCGAAGACGCGCGACGGCGGCGGCACCAGCCGGCCGTTCGACCAGCCGGACCAGACGGCCAGCTCCCATGCCAGCGCGAGTGTCAGGGGCAATACGACGCCCAGCGCCGGCCGCGCGAAACGCTGCCAGCGTTTGTTGGATACAGATGTCGCGCGCGTTTCCGTCGCGTCGAGCGCAGTCGTGTCGAGCGTCATGGCCATAGCTGAAGCGCGTCTCGATTGGGTTTGCAAGATACTCAAAAGCTTCACCCGCCCTTTGCAGGGAGGGTGAAGGGCGGCTTCGCAGATGCGGGACGTCAGCTCTTTGGCAGCGGCACCTGATCGTCGATCAGTGCATCCACCGTCGCCTTCACATCGACCTTGGCGTCGATGACGCCGGCTTGCTGCAATGCGAAGCCGGCGGCGAGGATCGACTCGCGCTGCGGTGCGCCAATGCGGCTATGGGTCAGTTCGGTGCGTTCCTTGAGCTGCTTGTCGACCACGGCGTCGGGCAGTTTGGTGACGCCGATGAAGGCCTTCTTCAGCTCGGGATAATTCTCCAGCGAATATTTGCGGGCGTCTTCATAGACGGCGAGCACGCGGCGCGCGGCATCCGGATAGTCCTTCAGGAACTGTTCTCGCACATTGAGGATGCCCCAGGTGTTGGCGTCCGGCTTGCGGAAGAACAGCTTGGCGCCGTCTTCAACCTCGGCCTGCGCCATCATCGGATCGAGTCCGGCCCATGCATCAACGTCGCCGCGGATCAGCGCGGCCTTGCCGTCGGCATGCTGCAGCAGAACTGGCGTGATGTCCTTGTCGGTCAGGCCGGCGCCGAGCAAAGCGCGGACCAGAAAAATGTGGGGATCGGTGCCGCGGGTCACCGCGACCCGCTTGCCCTTGAGATCGGCGACGGAGGCGATCTTGGAGTCCTTGCCGGTCACCAGCGCCGTCCATTCCGGACGCGAATAGACGTAGACCGACTTGATCGGGTTGCCGTTGATCTTCGCCACCAGCGCAGCGGAGCCCGCGGTCGAGCCGAAATCGATGGACCCCGCATTGAGGAATTCGAGCGCCTTGTTGGAGCCGGCCGACTGTACCCAGGTGATCTTCACGCCGTCCTTGGCGAATTCCTTCTCCAGCAGGCCGTTCTGCTTGAGGATGATCGAGACCGGATTGTAGGTCGCCCAGTCGAGCCGGATTTCCTTGAGCGGTTCGGCGGCGAAGGTAGCTCCGGGCAGCAGTGCAGCCGCAGCAATCAGACCGGCGACAGCGCGCCGTGACATCGTGAACATTCTGGTCTCTCCCTGATGGACTGTCGAAACGTGAGGTTCGAAGGCGACTTGCATCCTGCGGGCGTCATGGCACCATGCTGGGGTCGCTCTCTGTGCGAAAACGTGCTTTAATTTCAATTAGTTATGGCGTTCCGTCAACGAGAAGATATGATGCGCCAAGGACACCGCCGCGAGAACGTTGTTGCCCGGATTGCGCAAAAGGCAGCATGGACTAGCTGTGGGGCTACAATCACCGTGACAGCGCTTGCGCCGTCCGATATCCGGGTTGTTCATGGACAGCGTTGCTACACAAGACAGACCGACGACCGAAACCGACTTCGACACGACGCGGATTACCGCCGAGATCGATGCGCTTGCAGTGCAGCATCGCGGCAAGAACGATTTGTTTCGCGCCGCGGTCGCCAAGCTGCTGAAGGCCGAACTGCTCAAGGCCAGTGAAGCCGCCGAGGCCGTGTTGCTGAAGGACCGCCACGGCCGACGCTGTGCCGAGCAGCTCTGCCACGTGCAGGATGAAATCATCCGCATGCTGTTCGCCGCCGCGACGAAGCATCTCTATCATTCGCCAATCCCGTCTGGTGCCGAACGGATGGCGGTGGTCTCCACCGGTGGCTATGGCCGTGGGCTGATGGCGCCGGAATCCGACATCGATCTGTTGTTCATCCTGCCCTACAAGCAGACCGCCTGGGGCGAGCAGGTCGCCGAAGTGATTCTCTATTGCCTGTGGGACATGGGCCTGAAGGTCGGCCACGCTACGCGTTCGGTGGATGAGTCGATCCGCCAGGCGCGCGGCGACATGACGATTCGCACCGCGATCCTGGAAACGCGCTTCCTCACCGGCGATCAGGCTCTCTACGACGAACTGGTCACGCGCTTCGATGCCGAAGTGGTGCAGGGAACCGCCGCGGAATTTGTCACTGCCAAGCTCGCCGAACGCGAGGAGCGCCATCGCCGTGGCGGCCAGTCGCGCTATCTGGTCGAGCCCAACGTCAAGGACGGCAAGGGCGGTCTGCGCGATTTGCACACCGTGTTCTGGATCGCGAAATACGTCTATCGGGTGCGCGACAGCAAGGAGCTGGTCGCGCGCGGCGTGTTCGATCCGCAGGAATACCGCACCTTCAAGCGTTGTGAAGACTTCCTGTGGTCGGTCCGCTGCAATATCCACTTCCTGACCAAACGGCCGGAAGAGCGGCTGTCCTTCGACCTGCAGCGCGAGATTGCGGTTCGCCTCGGCTATACCTCGCATCCCGGCATGCAGGACGTCGAGCGCTTCATGAAGCACTACTTCCTGATTGCCAAGGAAGTCGGCGATCTTACCGCGATCCTGTGCGCGAAGCTCGAAGACCAGCAGGCCAAGCCGGCGCCGGCGCTGACGCGCATGATGGCCAAGTTGCGGCCCGAGATGCATCGCCGCCGGTTGCCGGACAGCGATGCGTTCATCATCGACAACAACCGCATCAACCTTGCTGCGCCCGACGTGTTCAAGGAAGACCCGATCAACCTGATCCGGTTCTTCCGGTTGGCGCAGAAGCACAATCTGGCCTTCCATCCCGATGCGATGCGGACCGCGACGCGTTCGCTCCGGCTGATCACGCCCGAGATCCGCGAGAACGCCGAAGCCAACGCGCTGTTTATGGAGATCCTGACCTCGGACAATGCCGAGATCGTGCTGCGGCGGATGAACGAGACCGGCGTACTCGGTCATTTCATTCGTGCCTTCGGCCGCATCGTGTCGATGATGCAGTTCAACATGTATCATCACTATACGGTGGATGAGCATCTGCTGCGGTGTGTCGGCATCCTTCAGGAGATCGAGCGCGGCGGGAATGACGAGTTCGTTGTCGCCAGCGATCTGATGCGTAAGATCCGCCCGGAACATCGGGCGGTGATCTATATCACGGTGTTGCTGCATGACATCGCCAAGGGGCGTCCGGAGGATCACTCCATCGCCGGCGCCAAGGTGGCGCGGCGACTGTGCCCGCGGCTCGGATTCAACGCCGCCGACACCGATCTCGTTGCGTGGCTCATCGAAGAGCATCTGACGATGTCCACGGTGGCGCAGTCGCGCGACCTGTCGGATAGCAAGACCATCGAGAATTTCGCCGCCGTTGTGCAGTCGGTGGAGCAGATGAAGCTGCTCACGATCCTCACCACCGCGGATATCCGCGGCGTCGGTCCCGGCGTCTGGAACGGCTGGAAGGCGCAGCTGATCCGGACGCTGTATTACGAAACCGAGCCGGTGCTGACCGGTGGTTTCTCCGAGGTCAATCGCGCACAGCGCATCGCGTCGGCGCAGGCGGAATTCCGCCGTGCCTTCACCGAGTGGCCCGAGCAGGATCTCAACGCGTATATTCTGCGGCACTATCCGGCCTACTGGCTCAAGGTCGAGCTCGACCGCAAAATTCGCCACGCGCGCTTCCTGCGGGCATCGGAAGAGGCCGGGCACAAGCTCGCGATCAATGTCGGGTTCGATGAAGCCCGCGGCGTCACTGAGCTCACGATTCTGGCCGTCGACCATCCCTGGTTGCTGTCGATCATCGCCGGCGCATGCGCCGCAGCCGGCGCCAACATCGTCGACGCGCAGATTTACACCACGACCGATGGCCGCGCGCTGGACACCATCGCGATCTCCCGGGAATACGATCGCGATGACGACGAAGGCCGCCGTGCAACACGAATCGGCGACATGATCGAGGACGTGCTCGAAGGCAAGGTGCGGCTGCCGGAAACCGTGGCGAAGCGCGCCTCGACGAAGGGCAAGATCAGGGCTTTCACCGTCGAGCCGGAAGTTATCGTCAACAACCAGTGGTCGGATCGTTACACGGTGATCGAGGTCTCGGGGCTCGACCGGCCGGGCCTGCTGTATCAACTGACCACGGCGATCTCGAAGCTCAACCTCAATATCGCTTCGGCGCATGTGGCGACCTTCGGCGAGCGCGCGCGCGACGTGTTCTACGTCACCGATTTGCTCGGCGCGCAGATCAATGCCCCGACGCGTCAGGCTGCGATCAAGCGCGCATTGATCCATCTGTTGGCAAACGGCGATATCGCGGAGAAGCCGGCGGCGTGATCTTCCTTCTCCCCGCCTGCGGGGAGAAGGTGGCGCGGACCAAGTCCGCGACGGATGAGGGGGGCTCTCAGCAAGCTCGGAGCGAGTGGAGAGTCCCCCTCACCCGCTTCCCACATGCTTCGCATGCGGAAAGCGACCTCTCCCCGCAAGCGGGGCGAGGTTAGTATGTCACTTCACCACCACACCCTCATGCTCTAGCAGCCAGCGTTTGCGCGCGATGCCGCCGCCATAGCCGGTGAGCGAACCGTTGGCGCCGATCAGGCGGTGGCAGGGCACGACGACACTCAGAGGATTTGCACCATTGGCATGGCCGGCCGCGCGCATCGCATTGGGCACGCCGAGTTGCGCGGCCAGCGTGCCGTAGCTGAGTGTGCTGCCTGCAGGAATTTTTCGCAGTGCCGTCCAGATGCGGTTCTGAAACGGCGTGCCGGGGATGTGGCAGGTGATGCCATCGAGCTGGTCGAGGTCGCCGTCGAAATAGCGTGAGAGTGCACTGCGGATCTCGGATGGTGCCGAGTTTTCGGTCAGTTCGACCGTCCCATAGTAACGACGCAGCAAAGTCAGCAAGCGCTCTTCGTAATCGATCCAGTCGAGTGCGCAGAGTGCGCCACCGTGGTTCGTCACCAGCAGCGCGATGCCGATCGGGGTGTCGAGCCGGTCGAGAGTGAGTGGGGTGGGTTGCTTCGCCATGGCGATGTTGCGCTCATCAAATGGAAACGCCGACCGTGGGTGTAGCTACGGCCGGCGTCATTCCGATTTCCGATAAGTGAGCCGCGAATTATTCCGGCTTCGGCTCGTGCGACATGCGCTCGAGGCGTTCCTGCATTTCCTTCATCTGGCGACGCAGGTCATCCATGGTGTCGGCAGGCTCAGCGGTCGGCTCCGGCGCCTTTTCTGGCTCCGGCGACGCAGCGCCGCCGCGCGGCGGCACGAACGGCTTGAACATCGCGAAGGTCTGCTGAAACAATTCCATGTTGCGACGAACGGTTTCCTCAAGTGGCGCGAACGGCGTCATGCTGAACGTGTTCGTCATCTGCTTGCGGAATTTCTCCTGCTCGCGCGTCAGGCTGTCGATGGACTGCTCGAGATACTTCGGCACCACCATCTGCATGCTGTCGCCATAGAAGCGGATCAACTGGCGCAGGAAAGTGGTTGGCAGGAGATTCTGGCCAGCCTTGTTTTCCTGTTCGAAGATGATCTGGGCCAGCACCGAGCGGGTAATATCGTCGCCGGTCTTGGCGTCATAGACGAGAAAATCCTCGCCGTCCTTTACCATCGCAGCGAGATCTTCAAGCGTCACGTAAGTGCTTGTTCCGGTATTATAAAGCCGGCGGTTCGCATATTTTTTGATTGTCGTGGGTTGATCTGATTTCGCCATGGGGGCTCACACATACGGACCGAGGACAGGGAACCTTACGGCAGCGCGCCATAAGGTTGTCGAACAACGCAATGCAATAAAGTAAGCACTTTCAAAGGGGCTCGGCTACCGTTTTGTGCGTCACGGTTAAAATGGCAGCAGTCTTGTGCTATGCAAAGCGACATCCGTGCCATTTTGCGTGCGTTGCGGCCGTAATTTGGCGTCTGGCCAATTGACAGTCCAACCCTCAGTTAACAGGATAGTTTGCAACGCGGGCCCCGCCATTCTGGCTCTGACCGTCGAAAAAACCTCAACACAGGAGATGTCCATGTCAGACGATGTCGTCATCGTCAGCGCTGCCCGCACACCCGTCGGCAGCTTCAACGGCGCTTTCGCCACCATGCCGGCGCATGATCTCGGCGCCATTGCCATCAAGGCGGCGCTTGAGCGCGGCAAGATCGATCCGGCCCGCGTCTCCGAAGTCATCATGGGACAGATCCTCACTGCTGCGCAGGGCCAGAACCCCGCGCGTCAGGCCTCGATTGCTGCTGGCCTGCCGGTGGAAACTTCGGCCTGGGGCGTCAACATGCTGTGCGGCTCCGGCCTGCGCACGGTCGCGCTCGGCTATCAGGCGTTGCTCAATGGTGATTCGGAAATCGTCGTTGCTGGCGGTCAGGAATCCATGAGCATGGCCCCGCATGCGCAATATCTGCGCGGTGGCGTGAAGATGGGTCCGGTGGAATTCGTCGACACCATGATCAAGGACGGTCTGTGGGATGCCTTCAACGGCTATCACATGGGTAACACCGCCGAGAACGTGGCTAAGCAGTACCAGATCACGCGCCAGCAGCAGGATGAGTTCGCTGTTGCATCGCAGCAGAAAGCGGAAGCTGCGCAGAAGGCCGGCAAGTTCAAGGACGAGATCGTTCCGGTCACAATCAAGGGCCGCAAGGGCGACGTCATCGTCAGTGACGACGAATATCCGCGCCATGGCGCCACGATTGAAGCCATGGCCAAGCTGCGTCCGGCTTTCGAGAAGGACGGCACCGTCACCGCCGGTAGCGCATCGGGCATCAATGACGGCGCTGCTGCCGTGGTGCTGATGACCGCCAAGCAGGCCGCCAAGGAAGGCCTCAAGCCGCTCGCCCGCATCGTGTCGTGGGGCCAGGCCGGCGTTGATCCGAAGATCATGGGCACCGGCCCGATCCCGGCATCGCGCTCTGCGCTGAAGAAGGCCGGCTGGACCATCAACGATCTCGACCTGATCGAAGCCAATGAAGCTTTTGCTGCGCAGGCTTGCGCCGTGAACAAGGACCTCGGCTGGGATACGTCGAAGGTTAACGTCAACGGTGGCGCGATCGCGATCGGTCATCCGGTGGGTGCATCCGGTGCGCGCGTGCTGGTCACGCTGTTGCACGAGATGGAAAAGCGCGACGCGAAGAAAGGCCTCGCCACGCTGTGCATCGGCGGCGGCATGGGCATCGCGATGTGCATCGCACGCGACTAATCCTTACGCGTCGCGTGCCGAAAACATCGGCTCGCGCGTGCACTGCACACACTGCTACAACAAAATGCCCGGCGCTTTGCGTCGGGCATTTTCGCTTGATGGTCCAATTCTGCTTGATGTTCAGCGTATCGCGAGATTAATTCGAAGCTATAACTACAAAAGAGATTGGTGGAGGGATCGATCATGGCGCGCGTAGCATTGGTGACCGGTGGAACACGAGGGATTGGCGCTGCGATCAGCAAGGCTTTGAAAATTGCGGGATACAGCGTCGCGGCAAGCTATGCCGGCAACGATGCCGCCGCCGAGAAATTCAAAAGCGAGACGGGTATCGGCACCTACAAGTGGGATGTCGGTTCGTTCGATGAATGCGCCGCGGGCGTGAAAAAGGTCGAGGCCGATCTGGGACCGGTGGAAGTGCTGGTCAACAATGCCGGCATCACAATGGATGGTGCCTTCCACAAGATGACGCCGGAACAGTGGAACAAGGTGGTTAACACCAACCTCGGTTCGCTGTTCAACATGACCCGTCAGGTGATC
The DNA here is from genome assembly GCF_052076075.1 of Tardiphaga sp. 866_E4_N1_4. Taxonomy (NCBI): domain Bacteria; kingdom Pseudomonadati; phylum Pseudomonadota; class Alphaproteobacteria; order Hyphomicrobiales; family Nitrobacteraceae; genus Tardiphaga; species Tardiphaga sp. 866_E4_N1_4. Next base: position 5,073,294 of record NZ_CP197242.1, read on the forward strand.
GAGGGTATGCGCGAACGTAAGTTCGGCCGTGTCATCAACATTTCATCGATCAACGGCCAGAAGGGCCAGTTCGGCCAGGTCAATTATTCCGCCGCCAAGGCCGGCGACATCGGCTTCACCAAGGCATTGGCTCTCGAGAATGCCAAGCTCGGCATCACCGTCAACGTGATCTGTCCTGGCTACATCAACACCGAGATGGTGCAGGCCGTGCCGCTCGCCGTGCTCGAGAAGAGCATTTTGCCGCAGATCCCGGTCAATCGCCTCGGCGAGCCCGAGGAAATTGCGCGCGCCGTGGTGTTCCTGGCTGCAGACGAGTCCGGCTTCTTCACCGGCTCGACCATGACCATCAATGGCGGGCAATATCACGCCTGAGCAGACGCGGTTTCCGCTGACCTCATCCTGAGGAGCCCGCCCTGCGGGCGTCTCGAAGGATGTGCGACATGCGTCAACGTCGCGTTTCTGGCCTTCGCCGTACATCGCTTTACGGAGGACGCCGCATCGCAGCGAAGGATATGATCTGGAAGCCGGGCTAGTCGGGCTTCCAGCCCTTCGGGGCCAACTCAAACGTCGCGAAATCGAAACCCGGTGCCACGGTGCAGCCGACCAGCGTCCAGTCGCCAGTGGTGGAGGCGGCCTGCCAAGCATGCGGTGGGACAATGCCTTGTGGCTCTTGTCCAGCGGCGACGTCCGGCCCGAGCGTGATCGTGCGCTGGCCGGCGTCGCTGGCGATTTCCAGCGTAAGCGGAGCGCCCGCATGATAGTGCCAGATCTCGACGGCATCGATGCGATGCCAGTGCGAGCGTTCGCCTGATGCCAGCAGGAAGTAGATCGCCGTAGACGCCGCCCGCCCGCCGGCATCTACGCGACTGTCGCGAAACGTCTCGCGGTAGTGGCCGCCTTCGGGATGCGGCTGCAGGCCGAGCGTCGCGATGATCTCGGCTGCAGTTGGCGTCTTGCCTGTCATCAGGACTTGTTCTTGCGTTCACGGAGTTCGCCGAACACGTCCTCCTCGCTGAATCCCTTGAGGCGGACCGCGGCGGCGATGGCCGGATCGTCAGCGCGCAGAAACACGTTGGTCTTCTTCTCAAGCCCGAGCAGGACGGGGATGGTCGGCTTGCCGACGGCGCGCAGCTGCGCCACTTCGTCGGCGCGATTCTTCAGCGCTTCGTTGTTGGCGTCGATGCCGAGGCAGAACTTGACGTTGGCCGCGGTGTATTCGTGGCCGCAATAGACCCGGTAGTCGTCGGGCAGTGTGCGCAGCTTCTTCAGCGATTGCCACATCATCGGATAGGTGCCTTCGAACACCCGCCCGCAGCCGCCCGAAAACAGCGTGTCGGCTGAGAACAGCGCCAGCTCGCTGTCGAACACGTAGCAGATATGGTCGAGCGTATGGCCGGGGGTCTCGAACACCCGTGCGGTGAGCGCGCCGACCTGCACGGTATCGCCTTCGGCGACGCGGACGTCGACTTCAGGAATTGCCGTGCCCTGATCGTGCGGCGCTGTGACCTTGCAGCCATAGGTTTTCTTCAGCTCCGCGATGCCGCCCACATGGTCGGCATGGTGATGCGTCACCAGAATATCGGTGAGCTTCCAGCCCTCGCGCTGCAGCACCTTCATGATGGGACCGGCCTCCGGCGCGTCGATGGCGGCAGTCTTCAGGCTCTGCGGATCGTGGATCAGGTAGCCGAAATTGTCGGACAGGCAGGGGAACACACGAATTTCAGCAGCCATGATAACTCCGTTGGATCACGTCGTGATGCGCTCGCACATACGTGCGGCAAATTGATGGGGATGAATATGGGCGATGCATGACGGTCAGCGCGGTGTCACACATTGGCGCGCGGGCTGGCCGGCAACCTGCAGCGTGATGGTGGTCTGGCCCTTGCCGGCAATCCCGACATTGCCTTCGCCGTAGCGGAAGCCCGAGCCGGATCGCTGGATCGGCATGCGGAGCGTTTCGCCATTGGGATAGAACAGGGTGATCGACTTGCCGCCTGAATTGTAATCGACGGAGATCTTGTTGCCGCCCGGCAGTGCGGGGGTGCAGATGTAATCGACCGTCGCCGGATTGGCCTCGGCGGAGAATGGCGCGAGTGCTGCCACGGCCAGACCCGCGGCCATCGCCGCCGCCCTTGTGATTGTTTGACCTCGGCGTGACAGCATTTTTGTCTCTCCTGCAACGACGTCGCGGCGCCTGTTTCTTCGACTAGGCCGCAGCCGGGCCGGCCTTGTCAATTGGTGCAACTCACCGCCCGCGATGGCCTGGATATCTGGCGTTAACGCTGCCCCGGCAATGCGCGATTCGGGGGATCGTAGGCCGCCGCAACGTGTTAGAAAGTCACCATGACCATCGATGTGATCGATCTCCGGGATTTCTATTCGCGCCGACTCGGCATCGTGGCGCGGCGGTTGATCAATCGCGGTATTCAGGCGCATTGGCCCGACGCGGAGGGTCAGCGCGTGCTCGGTCTGGGTTACCCCACGCCTTATCTCGGCCTTTTCCGGGAGAATTCCGAACGCTGCATCGCCTTCATGCCGGCGGCGCAGGGGGTGCTGAAATGGCCGACGGCAAAGCCCGCGCTGGCCACGCTGGTCGACGAATTCTCGCTGCCGCTGCCGGATGCCGCCGTCGATCGCATCATCCTGGTGCACGCCCTGGAAATGTCCGACGATCCCGAAGGTCTGCTCCGCGAGGTTTGGCGCGTGCTTGCGCCGTCCGGCCGGTTGATGGCGGTGATTCCGAATCGCCGGGGCGTCTGGACCCGTACCGACTCGACGCCGTTCGGTCACGGCCGCCCCTATTCGCGTTCGCAAATCACACAGTTGCTGCGACAGACCTGGTTTACGCCGACAGCGTGGAGCGAGGCGCTATTCATGCCGCCGGTAGGAATGGGCTGGTTCCTGCGCTCGGCTATGGCCTGGGAGCGGATCGGCGCGGCGCTGTCGATGCCGTTCGCCGGCGTGCATATCGTCGAAGCCACCAAACAGGTCTATCGGGCGATCCCCGCCAAGCGCGAACGCACGCGGCTGATTCCGGCGCTGCAGCCGGTACTGGTGCCGACCTCCGGGATGCGGCGCGACGACGAGGCGGATCATCTTGGCGAGGCCGAGTCGCACTCGCGCTGAGCGCTATTTTTCCGCGAGCGGATGCAGGTCGCGGACCAGGCTCTTGAGCCGCTCTTCCACCACATGGGTGTAGATCTGTGTGGTCGAAATATCGGTATGGCCGAGCAGCGTCTGCACGATGCGAAGATCGGCGCCGTTATGCAGCAGATGGCTGGCAAAGGCGTGGCGCAGCACGTGCGGCGAGACCAGCCGCGGCGCGATGCCGGATGCCGCCGCGAGTTCTTTCAGGTCGCGCGCGAAATGCTGTCGGGTCAGGTGGCCGCTCTCGCCGAAGGACGGAAACAGCCATTTCGAGGCTGCACTCTTTTTTGGTTGAGCCTTCTGCAACTCGGCCATCGCGGCGAGATATTCGGCCATCGCCTGTTTTGCGGTTTCGTTGAGCGGCACCAGCCGCTCCTTGTTGCCCTTGCCGCGCACCACGATCATGCGGGCATCGCGGCGCGCCGCGGTGAGCGGTAGCGAGACCAACTCGGAGACGCGAAGCCCGGTGGCGTAAAGCACTTCGAGCAGACAATAGAGCCGGGCATCGCGCAGCCGCTGTTGCGCAGAGGCTTCGGCATTCTGCGCTTGCGTGCGCGCCTGCACCAGCATGCGGTCGACATCGGCAATTGACAGCACTTTGGGCAGGCTACGGCCCCGCTTCGGGCCGGACAGGATGGCGGCCGGGTCGTCGGTGCGGATTTTTTCGCTGAGCAGAAAGCGGAACAGATGCCGTATGGCGGACAGCCGCCGTGCCACCGTGGTCGATTTGAAGCCGCGCTCGTCGAGATCTTCCAGATAGTCGCGCAGCAACTGGGTGTCGGCACCGGCAAAACTGGATTTCGCCCCGGCAGCAAATTCGGAGAAATCTTCGAGGTCGCGGCGATAGGCGTCCAGTGTATTGACGCCAGCACCTTGTTCGGCGGCGAGCATGTCGAGGAACAGATTGGAGAGCTTGGCGTCTGAGGAAGTGGTCATGTGCCATCATAACCCATGATCCGGGCTGCAGCAGCGGTTTTCACTGGCTGCAGCAACCCGGAGCGAATGCAGATCCACAAAGATCAGGCAAACTGTGTGATCGATGTGGCCTGCGACCAGACCACCATCCACTGCCGGTCACGCATTTCATAAGCATCGGTGTGCCAATAGTCGCCTGGCGGGACCTTGTGGCCCCCGAAAACCACCTCAATGCGGGCGCGATACCGGATCACGGCACTCGTGCCATACAGCCGCACGGCGATGTCACCGGGCGTCCATGTTAGGTACTTGATGTGGCCACCTGCAACGGCACCAAGATATTCGGCTTTTGACAGTGCCGCGCCGATCGGCGTGATCAGCTGGAAGTCTGCGGCGTGCAGCGGCTCGGCCGCTGCCATGTCGGCGCTGACAAGCGCACGAAGCCGCGCGCGTTCGATACCTTGGATGGCTTCCGCTTCCGGATGCTCTTTCGGATCGATGATGGATGAGGTCATAGGCTGGTTCCGTTGTTGTGAGGTGTGGGAATTCAGGAGGTCGCGAGCAGGCCGTGGTCGATCAGGCTTTGTGCACTGGCGCGAATGGCCTCGTCGGCGGACCTTGGTTGCCAATCCAGCATTCGCAGCGCCTTCGCGGCACTGACACTCAGATCAACGTCGAGTTCGTGGACGATCATGCGCGAGCGTGCGCTGAACGGCGCCATTGCTTTGATCATCCAGTTAGGCACTTCGCCCGAGGGCAGAACCGGCGCATAATTCGGAAATGACTGCGCCAGTACGGCCGCCATGTCGCGCATCCATAGAAACTGCCCGGCCGCGATGAAGCGCTGGCCTGACGCATCCGGATGGGTCATTGCCCTGATATGCGCGTCAGCCACATCGCGGACATCGACCACCGCGATGCCGAAACGCGGCACACGTTTGAGCTTGCCGCTCATCATCTGCTGAACAAGCCCGATCGACGTGGCGTAATCCGGACCCAACAGAGGTCCGAAAATGATGCCGGGATTGATGACGGCGAGATCCAGTCCGGTTTCCGCAGCAAAGGTCCATGCCGCCCGTTCGGCCAGCGTCTTGGATTTATAGTATGGCGTTGCCCGCTTGCCCGTCGGATCGGTCCAGTTGTCTTCGGTATACGGCGCCTTGCCGCTACCGTGATTGGTGGCCGCGATCGAGGACGTCAGCACCACCCGCGTCACGCCTGCGCGGTGCGCGGCACGTAGTACCCGTAACGCGCCGTCCCGCGCGGGTTGGATCAGTTCATTTTCATCCTTCGGAAGGCCTGCCGGAAACGGCGATGCCGTGTGGATCACATAGTTGCAGCCTGTGACGGCGGCATCCCATCCGATGTCGGAGCAGAGGTCGGCTTCGGCGAAACTGAGCGAGTGCGAGTCGGTTGGCGTCGCACAGATCTGCTTCGCGATCCGGTCGCAGCCGCTCATGCGACGAACGCTACCGCGGACGGCGTAGCCCTTGGCCAGCAACTGCCGGGCGATGTGTCCGCCCAGAAAGCCGCCGATGCCCGTGACAAGAACAATGGTCTCTCGATTGCCGACCGATTCCGAATGCATGTTCGCTCCTGTCCCATGTGGAATGCGTGAATTGGACAATTGGACTATTATTGTCTAATTGTCTTTTGACGCTTTGGACACGAACTGTCAATCTGTCTGAATGAGCGAACGAGATGCCAAAACCGATCACATTCTGGATGCCGCACTCCCGGTGTTCGTCCGCCACGGTTTCCGCAAGGCGTCGATGGCCGACATCGCGCGTGCGGCAGGAATTTCGCGGGCGTCGCTCTATCTGAGCTTCAACAGCAAGGAAGATCTGTTTCGGGCGGGCTCGACGCGCGCCCATGCGCGGACGATGCGCGATGTCGAGGCGGCACTCTCAGGCGCTGGTGACGTGTTCGGCCGCATCGAGACGGCGATGGCCGTGTTTCAGCGCGAACTGATCGCTCCTTTCGCGGGCAGCGCCGACGCCATTGAGCTGTTCGACGTCAACATGGCTCTGGCCAAAGATATCACGCTCGCCGCGCGGGCCCGACTGGTCGCTCTGCTGGCGCAGGCGCTGAGCGATGCCGAGACCGCGGGCATGATTAATCTCGGCTCATTGCAAGCCAGACCCGCCGACGTCGCGGGAGTCATTGTCGCCGCGATCGATGGCATCAAGCACGCGGAGGGAGCCGGTCCGAAATTCGCGGAGGACATGCAGCTCTTCATGCGCTTGCTGCGCGCAGCTATTTCTTAAGAAACTTGTCCGGCTGGATGGTGACCGTCATGTCCCGTGGCTTCGGATTGACGAAATTGGCCAGCGCGAAGATGACGCCATAGACCACGCCGACGATCACCGCGACGACCGTCAAAAAGCGGAACAGGCTGGGCATGATCAGGGAACTCGGCGGCGAAATGGGACGATTCGTTCCGCCGGGGGCGGTCACCCTGTCCGGATACAGACTGCAAGAGGTGCTGGCAACGCTGGCGCTGGGGGTAGTATAGGTGACCGGAATGCGGCAAACCTCCGCGATCCCTTGTCGCTCACTGATTTTGCAGGTGTTTTTGATGTCCGAGACCATCTTGCCGGCCATTGCCAGCGCACCCCAGGAGGCCGCCATCGTCGCGGCGCTGGGAAAGCGCTCGGTCGTGCTGGTGGGCATGATGGGGGCGGGCAAATCCACCATCGGCCGGCGCATGGCGACGCGGCTGCGGCTGCCTTTCGTCGACGCCGACAACGAGATCGAGGCGGCGGCCGGGATGTCGATCCCGGACATTTTTGAAGTCCACGGCGAACCGCATTTCCGCGACGGTGAGGCGCGGGTGATCGCCCGGCTGCTGGACAGCGGACCGATCCTGCTGGCGACCGGCGGCGGCGCGTTCTTGCGCGAGGACACCCGGCAGCGCATTCGCGACAAGGCGATCTCGCTGTGGCTGAAAGCCGATGCGGATGTGATCCTGCGCCGGGTGCGGCGCCGGGAAAACCGCCCGCTGCTGAAGACCGCCGATCCCGCGGCGACCATTGCGCGGCTGATCGAGGCGCGCCATCCGTTCTACGAGCAGACCGACATCACGATCGACTCGCGCGACGTGCCGCATGAGAAGATCGTTGAGGAAGGCATCATCGCGCTGCACGAGCATCTGTTCCGCCCGCACGCAGCTTCCGCCATTTCCGAACCGACAGGCGATCCCTTGAGTTCTCAACTATGACCGCCCCGCTGAAACATTCCGATCCGATCATCGTGGACGTCGCGCTGGCTGAGCGCGCCTATGACATCGTCATCGGCCGCAATGTACTGCCGTCGCTTGGTGCGCGTATCGCCAGACTGCGGCCGGGTGTGCGCACGGCGATCGTCACCGACAGGACCGTTGCCAAGCATTGGCTGACTGCAACGGAAGCCTCGCTGGCGGCGGCTGATATTCCGACCTCGCATATCGTCGTCGAGGAAGGCGAAGGCTCGAAGAGCTATGCTGGACTCGAGAAAGTCTCCGAGGCGCTGATCGCGGCGAAGATCGAGCGCAACGATCTCGTCATCGCGCTTGGCGGCGGCGTCGTCGGCGATCTCGCGGGCTTTGCTGCAGCGATCGTGCGCCGCGGCGTCGATTTCGTGCAGGTGCCGACCTCGCTGCTGGCGCAGGTCGACTCATCCGTCGGCGGCAAGACCGGCATCAACTCGCCGCAGGGCAAGAACCTGCTTGGCGCGTTCCATCAGCCGGTGATGGTTGTGGCCGATACGGCGGTCCTCGATACGCTGTCGCCACGGCAATTTCGTTCGGGCTATGCGGAAGTCGCCAAATACGGTGTGCTCGGCGATCACCAGTTCTTCACCTGGCTGGAAGCCAACCATGCCGACATCATGCGCGGCGGTGCAGCGCGCGAACACGCCATTGCCACCTCCTGCCGCGCCAAGGCCGGTGTTGTGTCGCGCGACGAGCGCGAGAACGGCGAGCGCGCACTGCTCAATCTCGGTCATACCTTCGGGCATGCGCTGGAAGCGGTGACCGGCTTCTCGGACCGGTTGTTCCATGGCGAGGGCGTGTCGGTCGGCATGGTGCTGGCTGCGCAACTGTCGGCGCAGCTTGGAATGATCGCGGAGAGCGATGCGACCCGCGTGCAGCATCATCTCGCCGATGTGGGTCTCCCCACGAAGCTGCAGGACATTGCCGGCTTCGCGCAGGAAGGCCTCGCGGACGCGGATACGCTGATGGCGCTGATGGCGCAGGACAAGAAGGTGAAACGCGGCAAGCTCACCTTTATTTTGCTGGAAGCCGTCGGCCGGGCCGTCATTGCAAACGATGTTGATCCCGCGACGGTTCGCGCCTTTCTGCATCAGAAGCTGACGGGATAGAACTGACCGTGTCCGGTTTGGGAGTTACCAAAGCCGGCGCCGTCGCAGGACTTTCATGAATTCGATTACCGTCAATCTGCTGATCGCGATCTTCCTGCTCGCCGCCAACGCGTTTTACGTGGCGGCGGAGTTCGCGCTGGTCAAAAGCCGCGGCTTCCGCGTCAAGAGCATGGTCGAGCAGAACCGCTTCGGCGCACGCCTGCTGCAGAGCATGATGGGCAATATCGAAGCCTATCTGGCCTGCTGCCAGCTCGGCATCACAATGGCTTCTCTCGGCCTTGGCTGGGTCGGCGAGCCCACGGTGGCGGCACTGCTGAAGCCGGTGCTCGATCCGCTCGGCCTCTCGGAATCCGCGCTGCACTTTACCTCCTTCCTCACCGGCTTCCTTGTTTTCTCCTCGCTGCATATCGTGATCGGCGAGCAGGTGCCGAAGACGCTGGCGATCCGGCAGCCGGAGCCGGTGTCGCAATGGATCGCCTATCCGCTCTACGCATCCTACATCCTGTTCTATCCGCTGAACTGGCTGCTCAACGCGGCGTCGCGTGGCACGCTGGCGCTGCTCGGCGTGCAGGAAGCATCGCCGCACGAGATTCTCACCGGTGTGGAGATCGAAGGTCTTGTCGGTGAATCCGCCGAACATGGCGGCATCGCGTCGGGCGAGGCTGAGTATATCCAGAACGTGTTTCGCTTCGGCGATCTCGCGGTGTCCGATGTCATGGTCCATCGCACGGCGATGGTGACGCTGAATGCGGACCTGCCATCCGAAGAGCTGGTGCGCGAAGTGCTGGCCACTGAATACACCCGCATTCCCCTCTGGCGTGAGAAGCCGGAAAACATCATCGGCGTGCTCCACGCCAAGGACCTGCTGCGCGCGATCCGCGCCGTCGATGGCGATACCGCAAAGATCGACGTAGCTTCGATCGCGCTGCCGCCGTGGTTCGTCCCGGAGATGCGTCCACTGTCGGATCAGTTGAAAGCCTTCCGTCGCCGCAAGACTCACTTTGCGCTCGTGGTCGACGAATATGGCGAAGTCGAAGGCATGGTGACGCTGGAAGACGTGTTGGAAGAAATCGTCGGCGACATCGCGGATGAACACGACGTGGTCGTCGCGGGTGTGCGCGCGCAGGCCGATGGTTCGGTGGTGGTCGATGGTTCGGTGCCGATCCGCGACCTCAACCGCGCAATGGACTGGCATCTTCCGGATGATGAAGCGACCACGGTGGCCGGTCTCGTCATTCACGAGGCGCGCTCCATCCCCGAGCGCGGGCAGAGCTTCACCTTCTACAACTTCCGCTTCCGCGTGCTGCGCCGTGAGCGCAACCGCATCACCGCGCTGCGTATCGGCCCGGTACCGACCGAGCCGGAAGTGCCGGAGAAAAAGCCGCGGGCCGGGACGTCGTTCTAGGCCCTCGCCGGTCCGGTTCTTGCTTTTGCTTTATTCCATGAGCTGCCATTCCATTGAATGGCGCAATTGGAGCGAGCGATGAACAAGTCCTGGCGATTGTCATGCGTATTGGCCGCTGTGTTGATGTCCGGCGCTGCGCTGGCCGACACCAACTGGCCGACGAAGCCGATCAAGGCGGTCAATCCGTTCGGTGCCGGCAGTGCGGGTGACGTGGTCCCGCGCCTTTTCTTCGAAAAACTGAGCACGGAGCTAGGGCAGCCGATCGTGATTGAAAATCGCGTGGGTGCGGGTGGCTCGGTGGGCACGGGCGCGGTCGCGAAGAGCGATCCGGATGGCTACACCTTGCTGTCGCAGACCAACGCCATCTCCATTGCGCCAGCGATCTTTCCCAACCTCAACTACGACACCACCAGGGAGCTGTCCTCGGTGCTGATGATCGGCTATGCGGCCAATGTGATGATCGTGCCCAACGAACGGCCATGGAAAACGATTCAGGATTTCCTGGCTTCCGCGAAGACCAAGGGCACTGTGATCAATTACGGCTCGGTGGGCGTTGGCAGTGCCGTGCATATCAGTTCGGAAAAATTCCGCGCCGCTGCCGGTTTCGAGGCCACGCATATCCCCTATCGCGGCGGCTCCGAGGTGATCACCGATATCATCGGCGGTCGCATCGATTTCTACTTCTGCCCGCTGGCCACGGCGCTGCCGTTGATTCGCGAAGGCCAGGTCCGCGCGCTGGTGGTGTCGACGCCGACCCGCGTGCGGGATCTGCCGGATGTGCCGACGCCGATCGATGCCGGGCTCAAGGATGCGGACAGCTCGATCTGGTTCGGCGTGTTCGTGCCATCGAAAACGCCGCCGGAGATCGTCGAGAAGCTTTATGTGACCGGCACCAAGGTGCTGAACATGGCAGATATGCAGGCTTCGCTGAAGAAGATCGGCGTCGAGCCGATGCCGATGAAGTCATCCGAGATGGATGCGCTGCTGGTTAAGGAAATCGCCGACAACAAGGTGCTGCTCAAAAGCGAGGTCGCGGCTAAGTAGGCGGACTGGCCGGCCTTGCCAGCACGGGGGGGCGGCGTTGTCCTTTGTCTGGGCTGGATCACCGCGCGTTTGGGCGTTGTTTTAGGCTTCAAACGGTCCGAAACTTGCTTCGCTGTCGCCGATTGGCCCGATCATTGGGCGGCCATTCCCCTTCGAATGGTATTATTGGAGCAAGTAATGAATAAGCTTATGCGGTGGTCGTGTGTTTTCGCCGGTGTGCTGCTGTCGTCTGTCGCGGTGCAGGCCGAAAGCAACTGGCCGACCCGGTTGATCAAGGCCACCATCCCGTTCGGCCCCGGCAGCGCCACCGACGTGGTGCCGCGAATCTTCTTCGAGCGTCTTGGTCCTGAGCTCGGTCAGACGATCGTGGTCGAGAACCGTGTCGGCGGCGGCGGCTCGATCGGCACCAATGCAGTGGCGAAAGCGGAGCCGGATGGCTACAGCATCCTGGCGCATTCCTCGGCGCTGGCGATCACGCCGGCGATCTTTCCGAACCTGCCTTATGACACGTCGAAGGACCTGTCGTCGGTCATCATGATCGGCTCCAGCCCGCAAATCATGATCATTCCGAAGGAGCGGCCCTGGAAGACTGTGGACGATTTCCTCAAGGATGCGAAGGCCAAGGGATCGCAGATCAATTTCGGCTCGGTCGGTATTGGCAGCGCTGTGCATATAAGCGCCGAGAAATTTCGCATTGCCGGCAAGTTCGAAGCGACCCACGTGCCGTATCGCGGCGGCCCTGAAGTGATCGCCGACATTCTCGGTGGCCGCATCGATTTCTACTTCTGCCCGGCGGCGACCGCTTTGCCGCTGATCCGTGAGGGTCAGGTCCGCGCGCTCGTTGTCTCCACTGAGAAGCGTTCTGCCGAACTGCCCGACGTGCCATCGATGACTGAGGTCGGCCTCAAGGACGGCGTCAGCGAAAGCTGGATCGGTGTGTTCGTGCCCTCAAAGACGTCGCCCGAGATCGTCGCCAAGATGCACGACGCCGGCGTCAAGGTACTCGCCAAACCTGAGATGCAGGCGGCCCTGAAAAAGATCGGCGTGGAGACGATCACGATGGAGCCGAAAGCGATGGATGAGCTGGTGGCAAAGGAGGTCGCCGCAAACATCGCGCTGTTGAAAGACGTGAAGTAACGCCTCGTCAATGCGAGCCTTGGCGAATTGGCAAAGCCAATTCGTTGGGCGAAGCAATCCAGTTCTTGGCCAAAGACTGGATTGCTTCGTCGCAAGGGCTCCTCGCAATGAGGGGAATTGGACTACCCGCCCAGATACGCCTCGCGAATACGCGGATCGTCTGCCAGAACGGATGCCGGTCCGGACAGTGCGATCGATCCGGTTTCCAGCACGAAAGCGCGTGCCGCAACCTCCAGCGCCATCGCGGAATTCTGCTCGACAAGCAACACGCTAAGCCCGGTTCGCTTGTTCAGTTCAACGATCTTGTCGAACACCTGTTCGATCACGATGGGTGCGAGGCCCAGTGACGGCTCGTCCAGCATCAGAAGGTTCGGCCGCGACATCAGCGCACGGCCGATCGCAAGCATCTGCTGTTCGCCTCCCGACAGCGACCAGCCGCCTTGCTTGATGCGCTCCTTCAGTCGTGGAAACAGTTCGAACACCAGCGCCAGATCGTCTTCGACCTCGGCCTTCTTGTAGGCGCGGGACGCCGTTCCCGTGATCAGGTTCTCGCGCACGGTGAGGCCCGGAAATATCCGGCGGCCTTCGGGGCAATGCGCGATGCCGGCGCCGACGATGGTTTCCACAGCGGTGCCGTGGATGGCCTCGCCCTTCCACGAAATCGAGCCGAACGTTGGTCGCAGCAGGCCGGAGATGGTGCTCAGGGTTGTCGTTTTGCCGGCACCGTTGCCGCCAATCAGCGCGACGATCTCGCCCATTTCGACGCTGAACGAGATGCCCTTCAGTACTTCGATGTGGCCGTAGGAGACATGGAGGTTCTCGATCTTAAGCATGGCGCCGCCTGCCGAGATAGGCCTCGATCACCAATGGGTTTTGCTGAACCGCGCTTGGCGCGCCTTCAGCGATCTTCTTCCCAAAATCCAATACGGCCACGCGGTCGCTGATCCCCATCACTAGTCGTACATTGTGTTCGACCAGCAATATGGTGATGCCCTTGCCCTTCAGTTTCGCGATGGTGTCGAGCAGGGTCATGCTCTCGGTCGTGTTCATGCCGGCGGCGGGCTCATCCAGCAGCAACACCTTCGGTTTCGATGCCAGTGCGCGTGCGATTTCCAGCAGGCGTTGCTGCGCATAGGGCAACTGGGTCGGGCGATCGTCCGCGCGTGCGGCGAGGCTGACGATCTCCAGCGCTTCGCGTGAGGTGCTCTCGATCTCAGCCTCGCGTTGTCGCTGCGTGCCGTTCGACAGCATGATGTTGAGCATCGACATGGGCGTGTTGCAGGCTGCAGCGACTTTCACATTTTCCAGCACGGTGAGATTGGAGAACACCCGGATGTTCTGGAACGTGCGTGCCAGCCCGAGCCGCGCGATGCGGTTGGGCCTGAGGCGGAAGATCTCCTTGCCGTCGATGCGGATCGAACCGGCATCGGCATGTGAGGCGCCGGACAGCGCATTCAGCAGCGTGGTCTTGCCCGAGCCGTTGGGGCCGATGATCGCCTGCACGATGCCTCTGGGCACATCGAGATCGACACCATCAAGCGCGACGAGGCCGCCGAAGCGCCGCGTCACGCCACGCGCAGTGATGATCGTTTGATCCGTCATCGCGCCGCTACCCAACGCGGCAGTCGCGCAGCCAGCGAAGCAAGACCGCCGGGCGCCAGCACGATCACGGCGATGACGCCGAGGCCGTAGAGCACGAGGTACCATTGCCCGAGAAACCGCAACGCCTCCGGCAGAATGGTCAAGCCGACGGCGCCGATGATGCAGCCGGGGATCGAGCCCATGCCGCCGACGATCAGCATGGTCATCAGCAGGATGGCCTGGGTGCCGGAGAAACTGTCCGGGCTGATGAAGCGGATCGAGGAGGCGTAGAGGCAACCTGCGAGGCCGGCATAGACCGCACCGATCATGAAGGCGATCAGCTTGGTACGCGTGGTGTCGACGCCGCTCTGTTCGGCGGCGATCTCGGAATCTTTGGTGGCGATCATGGCGCGGCCGAGGGACGACTGCCTGATCCGAACGGCCACGAGAACCGCAATCGCCAGCACGGCGATCAGCAAATAGTAATGCTGGATCTGCCCCTGCGGGCCGATGCCGAATACGCTGATCCCCGGAATGGTGCGCAAGCCCGAGGTGCCGCCGGTCACCGGTTCCCAATGCACGATGATCAACCGGACAATCTCGCCGAAGCCGATCGTCGTCATTGCGAGATAGTAGGTGCGCAGCCGTAAGGTGGGCAGCCCGAGCACGAGGCTCGCCGCCATCACGATGACCATCGACAGGAACGGCGTCGTAATCCAGGGCAAACCGGCCTTGGTGGCGATGCCCGTCGTATAGGCGCCGAGGCCGTAAAATGCGGCCTGGCCGAAATTGATCTGGCCAACCCAGCCGGTGGCGAAGTTCAAGCCGAGCACGACGATGGCGTTGAGAATGGCAATGTTGAGGAGCTGGATGACATAGTTTTCGTGGCTCACGGCCGGGATCAGCAGCGCAACGGCGGCGCAAAGCGCGAGCGGAAGCCAGCGTTTCACTGTCATACCTTCTCGCTGCTCTTCTCGCCGAACAATCCGCGTGGCCACGCCACGAGCACGGCAATCATCACGATGAAGGCATAGGCGTCGCGGAAGTTCGACGAGATGTAGCGCGCGCCGAAGGTCTCGATCAGGCCGAGAAACAGGCCGCCGATCACGGCGCCGGGCAGATTACCAAAGCCGCCGATCACGCTGACGACAAAACCCTTGAGGCCCAGGCTGCCGCCCATGGTCGGCTCGGCGAGGAAAATCGGTGCCACCAGCAGGCCGGCGATGCCCGACAGGATCGCGCCAAAGGCAAAGGCGACGGCGATGGTGCGGTTGACGGGAATCCCGACCAGCCGCGCGGTGTGCAGATCCTGCGCAGTCGCCTGCATCAGGATGCCGAAGCGCGTTCTGGTGAGCATCAGATATTGCAGCAGCAGGATCACTGCCAGCGTACAGAAGATGAAGAGCTGGTGCATCGAGATGACAACGCCGGCAAAACGCAGCGGCGGACCGCGCACCGGCGAGGGCAGCGACACCGGCAGCGGCCCCCAGACGATCAGCGCGATGTTCTCCAACACGATGCCCATCGCGATGGTGGTGAGGATCACGAGGAATGGTGGCCGCCCGCGCAAGGGGAAATAGACCAGCACCATGAAGACGATGCCGATCAGCGCCATCGCCAGCATGGTGGAGGCCCAGGCCAGCGCCATCGGCAGTTCATGCGTCACCGCGCCCGAAATGCCGATAAAGGCACCGAGCATCAACAACTGTCCCTGCGCGAAATTGACGATCTGAACGGTGTTGAAAATCAGCAGCAGACCGAGCGCCACGAGAGCGTAGATGCTCCCGAGCGCCAGACCGTTGACGACGAGCTGGCCCATGAAGTTTTAGAACCCGCTCTCTTTGATCGGCCCGGTGAATTCGGGGGTCTTGCCCTTGTTGCGGTAGATGCCGAGCGTATGGGTAAGATCGCCATTGGCATCGGCCTGGTAGGAGATCAGCATGCCCTTGAAGTCCTTGGTGGCTGCAAGGGCATCACGGATCGCCGGCTTGTCGCAGCCGACTTTCTCAATGATCGACTTCAGCATGAAGACCGAGTCGTAATAGGAGACGGTGAAGTTGTCGGCCGGCACTTTGTATTTGTCCTGCACGCGCTTTGCCCAATCCAGAATTTTCGGATCGGTCGAGGTTTGGGGGATCATCCCCCCGATCGCGTAGTTGCCGTCGGCTTCGGCTGCGGACAGATTGTTCAGGGTGGTCTGCGCGACAATGCTGGTATTGCCGATGGTGGTCAGCTTGATGCCGAGATCGCCCATCTGCTTCAGCACCAGCGTGATGTCGGAGGGACGACCGAACAGGATCAGGCTGTCGGCGCCCTTGTCCTTGATCTCCAGAAGCTGCGCGCTCATGTCCTTGTCGGACGGGGCATAAGAGGCTGTCGCGACCGGCGTGACATTGAGTTTGGCTAGTGCCGCCTGAATGCCCTTCGACGCGCCGAGGCCGTAATCGTCGGCAACGACGAGAATGCCGGGCTTGGTTTTCTTCAGTGACTTCACGAGATATTCGGGGATCAGCTCGGCGAGCTGGCCGTCATGGGCGTGGGTGCGGAACAGCCACTTCGAGCCCTGCGCGGTGACTTTCGCGTTGGTGGCGCCGACGATGAACGGGGTCTCGGATTTGTTGACGCTCTCGGTCTGTGCAAACACATGCGGCGAGATCATCGACGACATGATGACCAGCGGCTTGCTCTCGATGATGCGATTCATCGCATTCAGAGCGTCGGTCGACGAGGCGCCGGTGTCCTCGGTGGTGAGTGCGATCTTCTTGCCGGAAATGCCGCCGGCGGCGTTGATCTCGTCGACAGCGAATTCAGCGCCGTTGCGGGCTTGGGTGCCGAGCAACGCAAGGTTACCAGTCAGCGGCGTGGTCAATCCGAACGGGATCGTCGCTGGGCAGGCCGCTGCATCGGCCTTGGCGGTGTTGGTGACACCGATCAGGCACAGCAGCGCCGCGCCTGTCATCATGGTCTTGGAGAATCCCTGCAACATCGACGTTCCCTGGTTACACTCAGCTTGCATTCTGTATGCAAGCTGAGTGCCAGATCGTCGACATTTCGAGGTGCTGAATGCCGGCGGCGATCAAGCCGCCGTGTTTACGCTACGCTTCGATATCCATGCGTATGAGAATGCGTTCGGCGCTGTCGTTCCAGACATCCATTTTCACGATCTTGCCGTCGCGCACGATGAAGCGATCGACATAGCGATTGCCTTCGAATGGCGTGCCGTCATGCCATTCGCCATAGAGCGTACCGGTATTGTAGACGATGGTCTCGCCATTCCCCGGCGACACGTCGGTGCGCTCCATCTTCTTCTTCACCCATTTGTAGCGCATGGCGTTGAACGCGGTGGCATCGCGCGGATGCTTGAACTTGCGACCGCCGGTGAAGGTGATCGCGACGTCGGCCGACATGAAGGTGCCGGCGGTTTCCGGGTCCGGCACCATGGAGGCGACGAGAAACCGCTCGACGAGGTCGGCAGCCTGGGCGGTTTCCTCGGTGACGGGCGCAAGCGCGGTGGGGGATTGCGACATCGGGTTTCTCCTGCGGGCAGATGCTGGCGCCATCATAGCAAAACCGGTGCCAGAATTGTATTCGGTAGATGCGTCAAATCGTATACAATTTCTGTGTGCCACGACTAATTATTGGGCGTTCTCCGAAGGAATATTTGAAGATATTAGTGTGCTTTCAGATGGTTAATCAGATTTCGAATCGCATGCGCCTTGGCACATGCCTTGCTTGCCCACGCATATGCTACGTCCCGCTCGGTGGCGTGGCCTCTCCAGGAGTCCTTCCATGACCTTCGATCTCATCCTGCGCAACGCGCGCATTGCCGACCGGCCTGATGGCCCGGTGGATATCGGCATTCGCGGCGGGCGGTTCGAGGCCATCGAGATCGGCCTGCCGCGCGGCGTGGCACCGGATCAGGATGTCGGCGGCCGGCTGCTCGTGCCGGGCTTTGTGGAGACGCATATTCATCTCGACAAATCCTGCCTCCTGGGCCGCTGCAATTGCGCGAAGGGTACGCTCGCGGAGGTGATCAGCGAAGTCTCCCGGGCCAAACGCGACTTCACCGAAGAGGACGTCTATGCACGCGCATCGCAGACGCTGGAGAAAGCGATCAAGCACGGCACCAACCGCATGCGCACGCATGTGGAGGTCGATCCGCGTATCGGGTTGACCAGTTTTCGCGCGCTGAAGAAGTTGAAGCAGGATTACGCCTGGGCGATCGATCTGCAGTTGTGTGTGTTTCCGCAGGAGGGATTGCTCGACGATCCCGGCTGCGAGGAGGTCCTGCTGCAGGCGATGCGAGAGGGCGCCGATCTGGTCGGCGGTGTGCCTTACATCGACAAGGATTCGAATGGCCAGATCGCCAGGATTTTTGGTATCGCGCAGGAGTTTGGCGTCGATATCGATTTCCACCTCGATTTCGATCTCGATCCAACGCGGTCGGACTACGAAGAGGTCTGCCGCATGACGGAGGCCACGGGCTGGGGCGGCCGCGTGGCCATCGGCCATGCCACAAAGCTGTCGGCGATGCCGCCAGCGGATTTCGAGGCGGCGGCGAAACGGCTCGCCGATGCCGGCGTCGCGGTCACGGTGTTGCCGGCGACCGACCTGTTCCTCACTGGCCGCGACCACGATCACAATGTGCCGCGCGGCGTCACCTCGGCGCACAGACTCCGTGCGCTTGGCGTGAACGCCAATATCTCCACCAACAACGTGCTGAATCCGTTCACGCCGTTCGGCGATGTCTCGCTGATCCGCATGATCAATCTCTATGCCAATGTGATGCAGGTCGGCGCTCTCGACGATCTCGCCGGATGTCTCGACCTCGTGACGTCCGCACCGGCGACGCTGCTCAACCTGAAGCACTACGGCATTGCCGTCGGCAATCCCGCCGATCTCGTGGTGCTCGATTGCGAGACCAAGGCAGAGGCGGTATGCGAGATCGCGCAGCCGCTGTTCGGTTTCAAGAACGGCATCAGGACCTTCATCAGGCCGGCTGCGAGTCTGCTCAAGCCCCACTGAAGCGGGCGTCCTTTTGTCGTACGGAGACTTCGATGCCGATCAATGACACGCTCAACGCCTTTGTGGATCATGGCCACATCGAAGTGCAGACCACGACAGAGGGGCCTCTCGCGGGTCTCACCTTTGCGCTGAAGGATTTCTTCGATCTCGCCAATGTGCCAACCGGCGCCGGCAGCCCGGAATGGCTGGCGACGCATCCGGTGCCGACAAAATCGTCGCCGGTCGTGGATCGTTTGTTGAATGCCGGCGCGAAGCTGGTCGGCAAGACGCATGCGGACGAACTGGCCTGGAGCCTCAACGGCGAGAACGCGCATTACGGCACGCCGATCAATCCGGCTGCGCCCGGCCGCATTCCCGGCGGCTCGTCGAGCGGGTCGGCCGCAGCGACCGCTGGCGCGCTGGTCGACTTCGCCATCGGCTCCGACACCGGCGGCTCGGTGCGTTTGCCCGCCAGCTATTGCGGTGTCTACGGCATTCGCACCACGCATGGTCGCATTCCGCTCGACGGTGCGGTGCCGCTGGCACCGAGCTACGACACTGTCGGCTGGTTTGCGCGCACGCCCGAATTGATGGTCGAGGTCGGCAAGGTGCTGCTCGACAATGCGCGTGCCCCGCGTCGGCCGAAGAAGGTTCTGATCGCGGCCGATCTGTTTGGCGCGGTCGATGAAACGGTTCGCAACCTGCTGCAGCCGTCGGTCGATCGCATCAAGGCGCTGGTTGGCGCGAGCGAGGAGGTGGATGTCGCGAGCGGTGAACTCAACGCTTGGCGCAACACCTTCCGTGTAGTTCAGTCGGAAGAAGCCTGGGCCGCGCAGGGCGAATGGATCAAGGCGACGCAGCCGAAGCTCGGCCCCGGCGTGAAGGAGCGTTTCGCTGCTGCGGCGGTTCTCGATCCCGCCGAAATCGCGGCTGCGCAGGCCATTCGCAAGACGATCGTTGAACGCGTGCTGTCGCTGCTGACGGCCGATACGGTCATGCTGTTGCCGACAGCACCCGGTATTGCGCCGCTGCGCAATACACCGGATGCGACGCTCGACGTATTTCGTGCCCGCGCGATCGAACTGCTGTGTGTGTCCGGCCATGCCGGCACGCCGCAGGTTTCACTACCTGTGGCAAAACTCGACGATTGCCCGATCGGGGTGTCGATCATGGGCGCGCGGGACTGCGATGAGGATATTCTGGCGCTGGCCGTGGAGTTGGGGAAGTAACGCACCGGCCGTGTGCTCCCTCTCCCCGCTCTGCTGTTCAGTCCGGACAGATCGCTGACAGGTGTTCGGAGACATAGTTGACACATTCAGATTGGCTGGAGTCCTCCTTTTCAGGAGGTTTCCATGCCATGGCGCGAGGTGTCGGCAATGGATCAACGGCGGGAGTTTGCCCTTTTGGCAATGCAGGAGGGCGTCAATCGGCGAGAACTGTGTCGGCGGTTCGGGATCAGCCCGCAGACCGGCTACAAATGGCTGGCGCGGGTCGAGGCCGGCGATGCGGAACTGGCCGATCGGTCGCGGCGACCGCTTGTCAGCCCACGACGCAGCAATATGGCAATCGAGACGCTGGTGCTTGCGGTGCGCGATGCCCATCCGGCCTGGGGCGCGCGCAAGATTGCGTACTGCCTGCAGCGTGACGGGATGACACCGCCGGCGATCTCCACCGTGCATGAGATCCTGCACCGCAACGGCCGCATTATCCTGCCGCCGGGCGGCGCAACACAGCCGCTGCAGCGCTTCGAGAAGGAGGCGCCCAACCAGCTATGGCAGATGGATTTCAAAGGGCGCATGCCGCTGGCCAACAACGCAGCATGCCATCCGCTCACCGTAATCGACGACCACTCGCGCTATGCACTTTGCATCCAGGCCTGCGCAAACGAACAGAGTGCAACCGTGCAGCAGCGGCTGATACAGACTTTCCGGCGCTATGGTCTGCCGGACGCGTTCTTCGTCGACAACGGCTCGCCTTGGGGCGACAGCGGCGGCTCGCGCTGGACTGCCCTGCGGGTCTGGTTGCTCAAGCTTGGCGTCGACACGATCTATGCAAGGCCGTTCCACCCGCAAAGCCGCGGCAAGAACGAACGCTTCCACCGTTCCCTCAAGGCCGAAGTATTCGCGGCACGCCGGTTCCGCGACTTTGCCGAACTACAGCGCGCTTTCGATACATGGCGCACCGTCTACAATCTGCAACGCCCCCACGAAGCACTCGGCATGGACGTTCCCGCTACCCGTTACAAACCCAGCACGCGGCCGATGCCCGACAAAATCGTCGAGGTCGAATATGCCAGCAATGACATCGTGCGCCGCGTCTCAGTCAATCCGCGCATCGACTTCAAGGGCCGGCGATGGCGCGTACCAAAAGCCTTTCGCGGCGAACGGCTGGCAATCCGCCCCTTGGACAGCGACGGCCACTACGGGATTTTCTTCGGCAGCCGGAAAGTCGCAGAAATCGACTTGACTGGCACAAAAAGTGTCAGTGATGTCTCCGAACAGGTGTCAACCATGTCTCCCGACTGAACATCTGCGCGGGGAGAGGGGTGGGGTGAGGGGCTGGGCACTCACTAAAATAAATCGAATGACGTTGCGGGTCGCACAATCCGATCTGAGAGATCAATCATTGAGGAGAGGCGCTGCCACGCCCCTCACCCGACCGGCTACGCTGCGCTTTGCCGGTCGACCTCTCCCCGCAATGCGGGGAGAGCGACTGTCTTGTTGGTCAAGCGTTTTGATGCTGCCATGGGGTCTTGTCTCGCAGGATGGCGTTGAGGATGGTGAGCAGCTTGCGGGCGAGGGCGATGATAGCGACGAGCTTGGGCTTGCCGGCGGCGACAAGCTTGTCGCGGAACAGTTTGAGCTGCGGATTGAAGCGGGCGGCCACCATCGCTCCCATGAACAACACGCGGCGTACATTGGCCCGGCCGCCGCCGATGAAGCTCTTGCCGCGCCACTGGCCGGATTGCCGAGTCCATGGCGCCAAACCGGCGAGCGCCGCAATCTGACGACGATCTAGTGTGCCGAGCTCCGGCAGTTCGGCAATCAGGCTGCGCGCGATGGTCGGACCGATGCCGGGCACCGACACCAGCAAGTCTTCTTTCTCGGCCCAGGCCGGCGATCCCCGCACGTGATCGCCGATGTCGTCGTCCAGTTCGGACAACTCCTTCTCCAGTGCCTTGTGGAGCCGGGCGATGCTCTTCTTCAGCCGCAGATTGCTGACGCGCCGTGCACGCTGGCTTTCCGCGGCAATCATCTCGACGATCTGGCGCCGACGTGCCACCAGATCGGCTAGCAGCCGCGTCGTCGCATCGGGAAGCGGCCGCAGTTGCGGTTTGGTCGCCTCGGCAAAATGCGCGATCACCATGGCATCGATCGGATCGGTCTTGGCGCGCTTGCCGAGGGCATTGGCAAAGGCGCGCACCTGCGCCGGATTGACCACCACCACAGGCAGATCGGCGCCGGCCAATCCTGCGGCGACGACCGTCTCAAAGCCGCCCGTCGCCTCGATCGCCACCATCCGTGGCGGCCGCGCTTTCAGCCGCGCGATCAGATCATCGATCCCCGCACCATTGCGGGCAACCGCAAAACTCTCACCGCCCGGACGCAACGCCACATCCAGCCGATCCTTCGACACATCGATGCCAACATAAATCGCGTCCATCTGATCCCATCCTTGCGCAACCGGGCTTGCTGAGCGGCCCAAGCGACTGTTCGGGTTCGATGGAACGGCAAGCAAGGACCCGCGCTCTCCCACGGGCTTGGTGTCCCTCAGGTCACTCGGTCTCCCGCCTGCCACCGCTCCGCACAACTTAGCAGATCCGGCGGCTGGCAAGTTACAAGGTTAAGTAAGACTACTTCGCCTTCCCTCCGCCCTTCTCGGCCGCACGGCGCAATGCTTCCGCAAATGCACCACCGCCGCTCTCCTGCTTGGCAGGCGCACGCGACGTCATCTGGCGCTCGTTGAAGCGCGGGCCGCGATCGGCTTGCGGGCGATCGGCCTTGGCGCCGACAGGATCGTCCATGCGCAGCGTCAGAGCGATGCGCTTGCGGGCGACTTCGACTTCCAGCACCTTCACCTTGACGATGTCGCCTGACTTCACGACCTCGCGCGGATCCTTGATGAAGGTCTTGGACATCGCCGAGATGTGCACCAGACCATCCTGATGCACGCCGATATCGACGAAGGCGCCGAAGGCAGCGACGTTGGTCACAGTGCCTTCGAGCACCATGCCGGGCTTGAGATCGCTGAGCTTCTCGACTCCTTCCATGAACACTGCAGCCTTGAAGGCGGGGCGGGGGTCGCGACCGGGCTTTTCGAGTTCTTTCAGAATGTCGGTGACCGTCGGCAGGCCGAAGGTGTCGTCCACGAAGGTCTTGGGCTGCACCTTGCGCAGGATCTCGGCATTGCCGATCAGCGCCTTGATGTCGCTCTTGGTAGCTTCGAGAATCTTGCGCACCAGTGGATAGGCTTCCGGATGCACGCCGGATTTATCAAGCGGATCCTCGCCGTCATTGATGCGCAGGAAGCCGGCGCATTGTTCGAACGCCTTCGGGCCAAGCCGCGGCACTTCCTTGAGCGCCTTGCGTGACTTGAACGGGCCGTTGGCATCGCGGTGCTGCACGATGCTCTGTGCCAATCCGGTTCCGATGCCCGACACGCGCGCCAGCAGCGGCGCCGATGCGGTATTCACATCGACGCCGACGCCGTTCACGCAGTCTTCCACGACGGCATCGAGCGACCGCGCCAGTTTGCTCTCGCCGAGATCGTGCTGGTACTGGCCGACGCCGATCGCCTTTGGATCGATCTTCACCAGTTCGGCCAGCGGATCCTGCAGGCGGCGCGCGATCGACACGGCGCCGCGCAGCGTGACGTCGAGTTCGGGCAATTCTTCGGAGGCAAAGGCCGAGGCCGAATAGACCGAGGCGCCGGCTTCCGACACCACGATCTTC
This sequence comes from Tardiphaga sp. 866_E4_N1_4, assembly GCF_052076075.1. Taxonomy (NCBI): domain Bacteria; kingdom Pseudomonadati; phylum Pseudomonadota; class Alphaproteobacteria; order Hyphomicrobiales; family Nitrobacteraceae; genus Tardiphaga; species Tardiphaga sp. 866_E4_N1_4. Next base: position 5,096,838 of record NZ_CP197242.1, read on the forward strand.
GACATCTTGAGGTCCGGCAGTAGCTTGACCAGCTCCATCGCCAGCTTGTCGGTCTCGCGCGAGGCCGTCCCGTTGCCTATGGCGATCAGATCGACCTTGTGCTGGACGGCGAGCTTGCCGAGCATGGCGAGCGACGCATCCCACTGGCGCTGCGGCTCATGCGGATAAATCGTGGTTGTTGCGACGACTTTACCGGTAGCGTCGATAATCGCGGTCTTCACACCCGAACGGAAACCGGGATCGAGACCCATGGTGACGCGCGCGCCGGCAGGCGCTGCGAGCAGGAGATCGCGCAAATTGGAGGCGAACACGCGGACGCCTTCTTCTTCCGCCGCAGTCCACAGCCGCATGCGCAGGTCGATGTTGAGATGGACCTGGATCTTGGTGCGCCAGGCCCAGCGGGTGGTTTCGGTCAGCCACTTGTCGCCGGGGCGGCCCTGATCGGAGACGCCGAAGCGGTTCATGATCTTCAGCTCATAGGAGCTGGGTGCGGTTGTTGGAGCAGGCGTGGCCGGTACCGGCTCGGGCTGCATAGCGAGGTCGAGGATCTCTTCTTTCTCGCCGCGAAACAGCGCTAGAATGCGATGTGACGGCAGCTTGTGCAGCGGCTCGCTGAAGTCGAAATAGTCCTTGAACTTCTCACCTTCGGTCTTCTTGCCGGTGCGCACGGTCGAGGCCATCAGGCCGCTCGACCACATCTGCTCGCGCAGCGCGCCGATCAGATCGGCATCTTCGGCGAAGCGCTCGACGAGGATCGCGCGCGCGCCGTCGAGCGCAGCGGCGACATCGGCGACGTTCTTCTCGGCATTGACGAAAGCTTCGGCAACTTTCTTCGGATCGTTCTGCGGCTCGGTGAGCAGCAGTTCAGACAGCGGTTCAAGGCCGGCTTCCTTGGCGATCTCGGCCTTCGTGCGGCGCTTCGGTTTGAACGGCAGATAAATGTCCTCGAGACGGCCTTTGGTGTCGGCAGTCATGATGGCGGTTTCGAGCGCGGCATCGAGCTTGCCCTGTTCGCGCACTGATTCCAGAATCACGAGGCGACGTTCTTCGAGTTCGCGCAGATAGGTCAGGCGTTCTTCCAGCGTGCGCAGTTGTGCGTCATCGAGACCGCCGGTGATTTCCTTGCGGTAGCGTGCAACGAAGGGCACCGTGGCGCCGCCGTTGAGCAGTTCTACCGTTGCCGCGACCTGCTGTTCGCGCACGCCAAGTTCGTCTGCGATCTTCTGATTGATGTTTGCCACGCGTAGAGATTCCTTCGAAATTCCGTGGCGGGTCATACCGCCGTCGCAAAACGCTTATGGACCGATGCCGCACGATTCATCAACCCCGGCGGATGCAGTCGATTGTTCTGTGGATCGCGTTGTTTTGCTTCGAAAATTGCAGTGTTCGATGCGCTTCATGACAGTGCGGCTGTGCAAAAATATAATGCTAGATCGCGGCCTGCGAACTGTGTAGACGGACGTTCCTTTCGGGAGCGGCAATGTCGGTTTGTGGTCTGGATTTTGGGACGTCGAACACGACGCTAGGCACGGTCATCAATGATGTTCCGGTGCTGGCGGCGCTCGAAGACTATCATGTCACAATTCCGAGTGCGATCTTTTACAAGGCCGATACCGGCGCCTTCATTGGCCGGAAGGCGATCGAAGCCTATGTCGAGGGCGCGCCTGGCCGCTTGATGCGCAGCCTCAAATCCGTGCTCGGCACGTCGCTGATCGACGAGACGACACGCGTCGGCCGCGAGCGCGTCAGCTTCCGCAATGTCATCGCCTATTATCTCGGTGCGGTGAAGCGGCGTGCGGAACAGGCCACAGGGCTTGAACTCCGCCAGGTCGTCCATGGCCGTCCCGTCCATTTCGTCGATGACAATCCGGCGGGCGATGCCAAGGCCGAAGCTACGCTGCGCGCCATAGCGAAAGACGTCGGCTTCGAGGACGTCACGTTCCAGTTCGAGCCGATTGCCGCGGCGCTGGATTACGAGCGCCAGATCAATTCGGAGGAGATCGCGCTGATCGCCGATATCGGCGGCGGCACGTCGGATTTCTCCATCGTGCGCCTGTCGCCCGAGCGGCACCGTCATGCCGACCGCAAGGACGACATTCTCGCCAATGATGGCGTGCGCATCGGCGGTACCGATTTCGACAGACATCTCAGCCTCGGCGTGATCATGCCGCTGCTCGGCTATCGCTCGGCGATGAAGCGCGCGGGGCTCGATGTGCCGTCAGGCTATTTCCACGATCTGGCGACCTGGTCGAGCATCAACCGGATGTACGATTCCAAGGTCATGAATGAGGTGAAACAGGTGCGCTATGAGGCACAGCAGCCGGAGCTGCTGGATCGCTTGGTGCGCGTACTGGACGAGCAGCGCGGCCACACACTGGCCATGGAAGTCGAGGGCGCCAAGATTGGCCTGTCCGACAAGCCGAAATCGAGCATCGCGCTGGACTGGATCGAGCCGGGTTTGGCCGCTGGCGTCGCCCGCAAGGAACTCGTCAGCCACACCCAGTTGCTCGCCGATCGGATCACCGCGCGGATCAAGATCTGCCTGAACCAGGCCGGATTGAAGCCCGAAGCGATCGATGCGGTGTTCCTGACCGGCGGTTCGGTGCAGCTCGCCCATGTCCGCAAGGCGATCACGGCGGCGCTGCCGGCCGCCCGCGCTATCGATGGCGACACGTTCGGGGCCGTCGGCAAGGGTTTGACTGTCGAGGCGGCCCGCCGCTACGGGCACGGCTAGACCCAAAGGCCAGGGCAGTAAAAGGGGGCTGAACGCCTTGTGGTTATGCGTGGCGGTCGCTTGATCCGGCGCCCGGCACAGCCATATTAAGTCCATGGCGAAGCTCTCGAATCGCGACAGGATTCTCACGGCAGGCCTCGCGGTCGTGCATGCGCGCGGCTATGCGGGCGCCAGTGTTCGCGACATCGTGCATGCCGCGGGCGTGCCGCAGGGCACCTTCACCAACCACTTTACCTCCAAGGAAGAATTCGGCCTCGAGATCATCGATCTCTATTTCGCGAAGGGTCGCGAACTGATGGCGCAGACGCTGCGCAATGAGGGCCTGTCGCCACTGGCGCGGTTGCGCGCCTATATCGATGCCAACGTGGCCCGGCTGAGCGAAGACCAGATGTGCAACGGTTGCCTGTTCGGCAACTTCACGGCCGAAGCCAGCGACCACAGCGATCTCATTCGCGACCGGCTGCTGACGATCTTCGCCGATGTTCAGCAGAGTATTGCCGAATGCCTGACCTCCGCGGTGAAAGCCGGCGAGCTGCCGGCCGACTTCAAATGCGCGGAGGTTGCGGGTTTCATCGTCTCCTCGCTGCAGGGCGCCAACCTGCTGTCGAAAGCCGAACGCAGCCCGGCACCGATTGAGCGCTTCGCGCAGGTGCTGTTCACGCAGGTGCTGCGCTGAGCTGATTGCTGCTCTGCACAGACATTGCCGCTCCTCGGCTCTTTCGCTAAACCGTGCGACATGACAGCGCGGCCCGCAGAGGCCGTCGCCGACAACAAGCGACCGGGAGTGAACCATGAGCCAGACCGCCGTCGGCGCGCGCGCCACGCGCAGCGCAAAATCCGACATCGAAACCTCGACCATCCGCGCCATTTCCTGGCGGCTGATCCCGTTTCTGGTGCTGGCTTATTTCCTGGCCTATCTCGACCGCGTCAATCTTGGCTTCGCCGCGCTCACCATGAATGCCGAGCTGAATTTCTCGCCCACCGTTTTTGCGTGGGGCGCCGGCATCTTCTTCATCGGCTATTTCATCTTTGAGGTTCCCAGCAACATCGCGCTGGAGAAATTCGGCGCCAGCCGCTGGATCGCGCGCATCATGGTGAGCTGGGGCATCATCTCCGCGCTGATGGCGATCGTCAGTGGCCCGTGGAGCTTCTACACGCTGCGCTTTCTGCTCGGTGTCGCTGAGGCCGGCTTCTTCCCCGGCATTATCCTCTATCTCACTTACTGGTTTCCGGCCGAATATCGCGCGCGTTTCCTCGCCGCCTTCGCGATCGCGGTGCCCGTATCCACGGTGATTGGCGCGCCGATCTCCGGCATGCTGCTGGGGCTCGACGGTGTCATGGGCCTGAAGGGCTGGCAGTGGTTGTTCATCATCGAAGGGATTCCTTCGGTCATTCTCGGCGTCGTCACCTGGTTCTATCTCACCGACAAGCCTGAAAAGGCCGAATGGCTGACGCCTGACCAGAAGATGTGGCTGTCCGACAAGCTGGAAGGCGAGCGTCTCGCCAAGGAGAGCGCCCATGGCATGACGCTGGGGCAGGCGCTGTCGTCGCCGAAGGTGCTGATGCTGAGCGTGATCTATTTCGGCTTCGTCGGCGCGCTCTATGGCATGCAGTTCTGGCTGCCGCAGATCGTGAAGGCGTTCGGCTTCACCAACCTGCAGACCGGTTTCGTCACTGCGATCCCCTATCTGTTCGGCTCCATTGCCATGGTGCTGTGGGCTCAGCATTCCGACAAGACCCGCGAGCGCGTCTGGCATGTCGGCCTGCCGCTGCTGCTGACCGCCGTGGCGCTCGCGCTGTCCGGCATTTCCACCAATCCGACCCTGACCATGGTCGCGCTGACGGTCGCGGCAATCGGCGTGTTCTGCACCTTCGCACTGTTCTGGACGCTGCCGACGGCGTGGCTCAGCGGCACGGCGGCGGCCGGCGCCATCGCGCTGATCAATTCGATCGGCAATCTCGCCGGCTTCGGCGGTCCCTATCTGATCGGCTGGGTCAAGGAATTGACCGGCAGCACCTCGACCGGGCTTCTGGTCCTGGCGGCGATGCCGCTGGTCGCCGGTATTCTCGTGCTGGTCGGCAATCACGGGACAGCAACGGAGTTCGCAGCTACCGGCAAACCGGCGCGGGTGAAATAAGGCCGGGATGGGGTGCGGCAATCTGCCGAAATTGTGACCACTGACGAATATTGACATTCGTCAGTGGTCACGCCTAAGTTCCCTTCGAACATTCATTCGAAGGACGCTCGTGATGCTCGGCCACACCAAAGTCAGCGCTTCCCGCAAGCCATTCGCTGCCGCGCTCTTGCTGATCCCAGCCCTTGCTCTGGCCGGATGCGGCAAGAAAACTGAGGCGGAAGCCAAGCCAACCCGCCCCGTGCTGGTCGCGACTGTGCATTACGAGCCGGAATCGCCGCAGCGCAGTTTCGTCGGCACCATCCGCCCGCGGATCGAGACCGATATGGGCTTCCGGGTCACCGGCAAGGTCGCCAAGCGCCTTGTTGAGGTCGGGCAGAACGTCGAGATCGGCCAGCCACTGGCTACGCTCGACGAGGTCGATCTGAAGCTGCAGGCCGAGCAGGCCGTCGCCGAACTCAACGCATCCACGGGCGTGCTGGCCAATGCCACTGCAGCCGAGGGCCGCGCCACCGAATTGCGCGCCAAGGGCTGGTCCACTCAGGCACAGCTCGATCAGGCCAAGGCCACAGGCGACGAAGCCCGCGCGCGTCTCAATCGCGCCGAACGCTCGGTCGAACTCACCAAGAACAGCCTTTCTTATGCGACGCTGATCGCCGACACCCGCGGCGTTGTCACCGCGACGCTGATCGATGCCGGGCAGGTCGTCGCCGCAGGGCAGGCCGCCATCCGTGTCGCGCGTTTCGGCGAGAAGGAGGCGGTGGTTTCCATTCCGGAAACGCTGGTTGGCCGCGCCAAGGAAGGCAAAGCTAGCGTGACGCTGTGGTCCGAGCCCGGCAAGCAATATGCCGCCAAGCTGCGTGAACTTGCGCCCAATGCCGACACCGCGACGCGCACTTATCTCGCCAAGTTCTCGCTGCCCGAGGCCGACGACAAGGTGTCGCTCGGCATGACGGCGACGCTGACGCTGTCCGATCCCGCCACCGAACGCGTTGCGCGCGTGCCGCTCTCGGCGCTGTTCAGCCAGGGCAACAACCCTTCGCTCTACGTCGTGAACGCATCGGGCGACGTCGCGCTGCAGCCGGTCAAGGTGAAGTCCTATGAGAGCAACGACGTCATCATCTCAGGTGGCGTCGATGAAGGTGCCAAGATCGTGACGCTGGGCGTGCAGAAGCTCGACCCGGCGCTGAAGGTTCACGTCGTCTCCGCATTGTCGTTTTAAGACGCTCGCATTCAAAGGACGAAGCCGATGCATCGCTTCAACCTCTCCGCCTGGGCCGTCGCTCATCCGGCACTGATTTTGTTTCTGATCATCGCGCTCGGTGTCGGTGGCTTCTTCTCTTACGAGAAGCTCGGCCGTGCCGAAGATCCATCTTTCACGGTGAAGGTCGTTAACGTCACGGCGATCTGGCCGGGGGCGACCGCCAAGGAAATGCAGGAACAGGTTGCAGATCCCATCGAGAAGAAGATGCAGGAACTGCCTTACTTCGAAAAGGTGCAGACCTATTCGAAGCCGAACTTCACGGCGCTGCAGGTCACGTTCAGGGATAACGCGCCCGCCAAGGAAGTACCGTTCCTGTTCTATCTGTTGCGCAAGAAGCTCGCGGACGTGCAGGGCAGCCTGCCCGCCAATCTGATCGGGCCGACGGTCAATGACGAATTCAGCGACGTCGATTCCATTCTTTACATGATGACCGGGGACGGCGCCGATTTCAAACAGTTGAAGGTGGTCGCTGAAGGCTTGCGCCAGCGCCTGCTGAAGGTGAAGGGTGTCACCAAGGTCAATCTCTACGGCACCCAGGACGAGCGCATTTTCGTCGAATTCTCCCACGCCAAACTGGCGACGCTCGGCATCACGCCGCAGACGCTGTTCGACTCGCTCGCCAAGCAGAACGCGATCCAGCCGGCGGGCACGGTGGAAACCTCGTCGCAGCGCGTGCCGCTGCGCGTCACCGGCGCGCTCGATGGCGTGAAGACCGTCGCGGAGACGCCGGTCGAGAGTAACGGGCGCACGTTCCGCCTCGGCGATATCGCGACGGTCAGCCATGGCTTCGTCGATCCGCCGGATTTCAAGGTCCGGCAGAAGGGCCAATACGCACTCGGCATCGGCGTGGTGACGGCGAACGGCGCCAACATTCTTGAACTCGGCAAGGACGTCGAAAAGGCCAAGAACGAGTTCATGGTCGCCGTCCCGCAGGGCGTCAATGTCGAGCAGATCGCCGATCAGCCGCTGGTGGTCGAACATGCCGTTGGGGAATTCACGCACTCGTTCATCGAGGCGTTGGGCATCGTGCTGTTCGTCAGCTTCCTTGCGCTCGGCTGGCGCACCGGCATTGTGGTGGCGCTCTCGGTGCCGCTGGTGCTCGGTATCGTCTTCATGGTCATGAATGCGATGGGTATGGACCTGCACCGTATCACGCTAGGTGCGTTGATTATCGCGCTCGGCCTACTGGTCGATGACGCCATTATCGCGGTCGAGATGATGGTGGTGAAAATGGAGCAGGGCTGGGATCGTGTGCGCGCGGCGTCCTTCGCCTGGGAGTCCACGGCATTTCCGATGCTCACCGGCACGCTGATCACGGCCGTCGGCTTCCTGCCGATCGGCTTTGCGAATTCCGCAGTGGGCGAATATGCCGGCGGCATTTTCTGGGTTGTGGCGATATCGCTGATCGCCTCTTGGTTCGTCGCGGTGATCTTCACACCCTATATCGGCGTCAAGCTGCTGCCGAACTTTGCTGCCCACGGAAAGGCCAATCACGATCCGCATGCGGTCTATGAGACGCGCATCTATCGCGGGTTGCGCAGCGTCGTGCAGTGGTGCGTCACGCACCGCATCAAGGTGGTGGCTGCCACCGTCGGTATCTTCATCGCTGCCATCGTCGGTTTCGGCCATGTCCAGCAGCAGTTCTTCCCGTTGTCGGAACGTCCCGAACTGTTCCTGCAGCTGCGCCTGCCAGAAGGCACGGCCTTTGGCGTTACCGAAAAGGCGGTCAAGGACGCCGAGAAGCTGCTCAAGGACGACAAGGACATCGCCACTTATACGGCCTATGTCGGCCGCGGCTCGCCGCGCTTCTGGCTCGGCCTCAATCCGCAGCTCCCGAATGAGGCCTTCGCCGAGATCGTGATCGTGTCCAAGGATGTCGAGGCACGCGAGCGCATCAAGTCCAAGATCGAGAAGGCCGTCGCCGATGGCCAGCTGCCGGAAGCACGCGTGCGTGTCGATCGCTTCAATTTCGGTCCGCCGGTCGGTTTCCCCGTCCAGTTCCGCGTCATCGGGCCGGATACCGCGACCGTGCGCGATATCGCCTACAGGGTGCGCGAGGTTATGCGCGCCAACAAGAATATGGTCGATCCGCAGCTCGACTGGAACGAGCAGACGCCTTCTCTCAGGCTGGTGGTCGATCAGGACCGTGCCCGCGCCCTCGGCCTGACGCCGCAGGAGCTGTCGCAATCCCTGGCGATGCTGATCTCTGGCGCGTCGGTCACGACCGTGCGTGACGGTATCGAGAAGGTCGGCGTCGTCGCCCGTGCCGTTCCGTCGGAACGCCTCGATCTCGGCCGTGTGGGCGATCTCACCATCATCTCGCGCAACGGCGTTCCGGTGCCTTTGTCACAGGTGGCAAAGATCGAATATGCCCATGAGGAGCCGATCCTCTGGCGCCGTAACCGCGACATGGCGATCACCGTGCGCGGCGACGTCGTCGATGGCGTGCAGCCCCCGGATGTCACCAACCAGATCTGGCCGCAGTTGCAGCAGATCCGCGACAGCCTGCAGCCGGCCTATCGCATTGAGATCGGCGGCGCGGTGGAAGAATCCAGCAAGGGCAATGCCTCGATCGCCGTGCTGTTTCCGCTGATGATGATCATCATGCTGACGCTGCTGATGGTGCAGTTGCAGAGCTTCTCGCGCCTGATCCTGGTGTTCCTGACGGCGCCGCTCGGCATCGTCGGCGCCTCTTTGGCGCTGAACGTTGCCAACAAGCCGTTCGGCTTCGTGGCACTGCTCGGCCTGATCGCGCTGGCGGGTATGATCATGCGCAACGCCGTTATTCTGGTGGATCAGATCGAAACCGACGTGCGGCACGGCCTGACCCGCCGCGAAGCCATCGTCGAGGCGACCGTGCGCCGTGCGCGTCCGGTCATCCTGACGGCGCTGGCGGCCATTTTGGCGATGATCCCGCTGTCGCGCTCGGCCTTCTGGGGGCCGATGGCGGTCACCATCATGGGTGGATTGTTTGTGGCGACGTTCTTGACGTTGTTGTATCTCCCGGGTCTCTATGCCCTATGGTTTCGCAAGAGCCTGGATGAACGCGGATCGGGTGAGGATGTGGATCATCACGCACCGCACCATCACGACAAGCAACAGGCCTTTCCGCTTGCTGCCGAATAACTGAAGACTGCACGCCGAGATGACTCTGATTTCTGATCACGTCGAAGCCGATATGCGGGGCCGCATCGTTGTGGTCGCGGAAAAGCTGTTTCGTGAAATAGGCTACCAGAAGACCACCGTCGCCGATATTGCGAAGGTGCTGCGGATGTCGCCGGCGAACGTCTATCGCTTCTTCGATTCGAAGAAGTCGATCATCTCGGCCGTGGCGCAGCGGTTGATGGGGGAAGTTGAAGAGGCCGCTGGAGCGATTGCTGAAAATCCGCAGCCGGCCGCCGCGCGGCTCCGCGAACTGCTGACGTCGATCCATGAGATGAATGCCGAACGCTATGTCGGCGATGCCAAGCTGCATGAGATGGTCGCCATCGCCATGGAAGAGAGTTGGGATGTCTGCACTGCTCATATGGAGCGCATCACCGTTACCATCGGCGGTGTCATCGCGGACGGTGCTGCCAAGGGTGAGTTTCAGGCTCCGGACGTCGAATTGGCAGCCATGTGCGCCTGCACCGCCATGATGCGCTTCTTTCACCCGCAGATGATCGCGCAATGTGCGACGAAACCTGGCCCGACCCTGGACCAGATGATCGACTTCGTTCTTGCCGGGTTGGCCCCGCGGGGCTAGACGATCTCTCTGACGTCAATTCAGGGGATCTTCCGCGTGACCGCATTCGATCTGCATTCTTACGAGCCCGTCAACGGCCACGGCCTCAAGCACGATCCCTTCAATGCCATCATCGGTCCGCGTCCGATCGGGTGGGTCTCCTCCCGGGATGCCAATGGCCACGTCAATCTGGCGCCATACAGCTTCTTCAACGCCTTCAACTACACGCCGCCGCTGATCGGCTTTTCCAGCATCGGGATCAAGGACTCCGCCCGCAACATGCAGGCGACGAAGGAATTCGTCTGGAATTTGGCCACCATGGATCTGGCCAAGCAGATGAACGCCACGGCGGCGCATGTCGGCCCGGAAGTCGATGAATTCGAGATCGCCGGCCTGACGCCGGTGCCGAGCAAGCTGGTGAACGTACCTCGTGTCGGCGAGAGCCGGGTCGCTTTCGAGTGCAAGGTGACTCAGATCATCGAACTCAAGGGCGCGAACGGCGCTTCGGCCAACGCCTTCCTCACCATGGGTGAAGTCGTCGCCGTGCATATCGACAAGACCCTGATCGTGGATGGCGTGTACCAGACCGCATTGGCTGGCCCGATCCTGCGCGCCGGCCGCCGCGGCGACTATTTCCACATCAAGCAGGACGCCATGTTCGAGATGAACCGGCCGGACTGAGGCCGGCTATTCTTCCGGCATTTCGGTCGCGCGACCACTGGTCACGCGGCGGGAAATCGCCTTTCGGGAACCGTTGCGGTATCCTGTCGTTAATGATGGCTCGATGCTGTCAAATTTCGCTTGAATTTCAATGCGAAAGCCAAGGTGACACCGACACCGTCCTGCAAGAGCGTCTGCCTTTTGGCGCCCGTGGTCCGCCCGGACTGCTTGTCGTCTCGATTGAGAGGAAGCCTCCATGAGCTCGTCCAGTCTGCGCCGCGACCATCTCACCAAGCCGATCTTTGGCTGGGCCAAGGGCGTGCTACCGAAAATGTCGGATACCGAGCGCGAGGCGCTGGAAGCCGGCGACGTCTGGTGGGATGCGGATCTGTTCACCGGCAATCCGGATTGGGCCAAGCTGCTCGCCGTCAAGCCGGCCACACTGACCGACGAAGAACAGGCCTTCATGACCGGACCTGTCGATCGTCTCTGCGAGATGATCGACGACTGGAAGATCAATTGGGAATTGCGCGATCTGCCGCCGGACGTCTGGGAGTTCATCAAGCGCGAAAAGTTCTTCGGCATGATCATTCCGAAGGAATTCGGAGGTCTCGGCTTCTCGCCTTATGCGCATTCGGAAGTGGTGCGCAAAATTTCGTCGCGGTCGGTGGTCGCCGCCGTCACCGTGATGGTGCCCAACTCGCTCGGCCCCGGCGAACTGCTGATGAAGTTCGGCACCAACGCGCAGCGCCAGCGCTGGCTGCCGCGCCTTGCCGATGGACGCGACATTCCCTGTTTCGGCCTCACCAGCCCGGAAGCGGGCTCGGACGCGGCCTCGATGATCGACAGCGGCATCATCTGCAAGGGCACGTTCGAAGGCCAGGAGGTTCTGGGCCTGCGCCTCAACTGGCACAAGCGCTACATCACGCTCGGCCCGGTCGCGACGTTGATCGGTCTCGCCTTCAAGGCCTATGACCCCGATCACCTCGTGGGCTCACAGGATGAGCTTGGCATCACAGTTGCGCTGATCCCGCATGATCTTCCGGGCGTCGAGATCGGCCAGCGCCATCTACCGTCGATGCAGGTGTTCCAGAACGGCCCGAACTGGGGCCGCGACGTCTTCATCCCGCTCGATTACATCATCGGCGGTCAGGAGCGCTTGGGGCAGGGCTGGAAGATGCTGATGTCGGCGCTCGCCGCCGGTCGTGGCATCTCATTGCCGTCGCTATCTGCCGCCGGTGCCGCCTATGCCGCGCGCACCACCGGTGCCTATGCCCGCATCCGCGAGCAGTTCAACATTTCGATCAGCAAGTTCGAAGGCATCGAGGAGCCGCTGGCCCGTATCGCCGGCACGGCCTATCTGCTCGATGCCGCACGGCGCCTGACCTCGGCGGCGCTCAATCAAGGCCATCATCCCGCGGTTATCTCCGGCATCATGAAGCTGCATGCCACCGAGCGTATGCGCCTGGCCATCGATGATGCCATGGACATCCATGGCGGCAAGGCCGTGATCGACGGGCCGCAGAATTATATGGGCAATCTCTATCGCGCGGTGCCGGTGGGCATCACGGTGGAAGGCGCGAACATCTTGACGCGCAATCTCATCGTGTTCGGGCAGGGCGCCATCCGCGCGCATCCTTATCTGCTGCAGGAAATGAATGCGCTCGGCGATCCCGACAAGGCGAAGGGCTTAGAGGCCTTCGACACTGCGTTCTGGAAACATATCGGCCATAGCGTCACCACGCTGTTCCGCGCCTGGGGTCGCTGCTGGACCGGTGGCGTATTCGCGCCTGCGCCGGATGCCGGCGATGCCACACAGTTCTATCGCCAGCTCTCGCGTTATTCCTCGGCCTTCGCATTGTGCGCCGACATGGCGTTGCTGACGCTGGGCGGAGCGTTGAAGCGCAAGGAAATGCTGTCGGCGCGGTTCGGCGATATTCTCTCCGAGCTTTATCTGCTCTCGGCTGCGCTGAAGCGCTGGGAGGACGAAGGCCGCCAGCAGGACGACCTGCCGGCGCTTGAATGGTGTATGGCGTTCGGCTTCAAGACCATCGAGAACCGCTTTGCGGAGATTCTGGCCAACCTGCCGAACCGCTTTGTCGCCGGCATCCTCAAATTCATCGTGCAGCCATATGGTGCATCGGTGCTCGGGCCTTCGGACCGCGTGGTGCATCGCTGCGCGCAGATGATCCTGGAGCCGTCGGCGACGCGCGATCGCCTGACGCCGGATCTGTCGCATGTGGATGATGACCGCGGTCTCGCGCGGCTTGAGAAGGCGTTCAAACTGGTGACATCGAGTGACGATATTGCCAAGCGCATTCGGACGGCGAAGCTCAAGAACTGGAAGGATGCAGTGACGCAGGGCGTCATCACTCAGGCCGAGGGCGAAAAGCTCGCCGCTGCGCAGGAAGCCGTCAAGCTGGTGATCGAGGTCGATCACTTCGCGCCGGAAGAGCTGTCGCCCGGCTATAAGAAGTCCGATAACGTGCACCAGTTCTTCCAGGAACTTGGTGAGCAGCGGGCAGCAAGCTAATGGCAAGACTTTCATGACAAGACCAGTCTATATCGTCGACGGCAGCCGCACGCCGTTCCTGAAGGCGCGCAGTGGCCCCGGCCCGTTCACCCCTGTCGATCTTGCCGTTCAATGCGGCCGCCCGCTGCTGGCACGGCAGCCATTTGCGCCCGATGCCTTCGATCAGGTGATCCTCGGCTGCGTCAATGTCATCGCCGACGAGATGAACCCGGCGCGCGTCGCCGCGCTCAGGCTCGGTATGGGTGAGGCGATGGTGGCCTTCACCGTGCAGATCAATTGCGGCTCCGGCATGCAGTCGATCGACACCGGCTATCGCTATATCCGCGAGGGGAATGCCGATCTGATCCTAGCCGGGGGTGCCGAAGCGCTCAGCCACGCGCCGCTGGTCTGGCCGCAGAACGGCGTACGCTGGTTCGCCGGGCTTGCCATGGCCAAGGGTGTGCTCGGCAAGGTGGCGGCGATCGCCAAGGCCCGGCCGGCTTATTTCAAGCCGATCATCGGCCTTGAGCGCGGTCTCACCGATCCGATCACCGACCTCAATATGGGCCAGACCGCCGAGAAGGTCGGGCATCTGTTCGGCATCACGCGTGCGCAGGCCGATGCCTATGCCGTCGAAAGCCACAAGCGCCTTGCGTATGCGCAGGAGCAGGGCTGGCTGAAGGGTGAGGTTGAAACCGCCTTCGATCGCAAGGGCAATTTCTACGACCACGATGACGGCGTACGCGCGGATTCGTCGGTCGACAAGCTCGCGACACTGAAGCCGGTATTCGAACGTCCGTGGGGGCAGGTCACCGCCGGCAATTCTTCGCAGATCACCGATGGCGCATCATGGACGATTCTTGCGTCCGAAGAAGCGGTGGCGAAACATGGTCTCACGCCGAAGGCGGTGATCATCGACAGCCAGTGGTCTGCGCTCGATCCGTCGATCATGGGGCTCGGTCCGGTGTTGTCGTCGAACGATCTGTTGAAGCGCAACAACATGACGATTCAGGACATCGAGACCTGGGAGCTCAACGAAGCCTTCGCCACGCAAGTACTCGGCTGTCTCGCCGCCTGGAAGGACGAAAAATTCTGCCGCGAGGTGCTCGGCCTTGATGGCGCCGCGGGCGAGATCGATCGCGCCAGGCTCAATGTCGATGGCGGTGCGATCAGCCTCGGCCATCCCGTTGGCACGTCTGGCAACCGTATTGTGCTGCATCTCGTCAATGCGATGAAGCGGCTTGGCACCAGGCGGGGTATCGCTACCGAATGTATCGGCGGCGGCCTCGGTGGCGCGATGTTGATCGAGACGGTGTGAGGGCGTCATGGACAGCAAGATCATGGACGTTCTTGGGGATCGCGTGCTCGAACTCGGGCCGGCTCCCGACACATCAGGCGCTTATCGCCACTTCAAGCTGACGCGCGATGCCGATGGCATCGCGTGGCTGTTGTTTGACCGCGCCGATGCGAGCGCCAATACGCTGTCAGCTGTGGTGCTGGAAGAATTCGATCAGGTGCTGAACGCGCTGGAAGCCCAGCGCCCGACCGGCATCGTGGTTCGTTCGGCCAAGACGTCCGGTTTCATCGCCGGCGCCGACGTTAATGAATTTCGTGGCGCCAGCGATCCATTGGAAGTGGAAACGCAGATCAGCCGTGCTCACGCGGTGATCGACCGCTTCGAGGCGCTGAAGATCCCGACTGTGGCCGTCATTCACGGTTTCTGCCTCGGCGGCGGCCTCGAAGTGGCGCTGGCCTGCCAGATGCGCATCGCCATCGATGGTGCGCGGTTTGGTTTCCCGGAAGTCATGCTCGGCCTGCATCCAGGTTTGGGCGGCACCGCGCGCTTCACGCATCTGGTCAATCCGATGCAGGCGATGCCGCTGATGCTGACCGGCAAGACCATCGACGCACGCAAGGCGAAGGCGATCGGCCTTGTCGATGCGGTGACTGAGGAACGCCATGTCCGTAACGCCGTGCGCGATGCGGTGTTCGGCAAGCTCAAGCGCGCCAAGCCGAGTGCGTTGATCCCGATCATGAACTTCTCGCCGATGCGCGGGATTCTCGCATCGCGCATGGTCGCGGAGGCCAGCAAGGCTGCGCCGCGCGAACATTACCCCGCGCCCTATGCGTTGATCGAGCTGTGGGAGAAGCATGGCGGTGACCGTGCGGCGATGCTCAATGCCGAGAAGGCGTCCTTCGCCCGGCTAATGGTGACGGCGACGGCGCAGAACCTGATCCGCGTTTTCTTCCTGCGCGAGCAGATGAAGAAGCTGGCCGGTGACGGCAACACCATCAAACATGTTCATGTGATCGGTGCTGGCGCCATGGGCGGCGACATCGCGGCGTGGTGCGCGCATCAGGACATCCGTGTCACGCTCGCCGACATGAAACCTGAACCTATCGCGGGCGCCATCAAGCGCGCCGCCGATCTCTACAGCAAGATCATCCGCAAGCGCACCGATCAGCGTGATACGCTGGATCGCCTGATTCCCGATATGGACGGCGAGGGCGTACGCAATGCCGACCTCATCATCGAGGCGGTGTCGGAGAAGCTCGAACTGAAGCAGAAGGTCTATGCCGGCATTGAGCCGCGCATGAAGCCGGATGCGATCCTCGCCACCAATACATCGAGCATTCCCCTGCAGGATCTGCGCAGCACACTGGCGCGGCCGGAGCGGCTGCTGGGATTGCATTTCTTCAACCCGGTCTCGCGCCTGCAGCTGGTCGAGGTCGTCAGTCATGATGGCGTGGACCAGGACATGCTGAAGAAGGCCACGGCCTTCGTCGGCGCGATCGATCGTCTGCCGCTGCCGGTGAAGAGCTCGCCGGGCTTCCTCGTCAACCGCGCGCTGACGCCTTACATGCTCGAGGCGATGATGCTGATGGAGGAGAAGGTCGACAAGGAAACCATCGACGCCGCCGCCGAGCAATTCGGCATGCCGATGGGTCCGATCGAACTGGCCGATCAGGTCGGGCTCGATATCTGCCTGGCCGTCGGCGACATGCTGCGCTCGAAATTTGGTGACCTGCTGCCGCCGACGCCGGCCTGGCTCCGCGAGAAGGTCAACAAGGGCGAGCTCGGCAAGAAGACCGGCCGTGGCTTCTATACATGGCGTGACGGCAAGGCCGAGAAGAGTTCCAGTGCGGTTGCCACCGCGCGTCCGACACAGGAGATGATCGATCGCTTGGTGCTGCCGATGTCGAATGTCTGCGTCGCCTGTCTGCGCGAAGGCATCGTCGACAACCCCGATGTTGTCGATGGCGCAATGATTTTCGGAACAGGTTACGCGCCATTCCGCGGCGGCCCGCTGAACTATGCGCGGACGCGTGGAACCGAGAATATCACCGCCACGCTGCGCACGCTGGCGGCCCGGTTCGGCGACCGCTTTGCGCCGGATGCCGGCTGGGAAACCTTTAAATGATGACTCAATTTGCGGCAGGCTTTGCTCATGACTGAATCAACGACGCAGCTAGTGACGGGGCTGGATGCGGAGCCGACCGGCGATCTCACCATCCGCACGGTGGCGATGCCAGCAGATACCAATGCCAATGGCGATATCTTTGGCGGCTGGCTGCTCAGCCAGATGGATCTCGGCGGCGGCATCTTTGCCGCCAAGGTGGCGAAGACGCGTACCGTCACCGTCGCCATCGAGGCGATGACCTTCCGCAAGGCCGTTCATGTCGGTGACGTCGTGTCCGTGCATGCGGAACTGGTGCGGATGGGCCGCACGTCACTTACCGTGCATATCGAGGCCTGGGTGCTTCGCCGCAACGAAAACGCCCCGATCTTGGTGACCGACGGCAATTTCACCTTCGTGTCCATTGACGAGGCGGGGCGCCCGCAGGTGATCAAGCGTCCGGACGCGACGATCTCGACCTGAGCAATTCTAAACACCGGCGGGAACGAAATACCTCCTCTGCAGTTAGTGGCCCGGAATATGCATCGCCTATCGCGTAGGGGGCCGCCATGTCAGACACTTACATCATCGAAGTCTCATCGCAGGCTGCCGGCATCGTGGTTCGCGATCCCGGTGGGTACAGGTTCTTCGCCGCGTCTCACCGTTTCAACCCGATGGAAGGCCAACTGTTTCGCAATGCGCGCGAAGCTGAACGCGCTGCCTTTCAATTCGCGCAGGGTATCCAAGCAGCTGTGACGCCCTAGAGGGCGATTCTCTGACGACATCGGCGGCGACGCGTATGGCACCTGCGCTGGTGATGCGTTGACCATTGCCGCCAACACCCGCACCATGGAACCGTTCGTTCCGAGGTGCCGTTGTGACTGCTGGCCTGACCCATCGCCAATCCGAAATCCTGAATCACGCGCGGGCCTTTGGCCGCGTGATGGTCGACGACTTGGTGCGGCGCTTCGAGGTGTCCGCACAGACCATCCGCAAGGATCTCAACGATCTCTGCGACCAGCGCCTGCTCACGCGTATCCACGGCGGCGCCATCGTCGCGTCCGGCGTCGAAAACCTCGCTTATGAAGCGCGGCGATTCGTGGCCGCCGAAGAGAAGAAGGCGATCGGCGTTGCTGCCGCGGCGCAGATTCCCAATGGCTCGTCGCTGTTCATCAATATCGGCACCACCACGGAAGAAGTCGCGAGCGCGCTGATCAATCACGAAAACCTGCTGGTCATCACCAACAACCTCAATGTGGCGATGATGCTCTATCGTCACCCGCATATCGAGGTGATTGTAGCCGGTGGCACCGTGCGTCGCTCCGATGGTGCGGTGATCGGCTCCACGGCGATCAAGCTGATTGGCCAATTCAAGGTCGATTACGCCATCATCGGCGCCTCGGCGATTGACGAGGAGGGTGCGCTGCTCGACTTCGACTATCGCGAGGTGCAGGCGGCGCAGGCGATCATCGCCAATGCCCGCAGTGTCATGCTGGTCTGCGATTCGACCAAGCTGCGGCGCTCGGCGGCGGTGCGCATCGCCCATATCAGCCAGATACAGACCTTCGTCACCGACGTGCCGCTGCCACCGCCCTTGCAGGAGATCTGCCGAAGCCGGGGCGTACAGGTCATCGCCGCCTTGCCGGGCTCCGCCGACGATGCGGACGACCTGGAACCCGAGCCGACCCCGCTTTAGACCCTGTTCAGACCCCGAAAACGCCAGTTGCTTTCGTTTTAGGTTGTGGTTTAATCGAAAGCGAAAGCCAAATCGCTGAAAGCGAAGATGGCGCGTCCGAAGGAAGGCGCCAGACAATTGGCGCAGGAGGGGACACGGGGTGGGTCAGATCTACGACCTCGCAATCATTGGTGGCGGTGTGAATGGCTGCGGCATCGCCCGCGACGCCGTCGGCCGCGGCAATTCCGTGTTCCTTTGCGAGATGAACGATCTGGCCAGCGGCACCTCGTCGTGGTCGACCAAGCTCATCCATGGCGGGTTGCGCTACCTCGAATATTACGACTTCAAATTGGTGCGCCACGCGCTGCTGGAGCGCGAAGTTCTCTGGCAGATCGCGCCGCATATCATCCGCCCCTTGCGTTTCGTGCTGCCGCATCACGCCGGTCTGCGGCCCGCCTGGCTGCTGCGCTTGGGGTTGTTTCTCTACGACCATATCGGCGGCCGTAAGCTTCTGCCCCCGACGCGCACGCTTGACCTCACCCGCGACGAGACCGGCAAGCCGCTGGCGCCCGGCCGGTTCAAGCGTGGCTTTGAATATTCCGACTGCTCGGTAGATGATGCGCGTCTTGTCGTGCTCACCGCGCGTGATGCCGCGGACCGGGGCGCTGACATCCGCACGCGCACGCGCGCAACCGAGATCAGGCAGGCCGACGGGATGTGGCAGGTCACGGTGCAGGATACGGCGACGGGCGACCGCTCGACCATCAGTGCGCGCACGCTGGTCAATGCCGGCGGTCCGTGGGTCGAGAATGTTCTGGCGGTCGGTGCCGGCGTCAATGCGAAGGCGAAAGTCCGCCTCGTGCAGGGCTCGCATATCGTGGTGCCGAAACTTTACAGCCACGACCGTGCCTACATCTTCCAGAATGCCGATGGTCGTATCGTGTTTGCGATTCCCTATCAGAACGATTTCACCCTGATCGGTACCACCGATATCGATTATGACGGCGATCCCGCCGATGTGAAAATCTCTGCCGACGAGATCAACTATCTCTGCAAGTCGGTCAGCGAATATCTCGCCAGGCCCGTGCTGGCCGAAGACGTGGTGTGGACCTATTCCGGCGTGCGTCCGCTCTATGACGACGGCGCCAATGAGGCCAAGGCGGCGACGCGCGACTATGTGTTCGAGCTCGATCTGCCCGGCGGCCTGCCGCTGCTGTCGATCTATGGCGGCAAGATCACGACCTATCGCCGCCTTGCCGAAGAAGCCTTGCAGAAGCTTGCGCCGTATCTGAAGGGCACCAAGGCCAGGGAAGGCTGGACGGCCCATGCCACGCTGCCTGGCGGTGATTTCGATGTCTCCGCGGTCGATGCGCTGATCGCCGAATTGTTGCGCGACTATCCGTTCCTGACGCCGGCCCATGCCAACCGGCTGGCACATGCCTATGGCACGCGCGCCGCAAAGATGCTGGGCACCGCGAAATCGCCGGCCGATCTCGGTCAGGCCTTTGGCGCAACGCTGACCGAGCGCGAAGTGCGCTATCTCGTGGCCAATGAATGGGCCGTCAGTGCCGAGGATATCGTGTGGCGCCGTTCCAAACTCGGTCTGCGCCTGTCGAAGGAAGAGATAGCGGCTCTCGATCAATGGCTGCAGGCTAATCGCGCCCAGCCCGCCAATCCAATGCGTGAAGCGGGAGTGCGGTCATGAGCGTCGCACTCGATCACGTCTCGCAGATGGTCGATGGCGTCACGACGATCCGTGACGTGTCGCTGACGCTGGAAAGGGGCACACTGAACGTGCTGCTCGGGCCGACATTGGCCGGCAAGACCTCGATCATGCGGTTGCTGGCCGGGCTCGATAAGCCGACCCAAGGTCGTGTGCTGGTCGATGGTAAGGACGTCACCGGCGTTGATATCCGCAAACGCTCGGTGGCGATGGTCTATCAGCAGTTTATCAATTACCCTTCGCTGACGGTCTATGAGAATATCGCCTCGCCGCTGCGCGTGCAGGGCAAGCCGAAAGCCGAGATTGAAACCCGCGTGCACGAAGCCGCGGCCTTGCTCAAGCTTGAGCCCTATCTGAAGCGCACGCCGCTGCAGCTCTCCGGTGGCCAGCAGCAGCGCACCGCCATTGCCCGCGCGCTGGTCAAGGGCGCCGATCTCGTGCTGCTCGACGAGCCGCTCGCCAATCTCGACTACAAGCTGCGCGAGGAATTGCGCACCGAACTGCCGAAGATATTCGAGGCCTCCGGTGCGATCTTCGTCTATGCGACGACGGAGCCTTCCGAAGCGCTTTTGTTGGGCGGCAGCACCGTGTGTCTGTGGGAAGGCCAGGTTTTGCAGGTCGGCCAGACCTCCAGGGTCTATCGCCATCCCGAGACTCTCAAGGCCGCCGAAGTGTTCTCGGATCCGCCACTCAATCTGGTGGTGATCGAGAAGAAGAACGGCAATGTGCACTATGCCGGTGGCGCGACAGCGCCCGCCAGCGGGCTCTACGCAAACCTCGCCGACGGCAGCTATCGCGTTGGCTTCCGCGCGCATCAGCTCGAAGTCGCCAGTGGTCTCGCCGGACGGCATGCGTTTCCGGCCGAAGTGACCGTGACCGAAATCACCGGGTCGGAAAGCTTCGTCCATCTGAAGCGCGACGCGTCGAATTGGGTTGCGGTGCTGCAGGGCGTGCATGAATTCCTGCCCGGCCACATGCTCGACGCCGTGCTCGATCCCGCCAATCTGTTCGTCTTCGATGGCAGCGACCGTCTGGTTGCCGCTCCCAACACTGTGCAGGGAGCGTAACATGGCCCGCATCGATCTCGTCGATCTCGCGCAGTCCTACAGCGGCCCCGATGCCGATCTGGAGAGCTTTGCCCTCAAGCCGATCTCCATGACCTGGCGGCAGGGCGGCGCCTATGCGCTGCTCGGCCCATCCGGTTGCGGCAAGACCACGCTGCTCAATTTGATCTCCGGCATCGTGACGCCGACGCGCGGCCAGATCCTGTTCGACGGCAAGGACATCACGCCGCTGTCGACCCAGAAGCGGAACATCGCGCAGGTGTTCCAGTTCCCGGTCATCTACGACACCATGACGGTCGGTGAGAATCTCGCTTTTCCGCTGAAGAATCGCGGCGTGCCGAAAGCCCAGATCGATGCACGTGTCGCCGAGATCGGCGAACTCCTCGATCTCACGCCCTATCTGGGCCGCAAGGCAACGCGGCTAACGCCCGATGCCAAGCAGAAGATCTCGCTCGGCCGTGGCCTGGTGCGTTCCGACGTTGCTGCGGTGCTGTTCGACGAACCACTGACGGTGATCGATCCCGCACTGAAATGGGAACTACGCTCGAAGCTCAAGGCACTGCACCGCGCGCTGGACCTCACGATGATCTACGTGACCCACGACCAGACCGAGGCGTTGACCTTTGCCGATACGGTGGTGGTGATGCATGACGGGCGTGTCGTACAGTCCGGCACGCCGCAGGAGCTGTTCGACAAGCCCGCACATACATTCGTCGGCTATTTCATCGGCTCGCCCGGCATGAATATCGTGCCGGCCGAAGTCAGCGGCCGCGAGGCGCGTATCGGCGGGCACGTGATCGCGCTGCAGCGCAGTTACGACAAGTTGCCAGCGGGCGCGACAATCGAAATCGGCGTTCGCCCCGAATTTGTCCATGTTGCGACGCCCGCACCGGGCTTGCTGTTGGCGCAGGTCGAGCGGGTCGACGATCTCGGCCGTATCAGTTTCGCGCGCGTCCGCATCGGCGGCGTCAAGTTCGCCGCGCGCGTACCTCAGGGATTTTCTGTTGCGGGGAGCGATGTCGGGCTGGTGTTCGATCCCGGCCGGGTGCACGTTTATGCTGACAGCCGCCTTGTCGAAGGGGTTGCATGATGGACAAAACCGTCAATCAAAAAGCCTGGTTCCTCGTCCTGCCGGTGTTTCTCATCGTGGCGTTCTCCGCGGTGTTGCCGCTGATGACGGTCGTGAACTATTCGGTGCAGGACACCTTCGGCAACAACCAGTTCTTCTGGAACGGCGTTGGCTGGTTCAAGGAGTTGCTCGATCCGTCCAGCGATCTCGGCGGGCGTTTCTTCGCGTCGCTGCTGCGAAACCTGGCTTTCTCCGCGATCATCCTCGCCATCGAAGTGCCGCTCGGCATTCTTGTCGCGCTGTCGATGCCGCGTGACGGCTGGCGCGTCGCAGCCTGCCTCGTGATCCTCGCGCTGCCGCTGCTGATTCCATGGAACGTGGTCGGCACCATCTGGCAGATCTTCGGGCGTCCCGATATCGGCCTGCTCGGCTACACGCTCAATCACATGGGCATCGACTATAACTATGTGTCGAACGAGTTCGATGCCTGGGCGACCGTCATCGTGATGGATGTCTGGCACTGGACCAGCCTCGTTGCGCTGCTGTGCTACGCAGGCCTGAAGTCGATCCCCGACGCTTATTATCAGGCGGCACAGATCGACGGCGCGTCGCGCTGGGCGGTGTTTCGCGCGATCCAGTTGCCGAAGCTCAACCGTGTGTTGCTGATCGGCGTGCTGTTGCGTTTCATGGATAGTTTCATGATCTATACCGAGCCCTTCGTGGTCACCGGCGGCGGCCCCGGAAATTCGACCACCTTCGTCTCCATTGAGCTTGTCAAGATCGCGCTCGGCCAGTTCGATCTCGGCAAGGCTGCGGCGCTGTCGCTGGTCTACAACATCATCGTGCTGATCGTGTGCTGGATATTCTACACCGTGATGACCAATGCCGGCGTCGATCACACCAAGCGCGAGGGAGCGGTCTGATGCATACGATCCCTGGGCGTCGCATTATCCTGTTACTGTTTTTGGTGTTCTTGCTGCTGCCGATCTACTGGCTCGTTAATATGAGCTTCAAGACCAATGGCGAGATCGTCTCGACCATGACGCTGTGGCCGCACCAGCCGACGCTGGAGAACTATACCCGCATCTTCACCGACGAGAGCTGGTATTCCGGTTACATCAATTCGCTGAAATACGTCATCATCAACACCATCCTGTCGATCTCTTTCGCGCTGCCGGCAGCTTACGCGTTCTCGCGCTATCGTTTCCTCGGCGACAAGCACCTGTTCTTCTGGCTGCTGTCGAACCGGATGGCGCCGCCCGCCGTATTCGCGCTGCCATTCTTCAATCTCTATTCGGCCATCGGCCTGTTCGACACGCCATGGGCCGTGGCGCTGGCGCATTGCCTGTTCAACGTCCCGCTGGCGGTGTGGATCCTCGAAGGCTTCGTGTCCGGCGTGCCGCGCGAGATCGACGAGACGGCGTTTCTCGACGGCTACTCGTTCCCGAAATTCTTCGTGAAGATTCTCGTGCCGCTGATCGCGTCGGGCATCGGCGTCGCTGCCTTCTTCTGCTTTATGTTCTCCTGGGTCGAACTGCTGCTGGCGCGCACGCTGACCTCGGTGAATGCCAAGCCGATTTCCGCGGTCATGACGCGTACCGTGTCGGCCTCTGGTATGGATTGGGGCCTGCTCGCCGCCGCCGGCGTGCTGACCATCATCCCCGGTGCCCTCGTCATCTGGTTCGTCCGCAATTACATCGCGCGCGGTTTCGCGCTTGGCCGGGTCTAGGAGGTCGTCATGGAAAACATCGCATGGATGGCCTGGACGCCGCCGACGGCGATCTTCTTCGGCCTGCTGGCACTCACGCTGGGCACCATGACTTGGCTCGCAGTCGCCTATCCCGAAGCCGAACGCATCGGCATCCTGCGCATTCCTACCACGCGCGGCGACCGGCTGTTCCTGTCGCTGATCGCGGCGGCCGTCATCCACCTGTTGTGGATCGGCTTCGTCGGTTCCGACCCGATCGCGACGCTGCCGATCGGCGAGGAGGGAGTTGAAATCTCGAATCTGTGGTTCGCGACATTGATTTCGCTGGTCTCGGCGGTGGCAATTTTTCGCACCGTCTGACCGGCATGGACTGCAGTCCCGGGATGAACCCGGGCCTGAAACAGAAGTGAGGGAGGAAGCTATGAGGCACCTGACGACACAGGCACGTCGCCCGACGCGCCATATCACGATGACCAGCGCTGCTGCGTTGATCACGGCGACTGCGTTGCTCGCCGCACCGGCCAAGGCCGACGACGCCACCATTCAGAAGTGGATCGACAGCGAATTCCAGCCATCGACGCTGTCGAAGGCAGAGCAGCTGAAAGAACTGCAGTGGTACGAGAAGGCCGCGCAGCCGTTCAAAGGCATGGAGATCAATATCGTCTCCGAAACCATCACCACGCACGAATATGAATCGCGCACGCTGGCCAAGGCATTCTCCGAGATCACGGGCATCAAGCTGAAGCACGACCTGATCCAGGAAGGCGACGTGGTCGAGAAGCTGCAGACCCAGATGCAGTCCGGCAAGAACGTCTATGACGGCTGGATCAACGACTCCGACCTGATCGGCACGCATTTCCGCTACGGCCAGACCATTGCGCTGTCGGACTACATGACCGCAGAAGGCAAGGACGTCACCAGCCCGACGCTCGACGTCAAGGACTTCATTGGAACGTCCTTCACCACCGCGCCGGACAAGAAGATGTATCAACTGCCCGACCAGCAGTTCGCCAACCTCTACTGGTTCCGGTACGACTGGTTCACCAATCCCGACTACAAGGCCAAGTTCAAGGCCAAGTATGGCTACGATCTCGGCGTGCCCGTGAACTGGTCGGCCTATGAAGACATCGCCGAGTTCTTCACCAACGACATCAAGGAGATCAACGGCGTCAAGGTCTATGGCCACATGGACTACGGCAAGAAGGATCCGTCGCTCGGCTGGCGTTTCACCGACGCGTGGCTGTCGATGGCCGGCAACGGCGACAGGGGTCTTCCGAACGGTCTGCCCGTCGATGAGTGGGGTATTCGCATGGAAGGCTGTCGTCCGGTCGGCTCCTCCGTCGAGCGCGGCGGCGATACCAACGGTCCGGCCGCCGTGTATTCGATCGCGAAATATCTCGACTGGATGAAGAAGTATGCCCCGCCGCAGGCGCAAGGCATGACCTTCTCGGAGTCGGGGCCGGTGCCGGCGCAGGGCAATATCGCCCAGCAGATGTTCTGGTACACCGCCTTCACCGCCGACATGGTGAAGCCGGGTCTTGCGGTCATGAATGCCGACGGTACGCCGAAGTGGCGCATGGCCCCGTCGCCGCATGGCTCCTACTGGAAGGAAGGCATGAAGCTCGGCTATCAGGACGTCGGTTCGGGCACGCTGCTCAAGTCGACGCCTGCCGATCGCCGCAAGGCAGCCTGGCTCTATCTGCAGTTCATCACCTCGAAGACGGTGTCGCTGAAGAAGAGCCATGTCGGTCTCACCTTCATCCGTGAGAGCGATATCTGGGACAAGTCGTTCACCGAACGTGCGCCGAAGCTCGGCGGTCTGGTCGAGTTCTATCGCTCGCCGGCCCGCGTGCAGTGGTCGCCGACCGGCAACAACATCCCGGACTATCCGAAGCTGGCGCAGTTGTGGTGGCAGAACATCGGCGATGCGTCGTCCGGTGCGAAGACCCCGCAGCAGGCGATGGACTCACTGGCCGCAGCTCAGGATTCGGTGCTCGAACGTCTTGAACGATCCAAGGTTCAGGGCGAATGCGGACCGAAGCTGAACAAGAAGGAAACGGCCGAGTTCTGGTATGCGAAGTCCGCCAAGGACGGCAACATCGCGCCCCAGCGCAAGCTGGCCAACGAGAAGCCGAAGGGCGAGACGGTGGACTACGACACGCTGATCAAGTCGTGGCCCGCGACCCCGCCGCAGAAGCGCGCGTCGGCGAATTAAGGCTGACTCAATAAACACAAAGGCCGGGAGTGATCCCGGCCTTTTCTTTCTGCCAGCACTCCTGCTGTCGTCATTACAGGGACCGTAATGACGATCCTCATCTCAAACCTCGGTCGCCAGTGCCTTGCGGGCGATGCTGGCTGCGAACAGCGGTGTCTCGCGATTGTTGTGATCGCCGCCAGCGGCCTGCCGCGCTGCCGCTGCCTGCTCGTATGTCTGGCCGCGCTCGGCGATAAACGCCATGAATGCGTCTGTCGGATGACAGGTGACGCGGTTGGTGTAACGCGTGCGGCTGGCATCCAGTGGCTCCGCGATCAGCTCCCAGATGACGTTGACCTGTGTGTGCCCGCTCGCGGTGAACACGTCCGAGATCGAATTCATCCGGCAATAGGTAGGCGTCGCCTCTTCAGCCACATAATGCTGTATCACCAGTCCGGCTCCGATCTGCTCGACATTGATGGACATCCGGCGTCCATCGTCGGTACTGGTCGTTCCGGCGGAGATGTGGTCGGGCGGGCAGCAGCGCTGATATTCGGCCTCCGGCAGGTTGAACAGCCAGTCGGCGATATCGATTTTTTCGATGGGAACGTCGATCTCGCTCGAATAGGCCGATTGAGAGAGTATCTGATCAAGGAGGATCTTCATGCTATGTCCTTTGCAGTGACGAGGGCGCCTCAGCTATCGAGTGCATCCATCCGACGTTCGCTAACGGGAACGACACCACTGTTCTGGCAGCACCGCCCACATTCCTCCATCACGCGGTAGCTTGCTGTTCGCATGCTTGCGTTTGCGCCATAGCAACGAACGTATATGCGCCCCGCATGCCGGAGGCGCAGGAACTTACAAGACGCTATTGCGCTGCCGCTTCCGACTTTAGGGGATCAAGAGTATTTTGCCGAAGTGCGCAGCGCGTTCTAGATAGCGATGCGCCTCTTCGGCCTCGCGCAAGGCGAATGTCCGGTCGATGATCGGCTTCAATTCACCTTCCACGAGCGCTGGCATCCATCGCTCCGCGAAACGCCCAACCATATTCCGCTTCTCATGCAGAGAGACGGATTTCATTACCGTCCCTTCAATCCGTAGTCGCCTGAAGAGCACGAGATCGAGGGGGAGCGTTGCTTGCGATCCACCGGAGACGCCAATCTGGATCAGGCGTCCGCCCGGCCGCAGTGAACGAATGTTGCGCTCGAGATAAGGGCCT
The DNA here is from genome assembly GCF_052076075.1 of Tardiphaga sp. 866_E4_N1_4. Taxonomy (NCBI): domain Bacteria; kingdom Pseudomonadati; phylum Pseudomonadota; class Alphaproteobacteria; order Hyphomicrobiales; family Nitrobacteraceae; genus Tardiphaga; species Tardiphaga sp. 866_E4_N1_4. The sequence continues at coordinate 5,123,920 of NZ_CP197242.1, forward strand.
CCGACGAAGTCGACAATCACATCGACGCCGGGATCGGGGGACAGCTGCGCGATAACGTCTTCGAACTGTTCACCGCGGTAGTTGATCGCCAGATCGACGCCAAGAGCCAGCAACCTCGTACGTTTCTCGTCGCTGCTTGTAGTGATGACGGAGCCCGCTCCGGATAGAACCGCCAGTTGCACGGCTGCAGAGCCGACGCCCCCGCCTGCACCATGGATCAGAGCCCGCTCGCCTTTTTGCAGGCGCCCGAGATGAAAGAGTGCCTGATGGGCTGTAACAAAGGCTTCGGGAATGGCTCCCGCTTCGATATCCGTCATCCAGGTCGGGACGGGTATCGCCAGCCCGGCATCCATCCGTGCAAACTCTGCATAGCCGCCACCGCCCGTGATCCCCATGACCCGGTCACCCGGCTTGAATTGCGTCACGGCTTCGCCGGTATCGATAACCGTTCCGGCAATCTCCAGGCCCGTCAGGTCGGAATCGCCGAAGTTAGGCTCCTTGCCATACTTCCCTTTTCGATAATTGATATCAGCCTGGTTTATCCCGGCAGCCGCGACGCGCACGATCAGGTCGTTTGGCCTTGCGGAGGGCGAGGGGAGCCCGACATATCGCAAGACCTCCGGGCCGCCGAAGTGATCGAAGGCAATAGCCTTCATGGAAGCGGGATATGTGGGCTGCGTCATGTCGAACCTGTTGAGGCGTCGCCGCGTCGTTGCGGCACGAGATGGAGAATTTACGAAGCGCGTTGCAAGCGCACAAATAACAGAAAAGGCCGGGACGATCCCGGCCTTTTCACTTTATCGATAGCGGATCTTACTTCGCCGCAGCCAGCGTTGGGTAGTCCGTGTAGCCCTTGGCGCCGCCGCCATAGAACGTCGCCTTGTCGGCATCGTTGAGTGGCGCGCCGCTCTTCAGGCGCTCGACCAGATCCGGGTTCGAGATGAACGGCTTGCCGAAGGCGATCAGGTCGGCGGCATCGGCCGCGAGCACCTTGTTGGCGAGCGCGAGATCGAAGCCGTTATTGGCGATATACGTTCCACTGAAACGCTTGCGCAGGCTGACATAGTCGAACGGTGCCACGTCGCGCGGACCGCCGGTCGCGCCTTCGACGACATGTAGATAGACCAGCTTCTCGGCGCTGAGCCCGTCGGTGATGTAGTCGAACAGCTTTTGGGCCTGCGTGTCGGCGGCGGCATCGTTGGCCGGCGTCACCGGCGAGATGCGGATACCGGTTCTGTCGCCGCCGATTTCCTTGGCAACTGCCGCGGCCACTTCCAGCATTAGTTTGGCGCGGTTCTCGAGCGAACCGCCATAGGCGTCGGTGCGCTTGTTGGTGCTGTCACGCGCAAATTGCTCAAGCAGATAACCGTTGGCGCCATGAATCTCCACGCCGTCGAAACCGGCTTCGACCGCATTGGCAGCGCCGCGTGCGAAACTGTCGATGACGCCTTGAATTTCACCCAGCTCCAGCGCGCGGGGTTCCGAGACGTCGGTGAAGGTGTTGTTGACGAAGGTCTTGGTGTTGGCGCGGATCGCCGAAGGGGCCACCGGCGCGCCGCCATTCGGCTGCAGGCTGACATGCGAGATGCGGCCAACGTGCCAGATCTGCATATAGATATGACCGCCCTTGGCATGCACGGCCTCCGTCACCTTCTTCCAGCCGGCGATCTGCTCCTTGGTGTAGATGCCCGGGACGTCCTGGTAGCCCTGGCCCTGCTGCGAGACGGGTGTGCCTTCGGTCACCAGAAGGCCGGCGCTGGCACGCTGGCTATAATATTCGACCGCCAGCGGGTTCGGCACGTTGCCCGGCAATGCGCGATTGCGCGTCAGCGGTGCCATCACCGTGCGATTGGTCAGCGTGTTCGCACCAAGCTTGTAGGGGTCGAAGAGTTTGGACGTGCTCATGATGAATGATCCAGTCGATGAAAGGTGAAATCGAATTGGGCATCATGCAGCGCATTGGCAATACCGCTGCGCTGCATGTCGTTGGTTCAGGATAAAACGATCGTGGCGATGACGGATTGAATGATCATGATCTCTCTATCGGTCGGCCAGCAGCCGAATATCCTGCGGTGATGGCGCGGCTTACTGCGCGCCGAGGAAGTCGCGCTTGCCGATCTCGATGCCGCTATGCCGGAGAATGCCGTGGGCGATAGCGACGTGGAAGTAGAAGTTCGGCAGCGAGAAGCTGCTCAGATACTGCTGGCCCGTCATGGTCGTGGTCTTGCCGCCGCCGATCGGAAACGTGACCTCGCGTACGTCGGCGCCTTCGAATTGAGCCGGCGTGAAGCCCTTCACATAATCCATCGCCTTGGCCAGACGCTGCTTCAATTCGCCAAAGGTTTTCTCGGTGTCCGGCACCGACTGAGGTTCGTTCTGGGTGAGCCGGGCGCAACCACGCATGGCCTGGTCGCAGGCGACCTGAACCTGGCGAGAGAGCGGCAGCATGTCGGGATAAAGCCGGGCGCCGAGCAAGGCTTCCGGCTCGATCTTTTTCGCGGTGACGTGGGCCTCAGCCTTGTCGAGAATGGCGGAGAGGCTGCCGAGCATCTGCAGATAAGCAGGCACGGCGGAATCGTAAAATGACATGTGATGCTCTTTTTCGGTCGATTGCGGCTGCGCAGCGGTGACGACCCGAAAGGGTCAAGAAAGATGCTGCTGCATGGACTTGGGGCGCGGCCAGCCGAATTCAACCGCCCCAGCCTTACAAAAGAGAAGAAATTTCGAGCGTGATCCCGAGATGTGGATACCGTTTCTCGGATCAGATAAATCAGGCTCTAGCGCCCGGATTTCAGCGCCGCCAACAATTCAGCCGTCGGCCAGGAGTCCGCGGGCAGGCCGAATTTGACCTGCATGGCTTTGACGGCCGTGCGGCTCTGCTGGCCGAGGATGCCGTCGATCTTGCCGACATTGAAGCCGCGCTTCGCCAGCAGTTGCTGCAGCTCGCGGAGTTCAGGATGTGACAGTTGCGCGACAGGGGCGGACGGCTGCCGCATCTTGGACGCGCCATTGATGCGGGTGGCGAGATAGGCGGCGGTGGTCGAATAGATCAGCGAATTATTCCATTCGGTATAGGCGGCGAAATTCGCGTAGGCGAGGAAAGCGGGACCGTGGCGGCCCATCGGCAGCAGCAGCGAGGCCGGCATGCTGTCATTCGGCAGCGGCCGTCCATCGGGATAACTCACGCCGAACGATGCCCATTTGGCGCGCGGCAGTTGAATGGTGAGATCGGCCTGATCCCAAGGTACGTTCTCGGTGACCCGCACCTCCTGCAGCCACGGTTCGCCACGCCGCCATTTAAGGCCCGTGGAAATGTAATGCGCCGTCGAGCCGATCACGTCGGCGGGGCTGCGCAGCAAATTACGATGGCCATCGCCGTCGTAGTCGACGGCATAGTTGAAGTAGTGCGTCGGCAGGAACTGCGTCTGGCCGAGTTCGCCGGCCCATGAGCCGATCATCTCGGCCGGCGACAGGTCGCCGCGATCGATGATCTTCAGTGCGGCGATGGTCTCGTCCTGAAACATCTTCGAGCGCCGGCAGTCATAGGCCAGCGACACCAGCGAGCGCAGCGTCTGCAGATTGCCCATCTGCACGCCGAAGTCGCTCTCCAGCGCCCAGAATGCGGCGATGACCGCTGGCGGCACGCCATACTCTTTCTCTGCACGTGCAAAGGCTGCGGCGTTCGCCTTGATCTTGAGCTGCCCGTTCTGCATCCGGTAATCAGCCGCCATGCGACCGGCGAATTGCGTGAACAACTGCCCGAATACTCGCTGCCCGCGGTCGCGATTGACGATGCCCTGGTCGTAGACGAGATAGGGCGCCGCTTCCGCCATCGCGCGCTGCGATACCCCGCTAGCGACAGCCTGCTGTTTCAGCCCGGCAAGGAATTGGTCGAAGCTCTGGCCGCCATGACAGGATGCGGCGCGCTGGGCGGAGGCGGGGGAGGTGAAGGAGATAAGGGCAGATGCTGCAATGAGAATTGTGGATCGCACAGACATTCGCAGCATGAACCAGACCTCTCCGCTGTCATACCCGGACTTGATCCAGGCATCCATCTTTCTCCCACACTAACATTCAAGATGGATGGCCGGGTCAAGCCCGGCCATGACATGTCATACAAGCATCAGCGCTGGAGGACCCATCGTGTTACGGCCTGATGAAAATTCAACGGTCCGGGCACCGTCATGTGGGTCTTCACATACTTGAAGCCGGCTTTTTGCAAGGTTCGATTCGGCCCGATGTTGAAGGCATTCGGCTCGCAGAACAGCGATTTCAGCTTCAGCATATCGAAATAAAGTGCGGCGCTCTGGCGGACGCATTGAGTGCCGATACCGCTCTGCCGTTTATCCGGGTGCAGCACGTGAAGATGCATGGTGGCGCTTTCGCCATAGACGATCTTGTCACAACTGGAAAATCCGATGGGCTGATCATCCATGAGCCACAGCGCAACAACGGCGGCGCGGCGTTCCGGCGGGAGGGCATATTGTTGGCCGATACGCTCCTGCCAGATCAGCGCCGGCGGCATCCTCGTTGGATCGACGCCCATCGCTTCCAGGAATTCCGGCGTGGCATTGTGGAAATAGGTGCTGACGACGTGAACTTCGGACGGCAGCATTTCCCGGACCAGCAACGTCATCAATGGCCTCAATGTTAGGGGCGATCGGGAAGACCTTGCAACTATAGTTCCCGCGCATTGCTGAAAGCAAATGACGACACCCGCCGTGTGTTCTCATCGAGGATCAGGCTGCGCGTGATCGGCGGCTCGGCCCGCTGGCTGCAATTCTCGCGCTCGCAGAGACGGCAATTGACGCCGATCGGCGTGCCTTCAGTCTTCTCCAGATCGAGGCCTGCTGAATATGCGAGCTTGCCGGCATGGCGGATCTCGCAGCCGAGGCCGATGGCGAAGCGCGGTTGCGGCTGCGGATGCGGCGCTGCGGGCCGGCGTAGTGTCTGTGCGATGGAGAAGTAGCGGCTGCCGTCGGGGAGTTCTATCACCTGGCTCAGCAGGCGGTCCGGCGTGTCGAAGGTCGAATGCACGTTCCACAGCGGGCAGGTGCCGCCGAATTTCGAAAACGGGAAGGTGCCGGATGAAAACCGCTTCGAGACGTTGCCGGCATTGTCGACGCGCAGCATGAAAAACGGCACGCCGCGCGCATTCGGCCGCTGCAGTGTGGTGAGGCGATGACAGATCTGCTCGAATCCGACATTGAAACGCTGGCCGAGCACCTGCACGTCATAGCTCAGCGCTTCCGCGGCGGCATGAAACGCTGCATAGGGCATCAGTGCGGCGGCTGCGAAATAGTTGGCCAGCGTGATGCGATAGAGCCGCCGTGTGGTGTCGTCGAGCGGCCCGGCGCGGCCGATGATGGTCTCGAAATGCGATGAGCACTCGACGAGGCCGATTTGGAATGCGACCTGAAAGGCGCGGCCGGGCGCATCGATCATTTCCGAGATCAGCAACTGCCGGCGATGTCGGTCGAAACGTCTAAGCGTCTCGCGCATCACATCCACCGGCATGATGCGGGTGACGATCGAATATTTGTCGCGTAGTCGTGTGCTCAGCGCAGCAAACAGATCCTGCGACGGCACGTTGATCTCGTCGCGTAGGCCTTCGGAGGTCGTTTCGAGTTCGGGGAAGTAATTGCGGTTGGCCTCGATCAAATCACGCACGCGCTCGATCGGATTGGCTTCGAAGGGCGCGCCTTCGTGCCGATCGGCCATCTGCGCCGCCACCATGGTCTCGCCGCGCCGCGCTTCGGTATAAGCCGCATAGAGCCGCTGCAGCGCATGCGTGACGCCGGGACAGAGTTCGGCAAGGTCGCGCAATTCCTGTTTCGGCAAATCGATCTGGCGAAACAGCGGATCGGAAAAGATTTCGTTCAGCTCCGCGAAGAAGCGATCTTCATCCGCCGTCGCGAGATCGCGGAGATCGAGGTCGTAGGTCTCGGCGAGGCGCAGCAGCAACTGCGCGGTGACCGGCCGCTGGTTGCGCTCAATCAGATTGATGTAGCTCGGCGAAATGCCGAGGCCCTCTGCCATCTGGGTCTGGGACAGGCCCTGTTGCTGCCGGATCCGCCTGAAGCGCGGCCCCACGAACAGCTTCTTGCCAGACTCGCCCGCCATCCGCGCCAATTCCTGGTTCCCCGAGTCGCCACCCGGTCGTTGATTGTGACAAAATTAACAAAATGACATTTATTACAAGTCGTGATGTTACATCGCATCACCATTCAAACACAAGGCATCTGGTGGTTTGTCTGACATGGCGTTATCTGTTCACACGGTGAATGCATCGCATGTCACGAATGTCGATTTAAGGAATAAACAGGAGCACGACATGTCACACGGTAGCAATTTCTGGGTCATCGGCGGCGAGTTCGGTTCGATGAACTTCCACAAGCTGGTTGAAGGCTCGGCCCAGGTGCAGGGCCCGTTCAAGACGCGCAAGCAGGCTGAAGAAGCCTGGAAGACCGTGTCGGAAGAGAATCGCCACCGCGCCGGCGTCCGCTTCTCCATCGTCGAAGAGCCGAGCCGTCAGGTCGCTTAGGACCGACGGGTCGCCTGAAGCTGAGATCCCGAGCGGCGTCAGTGCCGCTGGATCGCCTCAAGCCTGTCGCTGATTTGCCCATAAGAAGACGTCCAAGGATATCAGCGGCCTCATCCGGGAAACCGGGTGGGGCCGTTGATGCGTTTAGCGGCCAAGCCTCTGGAAACAAACGGCCTTTCCGGCACTCGTGGTTACTGATAGGTTACTGCCGGTGGATGGCGCGCTCAGGCAGCCAGAAAGGGGTCCAGCGTGGCGAGTAACGGGACGAAGCCTGTCCAGGAAGCCAGGCCGCAGCGGCTGCGCGACGCGTTGCGTCAGGCCCGCATCGAGGCGGCCGATCGCACCGGTGTCGTCGTCGAGCTGCGCGATGCCGAAGTGGCGCGGCTGGAGATCCTCAATGAAGCGCTCGACCTGCCGTTCGCCGAGATCCCCGTTGGCATCGAGATGTTCGACCGGGGCATCAGCCAGGGCGACACGCCGCGGCTGTGGATCGACATGGTCGCCCATGTCGCGATGGGTCGCGACAAGCGCATGTATCGCTTCGTGCAGGACACCCGCCACGGTCGCGTGGTGCTGGCCGAGGCGCATGACGTTCCGACCATCGTAAAGGCGGTCACCGACTATATCGCGCGCCGCATGATTGAGCGCGAGCACGCGCTGGTGACAATGCCGGCGCCGGAGGTAGCGACGGCGGTGAAGAAGCCGCGCAGCAGATTCTGGCCGTTCGTGTTCGGTGTGATTGTCGGCGTCGTGGGACTATTTGCGCTCGCGCTGTTCGTGTCCGTGCGCGGACATTAGTCACGCTACACCAGCATCGTCCGCGTCAGCTCGTGTACCATATTGCTGCCCCCGAATCCTCGCACCGTCTGCTCGCAGCGCCAGCGTTCGCCGTCGCGTTCGATGGCGAACAGATTGTAGGCGGCTGCCGGCTTGTGGCCGTGTGCAACCGATGATGCCGATGGCACGCCGATTGCGGGAATGCGCCGCTGTGGGCCGTCGAACCACATGGTCGAATGAATGTGGTCGTGGCCGTGCAGGATCAGTTCGACGCCGTGGCGCTTGAGCACAGCTTGCAGCGCTTCGGAATCCGTCAGTCGCTTCATTTTCTGCTTTGAGCGTAGCGGATGATGAATCAGCAATACGCGAAACAGATGAGCGTCGGCGAGGCCGCCAAGCATAATGTTGAGCGCCCTAAGCTGTGCGTCGCCGAGCGAGCCCGTCGCCATGAACGGCGCGGTTGGCACACTCGACGAAACGCCGATCAGAGCCAGCGGGCCGCGGATACGCAGAAATGGAAAGCGCGTATCGGGGGTGCCGTCACTGCGCATATAGTCGCCGAAGGTTGCCGCAAAGCGCTCCGGTGCCCCGCGCACATAGGCGTCGTGATTGCCGGGGACCAGGGAGACCTTGTCCGGTGTGCCGACGCTCTCGATCCAGCGGCGCGCGCGCGGGAATTCGGCATCCAGGGCGAGATTCACGAGATCGCCGGTGACGGCAATATGGTCCGGCTGCTGCGCCTGCATGTCGCTGACGATGACATCCAGCATGTCGCGGCGGTGGATCAGGTGCCGGTTGCGCCGCCAGTTCAGATAGCCGAGCACGCGCTGCCCCAGGAGCTCGCGCCATTGCGGCTCTGGCATCGGCGGAACATGCGGATCGGACAGATGGGCGAGGGTGAAAGCGGTCATGAGAAGCGATCTGCCCCTGCGCGTATGTGAACAAGCCGGCTCAATGCGCCCTCATGCCTGTGAAATCCCTGCATGTTTTGGCAAGGTGGGGCATATGACGCAAGCACCCACCGTGTCGCCAGCCAGGAATTTGCCGTGATGACCTCACCGACGTTGCGGCAGCGGCTGGAGCCGACCCTGCGCAAATTCGTGCATCTGTATTTCCGCTTCGCCCGCGGCATGACCTTGGGCGTCCGCGCCGTGGTGCTGGACGCTGACAATCGCGTGTTTCTAGTCCGGCACACTTATGTCACCGGCTGGTATCTACCCGGCGGCGGCGTCGAAGTCGGCCAGACCTTTCGCGAGGCGCTAGACATGGAGCTGCGGGAAGAGGGGCGCATCGAACTCACGGGAGAGCCGGTTCTGCATGGTGTCTTTCTCAACAGTCACGTCTCGATCCGCGATCATGTGGCGGTCTATGTGGTCAGGCAGTTCCGGCAGGACTGGTTGCCCGAGCCCAATCGCGAAATCGCCGAAACCGGCTTCTTCGTCCTCGATGCCCTGCCTCACGACACCACCGAGGGCACCCGGCTGCGGCTGGCCGAGATCTTCGACGGCAAGCCGATCAGTGCTACCTGGCGGGTCTGATCCCGTCCGCCCGGGCAATGGACCGCGCGCCCGCCAAATGCTATCCCGCCTCCCGACATGAATGACCTTTCTCTGACCATCCTGGCGGAAACCGCCAACGACGCCCAGATCATCGAACGGCTGCATGCCCGCACCTTCGGCCCGGGCCGTTACGTGCTATCAGCCTACCGGCTGCGTGAACATGTCGGTCATCTGCTCGACCTGTCTTTCACGGCACGGATCGGCACGCTGCTGGTCGGCTCGGTCCGGCAATTGCCGATCTGCGTCGGCGATACGCCGGCACTGCTGCTCGGGCCGCTCACCGTCGAGCCGCCGTTCCGCAGCCGCGGCGTCGGCCGCAAGCTGCTGGACCGCGCCATCGCGGATGCGCGCAAGAAGGGCCACAAGCTCATCGTGCTGGTCGGCGACGAGCCCTATTACCGCCGGGTCGGCTTCAAGGCGATCCCTAAGGGCAATGTGACCATGCCGGGTCCGGTCGATCAAAACCGGTTGCTTGTGCTCGAGCTGGTGGAGGGCGCCGCTACGGGTCTCGCCGGCGCCGTTCGGCCGGATTGGGACGCGGCGAAGTAATTTTTTGATCCAAGCCGTCATTCCGGGGCGCGCGCAGCGTTAGCTGCGAGCGAACCCGGAATCTCGAAGTGATAGAACCGCATGAGGTTCCGGGTTCGCGCACTCAGCTGCGCTGAATGCACGCCCCGGAACGACGCTTACAATCAGAACTTCACACTCGCAAACGCCCGCACGTTCAGTCCGGGCTGCAGCACGTTGTCCTTGTTATAGGACACCGCGTTGCGGATGTTCTCGTTCAACAGATTGTTGCCGACCACGCCAAGCGTCATTTCCTTGGCGCCGTAGATGCGCGGGTCGAGCAGCGTCTTGTAGCTCACTTCGACCTTCAGGAGATTGTAGCCCGATGTCGGCGTCTCGGCGATCTCAGCGATGTCGTTCTGCGCGAAAGCGTGCAGCAAGTTCACGCGCGCGAACCAGTTGGCATCGCGCCAGAACAGACCGCCGCCGGCACGCACCGGCGGAATGCGCGGCACATTGGTGCCGTCGCTGAAGGTCGCGCGCACGATGTCGGCCTGGGTCTCGATACCCCATGTGCCGCCATAGATCTGCGCAACGTCGAGCTGGCTCTGGAATTCGCCGCCGCGGAAGGTGGCGTCACGCTGCGAATAGATCGCCTGGTTCAGTTCGAGGCCAAGTCCCGCTTGGCAGACTCCGTCTCCGCAGGTGTTGCCGGTCAGGCGGCGATAGATGAAGCCGCTATATTGCGTGTAGTAACCGGTGAGCTCGAAGCGGAACGGACCGGCGGCGCGGCGCAGGCCGAGTTCGACCGACTTCGCCGTCTCGATGCCTAGATTGGGATTGCCGATGTCGAAGGTCTCCGTCGCATCATGTCCGCCGCGCGAGAACAGTTCGGCGGGCTTCGGTGCGCGCTCGGTATATTGCGCGGTGATGCTGGCGGAGAGCCCATACCAGGGCAGATCCTGGATCAGACCGATGCTGCCGCTCTTCGGCGTGAAGGTCAGGTTGCGCCCGACAGCCGGCCCAATGGCACCGGGATCGGCATTGAGATCGAACTCGTTCGGAGTCGAAGATGGCGTCGTACCGGACAGTTCGACATGCTCGATGCGGCCAGCGATCTGCGCCTTCGTGGTTTCGGTGAACTTGAACTCGTTGAAGCTGTAGCCGGCGACCCTTGTATTCTTGTTCGGATCCCACAGGCCATTGAGAGGGCTGCCGATGTCGTCGGGGCTTGGTGCCGTCAGTTCCTGGTGGTTGACTTGCAGGCCGAAGGCCGAGGTGATCGTGGCGAAACGTGCGTTGAAGGGCATCATCTGCACTTCGAGCCGGCCTTCCTGCTCCTTGTTGGTGAAGGTCTGGCGCACGCCGTCGGACAAGAGATCGCTGGCGTCCGCAAGGCCGATTTCGTTGTGCTTGTAGTTCGTCGCGCCGACCCAGAAGCGGATCGCTTCGACCGCCGCGGCGTCCGGGCGATATTCGCCCTTCGCCGTGAACTTGGTTTGCTGGCCGGCGATACGGGTGCCGACCTGCGCGCCTTCAACGCCCGGAATGCGATAGGTCGTGTTGTTCTGTGTGATCGCCGCGCCGATATAGCCGCCGGTGAAGAAGTAGGAGCCACCGACCGATGCGCCGGCCGACTGGTTAGCCGAGTTCGGCTGACGTCCATTGAAGGCGAGGCCGGGCTCGGCATAGGGATAGCTCGACACATTGTAGTCGCCGGCCTTGCGGCCATAGACGTCGGCATGAACGGCGACATTGCCGCCGCCGGCGTCAAGGAGAATGCCGCCATCGACGCCGCGGTCCACTGAACTGAACGAGGTGCGCACCTCGGCATTCATGCAGCCCGGCGCTGCGAGACCGGCGACCGGCGCCTTCACCGGCATGCCGTAGCTCTGGAACGGCGCCGCCACGGCGCAGTTCGGCAGCGCGTCGGGAATGCGATTGTTTGATGAGCTGACCACGCCGCCGATCGATTGCGATCCGTAGCGCAGCGTCGCCGGGCCGCGGATCACCTCGATCTGATTGGCGGCAAACGGATCCACCGGCACGAAATGATCTTCGCCGAGGTCCGACGCGCCATTGCTGCCGATGCCGTTCTCGACGATGCCGACGCGATTGACGTCGAGACCCCTGATGATCGGCCGGCTCGATGCGCCCGGTGCGTAACCGGAGCCAGTGATGCCAGGCTTGTTGGCGAGGAGGTCGCCGAGTGTCGAGGCGCCGGAGCGGCGGATCTCGTCATTCGGCACCACGGTCACGGTGGCGAACTGATCGGTAACGATCGGGAGTTCGCCCTGCTGGGCCGGCTCTGCCTCGACGGGCACCGGCGCGGCATTGCGGTTCGGTGCGGGGCGCGTGACATGGGTATGCGCGGTGCGTGACGGCACCGGCTTGCGGCGCACGATCGGGCTTGGCGCGGTGACTTCCACGGCGGGAAGCTGCGTCTGCGCCAGCGCGGATTGCGGGAGGCAGCTCAGTCCCACCACGGCAGATGTGCCGAGCAGGAGGGCGCGCTTGAATTGAATCGACATAGGTTTGTCCTGACTTCACCGGCCGCGCGCTCGGGCGCTTGCGCCGGGACTCGCGGTGATGCGAATCTGACTTCGGTTACGCCGTTCGCGAGAAATTCGCGGCAGCGATCGTCAAATGTCGTGTCAGGATACAGGAGGGCCGCGCGGCTGCGATGCGCCGCTGATGGCGTCGAGATGGTCGAACTCAGCCTCGGTGATCCGCTGCAGCAGGACGGCAGCCTGCGGCAACAGCAGGACCGGCGGCGCGGCGAACAGCGCTGTACCGGCCATCGCCATGACGGCGCAGATGGCGCAGGGATCGGCTGCGCGGTGATGGTGGTCAGTATCGGGAGCGGCCGGTGTTTGCGCAACGTCGCTGGCCGAGAGTGCCAAGGTGGCGTCGAGAGGGGCAGCATGGACCGTCCCGCCGTGAACGTGGCCGAATGACAGAACGAGCTGCACCGCCAGCGCGAACAGCGCCAGCTTTGCCCCTTGTCTGATATTCGCGCGAAACCACTTCATGCCGACAGGCTGCCCCGGCATCGGTCGGCGGAGAGGTCTGCCAGCACCGATGTTATAATGTAACATCGCGCAACGGGCGGCCGGGTGTCAACGGCCAGTCATCTCCGGACACAGAAACCCGGCCTGCTGTGGGATTACGGCAACGCTGCGGTCTTACCTCGCCCCGCTTGCGGGGAGAGCGACTGTCTTGTTGGTCAAGCGTTTTGATGCTGCCATGGGGTCTTGTCTCGCAGGATGGCGTTGAGGATGGTGAGCAGCTTGCGGGCGAGGGCGATGATAGCGACGAGCTTGGGCTTGCCGGCGGCGACAAGCTTGTCGCGGAACAGTTTGAGCTGCGGATTGAAGCGGGCGGCCACCATCGCTCCCATGAACAACACGCGGCGTACATTGGCCCGGCCGCCGCCGATGAAGCTCTTGCCGCGCCACTGGCCGGATTGCCGAGTCCATGGCGCCAAACCGGCGAGCGCCGCAATCTGACGACGATCTAGTGTGCCGAGCTCCGGCAGTTCGGCAATCAGGCTGCGCGCGATGGTCGGACCGATGCCGGGCACCGACACCAGCAAGTCTTCTTTCTCGGCCCAGGCCGGCGATCCCCGCACGTGATCGCCGATGTCGTCGTCCAGTTCGGACAACTCCTTCTCCAGTGCCTTGTGGAGCCGGGCGATGCTCTTCTTCAGCCGCAGATTGCTGACGCGCCGTGCACGCTGGCTTTCCGCGGCAATCATCTCGACGATCTGGCGCCGACGTGCCACCAGATCGGCTAGCAGCCGCGTCGTCGCATCGGGAAGCGGCCGCAGTTGCGGTTTGGTCGCCTCGGCAAAATGCGCGATCACCATGGCATCGATCGGATCGGTCTTGGCGCGCTTGCCGAGGGCATTGGCAAAGGCGCGCACCTGCGCCGGATTGACCACCACCACAGGCAGATCGGCGCCGGCCAATCCTGCGGCGACGACCGTCTCAAAGCCGCCCGTCGCCTCGATCGCCACCATCCGTGGCGGCCGCGCTTTCAGCCGCGCGATCAGATCATCGATCCCCGCACCATTGCGGGCAACCGCAAAACTCTCACCGCCCGGACGCAACGCCACATCCAGCCGATCCTTCGACACATCGATGCCAACATAAATCGCGTCCATCTGATCCCATCCTTGCGCAACCGGGCTTGCTGAGCGGCCCAAGCGACTGTTCGGGTTCGATGGAACGGCAAGCAAGGACCCGCGCTCTCCCACGGGCTTGGTGTCCCTCAGGTCACTCGGTCTCCCGCCTGCCACCGCTCCGCACAACTTAGCAGATCCGGCGGCTGGCAAGTTACAAGGTCGTCATTCACGCGTTAGCGTGGATGACGGGTGAGGGGGAGCCAGTGTTTCACTCGCTGGCTGCCCCTCACCCGTCGCGGACTTCGTCCGCGCCACCCTCTCCCCGCAAGCGGGGCGAGGGAAGAAGCTACCGGCTCTCTCTTAGCCATGTCGCGGCAAACGCGCCGAGCAGCAGCAGCAGCCCGATCAGGCCGGCAAACATCGGCAGCACGCCGACGCCGCGGACCACGCTGGCATCGCGCATATGCACGCCTATCCAGCCGTCGCCGCGGAATACGGTCGAGGAGCGCACCGGCACGATACGCGGCAGCTCGACGCCCGAGCCTTCATTGATCCGTCGAGCGTCGCCACCGCTGGCCTGCGCCAGCGGCTTCAGCATCTCGGTGGTCGAGGTGACCTCGGAGAATTCCTTCGGGTTGATCGGGCCGACATTGATCAGCGCCTTCAGCGTGCCGTCGGTGGCCTGCCACAGACCGAGTTCATCGGCCGGCGTGGTCGCGCGCCACAGACCGGGCTCGCCGGCTGACAGCGTCAGTTCGCGGGTCTTGCCTGATGGTGAGGTCACCGTCACGGGCTGCACGGCGTCGCCCATGGTCTGGCGCAGCACAACGAGATCCTTGCCCTGACTCTGCAGCTTGAGTGCTTCCTCGTCGAGATCCGGCTGCTTCATCAGCCAGTGCGACGTGCGACGAAGCAGATCGAGATGCGGGCCGCCGCCTTCATAGCCGCGTGCCCATAGCCAGATGTGATCCGACAGCAGCAGCGCGACGCGGCCTTCGCCGGACCGCGACAGCAGCAGCAGCGGCTGACCGTCGGCACCGGTCATGACAGGGGGAGTGGTGGTATTGCGGGTCTCGACGGTGCGGAAGAAGCGGCTCCATTTCGGCGGCTCGAAATTGGAGCCTTCGAGACCGCGCGTCACCGGGTGACGTTTGCCGATATCGCTGAGATGAGCATAGAACGGCTTCTCGCTGACACCGACAGGTTCGGCAGGCAGCACTGAATCCAGCGGCGTGCGCCAGATCGAGGTGTTCGACGCGTAATCGGGCCCGGCCGAGACCAGCACGGCGCCGCCGGCGCGGACATAGCGCGCGATATTGTCGAAATAGGCGATCGGCAACACGCCCTGGCGGGCATAGCGATCGAAGATGATCAGCTGGAATTCGTGAATCTTCTGCTGGAACAATTCGCGGGTCGGAAACGCAATCAGCGACAGCTCATTGATAGGCGTGCCGTCCTGCTTCTCCGGCGGGCGCAAAATTGTGAAGTGAACGAGGTCGATCGAGGCGTCGGACTTCAGCAGGTTGCGCCAGGTGCGTTCGCCGGAGTGCGGCTCGCCCGACACCAGCAGCACGCGGAGTTTGTCGCGCACGCCGTCGATGGCGACCACGGCGCGGTTGTTGACCAGTGTGAGTTCGTTGTCGAGCGGCGAGGCTTCGATCTCGACGATGTTCGGGCCGGCATGTTTGATGTCGATATCGACCGACACGGTCTGGCCGGACAGCACCGTGCGCTCGCTCAGCGTATCGCCGTCGCGGCGGATGGCGACACGGGCGCGCTCGCCGGTGACGCCCTGATCGTCAAGGCGAAACGTGACGCGTTGCGACTGGCCGACGATGCCAAATCTGGGAGCAGCCGTGATGGCGATGCGGCGATCACGTTCGTCCTTGCGGCCGGTGATCAGCGCATGCACCGGCGCATTGAAGCCGAGACCCGCGACATTGGCCGGGATGTCATGGACACGGCCGTCGGTGATCAGGAAGGCGCCCGCGACACGGTCTGTCGGCACGTCGGAGAGAGCGGAGGACAGTGCGCCGAACAATTTGGTGCCGTCGGTTTCGCCATCAGCCTGTCCGGCTTCGACGACGCGGACCTCGAGGCCCTTGACCTGCTTCAGCCGGTCGACCAGCTGCTTCTGCGCTTCCTCGGTTTCCTTGGTGCGCGCGCCGAAATTCTGGCTCGGGCTCTTGTCGATGACGACGGCGGCGACCGATGTGAGCGGCTCGCGCTCCTCGCGCGTAAACGATGGATTGGCCAGCGCCAGCAGGATCAGCGCCAATGCGGCCACACGCACTGCAGCACCGCGTGCACGGCCGAGCAATAGCAATGCTGATATCGCCACGATGGCGGCGAGGCCGATCCACAGCACGATGGTCGGGACGAGGGGCGTAAACGCGATGCCGTACTGCATGTCGCGCTCCTACTGTCCGAGACGTTCGATGAGTGCGGGCGCGTGCACCTGATCGGCCTTGTAGTTGCCGGTTAGCGTATACATCACGATGTTGACGCCGGCGCGGAACGCGAATTCGCGCTGCCGCGGTTCGCCGGGCGTCAGTGGCAGCATCGGCTGGCCATCGGGGCGCATCGCCCAGGCGCCGGCAAGATCGTTCGAGGTGATGATGATCGGTGACACGCCGTCACCGCCGCGAGCCGGACGCGAGGCAGCGTCATCGCCATCGTCGCGCGGCAGGGTCTCGACCCAGGTCGGTCCGGAATTGAAGCGGCCGGGGAAGTCGCGCAGAAGATAGAAGGTCTTGGTCAGCACATGTTCGCGCGGCACCGGCTCGAGCTCGGGCACATCGAGCGAGGACAGGATATTGCGCAGCGTCAGCATGCCCGGCGTCTGCGACTCGCCATTAGGTCCAGGCGGCGCCTCGACGGCGTCGCGGGTGTCGAACAGCACCGTACCGCCTTGCTTCATGTAAGCGTCGATGCGGTTGATGGCTTCCTGCGGCGGCTTGGCCGCGCCGGGAATGATCGGCCAGTAGATCAGCGGGAAGAATGACAGTTCATCGCGAGAAGGATCGACGCCGACCGGCTCACCTGCTTCCAGCGCGGTACGCTGCGCGAGAAACAGCGTCAGTCCGGTCATGCCCGACTTCACGATGGAGTCGACATCGGCATTCCCAGTGACGACGTAAGCGAGACGTGTCTGCGACACCGCCTTGACGGCGAAATCGTCACTGGCTGGATCGGCCCGCGATGGCACCGGCGATCCCATGACGGTGCCGAGCGCGAATGCCACGGCGAGGGCCGCCGAGACGGCACGGCGGCGGAACATCGCGGCGATGGCACCGCCGAGCAGCGCGACGATGATCGCGTCCACCAAAAACAGCGCCAGCGCCGTGGAGAGCAGGATGCCGCGAAGGTCGCGAGGTTCGGCATTGGTGTAGCTGGCGCGGTTGGCCTTCAGGCCTGAGAAATCGATAGGCTCAATGCGATCGGTCGATGCCAGTGCATTCACCGCGAGCGGGCCATCGGCAGGGCCATAGAAGCCCGGCGGGTGATCGAGCGTGGCGCGGTCGCGATAGTCGGCGGCGAGCGGCTTGGCCGTGGAGGGCGGCGGCGTGAATGCGCCGAAACCATCGAGCGTGCGCAGCGGCGCAACCGTTTCCGCGCCGGTCTCGCCGGCGACACCTGCACCGGGCGTGGACGTGTAACCGGAGATATCGACGACCCTGCGCAGCATTTCGACGAAGGTGCCAGACAATGGCAGATCGGACCAGCGCATATCGGCGCTGACATGGAATAGCGTCACAAGACCCTTGCCACGACGCTCGCCGGTGACCAGCGGCGTACCATCGACCAGCGACGCCCAGCTCTTCGAGGCCAGCGCAGCATTCGGCTCTGCGAGCACCTGGCGGTTCACGGTGATGTCTTTCGGCACAGGGAGGCCAGCGAATGGGCCATCGGCGGCGAAGGACGCCAGATGCTGCGGCTTCTCCCAGGTCAGGCTGCCGCCGAGGCTGCGGTCGCCGCGGCGCAGTTTCACTGGCACGAGATCGTCATCGCCCTGCGCCAAGCGCGGGCCGGCGAAGCGCACCAGCACGCCGCCCGCATCGATCCAGGCATTCAGACGCTCGCGGATTTCCGGCGACAGCGTGCCGACATCGGCCAGCACGATCATCGGAAGTTTCTGGTCCAAGAATTGTGTGATCGCCTGTTGCGGCGCGCCGCGATCGCCGAGGCGCACATCCGCGAATGGCGCCAGCGCGCGCGTTAGATAGAACGTCGAGGCTAGCAGCGGCTGCGCGGTATCGTTGGTGGCGCCCGAGACGATGCCGATGGCGCGACGGCGCCAGCGCTTGTCCAGCAGTTGCACGGCGCCGGCGGAGCGTTCGCCGGTGATTTCAAGCCGCGCGATGTCGTTGCGCAGTTCCACGGGCAGATCGAACGAGGCTTCGGTCTCGCGGTCGTTCGGTGTGAACAGGAACTTGGCTTCGCCAACCGGCGATCCCTTCTGGTCGAGGCCGCGCACCACGCCGCCATCCGGGCCGCCGCTATTGGCGCGCAGCACCTTCACGGTCATCTTAGCTGCGGCGTTTTCCGCTGCGACCAGCGCATGGGCCGGCGTGGCGCCGCCGTCATAGATGGTCAGCGTGCGGTCGCCGATGGCCTTGGCAAGGCCCTGCGTGAAATCCGCGCCACGGCCGGTGTCAACGCCATCCGAGAGCCAGACGATTTCGCTGTCGCCGGTGGCTTTCAAAAAGCGCTCCAGCGCCGGCAGCGTATCGACGCGGTCGATCGCATAGGGCTTCGGCGAGAGCTGACGCAACGCGACGCGGGCGGTGCCGCCGGGCAGCAGCGTGATGTCGCGGTTCGGTTCCGACAGCGGAACAAGGGCCACGCCGCGGCGGTTGCTGTCGGCATTGGCAATCAGCTCATCCGCCGCCTTGACGCGAGCGTCCCAGCTTGCCGCGGCGCTCCAGCCATCGTCCAGCAAAATCGCAAGCGGTGCATTGCTGCCGGCCGTGCCGGTCTGCGGATTCCAGATAGGACCGGCTGCGGCAAAGATGATCAGTGCCGCAGCCAGCAGGCGCAGCAGCGTCAGCCACCAGGGCGAGCGCGACGGGGTTTCTTCCTTCGGTGTGATATCGAACAGCAGACGTGTCGGCGGAAACGCGATGCGCTGCGGACGCGGTGGCATCACGCGCAGCAACCACCATAGGGCGGGAAGACTGATCAGGCCGAGCAGCAGCAGCGGTTGAGCAAAGGCGAGCGGAAAACCACCGATCATGCTGAACGTCCTGCCTTGACCATGCTGCCGCCGGCAGATTTGCTGACCATCATGCCGCCATGCAGGAACAGCAGCAGTTCAGCCGCCGAGCGGCTGGTGGTATGTGTCGAGAACAGCCAGCCGAGCTTGGCGGTCTCGGCGCGGATTTCTTCGCGATGCGCGGCGACGCGCGCGACGTAATCCTCGGCCCAGGTCTGTGCACGGCCTGCGGTGATGACATTGCCGCTTTCGGGCTCGACGAATTCGACGCGGCCGGAATAAGGGAAACTCTCCTCGGCGGGATCGACGACCTGCACCAGTGCGCCATGCGCGCCGGATGACGACAGACCGGCCAGCATCCCCTTGATCTCCGGCATCGGCGACCAGAAGTCGCCGAGCACCACGATCTCGGCCAGTGCTGAGGGCACAAACGAAGGTGGCAGGCTGGCGCGGTTCGTCGTGTCGTGCAGCATCGCCTGCGCCATCTTGTCGATGACGCTGCGGCTCGAGGTTGGATTCATCAGGCCGGGCACGCCGACGCGTTCGCCGCCGGCGACCAGGAGTTCAGCCAGTGCGAAGGTCACGATCAGTGCGCGTTCGAGCTTGCTGTCGCGCGCGCCCTTGGAGGCGAAAGCCATCGACAGCGAACGGTCCGGCCACAGCCAGACGGTGTGCGCGGCTTCCCATTCCTGCTCGCGGACATACAAATGATCGTCACGCGCCGAACGGCGCCAGTCGACATTCTGCGACGGTTCGCCGGAGACGAAGCGACGATATTGCCAGAAACTTTCGCCATGGCCCGCGCGGCGCCGGCCATGCAGGCCATGGATGACGGTCGCAGCAATGCGCCGGGCCTCCAGCACCAGACGCGGCAGCGATGCAGCAAGCGTACGGCTTTCGCCATCGGCGCGGCGGACTGCGATGATCTCCTGCGTGGCGTGATCCGGCGCTGCGGCCATTAACCGATCCGCGTCTTGAGCTGACGGATGACGTCGGGGACTGTGCGGCCTTCGGCACGCGCCGAGAAGGTCAGCGCCATACGATGCTTCAGGATCGGTTCGGCGAGATAGAGCACGTCGTCGATCGACGGCGCGAGACGGCCATCGAGCAATGCACGGGCACGCACTGCCAGCATCAGCGACTGTGACGCGCGAGGACCTGGGCCCCAGGCGATCAGCTTGCTGGCATCGCCTGCGTCCGGTCCCGGACGTGCCGAGCGCACCAATGTAAGAATCGCTTCGACCACGCTGTCGCCGACCGGCAGACGGCGGATTAGGCGCTGCGCGGTAATCAGCGTTTCAGCGGTCACGGCAGCCTTGGCGATGGTTTCTTCGGCGCCGGTGGTTTCGAACAGGATGCGGCGTTCGGCGTCGCGATCCGGATAATCGACGTCGATCTCCATCAGGAAGCGATCGAGCTGCGCTTCCGGCAGCGGATAGGTGCCTTCCTGTTCCAGCGGATTCTGCGTGGCCAGCACATGGAACGGCTTCGGCAGATCGTGCCGGGCGCCGGCGACGGTGATGTGCTGTTCCTGCATCGCCTGCAGCAATGCGGATTGCGTGCGCGGCGAGGCGCGGTTGATTTCGTCGGCCATCAGAAGCTGTGCGAAGACAGGTCCCGAGATGAAGCGGAACGAGCGCTTGCCGGCGACGCTCTCGTCCAGCACTTCGGCGCCGAGAATGTCTGAAGGCATTAGGTCGGGGGTGAACTGGATGCGCTTGGCATCAAGGCCGAGCGTGACGCCCAGCGTTTCCACCAGCTTGGTTTTGGCGAGGCCCGGAACACCGATCAGCAGCGCATGGCCGCCGGACAGGATGGTCACCAGCGTGTTTTCGACGACGCGTTCCTGGCCGAAGATGACAGTGGAGATCGCGTCCTTGGCGGCGCGCATCTGGCCGGCCACCTGTTCCGCGGAGCGGACAATCACGTCTTCGAGTTTCTCGACACTGTCAGCGCCAGCCATCCATTGCTCCTTCGGGTGAACGGCGCCTGAAATACGCCGCCGCATTTGTCGTCACGCCATCTTAGTATTCCATGGACCTGATGCTAAACTTAAGCGAAGGCCATGTATTTGTTGAATTAAACTATCCCCACAATATCGGGATGCGGCTATGAACTGCATCACGTTGTGGCGAGTTGGATTGTGACATCACACGTTTCAATACGTGCACCAATCGTGCCAAATGGCAGCGGTAAGGTCAGGGCAAACAATGGCGAAGCAAGGGCAGATCGCAAATCAGGGGCTGGATGGCCTGACCACTGCGGCGAGGGATGCGGCGGCCAACGGTAAAGCCGGCAAGGGCCTGCCGCCGGTGCATCTGTGGAATCCGCCATTCTGCGGCGACCTCGACATGCGAATCGCTGGCGATGGTACGTGGTTCTATTTGGGAACGCCGATCGGCCGGCCCGCATTGGTGCGGTTGTTCTCAACGATCCTGAAGCGTGAGGGCGGCAAGCACTTTCTCGTGACCCCCGTGGAGAAGGTCGGCATCACCGTGGACGATGCCCCATTTCTCGCCGTCGAGATGCTCAAGGAGCAGGACACGCGCGGCACGGTGTTGAAGTTTCGCACGAATGTGGACGATTGGGTCGCGTGTGACAGCGAACACCGGCTGCGATTCGAGATGGCTGAGGACGGCGGGTTGACGCCCTATCTGCATGTCCGCAGTGACCTGTGGGCCAAGGTGACGCGGGCGGTCTATTACGATCTGGTTGACATGGGCGAGGAGCGGATGGTCGATGGTATCGCGATGTTCGGCATCGCCTCCGCGGGCGCGTTTTTCGCCATGGCCGATGCGGAGCAGGTCAGGGAAGCTACATAAGTGAGCCGATTGAAGTGAGCCGGGCGAATGAGCCGATGCTGAAGACCGACGCGGATGCCGCGGATATCGGTTCAGTTGAGTTTTTCAAGCGGGCGAAGGCACGCCTGAATTTCGATGTGCCCGAGGGGCTCACCGACGCCAGCATCATTCCCGTCACCGGCGATGCCGGCAACGACCGCATGATCCAGATCGTGGCGCAGGAGCGGCCGATCCGCCCGGCCGCGGTCCTGATCGGCATCGTCGAACACGAACAACCAACCGTGCTGCTTACCCAGCGCTCCGCGCATCTCAACGATCATGCCGGACAGATCTCGTTTCCCGGTGGCAAGATCGATCCGACCGATGTCTCGCCGCTGGACGCCGCGTTGCGCGAGGCCGAGGAGGAAATCGGTCTTGATCGCTCCTTCGTCGAGCCGATCGGCTATCTCGATCTCTATGCGACCGGCTTCGGCTTTCGAATCCTGCCGACGCTGGCGCGTGTGAAACCAGGCTTCAATCTGAAGATCAACGAGAACGAGGTCGAAAGCGCCTTCGAGGTGCCGCTGGCGTTTCTGATGGACCCTGCCAATCATCAGCTGCACAGCAAGGAATTCCGCGGCATGGAGCGGTCCTATTACGCGATGCCGTTCGCCGAACGTTATATCTGGGGCGCTACCGCAGGCATCCTGCGCGTGCTGTACGAACGGATCGTGCTCACATGATCCGTCCGGTTCTGACCGAAGTCGGCATTTTCCTCATCCCGTTTGCGCTCTATGCCATTTTCCTGATCGCGACCAAGAATGGTGTGACACTGAAATCGTCATGGCCGATGCCGGTGATGATCAGGCTCGCCATCGCCGCCGCCGTGCTGGTGATCGTGAGCCTCGTGCTGCTGGCGCAGTTTTCCGGCGCGCCGCCGGGATCGACCTATGTCCCGGCGCATATCGAAAACGGCAGGCTCGTTCCCGGGGTCGAAAAATGAGCGTGCGCAAACTGCCCGACGCGCCGTGGCTCACGTCAGGACCGTGCGGGCAGGTGCTGGCGCTGCTCAACGGCAATGGCGAGGAAGCCCGCGCGGTCGGCGGCGCTGTGCGCAACGCTCTGATGAAATTGCCAGTGGGCGAAATCGATATAGCCACGACGGCCATGCCCGATGAAGTGATCCGCCGCGCCAAGGCGGCCCATATCAAGAGCGTGCCGACGGGCATCGAGCACGGCACGGTGACGCTGGTTGTCGATGGCGCACCGTTCGAGATCACGACATTGCGCGAAGACGTCGAGACCTTTGGCCGCAAGGCCAAGGTGGCATTCGGGCGCGACTGGAAGCGCGATGCCGAACGACGTGATTTCACGATGAACGGCCTTTCGGCATCCATCGACGGCGTGGTGCATGATCATGTCGGCGGCCTGTCCGATCTCGATGCCCGGCGGGTGCGCTTCATCGGCGATCCCGACAGGCGCATCGCCGAAGACTATCTGCGCATTCTCAGGTTCTTCCGCATTCATGCCGCCTATGGCGCCGGCGCGCCGGATCGCGAAGGTTATCTCGCCAGCATTCGCGGCCGCGATGGACTGGCGGGAATATCGGCCGAGCGTATCAGGATGGAGTTGCTCAAGCTGCTGGTGGCCGATGGCGCCTTCGCGGCGGTGGATGCGATGGTCGATGCCGGCCTGATGCTGCGGATCGTGGGCGGTGTCACCTACAAGGGGCCGTTCGCCGCAATGATCGCCATCGAGCAGGCGTTGGGGCTAAAACCCGATGCGGTTCTGAGGCTTGGTGCGCTCGGCGTCGCAGTTACGGAAGATGCGCGCCGGCTTGCGCAAAAGCTGCGGCTCTCCAATGACGAAACCAAGGCCTTGGATTCGATGGGCCATCGCTGGTGGCGGCTGAAGGGCATGGATGAATCCCATGCCCGGCGGCGGCTCTATCGCTTGGGCGAAACCCGTTATCGCAACCGCATGATGCTCGCCTGGGCCCGCGCCGGCCGCGATGCCGATGTAGAGGCGTGGAAAACGCTCGTAACCTTGCCGGAACGATGGACACCGCCGGTGTTTCCGCTCAGGGCCGCCGACTTCATGGCGCGCGGCATCGCCAAGGGCCCGGCGCTCGGCCATGTGCTGGCGCTGGCGGAAGATGCCTGGCTGGCGCTGGACTTTCCGATGGAGGTCGATGTGCTGACTGTTATCGCCGACCAAACGATTGCGCGATTCAAGCACGACCATCAGCTCTAAGTTTCGACGGCACCATGAAGCATGTCATTCGCCCCGGTTCTGCCGATATCAGCGATGATGCCGACATCGTTGTGCCGTGGTGGAGTTTTACCAAGACGCTGATTGCCGCCACGGCACTGACCATGGTGCGTGATGGACAGTTGCGTCTGGATGATGCGTTGCCGGGCGAGTCCTTTACGCTCCGCCAGTTGTTGCAGCATCGCGCCGGTCTGGCCGACTACGGTTCTGTTACGGCCTACCATGCGGCTGTCGCTGCCGGTGAAGACGCCTGGCCGGTGGACCGGCTGCTGCACTCAGTTTCTCCTCTGCATGCCGGAATTGGGCCGGGCCATTTCGCCTATTCGAATGTCGGCTATTTGCTGGTCCGGGAACATCTCGAACGCGTGAGCGGGCTGGGGCTCGATGCCTTGATACGACACCGGTTGCTCGAACCCTTCGGTGTGGTCGGGCCGCGCATCGCCAATCAACGCAGCGATCTCGCCGATGTCCGGATGGGCAATGCGCAGTCTTACGATCCGCGCTGGGTCTATCACGGGCTGGCGGTCGGGACATTGCGCGATGCCGCAATGCTGCTGCACCGCTTGATGACGACGGACTTGCTGCCTGTGGGGCTGCGCGACGAGATGTGCCACGGAATCGCAGTGGGTGATCCCGGTACAGGACGTCCGTGGCAACACGCGGCTTACGGCCTTGGCGTTATGGCTGGAACGACAACCAGTAATTTACGCGTCGTCGGGCATACCGGCGGAGGTCCGGGCAGTGGCATCGCCGTCTATCATTGTCCCGAACATGCGCAAGCAACCGTTGCGGTCTTCGCGACCGGCGGCGCTGCGGGCCGTATCGAGACAAATGCGTTCGAACTTGCTCTGCAAGGCTGAGCGACAAGCTGCCGCCGGACATTTGCGCCCGGCGGCGGACGGCCTGATCAGGCCACCTTGCTCTTGTGCTCTTCTTCGTCGTCGTCGTGTTCTTCAGCTTCGTCCTCTTCGCTCGTCGTCATGCGGGATGACGAGGGCGAGTTCGAGCACGGCACGCGGAAGGGTCTCGCGGAACAGATCGCCTTCCTCGCCCAGCCAGATGCATTCGATGTTGTCGCCGTCAATGTCGGCCACGGTCAGCGGGCAACCGCCCGACTTCAGCATGACGACATCGCCTGATTTCAATTCCATGGTCGGCTCCCGAAATGTGTGTGACACGCGCTGAGTCTAGCTCCGCGTCATGACAGGCCGAACACGGGGATGTTTCTGTCAGCTATTTTTGCTGAAGCAGTTTTGCGAGTTCCGCGCCGAGGCCGACGCTCTCCAGCGCAGGCGGCGGGCTGCTGTCGAGACCTTTCGCTGCTGCGGCGATCACGGCACGCGTGCCGGTTTCGACGGAACACAAGACGGGTACCGGCACGTCAGCTTGGATGCGAGACGCAAGGCCGGCGAGTGCTGCGCCGCCAAGGATCACGACCTCGGCCCCGTCGTCCGTGGCACAGGCCGTGCAGGCGCTGGCGAGCGCAGCCAGTGCTGCATCGGGATTCCGCGCGATATCGCCGCCGGTCGGTGCGATGGTGCGCACCTTGGCGAGCTTGTCGGCCAAGCCAATGCTCCCGACGAACTCCCGGAGCATCGGCCCCCACAGCGCGCCGCCGGTGACGATGGCGAAACGCCCGCGTCTGGAGGCCTCGATGCAGGAAGCTTCGGCCATGCCGACCACGGGAACGTCTGCAATTTCGCGCAGCGCCAGCAGGCCGGGGTCGCCGAAGCAGGCGAGGTAGACCGCATCGCAGCCGGCGCCATGAGAAGCATAGGCGTCGAGCGCCGCATGGCCTGCGATGGCCGCCGAGGCGCGCGTCGAAATATAGCGGGCGCCGAACCGGCCGGTCGCCGGCACAAAGGTCGCGGCATCGCCGGCTACGGCCTCGACATGCCGTTTTACGAGCGTGGTGACGCTCTCGGTGGTGTTGGGATTGATCAACAGAATGCGCACAGGGGGGCTCTCGATGAGTCCGTCCACTATAGGCGCCAGTGCGGGAAATGCACGGCGATCATCGAAACGCATGCGGGCGCATGAGACGTGCCGCCCGCCGCCGTCCTAGCTGCCGGCGCCGTAATAGGCTTCGCTGCGGACGATCTGGTGATCGGCATCGAAATCCATCATCTCGCACGCCCGGGTCGGTCCACCGGGCAGCGGCGCGCTCCAGGGTGAGATGTGGCTCGGATAGCCCGCCATAGGCGGCGTGCCAGTAGGTGCGAATGGCGTCGCGTCCCTTTATGGTGGATGATCCCGCCAGTTTCGTTGCCAGCGGGCTGCGCATCTCACCTTCGGGAGCAAAATGATTAACGATCGTATCGATCGCGAGCCGATTCCAGTTTGCAGCCCATTGCTGCGCGAATGCCATCGCGTCCTGCCGCGTCAACATGAGTCCCGTCTCCCTGTCGTGAGCCTTCGATGAGCCCATCTCCCAGAAAACCTAGCATCGCCGTTTCTCAAGTCAATGATATTGACCTTAAGAAACTCGATCCGCTCGATGATGCACTGGCGCTGATGTATTTCGGATGGCGCGGGATGACGCGTGCGGCTGACGAGTATCTGGCGACGGTCGGCCTGTCTCGGGTTCACCATCGCATTCTCTATGCCGTGCTGCGCGGCGAGGGCATCACGATGTCGGATCTGCTGGCGATCCTGCAGATTTCGAAACAGGCGCTGCATCGCCCGATGAAGCAATTGCTCGATGAGGGCTATGTGGCCGTCAAGCGCGATCCGACGCGGCATCGTTTCAAGATTCTTGAACTGACGCCCGCCGGCCGCGCGGTCGAGCGCATCGCATCCGGTCATGAGCGCAAGATCATGGCCCGCGCCTTCAAGAAGGCGGGGGCGGGCAGCCAGGCCGCATGGTCGGCGGTGATGGCGGAGGCGGCGCGCGACTAGCCAAGTTCAAGTCTTGAGGTCAACAATATTGACTTGATAGGCAAGCTCTGCCATCCCGGTCCCATAACAAGGATGTTCACGGGACGGCGGAGGCAAACATGACAACTGAGATTGGTGACGCGAGCAGCGGACTGAAGCTTGTGCAGCAGGCCTTCGCCGCAGGCGGATTTGCGCGCGGCATCGGCCGCACACTCGGCATCAAGGGCGAGTCCGCAGAGCAGGGCAAGGTTGTGCTGGTCGGCTCGCCGAACGAGGATCACTACAATCCGCTCGGAACGGTGCATGGCGGTTACGCAGCCACGATGCTGGACGGCGCCATCGCATTGGCAGTGCAGACCTCGCTGCCTGCGGGCACTGGTTACGCGACGCTCGATCTCAAGGTCACCTATATCCGTGCCATGACGGCCGCGTCAGGGCCGATCCGCGCCGAAGGCCGTATCATTCACATGGGGCGCAGGATGGCTGCTACGGAGGGTACACTAACCGACAAGGATGGCAGGCTTTGCGCGCATGCGACCGCGACCTGCATGATCACGGGAAAAGACTAGAGCATGATCCCGAAAACTGGATTCCGGTTTTCGCCGACAAACGAATTCGTTTGTCGAGAGATCATGCTCCAATAAAGCCTCTAACCCTTCGGCCCGAAATATACGCAGCTCTCGTTGCAGCTGTCGCGAAACACGCCGACGCGGACGACCGGAGCCTTGTCGGCGACGCGGTCCCAGATGAAGCGTGAGAGATTTTCCAGCGTCGGAATGCCGATCGCTTCGATCTTGTTGAGAAACTTGTGGTCGAGCGTCTTGCGCAGCTCATCGAGGCTGCGGTCGAGCAAGCCGAGATCCATCACCATGCCGGTCACGGGATCAGGTACGCCGCGGATGGTGACTTCGGCACGGAAGGAGTGGCCATGGATTTCCTGGCTCACTTCACCGAGCGTGGTGTGAGACAGCGCATGCGCCGCCTCGAAGCGAAACGATTTGGTCAGTTCCCACATAGGAAGTCGTCGTCCTTAGAAGTCCGGGTCCTTAGCGGATCCCAAGTGTCTTGTGTGTCTGCACGCTTAGCCGCCATTGCGGGTGGCGCAGGCAGTAGTCCACTGCGTCAGCGGTATTGCTGATGGCGTCCGGCCCGTCCATCGGCTGCAATGAGAAACGCTCGAAGGTGAGGCCTTCGAATTTTTCCG
The DNA here is from genome assembly GCF_052076075.1 of Tardiphaga sp. 866_E4_N1_4. Classification (NCBI taxonomy): domain Bacteria; kingdom Pseudomonadati; phylum Pseudomonadota; class Alphaproteobacteria; order Hyphomicrobiales; family Nitrobacteraceae; genus Tardiphaga; species Tardiphaga sp. 866_E4_N1_4. The sequence continues at coordinate 5,151,780 of NZ_CP197242.1, forward strand.
GCATCGCCTGCGCCTGCGGATAGACCAGCTTCAATTCGTGTCCGCTGTGCACCACCAGTTCCGCACCGGCCTTCGGGCTGACGCAGATCCAGTCGATGCCTTCGGGCGGCGCGACCGTGCCGTTAGTCTCGACGCCGATCTCGAAGCCGCGCGCATGCAGCGCGTCGATCAGTTCGGCGTCCACCTGCAGCAGCGGCTCGCCGCCGGTCAGCACCACATAGCGGTTATCGGAAGGGCCCACCCATTGCGCGGCGATGGTGTCGGCGAGCTGGTCGGCGGTGGGGTAACGACCGCCCAGCGTGCCGTCCATGCCGACGAAGTCGGTGTCGCAGAACTGGCAGGTGGCCTCCGCGCGGTCCTGCTCCCGGCCGGTCCAGAGGTTGCAGCCCGAGAACCGGCAGAAGACGGACGCGCGGCCGGCATGGGCGCCTTCGCCCTGCAATGTCAGGAAAATCTCTTTGACCGCGTAACTCACTGTCTTAGCTCTCTAAAACCGGCATGCCCGATCCGCCTCGGGCCACATCTCGGTTCCATATGGGGTAAGCCGCGGCTCTTAGCACGGCTAGCCGGTGGATGTCCCGGCCGATCACCGACATGTCAATTGCGATGTCCGGCGCGGGCCGCCAAAGGTCGATGACATCACGTCAAATTGTCGCACCTGGATACCATGCAGCCGTCGCTCGTCACATCCGGCAGTTCTGCCGCCGCCACACGTACGTGCGGGACCTGCACCATGTGCTGCAAGGTCTATCGCATCGACGACCTCGCCAAGCCGGCGGGCAAGTGGTGCAAGCACTGCGCGATCGCGCAGGGTTGTAAGATCTACGACAGCCGGCCGCAGCAATGCCGCGCCTTCGATTGCGTCTGGATCCAGGACAACGAGATGCCGGAATCCTGGAAGCCGGAAAACTCGAAGATCGTGTTTTCGGTCTATCCGACGACGGGCTTCATATATGGCCAGGTCGATCCCGGCACGCCTTTCGCCTGGCAGAAGGAGCCGATCCATTCCGGCCTGATCGCCTGGTCGGAGAAGCTGCTGGCAGAACGTCGCCACCTGCTGATCTTCGTCGGCGGCAATGCCACGCTGATCATGCCCACGGGGCCAGTGCCGATCGGCCCGATGTCGCCGGCGGACGGCTTCATCATCCGCGAAACCTTCACGGCGAAGGGCAAAGACTACATCGCCACGCGTGTGCCGAGCGGGCGGTAGTCAGCCGCGCGTCTGCCGCAGGGCCTCTCCCAATGCCATGGCCACCGTCATCGCCAGATTGATCGACCGCAGACTCTCACGCATGGGAATGACCACGCGGTTCTCTGCGGCGGTCGCAACCTCCTCCGGCACACCGGCACTCTCGCGGCCGAACAGCAGAATCTCATCGTCAGAATAGCGATGCTCGAGATAGGGCGTGGCGCCCTTGGTGGTGAACAGCGCTAGGCGATGACCGGCCTCGCGCCGCCAGTCCTCGAAATGCCGCCATGAATCGTGCCGGACGATCGATACCTGATCGAGATAGTCCATGCCGGCGCGGCGGAAATGGCGGTCGGAGGTCGGAAAGCCCGCCGGTTCGATAATATGCGCTTCGACATCGAGACAGGCACAGAGCCGCAGGATGGTGCCGGTGTTCTGCGGAATGTCAGGCTGGTAGAGGGCGATGCGCACGGCGGACTTTCTCCGGCCGCATCTTGATCGACGCGGCCCATGTCAGGCGATACCGCCTGACATGCAGTCGGACAAGGCCGGCGGCTCTACTCCGCCGGCGCGAGTCGCGTATTCGAACGTGCTTCCGTTGTCTCGCGTACCTTCACGCGTGCGCGGCGCTTGCGCGACCAGATCACCACGCCGGTGACTGAGAGCGCCGCCACGACCAGGCCCATCGCCGAAATCAGGATGCGGCCGGGCAGACCCAGGATTCGTCCCGAATGCATAGGGAACTGCATCTGCACGAAGATGTCCGCGGCGGTCCCGACCCAGGGCAGCTTGGCGCCGAGCGGGCGGCCGTCCTCGCTGTCGTAAAAAAGCGACGGCGGGCCGACGCCTGCGGCGCCGTGATCGTCACCAGGTTCGAAGAAGAACACCTGATACACGCCGTGTGCCGGGCCATAGAACAGCGAGCCGATCGGTGTGGTCCAGCCGCGCGCCTTGCCGTCGGCGGTGGCGCGTTCGAGGATCTGGGCCCAGGTCATCTTGGGTTCGATCGGATTATCGAGGTGACGATACTCACGCTGCTCGTAAGGCGTCGGCGTGTAGTCCGAGAACTTCTTCATCAGCGGCGAAAAGACTTCGAAATACAGGTTCAGCGAGAACGCCGTGAAGGCGATGATGAAGAGCAGGGCCCAGGTCCACAGGCTGAAGGCGCGGTGGATGTCGAAATTGATCCGGTAGGCGCTGCCCGAGGTCTTGATCATCCAGGCCGGCTTCCAGCGCGCCCAGAACCCCTTGCCGAGTTCGCGCGCGACGGCGGGAGCGGCTCCCGCCTTGACGCGTTTGCGCGACGGCAGTGTCAGATAGAATCCGATGAAGCAATCGATGGTCCAGATGATGGCGATGACGCCGAGGATGCGCATGCCCCAGCGGTCGCTGCCCCAGAATTCCGGGATGTGCATCGTGTAGTGCAGCTTGTAGAGAAACGAGACGAAGTTCTCGCGGGTCACGGGCCAGACGGCGCCCCAATAGCGGCGGCCGAGTTCCTCACCGGTGTTGGGATCGAGGAAGATCTGATTGTAATCGAGCGTGTAACGCTTGCTTGTCGTGGGATCGATCCGCGGCAGAACAAAGAACGAGAGCGACTCATTCTTTTCCGGCGTCATGTACATGTGGATCACGCGCGCGCGCGGATCGCGCTGCTCGATCAAGCCCGCGAGTTCGATCGACGGTTTGGCGGGGCCTGCGGTGGTGACATCCTTCAGCTTGCTGTTGAGAAGATCGTCAAGCTCGTGATCCCACGAGATAACCGCGCCGGTAACGCCCGAGAAAAACAGAAATGCTGCGGTGAGGAGTCCAGCCCAGCGATGCAGGCGCCCGAAGATCGATCTCATGGCGTTCCGCCCGTGTTGTTGTGGTCGCGTTTACTACCAAGTGTCGCCACTGCCGGTCGAGAGACCGGCGGTGGCGTATTGTCGCGTTTTAGGGTGATTCTAATGTTCACCAGCGATAGGTCAGCTTGGCGACGACTTTGCGCGAGTCACCGTAGAAGCAGCCATAGACGGGGCTGTAGCAGGATGAAACATAGCGGGTGTCCGCAACGTTGGTGACGTTGAGCGCGAGCCGGTAGTTCTTCTGATTATAGGCCAGCAGCGCGTCGACCACGGTGGCTCCCGGCACCTTGCTTGTGTTGGCATCGTCGGCCCAGCTATCGCCGATGTAGCGAATGCCGCCGCCGACCTGGACGCCCTCGAACAGGCCGCCTTGCATCGTGTAGTCGCTCCAGATGCCCAAGCGATTCATCGGCACGGTGGTCAGAGCCTTGCCAACATTCACCGGATCCTTGGTGACTTCGATGTCGATGTAGGAATAGGCGGCGCGGACATTGAAGCCGGCGGCGAGGGTGGCGGTGGCTTCCAGTTCGATGCCGCGCGAATTGACCTCGCCGGTTTGAATCGCCGTGAACGGCGCAACAGGCAGGAAGCGAACGACATTTTGCCGCGTCAGGTCGAATGCGGCGAGTGTGATCATCGCATTGACGCCGACCGGCTGATACTTGATGCCGACCTCATGCTGATGCGCTGTTTCCGGCGCCAGCAGGCTGCCATTGGCGATGTTCAGCACCGGCAGAAAAGATTCCGAGTAGCTGTAATAGGGCGCCACGCCGCTGTCGAAATTGTAGATCACGCCTGCACGACCGGTGAAGGCCGAGGCGTCGGTGGAGGTCGATGAACCGTCCATGTAATTGTCGTAGGTCGTCTTGGCAAAATCCTGCCGGCCACCGAGCTGGACCGAGAGCCGGCCGAGCTTGATCTGGTCCTGCGCATAGATACCAACCTGCGACTGCTTCACACGATAGTCTTCGTAGAGGGCGCCCTTGGTCCAGGTGTTGGTGTAGACGGGGTTGAAGACGTTGAGGGGATCGGCGCTGTAGCTCGTGTTGACGTCGGTCGATGTCGTGTTTCGATAGTCGATGCCGAACAGCGTGGTGTGGCTCAGGATGCCGGTGGTGAAGTGGCCCTCCAGCTGGTTGTCGACGGCGATGGAGTTGATCGTAGAGGCCGATGATCCGCCGTAGCGGTAGAGCAGTCCGGCGGCTTCGTCGAGGTAACCGCCGGCATTGATGCTGTCGGATTCGTTGTGCATCCACGAGTAGCGCAGGTTCTGCCGGAAGGTCAGGTTGTCGTTGATGTTATGCGCGAACAGGTAGCCAACCGAAGCGATCTCGTTGTTGTATCTGTTGAAGCCGGGTTCGCCGGTGTTGCGGTTGATAGGGATGATACGGCCCGCATTCGGATAGATCGTGCCGGATGCCGGCAGGAACTGCAGACCCCAGCCGTTCTTCTCCTTCTGATAATTCGCCAGCACTGTGAGTGTGGTTTCTTCGTTCGGCTTGAAGGTGACGGCCGGCGCGATGAAGACGCGGCTGTCCCTGGCGTCATCGACCTGGGTGCCGCCGTCGCGGACCAGACCGGTCAGGCGATAGAGCACTGTGCCTTCCTTGTTGGCGGGGCCGCCAAAATCGAACTCGCCCTGATAGCGGTCGAAACTGCCGCCTGACACCGAGATTTCGCCGAACTGCCGGGCGGTCGGAAGCTTGCTGACATAGTTGAGAATGCCGCCCGGCCCGCTGCCACCATACATCACCGAGGACGGCCCTTTCAGCACTTCGAGACGAGACGCGCCGAAGGGATCGAGGCTGTCGAAATGGATATAGGGCGTGCTGGGCAGCCGCAGGCCATCAAGATACAGCCCCTGCTGCGTCATGTCGAAGCCGCGGATCTGAATGCCGCCGTTGCGGGTGTCGGAACCGCCATTGACGTCGCCATTGGCGCCCGCGGTGTAGCGCAGCGCCTGAGTGAGGGTCTGTGCGTCCTGGGTCTTGATCTGGTCGGAGGTGATCACCGAGATCGATTGCGGAGTTTCCATGATCGGGGTGTCGGTCTTGGTGGCGGAGCCGCTGCGATTGGCGACGAAGCCGATCACGGGGCCGCCGGCGCGCTCACCGGCGTTGGGATTGGCTGGTGCCACCGGTGCCGCCTGCGGCGCACGGGCCGTGCGATTGGTGCGGGCAGCGCGGCTGGTCGATGCGCGCTGGGTCGGCCTGGCCGTCGCCGGACGCGTACGCTGCTGCGGCGCATCCACCGTCACTGGTGGCAGGGCAGACTGAGCGTCGGCAGCACCTGTCGGAATCGACAAAGCGAGACCGCTGACGGCGCAAAGACATAGAGCCCGCAGCATGTGCAGCCGAGTTGCCGATTCGATGGAGTGGAATGTTGTCATGACGCTGCGATGCCCCAGTTAGGCCGGCTCTACCGGTAAAATTTGGATGCTTTCGCTTTAGCGCAGGCGAAGAATGAGAACAGAATTAGGGATTTAGAACGTCTTCAAACCCGCTACTTGAGCGCGATTTGTTGCTGAAACGACGCAGAATTATTCACGATCATGAATTGTTGCTGTTTTTGCCTGACCGTCGCGCGAATCGTGGCGCGCGAGAGGTGTCCGGAAAATCGGCGGAGCGCGATCGACTGCGAATCGCGATCCTTTGTCCGCGCAAAGCCTGATGGCCGTTTCCGATAGTCACGACGTGCCGAATTATCCGCCGCGCGGAAAGGCGTTGATTCTGTGGTGCATCGCATCTTGCTTCGCCGATCGTAGGCTTGCACTGCCGCACCAAGGGTGCCAATAGAACGATTCTGGACTGCGTGTTCTGCCTGTTAGGCAAGGACTAGTAGGCCTCTGCCGCCGTGGGGAGAATCGCGGGCGTCGGTTTTTTGCTTCAGGTCAACGCAAAGACGTGACCGGGAGTGTCTAAGCCGGCTGCAGATAAGAAAGGGTTGGGATCGTGACGACAACGTCTTCGGCGGAACACACGCGCCGTGATTTCTTGTTCGTGGCCACTGGGGCAGTGGCTGCAGTGGGCGCCGCAGCCGCCGTCTGGCCGCTGATTTCTCAAATGAATCCAGATGCTTCGACCATCGCGGCGGGTGCGCCGATCGAGGTCGATCTGGCCCCCATCGCCGAGGGGCAGGACATCAAGGTGTTCTGGCGCGGCAAGCCGATCTACATCATGAACCGGACCAAGAAGCAGGTCGAAGAGGCGCGCGCCGTTCCGGTGTCGAGCCTGCCCGATCCGCAGACCGATCAGGCCCGCGTCAAGGAAGGCCACGACCAGTGGTTGGTCGTCATCGGCATCTGCACCCATCTGGGCTGCATCCCGATTGCTCACGAAGGCGCTTACGACGGCTTTTTCTGCCCCTGCCACGGCTCGGTCTACGACACTTCGGGCCGCATCCGTCAGGGTCCGGCGCCGCTCAACCTGCCGATCCCGCCTTACGCCTTCGTCTCTGACACCAAGATCAAGATCGGCTGAGCTGTCGGATCCCATCCGATCTCGCGCCGATAGTGTTTTTCTCTTCTCAGGATCGCATCATGAGCGGACCATCGACCTACCAGCCGACCAATCCCGCTTTGCAGTGGATTGAAAAGCGTCTGCCAATTATCGGCCTCGTCCATTCCTCCTTCGTTGCCTATCCGACACCGCGTAACCTGAATTACTGGTGGACGTTCGGCGGCATCCTCTCCTTCATGCTCGGCGTGCAGATCGTCACCGGCGTGATCCTGGCGATGCACTACACGCCGCATGTGGATATGGCGTTCAATTCGGTCGAGAGCATTGTCCGCGATGTGAATTACGGCTGGCTGTTGCGTTATCTGCACTCCAACGGCGCATCGATGTTCTTCATCGCCGTCTACATCCACATGCTGCGTGGCCTGTATTACGGGTCGTACAAGGCACCGCGCGAAATCCTCTGGATCCTTGGCGTGATCATCTACCTTCTGATGATGGCGACCGGTTTCATGGGCTACGTGCTGCCGTGGGGCCAGATGAGCTTCTGGGGCGCCACCGTCATCACCAACCTGTTCTCGGCGATTCCCTATGTGGGCGAGAGCATCGTGACCCTGCTGTGGGGCGGCTATTCGGTCGGCAATCCGACGCTGAACCGCTTCTTCTCGCTGCATTACCTGCTGCCCTTCGTGATCGCCGGCGTCGTCGTGCTGCACGTCTGGGCGCTGCATGTCGCCGGTCAGAACAATCCGGCCGGCGTCGAGCCGAAGACCGAGAAGGATACCGTGCCGTTCACGCCCTACGCGACCATCAAGGATGGTTTCGGCATGGTCTGCTTCATGATCTTCTACGCCTGGTTCGTGTTCTACATCCCGAACTATCTCGGCGATCCCGATAACTATATCCCGGCCAATCCGGGTGTGACGCCCGCGCACATCGTGCCGGAATGGTACTACCTGCCGTTCTACGCCATCCTGCGTTCGATTCCGAGCAAGCTCGGCGGCGTCATCGCGATGTTCTCGGCGATCATCGTGCTGGCCTTCCTGCCCTGGCTCGATACCGCCAAGACCAAGTCGTCGAAGTATCGTCCGCTGGCCAAGCAGTTCTTCTGGATGTTCGTCGTGGTGGCTGTCCTGCTCGGCTGGCTCGGCGGCAAGCCCGCGGAAGGCATCTACATCATCGCCGGCCGCGTGTTGACGTTCTGCTACTTCGCCTACTTCCTGATCGTGCTGCCGATCCTCAGCCGTATCGAAACGCCGCGCGCAGTGCCGAACTCGATCGCTGACGATGTGCTGGCCAAATACGGCAAGAAGGCAGCCTCCGCGATCGTCGCGCTGGTTCTCGCCGGTGGCCTGATGGCCGGCGGCACGCAGAGCGCCAAGGCTGCCGACGAGCATGGCGGCCCGACGCCGCCGTCTCTGAGCTGGTCATTTGCCGGCCCGTTCGGCAAGTTTGACCGCGGTGCCCTGCAGCGCGGTTACAAGGTCTACAAGGAAGTCTGCTCGACCTGTCACTCGATGAGCCTGATCCACTTCCGCAACCTCGCGGACGTGGGCGGCCCGGGCTTCTCTGCGGCTCAGGCGCTGGCAGTGGCATCCGAGATCAAGGTGCAGGACGGTCCGAACGACGCCGGCGATATGTTCGAACGTCCCGGTCGTCTCGCGGATCCATTCCCCAAGCCGTTCCCGAACGAGAACGCGGCGCGCGCGGCCAATGGCGGTGCCTATCCGCCGGACCTGTCGCTGATGGCTAAGGCCCGCAACTACGACCGCGGCTTCCCGCAATTCGTGTTCGACTTCTTCACCCAGTTCCAGGAGAAGGGCCCGAACTATATCGACGCCCTGCTGCAGGGTTACGTCGATCCGGCGCCGAAGGATTTCCAGCTGCCGCCGGGCGCGTATTACAACAAGTACTTCCCCGGCCACGCCATCAAGATGCCGAAGCCGATCTCCGACGATCAGGTGACCTATGACGACGGCACCCCGCAGAAGGTCGAGAACTACGCCAAGGACGTTTCGACCTTCCTGATGTGGACCGCGGAGCCGCATCTTGAGGCCCGCAAGCGTATTGGCTTGCAGGTGATGGTGTTCCTGATCATCTTCGCGTTCCTGATGTATTTCACGAAGAAGAAGGTCTGGGCGAACGCTCACTGAGCATCGCAAACATTCTTTCAAAAGGGCCCCCGATGGGGCCCTTTTTCGTTTTCAGCCTGTGCGCGCCCGGACCATGGATTCTCGGGGAACCGTTGACTAAGCTTCGCGCAAAGGCGGGAGACGCGGGCTCGGTGAGCGTCACGGATATCCACGCTCATCGGGGGGATGGATGGCGGGCGCGGCGATCGACGATATTCTGCTGAACATCAGTCCGGGTGGCCAGATGGCGCTCGGCATCGTGCTGGCGCTGATCATGTATGGCGTCGCGCTCGATCTTCGCGTCGCCGATTTCGTCGATGTGTTCCGACGTCCGGCGGCGCCGCTCGCGGGGCTCGCCGCGCAACTGATCCTCCTGCCGGCGGTCACATGGGCGATCACCATGGTGTTGAAGCCGCAGCCTTCCATCGCGCTTGGCATGATGGTGGTGGCGGCCTGTCCCGGCGGCAACATTTCCAACCTCATCACTCATATGGCGCGCGGCAACACGGCGCTGTCGGTGTCGATGACCGGCATCTCCAGCCTGCTTGCGTCCGTCACGACGCCGCTGAACATCCTGTTCTGGGCCGGGCTCAATCCGCAAACCGCCGCACTGCTGCGCCAGGTGAGCGTCGATCTCGTCTCGTTTATCGGATCGACCGTGCTGCTGCTCGGCGTGCCGATGGTTGCCGGTCTGCTCACGGTGCGTCATCTGCCGGGGCTGGCCGACCGTCTGCGCCGGCCGCTGCAGATCCTGTCTTTCGTGTTCCTGATCGGATTTATTTTGGCCGCAACCGTCACCAACTGGCGCTACATCTCGGTGTTCTCGACCTCGGTGCTGCCATTCGTCGTGCTGCATAACGCGATCGCCGTCGCACTCGGCTGGGGCGTCGCGAAGATCCTTGGGCTCAGCGACTACGACACCCGCGCGCTCACCATCGAAGTCAGCATGCATAATTCCGGCCTGGGGCTGGCGCTGATCCTCACGCAATTCGACGGCCTTGGCGGGGCTGCGCTGGTCGCCGCTGGCTGGGGAGTCTGGCACCTCGTCTCCGGCTGGGCGCTGGCGGCCTGGTGGAAACGGCGCGATCCACATCCGGCACGCATGGAAGGTGCTGCATGAGCGACGCGATGGCGAATAGTGGGGTGCTGATCACCGGCGCTGCTGGCTTCATCGGCAGCGCGCTGTTGCGCGAGCTGGCGCGCAGTGACGGGCCGGTGACAGCGCTCGATCTGCGCGAGGTGCCGCCACAACAGCGCCTCGACGGCGTAGCCTATGAGCACGGCGACATTCGCGATCCCGGCTTGAAGGATGTCGTCGCCCGCGTGAAACCCCGTACGGTGGTGCATCTGGCTTCGGTCGTTGCCGTCGGCGGCGACGACCGGCGCGACTATGAGATCGACGTGCTGGGCACGCGCAATGTGCTGGAAGCCTGTCTCGCGGCTGGTGTTGGCCACCTCATCGTCACCTCGAGCGGCGCGGCCTATGGCTATCACGCCGACAATCCCGTCCCGTTGCGCGAGGCCGATCCGCTGCGCGGTAACGAGGATTTCCCTTATGCGCGCAACAAGCGCGAGGTCGAGGAGATGCTGGCGCGCTGGCGTAGCGATCATCCGCAATTGCGGCAGACCGTGTTTCGTCCCTGCACGGTGCTGGGGCCAACCACGAACAACCAGATCACTGCATTGTTCGAGCGCCCTGTTGTCACCGGCCTCAGTGGCACCGCAACGCCGTTCTCGCTGATCGCCGATTCCGATGTGGTGGCGGCACTGGCGCAGGCCGTGCACACTGGCAAGGGCGGCATCTATAATCTCGCCGGCGATGGTACGCTCAGCCTGCGCGAGATTGCGCAGCTGAATGGCAAGCCGTTCATTCCAATTCCGCCCGCGGTGATGAAGGGTGCGCTGTGGTTGCTCCATGCGTTCGGGCTGACCAAGTTGACACCACAGAATGTCAAATTCATCCAGTATCGTCCGGTACTCGATAATACGCGCCTCAAGTCCGAATTCGGCTACTCACCGCAGCTCGATGCGCGCGCCGTGTTCGAACGCTATCGCGACGAGCGCCCGGAGCCGATGTCATGACTTTCCTTGTCATCGGCGCCGGTCCCGCAGGTCTTGCCGCAATCCAGAGCCTGAAAGCCGCTGGCCATGCGGTGGAAGCCGTGGAGCAGAATGCCGATGTCGGCGGGCAGTGGCTGTATGGCGCGGCGCCGAGCGCAGTCTACGCCTCGACGCATCTGATCTCGTCGAAGCGCACCACGGCCTTTGCGGATTTCCCGATGCCGGAGGACTGGCCGGCCTATCCGGGCCATCGCCAGGTGCTGGATTATCTGCAGAGCTATGCCCGGCATTTCGATCTCTATCCGCTAATCCGCTTCAACACTGGCGTGCGCAGTCTGGCGCGGCAGGGTGGCGGATGGCGCGCCGTTTTCAGCGACGGTACGGCAGCCGACTATGCCGGCGTCGTCATCGCCAATGGCCATCTCAGCGATCCCCTGATCCCCAAAACGTCAGGCACCTTTGATGGCCCACTGATGCATGCCAAGGACTACAAGACCGCCGATATCTTCACCGGCCAGCGCGTGCTGGTGGTGGGCATGGGCAATACCGGCTGCGACATTGTCGTGGATGCGATCCATCGCGCGGATAGGGTGTTGTGGAGCGTGCGCGGCGGCAATCATTTCGTGCCGAAGTTTCTCGCTGGCAACCCGGCGGACGAAGGCAATCACAAGCCGAAGCGCTTCATCATTCCGAAGAACCTGCGCTCAAGGCTGCACGAGCCGATCCTGCGCTTCATCGTCGGCGCGCCGGAGCGTTTCGGTCTGCCCAAGCCGCAGCACCGGCTCTATGACCGCACGCCGATCGTCAATTCGCTGGTGCTGCAGCATCTCGGCCAGGGCGATGTCGCCCTGCGCAAGCCGATCCGCGAATTCAGCGGCAGGTCGGTGGCCTTCGCCGATGGCCGTTCCGACGAGGTCGATCTGGTGCTGTTCGCGACCGGTTACCGGATCACGTTTCCGTTCCTGGACGATCTCCGTGCACTCGATTGGCAGGACGCGATCGGTGCGCCCAGGCTGTTCATGAACATGTTTCCGTCGGAGGATAACGGTCTGTATGTGGCCGGACTTCTCGAAGGCGCCGGCGTCGGTTGGGAGGGGCGGGCCTTGCAGGCCCGCGTGATCGCAGCCTATCTCACAGCGCGCAGTGCCCGGCCGGATGCGGCAGCAGCGCTGCGGCAGGAGATCACGCAATGGTTCGTGCAACCGCCACGGCGGGACGGCGGCGAACACGGACTGTTTGTCGATTTTCTGGCCTACAAGCGAGACCTGCAGCGCGCGCTGGCCCGGTTGAGTTGACACGTGAGGGGTCTATAAGTTGCCCCGAACCATTCCAGCGGAGGACATCATGGGAACATCGATCAGCTTCAAGCGCCCCGACGGCAAGGAAGCCAAGGGCTATCTCGCCAATGCCCAGGCCAGCAATGCGCCCGGCGTCGTCGTCATCCAGGAATGGTGGGGCCTGCAGGAGCAGATCAAGGGCCTGGCCGATCGTCTCGCGCTGGCCGGCTTCGATGCGCTGGCGCCTGATCTCTATAACGGCGTGGTCGTGCCCTATCACGACACGGACGCGGCCGGCAAAGAAATGAACTCGCTCGATTTCATGGATGCCACGACGCAGACCGTGCGCGGTGCTGCACAGTACCTGTCGCGCAACGGTGCCAAAGTCGGTCTCACCGGTTTTTGCCTTGGCGGCGCCGTGACCATCATCGGTTCGTGCAAGATTCCCGAACTCAAGGCCGCCGTGGCGTTCTATGGCATCCCGCCGGAGCAGGCCGCCAAGCCCGCCGATGTGCAGGTGCCGCTGCAGGGCCATTTCGCCAATCGCGACGACTGGTGCACGCCTGCGGTGGTTGATGCGTTCGAGAACGGCCTGAAGGCTGCCGGCAAGTCGGCCGAGTTCTTCCGCTATGACGCCGACCACGCTTTCGTCAACGAGCAGCGCGTCAGCGTACATGACCGTGAAGCCGCCGAACTCGCCTGGGGCCGCGCGACCGCGTTCTTCAAGAAGCACCTGGGCTGAGGTCCTATGATCGGATGCTGATCCGCAGAGCGCGCCCCGATGAAGCGGCCGAGATATGCGATGTTTTGCGCCGCTCCATCGCCGAGCTCTGCGGCGCCGATCATCATGACGATCCAGCGATCCTGCACAGGTGGCTCGCCAACAAGACTCCTAAAATAGTGGAGGGCTGGATCGCCCATCCGGACAATTTCGTTCTCGTCGCGGTCGAGGAAGAAACAGTGCTCGCCGTCGGCATCGTCAGACACGATGGCGAGATTACGTGCAACTACGTCTTGCCGGATGCCCGGTTCCGGGGCGTCAGCAAGGCGATGCTGGCACAGCTAGAGGCGACCGCACGGGACCATGGCAACGATGTCTGCCATCTGATCAGCACCGAGACAGCCCATCGCCTGTATCTGTCTGCCGGCTATGAAGACTGCGGAGTGCCACAGGGAAAATTCGGCACGACGTCATCCTTTCCCATGCTGAAGCGGCTCACCGGTGAATCTCACACATCGTGATGCATAGCCGCGTGGCAGCTTGATGCGACAGGCCCGACCCTGTAGGTCGAGGCCAATGACATCCGACTACACCATTTCCGATTTGCGCCAGCAGGCCGACTTCTTCGACATCGTCGCCGATCGGATCTGGCAGGCGTGGTGGAAGCGTCATGGCGTGCCCGAGGCCTATATCGTCGAGCGACTGCGCGAGAACATGCAGGGGACCGACCTGCCGATCGCGCTGGTGGCCCATCGTGGGCCAGACTTTCTCGGAACGGCGTCGCTGCTGGTGTCCGATCTCGACGAGCGTCCGCAATATACGCCCTGGGTGGCGGCGGTCTGGACCGAGCCAGATGCCCGCAAACAGGGTATCGCCCCGGCGCTGATCGAGCGGGCGTGCCTGGAGGCCTTCTCCCGGGGGCGTGCCCGGGTCTATCTCTGCGCTGCCCCGCCCCGTCGGGCCTGGTACGAGAGCATCGGCTGGACCCCGATCGAGGACGGCGTCGGGGCGCTTAAACTGACGGTATTCGTCCGGGAGCGGCCGGGGGCCGTCTAGTCCCTTGACCTTCCGGGCCGGCCATGGTGATTTGCCCGCCATGAGCACCCCTGTCCGCAACAGCCGTCGTTGGTGGCGCACCTCCTGAAGAGGTGGTCGGTGCGATTTGCTTATTTTCAATCGTCGAAGGCCGCCATCGCAGTGCGACGGCCTTTGCTTGTTTGTTCTGTGTGGCGCCCCCTCCGGCATGTTTCCTAAGAGGACACCATGAACAGGACTGTGTTTTCGCTCCCCGCTGACAGCGCTTACAAGACCCGCGCGGGTCTCTCCGTGGCGCGCCATGTCGATTATTTCACCGGCGGCACCGCGCTGGACGATCTGATCGTCCGGCTCGACCAGCGCCGCGGCGTGGTGCTGTCGTCGGGCACCACCGTGCCCGGCCGCTATGAGAGTTTCGATCTCGGCTTCGCCGACCCGCCGCTGCTGCTGGAAACCACCGGAACGGATTTCACGCTGACGGCGCTGAACAAGCGTGGCCAGGTGTTGATCGCCTTCCTCGCCGACACGCTGCAGGATCCCTGTATCGCGCTCGACGGGCGGACGATGTCGAAGCTCAAGGGCCACATCATCCGCGGCGAGGCGCCGGTCGAGGAAGATCAGCGCACCCGCCGCGCCAGCGTGATGTCACTGGTGCGCGACATGGTCGCGCAATTGTTCTCCTCAGACGATTCCATGCTCGGGCTCTATGGCGCCTTCGCCTATGACCTCGTGTTCCAGATGGAAGACCTGAAGCAGAAGCGCATGCGCGAGGCCGACCAGCGCGACATCGTGCTGTATCTGCCCGACACGCTGCTGGCCTATGACCGCGCCACCGGCCGCGGCGTGGTGATGTCCTATGACTTCACCTGGAAGGATCGCTCCACCGAGGGCCTGCCACGCGACACGCCCGACAGCGGCTATAACAAGGCACCGCGCCAGGGCTTTGCCGATCATGCGCCCGGCGAATATCAGAAGACGGTCGAGAACGCCCGTGCTGCCTTTGCGCGCGGCGATCTGTTCGAGGCAGTGCCCGGTCAGTTGTTCGCCGAGCCCTGCGAACGTTCACCGGCGGAAGTGTTCCAGCGGCTCTGTGTCATCAACCCGTCGCCCTATGGCGCGCTGATGAATCTCGGCGATGGCGAGTTTCTTGTTGCGGCGTCGCCGGAAATGTTCGTGCGTTCCGACGGGCGACGGGTCGAGACCTGTCCGATCTCTGGCACCATCGCGCGCGGCGTCGATGCCATCGGCGATGCCGAGCAGATCCGACAGCTCCTGAATTCGGAGAAAGACGAGTTCGAACTCAACATGTGCACCGACGTCGATCGTAACGACAAGGCGCGCGTCTGCGTGCCCGGCACCATCAAGGTGCTGGCGCGTCGGCAGATCGAGACCTACTCAAAACTGTTCCACACCGTCGATCACGTCGAAGGCATGCTGCGTCCCGGATTTGATGCGCTCGATGCGTTCCTGACCCATGCCTGGGCGGTGACGGTGACCGGTGCGCCGAAACTCTGGGCGATGCAGTTCGTCGAGGATAACGAGCGCTCGTCGCGGCGCTGGTATGCCGGCGCCATTGGTGCCGTGTCATTCGATGGCGGCATCAATACCGGGATCACCATCCGCACTATCCGCATGAAGGATGGTCTCGCCGAAGTGCGCGTCGGCGCGACGCTGCTGTTCGATTCGGATCCCGTCGCCGAAGAGAAGGAATGCCAGACCAAGGCTGCAGCGCTGTTCCAGGCGCTGCGCGGCGATCCGCCGAAGCGGCTGTCGGCCTTCGCGCCGGATGCTACCGGTTCGGGCAAGAAGGTCTTGCTGATCGATCACGATGACAGTTTCGTGCATATGCTGGCGGATTATTTCCGTCAGGTCGGCGCCACCGTCAGCGTGGTTCGTCATGTCCATGCACAGACCGTCCTGAACCGCGAGAGTTTCGATCTCCTCGTGCTGTCGCCGGGGCCGGGACGTCCCGCCGATTTCGGCATCGGCAAAACGCTGGATACCGCGCTCGAAAAGAAGCTGCCGGTGTTCGGTGTCTGTCTTGGCGTGCAGGCAATAGGCGAATATTTCGGCGGCGTGCTGGGCCAGCTCGCGCAGCCGGCGCATGGACGGCCGTCGCGCGTGCAGGTGCGGGGCGGAAAGTTGATGAACGGTCTGCCCAATGAAATCGTCATCGGCCGCTATCACTCGCTGTTTGTCGAGCAGGACAGCATGCCCGATGTGCTCACCGTGACGGCCTCGACCGAGGACGGTGTCGCCATGGCCATCGAACACAAGACGCTGCCGGTCGGCGGCGTGCAATTTCATCCGGAATCGCTGATGTCGCTTGGCGGCGAGGTCGGCTTACGCATCGTCGAAAACGCATTCCGGTTGGGGCAGCGCCCCAACTGATCTCCATCTGAAGAATCGAAAGACCCTGATGACACCCGAACTCGCGCACGATCTCAAAGCCTCCGTCCGCACCATTGTGGATTATCCGAAGCCGGGTATCCTGTTTCGCGACATCACCACATTGCTGGGTGATGCGCGCTCGTTCCGCCGCGCGGTGGATGAGCTGGTGCAGCCCTGGGCGGGGCTGAAGATCGACAAGGTCGCCGGTATGGAAGCGCGCGGCTTCATCATCGGCGGCGCCGTGGCGCATCAGCTCTCGGCCGGCTTCGTGCCGATCCGCAAGAAGGGCAAGCTGCCGCACACGACCGTGCGCATCGCTTACTCCCTTGAATACGGTATCGACGAGATGGAAGTGCATGCCGATGCCATCAAGCCCGGCGAGCGCGTGATCCTGGTGGATGATCTGATCGCCACCGGCGGCACGGCTGAAGGTGCGGTCAAACTGATGCGCCAGATCGGTGCTGAGGTGATGGCCGCCTGTTTCATCATCGACCTGCCGGATCTCGGCGGCGCGGCGAAGCTGCGGGCGATGAATGTGCCGGTGCGGACGTTGATGACGTTCGACGGGCATTGATTGCCCGTCACGACCCCTGCAGCAGCAGTCCCAGCTCGATCTCGCGAAAGCTGAAATAATTCTTCCTGATCCACTGATGCAGCTCGGTGGATGAATCCTGCTCCGAGCGCAAATAGCCGGTGAAGGAGAAATTCAGCCGGTCGATATAGGTCTTGAGGAACACCGGCAGTGCCGCGATGCGCAGCATGCGGCCCTGCGCCAGCGCCACCGGGATTTCGCCGCGCAGCACGTGTTCGTTGTCGATCACATAAAGCGAATTGCGGGTGAACTGCTGCTGCAGCATCTCGTAGCCGCGCAATGAGGCGCGGTCGCTATCGCCCATGAAGAACACGATGGGCGCCACGCCGCGGCGTGCGGCTTCCTTGGCGAAACCGATCTCGCCGGTCATTTTGAAGAATTCGTCGAAGGCGAAATAGCCGAGGTCGATCACCTTGGCGACGTCGTCATTGATGATGAGCCGGTCCATCAGCGACATCTTGCCAAATGTGTCGCCGATATCGGCGGTCTCGGTCAGCTTCGGCAGGAAATCCAGCAGCGACGGTTCTTTCAGGCTGACATCGAAGGCGGTGACGTCGCCGCGCTGCAGCTTCAGGAATTCGCACAACAGGCGCGCGACGAGGGTCTTGCCGACCATCGGTCGCGTCGAGCAGATGATATAAACGGGCGTGCGTCGCATCGGCGCAATATCAGGCGAATCCGACGCCGCTCCAATCGTTAAATGGACTTACTTCTCGCCGGGGCTGCGGGCACCGGGCTTGTCGTGGACGATGTCGGTCAGCTTGATGCGGTCGAATTCGCTCCAGACATTGGCCAGCCAGTGCCGGACATAGCCGCGCAGCACGAACGAATAGTTCGCGGTCTCGTCATGCGGTCCCTTGTTGGCGACGAATTTCAGGAACGGCACGCTGGAGACCTCGACCTGCTCATAGGCCATTTCGTTCAGCTTCGGGATGGTGATCTCGGTGGCGCCCTTGATGCGGTGGAAATAGGAGTTGTAGGTCGCCTGGTCCCATTCGAAGAAGCTGGTGTTGTTGATGAAGTTCTTCACCAGGAAATACTTCGCGCCGTCCATGAAGCCGGCGGTCTCGGCGATCTCGTCCAGGGAGGCGATCGACGGGCCGAGTATATGGAAAACGGCAAAGGTAATCTGGCCGGACTTGGCGGCATCGAGGAAGCCGATGTCACGCAGATCGGCCAGCGCCCGGGACAGCAGGCCTGCGCGGACGTCGATCACGGTCACCGAGGGGGATGCGCTGTTGAGCGTATCGAAGATCTTCATCTGGTCGGACGTGGTCGTCATGTCGACGATTTCGGTGATGTCCGAATGGAACCGCTTCAGCGTGCCGCGCGGCGCTTCGGTGTCAAAAGCGCGCGTCGGAACGTTGTTGGCGCTGAAATAGTCCAGAACCGTCCGCGAAACCGTGGTCTTGCCGACCCCACCCTTGTCCGCGCCGACGACAATCACTGCTGGCTTCGCCATGGAATTCCTTTGCCGCTTTCAACTGGAGCATCCGCGCGATGGAGATTCGCGCGCCGGAGAACACTACCCGATGCCTGCTTTGGGCGCGAACATGGCAGAAACAAGGGGGATTTCAATCGCTGAAAGATATGGCCCACGGAAATCATTGGGAAATTCTCAATATTTGGCTGCCGGCGTTGTTTCCCCGCATTACGGCTACCCTACCTGGCTTGCAGGTGCCGGGGTCCCCGGCGGCGCTCACCACACCGTGATTGATGCGACGCACAAAATAGATTGCAGCCTAATCGATAGGGTCCTATCTAATTTCCATGCCCCACTCCCAAGCGCATATCCAGGCCGAACTGGGTCTGCTGGTTGCGCGACTGGCACGGGTCTGGCGCCGCAAGGCTGACCAGACCCTGTCGGCGCATGGCCTGTCCGAAGCCACGGCCCATCCGCTGCTGATCCTGTCGCGGCCCGGACGGGAGAATGTGCGTCAGGGCGTGCTCGCTGACGAAATGGGGCTTGAGGGCCCGTCGGTGGTCCGGCTGATCGACCTGCTGGCCGCCGAAGGGCTGGTCGAGCGCCGCGAGGACCCGACCGACCGCCGCGCCAAGGTTTTGCACCTGACCCCGCTTGGCGAAGCCAAGGCCGAAGAGATCAGGCGTGTCATGCGCCGGCTGCGCGGTGACCTGATGAAGGGCATCGCGCCGGATGAACTCGCTATCGCCTTCGATGTGCTCGGACGGATCGAGCTATCGGCCAATCGCCTGTATGAGGCCGCCGAGGAGGCGGAGGCGCTGCCATGACCTCCGCTGCTGCCCAACCGCCGTTTCTCGTCCGCCACGCCGACATCATCTTCTCCGTCAAAACCTTCATCGCCGGCATGATGGCTTTGCTGATCGGCTTTGCGATGGATCTGCCGCGGCCCTACTGGGCGCTGGCCACGGTCTATATCGCCTCGCAGCCGCTGGCCGGCGCGACGCGTTCGAAGGCGCTGTTTCGCGTCATCGGCACGCTGGTTGGGGCTTCGGCCAGCGTGGTGCTGGTGCCGAACTTGGTCAATTCGCCGGAACTGCTGAGTCTCGCCATCGCGCTGTGGGTCGGTCTCTGTCTTTATGTGTCGCTGCTGGACAGGACCCCCCGCGGCTACATGTTCATGCTGGCGGGCTACACCTGTGCGCTGATCAGCTTTCCCTCGGTCAACGACCCCGCCGCGATCTTCGATACGGCCGTGGCGCGCAGCGAGGAAATCATTGTCGGCATTCTCTGCGCGACGCTGGTATCCACGATCCTGCTGCCGCGCAGCGTCGGTCCGGCGGTTGCAGCGCGGGTCGATAGCTGGCTCGCCGGTGCGCGCAAGCTGACCCAAGACGTGCTGGCCGGCCGCAGCGCCGATCCGGCCACGCGCGATCTGCGCCTCAAGCTCGCCGCCGATGCCGTCGATATCGATACGCTCGCCGATCATCTGGCCTATGATCGGCTCGGCGGACGCGAGACTTCACGCTGGATGCGCGCCCTGCGCACGCGCATGCTGACATTCCTGCCGCTGCTGTCATCCATGGGCGATCGCATCGACGCGCTGGGCGAAGACGCGCGGACGACCTCACCGCAATTGATGGCGCTGATCGACGACGTCTCCGCCTGGATCGCCGACAACGATACCGACCGCGAACCCGCCGAGCGGCTGCGCAGCATGATCGCCGCGCAGCAGCCGAAACTGAGCGCGTCGTCGTCGTGGACCGAGATCATGATCGCCAGTCTGCTGATGCGGATGCGCGAGCTTGTCGATATTTCGGCGGATTGCCGGGTCCTCAATCAGGCGATTGCCGAGGGCGGCCGTCCGCCGGGCGCGAAACTCGCCTTTCAGGCTGAAGCCGGTGTGGCCCCGGTGCGGCATGTCGATCACGGCATGGCGCTATGGTCCGCAGCAGGCGTATTCGTGACCATCCTCGTCTGCTGCGCGTTCTGGATCGCCACCGGCTGGACCGATGGCGCGACAGCACCGACCATGGCGGCTGTCGGCTGCTCGTTCTTCGCCAGCATGGATGATCCCGCGGTGGGGTTGCGCGGCTTTGCCAAATGGACGCTGGCCGCGATGGTGATCATCGCGCTCTATCTGTTCGCGATCCTGCCGGCTATCACCGATGTCGAAGTGCTGGTCGCCGTGCTGGCGCCGCCGTTCCTGCTGTTTGGCTATCTCATCGCACGCCCCGCCACCTTCTTCATCGGCATGCTGCTGGCGGCGAATACCGCGACGCTGATGGCGTTGCAGACGACTTACAATGCCGACTTCGCAAGTTTCGCCAATTCCAGCGTGGCTTTCTTCGTCGGTACTGAACTGTCGGTCATCTCGATCCAGTTGATCCGCTCAGTCGGCTCCGAATGGAGTGTGAAGCGGCTGATGCGGCGCGGCTGGATCGCCATCGCGCAGGCTGCCGAACAGCGCGGCAATCGTGACCGCGCAGCCTTTGCCGGGCTGATGCTGAACCGCATCGGCCTTCTGGCGCCACGGCTGACGGCGCTGAGGGATTCACCGCTGCGTGCTGTCGACAACCTGCGCGAATTGCGCGTCGGGCTGAATATCGTCGATCTGCGCCGCGCAAGGCATCATCTGTCGTCACCGACGCTCAATGCGATGGACACGATGCTAGACGAACTGGCCGCGAGCTTCCGCAACTACAAAGGCGGTGCGATGCCGGAACCACTGCTGGCGAAAGTCGATCACGCGCTGTCGGAAGCCATGGGCGAACGCGGGGCAGGGCGCGAGGATGCGCTGATCGGGCTCGTTGGCATTCGCCGCGGTCTGTTCCCGACGGCACCTGCCTATCTGCCCGAACCGGGCCTTCATGCCGGGAGTGTGGCAGCATGAGATATGAAATCGATCTGTTCGGTGTGCTGTTGCCATCGCTGATGCTGTGGCTGGTCATCACTTACGCCATCGGCGCACTGCTACGCCCGTTGATCGAGCGCTCCGGCCTCTATCGCTATGTCTGGCACCGCGCGCTGTTCGATCTTGCTCTGTACGTCTGCCTGCTGGGCGGCGTGGTCTATCTGTCCTCCGGATTGCTGTCATGAAAAACGCTGTGAGTTTCGTTCGTCGTTTCGCTGTCACCGCACTGGCCGTCGTCGCCGCGCTCGCCGTGGGGCGCTATCTCTGGGTCTATTATATGGATGCGCCGTGGACCCGCGACGGCCGCGTCCGTGCCGACGTGGTCACCGTGGCGCCTGATGTCTCCGGCTTCGTCACTGAGATTCTGGTGAAGGACAATCAGAAGGTGGCCCGCGGCGACGTCATCATGCGGATCGACCGTGCACGTTTCGCGCTGGCACTGCAGCAGGCCGAAGCCGTTGTGGCCGGTCGCAAAGCCAGCCTTGAACAGGCCGATCTCGATCTGAAGCGTTACAAGGAATTGACAACGGCCGCCGTCTCGCAGCAGAAGCAGGAGCAGGTGCTTGCAACGCAGCTGCTGGCCAAGGCGTCGCTGGATCAGGCCATTGCCGATCGGGCCGTGGCGCAGCTCAATCTCGATCGCAGCGAGGTTCACGCGCCCGTCTCGGGCGTGATCTCCAACATGGACCTGCGCCCCGGCACCTATGTCACCGCCGGCAAGGGCGTGATGGCATTGGTCGATACGTCGAGCCTGCATGTCGACGGCTATTTCGAGGAGACCAAGCTGTCGCGGATCCACGTCGGCGATCCCGTCCACATTCACTTGATGGGCGACGCCGCCAAGCTCACCGGCCATGTCGAAAGCGTTGCCGCCGGCATCGAGGATCGTGACCGCGCTGAAGGCAGCAATCTCCTGGCCAATGTAACGCCGACCTTCAGCTGGGTGCGCCTCGCCCAGCGCGTGCCTGTGCGCGTAGCGCTCGATCCGGTCCCGGCCGGCGCTACACTCGTCGCGGGCCGCACGGCGACGGTGGAGATTCTGCCGGGCAATCGTACGACGGTCGCGAAGGCGAATTGACGAAGCTCATACTCACAGTCTGTCATCCCCGCGAAGGCGGGGATCCATACACACTGTAGTCTCGTTGATCACCGTTGGGAGAAGCCTTCACTTCAGCGGAGAGGATGGAGGTTATGGGTCCCCGCCTTCGCGGGGACGACAGTAGAGTTGTTCGTGCTTCAACTCGCTAATTGTCGACTATCGGTGACTGTGCACCCACCAGCATCACTTCAAACCGCGCCCGTATTTCCCGAGGCGTGGCGCCGAAGCGCTTTTTGAAGGTGCGGTTGAAATAAGACAGGTCGCCGAAGCCGACCTCGAAAGCGATGGTGCTGACGGCGCGATCCCCGCGGTTGCCATCGCGCAGCATATGGAAGGCGCGCTCGAGCCGACGCTCCAGCAGATAATCCGAAAACGTCCGCCCTTCGGCCTCGAACAATTTCTGGAAATAACGCGCGGTGACGCCATGGGTGGTCGCGAGCCGCTCCAGTGACAGCGTCGGCTGGCTGAGGCTGGCCTCTATATCGGCCTTGAGCGACAGCAGGCTGATGGTCGGCCGATCCTGTCGCAGTGCTGCACGTCGTCCCGGCGCATCGGCTTCATCGATCATGGTGGCGACGAGGCCGTTCATATAGTTGATGGCAAGACCCGTCAGCGCAACGGAATTCATCGGCAACAATCCGCGCATCACCGCGGCGGCGTAATGGCCAAGCGCGATCAGCCCGCCATTGTCATGGGCGATATGGCGCAATCCGGTATGGCCATTGCCGGCGAGTAGCAGGCAGTCGACGCGACTCACATCATTCATGATGAAGGTGGTGGCGCGGCCGGGATCGAGAACGATCGCCTCGCGCGGCATGCATGTCTGGCGCTGGCCATCCTGCTGGACGATCACGACGCCGTCCGAGGGGCGCAGCACCAGGATGTCCTGCGGCGAGTCGTTGCCAGTCGTGGCGGTATCGTCGTCGGGCATGGTCCAGAGCGGTGCGGGATCGAAACACGACATCAGTCCGAGATGCGGCTGCATCCGCAGGATCGCCTTTGACTGGAACGGCGCTGCGCGAAATGATCCCAGCGAATTGCGCTGCACGGTCTTCCACGGCAGGCGGCTTTCAAGCGGTTTGCGCAGGGTGTCATCGATATCGTCGGCAACCAGCCAGAGCGGGACGAGAGGGCAATCGGGAGCGGCATCGACGCAGGATGGAGACCGCGACTGATGCGCGTTTGCCACAGCATCGAATCCAAACCGCTTCGTTCGCTCCAGTCCGACTATCAATTCACCGAGTCCAAGTCATGCCATGGGCTGTGCCGTATCGCTGTGACGATAGACGGAATGCACAGGCGTAAGAAGAGTAAAGCCGTGGCTGGAATTTACATTGATTCCAAACTGCTGCGGCCTCGGTCGAATTGACCGGCTCGACCTCTCCAGTGCTTCGTCGCCACGAACATACGGAAGACTTCGAGCTCATGCGTTACAGCCAGTTCCTTCTCATCCCCGCCGTCGGGCTCATGT
Organism: Tardiphaga sp. 866_E4_N1_4; assembly: GCF_052076075.1. Taxonomy (NCBI): domain Bacteria; kingdom Pseudomonadati; phylum Pseudomonadota; class Alphaproteobacteria; order Hyphomicrobiales; family Nitrobacteraceae; genus Tardiphaga; species Tardiphaga sp. 866_E4_N1_4. Next base: position 5,175,384 of record NZ_CP197242.1, read on the forward strand.
CGTCGCAGGCCGTTGCGCAGCAGAGCGCGGGCGTCACGCTCGACGAGATCACGGTAACGGCCGCGCGTGCCCAGCGCTCGATTTCGGATATTCCGCAGACCGTGCAGGTGATCGACCAGAAGGAGATCGACGAACAGCTCAAGCAAAGCGGCAGCGCATCCGCGCTGCTGGCCAAATTGCTGCCGGGCTTCTCGGTGTCGAACCAGACCATCTCCGGCGCTTCCGAAAGCTATCGCGGCCGCGACCTCCTGGTGCTGATGGACGGCGTGCCGCTGACGACGCCGCTCCGCGACGTCTCGCGCGTCCTGTCGCTGATCGATCTGAATTCCGTCGAGCGCATCGAACTGGTCGCCGGTGCATCGAGCCTGTATGGCGCCGGCGCGACAGGCGGTACGGTGAATTTCGTCACCAAGAAAGCGCAGCCGGGCGGTCCCCGTGTTAGCGTCAACACGGCGCTGCGCACCTTCACCGCCGATCCCGGCGGTTCGCTGGCACCGGAAATGTCGGCGACGGTCAGTGGCAAGGGCACGAATGGCATCGACTACGTGTTCGTCGGCAGCGGTCGCGGCGCGCAGAAGACTTATGACGGCGCGGGCCGCGAGCTGCCATCGGATGCCATGCTCGGCCAGGGAGGCGGCGATCGCCTCGTCAGCGGTAATTTCCTGGGCAAGATCGGTTACGATTTCGATGGCGGCAAGCGCATCGAAGCCTCGATCAGCCAGTTCTATCTCGACCAGACGCCGAAATACCTCACCGACTATTCCGGCGCCTATGCGAAGCCGGATTTTACCAAGCCCTATACCGGGCAGAGCGTGCTGGAAGATTCGCGCTCGTTCCAATTGCGCTACAGCGATACCGACTTCGTGCTCGGCAATCTCAGCGTGGTCGGCTTCTATAACGACATCAAGAAGCGCTTCAACTATTCGGAGTTCTCCTATCCCTATAACTCGCTGGTCTATTATTCCGGCAACCCGCTGAGCCCGACCAGCCCGGCCAACCAGACCACGCTGTATTCCGAGCGCGGCGGGGTCAATCTGACGATAGATACGCCGCTCGACCGCATCTGGAACGGCGCCAAGGTGACCTGGGGGACGGACGTCGTCCATGACAAGACATGGCAGACACTGACCGATGGACGCGATGTGTTCACGCCGTTGACCCAGGTGACGACCGCCGGATTTGCATTGGTACAAGTCCCGATCACCGATCGGCTGACCGCGCGGGGCGGCGTTCGCTACGAGCATTTCGATCTCAGCGTTGACGACTTCCTGCGTCCGGCCGCCTATGCCGCGATCTCGCCCGTGACGCGCTTCGTTCTGCCGGCGCTCAATGTTATCGGCGGCCAGTACGAATATGCCTCGCCGACCTACAATCTCGGGGCGACCTTCAAGCTCAACAACAAGATCGATCTGTTCGGCGGTTTCTCGCAGGGCTATGCGCTGCCTGATGTCGGCGCCTATACGCGCCGCGCCGGCCTGTCATCCACGGCCTTTGCCTGTCCGGTAGCGACGCCGAACTGCCTGCCGCTGGCACGCCAGACCATCTCTTTCAGCTCGATCGCGCCGGAAGCCCAGATCGTCAATAATTACGAGATCGGCATTCGCGGCGGCGACGGCCCCTACAAGGGCAGCATCACGGGATTTGTCAGCACGTCCGAGAAGGGCGTGACCTTCGACCCAGTCACCAACCTGATCTCGCAGCAGAAAGAAATGATCTACGGCGTCGAATATATCGGCGAGATGGCGATCAACCGGAATTTCACGCTCGGTACCACGATCGGCTACAAGGAAGGCCGCTACGACACCAACAAGGACGGTGTGCTCGACTCGTGGCTGCCCAACAACCGCATCGGCAGTCCGGTGCGCGGTCTGATCTTCGGCGACTATCGCTTCGACAACGGCATCAAGCTGCGCGTCGAGGGCGAGGGCTATTCGGGCCGGAACCGCGGCATCAACCTGACCAATACGGTCTATCCCATCGAGGGTGGTTTCACGATGAATGCCGCGCTGAGCGGGCCGGTCTATGGCGGCGAGGCCTATGCAGCCGTCAACAACCTGTTCGATACGGAGTTGCAGAACCCGACCGCGACGTCGGTGCGCAACCTGCCGGTCTATTCCTGGGGCCGCACCGTGACGGTCGGCTATCGCAAGACGTTCTAGGGCGTGATCCCGAAAAGTGGTCGCCGGTTTTCGGATCAGATCACGCTCAAACGAGACAAACCTTCCAAGGCCACTTCCCAGGGAGTTCTAATTGCCATCATGGTGGATCTGGAGATTGATGGGAGCCTGCTGACGCTACGGTTCCTGCCGCCTTATGCGGAGTCGGACGAGCGCGATTATCTGGCCGCGCTGGCCCGGGTCGGCGAGCATGATGCGCCATTCGAACTTCTGACCGTGTTCGGGGGCGGCGGGAAACTGTCCGTCGCCGGCGAGCGGGAGCAGGCGCTGTGGTTCAAGGCGACGCGCGGCCATATCTCCGCGCGCTGCCGTGCTGTGGCGATTGTACGCCCCGGCGCCAACAAGAAGATGGAAGAGACGTTTCGGAAGCTCTGGCCGATGCCGCTGGTGGCGCTCGAGGACGAGATCGCCGCGCGCGCCTTTCTCGCCGAACATCGCGGCCTCGCATGAGCACCGCAGAGTTTAACGCATCTGCGCCGGTCGCCGTCATGGGACGCAAGCGTCTGTTCGTCGTGCTTGGCGGGCTGTATCTGGCACAGGCGATCCCGTCCTATCTGTTCGCCGCCGCTCTGCCGCCGATCATGCGCGAAGCCGGCGTCTCGCGCAGCGAGATCGGATATCTCAGCCTCTGGTTTCTGCCGTTGCTGCTGAAGTTCTTCTGGGCGCCGGTCGTGGATCGTATCCGTCCCTTCGCGCGCGCGCATCGCGCCGGCTGGGTGATCGTGACCCAAACCGGGGTCATCATCAGCCTGCTGTGTTTGATCCCGCTCGGCGCAACCAATATCTGGGGCATCATCACGGTGGGCCTGTTCGGTTCACTGCTGATCTCGACGCAGGATATCGCCACCGATGGCTATGCTGCGAAATATCTGGCGCCGGAGGATCGTGCCATCGGCAACGCCATCCAGGGCGGCTCGGTCGCGTTCGGTGTCGTGATCGGCGGCACGCTCGGGCTGGTGCTGTATGCGCAGATCGGTTGGACCGGTATGCTGCTGACCATCGCCGGCTTCTCGCTGATCCCGCTGTTTGCCGCCTTCGCCATGCGCGAGGACGAAGCCGGGCAGATCGATCCGTTGAAGCCGCGGCCTTCCGTGATGGCCTTCCTGCGCCGCCGCGAGGTGCGCAACATTCTCTGGATCGCACTGATCTACCGGATGAGCGAGGGCCTCGTGAAGGCGATGGAGGGCAGCTATCTCGTCGATGCCGGCGTGCCGCTCAAACAGATCGGTTATCTTTCCGGCGGCGCCGCGACGACGGCGGGCCTCGCGGGTGCCGCTGGCGCAGCATGGCTGTTGCAACGCTGCGGCACCGGCTGGACGCTGGGTCTGCTGGGCATTCTCCGCACTATCTGCTTCGCGCTGTTTACGGCTCATGCGCTGGGTGTGATCTCGGGCTTCTGGCCGATTTTCGGTGCGGCCGGATTCCAGACCCTGATCCGCTACATGGAGATCGTTGCGCTCTACAGCCTGTTCATGGCCGCGGCGTCGAAGGAGCAGCCGGGCACCGACTTCACCATTCTCGCCTGCGCCCAGCTCATCATCTACTTCATCGGCTCGATGCTGTCGGGCCGCATTGCCGATCTGCTCGGCTATGGGACGCTGTTCAGCGTCGCCACCGTGTTGTCGCTGATCGCGGCGATCGCCACGATGCGCATTCTCGCTGCGCAACCGCCCGCTAGTTCGACGCCGGCGCAGCCTGCGTGAAGCTGCGGTCGACGGCCTTGCTGACATCGACCTGCTTCGACAGGATTCCGTAGCGCGTGGCGCGATCCGAGGCTTCCTGGAACTCCTTCACCACGCCATCGTCGATGGCGATCGGCCGTGTGTCCTGCGCCTTGTAGGCGCGCGCCAGCACGTCTTCCGGCAGCTTGGTCAGCTCGGCGGTGTTTTTGGCATATTCATTGACATGCTCGCGCGACCAGTTGCGGGCCTTGTTAAGCCGCTGCAACAGGTCGGCGACGGCCTCGCGCTTGGTGGCAATTGCCTGTTCGGAAGCGACGATAAAGGTCAGGGTCGGGGTCAGGCCCGTGCCATCGGCAACCACCCGCGCATTGTCTTTCAGCACGGCGTAGGAGATGTAGGGTTCCCATACGGCCCAGCCGTCGATCGAACCGGCGAGAAGTGCAATCTTGGCATCGACGGGACCGAGCGGCGCGAAAGTTGCGTCGCTGGTCTTGTAACCGGCTTTCTCCAGCGTCGCCTCAATCAGGAACTGGCCCCAGCCGCCGCGGGTGCCTGCGAGGCGCTTGCCCTTGAGGTCGGCAGCGGTCTTGATCGGTGAATCGTTGCGCACCAGGATCGCCTGTGTGTCCGCATTGGAGCGTGTGCCGCCTATCGCCTTGATCGGTGCGCCGTTGGCATAGACCGTGAGGAACGAGAGGTCGCCAGTGTAACCGACATCGAGTGCGCCGGCATTGATGGCTTCGAGAATCGGCGCTGCCGCAGGGAATTCCGACCACTGGATCTTGTAAGGCAAGTCCTTCGCCAAGCCGGAGATCTCCAGCAGCGAGCGGTTGCCACCCTTCTGGTCGCCGACGCGCAGCGTGATCTGGTCCGCCGCGAAAGCGGAGGTGGCGAGCGTTGCGCTGAAGGCTGTGGCGATGAGCGTTGAAAGCAAGCGGCGCGAGGTGGAAGAGGCGGTCATGGTCACTTTCTCTGATGCAATGGCGAGCATCAAAGCTACGTCCGACACGGATTCAGTCAATGAAATGGCTGACTGAATATCATCGAGCGGAAGCAACGAATGTAGCGCTGCTGGAAGTAGCGTGGAAGTTTTGCGCTTTCGGAAAATCTGATGTGTTTTGGCCCATCGTCAACCTGCATGCGCATTCCCGCCCAACTCTGCCGCCTTTCCGCCAGAATTCACTTCCGCAGCGCATTTGGTGCGCCGCAGAATAGCCACGAGCGTCAGCCGAAATAGGGAATGGATTACTCCGAACAGACAAAAACCCTGGCGCTATTTCGCAATCGGGCCGTTTGGAGCGCGACGGATTTGGAAGTCGCCCGGCATTCGGGCCGGGAGCATTTCAAAGTGGGTTGTGTGCTTCAATTGATTTCGTCGCTGACCGTGGGCGGGTCGGAGCGGCTGCTGATCAATTTCGCTGCCAGTTGCACGCCGGGAGAGGACATTCCGCAGGTTTTCGTCGTCATTAACGACTTTTTCCATCCCGACCTTGCTGCCGAGCTCTCCGCGACAGGTCATCCGGTCTACTTCCTCAAGCGTCCACCCGGGAACCGCAATCCACGTGTCATTCTAAGTTTACTCAACATCATCCGCCGTCACGATATTCGCATCATCCATGCGCACGACAGCGGCGCCAAGCACTTCGCCATGTTGAGTAAACTGTATCGTCCGATGAGCGTCGGCTACACGATTCACAATACCGGCCTCGTCAACGCGTGGGACCGCGTAAAGCTTCGGCTACATCAGCGGTTCGTCGATTGGAACATCGCGATCTCTGCTGCGGTCGAGCGTGAATGTGAATCTGTCAAACTGAAGCGCCTGTTCAAGGTGCATAACGGCATACCGCTCGCGACATTCGATAGAGTGGCGCGGCAACGTCGCCTCGGACCGGCTCTGCGTCTGATCAATGTCGCCCGCATCTATCCGAAACAGAAGGGGCAGGACATCCTGATCAAGGCGGTCAGCCTCTGCGTCGCGCGCGGGCTCGACATTCGCTGCGATTTCGTCGGCAGCCCACCGGAGGGCGACGAGTCGACCCTCCTGAGTTTGAAGGCGCAGGCGATCGCCGAGAATGTCGCCGATCGTGTTCGCTTCCTGTGCGGGCGTACCGATGTGCGCCGTCCGCTGGACGAGGCCGATATTTTCGTCCTGCCATCGCGTTTCGAAGGTTTCGGACTGGTGTTGCTCGAAGCCATGGCGGTCGGCCTGCCTGTCATCGCCGCGGATGTCGATGGCCCGGCCGAGCTGCTGGTGGATGGATCGAACGGTATCAAATTCAAGGTCGGATCCGCCGAGGATCTCGCCGACAAGATCGCGGCGCTTGCGGCGCAGCCCGAGCTCGCCGCGAAGATCGCAAGGACGGCGAAGGATTTCGTCACCGAATTCGATATCGCCAATATGCGCGACCAGTATTTCGGCATCTACGGGCAGATGATGAGGGTGAGCTAGCCTGATGTCTTGCGTGTGCGCTTGCCGGTGGCAGCGAGTTTGTCAGCAAGAAATTCCAGCAGCACTTCGACACGGGCAGGGCGGGGACCGCCCGGCGGCGTGACGAGGTAGACGCCGCTCGACGATTGCGACCAGTCCTGCAACACGGCCTCGAGCGCGCCGCTCGCCAATGCATCGCCGACGATGAAATCCGGCAGGTCGCTGATCCCCAATCCGGCGATCAGCGCAGGCAGCAGCGCCTCGCCATTGTTGACGCGGAGCGGCCCAGCTGGCCGAACGCTGGCCTGTTCGCCGGCCGCATTGGTGAAGTGCCAGACGCCGGGGGTTGAGAGATAGGTGTAGCCAAAGCATTTGTGGTCGGCGAGGTGCATGGGGTGCGTCGGCCGGCCGTATTTTGCGAAATAGGACGGCGCCGCCACGATGTGGCGCTTCACCGGGCAGAGCCGCCGCGCGATCAACGATGAATCCGGCAATGATGCGATGCGGATCGCGGCGTCGAAACCTTCGCCGATCAGGTCGACGGTGGCGTCGCTGAGGCTGAGGTCGATGGAGACTTCCGGATATTTGGCGAGGAACTCCGGCAGCAGATGCGCCACCGTATTGGTGCCGTAGGTCATCGGCACGGCCAGCCGTACCAGCCCGCGCGGTGTCGCCGACTGCGCCAGCGCCTCGTTCTCGAGCGCTTCGCCGTCCGCCAGCAATTGCGCGGCCTTTACCGCCAGCGTCCGGCCGGCATCGGTCAGCGCCAGCCGCCGCGAGGTCCGGTTGAACAGCCTAGCACCGAGGCGGTCCTCCAGCCGGCTCACCGCCTTGGAGACGGTGGCCTTGGACAGGGTTAGCTCGGTTGCCGCCGCCGCAAAGGACCGCAGTTCGACCACCTTGGCGAAAATCGCCAGCGCCTCGAAATCGGGAAGTTTGGGCATCTCAAAATCCGAAACGATGAGTTTCCATCATTTCTATTTATGCGCCATCTGCGCGGGCATATCCAGATGCCCAGGATGCAAATGCATCAAACGACGGAGATTTCGTCATGATCGACCTGAGACCTTTCGACAAACTCGGCGGCGCCGACCACGGCTGGCTCAAGGCCAAGCACCATTTCTCGTTCGGCAGCCACTACGACCCCGAGAATATGGGCCACGGCAGCTTGCGCGTCTGGAACGACGACGAGATCGCGCCGAACACCGGTTTCCCGGCTCATCCGCATTCCAACATGGAAATCATAACCTATGTCCGCGAAGGCGCGATCACGCATCAGGACAGTCTGGGCAACACGGGTCGTACCGAGGCCGGCGACGTTCAGGTGATGAGTGCGGGCTCAGGCATCCGGCACTCCGAATACAATCTGGAGGCATCGACCACGCGGATCTTCCAGATCTGGATCGAGCCCACACAAACGGGCGGCCAGCCTTGCTGGGGCGCCAAGCCGTTCCCGAAGGCCGATCGCTCCGGCCAGTTTGTCACCATTGCCAGCGGCTTCAAGGACGACGCCGGGGCACTGCCTATCCGGGCTGACGCCCGGGTGCTGGCAACCACGCTGAAGGCCGGTGAGACCGCGCAATATCCGCTGGGTAGCTCGCGCAACGGCTACCTCGTGCCGGCGGCCGGCGCGATTGAGATCAACGGCATTCGCGTCAACGCCCGCGACGGTGTCGCCATCCGTGACGAAGCAAACGTCACGATCACCGCGCTGGAAGATTCCGAACTCGTTCTGGTGGACGCGGCCTGACGGTGCCCACCAATCATCAACCCGACCTATTCATCCCAATCCAACGGAGACTGACCATGACCAAAGTACTCGTTCTGTATTATTCCGCTTACGGCCATATCGAAGCGATGGCCAATGCCGTCGCCGAAGGTGCCCGCGAAGCCGGTGCCACTGTCGATATCAAGCGCGTGCCTGAACTGGTGCCTGCCGAGGTCGCCAAGGCGTCCTACTACAAGATTGACCAGGCTGCCCCGATAGCGACCATCGACGATCTCGCCAATTACGACGCGATCATCGTCGGTACCGGCACCCGCTTCGGCCGCATGTCCTCGCAGATGGCCAACTTCCTCGATCAGGCCGGTGGCCTGTGGATGAAGGGCGCGCTGCATGGCAAGGTCGGCGGTGCCTTCACCGCGACCGCGACCCAGCACGGTGGCCAGGAAACCACGCTGTTCTCGATCATCACCAACCTGCTGCATTTCGGCATGACCATCGTCGGCCTCAATTACGGCTTCCAGGGCCAGATGAAGCTCGATGAAGTCACCGGCGGCTCGCCCTATGGTGCCACCACCCTGACCGGTGGCGACGGCAGCCGCCAGCCTTCGGCCAACGAACTGGCCGGCGCCCGTTATCAGGGCAAGGCGATCGCCGAGACCGCGAAGAAACTTCACGGCTAAGCTGCGTGGCTAACTGAAAAGAGATGGCTGACAAGAGAAAGGCGGCGTTCTGATTGCAGGACGCCGCCCTATCTATGTCGGAACGAACGGATTCGATTTCATCATGCTCGACGTGTATTTCATTTATCAGCTGGCCCGGCGGCCGCTGCACGCGATAGCCCGGAAATGGCTTTGTCGCGGCATCGCGCATGTGACCAGGGGCGAAGTCGTTTGCCCCGAATGCCGCCAACACTGAAACGTTCCTTGATTGTTGGACTGGCAAGGTTGCGTCTGGGGACGTAGACTTCGGCTATGTCCAAGCCAGCCAGCTCGCCCGCGCCAGTCCTCAGTATCCGCATCGACCTCGATCCCGAGGGACGGATCGGACCGGGCAAGATTCAGCTTCTCGAACATATTCACGCTACCGGTTCGATTTCGGCCGCCGGCCGCGCCATGGCGATGTCCTACAAGCGGGCCTGGGATCTGGTGGATGAACTCAACCGGATCTGCGGGCAGCCTGCCGTCGAGCGCCAGACTGGCGGCAAGAATGGGGGCGGGGCGATCCTCACGCCATTCGGTCTGATGCTCATCAAGCGCTATCGCGGCATCGAAAACGCTGCGGCTACAGCCGCGCGCAAGGAGCTGATGGCGCTGAAGGGCGATATCGGCAAGAAGCGTAGATTCTAACCGGTCAAGCCGGCGGTATCACCGTTGTATCCGGATAAATATATCGTGACGGTCACCCCGATCGCGCTTTCGAATGGCTCTATTCTGGAATAGGATTGATCCATCCTTGGTCGCTCGTGGCGCGCCGTGGTCTAAACTGGAACTTCGCAATGTTCGACGCCCAATGCGATCTGGCTGCGCTTGTCTATGACAAGGATCAGGATCCCGATGCAGTGTTGCACACCTTCGCGGCGGATTTGAGCAAGCAGGGCATTCGTGCCGTCGGATTGGTGCAACTCGGGCATCGCGAATTCGACGTGCCGAAGCTGACTGCGGTCATGCTGCACACCGGTGCGCACGTGCGCTTGTTTCAGGATCTCGGTCCCGGCGCCAAGGGCTGCAAGCTCGATGTCGGGCAATTGCTCGATGCCGGCACGGAGGTCGCCGACGCCATCGACGAGGGCGCCGATCTCGTGATCATCAACCGGTTCGGCAAGCAGGAGCGCGAGGGCAAGGGGCTCGCTTATCTGATCGAACGCGCGCTCTCCAGCGATATCCCCGTGGTGATCGCCGTGCCGTCGCATCGCTTTGCCGAATGGATCGCATTTGCCGATGGCATGAGCGTCAAACTTCATTGCGATCGCGAGTCGCTCGACGGCTGGTGGGCGAAAGTCTCTTGTCGCAGCGAGGGACTGATACGTCAGGACCATCGCAGCGTTTGCGAAGTGCTGAAATAGAATTCCATCAACGCGCAGTCGTCAATCGGCCGAATACCGTTGCTCCTGCCACGGATCGCCGCGGTTGTGATAACCGCGAACTTCCCAATAGCCGGGCTTGTCGTCGCTGACGAACTGGATGCGCTGCAGCCACTTCGCGCTCTTCCAGAAATAGAGATGCGGCACGATCACGCGCACGGGGCCGCCATGGTCGCGCTCGATCGGGGAACCCTGCCACGAATGTGCCAGCAGTGCGTCTTCGGAAGCGAAATCTTCCAGGGACAGGTTGGTGGTGTAGCCGTCATGGGATTCCAGCACGACGAAGCGCGCCTCGGGCTTCGGCTGGCAGGCGTCGAGCAACGCGCGGGTCGAAAGACCCTCCCACTGGTTGTCGTAACGCGACCAGGTGGTGACGCAATGGATGTCTGAGATGAAGGTCGATTGCGGCTGTGCGCTGAACTGGCCGAAATCCCAGAACAGCGGCGTCTCGACGGCGCCGTAGACATCGAGCCGCCAGCGCTCGCGAGGGATGTTTGGCGTGATGCCCAGATCCAGCACCGGCCAATCCTGGGTCAGATGCTGGCCGGGCGGGAGCCGCTGGTCGTCCGGGCGCGCAATCTTGCCGGTGAGAAACCGGCCTTCGCGCGCCCAGCGCTGTTTGGTCTGCGTCAGCTTGGATTCCGGCGGGGTGTGATCCTCGGTCATGGCTGACGCTCCTTCCCTAGATCGACGCCGTCACTCGTGACGGTGCATCGCCGACTTGTGCTTGGTGTCGCGCATGGTGGCGTAAATCAGCAGCGACAGGAAGATCATGCCCGACAGATAATAGTAGAACCACTGTTCATGACCGATCTGCTTGAAGTACAGCGCGATCGCCGGCGCCGTACCGCCGAAGATTGACACCGTCAGCGCATAGGGCACGCCGACGCCCAGCGCACGGATATTGGTCGGGAACAGTTCGGCCTTCACCACCGCATTGATCGAGGTATAGCCGGCCACGAAGATCCAGGCGCCGCAGATCAGCAGGAACGCCGTGAATGGCGACTTGGTGGTCTGCAGCGTAGTGAGGATCGGAACAGTCGCCAGCGTGCCGGCAACGCCGAAGAAGATCAGCAGCGGCTTGCGGCCGATGCGGTCGGAGATCGCGCCATAGATCGGCTGCAGCAGGCAGGCGAATATCAGCGTGCCGAAGATCACCGTGGTGGTCTGGTCCGCGGTGAGGCCGACCGAGAGCTTGACGAAGGTCTGCATGTAGGTGGTGAAGGTATAGAACGCTGCGGTGCCGCCGGCGGTGAGGCCGACAACCAGCAGCAATTCGCGCGGATAGGCCATCAGCGCGCGCAGCGAACCCATTGGCTTGGCCTGCTTCTTCGCTTCAACGAACTGGTCAGTCTCGTGCATGTCGCGACGCATCACGGCGGTGAAGACCGCAAGACCAGCGCCGATCACGAACGGAATGCGCCAGCCCCAGTCCTTCAGCTCCTGCTCGGTGAGGAATACCTTCTGCAGCAGCAGGAGCACGATGATCGCGGTCAGCTGGCCGCCGATCAGCGTGACATACTGGAAGCTCGAATAGAAACCGCGATGCTTGGGATCGGCAACTTCCGAGAGATAGGTGGCGCTGGCGCCGTATTCGCCGCCGAGGCTGAGGCCTTCGATGATGCGGGCGAGCGCGAGCAGGATCGGTGCCGCGATGCCGATGGTGGCATAGGTCGGCGTGCAGGCGATGATCAGCGAGCCGAAGCACATGCACAGGACCGAGATCGTCAGCGATATACGACGGCCATAGGTGTCGGCGAGATAGCCGAACAGCCAGCCACCGAGCGGCCGCATCAGGAAGGTGGCGGCAAACAGCACGGCCGCATTGAGCTGCTGAACGACGGGGTCGGAGTTCGGGAAGAAGGCCGGCGCGAAATACAGGGCGAAGGCGGTGTAGGCGTAGAAGTCGTACCATTCGACGAGATTGCCCATCGAGCCGATGAAGATCGCCTTGATGCGTTTTTTGGCGTCGTCGAAATGGAGTTTGCCGTCCACCGGCGGTGCGAATGAATCTGCCACGTAGAACCCTCGTATTCCGTGAAGTGAAATGTCCCGTTGCCACGCGCGGCACGAAAAGCCAATGCCGCGGAATGCATTGCTGCTGGCAGGATCGTTCTGTCAGCCGATGTCTGCATCCCGGCGGCCGCACATGACTAGCCTCGACATGCGACAATGTGGCTTAGACAAAAGTCTATGAAGGGTAGCGGTACTCCGGGCGGCTCTGCCCAAAGGCGTCGTCCTGGCCGGCACAGGGCCAGCCAGGACGAGCGAGTATGAGGGCGGAGTTTCGTTACTTCGCCGGGCGCGGATCGATCGGCGTGGAGTCGCGCAGGCCCAGAATGTCCTCCAGCACGCGTGCGCCGGCGAGCAGTGAGGCTTCGCCGCGCGGCGGGCCGACGACCTGCAATCCGACCGGCAGACCCTTTGAGGTGAAGCCACAGGGCATCGACAGCGCCGGGCAGCAGGTCAGCGTGATCGCATAGACGATGCCCAGCCACTGCACGTAGTTGTCGAACTTGGTGCCGTTGCATTCGGCGAGATAGCGCTGCTCGATCGGGAACGGTGGCGTGATGGTCGCCGGGCACAGCAGCAGGTCGTATGTCTGGAAGAACTCGTAGGCCCGCGCCGCCAGCGTGACACGCTGCGCTTCCGCCTTCGCCAGGTCATCGACCGTGAGCTTGAGGCCTTGCTCGATATTCCAGATTACTTCCGGCTTCAGCTGATCGCGCTTGTCGCGGAGCAGCTGGAGCTTCGAGATCGCGAAGTCATAGGCGCGCAACACATGGAAGCATTCGTGGGCTTCGCGCAGGTCGGGATGCGCTTCCTCGACGATCACGCCGGCGTCGGCGAATGCCATCGCTGCCTTGCGGGTGATGGCGACCACTTCGGGGTCCACCGGGGTGATGCCGAGATCCGGCGAATAGGCGATCCGCTTCGGCTTGGTGCCGGCGCGCACGGCCGAGCGGAACGAGGTCGGCAGTTTCGGCAGCGAGATCAGATCGGCAGGATGTTCGCCGCTCATGGCATCGAGCATCAGCGCGAGGTCTTCCACGGTGCGGGCCATCGGGCCCTGCACGCTCACCATCCGGGCGAGCGCCACGGCGGGCGTGGACGCAACGCGGCCGACGCTCGGACGCAGGCCGACGATGCCGCAGAAGCTGGCGGGGTTGCGCAGCGAGCCGCCCATGTCGGAGCCATGGGCAATCCACGCCGTGCCGCTGGCAAGTGCTGCCGCGGCGCCGCCGGACGAGCCGGCGGCCGACTTCGACAGGTCCCACGGGTTCAGCGTCGCGCCGAACACTTCGTTGAACGTATTGGCACCCGCGCCGAATTCAGGCGTGTTGGATTTGGCATAGATCACGCCGCCGTTTTCTTCGAGGCGTTCGACCAGCACGTTGGACTTGGTCGGCACAACGTCCTTGTAGATCGGCGATCCCTGTGTGGTGCGTACGCCGGCGACGGCGGTGAGATCCTTGATCGGCACCGGCAGGCCGGCAAGGATGCCGCGTTCGCCGAGCGGCTTCTTCATCAATTCCTTCGCGTGATCGCGGGCGCGATCGAAACACAGGATCGGCAGCGCGTTGACCTGGCCATCGACGTCCTTGATGCGCGCTTCCAGCGCGTCCAGCAGGTCGAGCGGCGTTACCGTCCCGGCATTGAGTTGATCGACCACGGCGCAGGCCGTTGCTTTGATGAGATCTTGCTGAGAGGCCACGCACGTCTCCAATTTCGGATGCAGAGCAATTCGTATGCTTGGGATGTCGATCCCGACGTAGCCGTGTAGACCATTTTCTGGATAAATGGGACTCGCAGGCCAAATCTCCTTAACCCAAGTCGCCTCACACAATGCAGGGATGCAACCATGAGTAAGCCTTTCGGCGATTCCAACTGGCGCGCGATGACGCGCGAGCAGCTCGATGCCGGCCTGAATAACTCGACCGCCGTTGCGGGCAGCGCCGACATCGCCGCCGGATGGGGCCAGCGCTCTGACACGATGAAGGCGAAGTACCCTGCGCATCTCGATGTCGCCTACGGTCCACGCGAGCGCAACAGGTTCGATTTCATCAAGGCTGCCGATGGCGGGCCGACACTGCTGCTGATCCATGGTGGCTACTGGCAGATGCGCTCGAAGGATTTTTTCACCTGCTTCGCTGCAGGTCCCATCGCCCACGGTATCAACGTCGCTGCAATTGGTTACACGCTCGCGCCGGATGCGACGCTGGAGGAGATCGTCGCCGAGATGCATGCCGGCGTCGATGCGCTGGTTGAGAAGCTTCCCTCGCTCGGCGGCGATCCGAACCGCATCGTGGTGTCCGGCTGGTCCGCCGGCGGTCATCTCACCTCGACGACGCTGTCGCATCCGAAGGTGAAGGGCGGTGTCGCCATTTCCGGCATCTACGATCTCGAACCGATCCGCGCGTCCTATCTCAACGAGAAGCTCAAGCTCGACGAGGCGATGTCGAAGCGCCAGTCGCCGTTGCTGCAGGATGGCGGCCCGAACAAGCCGCTGGCGCTGGTGGTCGGCGGCGGCGAATTGCCGATCCTGCGCCAGCAGACCGCGGACCTCGCCGTGCATCGGGCAAAGTACGGTCTGCCGGTGAGCTATGAGGAGATCCCGGGCGCGGATCACTTCTCGATCATGAAAGAACTGGAATCGCCGACGGGGCGGATCACGACGCTGATCAAGGAATTGGTCGCGCGGATTTAGAATCAGACCAGCAATTTGAATATGTGAGACGTATCCCGGCGCCGCTCGTCAGCGCCGGGATTGTTTTGTCTACAGCCCCTGTCCGCCCGACACCTCGATCCGCTGCGCGTTCACCCAGCGATTGTCCTCCGACAGCAGGCTCGCGATCATCGGCCCGATATCGTCGGGCAGGCCGACGCGGCCAAGGGCGGTCATGCCGGCGATCGTCTTGTTGATGTCCGGATTGTCACGCACGGCACCGCCGCCGAAATCGGTTTCGATTGCGCCGGGCGCGACCGTGTTCACGGTGATCCGGCGGCTGCCCAGTTCCTTCGCCATATACATGGTCATCACCTCGACGGCGCCTTTCATCGCGGCATATGCGGCATAGCCAGGCAGGCACATCCGCGTAAGACCGGACGACAGGTTCACGATGCGGCCACCGTCCACGATCAGTGGCAGCAGTGTCTGCGTCAGAAAGAACACGCCTTTGAAATGGACGTTAACCAGCCCGTCGAACTGCGCTTCGGTGGTATCGGAGATCAGTGCATAATCCCCGTGTCCGGCATTGTTCACGAGATGGTCGAACGTCTCGCGCGACCAGGTTTCGCGCAGCGCTGCTCGGAGACGATCAGCAAAAACGGCGAAGCCGGCAATCTTGCCGGTGTCGAGTTGCAGCGCCACCGCCTTGCGGCCCATGCGCTGGATTTCGAAGACGACAGCCTGTGCGTCTTCGCTGCGGCTTTGATAGGTGAGGACGACATCGCCGCCGTGACGGGCGATATTGAGAGCGGTGTTGCGGCCGAGCCCGCGGCTGGCGCCGGTAACGAGGGTAATCTTGGTCATGGTCAGCTCCTGTGGTGTGACCATCCCGATATCGCCCCGGCGAACCGGGCTTGGTTGCCCGAAGCTCGACGTTCCTTGCCTAATCCTCCAAAATCATGTGCTGGCGCATTTGCGATGATGTAGGCTGGGCGTCATGACCACGCTTCTCAATGCCGTTCGCCGTTACACAGAGACCCATGCTGATAGTGCCGGCATCGCGACCACGCCGATCCTCGGCCTTGCTGCCGTGCGCGCAACCACACCCAGCGACATTATCCACGCGATCTTCCAGCCGCTGATCTGTCTCGTCGTGCAGGGCACCAAGCATGTCACCATGGGCACGGAGAGTTTTGTCTTCGCCGCCGGGGATTCGCTGATCATCACGGCCGATGTTCCGATCGTCAGTCAAATCACACGGGCGAGCATTGCCGCGCCCTATCTCTCGCTGGTGTTCGAACTTGATCTGGCCGTGATCGCCGAACTGGTTGTCGAGATGAAAGCGGAGCCAAGCGCCGATCTCGCGCGTGTCCGGGTCGAGCCCACCGATGCCGAAGTTACGGACGCGGCGTTGCGGCTGATGCGCTTGCTCGATCGTCCGGCGTCATTGCCGGTGCTGCGCGCGCAGCTGGTGCGGGAGATGCATTACTGGCTGCTGGCTGGTCGCCACGGGCCGGCGATCCGACGGCTTGGCTGGCCGGATAGCCACGCGCAGCGTGTCGCGCGCGCGGTTGCGGTGTTGCGCACCGAGTTCGCGCGGCCGGTGCTGGTCGAGCGTCTCGCAGATGTTGCGGGCATGAGCCCGTCGTCATTCCACCAGCATTTTCGCACGGTGACCTCACTCACGCCGCTGCAGTTCCAGAAGCAGTTGCGCCTGATCGAGGCGCGGCGGCTGATGCTGTGGGAAGGCGCGAGTGCCAGCACTGCGGCCTTCGCCGTCGGTTATGAGAGCGTGCCGCAATTCACCCGGGAATATGGTCGCATGTTCGGTGCACCGCCGGTGCGCGACATCGAATCGGCGCGGGAGAAAGCACGCGCTGTCGCATGACCGAGGTCTGATGAGCCCTTAATGCGTCCGTGCCAGGCAGAACGCCACGACCTGCTCCAGTGCAGTCTTCATCGGTGACGACGGAAACAGCGCCAGCGCATCGACGGCCATGGCGCCGTAATGCTGGGCGCGGTTGATCGTGTCTTCCAGTGCGCGGTGCTTGGTCATCAGGCCGATGGCGTGATCGAGGTCGCCTTCGCCGATCTCGCCGCGCTCCAGCGCCTTGATCCAGAATTCGCGCTCGGCGTCGTTGCCACGGCGGAAGGCGAGCACCACGGGCAGGGTGATCTTGCCCTCGCGGAAATCGTCGCCGACATTCTTGCCGAGCTTGGCGGCCTTGCCGCCGTAATCCAGCACGTCGTCGATGAGCTGGAAGGCGATGCCGAGATTCATGCCGACCGAGCGGCACGCCGTTTGTTCGGCCTTCGGGCGGTTGGCGATCACCGGGCCGACTTCGCAGGCGGCGGCGAACAGTTCGGCCGTCTTGCCGCGGATGACCGCGAGATATTCGTCTTCGGTGGTGGCGGTGTTCTTGGCGGCGGCGAGCTGCATCACTTCGCCCTCCGCGATGGTGGCGGCAGCCGAGGATAGAATATCGAGCGCGCGCAGTGAGCCGACTTCGACCATCATGCGGAAGGCCTGGCCGAGCAGGAAGTCACCGACGAGAACGCTGGCCTCGTTGCCCCACAGCATGCGCGCGGACAGCTTGCCACGGCGCAATTCGCTCTGGTCGACCACGTCATCATGCAACAGCGTTGCGGTGTGCATGAATTCGACGGAGGCCGCGAGCTTGATATGGCCATCGCCGGTGTAGCCGGTGAGATTGGCCATCGCGAGCGTCAGCATCGGGCGCAGCCGCTTGCCGCCCGAGGAGATCAGGTGGTTGGCGACCTCGGGGATCATGGTGACTTCCGAGCCGGTCCGCGACAGGATCGTCGCATTGACGCGCTCCATGTCAGGGGCGACAAGGCTGACCAACTGGTCGATCGACGCTGTCGCGTGACTCTCGAAGGGAACAATCACCGCCACGCTGGGCTCTCCGAATTACAAGGGCGCTTCGTCGGGCCATGAAAAAGGCAGGCACTGGCAGCGCTTATATTCAAATAGGGCGAATTCACGTTGAAAACAGGTGTCCCCATCTGCTGAATTGCCGTCGACCGATATCGGGCCGCACAATAGAAACTGCGCAGCGGCGCGGCAAGGGCATCGGAACCTTGACTTCCCCATAGATACACACCCGGTTACTGGCAGGGAGCGACCTCCAATTGCGCGAAATCATGCGGACGAACGATGTGGTGCTGGTCTCGGCGGTGAGCGCGCTGCTCGACGGCGCGAATATCCACCATCTGGTGCTGGACCAGAATATGAGCGTGATCGAAGGATCGCTGGGCATCATTCCGCGCCGGATCCTGGTGCATGAAGACGATGACCTGCAGGCGCGCCGTGTGCTGACGGATGCCGGGCTGGCCCACGAGCTGCGGGTGCAGGATTAAGCCTATGGCTGACGCGATCGTGACCACGGAGGACGGCTTCCTGGGTGGCCAATTGCGGCTGCGGCAGCCGAAATCCGGCCATCGCGCCGGCCATGACGCGATCCTGCTGGCTGCTGCAACCTCGGCGCAAGCCGGTCACAAGGTCGTCGATTTTGGATCGGGCGTGGGGACGGCCGGTCTGGCGCTGGCGCGGCGTGTCCCCGGCGTGTCCCTGACACTGGTCGAGATCGATCCGCAACTGGCTGAACTGGCGAGGGAAAATGCTGCAGCGAATGGTATTGCTGCGGATGTCGTGACGCTCGATATTGCCGCGAGTGCCGATGTTTTCGCTGCCGCAGGCCTGCCGAAAGACAGCGCCGACGGGGTGCTGATGAATCCGCCTTTCAACGATCCCGCGCGCCATCGCGCCTCGCCGAACAAATCGCGCGAGATCGCCCATGTCGCGACGGAGGACACGCTGCAGACATGGATTCACGCGGCGCGCCGCGTGCTGAAATCCGGCGGCGTGCTAACGCTGATCTGGCGAGCGGACGGATTGGCCGATGTGCTGGCGGCGCTGGGTCGCGGCTTCGGCAGCGTCGCCATCATGCCGGTGCATGGCGATGCGGAGGCGCCGGCGATCAGGGTGTTGGTGCGTGCTGTGAAGGGTGGCCGCGCGCCTGCGGCAATTGAGCCGGGCATCTCGCTGCGGGATGCGGATGGCGCGCCTGATCTCCATATCCAGCGCGTGCTGGCCGGGCAGGCGGTTCTGCCGTGGTCGTCGCTTCGGACATCGCTCTAGGCGATGCCGCAGTCGGCCTGGTGTTTATTGAGGAGCTGTTTCGGAACGTTTCTGCGGCGCCGACGTGAAGTGGATCGCCGTAAGCAGCGTACCGATGATCAGCATGAGCAGATAGATTTTCATGTCTTCTCCCGCTGCGGCGTAAAGGCCTGTTATGGTTTTCAAACGCTGAAAGCGTCTCTCGGTTCAATGACAGCAGCGTGATAAGAGTTGGTTAATGTCGAGGAAATTTGAATGAGCGAATCCAATTTAAAAGCGGCGATCACAAGGCTGCTGCCTGCGCGTTTCCGTCGCGCATCTGCAGTCGTTCCGGTGGTGCGTCTGTCCGGCACGATCGGCGCCGTCACGCCGCTGCGTCCGGGATTGTCGCTCGCAGGCGTGGCAAGGCTGCTGGACAAGGCATTTGCGATCAAGAATGCCAAGGCTGTTGCGCTGGTGATCAATTCGCCGGGCGGCTCGCCGGTGCAGTCGCGGCAGATCTATCTGCGCATCCGCCAGCTCGCCGCGGAGAAGAAACTACCGGTGTATGTGTTCGTCGAGGATGTCGCTGCATCTGGCGGTTACATGATCGCCTGCGCCGGCGATGAAATCTTCGTCGATCCGTCGTCGATTGTCGGCTCCATCGGCGTGGTCGGTGGCACCTTCGGTTTTCAGGAATTGATCAAGAAGATCGGTGTCGAGCGGCGGCTCTATACCGCGGGTGAGCACAAGGCGATGCTCGATCCGTTCCTGCCGGAAAATGCCGATGATGTGGCGCGGTTGAAATCGCTTCAGCGCGAAATCCACGCGATCTTCATCAATCTCGTGAAGGAGAGCCGCGGTGCCCGGCTGAAGGGCGCCGAGGACGTGCTGTTCTCCGGCGAATACTGGGCCGGCGAAAAATCCATCGCGCTTGGCCTTAGCGATGCCATTGGCGATCTGCGCTCGGTGCTGCGCGCGCGCTATGGCGACAAGGTGCAGATGCCGGTGATCGCGCAGCCATCCGGCATGTTGTCGGGTCTGCTCGGCCGCAAATCCGGCGCGGGCTCGCAGCTCTCGCTCGACGGCCTGTCGGGACTGCCGGATCAACTGATCTCGGCGCTGGAGACGCGCGCGCTGTGGTCCAAATACGGCTTTTAGCAGGACGGTATTGCGCGGCATTTGGTGGCTTAAAAGCTAATTGCAGGAATCCGGCACTTGCGCGAGACTATCGGCAGGGGGCTTGAGATGAACGACAGGAATCGACACATGCCGCCGCTGGTCGCACTTGCAGGCGCGCTTGGGAGCGCAGCCGTTGTCCGCTGGGCCTACAGAACCGCCAAGCGGATCAATCATGAATTGGAAGAAGCCCGTCAGGCGCGGGTAGCCGAACGCAGCGGGACCACGGAGGTCCCGACCCTGCGCCGCGATCCCGTCACCGGCGCCTATCGGCCGGGCTAGGAGCCGCAAACAGGCCCCAAAACATTTGCGCCGGCCTGAGGACGGGGCACGTCCTCGAGACCGGCGACAAAGTTGGGCTTTCAGGCTTGGAGGTCCCTCGGCCCTGGAGATTTGGACAACTTAAGACTTGGAAGTCTTCGGCCCGCGCGACTTGGATCGTTCGGGCCTTTCGCTGGGGTAAGTCCCGATGACCGGGTTCGTTCCCACCGATGCCATTCAGGATAGTGCGCGGGACTTAACGACTAACCCTGCTGATCAGGCGATGTGCCGGCGCGGTTACCCGTCGGTTACCGCCAAATCGGGCCACATTGCCTTGATTCCGCAAGGCCGCGCCGATACGGTCCGCGCGCTTTGATCCGCCTTGATCCCCTTGGCGAATCCCCGGAAAAACGGCCCAGAAACCACCATGGACTCCCTGCCTCCGCACATGCGCCCGGAACGTTCGTTCCAGGGCTTCATTCTCGCTCTGCAGCGGTTTTGGGCCGAGCAGGGCTGCGTGATCCTGCAGCCCTACGACATGGAAATGGGCGCCGGCACCTTCCATCCCGCGACCACCTTGCGCGCGCTGGGGCCGAAGCCGTGGAAGGCCGCCTACGTGCAGCCATCACGCCGGCCGAAGGATGGCCGTTATGGCGAGAATCCGAACCGGCTGCAGCACTATTACCAGTTCCAGGTGATCATGAAGCCGTCGCCGGCGAATCTGCAGGACCTCTATCTGCAGTCGCTCAAGGCCATCGGCATCGACACCGCGCTGCATGACGTGCGCTTCGTCGAGGACGATTGGGAAAGCCCGACTTTGGGCGCCTGGGGCCTCGGCTGGGAATGCTGGTGCGACGGCATGGAAGTCAGCCAGTTCACCTACTTCCAGCAGGTCGCGGGCGTCGAATGCGCGCCGGTAGCGGGCGAACTCACTTACGGTCTCGAACGCCTCGCAATGTATGTGCAGGGCGTCGACCGCGTTTACGATCTCAACTTCAACGGCCGCGACGGCGCCGACAAGGTGACCTATGGCGACGTCTTCCTGCAGGCCGAGCAGGAATATTCGCGGCACAATTTCGAACATGCCGACACCGCGATGCTGTTCGAGCAGTTCAAGATGGCCGAGGCCGCCTGCAAGAAATATCTCGACGCCGGCTGGAAGAGCGACAAGCGCGAAGAACATCTGATGGCGCTGCCGGCCTATGACCAGTGCATCAAGGCCAGCCATGTCTTCAATCTGCTCGATGCGCGCGGCGTGATCTCGGTCACCGAGCGCCAGAGCTACATCATGCGCGTCCGCGAACTCGCCAAGGCCTGCGGCGAAGCGTGGGTGCATACCGAAGCCGGTTCTTCTTTACCCTCCCCTTGAGGGGGAGGGTCGCCCGCACTGACGATGCTCTGCATCGTCACGGGCGGGCGGGGTGGGGTGACAGCGGTGGTGATATGGTCAAGCGGCCCATCAGCGACTTCAAACGCCAAAGCGCGAAACGGCTGCGCGAAAATACGACGGTCGCTGAGCAAATTCTCTGGCGACATTTGCGAAGACTCGATGTGAAGGGAAGCCATTTCAGACGGCAGGTTGTGATTGGACCCTATATCGCCGATTTCGCCTGCCTCGCGGCGCGGCTGATTATCGAGGTCGATGGTTCGCAACACGGCGACGATGAGGGGCTTGCCCACGACGAAAGCCGCACGCGCTGGCTGCAGTCGGAAGGCTACCGAGTGATACGATTTTGGAACAATGATGTGATGAGCAGGACCGACGCTGTGCTGGAAGTTATCCATAACATGACCGCTGTCACCCCACCCCGCCCGCAAGAGGCGGGCGACCCTCCCCCTCCAGGGGAGGGTAAGTCTTTGCGTGGGGAGAACCAGTAATGCCTGATCTTCTCCTCGAATTGTTCTCTGAAGAAATCCCCGCCCGCATGCAGGCCAAGGCGGCGGAAGACCTGCGCCGCATGGTCACTGACCGACTGGTTGCCGAAGGTCTCGTCTATGAAGGCGCCAAGGCCTTTGCGACGCCGCGTCGTCTGACGCTCACGGTGCATGGCATTCCCGCACGGCAGTCGGACCTCAAGCAGGAACGCAAGGGACCGCGTGTCGGCGGCGCCGAAGCCGCGATCCAGGGGTTTCTGAAAGCCACCGGCCTCGCTTCGCTGGATGAAGCCAAGATCCAGCGCGACCCCAAGGGCGATTTCTACATCGCGCTGACGGAGAAACCGGGCAAGCCGACGGTCGATGTGCTGGCCGAGATCCTCCCCATCATCATCCGCACCTTCCCGTGGCCGAAGCAGATGCGCTGGGGTGCGGCTTCCGCGAAATCGAGCGCGCTGACCTGGGTGCGTCCGCTGCATTCCATCGTCGCGACCTTCGGCATCGAGACCGAAGAACCGGAAGTGGTGCAGTTCGACCTCAGCGGCGTCAGCGTCGGTCAGACCACCTACGGTCATCGCTTCCTTGCGCCTGATGCCATCGAGGTGCGCCGCTTCGACGACTATGTGGCGAAGCTACAGGCCGCGAAAGTCGTGCTTGATCCCGAGCGCCGCAAGGAAATCATCCTGGCTGACGCGCGGCAGCTCACTTTCGCGCAGGGCTTTGAGCTGGTCGAAGATCCCGCGCTGCTCGACGAAGTCGCGGGCCTGGTCGAATGGCCGGTGGTGCTGATGGGCTCGTTCGACAAGGATTTCCTGTCGATCCCCGACGAGGTGATCCGCGCCACCATCCGCGCCAACCAGAAATGTTTCGTGGTCCGTGATCCCAAGACCCAGAAGCTGACTAACAAGTTCGTCATCACCGCCAATATCGAAGCGAGCGACGGCGGCACCGCGATCATCGCCGGCAACGAGCGCGTCATCCGCGCGCGCCTGTCGGATGCGAAGTTCTTTTACGAGACGGACCTGAAGACGAAGCTGGAATCGCGACTGCCGAAGTTCGAGCAGATTGTGTTTCACGAGAAGCTGGGCACGCAGGCCGCGCGTATCGCGCGCATTGAAAAGCTCGCTGCCGAGATCGCCCCGCTGGTCGGCGCCGATGCCACGAAGACCAAGCGTGCGGCGCAGCTCGCGAAGACCGATCTGCTCACCGAAGTGGTCGGCGAGTTTCCAGAGCTGCAGGGCCTGATGGGCAAGTATTACGCGCTGGCGCAAGGCGAAGACGCCGCCGTCGCTGCTGCATCCGAGGATCACTACAAGCCGCAGGGGCCGACCGATCGCGTGCCGAGTGATCTTGTCAGTGTCGCCGTGGCGCTGGCCGACAAACTCGATACGCTGGTGGGTTTCTGGGCGATCGACGAAAAGCCGACGGGATCGAAGGACCCGTTCGCATTGCGTCGTGCGGCGCTCGGTGTGATCCGTCTGATCATCGAAAACAATCTGCGCCTCAAGCTGAAGTCTGTCGCGTCGTCTCATGCGTCGACGATGACCGGCTATGACGAGAGCAAACCGGCCGATCTCCTCGCCTTCTTCGCCGACCGCCTGAAAGGTCAGCTCCGCGATCAGGGCGCGCGTCACGATCTCGTCGATGCGGTGTTCGCGCTCGGCGGTCAGGACGATCTGTTGATGGTTGTCCGCCGCGTCGAAGCGCTCGGCAAATTCCTCGACAGCGATGACGGCAAGAACCTGCTGGCCGGCACCAAGCGCGCCAACAACATTCTCGCGATCGAGGAGAAGAAGGACAAGCGCAAGTTCGACGGCGCACCTGATGCCGCACTGTTCAAGCTCGACGAAGAAAAGGCACTGGCCAAGGCGATTGCCGAGGTCGGTCCGGAAGCGAGCGCGGCTGTCGCCAAGGAAGATTTCGCCGGTGCGATGACCGCCATGGCCAAGCTGCGTCCGGCGGTGGATGCATTCTTCGACAAGGTGAAGGTCAATGACGACGACGCGGCGGTCCGCGAAAATCGTCTGAAGCTGCTGAACGAGATCCGCGCGGCAACGCGTGCGGTGGCGGATTTCTCGAAGATCCAAGACTAAGGCTTACACACGGGCCTCTCCCCACGTCATGGCCGGGCTTGACCCGGCCATCCACCTCTTTCTCTGTCGCCGAGGCGTGGATACCCGGCACGAGGCCGGGCATGACGGAGATTGAACCGAGGGCGCGGCAGTCGTCGGCTGACGCGATATTTCCAGCAATCTCCCGAAACATTTACCTTACATTAACCATCCCTTGAAATGGTCCGGTTCCGTAACGGTTTCTTAACCGTCGCTTCCCAGCGCGGGCAGGACTGCCCAAGGATCGCCCATGACCTCGGTCAATACCGGCCTCAATCCCTATGCCAATTACGGCTCCGCCTATGCGCGTGCCGCCGCCACCGCCCAGCCATCGCTGGCCAATGCGCTCAACAGCAATGAGAGCGCATCGTCGTCCTCGTCCGATGCGGCGACCAATCTGACGCTGTCGGAGGCGGCGCGGGCGAAGCTTGCGAGCTCCGGCTCCGACAAGGATATCGCGACCGTCATTACGGATCTGCGGGCGAAGCTGGCGGCCCAATATGTGGCCGCAAAGGCGACGGGTCCGCTGGACAAGGACGGCAAGCTGACCATCGATCTCTCGACGCTGGATCGCCGTTCGCTCTACGCCATGGCCACCAACAATGGCGGCACCTTCACCGCCGACGAGCAGAAGGTCGCCCAAGCCGAACTGGGCAATCGTTTCAACGCGGCGCTGGCGCCTGCTGCAGGCACGGCCAAGCTCACCGGCGATTTCAGCGGCATCTACAAGGCGGCGCTGGACTATCTCGATGCCGCGGGCAGCGAAGAGAAAGCCTCGGCGGCCTGGTCCGCGCAGCGCGAGGCCGTGCTGAAGGGCATTCAGGCGACCGAGCAGACACCGACCAAGGCGCCATCAGGCATCGCCAACGATCCGGTCGCAGCCTATCTCGCGCAGCCCGATACAACGACGCCCGTGCAGGACATCGCCACCGTTGCGAAGAGCGTGCGTGCGGCGCTGGATGCGCAGGCCAAGGCGGCGAAAGAGGCGGGCAAGGGCGAACTCGTTTACGACAGCCGCCGCAAGACCGGCCAGCTCGCGGATTTCTCTGCCGTCGACAATCGTTCGCTCTCGGCGATCTCGCTCAATCAGGATGGTCTGTTCTCGAAGGAAGAGAGCTTTGCCGCCAAACAGGTGCTCGATTCACGCAATCGCACCAGTATTCTCGAGGCGTTGCAGGCAAGCCAGAAGAGCGGCGATCCCAGCCAGTTCAGCCTCGGCATTCTCAATACCTATTCGGCGATGAGCGATGAGGAGCGGACCGCGTCCAACTGGACGCCGAGCTTCCGTGACAATGCCGTGGCGAGCTACAAGTCGACCAACCACATCCTGTCGCTGCTGAAGAGCGGATAAGCGTCGATACAGGAAGGTGCTGCAACACTCCGTCCTCATCCTGAGGAGCGGCATCTTCGCCGCGTCTCGAAGGATGGCTGCGAACGCCAGCGCTCACCCATTCATGGTTCGAGAAGTCGCGCTCCTCATGAGGCGGAGCTTGTGGCGTCATGCGCAAACAAAAAAGCCCCGCCCGGTGGGGGATGACCGGGGCGGGGCTTCTTCGCCCGGTCGCCATTCGCGGCGCCCGAACGAATCTTCTTTCAACGTGACGTGCTAGTCGACGACCTGCACGATGCGGCGTGAGCGCGGCTCCACCAGCACCGTCTGACCATTCACCACGGTGTAGCGATACGGCGTCGTCGCGACCGTCTGCGGCACGTCGTAATAGGTCACGCCGGCTTCAGGGAGCGTGGTGCCGACGACGATGCGATCGGGCACGGTGAAGGTAGGCACGCGTTCGCGCACCACATACTCACGGAATGCCGGACGCTCCTGCACAGTGATGCCATCGGGATCGTTGTTGTCGACGATGACGCGATCGCCCCCGGATACACCGACGGTGACGCCCTGAGCCTGCACGGCCAGCGGTGCGCCGAGGGCGCCGAAAAGGGCCGCTGCTGCAATAAGTTTGTTTCGCATGATCGTCTCCTTCGTGAACGATGTCCGGCTTGCCGCGCCGGTCTGTGCCATCCAGCCTGGTTTGGTTTATTCACCGTCGGCCAATGCATGCCGCCAGCGATCGTTCCGGAATTTTCCACGCGCAATTGCTGGTTTTTGATGCACTGCAGGCAGGTATGCGGGAACCCATTGATGGGCAGGGCGTCTTTATGCTGCTAAATCCCCGCGGCGCATCGCACCCGAATCGATTCCCTCACGGAGACACTTCATGGTCATCACGGCAGCTCACATCCAGCCGATTGTCGCGCTTATCGCTGGCGTTCTGATTTTGATCATGCCGCGGTTTCTCAATCTGGTGGTGGCGATCTATCTGATCTTCGTCGGACTGGCCGGACTCGGCGTCTTCAGGATGTTGAAAATCGGCTAAATTTCGACACGGCCGTTACCTACAGCGGTACCTCCGGGCTGCTTGCGCCACGTCCCTGAAACGTGGTGTAACGCGGCACATTTCCCTGTCGTTTCCTCTCGCGGATTGATTGAGAACCATGGCCAAAACCGCCTCGAAGTCCAAGAAAGCCCCTGCGAAGTCAAAGTTGTCCAAGGCTGCGCCCAAAGTAGCTTCGGTGGCCCGCAAGGCGCTTAAGAAGTCAGCTGCAAAACCTGCAGCAAAATCCGCGGCGAAGGCCAAAACGGCTGTGAAAGCAAAGGTTGCTCCGAAGCCTGTTGCAAAGGCTCCCGCATCCAAGAAGGCGGTTGTGGCCAAATCTTCTACAGCCAAGACTTCGGCGACCAAGGCCGTCAAGAAGGCCACCAGCAAGCCGGTGACTGACGTCATCAAGGCTGGCAAGTGGGTTTATTCGTTCGGCGGCGGCAAGGCCGAGGGCAAGGCTGGCCTGCGCGACCTGCTCGGCGGCAAGGGCGCGAACCTCGCTGAAATGGCCAATCTGGGCCTGCCGGTGCCTCCCGGCTTCACGATTCCGACCTCGGTCTGCACCTATTTCTACGCGAACGGCAAATCCTATCCGAAGGAATTGCAGTCGCAGGTGGAGAAGGCGCTCGAGGCCGTCGGCAAGATCACCGGCAAGGGCTTCGGCGACGAGAAAAACCCGCTGCTGGTTTCGGTGCGCTCCGGCGCCCGCGCCTCGATGCCGGGCATGATGGATACGGTCCTCAATCTCGGTCTCAACGACACCACGGTGGAAGCGCTGGCCGAACTCTCCGGCGACAAGCGTTTTGCCTATGACAGCTATCGCCGTTTCATCACCATGTATTCCGACGTGGTGCTCGGCTTCGAGCATCATCACTTCGAGGACATTCTCGACACCTACAAGGACAACAAGGGCTACACACTCGACACCGATCTCGATGGTGACGACTGGGTCAAGCTTGTCGGCCAGTACAAGGAAGCCGTCGCGCGCGAAACGGGGAAGGACTTCCCGCAGGATCCGCATGAGCAGCTCTGGGGCGCCGTCGGCGCCGTGTTCTCATCCTGGATGAATACCCGCGCGGTGACCTATCGCCGCCTGCACGATATCCCGGAGTCGTGGGGCACCGCCGTCAGCGTGCAGGCCATGGTGTTCGGCAATATGGGCGAGACCTCGGCCACCGGCGTTGCGTTCACGCGCAACCCGTCGACCGGCGAGAGCAAGCTGTATGGCGAATTCCTGATCAACGCGCAGGGTGAAGACGTGGTGGCGGGCATCCGCACGCCGCAGGACATCACCGAAGACGCACGGATCGAGAGCGGTTCGGACAAGGCGTCGATGGAAGCGGCGATGCCGGAGGCGTTCAAGGAATTGACGCGCATCTACACCCAACTCGAGAAGCACTACCGCGACATGCAGGACATGGAGTTCACGGTCGAGCAGGGCCGGCTCTGGATGCTGCAGACCCGCAACGGCAAGCGTACTGCCAAGGCGTCGATCCGCATCGCGGTCGAACTCGCCAATGAAGGCGTGATCTCGCAGAAGGATGCGGTATCGCGCATCGATCCGGCGTCGCTGGATCAGCTCCTGCATCCGACCATCGATCCATCGGCCAATCGCGACGTCATCGCCACCGGCCTTCCGGCATCGCCGGGCGCCGCATCGGGCGAGATCGTGTTCTCGTCGGACGAAGCCGCCAAGCTGCAGGCCGACGGCAAGAAGGTTATTCTTGTTCGCGTCGAAACCTCGCCGGAAGACATTCACGGCATGCACGCTGCCGAAGGCATTCTTACCACCCGCGGCGGCATGACCTCGCATGCGGCGGTGGTCGCGCGCGGCATGGGCAAGCCCTGCGTCTCCGGCTGCGGCACCGTCCGCGTCGACTACGGCCGCGGCACCATGTCGATCGGTGGCCGCGTGTTCAAGGCTGGCGACGTCATCACCATCGACGGTTCGGTTGGCCATGTGCTGTCCGGCCGCATGCCGATGATCGAGCCGGAATTGTCGGGCGAATTCGCAACGCTGATGGGCTGGGCCGACAAAGTCCGCAAGCTCAAGGTCCGCGTCAATGGCGACACGCCGGAAGATGCCCGCACCGCCATCAAGTACGGCGCTGAAGGCATCGGCCTGTGCCGTACCGAGCACATGTTCTTCGAAGAGACCCGCATCCGCACCGTGCGTGAGATGATCCTCGCCGAAGACGAGCAGGCCCGCCGCGCCGCGCTCGCCAAGCTGCTGCCGATGCAGCGCGCCGACTTCGTCGAACTGTTCGAGATCATGAAGGGCCTGCCCGTCACGATCCGTCTGCTCGATCCGCCGCTGCACGAATTCCTGCCGCACACCCAGGGCGAAGTCGAGGAAGTGGCGCGTGTCATGGGCACCGATCCGCGCAAGCTTGCGGACCGTGCGCGTGATCTCGCCGAGTTCAATCCGATGCTCGGCTTCCGCGGCGTACGCATCGCGATCGCCTATCCGGAAATCGCCGAGATGCAGGCGCGCGCGCTGTTCGAAGCCGCGATCGAAGCGGGCAAGCGCACTGGCGAACAGGTCGGCCTCGAAGTCATGGTGCCGCTAATCGTCACCAAGATGGAGTTCGATCTCATCAAGGCGCGCATCGATGCCACTGCGGTGTCGGTGATGAAGGAGACCGGCGGCAAGCTGAACTATTCGGTCGGTACCATGATCGAACTGCCGCGTGCCTGTCTGCTGGCCGGCGAGATTGCCGAGACCGCCGAGTTCTTCTCGTTCGGTACCAACGATCTCACGCAGACGACCTTCGGCATCAGCCGTGACGACGCCGCGAGCTTCCTCGGTACTTATATCGCCAAGGGCATTCTGCCCGTCGATCCGTTCATCACGGTCGACCGCAGCGGCGTCGGCGAACTCGTGAAGATTGGCGTCGCGCGTGGCCGCAAGACTCGCCCCGATATCAAGGTTGGTATCTGCGGTGAGCACGGCGGTGATCCGGCGTCGGTAGCCTTCTGCCATGAGATCGGCCTCGACTACGTGTCGTGCTCGCCCTATCGCGTGCCGATCGCGCGTCTCGCTGCCGCACAGGCTGCGCTCGGCAAGGAAATTTCCAGCCAAGCGTAAGTGCTTCGCTGATTTCATGATCTGAAAAATGGCCGGGGAGTTCCCCGGCCATTTTTATTGCGTGCCTCATGCCGTGTTTGTTCGTGCGTCGGAATGGAACTCGCAAACATTTTCACGCATCCGCGAATTTCTCTTCATCATCTTTGTCAACGCGATGTTTACTACTTTTGTGGAGCCGCGGTTTACCAAGGCTTTCGAATGATTTTGCGCTGCGCTCGTACAGCTTGCGTGTGGCGTCGTTGCATCGCCGATTAACTCCGCGGCAACTTTGATTCCGTACTAACGAAATAGATCGAAATGTACGGATGTGCAGATTAGTGCCGTGCAGGGCGATGCTGGTGTAAGCGTTGCGTGAGCGTATCGATGTTAGTACTGCGTAACCGGCCGAAGGGCGCGCGTGGCGCGTTCTTCGGCTTCGGTCTCTGCGTTTTCGCATTGGCCCCGACAGAATCTGGCTATCAGGACATCGCCTCGCTGCTGGCTCGCCAGCCGGGCGTGACCGAACGCTGGCAGAAGCGCGTGTTCGCGCCCGCCGTCTCCTCCATCCAGGTTGCGACATTCTCGTTCGGCCGCCCGATGGGCACGGCCTCGCGCAATCCGACCTTGCAACTCGCCAGCCTCGACAATTCCGGCATCGCCGCCAGCGGAGCGCTGACTGACATCACCGGTGCACTGACCCGCAATCCGTTGGCGCAACCGCCCCGCCGCTATGAAGCTGCAGATTTTCCAAAAGTGGATCGCTCGCTGAAGGGCGATCGCCTCGCCATCCGCACGCCGGAGACCATGGCGCCCGAGCCGGCCAGACAGGACTCTTTCGACGACAACAGATCGGTGATGGGCGCGAAGACCGTCGATGCACTGCCATCCGTGCAGCATGCCCCGCTCGATCCCGAACTCGATGAAGCGCTGCGTGCCCCGCCGCTCGCTCAATACGACACGTCGCAGCCCGTGCAGCCCACCGAGGACGCCAAGACCGATGCAGCGGTGATCCCCGTCGAGCCGGCGCCGGCCAAGGACGGCTTCTCTGTGAAGACCGCGAGCCTGTTTTTCGGTAGCTCGTCGCTTGGCGCATCGGTCGAGACAATGGAACGCTGGCAGCCCGGCGAAGAGCCGACCATCGTAATGCCAGGCACAGCCGTGCCAGGCAATGCCATGCCGGGCTCAAGCCTGGACCCGGACATGAAGGCTACGGCGGTGGTGCCGAATGCGGCGATCAACCCGACCGATGGCGGCGAAAGCGTTGCCGGCAAGGGCGAGGTCAACAGCGCCAATCAGCGTGCGAAGACGCCGGCCGAACGTATGGGCCTCACCGAGCAGACCCGCGGCAAGCAGGAAAAGTGTCTGACGGAAGCCATCTATTTTGAGGCCCGCGGCGAGGCGGTACGTGGCCAGATGGCGGTGGCGCAGGTGGTGATGAACCGCGTGTTCTCCGGCTTCTATCCGACAACCGTCTGCGGCGTGGTCTATCAGAACAAGCATCGCCGCCTGGCCTGCCAGTTCACCTTCGCCTGCGACGGCATTCCGGATGTCGTGAAAGAGCCCGACATGTGGGAACGCGCCCGCAAGATCGCGAAGGCGACGCTCGACGGCCGGATCTGGCTGCCGGAAGTCGCGAAGTCCACGCATTACCATGCCTATTGGGTGCATCCGTCCTGGGTCCGCGAGATGAAGAAGATGTACAAGACCGGCGTGCACTCCTTCTACCGTCCACGTAACTGGGGCGACGGCAGCGAGGCGCCGAGCTGGGGCACGGCGGCGCAGACGGCGGAAATCTCCGCCAAGCTCTCCGAAATCAAGCCGTAACAGCCACGACTTTACCTCCGAGCCTACCAAGAGCGATGCCATGCCCGGCATCGCTCTTTCCATTCCGGATTCCGCAGAACGTCATCCCGACCCTGGGCCGGGATGACGTCCGCGTGGCCCTGCATCCCAGCAATGCATCCTCTGAAAACCCCATCATCGCCATTGGGATTTCCATGCGAATGCATTAATCTTCCATCCAATCTGGACCGGGCTTGTGCTCTTGGGCCGGCTGAATTTTCAATCCGAATTTGATCCGGGGAAACGACATGGCGGCAATCGACGGCGCGACGCGCCCGGCATCTGGTTTTGGCTGGCGTACCCCGCTGGTGATCATCATCTGCGGATCGCTGATCGGCATGCTCACCTTCGGGCCGCGTTCCAGCGTCGGCTTCTTCATGCAGCCCTTCAGCCAGGAGTTCGGCTGGGGCCGTGACGTTTTCGCGCTCGCCTTCGCCGTGCAAAACCTGCTCTGGGGCATCGGCCAGCCTTTCGCCGGCGCCGTTGCCGACAAGTTCGGCAGCGTGCGCGTGATCTGCGTCGGCGCCTTCCTCTATGCGGCTGGCTTGCTGATGATGCGCTATTCCTCGACACCGCTCGAGCTGAATATCAGCGCTGGACTGCTGATCGGTTTTGGCCTGTCGGGTTGCTCGTTCAATCTGGTGCTGTCTGCCTTCGGCAAACTGGTGCCGCCGGAATGGCGCGGCATCGCGCTCGGCGCCGGCACCGCCGCAGGCTCGTTCGGCCAGTTCATTTTCGCGCCTTTCACAGTGGCGATGATCGACAACACCGGCTGGCAGGCGACGCTCACCGTGTTTGCGGTGCTGATGTTGCTGGTGATCCCGTTGTCGCTCGCGTTGGCGACTCCAACCGCGAGTGCTGCGTCCGCCGACGCGCCGGTGGCGCAGAAGCAGTCGTTCAAGAGCGCACTCACGGAAGCCTTCGGCCATCGCTCCTATGTGCTGCTGGTGCTCGGCTTCTTCACCTGCGGCTTCCAGCTCGCTTTCATCACCATGCATCTGCCGGCCTATCTGGTCGATCGCGGCTTGCCGGCGGCTGTGGGCGGCTGGGTGATTGCCATCATCGGCCTGTTCAACATCATCGGCTCGCTGACGGTCGGCTATGTGCAGGGCAAACTGCCGAAGCGCTACATCCTCTCCTTCATCTATTTCACCCGCGCGCTGGCGACGGTAGCCTTCATCATGCTGCCGCTGACCACCACGTCGGCGCTCGTTTTCGGCGCCATCAGCGGGCTTGCCTGGCTCTCCACCGTGCCACCGACATCGAGTCTGGTGTCGCTGATGTTCGGCACGCGCTGGCTGGCCACGCTGTACGGCTTTGCTTTCTTCAGCCATCAGGTCGGTGGCTTCCTTGGCGCCTGGCTGGGCGGCGTCGTGTTCGACAAGTTCGGCTCCTACACGCCGGTGTGGTGGCTGTCGGTGCTGTTTGGCGTGTTGTCGGCGCTGATCAATCTGCCGATCGTGGAAGAGCCGGTGAAGCGTCCGATTGCACAGCCGGCATGAGCCTGTTGTTGACTCGCTGATCTCCAGCGATAAAAATTGATCTTGGCCGTCCCAATCGGGGCGGCCTTCGTTCTCAGGGCGGGGTGAAAATCCCCACCGGCGGTAATCGGGCGCAAGCTCGGGAGCCCGCGAGCGCCTGACGGGTTACACCGTCGGGGTCAGCAGATCCGGTGCGATGCCGGAGCCGACGGTCATAGTCCGGATGAAAGAGAACGGGTATGCGCAGGGAGTCCGCCTTGGCGGATGCTCGGCGTGTGACCGTACGTCCTGATTCTGGTCTCAAACCGCGAGAGCATCCATGAATCAGCCTGTGATGAACTTCAAAACTTCCACTTCCGTAAATCTTGCACCATCGACCGGGCGGATCGCCTTCATCCAGTCGTGCTGGCACAAGGATATCGTCGATCAATGCCATGTCGGTTTTGTCGCCGAACTTGCACGGCATGGTGTGCCTGACAGTCAGATCGATGTCTTCGAGGTGCCCGGCGCCTTCGAAATTCCGCTGCAGGCCAAATTGCTGGCGCGCACCGGCCGCTATGTGGCGATCGTTGCCACCGGGCTCATCGTCGATGGCGGAATCTATCGCCATGAATTCGTCTCTGACGCTGTGATCAACGGGTTGATGCGGGTGCAGCTCGACAGCGAAGTGCCGGTGATCTCGGCGGTGCTGACGCCGCAGCATTTCCATGAGCACGCCGAGCACCTGCGCTTCTTCCGCGAGCATTTCGTTGTGAAGGGCACCGAGGCGGCGACGGCCTGTGCAGCGACCATCGCCAATATTGCGGCGACCCGGCAACTGGCCGCCTGATCGCCGCAACACCGCGTTATGCCGCTATGGCCGGGCAGGGCTGCAGAGCTCCTGCCCGGCTGGCGCGGGTGGCGTTTCCCGCAACGGCGCGGCATAATTCGGCAACGGAAATCACAAGCAAAAACTCGGGAGTGGCGTGTTGGGAACGTTCAAGGCTGTCCGCATCGACAAGGCTGATAAAGGCACCACGGTTGCGCTGACGCAGTTCGACGAATCCGAATTGATGGATGGCGACGTCACCGTGCGGGTCGAATGGTCCACGGTGAATTACAAGGACGGCCTCGCCGTCACCGGCAAGGCGCCGGTGGTGAGGCGTTTTCCGATGATCGCCGGCATCGATTTCGCAGGCACGGTGGAATCCTCGGAGAATCCGAACTGGAAGCCCGGCGACAAGGTGATCGGCAATGGCTGGGGCATGGGCGAAACCCATCTCGGCGCCTATGCCGAAAAGACCCGCGTGAAAGGCGACTGGCTGGTGCGGCTGCCGGCCGGCATGACCACCCGCGACGCCATGGCGGTCGGCACCGCCGGCTACACCGCAATGCTCAGCGTACTGGCGCTGGAGAAGCACGGGCTGAAGCCGGCCGATGGCCCGATCGTCGTGACGGGGGCGGCGGGCGGCGTCGGCTCGGTGGCGATCGCGGTGCTGTCGAAGCTCGGTTACCAGGTCATCGCCTCGACGGGGCGCACGTCCGAGGAGGGCTATCTCAAGGGCCTTGGCGCCAGCGAGATCATCGACCGCAACGAGCTGTCCGGCCCGGCCAAGCCGCTGGCCAAGGAGCGCTGGGCGGGCGGCATCGACAGCGTCGGTTCGACCACCCTCGCGAATCTCCTGTCGATGACAAAGTATCGCGGCGCCGTCGCCGCCTGCGGCCTCGCAGCCGGCATGGACCTGCCATCTTCGGTTGCACCCTTCATTTTACGCGGCGTGTGTCTTCTCGGCATCGATTCTGTCATGTGCCCGATCGAGCTGCGGCAGCAGGCCTGGGCGCGATTGGCGACGGATCTGGATCACGCAAAACTTGCTGAAATTACTAATGAAATTCCGCTGGACCAGGTGATCGAGGCCGGCGCCAAGGTGCTCGCCGGGCAGGTCCGCGGGCGAATCGTGGTAAAGATCGGCTAACGACGTTCAGACTTTACCAACCAACCTGCTCCATTGTTGCCACGGTTGGTATGGTAAGCAGCGGGTAAAGACATCAGGCGGTCATCCGCGCTCGGTTGTTCGGAGTATCCTATGGTTGCGCGTTATGTGTTGGGAGCGGTGCTTGCCGCCACGGTGGCGACCCCCGCGCTGGCTGGGTCGATGACGGCCGAAGAGGCCCGCAAGTTTGTTGCCGGCAAGGTCTTTGCCTTCACCTGTTTCGACGGCACCCGCGGCGCAGGCCGCGTGTTCGACGATGGCGGTGCGGCGGGCGCTGTGCAGTTCTCGGGCTCCGGTCCGGCGCGCAACATGCGCCTGCCGGGCAATACGCTGCAGGTCCGCGGCGAAGCCATCTGCGCCTCGATCAAGGGCATCCCGTTCGAACCGTGTTTCAATCTCAACAAGAATGACGAGCGCTCGTTCCGCGGCTCGGTCTCCGGCATGGGCTTCGCCTATTGCGATTTCCGCCACCAGGGCGGCCGCGGCCAGATGCTGATGGCCCGCTCGCTGTCGGCCCCGCGCTCGCTGCGCGCGCCGTCCACCACCCGTTCGGCCGATGCTTCCGCTGGCGCCGACAACACCGTGACCCGCGTCTCGACCCCGCGCGTCGAGAGCAGCAAGATCGACGCCGTCGGATCGATCAAGTCCGAGCCGGCCAAGGAAATTGCCAAGACGCCGGAGCCGGAAAAGACCGAAGCGCTCGAACTGCGCAAATCCACCAACTAAGCAAGCTAAGCGTGGCGACCCCAAGGGCCTTTGAGCGGGCCCCGTAGCGGCTCCTGCGCGCTGCCTGTAGGCGATTTGCCGTTGCTCCATGGGCCGGAGCGCGGCGGGAGCGGCGGCGTGTCGTCGGCCTCTCCGGGCGCATCCGTATCGGACGGCAGTGCCATCCGGCCGGGGTCGTGTCCTCCGGCGAATTTCACCAATGCAGCCACCCGCGAATCCACCGACGGATGTGTCGCGAACAGATCGGCAAAACCCTCGCGGGGATTGTCGATGCACATCTCCATCACGGCCGAAGTCGCGCCGGGCAGTTCGCCGCGATTCTCGATCTTGCGCAGCGCCGAGATCATGGCGTCGGGATTCTTGGTCAGCTCCACCGAACCTGCGTCGGCCAGCAGTTCGCGCGAGCGCGACAGCGCGAAGCGCACCACCAGCGACAATGCCCAGGCCAGCGCGATCAGCGCCACCGCGATGATGATGACAATGACTGCACCGCCGCCAGAGCCTTTGCTGTCGCTGTCAGACGAGGAAGACGATCGCGATGATCGGCTGCCGCCGAAGCGGAAACCGGAATTGATGAATATCCGGAAGAACAATTCAGCCGCAAAGCCGACCACGCCGGCGATGATGACGGCGACTACCATCAGCTGCACGTCGCCGTTGCGGATATGCGTCAGCTCGTGGCCGAGCACTGCTTCCATCTCGTCATCGTTGAGCGCGCGCAGGAGGCCCGTCGTGACCGTGACGGAATATTGCCGCGGGTTGAGGCCGGTGGCGAAGGCGTTCAGCGCATCACTGTCCATCACCTTCAGCTTCGGCATCGGTATGCCGCGCGAGATGCAGAGGTTTTCAAGGAGATTATAGAGTCGCGGCTGCTCCTGCCGCGTCACACTTTCGCTGCCGGTGATGCTATCGATCATCTTTTGATGACCGAAATAGGCGATGACGATCCACAGCACCGCGCCGATGGTGGCGAAGGGAAGCGCCTTGATCAGGTCGCGTGTTGCAGCATTGATGTAATAGGCGACCGAGCCGTTGCTGTTGACCGCCACCTCGCCGATCAGGGCGCCGGCGAACACCATCACGTAAATCAGCAGGAACAATCCCGCGAGCAGCAGCATCGAACGCGTCTTGTTCGAGGCAATATGCGTATAGAGACCATAGGCGGCCATGATGCAGTCCTAGGATTCACTATCAGCCGTCATTGCGAGGAGCTCTTGCTACGAAGCAATCCAGTCTTCGCTTATAGCTTTCTGGATTGCTTCGCTGCGCTCGCAATGACGTGGGGGGCATGTGTTCTGGGTCTGAGGATCAGAACTTGACCTGCGGCACGGCTTCGACCTCCTTGCGGGTCTCGCCGAGGTCGAAGAACTCCTTCGGGTGAAAGCCGAAGGTGCCGGCGAACAGCGCCGCGGGCATCTGCTGGATGCCGGTGTTGTATTCGGACACGGCATTGTTGAAGAAGCGGCGCGAGGCGGCGATCTTGTTCTCGATGTCCGAGAGCTCGGTCTGCAACTGCTGGAAGTTCGTATTGGCCTTGAGGTCCGGATAGGCCTCGGACAATGCGATCAGCCGGCCGAGCGCGCCGGAGAGCTGGTTTTCCGCGGCGCCGACCTGCGCCGGGCCCTGTGCGTTCATCGCCGAATTGCGCGCCTTGATGACGTCGTCGAGGGTGCCGCGCTCATGGGCCGCATAGCCCTTCACGGTCTCGATCAGGTTCGGGATCAGGTCGTGGCGCTGCTTGAGCTGCACGTCGATATCGGCAAAGGACTGGTTGACCCGCTGGCTCAGCGCCACCAGCCGGTTGTAGGCAGCAAATGCCAGGAAGATCAGGACAACGATGACGCCAAGAACGATCCAGCCGGTCGACATGTAAGAACCCCCAAAAGAAACCACCAAACCCAAAGCCTAGCCGATCATGCGGCCGCAGAGCAGGGGCCGCAGGCACGTCGCGGCACGGATTGGTCGCCGCGAGGGTGGAATACGTTCAAGGTGGCGAGGCGAAGAGGTCACCGCAGAACCTGCATGGCATGCGTGCAAGCCGGAAGTGTTGCAACGTTGCAACATTGCATCGGTCTTCGAGACTTTTGCGCTCAATGCCTGCGGGTTAGCGCGCATGTGCCATTCGTCATCCAACCGTCATGCGCAAAACCTAATGAAATCCTAACCTTTGGGCTGGGGAATGAACTGTGATGTTGGAATGGCGTAACGGCGCGAGCCGGCTTGCGATGGGCGTTGTTGTGGCGGCGCTGTTCGCGCCGATGACGGCGGAGGCGACGGACTATGTGGTGAATCCGGGCGCGCCGGACACAACCCAGAAGACGCTCACCACGACCGACACGCTGACCGTCAATAGTGGTGGCACGCTGTCGACGACCGGCGCTGTGTCCGTGATCTGGAATGGCTCGTCCAACACTGTTATCAATTCCGGCACCATCGCCGCCACAGGTGCCCGCGCCGTTAATTCAACGGGGGCGACCACGTCACGCACCTTTACGTTCTTGAACAACATCGGTGCGGTCTTGAGTTCGTCGTCCGACGACGCATTCCGGATCAGCACGGTGCTCACGAGCGGCACCATTCTTCTCGACAATGCCGGTCTCATCCAGGCAGGCGGCACCGGCTTTGCGGCGCTGGGCAATGCAGTCGATATCCGGCCGGTTGCAAACAACGGCGTCACCATCACCGTCATCAATCGCGCGACAGGCATTATCGAAGCGACGACGACCGATGCCGTGCGCCCAGGACAGAATGCAACGGTCCAGAATTTCGGAATCATCCGCAGCTTTGGAGCGAATACGGGCAGCGGCGCTGATATTTCCGATGCGATCGATGCGGGCAATCTGACCGGCGTCAAGGTCATCAACTCCGGAAGCGGACTCATTTCGGGCGCGCGGCACGGCGTGAATGCCGGTGTCGACATCAATGTCGTCAACGACGCGGGCGCGACGATCATCGGTCGCAACGGCTCGGGCGTCGGCTCAGATGGCACCGGCACTGTGTTCAACTACGGGCGGATCACGGGCGCCTATGCCGGCGCCGGCAATATCTTCACCAATGCCGGGGTTGCGTCGCTCAACGGCGATGGTGACGGCGTTGATATCGACCTCGCGGCAACCATCACCAATTACGGCATTATCGAAGGTACCGGTGCCGGTGGTTTCGACAACAACGGTCGCGCCAACAACAGCGAAGGCCTGTCGATCGGCGGTGGTACCGTCACCAACTTCGGTACAATCAGCGGCGCGTCCTACGGCATCGTTGTGAACAATGATTCCAACGCTGATGGGACGCGGAGCGGCGTGGCGGCGACGACGATCATAAACAACGTCGGCGGCACCATTATTGGCCAGAATGGCTACGCGATCCGTCTCGAAAACAAGAGCACGGCAACGCCGGCAATCAATAACGACGCGATCGTCAACTACGGCACCATCATCGGCAATGGCGCGATCCCAGACCCAAATGCGATCGTGTTGATGAATACGGGCGTGGCAGATCCCAATTCCGTCGGCACCCTCAACGGCGTCACCTATACCGGTACCGGCTCCGCCCGCTTCATCCGCGGCGATGGTTCGGCGATCCAGATGGGCGAAGGCAATGACGTGCTGACCAATTACGGCACCATCATCGGCAACACCGGCCGCGCCGTGAACATGGAAGGCGGCAACGACACCGTCAACATCATGAAGGGCTCGCGGATCGTCGGCCTCGTCGATGGCGGCGTTGGTACGGATACGCTGAACTACAACAAAGCGGGCCTCACCGACGCCAAGCGCGCTGCGCTACAGGCCGGTCAGACCGTGAATATCGGCGGTACGCTCTATACCTCGTTCGAGGTGATCACCGGAACGTCGTCTTCGTTCGCGTCCTTTGCCAGCGCGGGCTCGCTCGGCGTCGCCTCGCTGTTCGACAATCTGCCGGCCAACGCCACCAGCAGTTCGGTGGTCAACCTGCTCGACAGCGTTGCCAGCTCGGCAGATGTCGGCGCGGCGCTGGCGCAGCTCACGCCCGCGGCCTATCAGGGCCTCGGCCGCATGACCATGAATGACGCGTTCCAGACGACCTCGCTGGTCGGCCAACACCTGACGCAGAACCGCCTTGGCGGCCTCGGCACCGACATGTCCGGTGTCGGCAACGCGCTGGCGATGTTCGATGGCGGCATGTTCGACAAGAATTTCAGTGCCGATCGTGCGCTAGCTGCGGTGACGGGATTCCCTGGCAGCGCAAGTTCTGCGCTGGCGGATGCCGGCTGGGGCGGCAATGCCGCCGATGCGATGGCCTATGCGCCGGTGACCAAGGCTCTGCCCGGTCTGCGTCCGGTGGCTGTCGCTGCCGAACAGGGCCTGTTCATCACGTCGGGCGCGAGCTTCGCCCGTGAAGGCGCGCGAACTGACGCGCCGGGCTTCAAGTCGAACACCGTCAACGTGCTTGCCGGCTACGACCGGCGCATCACGGACAGCATCGTCGCCGGCGTGTTCGGTGGCTACGCGCTGACCCGCGGCGATATCGATAATGTCGGCAGCCACACCAAGATTTCGACCGGTACCATCGGCGGCTACGGCACCTATCAGGCGCCCGGCTGGTTCGCGACCGCCATGGGCCTCTATGGCTTCAGCGATTACGACACCACGCGCGTGGCGGTCGGCACGACGAACACCGCGGCGTTCAGCGGCGATCACTATGCGATCCGCGGCACGGTCGGCACAGACCTGCGCGTCAGCGGCTGGGTCGTCACGCCGGAGATCGGCCTGCAATATACGCGGGTGATGACCGACGGCTTCGCCGAACGCGGCGGCGCTGCGGCGCTGGTGGTCGGCTCGGACAGTTCGGAATCGCTGCGCTCGAGCGTCGGCGCACGCTTCGCCTATGACTACGCGCTGAATGGCGGCGTGCTGACGCCGGAATTGCGGCTGGCCTGGCTGCATGAATTCAGCGATGGCGTGCGCGGCATCAATGCGAGCTTCGCCGATACCACGCTGCCGGGTTCGTTCATCACCGCGACCGGCAGCGCGCTGCGTGATCGCGGCGTGATCGGCGCCGGCCTGTCCGGCAAGCTTGCGCCGCTCACGGTACTGTCGGTGAACTATGATGCGATCGTCGGCAGCAAT
The DNA here is from genome assembly GCF_052076075.1 of Tardiphaga sp. 866_E4_N1_4. Taxonomy (NCBI): domain Bacteria; kingdom Pseudomonadati; phylum Pseudomonadota; class Alphaproteobacteria; order Hyphomicrobiales; family Nitrobacteraceae; genus Tardiphaga; species Tardiphaga sp. 866_E4_N1_4. The sequence goes on from NZ_CP197242.1 coordinate 5,216,270, forward strand.
GACGCCGTCGCGCATCAGGTGATGGGCCGCATCCGGCATTCGTTCTGATCTTTCTTCCCCTCTCCCCCAGCGCAGCGAAGCTGCGTTGGTAGGAGAGGGTGGATCGAACATGCGAAGCATGTTCGAGACGGGAGAGGGGGCGCCACAAGCAAGGCCCTCTCCCGCCTTCGCTGCGCTCAGGCACCCTCTCCCACGGCGCGCAGCTTCGCTGCGCTGGGGGGGAGGGGAAGTAAGTCGTCCTTACGGCTTCGCCATATGCCAGGCGCCGTTCAGGAAGCCGTCGCCATTGGTGTCGCCGGCGGCCGTGTCCTTCTTGAAGGTGTAGAGCGGCTTGCCTTTATAGGCCCACATCTTCTTGCCGTCGTCGCGCACGACGATGGTCATGTCGGCGCTCGGCTTGGCATCGTCCACCGCGAACAGCGGCGGCCAGTTTTCGGCGCAGGGACCGTTGCACATCGACTTGCCACCGGCATCCTTGTCGAAAGTATAGAGCGTCATGCCCTTGGCATCGACGAAGGTCTTGCCCTTGGCGGTGTCGGCGGTCTTCAGCGCCTGCGCCGAAGCGGCGCTTGAGGCGAGCATGAGAGTCAGAGCCGCGAGGGCGGCGAATGATTTGGTCATTGCAGCGGTACTCCTGATGATTGGGCGACGCAGTCGCGTCAGGAGAACAAACGCCGGGTGGGTTGGATTATTCCCATGGCCTCTCCACGTCATTGCGAGGTCAGGGAAAGCTTTCAGCTTTCCCCTTAGCGCAGCGACGAAGCAAGCAAGTAAGCACAAGCGAGGCAGGGCTGGATTGCTTCGCTGCGCTCGCAATGACGACCGATGGGTCAGGTAACCGCATCGCCCCAATCGAGCTTGCGGAACTTGGCATACTTCGCCTTGTCGCGGCGCGGTGCATTCGCGGCGATAACGCCTGCATTTGTGCAGAGTTTTGCCGTGATTTCGATCTTTGTCGTCACCGGTTGCGCAAGCACGCGCGAAGGCCGCTGGGCGATCGGCGCACGCGACAGCGCGACGTAAATAAATTTCTCGTCCTCATAGGGAAGTTCTGCAGACTTGAGTTGTTTATGCACACGGGAGCGCTGCAGCCGCTGGCTGAAGTGGCACCAGTCCGGCTTCACCAGCGGGCATGCATCGTCATGCGGGCAGGGCGCAATCACATGCGCGCCGTTCTTGATGAGCTGCGCACGCGCATCGAGGATGCGTTGATAGCCCGACGGCGTGCCGGGCTCGACGATAACAAGCGTATCATTCGTCTTCGTCCACATCGCCGCGACGAGTTTTGTCCGCGCGAGATCGTTGAGTTCGTTGATGACATAGCTCGCGATGACGAGATCGGCGGATGGGGCATTGGCGATTGTCGCGGCAGCGTCGCCGAGCGTGTAGTTCATCGCGGGGATGCGGTGGCTGTCCTGCGCCAAACCAAGCGCCAGGGTGCGCAGAGCGGGATTGGCATCGAGCAGTGTGAACGAAGCGAGCGACGCGAAGGCTTCGGCGCAGGCCCATGTCGCCGTTCCCGGCCCGGCGCCGCAATCGAGTAGCGTGGTCGGTGCGAAGTCCGGTCGTGTCTCCTGCAGCGCATTGAGGCTGGCGACGACCGCCGCATAGGTCGCCGGCATGCGGGCGAGCGCATAGGCCAGTGCGTCGCTCTCGTTGCGGATGGTCGTCGAGCCGCCGCCACTGCGATAGGTCTTCGAGATCGCGTCGGAGCGCTCCGCGGCGTCATTGCGCGAGAAGCCGTGCAGGCGGGCGTTGAGGGCGGCGGTGAGTTCGGCCGGGAGGTCGGGTGACATCGGTGGTCCGTCATGTTGTCGCGGTGCGCCGCGACCTTCGTATTGAACCCGAGGCCGCGGCTGCGACACCAACAGGCCTTCTCACCACATGGCGTCGGTGACGCCAAGACAGGAATATCGACGATGGATCACCCGGTCAATTTCACCGCACTTGCGGCGCTTCGGCCCGGCGACGCGCGCGAAGATCTCAGCCGCGCGCTTGGTGCGCGCTGGTGCGAACCTGCGCCGCATCAGCAGGGCCGTGTCACCGCCTTGTCGAAGCAGCACGGCTTTGAAGCGCAGATCGATACAGCGGGACGGATCGGCGCTATTCGTTATCGCGAGCCGTTCCCCGCCGCGCCAGGTGTTCTCGGTCTGCGGATCGGTATGCCGGTCGCGGACGCCCTGGCGGCGCTGCCGCAGCTCGCGCTGTCGCATCGCGCGCCGGTCTACGATTCCATGTATTTTGTCGCCGACGTCTCGCATGCGACGAAGCTTGCGCTGGCGTTTCGCTGGCAGGAGCTTTACGCGATCTCGTTGCGCAATCCAGCGGCCGTCTATCCGGACAAGCAGCCGATGGCGTATCCGGTGGCCGCCGGTGCGCCCGGCGCTCCCTTCGGCGATCCGAACTTCAAACTCGCCGTGATGTCGTCATTGCTGGAGAGCGGCGCGCTCGATCTGGCCGAGCCCGGGGATCTCGCCGCGTTCGTGCTGAAACGCGCGGTCGATCTCGAGGAGGACGGTTACGATCTGATCAGCGATGCCTACGATTATCTGGTGCGCTATCCCCTGACCGAGGCGGACCTGGCGAAGGTCGAGGCCATTACCTTCGATGGCGGCAGCGAGATCTATCCCTATTGCTATTATTTCTGGGACGGCGAGAGCGAAGAGTTCGACATTTCCAGTACGGCCGGGATCGGCCTGTGCCAGAACCTGCGGCAGCTCACCTGCATCGCGATGATCGAGCGGCTGGATGCGGCGGATCTCGTCGGTCTCGGCAAGCTCGAAACGTTGCAACTGCCGTCGGTGTGCGACAATCCCGGGCGTCTGCTCGAGCTCCCTGCGCTGAAGAAGCTGACATTCCCGGAAACCGCCATCCGCGATCCGGCTTTGATCGCCGCGTTAAAGGCGCGTGGCGTCGCGGTGCGCATCGACGCGTAGGGGAGGCGAGCTTTGTTTGTCTTGCCCTCCCCACCTGGCGAAGCTTCGCTTCGCGCGGGGGGGGGCAAGGAAGAGTTACGCCACTTCCTGATCGAGGATCTTCACCGCGTTTTCGAGATCCACCGACACCAGCTGTGACACGCCGCGCTCAGCCATCGTCACGCCGTACAGGCGGTGCATGCGCGCCATGGTGATTGGGTTGTGCGTGATGGTGATGAAGCGCGTTTCGGTCGAGGCGCACATTTCATGCAGCAGGCTGCAGAAGCGCTCCACGTTGTGGTCGTCGAGCGGCGCGTCGACTTCGTCCAGCACGCAGATCGGCGACGGGTTGGTCAAGAATACCGCGAAGATCAGCGCCAGCGCGGTCAGCGCCTGTTCACCACCGGACAGCAGTGACAGGGTCTGCGGCTTCTTGCCGGGCGGCTTGGCGACGATTTCGAGACCGGCTTCGAGCGGATCGTCGCTCTCGATCAGTTTCAGCTCGGCTTCGCCGCCGCCGAACAGTTCGACGAACATGCGCTTGAAGTGGCCGTTGACGATGTCGAACGAGGTCATCAACCGTTCGCGGGCTTCCTTGTTCAGGCTCTGGATGCCGGTGCGCAGCTTCTTGATGGCTTCGACGAGGTCGTCGCGCTCGGTGGCGAGGCCGTTATGCGTGCCTTCGACTTCGTTGAGCTCTTCCTCGGCGCGCAGGTTGACGGCGCCGAGACGCTCGCGGTCGCGGCGCAGCTTTTCCAGATCGGCTTCGATGTCGGCCAGCGGAGGCAACGTATCGTCCTGACGGACTTCGGCCAGCGCCGCGACGCCTTCCGGCTCGACTTCCAGCATGTCGCGGATTTCGCGCTCGATGTCCTCGAGGCGGCGCTTGCCGCTTTCCATGCGCTCCTCGGTGCGGGCGCAGGCTTCGCGCGCGGCCGAGAGAGCCTCCAGCGACCCGCGGGCATCGCGGTCGGTCTCGCGCATGGCGTTCTCGGCCGAGGCGAGCGCATTGGCGGCGAGCTGGCGCGCCTGTTCGGCGCTCTCGACTTCCGAGATCAGCGCGCGGCGCTTCTGCAGATAGAGCGCCGGTGCGTCTTCCAGTTCCGCGCGCTCGCGCGTCACTTCGGCGACGCGGGCGGCAACGGTCTCGATCTGCGAGGCCGCGGAGGTCTTGCGGTTCGCCCAGTCGGTACGCTCGGCGATGATCGCCTGCAGGCGGCGGTCGGCCAGTTCGGCCTCGCGGGCCAGTGCCTGCGCTTCGGCGCGCACTTGAGCTGCGCCGCGGCGATGGCCTTCGATCTCGCCGCGCACGCTGGCGAGCTGCGCCTCGGCGTCGGAGCTTTCCGGCAGATATTCCAGCGCGGCATGCGCGCTCTCATGCGCCGCTTCCGCTTCCATGCGATCGTTGGAGAGGCGCGACTGCGCTTCGGTCAGCGTCGCACGGCGGGCCGCATGGCGGTTGATCTCGCGCTCGGCATTGGCATGGCGCTCGCGGGCCTGGTCGACATCGCGGCGGGCATTGCGCAGGGCATCGCGCGATGCGCCTTCGGCCGAAGCCGCAGCCTTCAGCGCCTGTTCGGCGCTTTCCAGCGCTTCACGCTTGGCAATGGCGTCGATCTTGGCGTTTTCCAGATCGGCTTCGATATCGGTGAGGCGGGCGCGCTCGGCGAGACGGCGGGCAGCGCCGGTCGGCGCATGCGCACCGGCGACGAAACCGTCCCAGCGCCAGACGTCACCTTCCAGCGACACCAGCCGCTGGCCGGTCTGTAGCTGCGACACCAGGGCCGCGCCCTGATCCTTGGAGACGACACCGATCTGCTTCAGGCGGCGTGCGAGTTCGGCCGGCGCATTGACATGCGACGCCAGCGATTCCACGCCCGCAGGCAGCGCCGGATCGTTGGCGTGATCGCCGGCATTGGTCCAGCGCATCGGTGCGGACGGATCGACCGGCGCGTCCAGATCGTCGCCCAGCACGGCGCCGAGCGCCTTTTCATAGCCCTTGGTGACGCTGACGCCGTCGATGATCGGCGGCCACAGGTTCTTGGTCTCGCCGTTCAGGATCTTCGAAATCGTGCGGGCTTCGGTCTCGAGCCGCTGCACCTTCCTGTCGGCGTCGTTGAGCGGCGCGCGCGAGGCTTCCAGTGTCTGCCGTGCCGCGACATGGGCGGCCTCGTTGTCGGCCACGCTGCCTTCGGCCTGCAGCAGGATTTCCTGCGAGGTCTCCATCAGGGCGGCGAGTTCGTCCAGGTCGCCGAAGCCTGACGTCTGCGCCGTCAGCGCCTCAATCTCGGCCTCGACGCTGGCGATTTCCTGGCCCAGACGCGCGAGGCGATCGGCCTGGCTGCGCACGTTGGACTGCAACTGGTTGCGCTTGGCGGTCATGTCCGCATGGGCGGTGGTGAGTTCGGTGAAGGTGCGCTCGGCGGCGGCCAGCACGGCCTCGGCCTCGGAGACGCGGTCATCGACGCCGCCACGCAGCTCGACGCGCTGCATGATCTCTTCCTTGAGCATCGCGTCTTCTTCGTCGAGACGCAGCAGCGCGAATTCGGCGTCTTCCGACTGCTTCATCTCGCGCGCGACGTCGCTCTCGAATTGCGTCAGGCGACGGTCGAGCTCGGCGGCGCGCTCCTTGGCGCGCTCTTCCTCGCGGTCGAGCATGTCGCGGGCATTGGTCAGGCGCTGCAGGCCGGCGGCAGCGGCGGCTTCCGCCTCGCGCAGCGCGGGCAATTCACTGGCGCGGATCGCCTGGATGCGCGCGGCTTCACCCTGTTCGCGGGTGCGTTCGGCGAGATCGCGGACATACTGGTCGTGCAGCGTCGCGGCTTCGGCATTGTCCTGATGCGCCTGCAGCCAGCGCAGGTGGAACAGCATGGCCTCGGCCTTGCGCACCTTGCCGGCGACTTCGCGGTAGCGGATCGCCTGGCGGGCCTGCTTCTTCAGGCCTTCCATCTGGCCCGAGAGCTGGCCGATCACATCCTCGACGCGAGTCAAATTGGTTTCGGCGGCCTTCAGACGCAGCTCGGCCTCGTGGCGGCGCGCATGCAGGCCGGCAACGCCGGCGGCGTCTTCCAGCACGCGACGGCGCTGCTCGGGCTTCGCCTGGATGATTTCGCCGATCTTGCCCTGGTGGACGAGGGCGGGCGAACGCGCGCCGGTGGCGGCGTCGGCAAACAGGATCTGCACGTCGCGGGCGCGCACGTCGCGGCCGTTGATGCGGTACTGCGACCCGGCTTCGCGCTCGATGCGGCGGGAGATTTCGAGAATCTCGGCGTCATTGACCATGGCCGGCGCGGTGCGATCGGTATTGTCGATCGTCATCACCACTTCGGCGTGGTTGCGGGAGGCGCGGTTGCCGGAGCCGGCGAAGATCACCGCGTCCATGTCGGCGGCGCGCAGCGACTTGTGCGAGGTCTCGCCCATCGCCCAGCGCAGCGCTTCCACCAGATTGGACTTGCCGCAGCCATTGGGGCCGACGACGCCGGTCAGACCGGGCTCGATCATGAAGTCGGTCGGTTCGACGAACGACTTGAATCCGTGCAGGCGCAGACGCGTGAGTTTCATGGATACGGTACTCTGGTTAGCCGAACAGGCCACTTTATCGAAAAAGCCCCGGCAGAGCGCGAATCCCCCAGCACGAACAATAGCATAAATGCATCTGCCGCGCGGGTGGAGACTCGCTGGTCGCGGCTCTCATTGGCCCGGACAATGGCGAGACGAGGGCAGTCGCGCAACCGCGGAACCCCGCTTTTCCCAAGGGTTTTGCGGGGGATAGGTGGGGGAGGGCGTGAAAAAGGGCTTGTTTTAAAGAGGATGCCGGAGGAGCACGGCTTCTATTGGTGGATTTCACCGTCCAAGAAGCTCTGCCGCCCATCTGCGTCGGTCAGTCAGGTGTCTGCCAGACTAGGTTGAAGATCGACCTGTCCGAGTATTCGATGATCCAAGCGTGATGGTGTTGGAAGGATCAGCGAGGTTCAGCGAGGTAATGCGCGGGGGCTATCTGCCAACGCATAGATCGCTTCGTTCATGCTTCCGCGAAAGGCGACGTTTCTGATTTCTTGAGCATTGAGCGATTCGCCTCCTCTATTAAGTCTGAGAAAGACTTCATATTTTAGCGTCACGTTTGTCTGTTTTAGGAGTGTCACAACTCTAAGAAATGGCCGCAGTAAAAGCGCGTTGGTTATTTCGGGCGGGAGGTCCCGAAAATAGAGGCCTTCGACGTCGTCTAGCCGATCCAAATGTCGGAGGGGCAGGCGATTTCCAATAAAGTCTGCGATTGCGCGGAGGCGTTGCTTTCCGTCAATTGCGGTGTAAGTGCCGATCTCTTCTTCCGCGAGGTAAACGGGGGGGACTGGGACATTTAATAGAAAAGATTCAATCAGTGCCGATTGCTTTTCTGTGTTCCAGCGCTCTCGCCGTTGGAAGCCCGGTTGAAGGTCGATTGCGCCGCTGTCCACCATTCCCGCAAGTGTGCCAAGCGGCAAGTCTGCAGTTTGTACAACCAGCTGAGCCTGAGCTTCATTGAAGCTCTTTAGTACGGACTTTGAGTTGCGCATTCAGGGCCCAATTATCTCAGAACAGAAATGCTATTTCAGATCTGTTGATCTGAAATACGTTCATTTCCGTACTATAGCAAATGAGCTGAGGTCTAAGGAGCACTACAAAGGCTAACGGGGCTCGGCGTGGTATGCGAGTTGGCGTGGGCGAGATAGCTTGGCCCGCTGGCTGTGTGTTACAATGGAGTTTGTGTCAGGGCTTGGAGTTGGAGGCTTGGCCTCACACGTCCCGTGCATACCCATTCGGGCGACGCTGCTGCGGTGCGCCGAGCACGGCGATGCAGAGGCCGAGAAATGCCAGGCCGATGATCTCGCAGATGAAATTTTCAAACATGATACGCCCCTCACGCTAATGGGATGAGAATGCGGAGATGGCGCTTAAGCGTTCCTTAACGCGCGTTTACACCTGGAATCAGGGTTAATCTGCAAGCGCGCCATCCGTTAAGATCCGGCAGGCGCGTGGCGCGGCTATCGCCTCGCGGCTGCTGCCGGGCTGCTATCGCAGGGCTGCTAGGGTGTCAGCGGGCGGAGTCTGTGCGCTGTGCGGCATCGGGATTTTGGCCTTCAGCGCGGCTTCGCCTTCGGGCGTGATGCAATAACGCACCAGCGAGCCGGCCTGGAGCGCGATCCAGGTCTTGGCGACCATCTTGGACAGGGTCTTCGGCCCGGCAGGCATCAAATGCGGCGCAAGCAGGCCCGGCGTATCGCGCAATTTCTGAAGCGCGGTGCGCTCGACATAATGCGGCAGGTGGCTAGCGCGTGTCGGCATGGGGCAAGTCTCATCGGGTTGGACGAGGGGGACTGAACCATTCTTTTGGGTGAACTACGTGAACGCATGAGCGCGGCTTCAGTTGCATCCGGCATCGAAAAAATGCCCGGCGGGAACTTGACAGTTTTCCTATAAGATTATAATCAAATCTTATCCGGTTCGCGAGGGGCGCTTCATGAGGCGTCTTGAGGTGGGACAGGATGCGGCGCCTGCGGGTGTGGGGTGACGTACCCCGCACACTCGGGAGGCTTGGGGTCACCGTCCGGGCCCACTACGGGGCTCTGCCACTCATGCTGGCTGGACGTGGTATTGGTGAACGGCGCGAAATCGTCGGGATCAGCGGAGTGCGGAGCTCTGCCCTTTACCCGGAAGAACGGTCCCGAAGCTAAAAAGACGTCGCGGTGGCGCGCCCTCAAGGCGTTGCGCGGTTGCAGCTTGCCGGCGTTCCGGTGGAGCGGATCGCGACACACACCACCCTTTGCGCCTGATGGCGCGCCGCCGCCCCTCATGTTTCAGGAGGGGACTGCTCACACCTCGGACGCGCAAGCGCCGCGAGACTGCGAGAGCTTGGCTGTTTGAAGCGAAAAATCAGAGAAGATGACGGCGCGGCAGCGCGCTAATGCGACGCGCTGGCCGAGAACGCGTTGACGATGACCACGCCGGTCAGGATGAAGCCGATGCCGATGATGGCGGCGAGATCGAGCGCCTGCCGGAACGCGAAATAGCTCACCGCCGAAATCAGCACGATGCCGAGCCCGCTCCAGATCGCATAGGCGATGCCGACCGGCATCACTTTCAGCGCATGGGACAGGAAATAGAGCGACAGGATGTAGCAGACGGCCATGCCGAACGTCGGCCAGAGCTTCGTGAATTGCTGCGACTGAGCCAGCAGCGCCGTGCCGATGGTCTCCAGCACGATGGCGCAGCCGAGCGCGGCGTAGTTGAGGAAGGTCGGGGTCATGAAAGGGCTCGGACGTTCAGGAATCCCTGCCCGCGCAAAAACGGGGGAGGGACAAGAAGACCTCAGCTCTTCAGCAGCGGGGTGATCTTCTTGGAGAATTCCTCGAACGACTGTTCGCCCTTCAGCATTTCGCCATTGATGAAGAAGGTCGGCGTCGAGTTCACCTTCAGCACTTCATTGGCATATTTCTGGTCGGCGGCGATCTTGTCGAGCAGCGCCTGGTCCTTCAGGCATTCTTCCACGGCCTGCTGGCTGAGGCCGGCCTGCTTGCCGATGCGGGTCAGGGTCGCGGCGGTGTCCTTCATCACCCAGTCGTTCTGCTGCTTGAACAGCATGTCGATGACGGCGAAGTACTTGCCCGAATCCTCCTTGGCGATGCAGCGCGCCAGCATCGAGCCGGCGGCGGCCTTGATGTCGAGCGGGAATTCGCGAAACACGAAGCGGATCTTGTTGGTGTCGATGAAGGCTTCCTTGATCTTCGGGAACACCTGCTCGGTGAAGGCCGCGCAATGCGGGCAGGTCATCGAGGCATATTCGGTGACGGTGACGGCAGCATCCTTCGGGCCGAGCGCCATGTCGGGCAGCGACACCGGCTTGGCGACGTCGACGGCGTTCTGCGCGAATGCCTCGGAGATCAGCTGCAGCGGCGACAGGCCGATGGCTGCTGCGGCGCCGGTCAGGGCAAGGGCGGCGGTGAAGTCACGGCGCGTGATGATCAAAGGAATGCTCCAAAGCGGCGGCGGACGCCGGGACAAGGTTCGCTTCGCTAACTTGAAACCACAAATGTGGCAAGCACGCGCCGGTTCCGGGCGAGCTGGAAAGCCTCAACTTCGCTTGATCGAGGCGCCGAGCCGCGCCAGCGCGTCGCGCAACGCCTCGTCCTCGACCTCGGGCAGCGTTTCCGCAACCTGGGCGATCGCCTTGGCATCCGGCGGCTTCACGGTGCGACGAGGCTGCGGCCGTGACAGCGGCGCCTGGCGCAGCGCGATCTTGCCGACCGCGTTCCAGCCGAAAAAGCGGTTCACCCGCTGCAGGATCGCATCCGACGAATGCTGGATCTCCAGCGCCATCGGGCCTTCGACGCGCAGGATCAATGTCGCCGGCTCCTGCGGCTGGCCTTCGACGGGGCGCGGCCACTGGATCTTCAGCGGCTCCGAGAAATTCGCTACCTGCTGGCCGGCGATCTCGGCCCAGCGTGTCACCAGCTCGCGCGAAGCAAAGCCCTGTTTGGCATAGGCATCGGCAAACACCCCGCCGAGCAGGACGGAGAGCGGCTTGGCGGAGATCGGGCCGGGCTTGTTCATGAACGAGGCTTTTGGATACATGTCGGCATGAGTCTATCAGCCGCCGCCACCCGACGAAAGAAACCTTCCGCACGGGATAGCGGGGAAAGCGCCGCCGCCAAGCGTCCGGCCCAATTGCTCGCCTGGTATGACAAGCATCGCCGCAGGCTGCCGTGGCGGCCTTTGCCCGGCGAGGGCATCGATCCCTATCGGGTCTGGCTGTCGGAAATCATGCTGCAGCAGACCACCGTGCAGGCGGTCGGGCCGTATTTCGCCAAGTTCCTGGCGCGCTGGCCCACGGTGAGCGATCTCGGCAGCGCCTCGCAGGACGATGTGCTGCGGATGTGGGCGGGGCTCGGCTATTACTCCCGCGCGCGCAATCTCCACGCCTGCGCCGTCGCCGTGCTGCGCGACCATGGCGGCGTCTTCCCGGATACTGAGGACGGGTTGCGCGCGCTGCCGGGCATCGGGCCCTATACGGCATCGGCCATCGCCGCGATTGCCTTCGGCCGCCAATGCATGCCGGTGGACGGCAATATCGAGCGCGTGACGTCGCGTCTCTATGCGGTGGAAGAACCGCTGCCGAAATCGAAACCCGTGATTGTGGGGCTGGCGGCCACACTGCTCGGTCCGTCGCGCGCCGGCGACAGCGCGCAGGCGCTGATGGATCTCGGCTCCACCATCTGCACGCCCAAAAAACCTGCCTGTGTGCTGTGCCCGATCAATGACGATTGCGCGGCCAAGACCCGCGGCGATCAGGAGACGTTTCCGCGCAAACTGCCGAAGAAGGCGGGCACGCTGCGCCGCGGCGCCGCCTTTGTGGTCACGCGCGGCAACGAACTCCTCGTGCGCACCCGCCCGGAAAAGGGCTTGTTGGGGAATATGACCGAAGTGCCGTCATCGGAGTGGCTGGCCGGTCACGATGACAAGGATGCCTTGAAGCAGGCGCCGACCTTAAAAAATCTCACGGCGTGGCATCGCAAAACGGGCGCGGTCACCCATATCTTCACACACTTCCCGCTGGAGCTCGCCGTCTATACGGCGCACGTCCCGCCCCGCACCCGCCCCCCGGAGGGCATGCGCTGGGTCCCGATCGCAACATTGGACGACGAAGCCTTGCCGAACGTCATGCGCAAGGTCATCGCGCACGGACTGGATTGAAGTTTGAATCCAGAAGCTTGAAGGCGCGCCAGCGCGCGAGCTGCATCAGCTCGCGCTGGAAAGTTGCGACGATTGCGGCAGCGTCACGATCGGCGGCTTCGCGTTGAGCCCTTCAACCTGAAAACCGGCGACGCGCTTGTAGTTGGCGGCGATGTCTTCGAGTTCCTGCTGCGACAGCACGTCGGTGACGACGTTGAAGCCCTCAGGCGCGCGCTCCTCGACGATCTGCATGACCTGTTCCGGTCCGTTGCGGCGGTTCAGCATCACAAGGTCAGTGGTCGCGGGACGTCGTTCGGCCTCATAGGCTTCGAGCGCGGCCGGCACTTCGCCAAGCGCAAGAATCTCCCGCGTCAGTACGCGCGCATCGAGGATGGCCTGCGACGCTCCGTTGGAGCCGATCGGATACATCGGATGCGCAGCATCGCCCATCAGCGTCACGCGGCCGAAGGTCCAGCGGTCGACTGGATCGCGATCGACCAGCGGATATTCATAGGCGTGCGGGCAGTTGCTGATCAGGCCTGGCACGTCGAGCCAGTCGAATCTCCAGTCCTTGAACCAGGGCAGGAATTCGTCGAGTCTGGCCGCACGGTTGTAGTCCTCGCGGCGCCATTCATAGGTCGGCGGCATGTGCCGTTCGGCCACCCAGTTGATGTCGTATTTGCCGTCGGCGTCCGGCTCCTGCGAGATCGGGTAGCAGACGAATTTCAGGATTTCGTGGCCAGCCATGATCATGGTGCGGCCAGTCAAAAACGCATCGCCCTTGGTGATGCCGCGCCACAGAATGCGGCCGTTCCAGAGCGGCGCGCCTTCCTGCGGATAGAGCTTCTGGCGGATTGCTGAATGGATGCCGTCGGCGGCGATCAACAGCGTGCCGTCATAGCTGCCGGCGGATTTGCCGGTGACCTTGTCGATGAAGTCGGCGCGGATGCCGTCCGGCGTTTCCGTCCAGCCGGTCAGGTGATGACTGGTGAGGATGTTCTCGGCGCCAAGGCGTTCGATGGCGGTGTCGAGCAGGATCTGCTGTAGCCTGCCACGATGGATCGAGAACTGCGGCCATTTGTAGCCGGCCTCGATGCCGCGCGGTTCGCTCCAGATCGGCTTGCCGTGCTTGGAGAAGAAGGCGAGTTCGCGGGTGCGCACGCCTGACGAGTCGAGCTGGTCGTGCAGGCCGAGCTCGATCAGCTCGCGCACCGCATGCGGCAGCACATTGATGCCGACACCGAGCGGCTTCAGCGCCGGCACGCTTTCAAATACGCGGCACGGCACGCCGATCTGGTGCAGGCTGAGCGCAAGCGTCAGTCCGCCAATTCCGCCGCCTGCAATGAGAACGGTCATTTTTTGTTGCCTCCCCCTCGATTTGATCGAGGTCATGGCACGGGAGAGGCGATGGCGGCAACTGGGACAATCGCGACGGAAAAACGCGTCCGGATCGTCCGCTGGCAGCGAATTCATGGTGGACAGAACCTTAACGCAAAATTCAGCCGCGTTCCCTAATACCGGTAGCACTACTTTTGGGGTGAATCGGTCACCGACAGGTCAATGATGTCCAACCAGATTAAGCCGAGCGGCCGCGAGACTTTCTTTCCGGCGTCGGAGCTCATCGTATCAAAGACGGATCTCAAGGGTCGCATGACCTATGTGAACCGTTTGTTCTGCAAGATGGCCGGCTATACCGAAGCCGAGTTACTCGGCCAGCCGCACAGCCTGATCCGTCATCCCGATATGCCGCGCAGTGTCTTCAAGCTGCTCTGGGACACAGTCGAGGAACGCCGCGAGATTTTCGCCTTTGTGAAAAACATGGCGAGCAATGGCGATCACTACTGGGTCTTCGCCCATGTCACGCCGTCCTACGGCCTTGACGGCAAGATCGCCGGCTATCATTCCAATCGCCGCGTGCCGCCGCCGGATCTCATCAAGAAGACGATCGCGCCTGTATATGCCGACGTGCTGGCAATCGAGAAGCGACACGTGAACGGCAAGGAATCCCTCGCCGCCGGCTACAAGGCCCTTACCGATTTCGTTGCATCCCAGAAGGTCGGCTATGACGAACTTATGTTTTCTCTCAAGAGCGCAGCTTAGCACGCTCGTCGTCATCGCTGGCTCTGCGCTTGCTTTGGTGCTTCAGTTCTTCGGTCTTCCGCTCGCGGCCATGGTCTGTCAGGCCGTTGCGATCGCGGCGGCGATTGTCGCCCTTGTTTTGATGGGCAAGACAGCGCGCCTGATCGAGAAGGCACGTATCGCCTGCGAGCGCATCGCGCAGGGTGACTTCGAGGCCCGTATCCTTGGCATCCCGGTGCGCGGCGTGACCGGCGAGTTGCTGCATAGCGTCAATGACATGATCGATGGCTGGGACGCCTTCGTGCGTGAATCCACCGCGGCGATGGCGGCGCTCAACGACAACAAATATTACCGGCGCATTCTGCCGGGCGGATTGCATGGCGGCCTGCTGCACGGCGCGAAAGCGATGAATGCGGCGACCGACAATATCGCCGACCGTATCAGGAATTTCGAGCGCCAGACCAGCCAGCTCGAATCCACGGTGGGCGGCATCGTGTCCGCACTCGACAGCGGTGCGGTCGAGATGAGCAGCACCGCAGGCAATCTGCGGACCGGTGCATCCTCGACATTGACCCGTGTCACCTCGGTAGCGGCGGCATCCGAACAGGCGTCCGCCAACATGCAGTCAGTGGCTTCGGCCACCGCGCGGCTGTCGTCCAGCGCCAGCGAAGTCGGTGCCGACGTCAATCGCTCGGCCGCCATCGCCGGCCGCGCCGTCGAACGCGTCGCCGATGCAGCCAGCAATGTCGACGTGCTTCGCGCTGTCGCCGTGCGCATCAGTGAAGTCGTGACCTCGATCAACGTGATCGCCAGCCAGACCAATCTGCTGGCGCTGAACGCGACGATCGAGGCGGCCCGCGCAGGCGATGCCGGCCGCGGCTTTGCCGTGGTGGCGCATGAAGTGAAGGCGCTGGCGACCCAGACCGCCAACTTTACCGCCGAGATCGAGAAGGAAATCGGCCAGGTTCAGTCGGCGACCGACAAGGTCTCCTCGTCGATCACCGAGATCGGCACCGTGATCGCGGAAGTGAACGAGATCACCGGCAAGGTCGCGAGCGCCTCCGAAGCGCAGTCGGCGGCAACGGCCGATATCGCGCGCAACATCGACGAGGCCTTCGCTGTCGTGCGTGAGATCTCGACCAACATCCAGTCGCTGGCAACGACGGCCAAGGACACCGAACAACTCGCCACATCGACCATGGTGGCATCGGGCGATCTGTCGTCGCAGTCGGGATTGCTGACCAAGGAAATCCGCGGCTATCTCGGCGAGGCCCGGCAAAATCTGGTACGCCAGGCTGCCGCGCGCTGATCGCGTCCGCTCATTTCGAATGATCTGGAATTGGCGCCGTTGCGGCGCCAATTTCGTTTGTGGTGAAAGGCGCGCCTGTTAGGCGCTGATATCCGTGAAGAAGCCGCTGGCGCTGCCGCCATTCTCGGTCTTCTTGTTCACGGCTTCCTTGATCTTGTCGGCAATCTTCTGCTCGACCTCCCGGCGTTGCTCCGGCGACATGTTGTTCAATTCTTCTTCCGTTACGCCGATGCTCGACAGCAGCGCGTCGCGCATTTTTTCTGCTGGCGTCTTTTTCGCGTAGTCGAGGAATTTCTCTTCCGGCGATTTTGCTATCGCTGTTGCATTGCCGAGGCCGCTCTCGGCCTTGTCGGATGGCTGCAGTCTGGTCGGAAGCTTGAAGGACTGCATGCTGGAGATAATGGAGTTCGACATCTGAATTTCTCTTGCTGTGAGATGTTCGCGACCCACTACGCAAAAATCAGGCCATCAGAAATATTCAGAAATCATAAGCGGTTAGGTATTTGTAGTTGCTATCAGGCGTTGCCTGCCGGCAAGCTTTGCCGGCAAAATTGACCGAGGCGCGCTGCGTCAGGCCGTGCGGCGCTTTGGCGGGTCGAGTTCGCGGCCGGTCTCCAGCATGATCTTGCGGAGCCAGATCGATCCGGAATCGAATTGCGCGCGTGTCGGCGTGAACATGAATTGTTCGTCGATGCCGGGATCGAGCGGTGGGGCAATGATTGTGAGCGATAGCGGCTGAGCCAATGCGGCGATCAGGCGTCGCGGCACAAAGGCCACGAGATCGGTGCGCGCCGCAACATGCAGCGCCTCGATATAGCTCGGGACGACGAGGGCAATCTGCCGCTCCAGTTTCTTGCTGAGCAGCCAGTCGTCGATGAGGTCTTCGCTTTGGCCTCGGAGCACCACGGCGATATGACGGGCTTTGAGAAACCCCTCGGTCGTTTTCAGGCGCGGTGCCGCCGGATGGCCCCTGCGGACGGCGAGGGCATCGGAATCGACATAGAGCAACTGACGATGGAAGCCGTTGAAGGCGTTGCCGATGCTGATCACCATGTCGAGGCTGCGGGCGAATTCCGCCGTCATGATCGCCGGGCCGCGCCATGGCACGACGTTGATCTGGACGCCCGGCGCGACGCTGTCGAGCTTCTTCATCAATGGCGGCATCAGCAGTTCGACGGCCAGATCCGGCATCATCAGCCGAAAGTGCCGGTCGCTTTGGCGGGCGTCGAAGACATCCGGGATGAACAGTCCGCGGACTTGCTCCAGTGTCTGGGCAAGTGGACCGCGCAGGGCCTGTGCGCGCGGCGTCAGCTCCATGCGGGCGCCGACACGGACCAGCAGAGGATCGCCGAGAACGTCGCGCAGCCGGCGCAATGCGTGACTCGCAGCCGGTTGCGACAGGCCGATCCGCATCGCGGCGCGGCCGACATTGCTCTCGCGCAGCAATGCATCGAGCGCGACCAGCAGATTGAGATCGAGCGCGGCCAAATTCATGGACCGAATATATATCATACGGACTATCGATTGGAAGAATGGGGATTGTCCAACCCATACTGTGTCATCGTTCAAGCGATGGAGCAGAACAATGAGCACGGCAGACAACAAGAAGCTTATTCAGCAGGTCTATAGCGATTCAGCCAACCGCAGCGGCACGACCTTCGCCGATCATCTCGCCGATGATGCATGCTGGATCGTGGTCGGTCAGTATTCCTGGGGACGCACCTTCAAGGGGAAGGATGCGATCCTCAACGGCCTCATGGGGCATTTCAGGTCGCTATTTGACATCCGGCCGCGCACGGTCGCGTCCAATTTCATTGCGGAAGGCAATCTGGTGGTGGTCGAGGCCAAGGGCGACAATGTCACCAAGACCGGCGATCGTTACGACAACGATTATTGCATGGTGTGGCGTGTCGAGAACGGCAAGATCACCATGATCAAGGAATATTGCGACACTGCGCTTGTGGAGCGGGTGTTGGGTCCTTTCCCGGAGGAGATGGCGCGCGTTCCTGCCTGACACAAAGATGCCGGGCGCAGTGCTGCGCCCGGCATTCGTTCGATGGCTCGTGATCAGGCTGCGCTGGTGGCGAGATGTTTGAACATGGCGGCGCGGGCTTCGTCGTCCATCTCGGCCTTGAACTTGAATGTGTCCTTCAGGGCGACAGCCTTCGCTGCGGCCGGGCGTGCCGAGATCTCGTCATGCAGGCGCTTTACGTTGGGGAATTGGGCAAAGCCCTCGTCGCCGAGAATGAAGTTGGTCATCCGCACCCAGCCCCAGACATCCATGTCGACGATCGTGTAGCTGTCGCCGACCATATATTGCCGTCCGGCCAGGCGTTCATTGAGCACGCCGAGATGGCGTTTTGCCTCGAACTGATAGCGGTTATGCGCGTAGTCGATCTTCTCCGGCGCGAAATGCTTGAAGTGCACGGCCTGGCCGAAAAACGGACCGACGCCGGTGGCGACGAACATCAGCCAGGACAGCATCTCGCCGCGATTGGCCGGGGTGTTGGAGGGCAGGAATTTGCCGGTCTTCTCGGCGAGGTAGAGCAGGATGGCGTTGCTGTCGAACACCTTGACGCCATCGTCGTCGATTGCAGGCACCTTGCCGTTCGGATTGATCTTCAGGAAGTCCTGGTTGAATTGCGCACCGGTGCGGGTGTCGATGGCGATCGGCTCATAGGCCAGGCCGGCTTCTTCCAGAAACAGCGCGACCTTGGTCGGGTTCGGCGACCCATTGAAGTAAAACTTCAGCATCTCAAATCTCCCTGGATTTTGTACGTCAAAGCACGAGGCGGGGCCGCTGATGCGGACCGTCGTCTCGTGCTTGGAATTCAGGGGGAGTGCAAGCGATGTTTTGACGAAGGCCGGGCGCATGCGTCCGGCCGGTGGCATGGGCGGGGACTTTAGACCGCGCCCATCTCGCTGCGGATTTCAGCGCGGAGTTCGTCGATCAGGCGCAGGCCCTTCTTGGTCTCGACGTGCCAGAACGTCCAGCCGTTGCAGGAGGCGGAGCCTTGGGCCATCGCGCCCATGCGATGGATCGAGCCGACCTTGTCGCCGAACATGATGGCGCCGTCGGCGCGCACCAATGCACCATGACGCTTCTTGAGATCGACCAGCTTGGTGCCGGGCGAGATCATGCCCCGCTCGACCAGTTCGGAGAACGCCACGCGGGGCGCGCTGCGGGCGGTCATGAACGGTGCCAGTGTTGCCTCGGGCAGCGGCTCGATCGCGGCGATGCGTGCTTCGGCAGCGGCGGCATAGTCGCGGTCGCGTTCGAAGCCGATGTAATTGCGGCCGAGGCGCTTGGCGACGGCGCCTGTGGTGCCGGTGCCGTTAAACGGATCGATCACGAGATCGCCGGGTTTCGACGATGACAGCAGCACGCGGGCCAGCAGGCCTTCAGGCTTCTGGGTCGGGTGAACCTTCTTGCCGTCCGAGCCCTTTAGGCGTTCGTCGCCGGTGCAAAGCGGAATCAGCCAGTCGGAACGTGCCTGCACGTCCTCATTCGCGGCCTTGAGGGCTTCGTAATTGAACGTATAGCCCTTGGCGTTCTCATCGCGCGCGGCCCATATCATGGTCTCATGCGCATTGGTGAAACGACGGCCGCGGAAATTCGGCATCGGGTTGGACTTGCGCCACACGATATCGTTGAGGACCCAGAAGCCGAGGTCCTGCATGATTGCGCCGACGCGGAAAATATTGTGATAGGAGCCGATCACCCACAGGGTCGCCGACGGCTTCATGATACGGCGTGCGGCCAGGAGCCACGCGCGCGTGAAGTCGTCATATGCGGCGAATGACGAGAACTTGTCCCAGTCATTATTCACCGCATCGACATGGGATTCATCGGGGCGCTTGAGATCGCCCTTCAGCTGCAGATTGTACGGCGGATCTGCGAACACCAGATCGACCGACCCTGCCGGGAGTTTTGACATCTCTGCGACGCAATCACCAATGACGATGCTGCTGCTCGGAGAGGTTTCGAAGTGAGAGCGGGGCGCCCTTGCAGACGCCCCGCGACGCGAAACAACCATGACTCAATTACTCTGACTCAGGCGACGCTGTCGGCGACGCGGGACTAAACAACCGACAGGCAGACATTGACCGGGCAAAGTAAAAATCGACTTAATTGGTAACGAGTTCGAACTAGGCAAGTTTTGCCGGGCAGGTTAATGCTTAATGGAATGGAAATTTTACGCTGCAATTGCGTTATGGTGTTCGGATCGCGTCAAACCGGTCTAAAATGCTGCGACTTGAAATGAAGGAATTACCTCATGCGTTACGATGACTTCCGTCGCAGCGACAATATCGACGACCGTCGTGACGATAGCGGCGGCGGATATGGTGGCGGGGGCGGTGGTTTCGGTATTCCCGGCGGCGGCGGTGGCCTCGGCATCGGCACGGTGATTGTGCTTGGCCTCGTTGGCTGGGCGTTCGGCATCGATCCGCGCATTCTTATCGGCGGTGCAGAAATTCTCACCGGCGGCCAGCAGGCGCCGACCTATCAGACAGACCGTCGCTCGACGCCGACGAAATCAGGCGCACCCACTGACGAGATGGGCAGCATGATCTCTGGCGTGCTCGGCGAGATCGACGATCGCTGGGACGAAATCTTCAAGGAGAGCGGGCAAAAATATACCGGGCCGCAGATCGTGCTGTTTCGTAATGCCACCAATGGCGGACGCTGCGGTAATGCGCAGTCGGCGATGGGGCCGTTCTACTGTCCGCCCGACAAGAAGATCTATCTCGACACCGGCTTCTTCCGTCAGGTCGAAACCAAATTCCGTGGTTGCTCGGGCAATGCCTGCAAATTTACCGCGGCCTATATCATTGCGCATGAAGCCGGCCATCACATTCAGAACCTGCTCGGGATCATTCCGCGCGTGACACGCCTGCAGCAGCAGGCCGGCAGCAAGGCTGAGGCCAATCTGCTGCAGGTCCGCGTCGAGTTGCAGGCCGATTGTCTGTCGGGCGTCTGGGTCAATCGCGAATCGAAGAAGCGCCCCGGTTTCCTCGAAGCCGGTGACATCGATGCCGCGCTGCAGACCGCGTCCGCCATCGGCGACGATACGTTGCAACGTCAGGCACAGGGTCGCGTCGTGCCGGATTCCTTCACGCACGGTTCTGCCGAACAGCGCAAGCGCTGGTTCATGACCGGCTATCAGCAGGGCACCGTGCAGGCCTGCAATACATTCGCGACGGATCGACTGTAACGACGATGGAGCCCGACACGACCAAAGCCTTCGTACCGCTCAACATTGCGGTACTGACGATTTCCGACACGCGGTCGCTCGATGACGACAAGTCCGGCGCGACGCTGGCCGATCGGCTGACATCGGCCGGTCACGTGTTGGCGAAGCGCGAGATCGTCACGGACGATGTCGAAGCGATCCGCAAGATCGTGCGCGCATGGATTGCCGATCCCGGCGTGGACGCGATCATTACGACCGGCGGCACGGGGTTCACCGGCCGCGATGTCACGCCGGAAGCCATCGAGCCGCTGTTCGAGAAGCGGATGGATGGTTTCTCGATTGCGTTTCACATGCTGAGCCACGCCAAGATCGGTACCTCGACGATCCAGAGCCGCGCGACTGCTGGCACCGCCGGCGCGACATTTATCTTCTGCCTGCCGGGTTCGCCCGGCGCCTGCCGCGATGGCTGGGACGGCATCCTTGCCGCGCAACTGGATTACCGCACGCGGCCCTGCAATTTCGTGGAGATCATGCCGCGGCTGGATGAGCATTTGCGACGCCCGAAGGCGAAGGGCGCGTCGGTCTAGAGCACGAGTTCCCAGGTCTCGCCGATCAAATCCTGCCCGAAACTGCGATGCGGCTCGGTGGCGACCAGCGCGAAACCTGCATCCTGATAGACTTTTCGCGCAGCGCCGAGATTGCTCTGGGTCCACAGCGTGATCCTGCGATAACCGCATTGCCGCGCAAAGGCGATGGATTCCGTCACCATGCGCTGGCCGAGCTTTTGTCCGCGCGCCTTGGGATCGATCAGCAAGAGCCGAAATTTGGCGACGTCGTCGGATGCCTTCACGAGAAACAGCGAGCCGACGGGCGCGCCATCCATCTCGGCGATCCAGCAGCGTTCGCGCGTGGCATCGCATGATGCGACGAATTCTGCAGCGATGTCGGCTACCAGCGCCTTAAAGGATGCATCGAATCCGTATTCGGCCGCATAGAGCTCGCCGTGACTGCGGATGACCCAGTCGATATCGCCAGGCTGGAGATCGCGTAGCACTGCAAGCTGAACGGCATCGGGGGCTTGGGCGGCCATGATCAGGCAACGATGATCCGGCTGCGCAGCAATGTGCGTGATGACCGCCCGAGCTGGCGCAGCAACCGCGCCTCGGAGCGCCGGGCATCGGGTGCGTAGCCCCCGAGACGGTCGTAGTGTTCGCGTGCGATCAGCAGGCCCTGATCGGCCTTGGGGCCTGTGATCATCCGGACCAGGTGCTTCAGGCCATCGCGAAAATTGGTCTCGTCATAGGGCGAGCGCGCATAGCGGAAAATGCCCGCGCGGGGGCGGTTGCTGGTCGAGACGCGCTGGATGAATTGCTGGGTCTCCTCGATCCAGCCGGCATCGAGCACGGCGCCGGCATGGAGAAACATTAGCCAGGGCGAGCGCGCCTGCTTGGCGCCGGCGGCCATTGCCGCGGCGCGCGAACCCTGCGAGGTCAGGAAGCCGCAGCCCGCGACATCGGCGACACGTTCGATGACATCGGTGCCAGCGCGATCGACCAGCAGCACTTCGCGGATCACACCGGCAGCAGCGCCCGGCACCAGCGCTGCCAGTGTGGCAACAGCGGGCTGTTCGACGCCTTCGGTGGGGATGATCACGCTCAGCATGGGTGTCGGATAATACCTCTCAACAACGGGGTGGCCGCGTTATCATTTCGTCATAGTCTATGCGGCACCGGCGGCTGCTGCAATTTCGGGGCGGTTCGACTTTCGGCCGCCCCTGCAAGGCGGCGGGAGAATGCACAGTGCCCCGGCCGTGTACCACGCTATTTATGTTCTTGCTTTGTTCCTTGCGTGCGCTATCGTGGCTTCATGAGTCGCCAGATCGCTGCCCTCAAGCACCCGCCGGTCCCGGCGCCCTCCGATAAGCCGGCGGGTGCGCTTTCCCCTTTTCCCGAGATCGCGGTGGCGATCGACCAGCAGCGGCGACGCGGCCGCGGTGCCCAGTCCAACGACAGCGGGCGCTACGAGGCCGAGGCCCGGGTCGCCTTTGATGACGGCTGGCAGAGCCTCGATGAATTGCCGCCGTTCAAGACGACTGTTGCGACGGACACCGCGCGCAAGGTCATCACGCGCAATGAATCGCCGGATATCGGCTTCGACCGTTCGATCAATCCCTATCGCGGCTGCGAGCATGGCTGCGTCTATTGTTTCGCGCGGCCGACCCACGCCTATCTCGGTCTCTCGCCCGGGCTCGATTTCGAATCCAAACTGTTCGTGAAGCCCGATGCGCCGGCGCTGCTTGAGAAGGAGCTGGCCGCCGCCGAGTACGAGCCGAAGATGATCGCGATCGGTACCAATACCGATCCGTATCAGCCGATCGAGCGCGAGCGTCAGGTGATGCGCGGCATTCTCGAAGTGCTGGAGAAGACCGGTCATCCTGTCGGCATCGTCACCAAGTCGGCTTTGGTGACGCGCGACATCGATATCCTGGCGCGGATGGCGAAGCGCAATCTGGTCAAAGTGGCGTTGTCGGTGACGTCACTCGATCCAAAGCTCGCGCGCACCATGGAGCCGCGCGCGTCGACGCCGTCGAAGCGGCTGGAAGCTTTGCGGCAGCTATCCGAGGCTGGCATTCCGACCACGGTGATGGTGGCGCCGGTGATCCCCGCGCTGAACGACAGCGAGATCGAACGGATTCTCGATGCCGCCGCGCATGCCGGCGTCAAGGAAGCTAGCTACGTTTTGCTGCGGCTGCCGATGGAAGTACGCGATCTGTTTCGCGAGTGGCTGATCGCGAATTATCCGGATCGCTATCGGCATGTTTTCACGCTGATCCGCGAAATGCGTGGCGGCCGCGATTACGACTCGCAATGGGGCACGCGCATGAAGGGCACCGGACCGATGGCCTGGATGATCGGTCGCCGCTTCGAGATCGCCTGCACGAAGCTTGGCCTCAACAAACGTCGTTCGAAGCTCACCCTCGATCATTTTGAGAAGCCGGCCGGTGCCGGTCAGCAATTGAATCTGTTCTAACTCCGCAGGTCTCGCAGCGTACGGAGTGGTGGAGAGGGGACGTTGGCAGGAAACCAGAGCCTGCCAGCGTCCCTCTTTTCGATCTATAGAGTGTGTACAGGAGTGACACGCATGACGATGACGAAATCACCGGCGCCGATCGCGCGCATGACGGTAATCACGCTGGGCGTGGCGGATATGCGCAGGAGCATTGCGTTCTACGAAGCGCTGGGCTTTACGCGAAAGGCCCGTGCCTCTGGCGAGGCCATCGCCTTTTTTGACACCGGCGCCAGCGTCCTCGCGCTGTTTCCATGGGATCAACTGGCGCAGGACGCGACATTGCCTGACCATCCAAGGCCGCAGGCGTTTCGCGGCAGCACGCTGGCGTGGAATTGCCGCTCCGAAGGCGAGGTCGATGCGGTCCTCGCTTTCGCTGTCGATTGTGGTGGATCGCTGCTGAAGCCAGCGCGAAAGACCGATTACGGTGGCTATTCCGGCTACTTTGCGGACCCGGACGGGCACGCTTGGGACGTGGTGACGGCACCGGGGATCGAGGTCGGTGACGACCGGCGGGTGCATCTGGACGATTAAAGCGGCAATCTGAATAGCGGGCACGATCCCGAGTTCCCGGTTGCGCGTGTTGGCCTGCTTCAGCAGGATCGCCGGATGATTCGAGATGCGAAAAAGAAGCCCCCCGCCAAGTCGCGCAAGAGCAAGATCGTTGTCGCGCCATGCTTTACGCGCGAATTCGTGCTGCTGGAGAGAGGCATCTGGCCGGTGGCTGGTTGCGACGAGGCCGGGCGTGGTCCGCTGGCAGGACCAGTGGTTGCCGCCGCGGTTGTGTTGGACCCGAGCAACATTCCAAAAGGCCTCGACGATTCCAAGAAGCTGACAGAGAGCAAGCGCGAGGCGCTGTTCGAGGAAATCTGCGCTACGTCGTCCTTTGCCGTCGCCTACGCATCACCCACCCGGATCGACCGCGACAATATCCTGCGGGCCTCGCTCTGGGCGCTGGCGCGTGCGGTCGCGTCGCTGCCGGATGCGCCGAAACAAGTGTTCGTCGATGGCCGCGACAAGATCGACACGACGGCCGATTGCGAGGCGGTCATTGGCGGCGACGCGTTGGTGCTCTCCATCGCAGCAGCCTCGATCATCGCCAAGGTGTCGCGCGACCGGCTGATGTGCCGGCTGGCCGAGGATTGCCCGGGCTACGGCTTCGAGGTGCACAAGGGTTACGGCGTGCCGCAGCATATGGCCGCGCTGAATGAACTGGGGCCCAGCATTCATCATCGCAGCCTGTTCGCGCCGGTTGCTGCGGCGCGTGCGCGTCATCAGGCTGGCGTTCGTGCGGCGGGTCTGATCGAAGTCCACACCGCCATCGATATCGAGATAACCGCCTGAGCGCTCAGGCGGTTGCCTCTCCCGGCTCTGCGCCGTATCACCTGAGCACGCTTCATTCCCTGCTGGCCGGTTCAGACGTTCAATGCGTTTCACCTCCCTGATCGTCGAACTGATCCGCGCCCGGCCACGGCTAGTGTTCTGGATCGTCGTGCTGTGTCAGGCCGCGATCTGGCTCGTCGTCCCCCTGCTGCTGTATCGCGGGCCGCCGGGCGATCTCGCCACCGTGCTGGCCTATGGCCGGGAATATCAGGTCGGCACCCATATGGGTCCGCCGCTGGCGTTCTGGTTGGCCGATATCGCCTTCCGGGCCGCCGGCAATCATGTTTTCGGTGTCTATCTGCTGGCGCAGATCTGCGTCGTCCTCACCTTCCGCGCGGTCTATCAGCTGGGGAGTGCCATCGTCGGCGGCCCGCAGGCAGTCATCGCCGTGCTGCTCACCATGACGGTTACGGCCTTTAGCACGCCTGGCATCGAATTCGGCCCGCTGATCCTGGCGCGTCCGCTCTGGGCGATGTTCCTGCTGCATGCCTGGCTGGCGATCGGGCAGGGCCGTCGCAATGCCTGGTTCGCACTGTCCATCGAGGCCGGCCTGCTGCTGCTGACCACGCCTCATGCGATGTGGCTACTGCCGCTGCCGCTCGTCTTCGGTCTCGCGACCTCGCGTGGCCGCCGTAACCTGACGTCGTTCGACCCGCTTTATGCCTTACTGGTCATCGCGGTGCTGACATTGCCATGGGCCATGTGGGTGATCCGGGCCGGGGCACCGATTGTGCCTGTACCGCCGCAACTGACCGATATCGCAGGCCAGGCGCGGCAGTGGGGCGTGCTGATGGCCTGGCTGCTTGCGTCAATTACCGGCGTGATCGTGCTGACGGTGATGAACTGGGGCCGCATCGTTCCGAAGACCGAGGAAGCTCCGATTATCTTCCGCCCGCCGGTCGATCCGCTGGCACGTGACTATGTATTTTTCTTCGCGCTCGTGCCGGGGCTGCTCGGCAGCCTGTTCGCTGCCCTTTACGGCCTCGATCGCGTGGTCGGCGGTGCCGGCATTGCGCTGGTCATGTCGGGTCTCGCCGTGGTCGTGGCGTCGGGCGACCTGATCACGCTGCGGCGCCAGCGCGTGCTGCGCAAGGTCTGGGCCTTCGCCATCATTGCGCCTGCGCTGGCAGCTTTCGCCAGTCTCGTGATTCTGCCTTGGGTCGATGGTCCTGAGGATGTCACAGCGCTTCCCGCGCGCGAGATCGGGCGCTTCTTCGGCGAGAGCTTCGAGCGCCGGACCAATAAGCCATTGCCGGCGGTGGCCGGCGATGCGCAACTCGCAGCATTGATTGGGATGAGCGCGTCACGGCCGCATCTGCTGAATGATGCAGTGCCTTCCCGTACGCCGTGGATTACGCCAGCAAAGTTCGCCGAGACCGGCGGCGTCGTCGTGTGGCGCGCAGCGGATACAGTCGGTACGCCGCCTGCAGACATTACGCAGCGTTTCCCCAACCTCGTGCCGGAAGTCCCGCGCGCCTTCGAACGTCTGGTGAATGGCCGGCAACCCTTGCTGCGGATCGGCTGGGCGATCGTGCGGCCAAAGGCGCCCTAACTGGTCCTGCCCGACGACGCTTCCAGCGCCTTCGCGATCGCGCGCAGATCCATCCAGGTCATCCGCTTATAAGACGGCGAGCGCAGCAGATAGGCGGGGTGGAACGTCGCCAGCGCTTTGATCTTGCGCGTACCGGTGTCGTAGTCGACCCAGCGTCCCCTGGACTTCATGATGCCGTCGCGGGTCTGCAGCAGCGTCTGTGTCGACGGATTGCCGAGCGTGACGAGGATGTCAGGATTCACCAGCTCGATCTGGCGCTGGATGAACGGCAGGCAGATCTGTGTCTCCTGCGGCGTCGGCGTGCGGTTGCCCGGCGGCCGCCACGGAATCACATTGGCGATATAGACGTCGGTGCGCTTCAGGCCGATGGCGCCCATCATTAGGTCGAGCAATTTGCCGGAGCGGCCAACGAAGGGCAGGCCTTCGATGTCCTCGTCGCGGCCGGGTGCCTCGCCGACGAACATGATCCGCGCCTGCGGATTGCCGT
The DNA here is from genome assembly GCF_052076075.1 of Tardiphaga sp. 866_E4_N1_4. NCBI lineage: Bacteria > Pseudomonadati > Pseudomonadota > Alphaproteobacteria > Hyphomicrobiales > Nitrobacteraceae > Tardiphaga > Tardiphaga sp. 866_E4_N1_4. Next base: position 5,242,962 of record NZ_CP197242.1, read on the forward strand.
CGGCAAACACCAGTTGGGTCGCGGTCGATTTTAGCGCGCAGCCGTCGAATGTATCCAGCATGCCACGCAGCACCTCAAGTGAGGGCGCGGTGCGTGCGGCGTCGCGGGCGGCCGCAATCGCCACGTCCGGGGCGACCTCGACGCGGGCGGGTGGGCGTGCTGGGGGCGGCGGCATGCCATTCAGCGGTGGTCGCTTCGGCGCGCTGTCGGACAGTTCCCGGGCAGGCGGCGGGAGGTCGTCGGACAGCCGGTTCACCGGCTCATCCATCAATGCGCAATCGACCCCGGCCTCCAGATAAAAGGCGAGCAGTTGCGCAACGCTGGGGTGGGGTTCAGGCGTCATGAGAGGGGGTCACAGGCATGCCGCCAATCTAGGCCGGATCGCCGCCCAGCGAAACGCCCCCTGTGCATTTAGGTGGTTGTTCTTCCGTCAAAAATCGGAAACAACAGCCCTTAGAAGCGTTCTGAACGGGTTGGAAACGGGTCTGAGACGAGATTATGAGCACTGAAGAACTTCCGCCGCGCGAGTCCATGGAATTCGACGTCGTCATCGTCGGTGCCGGGCCCTCCGGTCTGTCGGCCGCGATCCGGCTGAAACAGCTCAATGCGGACCTGTCCATCGTCGTGGTGGAAAAGGGTTCCGAAGTCGGTGCGCACATCCTGTCCGGCGCGGTGATCGATCCCGTCAATCTCGACAAGCTGATCCCGGACTGGCGCGACGATGCGGACTGCCCGCTCAAGACCCAGGTCAAGGACGACCAGTTCTATTTCATGACCAAGACCGGCGGCTTCAAGCTGCCGAACTTCCTGATGCCGCCGTTGATGAACAATCATCACTGCTACATCACCTCGCTCGGTATGGTGTGCCGCTGGTTGGGCGCGAAGGCAGAAGCTCTCGGCGTCGAAATCTATCCCGGCTTCGCGGCTGCCGAGACGCTGTATGACGACAATGGCGCGGTGCGCGGCATCGCTACTGGCGACATGGGCATCGGCCGCGACGGCAAGCCGAAGGACTCCTTCACCCGCGGCATGGAGTTGCTGGGCAAATATACGCTGTTCGCCGAAGGCGCGCGTGGCTCGCTAACCAAGCAGATCATCGCCAAATTCGCCCTCGACAAGGATTGCGAGCCCGGCAAGTTCGGCATCGGCATCAAGGAAGTCTGGCAGATCGATCCGGCCAAGCACCAGAAGGGCACGGTGAAGCACTCGTTCGGCTGGCCGCTCGACAATGACGTGGGCGGCGGCACGTTCCTGTACCACTACGACGATAACCTTGTGGCCGTCGGCTTCGTGCTGCATCTGAACTACGAAAACCCTTATCTCTATCCGTTCGAGGAATTCCAGCGCTTCAAGACCCATCCGCTGATCCGCGACACGTTCGAAGGCGGCAAGCGCCTAGCCTACGGTTCCCGTGCGATCACCGAGGGCGGCTATCAGTCGGTGCCGAAGCTGGTCTTCCCGGGCGGGGCGCTGATCGGCTGCGCCGCAGGCTTCGTCAACGTGCCGCGCATCAAGGGTGTTCACAACGCCATGGCGTCAGGCATGCAGGCTGCCGAGCACGTCTCCGCTGCGCTAGCTGCAGGTCGCGCCAATGACGAGTTGATGGAATACGAGGCCGGCTGGCGGTCGTCCTCGATCGGGAAGGATCTCTATCCGGTCCGCAATGCCAAGCCGCTGTGGTCCAAGTTCGGGACCCTCCTCGGCAACGCGCTCGGTGGCTTCGACATGTGGTGCAACACGTTCGGCTTCTCGCTGTTCGGCACCCAGAAGCATGAGAAGCCGGATCGCAAGGCGCTCAAGCCCGCCAAGCAGTATCAGCCGATCGTCTATCCGAAGCCGGACGGCAAGATCACCTTCGATCGCCTGTCCTCGGTGTTCCTGTCGAACACCAATCACGAGGAAGACCAGCCGATCCATCTCAAGGTTGCCGACATGGCGCTGCAGAAGTCGTCGGAGCACGACGTCTTTGCCGGCCCGTCGAATCGCTATTGCCCGGCAGGCGTCTATGAGTGGGTTGAAGAGTCGAGCGGTGCGCGATTCCAGATCAATGCGCAGAATTGCGTCCATTGTAAAACCTGCGACGTGAAGGACCCCAACGGGAACATCACCTGGGTTCCGCCGGAAGGTGGCGGCGGCCCGAACTACGAGGCGATGTAACCGGCTCGCTGATTACGATTGTGTGAGCGGCGGCGCCTGTTCGCGGGCCGCTACACCGGCCGGATGTCACGATAACGCCACAGTGCGAGCGTTTTCAGGGGCAGTGGCGCAATCCGGCGGCCCAATTGCTGACAGGCTTCAAGGTGCCATTGGTGCGATCGCGCCCCCGATCCTTGCGATTGACCGCCAAACGCGGCATTGTTGGCATGCGCACTATTGCCGGGTCGGCTGCGCATCCGAGCCTGTCTTGCAGTCCTGCTCGCATTTTGCTCGATATCCTGCCCGTAAATCCTGGAGCTAGGCGAACCCTATGTTGTCCATCCGTTTCAATCGTTTGACGCTCGCTGCCGCGACGGTCGCCGTCCTCGCGATGCCCGGTCAGCTGCTGGCGCAAACCCCGGATCATACCGGCGATAGCTCGGCTGCCCAGTTTCCCACCTCCCGCGATCTGAAGTCGCTTACCACCGCCGGCAGTTATCTGGCCGCCCGCCATGCCAGCGTGGAGCGCGATGCCACCTCGGCTGCGGCGTTTTACCGCTCCGCTCTGCGCACCGATCCGAAGAACAACGAACTGCTCGATCGCGCCTTCATCTCCTCGCTCGCTGACGGCGATATCGAAGAGGCCGTCAAGCTCGCCGATCGCATCCTCACCATCGACAAGTCGAACCGCGTTGCCCGTCTCGTCGTAGGCGTGCGCGATCTCAAGCTGAAGAAATACGCTGCCGCGCAGACCAATATCAACCAGTCGGTGCGCGGCCCGATCACCGACCTCGTTGCGACGCTGCTGTCGGCCTGGGCCGGCTACGGCGCCGGTGAGAGCAAGACGGCGATTGCCAATATCGACAAGCTGGCCGGTCCGGAATGGTATCCGATCTTCAAGGATTTGCATGCTGGCCTGATCCTCGATCTTGCCAACAAGCAGAAGGATGCGGGCGCCCGTTTCGAGCGTGCCTACAAGCTCGACGACTCCGCGCTGCGCGTGGTCGACGCCTATGGCCGCTGGACGTCGCGCAACAAGGACGATGCGGCAGCGCTCGGCATCTACGAGACCTTCAACAAGAAGCTCGCCCGTCACCCCCTGGTGCTGGAAGGCATCCGCGAGACCAAGGCCGGCAAGAAGCTGGCGCCGCTGGTCGACAGCCCGCAGGCCGGCGCTGCTGAAGCACTTTATGGCATTGGCGCATCGCTGACCCGCCGCGGCGGTGAAGACCTCGCACTGGTCTATCTGCAGCTCTCGCTTTATCTCAAGCCGGACCACTCGCTGGCGCTGCTGTCGCTCGCCGATCTCTACGAGTCGGTGAAGAAGCCGCAGATGGCCATCAAGGTCTATGAGCGCGTGCCGGCCAATTCGGCGCTGAAGCGCAATGCGCAGATCCAGCAGGCCACCGATCTCGATGCGGCTGATCGCAGCGATGAAGGCATCAAGATTCTCAAGGGTGTTGTCGCCGACGATCCCCGGGATCTCGAAGCCATCATGGCGCTCGGCAATATCGAACGCGGGCGCAAGAAGTTTGCGGACTGCTCCGAAACCTACACCAAGGGCATCGATGTCATCGCCGCCAACCAGGACAAGCCGAACTGGGTGTATTTCTACTTCCGCGGCATCTGCCTTGAGCGTTCGAAGCAGTGGGCCAAGGCTGAAGTCGATATGCGCAAGGCTCTCGAATTGCAGCCCGAACAGCCGCACGTGCTGAACTATCTCGGCTATTCCTGGATCGATCAGGGCATCAATCTCGACGACGCCATGAAGATGATCAAGCGCGCCGTCGATCAGCGTCCGGACGATGGCTACATCGTCGACTCGCTCGGCTGGGCCTATTACCGCATCGGCAATTTCGACGATGCCGTAAAGCAACTTGAGCGCGCCATCGACCTGAAGCCGGAAGATCCGACTATCAACGACCATCTCGGCGATGCCTATTGGCGCGTCGGTCGCAAGCTGGAAGCCAAGTTCCAGTGGCAGCACGCCAAGGATCTGAAGCCGGAAACCGAAGAGATTCCGAAGATCGAAGCCAAGATGGAAAACGGTCTGTCGGACGAGCCATCGTCGTCGGCTGCATCCAACGACAAGAAAAAAGAAGACGGTAAAGGCGGCTGATTCAATGGTTGGGGGCACGACCGGTTCAACGAGCCCGGTTCTCGAAGAAAATGCGCGCGCCAAGGTCAATCTGACCCTGCGCGTCATCGGCCGTCGAGTTGACGGCTATCATGATCTCGAAAGCGTCGTGGCCTTTGCCGATTGCGCCGATAGATTGACGCTGGATGCGGGCGGCGATCTGTCGCTGACCGCGACCGGCCCGCGCGCGCAGGAATGCGGCGACACCGCCGATAATCTCGTGATCAAGGCCGCTCGGCTGCTCGGCGAGCGCGTCGAGGGTCTCACATTCGGGCGCTTTGCACTCGACAAGCACTTGCCGGTTGCCGCCGGCATTGGCGGCGGGTCGGCGGATGCTGCCGCAGCGCTCCGCCTCCTGGTGCGCGCCAACAATCTCGAAATGGACGATCCCCGCGTGCTCGAAGTGGCGCGCCTGACCGGCGCCGATGTGCCGGTTTGCGTGCCGTCGCACGCCTGCGTGATGACGGGCGTGGGCGAAAACCTGCTGCCGCTCAGCATTCCGCGTTTGCCCTGCGTGATGGTCAATCCGCGCGTGCCGGTAGCGACCAAGGATGTGTTCAAGGAGCTCGGCCTGAAGAATGGCGAGCTGCGTGCCGGCGTCAAAGACGTCCTGAAACGGGCTACCTGGCCGAATGAAGGCGGCTCACTCGATGCCTGGATCGACGCGCTCAATGCCGGAAACAATGATCTTGAAGCGCCCGCATTGAAGGTCGAGCCCGTGATTGACACCGTGCTGTCGGCCTTGCGCGGTGCCGAAGGCGTTCGCTTGGCTCGCATGTCGGGTTCGGGCGCGACCTGCTTTGCGCTGTTTGGCAATGACACCGATGCGCGACGCGCGGCCGGTGTCATTCAACTCGCCCACCCGCTGTGGTGGGTGCATGCCGGCGCGCTGAGCTAGCGCGCTTTTTCCCTCGCCCCGCCTGCGGGGAGAGGGTGGCGCGGACGAAGTCCGCGACGGGTGAGTGGAGCCAGCGAGTGAAACACTGGCTCCCCCTCACCCGGATCACTCGCTGCCGCTCGTGCTCCGACCTCTCCCCGCAAGCGGGGCGAGGTTAAGAAAAGCGACTAACTGCCCCATCCAGCGCTATATCCGCCATCCACCGTGTAGATCACGCCGGTCGTATAGCCCGCGCGCTCTGACGCCAGAAACGTCATCATATCGGCGATCTCGCGCGGTTTCGCAGCGCGGCCCAGCGGCAGGCCCTGCTGCAATTCCCGGAAACGATTCTCGTCACCGAATTGCGCCTTGGCGCGGGTTTTCATCAGCGTGATGTGGCGCTCGGTCTCCACCGGGCCCGGGTTGATGCCGACCACGCGGATATTGTCCTTCAGGCTTTTTCCGCCCAGCGCCCGGGTGAACGCCATCAGCGCGGCATTGCCGGCGCTGCCACAGATGTAATTGGCGTCGAACTTCTCGCCGGCGGCGCCGATGTCGTTCACGATCACGCCGTGGCCGCGGGCCTTCATCTGCGCATAGACGAGGCGCGTCAGATTGATGAAGCCGAACACTTTGAGGTCCCAGGCATGGCGCCAGGTCGGTTCGTCGATCTTGTCGAGCGAGCCGCCGGGAATATCGCCGGCATTGTTGACGAGGATGTCGATATCGCCGGCGGCTGCCGCCAGCGACGCCAGATCGTCCGGCTTGCGCAGGTCGACACCATGCACGGCGACGTCGATCTGGTGGCTAGAGCGCAGCCGGTCTGCCAGCGCTTGCATCTGCTCCACATTGCGGGCCGCGAGGCGGAGATCGCAGCCTTCTTCGGCAAACGCTTCCGCGGCCGCCGCGCCGATACCCTTGGATGCGCCCGTGATCAGGACGCGCTTGCCGCGCAAATGAAGATCCATGGAATGCCTCTGGATTGCAGAAGGGATTGTCTGCGACAGAGTTAGGCCCCTGCGGCAAAACCGGTCAACATTGCAGTGCAGCGTTGATCGCAGGCCGGCTTTGGTCCACATCTGCAGGCAGAATTACTGGCGAAGGAAACCCCACGTGAGCGCACAAAAAGAATATCGGATCGCGGTCATCCCCGGCGACGGCATCGGCAAGGAAGTCATGCCGGAAGGCCTGCGTGTCCTTGAAGCGGCAGCGAAAAAGCATCGCGTGAAGGTGCATTTCGATCACTACGACTTCTCGTCCTACGACTATTACGAGAAGCACGGCCAGATGATGCCGGACGACTGGAAGGCGCAGATCGGCAAGCACGATGCGATCTACTTCGGCGCCGTCGGCCTGCCGGCAAAGATTCCGGATCACATTTCGTTGTGGGGCTCGCTGATCAAGTTCCGGCGCGAATTCGACCAATACGTCAATCTGCGCCCGGTGCGCCTGATGCCCGGCGTGCCCTGTCCGCTGGTCGGTCGCAAGCCCGGCGACATCGACTTCTGGGTGGTGCGCGAGAATACTGAAGGTGAATATTCATCCGTCGGCGGTCGCATGTTCCCGGACACCGACCGTGAATTCGTTACCCAGCAGACGGTGATGACCCGCACCGGTGTCGACCGCATCCTGAAGTTCGCGTTCGACCTCGCGCAGTCGCGGCCGAAGAAGCACCTGACCTCGGCGACCAAGTCCAACGGCATCGCGATCACGATGCCCTATTGGGACGAACGCGTGAAGGCGATGGGCACGAACTATCCCGATGTGAAGTGGGACCAGTATCACATCGACATTCTCACCGCGAATTTCGTGATGCATCCGGACTGGTTCGACGTCGTGGTTGCATCCAACTTGTTTGGCGACATCCTGTCCGATTTGGGCCCGGCCTGCACCGGCACCATCGGCATCGCGCCATCCGGCAATATCAACCCGACTGGCGATTTCCCGTCGGTGTTCGAGCCGGTGCATGGCTCGGCGCCGGATATTGCCGGGCAGGGCATTGCGAATCCGATCGGCATGATTTGGTCCGGGGCGATGATGCTGGAACATCTCGGCGAGAAGGCTGCAGCGGATTCGATCGTCAAGGCGATCGAACGCACGCTCGGTGAACGCACGCTGCGCACGCGCGATCTTGGCGGTCAGGCCGATACAGGCGCTTGCGGCAAGGCCGTCGCGGAGATGATCGAATAAGCTCCTGCCACTGATGCGCAAAAAATGCCCGGCTTCATGCCGGGCATTGTCGTTTCGGGGGGCTCGAAGGTTAGGCGGCGATCCGCCGGCAATGTTTCCAGGCTGCGGCAATCAAGTTCACGCTCGCCTCGGGCGTACGGAAAGCCGAATGCGCTGATAATGTCACGTTAGGCAGTGTCGTCAGTACATGGCCGGCCGGCAGCGGCTCGATGTCGAACACGTCGAGGCCGGCATGGCGCAGATGACCAGACCGCAGCGCATCGATCATCGCCGCTTCATCGACCACGGCTCCGCGCGCTGTGTTGACGAGGATGGCGCCCTTCTTCATCTGCGCGATGCGGTCGCGTGTGATCATGCCGCGCGTCTCGTCATTCAGCAGCAGATGGATCGAGACCACGTCGCTGGTCGACAGTACCGTGTCAAGATCGGTGAAGGTCACGCCAGGATAGGACTTCGGCGACCGGTTCCAGGCTAGTACCTTCATGCCCGAGCCGAGCGCAATACGCGCGACTTCCGCAGCGATGCCGCCGAAGCCGATCAGACCAACCGTTTTGCCGGTGAGCTCCATGCCTTCATCGCGCAGCCAGTTGCCGCCCCGCATTTCACGGTCCTGCTGGGCAAGGCCGCGCGCGGCAGCCCACATATGCGCGATGGCGCATTCGGCGACGGCGGTATCGCCATAGCCGCGGATCAGGTGCACCTCGATCCCCAGCGCAGCAAGCTCCTCGATATGCATATAGCTGCGTGCACCGGTGCCGAGAAACACCACATGCTTGAGGCCCGTGCTCTGCTTCGCAACGTCTGTCGGCAGATAGGTGTGATCGACGATCGCGATCTCTGCGCCGTCCAGCACCTCAGGCAGATCGCTCGACTTGATGTCCTCATCCCGATTGATCTTGATTGCGATGTCGCCCGGCTGCGTCAGCCGTTCCAGAATCTTCGCCAGCTCTTCGCTGGCATCGACGAATACACCCCGCATCACTATCCCCTGTCTGTCTTCGTTACTTCGATGCGACGCCGGCAAGCGCCAGCACCGTATGCATCAATACATTGGCGCCGGCGGCGCAATCTTCCTGCGTCGAGCTTTCGAGCTCGTTGTGGCTGATACCATCCTTGCTCGGAATGAACACCATCGCTGTTGGCATGATGTTGTTGAGGTTGCAGGCGTCGTGGCCGGCGCCAGAGGTGATACGGCGATGCGAGTAGCCGAGCGAGGTCGCAGCGGTCTCGACCGCATTGACGAAGTCCTTGTTGAAGTGCGTCGGCGGCTTGTGCCAGACTTTGTCGAAGGCGACGTCGACCTTGCGATGCGCAGCGATCTCCTTGATGGCATCGCGCACGCCTTTCTCGATGGCGTCCAGCTTGCCGGCGTCGGCGCTGCGCAGATCCATGGTGAAGGCGATCTCGCCGGGGATCACATTGCGTGACGGATTTGCGATCACGGCTTCGCCGATGGTGCCGAGCGCGCCGATATTGCTGACCACACGCTCGGTGGCGAGCACGATCTCCGACAATGTCGCCAGCGCATCCTTGCGCAGCGGCATCGGGGTCGAGCCGGCATGGCTCTCGAAGCCGGTGATCTTGCCGTCGAACCACAGCACACCCTGGCCGGAATCGACTACGCCGATGGTCTTGCTTTCGGCCTCCAGGATCGGGCCCTGCTCGATATGCAGTTCGACGAAGCCCGAGAATTTCTGCGTGCCGACCGCAACGTCGCCGCGATAGCCAATCTCGTCGAGCGCTTCGCCGACGGTGACACCTGCAATGTCCTTGCGCGACAGAATGTCGTCGGTGGTGAAGTCGCCGACATAGGCGGCGGAGGCCATCATCGCCGGCGCAAAGCGCGAGCCTTCTTCATTGGTCCAGTTGGCGATGCAGATCGGCATCTCGGTTTCGATGCCGGCATCGTTCAGCGTGCGGACGACTTCGAGCGCGCCGAGCACGCCGAGAATGCCGTCGAACTTGCCACCGGTCGGCTGGGTATCGAGATGCGAGCCGATGCCGATCGGCGCCTTAGACATGTCGCGGCCCTTGCGCTGCGCGAACATCGAACCGAGGGCATCGACATGCACCTCCAGGCCAGCGTCTTCGCAGGCTTTGCGAAACCAGTTGCGGACCAGTTTGTCTTCAGGCCCGAGCGTCAAACGCCGCACACCGCCTTTTGGCGTGCCGCCGAATTTTGCGGTCTCGTTGATGGTGTCCCAGAGCCGCGCGGAATCGATTTTGAGGTTGTCGCCAAGCTTGGTCATGCGGTCTGTCCCGAGAAAGTTTGTGTTGAAGAGCCTGCTTTTCAATGACCCGGCGATGCCGGCTCGTCAACCAATGGGCTGTTCTGCGCCAGTTGCGCAGCAATGCCTGCGACGAGTTCGATCGCGGCCGTGTCGGGTGACGCGAGCCAGCTTGCCGAAAATGTCAGCGGCTGGAGCTGCAGGTTGGTATTGAGCAATTGCAGGCGTCCGTCCGCGAGTTCGTTCTCGATGATGGCTGTCGGGATCAGTGCTATGCCTAAGCCCTCAATCGCCATATGCATCACGGTAGACAGCGACGCGCTGGCGTGCAGCCGGATCGGTGGCAGGTCGGGCCGGTTGAACAGCGAACGCGCGATCTCGTAGGGCCGGGTCTTGCGCGAGAAGGTGATGATGGGAAATTTCGCGAGGTCGTGGATCGAGAGTGGACCGTCGCCGAGCTTGAGCGAAGGGCTGGCGAGAAAGCCGACGGGGTAGTCGCACAGCACACGGTTGCGAATGTTGGATGTCGAAAGCGGCCCGAGCACGAAAGCGAGATCGATCTCCTGTGCCTGCAACCGCGCATTCAGGTTCGGCGTGATATCGACCTCGATTTCGAGCGACAGGTTCGGATACGAGATGTTGACGTGCTTGATCAGCCGCGTCAGCAAAGTGTGGACGATGGTCTCGGCGACGCCGAGCCGCAGCACGCCGCGCATTGCCGAGCGATCGCCAACCGCCGCCATCATCTCTGAGCGCAGGCCGATCAGCTTTTCGGCATAGACCAGCATCTGCCGTCCGGCCGTCGTCGGCGAGGCCATACGGCGGTCACGCTGCAGAAGCCGCACGCCCATCTCTTGTTCCAGTTGCGCGATACGCTGGGAGATTGCCGGCTGGGTCGTGTTGAGCTTCTGGGCCGCGCCGCGGAAGCTGCCGAGATTGACCACCCAGAGAAAAGTCTCCAGCGCCTTGAAGTCCGCCATGGATGCGATCCGGCTATCGATAAGTAGGATTTATGGATGTCGATTAAAAACAACGATTAGACATTATACTAGCCCTGAGTTTCAGTGCGTGTCGAGGCAGAATTAGGCAGGACACTAAGATGGCTATTTCTTCGGCAGCGCAGCAAAGCGACGATCGATCCTCGGATTTGCCCAGCGCGGTTGCTCGCCGCGAATATCGCGCGGGCAAATATGGCAGCACCGCCGGAGTAGCCCCGGGTTATGTCCAGGGCAATCTCGTGATTTTGCCGGAAGCCCAGGCCGCAGCCTTTCATCGCTTCTGCCAGCTCAATCCGAAGCCGTGCCCGATCATCGGCATGTCGGATGTCGGCAATCCAAGCATTCCCGCGCTCGGTCTTGATCTCGATATCCGGACTGACATTCCGCAATATGTCGTCTGGAAGGATGGCGAGGCGATTGATCGCCCTTACGATGTGACGAAGTACTGGCGCGACGATCTCGTTTCTTTCGTCATCGGATGCTCGTATTCGTTCGAAGAAGCCATGATGGCCGACGATCTGCCGATCCGTCATATCGAACAGGATGTGCTGGTGCCGATGTATCGCACCAACATCGCCTGCAAATCCGCAGGCCCGTTCGCCGGGCCGATGGTGGTGTCGATGCGGCCGCTGAAGCCGGCTGATGCGATCCGCGCCGTCCAGATCACCTCGCGTTTTCCCGCAGTGCATGGTGCGCCGGTACATCTCGGCCTGCCGCAGTCGATCGGCATTAAGGATATCAGCAAGCCTGACTACGGCGATGCGGTGCACATCAACGACGATGAAATCCCGGTGTTCTGGGCATGTGGCGTGACGCCGCAAGCCGTCATTGCTGCAGCGCGCGTGCCGTTCGCGATTACGCATGCGCCGGGTGTCATGCTCGTCACAGACCTCAAGAATAAGCATTTGGCTGTTTTATAAGAAGCAGCTTGCCGATCTTTCGGGCTTTACCGTAACCTTGATTAGTTTCATCGATAGCCGCCGGTCACAAAGGACAAAGACATGACGATTTCTCGCCGAAACGTATTGCTTGGAGGCGCCGCTTCCGCCGCGCTGCTGCCTCTGGCCAAGCCTGCGCGCGCGCAGGTCAAGGAAGTCGTGATCGGCGTGATTTATCCGCTGTCCGGCGCCAGCGCGCAGATCGGCGTCGACGCGCAGAAAGCTTTCGAAACTGCTGCCGATATCATCAACAAGGATTACGATTTCGCATTGCCGATGGCGAAGGGCGAAGGCTTCACCGGTCTCGGCGGCGCCAAGGTGCGTCTCGTATTCGCCGACCATCAGGCTGATCCGCAGAAGGGCCGCGCTGAAGCCGAGCGTCTCATCACCCAGGAGAAGGTTTCGGCCATCGTCGGCACCTATCAGAGCGCCGTCGCCGTCACCGTCAGCCAGATTTGCGAGCGCTACCAGATCCCGTTCCTGTCGGCCGACAACTCATCGCCAAGCCTGCATCGCCGCGGCTTGAAATATTACTTCCGCGCCGCCCCGCATGACGAAATGTTCTCGACGGCGATGTTCGATTTCTTCGATGCGCTGAAGAAAAAAGGCCAGAAGATCGAGACGCTGGCGCTGTTCCACGAAGACACTATCTTCGGCACGGACTCGGCGAATGCGCAGCTCAAGCTCGCTGCCGACCGCGGTTACAAAATCGTCGCCGACATCAAGTATCGCGCCAATTCGCCGTCACTCACTGCCGAAGTGCAGCAGCTCAAGGCTGCCAATGCCGACGTGCTGATGCCGTCGAGCTACACCACCGATGGCATCCTGCTCATCAAGACCATGGGCGAACTCGGCTACAAGGCCAAGAACATCGTCGCACAGGACGCCGGCTTCTCCGAGAAGGCGCTGTATGATGCGGTCGGTGACAAGATTCCGGGCGTCATCTCGCGCGGTTCGTTCTCACTCGATCTCGCCGCCAAGCGTCCGATGGTCGGCAAGATCAACGACATGTTCAAGGAGAAGTCCGGTAAGGACTTCAACGACTACTCCTCGCGCCAGTTCATGGGCCTGATCGTGATGGCCGACGCCATCAATCGCGCCAAGTCGACCGATGGTGAGAAGATCCGCGAAGCGCTGGTCGCCACCGACATGCCTGGCGAAAGCACGATCATGCCGTGGGCGAAGGTCAAGTTCGACGAGTTGGGCCAGAACAACAACGCCGACCCGGTGCTGCTGCAGTATAACGGTGGCAAGTTCGTCACCATCTTCCCGCCGCAGGCCGCCGTGGCGGATGCGATCTGGCCGATGCCGTAAGGCGCGTTCTCTAAACGCATGTGGTGGCGTCGTCGGACTCGACGATGTCATCACATACTCCGGTGTCATCCCCTCCTAGCACGCCGAAGGCGTGCGGGGGGCGGGGATCCATATCCTCCGAAGGATTGGTTTGCACCTGGTCTGACCGGCATCGCCCAGTTGTGATGTCGGTGGTTATGGGTCCCCGCTTTCGCGGGGACGACAGACAGAGAGGATTACTTCGTGACCGCCGCGACCATCATCCAGAGCCTTGCCAGCGGATTGCTGATGGGGCTGCTTTACGGCCTGCTCGCGGTCGGCCTCGCGCTGATCTTCGGGTTGATGGACGTCACCAACTTCGCCCATGGCGAATTCCTGATGTTGGCGATGTATCTCACCTTCTTCCTGTTCATGTTCTGGGCGGTCGACCCACTGCTGTCGATCCCGCTGGTGGCCGCCGGCATGTTCGTGTTCGGCGCGGTGATCTATCTCGTGATCATACGCTTCGCGATGCGGGCCAAGGCCAATATCGGCATGGTGCAGATCTTCGCAACCTTCGGCCTCGCCATTCTGATGCGCGGCCTCGCGCAGTTCTTCTTCACCCCGGATTATCGCAGCATCCCGGCTTCGATGCTCGGCGGCAAGACCATCTCGATCTTCGGCGTGTTCCTGCCGGTGCCGCAGCTGGTCGGTGCGCTGATCTCGATCGCCGCCTTCGGCGCACTCTACTTCTTCATGAAGAAGACCGATTTCGGTCGCGCGCTCGAAGCGACCCGTGAGGATGCCGGTGCCGTGGCGCTGGTCGGCATCGATAAGAACAAGGTGTTCGCGCTCGGCTGGGGTCTCGGCTCGGCGCTGATCGGCCTTGCCGGCGGCGTGATGGCGATCTTCTTCTATATCTACCCTGATGTGGGCGCGTCCTTTGCGCTGATCGCTTATGTCACCGTGGCGCTCGGCGGCTTCGGTAGCGTGTTCGGCGCGTTCGCGGGCGGCATCATCGTCGGCCTGGTCGAGGCGACCACCGCGATGATCCTGCCGCCGTCGCTCAAATCGGTCGGCATCTATGCCGTCTATCTTCTCGTCGTCTTTGTCCGGCCGCGCGGCCTGTTCGGATCGATCTGATGGACAGCTTCACCCAACGTCGCCGCCGCGACCTCATCCTTGCCGCCGCGCTTGCGGCCATCGCCGCCTGCGTGCCGTTCTTCGTCAAGGACGTCTATGTCCAGAACATCATGGTGCTGACCCTGATGTATGCGGCGCTGTCGCAGGCCTGGAATATCCTTGGCGGCTATTGCGGCCAGATCTCGCTAGGCCACGCGCTCTATTTCGGCCTCGGCGCCTATACGACGGCGCTGCTGTTCACCAAATTCGGCGTGCTGCCGTGGTTTGGCATGCTCGGCGGTGGCGTCATCTCCGCGCTGATCGCGCTCGCATTGGGCTATCCGACCTTCCGCCTGCGCGGCCACTATTTCGTCATCGCCACCATCGTCATCGCCGAAATTGGCTTCCTGCTGTTCCACAATTGGGACTATGCCGGTGCGGCGCTCGGCATCGACATTCCCGTGCGCGGCGATAGCTGGGCCAAGTTCCAGTTCACGCGCAGCAAGCTGCCGTTCTATTACTTCGCGCTGGTGTTCTGCTGCGTCGCCTGGTTCATCACCTGGTGGCTGGAAGACTCCAAATGGGGCTTCTGGTGGCGCGCGGTGAAGGATAATCCCGATGCGGCCGAAAGCCTCGGCGTCGTGGTGTTCAATTCCAAGATGGGCGCCGCTGCCGTCTCCGCTTTCCTCACCGCGATCGGCGGCGCTTTCTATGCGCAGTTCGTCTCCTATATCGATCCTGAAAGCGTCATGACCTTCCAGTTCTCGCTGCTGATGGCACTGCCGGCGGTGCTGGGCGGTATCGGTACGCTATGGGGACCCGTGCTCGGCGCGGTCATCCTGATCCCGATGACCGAACTGACGCGCTCCTTCATCGGCGGCTCCGGCCGCGGCGTCGATCTCATCCTCTATGGCGCAGTGATCGTCGTGATCTCGCTGGCGCGGCCCGATGGTTTGATCGGCCTGTTCTCGCGACGTCCGGCTTCGAAAGGAGTGCCGCAATGACGACACCTCTTCTCGAAACCCGTGGCGTCTGGCAGCGCTTCGGCGGCCTGATCGCCAATAGTGACGTCTCGATCTCCGTCGGCGCTGGCGAAATCGTCGGCCTGATCGGGCCGAACGGCGCCGGCAAGTCGACACTGTTCAACCTGATCGCCGGCGTGCTGCCGCCGACGCAGGGCACGATCTGGTTCAACGGCGAGAACGTCACGCAGATGCCGGCGGCGGAACGCTGCCAGCGCGGTATCGCGCGCACCTTCCAGGTGGTGAAGAGCTTCGAGACCATGACCGTGATCGACAACGTCATCGTCGGCGCGCTGATCCGCAACGAAAAGATGCGCGATGCGCGGCGCAAGGCACATGAGGTGCTTGAGTTCTGCGGTCTTGCCCCGCGCGCCGACAAGCTTGCTAGGGATCTCATTCCGTCGGAGAAGCGCCGCCTCGAAGTAGCGCGTGCGCTGGCCACCGAACCGAAGCTCCTGATGCTCGACGAATGTCTCACCGGCCTGACGCCGCTCGAGGCGCAGTCGGGCGTGGCCCTGGTCCGCAAGGTCCGCGAGACCGGCGTCACCGTGCTGATGGTCGAACACGTCATGGAAATCGTCATGCCGCTGGTCGACCGCGCCATCGTGCTCAATCTCGGCAAGAAGCTCGTCGAGGGCAAACCCGCGGATGTCGTGCGGCATCCTGAAGTCATCAGTGCATATCTCGGGGATCGCCATGCTGTCGGTGCGTGAGGCCACCACCGCCTATCAGGGGCTGGTCGCCATTTCGGACGTCACCATCGACGTCGCCAAGGGCGAGATCGTCGCCGTCTGCGGCTCCAATGGTGCCGGCAAGTCGACGCTGATCAAGACCATCGCCGGCGCCGAGCGTCCGCGTTCGGGCACTGTCACCTTCGATGGCGAGCAGATCAACGGCGTGCCGCAGCATCTCATCACCGCGCGCGGCATCGCCTATGTGCCGGAGAACCGCCGGCTGTTTCCGCGGTTGTCGGTGGAAGACAACCTCCGCCTCGGCAGCTACATGTATCGCGGCAAGCCCGATCGCGACGAGCCGTTGAAGCTGGTGTTCGACCTGTTCCCGCGCCTTTCCGAACGTCTCGAGCAGCGCGCCGAAACCCTGTCCGGCGGCGAGCAGCAGATGCTGGCCATCAGCCGCGCACTGATGACCCGTCCGCGCCTGTTGATGCTCGACGAGCCGTCGCAGGGCATCATGCCGAAGCTGGTGGACGAGATCTTTCAGGCGGTCATCAAGATCCGCGACGCGGGCATGACTGTGCTGATCGTCGAGCAGCGCATGGCCGAAGTGCTGGAGATCGCCGACCGCGCCTATATCCTGCAGACCGGCCGCGTCCAGATGCAGGGCAAGGCCTCGGAGATTGCGACCAATCCGGATGTGCGCAAGGCGTATCTGGGGCTGTAGGCGGCCGGTCGCCGTTGTGCTAAAGTCTCGCTATGTCCAATGTCGAAGATATTGAGAAGGCCGTCGAAAGCCTGCCCCCGGCAGAGTTGGAGCGGTTTCGAGCGTGGTTCGAGGCGTTCGAGGCAGAGCGGTTCGACCGTCAGATCGAAGCCGATGCCTTGTCTGGTCGGTTGGATCGCTTGGCTGAAGAGGCACTGAAAGCGCACCGCGATGGGCGGACGCGGGAACTATGAAACATCACGCCAGTCCGGCTTTCTGGGCGGCGTATCAAAAATTACCCGACCATGTACGGTTGCTTGCCGACAAAAACTTCGCTCTTTTGAAGAGTGACCCAAGCCACCCGTCGATCCATCTCAAGAAAGTAGGCCGCTATCTCTCCGCGCGGGTGGGGCGGCAGTATCGCGCGCTCGCGGTCGAAGTCGATGATGGATTGGTGTGGTTCTGGATCGGTCCGCACGCGGTCTACAATCGACTTATAAAATAACGCAGTTCAATCGTGCCCGTGTCGGTCATGATCCGGCAGAACCAGCCCGAACGTCGCCACCAGGTCCTTCACTTGCGCGGGCGTTAGGTGCCGCGGGTTGAGCCCGCGCAGCAGCAGATAGAGTTTCGCGGTTTCTTCGAGCTCCTCGATGGCATAGACCGCTGCTTCCAGCGTGTCGCCGGACACTACGGGGCCGTGATTGGCCAGCAGCACCGATGAATATTTGCCGGCGAGGCCCTTAATGGCGTCGGCGACGGCCGGATCGCCCGGTCGATAATATGGCACCAGCGCCGTCGCGCCGCATTTCATCAGGTAATAGGGCGTCATCGGTGGCAGCGCGGCGCGGGGATCGATCTCCGGCAGCATCGACACCGCCACCGAATGGGTCGAATGCAGATGCACCACGGCGCGGGCGGCGCTGCGGGTCTCATACAGTGCCGTATGCAGCGGAACCTCTTTGGTCGGCGGATCGCCAGACGTGAGGCGGCCGTTGCTGTCGAGGCGCGACAGCCGGGCCGGATCGAGTGAGCCCAGTGACGCATTGGTCGGGCTCACGAGCCAGCCGCCATCATCGCAGCGCACACTGATATTGCCTGATGAGCCCGGCGTCAGCCCGCGGTCGAACAGCGAGCGGCCGAGCCGGCAGATCTCTTCACGCAGCTTTGTGTCAGTCACCGGATGTCCTCGGTCTTTTCTTGGCATTTCCTCGTGATGCTTTTTCCCACGCTTTGGCATGATGGCCAAGCCGTGTTACCGAGAGGCAAGGCCGCCTCAAGCTGGCCATCGAGGACCCCTAGGGAATTGCCGCATGTCACCTGCATCTGAAAAACCAAGTTCTGAGAGACCACGCGTCGCCGTTATTGGTCTGGGGTCGATGGGCTATGGTATGGCCCTGTCGCTCAAGAAGGCCGGCTTCACGGTGACTGGCTGCGACGTGTCGGCGGATGCGGTGAAGCGCTTCGTGGCGGACGGAGGGCAGGGCGCGGATACCCCGGCCGGCGCTGCGCAGGGCGCGGATATCGTCATCAGCGTCGTCGTCAATGCCGCGCAGACGGAGACCATCCTGTTCGGGACGGATGGCGTTGCCGAAACGCTGCCGAAAGGTGCGGTATTCGTATCGTCCGCGACGATGGATCCCGATGTCGCCCGCCGTCTCGCTGGGGATCTCGAAGCCACCGGCCGACATTACCTCGATGCCCCGATCTCCGGCGGTGCACAGCGCGCGGCGCAGGGCGAACTCACCATTCTTGCATCCGGCAGCGAGGCTGCCTTTGCCAAGGCGCGGCCGGCGCTCGATGCGATGGCCGCCAAGCTCTACGAACTCGGTGATGCCGCCGGGCAGGGCGCCGCTTTCAAGATGATCAACCAGCTCCTCGCAGGCGTACATATCGCCGCCGCCTCGGAAGCCATCGCGTTTGCCGCCAAGCAGGGTCTTGATATCCGCAAGGTCTACGAGGTGATCACCGCCTCCGCCGGCAACTCCTGGATGTTCGAGAACCGCATGCCGCATGTGCTCGATGGCGATTACACGCCGCGCAGCGCGGTCGATATCTTCGTGAAGGATCTCGGCATCATCCAGGATATGGCGCGCGCGGCGAAATTCCCGGTGCCGGTCTCCGCTGCGGCACTGCAGATGTTCCTGATGACATCGGCCTCCGGCATGGGCCGCGATGACGATGCGTCGGTGGCGCGAATGTATGCCAAGGTCACCGGTACCAAGCTGCCGGGCGAGCCGAATTAAGAACACGAGGACGATCGATGCCCCGCTTCGCCGCCAATCTCAGCATGATGTTCAACGAACACGCGTTCCTCGATCGCTTCGATGCCGCGGCCAAGGCCGGCTTCACGGCGGTGGAATTCCTGTTTCCCTATGAGCATCCGCCGGAGGCGATTGCCGAGCGGCTGGAGCGCAATGGCCTGAAGCAGGTGCTGTTCAATCTGCCGCCGGGCGACTGGAATGCCGGCGAAAAGGGTTTTGCCGCACGTCCCGACAAGTTCGATGAGCTCCGGCAGAGCATTCACACGGCACTGCCTTATACCCTGGCCACCAATGTCCGCCGCCTGCACATGATGGCCGGTCTCGCCGATCGCAAGGATCCGAAGGCCGTCGCAGCCTTCCGCAAATCCGTTGAATGGGCCGCGAATTTTCTCGGCGAACATGGCGTCGACGTGGTGATTGAGCCGATCAACCCGCGCGATGTGCCCGGCTATTTTCTCAACGACTTCATGTTCGCGCGCGACATCATCGCCGACATGAAGATTCCCAATCTCGGGCTGCAGTTCGATATCTATCACTGCCAGATCATGCACGGTGACGTCACCATGCGGCTGCGCGAGATGCTGCCGTGGATCGGGCATATCCAGATCGCCAGCGTGCCGTCGCGCAACGAACCGTCCGGTGAGGAACTGAACTATCCGTTCCTGTTCGATGAACTCGACCGGCTCGGCTACGACAATTATGTCGGCTGCGAATATCGCCCGGCCGGCGATACGGTCGCAGGACTTGGCTGGTTCAAGCCCTATGCCGGAGTGAAAGCATGACGCTGGCGCTGGGCTGCATCGCTGACGACTACACTGGTGCGTCCGACCTGGCCAACACGCTGACCCGGTGCGGTCTGCGCACGGTGCAGACCATCGGCATTCCTGCTGATGATCTGCAGCTGCCGGACGTCGATGCCGTTGTAGTATCGCTGAAGAGTCGCTCGATCGCGGCCAGCAAGGCGGTCGAGAAATCGCGCGCCGCCGAAAAATGGATGCGCAGCCGCGGCGCGGATCATGTGCTGTTCAAGATCTGTTCGACATTCGATTCCACCGACGCCGGCAATATCGGCCCGGTGATGGACGCGTTGCGGCTCGATTCCGGTGACAATATCGTGCTGGTGACACCGGCATTCCCCGAGACCGGCCGCACGGTCTATCAGGGCAATCTGTTCGTTGGCTCCGTGCCGCTGAACGAGAGCCCGCTGAAGGATCACCCGCTCAATCCGATGCACGACTCCAATCTCGTCCGTGTGCTGGCGCGGCAGAGCGCGACAAATATCGGGCTGGTCGATCTCGGAGTTGTCGCCTGCGGTGCCGACGTGGTGCGGACGCATCTCGATGGACTGTCGGAGAATGGCTTTGGCGCGGCGATCATCGACGCCGTATTTGCCAGCGATCTGGAAACCATCGGTGCGGTCGCCCTGGGTCATCGCGTCTCTGTCGGTGCATCCGGCATGGGGCTTGGTCTCGCGCGTGCACTGGTCGCGTCCGGCCGCGTCAAGGCGAATGCGGCGACCTCGATCAAGGATACGCCTGTGGGTGGCGCTGCAGCCTGTCTGGCTGGGAGTTGTTCGCAGGCGACGCTGCAGCAGATCGCGCGTGCCGAACAGGTGATGCCAGTGCTGCATCTCGATCCCGAACAGGTGATTGCCGGCGGCGCGGAAGTCCAGCGCGCGCTCGGCTGGGCGAAGGAGCGGTTGGGCAAGGGCCCGGTCTTGATCGCCAGCAGTTCGACGCCGGATCAGGTGACAGCCCTGCAAAAGCGCCATGGCCGCGATGCCGCCGGGCATGCCATCGAGCAGGCGATGGCCGATCTCGCTGAAGGTCTCGTCCGCGCCGGCGTACAACGGCTCGTCGTGGCTGGCGGCGAAACATCCGGTGCTGTCGTCGATCGGCTGGGCATTCCGGGTTTTCTGGTCGGTGCGGAAATCGCCGCCGGTGTGCCGGTGTTGCGCGCGGTCGGTGCGGCGGAGCGCCAGATGCTGCTGGCGCTGAAGTCCGGCAATTTCGGCGGACCGGCTTTTTTTGAAGATGCGCTTGGCCTGATGATCTGATGGATGTCGCCCAATCCCGGGGCGACAGGCTGCCCGAATAGGCAGGGCGCTGCTTGCGCCGCGCGCATTACAGATAGTTCATCTTGACCGGCTCGTGACACTTCTGGTGTCACGGGCCGCAGCCGCGTCTTTTTAAGCCTAAAACTGTTGTGCGGACGCCACGGCGGCCCGGAAACAATTAACAATACCGCTGAAGTGAATTGCCGTGAGGCTTCGCGCGTTAGCTATTTTGTCGCAGGTCGGGTAAATCTGGTGGCGTGGACAGGCCGGGAAACCGCTCGTTCGCAGCCCTTCATGCAAAGAGGATTGCCCGTTCATTCATGAACCGAGCCGATAGGCTTATGCCGGCCCGGCTCACTAATCGGATGCGGACGATCTCTCTAAACAGGTGAATTCGATCGTGGGCAGGCGGGCTTCCGCAGTGCCCCTCTCGTCAATGTATCGAGGACTACCCGTTCATGATCTCGTTGGTGCGCATCGCCCTGACCCGGCCTTACACCTTTGTGGTGCTGGCCCTGCTGCTGCTGATTGTCGGGCCGCTGGCCGCGCTTCGCACACCCACCGATATTTTCCCTGACATCCGCATCCCGGTCATCGGCGTGGTCTGGCAATATACCGGCCTCCCGCCGGACCAGATGTCCGGCCGTATCACCACGCCGTTCCAGCGCGCACTGACCACCACGGTCAATGACATCGAGCACATCACCGCGAATTCCTATGCCGGCTTCGGCATCATCAAGATCTTCTTCCAGCCCAATGTCGACATCCGCACCGCCAATGCGCAGGTCACCGCGATCTCGCAGACGCTGATCAAGCAGTTGCCACCCGGCGCTACGCCCCCGCTGATCCTGAACTATTCGGCCTCGACGGTGCCGATCATCAACGTCGCACTGTCGGGTGACGGTCTTACCGAACAGAACCTCGCCGATATCGGCATCAACCAGCTCCGCACGCCGTTGGTCACCGTGCCCGGTGCCGCGATTCCGTATCCGTTCGGCGGCAAGCAGCGCCAGATCCAGATCGACCTCAATCCCGGCGCGCTACAGGCGCGCGGTCTCTCCGGCCAGGACGTCGCCAATGCATTGGCGGCGCAGAACCTGATCACCCCAGTCGGCACGCAGAAGATCGGCGAGTTCGAATACACGATCAACCTCAACAACTCGCCGCTGAAGATCGAAGAACTCGGCCGGCTGCCAATCAAGAGCGTCAACGGCGCCATGGTCTATGTGGATGACGTCGCCACCGTGCGCGACGGCAATCCGCCGCAGACCAATATCGTGCATGTGGATGGCAATCGCTCGGTGCTGATGCAGGTGCTGAAGGCCGGTTCGGTTTCGACGCTCGATATCATATCCGGCATCAAGCAGAAGGTGATCGATTATCGCGCCGCGTTGCCGGACGCATTGAAGATCAGCTATATCGGCGACCAATCCGGCTTCGTGCGCGGCGCCATCGAGGGCGTGGCCGTGGAAGGCGTCATCGCGGCCTTGCTGACGTCGGTGATGATCCTGCTGTTCCTTGGCAGCTGGCGTTCCACCGTTATCATCGCGGTGTCGATCCCGCTGGCGGTGCTCGGTGCCATCATCATGCTGTCGATGATCGGCGAAACGCTGAACATCATGACGCTGGGCGGTCTGGCGCTCGCAGTCGGCATTCTCGTCGACGATGCCACGGTGACCATCGAGAACATCAATTACCATCTAGAGCAGGGCAAGGACGTCGAGACCTCGATCATGGATGGTGCGGCGCAGATCGTGACGCCGGCTTTCGTGTCACTGCTGTGTATCTGTATCGTCTTCGTGCCGATGTTCTTCCTCAACGGCATTGCGCGCTTCCTGTTCGTACCGATGGCCGAAGCGGTGATGTTCGCGATGGTCTGGTCGTTCCTGCTGTCGCGCACGCTGGTGCCGACCATGGCCAAGTATCTGCTGCAGCCGCATGTCCATCATGACGGCGAGAAACCGCCGACCCGCAATCCGCTGGTGCGTTTCCAGCGTGGCTTCGAGGCCGGCTTCGAGCGTATCCGTGGCGGCTATCACGGCCTGCTGGATATGGCGCTGGCGCGGCGCCCTGTTTTTGTGATTGGCTTCCTCGGCGTCGTCGGCGTGTCGTTTCTGCTGGTGCCGTTCCTTGGCCGTAACTTCTTCCCGTCGGTCGACGGCGGCGCCATCCTGATGCATGTTCGCGCGCAGGTCGGCACCCGCATCGAGGAAACCGCGAACCAGTTCGCTGATATCACCAAGGCGGTGCGCAAGATCATCCCGCCGGATCAGATCGAGACCATGACCGACAATATCGGCATGCCCGTCTCCGGCATCAATCTCACCTATAACAACACCGGCGTGATCGGCCCCCAGGATGGTGACTTCCAGATCAAGCTGAAGGAAGGCCACAGGCCGACCGAGGAATATGTGCGACAATTGCGCGAGCAACTGCCGCGGCAGTTCCCGGGCGTCAGCTTTGCCTTCCTGCCTGCCGACATCGTCAGCCAGATCCTGAACTTCGGCGCTCCGGCCCCGATCGACCTGCAGATCCGCGGTGCGAATCTCGCGGCGAACTTCGAATATGCCAACAAGCTGCTCGGCAAGATCCGTCGCATTCCCGGCATTGCCGATGCACGGCTCCAGCAGTCGCCGAACAATCCCGGCTTCAACATCGATGTCGACCGCACCCGTGCGCAATATGTCGGCCTGACCGAGCGCGATGTCACCAACAGCCTCGTGGTCAACCTCGCAGGTTCGTCGCAGGTCGCGCCGACCTATTATCTCAGTCCTGATAACGGCGTGTCCTATTCCATCGTGATGCAGACGCCGCAATACAAACTGGATTCGCTGGGTGCGCTGGAGACGCTGCCGATCACGGCCGTGAATGCCAGCAACAACTCCCCGATGCTCGGCGGCATTGCCAGCATCAATCGCTCGACCTCGAATGCCGTGGTGTCGCAATATGACATCCAGTCGATGGTGCAGATCTATGCCACCACGCAGGGGCGCGATCTCGGTTCCGTGTCCAACGACATCTACAAGGTGTTGGAAGAAACCAAGGCGGATGTGCCGAAGGGCAGCAATGTGGCGCTGCTCGGTCAGGTGCAGACCATGAACAGCGCCTTTGCCGGCCTGCTGTTCGGTCTGCTCGGCGCCATCGTTTTGATCTATCTCTTGATCGTCGTGAACTTCCAGTCCTGGTCCGATCCGTTCGTGATCATCACCGCGCTGCCGGCGGCATTGGCCGGCATCGTCTGGATGCTGTTCACGACGCAGACGACGCTGTCGGTTCCGGCACTAACCGGCGCCATCATGTGCATGGGCGTCGCCACGGCCAATTCGGTGCTGGTGATTTCCTTTGCCCGCGAGCGCTACGCGATTCTCGGCGACCCCATCAAGGCCGCGTCCGAAGCCGGTTTCGTCCGGTTCCGCCCGGTGTTGATGACGGCCCTGGCCATGATCATCGGCATGGCGCCGATGGCGCTGGGGCTGGGCGAAGGCGGCGAGCAGAATGCGCCACTTGGCCGCGCTGTCATCGGCGGCCTGATTTTTGCTACCATCGCCACGTTGATGTTCGTGCCGGTGGTGTTCAGCATGGTTCACAAGAAACAGCAGCCCGAAAATCAGCCTGCGGCTGACGTGGCTACCTCGGAGACTTTGCATGCCCACTGAGCAGACCCCCCCGGTGTCACGCCGCAAGCTCGGCCTGGTCGGAGTGATCGGCCTGTGCGCCGCCGGCGCCATCGTCGTCACCGGCATCATGGCCCGCGCCAAGACCGAGAGCGATTTAAAGGCTTGGACCGATGATCAGGCGATCCCGACGGTGGCTGTGGCTCCGCCGGATGCCCGCGTTCTCAACGCGTCGCTCGATCTGCCCGGCCGGCTCGAAGCCTATTACCGCGCGCCGATTTTTGCCCGCGTCTCGGGCTATCTGAAGAGCTGGAGCGCCGATATCGGTGCACAGGTCAAATCCGGCCAGGTGATCGCCGAGATCGAAGCCCCGGACCTCGATCAGCAGTTGCTGCAGGCCCGCGCCGACCTTGTCAGCCAGCAGTCCAGCGCCAAACTGTCGGAAGCGACGCTGAACCGCCGCAAGACGCTGGTGGCGTCGAATTTCGTCTCGGCGCAGGAAATCGACGAACGCACCGCCGATCTGAACAACAAGCGCGCCGCCGTGAATTCCGGTCAGGCCAATGTCGAACGTCTGGAAGCGCTGGCCGGTTACAAGAAGATCACCGCGCCGTTCGATGGCGTTGTCACCCAGCGCAACACCGACGTCGGCGCGCTGATCTCGGGCGGCACCGGCACCGGCGCCGCGATGTTCGTGGTATCTGATATCAAGAAGCTGCGCGTTTATGTCGACGTGCCGCAGAGCTATGTGCCGGCGATCAGGTTAGGCGCCAAAGCGATCATCAGCGTGCCCGATCATCCGAACAAGACATTCCCGGCCACGGTGGAAGCCTCGTCGCAATCGGTCGATGTGGCGTCGGGCACCACGCGTATGCAGCTTGTGCTCGACAATCCCAACGGCGAATTGCTGCCGGGTGGTTATGCCAATGTTAAGATGAGCCTCGCGCGTGATTCCGCGCCGCTGCATGTGCCGGCTTCGGCGCTGATCTTCAACAAGAGCGGTCTACGCGTCGCGACCGTTGGCCCGGACGACAAGATCCTGTTCAAGACCGTGACCATTGCCCGCGATCTCGGCCGCGACATCGAGCTCGCGTCCGGCATCACCGCGGGCGACCGCATCGTTATTGCCCCGCCGGACGGCCTCAACGACGGCGACAAGGTCCGTATCACTGGCGGCAGCGGTGCTCCGAAAAGTGGCAAGCCGACGGCGGAGACGGACAAGAAGGAAGTGAAGGGGTAGGGCGTTCGCTATGCCGGGCCCATATGCCCGGCAAAGTGACCCCTGCGTTTACTATCGTCTAGTGAGTGATGCCTTCGCGATCGAACAGCGCCATCAGGGTGCAGCTCATTGTTGCGATCAGTTTCTCCTCGCCTCGCTCCACCGCAAAGGCCTGGCCCTCGCAAACCGTTATGGTTCTGCCGGGCTTGAGAACGTGAGCCCGAAACAGGAAATGCTCGCCGCGGGCCGGGGCCAGAAAATTGGTCTTGAATTCAACGGTGAGTACTGCGGCATTATCGGGCATCAGCGAGAAGGCGGCATATCCGCAGGCTGTATCCAGCGCTGTCGTGATGATGCCGGCATGAATGAACCCGTGCTGCTGCGTAAAGGCGGTGTTGTATGGCATTTTTAGTTCGACTTCGCCGGCTGCCTGGCGAGCAACTTCGATGCCCAGTGTCGCCATCGCCGTTTGGCGGGCGAAGCTCGCCTGGACGCGGGCCTCGAAGTTTGCATCCTTTGGAATGAATCTGGTCATTTCGCTTTATCGCGCCTTTCGCCACTCCAGCACGCCGTCACCTGCCGTGCTGATCGGCCCCGACGCTCCCACCGGCGTCTTGTCCTGATCCATCAAAAACGCCAGCGTCGCCTGGTCCTGCACTGGCACACGCGCCAGCGCGCGTTCATTGGCCGCGGTGCGGAGGATCACCACGCCGTGTTCGATCTCGCCACCGCGGCCGTAGATCACCGTGAAGCTTTCGACAGTGCCGTTGCCCGAGGCCTCGGTGACATATGTCGGGACCGGCTTGCGGTTGCGGTCGGCGTCCGCCTGCACATTGGTGTCCTGCGCGAGCGTCTCCTTTGGTGCCTCCTTCGACACCACCAATGCGTGGTGCTTGGTGACGAAGCCGCCCTGCGCGTAGAGCAGGCCCGTCTTGGTCCCCGCGCGGATTTTGCGGACCATCGCGCAGGCGGCATGCGCCATGTAGTCGTTCAGCGGCGCGCCAAAGAAGGTGAGACCGCCGGTCACGGTTGGTTGCACGTCGCTGCCAAGGCCGAGGGTGCGGCGGGCCATCTTGGGCACGCAGGGGAAACAGCTATAGAGCTCGATGGCGCCGAAATTCTTGCCGGAGCCGCCGACCAGATCCATCGCGACTTTCAGCACGGCATTCTGCGCGTGGCTTTCGACATACTGGTCGCGGTCGAGATAATCGCGCGGCTCTTCGGCCGAGGCACCGCCCTGGATATGCACGATACGATTCTCGGGCACGCCGGCCGCGCGCGCCTTGGCCAGACTCGTCACGAGGATGGCTGCCGACTGGTTCACCATCGGGTTGGCGACCATCAGCTTGGTATAGGGCCAGGCGATCAGCCGGTTGTCCGGCGTCGGCGTGGTGATCTGTTCCGGTGTGTAGGCCTTCTTGATCCAGGCCTCAGGATTGGTCGCAGCGACGCCCGCATAGCGTGACCACAGCTCGCCGGATTCGCGATGCGCCTCCCGCGGCGTCTGGCCCCAATGCGCGGCAGAGGCGGCTTCATAGAACGGGTAGACCGTGACCGGTTTGGCCACGCCGAGCTTGGTCGCCATCGGCCTCTGATAGTTGGCACCGCGGAGCGGCTCCGGCGCATCCTTGGCGAATGGCGTCCAGGGCAGATCCACCTTGGCGCGTTCGGCCTTGGTGGCCGTGCCCTGCGATTCCGCGCCCGTGATCGCCGCGACGTGCGATTCGCCGCGCGCGATACGCTTGGCTGCTTCATGAATGTAACGGATCGGACTCTCGCCGCCGACCGGACCGTAATAGGCGTGCTTCGGCGCGATGCCGAGCTTCTTGCTGAGCTGCTTCTCCGGCGCGGTGTAGCGCCAGCTCAGGAAGTTCACGATGTCGAGCGAGTCGATATCCCCAAGCAGCTTCCCGCCTGAATCCTGCTCTGCGCGCTTCAACGCCTCAATCATCAGCGCGAGTGGCTCGAGACCTTCCGTGAGCTCCTTCGGATGATCGGAGAATTCGCCGACGCCGACGATGACGGGGATGCGGTCTTCAGCTTGGTTCGACACTGCCATTGTTCTTGCTCTGCCTCTATTCGGAAACCAGCATGGTGAGGTGCTCTGCGGCTTCGGCAAAGTCCTCCTTGAATTCCTGCACAACTGCGCCTGCCGACTTGACGCTGTCAATCAGGCCGACGCCCTGGCCGACGAAATAGCTGACAAGATCCCGTGCCTGCGCATTGCCCGCGGCTGCGGAACGATCAATCGAGGCGAAAGCATCGCGGCTGATCAGGCTCTGCAGTGGCATCGGCAGCGCGCCTGGGCTGTCTTCGCCGCGATCCCAGGCATCGGTCCAGACCGAGCGCAATTGCCGTGCGGGCTTGCCGGTACGGCCCCTGGAACGGATCGCATCGCGCGACGAGGCGGCAATCATCTTCTCGCGAAAGATTTCGGAGGTTTCGGATTCCGTGGTCGCGAGCCACACCGAACCGGTCCAGACGCCTGCAGCGCCCATCGCCATGCAACCGGCCATCTGCCGCCCGGTCATGATTCCGCCGGCGGCGAGCACCGGGACCTCGCGCATCGGTTTGATGGCCTTGATCACCTCCGGTACCAGCACCATGGTCGAGACCTCGCCGCAATGGCCACCGGCCTCGGTGCCCTGCGCCACGAGAATATCGACGCCGGCCGCAACCTGGCGGATCGCATGTTCCTTGGCGCCGACAAGTGCCGCCACCGGAACGCCATGGGCTTTGCCCATCTCGATCATCGCCTTCGGCGGCACGCCGAGTGCATTGGCGATCAGCCGGATCGGATGGTTGAAGGAGACGTCGAGCAGCCGCAGCGCGGTCTCGCCGTCGAACGGCTGCGGCTGATCGGAGGAGACTTCGGTGATCTTGAGATCGACGCCGTATTTCTTCAGCAGACTCCTAGTGAAAGCGCGATGTTCCGGCGTGATGCGGCGCTCCAGCGACTTCCAGGTGACGTCCTTCTCGCCTGCGGTGGAGATGTTCTCCGGGATCAGTACGTCGATGCCGTAAGGCTTGCCGTCTACGTGATCGTCGATCCACCTCAGTTCCTGCTCCAGCGTTTCCGGCGAATGCGCGGTGGCGCCGAGCACACCGAAGCCGCCGGCGCGGCTGACGGCAGCAACCACGTCGCGGCAATGGCTGAAGGCGAGTAGCGGAAACGCGATGCCCAGCATCTCGCAGATCTGCGACTTCATCGGCGTGTCTCCCTGAATCTCTTGTGACCCGCTTCATCTGGCGAGTTCGTGATGAACGCTAGCGTATGGGGAAGGGCGATGCCAAGCGGACGAGGGGCATTCCGCCTGGCAAAATACCGGGCAACGCCGCCTGATTTCCTGCTTGCGCTTTCGCGTCATGCGGGAAATGCTGCCCGTAACAAGCAAAGCAAAAATACGGGAGTGAACGCATGGCCGCTGCACAGCCGCAATCTGTGTCACATCAAACCGCACGCATCGATGTCGTGGTCGTCGGTGCCGGGTTCGCGGGGCTTTATCTGCTGCACAAGCTGCGCGGCCTCGGTCTCCATGTGAAAGTCTTCGAACAGGGCGGCGATGTCGGCGGCACCTGGTATTGGAACCGCTATCCCGGCGCGCGCTGCGACGTCGAAAGCATGCAGTACTCTTTTTCGTTCGATGACAAATTGCAGCAGGAATGGGACTGGAGCGAGCGCTATGCGCCGCAGCCCGAAATCCTGCGCTATGCCAGCCATGTTGCCGATCGCTACGATCTGAGGAAGGACATCCAGTTTAATACGACGGTGAAATCCGCGGTATTCGATGAGCGCGCCAATCGATGGACGGTAACGACTTCCGATGGTCAGGCCACCATCGCGCAGCATGTCGTACTCGCGACGGGTTGTCTGTCGAACGCCCGCACGCCCGAATTCAGGGGCATGAAGGATTTCAAGGGCAAGGTCTATCACACCGGCAACTGGCCGCATGAGACAGTCGATTTCACCGGCCTGCGCGTCGGCGTCATCGGCACCGGATCGTCAGCAATCCAATCGATCCCGCTGATCGCCGAACAGGCGAGCCAGCTCACTGTGTTCCAGCGCACCGCAAATTTCAGCGTGCCGGCGCGCAACGCGCCGCTCACCGATGATGAGCGCAAATCGTTTCGCGACAATTATCCGGAAATTCGCCGGCAGGCGCGTGAGGATTTCAAGAACGGCATCGTGCAGCCGATTCCGGATCGCGGCGCGCTCGACGATCCGGAACATGAAAGGCGTGAGAAGTATCATGCGCGATGGACATCGGGCGGGCTTACCTTCATGGGCGTCTACAATAACCTGGTCCTGGATCAGCGCGCCAACGATACCGCTGCCGATTTTATCCGCGAGAGAATTTCAGAGATCGTCAGCGATCCGGTCACAGCGAAACTTCTGCAGCCGAAGGATCATCCAGTCGGATCCAAGCGTATCTGCGTCGACACAGATTACTATGCGACCTTCAATCGCCCGCATGTGATGCTGGTCGATATCAAGGCCCATCCGATCGAGCAGATTCTGCCGAATGCCGTGCGCACCGGCGGCAAGGATTACGAGGTCGACGCGCTGGTGCTCGCCACCGGCTTCGACGCGATGACCGGCTCGGTCGCCAAGATCGACATTCGCGGCCGCGGCGGCCAGACGCTGAATGACAAATGGGCAGAAGGCCCGCGAACCTATCTCGGCTTGATGAGCGCCGGCTTCCCGAATCTCTTTATCGTCACCGGTCCCGGCTCGCCGTCTGTGCTGTCGAACATGATCGTGTCCATTGAGCAGCATGTCGACTGGATCACCGACTGCCTGAGCTATATGCGCGACCGCGGCGCCGAGGTGATCGAGGCAACGCATCCCGCGGAGGACAAGTGGGTCGCGCATGTCAACGAGGTGGCGGCCGGCACGCTCTATCCGCAGGCCAATTCCTGGTACATGGGCGCGAATATTCCCGGCAAGCCGCAGATTTTCATGCCCTATATCGGCGGCGTCGGTGTCTACCGGCAGATCTGCAATGATGTCGCAACAAAGGACTATGAGGGATTCGCGATGACGGTGGGCGCGCGGCCAAAGGAGGCGGTGGCGTCGTAGAAGAGGGCGACTTTCTTTCCCTCTCCCCCAGCGCAGCGAAGCTGCGCGCAGTGGGAGAGGGTGGATCGAACGCGCAAAGCGCGTTCGAGACGGGAGAGGGTCAGCCGCAAGCTCCGAGTCCAGCACCCCTCTCCCGCCTTCGCTTCGCTCAGGCCCCCTCTCCCGCAAGGGGAGAGGGAAGAAAGCTAGAACGCCGTATACCCGCCATCGATCACGAACGTATCCGCCGTGTGATACGATGACGCCTTGCTCATCAGATAGACCGCGATGCCACCAAAGTCCGACGGTTCGCCGAAACGGCGCACCGGGATGCGCGGCATGACATTGGCGACGAATTTCTCGTTGCCCATGATCCCTGCGGTCATGTCGCTCTTGATCCAGCCCGGAAGGATCGCATTCGCCGTCACGCCCTGCCGCGCCAGTTCGACGGCCAGCGCGCGCACCAGCGCATTGATCGCCGCTTTGGTCGCGGCATAGTGCTCGTTGCGCGCGGTGCCGAAGATCGAGGCAAGACTCGATGTCGCAACCAGCCGGCCGAATTTGTCGCCAGCCTCCGCGCGTTCGGTCATATGCCGTGCGGCCACCTGGAAGGCATGGAAGACGCCGTCCAGATTGGTGGCGAACATGGTACGCCACTGCTCTTCGGTGCGGTCGATGAAATTGTGCCGGCCGCCGCCGCCGATGCCGGCATTGGCGAAGCAGCCATCGACACGGCCGAATGTCTTGAGCGTGGCATCCATCGCCGCTTTCACCGAGGCAGTGTCGGTGACGTCGCAGATGAGCGTATCGACCTTGCCGGTGCAGTCCGCCATGGTGGCAGCTGCGGCCTTGTTCTTCTCGGCGTTGCGGCCCCAGATCGAGACGTTGCAACCGGCGGTGGCCAGCGCCTGCGCGATGCCGAGGCCAATACCGCCATTGCCGCCGGTGATGACGGCCACGCGGCCGCTGAGGTCGAATATCTGTGTAGACGTTGCCATGTCAGCGTTTCCATGTTTGGCGCGCGTTATGCCGTGCGTCCGTTGGTGGGCTGGTGTTCCCCAGGAAGCATGGACAAGCGCGTCCGAAAAATCAAATATGCCGCCTGACATACAATCGCATGATCCCGAAAAGTGGATGCCGGTTTTCGGATCAGATCATGCCCAGACAAAGCTTCCACACCGCGGAATAAACACGCGGATCATCCCGTGAGGAAACCATGCAGTTCAAACACGTCACGCTCGATTTCGACGGCAATGTCGCCATCCTGAAGCTCGATCATCAGGAGGTGATGAACGCGGTCTCGGTCGACATGCTTGGCGGCCTCGGCGAGGCGCTGGACGAGATCGATGATCGCAAGGCCGACGTGCGCTGCGTGGTCCTCACCGGTGCCGGCCGTGCCTTCTGCACGGGCGCCAATCTTCAGGGGCGCAACAATCAGCTCACGAAGGCGCGCAGCAACGCCGGTGCGACGCTGGAGACCGCTTTCCATCCGTTCCTGCGCCGGCTGCAGAACCTGCATTGCCCGATCGTCACCGCGGTAAATGGCCCCGCCGCCGGCGCCGGCATGAGCTTTGCGCTGATGGGCGATCTCATTCTGTGTGCGCGCTCGTCCTATTTCCTGCAGGCGTTCCGTCGTATCGGGCTGGTGCCGGATTGCGGCTCGACCTGGATCCTGCCGCGCTTGATCGGCAAGGCGCGTTCGGTCGAACTGTCCTTGCTTGGTGAAAAGCTGCCGGCCGAGAAGGCGCTGGAATGGGGCCTCGTCAATCGCGTCTATGACGATGCGGCGCTGATGGATGAAGCCATGAAGCTCGCCCATGAACTCGCCAACGGCCCGACCATCGCACTGTCGCTGATCCGCAAGCTCTACTGGGAAAGCCCGGAGAATTCCTTCGAGGACCAGATCAATCTCGAAGTCAAATCGCAGCGCGCCGCCGGCGCTTCACCGGACTTCAAGGAAGGCGTGGCGGCATTCCTGGAAAAACGTCCGGCCAAGTTCACGGGCCAGTAAGCCTTGAGCACGGCGTCCGTCGCGGAGCTTTTGGCGCGCAGTGCGGCGGCGTGGTGTCCCGGCGCGGCGGGCGTGACATCCGCAGGACGGCTGTCCGGCGGCGCCAGTCAGGAGACGTGGTCCTTCGACATCACGCATCCTGATGGCACTATCGGCGCCATCCTGCGCCGCGCGCCGTCGGGTTATGGCGCTGCGCCCGGCCGAGCCGCAGGGCTTGATGCCGAAGCGGTGCTGATGCAGCTGGCCTTTGATGCCGGCGTACCGTCGCCGAAGGTGCTGCACGTTCTCAGACCGGATGACGATCTGGGAACGGGCTTCATCATGCAGCGAGTCGCTGGCGAAACCATCCCGCGCAAGATCCTGCGCGACGAAGAATTCGCCGACGCACGGCCCAAACTCGCCCGGCAATGCGGCGAGATCCTTGCCGGGATCCACGGACTGTCCGCTGCAAGCCTGCCGCAGCTTCGCCGCATGACTGCCGCAGCAGAAACCGCCGAATTGCAGCGGGAGATCGACGGTTTTGGCTGGCCGCGCCCGGTGTTCCAGCTGGCGCTGCGCTGGTTGCGCGATCACGATCCCGGCCCGTCAGAGCGCGTCACTTTGGTGCATGGTGATTTTCGTCACGGCAATCTGATGATCGGGCCCGATGGCGTGCGCGCCGTGCTCGACTGGGAACTCGCGCATCTCGGCGATCCCATGGAGGATCTCGGCTGGATCTGCGTCAATTCCTGGCGCTTCGGCGTCATCGACAAGCCGGTCGGCGGTTTCGGCACCTATGAAGATTTGTTCGCCGGCTACGAGACGGCCAGCGGCATCAACGTCGACGCTAACCGCGTGAAATTCTGGGAAGTGATGGGCACGCTGCGCTGGGGCGTGATGTGCGTCGGCATGATGCAGCGGTTTCGTCTCGGCCCGGATCATTCGATGGAGCGCGCGATGATCGGACGGCGCTCGTCGGAGACGGAGATCGATCTGTTACGGCTATTGGCGCCGCGCGCATGATCCCGAAAAGTGGCGACCGGTTTTCGGATCAGATCATGCACAAAAACAAGGTGATGACATGCAGGACGAACCGAGGCCGGACGAACTGGTAAAGGCCGTTGCCGATTTTCTCCGCAACGACATTGCACCTCAAATCTCAGGTCATGCCGCCTTCAAGTTGCGTGTCGCGATCAACGCGCTCGATCTGGTGACCCGGCAGCTCACGCTTGCCGGCGACAGCGATGCCGCCGAGCTACATGGATTGACGATGCTGCTCGGCGTGCATGGCACGCTCGACGGGTTGAACCAGGATCTCGCCGACCGCATCGCGCAAGGCGATATCGATCTCGCGACGCCCGGTGTGAAGGAGCATCTGTGGCAGACGACGCTGGCGAAGCTCGCCGTCGATCAGCCGAATTACGCGGCGTACAAACGCGAGCTGGAACCGAAGTAAGCGCCGCAGCGCTACTTCCCCTTCCAGTTCGGCTTGCGCTTTTCGGAGAACGCCTTCGGCCCTTCCACATAATCCTCCGACGCCGCCATAGCTTTCACGGCGGGATATTCGCGCTGCTCGGTAATCGCCTGTTCCAGCGACACCGCCATGCCCTTCTGGATCGCCTGCTTGGAGGCGCGGATCGACATCGGCGAATTCTGGCAGATGGTCTCGGCCCAGCGCAGCGCGGCATTCAGGGCCTCGCCCTGGGGCACCACTTCATTGACGAAGCCGAGCTCATAGCCCTCCTGCGGCTTCACATGGCGTGCGGTGAGGATCATGCCCATGGCGCGCTTCATGCCGATCTGGCGCGGCAGGCGCTGCAGGCCGCCGGCGAGTGCGGCAAGGCCGACGCGGGGCTCGGGCAGGGCAAAGGTCGCATTTTCCGCAGCGATGATGAGGTCGCAGGCCAGCGCAATCTCGAAGCCGCCACCCATAGCGACGCCGTTCACGGCCGCGATGATCGGCTTGTCGCAATCGAAGCGCGCGGTGAGGCCGGCGAAGCCCGACGTGTTCCAGCCGCGCTTGCCGCCGGCGGCCTGCCATTTGAGGTCATTACCAGCGCAGAACGCTTTGTCGCCGGCGCCGGTGACGATCGCAACCCATTGGTCGGGATCACTGGCGAAGTCGTTGAACACCTCGTGCAACTCGTTATGCGCATCGGTGTGCAGTGCGTTGTAAACTTCCGGACGCGACAGCGTCACGATGGTGATCGGTCCCTTGCGGGTCACGGTTGAGAATTGCAGAGCCATCGCGGCCTCCCTTTTGTTTTTCGTTACGCAGAATTTATGACGCCAAAGCGTACTTGACTTGCCGCGCTTGACTTGATCGGACGATGCCATCTTAATCGCTCGATTAACAAGAGCAACAAAGCTCGGAAAACAATCGGGAGAGCGCCTTGGATTTTTCCCTGCCGGCCGACCTGGTCGCCTATCTCGCTGAACTCGATTCATTCATCCTGCGCGAGATCAAGCCGCTCGAAGAGCGGGATGACAATATCCGCTTCTTCGATCATCGCCGCGAATGGGCGCGCACCGATTTCGACAATGGCGGGCTGCCGCGACATGAATGGGAGCAGTTGCTGCGTCAGGCGAAGAATCTCGCCGACGGCGCCGGCCATCTGCGCTTTGCAATCCCGAAGCGCTATGGCGGCAAAGATGGCAGCAATCTCTGGATGGCTGTCATCCGCGAACATTTCGCCGCCAAAGGCCTCGGCCTGCACAACGATCTGCAGAACGAACATTCCATTGTCGGCAATCTGCCGCTGGTGACGATGCTGGATCGCTATGGTCGCGACGACCAGAAGGAAATGATCGAAGGATCAATCACCGGAAAATATCGCATCACCTTCGGCCTCACCGAACCCGAGCATGGTTCTGACGCCACGCATATGGAGACGACGGCCGTCGAGGCGACGCGTGACGGCGTCAAGGGCTGGGTCATCAATGGCGAGAAGATGTGGACGACCGGCATGCACGTGGCCACGCATTGCGCGCTGTTCGCGCGCACGTCGGGGGATGACGGCGATGCGCGCGGCATTACCTGCTTCCTGGTGCCGGCTAAGGCCGCAGGCGTAAAGATCGAAGAATATATGTGGACCTTCAACATGCCCACAGACCATCCGCGTGTGTCGTTCACCGATGTGTTCGTGCCGGCTGACGCACTGTTCGGTGAGATCGGCCGCGGCCTGTCGCTGGCGCAGTGTTTCGTGCATGAGAACCGTATCCGGCAGGCGGCGAGTTCGCTGGGTGCGGCGGTCTACTGTATCAATGAGAGCGTGAAATATGCACGCGAGAGAAAGCCGTTCGGCGAGGAACTGGCGCGCAACCAGGGCATCCAGTTTCCGTTGGTCGAGCTGACGACGCAGGCGGAGATGCTGCGGCTCCTGATCCGCAAGACCGCGTGGGAGATGGACCAGCTTACCCAGGCCCAGGTCGAGCATACGCTGTCGGACAAGGTGTCGATGTGTAACTACTGGGCCAACCGGCTGTGCTGTGAATCCGCCGACCGCGCGATGCAGGTGCATGGTGGCATGGGCTATTCACGCCACAAGCCGTTCGAGCACATCTATCGCCATCACCGCCGCTACCGCATCACCGAAGGCAGCGAGGAAATCCAGAAGCGCAAGGTCGCGGGGTTCCTGTTCGGCTATATGGGCGCGGGTAAGCACTGAACTAGTTTCGACACGCCGCCCTTTCCGCCGTCATTGCGAGGAGCGAAGCGACGCGGCAATCCAGAGGTCACAAGCGAAGACTGGATTGCTTCGCTTCGCTCGCAATGACGTTGATAGCTCAGTCGATAAACCCCGGGATCTCCGCAGGCGAAGCCACCAGATGGCGCGCACCAGCGGAGGTCAGCTCCTCGCGGCCGCCATAGCCATAGAGCACGCCGATCGCCGGAATGCCGTTATTCGCGGCGCCGATGATGTCGTGCTTGCGATCGCCGATCATGATCGCTCGCGCGGGATCGGCGGAGGTTTCGTCGAGCGCATAACGCAGCAGGTCGCTCTTGTCGACGCGAGTGCCATCGAGCTCTGAGCCAAATACGCGCGTGAAATATTTGCGCAGGCCGAAGTGATCGACGATGCGATCGGCGAACACATGCGGCTTGCTGGTGGCGACAAACAGCCGGCGGCCTGTTGCGTGCAACGTATCGAGCGTCGCGGTGATGCCATCATAAAGCGTGTTCTCGAACAGGCCGATCGTGCCGAAGCGTTCGCGATAGAGCTCCACGCCGCGATCGGCATCTTTCTCGCCGCCGAGCAGTGCCACGAAGCTGGCGCGCAGCGGTGGGCCGATGCACCAGGTCAGTTCGTCCTGTGTCGGGACGGGAAGCCCGAGCTTGCCGAGCGCATACTGGATCGAGCCCGTGATGCCGATCTTCGGATCGGTGAGCGTTCCGTCGAGATCGAAAAAGACCGTGTCGATCGCATGTGGCTTCATCTAGTTCGCATACCTTGCGGTGAGATCGCGCGAGATCCGCGAGCCTTCGTCGATATAGCGGCGGATGGCGATACTGGCCGCCGGCGTGCAGGTCCGGTAGGTCTGCTGGAAGCCGTTATAGCCGCGGTTGAAACCGGCGATCATGCGGGCGCGGCGCTCGCCGGACGGCGTCTCGGCATCGACCAGCGCCTGCATCTCGTTGCGCCACTTGTTGCCTTCGTTGTTGCCGCAGATGCCGCGCAGGTAATGCAGCGCGCCAAGAATCTCCGACATCCGCTGCAGGTCATTGTCGAACGGCGCAGCCGCGTCCTGCGCCCGGGCAGAGCCAGCGCAGGTCATCGCAATGGTCAGAATGATGAGCAGATGCTTCAACATGAATGGTCCCGGAACCCGGCTGATATGCCTTTTCAAGGCGTCTGAAGCAAGGCAACGCTGCTGGTGCGGCAAGGAGCTATCTATGGTCCGACCAGATCTTCCGCCATGGCGAGGATCGGGCCAAGGCCATCGGTGGTCTTGAAGGCGCCGAGATCGTCCGGCGCGACCCACTGGAAATCGTCAAGTTCGTCATTTAGCTCGGGCTCGCCAGCCACCCAGCGCGCGGCAAAGGACATGATCAGGTAATGCCCCGCGACCTTGTCGTTCGGCAGCACTTCGCGAAAGCCGGACAGGCCTACAATGTCGATGGTCAGTCCGGTTTCTTCCATCACCTCGCGGGCAAGGGCTACGGCGAGGGATTCGCCGAATTCCACGCGTCCGCCGGGGAGCGAATAGAAGCCCTTGCCCGGCGAACGGGCGCGGCGGACCAGCAGCACCTTGCCATCGCGGAAGATGGCGGCGCTGGTAGCGAGCTGCGGATGGGTAGGAGGCGTGTCGGTCACGAGGTCATTGCGCCATGATGCTGTCGACGTCGGATTCCTGATCGCGGCCATTGATGATGCCGCCGGCGGTCCCGACCATGGGCTTGACCCAGCCGGCGGCCTGTTCGGCCAGCATGGCACGGGTCCGGTCCTGCTGCACGGTGCGCATGGCTTCGCCGACAGTCGTCAGGATTTGCGTCATGTTCGCCACCAGCGCATCGAATTCTGCACGGATGGCCGGGCGTGCAGCCTCATAGGATGCGATGGCGAGATCGCGTGCCTTGAAGTTGGATTTGATGAAGTGCTCGGCATAGCTGAGCGGCTGCCATTCCAGGAACAGCTCATAGCAGTCCGGCATGTCCGGGATCAGCTCGAGCAACATGATGGCTTCATTGAAGTGATTGAGATAGTCGGTCGCCAGACCCGTGCGTGGATTGATATTGGCGGCCATCAGCTCGGCAGCGGACGCGACGGGGCCGGCACCGGCACTGGCCAGATCGTGATGGTCATGCTGCGCCGGTTGTATGGCCGTCAGGGTCATATGTCGCACTGTTGGTGTTTTGGGTTAAAACCGCCTGAAGAGGCAGGATTGCGGATCGAGAATGTGCGGGCGGTTTGTCATTACATCAGCGCCGGAAGCGTTACGGCAGGTATTCAGTTATATCGAGCAACCGAATTTTCCTGCGAGGTACAATATTGCGCCGACGCAGCCGGTTCCTGTTGTCATCGTTGAAAACGGATCCCGGCATTTCCGTCTGATGCGATGGGGCCTTTTGCCCTCCTGGGTCAAGGACCCGCGGAAGTTTACGCTTCTGATTAATGCACGCGCCGAGACGGTGCAAGAAAAGCCAGCCTTCAAAAACGCGATTCGCCGACGCCGCTGTCTGATTCCGGCCGATGGCTATTACGAATGGCAAAATCGCGGTGAACGCAAACAGCCGTATTTTATCCACCCAAGCGCAGGCGGGCCGATGGGCTTTGCGGGCCTGGCCGAGACCTGGATGGGACCGAACGGCGAAGAAGTCGACACGGTTGCGCTCATCACCGCAGAAGCCAGCACGGGCATGTCGGTTCTGCACCATCGCGTACCGGTGACGATCGCACCCGATCATTTCGGCCAGTGGCTCGATTGCAGTTCGGATAGTGCGTCCGATGTGATGACGATGCTCGCTGCGCCCGCAGACGGCACCTTCGCCTGGCATCCGGTGGCGATGGCCGTCAACAAGGTGGCCAATGACGATGCGCAACTGATCCTGCCGATCTCGGCGGAAGAAGCTGCCGTGGAGCAGGTGAACCCGACGAGGGCGCCGCGCAAGGTTGTGGTGAGCGAGGACGACGGCCAGGGCTCGTTGTTCTAGTTCACGGCGTCAGCGGCCGTCCGTCGAGCCACTTGGCATAGATCACGCGCTTCTGTTCGCCGTAGCCGAGCGACTCGTAGAACGCCTGCACCTTGGTGTTATCCGAGCGCACCATGAGCTGCATCTTCTCGATGCCGCGCTCGCGCAGCCAGTCTTCGGCTGCACCCATGATGCCACGGCCGAAATCCTGGCGCTGGTGCTCGGGATCGACCGAGACGTAATAGACCCAGCCGCGATGGCCATCATGGCCGACCAGCACGGAGGCGACAATGGTCCTTCCCTTGCGACCGACCAGGACATCAGCATTGGTGCCTGCGCGCGCCAGCCTGATATCGGCCTCCGGATCGTTCCAGGGCCGGACCAGTCCGCAGCGCAGCCAGAGCTGGACGACCGCTTGAATGTCGGTGTCGACGAGCCGGGCAACTTTCAATGTTGCACCGGCAGCAGCACTTTGCCGGGATTGAGGATGTTCAGCGGATCCAGCATCGCCTTCAGGCTGCGCATCAGTTCGATGGCGACGGGGTCCTTCACCGAGGGCAGCTCAGCCGCCTTCATCTGGCCGATGCCATGTTCGGCGGAGATCGAACCGCCCATGCGCAGAACGACGTCGAAGACGACTTCGTTGACGTCGTGCCAGCGCGCCAGGAATTTCTCGCGGCCGTCGCTGTCGCCGAGCGTCTCCTTGGGCTGCGTGACATTGTAGTGGATGTTGCCGTCGCCGAGATGGCCGAACGGCACCGGACGTGCGCCGGGCATCAGCTTCACGACAGCCGCATTGGCTTCGGCGATGAAGGCAGGCACGGAAGCGACCGGCACCGAGATATCGTGCTTGATCGATCCGCCTTCCGGCTTCTGCGCCGGCGAGATTTCCTCACGCAGTTTCCAGAACGCCTGACGGTGGGCGATATTCTCGGCGATCACGGCGTCATCCACGATGCCGTCTTCAAAGCCGCGTTCGAGAATCGCCTCCAATGTCGCGCGGGCATCGTCGCGTCCCGACGACAATTCCATCAGTACATACCAGGCGTGTTTGCTGGAGAGCGGGTCGCGAATGCCGATGCCGTGGCGGACGCTGAAATCGACGGCGATATCGGCGATCAGTTCGAAACTGGTGAGGTTACCGCCAGCTTCGGAGCGGGAGATGCTGAGCAGCTTCAGCGCATCGTCCGGCGACTTCAGGCCGACAAAGGCGGTCTCGACCGCGCGCGGCTTCGGAAACAGCTTCAGCGTCGCCGCGGTGATGATGCCGAGCGAGCCTTCGGCGCCGATAAAGATATTGCGCAGATCGTAGCCCGTATTGTCCTTCTTCAGCTTGGACAGGCCATTGAGAATGCGGCCATCGGCCAGCACCACTTCGAGGCCGAGCGCCATTTCGCGCGCGACGCCGTAGGCGAGGGCGGTCGTGCCGCCGGCATTGCTGGAGAGATTGCCGCCGATGGTGCAGCTGCCTTCGGAGCCCAGCGACAGCGGAAACAGCCGGTCGGCTTCCGCGGCGCGCTGCTGCGCAACCTGCAGCACGAGGCCAGCTTCCACCGTCATAGTGTTGGACGAAGTGTCCAGATCGCGCACTCTGTCCATCCGGCGCATCGACAGCACAACCTCGCCGCCATAGGGCGTCTGGCCGCCGACGAGCCCGGTATTGCCGCCTTGCGGCACCAGTGCGGTGCGGGTCTCGGTGGCGAGCTTGCAGATCGCGGCGACTTCGGCGGTCGAGCCCGGGCGCAGCACCAGCGGCGAGGTGCCGAAAAACAGGTTGCGATCCTCGGTGACGTATTGATGCACGTCGGCCTGATCGGTGATGGCGTATTTGTCGCCGACGATGGCCCGGAAGCGCGCAATGGTTTCGGGGGAGAGCGTTGGCGGCTTCGGCTGGACGATATTCATAACTATTCCCTAAGCGCGTTTCTTGGTCTTGCGTTCGACTTACACGGCGGCGCGGCGCAGCCGATCATTGATGGCTTCGCCGAGCCCGTGGTTCGGCACCGGCATCACCGCGATGCCGCTCGCGCCTTTAGCGTCGAGCGCGCGAAGATAGCCGAAAAGATTGGTGGCGGCTTCCCCGAGATCGCCCTGTTCGGACAAATTCAGGACAGCGGCGGCGGCCTCGATGCCGGGCAGCAGGGCCGATCCGAAGGCTAGTAGGGCCTCGCCGGGATTCACAGCCTCGGCCAGCAGCCGCACCCGTGTCCGCGGCGCATAATGCGAGGCCAGCATGCCCGGCGCCAGCGGCTGGTTTGTATCGCTTGCGGGTTCGTCCGGCGGGCTTGCCAGCGGCTGGCCCAACACCCACTCGATCGCCTCGCGCGGCAGGCCACCGGGGCGGAGCAGCATCGGCGTGTCGAAACAACCGACGATGGTGGATTCAACGCCCACTTCAACCGGTCCGCCATCGAGAATCATGTCGATCCGGCCATCCAGATCGCTCAGCACATGGGCTGCGGTGGTCGGCGAGACATGCCCGGAGATATTGGCCGATGGCGCCACCACGGCGCCGCCAAAGGCCTGCAGGAGCGCGTGGGCCACGGGATGCGCCGGCACACGAATGGCAATGGTGTCGAGGCCGGCGGTGGCCAGATCGGCCACCGGGCAGTCAACAGCCTTGGGCAGCACCAGCGTCAGCGGCCCCGGCCAGAACGCCTCGGCAAGCGCCAGCGCGCGCGCATCGAATCGGGCGATGCGCCGGGCAGCGGCGAGGTCGGCCACATGGGCGATCAGCGGATTGAACGACGGCCGGCCTTTGGCCTCATAGATCCCTGCCACGGCTCGTGGATTGGCCGCATCGGCGCCGAGCCCGTAGACCGTCTCGGTCGGGAACGCCAGCAGCCCGCCCGCGCGCAGGCAGCGCGCCGCCTCCGCAATATGGGCGGCGTCGACGGGGCTCATCCGGGTCGTCAGGCCTACGGCCATGCAGGGCAGATCCTTGTCTTCAAAATTGGTCAGGCTTCTTTACCGGGGTTCTTGCAGGATGCGAAACCCAAGGCTATAAGCCGCGCTCTTAGTCGGAGTGTGGCTCAGCCCGGTAGAGCACTGCGTTCGGGACGCAGGGGTCGCAGGTTCGAATCCTGCCACTCCGACCATGATTTCAATGACTTAGCGTCCTTTCGCGGCGCTGCCGTCTGTCAAGAACTCCCGATTTTCATCTGAGAACGACCACCAGGGCGCGCGTGCCCTGTTGCGCGCAGCTATCCGCCTTCAAAAACGCGCTTGCGGGCGTTCTCGATATGCGACCGCATGGCTTCGCGAGCTCCGGCTTCGTCTCTGGAGGCGATCGCATCGAACACGGCCCGGTGCTCCTCTTGCCCACGCAGAAGTCGGTCGCGAGGCTGGATCAAGGAGAGGTTTCGATTGAGCGTGATACCCACGCTCACCTGAGACTGGATCGCGGCGAGAGTCGCGGCGAAGAAGCGATTGCCGGTGGCCTCTGCGACCGAACGGTGGAACGCAATGTCTTCCTCTACGCCCAGCGCGGCATCTGCGATCACTTGATCAAGTGCCACGATAGCGTCGTGGATCCGGCGCAGACCTTCCGGGTCGTGATCGCGCGCGGCAAGCGCGGCGGCTTCTCCTTCGATGCCGATCCGAAATACGAAACAGCGCTGGATATCGGCAATGCTTCCCACGGGAGCGTAGTTGTAAACGTCTGCCGCGGGACGTCGCATCACGAACGAACCGGCGCCCTGCCGCGATGCGACGACGCCGTCATCGCGCAGCCGCATCAGTGCTTCACGGACAACCGGGCGCGAAACGCCAAGCTGATCTGCCAGGCGTGTCTCAGGAGGGAGCCGCGCATTGACCGGATAGATTCCGACCGTGATCTGGCTGAGGACATGGTCGTAGACGCGGTCGCTAAGCTTTCCCGTCACAGCCGGGCGCTCCGGAATGTCGTCCCGTTTGACCGTTGAGCCCATGTTCACCCCGTCCTTGCTCCGAACATGCTCCAGTCTTTGGCAACATTACATCTTTTTGACAAGTCGGTGCACTGCCGCTGACAATCCGGGATTGCAGCGCTGGCCAAACTGCTTGGGCGCGAGCGGTCGTGAGAGCGTCGGTCAGGCGCGGGCGGCGGCGTCTGACAGCCAGGCTTCGATCAGCCGCTGCACGTGAAGGGCGGAGCGCACGCTATTGTACGGCTCGCGGCCCTGTTCGATTGCATCCAGCATCTCGGTGATCACGCCTCGATGCGGGCCGTGATCGAACGCCATTGGATCGGCGCCACCGCCGCCGGATTGCGCAGTCCCGACCGTCTCTGGCGGGCCTTCGTGGCGATGGATGACCAACTGGAACGTCTCGAGATAGGCCGAGCCGCGCGTGCCAGCGATTTCGATACGCTCCGGATAGCCGGGCCGCGCAACACTGGTGGCATCAAGCACGCCGATGGCACCGCTTTGGAAGCGCACGGCCGCCGCCGTCACGTCTTCAGTATCGATCGTTCGGAGCGGCGAGGTCGATGCAAAACCGGCGACGTCCTTGTGCGGCCCCACGAAATGCAAAAGCAGATCGAGCGTATGGATGGCCTGCGTGAGCAATACGCCGCCGCCATCGCGAGCCTTCATGCCGCGGCCCGGTTGACGGAAATAGGCGTCATCACGCCACCAGCGGATCGATGCACTCGCCGACAGGATATCGCCCAGATCTCCCTGATCCAGCACCGCCTTCAGGCGTAGTGCTGCGGGACGAAAGCGATGTTGCAGGCACACGCCGCACCGCACGTCAGCAGCCTCCGTGACGGCCGCGAGTTCCTCACCCCTGGCAACCGATATCTCGACGGGCTTCTCCACCAGAATGTGCTTCCCTGCTGCGGCTGCAGCCTGCACGGTCGCCAGATGCCTTCCAGGGGGCGTCAGTATCAGGACGAGATCGAGATCCGAGCGCGA
Organism: Tardiphaga sp. 866_E4_N1_4; assembly: GCF_052076075.1. Taxonomy (NCBI): domain Bacteria; kingdom Pseudomonadati; phylum Pseudomonadota; class Alphaproteobacteria; order Hyphomicrobiales; family Nitrobacteraceae; genus Tardiphaga; species Tardiphaga sp. 866_E4_N1_4. The sequence continues at coordinate 5,286,990 of NZ_CP197242.1, forward strand.
CAGCAAATCCTCTTGGCTATCGAAAGCCGGAACGCCCCACTGCTGTGAAAACGCTGACCGCCGGTCCGCTGACGGCGCAAACCCGCCGACGATTGTGATCCGTCCCTGCGTCTGCAATTCAAGCAACGAAAGAATATGCGGCCTCACCGCCATTCCTAGCCCAATCAGGCCGACTCCAATTGGCATGCGTCTCTCCCGATGGCCGACCTTCTCAAGGCGCCGACTTGTCGGCTCTTAGGGGCGGTTATGACGTCACAGATTGATATGCGAACGAGCAGGACGGGCAAGGTGCGACATCGCGACATCAGCAACTCCTGCTCATGATCGGCCGATTGCGATCTCCCAATGCTTGACAGATGTCGCCCAACTCGTCGATGCTGTGTTTACAAATAAATGACAACCGCGCGCGACGCGGGTGCATATGCCAGGGAGGAATCGGAAATGCGGATCTGTCCGAATGCATTATTGCGCCCGTTTGCCGGCGCCGTGGCTGTCCTCGCCGTGACGGCCTTCGCTGGTGAACCTCTGCGGGCCGCCGAGCCCATCGTTCTCTCGATCATCGATACCGGTGGCGATCTCGCATCTACCCAGGTCATCATCGAGAACTACAAGAAGGCCAATCCGGACAAGATCAAGGAGATCAGGATTCAGCGTGCGCCGGCGCCGGAGCTGCCGGCCAAGATCAAGGCTCAACAGGATGCCGGACGGCTGGACATCAACCTTGTGCTGACCGGACAGGACGGCGGCGCGTTTCTCGCGGCCAACAACCAATTGATCAAGATCCCCGATTTTGAGAAGCAGTTTCCGCGCGATGAGATGACGCCTGCCGGCAAGGCGCTGTACGACGAAGGCCGCGATTATATGGTGCCGTCGGTAGGCAACGCCGGCGGCCCGGTGTTCGTCTACAATCCCAGCAAGGTCCCCAACCCGCCGAAAACCGCCGAAGAATTGCTGGCCTGGGCGAAGGCAAATCCGGGTCGGCTGATGTATGCGCGGCCGGCGAATAGCGGACCGGGCCGGTCGATCGTGCTGGGCATGGCGCACATTCTAAATGACTCGAAGCCACTTGATCCCGACAAGGGGTGGGACAAGACCTGGGCCTATCTGAAGGAGCTTGGGCAATACGTCGAATACTATCCGACGGGCACCGCGATCACATTGAAGGAATTCGCCCAGGGGCAACGCTGGATCATCGCCGGCATCATGGAATGGGACATGAAGCCGCGCGCCCAGAGCGTCATCCCGCCGGACTCCAAGATCACCATCCTTCAGAACACGACCTTCGTGGTCGACGGACATTACTGGTGCATCCCCACAGGCGTGCCGAAAGAGCAGGTCGACGTCATTCTCGATCTCATGAAGTTCATGCGCCGGCCAGAGCAGCAGGTGCTTTCCTGGCCGGGCTTCATTGGGCCGACTATCACGGCAGCCACCATGGAAAAGGCACCCAAGGAGATCCAGGAACTGGTGAAAGAGTTTTGGCGGCCGGAATACGACGAGGTCGGAACCAAGTGGAAAGTATCCCCGCCGCTCGGCGTAAAGGAATTGAGCTACGCGATGGATCGTTGGGACCGGGAAGTGGGCGCAAACCAGGTCAAGAAGTAATCAATTCGAGAGCGCGCGGGTCCGTGTGTGCGGCCCGCCGATGACCTTGCTGCTTCTTACTCAGAAACGGGACGACATGAACGGGCCGGGAGATAGGTTGGACTCGCTGAAGCTTGGAATCACCAAGCGCTATGGCAACAAGACCGTGCTGGACAACCTTGAACTCGATATCCGAAAGGGCGAGTTCGTCACCTTCCTCGGACCGAGTGGATGCGGAAAGTCGACGGCCTTGTCGATCGTCGCTGGCCTGATTGCGGCGACCGAGGGCGAGATCAGGCTCAATGGAGCGCGGGTCGATCATCTGCCGCCCGAGAAGCGCGCATTCGGAATGGTGTTCCAGAATTACGCGCTGTTTCCTCACATGACGGTCTTCGACAACGTTTCGTTCGGGCTCACCTTGAAGCCATTGTCCAAGGAGGAGATCAAGAAGCGCACCGATGCGATGCTCAAGCTGGTGCAATTGACCGGCTATGAGGAGCGCTATCCGGGCCAGCTCTCCGGCGGTCAGCAGCAACGCGTTGCGATTGCGCGGGCCCTCGTGTTGCATCCGCGCCTGATGCTGTTCGACGAGCCGCTTTCGAACCTCGACGCGAAGCTGAGAGTCGAGATGCGCGCGGAGATCAAGCAGATCCACGCCGCGCTGGGGCTGACGTCGATCTACGTGACTCACGACCAGGCCGAAGCACTGTCGCTGTCGGACAGGATAGTGGTGCTGCGCAATGGCGTCCTGATGCAGTCGGGCACCCCACAGGAAATCCACGACCGGCCCAAGAATGTCTTCGTGGCGGACTTCATGGGTTTCCGGAATTTCTTCAAGGTCCGGATCGCGTCAGTGTCCAACGGAATCGCCGAAGGTGTCGGCGACGGAATCCGAATTCGAGCGCGGGCAGCGGCCGATGTGCGGGCGGATGTCGATATGGTCATGGCGATTCGCCCGGACGATATCCGGGCGGGCGGTGAAGTCGTGCCGGGCGCTGAGGATGTCAGTGGCCGTGTCGAAGTGGTCGAGTATCTCGGTCGGGAACAGGAAGCCGCCATACGCATCAATGACAATACGCGAGTGTGGTTACGCACCGCGGAGGCGATACGAACCGCCGACACGATTGGCCTTCAGTTTCCGATCGACAAGGTCGTCTTGCTTCCTGCGGAATAGGCGAGAAAATAATGCGCGCCGTAGCCAACGATGAGAAGAGCGAATTCGACGCGCTGGCATTCTTCTGTTTGCTGCCGTCCTTGCTTTACGTTCTCTGCATGTTCGTCTATCCGTTTCTGTATGGTGTCTATCTCAGCCTTCAGCCGCAAAAGGTCGGCGGCTTCAGCCTCGCTAACTATCTCACCTTCTTCAGCGATCCCTATCAGTATGGTACGATCTGGATCACCTTCAGTCTGGCGATTCCCACTACGATCGTTGTCCTTCTGCTCGCTCTTTGGCTGGCTTACGGCATGCGCCGGGGCATTTTCATGGAACGGACCGTGACGACGATTTTGATCATGCCTATTTCGCTTGGCGTGATCCTGCTGTCGGAAGGTATCTTGGGTTTCTATGGTTCGCAGGGTTGGTTTAATCAGGTCCTTCTCGGACTAGGGCTTATCAAAGAGCCGTTCATCCTGACCCATAACTACGCTGGCGTTATGCTGGCGTTGTTCATGCAGCAGTTTCCGTTCTGCTTCCTGATGCTGCTGGGATACATATCCGGCATCGATCCCAGCCTTGAACGCTCGGCGCGGATGCTGGGTGCGACACCTTCGATCGTCTTCCGGCGTGTGATGCTGCCGCTCATCGCGCCCGGTCTTGCCATCGCATTCGCGCTGGTGTTCGTCATGAGCTTCGCGGTCTTTCCGTCCGCCATCATGCTCGGGCAGCCGGCGGGTACCACGCGCACGATCTCTATTGCGGCCTATCAGAAGGCCTTCGAACAATATGACATGTCGGCTGCTTCCGCGATCGCGGTGGTTATGGGCCTGTGTCAGCTGGCAGCACTGCTGGTCATCATCCTGTTCCGTCGCCGGTTGTCGCCGGCAGCGACCATGGGCGTCGGAAAGAGATAGGGCCGCACAATGCGAAGCAGAATGTGGAAGCTCTCGCTCTATCTGTTCATTGTGGGTTTTATCCTCAACATGCTCGGGATCGTGTCGCACGTTGTCGTGAGCTCGTTCGCCAAGCGTTGGTTCGGCGGCCTGCTGCCGCCGGCCTATACGACGGACTGGTTTGCTTATGCGTGGAAGAATTTCGATCTGGGGCAGGTGTTAGGTGTCACGCTGCTAATCGTAGTCGTTGTCGTCTTTCTTGCATTGGCCATTGGATTTCCGGCCGCTTACATTCTTGCGCGACGAAATTTCCGATTCAAATCGGTCATTCTGCTGCTGTATTTTCTGCCGCTGGTCATCCCACAGATGACTTACGGGATTCCGCTGGCGACCACTCTCTACCGATACGGGGTCGGCGGATCCGTCGTCGGCGTGATTCTAGCGGTCCTGGTGCCGATGGTCCCGTTGGCCGTCTTCGTGTTGATGCCATTTTTCGAGCAGATCAGCGTCAATCTGGAATGGAGCGGGTCAATGCTTGGCGCAAGCCGGGCTCAGATTTTCAGGCGGATTCTATTTCCCCTGATGGTACCGGGAATACTGACCGCTGGCGTCCTTGTGCTGGTCAATACGATATCGAATTTCGAGCTCGCATTTCTTCTCGGCGGCGGTGGATCGCAGACGCTCGTCGTCGCGCTATTCTACAACATGTTTGCCGGTGGTGTCCGCCCCGTCTATTCCATCGATGCCATGGCCGTGATCTACATGGTGATGGTCATGACGCTGCTTCTGATCGCATTGCGGTTCGTGCGCCCGACACAGATGGTGTTCAAGCTCGACAAGTAAATTCATATTTGAGGCGGCGCGTGTTTGGTCATCGCCAAGGTTGGCTCATGACGCAGCGCGGACAGGAACCACTGCCGAAGCATGGAGTCGGACCTAGCAACTGGCATCGACTTTTGTCGCGATCTTGAACCTGCCGTTCGAGGCGTGCCGATGTATGGAACGTTGAACAGTCCGATGACGAGCAGCCGGCTGGGTTCTCGTTCGCATATTGGTTCATGGGCATCAGCGCGGTCCTACGGGCGCCTGTTTCCAAATTGAATTTCGTGACTTTGCGGATACGTCGTACTTTGCGCTACACCGGCTTGGAACTTAATCCACCAACCGACGGGGTAACGGTGCAGGTCATCTTCGCGCCGATCACTTTAACCGCTGATGCGCCTGGCCAGACTCCGACCGGTGATCGGAAGCTGTTGTCGGTTGTTTCGGCGCTGAGATGGATCCAGCGCTACGTTGGAGCTGAAACCCGCGCGTCCCCTCAATGGGTTGACGTCGTCAGCAGGCTAGCTGCTGCGAGCGAAGATCCGGTCAGTACTGTTGATGCTAGGAATGCACTTCACGATGCAATGGTTGCCTATGGTTGGGCCAAGCGGAGCATCCATTGATTTCGTTTCGGCAAGGAGCCGCGTGTGTCAGCCGCCCGGGACTATCGGGTCTAGACGCGTAGCCTCGAGCTGCCGACCCAGAAATCTCGATCGTTTCTGTTGCGGTTCATTTACCTAAGCGCAGCGGCGCTTCGGGAAATGTTTTCTGCCAGATAAAATGAGTCATTCCGACTGTCGCAAGCACCTTGTCTCCACTCATGAACAAACCGGTTCATCCGCTCGCCAGCGATATTCGACGCCGCGGCGTGATCTCGCGTGGTGGACTCGCCGAATTCCGTCCCCACATATGCAGTGCCAGGTGCCGCATCCGTGGTGGCTTGGCATGATTTGCTGCCGAGAGATAAACGTTCCCCTATGACCCCACCCAATGTCCTCCGCGACTTCGTCGATCGCCATCAACGTCTGTTTGTCCTGACCGGTGCCGGGTGCAGCACCAATTCGGGCATTCCCGATTATCGCGACACCGACGGCAACTGGAAACGCACACAGCCTGTGACCTTTCAGGCCTTCATGGGCGAGGAATTGACGCGGCAGCGTTATTGGGCGCGCAGTCTCATTGGCTGGCGTCGGTTTGGCCAGGCGCGACCAAACGATGCGCATCACGCATTGGCGTGTCTTGAACAGATCGGCAAATGCGAAGTTCTGCTGACCCAGAATGTCGACCGGTTGCATCAGGCCGCTGGCAGCAAGAAGGTCATCGACCTCCACGGCCGGCTCGACCTCGTGCGCTGCATGGGCTGCGAACGCCGGATTCGGCGAGACGAGTTTCAGCACGGGATGGGTCGCTTGAACGCGGGATGGCTGGACCTCGATGCGGCCGTTGCGCCCGATGGCGATGCCGATCTGGAGGGCGTCGATTTCGCATCCTTTGTCGTGCCGGCCTGCGAGATCTGCGGCGGCATCCTCAAGCCGGATGTCGTGTTCTTTGGCGAGAGCGTGCCGCGCGACTTCGTCGATGCCGCGCTCGGCCACTTGCAGAACGCCGATGCCATGCTGATCGCCGGTTCGTCTTTGATGGTCTATTCCGGCTTTCGCTTCGTGCAAGCCGCGGTGCGCGCGGGGATTCCGATTGTCGCGGTCAATCTCGGCCGCACGCGCGCCGACGAGTTTCTCAGCTTCAAAGTCGAAGATCGCTGCGAGGACGCGCTCGCATTTCTGCTTCAGCGGGCGGATACGCCCTAACGACGCAGGCCTCGGCTCAGGCCGCCAGGTCCCACAGTCGCGGACAGCCGCGCAGAACCACGGCGCGGCCCATCGGCGTGAGCGCCGGGTGAGTGTCCGATAGCGCAACCAGTCCCAACGCAACCAGCTGATCGAGCACGTAACGGTTCAGCTTGGCCGGTGGCAGGATCGCTGGGCGAAGCATCCGCAATGTGTCCCACTGGTTTTCGGTGAGCTGATATTCGGTCTCGGTCGACATGGTGTCCTGCTTGGATGAATCAGTGCATTCAGTGTGCATGGCTTACGGAACCCGCATGACCTTGATGCGACATGGCGGGGGCGAAATCTGGAAATCACCGGATTGTTGGGCGGCGCCAAAACGCTGCTTTTGCGCAGCTGTCACATGGACGTGCAACAGAACGCGCGAACACATGCGCGAATCACGGCGTGCTCAGACCTAATGAAAAGTAGAACAATGTGCCACCCGCATTGAAAAATATCATGCAGCTGATGCGTACGCGCCTCAGCTGGAGGTGGCTTGGCGCGCTCCTTAGCATAGCAATTGCCACGATTGCGTTTATGGCGCTGTCCAAGGCGCTTAAGGGCGTGGATTTCGCCCACGTGCTGTCTGCCATGCACATGGTACCGCCAGGCAGCATCGCGCTGGCGCTGGTGCTGGTGGCGATCTCCTACGGCAGCCTGACGCTGTATGACTGGCTGGCGCTGCAGATGATCGGGCGAGGGGACATTCCCTTCAGGATTGCAGCGCTGGCCAATTTCACCAGCTACCCGATTTCGCACGGAACCGGCGCCGTGCTGCTGGTGTCATCGGCAGTGCGCTACCGGATCTATGCACCGCATGGCATCGGTCCTGCCGGCGTCGCCCGCATCTGCTTTCTCACCGGCCTGACCTTCTGGCTCGGCAATCTCACCGCGCTGGCGCTCAGCACCTTGCACGAGCCAGGCGCCATCAGCCGGATCGATCAGCTCTCGCCCGAGATCAACCGCTTTATCGCTGTCGCAATTCTCGTCGGCATCCTCGCCTATGTCGGCTGGACATGGAACGGCATTCGGACGCTCGGTGGCCGCAACTGGTCGGTGCCGGTGCCGAGCGGGCGCAACGTGTTCTTCCAGATCGGGATCGGGCTCGTCGATCTCGGGGCGGCAGCTCTGGCGATGTATGTGCTGATCCCCGAGACGATGGATGTTGGCGTCGCGCAGGTGATCGTCGTCTTCATCGCTGCGACGCTGTTGGGATTCGCCAGCCACGCACCCGCGGGCATCGGTGTGTTCGATGCCACGATCCTTGTCGGGCTCGGCGGCGAACATACTGAACAACTGCTGGCTGTGCTGCTGTTGTTCCGGCTATTCTATCACCTGATTCCATTCGTGCTGTCGCTGACGCTGTTCGGCGCCGTTGAAGCCTACCGGAATGTCAACAGACGCAAGCTCGCCTGAGTTACTTCGGCAACGTCAGCACCGCCGATTGCGCATAGCCGCGGAACGGGCGGTTGAAATCGAGATTGGCGTGATGACGCTCGGCGAGCGCCTTCAGCACATCGAGAAGCTTGCGGCGCGGCGTCACGTCGAACAGCGTCAGCCAGCGCAACAGCAGCTTGCTCGCGATCTTTGGCAACCGCTCCTGATGGCCGAAATCGACGATGTGCAGTTGGCCGCCGGGCTTGAGCTGCGATACGGCGTGATCGAGCACATCCTGCCAGCTTGGGATCATCGAGAGGCTGTAGGAAATCATGACGTGATCGAATGACGGAACAGCAAAGATGCGTGCCGGATCGAAATTCGTCGCATCGCCATGGGCGACACGGACGGTATCCGTGAGCTCGTTGCGGGCAATTGACGCGATGGCCGTGGTCAGCATCTCGGTCGAAATATCGATGCCGTAGAATACCGCCTGTGGATATTTCCGAGCAGCCTGAACGAGATTGCGGCCGGTACCGCAGCCGATTTCCAGCACCGTCGCGCCCGGCGCAGGCGCGAGTTCTGCGATGAGCTGATCGCGGCCGAGAAGATAGTACCGGCGCGTCGCGTCATAGATGAAGCGCTGCCAGCGATACATCCGGTTCATGCGATGGGTGGCTTCGTTCGACCATGCGGGCTGACCGCCGTCTTCGTATTCGGAGACAATCGTCATGGCGCACCTCATCGCATCCGGATGAGCGATCCATTTCATCGCAACACGACAGCGGTGTGACAGTAGTTTCGTCGCGGAAATCGGCCGAAATTTAGAATGACTGTCGCAAAACCGCAGTCTGCGCTTGATAAAAATTTCAGATTGTCGATTCGAAGGGTCCAAGAAGCCGATGAATACGCATCTGATCGCCGACGCCGTTCGCAATAGCCGTGGTCGCGAGGAAACGACGATCTGGGACAGGCTGTTTGCCTTCTGGTTCCGTCGGCTGGTCTATACCCAGATCTGGGAAGATCCCGAAGCGGACATGGCGGCGCTGAAACTGGCGCCCGGTTCGACGATTGTGACTATCTCCAGCGGTGGCTGCAACGCGCTATCCTATCTGTCGGCGAAGCCCGAGCATGTCTACGCGGTCGATCTCAACGAGGCGCATCTGTCGCTGCTGAAGCTGAAACTCGCCGGCCTGCGCGCATTGCCGAACTATCAGGATTTCTGGAAATTCTTCGGCGAAGGCGCATCTGATACCAATGTGGGCCTCTATCGCGAGCGGCTGCGGCCGCTGCTCGATGCCGAAGCGCGTGGCTATTGGGACGAGCGCGATATCCAGGGCCGCCCGCGCTACGGTTACTTCAGTGACGGCTTCTATCGTCATGGCGCGCTCGGCCGTTTCATCGGCTTCGCGCATACGCTGGCGAAGCTCGCCCGCATCGATCTCAAAGCGTTGTTGCACGAGGACAAGCAGTCCCCGGCGCGCAAGCGTGCGCTGGAACGACTGCACTGGCTGTTTCATTCGCGGCTCGCTCGTATGATGACGAAGACGCCGGCGCTGTTGTTCAGCCTCGGCATCCCGCCGCAGCAGCGCACGCTGCTGGGCGGCAACCAGCCGCTCAACGAAGTGCTGCATCAGCGTCTGCTCGCTCTGATCGACGTGCATCCGAACGCCAACAACTATTTTGCCTGGCAGGCGCTGAGCCGCAGCTATGTCGGCCCCGGTGACAAGTGCTTGCCGCTCTATCTGCAGCAGAGCCGTTACGCGGACACCGCCAGCCGCGCCGCTCTGGTCACGCCGGTGCATGCCAATCTGCGCGTGTTCCTGGAGAGCCTTCCGGCCCGCCAGATCGACGCGGTTGTGCTCTTGGATTCGCAGGACTGGATGGCGCCGGATGAAATCCGTGCGCTGTGGGACGCGATCGACCGCGCCGGCAAGGACGGCATCCGGGTGATCTTCCGCACCGCCGGCGCCGAGTCGCCGCTGGACGATCCTGAACATGCATCGCTGCGTGAGACGTGGCAGCGCGATGAGGCGCGCAGTGCCGAAGGTCTGGCTGCGGATCGCTCCGGCATCTATGGCGGGTTTCATCTGTATACGCGCAAGGCGTAAGCATTGCTCACCAGCCGTTGTAATTGTCATCCCCGCGAAGGCGGGGATCCATAACCACGGGCAGCGTGATAGAAGCGGCAGAGCTGCAACGATCTCGTTCTGATTTGTAATCCAGCGTATATGGGTCCCCGCCTTCGCGGGGACGACAGCTAAGTGTGACTACACCCCCAGATAGATCTGCTGGATATACTTGTCTCCGGCGATCTCCGCCGACGTCCCCTCGCGGATCGTCCGCCCATGTTCCAGCACATAGACCCGATCCGCGATCCGCAACGTCGATGTCGCGTCCTGCTCGACGATCAGGATGGCGGTGCCGTCTCTCCGGATTTGCTGGATCGAGTCGAAAATCAGCCCCTTCAGCCGCGGCGCGATGCCGACGGACGGCTCATCCAGAAGCAATAGCTCCGGCCTGCCCATCAGCGCGCGGCCGATGGCGACCATCTGCTGTTCGCCGCCCGACAATGTACTGGACTGTTGCCATTGCCGTTCGCGCAGCACTGGGAATAGCGTGAAGACGCGCTCCAGGTCCTTCTCGACGTCGGCATTGTTCTTGCGCAGGTAAGCGCCGAGCTGCAGGTTCTTCAGCACCGACAATTCCGAGAACAGTTTTCGCCCCTCTGGACAGTGGCAGATGCCCTTGGCGACGACATTGTATGACTCGATCGGATGTAGCGACGCATCCTTGAAATTCAGTGTGCCCTGGGAAGCGATGCTGCGTGAGATGGCCTTCAGCAGTGTGGTCTTGCCGGCACCGTTGGGGCCGAGCACGCCAATGAGCTCACCCTTCTCGACCCTGATCGAGACGGATTCGATGGCCAGCGCCTTGCCATAGCTGACCTTGAGATCGGCGACTTCAAGCAGAGGCATGGGCTTCCTCCGTCTTGCCGATATAGGCCTCGATCACCTTCTCGTTCTTCACGATTTCTTCCGGTGGGCCGACGGCGATGATTTCGCCGAAATTCATCGCGATCACGCGCGACACCAGCGCCATGAATTCGCGCAGCTTGTGTTCGATCAGCAAAATAGTGAGGTTCTCCTCGCGATGCAGCCTGCGGATCAGTTGCGCCAGTTGTTCGATCTCGCTGCTGCCTAGCCCTGCGAAGGGCTCGTCGAGCAGCAGCAGATCGGGGCGGGTCGCCAGCGCGCGGGCGATCTCCAATCGCCGCAGGTCGCCGTAAGGCAGCGTCTCCACCGGCTCCTTGTCGCGTCCGCCGAGACCGACCTGTCCCAGCAGATAGCTGGCGCGCGCCTCCTTGTCCTTGTCCTCGCTGGCGCGCGGCGACATGCAGGCCACCAGCACGTTCTCCAGCAGGTTCATGCCGACGAAAGGCCGGGTGAGCTGGAAGGTGCGCGCCATGCCGCGATTGACCACCTTGTAGGGGGCAAGCTCGCGCACCAGTTCGCCGTTGAAGTGAATGGTGCCGGTTGTCGGCTGCATGAAGCCGGTGAGGATGTTGAACAGTGTGGTCTTGCCGGCGCCGTTGGGGCCGAGAATGCCAGTGAACTCGCCTTTCTTCAGCGTGAAACTCGCGTTCTTGACTGCGGTCAGGCCGCCGAAGCGCTTGGTCACGCCGTTGACTTCGAGCAGGTCAGTCATCGCAGGCGCTCCGTCAGCCGGCGCCAGAGCGGCGCGATCAGTCCATTAGGCAGGAAGAACAGGATCAGCATCAGGGTCAGCGTGTAGATCCATAGCCGGTATTCGCCGAAGCCGCGCAGCATCTCGGTGAGCAACGTCAGGAGGATCGCGGCGACGGCGGCGCCATAGATCGAACCGATGCCGCCGACATAGACCATGATGATCACCGTGATGGAGACCACGACCGAGAACAGCGGCGGTGACACCTGTAGCTGATAATGCGCATAGAGCGCGCCGCCCAGACCGGCGAAACCGGCCGAGATCATCAGCGACACGATCTTGTAGAAGGTGACGTTGATGCCGGCTGCCTGACAGGTCGCCTCGTCGCCGCGGATTGCGCGGAGTAGTAATCCCCAATGCGACTGCGCCAGCAGCGTCAGCGCGATCACGGTGACCGCGAGAATCGCCAGCACGAACCAGTAGTAATGCAGCGGATTCTTCATCAAGGGATCGAGGCCGTAGATGCCTTCCTCGCCGCCGGTATATTCCCAGAAAATCAGACACAGCCGCTGCAGGATCGCGGAGGCGGAGAGCATCGCCAGCGCGAAATATGGCCCACGCAACCGCAATGTCGGGAAACCGACCAGCAGGCTGAAGGCGATGGCGATCACCACGCCGAGCGGCAGGCTGACCCACGGATTTGTCGACCAGATCGAAGACAGGAAGCCGGCGGTATAGGCGCCGGCGCCGATGAACAGCGAGTGGCCGAAGTTCTCGCGCCCGGTGAGGCCGGACATGAAGTCCCAGCTCGAGGCCCAGATGCCGTAGATCACGCAGACCGTGAGCACGCCGGTGAGATAGTTGCTGGCGGCGAACATGGGCAGCAGCGCGAGGAAGGCGACGACGAGGATGCCGCCTGCGATGTCGATGGGGGCGATGCGTTTCATGTCAGAATGCCGCCCGTCGCCCGAGGAGTCCTGACGGACGTATCATCAGCGTGACGACGACCGCGACCAGCGACACCAGCTCCGTCCATGATGTCGAAATCAGATAGGCGACGATGGTCTCGGAATAGCCGAGGATCAGCGACGCGATGATGCTGCCGGGGATCGAGCCGAGGCCGCCGACGATGACGATGGCGAAGGCCTTCACCATCGGCAGCAGGCCCATGGTGGGCTGCACCGTGAGGAAGGGCGACACCAGCACGCCGGCCAGCGCCGCGGTGCCGGCGGAGATCGCCATCACGATGGAGAAAATGCGGTTGGTCGGGATACCCATATATTGCGCGGCTTCCGGATCCTGCGAGACAGCGAGGATGGCGGCGCCGAGCCGGGTGCGCTGGATGAACAGCCAGAGGCCGAGCAGCACGAGGACGCCGGCGACAAGGGCAAGCAGGCGCTGGCCGGAGATATCGACGCCGCCGATCGAGAGCTTGTCAGCCACGAAGGAAGGCACGTTACGATATTCGGAGCCGAAAGTGATGAACAGCGCCTGTTCGACCGCGAGCGAAACGGCGAGGGTAATCATCAGCACGGCGAGCTGAGACGAGCGCAGCGGACGCACCAGAAAACGCTCCATCACCACGCCGAAGCCGGCGACGATCAATACCGCCAGCGGGGCTGCGATGAAGAGCGGAACGCCAAGCAGCGAGGTGAGGACATAGGCCGCATAGGCGCCGAGTGCGTAGAACGAGCCATGGGCGAGATTGAGGATGCGGGCGACGCCGAAGATCAGGGTGAAACCAACGGCCAGCATCGCATAGATGGCGCTGGAGACCGCGCCGTAGATCAGAATCTGAAGCATGAGAACCCGCTGTTGAAGACCGGACGGCGGAGGGCGAACTTCTTCGGGCTCGCTTCTCCCGTTTTCCGGCCGGCGAGGGATCGCCGGCCGCGCGGTTACGCTGCGGTCAGATGACCGCCATCAACAAATCAGTTGCTCATCCATGGCGGCGCGATCATCGGGCCGGTTGCGGCTTCCTTGGGCCAGACCACGACGCGGGCGCCGTCCTTCTGCCACTGCACGAACAGCAGGTTCTGCAGTCCCGGGCCGGTCTTCACGTCGTGTACTTCGTCGAACACCAGCTTGCCGGCGATGCCGACATGGTCGGTCTTCTCCAGCTCCTTGATGACAGCATCGGGCTCGATGGAGTTGGCGCGCTTCACGGCATCGGCATAGACATAAACGGCGTCATAGGCGCCGATGCCGGTATAGACGGGCGCGGTGCCGAAGCGCTTCACGAATTCATCCCAGAACGGAATGGTCTTCGGAGTAAGCGGCGCACGGATGGCGAACATGCCGACGGTCTCGGCGTTGGCCTTGCCGCTGACGCGGGTGAAGAAGTCGGCATCCTGGCTCTTCACGTCGATGCCGCCGATCGGGATCGGCACCTGCGCGTCATGCCACTGCTTGACGAAGATGTCCGATGAGGCATGCGAGAGCACGACGATCAGATACTGCGCGCCGGAATTCTTCACCTTGGCGAACAGCGGTGAGAAATCCGAGGTCGAAGTGTCGAAGAATTCGGCCAGCGTCACGTCGGTGCCGCCGTCGGTCGCGCCCTTTTTCAGGATCGGAACGAGATCCTGCACCCATTTCGCGTTCTCGCCGACGATGGCGATCTTCTTCAGGCCCATCTCGCCTTTCAGCTTGCCGTTGATGAAGTCGACCAGCGCGCGCGCCTGATGCGCCGCGTTGATGGGGAAGGCGCGGAAGATATATTTGTAGTTCTCATAGTCTGTTTTCACCTTTGCGGTGATGGCCGGGGAGGCCGCGCCGACGCCGATATAGATCGTCTTGGCGTTGGAAATATGCGGCAGCTGGGCCAGTGTGACGCCTGACGTATAGCCGCCGATCAGCACGTTGACCTTGTCGTCGGCGGTGAGCTTCTTGATTGCAGCGATGCCCTGTTCGGGATTCTCGGTCTCGTCGGCGACAACCATTTCGAGCTTGCGGCCGAGCAATCCGCCCTTGGCGTTGATCTCTTCGATGGCCAGCTTGGCGGCGTTCTGGGTGTCGCGACCGACCTGCAGCTGGACCGACGTCGGAATGCCGATCTTGATCGGCGCTTGCTGGGCAGATGCTGGAGCAGTGGAAGCAAGGGCGCCAGCAACAATCATACTCGCAGCCGCAAGCGGCCTCAGAAATGAGTCCATGGTGTCTCTCCCTAGAGGCATCTGGGTCGTTGCCCGATGCTTTTTTGTGTGATCACAGACTGCCAAGTGCGGCGAGAGCAAGTCAAGGAAGATTGCGCACAGCAACACTGTGTCGCGGATTAAATTGCGAGCATTCACAACGTGTAATTCTGTTGCGTTGCGATGACGCGCATGCGCGGTGTGCCCTGCAGTTGTAGACGCGCAGCCAGCCGTGCGAGCTTTGACGCTGATGGATCGTCTCGCCGGATGAGCATGGAGAAGCCGGGATGAATGAACAGGGTGCAGGCACCAGCTCAGCCTTTCAAGCCATTCGCGCCATCGACTACACGGTCATCTTCGTCCGCGACATGGACGCGATGCGTCGCTTCTACGAGACAGTGCTCGGCTTTTCGCTGCAGCGCGTGCTGTCGTCCGGCTGGATAGAATTTCGTATCGGCAGCAACACGTTAGCTCTGGCGATACCAAGCCGCACCGCGTCGGATCATCCGGTCCCGGTTGGCAATGCAGCACTTCAGCTCGCCTTCAAGGTTTCCGTGGCGGAGGTCGATGCGTGTGCCGAGGAATTGATGCGGAAAGATATCAGCCTCGTGTCACCGCCGACCGATCAGGTCTTTGGACACCGCACGCTGTTCTTTCGCGATCCCGACGGGAATTTGCTGGAGGTGTTCGCTGATATCTAGGCGCACCGATGCTCTGCACGTGATCGGACGCACGCAGTCGCAGCACGACGCAGGTCGCGTAATGGGTAACGGCTGCGTGTTTGGGTGGTCAGGATTGTCGGCCAAGGGGTGGGACCGCCGACGCAGGTAATAACGGCGGTCCCGTGCCGTGCATTGAAATTCGGGGCTGGAAAGCGACTTCCGCGCCCCACTGCGCGACGTGATCGACGCTATCCCAGCCGGGTTTTGTCGCAACTTAAACCAAATCTTAACCTAACCGATTAGGCTTACCTGGCCGGCTTTTCGAGCATTTTTAGTAAAGGTGGAGAATAATCTACTCCGCAGCCCGGGCCAGCAGCGTGATGTCGTTGGCATTGGCGCAATAGTTCTCGTAGTTCGCCGCCGCCGTCTTGGTTGCGAGGTCGGCGCCGCAGGCCCGTTTGTGCGCGCAACTGGCGCAGGCGTGGCGCATCTCCATCATGTCAGGTGGCCGGATCTTGGCAATGGCGGCCTCGTCAAAACCGAGCGCACGGAGCATCTGCGGCAATTCCTCCGCACCGTTCACGCCTCTGCGCACGATCGTATCGAGATCGCTTGGCGCAAGGCCAAGCTCATGGGCCATACGTCTGAACTCGCCGCTGTCGAGCGCACCGAGTTTGTTGAGCTGGCGGCGCTGGATCAACCAGTCGCCAATGCGTTCAATGAGATTGCTGACGATGGGATAGGGCTGGACGGATGTCATGGCGGTCTCCGCTGCTGAAGTGATTGAGCGGAGGGTCGGCGCAGCAGCGCGGAGTCGCATTGCGCTGGATCAATCGGCGGGTGCGCGATGGACGGTTAGTCTTACCGCCAGAAATGCCTGCGCCGCAGGCACTTTCCGGGGAAACTCGGGGCTGGATTCAACGTTATCCGTGCTTAGCTTAGAGACATTGTCAGTCCAGAAGCCGGGAACCGGCCTCAGGAGGCGTAAATGAGTTGCAAGCGTTTGAGTATGATTGCGGCCGGCGTCAGTCTGCTGGCGTGCGTCGGTGCCGCGCAAGCGGACACATACAAGCCCGGCGAATTCTTGCTGCTCGACCTGCAGAAGGCCGTGCTGTCGCCGAAACTGCTGGGCCCGCCCGCGTCATTCGAGCAGGTGCAGATCCAGGCCAAGGCCGATGCGAAGGCGAATGTGAAAGCTGATCCGGCGAAGGCAGCACCGCGTCTTGTGCGCGCGCAGTCTGCGAAGCCGGTGGCACAGCGCGCCGCTGCGCAGAAGAAGGTTGGCCGTCGCAGCAATCCGCTGAACGCCAATGCGGCGGACACGCGGGTGCAGGTCTGGCCGTGCCGCACAGGTGGCATCTGCAGCTGGCAGAAATGAAAAGGCGGCGGATTGCTCCGCCGCCCATTCGGTCTTCAGGCTGAGGCCTGAATGATCAGGCCTTGATCTCTTCCACGCCGCACCATTCGGCGATGAACAGCGCCAGCGCCGTCGTCGTCTTCTTCAGCGAGGGCAGGTTGACGCCTTCGTCGAAGCCGTGGACGCCGCGCGAAATGCAGCCGTAGTTCAGCGTCGGCACATTGTCGAACAGCGCGTAGACGCGGCTGTCGAGATAGGCGAGCGAGATTTCCGGCTTCGGCTTCTGGCCGAACACCGCTTCATGCGCCGCGGCCAGCGTGGCTTCTGCATCCGAGCCCGGCTTGAGTTCGTAGCCTTCGGCCTGGAAGCCGTTGAAGGTCACGGTCGGCGGGATGTTCGACAGGAACGGATCCTGATGCGCGAAGGCGGCGACGCAGTCGGTGATCTCCTTCTTCGCAGCTTCGGCCGTCTTGCCGGGCAACAGCGAGATACGGAAGTCCACCTTGCACCAGGCCGGGACCGATGACGCCCAGTCGCCGCCGGCGATCTTGCCGATGTTCAGGTTGACCGGCTTCTCGATGTTCTTGAAGTGCTCGTGCTGGTCCTTGGTCGCATTCCACTTGGCTTCCAGCTTGCGCAATTCGCCGATGATGCGATAGGCGCCGTCGATCGCGTTAGCACCGGTGCCCATGCGCTGCACATGCACCGGCACGCCGCGGACTTCGACCTGGAACCAGACCACGCCGATATTGGCGCGCGTGATCGTCTCATGCGACGGCTCCGACACAACAACGGCGTCGGCCTTGTAGCCGCGCAGATGTGTCATCAACGCGCCGTCGCCGGTGGATTCTTCTTCCACGACAGACTGCAGATAGACCGTCGCCGCCGGCTGCAGGCCGAGGCTCTTGAGTGCGTCGAGGGCGAAGATGTTGGAGGCGCAGCCGGCCTTCATGTCGCCGGCGCCGCGGCCCTGCATCCAGTCGCCCTGGATCACGGGGTCGTAAGGCGGCGTGGTCCACATGTCGTGCGGGCCTTCCGGCACCACGTCCACATGGCCCTGCATGATCAGCGAGCGGCCCTTCTCCTCGCGTGGATAATGCGTGCCGACCACGATAGGCGCGGTCGAATGCAATTCGTCCCAGGCGCCGGCGCCGGGATGATGGCCGAGCGCGGCGCGATCCATCTCGAAGCGCTCCATCTTGTAGCCGCGCGTTTTCATGGCGCGGAACATGAAGTCCTGCATCGTGTGTTCGTTGCCGCGCGTGGAGACGTGGCGCACCATGTCCTGGGTGAACTTAACCTGGGCATCGAAGCCCTTGTCGACGGCGGCGATGATCTTGTCGCGGAGGGCGGGATCGAGAGCCATGTGTTTTTCCTTTTCTTGTGAGAGGGCTCAGGCGGTCAGCGCGCGCTCGAGCTTGTCCATGCCTTCGTCGAGGATTTCATCCTGGGCGGTCAGCGGAACGAGCACGCGGATGGTGTTGAAGTTGACGCCGCAGGACAGCAGGATCAGGCCTTCCTCGGTGGCCTTCTGCGTCACCTTCTTGGTCACTTCGGCGTCCGGCGCATCCGAGCCGCGCTCCTTGACGATGTCGAAGGCGATCATGGCGCCGACATTGCGGATGCTGGCGATCGGCACGAGGTCGTTTCGCTGCTGCATCTTCTTCAGGCGCGTGGTGATGCGCTCGCCGATATGGTTGGCGCGGTCGATCAGCTTCTCTTTCTCGAACACGTCGAGCACGGCCATCGCAGCGGCAATCGCCAGCGGGTTGCCGGCATAGGTGCCGCCGAGGCCGCCCGGATCGGCAGCGTCCATGATCTTCGCCTTGCCGATCACGCCCGACAGCGGGAAGCCGCCGGCGAGGCTCTTCGCCACGGTGATGAGGTCGGGCTTCACGTCGTAATGTTCCATCGCGAACATCTTGCCGGTGCGGCCGTAACCGGTCTGCACTTCGTCGGCGATGAAGACGATTCCATTCTCGTCGCAGATCTTGCGCAGCGCGCGCATCAACTCCGGCGGGGCCTGATGGAAGCCGCCTTCGCCCTGCACGGGTTCGATGATGATGGCCGCGACGCGGGCTGGATCGATGTCGGCCTTGAACAGGAAGCTGAGATACTTGAGCGATTCCTCAACGGTGACATCGAGCGGCGCGGCCGGGAACGGCACGTGCCAGACTTCCGGCATGGCGCCGCCAAAGCCCTTCTTGTAGGGGAACACCTTGCCGGTCATGGTCATGGTCATGTGGGTGCGGCCATGGAAACCGCCGGTGAAGGCGATCACGCCGGCGCGGCCGGTAGCGGCGCGGGCCATCTTGATGGCGTTCTCGGTGGCTTCGGCGCCGGTGGTGAAGAATGCGGTCTTGGTGGCGCCGTCGATCGGCGCCAGCCTGTTCAGGCGCTCGGCGAGGGTCACGTAGGATTCATACAGCAGCACCTGGAAGCAGGTGTGCGTGAAGTTCTCCATCTGCGCACGCACGGCGGCCATGATGGTCGGATGGCAGTGGCCGGTGTTCAGCACGGCGATGCCGCCTGCGAAATCCACATAGCGCTTGCCCTCAACGTCCCAGACTTCGGCATTCAGCGCGCGCTGCGCCGAGATCGGAGTGGAATGGCCGATGCCGCGTGGAACGGCGGCTTCGCGGCGTGCGAAGATTTCTGCGTTGGTTGGCATGCGAGTTTGTCCTTCGAGTTTTCTTGGATGTTGTTGGGTGTGGATCAGTGGATGGAGCAGGCTGCTGCGCCGGGCGCTGTAGGCTCCCTCGCCCCGCTCTTGCGGGGAGAGGTTAAGAGAGCGCGGCGTGCTGGTGTTCACTCGATAAGTCCAATCACCGCGCGGCTTCGAAACCGGCGAGCGTCGAGGTGAGGTTGGCGCCCAGGATGTCGGACAGATATCCGCCTTCCTGAACGAGAACGGTGGGCAGGCCCATGCGCGCCACGGCTTCGCCGATGCGCTTGAAGCCTGGGGTGGTGACTTTCAGGGCCGCCAGCGGATCGTGCTCGGATGCATCGAGGCCGAGGGCGAGAACGAGAGCCGTCGGCGCAAACGACTTGATGGTCTTCTCGGCGACAGCAAGCGCATCGATGAAACCGTCGTCGCCGGTGCCGAGCGCGAGCGGAATGTTGAGATTGGTGCCGAGGCCGTTGCCTTCGCCCTTCTCATGGGCGTAGCCCCAAACAAAGGGGTAGTAGCCGACGGGATCGGCATGGATCGACACCGTCAGCACGTCCAGACGCGCATAGAAGATGCCCTGGGTGCCGTTGCCGTGATGCACGTCGACATCGAGGATCGCGACGCGCTCATGTTTGGTGCGCAGATGTTCGGCGGCGATGGCCGAATTATTCATGAAGCAGAAGCCGCCGGCCATGTCGCGATAGGCGTGGTGGCCGGGTGGGCGGCAGAGTGCATAGACGGCGTCCTCACCGTCCATCACCATCTGCGCCGCGGTAACGGCGACATCGGTGGAAGCGCAGGCACCAAGCCAGGTGCCAGGACCGATCGGCGCTGCGGTATCCGCGGTGTGCCAGCCGAGCTTGCCGGTGATGTGGGTGGGATAGCTGCCTGCCACGCGGTTCGGATGGATATTGGCGATCATCTCCGGGCCGTAGTCCGGCAACTTGATCCATTCCTCCCAGGCGCCTTCGAGGAAGCGCAGATATTCCGGCGAGTGCACGCGGGCGCGCGGGCCCTGGCCGAATTCGGTCGGCGCGACGATCGTGTGCTTGCCGTCGGCGAGGCCTTTCAGCAAGCGCTCGGCGCGCTCCGGCTGCTCGGTGGTTTTACGGACCTGACCGCGTACCAGAAAGAACTGCGGATCATGGCTCTTGTGCTTGTCGGAATACACTGCCTTCACGTGGCGGCTCCATTCGTTGAGGAGGGAAGTTCGCGGACCAGCTTGCCGACTTCGCGCCAGGCGGCGCCGATGTGATAGTCGATCCGTGCGGTGATGATATCGGGATGCCCCTGTTCGAGGACTTCGAGCAGTGCCTCATGGGTCTGCGCAATCCGATGCGGATCGTCATAGAGCCGGCCGATCAGGCCGATCGTCATCCGCAGTTCGGAAGCGAGATCGTCGAACAAGCGCAACAGGCGTTTGCTGCCGGCGATTTCGCAGATCATGCGGTGAAATTTGTAGTCTTCCTCGATCTGTCGTGCGTGATCGTCGATCGCTGCAGTCTCATGCATGACGTCGATCTGCCGGCGCAGCATGTCGCGATTGGCAGGCGTCATGTTCTTCGAGGCGAGCACGCCCGCATGACATTCGACGCAAATGCGCAGGTCGTAGACCTCGTCGATATCCGTCGCTTCGAGCTTGCGGACGAAGAAGCCGCGGCGCGGATGCGAGACCAGCAGGCCCTGTTGCTCGAGCAGCCGTGCAGCTTCACGGACAGGGGCGCGGCTGACGCCGAGTTCGCGGGCGATGCCGGCTTCGACGACTTTGGCGCCGGGCAGCAACTGTCCCTTGATGATGGCCTGGGTCAGGATGCGTGCGACCTGCCCGACAAGATCGGTGTCGGCGAGGGCAGTCAGACCAACTGGAGGAGACATCAAACGCATGCGGGGGACCCGTTTCTTCCCCTGTACAAGAATTAATCGTCGATTGTCGACAGTTTAATCTTGCGAGCTGCCATGCGATTGTGTTTCCTGCCCGCACCTTAAAAAAAGCCGGGAACCGCGCCTGTGAATATGCATGCAAACCTTACGCCGACCCTCGATGCCGCCAAGCAGGTTCGTATCGATCTTGCTGCGGCCTATCGTCTGATCCATCGCCTCGGCCTCGATGACAGCATTTACACGCATATTTCGGTGCGCGTCCCCGGCACCCAGGACCGCTTCCTGATCAATCCCTATGGCATGCGCTTCGAGGAAGTGACGGCCGGCAACCTCGTCACCGTCGACGTCGACGGTAAAGTTGTCGACGATCCGCTCGGCCTCGGTATCAATCCGGCCGGCTTCACCATTCACAGCGCCGTTCACGCCGCCCGTCACGATGCGCAGTGCGTGCTGCACACGCATACCGTTGCCGGCGTCGCAGTGTCGTGCCTGAAGGATGGTCTGCAGCCGCTGAACCAGTGGTCGATGCAGTTCACCGACCGCATCGCCTATCACGACTTCGAAGGTATCGCGCTGGACCTGTCCGAGCGTGAGCGCCTGGTCGCCGATCTCGGCGATAAGATGGTTCTCATCCTGCGCAACCACGGCCTGCTCACCTGTGGCCGCTCGGTCGGTGAGGCCTTCAAGCTGATGTTCAATATGGAGCGCTCCTGCCGCGCGCAGCTCGCGATTCTTTCAACCGGCGCAGAAGTCATTCGCCCGTCCCACGCCATTGCCGCACACACCGCCGGCCAGTATGACCGCGGTTACGACAAGGTGCATGGCACCGAAGGCGGCAAGCCGGACAGCGAGTGGGAAGCGTTCAAGCGCATGCTCGATCGCACGGACGCCGATTACAAGAATTGATCCGACTTCCGCTACACATCGTCAACTGATCTGGGTTACGTGCCAACCGGCACTAAGGGGAAAGATATGTTGAAGAAATTTGTATTGGCTTTGGCACTGAGCACCGTGAGTACAATGGCGCTCGCGCAGGAGCCGAAGATGGGCGGCACCATCAATGCGGTGATCCAGCCAGAGCCGCCGGGCCTGATGCTGGCACTCGTCCAGAACGGCCCGACCCAGATGGTCTCGGGCAATATCTATGAAGGCCTGCTGCGCTACAGCAAAACGCTGGAGCCGCAGCCGGGTCTCGCCGAGAGCTGGACCATCAGCCCGGATGCCAAGACCTACACGTTCAAGCTCAAGCAGGGCGTGACCTGGCACGACGGCAAGCCGTTCACCGCTGCCGACGTGCTGTTCTCCATCGAGACGCTCAAGGTCACCCATGCCCGTGCGCGCAACAACCTCGTGCAGCTCGACAAGGTCGAAGCGCCGGACGATTACACCGTCGTCTTCACGCTGAAGCAGCCCTTTGGCCCCTTCATCGGCATCTTCGAAGTCGGTTCGATGCCGATCATCCCGAAGCACATCTATGAGGGCAGCGACGTCAAGACCAATCCGGCGAACAACACGCCGATCGGGACCGGCCCGTTCATGTTCAAGGAATGGAAGAAGGGCTCGTTCATCCAGCTGGTGAAGAACCCCAACTACCACGTCCAGGGCAAGCCCTATATCGACGGCATCTACTGGCAGATCATTCCGGACGCCGCTGCGCGTTCGGTCGCCTACGAGACCGGCAAGGTCGATGTGCTGCCTGGCGGTTCGATCGAGAACTTCGACGTGCCGCGCGTGAGCAAGCTGCCGAATACCTGCGTCACCGGCGATGGCTGGGAATTCTTCTCGCCGATGGCCTGGATGTGGCTCAACAACCGCACCCCCGTGCTCGCCAACAAGAAGGTTCGTCAGGCGATCATGTATGCGGTGGACCGCGAGTTCGCCAAGGACGTGATCTGGAACGGTCTCGGCAAGGTGGCCACCGGTCCGTCGTCGTCGGCGATCAAGTTCTACACCGACAATGTGCCGAAATATCCCTACGATCCGGCCAAGGCCAAGGCGTTGCTGAAGGAAGCCGGCTACAAGGGCGAGAAGGTCCGCCTGATGCCGCTGCCTTACGGCGAGACGTGGTCGCGCTGGGGTGAAGCTGTGAAGCAGAATCTCGTCGACGTCGGCATGAATATCGAGACCATCGCCACCGACGTGCCTGGTTCGAACCAGAAGAACATGGAGTGGGATTACGATATCTCCTTCACCTATCTCTATCAGTACGGCGATCCGGCGCTCGGCGTTGGCCGTAACTACGTGACGAGCGCGATCCAGAAGGGCCAGCTGTTCAACAACCTTGAGGGCTATTCCAATCCTGAGGTCGACAAGCTGTTCGAAGAGGGCGCCGTCGCCACGCCGGATTCGAAGCGCAAGGAAATCTACGAGAAGGTCCAGAAGATCCTCGTCGAGGACGTCCCTGTGGCATGGCAGCTTGAACTGCAGTTCCCGACCATCACCAACTGCAAGATCAAGAACCTGATCACGACCGGTATCGGCGTCAATGACGGTTTCCGCGACGCCTGGATCGACAAGTAAGCTTTCAGCCTGATGCCCGTGACGATCCCTCGGATTGTCACGGGTTTTCTTTGTGTACTCTGACCTGAATGCGATGGACCTCTGATGCTGTCATTCGTTGCCCAGAGGATCGTGAAGGGCGTGTTCGTCCTGCTTGCGATCATCGTGATGAACTTCTTCCTGATCCGCCTTGCGCCCGGCGATCCCGCAGCGGTGATGGCCGGTGAGGCCGGCGCCAGCGATGAGCAATTCGTCCAGCAGCTGCGCGAAAAGTTCTCACTGGACAAACCGCTGCCGGAGCAGCTGTTCATTTACGTGAAGGGTGTCGTCACCCTCGACCTCGGTTTCTCGTTCCGCCAGCAGATGCCGGTCGCGAAGCTGATCGCCGAGCGTCTGCCGGCGACGCTGCTGCTGACGCTGACGGCGTTCGGCATATCGCTGTTACTGGGCATCACATTCGGTACGCTGGCCGCGAGATTTGCGGGGACATGGGCGGACACCGCCATCACTGTCTCCGCGCTGCTGTTCTATGCCACGCCGATCTTCTGGGTCGCGCTGATGTCGATCCTGCTGTTCTCGGTCTATCTCGGCTGGCTGCCGAGCTTCGGCTACGAGACCGTCGGTGGAAACTTTACCGGATGGGCACATGTGAAAGACGTGGCTCTGCATCTGGTGATGCCGGCCATGACCATCGGCCTGTTCTTCATGGCGACCTATACGCGCATGACGCGCGCCTCGATGCTTGAGGTCAAGCGGCTCGATTTCGTCAAGACGGCCCGCGCCAAGGGCCTGCGCGACAACATCATCCAGCGCCGCCACGTGCTGCGCAACGCGCTGCTGCCGGTGGTGACGCTGGCCGGCGTCCATTCCGGTACGTTGGTCGGCGGTGCCGTGCTCACCGAGACGGTGTTTGCATGGCCCGGCATTGGCAGGTTGCTCTATGAGGCGCTCTTGCAACGCGATTATAACCTTCTGCTCGGCGTCTTCGTGGTCTGCTCGGCGATGGTCCTGATCTTCAACCTCGTCACCGACCTCGTCTATCGGCTGGTCGATCCACGCATCGAGTTTGCATCATGAAGAAGTTCTGGAAATTGATGCTGCGCAATCCCGGCGGCGTTATCGGTCTGGTCATCATCACGCTTGCGATTTTCGTCGCGCTGTTCGGGCAAATGATCTTCCCGACCTCGCCCTGGCGGATGGTGCAGCGGCCGTTCCTGCCGCCCTTCACCAATCCCATGGTGACCCTCGGCACCGATGCGCTGGGCCGCGACGTGTTTGCCGGCCTGATCTATGGCGCTCGCGTGTCGCTGCTGGTCGGTCTCGTTTCGACCACCGTGGCGCTGACGATCGGCGTGCCGCTCGGCGCCATCGCCGGTTATTTCGGCGGCAAGGTCGACGACGCCCTGATGCGCTTCACCGAGTTCTTCCAGACCATTCCCAGCTTCCCGCTGGCCATTGTGCTGGTGGCGATCCTGCAGCCGTCGATCTATTCCATCGTCGGTTCCATCGCCATCGTCTCGTGGCCGCCGGTGGCGCGTCTGGTGCGCGGTGAGGTGCTGTCGCTGCGTACCCGCGAATATGTCCAGGCCGCCATCGTCACCGGCCAGAGTAATACCTGGATCATCTCGCGCGAGATTTTGCCGAATGCGCTGTCGCCGGTGATCGTGCTGGCGTCGCTGATGGTCGCCAATGCGATTCTGCTGGAATCCTCGCTGTCGTTCCTCGGCCTTGGCGATCCCAACCTGATGTCCTGGGGCTATATGGTCGGCGCGGGCCGGACGGTGATCCGTCAGGCCTGGTGGATCACGGTCTTCCCCGGGGTCGCCATCCTGATTTCGGTGCTCGGCATGAACCTGATCGGCGAAGGCCTCAACGACGCGCTCAATCCGCGCCTGGCGAAGGATAGCCGCTGATGACCCAAGTGCCGTCTAAAGCGCCCGCCGTTTCCATCAAGAACCTCAAGATTGCTTTGCCGAAGAGCGCCGAACGTCCCTATGCGGTCGATGGCGTGTCCATCGATCTCATTCCCGGCGAGATCGTTTGCGTCGTCGGCGAATCCGGTTCCGGCAAGTCCATGTGCGCCCATGCGCTGATGGGACTGTTGCCGGATACGGTGAAGACCGAGACCGGCGAAGTTCTGTTCGAAGGCCAGAATCTCCTGAAGCTCGACGAAAGCGGCTGGCGCGAAGTGCGCGGCCGCGGCATCGCCATGGTGTTCCAGGAGCCGATGACGGCGCTCAATCCTCTGATGCGGATTGGCGAGCAGATGATGGAAATGTTCGAGGCGCATAATCTTTTGACGCCGAAGGAGCGCCGCGCCAAGGCCCTCAGCCTCGCCAAGGAAGTCGGTCTGCCCGATCCAGAGCGCATCATCCGCGCCTATCCGCACCAGCTCTCCGGTGGTCAGCGCCAGCGTGCGATGATCGCCATGGCACTTGCGCTCGAACCATCAGTGCTCGTCGCCGACGAGCCGACCACGGCACTCGACGTCACTACCCAGGCTCAGATCCTCAAGCTGATCCGCAATCTGCAGCGCAGCCGCAACATGGCGGTGATGTTCATCACCCACGACTTCGGCGTCGTCGCCGATATCGCTGACCGCGTCGTGGTGCTGCGTCATGGCAAGATCGTCGAGGAAGGCTCGATCGACGCCGTCTTCAGGAATCCGCAGCACGATTACACCAAGGCTCTGCTGGCTGCCGTGCCTTCGATGCACCCGCCGGTGCGCGCGTCGCTGGATGAAAATGCGAAGGCTGTCGAGGTCATCGGCCTCGACAAGACCTATGTGACCTCGGGCGGCTGGTTCAAGCCGGATCGCCGCGTGCAGGCGGCGAACGAAGTCACGTTCTCGATCATGCAGGGTGAGACCGTCGGTCTCGTTGGCGAGTCCGGTTCGGGCAAATCGTCAGTGGCGCGTCTGGTGATGCGGCTGATCGAAGCCGACCGCGGCACCGTGCGCATCGGGGATATCGATCTCACGGCACTCGAAGGCAAGGCGCTGCGCGCGCAGCGCCACCGCATCCAGATGATCTTTCAGGACCCGTTCGCCTCGCTCAATCCGCGTCGCCGGGTCGGCCAGATCATCACCGATGGCCCGATCGCCCGCGGCACCGATCCGAAGGTCGCGATGCAGCGTGCGCGTGATCTGCTGGGAATGGTCGGCCTCGATGCCGGTTCGCTCGACCGCTATCCGCATGAATTCTCCGGCGGCCAGCGCCAGCGTCTCGGCATCGCCCGCGCGCTTGCGATGGATCCGGAGATCATCGTCGCCGACGAAGCCGTCTCCGCGCTCGACGTCTCCGTGCAGGCGCAGGTGCTGAAGCTGCTGGAAGACCTCAAGGCCCGCCTTGGTCTGTCGATGCTGTTCATCACCCACGACCTTCGTGTCGCCGCACAGATCTGCGATCGCATCGCGGTGATGCAGCGCGGTGTGATCGTCGAGCTGAAGCCGACGGCGCAACTGTTTGCGGCGCCGGAACATCCCTACACCCGCGAATTGCTCGGCGCCGTCCCCGGCCAGAGTTCGCCATCCCAGGCCGCCTGACCTTATGCCGACGTCTCCCGTGACTTGTGTTTTCCTGAGCAGGACCATCAACCTGCGCAAATACCTGACCAACGAAATCGCCCGGCTCGACGGCAAGGTGAATTTTGTCGACCATCTCGACGGCACCGATCCCGCTAAAATCGACATGGCGGTGAGCTGGCATCCGCATGCCGACGGGTTCGATCACTATCCGAACCTGAAGGCAGCGTGTTCCATCGGCGCCGGCGCCGACAGCATCCTGAACTGTCCGAGCCTGCGCGACGGCATCGACGTGGTGCGCGTGGTCGAGCCGGCACAGGCGCAGATGATGTCGGGCTTCGTGATCTGGAACGTGATCTATCACCAGCGCCAGTTCGGGACGTATCTGCAGAACCAGCGCGATCACGTGTGGAAGCGCCTCGGTGGCGGGCGCCGCCCGTCCGAGGTTCCGATCGGCATTCTCGGCTACGGCGCCATCGGCGCGCGCGTCGCGTCCGATCTGGCGATGCTCGGCTTTCCCGTCAGGGTCTGGAGCCGCTCGGCCAAGCCGACGACACCCGGCGTGACCGGCTTCCACGGCAGCGATGGGCTCGATGCGATGCTCGCGGGCTCTGAGGTGCTGGTGAACCTGCTGCCGCTCACCGAGGAAACCCGCGGCATCCTCGATGCAAGCCTGTTCGCCAAGCTGCCGCGCGGCAGTTATCTCATTCAGGTCGGCCGCGGCGAGCACTCCGTTGAGCAGGATATCCTCGATGCGCTCGCCGGCGGGCAGCTCTCCGGCGCGACACTCGATGTCTTCCACACCGAACCGCTGCCCAAGGACCATCCGTTCTGGTCGCATCCGCAGATCGTGCTGACGCCGCACGACGCCTGCGAAGTCACGATGACCGCGATCGGCGATACCATCCTTGCCACGGCAGAAGCCGTGCAGGCCGGTGTGCGGCCGAAGGATTCGTTGGATCGCAGCCGGGGGTATTAGATGGACGGAGCGGCTTGCTTCCCTCGCCCCGCCCGGCGAAGCGAAGCTTCGCTAAGCGGGGAGAGGGTGGCGTGACAAGCGAAGCTTGTCGCGACGGGTGAGGGGGAGCTAGCGAGTAGAACACTAGCTCCCCCTCACCCGAAGCCTCGCTAGCCGCTCGGCTCCGACCTCTCCCCGCAAGCGGGGCGAGGTTAAGAAAGCGACTACTCCACCGCCAATCCCGTCATCGCCGCCGACGCTTCCAGCCAGTGCAGGAAACTGCCGGCCATGCTGCGCGCGACCGCGATGTGGAAAGTTGGCGCCTCGTCGACCTTCCACAGCGTCACGCCCATATGTGCGATCTGCGTGACGGCAACACTGCCGGCGGGAAACGCGATGGCGCTGAGATCTATGGCGACGCCCTTGGCGAGCACGTCGAGCAGGGCCGGCCCGGTTAGCCGCAGCAATCCGACGCCATCGGACTGATCGACGACGGAGGCGAGGCCATCGAGCTGCTGCGCAAGGCTATCGACGAAACGCGGTGTGCCCGCATCGTGGGTCACCAGCCAGCGGCCGGGACCGGTGCCGAGAAACGAGGTCGCGTCGCTGCCGGAGCCGTGCGGTCCCAGTGGCAGATTGATATCGAACTGTTCCTTCACGGCAGCAGCGAGCGCGGCACTCTGGCCTTTGCGCGCCATCACGGTGGCAATGGCGATGCCGCGACGTTCCCTGGCGATGACGCCGCGGCCATCGCCGATGGATCGCAAGCCGGCAAATGCGGAGACGTAAGCGAGATCAAGCACGCAGCCGCGCTCCTTCTGTATCGACGAAGACGGGATCTACGACTTCGAGCTCATAGTCGCCGGAGCGTACCGGATCCCAGGCGCGGATGATCTCGCCATGCCGTTCCGGCCCGCGGGCCAGCAGGCCAAGGCCGATCCAGTGATTGTTGCCCGGGCTAAAGGCTGTCGAGGTGATGAAGCCGGCATTGTTGTCCGGCGCAGGCGTCACGCCGCGCGCGAACAGCAATGCGCCATTACGCAAACGATGGCTGCGATCGACCGGCCGCAGGCCGACCAGCGTCGGCCGATCCGGATCGATCAGCGCCTCACGTGCGGCCATGGTGCGGCCGATATAGTCCTTCTTCACCGACGTCATCCGTCCGAGCCCGAGATCGCGGGCCACGGTCTGGCCGTTGAGTTCGGAGCCGGCGAGATGACCCTTTTCGATCCGCATCACTGATAGCGCCTCGGTGCCATAGGGCACGACGTCGAACGCCTTGCCGGCCTGTATCAGCGCGTTGAACAGCGCTTCGCCATAGCCCGCTGGCACAGCGATCTCATAAGCGAGCTCGCCGGAGAACGAGACGCGGAACAACCGCAGCGGAACGGTGCCGACGTGGAATTCAGCACAGGCCAGATACGGGAAGGCCTCATTGGAGACATCAAAGGCATCGCCGAGCAGCGCCTGCAGCAGCTCGCGCGACTTAGGCCCGGCGACGGCAACTTGTGCCCATTGTTCGGTCACCGAGACCATCTGCACGTCGAGTTCGGGCCACAGCACCTGATGGCAGTATTCCAGATGCTGCATCACCTTGCCGGCATTTACGGTGGTGGTGGTCATTACATAATGATCGGCGGAGAGCCGCGCGGTGGTGCCGTCATCCATCACGAAGCCGTCCTCGCGCAGCATCACGCCGTAGCGCACCTTGCCGATGGGCAGCGTCGAGAAGGTGTTGATATAGACGCGGTCGAGGAACGTGCCGACATCCGATCCGCACAGCGCGATCTTGCCGAGGGTCGAGACATCGCAGATGCCGACGCTGGAGCGCACCGCCTTCACCTCGCGGGTGACGCTCTGCAACCAGTCGCTCTCACCGGGCGCGTTGAACCATTGCGCGCGCATCCATTGGCCGGCTTCAACGAAGGTGGCGCCCGCCGCAGCGGAGGCCGCGTGGCTCGCCGTCAGCCGCGTCGGCTTGAAATGCTTGCCGCTGTGCAGACCCGCAAAAGCACCGATGGCGACCGGCACATGCGGCGGGCGTGCCCGCGTCGCGCCGGTTTCGGCGATGGTCTTCCTGATCTCGCCGGCGAGGATCGCCAAGCCGTTGACATTGGATGTCTTGCCTTGATCGGTCGCCATGCCCAAAGTCGTGTAGCGCTTGAGCTGCTCGACCGAACGGAAGCCCTCCTGCGCAGCGAGAGCAACATCGGTCGCGGTGACATCGTTCTGCAGGTCAACGAACGCCTTGCGGCGCGATCCCTTAAACAGCCAGACCGGATTGTTACCGGACGCCTCGTCGCTGGCGGTGATGGGCTTCTGCGTCTGCAGGCCGACGCCGACATGCGAAGCAGCTTTTGCTCCGGCCAGTGTACCGCTCTCCAATGCCCGCGCCAGCGTCCATTGCGCGGCTGCGGCGCCCGCGATCTGCATGCCGGGCGGCATGTCGTTGCAGAGAAATGCGGATTTCTCCTCCGACCAGTTGCCCTTGCCGCCCAGATGCGTGGCGATGCCGATGCTCGGCGACCAGCCGCCGGAAACGCCAAGCGTGTCCGCAGCCACGCTGCGGGTCTTGCCCGCACTGTCGGTGATCTCGATCGTCGTCAGCCTGCGATAGCCTGACGTGTCGGAGACATGCGCGCGGAGAAACTGCGGTGCATTGCCTGCGAGTTTGCGCACCTCAGGCGAAACCTCCGTCCGTGCATCGACCACAACAGCGATCTCGGCGCCGGCCGCTTGCAAGTCGAACGCACTGCGCCAGCCATCGTCCGATGTGGTGAAGATCGCAACGCGTTGGCCCTGCACCACGCCGAAGCGGTTGGCGTAAGTGCGCAATGCCGACGCCAGCATGATGCCGGGCCGGTCATTGCCGGGAAATACAAGCGGTCGTTCCTGTGCGCCAGCGGCGAGCACACACTGTTTGGCGACGACCTTCCACAGCCGCTGACGCGGCATGAATGGCGGTGGCACCGGCAGGTGATCGCTGACGCGCTCGATGGCGCCATATTCGCCGTCATAGGCGCCGAACACGGCCGTGCGCTTGAGGATGCGGACATTCGGCAGTGTGCCGAGTTCGGCTTCCGCCAGCGCTGCCCATGAGGCCGCTGAGATGCCATCGATCTGCGCGGTGTCGCTCAGAAGGCGCCCGCCGAGCACGAAATCTTCTTCTGCCACGATCACGCGCGCCCCGGCGCGTCCCGCCGCAAGTGCGGCGGCGAGGCCTGCCGGGCCGGCGCCGATCACCAGCAGGTCACAGAAGGCGTACGATTTTTCGTAAGTGTCGGGATCGTCGAGGCCGCTGAGTGCGCCGAGGCCCGCCGAGGCACGGATGGCGGGCTCGTAGAATTTCTCCCAGAACGCCGCCGGCCACATGAAGGTCTTGTAGTAGAATCCGGCATTCAGCAGCGGGCCGGCGAGCTGATGCACGGCGCGCAGATCGAAATTCGGCGACGGCCAGCAATTCTGGCTCGATGCGTCCAGGCCATCAAACAGCTCGACCGTGGTGGCCTTGGTGTTTGGTTCGGCGCGCGCGCCCGAGCGCAGCGTCACCAGCGCATTCGGCTCTTCGGGCCCAGCGGAGAAGATGCCGCGCGGCCGGTGATATTTGAACGACCGGCCGACCAGCATCGTGTCATTGGCGAGCAGCGCCGACGCCAGCGTATCGCCGGCATAGCCGCCATAGGTCTTGCCGTCGAAGGTGAAATTGATCGGCTTGGACCGGTCGATCAGCCCACTGGATGCGAGACGACGCGAGATGCTCATGATGCAGCCTCATCATGGGCCAGCACGGCGTCGATCACCTCATGCGTCGAGACGTTGCGCGTCACCGTCAGCCAGGCATGACAGCCGGCGGCGTGATACCAATATTCCCTGTGAACGCCGACTGGATTGTCGCGCAGATAGACATAGTCGAACATCGCATCCGCACTCTCGGGCGCGGGCCGTGTCAGCGCGGCATCGCCGGAATAGAAAAACTCCGAGGCGTCGCGGGATCCGCAATAAGGGCAGGGGATGCGCATGGGGGCCTCAATGCAGGTTCGGTTGGGCGCCCTGGCCCTTTTCGTCGACGATGTGGCCGCTACGGAAGCGACCCAGCAGCAGACGATTGGCGGCGGGATGCGGCTCGTCCTTCGCCAGCAGATGCGCGAAGACGAAGCCCGAGCCCGGCGTCGCCTTGAAGCCGCCATAGCACCAGCCGGCATTAAGATAGAGTCCTTTGACGTGGGTGCGGTCGATGATCGGCGAGCCGTCCATCGACATGTCGACGAGGCCGCCCCAGTTGCGCAGCATCCGCGCGCGGCCGATCGCCGGCATCAGGGCCATGCCGCCTTCGCAGACATCCTCGACCACAGGCAGATTGCCGCGCTGAGCATAGGAGTTGTAGCCGTCGATATCGCCGCCAAACACCAGGCCGCCCTTGTCGGACTGGCTGATGTAAAAGTGCCCGGCGCCGAAGGTGATGACGCCGGGAATGAAAGGCTTCAGTCCCTCGGAGACGAAGGCCTGCAGCACATGACTTTCGATCGGCA
The DNA here is from genome assembly GCF_052076075.1 of Tardiphaga sp. 866_E4_N1_4. NCBI lineage: Bacteria > Pseudomonadati > Pseudomonadota > Alphaproteobacteria > Hyphomicrobiales > Nitrobacteraceae > Tardiphaga > Tardiphaga sp. 866_E4_N1_4. Next base: position 5,319,549 of record NZ_CP197242.1, read on the forward strand.
GCCGCATCCCGGCCATCGCCGCAACGCGCGACGACGAGCCGGCGACGGCAATGCCGATCTTCTTGGCCTTGATCGCGCCGCGCGAGGTCTGCACGCCCACCACGCGACCGTCGACGATGTCGATCCCCGTGACCTCGCAATTCTGGATCACGTCGACGCCGCGATCGCTGGCGCCGCGGGCATAGCCCCAGGCGACGGCATCATGGCGCACGGTGCCGCCGCGCTTCTGCAAGAGGCCGCCCTGGATCGGAAACCGCGCGGCGTCGAAATTCAGGAACGGATAGAGTTTGCGCACGCCCTCACGGTCCAGCAGCTCGGAATCGGCGCCGTTCAGCCGCATCATGTTGCCGCGCCGGGCATAGGCGTCGCGCTGGCCGTCGGAGTGATAGAGGTTCAATACGCCGCGCTGGCTGACCATGGCGTTGTAGTTGAAGTCCTGCTCGAGGCCTTCCCACAGTTTCAGCGACAGCTCATAGAGCGAGATGTTTTCCGAGAGCAGATAGTTGGACCGGATGATGGTGGTGTTGCGGCCGATATTGCCTGACCCGATCCAGCTCTTCTCGAGGACGGCGATGTTCGTGAGGCCGTACTCTTTCGCCAGATAATAGGCCGTCGCCAGCCCATGGCCGCCGCCGCCGACGATGATGATGTCGTATTCGGGCTTCGGCGCAGCATCGCGCCATTGCGGCGTCCAGCCTTTGTGGCCGGTGAGGGTTTGCCTGAGCAGGGACGTCAGCGAATAGCGCATGGAAAATCCGGGTGGCGATCAGGCCCGGAGTGTCGCGTATTTCGGGGATCGGCACCAGTCCATGTGCGACATTCAGAAGCCCATTAGCGACATCGTGAGATGATGCCGTTTAGCGTGCCAGCCAGAAGCCGCCCACCACCAGGATCATGGCCAGCAGGCTGATGACCCCGAGCACGGCCGCAGTGATGGCCAGCAGGCCGTGGGAGTCGAGCCATCCGCGTAATGCCTTTTCCATGGTGCTGAAACTCTCCCGGTGATTTGAGTTTATCGTTGCAGGCTGGCACCGTATCAAACACTTCAGGCGCCGTCGTCTCGGACGGTTTCGCCATATTGAAGAATTGACATGCTTGAGGAAGTGACATGGACAATCTGAACACGCAGGGCATTTCAGTGCCGAAGCTCGGCCTCGGCACGTTCAAGCTCACGGGCGACGGCGGCGTCGCCGGCGTGGAAAGCGCCATCGGCCTCGGTTATCGCCACATCGACACCGCCGAAATGTATGGCAACGAGGCGGAAGTCGGCGCCGGCATCAAGGCCTCGGGCATCGCGCGCAAGGACCTGCATGTCACCACCAAGGTCTGGCACGAGAACCTCGCGCCGGATGCCATCAGGCGCGCCTTCGACACCAGCCTGAAGAAGCTCGGACTCGATGTCATCGATCTTTATCTGGTGCACTGGCCCTCGAAGGGCATGAATCTCCCGACGATCTTCGAGACGTTGCTGAAGCTGAAGGATGAGGGCCGCGTTCGCGCCATCGGCGTCGCGAATTTCCCGGTCAAGCTGATGAAGCAGGCGGTGGAGGAGATCGGCGCGCCGGTCGCCTGCAATCAGGTCGAATATCATGCGCTGCTCGACCAGACGAAGCTGCTGACCTATCTGCGGTCGAAGTCGATCCCGCTGGTGGCCTATTGTCCGCTCGGCCAGGGCCGGCTGGCCGACAACGATGTGATGAAAAAGATCGCCGCCAAGCACGGCGTGTCAGCGGCGCAGGTCGCATTGAAATGGTTGCTCGATCAGGACGGCGTCGCGGCGATCCCCAAGGCGTCGCGCAAGGAAAGCCAGCAGGCCAATCTCGATGCGCTGAAGGTCACGCTGGACGACGACGACCGCAAGGCGATCGCAGCACTGCCGAAGACGCAGCGGCTGGTCAATCCGGGTTTCGCGCCGGATTGGGATTGATCTTTCTTCCCCTCTCCCCCGCGAAGCGCAGCTTCGCGGGGGGAGAGGGTGCCTGAGCGAAGCGAAGGCGGGAGAGGGGCGCCACAACGTACGGAGCCTGTGGCGCTCCCTCTCCCGTCTCGAACCGCTGCGCGGTTCGATCCACCCTCTCCCGCTGCGCGCTGCTTTGCCGCGCTGGGGGAGAGGGGAAGGAAGCTCCACATCACCCGTGACTGTGCCCCTTCTTCTTCCCCTCCGCCTTCTTCCCCGTCGGCATCATCACCACCCGCCCATACTTCACGCCGCGCTCCGCAATGATGTGATCGGCAAAGTGCTGCACTTCGCTGCCGGAGCCGCGCAGCGCCGTGACTTCCATGCAGTTGTCGCCGTCGAGATGCACATGCAGCGTCGCCAGCGAGAGGTCATGGTGATGGTGATAGGTGTCGACCAGCCGGCGTGACAGATCGCGCTGGGCGTGATCATAGACATAGACTAGGGCGGCCACGCATTCGCCGGCCTTGCCCTTTTCCTGCGCGGCCTGCTGCATGCCGGCACGGGCGAAATCGCGGATCGCTTCGGAGCGGTTCTGATAGCCGTGTTCGGCGATCATCGCATCCAGCTCTTCCATCAGGTCGTCATCGAGCGTGATCGTAATGCGCTGCATCGGCCCTCTCAAAAGTATGACGAATCTTTGACTTTGTCATACTTGGCATGTCAGTGTGTTCCGGTTGAACCCAGCATAGCCCGGCCGACTGACCGATGCATCGCTCTCTCTTTTCATCGGCCGGAATCTCGCTGGCCTCGTCGCTCGCAGCCGTCACGCTGTCGGTTGCGCAGCCGGCGACAGTGCTGTCGCCGGTCGAAGTCGAGGCGCCGCCGGGGCCTGCGGTCAAACCACGTGTACCGCGCAGCGGGAATGAGGCGGGCCGCCCGGCGGCACGCCATGTTGCCGCACCGACGTTGGGGGCCGGCGGCATGAGTGTCACGCCCGGTGCCAGTGCAGCGCAGGCGCTGGTCGCCTCTGCCAGCGAGAAGACTGTCAGCGGCGCCGAGATCAATGCACGTCCTCTGTCGCGTCCCGCCGAAGCGCTGGAAGTCGCGCCCGGCCTGATCGTCACCCAGCATTCGGGCGAGGGCAAAGCCAACCAGTATTTCCTGCGCGGCGTGAATCTTGATCACGGCACGGATCTGGCGATCTCCATCGACGGCATGCCGGTGAACATGCGCACCCATGGTCACGGCCAGGGCTATGCCGATACAAATTTTGTGATCCCCGAGCTGATCAATTCAGTCAACGTCCGCAAGGGACCGTATTTCGCCGATGAAGGCGACTTCTCGTCCGTGGGTGCGATCCATGTCAGCCTGATCGACAGCGTCGCGCGCACCATGGCGTCGATCACATCAGGAAGTTTCGGTTACAACCGGGCCTTTGGCGTGACGTCGGGCAAAGTCGGCGAAGGCACGCTGCTGGTGGCCGCTGAGGCCAATATCTATAACGGCCCGTGGGACAATCCCGACAAGCTCCAGAAGCTCAATGGCGTGATCCGCTACATCCAGGGCACCGCCGACAATGGTTTGTCGCTGACCGGTATGGCCTATGGCAACAAGTGGAATTCCACCGATCAGGTGCCGCTGCGCGCAATCACTTCCGGCGAGATCGGCCGCTATGGCGCGCTCGATCCCAGCGATGGCGGCAATTCGGAGCGTTTCTCGCTGTCCGGCCGTCTCCGGCAAACCGATCTCGACAGCGCAACCAAACTCGATTTCTACGTCATCAAGAGCAAGCTCAATCTGTGGAACAACTTCACGTTCTTCCTGAGCGATCCCGTCAATGGCGACCAGTTTCACCAATATGACGACCGCGTGCTCGGCGGCATCAATGCCTCGCATACATTCAAGTACAGTATCGCAGGCTTCCGCAACGAAACCGAGGTCGGCATCCAGAGCCGCTACGACGATATCAATGTCAGTCTCGGCAACACCATTCAGCGGCTATATCTCTCCACCGCGCGCAACGATGGCGTGAAGGAGGGTAGCGTCGGCGTGTTCGTGCAGAACACTACCTTCTGGACCGACTGGCTGCGCACCAATATCGGCTGGCGCGGCGACTATTACGACACCACGGTCAATTCGTTCTTCAATCCGGTGAACTCCGGCAGCGCCACGGCGACCATCGGCAGCCCCAAGGCAGGTCTCGTGCTCGGTCCTTTCGCCAGGACCGAACTGTTCCTGAATGCCGGCGAGGGTTTTCACAGCAACGATGCGCGCGGTGTGACCATCAAGGATTCGCCGAGCGACGGATCGCCGGTCGATAGCTCGCCGTTCCTGGTCAAGACAAAGGGCGCGGAGATTGGATTGCGCACCAGGCTCATTCCAGGGCTGACCAGCTCGATCGCGCTCTTCATGCTGGATTCCGCCTCCGAGATCCTGTTCGTCGGTGATGCTGGTGACACTGAAGCGAGTCGTCCCAGCCGCCGCGTCGGCTTCGAATGGACCAACGACTACAAGCCCACGTCATGGTTGAGTCTTGAAGCCGATCTCGCAATGACCCGCGCGCGCTTCCGCGGCAGCAATGCCGATCACGCGGCGGCCTATGCGGAGCTGGATGGCTATCCAGCCTCGCAGATCGGCAACGCGCCCGGCAATTTCATTCCCGGCGCGCCCAACATGATCGCCTCGGCTGGCATCAGGCTGGGCGAGGCGACCGGCTGGTTTGGCGCCTTGCGCTATCGTTATTTCGGCCCGCGTCCGCTGACTGAAGACGCGGCCTTCATCTCGCCAGCCACGGGTCTGCTCAACGGGCAGGTTGGTTACCGCTTCGATAATGGCTGGCGCATCCAGCTCGATGCCTTCAACATTCTCGATAGCAAGTCGGACCAGATCACCTATGCCTATGGCTCGCTGCTGAAATCGGATTCGCTGTTCGCCATGTGCTTCCCGGGCGGCGGCGGGGCGCCGACGGCGCCTGCCGCGGTGTGCCAGACCGGCATCATGGACCGCGTGCTGCATCCGGTCGAGCCGCTGGCACTGCGGGTGACGGCGGCCGGCCGGTTCTGATCTCGCGGTTCTGACTTTGCCGCAGCGCAGCTTGCCTATTCCAGAAGGCGGTAGCATCATCCCTCCCAATGAAAAGAGGCAGGGAGGCGTTGATGCTCGCACGGGTTCGTTCCGTTTCGCGCCGTTGGCTATTCACGCGTGCCAGCGCCGGTTTGAAGGCGCTGCTGGCGATCGTCTCGCTCCCGTTAGCAACAGGGCTCATCATGTCATCGGCCAGTGCCGCCACCTACGTCTATGTCGGTAATGCCGACAGCCAGAACATCAGCATTCTCGAATTGAAGGCGAATGGCAGTCTCGCTGCGATCGATACCGTGGCGGTGCCGGGGCCGGCGAAGCCGGGCGGCTCGCTGCCGCTGGCCATCAGCCCCGAGAAGCACCGGCTCTATGCCGGTTTGCGCAACGAGCCCTACACGGCGGTGACCTTCGATATCGATGCCAAAACTGGAAAACTGAAACTTGTCGGCCCCGGGCCACTGGCCGATTCCATGGCCTATATCGCCGTCGATCGCACCGGGCGCTTCCTGCTCAGCGCGTCCTATGGCGGCAACAAGGTGACGGTGAACGCCATCGGGCCCAATGGCGTGATCGCGCCGGCACAGCAGGTCGTCGCCACCGAACCGAACGCGCACTGCATTATCGTCGACCCCACCAATCGCTATGTGCTGCATACGAGCCTCGGCGGCGATGTCATCTATCAGCAGAAATTCGATGCCAAGGCGGGAAAGCTGACGCCGAACGATCCGCCGACCGTGAGCGTGAAGGCGAAAGGTGGCCCTCGCCATCTGGTGTTCTCGCCGGACAAGAAGTTCGTCTATCTGCTCAACGAGCTCGATGCGGCGATCTATGTGTTTCCATGGGACGCTGCCACCGGCACGCTGAAGAAGGAAACGCAGGTCGCCTCCGCGCTGCCCAAGGGCTTTGACGGCAAGCCCTGGGCGGCGGATATCCATCTGACACCCGACGGCAAGTTTCTCTATGCGTCGGAGCGCACCAGCAACACGATCGCTGCGTTCCGTGTCGATCCCAAAACCGGCGCGCTGACATCGCTTGGCTCCACCGCGACGGAGAAGCAGCCGCGCGGCTTCAATATCGATCCGTCAGGACGCTATCTGCTGGTGGTCGGGCAGCTATCGAACAGCATGACGACCTATGCCATCGACAAGGCGACGGGCAGCCTGACCAAGCTGAGCGAAACACCCGTGGGCAAGAATCCGAACTGGGTCGAGATCGTGAATCTGCCGTAAGGACTGTCTCACTTCGATCCGACGCACCGTCCTCTGGCTGCCTCTCTCCGCAATGCGGGGAGAGGGGTGGGGTGAGGGGCGTGGGCACGTCGATGCCGCAGAGCTTTTCTCTCGTGTCCGGCGCGATCCAATCGTCGCTTGATTGTTGTGAGTGTGTGCCCTGCCCCTCACCCGCCGCGAAGACGCGGCGACCTCTCCCCGCAATGCGGGGAGAGGTTAAGCAGCCATCCGATAACTCCCACTGATGACCGGGTCGCCGTCCGTCAGCACCAGGCCGCGGGCGACGAGATCTTCCAGATGCGCCAGCACCGAATAGCCGGCGGCACCCGTCAGGCGTGGATCTAGCCCGATATAGATCGCGCGCACGATGGTGGGGATATCCGCTTCGCCCTTGCCGAGACGATGCAGGATCGAGGCTTCGCGGGCGCGGCGGTGGCGAATGAGAAAGCGGACATAGCGCTGCGCGTCGGGAATGTCCGGGCCGTGGCCGGAGAAATACAGGTCCTCGTCGCGCGCCGCGAGTTTGTCGAGTGAGGCCATGTAGTCGATCATCGAGCCATCGGGCGGCGCGACGATGGAGGTCGACCAGCCCATCACATGATCGGCGACAAAGAGATATTTTTTCTCGCGCCAGGCAAAGGCCATGTGGTTGGCGGTGTGGCCCGGCGTCGCCACGCCTTCCAGCGCCCAGCCGTCGCCTTCGATCACGTCGCCGTCGGCGACCAGTACGTCCGGCTTGAAGTCCCGGTCGGCGCCTGACTCCGGCGAGTGTTTTTCGCTCTCGAAGCGCGGCCGCGAGGCGCGGTGCGGGCCTTCGGCGTAGACCGTGGCGCCGGTGGCGGCCTTGAGCGCCGCGGTATTCGGCGAATGGTCGCTATGGGTATGGGTGACGAGAATATGCGTCACCGTTTCGCCCTTCACCGCATCGAGCAGCGCCTGCAGATGCGCGTCATTGGCCGGGCCGGGATCGATGATCGCGACCTTGCCGGTGCCGACGATATAGCTGTTGGTTCCGGTAAAGGTGAAAGGCGAGGGGTTATTACAGAGAACCCGGCGCACGTTTGGGCGGACCTGATCGACGACGCCGGGCTTGAGCGGATAATCGCGATTGAACGGAACGTCGTCGTTAGCGCCGTTATCCTTGTCGCTCATGGTCGGTCCTTCCCAGCATGTTCTTGGCCTGTGATGACTAGCAACATGATCAGGGAAATCAAACCACGACAATTCGCTGCAGCCATGCGCTGAAGCCGCTAGGCGTCCAACTCTAGCCGTGGCCCGTCCCGAACATCAGCGACCGATGCGCGCCGACCCCGGCCATCGCGCCATCGCCCACCGCAAGCGCCACGGAGCCCGTCGCGCGCGCCATGTCACCGCAGGCGAACACGCCGGAGACGGTGGTTTCCTTGAACATGTCGGTCTGCAGGAACGGTCCCATCGGCCCGTCTTCCATGGCACAGCCGAGCTGTGCGCCGAGCGGCGACGCCGGGCTGGTGCGCGTCAGCGTGAACATGCCATCGAGCGGAACGACGCGGCCATCCGTGAGTTCGACATCGATGGATGCGCCTGACAATCGCCTGATCGGTTCGCGCTCGATAGTGACGCCGCGTTGCATCAGTTGCGTGATTTGCTCAGCGTCCGGCGTGAACGCGCCGTTGAGAAACAGCGTCGTCGATCCCCAGTCCGGCAGCATCAAGGCGTGATGCATCGACATCTCCGACGAGGCCAGCACGCCGATGCGACCCTGGTCGAGTTCATAGCCATGGCAATACGGGCAGTGAAACACATGCTTGCCCCAGCGCTCGGCGAGACCGGGGACATCTGGCAGTGCATCGACCACGCCGGCAGCGAGGATGATGCGCCGGGCCCCGTATTGCGCGCCGCTCTCGGTGCTGACACTGAAAGCGTTCGTTTCGCCTTCACTCGTTGTGGCTTTCGCATCAACCCACGCGACCGTAGGATATTTCATCAACTGCGCGCGGGCGTCTGCAGCGATCGCGCCCGGCGGACGCCCGTCCTGACCGAGAAAGCCGTGGGAGTGTTCAGCGAAGCGATTACGGCGCTGGCCGGAATCCATCACCAGGATCTTGCGGCGCGCCCGCGCCAATTGCAGCGCTGCGGAGAGGCCGGCATAGCTGCCGCCGATGACGATGGCATCGAAACTCATTTTGTCTTCCTTGAAATCTTGCTCTGAATTTTGCTGCGATGATCCTCCGCCCGCGCGTGAAAATCCGCGGCGAGCTGCGCCAACGTGACATCCGCAAGGCGGCCGATCAGCACGGCTTCTGCTTCTGCAAAGGCCGATGTGAGCGAGTGATTGACGGCCTGCTCGACAAGGCAGGTCGGGCTTTCCAGATGAATACCCATGGCCATCAGGCTGGGCTTGCCCAGCGCGTCGTAGATGTCCTTCAGCGTCACGGTTGCGAGGGCGCGCGCGATCTCCCAGCCGCCGCCATGGCCCTTTTCGGAGCGCACGAGGCCCGCTTCGCGCAGCCCCGCCATGGTGCGGCGGACGACCACTGCATTGGTGGTCATGCACATGGCCAGTTCGGCCGAGGTCATCGGGCGGTTCTGCTCGGCCATGTGCAGCAGCGCATGCAGCGTGGCCGAGAGGCGGTTGTCTCGTCTCATGTAACTTATGATGATACATGAAAAGGCAAGCGTCAACCCTCTGTCATTCCGGGGCGGGGCCGACGCCGCAGGCGGCGGGACCGAGCCCGGAATCTCGACATGGGAGTCTCCGTAGCCAAACACTCCGGGATTCCAGGTTCGCGTCCGGCAAGAGCCGGCCACGCCCCGGAATGACGGAAGTATGGCCAAATAAAAAATGCCCGGCGCGAGGCCGGGCATTTCGAAGCTTTGAAATCTGAAGCGTAGGCGCTTAACCGAAGGCCTGGATACCCGTGATCGCACGTCCCAAGATCAGCGCGTGCACGTCGTGGGTGCCTTCATAGGTGTTCACGGTCTCCAGGTTCTGCGCATGGCGCATCACATGGTATTCGGCCTGGATGCCGTTGCCGCCGTGCATGTCGCGGGCCATGCGGGCGATATCCAGCGACTTGCCGCAATTGTTGCGCTTCACCACCGAGATCATGTCCGGATGGAAATTGCCTTCGTCCATCAGACGGCCGACGCGCAAGCTGCCCTGCAAGCCGAGCGAGATTTCGGTCAGCATGTCGGCAAGCTTCTTCTGTACCAGCTGGGTAGCCGCGAGCGGGCGGTTGAACTGCTTGCGGTCCAGCGTGTACTGGCGGGCGCGGGCCATGCAGTCCTCGGCGGCGCCGAGCACGCCCCAGGAGATGCCGTAGCGGGCGCGGTTGAGGCAGCCGAACGGACCCTTCAGGCCCGAGACGTTGGGCAGCAGATTCTCTTCCGGCACGATCACGCCGTCCATGACGATTTCGCCGGTGATCGAAGCGCGCAGCGAGAGCTTGCCGCCAATCTTCGGCGCCGTGAGGCCCTTCATGCCCTTCTCGAGAATGAAGCCGCGGATCTGGTTGTCATGCGCGGCGGACTTCGCCCAGACCACGAACACGTCGGCGATCGGGGCGTTGGAGATCCACATCTTGGAGCCCGAGAGCTTGTAGCCGTCCGACACCTTCTCGGCGCGGGTCTTCATGCCGCCGGGATCGGAGCCGGCATCGGGCTCGGTCAGGCCGAAGCAGCCGACCCACTCGCCGGTGGCGAGCTTGGGCAGGTATTTCTTGCGCTGGTTCTCGTCGCCGTAAGCGTAGATCGGATACATCACCAGCGACGACTGCACCGAGTTCATCGAGCGGTAGCCCGAGTCGACGCGCTCGATTTCGCGGGCCACGAGGCCGTAGGCGACATAGCTGGCATTGGCGCAGCCATAATCTTCCGGCAGCGTGATGCCGATCAGGCCGAGCTCGCCCATCTCGTTGAAGATTTCGCGGTCGGTATGCTCATTGAGATAAGCGTCGTTGACGCGCGGCAGCAGCTTGTCCTGGGCGTAAGCGCGCGCGGTGTCGCGGATCATGCGCTCGTCTTCGGTGAGCTGGCTATCGAGCAGGAACGCATCGTCCCACTGGAAACTTGCAGCGGCGGGCTTGTCCTTTGCCTTGGGGGCAACGCTCATCGAAATCCCTTTCACATCATGGCTGAGTAATGCGCATTGGCTGCGCGTGTTCTGGTCGCAAGCGCTGTTTCGCTCAACAGGGTGCCGTCTCAGGCGGCACCCGCGCATTGCGTGCTACGGCATTTTAGGTCTTTGAACTATCGCCATCAAGCTGTTCGTTGCAGGCGATCTCGATGCCGAAACCCGACAGGCCCTTGTAGTCATGGGTCGACGAGGTCAGGTGGCGGATCGAGGTGACGCCGAGATCGCGCAGGATCTGTGCACCGACGCCGATTTCACGCCACTGCCGGTTGCGGTCGGCTTCCGCCGACTTCGGCGCATCGAGCGGCTCGACGGGCACGCCCGCGGCGCCGTCGCGCAGATAGACGAGCACGCCGCTGCCGTTCTTCTTGAAGCGTTCCAGCACGGGCTGCATCTTGGCCGGGCCGAAAAACACGTCGCGCACGATGTTCGGCTTGTGGAAGCGCGTCAGCACGTTCTTGCCGTCGCCGACGCTGCCGTAAACGAAGGCAACATGGTGGATCGGATCGAAGGGCGAGCGATAGGAATAGCCGTGCAGCGGGCCGATCGGACTGTCGGTGGTGAAGGTCGAGACGCGCTCGATCAGCTTCTCGCGGGCCTGACGATAGGCGATCATGTCAGCGATCGTGACATGCTTGAGCTTGTGCTTGGCCGCGAAGTCGACGACCTGCTGGCCCTTCATCACCGAGCCATCGTCGTTCATCAATTCGCTGATGACGCCGACGGGCGCGAGATTGGCCAGCTTGCACAGATCGACGGCGGCTTCGGTATGGCCGGAGCGCATCAGCACGCCGCCCTCACGCGCGATCAGCGGGAAGATGTGACCGGGGCGGGCGAAGTCATTGGCGCCGGCATTCGGATTGGCCAGTGCGCGGCAGCAGGAGGCGCGCTCATCGGCGGAAATACCGGTACCGCCATCGGGCTTGTAGTCGATGGAGACGGTAAAGGCGGTGGTGTGGTTGCTATCGTTGTTGACGACCATCGGATCGAGCCGCAAGCGGCGCGCATCCTCGGTGGTGATCGGCGCGCAGACGATGCCGGAGGTGTGCCGGATGATGAAGGCCATCTTCTCGGCGGTACAGAACGACGCGGCGACGATGAGATCGCCTTCGCCCTCGCGGTCGTCATCGTCGGTCACCACGACCATTTCGCCGGCGGCAAAGGCTTGCAGAACGTCTGAAATCGGGTCGGCCATAAAATTCGCCTCGGATGCACTCTTGCTCTGTGTGAAGTCCATATGGCGCAGAGCGGGGGGCGGTGCAACCCGCGGAAATGGGGGGCGGTATGCGGGTTCGCAGTGCGGAATGGGGAGTTTGCCTTCTCCCCGCTTGCGGGGAGAAGGTGGCCCGAGCATGCGAAGCATGATCGGGTCGGATGAGGGGGACGTTCCACGAACTGATGAGTGGATGGAAAGTCCCCCTCACCCGCCGCGAAGACGCGGCGACCTTGTAACTTGCCAGCCGCCGGATCTGCTAAGTTGTGCGGAGCGGTGGCAGGCGGGAGACCGAGTGACCTGAGGGACACCAAGCCCGTGGGAGAGCGCGGGTCCTTGCTTGCCGTTCCATCGAACCCGAACAGTCGCTTGGGCCGCTCAGCAAGCCCGGTTGCGCAAGGATGGGATCAGATGGACGCGATTTATGTTGGCATCGATGTGTCGAAGGATCGGCTGGATGTGGCGTTGCGTCCGGGCGGTGAGAGTTTTGCGGTTGCCCGCAATGGTGCGGGGATCGATGATCTGATCGCGCGGCTGAAAGCGCGGCCGCCACGGATGGTGGCGATCGAGGCGACGGGCGGCTTTGAGACGGTCGTCGCCGCAGGATTGGCCGGCGCCGATCTGCCTGTGGTGGTGGTCAATCCGGCGCAGGTGCGCGCCTTTGCCAATGCCCTCGGCAAGCGCGCCAAGACCGATCCGATCGATGCCATGGTGATCGCGCATTTTGCCGAGGCGACCAAACCGCAACTGCGGCCGCTTCCCGATGCGACGACGCGGCTGCTAGCCGATCTGGTGGCACGTCGGCGCCAGATCGTCGAGATGATTGCCGCGGAAAGCCAGCGTGCACGGCGCGTCAGCAATCTGCGGCTGAAGAAGAGCATCGCCCGGCTCCACAAGGCACTGGAGAAGGAGTTGTCCGAACTGGACGACGACATCGGCGATCACGTGCGGGGATCGCCGGCCTGGGCCGAGAAAGAAGACTTGCTGGTGTCGGTGCCCGGCATCGGTCCGACCATCGCGCGCAGCCTGATTGCCGAACTGCCGGAGCTCGGCACACTAGATCGTCGTCAGATTGCGGCGCTCGCCGGTTTGGCGCCATGGACTCGGCAATCCGGCCAGTGGCGCGGCAAGAGCTTCATCGGCGGCGGCCGGGCCAATGTACGCCGCGTGTTGTTCATGGGAGCGATGGTGGCCGCCCGCTTCAATCCGCAGCTCAAACTGTTCCGCGACAAGCTTGTCGCCGCCGGCAAGCCCAAGCTCGTCGCTATCATCGCCCTCGCCCGCAAGCTGCTCACCATCCTCAACGCCATCCTGCGAGACAAGACCCCATGGCAGCATCAAAACGCTTGACCAACAAGACAGTCGCTCTCCCCGCAAGCGGGGAGAGGTCAAGGCAGCACTTCCCGCCGCTCCGCCAGCTGCGCGTCCATTTCGGCGCGTTTATCGTCCAGCAGGCCCTGATCGGCGGCTTCGATCACCTCATACAGCGCATGGGCGTCGCTGAGCCGGGGCACGGTGACGTAGTCGGCGCCGGCGGCGTAAATATCGCTCACGTCGCCGAGCACGTCCGCGGTCGAGATGATCTTGGCGGTCGGGTTGATCGAGCGGACATGGCGGACCAGCTTCTCGTTATTCGCGCCCTTCAGGAGCGAGTCCGGCACGCTGAGGATGATGATCTCGGCCTTGCCGACGCCGGCATGCACCAGCGTGTCGACATTGCTGATGTCGCCATAGATCACGTGCTGGCCGCGCCCGACCAAAGTGCGGAAGACGTTCGGATTGAAGTCGACGACGCTGATCTGGTCGAGCAACGACGTGTTCTGGCGCTCGATCTCGGCGAGCAGGGCGGAGGCGGTGCGGAAGAAGCCGAGAATGACGATGCGGCGGGCGTCGCCATGGCCCTCGGCATGATCGCCCTCGCGGCCCTGGCCGTGATCGAGGTCGCGCAGCCCGATGCGCTTCATCGGGCCGATCAAGAGGCGCGTGATCTGGTCGCTGCGCATCATCGCGAAGGTGGAGAGCACCGCGAGGATCACAAAGGCAAAGGACGCCGCGCTGGAGGTCTGCGTTGTGATATGGCCGGCGGCAATTCCTGTTTGCAGCACCACCAGCGAGAATTCGCTGATCTGCGCCAGATTGAGCGCCGGTAGCAGGCTGGCGCGCAGGCCCTGCTTCATCAGATACAGCGGCGTGAAGGTCGTGAGCATGCGGCTGATCACGGTGAACACGGCGATGATCAGGGCGAGGCCGATGGTCGCGCCGTTCGGGATCGGGATCGTCATGCCGACGGCGACGAAGAACAGCGTGATGAAGAAGTCCCGCAGCGTCGTCACCTTGGCAGTGACATCGAGCGCATAGGGGAAGGTCGACAGCGATACGCCGGCCACCAGCGATCCCATCTCGCGCGACAGATGCAGCCGTTCGGCGATTTCGCCGATCAGGAAGCACCAGGCCAGCGCGCCCAGCAGCACCAGCTCCGGGCGCCGCGCGATCTGATGGAACAGCGCCGGCAGTACGTAGCGGCTCAGGATCAGCGCGGTGGCGACCAGCACGCCGACGCGGGCGATCGACAACGCGACAACGCTGACCTGCAGATCAGCGAGGCTCGGCTGCACCGCCAGAAACAGGATCGCGAAGATGTCCTGCAGCACCAGGATGCCGAGCGTGATGCGGCCGGGCAGCGTGTCGAGCTCGCGCTTCTCGTAGAGCACCTTGACGATGACCACCGTGGAGGAGAGCGCACAGGCGACGCTGAGATACAGCGCGTCGAATCCGCCGCCGCCGAGCTTGAGCCCGAGCGCCATGAAGAAGGCGGCGCCGAGCACGCAGCCTGCGATCAATTGGCCGCCCGCGGCGAACAGGATGACCTTGCCGGCGCGGATGATCTTCTTCAGATCGATCTCGAGACCGATCATGAACAGCATGAAGATCAGGCCGAGTTCGGAGATCGTGCTGATGGATTCGTCCGACTTGACCCAGCCGATACCGAATGGCCCAATGATGAAGCCGGCAATCAGATAAGCAAGAATCAACGGCTGACGGGTGAAATGCGCAATAAGCCCGATGCCCCACGCAAACAGGATACACAGCGTGATATCGCGGATTAAGTCGTGCATGCCCCTGCCGGAAAAGCCTTACATTTCGGCGGCACTCTAATGGTGCGCCGCGTGAGGGCAAAGGGGTAATATCCGGCATTCGGCGCGCGATACACGCGGAGGGCGGTCCAACGAGGCAGCCTTCGTCATAAAAAGCTTCAGGGAGACGACGTTCATGACCACTGCACGGTTCGACTACGCGCCATTGCTGCCTCCGGGCCTGCCCGCGGCTGCGGCAAAATGGACCGGTCTCGCCAAATACAGCTTCGTCGGCGGGAACAACGATATGGACCAGGTGCCGGTGGAGGGTCTGACTGCCGCCGCTAATGCCGTCATGCTGCGCGAGGGACGCACGCTGGCAACCTACGGCCTGGCGAGCGGTCCGCAGGGCTATCTGCCGCTGCGGGATTTCATTGCTACCAAGCTGAAGCGCGATGCGAGCATCGATTGCAGCGCCGATGACATCCTGGTCGTCTCCGGTTCGCTGCAGGCGCTCGACCTCGTCAATCACAGCCTGCTGGTCAAGGGCGACACCGTCATCATCGAGCGCGACTGCTATCAAGGCTCCATCAACCGGCTCACCCGTCTCGGCGTCAACATCGTCGGCATCCCCTTGGATGACGACGGCATGCGGATGGACGCGCTGGCCTCAGCATTGGAAGATCTGAAGACGAAGGGCATCCGGCCGAAATATATCTATACGATCCCGACCGTGCAGAACCCGACCGCCACCATCATGCCGGAAAGCCGTCGCCGCGAGCTGCTGGCGCTGTCGGCCAGATATGGCGTCCCCATCTTTGAGGACGATTGCTATGCCGACCTGATCTGGAACGGCGAGCGTCCGCCGGCGATTCACGCGATGGATACAAGCGGCAGCGTGATCCATATCGGCTCGTTTTCGAAGTCGATCGCGCCTGCTCTCCGCGTCGGCTACATCGTCGCACCCTGGGAGATCATGTCACGCATGCTGGCGCTGAAAACCGATGCCGGCTCCGGCGCCCTGGAGCAGATGGTGCTCGCCGAATATTGCGTGCCGCATTTCGCCACCCATGTGCCGAAGGCGACGCGCGGGTTGCGTGCCAAGCTGGAGACGCTGATGGACGCGCTCAACGAGCAGTTCGGCACGGCGGCGGAATTCGACGAACCCAAAGGCGGCATCTTTCTGTGGGTGAAACTGCCCGCCAATGTCGATGCGATGAAGCTCTATCAGGCCGCGCTCAAGGCCGGCGTGTCGATCAATCCCGGCCCGGAGTGGTCTGTCGACAAGGCCTATGCGCACAGCCACATTCGCATCTGCTTTGCCAGCCCGACGCATGACGAAATCCGCGAAGGGATCGCGGTCCTCGCTGATGTCTGCCGGCAGGAGTTCGGTGTACCAGAGCGGATCGCGAATGTGGAGAAACGCGCGCAGGGGTAAGAGCTGGTCGGGGGGCGGGAGCCTACTTCTTCGCGCCCTTGGCCGCGGCCTTTGCCGGCGTCGCTGCCTTCTTCGGTGCCGGCGCGCTGTCGACGGCGGTGTTGATGTCGTCGATCAGCTTGGTGATGCGCGCCGCGTTGCTGCCGAGGTCGCCTTCGAAATAGCGTGACGACGAGCGGATATCGACGCGCGAGCCTTCGCCGTCGGGCGTGAAACGGATCGAGACGTCCTCGCGAAAACCCATGATAGGGGTGCGCGCCACCGCCTCGATACGGCCAATGCGGCGCGGCGGCTGCGGCGGACGCTCGTCGATGACGATCCACTTGCGCTTTTCGACCAAAGCGCGCGTCACGTCATAGGCGCGTTGCACCGGCACCTCCAGCTCCACCGGCTCGATATCCGGATAGGCGGTGCGCTGCTGCTCCGCGGAGTAGAGGCCGGAATAGACGGCCGAATTGGTGCCGTCGCCGGTCCGCAGCCGCGCCAGCGCCTCGAAGCGCGGCGGGTCGACGGGGTCGGTGGTGATGTCGTGGATCTTCGGCAGCTTGCGGTACTGGTACGCAAGGTAGCCGGGATACGCCAGGATCACCACGTCGAGCATCAGCGCCACCATGATCACGCTCATGCCCCGCGAGCCGTTCTGCCAGATCGCGGCAAAGCCGGCGAGCGCCACCAGGATCGACAGGCCGGCAAAGCCCAACGCGCCGAAGAAGGTCATCAGCGCCGGTTTCACTTCGAGGAACCCGAAGCGGACGATGATGATCGAGGTGATGGCGGCAATGGCGGCGAAAACTGCGAGGCGCCGCGCCCACAGCGCCAGGCTGGATACTGGCTCCGACTGGTAAGCGGCCGAAAACCTGCGTGCCATGGGGAATTTCTGCCGGATTGAGCTTGCGAAGGCGCTGATAGCGCCGGGTTCCGAATAGGGTGCTTGAGACCATGCCGGGCCGGGAATTTCAAGGCACTTTGGCGGACGGCGGCTATCGTTTAGAGTTCTTTTGCCTTGAACTTCATAATGGATCCACAAGCGATCCCTCATCCTGAGGAGCGGTCTCTTCGACCGCGTCTCGAAGGATGTGCAAAACAATCATGGTTCGAGACGCGCGCAAGAGCGCGCTCCTCTCCATGAGGGCAGGGAGTGCCGATGCTGGTCGAAACCACGGATTATGAGACGCTCGCCCGCAATTTCCGCTGGGACGTGCCGGAACGATTCAACATCGCGACGGTGGCCTGCGACCGTCATGCCGACGGTAGCGGGCGGCTGGCGCTGATCTATGTGGACGAGGACCGCGGCACGCATCGTTTCTCCTTCGACGAGATGCAGGCTTTCTCGCGCAGCTTCGCCAATGTGCTGAAGGCGGATGGCCTGCAGCGCGGCGACCGCATTGCGGTGTTTTTGTCGCAATCGGTGGAATTGCCGGTGGCGCATCTCGCGGCGTTCCGGTCCGGGCTGGTGTCGGTGCCGCTGTTCACGCTGTTCGGCGAGGACGCGTTGGCATTCCGCCTTGCCAATTCCGGGGCCAAGGCCATCGTCACCGACGCGAGCGGCTGGGACAAGCTGTCGAAAATCCGCGAGCGGCTGCCTCATTTACAAGATATCTACGTCACGGACAGTGCACCGCATGCCGGTGCCAAATCGTTCTGGTCGGCGATCGAGGCGGCGTCCGAAGACTTCACCACGGTCGATACGTCCTGCGACGATCCCGCGATCATCATCTACACCTCGGGCACGACGGGAAATCCCAAGGGCGCGCTCCATGCCCATCGCGTGCTGCTTGGCCATC
The DNA here is from genome assembly GCF_052076075.1 of Tardiphaga sp. 866_E4_N1_4. Taxonomy (NCBI): domain Bacteria; kingdom Pseudomonadati; phylum Pseudomonadota; class Alphaproteobacteria; order Hyphomicrobiales; family Nitrobacteraceae; genus Tardiphaga; species Tardiphaga sp. 866_E4_N1_4. The sequence goes on from NZ_CP197242.1 coordinate 5,337,379, forward strand.
TGCCCAATGTGGAGATGGTGCACGGTTTCTTCCCCAAGCCCGGCGACGTCTACTGGACGCCGGCCGACTGGGCGTGGATCGGCGGGCTGTTCGATGCGCTGTTTCCTGCCTGGTATCACGGCGTGCCGATCGTCGGCTATCGCGCCAGGAAATTCGAACCTGACGCCGCGATGCAGCTGATGGCCGATCACAAGATACGCAATGTGTTCCTGCCGCCGACGGCGCTGAAGCTGATGCGGCAGGCAAACGTCAAACATGATGGCGTGAAGCTGCGCAGCATGCTCACTGGGGGCGAGTCGCTCGGTTCGGAATTGCTCGACTGGGTACGCGATACGTTCGGCATCGACGCGCATGAGATCTACGGCCAGACCGAATGCAATCTGGTGGTCGGCAACAATGCCGATCTGTTTCCGATCCGGCCGGGCTCCATGGGTAAGCCGACGCCGGGCTTCGATGTGCGTATCGTCAATGAGCAGGGCGAAGAACTGCCGCGCGGCGAGCGCGGCATTGTCGGCATCAGACAGCCTAATCCCTGCACCATGCTCGGCTATTGGCAGAACCCCGAAGGCACCGCCAAGAAATTCGCCGGCGAATTCCTGCTGACCGGCGATCTCGGCATTCAGGATGATGACGGTTACTTCTGGTACGTGTCACGCGAGGACGACGTGATCACCTCGGCCGGCTATCGCATCGGCCCTTCGGAGATCGAGCACACGCTGCTCAAGCATCCGGCGGTGGCGCTGTCGGCGGTGGTCGGCATTCCCGATCCGATCCGCACCGAGGCTGTGAAGGCCTGGATCGTGCTGCGCCCGGGCTTTGAACCGAGTGATGAGCTGGCGCGCGAGCTGCAGGACTTTGTGAAATCGCAACTCGCGGCGCACGAGTATCCGCGTCACGTGCAGTTCGCGGAGTCGCTGCCGATGACGGCGACAGGCAAGGTGCTCAGGCGGGAATTGCGGGCGCTGGGGTAGGGCGAGAAGATAGCAGCGGCACTCCGCTAACCTCTCCCCGTTCTTTACGGGGAGAGGTCGCCGCGTCTTCGCGGCGGGTGAGGGGCATGGCACTCATTCACAACAATCGAGAAACTACCGGATCGCACCGACCCGATAGAAGAAAATTGGTGCATCGACGTGCCCTTGCCCCTCACCCCGACCCTCTCCCCGCGCAGAGCGGGGAGAGGGAGCGCACGGCCGGCGCTTCGCCTCACATCCCCGGCACCTTGATCCCCATCTCCTTCAGCGCTGCCAGTAGCTTCAGTGGCGGCTCCATCTGGATTGCGGGGACCTTGCCCGTTTCCAGCAGGCTCTTCAGGCCCGACAGGATCGCCGGCCAGCCTGCGCGTCCGCCGGACAGGGTGTCGTCGCTGAGTTGGCGATCATGCGCCTGCGTCATCGTCAGCTTCACCGTCTCGCTTGATGGCACGAGATCATAGGTGACGAGTGTCGAGCCGAGCGCTTCGACAAGTCCGGGCCAGTTCACATCCCATGTGATGGTGAGCTTGCGCGGCGGATCGTGTTCGATCACCTCGCCCGAAACATGCAGCGATCCATCAGGCGCGAGCACCTTGAACGCGCCGCCGACGTTTCCCTCGAGCTGCACCGCGAAGCCGGAGAAATACTGCCGGCTGAACTCCGCCGAGGTCAGCGCCTGCCAGACTTTTTCGGGCGTGGCGGCGATATAGATCGTGTAGACGATCGCGGGCCGGAACCTGTTGATATCGATCATGGCCGTTGCTCCATGCGTGCAGTGACAGGCAACCAGATGGCGCCCTGACGGGCAAGTGTGTTTTGCTGCGAGCAATACGAGTGCTAGTGTTAGGACAACACACCGTCGTCATGCCCGGCCCTGTGCCGGGCATCCACGTCTTAGCCTGCAGTAAAGGCGTGGATGGCCGGGACAAGCCCGGCCATGACGTAGATAAAATCGGAATAGGAGCGTGCCGATGTCCCTGCAAGTCTATCTCGCCTTTGTCGCTGCCTGCATCGCGCTGGCGCTGCTCCCTGGCCCGAACGTCACTTTGGTGATCGCCAATGGGCTGCGCTACGGCACGCGCGCGGCGATGATCAGCATTGCCGGCACGCAAGCAGGTCTCGCCGTGGTCATCGGCATCGTCGCGCTTGGGCTTGCGACGCTGATGGCCACCATGGGCTATTGGTTCGACTGGGTGCGCTTTGCAGGTGCTGCCTATCTGGTGTGGCTCGGCATCAAGATGGTTCGTGCGCCGGTCGAGGGCATCGATGCGGATACGCCGCCGGCGCCGCCGCGCGGCGGCTTCTTCCTGCAGGGCATGATGGTGCTGCTGAGCAACCCGAAAGTGCTGGTGTTCTTCGGCGCCTTCATTCCGCAATTCGTCGACATGGAGAAGAACCACATCCTGCAGGTCGGCATCCTTGGTGCGACATTCATGGTGACGGCCGCGCTCACCGATATCGTCTACGCGGTGGCCGCGGGCCGCGCGCGACAATTCTTCTCGGCGCGGCGGACGCGGTTGCTGTCGCGGATCTCCGGCGGCTTCATGATCGGCGGCGGCGTCTGGCTGGCGCTGACCCGGGCACGGTGAATCTTTTGTCGCGCTGAACCTTTCGCCGCATCGTCACGTCAAACCTCGGGGCGCGCCGCGCCGTGCCATGAGGTTTCGCCGTGCCCGACATTCCCTGGTTCGTCTATGCCATGCTGCTGGCGCCGTTCGGCCTGATCCTGGTCGCCGCCGGCTATAAATATCTGCAGGTCCGCGCTGCCAGCGATTGGCCATCCACCTTCGGTAAGGTGATCGTCTCGACCTCCGAAGTACGCGACGTCAAGGTGCTCGACGACACGCGCGAGGAGCGCAAACGCACCGAAAAGCGCAATTTTGCGAACATCGTCTACGAATACACTGTTAGCGGACAGAAGCTCACCAACAATCGCGTCAGCATCGGCGAGGACCGCGGCAATTTCGAAGTCGCGGAAACGATCGCGCGCTATCCGGTCGGCACCGCGGTGATGGTCTATTACAACCCGCGACACCCACGCGATGCCGTGCTCGATCGCGAGATGCCGAAGGGGATCGGCGGTTGCCTTGGCATCGCTGCAGTTATCGTGCTGGCGATTGTGGTCGGCGGCATCTTTGGCGGCGTCCGCATCAACGAATTTATCGCCGCACATCTTGTCGATCCAAAGGTGTCCCCGATTGTGACGGCGCTCTGCGGGTTCGGCTTCCTCGTTGCCTTGTTCGGGTTGGCGCTACACCGGCAGGGATCTCTGGCCAAGAAGTGGCCGGTGGTGCCCGGCATCGTTAAGCTGGGTGCGCCCGAGACCTATGTGAGTCGGGACAGCGACACCGGCCGCAGCGGGCCCGTGATGCAGACCCGGAACGTGCAATACAACTATCGTTTCAAGCACGTCGCCTATATCGGGTCCGCTGGGAGCTTGAGCACCAGCAACCCGAACCCGCCGCAATGGCAGTTGCGGCTGTTCGGGATGGACTACAAGAACGGTGACGCGGTGAAGGTCTTCGTTAATCCGGACAATCCGTCTGACTCGACGCTGAGCCCTGGTGGCGGTGCGGCCTATTTCCTGTGGGCGGTCGCAGCGGGATTTGTGGTGGTGGCTTATTTCATCGGGACGCACGGCTAGGCGCCTCACGCTGCGCAGGTGCATTGGCAGCTACGCCGGTATCAAGAGCTAGAGATGCGATGCGCGCGGCGTGATCAGCGTCGCCTCGATCTCCGTAAAAATGCGCGTCAGCCGCTCCGCCCATTCGGTCTGGCCGCTTGGGTCGGTGATCAGATCCTGCCGGATCTCGATGCCCGTATTCATCAGTCCGCGCTTCTCGCCATGCACGGGAATTGTGTAGTCGGTCGCGTCGGAGACCGCATAGGGTTCGTTGTCGCCCACCACCAGATCGGCTTCGGCGCGCAACAGCTGCAGCAGCAACGGTGGCAGTTTGCTGTCGTGCTGATAGAGCGTGCCGATATGCCAGGGGCGGGGAATGCCGGCATAGATAGGCGTGAAACTGTGCAGCGACACCAGCACTGTCGGCTGGCCCTTTGCCAGCCTTGCATCGATCACCTCGTCGATGCGCCGGTGATACGGATCGAAGATCAGCTCACGCCGCCGCGCCTTGATGTCCTGTGTGAGACCGTCATTGCCGGGCACGGTGGTCGCTTCGCTGATCAACGGGATCGCGCTCACGGCGTCCGGCGGCCGGTTGCAGTCGATGACGAGCCGCGAATAGCGCTGGGCTACCAGATGCGCATCGAGCGCCCGAGCCATCTGCTCGGCCACGCCGGCGATGCCGACATCCCAGGCGATGTGGCGGACGAGCTCGCCCTCGGGCAGGCCGAGATCGCCGAGCATGTCGGGAATCAGCCGGCCGTAGTGATCGCAGGTCAGGAGAAAAGGGGATGTGCCGGCGGTATTGAGTTCCAGAACGGGCGGAACCTCCTGGGGGCCGAGACGTAGGGATGTGTCTTGATTGCTATCCAAGGCTCTGTCCAAGATTCTGTCCAAGGCTTTTTCCCGATATTGCCTAACGATGCGGCATCCCGGCCTGTGATTCTGCAGGCTTCCGTATAAATTACACGGGACAAATCACGCATGAACGAACCATTGATGCCCTTGCTCACGATTCATCACAAGACCGAATATCGCTACGCGCATCCCGTCGCATTCGGCGAACACCGGATCATGCTGCGGCCGCGCGATGGCCATGATCTGCGCATGCTCAATGGCAAGCTCGAGATCACGCCCGAGCCGGCGTCGCTGCGCTGGATCCATGACGTGTTCGGCAATTCGGTAGCTATCGCCACTTTCGATGAGCACGCGCGCAAACTCACCTTCGTATCCACCGCAACCATCGAACATCTGCCATCGGATGAGTTCGCGCTGACCGCTGATGACAAGGCCTATTTCTATCCGTTCCTCTATGACGCCGAGGAGCTGCCCGATCTGCAGGAATTCATCCGGCCGCAATATGGCGATCCCGATGGCGAACTCGCCGCATGGGCGCGCGGATTTCTCGATCCGCAGGGCCGCACGCCGAGCGTCAATATTCTGACCGGCATGACGCTCGGCATCCGCAAGCAGTTCGCCTATCGCAAGCGCTACGAGCACGGCACCCAGCATCCGCTCGATACGCTGCAGACCAAATCCGGCACCTGCCGCGATTTCGCGCTGTTCATGATCGAGGCGCTGCGCCGGCTCGGCATCGCCGCGCGTTTCGTGTCGGGCTATCTGTTCATCCATGGCGACCGCGAGCACAATTATGTGGGCGGTGGCTCGACCCATGCCTGGGTGCAGGTCTATCTGCCGGCCGCAGGCTGGATCGAGTTCGACCCGACCAATGGCATCATCGGCAGCAAGGATCTCATTCGCGTCGCGGTGGCGCGCGATCCGCGTCAGGCGGTGCCACTGCACGGCACCTATATGGGCTCGGCCGATGCATTTCTCGGCATGGATGTGAGTATCAATGTGGTCTCCGCGGGCGATGATGTCGCCGCTGCACTGGCCGAGAAAGTCTAGCCGCCGTCATGCCCGATCGCGTCTTCGTCTATGGCACATTGATGCGCGGTTTCGATCATCCGATGTCGAAGCTGCTCTCGTCCGGCGCCGATTTTCTCGGCGAAGCCTCCTGCCGCGGCAGGCTGTACATGGTCGCGCATTATCCCGGCCTGCTGCACTCCGACGATCCCGGGGACATCGTGTTCGGCGAGCTGTTCCGGCTGCGCAAGCCGAATGAGCTGATGGCGGCGCTCGACGACTATGAGAGCGTCGGCCCGGATCATCCGCAGCCGGCGCTGTATCTGCGTGAGCGGATCGCTGTGACGCTCGCCGATGGCAGCGTGAGCGAAGTCTGGACCTATATCTACAACAAACCGGTCGATGAAACGAAGCGCATCATGTCCGGGCGTTTCCTCGCGCCCTAGCTCACTTTGCGTCTGCTGGCGACCTCAAGGCCGAACAGTGCCAGCGCAATCAGCGATGCGCCGATGCCGATCAAGGCGATCATCGACGTGCCGCCTGATGCCACGGCAAATCCGCTGAAGCCGGAACCGACAGCGCCGCCGAAAAACGCGCAGGCGAGAAACAGCGCGTTGAGCCGGCTGCGGATGTTGCCGGCGAGGGCATAGATGGCGCGCTGCCCGGCCACCACATTGCCCTGTGTGCCGGCGTCGATCAGGATGCCCGCGATCACGAACAGCGTCACGGCCGTCGCGCCGCCGGTGTGGCCGCCGATCCAGGTCAGCACGAAACTCACCAACACCAGCAGCATCGCGGTGACCGTGACGAGATCGCCGCGGCCGCGATCGGCGAGGCGTCCCGCCAGCGGCGCCACCAATGCGCCGCCGGCACCGGAGAGCAGGAAGGCCGACATGGCGATATGGCCGAACGAGAACGGCGGCTGGTCCAGCACCAGCGGCATCGCCGTCCAGAACAGGCTGAACGAGCCGTAAAGCAGGCATTGATAGGCCGAGCGTTGCTGCAGCACCCGCGTGGTCAGCATCAGGTCCCACAGCGAGTGGATCAGCGTCGCATAGGTCAGCTCATGCTTCGGTTGCCGGCGCGGCAGCGCGATTACCATCAATACGAATACGCCGCACATCAGCACCGCGGACATCACGAACACCGCGCGCCAGCCGAACGAGCCGGCCACCATGGTGGCCAGCGGCCGCGACAGCAGGATGCCGAACAGCAGCCCGCTCATCACGGTGCCGACGATCTGCCCGCGCCGTTGCTCCGGCGCCAGATGCGCCACCACAGGCAGGATCATCTGGGTGCCCACGGCAGCAACGCCGAGCAGCAATGTCGAGGCGATGAAGATCGCTGCAGTGGGTGCGGCCGCGGCGATCAGCAGGCTCACGATCAGGCTGCCCAGCGTGATCAGGATCAGCCGCTTGTTCTCGACGAGATCGCCGAGCGGCACCAGGAACAGCAGGCCCAGCACATAGCCGAACATCACCATGGTCAGCATGATGCCTGCCGACGACAGGTCGAGCCCGAAGCTCTCGCTGATCGGCCCCACCAGCGGCTGCGCGTAATAGATATTGGCGACGGTGACGCCGCAGGCGACGGCAAAGGAAAAAATCAGCCAGCCGCCGGGACCGGAGTCGCGGGCGAGATGTTCGGACGATGAGGACATGGAGGCTTTCAGGCGGGCGGGGCGGTGGGAGAGATATGGCGCATGTGATGCCATGCCAAAAGTGTGGCGTCTTGAATGGGAGCCATGCAGCGTGCCGTTCCGGTCTAGCCTCGTCATTCCGGGGCGCGCTCTTGCGCGAACCCGGAATCCCGAAATGTTCAGAACATTGTCGGGATTCCGGGTCTGAACTTTGGCCGGCTTCGCCGACCGACGTTCATCCCGGAATGACGAGTGGGGCGCGTTTACACCACCGCCTTCACCACCCGCACATCGACCTCGCGCTCGACATAGCTCCATTCTTCCGTCTCGCGCAGGCCGCCGACGAGATCCTCGAATTCCTGCGCGTGTTCCGGCGCGTATTCGAACCACGTGAGGAAATCGAAGGGCTCGCCGAGATCGCGCGAATGGTAGAGCTGGCGCGCGATGGCGGGCAGGTATTTCAGGCTGTCGGCGATGTGGCGGGATTTGTCCTCGAAAATCCGGCGCCGCTCGTTCTGGGTCATGTCCCACCAGGCTGCGTTCTTCCTGATGGGGATCAGTGCGCCATGGGTTGCCTCGGCGCGGCCGAGCCCGGCCTGCGCGGCGACCAGTGCGATCTTCTCGGTACGTTCGACATAGCGGACATGACTGGCGACGCCGGCGAGGCGCCAGGATGTCTGCGAGGGCAGCAGCGGCAGTGAGATGGCATCGGCATGGGTGATGGACAGCGCCGCAACGGGTTTCAGCGCCTCGCCCTTGACGGGCGAGATCGAGATCACCTGCCATGTACCGGTATTTCCGCCGCGGAATGTTGTGAACATGGGATATGTGACCGCGGAACCCGGCGGAGTTCAAGTGCATCGCGTGCGACGACCGCGCGTGCCTACCGTGGCGGAGAAAGGCAACGACGCCTTTTCACAAATGATGATTGCAGAAGAGTACGGGATATTCTATCTTGGGTTGTAATTTGAATTATATCCTTTTTAGAGATGTCATTGATGACTGACTTCGCAAGGGTCGTCGAATTGCTTAAGAAGGCCCGTGACGATTGGGCCGTGGCTAATAACCGGCCACCGCGCCTACGCGTGCATGGCGCCACGTTCGGTTGGGACACGCATGCAAAGTTGCTCGCCGCGAAGGCGTTCGGTCTGCCGCTGATCGCGCCTGAGACGATGGCGCCTGGTGAAGGGCGTAAATCCAATCTTGTCGTAGCGCTGCGCACCGGCGTCGACGGCTTTGCGCGGATGCCGCGCGGGGGGCCGTATCTGAGCGACTCCGAGATCGATGAGATCGCTGATTGGATTTCAGACGGTGCAAAACTAGATGCGCCGCCACCGAGCCCGTCTGATGTGGTGGTGGCAGACAAACCTGCGGAGGGCGATGATGCGTAGACTTCTGGCTTTGCTGGTCCCGTTGATGACGTTGACGTCGCCGCTGTCCGCACAGATCATCGAGCCCGGCGGCCGCCCTGAAGACATTGCGCTCGCAGCAAGCAACCCGGACGAATACGCTTGGCGGCTTTTTCTGTTCATGAACCGGCAGGCCGCGCCGAAAACGGCTGGAGTCGCCGATGCCTCCAAAAGCGACATAAAACAATACGATCCCGACAGGCCGGTGGTGTGGGAGACTTGGGCGTTCGCCAGCGGCGGCAGCGCCACCAACAATCGGAGCGAGGTTTTCAAGTATCCTGCGACAGCTCCGGTCGCCTGGAAAGATCTGGATCGCTCTGAGCCGAAAGAGCCGGTGCTGTCGCCGAGTTTCAAATCGAACATTGCGGTGCTGCAAGCGACGACGCGCCTGCGCTCGGCCCTACGCGCCAATCCCGCGAGTCCGCCAGCGGTCCGGTCGGGGGACGTCAGCGTATTTGCCGCGCCGGTCGGTGTTCGACCGAGCGATCAGGAAGTCCGCATGAACCAGTCCACCTACAATACGGTACGCTCAAAAGTGCTTTATAGCGTCGAAGGGCTTGAGGCCGCGGCGCAAAAGGCGAAAGCGTCGGGCGCAACGAGTCTCGTCACCTTCGAACCCGCTTCAAAAGAGGTCAAGGCGGTGTGGCGGCCGCTGCCCGATTGTCAGGTCGAGCAGCCCTGCATGCAAAAGGATCGCTACCATTGGCGTGTCGTCACCAACCCTGGCAACAACAAGAAAGAAGTGTGGGGTCTCGTCGCGCTTCACATCATCACGAAGGATCTGCCGAACTGGTTCTGGTCGGATTTCGGTCACATCGATTGCGAGACCGCGCAGAGCGCTTGCGACAGCCATACATCGACGGGTGAGAGTCCCCTACGCGATGCGACCACAGGAACGTCGGTGCCGGGTGGCATCGGCCCCTCCGGCAAGAACGGCAAGCGCAACGAGACGCTGGGGTCGAAGTGGGAGAACTATCGCCTGCGCGGCACCCAGATCGCGTTCATCTCGGCCGAGGGGCGCCCGACGATTTTGTCGAACCCGGTGATCGAGGACGGGTTTCAGAAATCGTCCTGTATCGCATGCCATGCCCGAGCGACCGTGGCGCTGCGTGCGGATGTGCCGTTTGGTGGAAAGTTCGACTCGTCGGGCATCGCCGTGTTCAGCAGCCTCAACAATTATGCGCGCAATCTCGGATCGGCCCCGGTCCCGGAGGAGGCGATCGGGATGTCGAACGAAGACTGCCTGCAGTTCTTGCCGAAGACCGTTTCAGCCTGCCCGACCGATCGCGAGCCGAAGGTGCCGGTCTATTTCCAGTCCGACTTCTTGTGGTCGCTGCCGTTCCGGGCGTTCAGCAAGGATAAGGAGATCAAGTAGGTCGACATCCGTGGCTAACAGCGCGGGAGGCGTTAGCCGCACCCGAACTCAGCCATTCCAATTGGAATGGCGGGGAATCCCGAGGTGTTCATCCCCTCTGACCTCACGGCGGGATAGAAGTGCCTAACACTCAGGGATTCCGGGTTCGCCCGCGCCAAGTGGCGCGGACGCCCCGGAATGACGAGCGGGGCTGAGGTATCTGGTCGGTGAGCCCCTGTGTATAATGGGGCCGGATCGGCGATTTCTGGCCTTTGTCGCCGCGCGCCCTATATGCAGTACACCCCATGCGCTTCACGCCCCAATTCCTCGATGATCTGCGCGCCCGGCTTCCGGTTTCGGAAGTCGTGAGCAAGCGCGTCAAGCTGAAGAAGGCCGGGCGGGAGTGGAAGGGGCTGTCGCCGTTCCAGCAGGAGAAGTCGCCGTCGTTTTTCGTCAATGACGAGAAGGGATTTTACCACGACTTCTCGTCGGGCAAGCACGGCGACATCATCAATTTCGTGATGGAGACCGACGGCGCCAGTTTCGTCGAGGCGGTCGAGCGGCTGGCGCAGATGGCGGGCGTGGCGCTGCCGGCGGCGACGCCGGACGCGGCGCGCCATGAGCAGCGACGGAAAACGCTCTATGACGTGATGGATCTCGCCGCAAAATTCTTCGCGGACACGCTGGTGGGGCGCGAAGGCGCGCGCGCACGCGGCTATCTCGCCGATCGCGGCATCACGCCCGCGGTGCAACTGCAGTTCCGCATGGGCTTTGCATCCGAAGATCGTTTCGCGCTGAAGGAATATCTCGGCGCCGCCGGCGTGCCGGTGCCCGACATGGTCGAGGCCGGATTGCTGATCGGCGGCGAGGACATCCCGGTGCCCTATGATCGCTTTCGCGATCGCGTGATGTTTCCGATTTCCGACGTGCGCGGACGTATCATCGCCTTTGGCGGCCGCGCGCTGAAGAAGGATGCGCCGGCAAAATATCTGAACTCGCCGGAAACACCGCTATTTCACAAGGGCGACAATCTCTACAACCTGCCGATGGCGCGGAAGGCCGCCCATGACGGCGCACCTTTGGTGGTGGTCGAAGGCTATGTCGACGTCATTGCCATGGTCGGCGTCGGCTTCCCCGGTGCGGTGGCGCCGCTCGGCACCGCGCTGACCGAGAACCAGCTTCAATTGCTATGGAAGATGGCCGACGAGCCGATCCTGTGTTTCGACGGCGACAAGGCTGGCCAGAAGGCGGCATGGCGCGCGGCGGAGCTGGCGCTGCCGCATCTCAAGCCCGGCAAGAGTTTGCGATTTGCGCTGCTGCCCGAAGGACAGGATCCCGACGACCTCGCCCGCTCCGGCGGCCGCGCCGCGATCGAGGACGTAATGGCCGCGGCGGGCACGCTATCGGATCTGATCTGGGCGCGCGAGATCGCCGGCGGCACCTTCGCGACGCCGGAGCGTCGTGCGGCGCTGGAGGCGCGGATCAACGAATTGTCGAACGGCATCCGCGACGACGTCGTGAAGAAATACTACCGCCAGGACATGACCGAGCGGCTGCAGCGCGCCTTCGGCACCGGCCCGCGAAACTACGGCGGTAACAACGGTGGGCGCGGCGGCTTCCAGCAGGGCGGCGGAGGCGGCGGTTTTGCCCGTTCTCCGCGCCCGTTTACCCCCGGTCCGGCCGGGCGAATCAGTGGCGGCGGGCGGGGCGGGGCCAATGCCGGGCCCCAGACCATCCAGCGCGGGCCCTATCAGGTGGTCAGTCCACAGCTTGCGACGTCGTCGATCATGCGCGGCCAGCGCAGCGCCATTTCCAGGCGCGAGGCGCTGATCGTGCAGTCGCTGATCAACCATCCCTGGCTGCTGCATGACCGGCTGGAGGAGGTGGCGGCACTGGAACTCGCCCATCCCGAGATGCACCGGCTGCGTGCCGGGATCATCGCGGCCTTTGCCCATGAGCATCATCACGGCGATGAGGCCGAGCAAAGTGAACAAATGCGTTCAGATCTGGTTAAAGCTGGATATTCCGAGCAATTACAACACGTTGAGCAGGCGGTTACCACTCAGGCGGTGTGGGCGGCGCGGCCCGGCGCAGCCCGCGAGGATGTTCTTTCCACCTGGACGCAGCTCGTTGCCTTGCATCGCCAGTGGCACTCATTACTTAGGGAGCTTAAAGACGCGGAGCTTGCTCTGGGCGCAGAAGCGAGCGAAACGAACTACGGCTGGTTGCGCGATGTGAAGGCCCGGTTGGCTGAGGTCGACGGGATCGAGGCGCTGATCGAGGGGTTCGGAGAATCCTCGGGGCGGTTCCAGCGCAGTTCGTGAAGCAACTTTGCTGCGGATGGTGCCCGGGCAAACCGCGAAAAGACTCGCCAAACCCATGGTTTGGCTGCAAAAACAGGGTTAATCCGGGCTTAAGGCTCTCCACGTTAAGGGTCTGGGCTTAAGTAGTGAAAACCGCGAAGACGACGTCGGGGGTGGCGATGGATATGCGCCGCCCTTTGTGCGTCAAGCGGTGACGATGATTGGATCGGGGCGCTTGCGCCCCCTGGATTGATAGTGGGGCGGTGACGCCCCCGGCGTGAGCGCGTTTCAGGAGCATTGAATGGCCACCAAGGCAAAGACGCTGCAGACCAAGGACAAGGAAAAAGACGACAAGGCAGCTGACACGCCGGAGAAGGACTCCGCAGACGCGCCGTCACCTTTGCTCGACCTGTCCGACGCTGCCGTCAAGAAGATGATCAAGCAGGCCAAGAAGCGCGGCTTCGTGACCTTCGATCAGCTCAACGACGTCTTGCCATCCGATACCACCTCTCCTGAACAGATCGAAGACATCATGTCGATGCTCTCCGACATGGGCATCAACGTTTCCGAAAACGAAGACTCCGACGGCGAGGAAGAGAGCAAGGACGAGGACGACGATACCGACAACGAACTCGTCGAAGTCACGCAGAAGGCCGTCACCGAAGTCAAGAAGTCGGAGCCCGGCGAGCGCACCGACGATCCCGTCCGCATGTATCTGCGTGAGATGGGCACCGTCGAGCTGCTGTCGCGCGAAGGCGAAATCGCGATTGCGAAGCGCATCGAGGCCGGCCGCGAGGCGATGATCGCAGGCCTCTGCGAAAGCCCGCTGACCTTCCAGGCCATCATCATCTGGCGCGATGAACTCAACGAAGGAAAGATCTTCCTTCGCGACATCATCGATCTCGAAGCGACTTACGCCGGTCCCGACGCCAAGAACAACATGAACCCGGCGCTGATCGCCCCGCCCACCGGCGATGGCGAAGCAGTGGCCGAGGGCGCCGAAGCCGTTGCGGCTCCGCCTGCGGCCCCGCCGTCCGCCACGCCGTTCCGTCCGGCGCCGCCGCGTTCGGCGCCTGCTGCAGCTCCCGCCGGCGAAAGCACGTCGGAAGGCGCTGCTGACGGCGACATGGACGACGACGAGTTCGAGAACCAGATGTCGCTCGCCGCCATCGAGGCCGAGCTGAAGCCGAAGGTGGTCGAGACCTTCGACAAGATCGCCGACAGCTACAAGAAGTTGCGCAAGCTGCAGGAACAGGACATTGCGAACCAGCTCGAGAGCGCCTCGCAGGGCCCCTCGCTGTCGCCGTCGCAGGAGCGCAAGTACAAGAAGCTCAAGGACGAGATCATCGTCGAGGTGAAGTCGCTGCGCCTCAACCAGGCGCGTATCGATTCACTCGTCGAGCAGCTCTACGACATCAACAAGCGTCTCGTCTCGTTCGAAGGCCGCCTGCTGCGTCTCGGCGACAGCCACGGCGTCGCGCGCGAGGACTTCCTGCGCAACTATCAGGGCTCGGAGCTCGATCCGCGCTGGCTCAACCGCGTCTCGAAACTCTCGGCCAAGGGCTGGAAGAACTTCGTTGCCATCGAGAAGGACCGCATCAAGGAACTGCGCGGCGAAATCCAGCAGCTCGCAGCCCTCACGGGTCTTGAGATCGGCGAATTCCGCAAGATCGTACACGGCGTGCAGAAGGGCGAGCGCGAAGCCCGTCAGGCCAAGAAGGAGATGGTGGAAGCCAACCTCCGTCTCGTGATCTCGATCGCCAAGAAATACACCAATCGCGGCCTGCAGTTCCTGGATCTGATCCAGGAAGGCAATATCGGCCTGATGAAGGCCGTCGATAAGTTCGAATATCGCCGCGGCTACAAGTTCTCGACCTATGCGACCTGGTGGATCCGGCAGGCGATCACCCGTTCGATCGCTGATCAGGCCCGCACCATCCGCATTCCCGTGCACATGATCGAGACGATCAACAAGATCGTGCGTACCTCGCGTCAGATGCTCAACGAGATCGGCCGCGAGCCGACCCCGGAAGAGCTCGCCGAAAAGCTCGGCATGCCGCTGGAGAAGGTGCGCAAGGTTCTGAAGATCGCCAAGGAGCCGCTGTCGCTCGAAACCCCGGTGGGTGACGAGGAAGACTCGCATCTCGGTGATTTCATCGAGGACAAGAACGCGATCCTGCCGATCGACGCGGCGATCCAGTCCAACCTGCGCGAAACCACCACGCGCGTGCTGGCCTCGCTCACCCCGCGCGAAGAGCGCGTGCTGCGCATGCGCTTCGGCATCGGCATGAACACCGACCACACGCTGGAAGAAGTCGGCCAGCAGTTCTCGGTGACGCGCGAACGTATCCGCCAGATCGAAGCCAAGGCGCTGCGCAAGCTCAAGCACCCGTCGCGGTCGCGCAAGCTGCGCTCGTTCCTGGATAACTAACGGTCGCTGTCGATCACTCGATCCTTCTGATGATGCCCGGCCTCGCGCCGGGCATTTTCGTGTGTGCGTGCCGCGCTTTCACGCGCTCGTTGCCAGGGTACGTGGCTGCAAATATGTTCATGATTTGTTCTGTTCGTCAAGAGGCTTTGTGTCGCGCGTGTCCTCCACCCGTCGCGAGCGGATGGCGGACTACGTGTCGCCAATCGGTTCTGCGCGCGCTGGTTCGGCGCCGCGGTTGTCCGGCGCGGTCTCTATCGTGAGCCAGCCGGCCTCGCGCACCATGGCCACGGCCGAGCGGGAGACAGGGGCGGTGATCCCGTTGACGAGTTGCAGGCGCAGATTGCGGCCCTCGGTCACGACGCGCACAACGGCCTTCCGCGCGACCCACCATGACCGGTGCACCTGCAGGCCGTCAGCGGTGCCGAGAGCCGCCATGGCCTGATTGAGCGTTGCCAGCACCAACCGGGAGTGGCCGGCGATATGGTGGACGCGGACATAGTGATCTTCCATCTGCAGGCAAAGCACCGCGACGGGCGGCGCACCGAGCAGGCCGAAAGCCGTTGGCGGCGCGTCGTCGGCTTCCTTGGCCTGGTGCCGCTTGTGTCGTCGCGCCTGAAGCAACAGGGTGAAGCCGAGCACGACAGGCAGGGCGGTGATCAGTCCTTGCACATACCAGTCGAGCGGGCCCAGCCTTCTCAGGAACGGCCATATCGATACGCCGATCCACGCGGTCCAGATCTGAAATGGGACGGTCAGGATGGCGACGCCGAGGACGATCGCCGTCCACGTCATCCACGGCCTCAACTGGAATCGCAGCACCACGCGGATCAGGGACCCATACAGCAGGATTCCCGACCAGAAGCAGGCAAGCTGAAACGCCACGCGCTGCCATGCCGGTCCATTCAGATAGCTGCCGAATGGTCCGATCAGGCCGAGGAAGATGGCGCAGACGGTCGCGATCGCCAGGTCGACGGCCCAATCCCGCAGAAAATCACGTTGCCAAGCGTTGCTCATGACGTCTCATCGCAGCGGTTCGCCCACCGGCGCACCCGTTCGCCCATTGGCGAACAACGGCTGGCGCAGGGCGGCGCCGTTTGCAGAACTCGCGTGTCATCCCAATCCGCAGGAGGTTCCATGCGCAGCATCATCGCACAGGTTTTCGTCGCATTCATCGCTATCGCTGCCGCCAGCCAGGCCGACGCCGCGGTCGGCTTCCAGCATTTCAGCATCAGCGATCCACAAGGGCCACCCATCGAGGTCGGCGTTTGGTATCCCACCGGCGCTGCGCCGAAGCTGCAGGCGATTGAGTCCGATCAACAGATGGTTGCCCGCGATGCGGCACTCGCGGGTGACCGCCTGCCGCTGGTGGTGATATCCCATGGTCACGGGGGCTCCTATGCCGGGCATCTCGACACCGCCATGGCCTTGGCCAATGCAGGTTTCGTCGTCGCCGCCCTCACGCATAACGGCGATAGCTGGCGCGACCCGGGCAACCCCACCGCGATCTGGGAACGGCCGCGCCAATTCAAGCTGGTCACGGATTACATGCTGGACGCATGGGGGGACCATGGGCGTATCGATGCGACGCGCGTCGGCGCGTTCGGCTTCTCGGCCGGCGGATTCACGGTGCTCGCGGTGGCCGGTGGCGAGCCGGACCTGCGGACTCTCGGAGATCACTGCAGGGCGCATCCCGCTTTCGAAGATTGCCAGATCGTCGAACGGCACCCGCTTCCCCTGGATGCCGCTATCGTCTGGACCCACGATCCGCGCATCAAGGCGGTCGTCTCCGCGGCGCCCGCTCTTGGTTTTGCCTTCGGTCGCAAGGGCCTGACGGCGGTCCGTCAGCCGGTCCAGCTTTGGCGGGCCGAGGACGACCAGGTCCTGCCACATCCCTATTATGCGGAGGCCGTTCGCCTCGCTTTGCCGACGTCGCCCGAGGCGCATGTCGTGGCGAATGCCGGGCACTACGATTTCTTGACGCCATGCTCCGCGCAACTGGCAACACGCGTGCCGGCGATCTGCACCAGCAGACCGGGGTTCGACCGCGCTGCATTTCATGAGCGCTTCGATCGCGACATCGTCGCGTTCTTTACACGGGCGCTGTAGTCGCGGCCTGGATTTGGTTCGCCCGACAGCTCTCTTGATCGAGATGGGCGCGCACACCTGCGGTGCGCGTCGGCGGCCTCGGTCGCGTGCTGTTCGAAGGTCGGCCTGCCCGAACTGGTTCCGGCACCGGGAACAAATCAGGCGGGTCCCGCTTGAGTCGGGATTGTGTCGCGTCGTGTGAGTTGGAGTATTGTCATGGCCCCGCGTGCCAATTGGAAGGGCTTTTTGCGCCTGTCCCTCGTGAGCTGTCCGGTCGCGCTGTTTCCCGCCACGTCGGATTCCGAGAAGATCAGCTTCAACCAGATCAACCGAAACACCGGCCATCGCATCAAATATCTGAAGGTCGATGCGGATACCGGCGAGGAGGTGGCGGCAGACGACATCATGAAGGGCTTCAAGGTCGATACCGATACCTATGTCGAAGTGTCGAAAGACGAACTCGACAACATCGCGCTGGACTCCACCCGGACCATCGAGATCGACGAATTCGTGCCGAAGGCCGATATCGACCCGCGCTACGCCATTCGTCCCTATTACCTCGTGCCCGACGGCAAGATCGGCCACGACGCCTATGCGGTGATCCGCGAGACCATCCGCGACATGGGCAAGGTGGCCATCGGCCGGCTCGTGCTCACCAATCGCGAGCACATCATCGCGCTGGAGCCGCTGAAGAACGGGCTGATGGGCACGCTGCTGCGCTATCCCTATGAGGTGCGCGACGAGGCGGAGTATTTCGACGACATCCAGGACGTCAAGGTCACCAAGGACATGCTCGATCTGGCGCGGCATATCGTGGAGCAGAAGGCCGCCGAATTCGAGCCCGGCAAATTCGAGGATCGCTACGAGTCCGCGCTGGTCGATCTCGTCAACCAGAAGCGCAGCGGCGTCGCCCTCAAGCCGCATGGCAAGGCGCGGCCCGGCACCAATGTGGTCGATCTGATGACTGCTCTGCAGCAGAGCCTCAAGGGCGGCGGCGCCGCGCCGAAGCCAAAGGCGAAGAAGCCCCCGAAACGCGCCACCGGCCAGAAGGAAATGCTGCTGCCGATCACCGGCAAGAAGGAGCCCGCGCCGGCGAAGAAGGCGGTGCGGCCGGTGGCCAAAGGGGTGACCAAGGGCAGGAGGGCGGGATAACGCGCGCCTGGACCCCGTCGCTGGTGCCGGATGCCGGCGAGCAGACCGTCTATCTCGTGCTGGATTGTTTCGACCGCGCCGGCTGCGCCTGGCGCGAGGCCGATGTCGCGGCGACCGATCTCGAAACCGTCATCGCCGACCTGATGTCCGGCCAGTACAACGATCCGCAGCGCGTGATCGCCTTCAACACGGCCGAGCGCTGGGCCGACGACGTGTCGGAAGACGTCGCCCGCGAGATCCGCCGCCGCGCCGACCGCAATTACGAGGACGTCACCTCGTCGCTCGACGACTTCGTCCAGCGCCACGCCGGCCGCGAGCAGCAGCTCACGCTCAGGCTGGCGTGACGCGGGGCCTGAGATACTTCTCCGCGACGAGGGGGTGACCGAATAAAGAAGGCGGACCGCAAGGTCCGCCTTCTTATCGTGCGCGCTCTTAACCTCTCCCCGCAATGCGGGGAGAGGTCGACCGGCGGAGCCGGTCGGGTGAGGGGTCGTCACCAACGCAGCTGCAATCACCACCTTTCGGGTCGCACCGTCTCGAACCGGGAGAATGTCCGCATCCCGCCTGGCACAGCTCGCTGTGCGCGGGAGCGGGAGAGGGGGCGCCGCACACGACGCGGCCTACGTTGATAACTCCGCCACACCCTTTGATTGTGCCGCGTCCCGCGCTAGCGTCACGTATTGCCCGATCAATTGTCTTGAAGCACATTTTCACCCGAGGACATTGCCGTGACGTCGCTCGCCCCGATGCTGCTCAGTCAGCGCGTTGCCCAGGTCTGCCTGTTTCTGGTCGGCGCCATCGCCATCTTCGGCGGCTCGCTGCAGATGTATCTCGGCCAGCCCGAGACCGCGCCGCGGCTCGACAACGTGCATCGCTTCATGGGCGGCATCTATCTGATGTCAGGCGTCATGGGCTTGTGGGCGGCATCGACCATTCGCGAACACAACACGCTGGTCTTCCTGATGGCGGCGACGGTGTTTGTCGGCGGCCTCGGCCGCGTGCTGTCGATATCAAAAGTCGGCCTGCCCGAACCGCATGCTTTGTGGATTACCTATCTCATGCCGGAGCTGGCGATCCCATGGATCATCATCGCGGCGCAGGTGATGACGAACAGGCAGATGGCGGGCGCGGCGGGGTGAGGGGGCACGCTCCGTCCGCAGTGTCACCTCTCCCCCAGCGCAGCAAAGCTGCGCGCCGTTGGAGACGTCAGGAGAGGGCGCCAGCGTACGGGATGTCAGGTGAAGCAGCGGAAATGTCGATAACGAGAGATAACCACTACGTCCCGCAATGGTATCAGGAAGGCTTCTTCGAGGCCGGCCGGAAGTCGATTGCCTATGTTGACATGACTCCGGACCAGAAAACCCTCCCCGACGGGCGCGTGATCACCCAGAACGGCGCGTGGAATAACACGCCGACCTCAAGGGCGTTCTTTCAGACTGATTTGTATTCGACCTTCTTCGGTACGTCCGTCAACGACGAGATCGAGCGGGGCCTCTTCGGCGATGTCGACACTCGGGGCTCGCAGGCCGTGCGCGCGTTCATCGGCACGGACATGCGCAAATGGCACGAGCATTTCCAAGACTTCTTCGACTTTCTAGATATCCAGAAAATCCGCACGCCGAAGGGTTTGGATTGGCTGAAGGCCCAGTACCCGGCTCTCACACAGAACGAGCTCATGTTCGAGATGCAGGGCGTCCGCATGCTGCACTGTACGATCTGGGTCGGCGGCGTGCGCGAAATTGTCTCTGCCGAAGACTCCGACGTGAAGTTCATCACGAGTGACCATCCTGTGACGATCTACAACCACGCGGTCCCTCCCACGGATCGAGGGTGCGCCTACCCGCTTGATCCCGGAATTGCGCTGCGCGGGACGCAGACGATTTACCCGATGGACCGCGACCACTGCCTGATCCTCACGAACCTGGAATACGCGAAGGACCCGGACACCGATCCGCTCCAGAAGAGGACCTTTGCGCGCAACTACCGGCAGTCCATCACCAAGATCGACTCGTTCATACGCGGGCGAAAGCTCACCGCGCAGGAAGTCGCGCAAATCAACTTCGTGATCAAGAAGCGCGCGCGTCGCTATATCGGCGGCGGGCGCAAAGAGTGGCTGTATCCGGAGCGGACGGTGACACAGCCGTGGAGCGAACTGCGGAAAACGCTGCTGCCGCCCGAGTTCGGCCTGTTTGAGTTCGGCGGCGAGATATTCGTCAAGTACGAGAGCGGCGACGTCCACTACCAGGACGAGTTCGGTAGGACCGAGAAGCCCCGGGAGTTCTTGATCAAGAAGCTGCCGGAGAAGCCTTTGCGGCCGGGCGACTACTGCGGATGCGGGCATGGGAAGTCGTTCAAAGAGTGTTGCCAGTCGAAGCCCGAGGCGCTGCGGCCAGCCTGGAACGAGAAGAGCATCCGCGAGCGCAACCTGATGCTCCAGCACGCGATAGTGAACGTGCTGGAACTCGAGTCCGGGAAGGACTGGGTGCAGATTCGCCGCGAGCTGACCGACGAGAAGATAGGCGAAATTTACCACCTCTACGAAGGGCTGTGGCCGCTCGAAACTGATCTGCTCGCGCTGCTGCCCAAACCCGACGGCGAAGCTCGCGCCGTCTACACGGGGTCTATCCATCCGTCGTCGATCACAGACTTCGCGCTCGCTGCTCCGCTGTACTTCGGTGAGCTGATAGTGGCGCATCCGTTCGTCCACCCCGGAATCATGAAGAAGGAGATGAGCCCGACCGGCAATCCGAAGTCCTATCGGCAGGAGTTCTTGAAGACGATCATGTTCTTTCTGAATGTCATGCCGCTCGTCGACCTCGGCTTGATCAACCTCGTACCGGACCCTTGCGACTTCGACTTTCATCTTCGCGAGCAGATGATGGGCATGGCACGGGCTCGAGCTTCGCGGGTAGACCCGAAGTACGACCCCCGCCTACGAGAGACGATGGAAGAGGATAGCCGGCGCGGTATCATGCTGATGTCGCCGGACGCGATGCGCAGGCAGCTCCACAAGTTCAAGCCAAACCTCAGTGAGGAAGAGGTTGAGGCCACGATGCGTGCCAGTGTGTGGATGCGGGAGGATGATCCTCTAGCCGTCCTCCAGGAGGGCTCGTTGGAAGGCGGAAAAGGCGGCGGGCAGATGAGTATGTTCAAGCTCGCACCGAATTTCGAGATGACTATGTATTTAGCCCAGGCAACGGGTTCGTGCATTGTCACGGATAGTCCCCTTCGCTGGAGCGAGGTCCAGGGCGCTATCCGGAAGCGCTACAAGGCCGCGACTCCCGGTCTTGCCCCGCTAGTGACTGATATCGAGCGCTCGAAGTTCGCGTTCCCGCAGAACGCGACGGACGTGGTCGCCGCGGCCCTGAGCAAGAGCGGCGCAGGCTACCCGGATTTGCTCCGGGACCTCTTCAAGTACCTTTCCAATCTGGAAGAGCGCGGGGCGAAGCCCAATCGAGAGGCGCAGTTTGCCAGCCGGTTCGCCAAAGCGCATGCCGCGGCGCAGGCCGGATTCAAAAAGTCGGGCGTGCCCTTGAAGGAAGGGCGCATCTCGTGCGTCGCTCCTCCAGGCGGCATGCAGGACAATACGGTCAACAGGTTGCTCCTGATGTCGAGCTCTGAGAGGCACTTGTCGGGTGTTCCGATGGCCTTCTTCATTGAACCAGCCGAGGCAATCACGGTAGACGATAGTTGACCGCTGCGGCCGCGTAGAGTTCGCGCTCGACAGCAAACGGCCGGGACAAGCCCGGCCATTTCAAATTCAGATGCTGATTTTGCGAAGCTTGCTACTACTTCTTCTTCGCGCCCACGCGCTCGACGCTCTTGATTTCCAGCGCCGGACGGCCGGACTTTTCGGCGATCTCGCGGTCCTGCTCGGCGATGGCGGCTTTGGCCGGCTCGTCGCCGTCGAGGCCGCCCAGCAATTCGGAGGGGACGCGGCGGTTGGAGCGCTGCGAGCCGTCTTCATAGAAGACGTTGAAGAAGGCGAATTCGCCTTTGGGATTGGTACCGGGTTTCTTGGCCATGGCGGTTAAGTGGGGGATGGCGCAGGCGAAGTCAAAGCCTTAGCGCGCAAAGCGTGCATGCATCTGTGGGCAAAAGCGGGCAGTGGTTACCGGCGGGACGCGCCACGCGGCCTGCGACCAAAGGTTCATGATTTGTTCTTGACGTTTCAGGAATAAGGATTATTATCCCCTCCGTCCTGCCCCACCGAGAGGGGCGATCGCGATCGTCACGTTCGCGGGGTGGGATGCGGTGGACGCCGGAGATGCGGCGTCACGCGGTTCATGGGGAACGTCTGTCTTCGGGCAGGACGGATCTGCGCCAGCACTGCCACTGGCAAGGAGACGGCCGATCTTGGGATGGAAAGACTCTCTGGACGGTGTGACGGACGACCAAGTCGAAACGCGTTCGGCCAAGTGCTTTGCGGCTACCCTGTCCCTCCGCCCTGGGACATTAATTTTGGTGATGGGACCGTTCGCCATGGCAGATGTGCAAGCAACCGAAAAAACACCGCAGGCGGAACGTCGGGCACTTGCTCGGCGCCTCCGAAAGTCCTGATGCACTCTAAATTGCGGAAGACCGCATTCGCATCAGGCCCAAGGGTGCAACGGGCACCCGGCGTTCCGCACGCCCTCTCGCAAGGGGGCGGGAATGCAAAGCACGACGGCGCCCCCGCGCCGTAAACAACAGGGGTGATGACGCATGTCTGAAGATCCCACGCACGTCATTCCGGGGCGCGGCCGGCGCTTGCCGGACGCGAGCCCGGAATCCCGACATGGGAGGCTCAGATAGCGCTAGGCCATGTCGGGATTCCGGGTTCACGCTTGCCGCCTTCGGCGTCGCGCGCGCCCCGGAATGACGAGAACAAGGCGCGCCGTTGTTCGGACACACCGGTCATGCCACACTCCGGTATCGCCAACCCAACAGGTTTTTCATGACCAATCGTATCACCGCCATTGCCATTGCCGCTGTGTCCTTCGTCTTGGTTGCGCTGACGGCCACATCCTCGCAGGCTGCCAAATGCGGCGGCGACTTCCAGGGTTTCATCGCGGCCATGTCGCAGGAGGCGGCCGCCGCCGGCGTGTCGCAGGGCGTGATCTCGCAGGCCTTTGCCGGCGTGACGCAGGACCCCGCGGTGCTGTCGTTCGATCGCCGCCAGCGCGGCACCTTCAACAAGAGTTTCGAGCAATATGTCTCGACCCGCGTCGGCCAAGGCCGCATCTCCATGGGCCTGCAGATGATGCAGCGTCACGCCTCGCTGCTGTCGCGCATCGAGCAGCGCTTCGGCGTGCCGCCTGAAATCGTGGTGGCGATCTGGGGCCTGGAGTCGGATTTCGGCAAGGGCGACATCGGCAAGATGCCGGTGATCCGCACGCTCTCCACCATGGCGCATGACTGCCGCCGCACCGAGCTGTTTCAGGGCGAGCTGATCGCGGCTCTGAAGATCTTGCAGCGCGGCGACCTGCCGCAGCGAGACCTGATCGGCGCCTATGCCGGCGAGCTCGGCCAGACGCAGTTCCTGCCGTCGAGCTACATCAAATACGGCGTCGATTTCGACGGCAACGGCCATGTGGATCTGCGCCATTCGGTGCCGGACGTGCTGGCCTCGACCGCGAACCTGCTCAAGACCGCAGGCTTCAAGGGCGGCCAGCCCTACGGCGAGGGCACGGCGAATTTCGAGGCGATGCGCGAGTGGAACAGGGCCACGATCTATCGCAAGACCATCGGCTATTTCGCCGATCGCCTCGCGGCCGGCCGATAGGCCACGGGACGATAGAGGGAGGTCGCGCGCGGCGTTAAGCTTTCGTTAGGCCGCGCGACCGCCGGGCGAACTTGGGGAACCCCGATGGTGAAAGTCGGATTAACTCATTCCCTTTCACTCTTTCAAAACCACACTGGGGATTATCCGCCGCGAGTCAGATTCCGTTAAGCGTCGCCGACGCATTTTACCACCTGCCGGGAACGAGTGGTGAGAGTGATGGCGGGGATCGACAGCAGCGCGCAGAAGCGCGACGCACAACGTGGCGGGTGCCGCCGATGTTGAACGTCGGCACGCTGTTCACGGTGTTCACCGTCAACTTTTTGGCCCTCGGCGTGGTCTGGGCCTATGTGGCCACCAGCTATCCCAATCTGCACGCGGCACGTTACTGGACAGCCGCCGCGTTCGCCGCGGCGCTCGGCAACAGCATCTCGGTGCTGCGCGGCGTCGGCGTCGATCCGCTGATCGCCATCGTGCTGGGCAACGGCCTGCTGCTGCTGGCCACCAGCCTCGCCGCCATCGGCATGAATCAGTTTTACGGCCGCCCGGCGGGCTGGCGCGCGCAAGCCGTCATCATCGCCGCCAGCCTGGCCGGCCTGCTGCTGTTCACGCTGTGGCACGACAACATGACGATGCGCGTGCTGATCTATTCCGCCGGCCAGTCGGTCACCGTTGTCATGACCGTGCCGCTGTTGTTGTCGCGCAAGGATGGCGGCGGCAATGCCGGCGCCCGTCTCGCCGGCTGGCTCGCCATCACGCTCGTTGCTGCGCATGCCGTGCGCTCGGCCGCGGCGCTGGCGAATATCGGCGGCAACATGACCTTTGCCGATTTCAACAATCTCCAGGCCATGATGGTGCTGGTGCTGGTGTTCCTGGCGATGTCGTGGAATTTCGGATTCCTCCTGATGGCCATCGACCGCCTGCGCGGCGAAGTCGCCGAACTCGCACTGGTCGACGATCTCACCGGCGTCGCCAATCGCCGCCATCTGGTGCAGCGTCTCACCGAGGAATGCGCGCTGGCGCGCCGCACGCAAAAGCCGTTTGCGCTGCTGGCGATCGATCTCGACGGCTTCAAGGAAATCAATGACGGCCACGGCCACGCGGCCGGCGACGATTGCCTGCGTCACTTCACGCTGATGACCCAGAGCAAACTCCGCCCCGGCGATCTGCTCGCGCGTTCCGGCGGCGACGAGTTCAGCATCATCCTGCCGGCGACGACGCTACACGAAGCGGCAAACATAGCGCGCCGCATTCTGGAAGTGTGCCGCATCGACGCCGCAGGCTGCGCGCCCGGCGAGATTCCGATTGCGGCATCCATCGGCGTTGCGCAGTGGCACCCGCAGGTCGGGCAATATCCGGAGCGACTGATCGCGGCTGCCGACCAGGCGCTCTATGCCGCCAAGAACGACGGCAAGAACCGCTTCGCCCTCTGCGATCTCGAAGCGCCGTCGATGGTGCCGGCTCTCAACATGGACGAAGCCATCGACCGCGCCCGCAAGCTGGCCTGATCGCCTCAGTTCATCGTCTTGTCGTGGGTGATGTCGATGATCGCGCCGGGCAGGCGGACGGGGCGGCCATGTCCGTCCAGCGTGCAACTGCCGCGCGCGAGAACCCAGCTGATCCGGTCGTTCTTGATCAGCCGACACTCGCACTCAAAGATGCCGCCCGATCGCATCGCGGCCGCGACCGCCGCGTGCACCCGATCAACGTCATCGGGATGGACCGCTGCGAGATAGGCCATGTTCGGCAGACCGCGCGCGGCCGTTTCGGGATCGACATTGAAGAAGCGGGCAGCCCCTGCATCAAGATAGTTGCGGTCGTTGCTGATGTCCCAGTCCCAGAAACCGGCGATCAGTTCACGGGCGGCGAGCCGGCGCGGCATCGGCATCTCGAACGCGTCGTCTTCGGCCGTGGTCTGGTAGGCCTCTGCTGCCGCGAGCCGCAGGATGTAGGAGAGAAATTCGTGCTTCCGCTCCCGGGCGAAGCTTGCAATATCGAGGCACAGGTCACCCAAGGGTCGTCGCATCGCTCATCCCCACCCGTTCCCGGCGGGGGCAGAATATAGCGGGCTCCTTGCAATTCAACCGGTGGTTGGAGAATTTCTGCGCAGCAAATATGGGGATCGCGGTGGAGCGCCCGATGAGGCGTGACGCGATGCCGCTTGCAGAGTTGGCGCGTGTCCCCCATGTCATGGCCATGATGAGCACAGGTCAATCAACCACTTACGACGCCGGCCGCCCGCGCAAGGCGGCGTCCGCGCATGGTCCGATCATCGATCAGGACGGTTTTGAGGTTCGGCCCGAGCAACTTCGGCCGGATGTGCAGGGCTTTCGGTTCGACTTCGGAGCGGGCGCCAATCCGTTTGCCAATCTCACGCGCGAGCAACGGCTGGCGCGGCTGGATGCGCTGGCGAAACTGCTCGACGTCGCCTTCATCGTGCCAGGCACCAAGATCCGCTACGGCATCGATGGTCTGATCGGCTTGATTCCGATCGTGGGCGACATCATCACCACGGCGATCTCGCTCTGGGTGGTGCGCGAGGCACGGGCGCTCGGCGCGCCGTGGCATCTCACGGCGCGGATGCTGGGCAATGTTGCGGTGGACGGTGCTGTCGGCATCGTGCCGTTTATCGGCGATGCGTTCGACGTGATGTTCCGGGCCAATGTCCGCAACGTCAGAATGCTGCGCAAGTGGCTCGAAAAACAGCCCAGACTCTAGTTCAGAGTCCGGGCTGCGATCGTCTCAATTCGTGAAGCTCAAGCTGCGTCGGCGTCGTCGGTCGCAGGTTCTTCGGCGCGCACGCGGCGCTCGAGCGGGAAATCCTGGCTCTCATAGAGCGAGCGGATGCCGCTCTGGTCGAAACGCGCTTCCTCGACCTGCAGATAGGCGCCGTTCAGCGAGTCAGCCGGCAGCTCCTCGATCGCGAACTGGACCGCGGCCGCGGCCGTATCGAAACGACGATAGGCGAAACCGGCACGCTTTTTCTTGCGGATCGCGGCGGGGAAGAGTTCGGCTGCGGTGTTGTAGCTGAAAGCTGCCATGGTCGGGGACCTCATCTGAATACGCAACGAAACGACGCTTCATTCGCAATGCAGCCGATCCGGCGGCGCGCGGAACATCATTTCAGGACAGACCCCAATATAAGCACGTTTTGGCCGATTGCGACACCTGCGATACAGCATGATGAATCGCAGTTCGCGGACGGTATTGCCGTAATAGCTTTGTGATTTAAAGAGCTTAGCGTGCGCTTAAGGCATGGGCAGTGGCGCGCGCGGCGCAATATTTGCCTATTGTCCGGTCACGTCCGGCAGCGGCACGATTTTGAGGGGGGTGGTATAGGGCTCGACCCGCAGGGCCTCAGTCGACATAAGCCCCACCTGCCGCAAAGGCGCCTGCTCCAGCGCCCCGGCCTCGGCCTTGCGCACGGCGTATTGCCAGGCCGTCAGCGTACCCTTCTGGACCAAATGCTTGGCGACACCGCCGGCATTCTTGGCTTCGAAAGTGGAGAGCTGGTCATCGTTAATGCCGATGATGATCTCGTCCTTGGCCGTGATCACCTTGAACAGCGACACCTTGTCGGTCGCCAGTGCGGGGTGGGACACCAAGCTTTCGAGAATGAGACCCGCAAGGGCAATGCCGAGCAACAAACGGTTTGAACGGGTAGACATCTTGGTACTTTCTTATTCTTCTTCGCGAACGTGCATGCCGCTGAGGCATGTTCAAGTAACAGGCAATGGGCGAGCCGCTTACGGACAAGTATTGGACAGAAATGCCCCGCGAGACTTCGATGAGTCGCACGGGGCATGGAAACAGTTCGATACGGGATACGTATTTATTTAGGCTGAAGTTTCAAGGCCGCAGAGTTGATGCAATAGCGCAATCCCGTGGGGCCGGGGCCGTCGTCGAACACATGTCCGAGATGACCATTGCACTTGGAGCACAGCACTTCCGTGCGGATCATGCCGTGGGTCACATCGCGTTCTTCGTCGATATGACTTTCTCGTGAGGGCTGCGTGAAGCTCGGCCAGCCGCAGCCGGAATCGAACTTGGCGTCGGACTCGAACAGCGTCTGGCCGCAGCCGGCGCAGACGAAGGTGCCCGGCGTATGGTCATGTTCGTACTCGCCGGTGAACGGACGCTCCGTCGCCTTTTCGCGTAGTACGGCATACTGCATCGGGGTCAGTTCGCGGCGCCATTCGGCTTCGCTCTTTTCGACCTTGCCGGATGTGGTCTTGGTGTCGGTCATTCTCTCTCCTTCCCGATCGGCGATGGCTGCGAGCGCTCAGGTCAATTTGTGACCTTCGACGTGCTCACCAGCGTCGGCTTCTCGATATAGTTCTGGGCAAAGATCTTCTTCAGGTTCTCGACCTTCGGAATATCGTTATAGGCAATATAGGGCTGGTTCGGGTGCAGCGTCAGGTAGTCCTGATGATAAGCTTCCGCCGGATAGAAGGCTTCGAGCATTCCGAGCTTGGTGACGATCGGCTTCTTGTAGACCTTCGCAGCGTTGAGCTGGGCGATATAGGCTTCCGCCACTTTCTTCTGCTCCGGCGTCGTCGCGAAAATTTCCGACCGATATTGCGTACCCGAATCCGGGCCCTGGCGATTCAGCTGGGTCGGGTCATGTGCCACCGAGAAATAGATCTGCAGGATCTTGCCGTAGCTGATCTTCTGCGGGTCGTATTTGATCTCAACCGCTTCGGCGTGCCCGGTGGAGCCGGTGCTCACCGCTGTGTAATTGGCCGAGCTCTTGGAGCCGCCGGCATAGCCGGACACAGCGTTGACGACGCCTGCCGTGTGCTGGAATACGCCCTGGACGCCCCAGAAGCACCCACCCGCAATCACCGCAGTCTGAATGCCGGTCGCGGCCGGCGTGTCCGCTGCGGGTGCGGGAATGATGACAGCCTCTTCGGCGGCAAAAGTAGGAGCCACGAGGGCGGTCGAAATCGCCAATGCGCCGGCAAAGGCGCAGAGCGAGAGGCGGCTGAACAGGGAGCGGCGCATAGCAGGTCCTCTTGGATGATCGATGGCCGGATGACCGGCAGTCTAGACCGGAGCCCGTGGTTCGCAATCGGCATTTCCGGTGGGCACATCCGAGATACGGAAGAGGGTGCCGGTTGTTACGGGATGCCGCACACGAATTCGTGAGGATCTGACGAAGGCACGAAAAAGCCGCGGGACGTGAGTCTCGCGGCTTTTGTTTGGAGACGGCGCTGTCCGCTTATGGGCAGGGATAACGATTGCCGTCGTTGTTCAGATAAGTGCCTGACGCCGGATCGTAGGAACGATAGCGCTGCGAGCAATAGGCTGCGTTCTGCTGGGCTGCCGCGTTGGCCTGGCTGGCCGCAATCGCGCCGCCGATGATGGCGCCCGCTGCGAGGCCGCCGACGACGGCGCCAGCGCTGGGTCCGCGGCGATAGTAGCCGGGACCGTAGCCGTAGCGTGGGCCATAACCGTAGCGGCGATAATACTGCACGTTCTCGGTGGCCGACGGTACGGCACTGGCGAGGCCGGGCTGACTAAGCAGGGGCGCAGATGTTGCCGGCGCCGAAAACGCCAGCGCGCTTGCGCCGATCATCGTAGCCATCGTCAAGATTTTCGCGGGATGCATATCGAGCTCCTTATTAAGCGTAAGTGGCCGAAACGTTCGGGCGGGCATCTTGTTCCACGATGCCTAGGAGCCAGACGCGTCAGATCAGCGCATGCGATTGATTGCAAAATACGCGCGTTAAACCACGATGCTCAAGCGCTTCGCGGCGCGGGTGATGCCGGTGTAGAGCCAGCGGGCGCGGCTCTCCTGAAATGCAAAGCTCTCGTCGAACAGAACGACGTCGTCCCATTGCGAGCCCTGGCTTTTGTGCACGGTCAGCACGTAGCCATAGTCGAATTCGTCGTAAGGCTTGCGTTGCTCCCACGGCAGCGTCTCAACACCGCCCGAGAAACAGTCCGCGCGCACAGATACCTTGGTGACCTTGCCGCCAAAATCCTCATCCGGCGAAATTCGCATGGTGATGATCTGCGACTTCGAGGCAGCGCGCGCCTTCACGCGCCACAGACCGCCGTTGAACAGCACCTTCTTGCGGTTGTTGCGCAGGCAGACCAGCTTGTCATTGGCCACCGGCAGCAGGTCCTCGATGCCAAGTTTCTGCCGCACACGCATATTGTAGGCGCGCCGCGTGTTGTTGCGGCCGACCAGCACCTGATCGGCGGCCATCACGCGGTCCGGATCGAGTGCCTTGCGCGACACGATTTCGCTCAGGCCATATTGCCCGGGCTGCAGCGACCGCCCCTCGCGGACATCCATCGACATGCGCACGATCGGATCGTGCTCAGCCTGACGATGCACCTCCGTCAGCATCACGTCGGGCTCGGTCTCGGTGAAGAAGCCGCCACCCTGGATCGGCGGCAACTGCGCGGGATCGCCGAGCACCAGCAGAGGGCAGTCGAATGACAGGAGATCGCGGCCAAGCTCCGCGTCCACCATCGAACATTCGTCGATCACGATCAGCTTGGCCTTCGAGGCTGGTGCATCGTCCCACAATTCGAAATTCGGCTGTTCCTCGCCGCTCTCACGAGCGCGATAGATCAGCGAGTGAATCGTGGATGCGCCGTCGCAGCCCTTGTTGCGCATCACCAGCGCCGCCTTGCCGGTAAAGGCTGCGAATTTCACCTCGCCATCGACATTGTCGGCGACGTGCCGCGCCAATGTCGTCTTGCCGGTACCGGCAAAGCCGAACAGCCGGAACACCTGCGGTGTGCCGTTGCGGCCTGGCTTCGCCTTCAGCCAGTCGTCGACGGCTTTCAGCGCGGCATCCTGATGCGGGGTAAAGGTCGGCATTGCGTCTCTGGAAAGCGGTGCGCAGCCATTTTGCCGCGACTCAGCGGGGAAAGCTAACCATTCAGGCGTCTGACGCAAGCCGGAGACCCCCAAGTTGTGTGCGCCAACGTGGCCGGTTGCTCATTGTCGTTCCATGACGCAGTTATTAGGCTGCTTGAGCCTAGGGAGCCCAATTTGGAACGCAGACTGCTTCAGATCGCACTGGCGATTGTCGGCCTCGTGGCCATCCTGTTCGGCCTGACCGGCGTGCTGTTCGGCACCAGCCTCTCAGGCGTCAGGCTCGGCGTGACGATGGAAGGCTATGTGCGCTTCATCAAAGGCGTGCTGGTGGCGGTCGGGCTGATCTACTGGTCGGCGATCCCGCAGATCGAAAAACGCTTTGAGCGGATTTCGATCGTGACCTTCATCCTCGTGTTCGGCGCTGCCGCGCGTCTACTGGCCGTGCTCAGTCATGGCTTTCCGACCGTGGGACTCCTGATCAGTCTGATCGGCGAACTCGTGGTCGTCCCGATGATCTGGCTGTGGCTCCGCCGTCTCGTGCGCCGGGGTGCGGTCGCATGAAGCGGATCGGCATTGGGATCGTCTATGTGATCGGCGCGATTTCGATCGGTTATCTCGCGCTCTACGCCTATGCGATGTTCACCCGGCAGGAGCTGACGCCGGGTGATCCGATCAAGATTTTTCGCAAGCAGGACGCGCCGAGCTATTCGCAGGGCGCGTCGTTGTCGTTCTTCGCGTAGTTACATCGCGCCCATGGCCGCACGATAGTCGCCGGCGCCTGCTCCCGCCGGTGTGATCGGCAACCCGCCATCGGCATATTCGTTGAGCTTGTTGCGCAGCGTGCGGATCGAGATGCCAAGAATGTTGGCCGCATGGGTGCGGTTGCCGAGGCAGTGCTTCAGCGTCTCCAGGATCAGATCGCGCTCGACATCGGCTACGGTACGGCCGACCAGTGCGCGGGTCACGGTTTCTGCCGCCAGGGTTGCATGCGCCACGGCCGGCGGGGTCTTGGCGAGATCGAGACGATCGCCATCCGGGGTCAGGATGGCATCCGCGCCGATCTCGTCGCCGTTGGCCATCAGCACCGAACGGTGGATCGTGTTTTCGAGTTCACGGACGTTGCCCTGCCAGCGATTGGCGGTGAGCACGCGCCGCGCCTCGGCGGAGATCGGACGCACCGGAACGCCATTGGCGTCGGCATATTTCTTGGCGAAATGTTGCGCCAGTTCGAGAATGTCGGCCGGGCGATCGCGCAGCGGCGGGATCTTCAGGTTCACGACGTTGAGACGGAACAGCAGATCTTCGCGGAACGTGCCTTCGCGCACGGCGTCGGAGAGATTGCGGTTCGAGGTTGCGATGATGCGAATGTCCACCGGCACCGGCTTGGTGCCGCCGACGCGGTCGATGACGCGCTCCTGAATGGCGCGCAGCAGCTTCGACTGCAGCCGCACGTCCATTTCCGAGATTTCGTCCAGCAAGAGCGTGCCGCCGGTGGCTTCCTCGAATTTACCGATACGGCGTGCGATCGCGCCGGTGAAGGCACCCTTCTCGTGGCCGAACAGTTCGGACTCCAGGAGATGCTCGGGGATTGCAGCGCAGTTGATGCTGATGAACGGCTTCTTGGCGCGGTTGGAGCGGGTGTGGACGTAGCGCGCCAGCACTTCCTTGCCGGTGCCCGATTCGCCCGTGATCATCACCGACGCATCGGAGCCGGCGATCTGCTGTGCCAGCTTGACCACCTTGCCCATCATCTCGTCGCGATAGATCAGGTCGCGGCTGTCATTGGCGACGGCGGCCAGAACGGCGGCGATCAGTTCTGGATCCGGCGGCAGCGGGATGTATTCTTTGGCGCCGGCATGGATCGCCGCCACCGCAGCGCGGGCATCGGTGGTGATGCCGCAGGCGACGATCGGTACATGGATGTGTTCGGCTTCCAGCCGCATCACGAGGTCGCGGATGTCGAGGGCGACATCCACCAGCAGGAGGTCTGCGCCCTTGCCGCCGCGCAACACGCCCATCGCCTGATCGTGGCCTTCGGCATGAACCACGGAGGCGCCGTTATCCATGGCGATCTTGGTGGCGGTGGTGAGTTGGCCCTTGAGGGTACCAACGATGAGAAGCCGCATGGTGATCTCCTGTTATATCCTGGTCGCGCCCTTGAGGCGCCGTTTATCCCGAATTAGCTGCGTTCAGCCTTGATGATTTCAGTCATGGTGACGCCGAGCTTTTCTTCGACGAGGACGACTTCGCCGCGCGCCACCAGGCGGTTGTTCACGTAGATGTCGATCGCTTCGCCAACGCGGCGGTCGAGTTCGAGCACGGTGCCGGGCCCGAGCTTCAGCAATTCGCCCACACCCATCTTGGAGCGGCCGAGCACGGCCGAGACCTGGACTGGAACGTCGAAAACCGCTTCGAGATCGGCGGCAATACGCGTGACCTGTTCTTCGTCAGCATAGCCCACGTCCCCCATCGCGCCGGGATCGGTGGCATTGAGATCGGGAAGCGGCACCTGTGGATCGCTCATATTCTAGTCCTCACAGCCCTGTCAGGCCTGATTGCGCGACGCCATGTAGCGTCCGACGAGTTCGTTGATCTTGGCGTCGATGGTTGAGCGTTCGAGCACGACGCCGCCATCCGCCCATTCGATTTTGCAGTCGCCGTTCTCGATATCCGGCTCGGCGAGGATAACGAGGCGACCGGCGAAGCCGCTTTGTTTGGCCTGTTTCTCGATGCGTTCGCGTGCTTCGTCATAGAGCTGGTCGTTGATGCGCACCACGAGATGCGGCGTCGACACCAGATTCTTGAAACAGTCGTGGACCAAGGCCATGACTTCGGTGAGCGGCTCAACGGCGATCAATTCACTGCAGAGTTTGCGTGCCACCGACACCGCGACATCGACAGCTTCGGTTTCCATCTTTTCTTCGATGGCCCCGAAGCGCGACGAGATCGAGGAGATCGCAACACCGATCTGTTCCAGCGCCAATGCGGCGCGACGGTCGCTTTCAGCCTTGGCTTCGCGCTGGGCCGCATCGAATCCGGCGCGATAGGCCTGGGCTTCGGCGTTGGCAACCTTCTCCGCGATCTCGGCGGGCGTGATCGCGGGCGCACGCGTCTTGTCGGGCGCTGCGAAGTCCATATCGAACAGAAATTTTGCGGGGGCGGCCATCAATACACCAGCTCGTCGTCGGCGCGGTTCTTGGTCAGCACGATTTCGCCCTTGGCGGCGAGATCCTTGGCCAAATTCACCAGCAGTGCCTGTGCCTCGTCGACATCGCGCAGACGGACCGGGCCGAGCGCGGCCATATCGTCGGTCAGCATCTTGGCGGCGCGGGACGACATATTGCCCATGAAGAAGGCGCGAACTTCCTCGTTGGCGCTCTTCAGTGCGATACCCAGCTTGTCCTTGTCGATGCTGCGCATCAGGGTCTGTGCCGAGCCGGCATCGAGCTTGATGAGGTCGTCGAAGGTAAACATCAGCGCCTTGATGCGCTCGGCCGCCTCGCGATTGTCTTCTTCCAGCGAGGTGATAAAGCGCGTTTCGGTCTGGCGGTCGAAGTTATTGAAGATTTCCGCCATGACTTCGTGCGCGTCGCGGCGACGGGTCTGCGAGAGGTTCGACATGAATTCGACGCGCAGCGTCTGTTCCACGCGCTCGATGACTTCTTTCTGGACCGCTTCCATCTTGAGCATGCGGTTGATGACGTCGAGCGCGAGATCCTCGGGCAGGATGCCGAGGACGCGCGCTGCATGCTCCGGCTTCAGCTTCGACAGCACCACAGCGACGGTCTGCGGATATTCGTTCTTCAGGTAGTTCGCGAGAACCTCTTCCTGCACGTTTGAGAGTTTTTCCCACATGTTGCGGCCTGCAGGGCCGCGGATTTCTTCCATGATACCGCTGACGCGCTCGGATGGCAGATACTGGGTCAACAGACGCTCGGTGGCATCGAAAGTGCCCATCAGGGCGCCTGAGGCGGACATCCGTGACACGAATTCGAGCAGCAGATCTTCGACCGTCTCCGGCTCGATGGTTCCGAGCGACGACATGTGAAGTGAAAGCTCACGCACTTCGTCGTCGTCGAGCTGCGCCCACACCTTGCCGCCATACTGTTCGCCCAGCGCCAGCATCAGGATGGCTGCACGCTTCGGGCCGCTGAGCGGCTTCGCGGGCGCACGGCCGCCCTGGCGCTGTGCGAGCGAAGCGACGACGCTGGCGATGTCGCTGCTGTTGTCGCCGGTGGTTTGCGGAACGGATGCCATTCAGATCACGCCGGTTCCTGCAGCCATGCGCGAACAATGGCTGCGGTTTCGTTGGGGTTACGATCGGCCAGTTCGCCCACGCGATGCACGGATTGCGCGTGGACCTGACCCTGGATGGTGGCGACGTCGATCATGTTGGGGCCGCTGGCGGGAATGACGGTCTGTCCGTCAGCGCTGAGGGCGACACCGTCGGGAAGAACGAGAGCGTTGGCTGCAGGGAGCGCCGGCACGGGCTCAGAGGCGAGGACGCGGCGGACGAGCGGGCGGATGACCATGAACATCACGACCAGACCGAGCAGCATCATGACCGCGAGTTCGATGACGTGCATCACGTCATCCTTGGTGAATTGCATCATGCCGAGCAGACCGGTCGGCTCCGGCGTCGGAACGACAGTTGGGCCCTCGGCGAATTTCAGGTTGACGACCTCGACCTGATCGCCGCGCTTCTGGTCGAAGCCAATGGCCGAACGGACCAGCGCTGCGATGCGATCGAGTTCTTCCTTGGGGCGTTGGGCGTAGACCTGCTCGCCCTTCTCGTTCTTGCTGTAGCTGCCGTCGACCAGTACCGCGACCGAGATGCGATTGACACGGCCTGCTTCGGTCACTTCGGTCTTGGTGATGCGGGAGATTTCGTAGTTGTTGGTTTCTTCCGACTTCTTGCTTTGATCCTTCGCCGTCCCCGTGTTGCCGGCCGCCTGATTGCCTGGCAGTTCGTTGTTGACGGTGACTTGGCCATCCCGCTCGCCGACGGCGGAGGATTCTTCGCGGCTCTGGCTGGAGCGCAAGACCCGGCCTTCCGGGTCGAATTTGTCGGAGGTCTGCGTGACCTTGTTGTAGTCGAAGTCGGCTGTGAGCTGGACCCGGGCCCGGCCTGCGCCCACCACCGAGGAAACGATCGCTTCGACCTGGCTGCGCATCCGCTTCTCGAAGCCGGCGCGGCGCTCGTCGCCGGTGGCGCCCTCCATGGTCGCGTCGGCGGCGCCGTCGGCGAGCAGTTGTCCCGCTTCGTCGACGATCGAAACCCGGGCCGGCTTCAGGCCGTTGACGGCCGAGGCGACGACATGGCGGATCGCCCGGACCTGCTGCGGGTCGAGGGCGCCGCGGACGCGGACGACGATCGAGGCCGAAGGCTCGGGAGCTTCGCGGGAGAACAGGGGGCGTTCCGGCAGGACGAGGTGAACGCGGGCGAACTGTACACGGTCGATCGCCCGGATGGTTCGCGCCAATTCGCCTTCGAGAGCACGCAAGTGGTTGATATTCTGAACAAAACTTGTTGTGCCGAGAGCGTCGGACTTGTCGAAGATCTCGTAGCCAACGCCACCACCCTTGGGCAGGCCGCCTTCGGCCAGCTTCATGCGCAGGCGGGTCACCTTGTCCTTCGGCACCATGATGGCGGCACCGTCGTTCTTCAGCTCATAGGGGATAGCCTGACGTTCCAAGTCCTTGATGATCGCCGAGGAGTCCTCGACGCTCAGATCTGTGAACAGGGTGGTCATCTGCGGCGTGGTGACCCGCATAATGACGAAAGCAAAGAAGCCGATGAGCGCGGCCGTGACCGCAACCATCGCCATCAGGCGCGCCGCGCCGAGACCTTTAAGGAAACTTAGAAGACTCTGCACGAACCAGCCCCTGAGATTCGGCCTCAAAGACCGACTGGGCAAATTTTGCCGGGGTATGGTTTCGATATGGTTAACGGCGGTTAACGGGTGGCAAAAATATGGCCAAATGACGAAAACCGGCTTCCCACGAGGGAGCCGGTTTTCATCGAATTGGAGATATTAACGATTCGTTTACTGACGATACTGCTGGATGCGGGTGGTCCGCAGTCCTGCCAGACCGTGCTGGTCGATCGAGAACTGCCAGGAGAGGAATTCGTCGACTGTCAGCGTATAGCGGCTGCAGGCTTCCTCAAGAGACAAAAGGCCACCGCGGACGGCGGCGACAACTTCGGCTTTGCGGCGGATGACCCACCGTTTGGTTCCGGGCGCGGGCAGATCCGCAATTGTTAACGGACTGCCGTCAGGCCCGATGACGTATTTGACCCTCGGGCGATGGGGTTCTGTCATGGCGTACTCACAAACTCTCAACCACTGAACTCACTTCAACAATCTACGCCCAGCGACTTAAAATTTGCCTAAGCCTACAACTCCAATGCGAATAGAACTGGATTTGGTTCGAAATAATCGTCCCGAGGAGATGACGCGGCGCAGCGTCAGGTTGTCGGTGTGGTTGGCGTCGTCGGAGTCGTCGGCCGCACCACACGCTTGATCTTGTCGACGGTATAGTTGGTGCCGTTGATCGAGAGCAGGGCGGGGCTCGCTGACAGATCGACGGAATCCACAACGCCCTGGACTTCCGTGGAGATGGCGACGTCGCGGCCGTTGTCATCCTTGCCCGTTGCAGTCAGCGTATAGGCCCCTTCGGGATACTGAACACCATCATTGCCCTTGCCATCCCATACGAAAGTGCCGTTGCCGGACTTCAACGTGTACTTGCCGGTGTAGACAACGTTACCAGCGGAATTCGTAATGTTGACGGTGGCTGTCGAGTCCTTGTCGGCGAGAAGATTCCATGTCGCCGACGTCTTGAATTGCGCCGTGCTGCCATCGACAGCGACGTTGTTGCCGACATAGATGAGCGCCTGCGTCGCTTCCGTAGCTTTGCCGAGATCGACCAGGGCTTTCAACTGATCGTTCGACTTGAGCTGCTGTTCGACGCCCGCGAACTGCACGAGTTGCTGCGTGAACTGATTGGTATCGAGTGGATCGAGCGGGTTCTGGTTCTGCAGCTGCGTCGTCAGCAGCGTCAGGAACGTCTGGAAATTATCGGCAATGCCGGTGGTCGTCGAGCCGGAGCTGCTGCTCGAGTTCGATACCGGCGTGGTACCGGATACGACAGGGCTTGGAGTCGTTGCTTCAACTGCCATGGTTCACTCCTCAGATACTGATGTCGACGCCGCTGCTGGATCCCAGCATGCGGCCATAACCGCGGCCCGCAGCAATCGCAGGCACGGACTCGTCTTCGTGGATCACAAGGCGCTGGGCGTTGCGGCCCGAATTCTCGCCACTATTCTGTTGCTGGCCTTGCGATTGATCGCGCAGGCTGAATTGTAATCCGCTGTCGTTGGTCTTGAGACCCGCCTGTTCGAGCGCGCGCTGCAGTTGCGGTGCATCCTGGCGCAGCATGGTCAGGGTTTCCGGCTTCTCGACGGTGAGATGCGAGGTGACATTGCCATGCTTGTCGACTTCGAGCCGGACATCGATACGGCCGAGCTCGGCAGGGTCGAGCCGGATGTCGAAGCTGCTCTTGCCCGATTTGGCGTTCTGCGCGATCTCGACGGCGACGCCATTCAAAGGCACTGGCGCATTGGTCGCGACCGTGGCGGTCAATTGCGGGGTCGCAGCTGCAATCGGCGTCGTTGCGGTCTGCAACGGCTGCTGCTGCAAGCTATTGGTGGTCGGCGCAGTCACATCCGGTACTGCAGCCTGAGCGGTGTGTTCGGTGCGACGCTCGTGGGCAGCACTAGCCGCAGGCTTTGCAGCTTCCGGTGCAGCAGTGGTCGCGTCAGTTGCTACGCCATCTACGGGTTTGTCGCCCGGCTTGGCGTCCTTGCCGACTGTTGCCGCTGCGGCCGCGTCGACTGGCTGCGTGGACGTCGTCGTGGCCGCCTTCGTCTTGTCTTCTGATTTGACCTCAGCCGTTGATGCCGTTGCGGCATCGGCTGCGCTGGTCTTGTTCGCGCCGGCTTTGCCGCCCGTGGGTGTCGCGGATGCGATAAGTGCCGCGAAATTCGCTTCGGCTTCCGGGGTCGTCGATGCAGGCGCCGCTTCGGCGTCAACCGTTGCGGCTTCGGTCACTGCCGTCTGGGCTTTCAAAACGGCTGCAGCGATGGCGAGAGGCTGTGCAACGCCGGTGGTTTCGGGCGCTGTTGGAGCTACTGCAACATCGGTCGTGGCCGCAGGCACGGGGATCGCAACGGCGACGGCGGCAACCGCGACGGGTTTCTCGGTTGAGGCCGTTGCGTCGGCGTCGGTCGTTGCTGTCTTGTCGGTATCCTTGGACGGGGCGTCCTTGGTGTCGGTCTTGTCGCCCGTCTTCGCTTCGGCCTTGGAATCGACCTTCATATCGCTCGGGTCGCTCTTATTCGCCTTGCGGGAGTCCTGCGCGGCATCGGCTGCGTGGGTGTCGCGGTCGCGTGCATTGGCGGCCGCGTCGTCGGCCTGCCGTGTGCGGTCATTACTTGAGGAGCGGGTGTCGTCGCGCCGTGCGGATGCTGGCAGATCAGGCTGGGCTGCCGCGGCGCGGTCGCTATTGGCGCTGGCAACGGTGTTGCTGTCGACCAGCGAGCCGAAGCTGTCGGCATCCGACCGCTGATCGTCGCGGGACGAATTTGATCGTGCGTTCTGAAACGAGACGTTTGAGACGATATCGGACGTGACGCTAACCACGGGCGGCCTTTCCAGAAGAGTTCTATCCTCCTTTCAGCAAGGACCGGGCCACCTCTCGTTTTATAAAAATATCTATATAAATCAGTATGTTGTAATTCGGATGGAACCTCCGTGGGGAGCGTCGCGGCATTATCTTTTCTGCCCGGCGGCAAGAATTGCCGTTTCCGGCGAGGCGCCGTGATTGATTGAGCGCAAGGCGGCCTATATTAAAGTGCCATATCCCAACCCATTGTCGGACCGACCTTAAGTTCCGGGATTTGGCTCCGTTTTCCTGATCGCGACGGTTTGCAGCCAGCGCGGTCGCATCAGTGACCGAAACCATGCTTAACAGTCTCGATCTCGAAGGCCGTCCGCAGGACACCAGGGTCGTGGTCGCCATGTCCGGCGGCGTCGACTCCTCGGCGACGGCTGCGCTGTTGAAGTCGCAGGGCTACGACGTCGTCGGTATTACGCTGCAACTCTACGATCACGGCGCCGCCACCCATCGCAAGGGCGCCTGCTGCGCCGGCCGTGACATCCATGATGCCCGCGACGTGGCCGAGCGGATCGGGATCCCGCATTACGTGCTGGATTACGAAAGCAGGTTCCGCGAGTCCGTCATCGACAATTTTGCCGCGAGCTATGCTTCCGGCGAAACGCCGGTGCCGTGCATCGAATGCAATCGTTCGGTCAAGTTCCGCGATCTGCTGGCGACCGCGCGCGATCTCGGCGCGCAGGCGCTGGCGACCGGTCATTATGTGGCCTCGCGCCGCCTTGCTAACGGCTCGCGCGCCATGGTCTGTGCTGCCGATGCGGATCGCGACCAGAGCTATTTCCTGTTCGCCACCACGCAGGAACAGCTCGATTATCTCCGCTTTCCGCTCGGTGACATGAGCAAGCCGCAGACCCGCGAATTGGCCCGGCAGTTCGATCTGTCGGTCGCCGACAAGCAGGACAGCCAGGACATTTGCTTCGTGCCGTCCGGCCGCTACACCGACGTGATCGAGCGTCTGAAGCCGAATGCGCTTGAACCCGGCGAGATCGTCGATATGGATGGCCATGTCATCGGCCGCCACGACGGCATTATCCATTTCACTATCGGTCAGCGCCGCGGCCTCGGTATTGCAGCGAGCGCGCCGCTCTATGTGATCAAACTCGACGCCGTCACCCGGCGCGTGGTGGTCGGCCCGCGCGAGGCCTTGCGGATGCACCGCATTGTGCTGCGCGACGTCAACTGGATCGGCGGCGGGACGCTCGATAGCGCTGTTGGCAATGGCCTCGAGCTGTTCGTCAAGGTGCGCTCGACCCGTGGACCACAGCCAGCCTGGTTGCGTGCTATGAATGGCGGCTACGAGATCGAACTGGTCGGCGGCGAGGAGGGCGTGTCGCCCGGTCAGGCCTGTGTGTTCTACGACGCGCCGGACGGTCAGGCCCGCGTGCTCGGCGGCGGCTTCATCAAGAGCGCTGCGGCGAAAAGCCCTGTCAGCATCTCCCCCCGCGATGCTAGTGTCCCTGCCGTCGCAGCAATGCGTGTGTAAGAGTTCAGGGTAGGGGCATGGCTGGCGATATCGACCGCGCGGGGGTCGCGAAGGCTTACGGGCGCTGGGCGCCGATTTACGATCTGGTTTTTGGAAAAGTGTTCGATAGCGGTCGGCAATCGACGATTATCGAGGCCGATCGCATTGGCGGCCGCATCCTTGATGTCGGTGTTGGCACAGGTCTGTCGCTGGTCGATTACGCCCGCACCACGAAGATTTGCGGCGTCGATATTTCCGAGCCGATGCTGCGCAAGGCGCATGAGCGCGTCCGCACCCACAACCTCACCAATGTCGAAACGCTGGCGGTTATGGATGCGAAGAATCTCGCATTCCCCGACAATCATTTCGATGCCGTCGTGGCGCAATATGTCATCACTGCCGTACCCGATCCGGAAGCGACGCTGGACGATTTCATCCGCGTGTTGAAACCAGGCGGCGAGCTCATTCTCGTCAATCACATCGGCGCCGAAAGCGGTCCGCGCAAGATTTTCGAACTGGCCTTTGCGCCGCTGGCGCGCCGTCTCGGCTGGCGACCGGAATTTCCGTGGAAGCGGCTGGTGGACTGGGCAACGGTCCATGGCGGGATCACACTGGCCGAGCGGCGGCCGATGCCGCCGATGGGGCATTTTTCGCTGATCCGTTACATTAAATCCTGACTGTGGAGCGCGGGACCGGAACCTCCGTTCGCGCCCGCGGTTGGCTCCGGATGCAGATCAAACAGTCGCTCGTCATCGCAGGTCTAGTCATCGCCGGTTCCAGCGCCACCTTCGCGCAGGCGCCGCCGACGCCTGCCACGCCTCCCGCACAGACCGCGCCGCCATCGGCCGAGCGCGCAAATGCCAATTGTGCACCCACACAAACGACCCCACAGGGGACGATTGCTCCGAGCGGTACGACGACCGGCCAGAGCCCGGAGCCGTTGGGCGATAAGCTCGCGCAATCAGATGGTGTCCTTTGCCCGCCGAGCAATGTCGATCCCGCGATGCGGGCACGCGCGCCGAATTCAGATAGTAGCAATACGCCGGTGATTCCCCCGCCCGGCAGTCCCGGTGGCGATCAAAGCGTTCGGCCGAAGTAAGCCTTAACGAGTTCGTCAGGCGCGCGGCACGGACACAGGCCGCGCGTCACGCGTTTGAGCTGCGAGACGGATACCGGCGTTAGCCGCACCAAACCCCTGATAGTTGCGGCGCTCGACAATCTCGAAGAAGAAGCGCTCATCGAAGCTCGGCGTGTAGATCTGGAAGAATTCACCGTCGCCTTCGCGATCATACAGGATCTGGTTGTCGCGCAGCGCAGCCATCAGCTCGGCATCGAGCCCATATTTGGCTTCCACGTCATCGTAGTAATTGTCGGGAATACGTAGGAATTTGGCGCCGCGTTTGCGCATATCGGCCACAGCAGAAAAGATATTGTCGCACAAGAACGCGATATGTTGCACGCCGGAACCGAAGAACTCCGAGATGAAGCGGTTCGACAGCGTGCGCGTTGCGGATGATCCGTTCAAAATGATGCGCAGCGACTGATTGGCTGATATCAGCGCCTGGCTTTGCACGAGGCCGACCGGATCCGGAATTTCCATCTGCGGCAGGCGCTGCAGGTCGAGAATGCCGGTGTAAAACAGAAGCCACGACAGCATCTCGTCATAGGGCATCGATTGCGAGATGTGATCGACGACGGAGAGATGGTCTGTACCGGCATTGCTCTGCAGCGGCTCGAAATCTACGTCCCAGTTCTTGCCGGCCGCTTCCAGGAAATAGAGAAGACTTCCGCCGACGCCGTGGATCGCCGGGATTTCCAGTTCGCCCGGTCCGACTGGCTGATAGAATGTCCGCGCCTGCAAGGCTTCAGCGCGCGCCATGGCCTGCTTGGTATTGCCGACGTCCAGTGCGATGGCGCACACGCCGGGGCCATGCGTCACGTAATGCGAATGTGCGAAACCGTCCGGCTCAGAATTGATCACGAGCTCAATCGCGCCCTGGGACCAGCGTTCGACGTCCTTGCTGCGATGAGCGCCGGTCTTGCGAAAGCCAAGTTGGCTGAGCAACGTCGCAAGGTCCGCGGCCTTGGTCTCGTTGACGGCAAATTCGACGAAGCCGACGCCGCGGGTCGATGTCTTCGGCTGCAGGGCGTCGGCCGGTGTCTTTGCCAGTTGATCCTGCAACAGGATCAGTGAACGCAGCCCGTCAGTGGCAGTGCGAACCGCGGAGCCTGCGCGGAACTGGTCGTTGAAAATCTCGAGCGACCACGCGCCGCTATAGCCGGTGGCTTGCACGGCCTCCATGAACTTGGCCACAGGCAGGTCGCCCTGACCGGGGAAGCAGCGGAAATGTCGGCTCCAGGACAGGACATCGAGGCCCAGCTTCGGCGCGTCGGCGAGCTGTACCAGAAAGATCTTGTCGGCCGGGATCGATGCGATGGCGCTGACGGGAAATGCCGGAGCCAGTGCATGGAAACTATCGAGGATCACGCCGATGGACGGGTGATTGGCGCGGCGCACGATCTCCCAGGCATCGCGATAGTCGTTGACATGAGCGCCCCATGCGAGCGCCTCGAAGCCGACACGCATGCCATGCTGCGCGGCGAGGTCTCCAAGCTCATGAAAATCCGCTGCGGCGCGGTCGATACCGCCAAGCGAGGCCGGCGAGATGTTGCTACAGATTAGCATCAAGTCCGTCTGCAACTCTTTCATCAGGTCGAACTTGCGCGCCGCGCGCGCGAAGTTGCGGCTGCGCTGCGGCTCCGGCATGCCCTCGAAGTCGCGGAACGGCTGGAAAGCGCAGATGGTCAGGCCGAGGTCGCGGCACATCTGGCCGA
The DNA here is from genome assembly GCF_052076075.1 of Tardiphaga sp. 866_E4_N1_4. NCBI lineage: Bacteria > Pseudomonadati > Pseudomonadota > Alphaproteobacteria > Hyphomicrobiales > Nitrobacteraceae > Tardiphaga > Tardiphaga sp. 866_E4_N1_4. The sequence continues at coordinate 5,380,847 of NZ_CP197242.1, forward strand.
CATCCCGCGGGCTTCCGTTGAAAGAGAGAAGGTCCGCTTCGAAGATCTCGACCTCGTCGAAGCCGGCAGCAGCGATGGCGCGGAGTTTTTCGTCCAGTGCGCCTGATAGCGAGACGGTGGCGATTGAGAGCTTGGTCATGCAGCCTGCTCCACGATCTGGCCGGGCGAGACGCGCATGCCGGTGCGCGCTGCTTGCTGTACGGCTTCAACAACAGCGAGCGTACCCATGGCATCCTCGACGGTAATAAAGGGCGCTTCGCGACGGGCGATGACGGCGAGGAAATGCCGGAGCTGTTCGGCCAGCGGATCGTCATTCGCCGCGACAAGATCGGTGCGGGCGAGCGGCGTGAACCAGCCGCTGGCATCGGGATAGGACCACAGCTCCATGGTCGGCACGGAGAGCGAGCCCTTGGTGCCGGCAAACAGATAGCAGGGCTGGTTTTCGCGGGCGTAGGCGGTGTTTTCGCCGGACGACAATTCCCAGCTCCATGGCGCCGGTGTGGCATCGGACACCGTCACCGTGCCGAGCGCGCCACTGGCGAATCTCAGCAGCAGCGCCGCAGTATCTTCGACCGCGAAGCCGCGCGCTTTGTTCGAGGTCAGCGCCTGCACGTGGACGATCTCGCCGCAGATGAAGCGTAGATTGTCGAGGTCATGCACCAGGTTGATCAGGACCGGACCGCCACCCGGCTCGCGTCGCCAGGCGACGTCGAAATAATCGTCGGGCTTCTTCAGCAGCCACAGCCCGACCACGGCGGTGAGTTGACCGATCTGCCCGGCAGCAATCGCGTCACGTATCGCCTTGATGCGTGGATTGTGACGGCGATGATGGCCGACCAGCACCGCCACGCCGGAACGCCTGGTAGCCCGAAGCAACTCCTGCGCGGCCATCACGGTGTCGGTGACCGGCTTTTCCACCAGCGCCGGGATGCCGTGTTCGATGCAGTCCAGCGTCATCGCCAGATGCAGCGCGTTCGGGGAAGCGACAATCAGGCCGTCGGGCTGCGCTTCTTCAAGCAGTTCGCGATGGTCGGCATACCAGTCGATGCCGCGCGCCGACGCGAATGCTTTCGCTTCGGGCGAGGGGTCGGCGATCCCCGCGACGATGCAATCCCTTGAGGCCTCGATCAGCTCGACATGCTTGCGGCCGATCGCACCTGCGCCCGCCACGCCGATCCGCATCGTGCTCATGCCGCGGTCTCCGTCATGGCGCCGCCGAGGAACAACTGTCCGATGCGCGGATCGTTAAGCACACGGTCGGCCTTGTCCATCAAGCGGGTCTGGCCGAGTTCGAGCACGATGCCGAAATCGGAAATCTCCAGTGCCGAGCGTGCGTTCTGCTCGATCATCAGGATCGAGACACCGCGGTCACGCAGCTCCTTCAGGATGTTGAAGGTCTGCAGCACCATCAGCGGCGACAGCCCAATGGAAGGTTCATCGATCAGCACCAGCTGTGGATTGAGCAGCAGGCCGCGAGCGATTTCGAGCTGCTTCTGCTCGCCGCCGGATAGCGTCGAGGCCTGTTGCTTCGCCTTGGTGCGCAGCACGGGGAATTTATCGAGAGCGGCCTCGATACGAGCCGGCAGATCGGTGATGTCGCGGCCGGCGGCGACGGCACCAAGCTCGATATTGTGACGGACCGTGAGTTCCGGGAAGATGTTGCGGCCCTGCGGGACATAGCAGATGCCTGCCGTCAGCAGTGCGCGCTGGCTGAGACCGGTGACGTCCTTGCCTTTGAATGTAACTTTGCCTTCACGCAGCTTCAACAGGCCGAAGATCGCCTTGAACACCGTGGACTTGCCGGCGCCGTTTGGCCCGATGACGGTGGTGATCGACCCAGCCGGCACCGAGAAGGTGGTGCCATTCAAGATCGTCATCTTGCCGTAGCCGCCGACAAGGTTCAGAACGTCCAGGATTGCATCGCTCATAGCGTTATATCCTCAATGTCCCAAATAGGCTTCGATCACGGCAGGATTGGCACGGATTTCGTCCGGTCGCCCCACCGCAAGAACCTTGCCTTCGGCCATCACCATCACGCGTGTGCAGAGCGACATCACGAATTCCATGTTGTGCTCGATGACAACGAAAGTGGCGCGCTTCTCCCGGTTGATCGCCGCGAGGCGATCCTTGAGATCCGCGAGCATGGTCAGGTTGACGCCGCCGGCAGGCTCGTCGAGCAGCACGAGGCGCGGGCCGCCCATGAAGGCCATCGCGGCATCGAGCAGTTTCTGCTGGCCATAAGAGAGGCCGCCCGCGGGCTCATCGGCGAGATGGTCGAGCTTGAAGAAGCCGATCATCTGGTTGGCCGCCTCGGTCAGTCCGGCATCGGATGGGCCGAGCAGGCGCGACAGCATGTTACCTTGGTGTTCCTGACCGGCAAGGATCAGGTTTTCGCGCACCGACAGCTTCGGGAATACCTGCAGCAATTGAAACGTGCGGCTGACACCGAGGCCGTTCAGCTCTGACGGCCGCATACCAGTGACCACCTTGCCGTCGACCTTCACTTCGCCGGCGCTTGGCGTGAGCTGGCCGAGGATGCAGTTGAACAAAGTGGACTTGCCGCAGCCGTTCGGACCGATCAGGCCGAGGATTTCCCCTTCCTGCACATCGAACGAGACGCCGTTGACGGCGGTGATGCCGCCAAAGCTCTTACGGATATTGCTGACTTCGAGAACCGCGGTCATGGCGCCGTTTCCAGTTTCGCTTTGGCGACCGCACGTAATGCGGAGGCTGCCTTGGTGCGGCGTTCGGAGATGTAACGATCGAGAATGCCGAGAATGCCGGTGGGTGAGTAGATCAGCAACAGGATCACTGCGATGGCATAGAGCATCAGATAGTAACCCTGCGTGAAGCGCAGCCATTCAGGCAACAGCACGGCGATCATCGCGCCAAGGAACGGCCCGAAGAAGAAACCGGAGCCGCCGACGATCACCATCATCAAGAGATCGAGGGATAGCGACAGGTGGAACGGCACGGGATCGACATATTGGGTCAGCGGCGCATAGAGCGTGCCGGCGACACCACCGAGCGCGGAACCGATCGCAAAAGCCATCAGCGTATAGCGCCGTGTGTCGATGCCGAGCGAGAGCGCACGAACGGGATTTTCGCGCAGTGCAATGAAAGCACGGCCCCAGGGAGAACGGATCAGCCACCAGACGGCCAGTGAGACGATGCCGAGCGATCCCAGACAGACATAATAGAACGGCAACGGCCGCCGCGTCGGATAGCCGAAGATTTCCGGGCGAGGAATGTTGCTGATGCCGTAGATGCCCTTGGTCAGCCAATCCTCGTTCCGAAACACGAGAAAAGCGAGCGTCGAAAAGGCGAGGGTGACAAAAGCCAGATAGTGGTGCTGTACGCGCAGGGCGGGATAGCCGAGAATCCAGCCGATGGCGAAGCACAGCACGATGGCAACGCCGAGCGCTCCGATGAGCGGCAGGCCGTTCGATGTCATGATCGCAGCCGTATAAGCGCCGATGCCGACAAAGGCGCCCTGCGCCAGCGAGACCTGCCCGGCATAGCCCAGCGTCAGATTGAGCCCCATGGCGGCGATGGTCATCACAGCCCACTGGCTCAGGATGAACAGACCGTAGCGGTTGAAATTCATCGGGACGATGATCAGCGCGGCAATGATAACGATGCCGAAGCCGATCTTGAGGGTCTTCGCCGCGGTCATACGGTGCGCTCCTCAGGCCGGCCAAGCATGCCTTGCGGCCGAAACAGAATGATCGCGATCAGCAGAACCAATGGCACGGCGGCGCGATACTGGGTGGAGACATAGGCGGCTGACAGATTGTCGACGACGCCGATCAGCAGGCCGCCGGCAATGGCGCCGCGGACCTGGTTGAAGCCGCCGACAATGGCGGCGATGAACGCGGCCTGGCCGAGCACTTCTCCGTTGGAGAATTTAGCGAGATAGATCGGCGTGATGAGCAGCGAGGCCAGCGCGACCAGAAACGCGTTGATCAGGAAGGTCAGCAGGATCATGCGTTCGACGGGCACGCCGATGATGCGCGCGACGGTCGGGTTCTGCGCGGCAGCCTGCATCTGGTGACCGATGGAAGTGCGGTTCAGCAGCGTTGTCAGGCCGAGCACGGCTAGGATCGCCAGCACCAGCACGCCGACGCTCTGCAGCGCGACGACGCGGCCGAAAATCGTGATATCGCCGCCCGGAATGATCGAGGGAAAGGGCGAGGCCTCTGCGCTCCAGAATTGCTTGGCGGCTTCCTTGATGCCGATGGCCAGGGCCATGGTCGCAATCGCCAGCGGCAGCACGCCATGGCGTAGCATTGGATCGACCAGCAGCATCTTGAAGCCGAGGCCCAGCAGCAGCAGCGACAGTGCGATGCCAATTAGGATCGCCAGCCAGAACGGCGCGCCAGCATGCATCACCGCCAGCATCAGGAATGCCGGCAGCATGACGAATTCGCCCTGCGCGAAATTGATGGTCTGTGAGGTCTGCCACAGCAGCGTGAAGCCGACCGCGACGATCGCGTAGATCGCCCCGGTGGCAAGACCTGCGATGAGGAGATCGAGAAGGTTGGACATGTGGTTCTCCAAATGGCCGGCAGCTAAAGCACCGGCCGCGCGCTCCCTCGCCCCGCTTGCGGGGAGAGGGCTGGGGTGAGGGGGTCTTGCACGTAAAACACTCGCTCCCCCTCACCCGAAGCCTCGCTTCCGCTCGGCTCCGACCTCTCCCCGCAAGCGGGGAGAGCTTAAGTACGCGAGGCCTCAGTTGCCGAGCTTTGGCAGCACCTGCTTGACGACCTGCTTGCCCTCGACGATCTCGACGAGGAAACCCTGTCTATCGATGTCGCCATTGGCGTCGAAGGTCGCGTCCATCAGGATGCCCGGCTCCTTGGCGGCGGTGATTGTGAAGCCGTGCAGGGCATCGGCGAAGCCCTTGGAATCGACCTTGCCCATCTTCTCGGTGGTGGCCTTGATCATGTAGATCGCGAGCCAGCCCTTGAGGCCGTTATGGTCTGGGACGTAGTTGTACTTCTTCACGAACTTGTCGCGGAACGCCTTGATCAGTTCGACCGGCGCGTCGGTGGTGAGGCCGACATGGCCGCGCGCGCCATTGGCCGCGTCGCCGGCGAGTTCGACGACCTTCTGTCCGACCAGCGTGGTTTCGCCGACCAGCGGCACAGTGATGCCCTGGCGTTTCAACTCCTTGAGTATGCGCGCGCTCTCTTCTTCGTTGACATAGACGAACACCGCGTCCGGCGCCGCCGACTTGATCTTGCTGACATCGGCCGCGAAATCGGCCTGGCCGGCTTCGGTGGAGAGATCGGCCGCGACCTTGATATTGTACTTGGCGAATTCCTTGCTGATGGAATCGCGCCCGCCTTTGCCGAAGTCATTGTTAACCCAAACGATGGCGACCGACTTCGCCTTCAATTCGTCGTTGATGTATTTGGCGACCTTGGGCATGGACGACTGCTGGCCAAACGACGTCCGGAACAGAAACTTGTTGCCGGTTGTCGTGAGTTCAGCGGCTTCGCCGCCCATGATTTGTGCGATGCCGGCTTCGGCGGCGAGCGGCGCGGTGACCTTCACCGAACCGGAATAGCCGGGCCCGAGCAGCACATAAGGCTCGGCGTCCAGTGCCTTCTGAACCTGGGCGCGGGCGACACCGGGGTTGGACTGCGAGTCTGCATGGGTCACTTCCAGCTTGCGGCCGAGTACACCGCCCTTGGAATTGATTTCTTCGATCGCGAGATCGATGCCGTTCTTCCAGTTGGTGCCGACGGTGGCGCCACCGCCGGACAATTCGGCGACATTGGCGAGTTTAATAGGGGCTCCGGACTGCGCGATGGCAGCACCGGTCAATACAGTCGCGAGCAGGGCGCTCGCCAAGAACACTGGCTTCATGGAATCCTCCTGTTGCTATTGTTGTGTTTGTGGGTGCGGCCTTATGAGCGGCCGCTTCATTCAGGCTGCGTTTGGTGTCGGGTACCTTTTGACCATGACGGCGTCGAAAGCAATTCCCATTTCAGTCGGTGAAGGCGCAAATCCTGTAAACAACTCAAAGGCATCGGCGGCCTGGTAGATCGCCAGATCGCGGCCGGTCATGACCGGCGCGCCTTTGGCCTTGGCCGCGTTGAGCAGCGGCGTCCACAGCGGGGAATACACGGCATCCGCAACCCACGCTTCCGCATGCAGCAGCGCATCGGGCACTGGCGTGCCGCGGTTGGGCAACATGCCGATGGGTGTGCCGTTGACGATGCCGACCGCGCCGCGAACGGCGTCATCGACGCTGTCCGCCACGCGGATGCTTTGCTTGTTGTGGAGCAGCGAAATGAGATGCCGGGCCTTGGCCGCGTCCGTATCAAAGATCCTGATCTCGGAAACGCCGAGATCAGCCAGCGCAAAGGCGATGGCCTTGCCGACGCCGCCGGTGCCGATGACCGCGACCGGGCCGTGGTTGGAATTGGCGACCAGTTGCCTGGCGGCCCGTGCAAAGCCCGTGGTGTCGGTGTTGTGGCCAGTCAGCCTGCCGTCGCGGACCACGACCGTATTGACGGCGCCGATGGCCTTGGCCCCGGGCGAGAGCTCGTCGAGTAGATCGACCACGGCTTCCTTATAGGGGAAGGTCACGTTTATGCCGGCAAAACCGAGGCGACGGACGCCGTCCAGAACGGCGTGCAAATCGCCGCGGTCGGCACCGGCGATTTCGATCAGCTGATAGTGACAGCGGGCGCCCATGGCCTCGGCGGCCCGCTCGTGCATCGCCGGTGACGCTGAATGCGCGATCGGCGCGCCGAGCAGGCCGGTGAGGAAACGTTGGCCCGTCGCCGGGGTATGGGGCGTCGAAGAGGTCATGAACGGATGGCCAATACTGTCAATCATCATCAGAAACAGGACAGAAGATAGCGCGGCGGCGATCTAACACAATTACCCTGTTATACAACAAACATAACATGATGTTATTTTTTACGGACGCGCGAGGCCGGCTTTGCAGCGGCAATTTTGTGAGAGCCGACTGCACGCATCTCGGTGCGCAGGCAGTCGATGAAATGCTCGATATGCAGTGACAGCGGCGCGCCGCGTTTCACGGCGACATAGGTATCGAACCGGGTCGGTTCGACGATGCGGATCACCTCGACGCCGGGATAGCCGCCATGGGCCACCGTGAACTGGTCGATGACCGCGATGCCCAATCCTGCCTTCACCAGGGCACAGACCGTGGTGCCAAATCTCGCCCGGATGGTGATGTCGTATTTGAGTTTATTGCGGGCGAAGATCTCCGCCATGATCCGACCGTAGGGATCGTTGGGATCGATGCCGATGAGGGGATACCGAATGATCTCCTTGGCCGACACCTGCTTGCGACCCGCAAGCTCGTGTCCCTCGGGCACGATGCAGAACAATTCGCCGGATGCCAGCGGCATGAAGTCGAGCCCGGGATGTTCGAGCCGATAGCTCATGGCGACGCAGTCGCCGCGACCGAGCAGCAGATAGTCGATCGCCTCCTCAAGCTTCAGAATGTTGATGTCGATCCGCAGGCCGGGATAACGCCGCCGCACCTGTTCGATGGCGCGTGGCACCATCACCTGCGAGATACTGGGAACCGATCCGATGCGCAGTTCCGACAGCGTTCCATGGCCGATTTTGGAGATGATCTCGGTGAGATCGTCGACTTTCTTGTAGACACCGTTGATCTGCTCGAAAATATTCTGCGCTTCAGGGGTCGGGAAGTAGCGTCCGTTCTGGCGCTGGAAGAAGCGGATGCCGAGCGACTTCTCGGTGTATTTGACCAGGCGGCTGATGCCGGGCGCGGACACATTCAGGAGCTTGGCAGCGCCGCCAATGGTGCCCGTCACCATGACGGCGCGGATCACTTCAACCTGGCGTAACGTCATCATGCGCAAGAACTCTCGTTATGCTGAATGGCGCGGATGGTGCGCCAGAATGCGCGCTCGTCTGCCCTGGATGGACATGGTACCGACCGCGTCCTGCGAACCGGGTAGCATCTTCCCCAGAGATTATCAGAACACATCTGAATTGATTCAATTTTTACCGACAGTTCGCAATCGAATTAACGCAAGTTGTAGGAGTGGATTGTAGAAGGGGCGCATTGGTCTATTTTCAGGTCAGCCCACATTCGTCGTTTCCGCCGTTGAGGTCCTATGCGCGTCGCTGTCGTCCACGATTGGCTCTACACGCTGGGCGGTGCCGAGCAGGTGCTGCGCGAGATATTGCAGTGCTATCCGGAAGCGGACGTTTTCACGCTGTTCGATGTGCTGACGCCGGAAGATCGCGCCAAGATTGGCTTCAAGAAGGCGCGTACCAGCTTCTTGCAGAAGATGCCGTTCATCCGCAAACGTCATCGGTCATACTTGCCACTCATGCCGATCGCGATCGAGCAGTTCGATCTGTCAGGTTACGACCTGGTTATTTCCAGCAGCTATGCGGTGGCCAAGGGCGTGATCACCGGCCCGAACCAGCTCCACGTGTCCTATGTGCATTCGCCGATGCGTTATGCGTGGGATCTGCAGCACGCTTATCTGAATGAAAGCGGTTACACCGCTGGCATCAAGAGCGCGTTGGCGCGAGCACTGCTGCACCGCATCCGGATCTGGGACGTGCGCACGGCCCATGGGCCGGACGCCATGCTGGCGAATTCCAATTTCGTCGCCAAGCGGATCAAGAAGGTCTATGGCCGCGACGCCAAGGTCATCTATCCGCCGGTGACCATGTCGAAGCTGCCGCCCGATCTGCCCACGGGGGACCACTTCCTCGCGGCAAGTCGTCTGGTGCCCTACAAGAAGATCGAAGCCGTGATCCAGGCCTTTGCCGAACTGCCGGATCAGAAGCTGATCGTTGCAGGCGACGGCCCGGATGCGGAGCGGTTGAAGGCGATCGCCGGCCCGAACGTGACATTCGTCGGCTTCGTCAGTGATGAGAAGCTGCGCGAATTGATGGCGACGGCGCGTGCCTTCGTCTTTGCCGCCGAGGAAGACTTCGGGATCATCGTTGTCGAAGCGGAATCCGAGGGTGCGCCGGTTCTGGCGTTCGGCCGCGGCGGCGCGCGAGAGACGGTCTCGGCCTCTCCGGAATTGCGCACCGGCATGTTTTTCGATTCCAACGAGCCGAAGGCGATTGCGGAATGCGTCCGTGCCTTTGTAGCGAATGAAAGCTCATTTTCGCGTGCTGACTGCCGGATGCAGGCCGAGAAATTCTCGGCTGAGCGTTTCCGCAACGAACTGATGTCATTTGTGAACGACCACATGCGGACATTCAGCGGTGAGCGGCGGCGCAATCGCGATGGCAGTTCGCCGGATGCGGCGGGCTTCAAGCGGCGTTGGAGCGATGCCAAGGATTCCGCCCGAAGCGAATAGGCATCTGCCGTTACGATGACGCCCGCGACGCGGGGCCTCTGTAATCCGGAAACCGCGACAGCATGGCGGTCTTCAGGAACTTGAAGTGCGAGATGCTGACAGCAAGGTCGCGCAACCGGCGCTGGCCGTTTGAAATTTCGGTCTCGAACAGGTCCAGGTGATCGCTGTCGAGCTTCTCCCGCGTCAGATACTCATCGTCCCCATTGCCGAAGGTCACGGCCGCGCGCGCCAGCACATCGTCGACGCGGCGGGTGAGGCCGGCCTGCTCGGCTTCGGCATTGCTGAGTGCGCTATCGAGGGCCGAAAGGACGTAATCCAGCCGCTCGCGATCAGTTTCGGCATCGCGTTCAGCCGAACGCGCCCTGAACTCACGCTCGCCGACAAGGCTGCGAAGATAGTTCTGGGCACGAGCCCGCAGGAACATCTGGAACATGCCGTATCCGGTCCAAGCGCGCGCGGCGGTATGCCGCGCAATGGCGCAGCTTGGCCGATTATGGTGATCAATCGGTTAAGAAATCGGATACCTGATCAGGCGGGCTTGCAGAACATCGCGATCGCCAACTCGATCCGCGTGTTGAGCATGCGCCGGTTGAGGCGATAGCTGTTATCCGCCATCAGCCTGAAGTGATCATTGGCGAACACGATTCCGAGCAGCATTTCGGAGACCTGCTTGATGGGCTGATCGCGCAGCTCGGACCGGAGCGTCACGCGCTTAAGGGCCTCTACCACGTCCTTGGCGCCCAGTTCGAAGATGACCTCGGCGAAGATGCCGGCGATATCCGGGGAGAGCAGGCGCTCGCTGATGATCAGCCGATGCAGTGCTATTTCGTCGGGTGCTAGCGCGATATCGACGATGTGCTTCAGGGATAACCTTAACCGGTCGATCGGCGTACCCTTGGTTTCTACGTGACTGAAACGAACCTGCGGCAGGCTGCCCAGCAGCATCGCGCGGAACAGCTCGCTCTTGCTGGCGAACATCTTGTAGAGCGTTTTCTTCGACATGCCGGCGGCGCCAGCGATGTCATCCATGGTGGTCGCCGCGAAGCCCTTCAACGTGAAGGTTGCTTTGGCTACCGTGAGCAGATGCTCGGTGCGTTCGTCGGATGGCGAAGCCGAAGTGCTCGATGCGGCAGGACTCGCCGGCGGCAGACGCGTTGCCTGCGACAAAGTGCCATCGCGATTCTTCCTCGCACTTGCTGGTGCAACCATTGCGCATCGATCCTGTTAACCGAGGCCGTCTCACAAACGCTTGAGCAGCGACTTCCCCCGCTGTATAGCGCTTGACTTCCCGAAAGGAAACTACCAAGTTTCCTGTACGGAAACCGAAGAGTTTCCACATATTTCCAACGGCGACGTCGTCCGCGATTTGCGCGGATGCCGGACGCCGTTTTGCATTGGTGAACTGATGACGAGTCTTGGATTTGTGCGCCCTTTCGCCCTGGTTGGCCTGCTGGCGCTCGCGGGATGTGGCGAAGCGAAGAAGGAAGCTGCGACTCCGCCGGCGCCTGAAGTTGGCGTCCTGGTTCTGAAGACGCGGGAGGCGCCGGTCTCCACCGTGCTTCCCGGCCGGGTCAATGCCTATCAGGTCTCGGAAGTGCGGCCGCAGGTTACGGGAATCCTGCAGAAGCGAAACTTTGTCGAAGGTTCGGAAGTGAAAGCAGGCGATCTTCTCTATGAGATCGACCCGGTTCAATATCAGGCTGCGCTCGAAAGCGCGGAGGCTGCGGTTCTGAAGGCGCAAGCCAATCTCGTGAGCGTGCGGCTCAAGGCCGAGCGCAAGACGCAGTTGCTCAAGACCAATGCTGCCAGTCAGCAGGATGTCGACGATGCCGTCGCCACCTTCAAGCAGGGCGAAGCCGATCTCAAAGCTGCCGAGGCCAATCGCGATACCGCGGCAATCGCGCTTGACCGCACGAAGGTAACCGCCTCGATCTCAGGTCGCATCGGAAAGTCGTCGATCACGCCGGGGGCCTTGGTCACCGCGAGCCAGGCCAGTGCGCTGACCACGATCCAGCAACTCGATCCGATTTATGTGGATCTCGATCAATCGACCTCGGAAATGGAGCGGCTGCGCTCGCAGCTTCAGAGCGGCCGGTTGAAGCAGCCGGATGGTCGTGTCCAGATCGAGCTGTTGCTGGAGAACAGCAAGACTTACGACCAGAAGGGCAAATACAGCTTCACCGATTCCAGCGTGAATGAGGCGACCGGTTCGGTCAGCACCCGCGCCATCTTCGCAAATCCAAACCGTGCGCTATTGACTGGCATGTATGTGCGTGCGCGCGTTGTAGCCGGTGTCGATCCCACTGCGATCATGATCCCGCAGCGTGCGGTGTCGCGTAATCCGCTCGGGCAAGCGACCGCCATGTTCGTCGACAAGGACGGCAAGGTCGAGCAGCGCATTATCGAAGTCGCTCAGGCGATCGGCAACAACTGGCTTGTCGAACGCGGCGCTGCCTCGGGTGATCGCGTGATCATCGACGGATTGCAGAAGGTCAAGCCGGGCGCCAATGCCCGGACTGTCGAGGTGACCGTCGATCCCGCCACCGGCCTGACCCTCAATCCCGGCAAGCAGGCTGACGCGGGCCCCGACGCTGCGCCCGCGGCCCGCAAGGAATAACGGGCATGTCGCATTTCTTCATCAAACGGCCGATCTTTGCCTGGGTCCTTGCGATCCTGATCATGTTCGGTGGCCTGCTGGCCATTCTCGGGCTGCCGATCGCCCAGTACCCGCAGATCGCACCGACGGTGATCACGATCTCCGCGACCTATCCGGGCGCCAATGCGCAAACGGCGGAGAACTCGGTGACCAAGGTCATCGAGCAGAACATGACTGGCGTCGACTATCTGCAATATATGTCGTCCTACTCGACCTCGACCGGCACCGTGCAGATCTCGATCACCTTCAGCAACGAGGCCAATCCCGACATCGCGCAGGTGCAGGTGCAGAACAAGCTGCAGCTTGCGATGCCGCTTCTGCCGCAGGTCGTGCAGCAGCAGGGCCTGCGCGTGGTGAAGTCGTCGTCGAGCTTCCTGATGGTTCTCGGCTTCGTCTCCGAAGACGGCAGCATGACCGCCAGCGACATCGCGGATTATGTGGCGAGTTCGATCAACGAGCCGATCAGCCGCGTCTCCGGTGTGGGCCAGGTGCAATTGTTCGGTGCCGAATATGCGATGCGGATCTGGCTCGATGCCGACAAGCTCGCGAAATACAATCTGATGCCGGGCGATGTCACCGCGGCCATCACAGCTCAGAACATCCAGGTGACCGCCGGCCAGCTCGGCGGTCTCCCGGCAGTCGGTGGACAGCAGCTCAATGCGACGATCACGTCGCAGAGCCGGTTGCAGACGATCGAACAATTCAACGACGTCATCCTGCGGACCAGCACGTCTGGCCAGACGGTTCGTATCAAGGATGTCGCTCGCGTCGAACTCGGCTCCAAGAGTTATGACGCCGTCGCGCGCTACAATGGCAAGCCGGCGGCCGGCATGGGCATCAGCCTGGCAACCGGTGCCAATGCGGTGGCCACATCCGAGGGTGTGAAGGCGCGCATTAATCAGCTCACGGCGAATATGCCGGCGGGGCTGAAGGTGATCTACCCTTATGACACGACGCCATTCGTGAAATTGTCGATCGAGAAGGTCGTGCACACGCTGTTCGAGGCGATCGTGCTCGTCTTCATCGTGATGTTTGTTTTCCTGCAGAGCTGGCGGGCGACCATCATCCCGACCATTGCCGTGCCGGTGGTTCTGCTCGGCACTTTCGGCGTGCTGTCGATTGCCGGATATTCCATCAACACGCTGACCATGTTCGCGATGGTGCTCGCCATCGGCCTGCTTGTCGACGACGCCATCGTCGTGGTGGAGAACGTCGAGCGCGTGATGGAGGAAGAGGGCCTGTCGCCGCGCGAGGCGACCGAGAAGTCGATGCACGAGATCACCGGCGCGCTGGTTGGCATCGGCGTCGTGCTGTCGGCGGTGTTCATTCCGATGGCCTTTTTCAGCGGCTCTGTCGGCATCATCTATCGGCAATTCGCACTCACCATCGTGTCGGCCATGGTGCTATCGGTGCTGGTGGCGATGATCCTGACGCCGGCGTTGTGCGCGACGATTCTGAAAAAGCCCGAGAAGGGTCATGGCCAGAAGCGCGGTTTCTTCGGCTGGTTCAATCGCACTTTCGATCGCACAGCGAGTGGCTATGAAAAGACCACGGGCGCTGTGGTACGGCGGCCCGCCGCTGCCTTGATCGCTTTCGTCGCCGTTGTCGCCGGCATGGTGCTGCTATTCGTCCGGTTGCCGAGCTCGTTCCTTCCCGACGAAGACCAAGGCACGCTCATCTCACTGATCCAGCTACCGGTGGGCGCCACCGCCGGCCGCACGCTCGATGTGATCAAGCAGGTCGAGCATCAATTCATGGAGAATGAGAAGGACACCGTGCAGGGCGTGTTCGCCGTGCGTGGTTTCAGCTTCGCCGGGCAGGGCCAGAATGTCGGTCTCGCATTCATCAGCCTGAAGCCGTTTGCGGAACGTGCGGATCACGCGAAGTCGGCGCAGGCCATTGCCGGGCGTGCAATGGCAGTGTTCTCGAAGATTCGTGACGCGATGGCCTTCACCGTGTTGCCGCCGTCGCTGCCGGGCTTCGGCAATGCCAGCGGCTTCGACTTCTATCTGCAGGACTCCGGCGGTGCCGGCCACGAGGAGCTGCTAAAGACCCGCAATCAATTGCTCGGACAGCTTGCAGGCGACAAGCGTGTCGCGCAGTCGCGGCCGAACGGACAGGATGATACGCCGCAATTCAATCTCGATATAGATCAGCCGAAAGCCACGGCGCTTGGCATCAACCTGACCGACCTCAACACGACGCTGTCGGCGGCGTGGGGCGGCTCTTATGTCAACGACTTCATCGACCGCGGCCGCGTGAAACAGGTCTACGTGCAGGGCGACGCGCCGTTCCGGATGGGGACGACCGATATCGGAAGATGGTATGTGCGCAACGGGTCGGGCTCGATGGTGCCGTTCACAGCTTTCGCGAGCGAGAGATGGAGCTACGGCTCGCCGCGCCTCGAGCGTTACAATGGCGTGGCGGCCGTGCAGATCCAGGGACAGGCGGCACCCGGCACCAGTTCGGGCACCGCGATGACAGCGGTCGATGAGCAGGTGAAGAAACTGCCGGCCGGCTATACGCATGAATGGACCGGACTGTCGTTTCAGGAGCGGCTGACCGGCAGCCAGACGCTTTATCTCTATGCGATTTCGGTACTGATCGTGTTCCTCTGCCTCGCGGCCCTCTATGAGAGCTGGTCGATCCCCTTCGCCGTGATGCTGTCCGTGCCGATCGGCATCCTTGGAGCGCTGGCGGCGGCCACGATGTTCGGGCAGGCCAACGATGTCTATTTCCAGGTCGGTCTACTCACGACGATAGGCCTGTCCGCGAAAAACGCGATTCTGATCGTGGAGTTTGCTATCGAGCAACAAGCGGCGGGCAAGTCGCTGGTCGAGGCGACGTTGCACGCTGCACGGCAGCGTTTGCGCCCGATCCTGATGACTTCGTTGGCCTTTGTTCTCGGCGTGCTGCCCCTGGCGATGGCGACGGGCGCAGGTTCGGCCAGCCAGAATGCCATCGGCATCGGCGTCGCGGGCGGTATGGTCACCGCGACGGCGCTCGGCATCTTCTTCGTGCCGGTGCTTTATGTGTTGGTGCAGCGCCTGTTTCCGGGCCGCAAGAAGGACGAAAAGGGCCAGGCGCAGGAGCACGCAGTGGCATCGCCCGCGGAGTAACCGCGTCATGCTCGGCATTCCGGCCGGCTTATAGCGGTCACCGGGGAATTCCGGCTATCCTCCGAAAAATGAGAGGGATGGAAAAAGATGCCGCTGTCTTCGGGTGACCACCGCGTGATCAATGACCCCAGCGGCAAAACGAGTGCTGCGCGCTTTGCGGAAACCATCCGGCCGCGGCTGTCGGTGCCTTTGGTCGCAGCGCCGATGTTTCGCGTGTCAGGCCCGGAACTCGTCATTGCGGCGTGCAAGGCTGGCGTGATCGGTTCGTTTCCGACGGCCAATTGCCGAACCGATGATGAACTCGATGGCTGGATAGCGCGCATTCTCGGCGCGCTCGGGCCGGACGACGCGCCGTTCTGTCCGAATCTCATCATTCGTCGCGAGACCTTGCAGGATGATCTGGCGACGGTGATCCGGCATGGCTGCGAGATGGTGATCACCAGCGTCGGACCGCCGGATGCGGTCGTCGGCCCGCTGCATGAGGCAGGCTGTATGGTGTTTGCCGATGTAGCTTCGATCCGGCATGCGAAGAAAGCCATTGCAGCGGGAGTCGATGGGCTCGTCTTGCTGACGGCGGGTGCCGGCGGGCAGACCGGCTGGGTCAACGGTTTTTCGTTCGTGCGTGCGGTTCGCTCGTTCTGGGAGGGGCCGGTCGTGCTGGCCGGCGGTGTGTCGGACGGGCAGGCGGTGTTTGCCGCCGAGGTGCTCGGCTGCGATCTCAGCTATATGGGTACCAAGTTCATTGCCACCGAGGAGAGCATGGCAGTGGACGAGTACAAGCGGATGCTCGTCACGTCCGAGCTCGACGATGTCCTGCTGTCACGGGCTTTCACCGGCCTGGAAACCAATACGCTGGTTCCCTCGATTGTCGCCGCGGGCCTTGATCCGAAAGATCTGCCGACGGACATGACCAAAGAACGCGCCGATGCGCTCTATGGCCGGCAGGCGACGTCCGGGGTCAAGCGATGGCGTGACGTCTGGAGCGCAGGCCACTCTGTCTCAGGTGTTGCTGCAATCGAGCCCGTAGCGAGGCTGGTTGCCCGCACGCGCGATGAATATGAGACTGCGCGTTCGACGACACGGCGTTCGCCCGCGGGGCCAGTGCGCTAGGAGTGAAGCATTCGCGCCCGGCGCAGGGTTTCGGACGGCAATTCCGCAAAGTGGCGCTTGTAGTCGAGCGAGAACTGGCTGAAGTGCCAGAAGCCCCACTTCACCGCGATATCGTACACACCGATCTGCTCATCGATGCATTGCTTGAGTTCGCGGCGCACGCGGTTGAGCCGAACCGCTCGGAGATAGTGGATCGGATTGCTGCCGAGTACGTCCTGAAAACAGTAGTTCAGCTTGCGGCGGCTGGCGCCGACGCCCTTGCAGACATCGAGGATCGACATCGGCTCGTCCGGCCGCGCGAGCATCAAGGCGCAGGCGCGTTCGACCAGACGCTTGCGCGCATTGCCGCCGCGTAGGTCGTCGCAGGGCTGCAGCGTCGGCAACAGATCGATGATCTCTGATAGCAAATTGTCTTCGAGATGCTGACGGGCGGCAATGTCGTCCAGAATTTGCGGTGTCTGTGCGACGACCTGGTGCGCATAGACCAGCAACTGCCGGACGCGGTCGATCGCATCCGGGTCCGTCTTCAATTCCCTCAACTGATGCCAGAGGCCGTCGGGCAGTTCGATCTGCAAAGCAGCCAGTGTCTTTTCCATCAGCGCCGCGTCCATCACGACCCCACGCAACTCGAACTCCGGCGGTGTGCACATGTCGACTTCTGCATCGAAGCACGTGATGACGTTGCCCGGCGACATGCAGGCGCCGTTGAAATTGATGTCGGTCTGGGTATTCCACGGTAGCGCGATGCCGAAGCTGTCGGAGCCGAGTAGTCCGTATTGGCGCACTTTCTGGCTTGTGGTTTCCCTGAACACCTGAAGTCCGGGCAGCCGTACCTCGGTGAAAGTGCCGCGAAAAGCGCCGCAACTGATCTGATCGTAATCCAGCCGCCAGCGGCCGAGATTGGCGCAATGCGTATCGACGTCATCGCTCGCGGTGTCGAATAGCCAGGAATCCGCAGCTATTGCAGCGCTTCCACCAGCAGAGACATCAGGAGACAACAACATGCCGGATCCACTCTTGGCCGCTCAATCAGGGTGCAGATGTTAATCTAAGCAAAGCCTATGCCAGTCCCGCCGGAAAGGCATGGGCTGATTTTCGGAAGATTTGCCGATTCTTGATAACGGCCGAACCGCCCTCCGCAGATGATCCCACGTCCGAATTGCCCGCCGGGTCGGTTGGTTCGCCATCATGCTGCAGTGCCATACGAGGTCGAGATGAAGCCAAGTGACGTCATGAAGGGTGCGCCTCCGTCGACCGAGGCGCTGGTGACCCGGTTTAATTGGCGGAAGTACCCCCACAGCCAGTGGAGCTTTCGCAATACGCGGCAGGTGTTGCCGACGGCGGATATCCGACGCTCCTCAACGCCGAGCGCACTGACGTCGTCGGTTCGCGATCTCACCACGGTGGCCTTTGTTGCCGACGGAAAGCAGACAACGGTCGCCGAAACGCTGGCGCAGACCTACGCGGACGGATTGCTGGTGATGCAGCACGGCAAGATCGTCAGCGAATGGTACGGCGAGGGCATGACCCCGCATACGCCTCATCTGGTGTGCTCGGTCAGCAAATCGATTTGCGGCACGCTGGGAGGCGTGCTGGTCGAGCGCGGTCTGCTTGATCCCGATAAGCTGATCACCCACTACATTCCGGAAGTCGCCGCGTCGGTCTATGGCAGCTGCACGGTCCGCAACCTGCTCGATATGACGGTCGCGATCAAATTCGACGAGGACTACGACGATCCGGAAGGAGATGTCGTCAAATATCGCCTCTGCAACGGCTGGGATGTTCTGCCGAATGGTACTGCGCAGGGCGACCAGCGCAGCTTCCTTGCGACGCTGCGGCCGAATGGCGGGCCGCACGGCAAGGTGTTTCACTACGTGTCCACCAATACCGACGTGCTGGGCTGGGTCTATGAGAAGGCCTGCGGCAAGCCCTATGCGCAGATTCTTTCAGAATATATCTGGGAGCCGATGGGCGCGGAAGACGACGCCTATATCACGCTCGATACACATGGCGCGTCGCGCTCCGCAGGAGGCATCTGTGCGACATTGCGCGATCTCGCCCGCTTCGGCGAGATGATCCGTAATCGCGGTCTCGCCAATGGCATGCAGGTTGTGCCGGGTGGCTGGATCGACGATATCCATCTCAATGGCGACACGCAGGCCTTTGCGAATGGCGATCTCGCCTTCGTTTTCCCGAGCGGTCGCTATCGCGCATGTTGGTACACCATCGATCCCGCACGGCTCGATCTGGCGGCCGTCGGCATCCATGGCCAGTGGATCTATATCGATCCCACCACGGATACGGTGATCGTCAAGGTCGCGGCACAGCCGAAGCCGATGGATATCGCCATCGACCATCGCTGGCTCGCCGCGTTCCGTGCCATCGGCGAAACGCTGTCCAAATCTCCCGTCTGACGTTTTCGCATCACTCTCATTGCCTGGAGACCGCCATGTTCAATGATTTCAGCCGTCGTTCGTTGCTCAAGGTCAGCGCCGCCGCTCTTGCCGCAGGCATGATGCCGCCTATCGCGCGCGCACAATCAAGCAAGGTCATCCGCGCTGTCATGCACGCGCCGCTGCGTGCCACCGATCCCTTGATCAACACCGCATGGACCGGCCGCAACCACGGCCTGAACATCTATGACACGCTGTTCTCCACCGACTCGAAATTCCAGATCCGACCGCAGATGGTCGAGGCCTATGAGATATCGGCCGACAAGCTGAGCTATACGTTCAAGCTGCGCTCCGGCCTGAAATTCCACGACGGCGCGCCGGTGACGTCGGCCGACGTGATCCCGTCGCTGCAGCGCTGGGCCAAGCGCGACACCATGGGCTCGCGGATGATGGGTTTCGTCGCGGAGCTGAAGCCTGTCGACGAGCGTACGTTCCAGATGGTGTTGAAGTCCCCCTATGGTCAGGTCCTGCAGACACTAGCCAAGCCGTCCAGCATCATGCCCTTCATTATGCCGGCGCGCCTAGCGGCGCAGGCGCCGGATCAGCCGGTGACGGAGTTCGTCGGTTCCGGCCCGTTCCGCTTCATCGCGTCGGAGTTTCGGCCGGGCAACCGCGCCGTCTATGAGCGCAACGCGGATTACGTCTCGCGCGACGAGCCGTCCGACGGCCTCGCCGGCGGCAAGATCGTCAAGATCGATCGCTACGAGTGGATCAGCATGCCGGACTTCCAGACGGCAGCGAATGCGCTGATCAATAAGGAGATCGATTTTCTCGAAGCCGCGCCGCACGACATCCTGCCGTCGTTGATTGCCGCAAAGGACGTTACCGTCGCCGACTACAATCCACTCGGCTTCATGTCGGTGGTGCGCATGAACTGGCTCACGGAGCCGTTCAACAAGCAGGAAATCCGGCAGGCCGTGATGTATGCCAGCGACCAGGCCGATTGGCTCGACGCGCAGGTCGGCAATCCCGAATATTATCAGGCCTCCGCTGCAATGTTCGGCGTCACCACGCCGCTGGCAAGCGAGGTTGGCTGGAACACCAAACCGGATATCGCACGCGCCAAGGATCTCCTGAAGAAGGGCGGCTACAAGGGGGAGAAGGTCGTGATGCTGCAGGGCACGGACTCGCCGTTGCTGTCCGGCTCCAGCACCGTCACCGCGCAGAAACTCCGTGCCGTCGGCATGAATGTAGAGGTGCAGACCATGGACTGGGGCTCGCTGCTGGCGCGCCGCGTCAAGCAGGATTCGACCGCCAATGGCGGCTGGTCGATGACCCATTGGGTTACGACCACGACTGAACTGATGAACCCGCTGGCTAGCACGGTGCTTGACACCCGCGGGAAGAATGGCGGTTTCTTCGGCTGGCCGGAAGACACCGAGATCGAAAGCCTGCGCAACAAATTTGCGCTAGAGCCTGAGGCCGCCGCCCAGAAGACCGTCGCCGAGGCGATCCAGAAGCGCGCCTATGATGTGATGACGCATATACCGGGCGGCCAGTTCCGTCAGCCGGTGTCGCACAGCAAAGCGCTCAAGGACATCGTGAGGGCGCCTGCGCCGCTGTTCTGGAACGTCGAGAAGACGGCATAACACGATGGCAGTCGCCGGCGTCCTCCTGAAGCGATCCGTATCGGTGATCCCCGTGCTTGCGGTGGTTGCGCTGATTGCGTTCCTTCTTTTGCGCTTCTCGTCCGGCGATCCCGTGGCGCAGCTTGCCGGCGATAATGCCGATCCGGCAGCGATCGCCGCGATCCGCGCGCGGCTCGGCCTCGATCAACCATTGCCGGTGCAGTTCCTGCACTGGCTGTGGCGGCTTCTTCAGGGTGATCTCGGGATCTCCATCGTCTCAAATCAGCCGGTCTCGACGCTGATCGCCCAGCGCGTCGGTCCGACATTCGCCGTCTCGCTCACCACCATCATTTTCTCGGTGCTCGTCGGCGTGCCGATTGGTGTGCTCGCGGCATGGCGTCGCGGTGGCTGGTTCGATCGTTTCGCTATGTGGACCTCGGTGACCGGCTTCGCTGTCCCGACCTTCGCCATCGGTTATTTCTGGATCTATCTGCTGTCGATGCAGCTCGGCCTGTTTCCCGTACAGGGCTATGCACCGCTGTCCGAAGGAATTGGCCGGTTCTTTTGGCACCTCGCGCTGCCGACGCTGACGCTCAGCCTCGTCTATGTCGCGCTCATCGCCCGTGTCGCACGCACCAGCCTGCTCGAAGTTCTGAACGAGGATTTCGTCCGCACCGCACGCGCCAAGGGCCTGCCGGAGCGCATCGTGGTGTTCAAACATGCGCTGCGCAATGCCGCGGTGCCCATCGTTTCCATCGTCGGTATAGGCGTGGCGCTGCTGATCGGCGGCGTTGTCGTCACCGAGAGCGTATTCAATCTGCCCGGCCTCGGTCGTCTCACCGTCGACTCGGTTCTGGCGCGTGACTATCCGGTGATCCAGGGCATCATCATGGTGTTCGGCGGCGCCTATGTGGCGATCAATCTCCTGGTCGATATCAGTTACACATTCTTCGACCCGAGGATCAGCGCGCAATGACCGCCACCACCGTCATCGCGCCTGCATCTTCGCCCGTCGATGTGTGGACCTTCGCCCGCAAGCTGCTGCGTAACCGGGCGATCCTGTTCGGTCTCGGTGTTCTCATCCTGCTCGCTTTGGTCGCGGTTTTCGCCAGTGCATTGTGGACTGTGGACCCGGCTGCGCTCAAGCCGCGCCTGCGGCTGCGTCCGCCGAGCGCGGTCAACTGGCTCGGCACCGACAATCTCGGCCGCGATATCTGGAGCCGGCTGATCTATGGAAGCCGTGTGTCGCTGATTGTGGGCGCGGTGGTGGCCGTTATCGCAGTCATGGCCGGCAGTGCGCTTGGCCTGATCGCGGGCATGGTGCGCTGGATCGACAATGTGCTGATGCGCATGATGGACGGTATGATGGCGATTCCCGCGATCCTGCTGGCTATTGCGCTGATCGGCGGGCTCGGCGCCAATCTCGTGACCATCTGTATCGCCATCGCCATTCCCGAGATCCCGCGTGTGGCACGTATGGTACGTAGCGTCGTGTTGACGGTACGCGAGGAGGCCTATGTCGAGGCCGCCGTCAGCATGGGCGCGCGGCTGCCAGTGCTGGTTATCAGACATATCGTTCCCAATATTCTTGCGCCTCTGATCGTGCAGGCCACCTATATTGCCTCATCGGCGATTCTGATCGAGGCCTCGCTGTCCTTCCTCGGCATCGGCATGCCCGACGAGATTCCGAGCTGGGGCAACATGATGGCCGATGCGCGGCTGTATTTTCAGATCAGGCCCGGCCTGATGCTATTCCCCGGTATCTGCATTGCGCTCACCGTGCTCGGCATCAATCGGCTCGGCGACGGCCTGCGTGACATGCTCGATCCTCGTCTGGCGCGTTCGGTGGGAGGCGTCAAATGAGCGAGGCCGTCCTGGAAGTCGCGGGTCTCACTGTCGGGCTGACTCATGATGCCGAGGCACGCCGTATCGTCCGAGATATCAATGTCACCGTGCCGCTCGGGCAGATCGCCTGCGTCGTCGGTGAATCCGGCTCCGGCAAGTCAGTGACGGCTTTCAGTGTCATGGGCCTGCTCCCTGAAGGACTGAAGCCTGTCGCCGGCTCGATCAAGCTGCTTGGCGAAGAGCTGATTGGGGCAACGGACGACCGGATGCGCGAACTACGCGGCAGCCGTATCGGTATGATCTTTCAGGAGCCGATGACGGCGCTCAATCCGGTGATGACCGTGCGTGAGCAGCTTGCCGAACTGATCGAATGGCATTCCGAAAAGCGGCATCCCAAGGCCGAAGTCGACAAGCGCGTTCTCGCAGCGCTGGAAGACATGCTGCTGCCCAATGCCGCGCAGATGATGCATGCCTATCCGCATCAGATCTCCGGTGGTCAGCGCCAGCGCGTGATGATCGCCATGGCGATGCTGCTCGAACCGATCCTGCTGATCGCCGACGAGCCGACCACGGCGCTCGATGTCACGACGCAGAAGCAGATCCTGGTGCTGATCAAGGATCTGGTGAAACGCAAGAATATCGGCGTGCTCTTCATCACCCACGATTTCGGCGTCGTTGCCGATATCGCCGATCAGGTCGTGGTGATGCAGAAGGGCGTGGTCGTGGAGAGCGGCAGCGCCGACGCTGTCCTCAAGAATCCTACGCAGCCTTACACACGTCTGCTGATCGATTCCGTGCCCAAGGGCATTCGCAAGTCCGCCGAGATTCGTGACCCGTCGCCGTCGGTGCTGGAGGTCAAGGCACTGAAGATGACCTATGGCCATCGCGGTTTCTTTGGCCGGGGCCGGGTGACGCAGGCGGTCAAGGAGGCCGCATTCACTTTGGGCCGCGGCGAAATCCTCGGCGTGGTCGGTGAGTCCGGTTCCGGCAAGTCGACGCTGGCGCGCTGCGTGTCGCGGCTGATGAAACCCACATCGGGCGAGATCAGCCTGCTTGGCACCGATATCGCGCGCGCATCCAACGAGACGCTGCGTCCGCATCGCCGCTACATTCAGGTCGTGTTTCAGGATCCTTATCGGTCGCTCAATCCGCGCCTCTCGGTCGGACGATCGCTGATCGAAGGAGTCGTCAATTTTGGAGCGACGCCCGAAGTCGCGCGCGCCAGGGTCGCGACACTGCTGGAGCTTGTCGGCATGGATACGCAGATCCTCGATCGCTTCCCGCATGAATTCTCCGGCGGTCAGCGCCAGCGCATCTGCATTGCGCGCGCACTGGCCTCGGAGCCGCAAATCCTGGTCGCGGACGAGGCGGTCTCGGCGCTCGACGTCACTGTGCAGGCGCAGGTGCTAAAACTGTTCGCGGATCTGCGCAGCCGGCTTGGTCTCGCGATGCTGTTCATCACCCATGATCTCCGCGTTGCCGGTGAGCTGTGCGACCGCATCATGGTGATGAAGTCCGGCGAGATCGTCGAAAGCGGCCCGACCGCCGACATCTTCGACAATCCGCAGCATCCCTATACCCGTGAATTGTTTTCGGCGGCCCCCGGCCGCGAGCGACTGCAATGAATGCTTTTGACGCCCAATATTTTCCAATCCCTCGCGGCGCCAAGCGCCTTCAGGAGTTCTGCCTATGACGGTCATGACCAAGATCGAGAGCGATGCGATCGTTCAGCCAACGGCTGCGCCGGTGCCGTTCCATCCGCTCAACCCGCTCTCGCTCGATGAAATCGGCGCGGCCTGCGATCTCGTAAGGAGAGATGCCAAACTGTCGGCGCGGGCTCGCTTTCCAATCGTGCGGCTGGAAGAGCCAAGTAAGGCTGATCTGCGCGCCTATGCCAGTGGCACGTCGCTTCCGCGCTTCGCCTTCATCGTCGTGCTGGACTCCGCAACCGGCGCATCGACCGAATACATCGTCGATTTGACCGCCAGCAAGATCGTCGAAAGCAAGCTGCTGCCGAATTCCGAAGCGCCCTATGGTCAGCCACCGGTGATGATCGGTGAGTTCATGCTGTGCGAGCAGATCGTCAAGTCCGACGAGGGCTGGCGTAACGCGATGCGCCGTCGTGGCATGTCCGACAAGGATATGGAGATGGCGCAGGTCGATCCGTTCTCGTCGGGCTTTTTCGACCGCGATTTCGAGCGTGGCCGCCGCATCGTGCGTGCCGTCGCGTTTTTCCGCGAGGACATCAAGGACAATGCATACGCGCATCCGGTCGAGGGTGTCGTGGCCGTTGTCGATCTCATCCATCAGAAGGTGGTCGATCTGCTTGATGACGAGGTCGTCATTCCGATCCCGAAGAAAAAGCGTAATTACGGCGCCCATGAGAACACCAATCCGCGCACCGACATCAAGCCGCTGAATATCGAGCAGCCGGAAGGTCCGAGCTTCAAGGTCGATGGCTGGAATGTGGAGTGGCAGAAGTGGAGTTTTCGCGTTGGTTTCACGCCGCGTGAAGGTCTGGTGCTGAACCAGCTGGCCTATCAGGACGGCGACAGGAAGCGCTCCATCATCCACCGCGCCAGCGTCACCGAAATGGTGGTGCCTTACGCCGATCCGACGGCCAATCATTACTGGAAGTCAGCTTTCGATGCCGGCGAATATGGCCTGGGTATGCTCGCCAACGCGCTGGAGCTCGGCTGCGATTGCCTCGGCAACATCCATTATTTCGATATCCCGGCGGCCGATGAGCAGGGCAAGCCGTTCACCATGAAGAATGCGGTCTGCATGCATGAAGAGGATTACGGCATCCTCTGGAAGCACTACGAATTCCGCAACGGGCTGTTTGAAGTGCGCCGCTCGCGGCGCCTCGTCATTAGCTTCTTCGCGACGGTTGGAAACTACGACTACGGCTTCTACTGGTACCTCTACCAGGACGGGACCATCCAGCTCGAGGCCAAGCTCACCGGCATCATCCAGACGGCTGCCGTTGCACCCGGCCAGAAATATGCCTGGGGCGGCATGGTCGATGAAAATCTTGGCGGTCCCACCCATCAGCACTTCTTCAATGTCCGCATGCATATGGATCTCGACGGCGGCGGCAACACCGTGACCGAGCATGAATTCGCGCAGCGCCCATGGGGCACCGACAATCCTCATGGCAATGCGTTTGATCTCAAGAGCCGCACGCTGTCGCGCGAGCGCGATGCGGCAGCGATCGCCGACGGCCAAAGCGGCCGTTACTGGAAGGTCACCAACCCGAACAGCAAGAACAGCGTCGGCAATCCCACCGGTTACAAGCTCTCCGTGATGCCGAGCCCGCTGATGCTGGCGCAGGAAGGCAGCTTCGTGCGCAAGCGCGGCGGCTTCGCCACTAGGCATGTCTGGGTCACGGCCTACGATCCCGCCGAAAAATACGCCAGCGGCGATTACCCGAACGTCCATGCCGGCGGCGATGGCCTGCCGCGCTACATCGAGCAGAATCGCAATATCGAGAACACCGACATCGTGTTGTGGCACTCGTTCGGCCACACCCATGTCTGCAAGCCCGAGGATTTTCCGGTGATGCCGGTGGAGTATGCCGGTTTCATGTTGAAGCCGAATGGCTTCTTCACGGCGAATCCGGCGCAGGATATCGCGCCGGAGCGCAACGGCCGCAGCGTTCTGAGCTCCGAAACGTCCACGGGAACTGTCGCCAGCTCGTGCTGCCACAAGTCCTGAGGCCATGACCGGGAGGCACGCATTATGATCTGCTGCCTCCTGGCCCTGCTCGCGGCATTGCCCGGCGTTGCGCTGATCCGGCGCTTGAAGGCCGGTCGTGGGTCACGCGCGCATTACGTTCAAATTTGCACGGCTGGGTTGCGGCGCGATGTCGTATTCGCGGTAGCGGCTGCCAGTCTCATTGTTGTCATAACGGCTACCGCACTGCCGATTCACACGCTAAACCACACGCCATCCCCGCGCGCCTGGGGGCCGATCTGCTCGGCGCTCGACCGCATCTCTCCCGCCTCATCGCGCGATCTGCGCCAGGCGGCTTCGTACCGATAGAGGACTCTCATGCGTGATTTCATGGCCGTTGCCCGTTCCGTCGCCGTTGCCGAGCACGGGATGGCCGCAACCTCGCATCCGTTGGCGACGCTGGCCGCGGTGGAGATGCTGAAATCAGGCGGCAATGCCATCGATGCGGCGCTGGCGGCGGTCGCCGTGCAATGCGTGGCCGATCCCGCGATGACGGGCATCGGCGGCGATTGTTTCGCCCTCTATTCGCCGAAGGGCGGCGCGCCGATCGCGCTGAACGGCTCCGGCCGTACGCCGGCCAAGATCGATTCCGAGAAATATGCAGCATCCGGTGACCGCGACATTCCCGAGACCTGTGTCGAGACCGTCACCGTGCCAGGCGCCATCGATGCCTGGTGCACGCTGAGCAAGGATCATGGCTCGAAGCCGCTGGCCGACGTGTTTGCCGCAGCCATCGATGCCGCCGAGAACGGCTTCCTCATCACCCCGCGCGTGTCCGCCGACTGGGCCAAATGGCGCCGCAAGCTGGAACTGCATCCCGACGCGACCGCGCAGTACCTGCCGGGCGGCCATGCCCCCGCGGTCGGCGACAAGCGCGTCCAGCCGGCGCTCGCTGCCACGCTGCGCCGGGTCGCGCGCGAAGGCCGCAACGGCTTCTACCAGGGTCAGGTAGCCGACGACATCATCACCACGCTGCGTGCCGTTGGCGGCGCGCACGAGGCCGATGATTTCAACGAGCAGCGCTCCGACTATGTGACGCCGATCTCGGCCAATCATCACGGCTATGATGTCGCCGAATGCCCGCCGAACGGCCAGGGACTCGCCGCACTGATGATCCTGCGCGTGCTGGCCGGCTATGACATCGCCAATCTGAGTGAGGCCGACCGTATCCATGTTCTCGCGGAGGCGACCAAGGCGGCCTATCGCACGCGCGATGCCTATTTCTGCGATCCTGCCTATGGCCAGGTCGATGTCGAGCGCTTCCTGTCGGACAAATTCATCGGCGACCTCCGCGCCAAGATCGACATGAAGCACGCTTCGCCGGAAGAGCATTGGGACTCGGTCATCCACAAGGACACCGTCTATCTGACCGTGGTTGACCGCGATCTCAACGCCGTGTCCCTGATCAATTCGCTGTTCGGCCCGTTCGGCAGCGGCATCTATGCAAAGAAGTCCGGCGTGCTGCTGCATCACCGCGGCTGGAGTTTCCGCGCCAAGCCCGGCCACGTGAATTCGCTTGGCCCGCGCAAGCGGCCGATGCACACGATCATCCCGGGCATGCTGATGAAAAACGGTCGCGCGGTGATGCCGTTCGGCGTGATGGGCGGCCATTATCAGGCCACCGGCCATGCCCAGTTCATATCCGATGTGATCGACCGCAAGATGGACATCCAGGCCGCTGCCGAGGCGCCGCGCTCGTTCGCGACCAACAACCTGCTGCAGCTTGAAAAGACCATCCCGGAAGCGGTGCGCAACGATCTGGCCGCCCGCGGCCATACGCTGCAGATGATGGATACCGGCATCGGCGGTTGCCAGGCCATCCAGATCGATTACGAGCGTGGCGTGCTGCTCGGCGCCTCGGACCACCGCAAGGACGGCCTCGCGCTCGGCTTCTGATCGATCAGGACAAGGCGCGAGGGCGAACTTCAGGTCCCATCGCGCCGTGACTGGTCCGGAGTTCGCCAGTCTTCTACCGATAAGCTCGAGTTTTCTGCATCCAGCGGAAGAGGCTCTGCGCCTGGCGGACATGCGTGCGATTGGTAACTGCCGGTTAACTCAGTTAGATTTTGACCGAGTTCGCCGATGAAAATTTCAGACTTTGGCGGTATCGGGTGCTTCGGGGAGAAGCGACGTGGTCAAATTCTGGAGATCAATTTTCGTAGGCGTTCCGGACCATGTCCGGATCGAACTCATCGACATGCTCTTCCAGACGCGTGTGCCGCTCTCGATCGCCGGCTTCACACTGGCCATCGTCTCGTGTCACGTTGCCATTAGTTCTGCAAATCCATGGTTCTACGGGTTGAGTGCAGCCGGAGTGATCGTCACGATCTTCCGCGTGGCCACCGAGGGCGTCTATCATCGCAGCAAAGGTCAACGCAGCTTCACCATCGCCGCGGCCGAGCGATGGGAGCGGCTTTACGCGTGGAGCAGCTACGTCTTTGCAGGATTGATCGGCCTGCTTGGCGCAGCGACTTTCTGGGCGAAGAATCCGGCTCATCAACTCCTGGCGACCGCGTTGGTGTTCGGCTATGCGGCCGGCATCGTCTGTCGGATTTCCGTCCGGCCGGGGATCGCATTGCCTGCCTTGATGCTGGTCGCCTTGCCGACGGCGTTCGCGGCGCTCGCCCGCGTCGATAGCAATCTGGCTTTCTATGCGGTGATCCTGATCGCGTTCCTGCTCGGCAGCTTCGAGACCGTGCGTTTTATCTATCGGCAGAATATCGAGCAGATCTCGCTCAAGCACGAATTCTCGACCCTCGCGCGGCACGATGCGCTGACGGGCCTGGCCAATCGGCTTGGCTTTCAGGAGCGCCTCGCGATCATCGCCGCGCGCGCCAGGGCGGTGGGCTGTCTCATTGCCGTTCACAGCGTCGACCTCGATCGGTTCAAGGAGGTCAACGACGTGCATGGCCATCCGGTAGGCGATGCGCTGCTGCAGGCGGTCGCGAGCCGGCTCAGCGGAATTTTGCGCGACGGCGACTTCGCGGTGCGCATGGGCGGTGACGAATTCGTCGTGGTGCAATCCGTCGTCGGCAATCGCGAGGAGGCCATGTTGCTGGGCCGCCGCATCATTCGGACGCTCTCGGAGCCGTTCGTCATCGATGACCTGGAACTGACGGTTGGCGCCAGCGTCGGCATTGCTATTGGCCGCGAGGGCGACGACCCCTGCGATCTTACGCCTGCCGCGGACCGGGCGCTTTACGCCTCGAAAGCCAGCGGTCGAAACCGTGTGACGTTTGCCAAGCCGGTGGATGCCGAGACAATCGCGCGGGCAGGCTAGCGTCCACGCAATGAGCGTGGGCTGAACCGCGCCAGATAAGATTTTCTGCAGATCGGAAAGCTGACAGCGCATCGACGGGATCCGCGCTAGCGGGTTGACATGCGCTAGATGTGTAATGTTATAACGTTACATACGAGAAGAGCCCAATGTCCCGCACCCTCAAAAGACTGTTCGATCTCGATGCAAAAACTCCCCGTCACAGTCTTGTCCGGCTTCCTCGGGGCTGGAAAGACAACTTTGCTAAACCATGTGCTGAACAACCGTCACGGCCTGAAAGTGGCGGTGATTGTGAACGACATGAGCGAGGTGAACATCGATGCGGCCCTGGTTCGCGATGGCGGTGCCAACCTGTCGCGGACGGATGAGAAGCTGGTCGAGATGACCAATGGCTGCATCTGCTGCACGCTGCGCGACGATCTGCTCAAGGAAGTGCGGGCGCTCGCCGAAAGCCGGCGGTTCGATTACCTGCTGATCGAATCCACCGGAATTGCAGAGCCGCTGCCGGTGGCCGCGACTTTCGATTTCCGCGACGAGAACGGCGACAGCCTGTCGGACGTGGCGCAGCTCGACACCATGGTGACGGTGGTCGATGCGGTGAACCTGTTGAAAGACTATTCCTCGACCGACTTTCTGCAGGACCGCGGCGAGGCCCTCGACGGCGACAAACGCACGCTGGTGGATCTGCTGGTGGAGCAGATCGAATTCGCCGATGTCGTGGTGCTCAACAAGGTCAATGACGCCACGCCCGAGCAATGCAACAGCGCGCGCAAGATCATCTGCGCGCTCAATCCCGACGCCGATATCATCGAGGCGAATTTTGCCAATGTGCCGTTCGACCGCGTGCTCGATACCGGCCGTTTTGATTTTGAAAAGGCGCAGCAGCATCCGCTCTGGCACAAGGAGCTCTATGGTTTTGCCGACCACGTGCCCGAGACCGAAGAATACGGCGTGACGAATTTCGTCTATCGCGCGCGGCGGCCGTTCGATCCCGTGAAGTTTCAGGCCTTTCTGCGCGAGAGCTGGGCCGGCGTGATCCGTAGCAAGGGGCATTTCTGGCTGGCAACGCGGCCACAATGGGTCGGCGAACTCAGCCAGGCGGGCGCCATCGTGCGTACCGAAGGCATGGGATTCTGGTGGGCCAATGTCCCCGTTGATCGCTGGCCGGACGATCCGTATTGGCGGCAGTCCCTGAAGAAGAACTGGAACGAGATCTATGGCGACCGGCGACAGGAGATCGTCTTCATCGGTTCCGACATGGATGAGAGCGACATCCGCCGCCGGCTCGATGCATGCCTCGTGCCCGGTAAGCCGGGCATGGATATCGCCGGCTGGGCGAAGTTCGCCGATCCGTTTCCGCCGTGGAAGCGAGCCGACGAGATGGCATCCTCGTGACGCATCAAGTCGCCGTCAGCGGCGCGTGACGCAGCACCTGGAAGCGCGACGTCGCAGATGTCTGGCGGAAAAGGCCGATGCGGTCGATCCGCACTGAGGTGAGATCAAGTGTCGCGAACCGCTGCTGCAGTATCGCCAGCACCGCTGTGCTGCGCTCGGGCGCAAGCCGTCCGGTCAGTGTCATGTGAAAGCGGAAGTCGTCGCGCACATAGGGATAGCCGAAACGATCCAGCTGCTCGACCTGCCGCGGCGTCAGGTTCTCCGGTTTGCGGCGCGCGCGATCGTTGGGCGTCATCGGTGCGCGGAACACCTCGAATCCCTCAACGCAGGCCTGAGCCAGTGTGGAAAGTTCAGCAGAGGGGGCATCCGGCACCACAGCCGTGAAGCCGCTGATGATACGAACCACAGGCGAGATTTCCGGGATGGCGCGGGGCATTCGCGCGAAGTCATCGAAGGCTGCGATCAGGTCGGCTTCGGTGGCTTCCGCCGCCAGCGAAAATGGTGCCTTCAGCGTGGCGTGAAAGCCGTATTTGCGCGGATCCTTGATGACAGCCGGCCAGTCCGGCGCCTGCATGATGAGGTCGCCGGGAACCAGCACGTCATTGCCGGTGAAGGGATCGTAGCCGAGGATTTTAGCGCCGAAGCGGGAGAGGGCGCTGTCGGCATCGGGGGCGTAATAGATCGCGTAACGCGGGAATTCACTCATGGCCGCACCATAAAGCCGCGTTACGCCGCGGCAATAGCTTTGCGTTGCATGGCACGCGCCGGCTGCAGGCGCGTGGCATCGGTGAGATGCACGAGCTTGCCCTGTGCGATCACGGCGACGATGCGGGGACGCATTGCGATGCTGTCATCGACGAGCAGCAAATCAGCGCGGCGCCCGCCCGCGATCTCGCCGCGGTCGGTGAGCCCGGCAGCCTTGGCCGGTGCGGACGAGATCAGCGCCCAGGCCTGCGGCAGCGACAGAATGCCATCATGGAGCAGCCGGAACGCGGCCAGCAATTGCGCGGGATAGTAATAGTCCGACGCCAGCACCGAGCAGAGGCCCTTGGCGATCATGTCGGACGCCTTGGTCCAGCCGGTATGGCTGCCGCCGCGCACCACATTGGGTGCGCCGAACACGATGAAATCGCCGGCCGCCGCCGCGGCCTTCGCGGTCTCTTCGTTGATCGGGAACTCCGCAATATTGACGCCGAGCCTGCGGAAGTCATCGCGCATCGTAGGCGTTGCGTCATCATGCGAGAGCGTCGGCACGCCGGCAGCGCTCGCCGCTTTGGCGAGGCGGGCAATCGAGGCAGGCACCTCATCGGCGCGCGACAGCACGCGTTCGACCAGTTGATCGAAGGCATCGCTGCTGAGCCCGGTACGTTCGACCATCCGCGCGCGCTTTGCCGGCTTTGAGATGCCGGCGATGTCCATATGATCGTTGAAGGCGAGCAGATCGATGCGGCCGGCCTGCAGCCAGCCGACGATCTCATCTTCGGCGTCGAGATTGAACGTCTCCTGCCGCAGATGGAAGCGCGTGTCGGAGGCGAGCTTCGGCCGCAGCGTCTCGATGGCATCCAGCAGCTTGCGAGCGTTCTCCGCGCCGCGCAGGCCCGGCTCCCAAGACCACGTGGTGCCGTGAAACACTGTGGTGATGCCATTGGCGATGGCCTGCCGGTCGCTGTCGATCAAGGCGACATCGACCGGGAAGTCGACGCCGGGGCGCGGCATCAACTGCCGCTCGAAGGCGTCGCCATGCAGGTCGACGATTCCCGGCAGCACCAGCAGATCGGAGGCATCGAGGCCGAGCGCGCCATGGGGCGCATCTGATCCGATGTCCGCAATCACGCCATCCCCAATCTGCAGCGAAGTCTCGGCGATGTCCTGGCCGAGCAAAGTGCGTCCGCCGTCGATGAAAAGTCCAGTCATGTCACCGCCATCTGCCTGGGCGCCTTGACGCCTTTATACTTGCTCAGGAAATCCTCGACCGGGAGCTTGCGGAAATCCGGTAGCGCCTGTCGTAGCATCTCGTGGTCCCAGTTCCACCAGGCGAGGTCCATCAGCCCGTCTTCCACGGCTTCCGAAAATCGTCGCCGCACCGGCCGCGCCGGATTGCCGGCGACGATCGTATAGGGGGCGACGTCCTTGGTCACGATGGCCCCGGCGGCGATCACCGCGCCGGTGCCGATATTACGGCCGGGCAGCACGATGGCGCCATGGCCGAGCCACACATCGTGGCCGATAGTGCAATGATGTTCGCGTCGCCAGGCAAAGAAGTCGGCGTCGTCGCTTTCGCCGGGGAAGTAGGCACTGGCGCGATAGGTGAAGTGCGCCTGTGTCGCCCGGTGCATCGGGTGATTGCCGGGATTGATCCGGATCATCGCCGCGATTGAGCAGAACTTGCCGATCGTCGTGTAGGTGATCTGGCCGTCATTCACGACATATGAATAGTCGCCCATCGTCACTTCATTGAGGATCGTGCGCGCGCCGACTTCGGTATAGGCGCCGAGCTCGGTATCGACGAGTTTCGCGGTGGGATCGACCGCTGGCGTGAGCGAGAGTTGTTTTCCGGCCATGTGACGCTCGTGCGACGGAAGAGGAATCGGTGGGTGATATATTAGAGTGAGCGCTGGCGCGCGGGCACCTCTTCGGTCGGTTTCGTGACGGTGTCGTGACATCAGCATGAATTCGGGCGTCCTTTTCCCGCAACGACGATAACCCGTATGCGCAGGGCACATGTCACATCATTGTTAAACGCGGGCGTTACCGGTGGCGATGTCTATTGTCATTGGAGTGCCTCATGCTGGTGGTGGATAAGCTGACGTGCCGTTTCGGCGCCAAGGCTGCCGTCGATAATGCGTCGTTCGAGATCAAGCCGGGCGCATTCGTCGGCGTGATCGGCCGTTCCGGTGCCGGCAAGTCGACCATGCTGCGCATGATCAATCGCCTGTGCGAGCCGACCGAAGGCCGTATCGTATTTGATGGCGTGGATGTCACCGCGCTCAAGGGCCGCGATCTGCGCAAGTGGCGCGCGCGCTCGGCAATGATCTTCCAGCAGTTCAATCTCGTCGGCCGTCTCGACGTGCTGACCAATGTGCTGATGGGCCGCCTGGCCGAGATGCCGCAGTGGCGCTCGCTGACCCAGATGTGGCCCGAGGACGACCGTGCGCTGGCGATGTCGGCGCTGGAGCGGTTCGACATGGCGCAATACGCCTCGCAACGCGCGGATCAGCTCTCCGGCGGTCAGCAGCAGCGCGTCGCCATTGCCCGCGCCCTCGTGCAGCAGCCCGACATCATACTTGCGGACGAGCCGATCGCATCATTGGATCCGCGCAATACCCGCATCGTCATGGATGCACTGCTGCGTATCAACAAGCACTTCGGCATCACCGTGATGTGCAACCTGCATTCGCTCGATCTGGCGCGGACCTATTGCGATCGCCTGATCGGCATGTCCGCCGGCCGCGTCGTGTTCGATGGCGCGCCCTCCGCGCTCACCGAACATATTGCCCGCGAACTCTACGATCTCGAAGCCGACGAGGTAATGGGATCGGCGCATGTGCCAGCGCCCGTCCGCGTTCCCGAATACGGCGCTGCCGCCGTTGCGTGATTGCAGTGCGTTGAAATTATCGCGGTGACGTCATCGTAACGATGCCATCGCCGCGATAGACGCGCCTTCTACCAAGAAAAAACGTTTCACCTCAGATCAAAACAGGGACTGTCATGATCAACCGTCGCTCCATTCTGCTCAGCGCCGCGGCGCTGGCTTTCGCCGCCACCACTGCTTCGGCTCAGGACTACAAGGCCAAGTATCCGGAACTGACCTTCGCCATCATCCCGGCAGAAAACGCCTCGGGCGTCACCGAGCGCTGGGCGCCCTTCGTCGCCTATCTGTCGAAAGAACTCGGCGTGAAGGTCAATTTGCGCATCGCCAATGACTACGCAGCCGTCATCGAAGGCCAGCGCTCCGGCAACATCCACATCGCCAGCTATGGTTCGGCCTCGTTCGCCCGTGCGCGCCTCACCGGCGTCAAGACCGATGCATTCGCCAACGACATCAACATCGATGGCTCGACGGGCTATTACTCGGTGTTCTTCGTCAAGGCGAACAGCGCTTACAAGACCATCGATAATCTAAAGGGCAAGAACCTCGGTCTGGTCGATCCGAATTCGACCTCCGGCAACAACGTGCCGCGCTTCGAGCTGGACAAGATGGGCATCTCGGATGCCGACACCTATTTCAGCAAGGTCGTGTTCACCGGCAGCCACGAAAATGCGCTGCTGGCGCTGTCGCAGGGCACGGTGGATGTCGCCGCCAACCAGTGGACCAACGACAACGACTCGACGCTGCAGCAGATGCTGACCAAGGGCATGCTGAAGAATGCCGACGGCACGCCGATGAAGAAGGAAGACTTCCGCATCATTCACAAGTCGGCCCCGATCATCAACGGCCCCTATGCCTATAGCTCCGACCTGCCGGAAGAGCTGAAGGTCGCCATCGCCAAGGCCTTCGTCGATGCACCGACCAAGGACAAGGCGGCTTTTGATCGCCTGTCGGACGGCCAGAAGAAGGGCTTCCACGCCGCGACCACCAAGGATTGGGACGCGACCATCGACCTGATCAAGTTCGTGGACGCGCTTCGCAAGAAGAAGGCGTCCTGATCGCCAGACGATTGAAGGGAGCCGGATCAGAAATGGTCCGGCTCCTTTTCTGTGTTTGATCCCAGATAGGCCCGCACATCATGTCCGCCGCCGTTTCCATCCTTCCAGCTCCGCAGCTCGCTGTGCTGAACGACGCCTATCGCAAGGCGGTGGCGCGTCGTCGGTTGCGCACGCTGTTCGTTGTGGCGGCCTGCTTTGCAGCGCTGTTCGTCGCGGCGCTGGGCGCCGAGGTCAATCTCAGGACTTTTGTGGAGAAGATCGGAAATTTCGGCAGTTATTTCGATCGTATCTTCACGCTTGAGGCCGGCGCCCGGGTCTGGACCGACGTCAATGAATGGTTCTGGGGCTGGAAGAAGTGGCTGTCGCTGCTCGGCGAGACCGTGCTGATCAGCTATGTCGGCACGCTGATCGGTGCTGTGCTGGCCTTCGGGCTCAATTTTCTCGCGGCCGAGAACACTGCGCCCTCAGTGCCGCTGCGCTTTGCCGTGCGCCGCTTCATGGAATTCTGCCGGACCGTGCCGGATATCGTGTTCGCGCTGATCTTCGTCATCGCCTTTGGCCTTGGCCCGATGGCCGGCGTGTTGGCCATTGCGATCCACTGCGTTGGGGCGCTCGGCAAGCTCTATGGCGAGATCGTCGAGAATATCGACATGAAGCCGGTGGAAGGAATTCGCTCGACCGGAGCGGGCTGGATCGACTGCATGCGCTTTGCGGTGCTGCCGCAGGTCGCGGCCGGATTTGCGAGCTACACGCTGCTGCGCTTCGAGATCAATGTGCGTGGTGCCTCCGTGATGGGCTTCGTCGGCGCCGGCGGCATCGGCCAGGAACTCGTCGTTGCTGTCAGAAAGTTCTACTATTCCGACGTCAGTGCGATTCTGCTGATGATCATCGTTACCGTGTTTATCATCGATATCGGCACCGGCTGGCTGCGCGGCCGTCTGTTCGGCAAGGAAGCCAGATCATGAGCAGGCAGCCTGACGTCAATACCCCCGCGTTGCGCGGGCGCTATCCCGATGTCTTCAACCGCCCGATGGCGTCGCGCGCCGGTGTGCCCGCCATCCTGGTCGCGGCGCTGGCATTGTTCATCTTTGGGCTCAATGAACTCGATTTCTCGCCGGCGCGGATGTGGACCGGCCTGCGCGAACTCGGCTGGATCACCATGATGATGATCCCGCCGAATCCCGGTTCGTCGCTGCCTGCCTATCTGCAGGCGATGGGCGAGACGCTGTCGATCGCCTTGCTGGGCACGACTTTGGCCGCGGTGTTCGCGCTGCCGGTCAGCCTGCTGGCCGCGCGTAACGTCATTCCGTCGGCCTGGCTGCGCTTTCCGGTCAGGCGGTTTCTGGATTCGATCCGCGGTGTCGATACGCTGATCTGGGCGCTGGTCTGGATCAACGTCGTCGGTCTCGGCCCGTTTGCCGGCGTGCTGGCTATCGCGATTTCGGATTTCGGCGCCTTCGGCAAATTGTTTTCGGAAGCCATTGAAGCCGCCGACAAGAAACAGGTCGAAGGGATCCGCGCCTCCGGTGGCAGCGCGCTGCATGAAATTCGCTTCGGCCTGATCCCGCAGGTGCTGCCGGTGATTGCCGGTCAGGTGCTGTATTTCATCGAGTCCAACACCCGCTCCGCCACCATTATCGGCATTGTCGGCGCAGGTGGTATCGGTCTTCAGCTCGCCGAGCAGATCCGCGTGCTGGAATGGCAGAAGGTCTCGTTTCTGATCCTGATGATCCTGGTCGCCGTGGCGGCAATCGACTGGATTTCCAGCCGACTGCGCTTTGCCATTATCGGCCGCCGCGCGGTGGCCTAACAACACATTCTGTCATGGCCGGGCTTGTCCCGGCCATCCACGTCTTTGTATGCGGCCAAGACGTGGATGCCCGGCATGGCGCCGGGCATGACGAGTTCTAGTTAGATCCAGGGTGGATTAGTTGATCACGCTGCCGTCTTGTGGCGCTCCTGTTCGGCCTTGAACAGTTCGAACTCTTCAGTGACCGCGCGCACGATGCTCGGGCGTTCGCGCAGGCGCTTGTGATAGGCCTTGATCGCCGGCCAGTTGTTCAGATCGATCTCCGGCAACACCATCGTCCAGTTCAGCACCGTGACAAGATAGGCGTCGGCGACGCTGAACCTGTCGAGCAGGAAGTCGCGTCCGGTGAGATGGTTTTCGAGATAGGTCAGCCGCGACAATCCGCTTTGTAGTGCATAGGCCTTCATCTCCGGGGGCGCCTTCTTGGCCAGCAACGGGACGAACAGCCCCTTGTGCAGTTCCGTGCCGATGAAACACAGCCACTGCTGCAGCCGGCTGCGGTCGATGCCCGAACCCGCGGCGATGGGGGACTGCGGAAACCAGTCGGCGACATGCTGCAGGATCGCAGCATTCTCGGTGAGGATGACGCCATCGTCGGTGCGCAGCGTCGGCACCAGACCGAGCGGATTCACGTCGCGGAAATCCGAACCGTCGTTGCGCACCTCCTTGTTCAGTGGATCGACCTCGAAGAACCGGGCATCGGCGCCGGCTTCGGCCTCATACAGCGCGATGCGAGTGGCCATCGAACAGGCCATCGGGGAGAAATACAGATCCATGGAAGCCTCCTTGAAATGGCGGACTGTTACGACCTGTCCGCCGGTTGATTTTCGTACCGTCTCGCATAATATAAATCTGGTCAAGGAATTTAATGCGAAATGGTACAAAAAAAGAAAAAGCCCGTCGAGATGGCGAAGCCGGAGGTGGCCAGCGAGCGGAAGCGCCGCGGCCGACCACGCGCCTATGAGCCCGATGTGGCGATCGGGCAGGCGCTGGCGCTGTTTCGCAAAGGCGGTTATGCGGCGACGTCGCTGGACGATCTCAGCGAAGTGACCGGCATGAACCGGCCGTCGCTCTACGGCGCCTTCGGCGACAAGCGCGCGCTCTATATCAAGAGCTACCAGCGCTATCGCGACGACTACACCGTCCGGGTCATCGAGATCTTCAAGGCCGATATCGACATCCGGGAGCGGCTGCGCCGGTTCTTCGATGCGGCACTCGACATCTACACCACAGGCGATACCGCGCCGCGCGGCTGTTTTGCTGTCATGACGGTGGCGTCCGACGCTATCGCCGATCCGGAGATCGGCGCGATGATGCGCGAAAATTTTGTCGAGCTCGATGACGCCTTTGGCTGGTGTTTCAAGACCGCCGTCGCGCGCGGCGAATTGCCGGAGACGATCGATGTTCCCACGCTGTCGCAGATGGCGTCTGCGATACTGAATATGCTCTCGATCCGGTCCCGTGCCGGTGTTCCGCGCGCAGAGCTGGAGGCGTTCCTGCAGAAGGCGGTCGGCCTGTTATGCCGGTCCTCCGCATGACGTGTTCCACGTCGCCGCGCTCCCAACAATAATTTCCGCTAACCTGTCGGGATCGCACGATGTCGACCGTCTTTCATCTAAGGAGACCCCATGCTTTACGCCATCCTCTGCTACCATGATGAAGCCGTTGTCGGCGGCTGGTCGAAGGACGAAGACGACGCCGTGATGGCGAAGCTCGCCGTTGTGCACGGCAAGCTCGCGCAGCAGGGCCGGCTCGGTCCCGTTGCGCGGCTGCTGCCGACCACTGCGGCGACCACGCTGCGCAAGGACGAGCCGCCCGTGGTGCTGGATGGCCCCTTCGCCGAAACCAAGGAGCAGCTGCTCGGCTTCTATGTGGTCGAGGCCGAGAATCTCGATGGTGCGCTGGAGATTGCGCAGGATCTCGGCCGCGCCAATCCCGGCGGCGCCTATGAGATCCGGCCGATTGGCGTATTTCACGGAGCGTTTCAGCCATGACCGATGTCGCCTGGATCGATGCGGCGCTGACCTCGGCGCGTCCCCAGGCGCTCGGTGCGTTGCTGCGCTATTTCCGTAACCTCGACACCGCGGAGGAGGCGTTCCAGAACGCCTGCCTGCGCGCGCTGAAGACCTGGCCGCAAAATGGCCCGCCGCGCGATGCCGCCGCCTGGCTGATCATGGTCGGTCGCAATGTGGCTATCGACGATATCCGCCGCGGCGCGAAGCAGCAGCCGCTGCCGGAGGACGACCACGCGATATCCGATCTGGACGATGCCGAGAGCGAGCTCGCCGAGCGCCTCGATGGATCGCATTATCGTGACGATATCCTGCGGTTGCTGTTCATCTGCTGCCACCCGCAGCTCCCGGCGACGCAGCAGATTGCGCTGGCACTGCGGATCGTCTCGGGCCTGACGGTGAAGCAGATCGCCCGCGCGTTCCTCGTCTCGGATGCCGCGATGGAACAGCGCATCACCCGCGCCAAATCTGCCGTCGCCAAGGCCAATGTGCCGTTCGAGACGCCCGGCGCGCCGGAGCGCAGCGAACGTCTCGCTGCCGTGGCCGCCATGCTCTATCTGATCTTCAACGAGGGCTATTCGGCGTCAGGCGAGAGCATCGATCTGCGCGCGCCATTATGCGAGGAGGCGATCCGGCTGGGACGGCTGCTGCTCAAGCTGTTTCCGGCTGAGCCGGAGATCATGGGCCTCGCAGCGCTCATGCTGCTGCAATATGCCCGTTCGGCGGCGCGCTTCGATGCCAATGGCGCGCTGGTGTTGCTCGACGATCAGGACCGCACGCTGTGGAACGGCAAGATGATCGCCGAAGGCTTGGCGTTGATCGACAAGGCGATGCGCCATCGCCGCACCGGCGCCTATCAGATCCAGGCTGCCATTGCCGCGTTGCATGCCCGCGCGGCCAAGCCGGAAGACACCGACTGGGCGCAGATCGAGTTGCTTTATGGCTCGCTGGAAATCCTGCAGCCGTCGCCGGTGATCACGCTCAACCGCTCGGTGGCGGTTTCGAAAGTGCGCGGTCCCGAAGCCGCGCTGGAGATGATCGCGCCATTGGCCGCAAAGCTCTCGAACTATTTCCATTTTTTCGGCGTGCAAGGCGCCTATCTGATGCAGCTCGGCCGCAACGACGAAGCGCGAGAAAGCTTCAACCGCGCCATCGCGCTGGCCAATACGTCGGCGGAGGCCGATCACATCCGGATGCATCTCGATCGGCTGATGCTGGAGAGCAAGCCGCGACCGAAAGTCGCGAACAAGGCCAAGAATCAGGCGAAGAACAAGGCGGCTGCTCCAAAATAGTTTTTATGGCGCTGTCGGATGACGCCGATGCCGTTCGTCTTGGAGACAGCACTCTCTATTCGAACCACAGGACCCATTTCATGCCCGTTTTCCGTACCGCGCTCTGGATCGGCCGCATTCTCAGCGGCCTCGTCATTCTCTTTCTTGTGATGGATGGCGGGATCAAGCTGGTGCCGATCAAGGAGGTTACCGAGACCATGCAGCAGCTCGGCTATAGCGGCAGTATGGCGCAGGCGCGCGGCCTTGGCGTTCTCACGCTGCTCTGCGCATTGCTGTACGCGATCCCACGCACGTCCGTTTTCGGCGCCATTCTGCTCACCGGGCTTCTCGGCGGCGCGATGGCGACGCATCTGCGTGTCGACAGCCCGCTGTTCACGCATCTGTTGTTTGGCTTTTACATCGGCGTGATGGCATGGGGTGGGCTGTACCTGCGCGATCCCGCCATGCGCGCGATGATCCCGATCCGAAACCAGAGTTTTTTAACCGGAGGAAAGAGCGATGCAGGTCAATCCCTATCTTCACTATAACGGCAATTGCGAAGAGGCCCTCAATTTCTATGTGAAGGCAATCGGGGCCAAGATCGACGTCATCATGCATGTGGAAGGCTCGCCCGCGGCGGAACAGATGCCACCGTCGATGGCCAAGAAGGTGCTGCATGGCCAGATCTCGGTCGATGGCGAGGTCATCATGGCCTCGGACGCGCCGCCGGATTATTTTGAGAAGATGCAGGGCATGTCGGTCTGTCTGCAGATCCAGGATCCTGCGGATGGCGCCAAGGTCTTCGCGGCATTGTCCGAGGGCGGCACCATCAAGATGCCGTTCGGCGCCACGTTCTGGTCAAAGGGATTTGGTATGTGTGTCGACAAATTCGGTGCGCCCTGGATGATCAACTGCGCGATGGAGTGATGTGAGGCGTACGCCGCTTTCTTACCTCTCCCCGCACCTGCGCGGGGAGAGGTCGCCGCGTCTTCGCGGCGGGTGAGGGGCGGGGCACGATGCCAACCGCTTGATTGGCGTGTAGGGCTCGCTTCCGCTACAAGGCGCCCCGTCAGATCATTGGTGTTGTGAGAGGCTGTGCCTTGCTCCTCATCCCAGCCGGCGTGTCACGATCAGCGATCGAAGATGCGTCGCGGCCACGTTGAACAAGAAAAGAAAATCCCATGTCCGCCTTTACCCGCAACGCCGTCGTGCTCGGCCTGCTCTCCGCCGTCGGTCCCTTCGCCATCGACATGTATCTGCCGGCGCTGCCGGCGATCACCGCCGATTTGCACACCACGACCTCGGCGACGCAGATGACGCTGATTGCGTTCTTCATTGCTTTCGGCCTGTGCCAGATCGCTTATGGCCCGCTGTCCGACGTCTATGGCCGCAAGGCGCCGCTCTATGCGGGTCTGACGCTGTTCATCGCCGGCTCGATCGGTTGCGCGCTGGCACCGGGTGTGGCGTGGCTGATCGCGTTCCGTTTCGTCCAGGGACTCGGCGCCGCCGCCATGGGCGTGATCCCGCGTGCCATCATCAGGGATCTGCACACCGGTCCTGAGGCGACCAGGCTGATGGCGTTGGTCATGCTGGTATTCTCGGTATCACCGATCCTCGCGCCGCTCGGCGGCAGCGCGCTGATCGTGCCATTCGGCTGGCGCGCCGTGTTCGTTGCAACGACCATCGCAGCCGTCATTGCTCTTGTGCTGGTGGCCTCGCTGCTGCCGGAGACGCGCCCCGCGCATGAGCGCATCTCGGGCAGCGTGCGCAATGTGCTCGGCAGCTTCGGCGCGCTGCTACGCGACTGGCACTTTCTCGGGCTCACCTTCATCGGTGGTCTCGGCATGGCGAGCTTCTTCGCGTTTCTTGCGACATCGTCCTTTGTCTATATCGGGCACTACGGCCTGACGCCGACGCAGTACAGCCTGGCCTTCTCGGTCAATGCCATCGGCTTCATCGGCGCCTCGCAATTCGCGGGCTATCTCGGTGGCCGCTTCGGCATGGGCCGCGTGGTGATGGCGGCGGTGTCGGCCTATGCGTTTTTCGCAGTCGTGCTGCTGGCGCTCACGCTGGCCGGTTTCACCAGCCTTGCCGTACTGATTCCGCTACTGTTCGTGTCCTTCGCCTTCCTCGGTCTGGTGATCCCGTCGACCATGGTGCTGTCGCTGGAGAACCACGGCCCCATCGCCGGCATCGCCTCCGCCTTGGGCGGTACGCTGCAGATGGTCAGTGGCGGCGTGATGATCGCCATCTCAGGCCTGTTCTTCGACGGCACCTCGCTGCCGATGGTTGCGACCATCGCCTGCACGGCGGTTGGTGCGCTTGCCGTCAGTATCGCCACGCTGCGCCCGCGCGAACTTTCGCCGCAGCTCGCGGAGTAGTAAAACTGCTAGGCTGAGCACCGACAGGGTCGAGGTGAGGATGGGACGAATGTCGTTCGGCCTGACATTTGCGGCAGCGATAGGCTCCGGCCTGATGGCGGGGCTGTTCTTCGTATTCTCGGTCACGGTGATGACCGCGCTCGGCAAGCTGCCAGCGCCGGCCGGTATTGCCGCGATGCAGTCGATCAACAGCACGATTCTCAGCCCGCTGTTCCTCACCGCTTTTATGGGCACGGTGCTGCTCAGCGTCATCATCGCTGTGATAGCGGTGCTGAACTGGTCGCATCCGGCGTCACCCTATCTCGTCACGGGTGCACTGCTCTATACCGTCGGTACCTTCCTCGTCACCGTTGTCTTCAACGTGCCGCTGAACGACGCGCTCGCTGCCGCACCCGCCGACAGCGCCGAGACTGCAAGT
This sequence comes from Tardiphaga sp. 866_E4_N1_4, assembly GCF_052076075.1. Taxonomy (NCBI): domain Bacteria; kingdom Pseudomonadati; phylum Pseudomonadota; class Alphaproteobacteria; order Hyphomicrobiales; family Nitrobacteraceae; genus Tardiphaga; species Tardiphaga sp. 866_E4_N1_4. The sequence goes on from NZ_CP197242.1 coordinate 5,423,888, forward strand.
CTGTGGACGCGCTATCTGTCGGTCTGGACCGGCTGGAACCACGTGCGCACGGCGGCATCCACCGGCGCGCTGGCCTTTTTTATGCTGGGGCTCCGCGTTCTCTAGTGCAGACCTGCTGCCTCGTCGCCTCAGAACCGATACGTCGCGGTGCTCAGCAGCGTGCGGCCCATGCCATAGAAGCAGTCGCCGAACGACAGACAGGTGGCGATGTTGCGGGTGTCGGCAATGTTGGTCGCATTGAACTGCAGCCGCCACGGGCCGTTGTCCCAGCGCACCATGGCATCGAACAGCGTGTAGTCCGGCGTGCGCAGCACGTCGATGCCGTCCCAGGACTCGCCGATGTAACGCACGCCGGCGCCGACGGTGACCTCAGGCAGGCCGAGCGAGGCCAGGCGATATTTGCCCCACAGAGACGCCTGCTGCTGCGGCACGCTGGCCACGCGCTTACCGGCATTGTCGCCGGACTCGATCCGCGCGTCGGTATAGGTATAGGCGCCGATGAGGTCGAGATTGGGTGTGACGCTGGTCAGCACTTCCAGCTCAAGGCCCTTGATCCGCACCTGGCCGGTCTGGATCGAGAAGACGCCGGGTCCGGAGGACAGCCGGTTGCGCTCGGTGGTGTCGTAGATAGCCGCATTGATCGCGGTGCCGGAAAACGGATTGTACTTGACGCCGACCTCAAACTGCTCGCCGCGCACCGGCTTGCAGAACCCGCTTTCGCAGGTGTTGGCGCCGAATACCGGGTTGAACGATTGCGCCCAAGACACATAGGGCGTCACGCCGAACGGCAGCTCATACATCAGCGCGGCGCGGCCGGTGGTGGCCCTGTCATTCTGGGTGGGCAGTCCCTCGACACTATAGCTGACATAGTCCTGCCGTACGCCGAGCAGCGCCAGCCACGGGCCCAGCCGCATCTGGTCCTGCGCATAGAAGCCGGTCTGGCCCTGCTGCGCCTGGGGATCGTCGGTCAGCGACGCGGAGAAACTACTATAGACCGGCGCATACAGATCGAACGGCCGCGGATCGAGGCCGCTGCCGCTGCGGGTTTTCTCGTGCAAGCCGAGATAGTCGATGCCCACCAGCACCTTGTGCGACACGGCGCCAGTCTGCAGCTTGATTTCGGCATTGCTGTCGGAGGTGAAGGCGTCCTTCGCGGCCTGACGGGCATAATAGATCCGCTGCACGGTACGCCGGCCGGCGTCGAGGAATGGATTGGTGGGGTTGGAATACAGGTCCGGATACATGATGGCGTAATCGCCGTCGGTGTGGCTGTAGCGGAAGCTCTGCTTGATCTTCAGCGCATCGCCGAAGCTCTGCTCGTAGAGGCTGGTGACGCCGCCGGTTGTGATGTTGTAGCGATCGTAATTCGGTTCGCCGGCGAAGCGGTTGACCGGGATGAAGCCGTTGGGGCCGGGCTTCAGCACGCCCTCGATGGGCAGGAAGGCGCTGAACGAGCTGGAACTGTCCTTCTGGTAGTTGCCGAGCACGGTCCAGGAGATGTCGTTAGTCGGGCGCCAGGTCAGCGACGGCGCCAGCAGGATGCGGTCGTTCGGCACATAGTCGACCTGCGAGTTGGAGTCGCGCAATACGCCGGCGAAACGATACAGCCACTCGCCATCCTTGGTCAGCTTGCCGGTGGAGTCCATCTGCAATTGCTTGCGGTCGAAGGAACCATACTGCACGCCGATCTCGTTGCGGGATTCGGCCTGCGGGCGCTTCGACACTTCGTTGAGTACGCCGCCGGTGGACGAGCCGCCATACAGCACGGACGATGGCCCGCGCAGCACCTCGATGCGCTCCAGCGCGTAGGGATCGCGGCGCCATTCCAGCACCTGACTGAGCCGCGAGCCCTGCATGCCGTCGAGATAGCGGCTCGGCTCCTGGCCGCGGATCAACGTGTAGTCGCCGCGGGCATCGCCGCCGAACGGATCGGCGGTCACGCCGGGCACATAGCGCAGGGTTTCCTGGACAGACAGGCCGCCCTGGTCGGTGATGCGATCGGCGGTCACGACCGAGATCGACTGCGGCGTTTCGCGGAGTGGCGTGTCGGTCTTGGTGCCGCCCATGCCGCGATTGGCGAGATAGCCCTGCACCGGCCCGGTGGCCGTTTCCGCGCGAATGCCGGCAGCCGCGGTGGCTGCGGCAACGGGCGCATTGTTGCGGGCCGCGGCCTGGCGTGTTGCACGCGCGCGTGCGGTCGATGGGCGGGTCGCGCGCGCACGCGCGGCCGGTCGAACGGGTTGATCCACCACCACGGCTGGCAATGCAGTGCTGCCTTGCGGCGATTGCGCCTGCGATGGCGTCGTGATCAGCGCCAGCATCGGCAGTGCCGTCCCGACCAGCCATCCCAGATGTGTGGAAGATTTGAATGTCATTTGCCCGCACCCCCATTACCAAGTGATGCAGGCGACTTATCACGCAGCGACGCAGCCGAAAGACGTCCGGGGCGTCATACAATTAGTCTGGAATTAGTATCTCTCTAAGTTGGCAAAGCTGCGCGATCGACTCGGCAGCCGCGCAATCCGGATGATGTTGCACGTCATCCGGGCACGGACCTTCGCTAGCCGTTGATGCCCTCGCGCCGCAGCGTCGGCAGGCCGATGCCGGTGGCGTCGAAACCGCCGTCGACCGCCAGCATCTGGCCGGTGATGTAGCTTGCGCGATCGCTGCACAGGAAGAAGATGGCGTCGGCGAGTTCGTCCTCGCCGCCGTAGCGATTGAGCGGAATCGCATCGTGATAATCGGCGCGGATCGCCGGCGTATGCACGGCCTTGGCCATCGCCGTCTCCACCGGGCCTGGCGCCACCGCATTGACGCGGATGCCGAGCAGCGCGAGCTCGACAGCGGACTGCTTGGTGAAGTGAATGATGCCGGCCTTGCTGGTGCCGTAGGCGACGCGCAGCGTGGACGCGCGTAGCGCCGAGATCGAGGCGATGTTGACGATGGCGCCGCCGCCATGCTCGCGCATCAAGGGGGCCGCCGCCTTGGTGCACAGGAACGGGCCGGTGAGGTTCACGGCCATGATGCGTTCCCATTCCACCAGCGTCGTCTCGAGCAGAGGCTTGAAATTCGCGATGCCGGCATTGTTGACCAGTGCATCGAGCCGGCCGAAGCGGGCCTGCGTGGCGGCAAAGGCCTTGTCGACAGCAGCAGCGTCGGAGACATCCGTATGCAGCGCCAGCGTGTTGTCGGGATCGTTCAGCGCCTTGACGCTGGCGTCGAGCAGCTCGCCCTCGATATCCAGCAGCGCGACACGATAGCCTTCGCCGAGAAAGCGCTTGGCCACCGCAAGGCCGATGCCGCGCGCGGCGCCGGTGACGAGTGCAACCTTGCGAATCTGTTCCTTGCCGTCAGCCTTGGTCATGTCCTGCCCTGTCGTCTTGATCGTTGCAGGGCTGTTTAGAGAACGTGAGCGGCCGGGACAAGCCCGGCCGCGATCTGGTTGTGGCAGGTCTCACCCGCTCAGAACCGGTAGGTCGCTGACCCCAGCACTGTGCGTCCGATGCCGTAGAAGCAGTCGCCACGCGCGAGGCAGGTGGCGAGGTGCCGTTTGTCGGTGATGTTGCTGGCGTTGACCTGGAAACGCCAAGGGCCTGTCTCGTATTTGATCATGGCGTCGAACAGCGTGTAGTCCGGCGTGCGGAGCGTATCCGTGCCGTCCCAGGACTCGCCGATATAACGCACGCCGCCGCCGAGGGAGACGTCGCGCAGACCCAGCGACGTCAAGCGATAGGTGCCCCACAGTGATGCCTGATGATCCGGCACGGTTTCCACATGCTTGCCGACATTGTCGCCGCTTTCAACCTTGGCATCGAGATAGGAGTAGCTGCCAATGAGTCTGAGGTCGGGCGTCACCTGGGTGATGACCTCGAGCTCCACGCCACGGATACGCACCTGTCCGGTCTGGATCGAAGCGATGAAACCATTTGCATCGGGCACGGATCCTGAGGCCAGCCGGTTCTTCTCGACTGTGTCGAAAATAGCGCCATTGATCGCGGTGCCCGGGAATGGATTGTACTTGAAACCGACCTCGTAGATCTCGCCGCGCTGCGCCTTGCAGATCTCGGCGCAGACATTGGCGCCGAAGATCGGATTGAACGACTGCGCGTAGGTGACGTAGGGGTTGAAGCCAACAGGCGTTTCATACATCAGGCCCACGCGGCCCGTTGTGGCCTTGGTGTCTTCGTCGGGGCTGCCTGCGACGCGGTTGCTGACATAGTCCTGTCGAACGCCGACCGTGGCGAGCCAGGGGCCGAGCCGCATCTGGTCCTGCGCGTACAGGCCGAGCTGGCTTTGCCGCACCGCGGGGGTGTCGGACAACACAGGCGCCGTAAGACTGGTGTAGACGGGAGCATAGAGATCGAACGGTGTTGGATCAAAGCCACCGCCTGAACGTGTGCGCTGGTTCAGGTCGCGATAATCGAGGCCGAACAGCATCTTGTGTGAAACAGGTCCGGTCAGCAGCTTGAGCTGGACATTGTTGTCCATGGTCAGGCTGTCCTTGGCCACTTCCTGGCTGGAGATGTAGCGCGCCACCGTTCGGTGTTCGGGATCCAGAAACGGATTCGAGGGATTTGAGTAGGAATCCGGGTAGGCCGTCCGATAGATGCCTTCGACATGCGTGAAGCGCAGGTTCTGGGTGATTTTCACGGCATCGTTGAAGCTGTGTTCGAACAGGCTGCTGAAAGCACCGGTCTCGGTCTGGTATTTGTCGTAGCCGGGATAGCTCGCGAAGCGATTCACCGGAATGAAGCCGTTCGGCCCCGCGAACAGCGTGCCTTCATGCGGCAGGAACGCCGTAGAGCTGCCGCTCGTGTCCTTCTGATAGGTGCCGAGCACAGTCCAGCTGGTGTTGTTGGTCGGCCGCCAGGTCAGCGACGGTGCCAGCACGATGCGGTCGTCCTTGGTGAAGTCGGTCTGCATGTTGCTGTCGCGGAAGACGCCGACGAAGCGATACAACCACTCGCCATCCTTGGTTAGCTTGCCGGTCGTATCGATCTGCACCTGCTTGCGGTTGAAGCTGCCAAATTGAACGCCGATCTCGCTCGCCGCTTCCGCCTGGGGGCGCTTCGAGATCAGGTTGATCAGGCCCGCAGTGGACGTGTCGCCGTACAGTACGGACGCCGGTCCGCGCATCACCTCGATGCGCTCGGCCGTATAGGGATCGGGCCGCCATTCGTTGAACCGATAGGCGTCCGCCGCGCGCGTACCGTCGAGATAGATATTGGGGTCCTGACCACGGATGCGCGGGTAGTCGCCGCGTGAGTCCACACCGTAGGCGTCGGCGAAGACGCCCGGGATATAGCGCAGGGCATCCTGAACACTCGTCGCGCCCTGATCGGCCATGCGATCGGTCGTGACCACCGTGATCGACTGCGGCGTCTCGCGCAGCGGCGTGTCGGTCTTCATGCCGGTGGTGCTCTGCCCGGCGAGGTAGCCCTGGACCGGACCCGTGCCGGATTCGAAAGCTGCAGCAGCCGGAGCGGTGGTCGCGGCCGGCGCCGTCGGCCCTCGCGCTGCAGTTCGACGGCTGGCGGCGGAGCGCGCCGCCCGCGACCGCTGCGGACGTGCCGGCGTGGCACGAGGTTTGGCCTGCTCGACAACGACGGGCGGAAGCTGGCTCTGGGCCTGCGTCGGAGCTTCGATCGCGAAGGTCATAAGAACTGCGACAGACGCTCCGAAGAGTCGCTGTGAGGTTTGGGAAATGGCCACGCTTACGCTCCTTAGCTAATTTTCAGCTAAGGCGGTAACGCGCGCGTGAGGCGGTGTGAACGGCAAACCATCGTTTCCACAGACCGCGAGTTTAGTATTGCTCCAGTTTGGAATTCCTTGATTGTTCCCGAGGCCCGGCTGCATGACTTCTGCGTCCGCCACATCGAAAAAGGGCCATGGGATGTCGGCAATAGAAAATCTCGTTCGTCCTGTGCACGGCGCCACCTGTCGGCGTCGTTTGCGAGCGATATCGTTCACCGATAGGAGGTTCCCTTGTCCCTCACATTGCATTTCCATCCGCTGTCGTCCTACTGCTGGAAGGCGCTGGTCGCGCTCTACGAGAACGACACGCCGTTCACGCCGCATATGGTCAATCTCGGCGATGAGGCCGAGCGCGCGGCGCTGTTGAAACTGTGGCCGATCGGCAAATTCCCCGTGCTGGAAGATGATGAGCGCGGCGCGATCGTGCCGGAGTCCTCCATCGTCATCGAGTATCTCGACCGGCATTTCCCCGGCCGCACGCGTTTCATCCCCGATGGCGACGCCGGCCTGCAGATGCGGTTACGCGATCGCTTTTACGATCTCTATGTGCACACGCCGACGCAGAAGATCGTCGGCGACCGTCTGGTGCCGGCTGACAAGAAGGATCCGCATGGCGTCGCCATGGCGCGGGCCCAGCTCACCACGTCCTATGGCATGATCGACAGGCAGATGGCGACGAACGTGTGGGCGATGGGTACAGCGTTCACGCTCGCCGACTGTGCGGCTGCGCCGGCGCTCTACTACGCGAACAAGGTGCATCCGTTCGGAGATGGGCATCGCAACGTCTCGGCCTATCTGCGCCGGCTGCTGGCGCGTCCGTCATTCGCGCGGGTGGTGAAGGAGGCGGAGCCGTACGCACACATGTTTCCGCAGGAGTGAGCATTATGAGTGCCGACAAGGCCGGGATCATTCGAGACCTGTTTGCAGCCTATCTGCGCAATGACCGCGCCGCCGTCGAAGACGCGTTCACGGACGACTTCACCTTTACGAGCCCGTTCGATGACGGGATCGACAAGCCTACCTATTTCGCGCGCTGCTGGCGTGTCGCCGACTGGATCGCGCAGCATGATCTTGAGCGTATCGCCGTCGATGGCGATACGGCTTTCGTGACCTATCGCTGCGTCGCCAAAGACGGCAAGAGCTTTCGCAACACCGAAATCTTCGGCTTCGAGGGCGATCTCATCCGGTCGATCGATGTGTATTTCGGCGCGACATACAGGGATGGGGTATTCCAGAAGCAGGCGTCGTAAGGTCGCAATCATATGAGCGCGGACAAGATCCGAACCATCCATTCGGATCAGCCGCTGATAGTTCCTCCACGCGAGAACTTCGCGTTCCGATCAACGAGGAAAACAACGAGGTCCGTTTTCTGGACGGCGGTAACGTTCATCTCGGCCTGATCCGCGGCAAGCATCAGCGCGGTATGTGTTCCGACGTCGTGCTGTCCCGCAGATACTCTGCCCTTAAAAATATAGAGCCAACGATCGAACCCGGGTTTGGACGGGAGGTCGATACTTCGACCTGCCGATAGCTGGGTATCGTACAAATAGACGGCCTGACGTACGAAGGTCGGCGCGCCGGATCCTTTCGGTCCGGTCAGCAACCGCCATTGATCGTTTCGCTTGATTTCATCGAGTTCGACAAATTGAACGATTGGCTCTTCGTCTGCGGCTTCAGGCCGAACGAAAATCTGCAGCATTTCTATCTGGTCGTCTCCGACAACCCGCTCTTCGTGATGAAAACCGCGGCCTGCGTTCATCACCATCAACCGGTCGGGCGATATAAGTTCACTCTTTCCGGCGGAGTCGGTGTGCTGCATGCGGCCTGCACGCATGTAGCTTATGATCTCGTCATTGCGATGCTCGTGCATCCTCACGACGAGGCCGGGTTGCAGCCGGGCGTGGTCGATAACGCCGAGCCCGCCGAAGCCTGCGTCATTTGGCTGTCCCAGAGCGATGCCGGGATGGATTCGACGCAACTGGAATGGCCCTTGCGACCGCACCTGATGGCTTTCGGGCGAGACAACGCCGATCCCTTCGATGGTTGGTGCTGAGGTCATGTTTTTTCTCCTTATCGCGTTTTCGAGCGAAGTGGATGCCGGCGTCAAGAAAACGCGTTAAACAAAAAGCTGGAGCCCGGTTCTGCTTCAATCAGAACCAAGGAGGCTCCAGCTTCGGCGGGCGCGATGTCGTTACGGATTGATCGGCGGAAGGACCTCGGTGAACAGCAACTGGATGAGCTTTTGCCCATTGGGCGTGCCCCAGTTCTGAGCGAGCTCGGCGATCATCGTGTTGGTCGCTGTTAAAACAACGCCAGCATCCTGCATGCGCCGGCGGGACATATCATCGGAGAGCTCGAATGGAGACCCGGAAGCGTCCATGACTGCCTGGACGCTGTAGCCTTCGGTCACCGCATCGATCGCCGGGAAGACAAGGCAGACGTCGGTCGTGACACCGGCCATGATCAGGTTCTTTCGTCCCGTCGCTTCCACCGCTGCCTTGAAGTTGACGTCGGTCCAGGCATTGACGATGCCTTCGCGCTTGACGCGCGCTTTGAAGGCGTCTGGCAGGATCTCCTGCAACTCCGGCAACAGCGGCCCCTGCAGACGATCTTCCTGGCTCGACGTCAGGATGGTCGGAATGTTCAGGATGCTCGCTGTTTTCGCCAGTGCCAGCGACATGCGCTTGGCCCGGGCGACGTCGATGTTCTTGATCAACTGCATCGTGCCGATCTGATGATCGATAAGCAGAAGCGCGGAATTTTCCGGGGTGAAGTAATTGGGCATGATCTGACCTCGTTTGGCTCAAAGAGCGTCATTGCTCGTCCATAAGTGTAGAAATGAAACAAAGCCCGCGGCAGACTTGAAAAATGACCTCATCATGTTTCATAAATGGAACATGACAGTCTTCGGAGATTTCGACGGCCTTGCGCTGTTCACCCGTATCGTCGAGGCCGGAGGGCTCGCGGCGGCCGAGCGTGCGACGGGCATTCCGAAAGCGACGCTGTCCCGGCGACTGTCGGTGCTGGAAAATACCTTGAACGTCCGACTCGTCCGGCGGAAGAAAAAGGGCGTCGTGCTCACAGAGCAGGGGCAGCAACTTTTCGAACGAAGCCGTGCGGCCTTCTCGCTCGCTGAAGAGGCCGTAGCCGAGGTTCAGGACGAGCGCGCAGCCCTGTCGGGCAACATTCGTCTTTCCTTGCCGCCCGATATCGCCACTGCAGTGCTTGCGCCTGTCTTGATCCGCTTCGGGGTCAGACATCCCGATGTCACGATCGAGATAACCCTTGCCGATCGCAGAGTGTCGCTGATTGAGGAAGGATATGATCTGGCGGTTCGGATGGGGCGGGTCGCGGACTCCGAACTCATCTTCAGGAGAATTGCCACCTTGCCGAGAGTGCTGGTCGCCAGTCCGCGCTTTTTATCGGCACACCCCGGTTTGAACGAGCCGCAGGACCTCAGGGAAATTCCCGCGCTTGCGATCCGTCGCGATCTGGTCGAATGGGACCTGCGAAACGACAAAGGCGTGACTGCGACTGTCCATCCCAAAATCGGCTTCGCGGCCAACCGGCAGACGATATTGGTGGACGCCGCAATTGCGGGCCTCGGGATTGCCAACCTGCCATTCTTTTTGGTTGAAGCCGCACTGACATCCGGTGCGCTTGTTCGCGTCCTGACAGGTTGGGAGCCATCTCCTGTCGAGATGACGGCGCTGTGGCAAAAGGATAGGTTTAGCGGTCGCCTGATAAAGGCAATCGTGACCGAATTCGCAGATGCGCTGAAAGATGATCGGGCGTCGCGCTAGTCGATCATTCGAAATGCTGTTGAGCGATGATTGCGTTTCCGGGAGAGCCACACGGGCGGCCAGTTGTGATCCGGTAATTGTAGAAGCCTGGACCAGGCCGATTGGGCAGCGATAGCCCAACTTCGCAGAGGGACTGCCGCTGACTATGGTTGAAGGAAAAAATCCATTGGTCATGACGTCTGAAATAATTTCACCGGTCATGTCGGACTGGCAAAAGCTGCTTCGTCATATTTGCAGTCGAACCCTCCAACGGAGCGAGACCGATGCGTTTCATGGTGATTGTGCATGCGAACAAGGACACCGAAGCCGGCGTGATGCCGACGACGGAACTGCTGACCGCGATGGGCAAGTTCAATGAAGAGATGTGCAATGCCGGCGTGATGCAGGCCGGCGAGGGGCTGCATCCGACCTCAAAGGGCGCGCGCATCGCCTTTACCGGCAGTGAGCCAGTGGTGAAGCAGGGGCCGTTCGATGTAACGCGCGATCTGATTGCCGGCTTCTGGCTGATCGACGTTGCCTCGAAGGACGAGGCGATCGCGTGGATGAAGCGCGCGCCGTTTGCGGCCGGCGACGAGATCGAGATCCGTCAGGTGTTTGCGGCCGAGGATTTCGGCGACGCCCTCACGCCCGAATTGCGCGAGAAGGAAGAGCGTCTGCGCGCGCAAGCCGCCAAGAAATAAGCGACGAGTTCAACGAGGATAATGACCATGCGATTCATGATGCTGATGATCCCCGGCGGCTATGAGACTGCGGCGCCGGGCACCGTGCCGGAGGATGTCGAGCGCGTCGCGTTGATGATGGCCTATAACAAGGCGCTGATGGACGCCGGTGTGCTGATCACCTGCGACGGACTGCACCCGCCATCGATGGGCGCGCGGGTGTCCTTTCCATCCGGCAAGCCGGTGGTGACCGACGGGCCGTTCGCGGAATCCAAGGAAGTGCTCGGCGGCTACTGGATGATCGACGTCGCCTCGCGCGATGAGGCCATCGCCTGGGCCAGTCGCTGCCCGGCGACGCCCAACGAGGTGATCGAGATCCGCCAGGTGCAGGAAATGGCTGATTATCCGGAGGACGTGCAGGCCGTCGCCTCGGGATTTGAGGAAATGCAGACCACCGCGAAGCGGCTCGGCTGAGGCAAATCACTGTGACGGGCATGAAACGGTCGTGTCGAAACACGGCCGCATGCCTGCCGCAGGATTTCCGCATGCGGCGGGCGTTGATTTGTTGAGGGAATTTGCGCCGGTCACACCGTTTTGGTGTGACCTTTTGGCCGGCTCATGTTAAAGCCCTTCACATGAGCTGGCGCAAAGACAGCCGCGGCGAGCGCGGTTATCACCACGGAAATCTGAAAGAGGCGCTGCTGCAGGCAGCGCTCGGGCTGATTGCGGAGAAGGGGCCCGCGGGTTTCACCTTCGCCGATGCCGCGCGCACGGCCGGCGTCAGCGCGGCCGCGCCCTATCGCCATTTCCGCGATCGCGACGATCTTCTCGCCAGCATCGCGCAGCGTGGCTTCGAGCAGTTCGAGCAGGTGCTGACGGCGGCGTGGGATGATGGCCGTCCGAATACGGTCACGGCCTTCGAGCGGATCGGCAAGGCGTATTTGAACTTCGCCCGTACTGAACCGGCCTTCTATTCGGCGATGTTCGAATCCGGAATCCCCGTAGATTCCAGTCCTGAACTGGCCGCGGCGGGAGAACGTGCCTTCGGTGTGATCCGTGCGGCGGCAGAACGTTTGGCCGCCTTGACGCCGCCCGGTGTGACGCGTCCACCGGCGATGATGATGGCGCTGCACATCTGGTCGCTGGCGCATGGGGTGGCCTCGCTGTTCGGCCGCGGCGATGCCGCGCGGCGCAAGTTGCCGATGTCGCCGGACGACCTGCTGGAGGCCGGTGCGCTGATTTATTTGCGCGGACTGGGCTTTCCAACCGACCAAAACGTCCACAAGTCCGACACATCTACAGCGCCCAAATCGGGTCCTTGGGGAACCGCCCCAAAATAATTTGCGGCGCTCCCCTTGCGGTCGCCTTGACAAAATCCGGCCGTGAGCTACGTATGTAAATGTTATTTACATTCACAAGCGGCATGGTGCCGCTGATGGAGAGGAAAATGGCCAACGCTGCAGATTACAATCGATGGGGTCCACCCGCCGATGATCGGGTGTCCTACCAGATGCGCTCACCATGGCACATCGTATTGATCGTGCTCGGTTTTATCATCTGGTGGCCGGTTGGCCTCGCACTTCTCTTCTTCACACTCGGGAGCAGAAAAATGGGTTGCTGGGATCGTCACGGCCGTTTCGAGAACAAGATGGAGCGGATGCAGTACAAGATGGAGCGCATGCGCAACCGCATGGAGCGCTCAGGCTTCGGATCGGGCTTCGGCTTCGGCCCGCCGACCTCGGGCAACCGCGCTTTCGACGAATATCGCGTCGAAACCCTGCGCCGCCTTGAGGAAGAACAGCACGAGTTCAAGAACTTCCTCGATCGCCTGCGTCACGCCAAGGACAAGGAAGAGTTCGACCAGTTCATGGCGCAGCACCGACCAAAGCCGACCCCGCCATCGGATAACAATCAGCCGCAGGGCTAACAGCCCGAAACTGATAGGCGTCAGGCGGTGGCGCCCCCTTCGCCCGATGCCGACATCGCCGCCCGTCTGATCATTCAGGCGGGCGGTTTTGCTTTGTCACGAGCCCTTCACGAACAAGCGAATACCGCTTCATTTCTCGGCCAAAACACGCTTTGGTAACTCCGCATTAACCATGACTGGCGTCTGGTAAAAGCCGCAGAAACGCGTGCAAGCCCTTGTTTTGACATGTTGGCAGGGAATTTAGGGCTCGGCTTCGGACAAGCCCTCCATGCGACACAACAAGAACATTGCACTGGCGTTCCGCGCCGCGCGCGATGCGTGGCCGCGGCACCAGCGATGAGCAAGTCGCTGGCAAATTGAGGATTTTTGCGTTGAGAGGATACCGTTCATGAATCCGGCCGATGTGGCGCAGTCAGCCCTGCCGCTGGCTTCATCCGACGTTTCGCTGATCGCGCTGTTCCTGCAGGCCCACTGGATCGTGAAAGCGGTCATGCTGGGACTGCTGGGCTGTTCGGTGTGGGTTTGGGCGATCGCGATCGACAAGATGTTCCTGTATGCGCGCACACGCCGCGCGATGGACCGGTTCGAGCAGGCCTTCTGGTCCGGCGAGTCCATCGAGGATCTGTACCGCGCGCTCTCCGCCAAGCCGACGCAGTCGATGGCGGCGTGTTTCGTCGCGGCGATGCGCGAGTGGAAGCGGTCTTTCGAAAGCCAGGCGCGCTCCTTCACCGGTCTGCAGATGCGCATCGACAAGGTGATGAACGTCTCCATCGCCCGCGAGGTCGAGCGGCTCGAGCGCCGGCTTCTGGTGCTGGCAACGGTCGGTTCGGCCGGCCCCTTCGTTGGCCTGTTCGGCACCGTCTGGGGCATCATGTCGAGCTTCCAGGCGATTGCGGCGTCCAAGAACACATCGCTCGCCGTGGTCGCGCCTGGTATCGCCGAAGCGCTGTTCGCCACGGCCATCGGCCTTATCGCCGCCATCCCGGCGACTATTTTCTACAACAAATTCACGTCAGAAGTGAACAAACAGGCCCAGCGCCTGGAGGGGTTTGCCGACGAATTTTCAGCGATCCTGTCGCGCCAGATCGACGAGCGCGTCTGATGGGTGACGAATTGAACCTTGAAGTGAGCACCCTGTCATGGGGATGAATATGGGCTCGGGCGGTGGTGGCGGAGGTCGGCGCGGGCGCCGGCGTGCTGCCGTCATGGCCGAGATCAACGTCACCCCGATGGTCGACGTCATGCTCGTGTTGATGATCATCTTCATGGTGTCGGCGCCGCTGATGACCTCGACCATCGATATCGACCTGCCGATCGCGAGCGGCGGCAAGTCGATATCGCAGAATGCTCCGCCGCTCACCGTGTCGGTGAAGCGCACCGGCGGCGGCTGTAATTCGGCGGTCGAAATGTATGTCGGCGACGCCCTCGTGCCGGTGAGTGAGCTCGACGCCAAGATCAAGGCGATCCGGGCGACGCGTTCGGAAACAGACAACACCGTGTTTCTCCGTGGTGACAAGGACGTCTGTTACACGGACATGATGAAATTGCTCGGCACTGTTCGCTCTGCCGGATTCAAGGCCAATATCGTGATCCTGCCGGAGCAGGGGACGTAAGCTCGTGGAACAGCCGGTTGATCTGGGCAGGAGCAGGATTGGAAATCTGATCGTGAAGGTCGACAAGACACTCATCGCATCGGTAGCCCTGCACGTCATCGTGATCGGGTGGGGACTTCTCACGTTTTCTTCCAAGGCATTGGAAGTGATGCCGGAGGATTCCGTCGGCGTCGATATCAGCGTTGAAAGCCAGGCCATGGCCGGGCAGAAGACTGGCAAGAAGGAAACGACGAAGCCGAAGGTGGAGAAGATCGCCGAGGCCAAGCCACCGGCCGAAGACACTGTCGGCAAGATTGACGACAAGAAGCCGCCGGTGATCACCGAGACGGCGCCGAAGGAACAGCCCAAGACCGACGAAAAGGCCGCTGCCGAAGCAGCAAAGGCGGAGGCAGCCGCAAAAGCCGAAGCCGCAGCCAAAGCCGCGGCCGATGCCAAGGCCAAGGCGGAGGCGAAAGCCGCGGCAGTCGCCGACGCCAAGGCGGAAGCTGAAGCGAAAGCGGAAGCTGACGCCAAGGCGCAGGCGGAAGCCAAGGCAAAAGCCGAAGCGCAGGCCAAGGCGAAAGCCGAAGCCAAAGCGAAGGCTGAGGCCAAAGCCAAGGCTGACGCCGAAGCAAAAGCCAAGGCTGAAGCAAAAGCCAAGGCCGAAGAGACCAAGAAGGCTGAGCGTGTGTTTGACCAGTCGAAAATCGCAGCACTGATCGACAAGCGCGATCCGACCCGCAATTCGATGACGGGCTCGGACCTTAATCCGAACGAGGCGCTCGGCACGTCAAAAGGCAAAGCCGGCAGCAACGTCGCCACCTGGGGCGCCATGTTCAAGCAGCAGGTGGATCGCTGCTGGAAGAAGCCGTATGGCGGCATCGAAGCCCAGCAGGTCGAAGCGGAGTTCAGCATCGCACTGAAGAAGGACGGCACGCTGGAGGCGACTCCGGTGGCGATCGGACGGCCGACCACGCCTTATCAACGGGTCTATCAGGAGAGCGGTCTGCGTGCGATCATCGATTGCCAGCCCTACAAGCTGCCGCCGCAGATGTTCGACGAATGGAAGTCGTTCAATCCTTATTTCACTGAAAAAATAACGTGACTTCGCGCTGCAACGAAGACCGCAACATGAAAAGCCCGGTACAAATGATTTTTAAAAATGAACTCGAAGGGTCGCTGCTGCGGCCCAGCCGCCGCCAGTTCATTGCCGGCGCCGCGTCGGCCGGTTTGATCATCGGCGGTCAACGCGCCGCTTTCGGTCAAGCCCGCGTGACGATCACCGGCGGTGACGTTGCGCCCATGCAGATCGCGATTCCGAATTTCAATGCCGGCACCGGCGCCGACAACGAAGTCAGCGTCGGCGTTTCGCAGGTGATCACTAACAATCTCAAGCGCAGCGGCCTGTTCGCGCCGATCGATCCGGCCGCCTTCGTCGAGAAGGCCGTCAACATCGACGCGCCGCCGAACTTCGTGAACTGGAAGACCGTGAATGCACAGGCGCTCGTCACCGGCCGCATGACCCGTC
Source organism: Tardiphaga sp. 866_E4_N1_4 (assembly GCF_052076075.1). Classification (NCBI taxonomy): domain Bacteria; kingdom Pseudomonadati; phylum Pseudomonadota; class Alphaproteobacteria; order Hyphomicrobiales; family Nitrobacteraceae; genus Tardiphaga; species Tardiphaga sp. 866_E4_N1_4. The sequence goes on from NZ_CP197242.1 coordinate 5,439,151, forward strand.
AGGGCGATGGTCGCCTGAAAGCCGAATTTCGTCTGTGGGACATCGCCACCGGTCAGCAATTGGCAGGCCAGCAATATTTCACCTCGCCGGAATACTGGCGTCGTATCGCCCATATCATTTCCGACCAGATCTACGAGCGCCTGACCGGCGAGAAGGGCTATTTCGATAGCCGCGTGGTCTTCGTTGACGAAACGGGCTCCAAGGAGCGCCGCGTCAAGCGACTGGCGCTGATGGATCAGGACGGTGCCAATGTGCGTTACCTGACGCGCGGGGCGGATCTGGTGCTGACGCCGCGGTTCTCGCCGTCGACGCAAGAGATCACCTATATGGAATTCGGTCAGGGTGATCCCAAGGTCTATCTCTTCAACATCGAGACAGGCCAGCGCGAGGTTGTCGGCAACTTCCCGGGCATGTCGTTCTCGCCGCGTTTCTCGCCGGATGGCCAGCGTGTCATCATGAGCCTGCAGCAGGGCGGCAATTCCAACCTGTTCGTCATGGACCTGCGGTCGAAATCGACGACGCGACTCACCGACACGCCGGCAATCGACACCTCGCCGTCATATTCTCCGGATGGCTCGAAGATCTGCTTCGAATCGGATCGCGGCGGCAAGCCGCAGATCTATACGATGGCGGCAACCGGCGGCGGTGCCCAGCGCATCTCGTTCGGCGAAGGCAGCTATTCGACCCCGGTCTGGTCGCCGCGCGGCGACTATATCGCCTTCACCAAGCAGGGCGGCGGGCAGTTCTCGATCGGCATCATGAAGCCCGATGGCTCCGGCGAACGGCTGCTGACGTCCGGCTATCATAATGAGGGTCCGACCTTCGCGCCCAATGGCCGCGTGATCATGTTCTTCCGCGATATGGGAGGAGGGCCGTCGCTGTTTACGGTCGACGTGTCCGGCCGTAACGAGCTCAAGGTCCCGACGCCTGGCTTCGCGTCCGACCCGGCCTGGTCGCCGTTGCTATCGTAAACAAACGATTGGCGGCGACGGGCGGATTACCGGCTATTCCCGGCAAACTTTGCCCACCGCGCTGAAATCACGAGCAGATTTGCTGTTTATGCGAATGCGTAAACAGTTCGCTAACGATGTTCCCTCAGAAAGACTTCATCAGGACCCGGTACCAATGTGCGCCTGAACAGGACGCATTTACGCCCGATGCAGCTCGCCGACCACAACCGGACGAACAGCAAATCGATGTCGCCGTCGATCTACACGGCGCTCGTCGATTCCTTGTTCGAAAACCCGATTCCGATGCTGGCCGGTGCGGTCTGCGCCGGGACAGGCGCAGTCATGACTGCGGTGAAGACCGGCAACCCTTTGCTGTGGCCATGCGCCGCCCTGATCATCGTCATTGGCGCTTTGCGGGCCCTTCAGCTTAGCCGCTATGAAAAGCGCGAGACCGCGCTGACGCCCGACGAGGCGATCCGCTGGGAATTCAATTACATGGTTGGCGGCTCGCTCTATGCAGCCGCGTTGGGCCTGTGGTGCTGGGTCGTTCTGCTCGGCAGCGATGATCCGGTCGCGCATATGCTGGGTACGGCAGTGACCGTCGCTTATATCGCGGCCGGCGCCGGCCGGACCTATGGCCGTCCGAAGATCGCGCAGTTGCAGGTGCTGCTGGCATGCGGTCCGATGGCCCTGGCGCTGATTATCCACGGTGACTTCTACTATATCGGCTTTGCGTTTCTGAACGTCCTGTTCTTTGTCGGCCTGCGCCGGATCACGCTTCGTCTGCATGACGTCTACGTCAAAGCGCTGCTGGCCACCGAGCGGGTCGGCTCCATCGCCGGCCAGTTCGATACGGCGCTGAACAATATGCCCAACGGCCTGTGCATGTTCGGCGCCGATGGTCGGTTGGCGGTGCTCAACAATCGCTTTACCGCGATGATGGAGATTTCAGAGGATCTCGTGCAGCGCGGCGTGACTGCTCGCGAAGTCGTCTCGCTCTGCGTCAATGCAGGGACAGTGTCATCGGCCAGCGCGATGACCATCATCACCGAGATTGAAAGCTCGAAGGCAGCCGAAATCACGACCCTTGATCACGCCCACGAGAGTGAACGTGCATTGTCGTGGAAGTTTCAGCCGATGGTCGGCGGCGGCACGGTCGTTCTGCTTGAAGATATTACCGAGCGCCGCAATTCCGAAGCGCGTATCAGCCACATGGCGCGTTTCGACGAATTGACGGGGCTGCCGAACCGGGTCAGTTTCCGGAACGAAATCGGCCGCATGCTGAAGAGCTCGGACCAATCCACGCTGTCGGCCCTGCTGTTCGTCGATCTCGATCAGTTCAAGCAGGTCAACGATACGCTTGGTCATCCATGCGGTGATCAGCTGTTGTGCATGGTCGCCGATCGGCTGCGCGAAATGTTGCGCGCGGATGACTTCGTGGCTCGTTTCGGCGGTGACGAATTTGTCGTGTTCCAACGTGCCATCAAGACAAATCATGATGCAGCCGATCTGGCGCGTCGCATCGTCGAACGGCTCAGTGAGCGCTACGAGGTCGACAATCATCAGGTCGAGATCGGCGCCAGCGTCGGCATCGCCTTGACGGAACCCGACGTCAGCGCCGACAACCTTTTGAAGAACGCCGATATGGCGTTGTATCGTGCGAAGGCCTCCGGCCGTGGCACCTTCTGCTTCTTCCGCGACGAGATGGCCCAGACGGTCGAGGCGCGCCGCGTGCTCGAACTGGATCTGCGCCAGGCGCTCGCCAATGAAGAATTCGAGATTTACTACCAGCCACTGGTCAATCTGAAGTCGGGACGCATCTCGACCTGCGAAGCGCTGCTGCGCTGGAATCATCCTGTCCGCGGCACTGTTTCGCCGGTCGATATCATTCCCGTCGCAGAAGACATGGGCCTGATCGTCGATCTTGGCCGCTGGATTTTGCGCAAGGCCTGTATCGAATGCATGAAGTGGCCGGACGCGGTCAGCGTCGCCGTCAACTTCTCGTCGCAGCAGTTTCATCAGCGCGATGTGTTGAGCGAGGTACGCTACGCCCTCGATGTGTCCGGGCTGCCGGCGCGTCGTCTCGAGATCGAGATCACCGAATCGTCGCTGCTGCGTAATACGCAGTGGACCCACGATGCCCTCGCGCAGCTTCACGCAGCAGGTTGCCGGATTTCGCTCGACGATTTCGGTACCGGCTATTCGAGCCTGAGCTATCTGCACAATTTCCCGCTGCAGAAGGTGAAGATCGATCGCTCATTCCTCGAAGGGATCGATACGGACCGTCCGTTGACGCTGCTGCGCGGCGTCGCGCGCCTCAGTGCCGATCTGGGAATGACGGTCGTCGTCGAAGGCATCGAGACCAACGAGCAACTTGAGCTGATCAGTGCCGACGGCACGATCAGCGAGGCCCAGGGTTATCTGTTCAGCCGCCCGGTGCCTGCGACCCGGATCAGGCAGCTCCTGGACGCATCCCACGGACGTCGCGTGATCGAGCCCGGCGCCAATGTCGAGGCCACGCGCGCACCGGCCTGACCAGCCGCGGGCCACACTCTCGAATTTCCATTTCCATTCGTTTCGCGCGCCGAATAGGTCAAAAGGGTTAACCACATTGTGGCAGAACCTTTGACAACTTTTAAGAAAGCTTTAACCTTTCCTTACTCGCGTAGTCATGGCGTTGGTGCGTAGGAGACGGAATGATGGCTTCGGCCGATCAAGCGACTGAAGCTTCGAAGCGCAGCGATATTCTCGACCGGGTTGACTACCGTCTTGCCGAAACCGAAGCTGAGAAAGAGGCGATCTATAGCCTGCGCTATAGAGCCTATCTCCATGAGGGGGCTATCGAGCCTCGCGCGGATCGCCGTCTCGCCGACCGTTTCGATGATTTGCCGAATTCATGGACTTTCGGGATATTCGTTGATGGCGAGCTCGCCAGTTCGCTGCGCGTCAGCGTGGCGACGCCGGATAATCCGGAAACGCCCGCCGTCGATGCATTCGGGGACTTGCTGCGTCCCGAGCTGGACAAGGGGAAGATCATCGTCGACCCGAACCGCTTCGTGGCCGACCCGAACAACCGTACCAAGTTTCCTGAACTGCCCTATATGACGGTTCGGCTGGGCTATGTCGCCTGCGGCTATTTCAAGGCTGATATCGGGACGGCGACCGTGCGCGCCGAGCACCGTGCGTTCTATCGCAAGGTTTTCCTGCAGACGCCGATGTGCGAGCCACGGCCTTATCCGACGCTGACCAAGCCGCTATGCCTGATGGCGGCCGACTACGCCGCGGTGCGCGAACGCATTTTCATGCGCTACCCGCATTTCCGCTCCAGTCTTTTCGAGCAGCGGGCCTTGTTTGAGCGCAAGAGCGAACCCCTGGCGCCGGATCTCCATTCATCCGAGTTCCATATCGCCCAGGCCGCGGTGTTGCCCCGCACCTGAGGGTGAAGGGGGGCGACAGTCCGGTCGCCGGTCATTGCTGACTATCCCGGCAGTCCCGCAGCGGGATTCTGCCTAAAACCAGCTGCTTTCTCAGAACCTTCACCGTCGCGCCACATTTGCCAACCATTAACCACGTCGTTGCTTTTTCGCGGCCTGTGGCTTTTGATCGGTTTTGGCAACACCTCATCAAGGTTGACGGAACGTTCGCTTAACCAACGCCCTGTAGACCGAATGACAGTTGGGTAAAGCGTGAGCGTGGAGGCTCCGGGAATGAAGCATCAGATGCGTATCCTCCAGGGATTAAAACTGGCTGCAGTGCTGGCCGTGGCGCTGTCGATGGGCGCCTGCGCCAACAAGAATGGTTTGGGTGCCGATGGCGCGATGGCCAATGCCGCCACGCCGGGCAGCCAGCAGGACTTCGTCGTCAATGTCGGCGATCGCGTGTTCTTCGAGAGCGATCAGACCGAACTGTCGCCGCAGGCGATCGCGACCCTGGACAAGCAGGCGCAGTGGCTGCAGCAGTACAACCGCTACTCCTTCACCATCGAAGGTCATGCGGACGAGCGCGGCACCCGCGAATACAACATTGCCCTCGGCGCTCGCCGTGCCCAGTCGGTTCGCACCTTCCTGGCTTCGCGCGGCATCGATGCCAGCCGGATGCGCACCATCTCTTACGGCAAGGAACGTCCGGTCGCGGTGTGTAACGACATCTCGTGCTGGTCGCAGAACCGCCGTGCGGTCACCGTGCTGAACGCGGGCGCGTAAGCGACGTCTGATATCAAACAAAACGGCGTCTGCCCCCGGGGCAGGCGCCGTTTTTGTTTGGGGCAGGCGCCTTTGTCGCTGTCGAAAGTCACATTTTTGGCGTAGTGAAATCCTCATCGTGATGCGCGCCGATGGGGCGCGAAACCGGTCATTTTCAGGCTCAAATGTCATCCAGATTTCATTCGCTCGCCGGCGCTGCGTTATTGTCTGTCCTGCTCGTGACGGCATCGCCCGTATCCGCGCAGTTGTTTGGTCAGCCGGCTCCCCGTCAGCAGGGCTACGGCCAGCAATCGGGCGACGACGATGCCGACCAGGGCTTGCAGATCGAGCGGTTGCAGAACCAACTGCGGCAGCTCACCGGCCAGAATGAAGAACTGCAGTTCCGCAATCGGCAGCTTGAGGATCAGCTCCGGCAGTTGCAGGCCGGCGGCGCCCCAGCGGGCGCAGGAGGCCGTCCCAATGTCGCTGCCGCGCCGGTCCAGCAGCCGCCGATGCAGCAGGCTCCCGTGCAGCTGCCGGGCTACAATCAGCAACAGCCGCAGATCGCGGCACCTGCACCAATTGCTCAGGATCCCGCGCCGGCTCCTCGCGCTGGCCGTCGTAACGATGCGTTCGATCCCAATGCGAACCCCAATGCGCCGGGCGTGCCGCGCGCGCTGGGTGGTGGGCAGCAGCCGATGCCCGCAAACGCGCCGGTCGGTGCACAGGGCGGCCGTGGGGTCGGCGAGCCGCTCCCGCTGGGCAATACCGCCCCGGGCGGAACAGCGCCAGCACTGACGACCTTACCGCCGGGCGCGACCCCGAAGGACGAGTTCGATCTCGGCATCGGCTATATGCAGCGTCGTGATTACGCGCTGGCCGAAGAGACCATGCGCAACTTCGCCCAGAAATATCCTGGTGATCCAATGATTGCGGATTCGCAGTATTGGCTCGGCGAGAGCTTCTTCCAGCGCCAGAAATATCGCGATGCCGCCGAAGTATTCCTCGGCGTGACCACGAAATACGACACCTCCGCCAAGGCGCCCGATGCGTTGCTGCGGCTTGGCCAGTCGCTGGCCGCGCTGAAGGAAAAGGAAGCCGCCTGTGCCGCCTTCGGTGAAGTGACACGGAAATATCCCCGTGCCTCGGCCGGCGTGAAACAGGGCGTGGACCGCGAGCAAAAACGCGTTAAGTGCTAGGTGATCGACCCGGACAATCAGCCGGGTCGCAACCGGTTCTGACGCGCATGTCCGACGACGACCAGTCGCCGATTTCGGCCCAGATGGCGAAACAGCTATTCGCTGACTGGGCGTCCGCGCCAGCATTGGTCCTGGCCGTGTCCGGTGGTCCTGATTCCGTCGCCCTGATGTGGCTCGCCGCGCGTTGGCGGCGTGCGCTCAAACGCGGCCCCGACCTTATTGCCGTGACCATCGACCATGGTTTACGACCTGAAGCGGCCCGCGAGGCCCGCGACGTGAAGCGACTCGCGGCATCTCTCGATATTCCTCACCGCACTCTTCGCTGGACTGGCGCCAAGCCGAAAACCGGACTGCCTGCCGCGGCCCGCGAAGCGCGCTATCTGTTGCTCGCCAAGGCCGCGCGTAGTGCCGGCGCCTCCCATGTGCTCACGGCGCACACCCGTGACGACCAGGCTGAGACCCTCCTCATGCGGATGGCGCGCGGCAGCGGCATTGCCGGCCTCGCGGGCATGGCGCGGCTGACCGAGCGTGACGGCATCCAGCTCGCGCGTCCCTTTTTGCACATCGCGAAGGCGCAGCTTGTTACTACGCTGACCAAAGCGAAAATCGACTTCGCGACCGATCCCAGTAATTCCGACCCAAGCTACACCCGCCCGCGGCTGCGGGCGCTGATGCCGGCGCTGGCGTCCGAGGGCTTCGATTCGCGCAACCTCGCCCGGCTGGCGACGCGGCTCCGGCGTGCCGATGCTGCGCTGGAACTGATGGTCGACGGGGCAGAGCGGTTTCTGGCACTGCACAGCCCGGGCAGGGTGCCCGAAGCCATCGATGCGGGAGCATTTGCGGGGCTGGCTGAGGAAATTCGCGTTCGATTGTTGCTGCGGATGATCGATCAGGTCGGGCACGAAGGGCCGGCCGAGCTCGGTAAGGTCGAAACGCTGGTATTCGCCATGGCTCAGGCCACGCGATCGGGCGGGAAAGGTACTCTGCTGAAGCAGACGCTCGCCGGTGCCATGATCACGCTGACGCAGGACCGCCTGAGAATCGTTCCGGCGCCGCTGAGGCGTCGCCGCGCCGATTGAGTGCAAAGAGCTACCTGTGGCCCCACAGTACCTTAACCACCGTGGGAAAACCCTGTCAGCACTGCCATTATTTGAACCGGAAATGCGCGTAGATGCGTTAAATAGTCCATCCCAGTTCCCTTGGCAGCGCCCTCGGTCGCACCTAGATTGTATCCGACCGACCCAGGGTGAACCCTTGTGGCGACTCACAAGGGAATAAGGCCGCGATTTCGCGCGGCGACGAAGGAAGATCGATGAACGCGAACCTGCGCAATTTTGCCCTCTGGGTCATTATCGTTTTGTTGCTGCTGGCGCTGTTCACGCTTTTCCAGAATCCTGGTCAGCGCACCGCCTCGCAGGACATTTCGTTCTCGCAGCTCCTCACCGAAGTTGATCAAAATCACGTCCGCGATGTCGTAATCCAGGGGCCTGAAATTCACGGCACCTTCACCAACGGCTCCAGCTTCCAGACCTATGCCCCGAGCGACCCGACCCTGATCAAGCGTCTGTATGACGCCAAGGTCTCGATCACCGCGAAGGCTCCGGGCGACAACGTGCCGTGGTTCGTGTCGCTGCTCGTCTCATGGCTGCCGTTCATCGCGCTGATCGGCGTGTGGATCTTTCTGTCGCGCCAGATGCAGGGCGGCGCCGGCAAGGCGATGGGCTTCGGCAAGTCGCGCGCCAAGATGCTGACGGAAGCGCACGGCCGCGTCACCTTCGAAGACGTCGCCGGCGTCGACGAAGCCAAGCAGGATCTTCAGGAAATCGTCGAATTCCTGCGCGACCCCGGCAAGTATCAGCGCCTCGGCGGACGTATCCCGCGCGGCGTGCTGCTGGTCGGCCCTCCCGGCACCGGTAAGACGCTGATCGCGCGTGCGGTCGCGGGCGAAGCCAATGTGCCGTTCTTCACCATTTCGGGTTCGGACTTCGTCGAAATGTTCGTCGGCGTCGGCGCATCCCGTGTGCGTGACATGTTCGAGCAGGCCAAGAAGAACGCGCCCTGCATCATCTTCATCGACGAAATCGACGCCGTCGGTCGTCATCGTGGCGCCGGTCTCGGCGGCGGCAATGACGAGCGCGAACAGACCCTCAATCAGTTGCTGGTCGAGATGGACGGTTTCGAAGCCAATGAAGGCGTGATCCTGATCGCCGCCACCAACCGTCCTGACGTGCTGGATCCCGCGCTGTTGCGTCCGGGCCGTTTCGACCGTCAGGTCGTGGTACCGAATCCGGACGTTGTCGGTCGCGAGCAGATCCTCAAGGTCCATGTCCGCAAGGTGCCGCTGGCCCCGGATATCAACCTCAAGACCATTGCCCGCGGCACGCCCGGTTTCTCCGGCGCGGACCTGATGAACCTCGTCAACGAGGCCGCCCTGACCGCCGCGCGCCGTAACAAGCGCATGGTGACGCAGAGCGAGTTCGAAGAGGCTAAGGACAAGGTGATGATGGGCGCCGAGCGCAAGTCGCTGGTGATGTCCGAGGAAGAGAAGATGCTGACGGCCTATCACGAAGGCGGTCACGCCATCGTCGGCCTCAACGTCATCGCCACCGACCCGATCCACAAGGCGACTATCATTCCGCGCGGCCGTGCGCTCGGCATGGTCATGCAGCTACCGGAGCGCGACAAGATGTCGATGTCCCTGGAGCAGATGACCTCGCGCCTCGCCATCATGATGGGCGGCCGCGTTGCTGAAGAATTGATCTTCGGCCGCAACAAGGTCACCTCGGGTGCGTCCTCCGATATCGAGCAGGCCACGCGCTTGGCTCGCATGATGGTCACGCGCTGGGGCCTGTCGGAAGAACTCGGTACGGTGTCGTATGGCGAGAACAACGACGAGGTCTTCCTCGGCATGCAGATGAACCGCACCCAGGCGGTCTCTGAATCGACCGCGCAGAAGATCGACTCTGAAGTGAAGCGTCTTGTCGCGGAAGGCTATGACGAGGCCACCAAGATTCTCACCGAGAAGCGCGATGATCTTGAAACGCTGGCCAAGGGCTTGCTCGAATTCGAAACCCTCTCGGGCGACGAGATCACGGATTTGCTGAATGGCAAGAAGCCGAACCGCGAGTCGGTGCTGGAGCCGTCGGGCCCGCGCACCTCGGCTGTGCCGCCCGCTGGCAAGCCGCGCCCGCGTCCGGACGGTGGCCTGGAGCCGCAGCCGCAGGCGTAAAGTCGTCACACGCAAACATGCAAAACGCGGCCGAAAGGCCGCGTTTTTTGTTATCTGTAGCGCAAATGGAGCGAGGCCCGATCTGGGGACCACGTCCCACTTAAACCTTCCTCAAACTTCCCTCGGCACTGTCGCCCGGCGCCCTTGATGCGCATTGGGGAACCTATGCCAGCGCCGCTCACCATGACTTCGACACCCGAGCGTGGCCCAATTCCGCGGGCGCTGCTGATTGTCTGCATCATCCTGGCGATGTTGCATCTCGCCTTCTTCCCGACTTTCTACGGTCGCGGCTGGATCTATGAAGACGGCCTCGGCTCGCCCACCGATTTCGTCAATGTGTGGTCTGCCGGGCGATTGGTGCTCGATGGTCATCCGGCCTGGGCCTATGACTGGGACATCCAGAAAAAGGTCCAGATCGCTGTTCTCGGTCAGAGCTATCCCGGCAATTTCGCCTGGCACTATCCGCCGCCGTTCCTGTTCATCGCGGCACTGCTCGCAAAGCTGCCTTATGCCGTGGCCTTTGCCGGCTGGGCTGCGGTCAGCTTCGTGCCGTATCTGGCGGCGATGCGTGCGATCGTCGGTCGTCCCTTTGGCCTTTTATTGGCTGCGGCTTTTCCAGTGGTGATGACCAACGGCCTTGTCGGGCAGAATGGATTTCTGACCGCAGCGCTGATCGGCGGCATGCTGGTGCTGCTGCCGATGCGGCCGATCCTGTCGGGAATCTGTCTGGGCCTGCTCAGCTACAAGCCGCAATATGGTTTCCTGTTTCCGCTGATGCTGATCGCGGCGTCACAATGGAAGGCGTTTGTCAGCGCAGGTATCACCACCGTGCTGCTGGCCGCGGTGTCGTGGCTCGCTTTCGGCACCGAGAGCTGGCAAGCTTTTATCCACTGGATGCCGATGTTCTCGCAGGCCTTCCTCACCGAAGGCCGCGCGCCATGGGGCAAGATGCAGAGCATCTTCGCACTGGTGCGCTATTTCGACGGTAGCGAGCTGCTGGCCTGGACGTTTCAGTGGATCATGATTGGTGCCGTCGTAGCGGTGCTGGTGCCGTTGTGGCGCAGCAGCGTGCGTTATGAGCTGAAAGCCGCTGCGCTGGCCGTCGGCGCCTTGCTCACGACGCCCTACCTTTTCCTGTACGATGTGATGGTACTTGCGATTGCCATCGGCTTCATCGCCCGTATCGGTCTCGCGGAAGGCTTTCGCCGTCACGAACTGCCGGTGCTCGGCCTCGCTGCTGCGCTGCTGATCGCCTATCCATTTCTCGGCGCTCCCACGGGCTTTGGCGCAACGCTGCTGGTGGCAGCGTTGATCGCCATGCGCGTGCGGGAGTCTATTCGCTCCACGCCGAGTTCAGGATGATGCTGCAGAAATTCGCGCGCTTGTAGGTGGGGTCGCGGAGGTCGAGCACGTCAGCCTTCACGTTGCCAAAGGTCGTGTCCGGCTTGTGGATCGTCCCCGCGGCGAACGCATCGATGATCCCGTTCTTGAAGTCATGGCCACGCGGATGGCAGACGCACACTTCGTGGCGCTGATGGGCGGTGAAGGCATCATACTCCAGACCCAATACATCCATCTCAACACCGGCCGTGACGAGCGCCACCACGGGCCGCTTGTGCTTGGGAATGCCCGGTGTCGTGTGAAGCGCGATGGCGTCCCAGACATCGTCGATGTCGCGCTCATCGATCCTGTGGCTGCGCAGAAAGTCTGCGGCAGCATTTGCGCCATCGACTTCGAAGCGCTCCTCCTTGCTCGCATAGGGCGCCTGCAGGCCCATGTCGTGAAACATCGCGCCAACATAGAGCAATTCGGAATCGACCTTGAGACCCTTGCGTTGCCCGGCGAGCGCGCCGAACAGGAAAACCCGATTGGAATGATGATACAGAAGATCGCTTTCGGTATCGCGCACCAGCTGATCGACCTGGCGGGCGAGGGCGCTGTCAGGGACTTTGATGCCGGCAATGGTCTTGCTCATGAGATGCTCCTTGCGGGGGTGTTGTGATGCATCCGTTGTCGCCGGCGGGCGGTGTCCTCGCAATCGCGCCGCGCCCTGCAAAGCTGCCATTCGCCCGTGATTTCCTGCCGCAAGACGACTATCTATTCAGAATGACTTGGGCCTGTCCTCGCCGTCGGAATGAAGCATCACCATGAAGACCGTTGCTCTTGCGATCTTTCCGGGCGTCCAGTCGCTGGACGTAGCCGGTCCGCTTGATGTGTTCATGGAGGCCAATGGCTTCGTTGCACCGGGCGACGGCTACGACATTACACTTGTCGCTGCAGACTGCGCGCCGCTGCGTGCATCGAACGGCCTGCGGATATCTGCCGATCTGGCGTTCAGTGATGCGAACAAACCCTGGGATCTGGTTCTGGTGGCCGGCGGGCCTGGGCTGCCGACGGCAGAGGCGGATCCGCAGCTTACAGAGTGGCTGGCCAATGCGGCGCTCCATGCGGAGCGTTATGGCTCGGTCTGCACCGGGGCATTCGCGCTCGGCCATGCAGGCTTGCTTGACGACAAGACGGTGACGACGCACTGGCAGAACGCGCCGCTATTGGCGCTGCGTTTTCCCAAAGCGCATGTGGAGTTCGATCGCATCTACAGTCGTGACGGTGCGCTGGTGACGTCAGCCGGCGTCACCGCAGGCATCGATCTGGGTCTCGCGCTGGTCCAGGAAGATCATGGTGCGGACGTTGCGTTGGCTGTGGCCAAGCGTCTGGTCGTGGTGGCGCAGCGCCAGGGTGGCCAGTCGCAATTCAGTCCGTATCTGGTACCGCCGGCCGAGCCGGACTCGCCGATCGCGCGAGTCCATGCCCATGTGATGGCGCATCTGCGTGACGCACACAGCGTGGATGAATTGGCCGATGTGGCGGGCATGAGCGCGCGCACCTTCGCGCGGGTGTTCAAGCTCGAGACCAAAATGACGCCGGCAGATTTTGTGGAGGGCGCCCGGATCGACACGGCACGCAACCGCCTCGAAGGCAGCGATCTGCCGCTGAAGGTGGTGGCTTATGAATCCGGTTTCACCACCGCCGAACATATGCGTCAGGTCTTCGTGCGGCGGCTTGGCCTGACGCCCAGCCAGTATCGGGCCAGCTTTCGCGCGGTCTGATCCGCTCAGGCGAGTTGCAACGAAGAAATCGGATCGCTCGCAGGAAAGCTGTCCATCAACGCGTCGTTGAGCATGTCGTCGAGGCGAAGGCGGGCGATCTGCTCCGTCGTCTCGAACGCCGTGACCGCGCCTGCGTGCCCCACGAAAGCGTTGAACTCGGTTCTCTCAGTGCTCGTTGCCAGGTTCCGCATGGCATCCTCCATCGATTGATGTGGCTCTTCTGCGCCTCACGGTCCTTTCGGACAACGAATCGCATCGTGCAGAAACCGCCAACGATCCCGCGGTTTCAGCCACGCAAGCGGTTGTCCACTGAACCAACAGCCCTACCGAATTTGTTGCGTTCGGCGCCAATGCTCGCTTGACACTTCACCGCGGGTCACACCAAATGTAGATGTCACGGTCCGCCTAGTCGCAAGACTTGGTGGCTAAGAGGGAAGCCGGTAAAGACGCTGTTTTGCGTCATATTCCGGCGCTGCCCCCGCAACTGTAAGCAGTGAGTCTGTTTCGATTGAAGTCACTGATGCGCAAGCATCGGGAAGGCTGAAACAGACATTGACCTGCGAGCCAGGAGACCTGCCGCGACACCAGAACGTCCATGGGCGGGGTGTCCCAGCGGTCGCTTGCAGGCAATGCCGGCGGATCTCCGCCGTGTATTTTGCAGCGTCCTTTCGGCCCCAGCCCCCATTGCTTGATGCATCACACGGGGTCTTGCCGATGCCTACTTCATCTTCCGTCTCGTCCAACGGCCGCGATGCGGCTCATGCGCCGCTGATTCAACTGTCGCCGGAAACGCTTGCTGCGCCCGCGCGCGAACCCTCGATGCAGATCATCCGGCGCAACGGCACCGTGTCGCCCTTCGACGGCAGCAAGATTTCCGTGGCCATGACCAAGGCGTTTCTGGCCGTCGAGGGCCACACGGCAGCGGCCTCGCGCCGCGTCCATGAGGCGGTGGAACAACTGACCGGCGAAGTCGTGGCCGCACTGACGCGCCGCGTCGGTGAAGGCCGCACCTTCCATATCGAGGACGTCCAGGATCAGGTCGAACTGGCGCTGATGCGTAGCGAGCACCACAAGGTGGCCCGCGCCTATGTGCTGTATCGCGAGGAGCGCGCTCGCACCCGCGCGGAGGAACTGGCGGCGAAGCCGGCGCTCGTCTCCACCGCACCGGTGCTGCATGTCACGCTCGCCAACGGCACGCGCGCCCCGCTCGATTCGGCCCGTCTCGCGCTGATCGTCAACGAGGCCTGCGCCGGCCTTGACGGCGTCGATGCCGCCCCGGTGCTCGAGGAAACCCGCCGCAATCTCTATGACGGCATCACGCTGGATGAGCTGGCACTGGCTGGTATCATGGCCGCGCGCACGCTGGTGGAGCAGGAGCCGAACTACACCTTTGTCAGCGCCCGCCTGCTGCTCGACAAACTGCGCACGGAAGTCCTGTCCTTCGTTCATGGCAGCCCGACCCACGCGTCGCAGGCTGACATGACCACGCGCTACGCCGAATATTTCGGCGCCTATATCAAGACTGGCATTGCAGCCGAGCTGCTCGATCCCGAACTCGCGCGCTTCGATCTCAAGCGAATCGCTGCCGCGCTGAAGCCGGAAGGGGACCTTCAGTTCCAGTTCCTGGGATTGCAGACGCTCTATGACCGCTACTTCCTGCATGTGCAGGGCAATCGCATCGAACTGCCGCAGGCCTTCTTCATGCGCGTTGCCATGGGCCTCGCGCTGCGCGAGATCGACCGCGAAGTCCGCGCCATCGAATTCTACAATCTGTTGTCGTCGTTCGACTTCATGGCCTCGACGCCGACGTTGTTCAATTCGGGTACGCAGCGGCCGCAGCTGTCGTCGTGCTTCCTCACCACGGTGGCCGACGATCTCGACGGCATCTTCAAGTCGGTGAAGGACAATGCACTGCTGGCGAAATATTCCGGTGGTCTCGGCAATGACTGGACTCGCGTGCGCGGTCTCGGCGCGCACATCAAGGGCACCAATGGCGAGAGCCAGGGCGTGGTGCCGTTCCTGAAGGTCGCCAACGACACGGCCATCGCCGTCAATCAGGGCGGCAAGCGCAAGGGCGCGGTCTGCGCCTATCTCGAGACCTGGCACATCGACATCGAGGAATTCCTCGATCTCCGCAAGAATACCGGCGACGACCGCCGCCGCACCCATGACATGAACACCGCCAACTGGGTGCCGGATCTGTTCATGCAGCGCGTCGAAGCCGATGGCGAATGGACGCTGTTCTCGCCGGACGAAACGCCTGAGCTGCACGATCTCTATGGCAAGCCGTTTGCCGAGCGCTATGCGGCCTATGAGGAGAAGGCTGCGCGAGGCGAGATCCGCGTGTTCAAGAAAGTGCGCGCGACCGACCTGTGGCGCCGCATGCTGACCATGGTGTTCGAGACCGGCCATCCCTGGATCACCTTCAAGGATCCCTGCAACCTGCGCTCGCCGCAGCAGCATGCCGGCGTGATCCATTCATCGAATCTCTGCACGGAGATCACGCTGAACACGTCGGACGACGAAGTGGCGGTCTGCAATCTCGGCTCGGTCAACCTGCTGAACCACATCGGCAAAGACGGCCTCGATCATGCGCAGCTCAAGCGCACTGTGACCACGGCGATGCGGATGCTCGACAATGTCATCGACATCAATTTCTACACCATCCCGGAAGCGCGCCGCTCGAACCTCAAGCATCGTCCGGTGGGTTTGGGCTTGATGGGCTTTCAGGATGCGCTACAGGTGCAGGGTATCGCGATGGCGTCGGATGCGGCGGTGACCTTTGCCGACACCAGCATGGAAGCGATTGCCTTCCATTCGATCTCGGCATCGGTGGATCTCGCCGCCGAGCGCGGCCGCTATCCGTCCTTTGAGGGGTCGCTGTGGAGCCGCGGCATCCTGCCGATCGACTCCATCGAGATCCTTGCGGAGGCACGCGGCGGCGTGCAGATGGATCGTTCCACCACGCTCGACTGGAACGGCCTGCGTGACCGCGTGAAGTCCACCGGCATGCGCAATTCCAACGTGATGGCGATTGCGCCGACAGCGACGATCTCCAATATCTGCGGAGTCGCGCAGTCGATCGAGCCGGCCTATCAAAACCTCTATGTCAAATCGAACATGTCGGGCGATTTCACGGTGGTGAACGCCTTCCTTGTGCGCGATCTGAAAAAGAGGGGCCTGTGGGACGAGGTGATGGTCTCCGACCTCAAATATTTCGATGGCAGCGTCGGATCGATCGACCGCGTACCCGACGATCTCAAGGCGCTCTACGCGACCTCGTTCGAGATCGACAGCGCGTGGCTGATCGAGGCAGCCTCGCGCCGTCAGAAGTGGATCGATCAGGCGCAGTCGCTCAATCTCTATATCGCCAATCCCTCAGGCAAGAAGCTCGACCAGCTCTATCGCCTGGCCTGGACGCTGGGATTGAAGACGACCTACTACCTGCGCTCGCGCAGCGCGACGCATGTGGAGAAATCGACGCTGAAGGGTACCGACGGCAAGCTCAATGCTGTGTCAGCAACAGTCGCTGCGGCGAAGATGGCCGGTGCGCCGATCCTCGTTCAGTCTTCCGTCACGGCGCCGGAGCTGAATGTCGCGATGGCCTGCTCGATCGACAATCCCGAATGCGAGGCGTGCCAGTAAGGGTGCGCCAAACACACTGACCTCATCCTGAGGAGCGGCTTCTTGGCCGCGTCTCGAAGGATGGCCCCACGCTCATGGTTCGAGACGCCCGCTGAAGAAGCGGGCTCCTCACCATGAGGGCCGAACAAATACGCAAGGAACACCCATGCTCGACTGGTCCGATACCTCATCCGCTCCCAAAACCCCCGCCTTCATCCCGATCCCGCAATCTCCCACCGACGCCACCGGCCTTGGCACCATCGACCGCTCCGGCGGCCGTGTCTCGGTGGACGAGAAGCGCATGATCAACTGCCGCGCCGACGTCAATCAGCTGCTGCCGCTGAAATACAAATGGGCGTGGGAGAAGTATCTCGCCGGCTGCAACAATCACTGGATGCCAACCGAAGTCTCGATGCAGGCTGATATCGCGCTGTGGAAGTCGCGCGACGGCCTGACCGAAGACGAGCGCCGCGCGATCAAGCGCAATCTCGGTTTCTTCGCGGCATCGGAGAGCCTCGTCGCCAACAATATCGTGCTGGCGATCTATCGCCACCTCACCAACCCGGAATGTCGGCAATATTTGTTGCGGCAGTCGTTCGAGGAGGCGGTGCATACGCACACCTTCCAGTACATCGTCGAGAGTCTCGGCCTCGATGAGGGCGAGCTGTTCAACATGTATCGAGAGGTGCCGTCGATCACCGAGAAGGCCGCCTGGGCGCTCAAGCACACCCAGCATCTCGACGATCCCGACTTCAAGACCGGCACGCCGGAGACCGATCAGGCCTTCATGCGCGATCTCGTCGCGTTCTATGTGATCTTCGAAGGCATGTGGTTTTATACGGGCTTTGCGCAGATCCTGTCGCTCGGCCGCCGCAACAAGATGGTCGGGATCGCCGAACAGTATCAGTACATCCTGCGCGATGAATCGATCCATCTGAACTTCGGCATCGACGTGATCAACCAGATCAAGATCGAGAATCCGCATCTCTGGACTAAGGCGTTCCAGGAGGAAATCCGCGACATGATCCGCACCGCGGCCGAGCTCGAGGCGGCCTACGGGCGGGACACCATGCCGCGCGGCTTCCTTGGACTGAATGCGGCGCTGTGCGAAACCTATATGCATTTCATCGCCAACCGTCGCTGCGCCCAGATCGGCCTCGCGCCGGTGTTCGTTGAGACGGAAAATCCGTTCCCGTGGATGTCGGAAGCCATGGATCTGAAGAAGGAGAAGAACTTCTTCGAGACCCGGGTGATCGAGTACCAGAATGGCGGCGCGTTGAATTGGGAGTAGTCTTTGGTCTCATATCCGCCGCTGCATGGCGCATATGAATCCGCATCGCTTGACCTGATCGCGTGATGCCCGCAGGCATGATCTCGCCTTTCGGCATCACGCGGATCAGTCGATGCACGCCACCCACATCCCTAAAGCACCAGCCTATTGGTCGAAGGTCGCCATCGTGCCTGGCATCATTGCCATCGGTCCGATGCTGCCCGGCACGCTCGCTTTCGGCATGGCATTCGGTGCGCTGTGTGCGCAGAAGAACCTCACGCTTGCCGAAGTCGAAGTGATGATGGCGACGGTCTATGGCGGGCTATCGCAATTTGTTGCGGTGCAATCATGGCCTGATGTTTTGACGCCGGGTGCGATCGCGACGCTGGCGCTGTTGACGCTCACCGTGAACATCCGTTTTTTCCTGATGAGCGCAACACTGCGCCCGTGGTTCGGCACGTTGCCCGCATGGCAGGCCTATCCGTCGATGCTGCTGGTCACCGATGGCGGCTGGCTCGCCGCGATGCGCTATCGCGATCATGGCGGGGCCGATGCGTCGTTCTATCTCGGCGGCGGTATCGTGCTGTATTTTACCTGGCTGTTCTCGGCCATCCCCGGTTTCCTGCTGGCCGAACAACTCACTGACCCGAGAAAGTATGGCGTCGATCTGGTGATGCCGGCCTTCTATGCCGCGATGCTGGTGCCCGCATGGAAGGGCCCCCGCCGTGCCATTCCTTGGGTCGTGTCGGGCGTCGTTGCCCTCGCGGTGCATTGGTTGGTGCCGGGCTGGTGGTTCATCATCGCCGGCGCGCTATCGGGAGCGATCAGTGCCGGGCTCATGGACGAACCCGAACCGCAACATCCGGCGGGCGTGTCCGCATGACGGAATTTTTGCGCAGCGATGTGATGGTCGCTTTTGCTGTCATGACGGCGGTCACAGTGGCCTCGCGCCTCGGAGGCTACTGGCTGATGGGCTACGTCAATGTCACGCCGCGGGTGCGGCGGATGCTCGATGCATTGCCGGGCTCGATCATCGTCGCCGCCGCGCTGCCCGTGGCCGTCAATGGCGGGCCGGTGGTGGTTTTCGCGATCCTCGCCGCAATGGCCGTGACCATCATCCGCCGCAACGACTTCATTGCCGTCATCACCGGCATGGCGGTAGCCGCGGCCGCCCGCGCGCTCGGTTTTGGCGGCTAGGTCTACCCGAAAAGTTGAATCCCGCTATGCGCAAAACACCTTGTCAACGAGTCTGAACTAGTGTTCAGTTCTTATCGCGGGCACCCTCAAGCTCGCTCAAAACCTTGAAGTTACGCGCCTTATTTGTGACAGCCGTCAGGTTGGCCAAGGGGTGCCGGGGATGAGACGCTCATGGTTTACCGACGGACCCATCAAGTCGTGAAGCGGCTTGCGGCGCGGCGCAGCGCCATTCTGGCGGCGGCACGCGAAACCTGTGCCGAAGGTGGCATGGCGGCGGTTCAGATTGCGCCGGTTGCGGTTCGCGCCAATGTCGCGGCGGGCACGGTTTATCGGTATTTCCCGTCCAAGGCCGACCTGATTTCCGAACTCATCGCTGACGTCTCGCGCGACGAACTCGCCGCGATCCGCCGGGCTGCGGATGCTGCGCCGGGACCGTCATCGGCGCTGGCTGCTGCGGTGACCACGGTGGCTGTGCATGTCGTGTCACACCGCAAATTGTCGTGGGGCATCCTGGCCGAGCCAGTCGAGGTCGATGTGACGGAATCGCGGCTGGCCAGTCGCCGCGAGATCGCCGGTGAGATCGAATCCCGCATTTCGGCCGCTATTCGCGCCGGTCATTTGCCGGCGCAGGATACGGCGCTCGCAGCCGCCGCACTGCTCGGCGCGTTGCATGAAGCGCTGGTCGGGCCGATGGCGCCTGACAATCTCGAAGATCAGGCCAAGCTGCGCGACGCGGTGCAGACCGTCACGCTGCTGGCGCTGCGCGCCGTCGGCGTGATGGATGCCCGCGCACGCGGGCTTGTGGTGCAGGCCGTGCTGCCGACCAAGATGGCGGCCGGCGCCTAGCGCGTTTTCAAGCGCAGTGAGCACCGGTTCGCATCAAGAAAGCGCGTCAAACCAAAAGGCTTCAGGGCTTACGGCTTGATTTTGCCGTCCTTGTCGAACTGCGCGAGGAAGGCCCAGAGGTCGTTGACCTCGGACTCCTTCTTGATGCCGGCAAAGGCCATTTTGGTACCCGGGATCTTGGCCTTCGGATCCTTAATGTATTCCTTGAACGTCGCTTCATCCCAGGTAATGCCGGAATTCTTGTTGGCGTCCGAATAGGAATAGCCCTCGGCGGTTCCAGATTTGCGGCCGTTCAACCCGTTGAGTTCCGGACCGACCTTGTTCTTGGCGTTTTCGCCGACGGCGTGGCAGGCGAGGCATTTGTTGAAGGAGGATTTCCCGGCGGCGACGTCCTGTGCAAGTGCGAAGGAGGAGGCGGTCGAGGCGGCAAGAACGATCAGGGCGCCGAAAGTGACAGACTTCATGGATGGCTCTTTTTGTTGGTTGGCTTTCCAGCTTAGTTTGTTGCACACGCTCCGAGTAGTCCACAAGTGCGATGGCGGCTGCCGCGCGTCCCGGCACCACGCGACGCGTCATGCTTTGGTAAGCTACCCAAAGCCGCACGGACGTGGTTGATTCATGGCAAAGCAGCCGAGTTATCGCTGCGATCTTCGGGAGTGCGCGTTCAATGACCATCATGATGCCCGCGCCGGATCAGGCTGTCCTCGCAAGGCGCGAGGCCATTGTCGCTGCGCTGCACAAGCTGGTGCCGGGCGAGGGCGTGATCTCCAGCGCTGCGGAAATGCTGCCCTATGAGTCGGATGGGCTGATGGCCTATCGCCAACCGCCGATGGTCGTCGTGTTGCCCGATACGACGGAACAGGTCTCCAAAGTTCTGAAATATTGTCACGAGAACGGCATCAAGGTGGTGCCGCGCGGTTCGGGCACGTCGCTGTCCGGTGGCGCGCTGCCGCTGGCCGACGCGGTGCTGCTTGGTCTCGGCAAGTTCAAGCGCGTGCGCGAGATCGATTTCGACAACCGCGCCGTTGTTGTCGAGCCCGGCGTCACCAATCTCGCCATCAGCCAGGCGGTCGCGCATGCAGGCTTTTACTACGCGCCGGATCCGTCGTCCCAGATCGCCTGTTCGATCGGCGGCAATGTCGCGGAGAATTCCGGCGGCGTGCACAGCCTCAAATACGGCATGACCACCAACAACCTGCTCGGCTGCGAGATCGTGCTGATGTCGGGCGAAGTCATTCGCGTTGGCGGCAAGACCGCAGAGACATCGGGCTACGACCTAATGGGGATCATCACCGGCTCCGAAGGTCTGCTGGGTGTCATCACCGAAATTACCGTGCGCATCTTGCAGAAGCCGGAAACGGCGCGTGCGCTGATGATCGGCTTTGCCGAGGTCGAGCACGCCGGCCAATGCGTTGCCGATGTCATCAGCGCCGGCATCATCCCCGGCGGCATGGAGATGATGGACAAGCCGGCGATCCATGCGGCCGAAGCCTTCGTGCATGCAGGCTATCCGCTGGATGTCGAAGCACTGCTGATCATCGAACTCGATGGTCCAGGTGTCGAGGTCGACGAACTCATCAAGCGCGTCGAGAAGATCGCGCTCGGCTGCGGCTCGACCACCTGCCAGATATCGACCTCCGAACAGGAACGCCTGCTATTCTGGTCTGGCCGCAAGGCAGCCTTCCCTGCAGTTGGGCGCATCTCGCCGGACTATCTCTGCATGGACGGCACCATTCCGCGCGCGGCGCTGCCGCTGGTGCTGCGCCGCATGAAGGAGATGTCAGCCAAATACGGCCTCGGCGTCGCCAATGTGTTTCATGCCGGCGATGGCAATCTGCACCCGCTGATCCTGTACGATGCGAACAAGCCCGGCGAGTTGCAGCTCGCGGAAGATTTCGGTGCAGATATTCTGAGGCTGTGCGTCGAGGTCGGCGGCGTGCTGACCGGCGAGCACGGCGTCGGCATTGAGAAGCGCGACCTGATGCCGCAGATGTTCAGCGAGGTCGATCTCAATCAGCAGCAGCGCATCAAATGCGCGTTCGACTCGCAGGGTCTGCTCAATCCCGGCAAGGTGTTTCCGACGCTGCATCGCTGCGCCGAACTTGGCCGTGTACATGTGCATGGCGGCAAGCTGGCGTTTCCCGATCTGCCGCGATTTTGATGATGAGAACTGTGAAGTTAGTAGTGCCATCTGCTTTTGCAGCACGCGCGGACAAAGTGCTCCCTCCCCCCTCCGCGCGAAGCAAAGCTTCGCTAGGGGGGAGGGCCGGGGAGGGGGGTAACCCCAATCTCCGGAGCGTGTGGCTACCCCCCTCCCTAACCCTCCCCCGCAAGGGGGGAGGGAATCTACAGCGTGTAGGGCATCTATCGTGGACATTTTGAAAGTACGCGACGCTCAGGACGTCGAGCAGGCGGTGCGCGCGGCAATTGCAAGCGAGCAGCCGCTGGAAATCATCGGTCATGGCAGCAAGCGCATGGTCGGCCAGCCCATTGCGACCAATGCGGTGCTCGACGTGTCGGCGCTGAATGCGGTGACGTCCTATGAGCCGAATGAATTGATCCTCACCGTGCAGGCCGGCGCGCCGATGGCCGACGTGCTCTCGCTGATCGATTCCAAGAATCAGCAGTTTTCGTTCGAGCCGATGAACACGTCACAGCTCCTGGGCACGCCGGATATCGGCACCATCGGCGGCATGATCTCGGCCGGGCTCGCCGGGCCACGGCGCATTCAGGCCGGCGGTGCGCGCGATCATTTGCTCGGCGTGCATGCGGTTTCCGGCTTCGGCGACAGCTACAAGGCCGGCGGCCGGGTGGTGAAGAATGTCACCGGCTACGATGTCTGCAAGCTGCTCGCCGGCGCGTGGGGCACGCTGTCCGTGATGACGGAGGTGACGCTCAAGGTGATGCCGCGCGCGGAGAGCGAGCGCACCCTGGTGCTGCGCGGGCTCGATGATATCGCAGCCAACAAGGCGATGACCGCAGCGCTGGGGTCGCCCTTCGATGTCTCAGGTGCCGCGCATCTGCCGGGCTCGGCGTTACGCACCACGCAGGGGGCGCTTGGCGAAATCGCGTCGCCCGACCAGTCGGTCACGCTGATCCGCCTTGAAGGCATCACCGCGTCCGCGTCGCAGCGCGCGGTGTCACTGAGCACGACGCTGAAGTCATTCGGCGTGGCCGAGATACTTGAAGACGCTCAGTCCGCTGCACTGTGGGCGGGTGTCCGAGATGTGACGCCATTCGCGGCCAGCGGTCCGCGTGCGATGTGGCCGGTGTGGCGCATCGTGACGCCGCCGGCATCGGGCGGTGCGCTGGGCCAGGCCATCGCCAAGGGCTCGCAGGGCGAGGTTATCTATGACTGGGGCGGCGGGTTGATCTGGGCGGCACTACCGCCATCGGCCGATGCGCAGGCAGCGCAACTCCGCAAGCTGGTCAACGCAGCCGGTGGCCATGCGACGCTGATCCGCGCGCCGGAAGATGTGCGCCGTATCATTGATGTGTTTCATCCGCAGCCCAAAGGCATCGCGGCGCTCGGCGAGCGCGTGCGTCACAGTTTCGATCCGAAGACCATTCTCAATCGCGGCCGGATGTCGCGTGGCCTTGGTACTTGAAAGACTTGCGACATGAAAACTGAATTCACCCCGACCCAACTGGCCGATCCGGATATTGCCGAGGCCGACAAGATCCTGCGCAAATGCGTGCATTGCGGATTCTGCACGGCGACCTGTCCGACCTATGTGCTGCTCGGCGACGAACTCGATAGTCCGCGCGGCCGCATCTACCTGATCAAGGAGATGCTGGAAAAGGACCAGAAGCCGACTCAGGAGGTGGTCAAGCATGTCGATCGTTGCCTCTCTTGCCTCGCCTGCATGACGACCTGCCCGTCCGGCGTGAACTACATGCATCTGGTCGATCAGGCGCGGGTCAAGATCGAGAAGGACTACACCCGGCCGCTCTCCGAGCGATTGCTGCGTGACGTGCTGGCCTGGGTACTGCCACGCCCCGGTCTGTTTCGCCTGAGCATGACAATGGCCCGGCTGGCGCGGCCGCTGGCGGCGCTGCTGCCTTCGACCAGCAAGCAATCCAACCCGAACCTGCTTAGCCGCGTGAAGGCGATGCTGACGATGGCGCCGAAGCAGTTACCCGCCGCCGGTCCATCGGGTGGCAGCATTTTTCCCGCGATCGGCGCTCGCCGTGGCCGGGTCGCACTCCTGCAGGGCTGCGCCCAGCAGGTGCTGGCGCCGCGGATCAACCAGGCCGCCATCAGCCTTTTGACCCGACATGGCGTCGAGGTCGTGCTGGTCCGGGACGAACAGTGCTGCGGTGCGCTGACCCATCATCTCGGCCGCGACGGGGATGCGCTGGCGCGGGCCAGGGCCAATATCGGCGTCTGGCTGGGGGAGGCAGACCGGGGCGGTCTCGACGCCATCCTGGTCACGGCGTCCGGCTGTGGAACCGTTATCAAGGACTATGGCTTCATGCTGCGCGAGGACCCTGAGTTCGCCGCGCCGGCCGCCAAGGTCTCTGCGCTGGCGAAGGATATCAGCGAGTATGTCAGCGCCATGGATCTGCCAAAGCCTGACAAACAAAGCGACCTTGTCGTCGCCTATCACTCGGCGTGTTCGCTGCAGCATGGGCAGAAAATCACACAGGCTCCCAAAGAATTGCTTTCCAAGAATGGATTCGTGGTGAAAGATATCCCAGAGAGCCATTTGTGTTGCGGTTCGGCGGGGACGTACAACATTCTCCAGCCTGATATTGCGAGCCGGTTGCGCGATCGAAAGGTCGCCAACATCGCGATGGTCAAGCCGGATATCATCGCTGCCGGCAACATCGGCTGCATGGTTCAGATCGCCGGAGGGACGTCAGTCCCGGTCGTACATACGATTGAGCTACTCGATTGGGCGACAGGCGGTCCCAGGCCAGGATTGAACTGATCTAATTGTGACAACGGCCCCGCGTTAAACTGGCCCCGCGCTGGCGCGGAAGACTTGAAACGCCGGTCCCTTTTGGATCGGCGCCAACAGGAGGACCACGATGGCTAAAGGCAAGAAGTCGAAGAAGGACAAGAAAAAGCAGAAGAAGCTTTTGACGGCGGCGAAACCCGCGAAGAAGTCCTCCAAGAAGTCAGTCAAGAAATCCGCGAAGAAGGCTGTGAAGAAAGCGGCCAAGAAGGCTGCGAAGAAATCAGCCAAGAAGACGGTGAAGAAGGCGGCCAAGAAAGCCACCAAGAAGACCGTCAAGAAGGCCGCGAAGAAGTCTGCCAAGAAGGCGCCGAAGAAAGCTCCCGCCAAGAAGGCAGTGAAGAAGGCTGCGCCGAAAAAGGCCGCCAAGAAAGCAACACCGAAGAAAGCTGCCAAGAAGTCAGTGAAGGTTCCTTCTACGCTGTTGTCGAGCACGGCGCCCGCGCCCGCTGTAACAGAAGCTCCAGCGCCGGTTGCGCTGCCGCCGAAGCCGCCGCGCAAGCCGCGTGCTCCCAAGCCCAAGCCGGTCGCACCGGCAATCGCTGAGACACCGAGCTGGGCGACGCCGGAGCCTGATCCGTCACCGGTCGAAGGGCATTCTTCAGGCGAGACGACGGCAATCGAATCTCCTGGCGATACGTCGCCCGATCACGACGAAACCAGATAGTCGAACCGGATCAAGTCCGCGTTCCTGACGCGCCAATAAACTCCGGAAAACCGCAGCGCTCGCCGCTGCGGTTTTTGCTTGGTCAGGCTCTGTCGCGCATGCGTATTTCAACCGATGCCCGGGTGTCCTGAATTTGCAGGCGATTCGAGTGATCGTCGGCCTCGGAGGCTCTGACGGGCAGCTGTTAACCGCTCCACGGACGGCAATCCACAATTCCCAGTCAGTGGTAATTCCCCGTGGTGGTATTTTCGGGCTGGAATCCCTCCAAAAACGTTGTGCTTTTGCAACACCGCGCCACAACCTCTCACGGAAACGTCAGAACGCCTATTTAGGCGGCACTTGCTCGTTTTTTTTCCTTCACCACTGCGGCTTTGCGCCTCAAAGTTGCGTTCAGTCGATGAATTTCGCGGTCTCGCCGTCTTTCAGACACGGAACTGCCTCTGGTTTCAAAAGTGATGGGGAATGTCATGAAGAAAATTGTTGTCGCCTCTGCTGCGGTGCTCGCCATGGGGATGAGCTCGGCTTCCGCAGCCGATCTGGGCGCGAAGATGTACAAGAAGGCGCCGCCGATCGTGGCGGCCTACGATCCTTGGGACATCGCGTTCGGCAGCGCAATTATGAGCAACTACGTGTTCCGTGGTATCACCCAGTCCAATGGCCAGAAGGGCTCAGTCGCAGCTTACTTCGAGCCGCGCTACAACATCACGAAGGACGTCCAGATCTACGCTGGTGTCGCCGGTGAGAGCATCTCCTTCACCAACCGCGCTTCCATGGAGCTCGACGGTTACTTCGGTATCCGCCCGACTTGGGGCGCAGCCGCGTTCGACTTCGGCTTCTGGTACTACGGTTATCCGGGTGGCCAGTGCATCGACTCCGTCGTTGGCGGCGGCGGCGTGTGCCCGGTCGGCTCGAACGTTGCTGGTCCTGCCTTCAACGTCATGAAGAAGGACGTCAGCTTCTACGAGGGTTACGCGAAGGTGAACTACACCTTCAACGACTACTTCTCGCTCGGCGGTAACGCTTTCTATTCGCCGAACTTCCTGAACACCGGCGCTGATGGTACCTACGCTTCGATCACCGGTAAGGTGATCGCGCCGTCGACCTGGTTCGGTTCGACCGGCATCGGCTCCTACGTCTCGGGTGAGTTCGGTCGTCAGTGGCTGGGCACCTCGGATGCCTTCTACGGTACCGCTCAGTTCCCGAATGGCATCAAGTACGCCGACTACAACACCTGGAACATCGGCATCGGCTTCACCTACAAGGTCTTCACGCTGGACCTGCGCTACTCGGACACCAACCTGTCCAAGGGTGATTGCAACGCCTTCACCTCGGACTTCACTGCTTCGGGCACCAACAACGTCACCGCGATCAACCCGTCGGGCGCTGGCTCGAGCTGGTGCGGCGCGACCGGCATCGTCAAGCTGTCGGCTGACCTGACCGCGATGACCAACCTGAAGTAAGAACTTCGACTGAGATCGAAGGGGCGGCAGAGCAATCTGCCGCCCCTTTTTTTTGGGGATTGAGCTTCCATGAATCGGGACTGGTTGCGGCGTGCAGCAAAGACGATCCGTCGCAACAATCATCGCAATGCGCTGGCTGGTGCCGTTGCCGGGCTGGGGGCGGGGATTGCCATCGGTGTGATGGAGTTCTTCTCGGCGGTTGCGCATTATCCGCTGGTCATCATCCCCTTTGCGACCTCGATCGTCCTCGTGATCGGCTCACCCGAAGCCGAGCCGGCGCAGCCGCGCGCGTTGGTCGGCGGACACATCGTCGCGACGCTGGTAGGGCTCGCGGTGCTCAAGCTGACCGGCCCCCATGACTGGGCCGCCGCCATGGCAGTCGGCCTCGCCGTGCTGGCGATGTATGTCACCGGCACATTCCACCCGCCTGCCGGGATCAACCCGTTGCTTGTCGTGTCTCACGCCCTACCGTGGACGTTCCTGCTCGCGCCGGTGCTGGTCGGCGCGCTGCTGCTCGCGAGCTTCACGTTTGTCTGGCATCGCTATGCGGCAGGCCGCGACTGGCCGCGGCACTGGCTTTAGCGGGGGCGTGTCACGCCTCAGGCGGTTTCCGTCCTGGCCTTTGCATCTCCCAGCGCGAAGTGATCGCCGGACCGCGTTAGCGACACCTTGCGCTGATGCAAGTCATCGAGCGTGTTGCGGTGGCCGATCGACACGATGGTCGTGCCAGGCAGCTTGTCTTCGAGCAGCCGATAAAGTGCTTCTTCCGAGGGCTCGTCGAGCGACGCAGTAGCCTCGTCAAGGAAGAGGTATTGCGGCTTTTGCAGCAGCGCGCGGGCAACGCCGAGGCGCTGCTGTTCACCGAGCGACAGCATGCGATTCCAGTGACCATCTTCGTCAAGCCGGGTCGCCAGCGCGGGCAGACCCACGGACCTGACGGCATCGGCGACCTCCTGTGGGCTGAACGCGTCGGTCCCGGCAGGATAGGCCACCGCATCCCGCAATGTACCGACCGGAAAATACGGCCGCTGCGGCAGCATCATGATCGCCGCATCCGCGGGGATCGAGATCTTGCCCTTGCCGAACGGCCAGACGCCGGCGATGGCGCGAAACAGCGTGGATTTTCCGGAGCCCGATGGGCCCGTAAACAGCGTGCGTTCCCCGCGGCGGAAGCTGAAGCCCGGCGTCTGCACCATGGGAGCGCCGTTGGGGAGGGTGAGCGTCAGATCGCTCAGTGCGATGTCACTGGTGCCGGTCTCAGTGGCGTGAACGATATCGGCCTTGGTCGTCAGCGCCTGTACGTTGGCAATGGCTGTCTCGAAGCCATCAAGGCGCATCACGCCGGACTGCCATTCCGCCAGTGTCCGATAGGCCGTGACGAAGAATGAAAGCGCACCCTGCACGGTGCCGAACGCATCCGCAGTCTGCATCACGGCGCCGAGCTGGACCTTCTCCGCAAAATAGGCTGGCGCGACCAGAACATAGGGCAGGATGATCGCGATCTGCTGATAGCTGACCGTGAAGGATGTCAGCTTCTTGGTGCGGCGCATGATGTCGATCCAGTTGCCGACGACCAGCTGGAAGCGGGTCGAGAGTCGCTGGCGCTCGACCGGCTCGCCGCGCAGGAGAGCGATCTGCTCGGCATTTTCGCGCGCACGCACCAGATTGAAGCGGAAGTCCGCTTCATAGCGCTGCTGCTGGAAATTCAGTGCCATCAACGGTGCACCGATATAGTGGGTCAGCGCAGTGCCGATCACGGCGTAAACAAGCGCGCCCCAGACGAGATAGCCGGGAATCGGGATATCCCGGCCGAACACATGCAGCGGCGCCGCGTCGGACAGGCCCCACAGAATGATCACGAAGGAGAGCAGCGTGACGACCGAACTCAACAGGCCGATGCCGATGTCGAGCGTCTTCTCCACGAACAGCTTCACGTCTTCGGCGATGCGCTGATCCGGGTTGTCGGCAGCGTCGCCCTGCAGCTGCATGCGATAGTGGTTGGCGTCGGCGAGCCAGTTGCCGAGATAGCGCTCGGTCATCCAGCGCCGCCAGCGGATCTGGAGCCACTGGTTGAGGTAGAGCTGATAGACCTTGAGTGCGATGTTGATCGCGGCAAGCACGCTGAAGTAAGCGAGCTGATAGGTGAAGACGTCGAGGTTTCTGTCCTGCAGTGCGTTGTAGAAGGTATTGTTCCAGCGATTGAACAAGACGCTGAGACCGACCACCGCCAGCTCGATGGCGATCACCGCCGTGAGGAGTCCGAGTCCCGCCCATTTGTCCTCGGAACGAAAATAAGGAACCGCGATCCGCCAGACGGTCGCGAGCGTGGAGCGGATGTTATTCACAGGTCGTCTCCAGGAGGAGGGCCCTAAGCCCTTAAGATCAAAAATGAATTCCAGCGTTTAGACTAAAGTAGCTGGTTTGATGGCCTGCGGCACCTTGTCGCGAAACTGTGATTCACCCTAGCATGACGAAAAGCGAGGCATGGGGGCCTCGCATTCGCGTAGCCTATGGGCGCTATCGGCTTTGACCGATCGTGGATGCCCTCGCAAGTGAACAATCAGCAATTTGCCGATCGATAACGATCGAGCCGCTGCAATAATATAAAGGGGGAGAACGACCATGTGGAATCAGGTCTACAATCCATTCAATAGCTCGACGATCTCGACGCTTGTAGCCGCGATACCGGTGGTCGTCCTGCTGGTGCTGATCGCCACCAACAAGGTCAAGGCGCATATCGCAGCGATCATTGCGCTGGTGCTGGCCAATCTTGTGGCGATCTACGCATTCACGATGCCCGCCAATATGTCGCTTCGCGCATCGGCACTCGGCGTCGTCACCGGCTTCTTCCCGATCGGCTGGATCGTCCTCAACGTCATCTTCATGTATCGCCTCACGGTGGATAGCGGCCGCTTCGAGGTACTGCAACGCGCCATCGGCGGCGTCACCAATGACCGCCGCCTGCAGATCCTGCTGATCGCGTTTTCGTTCGGCGCATTCTTCGAGGGCGCGTCGGGCTTCGGTACGCCGGTGGCCGTCACCGGCGCCGTGCTGATCGGCCTCGGCTTCTCGCCGCTGGCAGCATCGGGCCTGTCGCTGATCGCCAATACCGCGCCCGTCGCTTATGGCGCACTCGGCACGCCAATCCAGGGCCTCGCCACCGTCACCGGCTTCGACCCCTTCATTCTGGGCGCGATGGTCGGCCGGCAGTTGCCGATCTTCTCCATGATCGTCCCGTTCTGGGTGGTCTGGGCCTTTGCCGGCTGGAAGGGCATGAAGGAAGTCTGGCCTGCTATTCTCGTTACCGCGCTCTCCTTCGCGATCCCGCAATTCGTGATCTCGAACTTCATCAATCCGTGGATCGTCGACATCGGCGCCTCGCTGATCTCGATGGGCGCGCTGATCCTGTTCCTGAAGGTCTGGCAGCCCAAGACGATCTGGACCTCGGCCGCGCTGCGCCAGCACGACGATTCCGCGTCCACCGTGCCGCCGGTGAAACCGATGAGCACGGAGAAGCTGACCTCGGCTCAGGTCTGGAGCGCGCTGACGCCATGGATCATCCTCTGCGTCATCCTGCTGGTTTGGGGCACCAACTGGTTCAAGGGAATCGTCAATCCGATCTTCTCCTGGAATTTTCCGGTGCCTGAACTGCACAACATGATCAACAAGGTGCCGCCGGTGGCCGCCAAGCCAACGCCGGAAGGCGCGGTGTTCGCGTTCACTTACGTTTCCTATACCGGCAGCGGCATGTTGCTGGCTGCGATCATCTCCGGCTTCATCATGGGCTTCTCGCCTGCGAAGATGATTGTGGAATATGGCCGCACCATCAAGATCTGCGCCTACTCGCTGATCACCATCTCGGCGATGCTGGCCATCGGCACGCTCACGCGCCTGTCGGGTGTCGACGCGACGCTCGGTCTGGCCTTTGCTGCGACCGGCGTGCTGTACCCGTTCTTCGGCACACTGCTTGGCTGGCTCGGCGTGGCGCTCACCGGTTCGGATACCGCATCGAACGTGCTGTTCGGCAACCTGCAGAGGATCACGTCCGAACAGCTCGGTCTGTCGCCGATCCTGATGAGCGCGGCGAACTCGTCCGGCGGCGTGATGGGCAAGATGATCGACGCGCAATCGATCGTTGTGGCCTCCACCGCAACCAACTGGTTCGGGCATGAGGGCACGATCCTGCGCTTCGTGTTCTGGCACTCGATCGTGCTGGCCTGCATGGTCGGCCTGTTCGTGATGCTACAGGCCTATGTCTATCCGTTCACGTTGATGGTCCTGGCGCCGTAGGGTGCACGCAACGAACCAATGACGAATCCCCGCGGCTGCAAGGCCGCGGGGATTTTTCGTTGTCGCGCCATATTGTTTCCCGACGGTTCTGGTCAACCGTCGCGGCCGCGCGTAGAACCGCGGCCATTGTCGCTATCCACGATCACGCCGAGAATTCTTATGACTGCCATGACCACTTTGCTGCGGGCCGCTCTTGCCGGTGCGGCGTTTCTGATTGCCGTCCCTGCACATGCCGCTGACGAGTTTCCATTCGGCATGGAAATGACTCTGGATGCACAGCGTCAGCCCGGCTCGAAGCGGATTCCCAATCTGGAAATCGGCGAGGCCGGCGAGGCGCGGGTGGAGTTGTGGTGCAAGGGCGGCAAGGGGCAGTTCTCGGTCGCTGGCAACACCGTCGTCTTCGTCGCCGGCGCGATGGAGAACCGCAGTTGCTCGGACGCACAGGCCGCGATGGACGATCAGTTGATCGCCGATCTCGGCGCGGCCACCAACTGGCAGCGGCGCGGTGATGCAGTGACGTTCGTCGGGCCGAAGTCGCTGCGGTTTCGGCTGAATACGAATTGATAGCTTAAGCTGCGAAGGCGCTCCACTTCCCCTCTCCCCCGCGGAGCGTAGCTCCGCCAGGCGGGAGGGTGGATCGAACCGCAAAGCGGTTCGAGACGGGAGAGGGGGCGCCACGAACTCCGGCCCTCTCCCGCCTTCGCTGCGCTCAGGCACCCTCTCCCGCGGCGCGCAGCTTTGCTGCGCTGGGGGAGGGGGAAAGCGCGTGCCACGCCTCTACTGCATCTTACTTCCAGTTCGAATTGTCCGCATCCCAACGCTGTGCCTTGAACTCCGCCGCGACAGCTGCAACCGCGCCGTTGTCGTCGCGCGGATCGCTTTCTTCATCGGCCGTCGGCGAATCCGCGAGAGCCAGCTTCGCACCCGAAGTCTCATCCGCAGTGGTGACTGACGGCGTGCTGACCCACAGGATGAGCTTATCCGTCGTGCCGGGCTTGTCGGGAGCGATGATCGCGTTGACCTCGACCGTCTCGGTCAATTCGAGCGCGGGCAGTACCTGACTCGGGCGCTTGAAGGTCAGCTTGAGCTTTCCGGTCTCATCGTCCCATGACGTGGCGGCAGGTTTGCCCGACATGGTCTTGGCGAGCACATTCGCCAGCGCCGTAGCAACCTTGTCGCGATTGATCTTGTCGCCATCGCGCCAGTCGGCTGCCGCAAAGCGTACGGTACGATCCATGTCGATAGCGCCCGTGGTCCAGCCGACATTGACGACGCCGGGATAGGTCTTGGTTTTGGCGACGAAAGCCGCAGCGCGTTCCGGGTCGATGGCGAGGCTGATGACCTGCTCGCCGGCGCGCAGTGCATCGCACGATACGGCCAGGCTGTTCAACGCGACCTCGACGCTCTGCCCACGCAGCGTGCGGACGAAATCGAGTGCCGCTTCGAGCTTGATCTTGACCGCGATCGCTTCGGGCGACACTTCGGTGAAATCCTTCGGTGCGGGCGCGATATTGTCGTCGGTGGACTGATTGTCCTGGAATTCCTTCTCGCTCTGATCCGAATTGTCCGAAGACGTCACGTTGTTGTTGGTCTGACCGACCGAGATCTGTCCCTTGAATTCGAACGTGTCGCCGGTCGGCCGGCGGTTCAGCTTGATGGTCACCGGCAGCTTGTCGACCTGGGTCTGCGTTGCGCCGGTCAGCGTCGAACCGCTGACCGTGAGATTGGCGACGAAGCGATCCTTGCGGTCGCTGCCCTTCTCGGCGGGATAGCAAACATCAAGCGTCGCGGCCGTGACAGCCTTGCCCTGCCGCGTCTCCCGCAGGATGACGTCGGCATTGCCGTTCATGACGCCGTCGATCGAGGTGAAATAGCGCGTCTCGGGGCCTGCCGGCTGGCTCTTCGGCGCGGCTTTCACCTGCGCGAAAGCGTGGTGGACGGTCCCAACCGAGGCGGTGACCGTAAGGCCGAGCAGACAAAGATGAAGCGCGCGCATTTCAAAAGTCCCTGGACGTTATCGACGTGTCTCCGGGCGGATTTATCTGATTCCGCCCATGCGAGATTAATCACGGGATTGAATCAGAACCGCGACCAAGGCGAAAGGCCATAAGTCGCAAGCACGATGCGTGGCAGGCAAAAAAGAAGGCCGCCGGGAGGCGGCCTTCGATCACAATGCAGTTGAGCGTGAAAGCAGGGCTTAGAAGCCCATGCCTCCCATTCCGCCCATGCCACCCATACCGCCGCCACCGCCCGGCATCGCCGGTGCAGCTTCCTTCGGCAGTTCGGCGACCATGGCTTCGGTGGTGACCAGCAGGCCGGCAACCGAGGCCGCGTCCTGCAGTGCAGTACGCACCACCTTGGCCGGATCGATGATGCCCTTGGCGACCATGTCGACATAGGTTTCGGTCTGCGCGTCGAAGCCGAAGGTCTCGGACTTCTCGTCCAGGATCTTGCCGACCACGATCGAACCTTCAACGCCGGCGTTTTCGGCGATCTGGCGGATCGGAGCTTCCAGCGCCTTCAGCACGATGTTGATACCGGCCTGCACATCGGCGTTCTCGTTGGTGAGACGGCCGACGGCCTTCTTGGCGCGCAGAAGCGCAGTACCGCCACCGGGGACGATGCCTTCCTGAACGGCCGCGCGGGTCGCGTTCAGCGCGTCATCCACGCGATCCTTCTTTTCCTTCACTTCGACTTCAGTCGCGCCGCCGACGCGGATGACGGCAACGCCGCCAGCCAGCTTGGCCAGACGCTCCTGCAGCTTCTCACGGTCGTAGTCCGAGGTGGTTTCCTCGATCTGTGCCTTGATCTGGTTGACGCGGGCCTCAATGGCCGGCTTCTTGCCAGCGCCGTTGACGACGGTGGTGTTTTCCTTGTCG
Source organism: Tardiphaga sp. 866_E4_N1_4 (assembly GCF_052076075.1). Taxonomy (NCBI): domain Bacteria; kingdom Pseudomonadati; phylum Pseudomonadota; class Alphaproteobacteria; order Hyphomicrobiales; family Nitrobacteraceae; genus Tardiphaga; species Tardiphaga sp. 866_E4_N1_4. Next base: position 5,473,011 of record NZ_CP197242.1, read on the forward strand.
ATCACGACCTTCTTGGCGCGGCCGAGCATGGCGAGCGTGACGCTTTCCAGCTTCATGCCGAGATCTTCCGAGACGAGCTGACCGCCGGTCAGGATCGCAAGGTCTTCCAGCATCGCCTTGCGGCGATCGCCGAAGCCCGGTGCCTTGACGGCAGCAACCTTGAGGCCGCCGCGCAGGCGGTTGACGACGAGGGTGGCGAGCGCTTCGCCTTCGACGTCTTCAGCAATGATCAGGAGCGGCTTGCCCGACTGCACCACGGCTTCGAGCACCGGCAGCATGGCCTGCAGGCTGGAGATCTTCTTCTCGACGAGCAGGACATATACGTCCTCGAGCTCGGCGGTCATCTTCTCGGCATTGGTGACGAAGTAGGGCGACAGGTAGCCGCGATCGAACTTCATGCCCTCGACGATGTCGACTTCGGTCTCGAGCGACTTGTTCTCTTCAACCGTGATGACACCTTCGTTGCCGACCTTCTGCATTGCCTGGGCGATCATCTTGCCGATGGCAGCGTCGCCGTTGGCGGAGATGGTGCCGACCTGGGCGACTTCAGCCGAAGACGCAACCGGCTTGGCGCGCTTGGTGATGTCCTTGATGACGGCGGCGACGGCGATATCGATGCCGCGCTTGAGGTCCATCGGGTTCATGCCGGCAGCAACCGACTTGGCGCCTTCACGGACGATGGCCTGGGCCAGCACGGTGGCGGTGGTGGTGCCGTCGCCTGCGGTGTCGTTGGTCTTCGAGGCGACTTCGCGCAGCATCTGCGCGCCCATGTTCTCGAACTTGTCCTCGAGCTCGATCTCCTTGGCGACGGTGACGCCGTCCTTGGTGATGCGCGGAGCGCCGAACGACTTCTCGATCACGACATTGCGGCCCTTCGGACCGAGCGTGACCTTGACGGCGTTGGCGAGAATGTCGACGCCGCGCAGCATGCGATCGCGCGCGTCTCCGGAGAATTTAACGTCTTTGGCTGCCATGTTGATGGTGCTCCGAGTGATGGGAATTTGAAATTAAAACGCTGTCATGGCCGGGCTTGACCCGGCCATCCATCTTCCTGCGAAGAAGCCAGATGGATGCCCGGATCAAGTCCGGGCATGACGTCCGAGTGTTTGGAGAGCGGACCGCCTTTAAGCGATCACGCCCATGATGTCCGACTCCTTCATGATGAGGAGTTCTTCGCCGTCGAGTTTGATCTCGGTGCCCGACCACTTGCCGAACAGAACCTTGTCGCCGATCTTGATGTCGATCGGGATCAGCTTGCCGGCTTCGTCGCGGCCGCCAGGGCCGACACCGACGACTTCGCCTTCAGACGGCTTTTCCTTGGCGCTGTCCGGGATGATGATGCCGCCCTTGGTCTTCTCGTCGGCGACGATGCGCTTGACGACGACGCGGTCGTGCAGCGGGCGGAATTTGGTCTTGGCCATGGGAGTGTCCCTTTAGGGTTTGCGATTTCGTTGCCATCTCGGAGGCGGGCGGGAATCCAGCCGGAACGCTCAAGGCGGCCGGCTCATTCCCTTAGCAATCGCGCTCCGGGAGTGCTAATTGAGCGTCCGGGAAATATGGCCAGACGCTTTTTGAGTCAAGCGAGGCCTTAAGGCCTTGGTGAGGCCAATATAGGATGATCTGGAAACCATAATGGAGAGTCGGCGTAATTCTGCCGACCTCATTGCGCCGTCAGGTGTTTTGCGCTTGGCTGCCGGGACGGGCAGCCGGGGAATTTGCTCTAGGGGATAATATGATCAGGTCACGCTACGCCCGCACGGTTGCCCATCTGGCGATCGTTTCAACTTTGGCGCTGTCATTGGGCGGGTGCGGCACGTCTGGTGGATTGGGCGGGTTCAGCTTTGGGAACTCGCAGCCGACACCGCCGCCGGAGCCCCCGCCGGCGCCGGAACTGCCAGCCTCGATCCGCTCGGAAGAACTCGTCGGCCGCTGGGGTCTGGCGTCCTACATGAATCCCAACGATCGCGTTCGCACCGAGAATGCCGCGCGCGGCCAGTGCAAGCAGCCCTATATCATCGGCCAGGGCGCCACCGGCGGCGTCATCATGCATCTCGCCGACGAGGCGACGCCGCAGGAACTGCGCCTCAAGGGCTCGCCGAGCGGCAAGAACTATATCGGCCCGCCCGGTCCCGCCGGTGGTGAGAAGGATCGCGAGATCGTCTCCTTCGACGGTCGGATTCTCGTCACGCGCTTCATCGACAAGGACGCTGCGATTCGCTACGGCAACATGGTCTATGTCCGTTGCGCACCCAAGGCCTGACCTGACAAGGCCTGACCTGAGGCGTAAGGCGGGTCCCGCCACTCCCTTGAAGACGTGAGCCCATGCACCGATTGCGCGACCTTGTTTTCGGACCGGGCCGCGCGGTCCTTGTGCTGGCATTCACCCAGATCCTGACCTGGGGCATCCTGATCTATCCACCGGTGCTGACCATGCCGCATGTCACGGCGGCGCATGGCTGGTCGCTGGCCTTCGGCATGGCGGGCTTTTCGCTGGGGCTGATCGTATCGGGACTGCTGTCGCCGGTGGTTGGTGGATTGATCGACCGCCACGGCGGCAATGTCGTCATGGCATCGGGCGCATTGGCCGGTGCCTTGGGTCTCGCTCTGTTTTCAGTCGCCGATCATCCCGCGACCTATCTGGCCTGCTGGGTGTTGCTCGGCGCTGCAATGTCTGCGTCGCTCTACGATCCCGCCTTCGCCACGCTGACGCGTATCTTCGGTGCCTCGGCGCGGCGGCAGATCACCTTCGTGACCTTTGCAGGCGGCTTCGCCTCGACGGTTGGCTGGCCGGCGACCCATCTTCTGCTTGAGGCCGTCGGCTGGCGCGGGACGTATCTGACCTTCGCAGCGATCTTCGCATTTGTCGTTGCGCCGCTTCATGCTTTTGCATTGCCGCGCCACGTCGCCGTCGCGCCTCTGCCCGTGGTGGACGCCGTTGTCGTTCCCCCGCAGGCAACCCTGCGCCCGGAAGGCTGGCCGTTCATCCTGCTGGCGGCCGCGTTCTCGCTTTACAGCTTCATTCTGTCGGGCGTGACCTCGAACCTGCTCGCGCTGCTGGAGCGCGGCGGGCTCAGTGCTGCAACGGCGGTGACCATCGGTGCGATGTTCGGTCCGGCGCAGGTGGCGTCGCGGCTGGCAGACTTCATGCTGGCGGGACGCACCCATCCGCTGTGGATCGCGCGCGGGGCGGTGGTGCTCGTGGTATCGGCCTTCGCGATGCTGGCCTTTGCGGGGATTTCGTTTCCGCTGGCGGCCTTGTTCGCTATCGGCTTCGGAGCGGCCAATGGCGTCATGACCATCGCGCGCGGTGCGCTGCCGCTTCTGATGTTCGGCCCGGCGGGGTATGGCCGTGTGATCGGCCGTATCGCGCGGCCGGCTTTGTTCGTGCAGGCCTTCGCGCCATTCGTGGTGGCGTCCGCAGTCGAGACACTGTCCGACCGCATGGTGCTGCTGCTTGGGACCGTGTTGGCGCTGGCGGTGCTGCTCTGTTTCGTGATGATAAAAACGCCGGGCATTGCTGCCCGGCGTTAAGCGATCTCTAACTGTGGTCGAAAATTATCTTAGCCGAACAGCGCGTCGATATCGTCCTGCGAAGCATGGCCGACGTCGCCGTCCAGTTTCGGACCATTCAGCAGCTTGTCGTCTTCGCTACGGTCGTCGACCTTGGCCGGCGCATGCGCCTTGATCTCGTCGACACCGCCCCAGATGTCCATCATCGCAGTAATGCGGTTTTCGATGAACTTCATCGTGGTCATCACCTTGCTGATGCGCTGGCCGGTGAGGTCCTGGAAGTTACAGGCTTCGAAGATCGCGACGACGTTATCGCCGATCTCTTCCAGCATCTGCTTCTGCTGATCGGGTGAGGTCACCTTGCCGAGCGCTGTCGATGCATTATCGATGGCTTCGGCTGCGGCGAGAATCTGCTGCGTGGCTTCTTCGGTGCCGCCGACGACGGCGCCGAGTTCACCGTTGACCTTCGCCATTTCGTCGCCTTCGAAGCTCTTGCCGTGAAGAACTGCGATTTCCATCTTGGTACGGGTAATGGCGTCGTGGATCAGATCGAGTTCGATCTTCAGCTTTTCGCACTGCTCGATCTGAGCGCGGTAGGTTGCCAGCAGCGCCTGCGCTTCCGCAACCTGCTGATCGGCGGCGGCGCCGACCTGATCTGTCACGGCGTTGCGGGCCGGCGCTCCCATCTGCGCGCGGATCGCGCGGAGCTCAGCCATGATTTCGCGATGCATTGGCATCGGCTCGCTGCTGCCCACCACTTCATTGGGCATAGGTGCAGTACCGAAAACTTCTTCAATGCGAAATCGCTTGCGACGAACAGACATCAGGTCCCCCAACGTTCAATCAATCCCCCGTTCGTATACCTATGAGTTTAACGTGAAGTTCACGCGGGAACATCGCGCCGATAGCCGATAATCGCTGCGCAAACTGTTAGTTAACCATGGGGCTTTCGCGTTCATTCAAAATAAACGCTACTAAATAGAACTGCGCCGTTTGACGACGTGGTGAATCCAAACGGCGATTGTGTTTACCAAACCGAGGCGATTTTAACCTTAAGTCGGAGTGTGCAAAGCGCTTCTCAGGTGAGAACGCGCACGACGAAACAGTACAGAGTACGTCGATGTTCAGAAAGTTCTCTCTCACGCTTCTTGCCAGCGCATCTTTCATCGCCGCTGGATCGCATCAGGCGCTTGCGGTGGAAGCCGCGGCGCAATTTGCCGAGCCTCCGGTGGTGTATGCGCAGCAGCCGCAGCGCCCGATGCAGCGCACGGCCTATGCCGAACGCTCGCGCATGGGCGGCGGCTTCATCGAGTTTCTGTTCAGCGATGGTCCGGCGCAGCAGGGCCAGCGTTATCAGCAACAGCCGGACTACTCTTACGAGCAGCGGCGTTCGCTGTTGCCGCCGATGGATCCGCAACAGCGTGTCTATCGGCAGGAAGAGACGGCAGATCCCGCGCGTCCCACGCTCGATCCCAAGTATCAACCGCAGCTGGTCGAATATCAGGGCAGCGAAAGTGCGGGCACCATCGTCGTCGATACGCCGAACAAATTTCTGTTCCTGGTACAGGGTGGCGGCAGGGCGATGCGCTATGGCATCGGCGTCGGCCGGCCGGGCTTCACTTGGTCCGGTGTAAAGACGATCACGGCGAAGAAGGAATGGCCGTCGTGGACGCCGCCAAAGGAAATGCTGGCGCGCCGTCCTGATCTGCCGCGTTACATGGAAGGCGGTCCGGAAAATCCGCTCGGCGCACGCGCGATGTATCTCGGCTCGACCCTGTACCGTATTCACGGCTCCAACGAGCCATGGACTATCGGCACCAATGTTTCCTCAGGCTGCATCCGCATGCGCAACGAGGACGTCATCGATCTCTATGGCCGCGTCGGCGTCGGAGCCCGGGTCGTCGTGATCTGATTGATCTCCCGTCACATGAAAACGGCCGCTCGTGAGAGCGGCCGTTTTTGTGTTGCTGGTCTAAACGATCAGGCCAAATCGCTGTCGTCGGAATCCATGTCCATGGCGTCGTAGTCACCGTCGTCCTGGTCTTGATCCTGGTCCTGGTCGGCATCGGCCTGCGCCTGATCGAAGGATCCGGCGCGGGAGCCGCTGGACGAACCGATATCATTGACGCCGGCCTGATTGCCGAGGTTGCCGCCGGAGGAATCCGAACCGGAGCTCCATGGGCTCTTGCTCTCGCTGGCATTGGCGGCGTCACCGAAACCTTGCTGATGGCTGCCGCCCATCATCGAACGGATGCTGCCGAGCAAGAGTGACCCGCCGACCACGCCGGCTGCTGCCGCAGCCGCTGTACCGAGGAACGAACCGCCACCACCGGCTTGCGGTTGTTGCTGGCCGAACTGGCCCGGTCCCGGACCCTGGCCGTATCCACCCTGACCATAGCCACCCTGTGGCTGGGGCTGGCCGATGACCTGCCCGGTGTTCCAGGCAGGACGGCTCGGCTCGGGCGGGCGCACGCTCGGCACGGAGCCGCGCGGCTGGTTCGGGTTCTGACCCTGACCGAACAGGGCGTCTCGCATCGAATCGAGGAAGCCGCCCTGAGCAGCCTGTTCGGGGGCGCCGTTGCCTTCCAGTTGCTGGATGCGCTCATGGGCGCGCTTCAGCGCTTCGTCCTGCAGCAATACGGTCTGTACCAGCGCATACAGCGCATTGGGGGCGCGGCGCTGGCCCTGCGCAATGGCGTCGAGCGCGTCTGGATCGCGTGGCGCGCCTTCGACCTTGCTGAGCCGGTCAAAGAGATCGTCAACCAGTTGGCGTTCTTGCGGTGTCATGGCGTCCTCTGTCTTCAAAGCGCGCTTGCTTTGCGCGCTGGAGATGTAGTGACGCTTTGTGTCGCAATAAGTGCCGCCTGGATTAAATTTAGTTATGCGACAAAACGACCGGCAGGCCTTGTCGTGCTTCCTCTTGTCATGCTTCCAGCGCGTAGCGCGCCAGATTGGCCTTCAGCATGTCAAGAATCTGATCCCGTGCCGGATCGCGGGTCCCTCTGACCCACGCCGCGGCGAGCGGAAGCCTGTTCATTGCCGCCATGCCTAGCGGCATATAGCGAACGCCGCGTGCGGGCATGCGAGACGTCCAGCGCGGCACGATCGCCAGCCCGATTTCGGCGGCGACGAGATTGACGATGGTCTGCTTCTCGTCGGCGATCTGAACGACATTCGCCTGTAGCCCGGATTCCGCAAACAGCTTCATCGTCAGGTCGTGACTGTGCGGCCGCGACCGTCGCTCCGGCACGATCAGAGGCTCCTCGGCGATGTCTGCGATCGTCAGATGCGTGCGCGAGGCCAGCGGATGGCGCTCGGAGACGGCCACGACGGCTGTCTCGTGAAACAGAAACATGAATTCCAGCCGCTTGTCGGCACTCTCGGGCGGCCGGACAAAAGCGAGATCGAGCCGGCCCGACAGCAGGCGCGGCAGCAGCCGGATCGTCTTGTCCTCATCCAGCTTGATGGCAAGGTCAGGGACGCGCTCGCGAAGATCGTGAAGCAGTGCCGGCAGAAGCCCGGCGGCGGCGCTGTCGATTGCGCCGACCCGGATTGTGGCTGCGCGCGCCCGCACGCGCGCCCGGAATGACGACGCGATCTGATCCGCGCGGGCGAGCAGGTCGCGCGCCTGTTTCAGAAACTCGGCGCCGTCATCGGTCAGGGCGACGCTGCGCGTCGTGCGCGTCAGCAGGCGTGTGCCGAGATCGTCCTCGAGGAGGCGGATGTAGCGGCCGAGTGCGGACGGCATCATCTCGAGCCGCTGCGCCGCGCGGCCGAAATGCAGTTCGTCCGCCGCGGTTACAAAACAGCGCAACTGGTGCAGATCCATCAAGCCTCCCGATGGCGCCCTTCGGCCGCCTCGGGAGTTATTATATCATTTATTTGTATAAACAACCGCGATTGAGCCGGGCGCTGCCCGCCTGCAGGGTGGGGAGAGCCAGTTCAACCCAGCAGAGACCTCACCATGCGCGAATATTCCATCGCGGCCATTCCGGCCGACGGGATCGGCCCCGAAGTCATCGCCGCCGGCACCCGTGTGCTCGAAGCCCTGCAGAAGCGGGTCGGCGACGTGACCTTCAATGTCGAAACGTTTGATTGGGGCTCGGCCTATTACCGCAAGCACGGCGTCATGATGCCAGCCGACGGCCTGCCGAAGCTGAAGAAGTTCGATGCCATCTATTTCGGTGCGGTGGGCGCGCCCGATGTGCCCGATCACATTACGCTGTGGGGCCTGCGGCTTCCGATCTGCCAGGGCTTCGACCAATACGCCAATGTGCGCCCGACCAAGATCCTGCCCGGCATCACCTCGCCACTGCGCGGTGTCGAAACCGGCGATCTCGACTGGGTGATCGTGCGCGAAAATTCCGAAGGCGAATATGCCGGTTGCGGCGGTCGCGTACATCGCGGGCTGCCGGAGGAAGTCGGTACCGAAGTCTCGGTGTTCACCCGCGTCGGCGTGGTCAGGATCATGCGCTACGCGTTCAAGCTCGCGCAGTCACGTCCGCGCAAGCTGCTCACCGTCGTCACCAAGTCGAACGCGCAGCGCCACGGCATGGTGATGTGGGACGAGATCGCCGACGAAGTGTCGAAGGATTTCCCTGACGTCACATGGGACAAGATGCTGGTCGATGCCATGACCGTGCGTATGACGCTGAAGCCGCAGAGCCTCGACACCATCGTGGCCACCAATCTTCACGCCGACATTCTCTCCGACCTCGCCGGCGCACTGGCCGGCAGCCTCGGTGTCGCGCCGACGGCGAATATCGACCCGGAACGGCGCTTCCCCTCGATGTTCGAACCGATCCACGGTTCGGCCTTCGACATCACCGGCAAGGGCATCGCCAATCCTGTCGCCAGTTTCTGGACCGCTGCGCAGATGCTCGATCATCTTGGTGAGCCGGATGCATCGGCGCGGTTGATGCGTGCGGTGGAAAAGGTCTGCGAAGCCGGCATTATCACGCCCGATGTTGGCGGCAAGGCCACGACGAAAGAAGTGACCGACGCCGTGGTAGACGCGATCCATAGTTCGAACGTCTGACGCGATTTCCGAACGCCCCGGTCTCACCGGGGCGTTCGATTTCAATAATCAAAACAATATTCAGGGAGGATCTCATGAAAGTCACAGCTACACTTGCGTTTGCGATTACGCTGGCAAGCTCCGCTGCCTTCGCACAGGGCTATCCCAACAGGCCGATCACCATGCTGGTGCCGTTCGCGGCCGGCGGTGCCACCGACACCGTCGCGCGCGTCACCGCTGCGACAATGTCGAAGATCCTCGGCCAGACCATCATCATCGAAAATGCCACAGGCGCCGGCGGCACCATCGCCGCCGCACGCGCGGCTCGTGCCGAGCCGGACGGCTACACGATCCTGATCCATCACATCGGAATTTCCACGGCTGCGACGCTGTATCGCAAACTGCCTTACGATACCAAGACCGCCTTCGCGCCGATCGGCCTCGTCACCAATGCGCCGATGACCATCATCTCCAGGCCGAACCTGCCGCCGAACACGCTCGCCGAGCTGATCACCTATATCAAGGCCAACGGCGACAAGATGACATTCGGCAATGCCGGCCTCGGCGCCGCCTCGCAGCTCTGTGGCCTGATGTTCATGAATGCCATCGACAAGCAGATCCTGTCGGTGCCCTACAAGGGCAACGGCCCGGTGATGAACGATCTGATCGCCGGCCAGATCGATCTCACTTGTGACCAGACCACCAACACCACCGGCCCGATCGCGGCGAAACTTGTGAAGAGCTACGCGATTACGACGAAGACGCGTTTGTCGTCCATGCCGGACCTGCCCACCGCGGATGAAGCCGGCCTGAAGGGTTTTGAGGCGGGCGCCTGGCATGGCATCTACGCGCCAAAGGGAACTCCTGACGATATCGTGCAGAAACTGGCGAAGGTGCTGCAGGATTCGTTGCGCGATCCCGAACTGATCAAGCGCTTCAACGACATCAACACCGATCCGGTGCCACAGGATCAGGCGACGCCGCAGGCATTGAAGAAGCAGCTCGACAGCGAGGTCGATCGCTGGGCGCCGATCATCAAGGCGAGCGGACAGTTCGCGGATTAGCGTGCGAGAGTGACGTTGTTTGCCGCCAGCAACTGCACGAAGGCATCGCTTGCCAGATACTGATATTCGCGTTCGCGCTGGTCGGTGAACGGATCGAGGTCGATCAGGATCTCATCTACATGACCGGGGTGGCACATCACCAGTCCGCCATCCGGAAGGTCGTTGAGGAAACCGGCCATGAGCGTGCCGAAGTCGGCATGCTTGGTGAAGTCATAGGCGCCGGCAAATCCCGGATTGAACGTCACGCCGGCGCGCGTCGCACGTCGGCGGAACGTGGCGCTGAGCGTGTCGAGCAGCAGCGCCTTCGGATTATCGAGGCGTTGGCCTAACGGCAGCACACGGCCGGATTGGCGGACCCAGGCCGTCGGCGCATTTTTCCTCACCGCAGCGAGGAGCGCATCGCGCACCTGCGGGAAGGTCTGTACGTGCTGGTGCCCGTCGACATAGTCGGGGGCGCGCCCGAACAGGGCCGTAAACTTCGCGATCTGCGTAGTCAGCTCGGTCTCGATCGCCTCGCGATCGAGTTTTCGCAACAGGCTGAAGCGCAGCATCTTGCCAAGCGGCAGGAACAGCTCGTCGAGCAGCGGTCGGTAGTGCATCGTCAGCGGATGAAACGGGGCGGTCAGTGTCGCGTGCAGCCCGATCTCGCAATTCGGATTCTTGGCGACGGCGTCCTGCAACGCACTCACGTCATCGCGCGAAATTGCAGGACCGACCACCATCACAGATGTGGCGTTGAGGCGTCCGAGCGCAATGAGTTCGCGGATGCCCCGATTGACGCCGGGGCTGATGCCGTAATCGTCGGCGCAGAGTGTGATGCGGCGCAGGGCTGCGCCGGTCATTCGGCGGCGGTCCGGTCGGTGGTTTGCGCCACGCTATCGGGAGTGTTGCGCTTCACGCTGTGCTCGGCGACGAAATAGATCGGCCGCGCCTTCAGTTCGGACAGGATCTTGCCGATATATTCGCCGAGCACGCCGATCATGATCAGCTGCACGCCGCCGAGGGTCATCAGGCCGACGACCAGCGATGGATAGCCCGGTACCGATTTGCCGGAGACCCATGTCTCCCACAGGATCGACAGACCGAACAGGAACGCGCCGAAGGCGAGCAGAAGACCGAGCAGGCTGGCGAAACGCAGCGGAGCCACCGAGAACGAGGTCAGGCCCTCGATCGACAGGCCGATCAACTGCTTCGGATTGAACGATGTCACACCATGTTCGCGTGCCGCCGGTTCGTAGTCGACGCGGAGCTGGCGGAAGCCGATCCAGGTCGCCAGTCCCTTGAAGAACCGGTTGCGCTCCGGCAGCTGGCGCAGCGCCGCAGCCGCACGCGGTGACAGCAAACGGAAGTCGCCGGCATCTTCGGGGATCTTCTGCCGCGCACCCCAGTTGATCAGCGCATAGAAGCCGCGCACGGCCTGGCGGCGCAGGAAGGATTCGTTGTCGCGATGGGCTTTGGCGGTATAGACGACGTCATAACCTTCGACGATCCAGTGCCGCACCAGCTGTTCGACCAGTGACGGCGGATGCTGGCCGTCGCCATCCATGAACAGAACCGCGCCCTTGGTGACATGGTCGAGCCCTGCCATCAGCGCGGCTTCCTTGCCGAAATTGCGCGACAGTGACACGACCTGAACGTCGACCGACGTGGCTTGCAGGCTGCGCGCAACCGCCAGCGTGCCATCGGCGCTGCCGTCATCGATATAGACGACTTCGCAGGCGAGGCCGTGGCGTTCTTTCAGTGTCGTCGCAAGCGTCGCCAGCCGCTCATGAAACAGGGCAAGGCCGGGCGCCTCGTTGTAAACAGGCACAACGATCGACAGGCCTTGTGCCGCGGCGGTCGCGGCATCGGTCGACAGGCTCGATACGTCGCTGCCCAGCATCATCGATCAGATTCCGATATCCAAAATATGCTCATGAATCATATGGTAATCAGCCGGCGCGTCCGCCAGCAAGGCGAAACGCGGCGCTGCGCGTTACTGCCGCAAGAACGCCTCAAGTTTGGCGAACAGCGGATTCTCGCGATCCATCACATAGTCGAGCGAGGCGACCGAGACGGTATCTGCGCCGTTGGCACGCAGGAAGCTGCTCAGCGCGTAAAGCTGCGCCGGCGGGCAGTGCAGCGTGATCATGCCCGACGAGGTCGGGCCGCCGAACGGCGACACCACGCCGAAGCGGTTGTGTGCCTCGGTGAGGAGCGCCTGATTGCAGCCGGCGAAGCGGGTGCGCACTTCCTTGTATTTGCTGGCGCGGGCGCGCGCGGCAATGTGGTCGAGAATGATGCGCGCGGTTTCCAGAGACTGCGCCGACCAGTCGGCGGCGCGCGAGGCGACGAGATTGGCCTGGCTGCGCAGGATGACGCCGTCATCGAGTACCTTGAGACCATTGGCGACGAGGGTCGCGCCGGTGGTGGTGATATCGACGATCAGTTCGGCCGTGCCGGTGGCCGGTGCGCCTTCGGTGGCGCCGGCGCTTTCGACGATGCGATAGTCGACCACGCCGTGCGACGCGAAGAAGTTGCGCGTCAGGTTGATATACTTCGTGGCGACGCGCATGCGGCGATTGTGCTGCGCGCGGAAGCCGGTGGTGACGTCATCGAGATCGGCCATGGTGCGGACGTCGATCCAGGCCTGAGGCACGGCAACGACCACATTGGCGCTGCCAAAGCCCAGGCCATCGATCAAAGCGACCTTCTTGTCGGCGTCGGGGATGCTCTCGCGCAGCAGATCTTCGCCGGTGATGCCGAGATGCACGGCGCCGCGCGCCAGGTTCGAGGCGATCTCGCTGGCCGAGAGATAGGCGATTTCGACATTGTCGAATCCGGCAATGGTGCCGCGGTAATCGCGCACGCCGCCCGGCTTCGCCAACGTCAGACCGGCGCGGGTGAAGAAGGCTTCGGCGTTTTCCTGCAGCCGGCCCTTGGAGGGAACGGCAAGGACGAATGGTGCGGTCATGACGCGCTCCCGGAAACCAGCGCCGAGGACGCGTTATGAGTGAGGGCTTCGATCCAGATCGAGAAGCCGACCGCAGGGATCGGCGTAGCGGAGCCGAGCTGCGTCAGCAGTCCGTCATACCGGCCGCCGGCGACCAGCGGCTCGGTGCCATTGCCCTTGCGGTGCAGCTCGAATTCGAAGCCGGTGTAGTAGTCGACGCCGCGGCCGAATGACGTCGAGAAACGCGTCCTGGTGGTATCGATACCACGCGCCGCCATGAAGCCGATGCGGCTTTCAAATTCGTCGATGGCGGCCGTGATGTTGAGTTTGGCATCGGAGGCGAGCTTGCGCAGTTGCTGCAGGGCATCGTCGGGATCGCCTGATATCGCGAGGAAGCGCTTGATCAGCACCAGCGCATCGCGCGGCAGTGCGCCGCCTTTCAGCGTCGACTGTTCGAGGAAGCGATCGGCGATTTCCGCCACCGAACGGCCGCCGACATTGGTGGCGCCGGCGATCGACATCAGGTCGGTGACCAGTGCCAGCGCTGCCTTGCGGTCGGAGCCCGCGAGAGCAGCGAGCACGCCTTCATATTCGTTGCGGACCGGCGACTCTGCGAGGGTCAGCCGGTCGAGATCGTGGGTCAGGCTGATCTTGCGGTTGAAGTCTTTCATCAGCCGGCGCTTCCACACCGGATAGAGGTCGAGCGCCTCGATCAGCGCCGCGAACAGTGCGACGTCGCCGGTGCGGATCTCGATATCGCTGAGGCCAAAGGCGGCCGTCGCCTCGAGGCCGAGCGCCAGCATTTCGGCATCGGCGGCTGCGCGGTCCTGACGGCCGAAGGATTCGATGCCGGCTTGCTGGAATTCGCTGGGTGTGCCCTGCCGATAGCGGAACACCGGGCCGAGATAGCTGAAGCCCGCGGGCTGGCCGGCCTGCGGCGAGGCGAGATAATCGCGCGCCACGGGGATCGTGAGATCCGGCCGCAGGCATAGCTCTTCGCCCGACGCGTCGGTCGTCAGATACAGGCTCTTGCGGATGTCTTCGCCGGACATATCGAGGAACGGATCGGCCGGCTGCAGGATCGCCGGCTCGGCATGGGCGTAGCCGGCCTCGGCAAACGACAACAGCAGCGCATCCGCCCAGGCGGCGGATCCGGTCGCGCGAGGGGCGGCGGGTTTGGTCATCTCGAAGTCCAGCAATCTCAACAGAGTGGTCGTTGGCGCAGCCCATAGCATGGCGGTTGCGACGTTTCGACCACCATCACCCGGTGGCCTTAATGTCGGGTCATGGCAGCGGGCTATTTGCCTACTTGGTTACCATTCCAGTCACCAAGAGCAGTCTGCACCAGCGCCAGCGCAGCCACCGCCGCTGTATCGGCCCGCATGATCCGCGGGCCCAGCGCCAGCCGGAGAATATTGACCTGTTTCAGCAGAAGGGCCCGTTCTTCCTCGGCAAAGCCGCCTTCCGGGCCGATCAAGACGTCGATTCCGGCGGAGGCGGCCGTCCGGGCGCCGGCCAGCGCGGCCATGGGATCGGTCACTTCAGCGGCCTCGTCGCAGAAGATCAGCAGCCGTTTGGCATCCCGCTGGTCGAGATATTTGGGCAGGTTCAGTGGTTCGGCGACAGCGGCCACGCTCAGAATTCCGCATTGTTCGGCCGCCTCGACCACATTGGCGCGCATCCGCTCGGTATTGACCCGGCTGGCCTGGGTAAAGCGCGTCATCACCGGCTGCAGCGCCGCGGAGCCCATTTCGATAGCCTTCTGCACCATGTAATCGAGCCGCGCATGTTTCAGTGGAGCGAATACATAGGTCACTTCGGGCAGGGTATCCTGTGGCCGGACCTGGGTCAGCAGGGTCAGGCGGTCTGCCCGCTTGCCGCCGGAAATGGCGGCCTGCCATTCGCCGTCTTTGCCGTTGAACACCAGCACCGAGGCGCCGGAGCCCAGCCGCAGCACATTGCCGAGGTAATTGCTCTGGTTGCGATCGAGCGAAATGGTTGCGTCGGCTGCAAAAGGCGCATCGACAAAGAGGCGGGGGCTGCGGAAATCGGCTTGCGGCATCGTTCATGTTCCATTCAGAGGGCGAGCTTTAGCCCAACTGCGACGAATTATCATGCGAGAACGCGGCTTTGCGCCGTGCTGCCGCCCGAATCCGCGTGCTGTTGGTGGGTTGTTAAGGCTTGGCAGGAATCGTAGAAAGTCCTGAATCAGGATGGGCTTCGCCCCCGATCAATCGGGGCACTGAGCTGCCGGAGGAATATCTGTGATCATCCGTCGTTTGATTGTGCCGCTGTCCATGGCCGTGTTCGCCATGCAGGCTATCGAAGTTCACGCCCAGGGCGCGTTTCCCGCGCCGCTGCCGGGCAACAGTTCGGCTGCGCCTGCGAGTTCGTCGCCGTTTCCGCCGGTGAACGGTGCGCCTGCCAGCGCATCGCCATTTCCGCCGGTCAATGGTGCAGCGGCTGCGCCCAGCGCGTTTCCCTCCAATGGCGCTGCGCCGATTGGTGGCGGCGGCTTCGGCGCTCCTCCGCAGCAGCAGGCGGGCCCGCCCGGCGGCGAAGATTGCATGAAGGGCTTTCTGCCCCTGCGCCAGGACGCCGAAAAGAAGGGCGCTGCCATCAAGGCTGCGAGCGAGCGTCGCGCGCCGCCGGACGAGGCCTGCAAGCTGATCACCTCTTTCTCGCAGACCGAAGTCAAGATGATCAAATACATCGAGGCCAATGCGCAGAAGTGCGGCATTCCGCCCAATGTCGGCGAACAGATGAAGACCGGCCACAAGAACACCGAAGGCATGCGGCAGAAGGTCTGCAGCGTCGCTCAGCAGCAACGGGGTGGCGGTGGTGGTGGCGGCCCGGTGGCTGCGCCGCGTCTCAGCGACGTGCTGGGCTCCTCGGCATCGCTGCCGGAAGCGAACAATGCGCGCAAGAGCGGCGGCACCACCTTCGATACGCTGAACGGCAACGTGCTCACCCGATGATCGGGTGGCAGATCATTCTGTTCCAATGAGCGACGCGGCCGCCCGCGTTGCGGATGCGACCGGTAACTGGGTCGATCGCTCGGCGCCGTTGTGGTCGCGGCCCTATCTGCGGCTGTCGCGCTTTGACCGTCCGATCGGCTCGTGGCTATTGCTGATGCCGTGCTGGTGGTCGGCGGCGCTCGCCTCCGGCATGGCGCATGATATCCATCAATTGCCCAAGATGATCGCGCTGTTCTTTATCGGCGCCTTCGTCATGCGCGGTGCCGGCTGCACCTGGAACGACATCACCGATCGCGACCTCGACGCCAAGGTGGAGCGCACGCGCTCGCGGCCAATCCCGGCCGGGCAGGTCACGGCGAAACAGGCTTTTGCATTTCTGGTGCTGCAGGCACTGATCGGTCTCGTGGTGCTGCTGCAGTTCAACAGTTTCGCCATCGCCACCGGCATTGCCTCGCTTGGCATCGTTGCCGCCTATCCCTTCATGAAGCGCATCACCTACTGGCCACAGAGCGTGCTGGGCCTCGCCTTCTCGTGGGGCGCGCTGATGGGCTTTGCTGTCATGTTCGGCCGCATCGATGCAACAGCGCTGGCTTTGTACGCGGGTTCGATCTGCTGGGTGATCGCCTATGACACGCTCTACGCTCATCAGGACACCGAGGACGACGCGCTGATCGGCGTGAAGTCGACGGCGCTGCTGTTTGGGGAACGCACGCAGGCCGCGCTGACGCTGTTCTACGGGCTTGCCGTGTTGCTGATCGGCGCGGCGCTAGCACTGGCTGGCGCGCGCTGGCCGGCATGGCTCGGCCTCGCGGCGTTCGCGGCGCACTTGGCTTGGCAGATCACCCGCATCGATATCAGCGACTCCGCATTATGCCTGCGGCTGTTTAAGTCCAACCGTGACGCGGGGCTGCTGCTGTTTGCAGGATTGCTCGTGGATGCCATCATGCGGGCGGCGTAATCGCGCCTTCCCAAGCACTGGTGGACCACAGAGATGGACGTCGCGCAGCTCAAGACACTCATTCACGTGGCTGAACTGGGAAGCCTGAGCAAGGCCGCCGATCGCCTTCGCATCGCGCAGCCGGCCTTGAGCCGGCAGATCAGATTGCTTGAAAAGGAACTTGGCGCCGCGCTGTTCGAGCGGCACGGGCGCGGCATGGTCATCACTGAGATCGGCCGCGACGTTCTCAACCACGCCACCCGCGTGATGACCGAGCTCGATGCCATCCGCAATGTCACCTCGGAGGAGAGCGCGTCGTTCAAGGGGCTCGTCTCCATTGGCACGACGCCGACCGTGGCGGAGATCGTCACCGTTCCGCTGGTGAAGAAGATCAAGGAAGTGCATCCGCAGCTCTCAATCCGGCTGTCATCGGCCTTCACGGGCCATCTGCTCGACTGGCTGCAACGCGGCGAACTGGAGCTCGCCGTGTCCTACGATCCCCAGCCGCTGCGTTCACTGCGCATCGTGCCGGTGATGATGGAGAACCTGCTGTTCGTCAGCGCCGGCAGCAAGGGATTGCGGATGGATCGTCCCGTTCCGTTCGCGGCACTGGCTCACGAAGAGTTGGTTCTGCCGAGCCTCCGCCATGGCTTGCGTGGGATCATGGAAGAATGCGCGCGGCAGGCGGGCATCCAGTTGCGCGGCAGTGTCGAGGCGGACTCCTTTGGTGCGATGATCGATCTGGTGCGCAACGGTGTTGGCTCCACTGCTTTGCCGCTCGCGCCGATCCACGCGCTGGTCGAGAGCGGCGTGCTCTGTGCGGCGCCGCTGGTCAATCCCACACCGGCGCGCAAGCTGGTGCTGGCCTATCCGGCAGACCGCTCGGTCAGCGCGGCGGCGCGCTTTGTCGGCGATACATTCACGGAGATCGCCGCCGATCTCGTCGCCCGGAATATCTGGGTTGGACACATGATCGATCCCAGGAAAACGTAGCTGCGTCGCACCATTCGCACGCTGTCGAGTGCTGCAACGCCAGAGATCAAATCTCGGCATATCTCTTCGAGCAAATCGGTATGCGTCGGGCCGTCTGCTTTGGGCTAAGCGTGAGTCAGCGCTATGCTGCAAGCAACGGAGACTGGAATGTCAGATGCAGGGCCCACGCCCGGTTCACAGGTGGATTGGCGGCACGATGTGTTCCGCATCCTGAAGGAGGCCGACGTCAAGCACATCGTCTATGTGCCCGATGCCGGCCACTCCACGGCGATCCGTCTCGCCGACGAGGACAATGCGATCAATTCCGTTGTGCTGACGACCGAGGAGGAAGGCATCGGCTATCTCGCGGGTGCCTGGCTCGGCGGCGAGCGCGGTGCGCTGTTGATGCAGTCCAGCGGCGTCGGCAACTGCATCAATACGCTGGCGCTGCAGGCCTGCACGCGCTTTCCTCTGCTGATGGTCGTGACCATGCGCGGCGACTGGGCGGAGTTCAATGCGTGGCAAAATCCGATGGGGCAGGCGACCGAGAAGGCGCTCAACCTGATGGGCGTGCTGACCTGGCGCGCCGATGAGCCGCAAGATGTTGCGCCGCTGTTGCATGGCGCCGCATCGATGGCATTCAATGGCGATGCAGCCTGTGCATTGCTTCTGGGGCAGCGTTTGATCGGAGAGAAGCAGTGGGTCAAGTAAACGCAACCGGCGCGCTCGATCGCCGCGAGGTCGTGCAGAAGCTGCTGGCCGGCCGCAAGGATCTGCTCGTGGTCACTGGCCTTGGCTCACCGTCCTATGATGTGATGGCCGCCGGCGATCACGACAATAACTACTATCTTTGGGCGGCCATGGGCAGCGCCGCCATGGTCGGGCTTGGACTGGCGACGGCGAAGCCTGATCATTCGGTGTTGGTGATCACCGGAGATGGTGAGATGCTGATGGGTATGGGCGGCCTCGCCACCATTGCCACGCGCAAACCTGCCAATCTCACCATCGCCATTCTCGACAACGGGCATTTCGGCGAAACCGGCATGCAGGTCAGCCACGCTGGGCTCGGCGTCAATCTCGATCGCGTGGCGCAAGCCTGCGGTTTTGGTTGGACGCGCGAGATTCGCGATATGGCGGGCGTGGACGATCTGCGCACTCGCCTGTCGTCGCGCGATGGCGTCAAGCTCGCGACGATCAAAGTGAAAGCGGAAAACCCGCCCCGCGTGCTGCCGCCGCGTGATGGTGTCTATGTGAAGAACCGATTCCGTGCAGCGCTGGGACACGCGCCGCTCTGAACAAACGGAAGGGCGCTCATCCATGTGGATGCGGCGCCCTTCTGACGATCGTCTGGAGACCCAATGCTGGAAAACCAGTGTGGGAAACAAAAACATCATCAAGGGTAGGGAAACAATGGCGAGCAAGATTACGCGCCGCACGTTCTGCCGCTCGGCAGCCGTTGCGGCGTCCAGCATGATGATTCCAGGTACCAGTGTCTGGGCGCAGGCAGACCTGCCGAAAAGCCCGATCACGCTGGTCGTGCCTTTCGCAGCTGGCGGGGCCACCGACATCGTCAGTCGGCATGTCGCCAAGAAGGTCTCCGATCAACTCGGGCAAACGATCCTCATCGAAAATGTCGGCGGCGCAGGCGGTGTGGTTGGTGCCACGCGGGTCGCGCGCGCCAAGCCCGATGGGCTGACATTGTTGATGGGCACGATCTCCACCCACACCATCAATCCGTTGATGGCGAAGGTGCCGCCTTACGATCCGGTCAAGGATTTCACCGCGATCTCGATGCTGGTCACGGTGCCCAATGTGTTGATGGTGTCCAAGCAGGTGAAGGCGACCACCGTCGGCGAACTCATCGCGCTGCTCAAGGCCGAGCCGACCAAATATAGTTACGGGTCGTCCGGCGTGGGAACACCGCCCAATCTCTCCGGTGAGTTATTCAAGGTGCAGGCGGGCGTGAAGATGGAGCACGTGCCCTATCGCGGCGGCGCACCGGCCATGAACGACCTGATGGGCGGACAGATCCCGGTTCTGTTCGACGTGTTGAGCGGCGCTGCGCCGTTCATCAAGGCGGGCTCGATCCGCACGCTGGCCGTCACGACTAAGAAGAGGTCGCCATCATTCCCGGACATTCCGACCGTTGCAGAGTCCGGCCTGCCTGACTACGAGACCTATACTTGGAACGCGGTGTTCGGCCCACCCGGCATGGCGCTGGCGCTGGCCGAGCGGTTGAGTTCAGAGTTCCGCAAGGCCGTCGCCGATCCGGACGTGGCGAAGCAGTTGCGCGAGCTGAGCGGAGATCCGGTGGGCTCGACCGGCGCCGAGCTCGAGGCGCAGGTCAAGGCCGAGGGCGTGAAGTGGGGCCCGATCATCCAGGCCGCCGGTCTGAAGGCTGAGTAGCTCTGCGGAAGGATAGCGTGTTGACGTCTCTGAAAGCCGATCCTGCTGCATTTCTTGCTGCCGTGGCCGCAGTTATTGGCGGCAAATATGTGCGCACTGGTGCGGATGCCGATTCCTATCAGCAAGACTGGCGCGCCCGTTATCGCGGGGCTGCTGTCGCTGTAGCCCTGCCGGGAAGTACGGAGGAAGTTGCGGCACTGATGGGCGTCTGCCGCAGCTTCGGTGTGGCGGTCGTGCCGCAAGCCGGCAATACCGGGCTCACCGGCGGAGCGATCGCACCGGATGAGTTGGACTGCCTGATCGTCAATGTCTCGCGGCTCAACCGCGTGCGCAACCTCGATCCGCTCAACAATGCGGTGACGCTGGAAGCCGGCTGCATTCTGGCGGATGTGCGTGCGCTGGCTGACCAGCATGACCGGCAGTTTCCGGTGTTGCTCGGCAGCGTCGGCAGTTGCGAGGTCGGCGGGCTGATATCTACCAATGCCGGCGGCACCGGTGTGCTGCGTTACGGCAATATGCGCGAGCAGGTGCTCGGGCTGGAAGTGGTGCTGGCAGACGGTCGCATCTGGAATGGCCTCAAGGCGCTGCGTAAGGACAATACCGGCTACGACCTGAAACAGCTCTTCATCGGCGCTGAGGGCACGCTCGGCATCGTCACTGCCGCTGTGCTGAAACTGTATCCGAAGCTCATGGTGTCAGCGACGGCAATGGTGTCGATGGACGAGGTCGGCCAGGCGATTGCGCTATTGCAGTATCTGCAGCGCACGACGGGCGGTCGTGTCGAGGCCTTTGAACTGATGTCGCAGAGCCAATTGCAGATCGTGCTGCGTCATGGTTCTGCGAGCGGCAGTCCGATGGCGGGTGAGGCGCCATGGTATGTGCTGCTCGAACTGGCGGACAGCGCCGCGGACTGGAACGCCGTGGAAAGCTTGGAGACGGCACTGGCCGCAGCGATGGAGGAAGGGCTCATCGGCGATGCGGTGATCGCCACCGATCAGGCCAAGGCCGACCGGATCTGGAACCTGCGCCACACGATTTCGGAATCCAACAAGCGCGAGGGTTTTACCGTGTCGAACGATACGTCGGTGCCGATCTCGGCGCTGCCGGAATTCATCGACCGCGTCACGCGCCGGCTGCAGCGCGAGCTGCCGAATGCGCAGGTCGCGCATTGCGGGCATGTCGGTGATGGCAATGTGCATGTGATCGTTGTGTTTCCCTACGACATCGGCGATGCGCAGGTGCGCGAGGCTGCGGCGCACGAGGCCAACACCATTGTGCATCAGGAAAGCGTCGCCTGTGGCGGCAGTATCAGCGCCGAGCACGGCATCGGCCGCATGCATATCGACCGGCTTCCGCTCTACACGTCGGAAGTCGAGCTCGATCTGATGCGGCGCGTGAAACTCGCACTCGATCCCGACCGGATGATGAATCCGGTCAAGGTGTTGCGACTGCCGGGAGAGTAGGACGGCAGGAGGCTCCTGCCTGTCTTCTTAGTGTCGCGCGATGATCTCGCGTTCACCCTTGTAGCTGCCGGCTTCGCCGAGCAAAGCGCCCGGACGACGACGCACCAGGAATTTCGGGCGGCGCTCGCGGATCGCATTGCGGCGACGGCGGCGTTGCGATGGTTCGTAAGTCTTCTCTTCCGGCAATTGCGGAAGCGCGAAGATCTCGCTCCACATCTGCCAGGCCGTGTCGATTTCTTCGCGATCCGAACTGACCAGCAATGGAATCGACAGTGAAGGATCGCGATGCGCGAGCATCAGCATCTTGCCGTCGTCGAGACCGCGCAAGGTGACGCCGAGAAAATCGCTGACGCGCACATTGATCGCCATACGCATGCCGCTGACGGCACGATGCAGGACGACGCGGGTGCGATGCAGTTCGATATGGCGGATCGCTCCGTCGGCGCGGGTATCATGCGCCTCGAAACGAACCGGAAGTGAATGGGGATCGAGCCGCAATGCGCTGCCCGATCCCGGGGCATGGGCCCCACCTGTCGCTGTTTGATGCCTCACGGCTTTTTATCTCCCCGCCGGAATTATGTTCCCGGTCGATGGGGAGACCTTGCCAGAGCCGGTTCGGAATCGGCTTAAAAAGGCTGGTTAATCGAATCCGACTGCCCTTCATGATTGACAGAAGCTTGGCAGGCATGATTGACGAACCGTTGCGAGAGCCCTGAAATTCTTTCCTTTTCGGCGCGGCAAATGCTTGAAGTCCCTGCGAAATAAGCACATCTCTAACAGCGGCCATCGCCGCTTCGGACCTCTTGAAATCGTCTCTCAATGTTGGGATTTTGTTCGTGAACTCTTCACCAAACGCGTCGTCGTCTGTCTCCACGAAATCCGACAATTCCGATCTGCTCGATCAGTCCGTACTCTCCACGCTGGCGCAGCGTCTCGTCGAGGCTGCCAGGAAGGCCGGTGCGGATGCCGCGGATGCGGTCGCGGTGCGCGGCGTGTCGCATGGCGTCGAAGTGCGTGATGGGAAGGTCGAAGCCTCCGAGCGTTCGGAAGGCGACGATATGGGATTGCGCGTGTTCGTCGGTCGCCGTCAGGCGGTGATCTCCACCAATGACATGTCCGGCGATAATGTCGCGCAACTGGTCGAACGTGCTGTCGCGATGGCGCGCGTCGCACCTGATGATCAATATGTCGGCCTTGCGGACCCAGTGCTGCTTGCGCGCGACTTTGCCAATCTCGATCTGCTCGATCCCGTCGTGCCGTCGGTGAGCGAACTCGAACGCCGCGCAGTGGAAGCCGAAGCGGCGGCGCTCGCGGTGAAGGGCGTGACCAAGTCCGGCGGCGCATCGGCCTCGACCGGCATCGGCGGCATGGTGCTCGTCACCTCGACCGGTTTCCACGGCTCCTATCTGCGATCGAGCCAGGGCGTGTCCATGACCGCGATCGTCGGCGACGGCACCAAGATGGAGCGCGACTACGCCTTCACCTCGGCGCTGCATGCATCCGATCTGGACTCGCCGGCCAGCGTCGGCAAGCTCGCGGGCGAGCGCACGGTGGCGCGGGCCAATCCGCGCAAGGTGCCGACCTGCAAGGTGCCGGTGGTGTACGACCCGCGCGTCTCGAACTCGCTGGTCGGTCATGTCATCGGTGCCGCCAATGGCGCGTCCGTCGCGCGCAAGACGACCTTCCTCAAGGACAGTCTCGGCAAGCAGCTGTTCAGCAGCAATATCCGCATCATCGATGATCCCCTGCGCGTGCGCGGCCTGCGTTCGCAGTCCTTCGATGCCGAAGGTGTCGCGACGAAGCAGCAGGCCATCATCGACGGCGGCGTGCTCACCACCTGGCTGTTGGATTGCGCGACCGCGCGCGAACTCGGCATGATCACGACAGGCCACGCGCATCGCGGCGTGTCGTCGTCACCATCGCCCGGCGCGTATAACCTGCATATGGAAGCGGGCGACGTGAGCCCCGGAGACCTGATCGCCGATATCAAGGAAGGCTTTTACGTCACCGATCTGATCGGTTCGGGCGTCAATGGCGTGACCGGCGACTATAGCCGCGGCGCCGGCGGATTCTGGATCGAGAACGGCAAGCTGACTTACGCCGTCAGCGAGATCACCATCGCCGGTCATCTGTTCGAGATTTTCAAGTCGATGATCCCGGCCAACGACCTCGCTTTCAAATACGGCGTCAACGCGCCGACCGTGCGCGTCGAGGGACTGACGATTGCCGGACGCTGATCTCGACACAGACAAACGGCTCGCGCACGATGTTGCCCTGATGGCGGACACAGTGCGGGCGGCCGGCGAGCTCGGCCTCGCAATGTTCGGTACAGAACTCAAGAAATGGACCAAGGGCGAATCCTCCCCGGTCTCCGAAGCGGATATCGCCGTCAACGATCTGATCGAGAAGCGGCTTCGCGCGGCGACGCCCGATTACGGCTGGCTTTCGGAGGAGAGCGCCGATGACGAATCTCGCCTCGGCAAACGCCTGACCTGGATCATTGATCCGATTGACGGCACCCGCAGCTATCTCGCCGGTCGCGAGGATTGGTGTATCTGTGTCGCGCTGGTCGAGGACGCCCGGCCGGTGATGGCCGCGGTATTTGCGCCATCCACAGATGAATTTTTTCTGGCGATCCGCGGGCAGGGCACCACCTGCAACGGCGTTCCGGTTCGGGCCACGACCGGTTCCGTAATGGACTTTTCGCGCGTGGCGGGCCCGAAACCTCTGGTCGAGCGGATGGTGCACCCCAGACAGGATATCACGCTTTATCCGCGAATCGGCTCACTGGCGCTGCGATTGTGCTGGATCGCCAATGGCCGGCTGGATGCAGCCTTTGCCGGGGGGCAGAGCCGGGACTGGGATCTGGCCGCCGCAGATTTGATCGTGCACGAAGCGAATGGTAGGATGACCGAGCTTTCGGGCGATCCCATCCTCTATAATCGCCGGGAAGTCACGCACGGGTTGCTGGTGGCAGCGGGGGCCGATCGCCATGCTTACATCGTCGAGCAATTCCAGAACCGCCGGGTTTAACCGGCTGCACCACTATCTTTGACTTATCGGATCGCAGCCGGTCGCTGCAGGAACAGGATTCATGTCTGACACACCACAGCAACTGCTTCATCTGGTCATCGGGGGCGAGCTGACCAACCTGAAAGAGACGACGTTCAAGGATCTCAGCCAGGTTGAAGTCGTCGGCGTCTATCCGAATTACGCGACGGCATTTGTCGCCTGGAAGGCCAAGGCGCAGCAGACCGTCGACAACGCCCACATGCGCTATTTCATCGTCCATCTCCATCGGCTGCTCGATCCGGGTCAAGACGCGAAGCCGACCGCTTGAAACGACTGCTCCGAAACACGCTGCGCAGCAGCTGGGTTCAGCGCGCCGCGGGGTTTCTCGCGGCCGAATTTTTGCGTCTGGTCTGGAAGACCAACACCTTCACCTTCGATCCCGTCGATGTCTATGACATTGTCGAACCGCAGATGCCGGTCATCTTGGCGTTCTGGCATGGCCAGCACTTCATGACGCCGTTCATCCGGCAGAAGGACTATCGCGGCGCGGTGCTGATCTCGAAGCATCGCGACGGCGAGTTCAATGCGCTGGCCGCCGAGCGCCTTGGCATCGCCACCGTTCGCGGCTCCGGCGATCATGGTGGCGCGTTTCACCGCAAGGGCGGCGTCGGTGCGTTCAAGGAGATGGTGCGGGTGCTGGAGCGCGGTATCAATATGGCGCTGACCGCCGACGTGCCGAAGCGCTCGCGTGTCGCCGGCATGGGCATCATCATGCTGGCGCGTGAAAGCGGCCGGCCGATCATGCCGTTTGCCATGGCCACCAGCCGCTACGTTCAGCTCAACAACTGGGACCGCACCACGATCAATCTGCCTTTCGGGCGCGGCGTGCTGGTCGGCGGCGAACCCCTGAGCGTTCCTGCCGATGCCGACGCTGCCACGATGGAGGCGTTGCGCCTGCAGCTCGAAGCCACGCTGAACGAGGCCACGCAGCGTGCCTATGACGCGGTAGGTCGGCCGGAAGGTGCGCGTCGTGCCTAACGCGCTGCCGATCACGCTGCGCGCCTATCGCAGATTGTCGGCGGCGCTGACGCCGCTTGCGCCCGTCCTGATCAGGCAACGGTTGAAGAAGAATAAGGAAGATCCTGCGCGCCTAGACGAGCGTCGCGGCATCTCGCAGATCGAGCGCCCCGCCGGGCCGCTGGTCTGGATTCACGGCGCCAGCGTCGGCGAAGTGCTGGCGGCGGCAGCGCTGATCGAGCGGCTGCGCGCGCTGGGCATGCGCATCCTGCTGACGTCGGGCACGGTGACCTCGGCCGAGATCATCGCCAAGCGCTTTCCTGCCGATATCATCCATCAATACATTCCCTATGACTCACCGCGCTTCGTGGCGCGCTTCCTCGATCACTGGAAGCCGAGCCTGGCACTGTTCATCGAAAGCGATCTCTGGCCGAACCTCATCATCTCCGCCGCCAAGCGTCGGCTGCCGATGGTGCTGATCAATGCGCGCATGTCGCAACGCTCCTTCCCGCGCTGGCAGAAATTTTCGGCGACCATCGGCGCGTTGCTCGGCCGTTTCGAGATTTGCCTGGCGCAGTCCGAAACCGACGCCGAGCGCTTCAGCGCATTGGGGTCGCGCAGCGTCGTTGTCACGGGCAATCTGAAGCTCGACGTGCAGGCGCCGCCCGGTGACGCCGTGAAGCTCGACAAGCTCATGGCGGTGACGCGCGGTCGCCCCATCATCGTCGCATCCTCGACGCATCCCGGTGAAGAGGAGATCATCCTCGAGACCCACAAGACGCTGACCAGTTTCTTTCCGAAATTGCTGACCGTCATTGTGCCGCGCCACGCCCATCGCGGCGCAGATATCGCGCAGATGATCACGGTGGCGGGTGCGCAGGTCGCCTTGCGCTCGCGCGAGGAATTGCCGCATGCAGGCACTGATATCTATGTCGCCGACACCATGGGCGAGCTCGGCCTGTTCTATCGCCTGTCACCGGTGGTGTTCATGGGCGGTTCGCTGGTGCCGCATGGTGGGCAAAATCCGATTGAAGCCGTGAAGCTCGGTGCGTCCGTGGTGCATGGTCCGCACGTGTTCAATTTCACCGACGTCTATGAGGCGCTGGATGGAGCCGGCGGCGCGAAGCTCGCCGACTCCTCCGAGCAATTGGTGAAACAGCTCGGCCAGATGCTCGGTAACGAGGCGGCACGCGATGCCGCGATCGAGGCCGGGCATCGCGTGGTTGAACGGCTTGGCGGTGCGCTCGACCGTACGCTGCATGCGCTGGAGCCCTATTTGATGCAGCTCCGGCTCGAAGCGGGAGCGCAGGATGCGTGAGCCGGCGTTCTGGCGGCCGCCATCGACATGGTTGTCGCGTCTGCTGATGCCGCTTGGCGCCATCTATGGCGAAGTCGCAGGTAGCCGCATGGCGCGCAAGGGCGTCGATGTCGGTATTCCCGTTCTTTGCGTCGGCAATTATCACGTCGGCGGTGCCGGCAAGACACCGACGACATTGGCATTGGTACACGTGCTGTGCGATCTCGGCGAGACGCCGGTGGTGCTCAGCCGCGGCTATGGTGGAAAGCTGCGCGGCCCGGTGAAAGTTGATCCGTCGAGGCACGTGGCGGCAGATGTCGGCGACGAACCGCTGATGATGGCACGACAGGTGGCGGTGGTGATCTCCGGGGATCGCGTCGCTGGCGCAGCGCTGGCGCGCTCGACCGGCGCCAGCGTCATCGTGATGGATGACGGTTTCCAGAATCCGGCCATCGCCAAGGATGCGTCGTTTATTGTGATCGACAGCAATCGCGGTCTCGGCAACGGGCGCGTGCTGCCCGCGGGACCTTTGCGGGCGCCGCTCGATCTGCAGATCGCACGCACCGATGCATTGGTCGTGATCGGCGATGGTGTTGCAGCGACGGGCGTTGCGGCGCTGGTCGCTGGCAAGGGCGGTCCGGTATTGACGGCGCGCCTCGTGCCGGATGAGACGTCAGTGGCAGCCTTGCGCAGCAAGCGCGTGCTGGCCTTTGCGGGAATCGGCGATCCCGAGCGGTTCTTTCGCACGTTGCGTCATGCAGGTGTGGACGTGGCGGTGGAGAAGGCCCTCGCCGACCATCACCCGTATGCGCCCGGTGAGATCGATGCGCTGGTCGCGCAGGCGAAGCGTGATGGGCTGACGCTGGTGACGACCGAGAAAGACATCGTCAAGCTCAGCAGCATGCCGGCCGCGGCGGAGATCGTACCATTCGCCGTCACGCTGGCCTTCGAAGACAAGGCGGCACTGCAGGCTTTCGTGATCGAACGGCTCAATCAGGCAAGAGTGAAGACACTCAGAACGTAAGGCGAAGCGTGCTCACCCTACGGAAGGACCGATACGAGCTTACTTCTGACCCTTCACGGCGTCCGGATAATGCCGCGCCAGCACTGCATTCGGCACCGCATAGGCTTCCTGCCGATCGACGCTCCAATATTTCAACTCGTCCAGCGGAATGCGCTCGCCTGTGATGGCGCAGGTCACATAGGTGCCGGGCGACACCACGCGGAAATCGCCGTCGAGATATTGCAACTGGGCTTCGCCGTGGCCCGAAGGGCCAAATTTGTTCAGCACGGCTGGTCTCCTGGATCGTCACTAAGTCGTCTTGCCGGATCGGTCACCGGCCCTGAATGTCGTCATCTCGTAGCATAAATAGGGCCGCTGCGTCGCCCAATAAAGGCGGCCTGCGCAACCTCTAGAACAGGCTGCCCTGATCGATTTTCAGCGCCTTTTTCGGCGCGGACGGCGACGCAGGCTTTGCTTCACGCGCCGCGGCGGCCGGGCGGTCGCCATCGGCGGTCACACCGACGCGGCCGTCGGCGAATTCGATGCTCAGGCGGGCGCCCGCGCCGACAGTGGCGGCGGCATGCAGTGCTGCACCTTGCTCGTCGCGCACCAGCGCAAAGCCGCGGGCCAGTACGCTGCGATAGGAGAGGGCACCGAGCAACTGGCTCGATGCCTGTACGCGCGCCTGCTGGCGCTGCACCAGTGTCGTCAATGCACGGCGCGCGCGCTCAGTGAGGCGCAATGCGCGCTCCCTGTCGCGTATGATGGCATTGCGCTGCGCTTGCGCATTGGCGAGTTTCGAGGCCTTCAGCCGGGCATCGAGTGCAGCAAAGCGATCGCGGCGCTGCCGAAGCAGTGCACGCGCGGAGAGGCTCAGCCGTTCGCCCGATACCGTCAGTCGCTGCGTGGCATGGGCGATCTGCGCGCGCAGCACGCGCAGCGTGAGACCTGAGCTCGCCTGCGCGAAGCGGCGATGATGCGCGTGGGTATTGGCCTTGAGCGCACGAGGCAGCGATGCGGTTGCGCCATCGAGACGCTGGCGCGGAATGGCGAGCAGTTCGCTGAGATCCGGCAGAGCACGCGCTGCGGCGCGCAGTTCGTTGCGGCGGGATTCCTGGCCGCGCTGCCAGCACAACATCATGCGGCGCTCGAAGCCGGATATCTCCACCATCAGTTCGGCGCGCACGGGCACCGCCATTTCGGCGGCCGCCGTCGGTGTCGGCGCGCGCTTGTCGGCGGCGAAATCGATCAGCGTGATATCGGTCTCATGCCCGACCGCCGAAATCAGCGGGATCATGCTCTCGGCCGCGGCGCGCACCACAATCTCTTCGTTGAACGACCACAGGTCTTCCAGCGAACCGCCGCCGCGCGCGACGATCAGCAGATCCGGCCGCGGAATGGCGCCGCCTTCGGGCAGCGCATTGAAGCCATGGATCGCGGCCGCGACCTGCTCGGCCGAACCTTCGCCCTGAACCTTGACGGGCCAGACCAGCACGCGGCGCGGGAAGCGGTCTTCGAGCCGATGCAGGATGTCGCGGATGACAGCGCCGGTCGGCGACGTCACCACGCCGATCACCTCCGGCAGCCATGGCAGCAACTGCTTGCGCGCTTCGTCGAATAGGCCCTCGGCGCCAAGCTTGCGCTTGCGCTCCTCCATCAGCGCCATCAGCGCGCCGACCCCAGCCGGCTCGATGGCCTCGATGACGATCTGGTATTTCGACGAGCCGGGATAGGTGGTCAGCTTGCCGGTGGCGATAACTTCGAGGCCTTCCTGCGGCTTGAACCGCATTCGGCCATGGACGCCCTTCCAGATCACCGCCTCGATCTTGGCGCTCTCGTCCTTGAGCGAGAAATAGCAGTGGCCGGACGAATGCGGCCCACGAAAACCCGAGATTTCGCCGCGCACCCGCACGTTCCCGTATGTGTCTTCCACCGTCCGTTTCAGGGCTGAGGACAGCTCGGAGACGGTGAATTCGGGGGAATTGGTGAGGGGGGCGGCGGCTTTGGACATCGAATCTCGGCTTTCAGGATCGTCGCAAAGTAGGGATGTCGGTCGCAAAACGCCAATCAGATATTGATCTACAGATAACTCTGTTGTACAGAGTAATCTGTATTCAGAGAAGGGCGGGTATTATGGCGTCGATATTGACCTTCGCGGTCCGTGGCATCGTTTGGCTCCTTGCTGCGGTGGGTCTGGCGGCCCTGGTGCTGGCCGGCATGATTGCGGTTCCGGTTTCCCGGCCCAAGGCACTGGCCTCCATTGCGGACACGGCGCGCAGTGCGTATCGCGGGGATGTGCCGCCACTGCAGTATTTCCAGGCGAGAGACGGCTCGAATCTGGCCTACCGGCGCTACACGCCATCCGGACCATCCGTGAACCGTGCCGCACTGCTCATTCATGGTTCGTCGGGATCGAGCATCGCGGTGCACGCCCTGGCGAAAGCGCTTGCCGCGCGGGGCGTCGAAAGCATCGCTCCCGACATGCGCGGCCATGGCGCATCGGGGACCCGCGGCGATATCGCCTATCTCGGTCAGCTCGACGATGATCTCGCAGATCTCGTCGGCCATGTGCGCGGGCAGGGGTTGGCGTCGCCACTGACGCTCGCCGGGCATTCGTCGGGCGGCGGGTTTGCACTGCGCGTAGCAGGGTCCGTCAATCAGGGGCTTTTCGCACGCACCGTTCTGCTGTCACCCTATCTCGGCCTGAAGTCGCCATCCACACGCGAGAACGCAGGCGGATGGGCCAGTCCGAATGTGCCGCGCATCATCGCGCTCAGTGTGCTGCAGTCGTTGGGGGTGACATGCTGTTCGCAGCTCCCGGTGGTTGCCTTTGCCGTGCAACCGGGGTCGACACGCATTCTGACGTCCGAATATTCGTTTCGGCTGCTGCAGAATTTCGGCACGCATCGCGACTATCGCCTCGATCTCGATCCGGCGAATGGGCCCATATCGGTCATCGCCGGGCGCAATGACGAGCTGATGTTCGCCGACAAATATCGCGAGGCAATGCAGTCGAAAGCCAATATCGACGTGCGCGTCCTCGACAACGCAAATCATATGGACGTCGTCAGCACGGCAAGTTTCGTCGCCGTCGTTGCCGACGATATCGCAACGAGGTGACACCGTGATCAACAGCCAGGAAGCCGGTGCTGCGTTGATGGAGATCGAGAGCCTCAGTCGGCTGGTCCGGCAGTCGGTATTCTATCGGCACGCCAGCACGATGCTCATTCTATGGGGCGTTGCGACTTTTATCGGTTATCTGCTCTCGTTCTTCGCGCCTGCTGCGGCTCCCGTCATCTGGTCGGTCGTCATCGTCGCGGGTGTCATCTGCGCGACCATCATCGGGGCCCTCAACAAGAAGCGCGAAGGCGTCAGCACCTTCGATGCACGCGCGACGGCAGCTTTCACTGCCTTCGTGGCTTTTGGCTGTCTGTGGAGCATCGTTTTCGGGAACATGGTGCCGCGGCAGATCGGCGCGTTCTGGACGACTTACTTCATGTTGCCTTACGTGATGACAGGGTTCTGGTTCGGCCGCGTCTTTGTCGTCATCGGCATGAGCGTGATCGCGCTGACGCTGCTCGGTTACTTCTTCGCCGGACCGTGGTTCACGCTCTGGATGGCTGTCGTCAATGGTGGCGGCCTGTTGCTCGGTGGCCTCTGGATGCGGCGCAGCTGACATGGCCGAACTCGACGACATCATCCATCAGCCGCTGCGGCTCAAGATCATGGCAGCGCTGAACGCGCTGCATCCGGCACAGGGGCTGGATTTCCCGCGATTGAAGAAACTGACCGGCGCCACCGATGGCAATCTCGGCGCTCATATCGAGACACTGGCGAAAGCCGGTTATGTCAGCGTCGAAAAGGCCTTTGTCGGCAAGAAGCCGCAGACGACGGTGACGGCCACCGCGACCGGGCGTGGCGCCTTCGCGCGGCACGTCGCGACCTTGCGTGAGATCATCGCGACTGCGGAAGGCAAGTAGAGCAAAGCCTGGGAGATTGTCATGGACATCGCGTGGCGCATTCTGACCAACACGCCGATCTGGGTGTTCGCGTTGCTGGCACTGCTGATCTGGCTCGGAAGTCTGTCGCTCCGGCCGCGAAAGACAGAGCTGCGCCGTTTGCTGATCGTTCCGATGGTGTTTCTCCTGATGGGGTTGTCGCGGCTGATCTTTGCCGGCGGCCAATTGCATCTGATCGGAGCTTGGCTGGCAGCGGCAATCGTGATGGCGGCCGTCGCTCTGTGGGTCGGTCCCGGCGAGATGACGGTCGATCGGCAGGACGGCACTATTCTGCGCCCCGGGAGCTGGCTGCCCCTGATCCGCAACCTGTCGGTCTTCCTCCTGCAATATGCCGTGGCGGTCGCAACCGCGATGAAGCTGGGTTCGGGTGCTGCCGTTCCGCTGATCGGCCAATTGGTGTCGGGGGCATGCGCTGGCTATTTCCTTGGCTGGACGGTGGGTTTGATCCGCCGTTATCGCGCGGAAACACATGTCGCCGTCGCTTGACGGGTTGGCCGCCTGGCCGGTTGATTACTCAGACCACTGATTGCTGTCCCGACGCGCCGTGCTAAACGATGGGCGTGTTTGATTGCAATTGGTCTGGCTGGTTATGAACATTCTCCTCATCGGTTCCGGTGGTCGCGAACACGCGCTGGCGTGGAAACTGGCCGCGTCGCCGCTGCTGACCAAACTCTGGTGCGCGCCCGGCAATGCCGGCATCGCCAAAGAGGCGGAATGTATCGCGCTGGATGTCGCCGACCATGCCGCCGTGATTGCGTTCTGCCGGACCAACAAGGTCGATTTCGTCGTGGTCGGCCCCGAGGCGCCGCTGGCGGCGGGCATCGTCGACGATCTGGCTGCTGCCGGTATCAAGTCGTTCGGACCGAGCAAGGCCGCCGCCCGGCTCGAAGGCTCCAAGGGCTTCACCAAGGATCTCTGCAAGGCCAACAACATTCCGACCGCGGCCTATGAGCGCTTCAGCGATGCGGATGCCGCCAAGGCCTATATTCGCGCGCAGGGCGCGCCGATCGTGATCAAGGCCGATGGTCTTGCCGCCGGCAAGGGCGTCGTTGTCGCGATGACGCTGAAGGAAGCGGAAGACGCCATCGACATGATGCTCGGCGGCGGCTTCGGCGCAGCCGGTGCGGAAGCCGTGGTCGAGGAATTCATGACCGGCGAGGAAGCCTCGTTCTTCGTGCTGTGCGACGGCGAGCATGCACTGCCACTGGTCGCGGCGCAGGATCACAAGCGCGCCTTCGACGGCGACAAGGGGCCGAACACCGGCGGCATGGGCGCCTATTCGCCGGCACCGGTTTTTACCGATGCGATCCGCGATCGCACGATGAACGAGATCATTTATCCAACGCTGCGCGCCATGAAGGCGATGGGCAATCCCTACAAGGGCGTGTTGTTCGCCGGCCTGATGATCACGGACGAAGGCCCGAAGCTGATCGAATACAATGCGCGCTTCGGCGATCCCGAGACCCAGGTGCTGATGGTTCGGCTGATGTCGGATCTGCTGCCGGCCCTGATCGCCTCCTGCGACGGGCAGCTCAAGAATTTCGATCTGCGCTGGTTCCCTGATCCCGCACTCACCGTGGTCATGGCCGCCAAGGGCTATCCCGGCGACTATGAGAAGGGCACCCGGATTGCCGGGCTCGACCGCGCCGAGAAGATTGACGGCGTCGAGGTGTTTCACGCCGGGACCAAGGCATCCGGCGACTGGATTCTCGCCAATGGCGGCCGCGTCCTCAACGTGACGGCCTCCGCCAAGACCGTTGCTGAGGCCCAGCGCCGCGCCTATGAGGCCATCGGCCTGATCAACTGGCCGGAAGGTTTCTGTCGCCGCGATATCGGCTGGCAGGCGGTGGCGCGGGAGCGCAAGGGCAAATAACGGTATTCAGGGGTTCCTCTTGGGGAACCGAAGGTTGTATGGCGCGTTGATGGGGCTGTGAGGTACCCATGGCGCACTATTATTTCGACCTCAAGAACGGCACGACACAGCGCGACCATGCTGGTCGGGAGCTGCGCAGTGACGCCGAAGCGATTGCACAGGCTTATGTGATCGCCGACGAAGTCAGCGCCCGGCCGGCGATGCATCAGGACCATGAGCGCCATGTCTGCGTCATTCACGAAGACGGGCACGAAGTGACCCGCGTTCCCGTTGACTTGGCTGTCAGCAAAGCCTCAGCGCCGCGCTCTAAAAAACTCTCGTAACAACGTGGCGGACTGGGTTTCGCCCACGGACGGATAGACTTCCGGCGCGTGGTGGCAGGTCGGCGAAGCGAAGAAGCGCACGCCGGAATCGACCCCGCCGCCCTTGGGATCGGCTGCGCCGTAATACAGCCGCCGGATCCGGGCGAAGGAGATTGCGCCCGCGCACATGGTGCAGGGCTCCAGGGTCACATACAGGTCGCAGTCGATCAGCCGCTCGCTGCCGAGCCTGGCGGCGGCCTCCCGGATCGCCAGGACTTCGGCATGGGCGGTCGGGTCGCGGTCACGGAGGGTGCGGTTGCCGGCCGTGGCGATCACCTCGTTATTCCCGACGATGACGCAGCCGATGGGGACTTCGCCGGCATTTCCGGCGCTTTCGGCCGCTTTCAGCGCCAGATCCATGAAAGAAGGTGCGGTCAACGGCTCGTTTCCTGCGCAAAACTCTGCTACGGAGTTGCATTCAGCAAAAGTGGATACTGGTTTTGCGTGAGAATGCGCCCCAATGAGCGCGCATTTTCGGCCCGCGAACCCTGTCCGCACCGCTCAACCCAATTCAGCTTCCGCTGCAGTGAGACCCTTCATGCCCCGCGACAACGACAAAAACAACGGCCCCTCGCGCGGCCGGCCACCCGGTGGCAAAGGCGGAGCCGGCAAGGGCCGCTCCGGCGCCGCACGCGGACCCGACAAGAAATTCGCCAAGCGCGACGGCACATACACCCCGAAGCCGCCCGGTGCTGGCGGCGGTGAGAAGCGATCTTTCGGTGGCAAGCCTTCTGGCGGCAAATCTTTTGGCGCCAAGCCTTACGCCGGCAAGCGCGATGACGACCGTGCGCCGCGCCGCGACTACGGCGATGCGCCGCGACGCGATCGTGACGATGCGCGTCCGGCCCGCTTCAACCGCGATGACCGTCCCGCGCGCAGCGGTGGCGGTGATCGTCCAGACCGTGGGCCGCGTAAGGATTTCGGTGACCGCGAGAAGCGTCCCTATTCACCGCGCGCCGGCGCCGGTGGCGGCGACAAGCGTCCCTACAGCCCGCGCGGAGAGGCACCGCGCGGCGACCGTCCGAATTTCAACAGGGATGACCGCGCCCCGCGTGGCGACCGCGGCGATGCGCGTCCGGCCGGCCGCTTCTCCGACAAGAAGTTCGGCGAGCGGAAGCCCTACGCGCCGCGCGATGGCGGCGGTGAGAAGCGCCCCTATACGCCGCGCGGCGAAGGTTTCCGCGGCGGCGATGGTGATCGTCCGCGTCCGCGCTTTGATCGCCCGCAAGGCGATCGCAACGATCGCCCACAGCGTGATCGCAGTGATCGTCCGCAAGGCGATCGTCCGTTCAGCCCGCGCCCGTCGCGTGACGGAGATCGTCCGCGTGGCGACCGGCCTTTCAGCGCCGAGAAGAAGTTCGGCGGCGACAAGAAATTCTCCCGTGGTGCGCCGGATCGCGGCGGCCCGCGCAAGAGCTTTGGCGATCGCAACGATCGCGGGGGGCGTGATTTCGAGCGTGGCCCTGATCGCAGCGAGCAGAAGCCCTGGCAGAAGCGCGAAGGCGGATCGGATGATCGCGGCAGCCGCAGCGCGCGTCCGCCGCGCGATGGCGCGCGCAATTTCGATCGGCCGAAATTCGACAGGCCGAAATTCGAGCGTTCGCGCGACGACCGGCCGGAGCGTAGCGACAGTGAGCGTCCGCGTTTCTCGCGTCCGCGTGAAGATCGCCCGAGCTTCGATCGCCCGCGCGAGCCGCGTGGCCGCACCGACTGGCAGGAGCATGGTCGCAGCGAGGCTCGCGACGGTGATGAGCGTCCGCGTCGCGAGAACGAGGACGACAGCAGGATTTTCGCCAAGCGTCCTGCATTTGGTGGTCGTGGTGAATATCGCGAACGCGATCCCGAGCAGCGCCGCCCGGCGCGCGTCCCCGCGGCCAAGAAGGCCGGCGAGCGTATCGCCAAGGTCGTGTCGCGCGCGGGCCTGTGCTCGCGCCGCGATGCCGAGGAATGGGTCACGCAGGGCCGCGTCGCCGTCAATGGCCGCGTCATCAACTCGCCGGCGCTGGACGTCAGCACCAACGACGTGATCACCGTCGACGGCAAGCCGTTGCCGGCGCCGGAGCGCACGCGCTTGTTCCTGTATCACAAGCCGCGCGGCCTGATGACGACCCACGCCGATCCCGAGGGACGGCCGACGGTGTTCGATCATCTGCCCGAAGGTCTGCCGCGCCTGATCTCCATCGGCCGGCTCGATTTCAACACCGAAGGCCTGCTGCTGCTGACCAATGACGGCGGCCTCGCGCGGACGCTCGAACTGCCGGAGACCGGCTGGCTGCGCCGCTATCGCGTGCGTGCGCATGGCGAAGTCACGCAGGCACAGCTCAATGAGCTCAAGAACGGCATCGAGGTCGACGGCGTCAAATATGGCTCGATCGATGCGACGCTGGAGCGCGACAAGAGCGCCAATGTCTGGATCGTGTTCGCGATCCGTGAAGGCAAGAACCGCGAAGTACGTAACGTGCTGGCGCATCTCGGTCTCGAGGTGAACCGGCTGATCCGCATTTCCTACGGTCCTTTCCAGCTCGGCGAGATCGAGGAAGGCCAGGTCGACGAGGTGAAGACCCGCGTGCTGCGCGAGCAGCTCGGCGAGAAGATCGCGGAGGCCTCCGGCGCCGATTTCGGTCGCCAGCTGCCGAGCAAGGGCGATGTGTCGCTCGATCCGGTGATCGTGAAGAAGCCGGTTCTGAAGCGCTCGACGGTGGAAGACCGCAAGGGCCGTCGCATTCTCGTGCAGCGCGCCGGCTCGGAAGAGTCGCGTGCCCGCAACGAGGACGCGGCCACCTTCGGTGGCCCGCCGAAGAAGCCGAAGCGCGGCTATCACGGCAAGCGCGATCTGAAGCCGCGGGACGCGTAAGAGAAGTCAAAGAGAAATACGATGTACATCGCGACGGCAGTTGTGCTCCCTCCCCCCTTGCGGGGGAGGGTCGGGGAGGGGGGGCCGCGAGCGAAGGCCTTACCGTGGGGCACCCCCACCCCCGACCCCTCCCCGCAAGGGGGAGGGGAGTTCACAGCGCCCGCGGCAGCGGCGCAGTATTCATTGCGAGGCATCTGATGCGTGTCGTCGGTGGCCGGCTGAAGGGCCGCAACATCGCGTCGCCCACGACGCAGGCGATCCGTCCCACGGCGGATCGACTGCGCGAGTCGTTGTTCAACATCCTGATCCACGCTTACGAAAGTCCGATCGAGGACGCCCGCGTGCTCGATCTGTTTGCCGGCACTGGTGCGCTCGGCATCGAGGCCGTGTCGCGCGGCGCCAAATTCACGCTGTTCGTCGATAACGGGTCCGAGGCGCGCGCACTGCTCCGCAACAATGTCGAGGCGCTCGGTCTCGGCGGCGTCACCAAAGTGTATCGCCGCGACGCCGCCGATCTCGGCCCCGCCCATCCGGTCGAACCGTTCTCGCTGGTGTTCCTCGATCCGCCCTATCGCATGAAGCTTGCCGAAAAGGCGCTGGCCTCGCTGCGCGATGGTGGCTGGCTGACGCCGGGCGCTTTGCTGGTGGTGGAAGAGGCGAAGGATGCTGGCTTTGCGGTGCCGGAAGGGTTCGAAGAACTCGAGCGCCGCGCCTATGACGATACCGAGTTTACGTTTCTGCGATCTGTGTAAAAAGACTTCAAAAGGAGCCGCCGATGTCTGCAATCGAATACACTTGGGATCACGTCCATATCCGCACGCCGGACACCGAAGCGACCGCGCAGTGGTTTGCCGATATGCTCGGCGCCGAGATCCTGCGTGCCCCTGGCCGCATCGATATCAGGCTTGGCGGCGGCATGATCTTCCTCGCCCCCGTGACGCCGGAGATGGGCGTCAACCCGCCGCCGGTCACGCCCTATCAGGGCCTCGACCATTTCGGCCTGAAGGTGAAGGACATCGATGCGGTGGCTGCGTCGCTGAAGGCCAAGGGCGTGGAGTTCACCAAGGAGCCGCATACGCTCAAGCCCGGCCTGCGCATCTGCTTCATCCGCGCCCCGCAGGGCGTGTCGATCGAGCTGCTCGAGCGCGATCCGAAATATACGTGAGTCGAGCACCAGCCCGTCCACGTCATTGCGAGGAGCGAAGCGACGCGGCAATCCAGTCTTCGCTTGCGGCTCTGGATTGCTTCGCTGCGCTCGCAATGACGGCTGAGGGTCTATCGTCGCCCGAACAGCTTCTCGATATCGCTGAGCTTCAGCTCGACATAAGTCGGCCGGCCGTGATTGCACTGGCCGGAATTCGGCGTGTCTTCCATCTCGCGCAGCAGCGCGTTCATTTCCTCGGGCCGCAGGCGGCGGC
This sequence comes from Tardiphaga sp. 866_E4_N1_4, assembly GCF_052076075.1. Classification (NCBI taxonomy): domain Bacteria; kingdom Pseudomonadati; phylum Pseudomonadota; class Alphaproteobacteria; order Hyphomicrobiales; family Nitrobacteraceae; genus Tardiphaga; species Tardiphaga sp. 866_E4_N1_4. The sequence goes on from NZ_CP197242.1 coordinate 5,511,145, forward strand.
CTGAGCGCACCGAGCCGTGGCAGGCCATGGTCGCCGCCACATGCAGCAGCCGCCGCTCCAGCGGCAGGGCTTCGTCCCATTCGGCCATGTGTTCGGCAAGATCGCGCAGCAGCGACGCGGCATTGGTCTTGCCGAGCAGCGACGGCGTCTCGCGCACGGCAATGGCGCCGGGGCCGAAACTGTCGATGGCGAGACCATAGCTCGCGAGTTCTTCGGCGCGGTCGAACAGTTTCTCCACGATGGCCTCGTCGAGTTCGACGATCTCGGGGATCAACAGGATCTGCCGCTGCACGCCATTGGCAGCCAGCGATGCCTTCAGTCGCTCATAGACGATACGTTCATGCGCGGCATGCTGATCGACCACGATCATGCCGTCGCGGGTCTGTGCGATGATGTAGTTCTCATGCACCTGCGCACGCGCGGCGCCGAGCGGCCGGTCGACCAGGTCGGTCCGCGGTGCGTCTTCGAAACGCACATCGGCTGATGGCGTGCCGACATCGAAGGCCGCCTGGCTGCGTTCGGAAAACGCCGCCGAACCATCGAAGCCCGGCATTGGATTGACCGGATAGGCCGGCGAGCGCTGCCAGTCCCAGTTCGCATTTGGACGCGGCGCAAAATTCGGAGCGAAGTTGGGGCGGAACGAGTCCAGCACGGCGCCGTCGCTATTGGCCGCGGTGCGGCGTCCTTCGCGGGCCAGGCCTTCTTTCAAAGCATGCACGATCAGCCCGCGCACCAGCCCGGCATTGCGGAAACGCACCTCGGTCTTGGCCGGATGCACATTGGCATCGACCTCCTGCGGATCGAGCGTGACGAACAGCGCGACGATCGGATGGCGGTCGCGGGGCAGATAATCGGAATAGGCTGCGCGCACCGCACCGATGATCAGCTTGTCGCGGACCGGACGGCCATTGACGAACAGATATTGTCCAAGCGCATTGGCGCGGGTCAGCGATGGCGCCGCAGCAAAACCTTCAACTACCACGCCTTCGCGCTCGCTGCGCACTTCAATGGCACTGAGACGAAACTCAGGCCCGAGAATGTCGCCAAGCCGCGTCAACTGTCCGGCCGGCCCGGGCAGGGCCGCCGCCCATGTCACCGGCGCGCGTTCTTCGCCGGCCATGGTGAAGGCGATATCCGGCCGTGCCATTGCGAGGCGGCGCACGACTTCGCGGATCGCTTCGGCTTCGGTGCGGTCGGTCTTGAGAAATTTCAGCCGGGCAGGGGTCGCGTAGAACAGATCGCTGACCTCGACGCGGGTGCCCTGCGACAGCGCGGCGGGGGCGATCGGCGATTTCTCGCCGCCATCAACGGTGCGCGACCAGGCATGTGGTTCGCTTGCGTGGCGTGTGGTGATGCTCAGCCGCGCCACCGAGCCGATGGAGGGCAGCGCCTCGCCGCGAAAGCCAAGCGTGCGGATCTGCAGCAGATCCTCGTCGTCGAGCTTCGAGGTGGCGTGGCGGTCGACTGCAAGCGTGAGATCGGCATGGGTCATGCCGCCGCCGTCATCAGTGATGGCGATCTTTCGCCGTCCGCCGCCATCGGTGAAAATCTCGACCCTGGAGGCGCCGGCATCGATGGCATTCTCCACCAGTTCCTTCACCACGCTGGCCGGCCGCTCCACCACCTCGCCGGCGGCGATGCGGTTGACGATGGTTTCTGGGAGCTGGCGAACGGGCATGGATCTCGGGGCGTGGTGATGGGTCGGGATTATGTAGGGAACCTGAAGCGCCATTCTATGGCCCCGGGCGCCTGATGTCCCCGCCGCAACCCGCTTTTCCCCGGTTCTGGCTTTTTGTTTCGACGCGTTTTCTTGACGCGAACCGGTATCCACTTCGCTCGAAAACGCTTTAAGCGAATCGGCCGCCCTTCTGGATCACCTCGATCTTGTAGCGGTCGGGGTCGGTGGCGAAAAAGAACTGCGCCAGCGTGCGGCCCTCATGCTTGAAATCGCGCAACGGCCCGGGCGCGAGCGTCTCGCGCTCGAAGCGGGCATGTTCCGCGGCCACGTCGTCCACGACGACGGCGAGATGGCCGTAACCGTCGCCCAGCACATAGGGCTCGGTTCGATCGAAATTCACCGTCAGTTCGAGCTCGAAGGGCGAGGAGGGATGGCGCAGATAGATCAGCGCAAAGTCAGGAAATGCGATGCGCTCGGCAATCTCGAGGCCAAAGGCGCGCTTGTAGAAGTCCAATGAGCGCACTTCGTCGAGCACGCGGATCATCGAATGAACGGGTTTGGCCATCGGGAAATTCCTGGAAAAAGTGGTCTGGCTTGTTGTGTGGGGCGCCGCTCAGTCGTCGAAGCGGCCGCCGCGGCCTGCCTTGACGTCGCTGCGGCGCTTCTTGCCGTCGAGGCGGCGCATCTTCGAGCCGAGCGTCGGTTTGGTGGCCCGCCGCGGCGCCTGCCGGAAAGCGGCTTCCTGCATCAGTTCCACCAGCCGTTCGATCGCGTCGGCCTTGTTGCGCTCCTGGGTCCGGAAGCGCTGGGCGTGGATCACGATCACGCCGTCCTTGGTCATGCGCTGGCCGGCGAGGGTGCGAAGCCGGATTGCGGTATCCTCCGGCAGCGCCAGCTTGCGGCTGTCGAAGCGCAATTGCGCGGCGGTGGAGACCTTGTTGACGTTCTGCCCGCCGGGTCCGGACGCGCGGACGAAGACGATATCGATATCGTCTTCGTCGATGGCGATGGAGCGGGTGATCCGGAGCAGCATTCTGTCTCCGTAGCACAGGATACCGCGTTTTGCTTGGTGCCCCCGTGCGCTTGATCGCAGATCGCAAAGATATGCCCGGGACATAGCGGTAATGCTGGAACTGGCGCCCTGCCGAGGCTTATCGTTGCACCATCAGTCAATCCGGACGTCTCATGACCAAGACCCCCCGCAATATTCTCACCATCGATATCGGCGGTACCCATGTGAAGGTGATGACCAGCCGTGAAGGGATCAAACGCGAATTCGAATCCGGTCCGGACCTGTCCGCGAAGGAAATGGTGCGCAAGGTCAAGGCGCTGACCAAAGACTGGCGCTATGACGTCGTCTCAGCCGGCTATCCCGGCCCGGTGGCCGGCAATCGTCCGCTCAAGGAGCCACACAATCTCGGCACGGGCTGGAAGGGTTTCGATTTCGAACGGGCATTCCGCAAGCCCACGAAGCTTGTGAACGACGCCATGATGCAAGCGGTCGGCAGCTATGATGGCGGCCGGATGCTGTTTCTCGGCCTCGGCACCGGACTGGGTGCGGCCATGATCATCGATGGTCTGTCCGAGCCGATGGAGCTCGGTCATCTGCCCTATCGTCACAAGACATTCGAGGATTATGTCGGCGCAGCCGGCCTGAAGCGGATGGGCAAGAAGAAGTGGCGGCAGCGCGTGGCTGATGTCGTTGCTGATCTGACGGCTGCGCTGGAGCCCGACTATACGGTGCTCGGCGGTGGCAATGTGGAGATGCTCGACAAACTCCCGCACAAGACCCGGCGCGGCGACAACGCGAATGCGTTCAAAGGCGGCTTCCGGCTCTGGGATCCACCGAAGCCAGTGAAGCGCCGCTAGGACCGCCGCGATCCGCTGCGTTCGACCAGCTTCACCATGACCTGCAGCGCATGGTTCGTCGGCGTCGGAATCCCATGCTCCAGGCCCTTGCGGACAATGAAGCCGTTGAGGAAGTCGATTTCCGATGGCTTGCCACGCGCGAGATCCTGCGATGTCGACGATTGCTGAAGCGGCATGCTGGCGGCGAGGGCGAGGGTCTTGTCCAGGAGGTCGGCGGGCAGCGACACGCCGCAAGCGCGCGCCACCGCCATGCATTCCACGACGGCATTGGTGACGATGTCAGGCACGCCCTGGACCTTGAACATCTCGCCATAGGCGATGCCGGCCACCGCGGAGAGCGCGTTATAGGCGCAGTTGTTGATGAGCTTCGACCACTGCACCGCGTCGATGTCGCCGGCGACGGTGGTCGGCACGCCGGCGTCGGACAGCAGCTTCGCCAGCCTTTCGCTCTCGGGCGATGCGCCGATGATCAACTCGCCGCGGCCATTGTGCTTCACATGACCGGCCCCCGGCATCTCGGCGGCCACATAGACGGCTGCAACGATCACCGGCTGGCTGAGGATGGCGCGCAGGCGCTCGGGATTGTCGACGCCGTTCTGCAGGCTCAGCACGATGGAGTTGGGCTTGAGCACAGGCTTCAGCGCTGTTGCCGAGCTGTCCGTATCGCCGGACTTCACGGCGAACAGAACGAGGTCCGGCGGCGCGAGATCGGTGCTCTGCGTCACCGCCTTCGCTGGAATGAAACCGTCGAACTCGGCGCTCTCGAACCGAAGGCCGTGCGCATTGATCGCATCGACATGGATCTGGCGTCCGACCAATGTCACGTCATGGCCGGCGCGCAGCAGCTTGGCGCCGTAGTAGCAGCCGACCGCGCCGGCACCGATCACCGCGATCCGCATGGCGGCGCCTCAGTTGGCCTTCGGCGCCGGGGCCACCGGCGCTGCGGCCGCCTGCGGCGCGCGTCCGACGACGACGGTCAGCAGGCCATCCGCCCACAGCTTCTTGGCTGCAGCCTTGGCCTGGTCCAGCGTCACGGCATCGACCACGGCATTGCGCTTCTCGATGTAATCGATCGGCAGTCTGTCGAGCTGGTATTGCAGCAGCGCGCCGGCCAGTTTCGACGAGGTGTCGAGCGCCAGCATCTGCGAACCCTTGAGATAGGATTTGGCCTCATCCAGCTCGCGCTGGGTCGGACCCTGCTCGGCCATGCGTTTCACTTCGCTGGTCACGGTATCGACCGTCTCGGTGGCGCGGTCGGCGCGAGTCGCGGTGCTGCCGATATAGATGCCGGAATGCTGCATCCACAGCAGCGAGCCACTGACGGAATAGACCAGGCCGCGCTTCTCGCGCACTTCGTGATACAGCCGCGACGACAGCGTGCCGCCGCCGAGGATGTGATTGACGATATAGGCAGCCATGAAGTTCGGATCGTCGCGTTTGACGCCGGGGCTGCCGAAGGTGATGACCGTCTGCGGCACGTCCAGCGTCACGGATTCCTTCTGCGGCGGCTTAGCCGCTGTGACTTCCGGGATCGGCGTCAGCGTGGCCTTGGCGGGCAGGCTACCGAAGGTCTTGTCCAGCAATGTCGCGAGCGTGTCGGGATCGACGTCGCCGACCACCGCAATCTTCAGCGTGTCCTTGGCGACGATGCGTTGCTTGTAGGCCCTGATGTCATCGACATTGATGGTCGGCACGTCGGTCAGGCTGCCATTGGCCGGCCGGCTATAGGGATGGTCGCCGAATGCCACCTGCAGAAACTTGCGCGTCGCCAGCGAATTCGGGTTCGAGGTTTCGCGGCGCAGGCCGGACAGGATCTGCGCGCGGATGCGCTCGACATCGGGGGCATCGAAGCGTGGCGACGTCAAAGCGAGGCGGGCGAGGTCGAACGCCTCGTCACGATGCTCTTTCAGCATGCGCAGCGAGCCACGCAGGTAATCGCGCTGGGCGTTGAAGTTGAGCTCGATGGCGCGGCGTTCCATGCGATCGCGGAAGGTCGTGGAATCGAGATCGCCCGCGCCTTCGTCCATCAGGCTGGCCACCATGTTCGCAGTGCCGGATTTATCCTTCGGATCCTGCGCCGCACCGCCACCGAACGCATATTCCATGGCGATCAGGGGAACGGTTGCATCCTGCACGAACCAGGCTTCGATGCCGCCTGGCGTCACGAGCCGCTGCACCTTGGCGGCGGCGAAAGATGGCGTCACCGTCAGGGTGACGAGTGAGAAGGCAGTGGCGACGGCAATACCGAGGCGGCCGGCGTTGAAGATGATGCTCACGACCGCTTCTCCTCGCGCTTCGGCGCAGATGTATCCTTGATCAGATAGCCGGTGACCGAGCGCTTCTTGTCGAGCCAGGTCTGTGCGGCTGCGCGCACCTGCTCGGCGGTAACCGCCTTGATGCGGTCGGGCCAGCTACGGATGTCCTCGACGCTGAGGCCCGTGGTGAGTGCCGCGCCGTACCAGCGTGCCAGCGAGGCCTGGCTGTCCTGCGCATAGGTGGCTTCGGCGACGAGCTGCGTCTTGACGCGTTCCAGGTCGGCAGCCGGCACCGGGTTGGTCGCGAGGTCGGCGATCACGGCGTCGATGGTCTTTTCGATATCGGCGAATTCGGTGCCGGGCTTCGGCGAGGCCGAGATCATGAACTGTGCGCTGTCGAGTGCCGTGCCCTGGTAGCTGGCACCGGCATTGATCGCGAGCTGCTTGTCGATGACGAGGGCGCGGTAGAGATATGAGTTCGCGCCGCCGCCGATCAACTGGCCGAGTACATCGAGCGCCTGGCTCTCGCCGGCCGCAGCGGTGGTGGCCGACGGCACCAGATAGTAGCGGCGCAGGCTTGTCTGTTCGACACGCGGATCGGCGAGCGTCACCGTGCGCGGCGCGGCGGGCGTTGGCTCCTGTGGGCGCATGCGGCGTTCGGGGATCGCCGGCTGCGCCGGGACCACGCCATAGGTGCGCTCCACCATCGGGCGGATCTCCTGCGGGTCGACATCGCCCGCGATGATCAGCGTCGCATTGTTGGGGGCGTAGAAGCGCTTGTAGAAGGCGAGCGCATCCTCGCGGTCGAGCTTCTCGATCTCCTGATGCCAGCCAATGATCGGGCGGCCATAGGGATGGTTGAGATAGAGCGCGGCCATGATCTGCTCGGACAGCCTTGCATCCGGGCTGTTGGCGACGCGCATGTTGTATTCTTCCAGCACGACGTCGCGCTCGGGCAGCACGTTCTCGTCCTTCAGCACGAGGCCGGTCATGCGATCGGCCTCGAATTCCATCATCTTGCCGAGCTGGTCCTTGCTGATGCGCTGGTAGTAGCCGGTGTAGTCGGTCGAGGTGAAAGCGTTCTCCTCACCGCCGACGCGCTGCACGGTCTGCGAGAACTCACCGACCGGATGTTTCGCGGTGCCCTTGAACATCAGATGTTCGAGGAAATGCGCCAAGCCTGACTTGCCCGGCGTCTCGTCGGCCGAGCCGACCTTATACCAGATCATCTGCGTCACGACGGGCGTGCGGTGATCCTCGATCACCACGACCTGCATGCCGTTATCGAGCTTGAACGTGGTTGGCGGTTTCGCCGTCACCGTCTGTGCGCGGGCGCCCGATATGGCGAGGGCGGGAGCCAGCAGCAAAGCGACGACTGCGACGGATCGTGCGGCAAGTCGGAATGAAGGGGTCATGGCGGGGCTAATAGCTCCAAAGCATGGGGAAAGGCGTGACCAAGCCATCGCGCGGGACACATCCGCGCGTGCAGGCTGATCGCAGTGAAAGGACGTCTTTGGAATGGCGGCGCAAAGGGAGCGCTGCGATCAGAACTTACCCGTCATCGGGTTGATGTTGTAATCGTTCTTCATGGTTTCCTTCGGCCCGGTGCCATAGGCATAGCCCGAGGCAGGCGTCTGGTAACCGGCCGGCGGCTGGGTCAGCGACTCGCGTGTCGGCTCGCCCTTGAATTCGGCGGTCTCACCCTTGTTGCTGCCGAACATGTTCTTGAACAGGCCACCCTCATAGCCGAGCTGCTTCGGGCTCAGCACGATGTTCTTGTTCGGATCGCCTGGTGAGGAATTGTCCACGGCGGACGAGGCGCCACGTGCGCGCTTCGGCGCCATCTCGCGCGGGGTCAACGGACGCGCGGCTTCCAGCACTTCTTCCGGACGTCCGGTCTTGGCGTTGGCGGCGGCTGCGCGGCGCTGCTGTACATCCGGATCCTTCGGCCAGTTGGCGACAGGCGCGGGGCCCTTGGCATCCGGTGGCGGCAGGTCGATCTTCGGCGGGACCACCAGCGGCGAGCGCTCACGGTAGTCGATCCCGGTGTTTTCCATATTGGTGCCGCCGAGACCGGTCATGATCTGCTTGATGACCTTCTGCTCGAACGGCTGGTCTTCTTCCTCGGTATCCTGGGCACGTGCGGCGCCTGCGGACATCACGAGACCGACGCTGAGGGCAACGGCGGTGAGGCGCAGGGCGCGCATCCAGGCGCCCGATGAAGTGTGCAGAGCCCAACCGGTTTCGGTCTCGCGCATCGTGTTCATCCTGTTCAAATATCTGGCGGATCGGCAAGAATCCGAAGAATCCTGGTGCGGTTCCGCTGGTATCGCCCTCGGCCTTGCGTATCGGCTGGGATCAGGGCGCTTTTGCGGCGGGTACCGTGAAGAAAGAGTCATACAGCAGGGCCGCTACACCGGCAACAATGGCGACATCGGCAAGGTTAAACACGTACCAGTTGTAGGTCTTGCCTGATATTTCGACGTGCAGCAGGGCGAAATCGACCACCGCGCCATAGGCGAACCGGTCGATGGCATTGCCGATCGCGCCCCCGATGATCAGTCCCAGCCCGATCGTGGCCAGTCTGGTCTCGGATTTCGCCATCCAGACGGCCAGCGCCACCACCGCGATCGCCTTGATGGCCACCAGCACGACCTGACCGGTGGGGCCGGAATCGGAGAACCAGCCGTAGCTGATGCCGGTATTCCAGGCCAGGACGAGATCGAAGAACGGCGTGATCCTGACCAGGCCGCGATGGCCGAGATCGAAGCCATAGAGCAGCCACAGCTTCGTCGCCTGATCGATGATCAGGACGGCGATGGCTGCGATCAGCCCGGAGCGGACGGCTGGTTTCAAACAGCCACTCCCAGCGCCTTCCATTCCCGCAGCGCCTGCGCATCGCGCGGGGTGACGTCGGGATACTCCTTGTCCTCACCGACCGTCGGCAGGATCTTCCACGACCGCGCACATTTGGTGCCGACAGCCTTTTCGACCACAACGGCTACGCCGGGCACGTCGTTCAGCGCGAAGGCGTCTGCGGGCGCTTCGGCATTGGTCAGCATCGCATTCGAGGTGATGCAGATCTCCGCAAGATCGACGTCGGCCAGAATGGCGAAGATCGCCTTGTCGGTGACATGGATCAGCGGCGAGGCCTCAAGCGACGAGCCGATGTTCTTGGCAGCACGTTCCACTTCCAGCGCGCCGGTGACGACGCGGCGGACATTGCGGATGGTGTCCCACTTCGCGGCGAGCGCCTCGTTACGCCATGCCGGCAGCGTCTTCTGGAAAGTTTCGAGATGCACCGACACGGAGCTGCTGCCATAGCGCGACAGCCATGCTTCTTCGGCGGTGAAGCTCAGAATGGGTGCGAACCAGGTCACGATCGAACGGAACAGGTAATCGATCACGGTCAGCGACGCCTTGCGTGTTACCGACGACGGCGCATCGCAATACAGCGTGTCCTTGCGGATGTCGAAGTAGAAGGCCGACAGTTCGGTGTTCATGAAGGCGGCGAGTGTGGCCACCACCGTCTTGTAGTCGAAATCGGCATAGGCCTGCCGCACGACACCGTCGACTTCGGCGAGACGATGCAGCATCAGCCGCTCGAGCTCCGGCATATCGTCGGCCTTGATGCGATCCTCGTCGTGGAAATGCGCGAGGCTGCCGAGCATCCAGCGCACGCTGTTGCGCAGCTTGCGATAGGTCTCGATGGTGTTCTTGATGATCTCCGGGCCGATGCGCTGGTCGTCGGCATAATCGGTGGCGCAGACCCACAGGCGCAGGATGTCGGCGCCGGAGTCCTTGATGATCTTCTGCGGCTCGATGGTGTTGCCGATCGATTTCGACATCTTGCGGCCGTTCTCGTCGAGCGTGAAGCCGTGGGTCAGCACGACGTCGAAGGGCGCGCGGCCGCGGGTGCCGCTGCTCTCCAGCAGTGACGACTGGAACCAGCCGCGGTGCTGGTCGGAGCCTTCCAGATACATGACGGTGTCCGCGCCGCCCTCTACCTTGCGCTTGATGCCGGCAAGGCCGGGGAAGTGCACGGGGTCTTCGAGCACGAAGGCGTGTGTGGAGCCTGAGTCGAACCAGACGTCGCAGATGTCGTCGACTTTCTTCCACTCCTCATTGGCAAGCGAGCCGAGGAAATGTTCACGCGCGCCTTCGGCATACCAGGCGTCGGCGCCTTCCTTCTCGAAGGCGTCGGAAATGCGCTTGTTGACGGCCTCGTCCTGCAGGATCTCTGCGGAGCCGTCGCCTTTCTCGCGCACGAATACCGCGATCGGCACGCCCCAGGCGCGCTGGCGCGAGATCACCCAGTCGGGCTTGGTGTTGATCATGCCGTTGATGCGGTTCTGGCCGGTGGCCGGCACCCATTGCGTGACCTTGATGGCTTCGAGGGCACGGTGACGCAGCGTGTCGCCGGACTTCGCCGCGCCATCGTCTACAATGTCCTTGTCCATCGCGATGAACCATTGCGGCGTGTTGCGATAGATCACAGGCTTCTTGGAGCGCCACGAATGCGGGTACTGATGCTTGAGGCGTGAGCGCGCCACCAACATGCCCCGCTCGACCAGCGCCTTGATGACGGCTTCGTTGGCGTCGCCCTTCTCGCCCTTGTCGTTGATTACGCGGGTGCCGGCGAAGCCCGGTGCCTGTTCGGTCAGCGCACCGTTCTCATCAACCGTGTAGGGGATCGTGGTCGCGATGCCGCGCTCGGTGAGCTGGCGGCCATTCGACGTCCAGATATCGAAGTCGTCGCGGCCGTGGCTTGGTGCGGTATGCACGAAGCCGGTGCCGGTATCGTCGGTGACGTGATCGCCGTCGAGCAGCGGCACGATGAAGTCATAGCCGCCGGCGAGACCCTTGAGCGGATGACGGCATTCGAGATCCTCGAGGATGTCGGAGGACAGCTCGCTGCTCTTCTTCCAGGACGTCACGCGCGCCTGCTTGAACACGCTCTCGGCCAGCGCATCGGCGAGGATCAGCAGGTCGCCGGTCTTCAGCCAGTTATCCTCCGGCGCCTCGGTGACCTCATAGAGGCCGTAAGAGATCTTGCTGGAGAACGAGATGGCGCGATTGGCCGGCAGCGTCCATGGCGTGGTGGTCCAGATCACCACCGCGGCCTTGGCGAGCCGGCCGAATTCGGCGGCCACGGGGAATTTCACCCACACCGCGTCCGACGTGTAGTCCTCATATTCGACTTCCGCTTCGGCCAGCGCGGTCTTCTCGACCACGCTCCACATCACAGGCTTCGATCCGCGATACAGCGTGCCATTGGCCGCGAACTTCATCAGCTCGCGGGCGATCTGCGCTTCGGCGAAATAGTCCATGGTGGCGTAGCGGCCGGCCCAGTCGCCGATGATGCCGAGTCGCTTGAATTCCTCGCGCTGGATGTCGAGCCACTTGTTGGCATAGGCACGGCATTCCTGGCGGAACGCGATCATCGCCGCGCCGTCCTTGAAGTTCGGCTTGACCTTGCCCTTGGAGCGGTAGTTCTCTTCCTCGATCTTCCACTCGATCGGCAGGCCGTGACAGTCCCAGCCCGGCACGTAGTTGCTGTCGAAGCCCAGCATCTGCTGGCTCTTGGTCACCACGTCCTTCAGGATCTTGTTGAGCGCATGCCCGATATGGATGTTGCCATTGGCGTAGGGCGGGCCGTCATGCAGCACGAATTTCGGCTTGCCCTTGGCGGTCTCGCGCAGCTTGCCGTAGAGGTCGATCTCGTTCCAGCGCGCCAGCATTTTCGGCTCGCTGGTCGGCAGACCGGCGCGCATCGGAAATTCGGTCTGCGGCAAATAGAGGGTCTTGGAATAGTCGTGGGTATCAGATTTGGCGGGCTTGTCGGACATAATGGCTCTGGCTTGCTCGAATGGCGCTGAAACGCGTGAAAACGCGATGAAACTGGACGGTCCCGGTCTTGCGCCGAGCGAAGCTCAGGCGGAAGCCGGGCCGATAATGCTTATGATGGGGCGCCGTGCAGACATCCGGCACTCAATAGCAGCCGGGGAGACGATCGCAAAGGGTCGGATTAGCCCCGTTTGCCAATCACCCGGGCTGGATTGCCTGCCACGGTGGCGCCGTCCGGAACGTCCCGGGTCACGACACTGCCGGCGCCGATCACGGCGCCGTCACCGATGGTGACGCCGGGCACGATAATGGCCCCGCCGCCGATCCAGACATCGGCGCCGATTTTGACCGGCCGGCCGAATTCCAGTCCGTTGCGGCGGGTCTCGGCGTCGCGGGGATGGTCGGCGGCGTAGATCTGCACGGCCGGGCCGATTTGCGTCCGGTCGCCGATGGAGACCGCGACGATGTCCAGGATCACACAGTTGAAATTCAGGAAAACGTTGTCGCCGAGATGGATGTTGTAGCCGTAGTCGCAGAAGAACGGCGGCCGGATCACGCAGTCGGCGCCGACCTTGCCGAAATGCTCGGCGAGCAACGTCCGTCGTTCGGCCACGGGCCGGTCCAGCTGCGCGTTGTATTTCGCGAGCCAGGCCTTGTTGGCCTTCTCGTCGGCGACCAGTTCGGGGCTGCCAGGGCGATAGAGTTCGCCCGCCAGCATTTTCTGCTTTTCGGTCCTGGTCAGTCGATGTCTCCCAGTTTCGGAAATGCATCCGGCGCGGCCGCCAGCGCGGCCCGCGCTTTGGCGCTGTCGTCGTCCATCTGGCGGATCAGGGGTTCGATGCCCTCGAATTTCATTTCATCGCGGATGAAGGCAATGAAGGCGACGTCCAGTGCCTGGCCGTAAAGGTCGCCCTTGAAGTCGAACAGGAAGACTTCGAGCAAAGGCGCGCCGTTATCGAAGGTCGGGCGGCGGCCAAAGGATGCAACGCCGTCGAAGTGCTCGTTTCCGCGGCCGACCCGCACGGCGTAGATGCCGTGCTTGAGGCCGCAATTGTTATTCAGGCGGATATTGGCGGTGGGATAGCCAAGGTCGCGGCCGAGCTTTTTGCCGTGGATCACTTCGCCGGTGATGAACCACGGCCCGTTCAGCATCTCCGTGGCCTCGGTCACCTGGCCCTCAGCCAAGGCCATGCGGATGGCCGTCGAAGACACCGGGCGCTCATCGATATCGACATGCGGCTGGATGTCGACCTCGATGCCGAGGCGCGGCGCTTCGTTGGCCAGCAGGCTGGGCGAACCGACGCGGCCTTTGCCGAAATGAAAGTCGTAGCCGACGGCGATGCCGCTGATGCCGAGACGCTCAATGAGATCGTGGTGAATGAAGTCTTGCGCCGTGGTGCTGGCGCGTCCCTTGTCGAAGGTCATCACGACGGCGCCGGCGAGGCCGGTTCCCGCCAGCAGGCGCAGCTTGGCGGCTTCGTCGGAGAGTCGGAACTGCGGCGTGTTCGGGCTGAAGAAACTGCGCGGATGCGGCTCGAAGGTCACCGCCAAAGCGCTTGTTTTATGCAGTTCCGCCATGCGTAACGCAGCACCGATGACGGCGCGGTGGCCGAGATGGACGCCGTCGAAATTACCCATTGCCACGACGCATCCGCGCGGGATGGCATTGGCGGGCGTTGTGTCGCGGATCACGCTGAAAGCAGTCGTCATGATTGGATTCGTTGGTGGTTTTGGCGGGTGAGGGACCGTGGCGCGCCCACCACGTCGAAGTCAAGCGAAGGTAAAATCGGCTTTCTTCTCGAATTTGACGAATTTCGCGCCATGGGGCGGTTAACTGGAAATTTAACCCACCCTGCTAATTCTGGCTCCGGGCCGCGGACAGCAATACTCGCCAATCCCGGTTGGAACGGTTTGCCTGACGGCAAATATCATTTTTTGCATTTGCGTATCGTGCCTCAGGGGGAATGAAGATGGCGGTTGATTTGTCGATGACGGTGCTGGTGGTGGACGATTACAACACCATGATCCGCATCATTCGCAATCTTCTGAAGCAGCTTGGTTTCGAACACATCGACGATGCCAGCGATGGTTCGATGGCGCTGGAAAAGATGCGTACCAAGAAGTATGGCCTGGTGATTTCCGACTGGAACATGGAGCCGATGACGGGCTACGACCTGCTCAAGGAAGTCCGCGCCGACCCGAACCTGTCGCAGACCCCGTTCATCATGATCACGGCAGAATCCAAGACCGAGAACGTGATTGCCGCCAAGAAGGCCGGCGTGAACAACTACATCGTCAAGCCGTTCAACGCGGCGACGCTGAAGACCAAGATCGAAGCCGTGTTCCCGGACACCGTGCCGGCGTAAGCCGCGCAGCTTCGCTCAGAGCTTTCGAATTTCGCAATGCCCGGCCTTGTGCCGGGCATTTTGCATTTTGGCTCCCCCTGTCATTCTGGGGCGTCGGAATGCGACGACGTCACGCGCAGGCGAACTTCAGCCACTCCAATTCGAGTGGCGGGGAATCTCGATCCACACTCGTCATTCCGGGGCGCACGTAAGCGGCAGAGCCGCTGAAGTGCGAACCCGGAATCTCAGAGTGTTTTGCGCTGAACATGTCGGGATTCCGGGTTCGCGATACGCCGCCTTCGGCGCCTCCTCGCGCCCCGGAATGACGAGCGTGGAGCTGGAAGACGTCAAACATTTTTTCCTATCTTCCGTTGACAACATCCCTATCAGGTTTACATTCCCCTTCGTCCTGCCCCACCGAGAGGGGCGATCGCGATCGTCACGTTCGCGGGGTGGGATGCGGTGGACGCCGGAGATGCGGCGTCACGCGGTTCATGGGGGAACGTCTGTCTTCGGGCAGGACGGATCTGCGCCAGCACTGCCACTGGCAAGGAGACGGCCGACCTTCGGATGGAAAGAGCCCTGGACAGCGTGACGGACGACCAAATCGAAACGCGTTCGGCCCAGTCGCTTGAGGCTACCCTGTCCCTCCGCCCTGGGACATTAATTTTGGTGATGGGACCGTTCGCCATGGCAGATGTGCAAGCAACCGAAAAAACACCGCATGCGGAACGCCGGGCAATCGCTCGGCGCCTCCGAAAGTCCTGATGCACACTAACCTGCGGAAGACCGCATTCGCATCAGGCCCAAGGGTGCAACGGGCACCCGGCGTTCCGCACGCCCTCTCACAGGGGGCGGGAATGCAAGCCACGACGGCGCCCCCGCGCCGCAAACAATGGGGGCGATGACGCATGTCTGAAGAGCAGTGGCTGTTTGAAATTTGAATCTGCGATGGAGGCGCCGCACCCACGGTGTCATCCCCGGGCTTGACCCGGGGATCCAGCTTGGCCCGCACACCGTCGCACAAGACAAGGTGGATGGCCGGGTCAAGCCCGGCCATGACGTGGGGAGAAGCCTGGGATTATTGCGAAGCTCGCTTCGCGCCATCCGGCCATGACGACCGAGAGCGTCATCCCATTCTATGTTTCAGATCACCACTTCAATTCACGCATCAGCGCCTTCGGTGGATGGCCGAACAGTTCCTTCACTTCCGAGGCGCCCATCTGTTCGATGCCTTCGAAATCGCCCGCATGGATGCCGCGGGTGACGAACAGCAGGTCGATGCCATAGGCGTGCGCGCCGGCGAGATCGGTGCGCACGGAATCGCCGATCGCCAGCACGCGATCCAGCGCCGTGTCCTTGCCGCGCTTCGCCTTGGCCAGCGCCATGGCCTGATCGTAGATCGGCCGATGCGGCTTGCCGTAGAAGATCACCTCGCCGCCCATCTCGCGATAGAGTTCAGCGACCGCGCCGGCGCAGTAGATCAAGCGGTCGCCGCGCTCGACGATGATGTCGGGATTGGCGCATACGAGCGTCAGCTTGCGCGCCAGCGCTTGTTGCATCATGTCGCTATAGTCGTCGGCGGATTCGGTCTCGTCGTCGAACAATCCGCTGCAGACGATGTAGTCGGCCTGTTCGAGCTGGGTGAGCTTCACATCGAGGCCGCGATGGATCGAACTGTCGCGGTCCGGCCCGATCAGATACATCGCCTGACCCGGCCGGCCCGCGACGAAATTGCGCGTGAGGTCGCCGGACGAGACGATGGCGTCATAGGTGTCGTCAGCGACGCCGAGCTTGCGGAGCTGCCGCTGCACGGAGTCGGCGGGGCGCGGCGCATTGGTGATCATGATCACCGTGCCGCCCTTGGCGCGAAACGTATGCAACGCCTCGCAGGCTTCGGGGAAAGATTCGAGGCCGTTATGGACGACGCCCCAGATGTCGCTGAGGACGACGTCGACATGTCCGGTGAGGTCGCGCAAGCGCTCGGCGAAACGTAGTGTGGTCATTGGATTGAGGGCCGTTCAGTTCGGGCCGGTGGCGCGGCGCGCCAGCGCGGCATTGCCGGTGGTACGCGGCGGCTCAGGCCGCGCAGGCGTGGTTGGGGCGGATCTCGCTAGGCCATTGGGGTCGGTGGGCGCCTTTGCGGGGTCCTTGGCGGAGGGATTTGGCGCACCGCCATTGGCCGGCGTTTCCGGCCGGAGCGGGCGGGGCGCCGCGAACAGGAAGCCTTGCCCGAACCGGACGTCGAAGTCGAGCAGGTCGACCACGGCCCGTTCGCCCTCGATTCGCTCGGCGATCAGGTCGATTCCGAACCGGCCGAGCAGGTCGGAGAGATCGGCGGGATGAATGTCGGAATTCGACGTCTGCTTGGGGTCGAGCAGGAGTGCTGCCGGTACCTTGATAAAGCGCACGCCGCGATCGGCGAGGTCGCGCGGCTCGATCCGCAAATCCGTGACGTGATCGATGGAGAAGCGGTAGCCGCGCTGGGCGAGGGCGGCGAGATGCTCGCTCTCGATCGGGCCGAGATTGCGGAACACGTTCTGCTTGAATTCCAGCACGAAGGACGGCGCCAGCGCGCGGTTGGCTTCGAGGAAGTCGATGCATTGCGCAAAGGTCTCGGCATTCGACAGGGTCGCGCCAGCCATGTTGCAGAACACGCCGACATCCTTGTTGCGCACCATCAGGCGGCGCAGCACCTGCATGCAGCGCAGCAGCACGATGTGATCGATCTGGCCCATCAGGCCCGCGGCTTCTGCGGGACCGATGAACTCGTCGGCCGTGATCACCTGATCCTTGTCGTCGCGCAGCCGGGTCATCGCCTCGTAGAAGCGCACCTTGCGCTGCGGCAGCGTGACCATCGGCTGCAGATAGATGTCGATACGATTGTCGGCGATGGCACTCTTCACCATGGCGGTGAACTGCGCATTGTCGCGCGCTGGCGCTGCCTCCGGCTTGACGATGATCGCAGGTGCCGTCGGTGTCACGGTGTCCTCGGCGACTTCGACGGCAAGCGGCACATCGGCAGCGGTCACGGGTTTGACCGGTGGCGATGGCGGCGCGATGGCGGCAGACGCGGTCATGGGTGCAGGCATCGCTGTCAGCATGTCTTCGTGGGTGGCAACCGATGTGGCGAGTTGCTTCACCAGCGCACCCAATTCGCCGATCTCTCCAGCGACGGTCTGGATACGGTCCTGATTGGCTGTGCCGGCGGATGCGATCTTGCTCTCGACCACGGCGAGGCGGCGGCCGAATTCGGCGACCTGCCGGGCAAGATCGGCGGTGCCGCGCGACAGATCGGTGATCTGGCCAGTGGATTCGGCGCGGTCTTTGATGCGCATCGACACCGCGTTGTAGAGGATCATCACGGTCAGCGCAGTCAGTGCGACGATGGCCGATTCGTAGCCGCTGATGCCGGCGATCGCATACAGCACCAAGCCAAGCGAGGCTGAGACCAGCACCATGCAAATGCCGACAAAAATCGTGGAGATGCGGATCATAACGCGCGCAACATCCTCAAATCCAAACTCCTGCACGGCACGACAAAGGTCCGGCCGCGAGCGCTCCCGGCGCTAAGTACCCGGCCAACCTTAGCATTATTGTTGATTCGGAAAGCAGGGCTGGGAGAACTTGCCCACCGGTGCTTTTGCACCTCAGGCGCTGGCGCGGCCGAGCGTATCTGCCATGGCGGCGCCACGTGCGCCCATCGGCCGTCCAGGTCCGACGGTGGTATCCACGGCGGTCTGGTGTTCGATCTCGGAATTCAGCTCGGCCCCGCACAGAACGATGATCGCGGACATCCACATCCACATCATCAGGCCGATGGCGGCGCCGAGCGAGCCGTAAGTGACGCTGTAATTGCCGAAATTGGACAGGTACCAGGACAGCAGCGCTGAGCCGGCAAGCCAGAGCAGGGCTGCAGCGAGGGTGCCGATGCTGAGCCATTCCCAGCGCGCGCCGGGGCGGCTCGGACCGAAGCGGTAGAGGATGCCGAGCGCCAGCACGACCACCAGCAGCAGAAGCGGCCAGCGGGAGAGGCTGATGATCGTCTTGCTGTCGGTCGCGAGACCGATCCGGTCCAGTGTCAGCGGCAGCGCAACGACGGCGCTGACCATGAGAAGGAGCGCGGCGATGGCACCGGCGGTGAAAGTGAGTGAGAGCATATTGAGCCTGATGAAGCTGCGTTTCTCGCGTTCGCCATAAACGACATTGAGCGCGTCGATTACGGCCTTCACGCCGGCATTGGCGCTCCACAGCGCCAGCGCAAGGCCGAACAGGAAGGTGAGGCCGAGTTTGGCCTGCCCGTTGGCGAGCACGCGCGCGATCTGGTCCTGCACGATCTGGAACGAGCCATCCGGCAGCATCAGCGCCAGCGTCTGCAGGTTGTCCGAAATCGTGGAAGCATCGGCAAACAGCCCGTAGCAGGAGACCAGCGCAGTGATGGCCGGAAACACGGCGAGCAGGCCGAAGAACACGACGCCGGCCGCTATCGCCAGCAGCCGATCCTCGTTGATCTGCTCGTAGGTGCGCCACAGCACGTCCTTCCAGCCCGTCCATGGAATCTGCAGCGGGCTGGAAGAATGGCGGCCGCGTCCGGACTGAGCGAGTTCGCGGGTGAATGTCGCTGGTGGCGGGACGTCGGTGTCGCCGATCGGTTGCGGCTCATCTGCCACGGACCTCTCGGTATTGCGTGTCGAGAAAAAGCTCTGCAACGCGAGCACGGCAAAGGTTGTCGCTGCGACAAGCAGCAGACTGTCCGTGTCGGATCGGCGGACGACCATCAGGCGTTCGCTTTGCTCACGGGTCTGCGGGCTGGGGCTGGCTGCGCAAGGCTGCGGCGCCGGGCGAAAGCCCAGCCGGCAAGCGTCGCGGCCAGAACGAGGCCGGCTTTGACGGGGCCATTGTTTGGCAGGGGCTGAGCTGGGCGCGTGCTCGGCCTGAATTCATTGGGCGCGGCCGCGCGATGTGGTGCGGCCGATGTGACCTGCTCATGCTTGCCGGGGCTCGCATTGATCGCGACCCGCAAGCGGCTGCCGAGACTGGGAAACTGTTTCGCCGGGCGTTTCAGCCGGCTCGCGGCGAGGACAGCGAAGAGCGCAGCGAGCACCAGCAGCAATCCGCCGGTTGCGCCAAATGCCTGAAACAGCCCGTAGCGCAATTCGACCCAGCGAAACAGTGCGGCGGCGCCGACCAGCAAGGTGGCAATCAGAAAGATGCCTGCGGCAGCGTAAAGTCCGGCAGCAACCGCGTAAGACACCGCGATGCCCTGGGTCTGCTCGCTGCGGTCACGGATATAGGACGATGTGGCGCGCTTGACCTGATTGAGCTTGAGCGCGAGCCCTGTTCGCACCAGGGCGCTTGCGAGCGGTGGCATATGGAAAGCCTCGTTCTGCGCCGGCCAAAATATGAATGTTGCGGCGACCGACATTTGAAATTGAACGGGGAGGCATGACGAAGGTTCCGCCGTGGCGAACCTTGTGGCGTCGCGCATGGCCAACCTCAGGTGATCGCGGGGCCGAACGCTTGCCGGTTCCTGCCTGCGCTGGTACCACGCCGCAATGAGCGAAAAGTCTGAAAAGCCCAAAAAACTCCAGAAACTGCGCGCGCGCCTGCCGCGCGGCCTTGGCGACCGCGGACCGGCCGATATCGCCGCGACCCGGCGCATGACCGACACCATCCGCGAGGTCTATGAGCGCTACGGCTTCGAGCCGGTCGAGACCCCGACCATGGAATTCACCGATGCGCTCGGCAAGTTCCTGCCTGATCAGGACCGGCCGAACGAGGGCGTGTTCTCATTCCAGGACGACGACGAGCAGTGGATCTCGCTGCGCTACGACCTGACCGCGCCATTGGCGCGCTACGTCGCTGAGCATTGGGACGTGCTGCCGAAGCCGTATCGCAGCTACCGTGCAGGTTACGTCTATCGCAACGAGAAGCCGGGCCCCGGCCGCTTCCGCCAGTTCATGCAATTCGACGCCGACACCGTCGGCTCAGGCTCGCCGGCAGCCGATGCCGAGATGTGCATGATGGCGGCGGATGCGATGGAAGCGCTCGGCATTCCGCGTGGCAGCTATTTGGTGCGCGTCAACAACCGCAAGGTGCTCGATGGGGTGATGGAGAGCATCGGCCTCGGCGGCGACGAGAACGTCGGACGTCGCCTCACGGTGCTGCGCGCCATCGACAAGATGGACAAGTTTCCGGTCGACGAGATCAAGAAGCTGCTCGGCCCCGGCCGCTGGGATGGCGGCGAGGAAGGCAAGGGCGATTTCACTAAGGGTGCGGGACTCTCGCCGGACGATTCTGAGACAGTACTGCGCAGTCTCGACGCAGCGAGCGAGCCGACTGCGAAGCTCGATAGCTCCGATGCATACAAGCAGGGACGCGCCGAGCTTGCCGAGATCGAAAAGCTAATCACTGCGGCGGGCTATCAAACCGATCGCATCAAGATCGATCCGTCTGTCGTGCGCGGCCTCGAATACTATACCGGCCCCGTTTACGAAGTTGAACTCACGCTTGAAACCAAAGACGAAAAGGGCCGCCCCGTTCGCTTCGGCTCCGTCGGCGGCGGTGGTCGTTACGATGGTCTCGTCTCGCGCTTCCGTGGCGAGCCGGTGCCCGCTACCGGTTTCTCCATCGGCGTCTCGCGCCTGCAGGCGGCGCTGACGCTGCTCGGCAAGATCGACACCACGCCGGATTTCGGCCCGGTCGTCGTCACCGTGTTTGATCGCGACCGTGTCGCCGATTATCAGAAGATGGTTGCGAGCCTGCGCAATGCCGGCATCCGCGCTGAGCTTTATCTTGGCAATCCCAAGAACATGGGCAACCAGCTGAAATATGCCGACCGACGCAATTCACCCTGCGTGATCATTCAGGGCTCCGACGAAAAGGCGACCGGCGAAGTGATGCTGAAGGATCTGATCCTCGGTGCCGGATTGTCGGATCTGGAAGGCGATCGCGACGCCTATCTGCAGAAGCAGGCAGAGGCGCAGACCAAAATCGCGGAAAACGATCTCGTGAGC
This sequence comes from Tardiphaga sp. 866_E4_N1_4, assembly GCF_052076075.1. Lineage (NCBI taxonomy): Bacteria > Pseudomonadati > Pseudomonadota > Alphaproteobacteria > Hyphomicrobiales > Nitrobacteraceae > Tardiphaga > Tardiphaga sp. 866_E4_N1_4. Next base: position 5,532,155 of record NZ_CP197242.1, read on the forward strand.
GAGGTCCGCAAGATTCTCGACAAGCACGGCGTGAAGTGGAGCTCATAACCATCAGTTGATCGTCATGCCCGGGCTTGTCCCGGGCATCCACGTCTTGTTTGATACGGTCGATTGAGAAAGTCGTGGATGGCCGGGACAAGCCCGGCCATGACGAGAGTGAAATCATAAAAGGAGACATCAATGCCTGAGATCACGATCAACCTGGCGGCCGGCCGCACCGACGAGCAGAAGAAGGGCATGATGCTCGACATTACCCAGGCGCTGGTGAAGAATCTCGGCGTCACCGCCGATGCCGTCGTCATCCAGATCAACGAAGCGCCGCTCAACAATAAGATGAAGGGTGGCCAGACCTTCGTCGAGCGCGCAGCCGCCGCGGCGAAGAAGTAAGTCTCTATCCAAACACTGCAATATTCTGACGGCTGGCCATGATGGGCCGGCCGTTTCGATTCCACAGCGTCATCGCCTGGCTGGAATAGCCGCCGGCGATCTGCTCGGCGACATTGCGGATCAGCCACCAGCCGTCATCGGTGGTGATCTCGTCGGTGAGCATGTCGATCGACCAGGTCATCGTGCTGATCGGCGAGGGCGTTGTGGATCGGACGGAAGCTGCCGGCGGCGGCGCGTCGGCCAAGGCCAGCAACGCCACCAGCGATGGCTGGATGCCGGGCTCGCGGTGGCGCAGCCACAGCATCATCTGCGGATCCTCGCTGCCGCTGAACGGCGTCGAGCCCCCCATATGCCGGCCTTCGATATGCTCCAGGAAACGCAGCGTCGGCGGCGCACGGCGAAAGAAATCCGGGCAATGCTCCGGTGCTTTCAGTTCCGGCGTCCCGGTAACCACATGGGCAAAAGCCGATTCACGCGCGGCGCCGAAGCAGAACATGGCGCGGGTCGCGAGGCCTGCTTCGCCGATAAGATCGACGCTGGCGAACAAGGTCGATTTGCCCTTGCGCAGAACGCTGGCGCGCAAATGCAATGGACCGGGGGCCGGGCCGATGAAGGCGATCTGCGCCGAGCGAAGCGGCGGCACGGCGCCGAATTCATTGAGCGCAGCCTGCATGCACAGTGCCGCGGCCAGACCGCCATAGACGGTACGGCCCTGTAGCCAGTCGTCGCTGACGTTGACGGCCCAGCCGTCGCCGGAGCGCGTCATGGACGACATCAATGCGGTGAATTCGGTCATTGCGTGTTCCTGATGTTTCCTGTCGCCGGCGTCGTAACGCGCCATTGGGATGATTAGCATCATCTATAGCGGGGAACGCAACGGTGGGAAACATCCAGTCAGCGGGCGCGCGGCTCTATTGCGGCCGGTGCATGCCCTTCATCTTCTCGATGTCTTTGACATTCATCTTCATGCCGCCGGGCATCATGATGTCACCGGGCTTCTGGTCCGGCTTGCAGGCGCCGAGCCATTTGGCTTCCAGCTGCGTGGTGTTGTCACCAGTATTAGCCTTGGCGCCGCCAGTGCTCTGCGACGTGATCTTCATCGTATACGCAGAGTTGAAATCGCCGGTGATCTCGGCATGCGATGTGCTGGTGGTGCCACCGATATTGCAGACCGAATCCGTGATATAGCCCGTCGCGGTCTTCCTCATCTCGTTCTTCGAACACATATCCTTCGCCATCGGCGAGAAGGTCGTGTTCATGAACTTGTCGGTGGTCTCGTCCGTGCAGTGCTGCATCGTCATGCCGGGCATCCCGGCGCTGCCCTGCATCTTCATTTCCCAGAGCCCGGCCTTGCGTGCCGGCAACTCGATGGGATCGGCGATGGCGGGGATTGCCCACAACATCGCAGTCGCGCTCAAAACGGAAATATTCAACAGTGAAACATAGCGTCGCATCATGCTTGGTTCTCCCCAAGCCGATGAGACGCTGTGTCGCGTGAAAAGGTTCAGTAGCGAACGCGGAGTGGCCGATCCGAGGCGCCATAGGGCACCCAGCGGCAGGCGAATGAGACGTAGGCGCCATATTCCTGCGGGGCGCTCAGGAATTTCACGACCTTGCCGTAACGCGCACAATGATCAATCGCCAGGGCGCGAATGTCGGTCTGGCTGATCAGGGATGTGGAGATGATGCCGCCGGTGTCATTGCCCTTGAATGGCGGCACCCAGTCGGCCTTGGCCGCGCTGCTCAGGATCGCACCGCTCAGACCTGCAGCCAAAATCGCCAACCGAATCATTCGCATCACCGTCTCCATCGTCGTTATGGGCACCTTAGAGGGCATCGGCGACGCTGAAAAGAACGCCGTCCAGGTTCTGACAGAGTTGTGCGCTGGGTGTGGCCGCGATGCACTTGACCCTGCACGGGCTTCGCGGCACGTTCCGGGAACAATCATCAGACGGCGGATTCCCCATGCGCGACCTCATTTCATCCTGGAAGAAAGCCGTCCTGGCTGCCGTTACCGGCGCCGTTCTCGGGCTTATGACCTTGGCTCCGGGCGCACAGGCTGCGAACCTGCTCGAGCTGAACTTCTGGCTGTCCGGGCCGAACTACGAGGGCCGTCTGGCGGAGTGCGAGGCTGGTCTTTCGACGATTTCGTCGCAGTTCCAGGACAAGGAAAGCACCTTCTGGAATTCGGCGCTGCAGATCACCGGCTTCAGCCGTGTCCATGAGACGGCCTTCCGCCCCTGGACCTCCGACAACATTCCGCGCCGCTACTGCACCGCCGACGCGATGCTGACCGATGGCAAGACGCGCCAGGTGCATTACTCGATCATCGAGGATGGCGGCTTTGCCGGCTACGGCCAGGGCGTGGAATGGTGCGTCGTCGGTCTCGACCGCGACTGGGCCTATAACCCGCGTTGCCGGGCGGCGAAGCACTAAGCTTCGTTTGCGGATCCAACCCATTTTGTTCTTGAATTGTTCTTGATGCCTGATTAGGTTTGCCCTTCTCAGGGGTGGGGCGCGTCATGTTTCAGGCATTTCGATTTGTCGTTTCGCTTGGGTTTCTCGCGCTCGCGGCGCTGAGCGCCTATCCGGCCTCCGCCCAGGATCGCCGGCAGAATGCGCCGGGCGAATTCGATTTTTACGTGTTGTCGCTGTCATGGTCGCCGAGTTTCTGCGAGGCGGCTCAGGAGCGCGGCGGCAACAACCGCTCAGCCCAGATGCAATGCGGCGGCCGGCCTTACTCTTTCGTGGTTCATGGCCTGTGGCCGCAATATGACCGCGGCTTCCCGAATTACTGCGAGCGTCCGGCCCCGCGGCTGGCACGCAATATCATGCAGTCGATGCTCGACCTGATGCCCGCGCCCGGCCTGATCTTCAATGAATGGGACAAGCACGGCACCTGCTCCGGCCTCGGCCAGCGCGCCTATTTCGAAGCCATCCGCAAGGCGCGCGCCGGTATCAAAATTCCCGACGAATTTCTCGATCTGCAGCAGGCCAAGACGATTGCGCCGGACGCAATCGAGGAAGCCTTCATCAAGGTCAATCCGGGCCTCAGCAATTCGGCCATCGCCGTGACCTGCGATCGTAACCGCCTGACCGAGGTCCGGGTCTGCATGAGCAAGGATCTCCAGTTCCGCGCTTGCGAGGAGATTGACCGCCGCGCCTGCCGCCGCGACCAGGTGGTGATGCCGCCGATGCGAGGCGGCTAGCTCAACCGGCATTCCTAGCGTACTGCTGGCGCATGAATTATCGACACGCCTTTCACGCCGGCAACTTTGCCGATGTCATCAAGCATATCGTGCTGGTCCGTATCCTGACGCATCTGCAGGAGAAGCCGGCGCCGTTCCGCGTCATCGACAGTCATGCCGGCGCCGGGCTCTATGACCTGACCGGCGATGAAGCCACACGCTCCGGCGAATGGACCACCGGCATCGCGCGCGTCCTGCAGGCGCGGTTCAGCGAAGCCAGTGCGCCGCTGGTCGCGCCCTATCTCGACATCGTCCGGTCATTCAATGCGCCGCGCGAACTCAAAGCCTATCCCGGCTCGCCGCTGATCGCGCGCGCCTTGATGCGGCCGCAGGACAGCATGGTGTGCTGCGAGGTCGAGCCCACGGCGCGGAAGAAGCTGATCTCGGCGCTGCGCAGGGACGAGCAGGCCCGCGTGGTCGATATCGATGGCTGGATCGGCCTGCCGGCCTATGTGCCGCCGAAGGAACGACGCGGCGTGGTGCTGATCGATCCGCCCTATGAAGACAAGAACGAGTTCGCGCGGATGGCTGCAGTGTTCGAGCAGGTCTATGCCAAATGGGCGACCGGCATTTACATGCTGTGGTATCCCGCCAAGAGCCGCCGCGCCACCGATGAGCTGGCGCAGCACGTCGCCGCGACGGCTGCTGCATCTGCCACACCTGGTAAATGCCTGCGCCTCGAATTCAGCGTTGCACCGCAAACGGCGGATGGTCCGCTGACCTCGACGGGCCTTTTGATCGTCAATCCGCCGTGGAAGCTTGCTGCGGAGCTCAAGGAAATTCTGCCGCAACTCGAGAAGCCGCTTGGCCTTGGCGGCGCCGGACGCTTCCGGCTCGAGACGGCCAAACCCTGACGTCGCACGGCCTGCGCCGAACTACGCAAACTCCAACTATCAAACGGCGCCGCCAAAAACGGTAGTCAATCCCGGCGGAACCGTATTAAGCTGCTGTCATTATGACTGGCTTTACGTTCCGCTTCCGCGAATGGTTGCGGCGGAGTGACGTGGCCCAAATCGATATTGAAACAAGGCCTAGCTTCCGTGGAGTGAATGTCCGGTCGGTCGCAGCGTGAAAGCGCCGCGGCGGAGCATTGCGGGGAGGGACCCGATGGGCATGAGCGGTACGGTCAAGTTTTTCAATGGCGAGCGTGGCTACGGCTTCATCAAGCCGGACGATGGCGGACGGGACGTGTTTGTGCACATTACCGCAGTCGAGCGCGCTGGCCTGAAGGACCTGATCGAAGGACAGCGGATCACCTTCGAGGTCGAGCCCGACAAGAAGGGCAAGGGCCCCAAAGCGGTCAATCTGGTCATCACAGGATAGCGGCGGATCCAGCTTGGGAGTGGGCCATAAAAAAAATCCCGGCCGCAGCGCGGCCGGGAGTGGATGGCGACGGTTTCTTGTACTTGGAGATAAAGTACTTGAAGACGAAGTCCGGACGCGAGGCGTCCGGAGCCGGACTTAAAAGTGATAGTTCACGCCGATACGCACAGTGCCGAAGCTGAGCGCGCTGTCGGTGCCGGTGAGCGTGTAGGTGTTCTTGGACAGATCGACGTAGAGATATTCGATCTTGGCGGTCCAGTTCTGGTAGATGCCGACTTCGGCGCCGACGCCGGCGGTCCAGCCGACCGAAGTCTGGGACTGCTGCAGGCCGTTCAGCTCGGCTTCTAGGCTGCCGAAGGAGAGACCAGCGGTGCCGTAGAGCAGCACGTTGTTGAAGGCGTAGCCGATGCGGCCGCGCGCGGTGCCGAACCAGGGGTTCGAGAACTTGTAGGTGGCGAAGCGATCATCTGCGCCAGTGCCCTGCAGATCGCCTTCGAGACCGAACACGATGTTGCCGCTCTGCCAGTTGTAACCGCCGGTCACGCCGCCGGCGATGCCCGAGGGCTTCGCGCCGGTGTTGGAGACGCTGCCCCATTCGTAACCGAGAGTGGCGCCGAGATACGGGCCGGCCCAGCTATAGGCATTGAGCGGCTGGGCAACGGTATAGGGGGCGCGCGACCGGTAAGGCATGTCCGCCGCATGTGCTGTTGTCGCACCTGCAGCCACGAGGGCGACTGCTGCGAACGCAAACTTACTCATCTCAACTCTCCAAAATACGCGTTACTGCCGGCCCATGGGAGCGCGCTCGGGATCTGCCGAACGAAGCCTTAGGGTTACGGAATTCCATCTTTTATCGAGACGATTTATCGAGAGTTTTAGATTAAGCGGTCCTTAACGGCCCTCAGCGGCGCCGTATTGGCGTTAAAAGAGTCTTACTTTTGACGATCCGCGAATTTCCCGGGCGGACAGCCAAAATCCTGTGGCTTGCTGCCAACACCCGGGAAACCGGTTGTTACACGGGCATTCGGGTCGGTCGGATGCTGGCGATGGCCCGCCGCAGCGCCTAAATTAGGCTCATGATTCAAGACCCCACTGAGCCGCTGCACGAGACGCCATCTGAGCCCGCGGCAGAGCCAGGTTCCGACAGCCCTAGTTCCGGACAGGGCATCCAGTCGACCCTGCAGGCGCCACCCGATCTCGAACCGGAACCCGCGGCGGCCGACGACGAGGAAGACGGCGCGCTCCCAGATGCTGGCGATGACGGTTCCGGCGACGTGGTTGCCGAGGGCCCGCTGGCGCTCGGCCGCGCGGCCATCGAACATGCCGTACGCCATGCTCCGACATCGCCCGGCGTCTACCGGATGCTGAATGCGGCCAACGACGTGCTGTATGTCGGCAAGGCCAAGAACGTGAAGAAGCGGTTGTCGTCCTATGCAAGGCCGACCGGGCAGGTGATGCGCATCGCACGTATGATCGCGGCGACCGTGGTGGTGGAAATCATCTCGACGGCGACCGAGACCGAAGCATTGTTGCTCGAGGCCAATCTCATCAAGCAGCTGCGTCCGCGGTTCAACGTACAGCTCCGTGACGACAAGTCCTTTCCGTATATTCTGATCTCGGGCGATCACTGGGCGCCGCAGATTCTGAAACATCGCGGCGCGCAATCGCGGCCCGGCCGCTATTTCGGACCGTTTGCGTCGGTGGGCGCGGTCAACCGCACCATCACGGCACTGCAGCGCGCGTTCCTGGTGCGGTCGTGCACGGATTCCTTTTTCGAGAGCCGTACGCGCCCGTGTCTGCTGTATCAAATCCGTCGCTGCTCTGGCCCCTGCACCGGCGAGATCGATTTTCCCGGCTATACCGAACTGGTGCGTGAGGCGAAGGACTTCCTGTCCGGCCGCAGCCGCGCAGTGAAGCAGCTATTGGCTGGTGAAATGGAGAAGGCGTCGGATGAGCTCGCCTTCGAGCGCGCCGCGCTGTATCGCGACCGCCTTGCAGCCCTGTCTGCCATCCAGTCGCAGCAAGGCATCAATCCGCGCACGGTGGAAGAGGCCGATGTCTTCGCCATCCATCAGGAAGGCGGTTATTCCTGCGTCGAGGTGTTCTTCTTCCGCACCGGCCAGAACTGGGGCAACCGCGCCTATTTCCCCAAGGCCGAAAAATCATACACGCCGGAGGAAGTGCTCGGCTCGTTTCTGGCGCAGTTCTACGAGGATAAGCCGCCGCCGAAGATGGTGCTGCTGTCGCATGCCATCGAGGAAAGCGAGCTGTTGGCCAGCGCGCTCGGCGTCAAGGCAGGTTTCAAGGTCGAGGTGCTGACACCGCAGCGCGGCGAAAAGAAGGAGCTGGTCGTCCACGCGCTGACCAATGCCCGCGAAGCGCTTGGCCGCAAGCTCGCCGACACGGCGACGCAGACGCGTCTGCTGGAAGGCATGTCGAAAATGGCGGGCATGGCCACGGTGCCGAAGCGTATCGAGGTCTATGACAATAGCCATATCCAGGGCACCAACGCGGTTGGTGCAATGATCGTGGCGGGGCCGGATGGCTTCATCAAGAACCAGTACCGCAAGTTCAACATCAAGTCCGAGGGGCTCACGCCCGGCGACGACTACGGGATGATGAAGGAGGTGCTGCAGCGCCGCTTCAAACGGCTGCTGGCACCGCCGGTTGAGGGCGAGGTGGCCAAGCCGAAAGACGATGACGTGCCGCTATGGCCTGATCTCGTCATCATCGACGGCGGCCGCGGCCAGCTCAATGCAGTCAAGGAGATCTTCGACGAGCTGAAACTGACCGATGTGACCCTGATGGCTGTGGCCAAGGGGCCGGATCGTGACGCCGGCCGCGAGACCATGTTCATTCCTGGCCGCGATGCCATCAAGCTCGAGCCGCGGGATCCTGTGCTGTATTTCATCCAGCGGCTGCGCGACGAAGCGCATCGGTTCGTCATTGGATCGCACCGCACACTGCGCAAGAAGGACATCCGTGAGGCCGGATTACAGGAAATCCCGGGAATCGGCCCAACCCGCAAGCGGGCACTCCTGCACCATTTCGGAACGCTGAAAGAGATCGAGCGGGCCTCCGTAGGCGACCTCGGCAAGGTTCCCGGCATCTCGGCCGAGAGCGCCCGCAAGATTTTCGACTTTTTTCACCCCCAGCCAGTGGCCAGATGACCGCAAAGATGGACGAGACGTAATCTGGCTGTCGCATGCCTTGGGGCAGTTTTGCGGTAAACTAAGCCGCCTCGCTTCGCTGGCGGTTGACCTCTGCGCTCTGGCAGTATTGGTAAGACGGATGACAGTGACCACGAGACGGGCCGCGAATTCCGCGATGTCCCTGCCAAATATCCTGACCATGGCCCGCATTGCCGCCATTCCGGTGGTGGTCGGCTGCATCTATTCGCAGTCGATCATGGATGGCCCGCTATGGCTGCGCTGGGTCGCGCTGGCCGTCTTTATCGGCGCCGCGGTCACGGATTTTCTCGATGGTTATTACGCCCGGATCTGGAATCAGCAGTCGGCTTTTGGCCGGATGCTCGATCCGATCGCCGACAAGCTGCTGGTGGCCTCCTGCCTGCTGATGCTGGCGGCCGATGGCATCATCCACGGCTGGACCCTGTGGGCCGCCATCGTGATCCTGTGCCGCGAAATTCTGGTCTCGGGCCTGCGTGAATATCTCGCCGCACTCCGTGTTAGCGTCCCGGTCTCCAGAGTGGCGAAGTGGAAGACGACGGCCCAGTTGATCGCCATCGGCTTCCTGCTGGCCGGTGAGGCCGGCGATCAGGTGATCCCGATCACGACGCAGCTCGGCCTGTTGCTGCTCTGGATTTCCGCGCTTGTCACCATTTACACGGGCTACGACTATTTCAGGGCTGGCATTCACCACCTCATTGCGGAGGATGCATGAAGGTCGTCTACTTCGCCTGGGTGCGCGAGCGCATCGGCAAGGCCGAAGAGACGGTCGAGCCGCCAGCAGCCGTGCGCACCGTCGGCGATCTGATCGGATGGCTGAGCACGCGCGGCGACGAATATGCCTATGCGTTCGAAACACCGAAAGTGATCCGCGCAGCCATCGACCATACCCATGTGCGGCCCGACACCATCATCGCTGGCGCCCGCGAGATTGCATTTTTCCCGCCGATGACCGGCGGCTGATTTTACAACGACTGCGTTGATCTCATGACCTCCAACGTGACCATCCGCATTCAGGATGCCGATTTCGACGTCTCCAGCGAGATCGCCGCGCTGACGGCGAGCCGGACCGATATCGGCGCGGTGGTCACATTCAGCGGCATCTGCCGCGGCCAAGAAAACTTAAGTGGCAGCGGCGACGCGACCACGGCGCTGACGCTGGAGCACTATCCCGGCATGGCCGAAGCCGAAATTGCGCGCCACGCCGAGGAAGCGATGACACGCTGGCCGTTGACAGGCGTGACAATCGTTCATCGCGTCGGCCGCATCCTGCCCGGCGAGAATATCATGGTGGTGCTAACCGCGTCGGCACATCGCCAGGCCGCGTTTCAGGCCGCCGAGTTTCTGATGGATTACCTCAAGGCGCATGCTCCGTTCTGGAAGCGCGAGGAAACCGCCGGTGGCAGCAGCTGGATTGCTGCGAAGGCCGACGATGACGACGCTGCGGCGCGCTGGGATAAATGATGGCAAAGAAGACTGTGAAGACAACCGCGAAGAAGGCTGTCAGGAAATCTGCAAGCAAGGCTTCTGCAAAGGCAAAGACCTCCGTGAAGAAGATCGCGACTGCGACCCTGCCGAAGGTGGCGCCGGGCGAGCTAGCGACATTGCTCGACTATGTGCGCTACGCCACCAGCCGTTTCATCGAGGCCCGGCTCTCTTTTGCGCACGGCACCACCGATCCCGTGGCCGAAGCCGCCTTCATCGTTTGCGAAGTCCTGCATCTGCATCCCGACCAGTTCGAGAATTTCGCCATGGCGCGGGTAACTGCGGCCGAAGGCAAGCAGATCCTCGACATCATTCATCGCCGCGTGACGACGCGCAAACCGGCGGCCTATCTGCTCAACAAGATCTATATGCGCGGCCTGCCGTTCTATGTGGACGAGCGCACTATTGTGCCGCGGTCTTTCATCGGCGAATTGCTGGATTCTCATTTCAGCGGCGATGACGGTGAAGGCGGCTCGCTGATCGACGATCCCATGGACGTTGAAAGCGTGCTGGACCTCTGCACCGGCTCCGGCTGCATCGCGATACTGGCCAGTCAGTCATTCCCCAACGCGCAGGTCGATGCCGTCGATCTGTCGCCCGCGGCGCTCGCCGTCGCCATGCGCAATGTCATCGATTACGGGCTCGATGAGCGACTGACGCTTTACAAGGGCGATCTGTTCGAACCGCTCGGGGATACCCGTTACGATCTCATCATCACCAATCCGCCTTACGTCGATGCGCAGGGCATGGCGGATTTGCCGGATGAATGCCTGGCCGAACCGGCTATGGCTTTCGATGGCGGCGATGACGGGCTCGACATCGTCAGGAAGATCATTGAACAGGCTGGCGATCATCTAAATCCACATGGCGGTTTGTTGTGTGAAATTGGTCGCGGTCGCGCCAATGTCGATGAAGCCTTTCCCGATCTGCCGTTGATCTGGCTGGACACCGAAGACTCCGAAGGCGAGGTGTTCTGGGTGTCCGCTGCTGCGCTGCAAGGTCGCGGCGCCGGCTAGTCCCGCATCTGGCCAAATACGCCCGTAGCGTTTATCACGGCATCTTCACGCGCATTTTGATGTGTGAATGTCCGACATTTGTTGTCGGACGGATTTCGACGCGACATCCCTTGCAGTCGCGTCGTTCAAATCGACTGAAGGATGTCATGCTGCTGGCTGTCGGTCAGAAAGCGCCAACGCGCAATCTGTGGCTCGCTGAATTGCGAGCGACGCTGGCGCTTGGCTGGCCGCTGGTGCTGACCAATCTTGCGCAGATCGCACTCACCACGACCGACGTGATCATACTCGGCCGCGTGAGCGCGGAGGCATTGGCTGCGTCGGCGCTGGGCGTGAATCTCTATTTCGCGTTTCTGATTTTCGCCATCGGCCTCGTCACGGCGGCATCACCGATGATGGCGGAGGCGATCGGCCGCAAGCTGCATGCGGTGCGCGATGTCAGGCGAACATTTCGGCAAGGTTTGTGGACAGCGTTGATCGTCTCAGTGCCGGCATGGATCGTTCTCTGGCAGACCGAAGCGATCCTGTTGCTGTTCGGTCAGGAGGCGCAGGCCGCTGCCGATGCGCAGACCTTCATGCATATGTTGCAATGGGGTTTCCTGCCCGCGCTCGGGTTCATTGTGCTGCGCTCCTTTGTCGCTGCCGTGCAACGTCCGCTCTGGGCGCTGGTGGTGACGGGCGTGACCATTCTGTTCAATGCTGCTGCCAACTGGGTTCTGGTGTTCGGCCATCTCGGATTTCCGGAGATGGGTCTGCGCGGTTCCGGCCTTGCGACCACGCTGTCGAACATCTTTCTGTTCGCGGTCTTTGCGCTCGTCGTCGCGTGGCATCCGAAGTTTCGGCGCTATCATCTGTTCGGCAACTGGTGGCGCGCCGACTGGCCGCGTCTCGCAAAGCTATGGCGTATCGGTCTGCCGATCGGCGCGACGCTCGCATTCGAAATTACTGTCTTTAATGCGGCGGTGTTCCTGATGGGGCAGTTTGGAACGGCGGCTATCGCGGCGCATGCGATTGCGATCCAGATCGCATCGATCTCCTTCATGGTGCCAATGGGACTGAGCCAGGCGGCAACTGTCCGCGTTGGATTGGCCAAAGGCGCCGTGGATCGCGATGGCATCACGCGAGCAGGATGGACTGCATTTGGCCTTGCGGTGGCATTCATGGCGTCGATGAGCATGTTGTTGCTGGCTGCGCCGCGTCTCCTGATTGGCGCCTTCATCGATCTGAGCAATCCCGCCAATGCCGTCGTCATCGACACGGCAATGTCGTTTCTGTTTTGCGCGGCGGTGTTCCAGATTGCGGACGGCGCGCAGTCGGTTGCAGCAGGGATGCTGCGCGGATTGCAGGATACGCGGGTGCCGATGATCTTTGCCGCATTAGGCTATTGGGGCTTCGGCATGGGCCTCAGCCTGCTGTTCGCATTCAAGCTGGGTTTCGGCGGCGTCGGCATCTGGATCGGGCTGGCAGCGGGTCTCGCGGTCGTTGCACCGGTCATGCTCTGGCGTTGGACCCGGCGCGAGCAACTCGGGCTCGTACCGGCGACTTAACAAACAAAAATGCCGCAGCCTCGAAAGGCTGCGGCATTTATCGCCTTGAAGCGCCTGCGCTTACAGAACCTTGCGGATCCAGTTGTGCGGGTCTGGCGCGCGGCCGTACTGAATGTCGACCAGCTGTTTGCGCAGCCCCATCGTGACCGGACCAGCCGCGCCGCCATTGATGGTAAAATCGCCGCTCGCAGAGCGCACCTGGCCGATCGGCGAGATGACCGCCGCCGTGCCGCAGGCAAAGGCCTCTTTCAGCTTGCCGCTGGCAGCATCGGCACGCCACTGGTCTAGCGTGTAGGCCTCTTCGCGCACCTGCGTGCCCTTGTCCTTCGCCAATGCGATGATCGAATCGCGCGTGATGCCTGGCAGGATCGTGCCGAGCGGCGGTGTTAGCAGCGAGCCGTCCTCGAACACGAAGAAGATGTTCATGCCGCCAAGTTCTTCGATGTAGCGGCGCTCGACCGCATCGAGGAACACGACCTGATCGCAGCCGTGATCGCTGGCTTCCGCCTGCGCGCGCAGGCTCGCGGCGTAGTTGCCACCGCATTTGACGGCGCCGGTGCCGCCGATCGCGGCGCGTGTGTAGTTCTCCGACACCCAAATCGACACCGGGGCGGGGCCGCCCTTGAAATAGGAGCCGACCGGCGAGGCGATGACGGCAAAGATGTATTCCGCGGACGGCTTCACGCCGAGGAAAATCTCGCTCGCGACCATGAAGGGGCGCAGGTAGAGGCTGCCTTCGCCTGATGGAATCCAGGCGCGGTCGATGCGCACGAGTTGTTCGATCGCTTCGATAAACACGGGCTCGGGCAGCGGGGCCATGGCCATGCGATCGGCCGAATTTCGGAAGCGCCTTGCATTGGCATCGGGGCGGAACAGATTCACGCCGCCGTCTTCACGCACATAGGCCTTGAGCCCTTCGAAAATCTCCTGCGCGTAATGCAGGACGGCCGCTGCGGGATCGAGCGGGAAATTCGCACGGGATTCGATGCGCGCGCCATGCCAGCCGTCCTTCTGGTTGTAGCGGACCAGAGCCATGTGGTCGGTGAAAACCCGGCCGAAGCCCGGATCCTTGAGCTTTGCTGCGCGGTCCGCCTCGGACACCGCGTTCGCCGCGGGCTGAATGTCGAATTTCAGCAAAGCTGCGCCATCGATTTTATCAAACGAAACTCCCATGGACCTCACTCCTGCTTACGGCGCAGCTCCTGGGGGCGGCAGCGTCGATGTTGTTCTACGTCAAGCGGACCCACGGCAAAAGCGTTTCCGGCCCCGGTGGATGACCCAGGACAGGCTTTAGCGCCATGCCGAAGTCCGGTATGGTTCTCAGATCGGCCCTATTGGGCCATGCGGCGAGAGTTCTAATGTTTCGTCGCGATGGTCAGTTTTGTAAGATTGAACCCAAGATATGTCAATATGGTTGACGTAAATTCCAAGGACGCGGCGTCACGATCGCTTGAGGCGATCCAGCGGCAATCCAGCGGCGATCCTGCGAAACCGCCCCGCTGGGACATCATCGAGCTGTTGTTCTTTGCCTATCGCGACTTTGTGGGCGATCCCGACGATGTGCTCGATCAGTTCGGTTTCGGACGCGCCCATCACCGGGTCGTACATTTTGTGCATCGCTATCCCGGCCTGAAGGTTGCCGATCTGCTCGATGTCTTGCGTATTACGAAGCAGTCGCTGGGCCGTGTCCTCAAGCAATTGCTCGATGAAGGGTATATCGTTCAGAAATCCGGCGAGGCCGATCGGCGGCAACGGCTTCTTTTCGCCACGGCCAAGGGTGAAGCTCTCGTTGCGCAGCTCGCGGGTTTGCAGACCGATCGCATTAACCGCGCGCTCAAGGATTTTACGCCGGTCGAAGTTGAAGCAATCGGCAGGTTTCTCTCGGCGATGATTGACCGCAATGATCCCGACAAGGTGCTGCAGGTCATCTTGGGCCAGGCATCCGCCAAAACTGACGGCAGGACAAACAAGACATGATGTTAGCTCAGGCCGCCAAACGTATGCCGGCGCCATTGGCCGACGATGCGCCGCATCTGTTGCTGGTCGATGACGACCGCCGTATCCGCGATCTCCTCTCGCGCTTTCTCTCGGGCGAAGGCTACCGCGTCACCACGGCGCCGAGCGCCAAGGAAGCGCGCGCCAAGCTGCTCGGTCTGCATTTCGATCTCCTGATCCTCGATGTGATGATGCCAGGCGAGACCGGCTTCGAGCTCGCGCGCTTCATTCGGACGTCCTCGGCCGTGCCGATCATCATGCTGACGGCGCGGCACGAGGCGGAAAGCCGGATCGAGGGATTGCAGATCGGCGCCGACGACTATGTGGCCAAGCCGTTCGAGCCGCGCGAACTGGTGCTGCGCATCGCAAACATCCTGAAGCGTAGTGCGCCGGTCCCGGTCGAGCGCGCGGAGTCGCTGCAGTTCGGGCCTTATGTGTATCACCTCGCGCGCGGCGAACTACGCCAAGGCGACGAGATCATCCATCTCACTGACCGCGAGCGTGACATGCTGCGTGTGCTGGCTGCGGCGCCTGGCGAGACCGTGCCGCGCGGTGAACTCACCGGCGGCGGTGGCACCGTGAACGAGCGTGCGGTGGACGTGCAGATCAATCGCCTGCGTCGCAAGATCGAGACCGATCCGGCCAATCCGTTGTTTCTGCAGGCCGTGCGTGGCATCGGCTATCGCCTCGTCGCGTCGCCATAGTTCGATGAAGTTTGCACGATGACCACACTCGACACCGGCATCACCATCCTCCGCTCTGCGGCGGGCCGCGTCTCTGCGGCGCACAGTCTGATGGGCCGGCGCTTCAAGAGTGTGATGCCCACGGGGCTCTATGCCCGCACACTGCTGATCATGATCGTGCCAATGGTGCTGCTGCAGTCGGTGGTCGCCTTCGTGTTCATGGAGCGGCACTGGAACACGGTGACGCGTCGCCTGTCGCAGGCCGTGGTGCAGGACATCGCGACGCTGATCGACGTCTACAAGGTCTATCCGCAGGATAAGGACCGCACGCAGATCAAGGCCATCGCCCAGCAGCGCCTTGGCCTCGTGGTGGATTTTCTGCCGCTCGGCGACATGCCGCCGCCCGGTCCGAAGCCGTTCTTCTCGCTGCTCGATCAGGCGCTGTCGGTCCAGATCGGTCGGCAGATCACGCGGCCGTTCTGGATCGACACCGTTGGTCGCTCCAATCTCGTGGAAATCCGCATCCAGCTCGATGATGCCGTGATGCGCATCTTCGCCCAGCGCAGCGCGGCCTATGCATCGAATTCGGAAATCTTCCTGTTCTGGATGGTGGGGACGTCTTCGATCCTGCTGATCGTCGCGATCCTGTTCCTGCGTAACCAGATCCGCCCGATCCTCAAACTCGCTGACGCCGCCGAAAGTTTCGGCAAAGGCCGCGAAGCGCCGAATTTTCGGCCGCGCGGCGCACGCGAGGTCCGTCGTGCCGCCAATGCCTTTATCGAGATGAAGGCGCGTATCGAACGCGCGATGGAGCAGCGCACGGCCATGCTCGCCGGCGTCTCGCACGATCTGCGCACGATCCTGACGCGCTTCAAGCTCGAACTGGCGCTGATCGAGGACGGTCCGGAAGTCGATGGCATGCGCAAGGACATCGACGAGATGTCGGGCATGCTGGAGGCCTATCTCGCTTTTGCACGCGGCGACAGCGGCGAGCAGGCCCAGCCGACAGACATGGCGGCTGCGCTGGAAGAATTGCGCAGCGATGCCGAGCGCAACGGACACAAGGCGACGGTCACGTTCCACGGCCTGCCGATCGTCACGGTGAAGCCAGCCGCGTTCAAGCGTTGCCTCGGCAATCTCGTCTCGAATGCCGCGCGCCATGCCAACGACATCGCCATCACCGGCCATCGCGATCATCGCTATCTGACGGTGACTGTGGATGATGACGGCCCTGGCATCCCCGCCGACATGCGCGAGGAAGTGTTTAAACCGTTCCTGCGGCTCGACGACGCGCGTAATCAGGACGAAGGCGGGACAGGTTTGGGCCTCGCCATCGCCCGCGATATCGCGCGCTCCCATGGCGGCGATATCACGCTGACGGATAGTCCGATGGGTGGCTTGCGGGCGGTGGTGCGGGTGCCCGTTTAGTTACTTCGCCAGTTCCTTCGACCGCGCGGTTGCTGCGGCAATCGCGCGAGTCAGTAACGGCTCGAAACCATCATCGGCCATCAATACGCTGAGCGCGGCTGCAGTGGTCCCGCCGGGCGAGGTGACGTTCTTTCGCAGCGTCGCCGCGTCGAGATCGGATTGGCGGAGGAGCTCACCGGAGCCGGACACTGTCTCGCGAGCAAGCTTCATCGCGAGTTCGGGCGGCAAGCCCGCAGCAATGCCGGCGCGAGCCATTTCTTCGGCCAGCAGAAACACATAAGCAGGCCCTGAGCCGGAGACGGCGGTGACGGCGTCGATCAGGCTCTCGTCCTCGACCCACTCGACCGATCCGGTGGCCCGCAAGAGCGCGTCGGTCAGGCCGCGTTGCTCCGGCGATACGTCGCTCGCGGCAACCGCCACGGTGATGCCGCGGCCGATCGCGGCCGGCGTATTCGGCATCGCGCGAACCACCTTGCCGCCGCAGGCCTTGGCGATGCCGGCGATGGTTGTGCCCGCCATGATCGAGACCACGAGGGATGATCTCGCGATTGTGCGCAGTGTCGGCCCGACCTCGGCGAACATCTGCGGTTTCACGGCGAGGACCAGTGCGGCGACGGCGCCGATGTCCTTCACATCCGGATTGAGGCGGACGCCTTTGGCTGCGAGCGCCTTGATCTCGTCGGAGACATACGGATCGATCACGATGGCGCGTTTGGGATCGAGGCCGCCGGCGATCCAGCCCGTCAGCATTGCGCCGCCCATCTTGCCGGCGCCGGCCAGCACGATATGGCCGTCGATATCGTTGAGCGCGCGTGAGGTCGTGGAGGAGGTCATCGCAAAATCCCGGCTGTCAGAACGGCCGGGACCATAACATTGCGGGGCAGGCCGCACAGCCCGAACGGACCTAGACGAAGCTTTTTTTCAGGAAGTAGCGCGGACCGCCGCGCGGATAGTCCGGGATTTCGCCAAACACTTCATAGCCCTGCTTCTCGTAGAAGCTCCGCGCCTGAAACCAGTAGGTATCGAGCCACAGACCGATGCAGCCGCGTTCACGCGCGATCTCTTCGGCCTTGGCGAGAACTTTCGAACCGATGTCCTGGCCGCGCAATTGTTCGGGCACGACGAACAGCTCGACGAAACACCAGTTGAACGCGGTCTTGCCCCAGATGCCGCCGATCGGCTCGCCGGTCGCAGGATCGTGGATCAGGATCGAGAGCGGCTGGTGATTGTTGGGGCCAACGGTCTTGGTATTGTAGGCCAGCAACGCATTTGCGACCACCAGCCGTTCGGCCTCGCCGGGCGCATCCGGCACGGTGATGACCGGCGCGTCGGTCATGCTTCGCCGGCAGTGTCGAACATCGCAGCAGACATCGCTTCGGCTGCGGTCTTGCCGGCCCACACCACGAACTGCAATGCCGGATAGTAGCGCTCGCAGGAATGGATCGCCGAGACCAGCATCGCTTCGCACTGCGCGGTCGTTGCGGTGAGGCCATCGGGCAGCACCAGTGCCTGCCGGTACATCACCATGCCTGAGTGAGTCCATATATCGAAATGACCGACCCACATCTGTTCGTTGATCGCGGCGATCAGGCGCTGCACTTCCGCGCGGCGAGCGGGCGGAATCTTCATATCGAAGGCGCAAGCCAGATGCAGGGCCTCGATCTCGTTCATCCAGGTGAAGGAGAGCTGGTAATCGATCCAGTCACCTTTAGAAACAATTGTGACTTCGTCTTCGCCGGAGCGCTCGAAGGCCCAGTTATGATCGGCGGCAATATCCTCGACAACGGCGAGCGGGTTGAGCCGTGAATCGATAGTACCTTCGAGAAGTGACATGCCGTCGCGACCTTGCTCTTGAAATGTGATGATGCAAACAGCTGGCCGGTACGCGAAAATGTCGGAGCGTCGCTGCAGGCTGCAAGTTCTATTCGTCCAGACCTTGCGAGTTTGAAGTGATGTGATTTGCTGAATCTGCGCAACGGCACCACGAATCCATCCACAGACAAACCGGCCCTCATCCACAGGTCATCTGGCCGCAATGAGAACAAACCGGAATCGGATTCTCGGATTGCGAGTCTGTGCGGTGCGCCCTCGCGCGCCGCGAGTCCGGTTGGGGTGGTAACTATTGATTCCGCCGCGGGGCCCGCAAGCTTTCCCGGCCTCGCAGGAGTCCTGTTGGGGCCCGATACAGCCTGTGGACGGCCTTGCTGGGCTGGTTCGGTTTCGGCATAGTTTGGCCGTAACGAAAGTATCAGGCCATGAACGACACCACCTCCGAGTCATCCGCAGTCCAGCATCCGCGCTTTGCCAAGCCGCAACGCGTCGCCTTCGTGCAGTCGTCCTGGCATCGCGACATCGTTGCACCGTGTTGGGAATCGTTTCTGAGCGAGATCGAGGCGCGTCATATCGGCCCGTCGCAGGTCGATCTGTTCGAAGTGCCTGGCTCGTTCGAGATCCCCCTGCATGTGCAGGTTCTCGCCAAGACGCGGCGCTACACGGCCATCGTCGCGGCCGGCCTCGTGATCGACAGCGGCACCCGCGGCTTCGTGGCGGACACGGTCATCCGTGCGCTCATGGATGTGCAGCTACGCACCGAGATCCCAGTGTTCTCGGCCGTGACGGCGCCGGAGGATTTTCACGAGACAGAAGAGCGGGCGGCATTCTTCCGCAAGCACTTTGCGGAGAGCGGCCTCAAGGTTGCGGCAGCCTGCGCCGAGACGCTACTCAGTCTGGAGCGTCTGCGCGGTCAGGTCGCGGCCGGGATCGTGTAGAGGCGCGAGCCTTAGTCGAACAGGCTCGATACCGACTCTTCCGATGCGGTGCGGCCGATCGCTTCGGCGATCAGCGAGGCAACCGAGAGCACGCGGATGTTCGGCGATTTGCTGACGGCTTCCGTGGGCTGGATCGAGTCCGTGATCACCAATTCCTTGAGCTTGGAATTGGCGATGCGCGCGGCGGCGCCGCCGGACAGCACGCCATGGGTGAGGTAGGCGGAGACGTCCTTGGCACCGTATTTGAGTAGCGCATCGGCGGCGTTCACCAGCGTGCCGCCGGAGTCGACGATGTCGTCGATCAGGATGCAGGTGTAGCCGGCGACGTCGCCAATCACGTTCATCACTTCGGATTCACCGGGGCGTTCGCGGCGTTTGTCGACGATGGCGAG
This sequence comes from Tardiphaga sp. 866_E4_N1_4, assembly GCF_052076075.1. NCBI lineage: Bacteria > Pseudomonadati > Pseudomonadota > Alphaproteobacteria > Hyphomicrobiales > Nitrobacteraceae > Tardiphaga > Tardiphaga sp. 866_E4_N1_4. The sequence continues at coordinate 5,551,612 of NZ_CP197242.1, forward strand.
CGGCGCGTTGATGCGTTTGGCAAGGCCGCGGGCACGGGCGACGCCGCCGACGTCGGGCGAAACCACCATCACATTGGCGAGATCGAACTTCTCCTTGATGTCGCGCACCATCAGCGGCGCGGCATAGAGGTTGTCGGTCGGGATATCGAAGAAGCCCTGGATCTGGCCGGCATGCAGGTCGAGCGTCATGACGCGGTCGGCGCCGGCATGGGTGATCATGTTGGCGACCAGCTTGGCCGAGATCGGGGTGCGGCCACCGGCCTTGCGGTCCTGGCGAGCGTAGCCGAAATAGGGGATCACCGCGGTGATGCGGCGCGCGGAAGCGCGGCGCAGCGCATCGGTGATGATCAGCAATTCCATCAGATGGTCGTTGGTCGGGAACGACGTGGATTGAAGAATGAAGACGTCGGAGCCGCGGACGTTTTCCTGGATCTCGACGAAGATTTCCATGTCGGCGAAGCGCCGGACGCTGGCCTTGGTCAGCGGGATATTCAGCGAGGTCGCGATTTCCTGCGCGAGGACAGGATTGGAATTACCGGCGACCAGTTTGATCGAACCGTTCTTGGCCGACATCGACGCGTCTCCCCGCGGCTTGGTGGATACAACGTTCAGCATATCGGATTACCCACAAGAACTCGTCTAGCTGAGCGAGGTGATATCAAGGACGGCCGTCCGCTGGCAACCCGTGGGCCGCTGTTTTCCTGCGTAAAAACGGGCCTCTGCTTAACGTGAACTGAAGTCAGCGCGTCTCGGCAAATGCGGTGGCCTGCACGGGCAATTCATCGGTACTGGCGATGGCAGGTCCGTTGCCACTTGGCGCAGGCGGCTGCTCGCCGGGCGTGGTGCCGTTGATCATGCCATTGAGGCCGGTGAGCCCCGCTTGCGCGATCCGCCGCAAGACAAGGTCGTCGGCAGTAGCCCAGGCGTCGCGGCCGCCTTTGCCGGCCTGTTCCTCGCCGCTCAGGCGCAGAGCACGGTTCTGGTCGCGGTCATAGACATCCCACACCCAGGCGATCGAGGTCTGGCCGCCGCGAACCTGGGCCGAGAGGTAGCTTCGGACCCGAAAAGCCGCGCTGTCCTTGCGCGATACAACCGCAAGGTTGCGCAGGCGCGCTTCACTATCCAGAAGGTTGACCATGCGGTCGAAGACCTGCGGCGGCGGCCCGTCGATGGATTCGAACGCGATCGTCGGGCCGGAGGCGGTGGAAAGGCTGGCCTGCGCGTTCATGGCGCCGCCCGAATTGGGGACATTGGCGCAGCCGGCAAGCCCAAACGCTACGGTCAGCAACAGCGCAGCCTGGATCAGGCGCGGTCTGGCTCGATCGGTCGTAAGGGCAGAAAATCGCATAGGGCGTCCCGACTTCCGTCCGTTTGCCGCAAGCGGCGCCGGACAGGTCGAGCGATATCGTTAAAATGCGTTAAGGTCTAGGGCAGCGCGGCCACAGGTCTTTCCAGGGTGACCGAAACGGTCACCGCGCCCCGACAATTCGCGTTCAGTTTGAGGCAGTTCGGACGCGTTAAGGATAACGGCGCGTCAACGCGCGAGTTACCGCTCAAGCACGATGGCGTGGATCTGGCGTCCGTAATCCGGCTCGTTCCGATGCACCGACCGGCGATAGCTGAACAGGTTGCTGTCGGGATAGGTGTCGATGCCGGTGTCATCGATAATGGCAATGCCGGCGCGCTCCAGCCGCATCCGAATGAAGCCGCCGAGATCGAACATGGCATGACCGGCGCGGGTCGAGGGAATGAAGAACCGGGCGAAGCCAGCATCGGACTGCGTGAAGCGCTCGACGAATTCGGCCCCGACCTCATAGCTTGGCTGGCGGATCAGCGGACCGATCGCGACCACGATGTCGGAGCGGTCGGCGCCGAGTTTTTCCATCTCCGCGATAGTGGCCTCGAGCACGCCGGTGAAGGCGCCCTTCCAGCCGGCATGAGCGGCACCGATGACGCGAGCCTTGGGATCGGCAAACAGCACCGGTCCGCAATCGGCCGTCGTGACGCCGAGCGCCAGGCCCTCGACCTTCGTCACCATCGCATCGACGCGCGGTCGTGAATCGCCATTCCACGGTGCCGTGGCGACGGCGACATCGGGCGAATGGACCTGATAGGCGGTGAGGAAGTGCAGGGGATCGACGCCCATCTCCGCCGCCATGCGCCGGCGGTTCTCCGCCACATGCGCGGGATCGTCGTTCGATCCGAGCCCGCCATTAAGGCCGGCATAGATGCCTTCGGAGACGCCGCCGTCGCGCGTGAAGAACGCGTGGCGCAGGCCGGGAATGGCTGACAGCAAAGGCGATGTGAAAGTCATGATGTCGGGGTCTCTATGCCGGTGTCGTCGCTCAGTGCCACCAGCGTGTCGATATTGGGATCGGAGATGCCGACCACCTTGAACATCGAGCCCATGCCGCCGCGGCCGCTGTCGATCAAGCGTTTCAGTGCGCCGGAGACGGTTTCGGAAACTTCCGGCGTGGCTTTGGCCATCAGGGTCAGCGCGCGCGTCTCGATGCCGAGGCGCTTGAGGAATTCGCCCTGCGTCACCGGCCCGTGCACGCGTGCGCCAACATCCTCTGCTGCGCGGCCGAGCGCCTGGAAATCCACATGCGCGGTGATATCGGCCTGGCCGGGATTCTTCAGCGGATCGGCATAGCTGTGCTGCGCGATGGCCTGCAGGGTGTCGCCTGCATCGCTGCGGACATGGCCGTAATCGATGATCAGAGCCGCGCCGCCTTCGTCGCGGACGCGGCTGGCAATCTTCATCATTTCGGTATCGGGGCGCCATTCGAACACCGCGCCGACAGGGGCTGCGCGCACCAGCGGCGGCAGCAGCACGTCGAAGCGCGGCAGCGGATCGGTTGACGCGCTGAACATCAGCTGGCCGTTGCTGTCGATATCCACCATGCGCTCGTGCCAGCCGCCTTCGCGCTTCACGGCCTGATGGATAGGCAACACGTCGAAATATTCATTGGCGAGGATGATCGATGGGCCCGCGGGGACGGTCTCGATACTGTCGTGCCAGGTGACGTTGCGGGCGCCAGACAGCGTTGCCTTCTGCTTCTCGCGCAGTACGGGATTGATCTCGACCAGATGCACGTTGAGCGCCTGATACAGCGGCGGCAACACGCGCAGGGCGCGCAGCGCGTCGGCCATCATGGTGCCGCGGCCGGGGCCCAGCTCGATCAGGTGGACGAAGGGCGGCGCGCCGATCGCGCGCCAGACCGAAGCCGACCACAGGCCGAGCAGCTCGCCGAACATCTGGCTGACTTCGGGCGACGTGGTGAAGTCACCCTCGCGACCGAGCGGATCGCGGGAAATGTAGTAGCCGTGTTGCGGATGGGTCAGGCACAGCTGCATGTAGCGCCACACCGGCATGGGTCCGGTGGACTTGATCAGGCGCTTGATTTCATCCTGCAGCGGCGATTGGTCGGTCACATCAGGCCTTCTTGCCTGGGCTCAATTCGAGCGATGCCTGCGGCTTTCGCCAGGCGCGCACCATCAAAACGAGTCCCACAAATATCATCGGCACGGAGAGCAGCATGCCCATGGTGAGCCCACCCCACAGAAATCCGAGTTGTGGGTCCGGCTCGCGGAAGAATTCTCCCGTAATACGCGCCAGCGCATAAAAAAAGATGAAGGCGCCGAGGATCAGGCCAGGCCGCTTCAGCGCACCGGCCCGGATCATCAGGGCGAGAATGAGAAACAGCCCGATGCCTTCTAGGCCAGCTTCATAGAGCTGGCTGGGATGGCGCGGTAGCGGCCCGCCATTGGGAAACACCATCGCCCAGGGCACGCTGGCGTCGGCGTGGCGGCCCCACAATTCACTGTTGATGAAATTGGCGAGGCGTCCGAGCAGCAGGCCGATCGGGCCGACCGCGCAGGTGATGTCGCCGAGCGACAGCACCGACAGCCCACGTTTCCAGCAGAACAGAAACACGGCAAAGACGCAGCCCATGAAGCCGCCATGGAACGACATGCCGCCCTTCCAGAGCTCGAAGATCTCGGCAGGGTGGGCGATGAAGAAATCCAGATTGTAGAACAGCACATAGCCGGTGCGGCCGCCGACAATGATGCCGATGGTCACCCAGAGGATGAAGTCGTCGAAATCCAGCAGGGAGATTGGTGAGGGGCCGCCCCACAGTCTCGTGCTCTTGATCAGCGCGCGGGCATAAATCCAGCCGATCACGATGCCGCCGATATAGGCCAGCGCGTACCAGCGAATGACAATCGGGCCGAGCGCGATGGCGATCGGATCGAAAACGGGGAAGGCGATGGTCAGGAATGGCATGTGGTGGGCTTACGGCTCCCGATGGCGCCAGTAAAGCATTGGCATGTGACGAATTAAGGGACTTCTGCAGTTGTGAACGCCAAAAGCAGGCGATACTTGAACTGCGCGGTCGGGATCGCCATTGTCGATCTACAACTTAATCCCGCGTGTTTGTTCATCCGACCGGAGTTCTTGCCATGACCCAGACCAACAATCGGTTCTTCGACGAGATCGGCCGCCTGATGAATGATGCCGCCGGCGCGGCTCAGGGCGTCAAGCGCGAGGTCGATACGGTTGTGCGCAACCAGGCTGAGAAGATCCTGCGCGACCTCGATATCGTGAAGCGTGAGGAGTTCGAGGCGGTCAAGGATATGGCCAGGCTCGCCCGCGAGGAGAACGAGGCGCTGAAGGCTCGGATCGCAGCGCTGGAAGCCAAGCTCGGCGGCTGAGTGGAAGCCTGCGGTGGCCTGCACGGCGCGCCGGACATCGGCTACCCGTGCATAGACGGCCAAAATAAGCCCCTGGAAGGGGCCCGCCGACGAAGAAAAAGCCTGTCATTTCCTTGTCTTTTTGGCGTTTCGGCGGTAGAAGCCGCCCACGTCCGCAGCCCCCGCACCCCTGGAGGCTTGCTGCAGCGTGAAAACGGGCCGCATTGCGGCCTTTAACTTTTAGAAAACAAGGACTTAAACGATGGCGACCGTCAAGGAATTGAAGGCGACCTCACGTCCGGTCGGCGGCAAGGGGGCCGCACGGGCAGAGCGTCGCGCCGGCCGAGTGCCCGGAGTGATCTATGGTGACAACAAACCCCCGGTGGCGATTTCGGTGAATGATGCCGAACTGCGTCAGCGCATTCTGGCAGGCCGGTTCCTCACCACGATTTACGACATCGAACTCGAGGGCAAGAAGCACCGCGTGATTCCGCGCGACTTCCACCTCGACCCGGTCAAGGACTTCCCGCTCCACGTCGACTTCCTCCGCCTCGGCGAAGGCGCGACCATCCGCGTCAGCGTTCCGCTGCACATCAAGGGTGCTGAAGGCGCTCCGGGCGTGAAGCGTGGCGGCACCATCAACATCGTGACCCACACGATCGAACTGGAAGCCGAAGCCGAGAGCATTCCGCAGTTCCTCGAAGTTGATGTCGGCCAGCTCGATATCGGCACGTCGCTGCACATCACCGACGTTGTTCTGCCGAAGGGCGTGAAGACGCTGGCGCGTGATGCCGATCTGACGCTGGTCACCATCGTGCCTCCGTCGGGCTACGGTGAAGAAGCTGCGACCCCTGCGGCTGCTGCTGCGGCTCCTGCCGCTGCGGGTGCCAAGGCTCCGGCTGCCGGCGCCAAGGCCCCCGCCGCTGGCGCGAAGGCTCCGGCCGCTGCCGCCGCTCCGGCGAAGAAGAAGTAATCCGGCGCGGAGCTCCGCGTCATGCTTCTCTTTGTTGGACTCGGAAACCCTGGTGCCAAATACCAGGGCAACCGGCACAATATCGGGTTCATGGTTCTCGATGATATCGCGCGGCGTCACGGTTTTGGACCGTGGCGCCGTCGCTTTCAGGGCGAGACCTCCGAAGGCACGCTGGACGGCGAGCGCGTCATCCTGCTGAAGCCGATGACCTTCATGAACGACTCCGGCCGCTCAGTTCAGGAAGCGTCCGCCTATTTGAAGATTTCACTCGGCGACATCGCCGTGTTTCACGACGAGCTCGAACTGCCATTCTCCAAGGTGCGCGTGAAGGTCGGCGGCGGCATTGCGGGACATAACGGTCTGCGCTCGATCTCCGCGCATGTCGGCAACGACTATCGGCGCGTGCGCCTCGGCATCGGACATCCCGGTGCCAAGGAGCTGGTACATAATCACGTGCTGAGCGATTTCGCCAAGGCCGAACGGCCTCAGCTCGAAGCGTTCAACGATGCGGTGTCGGACCATGTCGGCCTGCTGGTCGGTGGTCAGGACTCGTCGTTTCAGAACAAGGTGCATCTGACGATGCAGGCCAAGGGTTTCACGTCGAAGGACGACAACGGCTCCGCTGAGAAGCCGTCGAAGAATTAGGACAGGGTCATGGGATTCAAATGCGGGATCGTCGGACTGCCGAATGTCGGCAAATCGACGCTGTTCAATGCGCTCACCGAAACTGCCGCGGCGCAGGCTGCGAACTATCCGTTCTGCACCATCGAGCCGAATGTCGGTGAAGTCGCGGTGCCGGACAAGCGGCTCGACAAATTGTCCGAGATCGGCAAGTCGCAGCAGATCATCCCGACGCGCCTGACCTTCGTGGACATCGCGGGCCTGGTGAAAGGCGCGTCGAAGGGCGAAGGCCTTGGCAACCAGTTCCTCGCCACCATCCGCGAAGTCGATGCCGTCGCCCATGTGGTGCGTTGCTTCATCGATGACGACATCACCCATGTCGAAGGCAAGATCGATCCGCTCGCCGACATCGAGATCATCGAGACCGAGCTGATGCTTGCGGATCTGGATTCTTGCGAGAAGCGCATCGACAACCTGACCAAGAAGGCCAAGGGCAACGACAAGGACGCCAAGGAACAGCTCGATCTGGTCCAGCGCGCGTTGGTGCTGCTGCGGGACGGCAAGCCGACACGTTTTCTCGAGCGCAAGCCCGAGGAAGAGCGCGCGTTCGGCATGCTCGGCTTGCTGACCTCCAAGCCTGTTCTCTATGTCTGCAACGTCGAAGAAGGCGCGGCGGGCGAAGGCAACGAATACTCGAAGCGGGTTGCAGAACATGCTGCGAAGGAGGGCGCTGTTGCGGTCGCCATCTCCGCGAAGATCGAATCCGAGATCGCGACGCTGTCACGTGCCGAACGCGTGGAATTCCTCGATACGCTCGGGCTTGAGGAAGCGGGCCTCGATCGCCTGATCCGTGCAGGCTATTCGCTGCTGCACCTCATCACCTACTTCACCGTCGGCCCAAAGGAAGCCCGTGCCTGGACCATCACCCAGGGCACCAAGGCACCGCAGGCTGCAGCCGTGATCCACACGGATTTCGAGAAGGGCTTTATCCGCGCGGAAACCATTGGCTATGAAGACTATGTCAGGCTCGGCGGCGAAGCCGGGGCGCGCGATGGCGGCAAGCTGCGGCTGGAAGGCAAGGAATATGTCGTCGCTGACGGCGACGTGCTGCATTTCCGGTTCAACACGTAAGATATTCTCAATCCTCTCCCCGTCATTGCGAGGAGCGAAGCGACGCGGCAATCCAGGAGCCACAAGCGAAGACTGGATTGCTTCGTCGCAAGGGCTCCTCGCAATGACGGTTGAGAGCGCGGTAGTTTTCAGTACTGCTGGCCGTGGCCGTGATCCTGCCCGAGGTTTTGCCCCTGATCCCGTAGCGCGCCGAGATGTTCGTTGATACGGAACACGATCAGAACGAACTCAGCCGCAATACGTGCGAAGATGATGCCGACGATGACGCTCGCGAGGCTCGACATCACGAGGACGAAACCGCCGAACGGGCTGATGGCCATTGCGGCGAGACCCGAAAAGATCCCGGAAATGCCGAACAGAATGATCAGTGCGATCACCAGCCAATAGAACGTCTTGATGATGGTGGGCGTGATGAAACGGTCCCACTGAAACAGATCGCGAAATTCGAACATCGGTAAAATCCCCCGCCGTGTAGATGTGTGACAAATTCAATTGCATTGAGAAACGGCTTCAAATATCCCGGCCCGACCACATTGACGGGCAGGATCGCGGGAAAGCCATGCAAGCGACCGGGTTGAGATTGCTGCAAATAACGGCCACAATCAGGCTTCCTCGACGGCATTCCCCATTATGACCCTGACATTTGAAGATTTTAAGCCCGGCCACTTCGGGACCTTCGGGCCGCGCCATATTACGCGCGACGAGATTATCGCCTATGCGAAAGAATACGATCCGCAGCCGATGCATCTCGATGAAGTTGCCGCAAGCGCATCGATGCTCAAAGGACTTTCCGGCTCCGGCTGGCACATGTGCTCGCTGATGATGCGGATGATCTATGACGGATTTCTGCACAAGACCGCATCGATGGGCTCGCCGGGCGTAGATCAGATGCGATGGCTCGCGCCGTTTCGCCCCGGCGACGATCTGACGCTGGATGTCGAAGTGGTCGAGGCGCGCGTATCGCAAAGCCGGCCGACCTTGGGCATCGTTAAATTCAAGTTCAGCACACGCAATGCCAAGGGGCAGACGATTTCCGAGATGATCACCCCGATCATGATCGGGGTGCGTGAACCCGCCTCCGGGAACTAGGGTCGCAGCATGCGCTATCTGGAAGACATCCAAATCGGTATGCGCCGTGAGCTCGGCTCGTTCACGTTCACGGCGGAGTCGATCAAGGCGTTTGCCAGGCAATTCGATCCGCAACCGTTCCATCTCGATGAAGAGGCCGGCCGCAAATCGCTATTCGGTGGTCTCGCTGCGTCGGGCTGGCACGTGGCGTCGGTCTGCATGAAGTTGCTGGTCGCCGATGGCCAGCGCGCAAAGGCGGAGGCAGAGGCGCGTGGCGAAGAGCCTCCAGTCGGCGGCCCATCTCCCGGTTTTCGTGATTTGCGCTGGACCCGGCCTGTTCTCGCCGGCGATACCCTGACTTATAGCAGCGAGGTCGTGTCCGTGCGCGCGACCGCGACGCGTCCGGGTTGGGGGATCTTGCAGTCGAGGAACGTTGCCGTTAATCAGCGCGGCGAGGAGGTCTACAGCTTCCTTGGTTCGGTCTTTCTGCCGCAACGGGGCGACGCGGCTTAACCATTTCAAACTTTATCGATGGAACCCTAGCTCTGTTAAGGGGTTCTGAACCTTGTGAGCGTGATCTGCGACTCACGGGTATGACGACCGAGACGACACTTCGTAGGACGATTTTGGGGACGACAATGGCTGACCGCACCGGATTGAAATTTGTGGGCTTCATCTTTGCGAGCGTGACGCTTGCGGTGATGCTGGCCACGTGCATGGTGGTCAAGGGTTATGCCGATGGCGCCTATACGCTCGAGAGCAGCGCGGTCGTCAGCGAGTAATTTTACGAGTTGCTAACCAGACCCGCGCCGAACTGCGCGGGTTTTTTCGTGAGTAGGGTCGATGATGGCGACCTCAGCGACTCCAGGCCCAGGCGAGCAATGCCACGGCCACCAACAGCAATCCGACAAAACGTAAGATAATGGTCCCCATCCTGGGCGCGTTGCTGCGCGCCGGAATGGGATCGGTGTTGTTCGGCCGAATGGTCTCCACGGATCGATTCCCCCAAAAGCAGTTCGCAGGTGCTGCGTAACCGTTGGTCGGGAACAAAACGAATAAAGTTCAATTGAACGGGCTCACGAAAAAACCGCCGCCTTTTCGGGCGGCGGCTTTTGATTCGGGCGGTCTAGTGCCGATCAGTCGTGACGCAGACCGTCAGCGGTACGCTTCCACTGCGCGACGTTGTCGGCGATCAGGCGGGTCGACTTCATCGCGGCCTGGCTGAGCTGGGCATAGCCCGAGATCTCGCGCTGAACGCGCTGGCCTTCGGCGTGGAGCAGGTCGCGCAGGCTTTCGAGTTCGGAAACCAGCTTCTCGATCTCGCCGAGCGAGGTACCGGCGACACGCTGGATCAGCGAATTGACGCTGTTCACGGTTGCTTCGGTCGTCGCTTCCAGCGGCGCTTCGCTGCCGGTGGTGGTTTCACTTGAATTGTTCACCATGCCAGGCACCGGACGACGGAGGTAAGCGATATCGTTGCGCACGAAGTCGCGGATACCCGCTTCGACTTCAGACACAGCGGCGAGGTTGCTGTCGTCATCTTTGGCTTCTGTCTGTTCTGAACGAATGGCACTCATCAGCTCTTCCTTGTTTGTGTGAAGCGGACTTCACAATGAGCGAGCGCGGTCCCCCGCATGACAAATTTACGTGTACATCTGCGCAGTGGATTTTGACGAGATAGCGGCGAATATGCGGCAGGGCGCCGATCTTTGCCGGCAATCGTCTGGCAAAGTGTATTAAAACTTAATTCACCAACTATGCTTGAAGCCGGCCGAGAACGTCTTGTTGGTCACGCCCTGAACGGTCTCGCTGATCGATCCGGAGACGTTGACGCCGCCAAACAGCTTCTGCTCGGCGCCGAACTTGCGCAGCCATTTGTCGTCGGTGGTGGCGAGCGATTGCCCGGCGATGAAGCTGGTGCCGGTATCGGTGATGTTGAAGCGCGCGAGCTGGTCGGTCTCGTAGCTTCGCGTGGGGCGACCGTTGTAACCAATGGCTGGAATGCTGCCTTGCTGGATCACGTTGTAGCCGCTCTGCAGCGTCAGCGAATACTGATCGCCGGCAATGGGTACCGACTTGCTGAGCGAAGTGCCCAGTTTGGTTTGATCCGCGCCCGGATCGACGCGCGCTTCGATCGCCGTCTTGTCCCAGATTGAGCCCACGCCGGGAGCAGTCGCTGCCGCCCAGGCGGCGCCGCCCGATTGGGCCTGCGCCGTGCCGTCGCCGAATTGGTTGCGGTACGCATCGGCTGCGCTGCGCGGCGCGTTTTGCCGCGCGACATTGATGTCGGCGCCGACGCGGGTATCCCAGAACGGCGTAACCGACTGCTTGACCGAGAGTGCGGACGCGCCGTTGCTGTCATTGGAAGTCCAGCTGGACGACGGGCTGCCGACGATCAGCGACGAGCGCTTCTCGCGGAGCGATGCCTTCGCCGTCGGCGAATCGTCGGCGTTCAAGAGGCTCCAGTCGGGTTCCGGTGTGTCAGCAGGAGGAGTGGCTGCCGTGTCGACCTGCTCTATTTCGCCGGGAGGCGGCGCGAGATCGATAAGACCACGCCACGGATTCTGCGCGTGAGCCGGAAAGGCAAACGCGGTTCCGCCGAGTGCTGCGACAAGCGCCCAATATGTCGGTTTGATTGAAGCCATCGTGCCACTGCCCAGCAAGATCGCGGATCGATTGGCACATAATACCATCAGGCCCGGCGGAATTGTGGCGTCGCAACATTTCGCTGGGGATGGACGTTGGCGATTGGCAATCGCCGTGCTGCTCAGGCGATCTTCGGCAGATGGATAGGCCGGCCCAATGCCTGCTCGACCAGGTCGAACGTATCCACGACCACGCGCATGCTGGTCAGACGCCCGGCCTTGAACTGCGCGAATTGCGCCAGCCGCAGGCTGATAGGGCGGTTCGAATCCAGCGCAGTCAGCGAGAAGCGCATCATTGCGGAGCCAGACTCATCACCAAGGATCATCGACTCACGCTCGAAGCGATGCACACGCACATTGTCGGCGATCTGCTTGCAGACATCGAGCACGGCGGCTTTGCCGTGGCGCGCACCGAGAAACGGAAACATGTCGATCGGCCCGTAGACCGCCCATTCGATATTGTCGTCGATGATGTCAGCGAGTTGGTCGAGTTGGCGTTCATTGATGGCGCGATGCAACGCACGCGAAAAACGCCAGAGGCTGTGCTCTGTCATTGGGATAGTCCTGAAAATGGTTGAAACACTTGCGCGCCGGGGCAACGTTGCCCGGGCGGTCTGCACAAATTGCTTGATAGCTGAAGTAATATAATTTCGCTAAAATTCAACGGTTTATTTTGCAATGCACAAATGTTCGTGGTGAGGAGCTGCTCACCAAAACGTTAAGCTGCATTGCGGCGTCGGCATAACCTTACCGGTATGTCTGCTCGTGGTCCTGCACGGGGAGTGGTTCCATGGCGACATCGCCATTGCGGGCAGCCATAACGCCGAACAGGAGGGCCCCGCCGACGGCGCCGAGGAGTGCGCCAATGGGCATGAAGGTGAAAAACACCAGCATGGCGCTGTAGCCCTCGAAATTGCTGGTCTTGAACAATTCGACCCAGGCAACGCCGGCGCCGATCCCCACGGCCGCTCCACCGAGCAAGCCCAGAACCAGACCCAGCAAGATCAGCAACGCGATTTTCATGCAGCGCCCCCACTCAATGTTTTATGCGTCAAACAATGGCGCCAGAAGGTTCAACGGCGGGCGGCGATTTCATGTGCCGGAGCCCGGGAGAGGAACGCTGCTTGGGCGGCTGCGTTTTCTCCCGATCTGCAAGGGAGATTCCCGATGACCAAGCACATCCAGCCCGTTCCCGAAGATAATTGCAGCGACAAGGGACCTGGCAGCGCGCCGAAGGTTACGCTCGATAACACCAAGGGTCATCGCGACGACGAGAAGCACAATATTCGTGAGCAGGCGGCGCACGGCAATCTCACGCAGAACACCAGCAACCGCCGGTCGGGGTGATCGCAATGCAGCAGGCGGTTTCTATATAACAGGAATGGCCAGTAAACCCGTCGTCACCGCGCGCTTGCGCCGCGCGTCACCCGTTCTTGTCTGCAAGAAATGCTTGGGTCGCATTGATGACGGCAAGGCACTGCGCAAATCGCTCAAGTCGGACTTGAAACGCCGCAGCGCGAAGCAGGACGTGAAAGGTCCACGCGTGGTGCTGACGAGTTGCCTTGGCATCTGCCCGAAGCGGGCCGTCGTCGTGGCCAGTGCCGCGACGCTAAAGAACGGGCAGTATCTGTTGCTGTCAGGTGCGGACGCTAGCGCAGAGGCGGCGGAGACGCTGATGCCGGATCGCGTGCCCTAGACAGGGTGATCAGGCGGCCGATTTCTCCGGCAGTTCTCCCAGCGGCCGGCGCTCCATCTCTTCGCCGAAATCGATCGGATGCAGCAGCGCCTCGTGGAGCTGATGGCGATCGAGTTCGCCTTCCCAGCGGCTGATGACGATGGTGGCGACGCCGTTGCCGATCAGATTGGTGAGTGCGCGGCATTCGCTCATGAACTTGTCGATGCCGACGATAATGGCCAGCGCGGTGATGGGAATATCGGGGATGATCGACAGCGTCGCGGCCAGCGTCACGAAGCCCGCGCCGGTGACGCCCGATGCGCCCTTCGATGTCAGCATTGCCACGCCGAGCACTGCAGCCATCTGGCCGAAGGTGAGATGCGTGTTGGTGGCCTGCGCCAGAAACAGCGTGGCTAGCGTCATGTAGATATTGGTGCCGTCGAGATTGAAGCTGTAGCCGGTCGGGATCACGAGGCCGACCACGGGCTTCGATGCGCCGAGCGCTTCCATCTTGGTGATCATGCGCGGCAGCACGGTTTCGGACGACGAGGTGCCGAGCACGATCAGCAGCTCGTCCTTGATATAGCCGATGAAACGCAGGATCGAGAAGCCGAAGGCACGCGCGATACCGCCGAGCACCAGCAGCACGAACAGCAGCGACGCCAGATAGAAGGTGAAGATGAGATAGCCGAGATTGACGAGGGCGCCGAGGCCGAACGAGCCAATGGTGAAAGCCATCGCGCCAAAGGCGCCGATGGGCGCGAGCTGCACGATCATGCCGATGATGCGGAAGAACATCTTGCCGGCGAGATCAACGCCTTCGGCGATCTTTTCGCCGGGCTTGCCCATATGCGAGATCGCGAAGCCGGACAGGATCGCCACCAGCAGCACCTGCAGCAGATCGCCTTTGGCCAGCGAGTCGAAATAGGACGTCGGAATGATTCCCATCAGATGGGTGACGAAGCTTTCCTCCTTGGCGCGGCTGACATAGCTGGCGACGGATTTTGCGTCCAATGTGGAGGGATCGATATTGAAGCCGGCGCCGGGCTGCAGGAAGTGGCCGACCAGCAGGCCGATCAGTAGCGCCAGGGTGGAGACCGTCTCGAAATACAGCAGCGTCTTGCCGCCGATGCGGCCGACCTTGCTCATGTCGCCGATGGAGGCGATGCCGTGCACCACGGTGCAGAAGATCGCCGGCGCGATCATCATCTTGATCAGCGCGATGAAGCCGTCGCCGAGCGGCTTCAGGGCCTTGCCCGCATCCGGATAGAAGTAGCCGACGGTGACGCCGATCGCGATCGCGATCAGCACCTGGATATAGAGAATGCGATACCAGGGTTGCTTGGCCATCGTGGTTTCGTCCCTTGAAAGCGCTCATCACCATCGACAGCCGCGCGCAAAACATAGGTGCGCTGAGCTGCGGCGTAAAGTCACGCTTTGAACAGACCTGAGGTTAAAGCGCGGCGCAGCCCGGCCATGTCTCCCGTGCATGCTGCACTTGCAGTGGTGCGCGCCGGGGCCATTTAAATGTCAAAGGAAGCATCGCCATGCTTGATATCACCGCACATCCCTTAAATGACGATTCCGCGACATCCGCCGTTGCCGCAGTGCCGAACGATGCTGCGCTGCTCGATGCCTATTCGAACGCTGTCATCGATGTCACCGAACGCGTCGGTCCCGCGGTCGTGCGCGTCGAGACCGGCGCGAGGACGCCGAATGCCCGCGAACGCGGCGGGCTGGGCTCGGGCATCGTCATCTCGCCGGACGGCCTTGTCCTGACCAACAGCCATGTCGTCGGCAATTCGAAGCATATACGCCTGCGCGACACCGAAGGCGTCGTCACCGATGCCCGCGTGCTCGGCGCCGATCCCGATACCGATCTTGCTTTGCTGCGGGCCGATGGCGCGCGCGAATTGCGTTATGCGGGTCTCGGCAATTCCAAGAACCTGAAGCGCGGCCAGCTCGTGGTCGCGATCGGCAATCCGCTCGGCTTCGAATCCACGGTCACCGCCGGTGTCGTCTCGGCACTCGGCCGCTCGATCCGCTCGGTGAGCGGGCGCAACATCGAGGACGTGATCCAGACCGATGCCGCGCTCAATCCCGGCAACTCCGGTGGCGCGCTGGTGTCGTCGCGCGGCGAGGTGATCGGCATCAACACCGCCATCATCCAGGGCGCGCAGGGCATCTGCTTTGCGGTCGCCAGCAACACCGCGCAATTCGTGCTGTCGGAGATCATCCGCCACGGCTATGTCCGCCGCGCCTTCATCGGCGTGTCCGGCCAAACCGCGCCGATCCCGCGCCGCCATGCGGTGCTTGCCGGCATCGAGAACACCATGGGCGCGCTGCTCGACCAGATCGATCCCGACGGTCCGGCGTTCAAGGCTGGTCTGTTGCCTGGCGATGTCGTGATCAGTCTCGATCACGTGCCGGTGAACGGCGTCGACGATCTGATCCGCATTCTTGATCGCGACCGTATCGATCGGACGATCGAGATCGACGTGCTGCGGATGGGCCGCCTGCGCGCCATCGACATTCATCCCGTCGAACGCAAGGTGCTGGCGCGCGCGTAACAAAAGCGTTTTCGAGCGAAGTGGTCACCGGTTCGCGTTAAGAAAACGCGTAAAACAAGAAGCAGGAGCCCCGTTCCGATTCAATCGGAACGGAAAAGGCTCCGCGTCAGGCCTTGTGCAGCAGCGACAGCTCGGCCTTGAGGCGCAGGCTGCGCTTGCCGGCGAGGGCGGTGGCTTCGAAGGCCGCGCAGCCGTCGCTGCAGCTGCCGAAAAAGCCGATGCCCACTTCATAGCCGGCGAACAGCGAACTCCCGCCGGCTGCGGGCGTGTGTTCCTGATTGACGATCTCGCCCTTCCAGCGGCCGCCGGCCGAACCATAGGCGCCGAGATAATAGAAGCGCGCATCGCCGCCGAGGATGCGGCCGTCGAACAGCAGCATCACGCCGGTCAGCCCGTCCTCGACGCCGTCGAGGGTTTTCATGTGCAGCGAATACAGCCCGTTGGCGATGCCGCCATCGCCTACCGTTCCGGTGTCCGGGAAGTCCTCTTCGTCGAGCCGTGTCATCACGGACTCGAAGGCCGGCCCCTTGCCCTGCGCGTCGCCGCCCGTGAACCTGTAGTTCTTGCCGTCGTGGATGCCACGCACGCGGATCGAGCCGTCGTCGTCGCCATAGAGCGTGCGAAACTGCGAGCCGACATGATGGCGCTGGCCGTGGATCACCGCATGGATGCCGTCGTCGGCTTCCTCATAGGTGCCGACATGGGCGAAGGCAGTGTTGCCGCCGAGCATGCGGCCGTCCTTGCAATACATGACGCTGCGGCCGACCACATCGCCCGCCCGGTAGTCACATTTGTAGAAACCGTCGAACACCTAAAGCCACCCACTGCGCCAACGGGCACCAGTGTAGACGGTCGCGCAGTGCGATAACAGGCATTCCCGGCCGGGCATATCAGCCATCCCGTCCGCGTGACGAACGGAGGTTGGGTGCGCCGGGCCGATCACGCTGTCGTCGAAGCCCCTGGTCGCCGATTGTCGCGCGGCGGGTTTGCGGGCATGGTCGCGCCGAAATCGGGGAGGCCTAGGATGCGTGTTTTACGATGGATGGTGCTGTTCATGACTGCTGCAGTCCCGGCTTTCGCTCAGCCCGCGGCCCAATCCGTTCAGGCATCGCCCGAGGTGCTGCGCGATCTCGCCCCCAGCGGCAAACTCCGCGCCGCGATCAATTACGGCAATAGCGTCCTGGCCCAGAAGGGCCCCGACGGCGCGCCGCGCGGCGTCTCGGCGGATCTTGCCGCTGAACTCGCCAAGCGCCTCGGCGTGGCCGTGGACTATGTGCCCTATGAGGCGGCAGGCAAGGTGTTCGAGGGCGCCAAGGCCGGCGCCTGGGATGTCGGCTTCATCGCCATCGAGCCGGTGCGCGCGCAGGAGATCATCTTCACCGCGCCCTATGTAATCATCGAGGGCACCTACATGGTCCCCGTGAATTCGCCGCTGAAGACCGTCGATGACGTCGACAAAGACGGCGTCCGGATGTCGGTCGGCCTCGGCTCGGCCTACGACCTCTATCTCACCCGCACCATCAAACATGCCACCGTACTGCGCGCCGATGCCGGCGGCGGCAGCGCGATGATCCGCAAGTTTCTCGACGAGAAGCTCGATGCGGCCGCCGGCGTCCGTCAGCAGCTCGATGCCTATGCCAAGGACCATCCGGAGATGCGCGTGATGTCCGGGCATTTCCAGGAGATCCAGCAGGCGATGGCCATGCCGCGCATCGCCGACAAGCCGCGCACGACTGGTGTCGCCTATCTTGCCGCCTTCGTCGAGGAGATGAAGGCCTCGGGTTTCGTCGCCGACGCGCTCAAGCGCAGCGGCCAGGTCGCCGACGTCGCGCCGCCGGCGGGGAAGTGAGCGTCAGCCTTTCAGCGTCCAGCGCATGACGCGGCGGATGAGGACAAAACAGATCACGAAGACGATGATCTGGGTATAGATGTTGCTGGCCGTCCTGCCGTATTGCTCGAACAGCGCGGCCGCCAGCGCAGCCACCATGCCCGATGCCAGCCCGATCAGATAGTCGCGGGTTCTGCCGTGGTCGCGCGTGACGTCGTCGAGCCGCTTCTTGAGGGCACTAATCTCGGTCATCGCCAACTGCCACTCGGTCATTGCCACTTGCCGCCGTGATGCGGCGTGATGGCCGCGCATCATGATTGGTTGGCGGGACGCCGAAACGGTTCAACAGGTCCGCGCCTGCACCGTCGCATTTGTCTCTCCGATTCGAATGTCAAACAGCCACGTGACATCGTTCTCGTGGGCGAAAGCCCCGAGGTGAGCTGTCGTTGTCCCCTCGAAAACTGAGGGGAATGGAGCGCCGCAAGGCGCACCTTGATAGTCAGTCGCTGCGTCCAGTCCGGTTGCGACGCCGTTCCGTCCACAGCGCAACGCCTTGCGGCGCTCCATCACGGCGGTTTCTGTTCCAGGGACCGTGCTTCCGGGTACTGGGCAGGACTAATAAAGTCCTCCGTTCCGGACAGGCTTTCGCCTGCCTTCACCCGCACCCGTCCAGCCGTTTCCGGCGCAGCCCCGTAGTGGGCCAGGACGGTGACCCCGGACCTCCCGAGTCCGTGCTTGCGAGGCACGTCCGCAGGCGCCGTATCCTGCTCCACTCCGAAAGCGCCCTCGAGAAGCGCCCCTCATGAGCAAGGACGGGGATGAGTATATAATCTTATAGGAATTTTGTCAAGGTAGGATTCCGAGCCACTCTCAACCTATTGATCCGTCCTCAATCTCGCCGTTTCTTACTTAAGTCGCCGAACTCCTTCCACAAGCCCAGCATCATAAGTGAGTGAACAATGAGGTTGCCGATGTGCCAATAGAATTGACCCGCATCCATCAAACCATGCGCGATCTCATTTCGCAGATTCATGCCGCGTGGATCGGCATAGAGCGCTTGAAAATGTAGTGTGGCGTCGGGCCCAAGGGCCTCTGCAACCTTGTCATTATAGAGTATTTCACCCTGTCCGATGGCGACGCTTGTTCCGGACACTTTAGGGTGAGGCTTGGTAACTGGCACACCGAGGCTATCCGCGATCTTCCGCAACGCGCGCTCAATTTGTGGGATAAGCACATGCGCGGCCTTCACGTGATCGTTGCGCTCCCATGCGCGGGCGCCTTCCACCAATAAACTCATATCTTCGAACAACCCGTGACGGTTAGCCCATCCGGAAAAATGCTCGGCCACTACTTCGTGCCTCTCAAACAAGCGCCGGAAGGCTTGCGCTAGCCAAGGCGTGGCAAACTGAAAAGAGAACTTGGCTTGATGGAAAAGGCGACCGAACGCATCCTCCCCTACTGATCCGATCTTTGCGGCAACGTGATCGTCGGCCATAACCATTTGCGTGATATGAGCCATAATCGGAGCTTCTTTCAGGGTCTTTTGGACTTCCTTTTCAAGCTCTCCACGTTTCAGCATGAACTCTCGGGTTATACGCACAAAGCTTTTGCCAAGGTCATCAACGACAACGAGGTCCAAGAACTTGTCCATGTCGTCCTTGGTGATCTCGATCTTATGCTCAACCGATTGAAGAGTTTCGCCAGCCGCGCCGATTTTCTGCTGCATAAGGATGCGGGTACGGTCGCGCTCGTCCTTCAAGCCTGCGTCCCGGTATTCATCGGTGGCCGTCTGTAGCAATGCCGCCGCGAGCATCGGATCGGCGTTACTCGCGAAGTGTTCAAATGACTCGCGGACGGCCTTGTGGAGACGCCTGATATCATCGAACTTGTTCAAGCGGCGGTAATACGAGATCAAACGCTCGGCAGCATCCTTGACCTCATGCGGGTTGAAGTGGGTTGGATCTCCGGTATTTGAGCCTTTCGTGACAATGCTTTCCAAGTCAGCGACTAGTTCATCACGCTCCGCATCCGTGACACCTGCCTTTTTGTCCTCAAGTAGCCGGTCAACAGTGTACCACCACATACCAGCGTGAGTTTTCATCAATGCGCGATGCATATCCATTAGCGTAGCGCGCGCCCGATCGGTGCGGTCCTTGTCGTCGATCAAAGTGGCAAGGTCGAGTGCCCGGATCGCAAACATCACTTGGTTGTGGTCCTCAGCCATGCGTGGAACTGCATTGAGGTAGGAATCGATTGCGATCCGGGCGTCCTCTGGATCACGCTTACGCTTACCGATAAGGCCGCTCATTTCCCACGCAAGATCAGCGTAGCGCGATTTAAGGAAGGGATGCTTGAGAGATCGTGCCCGGGCCGCCCAATGCGTTACAACATCTGGTGGGGTCCCTGTGATGTCCGGGAAATAGAATATTTGGCCGTCGGCGTTTGTGCCCGACCCCATGGGGCCAAAGTAGTTATTCCACGGGTTTTCATGTTGGCCAGTTGCCAAAGCGAACGCTAGTACTTCCGCCCAGGCACCAAGATTTTCGGCTTCGGACGGATCAATCAAAGCGCCACGCGCGGTCTTCAGCTCGCCGCCGATCGTGAATTCATCAAACGGCTCTTCGTTGGCATCGAAGCGCTGGACGATGTCCTCAATAAAACTTGGAACGGCGAGTGCGGACATCATGGATATTCCGATCGTAGTTCGGAAAGGTGTCGAGATAATATGTTGCTCTTGGGCCTGAGTGCTTTCGTAGGGCGGGGCGCTAGTCGCTCAAAGCTCGACGTCGCCCCTCGATCGGTTCGGTGGGATCGAACGTCATGCCGTGCGTTAAGGCAACTATCCTTTGAAAAAGCTCAGCCGGTAGCGGCTGCAGTCTATCAGGGTGGCGTTTGATGTTGTTCCGCAGGAAGGAAGGCACTGCGGTCACAGAAAGATCTTCGCGCATTTCATGCCACCCTTGTCTGCGCCACCAAACTGATCCCGAGTGCATGCAACACCTTCAGCACCGTCGCGAATTCCGGTTTGGCATCACCGCCGAGCGCGCGATAAAGGTTCTCGCGCGACAGGCCGGTCTTCTCGGCAACGTCGGTCATGCCCTGCGCGCGGGCAACGGCGCCGATCGCCTTGGCGATCAAGGCCGGGTCTTCCGATTCAAAAGCCTCAGTTAGATAGGCGGCGATCATCTCTGGATTGTCGAGATAGTCGGCGGCATCGAATGGGGTCACGGTGGCCATGCTCACTCCTTCAGTTGATGCGCGAGCTGCTTGGCAGCGGCGATGTCTGCGCTTTGCGAGCTCTTGTCGCCACCGCAGAGCAGGATGATCAGTTCGTCGCCGCGACGGACGAAATAGACCCGATAGCCTGGTCCGTAGTGAATGCGCATCTCACTGACGCCATCACCGACTGGCGCAACGTCGCCGGGGTTGCCAAGCTCCAGCCGATCGATGCGCGACAGCCCGCGCCCGGATGTCGCGCAGATTTTTCAGCCAAATCGAGAATTCGTCGGTTCTCTTGATCACCGGCATCTGTAGCGTATACGCTACAGATGCATTCGTCAATGAGCGCGGATCAGGGCCTCTTCTTCCACCCACCCCGATGCCCCGGCGCGCCGCCGGTTGATCTTGGCGCGGGGCCAAACTCCGGCCCGGACTCGCGGCTGTTCTTCGGCTGGAAGATCTTGCTCTCGGTGCCCGGACCCATTTCGTCCAGTGTCGGCTTGCGCGGACGTTCCACCTCTTTGCCGCGGGCGGGCTTCACTTCATGCCAGTTCGCGATGCCCATCTCGTCCAGCCCGGGCTTGTGCACTTTCGACGACGCACCGCCCGCTGATGAACTCTTGCCGTATTTGCCGCGCGCCTTGCCTTGCGCGGCCTTGTCGAGACGCGCGGGAAGATTGGCGGCGTCGCCATACTTCTTCTCGCCTTTGTAACCGCCGCCGCGAGCGGCAACGCCGCGCTGCTTGACGGTGGGGTCGTCGACCACGGCCAATTCGGTGGCGCGCAGGCGCTTGACCTCGTCGCGCAGCCTTGCGGCTTCCTCGAAGTTCAGGTCGGCCGCGGCCTCGCGCATCCGCACTTCCAGATCGGCCAGCACGGCTTCGAAATTGTGCCCGATGGTGATGGCATCCTCGGCCATGCCGCCGCCGATATCCACCAGCACGCGGTCGCCTTCATAGACCGAGTTCATGATGTCGCCGATCGACTTCTTCACGCTCTCCGGCGTGATGCCATGCAGCGTGTTGTATTCGACCTGCTTCTCGCGGCGGCGATCGGTTTCGGCGATGGCGCGCGTCATCGAGCCGGTCATCTGGTCGGCATAGAGAATGACGCGGCCGTCGACGTTACGCGCGGCGCGGCCGATGGTCTGGATCAGCGACGTCTCCGAGCGCAAAAAGCCTTCCTTGTCGGCGTCGAGCACGGCGACCAGCGCGCATTCGGGAATGTCGAGACCTTCGCGGAGGAGATTGATGCCGACCAGCGCGTCGAAGGCGCCGAGGCGGAGATCCCTGATGATCTCGATACGCTCGATGGTGTCGATGTCGCTGTGCATGTAGCGCACGCGGATGCCCTGCTCATGCAGGAACTCCGTGAGGTCTTCGGCCATGCGCTTGGTCAGCACGGTGATCAGCGAACGATAGCCCTGGGCCGCGGTGGCGCGGACTTCGCCCAACAGATCGTCGACCTGGGTGCGGGCCGGGCGGATATTGATCGGCGGGTCGATCAGGCCGGTGGGGCGAATGACCTGCTCGACGAACACGCCGCCGGATTCCTGCAGCTCCCAGCCGGACGGCGTCGCCGACACCGCGATCGATTGCGGGCGCATCATGTCCCATTCCTCGAATCGTAGCGGGCGGTTGTCCATGCAGGAGGGCAGGCGGAAGCCGTATTCCGCCAGCGTCGCCTTGCGGCGGAAGTCGCCTTTGAACATGGCGCCGATCTGCGGCACCGAGACGTGGCTTTCGTCGGCGAAGACCAGCGCATTGTCCGGCACATATTCGAACAAGGTCGGCGGCGGCTCGCCCGGCCGGCGGCCGGTGAGATAGCGCGAATAGTTCTCGATGCCGGCGCAGCTACCGGTGGCTTCCATCATTTCGAGATCGAAGGTGGTGCGCTGCTCCAGGCGCTGCGCTTCCAGCAGACGGCCCTGATTGTGCAACTGGTCGAGTCGCCACTTCAGCTCTTCCTTGATCGACTTCATCGCCTGGATCAGCGTCGGCCGCGGCGTCACGTAATGCGAATTGGCGTAGATCTTGATGAATTCGAGCTCGTCCTGCTTGTGGCCGGTGAGCGGATCGAACTCCTCGATGCTCTCCACGGTGTCGCCGAACAGGTTCACGCGCCAGGCGCGGTCTTCATAGTGGGCCGGAAAGATGTCGATGACATCGCCGCGCACGCGGAATGTGCCGCGGGTGAAATCGTGCTGGGTGCGCTTGTATTGCAGCGCCACGAGATCGGCGATCAGCTGGCGCTGGTCGATGCGCTCGTCCTTCTTGAGCGCGAAGGTCATCGCGGTATAGGTTTCCACCGAGCCGATACCGTAGATGCACGATACCGAGGCCACGATGATGACGTCGTCGCGTTCTAAGAGCGCACGCGTCGCCGAGTGGCGCATGCGGTCGATCTGCTCGTTGATGGACGAGTCTTTCTCGATATAGGTGTCGGTGCGCGGGACGTAGGCTTCCGGCTGGTAGTAGTCGTAATAGCTGACGAAATATTCGACGGCGTTGTCGGGGAAGAAGTTCTTGAACTCGCCGTAGAGCTGCGCGGCCAGCGTCTTGTTCGGCGCGAGGATGATCGCTGGGCGCTGCGTTGCCTCGATCACCTTGGCCATGGTGTAGGTCTTGCCCGAACCGGTGACGCCGAGCAGAACCTGGGTGCGGTCGTTGCGGTCGATGCCCTCGACCAGTTCCTTGATGGCGGTGGGCTGGTCGCCCTTCGGCTCGTATTCCGACTTCAGCTCGAAGCGCACGCCGCCTTCGGATTTCTCCGGGCGCGGCGGACGGTGCGGCGTCCACACCTTCTGGTCCTTGAACTCCGGACGGCCGTCGCGCACCAGTGCTTCCAGCGCGTCGGCGGTGGCCTGCACGCCGAGGGCTTCCATCTTGTTGCGCGGCGGGCGCGCCGTCAGCGCCTCGGCGTCTTCTTCCTCGGTGGTGAAGCCGAGCTGCTTGGCCAGTTCCGGATCCAGCGTCGGGATCGAGGCCGAGGTGTTGTAATTGGCCTGCGGCGCTTCCTCGAGACCCTTCTGCTCGCTCAGCCGCGGCGCATAGGGCGCGACAACAGGCTGGGGAAACGGCTGCAATGGCGTCGGGCGCATGCCTTCATCGCCCTCGAACTTCTTAGGCGTCGATTTGCGCGCGCGATGCACCGCGGCCTCGCCGCCGGAGCGGCGCTCGAAGGAATTAGTCGGCGGCGGCTGCAGGCCGGTGCCCGAGCCCATGCCGGCATCGCCGCGGTTGATCGCGGGATTCAGCAGTTCCGCCAGCGCAGGCCCGATCGGCTTGACGTCGGGACGGCCGGCGCCAGGCTTGGCGGCGGGTGTCTTGATTGATTTTGCGGGCTTTTTCGGAGAGTCGGGTTTCTTCGCCATGGGCGGAATATGGGGCGAGTCTGGTGGCGATAAAAGGGCCCTACTTGAGCAGCCTCAACAGCTTCTTGCCCGCCGGCGTGGCGAATTCCCTGGCGTCGATGGTGCCGTCATTATCGGGGTTTGCCGCGCGGAACCGGGTTTCCACCACGGCGAGATATTCCGCTCTGTCGAGCGTGCCGTCGTTGTCCGGATTGGCGGCCGCGAATTCGCTCTTGCTCATGCGGCCACGCAGCTCCCTGGCGTCCAGCGTGCCGTCCTTGTCGCGGTCGAGCTTGTCGAACAGTTTGCCGGCGGCGTTCTTGGCTTCGGCGAGGTCGACGGTGCCATCCTTGTCGGGATCGAGCTGCGCCAGGAAAGAGGCCGACCACGCTGGCACAGCGGCGAGCGACAGGGCGAGCGACAACAGAACGGTCCGACGCGACAACGCCATGGCAGCCTCCCTTGAATACTATCCTTGATTGCAAGGATGCCTGAAGGGGATAGTCCATTCAAGGGACAAGACTTGGTGTCCTGCAGGGGGGCGGCTTCACCACGCCTGTGGGGCGACAGGTTACGCCCGCAGGCGCTTGAGCGATTCCGGCAGGCGCGCATCGACCCAGGTGCCGATGTCGCGCTGGTGGCGATGGACATACAGCCCCAGCGCTATGATTCCGATGCCGATCAGCGACAGCGCGAACGGGAACAGCATCGAATCCTTGAAGATCTTCTCGGCGAGGTCGCTGAGATAGATCGCAATGCCGATGGTGCCGAACACCGCGAACACCCGCCGCGACAAGGCGACCGAGATCAGCAGGAAACCGACGTTCAGCAGGCAATACATTGCCTTGTCGAGATTGGTGCCGTTCGACGTGGCGGTGATGCCGCCCCAGAATGTCAGCACGCCGAACAGATAAAGCCAGAATGCGAAATCGCCGCTGCGCTGGCGCAGGTTGACGATCACCGCAGCAACCAGAATGCCAAGGCCGAACCAGATGGACACCTTGCGCGATAGCTCCCAGTTGCCGTAGCTCGCGCCCGCGATCCAGGGCACGACATCCATCGACAGGAACCATAGCGCCACCGCCATGATGAACACGATGAACGGAAAGCGATAGAACCGCAGCGCCACGATTGCCGCGGCGATGGTCGCCAGCTCCATGAAGACGAAGCTGCCTTTGATCCAGACATAGAAATCGCGCATCGCCGCCGGCCGACCGAAATCGGTCCAGGCACCGTAGGCATCCTGTATGCCGAACACGGCGAGCGGCGTCATCGCCACGGCGACCGCGATCAGCAGACCACCCGGTGTGCGCAGCTTCTTGACGGTCCAGAGATAGTGTCCGGCCGCGGTGAACAGGCCGGCATAGACAAGTGCAGTGGCGGTCAGGGCCGGTCCGCCCATCTGCGAAAATGCCAGCGTCGAGAACAGCCCCATGGCTGATATCACCACCAGCGCGCCGGCATACCAGAGCAAGTGCACGACATCGAATTTGGGACCGGCCGCAGGCTGCTCCGGCACCCGCGCCGTGAGGAAAGTCAGCAGGGCGTCGAGCTGCGTGGAAGGAAGCACGCCGGCTGTGACAGCCGCGCGCAGATCATCGGTCGAATATCGCATGCACTCTCTCCGCAATGCGCCATTCGACGCCGAACACTGCCCTTTGTCGCTTACACAGGCCGAAGCGTTCAAGGGCCAAAACCGGTCGCCGTGAGACTACAACGCCCGCGCGGCATTGCCCTTGAACGATACAGGCCCGGTCGGATGGCCGGCCGGCGAGCCGTCTTCGTGCTCCCGGGTGATCTCGAACGGCTGGTCGGCGACGATTTCCGGCGACAGTCGGGACCACGACGAAGCGACGGGCGCCGCCGTGATGCGCCAGCTGCGCGAATGGACACTCAACCCGAAAGCGATTGATGTGGATAAATCAATCAAAGGAAATGCCCTGATAAATATCAACTACGGGATGTGCCGCGAATCTGCCGAGCTTCACCTCATTACAAATCAAAGATTTGCTTGGGGGCGACCATGTTTTCAGGATTCGCGACGCGCTTTACTGCGCGAATGACGGCGCTTGTTCTAGTGGCGTCGATGCTGACGGGGTGTGCGGAGTTCAATCGAAGAGGGGGGATCGTCGCGCAGGGCGAAGATTATGTTCTCTTCGTTGCAAACACGAAAAGCCATCGGTTGTTTCGGTCATATCTGTTGGTTGGCGTTTTATTAGCGGCAGCGCGGCAAGCCGGTCACAACGATGCTGACAAGCTTGCTATCGAAGCCAACATGAGAGCTGCAGTGGAAACGGCTTATGAGGCATACCACTGCCTTTATCCCGATGCGAATACGAACATTGCGATCACAGACAACGCAGTGGGAGCGATCGGTACACTCGAGGCTGCCAGATTTACATTGCCGGCAGTTTGCCAGTTTTTCGATGAGAAGATGGCGAGATTGGACTACGCCCTGTTCAGACTCGCGCTGACGACGCTCTTCAATGCCGAAAGCAATGCATCACTTTCCGAAATTCGTGACAAATTGATGGGGAAGATTCCGGTCCTTTCGGACTCAGTGAAAGCCGCCATTCACGCAACCAAGGCAGTCAATCAGGCCACGTCGTTGGTCGACGATCTTCTCAATCTGAGCTTTTCGAGTGCTGGTCCCGTATTAACCCTGCTGCCGCTTTATCGGGATTCGCTCGAACTCAACATGTGGCTGATCATCGATAATCTGACGAAGAGGTGCCAATTGGCGCCTGCGAACGTAACTCCCGGACCCGACGGCTCCTACGCTCCCAGTTACGCAATGGCGCGAGGCGAGGTTTGCGCGACCTTGGCATACGCGTTGCAGATTATGAACAATGGAAATAGCGATCTTCGTCTATGGCGAGACTTCGCTTGGAACATGAACTATGCGACGTTTGCCATCGAGGCATATACGCCTCACTTTTTCTTAGTAACGAAACTCATGTGGCGTTCATGCCAGAATTTGTTGGGCGATAGCACCGAGTATACGAAGACTCCGACTGCAAGAAACAAATGTCAGAATGCATTGAACCAAGCATTGGCGAAAGCTGCCTTTGAGGCTGACCTTGTTCCTGGAGAGGGGGGGCGGCTGTATAGTGCGTCATTGGAGAGACGGCAGTATCTCGCACGAATACGCTCCCCCCAAATGCCTTCCCAACTTTCTAGTCGACCATCAAATGCAACAGATGTGCGGAACTCGGAAAAGCCTGGAGAAAAAGATCTGAATCCGACAGGATCTATCGGGAAGCCGAAGCAGGTTGAGCCCCAATAGTTGTAAATGGGTTGGCAAATCCCCGGTGCGAATATAGCCGGGGATTTGCTTATCTCGGTTCACAACGCCCTTGCCGCATTCCCCTTGAACAAAATCGGCCCCGTCGGTCTCCCGATCGGCGAGCCGCCTTCGGGCTCCAGTGTGATCTCGAACAGCTGATCTGCTACAGTATCCGGCAATGCTTCCAGATCGAGCTGCAATGTCCGCGACTGTCCGGTGAGACCGATGGACTTCGGGCCGATGTCGCGATCCCACAGGGTCCAGACCTGCAGCGTGCGGCCGGCGGGGACGTCGATCGGGCGCAGCGGGATCAGTTCAACGCGGCCGTCGGAGAAGGTGTTGACGATGGCGCCGGTTTCCCTGGTGGCGTCGTTGACCAGCACGGCGACATAGATCGGCTTGCGCTGCGCCAGCGCGATCAGTTCGCGGCGGAGCTGGCGCGATGTTGCGAGCGCGCCGATCAGGATCACCACAAGCATCAAGGCCGCGAACACGCCGCCGATCCCGGTGCCGCGCCAGAAGCCGATATTGTCCCATAGCGTTGCACCGCGCAGCGCGGCGCGGGCGCCGGGTAGCGGGATCGCGGGTTTCACCTTGGTGGAGTCGGCGATGCGGTCCCACAGTGCAGCGCTGGGGGCGAGTGCTTCGGCTGTGGCGTCGAGATCGGCCAATCGCTCGCGCCAGGTGCTGACGGCCCTGGCGAAATCGGCATCGTCGGTCATGCGCGCTTCGGCAGCGGCGAGCTCGGTGCCTTCCAGCAGGCCCATCACATAGTCGGCGGCGAGATCGTCGGTGGAATGCGTATTGTCGTCGTGCATGCTCATCCCATGCACTCCTGCAGTGCGAACAGACTGCGGCGGACCCAGCTCTTCACGGTGCCCAAGGGCACCTTCAGCCGGCCGGCCAGTTCGCCGTGGCTCATGCCATGGACATAGGCCAGCACCACGACATCGCGGCGTGGCCGGTCGATGCGCTCCAGGCATTTACGCAACGCCGATGTCTCGGGCATCCGCGTCACGGTCGCCTCGCAGTCGATATCGAGCGCGCTGTCGTCGGACGCATCATAGCGATGCTCGTTGCGGTGAATGCTGAGCGCGCGGTTGCGCACGACGGCATAGAGCCAGCCGCGCGCCGAGCCGCGATGCGGATCGAACGACGCGGCCGCGCCCCAGATTCGCACGAAGGCATCGTGCACGGCTTCCTCCGCCAGATCCTGCCGGAACAGGATGCGGCGGGCGACGCCGATCATCTTCGGGGCTTCGCTGTTGTAGATCATCTGCAGAGCCGCCCGGTCGCCGGCGGCGCATCGCGCCAGCGCAGCCGACAGTTGTGCCTCGCGCACGTGGTCGAGGCCCGCCTCGTCGCGCCGGGTCTCGGTGATGGTGCCATTCCCAGTCATGTCCATGCCCTTGCATGGTCAGTCTACCTTTGCCGCACGCAATTGGATGCACCCAAATGAATTTATTTTCAGGGGCGTGCATCCAGTCGGGAGGGCCCGCCGGTAGTCCTTGTGTCGGTCCCGAGGGGACCGCGGAAACACAGGGAGCCACTCATGTCATTTCGTTCGCTTTTTGCCGCCTCCGCCGCGCTGCTGCTGACATCCGCCGCCGCCAATGCCGCCCAGGTCGCAGCCCTGGTCGGTGGCGACACCATCGCCATGGTCGATACCACCAAGAAGATGGCCACCGGATCCGTCAAGGTCACTGGTATATCCGGCGCGCTGGTCGGCATCGATGTCCGCCCGGCCGACGGCATGCTCTACGGTCTGGTCGATGATGGCACCGTGGTCACCATTGCCGCCGACGGCAAGGCGACGGTGAAGTCGAAGCTCGACACCATGCTGGCCAAGGGCGTCGGCGCTACCGTCGACTTCAATCCGGTCGCCGATCGTCTGCGCGTGATGGGCTCGGACGGCATGAGCCTGCGCGCCAATGTCGACGACGGCAAGGTGACGAAGGACGGCGATCACAAATATGCCGAGACCGACATGCACAAGGGCGAAAAACCGAATGTCATCGCCGGCGCCTACACCAATTCGGTGAAGGGCACCAAGGAGACCGCGCTGTTCGACATCGACGGCACCATCGGTGCGCTGGTCAAGCAGGCGCCACCGAATGACGGCATTCTCGGCGCGGTCGGCAAACTCGGCATCAAGCCGGCGGCTGTCGCCTTCGATATCTGGTCGGATGGCACCAGGAACGAAGCCTGGCTGATGGCCGACGGCACGCTCTATTCGGTCGATCTCGTCACCGGCAAGGCCACCGAAGCCGCCAGGATCTCCGGCGTCACCGGCAAGGTGACGGATATCGCGATCATGGGCATGTAAGCTTCAGTCGATCACTTCTATCACGATGCTGCGCTCGCAAGGGCGCGGCATCTCTATTTTCCGATTCCCAGATACGGCCGGATCATGTCGACCATCTTCTCGGCAGAGGTGCCGGGCGGAAAGAAGCCGAGATATTTTCCGTCGCGGTCCATCAGATAGACGAAGGCCGAGTGATCGACGGTGTAGTCGGCCGGCTTGTCGTCGAAGTCGATGCGCTTGTAATAAACGCGATACGCTTCGGCGGCGGCATGAATCGCGGCAGTGCTGCCGGTCAGGCCGATCAGCTTCGGGTGAAACATCGGCACATATTGCGCCAGTTGCTCCCGGGTGTCGCGCTCGGGATCCAGAGTGATGAAGAGCGGCTGCACATGAGCGGCGTCAGCGCCAAGCCGGTCCATCGCCAGTCCGATGGCCTGCAGGTCGGTCGGGCAGATGTCCGGACAATAGGTGAAACCGAAATACACCAGCAGCAGCCGGCCGCGATAGTCGCGCTCGCTGCGGGCATGGCCCGACTGGTCGATAAGCTGGAACGCGCCGCCGATCGGCTCGCGATTCCACATCACTGCGTCCATCAATTCGGCTGCGGAGCGGGACGACCCCTGCGCTGAGGCGGGCGCCGCACTCCAGCACCCGAGCCACAGCGCAGCCATGGCGGCTATGCCGGTCCGGTACCAGAAGGCGCGTGCGGCGCGCGAGGTCACGCGCTGAAGGTCAGGCGGCTGCCGGTCGAGACGTTGATGACGTTGTCCGGCATCTGCGCGCGCGCCTCGAGCAGGAAGTTCAGGCCGCTGCAATGCATCGGGATGATCACATCGGGCTCGAGCTTCTTGATCTCGCCGACGATCTGCTTGAGGTAGTCGGCAGGGGCAGGACCGAGGTGAAAGCCGCCGACGACGGCGTGTACCTTCTGCACGCCCGATATCTCCTGCGCCTGCCGGACCGAATTGACGATGCCGACATGGCCGCAGGAGCTGATCACCACCAGCCCCTTGCCGCGGATGTTGAAGCAGGTGGCGTGTTCGTGGACGTGTTCGTCCGGTGCAAAATTGCCCTGCAGTTCGGCAGCCGTATAGTGGCCGTAGTCGCAGCCTGCGCTGTCCGGCTTGTAGTCCACGAAGGTGTTCGGCAGCACGCGCTCGACGCTGTTACGCTTGATCTTGCCTGTTGTGAAAGCATGGCCCTCGATCACCGTGGGGGTTTCGCAGAGTACGGTCTGCACCTTCTGTGCGGCGATCTGCTTGCGGTCGAGGATGCCGCCTTCGCCGAACTGGCCGGTCGATGCGCGGCTGACGCGGTGGCAGAAATTATCCTCGCCGCCGGCATAGAGCTTGATGTCGGGTGGCAATACGCTGCGATATTGCTCGAGGAAGCCGATCAGTCCACCGTAATGATCGATATGTCCGTGACTGACGATCAGCGCGTTGAGCGAGGCCGGGTCGACCTTGAGCAGCCCGATATTGTTGATGATCGCCGGCGAGGTATAGCCGAAATCGAGCAGGATATTACGCTTGTCCTGCTCACGCTGCGATTCCAGAAACAGCGACAGGCCCCACTCATTGTGCAGCACGTTGCGCGCATCCGCGCTGCGGGCCGGTCCTGGCCCCTCATGCACCACGCCATTTACCGTGCTGCCGCGCAGGAATTGATCATGCTGCTGATCGACGAGCACGCGGATCGAGAGCCGATCGACCGTTGGCACCTGGATCGGCGCCGCGTTGGCAACCTCCACGCAGGAAAATCCGGCCGCAGCCATGCCAGCAAAGGCGGCCGAGGTCTTGAGAAAGTCGCGGCGGCGGATATCTGCGGTCATGGCATGTCTCCCGGAAATCATCCGCCTGTGCGGAGTTTCCGTTTGATAACAGACCGGATGCGCCACTGGCAGGGAATGATCTTTCGAAGATCATCGGAGGCGGAGCAAATTGCATTGACTTGATCCGATGATCCGGCAACATTTCATGCAGTCGCATTCAATCGGCCTTCGGTCGGGTTTGCGGGTTGCCTCATCACGCAAAACGGATTGAACGATGATCGATCTCTATTACTGGAGCACGCCGAACGGCCACAAGATCACGATCTTTCTTGAGGAGACGGGGCTCCCCTACAAGATCATTCCGGTGAATATCAGCAAGGGTGACCAGTTCAGGGACGAGTTTTTGGCCATCGCGCCGAACAATCGCATTCCGGCGCTGCTCGATCATGCGCCCAAGAGCGGCTCGAAACCGATCTCGGTGTTCGAGTCCGGCGCGATGCTGCTGTATCTCGCTGAGAAGACCGGGAAGTTCCTGTCCGATGATCTCGCTGTGCGCTATGATGCGATCCAGTGGGTGTTCTGGCAGATGGGTGGCCTTGGCCCGATGGCCGGACAGAACCATCACTTCCGCAACTACGCGCAGGAAAAGATCACTTACGCCATCGATCGCTATGTGAACGAGACCAACCGGCTCTATGGTGTGCTCAACAAGCGCCTCGCAGACCGCAAATTCATCGCCGGCGACTATTCGATTGCCGATATGGCGAGCTATCCCTGGATCGTGCCCTACAAGAACCAGGGCCAGGACATCAACGACTTCCCGCATCTCAAGCGCTGGCTCGAAACCATCGCCGAGCGGCCGGCGGTCAAGCGCGCTTACGAGATCGCCAAAGAGGTCAATCCTAATTTCGGCCAGCCGCCGATCCGCACCGACGAAGAGCGCAAGCTGCTGTTCGGCCAGACCTCGGCTGTGGTGAAGAGTTAGCTCAGATTTACGAGAAGCAATCATGGCGCTGCAACTGTTCGAACTGGTCGGCACTGACGAAGATCGTCCCTTCAGCCCGTTCTGCTGGCGCATCCGGATGGCGCTGGCACATAAGGGCCTCGACGCCACATCGATCCCGTGGCGCTTCACCGAGAAGGACGCGATCAACAAGCACAAATCCGACAAGGTGCCGGTGCTGCTCGATGGTGAGCGCGCGGTCAACGACTCCTGGGCGATCGCCAATTATCTCGAAGACACCTATCCGGATCGTCCGTCACTGTTCGGCGGCGAGGGCGGCCGCGCCATGGGGCGGATGCTGAACTGGTGGGGCGACACGGTCGTGGTCGCCGGCATGTTTCCGTTCATCGTCGCGGATATTCATGGTCATCTGCGTCCGGTCGATCAGGCCTATTTCCGCGAGAGCCGCGAAGCGCGGTTCAAGAAGTCGCTGGAAGAGGTCGCATCCAATCGCGACACGGGCGTAGATGCCTTCCGCAAGTCGCTTGATCCGATGCGCCTCACCCTGAAGACGCAACCGTTCCTTGGTGGCGCCGCGCCAAACTATGCCGACTACATCGTATTCGGTCCGTTCCAGTGGGCGCGCGCGATCTCGCCGTTCAAGCTGCTGGCGGAAGACGACGCGATCTATGCGTGGCGCGAAAGCATGCTTGATGCTTTTAACGGCATGGCGCGGAACTCGGCGGGCTATCCGGTCTGAGTTCCACTCTCTACGGGCGACGAATTGAGCAACGCTGGTATTCATGTCCGCATACCGGCGTTGTTTCGGTGGTGCTTGGTGCCTTCGTGAAAATCCGAGGATATTCCCTGTAACTCTCGCTATAAGGGAATACCTCAACGATTCACGCTGTCTCACGCGCCAAGGTCTCTATGTCCGTTCCGCCTACCAATCTCGCCGACGATGCCGTGATGTTCGATCTTGCCCCGGTCTCGCTCTGGATCGAGGACTACAGCGATGTGAAGGGGCTGTTCGAACAGTGGCAGGCGCAGGGCGTCGACGACATCGAGACATTCCTGCTCGCCAATCCCGAACGGGTCCGTGAGTGCTCGCAGCACATCCGCATTCTCAAGGTCAATCGCAAGACGCTGTCACTGTTTGGCGCGCGCGACCTGTCTCACCTGACGCTGAGTCTCGGCCTGGTGATGCGCGACGATACGTTCAAGAGTCATGTGTCGGAACTGGCCCAGCTCTGGAGCGGCCGGAATCATTTTTCCAGCCATACGGTCAACTACACGCTGAAGGGTGAGCGGCTCGACATCCAGCTGCACGGCATTGTTCTGCCCGGGCATGAAGAGCGCTGGGATCGCGTGATGATCGCCATCGAGGATGTGACCGAACGTGAAGGCGCGCGTCGTCGCCTCGCGGAGAGCGAGAATTATGCGTTCGGCCTGTTCGCGCATTCGCCGGTGTCGCTGTGGGTCGAGGATTTCAGCGGCGTCAAGCGGCTAGTCGACGACGTTCGCGCGCGGGGCATTGAGGATTTTCGCGTGTTCACGGATGTGCACGAGGAATTCGTTTTGCGCTGTATGAGCGAGATCCGTGTGCTCGACGTCAACAGCCGCACGCTCGAACTGTTCGGCGCGCCCGACAAGGACACGTTGCTCCGTCAGTTGTCGGATGTGTTTCGCGACGAGATGGAGCCGCATTTCCGCGAACAGTTGATCGACCTGTGGGAGGGCAAGCTGTTCCAGCAGCGCGAGGTCGTCAACTACGCGCTCGACGGCACCAAGCTGCATCTGCTGCTGCAGTTCTCGGTATTGCCCGGGCATGAGCGCGACTGGTCACAGGTGCAGGTCGCGCTGACCGACATCACCGCGCGCAAGAAGGCGGAAGCCTATCTGGAATATCTCGGCACCCACGACGTATTGACGCGCACCACGAACCGCTCGTTTTTCGTGGACGAACTCAACCGGCTCGAACGCAAAGGATCGCAACCGGTCACCGTGATCATTGCCGATCTCAACGCGCTGAAAGCTGCCAATGACGATCTTGGCCATGCCGCAGGTGACGGGTTGCTGCGCCGTGCCGGCGAGGTGTTTGGCGAACTGGTCGAAAAGCCGGCGACGGTGTCGCGCATCGGCGGCGACGAATTCGCCATCTTGCTGCCCGGAGTCGATGCTGCCGGCGGCGAAGCTGTGCTTGCCTCGCTGGCGCGACTGATCGAGGTCAACAACCAGTACTATCCTGATCTGACGCTGAGCCTCTCCACCGGGATTGCCACCAGCCGGACCGGCGAGCGGCTCGAAGCCGTGGTCAAGCGCGCCGATATGGAAATGCTGCAAGCCAAGCGCAGCTACTATGCGCAACCCGATCGTGACCGGCGCAGCGCGGGCATGGTGTAGGCAGGCTGCGGGAGCCGATGCGCAATCGCGCGCCCTGCGGATCAGGCACGTCCGTCAGGTCGTGGCGTGCGCCGCCGCCGCCTTCGCGCGCAGGCAGTCGCGGCACAGGCAATCGCCGCCTGTGGTCGGCATCGGCAGTTTTGCGGTCTCCTCGGCGCACCAGCAATTGCCCGACAGGTCGCAGCCGAATTCAGTCCCGCAGTCCGAGCAGGTGAGGCTGCGGCTGAGCGGCTTTAAGCTTTCTGTCCGATAATTCATGAAAGCAGCCCAAATTTCAGCGCGATTTTCATGCCGGGTTCATCTGTTCCACCCGTATATCTGGGGTGTCGCCTTTGATGTTCCAATGCATCATAGGACGAAGGCAGAGTGAGGGAAACCCGATGGCCCGCGACCCGCAAGGTGCGCTGATCGCGCTGAACCGATTCGGCTTTGGCGCGCGGGGTGGCGCTTCCGGCGACATCGTCAATGCGGCCTCCGATCCCCGCGGCTTCGTGAAGGCCGAGCTGGCGCGCCCCAATGCGGCGCTGCTGGAATTGCCCGGCCTGCAATCCACGACCGAGCTGGGGCAGGCGATGTTCGCCTATCAGCTCGAAGTGAAAACGGCACGCGAGGCGGCGCTGAAGACGCCGGGGCTGGTGCCGGTCGAAGCGCCGCCGGCTGCGATGGACAGGAAGCCGGAAGCTCCCGCGATGACCGGCAACACCACCATGACAGTGCAGCCTGACGCACCGAAGCCGCCGCCGGCCGTCGCGCTGCCGCCGAATGTGGTGCAGAAGACCTATCGTGCAGAAGCGCTGGCGCGGATCCAGCGCGCGACCATTACCGAGGGTGGCTTTGTCGAGCGCCTGGTGGTGTTCTGGTCGAACCATTTCTGCATCTCGGCCAGCAAGGGCGACCCGGCGCGGATGTGGGCTGGCTCCTTCGAACGCGAGGCGATCCGCCCTTATGTGCTGGGCAAATTTGCCGACATGCTGAAAGCCGTCGAACAGCATCCGGCGATGCTGTTCTTCCTCGACAACCAGCAGTCGATCGGCCCGAATTCAAAAGCCGGTGAGAGGGGCAAGCGCGGCCTCAATGAAAATCTCGCGCGCGAGATCATGGAGCTGCACACGCTCGGCGTCGGCGGTGGTTACACGCAGGCCGACGTGACATCGCTGGCGCGCATCATCACCGGCTGGACCTTTGCCGGACGCGAAGGAAAGATCGGCACGCCCGGCAGTTTTGCCTTCAACGCCAATGCGCATGAACCGGGGCCGCAGCAATTGCTGGGCAAGACCTATGACGACAGCGGCGTCGCGCAAGGCGAAACAGCGCTCGCCGATCTTGCGCGGCAGCCATCGACGGCGACATTCATCGCCAGGAAATTCGCGCAGCATTTCGTGGCTGATGCGCCGCCGCCGGCACTGCTGGCGCGGCTGGAAGGGGTGTTCAAAAAGACCGACGGCGATCTGAAGGCGCTGGCGCTGGCGCTGCTCGATTCCAGTGAAGCCTGGCGGATGCCGATGGCCAAGCTGCGCACGCCCTATGAATATCTGATCTCCACCGGCCGCCTGCTGGCGCGCATCCCCGAAGATCCCGGCCGTTACTTTGCAGGACTGCAGACGCTTGGCCAGCCGCTCTGGACACCGCCGGGGCCGAACGGCTTTCCGGACGGCAATGCCGCCTGGGCCGTGCCCGAAGGCATGAAGCTGCGGCTCGATCTCGCCGCACAGGTTTCGTCGCGCATTCCCGACAGTATCGATCCGCGCGAGATGCTCGACGTGGTCGCCGGCGAGGCGGCCTCGTCCGAAACACGACAGACGATCGCGCGCGCGGAGACGCGGCAGCAGGCACTGACGCTGTTGCTGATGTCGCCGGAATTCCAAAGGAGATGACGATGGACTGCTGTGAAAGCCGCATGCTCGGCCCCACGCGCCGATCGCTCTTGCTGTCAGGCGCAGCCTTTGCGGCCTGGGCCTATCTGCCGAAATTTGCCCGCGCCGCTGACGCGCGCGATCCGCGCCTGATCGTCGTGATCCTGCGCGGTGCGCTTGATGGCCTCGCGACCGTCGCGCCGCTCGGCGATCCCGATTATGCCGGTCTGCACGGCTCGATTGCGCTGGCAAAAGATGGACCGAACGCGGCCATCGCGCTCGACTCGTTCTTCGGCATGCATCCGGCGATGCCGGAATTCGCGCGGATGTATCGCGACAAGAAAGCGGCCGTGGTCCATGCGGTGGCGACGTCCTATCGCGAACGTTCGCATTTCGACGGCCAGGACGTGCTGGAGAGCGGCTATGCCGGCCCCGGCCGCGTGCAGTCGGGCTGGCTCAACCGCGCCATTGAATCGTTGCCGCGTGGCGAACGCGTCTCGTCGGGTCTTGCGATCGGACCGACCACGCCGCTGGTGCTCCGCGGCGCCGCGCCGACGGTTGGCTGGGCGCCGGTCAATCTGCCCAATGCGGCCGATGATACGGCGATGCGGCTGATGCAACTCTATCTGGACCGCGATCCCGCTTTGGCGACGGCCCTGTCGCAGGGCCTGAAGCTCGACAAGATTGCCGTTGGCGACGAGATGAAACCGAAGAGCGGCGGAAATGCCGTCGCGGCGATGCGCCAGGTCGCACGCGGTGCGGCGAAACTCATGGCCGCGGATGACGGACCGCGCATCGCGGCACTCGCCTTCGATGGATGGGACACCCATGCGCAGGAGGGCGGGCCGGTCGGCCGCCTCGCGCAATTGCTCGGCGGTCTGGATGGTGCACTGGCGGAATTCGAGAGCGGGCTTGGGCCACATTGGCGCGACACGGTGGTAGTCGTGGCCACGGAGTTCGGCCGCACCGCCAAGATCAACGGCACGGCCGGCACCGATCACGGCACCGGCACGATTGCGCTGCTTGCGGGTGGCGCGGTCAAGGGCGGCCGGGTGATTGCGGACTGGCCGGGGCTTGCGAATGGCAAGCTCTATGAAGCCCGCGATCTCGCCCCCACCACGGATCTGCGCGCGATCTTCAAGGGCGTGCTGCACGATCACCTCGGCATCAGCGAGCGTGCACTGGCCGAGCAGGTGTTTCCTGACAGTGCGCTGGTGAAGCCGGCGAAGGGATTGGTGGGGTAGCTTGCTTCCCCTCTCCTGCGGCGCGCGGCTTTGCCGCGCTGGGGGAGAGGGGAAGAATCTGCGCGTTTAACTACCCCAATGTAATCCCGTCAATCTCCGCCATCTCTTCCGCCGTCAGCTTCCACTGCGCCGCCTTCACATTTTGCTCGATCTGCTCGGGCGATGATGCGCCGGCGATGACGCTGGAGACTTGCGGGCGGGCGGCGAGCCACGAGAAGGCGAGCTCAAGCATCGAATGACCGCGCGCGCCGACGAAGGCCTGCAGTTGATCGACCAAGGCGATGTTGCGCGGGTTCAGATAGCGCTCTTGCATATAGGGGGTCTTGCCGAAGCGCGTATCGGCGGGGACGTTCTTCAGGCCGGCATATTTACCGGTCAGCATGCCGCCGGCGAGCGGGAAGAACGGCAGCAGGCCGAGATTGAAATGCTGCGCGGCCGGCAGCAGGTCTTTCTCGATGTCGCGGACGACGAGACTGTATTCGTCCTGGCACGACACGAAGGGCGCGACGCCCATCTGGCGCGCGGCCATCTCCGCTTCGGCGATGCGCCAGGCCGGGAAGTTGGAATTGCCGATATAGCGCACCTTGCCCTGACGCACGAGGTCGTCGAGCGTGCGCAGCGTCTCTTCGATGGGCGTCAGCGCATCGTAATCGTGCTGTTGATACAGATCGATATAGTCAGTCTTCAGCCTCCTCAGGCTGGCCTCGACGGCGCTCATGATGTAGCGGCGCGAGGCGCCCTGCTTGCTGCCGTCATTGCTCATCGGCTTGCAGTATTTCGTCGCGAGTACGATGTCCTTGCGGCGATCGCCCAGCACTTCACCCAGCACCGTCTCGGAGCCGCCCATGCCGGCATAGATGTCGGCGGTGTCGAACAGCGTGATGCCGAGATCGATCGCCTTGTGGATGACCTTGCGCGCGGTCTCCAGATCGGTGCGCTGGCCGAAATTGTTGCAGCCGAGACCGACGGCGGAGACGCGAAGGCCGGAGCGGCCGAGATTGCGGATTTCCATGATGAGTGTGCCTTGTGAGGGAAGCGCGGACCAAGGTTATGGCGCGCGCCTCATCGCGCAGCAAGACGCGCTGCATCATGGCAGTCGCGCGGGTGCTCAGGCGATGGCGGAAGCGGACTCGGGCGGTTGAGCTTCGGGCGCGGGCAGGGCGGTCGGGGTCTTCCGCGGCGGCCCGGCGCGCAAGGCTGTGGACGTCATGCGCCGCACAGCGTTTTCCGCGTTACGCGTGATCGTCTTGCGATCAGCGGACATGTCATAGGCGACGGCTTCGCCCCAGCTTACGACGACGTCGATGGCGCCCGACGACAGGATGCCGATGAAATGCGGGATCAGATCGATGTCGCCATACCACGCCACGTTTTCGCGAAAGGCGCGGCCGACCGGCAATCCACCGAAGCCGACATAGGCGATCGACATCGGCTGCACCGTGATCTCTTTGTGATGCGTGGAATCGCCGAGCGCGTGATGCACCGAGCCGACCAGTGCCGAGCGAAACGGCAGCACGCGCATGCCGTCGCTGGAGGTGCCCTCCGCGAACAGGACCACCGCGTCGCCGGACAGCATGCGGTCGCCAATTTCCTGCGCCGTCGCGCCGGTCTTCTGCCGGCGTTCGCGCTCGACAAAAATCGTGCGCTGCAGTTTGGCGAGCCAGCCGAACACGGGCCATTTGGCAACTTCGCTCTTGGCGACGAACACCACGGGCGCCCTGGCGCCGATGATGATGATGTCGAGCCATGAGACGTGATTGGAGAGGATCAGGACCGGCGTGTCCGTCGTCCGCTTGCCGACTTCGTGAATGCGCACCCCGATCAGCGCGCAAAGGATGCGGTGAAACAGATGCGGAATACTCCGGTGCCAGCGCAGGCCGAAGGCCAGTGCGATCAGCTGAAACGGCGCCAGCAGTAGCGTCAGCATGGTCAAGGAGATCAGGACGGCGGCGAAACGGATCATGGGTTTGTTATACCGGGGCCGTCTTCCGCAGGCAAAGTCAGTTGCATGAACTAAGAGAAACCAAGGCAAAAAGAAGCGGTCCCGGTCAGCGCGGCAACTGACGGAGACCGCTGGGGAAGCACCCGATTGGCGACGGGGGGAAGCAACCGGCTGCATGAGGAGCCTAGCCGGGGCGAGTGACATCGCCATGACAACCCGGATATCCACAGGTGGCATTGCGCCCTATTCGGCCGCGTCCAGCCGGTGGGAGCTGAACACGTC
This sequence comes from Tardiphaga sp. 866_E4_N1_4, assembly GCF_052076075.1. Taxonomy (NCBI): domain Bacteria; kingdom Pseudomonadati; phylum Pseudomonadota; class Alphaproteobacteria; order Hyphomicrobiales; family Nitrobacteraceae; genus Tardiphaga; species Tardiphaga sp. 866_E4_N1_4. Next base: position 5,591,418 of record NZ_CP197242.1, read on the forward strand.
GCCTTCGCGGAGCGCCAGATAATAGTCGCGCTCGGAGAGCTCGTCGGTGTGACGAATGAGGTCGGTCACCGGAGTGTAGCTCAGCATCCGCCCGCCATCGGGCAGCACGGCGCAACTCATCCGCAGCACCCGGCCATTGGCGAGGCGCAACGTCGTCGGCGTGGAAGTGCCGGCGCGGATCATCTCGACGCGCCTGGCGATGAAGCTGTCGACCTCGTCGTCGGGGAGGGCGTAGGCGTGGATATCGCGCGCGTGATACATCAGCGCGATCAGCGGCGGCTTGCTGTCAGCCTTCTCGTCGGGGAGCGTGAAGTAGTCGCGGAAGGCGCGGTTGATGAATTCGGCGCGGGTGTCGGCATTGAGAAGCACGACACCGATATCGATCTGGTCAAGTGCAGCCGAAAGGCGCTGGGCAGTGGCGTGCTGCTCGTTCTCGCGGGCCCGGGCCGCGCGTCGCAGCCGGAAGAGGCGGATTGCCAAAGTAATCCCGACGGCTGCGATCACAATGATCGCCGTTTCAATTCCCGGATCGAGAATCAGTCGCCAATCGTACTGCATCGGCTGTACCTGTGTCCGTACATAGGTAAGAAACGCAGGTTGGCCTCTGGTTGCAAAAAGGCCCACAATTTCCCGGCGGTATAGCTAACGGCGCGTGAAGAGCCTGGCATCATTTTCCCCTTGTTCGCTTCAAATGCTATCGATGCCACCGGAACCGGCGCCGGCCCCTGAATGTTAGCGCCGGGATTTAAAAAGGACCCCGATCGAATGCCCTTCACCATTCCGCCGCTGCTGCTGCCGATTTTGATGCTGCTGGCCTCGAATATCTTCATGACCTTCGCTTGGTATGGCCATCTCAAATTCAAGGATCACTCCTTGCCCCTCGTCATCATGGTGAGCTGGGGCATTGCCTTCTTCGAATACTGGCTGGCGGTGCCCGCCAATCGCTGGGGCAGCGAAGTCTACAATGCCGCCCAGTTGAAGACGATGCAGGAAGTCATCACGCTGGTCGTGTTTGCTGCATTTTCGGTGCTGTATCTGAAGGAGCCGCTCGGCTGGAATCACGCGCTGGGCTTTGCCTTCATCGCGCTCGGGGCGTTCTTCATTTTCCACAAGTGGTCGTAGCAGCGACCGCTTACTTCCCGGCCGGCGTAATCCGCAAGATCCGTCCCGCTGAACTATCCGTCAGCAGCCACAGTGCGCCGTCCGGTCCTTGCCGGACGTCGCGGATACGTTCGTTGAGATTTTGCAGAACGCGCTCTTCGGACGTGACCGTGTTTCCGTTGAGCTGTAGCCGCACCAGCATCTGGCCTGCCAGCGCGCCGGTGAACAGGCTGCCCCGCCAGCGCGGGAAGAGATCGCCGGTATAGAACGTCATGCCGGACGGGGCGATCGACGGCACCCAGTATTTCACCGGTTGCTCCATGCCCGCCTTCGACGTGGTTTCGTGGATCTTCGCGCCGGAATAGTCGATGCCGTAACCGATCACAGGCCAGCCGTAATTCTTGCCCTTGCCGATGATGTTCACTTCATCGCCGCCGCGCGGCCCGTGCTCGGTCTCCCACAAGTCGCCGGTCGCCGGATTGATGGCGAGGCCTTGCTGGTTGCGATGACCGTAGCTCCAGATCTCCGGCCTGGCACCGTCGCGGCCGACAAACGGATTGTCTTTCGGCACAGATCCATCCGGCGCGATGCGGATCAGCTTGCCGAGATGATTATCGAGATTCTGTGCCTGATCGCGGCCGCTATAGTGTTCGCCGAGCGTAACAAACAGGTTGCTGTCAGGCGCCTGAACAATACGGCAGCCGTGGTGATTGCCCGACGACAGCGGGCCGTCCTGGCGAAAGATCACCTTCATGTCGTCGAGACGCGGCGCAGTGCCGTCGATGAGCTTGCCGCGCGCGATCGCGGTGCGAGCGCCGCTGCCCGAACGTTCCGAGTAGCAGAAGTAGATTGTGTTGTTCTGCGCGTAGTTCTTGTCGGTGACGACGTCGAGCAAACCGCCCTGGCCGACGGCCATCACCTCGGGCACGCCTTTCACCGCAGGCGACAACTGTCCCTGCGGCGAGACGATACGGATGCGACCGGGCCGTTCGGTAACGAGCATGCGGCCCTCGGGCAGGAAGGCCAATGCCCATGGATAAGCGAGACCGGAGGCGACTGTCTGTACTTCGAGCCTGCCGGCCGACGAGCCGAACGAGGTGTTTTCGCCGCGGGTGGTCGTGGCGATCAGAAGGGTCGCGGTCACGACGATAGCCGCCGTCAACGTGACAGTGACCCAGATCACGGGCCTTTTCATCGAAATGGCTCCATCACGGAGTCGCAGGTTGCATAAGCGATGCGCGGCATCGCGGCTGAGTGTTTATGAGTTGTGGGGACCGTCAGAGCGGCATCGCACTCGCCACCGGGATCGACATCACGGTGAGGGCGAGGATGACGCAGAGCGACAGACAGCCAACCGCGAGCGACGCCGCGACGGCGTGGGTCAACCGGGTGGATGCGATGGACGTGGGGCGTGCCTGAAATCCTGCACCCACGCGAAGCGACCGTATCATGGCCGTAAATCCTTCAAATTGCGGGCGAATCACCCGCGTGCACAAATTCGCAGCTGCGGCAGGCGAGATTTGGGCGGGATTGGCCGTAACTATGGCGGGAAAATGGCATTCACAGCGGTTATGCCCGCTATTTCAGGGCTTAAGCGTCGGCAACCACGTCCAAAGTATCGTATTCCGACGACGTCGGGTGCCAGTCCATGGAGATAAAGCCCGGCTGGGTTTCCACCAGACGCAGCCAGCGGCGGATCGACGGAAAGCTAGAGAGGTCGAAATCGCACTTCTCGGCGACGTGGGTGTAACCGTATAGCGCGATGTCGGCGATTGTAAGCTGGCCGGCGGCGAAGAAGTCATGGATCTTGAGGTGATTCTCCATCACCTGCAGCGCGGCATAGCCCCGCTCCATCCAGTCTTCCAGCGCGTGGGTCTGCAGGTCGCGGCCACCGCGCACCAGGCACAGCCAGAAATAGGCGGCACCGAGATTCGGCTCCAGCGCGTGCTGCTCGAAGAACATCCACTGCATGGCTTCGGCACGGTCCATCCGCGATTCCGGCGCCAGAGATGTACCGATGGCGACATACCACAGGATGGCGTTGGATTCGGCGAGATAGCGGCCTTCGGCGATCTCGAGCAGCGGCACCTGACCGCTGGGGTTCTTGGCCAGAAATTCCGGGGTACGGCTCTCGCCGCGCAGAATGTCCACCTCGATGGCGCGATAAGGCGCGTCCAGGAACGCCAGCGCGAGGCGAACCTTGTAGCTATTGCCAGAGCGCTGCATCGAATAGAGTTTGTACATTCGCAGGTGTTCAATTCATTTCAGGTCGAGGCAACTGCGCGATTGGCCATCGCAGATCGCGGTTAGACAATGATGCTGATGCGAGCCTGTCGCAAGGCCCAAGGAATGGAAAAAGTCGAAAACGGCTGCGGCAGTCTGGATTGAGAAAAATGTATGTCAGGCAGCATTCGGCAATGGAAGATCACGCTGCCGCGATCTGTGTGTGAAGGTGCCGCGATGTGCTGTTATCAGCGAGTGCGCGCCGCAGCACGATGATATAGAAAGCGACCATCACCAGAAAGCCGAGCGGCAGTTCGATGGCGCCAGCGATGCTGCGCGTCAGCAGCGGCATGATCCAGGTCAATGTGAGCAGGCTGATCTCGCCCGCGCGAAAGCCATGATCGAGTCCATGCCGCGCGAAGAAGGCGATGGCGATGGCGAGCACCATGAGATCGTAGTCGAGCACATAGGGCGTCGCCAGCAGACTGCCGACCGCGAGCGCTGTTGCCTTGAGTTCGAACGCTGCATGGCTGCGCCATAGCCACATCAAACTGATGGCAATGCCGGCTGCGAGACCGAACTGTGCGGCATAAGCGACAGGAAGACCGGCGCCCCACATCCGTGTCGCGGCGAAGATCGACTGGATTTTCTGCCACCCGGTGCCGCCTTGTTCGAGTACGACATCGCGAGTGAAAGCAGTGGAGTCGGCAAAGGCCTGCCAGATGCCGGCGCCGAACAACCCCGTGCTCAATACGATGAGGACAGCGACAGTGAGCGCGGCCGATACCATCGTGATCCAGCGTCTATCGGCGAGCAGGGCGAGAGGAATCAGCACACCGAATTGCGGCTTGTAGGCCAATAGCCCGATCAACACGCCGGCCAGCCACGGCCGGCGATGGAGCAGAAGCAATGCGCCGCCCAGCAGTGCGGTGGTTAGAAATCCGTTATGGCCGTGACCGACATTGATGAAGACGGCAGGAAAGGCGGCGGCCACCAGCAGCGTTTCCTGGCGGGGCAGGATTGTGCGGATCGCGGCGAGGTAGGCGGCGAAGCTGGCGACGAGCCACAGACCGAGCCCCCATCCATAGGGTACCGTGGCCACCAGCGCGGCAATTCCGAGAAAGAACGGCGGATAGTGCCAGCCGTAGAACGGCACATCGCGGCCGAACACCCTCTGTTCTGCGGCATGTTGCAGGGCGGGATCATAGGCGTCGGCGGGTTTGCCTTCGAGGGTGAGCCGGCCCGCCGCATAGATGTTGGAAAAGTCGGTCCCGATCGGCTTGCCATTGCGGTCGATCACGCCGTCCGACACCGCAATCCAGCCGGCGAAGGCCAATGTGCCCAAAGCGAGCACGATCAGGCTGTAAGCCCGCACGCGTTCGAGGGGCAGCCATGCGCCGCTTTCAATGTGCTGCCAGATCCAGATCATTTTAAGGGTGCATTTTGGCCCAAATCGTCGATTGCGACGTGCTGTTGACGCTACCGTCCCCCGTTTAACGCTTGCTGAATTGCATCACTTCCAGATGGGTTTTTGCCCAAGCTTCTTGCGATGCAACGTCGCACGCACTAGGGTGCGCCGATCCCAGCAGGATCAGCCATTTTGACGTCGCCGACCGCGGGTCCGCGACCTTTCTCAGGAGAAGATGATGTCGTTTTTGTCCGCTGCGCTCGACCGTGTGAAGCCGTCCGCGACGATCGCAGTGACGGATAAAGCACGTGCGCTGAAAGCAGCCGGCCGCAACGTCATCGGTCTTGGTTCGGGCGAGCCCGATTTCGACACCCCGGCGAACATTAAGCTGGCAGCGATTCACGCCATCGAGGCCGGCAAGACCAAGTACACCGCCGTGGACGGTATTCCCGAACTGAAGGAAGCCATTATCGGCAAGTTTCAGCGCGAGAATGGCCTGACCTACAAGCCGAACCAGATCATCGTCGGCACCGGCGGCAAGCAGGTGCTCTACAACGCGCTGATGGCGACGTTGAACCCGGGTGACGAAGTCATCATCCCGGCGCCGTATTGGGTGAGCTATCCGGAAATGGTGGCGCTGGCCGGCGGCACGCCCGTGTCCGTGGTCTGCACCGCAGAATTCGGCTTCAAGCTGCAGGCTTCCGCGCTGGAAGCAGCGATCACGCCGAAGACCAAGTGGATCATCCTGTGCTCGCCGTCGAACCCGACGGGCGCCGCCTACAAGAAGTCGGAGCTCAAGGCGCTCACCGATGTCCTCGTGAAGCATCCTCACGTTTGGGTGATGACCGACGATATGTATGAGCACCTCGTCTATGACGACTTCGAATTCACCACGCCGGCACAGATCGAACCGTCCCTGTTCAATCGCACGCTGACCGTGAACGGCGTCTCCAAGGCTTATTGCATGACCGGCTGGCGCATCGGTTACGCCGGTGGTCCCGCCGAGCTCATCAAGGCAATGGCGACGATCCAGTCGCAATCGACCTCGAACCCGTCGTCGATCGCACAGTGGGCGGCGGTGGAAGCCTTGAACGGTCCGCAGGATTTCATCCCGAAGAACAATGCTGTGTTCAAGGAGCGCCGCGATCTCGTGGTGGCAATGCTGAATCAGGCCTCGGGCATCAACTGCCCGCGTCCAGAAGGCGCATTCTACGTCTATCCGTCCTGCGCCGGCACCATCGGCAAGACTGCGCCTTCGGGCAAGGTTATCGCCAATGACGAAGACTTCGTCACAGAACTGTTGGAAACCGAAGGCGTGGCGGTGGTGCAGGGTTCGGCCTTCGGCCTTGGCCCGGCATTCCGCATCTCCTACGCGACGAAAACATCCGATCTCGAAGATGCCTGCAAGCGCATCCAGCGCTTCTGCGGAAATCTTCGGTAACAAAACCTGCTCCGAAACTTTTGACGGTTTCGGGGCTTATTCCGGGAAGCGCCTTGTTTTCGACACGGCGCTTCCTTCTTGTCCCCTCGCTATCAAAATCCCCAAGGTGGAGTAACACTATGCGACTTTCCAAGATGTTCGGCCTGACGGCCGTGGCCTTTGCGGCGTCAGTTGCGACCGCAAATGCACAGCAGCCTGGCAGCGTTCAGGTTGGCGTGCTGGAGTGCCGTGGCGGCCAGAACGTCGGCTACGTGGTCGGTTCGAATGCGCACCTCAACTGCGTCTTCCAGAGCGCCGGCGGCCGCGCCGAAGGTTACGTCGCCAACATCCGCCGTTTCGGCCTTGATCTCGGCTTCACCGAAAACACCACGGTGCAGTGGGCTGCATTCGCTCCGACCACCCGCGTGCCGCGCGGCGCACTGGCCGGCAGCTACGGCGGCGTCGGTACCAACGCATCGGTTGGCCTCGGTTTCGGCGGCAACTTCCTCGTTGGCGGTCCGGGCAACACCTATTCGCTGCAGCCGATCTCGGTGCAGGGCCAGACCGGCTTGAACGTCGCCAGCGGCATCGTTCAGCTCGAACTGGAAGCGACCGGTCCGGTCAGCGGTCATCGCTACAACAAGAAGCGCCGTCATCGCAGCCATCGCTAAGCGATCGCTGTGATCGCGTAAGCGATCCGGCAAGGTTAACGAAAAGGCCCGCGCGAGCGGGCCTTTTTTGTTGCGTGCGCTGCGCGTGCGCCGCTGTCATTGGGCGGTATCATTAGCTATGGATAGTCGATCCACATCCTTACTTCCGTTCATCACCCGGAGATTCCTGATGGTCCGCCTCTCATCGCTTGTTCTCGGTATCGCTGCCGCCGCCTTTTTCACTGCATCGCAAGCGCAGTCGCAGCAAGGCGTGCAGGTCGGTGTCTTGAATTGCCGGGGCGGAGCCAGCGTCGGATTCGTCGTGGGCTCGGTGACCAATCTCGGCTGCGTGCTCACCGGTACCGGTCGTCCGGATCAGCCTTATGTCGCCACGATCCGCAAAGTGGGCATCGATCTCGGTATTACCGAACAGACCGCGCTATCCTGGGCCGTGTTCGTGCCGGTGAACTATAGCGGTCCCGGCGATCTGTCCGGCAACTATGCGGGCGCGCAGGGCAGCGCGTCGGTTGGTGTCGGCGTCGGCGCGAATGTCCTGGTTGGCGGTTCGCAAAATGCCTTCTCCCTGCAGCCGCTCAGTCTGCAGGGGTCGGTGGGACTGAATGTCGCCGCCGGTCTGCAGAGCCTGGAGTTGCGCCCCGGTCGCTGATCCCGCGGCGATCGCTCGCACAAATTCATCCGGCTTCGCCCATGGCGGAGCCGGATTTTTTATGGCGCAATCCGATCACGTTCATCGCAGCGCAGCAACTTTTCCATCTTGCCAAATATCCGGACCGGGCGGAGCATTGACCGCCGACCCAATCATGGGCCGAGCTCCACATGAGGAGGCGGCAATGGGACAAGACCTGAGAAGTCCCCGCGGTCCACAAGGCAATGCCGCAAAGTGCATTGCGCTGGTGGGCCCTTTCCAGAGCGGAAAAACCACACTGCTTGAAGCGATCATGGCCCGCACCGGGGCGATCCCGCGGGCCGGCAGCGTCGACAATGGGACAAGCATCGGCGATGCCAATGCGGAAGCCAGAGCCCACAAGATGGGCGTCGGCCTGACGGCTGCTACCACCACCTTCACGGGCGACAGCTACACATTCATCGACTGTCCGGGCTCGGTGGAATTCGCACATGACATGCGCGCGGCATTACCCGCCGTCGATGCAGCCATCGTGGTTTGCGAGGCGGATGCGCGAAAATTGCCGCAGCTGCAATTGATCCTGCGCGAACTCGAAGACCTCGGCATTCCCAGATTTCTGTTTCTCAACAAGATCGACCGCGCCCACAAGCGCGTGCGCGAGACGCTGGCGACATTGCAGCCGGCCTCGCGCGTGCCGCTGGTGCTGCGGCAGATCCCGATCTGGAACGGCGACCTTGTCGCCGGCTTCGTCGATCTCGCGCTGGAGCGCGCTTTCGTCTATCGCGAGCACAAGGCGTCCGAAGTCATCAAGCTCGAAGGCGGCGATCTCGATCGGGAGAAGGAGGCGCGTTTCTCCATGCTGGAGAAGCTTGCGGATCATGACGACGCGCTGATGGAGCAGTTGCTTGACGACATCGCGCCGCCGGCCGACGCCGTGTTCGACGATCTCGCGCGCGAATTGCGCGAAGGTCTGATCTGTCCGGTGTTGCTGGGCTCGGCGATGCGCGAGAATGGCGTGCTGCGGCTGATGAAGGCGCTACGCCACGAGGCACCCGGCGCGGCCGAGACGGCCAAGCGCCTCGGCGTGCCTGACAGCAAGGATGCGATCGGTTACGTGTTCAAGAGCAGCCATCTACAGCATGGCGGCAAGCTGTCTTACGCGCGCGTGCTGAGTGGTCATCTCGATGATGGCGCAACATTGCTGTCCTCGTCGGGCGAAAGCGGGCGCGTCTCCGGCATTCTTGCGGCGAGCGGCGGACATGACAGCAAGCGCGCATCGGCCGAAGCGGGCGAGACCGTCGCGCTCGGCAAGCTCGATCATGTCAGGACCGGCGACACGATCTCGACCGGCAAGACCGTGCCGGCGTCTCTGGTGAATGTTGTGGCCGCATCGCCCGTGCTGGCCATGGCGCTGGCGTCCGCCGATCGCAAGGACGACGTCAAGCTTGGCCAGGCGCTGTTGCGGCTGACCGAAGAAGATCCGTCGCTTGCGGTGGTCAATAACGCGCAGACCCATGACGTGGTGTTGTGGGGGCAGGGCGAGATGCATCTGCGCGTGGCGATGGAGCGCCTGCACGAACGCTTCGGCATCAACGTCAAATCGCATGCGCCGGTGATCGGCTATCAGGAGACCATCCGTAAACCGATCACCCAGCGCGGCAGGCACAAGAAGCAGTCCGGCGGTCACGGCCAGTTTGGCGACGTTGTGCTGGAGATCGGCCCGTTGCCGCGCGGCGAGGGCTTTGCATTCCAGGAAAAGGTGGTCGGCGGCGCGGTGCCGCGCAACTACATTCCCGCGGTGCAGGAAGGCGTCGTCGACGGGTTGCAGCGTGGCCCGCTCGGTTTTCCTGTCATCGACGTGCAGGTGACGCTCACCGATGGGTCGTATCACAGCGTCGATTCATCCGATCAGGCGTTCCGGACCGCTGCCCGCATCGGTTTCACCGAGGCGCTGCCGCAATGCCAGCCGGTGCTGCTGGAGCCGATCCATACGGTGGAGATCGTCTGTCCCACCGAGGCCACGGCCAAGGTCAACGCCATCCTGTCAGGACGGCGCGGCCAGATCCTCGGCTTCGATACCCGTGACAACTGGCCGGGCTGGGACACGGTGCGCGCGATGTTGCCGGAAGCGGAGATCGGCGACCTGATCGTCGAGTTGCGTTCGGCCACCGCGGGTGCCGGCAGCTTCACCCGCAGCTTCGACCACATGGCCGAAGTCTCGGGCCGCGCCGCCGACCAGATCGTTGCGGCGCATCGGGTGGCGGCTTAGTACAGTGGCCCATGACGCTTGGTCCGCGGGTTGTAATCATTGGCAATAGCGGCTCGGGCAAGAGCACGCTGGCGCAGCAGCTTGAAAGCCGCGTCGGCGGCAAACGCACGGATCTCGACTGTATCCACTGGCTGGACAGGGTCGGTGTGAAGCGCGACGAGGGGCAGGCCAAATAACTGGTGGCCGTCCTTGCCGTGAAGTCGAACTGGATCATCGAAGGCGTTTACGGCTGGCTGGTCGAAGCGGCATTGCCGCGCGCCACAGCATTGATCTGGCTCGACATGAGCCCGGAGGTTTGTCGCGATAGCCTCGCTCTCCGGGGCCCTTGGCGTGGTGCGACGGCCGAGGAACATGCAGATTTCCTGGCTTGGGCCGAGGCCTACTGGCAGCGCAAAACGTCGAGTTCGTTCGCTGGCCACCTGGCGCTGTTCGACGACTTCGGCGGCGTCAAACGACGCCTGACATTGCGCGCCGCTGTCGCCCAGTTCGTGGCGACCATGGCGGCTTCGCCGATCAAGTGATGTTTTATACATCATTGAAGATATCTCACATATGATATAAGACTCGTGAAACTGGAAACCGCCCTTGATTACATCGTTTCAGATGCGGGCCGCCCGTGCGCTGCTGGGTATCGATCAAAAGCGGCTGGCCGAGATGGCCGGCGTGTCGCTACCGACCATCCAGCGCATGGAAGCGAGCGAAGGCAATGTCAGGGGCGTGGTGGATTCGCTGATCAAGGTGGTGGACGCGTTCAATCGCGCCGGCGTCGAATTGATCGGCGAACACACCCGCAGCGACTCCGGTGGCCGAGGGGTGCGTCTGAAGCAGCCCGGTCCGCCGCCTAAGGTGGATGGATAAAACTGGCAGATCGAGACGAGTCGCTGCGTGCGACAGAGGCGAGCCGAGTATGGGCATTTCTGGCGGGGGCATGCGGCGCCCACATCAGCCGACATTCGCGGAGCTGTTCACACCGAAACTGATCACGGTGCTGCGCGAAGGCTACAATCTTGCGGCATTTCGCGATGATGTGCTCGCCGGTCTGACGGTGGCGATCGTGGCGCTGCCGCTGTCGATGGCGATTGCCATCGCCTCGGGCGCATCACCTGACCGCGGGCTGATCACCGCCGTGATTGGCGGCTTCCTGGTCTCTGCGCTGGGTGGCAGCCGGTTTCAGATCGGCGGACCCGCCGGCGCCTTCATCGTGCTGGTGGCGGCCACGGTGAGCCGCAATGGCATCGACGGTCTTATCCTCGCGACCATGCTCTCTGGCGTGTTCCTGATGGTGGCGGGCTATTTGAAGCTCGGCACTTACATCAAGTTCATTCCCTATCCGGTCACGGTGGGATTTACCGCCGGTATTGCCGTCATTATTTTCGCCAGCCAGATCAGGGATCTCCTCGGGCTCACACTCACCGGCAAGGAGCCTGGCGAACTGATCCCGAAGCTGCAGGTGCTCGGAAGTGCGATCCACACCGTCAACCTGTCGGCCGCCGCGATCACCATCGCGACCATTGCGATCATCCTTCTGCTCAAGAAGCTGCGGCCTTCCTTGCCGGGCATTCTGATCGCGGTTGCCGCAAGCGCGGTCGCGGCATGGTTCTTTGCGCTGCCGGTTGAAACCATCGGCACCAAGTTCGGCGGCATTCCGCAATCCTTTCCGCTGCCGTCGCTTCCCGCGATTTCCCTGGCAAAGCTGCAGGCCATTCTGCCGGACGCCATCTCCTTTGCGCTGCTGGGCGCGATTGAATCTTTGCTCTCAGCTGTCGTCGCTGACGGCATGACCGGCCGGCGGCATCGCTCCAATTGCGAACTGGTGGCGCAGGGCATCGCCAATATCGGCTCGGCGCTGTTCGGTGGAATCTGCGTGACCGGCACCATCGCGCGAACCGCCACCAACGTCCGCGCCGGCGCGCACGGCCCGATCTCGGGCATGCTGCATGCAGTATTCCTGCTGGTATTCATTCTCGCCGCGGCGCCATTGGCAAGTTACATTCCGCTGGCGGCGCTCGCCGCGGTGCTTGCCGTGGTCGCCTGGAACATGGCGGAGAAGCATGAATTCGCGACGTTACTGCGGTCATCATGGGGCGATGCTGCCGTGCTGTCGGCGACTTTCCTGCTAACGATCTTCCGCGATCTTACCGAGGGCATTGTGGTCGGCTTCGCGCTTGGCGCGATTCTGTTCATCAACCGCATGGCGCAAACAACCGGCATTGAGGCGGATAAGCCGCTGGTCGTGGCCGACAAGGCCGACGACGCCAATGGCGACCGAAAACCCTATGATCCCGGTCTCGCTGCCGATCCCGACGTCGTTGTCTATCGCATCACCGGCGCATTTTTCTTCGGCGCGGCCTCCACCATCGGATCTGTGCTCGAGGGCTTCTCGGATCGCCACAAGGCTTTTGTGATCGATTTTGCCGCGGTCCCCTTCCTGGATTCGACTGCTGCGAATGCGATCAAGGGCATTGCCGAGAAGGCAAAGCGACAAGGCGTCCGCGTCATTCTCACCGGCACCTCGCAGGGCGTGCGCCGGGCGCTGCTTACCCACGGCGCGCGACCGCCACTGGTCAAATACCGTGCTGATGTGGCAGTGGCCGTCAGCGAGATCAAGATCCGACGCGCTGCAGCGATCCAGGAGACGTCGAGCTGATGGCATCGGCAGTTGCTCGCAGCTGCAGTATTGATCGTCTGCATGGTTGTCGGACTTGCTGTGCGCCGCAAAACTGTCTGATGATTAAGAGCCCCTGCATGATTTTTATGCTACGCACGCTTCCGCCTGAAGCGAAGGATGAATGATGCCGAACGAGACCACGCCCCGCGCCGCCTGTTTGATCGGCTGGCCTGCCGCGCATTCGCGCTCGCCGCTGATCCACCATCACTGGCTGCGCAGCATGGATATTCCGGGCGGTTACAGCATCGAGTCGATTCCACCGGAAGGCGTGGCCGAATTCGTGATGAACCTCTCCAAGCATGGTTACATCGGCGCCAATGTCACGATCCCGCACAAGGAGCGCGTGCTGAAATTGACCTCCCCGGATCGCCGCGCGCGGGCGGTCGGGGCTGCCAACACGCTATGGTACGACCACGGCACGCTGCGCGCGACCAATACGGATATCGAAGGCTTCATCGACAATCTCGATCACGCCGCCCATGATTGGGACCACACCGACGACGCGCTGGTGCTCGGCGCGGGCGGTTCGTCGCGTGCAGTGGTGTTCGGATTGCTCGAACGCGGAATCAAACATGTCTATGTCGCCAATCGCAGTCTCGATCGCGCCGAGGCGATGGCCGCGCAATTCGGCTCGCAGGTGGTGCCGCTGGCGTGGGAGAATGTCGCCTGCATGTTGCCGCGCGCATCCTTGCTGGTGAACACCACGTCGCTCGGCATGGGCGGCCAGCCACCATTGATCATCGACCTCGATCTGTTGCCTGACCAGGCGGTCGTCGCCGATCTCGTTTACGTGCCACTCGACACCCCGCTGCTCGCCGGCGCCCGGGCGCGGGGCCTCCGCACCGCGGATGGACTCGGCATGTTACTGTATCAGGCCGTGCGTGGCTTCGAGCTGTGGTTCGGGCAGCGCCCCGATGTGACGCCGGAACTGCGTCGCCTCGTCGAGGCCGATCTCACAGTGGCGTGAGCGGGGAATAGCTATTTGGCCTTGGGGTTTCCATTTGCAGCGGCGGGCGCTGTCGTCAAAGGAAATTCCCCTATGGTTCAGATCGTATCGACTTCGGCTCGCTTGTTCGCGGGCTCACTTCTTGCTGGTTCATTGCTGATTTCCGCCGCATCGGCGCAGCAGCCGCAACCCCTGCGCATCCGTGGTGCCATCGAAGCCGTCGATGGCGCGGTGCTGACGATCAAGACGCGTGAAGGCGATGAGCGCAAAGTGAAGATGACGGACAATGTCACCGTCACCGGCATTGCCAGAACGACAATGGCCGAGGTGAAGCCCGGCTCCTATATCGGCGTGACGGGCATGCCGCAGGCCGATGGGTCGCAGAAGGCCATCGCGATCCATATCTTTCCGGAAGCGATGCGCGGCACCGGCGAAGGCTCGCGCCCCTGGGATCTGCGCCCCAACAGCAGCATGACCAACGCCACCGTCGATCAGAAGGTCCAGGCCTCCGATGGCCAGACGGTGACGGTGAAGTACAAGGACGGGGAAAAGAAAGTGACCGTGACGCCCGACACGCCGATCGTGACATTCTTGCCGGGCAACAAGGATGAACTCAAGCCTGGCGCGAAGATCATCATCATGGGCGCTATCAAGAAGGATGACGGCACCTTCGAGACAGCACGCGTCAATGTCGGGCTGGATGGGCTGACGCCGCCGATGTAAGAAATTCGAAACAGCGGAAAAGCTCTTGCGCAGGCCGTTCCTCACACCGTGCTTCATCCTCGCATTTCTGTTGTTATCTGCGCCGCACTTCGCTGCTGCGCAGACACTTGCTCCGACAGAGCGCGTGCTGACCCTGCCTGTTCATGGCGGCGATCAGCAGCGCGCGCTCTACGTCAGTCCATCGCATCCACGCGCAACCATCGTGATGCTGCCCGGCGGAAGAGGCGATGTAGGCATCGCCCGGGATGGCGAAATAGCGCACGGTAACAACTTCGTCGTCCGTTCGCGCGTGCTCTGGAATGCTGCGGGTTTCGCGGTGCTGATCCCCGACGCCGTCGATAGTCAGAACTTGCGCGGGCTGCGCAGCTCGCCGCAATATGCAGCACTTGTGGGCGATCTCGTCGCTGCGGCTCACGCGCAGGCGCCGGGACCGGTCTTCCTGCTCGGGACCAGCCAAGGCTCGATTGCGGCGATGAACGGCGCAGCGAATCTGCGTGACGGTCAGATCGCAGGTATCGTGCTCACTGAGTCGGTGTCGCGCCCTGGTGGCAGCCACGAGACGGTGTTCGACGCGCATCCTGAGCGAGTCAATGTGCCCGCACTCGTCGTCGCCAATTCAGACGATCGTTGCAATGTCGCACCGCCGGAAGACGCCGACAGGATCGCAGCGGCGATGACTGGCGCACCGCGCGTCAAGGTCCTCAGGGTCAGTGGCGGAGATCAGCGCTCGTCCACGGATTGCGGATCGCTGTCGCCGCACGGCTATTACGGCATCGAGCAAAAAGTCGTCGATACGATCGCCGCGTGGATTGACGCGGCGATCTGACGAGTCCTCACTGCACCAGCACGTGCCTGTCGATCTCGGCGATCGAATTCACGCCGCACAGGCCCATGGTCACGCTGAGTTCGTTGCGCAGGATGTCCAGGGCCTTGGTCACGCCGGGGCCGCCATAGGCACCGAGGCCGTAGATATAGGCGCGGCCGATCATGCAGGACTTGGCGCCGAGTGCGAGCGCACGCATCACGTCCTGCCCCGAGCGGATGCCGCTGTCGAACATCACTTCGATCTCCGAGCCGACGGCATCGGCGATCCCCGGCAGTACCGAGATTGACGACGGTGCGCCGTCGAGCTGACGTCCGCCGTGGTTGGACACGACCATCGCCTGCGCGCCGACCTTCACGGCTTCGCGGGCATCCTCGATATCGTGAATGCCCTTGATCACGATCTTGCCGGGCCAGATGCTGCGGATCCAGTCGAGATCCTTCCAGTTCAACGACGCATCGAATTGCGATGCTGTCCACTGCGCGACGGAGCCGAGATCGTCGGTGTTCTTCACGAAGCCGGCGATGTTGCCGAAGTTGCGCCGCTTGGCTTTCAGCGTGCGCACCAGCCAGCCGGGCTTGCTCATGAAATCGATCAGGTTCTTCACATTCAATATCTGAGGTGGCACCGACAGGCCATTCTTGATGTCGGCATGACGCTGGCCGATCACCTGCAGATCGACGGTCAGCACCAGCGCGCTGCACTTCGCCTTGATGGCGCGCTCGATCAATTCCTTGATGAAGCCTCGATCCTTCATGACATAGAGCTGAAACCAGAACGGTTTTTCGACATTCTCGGCGACGTCTTCGATGGAATTGATCGACATCGTCGAGAGCGTATAGGGAATGCCCGCCGCCTGCGCCGCCCGGCAGGCGTGAATTTCGCCGTCGCCATATTGCAAGCCGGTTGAGCCGACCGGCGCGCAGATCAGCGGCATGGTGGCCTTCTCACCGAGGATGGTCGTCGAGGTGTCGCGATTGGCGATATCGACCAGAATACGCTGGCGGAACTTCAGCTTCTGCAGATCCTCACAATTCGCACGGAACGTATCTTCGCTATAGGAGCCATGGTCGACATAATCGAAGAACGCCTTCGGCACGTTGCGCTTGTGCTCGAGGCGAAGATCTTCGATGCAGGTGATATGCTTCATGAGATGTCCCAGCCGTTCTTGTCTTTGCTTGTATTTGCTTGTTTCGGTGTCATCTAGCATGGTTAGGCGGTCCGCCATATCATCCTTGTCATTGGAATGTCGTCGAAATTGAAGGAGGCCAGAATGTCCGGCTCCAAGACAAATCCAGCAGGCCACGGGGCCGGCAAGGCTCCCGGCAAGGCAGCCGCGGACGACGAAAAGCGACAGCTGGAAGTTGCGCTGGACGAAGGACTGGAGGAGACTTTTCCGGGCTCCGATCCGGTCAGTGTGACCCAGCCTGCCCATTCAAAGGCGGACGCGCATATCAAGCGAAAGGGCTGAGCGGGCCGGGTTCCGGTCAGCCGATGCTCCATCGAAGGCATTACATGAAAGGTTAAGGTATATAAGTAATATCAATGGCTTGTCATTAATTACGTATACCGGGGCTTGGTAATGATTCATCATATTTTTTGAAGCGATTTTAGGGGCCCGAGCCTTATAAGTCCGTCACATATATGGCGCTGCCAATGGGTCAGTCGCTTGAGACAGGGTTTTGAGCCCTCGCGCAAAGCGAGAGGGCATTGGGGGTTACCATGAGCCGTAAATATTTCGGGACAGACGGCATTCGCGGCCGCGCCAATGGTTTGATCACGCCGGAACTGGCACTGAAGGTCGGGCAGGCGGCAGGTCTTGTGTTTCAGCGCGGCGAACACCGTCATCGTGTCGTGATCGGCAAGGACACCCGGTTGTCCGGCTACATGATCGAAAATGCCATGGTGGCAGGCTTCACGTCGGTCGGGATGGATGTGCTGCTGGTCGGGCCGATGCCGACGCCAGCCGTGGCGATGCTGACCAAGTCGATGCGCGCCGATCTCGGCGTGATGATTTCCGCATCGCACAATCTGTTCGAGGACAACGGCATCAAGCTGTTCGGACCGCTCGGCTACAAGCTGTCGGACGATGTCGAGAAGCAGATCGAGGAATTGCTCGACGAGAATCTCGACAAGAGACTGTCGCAGAGCGCCAGCCTCGGTCGGGCGCGCCGCATCGACGGGGTGCATGATCGTTACATCGAATTCGCCAAACGCACGCTGCCGCGAAATCTCAGCCTCGATGGTTTGCGCGTCGTCATCGATTGCGCCCATGGCGCTGCCTACAAGGTGGCGCCGGAGGCGCTCTGGGAACTCGGCGCGGACGTCATCTCCATCGGCGTCGAGCCGGATGGTTTCAACATCAACAAGGAATGCGGATCGACCGCACCGGAAGCGCTGAGTCGCAAGGTGCGCGAGATGCGCGCCGATATTGGCATTGCGCTGGATGGCGACGCCGATCGGCTGATCATGGTCGACGAGCGTGGCCATCTGGTCGATGGCGATCAGTTGCTCGCCGTTATCGCGCAGAGCTGGAAGGAAGACGGGCGGCTTGCCAAGCCGGGTATCGTCTCCACCGTGATGTCAAATCTCGGTCTGGAGCGCTTCCTGAAGGGGCAGGGCATCGATCTCATCCGCACGGCAGTGGGTGACCGCTATGTGCTCGAGCAGATGCTGCAGCACGGCTACAATGTCGGCGGCGAACCCTCCGGCCATATCATCATGTCGGACCATGCGACGACAGGCGACGGTTTCGTAGCCGCGCTGCAGGTGCTGGCCGTGGTGACCAAGCTCGGTCGGCCGGTGTCGGAAGTTTGCCACCTGTTCGATCCGTTGCCGCAGATTCTGAAGAATGTGCGTTATCGCAGCGGCAAGCCGCTCGATGATGCGGAAGTGAAATCCACCATCGCTGCCGGTGAACAGCGCCTCAACGGCCATGGTCGTCTCCTGATCCGCCCGTCGGGCACGGAGCCGGTCATCCGCGTGATGGGAGAGGGCGATGACCGCGTGATGGTCGAGGAAGTGGTGGATTCCATCGTTGACGCGCTGGGCCACGCAGCCGCGGCGTAAGCTTCCTGTTCGTTCGCTCTGGCCAAGGCGCCAGCGCGATGACTGCTGAGCTGACATGAAGAGCCGTCTTGCCCGAATATTTACCGGGTGAGGCAGCTCTTCCGCGTTTTGATAGTTCGCGTTAGAGCGTTTCGAGCGAAGTGGGCACCGGTTCGCATCAAGAAAACGCGTCTAGACAAAAAAAAAGGCTGGAGCCTCGGTTCCGGTCCTATCAGAGCCGAAGGCTCCGGGGAGGTAAGTCCTCGTTAACACCTGGCGATGCCGTGGCGCATTGCAGCGCGGTTTGATAGCAAGACATTGTTAGTAACTGTGGCGACGCAGCGGCGTGATGGAATTTGCGTGCATTTTCGTCACCAAATATCAACCTTAAAAGTTAGGGTTAAGCGCCGCTTAAGGAGTTGGTGTCATCGTCCGTTTGTGAGTTTCCGAGTGTGAGGCCTCCATTAGTTGCCTCTTTGGCCCAAAAGGACGAAGCCAATGCGTAGCGTTAAATTCATTCTGGCCGCGGGCGCGGCTTCCCTGATGTCGACCGCCGTTCTCGCTGCCGACATGCCCATTGCTCCACCGCCTCAGATGTATGCGCCGCCGCCGGTCGAAGACTTCGGCGGTTGGTACCTGCGCGGCGATATTGGTTTCAGCAACCAGCGCGTCAAGAACCTCGCCACCCCGGCCGGTGTTGGTTACAACGCGCCAAACACCGTGCTGGAACAGCAAACGCTCGGCTTCGATACCGGCGGCATCTATCAGCTCGGCGTCGGCTATCAGTTCAACAACTGGTTCCGTGCCGACGTGACCGGTCAATATCGCGGCAGCTCAAACTTCCACGGTTATGATCGCTTCTCCTTCACCGGTCCGGCAAATGTCGGCATCGCCCAGTCCGAGCAGTATGGCGGCCGGAAGTCGGAATGGGTCGCCATGGCGAACGCCTATGTCGATCTCGGTACCTGGTGGTGTGTCACGCCGTTCGTCGGCGCAGGCGTCGGTATGGCTCGCGTGACCGTCGCCAACTTCACTGATCAAAATCTACAGTTCGTTCCAGGTGTCGGCACGAATGTCGGCTCGGCCTATGCCGATTCTGCATCGAAGTGGAATTTCGCGTGGGCGCTGCACACCGGTCTGGCCTACAAGGTCAATCCGAACATGACTGTCGAACTTGGCTATAGCTACATGAACCTTGGCGATGGCGTGACCGGATCGCTTACCCCGTATACCGGTGTCGTGCCGGGCCAGTACGCTGTGACCTTCAAGGACATCACCTCGCATGACCTGAAGCTCGGCGTGCGCTGGAACCTCGACAGCCCGCCGGCCTATGCGCCGCCGCCGTTGATCCGCAAGGGCTAAAGCTAAGCGGATTGCCTCAACTATCTTAAGAGACCTTAACGGCGCGGGAGCTTCCCGCGCCGTTTTGTTTTGCGCGGGTAGTCTCATCGCAACCAATGATTAAGGTTAACAGCGGATGATCGGGACAGTTCGGTGAGTTGAGGAATTGTCGTGATGCGTAGACTTCTGATCGCTGCAGCGCTGCTGGGCGCAGTGCAAACCGCTCAAGCCGCCGACATGCCAGAATTCCCGGCGCTGCGCGGCTCGTTCCCCGAAGGACTAAGCTCAACGCGCTCGGTCTGGGAGGGCTACTATATCGGCGCCCAAGCTGGCGTCGGACAGTCCGACATGAATTTCACCGGGGCGACACGTACCCTCGCGGGCAGCCTGCTGGATGGCCTTGCAATGGAATCAGCCGGCCAGGTCTCGCAATGGCCATTGCTCGGCAAGACGTCGCGGCGAGGCGAGGGCTGGGGTGGCTTCATCGGCTACAACAGCCAGTGGGACGACGTCGTGATTGGCGTCGAAATGAGCTACATGCACGGCAAGTTCGGCGGCGACGCAAGCGGTTCGATGGGGCGCTCTTTCATCGATGCTCTCGGCTATACCAACGGCGTCACCTACGATGCCGCTGCGAAGATGTCGATTACGGATATGGGCACGCTGCGTGCCCGCGCCGGCTATGCCGTGGGATCGTTCTTGCCTTACATGTTCGGAGGTCTCGCGCTCGGACAGGCCGATATCGTTCGGTCAGCACGTATTCACGGGGTCGCCGTCAATGTAGCCGCAGCACCGGGCTTCCAGAACCTCCCGTTCGACTACAGCAAGACCGAAGGCCAATACAGCCATCTCATCTACGGCTACTCTGCTGGCCTCGGCGTTGACGTGAACCTGATCGGTGGGCTGTTCATGCGCGCCGAGTGGGAATACATCCGCTTCACCTCAACGGTCGATACCAATATCAACACCGTGCGAGCCGGCGTCGGCTACAAGTTCTGACCGGCCAAGGTCGCATACGTTTGGCACGAGTTTGATCTCTGTTGACATGCCGTTTGACGAATGCTGCCTTACCGTGTCTGAGGATGCGGGGCAGTCATCATGAAAATCTACGGCGATCTGAATTCCGGCAATTGCCTGAAGGTGAAGTGGGTGAGCGATCACCTCAAACTTCCCTATACGTGGATCGATATCGACACGAGCAAGGGCGAGAGCCGGACGCCGGAGTTTCTGGCGCTTAACGGCGCCGGCCAGGTGCCGACCGTCGTGCTCGATGACGGTCGCCCGCTCGCGCAGTCCAATGCCATCATCCGCTATCTCGCCCGTGGTAGCGGTCTGATCCCGACCGATGCCTATGATGCCGCCAAGATGGATGAATGGCTGTTCTGGGAACAATACAGCCACGAGCCCTATATCGCGGTGTGCCGCTATCAGATCGTCTATCTCGGCAAGGCGATTTCGGATCTCGATCCCGAAAAGCTGAAGCGCGGCTATTTCGCGCTGGTGCGCATGGAGCATCACCTGACGACATCGCGTTTCCTTGTCGGAGATCGCGTCTCGCTGGCCGACGCGTCGTTGGTGGCCTATACGCGCGTGGCCCATGAGGGGGGCTTCCATCTCGACGGTTACGCGTCGATCAGGCGCTGGATCGCCGACAGCGAGAAGGCATTGGGCCTCGTATGAGCACGAAGGTCGTACTGCGATCGCGCAGCGCCAGGGCGTCGCTGCAATCGTGGCGATGTTGGCCGATGATGCGCTCGGCCGTGGCCGCGAGCGTATCGAGGATCCGCTGCCGCAATCTTATTACGAGGCCTTCGATAAACTCACGCATGATCCAAATATCTGGTCGATGGTTGCAGAAGGCGGCGATGGCAGCGTGGTCGGATGCCTGCAGCTCTGCATCCTGCCGGGCTTGAGCTCGCAGGGCGCTTCGCGTGCGCTTATCGAGGATGTTCGTGTGTCGACGACGCTGCGCAGCCAGGGCATCGGTGAGCAACTGGTGCGATGGGCCATTGGCGAGGCACAGGCGAGGGGATGCAAACTCGTCGAGC
Organism: Tardiphaga sp. 866_E4_N1_4; assembly: GCF_052076075.1. Taxonomy (NCBI): domain Bacteria; kingdom Pseudomonadati; phylum Pseudomonadota; class Alphaproteobacteria; order Hyphomicrobiales; family Nitrobacteraceae; genus Tardiphaga; species Tardiphaga sp. 866_E4_N1_4. The sequence continues at coordinate 5,612,732 of NZ_CP197242.1, forward strand.
TGCTGACGCATCAGACCCGGGTCGATGCCCAGCGCTTCTACAAACGGCTCGGTTTCGCTGACAGTCATGTGGGCATGACGTTCCGCTTCTAGGCCACGCGCGATCACCATGCCGTGCGGTCGGGAACGTCGAACAGGACCGGTGGTTGCCCATCGTCATCAACGATGGAGCTGCCCATGCAATCCCGATTTGGCTTTTCCGCTATCGTCGTCGCCTCGCTTCTGGCCTCGACCGCATTCGCCTCGGCCCAGGGTGCCGGCACGGACGGTGTCACGGGCACCCCGGTAACGCAGATGCCGAGCCCGAATGTCTCGCCGCCTCCCGCAACGGGCACGACGGGTATGGGCGGTGGCACGAGTCAGCCCGGCGCGCCGAACACAACGACGCCGGGACGGATCGGCACCGGCGCGTCGCCGAGCGGTTTACCTGGGGATAATCCGAATGCGCCGGGCTTTCCCGGAAAGGTGGGACGATAGGCGTTTCACTCGTGAGAGCGAGTAAGCCGCAACCTCAAACGCAAGGGCGGCGATGGCCATCGCTGCCCTTTTCGTTGACCGCGCATGTTCGTTCCGTCAGCGGGAAATGACGAAGAGGGCCGGTATCATGCGGCTGTAGGTGTCGGTGTTCCGGTTAATGACCCGTAAACCAGCGAAGCGCTGATGGGATTTGTTTCGGAACGTGCGGGGACGAGCGACGTATCCATATACGCGGGGACGTTGGAAGGACTCATGAGCAATTATTCGATTGAGAAGGTCGGCAGCGACTATGTCGTGAAGGTCGACGATCAAAGCGTCATGAAAGTCGGCAGCCGCCGCCGTGCCGCGCAGCTCGTGGTCTATGCGTCGGAATTGCTGAACGACGTGCCCCTGGTACCCGATGACGCTGCATCGTCCGGTGACCTCGCGATGCCTGCGGGTGCATCGTCTGTGAAGGATCACGACCCGGCGGGCGATGTCACTCAAGATCAATGACGCGTGATAGCCCGGAAGTCGCTTGACGCTCCGGGTCGGTTCCCATATCCACGCCAGCGGGACACCTCCCCCCAACGGGAGGCTAGCTATCTGGAAGGATAGATTATGACTGCAGCGAAGCCTTCTTCGCGGCCCAACGTGCCGCATTTCTCCTCCGGCCCCTGCGCCAAGCGCCCCGGCTGGACCCCCGAAAAACTCACCGACGCAGCCCTTGGCCGTTCGCACCGTGCGAAGATCGGCAAGAACAAGCTCAAACTCGCGATCGATCTGACGCGTGAAGTGCTTGAAGTGCCCGCCGATTACCGCATCGGTATCGTGCCGGCATCGGATACGGGCGCCGTTGAGATGGCGCTGTGGTCGCTGCTCGGGCCGCGTCCCGTCACCACCATCGCCTGGGAATCCTTCGGTGAAGGCTGGGTTTCGGACATCGTCAAGGAGCTGAAGCTCAAGGACGTCACCAAGCTGCATGCCGGCTATGGCGAACTCCCCGACCTGTCGAAGGCCGATCCGAACTCGGACATCGTCTTCACCTGGAACGGCACGACCTCCGGCGTGCGCGTGCCGAATGCCGACTGGATCAAGGCTGACCGCGAAGGCCTGACCATCTGCGACGCGACGTCTGCTGCTTTTGCACAGCCGCTCGACTGGGCCAAGCTCGATGTCGTCACCTTCTCCTGGCAAAAGGCGCTCGGCGGCGAAGCCGCGCATGGCGTGCTCGTGCTGTCGCCGCGTGCCGTGGCGCGTCTGGAGAGCTACACGCCGCCATGGCCGCTGCCGAAGATCTTCCGCATGACCAAGGGCGGCAAGCTCAACGAAGGCATCTTCGTCGGCGAGACCATCAACACGCCGTCGATGCTGTGCGTCGAGGACTATCTCGATGCGCTCGGCTGGGCCAAGTCGGTCGGAGGTCTCAAGGCGCTGATCGCGCGTGCCGACGCCAACACCAAGGCGCTCGCCGACTGGAAAGCGAAGACGCCGTGGATCGACTTCCTGGCAGCTGATCCCGCGATCCGCTCCAACACGTCGGTGTGCATGAAGGTGATCGATCCCGCGATCACCGCGCTCTCGCCGGACGCGCAGGCTGACTTCGCCAAGAAGCTGGTCGCAACCGTCGAGAAGGAAAATGCCGGTTTCGACTTCGCGCATTATCGCGATGCGCCGGCTGGTCTGCGCATCTGGTGCGGTGCTACGGTCGAAGCCAAGGACGTCCAAATCCTCACGCAGTGGATCGACTGGGCTTTCGCCGAAACCAAGGCTTCGCTCGCTAAAGCGGCTTAGTTGCTCTTAACCTCTCCCCGCCTAGCACAGCTTCGCTGTGCGCGGGCGGGGAGAGGTCGGACATCGCGCGAAGCGCGATGTCCGGGTGAGGGGCATGGCACTCAACTCTCCTCACTCCTGCATTCTCGGGTCGAAAGCGGCCCCTCATCCCGACCTTCTCCCCGTAATAACGGGGAGAAGGAGCCTGCTGCGTTTGTCGCGCCTACACCGGCTCCCATTTCGAGGATCACATCCATGACCGCCCCCAAAGTTCTCATTTCCGACGCTCTCTCTCCCGCTGCCGTGCAGATCTTTCGGGATCGCGGCATCGACGTCGACTTCCAGCCGAATCTCGGCAAGGACAAGGACAAGCTTGCCGAGATCATCGGCAACTATGACGGCCTCGCCATTCGCTCGGCCACCAAGGCAACTGCGAAGATTCTCGAAAGGGCGACGCGCCTTAAGGTGATCGGCCGCGCCGGCATCGGCGTCGACAATGTCGAAATTCCCGCGGCAACCGCCAAGGGCATCATCGTGATGAACACGCCGTTCGGCAATTCGATCACGACAGCCGAACATGCGATCACACTGATGCTCTCGCTCGCCCGCGAGATCCCGCAGGCCGATGCGTCGACGCAGGCCGGCAAGTGGGAGAAGAATCGCTTCATGGGCGTCGAGATCACCGGCAAGACGCTGGGCGTGATCGGCTGCGGCAATATCGGCGCCATTGCCGCCGACCGCGCGCTCGGCCTGCGCATGAAGGTCATCGCCTTCGATCCGTTCCTGTCGCCGGAGCGTGCCAAGGACATCGGCGTCGAGAAGGTCGAGCTCGACGATCTCCTCAAGCGCGCCGACTTCATCACGCTGCACACGCCGCTCACCGAGAAGACGAAGAACATCATCGATGCCGCTGCCATCGCCAAGATGAAGCCCGGCGTGCGCATCATCAACTGCGCCCGCGGCGGTCTGGTCGATGAGCAAGCGCTGGTCGATGCGCTGAATAGCAAGTATGTCGCCGGCGCTGCCTTCGACGTGTTCGTCGAGGAACCGGCCACCAAGAACGTGCTGTTCGGCCATCCCAATGTGATCTGCACGCCGCATTTGGGCGCATCGACCACCGAAGCGCAGGAGAACGTCGCTTTGCAAGTCGCCGAGCAGATGTCGGATTATCTGTTGTCGGGCGCGATCTCAAACGCGGTCAACTTCCCGTCGATCACCGCGGAAGAAGCACCGAAGCTGAAGCCGTTCATCGAACTCGCCGAGAAGCTTGGCTCGTTCGCGGGCCAGCTCACCGAGACCGGCATTGCCAAGGTGCAGATCACCTATGAAGGCGCGGTGGCCGAAATGAAGATCAAGGCCCTGACGTCTGCTGCATTGAGCGGGTTGCTGCGGCCGATGCTCGGTGACGTCAACGTCGTCTCCGCACCGGCCGTTGCCAAGGAGCGCGGCATGGTGGTCGATGAAGTGGTACGCGCGGCGCAGAGCGATTACGAAAGCCTGATCACCGTTACGGTTATCACCGAACGGCAGGAACGCTCGGTGTCCGGCACCGTCTATCATGACGGCAAGCCGCGGCTGGTTGATATCAAGGGTATCCGCGTCGATGCCGAATTCGGGAAGTCGATGATCTATGTCACCAACGAGGACAAGCCGGGCTTCATCGGAAAGTTCGCCTCGCTGCTCGGCGATGCCAAGGTCAACATCGCAACCTTCCATCTCGGCCGCAACGAACAGGGCGGTGACGCCATTGCGCTGGTGGAGATCGACGGCGTTGTGCCGGCCGATGTGCTGAGCAAGGTGCAGGCGCTGCCGCAGGTGAAACAGGCCAAGGCGCTGACCTTCTGAGTGTCTCTTACTTAAACTGACATTGCCGAAATCCCCGTCCGAAAGGCGGGGATTTTTTCGTTTTGCGGAAAATGTTCACATTCAGGTCGGCGCGGCAGGTTTGCCCCCGCCCCGCACGTGTAAGGATTTGGGAACACTACCCCGATACATTTCCGAGGAATCAGCGATCGAAAATCGCACGCCCGGGGGAATACAGCCGTGAAGCTCGCCAATATCCGTATTACGTACAAGCTCGTCGTTCTGGTGGCCGTCACCATGATCGGCCTCTGCGCCGCGGGCATCCTGGCCGCCTATATGGTCAAGAGCGAGATGCTCTCCGCGCGAACCGAGCAGCTGAAGTCGATCGTCGAAATCGGAACCAATGTAGCGGCCAGCATCCAGAAGGATGTCGCAGCAGGCAAGCTCACCAAGGAAGCCGCGACCGCCGAGTTGGTACGCCGCATCGAGCCGATGACCTATGACAATGGCAACTATCTGTTCATCTACACGATGGACGGTGAAGTGGTTCATCTGCCGGGCTTCAAGGCGGGATCCAACCGGCTCGACGTCAAGGTTAGCGGCGTAGCCATTACACGTGAATTCCGCGACGGCGTCGCAGCCAACGGCACGAAGATTCTGACCTATGAATTCCAGAAGCCCAATGAGCAGGTCCCGTCGCGCAAGATGGGTTATGCCGCGGCGCTTCCCGGCTGGAACATGTTCATTGCCACCGGCGCCTATCTCGATGACCTCGACGCTCATCTGAAACCGATCATCTGGGCGCTCGGCCTGGCCATGCTGGCCATTGCCGCAGTGGCGGGTGCGATCGCGTGGCTGATCGGCCGTAGCATCACCAAGCCGCTCGGCATGCTGGGATCGCGGATGGAGTCGCTCGCCAATGGCGCGCTGGATGAGGAAATTCCCGGCGTTGGCCGTAGCGATGAAGTCGGTGCGATGGCCAAGACGGTTCAGGTGTTCAAGGACAATGCGCTGCGTATTCGCTCGCTGGAACAGGTCGAGGCGGATGCGCAGGGCCGTATCGCCGCGGAGCGCCGCGCCGCCATGGAGGCGATGGCCACGGATTTCGAGCGTAGCGTGACGGGTATCGTCCGCTCGGTCTCGACCGCCGCGGTCGGCATGCAGAGCACTGCGCAGTCGATGACGGCGACGGCAAGCGATGCAAGCTCGCGCGCCGCGACGGTCAGCGCAGCTTCGACGCGCTCGTCCGATAATGTCAGCACGGTTGCGGCGGCTGCGGAGGAATTGTCGGCGTCAGTCAGTGAAGTGCTGCGTCAGGTATCGGCTTCCAGCGAGATCGCCAGCAAGGCGGTGGGCGATGCCGAGCGCACCAATGCGACTGTTCAGATCCTGTCGAGCGGCGCTGAGAAGATCGGCGAAGTGGTACAGCTGATCCACAGCATTGCCTCCCAGACCAATCTGCTGGCGCTGAACGCGACCATCGAAGCCGCACGTGCCGGCGAGTCCGGTCGCGGTTTCGCGGTGGTGGCATCCGAAGTGAAGGCGCTGGCCAGCCAGACCGCCAAGGCCACCGAGGAAATTTCGGCGCAGGTCGCCGCCATGCAGGCATCGACCAGCGAGGCCGTTGCATCGATCGGCGCCATCACCGGCACCATCGCCCAGATGAGCCAGATCACCAACACGATCTCTGTGGCGGTGGAGCAGCAGGGCACGGCGACGCAGGAAATCGCGCGCAACATTCAGTCGGTGTCGGCCGGCGCGAATGAGATCAGCAATCATATCGGCGGCGTCAGCAGCGCAGCCGAGGCCACCGGCTCGGCGGCGTCACAGGTGCTGTCGAATGCAAAGGAGCTGGAGAGCCAGTCCGGCATGCTGCGCACCGCCGTGGATGAATTCCTCGCCAAGGTGAGAGCGGCCTGAGTCAAATCTTTTCCCGAGCGCGGCTTTGCTGTGCTCGGGGAGCTACCGGGCTGGGACTTGTCTGAACTATTGAGCTTCGGCCGCTGCGTCGACCACCGAATTTAAATCTGCACAATGATAGTTCATAGTGGTGCGCAGCTACCTGTAGCGCGACTTTTGGTGCATTCGAGGTAACCTATAACCGCGGTTGCAAAAACGGAACTACACACCACTTCACGAACTCGAAACTACACCCTGCGATGGTGACACGCTTATTTCAGCGCGCCTTACAGGGATACTTCCCATGAATCGTTTGAAAATTTCGATCGGCCTTCGCCTCTACAGCATCATTGGCTTGAGCTTTCTTGGCCTCGCCGGGCTGGCCTGGATGCAGCTGAACACCCTCGGCGACTCCCTCAAGCAGCAGCGTCAGAGCGAATTGACCCATCTTACGGAGCTGGCGCTCGGCATCGCGCAGGAAGAATACGCGACGATCCAGCGTAGCGGCGTGTCGGACGAGGCCGCGCGCAAGACCGCAGCGGCGCGTATCGGCAAACTGCGCTACGGCAATGGCGATTACTTCTGGATCAACGACCTGCAGCCGCGCATGGTGATGCATCCGATCAAGCCCGAGATGAACGGTAGCGATCTCTCCGGCAACAAGGATCCGAACGGCAAGCGGCTGTTTGTCGAATTCGCCGATGTCGTGAAGAAGCAGAAGGCCGGCTTCGTCGACTATCTGTGGCCCAAGCCCGGCAAGGACGCACCGCAGCCGAAGCTCTCTTATGTCGTCGGTTTCGAGCCCTGGGGCTGGGTCATCGGCACCGGCGTCTATATCGACGACTTGCAGGTACAGCTCTGGGAGAGTGCGCGCACCGTGATGATCGCGGCACTCGCGGTCATTGTCATTCTCGGCGCGCTTGCCTGGATGATTGGCCGCAGCATCACCATCCCGCTTCGCCGGCTCGGCGCGCGCATGCGCGGTCTCGCCGATGGCGCGCTGGATGAAGCGATCCCCGACGTCGACCGCGGCGACGAGATCGGCGCCATGGCCGCAACGGTTCAGGTGTTCAAGGACAACGCGGTGCGTATCCGCGGGCTCGACAAGATCGAGGTGGAATCGCAGGCCCGTGTTGCTGCCGAACGCCGTGCGGCTATGGAAAGCCTCGCCGATGATTTCGAGCGCAGCGTCAACGGCATCGTGCGTTCCGTCTCCACCGCCGCGGCTGGTATGCAGAGCACCGCGCAGTCGATGACGGCGACAGCCAGCGACGCGAGCTCGCGCGCCTCGACGGTCGGAGCGGCATCGGCGCGCTCATCTGACAATGTCAGCACGGTTGCCGCCGCGGCTGAAGAACTATCGGCATCGGTCAGCGAAGTGCTGCGTCAGGTCGCAGCCTCGAGCGATATCGCCAGCAAGGCCGTGGGCGATGCGGAGCGCACCAATGCGACGGTGCAGCAGCTCTCCAGCGGCGCCGAGAAGATTGGCGAGGTCGTGCAGCTGATCCACAACATCGCATCGCAGACCAATCTGCTTGCGCTCAACGCAACCATCGAAGCGGCACGCGCCGGTGAATCCGGCCGTGGCTTCGCGGTCGTCGCGTCGGAAGTGAAGGCACTGGCGAGCCAGACGGCCAAGGCGACCGAGGAAATCTCCGCGCAGGTTGCGGCGATGCAGGCGTCGACGCAGGAGGCTGTCAACTCGATCAACGCCATCACCGGCACGATCGCGCAGATGAGCCAGATCACCACGACGATCTCGGCGGCAGTGGAAGAGCAAGGTTCGGCCACGCAGGAAATCGCGCGCAACATCCAGTCGGTTGCCGCTGGCTCGAGCGAGGTCAGCGCTCATATCGGCGGCGTCAGCGCAGCGGCGGAAGCAACGGGGCAGGCGGCAGGCATGGTGCTGTCGAATGCGAAAGAACTGGATGGCCAGTCGAGCATCCTGCGCAAGGCGGTGGATGAATTCCTCGCGAAGGTTCGCGCAGCGTAGAGCCTTTCCTCTTCTCTCGCGGAGAGCGAGCTCTTGTATCGCTGCAATCGTTGCTCATCATCAAGTATTACAGGCTCGATGATCTGCGGGGATGGTTTGTAAAGAACAAAAAAAGGTCTGTTCGGTATTCTTCTCCTCAATTGGTATTTGCACCCGCGACCTTTTTTGGAGAACTCATTGTGAAGATAAGTAATCTGACGATCACGCCCAAGCTAGGTATTCTGGTGGGTGTCATGTTGCTTGGTCTGTGCGCGTCTGGCGTTCTCGCGGGATATTTCGTTCAGCGCGAGATGATGACCTCAAGGAACGAGGAGCTTCGCCACTTCGTCGATGCCGCGCGCAGCGTGGCGATCGGATTGCAGAAACAAGTCGACACCGGCCAGCTCACCAAGGAAGCCGCGATGGCTGAATTCGGTCGTCGTGCAAATACGATGACCTACGACAACGGCGCGGGCTACCTGTTTGGCTCCATGATGGACGGCGTGACGGTGTTGTCGCCGGATGCCAAGCAGATCGGTCAGAACCGCCTCGATGTGGTGACCAATGGCAAGGCGATCGGTCGCGAGTGGCGCGACAGTGTTGCTGCCAAAGGCGAGCACACGATGTTCTATGACTATGTCAAACCCGGCCAGACGGCACCGCTGCGCAAGGTAGCCTATGCCGCTGCGATCCCGGGATGGAACATGTATGTGGGCGCCGGAGCCTATCTGGAAGACCTCGACGCCAGGTTGAAGCCGATCGTCTGGGCGCTCGGTTTGGCGATCCTTGCTATTGGTGCGGTCGCGGGCGGCATCGCCTGGATGATCGGTCGCAGCATCAGCCGCCCGCTCGGTCAGCTCGGCGCGCGGATGCGCACGCTGGCCGATGGTGCGCTTGAAGACGACATTCCCGGGACCGGGCGCGGCGATGAGATCGGTGCGATGGCATCGACCGTTCAGGTCTTCAAGGACAACGCGGTCCGGATTCGCGGGCTCGACAAGATCGAAGCCGAGACGCAGGCGCGCGCGTCTGCCGAGCGTCGTTCGACCATGGAGAGCATCGCCGATGATTTCGAACGCAGCGTCAACGGGATTGTTCGCTCGGTATCGACGGCAGCGGCAGGGATGCAGACCACCGCGCAATCCATGACGGCGACCGCCAGCGATGCCAGTTCGCGTGCATCGACGGTTGGAGCCGCGTCGGAGCGGTCGTCGGACAATGTCAGCACGGTTGCAGCCGCCGCCGAGGAATTGTCGGCTTCGGTCAGCGAAGTCTTGCGGCAGGTCTCGCAGTCGAGCCAAATTGCGAGCAAGGCAGTCGGCGATGCGGAGCGCACCAATGCGACCGTTCAGCTGTTGTCCAGCGGCGCGGAGAAGATCGGCGAAGTGGTTCAGTTGATCCACAGCATCGCCTCCCAGACCAATCTGCTCGCGCTGAATGCGACCATCGAAGCGGCGCGCGCCGGCGAGTCCGGCCGCGGGTTTGCGGTCGTCGCCTCTGAAGTGAAGGCATTGGCGAGCCAGACCGCCAAGGCTACCGAAGAGATCTCCGCCCAGGTCGCCGCCATGCAGGCGTCCACCAGCGAAGCCGTGCTTTCGATCAGCGCCATTACGGGGACCATCGCGCAGATGAGCGAGATCACCACCAGCATCTCCACGGCCGTCCAGGAGCAGGGCGAGGCCACGCGGGAAATCGCGCGCAACATTCAGTCGGTCGCGGCGGGCTCCAGTGAAATCAGCGAACATATCGGCGGCGTCAGCAGCGCAGCAGAAGCGACCGGGACGGCGGCCTCGCAGGTTCTGTCGAATGCCAGGGAGCTCGACACCCAGTCCGGCATGTTGCGGACGGCGGTGGACGAGTTCCTGACCAAGGTGCGTGCGGCGTAGAAGCTCTTCTTCCCCTCTCCCCTTGTGGGAGAGGAAAGTAGATCACGCTCTAACGCAAAAAGCCCTCCCTTGCGGGAGGGCTTTCGTCGTTCAGGCTGATGCCTGCTCGCGTTGCTTACTTCGCCTTCAGGAAGTCGGCGACTTCGAGCAGCACGAACTCGTTGTCATCGGCCTTGTTCGGCTCGCGGCTTGACGAGAACGGCAGGTTGTTGTCGTTGCCGACGATGATGTGGGTGGCATCAACCTGGTCGACGTTCTCGATGGTGAAGAACGGGAGGGTCAGAACGCCGTCATTCAGCGGCTTGCGGGCCAGCTTGTTCGGGTCCTGGATCTTCATCAGGTCGATGAAACCAATCTTGCGAACGGGCTTGCCGACATTGGCGTCGTTCAGTTCGATCTTATAGACCTTCTTGAACTTGGCGAGATCCGGGAAGCAGTCTTCACCGCGCTTGCCGTCGGCGCAGGCCTTGTCCTTGGTGCCTTCGCCGTTGTCGCGCTCGATGATCAGGCCGTTGTCGGCGGTGATCATGTTGAAGTCGCCGATGGCATTGCCGTTCTGTTCGAACACATACTGCCAGTAGCGACCGGTGAACTTCTCGTTAGCGACGTCGAATTCCAGGATGCGCGAGGCTTCCTTGCCGTCGACCTTTTCCCAGTCCTTCTTCTCGGCATCCCAGATGGGGCCTTCGAGCAGGCCGTAGAGGAACTTGCCATCCTTGGAGGAGGCGAAGCCTTCATAGCCCTTGGAGCGGCGCAGATTGACCGTGGTGTAGGTGGCGCCCGGCGCACCCGGCGACTGCACCGACCAATGGTCGGGCGAACGCACCGGCTTGCCGTCGGCGACGGTGTCGAACACAGCCAGAACCTTGCCGGTCTTGTCGGCCTTGATGATGTAGGGGCCGAATTCCTCGCCGATCCAGAAATTGTCGCCGACGATCTGGAAGCCTTCGGTGTCGACATCGGCGCCGGTCAGATAGCGCTTGGCGGTGTCTTCATGGACGATGCGGAACGGCACCTTCTTGTCGGGATCGTGCAGGAACACGGTGGCCTGACGCTCGACCTTGCCGTTCTTCCAGTCGATCTTGTGATGATTGAGATAGATCATGTAGTCGGCCGAATTGTAGCGCGAGCCGGCGCCATTGTCGGTCAGCACCCAGAACGAACCGTCGGGCATCACCTTGATGCCGGAATGGCCCTGCAGCGGCTGGCCCTTCATCGGCAGCGAGATGCCGGTGGCGCGCTCATAGGACTTGCCCATCACGGTGCCGAGCGCGTCGACGCGCTTGCCGGTGGTGTATTTGCCCGAGGTCTTTAGGTCGTTCGGCGCATCCGCAGGCGCCTCGATGGTCGACGTCGCCGGTAGCACGGCATGGCCGGCGAGCTTGGCGGGGAATTCACCTTCGGTCTGGGCGAAAGTGGCGGAGGTGAGCATGACGAGGGAAGCGACGGAGCAGAGGAATGTGCTGCGCATGGTTGTCTCCTTTGTGGTGACCATGCGCGGTGTTCTGGGGGGCAGGCGTTACGCTGCGCTGACAGTTCCGTGACAAGAAAATGACGAGAGGGGAAAACCCTGCGACATGCAGTCGCCGAGTCTGCGGGTTAGGCGTGGTTCCTCTTCATTCAACCCACGCAAAACCATCGTCATGGCCGGGCTCGTCCCGCCATCCACGTCTTCTTTGCGAGACGTGGATACCCGGCATTCGCCGGGCATGACGAACATACCTGCCGTGCGGTTCTATCTGAAATGCGCCTACTGCTTCTCGATCCCAGCATCCGTGATCAGCTTCTCCCACACCTTGAGCTGATCCTTCAGGAAGGCGTCGAATTCTTCCGGCGTACCGGAAAAGGCTTCCATGCCGCGGTTGGCGAGGTCTTTCTGGATTTCGGGGCGCTCGACGATCTTGCGGATTTCGGCGTTGAGCTTGACGACGATGTCCTTCGGCATGTTGGCCGGGCCGAGATAGCCCTGCCACGACGTAATGTCGAAGCCCTTCACGCCGGCCTCGTCCATGGTCGGAAGGTCGGGCAGAAGCTTGGAGCGATACTTGGTGGTCACCGCAAGCGACTTCAACGCCTTGGCGTTGACGTGCGGCAGGCCGGTCGGAACGTCGACGAACATCATGCTGACACGGCCGGCGATGACATCGGTGAGCGCCGGTGGTGAGCTCTTGTAAGGCACGTGCAGGAGATCGAGCTTGGCGAGGCGGGCAAAGGTCGCGCCGGAGACGATCGCCGACGAACTGCCCGATGCGTAGGAGTACTTGCCCGGCTCTTTCTTGGCGAGCGCGATCAGCTCTTCCACGGAGTTGGCGGGAATCTCAGGATTGATCACCAGCATGAAGGGCAGGTCGCCGGTGCGCGCGATCGGCGTGAAATCCTTGATCGGATCATAGCTCATGGTCTTGAGCAGAAAAGGATTGGCCGAATGCGTCGTGTTGGTGGTCACGAACAGCGTGTAACCATCGGCGGGGGCGCGGGCGACGAAACTGGCGGCGATCGAGCCATTGGCGCCGGCCTTGTTGTCGATCACGGTGTTGGCGTTCAGTGCGGTGCCGAGTTCCTTGGCGATCAGACGCGTCGTGGTGTCGGTGCCGCTGCCGGCGGCGAAAGGGAGCACCAGCGTGATCGCCCGGTTAGGATAGTTCGCAGTTTGTGCGATGGCATCCGGGGTCGCCAACAGCAGCGCTCCGATAAAGGATGCGCTCGCCACACCGCGAAGAATTGAAAGTCCGTGCATTCCGCTTTTCTCCCTGAATCGGCTTTGGTAGCCCACATTTGTTGCGGGCAAACTAGCGGAGGTCGGTGACACACGGAAGCGGAAAGGTATGCAGTTCAGGTGAGCGCGCTGTCGATGGTGTAGGCCATGCATCGACGTCTGCTGCACCGGGTCGACCTTATCGCGTTCGTGAGCGACAGCACCTGCAGACGGTCGCTGATCTCCGCAGCATCTCCACGTCGGGGTCGGTGCGAATGCCGGGGCGACCTCCGGAGCACGCACGGTCGGTTCGTCGCGATCCTTCTCGTCGCCGCTACTGCTTCCCGACCAGCGACAGGTTCAGCGCCGCGCAGGCGCAAAGCTCTTTGACAAATGCACAGCAGCTCTTATATAAATTAGAATAGTTCTAAAATAAGCAAGGCATTGATATGAAGGCGTTTTCGGACCTCACCGAACGCGAGGTGCTGGCGGTTGCGATTTCCAGCGAGGAAGAGGACAGCCGGATCTATCTCAGCTTCGCCGAGGATCTGGCAGAGCGCTATCCCGATTCCGCAAAAGTCTTCAGCGAGATGGCCGAAGAGGAAAAGGGCCATCGGCATCTGCTGTTGCAGATGTATGAGGAGCGCTTCGGACCGAACCTTCCGCCGATCCGGCGCGAAGACGTCAAGGGCTTCATCCGCCGCCGACCAATCTGGCTCACGCGTAACCTGTCGCTCGACACCATCCGCAAGGAAGCCGAGAGGATGGAGTTCGAGGCCGAGCGCTTTTACGCCAGGGCCGCCGAGCAGGCGACGGATGTCGTCGTTCGCAAGTTACTGGGCGATCTGGCCGAGCTGGAAAAAGGACACGAGCATCTCGCGGCCAAACTATCGGATGCCATCCTGACGTCCGACGTTCGTACGATGGAGGACAACACCCGCCACCGGATGTTCGTCCTGCAATATGTCCAGCCAGGTCTTGCGGGCTTGATGGACGGCTCCGTATCGACGCTGGCGCCGCTGTTTGCGGCCGCGTTTGCAACACATCACAACTGGCAGACATTCCTTGTTGGCCTCGCCGCGTCGATCGGCGCCGGCATCAGCATGGGTTTCGCTGAAGCATTGTCGGACGATGGCTCCATGACCGGACGCGGCTCGCCGTGGTTGCGTGGCGGCATCTGCGGGCTGATGACGACGCTGGGCGGTCTCGGCCATACTCTGCCTTATCTCGTGCCGGACAGCTGGCCGAATGCATTCTGGATCGCGACGGCCATCGCAGGTGTTGTCGTTTTTTTCGAACTCTGGGCCATCGCCTATATCAGGGCGCGCTATATGGATACGCCGTTCCTGCAGGCCGTCTTTCAGGTGGTGCTTGGCGGCGTCATCGTTCTGGCGGTGGGAATATTGATCGGAGGCGCGTAGTGGGTGGGGAGGCGTCAGATGGCGTCGTTGCGCGGGATGGCGTAGGTTCTATGCGCGGGAAACCCTGCTGCTCGTCCCGCCGATGATGAGTGTGTGCGATGCATGATCGCGGCAGGTGCGATCGCGGGCAGCTTACGGGTGAAGGAGCGTCCCATGTATGCTGCCATTCGTCAGAGCAAGGCAAAGACCGGCATGGCTGAGGAACTGACGCGCAGGATCAAGGAAGGTGCCATTCCGATCATCAGTGATGTCGAAGGTTTCATGGCCTATTATGTGGTCTATGCGTCCGACGATACGGTGACGGCGATCAGCATCTTCAACAATTTCGCGGGCGCCGAGGAGTCGAACCGACGCGGGCTCGCGTGGAGCGAACAGAATCTGGCGCCCTTGCTGATTGGACCAGCCACAGCGATAGCCGGGCCGGTTATCGTTCATACGTTGGCATAACGCGCGCGGGACAGGTGCTATGCCGGGCGGTGGCATGTGCGCGTAGATTACTCGCTGGATTCTCAATCTCCCAGCAGGCGCTTCGCGCCGGCGATTGCGCGGCGCGCGACTTCTTCGGGGCCGCGCTCCCGGGTCAGCGCATCCATCGGCACTTCGAGCGCGACCGGAATATGCTTCGGCAGGTGCGCGGCGATGGCGCAGAGGTCGATGCCGCCGTCGCCGGGTGGCAGCCGTTCAGCGCGCGCGGTGTGCAGCAGTCCTTCCACCGTGCCAGGCTTCTCCGCCGGAGCATCGCAAAAATGGAAAAACGGCAGCAAGCGCGATGGCATGTCGTCGAGTTCGGCGAGGCTGCTGTCGGAGCGGTCGAAATGCAGCGTATCGACAAGGATACCCGCATTGGCGCGGCCTGCGGTCTCGACGATGGCGCGCGCCGTGTGCAGGTTCGACACATTGGTCCAGGGAAAGAACTCCATCACTGGCATGATGCCGTATCGCGCCGCAAGATCGGCGATGGCCGCCAGTCGGTCGGCGAGGCGGGACAAGTCGGGATCATAGGGCGCGACGATGACATGGCGGGCTCCGAGCTCCGCGCCGGCGGTGAGCATCGGCTCAAGCGCCGCGACGTCGATCCCGGGCGTGATCTTGACGAGTTCAATATCGAGCACGTGCAGTCCGGTATCGGCGAGGCGCGCCTTGGTTTGCTGCATCATCGCCTTGTCGTTCATCAGCGGGTAGCCAGGGCTTTCCGCGGTCACGGCTATCAGTCTCAGTCCGACACTCCGGTAGCCGCAGCGCGCGGCAACGTCGATCATCTCTGGCGGCGCCAGCGATAGCACGGTGAGGTGGGCGAGCGAGAAAACGGTCATGTGATGTTTCTACTCCCGATGTCAGGCTGGCCGGAGCGGATGTTCGGTCTATCGCCGTGATGCGATGAATACGCCCGACAGTACCAGCACGTAGCCGATGAGGTGAAACAGTTGCGGCTGTTCGCCGAGAAACGCGATGGCCAATACGGAGCCGAACACCGGCATCAGATGCAGAAATGGTGCAGCCCGATTCGGGCCGATCAGCGCGATGCCGCGATTGAAGAACAGATAGGCCAGCGCCGACGGAAAGATCATGGCATAGGCGAGCGTCAGCAGCGTCACGGTGTCGAAGATCAGCGGTGAACCGGAGTTGAGTTCCCAGATGCTGACCGGCAGGGTCAGGATCGCGCCGCCGGCGGTGGTGAAAGCAATCAGCGACATCGGGTGCGTCACCGGTCGCCGCAGCATCAGCGCCGAATAGATGCCGAACACCAGGAGCGCTGCGAACAGCATCGCATCTCCCTTGTTGATCTGGATACTGGCTAGCGCGGTGAGATCGCCGCGCAGGATGATGATCAGCACGCCGGCCATGGAAACCACGATGCCGAGCAGTTGCGCCAGCGTCAGTCTCACGCCGAACAGGATCAGCGTCCACAGCGCGACGCAGAGCGGGCCCGACGACTGGATCAGCAGCGCATTCAGGGCCTGCGTGTATTTCAGGCCCCAATAGGCCAGTACCGTATTGGCAGCGAAGCCGGTCAGCGCCAGCATGGTCATGAGAGAAAGCTGGGCGCGGAGGACCGGCCAGTCTGCGCGCAGATGCGTCCAGGCGAAGGGCAGCAACAGGAAAAAGGCCCCGATCCAACGCACGCAGGCCAGCGTCACCGGCGGGACGTGGCCGGCGACATAGCGGCCGAGCACGATATTCCCGGCCCAGAACAGCGAGGTGAGGCTGAGCAGGAGATAAGGCTGGTTGGCGAACCAGCCGACGATCGTTTGTCGCGGCGGAGCGGAAGGAGTCATCGGCTCGATGGTCAATGCAGCCTTCCATAGGCGGCAGTTCGCCGGGTGGCACAAGTCACGCTGGCGCGCGGGCACCATGCGCGGCAACAGAGCACGCATCGGTAGATGCGTCGAATGGACGCCAGGAATGAGCCTCGATTCAGGTATTTAGATGCCGAAAATCACGCAAAATCAGACGATTATACCTTTCCGCCAGGCGAACATTAACTGCTTTCCAACGGCTAGCCGATAGAACTGAATCATAATGATGGAACTTGTTTCTTGAATTGCGGGTCCGGATACCTCGTCGACGTTGTGCAGTGAGTGTGTCTGGAGCCGTTCGGCTTTGAGCGCACGACCGAGGGGTCGGCGCGACAGGAGATCGCAATGCCGTTGTCCGCCTCCCAACCCAAACCCGGCCGTCACCGGGGTCTCGGTCTTGGCCCGCGCATCATGTTGATGACGGTCTCCGGCATTCTCATCCTCGGCATCTGCATCACGCTGGTCGCCAAATATGTGCTCGAACAGGGCGCCGCCAAATCCGCGACGGAGCGGGTCGAGACCAACATGCGCGTCGCCTGGAACGTGCTGCGTGAGAGCGGCGACAAATACAGTATCGCGGATGGCAAGCTGCTGGCGGACGGCAAGCCGCTGAACGGCAATTTCGCAGCGGTCGACAAGATCAAGACGCTGGTCGGCGGCACCGCGACGATCTTCATGAATGACACCCGCATCTCGACCAACGTGATGAAGCCGGATGGCACGCGTGCGATCGGTACGCAGCTGGCGAAGGGTCCGGCTTATGAGGCGGTCTTCACCGGCAAGACCGCATTCCGTGGTGAAGTGGCCATCCTCGGCGAGCCGTATATGACCGTCTATGATCCGATCTTCGACGCCAGCCGCAACGTGATCGGCATTCTCTATGTGGGCATCAAGAAGGTCGAGTTTCTCGAAACCGCCAACGACACGCTCTGGACCATTATCTATGCGACGCTCGGCGTGATGCTGCTCGCCATCATTGTCAGCTATGTTGTGGCGCGCAGCAGCGTGGTGCGTCCGTTGAAGGCAAGCATCGCCACGATGAACAAGCTTGCCAAAGGAGACCTCACCGTCGACGTTCCGGCAAGCAAGCGCGCCGACGAGATCGGGGAGATCATGACGGCGCTGAGTGTATTCAAGGAGAACGGCCTCGAAGTCGAGCGCATGAAGGTCGCGCAGATCGCTACGGAAAGCCGCACGGCCGAACAGCGCAAGGCGGATATGATGAAGCTCGCCGCCGATTTCGAAGGCGCCGTCGGGCAGATCGTCGAGACCGTATCGGCTGCCTCGAAGGAATTGGAAGGTTCGGCCACCACATTGACGGCAACCTCGGAGCGCTCACAGGTTTTGGCGGTGGCTGTATCGGCGGCATCGGAAGAAGCCGCGACAAATGTGCAGTCGGTCGCGTCCGCCACCGAGGAAATGTCGTCGTCGGTGCATGAGATCAGCCGTCAGGTGCAGGGCGCCGCGCGCATCGCCAGCGAGGCCGTTGCGCAGGCTGACAATACCAACAACCGCGTCGGCGAACTGGCGACAGCCGCGGCACGCATCGGCGATGTCGTCGAACTGATCAACAATATCGCGGGGCAGACCAATCTGCTGGCGCTCAATGCGACCATCGAGGCGGCGCGCGCCGGTGAGGCCGGTCGCGGCTTTGCGGTGGTTGCCGCGGAAGTGAAAGCGCTGGCCGAACAGACTGCGAAGGCCACTGGCGAGATCAGCCAGCAGGTCAGCGGCATCCAGAAAGCGACCGAGGATTCGGTCTCGGCCATCAAGGAGATCTCCATGACCATCGGCCAGATGTCGGAGATCGCGTCCGCCATCGCATCGGCCGTTGAAGAGCAGGGCGCCACCACGCAGGAGATTTCGCGCAACGTGCAGCAGGCCGCTCAAGGCACGATGCAGGTGAGTTCGAACATCACCGACGTGCAGCGCGGTGTCGAAGAAGCAGGTTCGGCGTCATCGCAGGTTCTGTCCGCGGCGCAGTCGCTGTCGAGCGAAAGCACGCGATTGAAGCAGGAGGTCGGGAACTTCCTGCGCTCGGTGCGCGCCGCGTAACTATTCACCGGGAAAGACAAGAATCGCGCGACGGCGCCACAACTATTTCCGGGCAGACATGACCGCCGCGCCTGGACTGCATATTGCTGAGAAAAATACCCGCTAAATTTAGAACCATTAAAATCTGCGGCAGTGATGTCACACTGCCGCAGAATGCTTGTTGTTTGGAACGCTTCTATTGGCGATGACGCGGCCGTCCCTCTAACCCCGATCCATCACATGAGGGCATCCATCATCGAATATGTCGATGCGGATGAGATTTGGGGATCGCCTTGAACAACACCATTCGTCTGTCGCGTCTCGCGCTTCTGTCGTCGGTCTGCGCGCTCAGCGTCGTCACGCTCGATACGTCGCTGGCGCAGTCCAGTTCCACGCAGACCGGTGCGCAGCCTTTGCCGCCCGTGGTCGTCAACCAGCCGCAGCAGCGTCGCCGCGCGGCCGCCACGCCGAGCCGGACGCCCCGCGCCCGCACCGCCGTCGCGCCGCGTCCGGTGGCGCAGCCCCCGCGCAGCAACGTGTTCGTGGAAAGCCCGCGCGGTCCGATCCAGGGCTATGTCGCCAATCGCAGCTCGACCGGCACGAAGACCAACACGCCAATTAACGAGACGCCGCAGGCTATCTCGGTCATCGGTGCGGAACAGATCCGCGATCAGAACCCAACGAAGTTTGACGAGATTCTTCGCTACGCACCCGGCGTTGCCGCCGGCACTTTCGGCGCCGATTTCCGTAACGACTGGTTCCTGATCCGCGGTTTCAAGTCGGACGACAACAGCGTCTTCCTCGACGGTCTCCAGCTATTCTACACCTCTTATGCAAGCTGGAAGCTGCAGCCGTTCAACATGGAGCGCGTCGAAATCCTGCGCGGTCCGTCGGCGATCCTCTATGGCGGCTCGAGCCCCAGCGGTCTCGTCAACGTCGTCAGCAAGATGCCGCAGGCTCAGCCGATCCGTTATATCGAAACCGGCGTCGATAATTTCGGCAATGCCTATTTCGGCTTCGACATCAATACGCCGATCAAGCTGGCTCCAGGCAATGGCGAGCTCTACACCCGCATCGTTGGCCAGGTGCAGAACGGCGGCACGCAGACAGACTTTACGCCGAACAACAACTACTTCATCGCGCCGTCGCTGACCTGGAAGCCGGATGTCGATACGACGCTGACGATCCTCGCTTCGGCCTCTTTTAATGAGACGCGTCCAGCCAACTTCCTGCCTTACGTCGGCACGGTAACGAATGCGCCGTTTGGACGAATCTCGACCAGCTTCTACGGCGGAGATCCGAAGACCGACAGTTTCAAGCGTGAGCAGGAAATGCTGGGCTATCAGTTCGAGAGGAACCTCTCGGATAACGTGACTTTCCGTCAGAATGCGCGTTTTTCGCATGTTGATGTGAACTACGCTGCTCTTACGCTCGGTGCCCTCTCGGCTCCATTTAACACCTATGCCAATGCGACGACCGGGGACATGTTCCGTTACGGGTTCTCCACCCGAGGCATTGCGGATCAGGCCAATATGGATAGCCAGGTCGAGTATCGATTCACCACCGGCATCCTCAGCCACACGGCGCTCTTTGGCCTCGATCTGAAACACTATAGCATCAGCGACACGCAGGGTCTGGCTGCTGGCTATCCCAATATCAATGCGGTCAATCCCAGCTATGCTGCCGCTTTGCCCCAGATTCGCACAGCTGCCGGTTTCAGCAACTATCGTGATGGAAACCAGACGCAAAATCAGCTCGGTGTGTATCTACAGGACCAGATCAAATTGGACCGCTTCACCCTCGTGCTCAGCGGCCGCAACGATTGGGTCAATAATTCTCGCTTCGATCAGGCCTTCGGCGCGTCTTCACTCGGCCGTGACGAGAGCAAGTTCAGCGGTCGTGCTGGTCTGATCTACAACTTCGACAACGGTCTTGCGCCTTACGTCTCTTATGCGACCAGCTATAACCCGATCATTGGTGTCAATGCGGCGGGTCAATTGCTGTTGTCGGAAACGGGTGAGCAGACCGAAGTCGGCGTGAAGTTCCAGCCGGTAGGCTTTGATGGCCACTTCGGCGTCGCATTGTTCGACCTCAAGCGCAAGAACGTCCCGACTACCAATCCGCTGTTCCCGCTCACGGCGCTTCAGACTGGTGAAGTCACCTCGCGCGGCATCGAACTCGAAGCCGTTGCCAATCTCGCGCCGGGCTTCAAGGTGGTTGGTTCGTTCACGAATTACAATCTGTTCACCAGCGCCGATGCGAATCCGGCTCTGATCGGTCTCGTGCCGACCAACACGCCGCGTCAGCTCGCTTCTGGCTGGGCCGACTACACCTTCCAGGATGGCGTGCTGCGTGGCTTCGGCTTCGGCGGCGGCGTGCGCTATGTCGGCTCGTCCTTCGCCGATCAGGCCAATACGCTGTCGGTTCCATCACGCGTCCTCGGCGATCTCGCCGTTCATTACGACTGGCAGAATTGGCGCTTTGCGGTCAATGCGGCGAACGTGACCGACGAAATCTACGTCGCGAACTGTTCAAGCGCGAATGCCTGCTTCTACGGCGATCGCCGCCGCGTGACCGGCAGCATCGGCTACAAGTGGTAACGGTACGGGCGAGCGAGCCGGCACGACAATAGGTCGCCGTACGTCCGCTCGCCGCACGGTCGCCATGTCAGAATGATCCGTTCATGTCGCCTCCGGTTCGCCGGAGGCGACATTTTCAATCAGACTGAGCAAGACCAAGAAGGAGCGATCCCCTGAAAGCGCGTACTGCCCGCATCTGGTCGCTGATCCACAAATGGACCAGCCTTGTCTCGACCGTCTCTCTGCTGCTGCTGTGCCTCACGGGCCTGCCGTTGATCTTTCATCATGAGATCGACGAGGCGCTCGGCTATGCGCCGAAGATGGATGTGCATGTGCCCGGCGCGCCGAAGCTCAGCCTGGATGCCATCGGCCGCGCGGCGATCGCGGATCATCCCGGCAGTGTGTTGCTCTATATGGCCTGGGACAAGGACGAGCCCGGCATGGTCTCGACCTTCACCAACACGTCGGTGACCTCCGATCCGCAGACCACGGTGGTGAAGGCATTCGATGCCTATACGGCGAAGCCGGTGGGTCTGCTCGGCACCGGCCCGATGCTGGTGATGTTGCGGCTACACACCGACATGTATCTCGGTCTCCCCGGCAAATGGTTCATGGGCGTTATGGGTTTCCTCTTCATGATCGCCATCATCTCCGGCGTGGTGCTGTATTGGCCGTTCACGCGCCGGCTGAATTTCGCGGCGATCCGCAAACAAAAATCGCGCCGGGTGTTGTGGCTCGACTGGCACAATCTGCTCGGCGTGGTGACCATCGTGTGGGCGCTGGTGGTCGGCGGCACCGGTGTCATCAACGCCTATGCCGAAGTCATGCTCGGCATCTGGCAGCGTAATGAGCTGTCGGCCATGGCCGCACCCTATGCCGGCAAGCCGACACCGGCGCAGCTCGCGTCGCTGGACAAGGTCGTCGGCAATGCCATGAAGACGACGCCCGGCATGGATCCAGCCTTCATCGCATTCCCCGGCACGCCGTTCACATCGACGCATCACTTCGCCGTCTTTCTGCGCGGCGACACGCCTTTGACATCGCGGCTGGTGAAGCCGGTGCTGCTCGATGGCGAGACCGGCGAGGTGTCCGACACCAGTGAGCTGCCGACCTATCTGAAGGCCGTGCTGGTCTCGCAGCCGCTGCATTTCGGCGACTATGGCGGCATGCCGCTGAAGATCATCTGGGCGCTGCTCACCGTCTTCACGATCATCGTGCTCGGCAGCGGGCTGTATCTGTGGGCGGTGAAGCGCAGCAAGGTCAGGCGCGGCGCGCGGCTGTCTGCCGGCGCGACGGCAGCACTCGGGCGATCGTCATGAGCGAGGCGCCGCAGCACAGAGCGAGCGGGTGGCGCGTGTTTGGCGCGCCGATCGTCATTGGCGTCTTATCGCTGGCAGGCTTGCTGTCGGCGCTGCTCGCCGGCGATCCCGGCCGCTATTTTGCGTGGTTCGGCGTCGGGCTGCCGATCGCGATCGTGATGTGGGCGTATTGCCGAAAGTGACTGAGAAAGCAGGGCGGACAAGCGAGGCGTAATCCGCCGCTTCTCCGGCATCGTAATGCCAACGGCAGATTATGCCTTCAGCTAATCCGCCCTGGTATCCGAGGCTACCAGCGCCGATCCCAGTTATTGTTCCAGCCGTTATTCCATCCATTGTCCCAGTCGTTGGGCTGACCGCGCATCGCGCGGCTCTGGCCGCGGCGCTGGTCGCCATAGGCCAGCATCGGGTTCTGCATGCAGTCTCCGCGCTGGCCGCTCACGGTCGCCATGCACTGGTTATAGGAGGTGAACGTACAGCTTGGATTGAAGCCGGAGGCCGAGGTGCGCGAGCACCATGGATATTCGCGGGCCATGGAGGGCGTGGCGCCCATCACGACCAGAAGTGCAGCTGCTGCCAGGATTGAGCGCATGTCGATTCTCCCTTGAGGTCTGAAATCGATAATGCGCAGCTTACATCGCCGTTCCCGCCTGCGACAGCGGGTCATGATCACACCGGCATACCCAAGCTTCAAACCGCGGTGATGCGCATCAGTCCGTCAGTGTGGCTGCCATCGCATCGAGCGCTGCCCGTGCGGCCTCCGGCGCAATCTCGATTTGTAGCCCGCGCTGGCCGCCATTGAGATAGATCGTATTTTCCGACAATGCCGCCTGCTCCATGGCGACCGGCACGCGCTTCTTCTGTCCGAACGGGCTGATACCGCCGACGTGATAGCCGGTCATCCGTTCGGCATCGGCCGGGCGCATCATCTTTGCGCTCTTGCCGCGAAAGGCCGCGGCCAGCTTCTTCATGCTGACCTCCTTGTCGGAGGGCACGACGACGCAAACCGGCTTGCCATCCACCTCGGCCATCAGCGTCTTCAGCATGCGTTGCGGTGCAATACCGAGCGCCTCCGCTGCCTGCAGGCCGATGCTCTCGGCGTCGGGATCGTAGTCGTAGGTATGCAGGGTGAACGCGGCGCCGAGCTTGCTCAGCGTCTGCGTGGCGCGGGTGGTTTTCGACATGGAGTGCTCAAGCGGTGGTGAATTCAGACGACCTCGGTCACGGGCTGCATGTCGATAGCAAAACTTTCGAGGAATTTCGAGGTCATGATGTAGAAGCCGACTGACAACTGCAATTCCACCAGCGCGCCCGGCGTCAGCTTGGCTGCGATCGCCTTGAAGGTCGCGTCGGTTGGGCGATGCAGCGCGACGATCTCATCGGTGAAGGCCAGTGCCGCCCGCTGCACGTCGGTGAAGCAGCTCGCTGTCTGCCAGTTCTCCAGCGCGGCGTTCTGTTCGTCTGACACGCCCACATAGCCGCCGATGCGCTTGTGCGCGGCGACTTCATAGGGCGCCTCGCAGAGAATGCCGGTGCGGGTGATGGCCAGTTCGCGGATGACGGGATCGAGCTCGCCCTTGTTGCGGATGGCGCCGCCGAGCCGGCAATATTGTTCGAGGTAGCTGGGCGAATGCGCCATCATGCGGAAGATGTTGGCATTGCGGTTCTTGCCGAGGATCTCGCGGGTGCGTTCGCTGGCTGTGGCGGGGTCGCTGTAGTCGATGCGGGCCATGGGTCCTCCCTTGAGATCGCCGTCGCGCCCTCCTGATGGGGCGCGTTCGGGCGAATGGCCGTGCCGTTGTAGCCGAGCAGGGATAGCTCTGCCAGATCGCGATCGTCAGGCCCGCGTGTCGTATTCAACATTGCAGGCGCTTGTGCATAGTGGTCAAAGGGGGGCCCGTCATTCTGGCGGGGCCATGCGCCGGTCTCGATTCAATGACAAAAAGAGAAGACCCAAGGAACGTTTCGAGCGACTTTGCACCTCGCAAGACAGGTATTCGACTGTTCGTCCCCATCCTGGCGGGGGCACGGCTTGGCGAGCGCATGATTGCTTGCCTGGGCGCACTGCTGGGCATCGTGCTCACGGGATTGATCTGCCGATCTGTGCTGGGTGACAGCTCCAGCCTGCCGCTGATCGTGGCGCCGCTGGGCGCGTCCGCTGTTCTGCTCTTCGCGGTTCCCACCAGTCCGCTGGCCCAGCCTTGGGCGATCATCGGCGGTAACACCATCTCGGCTCTGATCGGTGTCGCTGTCGCGCATCTCATTCCCGATCAGATTCTGGCGATCGGCTTCGGCGTATCACTCGCCATCGCCGCGATGTCCTTTGCGCGCTGCCTGCATCCGCCCGGCGGCGCCACGGCGCTGACGGCGATCATCGGCGGGCCTGTCGTGACCGCGTCGGGATATCTGTTTCCATTCGTGCCTGTCGGCCTGAACTCGGTGCTTCTGGTCGGGCTCGGCTATCTGTTCCACAAGATCTCGCGGCGGACCTATCCTCACAGGGCGCCGGTGCCATTAGCAAATCCGCATCAGACATCGGACATCAGCCCGGAGCTCCGGGTTGGCTTTCGCGCCGAGGATATCGACAAGGCGCTGGAAGCGCTCAGTGAGACTTTTGATATCAGGCCCGACGATCTCGAAACGCTGCTGCGGCAGGTCGAACTGCAAGCCATGTTGCGCTCGCACGGCACAATCCTGTGCGGAGACATCATGTCGCGCGATGTCGTCACGGTCGGATTGCGGGATAGTGCTGAGCTGGCCCGCTCGCGGCTGCTCCTGCACAATGTCCGCACGCTTCCCGTCCTGGGCAAGCAGGGACAGCTCGTCGGAACGGTCGGCCTCCGCGAGCTGATGAAAGAATCGGGCGATGTCGGAAAATCCATGTCGCCCGCAGCGACGGCGACGGTGCAGACGCCCGCGGTGACCTTGCTGCCGACGCTGACCGATGGACGAACACACGCTGTCATTATCGTCGATCAGGACCGCATGATTCAGGGGCTGATCACCCAGACCGATTTGCTCAGCGCCGTCGCGAAGCTTGTTCCTGTTGCCGTGTAGGCGATTGTGCATCTGCAAGTCCGCGGACGGAATGAAGCTGCAATTCGGTTGAACAATCTGTAGCTGGAGATATGGTTCTCGCGCAGCGTTAAAACTCACAGCGAGGCCGTCATGCGATCTTCACGAATTCCCGTTCTGAAGCTTGTGCTCGGCCTGGGCATGTTCGCCGCCGCGTTTTGTAGTGAGGGCGTCATCGCAGAGGAGGGACGGGCCGTCGTGTGGCCGACCCAGGGCTGGCAGACATCGACGCCGGAAGAGCAGGGCGTCGATTCGGCAGCGCTCGCCGCACTGCTGGAGCTCGGAAGCCGCAACGATTTCGACAGCCTGCTGATCGTGCGTCATGGCAAGATCATTCTGGATGCCTACTACGCGCCTTACACTGCCGATCTGCCGCACGTGGTCAATTCCGTCACTAAGGCCGTCATCGGCACACTGACATCGATGGCGTTGCAGGATGGCCTCCTGAAGGGCACGGACCAGCGGATGCTGGCATTCTTCGGCGAGCGCAGTGCTGCTAACCCTGATGACAACAAGAAGGCGATCACGCTTCAAAGTCTGTTGGACATGACGTCCGGACTGGCGCGGGACGGCCGGGCCGGTGTCAACCGTTCATTGGAGTCGACGGCCGGCATGGAGCGGAGCCGGGACTGGATCCAGTACATTCTCGATCGTCCGATGGCTGCTTCGCCGGGAGAGGGCTTCAATTACGATAGTGGAAATGCACATCTGCTATCGGCCATCCTTGCCAAAGTGACCGGCATGAGTGCGGAGGATTACGCGAAAGCGAAGCTGTTCGGTCCGTTGGGCATCACGGCGTGGAAATGGCGGCGCGATCCGCAGGGCATCTCGACCGGCGGATACGGCCTGGCGCTGCATCCGCGCGACATGGCGAAATTCGGCTATCTGTATCTGCACAACGGGACGTGGGAGGGCAAACCGCTGGTGTCGCCCGGCTGGATCGACAGAGTGAGCCACGCCACGGTGGACATGAAGCTCTCCTTTGCGCCGGAGTTTCGCTATTCGAACTTCTTCTGGGCGCGACCTGACCGCAATGTCTATTGGGCGAGCGGGCTGCACTGTCAGCTTGTGATGGTCTATCCAGCACTGGACCTCGTTGCCGTGACGACCGGCCGAGACAATTGCCCGGTGACCGACATCGTGGACGCCATCCCAAAGGCTGTCAGGTCCGAGACGGCAATACAGCCGGACCCTGCCGGCACTGCGCGACTCGCAAGCGTTGTTCGCGCTATTTCAACCGAGGCACAGGTGGAAGTTAAGGACGCGCCTCCGATCGCCTCGGCGGTATCAGGCAAGACCTACGCCTTTCCGTCCAATCCTCTCGGTGTGAAGTCGCTGTCGCTGACATTCGTGGGCTCCCATCCACATTATGATTTCGAAATCTATAGTCGCAATCCCACGAGAGGGGCTGAGAAAATCAGTGGCCCTCTCGGGCTCGACGGACGGTATCGCAGAGGGACGCCAACGGCATTTGGGGTTATTGCAGTGAAGGGGAGGTGGCTCGACGAACATGCGTTCGAAATCGAGCGCAGGACCCTCGGCGAGGACGGCCGCCCGCGGACGTGGACGCTGTCATTCGATGGCGACAAGGTCGGTCTTCGCGGCAAGAACTATGAAGGTGTCGATGTCGCAGTCGACGGACAGTCGGGCGGTTGATCGCCGAAAGGCACGGGAAGCTCTTTGGCCTCCCGTGCATGTTGCGGCTCATACCGGCATGATGCCCGGTGCCTGACGCGGCCATTTGGCGATAACCTCAGGCGCGACGTTGAGATGTTGTGCGACGAGAGCCGGCGGCGTGTGCGTCAACCAGTCGGACAGCGACACTTCCTCGTAATGCGCCGCGCGGAACACCTCGATGAATTGCAGGTCGGTGTCGCCGGTGTTCTCGATATAATGGCCGAAGTTGCGTTTGACGTAGCCGACATCGCCCGGCGTGAAGTCGATGGTGGTGGCGTTCGGGCCGGAATTGAACAGGGTCATCCGCGCGCGGCCCGCAAGATAATACTGCCACTCGTCGGCATTCGGGTGCCAGTGCATCTCGCGCATGCCGCCGGGCTTGACCGTCACCAGCGCCACCGCGATCGTTGCCGAAGCGGTGAAGTTGCTGGTGTCGGCAATCCGGATCTCGCCGTTGCGTGTCGATTTGACCGGCTTGGACGATCCAAGCGAATAGGTGAACGGATAGAGCGCGACATCCGCGTCGCGATAGGACGAGGCCTGATCGGCCGCGAGCGGACCGGGCACCGTGCCCTGGAAGATCCAGAGATTTTGCAGCGGGATTTTCGCGAAGCTTTCGACCGGCACGCCGAAATTCTTGGCTAGGATTTCCGGCGGCGTATGCGCGATCCAGTCCGACAGCAGCAGCGTATTGAACTCGTTGGCCTGACCGTCATCGAAGCAGATCACGAATTCGCAGCCATCGGGGCCGAGGCCCTGGAGCGAATGCGGCGCGCCGGAGGGGAAGTACCAGAGGTCGCCCGCATTGACATCGGCGACATAAGGCCGACCCTGATTGTCGAGCACGGTCACGCGGCAAGTGCCATAGGTCATGATCGCCCATTCGCCGGCCTGGTGCCAATGCATCTCGCGGATGCCACCGGCGGTGAGCCGCATATTGACGCCGGAGATCGTGGTCGAGATCGCAAAGTCTGCTTGCGTCACCTGCCGTGCCCAGCCGCCGTTCTGGATGCGCCGCGGTGCATTGTTGAACGTCGCCCATGGCAGCGCCATGCCCCCGATATCGGTCGCCGGTGGCAATTGCGAGGATGGGAACTGGCCGGCGATGATGGGATTTTGCGGGCCGGGATCGCTCAGATTGTTCGGCCCTTTGGCATTGACCGCGCCCTGCGGCGGCAGATCCGGATTGCCGAATGTCGCGGCCTGTGCCGATGCTGCGGCGCTCATCACGATGCCCGATGCTGTTGCGGCCATGAGATCTCTCCGTGAGAACATGGGACGTCCTCCTGTTGCGACGCAGATCTGCGTCATGATTGTCGGATCGATGAAAGCGTTGCGCGCCGGGTACCCCCGACGCGCGCTGTTAAGGGGTAAGAGACAGCTCTACTTCTTGATGCCTGCGGCTGCGAGGATCAGGTCGGCGACTTCCTTCGGGTGCGACACCAGCGAGAGATGGCCGGCATTGAGTTCGATCGTCGTCGCATTCATGCGCTTGGCGAGGAAACGCTCGAGATCTGGATTGATCGTCTTGTCCTCTTTCGACACCGCATAGAATGATGGCTTGTCATGCCACGCGGCTGCGGTGGTGCGTCCTGCGAAGATCGATGCGGCGGTCGAGCCCTGCACGGCATAGAGCACTTCGGCCTGCTTGCGCGGAACGCCATTGGCGAAATATTTCAGGAACGAGTCTTCGGAGAGCTGGGTGTAGCCATCATGGGTCTGGATGCCGGCACGCACTTCACCCGTCGGAAACTTTCCGGACAGCGCGACGAAGTCCTCATTGGCGTCCGGCGCGCGGGCCGCGACATAGACCAGCGCCGAGACCTTCGGGTCGGTGCCGACGTCGCTGATCACGGTGCCGCCCCAGGAATGCGCGACGAGGACGGTCGGCCCATCCTGCAAGGCGAGCGCGCGGCGGGTCGCGGCATTGGAGTCGTCCAGCGAGCTCAGCGGATTTTGCACGGCCGTCACATGGAGGCCTGCCTTCTGCAACAGCGGAATGACTCCGGCCCAGCTCGATCCGTCGGCCCAGGCGCCGTGCACCAGAACCACGTTCTTGGCTTTCACGGGCGCTGCGGTTGCAGCCTGCGCCATCGGTGCCGTCAGCAGGCACATGGTCGCCATCAGCATCGCACGCAGCGTCATCTTGGAGAGGGAGTTCATCAGCATGGTATCACCATTCGGTTGCCCGGCGATTGTTTCGGCCGGAGGGACAAGGGAAGCATGGATGTTGCACTTGACGGGCTCGCGCCGGTCAGCTCGAACGGGAGCGGATCGGCATGACATTATCTGGTCTATGGGATGGCGAGGCCGCGGTGAATCGGACGGTGGTGTGCAGCCGGCATACCTAGGTTTATGGCTACGAATACGCAGGGCCCGCGCCGACTGTTACGTCGGCGACCCCAGCGGTAACGGAATGGTGAGGGCTACAGGATGATCGACTATGTCACCGTGGATGTGTTCACGGACCAGCGTTTCGGCGGCAACCCGCTGGCGGTCGTTCTGGATGCGCGTGGCATCGACGATGCGCTGCTGCAGAAGATCGCCACCGAGTTCAACTATTCAGAAACGACCTTCGTGTTTCCCCCGGATGATCCCGCGCATGCAGCACGCGTTCGCATTTTCACGCCGACCGATGAGATTCCGTTCGCCGGTCATCCCAATGTCGGCACTGCCTTCGTGCTCGGCCGTCAGGGCACGGCCTTCGGCAAGCCTGTCGGCGATCGCATGGTGTTCGAAGAGAAGGCGGGCCTCGTCCATCTCGATCTGTTGCGCGATGGTGGGGAGGTCATCGGCGCCGGCTTTGTCGCGCCGCAATCCGTTCAGATCGGTGACGCAGTCGATGTAGCGACGCTGGCCGGCTGCATCTCGCTGCCGCCGGATGCGGTCGTGTCACACACGCATCCGCCGCGCATCGTCTCCGTCGGCCTGCCTTTCGCTGTCGCTGAATTGTCGGGTCTCGATGCACTGGCCTCCGCGCGTCCGAATACATCTGCCTTTGAGGTAGCGGGAAAGACATACTGGCACCGCGACGATCGCTTCTCGGCCTTCATCTATGTCCGCACCGGCGACGGCATCGATCATCTGCGCGCCCGCATGTTCGCGCCGCTCAGCAACGTGCCCGAAGATCCGGCCACCGGCAGCGCCTCGGCGGCGTTCGCGGCCTATCTCGTCACGCTCGACCCGCGCCACGATGCGGTCTGTGGCATCACCATCGAGCAGGGCGTTGAGATGGGGCGCCGCAGCCTCATTGAGGTCGAGGTGCGGAAGCGTGATGGACATGGCGAGAGCGTTCGTATTTCCGGCCGTTGCGTGCCGGTGATGCAGGGCCGTATCGAGGTGTAAGCTGAATCACGCCCCGTCCGGCAGATCTCCCACCCGCCACAGGGCCAGCGACTTGTCGGCATAGTCGCCGCCAGCTTCCGTACAGCCTTCGTTGATCACGGCTAAGGGAGCAGGAAACAGGAACGGTGCGTACTGCAGATTGAGCACGCGCCAGTCACCGTCCTCGATATCGCGATTGGCTGATGCGTCGGGAAATGTCGTGGTCAGCAGCCAGCAGGTGCCGGAGCGTTTCAGATTGGCGATGGCGCGGTGGATGTTGGCGAATGACAGATGCACAAGGCAGTCGCGGCACAACACCAGATCGGCAGCGGGCAGCGTATCGCTGACGAGATCGAGTCGGGCAAAATCGATATGGCCTGCATTGCCATAGTGCGCGGCATTGGCTGCCACGATATCCGGAACGATATCGGCGCCGAGATAGCGGATACCGCCGAGGTCCATCTGCGCCATCCAGGTGAAATCGCCGCAGGGCAGATCGAGGATCGATTGCACCCGCAATCGCCGCAGCAATTGCGTGAGGTCGCGGCGGAGTGACATTGTTGCGTCGAGTTCGGAGCCGAGGCCGGATTGCGATTTTTCAGCGCCCCACAGATTGGTGCGATAGATCAGCTCGAAACGCGTGGTGAGATCGAGCCCGTCGAATTCGCAGCGCCGCTCGGCGAAGCGAATTTCGGCCAGAACCGGTGTGCGTCGCCTCGATCTGTCCATTAGCGTGCCCGCTGCAGCAACGGTAAATCAGAGTTCCGTAGCCAGCTTCGATCTGAAGTTCAGCGTTGTAAATGCTCGTTAAACACGCTCTGGAATCATTGTTCTTGTAATTCGGCTGAAATCATCTATATTGCAGTTATTCGAATATATGCTCTGGCTTGTTGACCGCGCCGTAATCGGCTCCATTCCCCAAGACATCGTTGAAATCGGATCGGGCTCACGCGATGTCGCGTAGGGCTCGCGCATTCGCACATCTTGGAGAATAGTTATGGCAGTCGGTACAGTTAAGTGGTTCAACGCGACCAAGGGTTTCGGTTTCATTCAGCCTGATGACGGCGGCCAGGATGTGTTCGTTCACATCAGTGCAGTCGAGCGCGCTGGATTGGGTTCGCTCAATGAAGGCCAGAAGGTTTCTTTCGAAGCCAAGGCTGACAAGATGCGCGGCAAGACCAGCGCGGAAGATCTCCGCGCGATCTGAGCTTGAAGGTCCTGAAATTTCCACGGATGTACTGGGATTTCTCGACCGACAAGTTTTGCGTCGTCTGATAGATTTGAAATGACTGAAGCCCGCCGGTGATCATCACCGGCGGGCTTCATGCTATACGCATTGACCATACGCCTGATTTCAGCGTCCGATTTGAGGGATCGATCAAGATGATTGAACGTCTGGATACGCTCAAGGCGGCGCGTATGCGCATGATCGAGGAACGTGATGCGCACGCAAAAGTGCTGGCGGCGCCCTTCAATCGCGATAATGCGGAACGGGCTCGCATGAAGTTTGTCGAAATGCAGAACGTGGTCGACGCGATCGATCGTGCCATCCTGGGCGAGCAATCCGTCCAGTAGCGCCGGCGCTAGCCGATCAGCGCGCGCAGTTCCGCGATCATCTTCGTCGTCTCGAACGGCTTGCCGAAGAAGCGGCTGTCGTCGGGCAGATCGTTCTTGGCGACCTGCAAATGGCCGGAAACGATCACGATCTTGATCGGTGGCCAGCGGTTACGTACCGCGTGGGCCAGTTTCAACCCGTCCATGCTTCCAGGCATCTGTACGTCGGTGAACAGCAGAACGATGTCGTCGCGCGTTTCCAGAATTCGCACGGCCTCGTCGGCATTATTGGCCTCGATGGCGAAGAACCCGGCTTCCTCGACGATGTCGGCGGCGTGAATACGGAGCAGAGGCTCGTCCTCGACGATGAGGACGGCGGGCCGCTGCACGTCACCTGCATTAAGTTCTTGGAGTGATGCCATAAAAATTGGTGTCACCTTTCGTCGGGCACCGAAGCCAGATCGCTCAATCTGGTTTCGAACCGACATGTGAGCCCTTCGGGCAAAAATTCGATTTTGACGGAACTGCCGAAGTCGGCTGACAGCGTGCCTTCGATCAGTCGCGAGCCAAATCCACGTCGCGTCGGCGGTGCGACGACGGGGCCGCCGGATTCGCGCCACGCGAAACCTAACGCCGGCCCGTCGCTGCCGGTGTGACAAGCCCAGTCGATAGTGATCGTTCCGTCCGGAACGGATAATGCACCATACTTTGTGGCGTTGGTTGCGAGTTCATGCAGCGCGAGCGCCAGCGACAGTGCCTGTTTGGCCGTCAGTTCCACCTCGGGACCCGAGACGCGAATACGCTTTTCGCCCGTTCGATGCGGCGCCAGCGCGCCAGCGATCACCGTGGGCATCGACGCGCTGGTCCAGCTCGATTGCGTGAGGATGTCATGCGCCTGGTTGAGCGCGGCCAGACGTGCATCGAAGATCGTGCGCGCATCTTCCTTGGTCGCGGCAGTCCGGAACGTCTGACTGGCGATGGCGCCGACCATGGCCATGGTATTCTTCATGCGGTGCTCGAGTTCGCGCGTCAGCAATTGCTGTTGCGCTTCGGCGCGCTTCAGCTTGCCGATATCGCGAATGGTTCCAATGAAGCGACTGACTTCGCCGTTCTCGAATTCCGCACGGCCCTTGGCCGAGCACCAGCGCTCGATGCCGTCATCGAGGCCGATGGTGCGGTATTCGATGTCATAGGCCTGCGGTCCGTCCAGCTTCATGGCGTCCAGGCACGCCTTCTCCGTGACGTCGCGATCGTCGGGATGAAGCCCTTGCAGGAAGACGTCGAACGAGATCGGCTTGCCGAAGGTGAGGCCGAACAATTCGTAGCAGCGCCGGTCCCATTGTAGCACGCCGGTACGCGGGTCGAGATCCCAGGTTCCAGTGTCGGCGGCGTCGAGTGCAAGTCGTAGCTGGCTTTCGCTTGCCTGCAGCGCCACATCCACGGCACGCGATGCAGTGATATCACGCGACACCGAAAGCAGCTGATGCGGTTTCCCATCGGGGCCGGGAATGGCAGTGACGGTGACATCCCACCATTTCGGCGTGCCGGCCATTGTGGTGGCGAAACCCTGGAAGTGTCCGGTACGCCCAAGCTGAGCGGCTCTTACAGCCGCCTTGGCGTCGATATTGCCCTGATCCTGCCAGAAGTCAGGCCATGGGCGGCCTTCGATCGCGCCGAAATCCGTGACCTCCATGATGCGCTGGCCGCCCTCGGTCATGAAGATGAGGTTGCCGTCGAAATCGAGAACCTTGATGCAGTCGCCCGATGCTGCGAGCAAACTTCGCAAGAATGAATTGGCGTCCTGAATAGGCCTTAACGATTGATCCACGAATACCCCGGGAGCTGCGGCTCCGATCGCAAAAATACGCTGCAATGAAATACGGCCGCAAACAGATACGGTTGCGGATGTACGCTAACAGGTCTTCGAGCAAACGTGCCAGACCAGACCGGGTTCCGGCTCAATCGCGGCGCTGCCGCGTGCGTCGATTTATGCTGAGGTCGATATAGCCTCCGCCGCGCTGCCGTCGTGCCAGAGCCACGCGCTGACCGCGCCGCTGCGGCCGCGGATCTGGACTTCGGTCGGGCCGCTCAGCGCCCCCGTCGCGCGCACCGCACAGTCCGCTCCCGCGGCGCGCAGCAGGTCGTCGCTCAGGGCCACCTTGGCGCCGTGGCTCGCGGCGACCTCCATGAGCCGGCTGGCGACATTGACGGTATCGCCGGTCGCGGTGATGTGCTGGTAGCTGGCGCCGCCGAGACGCGATGCGACGATATCGCCGAAATGTGCGCCGATCTTGAATCCGATCTGGCTGGCGATCTCAGGCGGAAGACCGGCGATCCATGTGCCGGTGCGCGTCGTCAGTTCGATACAGCAGCGCACGGCACGGGCGGCATCGTCATCGGCGACCACAGGCAATCCGAACAGGATCATCGCGCCGTCGCCCATGAAGGTTGTCACCACACCGCCATGGGCGAGGGTCACCTGATCGATCATGGCGTGGAAGGACTTCAGCAATTCGCGCACCGCATCTGGGTCGCGTGTCTCACTGAGCGCGGTGAAGCGCGAGATATCGATGAAGATAACGGCGGCATGCTGATGCACCGGCTGCAACAGATAGTCCGGATCCTTGATCAGCCATTCGCGCAGGCCCGGCGCCTGGAACTGGCGCAGCAGATCGCTGCGGGCGGCGAAATGCTGCACGCTGCGCCGGCTGCTCCAGATCTGCAGCGCGCCGAACGCCATGGCCGGCGGCACAGCCGCGGCCAGCGGCAATGCAGCGCTCATCCAGATGCCATGGGCATAGGCGACGGTGTTGATCACGGCCCACAATGCGACGACGGCGACAATCGCAATGAGGCCGATGGCATTGCGCCGCCAGGCGAGCAGGGCGATGCACAGCATCGCCAGGACGATCGCAAAGCCGGCATCGAACAGCCGTATGGAGGTGTTGCGTAGCAAGGTGTCCTTGGCGAGCAGATGCGTGATTGCGGTGGACACGACCTCGACGCCGGGCATCACCGGATCGAACGGCGTCGAGAAGAAATCGCCGCCGCCGCTGACGGTGACGCCGATGGCGACGACGCGATCCTCGACATCGGCGCGGCGGAGTTTGCCCGCCAGAACCTCCGATGCGCTGATCGTCCTGATCGTGCCGCGCGGCCCATAGAAAGACATCGGCAACAAATGGCCGACATCGGTCGGGACATGGGTGCCGGCGAGGGAGAAATTATACTCGCCAATCTGGGCATCGTCGCGTGAGGCGGCGGATGCGACGCGCAGCGGCATCGACACCATCACGCGGTCGGCCGAGCGCATCAGCATCGGCATCGAGCGCGGCACGCCGCTGCTGTCGGTGTTGAGATTGACCACGCCGACCGTGGCCTGATCGGCGAAGATTTTCAGCGGCAGTAGAAATCCCGACGCCACCGGCAGATCCGCAAGCGGCCCGGACTCCTTGGTGGCTACGGTCTGTTTGGACTCGCTGAACAACGCCGCCGCGGCGATGACGGTGTTGGTCTTGCCGAGTGCCTGCGCCAGTGCGGCATCGCTCTCTGCTGCGCCGGCATCGACCAGCAGCAGATCGAGAGCGAGCACTTTCGGTTTGTAGCGTGCGATTTCCTCGATGATCGTCGTCAGCGTGGCGCGGGGCAGCGGATAGCTGCCTTGTTCGCGTGCGACCCGATCGTCGATGGCGATGATGGTGACGAGATCGGGCGGTTTCTTCACGCCGCGGATCTGGATGCGCAGGTCGGTCAGCGTCGCCTCTAACCGGTCGAGAAAGCCGACATCGCCGCGGTTGTGACCAAAGGCCAGTGCTGCCGCCCACACGCCCGCAAGGACCATGGCGAGCGGTGTCTGCAATCTGCTGGCCTTCATCATCGTCGCGTATCCAGGCCTCTTTAACGTCCAAGCCTTGCTAACGACCAAGCCTTGCCATCAATGCGGCGACGCGCGGCGCGGGCCAACGCTTGATGTCGAGTGGTGTCGCTGATGCATCGACATCGACGCCTTCACCGGGGCCGAGGCTCACGCTGCCGGGGCCGGTCACACGCCTGACGCCGACACGACCGGTCTCGACGAAGACGGAGGTCTTGCTGCCCTCGGCGTCCACCGCCCATTTGGTGCCACGCACGGCGGCGATTGCTTGCGGTGTCATCACCTCGAAGGTTTTGCCGGCCTTCTGTTTGGGGGCCTCGATGAAAATGGCCTTGCTGTGCAGGTCGACGCCGTCGACACGGCCGTTGCGGTCGCGATCGAGCAGCGTGAAACGCGCGCCGTTTTCAGCAATGATCGTCACGCCGCCGCAGTGCAGGGTTTGTGGGCCGCCGACCGGTTGGCTCGATGTGCAGCCGGGGCCGGCCTGCTGCGCCGATGCAGCACTGCCATACAGGCACGCCGCAGCGACGATGGCCGCCGCCAGCCTGATTGAATGGGTCATGTTGGTTACTCCTGAACGCCACATCGGTAAGGCGGGCGGCGGGCGATTCCGTTCAACGTCTGCGGGCGAGCGGCGTGATTAACGCTCGGAGGTACCCATATAGGGCGACGCAGCGGCACAACGAGGGCAGATCCAACCGGTACGGCCGATCTCACGACCATGTGAGATTGAGAGGCATTCTCAGTAATCGGGCCGCGAGCGCTGCCGCAATCTCGCCACATCGCCCCGGATTTTCAGGGGATATCAAAGGTTTGCATGAGGCTAACGAGGCCATTTTCGGGGCGTTCGTGCTTGTTTTCCCCCCGCGCTTCCTTTATTCCCGTTTTGCATCGCAGACAGCGTCCTGGAAGACTTGGGTAACCAAGATCATTGGCCGCGTTTAGGCGGATGCCTGGGCGTGATCCGGCAAACGGCAGACCGTTTTCCGCGCTGATCACGCTTCGACGCGTGTATTTTCAGAGGACTAGCGCCAAATGGCCAATGTTGTCGTCGTCGGCGCCCAGTGGGGCGACGAGGGTAAGGGCAAGATCGTTGACTGGTTGTCGGATCAGGCTGATGTCGTCGCCCGCTATCAGGGCGGCCACAATGCCGGTCATACGCTGGTCATCAACGGCCAGACCTACAAGCTGGCGCTGCTGCCGTCCGGCGTCGTGCGCCAGTCCAAGCTCTCGGTGATCGGCAATGGCGTGGTGTTCGACCCGCAGGCCTTTGTCGATGAAGTTGCCAAGCTCCGCGGCCAGGGCGTCGATGTCGGCCCGCACAATCTGCGCGTTGCCGAAAACGTCACGCTGATCCTGCCGCTGCACCGCGAGCTCGATGCGCTCAGAGAGAATGCCAACAAGGCAACCGCCATCGGCACCACCCAGCGTGGTATCGGCCCGGCCTATGAAGACAAGGTCGGCCGCCGCGCCATTCGTCTGATGGATCTCGCCGATCTCGCCACGCTGCCGCACAAGGTCGATCGTCTGCTGACGCATCACAATGCGCTGCGCCGCGGTCTCGGCCTCGCAGAATTCAACACGGCTGACATCGTGAAGGAGCTCTCCGCATTCGCGCCGGTGCTGTTGCCCTACGCTGAGGCCGTCTGGCGGCTGCTGGACAGCAAGCGCCGCGAAGGCAAGCGGATCCTGTTCGAAGGTGCGCAGGGCGCGCTGCTCGATGTCGATCACGGCACCTATCCCTATGTCACCTCGTCCAACACCGTGGCGGCGCAGGCTGCGACCGGCACCGGCATGGGCCCGGGCGCAGTCGGCTATGTGCTCGGCATCTGCAAGGCCTACACCACGCGCGTCGGCCAGGGTCCGTTCCCGACCGAACTGCTCAACGAGATCGGCGAAGAGATCGGCCGCCGCGGCAAGGAATTCGGCGTCAATACCGGGCGCAAGCGTCGCTGCGGCTGGTTCGATGCGGTGCTGGTGCGACAGACTGTCCGCACCTGCGGCATCAATGGCCTGGCGCTGACCAAGCTCGACATCCTCGACGGCTTCGACACCATCGAGGTTTGCGTCGGCTACAAGCTCGACGGCAAGGAAATCGACTATCTGCCGGCCGGTGAAGGCGCCCAGGCCCGGATCGAGCCGATCTACGAGACCATCGAGGGTTGGAAAGAGCCGACCGCGAACGCCCGCTCCTGGGCCGATCTGCCGGCACAGGCGATTAAATACGTGCGCCGGATCGAGGAACTGGTGGGCTGTCCGATTGCTTTGCTTTCCACGAGCCCGGAACGCGAAGATACTATTCTGGTGCAAAACCCGTTCGAGGCTTAACGGACTGTTACCGGATAGCCTCCAAATTGATGCACCCGCAACATTGAGTCGAGATGGCTGATTACTACCCGTTGATCGCCCGTGCCATCGCCGGACTGGACCCCAGTGCTCCCGGTGAGCAGCGGCGCGCGCTCTATGAGCGCGCCCGCACGGCTCTGATTGCCCAGTTGCGCAGTGTCGAGCCGCCCCTCAGCGAGTCAGAGATCACTAGGGAGCGACTGTCGCTCGAAGAGGCCGTCCGCAAGGTCGAATCCGAAGCGGCCCAGCGCGCTCGCGATGCGTCGCGGCCTGCGGGGGCTGGAACGACGGGCGACGGCAAGCCGCGCGCCGGCGATGCTTTCCGCAATGCCGGGCCGCGGGCCGGTGCCACGCCGGCCGAGCCGTCGCCGCGCGGCCGCCAGCCGATTACGCCGACGCCGGCGTCTCCCCGCGGGCCGGAAGAGCCGCGCCCGCCGCGCACCTTGCGCGTCGATCCGCCGCCGATTCCAAAGCAGCAGTCGCCCAATGCCGGTGCGCAGGATCCGAACGGTCCGCCAACCCGCGAACGATCAGGCACGCCGCGCCGCTTCGAAAACAATCCGGCGGCACCCCCGCCGGCCCGCAACGACCGCGGCGACCAGGGCGATGCCGCCATGCGCGGGTTCCGCGACGTCACCGCCGATGTCGACGATCTCGGCCGTGCCGCCGCCCAGGCCAACCGCGCCGCGCGCAAGACCTACGCCAACGTGCCGTCGCCGACGCCGGAATTCGATCGTCTCGAACCCAGCATGGAAGCGCGGAGCGAGGCGTTCGGCTACGACGAGACGGCTTACGACGACCAGGACGGCGACGAGTCGCAGGTGCCGCCGTCGCGCATCAAGGATTCCAAGGGCAAGAAGGCGAAGCCGCCCAAGCCTCCGAAGCCGAAGCGCGTCAGCGGCGGTTTCCCGTTCAAGACCGCGCTTCTCATCGGCATCGTGATGATCCTGATCGGCGCCGTGATTCTGGGATGGCCGACGATCAACAAAATGGTGCGCGGTTTCGCCGGCGGTTCGGCGCCCGTCGTCACCGACAACAAGGATGCGCCGCTGGCGCCGCGGCCGAAAATCGCCGATCGCGTCGGTCAGCCGTCGTCGTCGGATCAGATCGCGCCGGTCGCGCAGCGCGTCGTTCTGTATGACGAGGATCCGGCCGAGCCGAAGGGCCGGCAATATGTCGGCACGGTGGTCTGGCGCACCGAGCAGATCAAGGGCACCGGCGGCAAGCCCGGTGACATCGCCGTGCGCGCGGACATCGAGATTCCGGAACGCAAGTTCAAGATGACCATGTCGTTCCGCCGCAACACCGACACGTCGCTGCCGGCCAGCCACACGGCCGAACTCACTTTCGTTCTGCCGCCCGATTTCGCCGGCGGCGGCATCGCCAATGTCCCGGGCGTGCTGATGAAGTCGAACGAGCAGGCGAGGGGCACGCCACTGGCGGGCCTCGCGGTCAAGGTCACCGACGGTTTCTTCCTGGTCGGTCTCAGCAATGTCGAAAGCGATCGCGCGCGCAACCTGCAGCTCCTGAAGGAGCGGTCATGGTTCGATATCCCGCTGGTCTATGCCAACCAGCGCCGCGCCATCATCGCTATCGAGAAGGGCTCGCCCGGCGAGCGTGCCTTCAACGACGCCTTCGCGGCCTGGGGCGAGTAACAGATCAAGCGCGCTGGTCAGCCGCTCGTGATCTGCACCGATCTCTCCACGTCATGCCCGGCCTTGAGCCGGGCATCCACGTCTTGTCACAGGCGAAGGCGTGGATGGCCGGGTCAAGCCCGGCCATGACGGATGATAGTGCGTCGTCTGGACGGAGCTACTTGCAGCCGAAACTCCCCGCCTGTGTCACTGCTCCACCATTCCACACTGTCCGCAACGGATAGACGCAAGCCGGATAGCTTAACTTGCTGTCGCGCGACGTCAGTGCGATCTCGCCCGGCGGGATTCCCTTCTCGACCCAGTCCGTCAGCGCGGTGAAGAACTGATCCTGCTCGCGCGTCGGCGTCTGGTTGGCATTCCCCGGCAGTTTCGGCAGCGGCACGGAATCGTTCTGTCCGCTGACCGTATAGGCCCGGCCTTGCGAGCTGTGGGCCGAGCCGGGCAGCAGATACATCCGCATGAACTTCTGCACCTCCGCGTGGCCGCCCATCTGTGCGGCGACGCGCTCGTGATAGTTGACGTTGCCCGCTGGAGGGATCGCGTCGTCGACAAGGCCGCTATAGACGATGATCTTGCGGCCGAGATCGCGCAACTTGCCGAGATCCGCTTTGTCGGTGCCGAGATTGCTGAACAAAGTGGGCTGCAAGGCAAGGTTCTTGTTCACTGTATCGGCCAGACCGGCATAGCTGAGCTCCTGCCACTTGTTGCGTTCGGTGGTCGAGCCGTTGTTGAACGGAATGTCCGACGGGTTGGTGGCGCTGGCATCGGCGGCGTAGCGGACGTCCTGCAGGGCCAAAGCCACGCTGCCGGCGGCTGTACCGGTGATCTGGCTGCCGATCGCCGTGGTCCTGGTGAAGGCCCACCACACCTGTTTCGTGCCGAGCACCTTGCCACTGCGGCTGTCGGAGCTTTGCGCGGCGTCATAGCTGCCATCGGGCGTTGCGCCGAACCAGATCCTGTCGAGTGCCATCGCTTCCTTGATGCTCATGCAGGTTGCCGCATTGGCATTACTGCCGGTAACGCCCTCGCCAGCCTCGCCGTTGCAGAGAGCTGCGGCATCGCGTGCGGGATCGTAATCGCAGGCGAACGGATCGAGCAGGAAACCGATCCCGGCTTTGTCGCAGGCGGCGAGGGCGCGCTTGTTCGCTGCCTCGATCTTGGCGGCGAAGGCGGTGGCTTTCGGCTTGTCGAGTGCGGTGAAGCCGAGCTCGGTCTTCATCACGATCTGCGGATACAGCGCAGCCGTGCCGAATTGCGGGATGTTCAGCGCCGGCTGTGCGATCATGTAGCCGTCATAGAGCTCGGGATAGTCCTGGGCGATCTTCATGCCCTGCCGGCCACCCTGCGAGTGGCCATCGTAGTAAGTGTAAGCCGGCGCCTTGCCGTAATACAGCGTGGCGAGCGCCCTGGTCTTGACGGCCTGCTCCACCATGGCGCGGACCGAGAAGTCGCGAAATCCTTCGGCATTGACCTTGCCGTCGGAGAGAAAGGTGAAGGAGCCGTCCTGATACCAGGGTTGTCCTGCATCGGTGGTGCCCGAGGCATAACCCATATTGGCGTTGACGAGGGCGGGCACCTTGCTGCCGATCTTGTCGGCGATGCGATGGCCACCGCCGACCCAGCCGCCGCCGCCGTAGTTCCGGATGCGGGTATTCCAGTTCGCCGGTGTCGGCAGCCAGACCTCGATGCCGATGCCCTCGGACCAGGAGCGCGCAGTCTTGTCCTTTTCCGCCGTGAAGCCTGGCCCCACCAGAAGCTTCACAAGGCACATGTCCGCCGCCATGGTGATCGGGCGGGGCGAATCCTGTGCGACCAGGTCCTCGCCCTTTTTGATCGCCCGCACAGCCACCACGGTGGTGGCCTCATCGGGATGAAATGCAGTCTTGATACCGTCGTCGCAGGCGAGCTGCTGTGCGGAAGCGGGCGCGGTGCCGCCGCATAGCGCAGCAAACAAGGCCATCGCCGTCACGATGGCACGCGTGCGGCTGTCATCATGGATGATGTGGGGGGCTGTCGACATGGCGTTTCCCGTCTGTTTATTTTTGAGTTGGGGTGAGTTCTCCTCACTTCGCCTCTGCGATCAACTACCAAAACGATGTCGGAACGTAACATTATGTTAAAAAGGCCCCGTGGATTGGGCCTACAGCGATGTGATTTGACCCCGTGCGGTCGCCTGCTATCCACAATGATCCGCTCTTGAACCCCTTCTGCCGCCATGGACCCCCGCATGACCACGCGCCGACAGGTGATGAAGCTCGCCGCCTTTGCTGCCAGCCAGACCGCGCTGATGGGCGCGGTGCGTGCCGAGGGTGGAGTCGATCTCGGCGCGGCCGCATCGTCACAGCTCCCCTTCGCGCAGCAGACGCCGATGCGTATCGGCGCCGCGGCGCTGCGCGTCCGCGATCTCGGCAAGATGCGGACCTATTACACAGACCTGCTGAAGTTCGACACCATCAGCGCGGACAAGACCGAGGTCGTGCTCGGCGTCAATGGCGTGGCGCTGTTGCATCTGATCCATCGGCCCGATGCGCCGCTGGAAGCGCAGACCACCGCCGGGCTGTTTCACACCGCGTTCCTGATGCCGAGCCGTGCCGACTTCGCGCGTTGGCTGGTCCATGCCGCGCTGGCGCGCACACCGTTCGATGGCTTTGCCGATCATCACGTCAGCGAAGCCTCCTATC
The DNA here is from genome assembly GCF_052076075.1 of Tardiphaga sp. 866_E4_N1_4. Classification (NCBI taxonomy): domain Bacteria; kingdom Pseudomonadati; phylum Pseudomonadota; class Alphaproteobacteria; order Hyphomicrobiales; family Nitrobacteraceae; genus Tardiphaga; species Tardiphaga sp. 866_E4_N1_4. The sequence continues at coordinate 5,655,048 of NZ_CP197242.1, forward strand.
TCACCGATCCCGAGGGCAACGGCATCGAGGTCTATTCGGACCGGCCGCCGTCGGCGTGGAAATGGACCGGCGACATGGTCACCATGGGGACCGACCAGCTCGATATCGACAATATCGTGGCGCAGACGGACACGACCCGCGATCAGTATCACACCGCGCCGAAGGCGCTGCGCATCGGTCACATGCATCTGCGCGTCGGCGATGTCGCGCGCGGCCGCAATTTTTATGAGGGGCTGATCGGGATGGAGCCGACGCGGCTTGGTCGGCCGGGTGTCGCATTCCTGTCGTCAGGCCGCTATCACCATCACATCGGCATCAACACCTGGCAGAGCGCCGGCAGCGGTCCGCGCAATGCGCAGGAGACCGGGCTGGCCTGGTTTTCGCTCCGTATTGCCGATGATGCTGTCATAACTGACCGCAAGCGCCGTCTTGCGGCGGCGGGCCTGTCAGGCGAGTCGATCGCAGATGGCATTGCGATCGCCGATCCCTGGGGCACCCAGGTGCGGCTCGTGAAAGCGTAAGGTCGAGAAAGATTTCGGCCGGTCTGCTGTCGCGCGCGACAGGGCTACGCCTCAGCCAATTCGAAATACCGCGGGGCGTCGCGCCAGCCATGGGCTGCGGCATGGAGCGCCTTGGCGCGATAATCCAGTTCGAGATCGCAGAGCATGCCGCGCATTTCTAGATCGCTCTCCTCGCGGGCGAGGCGGTTGCAATCGTCCGCGCGGTCTCTGAAATAATTTTCTGACATAATCATCGGTATCGTTTTCCATCGGCTTCGATGGAACTTCGCTGTGCGGTTTGGCGAAGACGTGGCGGCATGCCATCAAATACATGGCAGTTCCCGCTTTTCGCGTTGCGAAAGATTGCGCAGCAATGTTACGGCGCGCCGTTGGCGCCTGCGGTCACGGCATGCGACACGAGCGCATGGGCATCGGTGATGCCGCCGGCCGCATGGCGCACGATGGTCTCCGCCATCATCGCCTTCGTCGCCGGTGTACGATGCTGCACGGCGATCTGCTGCACAGCGATATCCAGCACCTGGCGCAGCGTGGCCACATAGTTTGCGTCGAACTTCGGTGTCGGGTCGGTTGTCATGCTACACTCCGTCGTCTCGAGCTGCGCGGACCATGCTGGCGCATTGGGGCGTATCTTGGCCCGTGCGATGAAACGTGGATGACGGCTGGTGACATTGTTTTGAAGTGCGGGCGTGAACCTTCACGCGGTGTTGCGCGACATAGCGGCGCGCGCATTGCGCTGCACACCATTGCGCAAAAAAGAGATCGGTAAAATCTTTAGCGAGTGTGAAGCCGCGATGACATCGCGTGCACATTCGCGCGATCGATGACGCTGCGGCTTTCTGAATGTGGTGTTTAACTAACGCTCAGTCATTCTTGCGCAGGCTTGCGGCGTGGCACTCGCGCCTAGCGTTCCTGCATGACGCTGAGCGGAATGTTGACCTCGCAACTGAGGCCATCGGGATCGAAGCGCAGGCGTGCTTCGCCCTGCAGTTGCCCGGGCAGCGCCTGTTCGATCAGACGGCTCCCGAAACTCTTCCGTGACGGTTCGATCACCGGCGGTCCGCCGCTTTCGATCCAGCGCAGGATGAAGCGCTTCGGCGTATCCTGCGTCGTTGACCACGAGATCGTGACGCGGCCGGCCGGCGTGGACAGCGCGCCGTATTTGGTGGCATTGGTGCAGAGCTCGTGGATCACCATTGACAGCGACATGGCAGGCCCGGACGAGATGGCGAGGGTGTCGCCGGTGATCGTGAACTGATCGAGGCTCTTGGATTGGAATGCGCGCACCGCGCTCTCGATCAGCGAACGGCAGCTCGCACCGGTCCAGGTCTCGCGGATCAGCAGATCCTGCGCCACCGCCAGCGCCTGCAGGCGATCGCCGATGGTCTTGGCAGCTTCTTCGAGGCTGCCGGCTGTGCGCAGGCTCTGCGATGTAATGGCCGACACGATGGCGAGCGTATTTTTGACGCGGTGATGCAGTTCCCCGATCACCACTTCCTGCAGCTTCGCCGCGATGGCGAGCGCCTGCGCATCGACGCCAGCCTTCGCGAGCAGTTCCTTGAGATAGTCAGGCTCGTTCTCGATCGAGCGCGGCAAAGGAATGGTCATTCCCCGTAGTAACAGGTTGGCGGAGCGCCGTATATTGCGAAGGTATCGCCAGCTGACCTGCCCATGTGCGTTCGGAACGGGCCACAGGCGACCGGGCTGATTACGGACTGGCGGACGGTCGCCCGCTGATCGGGCTTCCGCCGCGAGATATCCACCATCGAATCAAGCATCCGCGTTGCGCGGCAGTTGCCGTCGGCGCGCAGCCAGCGCACGCGGTCGCCGGCCACGGTCCGGTATCCCGCAAAAGAACGGCCCGCCATGTTTGAAACGCGCCGTAGCGCTCCGCTTATGGGCTCGCCGCTTACCTCAGCGAGATGGCGAGGCCCGAGAGATCGGCATTAACCATCAATCCGGTCTGGCGGCCGCTGAGTTCCAGCAGCGCGCCTTTCTCGTTGGTGAGCACGATGGCGCTGACGCCGCGGCCGACGGCAGCACCCGCGCCGCCTGCGCCATAGACGCCGGCCACATCGCCCGGGCTGTTGATGCGGCTGACGCGGCCGGACAGATAGGTCTGCGACGCGCCGAAGACGAGGCCCGCGCTCAAGCCGCCGATCGAGAGCGGATAGGTCCGCCCGCGAAAGGTCAGCGTGCCCGAACCGCCCGACGCGCCGATGAACCAGCCGCCCTTCAGCACATTGATGCGGATCGTGCCGCTATCGGCGAAAGCCGCGGAGGACAGGCTTGCGCCGATCAAGGCGAGGGCGGCGACGAGGGTAGTGCGGAAAAGCGAGCGCGACATGGGGGTGTCCTCCGAGGAATGATTCGTTGGCGCAAGGCGAGGCCGGCACAATCCAGCAAAACGGTTGCGGGGTCCATGGGCTCGCGAGCGGCGCGGGAGCCGCAATTGACAAATGCAGGCCCCACAAAACACACTCGGCCATGGCCAGGACCGTCCTCTTCCTCTGCACCGGCAACTACTATCGCAGCCGCTATGCGGAAGAACTCTTCAATCACCTGGCGCGCCGTGCGGGTCTGGACTGGGAGGCGACGTCTCACGCCCTGGCCATCGAGCGGGGCAAGGACAATGTCGGCCCGATGGCGCGGCAGACCATCGCCGCGCTGACCGTCGATGGCATCTCGCCCCTTGGCGCGTCGCGGATGCCGGCGGTCTGTACGCATGATGCGCTTGCAGCGTCCGATATGATCGTGGCCGTGAAGGAGGCCGAGCACCGCACGTTGCTGGTGACGCGCTTTCCGGGCTGGGAAGATCGCGTGACCTATTGGCACGTGCATGACATCGACGTGGCGCCTCCCGACGTCGCGCTGACTGAGTTGAAAGCGCATGTCGCGCGTCTGGTGCGTAAGCTGGCTGAACCTCCCCATACGAGCCTGATCGCTCCCGCCATGTGGCAATTCGTCGAGCGCCATGTGGGGCACGTCGGCTATAAAGGCGGCGTCAAGTCCGAAGGACTTGCGTGGGATCCGCCGGTCATCGATTGCTCCGGCTGGGCTGCGCTGCTGCTGTCCAGTGCGATGCAGGCGATGAATGATGCATCCAGAAGCGGCGTCTTCAGCGCCGGTGAGATTGCCGGGATTTCGACCTGGTCCGATCGCATGATCGAGGTCATCGAGGCCCGCACCGGGTTTATTCTCGAAGGCGATCGGATCGATCTCGACAGCCTGCCGCGCTTTGCAACGATCGGCTTGCGACAGGGGGGTGGAGCATGGGCCGCGAACCATCCGCGTCCACGCGGGATCACCCATGTCGTTCAGATCGTGCGCCGCCCCCATGACGATGCGCCGTTCGTGACGGAGTCGCAGGGGTGGGCAACGCCCTCTGGTCTCCGATTGCTGCCGCTGGCGGATTGGCTTGAGATCAGCCGAGCGTGGCTCAAATCTGGCGAAGCGTGGGCGGTCGATCCGTTTGCGCCGTGCGTGCATCGCGCGGGCGTGGCGTAAGGCCAATGCCGCGAACCGCGAAGACCGCATCAATTGATGCTGTGAAAGAACCACTTCACCAGCAACACGCCGCTGCCGATCGCCACAACCACGATCCCGTAGCCGGTCAGGACGTCGGCCGGCGTGCCGCCAAATGGCCATACCGCGGCAATGGCGATGCCGACGGTGAGTGTCAGCACGGCGTAGAACGGGCCGCCACGCTCCTCCGGCTTCGATGCCAGCGCCTGCGTGATGAATTCCAGAAGGGGACTCGGCTCGGACATCGACATGGCTCCTCGTCCAATATGTCGGCGCGCGCGAAGATCGGGTTCAGGCGTGCTGCTGCCGTCTGGTGCCCTCTGTCTGAGTGAACCTGGTGCGCAGTTATCCCGACTTATCGCCACCGCCCGACGGCCGCATTGGCCAATCACGAGGCCGCTGCCTTGACACCCCTTGAACAAGTCGATCACCGCATGCGCGTGCTTGCCGCACGCATCCATGCGCCCGAGGAGCTGCTGCCGGGGTATCGGCATGTCGATTCCGGCCGTGCGCTGATCGAGCATGACGGGCACTTCCACTACAGTTCGTCGAACGCGGCGAGCGATACGACATGCGGACCACCGACGATCTAGATGAGCTGATGTACTGGACTTTCGAGACCATCACCTCGGCGATGGCCGGAACCTATGAACTCATGCACCGCAATTCCAACGCCTGCGATATCAGGCGCCTGCGTTTTGCGCATCAGCTCGCATTGCTGGGCCGGCTTGATCCTGCATGGGCGGATCGCTGCCGCGCCGGACTCGATGATATCCTCTCGCGTCATCCTTATGTCGACGGGCGTTGATCGGCATGCATCGCTGCGGAAGCAGGCGTGATGTGAGCAATGGGCGGCGCGACAGGCTTCGCTATGTCGGTTGATCCCAAAACAGGCCTATTGTTCTCATTGGCGGTGTCGCGACGGTCACCGGATGTGACGCTCCGCCAGCCACCAGTAAGCGAGCGCGGCAACGCTTCCGCCGCACGCCGCTGCGCCGATCAGCCCCCATTCGGTCGGCAGTGAGGAGCCAACGGAGGCGCTGATGCCGAAGAAGCCGCCACCGGTGATGGCGCCGCCGATCATGCACATCGCGGGCGACATGATCCCGCCCCATCGCGCAAAGAGGATTCCGGGCAGGGCGATGAAAACGGTGGCCTTGAATGAACCCGCCACGCCGAAAACGAGAGTCAGCAGAGCCGTCGGGACGACCGCGCCGAGATGCGCGGCGAGTCCGCCGGTGGGCCGAAGGCTGAGCTGCAGCAGAATTCCCATGGCCAAAGGCGCGATGATAATCGCCGCGATCAGGCCGACGATCATGCGCCCGATGTCGATCAGGCATCGCGAGACGCGGGACATCGGTGGTGCGGGAATGGGAGACGTTGGAGGCATGACGCTTGGAATGTGCCGCTTCCAGACATCAAGCCATGTCAGCGCCGCCCCGTCATATTGCGCTCAATTCTTTCGATACGCGCTTCAACGCCTTCAGGCCTTCTGGATCGGACGGAGCCAGTCGCGCGTGCATCCTGAAGTCAGCCAATGCCTCTTTCAGACTGCGTTTCTTCTCCCACGCCATGCCGCGGTTGTAATAGGCTTTGGTATCTTTCGGATCGAGCCGGATCGCCTGGTTGAAGTCCGCGATGGCCCGGTCGAAATTGCCTTTGGTGCCCCAGGCGTTGCCGCGGTTGACGTAGGCAGCCCCATGTTTCGGATCGAGCTGGATCGCCTGATCGTAGTCCGCGATGGCCCGATCGAGGTCACCCCTGCCCCTCCAGGCGCTGCCGCGGTTGTAGTAGGCGTCAGCATCTTTCGGATCGAGCTGGATCGCCCGGTCGAAGTCCTCGATGGCCCGGTTGAAGTCGCCCTTGGCGCCCCAGGCGCTGCCACGGTTGGCGTAGGCGAGCCCTGATTTCGGATCGAGCTGGATCGCCTGGTTATAGTCCGCGATGGCCCGATCGAATTTTCCGCTGTGGTACCAAGCGTTGCCGCGATTGTTGTAGGCAGACGGATAGGTCGGATCGATCCGCATCGACTCGTTGTAATCCGCCATGGCGTGGGTGAGGTCGCCCTGTGCCCGGTACGCCCCGCCGCGACGCGCATAGACCCGCGCGAGGCTTCGACCCGTGTATTGGTGCGAGTCGATGGTGCGCGTGCACCCCGCGACCGCGAGGTCATCCGACAGCTTTATGCAGGAATCCGACTCGTCTGCGGCGGCCACTCCCGGCAACCCGGCGAGAAGCACCACGCCCATGCATGCGAACAACCGGTATGTTGAGAAGCGCATCTGCATCGCATGTGGTCTCCGCACGTTGTCCGGAGCAGCCGGGATACCCGACCGCCATTCCCCGGACGCTCATTTGTCCCTTGGTCGGGGTCGCAGATCAAATAGTTCATCAGCGATGATTGGATCCTCGGTTTCCGCTTCGGGTCATTGTTCGGGACCGGAAAGAGCAGCAGATCGAACGGCTTCGGTCCAGCAGCGACGAGTTCGGGCGCCTCGCTTGAGCTCGCGCTGATCGGCGTCCAGGCAATCATTTTTGAATGAAAACTGCACGTCCGCGCGTCGATTGCACAAGAAGCCAAGGAAAACTCAACGGCAATTCAAGGTGCCTACAAGGCTTTCCGGCCCGTCCGCGCGCATTCTGGCAGTGCTTTCAGGAGCAAGGCCACGGATGGCCCGAACAATCGGAGGAAAGTCATGAGGATTATCGTCATGGGCGGTACGGGTCTCATCGGACACACACGAACCCTTGCTGCGGGTGCACGTCCATGACCAAGCGTCACGATCGTCCGAATGACCCGGCAGCCGCATCAGAGGCGTCCCAGGAAACTCCGTCCCATGCCGAGCGGCGTTCTGCCGGTGCGGAGATGTCCCGCGTGCTCGGGACCACACCATTTCATATGGCTTTGGATTCCTCCGGTGCCGGAATCACCCACTGGAAACATGAGCCATTGCACGACGTCGTCGAGCCCATGACCCATCACGTCATCATGGCTTACAACGGTTCGATGCAGCGCATGGAGCGGCGGTCGGGAAGATCGGTTGCGATTGGAACGTTTCGCCCCGGTGTTGTGATCATCATTCCAGAAGGATCAAGCTCCCGATGGGATATTCCGAAACCTGTTGATGTCGTTCAGCTCTATCTTCCGCACAGAATACTCGAGCGCGTTGCCCACGAAGCCGACATCGCCGCTCCTGGCGACCTTCTGGAGCGAACGGCGCATCCCGATCCCATCACATCGCGGTTGCTCATAAGTGCGGCGGACGTTCTGGAGGGCAATGCGGCCCTGGATGCCCTGTTCAGGCAGCAAGTGACGGATCTACTGGCCACGCGCCTGCTGGCTGCGCATACCGGCGCGCCAACCACGTTCCAGCAGACCATGGGCGGGCTGGCGCCGAAGACACTGCTACGTGCCATCGAACGTTTGCGCTCGGACAGCGATACGGACGTCTCTCTTTCCGCCCTGGCCTCGGATGCCGGCCTGTCGCGCTTTCACTTCTGCCGCGCTTTCAAGGAAAGCACCGGGCTTTCGCCACATGCCTGGTTGCGCCAACACCGGCTCGAACAGGCCATGAACATGCTGCGCGACACCGACGCATCGGTCGTGTCGGTGGCAGCGGCGCTTGGCTATGCCTCGCAGACAGCCTTCGCAGCGGCGTTCAGGAAGCTGACCGGCGAAAGTCCAAGCGATTGGCGCCGACGGACGCGTTAGCCGCAATCTCTCGACAGGTACGTCAATCGCTCTGGGGCAGTTGCAGATCCGATCAGCTAGATCATCACCGTGCCCACGCCGATAACGGACGGAGACAGACAATGGCCTGGAAGACCTTCGTCGACCCACTTGCAATGATACCGCGACGGAGAGTCGTCACGAGCTCTCTAATATATGGACTTTCACTGACCATTCGACTGACGACATCGACGGGCGAAGAGGCCGAGAAGCCAGCGCAGCCCGCCCAAGACAGCACCCCTTCGTTGTCCATCATCGTGAGCGATGACATCCAGGCTTTGAACGACCGGCCGCTGACGTTCGCTCAGCCGATCATCTTTCACCGTGACCGGCCGCCGGTTCCGCGAATCTGCCGCGCCGAATGTGAGCGTCCCATGCAACTGGCGTCGATGCTGGACTGCTCCCCTCCATAGGGGCTCACCTCGTCGTTTCCCGTCTTCGCGTCATCGTTGATCGCAACAAATTTGCCGCAGGTGAGAAGCGGCGGCGGTGACGCGCGTACTGCCGAGCAACTTAAACCCAAGGAGAAAATCACATGCGAATAGTCATCATAGGCGCCGGCTTCGCCGGCATGTACGCCGCACTTTCCGCAGCACGCCTGCGCGACATCAAGGGCGTTTCGCCCGAAGAGCTCGAGATCGCGCTGGTCGCACCCGAGCCGACTCTGGTCATTCGCCCGCGGCTCTATGAGCCGAAGCCCGAAACCTTGACGGCGCCTTTGCTGGATGTCCTCAAGGCCGTCGACGTCGTCTATATCAAAGGCAGCGCCGAGACGATCGACACCGCATCCCGCACGGTGCAGGTCGCGACCGCCAACAATAAGCGACAGTCGCTCTCCTACGATCGGCTGGTCGTCGCGACCGGAAGCCGGTTGTTCCGTCCGAATATTCCCGGTCTTGCCGAGCATGGCTTCAGCGTCGACAATCTCGACGATGCGATCGCGCTCGACAAGCATCTGCACGGCCTGGCTAACCGGCCGGCGTCGAGCGGACGCGACACCATCGTTGTAGCCGGCGGCGGCTTCACGGGAATTGAAGCAGCGACCGAAATCCCGGCGCGGCTTCGCAGGATCCTCGGCAAGGATGCCAAGCCGCGCGTCATTATTGTCGAACGAAACAGTGCGATCGCCCCCGACATGGGCGAGGGTCCGCGTCCCATCATCGAGGAGGCGCTGCGCAAGCTCGGTGTGGAGACCCGGCTCGGTGCCGGCGTTGCCTCGCTGGATGCATCCGGGATCACACTGTCCGACGGCGAACGTATCGAAACCGAGACCGTGATCTGGGCGGCAGGCATTCGCGCCGCTCCGCTGACCACGCAGATCCCCGCCGAGCGCGACAATTTCGGCCGGCTGCTGGTCGACCGCGATTTGCGCGTACCCTCGGTGCCTGGCGTCTTTGCCACCGGTGACGCGGCCAGAGCGGCCAGCGACGATGTCGGTAACTACGCGCTGATGTCGTGCCAGCATGCGACGCGGATGGGCGCCTTTGCCGGCAACAATGCCGCCGCCGAATTATTGCGCATGGCGACCAGGCCATATCACCAGAAGGCCTACGTCACCTGTCTCGACCTCGGCGAAGCCGGCGCACTGTTCACGCGCGGCTGGGATCGCAAGGTCGAGATGGTTGGCGACGTCGCCAAGAAAACCAAGAAGGAAATCAACACCGTCTGGATTTATCCGCCGAAGCCCGAGCGTGCTGCCGCTCTCGCCTCGGCCGATCCGGAGCATGTGACCGAAGTCTAGCCCCTCACACAAGAAAGGACCGTGCTCCATGCAGGAGCGCGGCCAGCTCTCGCAACCGATCAACCAGGAGGACCCACAGATGACACAGACGATTCAAGCCACTCGGAAAGACACTCAGCAAAATACCCAGCAAAATACTCAGAAGGAGAAACACATGAACCTTGATACGACATCAGCCCCCGTCAAGTCGGGGCGTAACGAACTGGTCCCCTCGCGCTATGCAGTGAAGATCGGCGACATCGACGTGCTGGTGGTTAGCGATGGCGTGCTGCCACTCCCAACCTCCATGTTGGGACATAACGCAGACCCCGCCGTCCGGGCCGCCTGGATGCGCGACATGTTCCTGCCGCCGGACGCTTTCGACTGGCCGTTGAACGTGGTCGTCGTGCAGAGCGGCGAGCAGACCATTCTTGTCGACGCGGGGCTGGGATTGGACCCGGACCTGCATTTGCCGCGGGCCGGACAACTGATCCAGCGATTGGCCGCTGCCGAGATCGATCTTGCATGCGTCACCGATATCGTGCTGACGCACTTGCATATGGACCATATCGGCGGACTTCTCGTTGAAGGGGTGAAGGATCAGTTGCGTTCGGATCTGCGAATCCACGTGGCTGCCGCCGAGGTCGAATTCTGGAAAGCGCCCGATTTCTCTCACACCCAAATGCCGCCGGGATTCCCGGACGCGCTGCGGGCGACCGCCAAGCGGTTCATGGCCGAATATGGAAAGCATTTTCGGACATTCGCGGACGAGCACGAACTGGCGCCGGGAGTCATCGTGCGTCGGACCGGCGGCCACACGCCCGGACACAGTGTCGTCCGCCTGGCATCCGGCGGTGACGCGCTGACCTTCGCCGGCGACGCCGTGTTCACGGTCGGGTTTGACCAACCCGATTGGCACAACGGTTTCGAGCACGACCCCGAAGAAGCCGCGCGCGTGCGGACCCGCCTGTTGCGAGAGCTGGCGGCAACAGGCGAATTGTTGGTCGCGACCCATCTGCCATTCCCGTCCGCCGGTCACGTGGCGATCGATGGCGACGCGTTTCGCTGGGTTCCGATCTCCTGGGACTACTGATCGTTTGCCGGGTTAGGACCGGGGCGCGTTCTCTTCGCTTGTGAGTGCGCGCCCTGGTTTTAGCAGCGTCGATTCAGAAGGACTGCAGAGTCGTGGAGCCAAGCCGCGTCATCTTGGCAAGAAGGAGATTGAAAATGCAGAGTGAAAAGGTCGTGATTGTAACGGGCGGCAGCTCCGGCATAGGGAAGGCGGCGGCGCTGCGCTTCGCAAGGGAAGGCAACAAGGTGTTCGTGACCGGCCGCCGTCCCGGCCCTATCGAAGAAACGATTGCCGAGCAAACGAACATAGCCGGCATGGTGGCGGATGCGGCCTCCGCCGAAGATGCCAAGCGCACAATCGCCAGGACGGTCGATCTTTGGGGCAGGGTTGATGCCCTGGTCAACAACGCGGGCGCAGGTGCCATCCTTCCGCTGGCAGACGCGACAGCCGATCGGATCAGGGACATTTTCTCCGTCAATGTGCTCGGCCCAAGTCTCCTCGCCTCTGCTGCTCTTCCTCACCTCAGGGCAACACGGGGCACGATCGTGAATGTCTCGAGCACTTTCGGTCACAAGCCGGTGGCTGGACTGTCTCATTACGCCGCCAGCAAGGCGGCCTTGGAGCAGTTGACCCGCTGCTGGGCGCTGGAGCTTGCACCACTCGGCATACGCGTGAACGCCGTGGCGGCAGGACCTACGGAATCGGGCGCGCTGACGGGCATGATGGGGCTCTCCCTGGAACAGGCTGCGGCAATCAAGGAACAGGAGCGTGCGCGCATACCGCTCGGGCGGCGCGGCGTTCCTGACGATCTGGCGGAATGGATCGTGAGGCTTTCGAGTCCCGCTTCGGAATGGATGACGGGCCAGGTTGTTGCTGTTGATGGCGGCCTGGGACTGGCTTAGTTGCTGTTGACGTTGCGGGTAAAGGTGAGCCAGTCGCAAAGCACGACGCTGCTAGCTAGTGTTTTCGAATCATGCATCGATCAGAAAAAAGGCGGTCCGCAATTGGGCAGACCGCCTCCTTTATTCAGGGCTTGAACGTGAAATCCGGTCCGAGCGCCACGTCAGCCGGAATGGGTGGCAGATCGGCGAATAGTTCGGGATGCTTCTTCATGACGTTCAGCATGGGCTTGGCGTCGATGTTTTTATTGACATCGAATGTCGCCTTCAGAACGCCCAGCCGCTGAAGCCGGTCCTGCGCGCTCCAGAGTGCCTTGTAGCTATTTGCCGAAAGCCGTCGGTCAAGTTGCTGGACATTGAATTCCATAGCGGCTTCGGCGATCTCCGGCTTCAGGCCGGGAATCCAGCGGGTGCCGATCTGCGCGGCGGCCTTGGGATTTTTGCGCATCCACTGGTCGGCCTGTGAGGTCGCGGCCAGGAATTTCTCCGTCGATTCCGAATTTTTCTCGACCCAGGACCGAAGCGAGACGACATAGCCGAGATAGGCGATGACATCGCCGCCGCGGATCACTTCGAAGGCACCGGGGACGTCCTTCTGCGCGATGATCGGCCACGGATCCCAGCCGGAAAACGCATCGATGCCCTTGGCGAGCAGCGCGACCGTCATATCCGGCGGCGGCGTATTGACCAGCTGGACGTCGTCGGGCTTAAGGCCGGCCTTCTCCAGCAGCGCCAGGATATAGAGATGGTTGATGGTGCCGAAGGAGGTCGCAATCTTCTTGCCCTTGAGGCTCTTGAGGTCACCCTTGACGATGCCAGATCCCTCACGGGCGATGATCGCCATGGTCGCATCCGAGCCCGACTTGGTGGCGCTGCCGCTGTAATTGCCGAGCGCCACGAGATCCATGCCGCGCAGCACGGCGCCGATCATCGGAACGCCGACCTGCAGGATCTCGGTCTCGCCAGCCTGCAGCGCATTCAGCGCATCAACGCCGGTCGCGTAGGGGCGCGCAATGGTGACATCGAGACCCTGCTTCTCGAAGTAACCGCGCTCCAGCGCCACCGGGATCGCCAGCATGTCGATGGCGCTGACCATGCCGACATTCAGTTTCGTCAATGTCTGCGATTGTGCGGGCACGCATGCCAGCATCACGGCAGTTAAAGCCCATAATATGCGTTTCAAAATCAGTCCTCCTCCTTGATTGGCCCCACGCTCGTGACCCAGTAAGGCCGGGCAACCGCGTTGAGGTCCGTTCGTTTCACACCCCTTAGTCCGATGGAATGATCGTCGGCTCCGGCGATCCGCCCATACTTCTGAAACGCCAGAACGTGAAAACGCTCCGGCGTAAACGGCATATCGATCTGGATATTGACCTTGTCGGACGCGCCGGCGAGCTCTTTGGAGATCTTCCCTGGCGCCTCGATGCTCAGCCAGCCCTGAAACGCGGCCCACACGGCAATGACGGCGAGCACCACACGCCCGCGCGTCGAACGAATGACATCTCGCGCGATACTCATGCGGCCCGCACCATTTGCAGCACCTGCGCCGATAGACGCTTGAACGTCTCATCTTCGATCAGTTGATCCCAGACGCGCGGACGCGGAAGATCGACCTTGATCTGATCGAGCACGCGGCCCTTGGACAACACGACGACGCGGTTTGCAAGAAACACGGCTTCGGCAACATCGTGTGTAATGAAGATGACGGTCGGCTTGCGCTCCTGCCAGATCCGCGTCAGCTCCTCCTGCAGTGTCATGCGGGTCTGCGCATCGACGCTGGCGAACGGCTCGTCCATCAGCAGCACGGCCGGATTGTTGGCCAATGCGCGAACGACGCCGACGCGCTGCTGCATGCCGCCGGACAGTTCGTTCGGGTAGCGATCCGCGGCATGCGAGAGGCCGGCGAGCGCGAGATATTCCCGCGCAGTACGGTCGCGCTCGTCCTTTGGCACGCCCCGCATCTTCGGGCCGAAGCCGACATTCTCCAGCACCGTCTTCCACGGGAAGAGGGCGAACGACTGGAAAACCACGCCGCGATCCGGACCCGGTCCCCTGACGAGATTGCCGTCAATCAGGATTTCACCGCCCGTATAGGGGATGAAGCCCGCGATCATGTTCAGGATCGTTGTTTTGCCGCAGCCGGAGGGACCAACGACGGAGACGAATTCACCCTGCTCGACATCAAGCGAGACATCCTGAACGGCGGTGACCTGCGATCCCGCATAGGGATCGAAATAGGTCTTGCGAAGATTTTTGAGCGACAGTGTTTTCATGACGTAACCAATCCCCACCGCTGGCCCGTTGCGCGCTCGATTGGCGCAAGGATCCAGGCATCGACGATGTACCAAAGAGTGCCGAGAACGATCATGCCGAGCAGGATCTCGACCGTTGAGCCGGCACGACGTGCATCGAACATCATGAATCCGATGCCGCTGGTGCCGACGATGATCTCCACCGCGATCAGCGCGCGCCAGCCATAGCCGAGGCCGTTGCGCAGGCCGGTAATGATATTCGGCAAGGCACCGGGCAGCGTGACTTCCCACAGCACCCGCATCGGCGACGCGCCGAGGCTCTGCGCCGCACGGGCAAGATCGCGATGTACCGACTGCACGCCGAGCACGGTGCTCAGCACGATCGGGAACAGCACGGTGTAAACGATGACAAAGGTCATGGTGGTGAGGCCGAAGCCGAACCAGATCAGCAGGATCGGCAGCCACGCAATATCGCCGATGGCTTGAAAGAACAGCAGCACCGGCCAGCAGATGCGATGTGCGAGGCGGCTGGAGCCGATCAGGATGCCGAGCGGGATACCCAGCGCGACGCCGATGGATGCACCGAACAGCAGCCGGATCAGACTATCCTGCAGATAGTCCGGCAGAATTCCCTTGTAGGCGAGGGAGATGAACGACCGCATCACATCCACCGGCGCCGGGAAGAAGGCGCGCGGAAACATGCCTGAATTGGCGACGATGCTCCAGATCGCCACCACGGGAATAAACGGCACGATGGTCGCGATAATTGGCCACCGATGCGTCGCGCGCACGTAACCGCTCCAGAATTTCAGTGCAATGTTCATGTGCGCCTCACCAGTCCCCATCGCTCGATCGTCGCGCGTTCCAGCGGAACGAGCAGCAACCGGTCGATGAATAGCCACAGCACGCCAATGACGATCATGCCGAGCACGATCACTTCGGTGCGATAGAAGTCACGGGCGACGAACAGCATGTAGCCAAGCCCAACATTGGTCGCGATCATCTCCGCCGCGATCAGGCCGCGCCACGCGAAGCCGAGCCCGGTGCGCACGCCTGTCACGATATTGGGGAGCGCACCCGGGAGCAGTACTTCGGTGAGCAAGGCCCATCGTCCGGCACCGAGCGAGGCGGCCGCATTGCGGATCGTCATCGGAATGGTGGAGACACCGAGCAGCGTGTTGTAGGCGACGACAAAGAAGACGGCGTTGAAGATCACGAAGATGATGGCGCCGAAGCCGTAGCCGAACCACAACGTCGCGATGGGTATCCAGGCGATGCCGGCAAGCACCGAGAAGAAGCGAAACAGCGGCGTCAGAAATGCTGAGACCGCAGGGCTCACGCCCATGGCGATGCCAAGCGGAACGGCGACGAGCACGCCGAGAAACGTGCCCAGTCCGACACGCAGCATGCTCGCGCCGATATGGCGGATGAGTGTGCCATCGCCGATCGCCGCAACCGCTGCTTCGGCCACCGAGCCGACCGACGGAAAAATCCGCGGATTGACGTTGAACAGCGGGACCACGATCGCCCAGATGGCGACGAGCACGAGCAAGGGCGCCACGAACAAGGCCGCGCCCACCAGCGAGTTCATGCCGCGCCAGGCGACGCGGGACCGCACTTTTTGACCGGGCGCAACGAGCACGCGACCTCCCTTTGACCAGCGTTCTGGCCGCTTTATTTTTATCTGCGAGGCTCTCGGCTACGCAGTTTAGTACTCAAATCTCGTCTGCGAACGGCGGCACTTCGCCGCCGCCTGATCACGTCACGGCATATCCGCCGTCGATGACGAGGATCGTCCCCGTCACAAAAGAAGCCGTCGGCGAGCACAGATAGAGCACGCCGCCCAGAAGGTCCGACGGCTTGCCCCAACGGCCCAACGGCGTGCGCTCCAGAATGACCTGGCTACGTTCCGGGCTGGCCTGCAGATCGGTCGTCAACGGCGTGGCGATCCAGCCCGGCGCGATCGCGTTGACGCGAATGCCGTCATTCGCATAGGCGATCGCCAGCGATTTCGTCAGTTGTGCAATACCGCCTTTGCTGGCGGCATAACCGGGAACGAGACCGCCGCCGAAGAACGACAGCATGGATGCCAGATTGACGATCGCACCTTTGGAGCGTGCCAGCAGTGGCCGCGCGGCGGCGCACATCCGCATGGTGCCGTTGAGATTGATATCGACCACCGACTGGAAGACCGCGGGGTCGAGCTCTTCGCCGCGACGGATGACGCCGGCGCAATTGACGATCACATCGAGTTCGCCGAGCGAGCCGACAAGGGACTTGATCGCGCAGTCGTCGCGGACGTCGAGCTGATGGGCCTGAGCCTCGCGCAGCACCGAATCCGAACGCGCCCGCTCGATCTCCGCAGCATTCACGCCGGTCGCGATGACCTCCGCGCCGGCCTCAACGAAGCCGCGCGCGAGGCCCGCGCCGATCCCTGACGTTCCGCCCGTCACCAGCACGCGCTTTCCCGCGTACCAGATCGACGCCCATGCGGCCGACGGCATCTCCTCGATCATGTTGGCACCGTCTGCCATCAGCGCACGAACTGGTCGACGTAGTCACGGCCAAGGCCGACGGACTCGTAGTGGGCGCGGCACATATCGATCTTGGTGAAGACGTCCTCATAGCCGACGTGCTTGTTGTTCTCATCGAGATACAGCATCGATCCCTGGATGTTGAAGAAGGTGATCATCTCGGAAACGTCCTCTGGGACGACCAGCGTGTGGATCTCACCCGGAGGCTCGAACACGTAGGAGCCCTCCGTCGCCACCCACTGGTGTTCACGGTAGAACCATTTGCCGCGCAACACGAAGCCATGCACCGGATTGGGATGCAGATGCCGCGATAATACGCCGGCGCGTCGCACGCGCAGCAGATTGCACCACTGCCCCTGTCGTGTGTTCAGCATCAGCGGACGAAACCAGACATCCGGCGCCTGCGGCACCCAGACGCGCTCGTCCTCGGGAATAGCGACGATGGCGATTTCCGGCGATGCAAGAACGTGCGTCGATCCGATCATGTCACGATACATGGGGCTTCCTCTTTCTTTTTTTCGTCGCCGCGGTTGAGACCGGCGTTATGCCTTCAGGCGTCGCAGTCGCGCGACGCTTCGAGAGCTTGAATTGCGTGTAGCCGAGCACCTGTTCCATGGCGGTCTTGGCCTTCTTTGCATCGCCCGCGGAAATCGCGCGCGCGGCGGCCGCGTGGTTTGGCAGATTGTCTTCGAACCAGCCGGGGCTGCCGACCGCGACAAGAAACACCGCGCTCAGAATGGTATCGATGGCGCCGCGAAAACCCTGCAACACGGGGTTATGTGTCGCATCGAGAATGGCGAGGTGGAATGCCTTGTCCGCCTTGATGGCGCTTTCCTGATCGTGCGAGGTTTCCATGCCGACCAGTGCGGCCTCGATGCGCAATCTGTCCTGCTTGGTGCTCCGCGTTGCGGCGAGGGCGGCTGCCGCCGGCTCGATGATCAGGCGTACTTCCTGAATCGCCATCAGAAGATCGCGGTCCGGTTCGCCGCCGCCGACCAGCCATCCCAGCACATCGCGATCGAGCAGGCTCCAGTCGCGGCGCGGCAAGACGTGCGTACCGTAACGCGGACGCACGCTGACCATTCCTTTCGCGGCGAGGGTTTTGATCGCTTCCCGGATGACGCCGCGCCCGACACCGAAGCGCGCCTCCAGTTCCGGCTCCGGGGGGAGGGTTGCGCCAATCGGGATAATATCCTGCGCAATTTCGCAGCCGAGCGTGGTCAAGACCGAGTTGATACGGCCTGGCTTGCTTCCCCGCTCCAGCGATTTCGTAGGACTTCGTGCCACGAGTGTTCTTCCCCGCTTGTTTCCTCAGTGGCCTATCTCACGTTTTCAGAGCGAATGCAATCATCCGATGTTTAACATCGGATGATTGATTTGCGGCGCACAATGCTTTGTCCGATCGCAATTCGAGTTTGAAATTCGTGGCAAAGCGGTGGCGATAGATGGCCGGCCCATGCCAGCGCGCGGCCGGTTGTTTTTTCCGGGAACGAGATTGGCTGTTCCACCGTTTTCAGAGACACCGGGCCGGTTCTGTTCCAGCAGTACCGGTTCTCCTTGGCTCGGGTAAATCAGGAGAGAGCAAATGATGTCCGAAACTCAAGTCCACACCATCGCCCGGCAGATGCTTGATCGGCACGGCGCCGTGGCGATTGCTCATGCCGCTCAGAATGCACTGACATGCGAGCAAAAAGGTCAGCTGGAAGAAGCCAACGAGTGGCGCCACGTGAAGGATGCCATGAAAATCATGCAAGGCCCGCATCAGAGCTGAGGTTAGTACCGTCCGTACTGTCGTGGCGGCAATGGCGCCTTGATGTCCTCCCTCCGATGTCACGAAGACTTGGAACTGATTTGAACTAGATCAGACAATCGATGCTTGATGAATTGTCCAGCTGACCTGAGCGCCAACCTTGCGTCTGTAAGACCGCCATTCCACAGAGGCCATGCATGGATCATGTCGGGCCATACCTCCAACGTCGTCGCGACGTCGGCTATCGCGGCAGCCTCCGCGAAACGCGTCGAGTCTGCGAGCAAAGTTTCGGCTGACCCGACCTGAATGAGTGTTGGTGGAAATCCGATGAGGTTCGAGAATAGCGGAGACAGAAACGGGCTCCTGCGGTCGAGCGATGCCGGAGCAAAGGCGTCAGCCAGTTCCTCGAGGTAGCCACGGTGGATGATCGGATCGATCTGATCCTTGCTTTGTAGCGTCGTCCCGGAAATTGAAAGATCGGTCCAGGGCGAAATAAGCCAAGCGCATGCCGGCAACGCTTCATTGGCTCCGCGCAAGGCGTTGATGAGGGTAATTGTGAGATTGCCGCCAGCGCTGTCACCGGCAACTACGATATTGCTGGCGTCTATGCCCTGCTGGCGCAGATATCGCCAAGCGCTCATCGCGTCGTCGTGAGCGGCAGGAAACGGGTTTTCCGGCGCGAGCCGATAGTCAATCGCCAGGGTGCTTATGCCAGCAGCCCGCCCTGCCTCTGTCACGAGGCGTCGATGACTGAGGATTGATCCCGAACAAAAACCGCCGCCATGAAAATACAGAAGCACGCGCGTCGTATCTGCCCCCGGTGAGAAGGACCATTCCCCCGCGACATTGCCGCAATCGACAGTCCGCAACTCGACATCGTCGGCCACCGGCCAGATCGACCCGACTTCATCAAGTCGCTGCCGGCGCTGATCCCACCCGACCGGGCGGGGCTTCGACAATAATACTGCGCGAATATTCGCAATCCCACCTTCGGCCAAGGATAATTTCCCCCGAAAATTCGTGAAAATTGAGCGGCAATTTCAAAACTCGCAGAAGCAAGTCTAGAGGGAACGCGGGTATTGCGCCAGCAGCGGACAATTCCGCATAATTCTGAATCTGACATCGCGTGGCGCTCGGCGCCCACTTGTAATTCGCCAGTCGTGCTTAACTAGAACGAGGGCTGTTCTTCACAAAGTGGAGGATGCTGCAATGCGTGAACCAAATCCTGAAAAGCTGAACGCACTCGTAGGAAAGCTGGTCAACGACCTCGGCATTTCACTCGGCGGTGCCAGTATACTGCTCGGCGATCGCCTCGGCCTCTACAAGGCAATGGCGGATGGAGATATCTTCACGCCTTCGGAGCTTGCCAAGAAGACCGGCCTGCATGAGCGTTATGTCCGCGAGTGGCTGTCCGGCCAGGCCGCCTCTGGTTACATCGATTACCACCCTGAAAAAAACGCGTTCTCGCTCTCGGCCGAACAAGCGATGGCGTTCGCCGAGGAGGGGTCGCCAGCTTTCTTCGCCGGTGCATTCGATGTCGTGCAGTCCACCTATCTCGACGAACCCAAGGTCGCCGAAGCATTTCGAACAGGAAAGGGCGTTGGCTGGCATGAGCATTCGAAGTGCCTTTTCTCGGGCACCGAACGCTTCTTCAGGCCGGGCTATAACGCCAATCTGGTTTCGAACTGGATCCCGACGCTCGAAGGCGTCGAAGCCAAACTGAAGGCTGGCGCCAGGGTGGCCGATGTCGGATGTGGCCACGGGGCCTCTACCATCGTGATGGCGCAGGCGTACCCCAAATCCAGGTTCTTCGGGTTTGATTACCACAAACCTTCGATCGATCGCGCGAAGGTCCTGGCGCAGGAAGCTGGGGTCGGAGACCGAATTGAATTCGCGCAGGCCAGTGCCAAGGATTTTCCGGCAAAAGACTACGATCTGGTCGCTTTCTTCGATTGCCTGCATGACATGGGCGACCCCGTTGGTGCGGGCAAGCATGTCAAGGAAACACTGGCCAAAGACGGGTCATGGATGATCGTCGAGCCATTTGCTCATGACAATCTCAAGGATAATCTCAACCCGATCGGGTCCATTTTCTATCACGCCTCGACATTCATTTGTACACCTGCGTCGCTCTCTCAGGAGGTGGGCTTGGGGCTCGGCGCCCAGGCAGGTGAAAGCAAATTGCGTCAGGTCGCGACTGAGGCAGGTTTCAAGCGCTTCCGCCGCGCGACTGAGACGCCTTTCAATATGATCTTCGAAGTACGCGCTTGATCTCTCGGACCAACGGTGTGGAGCGACCCGGATGCCGCGGGACATGCGGCTTCTAGGGGCGGCGTCGCTCTGGATTGATGTCACCTGTCGACAGGAGCGCTGCAGATTCGAAAAGGAGCCGCTGCAAAAATCTCTCGAAAGTGTAGTTCAGAGTAATTTGACCGCCACAAAGGTCTTGTCTCGCTCATGGCAAGCGGCCGACATCGTCCGTTACCGATTGTCGGTTTGGCACCAGAAGCGGACGCGAGCTATCCTAATGTCGCAAGGGATTGCCGCATGCGTGAGCGGCTTCAAATCGACCAATTGGATACCCGGCACCGATGTTGCGGTCGAGCAGCTCGTCGATGTGCGACACGATGCCGATTACAAGTGACACTCGTAGGATAGATCGATTCCAGGATAATATACTTGGGACGGGCGTTGCACATTGTTGGCGTTAAGCCAGTTTCACGCACATGAGCTTCGCGTCATCCTTCCTTTCTGCAAGACCTATTGAGACGATTAACGAGATTATGGCTGAAGTAGACGAAGGCACTCGGCTAGATGGAGCAGTCGTCACGAGCCACGCGCGAGAGCACTCTGTAATCCGTAAGAATACCGATAGTTAGAGTTCTGCTCTGCCCTTCATCTTCAGATTGCACGCTCGACGCGCTTAATCATGGCCTCAGAGCATTATTGTCGAACTTGAGTTACGGCAGCAGGGCTGTCCTTCAGATGAATCCTGAGCGAACATTTACGCAATAGCTTTCCCTATCACGCGCTGCATTTTGTCCCCACATGGGGATTGCGCAAAATTCGCTTGATCGACACGCTCGGTGTCAGCGATCTCCGGTTGTCGAGGGGATAGCTAGGATCATGCATCTATGTTCAGCGCGAAGCGTAGTCGCGTTAGAAGCGCGACATCATCTTGGAGTGGCAATCATGGCACTGATCAATGGTACACCAGGTGACGACATTCTGAACGGAACCCCAGTTGCGGATACGATCAATGGGCTCCCGGGTAATGACACTCTCTCAGGCCTCGGCGGTGATGACACGATCAACGGTGGAGCCGGTAACGACTCGATCGATGGTGGCGTCGACAACGACACCTTGAACGGCAACGCGGGAGACGACTCCATTCTCGGAGGAGACGGAAACGACCAGATCAGTGGCGGCGCTGGCATTGATACGATCGACGGTGGCGCTGGAGATGATACGGCTAGCGGCGACGCGGGGGACGATACGATCAATGGCGGCTCAGGGAATGATGATCTCTCCGGCAACGCCGGGGCGGATACGATCGATGGCGGCGACGGAAATGACAACGTCGACGGCGGTGCTGGAAATGACGTTCTCTCGGGGGGCGCAGGCGATGATACACTCGCAGGCGCTGCTGGCGATGACACATTGAATGGTGGTGATGGTGCTGACGTCCTGTCTGGCGGGGTGGGCGATGATACCATCAATGGTGATGCCGGCGACGATACCCTGACCGGCGGGCTCGGCAATGACACGCTGGAAGGCGGCGACGGCAATGATACCGCCAGTGGCGGCCTGGGTGATGATACGGTGAATGGCGGTCTCGGTGATGACACACTGAATGGCGGTGCCGGTAACGACACCATGAACGGAGGCGATGGTATCGACACCCTCAATGGCGATGACGGGAACGATATCATGAACGGCGACGCCGGAAACGACACACTTAATGGTGGAGCGGGCGACGACGTCATGGATGGCGGTGCGGGTAACGACCTGCTGGCAGGTGACGCCGGTGACGACACAATCGAAGGCGGCGCTGGCGATGACGTCGCTAATGGTGGCGACGGGGCAGACGAACTGTCCGGTGGCACCGGCGTCGATACGTTAAACGGCGATGCAGGCGACGATACGCTTGCCGGCGGCAATGGAGCGGATGCGCTTGAAGGCGGCGACGGTGACGATACGCTGGCCGGCGGTGCAGGAAATGACACGCTCAACGGCGCAGCGGGCGACGATGAGCTGAGCGGCGGTAACGGCGCTGACACGATGAACGGCGGTATCGGTGATGACGTGCTTACAGGAGGCGCCGGAACCGACGCGATCAACGCTGGCGATGGTACGGGCGCGGACTTCGGTGATGACGAAGTTACCGATCTTAGTTTCGCTGACGGTGACACCATCAGCATCGATGCGGCGCCTGGCTATGACCCGACAACGGTGGTCGTCGACGACGATGGTACCAATACCACGCTGGATTTCGGCTTCGGAACCATCACCCTCGATGGCATTACGGGCGGAGGAACCCCCTATGCCTCGATCGAGGACATAAATAACGCAGCGGGTTACACCGCTATCGAAGTTGTCTGATTATTGACGACGTAGGGCGGCACGTTGCCGCCCTACGCATTCTGCGCAATTAGGCAGTCACTATGCGTCTGGCTCACTCGGCCCGAGCAGAATCTGTTGTCAGCGCCGTTCCAGGGCGAACCACGCTCGTGTGGGTCGTCGTCTTCAGCGTGTCGGCCAACATCCTTCTGCTTGTGTTACCCTTCTACTCCATCGAGGTCTTCGACCGGGTCATCAGCAGCGGAAGCATCGAGACTCTCATCGGCCTGACCTCCCTCGGAATTGCGGCGTTGATCTTCAGCGCCTTCTTCGACGTCATTCGATTTCGATTGCTCAGCCGGTTCGCCGTCACCTTCGAACAGCGCATCGCACCGCTCATCCTGGAGGCAACCATTGCCGATCCGGCGCGACGCCGCGAAGGCTCGACGCATGATCTGGTGAAAGTTCGGGAGCTACGGAACTTCTTTTCAGGCGGCGCTGTCATTACGTTGGTCGATGCCCCGTTTCTTCCCGTCTTCATACTTATCCTCTTTCTCATCCATCCCTACTACGGCGCTATTGCGCTGACTGGCGCGGTCGTTCTGTCGATCATGGGATATGTGAGTAGCTGTATTGCCCGGGCGGAGGTCAATGAAGCGAGCGGTGCAGCCGCACGTTGTCAGATGCTAATGGATGGCATCGTACGACATGGCAATTTCATCAGGGCCATGGGCTGGACTGGAGGCGCCATCCGCGCCTTCATGCGCGCCAATGATGAGGCGTTATCTCCTGTCGTTCGCGCCAGCGAACGGGTCGCCGCGATCGCATCGGCGGCACGCATGGTGAGGTCTACCCTGCAAGTTCTATCTATCGGATGTGGTGCCTGGCTTGTACTGCAAAACGAGGTACTCGCCGGCAGCCTGATCGCGAGCTCGATCATGGTCAGCCGAACCCTGCAACCGATGGAGAGCCTTATCTCTGCCTGGCGCGGGGTGACCGCGGCGCAGGAGGCATGGAAGCGCGTCAGCGCCGCGGCGACATGGGTGTTGAAGCAACCTCATCGGACCCGCCTCACTGCCCCAAATGGCTTACTGGAACTCAATGGTGTCGGCTTCACCATTCCGCAGGCGAGACGTTCGATCCTGAGAGGTATTGCCTTCCGATGCAGGCCCAGCGAGATCGTCGTGGTCGTTGGTCCGACCGGCGCGGGCAAGTCCACTCTTTTGCGGATGGCGGCTGCCTTGGAGAAGCCCAGCGTCGGTGAAATCCGGCTCGACAACGCGTTGCTGGAGAGCTGGCACCCCGATCAGCTCGGAAGCTACATCGGCTATCTTCCTCAGGATGTCGAATTACTCGCCGGTACCGTTGCTGAAGCGATCTCGGGATTTGAGGAGAGTCCGCGCGACGAAGATATCGTCATGGCGGCAACTCTGGCTGGCGCGCACCAGATGATTCTGGCACTGCCGGCCGGGTATCAAACGCAGATCGGTCGCGACGGTCATCGCCTCTCTGGTGGCCAGCGACAGCGCATCGGCTTGGCACGAGCCTTCTTCGGCAACCGTAAACTGATACTGCTCGACGAGCCCAACGCAAATCTCGATCCGGATGGCGAGGCAGCGCTGTGCACTGCGATATTGAGCGCACGATCGCAGGGCGCAACCTTCCTGATCGTGACCCACCGGCCACGCCTCCTGACGATTGCGGATCACGTATTGCTGCTCCGCGACGGCACGCAGGTCGCCTTCGGTCCCGTTTCGGAAGTTCTACCCAGCAACACAGCGGGGCTCCCTTCACGCCGGGGTCCGCGTCAGCCCGACCGCCCACAACTGCTATCTGGCTAGGAGCAGGAATTGTGACAACTCACGTCCACGAACTTTTACTCGGTGCAACGAGCAGCCACGAAATCCTGGAGAAACCCAGGTCCGATGCCCGACGACTCATAAAATGGGGAGCCTTCCTTTTAGCGATTCAATTCGGCGGATTCGGCCTTTGGGCTACATTCGTCCCGCTGCGCAGCGCCGTCATCGCTCCCGGTATCATAAAGGTCCAATCCAAGCGGAAGGCGGTGCAACATTTCGACGGTGGGATATTGAAGACCATTTATGTCCGCGAGAACGAGCAAGTCGAGGCCGGTCAGATCGTTGCAAAACTCGATACGACCCAAGTTGAGGGAAGCCTTGGCGTATTAGAGACAAAATTGTTTGCTGATCTCTCGCTGGATGCACGGTTACTCGCTGAACAAATGCAGTCCACCGCTATTTCATTTCCTGACGAATTACGGAATTCTCCTCGCCCCGAAGCAAAGACGGCAATTCAGACCCAGGAGACGGAGTTCGCGACGCGATCAAGTGCATTGACCGGCGAGCGGCAATTGATTGATCAGCAGACCCGACAACTCATGGAAACGGCCCATGGCCTCGAAAACAGCAGGACAAGCCTGCAAGAGCAACTTCAGTTTCTTCAGGAAGAAATACGAGATACAGCATCGCTATTGGAAAAAGGGCTCGCACGAAAGCCACGCGTACTTGCGTTGAAGAGGGCGGAAGCGGACATGCAGGCCCAACTCACGCGCAATCTGACCCAGCAAGCAGAAACACGCGGGAAAATCGCAGAATTCGTCGATCGTGGAAAACAGCTGGGTCTCAACCAAAGTCAGGATATCGCAAAACAGAGTCACGCAACGCGAGAATCGATCGGCGATCTCAGACATCGGATTGGCGCATTGCGTGAACAACTGGCGCGGACTGATTTACGCGCACCGGAGTCGGGACGGGTTGTTCGCCTCAACAGCAGGGAATTGAACACTGTGTTAGCGCCTCGAGAGACACTCATGGAGATCGTGCCCATCGAGGATCGCCTCGTCATCGAGGCATCCCTGCGGCCGCAGGATCGCGAGGAAGTCATGGCGGGGCAGAACGCTCGTATCCGCATCATTGCCCTCAACATTCGCCGCCGACCCATGCTGGAAGGCCAGGTGACTTCTGTCGCGGCGGATGCGTTCACTGACACGAAGAGCGGCGTCACATCCTACATGGCAGAAATTGATTTGCAGCGATCACCGGAGGTCGAACCTCATCTCACGACTTTGAAGCCCGGCCTTCCGGTCGAAGTCTTTGTTGAAACAGGCATAAGAACATTTGCGGAGTACTTAATTCAGCCGCTGCGCCTACGCGTCCACCGTGCCTTCCGGGAGAGTTGACGCCTTGGCGGAATATTGAACACACAAATTCTTTGGGAGGCATTTATGCAGCAAGGATACCAACAGGAAAACGACCGCTCTGACACCATCGGCTCACTGGCCTTCAGGCTTCGAGCTACTCCGGCGAATCCATTGCCTCGCCCCAGCCGCAACTCCAGTGCGCCACAAAACCTGTGGTTTGCGCGATCCTTAGCCCGACTGCTCGAATGCAAACGCTGCTACGCTGTGTTCTTGTCTCCAGAAGGAGATCTACTCGATCAGACTTCAGTTGGATTACCCGCGCCCAGTCCCGCATCGGAAGCGTTGGCGAGATCCATCTCGGAGACTTTCAACGGAGACGGCAATTTCATATATCAGTCGTCTACGTCGCCAAACGGGTTTGCACGCCGGCTGATCGGAACGCGCCCGGTCTACGGGCACCACTCGGTCATCGGACGTGTATGTACGGTCTCTGGGGATACTGCCATCTTTATTGCGGGATGGTGGCAGGTGCAGATTCCTGATGCAGAATTCGCTACCGCTAGGCGCGCGATCGAGCTCCTATGGGATGCGGTCGCTGATCTGACAAAGACCACATTGCAGTCTCATCAAATGTGGCTGGATGACATTGAGTCACCCGCCCTGACCATTGACGAAAATCTGATCGTTCGGAGCATGAACAGCGGGTTTCGGCGACTTGTCGGCGAAGGTGTCATCACTCTCGATGGTGGTACGCTCTCGGGATCGACCCCCCTCATCACCACCCAGCTCAGGGACGCTGTTCGAGCCGCTATCATTCCGGATCCAAACCAAAAGAACGTCGGATCGACCGTGCTCATCTCGCAAGAGGAGCAGCGATTTTTGTTTGCTGTGATCGGTTCAATCCCTGGAAATACCGATCCAAATCTTGCTCTCATCTACGTTCCTCAATTCAATGAGGAGGCCGGTGCCCAGCGCATTGCTCTCGCGTTTGGCTTGAGTTGGGTGGAGGCGCGGATTGTTCGCTGTATTCTCCGCGGGCGCTGTCCACGCGCCATCGGATTGGAACTTGGTTTCACGGAAGAAACCGTACGGACTTACATCAAACGCGTCATGCTGAAAGTTGGAATCAATCGCCAATCGGAATTTTTCGTTCTGCATAGTCGAACATTCTCACCGTTCAAGTTGCGACAGCCCGGGGCACCCTACATCACCACATCTTCATCCATGTAAAATCGTGGAGTTCCCGCGGGCATCCAGACGTGATCAGATGGCGCATCGGCAACAGATTGGGATATTGTTAGCGCTGCCCCTCGTTATAGGAATATCGCACGCGGCGACTGCTGGAGATTTGATCATACCGTTATCGTGCGACATTGGTCGCACGTGTTTCATCCAGAATTACGTAGACATCGACGATAGTCCCTCGGCCAAGGACTACATGTGCGGGACATTGACCTATGACGGCCATAACGGCGTCGATTTTCGATTAACGTCACATGGCGGACAGCAGAAGCCGGTTCACGTCGTCGTAGCCGCCGAGGGCACGGTGCTGCGAACTCGCGATGGCCTTGCGGACAGCCCTGTGAAAGGCGACAGGCGCGATGCAGCCAAAGGAAATGAATGCGGCAATGGCGTTGTTGTCAGACATTCCGGAGATCGCGAAACCCAGTACTGCCATATGGCCAAAGACAGCATCCTGGTAAGAGCTGGAGATACAGTCCGCGCCGGCCAAGTTCTCGGTGCCGTCGGCATGTCGGGGCTAACTGAGTATCCGCATCTACACTTTATTGTGCGGCGAGAAGGGAAGGTCATCGATCCCTTTGGAGCAGGCTTGATGCCTGGCGCTTGCGGCAGTCATACTGAAAGTGAATGGACGGACGATGCTCGGGTTCGTCTGGCCTATTCACCGCGCGCAGTCTTGAACTTCGGATTCGCTACCGAAGCAGTCACGAACGATATGATCGAGGTTGACGCTGTCTCTCAGCGCAAGCCAACTACGAAATCTGAAGCCCTTGTCGTTTATGTTCGGACAATTGGCTTGAAGACGGGCGACGAACAGTCACTGACGCTGCGCGATCCCGACGGCAGGATCATCGCCGAGAAGGGTCCAGTTGCAGTTGCGCAAAATCAGGCCCAGACGCTTCTCTTCATCGGAAAAAAGCGGTCCACCGAACCTTGGCCAGGCGGAGTATATTCCGCGACATATATCGTCGGGCGTAACGGCGCCCCGATGTTGAACCAGGTATTTCGTCATGATCTGCGTTAGCGGGTCCATTTTCTATCACGCCTCGACATTCATCTGTACACCTGCGTCGCTCTCTCAGGAGGTGGGCTCTCTGGCGGGTGCCTCCGAAGAATTCGGAAAATAATCCTTGACGTTGTTTTCGAAGAGATTATTTTCCATTGCATCCCGTCCCACTTTGAGGGGCGTTGCCAGGGACGCTTGTTAGCGCGGGGCGGGATGTGGCGCCTGCGGGCGGGAGGGAGACGTTCCCTCACGCACTCGGGAGGCCTTGGGTTACCGTCCGGCCCCACTACGGGGGTCTGCCACTCATGCTGGCTGGACGTGGCATTGGTGAACGGCGGGAAACCGTCGGGATAAGCGGACTGCGGAGCTTTGCGCCTTTGCCCGGAAGAACGGTCCCGGGGACAGAAATCGCCACGATGGAGCGTCGAAAGGCGTTTCCGCGGCCTCTGTGGTCCGGCGATCCGGATACTACGCTGCGGCACTGTACCCAAGTCGCGCCTTTCGGCGCTTCATCTCCCTCATTTTCGAGGGAGACCACCGGGACCGCCACGCACGCGCACAGGCGCGGGCAAGGACGGCGCGTGACCGTCACCCAAGTCACTCATATCCAGTCATCATCGTCACAACGGGAGTTCACATGATCATCTCGCAACAGGACGCCTGGCATCTCGCGCAGCGCGCCAGGGACAAGAGCGACCTGGCGGCCAAGAGGCTGTCGGACATGATCGTCGCCGTCTGCATCGAGGAGATCGAGCGCGGTAATGCGAACATCCTGCGCACCCATCGCACTTGCGTCATCAAGGCCTGTCGTCGTGCACACCATTGCACAGGCAGCCGGCCGATCTGTCTTCTGTTTCAACGACGGCGCGTTCTGAATGCAGAGCAGCAGCAAGCGATACTGGACGAAATGTATTGGCGCGTCCTGGAGGCGCTCGTCGCCAGCGAGGCGGCGTGATGGATTTGTTAACCGGCATCGCGCGCTGCGGCAGCGCTACCGTGACACCGCCTGCGGGGTCCGTTAGTGTCGCGCGCAATAGTGCGCGCCGATGCGCGCTCATAGCCGGGGTTTCGCGACATGCGCGCAGTGACGATGACGACGTTTTCCGCTTGGCGCCCGCGCGGCATCGCACTCGCTGTCATCGCGGTGCTGGCGCTGCTCGATGTCACGCTGCTGGTGGCGCGCGAATTGCCGAGCGTGCCGGTGCTGCAGAAGGTCGGATTCGACATGGAGTCCGCAGGCTTCAAGGCGCGCTTCGCCAACGATGCGGCAGGCAAACTGGCTTTGAGCAAATTGCCGGCCTATCGCTTCGTCGTGCACACCACGCCGAACGGCCCGCGCTATCTCTATGCCGACCCCGCCAAATGCATGTGCACCTTCGTGGGAAATCGCGACAATTATCTGAACTATCAGGACATCGTGCGCCGTGGTCTGCCGCAGGCGGATTACGTGGCGCCGGACTACAAGACGCAGGCGAGCGCATTGCTCTCCGACGATCCGATCGCGTCGGACCAGATCGACTGGCAGCCCGACAGTCTCGCGGATGCGTTCCGGGACTATTACTGATCGCGATCTCTCCCCGCGCGACGAAGCTTGGCTTCGACCGGCGGGGAGAGATCAGAACATCAGCCGTCGATCTTGCCCGCGATGATCGGGCCGAACAGCTCCCACTTCTCGCCCTTGAAGCGCTGCATCTGCAGCTGCTCGATCGGGTAGAAGTCGGTGGCCGAGGTCGAGATGGTCACGCCGGGCAGCAATGTGTCGGGCGCGAATTCCTTGAGGTTGGCTGCTTCCTTCATGATGTTCGCGCGGGTCAGGTTGTCACCGGCCTGCTTGAGCACCTGAACGATGGTCTGCGCCTGGCCATAGCCATAGACGACCGAGCCGTCGCTCCTGTCCATGGTGGGCGCATATTTGACGAGGAAGGCGTAGAATTTCTTCATGCCCTCGTCATTGTCCCAGCTGGAATCGGCGCCGTCCTTCGCGTAGTTCGCCGACAGGATGCCCTGGGCGATCTCGTAACCCGCCGGCTTCATCACGCCGCCGACCGAAGAGCCGACATTGCTCTGGATGAAGGTTGGTTTCCAGCTGAGCTCCGCCACTTTCTTGATCGCCTGCGCAGCGAATTTCGGCGTGGTGAAGCTGACAAAGGTGTCGGCATTGGTCGACTTCAGCTTGACGATGTGGGACTCGATGGTCGGCTCCGACACTTCATAGCTTTCCTCGGCGACAATCATCGATGCCGCCTTGGCGCCGAGACCATCCTTCAGACCCTTCAGCATGTCTTTGCCGAAATCGTCGTTCTGGTACATGACCGCGATCTTGGCGTCGGGCTTTTCCCTCAGCAGATAGGCTGCATAGATCCTGGACTCGCTCTGATAGGCAGGCTGCCAGCCCATGGTCCAGGGGAAGTCCTTGTAGTCGCCGAACTTGGTGGCGCCGGTGGCCACGAACAGTTGCGGGACTTTCTTCGCATTCATGTATTTCTGAATGGCGGAGTTCGATGGCGTGCCGAGCGAGCTGGCGATGAACAGCACTTCGTCGGATTCGACGAGCTTGCGCGCCTGCTCTACGGCCTTCGGCGGCGAGTAGCCGTCGTCATAGGTGATGTAATTGATCTTGCGTCCGTTGATGCCGCCCTGATCGTTGATCATCTTGAAATAGGCTTCTTCCATCTTGCCGATCACGCCATAGGCGGAAGCGGGCCCGCTATAGGGCATGATGTTGCCGATCTTGATCTCGGTATCGCTGGCGCCGGTGTCGTATTTGTTCTGGGCGAAGGCAGTACCGCCAAGGGCCGCACTGAGGGCTGCGGCAACCGTGAACGTCATTGCACGCGAGCTGAACGAAGGCATTTCTGATCTCCCTGATCTCTGGATAAAACCGCGCGTATTCTTGTTTTTGTTGAATGCTGCGGCGCGTCGGATTGAATACTTTTCCACTGCAACTAGCAAGAAAAAGCCCCTCACGACTTTCGTCGTAAGGGGCTGTTTTATTAAGCAGTTTTAATGTTCCGCCGTTCGGAAATGCGGCGGTTGAATACCATTCTCCGCAGTGCGAGACGAAGCGTCGCCCTGCGGCCAGACGGTGGCTTAGCCGCCGAGCTTGCTGTCGATCGGCGGGCCGAACACGTCCCACTTCTCGCCGGTGAAGCGCATCATGCGCAGCTGCTCGATCGGGTAGAAGTCGGTCGCCGAGGTGTTGATCTTGACGCCCGGCAGCAGCGTGTCGGGTGCGAAGTCCTTCAGGCTGGCGGCCTGCTTCATGATATTGGCGCGGGTCAGATCGTCGCCGGCCTGCTTGAGGACCTGAAC
This sequence comes from Tardiphaga sp. 866_E4_N1_4, assembly GCF_052076075.1. Lineage (NCBI taxonomy): Bacteria > Pseudomonadati > Pseudomonadota > Alphaproteobacteria > Hyphomicrobiales > Nitrobacteraceae > Tardiphaga > Tardiphaga sp. 866_E4_N1_4. Next base: position 5,686,328 of record NZ_CP197242.1, read on the forward strand.
CACGGTCTGTGCCTGGCCGTAGCCATAGGCAGCCGAGCTTTCGGCCGGATTGGCGAAGGGAGCGTATTTGGCGAGGAAGTCGAGATACTTCTTCATGCCCTCATCGTCCTTCCACTGCGGATCGATGGCATCCTTGGCATAGGCCAGCGACAGCACGCCCTGCGCGTTGTCGATGCCGGCGGGACGCATTACTGCGCCGACCGAGGAGCCGACATTGCTCTGGAAGAACATCGGCTTCCAGCCGATCTCGGCCACCTTCTTGATCGCCTGCGCCGCGAATTTCGGCGTCGAGATCGAGACGAAGATGTCGGCGCCCGATGCCTTCATCTTGACGATGTGCGAGTCGATGGTCGGCTCGGACACTTCATAGCTGTCTTCAGCCACGATCATCGAGGCCTTCTCGCCGAGGCCGTCCTTCAGGCCCTTCAGCATGTCCTTGCCGAGGTCGTCGTTCTGGTAGAACACGGCGATCTTGCCGTTCGGCTTCTCGGTGATCGCGTATTGCGCGAAGATGCGGCCTTCGCTCTGATAGGCCGGCTGCCAGCCCATCGTCCATGGCGCGGTCTTGTATTCGCCGAACTTGGTCGCGCCGGTGGCGACGAACAGCTGCGGCACCTTCTTGGCGTTCAGGTATTTCAGGATCGCGGTGTTCGACGGCGTGCCGAGCGGACCGAACACGAACAGAACTTCGTCGGATTCGACCAGCTTGCGGGTCTGTTCCACGGCCTTGGCCGGGCTATAGGCATCGTCATAGCTGATGAAGGTGATCTTGCGGCCGTTGATGCCGCCCTGATCGTTGATCATCTTGAAGTAGGCTTCTTCCATCTTCCCGATGATGCCGTAGGCCGAAGCCGGGCCGCTATAGGGAATGATGTTGCCGATCTTGATCTCGGTATCGCTCGCCCCGGTATCGTATTTCTTCTGGGCATTCGCGGAAGTTGAGAAGGCGAGAAACGCAAACGCCGCGCTCGAGAGCGCGGCGGTGCGCAGAAAGTTTCTGCAGTTCATAGGTCCTCAGTGTTTACGTAGTTTGCCTATCAAGCCCTGTGCCAAATAGGCGAGTTGCCTGGCCCCATTCGGGAGCAGGAAGATGATGATGATCAGGATGACGCCAAACACGGCGCCAGACAGACCCTTCGAGACGTGTTCCGCAATATTCGGAACGAAGACGATGAAAGCCGCACCGGCGAGCGAGCCGGGAAGCCAGCCAACGCCGCCGACGACCATGCCCAGGAACAGCGCGATGGCGAGCTGGATAGTGTAGCCATCCGGCGCCACGAACTGCACGGCGATGGCACCGAGACCGCCGGCAACGCCGGTGATCCCTGCGCTAACGCCGAAAGCCAGCGTCTTGTAGAGCGAGACGTCCACACCCATCGCCGAGGCGGCGATTTCGTTGTCGCGGATCGCCATCATGGCCCGGCCTGACCGCGACTTCAGCAGGTTGACCGAGAGGATGTAGATCAGGATCGTGACCGCGAGGGTGAAGAAGTACAGCCACATGTCCTGCGACACTTTCAGGCCCAGCGAGGCCAGGATTTCCGGTGCATCAGGCTTGGTGACGACAAGGCCCTGCACGCCGCCGGTCCAGTGTTCGAACACGCCAAGCTTCAGGAGCTGTGGCATCGCCACCGCGAGGGCGAAGGTCGCCAGCGCGAGATAGATGCCGGACAGCCGCAGCGCGGGCAGGCCGAACAGGAAGCCGGCGATGAAGCAGACGAGGCCGGCGACGGGGAGTGTCAGTGCGTAATTGACGCCGACATGTTCCATGAGGATGGCCGACGTATAGGCGCCGAGGGCGTAGAACGCGCTCTGGCCGAGCGAGAACTGGCCGCTGGCACCGGTCAGGATGTTCAGCGCGAGAACCGCGATGGCGTAGATCAGCCACATCGTCATCTGGAAGATGATGAAGTTCTTCACGAACAGCGGAGTGACGATGAGCAGCGCCAGGATGATCAGCGATGCCAGCGGGCCGAGCGCCATTGCCTTTTTGGGAACGGCAGCGACCACGGGAGCGGCGGAGACGTCTTGAACGGTGCTCATGATCAAACTCGCTTCACGATGGCACGGCCGAACAGGCCATTGGGTTTGACGACCAGCACGGTGATGATCAGCGCCAGAGCGATGGGCAGTTTCAGCTCATTGCCGACACCCGGGATATAGGTGCCGACGAGGTTCTCGAAGACGCCGACGAGGAAGCCACCGATGACAGCACCCAGTGGGCTCGTGAGCCCGCCGACGACGGCCGCGGCAAATCCGTAGATCAGCACGCCGCCCATCATGTTGGGCTCGAGGAACACGACGGGGGCGATCAGCATGCCGGCGATCGAACCGATCGCAGCTGCCATGCCCCAGCCGAGTGCAATCATCCATGACGTGTTGATGCCGACCAGCCGCGCCGATTCAGGCATCGACGCCGCTGCCCGCATCGCAAGGCCCACGCGGGTGTAGCGGAAGAAGATGAACAGCAGGACGAGCAGGATGATCGTCACGCCGATCATGCCGGCCTGATGCGTCGAGATCAGCTGGCTGCCCAGGAAGGGCGACGAGCCGAACGGCGAGGGAAACTGCTTGATGGTGAAATCCCAGGTCAGGCCCGCGACGCTGTTGATGATGGCGAACAGCGCGATGAAACCTGCGACGTGGGTCAGCACCGGCGCCTTGGCGAGCGGCTTGAACAAAGCCCGCTCGATGACGATGCCGCCGACAAAGGAGAAAATCAGCGTCAGCGCGAATGCGCCCCAATAGGGTATGCCCCACTGCATCATCTGCCAGGCGACGAAGGTCGAGAACATCGCCATTTCGCCCTGGGCGAAGTTCAGGTGGTCGATCGCCTGGTAGATCATGACCACGGCGAGCGCCATACAGGCGTAGATCGCGCCGGTGGCGATGCCAGCCAGGACTTGGTTGGTAAAGAGTTCCATGGCCGCCCCCTCAATATCCCAGATACGATTTACGGACGTCTTCGTTGTTCGCGATCTCGTCGGCAGTGCCGGACATCACGATGCGTCCTGTTTCGATGACATAGGCCTTGTCGGCGAGTTCGAGCGCGAGCTGCGCGTTCTGTTCGACGACCAGGATGCTGACCTTGTCCTCGCGGTTGATCTTGCCGAGGATCTTGAACAGATCCCGCACGATCAGCGGCGCAAGGCCGAAGGACGGCTCGTCCAGCAGCATCAGGCGAGGACGCAGCATCAGCGCGCGGGCGACCGCGAGCATCTGCTGTTCACCGCCGGACAGCGTGCCGGCCTGCTGGGTGTGGCGCTGCTTGAGCACCGGGAAGTGGGCATACATGCGCTCGATGTCGTCATCGATCGCCTTGGTGTCCTTGCGGCTGATGGCGCCGAGCTGCAGGTTCTCTTCCACCGTCATGGTGGTGAAGGTGCCGCGGCCCTGGGGAACATGGGCGATGCCCAGCCGCACGATGCTTTCGGTCGACTTGTTGTCGAGCTTCTTGCCCTCGAACTCGATCGAGCCTGTGGAGCGGATCATGTTGCAGATCGAGCGCAGCGTGGTGGTCTTGCCGGCACCGTTGGCGCCGAGCAGGGTGGTCAGGCTGCCTTCCTGCAGTTCGAATTCGAGGCCGTGCAGTGCCTGGACCTGGCCGTAATACGCACGCAGGTCTTTTACGTGAAGCATCGCGGTCATGAGTCTTTGTCTCCCAGATAGGCCTTGATCACAGCAGGGTCTTTCTGGACGGCAGCAGGTGTGCCTTCAGCGAGCTTCTTGCCGAAATTCAATGCGACGACATGGTCGGCGATCGACATCACGAGACCCATGTGATGCTCGACCAGGAGCACCGTCACGCCGCGATCGTCGCGGATGCGGCGGATCAGGTCGCCAAGGATGTAGACTTCCTCATGGTTGAGACCGCCTGCGGGCTCGTCGAGCAGCAGGATCTTCGGCTCGGCGGCGAGCGCACGCGCGAGTTCGACGCGCTTCTGCGTGCCGAACGGAAGACCGCTGACGATCGTGTCGGCAACGCTGTGCAGATCGAGATAATCAAGGATGTCGTTGACGTCCTTGTTGATCGCAGCTTCTCCTGATCGCACCCATGGCAGCTTCAGCGAGTCGCTGATGATGTCGCTGTTGGTGCGCGCATGCTTGCCGACGCGGACATTGTCGCGCACGGTCAGGTTCGGAAACAGCGCAACATTCTGGAAGGTGCGGCCGATGCCGATCTCGGAAATCTTGTGCGCCGGACGATTCAGGATCGTCTGGCCGTCCATCAGGATATCGCCCTTGCTCGGCTGGTAGAGCCGGCTGAGACAATTGAACAGCGTGGTCTTGCCGGCGCCGTTCGGTCCGATGAGGCCGAGAATGTGACCCTGTTGCATGTCGAACGAGACGCCGTTCAACGCGATGATGCCACCGAACACAACGCTGACGTCGCGAACCGAAAGCAGCGGCGCCGTCGATGCAACGGGCGCGCGCTCTGCGAGTTGTGCCTGCGTCATGTGCGGTGCCCCTCGATCGTCGGCTGCGGCGAAGTCTTGCGCAGGTCACGACGATGAAGGCTGTCAGAGCCCTTCAACAATGCGTGCAACTTTCCCTCCTGATTTGATTTTTTTGCTGTCGAGTTTTTTGGATTGTGGTGCAGCTGTTCCCCCGAGCGCCGCTTCGATGTTTCTTACCATCGCCAATAGCCGAGGTCCAATATCGTTGAGCAAGCGCTCTTCCGTGAAACGGAACGCGGGCGCGCCGCAATTAAAGGCATAAGGACCGGTGCCGTCATTCAATGTCATTGCAACACCGGCAGCGTGCACATCGTCCTGCCACTCGCCAGCCGAGATGACGAAGCCGTGGCGTGCGACCATTTCGCCCGCACGTTCGAGTCCATCACGCATCTTCGACCAGCGATGTCCGTAATGTTCGCGAAATTCGCGCAATAATTGGGCACGTTCTTCCGGCGGCAACGCCCAGAAATAGGCGCGGCCCATCGCCGTGGTTGCAATGGGGATGCGCGAGCCGACGTCGAGTTGAACGCCGACAGTGAGACTGGAACGGCTCTGCCCGAAATAGATCATGCTCAACCGATCGCGCGCGCCGACTGCGCAGGCGCCGCCGGTCTGCCGCATCAATTCGTCGCGAAATGATTCCGAGAGATGCTTAACGCCTAAGTTCGCAAGTGCAGCATACCCCAGGGCCATGGCTGCTGGCGCGAGTTGATACTTCTCGAAGCGTGGCACAGGTGTAAGGTAGCCCAACTTCGTGAGTGTGTAAGTCAATCGCGAGATGGTTGGCTTCGGCAATTTGGTGCGGGCGGCAATCTCCTGATTGCCGAGAAGCCCGTCATTGGGGCGAAATGCACGCAAGACATCCAGGCCGCGAGCCAATGCGACGACGAAATTGCGATCTGTCGCCACATTCTTCGCTGGACGTTTCATGCTTCCCAAAATTTGGTTTTGTCAGTTTCATACGATTGCACCACGGCCCTCGTTGACAAGGGACGCTCTTCAAAATAACCCTCCGTGTCAAGATGTGGAATTAAATTTCGCAGTGCGAAACTAAGAAAATCAGACCGGTAAACGTAGCCAAGGAGAATGCCGTGAGCGATGTCGTAAAGCTTGAACGTCATGATGAAGTCGCCATCGTCACGATCAACTCTCCCCCTGTAAATGCGCTGAGTGCGGCGGTTCGCCGCGGCATTTTTGAGAACGTCAAAACGGCCGCTGCCGATCCTGTCGTGAAGGCGATCGTCATCGCATGCGCAGGCCGTACCTTCGTTGCCGGCGCCGACATCACCGAATTCGGCAAGCCGCCGCAGTCGCCCGGATTGAGCGAAGTCATTGCGGAAATCGAGAATTGTTCCAAACCGGTGATCGCCGCGATCCATGGCACCGCGCTGGGCGGCGGCCTCGAGCTCACGCTCGGCTGTCATTTCCGCGTGGCGACAAAAGAAGCCAAGCTTGGTCTGCCCGAAGTGAAGCTCGGCTTGCTGCCGGGTGCCGGCGGCACGCAGCGCCTGCCGCGCGCGGTGGGTCCGGAGCTCGGCGTCAAGATGGTCGTCACCGGCGATCCGATCAGCGCATCTGAAGCCTTGAAGAACGGCCTGATTGAAGAGATCGTCGAAGGTCCGGCCTCGGGCGCAGAAGCCTTCGCGCGCAAGGTCATCGCCGAAAAGCGTCCGCTGCGCCTGCTGCGCAACGACGATTCCAAGCTCGCTGCCGCGCGCGCTGATCGCACCATCTTCACCAACGCCGCCGCAGCCGCCAACAAGAAGAACCGCGGCATGAATGCGCCGCTGGCCTGCGCCGAAGCTGTCAGCTGGACGCTCGATGTGCCGTTCGACGAGGCGCTCAAGAAGGAGCGCGAGATGTTCCTCAAGCTGGTCGCCGACGACCAGTCCAAGGCGCAGCGTTATGCGTTCTTCTCCGAGCGCGAAGCCGCCAAGGTCCAGAACGTGCCGGAAGGCGTCAAGCCGCGTCCGGTCGAGCGCGTCGCCATCATCGGCGCCGGCACCATGGGCGGCGGTATTGCGATGTCCTTCGCCAATGCCGGTATTCCCGTCACGCTGATTGAGACCGGCGAGGAGCAGCTCAAGCGCGGCCTCGGCATCATGCAGAAGAACTATGAAGCCACTGCAGCACGCGGCGGCATTCCTGCCGATGCGCCGGCCAAGCGTATGGCGTTGATCAACGGCGTCGTTGGCCTCGAAAACGTCAAGGATGTCGATCTGGTGATCGAAGCCGTGTTCGAGACCATGGCGATCAAGAAGGAAGTGTTCACCGCGCTGGATGCCTATGCCAAGCCGGGCGCCATCCTCGCCAGCAACACGTCGTACCTCAACATCGACGAGATCGCGGCCGTCACCAAGCGTCCGCAGGATGTGCTCGGCATGCACTTCTTCTCGCCGGCCAACGTCATGAAGCTGTGCGAAATCGTCCGCGCCGACAAGACCGCGCCGGATGCGCTCGTCACCGCTGTCGCTGTCGCCCGCAAGATCGCCAAGGTGCCGGCCGTGGTCGGCGTCTCCGACGGCTTCGTCGGCAACCGCATGCTCGCGGCCCGCTCCAAGCAGTCCGAGAAGTTGCTGTTCGAAGGCGCGCTGCCACAGCAGGTCGATGCCGTCGTCACCAAGTTCGGCATGCCGATGGGTCCGTTCGCCATGGGCGATCTCGCCGGCCTCGATATCGGCTGGCGCTCGCGCAAGGATCGCGGCATCACCTCGCCGATCGCCGATGCGCTCTGCGAAGCCGGCCGCTTCGGTCAGAAGACCGGCAAGGGCTATTACAAGTATGAAGCCGGCTCCCGCGCGCCGGTGCCGGATCCGGAAGTCGAGAAGCTCATCGACGATACCTGCCGGAGCCTGGGCCTGACCCGTCGCGCCGTCAGCGATCAGGAAATCCTGGAACGCATGATGTATCCGATGATCAACGAGGGTGCGCGCATCCTCGAAGAGAAGGTGGCATCGCGTCCGAGCGATATCGACGTGATCTGGCTCTATGGCTATGGCTGGCCGATCTATCGCGGCGGCCCGATGTTCTACGCCGATCAGGTCGGTCTCAAGCAGATCGTCGAACGCCTGCAGTTCTACGCCAAGCAGACCAACGATCCGTCGCTGGAGCCGGCCGCGCTGCTGAAGAAGCTCGCCGATGAAGGCAAGACGTTTGCGTCACTGGCGAAGGGCTAGTTGTGGTGACGCGAGCACGATGTGCTCCCCTCCCCCTTGCGGGGGGGGGCCGGGGGCGGGGGTCCCCGGGCGACGTCACTTGTGGCTTCCCCCCCTCCCTGACCCTCCCCCGCAAGGGGGGAGGGAACATTGGCGCCGTGCGCTCCTTATGTAAGCAGGCCACGCCATGACCCATCCGGGCGAGCAACATTACCCACCGGGCGTCACATGGGACGCCCCGATTGCGCGTGGGTCGCTGCCGGGTCTGCTTGCCGACTCCGTTGCAAAACATGGTGACCGCACCGCCATCGAATTTCGGGATCAGCCGATCTCGTTCAATGATCTACAGGCGCGCGTGGACATCGTCGCTGCCGCGCTGATGCGCGCCGGCTATGGCAAGGGCTCCTCCATCGGTATCTTCCTCGGCAATACGCCGGATCATCCGGTGCACTTCTTCGGCGGCCTCAAGGCCGGCGCGCGGCTCGTGCATTTGTCGCCGCTCGATGGCGAGATCGCGCTGTCGCACAAGCTCAAGGATTCCGGCGCACGCGTGCTGGTGACGAGCAACCTCGCGGCGCTGCTGCCGATGGCACTGAGGTTTCTCGACAAGGGTCTGCTCGATCGGCTGATTGTCTGTGAGGACGACGACTGGGGCGCGGTGAACAATCCGCAACTGCCGTTGCCGGAAAATCCCGCCATCGTCACTTTCCGCAATTTTACCGCAGGCGCCACGCCGCCGACGCAGTGGCCGGAGATTTCGGCCGATGATGTCGCATTGCTGCAATATACCGGCGGCACCACCGGCCTGCCGAAAGGCGCGATGCTGAGCCACGGCAATCTCACCTCGGCGGTCTCGATCTACAATCTATGGGGCGCACCGGCACGCGCCGGGCGCAATCGGATCGAGCGCGTCATCTGCGTGCTGCCGCTGTTTCATATCTATGCACTGACCGTGATCCTGCTCGCCCGCATCAGCCTCGGCGACACCATCTCGCTGCACCAGCGCTTCGACGTCAGCCGCGTGCTCGACGATATCGAGAAAAAGAAAGCCACCGTATTTCCCGGCGTGCCCACCATGTGGATCGCCATCGCGGCCGATCCGTCGCTGGAAACGCGCGATCTGTCGTCGCTGGTGTCGGCTGCTTCAGGCGGCGCGCCGTTGCCCGATGAAGTGGCGCGTCTGTTCGAGCGCAAGACTGGCTTGTCGCTGAAGAGCGGCTGGGGCATGACCGAAACCTGCTCGCCTGGCACCAGCCATCCGCCCGGCGGCCTCGACAAGCCGGGCTCGATCGGCCTGATGCTGCCGGGGATCGACATTGACGTTGTGTCACTCGATGACCCGACCAGGGTGCTCGGCGTCAACGAAACCGGCGAAATCCGCATCAAGGGGCCGAACGTCACCAAAGGCTACTGGAACCGCGCGCAGGAGAGTGCCGAGTCATTCGTCGGCGATCGCTTCCTGACCGGCGATATCGGCTACATGGATGAAGACGGATTCTTCTATCTGGTCGATCGTAAGAAGGACATGATCATCTCCGGCGGTTTCAACGTCTATCCGCAGATGATCGAGCAGGCGATTTACGAACACCCCTCCGTACAGGAAGTGATCGTGATCGGTGTCGTCGATCAATATCGCGGTGAAGCGGCTAAGGCCTTTATCAGGCTGCGCAATGGCGCAGCGCCGTTCACCATCGACGAGCTGCGCGCGTTTCTCACCGGCAAGCTCGGCAAGCATGAACTGCCGGCAGCTTTGGACTTTGTCGACGACTTGCCGCGCACCGCGGTCGGAAAACTCTCGCGCCACGCCTTGCGCGGGTTGCAACCCACGCCCATCATGAACCAAGAAACAACCTCGCAACAACAAACCGCCTCTGGAGGACCCCGCCCATGACCGAAGCCGTTATCGTTTCCACCGCCCGTACGCCGATCGGCAAGGCCTTTCGCGGCGCCCTCAATGCCACCGAAGGCGCGACGCTGCTCGGCCATGCCATCGAGCATGCCGTGAAGCGCGCCGGTATCGATCCCAAGGAAGTCGAGGACGTGGTGATGGGCGCCGCCCTGCAGCAGGGCGCGACCGGCGGCAACATCGCACGCAAGGCGCTGCTCCGCGCCGGCCTGCCGGTTACGGTTGGCGGCACCACCATCGATCGTCAGTGTGCTTCGGGCCTGCAGGCGATTGCGCTCGCAGCGCGTTCGGTGATTTTCGACGGCGTCGAGATCGCGGTTGGCGGCGGCGGCGAGTCGATCTCGCTGGTGCAGAACGAGCACGCCAACAAATTCCACACCGTCGATCCCGAACTGATGAAGATCAAGGGCGACGTCTATATGCCGATGCTCGACACTGCCGAGACGGTGGCCAAGCGCTACAACATCTCGCGCGAACGCCAGGACGAATATTCGCTGGAGAGCCAGCGCCGCACGGCGGCCGCGCAGCAGGGCGGCAAGTTCAACGACGAACTGGCGCCAATCGCGACTAAGATGGGCGTCGTCGACAAGGCGACCGGCGAAGTCTCGTTCAAGGACATCACGCTGTCCAAGGATGAAGGCCCGCGTCCGGAGACCACTGCGGAAGGCCTCGCCGGCCTGAAGGCTGTGCGCGGCGATGGCTTCACCATCACCGCCGGCAATGCCTCGCAGCTCTCGGACGGCGCCAGCGCCACCGTGATCATGAGCGACAAGCTCGCCGCCCAGAAGGGCCTCACGCCGCTCGGCATCTTCCGCGGCTTCGTTTCCGCCGGCTGCGAGCCGGATGAAATGGGCATCGGTCCGGTGTTCGCCGTGCCGCGCCTCTTGAAGCGTCATGGCCTCAAGATCGAGGACATCGATCTCTGGGAACTCAATGAAGCCTTCGCCGTGCAGGTTCTGTACTGCCGCGACAAGCTCGGCATCGATCCGGAAAAGCTCAACGTCAATGGTGGCGCGATCTCGGTCGGCCATCCCTATGGCATGTCGGGCGCACGTCTCGCTGGTCACGCACTGATTGAAGGCCGTCGCCGCAAGGCGAAATATGCCGTCGTCACCATGTGCGTCGGTGGCGGCATGGGCTCCGCCGGCCTGCTCGAAATCGTTCAGTAATTACAAATCTGCTCACAAGGAGGATCCGATGGATCTGAGCTTCAGCAAAGAAGAAACAGCATTCCGCGACGAGGTGCGCACCTTTTTCCGCGAAAGCCTCGACCCGGCGGTGCGCAAGAAACTGCAGGAAGGTCATCACACTAGCAAAGACGACCTGGTGAACTGGCAGCGCACGCTCAACAAGAAGGGCTGGGCCGTCCCGCATTGGCCGCAGGAATATGGCGGCACCGGCTGGAGCGCCGCCAAGCAGTACATCTTCCTGGAAGAGCTACAGAAGACCCCGGCGCCGCCGCCGCTGCCGTTCGGCGTCAACATGGTCGGTCCGGTGATCTACACCTTCGGCAACGAGCAGCAGAAGAAGCACTTCCTGCCGCGCATTGCGAATATGGACGACTGGTGGTGCCAGGGCTTCTCGGAGCCGGGCTCGGGTTCGGACCTTGCCTCGCTGAAGACCACGGCGAAGAAGAAGGGCGACACCTATATCGTCAATGGCCAGAAGACCTGGACCACGCTGGCGCAACACGCCGACTGGATCTTCTGCCTCTGCCGCACCGACCCCGATGCGAAGAAGCAGTCGGGCATCTCCTTCATCCTCATCGACATGAAGTCGAAGGGCATCACCGTCCGTCCGATCCAGACCATCGATGGCGGCGTCGAAGTCAACGAAGTGTTCTTCGATGAGGTCGTGGTGCCGGCCGAGAATCTGGTTGGTGAAGAGAACAAGGGCTGGGACTACGCGAAATTCCTGCTCGGCAACGAGCGCGTCAACATCGCCCGCGTCGGCATGTCGAAGGAGCGCATCCGCCGCATCAAGGAGCTGGCGTCCAGCGTGATGTCCGGCGACAAGCCGCTGATCGAGGATCCGCAGTTCCGCCAGAAGCTCGCGGCCACCGAGATCGAGCTGAAGGCGCTCGAGCTGACGCAGATGCGCGTCGTCGCTGCCGAAGGCAAGCACGGCAAGGGCAAGCCGGATCCGGCCTCGTCGATCCTCAAGATCAAGGGCTCGGAAATCCAGCAGACGCTCACCGAACTGCTGCTCGAAGTCACCGGCCCGTTCGCACTGCCCTTCATGCCGGAAGGCGAAGGGCAGAACGAAGAGGGCGACTGGGCCTCGCCGATCGCGCCGACCTATTTCAACTACCGCAAGGTGTCGATCTATGGCGGCTCCAACGAGATCCAGCGCAACATCATCGCGAAAGCGGTGCTGGGGCTTTGATGTCTTTCTTCTCCCCGCTTGCGGGGAGAAGGTGGTCCGATTGCGCGTAGCGCATTCGGACCGGATGAGGGGGAGCCTCCGCCGGCTCGGGGCCCGCGGATAGTCCCCCTCACCCGAAGGCTCCGCTTCGCTCGCCCTCGACCTCTCCCCGCAAGCGGCGAGAGGTTAGGGAGCTTAAACACATTCACACGCGCGTTACGCGCGATCCGAGAGAGAAAGACCATGGATTTTGATTTGTCGGAGGAGCAACGCCTCCTCAAGGACAGCGTCGACGGCCTGCTGAAATCGTCCTACGAATTCGAGGCCCGCAAGAAGTATCGCGCCGAGAAGGGCGGCTGGAGCCGCGACGTCTGGGGCAAGTTTGCGGAGCAGGGCCTGCTCGGCCTGCCGTTCTCCGAGGACGATGGCGGCTTCGGTGCCGGTCCGATCGAGACCATGATCGTGATGGAAGCGCTGGGCCGTAATCTCGTGGTCGAGCCCTATCTCGACACGGTGGTGCTCGGCGGCGGCTTCCTGCGCCGCGCCTCGGCGGAGCAGCGTGCTGCGCATCTGCCCGGGATCATCGACGGCTCCAAGACCATGGCTTTCGCACAGGTCGAGCGTGATTCACGCTATGACCTCGGGGACATCAAGACGTCGGCCAAGAAGAGCGGTTCGGGCTACACGTTGTCCGGCGAGAAGTTCGTCGTCGGTCATGGCGACACCGCCGATACGCTGATCGTCACCGCGCGCACCGCCGGTGGCCAGCGCGATGCCAAGGGCGTTGGCGTGTTCCTGGTGCCCGCCAATGCCAAGGGAGTCGACATCAAGGGCTATGAGACGCAGGACGGCAGCCGCGCCGCCGATATCAAGCTGAACAATGTCGAGGTCGGCGCAGATGCTGCGATCGGCAATGCCGAGGATGGTTTGTCGATCGTCAATCAGGTCGTCGATGACGCCCGCATCGCACTGTGCGCGGAAGCGGTCGGCGCGATGGAAGAGGCATTGAAGATCTCCGTCGAATACATCAAGGAGCGCAAGCAGTTCGGCGTCGCCATCGGCTCGTTCCAGGCGCTGCAGCACCGTGCGGCCGACATGTTCACCGCGCTGGAGACCGCGCGCAGCATGTCGTTCCTGGCCTCGATGGCGTCGAGCTTCACCGATCTCGACGAACGCACCAAGACGGTCGCCGCTGCCAAGGTGCAGATCGGCCGCTCCGCGCGCTTCGTCGGCCAGGGCGGCGTGCAGCTGCATGGCGGCGTCGGCGTGACCATGGAGTACAAGATCGGCCACTACTTCAAGCGGCTGACCATGATCGAGCAGCAGTTCGGCGATGCCGACTATCACCTCCGCCGCGTCGCGCAGGCGGGCGGGATCACGGAGTAACTCTGCTCTCTCCCCGCTTGCGGGGAGAGGTCGGATTGCGAAGCAATCCGGGTGAGGGGGACTCTCCACGCGCTCATGAATTCGTGGTGAGTCCCCCTCATCCGACTCGAACGCGCTACGCGCATTCGAGCCACCTTCTCCCCGCATGCGGGGAGAAGGAATGCGCCGTCGCTAAAATCAATCAACAACAAGGAGGCCGCCCGTGAACAATCCCTTCGACCTCACCGGCAAGGTCGCCGTCATCACCGGCTCCAGCCGCGGCATCGGCAAGGCCTCCGCGGAACTGCTGGCGCAACTCGGTGCCAAGGTTGTCGTCTCCAGCCGCAAGGCCGATGCCTGTCAGGCTGTGGTCGATGGCATCAAGGCCAGTGGCGGCGATGCCCATGTCATTCCCTGCAACATCTCGCGCCGTGATGAAGTCGAAGCTTTGATCGACGGCACCGTGAAACACTACGGCCCGATCGATATTCTGGTCTGCAACGCCGCGGTGAATCCCTATTACGGGCCGCTGCTCGATATTGCGGATGAGGCCTTCGACAAGATCATGGGCTCCAACGTCAAGAGCAACATCTGGCTCTGCGCCAAGGCGATCCCGGCCATGGCCGAGCGCGGCAAGGGCTCGGTGGTCATTATCTCTTCCATCGGCGGCTTGCGCGGCTCCACGGTGATTGGCGCCTACGGCATCTCCAAGGCTGCCGACTTCTCCCTGTGCCGCAGTCTCGCCGGCGAATGGGGGCCCAAGGGCGTGCGCGTCAATTGCATCGCGCCGGGTCTGGTGAAGACCGACTTCGCGAAAGCGCTGTGGGAAGACGAAGCCAATCTCAAGCGCCGTACCGCGACCACGCCGCTGCGCCGGATCGGCGAGCCCCACGAGATCGCCGGCGCCGTCGCCTATCTCGGCTCGGATTCCTCCACCTTCATGACCGGCCAGACCATCGTCATCGATGGCGGCGTGACGACCGCATCGGTGTAAGTATCGCCCGACCCACGCTCGTCATTCCGGGGCGCGAGCGCCGTTAGGCGATCGCGAACCCGGAATCTCGACATCGGAGTCTCCGTCGAGCCAAGCCACTCAGGGATTCCGGGTTCGCGTCCGGCTCGCGCCGGCCGCGCCCCGGAATGACGGACGTGAATGCTGCGCTCCGTCCGGACTACGGCACGTGAAGTCGCTCGAAACAATTCTCCCGCGGTAACTCCCCACCGCCTGCCTCAATCCTTTCCCGTTTTTTAACACTTAGGGCGCACGGATAGCCGCAGCTGGAGAGTTCCCGTGCGGCAGACGGATATCGCGATCATTGGTGGCGGCCTCGCCGGGTCGACGGCTGCGGCGATGCTCGGTCGCGCCGGTGTGTCTGCAATCCTGATCGAGCCGCATCAGGTCCATCCGCCCGAACTCCGCTGCGAGAAGATCAGCGGCGGCGTCCAGCTCGAGCGGCTCCGCAAGACGGGTCTCGTCGATGCGGTGCTCGGTGCCGCCACCCATGACGACGAGATCTGGATCGCGCGTTTCGGCCGCGTGATCGACAAGCGCCCCAGCCAGCAGCACGGCTTTCTCTACGACACGCTGGTCAATACCGTTCGTGGCCAGATCCCGTCATCTGTCGAGACCATTCACGCCAAGGCGACGTCGATCGCCACATCGGATGACCGTCAGACCATCGGCCTGTCCAATGGCGAGGAGATTTCCGCGCGCCTTGTCATTCTCGCCAATGGCGCCAGCGTCAGCTTGCGCAATCAACTCAATATCGGCCGCCCGGTCATCTCGGCCAATCATTCGATCTCGGTCGGCTTCGATATCGCGCCCGTCGGCCGTGAACGCTTTGCCTTTCCGGCGCTCACTTATTTCGCGGAAACCACGGTTCATCGCACCGCCTATGTCACGCTGTTCCCGATCGGCGACACGATGCGCGGCAATCTGTTCGTCTATCGCGAGACCGACGATCCCTGGATTCGCCAGATGCGCCGGACGCCCGAGGCGGCGCTTGACGCCTGTCTGCCGAAACTGCGCGCGCTGATCGGCGACTACAAGATATCCGGCGATATCAAGATCCGCCCCATCGATCTCTATGAGAGCGACAACGTGGTCCAGCCCGGTGTCGTGCTGGTGGGCGATGCCTTTGCCTCGCCGTGCCCGGGCAGCGGCACCGGCACCGACAAGGTGTTCACCGATGTCGCGCAGCTTTGCAGCGTACACATCCCGAACTGGCTCGCGACCGATGGCATGGGCGCCGACAAGATCGCGCAATATTACGCCGATCCTCTGAAACTGGAATGCGACGCCTGGGCCACCGGCAAGGCGTTCAAGCTGCGCTCAGTCACTGTCGAGAATTCGCTGTATTGGCGCGCGCAGCGCTGGGCGCGTTTCTTTGGCCGGCTCGGCGAGGGCATGGTGCGCCGGGCCCGCGAGACGCTGCCGCGCGAACTGGCGATGGTCGCGTCCGCTCTGGTCATGATGATCGACTCGGCGACCTGACCGTCGGCGCTGCCGCTTGACGCGCCCGCGCTAATCCGGTTGCCTGCGCCTCCCAACACAACGCGACCACAATCTTTCGGGAAGAAACGTCATGTCTTTCGTGATGGCCATCGATCAGGGCACCACATCCTCGCGCGCGATGATCTTTCGCGCCGACATCTCGATCGCGGCCTCCGCGCAGCAGGAATTCCCGCAGCATTTCCCGGCCTCCGGCTGGGTCGAGCATGAGCCGGAGGATATCTGGACCTCGACGCTGGCCGTTTGCCGCGAGGCGATGAAGAAGGCCGACGTTACCGCGAAGGATATTGCCGCGATCGGCATCACCAATCAGCGCGAGACCGTGGTGGTGTGGGATCGCGTCACCGGGCAGGCCGTGCACCGTGCCATCGTCTGGCAGGACCGCCGCACCGCGGAGATCTGCGCCCAGATGAAGGCCGACGGCCATGAGCCGTTGATCACGCAAAAGACAGGTCTGATCATCGACCCGTATTTCTCCGGCACCAAAGTGGCGTGGATTCTCGATCATGTTCCTGGCGCGCGCGACCGCGCCGAGCGCGGCGAATTGCTGTTCGGCACCGTCGATTGCTATCTGCTGTGGCGGCTGACGGCGGGGAAGGTGCATGCCACCGACGCCACCAATGCCTCGCGCACGCAGCTCTTCAACATCCACACCGGTGAATGGGACGATGAGCTGCTGAAGCTGCTGCGCGTGCCCAAGGCTATGCTGCCCAGGGTGCAGGATTCATCGTCCGATTTCGGCAGCACCGATCTGTTCGGTGGCACGATCATTATCGGCGGTATTGCCGGCGATCAGCAGGCTGCAACCATCGGGCAGGCCTGTTTCGCGCCCGGCATGATCAAGTCCACTTACGGCACCGGCTGCTTTGCCCTGCTCAACACTGGTACGACGCCGGTGCAATCGAAGAACAAGCTGCTCACCACGGTTGCCTATCAGCTCAACGGCGTGCGGACATATGCGTTGGAAGGTTCGATTTTCGTTGCCGGATCCGCGGTGCAGTGGCTGCGCGATGGTTTGGGGATCATCAAGAGCGCTGCTGAAAGCGGGCCGCTCGCGGATCAGAACGATTCTTCGCAATCGGTCTATCTGGTCCCGGCCTTTGTCGGCCTCGGTGCGCCTTACTGGAATCCCGATGTGCGCGGAGCGCTGTTCGGACTGACGCGCAACACCGGCCCGGCCGAACTCGCCCATGCCGCGCTGGAAAGCGTCTGCTACCAGACGCGCGATCTCTACGCGGCGATGCGCGCCGACTGGCCGGATGTCTCCGCCGCCACCGTGGTGCTGCGCGTCGATGGCGGCATGACGGCGTCGGACTGGACCATGCAGCGTCTCGCGGATCTGCTGAATGCCCCTGTCGATCGCCCGATGATCCAGGAAACCACCGCGCTGGGAGCTGCCTATCTCGCCGGTCTCACGGCCGGCGTATTTCCGGAACCCGCCAAATTCGCCGACAACTGGCGCCTCGAACATCGCTTCCGTCCGGTGATGAGCGAAGCCACGCGGACACGAAAACTGAAGGGCTGGGCGCAAGCGGTGAAGGGGGTATTGGCGAGCGATCCGGGGAAAGATTGAAAGCTTGCTCACCAAACAGAAAGAGCCGCCTGTGCGGGCGGCTCTTCATGATGTTCATGTCAGGTTGATCGCGCCTGCTGTTGGTCGTTAAAGCATGATCCCGAAAAGTGGATACCGGTTTTCGGATAAGATCATGCTCAAATAAAAGAAGAAGCTAGAATCTGATTCATCGAAGATGAATCAGATTTTAGCGCCAGCCGCGATGCCGTCCGCGCGACCAGCCATAATGATGGCCGCGCCCGCGGCCCCAGCCGTAATGATGTCCACGCCCGCCGCGGTGCATGCCATGATGTCCGCCGCCATGGCCACGAATCTGGATGATGTCGCTGGCGGTGCTCGCAGGTGCAAGCCCACCGACCGGCATGGCGTTCGCGGGAAGCATCAGGCCCAGACCCAGGAGTGCCGCGGCTGCCGTCGCGATCATGGTACGTTTCATTTCAACCCTCCAAACGCAAATATTGCGCATGCAACAAGCTGCGGCCGTCGTGATCGTTCCGTCGCCACGGGATTGAAACGATAACTTTGCCGGGACCGGAATTCGTCGCGGCGGTGGTAGGGAGAAAATAATCCCTCGCGCTCTTGACGAAAATCCTATATAGGTCTATACGCCTTTTATCCCGTTCGCGAGGGGCGCTTCATGAGGCGTCTTGAAGTGGGACAGGGATGCGGCGCCTGCGGGTGTGGGGTGACGTACCCCGCGCACTCGGGAGGCCTTGGGTCACCGTCCGGCCCCACTACGGGGGTCTGCCACTCATGCTGGCTGGACGTGGCATTGGTGAACGGCGGGAAACCGTCGGGATCGGCGGAGTGCGGAGCTCTGCGCCTTTGCCCGGAAGAACGGTCCCGGGGACAGAAATCGCCGCGGTGGCGCGCCGTGAGGCGTTGCGCGGTTGCAGCTTGCCGGCGGAGCGGATCGCGATAAAACCACCCTTTGCGCCTCACGGCGCGCCGCCACCCCTCATGTTTCGAGGGGCACTGCTCACACCTCGGACGCGCAAGCGCCGCGAGAATGCGAGAGCTTGGCTGTTTGACAAGCAAATCCTGCGACTTGCAAAGCGCTACTTCGCTCCGACCTTCTTGCCGCGATACATCAGATGCACCGCGCAGTTACATCCCGGCGGATGGGTCGCGAGTTCGTCATTGGCAGGCGCGGGTACGGCGACCGGCGCAGGCTCGGCACCGGCACCCGGAATGTAGTTCAGCACCGGCGCCAGCCAACGTTCTACCTCGGCCACGCTCATGTTCTTGCGCGCGGCATATTCCTCGACCTGATCGCGCTCGATCTTGCCGACGCCGAAATAATAGCTCTCCGGATGGCTGAAATAGAGCCCGGACACCGACGAGCCCGGCCACATGGCGTAGCTTTCGGTGAGCGTCACGCCCGCAGTGTTCTCGGCATCGAGCAATTTGAAGATCGTCGCCTTCTCGGTGTGATCGGGCTGCGCGGGATAGCCGGGAGCAGGGCGGATGCCCTGATACTTCTCCAGGATCAGGTCATCGGTCGAGATATTCTCGTCCGGCGCATAGGCCCAGAACTCCTTGCGCACGCGCTCATGCATGCGCTCGGCGAAGGCTTCGGCGAGACGGTCGGCCAGCGCCTTGCACAGGATCGACGAATAGTCGTCATTGGCGTTCTTGAAGCGATCGGCGATAATATCCTCGCCGATGCCCGCTGTGACGACGAAGCCGCCGATATAATCCGGCACATTCGAGGTCTTCGGCGCGATGAAGTCGGAGAGCGCGGCGTTGAAGCGGCCCTCGCGCTTCTCGAGCTGCTGGCGCAACGTGTAGAGCGTCGCGATCTCAGTTGTGCGTGTGTCATCGGCATAGAGGCGGATGTCATCGCCCATGGCGTTGGCCGGCCAGAAGCCGATGGTTGCCTTCGCCGTGAACCACTTCTCCTCGACGATCTGCTTGAGCATCTTCTGCGCATCGGCATAGAGCGACGTCGCGACTTCGCCGACCACGCTATCGGTGAGGATGCCGGGGAAACGGCCGGACAATTCCCAGGTCTGGAAGAACGGCGTCCAGTCGATATAGGCAGCAAGCTCTTCGAGCGAATAATCGCTGAAAGTCCGGATGCCCAGGAAGGTCGGCTTGCGCACCGTCTTGCTGAAGTCCGCGACATGCGCATTGGCGCGCGCTGCGATGAGCGACAGCCGCTTCTTGTCCTGCTGGGCGCGGAAATGCGCGGCAGAAATCTTCGCATAATCGGCGCGCACCTCGGCCGCATAGGCGACGCTCTTCTCCGGCGACAGCAGCGACGAGGCAACGCCCACGGCGCGGCTGGCATCGTTGACATGCACAACGGCGCCAGCGCGGTAGTTCGGATCGATCTTCACCGCGGTATGCACACGGCTGGTCGTCGCGCCGCCGATCAGCAGCGGCATCTTCAGACCCTGCCGTTCCATCTCGCCGGCCAGGAACGTCATCTCGTCCAATGACGGCGTGATCAGGCCGGACAGACCGATGATGTCGGCGCCTTCGGCCTTGGCGGTATCGATGATCTTCGAGGCCGGCACCATGACGCCGAGATCGATGACCTCGAAATTGTTGCACTGGAGCACGATGCCGACAATGTTCTTGCCGATGTCGTGGACATCGCCCTTCACGGTCGCGAGCACGATCTTGCCGGCATTCTTGCGGCCATCGCCGGTGATACCTGCAGCGAGATTGTCGGCCTTCTCCTGCTCCATGAACGGCATCAGGTAAGCCACCGCCTGCTTCATCACGCGGGCCGACTTCACCACCTGCGGCAGGAACATCTTGCCGTCGCCGAACAGGTCGCCGACGATATTCATGCCGGCCATCAGCGGGCCCTCGATGACATGCAGCGGTCGTGCCACGGTCAGGCGCGCGGCTTCGGTGTCCTCGTCGATATATTGGGTGATGCCGTGCACCAGCGCGTGGCTCAGCCGCTTTTCCACCGGCCATTCGCGCCAGGTGAGATCCTGCTCCTTGGCCTGCTTGGTCTGGCCGCGGAACTTCTCGGCGAGTTCGAGCAGCCGTTCGGAGGCGCCGGGATCGCGGTTGAGGATGACGTCCTCGCAGACCTGGCGCAGCTCGGGATCGATGTCGTCATAGACGATCATCTGGCCGGCATTGACGATGCCCATGTCCATGCCCGCCTTGATGGCGTGATACAGGAACACCGAATGCATCGCTTCGCGCACCGGCTCGTTGCCGCGGAACGAGAAGGACAAGTTGGAGACGCCGCCGGAAATATGCGCATGCGGCAGGTTCTGCCGGATCCAGCGCGTCGCCTCGATGAAGTCGACGCCGTAATTGTTGTGCTCTTCGAGGCCGGTCGCGATGGCGAAAATGTTCGGATCGAAGATGATGTCTTCCGGCGGGAAGTTCAGCTCTTTGACCAGAATGTCGTAGGCGCGTTTGCAGATCTCGGTCTTGCGCGCGAACGTGTCGGCCTGGCCGACCTCGTCGAAGGCCATCACGATCACGGCGGCGCCATGGCGCTGCGCGATCTTGGCCTCGTGGATGAACTTCTCCACGCCTTCCTTCATCGAGATCGAATTGACGATCGGCTTGCCCTGAACGCATTTAAGGCCGGCTTCGATGACGTTGAATTTCGACGAGTCGACCATCACCGGCACGCGGGCGATGTCCGGCTCGGAGGCGACCAGATGGAGGAACTCGACCATCGCCGCTTCGGAATCCAGCAGGCCTTCGTCCATATTGACGTCGATGACCTGCGCGCCGTTCTCGACCTGGTCGCGCGCCACTTGCAGCGCGGCGGTGTAGTCGCCGGCGGTGATCAGCTTGCGGAATTTAGCCGAGCCGGTGACGTTGGTGCGCTCGCCGACATTGACGAAGGGAATCGCTGAGGTCAGTTCGAACGGCTCCAGACCTGACAGGCGCAGGAGCGGTGCGATCTCCGGTACAACGCGCGGCTTGTGCGGCGCGACGGCCTTGGCGATGGCCGCGATATGGTCCGGCGTGGTGCCGCAGCAGCCGCCGACCACATTGACGAGGCCGCTGGCGGCGAACTCGCCGATCAGCCCCGCCATGAATTCCGGGCTCTCGTCATACTGGCCGAATTCGTTGGGCAGGCCGGCATTCGGATAGGCACAGACGAGGGTATCGGCGACGCGGCCGATATCGGCGATATGCGCGCGCAGGTCTTCGGCGCCGAGGGCGCAGTTGAAGCCGATGGTGGCGGGCCTGGCGTGCTTCACCGAATTCCAGAACGCTTTCGGCATCTGGCCGGACAACAGGCGACCTGACTTGTCGGTGATGGTGCCGGAGATCATCACGGGCACGTCGATGCCGCGCGCCTCGCAGATTTCGGCAATGGCATAGAGCGCCGCCTTGGCGTTCAGCGTGTCGAAGATGGTTTCGACCAGCAGGAGGTCGGCGCCGCCGTCAAGCAAACCGTTGATCTGCTCGCTATAGGCGATGCGCAGATCGTCGAAGGTCACCGCGCGATAGCCGGGATTGGCGACATCCGGCGAGATCGAGGCGGTGCGGTTGGTCGGGCCGATGGCGCCGGCGACGAAGCGCGGCTTGCCGTCCTCGGCAGCGACGGTGATCGCGGCGTTCTTGGCGAGGCGCGCGCCTTCGCGGCTCATCTCATAGGCGATGTCCTGCAGGTCGTAATCGGCCTGCGCGATCGAGGTCGAGGAGAAGGTGTTGGTGGCGACGATGTCGGCACCGGCGCGCAGATATTGCGCGTGGATGTCCTCGATGGCGTCGGCCTGCGTCAGGATCAACAGGTCGTTGTTGCCGCGGAGGTCGCGGTGGAAATTCTTGTAGCGCTCACCGCGGAATGCGGCCTCGTCGAATTGCAGACCCTGGATCATAGTGCCCATGGCACCGTCGAGCACGAGAATGCGCTCGGCAGCGGCGGCAAGCAGTTCGGTACGCTTCGGCGAAACGGGTACGGACATGAGATCAGGCAGCTTTCTGCGCGCCGTTCGGCCGGAAGCCCAACAGGTGACTAATGGCGAAAACGAGATCGGCGCGGTTCATCGTGTAGAAATGGAAGTCACTGACGCCCTGTTTGGCGAGCTTCTGCACCTGGCCGGCGGCCACGGTGGTGGCTACCAGTTTGCGTGTCTCGGCATCGTTATCGAGGCCGTCGAACTTGGCGGCGAGCCAGGATGGGACCGTGGTGCCAGCACGGGTGACGAAAGCTCTCGCCTGCTTGAAATTATGCATCGGCATGATGCCGGGCAGCACCGGGATATCGATGCCGCGGGCGCGGACCTTGTCGAGGTAGCGGAAGTAGAGATCGTTATCGAAGAACACCTGGGTGATGGCGCGAGTCGCGCCGGTATCGACTTTCGCCTTCAGCGTATCGATGTCAGCATCGAAGTCGGCGCTCTCGGGATGCTTCTCCGGATAGGCGGAGACGGTGACGTCGATATCGGGATAGCGGTTGCGGATGCTGGCGACCAGATCGGCGGAGGTCTTGTAACCGTCGGGGTGCGGTATATATTCCGTGCCGATGCCTGTGGTCGGATCGCCGCGCAGGGCCACGATGTGGCGAACGCCGGCCTCATGATAGCGGGTCACGACATCGTCGATTTCGCTTTTCGGCGCGCCGACGCAGGTCAGATGCGCCGCCGGGGTGAGGGCGGTCTCCTTGAGCAGACGGACGATGGTGGCGTGGGTGCGCTCGCGCGTCGACCCACCGGCGCCATAGGTCACCGACACGAAGGACGGGTTCAGCGGCGCCAGGCGCTCAATGGTGTCCCACAGGGTGCGGTCCATCTCCTCGGTCTTCGGCGGGAAGAACTCGAAGGAGATATTGGGAAGCTTGGTGGGGGTGGCCGGGTTGATCTCGGTCATCGCGTCAAACTCCACCGCATGAAGCGGTACCGGTTGTCTCTGGCGCCAAGCCCGGGGGACTTTGGCTGCACTGCACAAAGATAGGCTATGGTCGGTGACTGAAATAGCCCATCTGGAGCGGTTTTAGGGTGGGAATTGGCCCAACTAAGGGCAGATATCTCGCGTAATTTTCCTCGTTAGAATACAAGTGGGCAGCGCCGGTTTCTCGCAAAACTACCAGAATATGGCTGTAAATAGCCAATGTAGCCACTTCGATCTATAGACGGTGTATGTGGGCAAATGTCGTGTAATTATTCTTATATCAGAATTCATCCCACGAGAGGCGGCCCTTGCTGCGGTCGGCGTTTGGGGGAGGCGTCGGTGGCCCAAAACGCTCTTTGCCCTCTCCGGCGCAGGCACTAGCTTGGCGCCATGATCCCATTGTCCATTCTCGACCTCTCGGTCGTCACGTCAGGCACGCCGCCCGCGGGCGCGCTCCGCAACAGCATCGATCTGGCCAAACATGCCGATCGCCTCGGCTATGTCCGCTACTGGCTGGCCGAGCACCACAATTTGGCATCGGTCGCGAGTCCGGCGCCGGAGATCATGATCGGGCAGATCGCGGCGGTAACGCAGCATATCCGCGTCGGCTCCGGCGGCGTGATGTTGCCGAACCATGCGCCGCTGATGGTGGCCGAGCGCTTCAAGATGCTGGAGGCGCTGTTTCCCGGCCGGATCGATCTCGGCCTTGGCCGTGCGCCGGGGACCGATGGTGCCACAGCTTATGCGTTGCGCAACCGTCTTGCCGGCCGCGAGGGCGATGATTTCCTCGAGCGGCTGAGCGAACTGGTACTGTGGGAGACGCGGCAATTCCCGGCAGATCATCCCTATAACAACGTCGTGGCGATGCCCAATGACGTCCCGCTGCCGCCACTCTGGCTGCTCGGCTCCAGCGACTACAGTTCGGATCTGGCCGCGCAGGTTGGCATGGGCTTCGCTTTCGCGCATCATTTCGCATCCCATGATGCGGCGGATGCGATGGTGCATTACCGCGCGCGCTTCAAATCATCCGGCTGGCGACAGGTGCCGCATGCGATTCTCGCCGTCGCAGTGATTTGTGCGGAGACGGATGCCGAGGCCGAGCGGCTGGCCTCGTCAGCCGATCTCAATCGCCTGCGCCGCGACCGCGGCGAATATGCGCCGCTGCCAAGCGTAGAGGAGGCGCTGGCCTATCCCTATAGCGACAGCGAGAAGATGAAGGTCGCACGCAACCGTTCGCGACTGTTCGTCGGCAGCCCGTCGACAGTCATGGAAAAGCTGCAGCCGCTCATTAGCGAATGCCAGGCCGATGAGTTGATGGTCATTACCGCGATGTATGATCATGAGGCGCGGAAGCGGTCCTATGATCTGTTGGCGGATGTATTTCAATTGCAGAGAGCAGCAGCCTAGGCGCAGCGAGCTTTGCGAGCGCCGCGACAATGGGAGGGGATGATGGCGCCTCTGGTAACACCGCGTGGCCTTGGCGAAGTTGTTCTGCGTGTCAGCGATATGCCGCGCGCGGTCAGTTTCTATCGAGATGTCCTTGGCCTCAGTGTGCTGCGCGCCTTCGACGATCGGATTGTATTTCTCAAAGTGGAAGATGGCTTTGAAGGCCATCACCGGATTATCGGTCTTTTCAGGGCCGATCAGCCGTCCAATCGTGACGACACGAAATGGTCCGCTCCCGATTTGCGGGCACCCACTCTGCATCACCTTGCGCTGGAGATTGCGTTATCGGACTATCAGCCTGCTCTCGATGCCCTGACGAAGGCGGGTTTCAAGCCGAACACCTACGAACACCGATGGATCGGCTGGCGCTCCATTTACGTCACCGATCCGGACGGCAATATCGTCGAGTTGGTTGCGGTGGATGCGTCAATTTGCGAGGCGTCGTAAAGTTTCGAAAGGCAATGTCGGGATCGGGATTACCGAAACGTCCTTGGATCGGCGCCGTCACCACACGAGGTAAAACCTATGCTCTATGCAATCCTGGCCTATCACGTCGAAGACGTCGTCGTGTCGTGGACGGCCGACGAAGACACTGCGGTGATGGCCAATCTTCATGAGCTTCACGAGAAGCTGACGGCCGACGGCCGGATGGGGCCGGCTGCGCGGCTGGGCGGCACTAAGGGTGCATTCACCCTGCGCGGACCCGGCGCTGGCGTGGTCATCGACGGCCCCTTTGCTGAGACCAAGGAGCAGTTGCTCGGCTTCTATGTGGTCGATTGTGCGACCCGTGAGGACGCCGTCGCAACCGCGCGCGATCTGCGCCGCGTCAATCCGACTGCGGTCTATGAAATCCGTCCGGTTCAGCTATTTCTGCCCGGTTCGCCTATGGCGGCGACGCATGCGCTGACCGATCACGTCCGGCCGGCGTCGTCCTGAACTTGCTGGTTACGAGGTCGGTTCGCCGAAGGTCGCGCGGAAAGGGTGCGCCGGATAGACGCCGACGATCCTGAATTCGCGTGAGAAGAACTTCAGTTCTTCGAGTGCGAAAGCGAGGTTGCGGTCATCCGGATGACCGTCGACATCGGCGTAGAACTGCGTGGCGAAGAACTCGCCGTCGACCATGTAGCTTTCCAGCTTGGTCATGTTGACGCCGTTGGTAGCGAAGCCGCCGAGTGCCTTGTAGAGCGCCGCAGGAAGGTTGCGGACGCGGAAAACAAAACTGGTGACCAGCGGTTCGGAGCCCTGCGGCGCCCATTTGGCGTCTTTGGAAAGGATGACGAAACGCGTGGTGTTGTGATCCTCGTCCTCGACGTCCTCGGCGAG
Source organism: Tardiphaga sp. 866_E4_N1_4 (assembly GCF_052076075.1). Classification (NCBI taxonomy): domain Bacteria; kingdom Pseudomonadati; phylum Pseudomonadota; class Alphaproteobacteria; order Hyphomicrobiales; family Nitrobacteraceae; genus Tardiphaga; species Tardiphaga sp. 866_E4_N1_4. The sequence goes on from NZ_CP197242.1 coordinate 5,712,258, forward strand.
AATTTCGAGCCCGTAGATATCTGCCGCGAGCCGCGAGGCCAGCGAGGCGCAGCTCTTGTCGCCGCGTTCGGCAATCGCGCGGGCCGAGCCGGCGGTATCGGCGGCGACGATGGCCTTGATCCCCAGCTTGCGGATGATGCGGCGGCACTGGCCGAGCGCGTGGACGTGGCTTTCCACCGTCTTGATGTCGGTGAGCTTCGCACCGGGCAGCGCCATCATCTGGTGGTGAATGGGCAGAAACCACTCACCGACGATATGCAGGCCTGACTGCGGCAGCAGATGGTGGATGTCGGCGACGCGGCCGGCGATCGAGTTCTCGATCGGAATCATGCCTAGATCGGCCTCGCCCGAGGTGATCGCGGCCAGCGCATCCTCGAAAGTGGCGCAGGGCAGCGGCTCGGCATTCGGAAACGCCTCGACAATGGCGATATGGGAATTGGCGCCGGGCTCGCCCTGGAATGCGATCTTCATGATCTGATTTTTGGGAATGGTCATGGCGGGCCTTGTATCAGTCACTCAGGTTTTTGCCAGTAGCCGGCGGGCGGTTTCGAGATCCGCGGGCGTATCGACGCCCAGCGGGACGCTATCGACGATGGCGGCGTCGATCCGCATGCCGGCTTCGAGCGCGCGCAGCTGTTCGAGCTTTTCGCGGAGCTCCAGCGTGGAGGGGGCGAGTTTGACGAAGGCCTCGAGTGCGGCGCGCCGATAGGCATAAAGCCCGATGTGATGGTAGCGGGGCCCGTCGCCATAGGGCGCCGTGGCGCGAGTGAAATACAGCGCACGCAGCCGGTCAGGCCCGGCTGGCGAGCCGATCAGCTTCACCACGCTCGGATTGGTATGTTCGTCATCCTTGTGGATCTCGGTCGCCAGGGTCGCGATGTCGACCGCGGGGTTGTCGAGCAGGCGGACCGCGGCGCTAATGTCGCCCGGCGGAATAGTGGGGAGGTCGCCCTGGACGTTGACGATGGTCTGGACGTGTCCGGCCGGGTCCAGTTTGCACAGGGCCTCAAATATCCGGTCGGACCCTGATGGATGGTCCGGGGAGGTCATGACCGCCTCGAAACCGTGGGCTTTAACGGCGTCCGCGATGTCGGCCGTATCGGTGGCGATGGCGACACGGCCCAGACCGGCCTCTTTGGCGCGTCGCGCCACATGCACGATCATCGGCAGCCCGCCAATATCGAGCAGCGGCTTGCCGGGCAGGCGGGTCGCGGCCATGCGGGCGGGAATGAGCACCAGGGTGCGTGTGTCTGTCATGTCAAAATCGGCTTGGATTCCAGTGATCTTCCCCCCGAAAAGTATGATGCACATCAAAGGGCGCGGCGTTTATACGGGTTGCCAGAGGATGGGCAAACCGTTATCTCAAAACGGCAGGCCCGAGGGCCGCAGGAACGTGATTCCTGAGTGTGTCGAGGCCGTTGGAGCGGCCTTCCAATGACCTAAAACGGCGTGGGGCTTTTCGACTATGGACTCCTTCGAACTCAACAAGATTATGGGCGCCATTCTCGGCACCTGCCTGGTTCTGATGGTGACGAATTTCACCGCCCAGGCCGTGTTTTCACCGAAGCATATGGAAAAGCCCGGCTTTGATATTGCCGTGAAGGAAGAGGCTGCCGGTGGTGCCAAGGCTGCTGCCGCGCCGTCCGAACCGATCGAAAAGCTGCTGCAGACCGCTTCGGTCGAGAAGGGCTCAACCGCAGCCAAGAAGTGCGCCGCCTGCCATACTTTCGAAAAGGGCGGCCCGAACCGCGTTGGCCCGAACCTGTTCGGCGTCGTCAATGAGAAGGTGGGCGAAGGCAAGGCCGGGTTCAACTTCTCGGCGGGCATGAAGGCCAAGGGCGGCACCTGGACCTTCGAGGAGCTGAACAAGTTCATCGCCAATCCGAAGGGCACCGTGCCGGGCACGGCCATGGGCTTCGCCGGCATTCAAAAGGATAGCGAGCGCGCCGACGTGATCGCCTATCTGGCAACTCTCGCCGATAAGCCGGTGCCGCTGCCCACTGCAGCGAAATGAGGACGGTGTCGTAACGCTGTTCCTTGGTAATTTATCATCGATTAAACGGCCAGGCTCAGCCTGGCCGTTTTCGTATCTGCATTACCAAAGCTTAAGCGGGACGTTTGGCCGCAACGCGTTAGGATGCAACCAGCGTGACGGGTGGTATCCTGCGGAAAAGCCGGCATAATCGGTCGAACCCTCGCCTTATATGACCGTTCTAATAGACTGCTTCGGTTCACAGGATTCAGCACATTGACGATTTCCCGACGCCGCCTTCTCCAGACCAGCGCCTTCGCCGCACTTGCCCCTGTCATCGGTGGTACGGGCAGCCTCTCCGTCATCGATGCAGCAAGTGCCCAGTCTGCGGCAAAAGGTGCAGAATGGCGCCATGCGCTGTCCCTGTTCGGGGAGATCAAGTATCCGGCGGAGTTCAAGCGCTTCGACTACGTCAATCCGGAAGCTCCCAAGGGCGGCACCGTCCGCCAGATCGCCATCGGCACCTTCGACAATTTCAACATCGCGGTGGCCGGCGTGAAGGGCAACATCGCCGGTGCAGTCGGACTGATCTACGAGTCCCTTACGACAGGATCGCTGGACGAGGTCTCGACTGAATATGGCCTGCTCGCGGAAGCCGTCAGCCATCCCGAGGATTACTCCTGGGTGTCCTATCGGTTGCGTGCGAATGCCAGGTGGCATGATGGCAAGCCGGTGACCCCGGAGGATGTGATCTTCTCGCTGGAGTCGTTCAAGAAATATCACCCGCAATATTCTGCCTATTACCGCCATGTGGTGAAGGCAGAGAAGGTCGGCGAGCGCGAAATCAAGTTCACCTTCGATGCGCCCGGCAATCGCGAATTGCCGCAGATCGTCGGCCAGCTCACGGTGTTGCCCAAGCATTGGTGGGAGGGCACGAACGCTTCCGGCGCCAAGCGCGACATCGGTAGCACGACGCTGGAAGTGCCGCTCGGCAGTGCCGCCTATCGCATCAGGGATTTCGTGCCGGGCCGTTCGGTGTCGGTGGAGCGTGTGAAGGACTATTGGGGGCGCGACCTCAACGTGAATGTCGGTCGCAATAATTTCGACGAGCTGCGCTACGAATATTTCCGCGACGGTACCGTTGCGCTCGAAGCCTTCAAGGGCGACCAGGTGGATTGGCGCACCGAAAATAGCGCGAAGAACTGGGCGACGGCCTATGACTTTCCGGCGGTGGCCGAGAAGCGCGTTGTTCTCGAGGAATTCCTCAATCGCTCGTCGGGCATCATGCAGGGCTTCGCGCTCAACATTCGCCGCGATAAGTTCAAGGATCCGCGCGTCCGTCGCGCGCTGAATTATGCGTTCGACTTCGAGGAGATGAATAAGCAGATCTTCTTCGGCCAGTACAAGCGCATCTCCAGCTATTTCGACGGCACCGAACTGGCATCGTCAGGCCTGCCGGAAGGCAAGGAGCTGGAGATTCTGGAGACGGTGCGTGCCGAAGTGCCGCCGGAGGTTTTCACCAAGCCCTATACGAATCCGGTCGGTGGCAGTGCTGAAAATGTGCGCGGCAATCTTCGCGAAGCGCTACAACTGTTCAAGGAAGCGGGCTACGAAGTCCGTGATCGCAAACTGGTCAATGCCAAGACCGGTGCGCCGTTTGAGCTGGAATTGCTCGGCGAAGATCCCTCCTTCGAGCGCGTGATGCTGTTCTTCAAGCCATCGCTCGAACGTCTCGGCATCGGCGTGTCGGTCCGCACCATCGATGCCACGCAATATGAGAACCGGCTGCGGACCTGGGATTTTGACATCGTCGTGTCGTCCTGGCCGGAGTCGCTGTCGCCCGGTAACGAGCAGCGTGAATTCTGGGGTTCGCAAGCCGCCGATATGGCCGGCTCCCGCAATATCGTCGGCATCAAGAATCCTGCGATCGACAAGCTGATCGATCGCGTGATCTTCACCAAGGACCGCAACGATCTCGTCGCTGCGACCAAGGCGCTGGATCGCGTGCTGCTGTGGAACAACTTCGTGGTGCCGCAATGGACCTACAACAAGGTCCGCACGGCGCGCTGGGATCGCTTCGGTCGTCCGCCTGAGCCGCCGAAATACGGGCAGTCGGGTTTCCCCGCCATCTGGTGGTACGACGTCGACAAGGCCGCCAAGATCGGCAAGCGCTCTTGAGGAGCACATCGCGCATGGCGCAGCTCAATCGTCGGCACGTGCTGGGTCTCGGGATCGGCGCTATCGCGGCGTCACGCTTCAGCCCCGCTTTGGCGCAAGCGCCGAGCGAAGCCCACGGCATCTCCGCCTTTGGCGATCTGAAATACCCGGCCGATTTTCCGAATTTCGACTACGTCAACGTCAAGGCGCCGAAGGGCGGCGCCTTCTCGACGGTGCCGTCGAGCCGTGCATTCAACCAGTCGTTCCAGACCTTCAATTCGCTGAACGCCTATGTTCTGAAGGGCGACGGCGCGCAGGGCATGGGTATGACCTTCGCCCCGCTGATGGTGCGTGCGGGCGACGAGCCAGACGCGATGTACGGGCTGGTGGCGAAGTCCGTGCAGATCTCTGCCGATGGTCTGACTTATCGTTTTACGCTGCGACCGGAAGCGCGCTTCCACGACGGCAGCAAACTCACTGCACGTGACGCGGCATTCTCGTTGACGGCTCTCAAGACCAAGGGCCATCCCATCATCACGCAGCAGATGCGTGACATGGTCAAGGCCGAGGCTGCGGACGACCTGACGCTGGTGGTGACATTTGCCGAGAAGCGCGGCCGCGACGTGCCGTTGTTCGTTGCAGGCATGCCGATCTTCTCGCAGGCCTATTACGACAAGCGCGCATTCGACGAGTCCTCGCTGGAGGCGCCGCTCGGCAGCGGTCCCTACAAGGTCGGCCGCTTCGAGGTCGGGCGCTATATCGAATTCGACCGTGTGAAGGACTGGTGGGCCGCGGACCTTCCGGTCAATCGCGGCAGCTATAATTTCGATACAGTGCGGTTCGATTTCTATCGCGACCGCGACGTGGCCTTCGAAGGTTTCACCGGTCGCAATTATCTGTATCGTGAGGAGTTCACCTCGCGCATCTGGAACACGCGCTACGATTTCCCGGCGGTGAAGGATGGCCGGGTCAAACAGGAGATGCTGCCCGACGATACACCGTCCGGCGCGCAGGGCTGGTTCCTCAACACACGCCGCGCCAAGTTCAAGGATCCGCGCGTGCGTGAGGCGCTCGGTAACGCATTCGATTTCGAATGGACCAACAAGACCATCATGTATGGCGCCTATGTGCGCACGGTGTCGCCGTTCCAGAACTCTGACCTGATGGCGACCGGCGCGCCGTCGCCGGAAGAGATCGCATTGCTGGAGCCATTCCGCGACAAGGTGCCGGCCGAGGTTTTCGGAGCGCCCTATCTGCCACCGACATCGGATGGATCAGGTCAGGACCGTGCGCTGCTGCGCAAGGCCATCCAGCTCCTGAACGACGCAGGTTGCGCAATGAAGGACGGCAAGCGCATGACGGCGCAGGGTGAGCCGTTCAAGATCGAGTTTCTGCTTGATGAGCCTGCTTTCCAGGCGCATCACATGCCCTATATCAAGAATCTCGGCACGCTGGGTATCGAGGCCAGTGTGCGCCTTGTCGATCCCGTGCAATTCCGCGCACGCCGTGACGATTTCGACTTCGATGCAGCCATCGAACGTTTCAGCTTTTCCACGATTCCCGGCGATTCCCTGCGTTCGTTTTTCTCGATGCAGTCGGCAGCGACCAAGGGCTCGAACAATCTCGCCGGCATTTCCGATCCTGTGGTCGATGCCCTGATGAACGAAGTCATCGCCGCCGATACGCGCCCCAAGCTGGTTTTCGCGGCGCGAGCGCTGGATCGTGTCATCCGCGCCGGCCGCTACTGGGTGCCGCAATGGTACTCCGCCTCGCATCGCGTGGCCTATTGGAATGTGTTCGGCCATCCCGCAAATCTGCCGAAATATATCGGCGTCGGTGCCCCCGATCTGTGGTGGGCGTCCGTAAAACCGTCAAGCGAGCAGGCCAAATAGCATGGGCGCATATATTGCACGGCGCGTGCTGCTGATGTTTCCCACGCTGCTGGGAATCCTGTTCGTGTCCTTTGTCGTGGTGCAATTTGCGCCCGGTGGTCCCGTCGAACGCGTGATCGCGCAACTCAGCGGCGCCGATACAGGCGCGTCGCGCGTTTCCGGTTCATCTGGTGGTGACTTCGGTAACCGTGCGCAGCCGGGCGCCGCAGGCGATGCGGTGAACTCGAAATATCGCGGCGCGCAGGGGCTCGATCCGGATTTCGTCAAGAGCCTGGAAAAGCAGTTCGGCTTCGACAAGCCTGCGCCGGAACGTTTCGCGCTGATGCTGTGGAACTTCGCCCGCTTCGATTTCGGCAAGAGTTACTTCCGTGACACGACAGTGCTGCAACTGATCAAGGAGAAGCTGCCGGTCTCGATGTCGCTCGGCATCTGGATGATGCTAATCACCTACCTGATCTCGATCCCGCTCGGCATCCGCAAGGCGGTGCAGGACGGCTCGCGCTTCGACACCTGGACCTCGGCCGTCATCATTGTCGGTTTCGCCATCCCCGGCTTCCTGTTCGCGATCCTGCTGATCATCCTGTTTTCCGGCGGATCGTTCTGGAGCATCTTCCCGCTGCGCGGCCTGACTTCGGACGGCTGGAGCCAGTTCCCGTGGTACTGGAAGATCATCGATTATTTCTGGCACATGACGCTGCCACTGATCTCGATGGTGCTCGGTGCCTTCGCCACCATGACGCTACTGACCAAGAACTCGTTCCTCGATGAAATCCGCAAGCAATATGTGATGACCGCGCGCGCCAAGGGCTGCAATGAGCGGCAGGTGCTCTACAATCACATTTTCCGTAACGCCATGCTGATCGTCATCGCCGGTTTCCCGGGCGCGTTCATTCACGCGTTCTTCTCGGGCTCGCTGCTGATCGAAACCATCTTCTCGCTCGACGGCCTCGGTCTCCTCGGCTTCGAGAGCGTGCTCAACCGCGATTATCCCGTGGTGTTCGGCACGCTGTTTATCTTTTCGCTGGTCGGTCTTGTCGTGAACCTCCTGTCCGATCTGGCCTATATGTGGATCGATCCGCGGATCGACTTTGAGGCGCGAGAAGTCTGATGACCATCACCGCGCCCGTGCCCGTCGAAACCACCACGCTGTCGCCGCTCGGCGAAGCCGTGCCACCGTCGCGTCACCCGCTCGGCATCTCGCCGCTCAACCAGCGTCGCTGGCAGAACTTCAAGTCCAATCGCCGTGGCTACTGGTCGTTCTGGATTTTCTTGTTCCTGTTCTTCATCTCGCTGTTCGCCGAGGTGATCGCCAATGACCGGCCGTTCTTCATCAAGTTCGACGGCAAGATGTATTTCCCGGCTTTCGTCACCTATTCGGAGACGACCTTCGGCGGTGATTTCGAGACGGCTGCGGACTATCGCGATCCCTTCCTGCAGAAGCTGATCGCCGAGAAGAACGGCACCATCCTCTGGCCCCTGATCCGCTATTCCTACGATACCCACAATCTCGATTTGCCGACGCCGGCGCCGTCAAAGCCGACATGGATGCTGACCGAAGAACAGTGCAAGTCGGTGGTCGAGAAGAAAGGCCTCAAGAGCTGCCGCGATCTCGAATATAATTGGCTCGGTACGGACGATCAGGGCCGCGATGTCGTCGCGCGGCTAATTTACGGCTTCCGCATCTCGGTGCTATTCGGTCTCGCGCTCACGATCGTTTCGTCGATCATCGGCATCGCGGCAGGCGGTGTGCAGGGCTATTTCGGCGGCTGGGTCGATCTGGCCTTCCAGCGCTTCATCGAAATCTGGAGTGCGATCCCGTCACTCTATCTGCTGCTGATCCTGTCGTCCGTGCTGGTGCCTGGCTTCTTCGTGCTGCTTGGGATCCTGCTGCTGTTCTCATGGGTATCGCTCGTAGGTCTCGTGCGCGCCGAATTCCTCCGCGGGCGCAATTTCGAATACATCATGGCGGCGCGGGCGCTCGGCGTATCCAACGCCAAGATCATGATCCGGCATCTGCTGCCCAATGCCATGGTTGCCACGATGACCTTCCTGCCATTCATCGTCTCATCCTCGGTGATGACGCTGACCGCGCTGGATTTCTTGGGCTTCGGCCTGCCGCCAGGCTCGCCGTCGCTCGGCGAGCTGCTGTCGCAAGGCAAGGCCAATGTGCAGGCGCCCTGGCTCGGCTTCACCGGTTTCTTTGCGGTGGCGATCATGCTGTCGCTGTTGATCTTCATCGGCGAGGGCGTGCGCGATGCCTTCGATCCGCGCAAGACGTTCAGGTAGGGCCGCAGCATGGATGCCATCAACCAGCCGCTGCTCGATGTGCGCGATCTCTCGGTCGCGTTCCACCATGGCGGCAATACATCGGTCGCGGTCGACAGGGTGTCGTTCGAGATCAAACGGGGCGAGTGCGTGGCGCTTGTGGGCGAGTCCGGCTCGGGCAAATCCGTTAGCGCCATGTCGATCCTGCGACTGTTGCCCTATCCGACAGCATCACATCCGTCCGGCCATATCCGCTTCAAGGGCCATGAGCTCCTGAGCATGTCGGAGCGCGAGATCCGTGGCATCCGCGGCAACGACATCTCGATCATCTTCCAGGAGCCCATGACCTCGCTGAACCCGCTGCACACCATCGGTGCGCAGATCGGCGAGATACTGCAACTCCATAACGGCATCCGCGGCAGCAAGGCGCGCGAACGAACGCTGGAATTGCTGACGCAAGTCGGCATTCCCGACCCGGAAACACGCCTCGCCAGCTATCCGCATCAATTGTCGGGTGGTCAGCGCCAGCGCGTGATGATTGCGATGGCGTTGGCCAATGAGCCGGATCTGTTGATCGCTGATGAGCCAACCACCGCGCTGGACGTCACGGTGCAGGCACAGATCCTCGCTCTGCTGGCCGATATTCGTCAGCGGCTCGGCATGAGCCTTCTCTTCATTACCCACGATCTCGGCATCGTCCGCCGCATCGCAGACACCGTCTGCGTCATGAACAATGGCAAGATCGTCGAGCAGGGTCCGGTAGAGCAGGTATTTACGTCGCCGCAGCATCCTTACACACGCGATCTGCTCGCGGCTGAGCCGAAGCCGGATCCGGCACCGCCACGGCCCGAAGCGCCGGTGGTGATGTCCACGGACGATCTCAAGGTCTGGTTTCCGATCAAGCGCGGATTGCTGCGCAAGACGGTGGGTCACGTGAAGGCCGTGGACGGCGTCAGTCTGAAGGTGCGCCAGGGCGAGACGCTGGGTGTCGTCGGCGAGTCCGGTTCGGGCAAGACCACGCTCGGTCTTGCGCTGCTGCGGCTGATCTCCTCGCAGGGGCCGATCGTGTTCCTGAGCAAGGATATCCAGGGTTTGCAATTCAAGGACATGCGGCCGATCCGGCGTGACATGCAGATCGTGTTTCAGGATCCGTTCGGGGCGCTGTCGCCGCGTATGTCAGTCGGAGATATCGTCGCCGAGGGGCTCAGCGTGCATCAGCCCTCTCTCTCTGCGGAAGACCGCGAGGCGCGTGTTATCAAGGCGCTGCAGGATGTCGGGCTCGATCCCAAGACGCGGTTCCGCTATCCGCATGAGTTCTCCGGCGGCCAGCGCCAACGCATCAGCATCGCGCGCGCAGCCGTGCTGGAGCCAAGCTTCGTTGTGTTGGACGAGCCGACCAGCGCGCTCGACATGTTGTTCCAGGCGCAGATGGTGGACCTCCTGCGCGAGCTGCAGCGCAAGCGCGATCTCACTTATTTGTTTATCTCACACGATCTGCGCGTGGTCGCGTCACTAGCGAGCCACCTCATCGTGATGCGGCACGGCAAGGTGGTCGAAGAGGGCCCGGCTGCAGATCTGTTCAAGAATCCGAAGACCGACTACACCCGCGCGCTGTTTGCTGCGGCGTTCCGGATCGAGACGACGCCCGGTGGAGCTGCGGCGTAGTAGGTTGCGATGACGAAGGATAACAATAGATCTCCCGCCATTGCAGACCGTGCTGCCGATGTCGCTGTCTCGGCTCCGACGGTGGTCGGACGCGGCTTCATGACCTACGAGCGCTACGACATCGCGATCATTCGCGCGGACGATGAGACGTTGCGGCAGCAGCGCGACGTGTTGCGCGCGAGCAAGGTGGCAGCAGTAATTCCCATCGATCTGGAGCGCGGCAAGATCGTGCTGATTCACCAGTTCCGTTTACCGGCGCATCTGGCGACGGGGCGCGGTGAGATGGTCGAGATCGTCGCCGGGCGGATCGATGGGGATGAAACGCCGCTCGCCGCCGCTGCGCGAGAATGCGCGGAAGAGATCGGCGTAACGCCGCAGCGTTTGTTTGAACTCTATAGCCTGCTGCCGACGCCAGGCTGCACCGACGAATATATCACGTTCTTTCTCGGCTTCGTCGACAGCAGCAAGGTGCCTGTTCGGGGCGGCCTCGTCGGAGAGACTGAGGATACGCGGCCCTTCGTGGTCTCCATCCACGACGCGATCGCGGCGCTGGATAGCGGTGTAATTCACAATGGCCTAATGGTGAGTGCCCTACAGTGGTTGGCGCTACATCGTGACCGACTGCAGGACTACTACGAGCGCGCGGTGCCTAGTCCAGCCGTTTGATGCTCGTGACATTGCTGCCGGCCGCCCTGATCCGCGCAATGGCGCCTTTCGTGTCCTCGATGGCCGTTGCCATGTGATGCGCATTGGCATGCACGATGGTGTCGGCATCGCGGGCAATGGCGACGTGGCCCTTCCAGAAAATCAGATCGCCGCGCTTCAGATGCTGCATCTCGGCGTCTGACAAGGCGCGGCCGAGGCCGCTCTCCTGCATGTCGCTGTCGCGGGGGCATCCGGTTCCCGCGGCGGTCAGTGCGATTTGCACCAGCCCGGAGCAATCGATACCGAGGCTGCTCTTGCCGCCCCATAGATAGGGCGTGCCGACGAAGTGCTCGGCCACGGCAACGAAATCGTTTTCGAACGCATCGATCTCCGCGACATGCCGCCTCGGAACACAATGTCCAGCATTCGTCATCGCAAACGCATCTGTCATCTTGACGATGGCCAGGCGCGCGCCCAGCGGCAGCGTATCTGTCGGCGGCAGCTTGATCGAGGGCCCAGGAAAAAGGAACGTCCGGAGCGCGGTCACATTGTGTGTCGGTGTCGGCCCGGGTGGATAGAGTGCGAGATCCGAGAGCCAGCCGACATAGCCGTCGCCATTGAGTTGGCCCCAGGCCCAGCCTTCGTCGTTGCGATCGTAGACGGTGAAGCGCTCGCCCTTCAAGGCCTGCGTATTCATTTCTGCGCCGGAGAATGGTTGGAGCCGCATGGAGGCGACACCATCGGCAACCTCGAATTCTTCGCCGTCGACGAAACGTGCGGCCTCGACCTGACCTTCAAGATATCGCGCGGCCACGTCTGGCCGCGCGGGTGTGAGCCTGGGGTCGCGTTTATCCATAGCGTTGGCTCAATAGCTGATAGATTGCGCGTGCCGCCTGGCATTCGCCGCCTTCGGGGCGCGCTGGCTTCGCCGATGGCGTCCAGCCATAGATATCAACATGCAGCCAGCTCTTCGCAGCTTCGACGAAACGCTGCAGGAATAGCGCGCATGTGATTGAGCCGGCAAAACCGCCGGATGGTGCGTTGTTGATATTGGCGACCTTGGAGTCGAGCCAGGCATCGTAGGGCGCCCAGAGCGGCAGTCGCCAGAGCGGATCGTTCTGCTCCTTCGCACAGCGCGCAACGTCGAGCGCCAGCGTTTCGTCATTGGTGTAGTAGGGCGGCAAATCTGGACCAAGCGCTACGCGTGCAGCGCCGGTCAGCGTGCCCAGATCGACCAGCAGGTCCGGCTTCTCCTCATCGGCATAGGCTAGCGCATCGGCCAGCACCAGGCGACCTTCGGCGTCTGTATTTCCGATTTCGACCGTCGGACCCTTGCGCGATTTGAAAATATCGAGCGGACGAAAGGCATTGCCGGCCACGGCGTTCTCGACAGCAGGGATCAGCACGCGCAACCGCACTTTCAGCTTGGCGTCCATTACCATCAGCGCCAGCGCGAGAACATTAGCTGCACCGCCCATATCCTTCTTCATGATCAGCATGCCGCTCGATGGCTTGAGATCGAGGCCGCCCGTGTCGAAGCAAACGCCTTTGCCGACCAGCGTCACCTTGGGATGCGACGGATCACCCCAGGAGAAATCGATCAATCGTGGCGCGCGCGTCGAGGCCATGCCCACGGCGTGGATCAACGGAAAATTCTGTTGTACGAGGTCGTCGCCCACGATGCAGTTGAAGTCTGCACCAAAACGCGCGGCGAGATCCCTGGCGGCCGCGGCGAGTTCTTCCGGTCCCATATCGTTCGACGGCGTATTGATGAGATCGCGCGCCAGTGCTGCGGCCTCGGCGATACGGCTGATCTCGGCGACATCGACGCCCTCAGGCGGCACCAGCTTCACCTTGGGCTCATCATTCTTGCGATAACGGCCGAAACGATAGCTGCCGAGGGCGAAAGCGAGCACGGCGAGGCGGGTGTCGTGCGGTGCGTTGGCGAAACGGTAGGTGCCCGGTGGCAGCAGGCCGGGCAATTGCCCCGGGCGGAACAGGTCGCGGAAGGTCGCGCCGTCGTCTTCCAGCCCGAAGATGACCTGGGCGATTGCGCCATCTTCCGTCGGCAGCGCTAGCCAGGCGCCGGGTTTCGCCGCAAAACCGTTGGCCGCGGCGAAAGCTTTCGCGGGTGCGGGGAGTGCTGCGCTGATTTCGGGCCAGGTTGTCTTGGTCGCGAAGGTGATCGGAATGGTGGATGCGGCGGCAGCGGTCTCGAAGGCGGAATGCATATGCAGAATCTCGCGAAAGGGAGCGGCAATGACACCTGAAGCGCAAAGGGCGTCAAGCGACGGTATTGGAGGATATGGCGTGGCCCGCGCCGATTAACCAGCCATTAGGGTTAACACTCTATTGCTGAAGGCATCCGGCTCGTCCGTCCGCTCCATTGTTGAGTCAAAGTGCCATGCGTCAGCCCCCTTGTCTTGCCCGGCTTTTGACGACCGCGGCAATGACGGCAATCCTGGCCACCGGCCTTGCTGGCTGCAAGACCGCGGGCATGTCCGATATCACCGGTTCCCTTGGCGCTCGGGCGGAAGCACCAGCCGATGCCGATCCCGCCCGTGCGGCCGAAGTCTATGGCGAACGCTATCGCGCCAATCCCAAGGATGCTGACGCTGCCCTGCGTTACGGCCAGGCGCTCCGGGCCAACGGCCAGCGGGCCCAGGCCGTTTCGGTGTTCGAACAGGCGACGCTGACGAATCCCGGCAACAGGCCGCTGCTGGCAGGCTACGGCCGCGCGCTGGCCGACGCCGGCAGCTTCCAGCGCGCCTTCGATGTGCTGACCACCGCACATAGCCCAGCCAATCCGGACTGGCGTATCCTGTCGGCACAAGGCGCCGTCCTTGACCAGATGGGGAGGCATGACGAAGCCCGCCGTTACTACGACAGCGCGCTGAAGATCAGGCCGGAGGAGCCGTCCGTGCTCTCCAATCTCGGTCTGTCCTACATGCTTTCGAAGGATCTGCCGCAGGCCGAGGCAACGCTGCGCCGCGCGCAGGGCCGCGGCAATGTCGATCCGCGCGTTCGCCAGAATCTCGGTCTCGTGGTTGGCCTGCAAGGCCGGTTCGGTGAAGCGGAATCCATCGTGAGGGCTGACCTGCCGCCAGACGAAGCAGCGGCGAATGTCGCCTATCTCAAGCAGATGCTGAGCAGTAAAGGTCAGCCCCGCCTGGGCGCCCGGGACGACGACGCACCGCGTCGGTCGTAATTTCTCGCAGGTCAAATTTCGCAATGACGCTGAGCAAGGCCAAGCTCACCGGCGTCACTGCATCGCTGCGACCTTGATGCCCGTTGGGCCGAGAATGACGACGAACAGAACCGGCAGGAAGAACAGGATCATCGGCACCGTCAGCTTCGGCGGCAACGCGGCGGCCTTCTTCTCGGCTTCGTTCATGCGCATGTCGCGGTTTTCCTGCGCCATCACGCGAAGGCTCTGACCGAGCGGAGTGCCGTAGCGTTCCGACTGCATCAGCGCCAGACAGACTGATTTGACGCCCTCCAATCCGGTACGCTTTGCGAGGTTCTCATATGCAACCTTGCGATCCTGCAGATAGGACAGTTCGGCCGTGGTCAGTGTGAATTCCTCGGCCAGCGCCACCGACTGCGTTCCGATCTCGATGGACACGCGGCGAAACGCGACTTCGATGGACATGCCGGATTCGATACAGATCAGCAGCAGATCGAGTGCATCTGGAAATGCGCGGCGGATCGAAAGCTGGCGTTTGGTGATTGCATTCTTGAGAAAGATCATCGGCGCCTGCAGGCCAAGATAGGCGGCGCCGAGGCACATGCCGATCTTGATGGGCATCGACTGTTCCATGCGCGAGATGACGAATACATAGAGGATCGCGAAGACGAGGAACACGATCGGCGTGACGGCGCGGAAGAACAGGAAGGTGATATAGGGCGCTTGGCCGCGATAGCCGGCCATGACCAGCTTGTCGAGCGCGGCTTCCTGCGCCAGCCATTTGCTGAGGTTGAAGTCGGTCACAACCTTGGAGACGAGTTGCTTCGGCGTCTGGCGCAGCGACACTCTCTCGCCTTTCGCCATGCGGTCCCGCTCGCGCTGCCGCAGCCGCTCCCGTTCGCTGGCGACCGCTTTCATTCGCTTGGCGAGGCCATCGCCGGCGAATAGCGGCGTCAGCAGGCTGTAGGCCGTTGCCGCAACCGCGATCGCGGCCAGCAGCATCGTCATGAAACGGATGTCGTGAAGCTTTGCTATCAGGAGATCGAGCATGCCAGCACCATCAGAAGTCGAAGTTGATCATGCGCTTCATGACGTAGATGCCGCAGGACATCCAGACCACGCAGGCCGCCAGCATCAGGCGGCCTGTCGGATGGGTCCACAGCAGCGAAATATATTCAGGCGTGCTGAGATAGACGAGCAACATCACGATCGGCGGCAGCGAGCCGATGATGCCGGCGGACGCCTTGGCTTCCATCGACATGGCCTGGATTTTCTCGGCCATCTTCTTGCGGTCGCGCAGCACCTTGGAGAGGTTGCCGAGAGCTTCCGAGAGGTTGCCGCCCGATTTTTGCTGGATCGCGATGACGATGCCGAAGAAGTTGGCTTCCGGAAGCGGCATGCGCTCATAGAGTCGTGCACAAGCCTCGCCGAGCGGCATACCTATGGTCTGAGTTTCGATGATGGCAAGAAATTCGCTGCGTAGGGGTTCCGACGCGTCGGCGGCGACAACCTTGATCGAGTCGAATAGCGGCAGACCGGCCTTGATACCGCGAACGATGACGTCGACGGCATCTGGAAGCGCTTTGAGGAAGGCCGCCTCGCGCCGCTTCTTGAGAAAGCTGAGGATCCAGCGCGGCAGGCCGAAGCCCGCGGCGAATCCGAGACCGGCGGCTGCGAGCAGACCGCCGCCAAACATCATAGTCATCAGGAAGCTTCCGCCCCCCAGAACGCCGGAGATCACCATGAATTTCTGGTCGCTCCAGTCGAGTCCGGCCTGCGCGATCCGGATTCCGAGCGGGATCTTCTTTTCCTTCTGAAGGCGTGCTTCGACTTCCTTGAGCGATCCTTCGACCTGCTCGCGCCGGGAGCGCTGGTTTTTGTCGACCTGGCGCGCCACGGGCTCCGTCCGCGCGACCGATGCACGGCGCGCTTCGGCCATCTTCTCGCCGGACAACAGCGGATAGAGAAAAACCCAAGCCAGACCGCCAACGGCGATACTGGCCATGAATGCCAATGCGAGCGCCTGCATGTTCATCATTCGCTCCTCAGTTCGGCGCTATGACTTCGGCAGCATCGAGCGCCGCCGCGAGCCGCTTCTCCTCGCCGTAATAGCGGGCACGATCCCAGAACCGCGGGCGGCCAATGCCGGTCGAGCGGTGCCGTCCGATGATGTTGCCGTTGGCGTCTTCGCCGACCATGTCGTAGACGAACAGGTCCTGCGTAATGATGGTGTCGCCTTCCATGCCCATCACCTCGGTGATGTGCGTGATGCGGCGCGAGCCGTCGCGTAGACGGGCGGCCTGTACGATGACGTCGATCGACGCGCAGATCATTTCGCGAATGGTGCGCGAGGGCAGCGAGAAGCCACCCATGGTGATCATGGATTCGCAGCGCGACAGCGCTTCACGCGGATTGTTGGCGTGCAGGGTGCCCATCGAGCCGTCATGGCCGGTATTCATCGCCTGTAACAGGTCGAATGCCTCGGGTCCGCGGACTTCGCCGACGATGATCCGCTCCGGACGCATACGCAGACAGTTACGCACCAGTTCGCGCATCGTGACCTGGCCTTCGCCCTCGATGTTCGGCGGCCGGGTTTCGAGCCGCACCACGTGGGGCTGCTGCAGCTGAAGTTCAGCGGCGTCTTCGCAGGTGATGATGCGCTCGTCGTCGTCGATATAGTTGGTGAGGCAGTTCAGCAGCGTGGTCTTGCCCGAACCGGTACCGCCGGAGATCAGCACGTTGGCGCGGCAGCGGCCGATGATCTGAAGGATCTGGGCGCCGTCCGGCGAGATCGCGCCGAATTTGACCAGCTGCTCGAGCGTCAGCTTGTCCTTCTTGAATTTACGAATCGTCAGCGCAGGACCATCGATGGCCAGCGGCGGCACGATGGCGTTGACGCGCGAACCGTCGGCAAGACGAGCGTCGCAGATCGGTGAGGATTCATCGACGCGGCGGCCGACCTGGCTGACGATGCGCTGGCAGATATTCAGCAGCTGCTGATTGTCGCGGAAACGGATGCCGGTCTTCTGGATCTTGCCGGCGACTTCGATGAACACCGTGCCGGCGCCATTGACCATGATGTCGGCGATGTCGTCGCGCGCCAGAAGCGGCTCGAGCGGCCCGTAACCGAGCACGTCGTTGCAGATGTCGTCGAGCAGTTCTTCCTGCTCGGCAATGGACATCACGATGTTCTTGATCGCGATGATCTCGTTGACGATGTCGCGGATTTCCTCGCGCGCGGATTCGCCGTCGAGCTTGGCGAGCTGCGCGAGGTCGATCGCCTCGATCAGGGCGCCGAAAATCGTCGCTTTGACCTGATAGTAATTTTCGGAGCGGCGCTCTGCGATGACGGGGGCAGGTGCGGCGCGAGCGGGTGACAGCGGCGGCGATGACACAGCTGGTGGCGCAGACGCAGCCATCGCGCCGGGAGAGGGCTCCGGCGCGCTGGCGGGCTTGACGGCCCGGACATCGGTATCTGTTCCGCTACGCTTACCAAACACGACAACACTCCATGCGGTGAATTACTTCGACCGCAATTTCTCCAGGAACGGACCCAGGAAGGATCCTCGTGGCTTCTTGGCCTCGCCGCGGCCCGTCAGCCGCTGCGCAATTTGCAGAAAGAGTTCGGTGGTGCGATGGCCGGCCGCAATCTCGGCAATCATCTGACCATTGTTGGCGGCCGAGCCGAACATCTGTGGATCGAACGGGATCGTGACGATCGGCGGTGTCTCGATGGCCTTGGCGAATTCGCTGGCGCTGATTTCGGGCCGCTTTGGAACGCCGACCTGATTGAGGCAGTACAGCGGTGCGCGATCATTGGGACGTGAGGCCTTGATCAGATCGTACATGTTCTTGGTATTGCGCAGGTTGGCGAGATCCGGTGCTGCAACGATCAGGATGTCGTCCGCGCCGATCAGGGCCCGCTTGGTCCAGCCCGACCATTGATGCGGCACGTCGAGCACGATGCAGGGCATTGTCGACCGTAGCGTGTCAAAGATCGAGTCGAAGGCCTCGGCGCCAAAGTCGTAGACGCGGTCCAGTGTGGCAGGGGCAGCCAGCAGACTAAGATGGTCGGTGCACTTCGACAACAGTCGGTCGATGAAGGCGGTATCGACACGATCCGGCGAGAACACCGCGTCCGCGATGCCTTGCGGCGGGTCCTGGTTGTAGTCCAGCCCGGCAGTTCCAAAGGCAAGATCGAGGTCGGCGACAACGGAGTCCAGTGCCAGATCGCGCGCGATCGCCCAGGCGATGTTGTGAGCGATGGTGGACGCGCCGACGCCGCCCTTGGCGCCGACCACGGCAATGATACGGCCGACCGCCTTGGCTTCCGGCGCCGAGAACAGTCCGCAGATCGAACGAACGACGTCGATAGTCGCAACAGGCGCGATCACGTAGTCGCTGACGCCGCGACGAACGAGCTCGCGGTAGAGCGTGACATCGTTGACCTTGCCGATCACCACCACGCGGGTACCGGAATCGCAAACCGTCGCCAGTTGATCAAGGCCAGCGAGAATGTCGCCGCGCGGTTCGGTCTCGAGAACAATGACGTTCGGCGTCGGTGCCGACCGATAGGCCTCGATGGCCGCAGGCATGCCGCCCATCTGGATCTTGATGTGAGCCTTGCCCAGGCGCCTGTCCTCGGCGGCGGCCTGCACAGCGGCAGCGGTTTCCACGGTCTCGCAGAACGCCTGCACCGACACCCGCGGTGCCGGCGCAATATGCTCCTCTGCCGCGGGTGTTGCGGCGGAGGGCTGCTCGTCTGCGGTTTTCTGCGCGTAGCTAATCATTGGCCCACATTGCTGATTCTGGTCTTGTCTTCGGGATAGGTCGTCGCGGTGCTCTCACCCTTGCGATACTTGTCCAACACGAACGTACGTCGGCCGGCATAGACAGGGGTTTCGGCGCGCGGCTGAACCAGATCCGAAGGATTGGCGACCATGGCGGCGAGATTGCGTTGTTGTGCACAGCCGAGATTGTAGTACGGCTTGTTCGCGAGATAGCCCTTGTTCTTGATCGACGACGCAAGGTCGTCGGGCCAGGTGCCGCACGGACCGGCCGAAGCCGCGATCAGCGGGTAGCTGACGCGGATGGTCGGCAACATACGCGGATCGCTCGGCTGATAGCTGCGCATCAGGACGCCGTTCTGGGGCACGCCAATCGCCATCAGAAGCGAATGAACCTCACGATAAGACTCTCTGGCGGCGCGTGCATTCGGTGTATTGACCGGCACCTCCGCAGTGATGACGCCGGTGCCTTCGCGCAACCAGTCCTGACCGAGCGATACGACATCCGCGCGCTGTGTGGCCGACAGGCCGCCGCGCTGGCTACCGACGAAGACCTCGGTGGTCTTGGCCCGTTCTTCGACAACGATGGGATGCCGCAGCCGGTAATCGTCCGGTATGCTCGACGTGGTGTCCTGCGCAACGGTCTTGCAGCCGCCAAGCGCAAGCGCCAGGAACAGCAGCGCGCCAGTGGCGGTCCGTGTGCGCGAAGAGTGTATCGCTGTGTGGTTGTTCATGGTCATCGGATACTTGCCCCGTCTCAATCCGTGATGAAGCCGAAAACGCCGCGATAGCTGCGCGTCGGTTGGGTCGGCTCGGTGCGGTGCGGTGCGCCATAGATGCGGTTGACGTTGCCGAGCAGATCGGCCTGCGGATCGGATGCATCCACGAAGCCGTCATCCGGACGCGAGAGATCCTTCTGCGCGACGGCGCGGACCACATAGGGCGTGACCAGGACCATCAACTCGGTGTTGTTGTTGACGTAATCCCGGCTGCGGAACAGCGTGCCCAGCACAGGCAATTGCGACATGCCCGGCAGGCCGCTGATGGCCGCTTTGGTCTGCTGCTTGATAAGGCCGGCCATTACCATCGAACCGCCGGACGGAATCTCGAGCGTGGTGTCCGCACGGTTGACCTTGATCGCCGGGATCGACGTTCCGCTGATCGTGACGGAATTTTCCTGCGATAGCTCGGAGACTTCGGTGCCGACACGGAGGCTGATACGACCTTCGCTCAGAACCACCGGCGTAAAGCCCAGCGAAATACCGAATTTCTTGAAGGTGATCTGCGTCGTACAGATCCGTGTCGTGGGATCGCAGGTATTGCCGCCGGGGACCGGGAATTCACCGCCCGCAAGGAAATTGGCGGTCTCGCCGGAGATCGCGGTCAGCGTGGGCTCGGCGAGCGTCCGGATGACGCCGGCGTTTTCCATCGCTTTCAGCGTCGCCGTGACGGATGGCGTCGATCCGAAGGATGCCTTGAGGGCATTATCGGAGACCAGGCTGCTGCCGCGCGCCGTGAACGGGTTGCTATTGTTGAAGTTGACGACGGACGTGCCGTAGCTCATCGATGCCGACAGATCGACGCCGAGCTGCTTGACGATGTTGCGCTGGACTTCCGCAACGGTGACCTTGAGCATGACCTGATCACGCCCGCGCACCGAGATGCTGTTCACGACCTTGTCCATGCCGCCGACGAGGCGCGCCGCGAGGTCCGCGGCCTGCTGCGCTTCGACCTGGCTCGATGCCGTACCCGACAGCATCACGCTATCGCCGAGACCTTCGATGCGAATATCGGCATTGGGCATGGTCTGCTTGAGCGCGGCCCGAATACCGTTCAGGTCGCGCGTGACGGCGATATCATAGGCGGCGATCTGCTGGCCGCTGACGTCGAAGAATACGATGTTGGTCTGGCCTACGGTCGCACCGATGATGTAGGCGCGCTGCGCCGAACGTATGACGGCGTTGGCGATCTTGGGATCGGCGACCAGCACATCCTTGATGTCGCGCGGCAGGTCGATGACGATCGACTTGCCGATGCCGAGCGGCAGGAATTTCGCGTTCAAGGCGGCGGCGCTGCCGGCTTGCATGGACGCGGAGTCGGCCGCGAAAACTGGCGTCAATACGGGATTGATCGTGAGCGCCGTGATGGCGGTGAGCGACAGCGCGCGGGCTGCAAGGGCCCGCATCGATCCGCCTGTTGTGATGCGCTTCATCGCCTGCGTCCTCTCGATCACTTCGTTATGGTCGCGGTCGACGGGATGCCGTAACGCACGATGTTAATGCTGTCGCGCTTGCCGCCATTGGGATCTTCAACCGGCGCAGGTGCGTTGGCGTCGACCAGGGCCCGCAATGCCAGCGAGATCGTGCCGCTCTGCCGCGCGCGGGCGAGCAACTCGGCCTGTTCGGGCTTCAATTCGAGCGTTGCGGTCTTGCCGACGACCGAATTCTGACCGTCCTTTTCCTTGGGCGCCTGATCGATGGCGAGAACGCGGATATTGTTCAGGATGATCTCGGAGCTTATGGCCTCCGTGCCGCCGCGATCACCGCCGCGTTCGCGCTTCGACAGGATCACGTCGACGCGGTCGTTTGGCAGAATGAAGCCGCCGGCGCCCGTTTCCGGCGAAATTTCGGTGGAGACGGCACGCATGCCGGTCGGCAGAACGGCGGCCATAAAGCCAGCGCCATTGGCGCGTACCAGTTTCGGTTCACGGATCGGTTCGCCGGCAATAAAGGCCGAACGCGCGATGGAGCCGGCGATTTGCGTCGCCGCGTCCGGGCGGCTGTTACGGCTGATGACGTTAGTGCTCGCCGCTGATGCGGGCCAGGACTGCCACTGGACATCATCGGGACCGAGCGCCTGGCCGAGCGCGATATCGGCCTTGGCAACGAGAACGTCAGTTGTCGGGGCCTCGGCGACCTGAGGGGGCGGCGGTGTGTCCGATGTGCTCGCAAGATATAGCGCCACACTGCCAGCGCCGAGTGCAATGGCGAGGACCACAATGCGTGCGGTATTCATACGCTTCACTTTCCACATTACGCCGCGACGCTGCCGCCGCTGTAACGGGAGTTGACCAGTTATTCGTCAAAGCATGGTTAATGAGCGGTATCTAAATCGCGTTAATAGAAAGTTCCGATTTTAGTGAAGCGCGAAACGCGCCAGGTCGATCGTCTTCACCCATCCGGTGTCGGGGTAAACGAGCAGCGCGCCGAGGGCGAGGGCAATACCGTAGGGGATGCCGGTTTCCTTGTGATGCAGACGCATCAGCCAGGCCTGGCTGCCGAGCGCATAGGGCAGCGGCCACTGCCGGAACTGGAGCAGCAGCAACGTGAGCGCGCCGCCGAACAGCGAGGCGTAAACGAGGTAGTTCAGGAGATGATCGAAGCCGAACCACAGTCCTGCCGCCGCGGCGAGCTTGGCATCGCCGCCGCCGACCCAGCCGAACGCGAAACAGGCGAAAGCGACCACCAGCACCAATGCCCCCGCGCCGAGATGCGACATCGCATCGTGAAGACCCATTCCGCCGAAGATCGCCAATACGGCGAAGCCCGCCACCAGCAGCAGCGAGATGCGGTTCGAAATGGTCATCGTGAAAAGGTCGCTGATCGCCGCATAGGCCATCAGGCCCGGGAGCAACAGAAGGCGTACTAAATCGAGGATCATGGCGTCAAAGGCCCGTTGTGGCGACGACGGAAAACCTAGCCAGCAGAAATGAACAATCGGAAAACAAGAAATGATTTACCAAACGCTGGCGATGCGGATCGCGACCGCAATCAGGGCGAGGATCAGCGCCGCGCAGACCAGGCTTGCCGGATCGCGCAGCGTGCGCTGAACCCCCTGCAGGACAGAGTGGGGAATGTCGGGATGTCTCATACGCACAACACTCGCGACGACCGGTGAACAACCTTCCGAAACAAAAAAGGCTCCGGAAACCGGAGCCTTAGATGCACGCCTACCCGCCGCTTACTTGAGCGAGGTGTTGATGTCGGTGAACTTGCCGTTCAGCTTGGTGCCGAGGCCGTTAACGACCGCGATGATGGCCAGCGAGATGCCGGCAGCAATCAGGCCGTATTCGATAGCGGTGGCGCCGGATTCATCCTTGATAAAACGCGAAACGAGGTTCTTCATAATATAAAACTCCATATGTGCACGTGGCTGTCGATCGTGATGCCTGGTCTCCCCGGCGTTCTCAGCACCGTGACCATGAGGGAACACTAGGAGTGGGGAATTGCAGTGCGGTTAATTCGATTGATGAAAGTCGGTCGCATTTGTCTCTTCTTTTGCACGGTAAATACCTACTTAAGGCGATTTTAGAATGACTTGGGTTTGATGACACCACGCGTGTCCTTTCGCTTCATTGCTCCTTAAGCATACCGCGGTAACTCTTGGCCTTCGAATACCGCGAGGCCGCGATGACGACACTCCCCTTCGATATCCTGAATATGTTCGGTGAGACCATCATGAAGGTGGTCCCGATCACACTGGCTCTGGCCGTGGTCTTTACGGTGCTGACGCATTTCTGGGCCTGCAATCCCGGCAAGCACTGGTGGCGAAAGACGGAGATCGTGACCGACGTGGTCTACTGGTTCTTCGTGCCGTTGATCACCCGCGTCGTGCGAATCGGACTCCTCGTGCTCGGTGCTGCCGTCGTCTTCAATATTCACGATGCCGATGAGCTGATCGCCTTCTACGACAACGGCCACGGGCCGTTGGCGCAGATGCCGCTCTGGGTACAGGCGCTCTTCTTCCTCGTGGTGTCCGACTTCATGCTGTACTGGCTGCACCGGATGTATCACGGCGGCGGCTTCTGGAAATACCACGCGATCCATCACTCATCGGAAGAGGTGGACTGGATCTCCGCGGCACGGTTTCATCCGGTCAATCTGTTTCTCGGCACCGTCGCGGTCGATGTGCTGCTATTGATGGCGGGTATCTCGCCGAACATCATGCTGTGGGTCGGACCGTTCACGACCTTCCACTCGGCTTTCGTGCACGCCAATCTGAACTGGACCCTCGGACCGTTCAAATATGTGCTGGCGACGCCGGTGTTTCACCGCTGGCACCACACGTCGCTAGAGCGCGGCGGCAACACCAATTTCGCCGGCACGTTTCCGATCTGGGACATCATGTTCGGTACCTTCCGCATGCCGGCGGGTGAGCTGCCGGACAATTACGGTGTCGACGGTGAGCCGTTGCCGACCGAATTCACCGGCCAACTCGTCTATCCGTTCAAGCAGTAGGGCGCTCTCTTCTTTTCCCTCTCCCGAGCGCGGCGGGGGTCTGGTGGACGAATTCGTCCGCCAGACCCCGCCGCGCATTGCTACGCAATGCTTGAGGGAGGGAGACTCCTGTGCGCCGTTGCTGATGTGAATTTCAAACAGCCAGTGCTTTTCAGACATGCGTCATCACCCCAATTGTTTGCGGCGCGGGGGCGCCGTCGTTGCTTGCATTCCCGCCCCCTGAGAGAGGGCGTGCGGAACGCCGGGTGCCCGTTGCACCCTTGGGCCTGATGCGATGCGGTCTTCCGCAATCTAGAGTGCATCAGGACTTTCGGATGCGCCGAGCAAGTGCCCGACGTTCCGCATGCGGTGTTTTTTCGGTTGCTTGCGCTTCGCCATGGCGAACGATCCCATCACCAAAATTACAGTCCCAAGGCGAAGGGACAGGGTGCCTCAAGCGAGTAAGCCGAACGCGTTTTGACTTGGTCGTCCGTCACACTGTCCGGGGGTCTTTCCATCCGAAGGCCGGCCGTCTCCTTGCCAGTGGCAGTGCTGGCGCAGATCCGTCCTGCCCGAAGACAGACGTCCCCCATGAACCGCGTGACGCCGCATCTCCGGCGTCCACCGCATCCCACCCCGCGAACGTGACGATCGCGATCGCCCCTCTCGGTGGGGCAGGACGGAAGGGAATATAAACCTGATGGGGATACTGTCAATAAGATAGGAAAAAATATTTAGTGACCCAAGCTGTCATTCCGGGGCGTGGCCGGCACTTGCCGGACGCGAACCCGGAATCTCGGCATGTTTTGCGCCAAACACTCCGAGATTCCGGGTTCGCATTGCAGCGGTGTTGCCGCTTTCATGCGCCCTCAGGCAAACCAATTGGTTTGCCGGGGAATGACAGTCAATCAAGGCTTCTTAAGCCGGGACAGCGTCCATCATGCACCCCGCCACCGCCGTTTCCAGTTCCTTCATCAATTAACGGCACATTTGCCATGTCGGGCGCCGGCACCGCTGCGTATCTGCTTTTGTCGGCTTGTATCGTCCCGGAGTACAGGATGTCGTTTCAGTCAAAGCGCGCGCGTATGCGTGCGGTGTTTGTGGCCCGTGCCTTGGTGGCAGGGACCATGCTGTTGCCGGCGGGCGGTCTTGCGGCGCCTGCAGACGATATGATCGCGGTCAGCGTCGATCAGGCCAAGCTCGTCAAATTTCCTGAGAAGATCGCCACCATCGTGGTCGGCAACCCCCTGATTGCAGATGTGACACTGCAGCCCGGCGGCATGGTCGTGGTGACCGGAAAGGGCTATGGCGCCACCAATGTGATCGCAATGGATCGTACGGGCGCTGTCCTGATGGATCGGCTGGTTCAGGTCGAAGGTCCGACCGACAAACTCGTCACCGTCTATCGTGGTGTCGAGCGTGAGACTTACACCTGTACGCCTGAATGTCAGCGACGCGTGAGGCTGGGTGACGGTGAGACCTTCTTCAGATCCGCGATCGGGCAGGCCGGGACTCTCAGTACTCAGGCCATAACGGCAGGAAATGCCGCCAGGCTCAACAACTGACCTGTGATCTCGTAAACGCGCAAATGGTGCCGCATCCCATGCGGTATCGTTCAGCGGAGACATGGTCAACAGCGGGTTAACCCATCGAGCCGTCTTGTCTCGATCCGGCGAAACACTTCAACAATCTGTTTCCGATACATCTCGGCGGTAGTTACTTCCTTCTCGCTGAGGCATTGCAGATGCTGCTACCATTGATTTCGATGGCGACGCTCGCCAAGCGGCTCCGCCGCTTCGGTCGCAACAGCAGTGGCTCGGCCGCGGTCGAATTCGCATTCATCGCGCCGATCTTCTTCGCGCTGATCTTCGCGATCATGGAAACCGCCATGGTGTTCTTCGGCGGTCAGGTGTTGGAGACCGCCATACAGGATGGCTCCCGACTTTTCTATACGAGCCAGGCACCGAGCCAGGCAGACTTCAATACCGTCATTTGCGCGCGCGTTTCCGTACTGATGGATTGCACCAAGATCGGGACCGACGTGCGTTCCTACAATCCGGGCACGGCGATCACCATTGCGGATCCGATCGACAGTAGCGGAAATTATGCTGGCACCAAGCTCACCTGGCAGCCGCCGACGAACACAAACCAGACCGTCGTGACCCGCGGGTTTTATCAATGGCCGCTCTACGTGACCGGCCTAGGCTACAACATCGCTAATATCGGTCGCGGAACGACGAGCAGCAAGCGCCTGCTGGCCGCGACAGCGGCTACCGGGCCGCAGTGATGGCAGGGATCAAGACAATGCGTGTACGTATGGCAGCACTGGCAGCCTGGCGACGGGCCTTGCTGTTGCGAGACGACACGAGAGGCGTATCCGCGGTCGAGTTCGCGATGATCCTCCCGCTGATGTTCCTGATGTTCTTCGGCATGCTGGATGTTTCCAACGGTTTTGCCGTCGATCGCAAGGTCAGCCAGATCTCACAGGGGCTGGCCGATCTTGCGTCGCGCTACACGACGCTGGCGGAAACCGATGTCTCGAATTTCTTCATCATCGCCGATGCGATGCTGACGCCTTATGACAAGACGCAGCTCACGGCGTCGATCAGTCAGGTGTATATCGATCCGTCGACCAAGATCGCCAAGGTGGTGTGGACGCGCGGCGATTTTCCCACGGGGAAAGTGAATGGCAATGTTGTGGTCAGGAAAGTGAATGACATCGTATCGGTTCCCACCAATCTGATCGTCAAGGACGCCAACGGGAACTATGTGGCAAACCAGTATCTGATCCTCGGCGAGGTCAACTATACATACGTGCCGACGATTGGCTGGGTCGTGCCGAAGGGCGGGCTCACGCTGTCCGATGCGATGTACACGCGACCGCGGCAAACGTCGTGCGTCGTGATGGTGACGAGCTGCACGCCGTAATTTGCGATCATGCGCTGCGTATTTGTAGTTGCAGCCAACTATCGTCGATCCACTTTTCCGGATCATGCTTCAGCAAAAAGGCCGCGCTCGAGAGCGCGGCCTTTTCGTATTCAGTCGATCAATGCGCAAGCATCAAGCTTGCGAATGATCGTTTAGCCTGCGGCGCGGAGATTGTCGGCCGACGACTTGCCGGAACGACGGTCAGCAACGATTTCGTAGCTGATCTTCTGGCCTTCACGCAGGGTGCCGAGACCGGCACGCTCAACGGCGCTGATGTGAACGAACACGTCGTTGCCACCATCGTCCGGCTGAATGAAGCCGAAGCCCTTGGTCGCGTTAAACCACTTCACTGTTCCCATGCTCATGGGGGTAGTCCCTTCTCAAAGATATAGTGTAGCCCACGAAACAGATGTGGGCTGGTGACATCGAATTTTTGGAAGGGTCGTCAGTCTAGACCGGCTGCACCGGGGGATAGATAATGTCGTCCGGCCGAAAATCGATTAACTCATATTAGGGGAAGCGCCCCCTCAAAACAATCCTGACGCGCACGATTTTTTGATTGCGCACGAACGGTCAGGAACGCTTACCCATCCGCGCATCGCGAGTGATCCGATGCGCGGATGGGTTGTCGTTGCGATTTTAAACTGTCGACAGTTTAAGCGCTGGATGCGCTTAGCGGCGACGGAACTGACCGCGCGGCGGTGCGCCGCGCGGAGGACCGCCGGGACGCTCGTCCTTGTGGCGGAAAATCAGACGACCCTTTTCGAGATCGTAGGGCGACATCTCGATGGTCACGCGATCGCCGGCCAGCGTCTTGATGCGGTTCTTCTTCATCTTGCCGGCGGTGTAGGCGACGATTTCGTGTCCTGCGTCCAATTGCACGCGATAGCGTGCATCGGGGAGGATTTCGGTCACCAGTCCTTCGAACTGGATCAGCTCTTCTTTGGCCATTGTTAGCTCCAGATCGATCGGCTGTTAGCGTGGCCGCTGGGTGCGGTTCGGGGTTGTATTCGGTCGGCTTTCGCGGTGCAGGAAGGCAACGCCCTGCATCCCTTCTTTAGTCGCAGTTCCAGCCTGGTTGGCCGGACGTGAGATCGGCTCATGCCGTGCATTCTCGTGTCTCGCATTCTCGTTCCGACCATGATCGCGGTTCGGCTGCGATGCGCCGCCGTTGCCGCCATGGGGACGACGACGATTGCGCGCGTTCTTGCCGGGCGCTCCGTCATTGCTGCGTGGTGCGTGCGGGGCGGAGCGACCGTTGCGCTGACCGCCACGGTTCTGGGAAGGCGACGGCCCCACGTCGTTGCGGCCTGGGGTGCGGCGGTCTTCCTTCGGAAGCGAAATGCGGATCAGCTTTTCAATATCGCGCAGATACGCCATTTCCTCGCCCGCGCAAAGCGAGATTGCGATGCCTTCGCGTCCGGCACGGGCCGTACGGCCGATTCGGTGGACGTAGGTTTCCGGAATATTCGGCAGGTCGAAGTTCACCACATGGGTGATGCCGTCGACGTCGATGCCGCGGGCGGCGATGTCGGTGGCCACCAAAGTGCGGATTTCGCCGGTGCGGAACTGGGCCAGCGTGCGCTCGCGGTGGTTCTGCGACTTGTTGCCGTGGATCGCGGCAGCGGCGATGCCGGCGCGCTCGAGCCCCTTCACGACCTTGTCGGCGCCGTGCTTGGTGCGGGTGAACACAAGGGCGCGGTCAACTGTCTCGGTCTTGAGGATCTGAGCGAGGATCGTCGGCTTGGCGGAGTGATCGACCAGCATGATCCGCTGGCTGATGCGCTCCACGGTGGAGGCCACCGGGGTCACCGCGACGCGGGCCGGATCCCTGAGCATTGCTTCGGCAAGATCGGCGATATCCTTCGGCATGGTGGCCGAGAAGAACAGCGTCTGGCGCTTGATCGGGAGCTTGGCGACGACTTTGCGGATGTCGTTGATGAAGCCCATATCGAGCATGCGGTCGGCTTCGTCGAGCACCAGGAACTCAACCATGTTGAGCTTGAGGCCGTTGCTCTGCACGAGGTCGAGCAGGCGGCCCGGGGTGGCGACGAGGACGTCGACGCCCTGCATCAGCGAACGGACCTGACGGCCCATCGGCACGCCGCCAATGGCCAGCGCCGATGCGAGGTGCATATGGCGCCCATAGGCGTTGAACGAGTCGAGGATCTGGCCGGAGAGTTCGCGGGTCGGGCTCAGCACCAGCACGCGGCAGGTCTTGGGCTGCGGCTTGATGCGGTTCTCGAGCAGGCGGTGAAGGATGGGAAGCGCGAAGGAAGCGGTCTTGCCGGTGCCGGTCTGGGCGATACCGATCACATCCTTGCCGGTGATGGCAATCGGGATGGTCTGGGCCTGGATCGGGGTCGGGGTGGTGTAGTTTTCTTCTTTAAGCGCACGGGTGATGGGATCGGCGAGGCCGAATTCCTGAAAGGTGGTCAAAAGATTAATCTTTCCAAAGTGAAAGCAGGCGCCCGGCCATGATTCAAAGACCATTGGGCCAGGGAGCGCGCGAGTGTGTCTGGGACACCCGCGTGTTTGGGGCGTCAGTTCTGGTTAGCTGAAGGGGCAAGCCAGAAACCGTCGAACTGCCCTGAGGAGATCAGAGTAAAGACGGGATCAGAACACGCGGCTCGCAAGGACCTGATGATTCTCTAGGTCGTTCGATTGATATGGAACAGCAAGGCGGCGGATTCAAGGTCAATCGGCGAGAGGGTTAAAAGCAGCGACAAAATACCGCTGCATGAAATTTAGACATGAGGCAATTTTTGGCGATTATTTAAGCTTTTTGCCGTGTGCATGATCAATTTTTCTGCACAAGAAATAAACAGGAAAACCTCCGCGCTTTCCGAAAATCGAAAACATGCGAGTAATCCCAATCACTTATCGTGTGTTCGAGGGCTGGCACACTTCTTGCGATCTCCCTAACGCGCCGGCCGTGGGGCCGTTCCGCATTGATTTCGTCTGCGTCAGGGAGAGACCGCACATGATTACCAATTTGACTCACGCAATAGCCAAGCCGATCTCGCGTCGCAGCCTGATGGCCGCGGCAACGGGTCTGGCTCTGGGCCTGTCGGCATTTTCGCCGGCCAAAGCCGCAGACGACACCATCAAGGTCGGCGTTCTGCATTCGCTGTCGGGCACCATGGCGATTTCCGAGACCACGCTGAAAGACACCGTGCTGTTCATGATCGATCAGCAGAACAAGAAGGGCGGCGTGAACGGCAAGAAGCTCGAAGCCGTGGTGGTCGATCCCGCATCGAACTGGCCGCTGTTCGCCGAAAAGGCGCGCGAGCTGATCACCAAGGACAAGGTTGCCGTCGTGTTCGGCTGCTGGACCTCGGTGTCGCGCAAGTCGGTTCTCCCGGTGTTCAAGGAACTGAACAACATCCTGTTCTACCCCGTGCAGTATGAGGGCGAGGAGTCCGAGCGTAACGTGTTCTACACCGGCGCCGCTCCGAACCAGCAGGCGATCCCGGCCGTCGACTACCTGATGAAGGACGAGAAGGTGAAGCGCTGGGTGCTGGCCGGCACCGACTACGTCTATCCGCGCACCACCAACAAGATTCTCGAAGCCTACTTGAAGTCGAAGGGCGTCAAGCAGGAAGACATCATGATCAACTACACGCCATTTGGTCATAGCGACTGGCAGACGATCGTCGCCGACATCAAGAAGTTCGGCTCGGCCGGCAAGAAGACCGCCGTGGTCTCGACCATCAACGGCGATGCCAATGTTCCATTCTACAAGGAGCTCGGCAACCAGGGCATCAAGGCGACCGACATTCCGGTGGTTGCGTTCTCGGTGGGTGAAGAAGAACTCGCCGGCATCGACACCAAGCCGCTGCTCGGCCATCTCGCGGCCTGGAACTACTTCCAGTCGATCAAGAATCCTGAGAACGAGAAGTTCATCAAGGAATGGCAGGCCTTCACCAAGAATCCGAAGCGCGTGACCAACGACCCGATGGAAGCCACCGTGATCGGCTTCAACATGTGGGTGAAGGCGGTCGAGAAGGCCAAGTCGATCGAAGCCGACAAGGTCATCGATGCGCTGCCCGGCATCGAAGCCAAGAACCTGACCGGCGGTACCTCGAAGATGCTGCCGAACCACCACATCACCAAGCCGGTGTTCATTGGCGAGATCAAGGCCAATGGCCAGTTTGACGTGGTCTGGAAGACTCCGGCGCTGGTGGCTGGCGATGCATGGTCGAAGGAGCTCGACGGCTCCAAGGACCTGATCGGCGACTGGGTTGGCAAGAAGTGCGGCAACTTCAACACCAAGACCAACAAGTGCGGCGGTCAGGGTTCCTGATCTCGCTCTGAGGTTCTGTGTTCTCCATCATTGCGGGCATTTTCCGCCCGCACTGATGATCCTCCCGAGACTCTTCTGACACGAGACTCCCAAAACTGGAGAAGGCGGTGAATCCGTCGCCTTCTCTTTTTTCTTCGGCCGGGGTTTTCCAGTGACTGATCTCCTTTATCGTTTCCGCGCGATCGCTGTTGCATTTCTGCTGATTGTCGCGACCGCCATTCCGGCCTTTGCGGGTCCTTTCGAGGATGCCGTCGCCAAATTCGCCAATGATGATTTCTCCGACAGCGACGAAGCCGTGGGCATCATTGCCACCTCGGGCCATCCGCAGGCTTTCGCTGTGATCACCGCGCTGCAGGAAGGCCGGCTCTCCGCCGATCCCGACAGCAAGAAGGTTTATCTCACTGGCACCGACGGTAAGGTGACCGATGCTGCCACCGGCGAGGCCGTCGCTGAAGTACCGGCCAGCGCCGCCGCGGTGCGCCTCAACAATCGTCTTCGCCGCAACATCGAATCCGCACTGGGCGGACTCACGCTGATGTCGCCGGATCCCGCCAAGCGGATCGCGTCCGCACAGTCGGTGTTCAAGAGCCACGAGACCGCGATGCTGCCGGTGATCGAGACCGCGCTGGAGAAAGAAACCAACAAGGCCGCCAAGCAGGCCTTCACCGAGGCCCGTGCCGCGATCCTGCTCTATAAGGAAGACGCGACCGAGGCCGAGAAGATCGAATCCATCGCGATCATCAAGGGCCGCGGCGATCAGGACGCGCTGGCGCTGCTCACCAGCCTGCCGGCCGATCAGACCGTCGGCGTCGCGCGCAGCGCGGCCAGCGCCGTCACGGCGATCAACAGCCGGCAGACACTGTGGTCGATCGGCCAGAACGCTTGGTACGGCTTGTCGCTCGGCTCGGTTCTCTTGCTCGCTGCCATCGGCCTCGCCATCACCTTCGGCGTGATGGGCGTCATCAACATGGCACATGGCGAGATGGTGATGATCGGCGCCTATGTCACCTTCGTGGTGCAGGACGTGATCCGCACCAGCTATCCCGGCCTGTTCGACTACTCGCTGCTGATGGCGGTGCCGCTGGCCTTCATCGTCGCTGGTCTCCTCGGCATCGTCATCGAGCGCACCATTATCCGCTTCCTCTATGGCCGTCCGCTGGAAACGCTGCTGGCGACCTGGGGTCTGTCGCTGGTGCTGCAGCAGGCGGTGCGCACCATGTTTGGCCCGACCAATCGCGAGGTCGGCAATCCCTCATGGATGTCCGGCGCATTCGAGCTGGGTCAGCTCACGATCACCTACAACCGGCTCTGGATCCTGTGCTTCACGCTTGCCGTGTTTGCGATCCTGCTGGCGATGCTGCGCTACACCTCGATCGGACTCGAGATGCGCGCCGTCACCCAGAACCGCCGCATGGCCGCGTCCATGGGCATCGCAACCTCGCGCGTGGATGCGCTGACCTTCGGTCTCGGCTCCGGCATCGCGGGCATTGCCGGCGTGGCGCTGTCGCAGATCGACAACGTGTCGCCCAATCTCGGCCAGAGCTACATCATCGACAGTTTCATGGTCGTGGTGTTCGGCGGCGTCGGTAA
Source organism: Tardiphaga sp. 866_E4_N1_4 (assembly GCF_052076075.1). Lineage (NCBI taxonomy): Bacteria > Pseudomonadati > Pseudomonadota > Alphaproteobacteria > Hyphomicrobiales > Nitrobacteraceae > Tardiphaga > Tardiphaga sp. 866_E4_N1_4. The sequence goes on from NZ_CP197242.1 coordinate 5,744,868, forward strand.
TCTGTGGGGCACGCTGGTCGGTGCATTCTCGCTCGGCATCGCCAACAAGTTCCTCGAGCCGGTCGCAGGCGCCGTGCTTGGCAAGATCGCCATCCTGGTGCTGATCATCCTGTTCATCCAGAAACGGCCGCGCGGTCTGTTCGCGCTCAAGGGCAGGGCGATCGAAGCATGAGGATGGCAACTACATTTCGCTTCGACGCGCTAGTGACGTCCCTTGTGGCGGGGGCCCCCCCCCCCCCCCCCCCCCCCCCCCGGGGGGGGGGGGGGGGGGGGGGGGGGGGGGGGGGGGGGGGGGGGGGCGCCCACCCCAAGCTCCGGCGCTTGCGGCTACCCCCCTCCCGGCGCTAACGCGCCACCCTCCCCCGCAAGGGGGGAGGGGACCATTGGCGCCGGTGCTAGCTACAATTGGGCATACTGCGGAGCCATCTCATGACGCCGCATTTCCTCACCCGAACGCTGGACCGCAGCGCCACGATCTTCCTGCTGATCGTCGCTGCCGTCGGCATCGTCATTCCGCTGTCGAATCTGTTGCTGCCCGCGGACTCGCCGCTGCAGGTGCCGACCTATCTGATGGCACTGTTCGGCAAATATGTCTGCTACGCCATCCTCGCGCTCTCGATCGATCTGATCTGGGGCTATTGCGGCATTCTCTCGCTCGGACACGGCGCCTTCTTCGCGCTCGGCGGCTATGCCATGGGCATGTATCTGATGCGCCAGATCGGCTCGCGCGGCGTCTATGGCAATCCGCTGCTGCCGGACTTCATGGTGTTCCTGAACTACAAGGCGCTGCCATGGTACTGGTACGGCTTCGACATGTTCTGGTTCGCGGCGGCGATGGTGCTGATCGCACCGGGCATCCTCGCTTTCGTGTTCGGCTGGCTCACCTTCCGTTCGCGCGTGTCGGGCGTGTATCTGTCGATTATTACCCAGGCCATGACCTATGCGCTGCTGCTGGCGTTCTTCCGCAACGATTTCGGTTTCGGTGGCAATAACGGCCTGACCGATTTCAAGGATATCCTCGGATTCAACGTGCAAGCCGACGGCACCCGGGCGGCGCTGTTTGCGCTGAGCTGTCTGGCGCTGATCGTCGGCTTCCTCGTCTGCCGCGCCATCGTCACCTCGAAACTCGGCAAAGTGCTGATCGCCATACGTGACGCGGAATCCCGCACAAGATTCTTGGGCTACCGCGTCGAATCCTACAAGCTGTTCGTGTTCACGCTGTCGGCCTGCATGGCCGGTGTTGCGGGTGCGCTCTATGTGCCGCAAGTCGGCATCATCAATCCCGGTGAATTCGCCCCGGCCAACTCCATCGAAGCCGTCATCTGGGTCGCGGTCGGCGGTCGTGGCACGCTGGTCGGTGCGGCGCTCGGCGCGGTCGTGGTCAACTACGCCAAGACGGTGTTCACGTCCGGCGCCCTTGCTCCCTACTGGCTGTTCATGCTGGGCGCGCTATTCATTCTTGTCACGTTGTTGCTGCCCAAGGGCATCATCGGCACCTTCAATGCGTGGTCGGAAAGCCGCAAAGCCAGCAATAGCGCGAATGCCGAGAGCGCTGCAGCGGAAGATGGCGTCACCAAACCTCATCTGGCGGAGAAGGCGTGATGACCGTGACTGAAACGCCAGCCCCCGTAACGCCGGCCTCCCACGCGCCCGCGGTGATCGATCCTGTGGTCGCGGCACGCGAGGCGGAAGCCCGTCAGAAGCGCATCACCTCCGCGCAGCTCTATCTCGACGGCGTCCACGTCTCGTTCGACGGCTTCCATGCCATCAACAATTTGTCGATGGTGCTCGCGCCCGGCGAGATGCGCGCCATTATCGGCCCCAATGGTGCCGGCAAGACCACGATGATGGACATCATCACCGGCAAGACAAAGCCGGACGAGGGCGACGTCTATTTCGACGGCATTCACGACCTGACGTTGCTGGATGAAACCAAGATCGCCGAGCTCGGCATCGGTCGCAAATTCCAGAAGCCGACGGTGTTCGAGAGCCAGACGATTTACGACAATCTCCTGCTGGCGCTGAATGTCGATCACAGCGTGCGCGGCACGCTGTTCTGGCGCGGCAGCCGGAGCGAGGCAGAGCGCATCGACAAGGTGCTTGAGACCATTCGCCTCACGGACTCGCGCGACCGTCTCGCCGGCAATCTCTCCCACGGCCAGAAACAGTGGCTCGAAATCGGCATGCTGCTGGCGCAGGATCCGAAGCTGCTGCTGGTGGATGAGCCGGTGGCCGGCATGACCGACGTCGAGACGCATCAGACCGCCGAACTGCTGAAAGCGATCAATCGCGACAACAAGACCGTGATGGTGGTCGAGCACGACATGACCTTCGTGCGCGAGCTCGGCGTCAAGGTGACATGTCTGCACGAAGGTACAGTGCTGGCTGAAGGCACCATCGACGATGTGTCGACCAATGACCGCGTGGTCGAAGTGTATTTGGGGCGGTGATGATGCAGCACTTCACCACACACGCCGTCATGCCCGGGCTTGTCCCGGGCATCCACGTCTTTTCTGCTAATACACAAGGCGTGGATGGCCGGGACAGGCCCGGCCATGACGGAGTAAAATCGCGAATGCCTGAGGCATCACCATGCTGAAAGTCGATAATATCAGCCTCTATTATGGTGCGGCGCAGGCGCTGCGCGGCGTCACTGTCTCGGCGGAGCCCGGCAAGGTCACCTGCGTGCTCGGCCGCAACGGCGTCGGCAAGACCTCGCTGCTGCGCGCCATGGTCGGCCAGCAGGCGATCTCGTCAGGCTCTATTACTTTCGACGGGCAGGACATCTCGACGCTGAAGCCGTTCGAGCGGGCGCGGCGCGGCATTTCCTTTGTTCCGCAGGGGCGCGAGATCTTTCCGTTGCTCACCGTGGAAGAGAACCTCAAGACCGGCTATGCGCCGCTGAAGCGCGCCGACCGCAACATTCCCGACGATGTGTTCTCGCTGTTTCCGGTGCTGAATTCGATGCTGGGGCGGCGCGGCGGCGATCTCTCCGGCGGCCAGCAGCAGCAGCTGGCCATCGGCCGTGCGCTGGTGATGCGGCCGAAACTCCTGCTGCTGGATGAGCCAACCGAAGGCATCCAGCCCTCGATCATCAAGGATATCGGCCGCGCGATTTCCTATCTGCGCTCGCTCGGCAATATCGCCATCGTCCTCGTGGAGCAGTATCTCGACTTTGCCTGCGAACTCGGCGACAACTTCGCCGTGATGGATCGCGGCGCGGTGAAATACACCTGCGACCGCAGCACGCTCGATCCCGCCGAGATCAGCCGCCAGATGGCGCTGTAGGGCCGGGTTCAAAGCCGGGGAGCGCATGCAGGCTGACAACACCACGCTGTCGTCATCGGCGATCTCATCGTCCTCGGCGATTTTTGCGGCCAACCGTGCCCGCGGTGCGGTCAAGTTCGACGTGCATCTGGCGGAGAGCAAGACGCGCCGCCGCCAGCTGCATGAATCCGGCTCGCTGCGCGTGCGCTTTCCGTCCCCCGAAGATCACGGCCTGTCTGCGATGTTCGTCAATACCGCCGGCGGTGCGGCAGGCGGCGACCGTTTCGATATCGACATCGCGGCCGGCGAAGGCACCAGCCTGACTGTGACGACCGCCGCCGCCGAGAAGGTCTATCGCTCCCATGGTCCCGCGGCCGAAATCAATATCGCGCTGAAGGCCGAGGCCGGCGCGCATCTGTCCTGGCTGCCGCAGGAAACCATCCTGTTCGACCAGGCCCGCACCATCAGGCGCATCGATATCGATCTGGCCGATCGCGCGACGCTTTTGCTTTGCGAGATCGTGGTGTTCGGTCGTGCGGCCATGGGTGAGGTGATGCAGACGGGGTCTTTCGTCGATCGCTGGCGCCTGCGTCGCGGTGGCAGGCTGGTGTTCGCGGAAAACGTGCGGCTGGATGGCGATATCGCCGCGAAACTGGCCCGGCCGGCAATCGGCAATGGCGCGGTGGCCATCGGCACGGCGCTGATCGTGCCCGGCGATGAAGCACTCATCGAGCGGCTACGCGAAGCCACGGATGGCGCTGGCGGTGAAGTTGGTATCTCCTGCTGGAACGGCTTTGCAATGGCCCGCTTCTGTGCACAAGATGCGGCCAAGCTGCGCGCCGACATGATGGCGGTGCTTGGACGATCAGGCGCGATGCTGCCGCGCATGTGGCTCAACTAAACCTATCAGAGTGTTCGCATGAATCTCTCCCCCCGCGAAAAAGACAAGCTCCTGATCTCGATGGCCGCCATCGTGGCGCGCCGCCGGCTGGAACGCGGCGTCAAGCTCAACCATCCCGAAGCCATCGCCATCATCTCCGATTTCATCGTCGAGGGTGCGCGCGACGGCCGCACCGTTGCCGAGCTGATGAAATCCGGCGCCGAGGTCATCACCCGCGCGCAATGCATGGATGGGATCGCCGAGATGATCCACGACATTCAGGTGGAAGCGACATTCCCCGACGGGACGAAGCTCGTCACGGTGCACGAACCGATCCGCTAGTTCAAACTCCGTCATGCCCGGGCTTGACCCGGGCATCCATTTTCAGCGCTCTAAGGCGTGGATGGCCAAGTCAAGCCCGGCCATGACACCGGGAAAATCGAGAGGTCACATGATCCCCGGCGAACTCTTCATCCAGGACGGCGAGATCGAGCTCAATGCCGGCCGCAAGACCGTCACGCTGACGGTGGCAAATTCCGGCGATCGGCCGATCCAGGTCGGCTCGCACTACCACTTTTTTGAAACCAATCCCGCGCTGAAATTCGACCGCAAGAAGGCCCGCGGCATGCGCCTTGACATCGCCGCAGGCACTGCGGTGCGTTTCGAGCCTGGCCAGACCCGCGACGTGCAACTGGTAGAACTCGCTGGCAAGCGCACGGTTTACGGCTTCCGCGGCGATGTGATGGGGAAGCTCTGAGCGCCTAGCCGCCGGCGCTGTCCATCATGAACGAGCGGAAGTATTGATCGATGGTCAGCGATATCAGGACGACCGAGACGAACAGAAGACAGCTGTACAATGACCAACGTCCGATATCGTCACGGAACGATCGGATGCCAAGGATCACGAACCAGATGCCCAGAGCGATGCTGAACCAGTTGAACCAGGTGACGAGGATCGCTTCAGCGGCGTCCAGTTCGGCAATGAAGCCATCCGGAAATCCGAGCCACATGACGCGGGTCATGTATAGCCAGAACGTCAGTGCGAACAGCAGGCATGCCGCAGCAAATGGATAGACGTTCTTCCATCTCACGATATCGGTCTCCGTCTCAGATCCCGACGCCGCGCGCCTTGCTGGGGTGCGCGAAGCTATGGAAGTCGCGGGTCACGCCGTCAATGAACGAAGGCGCAGGCAAGCGTACCGTCTATGGATTCCGCAGCGACGTAATGGTGAAGTTGTGATTGTTGGGAATGTGACGGCCGTAGTGCTCCCTCCCCCCTTGCGGGGGAGGGGCGGGGAGGGGGGTATGCTACATAACGAGGTCGGCGAGTTTCAGCGCGGTCGCGCCAAGGAACTGCGGCGCGTAATGACTCGCGCCGAGACCTTGCTGTGGCGACAGCTAAAGGCACATCGTCTGGCAAATTTGTTTTTTCGTCGACAAGCCCCGATGGGTGTTTACATTGCTGATTTCGTTTCCCATGCGAGCAAGCTCATTGTCGAAGTCGATGGTGAAAGCCATGATTTTGTAGAGCGCATCGCGCACGACGCGCGCCGCGACGCTTGGTTTGCCGCGCGTGGCTATCGCGTCCTTCGTTTCAGCAATGACGATGTCATGAAGAATCTCGAAGGTGTTGTCCTCGCGATCGGCGAGGCCGCGACCTGTGGCACACCCCCCTCCCTGACCCTCCCCCGCAAGGGGGGAGGGAATACTCCGGCCAATGGAGCGAAAACATGCCCGTGAAAATCAAACGCTCCGTCTATGCCGACATGTTCGGCCCGACCACCGGCGATCGCGTGCGACTCGCCGACACCGATCTGATCATCGAGGTGGAGAAGGACTTCACCATCTACGGCGAAGAGGTGAAGTTCGGCGGCGGCAAGGTGATCCGCGACGGCATGGGGCAGTCGCAGGCGACACGCGCGCAGGGCGCGGTCGATACCGTCATTACCAACGTGCTGATCGTCGATCACTGGGGCATCGTGAAGGCCGATGTGGCGCTCAAGGGCGGCATGGTCCACGCCATCGGCAAGGCCGGTAATCCCGATATCCAGCCGGGCGTGACCATCAATGTCGGTCCCGGCACCGATGTCATCGCGGGCGAGGGCAAGATCCTCACCGCCGGCGGCTTCGACAGCCATATCCATTTCATCTGCCCGCAGCAGATCGAACACGCGCTGATGTCCGGTGTCACGTCGATGTTAGGGGGCGGCACCGGCCCGTCGCACGGCACCTTCGCGACGACCTGTACGCCCGGTCCATGGCACATTGCGCGGATGATCCAGTCCTTCGATGCGTTCCCGGTCAATCTCGGCATTTCCGGCAAGGGCAATGCCTCGAAGCCCGCGCCGCTGGTGGAAATGATCAATGCCGGCGCCTGTGCGCTGAAGCTGCACGAGGACTGGGGCACCACGCCCGCCGCGATCGACAACTGCCTCAGCGTCGCCGACGACTACGACGTGCAGGTGATGCTGCACTCCGACACGCTGAACGAGTCTGGCTTCGTCGAGGACACCATCAAGGCCTTCAAGGGTCGTACCATCCACGCCTTCCACACCGAAGGTGCCGGCGGCGGCCATGCGCCCGATATCATCAAGGTCGCGGGCCTCAAGAACGTGTTGCCGTCATCGACCAATCCGACCCGGCCGTTCACGCGCAACACCATCGATGAGCATCTGGACATGCTGATGGTGTGCCACCATCTCGATCCCTCCATTGCGGAAGATCTGGCCTTTGCCGAAAGCCGCATCCGCAAGGAGACGATCGCCGCCGAAGATATTCTGCACGATCTCGGCGCACTCTCCATGATGTCGTCGGACAGTCAGGCCATGGGCCGGCTCGGCGAAGTGATCATCCGGACCTGGCAGACCGCCGACAAGATGAAGAAGCAGCGCGGCTCGCTGAAGGAAGACAAGGGCAACAACGACAATTTCCGCGTCAAGCGCTACATCGCCAAGTACACGATCAATCCGGCGATCGCGCATGGCGTGTCGAAGCTGATCGGCTCCGTGGAGAAGGGCAAGATGGCGGATCTGGTGCTGTGGTCGCCGGCGTTCTTTGGCGTCAAGCCGGATCTCGTCATCAAGGGCGGCTCGATCGTCGCGGCGCCAATGGGCGATCCGAACGCGTCCATTCCCACGCCGCAGCCGGTGCACTACCAGCCGATGTTCGGCGCCTTCGGCCGCGCGCTGACCCAGTCGTCGGTGGTGTTCACATCCGGTGCGGCGGTGGCCGGCGGTCTCGCCAAGAAGCTCGGCATTCAGAAGTCGCTCTATGCGGTGGAAAATGTCCGCGACGGCATCTCGAAGAAGAGCATGATCCATAACGGCGCGACGCCGAAGATCGAGGTGGACTCGGAGACCTATGAGGTGAGGGCGGATGGCGAGCTTTTGACCTGCGAGCCGGCGGAAGTGCTGCCGATGGCGCAGAGGTACTTTATGTATTGAGGTGCGCTATCGCTCGTCATTCCGGGGCGCCGAACCGGCGCCGCAGGCGACGGTCGGCGAACCCGGAATCTCGCGCTGGGGCACGACGGCACTTCACCATGTCGGGATTCCGGGCTCGCGTCGCTGGCTGCGCCTTCGACGCGCCCCGGAATGACGAGTAGAGGCGGTGAGATGAAAGGTGCCCCCCTTCCTCCCCCTCGCATTCCCCCCTAATGTCCGTCCCGGCATTCTTAGCCATAACAACAAACCGGGAGGACTCCCCTTGATCTACGTCGTTGCCACTTTGTCCGTGAAACCCGAAGCACGTGCCGAACTGATCGAAGCTGCCAAGGCTTGTATCGCCGAGACCCGCAAGGAAGCGGGCAATATCGCCTATGATCTGCACGAGAGCGTCACCGATCCGACCCGCATGGTGTTCGTCGAGCAGTGGGAGAATGCCGAGGCACTGGTGCCGCACCGGACGCAGGAACATATGAAGACCTTCGGCCGCGTCGCGGTGAAATGCTTCAGCGCGCCTCCGAAGATCGAAATCATCACCCCGGCTGACGTCGTGGTGCGTTAAACCAAACGAGAGATTCCATGATCCGCGCGACTGAGGTCAAAGGCCAATACAACTGGACAGAGGCGGCGGCAGACACCGTCGTTCTCGATTTCGACGATCGTCATCGTCGCCGCATGGCGATGACGGGGACGCGCGGACTGGAATTTCTGCTCGATCTCGAAAACGCCGTCGCCCTGCGGGGCGGCGACGCTTTGGTGCTGGAAGACGGCCGCTTGATCGAGGTGGTCGCAGCGCCGGAGCCGCTGATCGAAATCCGGGGTACCGATCCCGGCCATCTGGTGCGGCTCGCATGGCATCTCGGCAATCGCCATCTGCCGACGCAGATCATGGCCAAAGGGCTGCGCATCCGCAGCGACCATGTGATCGAGGAAATGGTCAAGGGCCTGGGCGCGCGCGTGATCGAGATCGACGCGCCGTTCGATCCCGAAGGCGGCGCCTATGCCGCTGCGCATGAGTCGGCAGGTCATGGACATCATGATCATGCTCATCACGAGCATGGACACAGTCACGACGATCATGGGCACAACCACCATGGCCACAGCCATGACGCGCACGGTCATGCCGGTCATGGCCATGACCAGCATGTCCATGACGAGCATTGCTGTCACGATCACGATCACGATCATCATCATGATCACGACAGCAAGCACGACCACCACGGTCACTCTCATGCTCATGACCACAAATAGACCGGCGGACAATAGTTCGCTGAACGACTCTCCCGCCTTGTCTGCCGACGAAGGCGCTGCGCTGTATCGGCTGATGACCTGGCTGTCGCCTGCTTTTCCTGTCGGCGCGTTTTCCTATTCCAGCGGTATCGAATGGGCGGTGGAAGCAGGCGACATCACCGATGCTGCCAGCCTGCAGGACTGGTTGTCGGCGATGCTGTCCGATGGCGCAGGGTTTTGCGATGGCGTGTTTTTCGCTCATGTGCACCGCGCAGCATCTGACGGCGACGACAAGGCATTGCGCGAGGTTGCCGAACTCGCCAGCGCCTTCGCGCCATCAAGGGAACGTCAGCTGGAGACCACCACGCAAGGCAAGGCCTTCATCGAGATCGCGCGCAATGCCTGGTCGCATGAGGGTATGGAGCGGCTGATCGGGATATGCGACAGCCCGATCGTCTATCCCGTTGCCGTCGGGCTTGTGAGCGCCGCCCATGGTGTGCCGCTCTCGGCAACCATGCATGGCTTTTTCCACGCGGTGGTCTCGAACTGGATTTCCGCTGGCGCGCGGCTGGTGCCGCTCGGCCAGACCGACAGCCAGCGCGTACTTGCAGCGCTGGAGCCCGTCGTCGTGACCACAGGCCATCGCGCTATGGCCGCATCCCTCGACGATCTCGGCGGCGCGACATTTCGCTCTGATATCGCCAGCATGCGTCACGAGACGCAATATACGCGGCTATTCAGGTCATGACGGCTCTAACTCAAATCACACACCAGACCCCTCATGGTCGCCTGAACGCAATCGCGTTCAGGCTGGAGGAGCGGGCCGTTTGGCGCGTGTCTCGAACCATGAGTTGCTTGGCACATTCTTCGAGACGCGGCGAAGCCGCCGCTCCTCAGGATGAGTGCCGTCGCTTCATCCTCAACCGAAAGCACCCCTGACATGTCCAGTTTTCACGGTCCGCTCCGCGTCGGCATTGGCGGTCCCGTCGGCTCCGGCAAGACCGCGCTGATGGATCTGCTGTGCAAGACCATGCGCGAGCGCTACGACATCGCGGCGATTACCAATGACATCTACACGAAGTGGGATGCCGAATATCTGGTGCGCTCGGGTTCGCTGACAGCGGATCGCATTGCTGGCGTCGAAACCGGCGGCTGTCCGCATACGGCGATCCGCGAGGACGCCTCGATGAACCTCGCCGCCGTTGCCGACATGCGCGTCAAGTTTCCCGATCTCGACATGGTGCTGATCGAATCCGGCGGTGACAACCTCGCGGCGACCTTCTCGCCGGAACTGGCCGATATCACTATTTACGTTATCGACGTTGCGGCCGGCGACAAGATCCCCTCCAAGGGGGGGCCGGGCATCACGCGCTCCGACCTGCTGGTGATCAACAAGATCGATCTGGCGCCCTATGTCGGAGCTTCGCTCGAGAAGATGGACGTCGACGCCAAACGGATGCGCGGGGTCAGGCCCTTCGTGATGACCAATATGAAGACGCAGGAAGGTCTCGACCGGATTATCTCATTCATTGAGAGCAAGGGCGGCCTCAAGGCCAAGGCAGTCGCCTGAGACTTGTGAATAAGGCCTCTGCCGTAGTTCTCACGAGCGGGCTTCGACTTGAGGCGTTCATATTGGGTTGGCTATAACGACGGGCTGGTCGATGCCCGTCGGCCAACGTGTCGTGTGATATTGCGTTAAGCCTGTTTTTCAAGATTTGTCCGGTCCGGAAATAATTTCCATCGGGCTGGAACCAAATTGTTCCGGCATGATTGGCATACTCCTGAGCCGCTGACCCGGCAGCAACGTCCTAATTTCCCGAGTATCCGTGTGGTCCGGCTTGGTTTCATCATCGCATTACTGGCACTGGTCGGAGCTCTGCTCTCCGGCCTTGCGGCCTATCGCGTGCATGACCAGGAGCTGGCGATCGAGAATATCGCGCTGGGCCGGGCCGTGGATATCCATGCCAGCCTGGTGCAGGAGCGTTTGACCGAGCGCGAATTGCTGGCCCGCGTCGCGGCCGGGCTGTTTCGTGCGCCGACGGTCATGAAGGCCAATATGCTGCAGCCGCTGCGGGCTTCGATCTACGCCTTCAAGACCGATTTCGCGATTGCCGCCTGGATCGCTCGCCTGCAGCCGAACGAATTCGCGGCCGCCAGCGCGGAGCTGGCCAGTGCTGGCTACCGCAATCCTACGATCCGCAGTTACAACGACGATCGCCTCGATGCCAGGGCGCTGGGGCAGCCGCTCGACGTGCTGATGGATGTGGAGCCGCGCAATTCCGTCACCGAAGGCTTTGCCGGTCGCGCCCTGAATTTCTCTCCCGTCACAGGTCCAACGCTGGTGCGCGCCGTGAACGAGGGCAAGCCGGTCGCCTCCAGCCCCACGCCGCTGCAACAGCCCGATGGACCGCTGGGATTGGTACTGGTGACGCCAGTTGTGCCCGAAGGCGATCCCGCGCCGGCCGGCTTCGTGTCGTTCTCCTATGAACTTGGACCGTTGATGCTGGCCAATGACGAGATGTCATTGTTCTCGGTGGCGCTGAAAGATCCGCGCGTCGCTGACGGCGAAATCGTCGCCGACGACGATGGCAGGGTAACGGCGCGCCCGCTGGTGGCGAATGGTCCTGCGCTGGCAGTCCTGCGCACGGTTTCGTTCGGCGGGCGTGACTGGTCGCTGGGCTATTATCCGAAGATCAATACCGAGCTGCGCGCGCAGCGTATCGCGATCATCGTCGGCGGGGTCGGCCTCGCGCTGACGGCCATCGTCTGCGGGCTGTTCGGCTATGTCTCCTACGCCAATCTGCGGCTGCGGCGCGAGGTGGAGATCCGCATCGGCTTCGAACGTCGCCTGACCGCCGTCATCGACGAGCTCAATCATCGCGTGAAGAACATTCTGGCGGTGATCCAGTCCATCGTGACACGCACGTTGCGTCACGGCTCCGATGTGGACAACGCGCGAGATCTCCTGATCGGTCGTATTCACGCGATGTCGAATGTCGTGTCGCTGCTGAGCGAGAGCCAGTGGCAGGGGGTGCAGCTCAAGGGCCTGTTCGAGGCGCGAGCGATCCCGCATGCCGACCGTATCGCACTGGAAGGTCCGGATATCATTGTCAGCGCGCGTGCCGCGCAGAGCCTGTCGCTGCTGTTCTTTGAACTGGCCTCGCATTCCGATGAAGGCCTGTCGTTGGTGGGCAAGCATCCGCACATTGTTGCGCATTGGGAGATTACGGGCAGTGAGCCGGATGGGCTGTTCAATTTCCGCTGGGAAGAGTTCAACACCAGCGAAGCAACGCGGCGGCCGGACAGCGATTTCGGTCTGGTGCTACTCGATCGCGTGGCGCCGGAAGCGCTGGGTGGTACGGCGAAGCGCTACTTCACCGATGTGTCCTACGTCTATGAACTGACGGCACCCGTCGAAACGGTGATCGACATGACCGAGCGCGACCGGACAGAAGCGCTGGCGAAGCCGATCAGATAATTGACCCCAACAAAAAAAGCCGGCGTTTCCGCCGGCTTTCGTATTCGTTGTATCCGCTGCGCCTGTTAGTGCGCAGCTTCCAGAGCGGCAGCTTCCGCCTTGGCGATGGTGCCCTTGACCGCGGTCTGCACCTTTTCAAAGGCACGGACTTCGATCTGACGGACACGCTCGCGCGAGACACCGAACTCCGAGGCGAGATCTTCCAGCGTCATCGGTTCATCGGCGAGGCGACGAGCCTCGAAGATGCGCCGTTCGCGCGGGTTGAGGACGCCGATGGCGCCGTTCAGCGCCTGACGGCGATGATCGAACTCCTCGTGCTCCGCCATGATGGTTTCCTGATTGGGCGAGTTGTCGACCAGCCAGTCCTGCCATTCGCCAGCTTCGCCGTCGTCACGGATCGGTGCGTTGAGCGACGCGTCGCCACCGAGGCGGCGGTTCATGTCGATCACGTCCTGTTCCGTCACGCCGAGACGCGTGGCGATCAGCTTCACCTGGTCGGGGCGAAGATCGCCTTCGTCCAGGGCGGAAATCTTGCTCTTCGCCTTACGCAGGTTGAAGAACAGCTTCTTCTGGTTCGCGGTGGTGCCCATCTTCACGAGCGACCACGAACGCAGGATGTACTCTTGAATCGAGGCCTTGATCCACCACATGGCGTAGGTGGCCAGGCGGAAGCCTTTCTCCGGCTCGAAGCGTTTCACAGCCTGCATCAGACCGACGTTGCCTTCCGAGACAACTTCGGAGATCGGCAGACCGTAGCCGCGATAGCCCATGGCGATCTTGGCGACGAGTCGCAGATGGCTGGTCACAAGGTGATGTGCCGCGTCGCGATCGTCGTGCTCGCGCCAACGCTTGGCAAACATATATTCCTGCTGAGGTTCCAACATCGGAAACTTGCGGATCTCGGCGAGGTAATGCGAGAGGCCGGATTCTCCATTGAGAACCGGAAGGGTAGCTGTACGGGCCATTATGATGCCCTCCAGTGGTTCAGACCCCCGATAGCGGCGGGCCAGGCAGCGAGCGCTTTGTTAAAGCCGCCCTGGCTGCGATGTTCCGCGTCTCATTTGACGCAGGTGCAACATACACCCTACTACAAGCGTATTGAAAGTGAATTCCCTGTCACGTTCCCGTGGGGCCAATATAAGCGTTTGGAAAGGCTTACTTTTTTATATGCATCTGCGTCATTCTGGCACGGCCATATGGGCTCTCAGAACCGCCAAATCGTGAGGAAGCTCGCTGGTCCACTCCAGAATCTCGCCCGTGCGAGGGTGCTCCAGAGCCAGCAAATAGGCGTGAAGCGCCTGCCGGTCGAGCGCTTCCAGCGCGGCGCGGCTCTTTACGCCCAGCGACGACGCCTTGGTCTTGAAATGCGAGCCATAGACCGAATCCCCCATCAGCGGATGCTGGATATGCGCCAGATGCACGCGGATCTGGTGCGTCCGGCCAGTCTCTAGCTGGCAGGCCAAGAGGGTCGCGATCGGCTTGCCGTGGCGATCCGGGAATTCCTGCAGCACTTCCCAATGGGTGACGGCATCGCGGCCGCCTTCGCGGACGGCCATTTTCTCGCGGGCATGGGGGTGCCGGTCGATCGGCGCTTCCACCGTGCCGCGCGGCCGGTTCGGAATGCCCCAGGCAAAGGCCATATAGCCGCGCCGCATCTCGTTGGTGCGGCCGTGATCGGCGAATTGCGCCGTCAGCGACGCATGGGCGGCGTCGTTCTTGGCGACCACCATCAATCCGGTGGTGTCCTTGTCCAGCCGGTGCACGATGCCCGGCCGCTTGACGCCGCCGATCCCCGACAAGGATGCCCCGCAATGGGCGATCAGCGCATTCACCAGCGTGCCGGTCTCATGGCCGGCGGCGGGATGCACGACCAGGCCCTTGGGCTTGTTGATGACGATGATGTCCTCGTCCTCGAACACAATATCGAGGGCGATATCCTCGCCTTCGGGCTCGGGCGCGATGGCCGGCGGGACGTCGATTGTGATCGTATCGCCGGCAGCGACATGATAAGCGGGGTCGCGCACGGGGGTGGGGTCCTGCGAAGACCGGGTGATCGTCACTTGGCCGGCGAGGATCAGCGCCTTCAGCCGCGACCGCGACAAAGCCGGGCTGCGCACGGCGAGCACGCGATCGAGCCGGGTCGAGCCTTCGTCGCCCTGCACCGTGACATCCAGCCGTTGATCGTTCATTCCGTAAAGCCTTACCTGACAGAAGCGTGTTGCTTCGAGAGCCGTGAATTAAGAGACGAGTGTTTGCATGACCCAGCCCGCCGCCGATAGCGCGCCCGAACCGACCCTTGAACAGGCCGCCATGATCGCGCGCGTCCGCCGCATGATGCTGATCGCGGGCCTGACCACCGCCTTGGGCGTCGGCGCGCTGCTCGTCGTGATCGGCTACCGCCTTTTCCGCACGGATGGAAGCACTGTGACGTCGGCGACGACCGCGACCCTGCCGAAAGGCGCCAAAATCCTCTCCACGGGGGTAGCCGGCGACCGGATCGTGCTGACGCTGGACGTCGGCGGCAGCACCGAAATCCGCACTTTCGACGCCAAGAACCTGAAACCCGCCGGGACGCTGAAATTCGCCAGCGAGCCCTAGATTTCGCCTGCGACCACTGAGTTTGCTTGGGGACCATAACCATGATGGGGGCAGGGGCCGCCAGCATCTTGCAGCCGCCGCCATTCCCGGCTATCCCCTCCCGCGCACGCTCCGTTCGTCTAACGGTTAGGACATGGCCCTCTCAAGGCTAAAATAAGGGTTCGATTCCCTTACGGAGCGCCACGCCTTTCGCGGAAGCCCCTTATAAGCAAGACGTTTTCGCAATTTCATTGACACTTCAAGCCCTTGTTGCGACAGTTTCGTCCTACATAGCGTCCTACATGGGTGCAGGGTGAGTGAGTATCTGACGAAGCGGAACGGGGTCTGGCACTATCAGCGGCGCGTGCCAGAGGAATATGCTGCCTTTGACACGCGGGTGCCCGTCAGGCTGACGACCGGCATAAAGGTCGTGGACGACAAGCGCGGACGCAAGGCGATTGAGATCGCCGAGCGTCTCAACCTCGACACCGAGGCGTACTGGCGCATGTGCGCTGGCGGTAACGCGGAGCAGGCGAAGCTCGATTACAACGCCGCCGTTAAACGCTCGCTGATCCTCGACCTTCCATATCTGCCGGCGGCTGCTATCGCCAAGGAAGCGCCGGTCGATCTCATTCGCCGGATTGACACGCTGGGCACCGGCGATCGGGTGCACGATCCCGACACCCGCGCTGCCGTGCTCGGAGCGATCGCGGCGCCGACGGTGAAGCTCTCTGCGCTCTATGAGGAATTCGATCTGGCGACGGCGACGGAGCGCCTCGGCTATTCGCCGCGGCAGCTGACGAAGTTCAAGGCCGCAAAAAAGCGGGCTATCGAAATCCTGATCGAGGTCGCCGGTGACGGCACGGTGAACGATCTGACGCGCGAGAAGATGCTGAAGCTGCGCGACCACTGGTCAAAGCGCGTGAAGGATCAGGGCATCCAGGTGCGGACCGCCAACAAGAACATCAGCCACATCACGCGCATGGTTCGCGAAGTGAGCATGCGGCACAATCTCGACAAGGAGGTCATCGTTGCTGGCCTGCGGCTGCGCGGCGGCAAGGATGGCAGCCGCAGTCCCTATCCGATTCCGTTCATCACCGGCGTAATCCTGCGGCCCGGCGCGCTCGATGACCTCAACGATCAGGCGCGGGCCGTGGTGCGCATTATGGTCAATACCGGCATGCGGCCGGTCGAGATCATCAATCTCACCCCCGGGTTCATCCTGCTCGATGCCGAGATTCCGCATGTGCGGGTGAAGCCGTTCGGCCGCGTCCTGAAATCGCAGGCCTCGGAGCGCGATGTGCCGCTGGTCGGCATCTCGCTCGATGCGATGCGCGAATTCCCCAACGGCTTCGCGCAATATGCTGACAACGGCGACACGCTCTCCGCGACCGTGAACAAGTATTTCGAAGAGAACGGCATGTGGCTGTCGAAGATGCACACGCTTTATTCGCTGCGACATAGTCTCAAGGACCGGCTGCGCAACGTTGAATGCCCCGACGAGCTCACCGACGAACTGATGGGTCATGCGAGCGGAAAGCCGAAATACGGTGATGGTCACGGCCTCAAGCTAAAACTTAAATATTTGCAGATGATCGCGTTGGCGCCGGCCGACGCAGAAGCGGCTTGTCGGAACGTCGCATAAAACTAAGGGGCAAGTCGCCAGTGGCAACTTGATCAGCTCGCTATTCAGTAAGTTGCTCAACGCTACCGACCGGTTCGACCAAATCCAAAACGTCAGTCGGCGCTACAAGACTTAACCCTTCACTGTAAGTTTTCACCAACTGCCTTCTTGGCTCGTCAAATGAAATGGTGCCGATGAGTACAGCAGCGGCCACGCGAGGTTGTCTCTTCACGAGCCAGAGGTAGTTCGCGCGGGCGAACATCACGACAGCCTTCCGCAAGGCGTAATCTTCGCCTTGGTGGCAGCGTTTATTACCGACCGTAACTCCAAGCACATTAAGGCAATAACCGAGATATTTTGCATTAGCGTAGTTTGGAATCCGGTGAATACTTTTGACCTCCTCATACAGCAGTCGGCGAACTTTGAAGAGTATGATCTTGCGAGTTTCGCTGCGATCAAAGTTTGAAATTCTGCTCCAAATCGCACTGTATTGAATTGACCAGCCCTCAAAATCTTTGTCTTCAGCGAAGCGGCATGTCCAATGATCTTGAAAATCATCTGCGCTATCCTGTCATAGTAATCATCATTCCATTTGTAACTCTCGTCATGTCTCCGCATGCGCGTCCTTTGGACACCTACTGCCTGCATGGCATCGATTGCATCATTGATGAAGCCGATGGCAGCGTTCACGCGTCCGCGGATGTCGTTTCGTTCTTGCGGATCAATTGGCTCAGATATCCGCCGCGTCCGGCAAGCGATGCCGTCCAAACTTCTCAGCGAGCAGATCAATGAGAACTCTTATTTTTCGCGCAAGATGTTGGCCTGGCGGGCGCACAACATAGACGCCCACGGGGGGAAGTTTAAAACGCGGCATCACCCGCATCAAAGCGCCGGACGTCACCCAGCGTTCCGCAATCGTATTCGGTAGGGCGGCGATGCCAATGCCGGCCGCTGTTGCCTCTGCGATCGCGATCGCGCTATCCGTCTTGAAACGACCTTGTGGATGGATCGGGAACGTCTTGTTCCCGAGGCTGAACTTCCAGCTTTCTGTTCCTATCATGATGGCCTGATGACCGAGGACGTCAGCCGGCTCTTCTGGAACGCCGTGCTCGCTCACGTAGTCTGGACTGGCATAGAGACCTACCGAAAATTCGCCGATGCGACGCGCAACGAGATTTGAGTCAGGCAGATAGCCGACGCGTATCCCGCAATCGAACCCTTCTCCAGCCAAATCGACGTAACGGTCGTTGTAGCGCGTATGGATTTGAAGTCGCGAATGGCGACGGGCGAGCTCGGCGAGCGCTGCCGCGAAGTGCGTCGGCCCGAACGACGCCGGAGCCGCCACCCGCAGAAGCCCACGCAACTCGCCCTCCGGCGAGATCTCCTCTCTGGCAAGATCCATCTCCGTGCACACGCGGGCGGCGCGCTCGCGAAACGCTACTCCCGCCTCGGTGAGGGCGGCGCCGCGAGTGGTTCGTGCGAGAAGTTGGACTCCCAATTCGGATTCCAGACGGAGTAGCCGCCGGCTAACGATGGACTTCGCAACGCCCAGACGACGCGCCGCAGAGGAGACACCACCAGAGTCCGCAACCTCCACGAAGGTCTTCAGGTCTTCCATTTCCATAAGTCTCGTTCCCCAAAAAGCGACACAGCGTATCACGGGGTGCCGCTATTACGCAAAAGCAGGAACGATACATTCTTTAAACAGGGTGAGACTTACGTACCCGGATGGGTGGGTAATACCGAAGAACGTAAGAAAGGATTTCGTCATGAAGACGATCAAACTCAACGCAGGCGACAAACGGGGTGATTGGAAACGTGGCTTCGCAGTCGAAATCCTTTACCCGGGGCTGGCGGTGAACGCCGGCGACAGCGGCATCGGTGCCATCGGCCGCATCGATCGAGCGAGAGTCCATCCAGGGCACATCATCCGCATGCATCCCCACCGCGACGATGAAATTCTGACTTATAGCCGAAAAGGCGTAACGCTCCACCGCGACAGCGTCGGCAACGAAGAGGACGTCACCGCCACCCGACTGATGATGATGAATGCGGGTCACACGTTCCAGCACGAAGAGGAGATGCTCGGACCCGATATCACCGAGGCCCTGCGTCCCCGCGTGCGCGATCTCGAGCCGAAGGTCCAGTTTCACGACTTTGATGACGCCTACAGCATCAATGCTTGGCGCCTTCTGGCAGCTCCTGAGGGCGCTCCGCTGGAGGTCCGAGCGCAAGCGTGGGTGCAGGATGTCCGCCTGTCCAAAGGGGCAAGCTTGCCTCTTCCAGAGATTCAAGCCGCTGGCGCCGTCCGCCTGCTGTATGTCTACGATGGAGAGGTCAGCATAGACAGCTTGAGCTTGCGGGCGGGCGAAAGCGTTTACCTCGAGGGAGGCGATAGGATAGTCAACGCGACGACCCCGTCGGACCTGGTTCTTTTTACCACCGACCCGTCGGCGCCGGTGTTCAAAGGCGGCATGTTCAGCGGAAACATCTAGATGGCTTAGCGCCATCGCCGAAGATGACACGTGCGACGTGTGCCATTGGACGTGTGCGCGCAATCCTGCGAGCACGTTATCTAGAGGTCCACAATGAACGACTGATCTTTCCAGCCTATTGAAGCGCGTGCGTCTCTTGGAAGACGAACTAGCCGTCCGAAATCTCGCCGCCCGTTTCGCAGATGCCGTCAACCAGCGCGACTTGGATGCTTTCGACAACTTTGGGCCGTCGATAGGACTTGGAGATCGGCGCGCCGTTCTCATTGAAAGCTCAAGGTGCGGACGCCATCGTTAGAATGTTGGACGATTATTCCGGCCGAAGATGCTGTTTTTTCAGCTTACGCATTCGGGTGTCGTGCCCTTAACGGGCGACAACACGGCGACTCGTCGGTTCGCTGAGCGAGAGAAGCGCAAGGACGAGGCGGATTATTACGAAAACCTTGCAGTCTATCATGACGAGTATGTGCGCTTGCCGGAGGGATGACGATTTCGAAAATGATTCTACGAGCATCGCTTCCTAGATCTCGCGAATTTTTTGGGCCAGGTCGTGCCGATCACGGTTCATCCAAAGGCTACTGTCGGGCCGACTGAGGCGGGCTGATTGCGTATTCCTGAACAAGTGTCGCCGCGCTAATCGCCGCCGTCGCCCGATTTGGTGGGATCGATGAAGACTCGTCGCCGAGGCTGCCGCGATTAGTTGAGCAGACGATTCGCGCGCAGACGGGAAACGGCCAGATCGGCAAAGCACCTGACTTTGGCGGACGCGTGCCGCCCTTCTGGATGCAGGACGTGTGCGGCGAGCGGTGCCTCTTCGTGGATAGCAAGCACGATCTGCAGGGGGCCATCAAGCAAGGCCGGACCAATCCGATCATGAGCACCCGTGTCAGCGCCGCCTGCGAAAGCCCAGATCTCCTTGATCAGCCGGTAATTAAGCTCGCGATTAAATCTGCGGGTAAGAAAGGCCTCTATCTGGTCACGGCCGTTTAGAAATTCTGCCCGATTTCGCCAGCGGGTATCCGATGTGTAGGCGAGGGCAACTTTAGCAGGATCACGGCTATTTCAGCCGTCCTCAGCCAAGCGAACCTTTCGATGGCACTCTGTCGGTGGAATGGTGGAAGTGGTGGACGGGTCATCTCGCTTCTCCTCGGGAATCAATTGACGATAAATGTAGGCGGCTGCGCAGGACAATGAGGCCATCGGGGGCGATGCTGACCGTCGCATAGCGATAGTGGGGACCTGCGCGCGGGGCCGACATAGAAATCTCGGAGCGCGGTGCCGAAAAAGCCTGAATAGGCATTGCAAGGCCGACCGTCGCCAGCAACGGCGGGAACAAGAGGCGTTTCATAGTTTGTTGAGGCGTGGATCATGAGTTCGCCCCTGCCGGAGAACCTGGCCGCATCGGGACCATTTTTAATCCGCGTAATGCGGAAAGGACTATTCCTCTCAGTGCAAGACCGGGCGTGTTCAAGAGGACGCGACGGAGGCTGACGTTCCGCGATGAGGGACGGTGAGTCACGAAATCGATGGCTAGTGGTGCGCCGACGGAAACGACATGTTCGGCCGGTCGAACGAAACGGCATCAGATTTCAACACCACCCGTCATCGAAAGGAACAGACCATGTCATACGATCGTCTCACCGCCGACAACGCAGCAGTGCTCTTTGTCGACCATCAGACTGGACTTGCCAACGGAGTGCAGACCCAGAGCCCGCCAGAATTCATCAATAATGTGAAGGCGCTTGTCACGATTGCGCAGATCTACAAGCTGCCCACGGTGATCACCACCAGTGCCGCCGATGGCCCGAATGGCCCGATCATGCCGGTGGTCGCACAAGGACTTCCGAATGCCACTGTCGTGCACCGCCCTGGGCAGATCAACGCCTTCGACAACGAGGAATTTGTGGCAGCGGTGAAGAAGACCGGTCGCAAGAAGCTTCTGATCGCTGGAATTTCCACTGAAGTATGTGTCGCATTCGCCGCTTTGTCGGCGCGCCAAGCTGGGTACGACGTCTACGCAGTGCTGGACGCGTCGGGCACCTGGGATAAGCGGGTCGAAGACGCGGCCATTGCGCGCATGGTCCAGGTCGGGGTGACCCCAATCACTTGGGTCGCCGTTGGCGCCGAACTGCTAGGGAGCTGGGCTTCTCCCACGGGCGAAGCGCATGCGAAGCTGATGGGCGACCATCTGCCGTTCTCGGCCAACAATATGGCCGGCTTCTTGGCCGCCAAGGGCCAGAAGTAGGCCTTGAGTTTTGATCCGAAATGGATGCCGGCCGTTCTAGGCCGGCATCCATTTGTCCGGCACATTGTTGCGGCACACGTAACGACGAACTGTCGATCGCGGACCTTTTCAACCCAAACAAACATCGGCCTTGCGGCCACGCTGGGAATTCAACTGGCACCGGCTCCCGCTGGATCGCCGAAGCAAGCGCGGTCCTTGCGCTCTGGGCCAGGAGTGTTCTGATTGCTGGCCTAGCTGCCTTGTTCAGGTGCAGGATGCGCGAGGCCCAACCTGGCAGGAAAGCCGCTAGGACCTCGATCCGCTCCGATTCGCATAAGTTTGATTATGGAGAGAGCCCGCAGGTAAAGAGAGCTCGCTCGAGCCTTAGCTGCCGTCGCCGCAGCAGAGATGCGTTTTGCCGCTGCGGTTTTTGGCGCAAAGCGGACTTCGTCGGTCTGGCATGCTAAATCAGCCCGAGCGATCGTGCTCGCTCAAGGGACCCAGCTCGTTTACGGATGCCGATCTTGTTGAAGATCTGCTGCATGTACCATTTGACCGAGCCTTCGGTCATTCCGACGCGCACCGCGATCTCGCGGTTCTGTAGGCCGGCGCTGGCCATCTGCAGGATTTCTGCCTGGATGCGGGTGAGCCGCTCGGGGCTGGGCATGCCCGCGGCATGGGCCTGTGGTCTAGTTGCCGTCGAAGAAACGTTGCAATCGGCAGCGGCGGCCTGCAGCAATCGGGCGACGAGCAAATCCGTTGCGGAGGTGCGGATATGTGAGGCGCCGAGCTGTTCCTGCAGCAGGCGCGTGACTGGCGCACCTTCGTCGAGAAAGCTGCGCACGAAGCCGCCGGTGACGGCGCGGGCCAGCGCGCTGCGCAATTCGCGTTGCGCGCGGGTCGTCTGGCCCTGCGCAACATAAGCGCGGGCAAGCTGCAACTCCCACCGGATCGCCGACCGAAAGGCGCCGGCCCTGACCGCGAAACGCTTCCAAATCCGGCCGAGCTCGATGGCGGGTGTCAGATCGCCGCGCGCGGTCGCGAGCCTGAACCACGAGACGGCGCGCATTTCGTCTCGCGTCGTGCAGTCTGCCCGCGGCTGCATACCGTCAGCCGCGCCGAGCAGTCCTTCCTGGCGCCCGATCTCGAAAGCGCGTTGCTGCTCGCCGTCATCTAGCAGCAACTTCACTCGTTCTCCGATCATGGCCTGACGCAGGCGCGCCAGCGACCGGCTCTCGGCCAGCACCATGCCCTCGTCTAGGCGGCGATGGGCGGCCGCCATGTCGCCCGCGTACGCCAGCAGTTTTGCGCCGGTGACATAGCCCGCCACATACTGGTCGATGAAGCCGACCCGCGGCGCCAGATGATGCCGGTCGATCAGCGCTTTAGCCTGCGTGAGGTCGTTGCGCTCGTAGCAGACTTCGGCGAGTAGCAAAGCAGGCACCGACGCGATCCATTCGGCTTCGACGAGATTGCCGGCGATGCTTGCGGCTTCCTCGAGCCGCCGAGCCGCTGTCGCAAGGTCGCCGCGCATAGCATGAGTAGGTCCAAGCACTGAGAGGTGCCACACCATGCCGAGCAGGCGTTCGCCGAGATTGAATTCGCGCACGCCCGCGGCTTCAAGTTCAGCTGCGTCGGTGAAATCGAACTGCTCGCGCCGCGCATACAGCAGCGAGCCGAAGATCGTGCCGCGGGTATAGTGGTCGAAACTGTCGATGCGCTTCAGTAAATCGGCGCATTTGCGCCCGGCGGCGATCTGATCGTCCTCATATTGCGCCGTCAGCATACGGCTGTGGAGCACAAGGCCTTCGAGTTCGGCCGCATCGTCGCGCAAGGTGGTCTCGTCGGCGAGCCGCAAGAAATCCTCGACAAGACCGAAGCGCCAGCCGGTGGACGCGCCGCGCGCTGCGAATACCGCTGCGCGCGGGTGCTGCCGCAACACATCCTGAGGCAGCTTGAGCGCCATTGCGGTGACCAGTTCGCCTTGTCCGGTAAGGCAGGCGCGCATGCCGAACACGTCCAGCAGCGCGGCGGCTTTGTCCCATGCCTCGGCACGCAGGGCGCAATCAAAGGCTTCCGGCATTCGGTTGTCGCGCTCGAACCAGTCGGCGCCGCGCAACGCGATCGCATCATGCTCCACGCGGCCAGATCGCATCAGCAGGGATCGAAGATAGGTGGCAAACAGCGGATGAAGCCGGTAGTCCTGTCCGCAGCCATCGACGGGATGGATGAACAGGCCCGCGCTCACCGCGTCGTCGAGTAATTCCGCGCTGGTCTCGATGGCGAGCGCGGCGTCGCAGGCGCCCGCGGTTAATGTGCCAAGTCCGGAGGCGCCGATCAAGAAATCGCACAGCGGTGCCGGCAGTGGTTGCAGGATTTCTTCGGCGAAAAAGTCATCCATCAGGCGGGAGCCGCGCCGCATCTCGCGTAGTAGTGCGGGCACACCGATCGCGCTGGCGCGCTGCAGATAAATGCCGACCGCTGCCGGCCATCCGCCGGTCGCGTCCGCAATCTCGGTCGACGCGCGCTGATCTAGCTCCAGCCCGAACTCAACGGCGGCGATCTCCGTCAATTCGTCTGCCGTTAGTCGCAAATCCCCGACGCCGATATCGCGCACGCGTTTCAGCGCGCGCGCGCGCGCCAGGGCGACGCGGAGCGGATGGCGCGTCGTCAGTAACAGCGCATGCTGATGCAGCTCGAGCTGCAGGAAGAACGTGCACAGGCTCTGCGCGATGGCATCCGGCAAGACATGGCCGCCATCGACCAGCACGATGCCGCGCGTCCGCGTGCCGAGCCAGTTGCGGATGAAAGGCATCAGCGCCTGATGATCGTCGAGCTGGATCGCCGCATGCAGCCGTCTGCCGCTGCGGATCACCGTTGCGCGGTCATCGTCGAGCATGATGTAGAGCGGTTGGTAGCCGGCCTTCGCCAATTCGCGCATCCATTGCCGCAGCAGGCTGGATTTGCCGTAGCCTGCAGGCGCATTAACCAGCGTGAGAGGCGGGAGGGATGTCCGTTTCAGCCCAAGAGACAGATGGTGGCGAACAATGCCCGATGCAAGTTCCGCATGCGCGTCGGTCGTTGTGTCGCCACCATTTATGAAGGCGACCGGCAGCGGTGGGATTTCCCAAATATCTTCAACGATATAGTCGGTCATCATTTCCACCCGCAGAGATCTGGCGCTTTGCAAGGATGGTGCCAACCGGCGCATCCCGGCGCTCTTCAACGGGTATGATGACAGCCGGAGCGCAAGCCGCAAGCGCTTTACCGTCGCAGAAATGTCATTCGCTATCTTTCGATAGGTGACGCTCCGCGACCCCGGCCCCTAGCCTCCTGTCAGACTTCACATTCAGGCGGATCGAGGGGATTTATGGCATCGGTACTTAATCGAACGAAAGCGGCGCTCGACGGCTTCGAGCGGCAGGAGATCGAGATCAACGGCATCAACACCGTGGTCTACAGCGCGGGATCCGGCGAGCCGCTGGTCTATCTGCATGGCTCGGGCACCTTCGCCGGCTTCGGCTTTGCGCGGCATTGGGTGAAGACCCATCGCGTTATTCTTCCCTACCACCCCGGTTTCGGCGAATCCGCCGATGACGCTCGCATCGAGTCGATCAACGACCATGTGCTGCATTATCTCGATCTGTTCGACGCACTCGGCCTCGATCAGATCAACCTGGTCGGTTCCTCGCTCGGCGGCTGGATCGCATCGGAGATCGCAATCGTACAGCCGGCGCGTATCGCGCGGCTGGTTCTGGTCTCGCCAGGCGGACTGGTGATCAAGGATGTACCGTCCACCGACCTGTTCACCGTGCCTCCGAAGGATGTGTCAGTCTATCTGGTCGCCGATCCCGCGGTGCTGGCACCGTTCATGCCGGAAGGTCACGACCTCGACTTTATGACGCTGCGCTATCGCGAGACCATCTCGTCGGCGCGGCTCGTGTGGGAACGGCCCGGCAATCCCAAGCTCGACCAGTGGCTGCATCGCATCTCCGCGCCCACGCTGCTGCTGTGGGGCGAGGGTGATCGCATCAAGCCGTTCGCGCAGGCCGAGACCTGGCTCAAGCTGCTTCCGAATGCGCAGCTCGAAACCATGGCGGGCGTCGGTCACCTGCCGCTCGACGAGCAGCCTGTTGCTGCCGCCGGGATCGTTTCGAACTTCCTGAACGAGAGCCCCGCCGCTGCAAAACCTGCCGCGCGCATCACCAAGAAGGCGTCGTAACCATGCAGCCGAGCCCGTGGAAGCCCTGGTATATAGTGTTCATGCTGACGCTGTTCATGGTGTTGGCTTTCGCCGATCGCGCCGTCCTCGGCTTTGCCGCCGTGCCGATCATGCGCGATCTCAATATGTCGCCGAGCGAGTTCGGTCTCGCCGCCGGCGCCATGTATTGGCTCTATCCCGTGGCCGGCATTGCCGGTGGTTTTGCGCTGAACCGCTATCCCGCCAAATGGGTGCTGACGGTGCTCGCCGTGATCTGGGCTCTCTCGCAACTGCCGATGCTATGGGCCACCACACATACGGAAGTGGTGATGGCCCGTGCATTGCTCGGCATCGGCGAAGGTCCGGCCTTCGCGGTGGCTTTGCATGCCTGCTTCAAGTGGTTCGAGGACAAGGACCGCGCGATGCCGACCAGCATTGTCTCCGAAGGCGCGGCCTTCGGCATCATCTTCGCAAGCCCGGTGGTCGCCTATCTCATCGCCGGCTATGGCTGGCGGACCGGCTTCGCCGTGCTCGCGGCACTGACCCTGCTATGGGTGGTGGTCTGGATGATCACCGGCAGCGAAGGCAAGGTGCAGACGGCGACGCCTCGCGTGGCCGAAGTCAAGCGGGTGCCATATCCGAAGCTGCTGCTCGATCGCACATTCCTCGGCAACACCATCGCCGGCTTCTCGGTCGCCTGCGGCATCACCATCTTCCTGGCTTGGCTGCCGCCATATCTGCTGAAAGGCCTCGGCTATTCG
Source organism: Tardiphaga sp. 866_E4_N1_4 (assembly GCF_052076075.1). Taxonomy (NCBI): domain Bacteria; kingdom Pseudomonadati; phylum Pseudomonadota; class Alphaproteobacteria; order Hyphomicrobiales; family Nitrobacteraceae; genus Tardiphaga; species Tardiphaga sp. 866_E4_N1_4. Next base: position 5,771,045 of record NZ_CP197242.1, read on the forward strand.
ACGACCCAGGCCGGCTGGCTCACTACGCTGCCTTGGCTGACCAGCATCGTACTAGTGTTGATCGGTAGTTTCGTGTCGCAGAGACTGATCCAGAAGGGCGTGTCGAGCCGGCTTTCGCGCGGATGGATGCTGACAGGTGCGCTTGGCCTCGGCGGCTTCTCCACCATCGCAATGACGCAGCTGCAGCCGGGGGCACTGCAACTGCTGCTGCTGTCTATCGGATTCGGCCTGCCAACGCTGGTCTGGACGCTGAGCCCGGCGATCATCGCCGAAGTGACGCCGGTGGCGCAGCGCGGCGGCATGCTCGCGGTGTTCGCCACGGTGGCGAACACCGCCGCTGGATCCTTCGCACCCTATTTCATGGGCATTCTGGTGGAACGCGGCGCCACCCAGGCCCAGGGCTATGCGACCGGCTTCATGATCCTCGGCGCGCTGCAGCTCGGTGTCGCACTGATCGCCTGGCTGCTCATCAATCCGGAAGCGACGACGGCCTCCTTCGCAAAAACCAGCACCGCGGTGACACCGGGCGAGGCTGCGCCCGCGCAGGCCTGATCCGCACGTCACTCAGCAACAACTGTCATCCTTGCAATCAACGAGGCGCCAATCATGCCGATCCTTCCTGATACCGAATTCATGGCCTGGCATTTCATGCCGTATTACGATCTGCCGGAGAATATCGACGACTATGAGTCGCTCTGGGTCGATTTCCCGAATAAATATTTCGATCCGAAGAAGGGCCACGAATATTACGAACGCTACCTGTCCGAGCTGGTGCTTGCCGACAAGCTCGGTTTCGACGGCGTCTGCATCAACGAGCATCACAATACGCCCTACAGCCTAATGCCGGTGCCCAGTATTCTGGCAGGCGCGTTGATCCCACAGACCAAAGGCAAGATCTGCGTGATGGGCACGCCGGCGGGCCTCGACCATCCGCATCGGTTGGCGGAATCCTATGCCATGCTCGACGTGATGTCGGGCGGTCGCATGGAATTCGCGTTCCCGCTGGGCACGCCGATGGAATACTGGTCCAGCAACGTCAATCCGGTCACTGCCCGCGAGCGCCAGCGCGAGGCGCTGGAAGTGATCATGAAGATGTGGACACAGGAAGGGCCGATCAGTCACTTCGGGCGATTCTACAATTATCGCTACCTTAATATGTGGCCGAGGCCGTATCAGCAGCCGCACCCGCCGGTCTATTTGGTTGGATCGGGAAGTCCCGGCACCATCGAGCTCGCCGCCGAAATGGGCTTTGGCTATTCGTCGACTTTCAGCCCGATCACCTCGCAACTCGCGGCGCAGAAGACGCTGAAGGAGCGGGCCGCGCATTACGGCCATACGATTCGTCCATCGCAGGTGCCGATCGTCTGCATGTGCTACATCGGTGATGATGATGAGAGCGCGCTGGCCGAGATGGAGCCGCATGTACGCTATTTCTTTACCACGCTGACCCGTGCGGGCCGCTTCATCGATGCACCAGGCTATCTGTCGCTGGAGGAATTCCAGAAGCGCAACGGCCGCATGCTGCCGTCCAGTCATGGCGGCGCATTCGACTGGGCTCAGATCCGTCAGCAGTTCCGTGTCGTTGCAGGCACCGCCAAGACAGTAGCGGACACGATCGAGAAGTGGGCAGAGGAGGCGCAGACCAGCCGCATCATCTTCCAGATCCATCGCGGAAATATGCCGCATTGGAAGGTCGTGCGCACGATCACCGGGCTCGCCAACGAGGTCATTCCGATGCTCAAGGAACGGCGCCGGCTGGCCGACGCCGAACTGTCCGTCGCCGCCGAATAGCGCCATTCAAATTGAAGGAATCGCAACCATGATGATGACCCCCGGCGTCACCAGCGCCACGTCGAGTGTCCAGGACATCACCTGGAATATTCTCGGTCAGACCTATGTGCCGAAGCAGCTCTCGGAAAACTCGCTGTCCTGGCATGCCACGTTTCCGCCGGACACGTTCGTGCCGCCGCATATCCATCCGACTCAGGATGAGTTCATCTATATGCTGGAAGGCACGCTCGACTTCTGGCTCGACGGTACGGATGCGCAGGCGAAGCCCGGCGATCTCGCCCGGCTGCCGATGGGGATTCCGCACGGCATCTTCAACAAGTCCGGGCAGACGGTGAAGTGCCTGTTCTGGGTGTCCCCGACGCGAAAACTGTTCGACCTGTTCAAGGCGATCCACAACGTACCGGATCCGGCCGAGGTCGTGCGGCTGGCGGCCTTGCACGAAGTCGAATTCCTCCCGCCTCCCGGCGCTTGACATCTGGCGCACCGGACTCGCGAAAACGCCCTGGCGGAAAGACATGATGAACGCTCTCTTTAATAAGCCACGCACGCCCCTGATCGTCGGGATCGGCGGCACGCATCGCCCCAATTCTTCGTCCGAACTGGCGGCGCGCTACGCTCTCGGGATCGCAGCGCAGGCCGGTGTGCGAGTGCAGATGTTCGATGGCCCGTCGCTTTCATTTCCGCTGTACAATCCCGCCGACCCGGTGCGCGACAAGTACGCTATGTCGTTCGTCGCCGCCCTACGCGATGCCGACGGGATCATTCTCGCCGCGCCTGCCTATCACGGCGGCATCTCGGGCCTTATCAAGAACGCGCTCGACTATACCGAGGACATGAACCGCGACGCGCGCGTCTATTTCGACGGGCGCGCAGTGGGGAGCATCGCCTGCGCCGGTGGCTGGCAGGCGGCTGGTGCAACGCTATCAGCCCTGCGCTCGGTTGTTCACGCATTGCGCGGCTGGAACACGCCGCTTGGCGTGACGATCAACACAGCCGGCAAGATATTCGATGGCGACACTTGCCTCGACCTCGATGTCGAGCGCAATCTTGCGGTTATGGCGCGACAGGTCGTCAGCTTCGCGCGGGCGATGAATGCGCGGCGCGTCGATGGCGTGGACGCGCCAGGAATGCAGTATCTTTAGTGACAAGATAGCAAAGGACGCCGGGAGGATCACGATGACAGAGCTGGCCGCGCCACGTTCTTCCAGAGGACCCAGCGTTACTTTCCTGCCCGATGGCACGACGCATATCGTCGATTTGCACGTCCCACTCCCCACCAGCATCAGCGCAGCCGCCGCCAATATGATAAGGCTGCGCAACAGCTTGCCCGATCCGACCAATGGTTTGACCGCACCGATCGAGATCGAGCGCAAATTCTATGATGAGGCGCAGGCGATCCTCGAGGTGCAGTTGCTCGAGATGTATGCGGTCTCGGTCGAGTCCGTGACGGTCGGCGGCGTGCCGGGACGACTGGTAACGCCGCGGGACCCTGCACCAGGGACACACGGGCAGTTGCTGGTCAATCTGCATGGCGGCGCATTCAAGCTTGGTGCCCGCTCGATCGCCGAGGCTGTCCCGATCGCAGCGCGCACCGGACTGCCGGTGCTCGCTGTCGACTACCGTCTGGCCCCAGAACATTCCTATCCTGCCGCCGTCGCGGACACGGTTGCGGTCTATCGTGCGCTACTCGAGACCCGAGCCGCAAAGGATATCGCAATCTACGGATCATCTGCAGGCGCCGTTTTGGCGGCGCAGGCCGTCGTCCGTGCGCGTCAGCTCGCGTTGCCGCTGCCCGCCGCAATTGGCTTCTTCTCAGGCACTGCGGATTTCACCAGGACTGGCGATACGGAAGCCTTGTTCGGCGTGATCGGACTGGCGCCGCGTGTAACGGCAGTGCTGGAACAGGCCAGGGGCTATCTCGCTGACGCACATCTGAGTGACCCGGTACTGTCGCCGATCCATGCCAACCTCGACGGGTTTCCGCCGACACTATGCATGTCGGGGACCCGCGATTTCTTCCTCAGCGGAACCTGCAATTTCCACCGGGCGCTATTGTGCGCCGACGTTGATGCAAGACTGGTTGTGTTCGATGCGATGCCGCATGTCCATTGGACCAAGTATCCAGAGTTGCTGGAAACGACAGAAGCACTCGATATTCAGGCCAGGTTCTTGACGGAGCATTTGAGTTCCTAACAGCAGTTCACGACCCTTCTGGATTATGTGCTCCAAAAATGAGCAGACGCATCTGATTCTGTTCGTCAGCTTGTGGCGCAAGCGGACATCACCGATTTGAGTGATCACTCGACGTCAACCGGGTGGCAATGGCGTCAACTCGGTCAACCGTGACTTTCAAACTGCCAAACTGGGGAAAGTCCGGGCTGCGGCGGCTGCGCGCGCGCCCCACCCTTGGGAAGGACCCTTTATCTCATGCGGGGAGCGGCGATCGGCGAGGCTAGGAAGGGCGCAGGCAAAGCGGCGCGAGCGGCAAGGCCGCGCGCAATCATCGCGCACCGATCTATCAAGCCCCTTGCCCCGCCCCAGCGTATCCGACGGATCGATCTCTAGCCGCATGACCCGTTCACCGTAAACGTACCCTCTCACTGATTTGATGTTACGCCTGCGCCGCAGCGGCTTTTGCAATTCGAGCGCGCTGATAATTCATTTGCGCGCCGAGCTTCAACCTCAAGATCGGTTTCATACGACCGCCGCGTCGCCGGGCGAGTCGGGCCGAGGCCGAGCGACACCGTCAACAGACCACCAGGAAAACCGTCAGATAGCACGCGCGAAGTCGGTTGCCCGTCGATCCACGGGAACGCGACCGCCGTCGGCGCAACCGGCTCATATTCGACGAGCGCGCCGCGCAGCATAGCGACGAGCCGCACGAGCGCGTCTTGCCATGCGAAGTATTCAGCGCGCGCCGCGCCGATCGAGAGCGGTGACGCGGCGCGCCAGTTGAGCGGCGAACGCGGTTCGCGGTGCAAGTCATACGGCCCGCGCTTCATTGCGGCCTTGCCGCAGTTCGGCTTCAACTCGACGAGCGCGATGGCATCGTCGACGCCCTCGACGACAGGCCGAGAGCGCAGCGCGCCCCGGCCGTCACGATGCGGCGCTTGCGCTTAAGAGCAGCGCGGCGCGAAATCCCAGCCGGGCCGGCGGTTGCCGATGCCGCACGACATGACGAGCGCCTGGGTATCCAGAACGTTGGGGACGTTGACGGCGATAGCTTGCTCGAGGTTCATCGTAGCGAAGATGACACAGCCCGTGACATCGTTCATCCTTTGACTATGAAAAGCGTCGTATTTTTTTACGTCGGTTAGCCCGGCCGACAGGAGCATGTCGAGGTCGCGAGGAATCGACCGGGACAGAACCAGCACGAAAGGCTTGGCTGATGCCGCTTCGTTCGAATGGCTACAAGATCGGCGACCATGTCCGCGTGGTCGACCTATTGGTCCGCAGCGACCCCCGGTCTAGGGACCGTAAACCAGGTTTTTCGCCTTACACGGGGTCGCAGCCCCTGGAATCTCGCCAGTAGATCATTCTGAAAGCGGTACACGCGAACGCGTGCGTTGCACGCGTCTGCACGCATTGGCCAAACGCCCGAGAGCAGGCGCGATGCTGGTTCTTCAAACGCCGCTTGAAGAACCAGAATGCGTTCCGACCTCTAAAAACAACTCACATAAATTTATGTGACACGTTCTTCGTCACCGTGTAGCAGGCGAGGCCTTCGGTGCCGCCTTCGCGGCCATAGCCACTATCCTTGACGCCGCCGAACGGCGTCTCTGCCGTCGATGCGACGAAGTGGTTGATGGTGAGATTGCCGGTTTCCACGTCGTTCGAGATCCGCTGCACATTGTCGGCAGACTTCGTGAAAGCGTAGGCGGCGAGGCCGAACGGCAACGCATTGGCCTTGGCGATGGCTTCGTCGAGATCGCGCACTGGATTGATCAGGGCGAGGGGGCCGAACGGCTCCTCGTTCATCGCCAAAGCATCGTCGGGCACGTCGGTGAGCACGGTGAGCGGGTAGAAGTAACCGCGATTGTTGATGCGCTGGCCACCCGCGAGCACGCGCGCACCGCGATCCTTGGCGTCCGACACCAGCCGCTCGATTGCCTCGATGCGGCGGCTATTGGCAAGCGGCCCAAGCTGCGTGGATGGATCCATGCCATTACCGATCTTCAGCTTGGCGGCGCCTTCGGCAAAACTCTTTGCGAAGATTTCGTAGTTCTTCTCCTGCACGAAGAACCGCGTTGGCGCGACGCAGACCTGGCCCGCATTGCGCGATTTGGTGGCGACTGATGCGGCTGCCGTCGCGACCGGATCTGCGTCGTCGCACACGATCACCGGGCCATGTCCGCCGAGCTCCATGATCGCAGGCTTCATGTGCTGGCCGGCCATGGCGGCGAGATGTTTGCCGACCGGCACCGAACCGGTGAACGTGATCAGCCGGATCGCCTGATGCGGCACCAGATAGCCTGAAATCTCGTCGGGATCGCCGAACACCAGATTGAGCACGCCTGGCGGCAGGCCTGCATCATGGAACGCGCGCACCAGCTGCAGCGCGCCGGCTGGTGTTTCTTCCGACGCCTTCAGGATGATCGAGCAGCCGGACGCCAGCGCGCCGGCGACCTTGCGCGCAGGTGAGCTCATTGGGAAATTCCACGGCGAGAATGCTGCAACGGGGCCGATCGGCTGGCGATACACGGTGTGTTGCAGACTGGGACCGGCCGGGATCACGCGGCCATACATGCGCATGCTTTCGGTCGCATCCCATTCGATGATCTCGCAGCCGCGCAGGATTTCGAGCTTCGCCTGATCGAGCGGCTTGCCTTGCTCCAGCACCATCGCCGTCGCCATCTCGTCGACGCGCGAGCGGATCAACGCCGCAGCCTTCAGAATGATTTGCGCGCGCGCGTTCGGTGCCGTCTTGCGCCAGACATTGAAGCCGCGCACCGCCGCATCGAGCGCGTCATCGAGATCGGCTCTGGTCGCATGCGGCACCGTCCCGAGCACGCTCTCGTCAGCGGGATTGATGATCGGCGTGCCGGAGGCCCGGCGCCAGTGTCCGTCCACGTAAAGATCGATGTTGGGATAGGTCATGTCGAAGTGCACTTTCTCGGTCGTCGGAAGCGGTTGACTCCGCCTCACTTGCGCGGCATCCAATCATATGTTGATATAATAGAACAAGTGTTCTGTCAGGCAGAACAAGCTGAAATTGAATGAGATCGAAGATGCGTACGATTGGACGATGCGAGATGGCGGAAAGCGCAGCGGCAGATGCCGCGACGCGCGCCATGCATGTGCCGGTCGTCGCGTGTTGGGCGCGCTGAAACAACAAAATCATCAAGAACATCGATTGGGAGTTGAAACATGAGAGAGCAGTGGGCTGCGGCGTGGTCGCTCACGCGGCGCGTCGCGATGGCAGGCATGCTGGCGGTGACGGTTACTGCATTCGCACCGGCGCAGGCGCAGGATGCCTATCCGAGTAAGATGATCCGGCTGCTGGTGCCGTTCCCGGCCGGCAGCGCCACCGATGTGGAAGCGCGCTTCCTCGCCGAAAAAGTCGGCGCCTTGCTGAGCCAGAAGATCCTCGTCGACAACAAGCCGGGCGCCAACGCCAATATCGGCGCGGCCGAAGTCGCGCGCGCGCCGGGCGACGGCTATACGCTGTATCTCGCGACCAATTCAACCCATTCGGCCAACGTGCATCTCTACAACAAGATGCCGTTCGATCCCGTCGCTGACTTCACGCCTATCGCGCGGTTGACGCGCAATCCACTGGTGATGGTGGTCGCCAAGGATTTTCCGGCGAAGGACCTCAAGGAGTTCATCGCTTACGCCAAGGCCAATCCAGGCAAGCTGAGCTATGGCAGCGGCAATACCGGCAGCATGGCCGCGGCGCAGCTCGTGCGGTCGATGGGAAGCATCGACGCCGTGCGGATTTCCTATCCCGGCACGCCGCAGGCGATCACCGATCTGCTCGGAGGCCGCATCGAATTCATCATCACCGACGTCGCGGTGACACGCGAATTCATCAACAACGGCAGTCTGCGTGCCCTTGGCGTGACGACACCGCAGAAGGTTGCCTCGCTGCCGGAGGTGGCGCCGATGGCAGAGGTCGGTCTGCCCGGCTACGACTTCGCTGCCTGGAGCGGGTTGTTTGCGCCGAAGAATGTGCCTGCCGACATCGTGCAGAAGCTCAACAAGGCTTTCCTGCAGGTCATGGCGACGGATGAGGCGAAGAAGTTCTTCGCCGATATCGGTCTTGAGCCGGATGTCAGCACGCCGGAAGGCCTTGCCGAGCACGTCGCCAAGCAGACCGAGCTGTGGGGCCGCATCATCAAGGAGTCCGGTCTTGAAAAAATCTGATCCCGTCGGCGAGCTGTTCTCGCAGCTTCCGGCACTGCTGGAGAGTGACACTGCGCTGATCCAGCGCGGCCGCTTTCTCGATGTTGATTGTCTGCTTGGCTCGACCGAGCAGGCGTTTCACGTCGCCATCCGCGCCGGCCGCATCATCGACATGGTGTCGGCGCCGGTGCTGATGCGGTCGTGGACTTTCGGCTATCGCGCGACGCCTGACGCCTGGACCGCATTCTGGCAGCCGATGCCGAAGGCGGGGTGGCACGATCTTCTGTCTCTGACCAAGCGCGGCGAAGCAAAGCTCGAAGGTGACATCAAGCCCTTCATGACCAATCTTCAGTACTTCAAGGATCTGCTGGCTTTGCCGCGCAACGCCGGAGGTGCGGCATGACCGCATATATCGAACCGATGATCGGGCGTTACGTACATGTCGACATCGACGGCACCTCGCACCGGATCTATTTCGAGGAAGCCGGCCAAGGCGTTCCGCTGGTCTGCCTGCACACTGCCGGCTCGGACAACCGGCAATGGCGCTATCTCCTTGCGGATGAACAGTTCACCAAACACTTCCGCATCATCGCCTTCGACATGCCCTGGCATGGCAAGTCGAATCCGCCGGCCAATTGGGACGGCAGCGAATACCAGCTCACGACAAAACGCTATACGCAGACGATCCGCGCATTCAGTGCGGCGCTCGATCTCGACAAGCCCGTCGTGATGGGCTGTTCGATCGGCGGCCGCATCGTGCTCAATCTCGCCATCGATCACGCCAGCGAATTCCGCGCCTTGATCGGCCTCGAAGCCGCGGACTTCCAGGCGCCGTGGTACGACACCACCTGGCTTAATCGGCCGGATATCCATGGCGGCGAAGTCTGTGCCGCGCTGGTATCCGGTCTCGTTGCGCCGCAGTCTCCTGCGGAGGCGCGGATGGAAACCCTGTGGGCCTACAAGCAGGGCGGCCCCGGCGTGTTCAAGGGCGATCTGTACTTCTATCGCGTCGACGGCGACCTGCGCGGTCGCACCAAGGCGATCGATACCAAGATCTGTCCGCTCTATCTGCTCACCGGCGAGTACGACTTCTCCTGCATGCCCGAAGACACCGTGCGAACGGCCTCCGGCATCGCGGGCGCGGAAGTCACCGTGATGGAGCAGCTGGGCCATTTCCCGATGAGCGAGAATCCCGCGCAATTCCGGCGTTACATCGCGCCGGTGCTTGAGAAAATCAAACAACAACAGAAAATCTGAGGAGAGGGCATCACATGACAACCAGGGCATTCACGAAAAGTCTTTATCTATCCGCCGCACTCTTGCTGTCGGCGCAGGTCGCCAGCGCTGCCGAGACCGTCAAGATCGGCGTGTTGAACGACCAGTCAGGCGTGTTCGCTGACAATGGCGGCGTCGGCTCGGTGGCCGCGGCCAAGCTTGCAGCTGAAGATTTCGGCGGTGAGATCAACGGCCAGAAGATCGAGGTGGTCACCGCCGATCACCAGAACAAGCCGGACGTCGCTGCGGCCACCGCCCGCCGCTGGTTCGATACCGAGAACGTCGACATGATCGCCGACGGCGCCGCATCGTCGGCCGGCTTCGCCATCCTCGAAGTGGCAAAGCAGAAGGGCAAGATCTTCACCATCAGCGGCCCGGGATCGTCGGACTTCACCGGCAAGGCCTGCTCGCCGGTGAGCTTCCATTTCAACTACGACACCTATGCGCTGTCGAAGCTGACCTCTGAGGCCATCACCAAGGCCGGTGGCAGCACCTGGTACTTCATCTCGGCCGACTATGCTTTCGGCCATGCCTTGCAGCGTGATGCGACGAAGTTCATCGAGGGCGCTGGCGGCAAGGTGATCGGTTCCTCCGCACATCCGCTCGGCACCACCGACATGGCCTCTTTCCTGCTGCAGGCGCAGGGCTCGAAGGCCAAGGTCGTCGGCCTCGCCACCTCGGGCGCCGATGTGCAGACCGCCATCAAGCAGGCCGGTGAATTCGGCATCGTCGAGAGCGGACAGCAGCTCGCCGGTCTTCTCGTCTTCATCACCGACGTCAATGCGCTCGGCCTCAAGGCGACGCAGGGCCTGCAGGTCACGACCTCGTTTTACTGGGACCTGAACGATGAGACCCGCGCCTGGACCAAGCGCTATTTCGCGATGACCAACAACAAGGTCCCCAGCATGGTGCAGGCCGGTGTGTATAGCGGCGTGCATCACTATCTCGCCGCCGTGAAGGCCGCGGGCACCAAGGACCCGGCCGTGGTTGCCAGGAAGATGCACGAGATGAAGGTCAACGACATGTACAACAAGGACGTCACTGTGCGTCCCGATGGCCGCGTGTTGCACAACATGTATCTGGTGCAGGTGAAGAAGCCGGAAGAATCGAAGTACAAATACGACTACTACAAGGTCGTCACGACTTCGCCCGGCGAACAGGCGTTCCGGCCGATGAGCGAAGGCAACTGCCCGCTGGTCAAGGGCTAAGCGAACCACGACATCGCGGGTGCGGCCTGGCTGCGCCCGCTTCTCGATCTCTCTTGGAATGAAGACGAAGGAGTGCGGCATGGTGAGTGCCATTGGTTTTATCGGTCTTGGCGTGATGGGCGAGCCGATGTGTCGCAATCTGGCCCGTAAGTCGGGCGTGCCGGTGTTCGGCTTCGACCGCGCCGATGCGCCGCTTGCGCGTCTGGCCGAAGCCGGCGTCAAGCGCGCCACCTCGCTGGCCGAACTTGCTGGGCAGTGCGATGTCATCTTCATGGCGCTGCCGAGCGGCAAGCATGTGCAGGCGGTGTGTGAGGGCGATGACGGGCTGCTTGCGTTTGCCGATGCGCGCCACACCGTCGTCGATCTCGGCACCTCGCCCGTCGAAGCCAGCCGCGAACTCGCCGAGCGCTTCGCCGCCAAGGGCGCGGCCTATGCCGATGCGCCGATCGCGCGGACGCGACAGGCCGCGGAAGAGGGCACGCTGAGCGTCATGGTCGGCGCCAGCGCGCCGATCTTCGCCAAGCTGCAGCCGCTGATCGCCACTTTCGCCACCGACATCACCCATTGCGGCGATATCGGCGCCGGCCAGGTGGTCAAGATCCTCAACAATATGGTGCTGATGGAAACCGTCGTCGCGCTCGGCGAGGCGCTGGAAACGGCCAAACGGGCCGGGCTCGATCCCAAGCTGGTGTTTGAGACGCTCGCCAAGGGCTCGGCTGACAGCTTTGCGCTGCGCAATCACGGCATGAAGGCGATGCTGCCCGACACCTTCCCGGAGCGGGCCTTCTCGACTGAATATGCTCGCAAGGACATCTCCTACGCGCTCGATCTTGCCAAGTCGGTGAACATCAAGCTGCAAGGCGCGGAACTTGCCGACAAGATCCTGGGCGAGGCGATTGACGCCGGTGATGGCGCCCTCTACTGGCCGGTTTTGGCGCGCGTCATCAAGGCGTCGCGTACGGCCTGATCGGAAGCTCCCATGAAGAAGCCTGCGACCAAACCTGCAACGACGGACGTCCCGGTGCGAGAAGCCGGCGAGGGCGTCGCAGCCGTCGAGCGGGCTTTGTCCATTGTGGCGGCGCTCGAAACCGCTGACCAACCGATGATGCTGGCCGAACTCGCTGCTCGTACCGGCTTCTACAAGAGCACCATCCTGCGCCTTTTGAGCTCGCTGATCCCGACCGGTTATGTCACGCGGCTGCCGGATGGTAGCTACGACCTCGGGCCGACCGCATTTCGCCTTGGCGTCGCTTTCACCCGCAAGAATGCGCTCGGCCATCATGTGGTGCCGGCGTTGCAGGAGCTGGTCGATCGCGGCACCGAGAGCGCGTCGTTCCATGTGCGGCAGGATGCCGACAACCGCGTCTGCCTGTTTCGGGTGAACTCGCGTCACGCGACGCTCGACCGCGTCGAGGCCGGTCACAGCTATGCACTACTGCGCGGCGCGGCCGGACACATCATTCTCGCTTACGCCGGCAGCACCGGAAAACGCTATGACGCCATTCGCGCCACTGGTTTTGATGTCTCGCTCGGCGAACGCGATCCGAGCTGCGCGGCGGTGGCTGCACCTGTGTTCGGCCCGCGCGGCATGCTCGTCGGCGTGATCTCGCTGTCGGGGCCGCGCGAGCGCTTCGGCGCAGCAGAGATCGCCGAGATGAAACGCGTACTGGGCCCCATTGCCAAAAAGCTCACAATGAATCTGGGTGGCGAATGGCCGGCCTATCAACGCTGACAATTTTACACGGGGCGCGAAGCTGCGCAGGAATGGCCTGATCCATGGCAACATCTTCATCCCCACCCGACGTGCTCGTCATCGGTGGCGGCAATGCGGCTCTCTGCTCGGCGCTGATGGCGCGTGAAGCGGGCGCATCGGTGCTGATGCTGGAATCCGCGCCACAGGCGTGGCGTGGCGGCAATTCCATGCATGTGCGCAACCTGCGCTGCATGCATGACGAACCGCAGGATGTGTTGGTCGAGGCCTATCCCGAGGAAGAATATTGGCAGGATCTCCTCAAGGTCACGGGTGGACTGACCGACGAATCGCTGGCGCGCATGGTGATCCGCCATTCGTCGCGCTGCCGGCCGTGGATGCGCAAGCACGGCGTGCATTTCCAGCCGCCTCTGTCGGGCGCGCTGCATGTGGCGCGCACCAATGCCTTCTTCATGGGGGGCGGCAAGGCGCTGGTGAATGCCTATTACCGGTCAGCCGGGGCGCTCGGCGTCGCGATCCGCTACGATACGCCGGTGAAGAGTCTCGAACTCAGGGACGGCGAATTCGTCGCCGCTGTCACCGAGTCGGGCGAGCGCATCACTGCCAAGAGCTGCGTGCTCGGTTGCGGCGGCTTCGAGTCCAATCTGGAATGGCAACGCGAGGCCTGGGGCCAGAACGAGCGCGGCGAATGGACGGCGGAGAACTTCCTGATCCGCGGCACCCGCTTCAATCAGGGCGTGTTGCTGAAATTCATGATCGATGCCGGCGCCGATACCATCGGCGATCCCACCCAGGCGCATTGCGTCGCCATCGATGCCCGCGCGCCGCTCTATGACGGCGGCATCTGCACGCGCATCGATTGCGTCTCGCTCGGTGTCGTCGTCAATCGCGAAGCCAAGCGCTTCTATGACGAGGGCGAGGATTTCTGGCCGAAGCGCTATGCGATCTGGGGCCGTCTTGTCGCGCAACAGCCGGGCCAGACCGCATGGTCGATCATCGACCAGACGGCCATCGGTCGCTTCATGCCGCCGGTGTTCGATGGCACCAAGGCCAATACGCTGGACGAACTGGCCACGAAGATCGGCGTCGATCCCGCGACCTTCGTCGAGACGCTGTCAGCCTATAATGCGGCCTGCCGTCCCGGCACGTTCGATCACACCGCACTCGACGATTGCCGCACCGACGGGCTCACGCCCGCAAAGACCCACTGGGCGCGGGTGATCGAAACGCCGCCGTTCTACGCCTATCCGCTCAAACCCGGCATCACTTTCACTTATCTCGGCATGAAGACCGATGCGACGGCGGCCTGCCGCTTTAACGGCGTCGCCAGCAGCAACCTGTTCGCCGCCGGCGAGATGGTCGCCGGCAACGTGCTCGGCAAGGGCTACACCGCGGGCGTCGGTATGAGCATTGGCACGGCGTTCGGTCGCATCGCCGGCGTCAATGCGGCAGCGGTGACCGGCCATCGCCATCCTACATTCCACGAGGAGCTTAGCTATGCCGCCGGTTACTGATCTGGAGGCGCCCGTCGCCGGCGGCGCCTGCGACGGCGGCGTCAGCTTCGCCGATGCGTTGAGCGCTGGCGAAGCCGAGATCGCGCGCGTCATGCAGATCTGCAACGCGTGCCGTTATTGCGAAGGGTTCTGTGCCGTCTTCCCGGCGATGACGCGCCGGCTCGAATTCAACGCGGCCGATACGCATTATCTTGCGAATCTCTGTCACAACTGCGGCTCGTGCCTTTATGCGTGCCAATATGCGCCGCCGCATGAGTTTGCAGTCAATGTTCCGCAGGCGATGGCGAAGGTGCGGGTGCGCACCTATCAGGACTATGCGTGGCCGCGCGCGTTCGGCCGGCTCTATGAGCGCGCCGGGCTGACGGTGGCCTTCGCGCTGTCGGGTGGTCTGGCGCTGTTCATGATCCTTGCGGTTGCGATGAACGGCCGGCTTATCCATGAGCCGCTGGCGGGCCAGTTCTATGCGATCTTCCCACACAACTTCCTGGCGCTCTTGTTCGGCACCGTGTTCCTGTTCGCAATGCTGGCGCTCGCCATCGGCGTGGTCAAATTCTGGCGCGAGGTCTCACCGACGAAGGACGGCAATCCCGCCGACATCAAGGCGGCCGCGCAGGCGCGCGTTCCTGCGGTGGCCGAAGCCGTCCACGACGTCGCGCGGCTGAAGTATCTCGGCGGCGGCCATGGCGAGGGCTGCAACGAGGACGATGATGCCTTCACGCCGTGGCGGCGGCGCTTCCACCATTTCACGCTCTATGGCTTCCTGCTGTGCTTCGCGGCGACCTGCGTGGCGACGCTCTATCATTATCTATGGAATCTGCACGCACCCTATGCCTTCACCAGCGCGCCGGTGATTCTCGGGTCACTCGGCGGCATCGGCCTGATCGTCGGGCCCGTCGGTCTGCTCTGGCTGAACCTGAAGCGCGATGCGCTGCGCGCCGACGTCAAACAGAACGCCATGGACCGCGGCTTCATCACGCTGCTGCTGCTGGTCAGCGCCACCGGCTTCGCGCTGCTGCTGCTGCGCGATACCCACTTCATGGCGCTGTGGCTCGCGATCCATCTCGGCACCGTGATGGCGCTGTTCCTGACGCTGCCTTACGGCAAATTCGCCCACGGCATTTTCCGCTCCGCGGCATTGCTCAAGTTCAATATCGAGAAGCGGATGCCGAACCGACTGGGGCTGGGGGGGGAGTAGGCAGCATCCCTGAACGCGCTCTGAATGTCAGCCCGTGGGCGCAAAGCGGACGCCAAGACCTGAGGCGCACTTAACCACGGTGGTTTCGATGTGCGATTGTCGCGACGCTACTACGCAGACCGGAGCCTTCGCCCCGTGCGGTATAGTGTTGCAGAATGATCGATGGCCCGCACTGGATAAATATGATCAGAAGCACCAGCAGGATGGCCGCGATCACCGAATATCTCGGCTTCACGCCTCCCGATCGACAGCGAGGATCGCGTCGCAGAACGTTCCTGGTGCTTCCTGAGGAAGATTGTGTCCGATGCCGCCCTTGATCGTGCGGTGAGAGTAGCGACCTACGAACTTCTTGGCGTAAGCTTCCGGCGGTGGGTGGGGAGCGCCATTTGCGTCGCCTTCCATCGTAATGGTTGGCACTGTTATGGGCGGACTTGCGGCCAGCCGCGTCTCCAGTTCGTTGTACTTGGGCTCGCCGTCTGCGAGGCCCAGTCGCCATCGATAGTTGTGAACCACGATCGCGACATGATCGGGATTATCAAACGCCGCCGCGCTCCGATTGAAGCTCTCATCGGTGAAGTTCCAATTTGGTGACGCGAGCTGCCAAATTAGTCTTGAAAATTCCCGCCGATATTTTTCGTATCCTTCGCGACCACGCTCTGTGGCAAAGTAGAACTGATACCACCATTGTAGTTCGGCCTTCGGTGGAAGCGGCGTTTTGCCAGCGGTCTGGCTTCCGATCAGATAGCCGCTCACCGAAACCATAGCTTTGCAGCGTTCCGGCCATAGTGCGGCGATGATGTTGGCGGTGCGTGCGCCCCAATCGAAGCCCGCAAGCGTCGCTCTTTCGATGCCGAGCGCGCTCATCAGTGCGATGATGTCCGCAGCGATCGCCGAAGGTTGGCCATTGCGAAATGTTGAGCCAGAAATAAAGGTAGTGGTGCCATAGCCGCGCAGATAGGGAACGATTACTCGATAGCCCGCGGCCGCCAATTGGGGTGTAACATCCACGAAGCTGTAGATGTCATAGGGCCAGCCATGCAGCAGGATAACGGCGGGACCGTCAGCCGGGCCTGCCTCGGCATATCCCACGACGAGAAGCCCAGCATTGATCTGCTTGAGCGACTGGAATGCTATATTGCCTCCAACTTCCGGAGAAGGTGCTGTGTTAGGAATCTGTCTGGAGGGCTGCGCACTGGCGGCATCCAGCATGAGAAATGGCGAGGCAGCGAGCGTGAAAGCGGCTGTGCCGCACAGGCTGCGGCGGAGCTTGTCGATCTCGAACGTCATGTGTGATCTCCTGGCCATGTATGTAGGTTGAAGGGAGGAGCTGATCTGGAAAGACGACGTCATGGCTGCCTCTCAGTTTCGTCGAGACGTTCCAGGAAGCGACGAACGAGCAGGGCTACATCGTCCGTCGCTTCATCGAGTGCAAAGTGCCCGGCATCGATGATATGGATTTCAGCCTCTGACACGTCATCACCATAGGCCGCCGCTCCGGCGACGGTGAATGACGGGTCATACTTGCCCCATACGACCAGTGTCGGAGGTTGTCGTTCTCGAAGCCACTGCTGCCATCGTGCGTAGGAGGCTATGTTGGTCTGGTAGTCGAAAAACAGCGCGGCCTGGATGTCGGCCTGGCCTGGTCGTGACAGGAATGAGAACTCGCTGATCCAGGCATCGGGATCATAGCGATCGGCATGCGGGCTGGATCCGACATGCCGTAGCCGCGTTGCTTCGAGTGAGGTGAAATTAGCCTTGAGATTGTCGAGCTCACGGACCGGATCAGCCCAGTATTTCCTGCGCGCCTCCCACAACGGGCTCAGACCTTTCTGATGAGAAACTGCGTTCTGAATGAGGACTGCACGAACGCGATCTGGATGGCTGGTGGCCATACGGAAGCCGACCGGGCCGCCGTAGTCCTGCATGAACAGAGCGTAGCGCTCAATGCCGAGCTTTTCGGTCAACTGATCCATGATCTTCGCGATATTGTCGAACGTATAGTCGAATTCCGAAGGGGACGGAGCGCTGCTATTGCCGAAGCCGGGATAATCCGGCGCGATCAAATGATACTTGTCGGCCAGAAGAGGCAGCAACGGCTCCCACATGCGTGAAGACGACGGGAAGCCATGAAGCAGCAAGACGGTCGGCGCATCCCTCGGTCCTGCTTCTCGATAGAAGATGCTCAGGCCTGCGACGTCCGTCGTGTGATAGGAGATGGATCTGCGGCTCGACGGTAGGTATTGAGCAGAAGAATCGAGAGGAATGCACGCGATGGCAGCCGAAAGCAGCAATTTTGTCGATGTATTCATGAGCGAAATTCCTAATATCCTCGCGCACATCCGTTAGTTGTCGCCGCCGGTGTACGCGCTGAGCGATTAATCTTCGGAGGGCGTTATTGCGGTATGCCGAACCCATTTCAGGTTACGGAGAAAAGCGATCTCCTTTGCCGCAGCCATTCTGCGCCGACGGTCAGGCGTTGGCACGTTATGCGTTGTTAGACTTTGCGAGCGAAATGACGCGTGTCTTGTGTGGCGGCTCGTGACCGAGTTACTCGAACGCCGCGTCGAATATCTCGACATTCAGAAGAGCGGGTTGATTTGTGGCAATGCCATGCGCTCCGATCAACTGCGAGCGCCGAAGTGTCGGAACAACGATGCCGTCGAATGTCTGATGAGCCCAGGAATAGTCGGCAACCAGCGATCCCAGGAGATCGTGATCCATCCGGCGCTGACGGGCATTGTTGTCGAAGTAGAGAATAAGCTCGGATGCGTCCGAGACGGGGTTCTGTGGGATTCGAACGCGCAAGCGCCGCCACTGATCGTCATTCTCCTGCCAGGGCGTCAACTCATTGACTGTGAAGTCCGGGTTGGCAAGAAGGAAGGGCGTGACGAGGCTTGTCCAAATGGCCAGCCCGCAGAGAAAGACAAGATGGATTTCATCGTCATGGGCGGAGCTCGACCTCCGCCGAGAATCGTACAGGCTCGGATTGTGCCAGGCGCCCAGGACCTCGCCGTCTAAGCTTTCGATGGTAACTATCTCTGGTCGAAACGAGCCGCAGCGCTGTCCGTCGGTGATGCCCGTGAATCGTACCGATGGAGTACGGGTCGATCCTTCGGCGATCACGTCCTTGAAGTGACCGGAAAGGTCTGCTTGAGATAGCAGAGAGCCGCGGAGCGTCAGATGCAGGGTAAATCGGCTCAGGTCGTTCCAGCGGGCTAACCCGCCACTAGCGTCGATCACATCGTCCAGAAGTGCCATGCGTCTTTGTGCTCACCGTAGATGAATTCACCATGGCGAGGCATTGTCGGCTTGGCGTGTTAGAAGTTGTTAGGACTTGCGAGGTGTGCCTGTTGCGTTGGCTGGAGCCGGCTTTAGGATCTCAGGAACGCGCGGGCGGAGGCGAGGTCGCGCGTGTCGAGGCCGTCTTGATACCTGACCAGGAGAGGTTCGATCACAGGGCGCACATCCTCGGTGCGCCCTGTGTCGCGCCAGAGATGACCAAGGCTAACTGCTCCACGAAGCTCCCACCCTAGCGCATTCTGCTTGCGTGCAAGCGCGAGGCATTTTTGCAGATGACTTTCAGCTGCCGCAAGGTCACCCGAACGTGCCAGAATGCTGGCCTTGACGCGGAGCATCTCGGGCATATCGAAGGACTCGCCGTGATCGCCCACTTGGGAAATCGCCCCGTCGATCATGTCCAACGCCTCCTCCTGCTTATCCTGAAGCGCGAGCCCTTCAGCGAGCGCGGTGGCGAAGACCGTCGTCATGATGCGATGCCGGGTGGAATAGAGCGTGGCCTGACTGCGGCGAAGATGGTCGACCCCGCCTGAGATATCGCCCCGTCGCAGCAAAAGCTCTCCCTTTTGCCCGATTCCGACAGCGTGATAGGGGCCCAATGAATGTCTGGCTGCATGCCCGATCAATCTATCGATCATGCTTTCAGCAGTGGCCCAGTCGCCGACCCAGAGAAAGACGTAGATGGTCCAGATCAGAGCAATACCCAGCGTTAGAGGCTGTTCGATTTTCTCGGCTTCACGCACGGTATAGACGGCCGCGTCGATGGCGCGATCAGGGCGGCCCGTCAACCATAGTCCGCGCGCAAGCGCGACCAATGCGACGATGCGGTCGTCGTAACCGAGATGCCCAATATTCAAGCGCTGCGTACCGGACGGTTGCATCAAAGCACTTTCGCAAAATGCGACAGCTTTGCCCTGGTTGCCGATCAGATGGTGCGCGACGCCTAGCATCCATTCCACATTCAGCGTGCTTGTGGGGTCATTCAGCTTTCGAGCAATAAGCTCACCCTGCTCGCCCGTCTCGAGCGCGCCGTGGAAGTCGCCAATCCGCGTGAGATAAATATGGAGCCCGCGCAGGAGCCATAATTGCCAATGGAGGTCGCCGAGCTCTTCTGCGAGAAGCAGGCTGCGCCGGAATGCGATATGCACGGATTGCGTATTGCCCTGCGTGAACATGACCGAAACGCCGAGAGCTGTTTGGAGTTGCATCTCCTGGCGCGGATCAGCGGACGACTGTCCGAGAGCGGATATAGCCTGGCGCGTCCAACGATAGCATTCAGTGAGGAGCGAGAGTTCGAGGAAGAGCTGCCCTGCTGCAGCGGCAAGGTCTATGCCGATCGCGGAATCACCGTGATCGGAGAAGCTCCAAGCCAAAGCTGCACGGACATTGGACAGGTGATCAGCGTAAGCAAGAAAGCCGCCGGCGCTGTGTGGTCCTGCAGATTTCAGGGCAATATCCTGGAGAAAGCTGCGAAAATATTCGGCGTGTGCGCGGGCGACGAGATCTGCTTCGCCGCTTTGTGTGAGCTTGTCGGCACAAAACGCGCGGGTGGTGTCGAGGAGGCGGTAGCGAAGGCGACGCTCGGTAGGGGACGTCGTGACGAGAGACTTCGAGAGCAAATTGGAGATCGCCTCGACAGCTTCGGGCTCGGAGATGCCGTTATAGGAGGCAACTGCCAATGCGGCTTCGAGCGTGAACGGTCCGACGAAGACGGACAATCGACGCAATGTCATGCTCTCGGTAGGGGTGAGGAGATCGTAGCTCCACCCTAGGGCAGCGCTGAGCGTTTGGTGGCGCGGAATTGCCGTGCGGCGGCCTCGCCACAAAAGGGAGAAGCGGCTGTCGAGCAGCGAAGCTGTCCCTGCAATGCCATAGGCATTGACGCGGCCCGCGGCCAGTTCGATCGCCAGCGCGATTCCGTCCAGTCGCCTGCATATTTCAGCGATCAGAGGCGCGTCTTCTTCGCTTAACTGAAATTCGCTGAGGCTTTCGGAAATACGCTCGACGAAAAGCTGTGTAGCAGGATAGCTGACAATGTCAGCGACGCTGACCGCCTCGCCCGACGGTGGACAATCCAAAGGGAAGAGACGGTAAACGCGTTCCCCTTCGCTGCGAAACGACTCGCGGCTGGTCGCGAGCACGTGAAGCTCGACCGTGTCCCGGACAATGCGTTCTAGGACGGGGGCGAGCGCATCGATAATATGCTCGCAGCTGTCGAAGATAAGCAGCACGCGCCTGTCGCGCAGATATGACAGCAAGCCCGGCATCGGGTCGTCCGACGTCACCGTCAGATCGAGCGCAGACGCGATCGCGGTTGGGATAAGATTGATGTCCTTGAGCGCGCCAAAATCGATGAACGTGACCCGTCCCTCGAAGGCGTCCAGGTGGCGGTGTGCGACGGCGATCGCCACCGACGTCTTGCCGATTCCTCCAGGTCCCACGATGGTAACGAAGCGGTGTTGCGACAGCTCCAACGCGATCCGCTCGACGGTCTCGTCACGTCCGATCATTCTGGACAGCGCTGTGGGAAGTGATCGGGGGGAGGATGGCGATGCTGGACGTGATGTCTCGAGCGGAGGAGGCACTGCTAGAGACGCGGCGAGACAATAGCCGCGTCCGGGGATATTGACGATGTAACGGGCGCCCTCGGTGCCGTCGCCGAGAGCTTTACGCAATGCGGTAATATGAAAGCGCAGGCTGCCTTCGTCCACATTGACGTCGGCCCAGACACGCTTCAGCAGATCCCTCTTGTCGAGGACTTCGCCCGGATGCTCGGCGAGCGCGACGAGTATATCGAGTGCGCGTCCGCCAATATGGACAGGAGAGCCGTCCCTCTCCAGCAATCTGGAGTTGGGTAGTAGGCGAAACGGCCCGAATATAATGGCCGGACTATTATTGTTCTTGGCTGGCACGGTTATAGCCCCAGGACATTTAACGTCCAGAAAGGTGCCTTTGGTCTATCAGAATGATTTCGCGAGTAAACAGGGGCGAAGAGCGACACAGTGCGGCACTCGCCGGAACTGCCCGAAAAATGCCCAAACTTCAAATTTGCTTTGGCAATAACGACTTAGCTTCTTGGACGCAGGCGGGTGGAGGCTAGATGGGTGTCAATCAGGGGATCTCGCTGTCGTCCTTCATCATAACAGAATCTTGCAAAGTCTAACGAGCGCCCGCCTAAACCTTGCTGCAGTATGGCGTAGGGGTTTTAACACCTCGCCAAATGGGGAAGGCTAGATGATGCGCGATATCGGTTCTCGACCCAACGACGTCATTTTCCAACCTGACTATATTTCCAGCGCCGGAGCGCGAGCGGGCGATTGGGAGCTTGTGCTTCGTGAGAGCCATCACCGCATGAAGAACACGCTGACACTGCTTGGCGCGTCGGTTCGGCGCGATTTCATGCGGATCGAACTGAAAGATCTGCCGGTTGCGGTCGATCGGTTCGAGCGGCGCGTCGTCGCTTTCGGAAAATTGTATCAATTGCTGTCGGATCCGATTGATCCGAACATCGTCGCGCCTGCAGAGTTCTTCGAACGGCTGTGTAGTGCGCTGTCAGAGGCCGTGCTGGAGCCGGCGGGCATTCGTTGCGAAGTCGCGATCGAGTGCGCGAAATTTCAGTCGTCACAGTGTCATCGGATCGCGCTGATACTGACCGAACTGGTGACGAATGCCGCCAAACACGCATTCCCAGATCGACAGAGTGGGCTGATCCGCATCGAGACTGCCTATCGTGACGAGCGCTGGTACTGCACGGTGGCGGATAATGGGATCGGAGCATGCGATCCGGTCCAGGGTACCGGCGGCCGTGTGCTCGAAGGACTCGCGCGCAGTATCAATGCGGAAGTGTACGGCGAGACAGTTGGCCATGGAACGCGCGTGACATTGGCGGTGCCTGCATCTCGTGAAATGTCCGCGAAATAGTGTGACGGACGCCCGATGAGAGGCCGCAAAATGGGCGAGCTTAGCCGCGCGATCGTGTAAGAAGATATGCTGCAAGCTTTGATGCAGGCTGGTTCACCGGGTATGGGGAGGTGATCTGTGGTGAGCGATCAAGAGTTGAGTACTCATCCGCCCGCAGAGCCGGCCGACGACGTGGCATCGTTTGGACGCTTCTGCCTCTACCGGACCGAGCGTCTTCTCGAGTGCGACCGCCGGCCTGTACAGCTTGGAAGCCGGGCCTTCGATATACTTAGCTTGCTGGTCGACCGTGCTGGGGATGTCGTTAGCAAGGCCGATCTGATGGCAAGAGCCTGGCCCGGCCTCACGGTCGAAGAGAGCAGCCTGCGCTTCCACATCACGCAGCTCCGGCGAGCTTTGGGCGAGGAGAGGGGCGGCGAGAACTTCGTGCTCAACGTGCCCGGCCGCGGATATTGCTTTGTCGCTCCGGTGTCTCAGGGGAAACCGACGACCGGCAAGCCAAGTGTGACCAAGCCGATCTCTGGCCGCAGCGGGCATGACTTTCCGCCCAAGCCGAGCAGAGTTATCGGGCGCGACAGGGAGGTCGCGGCGCTCGCCGCCAACTTGGCCGAGCACCGCTTCATCACGCTTCGTGGACCCGGTGGGGTGGGCAAGACCACGGTCGCGATCGCTTTGGCACATGACGTGGGACACCGGTTTGCGGATGGTGTTCGTTTTGTCGATCTTGGTGTGCTTCGGGACGAACGTCTTGTCGCTGGTACCGTCGCTTCTGTTCTGGGTGTCGTCGTTCCTGTAGGGGATCCGACGCCGCGGCTGCTGGAAACTCTGCGCGAAAAGGAATTGCTGTTAATCTTGGACAATTGTGAGCACGTCATTGACGTAGCCGCGCACTTAGCCGAGCAGATCTACGGCTATGCGCCCAAGTCGGCGATTTTGGCCACCAGCAGAGAAACACTGGAAGTTGCAAGAGAGTTTGTCGTTGAACTTCCGCCGCTCGACGTCCCACCAACCGAATTTTCGGTAAAAACGGATGTCGCCAGCTATTCATCGGCGCGGCTGTTCATCGAATGCGCGACTGCGGCCGGCTGTGATGCGTCACAGCTTACCCGCGATGCCGAAATCGTGGCGCGGCTTTGTGGCCGTTTGGACGGCGTGCCGCTCGCGATTGAGCTGGTGGCAAGCCGACTATCGACCCATAGCCTCGTCGAACTTGATGAGCTCATCGAGAGTCGTCTCCGTCTTGCGTGGCCCGGACGGCGAACGGCGCCGCGTCGACATCAATCGCTCAGCGCTGCGATGGATTGGAGTTACGATCTCGTTTCATTGGTCGAACGCAGCTTGCTTCAGTATCTGAGCGTTTTCCCTGGCCTGTTTACGCTCGATGGGGTGCGCGCTCTGGCGGATGGGCTTGCAGAGCGGGACGCAGTCCTGGGGATTCTCGAACAGTTGGTTGCTAAGTCGCTCGTAACGAGTCGAGTGAGCGCCGGGCAGGCGCGCTTTCGGCTGCTGGAGACGACGAGGGCATATGCTTCTGAGAAGCTGGCTAGTTCGGGAGCGGCGCACGCGGCAAATATGAGCCATGCGCGATATGTCCTCAACGCCTTGACGCCTCGCAGTTATGAGCCGGAAGGGGAGCGTCCCGGTGGATGGCTTCACCGGTCTGAACTGCTGGCCGACACGCGCGCAAGCCTCGGCTGGGCGTTCTCGGACGCAGGAGAGCCCAGCTTGCGAATGCCGCTCGCAGCCGTGGCGGCGCGGTTGTTCGTCGAAATGAATCTGCTGGAGGAGTGCCGCAGCTGGTCTGGTCGCGCTCTCAACATCGCTGTATCCGGCGGAGATTATAAAGCCGCTGAAATCGATCTGCTCTGGGCGTTTGGACATGCCTCGATGTTTTCCGACCGCAACAGCCAGGAATGTGAAGTCGCGCTGCTCCGCGGGCTCGAAATGGCCCAGGGGCTGGACGATCTTCAGAACCAATTTCGGCTTCTTAGCCGGCTACATGCGCTCTATCGGCGGACCGGAGAGCGGGAGCGACTGTTAGAGGTCTCGCAGCTTGCGGATATCGTCGCAACCAAACTTGGCGATCCGGCGTCGGCGGGGCGCGCGCATACATATCTGGGTATTGCCTATCATTTACTTGGCGATCAGCGGGCTGCACGTGAGCGGCTCGAAAAAGGGGAGGCGATTGACGCGGAGATTCCGTTTCTGCCGATCGATCATTTTGCATATCCCCGCGGCACCAATGTCATGTCGTGCACCAATCTTTGGTTGATCGGACGTTCCGATCGCGCCGTGGCCGTCGCCAATGGCCTGATGGATGCTCGGGCCAATCCCGACCTTGCGATGTACTGCGCAGGACTTTGCTTTGCCGCACGCGTCTATCGGTTTGTCGGTGATACCGACGCGCTCGAGGAGGCGGCGAACCGGTTGGCGGGATACTCGAGGAAACATGGACTTGGACCGTTCCAGACGGCTGCGCAAGCGCTCAAGGGCGAGCTCTATGTCGCGCGCGGCAACGTGGATGAAGGCGTCGATCTACTGCGCCGGTCGATCCCGCGTATGTTGGCGGAGCGGCTAGAGCTCTACAGCGGAGCCGCCTCACTTGCATTGGTCGACGGATTGGCAGCTCAGGGACGCTTCGACGACGCGCTCGCCTCGCTTCAGATCCGTATCCATCACGTCGCTTCTCAGGGCGAGAGCTGGGAAATGCCGGAACTCCTCCGTGTGCGCGGCGAGCTCCGCTGGCATATTGGTGCCGAACCAGATGTGGATCTTCTTGCCGCCTGCGAGTTGGCAGAACGGCAGTCGGCTTTGTCATGGAAACTGCGAGCGGATTTCAGTCGTTTCCGCCTGGCAGATGCTTCGTTGCGGGCGCAGCGAGCGTCTGATCTGCACGCATCCTACTCGTGCTTCAGTGAAGGCCTTGAAACGGCTGATCTTAGAGCGGTAAGGAGTGCTCTCGATCAGTTCGACCAGTCCTTGATCGGTATGAGCGCTCGCAACAGCTAACGAGGCCTAACAGCGCATAACTGGCAGCTTTTTCGTCTTCGCGTAACGTCTTAACGGCAGATCGCCCGCAGTAACTGCTCGGGATCTCGCTTTGGACGAGGAGACCAACATGACTGCTATCGATCTGAAACTTGAAGTGATTGTCATTCCCGTCTCGGATGTCGATCGCGCAAAAGCTTTCTATGCAGGGCTGGGGTGGCGGCTCGATGCCGATTTTGCCTCAGGCGCTGACTATCGGGTGATCCAGTTCACCCCGCCGGGATCGGCATGTTCCATCATCTTCGGCACCAATGTGACGTCGGCCGCGCCTGGAACGGCTCAGGGGCTCTACCTGATCGTGACGAGCGTGGAGGCGGCGCGTCAGGAGCTCCTAAAGAGCGGAGCCGAGGTCAGCGAACCGTTCCACGCCGGAGTCGATGTCTATAACGGAGAGGACGAGCCATTTCTATTTGGTCGGTTGCGTCTCGATGGTCTGGATCCGGACCGCCGCAGCTACCGGTCCTTTGCGTCCTTCAACGATCCGGACGGCAATGGCTGGCTCCTCCAGGAGATCACCTCGCGATTGCCCGGCCGCATCGATGCGGCCGACACGACATTCTCGTCGACAGGGGATCTTGCCGCAGCTCTCCGGCGGGCGGCAGATGCGCATGGCGAACACGAGAAAAGATTGGGCGTGCACGACGATAATTGGCCGGAGTGGTACGCAGATTTCCTTACAGGCGAGCAGCACGGACGATCTGTGTCTCCTTAACTACGCCGCCGTCCTCCTGAACAGATGAATGAACGATCGGAGTATCGTAATGCCACTTGTTCGAATCGACGTCATTGAGGGCCGCAGCGCGGACG
Source organism: Tardiphaga sp. 866_E4_N1_4 (assembly GCF_052076075.1). Lineage (NCBI taxonomy): Bacteria > Pseudomonadati > Pseudomonadota > Alphaproteobacteria > Hyphomicrobiales > Nitrobacteraceae > Tardiphaga > Tardiphaga sp. 866_E4_N1_4. Next base: position 5,797,154 of record NZ_CP197242.1, read on the forward strand.
AGCTGAAGGCGATCCTCAATGCGACCCATAGCGCATTGGTTGCCGCCTTCAGAATCCCAGAAAGTGACCGTTATCAGATCATCCACGAGCATCCGGCTGGAAATTTCCGTATGGAAGATACCGGGCTCGGGATTAAACGGACGGCGCGCAGGATGCTAGTTCACGTGACCACGCGACCGCGATCGCGGGAATCGAAACAAGCCTTCTACCAGCTGCTGTGCGACAGCTTGAGAAAGGAATGCGACATCGAGCCATTCGACGTCGTCGTTTCGATGGTGACGAATGGCGACGAGGATTGGTCCTTCGGCCACGGTCGTGCGCAGTTCTTGACCGGCGAGTTGGAGACGGCGGTGTCGCTCGATCGCCTCTCTGCCGGCAATCGGGTCGCAGAACGGGGCATGTTCCGGCCTTCACGCTGATGCTCCGCGATCGGTCCGCACCAATCTTATCAAGGCCTCCCGAGCGGGAGGCCTTTTTGCGATTCTCGAGTAATCGCCCAGCAAATTAATACTCGGCGCGACATGATTGTCGCGTCGTTAAATCCAGCGAGCGACATCGATCTCTCTCGGCTACTCGCATCAGCTAACGCGTCCTAACAATCCATAACGAGCATGTCGCTGCGACATCCGCCATGTTCATCTCATGCAAAAGCGGGCTGCGGCCCATCGATTGGACAGGGAGAATGACCATGGATACTTACCCAAATCATGATCACGGTACGCTGGACAGGCGGCAACTTCTCAACACGGCTTTCCTCGGCGTCGCGACAGCCGGTGTGGCGTCGCTTTTGCCATCCAGCGCGATCCAGGCAGCGATGAGCGATTCCATCCGCCCGTTTCACGTCCATATTCCCGACCAAGATCTCGTCGACCTGCGCCGTCGCCTTGCGGCGACGCGCTGGCCTGACAAGGAGATCGTATCGGATCAGTCGCAGGGCGTGCAGCTGGAGACGATGCAGAAGCTCATTCAATACTGGCGTACCGATTACAACTGGCGGAACATCGAGACGCAGCTCAATGCGTTGCCGCAGTTCATCACACAGATCGATGACGTTGATATCCACTTCATCCATGTTCGGTCAAAGCAAGCAAACGCACTGCCGATGATCGTGACGCATGGATGGCCGGGATCGATTATCGAGCAGCTTAAGATCATTGGTCCATTGACGAATCCGGCGGCTCACGGTGCGAGCACATCGGATGCCTTCGATATCGTTATCCCTTCGATCCCCGGTTATGGTTTTTCCGGCAAACCCAAGACGGCCGGGTGGGATCCGGTGCGGATAGCACGCGCCTGGGTGGTGTTGATGAAACGCCTCGGATATACGCGTTTTGTTGCGCAGGGAGGGGATTGGGGCAATGCGATTACGGAGCAGATGGCGCTGCTCGCGCCGCCGGAGCTGCTTGGCATTCATACCAATATGCCCGCGACCGTCCCGGCGGACGTTGCGACCGCTCTGCAGCCGGGTGGCACGCGGCCATCCAATCTCTCCTCGGTCGAGAACCAGGCATATGATCAGCTGGACAGCTTCTATAAGCATGGCCTTGGCTATGCCATCGAGATGTCAAACCGGCCTCAGACACTATACGGCATCGTCGATTCACCTGCGGGCTTGGCGTCATGGATTCTCGATCATGACACGCGCAGCTATGAACTGATCGCACGCGTCTTCGACGGCCGGCATGAAGGCCTCAGCCGTGACGATATTCTCGATAATATCTCACTCTACTGGCTGACCAATACGGGGGTCTCTTCGGCCCGCCTCTATTGGGAGAACAAGCTGGTTTTCTTCGAGCCGAAGCATGTCTCCATCCCGGTCGCTGTCAGCGTATTCCCTGATGAGATCTATGCAGCGCCGCACAGCTGGACCGAGCGGGCCTATCCCAAACTGATTCATTACAACCGCCTCGACAAAGGCGGGCACTTTGCCGCTTGGGAGCAGCCAGAGCTGTTTTGTGCGGAAATGCGCGCGTCCTTTAAATCGCTTCGCCAATCAATCTGAGCCGACAGGGCGCGTAGTGATATGCGCGGCGTCCATTCGGACATAGCAGGAACTATCAACATGAACCGTCCCGAGCGCAACTTTTCCTCCGAGCAGATCCATCTCGAAAAGCGGCTGCCGTCATATTGGCGCGTCACCTTCGATATTTCACCGCTCAACATCTTCGGCCCATCAACGGTCGGCCCGCTCAACGAGATCGTGACCGCGATCGAAACGGATCCGGCTGTCAAAGTCGTAGTGTTCGACAGTGCCATCGAGGGCTTCTTCCTGACCCACTACGATTTTCTCGCGCCCTTGGAGGAATCTGCACGGATCCCCCCAGGACCAACAGGACTTCAGGCGCTCCCCGATATGCTGGTGCGCCTCAGTCGCGCACCGGTTGTCTCCATCTGTTCGATCAGGGGACGCGCAACTGGGGTAGGAAGTGAGCTGGCACTGGCTAGCGACATGCGTTTCGCCAGCCGCGAAAAGGCGATCCTCTCGCAATGGGAGGTCGGGGCTGGACTGGTACCCGGCGGCGGACCGATGGCGCGACTTCCGCGTCTCGTCGGACGAGGTCGTGCACTTGAGATCCTGCTGAGTGCCGACGATATTCGCGGCGATCTCGCCGAGCGCTACGGCTACGTCAATCGGTCTTTGCCGGATGCTGAACTGGACGATTTCGTTGAGGCTCTCGCGATGCGGATTGCGTCCTTTGACAAGCAGGCTATCGCTGAGACCAAGCGTCTCGTCGATGTGGCAAGCCTGCCCCCCGACGCAGAAATCGCGCCCGAGTGGGATGCATTCATCGCCGCGATTGGTCGTCCAGAAAGTCAGCGGAGGATCAAAGCGCTGATGGAACGCGGATTCCATCGTGAGGGCGATGTGGAGAGCCGGCTCGGCTTTCACGTCGGTCAGCTCGGACGCTGACGATCGATTCGATCAGGAGGGCGGCGCCGTTGGCCTCGCTCCCTTCTCATCACCCAAACGACGACCGTTAAGGCGCAAGGAGGAGCGATATGAGCTTTTCAATCAGCATCAATGGGATATCGCATAGTGTGGACGTCGACGCGGATACGCCGCTGCTGTGGGTGCTTCGCGATGTCCTCGGCATGACCGGGACGAAGTTCGGCTGTGGCATGGCGCTGTGCGGTGCCTGCACCGTCCATATGGATGGATCGGCCATTCGCTCGTGCATCACGACGATCGACAGTATCGGTGACGCCAAGATCACGACCATCGAGGCGATCGGCAAAACCGGCGCCGGCGCGAGTGTGCAGAAGGCCTGGCTTGAGCATGAAGTTGCCCAGTGCGGCTACTGCCAATCCGGCCAGATCATGTCCGCGAGCGCACTGCTGGCGGCCAATCCCCATCCAAGCGATGCCGACATCGATGACGCCATGAGCGGAAACATCTGTCGCTGCGGCACCTACACCCGCATTCGCGAAGCCATCAAGCTCGCCGCGCAGCGATAGCCAAAGGAAGCGTGTCATGATCAGCGATCGCGTGTCATCTGCAGCAACAGCCAGTCGTCCATCCCGACGTCGCTTCCTGATTGGCAGCGCCGCGCTTGGCGGCAGCCTGGTGCTGAGCTTCAATTTGCCCGGCGGCGACGCCGAAGCGGCGGCGACCGGCAGCTTTGCGCCGAATGCTTTCGTACGCATCGATCGCAGCGGCGAGGTCGTGCTCACCATGCCCTATGTCGAAATGGGGCAGGGGACATATACGTCGATCCCGATGCTGATCGCGGAGGAGTTGGGCGTCGATCTCGACCAGATTCGCCTTGAACATGCACCGCCGAACGAAAAGCTCTATGCCAATCCATTGCTCGGCGTGCAGGCGACTGGCAACTCGAACGCCATCCGCGGCGCCTGGAAGCCGCTACGCGAGGCCGGTGCGACAGCACGGATGATGCTGACCGCCGCCGCAGCAAAGCGCTGGGGTGTCGATGTAAGCTCATGCCGTGTGCAGGCCGGCGAGGTACTTCACGCCCAGAGCGGTCGACGCTTGAAATTCGGTGAGCTTGCTGAATCCGCAGCGCAGATGCCGCTGCCGTCCAACATTGTGCTGAAGAAGCCGGACGAATTCACGCTGATCGGCACGCCGGCCAAGCGGCTGGATGCGTCGGGCAAGGTCAACGGCTCGGTGACCTACGGAATCGATGCGCGTCCGCCGGGGGTGCTGATCGCAACGCTTGCGCAATGCCCGGCATTCGGTGGCCGACTTATAAGCGTCGACGATCGCGCGGCAAAGGCCGTCAAGGGCGTACGCCAGATCGTTCGGCTCAACGATGCCGTCGCGGTGGTGGCGGATCACATGGGCGCTGCGAAGAAGGGACTGGAGGCGCTGCAGATCACCTGGGACGACGGTCCGAACAAGCACTTGACGACAGAAGACATAGCGCAGGAGCTCGATCAAGCGACGCGGAAGCCCGGTGCAGTCGCCCAGACCATCGGCAACGTCGATGACGCCATGGCACGCGCCACGACCAGGGTCGAAGCGACCTATCAGATGCCGTTTCTGGCGCATGCCACCATGGAGCCGATGAACTGCACGGTGCATTTGCGCAAGGATGCCTGCGAGATCTGGGTCGGAACGCAGGCAATTGCCCGCGTGCAGGCCATGGCAGCCAAAGCTGCTGGTCTGCCGGTCGACAAGGTCACGGTTCACAATCACCTCATCGGCGGTGGCTTCGGACGGCGCCTGGAAGCCGACGGGGCCGTGCGGGCCGTCGAGATCGCCCGACATGTGGATGGACCGGTCAAGGTTGTGTGGACCCGCGAGGAGGACATCCAGCACGACATGTATCGGCCCTATTGGGTCGATCGCATCGCCGCGGGGCTCGATGCCAGTGGCAGACCGGTCGCATGGAAGAACCGCTTTGCGGGATCGTCGGTGATCGCACGCTGGCTGCCGCCGGCCTTCAAGGACGGCCTAGATCCGGACACAACGGAAGGCGCAATTGATCTAATCTACGACCTGCCGAACTTTCATGTCGAATATGTGCGTGTCGAACCTCCCGGGATCCAGACGGCGTTCTGGCGCAGCGTGGGTCCGTCGCACAATGTGTTCGTTACCGAGAGTTTCATTGATGAGCTGGCCTTCACGGCCGGGCAGGATGCGGTTGTCTATCGCCGTATGCTTCTGGAGCATCATCCGCGTGCGAAGGCGGTGCTCGATCTCGCTGCCGACAAGGCTGGCTGGGGGCGACCGCTGCCTAAAAGCCGTGGCCGGGGCATATCGGTGCAATCCGCTTTCGGCAGCTATCTGGCACAGGTCGCTGAGGTCGAGGTTGTTGCAGACGGAACGGTTCGCGTCCATCGGGTTGTTTGCGCGATGGATTGCGGCATCGTCGTCAATCCCGACACCGTACAGGCCCAGATCCAGAGCGGCGTCATCTTCGGCGTAACGGCGGCTCTCTATGGTGAGGTCACGCTCAAGAATGGTCGCATCGAGCAGAGCAATTTCGATTCGTATCAATTGCTGCGCCTGAATGAGGCGCCAGCCATCGAGGTTCACGTCGTCCTCAGTTCCGAGACGCCCGGTGGCATGGGCGAGGCCGGCACATCGGGCATCGTTCCTGCAATTGCCAATGCCGTCTTCGCTGCGACCGGGAAGCGGCTGCGCAAGATGCCGATCGACGCCGGTGCTCTGAAGCAACGGACGTGAGCGTACATTATTCTGAGACAATGAAAATCCAAAATCACGGAGATCCATAAGATGAATACCAATCAGATCGTCGATTCCAGCTTCACCGCAATCATCAACGCGCCGATCGAGGCGATCAATATTCCAGAATGGTGCTTCAACCTCTCGGAACGCGACTATCAGGGCTGTTCGCCGGCTCACATTGCCGCGGGATTCACGACGGCGCCGGATGGCAAGCGGATGTCGATCAATGTCGAAACGATCGGTGGCAGCCTGATGGTGCAGCACTATGTCGAGACGCTCGGCAAGAAGGACCATCTGATTCTCGATTCAACGTCCGATGTCTTCACGCCCAGCGGTCGGACCACCATCCACGTGACCTGGGAATTGAGCGTCAAGGCGATGGGCGACGGACAATGCGAATTCACTAACCGCGTGCAGTCATTCGGTACCGACGAATTCATGACGTTCCTCGCCAAGCAGGGCATTCCCTTCGATCAGTTTCGGGCACAGCGCCAGCCAGCGTCGATCGCACATAACCAGAGCGAAACGCCATTCTTTGCTGCGAGCATCGAGCGGGCCGCCCGCGCAAACAGCTGATCGCGGAGCATTTCACATCTGAATCGGGAGAAACGTCATGAACGCACCGACCGTCTACAAGAAGGAAAAAACTGCCCTCCTGTTCGTCGATCCCTATAACGACTTTCTGTCGGAAGGCGGCAAGATCTGGCCGCGGGTCAAGGAGGTCGCGCTTGAAAATAAACTGCTGGACAATCTCAGAGCGATTAACAGCGCGGTCCGGGGTGCTGGCATCCAGGTGTTCATCGTTCCGCATCGCCGGTGGGAGCATGGCGACTATGAATGTTGGCACCACCCGAATCCAACACAGCTCGGCATGATGAAGCGTCACACATTCGCACGCGGCGAGTGGGGTGGCGAATGGCATCCGGATTTTGCGCCGCAGCCGGGTGACGTGGTGATCAAGGAACACTGGGGGCAAAGCGGCTTCGCCAATACCGATCTCGACCAGCAGCTGAAGCAGCACGGCATCAGCCACGTCATCGTGATCGGCCTGCTCGCCAATACGTGCATCGAATCAACGGGGCGCTACGCGATGGAGCTTGGCTATCATGTTACGCTGGTGCGCGATGCGACGGCGGCCTTCAGCCGAGACATGATGCATGCGGCGCATGAGCTGAACGGGCCCACTTACGCACATGCGATTGTCACCACCGGCGAACTGCTCCCCACCATCGCAGCAATCGAGGTCGCGGCATGATTGGCGCGGGCATAAGCGAGCGCGCCGTACTGGCTGGCGGATGTTTCTGGGGCATGCAGGATCTCATTCGCAAGCAGCCCGGCGTGCTATCAACACGCGTCGGTTATACCGGCGGGACGGTGAGGAATGCGACCTATCGGCATCATGACGGGCATGCCGAAGCGATCGAGATCACTTTCGATCCCGCACGGATCAGCTATCGGACGCTATTGGCGTTCTTCTTTCAGATTCACGATCCAACAACGCTGGATCGCCAGGGAAACGACGTTGGGACAAGCTATCGTTCGGAGATTTTCTACACGAGCGATGAGCAGAGGAGCGTGGCGGAAGAGACCATCGCAGATGCCGATGCGTCTCGCCTGTGGCCCGGTAGGGTCGTGACGAAGGTCTCGCCGGCGGGTGACTTCTGGGAAGCCGAATCCGAGCATCAGGATTATCTCGAACATTATCCAGAAGGCTATACCTGCCACTATGTGCGGCCCGACTGGACATTGCCGAGCGCAAGGTAGCCTCATGTCCAAGGCGTACGAGATCATCGATCACAGCTACGATGTCCTGATCGTCGGCGCTGGTGGCGCCGGCATGCGCGCGGCGCTCGGCATGGCGGCCTCCGGGCTGCGAACCGCGTGCCTCACCAAGGTGTTTCCAACGCGGAGCCATACGGTCGCCGCACAGGGCGGCATGGCCGCGTCGCTCGGCAATATGGGGGACGGTGACAACTGGCGCTTCCATATGTACGACACGGTCAAAGGATCCGATTGGCTCGGCGATCAGGACGCCATCGAATATATGTGCCGGGAAGCCGCCCCCGCGGTGCTCGAACTGGAACATTTCGGCGTTCCATTTTCTCGGACAGAGGAGGGCAAGATCTATCAGCGTCCGTTTGGCGGTCAGACTATCGACTTCGGCAAGCAGATGGCGCAGCGGACTTGTGCGGCCGCTGACCGTACAGGACATGCTATCCTGCACACGCTGTATCAGCAGTGCCTGCGGCACGGCACGGAGTTTTTCGTCGAGTATTTCGTTCTCGATCTGCTGATGGATGATGATGGTGCGTGCCGAGGCCTGCTGGCCTGGAATATGGAAGACGGAACGTTGCACCGCTTTCGAGCGCACCGGACCGTGCTGGCGACCGGGGGCTATGGCCGTGTCTACTTCTCATGCACCGCGGCGCATACATGCACCGGTGATGGCAATGCCATGGTGCTACGCGCCGGGCTTCCACTTCAGGATATGGAGTTCACGCAATTTCATCCGAGCGGGATCTATGGGTCCGGTTGCCTGATCACCGAAGGCGCACGTGGCGAGGGTGGATATTTCACAAATTCTGAGGGGGAGCGCTTCATGGAGCGCTATGCGCCCAGCGCCAAGGATCTGGCCGGCCGAGACGTGGTATGTCGTGCGATGACGATCGAGATTAACGAGGGGCGGGGCTGCGGGCCGAACAAGGAATATATCGAACTTCATCTGGAGCATCTCGGCGCTGACCTTCTGCACGAGCGCCTGCCAGGTATTAGTGAGACCGCGAAGATCTTCGCTGGCGTCGATGTGACGCGCGAACCGATCCCGGTCCTGCCGACCGTGCACTACAATATGGGCGGTGTTCCTACCAATATTCATGGCGAAGTCATTACCAAACGCGACGGCAATCCGGATATGGTCGTTCCTGGTCTTATGGCGATAGGAGAAGCCGCATGTGTTTCGGTTCATGGCGCCAATCGGCTGGGCTCGAACTCGCTGCTAGACATCATTGTATTTGGACGCGCTGCGGCGCTCAGGGCTGCGGACATGGTCCGTCCGGGCGAGGGACACGCTCCGTTATCAAGTCATGCGACCGAGCGCGCCATCGCCCGTCTGGATCGCATCAGATGGGCCAATGGCAACACGAAGGCTGGGGACGTCAGGCTCGCGATGCAAAGGACGATGCAGCGCTATTGCGCCGTCTTTCGAACGGCCCCTCTGTTGCATGACGGGCGTGAAGAGCTGGAAAAGATCGCCGCAGTGATGCGCGATGATCTCGGCGTCGCGGACAAATCCATGATGTTCAACACCGATCTGGCCGAGGCGCTCGAGCTGGACAATATGCTTGCGCAAGCCGACGTCAGTCTGCGCTCCGCCATCGGTCGAACTGAGAGTCGCGGCGCCCATGCGCGCGAGGACTTTCCAAAGCGTGACGACGAGGCGTGGCTCAAACACACCCTGTCCTGGCTCGATGTCGAAGAAGGCGTGCGCCTCGACTACCGCCCCGTGCATCTCCGTCCGTTATCCAATGATGTGGCAACGATTCCTCCGAAAGAGCGGGTTTACTGAGCGGCATTCGTACTGCCGCGCCAGTGAGGCCAATGCTTGGCTATGATTCGCGAGACTTGGGCTTTCGCTGGATGTGGGACTCGACCGGGAACAGCTCGGCAAACTCGGCAGAGTTGCAGGCCATTGATGCGCGCTTCATCGAGTGTCGATCGCTCTTGCAAGAGCTAACGCTCCCTAACACTCGATAACGGGCAATCTTCCCGAGTTTCAGGCATCGTCAATTCAGACGCCACGGCTGGCGATCGATTGGCTCTGCCAGCCATCAGCATGGAGATGCAAATGACTACGCACGTCGCAATGCCTCGCCAACATCAGCCCGATGAAGACAAATTTCGCGCAATCCTGGCTGAGGAGATCGTGTGGGAGGCATTCTCCGCCTTTCCTGCGGGGGCGCAACTCGCCGTGGTGGTCGGTAATCCGGCAGATGCTGGCCCCTATCTCGTTCGCGTCAAGGTCCCTGCCGGGACGAAGCTTATGCCGCACAAGCATCCGGAGGACCGCATCTATACGGTAATGTCGGGTGTCTTTTATATCGGGCTTGGCGAGAGGTTTGACGGCAACAAGGTTGTAGCCTACCCGCCGGGAAGCGTCATCGTGTTGCCGGGCGAGACATGGCATTTTCACTGGGCGCGGTCGGGAGAGTACGTCACGCAGGTGAACGCGATTGGCCCGCTCGGCCTCGAATATCGCAATGCGCATGACGACCCGCGCCACTGACAGTCTCAGGTGTTGTTGAGCTGACAGGTTCTTTCAACCAACTGCGAAAGATGATGCGATGATCATCATTGGCATTGAGACGGTGCCGCTCCGGATTCCATTTCGCGCAGGCAGCAAGTCAGACGCCTCAGCTTGGGGCGACAGCAATCTCCCTGCGGTCGACTCCTTGCTTGTCAGGGTGACAACCGATCAGGGGGTAACCGGCTGGGGGGAGGCATTCGGGTTCCGCGCGGTTGCCTCCGCCAAGCTTGCAGTCGATCAATTGATTGGGCCGCTGTGTATCGGGCAAAATGCTGCTCAGATTGAAGCGCTGATGTCCCGGATTCAGAAGAAGCTTCATGTCTTCGGGCGTGGCGGCGCTCTCGCCTTCGGCATCTCTGCGATTGATATCGCGCTGTGGGACATCGCCGGGAAAGCTGCGAATATGCCGGTCTGCGGGCTCCTTGGGGGTGGTACAGCAGATCTGGCTTGCTATGCCAGTCTCCCCCGGTACTCCGATGTTTCACTCGTTCGAGACGCAGTGCAGCGGGCCAGCGGTGAAGGCTTTGATACGCTCAAGCTTCACGAGATCGAAGCGTCTGCGATGCGTGCCGCGCGCGAGGAAGCCGGTCCGCACACAGCGTTAACGCTCGATGTCAATTGTCCTTGGACGCTGGAAGAGGCAAAGGCCTCCGCGGACGTTCTGAAAGCGCTCGATTTGAAATGGCTGGAGGAACCACTCTGGCCGCCGGAAAATTTTGATGGTCTTGCCCTGTTGAGAAGCGCGACGGGAATCCCGATCGCGGCTGGAGAAAACGTTTATACGTTGATGGATTTTGAGCGGCTACTGAGAGCACAGGCGATTGATTTTGTGCAGCCGAGCCCCGCAAAGATGGGCGGCATCACCGCGTTGAAGAAAATCTTTCCTTTGGCGGAGGTCCACAACACGACGGTCATGCCGCACTCTTTTTATGACGGGCCGGGTCTGCTCGCCGCCATTCATGTGACTGCAGCTCTGGGATCAGCCGATGCCCTGATTGAATGGCGCTGGTTCGACCTCGACACAACGATTTACGGCGCTGCGCTACAGCCGTTGCATGGTCGAATTGCAGTACCGCAAGGACCTGGCCTTGGCATTGATCCCGATCCTGACGTCATTCGCACATACCGGCTGGCGTTATGAGAGCCCTCACTGGATGGGTTGATCCAGGTGGCCGCCCTTCGGAAAGGATGATGAACATGCTTTTAGACTTAAAGTTCGAAGAGCCGATTGAACTTTCCGGCGGCCATCCCTGTGTTGTGGCGAGCCCTGAAATGGTGTCGCAGCTCCTGCGAAGCGCAACGCAGGCGATCGACACCGATGCTGGTGCGGCGCTTGGTTATATCAAGCAAGCTGTTTCGCTCCTTGAAGTGCCCGTAGGGCTGCAGAATGACGGCTCGAATCGCGGTGGTTTGGCCCATTGGCAGGTGGAGCGGGTCAAACGTCATATCGAAACAAATCTGGAAGGGGCGATCCGCGTCGTTGAACTCGCCTGCATTGTGAACCTGAGCTGCGGATACTTCTCAAAAGCGTTCAAGTTGACCTTTGGCGTATCCCCTCATGCCTATGTGGTCGCACGCCGTCTTCAGCGTGCGATGGAGCTCATGACGTTGACGTGCGCGTCACTTTGTGAAATCGCCTTCGCTTGTGGATTTTCTGATCAGCCGCATCTGTGCCGTCAGTTCCGGCGGGTGACCGGTGTAAGCCCCAACGTTTGGCGCCGTAGTCGCGTGGACGGTTTCGTCTCCCGTCAATGATCGTCTCAAAAGGCGATATGATGGGTCATCCATCAGCCGCGCATCTAAAGTGGGCGACGACAAAACCGGGAAGCAGTTGATGGTCGCCGGCCATGCCTCAAGCCGACAACCGGCGTAGCATGAATGCCATTCGCGCTGCTGGCAGAATTCATGATCCAGCGTTGCGCGATCCACGTTTGTGCCCGGTTGTGACAGCGGTGATGAGATCCAGGACCAGAGATACCGTTACAGCAGTAGCGCCGATGACAAACAGCGTCGTGTAATCGCCCGCTGTATGTTGAAACAAATAGGAAAGGCCGTAGGCGCCGACTGCCTGGAACAGCGCAAAGCTCGTGGTTGCCTGTGCCCAGGCGGCGCGCTGGCTGGCGCTGCTGTGTGGCAGCAGTTCGTGGATGCGACCGAGCACGAGCGGTACGATTCCGGGCGTGAAACCGCCGACAATGATGCTCGAGACAATCAGAACAGCCGGCACGGTGCTCAACGCGGGTAGAAGAATTGCGATGGCCTGGACGAGGAAGGCGACGCGCAGCGCGGGGCCGAAGCCCGAGCGGTCTGCAAGGTGCCCCGTCAGTAGCGGTCCGACAATGGCGCCGAGGCCGTACAGGACCCAGTACTGCGATCCGGTTGCGATCCCCTGACCAAGCCCCCGCGCGACGAAATCGACGAGGAAAATCATGTGAGGCACAAGCGCCAGGGCGTTGAGCCCGTATGCGATACTCAGCAAACGGACCGCGACAAGCGGACGCTCCGTTGATGAATGGATCTCTGGTGCCTGTTCCGTAGATGATACCTGAGAGGGCCACGCTCTCCAACTGATCAATGTCAGTAGGGCCGAGAGAAGTCCGAGACCTATCCAACTCTGCGCCAGGCCGAGCCGCAGCAATAGGGGGACCAATGTTCCTGATGCCGCTATTCCCAGGCCGACCCCCGCGAAGATGACCCCGCCGACAATGCCCCTCTTCTTCGGCGCGGTGTGTGGCAGGATCGTCGATGCGGCAAGGACCATGATAACGCCACCAGCGAAACCTGACAGGAACCGCCAGAGGAAGAACCACGTCAGCGATACAGGCGTCGCGCTGGCAAAGCAGCAAATGCTCGCGAGTAGCATCATCCCGCGAAGCATGCGTATGGCACCGGCCCGCGCACTGAGTTCCCTCGCGGCCAAGGCGCCACCGAGATATCCGGCAAGACTGGCGGCCCCGAGATAGACGACATCTGCAGGGCTGAACCATTTGTCGGCGATTAGCGCGGGAATGAGCGGCGTGTAGGCGAAGCGAGCCAATCCAAGCCCGACAAGCGTGGCGCACAAGCCGGCCGCCGCAGCAGGCCAAACTGGCTTGCCGCTGCTGTCGTGATGACTCTTGCCTTGGTGGCTGTGGCTTAGGCTCGGGGAGGACATGGTGTCATCTCTCATGACGCATATGAGCGCACATGCGTGGCGTGCACTTGTCTACTCGGGGATACGTCAGTTCGTGTTGCTCTCATCGATATGTCGGGCCGCCAGCTTCTTTCGGTAGTCGCGGACTGGGAGGCCACCCCACCCCCAGTCCTCCAACTCGACTTCATCGATCACGACGAATGTCGACTCATGCGGTTTCCCCAGAATCTCGAACAACAGATCGCTGACCCCTTTGATGAGCGCTGCTTTCTGTGCCGGGGTCGTTTCGGCTGCGCCTGGTGACGTACCTTCGCGCGTCACCTTGATGTTGACGTAAGGCATGATCGTCATCTCCCTTGGTTGTTCAATGTCCGGCGTGCTGGCCGCCATCGACATGCAGTGTTTCTCCGGTGATAAAACCCGCGCGTTCCAGGTAGAGGACGGCATCGACGATGTCCGCAATCTCTCCCATATGTCCCATCGGATGGAGGTTACCGAGAAATTCGTGGGTTTCCGGCGTATGCATCGGTGTCTTGATGATGCCGGGCGCCACGGCATTCACGCGAATGCCTTGCTTGGCGTATTCGATGGCTAGCCCGCGCGTGACGGCATCCAGTCCGCCCTTGGTGAGCGACGCGAGCCCCGCGGGCACCGAAGAGCTGGGTTGATCGACGAGCGCGGTCGTTATCTGCACGATATGCCCGCGCTGCTGCTTCAACATGTGCGGAACGGCAAGTTGCGTAACGTGGAAGAAACCGGCGAGATTGACGTCCAGCACGTCGCGAAAGTCGTCAGCCGTGTAGTCGGTGAACGGCTTGCTGATAAAGATGCCGGCATTGTTGATGAGCGTGTCGATCCGTCCGAATCGTTCGATGGCGGTGTCGACGATGCGTGCCGCGACCTCACGCTCTCCAATTTGTCCGGCCACAGCGATCACATGACCGTCGTTGCCCTGCTTGATGTTGCGGGAATTCGCGATCACGGCATATCCGAGATCACGATAGGCCTTCACGATGCCAGCGCCGATTCCCTGCGACGCTCCCGTGACGATCGCTACTTTTTCAATTTTGCTCATTGTGGTTCTCCAAAGATGTGGGTTGTGGTCTGTGGCGGCTGCTCACGTCAGTAGTCCGCTGCAGCAAGCTGTTCGAGCGAGATCTTGTTAGATATTGTCAGTCGCTATGAGTGGTGTCGGAGTGTGCCTCCGGAGCGAGGTCCACTGGGGACGTCTGGCGTTGGCGAGCACTCCGATCGGGTCTTCATGTCACGGACATTTAGGCCCATTCCCATCTGCGCAAAATTCGCTAATCTTGCGCAATGGCTGATAGAAAACGCACAGAGCCGGATTGGCAGGATATTCGGATCTTCCTCGCTCTCGGGCGCTATGGCAGTTTGTCGGCGGCTGCGCGCGCGCTCTCGGTCAATCACGCGACAATCGCCCGTCGCCTGCATGCGCTCGAAGCTGCCATGGGTGAGAAGCTGGTGGACCGCCGGCCGGAGGGATACGCGCTGACGTTGGCCGGCTCCCGGGCACTCTCGGTCGCTGGTGATATGGAAGCGGCGGTGCAGACGCTGGGGCGCGGCGGCACGGACAATATGCTGCGCGGCGTGGTGCGCGTGAACGCGCCGCCGGGATTGGCGCAGGGTTACTTGATCGGTCGGCTCGCCGAATTGTCCATGCGATATCCCGGTCTCGACATCGATGTCGCCACCCATTTTCGCTCTGTCAGCCTGGAGCGCCACGAGACGGATATTGCCGTCCGCGTTGGACGTCCGCAGGACGGCGATATTCTGGCACGTCTGCTGATGAAGATTGGCTACGGTTTCTACGGGACACCGAAGCTGTGCCGAGATGTCGAGGCCGGAGCGGCGCCGGTGCTAATCGGTTTCAACGAGATGAATGCCTATGTGCCGGAGGCACTTTGGATGGGGCGCCAATTCCCGAGAACGCGGGTGTCGTTTCGCGCCAGCGATCAGTTCGCACAGGCAACGGCAGCCAAGGCGGGTGCCGGAATTGCCTTGCTGCCGCATTATATCGGCCGGAGAGATCCGAAGCTTCGTCCCTGCGCGCTCGAAAGCGTCCCCCCGGCGCGAGAGGTCTGGCTGCTCACACGACGAGAGGACCGGAAGAGCCCGGTCATCGGGTTGGTGGTCCAACACCTATTGAAGGCTGTTGCCGCTGATCACGCACTGTTCGAGGCGTAGGTGGTCCGCTCTTTATACCGCAGAATAGAATGTCCGATTGATTTGACGCCTGAAATCGATCCCCTTTATAAATTGATCGTCGAATGGCGCGGTTGGATTTCACCTAGTGCACAGAGATTGCTTGCGATGTTGCCGCTCCTGGACGTGCAAACGGGTCGTGATGCCTGAAGCATGCCGATAGCATTGAGCAACGAGATCCTCTCTTTCGGCCCTTTCCGTCTGTCTCCTGCCGAGAGATTGCTAACCAGGCATGACGAGCGCGTCGAGCTCAGCGGACGTGCATACGACATTTTGCTGGTGCTAATTTCGCGTCCTAACGAACTGGTCAGCAAAAGCGATCTGTTGACCGGGGTGTGGCCCGGCATCTCTGTTGAGGAGGGAAGCCTGCGGTTCCATATCGCAAATTTGCGGAAGGCGCTCGGCGATGGAAAGGAGGGAGCGCGCTACATCGCAACCTCCTCCGGGCGCGGTTACACGTTCGTGGCGCAAGTCCATCGATCCCAGGAGCCTGGACCCCAAGTTGGGGCCGATGCCATGGGAGCGGGACGCGGCACTTTTCAGCATGCCAATCTGCCTGCCCGCTACGCGATGGTGGACCGAGAGGACGATATCGAAAAATTGCCGGCGCGAGTTCTTACCGCGCGCTTCGTGACCGTCGTCGGTGCCGGCGGTATCGGCAAGACGACACTGGCGGTCGCGGCAGGCCATCGACTGGCGTCATCATTTGCTGGAGCGGTTCTCTTCGTCGATCTCAGCATGGTGAATGACCCGGCTCTCGTTGGGACGATCCTGGCATCGCTGCTTGGGCTTTCCGTTCAGTCCGAGGATGCAACGCCCGGCATCGTCGCGCATCTGAAAGACAAGTCGCTCTTGCTGATCCTCGATACCTGCGAGCACCTTGCGGCCGCCGTAGCCAGGCTAGCATCGGCCATCTTTTTTGCTGCGCCGAATATCCACATTCTCGCAACCAGCCGCGAGGCGCTGCAGACCGAGGGAGAAACGGTCTACCGGCTGGATCCACTGCCTTGCCCACCCGGGAACGGTGTGCTGACCGCTGATGTCGCGCTGACCTTTCCGGCAATTCAGCTGTTCATCGAGCGCGCGCGAGCGAGCGGAGCGCAACTGGATTTTAGCGACGACGAGGCCGTTGCGGTCGTTGGCATATGTCGCAAGCTTGACGGGCTCGCGCTGGCCATCGAGCTAGCGGCACGACGCGTCAAATTCTATGGTGTGCATCAGACGGCAGCTCTGCTTGGCGAGCGTCTCACCCTGTCCTGGCTCGGACCGAGAAACGCACCGGCGCGCCAGAAAACGTTGCATGCCACAATGGAATGGAGTTACGGGCTGCTTACCGAGATCGAGCGCGCGGTGATGCGGCGAATGGCTGTGTTTGTCGGCGACTTCACGCTCGATGCGGTTATCGCGGTCAGTATCGGTGATATCGCGGAAGCAAGCGTCCTCGATGCTGTAGACAGCCTTGTCGCAAAGTCGATGGTCGCGACACGCCGAAACGGCGCCGCGATGTCGTACCGGTTGCTGGACACGACACGGGCTTTCGCGCGGTCTACCGGGACCACCGAAGCCGACTCGGACCAACTGGCCTTGCGGCACGCCATCTATTGCCGCGACTGGCTGGTCAGGTCCGGTAACGCGTGGTCGGCATTATTGACTGGAGCCGATCGCGCGCCACACTTTTCCGGGATGAACAATGTCCGGGCCGCCCTGGAATGGTGTTTCGGGTTTCGCGGAAACAAAGAGTCTGGCGTCAGGCTCGCAGCCGCGGCGGCTGAGGTGTTCCTGGCGATGTCTTTGCTCCCGGAATGCCATCGCTGGTCGCAAGTGGCCATTCTCGCGCTCGACGCCGCGCTCGTCGGATCCGACGAGGAGATGCGGCTTCAGGCGGGCCTGGGCTTGTCGTCGTCGCAAATGTACGGAGAAAGTGACGTTGTCGATGCAGCTCTGAGCAGGAGCCTGGCGATCGCAGAGGTTAATGGTGATCTCGCCTATCAGGCGGGATTGCTGAACATGCAACATATGTTTCACGGCCGTAGCGGCAACTTCAAAGTCTCTCTCGGCTACGCTCAGCGCTGCCGGGCCATCGCGGAGCAGACCGACGACCTCGCAATCAAAGCTGTCGCCCACGCTGCACTCGGCAGATGTCTTCAGTTCGTTGGCGACCTCGATGGATCGCGAGCGGAACTTGAGGCGCTCGTGCAGATCACGACAGTTTCGCCGACTGGCTCGATTTTCTTGGGTTACGACCCTCACTATCGATCGAGCTTGGCCCTGGGAAGGACTCTTTGGCTACTCGGATATCCGACGCAGGCAATTCACTGGACACGCGAAGCCGTCAGGGCGTCCGAGGCAAGCGGGCATTCGGCAGCATTGGCTTTGGTTTTGGCCGGAGCAGGAACGATCTTTCTCTGGGCTGGAGACCTCACGTCTGCTCAGCAACACATCGATCGTTCTTTTTCATTGGCCGAGACCAACGGCATGGCGCCCTTGATGGCGATTGGACGCTGTCGCCAGGCACAGCTGATGATTCACCGAGGTGAAATTGAAGAGGGGGTAAAGGCACTGCAGGTCGCGCTCGGTCCGATCCATGCGTCTCGCCATGAACTGCTGACAACAGAGTTCAACATCGAGCTGGCGCTTGGGCTTGCGGCGCTTGGACAAGTCGCAAGAGGCTTGGGGTTGATCGATGAAACGATCGTTCGTGTTGACGTCAGCGGTGAATTTTTTCAGATGCCGGAGCTGCTGCGGGCAAGGGGGAGACTTCTCTGCATGCTGCCTGCGCCGCGCCTTGACGAGGCTGAACATAGCCTTCGCGAGGCGTTTGATTTGGCTGATACTCAGAATGCGCGCTCTTGGCAGTTACGTGCTGCAATGGATCTTGCTTCGCTTTCTCAAGAATGGCGTGACAGCGGGAAGCAGTTATTGAAAAAGGTGTTCGCTCTATACACCGAGGGCTTTGAAACAGCTGACGTGCGGACCGCAGCGGCAATGTTAATTGCCTAGGATGGATCGGTCTGGATCACGTGCCGCTCCATCTGAAATTGCAGCTGCAGCTTGTCGACCATGTCCTCTCTGAATGTATCACGGCGTCGGAAGGCGTCATACAAGCGCCTCCCGAGATTTGGTCGCCGGGATCTACGAAGTGCGCGCAACCAGCCTTCTAGGCGGCAGCAGGGTCGCAGCTGCTGAAGCAGGTGCGAATGGCGGGGAGGGCGTCGCGGTGATCAGACAGACCGTGAACAAAACGGTTTTGCGACGTCCTACATGACGTCCTACATGCTCGCCATATGGCAGGTTCGCCTATTGATTTTATTGGGGAAATTGGCTTTTTCGCGTTCCGCGATATCCCTTACGGAGCGCCATCGCTTTAAGAAGCGTCGAAAACTCAAGAACATAGCGCAATCATTGGCTTTCTCTGCTTTCAGGTGGTAGCAGAAAGTGGTCATTTTGATGCGTGCGTTGATGGGTTTGATCAAGGACAATGCCGCGCGATTCCAGCTGCTGGCAGACGTCGCCAAGCTGACATCAACACAGGTCGGCACCTAACAAGGGCGAATATTTCAGTTTCCAGCCATTGTTGGACTGGATCGCCGCGGCGGAGCCGGACCTGCTCGACTGACGCGCAGTTTGGCTGGAGCCTTACCCTCATGAAGCGGATGTGATTTCTAAAAATGCCCTCAGCTCGGCGACAAGAGCTGCGGGCTGTTCCTCGGGGATATAGTGACCACTATCCCGGATGACGCCGCCTCGAATATTTTCAGCCAAGGGTCGCATAGCTTCGAAAATTCCCGGCGCACTACCGGCATCGCCTCCCAACGCCAGCACAGGCACAGCTATTTTCTTTTGAAACAAGCCGCGATTGTAATCCATGTCGCGGATGACGGCGCGATAATAGCCCAGCATTCCGCGCAGGCCACCCAACGAACGCCCGTGCGCTGTATCTTGCCCGGAGAGAGCTTGACCGATCCATCGTCGGAATCGTCACTGTCGAACACCGGGATGTAATCCATCCATAGACGCGAACATATTCGTCGATGTCATCCTTCGAGAAGGTCGCGATCGCGTTTGCGGTTTTCTTGTTGAAGAACCATTCGATGAGAATACGCTCGCGGTCCCACAAGAGCGCCTCGGGCAGGTCGTCGACCATGTTGAAGAGGAAGTGCCAGCTCTTCCAGTCCGGATCAGCGACATCGATGGAAGGCTTCAACGTGACGCCGGGAATGTTGGCGTCGAGATAAACGACGCCGTTCAGTTCGCTCGCAAATTCGTGCGCATAAGGATATCCGATCCAGGATCCGATATCGTGTCCGACGAAATAATGGCGTCCAATTACCTATGGTCTTGAGGAAGCCGTTGATTCGTTTGGCTGCTGTCGCTGTGTCGTAGCCATCCAGCGGCTTGTCGCTATCGCCCTGGCCCGGGAGGTCGAGCGCGATCACGTCATAGGCATCGGTGAGCAGAGGAATAACGCGTCGCCACGCGTAGACACTTTGCGGAAAGCCGGCGATCAAAACGACGGTAGGTCCCTTGCCGCCGCGGATATAATGAAAACGAATACCGTCCGATTTCGCCAGTTTCTGCGGAAGGGGGCGGCCAGCATGATCCAGATAGACAGCCATTGTTCTGTTCTCGGTCGTTTCGCTTCGGAACGTCAGTAACAGCGCTGCGGGCAATGTTGATTCATGTAACCGGGTCTTTGGCAACTCGCTGCGAGATCGCATGCGCTGCGCGCTTTCCTCGAATTGCACGCCGGGATGGTGGTTTGCGCAACCTGCGTTGCCAGACTGACGCTCCAATCACATCGCGGGTGCAATTTCATCGTGGCCAATATTGATGCGCGTGGCCTCTTTGAAGCTGTCGGAGAAATGGCAATCATATGGATGAATCCTGGAGAGCATATGCCTAACTTGATCGCAGTTCCAATTCATCCGCGAAGCGAATACCCAATTTCGATGCCATCGCTTGGATAATACAAACGGATCGTTTGAGCGATCTGGCAATCTTCTGAACGGACAAGCCTCGCTCGGCCAATCCCTTTAGCTTGTGTTTCTCCACAGCCGTCCATTCGCGATAGCCTATTTGTCGCATACTGAACGTGATGGCCGAAGTCGGGGCCGCGCCGCCGCCGGCTTCGAATGTTGTCATCGTCGATGCTCAAGCAGTTGCTCCCAATATTTTCAGGCTGTCGTTTTTTCTCCGCGCCTTCAGTCGCTCCTTCGCGTAACCATCAGCATCGACTCTCCGTCAGAGAACAAGATTTTTGAAGTCCAAAGATCGACGATCGAGAGTTCAACCATTCTCCTCGATACAAGTTCGATGAAGAAAAACTGCGCTGAGAAATCTCAAATGCAGGGCAACGGTATTCCCCCAAAGTGCGAGCCGAAGATTCCGGCGACGGCTGGTACATCGTCGGCGGCCGTGGATCGCGGCGCCTGTTGATCTGCCAAAAGGTGAGCTTGCTTGCGAAGTAGAAAGCTTCTGCAATCGGCCGTGTTGGCGGCGTGATTGTCCTTGGTATCGTGTGCAATTCGAAATTGACGATTGATCGCGGTGGCGTCGATATATCGCGATGTCAAAGAAAACGCCGTTCGTTAGGCAATACGTTGCAGATCGATATCAAGCAGGGGGAAGAATGGTTGCCGCTACGCCACAGAATGATCGTCGTTGGATGGCTCTCCCTCGCTTGATCGCCGATAGATCACGTCGCGTAGTACTCAGTCTGCTTTTCGCAGTTGGTGCGGCGATGCCAGCAGTGAGCTTTGCTCAAACGCCGCAGCCCGGCGGAACGCTAACGGCGATCATTCAACCCGAGCCGGTCATACTCACAGCCGCCATCAACACGGCCGCGCCGACCGGAACGGTCAGCGGCAATATTTTTGATGGACTTGTCGACTACGATACCAATCTCAATCCGCAGCCGGCGCTGGCGGAGAGCTGGGAGACTGCGGCGGATGGATTGTCGCTCACCCTTCGCCTGCGCAAGGGCGTGCTCTGGCATGATGGCAAGTCGTTCACGTCCGCGGATGTGAAGTGGACCTTGGAAAATGTGTGGAAGACGATCCACCCGCGCAATCAGGCGACCTTCGCCAAGGTGAAGCAGGTCGATACCCCCGACGACAACACCGTCGTCTTGAGGCTGAGCGAACCTTCCCCCGCGATCCTCAGTTCGCTGAACAGCAACGGCGCGCAGGTGTTGCCCAAGCACCTGTATGACGGCACCGATATCCTCAACAATCCGAACAACAACAAGCCGGTCGGAACGGGGCCGTTCGTGTTCAAGGAATGGAAGCGCGGTGAGTACATCGTGCTGGAACGGAATCCGAATTACTGGGCCAAGGGAAAGCCGTATCTCGACAAGGTGATCTACAAGGTCGTTCCGGATGCAGCGGCCCGGTCGGCCGGCTTCGAGAAGGGCGAAATCCAGTATGGTTCGCTCAGTCCGGTGCCGCTCAAGGACGCCGAACGGCTCGGCAAGCTGCCCGGCCTCAAGATTGAAACCAGCGGGTATGAATGGTTGTCGCCGTTCCTGTTTCTCGATTTCAATGTCGAACGTGGACCGCTGAAGGAAGCACGCATTCGCCACGCGCTGGCACGCGCGACCGATCGCAAGGCGATTTCCAACGTGGTCTGGTACGGCTTTGCCAAGCCCGCAACCAGCCCCGTTCCCTCAACGCTCGCGGCGTTCCACGATGCGAGCGCCGACAAGGATGCGTTCGACGTCAAATCGGCGGATGCGCTATTGGATGAGGCCGGTTTCAAGCGCAACGCGGATGGCACGCGCTTCTCGCTGTTCATCGACTACATCCCCTATGGCGACGACTTCAAGCGGACCGCGGAATACGTCAAGCAAGCGTTGAAGCGTGTCGGCGTCGACGTCACGATCAGGACGCAGGATACCGCGGCATTTACCAAGCGGATCTATGGCGACCGCGACTTCGATCTTTCGATCGCATGGTTTGCAGCGTTTTCCGATCCGCAGATCGGCGTGACCCGCGCTTACTGGTCGGCATCTGTGGGTAAGAACATCCCGTGGACCAACGGCTCCGGCTACAAGAACGCCGAAGTCGATGACATTATCTCGAAGGTGCAGGGCGAAGCCAGTGCAGAGAAACGCATCGCCCTGTTCAAAGACCTTCAGAAGATCGTTCTGACCGACTTGCCGACGCTGCCGCTCGTGGAATTGAAGTTCTTCACTGTCCAGGCGGCGAATCTCAAGACCTCGGCCATTCGTGGCGATCAGGTTTATGGCAGCTTTCGCGACTTCTGGTTTGACGTTCCGAAGCAGAATTGAGCTGGGGCAACCATCATGAAATTCTTTCAGGCAATCTCTTTCCAAAAGTCATTATACGCACGACTCTCGGTGCTGCTGGCTGCCGCGGCGCTCGTGCCGGCGACGCTGGCATGCGCAGCCGACGGTCCGAAGCACGGCGGAACACTGACGGCCATCGTGCAGCCGGAGCCGGTCACCCTGACGCCCGCATTCAATACGGCAACGCCGACGCAGATCGTTGCGGGAAACATCTTCGATGGCCTGGTTTATTACGACCCGGCGCTGAAGCCGCAGCCATCGCTCGCGACGGATTGGAAAGTTGCGGAGGATGGCCTCACCATCAGCTTCAACTTGCGCAAGGGCGTCAAGTGGCATGATGGCAAGCCGTTCTCGTCCGCGGACGTGAAATGGAGCCTGGAGAACGTCTGGAAGACCATTCATCCGCGCAACAAGGCCATATTCGAAAACGTCGCTAAGGTCGATACACCTGACGACAATACGATCATCCTTCATTTGTCGAAGCCGTCGTTGCCAATTCTGAGTGTGCTCAACGCCGTCGGCGCACCGATCCTGCCGAAGCATCTGTATGAAGGCACCGACATCCTGAACAATGCGTTCAACAACAAGCCGGTCGGCACGGGGGCATTCGTCTTCAAGGAGTGGAAGAAGGGCGAATACATTCTGCTGGAACGCAATCCGGATTACTGGGAGCCCGCAAAACCCTATCTCGACAAAGTCATCTTCAGGATCATTCCCGACGCGGCGGCGCGCGCAGCGGCGATCGAGAAGGGTGAGGTGCAATATGCGACATTCAATCCGGTGTCGTTCCGCGAGGTCGAGCGCCTTGCCAAGCTGCCGTCGCTAAAGGTCGATACACGCGGCTATGACTGGCTGTCGCCCGTGCTGTATCTCGATTTCAACGTCGAGAACCAGTATCTCAAGGACGTTCGCGTCCGTCAGGCCATCGCATTTGCTCTGGACAAGGAAGCGCTGGGCAAGGTCGTCTGGTATGGTTACGGCAAGCCTGCTGTCAGCCCGGTTCCGACGGCGCTGACGGCGTTTCACGATGCCAGCGTGCCTAAATATCCGTTCGACCTGAAAAAAGCCGAAGCCTTGCTCGACGAAGCCGGCTTCAGGCGCGGGTCTGATGGGGTGCGGTTTACGCTCAATCATGATTTCCTGCCTTACGGTGACGACTATAAGCGAACCGGCGAATATCTGAAGCAGGCGCTGAAGCGTGTGGGTATCGAGATCAACATTCGCGCCCAGGACACCGCAGCTTTCATCAAACGCGTCTATGCCGACCGCGACTTCGACATTTCGAGCTCCTACAACGGCGCTTTCCCCGATCCGCAAATTGGCGTCGTTCGCGAATACTGGTCAGGCTGGCTCGGCAGCAAGACGCCGTGGACGAACGGGTCGGGCTACCGCAATGCTGAGGTCGATGGTCTGATCCAGGCCGCTGCGGTCGAAGGCAATCCGAAAAAGCGTACTGAAGATTTCAATCGCTTCCAGCAGATCGTTCAACGCGATCTGCCGACTTTGCCACTGCTCGAACTGCGCTTCTTCACGCTGCACTCTTCGGCTCTGAAGGACGTCGTGTTGCAGGCGGACCAGTCCTATGGCTCGCTGAAGAATGCCTGGTTCGATCAGGCGCCGGCGCAGAATTGAACGCCCGCGCATGATCCCTGTATCGGCCAGATTTCTCGGGCGGCGAGCCCTGCAACTCGTGATCGTGGTGCTGGGCATTGCTATCACCAATTTCTTCCTGCTGCGGCTAGCGCCGGGTGATGCGGCGCAAGTGCTGGCAGGTGAGGCTGGCTCGGCAACGCCGGAATATCTGGCCGCGCTGCGCAAGCAGTTCGGGCTCGATCAACCGCTGCCGGTGCAGTTCGCGCTCTATCTGCGCAACCTGCTGTCGCTCAATCTCGGCTTCTCGTTCCGTCAGGGCTTGCCCGTACTGGAATTGATCACCCAGCGGCTCCCGGCAACGCTGTTGCTGATGGGTACGTCGATCACGTTCGCATTGCTGGTCGGTTCGGCGATGGGGATCGCCGCCGCGCGCCGCGCGGGCAGGGCGACCGATACCGTGATCTCCAGCATCGCGCTGTTGTTCTATGCAACGCCCGTGTTCTGGACCGGGATCATGTTGATCGTGGTCTTCTCGGTGTGGCTTGACTGGCTACCGGTCGGCGGCATGACCAGCATCGAGCGTGGCTATACCGACCTGGCTTATCTGAAAGATGTCGCGGCACATCTGGTACTTCCTGCAACCACGCTGGGGCTGTTCTTTCTGGCTGTCTATACGCGGTTGATGCGCGCGGCGATGAGCGACGTGCAGCGGCAGGACTTTGTCAGGACTGCCGTCGCCAAAGGCCTTCGTCCGGGGCGGATCGCCTATCGTCATGTTGTACGAAACGCGTTGCTGCCTGTTCTCACCATGCTCGGCGTGCAGGTCGGCGCCGTGCTTGGCGGCGCTGTGCTGGTTGAAACCGTGTTTTCGTGGCCCGGGCTGGGGCGGCTCGCTTTTGAAGCGCTGTTTCAGCGCGACCTCAATCTGCTTCTCGGCATACTGCTGTGCAGTTCGGTCGTGGTGGTGTTGGCGAATGCGGCGATCGACTTCCTGTATACCGTGCTCGACCCGCGCATCGAGCTCAGCTGACCATGGCCCTCGTCGATATCGTTGCGCATATCCCGCCGGCGCGCATCGCGCAGGATAACGCGTTCTTCCGGACCGCAAGACAGCCGTCGGCGGTTGTAGGCGTATTGCTACTCGGGTTCGTCGTGGCCATGGCACTGCTCGCCAATCAGATTTTCCCTGGCGATCCCCTGGATTTTGTCGGTCAGCCATTCCTGCGTCCCGGCCAAGATTCCAGCTTTCCGCTCGGGACCGATATGCTGGGGCGCGATCTGGCGTCGGGGATCTTTCACGGCGCGCGCGTCTCGCTTCTGATTGGCGCGGTGGCGACCGCCATGTCGCTGGTGATTGGGGTCGGTGTCGGCGCCTTCGCAGGATATTACGGCGGCAAGATCGATGCGTCGCTGATGCGGCTGACGGAGTTCTTTCAGACGATTCCGCCGTTTCTGTTCGCCGTGACCATCGTCGCCATCCTGCAGCCCTCCATCACGACCATTGTCGGAGCGATCGGCGTCACAGCGTGGCCGAGCCTGGCACGGCTGGTGCGCGCCGAATTCCTTAAACTGCGTCACGGCGACATGGTGCAGGCGGAGATCGCGCTCGGTGCGTCCGACATGCGCATTATCTTCCACCATCTGCTGCCCAACACGCTGGCGCCGATCATCGTCTCGGCATCGGTCATGGTCGCGACGGCCATCCTGACCGAATCCAGTCTGGCGTTTCTCGGTCTCGGCGATCCGAACGTGGTGAGTTGGGGTGGCATGGTCGGCGCCGGGCGCGAAGTGCTGCGGTCGGATTGGTACATCGCAACGCTGCCGGGCGTGGCGATCGTCGTTGCGGTGCTCGCGCTCAATCTGCTGGGGGATGGCCTCAATGACGCCGTCGACCCGAAACAGGAGCGCCGGTGATGGGCGAGCCAGTACTGTCCGTCGATGGGCTGAGTGTCAGGTTCGACCGCAAGGGCGGCGCGCTGACCGCCGTGGACGGTCTCAGCTTCGACATCTCTGCGGGAGAGACGCTGGCCATCGTAGGCGAATCCGGCTGCGGAAAGTCGCTCACCGCTCTTGCATTGCTCGGCCTTGTGGCGGCGCCCGGCCGCATCGAGGGCCGCTCTGTGAAGCTGCAGGGGCGCGACATTCTTGGCCTTGAAGGCGAGGCATTGCGCCGGCTGCGTGGCAACCGGATCGCGATGATCTTCCAGGAACCGATGACGGCGCTCAATCCGGTGCTGACCATCGGCGAGCAGATCATCGAGGCCATCACGGCACATGAGGACATTTCGCACCAGAAGGCCTGGGATCGCGCAGTCTCATTGCTCGATCGGGTACGGATTTCCGATCCACGTCGCCGCGTGAACGACTATCCGCATCATCTCTCCGGCGGCATGCGACAGCGGATCATGATCGCCATCGCTCTCGCCTGCAATCCGGCGCTGCTGGTGGCCGACGAGCCGACCACGGCGCTCGACGTCACCATTCAATCGCAGATCCTGGAGTTGCTAGATCAGATCAAACGCGAGTCCGGAACCGCCATTCTGTTGATCACGCACGATCTCGGTGTTGTCTCGGAATATTCCGATCGCGTGCTGGTGATGTATGCGGGCCGCAAGGTCGAGGAGCGCACTACCCGTGATCTTCTGAAGTCGCCGCTGCATCCCTATACGCGCGGATTGATCGCAGCGCGGCCGGGGCGCCATCACGTCAACGGCCTTCGTACCCGACTGAGCGAAATCCCGGGCATGGTGCCTTCGCTGGCCGAGATGCCGCATGGATGCGCCTTTGCCGCGCGATGCTCGTTTGTGGTCGACGCCTGCCGGATCGCGCGGCCGCCGCTGATACCCGTTGGGGCAGATGGCGCCGTAGCCTGTTTGAGAATTGAGGAAGCCCGTGCATCAGAACACGCAGCCGCTCGTTGCGACGCATATTGAGCCACTGCTCACGGTGAACGATCTCGTCGTGCGCTTTGCTTCGTCGCGCGGAACCGTGCACGCGGTTGACGGCGTCTCGTTGTCGATCAAGCCCGGTGAAACGCTTGGTCTCGTTGGGGAATCCGGCTGTGGGAAATCCACGCTCGGCCGGGCGATTGCGCGGCTGGTCGAGCCGCAAAGCGGCAGTGTTCGTCTGGGCGGCGTCGATCTGACGCGCCTGACACGGAGCGGCATGCGGCCCTATAGACGCGATATCCAGGTCGTATTCCAGGATCCGCTGGCCTCGCTCGATCCGCGCTGTACCGTCGGAATGCTGATCGGTGAACCGCTGAGGATTCATGGCATCGGCGATCGGCGACAGCGCCGTGACCGGATCGCCGATCTGCTTTCAAAAGTGGGACTTTCCGCGGATTCCGCCGACCGTTACCCGCATCAGTTCTCGGGTGGACAGCGGCAACGGATCGGCATTGCCCGCGCGCTGGCGCTTGATCCACGACTAATCATCCTGGATGAACCGGTCTCTGCGCTCGACGTGTCCGTGCAGGCCCAGATCCTGAACCTGCTGGTCGATCTGCAGTCCAAACTCGGCGTGGCGTATCTCTTCATTAGCCACGACCTGTCCGTGGTCGAATATGTCAGCGATCGCGTCGCGGTCATGTATCTCGGACGTATCGTGGAGACATCGACCCGGGAGAAATTGTGGTCAAGCCCCGCGCATCCCTACACGCGAGCGCTGTTTGACTCGATCCCGCGCATTGATACCGGCGATCTCGGTCGGCGGCGGCATATGGTGCAGGGCGATCTACCGAGTGCCTATAATCCGCCTGAAGGATGTTACTTCCATACCAGGTGTCCGCGCGCAGAAGAGTTCTGTGCTGTGGAAAGCCCAATCCTTCGCACCGTGGCAGACAGCCACGTAGCGGCGTGCCATTTCGCTTGAATGCGCGGGCGCGCCACCGTCGGTGCTGTTGGTGCGAACGAAATCTGCGGCGCATCGATAACTCCGTCGCGATCGACGATGCGATCCTGGCGCCGGGCGGTTGGCTGCCACTGTATTTATGCTGCATCTCCCCTTGATCGCAGCAAGGTCTCATCCAAACCGGGCTAACAAAAGAATTCCGTCAGCTCGGGAGAAATTCATAATCGTTAGCGTGGCGGCGCAGCGAAAGTTGCCCGCCGCCGTCATCGTCATCTCGCACACTGACATAAGGGACTCGTCAATGAAATCGGCTCACGTATTGCGGCTGGCCATGCTCGCTCGCACCGGCGGGGTGGCCGCATTCCTGTTCGCCGCTATTGCAGTAGATCTTCCGGTCGCAAATGCACAAGAGCCAACGACCATTCGCGTGGGTGTCACGGCCGGCCCACATGCGGAAGTGCTCGACGCAGTCAAGAAGGTGGCCGCCGAGCGCGGGTTCGACATCAAGGTCGTCGAATTCACGGACTATGTGTTCCCGAACCAAGCCCTGGCCAACAAGGACCTTGAGGCCAATTCGTTTCAGCACGAGCCTTATCTGAAGAACCAGATCTCCAAGACCGGCTGGAAGCTCGCGAAGGTTGCCTACACCACGGTTTCTCCGATGGGCTTCTACGCGAAGAAGTACAAGAGCGTTGCCGATGTCCCAAATGGTGCGACGGTTGCGATTCCCAACGACCCGACCAATGGCGCGCGTTCGCTACAGATTCTGGCAGCCAATGGCGTGATCAAGCTTCGTGACCCCACCAGCGTCACTGCAGGGATCGTCGATATCGCGGAGAATCCCAAAAAGCTGAAATTTGTCGAGCTCGATGCCGCGCAGCTGTCGCGGTCGCTGGCAGATGTCGATGTGGCGGCGATCAACAACAACTATGCCGTCCAGGCTGGCCTCGATCCCGTGCGTGACAGCCTGATCAAGGAGCCGCTAGAAAGCCCATGGGTCAATATCATCGCCGTGCGGGAAGAGGACAAAGGCAAGCCATGGGTGGCGAAGCTGGTCGATGCCTATCACTCAGAACCGGTGAAGCAGTTCATCCTGACGCGATTCAAGGGCGCTTATCTGCCGTCGTGGTGATGGAGGTCTGGAGCCGTCACGCCAGCGTGGCGGCTTCGCGACAATTTGCTCAGGCGCGATAGGACAGCTGCCCCTCAGCGGCGAAACTGCGCGCCGGGGTGCGTGCCATGAAGCAGGGCGTTCCGACCGGGGAACAGTTTCTCACGCAGGGTTCCCTGATCGTAGCAAGACTTGTACAGCCCGCGTGACTGCAATTCCGGCACCACCAGATCGACGAATGCCTCAAGCGATTCCGGTGCGACCAGACGGACGAGATTGAAGCCATCGATGTCCGTCTGTTCGGCCCAGTCGGCGAGCTCGTCCGCAACATCCTGCGGTGATCCGACGACGAAAGGAGCCCGCGCACCGATCGCGCTCAGGCTGGCGAGATCGCCGACGCGCAGCGGCGTTTCGCTGCGCAGCGTGAGGTTCTCGACCATCGACTGGATCGCGTTGCTCTCGACATATTGCAGCGCCTGATCCGGGCTGTAGGTCGAGAAATCGATACCGGTCCAGCCCGAGAGCAGCGCAAGCTGCCCTTTCTGGTCGACATAGCGGCTGTATTCCGCATGAAGATCATTCGCCTCCGCACGGGTCGGCGCAACGATCACGGTCAGACCGGCGAACAGCCGGATGTCGTAGGGATCGCGGCCAAAGTCCTTTGTGGCCGTCCGGATGTCGCGCACGGCCTTGGCGAGGATCGGCTTGGTCTGGCCGTTGAGAAAGATCGCCTCGGCATGTCTGGCGGCGAAGGCGCGCCCGCGCTTCGAGGCGCCAGCCTGATACAGCAATGGCGTGCGTTGCGGGGAGGGCTCGGAGAGGTGAATGCCATCGACGCGGTAATGCGGACCGTCGTGGCGGATGGCGTGAACCTTCGTTGGATCGGTGAACGTGCCGGTGGCACGATCGCGACGCACGGCGTCCTGCTCCCAGCTGCCTTCCCATAATTTGTAGGCAGCCGTGAGGAAGTCTTCGGCGACATCATAACGGTCGTCATGGGCACGGCCGGCCGCAAAGCCCATGCCGCGCGCGCCACTGTCGAGATAGCCGGTGACGATATTCCAGCCGATCCGTCCGCGGGTCAGGTGGTCTAGCGTCGAAAATCGCCGCGCGAATTGGTAGGGATGCTCCAGCGACATATTGGACGTGATGCCGAAGCCGAGGTGCTTGGTGACCAGCGCCATGGCCGAGACCAGAAGCGTGGGGTCCGCATTCGGCAATTGCACGCCGTGCGACACGGCTGTGTCCGGGCTGTCACCGAACACGTCATAAACACCGAACACGTCAGCCAGAAAGATGCCGTCGAACAACCCGCGTTCGGCGATCTGCGCGTAGTCGATCCAGTAATCCAGATTGTTGTAATCGATGGATGCATCGCGCGGGTGAGACCAGAGCCCGGCCCAGTTATGGCTAGGCGCGGTCATGTTGAAGGCATTGAAGCGAAGCTGTCGGCGGGTGGTCATGGGAGTCCTGGTTGGAAGGCAAGCGACGCGCGGATGTAGAGCTTGAGGGGCGCTATCGCAAGACTAGCCGTCAAATACAGTCGGAATGAGGGCCGCGGTCTGCTCCCTCCTCACTGGTCGCGCTATCCTGCAGTGCTTCTCAGACGGTGGGTTTGTCGCTGCGAATGCTCGTAACGAGCGCATATCACCTGCGACAGGTTGCCACGACCGGAAGGACATTCCGGGTGAGCGAGCTCGCACATTCGATCCATTCGGCGATTCCGACATTTGCGAGAAGGTCATTTTTGACTGCGTCAGGCGGTCAATTGACGCGCTGCTGGTGCAGTGAGGAGATGCACTCGGGAAATTTGTCGGCCGGGGGCGACGTTCGGCAACTGATATTCAGCCCTGTGCTCTGCCCATTGATGGAGAATGATTGTGAAACTGAAATCGATTATCGCAACGACGCTGGCCGTGGGCCTTGGCGCCGTCGCACTGGCGACAGCGTCATTCGCGCAGGGTAGCAGCCCGCTGGTCAACGGTGAATGGCTCGAGAAGAATCTGAACGATCCGAAGGTTCGCGTCGTCGAAGTTAGCGTCGAGCCGGGCATCTATGAGCGCGGCCATATCCCCGGCGCCCTGAATGTGGTGTGGCACACGGACCTCGTCGATACGGTGACCCGTGATATCGCCTCAAAGGAGAAGTTCCAGGAACTGACGCGCAAGCTGGGCGTCGATCAAGACACCACCGTCGTTCTCTACGGTGACAACAACAACTGGTTCGCAGCCTGGGGTGCCTGGGTGTTTGATGTCTATGGCGTCAAGAACGTCAAGCTACTCGATGGCGGCCGCAAGAAGTGGGAGGCCGACAAGCGTCCGCTGGATACGCGCAATGCATCGGTACAGCCGGGCAAGCTGACGGTCTCCGAGCCGAACCAGAAGCTGCGTGCGCGCCTCGCCGATATTCGCGCGGCATCCGACAGTAAGAATGCGACAATTGTCGATATCCGCTCTGCCGATGAGTATTCCGGCAAGATCTTTGCGCCGCCCGGTTCGCAGGAACTAACGGTGCGGGCCGGCCACGTCCCCGGCGCGCTCAACGTGCCATGGGGCCGTGCGGTTAGCGAGGATGGCACCTTCAAATCGGCCGAAGAGCTGAAGAAGCTGTACGCCGCGGCCGGTATCGACGGATCCAAGCCGACCATCGTCTATTGCCGGATCGGCGAGCGATCGAGCCACACCTGGTTCCTGCTCTCGAAGATCCTTGGCTATGACGTCAAGAACTACGACGGCTCGTGGACCGAATATGGCAACTCGGTTGGCGTCCCCGTCGTCAACGTCGCGGGCACGGTCTGGAGCGGCAAGTGACCGACGGCACATCCGTGGAGACCCTCACAGGGTCTTCACATCGCGACGAACAGGCGACGGGCATCGACCCGGCGCCTGCTGCGTTTGCGGACCACAAGGTTTCCGTCACAGTCGCTCTTGCTATTGTGCTGGCAATCGGCGTGTCCGCCTATGTGCTGCACGGGCAGGGCAGTCCGGCGCTCGCCATCTCGCTTCTGTTTGGCGCGGCGTTCGGTATCGTGCTGCAACGCGCGAGGTTCTGCTTCTTCTGCATGTTTCGCGAATGGTTCGATGACCGCGCATCGCAGGGTGTGCTGGGTCTTATCGTTGCACTGGCCGTTGGCTTGGTCGGCACGACGCTGGTGTTCGGTGCATGGCTGCCGGATGCCGGCACTGGGCGGCTGCCGCCGGATGCGTTTATCGGGCCTGTCAGCATCGCGCTGGTAGCTGCAGGCATGGCGTTCGGCGCCGGCATGGCCATCTCCGGTTCCTGCGTCAGCGCGCATCTCTATCGGCTTGGCGAGGGATCGGCCACAGCGCCATTCGCACTCATCGGCGTAATTATCGGCTTCGTGCTGGGCTTTGTCAGCTGGAACACCATCTATCTTGCCGCCGTTGCAGATGCGCCGGTGGTGTGGCTGCCGCGGACGCTCGGCTATGCCGGGCATCTGCTGGTCGCTGGCTTGGTGCTCGGCCTGATCGCCTATGCTGTGACGCGATCGGCTTCGCGGAAGCCAGCTGAGCATGCGCGCGCACGCGACCAAGCGACCGCGATCTTCGTTGATCGCTGGCCCGCATGGATTGGCGGTGCCATCATCGGCGTGCTCGCGACCATGTCGTATCTGCGCGTCGCGCCACTCGGTGTCACGGCCGAGATCGGCAGCCGCGCGCGACAGCTTGCAGGCGCATTGGAACTTGCACCGACACGGCTGCAAGGCCTCGATGGTCTGCGCGGCTGCATCGCCGTCGTCCGCGACGCGCTGCTGTCGCCGAATGGCGCGTTCGTGCTGGGACTGGTCGCCGCATCGCTGGCCGCGGCACTGGTGGCCGGGCAGTTCAAGCCGCAACGTCCGCGGATCGACCACGTCCTGCGCGGTCTAACGGGTGGCGTATTGCTGGGATGGGGCGCGATGACCGGCCTCGGCTGCACCGTCGGCACGTTGTTCTCCGGCATCACCGCCGGTGCGTTGTCGGGTTGGGTATTTGGCGCGTCGCTGTTCACCGGCACGGCGGTCACGCTCTGGAGCGGTCGCCGGCTTCGCCTGTTGCCGCGCGGTTGATGCGCCGCAGCTTTTGGTTGCTGCTAGAAGAAGTCCTTCACAGGCAGCGGCGTGCTGTTGACCTCATAGACACCGATCGCCTGCGCTTTGAAGGTTACCGGGCTATGCGGCCGTCTCGAGGGAGGCATGCTCCACGCCGCGTCGCGCCTAGCATAGCTTGCTGTGCAGCTGCGTCCTCCGACACGTCTGTTGTTTTATTCTCCGGCGGCTTGTTTCGAGCCCCGACATCAATACCATATCGCTCAAGCTGTTGAAGATATGGAAAATTGCGTGACAGATAGTTCAGCAAACGTGATCGATTTCAGCGCCTATCGGGCGCGCAAGACTGCAATTCGCGAGTCGAGCGCTCCGTCGGGGCAAGTCAATTTCTATCAGGGAGCGGTCTACTGGTTCTGGCCGATGATGGTCTGGATGCCAGTCCCGATGGACGCAGCCGCTTTGACAAATCGGGACGCTTTGTGAGCGACGGCAGATTGAGCCCTGTTGCTGACGACCAGCTTCACCATCTAGCTGTGCCCGATATGCCAACGGATCTTCCGGCGATTGTCGGTCGCAATGTGCGGCGCCTGCGAACCCGTCGTGGAGATTCGCTGGAGCGGCTTTCTAAGCAGTCAGGCGTAAGCCGCGCGATGCTCGGCCAAATCGAGACCGGCAAGAGCGTGCCGACGATCGGGCTTTTATGGAAAGTCGCGAATGCGTTGAACGTTCCGTTCGCAAACCTGCTGCATTCCGAGGCGCCGCGTGGATCGGTGGTGTTGCGGCGCTCGGAGGCGAAGCTGCTCACATCGAGCCAGGGGCAGTTCAGTTCGCGCGCTTTGTTTCCTTTTGAGGGAAATCACGGCGTCGAATTCTACGAGCTCAAGATCGCAGCTCTGCATCGCGAGTCGGCGGAGGCGCATGCGCCTGGGACTCGTGAGAATCTGGTGGTCGTTAAGGGCGTGGTTGAACTTACCGTGGGATCGGAGAAGCCGCAGACCTTGGCCGAGGGCGACGCCGTCCTGTTCGAGGCGGACGTGCCGCATGTCTACCGAAATCTCGTCGCGAGCGAGGCCGTGCTCTATCTCGTCATGACCTATGCGGACATCGCGTCGTAGCAACCGGGCCGCAGAAACGAAAATGGCGAGCTGGCAAAGCCAGCCCGCCATGTCTGTCAGTGAAAAGTCGCGATCAGGCCGCGGCCTTCATCGGCATGCACATCATCATCATGCCGCCGCAGTTCATCATCATCGGCATGCCCATCTGCATCATGCTCATCATGTTCTCACAGCACTTCATGAACATGTCCTTCATGGCGGGATCCATCGGTATCATTTCGCAGGTCATGCCGTTGGCGGTCATGGTGCACTTCATCTGGCAGCCCATCATCGGCATGCCACCCATCATCATCGGGTTCATCATGCCGCCCGCCATCATCGGGTTCATCATGTTACCCGACATCATCGGATTCATCATGCCGCCCATCATCATGGGCATCGGCATCATCTGCATTGCTGCGTTCATTGTCGGTCTCCAATTCATTCAGCAGAAACGATCTGTCCTGCCTGCTGTTGGAAGACTAAACGTGCTGATCCAAGGTTCAATTGGAGAATGTCCCGCCGTCGCGCTTTTATCCAAGAAGACGGCTAGACGGCTATCCCAATGGCGAATGTGTCCGTGATATTGGATATTCGATTGCGATAGCAGACGTCGGTATACGTGTAGTCGCGTCCTTCAGCGCGATACGACGATTGGATCGCCCCGTTGATTCGAACTGCTAATCGGGACGACGCAGCTGCGTCTGTGCGTGCAGGATTGATACCTGTACCGGCGCGACGGAGCGCGATGCGATGCGCTTCGATGAGCAGTCGGAATGCTGCGTCAATCGCCGGATTACGGCATGTCTCTTTTCGAAACTTGGCTGACGCGATCAAGACTTCCTCTTTTTCGCCAGCGCCTTTGCATCGCAGGCGAAGTCGCTACAACTGGCGCCAGTTGATGATGATGGATGAGGCATCATTGCCCGGCATCATGTAAGCGGAGCTGCATCTATGTCCCGACTTCCGTTGCTCACCAGCGAGAACGCCCCGGATGCTGCGAAGGCTGGCTTGCAAACCGCGCAGATTAACAACGGCTTTCTTCCCAACCTTGTGCGGTTGCTCGCCAATGCGCCGACAGCGCTGGAAACCTATCAAACGGTATCTGCCATCAATGCGCGGAGCGGTTTGAGCCTGGCCGAGCGCGAGGTTGTGCAGATGACGGCGGCGGTAACGCACGGATGCGGATTCTGCGTCACTGGGCATACGGCTATCGCCTACAAGAAAGCCGGGCTCTCGGAGGCGGTGGTCGAAGCGCTGCGCGACAGCCGAAAGGTTCCCGATGATCGGCTGAATGCCGTCGCCGATTTCACCCGCGCCGTCATCACGAACCGGGGCGCCGTGTCCGATGCAGAAACGGCGGCGTTTCGCGCCGCCGGCTTCACCGATGCCAATGCTCTGGAGGTCGTGCTGGGCGTGAGCCTCGCGACACTGTGCAATTTCGCCAATAATCTCGGACAACCACCGCTTAACGACGAGTTGCGTCCCTACGCCTGGACGAACGCGTCGGCGGCCGCGGCCGAATAGTCCGCTGGGACCAGTGCCGATGGCGCA
Organism: Tardiphaga sp. 866_E4_N1_4; assembly: GCF_052076075.1. NCBI lineage: Bacteria > Pseudomonadati > Pseudomonadota > Alphaproteobacteria > Hyphomicrobiales > Nitrobacteraceae > Tardiphaga > Tardiphaga sp. 866_E4_N1_4. The sequence continues at coordinate 5,833,024 of NZ_CP197242.1, forward strand.
ACTTCCAACCGAACTGAAAAGCTGGATCGAGTCCAACGCCGACGATTTCGATGAGCGCGCGGATGGTGCCGCGAGTATTCTGCCGCGCCTCGCGGACGCGGATGTGCTGCGCATCGGCGTGCCGCGCGCGCAAGGCGGCCTGGGCGGACACATCAACGATGCCGTCGGAGCGATCGCCGCTATATCCAGCCATTCTCTGGCAGCGGGTTTCGTGTTCTGGGGGCATCGGACATTCATCGAATATCTGCTGCAGAGTCCCAATGAAAGGCTGCGGGACAGACTGCTGCCGGACCTGCTGTCGGGGCGCCGCGCTGGCGCAACCGGGCTCTCGAACGCGATGAAGTTCTTGTCGGGCGTCGAGGCGCTTCAGATCAAGGCCGCGGCACAGGACGGCGTGCGCACCGTTACCGGCAAGCTGCCATGGGTGACCAATCTGCGTGCGGCGGGCTTCGACGTCGCGGCAGCAGTGCAGGGCGAAGGCGGATCGACGTCGTTCGTCGCCAGTCTGTCGTCGGACAGCGCGGGAGTGAAGCGCTCGCCGGATCTGGCATTGATGGGAATGCGCGCCAGCAGCACGGCCGCTGTCGATCTCGACGGCGTTCGGGTCAACGACGACGATATCATCCATCCCGATGCCGGGGTGTGGCTGCCGCAGGTACGCCCGGCATTTCTCGGTCTGCAATGCGCCATGTCGATCGGTATTGCGAGGCGTTCGCTGGCGGAGACTGAGCTTAGGCTCAACAAGAATCGCGACGTGCTTGCAGCCGAGGTCGACGCATTGTCGCGCGATCTCGACGTTGCGGAAGGGCAACTGGCGGCAGGATTGCTCGATGCACGCTTCATCGCGGCGCCAGCTCCGCTTTTCCGGATTCGGCTGCAACTCGCTGCCATCGTCTCAGGGGCCGTGCAGCTCGAGCTCGCCGCGTCCGGCGGCGAGGCCTATCTGTCGGAGCCCGGCCGGTCGTTCCAGCGTCGCCAGCGCGAGGCAGCCTTTGTGCCGATCATCACGCCGAGCTTGGTGCAGCTCAAGACGGTGCTACGCGAACACGAGCGGCGTCAAGCGATCGTCGAAACCGCATGACGCAGGCCTTGTTGCAAGCCGCCGATATCGCACTCCGCTATTCGCCGGCGGGCGAACACGTGCTGCATGACTTCAGCCTGTCGCTTCATGCTGGTGAGACCGTCAGTATTCTGGGGCCGAGCGGGGTGGGGAAATCCAGTCTGCTCCGCGTGCTCGCAGGTCTGATGCAGCCGACCGGCGGGACGGTAGAGGTGCGCGGGAGACCGTTAAACGGCGCGCATCCACGCGTCGCGATGGCGTTTCAGGATCCGAGCCTGCTGCCGTGGCTGTCGCTGGAGCGCAACGTCGCTTTCGGTCTCGATTTCAAGCATCAGCCGCAGCTGTCGGCGCCCGAGCGTCGCGCGCGCGTGGATGCCGCCATTGACGAGGTCGGTCTCGGCCATGCCCGCCGCCTTTACCCGGATCAACTGTCCGGCGGCATGGCGCAACGCACAGCGCTCGCCCGCTGCCTTGCGCGCACGCCGGAAATCCTCCTGCTCGATGAACCATTCGGCGCGCTCGACGAGGTCACGCGGGAGGAGATGCAGCATCTGCTGCTTAAAGTCGTTCGCGATCACCAGACGGCGGCCGTCCTCATCACACACGACATCGACGAAGCGCTGCTGCTGTCCGACCGGATCATCCTGCTCGGCGGCGCGCCCGCGCGCCAGGTCGGCGACTGGGTGATCGAGCTACCGAAGCCGCGCGACGAATATGTCGCAGAACTCGGCGCCATCCGGATCGACATTCTTAAGGCCTTGAAAGGCGCATCGCGCCGCAACTGAAATGAGGTAAACCGCATGTCCATGGATCAGTTCTCGCGCCGCGAACTCATCAAACTGTCGGCACTCTTTACTGCCGCGGGCGCGCTTCCGTTGCTGCGTGCTTATGAGGCGACGGCGCAGGAGGCGGATGCGCCGGTACGCATCGGCTATCTCCCGATCACCGATGCTACGCCGCTGCTGGTGGCCCACGGTAAAGGCTATTTCGAAGCCGAAGGCCTCAAGGCCGAGAAGCCGGTGATGCTGCGCAGCTGGGCCCAGGTGCTGGAGGCATTTATCTCCGGTCAGGTCAACGTTGTTCACCTGCTGTCGCCGATGACGGTGTGGGCACGTTTCGGCAGCCAGGCGCCGGCCAAGGTCGTGGCCTGGAATCATACCGGCGGATCCGGCCTCAGTGTCGGGCCGCAGATCAATAGCGTCAAGGAACTCGGTGGCAAGGCCGTCGCCATTCCATTCTGGTATTCGATCCATAATGTGGTTCTACAAACGCTGCTGCGGGAGAACGGTCTGATTCCGGTAAGCAAGCGCACCGGAGTGCCACAAGCCAACGAGGTCAATCTCGTCGTCATGGCGCCGGCGGACATGGTACCCGCGCTCGCGTCCAATCAGATTGCGGGCTTCATCGTCGCCGAGCCCTTCAATGCCACGGCCGAGACGCTGGGGGTCGGCAAGATCCTGCGGTTCACCGGTGACGTCTGGAAGGATCACGCCTGCTGCGTCGTCTTCATGCATGAGCGCGACCTGCAGCAGCGACCGGAATGGTCGCAGAAGGTCGTCAACGCCATGGTCAAGGCGCAACTCTGGACCCGCGAGAACCGCGCCGAGACGGCCGTGCTGTTGTCAAAGGAGGGGGCCCAAAAGTACACGCCGCATACGACCGCAGTGCTCGAGAAGGTCTTGTCGCCGCCCGAGGCCGACAATGCTACCTATCTCAAATCCGGCGCGATCCGGAACGCGGCGTGGCGCGAGCGGCGTATCGATTTCCAGCCCTATCCGTATCCGAGCTATACTGAGGAGTTGGTGCGCCGGTTGAAGGACACGCTGATCGAAGGCGACCGCGCGTTCCTCGACAGGCTCGATCCAGCAACAGCGGCACGGGAGCTGGTCGATGACCGCTTCGTCAAGGCTGCGGTGACCGCAGCAGGCGGCATGGCCGCATTCGGGCTACCGGAATCGTTTACGCGAACGGAAGTCGTCGTCGCGTGACGAGCAGCCTGGAGGCCGACATCGCGCCGGTCCGACACGAAGTTGGTCGTTCAGACGGGGGGCGTCGGCGTCCGTCGGTCTCGGTCACGCGCTCACGTTGGAGCGCGCACCTGTCAACGCTCTTGCTGGGCACCAGCGGGTTGATTGTCCTGATTGTCCTGTGGTGGATCGGGACGGACCTGCTGAGCCCGAAAGGGAGTTTCGTGCGCCATTTTACGCCGGGCACTGCCTTCGCCAGTCTGCTGACGCTGCTAACGCAATCCGACCTGTCGATCCATTTGCTCGTGAGCTTGCGCCGTGTTTTGGTCGGCCTCGGACTCGCGCTATTGATCGGTGTGCCGATCGGCCTTGCCGTTGGCCGTTCGCAACGTCTCGATGCAGCGACGTCGCCGGCGTTTCAGTTTCTTCGCATGATATCGCCGCTGTCCTGGATGCCGATCGCCGTCATGGTGTTCGGGATCGGCGATCGCCCGATCTATTTTCTGCTCGCATTTGCAGCCGTCTGGCCGATCCTGCTGAACACCGCGGAAGGCGTACGACGGCTCGAACCGAGTTGGCTACGCCTTGCCAGCAGCCTGTCGGCGACGCGTTGGGAGACGCTGCGTCATGTCATCATTCCGGGCGTGCTGGGGCATATCCTGGCCGGATTGCGGCTCGCCATCGGCGTCGTGTGGATCGTGCTCGTACCCTGCGAGATGCTCGGGGTGTCGGCGGGAGTGGGTTATTTCATCCTCGATACCCGCGATCGGCTCGCTTACTCCGAGTTGATGGCCATGGTGCTCATGATCGGATTGCTCGGCTTTCTTCTCGACGCGGCAGCGCGCGCGCTGATACGGCTCGCCGCGCCCGGCCGCATGCGCGTGCCGGCATGACGGCATCACACGAGATCGAAGGGTCGAACGGTTCGATCCCCCATTTTTGGAAGCAAACCGGGCAGCCATCGAGGAGTTCATAAATGTCGCAGAATCCAAGAATCATTTTGCGGGTCGTCGAAACGCCCTTATACGACGGCCATCTAGACAGATTGTCCCTCTTTCATACCGACGCACCGCCCCTTAGCTCCGATCCTTGCGGGAGGCACATATGACTGATGTTGATGTAACGACGCCGCCGATCGGTCGCCGTCTCGACGCCATCGATCGCAGGATCCTTACCTTGATCCAGGAGAATTCGTCACTGTCGGTTGCCGATATCGGAGATATCGTGGGGCTGTCTGCGACGCCGTGCTGGAAGCGCATCAAGCGGCTTGAGGGCGATGGAGTTATCGTCGGCAAGGTTGCGCTCGTCGATCCATCCTCGGTCGGCCTGGATATGACAATATTTCTCGACGTCCAGAGCGACGATCATTCGGAGGCTTGGCTCAGAAAATTCTCGTCGGTCGTCAAGGATATGCCGGAAGTGGTCGCTTGCTATCGCATGGCGGGAGACGTGGACTACTGCCTTCGCATCGTCGTCAGCGATGCATCCGAATTCGAGGAATTCCATCGTCAGCTTAACGCACTGGTGCGGATCAAGTCGACGCGGCCGCATTATGTGGTCAAGACATTGAAGTCGTCGACTTCGCTGCCCATCGCACCCGAGCCGGCTCAACGCTGACACGTCATGAGCGTTCGAAATGTTGATGGTGCGCGCAGCTCAGAGGAGACGCTGTGGGCCGCTCATGTGGTCAGCAAGGTAAGGGCCGGCGCTGCCACGGTGCTATCACCGACCTGGTGTTCATCCTGCCAAAGACGGATGATAACGATGCTGCGCGTCAAAATGAGGCCGCTATCGCGCCCACGAGATCATATGCGCGCCGCATGCCGTAAACTGCCACGAACAGAAATGCAGGGATGAGGCCCGGCAACAAAGCCGTCCAGCCCGAGAATGACTGCCGCAAAATCGGCGGGTGGTCGCTCATCCCAATTGCTCCTCTGGATCACCTGCAGTAGCGTCGGATCCCGAGTGTTGCCTGCCAGCCAAGCACGCAAGATCCGGGGGACGCGACGTCGGAACTAGAACGGGCGCACCGAAACCGCGCCGAATACGATGGCGGCGATCAACGCGAGAGAGCTGTAGACGGCGACGGCGTGAAACCTTACCGCGGCGCGGTTCGACGACGAACGGGCACGAAGATGCAAGCGGGCTTCGGCCGATAGATCTCGCACGGTCTTTCTCCAATCGATCATCCGTCTATTTCAAGGCAGGTTGCTTCCGCGTTCAAGCGGGCGGAGAAAATAGCGATACGCGCTCTGTCTGTAGTGCAGTCAGCGGTCCAGAATTCTCCGCGCTGCCGGTTCCGGGCATTTTTATTCGGCTTCCTCGCGCAGGTTTGAAGACGAAGCTTCGGCACACAGATCGCGTAGTTCTGGTACGGCGACCAACTCACGCTCCGCAGGGTATAGGCGAATTCGGCAAGGGCGGCCTTGAGCGACAAGAGCCGCTTGCCAACTAGTTCGGCGCCAACGCGTGTTCGCTCTGATGTTCAGACAGCGCGGTAGACTGTTGATCCGGACGGAGAAGCAGAAGCAGGTGCCGCTTCAGACGTGCGAATTCAATCTCGGTGACAATATCAGCCGGCCGCGGACGCGCGAATGGCACTCGCAGATCCTCGATGATCGGCCCAGGGCGCCGGCTCATCACGATCACGCGGTCGGCGAGAAACAGCGCCTCCTCGATATCATGCGTGACGAAGATCAGCGTGGTGGGGCGTTCGGTCCAGATGTCGAGCAGCAACTCATGCATCATCGATCGGGTTTGGGCGTCGAGCGCGCTAAACGGCTCGTCCATCAAAAGTACGCGCGGCTGGTTGATGAGTACGCGCGCGATCTCGACACGCTGCTGCATGCCGCCGGACAACTGCGACGGATAGAACTCCTCGAAGCCGGATAGCCCGACCAGCGCGAGCAATTCGTCCGCGAGCTGCTGCCGCGCAACCTTGCCGATGCCGCGCATCTTCGGCCCGAAGCAGACGTTCTCACGTACCTTTTTCCAAGGGAACAGGGTGTGCTGCTGGAACACGATGCCGCGATCCGGGCTCGGGCCGGTAATCGCCTGTCCGTCCACGGTAAGGCTACCGCTGGTATTTGCTACGTGTCCCGCCAGCGCGCCGAGCAGGGTGGACTTGCCGCAGCCTGACGGCCCCAGGATGCAGACGAACTCGCCGGGCGCGACAGAGATGTCGAGACCGGCGACCGCCTCGAAGGCATCGTCGCCGTGACCAAGCGATATCGATGCGTCCTCGATCGCAATTCGCCCAAGGTCGACGCCGTGGCCGTTAACTCGAGGTGCCTTCATCGCGCCACCATCGGGCTTCGCCAGGGCATCAGGACATGTCCGAGCGTCGTCAGCAGCCAGCTGCTGCCCATGCCGAACAGGCCGATCACCAGCATGCCGACGATGATGTCAGCGTAATTCTGCAAGGTGTAGGATTCCCACGTGTAATAGCCGATGCCGAACTGGCCGGAGATCATCTCCGCCGTCACCAGGCAGAACCACGATGTTCCCATGCCGATCGCAAGGCCGGTGACGATGCTTGGCGCCGCGCCCGGGAGTACGATCTCCCACAGAATAGCGGAGCGGCTGCCACCGAGGCTGCGCGCCGAAGCGACCAGGCGGCGATCCACATTGGCAACACCGTGAATGGTGTTCAGCACAATAGGAAACAGCGCGCCGATGAAAGTGATGAAGATCATCGACAGTTCTGAGGATGGAAACATCAGGATCGACAACGGGATCCAGGCGACCGCCGGAATGGGGCGCAGCAGTTCCAGCGGCGGCAGCAGCACGTCGCTCGCTGCACGCGACCGGCCGATGGCAAAGCCAAGCAGAATCCCCAAGAGTGCCGCGATCCCGTAGCCGGCAAAGACGCGTCCGAGGCTGCTGCCGAGATGCGCCAGCAGCTTGGGTGACTGCAGCAGCACGATCAGCGACTGCAGCACTTCGGTCGGCGGCGGCACGTTACGAAAGGTGACGATCCCGAGATTGAGGCGCAGGGTGGACGCCGCCTGCCAGAACGCAATGCAGGCCAGGATTGACCCGACCCGCACCAGCAGGCGGCCCGCATGCGTGCCACCTGATCCCGTCGCCATCAGCGGCTTACCACCACGGCTTCACGCGCGCCGGCGAAATCGACCACCTGGCCGCCCTTGGCCGCGGCCCATTTTTCGGCGGCGCCGTGCGACAGGAAGGCGCCGAGTTCGCCATTGACCGCGCGCACGAACCAGGCCTGCTGCGCAAACAGTTTGATGCCGCTTTCGCGGTCCTGCGCGTAGACGACCCGTGCGCTCTTGCCGTCCTTTTCCAGTGCCGCCAGCGCCTTCAGGGCGTTCTCGGGCGATGCATAGTGCCGCACCAACGGTTCGTCCTTGACCCAGATCTGCGCGACCCGGCTGACATCGGTGATCTCGGCACCGGTCAGGGCGTCCTTTGCCTTCAGCGCGAGCTGGGCGTAATCCTTCAGCTCCGTGTCGTAGTCACGCCCGGCCTTGACGAAGGCCGCGCGGATATATTTGTCGGTGACGAACTTGTCGATATCGAGATCGCCATCGGCGCGCTTGAGCAGCTTCAGCGTATCGATGGAGGTCTGCACCGCCTGGCGATATTCGGGCTTCCAAGTCAGGCCGCGCGTCTGCAGCCCGAGCGGGCCATGGAACAGATAGTTCACCTCGGCCTCGATGCCGGTTACCTTGGCGATCAGTTCGCTGTATTTCTCCGGCTCGGCGGCGAACAGGCGGTCCGCCTCAAGGCTGGCGCTCAGATAGGCCTGCACGATCTCCGGATACTTCTCGGCATATTCGCCATCGACCAGCGCGCCATGGAAGGTCGGCGCATCCGCCTGCGAGCCGTCGAAGATCTTGCGGGCGAAGCCGCGCCACGGGAACAGTTCGGTGAACGGCACGAAATCGGCATGAGCCTCGATCTTGTTGGTTTGCAGCGCGGGGCCTGCGACTTCCGGCGCCTGGGTGATGATGTTGACGTCGGTCTCGGGATTCCAGCCCTGCGCCTTGATCGCCCGTAGCAACATGCCGTGCGACGTCGAGGCAAACGGCACCGAGATGGTCTTGCCCTTCAGGTCGGCGATCGATTGCGCGGGCGAACTCGTCGGAACGACGATGCCATTGCCGCTCCCTTTGGTGCTGCCGGACAGTGTGGTGATGAAGAGGCTGCGGCGGCCGGCCTTCTCGAATGCAACGCCATTAAGGGAACCCGGGAAATCCGCCATCGCGCCGAAATCGAGCTTGCCGGCCACCATCTCGTTGGTGAGCGGCGCGCCGCTGGTGAAGTTCTTCCACTGGATGTCGTAGGTGACGTCCTTGTACTTACCGTCGCGGGGCAGATACTTCTCGAGCAGCTTGAGCTCGCGCACGATCAGCCCACCGGTGGCGCAATTGATCGTCGTATCCTGCGTGCCGAGTGCGACGCGAATAGTCTCGGCGCTCGCGGTTCCTGCCCACGTCATCGCAAAGGCCGCGACAATCCCCAATCCAAAACGTTTCATGGCATGTCCCCTAGTTATCCGAGTGATCGGATACGCTCCGGCTGGATGTTGAACCGGTGCACGATGCCGCTGAAGCAATTAGTTGCGATGCATGCAGGCGTCGCAGGCGAGCGAACATGACGCGGCGTTGCGCCCGCGAGGGTCATCGAAAAATATCTTGCAGGAGTTCGATGCATTACAGACGAATTCTCTCGTGCTTCGTCGATCTGCGCATCAGGCGTTTCAAGTCGATCTGGAGATGCTCAAAAGAGTGGACTTCCTCTGCGCCGCACCATTAGCCTTGCTTCAAGACCTTCAGCACAAGTGAAAATGCGATGACCAGCCTGAAAGCGCTTTCGGACTCTCGTGAGGCGTATCTTCCCGCAACCGCCGTGACCTTGCGTGGCGGGCACGCATGCCGGACGTCACCGTCATCCGCGGGCGTTGCATCCGGTCGCTCGATCACAACCGCGCCGGCTGTGCGGCAAAGCGATCTGTCGGCGCTGTTCATGAGCGAGACGATCGACGACCTGAACGATGGCGCCCATTTTCTCGACCGCCTCACGGTGGAGGAGCGCGCGCAGATCCGCGGGAGCGGACGCCAGTTCACGGTGCGGCAAGGCGAGGCGATCTTCAGCCAGGGCGCGCATCATCAGGGAATTTTTATCATCGAACGCGGCCAGGTGCGTGTGTTCTACACCGCGCCGACCGGACGCGAGATCACCCTGGCTTATTGGACGCCTGGCCACTTCATCGGTGGTCCGGCGATTTCGGGCGGCGGCACCCATATGTGGTCCGGCGTCGCCATTGAGGATTGCGATATCACGCATCTCTCCAGCGCCACACTGCAGGCGTTGTTGCTGCGCATGCCCACTTTCGCGTTGGCGCTGATCGACGGGCTGGTCGCCAAGGGCAAATGCTATTCGTCCATGGCGCAGATGCTGGGCACGCGGTCGGTGATCGAGCGCCTCGCGCAATACATCGTGAACCTCTCGGAACTCTATGGCGTGGCTGATGGCGACGCGGTCGTCATCAACCGCAAGGTGACGCACGATCAGATCGCGGCGATGGTGGGCTCGACCCGGCAGTGGGTCACGATGATGCTGAAGCGGTTCCACGCCAAGCGCATCGTCTCCATCGATGGCGGCGTTATCCGCATCCACCGCCTCGACCAGCTCGAACAGATCCTGCTGAAGGATTAGCGCTCAAGCAGTCGGCCGAGCGCCCAGGCGACGGTCTTGCGCACGTCCGGATCGGGATCGGCGGCATGCGCAGCGAGCGGCGCCTGCGCGCTGATATCGCCGATGTCGCCCAGGGCCGCGGCAGCTTCCTTGCGCAACGAGGGCAGGGGATCATCCAGAATGCTGAGAATGGCCGGGACGGCATCCCGCGCCTTCAGCTTGCCGAGACATTGCAGCGCCTTCTGGCGTACCTGCCAGAACGTGTCACCGAGCGCGCCTTTCACGGCCGCGGCAGCCGAAATCTCGCCGATCCGGCCGAGCGTTTCGGCCGCAGCGGCGCGCACCTGCCAGGCGTCGTCGGCGAGCGCGCCCGAAGCCGCCTGCGCAGCAACCGCATTGCGGGCAAAGGACAGCGCGTTGACCGCAGCGAGCCGCACCTGCGCATCGGTGTCGCGCGCCGCACTGATCAGCGATGGCAGGGTCTCGTTGCTCTTGAGATAGCCGATCACGCCGACTGCCTGCACGCGCACGGCAGCATCGGCGTCCTGCAACGCCGAGATAGCCGGGCCAAGGGCGATCGCACTCCGCAGCTCCTTCAGTGCTCTAAATATGGCTTCGCGAACAAAGGCCGACTGGTGCGACACCAGCGGCAGCAGGGCTGCATCGGCCGCGGTATCGCGCAGTTCGGCGAGGCTCTCTGCGGCGGCCGATGCGACGTCACGGTCGGCATCCGTCACGCCGCGCACCAGCGCCTGCGCGACCGAAAGCCCATCAAACTCGCCGAGCGCACGCGCCGCCTGCAGCCTGACCTTGGGTGCCGTGTCGCTGATGGCCGCGACCAGATGCGGCACGGCCTCGTCACTCGCCGTCTCGGCGATCTCGATCACCGTGAGGCGGCGTACCGAGGCATCAGGACTCTGCAGATTTTCTGCGATCTCGGCGACGTCACTGAAGGATTCGAATGCAGACATGTCAGCGCAACAGATAGGGAATGTTGACGGTCACCGCGCCGGTCGGGCAATCGGTCTCGCATGGCATGCAGTACCAGCACTCGTCATACTTCATATAGGCCTTGCCGGTGAGGTCGCTGATCCGCAGCACGTCCAGCGGACAGACATCGACGCAGACCGTGCAGCCCTTGTCGGCGATGCATTTGGCGTCGTCCACGACGACGGGCACGGTGGTGGGTGCATAGGCAATGGGCATGGATGCTCCGTCTCAGGCGTGCTGGCGTATGCGCTGGCGATCATAGGCGTCGCGTTCGCTCTCATCGATCGGGACGAGATAGGGCTCGACGGCACGCTTCTCGGCAGTCATGCGCCCGTCGCGCTTGCTGAGGATGCTGTGGCAGAACCAGTCCTCGTCGTTCTTCTCGGGATAATCGACGCGGTTGTGATAGAGGCCCCAGCGACTTTCGGTGCGGAACAAGGAGGCGTAAGCCGCCATGTCGGCGCAGTCGAGGATCGACGACACTTCCAGCGCGCGCATCAGCTCGTGCGAATCGCGCACCACCATCGCATTGTCGAGATCGTCGCGCACTTCCGCCAGGCGCGCCTGGCCGATCTGCATCTTGGCAGTGACCTTCGGCGGCTGCAGGTAATCGTTCACGAGGCGTCGCGCCTTGTATTCGAGCTGGTTCGGCGGAATGCCGTCGTCACGCCGCGTCGGCGCCAGAACGCGCTCCTGCTCGCGCACCACATCGTGACGGTCATAATCGGGGAGGTCGACCTCGGCGGCGAAATCCACCGCATGTTCGCCGGCCACCGCGCCATTGGTGAAGGCGCCGAGCATGTAGTTGTGCGGCACGCTTGCCATGTCGCCCGCCGAATACAGGCCCGTCACGGTGGTGCGCGCAAATTCGTCGACGAACACGCCCGAGGCGCTATGGCCCGAACACAGGCCGATCTCTGAGATATCCATCTCGATCATCTTCTCGCGATAGTTGGTGCCGCGGTTCTCATGGAACCGGCCGCGCGAGGGCCGTTCGACCTTGTGCAGCACCGCCTCGATCTGGCCGACGGTGTCGCTGTGCAGGTGGTTGAGCTTGAGGAACACCGGCCCTTTGCCCGACTGCAGCTCGTTGTAGAACTCCTGCATCATCTGGCCGGACCAGTAGTCGCATTCGATGAAGCGGTTGCCCTCGCTGTTCGCCGTATAGGCGCCGAACGGACCGGCCACATAGGCGCAGGCCGGGCCGTTATAGTCCTTGATCAGCGGATTGATCTGGTAGCATTCGATATTCGCGAGCCCTGCGCCGGCATGATAGGCCATCGCATAGCCGTCGCCCGAATTGGTCGCATTCTCGTAGGTGCCCCAGAGATAGCCGGACTGCGGCAGGCCGAGACGGCCGGCGGCGCCGGTGCACAGGATTACGGTCTTGGCGCGCAGCACCAGGAATTCCGCGCTGCGCGTATTGACGGCGATGACGCCGGCGATGCGGCCGTCCTTCGCCGTCAACAGCCGCGTCGCCATGTAGCGGTTGGAGATCAGCACCTTCTCGCGGCGCAGTTGGCGATACAGCGCCTTCTTGACCGTCTCGCCGTTCGGCATGGGCAGCACGTAGGAGCCGAGATGGTGAACCTTCTTGACGTCGAAATCGCCATTCTCGGTCTTCTGAAACTTGATGCCGAAACTGTCCAATTCCTGGATGACGTCGAAGCAACGCGAAGCATATTTGTAGACGGGCGCCTGATCGCAGATGCCGTCATTGGCGATGGTAATTTCCTTGGTGTACTGCTCCGGCGTTGCAAAGCCCGGCACGACGGCATTGTTGAGCCCGTCCATTCCCATCGCGATGGCGCCCGACCGCTTCACATTGGCCTTTTCGAGCAATACCACGCGCGCTTTGGGATTGCGGCGCTTGGCCTTGTAGGCCGCCATTGGACCGGCGGTGCCGCCGCCGATCACCAGCACGTCGCATTCGATTTCCGACAGGCCTTGCTTGATCTCATCCATCGCCTGTTCCTTACGCTGCTTGGCCGGCGAGTTCGCGCAGATACACCCACGGATAGATGCCGCGATCGTGCCCGTCGGAGAAGAATAGCCGCAGCGCATAGTTGCCGATCGGCTCGACGCCCTGCACGCGAAGCGCCGGCGGCAGCGTTAACGCCACCCCCTCGGCCTGACGGCGGATCTCGCTCGCCGCCCGGCTGGCCTGGCGCAGGGTCACCGCATCCAGCCGACTGGTTTCGCCGTCGTCCCAGGTGACGGCGAGAACGGTGTGGTCTTCGATCAATGCGACTTCGGTCGGTTGCATGTGCAATCTCCAGCTTCGCATCGATCTGTAACCGCCGGTCGCGGACACGGCTTGCAATAAATTGCTTTTCGCGCGGTGTGCCCAAATCAGGCGGCTGGTTCCGCCAGTTTGCGCTCTTTCCTGTTCCCGGCCACTCCGCGCAGCGACTTCTCAGCGCCATACCAGGGCAGCAGGCGGTGTACGGCGCCTTCGAACAGAAAGTCGGCAACCACACCCATGATGCCGAGTACGATCAGGCCGACGAACATGTAGTCGACGCGAAACACCTGCTGCGACATCTGGATGAGATAGCCGACGCCGAATGCTGCGCCGGCGAGTTCGGAGGCGACCAGCAGCACCAGCGCGACCGACAGACTGACGCGCAGGCCGGCGATGATGAAGGGCAGGGCACCGGGAATGACGACAAAGGCGAATTTGCGCCAGCCGCGCGCCCCGAGGCTCGCCGCGGCGCGACCGAGCAGTGGATTGGTGTCGCGTACCCCGAGATAGGTATTGACCCAGACAGGGAAGAACACACCCCAGGCGATCAGGAAAACCTTGGACAGTTCGCCGATGCCAAACCAGAAGATCGCAAGCGGCACGAAGGCCAGTGCAGGAATGGCGCGAAACATCTGCACGAGAGGATTGATGGTTGCGTTCAGCAGCGGCAGTTGCGCCATCGCGACGCCGACTGCAATAGCGAGGACCGAGCCGACAACGAAACCGAGCAGCGAGCGCCACAGGCTGGCGCCGAGATGGCGTAGCAATTCGCCGGATGCCAGCAGCTCCCAGCCCGACAGCACGATGGTGGTTGGCGCGGGCAGCATGATGTTGTTGACGAGGCCGCTGCGGCTGATCGCCTCCCAGATCGCGAAGAAGCCGACGGTGCCGAACGCGCCTGCGACGGTGTTTCGCTTCAGCTTGAATGCCATCGTCTATTCTGCCGTATCGAGACCGATGGCGCGGGCCACATGGTCGTAGAGTTCGTTGAATGCCGGCGAGGTGCGCCGTCGCGGCCGTTCGAGATCGACGGCGATATCCTCGATCACGCGGCCGGGATTCGGTGACATCACGATCAGCCGGGTGCCGAGCACCAGCGCTTCGGCGATATTGTGCGTGACGAACAGGATCGTCTGCGCGCTCTGCTGCTGCAGGTCGATCAGCCTTGTCTGCAGTGAAGCCCTGGTCATGGCATCCAGCGCGGCAAACGGCTCGTCCATCAACAGCAGCGCCGGCCGGGTCGCCAGCGCGCGGGCGATCGCTACCCTCTGCTTCATGCCGCCGGACAGTTCGAACGGATATTTGTCGCCGGCCTCCGGCAACCCGACCTGGCGGAGCAGATCGCTGGCGACGGCCTCGCGCTCCGAGGCCGCGCGCCCGGCCATGCGCAGGCCGAAACCCACATTGGCCTTCGCGGTCAACCATGGAAACAGCGAGTAGTCCTGGAACACGACGCCGCGCTCGGGGCTCGGCCCGGCGATCGCATGGTCGTTGATCAGCACCTCGCCATGCGACGGTTGCACGAACCCGGCGAGGATATTGAGCAGCGTGGTCTTGCCGCAACCGCTCGGGCCGAGGACGCAGACGAATTCGCCGGGCTGGATGGTCAGCGACACCTGGTCGAGCGCGACCGTGCGGCCGCGCCCGGAGTCATAGACATGTCCGAGATCGTGACAGGCGATCAGCGGCCGCTGGACCGCGGATGCCGTGGAAACGTCCACTCTCACATTCATGCGACGACTCCGGTAACGCCGTTTCTATTTCTCACGCGCCTTGTCGAGCAGCGAGTCGACCACGACGGTGTTGAAATCCGGCACCTTGACGTCCGGCCGCACCAGCTTGTTGTCGATCGCCCATTTCGCCTGCGTCTGCAGTTCGGCGACGAGATCCGCGCGTTCGAGATCGATATTGAAGCGGGTGCGCGGCAGGAAGTTGCGGACGATCTCCGGATCGACCTTGATGCGCTCGGCGATCAGCGCTGCTGCGGCATTCGGATCCTTCTTGATGAGGTCGTTGGCATCGATCAGCGACTTCAGCACCTTCACGAGCAGGTCGGGATTCTTGTCGATGGTCGATTGCAGCGCGATCACGGTGGAGAACCCGACATAGAGTCCGGGCGAGCGGATCGCATGGAACTTGTCGCCGCCCTGCCTGAGCGCCAGCGAAATATGTGGCTCGGTCCAGATGAATGCATCGACCGCCCCGTTCGACAGGCTGGTGACGAAATCGCCGGGGTTGAGGCTGACCGCCGTGATATCCGCGAAAGTCAGGTTCGCTTCCTTCAGCAGCTTCGACAGGTAGTAATGCGCGTTGGTGCCCTGCGAATAGCCGATCTTGTGTCCCTTGATATCCTTGATCGTCTTGATGTCCTTGACCGCGACAAGGTCGAAGGATTCCTGGCGATTCAGCGTGGCGATGATGCGCACCGGCAGGCCGTTGAGATTCGCGAACAGCACCGGCGTTTCGGCTGCGGTCGCCACCACCACGCCGCCGCCGACCAGCGCGTCGAGTGCGAGGCGGCCGCTGGCGAAGATCGTGGTCTTGGGCGTGAGGCCCTGCTTGTCCCAGGTCTTGGCCTGATCGGCGACGAAGAACTGGCCCCAGCCCATCGAGAGGCCGGCGCCGATCGTCACATCCTCCGCGCGCGCCGTCGCAGCCGAGGCGACGAATGCCGCGCCCAGCACCAACGCGGTGCGGGCCAATCGCCTGGCATGGCTGAAAAACCGTTCTGAATTCGTCACGTCACAAGCTCCTTGTTGAGAATGGGGGGCGCGATGCCAAGACCGCGCGTACCGAGCGGCAGTCCGGAATGCTGGTGAAACCGGCCGGCCAGCCGTGCGAGGCTGCGGTCGGACAAAGCCGGGCCGATCAGCGTCACGCCTTGCGGCAGGCCGTTCGGCAGGAAGCCCGAGGGCACAGCAACCGCAGCGAGATCGGCCAGATTGACGAATGTGGTGTAGGTGCCGATACGGGCATTGAGGGCGATGGGATCGGCTGCGATCTCGCCGATCCTGTAGGCAGTGGGCGTCGTCGGCACGAAGAGAACGTCGATGTCGCGCCACCCGGCGTCGATATTCTGCTTCAGTTCGGCGAGACGCTGCTGACCTGCAAAGACCTGCGTGCCCGTGATCTGCGTACCGCCCAGCAGGATGTCGCGGGTGATCGGGAACACGGCATCGATGTTGCGGTCGAGAAACGGCTTCAGCGCGCCGTAGCGATCAGCCAGCCATGGACCGAGGAACAACATGTCGTTGATTTCGCGAAACGGCGCGAAGTCGATCTCGACGCGCACGCCGCCGATCGCCGTGAGGCGCGCGACGGCGGCATCGAATAGTGCGGCCGCCGCCGTGTCGCCGAAGAACTCCAGCCAGGGTGCCGCGGGCACGCCGAAGCGGAACGGCGGCCATGCGTCCGCTTCGCGTAGCGTCAGCGGCCGCGCGAACGGGTCTTCGGGATCATGCGCGCGGATAACGTCGAAGCCAGCCTGCGCGTCGGCGACGGTGAGCGCGAACACCGAGATCGTTTCGATGGAGCGACAGGCCGGCACCGTGCCGACACCGCTGATGAGGCCGCGCGTCGGCTTGAGACCGACCACGTTGGTGAGCGCGGCGGGCACGCGGCCCGAACCGCCGGTGTCGGTGCCGAGCGCCAGGCTGACGAGGCCGGCCGCGACGGAGACGGCGGCACCCGAACTCGATCCGCCTGGAATGTAGTCGGCATCGAACGGGTTGCTTGCCACACCATAGGGCGAGCGGACACCCACGAGCCCGGTGGCGAACTGATCCATATTGGTCTTGCCGATCAGGATCGCGCCGGCCGCCAGCAGCCGCGCGACCGCAGGACTATGCCGGGTAGGGACATAGGAATAGCCGGGGCAGGCCGATGTCGTAGGAAGCCCGGCGACGTCGATGCAGTCCTTCACGCTGAAAGGCACGCCCCAGAGCGATGCGGCCGCGCGTTCGGCTGACGATTGCGCTTCGAGCTCGCGCGCACGGGCGAAAATCGCGTCGCGTCCGACATGCCCGATCCAGACGCCATCATCGCCGCGCGCTGTGATCGTGTCGAGGATCGACTCCACCACTCGCGAAGGTGTCAGCGATCCATCCGCATAGGCGGCCGAAAGCTTCGGCAGATCGAGTTCGATTTCAGATGCAAGGTAGGTCACGTGGGATCCTTCGGTGTTGCGAAGGGCCGCGCGATCTCGAAGGCCCGCGCTGCGCGCAGGACCTTCGCATCATCAAATTTCGCACCGATCAGTTGCAGGCCGACCGGCAGGCCCGCCGCGGTCAGTCCGGCCGGAATTGATGCCGCTGGCTGCTGCGTCAGATTGAACGGATAGGTGAAGGGCGAGCGAATGGGCCGCGTAGCAAGATCGGCCTGCGATGCATCGATGGCTGAAGCAGGAAATGCCGTGGACGGCGTGATCAGCAGATCCCAGGACTGATGGAAGCGACTGAAGTGCCGACCCAGCGCCTCACGCTGATCGATGGCCTTCACGTAGGACACGACGTCGATCGCGCGGCCCTGTTCGGCTGCGGCCAGTAGGCCGGCCTCGCTGAGATTGCGCCGTTCCGGCGCGAAGCTGTCCACCAGTTTCGCGGCGCCGGCCTGCCAGAAAGTCAGGAAGATGGGCAGCGCATCCTCGATGCCGGGGTCGACCTGCTCGACGATGGCGCCGAGATCGACGAATACCTTTACTGCTTTCTCGACGATGGCTGCGACTTCGGGATCGACCGTCGCGTAGCCGAGGGCGGGGCTATAAGCGATGCGCAAACCCTTGACGCCGTCCTCAAGCCCGCTCTGCCACGCCACGTCCTGCGGAGGCAATGCATTCCAGTCACGCAGGTCGGGCCGCGCGATGACGTCGAGCAGCAGCGCGGCATCGCGCACCGAGCGGGTGAGTGGGGTGACGTGAAACAACGTACCGTTCTGCGACGGCGGATAGACCGGCACGCGGCCGAATGTCTGCTTGAAGCCGAAGGCGCCGCTATGCGCAGCGGGAAGCCGCGTCGAGCCACCGCCATCGGTTGCTACATGCAGCGGGCCGAAGCCGATTGCCGCCGCCGCACCCGAACCGCCGCTGCTGCCGCCCGGTGTGTGCGCTATATTCCAGGGATTGCGGGTAATGCCGGTCAGCGGGCTGTCGCCGAGCCCCTTCCAGCCGAATTCGGATGTGGTGGTCTTGCCGAGCACGACGGCGCCGTGCTCGCGCAGGCGCGCGGTCGCCGGTGAATCTTCGTTCCATTCCTGGTTCGGATCGACCGCGCGGCTGCCGCGCAGCGTTGGCCAACCCTTCGCCAGGATCAGGTCTTTCAGCGCAACTGGAACGCCGTCGATCAGACCCGCAGGTTCACCGCGGTGCCAACGTTGTTCAGATCTTTCAGCGGATGCGAGTGCAGAGTCTGCGTCAAGCAAGGCAAATGCATTGATTTTCGGCTCCAGCCGTTGAATGCGATCGAGAATTGCGCGTGTGACTTCGACAGGTGACAGTTTTCGCTGACGGTAAAGCTCAACAAGTTCGACGGCGGAAAGAAATGCGACGTCGGCGCCGCTCGTTGCATCCGATACATTCGCTTGACCAGAAGCGCTTTGGATTGCCATGCCTCATCCCCTTGTGTGCTTGACAAGACAATGGGTAGGCGTCGCGACATCCGCCTTGCAGCAATTAATTGCCGAATAGAGCTGCGAAGCGATATTCGAACTGCGGCGCCTGTCGTGCGCAGTTTTCGAGAACAAAGATATTGCGAAAGCATTCTCTCAGAGAGCAGATCGCCGCCTGCTCGCCAGATCGGCGTCGGGGAGGTGTGGGCGCGGAATGCCGCGGAAGCGGTGCATCCGCTTTATCCGGATGCAGCGTGGCGGTCGTCGCCTTCCTCCGCACGCTTTGATGCGCGCTGGTGGCCGTAATACGCCTGCCGGCGTTCGGTGCCATTGTGGGTGATCAGCGTAAGCTGTCGGCGACGACTTGGCGCGCCAGTACATTGTCATCGGGCAGGCCGATCGATATCCGCAGCCAGGTCGGCAGCGCGGGATAAGATTGCTTGATCGCGATGACCCGTGCCGCAAGGGCTGCAGTCACATCACCGTGTCGCCGGCCGGCATCGAAGAATACGAAGTTGCCCTGCGCTTCGGAGAAGGAAACGCCGTTCGCGCGAAACAAAGCGTGCCAACTCTCGCGCTCGGCGGCAACCGCGGTGCGCACTGCGGTGATATGTTCGCGATCGGCCAGACTTGCCTGAGCGGCGACGAGGCCGAGGCGGTTGAGGCCATGAAACGCGCCAATGCCGATCTGCCTGAGCGATCGGGCAAGCTCGGCAGGCGCCAGCACATAGCCGATGGCGAGACCGGCGAGGCCGTGGATCTTGGCGAAGGTCCTGAATACGACGACCTGATGGCCGTCACGCACGAGGCCAGCCACGGTGCGCCGTTCCGGATCTGGCGTGTAGTCGAGATAGGCTTCGTCGACGATCACCAGCGCGCGGTTCGATAGATCGCGGACGAATGCGATGAATTCCTCGGCCGGACTCACAGTGCCGCTCGGATTGTGCGGGTTGACGAGATAGACGGCACGGGTTCGCGCATTTACTGCGCTGGCAATGGCCGGAAGGTCGTTGTTGAGCCGATCATCCAGCGGCACGGCGATGGCCTTGCCGCCGGCCGGCGCGACGGCATCGACCAGCGCCGTATAACCCGGCTCGGAATAGATGAACTCGCCGCCGGGATCGCCTTGCGCGGAGAGATACAGTCCGAGGACGTCAAGGATTTCGCCGAGCACGATCTGCTCCGGCGCGATACGTTCATGTGCGGCGATGGCGGCAGTGAGCTGGTCCATCTCGCCGCCGACATAGCGGTCGAGAGGGGCAAGGTTCTCTTCGATGGCACGGAGTGCGCGCGGCGAAGAGCCGAACGGGCTCTCGTTATGCGACAGGCGGATGATGGAGCGGGGTGCGTCGGTCATGGCGGCGGACTATACGCGCTTTGTGGCGTCAACGTACGTCATGGACGATGCGCCCGTCGACTATTGTGAGGAGGCCTTTCACTTCACTGCACGCGTTGGCCGTCCGCCCATTGACGGATCAGGGCCAGCACGCGTTGCTCGGCCTTGAGGGCGGAGCGCAGTTGCGAACGATCGGGGCGCTGCGTCCGCAGCGTTCGACGCAGCCGGACACAGCGGTCCAGCGAGCGCAAGGTCTGCGCGCGCGCCCGCATCGCCAATGGAATGGCGTCGCAGGCGGCGAATGCCGCCCGTGTGTCCGCTTCGTCGAGATCGACGGGATCGCGCTCATAGCGTCGCTTGAGCGGAAAATCGATCATCACAATCTCCCACCCAGTACGATCCGAACAACCGGAATCGTTGCCTTATGCTTTCGGCGATCCATCGGCATGTCGCGGCGTCCAGAATTTCTCGAGCTTGAGACTGGCAAGTGCCTCGTGAATTGGCGCCGCAAGCACCCATTCTTTCACGTCGATATCGCTGCGGATCAGCTTTTCGGACTTGGAGAAATCGACGACATCCTGGAATTGGGCCAGCAGGAATTCGTCAACGAGCGGATTGAACGCCTCCTTGAGCGACTGGCCGCGGAACTCCTCCTGCAGGGCCTCGTAGGGCGTGCCGGATTTCGACCAGATGCGCAACGCCTCGTCGCGATTGGCTTCGTCGCCGATCCACGCGACCGCCTTGAGAAGGCCGGTGACGACCCGGCGCGTGGCGTCGGGATATTTCTCGCGGAACTGATCAGTAACAAGAATTCCGCCGAAGCCGGTGGCCTTCGGGCCGATGTCCTTCGACGTATAGAAGATATCGACGATGCCCTTCT
Organism: Tardiphaga sp. 866_E4_N1_4; assembly: GCF_052076075.1. Classification (NCBI taxonomy): domain Bacteria; kingdom Pseudomonadati; phylum Pseudomonadota; class Alphaproteobacteria; order Hyphomicrobiales; family Nitrobacteraceae; genus Tardiphaga; species Tardiphaga sp. 866_E4_N1_4. The sequence goes on from NZ_CP197242.1 coordinate 5,853,763, forward strand.
CGCGCAGCGACAGCACCGAGCTCGAACCGATGCTGGCATCGACGCTGCCTGCGGCCAGCGCAGCGAGTTGATCGGCAGTCTTGAGATCGACGATGGTCAGGTCCTTGGCCGATAGACCGTTTGCCTGCAGCGCGCGCAGGAATGCCCAATGCAGGATGGTCCCCTTCTGAAAGGTGACCTTGCGCCCCTTGAGATCCTTGATCGAATGGATCGGCAGTCCCTTGCGCGCGGCGCCGAAGATCGTGGTAGGGCCATAATTCAGCAGCACCCGAGTCGACAATCCATTGGCGCGGCCGATGACGTTCGGCAATGCGCCGTACTGAGCGAAATCGATCCGTCCGTTGGCGATGCCTTCATTGACTGCCGGTCCGGTGCCCGCGAGATAGGTCCATTCCAGCTTGACCGGCGTGTCCTTGAATTCGTTGGCGATGAAGTCTTTGGCCTGGGCGACACCGAAGGTCGCAACGCCGTAAGGCTGCCCGAAGCCCGCGCCGAATGCGCCGAAGCGGATGGTGTCCGGCGTATCGGTGGCGGCGCGGGCCACTGTGCCGGCTGCCAGCAGCGCGGCGGCGCCGGTGGTGAAACTGCGTCGCGTGATCTTATCCATGATGGTGCTCTTGGTTTCAGTGTCGGAGATCGGCGAGAACGCGCTGCTTGAGCGCGACGAAATCGGGCGCGGCGCGGTCGCGCGCCGCCAGTTCGACCGGGATGACGCTGCGGATGCGGCCGGGGCGTGGCTCCATCACCACGATGCGGGTGGAGAGATAGACGGCTTCCTCCACGTCGTGGGTCACCATGATCACGGTGGTCCGCTGCGCCTCCCAGATGTCCAGCAGCGCGTCCTGAAACCGCGTGCGGTTCAGCGAGTCGAGAGCGCCGAGCGGTTCGTCCAGCAACAAGATTGCAGGCCGCCGAACCAGCGCGCGCGCAATCGCCGCACGCTGCGCCATTCCTCCAGATAACTGCGCAGGGCGTGCCCGCTCGAAGCCGGACAGGCCGACCAGCGCAATGGCATCGCGGACGCGTTGAGCCTTCTCTTCCGTCGGCAGCGGAAAGGCATCGAGGGCGAGCGCGACATTCTCGGTCAGCGTCAACCACGGAAACAGCCGATGATCCTGAAACACGATTCCGCGATCGGCGCCGGGGCCGCTCACCTGCGTGCCGCCGAGCAGGATCTCGCCGCGATAGACGTCGTCGAGCCCGACGATGAGACGCAGCAACGTGGACTTGCCGCAGCCGGAGGCGCCGACGATGCTGACGAATTCGCCGGGCAGCACGGACAGCGACACATCCTGCAACACGGGTAGGGGCATATCGTCGACCACATAGGTCTTGGTGACATGCCGGATCGCAAGTTCGGTGAATTCTGTCATGCGGTTTCCATCACGTCAGGCCTGAAGCGCGCATCAAGGCCAGCGACGACAACCGACGACACACACGTGTCGCCAGATAGCCGGTGGCCGCGAGCGCGATGACGCCGATGATGACAATGTCCATGCGAAACTGTTCACGCCCTTCGGAAACGAAGGTGCCGATGCCGCGCCCGTTGCCGATCGCGTATTCCGCGCCGACGGTGCCGATCCAGGCGCTGATCAGCGCGATCTCGATGCCGATGGTGATGGCCGGAAGGGCGGCGGGAAGCAGCACACGGCGGATCTCCTGCCGACGCGATAGGCCGAGCACGCGCGACACTTCGCGATAGGATATAGGCACGTTGCGTAGGCCGGTGGCGGTGTTCAGCGCGACCGGGAAGAAGGCGGACAGCGCGATATAGACGATCTTGCTGGCCTCGCCGTTGCCGAACCAGGCGGTGAGCAGCGGGATCCAGGCGAACAGCGTGATCTGGCGCAGCGCATGGAAAGAGCCGCCACTGGCGCGCTCGACAGTGGAGGAGAGGCCCATCGCAGCGCCAAGCGCGAGGCCGAGCAGGATGCCGATGCCGGCACCGCCGGCGTAACGCAACACGCTGGCAGCGATGGCTCGCCAGATCTCGCGGCCGGCCGCATCGTCGAACGGAGCGAGCAGAATCCGCTCGGGCTGAATGGCGAGCGGACCTGACAGCCAGCCGACATGTACCGACCAGACCCAGACGAGCGCGAGGGCGAGTGGCAATACCAGACCGCGCGACCACGGCACTGCGCTGCCGCGCGTCGCTCGCAGAGCTTCGGAAGGTGTCGCGCCGGTCATGAACGCGGCTCCCAGTGCTGCAGTCGCTGCTCGATGCGCGCAAGGCCGGTATCCATGGCGAGGCCGATCAGACCGATCACCGCCATGCCGACGATGACGATGTCGATCTGGAACAGGGTGCGTCCCCACACCATCGTGTATCCGACGCCCTCGGTGGCGGCGAGCATCTCGACGACGATGAGCGCGATCCATGCATGGCTCAACGCGGTGCGCAGGCCGCCGAAAATGCCGGGAATGGTTGCTGGCAGGACGAGGCGGCGCAGATAGGATCGTGCTGGCAGCTGCAACACGCGCGCAACCTCGCGAAATGGGGCAGGGACCTGCTTGACGCTTTCGGACGTGGCAATGACGGTCGGGACGAAACTGGCCTTGGCGATGAGGACGAATTTGAGCGTCTCATCGAGACCAAAGATCAGCAGCAGGATCGGCAGCCAGCCGAGCGACGGAATCTGCGCGAGCAGTCTGAAGGTCAGTCCGCAATAGGCCTCGACGGTGCGCGACAGGCCGAGCAGCGCGCCGAAGACGAGGCCGCTGCCGGCGCCGATGGCGAAGCCGATTCCGATCCGCCACAGGCTGACGCGAAGCCCGTCGACGATCTCGCCGCCGCGGATCAGGTCGATGGCGGTGGTCGCCGCCAGTAGCGGCGGCGGCAGGATCTGCACCGGCAGAAGCCGCAGCGATGCCGCGCATTGCCATGCGATGAGGACGATCAGTGGAATCGCGAGTGGCAGCAGCCGATGGCCGACCGCGCGCGCCGTCCAGATGCGGCGAACGGCGGGAAAGCGATCGACGACACGGTCGACGGCCACGGATCTGACGTTCATGCGAAGCTCCGGGACGCGGAATGCGTCCGACACCATCGGGTATTGTCAGTGGCCAAATAGCCGATAGCTGCGATCGATGCCGCGTTGGTCCCGTGTTTCCTTCGTCCAGCCGACAGCGCGTCGATAGCTGCCGAGTGCGTCGGACTGCTTGAGCTCCGCGGCTTCGAGGCTGACTGATACATCCGCGAAGGGTGAGACGTAGAGCGAGTCCTCAGGGCAATACAGTTCGCACATGAAGCAGGTCTGGCAATCGTCCTGCCGGGCGATGACGGGCACGCCTTCGGTCTTGTCGAACACATTTGTCGGGCAGACACGGACGCAGATATTGCAGGAAGTGCAAGTTTCGGAATCGATAACCTCGATCATTCTGCGGCCTCCGCAAGAGATGCTTCGGCGTGCGGACGAACGGAGGTCCAGACCTCGTCGAGGCCGCCGGTGGTGATGTAGTGGCGCTGCGACGGATCCTGCTCGGGAAAGTCGTCTCGCCGATGCATGCCACGGGTTTCCTTGCGCGCCAGCGCGCTGCGATACATCCAGCGTGCGGTCGCCAGCATCGCGGCGCTTTCGCGCGCACGGACCGCGTCAATGCCGGATACGGCGCCCGCCGTGGTGGCGTCGTGCCAGAGTGTGTCGAGGCGCGCGAGCGATGCAGTCAGGCGACCAGCTTCGCGGAAATAGTTGATCTCGTACGGGAAGACCTCGTTCTGCACGGCTGTGACAAGGGTCGCGCCGTTCAATGTCGGGCGCGTGCTTTCCTGCAGGCCCACGGTGCCGGCGCCCGTTGCATTCCGGCGGATACGGCGCGTGCCCTTGACGTAACGTGCCGCGCCCTGGCCCGACCAGTAGCCCGATGACATCGCCCAGGCCGCATTGTGGCTGCCGCCTCCGGTGAAGCCGCCGCAAATGAGCTCGCGCGTCGCGGCATCGCCGGCGGCATAGAGGCCGGGAACGGTGGTGGCGCAGCTGTCATCGACGATGCGCAGGCCGCCGGTGCCGCGGATCGTGCCTTCGAGACGCAGCGTGACCGGAAAGCGCTGGGTGAAAGGATCGAGTCCCGTGCGGTCATAAGGCAGGAAGAAGTTCGGCTGCGAGACGCGCATGGCCTCCTGAATGTCGGCATCGGCCTTGTCGAGTTGCGCATAGACCGGACCTTTCAGCAATGCGCGCGCGATGGCCGAGCGGCCGCCCTTCGACGCAGCACCCGGCACCGGCGTCCCATCCTCATAAGTGAAGGTGCCCCAGCCGAAGAACAGCGTTTTGGTCACCGATCCGAATGCGCTGGATATCGCATAGGGATTGGAGAACTCCATGCTGGTCAGCTCAGCGCCGAGTTCGGCGGCCATCAGATATCCGTCGCCGGTGAGAACGTTCGAGCCCAGCGTCTTGCTGAGGAAGGCGCATCCGCCCGTCGCGATGACGACGGCGCCGGCACGCACGCGCCATGGCTTTCCGCTCTGGCGCTGCAGTCCTGCGGCGCCAGCGACGGCGCCGGCTTCATCGACCAGCAATTCCAGCGCCGGACTGTGATCCAGGATCGTGACACCTGCGGACTTGGTGCGCTTGCGCATCAGCCGCATATATTCCGGCCCCTGCAGCGAGTTTCGCTGTGGCCGGCCGCTGTCATCGGTCGCGTAGGGATAGCCCCATTCCGCCAGTCTGTTGCTCTGATCGTAGGTGCGGTCGAGGACGCGGGACATCCAGCGGCGATCCTGCAGATAGCCGCCCATCTTCTCGCGATTGGCCATCGCGGCCTCGCGCTTGTCAGGCGATGAATCGATATACCAAACGCCGGTGCCGGATGGTGCTGTGGCGCCGGAGGTTCCGCAAAAGCCTTTGTCAACGAGCACGACGCGCGCGCCTTCGCCGGCAGCGCTGATTGCCGCCCAGGTGCCGGCCGGGCCGCCGCCGAGCACCAGCACATCTGCATCGAGCTCGACGCCGTCCGCTATGCGTCCGTCGACGCGAGGCGCGTTGTCGCTCATTTCATGTCTCCGCTGCAAATCGAGATGCGCCCGCAAGGCGTCAGAAGCTGTCGTGGATGTTTGCCCACAACATTCGCTCTGGCAATTTCAGATATTGCTCCAAGCGGAGGACAAACACGCCGCAATGGCGCGGGGTGAAGAAAGAACTATCGCTTCCTTGAGAGATCGACGTCGCGATCTGCGATTGCGTGCGGTCTTCGTTCAGCAAGAACAAGAAATTCATTTCGGCGAATGAACGTTATCGAAAACGATCGAGATGTTGCCGCCATCATCGAGAGGCGAAAACTAGCTTCGTGTCATTGAGGTTCTAGAATGACGGAGCTCTTGCGATCGCCAGCTCCGGATCGATTGGTCTGCGATCAGCCGACTTTCTGCCGCGCCATCCATTGCGTCGGCGTAAGCCCGAGCTCGGCGCGAAATGCTGACCGCAATGCGTGCGCATCTGGAAATCCGCTGCGAAGGGCGACATCTTCCATGCCATGTACGCCGGATGTCAGTATCTCCTGGGCGCGCGACAGACGCACCTGCTTCAGCCATTGTCCAAGGCTGCCGCCGATCCGCGAGCGGATATGACGCGACAGGCTTCGGCGGCTCATGCCGGCACGCTCCGCCAGTTCGTCGAGCGGCGGTGTCCGGGTCGGATCTGCGCGCAGCCCTTCCAGAATTTCGGTGACACGCCGATCGGAGGACGATCCGAGCGCCGGGCGCTCAAGCACCTGCGGTTGCTGGCCCGAGCGTTGCGGCGCAAGGACAAGGTGACGGGCAACGCGGTTGGCTTCGCCGAGCCCGGACATGCGGGCGAGCAGATGCAGACAGCAGTCCAGCCCGGATGCGATGCCTGCCGAGGTCAATATTTGCCCTTCGTCGATAAAGAGTGCGCCGGCATCGACATCGACCGTAGGATAACGTAGCGCGAACGTCTTCGCTTGAGCCCAGTGCGTTGTCGCGCGGCGTTCATGGAGTAAGCCGGCTTCGGCGAGACCAAAGGCTCCAAGGCAAAGACCGACGACGATCGCCCCGCGCTCGCCTGCCATTTGCACTTCCGCGATGATATCCGACGACAGCGGCTCGTCGACGTTCCGCCAGCCCGGCAGGATCACGACGTCGGCCTCGCGGGCCGCCTCCAACGGATAGCTCGCCTCGATCGTCAATCCGCCTGTCGTCTTTAAACGAGGCTCGTTTGAGCAGACGTCGATCCGATGACCGCTGGCCAGGAACGGTTCGCCAAACACCGCGAGCGGCGTGGACAGCATGAACGGACTGATCTGATCGTAGGCGAGGACGGCAATTCGCATTGGCCCGATCTACACCAAAAATGTCCATCGGGCCACTGACAGACGCAGGTGCGCGCGGGTAAAGGTCGCTGAAACCTCAGGAGCTCCATTATGACCCGCACGCTTCTCGTGATCGACGTCCAGAACGAATATTTCCCCGGTGGCCTTCTTCCACTATGGAAGCCCGATGAAATTGAGGCTCGCATCGTGTCCGTCATCGCGCGGGCAAGAGCTTCAGGGGACAACGTCGTCCTCGTTCGACACGTGTCGAAGGCAGACGCCGGTTTGTTCGCGGTAAACGGCCCAGGTAGTGCCATCCGACCAGCTATTCTTGCTGCCGCAGCTGATGCTCCGATCGTCACCAAACAGTTCGCCGACGCTTTCCAGGAGACGGGACTATCGTCTCATTTAACGAAAGCCGACGAATTGCTGATCTGCGGAATGATGACTCAGAACTGTGTCGTCTTCACTGCCTTATCGCGCGCGGCTGACGACCTCTCGGTCCGGGTCATCGGTGAACTCTGCGCTGCTCCAACTGAGATAGTTCACAATATCGCGTTAAATGCTCTGGGATCGAAGGGGCTTATCGCCAGCGTAACGGACCTGTGGAGCTCGTGAGCTATCGACAGATAGTCCTGTCGATCCGGCAGCGTCATTTCGTGCTCAGAAAGTGATGGCGCCGATCACGGTTCAATAGCGCTGCTTTCCAGAAATCCTGAAGGTACTTTACCGGCTCCAGAATGCCGGCGTCGCCTTGAAGCACCGCCATTTCTTGCGCAGCGTTTTCGCGGCCGCAATCTCGTCGCGGACCTGCCAGCCCGTCACGGTGCCGATGGCGAGATGAAGCGCGGCCTGATCGTCCTGCCTGACCGAACGCAGCAATCCGCGGATACTTGCGATGTCGCACACGCGTCCCAGATTCTTTTGGAGCTTGGCAAGCCGAGCCACGTAGCGCTTGGCGGACGCATGGCCGGCGTAAAGTGGCAAGAAGAATTCCGCCGCATAGCGCAGCCTCTTGAGCTGGATCCTGAGACTGTGCCGTGCAGCGGTGTCGAGCTGCCGGAAGTGCGTACCACGCTTGCGCACCTTCCGCTGCTGTCGCGCCAGAATTTTGTCGGCGAGCGCCGGCATCGGCTGCGACAGGACAGCCAGCGCATCGCTGTCGATATCGTTGCGCCAGCTGCGGCGCTCGACCCAGTGCCCGAGCGAAAGCAGAAAACGGCTGTAGCGCGGATCGTCGAGAACCGCCTGCAGGCTGCCATAGCTCGACTTGCGCTGCCGCTCGATTGCCTCGCGCAAGCCGCCGAAGTCGACCTCCGGCGTGGTCGTCGCCACGCGAGAAATGGTCGTGGTGGCGAAAACGTCCCAATCGCGGGTTCGGCCGAGCTGTCGCATCAGCCACCTTGCTTCGCTGTTGATTGCCTCGAACGAGGGCGATGGGATCTCGCGCCGGAACAGCGCACAGATCGTGCGCAAACGGCGCAGAGCGATGCGCATCTGGTGCACGCCTTCGGGGTCGGATCCTTCCTTTGCCACCGCATGATTGCGCAGGAGATGATGCCAGCAGGCGCCCCCCAGCAGCGCAATGACATCGTCAACCGCGTGCTCGGCAGTGATGTTGACGGGCTCGGCTTTCACCGCCGATTGCACGACGTCGAACGCCAGCGCATAGCCGCGTTCCGCCTTGCTCCGTGTGCCGACCTGCAGCGGCGCGGCATCGAGCAACTGCGTTCCGAGATCGAACAGCGCGCCGGCGTTGCCGCTCTTCAATTCGAGCTCGATCTCGGACAGGGCTTCCTGACGCGTACCGGCCTCGATAGTCCCAACGTCGAAGGCAACTTCAACTGACGCGTCAGGCAGATCGAGCTGCCGTGCATGCCGGCGAACTCTTGTCGCAAACGCTGGCACGAGCGCATCGGGCGTAAGCGTCGTCAGCGGATCGCCGATCTCGGCGTCAGGAAGTCGCGCCAGATCGGGAGTCATACTGTCAACCGATGTTTCCCACTGCCGTCGCGCCAACGGCCGCCCGATGTCGGGCAGAAGCTTCAATGTCTGAATGAAATGCTTGCCGCTGCGTCGCACGCGCAGTGACATACCGCGTTGAAACAGCGCTCTCTCCGGTGTGTCGTAATAAATTGTCTCCAGCCGGCGGACCACGCCGCGATTGCGCGCATGCTGCACGATGACGGGCATCTCGCGCATTTTTTCGAGGATACCTCGCGGCGCCAGCAACTTAAGTTCGATTTCCGCCTGTTCGCCCGGTCGCACGGCAATTGGCGCGCTTAAATCGGGCAGGATTGGCTGCTGGGCGTTCAACGGTAGCTCCATCGGAAGGCCGTGTGAATATTCTATGACAACGACAAGACATGTCCAAGTTGGCGTTGGCATGACGCGGCAAATTACGACGGCAATTTCCAGATCGATCGGGACCAGCGGGACTCAGGGCTGTTCGAATGGTGCGAACGCCCACATTCGTGAAAAGCAAAAAGCTGCCTCAGTTGGCGGTCTTAATTTGCTTTTCGCCTGGCGGTTTGATCGGGATCTGCGGTACGGGACCGGTCACGACTGGAGATGATCTACCACCGGATGGCTTATCATCGGAGGCGTGACTTCTGATTGTCTCGAGCACCAGAAAAAACTTCTCGGCAAGCATGGCAGTAACCTCGCTGGCGAAAGTATCTCCATCAGTAGTTGAGTCGAGTTGTTGAAAATTCAATCACTTACGGCAGGCCGCCACAATTAAATTCGCGCGCCAGAGTATCGCGAACGGGGCAGCGATATCCGCCTGGTTTACCTCTTCGGAGCGAAAGCGATCCGGCGGAAGCCGGCGCTGCATTCCGGACGGGCTACATCGTCCTTCTGGAAGCGGAAATGGGCCGCAAAGCGGACCTCGGCACGATTGAGCCTAAAGGCGCTCCCGTAAATTATATAATGATAATCAATTATATAATTCGCATCTTCAGGCTTATCGAGCACCAGATCGTGATAGCAATGGGCTGGTTCGAACAGGATAGAGAATGATGGTGCCAATCCGGATCAGGACGGATGGTGCCGTGCAAATCAATCCTGAAGCAGAGGCAGGAGTATTCTGCCTTGCCGCTCGATCTCCGCCAGATAGGGCGTGTCGGACAGGATGAAATACTTGATGCCGAGATCGCGGTATTTCTGCAGCGAGCTGGCCACTTCGGATGCCGAACCGACCAGCCAGGTGGTGCCGGCGCCGGCTGCGCCGAATTTTCCTGGTGCCGTATAGAGATTGTCGTCGAGGACGTCGCCGCGGGCCTGCAGGTCGAGCAGTCGCCGTTGGCCGATTGCGATGGCAGGGCCGTGGTCGTTCCAGCCCGCGCCTGCTTTCCTCGCCATGTCGGCAACCTTGGCTTCCGCCGCAGCCCAAGCCTCGGCCGAGCTCTCCCGGACAAGCGTTGTGATCCTGAGTCCAAACTCCAAAGGCGGGAGATCCCGATCGAGGCGCTGACTCAAGGTCTTGAGCCGTTCGATGCGCTGTTTGACGTCGCCAAGCGGTTCGCCCCAGAAGAGCTGGACATCGGCTTCGGTTGCGGCGACATGCTCGGCCGCGTCCGACGCCCCGCCGAAATACAGCTTCGGATGTCGGCGATTGCCGCGCTGGAGGATGCGCGGCGCTGCGGTTGAGTTAGAGACGCGAAAATGTGCGCCGGAATAGGTGACGTTTTCTTCGGTCCACAGCCGCCGGACGATGCGCATGAATTCCTTGGTCCGCGCATATCGCTGCGACGAGTCGGCTTCGTCATCCCCGTAAGCCGCCAGATTGTCCTTGCCGGAGACGATATTGATGCGAACCCGGCCACCGCTCAATTGATCCAGTGTGGCTGCGGCAGATGCAAAATGCGCCGGCTGCCAATAGCCCGGACGGATGGCTATAAGTGGCTCGAAACGCGTCGTTCGGGCCGCCAGCACTGACGCGACAGTGAATGTGTCCGGCCTTCCCCAGCCGGTTCCGATCAGCGCGCCTTTCCACCCATGACGTTCCAGCGCTTGCGCCTGGTCGACAAGCGTCTCGACGCTGTTGTGGTTTGGATCGACGACATCGCCGCGGTGACCTGCCTTCACGTCATTCGGGATGTACCAAAGAAACTCCGAACGATCGCTCATGATGTCCTCTGACGATGGGATCGCATTTTTGCGTGCGACTCACCGTCCCGTTCCGTTATCAAAATGGGCGGACCGATGTCGCGCCGAACACGATGGCTGCGATCAGCGCAAATGCGCCGTAAACGGCAGCCGTGTGCAGGCGCACCGCTGTGCGGTTCGACGACGCGCGCGCACGGTTATGCAACCGGGCTTCCGCCGATAGTTCACGCATCATCTTTCTCCAACGCGACATTTGCAGATAACAAGGCGATAAATCCGGTCTACGCAAGCGCGTGCCAGAAATAATGATGATCAGCACGCCGGGGTGTTCCGGCGTGGAGTAATATTCTCCATGCCGTCTGCGCCGGGCAATTTTGTTCGTTCGACGCTGATTGTCGTTCTGGTCGGGCGAGGACAGTCTCGAACTCAGCGAGCCGTGGCGATACGGGATTGGCTAGCCTTGTGACTTCGCTGGTCCATGAGTGCCTTCGCCGCGCGTTCCGCTGCCCGGGCCGATCCGAAATGGTCGCCTTCGAGCGTGTCGAAGGCAGCTTCTGAGGAAAAGAAACGAAATCCGCGCTCTTCGGCGACGACGATTCCGGCAGTGCGATTGAAGACTTCGATGACATAGGCATTGGACATGCGCGTTCTGTTCGCCGCCGAGGCAGCGATCCTATCGGTAAGTGATGGGTTGTTCGGTGTGAGTCGTTACGCCGGAATCAACAACACGCGCCGGTGGCCGCGGACACGCAGCGGCAGGTCACGCGCTTGCGCGACTGGCTCACTACTGTTGTCTCATATGCGGTCATTGCAGGCATTCCGAAGTGCATAATCTGTATGAGGAATATCCGACGTCGGCGTTCGTTCGTCAATGAAATGGCCATCCAAATTTATCGGCACCGCAATGACGACGATGCTGTGCGCAGGCATGTGCGGCGAATGAACCGCTATTTGGCGACGGCAGCAGCCATCCGCCGCCGTGAAATCGTTCCGCCACAGCGTGCACAGGCTTTGGAGCTGCGCGCACGCTGGTTCAGTGCCTGATCGCGATCGTATCGGAAGCGAAGGGCACGTGATGTGAGGTCGGCGCGTGAGGAGGAAGGATGGACATATCGAAAATGCTGCACTTTTGGAATTCCTTGTCCCAGGCTCATGAGTCACAGTTGCAGCTGCATGAGATCGCAACAGGGGAGCCGCGATGTCGAGGGTTGCCGAGGACGTCAAACAAGACACAGGTCGGGACGGTCCGGCGCCACTTTGGGACCTGGGTACGATCGTTGCCGGGCTGCGCGAGTCCCGCGACGTTGCCCATAATATCTGGCAGCGTGGGCCGAGCAGACGGGCGCCGTCGCGCGAGGCCCTCGCGGAGGTGCTCAAGAGCCTCACCGAGGCATTGTTTCCCCGGCATTACGGCCGCTCCGATTTCGGCACCGAAAGCATCGACGCGTTTGTCGAAGGCAAATTGGGCGCCGCGCTGGATGGCTTGCTCGAGCAAGTCTACCGCGGGCAGACTTTCGTTTCCGACGGCGCGCCGACCGAGCGACATTTCGAGGATGCCGTTACGTTGACGCGCGACTTCGCCGCCCGGCTGCCGGAGATCCGAGGCAGGCTGGTCAGCGATCTCAGGGCCGCCTTCGTGGGAGATCCTGCTGCAACGAGCTTCCCCGAAATCCTGATTGGCTATCCCGGTATGGTGGCGATCATCCATCACCGCGTCGCGCACCTGCTTTACAATCTCGGGGCAACGATGGTGGCGCGGTTGATCGCCGAGTTGGCGCATAGCGCAACGGGAATCGACATTCACCCGGGCGCGCGTCTTGGCGCCAGCATCTTCATCGACCATGGCACCGGCGTCGTGATCGGCGAAACTGCCATCGTCGGCGATCGCGTCCGAATCTATCAGGCGGTAACGCTTGGAGCCCGGCACTTCCCCACCGATCACGAGGGCAAGGCCATCAAGGGCAATGCGCGCCATCCGATCATCGAGGACGATGTCATCATCTATGCGGGCGCGACCATTCTGGGACGCATCGTGGTCGGAAGCGGCTCCACCATCGGCGGCAATGTCTGGTTGACCGAAGACGTACCGCCCAACAGTTTCGTGACGCAGGCATCGGTGCGCAGCAAGATCAGCCCGCGATGATGGTTGGATAGCCGGCCCGCTGCCGCTGTCGCTATCCAACAGGCGCGGCCCGTGGTCGGGCCATGCCATATCGCGTCAGGGAGGACACGCGAGCTGCCATCCCGTTGGGATTACCAGGCGGCGAGGATCGAGCCGTTGAACTTGGTGCGGATGAAATCCTTCACCGGCTGCGAACGATAGATCGAGATGAACTTCTTGATTTGCGAATCGTCTTTGCGATCGTCGCGCGCGGCGAAGACGAGGGTATAATATGGCTTGGCTTCGATGACGCTGGTCTCGGCCGCAAGCGCCTTGTTGAGATCCAGGCCAGCGAGATAGGCGTAGTTGGATGACACAAAGGCGGCTGCCACGTCATCGAGAGATCGCGGTAACTGGGCCGCGTCGATCTCGACGATCTGCAGCTTCTTCGGATTTTCAGTCACATCGAGAATGCTCGCCGAGAGGCCGGCATCGGTCTTCAACTTGAGCAGTCCGGCGGTCTGAAACAGCAACAATGCGCGCGCTGCATTGGTCGGGTCGTTGGGGATGGCGATCTTGGCCCCGTCGGGAATGTCGGAGGCCTTGGTGTATTTCTTGGAGAAGACGCCGGCCGGCACCAGGATCGATTCATCGAGGGCGGAGAGCTTGTAGCCGCGCACCTTCGATTGATTGGCGAGATAGAAGCGGTGCTGGAAGTTGTTGAGGTCGATGTCGCCTGCCTGCAGCGCTGCATTGGGCTGGTTCCAGTCGTTGAACTCGATGATCTCCGCCTTCAATCCCTCTTTCTCGGAAAGCCGTGCGGCCTCGCGAAGAATGTCGCCATAGGGCCCTGCGGAAACGCCGACCTTGAGCGGCTTGTCGGCGGCATTGGCCTGCAGGGTGGGTAACGACAGTGCAAGCGCTGAAAGGGAGAGAATGAGAAATCGAGATGCAGCTTTCATGATGTGTCCAGGTTGGGAATGAAGTGAATGTACCGCGCTCGCTGCGATGTCGCAGCGTTCCGGATGGCCTAGAAGAAGCCCTTGGCCGGCAGCGGCGTGCCGTTGACCTCATACGCGCCGATAGCCTGCGCCTTGTAGGTCACCGGGTTGTGCGACGACAGCGTCCGCGCATTGCGCCAGTGACGGTCGAGGTTGTCGGACTTCTTGGTCGCGGATGCGCCGCCGGCGTCGAACAGCAGGCTGCCACTGCGGATGGCCAGTTCGTCGACGACGATCTTGGCCTTGGACGATGCGAGGGCGGCATCCAGCGCCGGCTTGGTGTCTTCCCGATCCGGGGCCTTGCTCGATACGTCAAGCGCGTCGGCCGCGGCCAGCACGGTCGCTTCTGCCGCGAACGCATTGCTTGCGATCTGGCCAATAGTCTGCTGCAGGATCGGGTCCTCGCGCGGGCGAAGGGTGGGCGCGTAATAGAAACTGCGCGCGCGCCGCCTGACCAGGTCGCTGGCGTCACGCAGGATGGCTGCAGCGATGCCGGCATTGATGGCCGTCAGATAGAGTTGCGCGAACGTGTTCTGATAGGCGGCCCCATAACCGATATTAGGCTGATCGAAGATCAGTTCTGCCGCTTCGACCCGGACGTTGCGGAAATGCGTGGTGCCGCTTCCGGTCAGGCGCTGGCCCGAACCGTCCCAGTCATCGACCAGCTCGATACCCTCGCGTTTGACCGGAATGATCGTGGTCGCGAGTGCTTCATCGCCGTCCGCGACGCGCACCAGCACGTAGTCCGCATAGAGCGTGCCGGTGCTGTAATATTTCGTGCCGTTAAGGCGGTAGCCGTCGCCATCCGGCGTGACGGTGGTGGCGGGAGCGATGTCTCCCACCTGCGAGCTGCCCAGCTCCGTGGTGGCGAGGCCAATGATGGCGCCAGCCGCGACGTCGTCGCGCCACTTGCGATTCTGTGCGCTTGGCGGCGAGGCCAGCAGGCGCTCGACCACGCTATAGTGATTGCGCAGGATATGCGCGACATTGGCATCGGCTTCCGCCAGCCTGATGACTGCAGTGAGCAGTTCACGCACGGTGCTGCCGCCGCCGCCGTCGGCCTTGGGAATGCGGAGCGCGCCGATCCGCGATCGGCGGATCAGCGCGATAATGTCGTAAGGCAGGACACGGTCGTGCTCGCGCTCTGCCTCGCCCTGCGCGATGTGATCAAACAACTGTTGCAGATCGGACGAGCCGATCCGGATCGGCTGCGACACGTCGAACGAGTGCTGCGGTGTGGGCTTGTTCATGGGATGCTTTCTCGGCGATTCCGGTGGGGGGATCGAGCGGCGATAAAAACTTAAAGACTGGCCAGATGATCCGAGACGGTGACGGACTCGGGCAGGACCTTTCGCTCGGTCAGCCAGTTCGCTGCGGTTTGCAGTTCTCCGACGAATTTCTTGTCCGACACGGGGATGAGCGTGTAGTTGCGTTTGCGCTCGATGAACTGGTCGCGAATCCGGTCGTCATATTTGGCGACTTTCTGGATGAGATGCTCGGCGTCGGTGGTGTTCTTGTTGACCCACTGCGCTTCCTTCTCGTAGGCCGCGTTGAGCGCCCGCACGATGGCAGGATTGTCCGTCGCGAACTTGCGTGACGTCACGTAAGAGGAAAAGTCGATCTGGAACGGCAGGTCGCGTCCCTCAAGGAAAACGTCGTGAGCCTTGTAGTCCAGCCGCGCGATGTCGACGCCCGGCGACCACATCGACCAGGCATCCACCTTGCCGGATGCGAGCGCCGGCGCTGCGTCCGGCGGGTTGAGATAGACGAATTTCACCTTGGAGCGGTCAACTTTGTGCTTCTCGAGCGCTGCGATGAGCAGGAACTCGCCAAGCCCGGAGCGGTTGACCGCGACCGACTTGCCGACCAGATCCTCGACCTTGTTGATGCCGGAATCATCCTTGGCGATGATCGCCGTCGTGCGCGGCTCGTAGAGCACGAATTGGGTGAAGACGAGCGGAGAGCCGGCGATAATGGCGGCCAGCGCGGGCGTGGTGCTACCGCCAAAGCCAAAATCAGCACTGTCACCGGTCACTGCCTGTAAGGTCGGCGCGTGGTTCGGGAATGGGCCGAGCCATTCCACCTTGATGTCATGCTGGGCGAGTGCCTTCTCGAACTCGCCGCGTTCCTTGGCGATCAGCGTGAGACCATGATAGCCCCAGGTGAGACGGACCTTGTCGGTCTTTCGCCCGGTGCTTTGCGCGACGGCGTCGTCATGGCTGGCGAGATGAATTCCGGCATAGGCGCTGACACCCGCCATCGCGAGACTGAGAAAATCCCGGCGTGACGATGTGAAGAACGGGTTTGACATGAGAAAACTTCCTGTGAGGTGGAATCAGGCGACCTGGAGATTGGTGGCGACGCCGAGTTCGCGAAGCAGTTGATCGCGGGATGCAGCCGGCCCGCCATGCGTGTCGGCGCGGTGCTGGGACGCGATCACGCCGTTGCGCATCACCAGAATTCGGTCGGCCAGAGCAATTGCTTCATCGACGTCATGTGTAACGAGAAGAACGCCGGGCCGGTGGCGGGCCACGAGCTCCTTGACCAGCACATGCATGCGAATCCGCGTCAGCGCGTCCAGTGCTGCGAAGGGCTCGTCGAGCAACAGCAGCCGGGGCTCCTGCACCAGCGCACGGGCGAGGGCGACGCGCTGCGCCTGTCCGCCGGACAGATTACGCGGCCAGTCGTCCAGCCGGTCGCCTAGACCGACCTCAACTAGCGCGGCAGCGGCACGCTTGCGCGCATCCGCGCCGGGAAGGCCGAGCGAGACATTCTGCCAGAGCGTATCCCAAGGCAGTAGCCGATGTTCCTGAAACACCACGGCAGGTCGTCCCGGCGCATCGATATGTCCGCCCTGGATCGGGTCGAGGCCGGCGAGGGCGCGCAGCAACGTCGTCTTGCCGCAGCCGCTTTCGCCAAGCAGCGCAACGAATTCACCGCGCCCGATGCGAAGATCCAGCCTGTCGATCACCACCCGCGGTCCATAGGCGCGCGTCAGGCCGCTCACGGTTACGGCGTTTTCGCTTGATGTCACAGATGTCGGGCTCATGATCGTGTGCCCTTGCCGTAGTTCGGATGCCAGGCGAGCAATTTGCGTTCGAGCAGCCGGGCGATGGAGTCGGCGGCAACGCCGATCAGCGCGTAGATCACGATGGTCAGCACGATCACGTCGGTGCGCAGGAACTCGCGGGCGTCCATGGCGAGGAACCCGAGGCCTGATTGCGCGCCGACGGTCTCGGCCACCACAAGCGCCAGCCATGCCGTTGCCAGCGAATAGCGGACACCGGTGAGGATCGACGGCAGCGCGCCGGGCAGGATGATGCGCCGGATCAATTGCAGCGTGGACAATCCTTGCACGCGGCCGAGCTCGATCAGCTTCGGATCGATCTGGCGAATGCCGAGCGTGGTGTTGATATAGATCGGGAAGGCGACGCCGAGCGAGACCAGAAAGATCTTCTGTCCTTCGCCGACGCCGAACCAGACGATGACGAGCGGGACGAGGGCGAGGAACGGGATCGCACGGATCATCTGCACGCTGCGATCGATCAATGCTTCGGCGATGCGCGAGAAGCCTACCAGCGTGCCGAGGATGAAGCCGATGCTGCCACCGATTGCAAAGCCGGCGGCCGCACGCAGCAGGCTGACGCCGAGATCGTTCAGCAGCGATCCGGATAGAGTCAGCTTCCACGCCGTGCGTAGCACCTTCGAAGGTGCAGGAAGCACTTGCGGCGACAGCCAACCGGCCTGCGCCAGCGCTTCCCATACAACGATGAGGACGACTGGCGCGATCCAGGACAGGACGATCAGATTTGGCTTTAGGCCGGGTTTCGCAATGGCGGAAGCGTGGCGCGCGGGTGCCGGCGTTGCGGGCGCGCGATACTCCTGTTGAATGACGTAGTCGACGTTGCTCACCCTGCCATCCATTGCTGCAGTTCTGAAATTCAGCGGCGATGATAGAGCAACGAAAAGCGCAGCGTCTTCAGTTTCTTCGGCGAAACCATTCTCCATGCGATATTAGATCAGTTTGATATCCGAGCGACGCGATTGGGAGTTGAACGATCTTTTGCAGTGCTTGTTTTTGGAAAATGAAGCTGCGTGTTGCCTTGAAATTCGATCGGCCCGAAGCGCAGTGGAATTTTCTTGTGGTGCTATGCGTCATGCGAAGAAGAAGTTTCTCATTCGATCCGCGCTATTTTGCCGCCGATGTCGTGAGTGCATGGCGGTGCTTGCATTGTTGTGTGCGGGTCGTCTTATAGCGAGAGCGACGTGAATATGAGGCAGACAATGAGCACGAATCCTCTTCGATTTGGCGTCTGGGCACCGGTGCATGGGCCACGGGCGGCGCATCAGGATCCTGAAGAGCCGTATGATGCGTCGTGGGAGCGCAACAAGGCGCTGGTCCTGCAGGCCGAGGCGCTGGGTTACGATTCGACCCTGATCGCGCAGCACACCATCAATCCGCATCAGGAAGATCTCGATCAACTCGAGACCTGGAGTTCTGCAGCAGCGCTGGCTGCGCTGACCAGCCGGATCGAGATCATTGCGGCGATCAAGCCCTATCTGTTCCATCCGGTCGTGCTCGCCAAGATGGCACTGCAGATCGAGAATATCAGCCGCGGTCGCTTTGCGCTCAATCTGGTCAATGCCTGGAATAAGCCCGAGCTGGAGAAGGCCGGTATCGGCTTTGCCGAGCATGACGATCGCTATGCCTATGGCAAGGAATGGATCTCGATCGTCGCGCAACTGATGGGCGGGGAACGGATGACGCATAAGGGCGAAAATTTCGATGTCCGAGACTACGCGCTGCGGCCGAAGGATCTGTACCGCGCGCGGCCTGCGATCTATGTCGGCGGCGAGTCGGAGCCGGCGCGTGATCTGGTCGCGTCCCATGGCGATGTCTGGTTCATCAACGGCCAGCCGCTGTCCGATGTCGCGGCACTGATCACCAATGTCGCGGCACGACCGCGGGTCGGCGCACCGCTGCGTTTCGGCCTGTCGGCCTTCGTGATCGCGCGTGAGACGGACGCAGAAGCCGAGCAGGCACATCAGCGTCTGCTGGCGCTCGCCGCGCAGGACGCGCCGATGAAGGCCATCCAGCGTGTGAATACCGATCCCAAGGTCGTGATGATGCAGACGATGCAGAAGTCGCCGCGGGTGGGCACCAATGGCGGAACCGCTGCGGGTCTGGTGGGAAGCTACGATACGGTCGCCGCGCGCATTCGCGAATTCCATGCCGCCGGCATCGAGTTGTTCATGCTGCAATTCCAGCCATTGGAGAGCGAGATGCAGCGCTTTGCCGAGCAAATCTTTCCACGGGTAAAGGGGAAGGCAGCTTTGCTGAAGGCCTCGCGCGGTTGAGTTGACACCGCGAGGCGGTCCCGCCGGAAGGCGAGAGCCCCGTTTAGCGAAACCACCACACGAACAGGCTGAGGAACGTCGCGTGTCCCAGTACCAAAGCGATCATCTTTCCGAGATACATGCCTTGGTCCCTTCTTCCGTCTACATGGCCGATGCGTTGTCTCTGACTGTATCGAGGCGGAGCGCCTGCAGGGCACGATCGAGTTGCTGGGCTGGCGTCGCTGTGGCTGCAGTATTCCGGGACGTGTCAGGCTTGGGCTGATGGGCAGCGTGATAGGTCTCGACGGCCGTCGCGAGCGCGAGAGCGCCTGCGATGGCAACGGCGAGACGTGGTGGATGTGGCATCAATTCAACTCCTGAAGGCGCCCATTAACGCTCCACACAGCGCGCTTGGGAATTCCAAAGTTGGGCCGAACGGCTTCCAATCCTTCTTTCGGAGCGTCGGTCATGAGGCGTAAATGCTTGCGGATGCAAGCGATGTCCTGCTTGCGTGGGAACGCCGATGCCGAACTTTGTTCACGATGATCGTGATCACAACATCAAACATCTTCAATCGATACCGATGCTGAAATCACATCATCCGTTTTCACGCCGACGGGAAATGACGTTCTTATTTGAAACGCCCCATTGGCGCGGTGGGTCTCCGGGATCAGATTGAACCAAATGGGGCGCATGAAATGTGTGATGAGCCCATATCAATCGGGAGAACCATCATGGGACTGCTCAACGAGAAGATCACGGCCGGTGCATTCGTCACCGCGGATCTGAACTACCTGGCACCGATCAATGGCCGCCCTCGCACCTATACATTCGATCCTCCGGCCGGCGAGCCGCGCTCCACTGCGGAGCCGGAGCCGCATGCGGTTGCGATCCATGATGCGCGACCGAGCATCGATCAGTGGTCGCTCGATGAACACGGCTTTGCGGTGGCGCACCAGCACAGCGCGGTGTCCGATTTCTACGACGACGAGAACGTCAAGGACGTCTACTATCCCGAAGCCGAGAAGCTGCTCAAAGACATCACCGGCGCGAGCCGTGTCTTCATCTTCGATCATACCGTGCGCAAGCGCGTCGATGGCGTCAATGACCGCGGCGAAGGCCCGCGCCAGCCTGTCGCCCGGGTGCATGTCGATCACACCGATAGATCGGGTCCGCAACGTGTCCGCGATCTACTCCCGGAGGATGCGGAAGAATTGCTCAAGGGGCGCGTGCAGATCATCAATCTGTGGCGTCCGATCCGTGGCCCGTTGAAGGATTCGCCGCTGGCGGTCGCCGATGCGCGGACCGTTCGCTTTGACGAACTGGTCGGATCGGATCTGGTCTATCAGCACCGGGTCGGTGAAACCTATGCGGTAAAATTCAATCCGCAGCATCGCTGGTACTACGTACCGGATATGACGCCCGACGAGATATTGCTGCTGAAGTGCTACGATTCGATCAAAGACGGCGTCGCACGTTTCGCTCCGCATACGGCCTTTGCGGATCCGACTGCGCCTGCTGATGCGCCGCCGCGCGAGAGCATCGAGCTGCGCGCGCTGGTGTTCCACGCGCCATAGGGCAGGTGAGCGCGACCATGACTGCTCCCGCCGATCGCGGCGGGAGCAGTCACCTATGGTGCTATCACGCCGTGACGGCCGCTGCGGGGCGCTTCGCGTAGCGGCTGGGCGGACGTTCGAGTCCGAAGTGATCGCGCAGCGTGGTCCCCTCGTAGTCGCGGCGGAAGATGCCGCGCTTCTGCAGCAGCGGGACGACCTCGTCGACGAACACGGCCAGACCGGTCGGCAAGACGTCAGGCATCAGGTTGAAGCCATCGGCGGCACCGGCCCTGAACCAGGCCTCGATATCGTCGGCGATCGCCTCGGGCGTTCCGACGATGATGCGATGGCCGACCCCGCCGCCCAGCGCCTTGAGCAGTTGCCGCACCGTCAGATTATCCTTGCGGGCCATGGCGACGGTGCCCTTGAACATCGTCTGGTTGGCATTGGCCGGCAGTGGGATGTCCGGTAGTGGCTTGTCGAGTTCGAGGATATCGGGCGAGACATGCAGTGTTCCCGCCAGGCGCGACAGGCTGTACTGGATCGGCACCAGGTCCCACAACTTATCCTGCCGTCGCTGCGCCTCGGCCTCGGTGCTGCCGATGATGGTCGCGAGGCCCGGCAGGATCACGATGGAATCCGACGGTCGGCCATAGGCAACGGCCCGCGCCCGCAGATCACGCGCATAGGCGACGCCATCCTCGATCGATTGCGACAGCGTGAACACCGCATCGGCCTGCGCCGCGGCGAGGTCGCGGCCGTCGCTGGATCCGCCGGCCTGCACGGTGATCGGCCGTCCCTGCGGCGAGCGCGGCACGGTCAGGGCGCCAGCCACGGTGTAATGCGTGCCGCGATGATCGATGGCGTGGACCTTCGACGTATCGACGAAACGCGCAGTCGCCTTGTCGCCGACAAAGGCATCGTCTTCCCAACTGTCCCATAGCGCGTGCACGACTTCGGCGAATTCCTTCGCGCGCTCATAGCGCAAGCCGTGTTCGAGCACGTTCGACAGGCCGAAATTGCGGCTCGCAGACGCATCCGCCGTGGTCACCGCGTTCCAGCCGACGCGTCCGCCGCTTGCATGGTCCAGCGTCGCGAAGCGCCGTGCGATGTTATATGGCTCGTTATAGGTCGTGGATGCGGTGGCGATCAGGCCGATATGCGTGGTCGCCGCAGCCACGCTTGCCAGAACGATGGTCGGCTCCATGGATTGAAACGGCCGCAGGTCGATGCGGTCGGTGATGGCCGGCGTGTCGGCGAGAAAGATCGCGTCGAACTTTCCGCGCTCGGCGATCTTCGCGACATTCACATAATGCTGCACGTCGTAGAATGCGCCGGGATCGCTGTCAGGCAGCCGCCATGCCGATGCATAGACCCCGGAATGGAGCAGGTTCACGTTGAGATGCAGTTTGCGTTCACTCATGGAGCATTCCTGATGGGCGAGGCGGAGAGCGATCCAGTTGTATTTGGGCTTGCGCGTATGACATTCGCCCACTGATCGCATCGCATCGCGAATGATCTTTCAAACTTGGTGTCGCGACGGTGAGATCGCGCGAAGTGCATTGTCTTTGCGCGGATTGCAGATTTAGATCGCGCTACAAATTGCTACCGCGTTGCAGCGCTCAGATGAAGTGGCAACTCCATGCCATCGATCACTTCAGAAAATGCGAGACGTTGCTGCTGCGGTTGGTAGTGAAAAACACCAACGGACGGTCCCCAATGAGGAAGATTAGTATTTCGCCACGCACTGCGATCGTCATCGCGTCGGTCATGCTGGGCGGACAGCTTGCGCAGGCGCAGGAGGGCAAGCCGGTTTCCGGTGGCGCCATCACATGGGGCGTTGCGACCGAGCCGAGCTGCTTCGATCCGCATCGCGCCTCGCAGCAGGCCGCATTTTTCGTGGCGCGCAACTATATCGACTCGCTGGTTGGCAAGAAGACCGACGGTACCTTCGCGCCATGGTTGGCGACTGAGTGGTCGATCTCGCCGGACGGCAAGGAATATACGTACAAACTGCGCGAGGACGTCGTCTTCCACGACGGCGATAAGTTCGACGCGGCGGCGGTGAAGGCGAATTACGATTTCGTCAAGAAGCCGGAAAATGCCACCAATGCAGTCGCGCTGCTGCAATATTTCGATCGTGCCGAAGTGGTGTCGCCCTATGTCGTCAAATTGATCCTGACGCAGCCGGATTCGACGTTCCTGGAGTCCACGTCCAACGTCAAACTGGGCATCATCTCGCCGAAGGCCCTTGCCAAAGGCGACCTGTGCGGCGGCGGGCCGCTGCTGGCGGGCAGCGGGCCGTTCGTGTTCGAGCGCTACAGCCGCGGCCAGTCGGCGGTGTTCGTCCGCAACAAGGATTACAAGTGGGGACCGGGTTATGCCGCGCATAGCGGGCCGGCCTATCTTGATCGCGTGACCTTGCGCTTTCTGCCGGAGGCTGCGGTGCGCGCGGGTGCGCTGACGTCGGGACAGGTCGATCTGATCGAAGGCGTGCAGCCGACCGACGTGGCGCTGTTTGCGGATCAGGCCGAGTTCAAGTTGCTGACCGGCCCGTCCGGCGCCAGCACGTCGTTTACGTTCAACATCAACTACACCATTCCGCCGGCTGATGACGTGCGGGTCCGGCGCGCGCTGCGAGACGGCTTCGATCTCGAGCCGCTGGTCAAGCAGGTCTATCTCGGTACGGTGCCGCGTGCATGGTCGATCATTGGCCCGGCCAACCCGGCCTATAACAAGGCGCTGGTCGGTGCGTGGGGCAACAATATCGCGGGCGCCAACAAGCTGCTCGACGAAGCCGGCTGGACCGGCCGCGATTCTGAGGGCTTCCGCACCAAGAACGGCGTGCGCCTGAAGATCGACGTCGGCTATCCGCAGCCTTACGTCCGCGACAACCGCGAAGTGCTGATCCAGGGCATCCAGGCCGCGTTGCGCAAGAATATCGGCTTCGATCTCAACCTGCGCATCATCACCGCTGGCGAATATGCCAAGAACAACGCCAACGGCAACTGGACGATCTATCCGAACACCGACAATCCATCGGATCCGGCGCGGGAGTTATGGGACATGCTCGGCTCCAAAGGCTTTCTGTATTCCAACATCGCCAATCCGGATCCTCAGATCACGGGTCTGATCGATGAAGCGCTGCGTTCGACTGATGTGACGAAGAAGCGTGCTCTCACCGATGAAATCCAGAAGCTCGGCGTCGACCAGGCCTTCATCGTGCCGATGTTCGCTCCGAGCTGGTTTCTGGCGGCGAAGAACAACGTCAACGGGCTGAGCTTCGAGGCGGGTCTGGACTCGCCGTCGAGCGCCTATGACTTCTGGCTGGCGAAGTAGACGAGATCATGTGGTCTCGTATCATTTCCAGATTGCTCACCAGTCTCGTGGTGGCCTGGGCGAGTGTGACGGCGGCATTCTTGGCGCTGCACGCCTTGCCGGGGCGCATCCAGGATATCCTGGCGGGCGATCTGGAATATCCAGGGCTGCGCGAGGCGATTGCGGCGGAGTGGGGGCTCGACCGCAGTCTGCCCGCGCAGTACTTGGATTTTCTTTGGCGCATCCTGCAGGGCGATTTCGGCACGTCCTATGTGCTGCGTCAGCCCGTCACCGAGGTGGTGGGATCACAACTGATGCCGACCGTGCAGCTTGCGCTGCTCGGCGGGCTTCTGGCCATCGTGATCGCAGTCGGGCTCGCGCTGCTGACAGCCGGCCGCGGGCGCATCTCGCGCCAGATCGCATCCTTTCTGGAATTGGTATTCGCATCCACGCCGGTGTTCTGGCTTGGCATCCTGCTGCTGATGGCGTTTTCCTTCACGCTGCGCTGGTTTCCGGTGTCCGGTGCCAGTGGCTGGAAATCGATCGTGCTGCCGTCGCTGACGCTGGCACTGCCGACAGCGGGTCTCCTGGCGCAGGTGCTGCGTGAGGCGATGGAGAAGACGCTCGATCAGCCCTTCGTCACCACGGTGCGTTCGCGCGGCGTCGGCGAGCTCGTGATCCGCGCACGCCATGTGCTGCGGCATGCCTTGCTGCCGGCGGTGACGCTCGGCGGCTGGCTGATCGGCGGACTGCTCGGCGGCGCTGTGATCACGGAGAAAGTCTTCGGGCGTCCTGGTCTCGGCACCGTGACGCTCGGCGCCGTGCTGACCCATGACGTGCCGGTGGTGCTGGCCGTGGTGCTGCTGGCCGCTTTCATCCATGTCGCCGCGTCGACGTTGCTCGACATCCTGTATTTGCTGATCGATCCGAGACTGAGGGCGCAATGAACGTGCAAACCCGTCCGCTCGCGGACCTGTCCATCGCGCTTGACCCGCAGGTCAATCCGCCCGGTGCGGTGGAAACGGTGACGACGGCGGCCGTGATCGCGCCGCGATTGCTGTCGCCGGGCCTTGCGATCTCTCTGGCGTTTCTGTTCGTGCTGCTTCTGGCCGCGGCATTCCCACGCGCCTTCACCCAGTTCGATCCGCTGATCGGCGATTACGCGCTAGGGCTGAAGCCGCCGAGCTGGGAGCATCTGTTCGGCACCGACCGGCTCGGCCGCGACGTGTTCGCGCGGACCATCCACGGCACGCGCTATTCGCTCCTGATCGGGCTCGGCGGCATGGCGATCAGTCTGGCCTTCGGCATCGTGCTTGGCATTCTCGCCGGACAGCGTAACCGCTTTCTCGATGAGGCGACGTCGCGCGTGTTCGACGTGCTGTCGTCATTCCCCGGCGTGTTGCTGGCGATGTTGGTGGTCACGTTTCTCGGGCAGGGTATGCTCAACATCGCCATTGCGGTCGGCATTGCCGGCATCCCGAAATTCGGCCGCGTGATCCGGGCCCAAACGCAATTGGTGCGCGATGCCGATTATGTGACGCATGCCGTCGTCTACGGCCTCGGCCGCTGGCAGATCTTCATCCGCCATGTGCTGCCGAATGTCTTGGTCGCGGTGCCGGTAATCGCGACGGTCTATATCGGCAATACCATCCTCGCGGTGTCGGGCCTCAGCTTTCTCGGCCTCGGCCCGCAGCCGCCGACGCCGGAATGGGGCGTGATGCTGGCGGAGAGCCGCGACGTGCTGCGCGTGGCGTGGTGGCCCGGCGCGTTTCCCGGACTCGCCATCACGCTGACGGTGATTGCCTTCACGCTGGTCGGCAATGCCATCCAGAAACGGTTCGAAGGACGGCTGGCATGACGGACAAACCATATCTGGTCATCCCGCAACCCGACGACTTGCTGATCGATATTGAGGGACTCTCGATTGGCTTTTCCGGCGCCAATGGCGGCACGCCGATCGTCCGGAACTTCGACCTGACGATCCGCCGCGGCGAATGCGTGGCGCTGGTCGGCGAGTCCGGATCGGGCAAGAGCATTACAGCACGCAGCCTGCTGAACCTGTCCGGCGACGGGGCCGAGATCGACGCTGACCGTTTCCAGATCAAAGGCCGTAATGCGCTGCAATTTCGTGAAGCCGACTGGCGCAAGCTGCGCGGCACGGTCACCGGCCTGGTCATGCAGGACGCGCTGGTGTCGCTGGACCCGCTGCGTACCATCGGCCAGGAAGTCGGCGAGGTGCTCTCCGCGCATCGGACATTACGTGGGCGACAAACGGTTGCCGCACGTGTCACCGATGTGCTGCGCAAGGTCGGCATTCCCGATCCCGAACATCGGGCTGCGCAATATGCGCATCAGCTCTCCGGCGGTTTGCGCCAGCGCGCACTGATTGCGTCGGCCATTGCCGCCGACCCGGATCTCATCATCGCAGACGAACCGACCACATCGCTGGATGTCACCGTCCAGGCGCAGGTACTGGCCGTATTGGCCGAGCGCGTGCGGGAAGGCGCCGGACTGCTGCTGATCAGCCACGATCTCGCAGTTGTGGCTGGCATTGCCGATCGGGTGATCGTGATGCGCGACGGCCGCATCGTGGACAGCGGAGCTACGGCGGATGTCTTGCGCCGTCCGCGCCATCCCTATACGCGCCAGCTTCTTGCTGCGATCCCATCCGCTGATTCAAAAGGACATCTGCTGGCCTCCGCCCGGTTTGACGTCGCCGGCGCCGAAGGCGGCAGCACCAACGGGTCTATCATCGTCCGCGAACAGCTTCCGGCCCGCAAGCCATCGGATGACGCCGTGGTACTGCAGGTGGACGGCATATCGAAGCGATACGTATCGCGGCGGATGTCTGGCCGCGAGCCGCCGCTTCCGGCGCTGGATCGGGTCAGTTTTGCTGTGAAGGCCGGCGAGGTTGTCGGCATCGTCGGCGAATCCGGATCTGGCAAGTCGACCTGCGCCAAGATCGTGCTCGGACTGCTCGCGCCGGATGAGGGCGAGGTGCGCCTGCTTGGGCAGCCGTGGTCCGGGGTGGCGGAGGCCGAGCGGCGCGCGCTGCGCGCAAGGCTGCAATATATCCCGCAGGATGCGCTCAGTAGTTTCGACCCGCGCTACCGGGTAGCCGATGTGATTGCTGAAAACCTGACCGGCGACGCGCGCACAAAGCGCGACCGCATCGTCGCGGTGCTCGAGCAGGTCGGTCTGAACGCGGGTCATCTCGGTCGCACTCCGCGGTCGCTGTCGGGCGGCCAGCGGCAGCGTGTCTCCATTGCGCGTGCGCTGGCGGCTGAGCCCGATATCATCGTGTGCGACGAGCCGGTGTCGGCGCTGGATGTTTCGATTCAGGCGCAGGTGCTGGATCTGCTGAGCGAGCTGCAGGCGCGCCTCGGCACCGCGCTGCTTTTCATCTCGCACGATCTGGGCGTCGTCCAGCATATCGCCGATCGTGTGCTGGTGTTTCACCGCGGGCGGATCGTCGAATCCGGACCGGTCGATCAGGTGTTTTCCAACCCGGCCGATGATTACACCAGGGCCTTGTTGTCATCGATCCCGGCGATCGAGAGTGCCTTCGTGCGTTCGTCTGCCAATGCGGCGATAGCTGGCCCTTCGACGGCACGATCGGTTTGAACGGAACGACAAGACGGCTTGAAATACTCTACGACGCCGGCACCCGTTTGCCGGTCGTGCGGTTTCGGAATGGCCGTGGCGGGTGCCGTGCCGTCTCGGCTTTCGCTGCCAGCGCATCGACCAGGCGGTGCGCGGCCGGCCACGCGCCATAGCCCGACGCGATATTGATATGGCCGGCATCGCCCATGTTGACGAAGTCCGAGCCCCAGCTCTCGGCCAGCATGCGCGCCCGCTGTAGCGACATGAAGGGATCGTTGCTGCTGGCGACGACGATGCTCGGAAACGGCAGGGATGTCGTCGGCATCGGTGCAAAGTTGCGCAGTTGCGGGAATGCGTCGGTGTTCGTTTCCACATCGGCCGGTGCGACCAGAAGTGCGCCGCCGATTTTGATGTCTGGCATCCGCAGCGCTGCATGAGCTATGAGGATACAGCCAAGACTGTGGGCGACTGCGATCGCGCCGGGATTGGCATCTGCGCTCGACAGAAGTCGCTCCACCCAGCGATCGAGCACAGGTGCGTCCCAGTCGTCCTGCTCGACGCGGCGCGCAAACGGCGTATGGCTCTGCAACAGGGTCTGCCAGTGGCCGTCCGGTGAGCCGTGAAGGCCCGGAATGATCAGAGCGCCCCGCATGCGTCGATCCCTCTGCTGCTTTGATGCCAGCCCGAGCCGGAGGCCGACGTCGAGTCGTTCGGCCGTTACTCCGCGGCGATAGCGGCTGGCAGCGCGGCGCGGAACGAGGAGGCTGGATGCGGCGCCTGCAGCCGTGCGCGACCGGCACCGAACAGTTTTTCGCGAAGCGTGCCGGGCGCATAGGCACTCTTGTAGATGCCGCGCCGGGTCAGTTCCGGAACTAGCAGATCGACGATGTCCTCGAAGCTGCCCGGCGAGATCGCGAAGGCGAGGTTCAAACCATCGACGTCGGTCTGCGCGACCCAGTCCTCGATGGCGTCAGCCACCTGTTCGGGCGTTCCGACCACGATTGGCCCGATGCCGCCGATGCCGACATGCTCGGCCACCTCGCGCACCGTCCAGGTGCGATCGGGATCGGCGCGGGTGATATTGTCCATCGCCGTGCGGCCGGCCTCGTTGTGGACGTGCTCCACCTTTTGGTCGAGGTCATAGGTCGAGAAATCGACGCCGGTCCAGCCGGACATCAGCGTCAGGGCGCCCTCATGGTTGATGTAGCGACGATACTCCGTATGCTTCGCGGCGGCTTCCTCCTCGGTGCGGCCGAGGATCACCGTCATCATGCTGAACATCAGGATTTCCGACGGGTCGCGCCCTGTCTCTGCCGTAAGCGCGCGGATCGCAGCGACGCGCGGCGCAATCACCTTTGCGGACGGACCGGACATGAACACGCATTCGGCGTGTTGCGCGGCGAACAGTTTTCCGCGCAGCGACGTTCCGGCCTGATACAGCACCGGCGTTCGTTGTGGTGACGGCTCGGAGAGATGGATGGCGTCGAGCGTGTAGTTCTCGCCATAATGCTGGACGCGGTGAACACGCGACGGCTCGGTGAAGATGCCGCGCGCCTTGTCGCGCTGCACGGCGTCGTCTTCCCAGCTGCCTTCCCACAGCTTGTAGACGACCTCCATATATTCTTCGGCGACGTTATAGCGGTCGTCATGGGCGTTCTGGCTGGCCTTGCCCATGCCCTTCGCGGCGCTGTCGAGATAGCCGGTAACGATGTTCCAGCCGATACGGCCATCGGTGAGGTGATCGAGGGTCGACATCCGGCGCGCGAATGGATAGGGCGGCTCGTAAGACAGCGTACAGGTCACACCGAAGCCGAGATTCTCGGTGACGGCGGCCATCGCCGACACCAGCAGTAGCGGGTCGTTGACCGGCACCTGTGCGGCATTGCGCAATGCCGCGTCCGGATTGCCGCCGAACACGTCGTAGACGCCGAGCACATCTGCAAGGAACAGTCCGTCGAACCGTCCGCGTTCCAGCGTTCGCGCGAGATCGAGCCAGTAGGGCAGGCGATTATAGTCGCCGGAGCGATCGTCGGGATGCGTCCACAGGCCGGGCGACTGGTGCGCCACGCAGTTCATGGCGAACGCGTTGAGGCGAATCTGCTTGGTCATGTGGTCTCCTCCAGATGCCGCGGCGTCATTGCACCGCTGGGATCAAGACCGGCGGCGCGTCAAACTTTTGCTGTCGTCCGGCGGTGATCGGCGAGCGGTTCTCCGAACGGTCCGGTATTGGCGCGGAACTGCCGGACATTGCTGGATTGTTGCAGCGACAGCAGCGGAAACACCAGTTCGGCAAACCGGTACGCCTCTTCGAGATGCGGATAGCCGGACAGGATGAACGTATCGATGCCGAGGTCCTGATATTCGCGGATGCGTGCGGCGACGGTGGCGGGATCGCCCACCAGCGCGGTGCCGGCGCCGCCGCGCACCAGGCCAACGCCGGCCCACAGATTCGGGCTGACCTCGAGGCGGTCGCGCCGGCCGCCGTGCAATTGCGACATGCGCTGCTGGCCGACGGAATCCATTCGCCCGAGAATTTGCTGCGCGGATGCGATCGTGTCGTCGGTGAGATGCTCGATCAGTTCGTCGGCCGCCTTCCATGCCGCTTCATTGGTATGGCGGACGATGACATGCAGCCGAATGCCGAACGTGATCTTGCGGCCGCGCTGCTCGGCGATCCCGCGCACGCGTGCGATCTTCTCCGCCACCTGCGCCGGGGGCTCGCCCCAGGTCAGGTATTTGTCGACGGTATCGACGGCAACATCGATGCCGGCATCCGACGAACCGCCAAAATAGAACGGCGGATGAGGTGTCTGGATCGGTGGATAGAGGATGCGGCCGTCTTCGATCGTGATGTGCTTGCCCGCGACAGTGACGGCTTCGCCGGCGAGCTCCCGCGCGTAAACATTCAGAAACTCACGGGTGACCTCATAGCGTTCGTCGTGATCGAGGAACACGCCATCGCCCTTGTTCTCGACGGCATCGCCGCCCGTCACGATGTTGATGAGCAACCGTCCGTTGGTCAGGCGATCCAGCGTGGCAGTCATGCGTGCCGCCACTGTGGGCGACTGCAGTCCGGGTCGCACGGCGACGAGATAGCGCAATCGTTCCGTCCACGGCGCGATGGCCGATGCGATGACCCAGGAGTCTTCGCAATTGCGCCCGGTGGGGAGCAGGGCCCCGTAATAGCCGAGCTTGTCCGCGGCACGCGCAATCTGCCGCAGATAGTCGAAATCGACCTCGCGCGCACCGGCCGTGGTTCCGAGATAGTGGCCATCGCCGCTGGTCGGCAGGAACCAGAGAATCTTGAGAGCGTCGTCGACGGCCGTCATGGTGCGGGTGTCCCGGCGGCGTCGGCTACGGCAATGGCTTTCGGGATCAGTCCGAGCGCCAGAAACGTATCGGCCAGTTGCTGCTGCTCGGTGATGACCTTGCGATCAATCGGCTTGATCCCGTAGGCCTGCCGCTTGAGCGCGACCTCCAGGACAGGAACCGGCAGGCCGACCGAGGGGCTCAGCTGTTCGGCAACGGCCTTGATGTCTGTCTTGGCCCAGTCGTCGACTTCCCGCAGGCCTTCGAGAATCGCATCGACCACCTTGGGATCGGATTCCAGGAATTTCTGCGATGACAGATAGAACTGGTAGTTCGACACGGTATCGGTGCCGTCGGCAAGAACCGTCGCCTCAATTGCGGCTTCAGCGGCCGCCTGGAACGGATCCCAGATCACCCAGGCATCCACGGCTCCGCGCTCGAACGCCGCGCGCGCGTCAGCCGGCGCCAGGAACACCGGGGTGATGTCGGAATATTTGACATTGGCTTTCTCCAGCGCCTTGACGAGGAGATAGTGAACGTTGGAGCCCTTGTTGAGCGCGACCTTCTTGCCATTCAGCTCGGCGACCGATTTGATCGGACTGCCTTTCGGCACCAGGATCGCTTCGCCCTTGGGCGCTGGCGGCTCGTAGGCGACATAGCGGATCGGTGCGCCAGCGGCCTGCGCGAAGATCGGCGGCGCCTCGCCGGTGTTACCGAAATCGAGCGCACCGACATTGATGGCTTCCAGCAGCGCGGGGCCTGCCGAAAACTCCGTCCACTTGATGTTCCAGCCAAGTGCCTTCAGGCGTGGCTCAAGGCTGCCTTTGCTCTTCAGCAGAACCAGCTTGCCGTATTTCTGGAAGCCAATCCGGACGGTCTTCTCCTGCGCGTGTGCCGATCCGGAACCGATCAGCGCGGGAGCGGAGACGACAGCCACGCCGAGACCCATGGCGATGGCGGCTTTCAAGATCATTCGTCTGGCATGCATTGTCGTTGTCCTGCATTGGGGCGTGAAAGGCACCATCACTGATGACGCATTAGAGTCCCAAGCAGGCGATCTGGGGAATTCCAAAAACCGGGACGATCATGGGTTGATCGCTCTGCACAATGCCGCCATCCGGAGAACGTTGTGCCTCAGATGCGCTGCGGCGTTTGGCGCGCAAGCCTGTGATCTGCAGCAGCACCATAGATGCACTGCGCGAAAGATGTATCGGGCGATTTGCTCAACTGTAGCAGAAATCCATCGTTGTTGATCATGGGCCAGAGCATCGCTCGCGGCGTGATCGAATGCTGAAGGATGAAATACTTTATTGAGATCAGCACATTGACATCTCTTTTGCGCTCGGAGACATGCCGCGGAACTCATAAGGAGATGATCATGAAGTTGGGACATTCGCTGCTGGCTGCCGCCGTGGCCATAGTGTTGCAGGCGGGCATCGCAAGCGCGCAGGATTCCCTGCGTATTGGCGCACCGCTTCCGCTGACGGGTGCGTTGGCTCCGGAAGGCGCAAAACTGAAGCAGGGCTATGAGCTTTGGCAGGAAAAGGTCAATGCGGCCGGCGGCATCAAGGCGGGTGAGAAGAAGCTGAAGATCGAACTGGTCTATTACGATTATCAGTCGACGACGCCCAAGGCGGTTCAGCTCGCGGAGAAGCTGATCACCGACGACAAGGTCGATTTCCTATTTTCGCCGTTCGGCTCTGGCGCAGCGAAGGCCGTGAGCGCGGTAGCCGAGAAAGCGGGCGTACCTCTGCTGGCATCGAGCGCGTCGTCGGCCGAGGTGTTTGATCAGGGGTACAAGAACCTGTTCGGCCTCTATACCGACAATAGCACGCTGAGCGAACCGATCGCCGATCTGATCAAGGCGAAGTTGCCGAACGTGAAGCGTGTCGCGATTCTGGCGCGCAACGATCTCTATCCGTTGTCGTTGGCCAATGAATTCGAGAAAAGCGCCAAGAAGCTCGGCTTCGAGGTCGTGTTCTTCGAGAAATATCCGATCGGCACGCTGGATCATTCTTCTGCGTTGACGCAGTTACGTGCCGCCAAGCCCGATTGGGTGGTGGTGACCGGCTACATCAACGACCTCATTCTGGCCCGCAAGCAGGCCGGAGAACTGAAGGTCGGCGGGCAGGCTTACACGCTGATCAATGGCCCGGCCTACAAGGAGTGGATCGATGCTGTGGGCCCGCTGTCGGAGAATGTCACGACCGCGAGCTGGTTTCATCCGATCCTGAATTACAAGAGCGAAGACGTGTTCGGCTCGACGCAGAATTTCGTTGCGCAATTCAAGACCAAATATGGTGCCGAGCCAGATTTCACCCAGGCGTCAGGCGCGGCGGTCGGTGTCATTCTGCAGCTGGCCGTCGAACGCGCCGGCTCGAAGGATCGCAATGCTGTCCGCGAGCAACTCGCGAAGGGCGGCTTCAAGACCTTCTTTGCACCGATCTCATTCGGCCCGACGGGTATCGCCAACTCCTACATCCCGCCGGTCTATCAGATCCAGCAGGGCAAGGTGCAGGTGGTTTATCCCGCCGACATCGCCACCAGCGATTTCCGCGCGACCCCGGGAAATTGATCTTCTGACGCTTGCGAGGCCGTGGCAGTGCGTTCTGCCACGGCCTCTGCATTGAGGCATCGACATGCTCTGGATACAGGTGCTGGTCAACGGACTGGCTTTAGGTGGGCTCTATGCCTGCATCGCCGCCGGCTTTTCGCTGGTCTGGGGCGTACTCAACATCATCAACATCCTGCATGGGTCGCTGATCGTGCTCGGCGGATATCTGGCTTTCTTCGCCCATCAATCGTTCGGCATCAGCCCGTTCCTGTTCGCGCCGCTGGCGGGAGCGATCATTTTCGTGCTCGGCTATGTCATCCAGCGCATCGCGATCAATCCGGTGATGGGACGACCGGTGCTGATGACGCTGGTGCTGACCTTCGGACTCAACCTGTTTCTCGACAATGCCATGCTGGCCGGGTTCAAGGCCGATTACCGCAAGATCAATCTCAATCCGCCGCTTGGTGTTTTTGAGTTCGGCGACATCATCCTCCCCATCGACCGCGTCTATGCCACAGCGGTCGGGCTGGTGCTCGTCGTCGCCTTGGGACTGCTGCTGCGTTTCACCCAGCTCGGCCGCGCCATCGTGGCGGTGCGCATGGATCGTGATGCCGCGTCGCTGATGGGCATCGACGTGAAGCGTACCTATGCAATCGCGTTCGCGCTCGGAACCTTCATGGCGGGATCGGCCGGCGCGCTGCTCGCTGCCATCTTTCCGATCTCGCCGGTGTCC
This sequence comes from Tardiphaga sp. 866_E4_N1_4, assembly GCF_052076075.1. Classification (NCBI taxonomy): domain Bacteria; kingdom Pseudomonadati; phylum Pseudomonadota; class Alphaproteobacteria; order Hyphomicrobiales; family Nitrobacteraceae; genus Tardiphaga; species Tardiphaga sp. 866_E4_N1_4. Next base: position 5,887,652 of record NZ_CP197242.1, read on the forward strand.
TCCGGCGGGTACCTCGGCAAGGCGTTCGTGATCTGCGTGCTCGGCGGTCTTGGCAGCATCCCCGGCGTCGTTGCGGGCGGCTTTGCGCTGGGCGTGATCGAGAGTTTTGGCGCGCTGTTCATCGGGCCTGAGAATGCGCTGACGATCTCCTTCCTCCTTTTGCTGGTGTTGCTGGTGGTCAGGCCCACCGGGCTGCTGGGCCGCAAGGGGTTCAACTGATGCGCTGGAGGATATTCTTGGTCGCCGCCGGGCTGGTGCTGTTCATTGGGTTGTTGGCATTTGGCGACAACTATGTGCTGCGCCTCGCCACTACGGTCGCGATGTATGTGACGCTGGCCGTCGCCTGGAACATCGTCGGTGGTTTCTCCGGCTATCCGTCATTCGCGACAGCAGCCTTCTTCGGGCTTGGCGCCTATGCGGGCGGCCTTGCATCGTCGGCGGGTGTGCCGGCAGTTGCCGCCTGGATCGGTGCCGGTGTGTTCACGGCCGTCTTCGCGACCGCGCTCGGGTTCGCGATCCTGCATCTGCGCGGGCACTATTTCGCGATCGGCAGCCTCGTCGTTGCTGACGTGCTTCGCGAGGTAACCAATTCCTGGACGTCGCTGACCGGTGGCGGCATGGGCCTGAACGTGCCGTTGCTCGGCGGTAGTTCGAACAGCCAGGCGCAGTTGTTTCTCGTGGCGATGAGCGTCGTCGCGGTGGCAGCGGTTGTTGCATCGATCTGGATTGATCGGGCACGGCTGGGTGTTGCACTTCGCTGTATCGACCAGAACGAGGACGCCGCGCAGGTCATCGGCATCGATACCCGGCGCGCCAAGGTCATCGGTTTTACTTTGTCCAGCCTGTTCATCGGCATCGCCGGCGCGATCTATGCGTCATGGGTCAGCTACATCGATCCATCCGACGTCTATGATGTCTCACTCTCGGTCAAGCCGATCATCATGGCCCTGCTCGGTGGTGTCGGTACCATCGCCGGACCGGTGATCGGGGCCTTCGTCTTCCTCGGACTGGAGGAACTGATCTGGCGCAACAGTCTCGAATTCCACGCAGGCTTCCTCGGCCTGTTGGTGGTGGCGCTGGTCCTGTTCCTACCAAGCGGCCTTGGAGCGCTGCGCGGCCGTGGGATGCTGTCATCCATTGCCGCGATCATGCGGAGAAAGCCGCGATGAGCATACTTCTCACGATGGACCATCTCTCGCGCCGCTTCGGAGGCTTGCTGGCGCTTGACGATGTATCGGTGGCATTGAAGGAAGGCGAGATCATCGGCCTCATCGGTCCGAACGGCGCGGGCAAGACGACCTTCGTCAACGTCGTTACAGGCGTTCTGAAGCCGACATCGGGGACAATCGATTTCGCCGGACGGCAGATAGGTGGATTGCGACCGGACCTTGTGGCCCGCGCGGGCATCGCGCGCACTTTCCAGATCGTGCAGCCGTTTCCGCGTATGACTGTGCGCGAGAACGTCGCTGCTGCCGCGCTGTTTGCCGGGGGTGTTCCGACGCGCGAGGAGGCCAGCCGCGATGCCGACCTGCATCTGGCTTTCTGTGGGCTGACGCGTGAGGCCGATACGCTGGCGTCAGCATTGACGCTTGCCGGCCGCAAGCGGCTGGAACTGGCGAAGAGTCTTGCATCGAAACCGAAGCTGCTGCTGCTCGACGAGGTCAATGCCGGCCTAAATGCGGCGGAAATCGACAATGCCTTGCGCCTGATCGCCGATATCGCCGCCAAGGGCATTACCGTTCTGCTGATCGAGCATCTGATGAAGGTGGTGTCACGGTCCTGCAGCCGGCTGCTGGTGCTGCATCAGGGCCGGTTGGTGGCCGATGGCCCGACGGCCGAGGTCATGCAGGACGAAGGGGTGATCGAGGCCTATCTCGGTAAGCGCTTTGCCAGGCTGCAGAAGGAGATCACACCATGAGCGCGACCTTGCTCGAGGTCCGTCATCTCGCGGTTGGCTACGGCGACGTGCAGGTGGTCTGGAACGTCAATCTCGCTATTCCGCAGGGCGATGTCGTCGCTCTCATCGGGTCGAACGGCGCCGGCAAGAGCACGATCCTGCGCGCTTTGTCCGGACTGCTGCAACCCACCGGCGGCACGATCGTGTTCGACGGTGAGGAGGTGAGGGCAGCGTCGCCGCTGGATTTCGTCCGCCGTGGCCTGATACATGTGCCGGAGGGACGGCGCCTGTTCGCCGGCCTGTCGGTGCTAGATAATCTGATGCTCGGCGCCTATGGCCGCAGCAATCGCGGGGCGATATCCGCCGACATCGAGCGCGTCTTCGACCTATTTCCCCGTCTGCGTGAGCGGCGCAGGCAGGATGCCGTTACGCTATCAGGCGGCGAACAGCAGATGTGTGCGATCGGCCGCGGGTTGATGGCGGCGCCGCGCTTGCTGCTGATCGACGAATTGTCACTCGGACTGGCGCCAAAAGTAGTCGATGAATTGATCGAGGCGCTGCGCAAGGTGAATGCGGCGGGGACGAGCCTGCTGGTCGTGGAACAGGATGTGGCAACCGCGCTCGAATTCGCCGACCATGCCTATGTCATCGATCAGGGCCGCAGTGTTGCGGCCGGCACGGCAGCAGAGATATTGCGTGATCCGTCGGTTCGCGCCGCTTATCTTGGAATCTAGGTTTTGCTTTCAGAAGGACACGGCATGGCCGAGCAACATCCCCGGGTCGATTACTATTTCAGCTTCATCTCGCTGTGGTCCTATATCGGCAGCCTGGTGTTTCAGGACATCGTGAAACGCCATAACGTCGAGGTCGTCTACAAGCCCATCGACTTGCTGACAGTCTTCGCTGCCGGCGGCGGCAAGCCGGTTCTTGAGCGGCCGCTCCAACGCCAAGCCTATCGGCTTGTCGAAATGGAGCGCTGGAAGGGTATCCGCAACATTCCGCTCGTCACCTGGCCGAAATTCTATCCAGCCGACCCGGCGCTTGGTCATCGCATGCTGCTGGTCGCGATCGCTGAAGGCGCCGACGTCTCGGCTTTCGTGCATGCCGGACTCAAGGCGGTGTGGGCTGATGAGCTGGACATTGCTGACCCCGAGACGCTGGTGCGCCTGGCCGATCAGAGCGGTCTCGATGAACGACGGCTGCTGTCCGGCGCCAACGACCTTGCCGTGCAGGAACGCGAGGCGAGCCTGACGCGCGAGGCTGTCGATAGAAAGCTGTTCGGCGCGCCGTTCTACTTCTATCGCGACGAACCGTTCTGGGGCCAGGATCGTCTCGATCATCTCGAGCAGGCGATCGTATCGGGGCGCCCGCCGATCGCGACACCTGTTGTTTAAGAGCTGGCTCATTGGCCCGTCGTCGTCGCTCAGGCCTGCTCCTGGCCCCAGCGCTGCACCGTGATCCGCGTCAATGTACGAAAGATAACCCCTTCGACCACAAGGCCGATCAGGATCACCGTCAGCAGTCCTGCGAATACGCTGGCCGTCTCCAGCTGTGCGCGGCTGGTGTAGATGAACCAGCCGAGACCGCCGGAGCGTGCGCTGACGCCGAATACCAGTTCTGCCGCAATCAGCGTCCGCCACGCGAATGCCCAGCCGATCCGCAGGCCCGACAGGATCTGCGGGAACGCCGCAGGCACCAGGATCTCCACCACGAACCGGCCGCCGGACAGGCCGAGATTGCGGCCAGCCATCCGCAGCGTCGACGGCACGGCGAGGAAGCCGCCATAGCAGGCCAGCGCCACCGGCCACAGCACCGAATGGACGATGACGAAGATCAGGCTCGGCGTGCCGATGCCGAACCACAGCAATGCAACGGGCAGCAGCGCGATGGCCGGAAGTGGATTGAACATCGATGTCAGCAGCCCGAGCGCCTCGTTGCCCCAGCGCGACAGCGCGGCGAGGGTGGTGAGCGCCGCGGCAACGGCGACGCCCAGCGCATAGCCGGTGATCAGGACGCGCAGCGACGTCAGGGTGCGGTCCGGCAGTTCACCGGAGACGATAGCTGCCCACAGCGCCGACAAAGTTGCGCCCATGGTCGGCAGCAGCAGCGCGTTGTCGAGCCAGCGCGCATAAAGCTCCCAGATCAGGGCGAAGCCGGCGAGGATGACGGCGCGCCGCCAGGGTGTACCGGCGAAGGCGCGCTGTAAAGCGGGCGCGCGCACCAGTTTCGGCGCAGCAATATCAGACATGTTCGGTTTCCGGATCGGCGAACACGCTCTGCTGGATCTGTCGTTCCAGCTCGGCGAAGCGCGCGGTGCCGCGGATGCGGGTGTCGGGCGGCACGTCGAATGCCGCGGCCAGCCGGCCGGGATGCGGCGTCAGTGCGAGGATGCGGGTGCCGACGCGGATCGCCTCGTCGATGCCGTGGGTGACGAATAGCGCCGTGCTCCCGGTCTCGTCGCACAGCTTGAGCAGTTCGTCCTGCATCTGTCGACGCGTCAGCGCATCCAGTGCAGCGAACGGCTCGTCCATCAAGAGCAATGCAGGCTCGAGCGCGAAGGCACGAGCAATGGCGACGCGCTGCTTCATGCCGCCGGACAGCGTATGCGGATAGGCGTCGACGAAATTCTTCAGCCCGACGCGGCTGAGCCAGTGGCGCGCCACCTCTTCCGCCTGCGGGCGCGGCAGCGACTTGCCGCGCTCCAGCGCGTAACGGACATTGCCCAGCACCGTGCGCCACGGCAGCAACTGGTCGAATTCCTGAAACACCGTCATGCGGTCAGGGCCAGGCGCATCGATGCGCCGCCCGTGTAGGCGGATCTCGCCGGTGCTTGGCTTCAGGAAACCGCCCACCGTACGTAGCAGCGTGGACTTGCCGCAGCCCGACGGGCCGAGCAGCACCAGCCGTTCGCCGGCCGACAGCGTGAAGCTGACATCCTCGACGGCCGTGAGGATGCCGTCGCGGGTGGGATAGCTGATGCTGACATGGTCGAGCGCCAGCAGCGGCGCCGTTACGGCGTCGCCGACGAAGTCAGCCGATCGCGGCGCGACGTTCACGTCAGCTCCCCGGCTTCTCTCCGAGGCCAGACCAGAACAGATCCCGCCACGACGCCGGCGCCTGCTTGATCAGGCCGACCTTGGCCTCGAAGTCGGCGAATTTCTGCGCGCCTTCGGGAATTGTCGTGAAGTTGATGTTCTTGTCGCGGATGATGCTCTCGACGAAATCCGGAGCAAGCTTCGAGTTTTCCGCCTTGATGTAGAGCGCGGTGGCCTCCTTCGGATTGGCCTTGATCCAGTCATTGGCGCGGTCGAGGCCGCGCACGAAGGCCTGGATCGTCTTCGGATTGTCGTTGATGAATTTGGTGGTGGCATAGACCACGTTGAACGTATGCGGGCCGCCAAGGACGTCGTAACTGTTCAGCACCTCGTGCACTTTTCCGCTGGCGAGTTGCTGTTGCGAGAACGGCGGCGAGGTGAAGTGTGCCGTGATCTCGGAGCGACCCGACAGGATCTGCGCCGTTGCGTCCGGATGCGGCATGCTGACGGTGAGTTCGTCCAGCTTGTCGTATTTGCCGAATGCCTTGTCAGCGGCCATCTGAAGGACGATAGGCTGGAAGCCGACCTTAACTGATGGTAGCGCGATGCGGTCCTTCTCGGTGAAGTCGGCCAGTGTCTTGACGTTCGGATTGTTGGTGGTCAGGATATTGGCCATCGATCCCAAGGCGGCGACGCCGATGATCTTGGCGGTGGTTCGCGTCTTGTCCCAGGTCAGGATCATTGGCGTTATGCCGGCGGTCGCGAAATCCAGCCCGCCGGAAATCAGTGCTTCGTTCATCGATGCGGCGCCCGAGAGCCGCAGCCATTCGATCTTCGGCGGCGTGATGCCAAGCGCCTTGGCTTCTTCCTCGATCAAGCCTCGTTCGCTCGCGACGATGAGCGGGAGATAGGCGATCCCGAATTGCTGCGCGATGCGGAGTTGGGCCGTCTCAGCCCGAACGCCTTGCATGTTCGCCGCGACAAAGCCCAATGCGAGCGCGCCGACGTGCAGAAATTTTGCTGTCTTCATGATATGTCTCTTCGGTGCCTGCTGATGCGGCATAAGTGTGCGCTTTGTAGAAGTTGCAACTACACTTCAGGAAATCAGGCAATGCGTCCAGCGCGCAGATGCGATGGCACCATCTTCAGAACAAGCCCACTGGCGCAACGATCGAAGTGAGACGGTTTTTCTCGAAATCCTTGCGAAGAGAGAAGGCGGTTTGCTCTCCATAGGCGACCGAATGAAGAGTCGGCTTGTCTGTTTGACGAGGCCTGCCCGCGGCTCCTTCCATGCCGGAAGTTGTGCTGACGTCCCGTGATACGGGGCGGATTGGAGACACGAAATCGATACACTCATTCAGGTTATCGTAAGCGCCATGCGTCTTATGAGTGCGAGAATAAAAATCTCTTTCCCGGCTGTGTCCCGGTTCGCGCGAGGTTCCATAGCGATGCAAACGAGGCTAAAAGCGCTTCTTTCGTGGGTAGCATTGACATGCATGTCATGGCTGTTTCACGGCTTGCGGCGTTCGACGGCCGGCATGGGCAGAGATCTGTTCCATGGGCTCGCCCGTGACGCACATCCTGGAGATCATCGTGCTTACCTCGTATCTGTCCCGCCGCGCTCTTTTGGCTACATCGGTTGCGCTCGCAGCGAGCCTCGCTTCGCCGCCAATGTCGCTCGCTCAGCAATCACCGATTCGTATCGGATTGCTGGCCCCGTTGACGGGGATCGGCGGACCTTACGGCCAGGAGGAAGAGCAAGCGGCTCGCGCCGCCGTGAAAATTATCAACGACGCCGGTGGGGTTCTCGATCGCCCGCTGGAACTGATCGTGGCGGATGACGAGACGCAGCCGACCGCCGGTGTCGCTGCCGCACGCAAGCTGATTGACGTGGACAAGGTCGCATCGATCGCAGGCGTATGGAGCAGTGCCGTCGCGCTGGCGGTCAAGCCGATCACGCTTGAGAAGGGCGTGCTTCTCACCGTCAACGGATCAGCCGATGAAATCACCGACGGCGACAACAAGAATCTGGTCTGGCGTTTCCAGACCAATGGCAAGAGCTGGGGCGAGGCCTTCAGCAAGGCGATGGCCAAGGACGGCATCAAGACCGCCTCGATTCTCGTGCTGCAGACGCCCTTTACGCAGAGCACCATCCAGCCGTTCCGCAAGAGCTTCACGGACGCCGGCGGCAAGGTGCTGGACGAAGTCAGCTTCAACGCTGGCCAGCCGTCCTATCGGGTCGAGGTGGAGCGCATCTTCGGCAAGAAGCCGGACGCCGTGTTCGTTGCTGCCTACATCAACGAGCTCAGTGCCATCGCCAAGGAAGCTTTCCGCTCGGGCTATGACAGCAAGATCTATGCGTTTGGCAATGCCGCGGGCAGCAACGGTCAGTTCGTCAAGAACGTCGGCGCCGAAGTCGCTGAAGGCGTGCATCACACCCAGCAGGTGCCCGTTGGCAAATCTGCCGCCTATAGCCGCTATCTGAAGGAAATCGGCAAGCCGGACGGCACCATCATGACCTTCGGTGCCCAGGTGTTCGACCAGATCGTGCTGACTGCATTGGCCATCGAGAAGGCCAAGAGCGCGGATGGCGTCCGTTTCGGCGTGGAAGTTCCTGAGCTGGTCAACGCCGACGCCCCCTCGATCGGCGATCCGGCCGAAGCGCTGAAGGCGCTCCGTACAGGCAAGCCGTTCCGCTATGCGGGGGCAGCGTCGGATTTCCGCTTTGCGCCCAATGGCGATCAAACCGACCTGACTTTCGGGCACTTCCTGATCAAGGCAGGCGACAGCAAACTGGTTGGCGAGATCCGCTGAACCAATGCTCGAGGCCGTCAATGTTAGTGTGATCTATGAAGGCGGCTTCAAGGCGCTGAATGGTGCATCGGTACAGCTCGCTGCGGGCGCCGTCACGGGACTTATCGGTCCCAACGGGGCCGGCAAGTCCACGCTGTTCGGCGTGCTCGCCGGCGCGGTGCGACCTGTCGCAGGCGAAGTGCGGCTCGGCGGCGAGATCGTGACGCAGCATAGCCCGGCATGGCGGGCGCGTCGTGGGCTGGCGCGGACCTTTCAGCTTTCGCGCGAACTAGCGAGCCTCACGGTGCTTGAGAACGTCCTTGTCGCGCAGCCTCATATGCGCGGGGAAAACGTCCTGTCGCTGCTCTGGTCCCGCCGCGCGGTACGTGACGAGGAGGACGCAGCCATCGACAAGGCCCGCGCACTGCTGCAGCGCGTCGATCTCTGGAAACTTGCAGACGCGTCAGCCGGTACACTATCGGGTGGGCAGAAGAAGTTGCTGGAAATCTGCCGCGCGCTGATGCTCGATCCGCGTATCGTATTGATGGATGAGCCGAGTGCGGGCGTGAACCCGACGCGGATTGGCGAGATCGTGGAATTCGTTCAGGCGCTGCGCACGGAAGGTACCACTTTCGGTCTGGTGGAGCACAATATGGGCATGGTCCGTCTGCTGTGTGACCACGTCTATGTTCTGGCCGAGGGGCAGGTGCTGACCGAAGGCCGGTTTGACGATGTCATCGCCAATACGGAGGTGGCGTCGGCCTATCTGGGGGCGCAGTCATAACGACCTCCGCAACAGGACTGGAATTGTGCGACGTGGTGGCTGGCTATGGCGGCCACCCGATCCTGCATGGCGTGAGCTTCTCGGTTCGCGCAGGTGAAACACTTGTCGTGGTCGGCCCCAACGGCTCCGGAAAATCGACGCTGATGAAGACGGCCGTTGGCCTGTTGCGTCCGATCTCAGGCCAAGTGCTGTTAGGTGAAGCGAACGTCACGACGCTCGGTGCGCCTGCGCGTGCCGCGCGGGGCCTCGCTTACGTGCCGCAGGAGGCCAACATCTTCCGCAACATGAGCGTGCTGGAAAATCTGCAAGTCGGTTATGAATTCGTGGCATCACGTTCGGCGCCATCGTTCGGCGTGCGCCTCGATGCCGTGCTCGACCTGTTTCCGGAGATCCGCGTTAAACTTCGCAGCACGGCCGGGCATCTCAGCGGTGGCCAGCGGCAGATGGTGGCGATGGCCGCGGCGCTGATGCCTGAGCCATCTGTTTTGGCGCTGGACGAACCTTCCGCCGGATTGTCACCGCGCAATGCGGAGATTTTGTTCGAGGTGATAGGCCGGGTGGCTGCCTCGGGAGTGACGCTGCTGATCGTCGAGCAGAACACGCGCCTCGGCCTCGGCGCTGCGGATCACGGCGTGGTTCTGGTGGGTGGGCGGATACGCCTCGCCGCGCCCGCTGCCGAAGTGCTCGCCGATCCGGATATCCGCCGCCTCTATCTCGGAGGGGTGTGATGGGTCAGCTTCTCGTCAACGGCATTGTCGCCGGTCTGTTGCTGGCATTGCCTGCGCTTGCGCTGTCGCTGACGTTCAGCGTGTTGCGCTTTGCCAATTATGCGGTTGGATCCTATCTCTCCTGCGGCGCCTATCTCGTCTATATCGGCAATGTCCTACTGGGCATGCCGCTGTGGCTTGCGGCTAGTGCCGGCGCGGCACTCTTTGCGGTGATCGCTGTCGGTATCGACTGGCTTGCCTATCGCCCGCTTCGCAATCGAGGGGGCGTGACGCTGCTGGTGGCCTCCATGGGAGTCGCCATCGCGCTGGAGAATGTGATCCGTTTCTTTGCCGGCAATTCGCCGCGGGCCTATAACGTGCCTGTGGCGCGACCGATGCGTTTTGGCGATATCCGGCTGAACCACGAACAGCTCACCATTCTCGTTACGGTCATTGCGGCGCTCGCTGTGGTGTGGATCATTTTTCGCTTTACGCGGCTTGGCAGAATGATGCGCGCCGTGGCGGATAACCCGGACCTTGCAGCAGTGCGCGGCATCTCGCGGTCACGCGTCGTCGCCTATGTCTGGCTGATCGCCGGAATGTTGACAACGCTGTCCGGCGTGCTCGTCGGGCTGGATGCCAATGTCGAGCCGCAGATGGGCTGGACTTATCTGCTGCCTGTGTTCACAGCGGCCATTCTCGGCGGCATTGCCAATCCGATGGCCGCCGTCGCCGGCGCGCTGACACTCGGTATTGCGGAGGAACTGGCGACGCTGGTGATGCCCGTGCACTACCGGATGATCGTGACATTCCTTGTGATGGTCGCGCTTCTGCTCGTGCGGCCTTGGGGCCTGTTTGGAACGCGGTGGGTTACCAAATGACGGTCTATCTCATCGCCACTCTGACGCTTGTTGCGATGGCTGCGCTGGCAGGGCTCGCGCTCAATCTGCAATGGGGAATGGGCGGTCTGGTCAATTTCGGCCTGTTCGGCTTCTACATGCTCGGCGCCTATATCGCCGGTTTGCTGACGGTGCAGGGGCTGCCACCTCTGGTCGCTCTGGGGATGGCCATGCTCGGCGTGGCAGCGTTGAGTGCGGTCAGCGCGCTCATCTCCGTGCGGTTGTCCGAAGATTATCTCGCTATCGTGACGCTTGGTTTTGCTGAATGCCTACGCCTCGTCATCAGCTACGAAGGCTGGTTGACCCGCGGCATGCTCGGTGTTTCGGGGATCGAACGACCGTTCCAGGCATGGTGGCCCCGCGGTTGGGGCGATACAGGCTTTTTGCTTCTGGCGTTGCTGGCCGTGCTGATCGTCTACACCGTCCTGCAGGCGCTGGCCCGCTCCCCCTTCGGGCGCCTTGTGCGTGCGACGCGCGACGACCCCGGCGTCGTGGAAGCGCTCGGCAAGTCCGTGCTCGCCGTTCGCGTGCGGGTGTTTGCCATCGGCGGCGCGATCCTCGGTCTCGCAGGCAGCTTGCACGCATTCTATTACAGTTACATCGACCCCACGCAATTCGGCCCGATCGTCACCGCTTATGCCTTCATGGCCGTGGTGGTGGGCGGGCGCGGCAGCAACCGCGGCGTCGTTGCCAGCGCCTTCACACTGATCTTCCTTCTGGAAGGCAGCCGGTTTCTGATAGACCTCGTTCCTGGTCTTGGGGCGTCCGAACTCGCCGCCATTCGCCTGTTCCTCGTTGGCGTGGGGCTGGTGGTATTGCTGATCTTCAAGCCGGATGGTTTTGGCCGCGAGCCGCGCTCTGCGCTCGCGGACAAGACATCCTCTCGTTTCTGATAACCGGAGTTTCGATATGGCCCGCGTTGCCCTGCAAAAAAGAGATCAGCTGCCCGAGCACCTAAGGGCTTTGTGGGATCGCATGACCACATATGGCCCGTTCGAGGGCCAAGCCGCCGCAATGGCCAACCGGCTGCCGGTGTTCGAGCACATGTGGCGTCTTCTCACCCAGCTTGCCGACGAAGGCGTGCTGCCCAAGCGATACCTCGAGCTCGCCATTGTCGCTGTCTCGCTGGTCAATCAATGCGACTTCTGCGTTGCGCAGCACACGCCGAAGCTCGCGGTTGAAGGTATCACGACGGAAGGGGCGGCAAACCTGCTCGACTGGGAGAAGCATCCCGAACTCACCGAAGTCGATCGGCTCGTGGTCGAATACGCGATCGCAGTCACCAGCAACTGGCATCGAATCCGCGATGCGATGTTCGAGCGCCTGCGCGCGCATTTAAACGATGCGCAGATCGTCGAACTGACCTGGCGCATCGCGCTATGCGGTGCGTTCAACCGCTTCAACGACGTGCTCCAGGTCGAGGTCGACGTCTAGGCGGCCGGTATGCCTGGCTGATCGGTCTTCCAGTCGCGCTTGATCTTCTTGGCGAGCGACCATTTGTGGACTTCGGTCGGGCCGTCATAGATGCGGAACGCGCGGATCTCGCGGAAGGCCTGTTCGACGATGGTTTCGCCGGAAACGCCGGTGCCGCCCATCACCTGCACGCAACGGTCGGCGATCCGCATCAGCGCTTCCGACACGGCCACCTTGGCCATCGAGCTTTCGGCCGTGCCGAGCGAGCCGGTGTCGAGCACGTCCGCGCACCAGTCGATCATCAGTTCCGACTGTTTGAGATCGATCAGGTTTTCCGCCAGCATGAAGCCGACGCCTTCGTGATCGATCAGGGCCTTTCCGAACGCATGGCGACGACAGGCATAGTCGGTCGCGATCTCGTTGGCGCGGATCGCAAGACCCAGCCAACGCATGCAATGCGACAGGCGCGCCGGGCTGAGGCGGATCTGTGCGTATTTGAAACCGTCGCCTGACGCGCCAAGCATCTGGTCTGCCGGGACACGCAGGTTTTCGATCTCGATCTCTGCATGGCCGCCGGGCATCGAATTGTCGATCGTATCCAGCACGCGCAGGGTGCGGATCGCAGGATCTGGCAGATCGACGAGGAACATGCAGGCGCCGTCATCGGACTTCGCCATGACGATCCCGACCTTGGCGCCTTCCGCGCCGGTGATGAACTTCTTCCGCCCGTTGATGACCCAGTGATTGCCATCGAGTTTGCAGGTGGTCTGCATCATCGACGGATCGGAGCCAGCGCCGCCTTCGTCTGCCGGCTCGGTCATGAAGAATGCCGAACGTGCTTTCCCCGACACCAGCGGTTCCAGAAAACGCGTCTTCTGTTCGGCTGTGCCAACCTTGCCGAGGAGATACATATTGCCCTCGTCGGGTGCCATCGTGTTGCAAGCCAGCGGCCCCAGAGGCGAAAGACCGGATTTGATCAGGGCCTTTGCCGTTTCGCGCTGCGTCAGATGCGACCCATCCGCAAGAATATGCGGGGTCAACACGCCGGACTTGCGGGCCTTGTCGCGCAGCTCTTGCACCAGTTCGTCGCTCGGGCCGTGAGCACCTGTCCGCGGATCTTTCTCATAGGGGATGACTTCGGCGCGAATGAAGGTCTCGATCCTGGCGGCAATGGCGTCGGCGCGATCAGTCATGGAAGCAGATACTCCGGTCGCCCCCTTGGGCGAAGTCCTGGGGCAGGATTGAGGCAGGCGGGGCCGATCACGGTGCGGGTGGTGGCCGGCGACGAGGTGAGGGATAGCATTTACACGACCAGTATGCCTGATCGTATCGAACTCGGCTACGAGGCATCGATCACCCTGAAGAGTGTCGTGGCGTCACTAACCCTCGCAGGGCGTGCTGATCGGCTGGTCTTGATCGGTGGAAAACCGCTATTTCGGCGTCGGCTCGGCGGCATCGAGATTGATGCTCGGGAAACGCCGCTTCAGGTCCCGCTTCAGCGATCTGAAATGCTCGATATTGTTTTCGAGCGTCCGCAGCCGTGCTTCGCCGATGCGAATCTCGTCGTCCGATTTCTGCAGGAGTTCCGCCCGTGGGTCCGACTGGCTGTTGACGTTTTCGATCTCGTTACCGCCGACAATTGCGGCGATGGAGATGACGTCTTCCAGCCGACGCTTCAGGCCGTCATGTTCGTATTCTGCACTGCGCAGGCCGGAGTCGATGGTCGCCGCAATGGCGAGAACAAGCCGTTCATCGGTGATGCGATCACGTTCCGGCGAGCGTGTCCGGAATGTCTCGGACGAGGAGCGAAAGATGCGCTTCAGCATGGCGGCATTTCCCTCTGGCTCAGGTGAGACCCTTGATCTTCTTACACGATGTTGCGGAGCCTGACGACATCTGCACAATGCCCGATGTCGATTTCGTTAGCACGAGCTCCTTGGCGGAGATGAAGCGTAGCGTGGCTCTGGGGTTGGCGTCGCAGAATCGCGACAGCGTCGCCGCGGTGGCGGCCACCGTGTCCTGTTTCGGAATCACCGCGATGGCCCCATCCTTCAGGATGTAGGCATCTTTGACGTTCGGCATCGTCGCCGTCGCGGTGCAGACCTTGAACAGGCCTTCATAGGCCTGTGGCGGCATGGTGAGGTCGCCCGCAAGGCCGCCGAGCAGATATTCCCGGCTCTTGTTGCAATTGTCGGCATGCGCGGTGCTTGCGGTGAGCACGAGCAATGTGACGATGGCAGCGAGCTGTTTCATGCCGATGCCCTCAGCTCCGATCCGGTCTGCAAGGCATCCTCCGATGGCGATGGCCGCTTCAAACCATAGGTTTCTGCGGCACAGCGTTCCCACGACAGATCACGCGCATGTGCGGCGGCGCCAGCGCCGAGGCGCGCCCGCAGCTCATCGTCCTCGGCCAATTGCCGGATCACATGGGCGATCATGTCGACGCGGGGGGCGACCAGAAGGCCAGACTGGCCGGCGAGCACCGCATCGGGCACACCTCCGATATTGCTCGCGACGCTCGGCAGGCCTGTGGCACCGGCCTCGAGATAGACGAGACCGAAGCCTTCGACGCGGCCGGACGAATCCGGCACACCGGTCAGACAAAAGAAGTCCACCGCACCGTAGATGTCGCGAATTTCTTCATTCGATAGTGCGCCGAGTAGCCTGATGTCGCAATCGGACGCGGCGATCATGCCGCGAAGCTCATCGACATAATCCGCTTCCCCCTGCGGACCGATGACCAGCCATGTGATTCGCTGACGTAATTCGTCAGGAAGCTGCGCGAGGGCGGCGAGCGTGAGATGATGTCCCTTGCGCCGCGTGAGCCGCGCCACGGTGACCATGACGATCCGGTCTGGCGCAATGTCATAGATCGCGCGCGTGGCAGCGCGGTCGCTGCGCCGGCCGGACCAGAAATCGGAGACGCCAAGGCGAATGGCATGGATGCGCCGTTCGTCGATCGTGAATCTCTTGCGGAACAGCTCGCGTGTGAAGTTGCTATTGGCAGCGACCTCGGTGCGCGGCCCGAACACGCCACTGAAGCGGATCGCCAGTCGCTTCAGTGGCGTCTGCGTCTCATTAATCTCTGTACCGTGCACAGTCATCAGCATTCGGGCCGGCGTGCGGCCGCGCGCGAGTGCGACCGGAATGAAGAAGGGCCAGTCGGCGGCATGCACCACATCGAACGGGGCCGTACCGATCCGGCTGCGCGCCAGCATGATCTTGGCGGGCAGATCGCGCGCCGAATGCAATCCGCCGCTGAAGCGGTGGATTGCGAAGGGCATGGCGCGATCGTCGGCTGACATATCCTGTGCGTAATCGGGAGCGACCAGCGTCACCCGCGCGCCGAGCTGTGTTGCAGCCAATGCGATCTCGTGGGCGTAGGTACCTATCCCGCCGCGTGCGGGAGCATATTCGCTCGATAGCAACAGGATATTCACAAATAACCTCAGTGTGCCGCGGAGGGCGTCATCGTCATGTTGCGCGCATTCTGGATGTCCTGGTGATAGGTAAAGACGCGCGCCAACTGCGTCGCTGGTGTGAAATTATCGATTGCGCTGGCAACCTGCACCGGGTTGATCTCGCCGGTGCCGATCGCATCGCGGGTATCGAGGAAACGTTGGGCCAGGTTCTCGATCATCTCGTCGCGGGATGAGCTGCGGGAAATGAGATAGCCGCTCTCGCCATCATGAATTACTGACTCCAGTTGCGGCAGGTGCACGGCGACGACCGGGCGGCCGACCGCAAGCGTCTCGAGCACGCAACGCGGCATGCCCTCGAATTCCGACGTCAGGATGCCTGCATGGGCATTGGCCAGTGTTGCGGCCATGCCGACAGCGTCCTTGAAGCCGTGCCGGATCGTGATGTCTTCGATCGCGGCGAATTCGGCAAAGCGATGCGGATCGCTGGTCCCGATATAATGGAATTCGAGATGGCCATGCAGCCGCTCGCGCAGGCGGGCGATGGTGCTGAACATCAACGGCGGATCCTTGAACTCGTCAAGGCGTCCCGCGAAGATGATTCGGAACGGCGCGGTCATCGCCGGAAACGGCTGCGGTTTGAAGATGTCGGTATTCACCCAAGTCCAGAGCGTGTCGATCTTGCCACTCTGGCCGGGATAGGTCTTTTGCAGCCGCTCGGTGATGAACGGGTTCACGCACAGAAATTTTGCGCTGGTCGTGACCGCGAAACGCTCGCCGATATTGTGCACGAACGAATACTTCTTCAGGAGCGAATCCATTTGCAGCTTCGGCGCGCCCTCGCCATGCAGCATCTGGATGAACGGGCGGCGCAGCAACGTCGGCAGCCAGGAAAATTCGACGCGGCGCAGATCGACAGTGCAGCCGCGTTCGCGGATCAGCCGCGAGACTGGGCCGAAATAGCGCAGTAACGCCATGAAGAACTGGCCGGTGAGTGACGAGCGGATGGTGCGCGCGGCCTCTCGGGCCTGCTGGTCGGAATAGTGCAGGATCGGGAGAAAGTCGAAGTCGCGCCCGCGGAAAGTCAGCCGTCGCACTTCGCCGAGCTTGAGGTCGCCGATCGAATCCACGCCAACGAACAGGATGTCCGTGTCCGTGGGATGGAAGGTGATGAAGTCGCGGATATAGGTCTCTAGCCCACCCACCTTCTGGCCGCGCGGATCGAAGGGGTGGATAAGGCAGATCTGGTAGCGTTGCTTGGCCGGCGCGGCGTTCCGGGCGCGAAGACCCAGAGTGAGTGTCGAGGTCATGCGGCTTTCCTCATGCGAGCGTTCAGGATTTGTGGAAGCGTACTGGCGATCAAACGTGGCACGGCGGCAGCGCAGCGTGCGTAACGGGGCGCAAGGCGGCGCGGATCCCGCAACATGCGCCAGGCCCATTCGAGACCGGCACGTTGGGTGAACATCGGTGCGCGAACCTGTGTACCTGCGATGAAGTCCAGCGCCGCGCCGAAACACAGGCAGCCCGTCCCGTCCAACTCATCGATACAGCGCGACGCAAACACTTCCTGTCGCGGGGCGCCCAGCGCGAGGAAGCAGAGCTTTGCACCGGATGCGCGGATCTGTGCAATCGCTGTATCGGCCTCCGCTGAAAAGGCGTCGAAGTTGCGACCGGGCGCAAAAGTACCAACGATCTGCAGACCTTCATATCGTTTGCGCAATTCCGTTGCTGTCTTGTCCAGCGTTGGCCTGTCGGAACCGAACAGAAAGATGGGGAGCCCCTTCTTGCCTGCAGCTTCGCACAAGGGAGCAGCAAGATCGGCGCCGGTGGTTCGCGAAATCGGTGTTCCGAGCAGATGGCTGAGAACAACGATCGGAAAACCATCCGCAGTGACGAAGCGTGCGCGTCGATAGGCGGCGCGAAAGTCCGGCTTCTGTTGCAGATGAACAACATGATCGAGATTAAGCGTGCATACGCTGAAGTTCTCGCCGCGTTCAGCCGCTTCTACGATCGATGAAACGGCTTCATCGAGCGATGAAACGTTCACGGTAACTCCGTCAACGGTTAGATTTTTGGCGTGTGGCGCCTGCGTCTGCAACATGTCGTTCCCCTGGTGACGATGTGGCCGAGTTACGCTTGAACGAAGTGCACACTTGCTTGCCATCGATGCAGCGAAGAAAAGTGAGTCGAAAATCATCCCCTCGACGTGATGGACATCAAAACGAACTATTGCGACGCAACGATGGCGATGCTGTCGCGCAACATCGAAAAGATAGCAGTCACGATTTTGAATCGATGGAGAGTGGATATGTTCGAATGTTCAAGGAGAAAGTCGCTCGCAGTCATCGCCGGCGCGACGCTTGCTATGCAACGACATGCAGTCGGCGCAACGCAAACGCAGAGCCTTGGTACAATTGCGGCAAAAAATGGTTTGATGTTTGGCGCGGCTGCAGGGCCGGTGATCGACAAGGATGTCGGATATCGTGAGCTTTACACAACACAGACGAAAATTATAACGACGGACATCGCTCTGAAAATGGGCACGCTTGCGCCGATGGCGGGTCCGAAGCGATTCGAGAGCGCCGATCGATTGCTACAATTTTGTGCGAGCAATCGCATTCCCATGCGCGGTCATTGTCTGATCTGGAACGAATGGGTTCCGCAGTGGATCAAGTCCATTAGCAACACCGAGCGGCAGGCCTTCTTTGATAGTTATATCGATGAAGTCGCCGGACGTTATGCCGGCCAATTGCAGTCATGGGACGTCGTGAATGAGCCGTTCTGGCCCGGTCACAAGGCACCCGGCGGCTATCGCCTTGGCCCGTGGTACGATGCCTTCGGCACTGATTATATCAGGCGCGCCTTCGCGCGGGCTGGTGCTGTGGATAAGAAGACTAAACTTGTGCTCAATGAGGCACAGGCGGAACGCGATGATGATGTCGGTCTCGCGGTGCGCGCCGGATTGTTGCGTCTGGTCGACGAGTTGCAGCATGCCGGCGTCCGGCTTGATGTGGTCGGCCTACAGGGCCACTTGCAGCCGCGCTATCCCCATGATCCTCAGCGGTTTCTCGAATTCGTCCACGCGCTCGCCGAACGTAAGGTCGACATCTACATCACCGAATTCGATGTCCGCGACGACACCTTCCCTGATGATGTTGCCACGCGCGACAAGATGATTGCGGAGACCGGCGGGAAATTCCTCGAGACGGTGCTACAGGTCCCGGCGGTCAAGGCCGTGATCGCGTGGCAGCTGTCCGATCACTATTCATTCTATACGGACGCCGCGAGAAAGAAGAATCCTCTCGCAGAACGACTGCCACGGCCGCTGCCGTTCGATGAGAACATGCAGAAAAAGCCGCTGTGGTACGCAATGGCCCGTGCACTGGAGACCGCCAAACGGTCGTGACGATTTCACGACATTAGAGCTCCGAGAGTTGCGGCTGCCGGCGCAGCATCCGAAGCAACGTCGGCCCGTAAAGGATGGCAAGGGCCAACATGTAGATCGCCGCGCCTGCGGCGACATGTGCCGCCAGCAGGACATGGTTTGGCGCTTCCGGCAGTTGCGTCAGCAGTGCCGCCATGGCCCCGGTTGCGAGGACGATGCGGGCGAGATGCGCCCAGGGCAGGGTCAGGCCGAATTTCGAAAAGCCGATGATGAAGCTGGTCAATGCCGCAGCGATGGCGGACAGCACTGTCGCGCCGGCTGCGCCAACGAGTCCCCAATAGTGGATACAGATGAAGCTCGCCACGATCGTCACCAGCGCGTCGATGCTGGAGACCACGATCATCAGCTGGGTCTTGCTGTGCAGGAGAAACACCTGGTCGCCGAAATGGGCGCGGATGTTGCGGATCGAACCGGCTAGGGCCGAGAGAGGGAGAATCGCCAGCGTCACCTGCTGAAACGGCGTGGCGATCAGCAGGTGCACGATCTCGGCTCGTAGCAGGAAAATGCCCGCAATGCTCGGCGCCAGAATGCCGATGAGCAGTGCACTGTTATCGGCAAGCTGGCGCATCGCAGCCTTGCTGCCGCCTTGCTCCATGCTCTTGACCGCCAGCGGGAAAGCCGCTGCCGTCACCAGCATCGCGGCCACTGCCGCGGCGCGTTGGCCCAGACCATAACCAACGGCAAAGAGACCGGCGGCGGCAACGCCGAGCATGTCGTTGACGATAAAGCGCGACGCATTGAGGCCGACCCAGCCCAGCGCGCCACCGATAATCAGCGGAATGCCGTAGCTCACCGCATGGCGAATGATCTCGCGATCGATCGGCCACAGGCGGTGGCTGTAGCCGGTGTGGGGCAGGACGACCAAAGCGGCAAAGAGCTGCGCGGCGGCATAGCCCAGCAGCGGCCATTCCGGCGATGGGCCGATCAGCTTGATGAGTATCAGGCCAAGAATGAAGCCGATCGACGGCCCGACGATCTGCTGGATCGAATAGACGCCGATCTGGTGCCGGACCCGGGCGCGTTCAGCGATATAGAGATTGAGCGAGCGGCTGATGACATAAGCGATTGTGGCGCCGAGCAGCGCCGGGTTGGTGTCAGTCGCGATGACCGTATAGAGCACGCCGATCACGGCGGCGCTCTGCAACACCAGCGAAACAAGAATGACGACATTCTCGGTGCGATAGAAGCGTTCGGCCTGTTCGCCGTCCTGATAGCGGCCGAAGAAGCGCAGCGCATATTGCGACCACCACGCGAGGAACGCGATCTGCAGCAGCTCATGCGTTGCCGTGATCAGCGTGATCACACCCAGCGTATGCTCGTTGACCACATGGGTCCACACGATCATCGCGATCAGCTGGAACATCGGCCCGACGATCTGAGCGGGAAGATAAAGGATCGTGCGCTTCAGCAGCATGGTCAGGCTCCGAGCCAGCGGGCCGCGCGCGGCGGCGCCCATCGTTGCACGGCGAGCAACGCGACAAGGCTCAAGGCGACGGTGATGGCATACATCAGAAATGTCCCCGCAACCGGGCCGAACTGGCGCAGTCCGCCATGATCGCGCAAGGCCATGACAATGAAAATATGCCAGAGATAGATGAAGTAGCTGCCGGACCCGAGCAGGGCCAGGACCGGCGCGCGGATGCCGAGTGCGAGCAACAGGACGCAGAGCGCTGCGGCATAGCCGAAGAACGCCATCGAATCATAATCGGCGGCGTCGCCGATCTTGAGCAGTCTCGCTGCCGCATAGATCACATAGGCCAGCAGTGCCGCGGCAGTGAGTGTCAGGCGCATCCGCGGAAGGGCCAGCCGCGCCGTCGATCCGGCGACCAGCATTCCCAGGGCCACGAAGCTGAACCAGAATGGGATATCGCGCATGCGCACTTCCTCGATCAGCCCATCGGACAGTCCGCGCTGGATCAGCAGGGGATCGACGTAGCTGCCGATGATCAGGCCGAAGGCGAGGGCGAGCATCAGGACGAGGCGCAGTCGCTCATTGGCTTGGGTCGGCTCACGATGGGCAAACCACAGGGTCAGCCAGAGCATGAGCGTACAGCCGAGATAGACGAAGACATAATAATACACGAACACGTAAGCGAGCACGAAACGCGCAGCCGTTGTCGTTGGGCGGTGATCCATCGCCGGGTTCTGCAGCGCCATGTAGAGATAGGCCGCAGCGAAAGCGATCGCATAGGGGATCAATGCGGCCATGACGCGCTTGCCGAGTGGAACGCGGCCCGACAGCGCGGTCAGATAGCCGGACGCGAACAGGAAGATCGGCACACAGGGACGCAACGCCGCATCGAGCATGGTCTTCCACGATGCATCGAGCGGTTGCTGCAGCGAATGGATGCCGATCACCATCAGAATGGCGAGGCCGCGCATGCTGTCGATGGCCACATCCCGGCTGGCCGTCCTCGTTTGAGCCAGCGGCCGCGCCGTCCCGGACATTGTCTGCGTTGCATCCACCATCAGGTCACGTCTGCCTTGGCACCGTCGCCGCGGCAATTCGCGTGCTGAAATGGCGATCATAAGCCTCATTGAGAGCGCGCCGCATGGGCGTCTCGAAATAACGCAGGGACAGAATGCTGGCAGCGGCAAGAACGGCGACGGCCAGCGGCACCAGGGTGAGCTTGCCACCGGGAATGACGGGGGCAAGGAAGCGTGCCGCCAGCGTGAGGACGACGGTCGCGACCGGAATATGCAGCATGTAGGAGGAATAGGTCAGCGAGGACCAGCGCTCAAAGCCAAGGCGCGAGAACAGGGTGGTCTGGCTGGAGAGGTCGTGATGAATGGCGAGTGCAGCGATGAGATAGATGACTGCCAGTGCTGCCATGATCGGAAGCTGCGCGCCGAAGATCAGGAACAGGACGAGGGCCGTGGTCAGCAGGCCCGGTATCGCCGGAAGCCGGGCAATCCGGTCGCGAAACAGCCAGCAGGCGATGCCGAGATTGAAGGCAGGCAAGGCGCGGAAGGCGCCGCCCTTATTGATCCAGTCAGGCCAGGGCTCGGTGCCCATGGCAACGGCATAGATGCTGTTGGCCAGCAGCGGCAGCACGACGAGGGCCACAATCACCGTCCTGCTCCGCGCGATCGTCAGCACCATCAGCGGAAACAACACGTAGCAGAAGAACTCTGCCGACAGCGACCAGCTCGGAAAATTGAAGGTCAGCCGGTCGCCATCGATGGCGTGCAGCAGCAGGAACTGCGCCGGCAGATCGGAGAATGGATAGCGCGCCGGGTTGTCGGTCTTGGCGATGCCCGCATGAAGCGCCAGTGCGATCAGGATATAGAAAGCCAGCGTCGCCAGATGCAGCGGATAGATCCGCGCCAGGCGCCGCCACAGGAAGCGGCCGACCGCGGCGGGTGAGCCAACTTTCGCCAGATACTGGCTGGCAATGACGAAGCCGGAGATGACGAAGAACAGATCGACGAACAGATTGAAGTGCCAGGTGTGGTCCACCATGAAGCGACCAATTGGCAGTTCCTTGATGTAATCCGAATAGTGCAGGACCACGACGGCGCTGGCCGCAACGATGCGCAGCCCGTCCAGATGCCGTGTGCTGGTGTCGATATCCTGCAAGAAGCATGTCCCCTGTTGAACGGGCCAAGCGTGGCCCCGATCCGGCATGGACGCCGGCGTCACGATCCTAATGCGCGACGTTGGGCTTTGCCGCCGAACGACGGCCGCCCAGTTGCCCGCCGGCGAGTTCGGCGATCAGGTCGATGACGATGTCGTGGTCGCTCGCTGCCAGCGCGTTCCAGCGCGCGAGGTTCTCGGTAGCTGCCGCAACATACTGCCTGCGCCACTGAGAAGCCGCGATAGCCCCGCCGATCTGTGACGCTGCGGTGCCGTGGTCCGACGGATCGATGAAGATGCCGGATGTGCCCAATACTTCATGGAAGACGGGGGCATTCGGCGCCACGATCGGCAGGCCGGCATATTGGGCTTCGAGCAGGGGCAAGCCGAGACCTTCATCATGCGAGGTACACAGGAAAATATCGGCCTCATTGAGAATGCGCGCCACGTTCTCGGATGACTGATACCCATGTAAGGTCACGCATGACATGCGCTCCAGCGTCTTCCAGTCATCGCCCCAGCCTTTGCGGCCAACGATGTCGAGGGTGGCGCCGGGAAAACCGTGCTGGCGCAATTCACGTACGATATTGGCTGCGGCGATGAAGTTCTTGCGTGGCTCCACGGTGCCGAGGGCCACGACGCGCAACGGCGACGTCTCGGGTTCGCGCTCGGCGCGCTCGGCGGATTCCAGCTTGAACACGTTGCGCACCGGCGGGCGATACAGCGTGATCTCGGCGTCGGGGCGACAATGCTCGGCGAGCTTGCGCTGGGTGTCGCGCGAATTGGTCAGGAAGCGCGGATAGTTTTTAAGCGCGATCTTGAAAGGCGTCGCCATATAGAGTCGCGCGCGGGAATTGAGATCGGCCTGTCGCGTCAGCAGGAAGTCGTCGTGCATATAGGGCAGCACACGTGATGAAAACATCCGCAGCAGCGGGCTTGGCGGAAAACCGGGGCACAGCAGGAACGACGAGGGAGACGCCAGGCGCATCGGCAGACCGAAAGTCTGCGTCGCCACCATCTGGCCGGTGCCGCGCGAGGTGATGGGCACGACATCGAGCGGCGCCAGCGCCTGTTCCGAGAACAGCTCCAGTGTGATCCGTTCGAGTCCGGTCACATGGCGTCCGAGATGGGTGTGATCGACATAGATAGTCATGCAAACTCCTGATCCCGGGGGACGGCGCGGACATGCGGGGCCGCCATCGGCGGCCGCTGATGGACATAGCGGGGTGGCGCCACGGCCGGCGCGCGTTCGCGCGGCAACAGCAGCGCAATGAGTAGAACGAGCTGCGCCAGCTGAATGTTCTTCGACGAGAAACTCACCGAACTTGCCGCAATCATCAGGATCAGCAGCAAGATGGCGAAGGCTGCTCGGTCCGACCGGCGCAGCAGTTCGATGAAGAAGCAGGTCAGGCCGAGCGTGATCAGGATGGTGTGGATCAGGCCGAATTGCACGATGCAGGACACCCAGAAATTCTCGATGCCATAATTCAAACCGAGCTGCGACTGCAGCGCGTTCACGCGAACCGGATTGGGTCCGAGGATCAGTTCGCTCCACTGGAAATGATTGAGCATGTCGAAGGTCGCAAAGCGAGCCAGGGCGCTGCCTTTGTCCGACGAGAAGCGCAGCAGCATCTTGTCGAAGATGCCGAGATAGAGCGCAGCAAACACGACGCCTGCCGCCGCAAAAAGAAAGCAGATTGCGCCGACAGCGAACAGCAGCGGCACGCGCTTGCCCCGGATCAGCCGGATCGTCTCAAGCAGACCGAGGCAAGCCAACACGAACAATACTGTCATCAGTGCGGTACGGCCGCCGAAGGCCATCAGCGAGCCCAGACCGAAGGCGATCAATGGCACGCGGATGATGATCGGCGGGCAGATGGCCGGTCGCAGCACCAGCGCCATGATATAGGCGCCGACGATGCCCGAGGCCGTCAGCGGATGGCCGAGGAGCGCAGCCGAGCGCCATTCACCGACCACCAGCACGCTGCCGAGTGTCAGCGGAATGATGCGATGGCCGGAGAAATATTCGTAATAGCCAATCAGGATGTTGAGCAGCAGTGTCGCATGGATGGCCCAGACCAGCGGCCGCCGCTGCGCCGGCGTCAGCCGCCAGATCAGCAGGCACAGCAGCACTGGCAGCAGGAACGTGTCGATGATGACCGTGAACGGGCGTTCCAGCACGAACATCTGGATCAGCAGGACGAACCAGCAGAACAGATGCACCAGCAAAAGCTTGGCGTCCGTGAAGGCGCGGTTGATCTCGCCGATCGGGTCACCGTCGCGCATCAGCAGCAAAAGCGTTGCGATGAATGTCGCATAGGTGCCGGGGTGCAATTTCTCGAGAAAATTGCCGCCGGGTGTCAGGTAATGGATCTTGAGATTGGTCAGAACGCCGCCGGACAGCGTGAAGATCGCGACGATGGCGCCCAGCAGCACGCTGACGATCATTAAATTAATGAGTTGGGCGGTGTTGACGATCTGGCGTCGTTGCGGAACGCGTGCACGCGAGCCCGCCGCGGCGACGGCGCCGTTGCGATGCAGCCTGAGCGGCGCGGTCCGGGCCAATGTCAACGCGCAGCTCCCGCACTGGCGGCGGCAACGCCATAGGGCTTCAGATAGGCCGAGCTGCGATAATAGTCGTAGAAGCGGATCTTGCTGAGATCGACCTGGGTCAGCACGGTGCCGAGAATGCGATCATGCACCGGAGCCAGCAGCTCCATCGTGTGGGCGACGACTTCGCGCGGTGTCTGATTCCAGGCCATGGCCAGCAAAATTCGGTCGGCGAGTTCGGCCAGCGCGCGGCCGTCGACCAGCGGAATCAGCGGCGGCGAGTCGATGATGATCAGTTCATAGTGCGACTTCAGGCGGTCGAGGATTTCGACGATTTGCTCGGAGAACATCAACTCGGTGATGGCATCGACATCCTTGATGGCAGGCGAGGGCAGGATCGAGAGGCCGGTGCTGCGATCGAGCAGGATGGCGCGCTCCAGCGTCACTTCGCCAGTTGCCACCTGCAGGAGGCCGGCATCGGCATTGGGGCTGACGGCGCGGGTCAGGCCGGGATTGCGCAGATCGCCGTCGATCAGCAGCGTCTTGATGCCCAGCGTGGCAAAGGACAGTGCGAGATTGCCGGCGAAGGTCGTCTTGCCTTCACTTTCGAGGCCCGACGTTACCAGCACGACCTTGACCGTGTCGATCTTGCGCGCGCGCTGGATTGCCAGACGAACGGCGCGGATCGCTTCGGCGAAGAATGTGCCGGGCTCCTCGATGGCATAGCGCATCAGTGGTGGCTGCAATGCAGCCGGCAGCAGCCGCATGGTGCGCGGATCGTAACTGCCGAGTTCGGTGCGGCCGCGTTTGGCACGCCCGGCGAGTTCGCGACTGCTGATCGAGGGTAGAGCGGCCAGAGCGGGGACGCCTGATATCTCTTCGGCCTGTTCCAGCGTCTTGATCCGTCCGTCGAGATAGTCGGTCAGGAATGCCAGCACGGTGCCGCCGCCGAGGCCGAGCAGGATCGCAAAGCCGAGAATAAGCATCGTCTTCGGTGCGGAGGGCTTGAGCGGGATGCTGGCAAAGCTGACGATGCGGGAGTCCGGCATCTCCAGGCTTTCCTGCGCCGTCGTCTCCTTCGAGCGCGCCAGATATGACTCATAGAGCGTGCGGTTGGCCTCGGCCTCGCGCTGCAGCTCATGCAGCCGGACCACGGCCTGACCGGACGTGCTGGAGACGCCCTGCAGCTTGTCGAAACTGTCCTGCAGCGACGCCTCGCGCGATTTCGCAACGTCATAATCATGCGCCGTGCCCTGCACGATGCGCCCGATTTCCTCGTTGATCAGCCGCTGCGTGTCCTTGAGCTGTGCCCGCACATTGGCGACCTGCGGATGCCGCGGACCATATTTGCTGGTCAGGTCGGCTTCGTTCTTGGCGATATCGGCATATTGCGCGCGCAGCTTGGTCACCATCTCCGAGGAGACGGCGGCATTGAGCCCGCCGGCATCGCCGCCGGTTTTCGCCAATTGTTGCACCTGATCGAACTTGGCACGCGCCTCGGCGGTCTGCACCCGGGCAGCAATCAGCTTGCTGTTGAGATCGGTGATCTGCTGGTCGTTGACCGTCACGCCCTGCGAGACCGCGAGGTTATTGGCGGAACGATAGTCCGCGACGGCCTGTTCGGAGGTGACGACGCGGTTCTTCAGCGCATCGATCTGGCCGCCGAGCCATTTGGCTGCGATGCGCGTCGCGTCGAATTTGGCGCGGACCTGTTCCTCGAAATAGGCGTCAGCCACCGCATTGGCTATGGTCGCGGCTTTCTGCGGCGATTCCGAGCTGACGGCGATATCGACCAAGAATGTCGTGCCTTGTCGTGTCACCTTCATGCGGCGCTGGAGCAGATATATAGAGTATGCACGCGCGGCGTCTTCGGGGCTCACGCCATCGACCGGGCTGCTGCTGCGGAACAGATTGCGGATCGGATCGAGCAGGCCGGGCTTTGGCATGAACTCGAGATCCTGCGTCAGCTTCAACTTGTCGACCACGCGCTGCAGGATCGTGAGCGACTGGATCAGCAGCGTCTGGCTTTCGATGGTCGCATCGTCCGTGCCGAAATTGGTCAGCACCGATTGATTGGTTTCGACCACATTGGCGCGCCGGGGATCGACCAGTACGGTGGAGTTCGCAGTATAGAGTGTGGTCGCCGTCGCCACATAAGCGAGGGCGATACCACCGAGCACGGCGGCGGGCAGCACGACCGCGCGCCAGCGCCGGCGCAGGATGCGCGCCATTTCCCGGAGATCGACGGTCGGCGCCTGCCAACCGGCAACGGCGGTCGGAACCGGTTCCGGTGCCGCCGGATAAGGCTGATCAAAATTGCGCTGTAACATTGAGCCCTACCTGGTGTTTGTCGTAACTGAAGGTGGGTATATCGCTGTCGCGCGATGTGTAGCGGTGATAGGCCGAGATCGCGCTGAAGCGGTTCATCAAATACTTCACGCTGGCATTGGTCGTGGTCACGCGGTCCTTGCGGGCCTGGCCGAAGAAACGATCGATCTCATAGGCGCCCGCCAGCGACAGGATGACGTTGCGACGCAGTTCGTAGTCGACGCCGACCTGCACCGCATTGGCCAGCACGCCGGTCGAGCTGGTATCGGATGTCTGCGTGACCAGCTGTTCGGCCTTGACGTGGATGTCCATCAATCGCGTCGGGCTCCATGTGAGCTTGGCGCGATAGGACGGTCCGTCGACGGTGCCGATCAGAGGATTGTCGAAGCGCTGCTCGACATAGCCGCCGCCGAACTCGCCGCGGAGCAGATTGCCGAAACCGACGGTCAAGCCGGACAAAGCGCGATAGCCGGTGGAGTCCAGCGTCTGCCCGGGCACGCCGCGGATGTTGCGCTGGTTGCCTTCGACGCCGCCGAACCAGCCGAGCACAGGCGAGAACGCATAATCGACGCGGCCGTGAAGCGCATAGATCTGGCCGTCGCGGCTGCTCTGGTCGATCAGACTGCCATCCTGCGCGCGCGCCGTGCCGTAATCGTACGAGTCGACGCGTGCGCCGATCGATGTCGCCAGCCGGTTGAATTCCTTGCGGACGGTCAGGTCGCCGGACATCAGATTATAAGGCGTCGGTGTCACGGCATTGGAAGGCGAGCTCAGCGAACCCACACCCTCATTGAGATGCGCGATCTGGAAACTGCCCAGCACGACCATGTCGTTGGCGATATCGATCCAGCCGGCGCCCTTCAGGCTCACATCGGTCTGGTCGAGGCTCGAATTTTCATTATAGGCCGTGGTTCGTGAATTGAGCTTGATGTCGATGCCGTGTCGCTCCCACAGCGTGTGCGCACGCAGGCTGGGTTCGATCACCGCTGCGACGTCGCCGCGCTTCTGGGTGTTCGAGGCAAACACATTGCTGTCATAGAGCGCGCCCGTCATCAGCGACGGGTTGAACATCCAGGATCCCTGGCGGATGCCGACGGGTTCATAACCAGGTTGCTGTCGCTTTTTTACTGGCATGTCCTCTGGCGCTATTGCTTCGCGGTTATCCCGGTCGACCAGATCGGGCAGCGCGGACGGTTCGAAAATCCGTTGCGCATTCCAGGGCGGCGCGAGCTCGTCGCTGGTTGCCGGGATCGCCTGAGCATTGGCGGGTGATGCAATACCAAGCAGAATCGCCGTGACCGGCCATGGCGCGATACGGAGAGTGCGGCGCGTGACGGGAATCGGCCGCAGCCCCTCCGGTCCTTCGCCGATCGCATCCGATCCTGCTGATACAAACGTACATTTCATCACTCATCCCTTGCGAAGGACATGCATTCCTCCGCTATCGAATTGTCGTCGAGACTTGATTGCCGCTTAGAAATTCATCCCGGCGCTTACAAACTCAGCAAGCCCGTGATGAATGTCGCGCCCCCACTAGCGCACTCAACACTCGTCTGATGAAACGCCCTTCTCTTTGCTGCCCACAATGCGAAGTACGAAGTAAAGTTCGTCGCACTGCACAAGAATACGCACCGCAAAAAGTCGAGACTATGGCGACGCGCGACATGAAGGCGCGCATCGGTCACTACACATCAGACAAAATCAAAAATGATGAGTTCAGAAGTATCGTTCTGGGACACGCACATTGTCGCCGGGAAATACCAGGACTGGCGCATCGAGCGCATAGATCTCTTCGACCGTTGAGCCCGATCGCCGCAAATACACTTTGTTCTCATTGGCGCGATAGGTGAATCCACCGGCAGTTGCGACGGCGTCCATCACGGTCAGGCCCATGCGATAAGGGTATTCGCCGCTCTTCTTCACTTCGCCGAGGATATAGAAGGGGCGATACAGTGCGATTTCCACATTCACGCGTGGGTCTCGCACGATTCCCTTGGCCAACGCGGAGGAGATGCCCTTCTCTAATTGCCGTGTGGTCAGGCCTGCGGCCTTCACGTGGCCCGCAAGGGGAATCGATACAAATCCGTTGCTGTCGACTTCATATTCACCGGTGATATCAGCTTCGCCATAGACCTTCAGACGAACGCGGTCAGTCGGTCCAAGAAGATAGGTGCCTGACGGCGAAGCCGCAGAAACCCGCTGGTCCTGTGCCAGCGCGATCGACGGAGCGACGCCAGCAAGGAAAAATGAAAGCACCGGTACTATCAAAATGCCGGCGCATCGGTTCGTTCGCAACATGGTAGACCCCCAACACAACATCAATGTGATCATCTGCATCAATTCGATGACAATTGATGCAGACGACAATTGCGCGAGAGTGTCCGGCAAAAAACGGCGAAAGAATGTGGCGTACTCAGAGAGTGCGCAGATTGCGTACTAATGTCTTCTTAGAGAACCAGAATCTCTGTGCCTTCGATGGCAATGCACGTGAGGATGCCGCTGCGCCACGCACTTGTGTCAATATTCACACGGTTATCTCTAATATCTGCATGGGGAACCGGTGTGTGTCCGTGCACCACATAGACGCCATGACTGCGCTTTGAATTCAGAAACTCGTCCCTGATCCACATCAGATCATGCGGATCTTGAGACGACAGCGGAACATTGGGACGAATGCCCGCGTGAACGAACAAGAAGTCGCCGCATCTGATATTGTTCCGCAGGCAACGCAAGAAAGCGTCATGTGCCGGAGGGAATGCGGCGCGAAAGGCGTTCTGTACATCGCGCGCCGTTGCCGTGCGCGATGGAGAAACGCCATAGGACGCGAGAGTCTGAAGTCCGCCCAGTTGGCGCCAGTGCTCAAGCACGCTGGCATCCTCCAGGAAGTCTTCCATGATGGCTTCGTGATTGCCGCGTAGGCAGATTGCATGGTTGTGCACCATGCGGACTGCCAGCAAATCGATCACACCTTTCGAATCTGCGCCACGATCGATGTAATCGCCGATATAGACTTCCGCCGCATAGGTGATTGGGCGACGTCGGATGTCCTCATCGATGCGCGCGATGGTTTCCTGCAGCAGGTCGGCGCGTCCGTGAATGTCACCGATGGCATAGATACGCGTATCGGGCGGCAGTGCCGCCTTGTTCGAATCTGACCTGGAGAGGGAGCGCGGCATTTCGCGCAAGCTACGATCAGGGAACCGTCGCGGTCAAATTCAATCGGCCGCGCAACGCCTTGGGACTCATAAAGCTTTGGGGATAGCGATGAGCTCAGAAGAAAATGATGCGAACGGCGACGATCACAGCGACCCAGACGGCTGCATTGATAAGAAGAAGTCTGTTTCGCAGTTTGCGGCCAGATGCGTTGTGCACATCGCTGGTAGAACTGTCCACAGGGCTTGAGATCGCCGCCTTATCCACGGCGATCGCGCGCGGGGGAAATGAAATGTCCCCTGTAGTCATCTGAGGTGTTCGTCGAGCGACCATGGCGATGCCGAAATATCTGGCGGAGTGAGCAGTCTCAGTGCGCAACATAATGGGTGCGCTTTAGTATCGAGTGAAAAATCAAGCTCGAATCGATTGCCGCTTGGTGGCTATTTGTTAATTGCAGAGATCATGCACCCGATCTCACAGCGACGCGATGCAATTCATCGATCTGCGTCGTGTAATTATTTTGCATGGCTGCTGTGAGCGTGATGCAGCGCAATAGACTAACAAAACGATCTAAGCGCTTCCGTGCACAAAGATTTTTGCGCGCCGCACAATTGTATCAATATTGCGACTGCGTAATGTTACACGCCAATACCGTTTTGCCGCCCTAATTCGTTCGCACAGTTAAGAAATCTTCAGGGATGAAGGTTCTTGCTGATCGACGAAGATGGTTTCGCAATTGCGAATGTTCGTCGAAGGGAAGGGTTCTGAATTCGCATGCCTGCCACATAGGCATGTTTCTGTTCGATTATCGCGCACCAAAGTTCCAGCAGGGAGCGAGAGCATGGCCTCTACAGTTTCAGTTGGTTTTGATCGCAACAAGGTGACGCCGCTCTGGAAAGAGCGGCAGTTCATTTCAGTGCGGCCGGTCGAGTTTGCCGGCCACGGGTCCTATCGGAACAGCGCCTATCGCAGCCGCCGGACGAACCAGGTTGCCCGGTGCGAGCCGTCGGAGTCGATTGCCAAGCGATTGTTCGACATTGCGGCCGCGGGCTCGGCCCTGCTGTTTCTCGCGCCGCTGCTGATCACGATCGCAATCATTATCAAGGCGACCTCGCCGGGACCGGTGTTCTTCACCCAGTATCGCTACGGCTACCGCAACCGCTTCTTCAAGATCTACAAGTTCCGCTCGATGCGCACCGATGCCGGCGACAAGCGCGGCATTCAGCAGACGGTCGAAGGCGACGCCCGGGTGACGCGGATCGGCAAGCTGCTGCGCAAGACCAGCCTCGACGAAATTCCGCAGCTGATCAACGTGCTCAAGGGCGATATGTCTCTGGTTGGGCCGCGGCCCCATGTCCCGGGCATGCTGGCCGCCAACGTGCTCTATGAAGATCTCGTGCCGTATTACTTTACGCGTCACAGCGCACGGCCCGGCATCACCGGTCTGGCCCAGGTGAGCGGCTGCCGGGGCAGCACCGTGGAGGCGCCCCGGGCGATCTCGCGCATCGATTACGACCTCGAATATATCGAGAAATGGTCGATGCGTATGGACATCATGATCATCGTGCAGACGGTCCGGCGCGAATTCCTCTCCGGTAATGCCTTCTGATGCCCACGACCGATTGAGCGGCGGCATCGATCAAACCACACATTGCAGACATTGCGCTGGCGGACCTCCGTCCGGCGCCCGGAATTGTTTTGCCTTGAAACCAGCCTCGAACGAAGGGTGACAGCCATGACGGCGACGCAACGGACCAAGCAGCTTCTGAAAGACGCTTTCCCGTCGATGTATCTGCGCTGGCGCTTCCTGAAGCGTCCCAAGTCGGCGGAGCGTGAACTGGCCTATCTCGACAAGATCGTGCCGCAGGGTGCCGTCACGGTGGATGTCGGCGCCAATTGCGGTCTCTATACCCAGCAACTGGCGCGGTTGTCCGGTCAGGTCCATGCGTTCGAGCCGTCGCATGAGATGGCCGATCTCCTCCGGCGCACCTCCGCGTCCAATGTCCGCATTCATGAAGTGGCTCTCTCGGATCATGAAGGCGATGCCGAGCTCTACACACCGCAAGGCGAGGATGGCCTTGTTTACGGGCGGGCATCGCTCGAACAGCAATATGAGCCGTCGGTGAAGCAACTGATCACGACGCATGTTCCGTTGGCGCGTCTCGATGGTGTCGTGCGCGAGGACGTGTCCTTCGTGAAGGTGGACGTCGAGGGGCACGAGTTGAGCGTCTTGCATGGAGCCGTCGGCCTGATCGACCGGTGCCAGCCGGTCTTCCTTGTCGAGGCAGAGGATCGTCACCGTGCCGAGGCGACGCGCTCGGTGTTCGATTTCTTTCGCGACAAATCCTATCGCGGCTTTTTCCTCCAGGACGACGAGGTGATCTCCATCGATCATTTCAACGCCGGGGAAATGCAGGACGCCGATGCGCTGCTGCCCAATGGTGGCCGTAAACCCGGGCAAGCTTACGTCAACAACTTCTTTTTCTTTCCGCAGCATCTCGACGGCGAGTTGATCCTCAACAGCTGAGGCGCATGCGGAATTCTCGGGGGATGTCCGGGTCGTTCTGACCGCGGACTGTTTACAAGACAGGACATGCAATGCGAATTGCCATGATTGGCGCTGGCTATGTGGGGCTCGTGTCGGGGGCGTGCTTTTCGGACTTCGGCCATCACGTCACCTGCGTCGATACCGATCAGGGAAAGATCGACGCGCTGAACAACGGCGAGATTCCGATCCATGAGCCTGGTCTCGATGCGCTGGTCGCGAGCAATGCCAAGCAGGGACGGCTGAAATTCGTCACCGATGTCACATCCGCCGTCGGTGCAGCCGAGGTGGTGTTCATCGCCGTCGGCACGCCGTCGCGGCGCGGTGACGGCCATGCGGACCTGTCCTATGTCTATGCAGCGGCGCGCGAGATCGCAAAAGCCATCAAGAAGTTCACCGTGGTGGTCAACAAGTCGACGGTGCCGGTCGGTTCCGGCGACGAGGTCGAGCGCATCATTCGCGAGGAGAACCCGGACGCCGAATTCGCCGTGGTCTCGAATCCGGAATTTCTGCGCGAAGGCGCGGCTATCAGAGACTTCAAACATCCCGACCGTATCGTGATCGGTTCCAGCGATCAGCGCGCCAAGGATGTCATGGCGGAAGTCTACCGGCCGCTGCACCTCAACTCGTCGCCGATCATGTATACGGATCGCCGCACGGCCGAACTGACCAAATACGCCGCCAACTCGTTCTTGGCGACCAAGGTGGCCTTCATTAACGAGATCGCCGATCTCGCCGAGAAGGTCGGTGCCAATGTGCAGGAAGTCGCGCGGGGCATCGGCCTCGACAACCGGATCGGCCTGAAGTTCCTGCACGCCGGACCGGGCTATGGCGGCTCATGTTTTCCGAAGGACACGCTGGCACTGATCAAGACGGGCCAGGATTACGAAGCGCCGCTGCGCATCGTCGAGACCGTGGTTGCCGTCAACGACCAGCGCAAGCGCGCCATGGCACGCAAGGTGGCGCATGCCTTCGGCGGCAATCTGCGCGGCAAGTCCATCGCCATTCTCGGTGTGACTTTCAAGCCGAATACCGACGACATGCGCGACGCGCCGTCGATCCCGTTGATCACGGCGCTGCAGGATATGGGCGCCGAGGTGCGGGTCTATGATCCCGTGGGCATGGAGCAGGCGAAGAAGGTGTTCGAAAATGTCACCTTTTGCGAGGGCCCCTATGAATGCGCCCGCGGGTGTCACGCCATGGTCATCGTCACCGAATGGGAGCAGTTCCGCGCGCTCGATCTGAAGGAGATGGCGGCGATCATGGCCTGTCCGGTGATCATCGATCTCCGCAACATCTATTCGCCGGATGAAGTGACGCGGAACGGATTTCTCTATAGCGGCGTCGGGCGGCCGCAAGCGGTGGCTTACTAGCTCGCGCATCTGCGCAGATAAGGGGAGGCGCGCAGTGTCTTACTGCGTCGCTTCCTCCGTCGTGCCGGGCGCAGTCGCATGTTCGATTCGCGGCGTCGTGGAGGCGTCGTTATAGCTTTCGGTCTGATAGATCGATTCCAGGTCGCTGCCGCCGAGATACCAGCTTCCAAGGAAATATGTAGCCCCGATGATAGCTGCGGCCATCACGAGACCGCGGCCGACGGAGAAGACGATATCGGCTTTCGTGACTTTATGCGGAGCGATCTTGTCCATGAAGGCGTCCCTGTGGGGCATGCCGCGATCCTGCAACGGCGTGGTCCAGTTGGTGCTCAGGAATTCGAGCGCAAGCAACAGCGCAATCAATCCCGGACAGTGTAGCGTTATCGACCTGACATGTCTGCTGGAAATGCCGAGATCGTCGCGTAGCAGAGAACCCATTGAATAAGCGAATAATGCGGCGCTCAGACCGCAGATCGCAGAATCACAATCACTTTCGGCATCCCCCCATCCGCGAACATCGCCAATGCGGCTCATTTGTTCAACCGTCACAATTGCAACAATTCAACCCCGAATGTCGGAATACCGAACACAGGCGCGTGAGCACGAGCTTTCTCCCGTGGAACCTGAGGATGACGACAGAGTGACGATGCGTTGCTGGAGTACCGAGGTTATGATCGCACTATGAGACAAACTACATTTATACTGGCACTTGCCGCCGTGATCGCGTCCCCGATCTATGCGAACGAAATTGATCAGATGGCGAACAATCTGGAAACAAGCTGTTCGAACCACTTTCGCAAGCGGCCGAACAAACCTTCGAGCGATTCCAAAAAGTTCTGCAGCTGTTTTGCCGGAACCTTCACATCGACCATCTCGCTGCGGGAACTCGATGCCGCAAATGGGGT
Source organism: Tardiphaga sp. 866_E4_N1_4 (assembly GCF_052076075.1). Lineage (NCBI taxonomy): Bacteria > Pseudomonadati > Pseudomonadota > Alphaproteobacteria > Hyphomicrobiales > Nitrobacteraceae > Tardiphaga > Tardiphaga sp. 866_E4_N1_4. Next base: position 5,922,475 of record NZ_CP197242.1, read on the forward strand.
GGTAACATCGGAAATTCAGGAACAATTCGAACGCGCTGCGGAGTTCTGCGGCCGCGATGTTGCGCCGTCCGTCGCGCAAGCGGGCAGGGCATGGATCATGGAATCCAACTGACCGACGAATCTCGGCGATCATTGTCGGCTGTTACCCTGACTCACTGTCGCCTCATTTGACCGCAAGTCTTTGCTCGTCGGCAAAGTGGGACACATCTTGCGCCGGCATTTGGGGACTGCTCATTGACTGACTCTCGTTTCAAGGCGCAAGTGGCGTCTCGCATGCCTATGCTCCGATTCAAGGAGTCGAAGCTCAGGCAGAAGGTCGGTTCCGCCCTTGAGGCGGTTTCGATCGCATGCGCCCATGTTCTTGCTATCGCGGCCCTGGTGATCATCGGCGGTCTTGTCATCTATGTGAGATAATCGTCGTGCGTACTATTCTACTTGGACTGTTCCTGACGGCCGTCGCCCAGCCGTGTTTCGCGCAAAAATTTCTCTCCTTCGAACCTTTGATGATGGATCCGTATGCGACCGTGTTCGTCGACAACGGTTCGTGTTCGGCGGGCAAGGTGCTGAAGGTGCAAGGTGCGCCGAACAACCAGCGTCGCAAGAAGAGCTGTGTGCCGATCAGCGATGTGCGGCCTGGCGCCGCCAAGGGCAGATAGCCAAGGCCACCGCAACGGCGCTTACGCCGTCGCCTGCTGTATCGTCGGTCGGCCCACGCCATAGGCGTTGACGGCGCCCGGCGCATCGATGCCGCGCATATGCGATGGATGTGGCTTCCGTGGCATCCATGCCCAAATGGGCAGCAAAGGCAGAAAATACGGGCTTAATTCGTCGAAAATGCCCGCATCCGCGCGGACGCCCTGACAAGCGGGAACAGCATTGCTATGGTCGCGCGTACCGGCCGCGACGTGCCGGGTTCCGAATCGAGATGGATCAGTTCAGGTGACATTTGAGCCTTCCGCGCGTCCGGGTGCAATGCAGGGCGGACTCGCGGCATCGTATATAAATATGACGGATGATGAGGCCGTCGATCTCGCCCGCGAGCGTTTTGGCATCGAAGGCCGTCCCACGCGCTTTGCCACCGAGAAGGACGACACCTTCCGAATCGCGCCGGCAAGCGGGCCGCGCTTTATCCTGAAGGTTGCGAACCCCATCGAGGACATTCCCGAGATTGATCTGCAGGTGCAGGTGCTCGATCACGTCGCGGCGCGTGCGCCCGATCTGCCGGTGCCGCGCGTCATTCCCAACGACAAGGGCGAGCGGCATTTCAATTATCTGGATCGTGCCGGCCAGCGCCGGCAGGTGCGGATGATGTCCTATCTCGAAGGCCAGCCTCTCAGCGAGGTGCCGTCCACGGCGTCGGGTCGGGCCGAGATCGGCAAATTGCTGGCGCGGCTCCGCCTCGCGCTGGCCGATTTCAGCCATCCGTCGGATTCAAGGGTTGTCGCATGGGACGTCAAGAACCTGCTGACGCTGCGCGATCTGCTGGCGGAAATCACCGATGCCGGCCAGCGCCGCAAGGTCGAGGCTGCACTGGAGCGCTTCGCCGCCATCGAAACCCGGCTCAAGCAGTGCCGCATGCAGGTGCTGCATAATGATTTTACCCGCTCCAATGTCGTCGTCGATGCGTCGCTGCCGGGTTTTGTCAGCGGCATCATCGATTTCGGCGACACGGTCCGCACCGCGATCGCCATTGATGCATCGACGGCGATGCTCAATCAGTTGCCCGTCGCGATGGACGGCGATGTCTTTGCCGATGGCCGCGATCTGCTGAAAGGCTATCTCTCCATCGCCGATCTGACGGCGGAAGAACTGAGCCTCATTCCGCATCTGATCTTCTCGCGTCTGGCGACGCGCCTGCTGCTGTCCACGGCCATGGCCAACCGGGTGCCGTCCGTCGCCGCCTATGTTCTGCGCAACAATGAGCAGACCTGGGTGCAGATGGACTGGTTCATCGCCCGCTCGATGGACGAGATCTCCGATCAGTTGATGGACTTCGCCAGATAATCTCCGCCACATCCGACCCTGCTTCCAGAGGAAACAACAACATGACCGCAGTCACCAGCGCCCCGCGCGGCAAGATGGTCAACGGCTTCGACCCCGCCACGGCAACCGGCCTCACCGAAGAGAGCCGCGAGCTCGTGAAGCGCCGCAGCGATCTGCTCGGTCCAGCCTACCGGCTGTTCTACAGCAACCCGGTCGAGGTCGCGCGCGCCAAGGGCGTGCTGCTCTATGATTCAGAGGGCAACGAATATCTCGACGCCTACAACAACGTGGTGTCGGTCGGTCACTGCCACCCGCGCGTGGTCGATGCGATCACGCAGCAGGCGCAGACCATCTGCACCCACACGCGCTACATCCAGAAGGGCATTCTCGATTACGCCGAGGATCTGCTCGGCACGTTCGACGGGCCGAAGCGGCATGTGATGTTCACCTGCACCGGCTCGGAAGCCAACGATCTGGCCGTCCGCATGGCTAAGCATCACACCGGCAATCAGGGCATCATCATCACCGAGGAGGCCTATCACGGCAATTCGGAGCTGACTGCCGGCTTCTCGCCGTCGCTCGGGCCGTATTCGCCGCTCGGCACCTTCGTGCGCCGCGTCCCGGCGCCGGATTCCTATCGCATCGCGCCGGAGAAGATTGGTGCATGGATGGCGGAGAAAGTGTCCGAGCAGATCGTCGACCTGCAGCGCCGCGGTGCCGGCGTTGCCGCCTTTATTGCGGATTCGATGTTCTCGTCCGATGGCATCTTCTCGCATCCAACGGACGTGCTGAAGCCGGTGATCGATGTCGTGCACAAGGCTGGCGGCGTGTTCATCGCCGATGAAGTGCAGTCCGGTTTCGGCCGCAGCGGCGAGAAACTGTGGGGCTATCAGCGCCACGGCATCACGCCTGATATCATCACCATGGGCAAGCCGATGGGCAATGGCTACCCCGTTGCTGCTGCTGTGATGCTGCCGGAGATCGTCGAGAAATTCGGCCGCGACAACCGCTACTTCAACACGTTCGGCGGCAATACCGTCGCGATGGCGGCCGCACAGGCCGTGCTGAACGTCATTCGCGACGAGAAGCTGGTCGAGAATTCGCTCCGCGTCGGCAAGATCCTGCGTGACGGCTTCCATGCGCTGGCGAAGAAATATGAGCAGATCGGCGATGTGCGTGGTTCGGGCCTCTATGTGGGCGTCGAACTCGTGAAGGATCGGAGCACCAAGGAGCCGGATGCCGCTGCGGCATCTGCCGTGGTCAATGGTTTGCGCGCACGTCGCGTGCTGATCTCGGCGACGGGCCCTCATGCCAATGTGCTGAAGGTTCGTCCGCCGCTGGTGTTCACCGAGGCAAATGCCGACCGGCTGCTGACCGAGGCCGAAGCCGTGATGGCGTCGCTCTGAGATGACACGGATCGATGCCATCGCGCGGGTCAACGCGCAGTTCACGTCGGGTGATTTCCTCGCCACGCTCGATCGCATGGTGGGCTACAAGACCGAGAGCCAGAGCGACAAGCGCGCCGACGATCTGCGCGCCTATCTTGAGCAGGAACTGACGCCGACCTTCACGGCGCTCGGCTTTACGACTGACATCATCCCGTCGCCGTCGGGGCGCGGGCCACATCTGCTCGCGACCTATCATGAGAGCGACGACCTGCCGACCGTGCTGATGTATGGCCATGGCGATGTGGTCCCCGGCATGGAAGGCGAGTGGCGCGACGGGCTCGATCCGTGGCGCTGCACCACCGTCGGCGAGCGCGTCTATGGCCGCGGCACCGCCGACAATAAAGGCCAGCACGCCATCAACATCGCGGCCCTCCGCGCCGTGCATGAAGCGCGCGGCGGCAAACTGGGCTTCAATGCCAAGTTCATCATCGAGATGGGCGAGGAGATCGGCTCACCCGATCTGCCGAAGGTCTGCGAAGCCCATCGCGATGCGCTGAAGGCCGACCTGTTTCTGGCTTCCGATGGCCCGCGTCTCTCTGCCGAGCGTCCGACGATCTTCCTCGGCTGCCGTGGTGGCCGCCGCATCCATCTCGATATCGAATTGCGCGACGGCGCGCATCACTCCGGCAACTGGGGCGGGCTGCTTGCCAATCCGGCGACGATCCTCGCTTCGGCGATAGCGACGCTGGTCGACAGCAACGGCCACATCCTGCTCGACGCATTGAAGCCGCCGCGCATTTCCAATCAGGTGCGCGCAGCGCTGGCCGATGTGGTCGTCGCGCCGTCGGCCGATGAGCCTGCACTCTCCGAGAATTGGGGCGAGGACGGCCTGTCGCCGGCGGAACGGCTCTACGCCTGGAATACGCTGGAAGTGCTGGCGATCAATGCCGGCAATATCAATAATCCGGCCAATGCCATTCCCGGCAGGGCAAGCGCGGTGTTGCAGCTGCGCTTCGTGGTCGGCACCGATATCGAAAATGTCGTGCCGGCCATTCAGAAGCATCTCGCTGAAAACGGCTTCGCCGACATCAAGGTGAGCCAGTCGCAATATTTTTCGGCCTCGCGCACGGATATCGACAATCCATGGGTGGGCTGGGCCGTCGAATCCGTTCGCAAGACCACGGGTAGCGCGCCGGCGCTGCTGCCGAATTTCGGTGGCTCGCTGCCGAATGACGTGTTCACGGATATTCTCGGCCTGCCCACCGTGTGGGTGCCGCATTCCTATCCCGGCTGCTCGCAGCACGCGCCCGATGAGCACATTCTCCTGCCGGTGACGGAGGAGGCGCTGAACATCATGGCGGGGCTGTTCTGGGATTTGGGTGAAGTGAAGAGTCGGGCGCCGTAGGTCCCTCGCCCCGCCCGGCGAAGCGAAGCTTCGCTAGGCGGGGAGAGGGTGGATCGAATGACCGAAGGTCATTCGAGACGGGTGAGGGGGAGCCAGCGAGTGAAACACTGGCTCCCCCTCACCCGACTTCCACTTGCTCGCGCAAGTGAAAGTCGACCTCTCCCCGCAAGCGGGGCGAGGTAAGCAAGATCAATCCTTCACAAACGCCAGCAACACACCGTTGCCCTTGCTCGGCGGCACGACGACGCCGACATCGCTGCGGCTGCCAGCTGATCCAACGGCCTTCTCGGCCGCTGCAATATCAGCCACGCCGAACACCAGCGAAATGCCGCCACGCTCGGGAATGCCGGCCAGCGATGTGCCGGGGAAGTGTTTCGCAAGCACGTCCTTGGTGACGAACACAAAGTCGGCGCGGTCGCCGCCCGACGGCACGACGACAGCGCCGTCGGCTTCCGTCTTTGCAGTGCCGTCGATCAGCTTCGCCATATGCTGTGCGTCCTTCTCCGGCTCCGGCGTGACGATGAACACCTTCTTCAGGCGCTTCGCCGTATTGGCATGCACCTGCAGCTCGGGAATCCAGACGGTCTCGCGGGTCTTGTGCTGGCAGGCGAAGATGCGGAGGCCGCCGGGGGCTTCCTCATAGGGCCACTGATAGGTGGCGAATTTCGCCGCGCTCAGGCTGCCATCCGGCATCGTCACCGGGCGTTCGAAATCGGTCGGGCCGATCGGCGTGTAACCGCGCGCGCGGATTTCCTCGGCGCCGACAGCGGCGTCGGTGGTGGTGAAGGCGATGCGCTCGATACCGTCGCCGCGCTTGGCGAGAAACGCCCGCGTCGGCGCGTTGTGCTCGGTCTCGTTAAGCACGCCCAAGAGCTCCACATAGTCCGGGCCGAGCATCATGGTGTAATTGCCGGAGCCCATCTTGGCGCTGTGGGTGCCGCGCGGCGACACCGTAAAGCCGAGGCTCTTCCAGTTCGCAGCAGCAGCGTCGAGGTCCTTGACGACGACCACGGCGTGGTCGATTCCAACGATGTTTTTCAGCGTCACGTGCTCATTACCTTGCAATGGATCAGGGCCGTAAACTATGCAGAATGCAGGGGTGCCGCAAGAGAACGGTTATGTTCGGTTTGCGCGGCGCAATGCATGATTGATGCTGCAGAAAGGCGTGACGATGGATACCGCAACTGTGCCCTGGCCGAAGTCGCTCTGGGCCGGCGTCACGCCTCCGGGTCCGGACTTGCCCGAGCTGAAAGGCGCTGTTGATGCCGATGTGGTCGTCATCGGCGGCGGCTTCACGGGGCTCTCGACGGCGCTGCATCTGCGAGAAGCCGGTGTCGATGTCGCCGTGGTCGAGGCGATGGAGCCCGGCTGGGGTGCGTCGGGGCGCAACAACGGCCAGGTGATCCCGACGCTGTCGCGGCCCGATCCCGAAGACATCATCAAGCGCTACGGCGCCGCCGGCGAGCGCCTCGTCGGGCTGATCCGCGACAGCGCCTCGATCCTGTTCGACCTCACGCGCCGTTATCAGATCCAGGCCGAGGCTGAACAGAATGGCTGGATTCAGCCGGTGCATTCGCCGGGCCGCATCAAGATCGCCGAGCGCCGCGTGCGGCAGTGGTCAAAGCATGGCGCGCCGGTCGAGCTGTTGTCGCGCGAACAGATGCGCACGCTGCTCGGCTCCGATGCATGGTTCGGCGGCTTCTGGAACAAGACCGGCGGCCATATCAATCCGCTGGCGCTGGCGCGCGGTCTTGCGCGCGTGGTGCTGGAGCAGGGCGGTCGCATCTATGCGCGCTCGCCGGTGGCGAGTTACGAGCGCAAGGGCGATCGCTGGATCGTCAAGACGAAGAATGGTGAGATCAGCGCGCGCAGCCTGATCGTCGCCACCAATGCCTATACCGGCGAATTCTCCAAGCAGCTCTCGCCCGGCATCGCCAATGAGGTGATGCCGGTGCTGTCTTGGCAGATGGCGACGCAGCCGCTGTCGGACGAGGCGCGCAAGACCATCATCCCCGGTCGGCAGTCGATGTCCGACACGCATGGTGAGCTCTATTTCGCGCGCTACGACGCGCGCAATCGCCTCGTCACCGGCGGCAATGTCGTTGGGCTCGGCGACAAGACGGAGCGGCTGAAAGTTATGGTCGCGGAACGTCTGAAGCGGCTGTGGCCACAGATAGGCGATGTCCAGTTCGACTATGTCTGGAACGGCTATGTCGGCATGACCACGGACTTCCTGCCGCGCATGCACAAGCTCGGGCCGAATGCCTATGGCTGGACCGGCTGCAACGGCCGCGGCGTGGCGCTGTCGGTGGCGCTCGGCGATGAATTCTCGAAGGTGGTGCGCGGTGTGCCGGAGAGCGAACTGGCGCTGCCATTCTCCGAGCCAGTCCCGATCGCAGCCCACGGCCTGATGCGCCTGCTCGCGCCGTTCATGCTGCTGGTGTACCGGCGAAGGGACGCGAAGGAGATGGCTTAGCGTACGCCACGCACTCAGCCCTCATTCTGAGGAGCAGCGCAGCGGCGTCTCGAAGGATGGGCGCGAGCTCGGAACCTAGCCATCTCATGGTTCGAGACGCGCGCAAGTGCGCGCTCCTCACCATGAGGGATGGAGCTACACCGTCACCGGCTTCCGGCTGCGCGCGAAATCGCCGCCGGGGATCGAGGCCAGCAGCGCCTGCGTATAGGCATGCTGCGGATTGCCGAACACCTCGCCGGCCAATCCATGTTCGACGACTTCGCCGTCCTTCATGACCGCGACGAGATCGCAGATCTGCGCGGCGACGCGCAGATCGTGCGTGATGAAGACGATCGAGAGCCCAAGCCGCTCGCGCAGTTCGTGCAGCATCTTCAGCACCTGCGCCTGCACCGAGACGTCGAGCGCCGAGACAGCCTCGTCGGCCACCAGCACGTCGGGCTTCAGCGCGAGCGCACGTGCGAGGCCGATGCGCTGGCGTTGGCCGCCGGAGAATTCGTGCGGGAAGCGATCGATGGCCGAGGGATCGAGGCCGACCAGTCGGAACAGCTCCTTCGCCTGTGCCACTGCCTGCGCACGCGGCGTACCGTGTACGATCGGACCCTGCGCCACGAGGTCGCCGGCCTTGCGGCGCGGGTTCAGCGAGGCGAACGGGTCCTGAAACACCATTTGGATGTGTCTGGTCTCGCGGCGCACCTCGTCGCGCGTGAGCTTCGCCCAGTCCTTGCCTTCCAGCACGATCGATCCCCCATCGGGATCGATCAGCCTGATGATGCAGCGGGCCAGCGTCGATTTGCCCGAACCTGACTCGCCGACAATGCCGAGCGTCGCACCACGTGGCAGTTTCAGGGAGACGGACTTCACCGCATGGGTCACACGCACGCCGCGTCCGAGAAAGCCGCCATTGCGATAGGTCTTCGACACGTTGTCGAGCGTCAGGATGATGTCGTCGGACAGTGCGCGCGGCGGCGGCGCCGTCAGTGGCGGCACCGCGGCGATCAGTTGCTGCGTATAGGGATGCTGCGGATTCGTCAGCACGTCCTTGACCGCGCCTTGTTCGACCACCTTGCCGTGTTGCATCACCACGACCCTGTCGGCGATCTCGGCGACCACGCCGAAATCGTGGGTGATGAACAGCACCGCGGTATTCCTGCGGCTCTGCAATTCCTTGACCAGCTTCAGGATCTGCGCCTGTGTGGTGACGTCGAGCGCGGTGGTCGGCTCGTCGGCAATCAACAGCCGCGGATCAAGAGCGAGCGCCATGGCGATCATCGCGCGCTGACGCTGGCCGCCGGAGAGTTCGTGCGGATAGGCACGCGCGGCCTGTACGGGATCGGGAATGTGCACGTCCTGCAGCAGCCCCAGCACGCGTGCCTTGATCTCGGTCTTGGAGAGTTCGGTATGGATCTCGAACATCTCGCCGATCTGGTCGCCGATGGTGCGCAGCGGATTGAGCGCCGTCATCGGCTCCTGGAAGATCATCGCGATCCCGGCGCCGCGCACTTTGCGCATCTCGGTATTCGACGCGCTGGCAAGGTCCTTGCCCTCGAACAGCACGCGGCCGCCATCGATGGCAACTTCGCCGGGCAGCAGCCGCATGATGGCGTTGGCCATGACAGACTTGCCGGAGCCGGACTCGCCGACCACGCAGACGATCTCATTGGCGGAAATCGCCATCGAGACGCCGTTCAGCGCATGCGAGCGGTCGGCGCCCTTGGGCAGCTTCACGCTGAGGCCGTCGATGGTGAGGATCGGATTGTCCACGGCGCTCATCGGCTTTTCAGTCTCGGATTGAGCGCGTCATTGAGGCCCTGGCCGACCAGTGACACCGCGAGCACCGTGAGCAGGATGGCGATGCCGGGGATCGCGGAGACATACCACTGCACGCGCAGCACGTCGCGGCCGAGGCCGATGAGATTGCCCCATGACGCCACATTGGGATCGGACAGGCGCAGGAAGGCGAGGGCGCTTTCCAGCAGGATCGACAGCGCCATCACCACGCTGGCATAGACAATGACCGGCGGCAGCGCATTGGGCAGGATCTCGCCGAGGATCAGTTGAATGTCCTTCATGCCGAGCGTCCGCCCGGCCTGCACGAATTCGCGGCTGCGCAGCGACATGAATTCCGCGCGCGTCAATCGCGCCGGTGCCGGCCATGACACGATGCCCACGGCGATGGTGACGGTGGTGATGGTCGAGCCGAACACGGCGACCAGCACCAGCAGCAGCACGAAATTCGGCAGCGTCTGGAACGCCTCGGTGATGCGCATCAAGACCGTATCGACCCAGCCGCCATAATAGCCGGCAAAAGCGCCGATCAGCACGCCGATGACGACGGCGATGACAGTCGCCACACCGCCGATCAGCAGCGAGATGCGCGCGCCGTAGAAAATCTGCGCCGCGATATCGCGGCCGGAATTATCGGTGCCCAATAGGAAGCGCGGATTGGAGAACGGCCAGATCAGCGGCCGGCCGGCCAGCGCCAGCGGATCGCGCGGATAGATCCAGCTCGCGGTGATCGCCATCACGATGACCACCAGCAGGAGCAGCAGGCCCACGACGGCTGCCGGGCTGCGGAAATAGCGTTTTACGGCGTCCATCGTCAGCCCTCCGCCTGGATACGCGGATCGAGCCGCGCATAGAGAAGGTCGACGAGGAAGTTGACGAGGATCACGAGAAGCGCCGAGACGAAGACGATGCCGAGCAGCGTGTTCAGATCGCGCTGCACGACAGACTCATAAGCCAGCCGTCCGAGGCCGGGCAGGGAGAATACGCTTTCGACCACGACCGAGCCGCCGAGCATGGTGCCGGCCTGCAGACCGATCAGCGTCACCATCGGCAGCAGCGCATTGCGCAGCACGTGTTTCACCACCACGCGGGTCTCGTCGAGGCCCTTGGCGCGCGCGGTGCGCACGAAATCGAGGTTAAGCACTTCCAGCATCGAGGCGCGCATGATGCGCAGATAAATCGCGAGGAAGATCAGGCCCAGTGTCAGCGTCGGCAGGATCAGATGCAGCGCGATGTCGATGGTGCGGCCAAATCCGGTCTGTACGGCGCCGATATCCTCGAAGCCGCCGGCCGGCAGCCATTGCAGATAGATCGAGAACACCACGATGGCCATCAGACCGAACCAGAACGACGGAGTCGCGTAGAAGACGAGGCCGAGGGTGGAGATCAGCGTGTCCGGCCATTTGTTGACGCCGCGTGCGGCGATGACGCCGAGCAGCAGGCCGAAGAAAAACGCAAAGGACAGCGACGCGGTCATCAGCAGGATCGTCGGCGGCAGCCGCTCGAGGATGACGGTGGCGACTGGCTTGCCATAGATCGAGGAGAAGCCGAGATCGAGGCGGATCAGTCGCCACAGATAGTTGCCGAGCTGCATCGGGATCGAAAGGTCGAGCCCATAGAACTTGCGCAGCTCGCGGGCGGTCGCGGCATCGCCGCCGCCCATCTGCGCCATCATGGCATCGACGGTGTCTCCCGGTGCGAATTGCAGCAGCAGGAACACGCCGATCAGAATCAGGAATAGTGTGGGTATCGAGGCGGCGAGCCGCCGCCCCGCAAGGCTCAGGATGCGCATCTGGCTATTGTGGCGAAGTTTGGCTCAGGCGGAAAGCCAAAGATCGTGCCAGCTCGACGATCCCCAGCGCGGCGTGTTGGAATGGTTACGCGCCTTGGCCGTGATCACCGTGACGAAGATCTGTTCGATCGGCATCCACACCGGCAGTTCGGTGTTGGCTTCCTTGACGAAGGTCGCATAGAGCGCCTTGCGCTTGACCGGATCGATTTCGGTGGCGGCATCGTCGATCACCTTGTCGATGGCGTCGTTCTTCCAGTCCCACTGGTTGGTCCAGGGCGCGCCCTTCGGCTGGCCGGAGCGGTACCAGACCGTGGTCGAGACGGCGGGATCGTTGCGATACTGGTGCCAGCCGGTTGAGAGGTCGAAGGCGTGATCGTCATAGACCTGCTTCAGGAAGCCGCCGCCATCGTTGCGGACGATCTCGACGGGAATGCCGACTTCGCCGAGCGACTGCTGGATGAAGGTCGCCCACAGCGAAATGTCCTCGCCCCATGGCGCGGGCAGGAGACGCAGCGAGAAGCGGGTGCCGCCGGCGCCGGGCTTAAAGCCGGCCTCGTCGAGCAGCGCGATCGCCTTCTTCTTGTCATAGGCATATTGCGGCGTGTCCGGACCCGGATAGAAGTCGGTGGAGACCGAGGGGATCGGGCCGGTGCCGAGCTTGGCGAAGTCGCCGAGGAAATTCTCGATGAAGAACGGCACATTGATCGCATGCGCAATGGCGCGGCGAACGCGGATATCGGCCAGCTCCTTGCGGCGGAAATTGAACTCGATGGTGTTGGTGCGCGCGTTGCCTTCATTGCCTTTGGTGGAGACGATGAAACGCTTGTCCTTGCTCAGCCGTGCCGTGTCGGAAATCGTGAGACCCGTGAACGGGCTGTACTGGATGTCGCCGGCTTCCATCTGGGCGGCGGCCGCGGCGCGATCGGTGACGACCTTCCAGACGATGCGGTCGAGATAGGGCGCATTCGGGCGCCAGTAATTCTCGTTGCGCTCCGCGATGATGTATTGGCCGCGCTCATATTTGACGAATTTGAACGGGCCGGTGCCGACCGGGGCGAGGTTGGTGGGGTTCTGGCGGATGTCGCTGCTGCCCTCATAGAGGTGCTTGGCGGAGATATAGCCGAGGTCCGGCAGCGCGCGCAGCAGCAGGCCGAGCGGCATCGGCCGCTCATATTTGAAGATCGCGGTCTGTGCGTCCGGCGTTTCCACAGCGGTGAGGAACAGCTGCAGGGTCGATCCATAATTGAGGATCTTCTTCCACATGTTCATGGCGGTGAATTGGACGTCGGCGGAGGTGAATGGCTTGCCGTCGTGCCAGGTCACGCCCTTGCGCAACTTGAAGGTGATGGTCTTGCCGTCCGGCGTGGATTCCCAGCTCTCCGCGAGCACGCCGACCGGCTGGCCATTGGCGTCGAGATCGACCAACGCTTCCTGGATCTTTCCGCCGATGATGTAGACGCCGGTGGAGGCCTGAATGCTGGGGTTGAGCTGACGCTGTTCTGCACCGTAATGGACATTGAACACGCCGCCCTTGCGGGGCGTTTCCTGCGCGAAGGCGCGCAGCGGGTTCGCGACATTGGCGGCAATGGCGGCGGAGGTCAGCAGCGCCGTGCGGCGGGTCATTTCCAGGCGGGTCATGGTGTCGAAGTCTCCTGCGTCGTGCCTGCGCAGATGGAACCAGCGCATAGCCCGCGCAACCTAGGGCATAACCGGCGGCCAAGTCATTCCCTAATGCTGCGGCGGCTCAGAGAATTCTTGCAAGACATAGCAATGGCGCAGCATAAAATGCCGCGCCATTGCTTCGATCTGAAAGCTTTGCTCAAAAGTTATGCCGGCCCGCACACAGGGCGGACAACTGCACGTTTCAGCGCATCTTGACGCTCGGTTCGCGGCTCCAGAGCCGCAGCTTGGCCAGCTTGTCCATGAAGCCCGCCACGTCGTCGGCGCTGCCCAGCGCAACGACGCCTTCATCGAGGTCGTCCGCGATTCCCACTTTGGCGAACAACCGCTCGGCGGCCTCGGAATGTCCGATAAACTTGCAGTGGGCAAAGGCGTCGGTGACGAAGTCGCGGGCGGTTGATTCCTGCAAGAGGTCGTCGATTCCGGCTTCCGCCGGGAGCAAGGCGACTGCGTCATAGAGAACGGACGGGCCACCATCGATCATCTGGTCGGCGGCGACCAGGCTGCCATCGCTGGCTTCAACCCCGTTCACCTTTGGCGCAATGATCTCGTATGTTGCGCCGGCCTCCGTCACCGCGCCTTGCAGGGCGGCAAGCAGTTTGGCATCGACCCCGTCGGTGACGAGGATGCCGAGCTTGCGGCCCTCGAAACGCTGCGGGCCATTTGCGACAATGCTGAGCGCTGGCGACTCCGCCAGATCCTGCCGCGTGGGCATCGCCGCGTCAGCAGGCTTCGGCATCGTCGGAAGACCCAGCATGGTGCCGACCCTGTTGGCCAGTCCTTCATCTATGTTCAGGAGATGCGCGACCATGCGCTCGCGGATTACCGGTGTCTTCACTTTGCTCAATTCGAAAGTCAGCGCTGCGGCAATATGGTGTTGCTCGCCCCTGGTCTGGCTGATGAAGAACTGCCGTGCCTGGCTGTAGTGATCCGCAAAGCTCTCCGCGCGCAGCCGACGCTTCGCGCCTTGCTCTATGTCAGCAAATGTCTTGAAGCCTTTGGCGGTTGACTCGCGCGGGCCTACGCCGAACGAATTCGGCTGGTAGTTGACGCGACCGACCGGGTTGCGCATGGCCATGTGCCCGTCCTGCTGGAAATGTCCGAACGGACATTTCGGAGCATTGATCGGGATATGGGTGAAGTTCGGACTGCCGAGTCGCTTCAGCTGTGTATCCAGATAGGAGAAGTTGCGGCCTTGCAGCAGCGGGTCATTGGTGAAGTCGATGCCGGGCGGAACATTCTGCGTCATGAACGCGACCTGCTCGGTCTCAGCAAAGAAATTGTCCGGCATGCGGTCCAGCACCAGACGGCCGATAGCGATGGGGGGCACGAGTTCTTCGGGGATGATCTTGGTGGGGTCGAGCACGTCGAAATCGAATTTGTCAGCAAACTCGTTGTTGAACAGCTGCACCCGCAGCTCCCATTCGGGATAGTCGCCGGACTGGATAGCGCTCCACAAGTCGCGGCGATGAAAATCCGGATCGGCGCCGTTGATCTTGACGGCCTCGTTCCACAGCACCGATTGCAGACCGAGCTTCGGCTTCCAGTGGAATTTGACGAAGGTCGATTCGTCCTTGGCGTTTACGAAGCGGAACGTATGGACGCCGAACCCCTCCATGAAGCGGAAAGAGCGGGGAATCGTTCGGTCCGACATCTGCCACATGACCATGTGCATGCTTTCGGGCGTCAGCGAAATGAAATCCCAGAAGTTGTCATGCGCCGACTGCGCCTGAGGGAAGGCGCTGTCGGGCTCTTCCTTCACGGCATGAACCAGATCGGGAAACTTGATTGCATCCTGGATGAAGAACACCGGGATGTTGTTGCCGACCAGGTCCCAGTTGCCCTCTTGGGTATAGAGTTTGACGGCAAAGCCGCGCACGTCGCGTGCGAGGTCGAACGAGCCTTTGCTGCCCGCGACCGTCGAGAATCGAACGAAGGCGGGGGTTCGCTCGCCTGCGCGCTGAAACAGATCTGCGCGGGTATGCTTGGCCAGTGAACCGTAATTTTCGAAGAAGCCGTGCGCGGCATAACCGCGTGCATGGACCACGCGTTCGGGAATCCGTTCGTGATCGAAATGGAAGATCTTTTCACGAAAGTGAAAATCCTCGAGCAACGTCGGTCCGCGCGATCCGGCCTTGAGCGAGTTTTGATCGTCGAAAACCGGGCCGCCCTGGGCCGTCGTCAGCAACGCGTCATCTGGTCCGGCGATCTGATGGAGTTCGCCGCCTTCACCGCGAACAAGTGTCTGATCGTGAATCGTTACATTGGTGGTGTCGCTCTTGGGCGTCGATGATTTAGCCATGGAATGTCTCGCAGAAGTTACCGGGAGAAGGGCCCGCGATTGCGTTCGCGGGCCTCAGGGAGTTCGGCGTTGGGCAGGCGCTACTTGCCGAGGTTCTGCGCCATTTCGAGGTGATGCTTCAGCGCCGGCAGCGTCTTTCCCGCCCAGTCCTTCAATTCGGCATTGTCGCCGCTTTTGGCGTAGCGCTCGAACAGATCAACCGCGTCCTTGTGGGCGTCGACCTGGATCGAATTGAAGTTCTTGCTGAAGTCAGCTCCGCTTTGTTCCTTCAACTTGTCGAGCTTACTTTGATGCGCGCTGTCGAGCGCTGCCGGAAGTTCGGCCTTGACCTTGCCGCTGCTGACCATCGCCTTCAGCTCGGTGCTGGTCTTGGTGTGATCTTTCACCATCATGGCTGCAAAGGATTTCTCGGCGGCATTTCCCTTGCTTTCCGCCAGCGTGTTGGACTGGATCTCGAACATGTCGCTGATCGCGACCTGCTTGACGAAATCAGGGGTGCTCGGGCTGACACCGAGAACGGAATTGACGCCCGTCTTTTCGCCGACGGACTGTGCGTAAACGGCTGGGGCGAGGGCGGAGGACACGAGCAACAGGCTCGCGGCAATGAGGGTGCGGCGTTTCATGATTTTTCCACTGTTTGGACGAGGGCATCAGGTGTCAGCACAACCGGATCAATCGTGTTGTGTTCCGGACCAAATGAGTCATGGGGGCGAAGGCCCGGATCAGGCCTGTCTGGGCCGCCCGGTCCCAACCGTGCCGGAAGGGCCTCGTGTTGGCTCGATCATTGCTTTCGGTTCTGGTACAAACCGCACGCAACTCGAACCCGGATAATTTTATGCGTAAGCTTACCGTCGCCGCTGCCCAACTGGGCCCAATTCAGAAAGCCGAAAGCCGCGAGGCCGTGGTCAAGCGCATGCTGGCGCTGCTGGACGAAGCCAAGGGGAAGGGCGCCGACCTCGTCGTCTACCCGGAACTGGCGCTGACGACATTTTTCCCGCGCTGGTACATGACCGACCAGAAGGAGGTCGACACCTGGTTCGAGTCGGAAATGCCGAACGCTGCGACGCAGCCGCTGTTCGACGCCGCCGCCAAGGCCGGTATCGCGCTGTCGATCGGCTACGCCGAACTGACGCCCGACGGCCATCACTTCAACACCCAGATCCTCACCGACAAGACCGGCAAGATCGTCGGCAAATATCGCAAGGTGCATCTGCCCGGACATGTCGAATTCGACACCGAGCGTGCGTTCCAGCATCTGGAAAAGCGCTATTTCGAACCAGGCGATCTCGGCTTCCCCGTGTTCCGCGCTTTGGACGGCATCTTCGGCATGATGGTGTGCAACGACCGCCGCTGGCCGGAATCCTATCGCGTGATGGGCTTGCAGGGCGTCGAGATGATCGTGCTCGGCTACAACACGCCGTCGGTGAATTCGCAGAAGTCGGTCGAGGGCCCGGAGCAGCGCCTGTTCCACAATCGCCTGTCGGTGCAGGCCGGCGCCTATCAGAACTCGACCTTCGTCGTCGCCGTCGCCAAGGCAGGTGATGAAGACGGTCATCCCCTGATCGGCGGTTCACTGATCGTCGATCCCAACGGCGTCATTCTCGCCGAAGCCAAGACCGAAGGCGATGAGCTGCTAGTGTGCACCGTCGATCTCGACGACACGAAATTCGGCAAGGACACCATCTTCGACTTCAAGCGCCACCGCCGCATCGAGCATTATGGCCGGATCACCAGCCAGACCGGCGTGGTCCTGCCGCCGGAGTGAGGCGACGCTCTTAAATCGACGAGAAGCGCTGACCTAACCTCTCCCCGCTCCCGGGCGAAGCGAAGCTTCGCTAGGCGGGGAGAGGTCGCCGCGTCTTCGCGGCGGGTGAGGGGCGGTTCACCGCAGTCGCGTTAATGTCGGATTCTCGTGTCGGTCGTCGAGCAGTTCACTTGCTGTAGAGTTAAGGCTGAGTTCGTGCCTCGCCCCTCACCCCAACCCTCTCCCCGCGCAAGAGGCGGGGAGAGGGAGCGCATTCCCGCCGGAGTGAAATCCACTACTGAAACATCACCGTGCCGATGGCCATGCTCACCGCAGCCTGGGTCGGATCGATCACCGGAATGCCGAGCGCATCCTCGAGCGCGCTGCGATGACGCGACATGCCGGCGCAGCCCATCACCACGGCGTTGGCTCCGTCTTCGTCCTTCAACTGGCGGCCGACCTTGATCATACGCACCAGCGTGTCGTCGCCGGAAGCCGCTTCCGCCACACTCATGTTGAGCGGTCGTTCGCCGGCGAAGCGATCCATCAGGCACATCTGGCGGAGATAACGCATGTGCCGGCCGATCGAGCCCTGCGCCACCGCGATGACGCCGAAGCGGTCGCCGCGCGATAACGCGGTCAGCACGCCGGATTCGGCGATGCCGAAGACCGGGCGCTGCGTCGCCTCGCGGCAAACGTGCAGGCCGGGATCGGAATAGCAGGCGATGACGAAGGCATCGGCGGAATTGTCCGCGGCCACCAGCCGGCTCAGCGGTATCGTGACGCTTTCGAGATCGGCCTGCGTCTGCACGCCCAATGGTCCTTCCGCCAGCGTGACGCATTCGATCTCGGGCCCGGCCTCGAACATCACCGGTTGCAACGCCTCCGCGAGGTTGCGCGTCACCTGCGGATTGCTGTTCGGATTGACCACCAGAATCTTCTTGCGGGGCTGCATATTCGGCTCCTTGTCAGGACAGCAGTATTACCGGAAAGTGCGCACCGTCAAAGCCTGTAAATTGTTCGCATATCTGGAGTTCTGCCCTTGTCCGATCCCGTCTACGATCTCGTAATCCGCGGTGGCACCGTCGCCACATCGAGCGATGTATTTGCCGCCGATGTCGGTATTACCGGCGAGACCATCGTGGCTTTGGGCAGTGGGCTTGCAGCCGGCATGACGGAGATCGATGCAACAGGCAAGCTGGTTCTGCCCGGCGGCGTCGATGCCCATGCCCATATCGAGCAGCTCTCCGCCGCCGGCATCATGAATGCGGACACCTTCGAGAGCGCGACGCGGTCCGCGGCCTTTGGCGGCACCACCAGCGTGATTTCTTTCGCCGCCCAGCATGTTGGCATGGATGTGCGCGAGGTCGTGACCGATTACACGGCGCTGGCGAAGAAGGGCGCAATGATCGACTACGCCTTCCACATCATCGTCTCCGACGTCACCGACAAGGTCATCGCCGAGGATATTCCGGCGCTGGTCAGGGAAGGCCATTCCTCGATCAAGATCTTCATGACCTATGACCGTCTCAAGGTCGACGACGAGAAGCTGCTGGATATTCTCGCCGCGGCGCGTGAGGCGAAGGCGCTGGTCTGCGTTCACGCCGAGAACCACGGCGTCATTGCCTGGATGGTGAAGCGCCTGATCGACAAGGGCTACACCGCGCCGAAATATCACGCTGTCAGCCATGCGCGCGTGTCGGAATCCGAAGCCTTCACGCGGCTGATCGCTTTCAGCGAATTGCTCGACCAGCCGGTGATGATCTTCCACGTCTCGACGCGCGAAGGCGCCGCCGTGATCCGCGAGGCGCGCGGCCGCGGCGTCAAGATTTTCGCCGAGACCTGCCCGCAATATCTGTTTTTGACCGCCGAGGACATGGACAAGCCCGGCGCCGAAGGCGCGAAGTGGATGTGCAGCCCGCCGGCGCGCACCACGGACGATCAGGAGGCGCTGTGGCACGCGCTGGCCCTCGGCGATCTGCAACTGATCTCGTCGGATCACGCGCCCTATCGCTATGACGAGACCGGCAAGCTGCGCGCCGGGCCGAACCCGACGTTCAAGCAGGTCGCCAACGGCCTGCCGGGCCTCGAAGTTCGCCTGCCGCTGCTGTTCGACGCGATGGTGTCGAAAGGGCGCCTCGGCCTGTCGAAATTCGTCGAGCTCACATCGACCGCGCCGGCGCAGATCTACAACCTGCCGAAGAAGGGCTCGATTGCCATCGGCAACGATGCCGATATCGCGATCTGGGATCCCGTCCGCAAGGTGACGCTGACGGACGAGATGATGCACGATCTCACCGGCTTCTCGCCGTTCTCCGGCCGCACCGTGACCGGCTGGCCCGAGAAGGTGTTGTTGCGCGGCCGCGTGCTGGTCGATGGCGATACGTTCACCAGCAAGCCGGGCGAGGGACGCCTGATGCTGCGCGAGGGCGGCAGGGCCGCGACGCCGTCAGGCAAGCTCGCTGCCGAAATGGACCCCGCGAAGAACTTCGGCGCGAAGTTGCTGTGATGCCAAACACGCTCGATCCTAATCTGCCGGCCTTCGCCGATATCCAGACGCCTGCGCTGGTGCTGGATGCGTCGGCGCTTCAGCGCAACATCACGGCCATGGCCGAGTTCGCCAAAGCCAACGGCGTTGCGCTTCGCCCGCATGCCAAAACTCATAAGTCGACACGTATCGCGCAGTTGCAGATTGAGGCCGGTGCCGTCGGCATTTCCTGCGCGACGGTGGCCGAGATCGAGGCCTTTGCGCAGGCTGGTATCACAGGTCTGCTGCTCACCACGCCGGTCGCCGACCGGCCGAAGCTCGCCCGTCTGGCCGCTGTCGCGGATCACAGCGACATCAGCATCGTCGTCGATCACGCCGACCAGGTTCACGTGCTGCACGAGTTGCTCGATGCGGGCAGTCGTCCGCTGCAGGTGCTGATCGATATCGATGTCGGCCAGCGCCGCACCGGTGTGGTCGATACGGTATCGACACTCGCGCTCGCGCAACTGATCGAAGCCACGCCGGGCATGACATTCGGCGGCATCCAGGGTTTTGCGGGGCATGTGCAGCACGTGATCGACTCGCAGGAGCGCAGGGCAGGTGCTGCGCGCGTGCGCGCCATGCTCGACGAGCATCTGCATGTGCTGACGGAAGCCGGCATCAAGGCGGAGATCGTCACCGGCAGTGGCACTGGAGCTTGTGCCTATGATGCAACGGGCACTTTCACCGAGTTGCAGGTCGGTTCCTACGTGTTCATGGATTCTGACTACGGCAAGTTGGAGCACGAGGGTGGCGCGCTGCCTTACGATCCAAGTCTGTTCATTCTCGCGACGGTCACGTCGGTCAATCGTGCCGGCGAATTCACCGTCGATGCCGGCGTCAAGGCGATGGCCTTCAACGGCCCGGTGCCGTCGCGGATGATCGGCGCCCCGGAAGGTTCAACCTATCGCTTCGGCGGTGATGAGCACGGCATGATCACGACGCCGGCGGGGGCCGAGGCGCCGAAGCTCGGCAGTCGCGTGTTGCTGCTGACGACGCATTGCGATCCCACGGTGAATTTGCATGCGAGCTATCAGGTGGTCGGGCATAATAATGGCGTGGAGACCTGGCCGGTGCTGGCGCGGTATGGGGCGTAGCGCCCCACGCTCGTCATTCCGGGGCGCGAACGAAGTTCGCGAACCCGGCGACTGTCTTGTCTGTCAATGGGGCTGGGTCTCTCCGTCATAGTGTTTGTTGGCTTTGACGAGCGCGTTGGCGGTGATGAGGAGCTTTCGGGCAATGGCGATGAGCGCCACCTTGGCCGGTTTTCCCTGCAACCGCAGGGCCTGATAGGCTTGTTTCATCTGCGGATGATGGCGGCAGGCAACGAGAGCTGCCATGTACAGCGCGGCGCGAACGCAGGGCCGACCGCCGGCAATCATCGCCCGCGGTGGCGCATTGCCGGACTGGCTGACATGCGGCGCCAGCCCGGCAAGGCTTGCAATGGCCCTGCGGTCGATGGTGCCGATCTCGGACAGATCGGTCATCAGGACGGTGGCAATGCGCTCGCCGATCCCCGGGATCGAGGTCAGGATCCCGAAATTCGTTGCCAGGCGGGTATTGTCGGCGATGCGTCGCGCCAGCTCCGCCTCGATCTGCCGGCATTGCTCGGTGAGGCCCGCGATGGCGGCACGATGGCTGGCGAGCAGCAGCGGCTCGTCGGTCTGCTTGAGCCGGCTTTTCTCCATGGCGATCATCTCGGTGAGCTGACGGCGGCGCGTCGAGAGGGCCTTGAGAGCAAGCTGATCGGCAGATGGCAGCGGGCGGATCGCATCGGTCATGGCGAGAGCAAACCGCGCAATCAGCCGTGCGTCCAGTCCGTCGGTCTTGGCGCGGCGGCCCTCGGCATCGCGGAATGCCTTGATCCGCCGTGGGTTGACGACGCCGACCTCGAAGCCTGCGGCGGCGAGCGCAAGGACCAATCGCTGCGCATAGGGGCCGATCGCCTCGAGCACGACACGTCTGACGCCATCCTGCGCCAGGCGCGCAACGATGGCTGCGATGCCGGTCGACGCATTGGCAACACGGAAGGTCTTGCCCGAGGGGGC
Source organism: Tardiphaga sp. 866_E4_N1_4 (assembly GCF_052076075.1). Taxonomy (NCBI): domain Bacteria; kingdom Pseudomonadati; phylum Pseudomonadota; class Alphaproteobacteria; order Hyphomicrobiales; family Nitrobacteraceae; genus Tardiphaga; species Tardiphaga sp. 866_E4_N1_4. The sequence continues at coordinate 5,943,605 of NZ_CP197242.1, forward strand.
AAGGCCGATATCGAGAAAACGCTGGCCGACATCGATGCCGGCTGCGACTGCAAGCGCTTGAGCTGTCATGGGATCAGACCTGTATGCGGGCAACCGGTGCCCTTGCGACTGTTCGATCAGACAAAACAGGCGAGATGCCATGCCGGGTTACGGCCGATTGGGCCTGGAATCTAACGGGCTATCTCCGCCTGCCGTCACTATGCGCGTGACAGATCGCCAGATACAGGAATCCCGGAGTGGCTTGGCTCCCCGGCGTTTCAACTATCTCGGGATTCCGGGCTCGCGTCCGACAAGAGTCGGCCGCGCCCCGGAATGACAGAGTGTGGCTAAGACAAGTACTGCGTTAATGCGGCCCACCCAAAAACGCATCCGAGACCGTCGGGTCATTGATCAGCGCCTGCGCCGTGCCTGAGGTCACCACGCGGCCGGTCTCCAGCAGATAAGCCCGGTCCACGATCTTCAGCGTCTGCCGCGCCTTTTGCTCGACCAAAAGCACTGTCAGCCCTTCATCGCGGAATTGCGCGATCATGCTGAACAGGCTCGCGGTCATCAGCGGTGCGAGGCCGAGCGATGGCTCGTCGAGCAACAGCAGCTTCGGCTTCGACAACAGCGCGCGGCCGATGGCCAGCATCTGCTGCTCGCCGCCAGAGAGAAGACTGGCGAGGCCGTCGCGGCGCTTGCCGAGAATCGGAAAGCGCTCGAGCATCTTTTCCACATCGGCCATCGCCGCAGACTTGTCGCTGCGGGTGTAGATGCCCATCAGCAGATTTTCATAGACCGTCATGCGGGCCAGAATGCCGCGGCCTTCCGGCACCAGCGCGATGCCGCGGCGGAGGTTCTTTTCGGCCGCATTCGGCACGAGCTTCTCGCCCTGATAGGTGATGTCGCCCTGGAATGGCAGCAGTCCTGCAATGGACCGCGCAATCGTGCTCTTGCCGGCGCCGTTGGCGCCAAGCAGCGCGACGATCTCACCCTGCTTGATATCGAGATCGACGCCGCGCACCGCGGTGATGGCGCCGTAGCGGACCTGCAAGCCTCGGATGGTGAGCATCAGTCGTCCTTTCCGAGATAGGCGTCGAGGACGACAGGGTTGGCGCGTACTTCCTCGGGCTTGCCTTCGGCGATCAGCACGCCAAAATCGAGGACATAGAGATAGTCGCAGAGCCGCATCACGAAATTCATGTCGTGTTCGATCAGGAGAATGGTGAGGCCGGTGTCGCGCAAGCGGATCATCAGCGCGCGGATCTCCTCGGCCTCGTCATGATTCATGCCGGCGACGGGCTCATCCAGCAGCAAGAGCTTCGGCCTGGCGGTGACGGCGCGCGCCATCTCCACCTTGCGCTGGATGCCGTAGGGCAGCGACTTGGCCGGGCGGTCGCGCAGTTCGGTGAGACCGAAGAACGCCATCACTTCCTCGGCGCGTTCCTGCGCCGCCGGATTGGCCCAGGAGATCGGCAGCAGACGCCGCCATGCGCTTTCGCTATGCGGCTGCGCCACCAGCAAATGCTCCCAGACCGTCATGCTGCCGAACAGCCGGATGTTCTGGAAGGTGCGGGCGATGCCCTCGCGCACGATGCGATAGGACGGCCACTGCGTGACGTCCACGCCCTTGAGTTTCACTTCGCCTGCATCGGCGCGATAGGCGCCTGTGATGGTGTTGAACAAAGTCGTCTTGCCGGCGCCGTTCGGGCCGATCACGCCGACGATCTTGCCTTCCGGCACTTCGCAGTCCATGCCGGACAGCGCATGGATGCCGCCGAACGTCTTGGTGACGCCGGTGAGTTGAAGCAGCGCATTGCTCATGCCGCAGCCCTCCGGAAGGTAAGCGTTCGGATCAGCGAACGATCGAGAATGCCCTGACGCCGTACCAGCAGCACGACGATCAGCAGCGTGCCGAAGGCGGCGAGCCGCCAGTCGGCGATCGGGCGCAGGAATTCAGGCAGGAACACCAGCAGCAGCGAACCGACCAGCGATCCCGGTCCGACGGTGGAGCCGCCGAGGATCACGGCCAGCACGAATTCGATCGAGCGATCGAAGCCGAAATTGGCCGGCTCGATATAGACATTGTGATGCGCGAACAATCCGCCGGAGATCGCGGCCACGGCGGCGCCGACACCGAAGGCGCCGATCTTGGTCACGGTGGTGTTGAGTCCGATCAGGCCTGCGGCCGTCTCGTCATCATGGACAGCCTGCATTTCCAGCCAGACGCGCGAGCGCTCCAGCAGCATCACGGCGATCAGGATGCCGCCGGCCCACAGCCAGACATAGCCGACCGAGATGTGCTGCATGCCGCGATAGCCGCCGGAGCCGCCCATGGCGTCGAAATTGAGGAAGAAGCTGCGCACCATTTCGCCGAAACCGACGGTGGCCATGGCGAGATAGATGCCTTTCAGGCGTAGCGCCGGGAAGGCAACGATGGCGCCGATGATGCCGGCGGCGATGGCCGAGATCAACAGGGCGAGGGTCAACGGCACGTTCAGCGCGACGGTGAGGTATGACGACAGATACGCGCCGATTCCCATGAAGGCGCCATTGCCGAGCGAGAGCTGGCCGGTGGCGAGGATGATATAGACGCTGAGTGCGCCGAGCAGGAGGATGCCGGACTCGGCGAGCAGGCTTGCATAATAGGTCGACATCAGACGCGCTGCCCCTGATCGGACCGCGCGCCGCCGAGCAGGCCCTGCGGACGCAGCAACAAAATCAAAATCATGAAGCCGTAGACGACGAAGTCGCGCACCTGCGAGCCGCCGTAAGCAACCGTCAGCACTTCGGCGATGCCGATCAAGGGACCCGCGACCAGCGCGCCCCAGATCTGGCGCGTGCCGCCGATCACCATCACGGCGATGGCCTTGAGGCCGATCTCGACGCCGAGATAGGGCGTGATGGTGCCATAATGCAGCGCGATCAACACGCCGGCGACGCCGGCGAGCGAGCCCGACAGGATGAAGGCCAGCATGGTCAGGCGGTCAGCGGAGACGCCCAGGATTCTTGCGACTTCGCGGTTCTCGGCGACGGCGCGCAGCGCGCGGCCCATCGGGGTCTTCTGCACGATATAGGCAACCAGCGCGACCAGCACGACGGTGGCGACGAGCACGATCAGCTGCATCTCGCCGATATTGACCGGGCCGAACGCATATTGCTTGCCGAAATACTCGTCGGGGAGCTGGGCAGGATCCGAGCCCCAGATGTTGGTGGCGACGTTCTGCAGGATGATCGAGAAACCCAGCGTCGACAGCATCGGCGTCACCAGCGGCGCGTCGCGCAGCGGCTGGTAACCGATCTTCTCGATGGCGATGGCGATCACGGCTGCGCCGAGCATGCCGCCGAGCACGGCGACCGGAAGGGGGAAGCCTGCGGTGATCAGCGTGAAACCGAGATAGCCGCCGATCATGAAGAGTTCGGCAATCGCGAGATTGAGAATGCCGAGAATGCCCATCACGAGCGAGAACGACAGCGCCAGCAGCGTATAGACCGCTCCGAGCGTCAGGCCGTTGACGAGTTGCTGTATCAGCATGGGGATTGCAATCGTTAAATCAGGTGGTCGTCATCATGACTGCGGCCGGGAAGACTTCCCGGCCGCAGCGGCGTGGATGGTGCAGAAGATCAGCAGGCCGGATGGTTCGGCGCGGAGCTGCAGCCCTTGACCTTGGTGTCCCAGGCGCCGTTCTGACCCTGCAGCACATAGAAGGCCTTGATCGCGTCGCCGTCGTCGTTGAAGCCGATCGGGCCGCCGAGACCGGCGAAGCCTTCGAGCTTGGCAAGGTGATCGCGGATCTTGGTGCGGTCGGCTTCGAGATCGGCCGGCTTGCCGGTGACGCCAGCCTTCTTGATCGCGTCGATATACATCGAGACGATCTCGTAGATGTTGGCGTCATACATCGAGGGTTCGATGTCCTTCGGCAGGCCCGATTCCTTGCGCAGCAGCGGCGTCAGGGTTGCTGTGAATTTCTCGGGTGCCGGGCCCGTCATGGTGGCGTAGAAGGTCGCAGGCGCGATCACCGGGATTTCCGGCGCAGCCTTGAGAATCGCCGACGAGATCAACTGGGTGGCGCCGACGACGGGCTTGATCAGACCCTGGCGCTTCATCTCGCGCAGCACGGTGATGGCCTGGCTGTAATCGGCGCTGACAACGACGCCGTCGGGATTCAGGGCCTTCAGTTTGGTGACCTGTGCGGAGACGTCGAGGTCGCCGGTGTTGAACGATAGCAGATCGTTCTCGTTGGCGACGATGATGTCATTGGCCTTCAGCACGGCCGGCATGATCACCTTGCCGACGGTGGACGCCGTGGCGTCCTTGGCGTCGAAGATCACGGCGACGGTCTTGATGTTGAAGGCCTTCTTGTAGAACGGCACGGTGGTCTTGGCGAGAACGCCTTCGTCGATGGTGTTACGGAACGCCCACGGACGGTTGAGCTTCGCCACGCCCGGCTTCGAGGAGGCCTGCGAGGTGGAGACCACCTTCATTTCATTGGCGACCGGGAAGGTCACTTCGGCAGCGCTCGAGGTCAGCGGACCGGCCACGGCAAGAACCTTCTCGTCGCCGGCCAGCTTGCGCAGCGAGCTTGCGGCCTGCGCCGGCTTGGCGGCGTCGTCGAGGATGGTGATCTTCAGCTTGGCGCCATTGATGCCGCCGGCATCGTTGGTCTGCTGTTCCAGCATCTTCAGCGTCACGGTGTTGCTGCGGCCCCACTCGGCGAACGGACCGGAGCTCGGCACCACCGCGCCGATGGCGATTTCCTGCGCCCATGCCTGACCGCCAACCATGGCGGAAAGCGTGACGGCGGCAACTGTGCCCAATACGCGCGGCAAATTCGATTTGATCCGTGACATCGACGATCGTCCTCTTCTGCTGATGCTTTTGCTGCAGCGATCCGCAGCATAATCCAGATAAAGATTTCTATGCACGCCATGTGCCATCGCCGGCTGTGACAGCGGAATGACAGCGTTGGTCGGATCGTCCAATAAATTTCAGGCTTTGACAATCGTCATTCTGAGTATCTTTATAAAATAGTTCTCTTAAGAAGCTAATTTATGCGGCAGTGCGGCCCGGAAATGCAGCAATTCGAAGCTGGCGGGAATGCGCGCAATTGCCTGTTTCACGGGTGTTTGGTGGTTGCGGGCGCGTCGCGGCTGATTCCCGTGTCGCCCCTGGGCGGGCAGGGGCTGCGCGCACGCGCGCCGTTTTGTCGCAGCAATGGCGACGCGGGCTATGGCTGTCCCCGGGGCCTTGGCCGGGCGCAACCGCTGGTCCTGGCGCGTGCCCGATTACAAGGCCGGATTCAGCCCTTGCGCGGCTTGCCGCGCTTGGCGAGGGCGATCGATTGGGCCTCGGGCGAGAGCTGCTTCACATTGGTGTCGGCCAGATAACGCTGCAATGCAATGGCGCGGTCGCTGGAATCGACCAGCCGCTGCACCATGTCCAGCAATTGGTGGAATTCCCGGGTGCCGAGGCAACCGAACTGCACGTCGTTCACCTGCGCCTGAGTCGGCGCGAGCCGCTCCAGCAATTCGGCGCCATGCGGCGTCACCACGAGCCTGATGCGGCGGCGGTCGCCGGTGTGCGAGGTCTTGGTGATCAGCCCTTTGGTTTCGAGCTTGTTGGTCACCGTGGTGACGAAGGCGCCGCTCAGATGCAGGTGATCGGCGACGGCGCGCACATGGACGTCGCCTTGCGCCGACAGATGCCGGATCGAAATCAAGGTCGTGTATTCGATGCCGGCGAGGCCGATGACGGCGGCGTGACCTTCGCGCAAGGTCTGATGGCGGACCAGAAAGCCGAACAGGCTGTGGACGAGGCGGCGGAACTGGGCATCCGAACCGTCCACCAGCAGCTCCGGACGGGAGACCGTCAATGCGGCGCGGGACGCCGGCCGGCCTGTGGCAGGCTTCTTGCTGATCTCCTTGCCAACTGATTTGCCGATCGAAGTGGAGCGCGCTGCGGATTTGGCCACGTGATGATCCCATGTATCAAAACTTGCCCGAGCTTGGCGGCTTCGCGCGGTAATTGCAATCACGACGAACGATGCAAGTGTGCGAATGCCACAGGTCCGCTTGACAACGGATTCAAAATAGCTTCGGATGATAGCTATTAATAGTGATGACCGGCGCGCGGCCGGCAGCAGGTGACGGAGAAAAGTGATGAACAAGGCATTTGGATCCGGGGCGGCAGTTGCCGGCGTCAAGACTGGCGCCGAGCATGTCGCCGCTGTGCGCGACGGCCGTGCGGTCTATCTCGACGGCAAGAAGGTCGACGACGTCTCGACCCATCCGGCCTATCGCCATGCGGTCGCCTCGGCCGGCGCGCTGTATGACTATCAGGCCGACCCCGCCAATATCGAACGCATGACCTTCGATATCGGAGGCGGCCGCCGGGTCAATCGCGCCTGGCAACTGCCGACCAGCTACGCGGAACTGGTCGAGCGTCGCAAGGCGCTGGTGGAATGGGCCGAACTGTCCGGCGGCTTCCTCGGCCGCTCGCCCGATCATGTCGCCTCATCCATGTCCGGCATGATGATGGGCATCGAGGTGTTCGACAGTTACGACCCGAAACGCGCACAGGCGTTCCGCGATTGGTACGACTACGCGCGCAAGAGCGACCTGTTCCTGACCTATGTGATCAACAACGTGCAGGGCGATCGCTCCAAGGCGTTCGGCGATCAGGGCAAGAATGCGCAGGACATGGTGGCGCGCATTGTCGACGAGGATGCGTCGGGTATCACCATCCGCGGCGCCAAACTGTTCGCCACGTCAGCCATCATGGCCAACGAGATCTTCGTCGGCTCCGGCCAGCCGCTGCGGCCGGGCGAGGAGCATCTGGCGTTTTCCTGCGCGCTGCCGATGGGCACCAAGGGCCTCAAGATGCTGTCGCGGAAATCGTTCGAGGCCCATGCGCCAAACGAATACGACAATCCGCTGGCCTATCGCTATGACGAGAACGACGCGCTGGTGTTCTTCGACGACGTGAAAGTGCCGTGGGAGCGCGTGTTCCTGCTGCGCAACACCGATATGTGCCGCGCCCAGCTCCATGACACACCGGCCCATGTCTATCAGAACTATCAGGCGCAGATCCGCTTGTCGGTAAAGCTGCGTTTCCTGGTCGGCCTCGCGCGCGGCATCGCCAAGACCATCGGCACCATCAATTTCCCGCCCGTGGTCGATACGCTTGGCAAGCTGGCCTCGCAGGCGGCGCTGATCGAGGGCATGGTGCTCGGCATGGAAGCCGGCGGCGCGATGCGCGGCGACTACTTTCTGCCCAACAGGCATCTGCTCTATGCGGCGCAGGTGCAGTCGCAGGAGATGTATGGCCAGATCATCGCGACTATCCGCGAGCTCGCCGGCGGCGCGCTGTTGATGCTGCCGTCCTCGGTGGATGATTTCAGCAATCCGGAGATCGCTGATATTATTGGGCTGACCCAGATCTCGCCGGCGATGTCGGGCCAGGACCGCGTCAAGCTGTTGAAGCTGACCTGGGACGCCGTCGGCTCCGAATTCGCCTCGCGCCATCTGCAATATGAGATGTTCTATGCCGGCGCCCAGTTTGTCACCCGCGGCCACAGCTATCGCACCTATGACTGGGAGCGCGCGGCGGGCATGGCGGAGAAGATGACGGCGAAATATGATCTGCCGGAGTTCAAGGACAGCAACTAAAGCGCAGTCGCTTCCTTAACCTCTCCCCGTCCTTTACGGGGAGAGGTCGCCGCGTCTTCGCGGCGGGTGAGGGGCCATTCTCGGTGTTCAATGCAAGCGCAGTGTGTGCAGTTCGGAGAACGTGCCGATCTGCGAGGGATTAATTGCGGCGAGTCTTGTGCCCTGCCCCTCACCCCACCCCTCTCCCTGTGCAGAACGGGGAGAGGGAGCTTGCAGCGCTTGTCGCGACTCCAGCGTAAATCCAATCAATGCGCCGCAGCGCCAGAGAAATCCCGCGGCAATCTCGTCTCCGCCACGCGCACATTACGCATCCCCGCTGGCGTGTTCCGGCTGCGGCCGACGAAGCGCGGCACGCCGTCGGTGATCACGGCGCTCACCGCCGGCACGTCGCCATTACGGAGCGCCGACAGCGCATTGTCCTGCGAGCCGCCGGCACAGGCGTCGATCAGCACCACGTCGGCATCCTTGCCGGGTTTCAGGAACCCACTGTTGAGCCGGTAGACCGTTGCATTGTTCCCCGTCGCCGCGGCGATCGCCTGTTCCGGCGGCATGCCGCCGAGACTCGCCAGATGGCTGATGGTGTAGAACATGCCGAGCGGCATGATCCCGCTGCCGGTCGGCGTATCCGTCGCGATCAGCAGCCGCTCTGGCTGTTTGGCCTCGTCGAGCAGCTTCGCCGTCAGCAGGGCGGTGCGCAGATTGCCGGCGGTGCAGAGCTGCAGCGCGATGTCGCTCTCATTGACGAGCCGCGCGAAGCCGGCTTCCGGCATCGCCACCGGTCCGCCATTGACGTGGAACGAGACGCTTGGATTGGACTTCAGTACATGTTCGGCCCAGATGCCCGATGAGCCGGGGATCGATGAACCGCCGGTATGCATGGTGGTGACCATGCCGAGCTTGCGTGCCGCCTGCATCAGCGGCGCATAGTCGAACGGTGTCTCGAAGGCGCCGAAGCCGGCCTTGGCGAGCCACAGACCCGCTTTGACCAGCTCTTCCAGATCGGCCTCTGTCAGTCCCGGCTCGAGGATAATCGAGCCGGCATGCACGCGCATGCCGCCGGGGCGATAGTCGAGGAAGCAGGCGCGGGCGGCCAGCGCCAGCGCCTTGACGCCCGCAGGATCCTTGGGACGTCCGGGCACGTGCACTTCCGATGCCGTGATCGACGTCGTCGTGCCGCCATGCACGTAGCTTTCGAGATAGCCGACCACGCGCTGCCGCGGCGTGTAATCGCCGAAGGTGATATGCACGTGGCTGTCGATCAGGCCGGGAATCGCCGTGGTGCCGGCGGCGTCGATCACCACATCGGCCGATGAGACCTGGTCCGATGACAGCGTGCCGATCGCGCTGATGCGGCCATCCTGCATCAGGATGCCGTCGCCGTCGGCGAACGGCGCCTTGAGATCACCGGTGACGATGGTGCCGATATTGACGATGGCCGTTTTCATACCCGTCTCCGCAATCTCAAGGCCGTCCAAGGCGCACAAAGCCGCAGCCTAGCGCAAGCCGTCCTTGCCGCCGATATCCCTCGCATTCAACCCGCCGACCCGCGCATTGAGCCGCCCACGATTGGCGAGACAGACGATCAGCGCGACTTCATCGGCGGCCGGCGCATCGGGTGGCAGCGTCACCGAGACGCCGTCGTAATGCGAGCGGACGTAGAGCGCGTCCTTGTGCGCCAGGGGAACGTCGATCAGGCAGCCGGGAGCGGCGAGCTTGGTGAAAGAGGGGATCCACGCTTCGGCGCCGCCCACGGCCTCGCGCAGCGGCGTGGCGAAAGTCGTGGTCAGCATCGCATTGGCATGTTCGAGTTCGCCGCCGAGGCCGACGACGCCGCCCTTGCCGTAGCTCTCGACCTTGTATGATCCCATCGCCTCGACGGCGAGCTTGGCCAGCACGGCGCCGACATCGACACTGGCGGCAATTGCCTCGGAGAGGTCTTCGACATAGCGTCCGGCATAGGGATTGGCGACGATGGCCACGGCGGCGACGCGGCGCAGCGGCTGCTCGTGCCGGTGGCCGGCCTCGACCTCCTTGTGGTCGGTGAAGCAGAGCAGGCGCCTGATATCGAGTTTCATGATGTTCTCCCGTCAGATTTGGCGCCGATCCTGACCCAGTAAATGCATTTGATCAATAGCTTCGTTAAGAAGGTATGCAGAATCGCTTGACGAAGCAGGGGGCGCCAGCCAATCCTGTAGCGGATCGTTCACTGGGAAGCGGTATGTCTCGTTCCAAGGTTGCGCCGCTCTCCAAGACGCCGGCACTGCGTAAATCCGAAAAGGCCGCGGCCAAGCCCGCGGTGAAGACGGGAGCCAAAACCGCGCTCAAGGCGAAACTTCCGGCCCCGGCGCTGACCACGTCGCGCAAGGCGCTGCTGGTCGATGGCTCCGATCATGCATTCCGGCAACTCGTACACACATTGCTGGCGTTCCTCGCGCGTCACGAGACCGTGCGTGAGGGGCATGCCGCCGCGATCGGCCTGGCGGGGATCGAATACACTGTGCTGATCTCGGTCAAATATCTGGCCGCCGAAGGCGATGTCAGCGTGCGCGAACTCGCAGCGCATCTGCATCTCAGCGGCGCTTTCGTCACCACGGTGTCCAACAAGCTGCAGCAGATGGGATTGCTCGACAAGCTCGTGGATCCCGCCGATCGCAGGCGCCTGCGTCTCATGGTGACGCAGGCCGGCGATGCGCTGCTGGCAAGCCTCAATCTCACGCAGCGTCAGGTCAATGACGTACAGTTCGATTGTCTCAACGCGGACGAATTTCATCAATTGCTGGGGAGCGTCGAGCGACTCGTCGAATCCAGCGAGCGCGCCATTGCGCTGCAACGCTATCTGCAGCCGCGCGGTCCGGATACTCCGGCGCCATCTCAGGGCGGCGACAAACCGGCACGCCGCAAAAAGATATAAAATCTGCGGTCTTTGGTACGAATCGAACCCGAATGCTGCGGCACCGGTATGGATTGCCGATATCGGGCGATTGAATCGGGTGCGACGACATGAGACATAATGTCACTCAGGTCGCTGCGAGGAAGACATGTCCCAGCTTGATGCATCCCCAACGCCGCAACCGGCGCCGTCACAACCTGTTGCGCCGACACCGGCACAACCGGTTGCGCAACCGCCCGCACAGCCTGCGGCGTTGACGCCAGCACAGCAGGCGTGGCGTCGTCTTGCGATTCCGCTGCTGGCCGTTGCTGCCGCGGTTGTCTTCATCGTTCTGGCCACCACCCGCTGGGACATCTGGATGGGCAACCGCGCGGTGCAAACCACCAACGATGCCTATATCCGCGCGCAGACAACGCGGCTGTCGAGCCGCGTGGCCGGTGCCGTGAAAGCCGTGCCGGTGAACGACTTCCAGCACGTCAAAGCCGGCGATCTGCTGATCCAGATCGATCCCGCGGATTACGAGGCGCAGGTAGCGCAGGCCGAGGCGGGCGTGGCCGGTGCGCAGGCGGCGCTGGACAATCTCGCCAACCAGGTCGAGCTGCAATATGCCACCATCGCGCAGGCCGAGGCGCAGCGTGTGTCTGCGCAGGCGATGGAAGTGCAGGCGCAGCAGGAGCGGGAACGTCAGGCTTCGCTGACGCAGACCGAAGCCGGCACGCGGCAGCGCTTCGAACAGGCGACTGCCGCCTATGCCAAGGCACAGGCCGACGTGAAGGCAAGCGGCGCGGTGATCGCCGCCCAGAAGCATCAGCTCGAAGTGCTTGCCGGCACGCGCAAGCAGCGCGCCGCCGATCTGCTCGGCGCCAAGGCGACGCTCGATGCTGCCAGGCTACGCCTCGGTTATACGAAGATCGTGGCGCCCTTCGATGGCGTGGTCAGCGAGCGTCAGGTGCAGCCGGGCGATTATGTCAATATCGGCTCCAGCCTGATCAGCATCGTGCCGCTGCCCGACGTCTATGTGATCGCCAATTTCAAGGAAACGCAGCTTACCCGCGTAAAGCCCGGCCAGCCTGTCGATATCGTGGTCGATACGTTCTCCGCGGAGACCCTGCGCGGGCGTGTCGAGCGCGTCTCGCCGGCGTCGGGATCGCAATTCGCCTTGCTGCCGCCGGATAACGCTACCGGCAATTTCACCAAGGTCGTGCAGCGCGTGCCGGTCCGCATCACGCTCGACAAGGGACAGCCGCTGCTCGACCGTTTACTGCCGGGCATGTCGGTAACCGCGAGCATCAACACCGACGCGCCGGCGGCCGGCAATGGCGGAAAGTAAGGTCATCGAAAGCGGCCCGGTCTCGACCGGGGGCGTTTCGCACCATCCGATCTTTGCGGTCGGCGCAGTGCTGCTCGGCGCGTTCCTCGCGAATTTCGATACGCGCATCTTCTCCATCGGCCTCGCCGATCTGCGCGGGGCGCTAGGGCTGAGTTTCGACGAAGGCGCGTGGCTCTCCACCGCCGGAACCGCGTCGCAGATCTTCATCGCGCCGGCGGTGGCCTGGATGGCCACCGTGTTCGGGCTGCGCCGCGTGCTCGGCATTCCTGCCCTGGTCTATGCGGCGATCTCGCTGGTGATCCCGCTGGTGCGCGACTACAATCTGCTGCTGGTGCTGAACATCGTGCACGGCATGCTGCTTGGCACCTTCGTGCCGGCAACGCTGCTGATCATCTTTCGTAATCTGCCGATGAAGTGGTGGCTACCGGCCATTGCGATCTATTCCATTCGCGTCGGCTTCTCGCTCAATTCCGGCACTGCACTGGTCGGCTTCTATGTCAGCCACATCGGCTGGCAATGGATGTTCTGGCAGGATGTCATCATCGCGCCGCTGCTCGCGCTGTTCGTCTGGCTCGGCACACCGCGCGAGCCGATCAATCGCTTCGTGCTGTGTGAGGCCGATTGGGGCGGCATGCTCTTGCTCGGCACCGGCATGGCCATGATCTATGCCGGGCTCGATCAGGGCAACCGGCTGGACTGGCTGGGTTCGGGTACGGTGGTGGCGCTGCTTGGCGGCGGCACGGTCCTGACCGTCGGCTTCTTCATCAATGAGTCGGTGGTCAAACGGCCATGGGCGCATGCCGAGGTGCTGCTGTCGCGCAATATCGGTCTCGCGCTGCTGACGATCATTCTCTACACCATGACCAGCCTGTCCAATTCATCGTTGGCGCCGAATTTTCTCACCAACATCGCGCTGTTGCGGCCGGAGCAGTCCGGCATGTTGTTTCTGCTCTATGCCGTCGTGCCGATGATCGTGCTGGTGCCGCTGTCGATCTGGCTCATTCGCTACTACGACGTGAAGCTGACGCTGATCATTGGCCTTGCGGCATTCGCCGCCGCCGCCCTCCTGGGCACGCAGCTCACCCATGAATGGGCGCTTGGCGACTTCATCCCGATGGTGATGTTGCAGTCGCTTGGGCAGAGCTTCACGCTGCTGCCCATCGTGATCATCGCACTGTCGAATTCCGATCCGTCGCGCGCCACCGCCTTTGCGGCCTATATCCAGGTCTTCCGACTCGGCGGCGCCGAGATCGGTATTGCGCTGATGGGCACCTGGCTGCGCGTGCGCGAGCAGATCCATTCGAATCTGCTCGGCCAGCATGTCGCCAGCGGCGATGCCGATGTCGTCGGCATTCTTGCCAAACTCACCGGCCGCTTCGCCAGCCATGGCGAGGGTCTCGCCCAAGCGCGCGGCATCGGGACGCTCGCAAGCCTCGTGCAGCGCGAAGCCAATACGCTGGCCTATATCGACGGCTTCTGGCTCACCTTCTGGTTCGCGATGGCAGCGCTGATCGTCGTGTCGCTGATCGGCAATGCGCCGAAGGGCCCGTTCACGCCGAAGCCGCGGGGGTGAGGGGGATCTCTCTCGTCATTCCCAGGCACACCAATTGGTGTGCCTGGGGGTCGGACTGAGCTCGGAATCTCGATCCAAGCTCGTCATTCCGGGGCGCATGAAAGCGGCGAAGCCGCTGCAATGCGAACCCGGAATCCCGACATGTTCAGCGCAAAACAGGTCGAGATTCCGGGCTCGGTCCCGTCGCCTCCGGCGCCGCTCCCGCCCCGGAATGACGGGGGTGGGGCGGCAAGACAGTGCCTAAACATTTTTTCCTATCTTCCGTTGACACCATCCCCATCAGGTTTATATTCTCCTCCGTCCCGCCCCACCGAGAGGGGCGATCGCGATCGTCACGTTCGCGGGGTGGGATGCGGTGGACGCCGGAGCTGCGGCGTCACGCGGTTCATGGGGGAACGTCTGTCTTCGGGCAGGACGGATCTGCGCCAGCACTGCCACTGGCAAGGAGACGTTTGGCCTTCGGATGGAAAGACTCCTGGACAGTGTGACGGACGACCAACTCGAAACGCGTTCGGCCTAGTCGCTTGAGGCTCCCTTCCCATCGCCTTGGGACTTTAATTCGCGATCGGAGCGTTCGTCGAGGCAAAGTGCAAGCAACCGAAAAAACACCGCAGGCGGAACGTCGGGCACTTGCTCGGCGCCTCCGAAAGTCCTGATGCACTCTAGATTGCGGAAGACCGCATTCGCATCAGGCCCAAGGGTGCAACGGGCACCCGGCGTTCCGCACGCGCTCTCACAAGGGGGCGGGAATGCAAGCAACGACGGCGCCCCCCGCGCCGCAAACAATGGGGGCGATGGCGCATGTCTGAAGGGTAGTGGCTGTTTGAAATTTGGATCAGCAATGACGCGCAGGCGTTCGTGGAATCCCCCGCCTGGCGAAGCTTCGCTTCGCGCGGGGGAGGGATAAGAGAAGCGCCGTTAATCCTGCAGCTCGTTCACCTTGCTCACCCAGATACGCACGTCAGTGAGCACCTGTGGCAGCACGTCCTTGACCTCCTGCACGGTCATGCCGGCCTTGATGCGGGGATCGTAGAGGATGTTGAGGATGTACTGGTCGTAGACGTCGAAGAAGCCCATCTGGACGTTGTCGTTGAACATCGTCCACGGCACCGTACTGGTATCGTTGATCGGGCCCAGCGACTGCAGCAATTCCTCATAGGCGCAGTCGAGAAAGACGAAGTCGCCATTGTCGACAGTGAGGATCACGTCGGAGCGTTCGATCTCAAAGGCCTCGTTCTTGCGGAAGCCGGACAGGCATTGCGGATCGAGGGAGTCGCGGATCTCGTTGGCCCGGTCGGTGCCATAGAAGGTCGAGATGGTGCGATAGAGATCGCGGTCGCGCACCAGCTTCACCAGTACATTGGCGTCGTCGCGGTTGTCCGCCATGGCGATGTTGAGATGCTGCACCCGGCGCGCGATATCGGTCACAACCTTGGCGATTTGAGCCTTGCGGTCGGCACGGCCCTCGGCGAAGACCCGCACCGGAAGCTCATATTTGCGGATGCGATCGACGCGGCCGGCGAGGTGATATTCGGCGCCAAAGGCGGTCTTGAAAAAACCGTCGATGATCTCGCTGTCGGTAAAGGTTTTCTTCTCGGTGCGCTGGCGCGCCGTAACGGCGGGCGGCTCGCTCGCACCGGCATAAGACGGCTGCGGCACGAAGGCGGTCAAAGACGCTAGCGCCAGCAGCGCGGCAATCGTCCGGACGATGAATCGATCTGGTGTCGGGGCGGGCATTATTACTCAAGTTCTCGCAATGCGCGTATTTGCGCAAGCGTTCAGTGCCGCCCCCGCGGACAATTCGAAGGCTTCCCGCAGGAAGCCTTCGTTCTCAGGTCAAGCTCAGTTCTTGACGATGACCGTCGCGCCGACCGAGACGCGGTTATAGAGATCGGTGACATCGTCATTGGTCATGCGGAAGCAGCCCGAGGACACGGCTTGCCCGATGGTCTCCGGCTCGTTGGAGCCGTGGATGCGGTACAGCGTCGAGCCGAGATACATGGCGCGGGCGCCGAGTGGGTTGTCGATGCCGCCGGGCATGTGGCGGGGCAGGTCGGGGCGGCGGGCGAGCATCTGGGCCGGCGGGGTCCAGCTCGGCCATTCTTTCTTGGCGGTGACGCGGTGGACGCCGCCCCAGCGGAAGCCATCGCGGCCGACGCCGATGCCGTAGCGCAGCGCCTGGCCGCCCGGCTGCACCAGATAGAGCCGGCGCTCGGCGGTGTTCACAACGATGGTCCCCGGGGCGTAATTGCTGTGGAAGCCGACGGTCTGGCGCTGGATCGGGCCGGAGCTGTTGCCGCCGCCATTGCCGAAATTGGAGAAGAAGTTGGAGAGCGACGGGCCGTCGTCGACCTCGAAGTCCTGTGCCGGCGGCTGGTTGCGAACGCGTGCATCGGCAGGAAACGCAATTGTGGTGAACGCGGCTGCGGCAAAAAAGAGAGCAAAAAGGCGCTTCATCATGGTCCTCGCCAGAAAAAATTGAGGCCCAAGACAGGCCATAAATCGCCCCGATCCGCAACCCACGGCCGTGTGAGGACAGCCCGGATGGAGCGATAATAACCGGCGTTCAGCCCGCCCCGCGGCCCTCACAACGAAGCCTTGCGTTCCGACCCTTTGACGGGCCCTCCGAACAATGGTTCATCAGCCCCCGAGATCAAGAAACCGAGATACGACCCTGAATCAAACGGAGTGAGACGATGAACGGTGCGGAAAGCCTGGTGCGGACATTGGTGGCGGGCAATGTGGATGTCTGCTTTGCCAATCCGGGAACGTCGGAAATGCATTTCGTTGCGGCGCTCGACCGCGTCGAAGGCATGCGCTGCGTGCTCGGCCTGTTCGAAGGCGTCGTCACCGGCGCGGCGGATGGCTACTTCCGCATGAAGGGCACCCCGGCCTCGACGCTGCTGCATCTCGGTCCCGGCCTCGCCAATGGCCTTGCCAACCTGCACAATGCCAAGAAGGCCAACTCGGGCATCGTCAACATCGTCGGCCAGCATGCCGTCTATCACATCGAATACAACGCGCCGCTGACCTCGGACATCGAGGGCCTCGCCCGTCCGATGTCGCAGTGGGTGCACACCTCGCCGGATTCCAAGTCGGTGGCCAAGGACGGCGCCGCAGCAATTGCCGCCGCCAAGGATCGCCAGATCGCGACGCTGATCCTGCCCGCTGACACCGCATGGGGCGCGGCTGATGGTGTGGCGCCGGTGCCGGCCGAGAAGCAGAGCGCCGGCTATTCGGCACAGGCCGTCGAGACCGCCGCCAGGATCATGAAGGACGGTGGCGCCTCGACACTGCTGCTGATGACTGGCCAGGGGCTGACCGAGAAGGGCCTGGCGCTGGCCGAGCAGATCGCCGGCAAGACCGGCTGCAAGGTGATGGGCCAGACCTACAATCCGCGCATGGCACGCGGCCGCGGCCGCTTCTCCATCGATCGCATTCCTTATGTGATCGAAGCCGCGCTTCCGCTGCTGAAGGACTTCAAGAACATCGTGCTGGTGGAAGCCAACGATCCCGTCGCATTCTTCGCCTATCCGAACAAGCCGAGCATGCTGAAGCCGGAAGGCTGCGAAGTGCATCGCATCACCGCAGGCGGCGAGAACTCGATCGCTGCGCTGGAAGCGCTGGCCGGCGCGCTCGGTGCCAAGCCGTCGGATGTGAAGCCGCAGAAGCTCGCCGAACTGGTGAAGCCGACCGGCGCGCTGAACCACACCACGATTGCGCAGGCGATTGCCTATGCGATCCCGGAAAACGCCATCATGGTCGATGAGTCGCTGACCACCGGCCGCGGCTTCTTCCCGCCGACCGCAGCGGCTGCGCCGCATGACTGGCTGCAGAACATGGGTGGCTCGATCGGCTTCTCGACCCCGGTCGCCACCGGCGCCGCGGTGGCCTGCCCGGACCGCAAGGTGATCTGCATGGTCGGTGACGGCAGCGCGATGTACACGCTGCAGTCGCTGTGGACCCAGGCCCGCGAAGAGCTCGACATCACCACCATCGTGTTCGCCAACCGCAAGTATCAAATCCTGCTCGGTGAATTCGCCGGCGTCGATGCCGGCGAGCCCGGCCAGCGCGCCCTCGATATGCTCAACCTCGACCGTCCGACGCTCGACTGGGTGTCGCTCGCCAAGGGCATGGGCGTCCCCGGCGTTTCGGTGTCCAACGTCGACGACTTCAACAAGGCGCTCGCCAACGCGATCGCTGCGAAAGGTCCGAAGCTGATCGAAGTGGTGATGTAAGCCCGCTGACAAATACCCCGCTACCAAGCGGGGTGCCTGCCAAACAGAGAAAGGCTCCGGATCACTCCGGAGCCTTTTCAGTAGTGTTCCCTGCTGGCGAAACGATATCAATTGAAACACGTTCCGATTTTTCGGCGCAACTCCACGCAGCGCTTTCTCCGGCAGGGATTGTGCTCTGCAACCTGCGCGCATCGGGAACAATAGTTGTGAACATCGCGTTGCAAAGGGACAGCTACCGTACAGACAAGTTATTTCAGCGCACTCATAAGATCAGATGGCAAAAAATCGTTGGGACGAGGAACAGATTGAAATTTTGAAAGGGCTTATCGCGCGTAAAGTATCGCTGGCCAGAGCCGCAGTGATCATGAAACGACCGCAGAGTTCCGTTCAGATCCAGGCACGCCGGCTCGGAGCACCATTCCCCGGTGTTCGAGCGACTAAAGCGCGGTTGAAGGCCCAAATCGATGAAGCCGAGAAGAAAGCGTTGCGGTGAAAAGCGCGATTGAGCTTGTGGTTGCCGCCTATGTCGATACGAACCAGCTAAGTGCGTTGCAAGATCTCAAGGTGCATCGCGAAACGCTGGCGGCGTCCGTCCGCAACAGAATGGACTTCAATTTCGGCGTACTGCTCGGGCAGCTCGACGACGACATCCGCGAAATCGAAGCCGGTATTCGCCGATTGCGTGCTTCGATGGAAGCGCGGCCAGCGGTCGAGTCCTAAGCTCGGTGCGCGTCGGTTACGTTGCCAAGTCCTCCGTCTGTTCGCTCCAGCGCAGATAGTCGCGTGGTGAAATCCCCATCGAGCGACGGAACATGGCGCTGAAGGCACTTGGACTATCATAGCCAAGATCGAGCGCCACATTGGTCACCGGCTCGCGCATGGTCAGGCGCGACAGCGCTTCCATCAATCGCACCTGCTGGCGCCATTCGGCGAAGCTCATGCCGGTCTCGCGGCGAAATAGCCGTGTCAGCGTCCGTCGGCCGAGGCCGCCGATCTGCGACCAGGATTCCAGATCCTGATTGTTGCCGGGCTCGCGCAGGATCGCTTCACAGATACGCGCGAGGCGGCGATCCTGCGGCATCGGCGCACGCAGCGGCACGGCCGGCATGCGGCCGATTTCCGCGAGCATCAAATTCATGATCTGCCCTTCGCGGCCATCCATGTCGTATTCGGTCGGGAAAGTGACGGCCTCGTTGAGCAGCGCGCGTACCAGCGACGACACTTCCATCAACTGACACGAGGTCGGCAGGCCGATCGTCGCGTCGGGTTCGACATAGAGCGTACGCAGCTGCACGGTGCCCCAGCAGCGGCTTTGATGGACAACGCCGGGCGGGATCCACAGCGCGTGCTGCGGCGATACGGTCCAGCTGCCGGTCTCGGTGATCACGGTCATGACCCCGGTCAGGCCGTGCAGAAATTGCGCGCGACGGTGGCTGTGCCGCACGCCAACGCCGCCCGAGGAGAATTCGGCGGCCATCGCAACCACCGGGCGTTGTGCACCCTGGAGTGCATCGGCGCGGCGGCCGCTGGCCTCGAAGCCGGAAAAACTCACCATGGCCGGCGGCGCGACGCGCTGGCGCGGCGTGTTGCACGAAATTGAAGAGATATGGCCCATACGCGACAAATCCTGACCCTGTGAAGACGGAGATGATGCGCCGACATCGTACCCTAGGATAGAGGTTTTGGGCGCATCGTTCCCAACGTTGCCATTCTCAAAGCAGGCTTCATGCCACTAGCGCGTTTTCCAGCGAAGTGGGTACCGGTTCGCGTTAAGAAAACACGTAAAACAACAATCCTGAGCCCCGTTCCGATTCAATTGGAACGGAAAAGGCTCGGGCAGAAACAAACGCAGGAATTCGATGACCCGCATTACTCTCATGACGACCCTGTCCAACACCATGGGCTTTCTGGAGGACCACCTGAAGCGGGTGGTTCCCGGCGCGGTCGTGACCACTTGGCCGGAGCAGGGCGCGCTGGACGGGGAGGTTGTGGTCTGCTGGAAACCACCCGCGGGCGTGATGGCGGCCATGCCGAACTTGCGGCTGATCCATTCGATTGCGGCTGGTGTGGACAATGTGTTGTCCGACACGGCACTGCCGGACCTGCCGCTGTGCCGGATCGTGGATCCGTTGCTGGGCAAGGCGATGGCTGAATATGTGCTCTGGGGCACGCTGTATTTTCACCGCGAGTTTGATCGTGTCTCCGCCAATGCCCGCAACGGCCACTGGCATCGCTACGATCAGGTCGCTGCCGCCGACAAGCGCGTCGGTATCCTCGGTCTCGGCACCCTCGGAATCCTGGCTGCCACGCTGCTGAAATCGGTCGGCTACAAGGTCTCCGGCTGGTCGCGCTCCGCAAAACAGGTCGAGGGTGTGGACGTCTTCGCCGGCGACGCCGCGCTCGACGATTTCCTGGCGCAGACCGACATCCTGGTCTGTCTGCTGCCGCTAACGCAGAGCACGGTGGGAATTCTGAATGCTGACCGCTTCGCCCGCCTGCCGAAAGGGGCGGCGCTTATTCTCTGCAGCCGTGGCGAGCATCTGAACGTTCCAGACCTCGTCGCCGCATTGCGATCGGGCCATCTGCGCGGCGCAATTCTTGATGTGTTCGACAAAGAGCCGCTGCAGCCTGACAATCCGCTCTGGACGGAGCCGGGTATTCTGGTGACGCCGCACATGGCCGGATTGGCCAAACCGCGCGTCATTGCCGACCAGATTGCCGAGAATATCCGCCGTCTCAAGACTGGAGAGATTCTACTCAACCGCGTCGATCCGGCACTGGGATACTGAATGCCTGCTCATTCACGGAACATGCTCGGTTCTCGGACAACGCCGGCCCGATCGCGATGATGATCGGCCCGGCGACGGCGGCGGCTTGAATTTTGCAAGCTCATCCTTGCGCGTCAGTGCAACCCTGACGTTCAACCCTCTGTGTCCATCGGGAGAGCTGAATGAATCGACGTGAGTTTGCGAAATTGCTGGGTCTGAGCGCTACAGCGCTGTCAGGCATCCCGCTCGGCATTACCCGCGCCACGGGGCAGACCAGAGGCGGTACGCTCAATACGATCATTCAGCCCGAACCGCCGATCCTGGTCACGGCGATCAATCAGCAACAGCCGACCCTCACCGTCGGCGGCAAACTCTACGAGAGCCTGCTGCGTTACGATTTTGATCTCAAGCCGATTCCCGGCCTCGCCAAATCATGGGAGGTTTCGCCGGACGGGCTGACCTACACGTTCAAGCTGTTCCCGAACATCACGTTTCACGACGGCAAGCCGCTCACGTCGGAAGACGTGATCTTCACCATGACCAAGGTGCTGATGGAAACCCATGCGCGCGGTCGCGTGACATTTGCGCGCATCGCAAAAGCGGAAGCGCCGGATCCACTGACGGTGATCTTCACGCTGAAGTCGCCCTTCGCGCCGTTCCTGACGTCGCTGGATTGCACCACGGCGCCGATCCTGCCGAAGCACATCTATGAAGGTACCGACTATCGCAAGAACCCGGCCAATGCGCAGGCGATCGGCTGCGGTCCGTTCAAGCTCAAGGAATGGGTCAAGGGATCGCACATTCATTTTGTCCGGCACGAAGGTTATCATCGGCCGGGCGAGCCCTATCTCGACGAAATCATCTACCGCGCGATCCCCGATGGTGCGTCGCGTACCGTGGCGGTCGAGCAGGGCAAGGTGCAGCTGACGCAGTGGGGCGATATCGAATTCTTCGAGGTGCCGCGGCTGTCGAAATTGCCGAATTACGAGGTGTCCACCAAGGGCTACGAGTTCTTTGCGCCGCATCAATGGATCGAACTCAATAATCGCATCAAGCCGATGGACGACAAGCGTTTTCGTCAGGCCGTGATGCATGCGATCGACCGCAAGGCGATGCTGCAGCGAATCTATTTCGGGCTTGGCAAGCTGGCGACCGGCCCGATCTCGTCGAAGACACGGTTCTACGACAAGAACGTCAAGACCTATGACTACTCTGTCGATAAGGCGAAGGCGCTGCTCGACGAGATGGGGCTGAAGCCGGGTCCGGATGGCAAGCGCGTCACGCTGCGCTTTCTGATTTCGCCGGTCAGCGAGGCCAATACGCGGGCCGCCGAATTCCTGCGCCAGTCGCTCGGGCGCGTCGGCATCGATCTGCAGCTGCAGACCACCGATATCGCCGGCTGGGCACAAAAGTTCGCCGATTGGGATTACGATATGACCGCCAACCTGGTTTACCAGTTCGGCGATCCCGCGCTCGGTGTGGCGCGCACCTACATCTCGTCGAACATCAAGAAGGGCATCCTGTTCTCGAACACCGCCGGCTATTCCAATCCGGAAGTTGATCGCCTGTTCGAAGAAGCAGCTGTGGCGACATCCGATGACAAGCGGCAGGAGCTCTATAGCCAGGTCCAGAGAATTCTCGTTGAGGACGTTCCAGTGGTCTGGACGTTCGAGCAGGACTATCCGAACTTCATCGACAAGCGGCTGAAGAACGTGTTGTCGACGGCGATCGGGGTGCACGAGACGTTCGGGGCGGTGAGCTTCGGATGACGTTGAACGCTTTAAATATCTTTGCTACAAAGGAATTAAGATGAACAGACGTGAATTCGCGAAGCTATTGGGTTTGAGTGCGACTGCGCTTTCGGGAATTCCTCTCGGCGTCACCCGCGCCGTCGGTCAGACCAAGGGCGGCACGCTCAATACGATCATCCAGCCCGAGCCGCCGATCCTGGTGACGGCGCTTAACCAGCAGCAGCCGACACTGACGCTGGGCGGCAAGATCTATGAGAGCCTGCTCCGCTATGGCTCCGATCTCAAGCCGCTGCCTGGTCTCGCTGAGTCCTGGACCGTTTCACCCGATGGCCTCGTCTATACGTTCAAGCTGTTTCCAGGCATCACCTTCCATGACGGCAAGCCGCTGACCTCGGAAGACGTGGTGTTCTCGGTGACCAAGGTCCTCGTCGAAACGCATGCGCGTGCGCGCGGCACCTTCCTGCGCATCGACAAGGCCGAAGCGCCCGATCCACTCACAGTGGTGTTCACGCTGAAGGCGCCGTTCGCGCCGTTCCTCAATTCGTTCGATTGCACCACCGCGCCGATCGTGCCGAAACACATCTATGACGGCACCGATTTCCGTAAGAACCCTGCCAATGCGCAGGCGATCGGCTCGGGCCCGTTCAAGCTCAAGGAATGGGTCAAGGGCTCGCATGTCCATCTCGTCAAACACGAGGGCTATTACCGCAAGGGCGAGCCGCATCTCGACGAGATCATCTATCGCGTGATTCCGGACGGCGCATCGCGCGCCGTCGCGCTCGAACAGGGCAAGGTCCAGTTGACGCAGTGGACTGACGTCGAACTGTTCGACGTCGCGCGTCTATCGAAGCTGCCCAATGTCGAAATGACCACCAAGGGCTACGAGTTCTTCGCGCCGCATTTCTGGCTGGAGTTCAATCTTCGCGTCAAGCCGATGGACGACAAGCGTTTTCGTCAGGCGGTCATGTTCGCGGTCGATCGCAAGGCGCTGCTGCAACGCGTGTTCTTCAATCTCGGGAAGGTGGCGACCGGACCCGTTTCGTCGAAGACCCGGTTCTACGAAAAAGATGTTAAGCAGTACGACTACTCGCTGGACAAGGCGAAAGCCCTGCTCGACGAGATGGGCCTGAAGCCCGGAGCCGACGGCAAGCGCGTCAGCATCAAATTCCTGGTTCCGCCCTATGGCGAAATCTGGCAGCGCTCGGCCGAATTCTTCAAGCAATCGCTCGGTCGTGTCGGCATCGATCTGCAACTGGAAAATCTCGATCTCGCCGGCTGGGCCGAGCGCACCAGCAACTGGAATTACGAGATGACCTGTAATCTGCTTTACCAGTTCGGCGATCCGGCACTGGGCGTGTCGCGCAGTTACATCACGGCGAATATCCGCAAGGGTATTCTGTTCTCAAATATCGCGGGCTATTCCAATCCGGAAGTAGACCGGCTATTCGAGGAAGCCGCCGTGGCGACCTCTGACGCAAAACGTCAGGAACTCTACACGGCCGTGCAGAAAATTGTCGTAGAAGAAGTCCCGATCGCATGGATGGTCGAGCAAGACTTCCCCAACTTCATCGACAAGCGGTTGAAGAACGTCATCACCACCGGCATCGGTGTGCACGAGACTTTTGGAGCCGTGACGCTCGGTTGAAGCCGAAGTTACTGATAGTCACTTGATGGCTTGGCTGTAGCCGGACGTGCAAGCGTCCGGCTACAGCCACTGTCAGGCGTCAATGTTTAAAGGAAGAGGCTATGAATAGACGTGAATTCGCGAAGCTGATGGGCGTGAGCGCGGTTGCGCTCTCGGGTATCCCCCTCGGCATCACCCGTGCCGCTGGCCAGACCAAGGGCGGCACGCTGAACACGATCATTCAGCCAGAGCCTCCGATCCTCGTCACGGCACTGAACCAGCAGCAGCCGACGCTGACACTGGGCGGCAAGATTTATGAGAGCCTGCTGCGCTACAGCCCTGACCTCAAGCCGATGCCGGGTCTCGCACAGTCGTGGGAAGTGTCGCCGGACGGCCTGACTTATACATTCAAACTGTTCCCCGGCATTACCTTTCATGACGGCAAGCCGCTGACGGCTGACGACGTCATCTTCTCGATGACCAAGCTGCTGCCGGAGACTCATGCACGGGCGCGCGGCATTTACTCGCGCATCGAAAAGGCCGATGCGCCGGATCCGCTCACCGTGGTGTTCAAGCTGAAGTCGACCTTTGCCCCGTTCCTGACCGCGCTCGACTGCACGACGGGTCCGATCGTGCCGAAGCATATCTATGACGGCACGGAATATCGCAAGAACCCGGCCAATGCACAGGCGATCGGCTCAGGCCCGTTCAAGCTCAAGGAATGGGTGAAGGGCTCGCACGTTCATCTCGTCAAACACGAAGGCTACTACCGCAAGGATCAGCCGTATCTCGACGAAATCATCTACCGCATCATTCCCGACTCGGCGTCACGCGCCGTTGCGCTGGAGCAGGGCAAGATTCAGCTGACGCAGTGGAACGACATCGAAATGTTCGATGTGGCGCGGCTGTCGAAGCTGCCGAATTTTGAGATGACCACCAAGGGCTACGAATATTTCGCACCGCATCAGTGGCTCGAGCTCAACAACCGCATTAAGCCAATGGACGACAAGCGTTTCCGTCAGGCCATTGCCTATGCGCTCGATCTGAAATCGATGGCACAGCGCGTTTACTTCGGTCTGCCCAAGGTTGCGACCGGTCCGGTGTCGTCGGCGACCAGGTTCTACGAGAAGGACGTCAAGCGTTACGATTACTCGCTGGACAAGGCGAAGACGCTGCTCGACGAGATGGGGCTCAAGCCGGGTGCCGGCGGCAAACGCGTCACCATCAAGTATCTCACCCCACCCTATGGTGAAATCTATCAGCGCGCGGCCGAGTTCATTCGTCAGTCGCTCGGCCGCGTCGGCATCGATGTGCAGATCGAGAACACCGACGTCGGTGGCTGGGCGGAGAAGTTCAGCAACTGGGACTACGAGATGACCGGCAATCTGGTCTATCAGTTCGGCGATCCCGCGCTCGGCGTGTCGCGCACCTACATCTCGTCGAACATCAAGAAGGGCATCCTGTTCTCGAATACGGCAGGCTATTCCAATCCGGAAGTCGACCGTCTGTTCGAAGAGGCTGCAACCTCGACCTCCGAGGCCAAGCGTCAGGAGCTCTACAGCCAGGTGCAGAAGATCCTGGTCGAGGACGTCCCGGTGGTCTGGATGTTCGAGCAGGCTTATCCCACCTTCATCGACAAGCGCCTCAAGAACGTGACTACAACAGCGATCGGCGTGCATGAATCGTTCAGCGACGTGAGCTTCGGATGACGGCGGTGTCGGTCGATGCAAAAGGCGGTCGCGTTTTCGCGGTCGCCCTCGCGCTCGCGGGATGGATTGTCAAATTCGTCGCGGTCGTTCTGGTCATTGCGACCTTCAACTTCATTCTCGTTCATGCCGCACCTGGCGATCCCGCGCAGGTCATCGCCGGCCAGAGCGGCGCATCGGATGAAAAGCTTCTGGAGCAGCTGCGCGCTGAATATGGGCTCGACAAGCCCTATCCGATTCAGCTCGCCACCTATCTGAAGCGCGTCGTGACGCTCGACCTTGGTTATTCCTATCGGCAGCAGCGGACCGTCGCATCGCTCATTCTCGAGCGTCTGCCGGCAACACTGCTGCTGACGGCGACGGCTTTCAGCCTCGCGCTTCTGTCAGGCATCATTCTCGGCACGCTGGCCGGTGTCCGCGCCGGCAAGTGGTCTGACACGGTGCTGACCGTCGTGTCGTTGCTGCTTTATGCAACGCCGGTGTTCTGGCTTGGCCTGATGCTGGTTTTGCTGTTTTCGGTGCAGCTTGACTGGTTGCCGGCGTTTGGTTACGTGACCATCGGTGTGCCGATGACCGCCCTGCAGCGCATGGTCGACATCGGTTGGCATTTGATCCTGCCGGCGGTGTCACTCGCGGCCGTCTATCTCGCGATCTACACCCGCCTGATGCGCTCGTCGGTGCTGGACGTAACCCATCAGGACTTTATCAAGACCGCCAAGGCCAAAGGCCTGAAGCAGGGCCGTATCATCATTCGCCACATCCTGCGCAATGCGATGCTGCCGATTGTCACCGTCGCTGGCATGCAGGCCGGTGCGCTGGTTGGCGGTGCGGTGGTGATCGAGACCGTGTTCGCCTGGCCGGGTCTCGGCCGTCTCATCTATGACGCGCTGTTGCAGCGCGACTATCCGGTGTTGCTGGGCGTGTTCCTGGTGATGTCGGTGATCGTGATTGCGCTCAATCTTCTCACCGATGCGATCTACCGGGTGATCGATCCACGCGTCTCCGTGCGTGCGGCATCGTGAACGGGATTATATGATGTCTACGCTCAAATCGTTTCTCCGTCATCCCACCGGGATGATTGGTCTGATCGTCCTCCTCGCGGTGGTCCTCCTCGCGGTGACGGCTCCGTGGCTGTTTCCTGACGATCCCTGGGACATGGTCGGCGCGCCGTTCCAGCCGCCGTTCAGCGAAGGGCTCTGGCTCGGCTCCGATATGCTCGGCCGTGACGTCGCTGCCGGCATCGCGTATGGTGCGCGCATCTCGTTGATCATCGGCGTCATCTCGACACTGACCTCGCTGGTCATCGGCGTCACCATCGGCGCAACCGCCGGCTATTTCGGCGGCAAGGTCGATGAGGTGATGATGCGTATCACCGAGCTGTTCCAGACCATCCCGGGCTTCATTCTCGCCATCTTGCTGGTCGCGACCATCGGGCCGAGGATCTCTAATATCATCTTTGCCATCGGCATTGTCAGCTGGCCGCCGCTGGCACGCCTGACGCGCGCCGAGTTCATGCGGCTGCGCGGGCGTGAGTTCGTTCAGGCTGCGGTCTGCCAGGGCCAGCGTCCGCTGACCGTGGTGCTGCGCCGCATCCTGCCGAACGCGATCTCGCCGATTATCGTCACCGGATCGCTTGCGGTCGCTAGCGCCATCCTGATCGAGAGCGCCTTGAGCTTCATGGGTCTCGGCGATCCCAATCTGATGTCGTGGGGCTTCATGATCGGCGCCGCGCGCACCGTGATCCGGCAGGCGTGGTGGATGAGCGTGTTTCCCGGTCTCGCCATCCTGCTCACGGTGCTCGCCATCAATCTCGTGGGTGAAGGCCTAAACGACACGCTGAACCCCCGCATCTCACGCAAGCGATAGTATTCATGACCGACAAAACACTGCTTGCCATTGAGAACGTCTCCATCAGCCTGCCGCCGGGTGCTGATCGTCCTTTCGCAATCGAAGACGTGTCGCTCACCGTCAACCGCAACGAAATCGTCTGTCTCGTCGGCGAGTCCGGCTCCGGCAAGTCGATGACCGCACATGCGATCCTGCGACTGCTGCCGGACCGGACGGGGGTTGCGCAGGGCAGCATCAGCTTCAACGACAATGACATCGCCAAGGCCGATGAGCCCACGATGCGCAAGCTACGCGGCGGCGCCATTTCGATGATCTTCCAGGAGCCGCTCAGCGCGCTCAATCCGCTGGCCCGTGTCGGCCAGCAGATTGCGGAATCGATCATCACACACACCAAGCCGATGCCGTCCAAGGAGGCGGTGGATGCGCGCGTGCAGGAACTGATCCGCGACGTCGGCCTGCCGGATCCGGTGGCGCTTGCGCGCAGCTTTCCGTTCCAGCTCTCGGGTGGCCAGCGCCAGCGCATCATGATCGCCATGGCGATGGCCAACAATCCGGCGTTGCTCCTGGCCGACGAGCCGACCACGGCGCTCGACGTCACCACACAGAAGCAGATTCTCGCGCTGGTGAAGAAGCTGCAGTCGGAGCGCGGCATGGGCGTGCTGCTGATCACCCACGATTTTGGCGTCGTTGCCGATGTCGCTGATCGCGTCGTGGTCATGCGCAACGGCCGTGTCGTTGAGCAGGGCACCGTCGACGAGGTGCTGCGTAATCCGAAGGACGATTACACCAAGAGCCTGATCGCCGCCGTCCCCGGCGCGCGCTCGCTGACTAAAGCCGATCGCAAGATCACCGGTGAGCCGTTGCTCGATGCGGTCGGGCTGAACAAGACTTTCATCACCAAGCAGGGCATGTTCCTGCCGCCGCGCCGGACCGATGCAGTACAGAATATCTCGCTCGGCCTGAAGGCGCGCGAGACGGTGGCCATCGTCGGCGAGTCCGGCTCGGGCAAGTCAACGCTGGGTCGGCTGATCATGCGGCTGATCGAGCCTGACACGGGCTCGGTTCATTTCGATGGCAAGGATCTGCTGTCACAGCGCGGCGAGCGGCTGCGTCAGATGCGCCGCAAGATTCAGATTGTGTTCCAGGATCCCTTCGCTGCGCTCGATCCGCGGCAGAAGGTCGGCGACGCGATTGCCGGCGGCCCGATTGCCTATGGCACGCCCTCGAAGGAAGCCATGGCCGATGCCAAGCGTCTGTTGGCTCGCGTTGGCCTGCAGGAGAGCGCGGCCAATCGCTATCCGCACGAATTCTCCGGCGGTCAGCGCCAGCGCATCTGTATCGCCCGTGCGCTGGCCCTGAAGCCTTCGGTTCTGGTCGCGGATGAAGCCGTCTCGGCGCTCGACGTGTCGGTGCAGGCGCAGGTGCTGCAGCTTCTCGCCGAACTGCGCGAGGAGATGAACCTCGCCATGATCTTCATCACCCATGACTTGCGCGTCGCCGCTGAAATCGCCGACCGCATCGTGGTGATGCGCCGCGGCGAGATCGTTGAACAGGGCGAAACGCAGAAGATTTTCCAGAACCCGAGCGACGCCTATACGCGCGCGCTGCTGGATGCGATCCCCGGCCGAGCGATGTTCGCCGGTCCAGGCGCCAGGCAGGCGGAAGTCGCTTCCGCATAAAAAGAGCCCGCCAGACGCAGGTCATCTGCGTCTGGCGGGCTTTCGTCAATCCGCTCAGATCAGTCCAGCTTCACATTGGCTTCGGTCACGACCTTGCGCCAGCGCGCCACCTCGGCCGACACCATCTTGCCGAAGTCGGCACCGGCCACATCGGGCACATCGGAGCCGTTGCGTTCCCACGCTTCCTTGATCGCCGGCACTTGCAATGCAGCTTTCAATTCCTTCGCCATGCGCTCGACCACGTCGGGCGGCGTGCCCTTGGGGGCGAACAGCCCGTACCAGGTGGCGACTTCATAGTTTGGCAAACCGGCTTCCGCCGCGGTCGGCAGATCGGGGAAGGCTGCCACGCGCTTCGGAGCTGCGATCGCCAGCGCGCGCAGTTGGCCGGCGCGGATTGGCGCAGCCGATGAGCCAAGACCATCGAACACCACCGGCACGTGACCCGCGATGAGGTCCTGCATGGCCGGTCCGGCGCCGCGATAGGGCACGTGCTGGATCTTGGTCTGGGTCAGGATCTTGAACAGCTCGCCGGCGAGGTGATGCGTCGTGCCGGCGCCGGCCGAACCATAAGAGAGCTTGTCCGGGTTGGCCTTCGCATAGGCGATGAATTCACCCAGTGTCTTGGCGGCGACCTTGTCTGGATTGACCACGATAACCTGCGGTGGTCGTGCGATCAGCGCCACCGGGATGAAGTCTTTCTCGATGTCATAATCGAGGGTGGGATAGAGCGACGGGGCGATCGCGTGATGCGCGGCGCCCATGAAGAAGGTGTAGCCGTCAGGCGCCGCCTTGGCAGCCGCCGAAGCGCCTACCGTGCCCCCGGCACCGGCGCGGTTTTCGATGATGACGCGCTTGCCGAGCTGGGTGTCGAGCTGCGCCGCCAGCGGCCGCGCAAAGGCATCGGTGCCGCCGCCGGCAGCGAAGGGAACGATGAAGGTGACTTGTTTCTGCGGCCACTGGGCGTGCGCGCCGGTCGTGATCGCAGAACAGCTCGCCATGACGGCAAGCAAGGCAACGTGAACGGCTTTGATCCGCACGGAATCCTCCCGATTTTATTGCGTCATTGGGGACGCTTGGTCTTATGTTCTGCGAGATAAGGCACGGATGCAAGGTATCCGGCGCCGGTACAACTCACACTATAGTCGGTATGGTTACGCCAATGGAACCGGACAAGGCCGACAGTTGGGGCCTTTCGCCGCTGGCCACCCGCGGCTAGGCGCCGGCGGCCATTTTTTCCGCGGCGATCATCTCGATATGCGGAACTGCATCGACGAGCTCGCGGGTATAGGAGGTTTTCGGGCTGTCGAACAGCTGATGACTCTCGCCTTCTTCGACGATGGCGCCGTTGCGCAGCACGATGGTCCGCTGACACATCATGCGCACGACGTTGAGATCGTGGCTGACGAACAGGAAGGCGAGATTGTCTTCGCGGCGCAACCGGTCAAGGAGCTGCAACACCACGGCCTGAACGGAGACGTCGAGCGCGGCCGTCGGCTCGTCCAGCACCAGAAGCTTCGGCCGGCAGGCAATCGCGCGCGCGATGCCGATGCGGGCTTTCTGGCCGCCCGACAGCTGGTGCGGAAACCGTTCCAGCAGATTGGCAGGCAGGCCGACGCGGTGAGCGCATTCGCCGACGCGCTGGCGCAACGCCGCTCCATTGCGCATGCCGAGCAAGCGGATCAGCGGATGCGCGATACAGTCGAAGGCGTTGAAACGCGGATTAAGGCTGTCGTTCGGGTCCTGGAAGACGATCTGGATCTCGCGGCGCTGCGGCGCCCGGTGGAATTCGCGCGCGGGAATATGGCTGATTGACTGCCCATTGAAATTGATGATGCCTTCGGTCTGATCGAGCAAACGGCAGATCATGCGCGAGGTCGTGCTCTTGCCGGAGCCGGATTCGCCGACAAGTCCAACGCTTTCGCCAGGCGCAATCGCCATCGAGAAATTTGCGACACCAACAGTGCCGTCGTCGAAACGTTTGACGAGATCGAGAACTTCCAGCAGCGGCGGCGCGCCATGCGCCGGCTTTGGCGGCGGAGCGAGGGGGACGGCCGGTACCAGCAACTTCTCGTCGTCGGTCACGAGATCCTCGACCCGCGAGGTCGCGGTTGGCGACGCTGCGACGAGCCGCTTGGTGTAGGGATGCTGCGGCGACCGGAACAGCGTCAAGGCGTCGGCCTCCTCAACCAGTCTGCCCTGTTCCATCACCACGACGCGGCGGCAATAGCGGGCGGCGAGGCCGAGATCGTGGGTGATGAGGATCGTCGCCATGCCCCGCTCGGCGGCGATGCTGGCGAGGAGATCCATCACCACCTTCTGCGTGGTGACGTCGAGGCCGGTGGTCGGTTCGTCGGCAATTAGTAGTGCCGGATTGCTGGATATCGCCATGGCGATCATGACCCGTTGGCACATGCCGCCCGAGAGTTCGTGCGGATAGGCGTTCATCCGCTTTTCGGGATCGCGGATTTTCACGGCGCGCAGCAGTTCGAGCGATTCTGCGCGGGCCTCCCATGCGGAGATCTTGCGATGTGCCAGAATGGCATCGGCGATCTGCTGGCCGATCGCGCGGATCGGATTGAGCGCCCCGCGCGGATTCTGGAAGATCATCGCCATGGCGGCGCCGTGCATCTCGCGTAGGCCGGCACTGCTCATCTTGGTGATCTCGCGATCACGGAAGGTGATGCGTCCGCCCGTGATCTTGCCGGAGGCGTCGAGCAGGCGCGTTGTCGCAAATCCTGTCACGGATTTACCGGAGCCACTCTCGCCGACGATGCCCAGTGTCTCGCCCTCGGCAAGCGAGAGCGAGATTCCGCGCACAGCCTCGACCGGACCGCGGCGTGTTGAAAAGGTGACCTGAAGATTCTCGATATCGAGCAGCGGTTTTGGTGTCGTCATCACGTTCGCTGTCTCGGATCAAGAATATCACGCAGCCCGTCGCCGAGCAGATTGAAGCACAGCACAGCCAGCATCAGCGCCAGGCCGGGAAACGCGACCAGCCACCATTTGCCGGTGGAGATGAAACGCGCGCCTTCAGCGACCATAATGCCCCATTCAGGCGTCGGCGGCTTGACGCCGAGCCCGATGAACGAGAGGCCGGCAGCATTGATGATGGCCCAGCCGAGATTGAGCGACATCTGCACTACCATCGCAGGCAGCACATTGGGCAACAGAAAGCGCAGCACCACCGAGACATGGCTGTCGCCGCAAGCGCGAGCGGCCTCGACCCAGCCCAGGTTGCGGCGGACGTTCACTTCGGCACGTGCAAAGCGAATGTAGAACGGCAGGTTGATGATGGCGGTGGCGATGACAATGTTCTCGACGCGGTTGCCGAGTGCGGCGACCATCGCCATGGCCAGTACGAAGAGCGGGAACGCCATCAGCACATCGACGAAACGGCCGACGGCGCGATCGAGCTTGCCGCCTGAATAGCCGCAGAGGGCGCCGATGACAGCGCCCAGCGCGAAGGAGATGCCAACGGCGGAGACTGCAATAGCTAGATCGAGTTGTGCGGCGACGATGATGCGGCTGAACACATCGCGGCCAAGCTGATCGGTGCCGGCCCAATGCGCAGCACTCGGCGGCATCAGGGCGTTCTGAACGTTTGACGCGATGGGATCATAGGGCACGATCCACGGACCGAAGATGCCGACAAAGATTAGCAGCGATGCGCCTATGGCGGCGATGCCGGTGATGGGGTTGCCGCGGAGGATGAACGCGGCGTGTTGAAGTGTTGCGCTGCTCATCCGATGGAAATCCTGGGATCGGCGATGCCATAGAGCACATCGACGACGAGATTGACGATAACGAAGACCGAGGCCATCAACAGCACGAAACCCTGCACCGGTGCGTAGTCCGACGACAGCAGCGCATCGAGCGCGTAGGAGGCGACGCCGGGCCAGGAAAACACTTTCTCCACCAGCACATTGGCGCCGAGCATGGTCGAGAACACGATGCCGGCAATGGTGATGACAGGCAGGATCGCATTACGCAGCGCATAGGTGACGATGATGCGCCACCATGACAGGCCGACAGAACGCGCGGTGCGAACGAAGTCGCTGCCGAGCGAGGCCAGCATCGAGGCGCGGGTGATACGCGCCAACGGGGCGATCACAAACAGCGCCATGGTGCAGGCCGGCAGGATCAATTGCTTGAACGCGGCCCACCAGCCATCGAAGTCGCCGGCGAGCGCAAAGTCGATCAACAGGAAGCCGGTATGTGCTGGCGGCAGCGTCGTGAAGATATCGACGCGCCCGGTCGGATCGGGCGACACGCCGAACAGATAATAGAAGATATAGATCAGCAGCAGGCCCGACACGAAGGTCGGGACACAGACCCCGAGCGCGCAGAAGAGCCTCACGCCGTGATCGACCAGCGATCCTGGTTTCAGCGCTGCAAGGACACCCAGCGGGATTGCAAGAACAAGTGCGATCAGAAGTGCCGAGAAGGTGAGTTCGAGGGAGGCCGGCAGGCGCTCACGCAAGTCCTTTGTGACGTTCTGGCCTGTCATCAGCGAACGGCCAAGATTGCCGCGGCCGACATCATACAGATAAAGGAACAGTTGCTGTGGCACGGGCTTGTCGAGACCCATCTGTTTGCGGATGGTCTCGATCTCTTCCTTGCCGGAGTTGGGTCCCGAGGCAAAGAACACGGCGGGATCGCCCGGCAAGACGCGCATCAGCAGGAAGGTGAAGATCAGCACGCCGAACAACGCAGGCAAAGAGGATGCGAAGCGTCGCGCTGCGCGGATAGCCGTTGCGCCCAGTGTCGTCATGATCGGTTACTCGAAGCCAAGGGCAGCTCGCTGCAGTTAAGGTCGCAAGCTGCGTAGATCCAAAGCGCCGCTGAGGGGCGCTTCGGGATTCGCTCGCATGGTGCTCGGAAAATCACTTCCGGCTGAGGTCGCGGTAATCGACCTGGCGATGGAACTGATAGGTGTAGCCCGTCAGGTTCGAGGCCATCACCGCGTCCTGGCTCGGCTGCCACAGCGGAATCTGGGGCATCAGGTCGAAGTTCATCGCGTTCAGCACCTTGCCGTCGGCTTCGTACTTGGCCTTGTCAGCCTCGAAACGAGCCTTCTGCGCGACCGCGGTCAGCTCGGCATTGTCGATAGAACTGTAGTTCCAGCGTTGATTGCCGGTGTAGAAGTTGCGGTAGAAGTAGTCGGTCGACGGCAGCCAGGCGACGATGCCCTCGGTGAAGAAGGGCAGCTTCTTCTCGGTGATCTGAGTCGACATCTGCGCATCCGGCAGCTTCTGGATATCGACCTTGATGCCGATCTTGGCGAGCGATTCCTTCAGCAGTGCAGCCATCGGCTCAGCCGTGGCCGACTGGCCGACATTGAAGCTGAACGTGGTCGAGAAACCGTCCGGATAGCCTGCGGCCTTCAGATAGGCCTTGGCCTTTTCGAGGTCGAGCTTGATCGGTTGCTTGATCGGAAATGCACCGCTCGGCGGCTTGCCATCGGCCCATGTCGCGCCGGCCAGCAAATCCCCGCGGCTGAAGAGTGCCGCCTTGAACATGTCGTCATAAGGCAGCGCATAGGCCACGGCGCGACGCACGTCCGGCTTGTCGAAGGGAGCCATCTGGTTGTTCATCGAGATGAAGGTGATGGCGTTATACTGCGGCGTCGAGATCACCTGCAGCTTGCCCTTGGCCTCTAATGCCTGCGCGTCGCTGGCCTGCAGATCGATGACGATATCGGCGTCACCTTTTTCAACCAGGTTGGCGCGCGTTGCCGGTTCCGGCACCGACTGGATGATCAGGCGCTTGAAGAAGGCCTGCTTGTCGCCGGCGGCACGATTCCAGGCGTCGTTGCGCTTGAGGATGACCTGCTCGCCGGGCTTGAAGGTCTCGACGATATAGGCGCCGGATCCGGCGGTGTTTTCCTTGAGCCAGGCCTGTGCCCACGGATCTTCCTCGGTGGCGTGGGCCTTGGCGAGTTTCGAATTGATGATGATCGGATAGACGGTTGCGAGGTTTGGCAGCGCCAGTTTGTCCGGCTTCGGCAGTGTTACTTCGAATGTCGTGGGATCGATCACCTTGAACTGGCTGGCATCGGTGAGCGAACCGGTCAGTAGCTGCGCCTTGCCGAGGATCTTGGCGGTGACGGCGCGGTCGAGCGACCACTTCACGTCCTCGGCCGTGACCGGCGAGCCGTCCTGGAATTTCGCATCGCTGCGTAGCTTGAAGGTGATCTTCAGGCCATCCGGGCTGACCGTGTAGGACTCCGCGAGTTCGCCGCGGATGGTGTCGAGATCAAACACCCATTTGCCATTCAGCTGCTTGCGGCCGAACGACACCAGACGATCATAGGTCGAGAGGCTGACAGCGAAGGCTTCGCGGGTCGAGCCGGGAATATTGGGATCGAGCGTGTTGACGGCGGCGCCGGTCACGTAACGCAGCGTCTCGGCGCGGGTCTGCGCCTTGGCAGGAACGGCAGCGGTGAAAAATGCCAGCGCTGCGGCGGCGCCGAGCATCTGCTTGGAATAGATCAGTCCCATAACCCTATCCTCTGAATTCGACGGAAACTCTGAACGGACCCGTCAGTGCCTGACCTGTCGAGCGACGCATCCACTGAAGCAAGGAACGCGCCAAAAGATGGTCGATAGGTGCCAAGCGGAGAACTTCCCCGTCGGGATAATTTGGTCCATTAGCTTTTTGCCGCAGCTTCCGTCGCCCTTGCAATGGTCACTTGTGGAACGTCGTAAGCCTCGAACGCGGTCCAGTATCGCTCGATATCCGCGCGGAACAAGCCGCGCGTCAGGCCATGCACCAGTTTCGGGATCGCGGTGGTCATCGCATTGATCGATGACCCCGACGGGCCGAAGCTCATGGTGGACGCAATTGCGAAAAGATGGATGTCGGCGATCCACGGCGTGGTGCCGGGAACGCGTTCCATCAGCGCGTAATCATCGCCGAGATATGGAAAACGGCCGAGGCGCGGGCTGAACTCGGTATCCGGCGGCTGGTGGCGATCAGACCAGATCGCGATATTGCCGGCGCAGCTCTGTAGCTCACGACGGCCTGCGAAATCCATGTCGATTCCGGTTCCGCAGATCACGAAGTCTGCAGTGAAGGTACCCTGTGGCGTCTGCAATGTAACTTGGTTGCCTATTTTTTGTGCCGACTGAATGGGCGCGTTTTCGTGGAGATGGAAGCCGGCATGCCGTGCACAGCGATCCCAGGTCGGCTGTGGGAAGCCTTCGCGCAAATCCATGAGCCGGCGCATGAAGCGCCAGCGCCAGGCATCGTCGAGTTCGCTGAAGTGACGCAGCAACCCGCGGAAGGTTAGCCAGTGGTAGGGCTGCACGATCTGGATTTCCGCGCGGCGGCACAACAGGTGCACCTCAGCGCCGGCTTCGAGCGCGGTTGCCGCATTGTCGAAGGCGGATGCGCCGGCGCCGATCACGGCGACGGTCTTGCCGCGCAGAGCTTCGAAATCGATATCCGCGGATGCATTCACGCAAAGCGATGATGGCAGGTGCTGGAGTTGCTCCGGGATCATCCAGTCGCCCATGCCTTCCTGTCCGGTCGCCAGCAGCACCTTGCGCGCATGGATGGTTTCGATGCCGCCGGCGCTTTGTACGGTTGCTGCAAGCAAGCCGTTGGCGGCAGGCCCAATGTCCAGGACCTCGCAGCCATTGCGTACAGGCACGCCGGTAATGCGCCTGAACCACAGCAGATAGTCCGCCCAGTGTCCGCGCAGGATGCGATCGAGCGCCTGCCAGTGATCCTTCCCGAACATGGCTTCGTGCCATGACTGATAGGTGAGAGCGGGGATATCGAGATCAGGGCCGGTGAAGTGTTTGGGACTGCGCAGCGTCGGCATGCGGGCGTAGGTGAGCCAGGGGCCTTCGCGGCCTTCTGCGCTTTTGTCGACAACGAGTATATTGGTGACCTGCGATCGTAGCAGGCCAAAGGCCGCTGTGACGCCGCCCTGGCCGGCGCCGACGATCAGCACGTCCAGCGCGGCTGTGCCGTCCGGCGCGGATTTCGGCTGCAGCCACGGCATGTTCGGATGGGCGATCTTGTGGAGATCGGCGCGGACCTGCGCTTCCAGCGCTGCGAGAGCGTCGCTCATGCTGCGAGCCATCCGCCATCGACCGGCATGACCGTGCCGGTCGTGAACGAGGATGCATCGCTCGCCAGATGCAGCGCGGTCTGCGCGACTTCCTCGGCCAGACCGAACCGCTTCATGGCGTGACGATTGCGCGAAGCATCGCGCACGGGGGCGGGGTCCGCATGGCGCGCGAAACTGCGGCGCAGCAGCGGCGTGTCGATAGCGCCCGGCGCGATCGCATTGACGCGAATGCCATCAGTCGCGAAATCCACCGCCATGGTGCGCGTCAGGCTGATGATCGCGCCTTTCGCCGCGATATAGGCGCTATTGCCCTTGCCGCCGGCAATGGCCAATTGCGAGGCCAGCGTGATGATCGATCCCTTGCCCTGCTTTTGCATCTGCGGAATGGCCGCGCGCGCCCATAGCCAGGTGCCGCCGACATTGGTGCGAAACACGGCGTCCCAATCTTCTGGCGCTGTGGTCACCACGGTGCCGCCGCAGGAAAAGCCGGCCGAGGTCATCAACACGTCGAGCTGACCGCGCCGCGCGACGATCTCCCCGACCACGGTCTGCGCAAAATCGCCGTCGCCGACATCGCCGACATGCATCGATGCCTCGTTTGCATTAGGCAGCATCGCCAGTGTTTCTTTCAGGCCGGCCTCGTCGCGATCGACCAGTGCGACAAACGCGCCTTCCTGTGCGAACAGCACGGCACTGGCCTGGCCGATGCCGGAGCCCCCGCCGGTGATGATTGCTGTACGTCCCTGAAGTCTCATGTCATCACCCTATGCTGTGCCGCGCCGACCAGTCGATCAGATCCGCGGCTGAGTCGGCGCAGCCGAATTTGGCGCGCCATCCGAATTCCTGCTCCAATCGCGCGACCGATAGCGGTGCCCTGTCGCTGTCACTGTGCAGATCGATGGTTGGGGTTTCGCCGACGCTGGCCAGGCGGCAAACAAAGCCCGGATTGGATTCTGCCAATTGTTGGCCCCATTCCAGCGCTGACCACGGCGTGGCGGTTGAGATGTTGTAGAGGCGATGCTGCGTCTTCGGCGCCTCGATCAGCAAAGTCATGGCATCGGCGACATCAGGCGCATAGATCCAGTCCCGCACGCCGGAACGGACCAGAATGGCGGCGCTCTGCTTCGCGTGCGCCGTGAAAATCTGCATCAGCGGGCTGAGCGTATCCCGTACGCCTGTTGCACGCTCCCATGGTCCAAACACGGCGCTGAGCCGCACGCTGATGAAATCGGTCTGCCAGAGCGCGGCGAGGCGCGCGGCGACTTTTTCCGATGCAAATTTGGTGATCGCGTAGAGCGAGACGGGATCGCAGGGCAGTTCTTCATCGAGCAGGGGATATTTAAACGCCGAGGCGCCGTAGGCGCCGGCGGACGACAGATTGATCACGCGTTTGACGCCATTGCGGCGTGCTGCCGCGAGGATCGGCGTTTGCGCCATCAGGTTGACTTGCAGGACGTTTTCCGGGTCGGCGGCATCGCGCTCTGTGCTTGCCGTGATCGCAGCGCCGAGAACAATGGCATCGAAGCCGGCCGCGATGACACTGTCGATCAATGTCCGGTCGAGCACATCGCCGATGATCACCGAAAGCCTATCTCCATAGTCAGCGAAGGCACGTTGGGCCGCCGGTGGCAGGCCCGAACGGTCGAACAGGGTCACCACATGGCCGCGCTTCAACAGGGCTTCTGCGATATTCAATCCGACAAAGCCGGTGCCGCCAAAAACGAGAATCTTCATCGATCAACCTGTGAACCGCGAGGCGGTCCTTCGTCCCTGTTTGGACCATCGCGCTCGATGCCCCAAGCACGTTTTGCAGGCGTGTGGCGCACAGTTGAGTGGCAGTCGGAAGCAATAATTTGACGCAGCCTGAGCTTGTCGCATCTTGTGACTGATGTCACTCGCCGGCGAATTTTCGGCAATGGCCGCTTTCGCGATTGCCGTCCGCCATTCCTCCGGCAAGGACGGCATCAACGGCCGCGCAGCAACGCACGATCGTCGCGCGCGCAGGCCGTGATGAATTCCAGCACGGCGCGCACCGACGGCTGATCGACGAGGTCCGGATGGGCCAGCAGCCAGATGTCTGAGAGGCTGGCCAGCTTCTGCGGTGCGACGCGGACCAGATCCGGATGGGCGTCGCCGACGATGCATGACAGCACGCAGATGCCGATCCCTGCGCGGACCGCTGCGAGCATGTCGGCCTGCGACGAGCAGCGGATGGCGACGGTGGCGTCCTTGGTGATGTGGTCGCTCCAGCGTCCGAGTTCGGAATTCGACGATTTGTCGGCGAAGCCGATGACAGTGTGGTCCTTCCAAGCGGCCCGCTGTTCGGGCAGCGGGCATCGCGCTGCGTAATCGCGCGAGGCGTAGAAGCCAACGCCGAGCTTGGCAATTTTCCGCCCGGTGAGATTTTCGTCGCCGGTCTGATACAGCCGGAGCACGATGTCGGCCTCGCGCTTGCGCACGCTGACCGGGAAGGGATGCGTCACCAGCTGGATCTCGACATGCGGATGCTGGCGGATGAAGGCGCCGATATGCGGCATCAGCCAGAAATTCGCGAGCGTCGGCCCGATGGACACCTTGACCACGCCGCGTGCGCTCTGGCCCGACGCGCCGGCGGCGGCTTCCGCTTTCAGCGCGGCCTCGGCCATCGCTTTGGTGCTCTCATGAAAGCGCCGGCCACGCGCCGTCAGCACCAGCCCTTCGTCGGAGCGCACGAACAGCTTGGTGCCAAGTTGCTTCTCCAGCGCCGCGACCTCGCGGCTGACGGTCGGGTGGCTGGTGCGCAACTGCCTGGACGCGCCGAGATAGCTTCCGGCGTCGACCACGGCATTGAAGGTGCGACAGAGATCCCAGTCCATGTGATCAAATCCGGAAGGCGTATTGTTCAAATTCGAACAACACGCGCGGGCGGTCAACCCCTATAGTTCGATTATAAAAATATAAGGAAACGCTTATGTCGCTCCCCAAAGCTCTCGATGGCACCCTCGAGCTGCCTGTGCTCGGTTCCCCGCTGTTCATCGTCTCCGGTCCTGAACTCGTCATTGCGCAATGCAAGGCCGGTATCGTCGGTTCGTTTCCAGCGCTGAATGCGCGGCCGGTGGAAGTGCTCGATCAGTGGCTGACGCGCATCGAGGATGAGCTCGGCGAATACAAAGCGAAGAATCCCGGCAAGAAGGTCGCGCCCTATGCGGTGAACCAGATCTGCCACGCGTCCAACGACCGGTTGATGAAGGACATGGAAACCTGTGTGAAGCACAAGGTTCCGATCATCATCACCTCGTTGCGCCCGCCCTCGGAGATCGTCGAGGCCGCGCATTCCTATGGCGGCGTCGTGTTTCATGACGTTATCAACGTCAAGCATGCGCGCAAGGCAGCCGAGCAGGGCGTCGATGGACTGATCCTGGTCTGCGCCGGTGCGGGTGGCCATGCCGGCACGCTGTCGCCCTTTGCGCTGGTGCGCGAAGTGAAGCAGTGGTTCAAGGGGACTGTGCTGGTATCTGGTGCAATCTCTGACGGTTACGGGATTGCGTCGGCGCTCGCGCTCGGCGCAGACCTCGCTTATATGGGCACGCGCTTCATTGCGACCGAAGAAGCCAATGCCGACCCGGCCTACAAGAAGGCGCTGACCGAATTCGCCGCGCATGACACGGTCTACACCAACCTGTTCACCGGTATTCACGGCAACTATCTCGGCCCGTCCATCGCAGCCGCCGGCCTCGATCCCGACAATCTTCCGGTGGCTGACAAGACCAAGATGAACTTCGGCTCCGGCGGTAACATGAAGGTCAAGGCCTGGAAGGACATCTGGGGTTGCGGCCAGGGTATCGGCCAGATCGTTGATGCTCCCCCGGTGGCAGAACTCGTGGATCGCCTGAAGCGCGAATATGCGGAAGCGACCGGAGACTTTGCGAGACGGGCAAGCGCATAAGCGCGGCCCGATAAAAATATAACGGGGAGAAGACAATCATGACATCAGTCATGCTGAGGACGCTTGGGCTGTTCGCTTTTGCCGTCTGCGTGAATGCGCCGACGCAAGCCGCGGCCAACAACAAGGAAGAGATCAAGATCGGGCAGACGCTTCCCTATAGCGGTCCGCTCTCGGGCTTCGGCGTGATCGGCCGCGCGCAGGAAGCCTATTTTGCCAAGCTCAACGCCGAAGGCGGCATCAACGGGCGCAAGATCAAGTTCATCAGTCTCGATGACGCCTATTCGCCGCCGAAGACCGTGGAGCAGACCCGCAAACTGGTGGAGCAGGATGAGGTTCTGATGATGTTCGGGACGCTCGGCACCGCGACCAACAACGCGGTGCATCGCTATTTGAACAGCAAGAAAATCCCGCAGCTGTTCGTGCTATCAGGCGCGACCAAATGGGCGGATCCGAAGGGTTTTCCGTGGACCATGCCGGGCATGGCCGCCTATGAATCGGAAGGCGTCGTCTACGCCAAGCACGTGTTGAAGACCAAGCCGGATGCCAAGATCGCCATTCTCGCGCAGAACGACGATCTCGGCAAAGACTATGTGGCTGGCTTTAAACGTGCGCTGGGCGACAAGGCCGCCAGTATGATCGTATCCGAGGCGACCTATGAGACCAGTGCGCCGACGATCTCGTCGCAGCTTGCGGCGCTCAAATCGTCCGGCGCGAATGTGCTGTTTGGCGCGGTGGTCGGCAAATTCTCGTCGCAGATGATCAAGGGCGTTGCGGAAATCGGCTGGAAGCCGGACCTGATGTTCGTCCCCACGTCCGCTTCGTCGATCACCTTTCTGGAGCCGGCAGGTCTGGACAACGCCACTGGCCTGATCACGTCGAGTTATCAGAAAGACATCAACGACGCGTCATGGGCCAACGACGAGGACGTGAAGGCCTATTTCGCTTTCATGAAAGAGAGCCTGCCGTCGGCCGATCCGCGCAACACCAAT
This sequence comes from Tardiphaga sp. 866_E4_N1_4, assembly GCF_052076075.1. NCBI lineage: Bacteria > Pseudomonadati > Pseudomonadota > Alphaproteobacteria > Hyphomicrobiales > Nitrobacteraceae > Tardiphaga > Tardiphaga sp. 866_E4_N1_4. The sequence continues at coordinate 5,985,653 of NZ_CP197242.1, forward strand.
TATGCGACCGGCTTCCTGAATGCGCATCTCATCACGCATATCCTGAAAGCGTGCGGCGATGACGTCAGCCGGGAGAATATCCTGCGTCAGGCGACGTCGATGAAGAACGTCAAGCTGCCGCTGTTGCTGTCGGGCGTCACGGTCAATACCGACAAGGATGACTATCTTTCGTTCCAGCAACTGCGGCTGCGCCGTTTCAACGGCAAAAACTGGGAAGGCTTTGGTGAATTGCTCGACGACCAGTGAGCATCTGTACCGATCACATCGGCAGAACAAGGATCGAAGCCAGCGATGGCTTCGATCGATTCAAGAACAATATAAGGGCGGACAATGATTATCAGCGGCGACCGGGCGATCAGCTATCCGGACATCATGCAGCGCATCGCCAAGGTGGCGACCGGGTTCAAGAGCCTCGGCGCAGGCGCCGATGCGCCGGTCGGCATGATGCTGCGCAACGATTTCGCGCTGTTCGAGACTGCGTTCGGCGCAGGTGCGCTCGGCGCGCGTGTGGTCCCGATCAACTGGCATCTGAAAGGTGAAGAGGTCAGCTATATTCTTGCTGACAGTGGCGCGAAGCTGCTGGTCTGCCACGCCGACTTGTTGCCGCAGATCGCGGAGAACCTGCCAAAGGGGGTGCCGCTTCTGGTCGTCCGCACGCCGCGGGAAATCTCAGCCGCATATGGCATTCCCGAGGCCGCGACCGAAGTGCGTGCCGGCTGTACCGACTTCGATATCTGGCGCGAGCAGCAGGTGCCGATGGAGAACGTTCCCAAGCGCGCGCTGACCATGTTCTACACGTCGGGCACCACGGGCCGTCCCAAGGGCGTGACCCGCGCGGCCATGACGCCGGAACAGGCTGCGGCATCCGAGCGCGTCGGCGGCATTGCCTATGGGCTGAAGCCCAACGAGGATCAGATCATCCTGATGAACGGGCCGATGTATCACTCGGCGCCAAGCTCCTACGGGCTGATGGCATTCCGTCATGGCAGCACGATCGTGCTCGAACCGCGTTTCGATCCCGAGGATCTGCTGCAGCTCACCGAGAAGCACCGCATCACCAACATGCATATGGTGCCGACTATGTTCGTGCGGCTGCTGCGTCTGCCGGACGAGGTGAAGTCGCGCTACGACCTGTCGTCGCTACGCTTCATCATCCATGGCGCAGCGCCGTGCCCGATCCATGTGAAGCAGGCGATGATTGCGTGGTGGGGACCGGTGATTAACGAATATCTCGGCTCCACCGAAACCGGGGTGCCGATCTGGCATTCGTCGGAGGAGGCGCTGAGGAAGCCGGGCACTGTCGGTCGCACCATCGAGGGGGGCGTGGTCAAGATCTTCGATGTGGACGGCAAGGAATGTCCGGTCAATGTGCCCGGTGAAATCTTTATGCGGCAGACCTCGGTGCCGGATTTCGACTATCAGGGCCGCCCCGACGCACGGGCCGAAGCCGGCCGCGAGGGCCTTATCAGCGTCGGTGACGTCGGCTATCTCGACGAGGACGGCTATCTCTTCATGTGTGATCGCAAGCGCGACATGGTCATCTCCGGCGGCGTCAACATCTATCCCGCCGAGATCGAGAACACGCTGATTGGCATGGACGGCGTGCGCGACTGCGCAGTCTTCGGCGTGCCGGATGACGAGTTCGGCGAACGGCTGGTCGGCTGCGTCGAACTCGAAGATGATGCGCAGCTCTCCTCGTCCGAGATCCAGGCCTATCTCAAGCAGCGGCTTGCCAACTTCAAGGTGCCGAAAGAAATCCACTTCCACGCGGCGTTGCCGCGCGAGTCGACCGGTAAGATCTTCAAGCGCAAGCTGCGCGATCGATACGGTGCCGCGCCGGCTGCTTAATCGCCAATGGTCGTCGCAAGGGCTCCTTGCAATGACGGCGCAAAAAGGCGCCGAACTCGTTGCTCGGCGCCTTTTCTCTTTCGATGACAGCGGCGATCAGGTGTTGATCCAGACCGCCTTGATGTTGAGATATTCGTCGACGTGGTGGACGCCGGACTCGCGTCCGTAGCCACTCATCTTGTAGCCGCCGAACGGCACGGCAGGATCCATCGCCTGATAGCAATTGATCCAGACCGAGCCGGCCTGCAGGGACTTCGCGAGGCGGTGAGCCTTGCTGACATCCCTGGTCCAGACGCCGCTGCCGAGGCCGAAGGTGGTGTTGTTGGCGCGCTGCACCAGTTCGTCCATGTCGGTGAAAGAGATCGCTGAAATCACCGGGCCGAAGATCTCTTCCCGCGCGATCTTCATGGTGTCCTGGACGTTGGCGAACACGGTCGGCTGCACGAAGAAGCCCTTCGACAGTTCGCCGTCCATCAGGCGGCCACCGCCGGACAGCGCCTTGGCGCCTTCGCCGCTTCCGGTGGTGAGATAGCCGGTGACGCGGTCGAGCTGTTCCTTGGAGACCAATGGTCCGAGCTGGGTGTCGGGGTTGGCACCGTTACCGACCTTCAGCTTCTTGGCGAATTCGGCGACGCGGCCGACGAATTCGTCGTAGATCTTCTTTTCGACGAACAGGCGGGTGCCGGCGCTGCAGATCTGGCCCGAATTCGCGAACACCGCCATGGCAGCGCCAGGAACAGCCGCATCGAGATCGGCATCCGAAAACACGATGTTTGGCGATTTGCCGCCAAGCTCGAGCGACACGCGCTTGAGGTTGCCGGCCGAGGCGCGGATGATCGACTGGCCGGTGAAGTGGGAACCGGTGAAGGCGACCTTGTTGACGTCCATATGCGAGGCCAGCGCGGCGCCGGCGGTTTCGCCGTAGCCCGGCACGACGTTGATGACGCCCGCCGGGAAGCCGGCTTCCAACGCCAGCTCACCGAGGCATAGCGAGGTCAGCGGGGCTTCTTCCGCCGGCTTCAACACAATGGTGCAGCCGGTGGCGATGGCTGGGCCGATCTTCCAGATGCTGGCTGACAGCGGCGAGTTCCACGGAATGATTGCGCCGACGACGCCGACGGGCTCCTTCAGCGTGTAGGAGAAAATCTCGCCCGGCAGCGAATTCTCGATGGTTTCGCCGTAGATCAGCGTGGCCTGGCCGGCATAGAAGCGCAGCATGCCGAGGATGCGCTGCTTGCCGGCGAAAGTGCGCATGACCGGCGCGCCCATATCGAGCGTATCGAGCAGAGCGAGTTCATCGAAATGCTTCTCGACGAGCTCGGCGAATTTCAGCAGCAGCGCCTGGCGCTCGTAGGGCTTGGCCTTGCTCCATGGGCCTTCGAAGGCGCGGCGGGCGGCGGCAACCGCGAGGTCGATATCCTTGGCATCGCCTTCGGCGACGGTGGCAAGCAGTTCGCCGGTGGCGGGATTATGCGTTTCGAAACTCTTGCCGGATTGGGCGTCCTGCCATTTGCCGTCGATCAGCATCTGCTTGTAGGAGCCGTTCGCGTAAGGGTGCGCGGTGGCAGAGATTGGCTGCATCAAGCCCATAATGTGATCCTCCCGGACGTTTGATTGAAGTGTCGTTGTAGCGCGCGGAATATATCGTTTTCGCGAAACGGGTAAAGGCGCCGAACCCGAAACGACTTGCATGGGAGGTCTTCGCGACCAATTCATGATCGTGAATTGATGCTTGGAATCGTTCAACTGATCTCGTGGATCCAGCGCGTGAAAATGCGATCGGCCTGAACTCGGTTGGCGACGGCAGCGGTGCTTGAACGCAGCTGCGCGATGGGAATGCCGGCGGCGGCCAGTTCGACCGCGTGACCGACATACCATTCCTCGAGCTGCCGTGTCGCCGTGCCAGTGCAGAACGCTGGCGCCATCCTCCGCCAGTGGTGCAAGGCATGAGGCCGCGCCCTGCTTGGTCGGGGATACCTGGCCCCAGCCGATCTCCTTGATGCCGCCGGCATAAACGCGGGCGCCGAGCGCGCGGGCCATCAATTGTGCGCCAAGGCAGATGCCGAGCGTAGGGCGTCCCTGCGCGAGGCGCCGTTCCAGCAGGGCGATCTCACGTGTCAGGAACGGGTAGGCGTCGGCCTCATAGACGCCGATGGGTCCGCCGAGGACGACGAGCAGGTCGGCATCCACGATGGAGAGGTGGGAGACGTCATCGATGGCGGCATCGCAGAACGAGACGTCCCAGCCTTCGCGATCCAGTACCGACGACAGCAGGCCCAGTCCTCGAAAGCGACATGACGCAGGGCGACGGCAGAACGCCGGTGACGGTTCATGAAGAAAGGCTCACGCGCAATTGACCGGCAATCGTTATATCCATAAGAATATAACGATCAACAACCAATTGCGCGACGCACTACGCCGCTGGTTGCCTCAGACGTTGAGATTCATCCAGACGGCCTTGGGCTCGGTAAAGTTCTCCAGCGCCGCATCGCCATGCTCGCGGCCGAAGCCGGAATCGCGCGAGCCGCCCCAGGGGAGCCGGACATCCGTATAACCATAAGTGTTGATCCAGACCGTGCCGGCCTTCACCTGTTTGGCGAAGCGCTGCACGCGGCCGATGTCCGAGCTCCAGACGCCGGCCGCAAGGCTGTATTTCGTGCCATTGGCCTTGCTGATGGCGTCGGCCTCGTCGAAGAACCGGACAATGCTGACGACCGGGCCGAAGATCTCCTCCTGCGAGACACGCATTTCGTGGTCGACATTGGCGAATACCGTAGGCGCGACGAAATAGCCGCGGTCGCCGATCCGGGTGCCGCCGGTCGTCACAGTCGCGCCTTCCTTGGTGCCGATATCGACATATTCCAGCACCCGCTTCATCTGCAGTTCGGAGACGATAGGTCCCATTGTCGTGCCGGACTGCGTGGGATCGCCGACGCGGATGGCCTTGGCACGGGCCGTCATGCGCTCCACGACCTCGTCATGGACGGACGCATGCGCGAGAATGCGCGAACCGGCCGAGCAGACCTGGCCGGAATTGAAGAAGATGCCGGAGGCGGCGGCCTTGGTGGCGGAATCCAGATCGGCGTCGTCGAAGATCACATTGGCCGATTTGCCCCCGAGTTCGAGCGTGACGCGCTTCAGATTGCCGGCGGCGCCGGCGAGGATTTCGCGGCCGACGGTTGGCGATCCCGTGAAGGTGATCTTGTCGATGTCGGGGTGATCGACCATGGCGCGGCCGGCGGTCTTGCCAAATCCAGGCACGATATTCAGCGTGCCGGGCGGCAGGCCGGCTTCCAGTGCCAGTTCACCGATCCGCAGCGCCGACAGCGGCGTGATCTCCGCAGGCTTCAGCACGACGGTGCAGCCGCAGGCCAGCGCCGGCGCGATCTTCCACATTCCGATCATCAGCGGGAAATTCCACGGCACGATGGCGCCGACGACGCCGATCGGTTCGCGCACCGTATAGGTCAGCGCGTCATGGCGCGCCGGGATCACCTGTCCGTTGATCTTGTCGGCCCAGCCCGCATAGTAGCGCAGCGTGTCGATGGCGGCAGGCAGGTCCTGGCGCTGCACGGCGGCGAGCGGCTTGCCGGTGTCCAGACTTTCCAGCGCGATCAGTTCCTGCGCGCGATCTTCCAGCAGTTGTGCGAAACGCTGCAGCACGAGACCGCGATCGGCCGCGCGCATGCGGCCCCACGGACCCTCAAGCGCCTTGCGCGCCGCGCGGACGGCACGGTCGATGTCGCTGGCATCGGCTTCGGCGACAACGGCGATGATCTCGCCCGTCGCGGGATTGAGGACATCGAAATATCGGCCGGACAACGGCTCGACCTGCTGGCCGTCGATGAGGAGCCGTTTGCGCGTCAGTTTCGACAATGCAGAAATGGCAAGATCAGCATGTGAGATCTCTGGCATAGTGTATACCTCCCGATGTTTCGACGATCGGATCAGGAGGGGCATCGACAGTAAATATGAGAACGTGAGTCACGGCGCGGCGGCACATATGCAATCGCGAACATAGGTGGCAGGGCGATAGGAAGCACGATGCGCATCGATATCGAAACCATCTGGCGATTCCGCAAGCCGGGTTCGCGCCAGCTGCTCGGCTTTCTCAAGGACATCAACGAAACCGGCAAGCTGACGCTCGCGGCCAGCCGCAACCAGCTGTCCTACCGCCATGCGTGGAGCCTGGTGAATGACTGGTCGGCCTTCTTCGGCGTGCCGGTGGTCGAGCGCAGCAAGGGCAAGGGCACCAAGCTGACGGCATTTGGCGAGAAACTGGTCTGGGCCGGCGAACGGCTGGAAGCGCGGCTCGGACCGCAGCTCGACAATCTGGCGCAGGAACTGGCGACCGAACTCAAGGAGCTGCTGCCCAACCATCCTGCGGTCATCCGCGTTCATGCCAGTCACGGTTTTGCCGTGTCGAAACTGCGCGAGATGCTGAACACCACGGCGGGCACGGGCATCGATCTGCGCTATGTCAGCAACCAGACCTCGCTGGTGTCGCTGGCGCATAACACCTGCGATCTCGCCGGCGTGCATCTGCCGCGCGGCGAACTGCGCAAGCGCAGCGTCAATGCCTGCAAGGAGTGGGTCGACAACCGCGTCCATCGCGTCGTCGGTTTCGCGACCCGCGAAATGGGCCTCATGGTGAAGCCCGGCAATCCGCTGCGCATCACATCGATGGAAGCGCTGATCAATCCCGCGATCCGCTTCGTCAATCGCGATCAGGATTCCGGCACGGGGTTGCTGTTCGATCAGCTGCTTCGTCAACACAAGATCGATCCCGAGCAGATCAATGGTTATCAGCAGGTGGAGTTCACTCATGCGGCAGTCGCCGCTTATGTCGCCAGCGACATGGCCGACGTCGCCTTTGGCGTCGAGGCTGCGGCGCGGCAATTTGGGCTGGATTTCGTGCGGCTGCTGACCGAGGACTACTATTTCGTGTGCCGCGAGACGCTGCTCGATCAGGCCCCGATGCAGCACATTCTCGCGGTGCTGCGCGGCGCCGAGTTCCGTGACGCATTGGTGAAGCTGCCGGGCTATGCCGCGTCCGATACCGGCGCGATCAAGACCGTGAACGAGGTGTTTCACGGGAAGAAGTCATAGCCATGCGCGAACGGACGCCGGTCCATGCGTTGGCGCTGTTGTGAGATGCCAAGGCGCGCGTTGATGCTATACGCATTTGCGCAAACCTCCCAGTTCTGGAGAACATCATGTCCCATCCCGCTCTGTCCGCAGGCTCTGTTGCCGTCATTACTGGCGGTGCGTCAGGCATCGGCTTGGCCGCAGCGACGGCCTTTGCGCGACTGGGAATGCGCATCTGCATCGTGGATCTTGGCGAGGATCGTTTGGCTGAGGCGGTTGGCAAGATAGCCGGTGTGGCGCGCGGCGGGCGTGACGATGTGATGACGGCCGCTGTCGATGTCAGTGACGTCGGCGCGATGACCAGACTCGCAGCCGATGTGCAGGCCCGCTTCGGCGGCTGCGATGTGCTGATGAACAATGCCGGCATTCAGGTGCCGACCTCGGCGCTCGGTCCGCGCGAGAATTGGGAGCGGCTGCTCGGCGTCAATCTGTGGGGCATCGTCAATGGTTGTCAGGCCTTCGCTGTGGACATGATCGCGCGCAAGCGGCCGGGCCTGATCATCAATACGGGCTCCAAGCAGGGCATCACAACGCCGCCCGGCAATCCCGCCTACAATGTCTCCAAGGCCGGCGTGAAAGCCTATACCGAAGCGCTGGCGCACGAGCTGCGCAACACCGAGGGATGTCAGGTCTCCGCACATCTGCTGATCCCCGGCTTTGTCTTCACGCCGCTCGCGGCTGGCGGGCGTAGCGAGAAGCCGGATGCAGCGTGGACAGCCGAGCAGACCGTGGACTTCATGATGCAACGGCTCGAAGCCAGCGACTTCTACATTCTCTGCCCAGACAACGATGTGCCGCGCGCGCTCGACGAGCGCCGCATGTTGTGGGCCATCGGCGACGTCGTCGAGAACAGACCGGCTCTGTCGCGCTGGCACCCCGATTATGCCGATGCCTTCGCAGACTTCGTCAAACGCAAATAGAAAACCAAATAGAACGACAAGGGAGAAACGCGGTGGACTACATCAAATTTGGAAATACCGGTCTCGATGTCTCACGTCTGTGTCTGGGCTGCATGACCTATGGCATCTCCGATCGCGGCGCGCATGCGTGGACGCTGGATGAAGAGAAAAGCAGGTCGCTGATCAAGCAGGCGATCGAACTCGGCATCAATTTCTTCGACACGGCGAATGTCTATTCGGATGGCACCTCGGAAGAGATCGTCGGTCGCGCGCTGAAGGACTTCACGCGCCGTGACGATGTGGTGCTGGCGACCAAGGTCTTCAACCGGATGCGGCCGGGACCGAACGGGGCAGGCCTGTCGCGCAAAGCGATCATGACCGAGGTCGATCACAGCCTGCGCCGGCTCGGCACCGATTATATCGATCTCTACCAGATCCATCGCCTCGACAAGAACACGCCCCTCGAGGAGACGCTTGAAGCGCTGCACGACGTCGTGAAAGCCGGCAAGGTCCGCTATATCGGCGCGTCCAGCATGTATGCGTGGCAGTTCTCCAAGGCGCTGTATACGTCGCGGCTGAACGGCTGGACTGAATTTGTCAGCATGCAGAACCATGTGAATCTTCTGAACCGCGAGGAAGAGCGCGAGATGCTGCCGCTCTGCGCCGACCAGAAGATCGCGGTCATGCCGTGGAGCCCGTTGGCGCGCGGGCGTCTGACACGCGCCTGGGACCAGACCAGCGAACGCCAGCAGAGTGATGAGTTCGGCAAGACGCTCTATGTGCAGTCCGAGGAGTCCGATCGCAAGATCGTCGAGCAGGTTGCCGCGGTCGCCAAGGCGCGCGGAGTACCGCAGGCGCAGGTCGCGATGGCTTGGCTGTTGCAGAAGAAAGGGATCACATCGCCGATCATCGGCGCGTCGAAGCCGGCGCATCTCACCGATGCGGTGGCGGCGCTGTTGTTGAAGCTGACGAGTGAGGAGGTCGCATCGCTTGAAGCGCCGTATGTGCCGCATGCCGTGGCTGGGTTTGGTTAGCGCCCATTCACTGTCCTCATGGTGAGGAGCGCGCCGCTTGGCGCGCGTCTCGAACCATGAGTATGTCGTGCATCCTTCAAGGCGCGCGCGAAGTACGCGCTCGTCAGGATGAGGACGGAGTGTTCGACTAAAACGACGTTCGTCTCAGCTATACCGCTTCTCCTGCCCATCGTCCGCATACCAGTCGAACGGCTCGTCCGAGAGATTGACGATCACGTTCTGGATCTGGGTGTATTCCTCATAGGCGACAATGCCGTTCTCGCGGCCGATACCGCTCATCTTGAAGCCGCCCCAGGGCGAGCAGGGATCGATGCGGTGGTGGTCGTTGATCCAGACGATGCCACTCTCCAGCCGATGCGCAACGCGATGGGCGCGGGTGACGTCGCGGGTCCAGATCGAGGTGGCCAGGCCGAATTCAGTGCCGTTGGACAGCGCGATGGCTTCCTCTTCGGTGTCGAACGGGATCACGACGACGACTGGTCCGAAGATCTCTTCCTGCGCAATGCGCATGCTGCCGGTCACGCCAGTGAAGATGGTCGGCTGATGATAGTAGCCGCTCTCGAAGGCCTTGCCGTCCGGACGTTTGCCGCCGGCGGCAAGCGTCGCGCCTTCTTCCAGACCGATCTTGACGTACCGCTCGGTGAGTTCGCGTTGTTTGGCCGAGACGAGGGGACCCATCTGCGTCGCCATGTCCTGCGGATCGCCGATCCGGATCGCATTGGTGCGCTTCACCAGCTCGGTGACGACGGCGTCATGCACGGAGCGTTGCACCAACAGCCGAGCACCTTGCACGCAGGTCTGGCCGGTTGCGATGAACGAGGCGAACAAGGCCGCCGCGACGCCGCGCTCGATGGGTGTATCATCGAACAGGATGACCGCAGCCTTGCCGCCGAGCTCGGCGGCCACCTTGGTGAGGTTGGCACCGGCCAGTGAAGCCACCATCTTGCCGGTCTCGGTGCCGCCCGTGAGGTCGATCTTCTTGATGCGCTTGCTTGAGGTGAGCGCCTTGCCGGCGGTGGCACCGTAGCCGGGGACGACATTGTAGACGCCGTCGGGCACGCCGGCTTCCTTGAAGATATCGCCGAGCAGCAGAGGTGTGATCGGCGCCAATTCGCTCGGCTTCACCACCATCGTATTGCCGGCCGCCATCGACGGCGCGATCTTCTTGGTGAGGATCAGAAGCGGATGATTCCATGGCGTCACATGGCCGACGACGCCGAGTGGCACCCGGCGGGTATAATTCAGGAAATTGCCGCCGAAGGGCGGGACGGTGTCCTCATGGGTGCGCGCCAGAGCGCCGAAATAGCGAAACCATTCCGGCAGCCGGCCTAGCTGGGCAGTCATTTCGCGGCGGGCGCGGCCGATCTGGTCGACCTCGATGGTCACCAGTTCGGGGAGCTTTTTGGCCAGCAATTCGCCGGCCCGGTGCATGATGTCGCCGCGTACCGCGCCCGGTGTCGCCGCCCAGATTTTGCCGGCGCGTTCGGCGGCGTCGATGGCCAGATCGATATCCTTTTCGTCCCCCTCGGCGACATCGGCCAGATGGCTGCAGTCCTTCGGGTTCTCGACCTTGATGGTGCGGCCGGTCGAGGCTGGCTGAAACCGGCCATTAATATAAAGCCCGAACGGGCGACCATCGTTCATCATTGGCATGTCCTTGAATTTGCATCGTGATCGGCCTGACGGCGGTAGCCGCTTCGGCGGACTATGACTAATCAGAAACAGGTGATTTTGCGATCAACGCGCGGTTGCAGCGCGGTGATTGAAACGGGTCGCTTAAACCGATTGCAGAAAGTCGCTTGTGGATTCTTTGAGCCCGGAAAGGCGCTCTTAACCGGTATTCATGCACGTTGGCGATGACGCCAACGACTCCGGTATCGTTTAATATTGATGCAACGCTCAGCCGATTATTGAAGGCAACCGAAAGCGCGGCAGGAGATTTTTTCAATGACCAAGTTAGACGCGGAAGTCGACGATCTCATCGCCGCCTGCCATGGCGACACCCGCGGTACCGTGGCAGCGCTCATTCTCGTCAATCAGCAACTCGAGACCGAACTGGCCGAGCTGCGTGCGCAGATGGCCGCACGGCCGTTCGATGAGCAGATGGCGCACGCCGTTCTGCACTGATTGGTGACTTGATGCAGCGCAAGTGCGCCACAAGATTCGCGGTGTATAAATTCAATCTCGGCTGGGATTCGGAGCGCCCTTTTGGCGTAATCGGAATTCCGGGATGGAGGTTTGAATGCCCAGACAATTTGGATTGAAAGCGACATCGATTGCAGCGTCGACGCCCGCGACGGCGTGCAAAACGACGCTTGGCCTGATCGGATGGATGTTTGCGCCGAAGAACCGCGTGTCGCGTGGCGCCGCAGCGGGGAGGCGCTCATCGGCATATACGGCGCTGCCCTATGCGCCAGCAAGCTGGCGCGGCTCCCGTGGCCGGCGATCGGTCTCGGTCAACTGAAATCCGTGTGACGTCGCGCGCTAGCGTGTCGAGCGTTTGTCCGGTGTGGCTCGTTCCTTAATTGGCGGCTCTTCCAGAAATTTGTTGGTCGGGGATGGGTCGTCCGTCAGCCAGTCCACGAAGTGGACGGCATTCTCGATCCAGTCCATCAATCTCGTCCAGGCGCGTGTCAGGGCATGTGGCATACCGATTAGTCGCAGATAGCGCGGCTCGGGTTCAGTGGAGCAGCAAGAGCAGTGGATTGGGCCGTCAGGCGGCCTTCATCGTCATCGTCATCGTCATTGTCGGCTCGTCGTTGCCAGTTGTGCAGTCGGTAGGGATCTGATCGTCACCCAGTTGCCTGCGACGCAAGGCGGATTGCATCTTGCCGAACACCTTGACGACAGTACGGAGCTCCCTGCGCAGCTCTTCGATCTGCTTCGGTCTCGGGCCCTCGTGATATCCCCGCAAATACCTGGCCGCGGCGACGATCTTCGGCGAAAGCGGCGCCTTCAGCTTGACGGCGAGCACCAGCCCTTCTCCGATTGCCTGTTACGTTTTGCGTTGATGAATTGCGGTCGCTGCCGTCTGAGCCTGCCGCCCCGTCGAATTTCACCCGCGCGGAGCGGGCGCAATGTCCGCCGGCATAATATCATGCCCATCGCTATGTGTTAGCGCACTCAGGTCGAATGTCTCTCCGCGAATGCGCGATAGGGTGGACAAGGCGCGGTCGCGATCACTTTCCAGAAGCTGACCGAGATGTGTGACAGCGGCATTCGGCTTGCGCTGCCGGATCGCCTTCAATGTCGACGCCATCAGGTCGGCGCTGAGTCGGCGGATGTCACGGGTCTGATAGTCCAGCGGCGTCTTCCATATGGTTTCCCATACGGTCTGGTTGGCGAGGTCGGTGAGCAGTTCGACGAGCAGTTCGTTGCCCGAGCCGCGCGCAATGGTCTTTACCGCGCGCGTCGTGGTGTGTGCGAAAGCCATTGGGTCATCGATCTCGACTGCGACTCTCAACTCGTCGCAGCGGCGCGCCAATGTCTCGATGAAGCTTTCGACCGGCGTGGTCGCCATGGTGCGCACTGCCAGCATTGACAGTGCGGTGCGGACATTAAACAGGTCAGCCACCGATTTGAGCGACAGCGGCCTGATATAGGCGCCGCGCCGCGGAAAGATGTCGACCAGGCGGCGGCGCTCGAGAATGCGGATCGCTTCACGGATCGGGCCACGGCTGACGCCGAAATCGCGCGCCAGGTCGAGTTCGACAAGACGCTCGCCCGCTTTGCGGCGGCCGGAGACGATTTCGGCACCGAGTTCCTCCGCAACCTGATCGGGGATCGTACGCGGCGCAAATCTCCGTTCGACGTCGTGCTGGTTATCATTGAATGGCTTGCGAAGTGTCGCTGCCATGGCCGCCTCCTGTCGATGCACGCTTGCCGCGTCATACGGTCCTGTCTACCGCAGAAGTCAATTGTTGACAATTGACAGTCGATGACCTTTCATTGGTTACTGTCGCTTCAATACATACCGGCACAAGCCGGACCGCGATGGAACGTCCCGATGCAAGATCTGCAGAACAGGGGCAAGGGAGGTGAACATGGCGGCTCTGTTCGCGTCGGCGCATGTCCGACTGACAACACCCCAACAGACACGCGTCTGCGGCTTTCATCCGTATGTGCAAGTGCAGCACCGGAAAACCCTGCAGCAGTGGATGATGCGCGGCGTCATTGGTTGTGTGCTGGCTGGCGAAGCGCGATGACGGGTGCGATCGACATCTCCTCTCCCACGTCAGCACGCGTTGCCGGAATGCTCGATGCGGGCGTTTCGCCACAACCGCTGCTGGAAGTACGCGATCTCTCGCTGTCATTCGCGACGGCGCGCGGCGCATTGCCGATCACCCGGAACGTAAATTTCGCCATAGCGCCGGGCGAGCGCGTTGGTTTGGTTGGTGAGAGCGGATGCGGCAAGACCGTCACTGGTTTGTCGCTGCTGCGCCTGCTGCCGCCGCAATCGGCGCGAATCCAGGGGGATATCCTGTTCAACGGGACCAACCTGGCCACGCTGTCGCCGCGTCGCATGCGGGCCGTGCGCGGCCGTGAGATCGCGATGATCTTCCAGGAGCCTATGAGCGCGCTTGATCCTGTCTTCACGGTTGGCGACCAGATCAGCGAAGCTTATCGCATCCATTTTCCGGTCAGTCGCGCGGAGGGGCGCGAGCGCGCCATCGCTGCGTTGCGTGAAGTCGGTATCCCCGCGCCGGAACGCCGCTGCGACGAATATCCGCATCAACTCTCGGGCGGTATGCGCCAGCGCGTGATGATCGCGATGGCGTTGATCTGCAAGCCGAAGCTGCTGGTCGCCGACGAGCCGACCACGGCGCTCGATGTCACGGTGCAGGCGCAGATCACCGATCTTTTGCGTTCGTTGAGCGAGCGCACCGGCACGGCATTGATCTTCATTACCCATGATCTCGGCGTCGTCGCCGAAACCTGCACCCGCATGATCACCATGTATGCCGGTGAGGTCGTCGAGGACGCGCCGGTGGACGACGTGCTGACGCGGCCGCGTCATCCCTATACATCCGGACTGCTGCGCTCGCTGCCTAGCCTCAGCCCGCGCCGCGGTGTGCTGGCCTCGATCCCCGGCCGCGTACCGTCGCCCAATGCGATGCCGGCCGGCTGCCGCTTCCGATCACGTTGCACGCATGCCGTGGCGGGCTGCGAGCGGAGTCAGCCGATGATCGAGATCAAAAGCGGTCGTACTGCACGCTGCTGGCGTGCTCCCGAACTCGTGCTGCCGGGGGCGGTGAATTGATGTCTTCCGCGCAGAACCATAATAGCGACAGCGGCATTCTCGCAGTGCGCGACTTGCGGATCCTGTTTCCGACCCGCGATAGCCGCGACACCGTCAAGGCGATCGACGGCATGAATTTCGAGGTTCGCGCTGGCGAGACCTTCGGCATTATCGGTGAGTCCGGCTCGGGCAAGACCACACTCGGCCGTGCGCTGGTGTCGCTGCTGCCGCCGAGTCATGGCCAGATCCTGCATGACGGCACCGATCTGGCTGCCCTCAGCACCAGCGCATTCCGTAAGCACCGCCGCGATTACCAGATCATCTTCCAGGATCCGAATGCCGCGCTTAATCCGCGCATGACCATCATCGACAGCGTGGTCGAGCCGCTGGAGATCATGGGCGAGGGCGATCATGCCTCGCGCCACCGTCGTGGCATCGAGGTGCTGGAGCGCGTCGGCCTCGCCGCCGAAGCCGCCGATCGCTATCCGCATCAGCTGTCCGGCGGCCAGAAGCAGCGCGTTAACATCGCGCGCGTGCTGACGTTACGGCCCAAGGTCATCGTTTGCGACGAGGTGGTGGCGGCGCTCGACGTCTCCATCCGCGGCGACGTGCTCAATCTGTTTGCCGATCTGCAGCGCGAATTCGGTCTGACTTATGTGTTCATCACCCATGACATCTCGGTGGTCTCGCACATCTCCGACCGCATCGCCGTCACCTATCTCGGCAAGCTGATGGAGCTCGGTCCGGCCGAGGATGTGGTCGAGCGGCCACTGCATCCCTATACGCGTGCGCTGTTGTCGGCCGAGCCGTTGCCGTTGCCGTCGCATTTGCGGGTCGACCGCCGCATCATTCTCGAAGGTGAAATTCCGAGCCCGGTGGCGCCGCCATCGGGTTGCCGCTTCCGCACGCGCTGCCCGTCGGTGCAACCGCGTTGCGCCAAAGAAGTGCCAGCCTGGCGCGACGTCAAGCCGGGACACCGCGTGGCCTGTCATTTCGCCACGGCGGACGGGCCACCACCAGACAATCAAAAAGCGCAACGCGCATCATAATCATCGGGAGGATTTTCAAATGAAGACAATTGATCTGGGCGAGAAAACATTGCGCCGCCGTGACATGCTGGCGCTGATGGGCGGCGCTGCAGCCACCGGCGCGCTCGGCCTGCCGGCCTGGGCGCTAGAGGCCAAGAAGGGCGGCGTGCTGAAGGTCGCCGCGCCGGCCAATCCGTCGTCGCTCGATCCCGCCACCGGCGGCGCCGGCTCCGACCACAGCATCCTCTGGACCATGTATGACACGCTGGTGGAGTGGGACTACGAGACTCTGAAACCGAAGCCGGGGATGGCGAAATGGGCGTTCTCCGATCCGAAGACCATGGTGCTCGACATCAGCGCCGGCATCAAATTCCACGATGGCACACCGATGGATGCTGAGGCCGTCAAATTCAACCTCGAGCGCAACCGCACCGACCAGCGCTCCAACGTCAAGCCCGATCTATCCAGTGTGGATGCGGTCGAGGTCACCGGTCCGCTGCAGGTGACGCTGAAGCTGAAGAATCCCGACACCGCGCTGCCGGCCATTCTGTCGGACCGTGCTGGCATGATGGTTTCGCCGACCAATATCAAGGCGCTCGGCAATGAGACCGACCGCAAGCCGGTCGGCGCCGGGCCGTGGAAATTCGTACGCTGGAACGACAACGAGATCATCGTCGTCACCCGCCATGATCAGTACTGGCGCCAGGGGCGGCCCTATCTGGACGGCATCGAATTCAACATCATCCCGGAAAATGCTACCGCCTTGCGTTCGGTCGTCGCTGGCCAGAACGATATGGCGTTCCAGCTGCCGGCGCGATTGAAGCCGGTGATCGAGCGCGCCAAGAATCTGGAAACCGTCAGCTCGCCGACGTTGTATTGTATTCAGGTCTACTTCAATTACGGCCGCGCACCGCTCGACAACGTGAAGGTCCGTCAGGCGATCAACTTCGCGCTCGACCGCGATGCTTTCGTCAAGGCGGCGCTCAACGGCCTTGGCGAACCGGCGCGCATGACGCTGCCGAGCTCGCACTGGGCGTTCAACAAGGACGTCGCGGGGATGTATCCCACCAACACGGAGAAAGCGAAGCAGCTGCTCGCCGAGGCCGGCTACAAGGATGGTCTCGAACTGACCATAGGCGGCTATATGGATCAGGATTCCGTGCGGCGTGGCGAGGTGATCCAGGATCAGCTCGGCAAGGCTGGCATCCGCCTGAAATTCACCCGCGGCACCATTGCCGAAATCAGCGCGCAGTTCTTCGCCACCGAGAAGAAGTTCGACCTTCTTGTCTCGGCATGGACCGGGCGTCCTGATCCGAGCATGACCTACGGGCTGAGCTTTGACAAAGGCGCCTATTACAATGCGGGCCGTAGCGGCGAGCCGGAGTTGTCGAAGTTGATCCAGGAGAGCCGTGTCAGCGAAGATCTCGCCAAGCGCGCCGATGTGTTCGCCAAGATCCAGAAATTTACGGTGGAGAACGCCCTGTCGGCACCGCTCGCATTCCAGTTTGAACTCGATGCGCTGTCCGCCAAGGTGAAGGGCTTCAAGCCCAATCTGCTCGGCAAGCCGAAATTCGAAAACATCTCGCTCGGCTAATCCATCGGACACAGCAACCGGCGCCGCGGTGATCGCGGCGCCCTTAACTGGTGTGAATTGCGCATGTTGAATTCCGGACGTCTCCGCATCATCGGTCGTCGCCTGCTGCAGGCAATCCCGGTGGTGGTGCTGTCGACCTTCATCGTGTTCGGCCTGCTCAAGCTGGTGCCGGGCGATGTTGCGGTGACGCTTGCTGGCGACAATGCGTCGGAGCAGCGGATCGCCGAAATCCGCGAGCTCTATGGCCTGAACCAGCCGTTCCTGCTGCAATATGGCTCATGGCTCTGGAAGGCAGCGCATGGCGATCTCTCCAGCTCGCTGATTTCCAACGAAGCGGTGCTGACCTCGATCCAGCGCTGCCTGCCGCATACGCTGCTGATCGTCGCACTCGCGCTGTTCATGGCGATGTTGGTCGGTATCCCCTTGGGCATTGCCGCGGCAACCAAGCCCGGCTCGTGGATCGACGGCTTCGTCATGGCGATTGCCTCGCTCGGTGTCGCCGTGCCGAATTTCTGGCTCGGCATGCTGCTGGTGGCGTTCTTCTCGCTGCAGCTCAATTGGCTGCCGGCCACGGGTGCGGTATCGCTCATGAAAGATCCGTGGGCGTCGCTCAGTCATGCCATCCTGCCGGCGGTGGCGCTCGCGTCCGGCGGCATTGCCGAGGTGGCGCGGCAATTGCGGTCGTCACTCGTCGAGATACTGTCGTCGCAACAGGTTCGCACGCTGCACGCCAAGGGTTTGCCGCCATCGTCGATCCTGTGGCGTCATGGTTTGAAGAATGTCAGCGTCAATCTGCTCACCGTCGTCAGCCTGCTCGCGAACCGCTTGCTCGCGGCGACCGTCGTGGTCGAGGCCGTGTTCGCGATTCCCGGCATGGGCGGGTTGATCGTCAACGGCGCGATGAACCGCGATTTCCCGGTGGTGCAGGGCGTGGTGTTCACCATGGTCCTGATTGTCGTCATGCTCAATCTGCTCACAGACATTCTGTACAGCGTCCTCGATCCGAGGATTTCATCATGACGGATGCTGTGATGGCTCCCGAGCGTCGGCCGGGACCTTTCTCGGGTTTTGTACGCTGGTTCGTCAGTGATCTACGCGGTGCTTTCAGCCTGACTTTCCTCGTCGCGCTGTTCGTGATCTCGGTCCTCGGCCCGTGGATCTCGCCATACGCGCCGGCCGCACAGGATCTCGACGCGGCGCTGGCGACCATGTCGACTCAACATTGGCTGGGCGCCGACGATCTCGGTCGCGATACGCTCAGCCGCCTGATCTATGGCGGTATGGCGTCGCTCTATGCGAGCTTCCTTGCGGTCACAATCGCCGTTCTGATCGGCGTGCCGGTCGGCATTCTCGCCGGCTATCTTGGCGGCTGGGTCGATACGGTGATCAGCCGTGTTATCGACAGCTTCCTGTCGTTCCCGGCCATCGTGCTGGCGATCGCCGTGACAGGTGCGCTCGGCATCGGCCTCACCAACGGCATGATCTCGGTTGGCATCGTGTTTTCGCCGCAGCTTGCGCGCCTCGTCCGTGCGCGCACGCTGGTGGTGCGTAATGAGCTTTATGTCGATGCCGCGCGTTGCTTCGGTGGATCAACGCCACGGATCCTGTGGCGTCACGTGCTGCCGAACGCGATCCAGCCCGTCATCGTGCAGGTCACGCTGTTGCTGGCCGCGGCGCTCCTGGCGGAAGCGAGCCTCAGCTTCCTCGGCCTTGGCATCCAGCCGCCGGATCCGAGCTGGGGTTCGATGCTGGCGCGCGCCTATCAGAACATGGAAATCGCGCCCGAGCAGATGTATCCGCCCGGCCTCGCGATCCTGTTCACCGCACTGGCCTTCAACACGCTGGGTGAATCGCTGCGCGTCGCGCTCGATCCGACGATGAAACGCAACTGACCAAGACCAAGAACAAGGAAGACGGTGATGACCGCAAACGCCAAAGAAACTGAATATCTCGCCAAGCTGCACGAGCTGTGGGCTAAGGCCTGGCCGAAGGGCACGCCGAACAAGCCGCAATATCTGCATGGCGAAATCGCGCTAACCGAATATTTGCGCGCGTGGGCCAAGCGTAATCCTGAAAAGCCTGCGGTGATCTTTTATGGTCACGTCACCACCTATGCCGAACTCGACGCGCAGAGTGATCGCTTCGCAGCGTTGCTGATGGAGAAGGGCGTCCGCAAGGGTGACCGTGTCGCGGTGTTCCTGCCGAACTGCCCGCAATTCCATATCGTGTTCTTCGGCATCCTCAAGCTCGGCGCCATTCATGTGCCAGTGAGCCCGCTGTCACGCGCGTTCGAATTGTCCTACGAGTTGAATGATACCGACGCCGAGGTCATCGTGGCGCTGGATCAATTGGCGCCTGTGGTCGACCGGGTGCGGAGCGAGTCCAAGCTGCGCGAGGTGATCGTTACCAGTTTTGCGGATGTGCTTCCGGCCAAGCCGACCATTCCCGTTCCAGACTCGATCAGTGCGCCGCGCATTGCCATATCCGGTGCGACCGATCTGCTGCCGGCGCTGGCTGCGCTGCCCGCGCCAAAGCCGCTGCCGCCCGCCGGGCTCGATGATATCGCTGCGCTGAATTACACCGGTGGCACCACCGGCATGCCGAAGGGCTGCGTGCACACCCAGCGCGATATGGTCTATACGGCCGCCGCCAATCACGGCATCTCTGTCGTGGCCAATGAAGACAGCGTCTTTCTGTCGTTCTTCCCGGAGTTCTGGATTGCCGGCGAGAATTTCGGCCTGATCTTCCCGATGTTTACGGGCGCAACGCTTGTCCTGCTGGCGCGCTGGGATGCGATCGGGGCACTGTCGGCAATCGATCGCTACAAGGTCAATGTCACTGCGATGCCGGTGGATGGCGCCGTCGAGCTGATGGATCATCCGCGGTTCGGGGAATTCGACCTGTCGTCGCTTAATCAGGTGCGTGTCGTATCCTTCGTGAAGAAGCTCAATCCGGCCTATCGCAAGCGCTGGAAGGATCTCACCGGCACGATCCTGACCGAAGCCTCGTGGGGAATGACCGAGACCCATACATCCAATACCCTCACGGCGGGTTTCCAGGATGATGATTTCGATCTGCTGTCGCAGCCGATCTTCGTTGGGCTCCCGGTGCCCGGCGCGGAGTTCAAGATCACCGATTTCGAGACAGGTGAACTCGTGCCGCTCGGCGGCGAGGGCGAGATTCGCGTTCGCACGCCGTCGCTGCTGAAGAGCTACTGGAATAAGCCGGAAGCAACAGCGGAGTCGTTGATCGACGGCTGGCTGCGCACCGGCGATATCGGCACCATCGATACCGACGGCTTCTTGCATTTCCTCGGTCGTCGCAAAGAGATGCTGAAGGTCAAGGGTATGAGCGTATTCCCGCCGGAGATCGAGGCGCTGCTCGGTCAGCATCCGAAGGTTCTCGGATCGGGCGTGGTCGGTCGCGAAGACGCTAGCAAGGGGCAAGTGCCGGTCGCCTTCATCCAGCTCAAGCCGGAAGAGAGAGGCACCATCACGCCAGCGGAACTGCAGGCGTGGTGTGCCGAACGGATGGCCGTCTACAAGGTGCCTGAGATTCGCATCATCGACGCGCTGCCGATGACTGCCACCGGCAAGGTGAAGAAGCAGGAACTCGACGCAAACGCGCCGCAGTAAATCGAAACGTTACATGGCCCTGGGTGTGGATGATGCCACCCCGGATCGCGTCTGTTGTTCACGGAGAGTTTTGATGCCCTTTCGCAAGTTGCTGATTGCCAATCGCGGCGAGATCGCCATTCGTATCGCGCGCGCCGCGGCGGACGCTGGCCTTGCCACCGTTGCCATATATCCAGCCGATGACGCGCTGTCGCTGCATGTACGGATCGCCGACGAGTCCACGGAAATCCCCGGCCGTGGTGCGCGTGCTTATCTCGACATCGAAGGTGTGATTGGTGCAGCGAAAGCCACCGGCTGTGATGCGCTGCATCCGGGCTACGGCTTTCTCAGCGAGAACGCCGATCTGGCCCGCCGCTGCGCCGAAGAGGGCATCACCTTTGTCGGCCCGTCACCCGCGGCATTGCAGCTGTTTGGCGACAAGGTTGCGGCCAAGCAACTCGCCAAGCGCTGTGGTGTGCCGATCATCGCGGGCACCACGGGCCCCTCGACGCTTGATGAGGTGAAAGCGTTCTTCACATCGCTCGGGAGCAATGCCGCCGTGATGATCAAGGCCATGGCTGGCGGCGGCGGCCGCGGCATGCGCGTGGTCGAACGCGCCGCAGATCTCGACGACGCCTATGCGCGTTGTCAGTCTGAGGCCAAGGCGGCCTTCGGCAGCGACGGCGTCTATGTCGAGCGTCTTATTCGCAATGCCCGTCATATCGAAGTGCAGATCATCGGCGATCGTCACGGCGATATCAGCCAGCTCTGGGAGCGTGAATGCACGATCCAGCGCCGCAATCAGAAGCTGGTCGAAGTTGCGCCGAGTCCGTCGCTGTCACACAAATTGCGCAGCCGCATCGTTGAAGCCGCCAAAAATCTTGCGGCGGAGGCGAAGTATGACAGCCTCGGCACGTTCGAATTCCTAGTCGATGGCGAAGCCGGCGAGGGCGACGGCGCCTTCGCCTTTATCGAGGCCAATCCGCGGCTGCAAGTCGAACACACCGTGACCGAGGAAGTGCTGTCGGTCGATCTGGTGCGGTCGCAGCTCGCCGTTGCCGGTGGCGCCACGCTGGCGTCGCTCGG
Organism: Tardiphaga sp. 866_E4_N1_4; assembly: GCF_052076075.1. Lineage (NCBI taxonomy): Bacteria > Pseudomonadati > Pseudomonadota > Alphaproteobacteria > Hyphomicrobiales > Nitrobacteraceae > Tardiphaga > Tardiphaga sp. 866_E4_N1_4. The sequence goes on from NZ_CP197242.1 coordinate 6,007,143, forward strand.
TCTCGATCAGGCCTCGGTGCCGAGTCCGCGCGGCTTCGCCATGCAGCTCCGCATCAATATGGAGATCATGGATGCCACCGGCGCCACCAAGCCGACCGGCGGCACGCTCGCGATTTTCGAGCCACCGTCAGGCCCGGGTGTGCGTGTCGATACGTTCGGTTATGCCGGTTACAAGACCAGTGCGGCCTTCGACTCGTTGCTGGCCAAGGTGATCGTCCACACGCCGTCGTCGAAATGGTCCGACGCCATAGCCAAGGGCACGCGGGCGTTACGCGAATTCCGCATCGAGGGCGTCGCCACCAATATCCCGTTGATGCGGGCGATCCTGGCCAACGCCGATTTCCAGGCCAATCGGATCAACACCAGCTTCATCGATCGCAACGTCGCCGATCTGGTCGCTGCCACACTGACAGCGGGCAAGCCGCTATTCGCCGCCAGCGGATCAACCGGTGATGCACGGACCTCCGCCGGCGTCGTACAGCCCGCGCCGGAAGGATCGATCCCGGTCGCGGCGCCGCTGCAGGGCACGGTCGTGTCCATTCCGGTGGCCGAAGGCGATGTTGTCAGGCCCGGCCAGCAACTCGCCATCATCGAATCCATGAAGATGGAGCATCTGGTGACTGCGGAGCAGGGCGGTCGCGTGACCCGGATCGCGGCATCCGATGGCGTCACGTTGATGCAGGGCGAGCCCATTCTGTATATCGAACCGCAGGACGTGGCGGCCGACCTCACGACCGAGGAAGCGGAGATCGATCTCGACCACATCCGGCCGGACCTCGCTGAAATGATTGCCCGTCAGGGCAACACGTTGGACGAAAATCGGCCATCGTCGGTCGAGCGCCGGCGCAAGACCAATCAGCGCACCGCGCGCGAGAATATTGCGCAACTGGTCGATGATGGCTCCTTCATGGAATACGGCAGCCTCGCCATTGCCGGCCAGCGGCGCCGCCGCGCGGTCGATGATCTCATCAAGAACACGCCGGCCGATGGTCTGGTCGCCGGTACGGCCACGGTCAATGCTGCGAAGTTCGGCGAGCACGAAGCACGCTGTATGGTGATCTCCTATGACTATACCGTGCTGGCCGGCACCCAGGGTCATATGAACCACAAGAAGATCGACCGCATGCTGTCGCTGGTCGAGCAGTGGAAAATGCCGCTAGTGTTCTATGCCGAAGGCGGCGGCGGTCGTCCCGGCGATACCGACCGGCTCGGCATGACGGGTCTCGACGGGCCATCTTTCGTGCAATTCGCCAAACTTTCGGGTCTCGTCCCGGTGGTCGGTGTGGTGTCCGGCTATTGCTTCGCGGGTAACGCTGCGATGCTCGGTTGTTGTGACGTTATCATCGCCACGAAGAACGCCTCGATCGGCATGGGTGGTCCTGCGATGATAGAAGGCGGGGGCCTCGGCGTCTATCATCCGGCCGAAGTCGGCCCGGTGTCGTTCCAGTCGCCGAACGGCGTCGTCGATATTCTGGTCGAGGACGAGGAGGAAGCGACACGTGCTGCGCAGAAATATCTGTCCTACTTCCAGGGTGCTGTGGCGGAATGGCGTGCGCCCGATCAGCGGCTGCTGCGACGTGCGATCCCGGAGAACCGGCTGCGCGTCTATGACATCCGCGCGGTGATCGATCTGATCGCTGATGAGGACTCCGTGCTCGAAATCCGGCGCGATTTCGGCGTCGGCATGATCACCGCATTCATTCGTATCGAGGGCAAGCCATTCGGCCTGATTGCCAATAATCCGAAACATCTCGGTGGTGCCATCGACGCCGCGGCCGGAGACAAGGCGGCGCGCTTTCTGCAGCTTTGCGATGCATTCGACATTTCGATCGTGTCGCTCTGCGATACGCCGGGCTTCATGGTCGGGCCGGAGGCGGAGAAGACCGCGATCGTGCGCCATGTCGCGCGCATGTTCGTCACCGGCGCGAGCATCACGGTGCCGTTGTTCGGCATCGTGCTGCGCAAGGGCTATGGACTCGGCGCGCAGTCGATGATCGGCGGCGGTTTCCACGCCTCGTTCTTCACGGCGGCGTGGCCAACCGGAGAATTCGGCGGCATGGGGCTGGAAGGCTACGTGCGGCTCGGCTTCCGCAAGGAAATGGAGGCGATCGTCGATCCGGTGGAGCGCGAGACCTATTACAAGAATAAGGTCGCTGAGCTCTATGCCAACGGCAAGGCGACCTCGATCGCGTCGGTGTTTGAGATCGATAATGTCATCGACCCCGCCGAAACGCGGCGCTGGGTGATGGCGGGTCTGCGTTCCGTGCCGAAGCCGCCGCAACGCGAGGGTCGCAAGCGCCCCTGTGTCGATACCTGGTAGCCACAACGAACCGACGGCTCACATTCCCGGAGGAGTTTCCAATGATATCAAAAGCATTCGATACGGCGATTGAGGACGCCGGAAATGCACTGATCGGCCCGTGGCGACAACCCCGACAGATGCTCCATGCGCAGACTTACGACTCTCACGCATCCATCCACGACGATGCCACCGCGCAGAAGCTCGGCTTCAAGGGCGGGACCATCGAGGGCCCGACCCATTTCAGCCAGTTTGCACCGCTCTGTGAACGACTGTGGGGCAAGGACTGGTTTGAGACGGGCTGTATCTCGGCGCATTACCGTGCTGCCGCCTTTGAGGGCGAGGAGGTACAGGCCGTTGTCGAAAAGCCGATTGATGGCGGGCATTATTGCACGATCAGGATGGTGAAGCGTGATGGCACCGAAGTGTTGCGCGGCAGTGCCTCAATTGGCCGCGATGCGCCAGCCTCTGCCCTCGACATACGGCTGACCGAACTGAAGCCGCTGAGTGATGCCGTAATCCTGCGCGACATCAAGCTCGGCATGACCACCGCATCGCAGACGGTTCGGATGGATTTCGATCAGAACATGGGCGAGCTCTATCCATTCTCGCTTGAACAAAAGCTCAAGGTCATCACCGAGCCGTCGCCATATTACGTGCCCGAGAGCGCAGGCAACTCGCCATGGGGACGCGCGATCATTCCGATGGAAATGCTCAGCGTGTTATTTCAGCACGGCAGCAAGAAGGATCGTCTGCCGGTCAAGGGGCCGGCAGTTGGCCTGTTCGCTGATCAGGAAATCCGGTTGCTCTGCGGTCCGCTGTTCGTTGGAGAAGACTACCGCATAGACCGCAAGGTCGTCGCGATGTCCGGCAGTAAACGCACCGAGAGCCTGTGGGTGCGCACTGAAGTCTTCGATAGCTCGAACGCGCTGGTCGCGACGATGCTGCTCAATCTGGCGACGCTCAAGGAATCCTACGCCAGCTACGACCAAGAGTACGCTACGCTTCCTCGAAGCCACGCGTAGCCTGATACGCCATCTTTTGGTTCAAGGGGCGGCGAGGCCGGGACAAGAGCATCGGCAATCAGACAAAATTATCTCGAGATGTGACGCTCGTCACATCCACCTCCAGCGGGAAGCAGTAAGGCTATGTGCCTCATCTGGAGGCGATCATGAGTGCATCGGAAGATGAACTGGAGCAATCCTATCGTCGATTATACCACCGCTTGATGATCAGGGCCGGAGTGATTTGCGTCGTCCTCATCTGTGCGATCATGGTTGGGCAGACCGCCGCAGTCCCCGCCATCGTGAAGCAAATCGTTTCAGGCTTTAACGATATGCATCCATCCCCAGGGGCGGAGGCGCCATCGCTACGCGTAGGTCGTAGTTGCCGGCTGAAGAACTCCTGGTCTATGATCGGGATAGCACAATTCGGTCCGGCGGCAGGTATTGAAGACAACGGCTGGCGTATCAAAGTCGAGTCGCGTGGCGACGTGGTTGCAATCTAGCCGTCAGGTGCGGCGTCCTGAAATCGCCGTTGTTCAAGTCTAGCTAACAAGTTCTTGCGGGAAAAATTGAGTGCGATCCGCCCGTGATACTGAGTTTGTGCGCATTAGTGCACAAGAGTGCAGATCAGAACAGTGACTAGCGTGGCTGATGGCTAGATCAAGCGCTTCACTCGCATTCGAGAATCCGGAATGGGTGGTGCGCACACTGCTCTTCGTGGACGTGGTCGAGTCTGTGCGACTGATGGAAGAGAACGAGGCCAGCACAGTACAGCGATGGCGTAAACTCGTTAAAACGGTAGATGAAGATATCCTGCCGCGGTTCGAGGGGCGGCTTGTAAAGAGCCTTGGGGATGGGCTCCTGATGGAATTCCCTCAATCTCCCCTCGCAGTGAAAGCTGCCTTTGCAGTCCAGAATGCGTGTGCGGTTATCAATGAAGGCGTTCCGCAAGATCAGTATATCCTCGTACGTGAAGGAGCTCACGTCGGTCATCTTCTTGCTGACGAGCACGATGTTTACGGGGCTGACGTTAACCTTGCAGCCCGGCTCACAGGTTTAGCCGGACCGGGGGAAATTGTTGTATCGGCCGATGTTCGCGATCAACTCGTGCCTGTATTGGATGCCGACGTCGAGGATTTGGGAGCTTGTTACCTTAAACATGTGCATGAACCCGTTCGAGCGTATCGTGTCGGCCCACCAGGGCCGCGACCCGTGATCGAGCCAGGTGCTGTATCAATGCCGAAGTTGCGCGCCACTGTCGCGGTCGTGCCTTTTACTGGGCTGGATGATGGTCCGGAACATCGGGTCATTGGCGAAGTGCTCGCCGACGAAATCATATCCGCGCTTTCGCGTTCATCGGAACTGAACGTCATCTCGCGCCTGTCGACTTCTGTCTTTCGCGGGCGGGATAATTCGGTCGAGGAGATCAGTAGCTATTTGACGGCGAACTACGTTCTGTCGGGCTCTTACCGCAAGGCCGGAAGTAAGCTACGGGTAAACCTCGAACTGGCATCTTCGTCGAATTTGACAATCGTTTGGTCTGACTCGTTCGTTTGTAGCGCGACAGCTTTGATCAACGGAAAGGATGGTGCCGTCGCGGGTATTGTGACGGCGGTCAGCTTGGCGATCATGGCGCGCGAGCTTGAACGTGCACAGTCGCAATCACTCCCGACCGTCGAGAGCTACACGCTGTTGATGGGGGCGATCGCGCTCATGCATCGCCTTTCGGTGCAGGATTTTGACAGGTCGCGCCAGATGCTCCAGGTCTTGACCGAGCGTATGCCCCGGCAGGCCGTGCCATGGGCATGGATGGCCAAGTGGCACATATTGCGGGTCCAGCAGGGATGGACCGATGACTGGAGTGCGGATACGCAACTGGCGCTCGATTGCGGGCGGCGAGCACTGAGTGCCGATCCGCGCTGTTCCCTCGCGCTGGTGGTTATGGGCTTTGCTCACACCAATCTGCTGAAACAATTTGACGTCGCGCAGGAGCAGTATGACCTCGCGCTGCGCGTCAATCCCAACGATGCGATGGCGTGGCTGCTAAAGGGAACGCTTCTCGCCTTCAAGGATGCAGGAAAGTCGGCAGTCGAGCACACCGAGCACGCGCTGAAACTGTCGCCGCTGGATCCTCACAGATACTTCTACGATTCCCTGGCCGCAACGGCTGCTCTCTCTGCCGGGCAATACAAGCGCGCCATCGATCTTGCCAACCGTTCGTTGCGCGCCAATCGCACGCATACATCCACGTTTCGCGCGCTGGCGATCGCGCAATGGCAGCTCGGCCTTCAGCAAGAGGCGCGGAAGACGGTGACCGAGTTGTTGAAACTCGAGCCGGGCTTGACGATCGCGAAATATCGCGAGCGTCACCCCAGTGGGGGATATGAAACCGGCCGCATCTGGTCGAGCGCATTGCAGGGAGCTGGTGTACCGAATTAGCAGAACGGGAGCAAAAACATGTGCACGATGGGTCCTGAAGGCGGTGCAGGAGGCGCGGGGGGCGCAGGCGGCGCCGGTGGTGCTGGGGGAGCGGGAGGTGCCGGAGGCGCGGGCGGTGCTGGAGTTGGGCCCTACGGCAGTTACGGGTCGCCGCTGGTTGCCGATGCACTCGTCAAGCACCGCGACGGTATCGTCGGAAGCTGGCTCGGTCAGACCGTCAATCGGTCGCCACGTGGGCTGGACGACAAGCAGAACCTGGCGCTTTGGGAGCCATGGGTGCGGGCGGCCGTCATAGACTTCGAACTGCTGTCGTACCTCCATTTTACAAGTCACTCAGAGACATTCAGCTACAAGGATCAGGGTAAGAACATCTCCCGGACGCCGAGCGAAAATTCGGTCACGGTCTGGCAATTCCACGTTCAAACCACGGCGGCCGATCCCTCTCCCAAAGCGAAATCGAGCCGGATTGCGACTTTGATCCGCCCGCCGGCCGAGACTTTCAAAGGCCAGCTGGATTTTCTGGATCAATATTCCGATCTTCGCGAGGATCGTGTTTCGGAAATCGTGACCCAGCTCGGCCCTCAATATGCGTTCTGGAGTTCGGTCGTGAACCTCCATCCGGATCGTACCAAGAAGACGATCGAGCTGCTCGATGCTGCTCTTCGGTTTGCAACCGCGGTGGAAATGCGCATCAAGCATGCTCTGGCGTGCTGGCGACCGTATGAACTGTCGTCTCAGGTTCAACCGATCATTCTGACGCCGGGCCACGGGACATTTCCGAGCGGTCATTCCACCGAAAATCACATGATTGCGCGCATCCTGTGGGAGCTGTACGGGCGCGAGCCTAAACTTGGTGAGCAGTTGATGCGACAGGCGGCGCGGATCGCAGTGAACCGCACAGTGGCGGGTGTCCATTTCCCGGTCGACACTGCGGCCGGGCAGGTGCTCGGACTGTCGCTTGCCCGCTATTTCATTTTGCGGGCGACGACAGGTGGGCCGAGCTTCGACGCATGGCGTTTCGACGGCGGCCGATACGGTACTACTCAGGACTTCGATTTTCACAATTTCTATGATCCTGCAACCGGGCAGGAAAGGCTGAGTCCACTGATCGATCCGCCCTATGTTGATCTGCTCCCCTCCACGCCACCGGCTGTATCGCCGATTTTGAAGTGGCTGTGGGACGCGGCGTTTGCAGAGGTGAGCTAGCTGCTAGGGCATGACGGTAGGGCAATCGCATTCGCGAGGTGTGCGTTATGGCAGAAGGACGGAAGCGGATTTCACCTTATCTCGAATGGGCAGTGCTGACCGAGTTCGCTTATCTCCCGGGTGAGTGGTTCTGGGTCTTGTTGGAGCTTGATGGACCAGTGGAAGCCCTTGCCCGTTCCGTTGTGCGCTCGGGGCTGGATCAGTTCATTCGAATTCCCGCGGTCTATCAGGAGGCGCCACCCTCGCTGAGAGGTGCCGATCTAACATGCTGTATGGCGATTGCGAGACGTGAGGCTCTTTCCGCATTTGTTTCCGGCAAGGTATCGCGCGGTGACGCCAAACAGTTTGCGCCCCTGCTGTCCTCGATCAATCGAATCGAGCTTGGAACGCCGACGACGAATCTGTTCGAGAAGACTGAACCGATCGAGCAGCAGTTGCTTGCCACGAGTCCGTCGCGGCGGGCAATTGTCGCGATCATCGATGACGGATTGGCGTTCGCCCATGAGAGATTCCGCTTTCAGGATGGCCGATCGCGGGTGAAGTATTTCTGGAACCAGGACGATCACACAAATACAGGCCGGCCGGCCGGATTCGGCTGGGGGCGGGAGCTGCAGGAGAACGAGATCAATCAGTTTCTGGCGTCCTGCACGCATACTGGATTGCTGGATGAGGATGAGTTCTATCGGTTGGCCGGCCAGAAGCTGGCTGCTCGCCGCGCCAAGCACGGTACACACGTCATGGACATCGCCTGTGGGCTCGATCCAAAGCATGCGGCTCCCGAAGATCCCAGCCTTCCCTATATCATCGGCGTTCAATTGCCGAAGTGGGTGACAGAGGAGACGTCGGGCGCATTCCTGACTCCGAATGTCTACGCCGCCATCTCTTATGTACTCAGTCGTGCGGATCAGATTTCGGTGGCCGAAGGAACGGGTCCGATCCCTGTGGTCATCAATCTGAGTTATGGGACCATTGCCGGCCCGCACGATGGCACGTCACAGCTGGAAGCTGCGATCGATCAGTTGATAGCGTCACGCACCGCACCGCTCAGGGTCGTTCTGCCAGCCGGAAATCACTATCTGGCGCGATGTCATGCCTTGGTCGAACTGTCTCAGGCATCAGTCCCTGGCCAGTCGCCCAAGCGCTTGCGGTGGCGCGTGCAGCCCGACGATAAGGCCAACAGCTTTATGGAGCTCTGGCTGCCCAAACAGGCAACAGAGAAGTCCCAACCCGAAATCGCCATAAGGATTACCACCCCGACCAACCAGCGCAGTCCTTGGATTGGGGCTAACCAGAACTGGCAGTGGCGCATATCAGGCCAGCTCCGGTTTTTCGGGAAATACTATACTGCAGTCGGGGAGCGATCGCAGATATTCCTTGCTATGGCGCCCACGGCTGATCTCGCAATGCCCTCGCTGACTGCGCCGTCCGGGACGTGGTTGATCGAACTCAAAAACAAGGGAGCAGCCACGACAGTCGATGTCTGGGTTCAGCGCGGCGACACGCCATTTGGCTATCCGTTGTCAGGGCGGCAATCTCGGCTTGAAGACGAGAATTACGTGCGCTTCGATCCTGCCGGGCGACTGGAGCAAGATGACAAGGGCTCCAGCCCGGTCCGGAGGGAAAGTACAATCAACGCATTGGCGACAGGGACGCACGCAATCGTCGTGGGTGCATATCTTCGCAGCGACAAGGCCGTCAGCGAGTATTCGGGGGCCGGAGGGCGCGCGACATCAGATGGCACGTCCCCCATCCGAAGCCCCGATGTGTCGGCAGTTGGAGACGAGTCGCCAGTGCACAGGAATCTACTTGCCGCCGGTACGCGTAGCGGATCCGTTGTGACGATGAATGGGACAAGTGTCGCAGCTCCGCAGGTGACGCGATTGATCTCGGAATTGATGATCGCGCAGCTTGCTTGCGATCGTCCGGACGTACAGCGCATCGCGAAAACAGGAGACACAAAGGCGCCAGGTCCCGGCTCACCATTGGCTGTACGGATTGGGGCTGGCCGGCTCGATCGGTGCGGACGTCCAAACAGACCTTAATTTTGGACCGGTGCGGAGCACAGGGGACATCGCGGTGTCGAAAACGAAGGCAGCGAGCTCAGCGAGCCGTCAGGCAGCAATGCGCATGAACGCGATCTTCAGCGACCTCGCGCCCGAGACGGTTGCCCAGCTGTTTCATCGCGCGTCTTTCCAGACCTTCGAACGGGGAGACTACATTTTTCGACGCGGAGACCCTGGGACGTGCCTGTTCGGAGTTGTGGAAGGCTCGGTGAGGATGTGTGCATCCTCTCCTGACGGTAAGAGCGCGGTGTTAAATCTGATCAGTGCCGGTCAGACATTTGGTGAGATTGCTGTTTTGGATGGCCTCGACCGAACAACTGATGCAATCGCGAATAGCGATTGTGAGATCTGGGGAATTGCGCGGCGCGATCTGATCCCCCTGGTTAGAACCGAGCCGGCTTTGGCTGCAAAGTTCATTGACTTGTTATGCGCCCGCCTGAGATGGACAAGCGAGCATCTGGAAGAGGTAATTCTTCACGGCCTGGAGGCTCGTCTTGCCCATATCGTCATAAAATTTGCGGAGCCGAATGTGCAAAGGGATGGATCCCTTGTGGTGAATATGACGCAACAGAGCGTCAGCGAGATGGTGGGCATTTCGCGGGAGCGCGCAAATAAAATCATATCCACCTGGGCCGATCGCGGCTGGGTTCTGGTCAAGAATCGTACACTTGTCCTTCTCAATGCTCAGGCGTTGAGAAACATTGCCACGCGAAGTTAGAACGTGACGATGCCTTTACCGATCGGACGTGCATTTTACCGCGGAACAGTGAAAAGATCTGGTGCTTTTGGTCTCCCGAGAGACTCTGGCTAGAGGACGAAGGCCACGCGGCGCGGGATCGACGAAGCTAGCGGGAAAAGTTGCAATCGGGATAATTGCTGAGGCGTTCTGGTGATATTGAGTTCGATCACAACAACATCAATAGCCTGACTCACATCTTCAAATCGTCCGGTTTGAAATCGAGCCCGATGTCGAGAACGCCGACGCTATGGGTGAGCCATCCGATTGAGATCAGATCGACGCCGGTCGCAGCGATGCGTGGCGCTGTCGCGGGCGTGATGCGGCCGGAGGCTTCGGTTACCGCCCGACCTGCGACCATCGCGACAGCTTCCGTGAGCGTCGCTGCATCCATATTGTCGAGAAGCACGGCGTCTACACCGTGATCGAGCGCTTCGCGCAGCTGATCGAGCGTATCGACTTCGAGTTCGATCTTGACCAGATGCCCGACACCGGTTTTCGCCCGCTTCAACGCCTCGGTTACGCTGCCGGCGATGGCGACGTGATTGTCCTTGATGAGCACGGCATCGTCGAGGCCGAACCGATGATTGCTGCCACCGCCAACGCGGATCGCATATTTTTCGATGGCGCGCAGCCCTGGCGTTGTCTTGCGCGTGCAGACAATTTTCGTCTGGTAGTCTCGGACCGCTGCAACCACAGAGGCAGTCGCCGTCGCGATTCCGCTCAGGCGGCACAGGAAATTCAATGCGACCCGTTCAGCGGTCAAAATACCTCGCGCGGGGCCGGTGATCGTGGCGATCACGTCGCCGGGCGCCAGGACTGCGCCGTCGTTGCGCTCGATATGCATCTCGATCGCGGGATCAATCAGTTGAAAGGCCAGTCGAGCGAGGTCGAGCCCGGCCACCACGCCGGGCTGGCGCGCAACAAGAAGTGTCGTGGCGCGTCGGCCGGCTGGCACGATCGCATCGGTCGTGAGATCGCCGGCTCGCCCGAGATCTTCAAGCAACGCCATGCGAACCAATGGCTCGATCATGACATGGGGGAGCGGTGAGGGCGTCATGGCGATCCTTTGGGTTAGACGACGAGTTCCGGGATGTCGTTTCGCGCGGCTTGAAGCGCGTCATCAAGGCGCAGCGTCGAACGCTGTGCCAGACTCGTGTGCTTCGGGAAGTCCGTGCGTGCATGCGCGCCGCGGCTTTCTTGGCGGCGCAAGGCAGCGATCACGATCATCAGGCCGACAATTGCGGGATCGCTTGCAGCTTGCTGCGAGATCGCGAGGGGATAGAGCGCGCGGGCGGCGGCACGCAGGCCTTCGCCATCGCGCAACACGCCTGCGGCACGCGACAGAATAGGGCGCACCGAACTTGGGTCGCTGTCTGTTACTCCACCGGGCAACATTGGCGGACGTCGCCGGGTGGAGGTCGTTGCGGCAATATTCTCGGCAACCCAGCCGCCACACACGGCCGCCTCGAGGAGTGAATTACTGGCGAGCCGATTTGCGCCGTGCAGACCAGTGCAGGCTGCTTCGCCGCAGGCCCACAGACCGTCGACGGAGCTCCGCCCGGTCCGGTCGACGAGTATGCCGCCCATGTGGTAGTGCGCAGCGGGACGGACTGGGATTGGCTGCGTAACCGGATCGATTCCTGCATCGCGACAAAGTGCCGTGATGGCCGGGAAACGCTGCGCAAAGTCGATTCCCTTCACGCGCCTTGCGTCGAGAAAAACCCGATGCCCCGCCGCGATGTGCCGCCAGACGGCACGTGCAACGATATCGCGGGACGCAAGCTCCGCGCCGGGGACACCCGCCATGAAGCGATCGCCATTCCCATCGACCAGGATCGCGCCTTCTCCGCGTACGGCCTCACTAATGAGCTTCAGTGGAGAGGACTTGCTGTCGAGCGCCGTCGGATGGAATTGGATAAATTCAAGATCGGCCATGACGGCGCCGGCGCGTGCTGCGAGCGCGAGGCCCTGGCCAAAGGATCCAGCCGGATTTGTCCCATGCAGAAACAGACCTCCGATGCCACCGGTCGCGATGACGACGCGATCGGCGGCAAAGAGCACGGGTCCCGGGCCGGTATGGCCAAGAAGACCCACCACTGCATTGTCCTCGACGACCAGGCGCTGTGCCGTGGCTCCCTCGATCACCGTGATCGAAGGCGTCTCGCGAACCCTGCGGACCAGAGCTCGAATAACGTCCCGGCCTGTTGCATCACCCCCGGCATGGATGATCCGGCGGCGCGAATGCGCGGCCTCGAGGCCGAGGACGATCTGGCCACTGGCATCCCGATCGAAAATGACGCCGAGCCGCGCCAACTGTTCAATTGCGGCGGGCGCTGCGGCGAGGATTGAGGCTGCGATGGCTTCGTCGCACAAGCCATCACCGGCAGCGAGTGTGTCTGCCAGATGCAGCGAAGTAATATCATCTGCCCCGATACCAGCAGCGATACCGCCTTGCGCGAGCGCGCTCGACGATTCCGAGCCCAGCGGCGCGCCGGTCAGGAGCAATACGGGCTGCGGCGCGAGCGCCAGGGCTGTCATGAGGCCTGCGATGCCGCCGCCGATGATGACGGGAGCGCCGTCCGTATCGTGCAACGCTGTCATGTGACGGCCAGCATTCGCTCGACCGCGAGGCGTGCGCGCGCTGCAACACTGTCGTCGATCGTGACCTCGTGCTGCATCGTCTCCAACGCGTGACGGATGTTGCCGAGCGTGATCGTCTTCATGTGCGGACAAAGATTGCACGGACGAATGAATTCGAGGTCCGGATACTGGATGGCGACATTGTCGCTCATCGAGCATTCCGTCAGAAGCACGACGCGCGGTGGTCGCTTGCTTGCGACGTAGGACGACATGGCGGCCGTCGAGCCGGCGAAATCGGCCTCCGCCAGGACGTCCGGCGGGCATTCCGGGTGCGCCAGTACGACGACACCAGGGTGGTTCTCGCGCAATTGACGCACCTCTTCGGCGCTGAAGCGCTCGTGCACCTCGCAATGACCAGTCCAGGTAATCACCTTGACTTTGGTCTCGGCGGCAATATTCCTGGCCAGATATTCGTCCGGCAGCATGATCACGCGTTCAACGCCAAGCGACTCGATCACCGCCTTGGCATTGCCCGAGGTGCAGCAGATATCCGACTCGGCTTTCACCGCTGGCGAGGTGTTCACATAGGTCACGATCGGGACGCCGGGATAATTCTGCCGCAGCAGCCTCACGTCCTCGGGCGTGATAGAATCCGCAAGCGAGCAGCCGGCGCCGCGATCGGGAATCAGCACGGTCTTCGACGGATTGAGTAATTTGGCCGTCTCGGCCATGAAGTGAACGCCGGCGAGAACGATGACGTCTGCTTCCACGTGCATTGCTTCACGCGCCAGTGCGAGACTGTCGCCGACTATGTCCGCGACGCAGTGGAAGATGTCCGGTGTCTGATAATTGTGGGCAAGGATGACCGCGTTGCGGCTCTTCTTCAACGCGATGATCGCGTCGATATCTTTTGACAGCATCGACCATTCGATCGCGGGGATCGCGTGGCGCACTTTCGCATAGAGTTGTTCCGAAGGACGCAGTTCAGGTATCGACAGCATGATATATACTCTCGTTGAGCATATGTTATACTGTAATCGAGTATAAGGATTGTCAAGCCCCCGAGACGGGAAGTTTGGTTCCGGCGATGGCGCGTTCCGCAAGGACGGCACGGCGGAAGCGGAAGAGTTTTGCAGGACGTCCGCCGGTGTCCTGGCTGGTTTCGCCAGTTTCCTCAACGAGTTCCTGCTGCTCGATCAGGCGGCGGAAATTCGGCTTGTGCACTTGCCGTCCGGCCAGCGCCTCAACACAGCGTTGCAATTGCAGCAGCGTGAATGTGTCCGGCATCAATTCAAATACGACAGGATGGTATTTGATCTTGGCCCTAAGTCTTGCAATTCCGGTGGCCAGAATCCGGCGATGGTCCAAGATCATGGGGTGACCCGGCGCGTTCGAAGCCGCACGGGTCGACGTGGATGCTGAGGAATTTCCGCGTGTCGCCTCCGGGATCAGTCTCGCCTCATATAAAAGTTCGTACCTCTGCAGAACCAGTTCCTCGTTCCAGCTGTGCTCCTCGAAACCGAAGAGCATTGCGGTGCGTTGCCGACGAGCGCGCTGCGCCGCCCGATCAGATGCTGCAGAAGCCCAGGCTTTGAGCCCTGGCTGCAGGGTCTTCTCCATCAGCGGCGGTGGGCCGTCACGATGATCCTCCCAGGGGAAATAATCATACCAGCCGCGCCATCTGGCCTCGTGTTCGCCGAACGCCGGTTGTTCTCGTGTCAGGCCAAGATAGCTGATCGAGATGACATGCTGCCCAGTGGCGCCAGCGCGATCGCGATCGGCAAAGGTGTAAAGCTGTTCGACATAACCGAGCGGCAACCGTGTCTGCCGTTCGACCCAGGCACGCAGCCCCGATTGCAGCGAGCGATGGGCGAGTTCGAAAGGCCCGGAGGGCAGGGCGCGCTGATCCTGGATCGTGAGAACACGAGGCTCACCCGAGGTCACGGCGACCAGCACGGCAACAAGATCAGTCGCAATTCCTTGCGGTGATGACTGCGCTGCCAGCGCTGGCCTGGAATTGGGGCTGTCAAGCGGGTCCATGAGCTGGTCTGCTTAAGTGTTTAGAGGGGCAGGGTGAAAGGCTGCATCGCGAATCCACGCCGATATTTTAACATGAAGCTGCAACGCGACGCGCACGGCAATAGCGGCCATCCAGACTTGAATGGGTCGCGTCAGCGCACTTTTCCGGTGTAACATCCCAGTTGCCGTACCGCCTTGTGAGGTCACGTGCGGATTGCCGAGCTGAGTGAGCGTGATGCTTCTTTAGTCGCCAGTGTCTGGATCGTTCCAGCCTTGTTGCCGTATTGTCTTCGAATATTACTTTGTCGTTGTCGTTCATGTTTGACTTTTAGTTGGCCGGGAAATTCCGGCAGTTCGCACGCGAAAAGCCCGCCGTGTGCTAGCGGGGCACAGACACCGAAAGAACTCACGGCCCGCTTATATCTCGTCAATCGGAGAATTACATACACTTGGCGGCCGCTTATGGCGCTAAGGCGCCATTTAGCCCTATAGCGTAGATTCCTCTTGCTCGATGGGAGTGGTGGGGCTGGGACGGGTGGCATGGAGTCTAGCTATGCCTGTCTGGAATAAGGGGCAGATCGTTGGTCAAAAACTTCCGTTAAAACCGAAAGAAGTCTGGGAATACGAACCAGATTAAAGGTTGCCTCGAATCTCCGAGAGCTTGCTCTCTTCAACCTTGCGATCGACAGTTAGCTTCGCGCTTGCGATTTGACGTCGATCAAAGTGAGCAATTTGACGATATCGGGCGTCCTGCGCGATCGGGCGACGGTCATCCAAAGAAAGACCGGACGGCCGGTCCAGTTCGAGCTCTCCGAGCACACAAGGTCCGCATTGGAGAAATGGATCGTTGAACGAGAACTGACATCGGCCGACCACCTGTTTCCGAGTCGGATGTGCTCAAAACTTCATTTGTCTGCCCGACAATACGGGAGAATCGTAGATCGATGGGTCACCAGTATCGGGTTGGACCGAAGACGCTATGGGACGCATTCGATGCGTCGGACAAAAGCATCTCAGATTTATAAGAAAACCGGAAATCTTCGAGCGGTGCAATTGCTCTTAGGCCACACAGAACTCGAAAGTATGGTGCGGTATCTTGGAATTGAGGTAGATGATGCACTTGTCATGTCTGAGCGGGGGTGGACCTCTAAAGGGATCTAAGGCGCATCATGCAGTGACGCGGCTTTTTTGGCGCGAAGCAGGCACTACGAAATAGTCGCTTGTGAATCAAGACGGGGATGCAGCTCAATCCGTCTTGAATTCTTTTGAAGGAAGCGGAGGCCTCGGCGCGAGGTTCGAGCTATCCTGGAGTTGGCACAACTTTGGTCGGTAATTGTTCACGCGGTTTGGCGAGACACGATAGACCGCAGTAAGTCGCCTACGACATAGTGCCGCGACCGATCATTCAAAGTCGATGACTTCCAGACAAGACGCTGTCCGCCATTCTCGCGCACATAGCGTGGAGACTTCGCGGTCCAGACCGGTCGCTCGTAAAACCAGAAGTAGCGCCCGTCATCAGCTGAAGAAAATTCGCCTGCGGCGTGCGCGAGTTTGAAATCGTCACAATCCTTTCACGGAGAACCAGAATGTCATTTCAGGAAATGCTGACCCCGCAGAATAGCGCCATCGCGCTGATCGATTTTCAGCCCGCGATGTTCCAGGGCGTCCAGTCGCACGATCGCCTTGTCACATTGAACAACGTCCAGATTCTTGCAAAAGCCGCGAAGCTCTTCAAGATTCCGACCGTTCTGACAACCGTTGCGGCAGAGTCGTTTTCCGGCCCGTTCATCCCCGAGGTAGTGTCGCTGTTTCCAGGACAGGAGATCATCGATCGCAGCTCAATGAATTCGTGGCTCGATCCGAACTTCCGCAAGGCCGTCGCCGCCACCGGCCGCAAGAAATTCGTGATCGCCGGTCTGTGGACCGAAGCCTGCGTGATCTTCCCGACCCTAGACATGCTGCGCGAAGGCTTTGAAATCTACATTGCTGCCGACGCCTGCGGCGATCTCTCGCCGGAAGCGCATGAGCGCGCCATGCAGCGTGCCATCCAGGCTGGCGCGGTGCCGATCACGTCCTCGCAATACGCTTATGAGCTGCAGCAGGATTGGGCGCGCAGCGAGACCTATGAGGGCATGATGGACATCCAGCGCGCGCATTCGCCTTACGGCATCCAGATCCGCTTCTCGAAGTGGGCGCTCGGCGAGCACGCTTCCGAAGGCGGCCCGGCCAAGTAAGCCGTCACGTCACACAACCGAGGACAACGACATGAAAGCACACATGATCTCGCTGAGCGCAGGCCTGCTGGTGGGCGTCATCTACAGTCTGATCAATGTGCGCTCTCCGGCGCCACCGGTGGTGGCGCTGGTCGGCCTGCTCGGCATTCTCGTCGGCGAGCAATTGCCGCCGTTGGTACGCAGCCTCTGGCAGAAGGAGCCGGTGGCGCAGTCCTGGCTCGAACAGGTGAAGCCACACATGTTCGGCCATCTGCCGAAGGGCCAGCGCTCCGATACGCATGTCGTGGCCGAGAAGGCGCCGCAGCCGCCCGCCGACGGTTAGTCTCCGGCACCCACCTCACGATCACATCGACTGTTCAATTCACTATCGCCGAAGGAACTCCCCATGACCGAGCCGCAGACCTCCGATCTCATTCTCCATCGTGGCCTGTTCACGACGCTCGATCGCTCCAATCCCGTCGCCAGCGCGGTGGCCATCAAGGATGGTCGCTTCACCCATGTCGGCCATAACGCGGACATTCTGCCCCTGGCGGGACCGAAGACGAAGGTCGTCGACCTCAAGGGCAAGCGCGTGCTGCCCGGCCTGATCGACAATCACTTGCACATCATTCGCGGCGGCCTGAACTTCAACATGGAGCTACGCTGGGATGGCGTGCGCTCGCTTTCCGACGCCATGAACATGCTGAAACGTCAGGTCGCCATCACCCCGCCGCCGCAATGGGTGCGCGTTGTCGGTGGCTTCACCGAGCATCAGTTCGTCGAGAAGCGGTTGCCGACAATCGACGAGTTGAATGCCGTCGCTCCGGATACACCGGTATTCCTGCTGCATCTCTATGATCGCGCACTGCTCAATGGCGCCGCGCTGCGCGCCGTCGGCTATACGAAGGACACGCCAAACCCGCCAGGCGGTGAGATCATTCGCGACGCTAACGGCAATCCGAACGGGCTGCTGCTGGCCAAGCCCAATGCCGGCATTCTCTATGCGACGCTGGCCAAGGGGCCGAAGCTGCCATTCGACTATCAGGTCAACTCCACCCGCCATTTCATGCGCGAG
Organism: Tardiphaga sp. 866_E4_N1_4; assembly: GCF_052076075.1. Classification (NCBI taxonomy): domain Bacteria; kingdom Pseudomonadati; phylum Pseudomonadota; class Alphaproteobacteria; order Hyphomicrobiales; family Nitrobacteraceae; genus Tardiphaga; species Tardiphaga sp. 866_E4_N1_4. The sequence goes on from NZ_CP197242.1 coordinate 6,024,780, forward strand.
CTCAACCGCCTCGGTGTCACCGGCGCCATCGATGCCGGCGGCGGTTTCCAGAACTATCCCGAGGATTATGCCGTCATCCAGAAGCTGAATGACGAGAATCAGTTGACGATCCGTCTCGCCTATAACCTCTTCACCCAAAAGCCGAAGGGCGAGAAGGACGACTTCCTGAACTGGACCAAGACGTCCAAATACAAGCAGGGCGACGACTATTTCCGCCATAACGGCGCTGGCGAAATGCTGGTTTTCTCTGCTGCCGATTTCGAGGATTTCCGCCAGCCGCGCCCGGATATGGAGCCGGAAATGGAAGGCGAGCTCGAGGATGTTGTGCGCGTTCTGGTCCAGAACAAATGGCCGTGGCGTATGCACGCGACCTATGACGAGACCATCAGCCGTGCGCTGGATGTGTTCGAGCGCGTCAATCAGGAGATGCCGCTGGAAGGGCTAAACTGGTTCTTCGACCACGCTGAAACGATCTCGGATCAGTCGATCGACCGTATCGCCGCCCTTGGTGGCGGCATCGCCGTGCAGCACCGCATGGCCTATCAGGGCGAATATTTCGTCGAGCGCTACGGCCATGGCGCCGCAGAAGCGACGCCCCCGGTGTCGAAGATGCTCGCCAAGGGCGTCAAGGTTTCCGCCGGCACCGATGCCACGCGCGTGGCCTCCTATAATCCGTGGGTGTCGCTGTCCTGGCTGGTCACCGGCCGTACCGTCGGCGGCATGCAGCTCTATCCGCAGCGCAACTGCCTCGACCGCGAAACGGCGTTGCGCATGTGGACCGAAAACGTAACGTGGTTCTCGAACGAAGAAGGCAAGAAGGGTCGCATCCAGGTTGGCCAGCTCGCCGATATCGTCGTACCCGATCGTGACTTCTTCTCCTGCGCGGAGAACGAGATTGCCGACACGAGCGCAGTGTTGACAATCGTCGGCGGAAAGGTTGTCTATGCCGTCGGTGATTTCGCCAAGCTCGACGAGAATGCGCCGCCGCCGGCGATGCCGGACTGGTCACCTGTACGCACCTTCGGCGGCTACGGCGCGTGGGCCGCTCCCGATGCGAATGGACAGGTCGTCGCGCAGAAGATGGCGATGAGCTGCGGCTGCGCGAATTCATGCGGCGTGCATGGCCATGATCATGCCACGGCTTGGTCCAGCAAGCTGCCGATCGCCGATCTCAAAAGCTTCTGGGGCGCTCTCGGCTGCGCGTGCTGGGCGGTATGATCACGAATCTCGCACGTCGCGTGATCGGGGCGCCCGTTATGCATTGGCTGGGTTTGCTCTGCCTGTGTGCAGCCTATCTGCAGGGCGGGCTCGTCAAGGCGTTCGACCTTCCGGGGGCGATTGCCGAGATGAACCATTTCGGACTGCAGCCGGCGGCGCCCTTCGCGCTGGCGACGATCGGGCTCGAACTGGTTGCCTCGCTATTGATTCTTGGTGGCGTGTGGCGCTGGCTCGGTGCACTCTCGCTGGCAGGTTTTACGCTGATGGCGACATTTCTGGCGAATCGGTTCTGGGAGCTGGCTCCGCCAGAGCGCTTTATGAGCGCCAATTCGTTTTTCGAACATATCGGCCTGTGCGGCGGCTTCCTGCTCGTCGCATGGCATGACCTTAATGACCGGGCCAGGAAGGCAAAACCATGAGCGGAGCCGCCGAGCCGGCAAAGGCAACCAGCGCCTTCGCGCCATTCCGCCAATCCATCTTCGCGGTGATTTGGGTCGCGACGGTGATGGGCAATACCGGCAGCTTCATGCGCGACGTGGCGAGCTCCTGGCTCGTCACAGACCTGTCGGCGGCGCCCGCAGCGGTCACCATGATCCAGGCTGCGGGCACGCTTCCGATCTTCCTGTTTGCGATCCCCGCCGGGGTGCTGTCCGATATTCTCGATCGCCGCAAATTCCTGATCGCGGTGCAGGTGCTGCTCGCCTTGGTGAGCACGACGCTGATGATGCTGTCCTATTACGGGCTGCTGACGGTCAATCTGCTGATCGGGCTGACCTTCATCGGCGGCATCGGCGCCGCACTGGTCGGGCCGACATGGCAAGCGATCGTGCCGGAGCTCGTGCCGCGGCAGGACATCAAGAGCGCGGTCGCGCTGAATTCACTGGGCATCAATGTCTCGCGCTCGATCGGCCCGGCCGCCGGCGGCATCCTGCTGGCCACATTCGGCGCCGCCGTCACCTATGGCGCCGATGTCATCAGCTACATGTTCGTCATCGCAGCACTGCTGTGGTGGCCGCGCGCCAAGGCCGAGAATGACGTGTTGTCAGAGAAGTTCTTCGGCGCGTTCCGGGCCGGATTGCGCTACACCCGCTCTAGCCGTGAACTGCACATCGTGCTGCTGCGGGCAACGATCTTCTTTGCATTCTCCAGCTCGATCTGGGCTCTGCTGCCGCTGGTGGCGCGTAATCTGCTGGGTGGCGATGCCAGTTTTTACGGCGTGCTGCTTGGTGCGGTTGGTGCTGGCGCGATCGGTGGTGCGCTGGTGCTGCCGCGGCTCCGCGCGAAGCTCGACTCCGACGCGCTGCTGCTGATCGCCGCGCTGTTGTCGGCGTGTGTGATGGCTGTACTGTCCTGCGCGCCGCCGAAATGGGTTGCGCTGCCGGTTCTGCTGCTGCTCGGTTCTGCGTGGATCACGGCGCTGACGACGTTCAGTGGCGTCGCGCAGGCGGTGCTGCCGAACTGGGTGCGTGGTCGCGGTCTCGCTGTCTATTTGATGGTGTTCAACGGTGCCATGGCTGCTGGAAGCCTCGGCTGGGGCGCGGTGGCCCAAGCGCTGAGCCTGCCGGCGACGCTGCTGGTTAGCGCATGCGGTCTCGCCGTCGCCGCCTTCATCATGCACCGGGTGAAGCTGCCGACGGGCGAAGCCGATCTCGCGCCGTCCAATTACTGGCCGGAGCCGCTGACGTCGGACGAGGTCGAACATGACCGTGGGCCCGTCCTGATCCTGATTGAATATCGAATCGCGCGTCAAAACCGCGGGCCGTTCTTCACCGGGCTCAAGCGCCTCTCCGAAGCGCGTCGTCGCGATGGCGCTTATGGCTGGGGCATCACCGAGGATGCCGCCGATCCGGAGAAGATCGTCGAATGGTTCCTGGTGGAATCATGGGCGGAGCATCTGCGGCAGCATCACCGCGTCTCGAAGGCTGATGCCGATGTGCAGCGCGAGATGACGCAATATCACATCGGGCCCGACGCCCCCGTGGTCCGGCATTTTCTGACGCTGGATCTGAAAAACCCGACGTCGAAGCCCGAACTGGTCAACCAGCACTAGTCGCCACAAGGACTGCCATGATGCGTTTGTTCAAATTCACCGCCGCCATTCTTTCCATCGCGTTGCTATCGGCCGCGCCGCAAGATGCATGGTCGCGCGAGGCGCCGGCGAAGGTCGGCTTTGCCGTCGGCGCGCAATATGACACGACGCACGTCTATGTTGCGCCGGACGAGGTCGATCGCTTTGTCGAAAGCTTCGTCGCGACTTTTGGTGGCAAGAGCACCAAACAGGTAGTTGCGACAGTGACGCCGACACCGAGCAGCACGACGTCGCAGCTTCTGCTGACCCCAGCAGGGTCGGTCTCGGTGTTTGGCTTCAAGACTCCGATTCCCTATCCATTTGGCCATGAGCGCACCGGCTATCTCGTTACAGATATCGATGCCGCCGTCAGAGCCGCGCAAGGCGCGGGCGCCGACGTGCTGGTCAAGACGTTTCCCGATCCGATCGGCCGCGACGTCGTTGTGCAATGGCCGGGCGGCATCAACATGCAGCTCTATTGGCACACGACGGCGCCGTCCTATCCGGAACTGCAGACGGTCCCGGAAAACCGCGTCTACGTTCCGGCCGGCCGGGCCGACCAGTTCGTGAAGAGCTTTGTCGCTTTCTCGAAAGGCAACGTTGTCTCCGACACGGCGAAGGCGCCGGGCATCGAGATCGGCCGCCCCAACGATACCTACCGTCGGGTTCGCATCACGTCGAAGTTCGGCAAGATGACTGTGCTGGTGACCGACGGCGTGCTTCCTTATCCTTATGGCCATGAGCTGACCGGCTATGAAGTGCCGTCGCTCGACGAGACGCTGGCCAAAGCGAAGACGGTCGGTGCCACGGTGCTGGTCGAGCCCTACGTCGCGGATGCGCGCCGCGCAGCGCTGGTAAAATTCCCCGGAGGCTATGTTGCCGAGATTCACTCTGCCGTCGGCAAGTAAGGCTTGGATAGCCGCGACCGCGCTGGCCTTTAGCGCGGTCCTGCTGCCGCCTGCGCATGCAGACGATTCAGCGGTAACGCCAGCGCGCCCGAAGCTTCTAACTAATCGCTGGCAGGAAGACTGGTCTGCGCTCGCCACTTCGGCGTTGCGCACCGAGCCATTCGACGCTCTGAAATATATCCCGCTCTTTGTCACCGATCCGAAAAGCTATATCTCGCTAGGTGCCAGTCTGCGCGAGCGATTTGAGTTCAACGACGCTCCGAATTTCGGCGTCGGCAATACGCGCGGCGATTCCTATCTGCTGCAACGGCTACAGATAAATGTCGACATCCGGCTGAACGAGAACTGGCAGATCTTCACGCAGCTGGAGGATGTCCGCACCATTGACAAGGCGAGCGTCTCGCCGGTCGACCAGAACCAGCTCGATCTGAGACTGGCATTTATCGCCTATAGCGGTGCGCTGGGTGATGGCATCTTCAAGGCGCGCGTCGGTCGGCAGGATTTTGCCTTCGATCTGCAACGCTTTGTGTCCTCGCGCGACGGGCCGAATGTGCGGCAGTCCTTCGATGCGGTGTGGGCGGATTACGAGACCGGGTTGTGGCGTTTCATCGGCTTTGTCAGCCAGCCGGTGCAATATCGCTTTGGCGATGTGTTCGACGACTTCTCCGGCCAGAATTTCCGCTTCAGCACTGCGCGTATCGAACGCAAGGTGTTCGGCGACAACGAACTCTCCGGCTACTACTCCCTGTTCGAGCGGTCGTCTGCGCGTTATCTCGACGCCCTGGGCGAAGAGACGCGGCACATCTTCGACGTCCGCTTTGCCGGTAATGCCAATGGCTTCGATTGGGATCTCGAGGCGATGAGGCAGACAGGGCATGTCGGGCCTAAGGAGATCGAGGCCTGGGCACTGGGCGGCCGCACCGGTTACACATTCTCTAACGCCGCATGGACGCCAAGGATCGGCTTGCAGGCGGATGCGGCGTCAGGTGACGGGCGTGCGGGTGACAACACGATCTCTACGTTCAATCCGCTGTTCCCGAACGGCTACTATTTCTCGCTGGCAGGCTATACCGGCTACGCCAACCTGATCCATCTCAAGCCGACACTGACGGTGAAGCCCATTGCCAATCTGACGGTGACCGCCGGGCTCGGCATGCAGTGGCGCCAGACGGTTGCCGATGCCGTTTATGTTCAGCCCAACGTTGCCGTCGCGGGCACGGCTGGGCAGGGCGGCCGCTGGACGGGGGTCTATTCGCAGCTTCGAGCGGATTACGTCTTCAACGCCAACCTGACCGGAGCCGTCGAGGCGGTGCATTACGCCATTGGCGACACGGTGCGGAACGCCGGTGGGCACGACAGCAATTATCTGGGTTTGGAGCTCAAATATGGGTGGTAACCGGACGTCCGGAGGCCATGGGGCGTGGTTTCATTTTGTGCCGCGGCGGAATAGGTTACACGCTCGCCCGCCATCGGTCCCGTTTTGGCGTGATGGTTCGGATGACGCCGACATAAGTGCCTGACATGTGGAATGAACGCGATCGCATCGCGGCCTTGCATCGATACGATATTCTCGATTCTGCATCTGATGTGGATTTCGCAGACTTCGTGCAGATCGCGTCGGATATCTGCGATGCGCCGATCGCGGCCATCAATCTGATAGATGGCGACCGGCACTGGACCCTTACCGGTATCGGGCACGGCGATCGGGAACTGCCGCTCGATCATTCGATCTGCGCGCAGGCGATCCGCCAGACGGATCTTTTCGTGATCCCCGATCTGTCTTCGGATACACGCTTCCAGCATAATCCATTGGTGAGCGGGGGTCCCAGGCTCCGCTTCTATGCCAGCGCGCTGCTCGAAACACAGAACGGACTGCCGATCGGTACCGTTTGTGTGTTGGATCACACGCCGCGCCCGGATGGTCTGTCGACACGCCAGCGCTTCACGCTGCAGGCGCTCGCGCGGCAGATCATGAACCAGCTCGAGCTCCGCCGCGCGATGATGGACATCACAACCGGAAACGCTGTACGGGAAAGACTGGAAGCATCGCTGAACGAAAAGGAAGCGCTGCTCAAGGAAGTGCATCACCGCGTCAAGAACAACCTGCAGCTTATCAGTAGTCTCCTGAACCTGCAGGCGTCGCGCATCACCGACCCGATCACCGCGACGCTGTTTGCGGATAGCCGCAACCGCGTGCGGTCGATGGCGCTGGTGCATGAAAATCTGTATCGTGCCGGCAACTTCGCTGAGATCCAGATGCAGACCCATGTACTCAGTCTGTGCACGCATCTGCGCCGCGCCTATGGGCGGGCTCGCGTCGAGATCACGGCCGAAAGCGATGACGTCACACTGGATATGGATCGCGCTGTCTCCTGCGGCCTCATCATCAACGAGCTCGTCTCCAATGCGTTCAAACACGCCTTTCCCGGTAACCGCAGCGGATATATCAAGGTTCGGTTCGGCAGCCGCGACGACGGGACATGCATTCTGACCGTCGCGGATGACGGCATTGGAATGCCCGAGCAGTTCGACTTCATCGAAACCAGATCACTCGGTCTGCAGCTGGTGCGCGATCTCGTCGAGCAGCTGCATGGCACGTTCTCTGTCGACGATACGGGCGGCACGACTTGTACCCTTACATTCCAGGCTGGTCGTCGCGCGAGGCTCGCGCCATGACAACGCGCGCTCGCGTGATGGTCGTCGAGGACGATCGCATAGTTGCCCGCGATATCAGCGAGCAACTCGGCCGGATCGGTCATTCCGTGATCGGGGTGACGGCCCGCGGCCAGGCGGCCGTTGAGCTTGCGATCAGCAATCGCCCCGATCTGGTGCTGATGGACATCCGTCTGGAAGGCGATATAGACGGCATCGATGCCGCCCGGCAGATCCGCGCCAGATGCCAAATTCCGGTAGTATTCCTCACGGCCTATGCCGATGACGAGACGGTCAGGCGCGCCAGTCAGGCCGAGCCATTCGGCTATCTGCTCAAGCCGTTCGAGGATCTGCAACTGCGCACCGTGATCGAAATGGCCCTGTACAAGGACCGCGCCGACCGCAAGCTGCGCGAGAGCACGGCGGCGCTTCAGGTCGCGCAGGCGGAATTGGCGCGCATGTCGCGGATCACCACGATGGGACAGCTCACCGCGTCCATTGCGCATGAAGTCAATCAGCCGCTGATGGCCGTTGTCATGAATGCCGAGGCCTGCGTGCAATGGCTCAAGGGCGAGAAGGCCAATGTCGGCGAAGCCCGCGCCGCCGCGGAGCGAGCCATCGCGGAGGGGCATCGCGCCGGAGCGATCATCCAGCGCGTCCGCGCGATTGCGCGCAACGCGCCAGTGGTGTTCGAGCCGCTCGACTTCAATGAGATGATCGAAGGCGTTCTTTTGATCGTGCAGCCGGAACTGTCGCGACAGGAAATTGCGCTGGACGTTGATCTTCGGCCTGACCAGCCGTCGATCGTTGGCGATCGGGTGCAGTTGCAACAGGTGATGTTGAACCTGGTGTCCAACGCGGCCGATGCCATCAATTCATCGAAGAATCAACAACGGCGTGTGACTGTCGTGTCGGCGATGGATCCATTGGGAGAGGTCTGCGTCACCGTGGAAGATGCGGGGGTGGGTATCGACCCCGATCATCTCGATATGATCTTCAATCCGTTCTTCACGACCAAGCGGGATGGCATTGGCATGGGGCTGTCGATTTGCCGTTCCATCATCGATGCCCATGGCGGAAGGCTCTGGGCGGAGCCACGCGTGCCCACCGGCACGCGCTTTCGCTTCACGCTGCCGCCACGTACGCTGCAGGTGGCACCGTGATCGAAAATCTGGAGCCAGTTACTGCAGTTATCGCCGTCATTGACGATGACAAGGGTATTCGCGAGGCCCTGGACGGCATGCTGCGCTCTGTCGGTCTTCAGGTCGAGTGCTTTGCCTCGGCGCAGGAGTTCCTGGCCAAAGACGACCGGGACAAATTCGGCTGCGTCGTTCTCGACGTGCATCTGCCCGGCCGTAACGGTCTCGATTTTCTGGATGATCTGGCTGCGCTGCATGTCACAACGCCGGTGATCGTGATTAGTGGCTTTGCCGATGTGCCGATGTCGGTGCGGGCGATGAAGGCCGGCGCTATCGAATTCTTGACGAAGCCCGTTCGCGCGATGGATCTTCTTGCTGCGGTTGAGGCGGCCGTGAAGCGCGATCGTGCAACGAAGCAGGCGGCCGAGAAAATCGCTGGCCTCAAGGCGGATTTCGAGACGTTGACGATCAGGGAACGCGAGGTGTTCGCGCATGTCGCCGCCGGCTTGATGAACAAGCAGATTGCGGCTGCGCTGGACCTGAGCGAGGCCACGATCAAGCTCCACCGCGGCACGGTGATGCGCAAGATGCGGGCGAACTCGCTCGCTGACATCGTGCGGATGGCTGACCGGTTGGGATATGAGCCGCCGTCGCTCGCCTAGACCAAGGTCTAGTCAGCCTCCACCATGCTCCAATTGTCTGTCCGCATACAATTCCGCATTCTGGAATGGAGCGACGACGACGCGCAACGATGTGCGTGGCTGAATTGAAACCCGCGGCATGTCGGCAGGACGCGTGAACACGTCCGTGCGATCTGCGGCACGCAGTGATGAGGTGTATGATGACGGGTACCCGAACTCCCGACAATGCATCATATGCGGGACCGTTTCGCGCGCTTGAGCAGTCGCAAATCTCGCTCGAGCCAAAATCGCCGAAAATCGATGTGTTCGGCTGTCCTGCCAGCAAGCTTCACAAGGACCAGGAGTTGCGCGGCGCCGGCATCAAGTTTTTCCGCAAGGGCAGTGACGATCCCCATCTCGGTCAGGTATCGACGACAGCTGACGATCGCGGCTTTCTGATCGGCATCTCACAGGGCCGGGGTCACCGGCGCCGCATTTTTCACGAGCATCACGCAACGAACCACGAATTTAAGGAAGGTTCGATCTATATTCGTAACCTTGCGGATGACTATCGTGCCGATCTTCGCGGTGCGTTCGATTTTCTCTTGATGGAGGTCTCCCAGCCGTTCCTGATCGAACTGGCGCAGGAACACGGCTGGCGCGGCGGCGCCGTGGACCTTGCGTGTCACGCTGGCGATACCGACCTCATCCTTCTGAGGCTTGTCAGTGTGGTCGAGCCACTGCTGCAAAAGAGTAGCGAAGCGAGTCCGCTGTTTCTGGATCAGCTCGGAACGACGATCGGCATACATCTGATCGAGCGATACAACCGCGCGACCAACCTTGAACCCGCATCGCAAGGCGCCGCGCTGTCGCGGCCGCAACTGGCGCTCGCCGTCGAAATGCTGAGCAGCAATACTGCAGGCAATGTACGGGTTGCAGATGTCGCACAGGCCTGCGGGTTGTCGCGCGGCTATTTCATCCGCGGCTTCAAGAAGGCGACGGGCAAGGCGCCTCACCAGTGGATCCTGTCCCAGCGCGTCGAACAGGCCCGTGGCCTTCTCATGAAGACCGGTATGTCGTTGGCCGATATCGCACTGATTTGCGGCTTTGCCGATCAAAGCCACTTCACCCGCGTCTTTTCCGCTTCGACTGGGCTGCCGCCGGGGGCTTGGCGCCGCGCAACTGGCAATGCAGGTTCTCCAGCGCGATTTTCTGAATGTGAGAAATAGTTTGAGTGAGGTGGCGTGCCGCGCGTCCATGTTACGCGCTACCGACAATGTCAGCTCCTGGCGCAATGTATGGACCGGCTGCTGATCGCAAGTGAAAGTTTGCGTGGATAGCGGAAGTCGCTGATATGTATCCGGCCTGTTGATCGGCTCGCGGGCCGTGGCCTTGATGGGGATACGCACGCACCTTTGGCCTCATTAGCGGACAGGTTTTCGAATAACCATTTGCGCCACCAGGCTCTGGGCACGTCGATCGATCCGTTCCATGCAGCTTCTCAATCGCGAACTGATTTGGAGGTCGATAGCCTAGATGGTTTCGACCTCAAGTCTGTGGGTGTCGAAGGTCTTTCCGCTATAGAGCACGCTCCAGGCAATGCGGGCGAGCTTATTGGCCAGAGCGGCGGCGAGCTTGTTGCGATGCATCCTCGGCGCGGCATTGGTCAGCCACTCTCCGAAGCTGAACTTCCGCCAGTTCTGTGGTCGCATCAAAAGGACCTTGGCAGCCTGGATGAAGAGGGTTCGCAGGTATCGGCTGCCACGCTTGGAGATGCCGCCCAGGATCGAGCGCCCTCCGGTGCTGTACTGTCGAGGCACCAGCCCAAGCCAGGCGCCAAAATCCCGACCCCGGTTGAAAGCCTCGCCCGTGCCGATCGCTGCGACAACGGCCGTTGATCTCCTCGATCTCGCGCGTGGTCGTCTCTATGCGCTCGTCGAGCCGGAGCCAGTCCTCATGGAGCCCGATGATCAGATCGCTCATGCGTGGCGACATCTCGTCTTTGCGGTTCTTCAGAATCTCGAATAGTGAGGTGCGCAAGGCGCGCGAGCCGGTTCGCACGGCAATGCCCTGTTCGATGAGGAAGGCTCGGATCTGGTTGATGGTCGCTGTTCGGCGGGAGACCAGCCGAGAGCGAACCCGGTGGCAGGCCTGCAGATCAAGCTGATCCTGACTTTTCTCCCGGACGGTACGCAGGTTAGGCCTTAAAGCAGCTTCGGCAATTGCCTCAGCGTCGTTGTAGTCGTTCTTCTGCCCCTTCACGAATGGCTTCACATAGATCGCCGGAATGATCCGCGGCTCATGGCCGAGCTGTCGCAAGGCGCGGCTGACGAAGTGGGCGCTGAGGCAAGCTTCCATGCCAACGATGCATGGCGGCAGCTTCTTGAACGTCTCAACAAGGGCTAGTCGCTTGATCTTGCGACGGAACGCGATCTTGCCGTCGGTGCCGAATCCGACGAGGTGGAAGACTTCCTTGCCAATATCGATGCCGATCGAGGCGAGTGGCGCAATGGTCGTATCCATGGGCTGCTTCTCCGGTTGAAATGCAGCAGTCTAGGCCGACTGCCGCGCGGGAGAAGCAGCCGGTCCATCCCATTAGCAGACCTTCGGAAAATTCGGGGGCAGCGAAGTGCCAAATGACACCGGTTGCGATTGGCCCGAGTGCAGACTGCCAACGGTTGCTAGGTGCAAAACAAACGCACGCGGACTTCTTGAGCTACTCTTTACCGTTATGAATTTCGGGGGCTTTGACTGAGTCTTAAAATACTTTTCCAAACCTATCGTTCCGAGCACAAAACCTACCGCGCGCCCTTCCAGTTCTTGCCCTCTCGGACAACAACCACGTCAATATCCGTTGGCATCGCGCCGTGGTGTGAAATGTAGGTGTGATCCGACCTGCGTCGATACACCCTCAAGTTTGCACGGGGGAAGGCGTGAGCCCTAGCCAGTAAGTGACGGGCAAGGAGTGCTTCGACCTGATCTGCCTTGATCAAGTGCAGAACCTCCATCCGCATTAGTTACCCTTTTTTCAGCGTGAATGGCTGCTTTGTGCCGAAGATGATGGCACCCTCTTTAAAACCTTGCGGGAAATTCCAGAGGTCGATTTCCCGCTGTCAGTCAGACCTTCATGCGCAACGTCGATCGGGGCGCTCCAAGCGCGTTCGAAAGTTAAACACGTATTTATTCGGGAAATACATAGAATTTCCTATCTCTTCTGTATGAGACCTGTGCGAAGAAAATCTTCCATTTCCAGCGCACGATGATCTCGGAAACGTAGCCCTCGGCTGCCCGTCTCGCAGGCTTTGCAACCGCGATTTTCCGATCGACGCGACTGCGGGACCACGAGCGGCACGATTTGAGGTTCACAGCAGATGGAGATGAATGATGATTTTCGATCGACAACCCAGGTATCTCACCGCGGCCTTTGCCATTGCCGTCGCGCTTTCGTTTGCAGCGCTGAGATCGCAACCCGCCGAAGCTACGCCACTGCACCGTGACGCGTCGCCATTCTGTCTGTTGCCAGGCTCATCCAATGGTCCAGGGGGCGCACCGCAGATCTGCGGCTACTATGATTATCAGGAATGTCTGCAGGCCGCGGCCGACATGCACGCCAACTGTGTGGAGAACATCGATTTCCGCGGTAGTTATGAGCGAACGCCTGACGGGTGGCGTGCCCGGTACTGAGCGCCTTCGCGAGTGGCCCGGCCCGGTCGATAAAATCTCTTGTGCGGGAAACGAGATCATCTTGAAGAAGGGTACGCCGTGGAACGTGTATTTTGCTTCTCGAGATAGCGGCGGTAGCGCCGCTCGCCCGGGCCGAACTACCGCTCGCGCCTGCCCCATGCGAATGGCACCAGCAGCACGGCAAGCAGCGCCGTTGCTGCCAGCATCACCCAAGCATCGTTCACACTCCAGACAAAGGCCGTCTTTTCGATCGTGGGCCGGACCAGGGCTTCCATGGCAGGAGTGGGTGGGCCGGAGAGACCGCTTGTCAGCAATGCGGGATCGAGGCCAATGGCCGTTGCCGCCGTGCGGTCTCCCGATAACAACCGCATATGCAACGCAGAGGCGTAGATGTGGGCGCGGCTGTATAGGATGGTGTCAATCAGCGCGATGCCGATCGCGCCGCCCAGATTGCGCATCAGGTTGAACAGGCCGCTCGCTGCCGGCACCTGCGCTTCCGGCAGCGAGCCCAACGCCAGGCGGGTCGGCGGCAACAGGCAGAACATGATAGCGATGCCGCGAACGATCTGTGGCCAGAACATCTGGTTGAAATCGGTGTCGCGGGTCTGAAACATGCTGAGGGCGAGTCCGATACCAAACACCGCAAAACCTGCAGCGGTCAGCCAGCGCGCATTGAGTCGCCGTTCCAGCGCGACGGCGATGGGCGACATCGCCAGTTGCGCGGCACCGGTCACCAGCATCGTCGAACCAATCTGCAGGGCGTCGTGACCCCTGACGTAAGCCAGAAAAACCGGGATGAGATAGACCGAGCCGTACAGGCCCACGCCCAGGCAAAAGCTCAACGCGCATCCGATCGCGAATGAGCGATTTCGGAACGGGCCAAGCTGCACGACCGGATGGGCAGCGCGCAATGTGCGTCGGACGAACAGGCCGCCGCAAAGCGCGCTGATTGTGAACAGGCCCGTGCAGGTGACCGACACCCAGCCATCATGGGGTGACTGCTTCAGTCCGATCTCCAGAGTGGCTAGCGACATCGCCATCAGAACCAGCGACCGCCAATCGATTTCCGCAACGTCGCCAAAGTTCAGCTGCTGCCGGGGCAGCAGAGGAGGCGCCACAACGCAGGCGATCAGCCCGGGAACGACATTGATCAGGAACAGCCAGTGCCAGGACCAGGTCTGCGTGATCCAGCCGCCGACCACAGGTCCGACCGTCGGCGCCAGGACCGCCACGATGCCGGCGATCGTCGTAGCGATGCCTTGGCTGCGCGGCGGGAACAGCAGGAAGACTGCGGCGAACACCGCCGGGATGAGCGTGCCGCCCGCGAATCCCTGCAGCACACGAAACGACACGAGGGCGGCGAAGGTGCCGCTCGCGGCGCAGCCGATCGACGCCAGCGTGAACAGCGCTAGGGCGGAGGCAAAGAGCCAGCGCATCGAGAGCACATGCGTCAGCCAGCCCGTCAGGGGAATGGCTATGATCTCGGCGATCAAATAGGAGGTCTGGACCCAGCTCATCGTCTCCGGGGAGATGGCGAGGGCATTCTGAATGGTCGGCAGCGATGTTGCGACCACCTGAATGTCGAGGATCGCCATGAACATCCCGAGACACATCAGGACAAAGCCGAGCCATGTCCGGGTGTCCGCGAGGGGCAGCTCGGTGCGCAGGGTCGTCATGGGCTTACGAGCGGCGGGGCAGGCAGCACGGCAGGGTCAAGGCCATCCATCGCGCGGGTCAACCGGGTGCGGCGGACGATCGAGCCGATCAGGCCCGGGCCGCGCGTGGCCGCGGCGAACATCAGGTTTCGGCTGATGCGATGCCCGGCAAGGCAGGAGACGATGCTCGCCAGCCGGATCGGACCGGCCGTGAGTTTTCGCGCGGCCGCCAGATACACATCAGGTGAAAGGCCCTCCCGGATATGCGCGACTGCCAGCGCGGCCGATCCAAGGGCGATGGCAAGGCCGTCGCCGGTGAAGGGCGGGATGTGGGCGAGACGGTCGCCGACCCGATAGGCTGCAGTGTTTCGCTCGCGATGAAGATGTCCGCCGCTGGGACAGGCCACGGCCTTCGGCTTGTCCCACAGTGGTTCGGCGTCTGCCAGCCGCTCCGCCAGTGCGGGAAGTGCCGCCGCCACATGGTTGCGCAGCGCGGGCCAGCCGGATCCGAACTGGCTCATGGCTTTACCCGGCAGCACCAAGCAGAGGTTGGCGATACCGTCTTCGACCAGTTCGAGGCCGATATAGCTGGCCTCCAGAAAGTAAAGCTCGACCCGGCCCTCGAGCGCTCGGCGAACGTCGGGGGCAGGCCGCAGGTGCATTTTCAACCCGACCTGCGAGCCGTCGCGTGTGTCGTCGATGCCGCGCAGACCCAGCTTGCCGGTGGCCAGTACGAGGTTCCGGCAACTAACCGTATGGCCGTTGTCGCACACGACCAGCCAGCCGGATCCATCGGGTCTCGCCGATTTCACCGTCACGTCGCGATGCAGGCGTGCGCCGCTGAAATGCGCGTGTCGCAGCAGCGCGGCGTCGAGTCGATAGCGCGACAGCGACAGCCCGCGAAACGGTAGTGCCGAGGTCACGCTGCGGCGCGAGGAATAGAGCGCCACCTCATCGACCGGTACCGCGCCGAGCGCCAGCGGATCGACGCCCAACCGCCGTAACAGCAGCTGTGTCTCGACGCTCAGGAATTCGCCACACACTTTATGCTGGGAGGTCGCTGTGCGCTCGATCAGCATGACGTCGTGGCCATACCTGGCCAGACCGCAGGCCACCGCGCTGCCGGCCGGCCCGCCGCCGATGACGATCGTCTCGACCTGAATCATCGCACACGTCCGATCACGAAGCGGAACAAGAACCATCGCAGGCGCACCACGCGCGGCGCGATCCCGGCATCGCGTAACCGCGCCGTCCATTCCGCGCGGGTGAGGGCTCTCGCAACTGAGATCCGGCCGTCGTGAATGACGATGGGATGCAGCCGCGTCAGCCAGCCCATCAGGCCGATGAAATGGAACGGCACCCGGTGGCGCTGCAGGTCGTAGATCATCCAGCCGCGTCGCGCGGTCCTCTCCATCCAGCGCAGGAACGTCACGATCATCTCGTCGGACATATGATGCGTGAGCAGGCTACTGACGACGAAGTCAATGGGGGAGGGCGGGATGAAATTGAAGATGTCCATCACCTGATATTCGATATTGAGATCGTTTCCTGTCGCCGACTGCGCGATGCGGACCGTCTCGCGATTGAGATCGAGCCCGATCAGCTTGATCTGCCGGCCGCGCCCGGCGGCCCAGCTGCGGATCGCCCGCAGCAGGTCGCCATAGCCGCAACCGACATCGACGAGTGTGAGCTCGGTGCCTTCAGGTATCCGCTGGATGGCGGCGTCCAGCCAGGCGATCACCGCCCGGTGCCCGAGCATCGCGCCGTTGAAGCGGGCGAGGTCGCGCAGCACAAGTTCGAGCTCTTCCGAACTTGCGCCGGCGCTGTCCAGCCATTCGGCTTCGGTACTTCGCTGCGACAGGTCCGTCGCTGCAGCGCGGGTGGTGCTGAATGTGCTCATGGGCTCAGGCCGCGGTTCGAAAAAGCATGGTTTCTGCGATCAGTCCGGGCCCGAACGACATTGCGCACCCGCTGCGGCCGCGTGCGCCCGAACGCATCAGTCGCTCGATCACGAACATGACCGTCGCCGACGACATGTTTCCATAACGGCGCAGCACGTCGCGCGACGCCGACAGTGCGGTCGGCGCCAGCGCGAAGGCTCGCTCCACCGCGTCGAGAACGGTCCGGCCGCCGGGATGCACCGCCCACAGGTCGACCGCCGCCGCGGGCGCTCCAGCCAGGATTTCATCGGCGCTCCGCCGTAGGCCGTCCTGGATAACGGCCGGAACGCGTCCCGACAAAACCATGTCGAAGCCGGCATCGCGGATGTTCCATGTGATCAGATCGCGGGTATCGGGGACCAGCATGGCACGGAAACTGTCGAGTGCGATGCCGGACGGCTCGGCGCTCACAAGGCTTGCCGCGCAACCGTCGGCGAACAGCAGGAACGAGAGCATCTGCTCGAGATCGGCGTTTTCCTTGAGATGCAGCGTACAGAGTTCGAGGTTCACGACCAGTACGCGCGCCGACGCCTCGGAGCGGACGATGTGATAGGCCAGCTTCAGGGCGTTGATGGCGGCGTAGCAGCCCATGAAGCCGATAACGGTACGTTCGACCGTCGTTGGAAGCTCGCAACGCGCGATGAGATCGAGGTCGAGGCCGGGCGCGGAGAAACCTGTGCAACTGGTGATGATCAAGTGCGTGATGCGGTCACGATCTGCTCCGAGATGCAGGCGATCGACGGCGGCTTGCGCCAGTTCGGGCGCGTGCCGCTCATACTGCTGCATCCGCGTCGCCGTATCGGGAAAACCACTACGGGCATAGAAGCCGCCGGCATCGAAATGGTCGCCTTCCGGTCGATTGCTCGGCGTAAGGCACGAGAAGCGGTGCTCGATACCGGACTTGTCGGCCATGCGTTCGAACAGCCGCGCCTGACGCGGGTTGGCCAGATGGAGCGTAGACTGTGCGAAGCGGCGAAAGGCGTCATGAACGTCGTAAGGCGGCACAGCCGTTGCGACACGATTGATATAAACTGCTGGCAAGGGAATCCCTCCGTATGCCTCCGCCGAAATGAGCGCCGGCCGATGAAGGTCGAGATAGCGAAGAAAGTCCGCGGAGCGATTAAATTGCGATTTAAGAATCGACCGACGCTCTGCTTCGGCCGCTGCCGGGGGGCGATGGCGGTGTCTGGCCGGCAATCGTTGCGCATGGGACGTCGCTGCGTCGCAAGTTAAATTCGTATTTAATTGAAGAACACAAGCCTTCCGAAGATGTTGTGGGCATTGGTCCGCCGTCCGGCTGGGCGCGTTCCGATGACTGCTGCATCAGTAAGGGGCGCTCGCAGGTGGGTCGATGCTTGGAATTCTGACGTCGTTCGTTCGACAATGTGTGATCTCGCTAGGGGTATCGCTGTTGCTTGCTGCAACCGCATTTGCGGTGGCGCGTCCGCCGCACAAGTCGCCGCCGTTTCAATCGGCAGCGATTGAGCGTCGCCCGGCCACTGCAGCCGCGTTCATTGGAGCGAGTCCGCTCGCTCTCAACAGCTGTTCTGCGTCCGACAAGATGGTCGCTGATATCAATCTCCGGCCGATGGCGGGTAGGGATCAGGATGTGATTGCGGGATTGGTATCGCGAGAGCCGGACGCAATCGACATGGCGCAGGCTGTGCTCTGCTGCGGACACGAAGAAAAGCTCCGCGGCCTGGCCCGGCAGATCATGGCGACACGGCATACCGATGCCGGAGCAACGCCGTACGCGATCCCGGGATCCTTGGTCCCTGTCGCAGCGGTGAGGCTTGTACCGACCGGATGGACGAAATGACCGACTTTCGACAAAATGACGACGTTTTCCGCTATGCTACGGCGCGGTCGCACCTTGTCGTGTCTTCAGATCAAACGGTGCCCGAGATACTCCAGATGACCAAGATTCTGCTGATCGAGGACGACATTGAGACCGCTGAGGAACTCGCGGCCGAACTGACGCAGCGCGGCTTCGAGGTCGAACATGCGGCGAGCGGCATCGAAGGACTCGACAAGGCCCGCTTCATCAAGCCGGACTTGATGATCGTCGATCGCATGTTACCGGGAATGGACGGACTCACCATCGTCGAGGCGCTGCGGCATGACCAAATTCGCACGCCCGTACTGATCCTGAGCGCGCTCGGAGCGGTCGATGATCGCGTCCGCGGATTACGTATGGGCGGCGATGACTATCTGACCAAGCCTTTTGCGATAGTCGAACTGGTGGCGAGGATCGAGGCTCTGTTGCGCCGTCCGATCGAAACGCGGGAAACCATGTTGCGGGTGGGACCGCTCGAACTCGACCTGATCGAACGCACAGCGCGGCGTGGCGAGCGGGAGATCGAATTGCTGCCGCGGGAATTCCGCCTTCTCGAATACATGATGCAGCGTAACGAGCAGCTACTGACGCGGGCGATGTTGCTGGAGGAGGTCTGGAATTATAAATTCGTCCCGGACACTAATCTTGTCGACGTTCATATGGGGCGGCTGCGGCACAAGGTAGACACGCCGGGCGATCCGCCGATGATCCACAATGTCCGCGGCGCAGGATTTATTCTTCGTGCGCCTTCCTGATTTCGTCCGCACGACGACGTTCCGGTGGACGTCCATCGCGATCGCGCTCTGCATTCTTTTGTTCTCAGCCTTCGTGTACTGGGAGGCTGGCAGTTCGATGCGGGCCGACATGGACGCTTCGATCGCGGAGGCGAGCGAGGCGATCGCTTCGGACGTGCCGGAGCGCAGGGTCATCGCCATCGAGGACCGCCTGGCGGCGGATCCGCGTCGGACCCGGTTGGCCGGTCTGTTCACCGCCGACGGAAAACGGATTGCCGGCAATCTGCGCGATATTCCACCGCAATTGGCGATCGACGCGCGGATTCATGCGACGCAGGTGATCAGGATCGATCCGCATAAGCCGGAGTCGATGTCCGTGCGCGCCATCGGTCGTCGCTTGTCTGACGGCCAAGTGTTGGTCATCGCGCGCCACAGCGGCGAGCTCAAAGAACTGGCGGCGGCGATCGGCCGCGCCCTGCTGCTCGGTCTGCCGGTGGCGGGCGCCCTTAGTCTGGCGATCGGTGGCGTGCTCAGCCTGCGGGTGCAGCGTCGTGTCGATGAACTCCATGCACAGGTCAGGCGCATTATCGATGCCGACCTACGCGAGCGACTTCCCACGGCCAACCTCGACCACCCCTTCGATAAGCTGGCCATCATCGCCAACGGCATGCTCGACGAGATCGAGGTGCTGGTCACCGAAATGGCAGGGACCGGCAACGAGATCGCGCATGACCTGCGCACGCCACTGACCCGTGTCCGCGTTGGCCTCGAGCGCGGCCGCGCCAATGCCTCGACGGTCGCGGACCTGCAGGCGGTCGCCGACCGCGCGATCACTGACGTGGACGAAGTGCTCACCATTGTCACCAGCCTGCTACGTATCCAAGAGATCGAGCATTATGGCGACCGCAGGGGATTCGGCGATGTGGTGCTGGCGGGTTTACTACGTGAGGCTTGCGACCTCTACGAACCGATCGCTGAAGACAAGCAGGTCAGCCTGCGCGTCGATGTCGAGGACGATGCCATTGTCCGATGCGACCGCGATCTGCTGCAGGAGGCTATCATCAACCTGGTGGATAACGCGGTCAAGTTTACGCCGCCCTACGGATGCGTCCGGTTGGCTCTGGTGCGAGGGCCCAGCGATGTCATTGTCAGAATATCGGACACCGGACCCGGCATTGGAGAAGACGAGCGTGAAGCAGTGCTGCGGCGGTTCTATCGCTCCGACAAGAGTCGCAGGACTGTTGGCACCGGTCTTGGCCTCAGCCTGGTTTCCGCGATCGTCAAGCTGCATGGATTCCGGTTGACGCTGTCGACCGGTCCCGGCTGCGTCGCGGAGATCGCCTGTCCATTGCCGGAAAGGTGATCTGTCTGAAGGACATTTTAGTCGTCTCGCCGTGTCCCCTCACCATGTTTCGTAGATCGCGCTGTTGCCTCGATGCCATATGGGCGCTTTCGGCAACAACGGCCTCGATGGAAAGGATGAGATCATGAAAGGACGTACATTCAAGGTACTCGCAACGGCTGCGCTGGCGTTGAGCCTGTTAGCCACCGCCGCTGATGCACGCGGCGGCGGCGGAGGTGGCCACGGAGGTGGTTTCGCCGGCGGTGGCGGCCATATGGGCGGCTTTGGCGGTGGCTTCGGTGCTGGTCACATGGGGGGCTTCGGAGCCGGCGGCGGCCATATAGCAGGCATTGCCGCCGGTCATGTGGGTGGAATCGGCGGCGAGCATCTCGGCGGAATAGGCGGCCAGCGTTTCGCAGGAGGCGGATTCGGATCGCACGCTTTTGCCGGACATCACCTCGTCAGACATACCGGCCGTGGCTTCGGCTTCCCCGGCTACTACGATGATTACGGCTACGGCTGTCCGTATGTTTACGGCCCGCTGCATCCCCACCATTATCCTTGGGTCGCCGGCTGCAGCTAACGAACCGTCCTGCAAGGCATCGCGGGCGTGACGTTGCGGAAGCCACGTCACGCTCGCCTTGTTCGTGCCGCAAGCCGAATCTGAATTCGAATTTATATCCTTAACCTGTAATTTAATGGTTCCCGTGATCGCCGCCGCTATCTTTTCAGGATCGTCCGCAAAGGCCGTGACATCGGCCCCGGACATTGATCAGCAACAGATCAATCATAGCGGAGGGGCTGATATGAATACCGATGGAACGTCGACGGAATATTCCACACCGGCGTCTGGTCTGGCGGCTCCGATCGGGCTGCGGTCGCCCGCGGCAGCCGGCACCGCCTTGAATTACCGAACCGATATCCGGCGTTTTGCGATGCTCGAACGCGAGCAGGAATACGTGCTGGCGATACGCTGGCGCGATCACGGCGACCGTGCTGCAGCCGAGCAACTTGTCACCAGCCACTTACGCCTCGCTGCCAAGGTGGCCATGAACTATCGTGGTTACGGCCTGCCGCTGTCAGAGATCATGTCGGAGGCCAATCTCGGCCTGATGCAGGCCCTTGACGGGTTCGACCCGGACAAGGGATTCCGCTTCTCCACGTACGCGGTGTGGTGGATCCGTGCGGCGATCCAGGACTACATCCTGCGCTCATGGTCGCTGGTGAAGATTGGCACCACCGCGAGTCAGAAGAAATTGTTCTTCAAGCTGCGTTCGGCCAAGAGCAGGATTTCGGCGCTGGGAGGCGGCGACTTGCGGCCCGACCAGGTGACGCTGATAGCCAGCGATCTGGGCGTGACCGAGAAGGATGTCGTCGACATGAACCGTCGGCTCGGCGGTGATGCTTCGCTCAACGCGCTGGTGCACGATGACGAGGGTGCCGCCGAGTGGCAAGACTATCTGATCGACCAGGCGCCCACGCCAGAACTGATGACGGTCGAGCAGGACGAAATCGATCATCGCCGCCAGGTTCTGGTGCGCGCGATCGACGTACTCAATGCGCGCGAGCGGCACATCTTCGAGGCGCGTCATCTCGTCGACGAGCCGGATACGCTCGAAGACCTCGCGCAGCACTATGGGCTGTCGCGCGAGCGAATCCGCCAGATCGAGCAGCGGGCGTTCGAGAAGGTGCAGTCGGCGGCGCGCAAGCTTTCGCACGATCGACGTCACACCCGCGCCCCGGCGCTGGCAACGCATTGAATTGCGTCATTCCGGCGGACGATGACGAATCGCGCAAGCGTGGGAAATCCGTTATGTTGGCGGCCCAAATATCCCTCACGGGCCGCTCACGCGATGAATCTGGCCGAGTTTGCGAGTAGTTCAACCTTCCGTGCCGCTACGGTCGCGGCTGTCGCACTTTCTTTGTTCGTGCTGGTCCTGTTCGGCTTCATCTATTGGAAGACCGACCGCCTGCTAGTGACCCGCTCCGACCATGTCATCGCCTTGCAGCTGCAAACGGTAGCGGCATTGCCGAATGAACGCAGGCTCGACGCGCTTCATCTTCAACTCAGCGAGGATTCGCGCGACGTGCATTTCGTCGGCCTGTTCCGGGCAGATGGAAGCCGGGTCGCCGGCAATCTTGAGCGCCCGCCGGCGATGCTGCGGCTGGACGCCACGGTGCAGACCGTCGAGATCATAAGGCCGCGCCCCGCTGGCCCGGAGCAACTAACCGTTCAGGCCATCGGCCAGCAGTTGCCGGACGGCGAAATATTGGTGATCGGCCGCTATGTCGATGAAGCGATTCAGCTGTCGATGGTTGTCAGCCAGGCTCTGGCTCTCGGTCTGATCCCGGCTCTGCTGCTATGCCTCGCGCTGGGCGCACTGCTCAGTCTGCGTGCCGAACGTCGGATCGCCGGAGTTAATGAGCGCATTCAGCGCATCGTGGCGGGTAGTCTGCATGAACGGCTCCCGGTTGATCGCGGCCGCGATCCGTTCACTCAGCTCGCCGCCATGGTCAACAGCATGCTGGACGAGATCGAAACGTTGATCCACACGATTGCCGGAGTCGGCAATGACATCGCGCACGACCTGCGGACCCCGTTGACCCGGGCACGCCTGGCCCTGGAGCGCGGCCGGAACAACGCCAGGACGCTGCCCGAACTGCGATCTGTGGTCGACAAGGCCATCTTGAGCATGGACCAGTCGCTGGCGATTGCCGCAGCACTGCTAAGGCTGGCCGAGATCGAGAACAGCCGTCGCTCCACCGGATTCGGCAAGGTCGCACTGGAGGAACTGCTGCACGAGGTCCGAGATCTCTATGCGCCGATCGCCGAAGACAAGGGCATCACGTTGCGCATCGATATCGTTCATACCCCGATCGTCGAGGGAGATCGTGACCTGCTGATGGAGGCGATCGCCAATCTGGTCGATAACGCCGTCAAGTTCACGCCGCGGGGTGGGCAGGTCCAGATCACGACCGTGTCCGGCGACGGCGAGAGTATCCTGCGCATCACGGACACCGGCGCGGGGATAAGCGAAGACGAGCGCAGTGCGGTGCTGCGGCGGTTCTACCGCTCCGATGCGTTTCGCAAGACACCAGGTCTTGGGCTTGGCCTCACTCTTGTTGCCACGATTGCCAAATTGCACGGCTTTCGGTTGACGATCTTTTCGGGGGCGGGGTGCGTGATCGAAATTGGATTCCCTGACGCTTCCGAGACAAAAGTCTAGATCGCGATCACATCGCGGCGAGATCGCTGTCCGTTGCTCGGTGCGCCGTTTCCTAAATCGTTATTTAGTTGGCCCTCCGCATCGCATCATTATGTCTTCCGAAGACCCAACTGTCGCGCGCCGCTGGACTGCCAATCCGGTCGGGCGTCAAGGAAGGAATGATCAAATGCGCTCAAATCTCATGCCAGTAGTGTCGGCAGTCTTCATCGCGTTGATCGCCATCGCAGCAGCTCCGAATGCCGCGATGGCCCGTGAACCCATCGTTGCATCGAAACCCCTGCCGGCTCCGGTGGGGCATGCCCAGCCGACCCCGAATGGCTTTCTGTCAGACGAAGATGCGAACGCGGACGAACAGCAGCGACTTTCGAAGTTCGATGCGCAGCAGCATTTGCTGGACGAGCAGCTCGACAAGTCGCTGAACATCTGCCGGTGCTGATGTTCTGCCTTCACACGGCGCTTAGGGGCAGTCGCAGAATTATTCCACGTACGGACAATCTTGGAGCGAGCAATGGGCATCGTGCGGTTTGCACTGAGATTTCCGTATACCTACTACGTGGTGGCGGTGCTGATTCTGTTTCTCGGCGGCGTTGCCATCCGCTCGATGCCGACCGACATCTTTCCAGAGATCCGAATTCCCGTCGTAACGGTGATCTGGAGCTATACGGGTCTCTCGACACCTGAGATGGAAGATCGGGTCTCGACTTACAGTCAGTACTCCATCAGCGCGAACGTCAACGGCATCAAGAATATCGAAGCACAAACTCTGAACGGGCTCTCGATTCAGAAGATCTACTTCCAACCCGACGTCAATCTCGACCTCGCAATTTCGCAGATCGTTTCGGCTACAAATGCGATCCGTGCGCTGATGCCGCCTGGCATCCAGCCGCCAATCGTGGTGCAGTTCAATGCCTCCAGCGTTCCGGTGCTGCAGCTCAGCCTCAACTCCGATACGCTCAACGAACAGCAATTGTATGATTTCGGCATCTACAGAGTCCGGCAACAGCTGGCGCCGGTGCATGGCGTGACGCTACCTACCCCGGCTGGCGGCAAGTATCGCCAGATTATGGTTGATCTCGACCCTGACAAGCTACTGTCGCGCGGACTGACGCCGCTCGATGTCGTCAACGCGGTCAATACTCAGAACCTGACGCTGCCGACCGGAACCGCCAAGATCGGTGACAAGCAGTATACGATGCGTACAAACGCGACGCCCGCAAGCATCGCTGACCTCAACATGATCCCGGTCAAGTTTGTCAACGGCGCGACGATCTTTCTGAAGGACGTTGCCCAGGTTCGCGACGCGTCGGCAGTGCAGCAAAATATCGTGCGCCAGGACGGCCGGCGTTCGGTGCTGTTGAGTATCATCAAAAACGGCAACGCCTCGACGCTGACCGTGGTCAACGCAGTCAAGGACGTGCTTAAACAGGCGCGGGCAGCAGCGCCTGCCGGGTTAAAAATCAACGAATTGTTCGATCAGTCTGTATTCGTCAAGTCATCGGTGACGGGCGTGCTGCACGAAGGCGCGATCGCCGCCGGCCTGACGGCGCTGATGATCCTGCTCTTCCTGGGATCGTGGCGTTCAACACTTGTGGTGATGATCTCGATCCCGCTGGCGATCTTGTCGTCGCTCGTGGTGTTATATTTCCTCGGCGAGACGCTCAACACGATGACGCTCGGCGGCCTTGCGCTCGCGGTCGGCATTCTGGTCGATGATTCCACGGTGACGATCGAGAATACGCATCGGCTACTGACCGAGGAGCACATGACGCTGCCGGACGCGACCCTGCATGGCGCAGCCGGCATCGCGATCCCGACGCTGGTCTCGACGCTGGCTATAAGTTGCGTCTTCACCTCGGTAGTGTTCCTCGATGGCCCCGCGAAATATCTGTTCACGCCGCTTGGCCTGGCGGTCGTATTCGCCATGCTGGCATCCTACGGCCTGTCGCGGACGCTCACCCCGATTACTATCGGGTTGCTGCTGCGGTACGAAAAGTACGGCCCGGACGATGGTCATCCGAAGGGGCTGTTTGCGCGGCTGTCGGGTGCGTTCGAGCGCGGCTTCGAGCGGATGCGTACTGGCTACGTCGCGCTGCTGACCCAGTTGCTCAAGAACCGCGTCGCCGTGCCGGTGGCTGCAGTGCTGATCATCGGTCTCGGCGGCGTCATGCTGGTCTCGGTCGGCCGCGATTTCTTCCCGTTGATCGACGGCGGCGAGATCCAGCTCCACGTTCGTGCCCCCGCCGGCACGCGGATCGACGCCACCGAAAAAATCTTTCAGCAGGTAGAGGACAAGATCCGCCAGATCGTTCCGGTGAGCGAGCGCAGTCTGATCGTCGACAATATTGGCCTGCCTGCCCGACCCTATAATCTTGCCTTTACCGACGGCTCAACCATCGGTGTCAATGACGGCATTATCCAGGTGGAGCTCAAAGAAGGTCACAAGCCGACCGCTGACTACGTTCGCAAGCTGCGCGAGGTGCTGCCTGCGGCATTCCCCGACGATGTGTTCTACTTCCAGGCTGCCGATATCGTAACGCAGATTTTGAATTTCGGGCTGCCGGCGCAGATCGACGTCCGAACCGTAGGCTACGATCCTGGTGACCTTGCTATCGCGCAGAAGCTGCGGGAGCGCATCGCGGCGATCCCCGGCATTGTCGATGCGCATCTTCAGCAGGAAACTGACGCGCCGTCATTTTATACCGAGATCGACCGTACCCGCGCGGCGCAGCTGGGACTCAATGCCAGTACGATTGCGACGAATATCAATGTCAGCCTGAGTTCCTCGTCGCAGGTGTCGCCGAACTTCTGGACCGATCCGACATCTGGCATTCCCTATTATCTCGCCGTGCAGACACCCGAATACCGAGTCAATTCGCTCAACGCCTACGGGAATACGCCGGTGTCGAGCACGCTGACCGTCGGCGGCCAGCCGGTGCCGGGAATGCTCAGCAACGTCGCGACCTTCAAGCGCGAGCCGCTGCCCACCAACCTGAACCAGGCCAACGTGCAGCCGGTTTACGACGTCTATGCCAGCGCACAGGGCCGCGATCTCGGGGCGATCGCCGCCGACATCAACAAGGTAACGGCCGATTTGCAGAAGGAGATGAAGCCCGGAAACAGCATTGTCGTACTGGGGCAGATCCAGAGCATGAACGATGCCTTCGTCAACCTCGGTATCGGTTTGCTGTTCGCGGCTGTGTTCGTCTACCTCCTGATGGTGGTGAACTACCAGAACTTCAGCGATCCCTTCGTCGTAATGTTGGCGTTGCCGGCGACCCTGGCCGGCATCGTCACCATGCTGTTCATCACAGGTACCACCCTGAACGTGCCGTCGATGATGGGCGCGATCATGGCGGTCGGCGTCGCGTCGGCGAATTCGATCCTGTTGGTTACCTTCGCGCGCGAGCAGCAACTCGCAGGCCATTCTGCGTTCGAGGCCGCAATCAGCGCTGGCCACACCCGGATCCGGCCGGTGCTGATGACCGCGGCGGCGATGATCGTCGGCATGATTCCGATGGCGATCGGCAGTGCCGGGGAGGAACAGAATGCAGCGCTCGCCCGTGCGGTGATCGGCGGATTACTGTTTGCGACGCCGACCACGCTTTTGATCGTGCCGTATTTGTTTTCGCTGTTGCGTAAACGCGTCGACGGCCAGCCGCAACACGGCGTCTTTGAGGAGGCAAGTTCATGACCGGGATTCAGAGGTTGCATGAGGCGCGGACGCAAGAAGAGCCATCCGTGGTAAATCGGCAGGCGGATCCGCCGCCGGTGCGGCCTCGTTCCAAGGCCCGACTGATGCTGGTTCTGGCGGTTCTGTTGTTACTCGGCAGTGGTCTCAGCTTCGGCTTCTGGCGGCATGAGCAGGCGCAGCAGGCCGTTGCGGACGCAGCAAAGGAACTCCGCGATCTGGTCCCGGACGTTAAGATCGCGGTTATCAGCGACAGCACCGGCAGCAACGACATCTCACTGCCGGCCACCACCACGGCGTTCGAAGCGGCGAATATCTTTGCGCGAACCAGCGGCTATGTTGAAAAACGCTATGTAGACATTGGCGATCGGGTCAAGGCTGGCGACCTTTTGGCCGAGATCACCGCGCCGGAACTCGATCACCAGATCACTCAGGCTCAGGCCACGCTGAAACAGAACCAGGCTGCGTTGCAGCAGACCCAGGCCAGCCGCGATCTGGCGGACGCCACCAACGGCCGTGACAGCAGGCTCGTGAAACAGGGCTGGCTGACGCTGCAGCAGGGCGACAACGACCGGCTGACGCTGGCAGCCCAGCAGGCGGCGGTCGGAGTCGCGCAGTCCAACATCGCCGCGCAAGAGGCGCAAATTCGAATACTCACGCAGGAGAAGGCCTATCAGCGCGTGACCGCGCCGTTTGACGGCGTCATCACCCAGCGCAATATCGATAACGGCAGCCTAGTTCAGTCCGGATCCACGTTTATGTATACGCTGATGCACAGCAATGTCATCCGCGTTCAGCTATTCGTGCCGCAGGACGCGGCGTTCGGTGTGACTCCCGGCGTGAAAGCGAGCGTCCAAGTCCCGGAAATTCCCAATCAGGTGTTTGACGGCACGGTCACGCGGATCGCTTCTGCGTTGCAGCCCGGCAGCCGGACGTTGTTGACCGAAGTCGACATCCCCAACCCGGACGGGGCGCTCAGCCCGGGCGTCTATTGCACCGTGAATCTGCATGTTCCTCGCAAGACGTCTGCTTTTATCGTGCCCGCAGATGCTGTGATCTTCAACGCCGATGGCACGCAAGTGGCCGTTGTGGAGAATGGCATCGTCCATATGCACAAGATCACCATCGCGCGCGACTTCGGCACCTCCGTCGAAGTACGCAATGGCATCAAGGCCGGCGACCAGGTGGTCCTGAATCCCATGGTGAATCTGGCCGAAGGTCAGAAGGTGAAGGCCCACAAGCAGGCGGCGTGAGCAAGAAAGGAAACGTAGCCATGGTGCGACTGCTGGGCGTTTTGATCCTATCGCTGTTAGGCTGCGACGCGGTTCTGGCGCAGGTCTCGACCATGGGCTCGACGTCGATGGGGCTTCCGACCACTCCTGGTACGATGGTTTCCTCGCCGCTCAACGGCCCGAGTCCGTTCTCCGCGGCGACGCTTCCGGGGGCGGCAGATACCAGCTTGGCTCCGGTGCCGCTGGCGTCGGACCCAACAACGCCGGGCACCGTTATCAATTGCGCGCCAACCACAGCGCCAAGTGCATTGACACCCGTTGCGGCCCTGGGAACGATCTCGACGACGAACCTCGGTAGCGCGACCGGTACGGCCACGCCGACCGCGCCGGTTGGTAGCCCGCTGGACTCCAGCAGCTGTGTTCTGAACGGGAATACCAGCCCAAGCGACCCCTCATCGTTGCCGCTCACGACTCCGCTGATTTCCAGCGTCCTACCCGGCACGCTTGAGGCGCCGACTGCCATCCTCGGCGACACCAGTATCGCGCCGTCGGCGACGATGCCTACACCGAACGCGACGGCCTGCAACGAGACCGTCTCGATGGACCTTGCCGCTCCCGGCATGATGGCGGCTGCCAATGCCACGGGTGCCACGGCGACGCCAGGGGTAACCGCGCTTTCGGGCTGCTGAGATATATTAGGATGCGATTTCGCAACGATATCGACAGTCTGGAAGCGTTGTTGGATCGCGTTTCTCGCTTTCGTGTTGTCTCGTTAGATCGAAGACGAAACGGCAGCGGCGCCCGGCCACGTGCCAAACTATGCCGATGGCTTCTCCTGCCGCAAAGCAGGCATGCTTAGTGTGGTTCAAGACGCGAGATAGCGCGAAGCAGGTGAAAGTGGCCTTTCCTAGCCTGTCCATTCGGTGGCGACCTTTGACGTAAACTGAACTGCTGCATAAGAAACAGACATTTTTTATACAGTTCGCCGGCTGACTTCGAATAGCAGCTTCTCGGCGCAAAGAAGTCATTGGCGTCAGTGCAAAAATCCTCGTCGTTTTCTTCCATCGCTCGCCATAAAATCCTGCGTTACTTCTTAAAGTCTTCATGGCAGACTATGACTCTTGAGAGGGGGCTTCGTTTCACAATACCAGTGTGCCTAGCCTTGTTTTGAGTTTTTCTGGGATGGAGCAGCACTTGTGATGGCGCGAGGCGTTTCTCAGATCAACCCCCGATTGTCGATATTACGCAGTCATCCATTTTTCATTGATCTCGACGCTAAGGCATTGGATCAACTATGCCAGTATGTGAGCTTCCGAAAGTTCAAACGCGGCGCGACCGTCTTTGTGAGAGGAGATCCCGGCAATAGTCTCTTCGTCGTGGTGAGCGGCGCCGTCAAGATGAGCGTCGCCTCATCTGAGGGACGCAGCGCCATCCTCAATCTTGTGACGAAAGGTGAGGTATTCGGGGAGATCGCGTTGCTCGACGGGCTTGCGCGAACGGCCGATGCGATTGCTCACACCAATTGCGAGCTTATCGTGATCGACCGGCGAGACTTCTTTCCATTTATCGAATCCCAACCGATGCTGGCCATGAAGTTCATTCACTTGCTTTGCGCCCGTCTGCGCTGGACGAGTGAACAGGTCGAGCATGTCATTCTGCAGGACCTGCCTGCGCGGCTAGCGAACCTGCTGATCGGTTTGGCCTCGAAGCACGAGCCTTCCGACGTCGGCCGTCCGTTTATCGTCACTCAACAAGAGATCGGCGAGATGGTCGGAGTGACTAGAGAAAGCATCAACAAGCAACTTCGTGCCTGGTCCTTGAAAGGGTGGATCCGCCTTGAGCCCGGCAGCATCGCCATCCTCAAGCCGAAGGCGCTAGCGGCTGTTGCCGAAGCCGAGCCTGCAACCCTTGATGCGTCGGGGCGGCCGCTCAAGGTGTGATGTGGTTCACATGACTTCGTTGGTGTTTGGCCCATTAGTGGCCGGGTATCAGGAGGTATTCGGCATGGCATCCGTCGACGAATTGGAGCAAACCTATCGCCGCATTTACCGGCGCCTCACACTCGGGGTGTTTATCCTCTATGGCGTCGTTGTAGTGTTGGCTGTCACGGTGCTGCTCGGCAACCCGATAAAGAGCTTCTAGACGCCAGATCGGTGGGAGCCCCCATCCCGAATGGGCGGCTCGTCTGCGTGTGGCGACAGTGAGCTCGCTAACGCGAAGGGTTGGTTCCCCTTAAAGGTGAAAGGTGAGGGGCGTCCGCTATGGGCTCGATAGATCCGAGAAATCGTATGGGATGACGTTCACGCAGCGGACGGGCTGATTCAGCACGTGCTCGGCGGCCAGGGCAAAATCATCCGTGTGAACCGCTTCGATCTCCGCTGCGCAGGCTTCATTGGAGACAAAGACGTAGAGGACGTCCTCATCCATTCCTCCGACTTTCATACCCAAGCACAAGCGGTCGTAAACACGCGGCCCCAGCAGACTGTTGAGCATGGCTTCGATGGCAAGTTGTTGTGTTGTCGTTGGTCGCATTTGGCCTCCATAAGGCTACTATGCGAATGAATGGACGGCTGTCTGTGATCTAGTTCACTGACGCGGGGAAATGCGGCAGCTAACGTGTCGGCCATGATGGCGCTGGCCAGCGGCTGGTTATTGCGGCTTGCAATTATGATAACAATCCTAGTTTTGGCGAGCTATCTTCGATGGAATATAGATAGTTCTACAACTACAAACGCTCTTGTTCTAATGCTGAGCACTCCAACCCGAGCCGAATAGGCGCACCGATGCATGGGATTCGCGAGACCAAGGATCTGGTGCTGCCGGCAGACGGCCAGGATCAACATTCATTGAACCTATTCCGGGATCAGGTGGTCGGCGACGATACGCCGGATCAGTCGGCAACCGGCACATCCGGCTCGAAGCTGACTGATCCCAATGGACTCGATCCAGGTGGCGCCAGCGCTGTGGATCGCTTCGGACGACGCCTGCGTATGTGGGGCGAGCTCGTCAAATATCGGCTGTCCTGCCACGTGCTCTCCCATCTTCGGTTGTTCAAGGCGGTCTTCGCGGTGCTGCGCGTCGTGCGGCCCATCGCGATCGTCGGCAGCGTCCTTGTGGCGACAAAGGCCAGCGATGTACGCGAGGTGCTCGAACGCTTCGACGACTTTGAACTGGGCGACACCATCGAGCCCGGAATGCCCTGGGGACCGTTTCTGATGACGGTCGATGGGCGAGAGCAGCATGCCCGCGAGAGGGAAATGCTGCAGAGCGTGGTCGAGAAGACTGATGCCCGGCTCATCCGGACGATCGCTTCCGAGAATTGCCAGTCCTGCATCGAGGCATTGAAGGACTCGGGCCAGATCGACGTTGTCGCCGATCTGGCGGAGCCGGTGATGGTTGCCGTCCTGGCCGAATACTTTGGCGTCCCTCCACTGAATGGAGACCGGCAGCGGATGGCAGGCGTCATGCGGAATCTGGCCGGCATCATTATGGTCAACCCGCCAGTTGGTTCGCTTCCGTGGAGCCGGTCTCGCGCCGATATCGCAGATCTGACCTGTCAACTGACGCAGCAGCTTGGATCCGGCGGCCCCACAATTGCCGCTGCATCGCACCCATCCATTCCCGCTCACAGCCTGCTGGCACGATTGCAGCGCCGCCATGGTCAGTCGGGCAATCCTGCCTGGTTCGATGAAGAGTGGATTCGCTGCTATCTGACCGGGCTGGTCGCGACAGGTGGAGCCACTATCACCCGCGGTGTCACCCATGCCGTGGATCAACTGCTGGAGCAGACCGGGGCGCTGCCGCATGCCCAGGAGCTGTCCGCCGCACTCGAGCGTGCGATCCACCACGATCAGACATCGATCACGGCTGATGCGCCGAATGGCCAGCTCGCAGCGGCGCGGGAGGCGTTACGTGGCTGCATCTATGAAGCCATGCGGTTTCGTCCGATGCTGCCTTTGCTGGTGCGAACATGCCCGCGTGATACGATCATCGCCAACGGCACCCCGCGGGCCCGGCGGGTGCCTGCCGGGACGCTTGTCTTGGCACCGCCGCTGGCGGCCATGTTCGATTCCGAAGCATTTCCAGACCCGCTCACATTTCGCGATCGTCCCATCGAGAGTTACTTTCATTTCGGTTTCGGGCCGCGCCACTGTTTCGGCAAATACATTGCTGACGTGGTCATGCTGGAGATAGTGCGCGCGCTGATGCGCCTGCCGGGTCTGGCGCGCGCGCCCGGACAGGGCGGTCAGGTCGGCTACGACGGGCCAGCACCTCGCTCGCTGCGCGTGACGTTCAATGCGAATGGATCGGAACCCGTCCATTGAATCCGAATTTCACAACGATCATCACGCCGATCGAACCGTCCAAAGTGGAATGGTGCAGGGGCTATCTTCGCGACAATGCCGACCCGCAGTTTGGCGGTGAGGCAGCGTTTCTTGAGTGCTGCCCATTGTTTCCATTCGACAAGATTGCAGGTCTGCATTTTTGTAGTTTTGTCATCCTGGACGCTGCCGACGGGGGCGGGCCTTGTCTCGTATTCGAGGCAACGTTCGATGGCCCGAGAGCGGGTTTTCTGGATGAGCTGTTAAAGTATGCACCAATTGGTTTCGACGAGGTCTACCGCCGGTGTGTCGGCTATCCCTTGTCAGGAACAACGACCCCAAATCTGGTCCGGGAGTATTGGGAGCGCCATGACGTCGGTGCGAATACCTTCTTTAGTGGCAGTCCCGGCCGCACGGTGGTGCAGGTCAAAGGCGAGAACAGCGTTCGGAAGGGAATCGTGTCGTTTCTTTCGGCGCGATTTCTCGTCGATGCGATCTTGCCCGGTCGCCCGGCTGGGTTGCTCGATCTCGTGACACGAGAGTGCATTCGCGGCAGTGCCGACAATCGCTGGGCAGAGCAGCCGGCGCAATTGCCATGGCAGATGACGCTTCGAACCCAGATCGCCGTTGCGGCTGGTATCGTCGTTGCGCTGCTGGCATGCGCTCTGGGCGCACTCGTGTGCTGGGCTTTGGGCTATCGACCATCAGCGCTCTACGCGGTGTTGCCGCTATGGCTTGAGACGGTCGGTCACGCAACGCAGCATCTCGATACAAAGGTATCGGCATTGCCGTGGGTCTCACAGCTCACCGAATTCATACAGCCGGCAACGCTGACCGGCTTGATGCTATTGAGCGTGATGTGGCTGGTGGTCCGGGCGGCAGAACTTCTTCTCCGGAGTGCGAGCAAAAATACCCGCGACCAGCATCTGTTCTGGCGCTTTCCGCTGCAATTGGCGGTCGTTACACGATACGCGCTGCTCGGTGTGCTCATCGGTGTTGTCACGCTCGCGGTCATCTCCGGCGTTGACAGATCACCGACATGGGCCGGGATATTGGTGGATGGTCCGAGTGGAATCCTGATGTCGCTGGGTGCGGTGCTGGTGGTCATGTTCCAGCTTGTCTGTATTGGGGGGCTGTTGCTCGTCGGCTGGTATTGCACGACATCGCTGCAGTTGATGGTCGAGCTTCAGCCTCTCAGCAAGACGCGCGAGAATCTGCGGCGTATGGCATTGGATGTCATCCAGTTCGCCATGTTCCTTCTGGTCTCGGTCGGCGTCCTGCTCGTTGCAGCGCTGCTGCCGGAAACGGTCATCAGCAACGTGGCTGGAATGGCCAGATCGCTCACTTACGGCTGGCTTCTGATGGTTCTGTTGGGATGGAGCGGCGTGATGGCCGGCTATCTCGTCGGACTGCTGGCTCTGTGCGTGATTGGGGCACTCGAGTATCGCGACAGGACGACGTTTGAACATCCCGCAGGTCTTTTGATCCGGGCTCGCGACAACGCGCGCAAATATGCGCGCGAGGAAGCCGGAATTAACCGGTACCAGAATCATCTAGCCAGCATCACCTGTGTAAAGCCGGGTGTCCTTCGATACTGGATCCTTCGACTGGTCCTGTTCGCCGTCAATGTTCTCGCGAAATTCTGGTTCAACAAGGGTGAGCTTGGCGGCATCCCAACCATCCTCTCGGCGCGCTGGGTGCTGATCGATGGTGGCCGGCGTCTGCTATTTCTCGACAATTTCGGCGGTGCCTGGGAGAGCTACCTCAACGAGTTCATCGATCTGGCCGCCGTGAAGGGGCTGAATGCGATCTGGACCAATACGTTCGTGAACGCGGCAGGGAAACGCTACGGTTTTCCGCCCACGCGTTTTCTGTTCTGGCAAGGCGCGCAGGATGCGAGGCCGTTCAAGGCCTATGTGCGGCAGAGCCAGGTGGAAACCATCGTCTGGTACGGCGCCTATCCTATGCTCGGTGTTGTCGGCATCAATGCGAACACCGATACCAGACAAGATCTGTTCGCTCCGTTGAGTTCGCCGGCTATCGATCGATTCCTCCAACGTCTTTGAAAAACCATGAACACGGAAAAAATCGAATGGCATGATGTGCAGGGGCTGTTGTTAAGCGGCTATCCGCAATTGCCGTACTCCGCCTATGTAGCCTGGCACTTTCTTCCAGGCCAGCGGGATGCTGCCAAGCGCTGGCTGCGCGATCTGGCCGAGCGATTGATGCGCGCGGACAAGATTGAGGGGGAAGATGACGGCGCGACGGATCTGCAGTTACCGCCGACGAACATCCGGGCACTTAAGGCCATGCGTGTTGGCGATCGGACGGCGATCAATCTGGCCATCACTGCCAGCGGCCTCCAGGAACTGGATCTCGACGAGCATCGGCTGTCGGACTTCTCCGTGGAATTTCTCGAAGGCATGGCGCCGAAGCCGACGTCTGGCAGACGGATGCCCCGACGCTCCGGCCTTCTCGGTGACGCGGGAGAAAGCTCACCACGCCGATGGGAGTGGGGCGGATGGGGGCCGTCCGCCGAGGTGCACGGCATGCTGTTGCTTTATGCATCCGAAGAACATGTTTTGCAGGCCCTTGTCCAGGCAGAGCTGCACGCGATGAACGGCGCTGCTGACGTTGTTGTGACTGGTGACCAAGGCAACGGCCGGCCCGTCATCGTCCATGGCCGCCTCTATGACGATGCCAAGGAGCATTTCGGCTTCGTCGACGGCATCTCGCAGCCGATCATCGAGGGGTCGCCCCTGGCGATCCGGAGCGAGGAAAACGCCAAGAACGAGAAAAAAGCCAAGTCAGGTCACACCCCCGCGGGCAGTGGCGAAGGAGACAAGGTCCTGAGCGCAAAAGACCGCCGCATCTCCCTGGTCAAGCCAGGCGAATTTGTGCTCGGCTATCGCAATGAACGTCGGGAGCGCATCAGCAGCCAATCCGTGAAGCCCGGCTCCAATCTGCGCGATCTGCTGCGTAACGGAACCTATCTGGTGTTCCGGCAACTGGAGCAGGACGTGGACGCCTTCGAGAAATTTGTTGCCAGCCTCGCTATCCGAATGCATGGCAAAGCCGATGTCGAGGCGACAGAGGAGGTTGCGGCACGGCTGATCGGCCGGTACCGCAACGGTGCGCCGCTGGTGCGTGCCGGCGCCGATTCACCGTCGGCACCCGAACGCAATGATTTTCTTTACGCCTACGAAGACGGGTCAGGGATGGCCTGTCCGATTGGCGCGCATATTCGCCGTGCCAATCCGCGCGATGCCATTGGCTCCGACCCGGATGTCGCACTGAAGCTGTCCAAGATGCATCGCATTATCAGGCGCGGCCGGCCGTATGGAGCCAGGCGCGGCGAGCAGGACGAGACAACCGGCAAGGGTTCTCGGCGCGGGACGGCGTTTATCGCGTTGAACGCCGATATCGCCGGTCAGTTCGAGATGATCCAGCATTCGTGGCTGAACAATCCTCAGTTCGGAGGACTGCCCGTCGGGACCGATCCGATTAG
This sequence comes from Tardiphaga sp. 866_E4_N1_4, assembly GCF_052076075.1. Taxonomy (NCBI): domain Bacteria; kingdom Pseudomonadati; phylum Pseudomonadota; class Alphaproteobacteria; order Hyphomicrobiales; family Nitrobacteraceae; genus Tardiphaga; species Tardiphaga sp. 866_E4_N1_4. The sequence goes on from NZ_CP197242.1 coordinate 6,060,554, forward strand.
CCATGTTGCCCATGACGGAGATGAACTCGTCATTCAGCAGAGACCGTTCAATCTCCATATCGAAAAACCTCGCCCCTTTGTCACGGTGCGCGGTGGGGCGTACTTTTTCCTGCCGGGTATCAATGCCATCCGCACCCTGGCCGATTGAGCTCGCAGCCAGGGTCTGATTCAGGCAACCAAGGTGGCAAGCGCATCGTTGCAGAGCGTCGTGTAAGGCTGCATGGAGCACTGTTCGGCGAGACCGAGCGCTTCGCGATAGTATCGTTCTGCGGTGGTCGTGTTGCTCGTATCGAGAATATGGGCAATGTCGCCCAGAAGCTTCTTGGCGTAGACTTGCTGCGGCAATTCTCCGCGCTCTTCCGCCAGTGCTAGCGCTCTTTCAGCTACGGCTTTGGCTTCCTTGCTGCGACCGGCGGCAAGGAAAGCACGACCTTGAGCGATGAACAGAAAGCGCCAGCCGAATGCGTGTTCAGCGAGCGGAATATCCAGCTTTTCAGGCACTGCGAGGATGTTGAGCGCAGATTCGACATCGCCCAATGCGAGATAGGCTTCGCCCATCCGGGACGCGAAGACCGGGTACATCTGTTTCATCTCAAGATCGAGGCATGTCTGCCAGCTCTCATTCAGCAGCGCGAGCGCTTCGACAGGGCGCCCTTGCGCGATCCGGAGCCGACCAAAAACATGATTAATGTTGGCGCGTGAATACGAGTGGTTCGCCGCCACCGCCAACAGCCTTGCCTCTTTTGCAAGAGCCTCTGCGCGAGAGAAGTCACCGAGATCGATCAGTGAATCGGCCATGAAAGTCCGAAGCATCACGCTGGGAAGCGCGGCCCATCCAGCGCGCTTCTCGTCGATCTCTGGCGTTTCGATCGCGAGACATTTTTCGTGATACGCAAGCGATTGCGTGAAGTCGCCGGTTTCATGGTGGATGATGCCCACATTGTGGAGAGCGGCAAAGGTTAGGACGGGTTGGCCGATCTTCTCTGCGATCGACTGTGCCGTTTGGGCAGCGGTCATGGCTTCGACGTGATAGCCAAGTCTCCAGAGTGCGACTGTCAACTGACAATTCACCGCCGCAATCCGCCATGGTTCCCGGGATTCTTCGGCCAGCCGGCGCGCCTCACGCAAGACATCGGCAATACGTTGATGCATGCCGATTGGTTCGAGCGCCGTAATAACCGTCAGATGCAGATCTATTTCAGAGATGGTTTTCTTCGATGACGGCGGCCAATGCGCCAGCGTTTCGCGGCCACGCTCGTAAATGGCGATCGCATCCTGATTGGCACCACGCTTGATTGCTCGACGGCAGCTCCGCAGCTGATACGGAACTGCCTTTTGCCATAGCTCAGCGAGAAACGCGTGGTCGGCAAGTCGGTCGATATACTCGTCGAGACGGTCGGCGAATCGAAGCTCGATAATTTCGATCGCCTTGGCGTGGAGATAGCGACGGACGCTGAGTAGCATCATGCCGTAGGCCACTTCTCTCGTGAGCTCATGTTTGAACGAATATTCGACGGTGCCGGAGGCAGTGGCCATTCTGAGAAAATCCCCCGACTCCAGCGCCAGAAGACGAGGAGCCAGTTCGTCGGGATCAGTTCCAACCATGCCGGACAGCAGGATCAATGAGATGTCTTTGCCGATCACGGCGGACATTTGCAAAAGCGATTTCGTCGCTTGATCGAGTAGGTCGATACGCGATGCCAGAACGGAATGAATGGTCTCGGGGATTTTGATATTAGACGATCCATCGCTGACTTTGTAGCGGCCCGGATCGCCGACTAGCACCTTCGTATCTTTGAGTGCCTGGGCCAGTTCCTCCACGAAGAGTGGATTGCCTTGCGCTTTCGCGAGGACACGTCGTCTGATGTAGCCCAGACTTCCGTCATCGCCCAACAGCGATACAAGCAGTTGATCACCGTCCGGTTCGCTGAGCGGCGCGATGTCAAGGCGTTCGACCGCTCGGCCTGACCAGATGCGTTCCGGGCGTTGCGTGACGACCACGAGGACCCGGGCGTTATCGAGCATCCCCATGATGCTGTTCAGAATGAGCTGGGTTTCGGCGTCGACCCAGTGGATGTCCTCGATCAGGATGAGCAAGGGCGTCAGCCGTTCCTGCGAGAAGACGAGCGTCTTCATGGCGTCGATGACCTTGTTGCGTCTTTCGGATGGCTCAAGCTTTTTCCAGTCTTCGTCCTCGCTGTTGAGATCCAGGAGCGAGAGGATGGCCGGAAGATGTGGGGGCAGATTTGGATCGAGGCGGGCAATACGGGTGCTGGTCCGGCTGGCAGCTGAGGCGGGGCTATCCTCGGCGCGTACGCCGAAGAGCTCACGTATCAACGTGCTGACGGGATAGTAGCTGGAGTTCGCGCGTTGAGAAGCGCAGGTCGTCTGCAGGACGAGCCATTCTTCTGGAACGCTGGCGATGAACTCATGGACCAGACGCGATTTGCCGATCCCGGCAGGGCCGACAATGGTCACCGCGCGTCCGTGTCCCGCAGCGGCGTTATCCAGCAGTTTCTTGAGGAAATCTAATTCTGTCCGACGTCCGATCAGCGGACTGAGGCCGCCGGATGAGCGGGCCTGCCAGCGGGTGCGCGGCCGCATCGACACCAGTTCATAGGTCTCCACCGGCTCGGCGACCCCTTTGGCTTGTTCGGGCCCGAGCTGCAATGCGCTGATGAAGCCCTTCGCGAGTTGGAAGGTGTCGGACGACAATTTGATCGAGCCAGGGGAGGCAAGCGCTTCCATTCGGGCGGCGAGGTGAACCGTTTTTCCAACGGCGTCATAGTTCATCGCCAGATTGTTGCCGATCGAATGAATGATGACCTGTCCAGAATTCAGGCCAATTCTGATACTGATCGAGCGCTGATGCAGACGATTGAATTCGATGATCGCATTTCTCGCAGCCAGTGCTGCGCGGCAGGCCTGGACGGCGTGGTCTTCGCTCGCAATGGGGGCGCCGAAGAGCGCCATAATGCCGTCACCGCGCGTTTGATTGACCAACCCATCGTGCTCATGCACGGCGTCCATCAGCCGCTTGAGCACTGGGCCAATAACTTCCAGCGCTTCTTCTGGGTCCAACTGGTCGATGAGTTCGGTCGACCGCTGGATATCGGCAAACAGGACGGTGACACGTTTGCGCTCGCCCAGCATGGATGTGCCGGACCGCATGATACGCTCAGCGAGTTCTGGCGGGATTTGCGATTGCAGGAATGAGAGTGCATGAACGCCAAGCGCAGTTGGAGCAGCCCTTGGCCGCCCGCAGCCACCGCAAAAGCGTGCATCCAATTGCATCGTGAACCCGCAATACGCGCATTGGTTCGCGGAATCGTCCAATAGGTTGTGCCCTTCTTTGGATGCCACCTTTCACCCTTTCCGGCGGAGCAAGCAATCTATCCAATTGCGCGATCATGGCAATGTCGGGAGCTATGTCTCAGGCCAGGGTGAGCGCGGTGTGATCTGGAAAGCGTCGGCCAGTTGCGCCTAGTACCAAATCGGACGGTTCGCCCGATTTGGATGGGGACAGTGCAATAGGCGCGCCATGCTGCAAGCGTCGACGAACATATGAGTGACAGCAATCGGCGGCGAGTTCAACCGATCGCTGCAACACACTCGGCGAACTTCTCAGCTGGCGTCTGATAGAGCAAGGTTTTTCGCGGCCGCTCATTGAGCTGTCTTGCGATGGCGCTAAGCTTGGCTTGACTGTGTAAGGACAGATCGGTGCCGCGCGGCAGATATGGGCGCAGTAATCTGTTGGTGTTCTCGTTTGATCCGCGCTGCCATGGGGAGCGAGGGTCACAAAAGTAGATGTCGACGTCGGTGGCCAATGCCAGTCGCTGATGGTCGGCGAGCTCCTTGCCTCTATCCCAGGTCAGGGACCGGTAGAGTTCGCCAGGCAATCGCCGTGACTGCTTGATCAGCGCAGAGACGACGCTTTCGGTGTTCTTGTTCGCAACCTTGATCAGCATCACGTAGCGCGAATGGCGTTCAACCAGCGTTGCGATGTAGCTATTTCTCGATCCGCCGATCAGATCGCCTTCCCAATGGCCTGGGACCGCACGATCTTCAACAGACGGCGGTCGTTCGCTGATGGATACGGCGTTCTTGATCTGGCCGAGTCCGGTCCGTTTCATGCTCGCGTGCCTAGAACGACGAACCGTGCGTTTCGCCCTCAGGTGCTCGAGAAGCTCCTTTTTCAACACGCCGCGCGCCTGAATGAATAGGCTGCGATAAATCGTCTCGTGTGACACCTGCTTTTCAGGCTCCGCCGGGTGTGTGCGCTTCAGCCAGCCGGCGATCTGCTCCGGCGACCATTGTCTCTGCAGTAGTCTCGATACTGTCCGTCTCAGGAAAGGACGGCAAGCCAGCTTGCAAAGCTTGGGGCGACGGGCCCGATCCCACGCGCTGTGATCAGACTGCGCAGCACGGTAGCGATCCGTTCCGCCATTGCGTTGAACCTCACGGCTGATCGTCGACGCAGATCGTCCCAGATGACGCGCTATCGATCGCAAGGAGCGGCGCATGCTGAGCCATCGGGAGATCTCCTCTCGCTCAGTAAGGCTAAGAGCCCGTTCGGCGCGACGCCGATCTGGCGGACGGATGCCTCCGGACGGAGATATAACCGAGAAAACCGATGAAGAATCCCGTTCAAACCGACGCCCAATCGAACTCATCGGCTCGCCTGCCTGCCAACGATCCCAGATCAAAGATCGCTGGGCTGCCGAGTAATAGATGCGACGTCGCTGTTTCATGCCTGCACTCCATCTTTCCCATAAGATTAGAGTGTTGCGCTGACCAATTGAGCCCGCCGCGCAATGCGGACATCGTTGACCCACGAAATCTCCCTCGTAGCATCGTTGCCGCTCGGATGGCCGCACAGCATCAACACGTTGGTTTCAATTAGCGATAGGCTGCCGTGCGATTAATTCTTGGCGATTGTAAGCTGGACCCATACTTCATTGCTCGCGACGTCGGTCGCGGTTCTGGTGTAGGTCTACATCGTCGCACATCCTCGGTATCAGTGTCGAACTCACGGTGGTGTACAGTTAGATGTGGAAGAGCGGTGAACAGGTGAACGAAAAGTGGTCGGCGTCAAATGACGTAGTGCACGCCGTGCCAGTTATGAGCGTCGTCGAGTTTTGCGGTCTCGACGTGAATATACGTGCAGATCTTGCATAGGTAGACTCTCACCTCGACCCCGTCGTCGTATTTGCAGTGTCGATCTAAAGACATCTGGTAACGGCATCTCAGGCAACGCGTATTGTCTGCCATCTGCGCTCACCGAAACACCGCTGGACGCTTCTCGACGAACGCTCTGACGGCTTCGCGATGCTCCTCGGTCTGCGCGGAGCGGACCAGCCGCTCGGCCTCCCTGTCTAGCGATGCGGTAAAGCCGACGTTTTGCACCTCGTCCAGGTTGTCTTTCATGGCGCTGTAGGCCTTCGTGGGTCCATTCGCCAATTTCAACGCGATCATGAACGCTTCCTCGGCAAGCCTGTCGGCCGCTACGATCCGATTGAATAATCCCATAGTTTCGCAGCGTTGTGCATCGACTCTGTCGGACAACAACATCAGTTCTCTTGCGCGGGCGGCTCCCACCGTTCGCGTGAGTAGCCAGGCGATGCCGTAGTCGCCGCTCAGCCCGATTCTGGCATAGGTCGTACTGACGAATGCTTGCTCAGCTGCGATGCGGATATCGCAGGCCAATGCGAGCGAGAGGCCTGCGCCTGCAGCCGCACCGGGAAGGGCCGCGACCGTCGGCTTCCGCATCTCGAAGAGCGCGCCGGTCAAAGTGCGTTGACGTTCGATCAGACGCGTTACTTTCTGACCAAAGGTTAGTTCGTCTGTGCTGCTGCGGTCGCCCATGCCTTTCACATCGCCACCCGCGCAGAAAGCCTCGCCGGCGCCGGTGATCAGCACCGCGCGTACGCCATTGTCGGTCGAGCAGTATGCGATCATCCGGCGCAGGGCGGGTGTGAGTTTGTCCGACAGCGCATTGCGGGCCGCCGGGCGATTGAGCGTGATCACGGCGACCCGACGGTCGATATGACAAAGCAATTCGTCCGTTCCCGTTTCGACCGAAACCGGCGTCAAGGTCGTCATGAAGAGTCTCCCCGTCGTGCACTGTTTGAAAATTGACAGTTCTAAAATAGAACTATAGTCTTCGAGCAAGAGGCTGCAAGGCAGGATCGTCTCCGCTTGAGCCGATTGTCAAAGACGGTCAGCTGAATGTCCGTCGGGAGGAAATAGATGCGCGGTCTGTCCGTGAAGTCCGATGGACTTCCGACGGAGCGATGTTGTGCCCGGTCGCGTGGAAACAGCATCCTCATCTCGAGCCATCCAGGCGTTGCGGTTGCCGAGCGAGTTGTGCATCGACGCGCAGGGGAGATAGTCGCATGAGCAATGTATCCGAGAATGGAGAATTCATCAGGATCGTCGGCGGTCGCGTGCTGTCTAACACCGTCGTCCGCACGCCCGTAATCCGGATTGAAAGCTTCCGCAGGGACGTGTCGAAGCAGGTTCAATGGCATTTCAAGCAGCCAGAACTAGCGCTCTTCTTCTATAGGAGGGGTGCGCGGAAGCTGCGCGGCAAGATGGATGGTAAGTCGTTCGACCAGCAACTTGCCGGCAACTTGGCCGTCTATCCGGCTGGCTTGGAGATCGATGGCGAATTCACCGTCACATCGGCAAGGTCGGATTATACAGTCGTGTTCTTCGACCAGACGTTCATATCGGAACGACTTCCGAGCTTTGCGGCAGCGCCGAGACTGGGCTTCGATAACCCGGCAATCGCCTTCGGACTGGAAGAACTGTGCAGCGAGCCGCATCATGACGACGATGTCTATGCGATGATGGCAGAGGGGTGGGCAACCCAGACACTCGCTGTTCTAAAGCGGATGAGCGGCACCAAGACGCCGCTTGGCAACCGAGGCGGTCTCACCCACTGCAATCTTAAAAGGATCTCCGAGTTCGTCGAGGAAAACCTCGGTCGGTCGATCGGATTGATGGAGATGGCTTCGCTGGTCGGATTGAGCACTCGACATTTCATTAGGGCATTTTCCGAAAGTACCGGCGATACCCCGCATCAGTATGTCATCGGTCGGCGCATTGAGCGCGCCAAATACCTTCTTATTAGTGAGAAGTGTTCGCTGACGGAAGTTGGCCTTGCAGTTGGCTTCAGCCATTCGCAACATTTCACGACGAAATTCAAACAGCACACTGGTCTTTGTCCGTCGGGCTTTCGCGCCGCGGTGCGGCATTAGCAAAGTCGGAAAGCAATGTCGCTTTCACGTAGATCCGGCACTATCTGGCAAGCCTGGTCGCCCGCGTTCTTCTAACAGATCCACTCAACGGTGCGTCGTGCGCCGAATGCAGTGGGAACGGAACGCATGCCAGGGCCTCTTTTGGGAGTTCGCGTACTTGATCTGACCAGCGTCGTGTCGGGTCCATTTGCAACCATGTTCTTGGCGGACCAGGGCGCTGAGGTCATCAAGATCGAGCCGCTGGGCGGTGACATCACGCGCCGCAGCCGGGCCGCCATCGACAAGGCCGGGCAGTTCTCGGCGCTGTTCATCTCGTCGAACCGAGGCAAGCGCTCGATCTCGCTCGATATCAAAAGCGAAGCCGGTGCGCGGATCGTCAAGAAGCTCGTCGCCCAGTCCGATGTCCTCGTGCAGAACTTTCGCCCGGGGACGATGGAGCGTCTTGGGTTGGGAGCCGACGAACTCCGGGCCCAATTTCCGCGCCTCATCTACGTATCGATCAGCGGGGTCGGTGAAACCGGGCCATACGCCAAGAAACGCGTCTACGATCCGATCGTCCAGGGGCTGTCGGGTTTCGCCGACATCCAGTCGCAGGCCGGCACCAACCGACCTCAGATGATACGGACCATCGTCGCAGACAAGACGACGGCTGTGCTGACGGCACAGGCCGTGTCCTCGGCGCTCTATGCGCGCGAGAAGACTGGACGCGGCGATCACATTCGGGTCGCGATGCTGGACGCCATGCTGTCGTTCCTGTGGCCTGAAGGCATGATGCAACACACCGTCGTCGGCGCGGAGGCCTCGTCGCCGGATCCTAATGATCGCCCCGATCTGATCTTCAAGACCGTGGACGGCTATATCACCGCAGGCACGATCTCGGATTCCGAGTGGCAGGGCTTCTGCCGCGCCACCGACGACCCTGAGCTCGTCAAGGACGAGAGGTTCGCGACGCCTGCGGGGCGCTCGGTCAATGCCACCGCGCGCATCAACAAGATGCAGGAATACATCGCCACCCGGACCACGGCCGAATGGCTTGCCAGGCTGGACGCCGCGGACGTGCCATGTGCACCGGTGCTGCGCCGTAGCGAGATCGTCGCCAACGAGCAGGTGGTGGCGCGCGGCATCATCCAAGAGTTGGAGCAGCCGTCCGTCGGCCGCGTCCGTCAGCCGAAACCGGCGGCCCGGTTCGAAGAGCGCCCGGCGGCCATCGGCGGGCCGGCACCACGCATTGGCGAGCATAGTCGGGAGATCCTGCGAGATCTTGGATTCGACGATGCGGCAATCACCGAGATGATCCTGTCGAAGGTCGTCCGAATTGAAGGCGAGGGACGTTGACATGACTGACAAGAAGCAGGTGGCGCTCCTGGTGGGAGCGGGGGATGCAATTGGTGCGGCCGTCGCGCGGCGATTTGCACAGGGGGGATACGCGATCTGTATCGCGCGGCGCGATGCTGAAAAGTCTGCGGGCCTGGTCGAGGAGCTGCGCGCGCAGGGCCACGATGTCCACGCCAGATCGATCGACGCCCGAAACGAGGAGGAGGTGCAGCGGCTGTTCCAGACGGTGGAAGATGAGATGGGCCCCATCGCGGTGTGCCTGTTCAATGCCGGATCCAATGTGCAGAAGCCACTCCTCGAAACGACCGGGAAGCTGTTCTTCAAGGCCTGGGAACTAGCCTGCTATGCCGGCTTCCTGGTGGGACGTGAGGCAGCGAAGCATATGGTGCCGCGCGGCGCCGGCACGATGCTGTTCACCGGCGCGACGGCCAGCATGCGCGGCGGCAGCGGCTTTGCCGCTTTCTCGGCAGCGAAATTCGGTCTGCGGGCCGTTGCGCAGGCCATGGCGCGAGAGCTCGGACCGAAGAACATCCACGTCGTGCACCTGCTGATCGATGCCGGCGTCGACAGTGAGGCGATCCATGAGCGGATGAGGAGCCGTGGCCTGGATCCTGCCGCCCGTCAGCCCGACAGCCTCACCACGACGGCGTCGATTGCGGAAGCCTATTGGTTCGCCCATGCGCAGAAGCGAGACGGATGGACGCATGAGCTCGATCTTCGGCCGGCTGCGGAGAAATGGTGATGAACCCGGAACTCGTGTTGTGGGGCGTTGGCACCAGCCGGACCATCCGACCTCACTGGGCGCTTCATGAATTGAAGCTTCCCTATACCCGAAAGCCGATCCTGCCGCGGACGGGGGAGACCGAAACGCCGGAATATACGGCCCTCAATCCCCGGCAAAAGGTGCCGCTGTTGCAGGACCACACGCTCGTCATCGGCGAGAGCGCTGCGATCATCGCCTATCTAGCCAAGACCTATCCCGACCAGGCCGCCTCCCTCATTCCGAAAGACTCCGAGACTTACGCGAAGTGGCTCGAATGGTGTTTCTTCATCGTCACCGAGCTGGATTCCACGAGCCTGTACGTCATGAGGCGGCATGGGCAGATCAAGGGACTGTCTCACATCTATGGTGATGCACCGGGCGTTGTCGCCCAGGCTGCGGAGTATTTCAGGAAGCAGTTGAAGCACGTCGATGCGGCGCTGTCCGACGGGCGGGAATATCTCCTGGGTGAACAGTTCACCACCGCAGACATCCTGCTGACCACGTGTCTGACCTGGGCCATCGATTATCAGGTAGCGATCTGCGACAGCGCGACGCCCTATCTCGACCGTGTGCTGAATCGCCCCGCCTATCGGGATGCCTCGGCGGCCAACAAGCCGGGCTGATCGCTCCGACAAGACCGGGCGGCGTTGCAGCCGTAACACCGGCGACGCTGGCCGCGCGTAAGCGAAATTGCGCCGGTCTCAAGACGACGATCCGCAGCCGAACAGGCCTCAATGACGCGGACGGAAAATGACGACGCCTATCAGAGGGAGGATGAAGAATGAAAATAACGCGCCGGTCTATCTTGGCCGCAACGGCGTCCACCGTTGCAGTCCCGTCGATCGCACGATCGGCGGCGGACACCTGGCCGCAGCGACCGATCAGGATCGTCGTCGGCTTCGCCCCGGGCGGACAGACCGACGTCTATGCGCGGATGTATGCCGAGTTCATCGGAAGCCAGACCGGCGTGCCAGTGATCGTCGAGAACAAGACCGGCGCGCTCGGTTCGATTGCCGGGGCCGAGGTCAAGCGGGCAGCGCCGGACGGCTATACCATCCTGTTCAATACGTCTGGCGCGATGACCGTGAACCGCGTGCTGGTCAAAGATCTTGCCTACGACACGGATAAGGATTTTCAGCTGGTTTCGGCGATGCCGACGGGTGGACTGCCGCTCATCATGCGCAAGCAGCTGGGCATCACCGACCTCGACGGCGTCGTTCGTCATGCACGCGCGACGGGGCGCATGACGCTCGGAACGTTCGGGGTCGGCTCACCTCCGCACCTCACGATCCTCGCGCTCAACAAGCAATATGACCTGAACATCGAGCCGATCCACTACCGTGGTGAGGCACCGATGTTCACCGATATGCTGGCACAGACGGTCGACGGCGGTGTCGGTACGATCGTCGGCGCGCAGCCGGTCCTGCAGAGCGGGTCGGGTGCAGTCGTCGCTGTGCCGCGCAAGCGGCTCACGACCTTTCCGGAAGTCAGGACGTTTGCCGAGCAGGGGGCGGATTCGCCCTTGTTCGGTCTGCTGACCTATCAATGCTGCGCGGTGCCCACCGGTACGCCAACGGCCATTGTCGAACGCCTGTCGGATCTCATCATGCGGGCGGCGCAGACCGAAAAGGTCAGGACGATGTTCCAGACGTTTGGAATCGATGAAGGACCGATGTCGATGCAGGCGACGCGCGAGCTCTATGCGCGGGAAGCGCCAGTCTGGATCGAGCTTGCAAGGCAGGCAATCGCAGATCGGAAAACCTAGCGTCCGATCTAGCCCTGTCTCATCGACGGGCGGCGTCGCGTCAGCTTCCACTTGCGCGGCGACAATTTGGCGATTGACAAGTTCTTTAAAAGAACTGACCTTGATCATCAAGATTATGGACTAATAATTGCGATCGAATGATTGCACGCCGCCGCGATCATTGCGGCGAGCCAGGGGAGGATATGATGCGCCGGATCACGACAGCGTTGATGGTTTGCGATCCCAATGGCGGTGCATGCCGCGCGCGGCAGCACGTGGCGCGGTGATCGGTGCCGGTGGGATCGCGCGTCATCGGCCCATCGATCGATAGCCAAACTCATTTCGAGGGCTGCCGGGTTTGAACGACGCAGCAGCGCCGGGCTTGGCCGGTCTCTGCCCTGACGAGCCACGGCACCTCGGGGATGGCCGATCCGGGCGCTTGTCGCTGTCACCGATGGGTCATGTGCAGGGCTGTTTCGCTCGGCGACGTTGGCGAGAGCTCTTCATTTAAATGGCAGGCAGTCAAGCTTGCGGCACTGGAGGGAGCGGACAATGATGAGAAGAATGTTTGTTGGCGTTGCAATGGCAGCGACGCTGTTCGGACTGCAGGCGCGAGCCGAGACAGTCGGCGTCACGGATACCGAAATCAAAATCGGTGCGACCTTTCCGTTCAGCGGACCTGCGTCGCCCTTGAGCAATACCGGCAAGGGGCTCATTGCCTATGTCAACTCGATCAACGATCGCGGCGGCATCGGCGGCAAAAAGGTCAATCTCATTACCTATGACGACGCCTATAGCCCGCCGAAAACGGTCGAACAAACGCGCAAGCTGGTTGAGAGCGACGAGGTTGCGTTCCTGTTCGGCCCGCAGGGCACGCCTGGAATTGGAGCGACGATCAAATACGTCAACGCGAAGAAGGTCCCGCACCTGTTCGTGGTGAGCGGCGTCAACAAGTTCACGAACTTCAAAGAATTCCCGATGACGACGACGGGCCTGCCCAGCTACGACACCGAGGGAAAGATCTACGCCAAATATATCTCGAAGGTGCTGCCGGATGCGAAGATCGCGCTATTGTATCAGAACGACGATCTCGGCAAGGACTTCCTCGCGGCGTTTAAGGCGTATTTCAAGGACGCTTTCGACAAGAAGGTCGTGGCATCCGCATATGAACTGAGTGAGCCCACCATCGACTCCCATGTGGTGAATCTGAAAGCCTCGGGCGCGGCAGCGTTCCTGGTTGCCGGCACGCCGAAATTCGCCGCGCAGGCGATCAAGAAAGCGTCCGAAATAGGCTGGAAGCCGCTGTTCCTGATCAACTACGTCTCAAGCTCGGTCTCGTCGACAATCGTACCTGCAGGACCCGACAAGGCGATCGGTATCGTCGCGGCGACCATCGCAAAGGATCCGAGCGACAGCAAATGGGCGGATGATCCCGGAGTCCAGTGGTACAAAGCCCACTTCGCGAAATATCTGCCCGGTGCCGACATTGGCGATGCGAACTATGTGTATGGCACGGAGCAGGGCCAGATACTGGAGCAGGTTCTGAAACAATGCGCTGGCGATTACTCCCGCGAGAATATCGTGAAGCAGGCACGCAATATTCGGGGCCTGTCCCTGCCGACGTTGATGCCGGGAATTACTATCAATACCGGACCGCAGAACAGCATGGCCTATACCCAGCTTCAGCTGCAGCGCTGGAACGGGAATTCCTGGGACCAGTTCGGCGGTCTTCTGGACGCGAGCTCGGAGTAACGCAGTCGTCGCCAAGTCCGGCTTGTTCTTCGTCCGGACTTGGCCTCAGGCGCGTTTTGCCCTGGAAGCGGTGGCTTTCGGCGTCTGCACCTTAACCTGTGTATTGGCAATCTGCGTCCTCGGCATTGCCGTTTCGCGAGCGCCAGGCCCCGGATGGACGTGGACTTCCTTCGCAAGCACCGGCTCGCCGCATTCTGAGCAGATCATGAGTGGATCGAAGTGCTTGCCGCATGACTTGTGCTCGTGAAGCATCGGTCGCCCCCGCGAGTCGACCATGTGGATGTTACCCCAATGAACGACCGACATGATGATCGGGTAAAGGTCCAGTCCCTTCTGGGTCAAAATATACTCGTATCGCTTGGGTGCATCCATATAGGGAATGCGCCGAAGCACACCGAATCGAACCAGCTTCTTGAGGCGGTCGGCGAGCAGGTGCCGTGTAATTCCCAGCGATGTCTGGAAGGCGTCGAAGCGACGCTTGCGCAGGAAGCATTCGCGCAAAATCATAAGCGTCCAGCGGTCGCCAATCACCGCGACGGTGCGGGCCAGCGAACACGGCTCTTCCTCAAGCGAATCCCATTTCATCCCACGTCTCCGGCATTCCCATTCCGCGCATTCTATTTTGGCATGGACCTCAAAACAATACCGTTGTCGCCGTTACAGTTTCAAAGCAGGTTTCGCCGTTGACAGTTCTAAAATAGAACTTTAGCGTTCGGTCAGGGCGGACATTTGATCGTGCCCATCAAGATACAAGGGGAGGCGCCGTTGACCGATCGATCACAGCCGGAATTCCATTTCGATTTCGGCAGCCCGAACGCCTATCTCGCCGAAGCCGCGCTCCCGGGTATCGAGCAACGCACCAAGGTCAAATTTCAATATATTCCGGTCCTGCTGGGCGGGATTTACAAAGCTACCGGTAATATGTCGCCTGCGGAGTCGTTGCGCGGCATCAAGAACAAGCCTGAATATCAGAGGCTGGAGTCCGAGCGCTTCATCCGGCGCCACGGTATCACCAAGTTCAACAGCAATCCGTTCTTCCCGGTCAACACGCTTATGCTCATGCGCGGCGCTGTCGCGGCTAAGTTCGAAGGTGTGTTCGATCCGTATTTTAGGGCGGCCTACCACCATATGTGGGAAGAGCCGAAGAAGATGGACGACCCCGAAGTCTTCGCCGCGGCCTTCAAGTCCTCCGGCATCGACATCGACAGGTTGATCGCGCGGGCGCAGCAGGACGACATCAAGCAGAAACTCATCAAGGACACGAATGACGCGGTTGCTCGCGGGTCGTTCGGGTCGCCGACGTTCTTCGTCGGCAACGAGATATTCTTCGGCAAAGACAGTCTCAGGGATGTGGAAGAGGCGATCGTTGAGCAGGCTTCTTTCCTGAAAACGAGGACGGCCTAGGTTACCTGACCATACAATCCAGAAGCTGCGACCAAGCGGCTCTTTTCCCGGGAGGACGAAGATGTTTAAGACGGTGGAAACCGATGAGGCAGCGCGCATACTTTCCGCGTTGCCGCGCCGCATCGACCAGGTCATTGATTGCCATGCTGTCGAAACACCCGATCGGATAGCGTTGATCGACGACGGGGACAGCATGACCTATGGTCAGTTGCATAAGGCCATCGCGGATATTGCCTTTGACCTCACCAAGCTCGGCATCAGGCCCGGCGACCGCCTGATGATCGTCAGCGAAAACAGCATTCCGCTCGCAGGTTTGCTGCTCGCGGCAAGTCGCCTCGATGTCTGGGCGATCGTCGTCAATCCGCGGCTGTCCGCTCGGGAATTGGATCAGATCAGGGATCACAGCGGGGCGCGCCGCGTTCTTCTGACAACCGGCGTGTCCAAGGAAGCTGCGAGCCATGCCGCGCGGTATGAAGCCCAAACGCATCGGATCGGCCCGCTATCGGAGGTGGCCGTTACCGCTCTCAACGAGGGCACGTCACCCGAGCGAGTGGAGGACAGCCCGAAAGATCAGGTGGCCGTTCTCATTTATACGTCGGGTACGACCGGCACGCCCAAAGGCGTGATGCTGACGCACGAGAATCTGCTGTTCAGCGCCAAGACCACGGCCGACATCCGTCGCATGACGCCAGACGACAAGCAGTACATCGTCCTGCCGATTTCGCATATCGTTGGCATTTCGTTGTTGGTGATGACGTTGATGACGGGCGCGTCCGTCCGATTGGCAAGCAAGTATGATCCGGCTGCGTTGGCCAAGGCGATCTCTGACGAAGGCATCACGATTCTGAACGGCGTGCCGGCGACCTATCAGCGATTGCTGGAATACAAATCGATCGCCGGCTTGAGCAAGCTCGATCCGGGCTCTTTGCGCCTCATTGCGGTCGCAGGTGCGCCGCTCGATCTGGATTTGAAGTCGCGCGTGGAGCAGGAGCTCGGGCTCTCACTGTTGAATGGCTATGGCATCACTGAATGTTCGCCCGGGCTGTCCGGCGTACGTATTGATGCGCCGCGCGATGATCAGGCGGTTGGCCCTCTGCTGCCAGGTATCGAGGCGAAGATTCTGGGTCTCGACGGATCGCACAAGACTGCCGGCGAGGTCGGCGAGCTCCATGTCCGCGGGCGGAATGTGATGCGCGGCTATTATCGGGCGCCGGATCTGACCGCGAAGGCGATCGATCCGGATGGCTGGTTCAACACCGGCGATCTGGCCCGCTTCGAGGGGGATTGTCTCTTCATTGTCGGCCGCACCAAGGAAATGATCATCCGCTCGGGCTTCAACGTCTACCCCGCCGAGATCGAAGCGGTGTTGAGTACGCATGCCTCGGTCGTGCAGTGTGCGGTCGTGGGGCGCCCGGTGGACGGTAACGAAGAGGTCGTCGCCTTTGTGCAGCTTCTTCAGGGGACCGAGACAACGGCCTCCGATCTGATGGCGCATGTCAGCCCTCAGCTCACATCCTACAAGCGCCCGTCGGAGATCATCGTGCTGCCGGCGCTGCCGGCCACATCCACGGGCAAGATTCTGAAGCACAAGCTGGCGGAATCGCTGCGCAGCTAAGCAGATTGCGGTGGCGTTCGCCGCCGCGTACTCGCATCCGGGAGAACTCAGTTGAAAAAACGCAATGCAACAGTAGCCGTCGTTGGCGCAGGTGATTTCATCGGCGGCGAGATCGCCAAGAAATTCGCTGCGGAAGGTTTCACGGTCTTCGTGGGGCGCCGCCAGGGCGAGAAGCTCGAGCCGCTGATCAAGGAGATCGAGGCCGCGGGCGGCACCGTATTTGGGCGTGCTCTCGATGCGCGCAAGGAAGAGGAGATGGTGAAATTCATCGCCGACGCCGACGCCCATGCGCCGTTGGAGATCTGTGTTTTCAACATCGGTGCTAACGTCAACTTTCCGATCGTGGAGACGACCGAACGTGTGTTCCGCAAGGTCTGGGAGATGGCGTGTTACTCCGGCTTCCTGGCCGGCCGCGAGGCGGCGCGGGCGATGCTGGCGCGCGGAAAGGGCAACATCTTCTTCACGGGCGCGACGGCAAGCCTGCGGGGCGGCAACGGTTTCGCCGCTTTTGCCAGCGCCAAGTTCGGTCTCCGAGCCGTTGCGCAATCGATGGCCAGGGAGCTCGGCCCAAAGAACATTCACGTCGCGCACCTGATCATCGACTCGAGCGTGGATACGGAATGGGTGCGGCAGCTGATCACCAGCCGCGAAGGGCCGAAGGCGATGGAAAACCTCGATCCGAACCGTTTGATGCGGCCGGCTGCTGTCGCCGAGGCTTACTGGGCACTTTACCAGCAGCCGCGTGACGCGTGGACGTTCGAGCACGAGATCCGGCCATTTGGCGAGAAGTGGTAGCTTGCCATGGAGCTGAATCTCTCTGCCGAAGATGCAGCCTTCCGCGATGAGGTTCGCTCCTTTATCGCGGAGCATTACCCCAAGGAAATGCGCGTCGCCAACCCGGAGACCGACCTGACCAAGGAGCAATCGCTTCTCTGGCACAAGATCCTACATAAGAAGGGTTGGATCGCGCCGCTCTGGCCGAAGGAGTATGGCGGACCCGGTTGGTCTCTCACCCAGCGCTTCATCTGGGACCAGGAGACCTCGCGTGCGGGGACGCTTCCTCCGCTCGCCTTCAGCGTGACGATGGTCGGCCCGGTCATCTACACGTTCGGGAAGGAGGCGCAGAAGGCGAGGTTCCTGCCACGCATATTGTCGGGCGAGGACTGGTGGTGCCAAGGCTACTCGGAGCCGGGTTCGGGGTCGGATCTAGCCTCGGTCAGGACCAAGGCGGTTCGTGATGGCGATCATTATGTCGTCAACGGGCACAAGACATGGACCACTCTCGCGCAGCACGCGGACTGGATCTTCTGCCTCGTCCGCACCGATCCGTCCGGGAAGCCCCAGGCAGGAATCTCGTTCCTGCTGATCGACATGAAAACGCCGGGTGTGACGGTTCGGCCGATCATCACGATCGACGGCTCACATGAGGTCAACGATGTCTTCCTTGAGGACGTGCGGGTGCCGATCGAGAATCTGATCGGCGAGGAGAACAAGGGCTGGACCTACGCAAAATTCCTCCTCGGCAACGAACGCACCAGCATGGCGGGTATCGGTCGTTCGACGCGGTACCTGCGGCGGCTCAAGGACATCGTCAGGGCGGAAATTCCCGAGGACGATCCGAGTTTCGCGGAGTTCATCCGTGAGATCGCCCGTGTCGAATTGGATGTGCTGGCCCTCGAAGCGACGGAATTGAGGGTTGTCGCGCAGATGTCGCGCGGTATCGATCTCGGCCCGGCCGCATCGCTCTTCAAGATCAGAGGCACCGAGATCTTCCAGCGCATTACCGACCTCACGCACCGCGCGATGGGCAATTACGGCGTTGCTCTTCGAGAGCATCCCGTCAGCGGGAACCGTTTCATGCCCGGGCCTGACTATGGGCATACGTCGGCGGAAAAATACCTCAACTCGCGCAAGCTCAGCATCTACGGCGGATCCAACGAGATTCAACGCAACATCATCGCGAAAGCCGTGCTCGGTCTTTGACCCGCACCAGGAGAGGCGTCCATGGACATCGAACTGACCGAAGACCAGGAATTGCTCCGCAACAGCGTGCAACGGTTCCTGAAGGATGAATACGGCTTCGATGACCGAGCGAAGATCGTCGCGGGCGAAGATGGTTGGAGTCGCGCGGTGTGGGCAAAGTTCGCCGACCTCGGTCTTCTGGCGGCACCGTTCGCGGAGGAATATGGCGGCCTCGGGAACGGCCCGCTGACGACCATGATCGTTATGCAGGAGTTCGGCCGCAGCCTCGTCGTCGAGCCATATTTCGAGACGGTCGTGCTGGCGGGAGGGCTAATCGAGGCATTGGGGACCGACGACCAACGCGGGGAATTGCTCGCCGAGATCGCAGCGGGCGAGGCGACGTGGGCGTTGGCCTGGGCCGAACCTGGATCTCGGTACAACCTCAACAAGGTATCGGTGTCTGCGGACCGAAGTGGTGATGACTACGTCCTGTCGGGAACGAAAGCCGCCGTGATCGGTGCTCCGTGGGCCGACCGGCTGATCGTCTCCGCGAGAACGTCCGGCCGAGATGGCGATCGTGACGGCGTGTCCCTGTTCATCGTCGACAGCCGGGCGGCCGGTCTACACATGCAAAGCTACCGGACGGTCGACGGCAGGCGCGCCGCCGAGGTCACGCTGAAGGATGTTCGCATCCCGGCGGTCAACCTGCTCGGACGCGAAGGCCAGGGAGTCGTCGCGCTCGAGAGCTGTCGCGACCGCGGCATCGGCGGACTGTGTGCCGAGGCTATAGGCGCAATGACCGAGCTGAATGCGGCGACGCTAGACTACAGCAAGACCCGCAAGCAATTCGGCGTGACCCTCGGATCGTTTCAGGTGCTGCAGCACAGAATGGTCGACATGTTTATCGCGCTGCAGGAAGCCGTCTCGTTGATGCAGCATCTGACCCTGACGCTGGCGTCCAACGACGCCCATGTCACGAAGCTCGCCTCCGGTGCGAAGACAAAGGTCGGATATGCTGCGCGCTTCATCGGCGAACAGGCGATCCAACTGCACGGTGGCATGGGCATGAGCGACGAGCTCAAGGTCGGTCACTATTTCAAACGTATCGGCGCCATCGACATCCAGTTCGGCGACCCCGCTTTCCATCTGATGCGATTCGCCCACGCCGCATGACGCGCGGTCACGCCCGTCCCATCCAGCCAAGGAAATAATAAATGACCGAAGCCGTAATCGTATCGACCGCCCGCACCCCGATAGGAAAGGCCTATAAGGGCGCGCTCAACAATACCGAAGGTGCGACCATGATGGGACACGCCATTTCGGCGGCGCTCATCCGCGCGAACATCATAGGCGGAGAGGTGGAGGACGTGGTGATGGGGTGCGCCATGCAGCAGGGCACGACGGGATCGAACATCGCCCGCAAGGCTCTGCTTCGCGCCGGTCTTCCTGTCACGGTCGCCGGCACCACCATCGACAGACAGTGTGCGTCGGGGCTCCAGGCGATCGCGCTTGCCGCCCGGTCGGTGATCTTCGACGGCGTAGAGGTCGCGGTCGGCGGAGGCGGTGAATCCATCAGCCTCGTCCAGAACGAACATATGAACCAGTCGCACGCGGTTGACCCAGAGCTGCTGGCGATCAAAGGCGACGCTTACATCGCAATGCTGGATACGGCCGAAAACGTCGCAAAACGCTACAACATCTCTCGGGACGCGCAGGACGAATACAGTCTCGAAAGTCAGCGCCGCACCGCAGCCGCGCAGCAGGCCGGCCGCTTCAATGACGAACTGGCGCCGATCAAGACGACGATGGTCGTGACTAACAAGGAGACCGGCGCCATCTCCTACAACGAGATCACGCTCTCGGCGGACGAGGGCCCGCGTCCTGACACGACCGCCGAGGGACTGGCCAAAGTCAAGCCGGCGAAAGGGCCGGGCTACTCCATCACTGGCGGCAACGCGAGCCAGCTATCGGACGGTGCCAGCGCCACCGTTATCATGAGCGACAAGCTCGCCGCCCAAAAGGGCCTAAAGCCGCTTGGCATCTTCCGCGGCTTTGTGTCGGCGGGCTGCGAGCCCGACGAGATGGGAATCGGCCCGATCTTCGCAGTGCCTCGCCTTCTCAAGCGCCATGGTCTCACGATCGACGACATCGACCTTTGGGAATTGAACGAGGCATTCGCGGTCCAGGTTATCTACTGCCGCGACACGCTCGGCATTGATCCCGAGAAGCTCAACGTCAACGGCGGCTCCATCGCTGTCGGTCACCCCTATGGCATGACCGGCGCGCGGCTGACGGGTCATGCGCTGATCGAGGGGCGTCGTCGCAAGGCGAAGTACGCGGTGGTCACGATGTGCGTAGGCGGCGGCATGGGCGCCGCGGGTTTGCTCGAAATCGTTCACTGATAATAAGAAACCTAAACAGCGAGAGTCGGAGACGATCATGAGAACCGCGATCACAGACCTGTTCGGGATCGAACATCCCATCATTCAAGGCGGCATGCACTATGTGGGCTTTGCCGAACTCGCCGCGGCCGTCTCGAATGCCGGTGGCCTCGGCATCATCACCGGATTGACTCAAAGAACGCCCGAGAACCTCGCGAAGGAAATCGCGCGCTGTCACGACATGACCGACAAGCCGTTCGGCGTGAACCTCACATTTCTGCCGACGTTCGACGCCCCGCCATATCCGGAATACATCGCCGCGATCAAGGAAGGTGGCATCAAGGCCGTCGAAACCGCTGGCCGAAGTCCTGAGCAGTACATGCCGGCCCTGAAGGAGGCGGGCATCAAAGTCATCCACAAATGCACATCCGTCCGCCATTCGTTGAAGGCGGAGAAGATCGGTTGCGACGCCGTCAGCGTCGACGGATTCGAATGCGGTGGTCATCCCGGCGAAGACGACATGCCAAACATGATTCTGCTGCCGCGCGCTGCCGAAGAACTGAAGATCCCGTTCGTTGCATCGGGAGGGATGGCCGACGCGCGTAGTCTGGTTGCGGCGCTCGCGATGGGCGCTGCGGGCATGAACATGGGCACCCGGTTCGTGGCAACCAAAGAGGCGCCCGTCCATCAGAACGTCAAGGATGCGATCGTCAAGGCGTCGGAACTCGATACGCGTCTAGTGATGCGCTCGCTGAGGAATACCGAGCGCGTTCTCAATAACGCCGGAGTCGAGCGGCTGATCGCAACCGAACAAGCTAAGGGCGACTCATTGGTCATCGGCGACATCATCAATGAAGTGGCGGGGGTGTATCCGAAAGTCATGGTCGACGGTGACATGGACGCCGGCGCCTGGAGCTGCGGCATGGTTGCGGGCCTCATCAACGACATCCCGACCGTCAAGGAACTGATCGATCGCATCATGGCGGACGCCGAAAGCATCATCCGCCAGCGCTTGACCGGTTTTCTTAACGCCTCTGCCTGCGAACCCCTGCGCGCCGCAAGCTGAGGACGATGGCATGACGGATCATTTGAAGACGGATGTCGTCGATGGCGTGATGACGCTCACGATCTCGCGTCCCGAGAAGAAGAACGCGCTGACCGGAGCGATGTACGACGCGATGTCGGAAGGCCTCGAACGCGCCGAAAGGGATCCTGCCGTCAAGGTCGTTCTGTTTCAGGGCGACGGCGACAGCTTCACCTCCGGCAACGACTTGGCGGACTTTGCCGCCCAGTCCACGGCAAACGAAACCACTGACAGCCCCGCGTTTCGCTTTATCGGCAATTTAGCAAAGGCGACCAAGCCGCTCGTCGCGGCCGTCCAGGGAAACGCCGTTGGTGTCGGAACCACGATGCTCCTGCATTGCGATCTGGTCTACCTGGCGGAGAATGCGCGCCTGATCACGCCTTTCGTCAACCTGGCGCTGGTGCCCGAAGCCGCGTCGAGTTGGTTGCTCCCTTCGCGGATCGGGCACGTGAGGGCGTATGCCATGTTCGCGTTGGGAGAGCCGATGGATGCGGTAACCGCACTTCAATGCGGACTTGCCAATGCCGTCGTCCCTATCGGCGATGTTCGTGCGAGGGCGGCGACCGCCGCCCTGACTTTGACGCAGCGTCCGACAGGCGCACTTCGCCATACAAAGCTTTTGATGCGGGAGCAGCAGGAAATGGTTGAAAGGATCGCTGAAGAGAGCGCTCTTTTCAAAGAGCGGCTTCAGAGCGCGGAAGCTCGCGAGGCCTTCTCTGCCTTTGCAGAGAAGCGAAAGCCCGATTTCACGAAAGTCTAACTTGGCGGCTAGAGAGCTGCGCCGGCAATCCATGACGATGATCAAGCGCCGAAACGAGTGTGCCCCTGCTGTGCCCCAGCTTTTCCGGGGCACACTTCGAGGGAATAAGGCCGCTAAGTACTTGAATGTGCTTGAATAATGGTGGGCGCACAAGGGATCGAACCTTGGACCTCTCCCGTGTGAAGGGAACGCTCTCCCGCTGAGCTATGCGCCCGGGATGCCGTACAGACCAAAAGGCCGGGCGGTAATGGCCCGGCGGGGACTGACGTCAATGGCGCGATTTAGGGAATAGGGGGCGGGGGTGTCAAGCAAACCCTGCCGCAAGTCAGCACAATAAGTCTCCCCGTCCGGCCGGACGGCCAATCCGGGTTCTAGGCCCGCGATTTAGCCCGGCTGCGGGGCGCGGGAGGCGTGGGACTGCAGCGCCCGGATCCGGTCGGCGAGGGTGCTGTTGGGGGCGAAACCTGCGTCATTGGCGGGGCGCGGCTGAGCTGTTGGGGCCGGTTCAGCGGCCAGAATTGCCTCGATGGGCGAATTCGGCCCTTCCAGTGTCATCGCCATTTTGGCCACTTCGGCGGCGATGTCGTTGATGCGCTCGCGCAGCAGCGCGTTTTCCATCCGCTCGGTGGCCCATGCGCTCTCGGCCTGCTGATGGACGCCGTTGAGGTCGCGCTGCAGCTTGGCGCGCTCCTCGCGGGCGGCGGCGAGCTCGGTCTCCACCGCGGCCTTCTCGGCGCGCAGCTTCTCGATGACGGGCGATCCCTTGGCGCCGTTCATGGCGGCGAGCTCGACGCGCAGGTCGCGCGCGATCTGTTCGGCGGCTTCATTGGCTTGGCGCAACTGGCTGTTCTCGAAATCGCGCTCGGCGAGGATCTTGGTCTGGGTCGAGAGCTGGCTCTCGAGATCGGTGACGCGGGCGCCGAGCTGTTCGGCTTCGCGGACCTGAATAGTGAGCTGCTGATCGAGATCAGTCACGCGCTGGCTGAGATTCTCGACGCGCGCGCGCGCCTCAGTGAGTTCACGCGTTGCGGTGTCGGACTCGCCGCGCTGCAGCTCCAGCCGGTGCTGCGTATTGGCGAATTCCTTTTCGGCATCGCCGACACGGCCCTTCAATTCCTCGACCTGCGCACGCACGGCGATGAGCTCGACCTGGCGGGTGTCGGCCACCATGGAGCGATCCGAGAGGTCGTGGTTCAGCTTGGCGAGTTCGCTCTGCTTGTCGCTCAGGGCCTTTTCGGCGGCGCGCAACGCTTCCGTCTTGCTGGTGAAGTCGGCCTCGGTGAGGCCGAGCTTTTCCTTCACGGCGGCTTCACGGGCTTCCAGCGCGAAGATCGTGGCGTTCTTTTCGCCGAGTTCAAGCTTCATGCGGTTGATGGCGTCGGACTTCTTGCCGAGTTCGGCGAGCTGGCTGGTGGTCTTGTTCTTGAGCTGGTCGACGCTCATTTCCAGCCGGCGTGCCGCCATCGCGAATTCCGCGCGCAGCTGGTCCTTGTCGGCCTGGATTTCCGCCATCGACAGCGGCGTCGCGGCTTCGAGCCGGCGGGTGGTGAGGCGGACGGCGCGGTTATGCACCAGCGGCATGATCATCAGGCCGCAGAGCATCGAGATCAGAAAACCGATCGCCAGATACATGATCGGTTCAACCATGACGAATGCTCCCACGCTCTCAAAATGCAGCGGTTAGCATGCCATGGCACCGCCGGCAAAGACAGCGTAACGCCTCGTTAACCTTTATTCAGCCGTTCAGAAGCGCTTGATCGCACGCCTTTCCGATCGAAGAGGTTAGAACGGGTTCCAGGTCGCGCTGGGGGTATATTTGAGATAGCCGATATTGGCGCCGAGCCGCAGGCCGAGACCCGAACGGATCGGCACCAGCACGACGTTGTTGGCCGTCAGTGCCGTCATGCCGAAGCCGCCGATAATGTAGGCGGAACCGTCGATACCGGCGAAGCGCTGATAGATCGCCTGGGTGGCGGGCAGGTTATAGACCAGCGTCATGGTGCGGGCGCCGTCGCCGCCCCAGTCGAAGCCGACCGAAGGGCCCTGCCAGTAGACGCGCAGATCGCCGGCATTCTTCGTATAGAGCGTACCTTCGCCGTAACGCAGGCCTGCCACAATCGCGCCGCTGCCTTCCTCACCGAGAATATAGCCGTTCGGCAGGCCCCACTGGCTGACGGCCTTTTCGATCACCGAAGCGAGGCCGCGCGAGACATTGCCGAAAAACCGGTGTCCGGCCGTCATGAGTTCTTCGGACCGATAGGTGTCCGGTGCGGCCTGGCCGCGCGGTGGTTGCTGCGCAGAAGCCGGCGAGAAGGCGAGCGTGAACGTGGCTAGCGCGACCGCTGCCAGGCGTGATGCGAAGGTCATGAAAAGAACCCCTGGTATTTCAAATTTGCGACCGCGGCTTTAACCGGATGCTGAGAAGCACGGTTTAACTCTGCAGTCATTGTCCCCGACTCCCTATACTATCGGTATCAACTATGACGGCACAACGGCGGGAATTGTCAGGCTGGAGCCGTGGAATTGCCTTGATTCTGCTGCTGGCGGCCGCTCTGGTCCCGACGGGCGCGCAGGCTGCGACCAGCGAGCGCGTGGTCACTGACCGATATACGGGTCTCGCAATCAGCGGTTTCGATCCGGTGGCCTATTTCACCGAAGGCCGCCCGACGCTGGGTCAGCCGGACTTCGAAATGTCGGAAGAGGGCACCGTCTGGCGCTTCCGCAATGAGGGCAACCGCGCCTCTTTTGCCGCTCATCCGGACATCTACGGTCCGCAATTCGGTGGCTATGATCCCGTCGATGTCGCCCGCGGGGTCGCCTTCGCCGGCAATCCGCGTTTGTGGCTCATTACGGGCGAACGCCTTTACCTGTTCGGCCGGGAGGAAACCCGCGATGCCTTTGCTGCGGCACCGGCCAAATATCTGCCCGGCGCGCGCAAGCGCTGGCCAGGCGTGCAGGATATCCTGGCGAAATAATGCGGGTTCAGCCGCGCGCGCTCGCGGCGGGGTCACCCCAGGCGATGAATTCCGGCACGATGAAGTCTTCCCGGTTGCCGCCGAAGCGAACCGCCTTGCCAAAGGTGTCGGTCACCTTGCCGCCTGCAGCCACCACCACGGCATGGCCCGCAGCCACATCCCATTCGCAGGTTGGCGCCAGCCGCGGATAGATGTCGGCCTGGCCCTCGGCCACGCGGCAGAATTTCAGCGCCGAGCCGAACTCCTGTCTGACAGCGCCGGGGCGGCTGGCGATGAAAGCCTCGGTTCGCTGGTCGCCATGGGAACGGCTGACCGCAGCGGTCCACGCTGCGCCCGCAGCGGGCGCTGCGCGGGTCCGGATCGATGTGACCTTGCGGATGGACAGGTCTGGTGCGAGTTCGACACGTTCTGCGCCGCGCCCGACCAGCCCGCGCCAGATCAGCCCGAGGGCGGGGGCGCCGACGATGCCGAGCAATGGTGCGCCATCGACGATCAGGGCGATGTTGACAGTGAACTCCTGGCGGCCGGCGACGAATTCCTTGGTGCCGTCGAGCGGGTCGATCAGGAACAGGGTGCCGGCATAAGGCGGTGTCGCCAGGTGCAGGCGCTCTTCGGACAGCGACGGGATTCCCGGAAACAGCCGGGCCAGTCCTTCGCCGATGACATGGTCGGCCGCGAGATCGGCTTCGGTCACGGGCGAGCCGTCGGCCTTGCCATCCACGGTCATGACAGTGCGGTTGACCTTGAGGATGGCGGCGCCGGCCTGCGCGGCGAGCTCGGTCAGCGGCTCCATCAGGACGGCAGCCCGCGCGGCATCCATGCGAGGTCGCGAATCATCCGTCATCGACTAGCCTTCATCCCCTGCATGTCATCCCCGTTCATTTCTACACGCGCCTGTTGCACCGGTGGACTGTGCCAGCCTTGTTGTGGTCGCGCCACCATCTGCGGTGTATCTAACCGTAAAGCAAATGCTTGATTCGCCGTTCATTCTGTGTGGCCCCAGGAGCGCATTTCATGTCCGACACTCCCACGCCAGGTCCGGCCCCCGATGCCCTTGAACTCGCGGCATTGCTCTGCTCGCGGGTCTGCCACGACCTGATCAGCCCCGTGGGCGCCATCGTCAACGGGTTGGAAGTGCTCGATGACAATCCCAAGCCGGAAGACAAGGAATTCGCGCTCGATCTGATCCGGAAGAGCGCCAAGACCGCATCGGCCCGCTTGCAGTTCTGCCGGCTCGCCTTCGGAGCCGCCGGCTCGGCGGGCGCGCAGATCGATCTCGGCGACGCGCAGACCATGTCGCGCGGTCATCTTGAAGACGCCAAGACCAAGATCGAATGGAATCTGCCGCGGCTTCTGCTGCCGAAGAACAAGGTCAAGCTGCTGCTCAACATGCTGGTAATCGCGCAGCAGACGATTCCGCGCGGCGGCGTGCTCAAGATCGATGGCATCGGCGAAGGTGAGCCGCAGGGTTTCAAGATCACGGCCGCAGGCCTCAACGCGCGCCTGCCGCAGGCCATCGTCGATATGCTGGCCTCGGAACAAGTTGGCAGCATCGATGCCCATGCCGTGCAGCCTTACTACACGCGGCTGCTGGCGCAGGCTTGCGGCCTCAAGGTGACCTTGGTGCCCGAAGGCGACGCCATCGTCGTCACCGCGATCTGATCGCAAACTCATTCAACTCTTAATGAACTCTTTACGAGTCCGCCGTTTGGCGGGCTCGTACGTGTGCGAGCATATAGCTAAATGTCGCATTCATTGTTTTTGGGAATGCTCAACTAATATTAAACGCTTTGCGGGGAAAGTAGCCAGACTTCGAAAGGCGTAGCGAAAGTCGCGAGCCTGGAGTGTGAAGGCCTATTTTCATGGATGATCTTCTCCGCGAGTTTTTGACGGAAACCAACGAGAGTCTGGATACGGTTGACAATCAGCTGGTCCGCTTCGAACAGGACCCGAATAACGCGAAAATTCTCGATAATATTTTTCGCCTGGTTCACACCATCAAAGGCACGTGCGGATTTCTCGGACTGCCCCGTCTCGAAGCCCTGGCCCACGCCGCCGAGACATTGATGGGCAAATTCCGCGATGGAATGCCGGTTACCGGAGAGGCGGTTACGCTCATCCTGACCACGATCGATCGCATCAAGGAAATTCTCAGTCAGCTCGAAGCCACGGAAGTGGAGCCGGAAGGCGTCGACGAAGATCTGATTGGCGAACTGCATCACATGGTCGAAAAAGGCATGGAATCGATGACGGAATCTGCTCCTCCGATCGCACCGGAAGCGCCTGTCGTGGCCGAGTCGGCCCCGTTGGTCGTTCCGACCCTGGAGCGTGAGCTGCGTCCCGGCGAAGTCTCGCTCGAAGAGCTTGAGCGCGCCTTCCAGGAAACCGCCATCGAAGTGGCACCGCCCGTAGCAGCTGCTGCGCCTGCGCCTGCAGCGCCCGTCGCGCCGCCGGCTCCGGTTGCTGAAAAGCCCGCCGCGCCGAAGGCTGCTGCTCCGAAGCCCGCTGCCAAGAAGACTGCAGTCGAGGTCGACCAGCCAGAAGCTGACAAGGTCGCGAACCAGTCGATCCGCGTGAATGTCGACACGCTCGAACATCTGATGACCATGGTCTCGGAGCTGGTGCTGACCCGCAACCAGCTGCTGGAAATCAGCCGTCGTCATGAAGACACCGAATTCAAGGTGCCGCTGCAGCGCCTGTCCACCGTGACCGCCGAACTGCAGGACGGTGTCATGAAAACGCGCATGCAGCCGATCGGCAATGCCTGGCAGAAGCTGCCGCGTATCGTGCGCGATCTGGCCGGCGAACTCGGCAAGCAGATCGAACTCGAGATGCACGGCGCCGATACCGAACTCGATCGCCAGGTGCTCGACCTTATCAAGGATCCGCTCACCCACATGGTGCGCAACTCGGCGGATCACGGCCTCGAAACGCCGGCTGAGCGCGCTGCCGAAGGCAAGCCGGAGCAGGGCACCATCCGTCTGTCCGCCTATCACGAGGGCGGCCACATCCTGATCTGCATCGCCGACAACGGCCGCGGCCTCAACACCGAGCGGATCAAGGCGAAGGCGATCTCGAACGGTCTGGCCACCGAAGCCGATATCGAGAAGATGTCGGAAGCCCAGATCCACAAGTTCATCTTCGCACCGGGCTTCTCGACTGCAGCTGCAGTTACCAGCGTCTCCGGCCGCGGCGTCGGCATGGACGTGGTGCGCACCAATATCGATCAGATCGGCGGCACCATCGACATCAAGTCTGTGGCCGGCGAAGGCTCCAGCGTCACCATCAAGATCCCGCTCACGCTGGCCATCGTGTCCGCGCTGATCGTCGAAGCCGGTGGTGATCGCTTTGCGATCCCGCAGCTCGCGGTCGTCGAACTGGTGCGTGCACGCGCCAACTCCGAACATCGCATCGAGCGCATCAAGGACACCCCGGTGCTCCGCCTGCGCAACAAGCTGCTGCCGCTGATGCATCTGAAGAAGCTGCTGCAGATCGATGACGGCTCGTCGGCCGATCCGGAGAACGGCTTCATCGTCGTGACCCAGGTGGGCAACCAGACCTTCGGCATCGTCGTCGA
The DNA here is from genome assembly GCF_052076075.1 of Tardiphaga sp. 866_E4_N1_4. Lineage (NCBI taxonomy): Bacteria > Pseudomonadati > Pseudomonadota > Alphaproteobacteria > Hyphomicrobiales > Nitrobacteraceae > Tardiphaga > Tardiphaga sp. 866_E4_N1_4. Next base: position 6,089,168 of record NZ_CP197242.1, read on the forward strand.
TGGCGTCTTCCACACCGAAGAAATCGTCGTCAAGCCGATGTCCACCAAGCTCCGTCACATCGGTATGTTCTCCGGCAACACCATCCTGGGCGATGGCGCGGTGATCATGATTGTCGATCCGAACGGCATCGCGCAGGAGCTTGGTGCTCTGGCATCCAACGCTCACGAGATCGCTGACGAGAACGCCGCAATGCGCGCGATGAATGCAGAACAGCTGACGTCGCTGCTGGTGTTCCGCGCCGGCTCCGCACAGCCCAAGGCGGTGCCGCTCGGTCTCGTCACGCGCCTCGAAGAAGTGGGCGTTGACAAGGTCGAGCTGTCGAACGGCCGCTACATGGTCCAGTACCGCGATCAACTGATGCCGCTGGTGCAGATGGAAGGCGTGACCGTCCGTACGTCGGGTACCCAGCCAATCCTCGTTTTCGCAGACGACGGTCGCTCGATGGGTCTCGTCGTCGACGAAATCGTCGATATCGTCGAAGAGCGCCTGCATATCGAAGTGGCCAGCGGTCGCGAGGGAATCCTCGGCTCCGCTGTCATCAAGGGTCTCGCGACCGAAGTGATCGACGTCGGTCACTTCCTGCCGATGGCTTTCGCCGATTGGTTCTCGCGTAAGGAAATGCGTGTCTCGGCAACCGCCCAATCGGTGCTGCTGGTCGACGACTCCGCGTTCTTCCGCAACATGCTCTCGCCCGTGCTCAAGGCTGCCGGCTACAAGGTACGCGTCGCCACCAACGCCCAGGAAGGTTTGTCATTCCTGCGCTCGGGTCAGGAGGTCGACGTAATCCTCACCGATATCGAAATGCCGGATATGAACGGCTTCGAATTCGCCGAGACCATCCGTGCGGATCAGAAACTCAGCCACACGCCGATCATTGCTCTCTCGGCCATGATCTCCCCGGCTGCCATCGAGCGCGGTCGCCTCGCAGGTTTCCATGATTACGTCGCCAAGTTCGATCGCCCCGGCCTGATTGCGGCGCTCAAAGAACAGACCACTGAAGTTCGCCAGGCTGCGTGAGGGAAATCGCAATGACCACCACCACTACGACCACCACCACCAAGGCTCCGAGCGCTGACGGCGCGATCACCGAATACGTGACCACCATGATCGGTGGACAGCTGTTCGGCATGCCGATCTCGCGCGTGCAGGACGTGTTCATGCCCGAACGTCTGACCCGCGTGCCGCTGTCCTCCAGCGACGTCGCCGGCGTGCTCAATCTGCGCGGTCGAATTGTGACCGCGATCGACATGCGTTCGCGCCTTGGCCTGCCGAAGAACGATGACGGCAAGCCGCCGATGGCTGTGGGCGTCGATCTCCGCGGTGAATCCTATGGCCTGCTGATCGATTCGATCGGTGAAGTCCTGAAGCTCGCCGATGAGAGCCGTGAGGTGAATCCGGTCAATCTGGATCCGCGCATGGCCAAGATGGCCGATGGCGTCCATCGTCTCGATGGGCAACTGATGGTCGTACTCGACGTTGATCGCATCCTTGAAATCTCGCCTGACAAGCTGGCCGCCTAAGACCAGCACTTGGACAATTTTGTCCGCGGTGAAAATGAGGCTCACATGAAGACATGTCTGGTTGTCGATGACTCCAGTGTCATCCGTAAGGTCGCCCGTCGGATTCTCGAAGGTCTCGATTTCGAGATTACCGAAGCTGAAGACGGCGAGAAAGCGCTCGAAATCTGCAAGCAGAACCTGCCGGACGCCGTTCTGCTTGATTGGAACATGCCGGTGATGGATGGCTACGAGTTCCTCCGTAACCTGCGCCGCATGCCTGGCGGTGACGTTCCAAAGGTCGTGTTCTGCACGACCGAAAACGATGTGGCCCACATCGCGCGCGCGCTGCATGCCGGCGCGAACGAATACATCATGAAACCGTTCGACAAGGAAATCGTGTCGGCGAAGTTTCAGGAAGTCGGCCTGATCTAAGTTCTACGCCGGAATTGCGTATTCCACTTCCGGCGCCCGCCTTTTTGTTTGTGCATTTGTTTTGTCAGTGCATTTGTCGCGTTGTGTTGCGTCCGGTGAGTTCATGAGTGTTGATGTGATAAGTCCTCCTGTTGTCGATTCGCGGTATGAGCCACTGCGAGTCATGGTGGTGGACGACTCCGTCGTCATTCGCGGCCTGATCTCGCGCTGGATCGAGGCCGAGCCTGACATGGCCGTCGCGGCGTCGCTTCGCACTGGTCTCGATGCCGTCAACCAGATCGAGCGCATCAATCCCGACGTTGCGATTCTCGATATTGAAATGCCGGAGCTCGATGGCATTTCGGCGCTGCCGCAGCTGCTGGCGAAGAAGCGGAATCTCATTATCATCATGGCGTCGACGCTGACCCGCCGCAATGCGGAGATCAGCTTCAAGGCGATGTCGCTCGGCGCCGCCGACTACATTCCGAAACCGGAGAGTACCCGGGAGATTTCCGCAGCCGACATCTTCAAGCACGACCTGTTGCAGAAGATCCGTCATCTTGGCGCGAAGGTTCGCCGCCTGAAGTCGGCGACGACGCCGTCGATCGTGCCAGCTCCCGCGGCGCGTGAGGCTGCACCGTCTTTCAAGTCCGTGACATCAGTCGCCGCGCAGGCGCAACTCGTGAAGCGTCCTTTCAGCGCCACGATGCCACGCGCGCTGCTGATCGGTTCGTCCACTGGTGGTCCGCAGGCCCTGATGACGCTGGTTGCCGAAATCGGCGCCGTGATCGACAAGGTGCCGGTGCTCATCACGCAGCATATGCCGCCGACCTTTACGACCATTCTCGCCGAACATCTCGCCCGGGCCAGCAAGCGTCCGGCTCGCGAAGGTGTCGATGGTGAGATCGTCAAGGCCGGTCAGATCTACCTTGCGCCGGGCGGCAAGCATATGCGCGCCGTCAAGCAGGGTGCCAACATCGCCATCGCGCTTGATGACGGTCCGCCGGTGAATTTCTGCAAGCCTGCTGTCGATCCGCTGTTCACGTCTGCCATCGACGTCTGGCACGGCGCCATTCTCGCCGTTGTGTTGACAGGCATGGGTTCGGACGGCATGCGCGGCGGCAAGGATATCGTCGCGGCTGGCGGCAATGTCATCGCGCAGGACGAAGCATCGAGCGTGGTGTGGGGTATGCCCGGCGCTGCTGCCAATGCGGGCATCTGCTCGGCTATCCTGCCGCTCAATCAAATCGGTTCGAAAGTGGTTCGTCTTTTCTCGGGAGATCGATCATGACACCGGCAGACTATGATTTCCTGCGCAAGTTCCTGAAGGAGCGCTCGGGTCTCGATCTGTCTGCTGACAAGCAGTATCTGGTCGAAAGCCGGCTGATGCCGCTCGCGCGCAAGGCCAACCTGTCGGGCATTGAAGAGCTGGTCCAGAAGATCAAGAACGGCTCGTCCACGGTTGCGTCCGATGTGGTCGAGGCGATGACCACTAACGAAACCTTCTTCTTCCGCGACAAGGTCCCGTTCGACCATCTTCGTGACGTCGTGCTGCCGGAGATGATCCAGGCACGTGCCGCCCGCAAGAGCCTGCGGATCTGGTGTGCGGCTGCGTCCACCGGTCAGGAGCCGTATTCGATCGCGATGACCATCAAGGAAATGAGCGCCCAGCTCGCCGGATGGCGGATCGAGATCATCGGGACCGACATCTCGCAGCAGGTGCTCGAGAAGTCGAAGTCGGGCATCTACACCCAGTTCGAAGTCCAGCGCGGATTGCCGATCCAGCTGCTGGTCAAATACTTCAAGCAGACCGGCGAGATGTGGCAGATCAATCCGGAGATCCGGTCGATGATCCAGTACAAGCCGCTCAATCTGCTGCAGGACTTCTCCAGCATGGGCAAGTTCGACATCGTCTTCTGCCGCAACGTGCTGATCTATTTCGATCAGGAGATGAAGACGCAGATCTTTGGCCGCCTTGCCAAGTGCACGGAGCCTGATGGCTTCCTGGCGCTGGGCGCCGCAGAGACCGTTGTCGGTCTGACCGACGCGTTCAAGCCGCATGCCGACAAGCGTGGTCTGTACCGCCCGAACGTTTTGCGTGCCGCACCGTCGATCGTGCCGAGCATGACACCTGTGGGTCTGAAGGCTGCTGCTTCGCCGGCGCGCTGAGCGCCGTCACAGGATCGCGTGCGGAATGAAGCGCGACATGTTGCCGGTGATCGGATTCTCATCCTCGCGGATCGAGAGCCCGCATGGCACCTCATCGACCAGCCAGCTGCCCAGCACCGGATACTGATCCGCAAAGTTCGGCAGCGACATCAGCATCTGCCGGATGAAACCTTCTTCGCCATAGGGACCGGGCTGTGCATCGATGGCGCTGCCGGCGCTCACCAGCGTGACATTGGCGCCTTCGCGCGAATAGAGCGGCTTGCGCACATAGGATGTGCCGAGCTCAGCCGCTGCGGCATCGTCGTCGAAATAGGCCGGCAGCAGGTTCGGGTGGTTCGGAAACATCGCCCATAGCAGCGGCAGGATGCCCTTGTTGGACAGAATGGCCTTCCACGGTGGCTCGATCCAGCGCGTCGATGCGCCTTTCAGACGGCCACCGAATGCCTCGCGGAACATCCACTCCCACGGATAAAGCTTGAACATCAGGTCGATCGGCTGGTCCTTGAGATCGACAAAGTGCCCGCTGTCGGCGTAACCGATGTCCTTGATGTCGATCAGCGCCGGTGTGAGCCCGCCTTGCTGCGCGACATCAGCGAGATACTGCACTGTGCCGCGGTCCTCGGCATTGTCCATGGCGGCTGCGAGATGAATGGCTTTGTCGGCGCCGATCTTGCGCCAGGCCTCGATGAGCCGCTCATGCAGCGAGTTGTATTGATCGGCCCGCTTCGGGATGATCTGGCGCTCGATCGCCTGTTCGAGCCAGGTCCATTGAAACACCGCGGCCTCGAACAGTGAGGTTGGCGTGTCCGCATTGTATTCGAGCAGCTTTGCCGGACCTTTGCCGTCGAACTGGAAATCGAAGCGGCCGTAGAGGCTGGGATCGCTCCGTTGCCAGCTTGCTGCGATGAAGGTCCAGTAGGCCTGCGGGATCTTCAGCAGCCGCAGATAGCGCTCATCCTTGACCGCACGGCTCACCAGCTCGCGGCACATCGCGTTGAGTTCGGCAGTCGGGGCCTCGATCTGACGCTCGATCTCATCCAGCGTGAAGGCGTAGTAGGCGCGCTCGTCCCAATAGCGGTCGCCGGCCTCGGTATGAAATACGAAGCCCGTCGCGGCCGCTGTGGCCTGCCAATCGTCGCGCTCGGAGCATGCGATGCGTTGCATGAGAAACTAGCCGCCGCCGGAGAAATGCGATGCGAAGGAGCCGAAGCCACCATGGGTGACGTGGCTGCTGCTGGATGACGAGCTATCATATCCGCCGCTGGATGATGATCCGGTGCTGGCGAAGTTGCTGCGTCCCGAAGAACTGCTGCTGCCCCCTGAATAGCCATGGCCGCCGGAGGATGACGATGAACTGCGCTGCTGACACTCCTGCTGCTGGCCGGCGATGGCCGCGCGGTTCGGGTCGCAATGTTCGCTCGGCATCAGCGCATAAGCGCCGCCGCCCAAGGCCATGGTGCCCATGAGCAAGAGCGCCACGTGGTTGGAGCGTTTGCGCGACGGGGCTTCCTCATGCATCGGCTGTACGGGTCGGCGCTTGCCGAAGTTTTTCGCGGGCTCGCTTGTCATGGCGAATACACCATGGACGCCGCGTTGAGCACGCCGGCGGCAAGAGAGGCGAGGCCGAGCCAGAGGGCCGGGGCCATCTCGCCATTGGCGATGCGATCCGACAATTGCGGCACCGGAATGCGGAGAATGAAATAGACGGCGATCTGCACGATCAGCGCGATGATCGCCCAGATCAGGCAGTCGATGACATTGGCGGAGTGGACGATCGCGCTAGCCACCGGCAGCACGAAGCCGAGCAGGCTGAGCCCGAGTGCGATCGCAGCCGGCGCGCAATCCTTGCGGATCAGTGCGAACTCGTCATGTGCGGTCACGCGCAGATAGACGAACAGGTAGAGCATCACGGCGACAATGCCGGTGCAGAAATAGACCAGAAAGGCCGGCAGCCCGACCAGAGATTGCAGAACCATTCCGCCCCCGAAATGTGCGCCAAACATGATTGCTTGGTATTCGCCTATGGCATTCGTCGCTGTAAGCAAAGGGTGGGTTCATCCACGCAAACAAAAACCCCGCCTTTCGGCGGGGTTTCGTGAGAACTTTCGGGGAGTGACGCTTAAGCCGGCTTGAAACTCAGGCCGGGATGCGGATCTCTTCTTCGTGCGGCTCGCGGAGCACATAGCCACGGCCCCAGACGGTTTCGATGAAGTTGCGGCCTTCGGAAGCATTCGCCAGCTTCTTGCGCAGCTTGCAGATGAAAACGTCGATGATCTTCAGTTCGGGCTCGTCCATACCGCCATAGAGGTGGTTGAGGAACATTTCCTTGGTGAGGGTGGTGCCCTTGCGGAGCGAGAGCAGCTCCAGCATCTGGTATTCCTTGCCCGTCAGATGGACGCGCTGACCGCCGACTTCCACCGTCTTGGTATCGAGATTGACCACCAGGTCGCCGGTCTGGATGACCGACTGGGCGTGGCCCTTGGAGCGGCGCACGATCGCATGAATGCGGGCAACCAGCTCGTCCTTGTGGAAGGGCTTGGTCATGTAGTCGTCGGCGCCGACGCCGAGACCCTTGACCTTGTCCTCGATGCCGGCGAGGCCCGAGAGAATGAGGATCGGGGTCTTGATCTTGGACACCCGCAGCTGCTTGAGCACATCGTAACCGGACATGTCCGGCAGATTGAGATCGAGCAGGATAATATCGTAGTCGTAGAGCTTGCCGAGATCGACGCCCTCTTCTCCGAGATCCGTCGTATAGACGTTGAAACTCTCGGATTTGAGCATCAGCTCAATCGACTGCGCAACGGCGCTATCATCTTCAATTAGCAAAACGCGCATGCCAGTCCCCTTTAGTCGCCGCTCCGGGCGTCAGGTCGGCCGCCATACTTGCGGCACCAAAAAACGCCTACGAACAACTGATTCGGATCCTGACTGGATATGGTTAACAAAACCTGATTCTTCAGCGCAAGCTCTAATCGTGCAATTTTTGTCGAATCGCCATAAGATGTTGCAGCAAAGACTCTTTTTGTACCCGTACCCGCTCAAGCTCCACATTAAGAGCCGGACCTAACCGACTCCATCGACTCGCCCCTTCATTCTGATGGCGCGAATGCTCTCAGTCATCCAAGACAGTGACGTAATGATTAACGATGCGGGTAAACACGGGGTTAAGGCCGAGCCGGCAATGAAGCGAAACTTAAGGGTTTTGCAATGAAAGCCCTTGCGGAACAGATTACTGACCTCGATGGCGTCAATATTTACGGCCGGGTGGTCGGTGTTCGCGGGTTAATGGTTGAGGTGGCCGGGCCGATCCACGCGATGTCGGTCGGTGCCCGCATTACCATCGAGACCGGCACCAGCCGTTCCATCCCTGCCGAGGTGATTGGTTTCAGTGGCGACAACGCCGTGGTGATGCCCTTTGCCGGACTGGAAGGCGTACGTCGCGGCTGCCGGGCGGTGATCGCCAATGCCGCCAGCCAGGTGCGGCCCTCGATCGCCTGGCTCGGCCGCGTCGTGAACGCCATGGGCGAGCCGATCGACGGCAAGGGGCCGTTGCTGCAGGGTCCGGCACCGATGCCGTATCGCGCGTCTCCGCCGCCCGCCCATTCTCGCAAACGCGTCGGCGCGCCGCTCGATCTCGGGGTGCGCTCGCTCAATACCTTCCTGACCTGCTGCCGCGGCCAACGCATGGGCATCTTTGCGGGCTCCGGCGTCGGCAAGTCGGTGCTGCTGTCCATGCTGGCTCGCAATGTCGATGCCGACGTGTCGGTCATCGGCCTGATCGGCGAACGTGGCCGTGAAGTGCAGGAGTTCTTGCAGGAGGACTTGGGCGAAGAAGGTCTCGCACGCGCCGTCGTGGTCGTGGCGACTTCGGACGAGCCTGCCCTGATGCGGCGCCAGGCGGCCTATCTGACGCTGTCGATCTCAGAGTTCTTCCGCGATGAGGGCAAGGACGTCATGTGCATGATGGACTCCGTCACGCGTTTCGCCATGGCGCAGCGCGAGATCGGCCTGTCCGTCGGCGAGCCGCCGACCGCTAAAGGTTATACGCCGACGGTGTTCACCGAACTGCCGAAACTGCTGGAGCGGGCAGGGCCGGGCACCGATGAAGGCTCCATCACGGGCATCTTCACGGTGCTGGTCGACGGCGACGATCACAACGAACCCGTTGCGGACGCCGTGCGCGGCATTCTCGATGGCCATATCGTGATGCAACGCGGTATCGCCGAGCGCGGCCGCTATCCTGCTATCAATATTCTGAAGTCGGTGTCGCGAACCATGCCGCGGTCCTGCGATCCAGCCTATTTACCGACGATCACGAGGGCGCGGCAGATCATGGCGACCTATTCGGATATGGAAGAGCTGATCCGGCTGGGTGCCTATCGCGCCGGTTCCAGTCCGGAAGTGGACGAGGCGATCCGGCTCCATGAGCCGCTTGAGGCATTCCTGCGCCAACGCAAGGACGAAGTCTGCGGACTGGCCCAAGGCTATCAGCAACTGCAACAAATCGTTGGTGGTTTGGAAACGGAACGCTAACTTTGTCAGGCCATCATGACCCTCAGAGACGAATTTCGGCCGGTCCGCCCCTTGCGGTTGTCCGGTTGTGTCCCGCGTTGAGACTGGGACTTCTGGGGAGTATGAGTCGATGAAGTCACGTGACACCCTGATCCGCCTGAAGAAGTTCCAGGTCGATGAGAAGCGCCGCCGGGTCAATCAGATCGAAGGCATGATCGCGGATTTCCAGCGCATGTCGGTCGATCTCGAGCGCGAGATCCAGACCGAACAGGATCGCGCCGGTATTCAGGATCCCACTCACTTTGCCTATCCGACCTATGCGAAGGCTGCGATTCAACGTCGCGAGAACCTGACACGTTCGGCCGATGAGCTGCGCGTGCAGCTCGAAGACGCGAAGGCATTGCTGAGTGAAGCTTTCGAAGAACTCAAGAAGGTCGAACTGCTCGACGAGCGCGATCAGGCCCGTGCACGCGACGAAGAGAACGCACGCGAACAGGCCGACCTCGACAGCATTGGCCTGATGCGTGCCCGCATCGGCGCAGTGGCCTGATCCGCAGAAGCGGCGAGCCAACGAGCCTCAAAGATTGAAGTCATCAAGCCCGGGCCGCGAGGTCCGGGTTTGCTGTTTGTGGTCTATCCACAGCATAAACAGCGACATGGCCCGCTTGCTATAATCTATGTTACGACAGGTAATACCGCCGGGCGGCACCTCCGTAAGGCGAAAGGTATATTGAGGTTGGGGAGACGTAATGCTGACGCCGGCTGAGCTGGTCTGGCTTCTTGCCGCAGTTGCCAAAGGGGATGAAGCCGCCTTCGAGCGACTCTATGCAGCGACGCGCGCGAAACTCTTTGGCGTCGTGATCCGTATCTTGCGCAGACAGGATCTCGCCGAGGAAGTCATCCAGGAGGCCTATGTCAAGATCTGGAACAGCGCCGGGCAATTCAATCCCGGTGTTGCCTCGCCGATCACGTGGATGGCGTCGATCGCTCGTAACCGGGCTATCGATGTCGTTCGCAGGAGAAGCGAAACGTCTATCGAGGAAGAGCCGGCTGCAATGGAAGTGGCAGCCGATACACCTGACCCGCTCGCGCGACAGGAAATGACCGAAGAATTGAAGCGCTTGTTGGAGTGCGTGGGCCGGCTTGAACCGGACCGGCAGAAACTGGTGCTGCTTGCTTACTACAATGGTTGGAGCCGCGAACAACTCGCGACGAAGTTCGAAGCGCCGGTCAATACAGTGAAGACGTGGCTGCGCCGCAGTATGATGGACATCCGGGAGTGTCTGGGACTGACATGATGGCCTATAGCGAAGACCATATCGCGCTTGCCGCGGAATATGCGCTTGGCACGCTCAGTGCCGAAGAGCGCGTGCAGGTCGAGACCATGATGTCCGTTGACAAGGATTTTGCCGCTGTGGTCGAGGCGTGGGAGCGCAAGCTCGGCGTTTTGAATCAGATGGTCGGCCTTGTCGAGCCGCGTCCTGAAGTCTGGGAGAAAATCCGCGTTGCGATCGGTCTGGCCGGTACGCAAGAAGCGATCGTGCATCCGGAAGCGCCGCAGCCGGTCGCTGCAGCGGCGGTCGTTGCTGAGCAGCCTGCGATCGATCGCTCGACGCTCGATCGTTCGAACGTGATTGATTTCTCGGTCCAGGCAAAACGCTGGCGCGGTGTGGCCACCGGCATGACCGCGATTGCCGCCATGCTTGTTGCGCTGATTGCCGTACAGGCCTATCGCCCCGAATTGCTGCCGGCGGGTTTACGCCCGAAGGCAGCGCAACAGGTGGTGCAGGCGCCAGCGCCGGTCGCGCCGCCCGCAGCAGCTCAGTCGCAATACGTCGCCTTGTTGCAGACCGACGCCGCGTCACCCGCATTCATCCTCACTGTCGATGCGGCGACCAAAAACTTTACAGTGCGCAAGGTTGGCGCCGAACCGCAGGCCGGCAAAAGCTACGAGCTCTGGATTGTGTCCGACAAGCTGCAGCGTCCGCGTTCGCTCGGTGTGATCGGCAGCAACGACTTCACATCGCGCGCTGCACTCGCTGCCTATGATCCCGATGTCGTCAATCAGGCCACCTATGCCGTGACCGTCGAGCCGGAAGGCGGTTCGCCGACCGGTGCAGCCACCGGCCCGATCGTGTTCACCGGCAAGCTGATCGAAACGGTGCCGCCGGCACGGTGATCGTTTGGCTCTCTTGTCATCCGGCATTGGTCCTATGTTCGTCATTCCGGGGTGCATGAAAGCGGCAAAGCCGCTGTAATGCAAACCTCTCAATTGTCATTCCGGGACGCGCTCTTGCGCGGGCCCGGAATCCATAAACTCCACGTCAGCCGGAAAGCACCGGATACAAATCCATCCAGTTTGGATTTTGCTCTTCGATCAATCGGATCTTCCAGTCGCGGCGCCATTTCTTGAGTTCTTTCTCACGCGCAATGGCCGACAGGACGTCATCGTAGACCTCAAACCAAACGAGCTTGTCGACGTCATAACGTCGCGTGAAGCCGTCAACCACCTTGCTACGATGCTCGTAGACTCGCCGTATAAGGTCGTTCGTCACGCCAATGTATAGCGTGCCGTGTTTTCGGCTGGCCAGCAGATAGACGTAATACGTCATCGCGATTGCTGCGATTATCGGTGTTGGGATTCGGTGAGGAAAGTGTAGTTCGCGCAAAGCTAGGTGCAATGCGATTTTGAGCTCACTGGCTGTCATTCCGGGACGCGCCCGACAGGCGTAGCCGGCTGGGGGCGGGTCCGGAATCCATACGCGCGATCGTGGTTATGGATTCCGGGCTCGCGCAAGAGCGCGCCCCGGAATGACAATCGAAAGAATCGGGCTTAAACATTTTTTCCTATTGTTCTTGACAATGTCCTCAACAGGATTATCCTCCGCTCATCCGGTTCGCGAGGGGCGCTTCATGAGGCGTCTTGAAGTGGAACAGGGATGCGGCGCCTGCGGGTGTGGGGTGACGTACCCCGCGTACTCGGGAGGCCTTGGGTCACCGTCCGGCCCCACTACGGGGGTCTGCCACTCATGCTGGCTGGACGTGGCATTGGTGACGGCGGGAAACCGTCGGGATCAGCGGAGTGCGGAGCTCTGCGCCTTTGCCCGGAAGAACGGTCCCGGGGACAGAAATCGCCGCGGTGGCGCGCCGTGAGGCGTTGCGCGGTTGCAGCTTGCCGGCGTTCCGGTGGAGCGGACCGCGATAAAAAACCACCCTTTGCGCCTCACGGCGCGCTGCCACCCCTCATCTATCTGAGGGGGACTGCTCACACCTCGGACGCGCAAGCGCCGCGAGAGGGGAGAGCGTGGCTGTTTGAAATTTGAATCTGTGATGTGGCGCGCTGGCGCGCAGAGTATCCCTCCCACTGCGCAGCTGCGCTGCTTGAGGGAGGGAGAAGCAAGAAAGCACCCCACAAAAGAAAAACGCCCGTGGGGAGCGGGCGTTTTCCATTCAGAAGTCCACTCGGGGGGAAGTGGAGCTTCTATGTATTCACCTGACGACCTTGGGGGACATCGCCACGCGAATTCCTGAATTTCTTAGCGGACCATGCTGGCGTTCGAAGTGGTGACAGCAACCGGCTGGCCTGCTTTGATCACACGAGCGCTGGCGGTCTGGCTGTAGCCTTCGTCAGCATTCATGCGGGCCGAGATTCCGAAGCCTGCCACGAAGATACCGGCGACCAGAGCAACGATCACCACCTTGAGGTGGGTCATGCGATCCGCGCTGTAAATCGAGTGGTTCATTGGAAACGCTCCCTGCCGTCTTACTCTGCCTACGACCGTTTGTGTCGTGTCCGCGTCGGCAGGTTCAACTCATCACGCATAGGAAACGTGGTGTTGGGTCGTTCAGTTCCAAATAGTCGATCACAAGGCAGTGATAAGACGTGATCCGGCGCGATTGAAGCACCCGGCCTGGCCCTGAAATTCATAAATTATTATTTATTATCAGAGCGTTGAGAGTGATTCGTGCCGTCGCCCCGAAATGGCCTCGGGATGCGACATTCTGGCAAATCTCTTGTCTGTGACGAATTTACATCGGTTTCGGGCAAGGTTGCTAGCCTCTTGCCGCCGAATCAGACGCTTCCGACGGTCTTCAGGCGCGCACGGGGGTGGATTTCCGCCTGGGACAGCACGGTGGTTTGTGCGCGGAACCGTTCCACCAGCGAGCGCACGAACGGCCGGATCGAGGCCGAGGTGACCAGCACCGGCGCTTCGCCTTCGCGCGCAGCCTGTTCGAAACGATCGCGCACGGTGGTCATGAACTCTGACAGCTTCGACGGCTGCATCGCGAGACTGCGTTCTTCGCCGGTGCCGATGATCGATTCCGCGAAGGCCTGCTCCCACTGCGCCGACAGTGCGATGAGCGGCAGGTAGCCGTTGTAGGACGTGTTCTGCGCGCAGATCTGTCGCGCGAGGCGCGCACGTACATGCTCGACGATGGTCGATGGGTTGCGCGAGAAGGCGAGGGCGTCGGCAATGCCTTCGAGGATGGTCGAGAGATCGCGCACCGAAATACGTTCGGTGAGCAGCAATTGCAGCACGCGCTGGATGCCCGACACGGTGATGAGCGACGGGACGATATCCTTGACCAGTTCGCCTTGTTCCTTCGGCAGGTCCTTCAGCAGCTTCTGCACTTCGCCGTAGGACAAGAGGTCCGACATATTGCCCTTCAGCAGCTCTGTCAGATGCGTCGACAAGACCGTGGCGGCGTCGACCACGGTGTAGCCCTTGAGCGAGGCTTCTTCCTTCAGGCCGGCATCGACCCAGGTCGCGGGCAGGCCGAAGGTCGGCTCGGTGGTGTGAATGCCCGGCACGTTGACCTGGTTGCCGCCGGGATCCATGACCATGAACTGGTTCGGCCAGATGCGGCCGGTGCCGGCGTCTACTTCCTTGATCTTGATGATGTAGGTGTTGGCTTCGAGCTGCACGTTGTCCAGAATTCGGACCGACGGCATCACGAAACCCATTTCGACAGCGAGCGACTTGCGCAGCGCCTTGATCTGCTCGGTGAGGCGATCGGTGCCGTCCGGGCCATTGACCAGTGGCAGCAGCGCGTAGCCCAGCTCGATCTTGAGGTCGTCGATCTTCAGCGATGCGGAGATCGGCTCGTCCGCGGCGGCAGCTTGTGCGGCGGCGGCGGCGGCCGGTGCTGCGGCCTGATGCGCGACTTCGGCACGCGCAACCTTGTTGCGCTTGTTGGCGGTGACGGCGAGATAGGCTGCGCCGCCGCCGAGCGCGAGGAACGGCAGCATCGGAATGCCCGGCAGCAGCGCCAGCGTCAGCATGACGCCGGCCGACATGCCGAGCGCCTGCGGATAGCCGGAGAATTGCTTGATCAGCGTCTTGTCGGCGGCGCCGGTAATGCCCGCCTTCGAGACGAGCAGGCCTGCGGCGGTCGAGACAATCAGCGCCGGAACCTGGGTGACCAAGCCGTCGCCGACGGTCAGCAGTGTATAGGTGCGGCCGGCTTCCGAGAACGACAGGCCCTGCTGCGCGACACCGATGATGATCCCGCCGATGACGTTGATGGCGGTGATGAGCAGGCCGGCAATGGCATCGCCGCGGACGAACTTGGAAGCACCGTCCATGGCGCCGAAGAAGCCACTTTCGTCTTCGAGATCCTTGCGGCGCGCCTTGGCGGTGGCCTCGTCGATCAGGCCAGCCGACAGATCGGCGTCGATCGCCATCTGCTTGCCGGGCATCGAGTCCAGCTGGAAGCGTGCCGCGACTTCGGCGATACGGCCCGAACCCTTGGTGATGACGATGAAGTTCACGATCACGAGGATCGCGAACACGACGATGCCGATGACGAAATTGCCACCCATCACGAAATTGCCGAACGCCTCGATGACGTGGCCGGCCGCGGCGGTGCCTTCGTGGCCATGCGACAGGATCAGGCGGGTCGACGCCAGGTTCAGCGACAGCCGCAACATGGTCGAGATCAGCAGCACGGTGGGGAACGACGAGAATTCCAGCGGCGTCTGGGTGAACAGAGCCGTCATCAGGATCAACACCGACATGGTGATGGAGATCGCGAGGAACAGATCCATCACGATGGCTGGCAGCGGCATGATCAGGACGACAAGGATGATCAGAACGCCGAATGCGAGGCCGATATCGCCGCGCAAGACGTTCGTCCTGATGCTGGCGAAGTCGAAACCGCCGCTCTTGGGTGCTCCGAGGCCCTGACCCGCGATCAAATCCGTCATCGATGCCGCTTCCCCGCGCGAATGTCGTTCGCGACTGCCGAACGTCTGCGCAGCGGCCGAAGGGCCGCCGATCCGCAAGTGAGGCACCGCACTGGCATCCACGGGCATTCCCCCGGTCAGCTGACGAGACGCGACTCCACTCGGCAATTTTTGCCGTGTGTATGGTTAGCAAAGGGTTAACGAGGCGTTACTGAGCGGCTTTGCCACAAGCCCGGAGCCAGTTTTGGCCGAAACGGTCTGTTGCACTGTTTCTGCATGCCTAATCCTTCGGCATATCGCTTGACCCGTGGGCACACGCCGAGGATGTTGCCGCCGTGACCATCGCGACCCCCACCTCAGATTCGACGCCGTTCCTGCCTGACTCCCGTCAGGCCTGGATCCGGCTGTCGCTTGCCTTGATCATCGGCTCGCTCGGGTCAGTCGGCATGTGGTCGGTGGTAGTGGCGCTCCCGGCCGTGCAGGCCGATTTCGCGGCCAGCCGCGGCGCGGCGTCGCTGGCCTTTACCCTGACCATGGTCGGCTTCGGTCTCGGCGGCGTGGTGGCCGGCAGGCTCACGGACCGGTTTGGCATCGTGGCCACGATTGCGCTTGCGACCGTCCTGATGGGGGCCGGTTATCTTCTCGCGTCGCAGTCCACGGCGCTCTGGCAGTTCAATCTTATTCACGTGGTGATCGGGGCAGGATCGTCGGCAACCTTCGGGCCGCTGATGGCGGAGGCGTCGCACTGGTTCGAACGCCGGCGCGGCATCGCGGTGACTGTCGCTGCAACCGGCAGCTATATCGGCGGCACGCTCTGGCCGCCGATTGTCAGCTGGGGCATTCTGACTTTTGGTTGGCGCTCGACGCATATCAGTGTCGGGGTCGTCACAACCGTCCTGATGCTCCTGATGCTTGTGGTTCTGCGCGCGCAGATGGGCACGGTCACACGACGTAGTCACGTCAATGCGCCGCCGCCCAAGGTCGATCTCCAGCTCAGCAACAACACGCTGACGACGCTTCTCTTTGTGGCCGGCATCGGTTGCTGTGTCGCCATGGCGATGCCGCAGGTGCATATCGTCGCTTATTGCGGAGATCTCGGCTACGGCGTGACGCGCGGCGCCGAGATGTTGTCGCTGATGCTGGCCTGCGGGATTGTCAGCCGTGTTGGCTCGGGTTTTCTGGCCGATCGTATCGGTGGCATCCGCACACTGCTGATTGGCTCATTGCTGCAGGGATTCGCACTGCTGTTCTATTTGTTCTTCGACAGCCTGGCCTCGCTTTACATTATCTCGGCGATGTTCGGCCTGTTCCAGGGCGGTCTGGTGCCGGCCTATGCCATCATCATCCGCGAGGCGATGCCCGCATCGCAGGCGGCTACGCGTGTCGGCATTGTCATATTGGGCACGGTAGGAGGCATGTCACTTGGCGGTTGGATGTCGGGCGTCATCTTCGACGCTACGGGCTCCTACGCGGCAGCGTTCATGAACGGCCTCGCTTGGAATGCACTCAACGTCACCATCATCACGGCGCTGATGCTGCGGGCGCGCCGCAGGTTAATTTTCTCCTCGGGCGCATCGGTCGCCTAAGGCGTCAGATCCTGCACCGGTGGCATCGCCGGAAATCCATCGATCGGTACGTTTTCGAGCGCGCGTTTGGCCGGGCCGCTACCGAACATGCAGTCCAGCGTCGGCTCGGCAATCGCCGTCATGGTCCGCGGGATCAAGCTTCGTTTGTCCGGCGGCAGCCAGTTCTCGTTCAGCGTGGGGACGCCGCGCTCGGTGACCCCGTAGAGGATAGCGTCGAGAATATCGCGATCGCCGATCTCGCCGATCAGCGCGGTGCGGACGCAGTCGCAGATCGCTTCGGGATGCGCGTAGCGCGACACCATGAAGGGCGCGCAGAGCCGAATGAACTCGCCGCGCGGATCGGGCATCAGGGATAGGCGACGCGTGTCAGTCATCGCGATGGTCGACACCCCGCACGCCAACAGGCTGCCCAGGACAATGGGAGACAGTGTGCTGAGGGACAGGTACCGCAACAAATTCACCCGGGAAGCAACCGTAGGACGAGAGACGTGCAGGACCTATTATAGATGATGTGAGGTGCGAATGTGAATGCCGCTGTGAGGTGTCACACAGCCTGGCCGACTTTCAGCAGCATGCAGCCGCTGATCTTCAGGGTGCCATCCGGCTGCGGCTCCAGCGTATAGAGCGCATCCCACGGCACGCCATCGGCATCGACGATATGGACCTTCTGCTCGAGGGTGCCACCGGACGTATTGCTCTCGGTGAATTCGAAGCTGCGATGGCGATAGATGGGTGCATAGGCGTTGCGCACCATGTCCATGAAGCTGTCGGGATCGGTGAAAATGCTCTGGATGCCGGGGGCCGCGAATCCATAGGCAGTCACAGCGTCGTCGCGCGCCAGCGCATCGGCTTGGGAGCTGATGATCTTCTGCGCCGCCGCTACATCCTCCGCAGCACGGACAGGCGATGCGAGGCCGATCATTATGACGACAAGAAAGAGGAGGCTGCGCATAGGCTCACTTGCTCAAAATGTTCTTGTAGATGACGCCGTCTTTCATGATGATTTTGAAGTTATTCGCGGGATCGGCAATCAGGTTGATGTTGTCCAGCGGATTGCCGTCGACAAGCAATAAATCCGCGAGCGCGCCCTGTTCCACGACGCCGAGCTTGCCGGGATAGGGATTGCGCTTGCCGGACAGTGCCAGCAGTTCGGCGTTTGTCGATGTCGCCATGACCAGCGCTTCGCCGGGCGTGTACCAGCGCGTGAGCGAGGCCAGAATTGCGCCCTGTTGCTGCGCGAGCGCGCGCGAGAACAGCACGTCGGTGCCCCACGCCGTCTTGATCTTGTACTTCCTTGCAAACTCGTAGGACCTGGCTATGCCGGGCCAGACCTCATCCGCCTTGGCTCGCTGGACGGACCCCTCCGGAAAGCCAAGCCTCAAGCCCTCGGGGAGGGGCTGCAAGCTCAACCAGATGTCCTTCTCGGCAAGTAGCCTGGCGGTTGCCTCGTCCATCAGCATGCCGTGTTCGATGCACTTCACGCCAGCGGCAACGGCTCTCTGGATCGCAGCCGGAGTGAAGGCGTGCGCGGCGACATATGTGCCCCAGTTCTCGGCCGCTTCAACGGCGGCGCGTAGTTCGGCCTCGGTGAAAGTGGTCACGTCGACCGGACTGAAAGGTGACGACACGCCGCCGCCCGCCGTCAACTTGACCTGGGAGGCGCCCTGCATGAGTTGTTCGCGCGAGCGCACGCGCACCTCGTCAGGGCTGTCCGCAACTATAGCGCCACCGACCTGCTCCATGCGGGTGAGCATGCCGCCGATCGTGCGTGGCAGGTCAGTCAGCTGCCGGAAATCCCCATGCCCGCTCGTGATAGTGATCATGGCTCCGGACGGATAGATGCGTGGGCCCTTGACGATGCCCTCGTCGATGGCGCGCTTGAGGCCGAACACCGGCCCGCCAACATCGCGAACAGTGGTGAAGCCGCGCATGAGCGTGTCAGTCGCTTCGCTGCCGGCCAGCAGATTGTTGTAGCCGACGTCACCGAAAGCCTGTGCCGGCGTCACCCGTATCAACATCGCATGCCAATGATTGTCGATCAGGCCAGGCATCAGCGTATGCCCGTTTCCTGCGACACGCTGAGCGTCTGCGGCCGCTATCGGTGCCGTAGAAATACGCTCGATGACATTGCCCTTGACCAGCACATGTGACGGAGCGGAAAGAGTGGCGCTTCTCCCGTCGAAGATTCGAACATTTTCGAAGAGCACATCGCCGGCGCTCGCGCTGGTGCAAAATGTCAGCGCAAGAATCGCTGCGAGCAATCGACTACCGACAGGGAACAACATGAGCGTTCTCCGAGCAGTAAAGCCTGCACTATGACAGAAACCGGCGTCCACTTGAAGGTGGCGCCGCTACCTGTGGACCCCGGCTGATGTTACGGGGAATCCGCTCGGCCAGACGTGAATATATCTGGTTGCTCAAGCTCGTCTGGCATCGCCCATCCTTCAGCCATCAAAGCGACATGGAGCGCGGTTCGAACCTCGGGCGGCTCAATTTTCCCGACAGTCGCCTCATCAAGAATAGCGATCAGCTTCGTCCACCGCGGCGTTGTCTTGGCTTCGCTGTCAACGTAACGCTGGACCCATCTAACCGCCGCCAGGAGAGAAAAGATCGTGCGGTTCTTCGCCGGGGTTTGCCCGGGCGCCTCTGGCATCAATCGAATTGGTTCAAAGATCATTTGCACACAAACCGACTGCTGAAATTCGCTTTATCGTGCCACAGAGCCGGCAATACGCAATGGGTGCCGGCATGACACGCAGCAATTGCACGTCGCCCTGACCGCAGCGGCGATCACCTTGACGATGGCAATGGCGACATTGCTGCCCAAGGCCGCATAGACGACGAAGCACTGCGGAGACTTGCCACGGCTCAGCTCGAGCGTCGTTATCGAAGCCACCAATTCGAAGCCTTTCAGGAAACGGATCACGTAGGCGGGACGATAAGATGGATGGTAGCAAGTAATACGGTATCCGCAAGGCACCGCATAAGCCCGTCATAGCAGTGCTGATACGGAGGCCGATATCACCAAACACCAATCCAGCTTGTGTCGACAGGCTATTTCCAATGAATCCGTTTCTGCGCAAGTCCACGACGAAGATATGGCCATGAATATTTGATGGCACGATCATTCAAAAAAGTGGCCGAACTGTCGTTAAAAACGGGACAGGAGTTAGCGCTACCGACAGAGATTCGATGATGAAGCGATTTTTTTAACGGTCACATCCCGATGGACAATCTGTCGAAATGTTCTTCGACAATTTGTCCAAGTGCCGGCACTCATGAATCCCTAACTCTCTGATATGTATGGGCGCATGCTCTGGCATGCACGTTGCTAACTGAACATCATTGGCGCCGAAGCGATAAGAAAAATGGATTTCCGGCGCGAGCGAAATGTGAAGCCGAACGCGCTGCCTGCTCACGGTAAGACAAGTTAAATCGTCGGAGGTAATGATGACGTTTTCTCTTCCGGATCTTCCTTACGCCTATGACGCACTTGTGCCGTTCATGTCGGCGGAGACGCTCGAATACCATCACGACAAGCACCATGCTGCCTACGTCGCCGCTCTCAACAAGCTCGTTGCGGGATCAGCGTGGGAAGGAAAGGCGCTCGAAGATATCGTCAAAGGGGCCTTCGAGAAGAATGCACCGGTATTCAACAACGCTGCTCAAGATTATAACCATACTCTCTTCTGGAGCTGGATGAAGCCGAAGGGCGGAGGCGCCATGCCGACCAAGATCGAGAGAAAAGTCATCGATGACTTCGGGTCGGTAGAGCAGATGAAAGAGCAGTTTCTGACAGCTGGTACCGGCCAATTCGGTTCAGGGTGGTGCTGGCTCGCGGTGAAGGACGGAAAAATCGAGGTCATGAAGTCACCGAACGGCGAAAACCCCCTCGTGAAAGGCGCCGTTCCGATTCTCGGTTGTGATGTATGGGAGCACTCGTATTATATCGATTATCGCAACCGCAGGCCGGATTACATCAAGGCCTTTCTCGATCATCTGGTGAACTGGGACTACGTGGGCGAGTTGTACGAGGCAGCGGAGTGAACGATAAAATAGTGCGGATAACGACGGCGGGATTTAGTTTGGCGAATTCCGGCTATCCTTAAGCCGACACAATTAAGGGAGCGATCGGTGGGTGCTGAATCGAATGGACTGAATGAGCAAGACAGCATTTCTGTGATGGAAGGATTTGAGGCAGTACGACTTTTCTTAAGATCCGTCTTGCGGCGCCGTGGGAAGCAGGACGACGAGATCGACTTCATATTGGGGGGACTGATGTGGGGAGACGGCGCCCCGAATGACCCGCTGATGTGGGACGATTGGTTGGCGGCGATCCAGTCGTTGCGTGACGGACAAGCGGACTAGCGCTGCTCAAAAATGAGAGACTTGGATTGACCTTCAGTTCATAGGCGCGGCATGACGAAAATCGCAGTAGTCTTCTTCAGCGGGTATGGACATACAGCAAAGCTCGCCGAGGCCGTGCAGCAAGGCGCGTCGTCTGTGCTTGGCACTGATATCTCGATGTTACGTATCGACGCGAACGGAGAGCTGAAGCAGACCGCCTTGGAGGATCTCGTCGTTCAGGACGGGATCATTTACGGGTCTCCGACTTATGCCGCAGGTCCGGCTTGGCAATTCAAGAAGTTCGCCGACAGCTTTGCGAGGCTCGCGCCCGGACAACCGCGAAAACATAGGGTGTCGGCCGGGTTCACAAGTTCAAGCTCCGCGAACGGTGATGGATTAGCGACCATCATATATCTGTTCATGCTATCTCAGCAGTATGCGAACATCTGGGTGGGGACGAGCCTGCGGCCGCCCAGTGCCGACGACGAGGCTTGGACGGCGGGGAGCGCTGGAGCGGCGGCAGTATGCCCGGTTGATGCGCTGCCCGATGAAGCGCCACGTACCGCCGACCTCGAAAATGCGTTCCTACTGGGTAAACGTGTTGCCGAAGTCGCCGCGAAACTTGCGTCCTGATCGCGGCTGCGCGTTGTTTCATCGCCGAGACTAATGCGCTGTACGTCCATCGAGCGGCATCTGCTTTTTCCGATGCCGTTCGGCCTCGCTCGCTTGATTTCCGTTGCCTGACGAGCTCGAAGAACGGAGCTCATATTTTGATTGCTAGTTCGTCTTGGCTCCATCCTAGCCATGCTCTCGCCGCCCCAACTGGGTTGGCGCGATCTGAGCAAGCGTATGTGCCAGGTCGAGGTTTATTCCGGATGGCCGCTGCCCAGCAGCCCGGAATCCCAACCTGCGGCCGTAGCGCCAGCGTTGTAGGTGGATTCGAAGAAGGTCAGCAGGTCACCGTCAGGATTGCCGGACTGGCCCAGGGAACGAAGACAAACTTTACGAATAGCATATTGAAGGTGGCGCTACTTAAAGGTGGCGCTATCGCTCTGTAGAGAAATCGGAAGGGCGGGCACTGTCGGTTCGAAGCGTGGACGCCGAGGCGTCTCGGACAGTGAGAAGCAGATGAGGGGTACAAGCCGCTATGCACAATGAAGGTCTTGTCATCGCGCGGGTGTTTCTGGGCGTGCCGTTCATCGTATGGGGAATCTTGAAGCTGCGGGGCGGCGAGGCCAAGCTCGTCCCGGGCCTCAAAGCGCTCGGTCTGCCCGACGCCGTGTTCTTCGCCTATCTGGTCGGGTTTTGCGAATTCGCCGGCGGGGTGATGATCGTGCTTGGTTATCCGGTGCGCACCGCAAGTATCTTGCTCGGTCTTTGGTGCCTCGTGACAGGGTATGACGCCCATCGGGGCAATATCACCGAAATTCTGGCGCCGCCAACCGAACAGTCACCGTCAATTTCTCTTCTGGTCAGATAGCCGCCGTTTCGATCGTACCCGCTGTCATCGAACCGGAGAAGCGTGAGCTCGTTCCCCTCGAGATCATGCATAGGAAGAATGTGCTCGATCCTATGAGTGCAATAGCCTCAGAGCTTATACGGTTATCACAGAGCGAGAACCCTTGCGCAGGCGTTGCGCGCGTGTTCACCGGTAGCAGTCGTTTCGACGTGGATATCATTGCGGGCAGCGTCAAATCAGATGAGATAGAGTGCCGCGCCGTACATCGACCCAACGCCGGTCACAGGCCGTCGAGGAATACCAGCCCAACGATTGCCGTGGTCGCTTTCCCAAAGACCGGCAGGACAGACGGATTGCGCCTGCCGACACGGATCGAGGTGCCGCTGTCTTTGGGAACGATAACTATTCGTCGTGTAGGATGATCGTCTGGCAGGGTGACGCGAACGCCTATGATCAGGATGCGCTTTCCGGCCTCCAGGAGCCCATTGACCAGCCGTAATACATCGAGGCCGCAATGCCTTTACGCCGGCACAGCTCGGAGATGTCGGCTTTCGAGGGGTGAATGACCTCGGTGCTTCGCCGACTTGCGCCTATGTAAAGACGCAACCGATGGGCCGGCGACATTGCGTCGGCCGAACCGATGCAGTCAGTCGTTTGCGGCATAACGCGGACTGCAAGAAAGTCCGAAAGCACAAGCGCATCACTTATGTCCGCGTTGCACGAGGTAAGCATAATGCGATTTCGGAAGGCGGCACTACGCTCCCGCAGGAGAACATTACTGGTCGGCATTGCCGTCCTCTGCCTCGACATGGCGGTGAGCAATCAAAGTTTCGAGATCGATGATATTTCGCAAGCCGCTTCGGCTTGGCACCGATATGCGCAAAGGTCTCATCCGATGAGAGCTTGCACCGCTCTGCCGCAGTGTGTCTCGCCAAATTCAGCAATTGATCCAACGATAGTGCATCCGGTGGTCGCCTCATCGGCCCCAGGGTGACGCGAACGAAGTTCACCTCGTCGATAAATGCGTCTGCATGTCTCGCGTATGAGCGCCGACCCTCATGTCTGAGCCCGCCGCTCTTGATGATCATCATGACTGGATTCGAGGTATCTCTGTCATGGACTTGTGCGATGCCGCGATCGATTGTCCCTACGATAGCCGCCCTCCTCGCGACCAACTAGGTAGCGATCAACCCGCCGCGTCCGACCGCCTCTGATCGAGACGATCGAAGCACCCTTTCTACTTCACGTCACGGAATCGATGTCCCTCGCAAATAAAATCGCAAATCAGCCGCCGATCTACGTTGAGAGCATGTCTAATACCCGAACGAGGCGCTCGTCTCGTGATGTAGGGCGATCTGCAACTTCGATCGAGGACGATGCCGCGATCGAGTGCGGCGGACGTTCGATCATTCCATGTCTTTGAAACTGAGCGATCGGATAAAATGAGCGCATTCACGAACGACCTCGAAACACGCGTGCCCCTGCGTTCGCGTAACGGCCGCTTGATGTGGGGGGGAGTCATCGGGTTGGCGATGCTTGGAGTGCCGATCGCAGCCATGCTTCTGTCCCGCGACCCGCAAACCGCTGTAGCCGCTCCGCCACTGCCGGTGGTATCGGTTGCGCCGCCGCTTTCGCGCACGGTCAACGAATGGGACGCGTACGTCGGTCGCTTCGCGCCAAGTAAGAGCGTCGACGTGCGCCCGCGGGTCTCCGGACAGGTCATCGCGCTTCACTTCGCAGATGGAGCCATCGTAAAGCAGGGACAGCTGCTCTTCACGATCGATAAGCGCCCCTTCGAGGCGGCTCTCGGAGAAGCTCAAGCCATGCTGGAGAGCGCCAAAAGCGATCTGGCGCTGGCACGCACCGACGTCGCGCGCGCCGACCAGCTCAGCGATGCGGCGATCTCGAAGAGCGAAGTCGATCGGCGCCGCGCAAAGATGCAAGCCGCCGTGGCGTCCGTCGCCGCGGCCGAGGCGCGCGTGCAGTCTCGAGTTCTGGACATGGAATTCACCGACGTGCGCGCCCCGATTGCAGGTCGCGCTTCGGACCGCCGCGTCGATCCCGGCAACCTAGTCATGGCGGGCGACGGGGCCAACAGCACGCTGCTCACGACCGTCAACGCTCTCGATCCAATATACTTCAATTTCGATACGTCGGAAGCGGTCTTCCTCAAAACGAAGCGCGCTCAACAATCGGGTGCCGAACCGTCCCGGGTCGAGGTCCGCCTTCAGGACGAAACGAACTATCGCTGGAGCGGTCAACTCGATTTCATCGACACCGGCCTAGATCCGCGTTCCGGCACCATCCGTACGCGCGCAGTATTGAAGAACCCGGACATGTTCCTGACGCCCGGAATGTTCGGCAACATGCGACTCGCCAACGGCACGGCGTCAACGGCGCTGCTCGTGCCCGACTTCGCGATACAGACCGATCAAGCTCGAAAAACGGTTCTGACCGTCGCGTCCGATGGCAAGGTGGTCGCAAAACCGGTTCAGCTCGGGGCGGTGGTGGACGGGCTTCGTATCGTCAAGAGCGGTCTGGACGCAAACGACCGCGTCATCGTCGGCGGGATTATTTCAGCCGTGCCCGGAGCCAGTGTCGCGATAAAGGCCGGAGAGATCGTGCCAGTCACGTCTTCGCCCAGTACACCAATGCTTGCCACGAGCGGCGAGGTCACGTTCGCCCGCTGAGCGGCGCGATCGCAGGCAATCAGGACTGTCAAGCATGCGTTTTTCTCGGTTCTTCATCACCCGGCCGATCTTCGCTGCGGTCATCGCCGTCGTGATCACCATCGCGGGCGCCATCTCCTACTTCAAGCTGCCGGTCGCGCAATATCCCGACATCATTCCACCCACGGTCGCGGTGTCAGCTACATATCCCGGCGCGTCGGCGGAGACGGTCGCCGAGACAGTCGCATCGCCCCTCGAGCAGGAGATCAACGGCGTCGACAACATGCTCTACCAGACCAGTCAATCCACCGCCGACGGGAGGGTGGTGATATCGGTCGTGTTCAGAGTCGGGACCAATCTGGACGCCGCGCAGATGCTCGTGCAGAATAGGGTCGCGACCGCGTTGCCGCGACTGCCGGAAACCGTCCAACGTCTGGGCGTAACCACGCGGAAGACGGCGCCGAGTGCCTTGATGGCGGTCAATCTGGTGTCTTTGGACGGTTCCCTCGATCAAAGTTACATCTCGAACTACGCGCTCACTCAGATCCGCGACCGGCTCAGCCGCATCGAGGGCGTCGGCGATGCCCGGATCTTCGGCAGCCGCGAGATCGCGATGCGCATTTGGATCGACCCCGGTAAGGCATCCGCATTAAACCTCACGGCCGGCGAAATCATTGCGGCGCTCCGGGCGCAGAACGTCCAGGTGGCTTCGGGAGCCCTTGGTCAGCCGCCCACCGCCAACAACGACGCATTCCAACTGAACGTCCGTACACAAGGTCGCCTGACCGAACCGAGCCAGTTTGCCGACGTCATCGTCCGCACCGACGCCGACGGTCATCAGGTGCGGGTGCGGGACATTGCGCGCGTCGAAATAGGGGCCGCGGACTACGGAACGAACGCCTATCTGTCCGGCGACGCTTCGGTCATGATCGGCATTTTCCAACGGCCAGGCACCAACGCGCTGGAGACCGGCTTGACCGTGGAACGAGAAATGGAAGAGGCCGCCAAGAAATTCCCTCGTGGTCTCGAATTTCGGATCATGTGGAATTCCACGAAATTCATAGCTCAGTCGACCGAAGCCGTACGCGATACGCTCTTCGAGGCGGCCGCGCTCGTCGTAATCGTGATCTTCGTATTCCTTCAGAACTGGCGCGCGGCGATCATTCCCGTTGTCGCGATCCCTGTTTCGCTGGTGGGTACGTTCGCCGCGATGGCGATCGTAGGATACAGCTTGAACAGCCTCTCGTTGTTCGGTCTCGTCCTGGCGATTGGTATCGTGGTCGACGATGCCATCGTCGTAGTCGAGAATGTCGAGCGCAACCTCGAACGAGGCTTGGCTCCGCTCGAGGCCGCGCGCGTGTCAATGGACGAAGTATCCGGGGCTTTGGTCGCCATCATGCTCGTTCTCTGCGCGGTCTTCGTCCCGACCTTCTTCCTGACCGGGCTATCCGGCGCCTTCTACAAGCAGTTCGCGCTCACGATTTCGGCCGCAACCGTCGTATCGCTGATCGTCTCGCTGACGTTATCTCCGGCGCTTGCCGCGCTCCTTCTCCGGCACGACCATTCGCCCCGTCCGCGCGGATGGGCCGGACGCGCGTTGCGGGCCGCGGGCGGCGCCTTCAATCGAGGTTTCGATCGCCTGAGCGACGGCTACGGGCGCCTCACCGCGCGCCTGATCGCCAACTGGAAGATCATGATGGTCGCGTACGGCGCGCTGATCGTGGCCACGGTCGCAGTTCTTTGGACGACGCCGACCGGCTTCGTGCCCGCGCAGGACCAGAGTTATCTCATCACGATCATCCAGCTTCCTCCAGGCGCATCGCTCGCCCGCTCAGACGCTGTCCTGCAGCAGGTTTCCAAACGCATCCTGTCGGTTCCGGGTGTGCGGGGCACAATCATGCTTGCGGGGTACAATGCCGCTTCGGATTCGAGCGCGCCCAATTCCGCAACGATTTTCGTACCCCTCAATCCATTTGATCAACGGAAGACGTTGGACCTGTCGGCAAACAGCGTTCTCGCTGAGGCCCGCAAGAGGGTCGCGGACATCGACGAAGCCAGGGTCTTGGTCATTCCGCCGCCTTTGATCGACGGCATCGGATCGGCCGGCGGTTATCGCATGATGGTTCAGGACAGGAGCGGGCAGGGCTATAAGGCACTGGCGGTGCAGTCCGACAAGCTCATCGCTCAGGCGAACGCGACGCCCGGCCTCGCGCAGGTGTTCACGTTCTTCAACACAGCCACGCCGAGAGTATACGCGGACATCGATCGTCCGAAAGCGGACATGCTCGGAGTACCGCCCGAGCGTGTGTTCGAGACGCTGCAGGTGTATCTTGGCTCGGCCTACGTCAACGACTTCAATCTGCTCGGCCGCACGTTCCAGGTCATCGTTCAAGCCGATCAATCGAGCCGCCGCACCGAGGCCGACATCGGTAATCTCAAGACAAGGTCGGCGAGCGGCGCGATGGTCCCGATCGGTTCGGTTGCGACATTCAGAGACGAGACCGGGCCGTATCGCGTCGTCCGATACAACCTGTTCCCGGCGGTGGAAGTCGATGGCGACACGGCGCCCGGCTACTCGACCGGACGTTCGCTCGCGACGATGGAAAAGCTCGCCGCCGAACGGCTACCTTCAGGTTACGGCTTCGAGTGGACGGCCATCGCTTTTCAACAACAGATCGCAGGAAATACCGCAAGTCTTGTGTTCGTGCTCGCCGTCGTACTCGTCTTCCTCGTTTTGGCGGCGCAGTACGAAAGCCTGACGATGCCTCTCGCGATCATTCTGATCGTACCGATGTGCGTTCTCGCAGCGATGACCGGCGTGAACCTGCGGGGTATGGATAACAACGTCCTCACGCAGATCGGTCTCGTGGTGCTGATCGCCATGGCCGCGAAAAACGCCATCCTCGTGATCGAATTCGCGAAGCAAGCGGAGGAACGCGACGGCCTCGGGCCGGTCGATGCGGCTGTGCAAGCCTCCAAAACTCGCTTGCGGCCGATCCTGATGACCAGCTTCGCGTTCGTCCTGGGCGCCGTGCCGTTACTCGTAGCCAGGGGCGCTGGCGCCGAACTGCGCCAAGCCCTGGGAACAGCCGTCTTCTTCGGAATGATCGGCGTCACCGGCTTCGGTCTGATCTTCACGCCGATCTTCTACGTCGTTTGCCGTTCGTTGGGCGATCTGCTGTCACGACGGCGGCGCTCCGACGCGGTGGCGGTCCCGGCCGAGTAGTCGCATCTGCCGGACGGCCGCCGGCGTACGAGATCTTTTCGCCGGCGCCGGTTACGCCGTCGGCAGCTTCATGAGAGAACCGATCATGCGAAACCTGCTTCGCCTATCGCTGCTGCCCGCCTCGCTTCTGTTGGCAGGATGCGACTTCGTCGTGTTGAGTCCCGCAGGCGACGTCGCCGTCCAGGAACGGGATCTCACGTTCTTTTCGGCCGTGCTGATGCTCGTGGTCGTGCTTCCCGTCATGGCGATGGTCGTCCTATTCGCATACCGTTATAGGGCGTCGAGCACGGGAGCCCGCTACGAGCCGGATTGGCATCATTCGGCTAAGCTTGAATTGGCGATCTGGTCCGTGCCGCTGCTGATTGCGATCTGTCTAGGTGCGCTTACGATGGTCGGTACGCATCTACTCGACCCGTATCGCCGAATCGGACGCATCGCCCCGGACCATCCTGTCGACCCGGCAGCGCAGCCGCTCGTCGTTCAAGTCGTCGCTCTGGATTGGAAATGGCTCTTCTTTTATCCCGAGTATGGAATCGCCACCGTTAACGAACTCACGGCTCCGTTGAACCGGGAGATCGCTTTCAAGATCACCGCATCGTCGATCATGAACTCGTTCTACGTCCCGGCGTTGGCAGGCCAGATCTACGCAATGGCGGGAATGGAGACGAAGCTGCACGCGGTCGTGAACAAGCCGGGCTCTTTTAACGGATTCTCCGCGAACTATAGTGGCGCTGGCTTCTCCGGCATGCGTTTCAAATTCCATGCGATAGAAACCGGCGCTTTCGATGAATGGATCGCGCAAGCTAAGGCTGCGCCGGCTGTGCTCGACCGTGGTACTTACCTCGATCTGGAACGTCCCAGCGAGAACGTTCCCGTAAAATACTTCGGCAAGTTCGACGACAATCTGTATCGAGACATCCTCAATATCTGCGTCGATAAAAGCAGGATGTGCGTCGATGAAATGATGATGATCGACGCCGAGGGAGGTCGTCTGGATCCTCCGAAGGGCGGACAAGGCGCTTCTGCACGATAGGGCGAAGACGTGATGCGACCAGTAGCGCAAGTCGTTTTTTAGAGGTCGGTACGTTTCTCGGATCCGACCTTTGCGATGTAACGTCTGCCGCCGAACGCTGGTCGGCGTCTCATCTAAGCTCGATACACGAGATGGCGAGAATAGAGTATGCAGCAAGATATCCTGAAGACGGCTGAAGAATGGATCGTTGCAGGTCATGGGGTCGCCATAGCGACCGTGGTCGAGACGTGGGGATCGGCTCCCCGACCTGCCGGCTCGAACCTCGTCATCAACGACGAGGGGACGTTTCTCGGTTCGGTATCTGGCGGCTGCGTCGAAGGTGCGGTCGTTGCCGAAGCGCTCGAGGTCATCGAGAGCCAAACGCCTCGCCTGCTCGAGTTCGGCGTAGCGGACGAAACGGCGTGGAAGGTCGGCCTCACTTGCGGCGGAACGATCCGCGTATTCGTCGAAAAGGTCGGGTGATGAAAGCTCGTCGATCGCCGTCCGCTTCGATCGCGGACAAGCCGATTATCAACCAGCGGGGCAAGGACAGCAGTTCCGCCACCGCGTTTCAGACGATGATGCCGAAAGCAGGCGTGAACATAAAAGGGCCCGCCGCTCACTCGCCGGGTGCCGAACGCTTCTGCTGGGACATGATCACGATCGACGCGCACCTCGCGGAGATACGGGCCTACCTGGCCGGGAAGCTGAAGGTCAGCGTGCCGCAGTGGATTTTGATGTCGGTCCTGGAAGACCGTGGTGAGGGGGAGGGCGTCTCCGTCCGCGATGTGTCGAAATGCATGGCGGTCGATGCATCGTTCGTGACGACGCAATCGAAGCTTCTCGAAGCGAAGGGGCTCGTACTTCGGGTCCAATCGTCGACCGATGCGCGGGTAATTCTGATGTCGCTTTCCCAAGTCGCGCGGGACCGGATCGAAGCCATTTCGGGAGAGCGCGGTTCGATAAGGGACTTTATGTTCGTAGATCTCGACGCAGACGCTCTGGAGACTTTCCTAAAAAGTCTTGCGCAGGTGAGAGACAATATTTCCAGAGCTTCCCGCCTAGTCTCGCTCTATTCGCTTTAGCGGTCCGGAGCGCGCGCCGACAGCGCCTCGGGGCTGCGTGACGAACGAATCATCGGCGGAGACAATTTGATCAGGGGGGACGGACCATTTCCGCCATCGAACACGAAGCGAGACCGTCATGACAAGTCATGGATCGAACGTACCTAAGCGCACCATGCTGCTGACCGGCGCCAGCCGCGGCATCGGCCATGCAACGGTCATGCGTTTTTCGAGTGCCGGCTGGCGCGTGCTGACCTGCTCGCGGCATCCGTTCCCGGAAGTCTGCCCTTGGGATGCAGGCCCGGAAGATCACATCCAGGTCGATCTCGGCGATCATGACGATACCGTGCGCGCGATCGAGGACATCAAGGAACGCCTCAACGGTGGCGCGCTGCATGCGCTCGTGAACAATGCGGCGATTTCGCCCAAGAGTGAAGGCGGCGAGCGGATGGGCGCGATCGGCACCGACGTCGCCTCCTGGTCCCATGTGTTCAACGTCAACTTCTTCGCGCCGATCATGATGGCGCGTGGGCTGATGGAGCAGCTGAAGGTCGCTAAGGGCTCGGTGGTCAACGTGACCTCGATTGCTGGATCGCGCGTGCATCCTTTCGCAGGCGCAGCCTACGCTACCTCCAAAGCGGCGCTCGCTGCACTGACGCGAGAGATGGCGTTCGACTTCGGTCCACTCGGCGTTCGCGTCAACGCGATCGCCCCGGGCGAGATAGATACATCGATCCTTTCGCCGGGCACGCAGACTATCGTCGACCAGCAGATTCCGATGCATCGCCTGGGCACTCCTGACGAGGTTGCCAAGCTCGTGTATGTGCTATGTACGGAAACCGGCTCATACGTGAATGGTGCCGAAATCCACATCAATGGCGGCCAGCATGTATGATTGGCGACTACGACGCTGGGCTTCCTGAATGGCGGCTAGTGCAACGCGTTTCCGGATGCCGCGTCAACGAGCTCTCGCCACCTCGCTAAAAGGGAACGTCCTAGTTGTCCTGACCTGAGCATGGCTCTTGCCGACAGCCAAGCTTGCCATCGCACCTGCGGGATCTTCCTAGCCAGAAGCCACCGGACATGATCAGAAGCTCTCCTGAAGCTCTTTTCCCGAAGTCAAGCGTTCCGTTCTCAATAGTTTTTTTGTACCGAACCGGCGTTGCGCCTCATATCACGCCACATATCCCTCAAATAAGGCCATCCGCCGGTTTATGTGATCGCCGAGAATGTTTACCGGAAGGCGTAAAATAAGGGATTATCCGTTTGCGCCGCGGTATCAACATCGGCGTAGTAAGGTTGTTAAAGATGACGCGCCAAGTCGGTATTCTCGTCTACCCGCATTTTCAGCTGCTCGACATGAGCGGACCTGCTGACGCTTTTCACATGGTCAATCGGGCAAGCGGCCGCGAGATATACAGCGTGAATTTGATATCTCAGGAAGGCGGATTGGTGTCGAGCGCTGTTGGGATCAGCGTATCCACGGAAGCGTACTCTCCTCGCCGGTACGACACTTTTCTCGTCGTCGGGGGTGGCGTGCCGAGTACGAGTTTTGAACAGTGCGACGACCTGATTGATGTAGCGAGGATTGGAGCCACGAACGCGCGCCGTACCGCAAGCGTCTGCACCGGTGCCTTCGTCCTCGCCGCTGCCGGTCTGCTGGAAGGACGCTGCGCCACGACTCACTGGAAGCATGCGGCTCAGCTTCAACGGTCTTATCCGAACGTGCGGGTCGATAGCGATCGGATATTCATCAAGGACGGCGATATCTGGACATCGGCGGGCGTCAGCGCTGGGCTGGACCTAGCGCTTGCGATGATCGAAGAGGATGCCGGTGCCGACATCGCGCGGGCGGCGGCGCAGTTGCTTGTCGTCTATCATCGTCGACCCGGAGGACAATCGCAGTTTTCGGCGCTTCTGGACATGGAGCCAGGTTCGGATCGCATCCGGAACGTCCTCACCTACATCCGAGAGCATCTTACCGAGCCATTGTCCATCGACAGATTGGCGGACGTGGCCTGCCTCAGCCCTCGTCAGTTCGGACGAGCATTCCTGTCGGAAACCGGAGAGACGCCCGCCAAGGCGGTCGAGCGCGTCCGCGCGGAAGTGGCCCGTGATCGAGTAGAGAACGGCAGCGAGCCGCTCGAGGTAATAGCCCGCAATGTCGGCTTCGTGGATCCGGAACGGATGAGACGGGCGTTCCTGCGCATATTCGGCCATCCGCCGCAGAGCATGCGCCGAATGAACGCACATGACGTCACCGCCAACATCCCACAGAAGTGGCGAACGCCGGCTCAACCGGTGATGACGGACGCCTGAAACTTTACCGTTTTCGTCACGCGCCGGGCCTGACCCCGGAGGGGACCTATCCCCGGTCGCATGATGGCGGCCTGCATTGAGCGAATAGCGGAAGCACTATGATGGCTGGATTCGCGGGATGTTCGTCATTCGCCGAAATGCGTGACCGGGTTACACCAGCAAAACGGGTGGTTCAATTTTGTCCACCCTTTGCCGGAAAACAAGATGACCGTGCACGTCGATGATCAGGATCCAGCCTTGACGCCAGTCTCCGTGCGGGGCGGACACCGAAATCCGATGGTGCTCACAGTTGCGCAGGGGCTTTTCACAGCGGCGCTTGCGATCGACCTGACGCTCACCGGCTTGACCGGATATCAGCTTGCGCCAGATAAATCCCTTGCCACGCTTCCGTTCGCCATGATTACCGTCGCCGGCGCGGTCACATCCCTGTTCGCCTCACTGATGATGGAGCGCGTCGGACGTCGCGCCGGCTTTACATTCGGAGCGATCGTGGGCGCCATCGGCGGGCTGGTATCGGTTTGGGCCGTCATCCACGCCAACTTCTGGCTGTTCTGCGTCGGAACCGCCGGCGTCGGCATCTTTCAGTCCTTCGCCTCGTTCTATCGCCTAGCCGCTGCGGATGCCGTTGATGCCGACGACAAGGCGCGGGTCATCTCGCTGGTACTAGCGGGCGGCGTGATAGCTGCAGTGATAGGACCGGCCGTCGCTGCGTGGAGTAAAGACTGGTTCCCTCCCTTGTTCGCGGGGTCCTACCTTGTCGTCTTCATCTTGTGTCTCGGCAGCGCTTTTCTGCTGGGTATCACCTACCGCGACGTTCCAAACGAACATTTCCCGGTTCCCAACGCCGCAACTTCATCCCGCAGCCTTATCCTGATCTTCTCCCGGCCCATCTCCCTTGCCGCTCTTGCCAACAACGTCATCGGCGGCGTGGTCATGATGTTTGTCATGACCGCGGCTCCCCTTGCTGCGGTTGCCTGCAATCATTCCATCGACGATGGCGCGAACATCATTCAATGGCACCTAGTTGGAATGTATGCGCCATCCTTCGTGGCCGGCCGTCTGATCGCGCGGTTCGGTATGCCAGCGGTTCTATACGCCGGAATGATCCTGAGTGCCGCGTGCGGCGTCGTGGCGGCGTTTTCTGCCAGCTTGCCTGCTTTCTACGTCGCTCTGCTTTGCCTCGGCGTCGGATGGAATTTCATGTTTGTCGGCGGGACGACTCTTCTCGCAGCGTCGCATCTCCCGCATGAGCGGGCATCTGTGCAGGGCATGGCGGAGTTGATCCGCGGCTTTCTCACTGCGATCGCTACGCTGGCCGCCGGACCAATCCTCGAGACCTTTGGGTGGGCGGAGCTGAACCTGGCAATCATTCCTATGCTCGTCGTCGCGCTCTTCTTGACCCACCTTTGGGTGCGAACGGGCGCGAGGATCTCCCCCGCTTAGACGGTCCACGGAGTCGCGATCGGGGCGTCGGACAACCTGTCCAATGGTCACCGTCGATCGCGCAATTAAACCAACGCACCTAGCAACAGGCACCTAATGATCGACGACCCGCTACTCGATGGGAACCTATATGCAATCCTTTAAGCTCGCTTTGAATGTCGTAGTCGCAGCACTAGTCTGCCTGACGATCGCTCTGGTGCTTATCTATAGAAATGAAGAGGCGATTTCCAACGAAGCTGCGACACCGAAGGTGAGTACCGCGCCCAAGGCAGCAGCCAAGCGTTAAGACCGATCTGCACGACCGCCGCAATCGATCGTGACCGACTTCCCCTCCGTGGGCAGAAGATCACGTTCAACTTACCGGGTGGCGGCCGGATAACCCACTGAGCCGCTTAGCGAGCAGCGCGGAGTGAATGCCAGTACGGCAAGGCGGCACGCGTTGCCGCCAGCTTCACATGGAGAATTGAGTGGCGTGATAATAACGGTCAGTATCGCCAACTCGCATCTTTTGATAAGCGGTGAGCCGCGGGCTATTGTGTTCCTTAGCTATCCCTGTCGCCCAATGCGTGGGAAATGTCGGCTCCACACTGCAGCGCGGTTTCGACCAGAATTCTGTGGCGCGAGGTTGTCATCAGTTCCCGCTGAGTGGACAGACTCAATGAAGCGATTACTTTCCGGGAGAAGTCGCGGACCGGAACGCCCACTGAAATAACACCGCGAAACGCTTCATCATCCGCGGTTGAATACCCGCTCTTGCGAGCCAGGTTGATCTCCTGCAGCAGGGCAGTGGTGTCGATCGTTTGATCAGCGCCTATTTTGCTCCGCTGATAGAAGTAAACGCGTTGCAGGATCTCTTCATCCGCAAGTTCGGAAAGAAGAATCTTGCCCATAGCTGTGGCATGAAGCGGAGCCTCTGATCCTGGCAACATGAGCTTGTTGATTGGTCCGTTGTCCTGCATCGCACTGAGGTATACGACATTCGATCCGCGCATGACCCCCAAGAAGGCATTGAAGGCTCCCTCGGCAACGACGCGGCGCATGATCGGCGGTGCGCACGTTTCAATCCGCGCCGTGCGCAGAAACGCGCGACCGACTTCGAACGCTTGAGCTCCAACCCTATAGCGGCCGCTCTCCTCGTTTCGCTCGAGGAATCCCTCTTCGTAGAGGGAAGTGACCAAGCGATGCGCGACCGTCGGACTAAGCGACAGATTGCGTGCGATTTCCCGTACGCCGACTTCGCCGGACTTGGAAACGTGCCGTAGCAAACGGAGCCCTTTGGTCAGCAAAAGGCTACTCGATGTCTTTCGATCGGATGCGCTGGTCGAGGCGGTCATACCTTCTCCTCAGGGACGAGCAGTCAAATGCATCGCCTTTGTGCGGTGCACGCCTAAATATTTTGCTTGGCGACGTAGGTCAAACGACATAACGTTATAATAAGGAACGGCGATCCTATAATAGGAACAATAAGCCGTCAATAATGGAGGTGCCCATGCGGGCCTATTTGTTTCATGAAGCAATCTGCCCCGAGGGCGTCACTTGGCCGGTTCGCTACGCCGAATGCGTGGAAGAGGCTGTGCTTGCAGAGGCTGTCGGCTTCGATGGCTACTCGGCATCCGAGCAGCATTTCGCCAATGGCGAGGCAATCACCACGGCCCCTGAAATCCTTTTGGCGTATGTCGCTGCGCGTACCAGCCGGATTCGTCTGAGGATCGCTTCGGTCAATTTCCTTCCGTTCAACCATCCCATTCGCGTTGCTGAACAGATGGGGACATTGAACATCCTATCGAATGGCCGTGCTGAACTCGGTGGTGCGCGCTCCAACAATCCATACACGCTCGACGGATTTGGTGTGAACCCAGCTCTGACGCGTGAATATCGCGATGAGCATCTAAACATTTTCGGTCAGATCATGAAGACTGGCGCGATCGAGTATCAGAGCGACCTGTACAAGATTCCGAAGCGTCGTGTTTCACCGGTTGAGGCTAGCCATCGTCCGATTCCGGTTCATCTCTCCGCGACCAGCATCGACTCTCACGAGGAGGCGGGCGCCATGGGCGTCGGCGTGATGTCGGGCCTGAGCATCCTCGGTTGGGACTACGTCCAGACGTGCATCGACGCCTACAACAAAGGTGCAGAGCGTGCTGAACCTGTCGCGGGAAGCATCACGCGACGCCAGGCACTGTTCTCCGTGGGCGTTAACTGTCATGCCGACCGTGCGGTCGCTCGTGCTGCTACGGAGGAGAACACCCTTCGTTTCATCGAGGTCATCATGGACTGGATGACGAAGCTGGCGAAGAGGTCCGACAATTACGAGTACTTCGCGCAGATCGAGCGTATCCGCTCCAATATGCGTAATCTCGACTACCTCATCGAATCCGCCCCCTACATCATGGCGGGGAATCCGGACGACGTCATCGCGAGCTGTCGCCGCCTGTACGAAATGGGCATCGACGACGTGTTATGGCGCGTCGACGGCATGGGACACGACGCCAACAAGGCCGCGCTGGAAATGCTGGGTAAGCACGTTCTCCCAGAATTGCATTCCTGGTCAGAACACAAGAAGTCAACTCCCGCACCGGTAGCATCGCTCTACGGCTCAGCAGCGGCCTGATTTCGATGTCACACACCACAGCGCCTGCATTTGACTTCCAACTCGGCCCGCACGTCTCGCAGGGCGCGGTCGTGCGCAAGCAATCCGCGCGTGGGTCGCGCGGCGCTGTGGTGACCCAAAGCCGCATCGCGTCGGAGGTCGGCGTCGCCGTTCTCGACGCGGGCGGTACCGCAGCCGACGCGGCGGTCGCTGCCGCTTTCGTATTGGCCTCGGTCGAGCCGTGGAATAGCGGACTTGGCGGAATTGGTTTCGGCCTGATCCGAGACATCGATGGTCGGGTGAACGTGCTGGATTTCGGACCTGTTGCCCCCGCGGCGCTGACGCCTGCGCATTTTCCGACCACCGGCCGCTTGTCTGCGGACATCTTTGCTTGGCCAGAGGTGGAGGGGGCCGCCAATGTGAACGGGCCGCTCAGCTTCTGTGTGCCGAGCGCCGTGGCGGGCTATGGCCTGTTACATCGCACATATGGTCGTATCAACCGCGAAGAACTTCTCAAGCCTGCGGTTGACGCTGCCCGGCGAGGCATGCCGAGAGATTGGTATGCGACCATCAAGATCGCACAGTCGGCGGCAATTCTCCGAAACTATGAAGAGAGCGCCCGCATCTATCTTCCCAACGGGACAGTACCAATCCCGCCGGAGCAGGGCGTCCCGAGTTTCCTGCCGCAAGGAAACCTTGCGGATACGATTGAGCGGATACGGGTCTTCGGGTACGATGACTTCTATCGCGGCGGGCTTGCCGAGGCCATCGTTCGGGACATGGAAGCCGTTGGCGGTTTGATCTCGGGAAAAGACCTGCATGATTGCGAAGCGCGGCTATCAGCGGCGTCCCATGTTGAATGGGCCGACGGCAAGCTATTCCTTCCGGGAAATCTAACGGCAGCTCCAACGCTTCAACGCGTCATGGAAAGCATGGCTCCGGCTATGCGCGGTGAGAAGCCTGATGGAGCCTGGTATGTGGCTCTGGCCGCCTCCATGCGTGACGCCTATGCGGCGCGACTCCGAGGTGATGAGCAGCCCCTCGAACCCGCCGCAGGAACCTGTACGACGCATCTTTCCGCCATCGACAATGATGGCATGGTCGTTTCGCTCACGTCGACTTTGCTGGGGACGATGGGAAGCCGACTTGTTCTGCCGGGCACCGGGATACTGATGAACAACGGTGCGATGTGGTTCGACCCACGGCCGGGACTTCTGAATTCCGTTGCAGGCGGAAAACGACCACTGACCAACATGCTCCCAGTTATTCACGTGGGGAATGATGGACGCTTGCTTGCGGTAGGATCATCGGGTGGACGACGGATTCTTGCCAGCGTTTATCAAATGCTTTCGCATATCCTCGAATTCGGCATGGATCTCGACGCGGCAGCCCACCAGCCACGCATCGATGTCTCCGGTCCGGACCGGGTCGCAGCGGATCGGCGACTGTCCGTTGAGATCATCGAGGCTCTCCGAAACGCCAACGACGATGCGCTCGACGTCGTCGAGCACGGCCCGGTGCCCCTGAATTTTGCTTGTCCTAGCGTAATTGTGAAAACGCGCACCGACACGGTGGCGATTGCCGACACCATGACACCTTGGAGTGCGGCGCTGGCGCAATAGTCGCCGAAGCCGAAAGTTCGAAGTTTTCTGCAACCCCGAAAGGCCTGGCTCATGATCAGATTGAACTTTCAGCGCTTGTTCCGGACGACCGTGATCGCCGCGGCGTCGCTGTCGATATCGTATTCGGCACAAGCAAAGGACAACTTCGTCTTCGCATGGCCATCGGCGATCAATTCCGGCGTTGCTCCGATCAGTTTGGCCCGGCAGCTCGGTTACTTCGACGCAGAAAAGCTGGATGTACAGGTCCAGGTACTGACGGGATCGGGGGTTATCGTACCGCAACTTCTCGCCGGGAAGATCGATGCCGCCTATTCGAGCCTCGAGCCGCTGGTGATCTCTAGACAGCCGGGAAAGCCAAACTTTCCACTTCGGTTTGTCTACAACTTCCTGCCGCGATCCATTTGGGAATTTGTCGTCCCGGCGAACAGTCCGATCAAGAGCCTTTCCGATCTCAAGGGCAAGACGATCGGTGAGCTAGCATTAGGCTCCGGCAATATTTTCATGACCCGCGCCATTCTGAGCGATGCAGGCGTTGCGTGGTCCGACGTCAAGCTCCAGGCTGTCGGCACGGGCGTCGCTGCAT
The DNA here is from genome assembly GCF_052076075.1 of Tardiphaga sp. 866_E4_N1_4. NCBI lineage: Bacteria > Pseudomonadati > Pseudomonadota > Alphaproteobacteria > Hyphomicrobiales > Nitrobacteraceae > Tardiphaga > Tardiphaga sp. 866_E4_N1_4. The sequence goes on from NZ_CP197242.1 coordinate 6,127,870, forward strand.
TCGAAGCACTCCGAAGCGGGCAGATTGATGTTCTGAATCTCTTCGATACTGCGCATGTCAGGCTTGAACAGTCCGGCACGGTTATTCGCCGTCTCGAAGTCCCCCCGAAGACGCAGAACCTGTCCAGCCACGGCATTCAGGTCACCGAAGAAAAGCTGACGAAGAATGCAACGCAACTTGAAGGCTTCGGTCGTGCCCTGGCAAAAGGAATCGTTGCCTGCAACGCAAACCTTCCTGCCTGTGTTCGCTCGTATTGGGCGAACTATCCGGAGTTGAAGCCCAAGACCGGTACGGAGGAAGACAATCTGAAGGCTGAGGTCCAGGTCCTCGAAGTTCGCATGAAGAACTTGCTGCCTTCGGGACGAGGCACGACTGACAAATTTGGCGCGTTCAGCGAAGATGATTGGAACCAACTCATCGCGGCGCTGAAGGCGGGAAATGAGGTCACCAACACCGCCATTCCGCTTGACACCCTTTTCACCAACGCCCTCGTGCCCGCCTACAACCGCTTCGACATCAAGGAAGTCGAAGCCCAAGCGAAAGCGCTCAAGTGATGGCCCGTTCAATACGCGTGGTTGAAACATGTCCCGCCGCCGTCACGCCGAAGCTCACGATTGATCGGCTTGGTGTCACATATCTCGGCAGCAGCGGAGAAGTGAAGGCACTCGACGGTCTCGATATGACCGTAGGCGAAAATCAATTCGTCGCCGTCCTCGGCCCCTCCGGGTGCGGAAAATCAACGTTGCTGAAGATCGTGTCGGGCTTGCTGTCGCCGAGTGAAGGCGAGGTCATGTTGAACGGCAAACCGATCCGGGGGCCGCAGGCCGAAGTCGGTATCGTGTTCCAACAAGCGACCTTGCTACCTTGGAAAAACGTGCTGCAGAACGTTCTCGTTCCCATTCGCGCGCTCGGAAAATCGACGTCGGACCATCGAGATCGCGCGATGTCGCTGCTTCGGCTCGCCGGTCTCGAGCAATTTAGCGACCGCTATCCGAATGAGTTGTCCGGCGGCATGCAACAGCGCGTCGGTATCGTGCGGGGCCTGATCAACGATCCACAACTGCTGTTGATGGACGAGCCGTTCTCCGCCCTGGATGCCATGACACGCGAACGGATGGCTGCCGAACTGCAGACCATCTGGATGGAAACGCGTAAATCGGTTCTCTTCATCACGCATTCGATCCAGGAAGCGGTGATGCTGGCAGACAAGATCATCGTTCTCTCGGATCGACCCGGTCGAGTCGTCGAAGTTCTTGACGTCGATCTTGAGCGACCGCGTCTATCGAATGTTGTGACGTCTCCGCGCTTTGCTGAAATTTACTCTCATCTCCGCGAGTTTTTCCGCGTCGATGGCAAACTCCGGTAGGTTTTCCATGAACGAACGTCTCAATAATTGGTTGAGCCCGCTTCTGACCTTGGTCGCTTTCCTCGGTGCTTGGGAGTTGATCACGGCGACAGCGATGGTTCCGTCCTATCTCATTCCGAAACCCGGCGCGGTGGCTACTGCGGCATGGATACTGTTCTCGACCGGAACGATCATGCCGCATCTGACAGCAACAGCGCTCGAGATGGTGCTGGGATTTGTTTTGGGGAGCGCCGTCGCTCTGATCTTTGCCTGTGTTGTGGCGGAGTCGCGGACCGTTGAGCGGTGCGTGTATCCATTCGTCGTCGCTCTGCAGTCGATGCCAAAGGTGGCGCTTGCGCCCCTGTTGATCGTCTGGTTCGGTTTTGGCCTCGCATCGAAAGTCGTCCTTGTCGCGCTGATTTGCTTCTTTCCCGTCTTCGTTAACGCGCTGACAGGAATGCAGGCTGCGCGAGGCGACCTCGTCGATCTGTATCGGGCCTTTTCGGCGCCGAGATGGAAGATCTTTCTGGACGTCAAACTGCCGTCGGCGGCAGGCGCGATATTTGCCGGATTGCAGGTGGGTCTAGTACTCGCGCTACTCGGAGCCGTGGTCGGCGAGTTCGTTGCGGCCCAGCAAGGTCTTGGCAGTCTTATCCAGGCGTCTTCGCTCAACTTTGATGTGCCGACCATGTTTGTGTGCATCCTGACGCTTGCGTTTATGGGATCTCTTGCGAGCCTTGTTGTGCGGATCGCACACCGTCGCGTCGTGTTTTGGGAAGGGGCGGGGAAATCGGCTAGCATTACCAAACGGAGGGCTTCCTGATGACCTTCTCATATCCTGGACTTCCAAGCAGTGCGTCGATCGTTGGTGTCTCGGGGAGTCCATCGCCGGTCTCGAAAACCGCGAGCCTTGTCGATCATGTGCTTCACCGGCTCGGTCGCACCGATCCTGCACAGCACATCCGGCTGGCTCAGCTCGATCCTGCGTCTCTATTGCGTGGAGAATCCGAGAATCCCTCTTTCAAGCAAGCGGTTGAGTTCATGCAGGGTGCGGAAGGGGTCGTTATCGCGACGCCGATTTTTAAGGCGTCGTTCTCTGGCCTTTTGAAGTCGTTTCTCGACGTTCTCCCGCAGTTTGGCTTGGCTGGAAAGGTCGTTTTGCCTCTCGCCACAGGGGGGAGTCCGGCTCATGTGCTGGCGTTGGACTATGCGCTCCGGCCCGTTCTGCAATCGATGGGCGCGCGCCATATCGTTCAGGCTGTATTCGTTAATGCGACCCATCTTCAGATTGAAGAAGACGTTCTGAAGATCGCCCCAGAGAGTGCGGCGTTGCTCGACGAGGCTGTTTTGCATTTCGCTTACGCGCTTCGCGGAGCCGTCAATTCTCCCGAGCTGCTCGGGCATCCCAGGCCGATCCGCTCCGTTTCCAATCCGTTCCCTTCAACCGCAATGATCTGAGGTAAAGATGCCACGCGATCCCGTTTCCGTTTGGGCGGAGCAAACTGTCAAGGTATGGCCAGAGTCGTACTGGTTGATCGATCTTGCCCCCGAGCAACTTTCCCTCGCCTTGCATGCCATCGAGGCCAGTGAATCGCACTATGCCTGCGTGATCCGCGACCAGACGGGATTTTGCCTAACCATCGATCTTGACACCTGGGCGGCGATCTGCGGCGGCGTCGAACCTCGCCAGAAGTTCGGCCCGTTGCGCGTGATCTCGACCGACAGCCCGTTGCCCTTCGACGTCGTCGGTTTCATCCGGGCGGCGCTCGAGGAAGTGAACGGTGCAGGATATAAGGCGGCACCTCAGTGCGGCGCTGCCTCGGATCATTTCTTCACCGGCGAAGGCGATATCGAGATCGTCAAGAGTCTTTTCGAGAAACTCATTGCGAAGGCGAAGACAGGTCAGAAGAACTGACCGCAGCCAGGGAGGCAACGAGGTGAAGATCAAATCCGAAAGTCTGACCAAAGCCACCGCATATAAGCTTCTCACGGGCGTCGTTGTGCCCAGGCCAATCGCCTGGGTTTCGACTATATCGTCGGCAGGCCAATCGAATGTGGCTCCGTTCAGCTGCTTTACATTTGTCTCGGCGGACCCACCGATGATCGGGTTTAATTGCGGATTGCGGAATGGTGCTCTAAAAGACACAGCGGCGAATATCCAGGCGACCGGACAGTTTGTCGTCAATATCGTCGATGAGAGCTTGCTCAATCCGATGCACCAGTCCGCGGCTGATTTTCCCGTGGACATCGATGAGATGAACGTGCTCGGAATCCCCAGCGAAGCATCAGACATCGTGGCACCGCGTCGCATCGCTTCTTCGCCGATCAGTCTCGAGTGTGTTTTGGATCAAGCTGTCAATTTCGGTCGATCCGGTTCACAGTTCATCGTCGGTGAGATCAAGCTTTTTCATATCCGCGATAATCTGTTCAAGAACGGCAAGATCGATACCGAGAGTCTCCGTCCGCTCGCGCGGCTTGCCGGGCCCGTTTACAGCACGCTCGGAGACATTATCCGGGTAGATAAAGCTGAGTTCTCAGCTAGTGCATAAACACCGCGGGAAGCAAAATCACCGACTTCGAATGTTCCCATCCGGTGTCAATTTGGTGACAGCGGTATTGCTGGCTCGGTATGCATTGTAGTAAATTGTCGAATGGATACCCGGCCAACGGCCCATCCTCACCCTACATACTTGGAACAATGGTGCCTTCAACTTCGCCAAACCCGATCCTATAGCCCTCGCCGGAGCAATGTCCCCGGATGGTGAGCGAATCTCCGTCAACAAGGAAAGATCGCTCGACCGAAGGGGCAAGTTTGATGGGGGCGGTGCCGTTCCAACTGAGTTCCAACATACTGCCACGCTCGTTAGGGCCGGGACCGCTGATCGTGCCGGAGCCGAGCAAGTCGCCGACTTCCATGGCACATCCGGAGGACGCGTGATGCACAAGCTGCTGGATGGGTGACCAATACATGTGTTTGAAGTTCGTGCTGCAGATATTTGCAGGATCCTTCATTTCGGATCCTCGAAGCGTCACGTCGAGAGCAATATCATAGTTGTTGGCACCGTTTTGATGCAGATATGGAAGTGGCTCGGGGGACTGCGTTGGTCCACGAACACGAAATGGCTCCAGCGCTTCCCGAGTCACCACCCACGGTCCCACTGAAGTGGCGAATGCCTTCGCCTGGAATGGACCGAGCGGCACATACTCCCACTGCTGGATGTCGCGCGCGCTCCAGTCGTTAAGTAGGACGAAGCCGAATATCATCGCCTCAGCCTGTTGTTCACTCAAAGTGGTGCCCATGGCGGACGGTTGTCCGATCACCGTTCCAATCTCGAGTTCGAAGTCCAGCCGTAGGCAGGGGCCGTGGCTCGGTGCCGAGGCGGAAGGACGTTTCGTCTGGCCATTTGGCCGCCTGATTTCGGTCCCGCTCACAACGACTGTCGATGCTCTGCCATTGTAGCCGATCGGAATATGTAGCCAGTTGGGTGACAGCGCGTTCTCCTTGTCGCGGAACATCATACCGACATTGGTGGCGTGCTCGCGCGATGAATAGAAGTCGGTGAAGCCGGACACCCGGATTGGAAGATGTAATCTTGCCTCGTTGCGGGCGAAGAGGGCGCGGGCTCTCAGGCTCGCGTCGTCACGAAGGACAGGATTATCGTGGCGCAAAAGTTCGCTGATCCGGGCTCGCGTCGCAGACCAGATGCCGGGACCCAATCTCATGAAAGCGTTGATCGTCGGTTCGGAAAAGACGTCAACGGGGCCGATCAAGCCTGCGGTTTGCAGTGCGTGGAGATCGAGAACGAAATCGCCAATAGCAACGCACACCCGCGGCGAGGGCGAGGTTTCTGTTGAGAAGACTCCGTAAGGGAGATTCTGGATCGAAAAGTCTGAATCGGGCGAGACGTCGATGAAGGATCGCAGTGAAGGATCGTTAGGATGCATGATGAGTCCCTGATAGGGGCGGAGACCGCCAACTGCGCTTTCCTAGCGTGGCTTCTTCGGAGTTCGGACTGGCTTTGTAGGATGTGCGGATTTCACAGGGGGCAGCGACAGCCCGGCGGTGAGAAACGGAATCACGTGTTCGAGGGCTTCGTCCGGATCGGAAAATGAGATGTCATCCCCCAGAATCTCCTGGATGCGGCCGTTGTCGCCGCGGATGTACAGCATTGCGCCGTAGACACAGGCGAGGCGCCAGGCAAGTTCTTTCCGATCGATATGCGAGCAAGCCTTGGTGACTGCGTCGATGAAAGCCTTTCCGACGGAGTGGTAGAAACTGAACACTGTTTTTCTGACTTCTGGTGATGGATCCATCGAGGAGCGTGCTGCCAGAATTTTGAAACTCTGTTCTCCAGGTGAGTTGCCGATTCCCAGCGTGGGACCGATGAACGCCTTCAGGATCGTCGAGATATCCGGGGCGGAGCCGCCAGCGTTCAGCACCTCAGCAATCAGTTCTTCTCGGTGGCGGTTGATTGGACCCAGACGCCTTTCGAAGACCGCAGAGATGAGAGCAGCCTTCGAGCCAAAGTGATAGTGCGCAGCAGCATTGTTCACCCCGGCTGCTTCCGTGATTGCCCGGGTCGATACGCCGTTGAAGCCCCGTTCTGCAAAGAGCCTCTCGGCAGCATCGAGAAGTCTGTCGGCCGTGTCGGCAGGCAGCTGGGCGGTAAGTTCATTTGTTTTCGTGCTCATGACCGACCATCGCCGAACATACCAATTCAGTCAAGCAACTGTTTCAAGCAAGCGCTTGACGGGGCGGTCTAGCATGAGTAATGGGGAGGGCAGGGAAACACGGGAAACGGCCAGATGCGGGTGTTGGATATATCGGTGCCTATCGAGAACGATGTGGCGAGTGACCCCCCGTTCGCGCGGCCGCGCATCGCATATCTCGATCATTCGATGACGATCGACCGGATGCAGGCGTTCTTTCCCGACCTCGACAACAGCAAGCTTCCAGACGGGGCTGCTTGGGCGATGGAGAAGGTTGAGCTCACCACGCACAACGGGACGCATCTCGATGCGCCTTATCATTTTCATCCAACAATGAACCATGCGCTGAAGGATGGTGGAGAGAAGTCTCTCACCATCGACGAGGTGCCGCTCGAATGGTGCTTCCAGCGTGGGGTGAAGCTCGACTTCAGGTCGCTGGCCGACGGCTACGTTGCCACAGTGGACGATGTTGAAACCGAACTGCGGCGCATCGGTCACGACCTTCAGCCCTTGGACATTGTTGTAGTCAATACGCGCGCGGGTGAGTGTCTCGGACAGGCTGACTACGTGTCAGCCGGTTGTGGTGTAGGACGGGAGGCGACGTTGTTCTTGACCGAGCGAGGGGTCAAGATCACCGGTACGGATGCCTGGAGCTGGGATGCGCCGTTCGAATATACGGCCAAGCGCGTCGCAGAGACACAGGATTACGGTCTGGTGTGGGAAGGCCACAAGGCTGGACGCGAGCGCGCATACTGCCACATCGAGAAGCTCCATAACCTCGAGAAGCTGCCGCCATCCGGTTTTCGCATTGCCTGTTTCCCGGTGAAAATTCGCGCCGCTTCGGCGGGTTGGACACGAGCCGTTGCGATTTTTGACGACTAGTAAATCGAGCGACACGGGAGCGAAGAGCGTCCCGCAATAAGAATGTTTAGGGAGATTGAAATGGTAGTTTCTCGTAGAGGGCTTGCTGCGTTGGCTGTCGGTGCCTTTCTGACGGCAGGTTACCCGATGAAAGCGTGCGCACAGTCCGGAAAGCCTGTGAAGATCGGCGTGATCTATCCGACGAAATCCGTAATCGGAAAGCAAGGCGTGCAGGGCAGTAATATCGCTGTCGACATGTTGAATGCGGCGGGTGGCATCCTGGGCCGCCCGGTTTCGCTGGTCGCCTACGACACAAATTACGCACCGGTCGAAGGTGTTTCGGCCGTCCAGAAGCTGCTGACACAGGATGATGTGAAGTTCGTCGTCGGCGAGATCAGCAGCACGGTCGCGTTGGCCGTAATTCCGGTGATTAAGTCGGAGGATGCGCTCCTCATGCTGGCGGTGCCGAAGCATCCTGATGTGACCAAGCAAGGCGGTGGAAACATCTTCCGCCTGAACACGACCTCGGCAATGGATGCAAAATCGTTCGATCGATATCTCGTTGATACTGTCGCGCCTTCGAAGGTGGCACTTGTCGCCGAGAACAACGATTACGGCAGGCTGAACGTCGCGAACTTCAAGGCCCTATTCGGCGACAAGCTGGTCTATTCGGACCTCTTCTCCATGACGCAGAGTGACTTCTCGGCGATGGCGAGCAACCTGCGCGGATCGGGGGCGGATCTGGTCTGCATCGTCGCGAGCAATCCGGAGCAGTCGGGCAACATCCTGCGTGGCATGAAGGACCTCGGATACAATCCCAAGCGCTGTATCACGCCTGGTTTGCTCAACAACGACACCCCCAAGATCGGCGGCGCGGCAGCGGAAGGCGTGTTTTCGGAGGACGTTTACAGCCCGACGCTCAAGAACGAGCTCAACCAAAAGTTCGTGGCCGCATACGAGAAGAAGTATGGCGAGACGCCCGGCAAGGTCGAGGTCCTGGGCTTCGAGACGGTCTGGGTCACCGCTAACGCGATCAAAGCGACGGGCAGTGACAAGGATACGAATAAGGTCGCCGAGACCATCCGTGCAGGCACTTGGGAAACCCCGCGAGGCACCGTGCGGTTCGACGCCTCAGGCCAGGCCTCCGGCGACAGCGTCGTCCGGGTCGAAGTGCGCGATGGCAAGGTCGTGGAAGTGAAATCCTGACGCGCGATCGTAAGGACGGGGAATTAGCGTGAGCACTCTTATCTTCCAACAGATGGCGAACGGCCTTTCGGTCGGGATGGCGTATGCGTTACTGGCGCTGGGCCTGACGCTGATATTCGGCGTGCTGCACGTGATTAATTTCTCGCACGGCGAATTCTATATGATCGGCGGCTTTGTCGCCGCCATCCTGACCTCCTATTTCGGCCTTCCTTACCTCCTGTCCCTCCCGGCGGCGGTCGTAGCGGTAGTCCTGCTCGCACTAATTGTTGACCGGATTGCGGTCCGGCCCGTCCTCGACGGGCCGGACGGTGACTCGATCGTGCTGATAAGCACCTTCGCAATCGGGATACTCGTCTATCAAACGATACTGGCGACCTACGGGCCGCAGCCCATCCGCGTCGATGGTGTGCCCGGTACGTTCGTGCTCGGGTCGGTGACGCTGAGCTACCAGCGTATGTTTGCGATCGTGGTGGGCATATGCCTGCTGGCTATTCTCGAATGGTCGCTCCGGCGCACCGCCTTTGGACGAAAGCTCCGCGCTGTGGCGCAGAGCGCTTTCGCTGCCAAGGTGGTCGGTATCGACGTGCCGAAGATAAGGACGGCGACCTTCATCATCGCGGCTGCACTCGCCAGTCTCGCAGGCGCTCTTCTCGCACCCACGGTCGCCTTCAGTCCGGCTATGGGCCAGCATGCGATTATCAATGCTTTCGTCGTGGTTGTGATCGGCGGCATGGGCAGTGTGTCGGGCGCAGTTGTCTGTGGCCTGCTGCTCGGTATCGTCGAGTCGGTGTCGAGCATTTGGCTCCCACAGGAAGTCGCGTCCGCGTTTATCTACGGTCTGCTGCTGGTGACGTTGCTGGTCAGGCCACGCGGGCTCTTCTCAGGTGGTCTCTCATGAAATTCATTCCAGCAATCGTACTTGTCGGCCTTACCATCGCTGCAGGTCTGACGCCGACCTATTATGCAGGGCTTGCGACGTATGCCGCGGTGCTCGCTCTTCTCGGTCTGTCGGTCAATGTCACGCTTGGTTATCTTGGCCTGATCTCGTTTGGACATGCGGCGTTCTTCGGCGTTGGCGCTTACGCGGCCGGGCTGCTTTCGGTCAATCTGGGCCTGAATTACTGGGCGGCAATTCCAATCGCGATCATTCCCGGCGTGATCCTTGGTGTTTTCGTCGGCTTCGCCTCGCTGCGCCTGGCTGGGCCGTATTTCGCTATTGCCACGCTCGCTACGGCCGAGATCTTCCGCCTCGTCGCGCTCAACTGGGTCAGCCTGACGCGTGGTCCTCTGGGCATCATCGTGCCGCGTCCACGTATACCGGCTTTCGAAGCGGTCGGACTGACCTTCGCGCAATATCACCTGATCATCTGCCTGGTGGTGGTGGCGCTCGTGCTGCTGGCATTGAAGCGGCTCGTCAACAGTCCCTATGGCAGGGCCTGGTTCGCTTTGCGCGACCAGCCCAATCTGGCGGAGAGCATCGGGATCGCAGGGCTCAAGTTCAGGATCCTTGCCATAGGACTTTCTGGCGGAATCGCGGCGCTCGCAGGCGCGCTTCTGGTGCCAAAGATCCTCGTTCTCAGCCCCGATCTGTTTGGCTTGTCGCAGTCGTCTACGGGACTGCTGGCCGCGATCCTCGGGGGCCGCGGCATGCTCCTCGGACCGGTCGTCGGCGGCATCATCTTTGCCATACTTCCGGAAACGCTGCGCTTCGTCGATGAATACAGGATCGCGATCTTCGCGCTCAGCCTGCTTCTCGTCGTCCGCCTACGGCCGGAGGGCCTGCTGTCGTTGCTTCCCGTGCGGTCTTCGGCGGGCAATCCCCGTGGGAAGTCAGATGTCGCCATTCCTGCATCCGAACCGAAACTGCAGACCTTGGCGATCAAAGGGCTGTCGCGGAGCTTCGGTGGCCTGAAGGCTGTGCAGGACGTATCCTTCTCCATCACGCCCGGTGAAATTGTAGGGATCATCGGACCCAATGGCGCAGGCAAGACGACGAGCCTCAGCTTGATCTCCGGCTTTGTCGGTCCGACGTCGGGATCCATCACCTATGGCGCACATCAGATCGGCGGCCTGCCTCCGCACGAGATCGCGTCGCTCGGGCTCGTCCGCACCTTCCAGCACACGGCGTTATGCCCGGGCTTGTCCGCATTCGAGAACGTGATGATTGCCAGCCATCTCCTGTTTAACGAGACCTTCTTCGCCGCGCTTTTTCGTTCCGGAAGTTTCGTCGCACGGGAGCGGGCCCGGGCTGCTTGGGCGACAGCATGTCTTGACAAGGTCGGCCTCTCGGCGCGCGCTGACGAACCGGCGGGCACGATGGCCTACGGAGAACAGAGGATGCTGTCCATTGCGGTCGCCATCGCCGCGCGTCCTGACATCCTCTTTCTTGACGAACCTGCGGCCGGATTGAATCACACCGAGGCCCTGCGGCTTGCGGATTTGCTGCGCAAGCTCCGTGACGAAGGAATGACGCTCGCCGTCGTCGATCACAACTTGCGCATGTTGATGAGCTTCTGCGATCGACTCATAGTTCTGCATCACGGGAAGAAACTGGCGGAGGGTGATCCTGTCGCCGTGCGCAACATGCCCGATGTGGTGAAGGCGTATCTCGGCGAAAAGCGGCTAAAGAAGGAGGTCGCCCATGCTTGAGCTCGAAAGGCTATCGGTGAATTACGGTCCCGTACGCGCCGTCAACGAGATATCGCTCACGGTCGGCGCCGGCGAGATCGTCGCGCTGGTCGGGGCGAACGGGGCAGGCAAGTCCTCCACCATGAAGGCCATCGTCGGCTTGGCTGAGGCGACGGGCAGCATCCGCTTTGACGGCAAGGACATCTCCGAGACGTCGAGCACGCAGCGCGTCGGTGACGGTATCGCGCTGTCTCCGGAAGGCCGTCACGTCTTCGCACAGATGAGCGTTCTCGAGAATCTGCAGTTGGGTACGGTCGCCCGGACCCAGTTCCGGCAGGCCGCGCTGGCGGAGGAGATGTTCGACCTGTTCCCGAGGCTGCGCGAGCGATCTACGCAGCGGGCGGGTAGCATGTCGGGTGGAGAGCAACAGATGCTCGCGATCGCCAGGGCGCTGATGTCCGAGCCGAAGATTTTCATCCTTGACGAACCCACCCTTGGCCTTGCTCCGATCATCGTCGATCAGATAGCGGAGCTTTTGGTCAAGCTTCGGCAGCGCAAACTCGGGCTTCTGTTGGCGGAGCAGAACGCCGAAATGGCGCTTGAGGTGGCTGACAGGGCGTACGTGATGGAGACAGGTGCTATTGTGAAAGACGGACCGAGCGCGACGATCGCTGCCGATCCGGCGATTCAAAAAGCCTATCTTGGATTCTGAGGAAGCAAAGATGAAACCTGCTCCGTTCGAATACGTACGTCCAGCGACCGTGGACGAGGCGTTGCTGGCCTTGCGCGCCCACTTGAACGACGATGCGAAGCTTCTCGCGGGCGGGCAAAGCCTCGTGCCGATGATGAATTTCCGGGTGCTTCAGCCTGCAATCATCATCGACATCAATCGGCTTCATGATCTGGCATATATCCGCGAGAGCGACGACGGGCTCGTCGTCGGCGCGATGACCCGCCATGCTGCGCTCAAGTCGAGCGAGGTGATTGCGAAGCACGCCCCGATGATTACCGCGGCGTACGAACATGTTGCGCACGCGACCATCCGCAACCGCGGCACGATCGGCGGCAACCTTGCGCATGCAGACGCTGCCTCGGAAATGCCAGCGGTGATGTGCGCTTTGGACGCCACGATGGTGCTGCGCAGCCATGGGGGAGGCCGGTCCGTCCGAGCCCGCGACTTCTTTCTGGGGGTGTTCACGACGGCGCTCGAGGCAGATGAGCTACTTGTCGAAATCAGGATACCCAAGCGGACCGCTGGAGAATGGTGCGCTTTCGAAGAGATGAATCTGCGAAAGGGCGACTTCGCGATGGCGGCCGTCGCGGCCAAGATCCGCATATCGAACGGCACGTGTGACGAGGCGGTTGTATATCTGACTGGGGTCTCGGATCAGCCCGTCAGAATCGAGCATGTAGACCGGAAGCTCGCAGGTACCCGCCTGTCGGCCGAGGAGATTGCCGCGGTCGCAGATGCCGTTGTGACGGAGGTGGAGTTTCATTCCACCGCCAGTGTGAGCGCCGCGTACCGCAAGGATTTGACCCGGGCCCTGATAGTGCGCGCGCTCACAAATGCCCGGGACCGTTCGTCGGAGGATGTCTCGTGACCAAAATAACCATCGAGCTCACCGTCAACGGTGAGGCCATGACTAAGAGCGTGGAGCCCAGACTGCTTCTCTCGGATTTCATACGGGGTGACCTCGGACTTACCGGAACACATGTCGGGTGCGAGCACGGTGTCTGCGGTGCCTGCACGGTCCTGCTTGACGGCGTCTCTGTCCGTTCCTGCCTCACTTTCGCTGCCCAGGCGGACGGATGCGTCATCGAGACCGTAGAAAGTCTGGCGCAAGACGATTCCCTTTCACCGCTGCAGAACGCGTTTCGTGATGCGTATGCTCTTCAGTGCGGGTTCTGTACGCCAGGCTTCCTGATGACCGCGACAGAATTGCTGCGGGCCGTCAGGTCCCCTGGCCGCGAGCAAGTCCGCGAAGCTCTTTCCGGCAATCTGTGCCGCTGCACCGGTTACGAGACCATCATCGATGCAGTAGAGGCCGCTGGCCGGGCTGCGGGAGGAGATCAGCCATGAATAGCCCTTCGGGACGGAATTTCCGGTGGATCGGCCAGAGCATCAAGCGTCCGGAAGACGCCCGCTTCCTGATGGGGCGCGGCAAGTATGTCGATGACATTGCGCTACCGAGGATGGCTCATGTGGCCATTCTAGCGAGCCCCCATGCCCATGCGCGCATCGTGTCCATCGATGTTGAAGATGCGCGTCGCTTGCCGGGGGTGCTTGCGGTCGTCACCGGCCGCGAGCTGGCGGAGACCACCGGTCCTCTGCCGACGCTTAGCAATCCGCCCGTCATTCAGCATTGCATCGCTATCGATAAGGTTCGTCACGTCGGTGAACCGGTTGTCGCGGTCGTCGCCGAGAGCAGGTATGTCGCTGAAGATGCAGTGGCTCTGATCCAGGTCGATTACGAGGCGCTTCCGGCAGTTGTCGATCCCGAGCAGGCCGTCTCCGCGATGGGAGACGCGGTGCTTCACGAAGAATTCGGCAGCAATGTCGTGCATCGGAGCCACTACAAGTGGGGACCGGTGGACGATACCTTCGGAAATGCCAAACATATCATACGCCGCCGGTTCCGCTGGCCGCGCGTGTCGCCGCAGCCCATCGAGACGTGCGGCGCCGTCGTTGAATACGATCCTGCAGAGCGCAAGTTCACCGTCTACTCCAACATGTCTCAGCAGAGCGTGATCGGTGCAAGGCTGGCGCGCGCGCTTGGTGTCGAGCCGTACCAGATGAACTTTCACATCCGCGACGTGGGTGGAAGTTTCGGAGGTAAGTCCTCGCTATATCACGTGCCGTTGATCGCCGCCGCCTTGGCACGCAAGGTCCGCCGTCCCGTGAAATATCTGGAGGACCGCCTCGAACATATGGCCAACGGGAACCAGCACGCGTCGGACCGTGTCTACGACGCTGCGCTTGCGGTCGATGAGGACGGCAGGTTCACCGGTCTCAGCCTCAAGGTGCTCGACGACTACGGGGCCTATTTCATGATGAACACGGGCTCGCACGGTAACGCGCTGGCCCAGGCCACCGGCCCGTACCGGATAGAGGCCCTTGAATACGACCTGACCGCGGTCGTCACGAACAAGACGCAGCAGGCGCCGTATCGCGGCTTCGGCGGCGAGGTCGGAAACTTCGTCATCGAACGGTTAGTCGATGAAGCGGCGCGGAGGCTCGGGCGGGATCCGATCGAGCTCCGGCGTCAGAATTTCATTGCCAAAGAGCAGTTTCCGTATCGCATTCCGAACGGCAACATCTATGACAGTGGCGATTACGCGCGGGTCCTCGACCGCGCGCTGAGCCTCGCGGATATTCCGCGCTGGCGCGCCAAGAAGGCTGCTGCCAGTAAACGCGGCAAGCGCATCGGGATAGGCATCTCGACGGTGAACGAGCGCAGCGTGCTCAGCGTGACCGAGTTGTGGTTTCTCGACAAGAATCCGATCCTGCCGCAGTCCAGCAGCCCTGAAAGCGTCCAGATTAAACTTAATCCGGACGGTGTCGCGATTGTAACGCTCTACGCTCCGCACTGGGGCAACAATCCAGAGACGATGGCTACTCAGCTTGTTGCGGAAAACCTGTCCATCGATCCGCAGCGCATCACGATCAACTACGCTGCAACAGATAACGGACTGATCTCGAAAGGGCCGGTTGGCAGCCGCTACACCGTCATGTTGGCTGGCGCGATCGCAGGCGCGTGCCGCGAGCTGAAGGCGAAGATGTTCCGTTATGCATCTCATCGCACCGGTGTCGCGGTCGAGGAGCTGGAATGTTACGACGAGCGGATTTTCGCGCGAAATGAGCCGACAAAGGGTCTTTCATTCGCCGAGGTCTCGCGGGCCGCGCACAGCTTCCGACTTCTATTTCCGGCCGATGAGAGTTTCCGGAGTGGGCTGGTAGCGCAATACACATACGACCACCCGTACACCACGATGCCGAATGCGGATCGCTCGGACCTCGGCGTCTTCTATCCGATCGTCGGCCATGCCTGCCACGTCGTCGTCGTCGAGATCGACGAGGCGACCAACAAGACCGAGATCCTGCATTATGTAGCCGTCCATGACGCTGGCACGATCGTCAATCCGAAAACAGTGGATGGCCAGATCCGGGGCGGCATCGCGCAGGGCATCGGGACGGCACTCTACGAGAAGTATCACTACGACGAACAAGGGCAGCTCGTAACGGCTACCCTTGGTGATTATGCGGTGCCGACCTCACACGAGGTGCCGGACATCGTTGTAGATCACGTGGAGACGCCATCGCCCTTCACAGAATTTGGTATCAAGGGGTGCGGGGAGGGCGGCAGACTGGCAGCGATGCCCGCCATCGCCTCGGCCATCGACGACGCGTTCTCCGAAGAACGGATATTCGTCGATGAATTACCGGTCACTCCCTCGTTCTTGCATGAGTTGAGGGGACGGGTCAGCGCCCCGTCGCCGAAGCCAACCACGCGGTACTACGAGCCAGGTGCGATGTATCCACCAGCGATATAGGCGACGGCGGACGAATTAAATAACGACCCTGACGGCCGTGGATCGTCGAGGCGAAGTCGAGGAAACGCTTGCGATGCGCCCAATCTCTCCCCTCGGGAAAGTGAAGCTGGCCGTCACGGTCGACGATTTGTTGCTTTGGAAGGGGATACCCTGGGCAACAGGCTATAATCCGTTGTCGGTCACCAGATCACTGACGTCAGCATTTGCGCGCTTCGGCCTCAAGGGCGTTTATGCATTCTCCGGAACCGCGCCCGCGACCGACGACCCCGCTCTGTTGCGCGTCTTCGATCACTGGGCAGAGGAGGGGCACTGGATATCCAACCATACCCATTATCACGCGAACCTGAATTGGCTCGATGAGCACCATTATGTCGAAGACATCGAGCGGACCGAGGCCGTCATAGACCGATGGTCGGCTTGTTCGCCGGTGAAATACTTCCGTTACGCGATGGATAATTGGGGCAACACCCAGCAGAAGTTTGATGCCGTCGCGACGTATTTGAAGTTGAACAACTACACGGCCGCGCCAATCAATGTCTGGTTCTACGACACCGAATTCATCGGTGCCCATTATCGCGCCGTGCTGGCCGGAGACCAGATGGCCGTGAGTGGATTGCGCGACACGTTCGTCCAGACAGCCGTAAACCAACTGAGACACCAGTCGGCAGCGGCCCGGACCATGTTCGGGCGGGACCCAGCATACATTTGGCTCATCCATGGCACCCCCCTCGCAGCGGACTGCATCGATCGGATCCTTGAGGAGTTCGAGCGCGCGGGGGTGGAGTTCATCGGCCTTGAAGAGGCGATGCGGGATCCATTCAACAGCCAGCCTGTGCCACTGATCACGCCACGTTTCCTGAATCATATCCAGAAATGGGCGGATCTCCGCTCCGTGGGAATCGAGGATTGTCCGCCTGCCGCGATCACCGAGATCGAAAAGATCCATCCGATGCCCGGGCTCGCCACGCCTGAATTTATGTACCGGGTCTTCAAGGCGATCTCGGACGAGGCCGAAGGCGTGTTTTTTCCGAAGATGTACTGATTGGGGACGCACAATTGAAGAAGATCCTGCTCGATAGCTACGGCGATCCCGCTCAGATCGCGCGCTGCGCCGAGGCGCCAGATGTTGGGGAGCCAGCTTCGGATGAAGTTGTTTTCGACGTACTGGCATTTCCGATCAATCCTGCTGACATTTCCTTCTGCAAGGGAAACTATCGGCTGAAGCCTCCGCTGCCCGCGACACCGGGCGCTGAATGCGTCGGCCGTGTTGCAGCCGTGGGGGCCTCGGTCTCGCGAGTTAGTCCCGGCGATCTCGTCATCAATCTCGATCGCGAGAACTGGGCGCAGCGGAGAAAAGTGAAGGGCGATCGTGTCATTGTCCTTCCTGCGGAGATCGATATCCACCAGGCAGCGATGATTCGGATCAATCCCCCGACTGCGATGTTGCTGCTCGATCTGGTGGATACGGGACCGGGGGATTGGATCATCCAGAACGTGGCGAACTCCGCCGTCGGCAAGCTGATCGTCGCTCTCGCAGTCGAGAAGGGCGTCAAAACCGTGAATGTTGTTCGTCGTCCGGAAGTCTTCGACGAGCTCAAAGCGCTCGGCGCGGATGTCTGTGTCGTCGATCAACCCGGCCTGGACACGGTGGTCGCCGAAGCGACCGGCGGCGCCCGGGTCAAGCTCGGCATCGATGCCGTAGCCGGTGAAGCGACCCACCGCATTGCGTCGTGCGTCATGGACGGCGGTACGGTCTGCACCTACGGGTCAATGTCTGGCGAAAGCATCGTCATTCCGCCGTCCGATTTGGTCTATCGCGGCCTTCGTTATGAAGGGTTCCTGCTTGGCCGCTTCCTGGACCGCCGGTCGACCGGGGAGATTGGCGCCATCTACGACGCCATCACTCGGCGAATAATGCGCGGACAATCCCATGCGGTGATCGAAAGGGTCTATCCGATCAACGACATCAAGGCCGCGCTGACGCATGCCCAGCGGGCTGCTCATAGCGGAAAAATACTGGTCGCCCCCAGCGATCATTGACGCGTTGCAAAGCACCAAGGATTCATCATCATGAACACGCTACGACTTGCGACTGCGGTCGCCGCAATCCTCTTCGCGCCGGTGGCATGGGCGCAAAACACCGCACCTCTGAAACTCGGTGCGATCCTCGACATGTCGGGGACATATGCCGATATTACGGGTGAAGGCAGCGTATATGCGGCGAAGATGGCGGTCGAAGATTTCGGCGGCGAAGTACTCGGCCGAAAGATCGAAATTCTATCGGCGGACCATCTGAACAAGGCCGATCTCGCCAGCAATATCGCACGTGAATGGATCGACAATCAGGGCGTCGAAGCGCTTATCGACGTCGCTGCCTCCGCTACCGCACTCGCGGCCAATGAAGTTGCGAAAACCCGCGGAAAAATTATCATGCTGAGTGGTCCGGGCGCGACGAGGCTGACGAACGAGGCGTGTGGTCCTTACACTGTCCACTATAACTACGACACGTTCGCGCTGGCGAACGGCACTGGTCTCGCCGCCGTTAAGCAGGGATTTGACAGCTGGTTTTTCCTGACGGCCGATTATGCGTTCGGCCTCGATCTCGAAAAGGACACGACGAATGTCGTGAAGGCGACGGGCGGACGGGTGCTCGGTGGTGTGAGACATCCGCTGAACACATCGGATTTCTCCTCCTTCCTGCTGCAAGCACAGGCGTCGGGCGCGAAGGTGATCGGGCTGGCGAATGCGGGCAGCGATACTGTGAATGCGATCAAGCAGTCAGCGGAATTCGGCATTACAGCCAAGCAGCGGCTGGTGACGCTTCTCGCCTTCATCACCGACATCGACACTTTAGGTCTGAACACCGCGCAAGGCCTCATTTTGACCGAAGGGTTTTATTGGGACCTGAACGATGAGACGCGCGCTTTCTCAAAACGCTTCCAGGCGAAAATCAACCGCATGCCAACCTCGGCACAGGCCTCCATCTATTCATCGGTCCTGACCTATCTGAAGGCTGTACAGGCTGCCAACACCACCGATGCCGTTGCTGTGATGGGAGAAATGAAGAAAACCCGGATCGACGACATGTTCGTTAAGGGGGGCTATATCCGGGAGGACGGCCGGATGATCCACGACATGTATCTGTTCGAAGTCAAGAAGCCCTCGGAGTCGAAGGGGCGATGGGACAATTACAGACTTCTGGCGACGATCCCCGGCGAGTCAGCCTTCCAACCGCTGTCGCTTTCGAGATGCCCGCTCGTGAAGAAGTGACACGAATACCTTGCGTCAGTCGATTGTGACGATCAATCGGCGACTATGGCGAACGGATTCAATTTTAAGACCGGATAACCTGGAGTTACTCATGGCAATGACGATGAACGGCTCGGTCCGGTTGGAAGCCGCGCGGGAAGCGGTATGGGCAAAGCTCAACGATCCGGCAGTGCTGAAGGCTTGCATCCCCGGTTGCGAAGAGTTGGAGCAGACGGAGGACGGCGGCTTTCGGGCCACGGCGAAGATCAAAGTCGGACCCGTATCAGCTCGATTCAAAGGGCGGGTTACCCTGAGCGATCTCGATGCGCCCAATGGATACCGCATAGCGGGCGAGGGGGAGGGCGGCATCGCCGGGTTCGCCAAGGGCGGGGCAGTGGTGGTCCTTCAGGAAGACGGCGACGGCACGGTCCTGACCTACGATGTAGAGGCGCAGATCGGCGGCAAGCTTGCCCAACTCGGTCAGCGCCTCATCAATGGCTCGGCCAAGAAAATTGCCGACGAATTCTTCGGAAATCTTGCAAAGGCCGTTGGCGGAGATGAGCCATAGCCGTTGGAGCGGCAACTGGCTCGTCGTCAATGTTATCTTGCCAAGCGGACACTGCGGATCGAAGCCCTTCCGGAAGCGCCACGAGCGCCCGGACGCACGGTCAACATATACGTGCACGAAAATACCCCTGTGCGGAGGCTTCCTCAGCGTCGTCCTGGAATAGACCGACCTCGTATCGAACGCTGCTCGTTCCTATACGACCCACGCGTAAGCCCCGACTTCATTTTTCCCGAGCGTCCAGCCGGGCTGATACCGATGCGGTCTTAAGAATGACAGACGCGATCTAGCTATGGCGATTTCTCCGCTGCAACGCCTAACGGGTGTTGGGCATCGGAGCGGCTTGCTCTTCCTAGTTGTGGCGTATTGGTGGTTCTGACGCCGCTCAGTAAGTCGGTTTCCGATGCGTCCGGCAGTCGTATGGCCCATCGCTATCCGAACCTTTGATGTTGGCGTTGTAGTACTTACCCATGGACGGAGCTGCCAGAAACGCATCGTAGGTGGCCGCTGGCATTTCGCAGTAGGGGTAGTAGGTGGCGTTGAGTTGCACGACCATGAACTTCTGGGCCTTGTCATAACAGGCACGATTGACGAAGCTGCTGCGCATGATCTCGGTGCACGCAAAAGTCTTCAGGTTCAGCTGGCCGTAATACTCTACATCCGCGGTCTCGGCAGTGGCCCAGGTGGCACCCGCAATCGAAGAGCTGAGTAGCAGAACAAATCGAAGCATGGGAATTCCGATGTTCGAGAAGATCGTGACCTGGCTGAAAGTAGTTAAGCCGAAGCATCAAGATGAACCGGCCGATGCTGAAATGAAAGAGCTTGCCGAGCTTATCGAGACTGGTAATCCGGAAGACGCTGAGGTCTTAAGGCGCATGGCGAAGCTGCTGGGGCAGACGGATTAGTTGACGCCCGTGTGGCGTCGGTGGCCCACGGCCCGGTTGATCTGATTAAAGCTGATCTCTTTGGAATCGAACGAAAGCCCTTTATCCTGCCCGCCAAAGGTCAGTTCGCGGAGTAAAGTGGTAATCGCAGTTTCTATTATGAGTTGCACTGCTGCGCTTCGTTCGGTACCGAGGACTA
The DNA here is from genome assembly GCF_052076075.1 of Tardiphaga sp. 866_E4_N1_4. Taxonomy (NCBI): domain Bacteria; kingdom Pseudomonadati; phylum Pseudomonadota; class Alphaproteobacteria; order Hyphomicrobiales; family Nitrobacteraceae; genus Tardiphaga; species Tardiphaga sp. 866_E4_N1_4. The sequence continues at coordinate 6,148,068 of NZ_CP197242.1, forward strand.
GGAGATTCCTTGGAGCGGGGTTGCAATGCGGATTTGCTTGGGTGGGCTTCTGGGTCTCGTTATCTCGTTGCTTACGGTCGGCGCGAATGCCCAAAGCCAAGGAGACGTCATCGATCTGTTCGGGTCGATGGTGAGGTCAGGCATCACCCTTGCGGCCCAGGCAGAGTGGGAAAGGTTACCGGCACGGGAGGTCGGGTGTGTCGACCAGGCACTGCGCCAGAGCGGCTCGTCCATTAACACCGCCATCAGGCAAGGCATCAATCCTTCCGATCCTCGTGTTGCCGAAATCCGGGCGGCGTGCCGCACGCAGGCGGTCGCACCGGCGGACCGGCCCGGGCCGAGCTTCAATTGCGCGGTGGCGAACCGTCCCGACGAGATGGCCATCTGCTCCAACGCGGAATTGTCGCGTCTCGACCGGGCCGTCGTTGCGCGCTACGAATTCCTTCGCGCACGATATGGCGAGCCCGCAGCGAGGTCCGTTGCAGGTCCGCTGCTCCGGTCGCGACAAAGCTGCGGCGCCGACGTCGACTGCATCAGGCAGGCGCAGCTTGCTACAATGTCTGAATTCCAACGGCGAGGCGCGCCAGCGTTCCAGCCAGAGCCCGTTGTTCCGGCGGTGGCAACGAAGTCGATCTATTCGGTGGACGGCCTGGCATTGGGCGGCCGCATTGTCCCTGACAGCGCCTCCTACAGGGACTATCGCTGCGCTCCGAGCGAGCAGTTCCCGGACTTCACGTGGTGCCAGAAGCGGCGCGCCGAGACTTCCCCGCGCGGGCAGTACATGTCTTCCAATTCGATACTCCACACGGCGGACGGGACCGCTCGGTACGTGAACCGCTATCTCGAGCCCGCCTTATTCGCCGGTAATGAAGCGCAGGACGACGTCAATCGGCTGTCCATCAAGTTCGGGCCGCCGCGGACGATCTCGATGCCCGGACGGCCGGACGCTCCGAACGGTCTGATCGCCTACTGGGGCGACGTCGTCCTGCAACCACTCGATCCGAAGTCGATGGGCGAACTGGCCGCGGGGAGGGACGTCCGTGCAGGACTCATCGTCGATCATATCGGAAACTTCCAACGCTCCGCGCGTCTCGGTCTGCCCGTCTACAGGCTCACCGGGGGGGCCGGGTACGTCTGGGCTGCAAGCTGGGACGCGAACGGTCGCGGCACGCTTCGTTTCCTCACCGTGGACGCTTCACAGATCTCTCCCGCGCCCATCGCCTCGGCGGCTCCTCCGGCCAGGCAAATGCCGGAAGCCTCCACTGCAGCGGCTCCCCCCGTCCAGTCGCTCGACACGGCCGCAGTGCCTCCCAGCGAGCCAGCAAAGGCTCAACCACAAGCCTCGTCGGCAGCGACCGCGCAGGCGGCTGCCAAGCCTGCCACAAGCGAGACGAACGCCAACGGATCAGTCGGTGCGCCGGAGCGGCCTAGTCAGCCCCCGAAACCCGAAGCCGAAGCCGTGGCTCCGCGAGTGATCCCTCTCGCCCCTCAGCCCACGCCGGCTGCCGCCGAGACGCGGACCGACGCGAAAATAGCGGCCAACGGGCAGGATGTCTCCGGCACGGCGCCTTCCGCAGAGAAGGCACCTTTGCCGTTGGTCGTCGTGACGGAGAACTCGCGGACAAAAGGTGACGAGACGGCGGGCGCGCAAGCCCCCCCCAGCGCGCCCGTCGCCAACTCATCGAAAGCCTCAACAGCGCCTCTTCCTCAAGCGGCGTCTGCATCCAGCGGTCTGGTCACGGCGCTGGTGGCTGTGATCCTCTTGTTGTTGGCGTCCGTGCTCTACCTCGCCTTAAAGGGCAAGCGCGATGTCGTCGCGCGGGTGCCGGGTGATGATAAGATCGAGCCCCCGACGGAACCCCGCGATGTCGCTCCGCCGCGCAACGCCGACTTGCCGACGATCGTGATGGCTGTCCCCAAGATGGATCTCGGCACGGAGCCGATCTCGACCATCGTCGAACCGCCCGCAGCGGCAACGGAGAAGACCGGGAGCCCCGGCGCTGAACGGGTAGAGCCGCCATTCCGTGCCGCGGCATCGGCCACGACGGCGGTCGCGGTCACCGAGCAAGGCTCGGCGCTCGAGGACCTGCTGGCCCATCCTCATGCTGGCATTTACGGATGGGCCGCCGTGGTGGCCGTATCGACTTTTTTGGCGACCATCGGAGGACCAATCCTCCTGATCCCGCTTCTGGCGACAGCGTATCTGCTGCCGACGTTCGTCGGATTCAAAAGGCGACACGTTTACAGCTGGGCCATCCTGGTCCTGAACGTGATTTTCGGCGTCACCGGACTCGGCTGGCTGGCGCTGATCATCTGGGCTTTCACCGGACCTGCGAGGTCGGCGCTCGACGGAATGAACAGTGCTGAGGCCATCGGTCTTTCCCGACGCCCCGACGCGGTGTTGGGGCAGATGAGTGACCGTGAGATATACTCCGGCTGGAAAATTCCGATCCAGCAGGCCGAGATTTTCGGATTTGCGATCGCCCGAGGCCCCGTAATATTTGGCTCAGACGACCTCGTCGCATACTTCAAGCACCCGTTCATCGGAATTTCGCGCGCCTCGTCAGGTCGGTCCGGGTCTTTCGACGTCAGGTACGACGTGAAGCGCCAGATCCGTTGCATAGCAAAGATCGACGCCGCGACGAAGATAAGCGTCGGGCGGACCTTGGGACGTTCCGCCCTCACAGGCATCGGCGCCGCCATCTTCACGGGACGTCATGCGGCGCTCGGGGGCGCCATCCTTGATTACAGGTTCGCCGGCGACGAGACCACCGAGACGGTCACCGGCCTGATCGTCTTTTCCGACTTCTCATCCCTGATATTCGAATGCGATGCAGCGCATTACGAAAAATTCTGCGCACTGATGCCGCCCGAGGCCCTCTCAGATGAGCGTGCCGAAGAAACCGCCGAGCAGTTGGGCAAGATAAAGCGCATGGCCGATGATGGGCCTCGCGTGATCCTGGAAATGGACGAAGCCGTCGCGAAAGCACAGAAGACTGTCGACCGGATGACGGTGCAGGCGGAGGAGGGCTCGTCCTTCGCGGATCGCGACGAGGCGAGGCTGCAATTGGCGGGCTTGTCGGAGCAGCTTCACGATGCCAAGGCGATGTCGGACGCAGTGCGGCAGCTCATCGCCAGTAGAAACCAAGACCGCATGGAGGGCATCGGTATTGCATAGAACTAGTACCAGAAAAGGAGAACGGCGGGCGATATCCCGGCGCGACGCCGAGGACGTCCTCAAGGAACGCGCGGGTGCCCTCATGGTCGTGGTGCGCAGCATTACATGCTCGAGCGAGACGGAGGGGCGGGTCGGCTCGGTGGTGTCCGATCTTCTCGATTTGGCGGGGAGCATTTCGGCGCGTCCGCTTTCTCCGGCCACCAGGCGGGTTTACAGATTCGTCAAGGGCGGCACAGGATTGGCCAACCCCTGTGGGGAAGCGTAAAATCGTTGCTTCCACAGATTCGAGGTGTGAAATGCAAACTACCAAAGTCCGCGTAACGACGCCGATGCCCGAAGGTAAGCCGCCCATGGTGTGGCATTTGGAGCTGATGACGGCGAATCCGGCCGAGGCAATTCGATGGACTAAGGCCGCTCCCCAAGTGTTGGCGCACGCAACTGTGGAAGTTGTCAGTCAGGTTGCTGCCTGAACCGCTGTTATTCGGCGCGTACTAGCGCGTTGTCACCGCGCTGGACGCTGTCCCGTTATGCCTGCTGCCGCTTCTGTCGTCGGAGGCGACGCAGGCCTGCTTCGAGTGGATTAGCGCCGTACGAGTCCCGGAAACCTAAGACCGTTCGGCCCGAAATCGCGCAGTAGCTCCTCGCAGACCTTGAGCCTAGGGGTGTTCCGGATGTGCTGGCGGGACTCTGCCTGTGCCTTGAAGAACGGGTGGGTCTCGATCGTGCCGAACGTTGCAGGCGGACGCGGATTTGGACGAGCCAGCTGGCTTCTCGCCAAAGTGACTGGCTTCCGCAGCTACTGCAAAGCGAATTGAGGGGGCAATTTACCGCCCCCAATATCTGCACAATGCTCGAAATGACCCCCGTCGATCTTTTCAGCGCTGAGCGCGGCTAAGAAAAAATCAGGAGAATTAAATCAAAGATTTCAGGGAGATCGAAAAAACGTGTCACTCTTAAAGAGGGAACCGAGTCGTTCTTAAACCGGAATCGAGTCGTTCTTTCGTAGTCCGCATAAAACACTAAATCATTGGTGGGCCCGGCAGGACTCGAACCTGCAACCAGACCGTTATGAGCGGTCGGCTCTAACCATTGAGCTACAGGCCCCGCCGGCGTCCAGCGGACGTGAGGACCGGGGACGGCGGTGCAGGCATTCCTTATATCGGCCATCGCCTGTGGGCAATGCCGCGTTCCCGGGGGCGGAACTTTGGCCGGGCGGTGGCGTTGGCCCGCGCAATTTCAACGTAGGGAGGCGCGGGTGTTTCGCTGGGCTGTCATCTGTCTGATCATTTCCCTGATTGCCGGCGGCCTCGGCCTCACCAACATCTCGGCTTTCGCCAAGAAGCTCTCGATCATCTTCTTTGCGCTGTTCTTCCTCGGCTTCCTGGCTTTGCTGGGCTTCGCCTATCTGGTCGCCGGGGCGGTCAGCAGTTCTGAGCTGCTGCCCGCCATGGTCGCCGTGAGCGTCTAGACGAAGAGCGTCCAGCTCAATCGACCGAGACGCCGGCGAATTCCACCACCTTGCGCCATTTCTCGGTCTCGGCGGCAACCAGTTTGCCGAATTCCTCGGGCGTCATCGGCTTCGGTACGCCGCCGGTCTCGGCGAGCCGTGCGATCAGCTTCGGATCCTTCAGCGCTTCGCCCACAGCCTTGTTGAGGGTGGCAATCACCTCCGGCGGCGTGCCCTTCGGCGCGGAGATGCCGTAGAAGCCGATGGACTCGAAGCCTGGCACCGTCTCGGCAATGGCCGGGACATCCGGCACGATGGGCCAGCGTTGCGGCGAGGTGACGCCGAGCGCGCGGACGGTGCCGCCCCGCGACTGTTCGAGCGCCGTGGGCAGGTTGTCGAAGATCAACTGCACCTTGTTGGAGATGATGTCGGGAAAGGCGATCGCCGAGCCGCGATAGGGCACGTGGATCATGTCGCATTTGGTCATCGCCTTGAACAATTCGGCCGACATATGCACCGAGGTGCCATTGCCCGAGGACGCATAGGAGATCTTGCCCGGATTGGCCTTGCAGTAGTCGATGAACTCCTGGACCGTTTTCACAGGCATGCCATTCGACACCACCAGCATATTGGTGAGCTGCATGATGCTGGCGACCGGCACGGTATCGCGGATGAAATCGTAAGGCAGCTTCTTGTAGAGCGAGGCCGAGATTGCGTTGTTCGGCGCGACGAACAGCAGCGTATAGCCGTCCGGCGCCGAGGTCACGGCCGCGGCGGCGGCCAGATTGCCGCCCGATCCAGCGCGGTTTTCCACGACGAATTGCTGGCCGAAATGATCCGACAGCCACTGCGCCATGATGCGCGCCACGATATCGACAGGGCCGCCGGCAGCGAAGCCGATCAGCCAGCGCACGGGGCGATCCGGATAGCCGGCGGCAGAGGCGGGGAGAGTTGTCGTGGTAAGGCTCGCGAGGCCGACGAGACACAGCACAGCGGCACGCAGAAAAGCGATCATAGTTCCTCCCAGACATGAAAATCGCAGCGCTGATGCGCGACGTCGTTCGATCGGGCTTGCCGCCCGTTACCTCCATGCTTTCATAGAATTCGGATTTTGCCTACAAGCTTGGTCGAACGATGCAGACCGAACGACGTCGAGGTGCCCCATGAAAATGATGCCGCTTGTTTGCGCAGCATTCCTGACTGTCACGACGGCCATTGCGCAGGAGGGAGCCAAGCCGATGTCGACCACCATGCCTCTCAGCTTGAGTCTCGGCACGGCGACGCCCGGCGGCGGCTTCCCGCTCTATGGCGACGCCTTTGCCGAGGTGATGAACAAGGCCGATCCGTCGCTGACGCTGGCGACGCGCAACACTAAAGGGTCGACCGAGAACATCCCGTTGCTCGAAGCCGGTCAGCTCGATCTCGCTTTGGTGGCCGGCGAGCCCGCTTATGAAGCGTTCAAGGGCATCGGCCGGGCGCCGACGAAGCTCAAGATCATCACCGCGCTGTATTCCAATCCGGGCATGTTCGTGGTCCGCGCCGACAGTCCCTACAAGACGATCCGCGATCTTGTCGGCAAGCCGATCGCCTTCGGCGCGAAGGGCTCCGGCCTCGTGTTCCTGTCGCGCTATGTGCTGGACGGGATCGGCCTCGATCAGGACAAGGATTTTCAGGCGGTCTATCTCGACCGCGCCGGCGACGGTCCGGCGATGGTGCAGGACGGCCGCGTTGCCGCATTGTGGGGCGCTGGCCTCGGCTGGCCCGGCTTCAAGGCCATGAGCGAAAGCCCCGGCGGCGCGCGCTTCATTGCGCCCGATGCGGCGGAGATCGCGCAGATCCGCGCCAAACATACTTTCCTCAAGCCGATGCTGGTGGGCGCCAACAGCTATCCGAACCAGCCGATGCCGATCGCGTCAGTGGGCTCGTGGAGCTACATCCTCGCGCGCGAAACGCTGCCGGATGATGTCGCCTATCGGCTTGCGAAGACGCTGCACGGCGCCGAAGCCACGCTCGGTGCGCGGCTCGCACAGGCGAAGGAGACGACAGCATCGAATACGGTGGCGTCAGCGCCTGATGTGGCGCTGATCCATCCCGGGGTGCTGAAGTATTATCGAGAAATTGGATTGGTGAAGTAGCGTAGCGGATCGCTCTTGCTTCCCCTCTCCCCCCAGACGAAGCGCAGCTTCGCTAGGCGGGAGAGGGTGGATGCGCGCCGAAAAGGCGCGCAGACGGGAGTGGGCGCCACGAACTCCGAGCTCTGCGCACCCCTCTCCCGTCCGCGCTTCGCGCGGCCACCCTCTCCCGCAAGGGGAGAGGGAAGGTGGAGCGCCGCCGATAGTTTCTCTTCTGCTACTTTTTCCCCAACGCACAAGCCGGGTCCGGCGGTCCAAATGCGTCCTCGCCGGAAATCTTCGCGAGGATCTTGTAGTAGTCCCACGGATACTTGGATTCTTCGGGCGACTTGACCTGTACCAGCATCAGGTCGTGGACCATCAAGCCGTCCTCGCGCAGTTTGCCGTTGCGGGCGAAGAAATCCTCGATCGGCTTCTCACGCATCTTGGCGGCGACTTTCAGTGGCTCGTCGGTACCTACTTCCTTGATGGCGTTGAGATAGACCATGGTGGAGGAATAGACGCCGGCCTGCCACATGGTAGGCATCCGCTTGGTCTTCTCGAAGAAGCGCTTCGACCAGGCGCGGGTCTTGTCGTCCATGTCCCAGTAAAAGGCGGTGGTCAGCAGCAGACCCTGTGCTGTCTGCAGCCCCAGCGAGTCGATGTCGGTGATCAGCGCCAGCAGGGCGGCCATCTGCTGGCCGCCCTTGAACACGCCGAATTCGCCGGCAGTCTTGATCTCGTTGATGTTGTTCGGCGGCCCACCGGCGATGCCGATGATCTTGGCTTTCGAGGCCTGCGCCTGCAGCACGAAGGACGACAGGTCCGACGCGCCGAAGGGCGGGCGCACACTACCCAGCACCTTGCCGCCGGTTTTGGTCACCACCGCAGATGCATCGCGCTCCAGCGCATGGCCGAAGGCGAAATCGTCGGTGATGAAGAACCAGCTGTCGCCGCCGCGCTTCACGACTTCCTGCGCGGTGCCGACGGCAAGGGCGCGGGTATCGAACACCCACTGCATCGTATAGGGCGAGCAGAACTTGCCGTGGAAATCGGCGGCGCCCGTCGAATGGGTGATGAACAGCCGCTTGCGATCGTTGGCGACGTTCTGAACGGCAAGGCCAACAGCGGAGACCGGCACGTCGACGATGAGATCGACCTGATCGACATCGTACCAGCGCCGCGCGAGACTGGCGCCGACATCGGGCTTCAACTGATGATCGCCGATGATGATGCTGATCGGCTTGCCGAGCACGCTGCCGCCGAAATCATCGACGGCCATTTGTGCAGCTGTCACCGAGCCTTGGCCGGATGGCGTCGAGGCCGGACCGTTCATGTCGGTGAGTACGCCGATCTTGACGACGTCGTCGGAGACCTGGGCCGAGGCGGTTGAGGCGAGGAGAGCAAGTGCAATGCTTGAGATCACGGACAAAGATGTGCCGCGCATGAAGGTCCTCCCATTTGTCGCGACACTTCGGTCGCGTGTTGGGAGAAGCTTAGGTCAGGCTTTGTCGTCGAGCAATGCAAGCCGTTCGGCTTCCGCGATGTCATCCATCGTATTGGCATTGAAGAACGGATCGACAGGATCAGTCGGCCATTCCACGGTCGCGAGCGCGTAGCGGGATGTCCAGCGGCCGACCTTGCGGATGTCCTCGTTGACGAGTGCGTGCCGTAACTCATGGCGGAGGGAGATATCCCACAAGCCGACGACGGGGTGCGACTGTCCTGCGGACGAGGCAACAGCAAGCTGCGCATTCTCCGCGATGCGGGCCTGATGCAAGCGGGTGACGAGATCGCGCGGCAGGAACGGGCAGTCGCCGGCGGCACTCAGCATCCACGTGACGTCAGGTCGGTTGGCGGCTGTCCATTCAAGACCTGCGAGAATGCCGGCGAGGGGGCCGGGAAAATCCGCGACGTCGTCGGCGATCACCGGCAGTCCGAAGGACGCAAATCGCGCGGGATCACCATTGGCGTTCAGCACCAGTCCGTCGCATTGCGGCGCGATGCGTGCGATCACGCGGGCCAGGATGCTGCGGCCGCGGATTTCACGCATCGGCTTGTCGCCGCCGCCCATCCGGCGCGCGAGACCGCCCGCGAGAAGCACGCCGAGCGCGGCCGGATATGTGTTCGTCATCGCCATACCGCTGCATATGACATTTGACGCCAGCCCGATATAACGCAGTTGCACCAAGTGGAACCGCGCGATGCCCGTGACCAAGCTCGACCTGACCGGATTGAAATGCCCGTTGCCGGCGCTGATGACGCGCAAGGCGATGAAGGCACTGTCGGTCGGCGACCGCCTCGAAGTCCACTGCACGGACCCCCTCGCGGTGATCGACATCCCTGCATTGATCCAGCAAAGCGGCGATCAGATCGAAGCCTCCGAACGCAGCGGCGATGTGATCGTTTTCTTCATCGAAAAACGAAATGCTGCGATTGCAAATCGCGATTGAATTGCTGCGATGCAGTGGAAATCATTGATAAATTTTCGCTCCTGATACCTTTGGACTATCGACTCCCGCAGTCGCTTCTGGCCCTGTTCTAAAGTGCGAGCGTGCGTGAATCTTTGTCCGCGCGCCGCAGGGGAATTGACGAAGCGACTTTTTCAAATCGCAGACCGGCTCAGAAGGGTCGGCTGCAGGGGAGAACTTTCATGACAAGTGTGGGCAACGCCGGAACACTGTCTGGCACCAAGCCAGGATTGCTGGAACGCGAACGCATCATTGCGACCGCCGGCTTCAACCGGTGGCTGGTTCCACCTGCTGCACTCTGTATTCATCTCTGTATCGGCATGGCCTACGGCTTCAGCGTGTTCTGGCTGCCGCTGTCGCAAGCAATCACGACACCTGCCTCGAAGGAAGTGTGCGAGGGCATGAGCCTCGCCACCGAGCTGTTCACCACCACCTGTAATTGGAAGGTCGCCAGCCTCGGCTGGATGTACACGCTGTTCTTCGTGCTGCTCGGAGTCTCCGCCGCCATCTGGGGCGGCTGGCTCGAGCGCGTCGGGCCGCGCAAGGCGGGCTTCGTGTCAGCGATGTGCTGGTGCGGCGGCCTCGTGCTCGGTTCGATCGGCGTCTACACGCATCAGCTCTGGCTGCTGTGGATCGGCTCCGGCGTGATCGGCGGCGTTGGTCTCGGTCTCGGCTACATCTCGCCGGTCTCGACGCTGGTGAAGTGGTTTCCGGATCGTCGCGGCATGGCCACAGGCATGGCCATCATGGGCTTCGGCGGCGGTGCGATGATCGGCTCGCCGCTGGCTAACCTCTTGATGAATTATTTCAAGACCCCGACCGATGTCGGCGTCTGGCAGACCTTCCTCGCCATGGGCGTGATCTATTTTGTGTTCATGACCATTGGCGCGTTCTCCTATCGCATCACGCCACCGAACTGGAAGCCGGAAGGCTGGACCCCGCCGGCTACGGCGAATGCGATGATCACGACCGGCCACGTGCATCTCGACAATGCGCACAAGACCAAGCAGTTCTGGCTGATCTGGGGCGTGCTCTGCCTGAACGTGTCGGCGGGCATCGGCGTCATCGGCATGGCCTCGCCGATGCTGCAGGAAATCTTTGCGGGCAAGCTGATCGGTGCGCCTGACCTCTCCTTCAGCCAGCTCTCGGCTGCACAGAAAACGGCGATCGCCGGCATCGCCGCCGGCTTCGCGGGTCTGATCTCGCTTTTCAACATCGGCGGCCGCTTCTTCTGGGCGTCTTTGTCGGACAAGCTCGGCCGCAAGAACACCTACTACACGTTCTTTATTCTCGGCATCGTGCTCTACGCACTGGTGCCGACCTTCGCGGCGATGGGCAGCAAGGTTCTGTTCGTGCTGGCCTTCGGCATCATCCTCTCGATGTATGGCGGCGGCTTCGCGACCATCCCGGCCTATCTCGCCGATATCTTCGGCACTCAGTTCGTGGGTGCGATCCACGGCCGGTTGCTGACGGCCTGGGCGACTGCGGGCATCGTCGGTCCGGTGGTGGTGAACTACATCCGTGAATTCCAGATCGCCGCCGGCGTGCCGCGGGCGCAGGTCTATGACTTCACGATGTACATCCTCGCCGGCATGCTGGTGCTGGGACTGATCTGCAACATGCTGGTGAAGCCACTGGCGCCGCACTGGTTTATGAAGCCGGAAGAAGTAGCGAAGTTGCAGGCCAAGGGCGCCGAGGCGGCGTCGGCCGGCGGAGGCTCCTATGGCATCGGCAAGGGCGGTTTCGATGGCGCAGCCATTGCCTTCTGGGCTTTCGTCGGTGTCCCGCTGTGCTGGGGCGTCTGGCTGACGCTGCAGAGCGCCGCGCGCATCTTCCAGTAAAATCCGCGCGGGACCGGCAGCGAAAGCTTCCGGTCCCGTTTCACATCTGACGAACAATCTTCAAAACAAGCACATTCGGGGATAACGATGACACGCATCACTACGGGCCTCGTGGCCGCACTGTTCGTTGTGACTTCAATGGGCGTTGCTTCGGCACAGACGCCTGCGACGCCGGCAACCCCTGCTGCGCCCGCCAAGATGAAGCTGAACAAGCAGAGTCTGAAGGACATGAAGGCGAAGTGGAGCGCCAACAAGGGCAAGCTCAAGGCCTGCCGCAAGGACGTCAAGGTCAAGGGTCTCGCCGGCGACGATCGCTGGTTCTACATCGAAGACTGCATGGCCAAGAGCTGAGCGAGCGCTGGTCTTTCCGGCAGTTCCAGCCTCCTGATCTTTATGCCGCGCCTATGAACAGGCGCGGCTGCCCGTCTCGATTTCATATGGCGATGTCCGCATCTTCTCACCATCCCGACGCGCTCATGCGCCAGGGATTTGAGAAGACGGACAACGACCATGACGATGTTCTACAATCGCGATACGCAGCTGCACGATTTCTCGGCCGACAGCGCCTATCGCAGCTACCTCATCAGCCGCAATCAGCCGGCGATCGTCCATCACTCGGGCGATATCCAATGGAAACGGCTTTGCGTAGCCATCAGGCTGACGCGTAACCACGTCAAGGGCTTCTTCGCCGCCATCCACATGGCCCTGGTGGCCGACAAGATGCGCCGCGCGCGGCGTGAGCTGGCGCGCGTCCGTGTGCGCGCCGCCGATACGCCGGTGCTTCCGGATCGCCGGAGCGTGCCATGAGGGAAGACCGTTCTGCAGCGCTGTTCGCACGTATCCCCTCCTATGCGACCATCATGCCGGGCGTTCTCGCCCGGCTATGGCGTTTTGTCATTGGACCTGCTGTCTATCGGCCGGCTGCGCATTATATGCGCGGACCCGGCCCGAAATGTCGCGAGAAGAACGAGCGCGCGCCCCCCCAATCCTAGCGGGCGCGGCGCAGGGGCGGCGCGTCGTCGGGCTGTGCCCAGATCGCGTCCATCGCGGTGTGTACCTGCTGCTGCTCGGCATCTGTAAGCTCGATCAGCGGCAGGCGCACGGCGGCACTCCCCAGGCCCCGCAAGGTCAATGCATATTTCACCGCCGATGTAACCTGGTCCGGCGGCAGAGCTGCTGCGAGCGGCGCCAGCATGTCGGAGATGGTCGTCGCATAGCGCGGGCATCCCTGGCGGGCCGCGTAATACATGCCGCGGCAGAGCTGCGGCGCCACATTGGCCATCGCGGAGACAACGCCGTCGCCGCCGAGCAGCAGATAAGGCAGGGCTGCGGTGTCCTGTCCCGTCAGCATCCGGAAACCCGCCGGCAGCAGCGGCCGCAATCGCGCGAGCCGTCCGGCGTCGCCGGTGTCGTCGCGCAGGCCTATCAATCGTGGCGAGGCGGCGAGGCCGATGAGCGTGTCGTCGGTCAGCGCGCGAGCACAACGCGATGGTGCGTCATGCACAATGACCGGCAGCAATGTCGCCTCCAGGATCGCACGGAAATGCGCTGCGATGCCATCTGCCGTCGGGTGGTTGTAATACGGCACGACCGAGATGACGGCATCGGCGCCGGCAGCCCTTGCCAGCCGCGTTGATTCAATGGCGCGGCTGGTGCAGTTCGATCCCGCGCCGGCAATGACGTGGATGCGCCCGCGGGCGACGCCGGCGGCAGTCCGGATCAGCGTGGCGCGCTCCTTCGAGGTGAGTGTGTCGGCTTCGCCGGCGGTCGCGCCGACCACGATGGCACTGGCGCCGGCATAGACCTGACGCTCGCACAACCGCGCGAAAGTGAGGAGATCGAGCGCGCCATGCGCGTCGAACGGCGTCGGCACGTCGGCGATGATGCCGTGCAGCCAGTCGTTGGCGTGATGGGAGGCATGAGCTTGCGGGAGGGCATGAGCCCGAAGAGCAACTGTGGACATGGCGGGAAGCTCAGGCGACGCGCCGTTGTTGTAACCGTTCGACGGAGGTTGCTGGCGTGAAAGGCAGGGCGTTCATATCGAGTTCGATGAGGCCCGCCGCCTCGATGATAGCTTCGGGGCGATGACCGTTCTCGAACAGTGCATAACGCACGGCATTCGCGCGGCTGACAAACAATCCGCCGAATAGGCCGTTCTGCTCCTGCGCGACCCACTGGCCGCGGCCGTTCTTGCCGATGAAAACGAGGGATGAGCTACACGAGGGAGGTTCGATGGTGATCACTTGCAGTCTCCAGTTCATTCGCTTGAGCGAATGGCTGCAAGATGATCGGCCGCCCGTTTGAAAACGAGATGAGCGGCAGTGCCGCGTTATAGGGATTTCATAAGTGCGTCCGTTCGCACATCACCCACGCGGAACCATCACCGATGATGACGATTGATCGTTTCCATCACAACGGGAGCATGGAATGGCGAAATATTCCAAGAAGGCGGCAGCGAAGGTCGCGCGAGCGGTGAAGAAGGCGAAGGCCGGCACGCTGAGAAGTGGTCGTTCGAAAAAGAAGGTGACCAGCCGCAAACAAGCGATCGCCATCGGCTTGTCGGAAGCTCGCGCCGAGGGCAAGAAGGTGCCGAAGGCGCCGAAGAAAAAGACGGTGAAGAAAGCCAGCAAGAAGACGGCGGGGAAAAAGAAAGCGGCCAAAAAATCCCGGAAGTCGACGAAGGCCTGAGGCTGCGCCGATGTACCTTGATCGACGCATATGAACCAATCTTCGTCATGCTCGGGCTTGTCCCGGGCATCCACGTCTTGGGGAGAGAAGGGACGTAGATGGCCGGGCCCGGCCATGACAGTTTCGACCGAAGCGTCATCGCCTCACTTGGTCTGTAGCGTCGCCTTCAGCAGGTGGTCCTTACATTCATCGTCCTTGCCCTCCGCCATTGCTTCGCTGGCCAGGCCGATCTCGTCGGAAGCGGTCTTCTTTTGCTTGCCATCGGCCATCTTGGCGATGGCTTCGGCGACGAAGGCGATATTCGAGGCGTTGCATTCCCGTGTCTGTAGCTGCTGCGCCTGCGCTGCCATGGTTGGCATCAACGCGATGCCTATGATCATTCCCAAAATCTTCATGCGCTCAGCTTGCCTTGCGGTGCCGCGCCGATGACCGCGCGGCCTTCTTGGCCGGACGCTTGCGTGCTACATGTGGTCGTGACGACGAAGCGCGTTTGGTCGACTTGCCCTTGCCACCCTTGAGGCTCGCCTTCAGCGCATCCATCAGGTTGATGACGTTGTCCGGCTTCTCCTCCTGCTCGACGACCTTCACCGGCTTGCCCGCAGCCTTGCGCTTCACCAGCGTCTTCAGCGCGGTCTCATATTCATCCTTGAACTTGCTGGGATCGAAATGCGACGCCTTGCTGTCGAGGATATGCACCGCAAGGTCGATCATGTCCTTGGAGATCTTCGGGCTCTTGATATCGTCGAAATAGTCCTCCTCGTCGCGCACCTCATAGGGGAAGCGCAGCGTAGTCCCGAGCAGCCCCTTGCCGAGCGGCTCGATGGCGATGATGTGCTCGCGATTGGTGAGCACGATGCGCGCCAGCGCTACGCGGTCCTTGTCCTTCATGGCATCGCGGATCACAGCGAACGCATCGGCACCGGCCTTGCCGTCGGGCGCGATGTAATAGGGATTGTTCAGATAGCGCCTGTCGATCTCGTCGCGCGGCACGAAGTTGTCGATGTCGATGGTGTGGTTGCTCTCGATCTGCACGGCCTCGAGCTCTTCCTTCTCGATCTCGACATATTCGCCCTTGCTGATCTCGTAGCCGCGGCCCTTCTGCTCCTTCTCCACGACGTCGCCAGTCTCGGCATCCACCATCTGCTGTTTTAGCCGGTTTCCGGTCTCGCGGTTGATCATGTGGAATTTGGTTTTCTCGACCGAGGTCGCGGCCGGATACAGCACCACCGGGCAGGTGACGAGCGACAGCTTGAGAGAGCCTTTCCAGTAGGCGCGGGGCGGGGCCATACTCGTCCTCCAACTCGATCTACAAATGAAGCGCGCAGACCGCAAAGTATTGCGCTGGCGTGGATTTCCAGGAACTTCAACGGCAGTTGCCGGTTTTGGTTCCGGGCCGGATCATGCGCCCAATGCGGTGAGTGGGGGACGGTGTGGCCGACAAGCAGCTTCAGATCTACCGCCGGAAACGCGATTTCGCGCTCACCAAGGAGCCCGCCGGCCAGATCGTGGTCGCGCCGGCGAAGCGCCGCCGCTTCGTGATCCAGAAACACGATGCCACGCGGCTTCATTACGATCTGCGGCTGGAGATGGACGGGGTGTTCAAGTCCTGGGCCGTCACGCGCGGGCCGTCGATGGACCCCGCCGACAAGCGCCTCGCTGTCGAGGTCGAGGACCATCCGCTGGATTACGGCGATTTCGAAGGCACGATTCCCCGGGGACAATACGGCGGCGGCACCGTGCAACTGTGGGACCGTGGCTATTGGGAGAGCGACGATCCGGACAAGGGCTTCAAGAAGGGCGACCTGAAATTCACGCTGGACGGCGAGAAGCTGCATGGCGGCTTCGTTCTGGTGCGCATGAAGCATGACCGCAATGGCGGCAAGCGCACCAACTGGCTGCTGATCAAGCATCGCGACGACTTCGCGAAGGAGGGCAAGGCCAACACCATCCTCGACGATGACAAGTCAGTGGCGTCCGGCCGGACCATGAGCGCCATCGCCTCAGGAAAAGGGAAGGCGCCGAAGCCCTTCATGATCGCGAAGACGGCGAAGATCAAGCCGGACGCGGTGTGGGATTCCAGCGAGGGCAGTGCTGCTGATGCGCGTGCGAAGAAGGGCGGCAAGAACGAGGCTGATGTAGGGGAGGCGAGGACCGAGAAAGCTGCAGGCAAAAAAGCCGTGACAAGGAAGGCGGCCAAACCATCGGCGAAGCCGGTCAAGGTCGCAAAGATGCCTAGCTTCGTCGCGCCTCAACTTTGCACCATCGTGGAGCGGCCACCCTCCGCGGATGGCTGGGCGCATGAGATCAAGTTCGACGGCTATCGGGTGCAGCTCCGCGTCGAAGACGGAGAGGCCACGCTGAAGACACGCAAGGGGCTCGACTGGACCGACAAGTTTCAGGCCACCGCCAAGGAAGCCACCGGCCTGCCGGATGCGATCATCGATGGCGAGATTGTCGGCCTTGACGCTCATGGCGCGCCGGATTTCGCGGCGCTGCAGGCGGCGCTGTCGGATGACGAGACCGATACGCTGATCTTCTTCGTGTTCGACCTGCTGTTTGCTGATGGCGAAGACCTGCGGAAGCTGCCGCTTGGCGAGCGCAAGGAGCGATTGAAGGCGCTACTCGACAAAGCCCGCGGCCGTCGCAAGGAAAGCCTGATCCGCTATGTCGATCATTTCGAGACTGGTGGTGACGCCATTCTGCAGTCGGCCTGCAAACTGTCACTGGAAGGCATCGTCTCCAAGAAGCTGTCGGAGCCCTATATGTCCGGCCGCTCGCAACACTGGACCAAGGCCAAATGCCGGGCCGGTCATGAGGTCGTGATCGGCGGATGGAAGAGTAATGCCGGCAAGTTCCGGTCGCTGATGGTCGGCGTCAACGGAGGCGATCATCTGGCCTATGTCGGCATCGTCGGCACCGGCTTCGGCCAGGACAAGGTCACGCGCATCATGCCGGCATTGAAGAAAGCGGCGGCGAAGACCAGCCCGTTCGGCGGCAAGGAGACGCCGCCGGGTGGCCGGGACGTGCACTGGCTCAAGGCCGAACTGGTGGCCGAGATCGAATTCGCAGGCTTCACCGGCGCGGGCATGGTGCGTCAGGCGTCATTCAAGGGGCTGCGGCACGACAAGCCGGCCGATGAGGTCGAGGCCGAGACTCCCAAGAGGACCGAACTTGTCGAGCCGACGCCGAAGCGCAGCGCGAAGAAGACTGCCAAAAGCTCCGCAAGAAAAGCCGCGCCCGCAAAAGCTGCGGCAGGCAATGCCGTTGTCATGGGCGTATCGATCTCCAAACCCGACAAGGAGCTGTGGCCGGATGCCGGCGATGGCGAGTCGGTTACCAAACGCGATCTCGCGGTGTATTTCGAGGCCATCGGCGATTGGATGATGGACTATCTCAAGGGCCGCCCGTGTTCGATCGTGCGCGCGCCCGACGGCATCGACGGACAGCAGTTCTTCCAGCGCCACGCAATGTCGGGGACATCCAACCTGCTCGAACTCGTGAAAGTCTCCGGTGACCGCAAGCCTTACCTGCAGATCGATCGCGTCGAAGGTCTTGCGGCTGTCGCGCAGATCGGCGGGCTCGAACTGCATCCGTGGAATTGCGCGCCGGATGCGCCGGATACACCGGGGCGTCTGGTGTTCGATCTCGACCCGGCGCCTGATGTGGAGTTCATTGCCGTCATGGATGCGGCACGCGAGATGCGCGAACGGCTCTCGAGCCTCGGCATGGAGAGTTTCTGCAAGACGACCGGCGGCAAGGGCCTGCATGTGGTGGCACCACTGCTGCACGGCGCGAAGGACAAGGTCGACTGGAAAACGGCCAAGAGTTTTGCGCAGGCCGTGTGCCAGCAGATGGCCAGTGACGACCCCGAGCGCTACCTCCTCAACATGTCGAAGAAGCTGCGTGGTGGAAAGATTTTCCTCGACTATCTGCGCAACGACCGGATGTCGACCGCGGTCTCGGTGCTGTCGCCGCGGGCGCGAAAGGGGGCCACGGTGTCGATGCCGCTGACATGGCCGCAGCTGCGCAAAGATCTGGGTCCGAAGAATTTCACTGTGCGCAGCGTCCCGTCGCTAATGGCGAAGAGCAAGGCGTGGGCGGGTTACGAGGATGCTGCGTCGTCGATCAAGTCGGCGATCGGGAAACTGAAATGACTCTTACCGTCATTACTCGCTTTCGCGGGTGATGACGGTGAGAGCGTACGCACATGGAAAAGCGCGCGATCCTTCCGGATCGCGCGCCTTGAAATCAATATCCGCTCTTACAGCTTACCAAGCAGCAGGAGGATCAGCAGAATTACCACGATGAGGCCGAGGCCACCGCCGCCGTAATAGCCGGTGCCGTAGAATGGACCGCCGCCGATACCGCTGAAACCACCAAGCAAGGCGATAATCAGAATGATCAGAATGATAGTACCAATGGACATGGATTTCTCCTCAGCCTGGCAGACGGACAAGCCTGCTGCCTTCATGCGATAAAAACGCGCAGGCATCCCCAAGGTTCCATGAGTGAAACTTTGATTACGACTACCGTCGGGCGAAATCGCGCTTACATCCGTGTGAGCTAACAAAGGATCATGAGATGTCTGCACCGCTCGTCGTTTCCATTCCGCACAGCCTCGGCCGCGAGGAAGCTGCGCGCCGGCTCAAGACAGGACTGACACGGGCAACAACTAATGTACCAATGTTGAAAGTTGACGAGGAGCGCTGGGACGGCGACCGGATGATCTTCCGCGTCCGTGCCATGGGGCAGGCGGCGTCCGGTCATGTCGATGTTGCCGAGGATCATGTCACCGTCGAAGTGGTGCTGCCCTGGCTCCTGCAGCGCTTCGCCGAGGTGGCGCAGGCAGCGATCAAATCGCGCGGAAATCTGCTGCTCACGAAAAAGAGTTGAAGCGGCGATTGCGGCGTGCAGAAAATCTCACGCATCTTCCGTGCCTGCCGCTCTGCAGCATAAAAATGCCGTGCGATAGTGCGGCGCACACGAGTTTGATCGTAAACCACTCGCAAACAATTTGATGAAAAGCTTTGAGCACGCGGAGGAAGGGAACCGACCTTTCTCGAGTCGGCACGACATCCGCCAGGCCGTCCGGCCATCGATCCCGGGCGGCCTTGTCGTGTGTGCTATCGCAAACGCGTCGAACGAATGCGTTTCGGCGCGGCATGTGCCTTCACGATCGCCATCGGAATCTGCCTGAAGAGCTTGGCAACGGCGAGCTGGATCGCGCCGTTCTTCTGCGCAGAACCTTCAACGAGGTAGCCGGGCGCGATCACCGTCGCGTCGAAGGCCGTCGCCTCCGGCCAATGCCGCCCGCCTTGTGTCGCTTCGGAAAAAGCACGTGGGATCACGACGATTGCCGCGTCGCGCTGATGCCGCCGAGCAAAGGCGATGATGTGCGCGGCATGAGGTCCGGTCACTTCAAGTGGTTCGTAATCGCCATCGGTGAAGACGGCTGCCATCTCGGTGCGGCGTTTCAAAAGCTCGCGCGTCCAGGCGAGCTTGATGTGGCCATCATCCCAGTGCTGCGCCAGTGCCGCCCAATCCGGTTGCTGCAGTGCCTTCAGCACTTTCGCGCGTTCGGCGAAATCCACCGGGCGGCGGTTATCGGGATCGACCAGCGAGAAATCCCAGAATTCGGTGCCCTGATAGAAGTCCGGCATGCCGGGAATGGTCGCCTTCAGCGTGATCTGGCTGAGTGAATTCAACGCGCCGATCAGCGATGTGCGTTTGGCAAAGGTCTCAAGCGCTGCAAGAAATTCCGGCGACTGGGCCGGGTCGAGAATGCGCTCCAGAAACGTGCGCAGACCCTTCTCATAGGTGTCGTTGGGGTTGAGCCAGCTCGTTTCCTGCTTGCCCTCGCGCGCCGCCTTCAGCGCATAGGCCTGCATCCGCTCGAGGAAGGAATTGTCCTGTCCGCCGAGCGGCCAAGCGCCGATAAGCGCCTGATACAACATATACTCGAACGCTGCGGAGGGCGCGCGCATCTCGCCGTCAACAACCAGATGCGGCGCGTTCAGCAACTTCCAGCGGCTGACAGCACTGGCCCATTCACCGGGCATTTCGGCCAGCGCCAGCAAACGCGCGCGGGCATCCTCGCCGCGCTTGGTATCGTGGGTAGCGGTCGAAGTCATGCCATGCGGCCGCTCGAGCGCGCGTGTAATCATTATCTCGTGGAACGTGGCGACAGGTATCGCTTCCGCTGCCGGCTCGCCGCCAACTTCGTTGAACGCCAGCAGGCGATGATAGCGATAAAAGGCGGTGTCTTCGAGCGACTTCGCCATCGTCGGCCCGGTGAACTGCTGCACCTTCAATGCAAAGCGTCGCACCCGCGGCTTGCTATGCGCGGGGCGGCCGGGTTTCAGCAGGTCCAGCGTCAGAGCGTCGCGCAAGAAGTCGAACAAGCCTTCATCGGCGCCGAACCAGTCGGCGCGAGCTTTCTCGATGGTCGTGGCGATCAGTTGTCGGTCGAGGGCAGATGGACCGGCGGTGGAGAGATAGGTGCGATAGACTGGAAAATGCAGCACGTAGAGTTCGAAAGCCTGACGCAGCGTGTCGGCGGAGAAGTCGCGCGTCGAATAATGCCCGTTGGCGATCCGTGCCAGCAGACGCGTCAGCACGGTGAATTCGCTGAGCAGCAGCGTATCGAGCACGCGGCGCTTGGCTTCCACCAGTTGTGGTTCGAATTTCGGCGAGACGTTGCTCACCTGTCGCCAGGTTTCGCCCAGTGGTTCCAGGCCTTTTTCTTCGACCAGCACCTGTGTGATCACATTGAGCCATTCATAGCCGGTGGTGCCATGCACGCCGGCGAAGGGCACCAGCTTCTCGTGCTCGCCGAGAATCTTCTCGACCACGACATAGAATGGTTTGGTGCTGTTGCCATGCGCCTCGCGGATCAGCCGGCGCAGCCGTTGGAAATATTGCGAGGGATCGTGAAGACCGTCGATATGGTCCAGCCGCAACCCCTGCAGCTTGTCTTCGGTAATCAGCCGTTTGACCAGCGAATGGATTGCCTCGAACGTATCGGCGTCCTCGATACGCAGACCAGCCAGCGTATTGACGTCGAAGAAGCGGCGATAGTTGATTTCGCTCGATGCCAGGCGCCACTGACCGAGCTTGTAGTGCTGGCGCTCCAGCAGCATGTGCATGGCCTGAATCTGGGCGGGCCGATCCGGCCCGGCGCGATAGGCGTCGAGGCCGCGCGTGATAACCTCGGCAGCGCCATCGATCGACACCAGCTGCTGCTTGAAAGCCGGCGCTTCCCGCCGGTTGGGATGGCGGAGGCCCTTGTGTTTGGCCGCGAGTGTCAGGATTGCCCGGCCGGCTGGCGTGTTGCCGGCGTCGGCTTCCTTGACGATGGTGCGCAGCATCTCGCTGTAGCGCTCCGGCGCGATCGGCAGCCTATGTTCGAAATACCAGGCCGAGAAGTTGCCTTCCTCGGCGTCGTATTTCAGCTCGATCTCGCCGTTGTCCAGTGCCTGGCCATAAGAGCTACCGATGATCGGTAGCAGCAGGCCGCCGCGTGCGCGATAGGGCAGGGTGTCCCAGTCGATGTCGAAGGAGACGGCGTGCGGCGAGGCCTGTCCCCATTCCAGCACGTCGAGCCACCACGGATTGTCTGCGAAATGCACGCCCACATGATTGGGCACAAAGTCGAGGATCAGGCCGATATCGTTGGCCTTCAGCGCGGCACTCAGGCGCTCGAAACCTTCTTCGCCGCCCAGCTCCGGATTGAGCTTGGTGTGATCGACAATGTCATAGCCATGGGTCGAGCCGGCGCGCGATTTCATGAAGGGTGAGGCATAGAGATGGGTGATGCCAAGCGCCTTCAGATAGGGGACGATGCCCGCGGTGGCATCGAAATCGAAATCCTTGGTGAGTTGAATACGGTAGGTCGCGACGGGAATCGCAGGAGCCATTATCTATCTCCGATCCGCCAAACGACGGACCACGGCGTCCCCACGCCGGTGGTAGTGTTGCCCCAAATTGTTGTACCTGTGCTCGGCGGTGCTGCGTTGACGGCCTTGTCGGAAAGATTGGCCGTGAGATGCAGCCTGCTGCCGTCACCCATTGTCCAGAAGGCCGTGAGCAAACCGTCGTCGCTCGCCTCAGCCTGGCCGAACCGTGCGCCAGCGAGGCGCGGCACGATGTGCTGCTTGCGCAATGCGAGCAGCTCGCGAACCAGCGTCAGCCGCGTCTTGCCCGTGGTCGTTTCGCGATTGTCCCAATCGACGAAGGCCGAGCGGAACGAGCTCTCGTCCAGCGGATCGGGAATCTCGTCGCCATATTTTTCGTAGGCGCTGGCGAATTCCTTCTTGCGGCCATTGCGTACGGCATTGGCGAGATTGCCTTCGAAATCGCAGAAAAACGGGAATGGCACCTTCGAGCCCCATTCCTCGCCCTGAAACAGCATCGGTACCATCGGCGCCAGCAATGTAATGGCCAGTGCAGCTTCGATGGGCTTGGGCTTGGCCAAGGTCTCCAGCCGATCGCCAAGCGCGCGATTGCCGATCTGGTCGTGGTTCTGCAGGAAATTCACGAAGGCCGCCGGTGCGAGCTCGCCTGATGGTTCGCCGCGCGGTGCGCCGTCGCGATGCGCCGACGACTGGCCCTGATAGGCGAAGCCCGAGCCCAGCGCTCGTACGATATGATCGAGCGGCTTCGGTGCGTAGTCGCTGTAATAGCCCTTGTCCTCGCCGGTAAGCAGCACGTGCCAGGCATGGTGATAGTCGTCGTTCCACTGCGCGCGATATTTGCCGCGCGGCGGGTTGGTGGCGGGATCGAGCAGAGTGGCGCGGTTGTCGTCGTTCTCGAGCACCAGATGGATCAGCCGGCCGGTGTCGGCGGCTAGCTTGCCGACCTCGCGGCTCAGCTCGTGCAGCATCGGGATCTCGCCCTGTTCGGGGATCGCATGAACGGCATCGAGCCGCAGCCCATCGAAGCGATAGTCGCGCAGCCACGCCACGGCATTCTCGATCGCGTAGGCCCGCACCTCCGGCAGGTGATAGTTGATCGCCGAGCCCCACGGCGTATGCGCATCGCCGAAGAAAGACGGCGCATAGAGGCCGAGATAATTCCCTTCCGGGCCGAAGTGGTTATAGACGACGTCCAGAAACACCGTCAGCCCACGCAGATGCGCCTCGTCGATCAGCGCCTTCAGATCGTCCGGGCGGCCGAACATCGCATCCGGCGCATACCACAGCACACCGTCATAGCCCCAGTTGCGCTTGCCGGCGAAATCGGCCAGCGGCATCAATTCGAGCGCGGTGATCCCCGTCGCCACAAGGTGATCGAGCTTGTCGATCATCGCGCGATAGGTGCCCTGCGGCGTAAAGGTACCGACATGGGTTTCAATCAGCACGGTCTCTTCCCACGGCCGCGCGCGCCAGTCGGTCGCGCGCCACGGATAGGCCTTGTGGTTGATCACTTCGGAAGGGCCGGCGATATCGTTCGGCTGAAAGCGTGAGCCGGGGTCGGGCACGTCGGTCTTGCCGTCGATCCTGAAGCGATAGGTGGCGCCGGCTTTCACATCGGAAATCTCGGCGGCGAACCAGCCGTCACCGCCGGGCTTCAGCGGATGTGTCTGATCGCCAAGCACCACGTCGACGCGTTGCGCAGCCGGCGCCCAGAGGCGGAAGATCGCGCCTTTCTCAGTGAGCCGTGGTCCGAACGAATGAGCGCTCATGCTGGCGTCCCCGCAAAGGCAAGCACCGAGCGCGGTGGCGCATCAATGTCGCTGCCGGGGGGCAGGATAGCGATGGAGAGTTTTTCGTCGGCGGTGTTCAGTACCTGCCGCCAGTTCTTGTATTCCAGCATCTTCGGCAGCTTGAAAGGAATGCCCTCGGGCGCCGCGTTCAGCACGATGAAAATCGGATTGGCGTTGTCGCCGGAAGCGCTAAGCACGTAGGACAGGAAACGCCCGTCTGGAAACGCCCAGTCCGTCTCGGTCATCTCGTCGGCCGAGGGCGTCAGCCACAGCACCCCATAGCTGCCATCGGCGCGGCGACCGTCGAGCCAGCGTTGCGTGGTGATCTGCGGAAAGCGCTGCCGCAGTTGCGCCATATGGCCGATGAAGTCGGTGAGATCGTCGTCCTTATCACCGAGATTGTCCCAGCCGACCCAGCCGATCTCGTTGTCCTGACAATAGGCATTGTTGTTGCCGCCCTGGGTATTACCGACCTCGTCGCCGGCCAGCAGCAGCGGCACGCCCTGCGCGAGGAACAGACAGGCGAGCTGGTTCTTGCGCAGCTGCCTGCGGAGCGCCAGCAGCTCGGGATCGTCGGTCGGGCCCTCGACGCCGAAATTGTTGCTCAGGTTGTCGCTGGAGCCGTCGCGATTGTCCTCGCCATTGGCCTCGTTGTGCTTCTCGTTATAGGCAAACAGATCGGCCAGCGGGAAACCGTCATGCACGGTGACGTGGTTGATCCCGGCGCGCTGCTTGCGGCCGTCATGATTGAACACGTCTGACGAGCCGGTCATGCGGCTGGAGACTTCGCCGATCAGCGAACCCTCGCCGCTCCAGTAGCGGCGCATGGCGCTGCGATATTTGTCGTTCCATTCCGACCACTGCGACGGAAACGCGCCGACCTGATAGCCGCCCATGCCGAGGTCCCAGGGCTCGGCGACCATCTTGACGTTCGCGAGGACAGGGTCCTGCCGGATGGCGGTGAGGAAACCGCTATTGCGATCGAAGCCATTCGGCCCGCGCGCCAGCGTGGTTGCAAGGTCGAAACGAAAGCCATCCACGTGACACACCTCAACCCAGTAGCGCAATGAATCCATCACCATCTGCAACACACGCGGATGCGTAAGGTTCATCGAGCTGCCGCAGCCCGTGAAGTCATCATAGAATCGTGGATTGTCCGGCATCAGCCAGTAATAGGAGGCGTTGTCGATGCCGCGATAACTCAGCGTCGGGCCGAGATGATTGCCTTCGGCGGTGTGGTTATAGACCACGTCGAGCATCACCTCGATGCCCGCGTCATGCAACCGCGCCACGGTGGTGCGGAAAGCATCGAGCGGATTGTCGGTGCCGTAGCGCGCTTCCGGGGCGAAGAAGGAGAGGGTATTGTAACCCCAGTAATTCACCAGCTTCATCTCGACTAGACGCCGGTCATCGACGAAGCTGTGCACCGGCAGCAGCTCGATGGTGGTAACGCCAAGCCGTTTGAGATGCTCGATCATCGACGGCGACGACAGGCCGCGATAGGTGCCGCGCAGCCCTGGCGGCACGTCCTTGCGCGTCTGCGTCAGGCCTTTGACATGGGCCTCATAAATGATGGTGTCTTCCCAGGGTACGCTGGGACGCGCTTCCTTGCGGCCCCAGTTGAAGGTCTCGTCGACCACCACGGCCTTCGGCATGCCGCGCGCATTGTCGCGGCGGTCGAAAGAGAGGTCCTCGCGCGACGAGCCGGTGCGATAGCCGAAATGTGCATCGCTCCAGACCAGGCGCCCGGCCAGTTTCTTGGCATAGGGGTCGAGCAGCAGCTTGTGCGCATTGAAGCGATGTCCATGCTCCGGTTCATAAGGCCCGTGCACGCGATAGCCATAGAGCTGGCCCGGCGAGACATCATTGAGATAGCCGTGAAAGACGTGCTCGTTATACTCCGGCAGTTCGATGCGCTCGAGCTCGCGCCGCCCCTGGCTGTCAAACAGACACAGTTCGACCTTGGTGGCGTTCGCAGAGAACAAGGCAAAGTTGGTCCCCCGTCCGTCCCAGCTTGCGCCGAGGCGGGAGGGCATGCCGGCGGATAGTCTCATGCTCTAGAATTCCGGTACGAGAAAGAGTGCGGCCAGCGGTGGAAGGGTTAGACTGAGTTCGGGGACAAGCCCCTTGGCAATGACTTCGCCCGAATTGCCGACATTGCTGCCGCCATAATGCGCGGCGTCGGAATTCAACACCTCGCGCCAGGTGCCGGTGAACGGCACGCGGACGCGGTAATCGTGATAGACGTTGGGCGAGAAGTTCACGACCACGAGGCACTGCGTGCGCGGGTTGGCGCCCTTGCGCAGCCAGGCGAAGACGTTGTTGCCGGCATCGTCGGTGATCATCCATTCGAAGCCGGCCGGATCGCAATCGAGTTCATGCAGTGCCGGCTGGTTGCGATACAGCTCGTTGAGATCGCGGATCAGCGAGTGGATGCCGGCATGCTTGTCCTGCTCCAGCAGGTGCCAGTCCAGCGACGTGTCGTGATTCCATTCGCGCTCCTGGGCGAATTCGCAGCCCATGAACATCAGCTTCTTGCCGGGATGTCCGAACATGAAAGCGTAATACGCGCGCAGATTGGCGAACCGCTGCCAGTCGTCGCCCGGCATGCGGCCCAAAATGGATCGCTTGCCGTGCACCACTTCGTCATGGGAGAGCGGCAACACGAAATTTTCCGAGAAGGCGTATTGAAGTCCGAACAGAATGTCGTTGTGTTGGTACTTGCGATAGATCGGATCCTTGCTGATGTAATTCAGCGTGTCATGCATCCAGCCCATGTTCCACTTGTAGCCGAATCCGAGCCCGCCGAATTCGACGGGGCCTGAGACCTGCGGCCAAGCAGTGGATTCCTCCGCTGCCGTGGTCGCATTCGGGAATTTCGCAAATACTTCGGTGTTGAAACGGCGCAGGAAACTGACGGCCTCGATATTCTCGCGACCGCCATATTTGTTCGGAATCCAGGCGCCGGCTTCGCGGCTGTAATCGAGATACAGCATCGAGGCGACGGCATCGACGCGCAGCCCATCCACATTGTAACGCTCGAGCCAGAACAGCGCGTTGGAGACGAGGAAGTTCACGACTTCGGTGCGGCCGTAATTGTAGATCAGCGTGCCCCAGTCCATGTGCCGGCCCTGCAGCGGGTTGGCATGTTCATAAAGGGCCGTGCCGTCGAAATTGCCGAGGCCATGCGGATCATCCGGGAAGTGCCCGGGCACCCAGTCGAGCAGCACGCCGAGCCCTTCGGCGTGGCAAGCGTCGATCAGCAATGCGAATTCTGCCGGCGTTCCGAAGCGGCTGGTCGGCGCAAACATGCCGGTCGGCTGATAGCCCCATGAACCGTCAAACGGATGTTCGTTGACGGGCAGGAATTCCACATGGGTAAAACCAAGATCGCGGGCATAGCGCGGCAGTGTCTCGGCGAGATCGCGATAGGTCAGCCACTCATTGTCACCCTTGCGGCGCCACGAGCCCAGATGCACCTCATAGATCGACATCGGCTTGTTCAGCGCATTGATGTGATCCGGCGCAGGGCGCGGATGCGGGATCCTGGTTTCGTCGAGCACGATGGACGCTGTGGAGGGCCGCAGTTCGGCGGCGAAGGCCATCGGGTCGGATTTTTGCGTCAACTGGCCGTGCGGGCCGATGATGTCGAACTTGTAGTGATCGCCGGGCATCGCGCCCGGGATGAACAGCTCCCAGTAGCCGGCACCGCGCACGCGCATGGGATGACGCCGCGCATCCCAGAAATTGAAATCACCGACCACGCTGACGCGCTTTGCATTGGGTGCAAGCACGACGAAGCCGACGCCGCTCACGCCTTCGAGCACCATCGGATGGGCGCCGAGCTTGTCATAGAGCCGCTGATGGGTGCCTTCGCCGAGCAGATAGAGATCGAATTCGGTCAGGATCGGCGGAAAGCGATAAGGGTCGTCAAGATCGACGGATCTGTCGCCATAGCGCGCCCGCAGTTGATACTTGGTCGAGCCATTGGCCAGTGCGCCGACAAACAGGCCGGCGTCATGGACGCGTTCTAATGCCGTCGTCGCCCCGTGATCGTCGATGGCATCGACCTTCACGGCTTCCGGCAGGAAAGCGCGCACGACCGTCTTGTCGGCTTCCTTGTGGGGGCCGAGATAGTGAAATGGATCGGAGTGGCGGCCTTCGACGATTGCGTAAGCCTCGGCGGGCAAATTGGTCATACGGCTTCCTCAGAATACTGGTTCAGAATGCGCAGAATGCCAGTCAGTGGCACGCGCAGCCAATCTGGCCGATGCGCAAGTTCGTATTCGATTTCATAAAGCGCCTTTTCCAGAAGGAAGAAGTTCAGCATTTCCTTGGTGGCTCCCGCGTCTGCCGGCCACAGCCGCGCATCGGTCATGGTCTCGCGATAGGCGTCAACGAAAGCCGTGGTGGCACGTTCCCGCCAGGCGTCCAGTGCCGCAGCCAGCTTGCCGGTGTCGTCCGAAGTTACCTTGAGCGCGCGTTCCAGCGCTGCCGTTGCCGAATAATCGATCGAGCGAATGAGCCCGGCGATATCACGTGCAGCAGGCGCCTTGCGGCGGCGCTCATCGATCGACCTGCGCGGTTCACCCTCGAAGTCGATGATGAAGATATCATCCTTGACGATCAGCATCTGGCCGAGATGGAAATCTCCGTGATGGCGGATCTTCAGTCCGTCGATATTCTCCGGCAGCAGCTCGGTCAGCCACCCCCGCAAGCCGTGGCGCAGTTCCAGCACCTGATCGATCAGTGCGCGATCCAAATCCTTTGCAGCATTGCGACGCTGGGCGAGCGCACTAAATACCGGCTCCGCACGCGTGACGATTTCGTTGATCCAGAGCCTGATATCGTCAGGCGACGTCGGCTCCGGCTTGAAATCCGGGATATCGTCGCGGCTGGCCAGTGCCATCTGCATCTCGGCGACGCGGCGGCCGGTCTGCGACATATAGAGCAGATACGGCACCTGCTCTTCACTGTGCGGGGCGTGGTCATCCACCGCCAGCAGACGCTGCTCATCGGCGAAACGGTCGAGATAGGCCGATGTCACGGTCCAGGCATCGCCCTGATTCTGCACGAAGGCATGCACGATGGCGACGGCGGTGCGTTGATCGCCCTCGACCAGTTCGACACTGCCAAGCAAAGCCGGCGTATTGGTGAAACCGGCGATATCCGTCAGGAAACGGCTGACCTCGATCTCCGGATTGATGCCGGCCTGCAGCTTGCGATAGATCTTCACGACATAGTCGTTGTCGACCAATGCAGTGCTGTTGGACTGTTCGGTTTCGACCGCACGGATGTTCTCCAGCGGCGCAGCCGGCTTTTCGGCGAGCTTGGTCGTCGGCCGGAATTCCAGACGGTTGCCCTCTTCTTCGACGGTCAGTGAAATGCGCAAATTGTGCAGCAGCAGCGCAATGAAGATGTGGTCGGTGGCGACATCGAGCAGGGTGCCTTCGCGTGCGCCCTGGCGGACAGCGGCAAAGGCTTTCGGATTGTAGCGTTCACGGTCGAAGCGGGTCCACTCGATCTGCATGGGCAGCAGATAGCGCGTCGCCACATTGCGCTGCGTGGTTTCGAAGAACACCAGCCATGGACGATTGTCGCCGATCTCGCAGAACGGGATCGCACCGGTGAGCACGGGCTGGATCGCCTTTGGCTGTCGCTCCGGATACCAGCGGCTGCGCGCCAGGAAGGAGGGCAGCACGTCGCGCTCGAACACACCGCGCGTACGGGCGAGCGTCATCCAGGTCGAGCCGAGCGGCACCACCAGCGTTTCGAATTCCGGTACCACCGGCGGCTGCGAATGCTCGGAGACATCGCGCAACTGCAGCTGGAACCAGTAGAAGCCGTAAGGCGCCAGCGTGATCATGTAAGGCAGATCGCCGATCGGCGGGAATTTGGTGCGGCCGAGCATTTCCAGCGGCACGCGTTCCTTCCACGGCGAAAGATCGAGTTCGGTGGCCTGCGCGGCGCGCGACAGGTTGGCGACGCAAAGAATCGCTTCGTCGCCGAGTTGGCGCACATAAGCGAGAACGGAGCGGTTGTCGGGGCGGATGAAGGTCATGGTGCCGCGGCCGAAAGCCAGCGTCGATTTCCTGACAGCAATGAGCCGCTTGGTCGCCGACAGCAGTGACGACAGGCTGCGCGACTGCGCCTCCACGTTCACGGACTCGTAGCCGTAGATCGGATCCATGATCGGCGGTGCATAGAGCCGCGCGGGATCGGCGCGCGAGAAGCCGCCATTGCGGTCCGGCGCCCATTGCATCGGTGTGCGCACGCCGTTGCGGTCGCCGAGATAGATATTGTCGCCCATGCCGATCTCATCGCCGTAATAGATGATCGGTGTGCCGGGAAACGACAGCAACAATGAATCCAGCAGCTCAATCTTGCGGCGATCGTTGTCCATCAAGGGCGCCAGGCGACGGCGAATGCCGACATTGATGCGCGCGCGCGGATCGTTCGCATAGGTCGACCACAGATAGTCGCGTTCGACGTCCGTGACCATTTCCAGCGTCAGCTCGTCGTGATTGCGCAGGAACATCGCCCACTGGCAGTCGCCGGGAATGTCCGGCGTCTGTCGCATGATATCGGTAATCGGGAAGCGGTCTTCCTGCGCCAGCGCCATATAGATGCGCGGCATCAGCGGGAAGTGATACGCCATGTGGCATTCGTCGCTGTTGCCGAAATATTCCTGCACGTCCTCCGGCCATTGATTGGCCTCGGCGAGCAGCAGCTTGCCCGGCGCATAGGCATCGAGCTCGGCACGCAGATGTTTGATGACCTTGTGCGTTTCCGGCAGGTTCTCGTTATTGGTGCCGTCGCGCTCGACAAGATAGGGGATCGCGTCCAGACGGAAGCCATCGACGCCGGCATCCAGCCAGCGTTTCATCACCTGCACCACGGCAGAGACGACGCGCGGATTGTCGAAATTCAAATCCGGCTGATGCGAGAAGAAGCGGTGCCAGTAATAGGCCTTGGCCTCCGGGTCCCAGGTCCAGTTCGACTTTTCGGTATCGGTGAAGATGATCCGGGTGCTCTGATATTTCTGGTCGGTGTCGCTCCAGACATACCAGTTGCGCGCACTGGAGCCGGCCGGGCTGCGGCGGGCGCGCTTGAACCAGTCATGCTGGTCCGATGTGTGATTGATGACGAGTTCGGTAATGACGCGCAGGCCACGGCGCTTGGCTTCATGGATGAAGCGCTTGAAATCCTTCATCGTGCCGAAGTCGGGATGGATCGAACCATAGTCGGCGATGTCGTAGCCGTCGTCGCGGCCTGGCGACGGATAGAACGGCATTAGCCAGATGGTGGTGACGCCGAGATCCTGCAGGTAATCCAGCTTCTCGGTCAGGCCGATAAAGTCGCCGATGCCGTCATGGTTGCTGTCAGCGAAGGTCTTCACATGCAGCTGATAGATGATGGCGTCCTTGTACCAGAGCTTGTCGATCTCCTCGGCGCGCTGTTTCGCTTTAACGTCGATATCGGTCATTACGTTCATGTCAACGCTTTCAGGCGAGGCAACGGAAGAAGATGGCGGGATCGCGCTGGGGATCGAGACGCAGGCGGATGCCGCCCCATTCGACGCCATGGCGCTCGCCGGTAATGATGTTCTCGACGGCGGCGACGTTGCGTAGCTCGCCATCGACCATCACCTGCGTGTCGATCGGTAGCCAGAATTCATACGGATCGCGCGACAGCGCGATGGCGCCGGCGACCGTATTGGTGCCATCCACCGACTCCTTGACGAAGCCGATGATGTTGTCGTTGTCGACCGGCATGAAGCGCAGGTTCGATGTCTGCTGCAGCGCCGGGTTGGCGCGGCGCGCGTGGTTCAGCGCGGTGATGTAGGGCTTGATATTCCCCGGCGCATTCCAGTCGCGGGTCCTGATCTCGTATTTCTCCGAGTTCAGATATTCCTCCTTGCCGGGGATGGCTTCGTGTTCGAGCAATTCGAAGCCGTTATAGATGCCATAAGTCGACGATAGTGCGGCCGCCAGTGCCACGCGCGCCTTGAACATCCAGGATTCGCCGGATTGCAGGTGATAGGGCAGGATGTCCGGCGTGTTGACGAAGAAGTTCGGGCGATAGAATTCGCGCTCGGGATAGCCGCATAGCTCGTTGAGATATTGCTCGATCTCCCACTTCGCGGTGCGCCAGGTGAAATAGGTGTAGCTCTGCGAGAAGCCGAGCTTGGCGAGGCCCTTCATCAGCTTCGGACGCGTGAAGGCTTCCGCCAGAAACAGCGCGTCCGGATGCCTGATTTGCACCTCATGGATCGCCCATTCCCAGAACCGCAACGGCTTGGTGTGCGGATTGTCGATGCGGAAGATTTTAACGCCCTGGTCGCACCAGAACAGCAGCATGTCGCGCAGCGCGTTCCACAGCGATCCCGCATCTTCACAGTCGAAGTCGGGATTATGGATGTCCTCGTATTTCTTCGGCGGGTTCTCCGCGTATTTCATCGAGCCGTCGGGGCGGCGCTTGAACCAGTCCGGATGCTCCTTGACCCACGGATGATCCGGCGAGCACTGCACGGCCACGTCGATCGCGACTTCCAGACCGTGCTCCTTGCACGCAGCGATCAGCGCATGGAAATCTTCCATGGTGCCGAGTTCGGGGTGGATCGCGTCATGGCCGCCCTCGGCGCCGCCAATGGCATAGGGGCTGCCGACATCGCCTGGTTCGGAGGTCAGCGAGTTGTTCTTGCCCTTGCGGTTGGTCTTGCCGATGGGGTGGATCGGCGTGAAATACAGCACGTCGAAGCCCATGGCCTGCACGTCGGGCAGGCGGGCAATACAGTCGCGGAACGTGCCATGCTGGCCGGGCACTGTGCTCTGGCTGCGCGGCACCATCTCGTACCACGCACCGTTGCGGGCACGCTCACGGTCGATCATCAGAGGCAGCAGCGGCGAGCGCGTCAGGTCAGGCCGCAACTGCGCTTCGGCCATGGCGATGCGCAGCTCGGGTGACAGCAGCGGCTCGTTGTCGCCGGTCTGCAGGAAATTCTCGCATTGCTTGACGATGAGCGCCGAAGCCTCGGGCCCGCCATTCTGCGCCTTGGTCATCAGGCCGGCGCCTTCCAGCGCATCCAGCGTGACGTCCTGTCCGGCCTTCAGCTTCAGCTCGAAGCCGTGGCGCCAGGTCGCGAATTCGTCGGTCCAGGCCTCGATCGCATAGACATAGCGTCCGATGCCATCGGGGATGAATGAGCCGCCCCAGCGGTCGTTCACTTCCAGCGTCATCGGGACCCGATTCCACTCGCGGTCCTGTTCACGGCGCCAGACAATGGCAGCGGCGATGATCTCGTGACCATCGCGGTACAGGTCGGCATAGACAGCGACAGGTTCGCCCACGATGCGTTTGACCGGGAAGCGGCCAGCGTCGATGATCGGATAGATGTTTTCGATATGGAAAGCCCCGCCGATACCGGCGGTGTCCACGATTTGGGATGTTCTGTTCACGGTGATGCCATCATGAGGTGTCGTCCCTGTTCGATTTTTCAAAAAGAGACGGTGCGATCATATACAAAGCCCCGTGACAGGGGTTTGGTTCCCCATGGAACTCAGCTTAGATCGACGCGTTGAAATCGGCTATCCTCTTCCGCAAATTCAGAAATTTCCCAGCAACTTTCGATTGTTGCTCTGCAAACAGCGTGCCGAATGGACCTTTTCACCAAAGCTGCCGAACTCGGAATCCAGACCGGTTTTCACGACGGTCAGGGCCAGTGGCACACCACGGGCGAAGCTGCCCTGAAGCTCATTCTGGACGCCATGCCGGTGCGCACGCCGCATCGCTTCGTGGCGAGTCCGGTCGTGGTCCGGGCCGGCGAGGGTGCCCGCACGGTCCTCAATGAGGCTGCCACGTTTCCCCTGACCTGGAAAATTCTCGACGGGGTTAAGGTTATCGCCGAGGGAACAACGGAGGGGCGCGAGATCACCTGGCCGCGCGATCTGCCGGTCGGCGTGCACCGGCTCAGGCTGGTCGACGCCAAGAAATTCCCCGATGAGGCGCCGTTCATCGTCGCGCCGTCCAAGGCATTTCCCGGGACCTTCGATCGCTCCTGGATTCTCGCCGTACAGCTCTACGGCGTGCGCTCCGAGCGCAACTGGGGCATCGGCGACTTCACCGATCTGCAGGACCTGATCAGACTGGCCGCCTCGAGCGGCGCCGGCGGTGTCGGGCTCAATCCGCTGCATGCGCTGTTCGACGACCGGCCGGCCGAATGCAGCCCGTATTCGCCGAACAGCCGGCTGTTTCTCAATCCGCTTTATATCGACGTCGAGGCGCTGCCCGAATATGCGGCCAATGATAGCGGCGATATGCTGGCCACTATGCGCGCGAGCCAATTCGTCGACTATGCGGATATCGCCGCGGCGAAGTCGACAGCGATGCGTGCCGCCTTTGAGATATTTCATGCCGATCCGACCTCCGAGCGTCAGAAGGCCTTCGCCGCATTCCGCGCCGAGCGCGCGCCGCTGCTGACGCGCTTCGCCTGTTTCGAGGTGCTGCGGCATCAGCAGCAGACCGCGTGGTGGGACTGGCCGTCGGAATGGCTGCTGCCCGATGACGCGACCTGCGAGGCCTTCCGCGCCGGGCCGGACGGCAAGGAAGTCGCCTATATCGAATACGTGCAGTGGAATGCCGACCTGCAGCTCAAGGCCTGTTTCGATCTGACGACGAATCTCGGCATGCCCGTCGGCCTCTATCTCGATGTCGCGGTCGGCGTGCAGTCCGGCGGCTTCGATGCCTGGAATGAGCAGATCGCGATTTCGCGTCATCTGTCCGTCGGCGCGCCGCCCGATGCGCTGCAGCCCGCCGGACAGAACTGGGGTCTCGCCGGCTTCAATGCGGCGGGGCTGGAAGTGCAGGGCTTCGCGCCGTTCAAGGACATGCTGCGTGCCTCGATGCGCTATGCGGGCGCGGTTCGCCTCGATCATGTGCTCGGCCTCAATCGCCTCTATGTCGTGCCGCATGGCTATGACGCTGACAACGGCGCCTATGTGAAGATGCCGCTCGAAGCGCTGCTGGCGGTGACGGCGCAGGAGAGCGTCGCCAATCGCTGCGTGGTGATCGGTGAGGACCTCGGTACCGTGCCGGACGGCTTCCGCGATCATCTCGCATCCTGGGGCATCTGGTCGTATCTGGTGATGATGTTCGAGCGCGATGAACGCTATGCGTTCCGCGGCGTCGATTATTACGCGCCGAATGCACTGGTGACCTTCAATACCCACGATCTGCCGACCTATGCCGGCTGGCGCAGCCTGCACGATCTGCAGCTGAAGCGCTCGCTGGGCATCGATCCCGGCGAGAGCGACGATGCCCGCCGTTACGCGCTGCAGATGCTCGGCGAGGCGCTGCGAGCCCAGGGCATCAATACCGAAGACCTCTACGCCGTCGCTCACTTTCTCGCGCGCACGCGGACCCGTTTGCTGGCCGTCGCGTTGGAAGACTTGTTGGGTGTGATCGATCAGCCGAATATTCCCGGCACCATCAATGAGCATCCGAACTGGCGGCAGCGGCTGCCGGCCACGGTGGAGACGATGGCCACGTCGATCGATCGTGACGCGCTGCACATTGCAACCGCGGACAGGAGTTTGTCCGCATTGACGTAAATTTTGTCAGGTGGCGGAAAGACATTGTACAGCAATATCGAAGATTACGCGCTGATCGGCGATTGTGAGACCGCCGCTCTCGTCAACCGCAACGGATCGATCGACTGGCTGTGCTGGCCGGCCTTCGATTCCGACGCCTGCTTTACCGCGCTGCTCGGCACCAAGGATCACGGCCGCTGGCAAATCACGCCCGACGCTCCGATCACGGCATGCAAACGGCGCTATCGCGGCGACTCCCTCATTCTGGAAACCACGCTGGAGACGGACGACGGCGCCATCACGCTGATCGACTTCATGCCGCCGCGCGGCGCCGCTTCCGATGTGGTGCGCATTGTCCGCGGCGATCGCGGCACGGTGACGGTCCGGATGGAGCTGATCATCCGCTTCGGATTCGGCGCGGCCATCCCCTGGGTGAAGCGCGACAAGGACGGCGGCGTGCTGGCGATTTGCGGTCCCGACATGACGGTGCTGCACACGCCCGTCGAGACCCACGGCGAGAACCTCACGACCGTCGCGAAATTCGAAGTCAAACAGGGCGACAGCGTCCCGTTCGTGCTGACCTATGGGCCTTCGCATCTCAAAGTGCCAGCGCCGATCAATGTCGACGAGGCGCTGAAGGACACGGAGGAATTCTGGAAGGAATGGAGCAGCCGCTGCACCTACAAAGGCGAGCACCGTGATCTCGTGATGCGCTCGCTGATCACGCTGAAGGCGCTGATCTATGCGCCATCCGGCGGCATTGTCGCGGCGCCGACCACGTCGCTGCCCGAAAAGCTCGGCGGCTCCAGAAATTGGGACTATCGCTTCTGCTGGCTGCGCGATGCGACATTCACGCTGCTGGTGCTGATGAACAGCGGCTACACGGATGAAGCGCGCGCCTGGTATCGCTGGCTGCTGCGCGCCGTCGCCGGCGCACCGGCCGAGATGCAGATCATGTATGGCATCATGGGCCAGCGCCGCCTGCTCGAATGGGAGGCCGACTGGCTGCCCGGCTATGGCGGCGCGCTGCCCGTGCGCGTGGGGAATGCTGCGCATGCGCAGCTGCAGCTCGACGTCTATGGCGAGTTGATTGATGCCTTCCACCAGACCCGCGTTGCCAAACTCGATCTCGAGGATGGCACCTGGGCGGTGGAATGCGAGATCCTCGAACATCTCGCTTCTGTCTGGAACAAGCCCGATCACGGCATCTGGGAGCGCCGCGGCCCCGGCAAGCACTATGTGCTGTCGAAAGTCGGCTGCTGGGTTGCGTTCGACCGCGCCATCAAGAGCGCCGAGAGCTTCAATCTCAAAGGCCCTGTCGACACGTGGAAGGCGCTGCGCAAGGAGATTCACCGCGACGTCTGCGAGAAGGGGTTCGATCCCCGCGAAAACACCTTCGTGGAATCCTATGGCTCGGACGTGCTCGACGGCGCCATTCTGCTGCTGCCGGCTCTGGGTTTTCTTCCGGCCGACGATCCTCGCGTGAAGGGCACGATCGCAGCGGTCGAGAAATATCTGATACGTGACGGCTTCGTGCTGCGCCATGATCCGCGCGAGGTCACCGGCGAGGTTCAGCCCGCGGAGGGTGCGTTCCTCGCCTGCAGCCTGTGGCTGGCCGAGGCCTATATCAAGATGGGCGAGATAGCCAAGGCGGAAGAACTCTTCAATCGCGTCGTCGCGATCGCCAATGATGTCGGCCTGCTGGCGGAAGAATATGACAGCGGCGTCAAACGCCAGACCGGCAACTTCCCGCAGGCACTGACCCATATCGCGTTGATCGCCGTGGCGCATAATCTGGCGAGCGCCAAGCGTCCGCAGGAGAAGAAGGTGGAGCGGGCGAAGTAGCTCTTCTCTTAACCCTCCCTGCAAGGGGGAGGGGGGCTACGTCACGTGGCATTCCTTTTCAAAATCATCTCCACCGCGCCCGCAAAGCCTTCCTCCTCATTCGACGTCGTCACATCCGTCGCCTGCGATTTCACATCGTCGCTCGCATTGCCCATGGCGATCGACATGCCTGACACCTTGAACATCGGCAGGTCGTTGCGCATGTCGCCGATGGTGGCGATGGCCTCAAGGGAGATGCCGAGGCGCTGCGCCATAGCCTGCACAAAGGTGCCTTTGTTCTGGTTGGGCGGAGTGATGTCGAGATAATAGTTCTGCGAGCGCACGGCGACAGCCGTATCGCCCAGCGCCTTCTGCATCGCGCCCTCACAGCGCTCAAGCAACGGAAAGTCCGCGCTGGCGCCGACGATCTTGCAGGCCTTGGCAAGATAGGGCGAGAAGTCATCCACCATCACGGCCTCATGCTGGATGGTGTCGCGCTCATGCGGCACATATTTGCCGTCGTCGCGCTTGATCACCCATTCATCATTGGTGAAAATCCAGATATCGACGCCGTGGTCTTCCAACACTTCGATGGCGCGCTTGGTGGCGGATTCCGGGATCAGGTGCTGCACGATCGGCTTCAGGTCGCCGTCCACCATGGAGCTGCCGTTGAATGGGCCGATCGGCAGCGTGATCCCCAGTGGCTTCACCAGGAAGCGCATGCCGACGGGCGGGCGGCTCGACGTGATGGTGAAGCCGATGCCGGCGTCTTCCAGTTTCTTCACGGCCGCCTTGGCTGTGTCGGTGAGGCGTTTGTCGTGAGTGACGAGTGTGCCGTCGACATCGGACACCACGAGAGCGATCTTGGTCATGGTCTGATCCTTCAGGTCGGCAGTTGGCGGATGATGGCGGAGACGATGCCGTCGACATCGTCGTCGATGGATACTGTCATCGGACGTTCGTCCGGTCCGGGGATTTCGAGCGTCTTGAACTGGCTGTCGAGCAGCGTCGGCGGCATGAAATGATTCTTCCGCGCCGCCATGCGCTTGGCGATTAGCTCCCTGGAGCCGTCGAGATAGACGATGCGAATATCGTCGCGGCGGTGCAACAGCAGATCGCGA
Source organism: Tardiphaga sp. 866_E4_N1_4 (assembly GCF_052076075.1). Taxonomy (NCBI): domain Bacteria; kingdom Pseudomonadati; phylum Pseudomonadota; class Alphaproteobacteria; order Hyphomicrobiales; family Nitrobacteraceae; genus Tardiphaga; species Tardiphaga sp. 866_E4_N1_4. The sequence continues at coordinate 6,186,040 of NZ_CP197242.1, forward strand.
TAGGCGCGCTTGAGCGCAGAACAGGCAACCACGATTTTCTCGCCGGACGCGGTGACGCGGTCGATCTCGTCGGCAATGCTCTGCAGCCAGGGCCAGCGATCGTCGTCGGTGAGTGGCTGGCCCGCGCGCTGCTTCTCGATATTTGCCTTCGGGTGAAAATCGTCGCCATCGGCGAAGCGCCAGCCGAGGCGTTCAGCAAGTGTCTTCGCGATCGTGCTCTTGCCTGAGCTGGAGACGCCCATCACCACCAGAGCCTTGGGTGCCAGGATCTTGGGTGCCAGAGTCTTGGGCGCGGTGTCAGCCACGCGCGTCGTCCGGCAGGGCGGCCTTGTCGCACAGCCAAACGGTTTCGCCGTCCGACCGCGCGCGATTGGCTGGCAGATCCTCGCCCTTCAGCACCCGCGTCAGGATTGCGCGCTTGTCCTCGCCGCTCATCAGGAACAGCATCTCGCGGCATGAGGCGAGTGCCGGCAGCGTCAGGCTGACGCGCGGCACGAAAGGCTTCACATGCGCTTCGGGCACGCCGACAACCCAGCGGTCCTTGATCTCGATGGCTGGATAGCTGGGGAACAACGATGCCACATGGCCATCGGGGCCGACGCCGAGCAACACCAGATCGAACAGCGGCTTTGCCTTGTCGAAAGTGTCTGCACCGTAGAAAGACTGCAACTCGCGCGCATAGAGCGCGGCGGCTTCATCCGGATTGTCCGCATCGGTCTTGATTGGGTGCACATTCGCAAGCGGCGCGCATGCATCCAGAAACGCAGTGCGCGCCATGCTCATGTTGTTGAGTGGATCGCCTGACGCCACGAAACGATCATCGCCGATGAACCAGTGCACGCGATCCCAGGGGATTTCGCTGCGGTAAGGCTCGGTGGCGAGCAGTTCATAGAGCCGCTTCGGGCTCGATCCGCCGGTCATGCAGATGGCGATGCGGCCGGGATTGGCCTCGATGCGCTCGATCAGCCGGTCGGCTGCGGCCTCGGCGAGAGCCACCGCATCCTCGACCACGACGATATGGCGATTGGGCGCTGTCATCGCGTCAGCTCAGCACGCGCCAGCTACGACCATCGCGCTTGAGCAGGTCGTTGGCTTCCTCGGGACCTTCGCTGCCGGCGTTGTAGGTCTTCAGCCCATCCTTGCCGGCCTTCATCCAGGCATCGAGGAACGGCTGCACGGCTCGCCAGCCGGCTTCCACGCTGTCGGCGCGCTGGAACAGGATGTTGTCGCCGATCATGCAGTCATAGATCAGCGTCTCATAGCCCGTCGCCGGTGCAGCCTGGAAGTAGTCCTTGTAGCGGAACTTCATCTCGACGCCGTCGATCTCCACAGCCGGACCGGGCACCTTGGTGTTGAACTTCAGCGAGATGCCTTCGTTCGGCTCCACCGCGATAACGAGAAAGTTCTCCGCGAGGCTTTCTACCGACGTGTCGCGGAACATGGCGAATGGTGCTTGCTTGAACTTGATCGCCACTTCGGTGCGCTTGATGCCGAGTGCCTTGCCGGTGCGCAGATAGAAGGGAACGCCGGCCCAGCGCCAGTTGTCGATCGACAGCTTCATCGCTGCATAGGTCTCAGTGGTGCTGCCATCCTTGACGTCTTTCGTCTTCAGATAGTCACCGATATCGGTATCGCCCACATGGCCGGCGACATATTGCGCGCGAACCGAATTCTGCAGCGCTTCGGCTTCGGTCTGCGTGGTGACGGCGGCGAGCACTTCAGCTTTCTCGGAGCGCACCGCATTGGCCTCGAACCGCGCGGGCGGCTCCATGGCCACCAGCGACAGCAGCTGGAACAGATGGTTCGGCACCATGTCGCGCAGCGCGCCGGTCGCGTCGTAGAACGAGCCGCGATGGCCGACGCCGAGTTTCTCGTCCACGGTGATCTGCACGTGATCGATATGGTTGCGATTCCAGATGGGCTCGAACATGCCATTGGCAAAGCGCAGCACCAGGATGTTCTGCACCGTCTCCTTGCCGAGATAGTGATCGATCCGGTAGATCTGCTGCTCGTTCATCAGGCCGAGCAGTTCACTGTTCAGCTTCTTCGCGGATTCAAGGTCGGTGCCGAACGGCTTCTCGACCACGAGGCGGCGCCACGAGCCGTTTTCCTTCAGCATGCCGGTGCGGCCGAGCTGACGCGCGATCGGCGCGAAGGCCGAAGGCGGCGTCGCCAGATAGAACAGGCGATTGCCGCCGGTGCCGCGCGCTTCCTCGAGTTTGTCGAGCTGGTCGCGCATGCGATCAAAGGAATCCGGCTCGCCCGGATCGGCCTCGATACAGGTGACGCAATTGAGCAGCTTCTGCGCGATGGCGTCGTCAACCGGGCGCGTCGCATATTGCTTCAGGCCCTTCATCAGGTCGTCGCGGAGTTCCGCGCCGGTCATGTCCTTGCGGGCGATGCCGACGACGCAGAATTTCTCCGGCAGAAGATCGGCCGCCTGCAGGTTATACAGCGCCGCGATGACCAGCCGGTGGGCGAGATCGCCGGTGACGCCGAAGATCACGAATGCGCAAGGGTCTGGCTTCTTCTTGGATTTGGCAGGGCCTGGAGCTTGTATCTCGGTCATGCGGGCTACGCCTTTGGTTTGATGATATCAGGCGCGTCCTGCCGTTTTGGATCCGGATGCTGATCGGGCTCTTTGTGGCCGCCGAAACCGGCGCGCATCGCGGATAGAATCTTCTCTGCAAATGTGTGCTCCTTGCGCGACCGAAACCGCGCAAACAGCGCCGCCGTCAGAACTTCGGCGGGGACCGCTTCGTCGATGGCGGCATTCACCGTCCAGCGGCCTTCGCCGGAATCCTCGACAAAGCCCGAATAGGTGTCGAGCGTCTCGTTCTTGGCCAGCGCGGACGATGTGAGGTCGAGCAGCCATGACGGGATCACGCTGCCGCGGCGCCAGACTTCGGCGATGTCAGGCAAATTCAAATCGAAGCGATGCGCCTCCGGCAGCGCCTCGATATTGGCGTTCTTCATGATGTCGAAGCCCTCGGCATAGGCCTGCATCAGTCCGTATTCGATGCCGTTATGGACCATCTTGACGAAATGCCCGGCGCCGACCGGGCCGGCATGGATGTAGCCGTTCTCGATGCGCGGATCGCTGTTGTCGCGGCCCGGCGTGCGCGGGATGTCGCCGATGCCCGGCGCCAGTGTCTTGAAGATCGGATCGAGCCGATCAACGACGCTCTTTTCACCGCCGATCATCATGCAATAGCCGCGATCGATGCCCCAGACGCCGCCGGACGTGCCGACGTCGATGTAATACAGGCCCTTCTCCTTCAGCGCCTGGCCGCGGCGAACATCGTCCTGCCAGAAGGTATTGCCGCCATCGATGATGGTATCGCCGGGCTCCAGCAGCCTAGTCAGCGCATCGATGGTGGTTTCGGTGATCTTGCCGGCCGGCAGCATGACCCAGACCGCGCGCGGCTTGTCGAGCTTCTTCACGAAATCTTCGAGCGACGATCCGCCGGTGGCACCTTCGGAGGCAAGGCCGCTGACGGCCTTGGCGTCCTTGTCATAGACGACGGCGGTGTGACCGTTCTTCATCAGGCGGCGGACAATATTTCCGCCCATTCGGCCGAGACCGATCATGCCGAGCTGCATTGTGTGATGTCCTTTATTGATTGCGCATGACCCGAAGCAATGTCCGGGCCATGCGGATCGTCGTTTAGTTCAATGCGGCAGTCATCGCCTTGTCGAGAACAGCAAGTCCGGCCTTGAGATCGCCCTTGAGATGGACGCGCAGCGCGCGGCGGTTGCGATCCGTCAGCACGCCGAAGTCACCACGCGCCTGTGCCGCCTTGATGACACCGAACGAGGCGCGGTAATCCGGGATGGCGAGATCCTTGGCATCGTCCGCGGTGATCTGCAGGAAGACACCGGTATCCGGCCCGCCTTTATAGGCCTGACCGGTCGAGTGGAGGAAGCGGGGGCCGAATTCGGCGCAGGTCGCCACCTTCTTCTTGTCGCGCACCGCCATCCGCATCTGCTGCAGCGTGTCGATATGCGCGCCGTCGCGTTCGACATAAGCGAGCAGGGCGACATAATCGCCGGGCGTGACGCGCCGGAAATGCGCTTTCAACCATGACGTCAGATCGCCATCGGCGCCGGCCTTCTTCAGCAGTTCGGCATTGCTGTCGTCGGTATAGAGATCGGCATCCTTCGACGACACCACCGGCGTTTCCGGCGGCAGCGAACCGGTTTTCTCGAAGGCTTCCGTCAGCTCGCGTGTCTTGATCTTGGCGGCCTCGACGTCCGGCTGGTTGAACGGATTGATGCCGAGTATGGAGCCGGCAACGGCTGTCGCGATCTCAAAGCGGAAGAACTCCTGGCCGAGATGGTCGACGGACGGCATCACGAGGCGTGCGACGGGATGGCCCGCCTTTTCAAGCGCGGCGAGCTTGTCGTCATGCGCCTTGTCGTCTTCGCCAGATGTGCGCAGGTCGATGAAGAAGCGGTCCGTGCCATAGACGGAAGGTTCGCCCAGCGTCTCGCCGTCGATCGGGATCAGGCCCTTGCCGTCCTTGCCGGTGGACTCGGCGATGAGCTGTTCGGCCCATGCGCCGAAATCGGCGATTTTCTTCGAGGACAGGATGGTGACCTTGTCGCGGCCATCGAGCCCGGCATTGCCCATCGCAAGGCCGAGCTGCACGCCGGGATTTTCAGCGGGCGGCACGTCGGGCCCGCAGGAGCGGACCATCGATAGCGTGAGATCCAGCAGTTTGGTGAGGTCGACGCCTGCAGCAGCGGCCGGCACAAGGCCGAATGGCGACAGCACCGAATAGCGCCCGCCGATGGTCGGGTCGCCGTGGAAGATGCGTGCAAATTTTTGGGTCTTCGCGACCTTCTCCAGCGATGAGCCGGGATCGGTCACGGCGACGAAATGAGATCCGGCCTTGTCGGCACCGACCGCCTTGGTCACCTCGTCGAAGAAATAGTTCTTCATCACATTCGGCTCGGTGGTGCCACCGGACTTGCTGGAGACGATGAACAGCGTCGAGGCGATCTTCACGGCTTTGCCCATGGCCGCCACCTGCGCGGGATCGGTGGAATCCAGCACATGCAGTTTCGGGAAGCCCGACACCTTGGCAAAGGTCTGCGCCAGCACTTCCGGCCCGAGGCTCGAGCCGCCCATGCCGAGCACGACCGCATCGGTGAATCCCTGCGCCTTCACCCATTTGGCGAAGTCGTTGTAGTCGGCGAGCTTGGCCTTCTCGGCAAAGGCACTGTTCAGCCAGCCCAGCCACTTGTCTTCATCGGCGCCGGTCCAGACCGATTTGTCCTTGTGCCAGAGCCGGCGGATCTTCGCCGAACCGCGCCACTCTTCGGTGGAGGTTGCGACCTTCTTCGTGATGCCGTCGCCGAGCGCGAGCTTCTGCGATCCGATCCCGTTACCCAGCGACGTCGCGCGCTTGTGCGCCACCGCGCCATACAGCTTGTCGGCCGCATCGGCGAACAGCTTGACGCCGTCGATCACCAGTTCGGTGGTGATCTTGTCCAGCGAAATACCGGTCCTGGCGAGATCGGCCAGCACCTTCTTCGCGTCCTCGACATTCTCTTCGAGGCTGTCGCGCACTTCGCCGTGGTCGCGGAACGCGTCCAGCGTGGCGGGCGGCACGGTGTTGACAGTGTTCTTGCCGATCAGCTCTTCCACATAGAGCGTGTCGCGATAGTCCTTGCTCTTCACGCCGGTCGAGGCCCAGAGCAGGCGCTGCGGTTTTGCGCCTTTGGCCTTCAGCTTCTCCCAGCGCGGGCCGGCGAACAATTTCAGATATTCCTGATAAGCGAGCTTGGCATTGGCGATGGCGACCTTGCCCTTGAGGTCCTTGAGCCGCGCCTTCTCGGATGGATCGTTGGCCTTGGCAATCTTCTCGTCGAGCTGCTTGTCGACTTGCGCATCGATGCGGCTGACGAAGAAAGAGGCGACGCTCGCCACATGGGAGGGATCGCCGCCGCCGGCGACGTATTTTTCGAGACCATTGAGATAGGCCTCGGCGACCTCGACATAGGTCTTCTGCGCGAACAGCAGCGTCACATTGATGCTGATGCCTTCGCCGATCAGTTGCTGGATGGCAGGCAGGCCCTCCGGCGTCGCCGGCACCTTCACCATCAGGTTCGGGCGCTTGACGCTCGCCCACAGGCGCTCCGCCTCGGTGACCGTGCCCTTGGTGTTATTGGCGAGATAGGGCGAGACTTCGAGGCTGACGAAACCGTCATCGCCCTTCATCTTGTCATAGACCGGCTTCAGCACGTCGGCGGCGTGCTGGATGTCCTCGACGGCGATGTGCTCGAACAGGTCGGCCGGCGACTTGTCGCCGGACTTCAAGGCCTCGGCAATCGGGGCATCATATTCGTCCGAACTTCCGATCGCCTTCTCGAAGATCGCCGGGTTCGACGTCACGCCTTTCACGGCGTCGGTGTCGATCAGCTTCTTGAGGTCGCCCTTGGCGACGAAGCCGCGGGCGAGGAAGTCGAGCCAGACGGCCTGACCATGGGATTCGAGTGCTTTGACGGGATTCATGATGCCTTGTTCTGCTTACAATTATCAAAAGGCCGATCGCCGCGTGAACGTGCCGCGGCCCGGTTCCAATGATCGCCCCAAACCCATACGCATGGCAAGCCGAACGGTTCCATTCAGGGCGCGGGAGCCGGATCGCAATTCCGTGTTTGGCCAGAACGGTGCGTGAATGACGATTGTGTAAATTTTGTGCGTCGGTTTTGTGGGCGGCGATGTGGAGGGTCCTTGTGTGGGGAAGCACGAACCTCTCCCCACGTCATGGCCGGGCTTGACCCGGCCATCCACGTCTTCTCTCACGCGCTGCCAAGGCGTGGATACCCGGCGTGCGCCGGGCATGACGAGTTTCAACAAGTAGCCTGGGATGCATTCTAAGGCCGGATATACGCATACCCTTGCGACTGCAGCTCTGCGATCCGGACCACGCCGCCGCGGTCGGCGACAGTGAAGCCCGGCAGCAGGCCGTCCAGCGTAACATCCTGCGCCTTCATGGTGTTGCCGCAGGCGGCCAGTTGCAGGCCTGCCTTGGTGAATTTGCTGACCCGCGCGGTAATGTCGGGATTGGCGGAAGCCCGGGCAAATGACTTCAGCGCCGGGCCGAGCACGACCAGCGCGATGGTAACGTTGTCGGGGCCGCCGACGCCATCGAAGTGGTTCTGGATATTGCCGAGGGCGAAATTCACCCTGTCGGCATCGGCGAGATGATAGACGACCTTGAGCCTGGTGGGCGGCTTGTTGTCGGCCGTCACGGCATTCGCTCGCGATGCCAATAGTCCCGCGCCGACCGACGACAGGGCGGTCCACAATAGGCTGCGTCGATTCATGGTTCGCTCCGCTTTGGCGTCAATCACGTTCACTTGCTGCGCATCGCGGCGAGTTCCTTGCGGTCCGTGATCAACGATTCACATTCCTTCAGGTCCGTGCGATCGAGCCGGAAAATCTTGTCGTCTTCGCCGCCGGTAAGCGCGTCTGTGCCGGGTTCTTCATCGGGTTTGCTGTTCTGCCAGATGCGGACGCGCTCGACGCGGACCAGCGTCGCGTCGTTTCCCTTGGCCAGGCCGATCGCAATGCCACCGCCATCGCAATCGACGCTGCATGCGAACTTCACCTCCTGGCCCTTGTCGGTATCCTGGATATGGCCGCAGGAGCCGCTGGAATCCCAGTCGCCTTTGCGATGGCGATATTTGAAGCCGAGCCGGAACGAGTAGGGCGTGTAACTTTCCTCGGGCGGATGCCCGGCGACTACCAGCAGCTTCATGGTGCTGACCTTCTGCTTGGGATGCCGCGCCAGATGCTCGGCGTCATAGCGCCGGACGAAGCAGGCATAGGTCAGCTTCGGACCCAGCGGGCCGGCAAACATGAGCTTGTTGAATTCGGCTGCCTTCACGGCGTCGACCTTGGCCGGCTCGTCCTCGGCGCGCGTCAGCGGGCCGCTCATGATCAAAGCGGTAGTGAGAACCACAAGGGACAGCACACGGATGGTCATCGACGTCTCGCAAGGTGAGGCGGCCCGTTGCGGGCCAGTTCACCTTGGTCGCGTCAGAGGTGGGATGCGTTCAATCGGAGATCGGCGCTCAAAGATCGCTCTTCGCCAGATCCCACATCAGCCGGTAGGTCCCCTCGGAAATCAGCTCTGCCTTTGCCGCTGCAATGGCCGCAGTGAAGCGGCCCTTCATGGTCGCAGCCACAGCATCGACATCGGTGCCGTCGATCATCACATACCAGTCGCGCGCCGCCGGATTGGGCGCGGCCAGATCGTCGGTGAGCGGCTTCGAGAGGCGGGGATCGCTCTCCATCAGATGCATCGAAATGATGCCGTGCAAATTGCCGGGATCGAGCTGTGCTTCGATCGTGCTGCGCAGCCTGTCAGCGCCGTCGGCGGGTGGCCGGATGCGCACCAGCCCGAGCGCCGCGCCGCGGCCCTGGCCGCGGCTGACAGTGATCCGCGCCACCGAACGCAGCATGTTCTGGAAACGGCCGATATTGGTCAGCGACCACTTCGTCTGGTTCGCCAGCGCCGTGCGATAGGCCTCGCTGTCCAAGACGTCGAATGTCCTGGTCGAATACAGACCGAGATATTTCGGCCTGGCATTCACGGCCACATAGCGCCTCGCTTCATTGAAGCCCTCGATGGCGACACGCTCGGCGAGATGCTCGCGGTCGTACCACGCGTTGAATTCCTGCTCGTGGCTGGCGTCGATATCCATCGACGTCATCAGCATTCCCGTGCCTTTGATCGGCATTCCAGAAGTCCTATTTCAGTTTCGACGCCACATCGGCGATGGCCTTCATGACCGCATCGCGCATGCCGGGGTCATACAGGCTGTGACCGGCGCCTTCAACGATGCGCACCTCGGCATTCGTCCAGCGCCTGGCCAGGGCATGCGATGTCGCGGGCGGGCAGAGGAAGTCGTAACGGCCCTGAATGATGACGCCGGGAATGCCGGTGAGTTTGCCGGCGTCTTCCATGAGCTGATGCGGCCGCATAAAGCAGTCGTGCTTGAAGTAATGCGCTTCCATCGCTGGCGTCGCCGGCATCGGCCGCGTCTGGTTGCCAAGCTCGGCAAGGTCGAGCCGTGTGCGCTTCGGCGCGATTTCGGACAGGATGGCTTCGGTGCCGCCCCAGGCGCGGATCGCCGGGACATGCACGGCCGGATCGGCATCGAGAATGCGGCGATAGAAGTTGGGCAGCGGATCGGCGCGCTCGGCTTCGGCAAGGGCGCTCAGAAAATCTCCATGCAAGCCGGGATAATGCCGCGGCAGCATGGTGTTGAAGACATCGTGCAATTCTTCCCGCGTGCCGAGAAACGTTGCACGCAGCACGATGCCGGTCACGCGATCCGGATGGGCCTGCGCATAGGCCAGCGCCAGCGTCGCTCCCCAGGAGCCGCCGACCACGAGCCATTTGTCGAAGCCGAATTGGGTGCGGATCGTTTCCATATCGGCGATCAGATGCGGCAGCGTGTTCGCCTCGCGCTTGCCTTTGGGCTTGCTGCGGCCGGCGCCGCGCTGATCGAACAGAACGGTGTGAAAGCGCTGCGGATCGAACAGCCGGCGGTGATCGGGCTGGCAGCCGGAGCCGGGGCCGCCATGCAGATAGACTGCGGGAATGCCGTCGCTGCGGCCGACGCTCTCCACATGGATTGCGTGGCCGTCGCCGACATCGAGATGTTCCGAGGTCAGCGGCGCGAACAGGTCCGCGCTCGCCGGGGCGGGGACATCAGCGGCCATGGATGTCGTCCGCGTCCGGCTCCAGCGTGCCGCCTTTGAAGTTGCGATAGATGAAGCGGTCGCGGCCCTCAGTGGATTCCGTTTCGGCCATTTTGAAGATTTCGGCGTGAACAGGCGACAGCGTGCAGGCGGGGTCGGTATTCCCGGCATCGCCGGTCAGCGCGAAGGCCTGGCAGCGGCAGCCGCCGAAATCCACTTCCTTGAACGCGCAGCTCTGGCACGGTTCGGGCATCCAGCCGGTGCCGCGATAGCGGTTGAAAGCTTCGGAGTTCTGCCAGATCCAGGCGATCGAATGATTGGAGCGCACGGATTCAAATTCCATCCCGGTGATGGTCTCGGCGGCATGACAGGGCAGGATCTTGCCGGCCGGCGAGATGTTGAAGAACTGCCGCCCCCAGCCGCCCATGCATTTTTTCGGGCGCAGCGCGTAATAGTCCGGGACGACATAGTCGATATCGAGAATGCCTTTCAGGCGAACCTGCGCATCCTCGACGATGCGGCTGGTCTCGTCGATCTGATCGATGGTCGGCATCAGGGCGGCGCGGTTCTTCAGCGCCCAGCCGTAATATTGCACATTCGCGACCTCTAACCGGTCGGCGTCGAGATCGACCGCCATCTGGATGATGTCAGCGAGCTGATGCAGGTTCTGCCGGTGCATCACCGCGTTTACGGTCAGCGGCAGATCGAGCTCGCGCGTCCATCTGGCGACTTCGAGCTTCTTCGCGTGGCCATTGCGATAGCCGCCGACGCGGTCGGCCACCACGGGCTCATTGCCCTGGAAGCTGATCTGCACATGGCATAGCCCGGCATCGGCGAGCGCGGAGAGTTTGTCGCGCGTCAGCAGCACCGCCGAGGTGATGAGATTGGAATAGAGGCCCACATCCGTTGCGTGCTGGACCAGTTCGACGATGTCCTTGCGCGCGGTCGGCTCGCCGCCGGAGAAGTGGATCTGCAGCACGCCGATTTCGGCAAGCTCGGACAGCACCTTCTTCCATTCGTCGGTGGTCAGCTCGGTGCTGCCGCGGTCGAGTTCCACGGGATTGGAGCAGTATGGACATTGCAGCGGGCAGCGATGGGTGAGTTCGGCCAGCACGGCGAGGGGAATCCCGAAGGTCTCAGCCGTCGAGCGCGTGCGCTCCATGATCGCGAGACTGTCGGCGGGATCGGTGAAGACGGGACTGGCGTCGGTGAGGGTGGGACTCATGCTGTCTTCTCCCGCGCTTGCGTGAGAAAACCCTTGTCGGCGAGATCCTGCAGCATCGCGAGAACATCGGTGCCGATATCGTCGCGCGGTGCGGCGTATTTGGCGACCAGGAGATCGATAATATCGGCGACGTTACGTTCGCCATCGCAAAGCTGGAGGATTTCGACGGCGATATCGTCCGGCGCCAGCACGCGCTCCGGCGCGAGGATCACCCAGCGCTGGCGCGTCTCGTCGAACTTCAGCTTGGCGTGGCGCGGCAAGATCGGCTTGCTGGCCTCGCTGACGCTGATCCGACGATTGCTGCGCAACTCCGTCATCGTTGCCTTCTTACTTGGCCGGGACGAACGCGCCCGGCGGCACATGGCCATCGACATAGGCATGATACAGCGCATCGAGCTGCACCCACAACACATTGGTCTTGAAGATCAGTGCATTGCAAACCGCGCGGCGCTCGGCCGGGGTGTTGGCGTGCTGCTTGACGTAATCCAGCGCAAAGCCGGCATCGCGGGGCGCCTGGGTCAGGCGGCGGCTGAAATAGCTCATGATGTCCGGATTGACGAAGTCATAGTGCTTCAGCATGCCAGAGATGCGCTCCTCATGCAGGTTGGGGGCGAACAGTTCCGTCAGCGACGAGGCGATGGCCTCAAGCGGCGTCCTGTCGCGCACGAAATGCACATAGGCCTCCACGGCGAAACGCGTCGCCGGCAGGATGCCCTCGGTGGATTCCACATAGGCTGAGTCGAGGCCGAGCCCTTCGGTCAGCTTCAGCCAGCGCTCGATGCCGCCTTCGGCGCCGGTATCACCGTCGTGATCCTCGATCCGGTGCCGCCATTCCAGCCGCGTCGCGCGGTCGCGGAAGCGCGAGATCACGACGGCGTCCTTGATCGGGATCGTGCTCTGATAATAGTAGCGGTTCAGTGCCCAGGCCTGCACCTGGCCCTTGTTGAGCTTGCCGCCATGCAGCAGCTTATGAAACGGATGCAGCGAGTGATAGCGCGTCGCGCCGATATGGCGCAGCGTCTCTTCGAGTTGCGCGGCATTGTCCAGCGGGACTACGGGCGAAATCGAATAGGCGGAAATGGCGTTGGCGCCGATCATGTTTGCACTTGTCATGGTAGCACCTGGGGCGTTCACAGCGTGATCTCCATGCCATTGCCGGGAATCTGCCAGCCGGCGGTGGTCAATGCGGCGCGCTCGGTGGAATCATGCAGCAGCGCCGGGTTCGAATTGTTGATGTGCAGAAAGAACTTTCTGGCGATGCCGGCATTGGCCAGTTCATTGATGGCGCCATCCGCGCCGGACATCGACAGATGCCCCATGCTCTGGCCGGTCTTCTGACCCAATCCTGCCGCGATGAGTTCGTCGTCGCGCCACACGGTACCGTCGAAGAACACCAGCGGGGCGCCGGAGATGCGCGTCTTCAGTTCGGGCGTCACCCGCGCGCAGGCCGCGATAAAATAGAAATACTTGCCGGTGGCCTTCTCGGCAATTCGCAGACCCAGCGTGTCGCCATCGCCATCTTCACCGGCCGGATGCGCCTGACCTTCGAGATACCACGCGCTTTTGCCGGGCACGGTGAAGGGCAACACCTCCAGGCCGGACGGCGTGCCATCCTGCAGCTTCGGTTCGAAAGACGTATCAATCTCGATGGCTTCGCGGCGCACATTCTTGTCCGAGAGCACGTTGAAAATGCTGTTGGCTTTCAGGATCGCCAGCACACGTGTGTGCGCATAGATTGTAAATGGCGAACCTTCCCGCATCGACAAGAGCCCGGCCACCGCATCGACCTCGCCATTGGTGAGAATCACGCCCGCGATCGGCGAGTGTCTGACATGATCGGGATGGGGGTGAAGCTGGGGCGTATCGGTGACCTGTTGTCGCAGGTCGGGCGAGGCATTGATCAGGAACCAGTTGGCGTTGTCGGCAGACACCGCGATGGAGGCTTGCCCGCTCCGCAGTTCGGGTCGCTCATTACGCGCCGCACGACAAATCAGGCATCCGCAATTCCATTGCGGAACACCGCCGCCGGCCGCGGCTCCAAGAACGACAACACGCAACATGAGATCGCCCTGAATCCCGGCCAATTCGCGTCTCGTAAAAAGACGCGGGGCGCCCGTCAATGACGAAGGCGCCCCCAAAACTTAAGATCTTAGCGTGAGCTCAAGTCTTACTTGCGCGCTGCGCAGGCGTACATGTTGATTTCCATGCCGACTGCAACTTCGACGATCTTCGGTGCTTTCCAGGCCATATTTATCTCCCGCTTCTCTGCAGTCAGGTACTGCATAACCACAACTCTAATCCCTGCTCAAAGGTTCGCCAACAACTTCGTCATCACAATGTGAAGCGATGGGGGTACAATATGCGTGCAATGCACAATCGATTGCACTGCAACATTGCAATGGCGAGAACGTTCCATAGATAGCGAAGGCCTTTGGTTGAAAGGCATTGATTCGTACTCAGCCCGCCGCATCTTCCGGGATATTCGCGTGGTCTGAGGTCTTCTGCGTCCGCGCCCAAGCCCAGTGCCAAGAGAATTGCCATGCCGCTTTATTTCTTCAACACACGCATCAACGACGAGCTGGTGGTCGATCCCGAAGGCGAGGAGCTGCGGGATCCCGATCATGCCTGGGATGTGGCGCGGTCGATGATTCTGCAATTGCTGCGCTCCGAAGGCACGCCGAGCGATCTGCTCAAAGCGGTGCTTGAGGTGACGGACAAGAACGGCGAGATCGTGCTTGAATTTCCGTTCACCGAAGCACTGCTCGATGCCACCGATGAGTCCGCAACGCGGCATTAGAGCGTTGTCGAGCGAAGTGGGCACCGGTTCGCGTCAAGAAAACGCGTCAATACAAAAAGCCAGAGCCTCGGTTCTGATTCTATCAGAACCGAGAAGGCTCTAGCCGATTGCGGGAATCCGCACAGGCTTGCTCGCGCGTGATGTTTTGATTGCGCAGCGACATAAAAATATCCAACAGTGCGATCCGGAAAGCCTCGGGGGCGGCGCATCTCATGTGCTGCGAGCAGAGAAGGCTTCCGTAAAAAGGGGAGAGATCCATGAGTGTCTACACGTCCGCACGCCGGGCATTGCTTGCCGGTGCGTTCATCGGCGTCTTTGCAAGCGGCGCTTTTGCCCAGCAGTCCGATACATCACCTGCAACACCGGCTCCTGCAGCAGCTCCGAGTGCAGCGCCTGCAGCACCACAGGCTGCCGCTCCGGCACCTGCAGCTGCGCCAGCCGTTGCCGCCGCGCCTGCACTGCCGCCCGGCTCGCCGCTGATCGGTCGTCCCGATGGCGCTGCCGCAGCGAAGCTCGCGCCCGTCGCGCCGCCGCCGATTCCGTCCGCCGCCGACAAGCTGCCGACTGCCAAACTGAAAGTGCCCGCCGGCTTCAACATCGAAGTCTATGCGGCCGGCATGGCCAATGCGCGCTCGATGCGCGAGGGCGACAAGGGCACGGTCTTTGTGGGTTCGCGCCTGGTCGACAAGGTCTATGCCGTCATGAACAAGGACGGCAAGCGCCAGGTAAAGGTGCTGGCCTCTGGCCTCTATCGCCCGAACGGTCTCGCCTTCAAGGACGGCACGCTCTACATCGCCGAACTGTCGAAGATCTCGAAGATCGAAAAGGTGGAAGACAATCTCGAAAACCCGCCGAAGCCGACCATGATCTACGACAACCTGCCGAAGGATGAAGCCCATGGCTGGAAGTTCATCGGCATCGGCCCGGACAACAAACTCTATGTGCCGGTCGGTCAGCCCGGCAACAACGTGCTGCATGACGAGGCCCATGGCCAGATCCGCCGCATGAATCTCGATGGCACCGGCGCCGAGATCTATGTGAAGGGCGTCCGGAACACCGTCGGCTTCGACTGGAATCCGACCACCAAGCAGATGTACTTCACCGACAACGGCCGCGACTGGATGTCGGAAGCGGTGCCGGAGGATGAACTCAACCGTGTCACCAAGGCGGGTGAGGATTTCGGCGCGCCATACTGCCTGCAGGGCAATATCCTCGATCCGGAATTCGGCTGGGGTAAATCTTGCGCCGACTACACCGCGCCGGTCGGCCTGCTCGGGTCGCATACGGCGGCACTGGGCATGCGGTTCTACACCGGCAAGATGTTCCCGGCCGCCTACAAGGATGCGATCTTCATCGCGCGCCATGGTTCCTGGAACAAGACAACGAAGCTCGGCGGTGACGTCGTTGTCGCGAAGCTCAACAAGGACGGCACGGTGAAATCCGTCGAGCCGTTCCTCACCGGCTTCATCGAGGACAACAAATATGTCGGCCGCCCCGTCGACGTGCTGCAGATGAAGGACGGGTCGCTGCTGGTCTCCGACGACTGGAACGGCGCGATCTATCGCATCACCTATGGCAAGCAGAAGGTGGCGGGCGCGAAGTGACGACGTTTTCTCACCTCTCCCCGCTTGCGGGGAGAGGTCGACTGCAACGCGCGAAGCGCGTGAAAGTCGGGTGAGGGGGACTCTCCACTTGCTCCGAGCGCGGTGAGAGTCCCCCTCATCCTCACCTTCTCCCCGCAAGCGGGGAGAAGGAATTCGCCACGCCGGAGTTTCAGTATTCAGAAAGTTCAAAGCCGATGCGCCCGTTTGCCGTCATCGTAGCTCTTTTTCTCTCGACGTCCCCACTCTTCGCCGCCGAACCCATCACCGAGCGGGCCGCGCCGTGCCTCGGTTGTCACGGCGAGAAGGGTGTCTCCGCAACCGAGAACACGCCGTCGCTCGGCGCGCAGCAGCCGGCTTATTCCCTGATCCAGATCTACATGTTTCGCGAGAAGCTCCGCGTCGCAGAGCCGATGAACGACATGGTGAAGGATTTCACCGATGATGACCTGCGCCTGTTCTCGGATTATCTCGCCACGCTGCCGAAGCCTGTCGCTCTGGAAGCGGGCGATCCTGCGCGAATGCAGGCTGCGAAAGCGCTGACATCGCAATTCCGCTGCGATAGCTGCCACAACGCTGATTTCTCCGGCCGCGACAATATCCCGCGCATTGCCAACCAGCGCGAGGACTACCTCGCCAAGACCATGCGCGAATACAAGGACAACTCCCGCCACGGTTACGATGCCACCATGGCCGATGTGATGCAGTCGATCTCCGAAGCGCAGATCGTGGAGCTGGCTTATTTTCTCGCAAGGGTGAAGTGACGTCGCGCGGGCTCACCCGCGCGACGTCATTCCGGGGCAGGCCGGGCTGCACAGCGGACCGGAATGAGCCCGGAATCCCGACATGTTCAGCTCCCACTGTCATTCCGGGGCGCGGCCGGCTCTTGCCGGACGCGAACCTCAGCCATTCCACTTGGAATGGTGGGGAATCTCGAAGTTTTTGCGCTGAACATGCTGGGATTCCGGGTTCGCGTCCGGCAAGAGCCGGCCACGCCCCGGAATGACGAGTGTGGGGCGGCAAGCAGTGCCCAAACATTTTTTCCTATTTCTTATTGACAATATCCTGCCGTGGATTATATTCCCCTTCGTCCGGCCCCGATGAGAGGGGCGAGCGCGATCGTCACGTTCGCGGGGCTGGATGCGGTGGACGCCGGAGATGCGGCGTCACGCGGTTCACGGGGGACGTCTGTCTTCGGGCAGGACGGATCTGCGCCAGCACTGCCACTGGCAAGGAGACGGCCGACCTTGGGATGGAAAGACCCCTGGACAGTGTGACGGACGACCAAGTCAAAACGCGTTCGGCTTACTCGCTTGAGGCTACCCTGTCCCTCCGCCCTGGGACATTAATTTTGGTGATGGGACCGTTCGCCATGGCAGATGTGCAGGCAACCGAAAAAACACCGTATGCGGAACGTCGGGCACTTGCTCGGCGCCTCCGAAAGTCCTGATGCACTCTCAATTGCGGAAGACCGCATTCGCATCAGGCCCAAGGGTGCAACGGGCACCCGGCGTTCCGCACGCCCTCTCACAAGGGGGCGGAAAGGAATGCGCAAACCTCGGACGCTTCGGCGCCGCGAGAATACGAGCGTTTGGCCGATTGGCAATCTCCGCCCGCCTGCGTTAACAAGCGACAAGCAATGGAGCATTCTATGAACGATCTCTGGCGTCTGTCGGCAACCGATCTGTCGGCATTGATTCGCGACCGTAAGGTCTCTGCCCGTGAGGCCACTGTTGCAGGGCTCGCGCGGCTCGATGCGGTGAACCCTGCCATCAACGCGGTGGTCGACCATCGCCCAGACGAAGCGCTGGCGCGGGCGGATGCGGTCGATGCGGCGATCGCTGATGGAGAGGATGTCGGTCCCCTCGGCGGCGTGCCCATCACCGTCAAAGTGAATATCGACTACGCGACCTATCCGACCTCGAACGGCGTGAAGATCCAGAACGAGATCATCGCCAAGACCAACAGCCCGGTGATCGACAATCTGCTGAAGGCCGGCGCCGTCATCATCGGCCGCACCAATTGCCCGGCATTTTCCTATCGCTGGTTCACCACCAATCAGCTCTATGGCGATACCAAAAACCCGCGCGATCCCTCGCTGACGCCGGGCGGCTCGTCAGGCGGCGCGGGCAGCGCGGTCGCGGCCGGTATCGGACACATCGCGCACGGCACCGATATCGCCGGCTCGATCCGCTATCCTGCCTATGCCTGCGGCGTGCACGGTCTGCGTCCCACGGTCGGTCGCATCGCTGCCTACAATCAGGCGCTGCCCGAGCGCATCATCTCCGGTCAGATTACCGCGGTGTCAGGTCCCTTGGCGCGGACCATCAACGATGTACGCCTTGGCCTCGCCGCGATGTCACAGCCGGATGCGCGCGATCCCTGGTGGGTGCCGGCGCCGCTTGAAGGACCCAAGCGCGAGAAGCGTGCCGCCATGTGCCTGCGGCCCGACGGGCTCGCCATATCAGCCGATGTCGAAGCCGCCGTGCGCGATGCCGGCAAGCGGCTGGAGCGGGCAGGGTGGATCGTCGAGGAAGTCGAGAACACGCCGGCGCTGCGCGAGGCTGCGGCCTTGCAGACGCAGCTCTGGTTCGGCGACGGCTATCAGGGCATGCTGGATGCTGCCGAACGCGAGGGCGATCCCGCAGCACTGGTCTGTCTGCGCGGACAGAAGGACAAGCTCAAGGACTTCGAGAATGGCGGCCTGTCCCGCGCGCTGGTGCGCCGTTCCACCTTCGTGCGCGACTGGGAAATGTTCTTGCAGCGCTATGCCGTGGTGTTGATGCCGATGTCCGGCGAATTGCCGTTCCCGGATCATCTGGATATGCAGGGCCAGGAAGGCTTCGATCGCGTCTGGGCCGCCCAGATGCCGCAGATTGGCATTCCCTTCATGGGCCTGCCGGCGCTGAGCGTCGCCACAGGCCTCGTCGGCCGTGCGCCGACCGGCGTGCAGGTCGTGGCCGGCCGTTACCGCGAGGATCTCTGTCTGCTGGCCGGCGAAGCCATCGAGGCCGGCGGTACCCCGCCGATGCCTTGCGACCCCGTGACGGCCTGAGAGGGATCAGTGCGATGACCGGCATCTCCGATTTTTCTGCGAACGCACTGACAGGTGAGCCTGTCGCGCTCAAGCAGTTCGAAGGAAAGGTGCTGCTGATCGTCAATACCGCCAGCGCCTGCGGATTCACGCCGCAATATGCGGGGCTGGAGAGACTGCAGCAGGATTTTGCACCGCGCGGATTTTCCGTGCTGGGCTTTCCCTGCAACCAGTTCGGCGCGCAGGAGCCGGGCGACGCCAAGGCGATCGAGAGCTTCTGCGAGGCCAATTACCACATCACCTTCCCACTGTTTGAGAAGATCGACGTGAATGGCGCCGGGGCGCATCCATTGTATAATTACCTGAAATCTGAAAAGTCCGGATTGCTGGGTTCGGGGATCAAATGGAATTTTACCAAATTCCTGATCGACCGTTCCGGACGGGTCGTCGAGCGTTTTGCGCCGACCGCCAAACCTAAATCACTGCGAGAGAAAATCGAGGCGCTGCTATGACCGACAACACCAATGCATCAGCCGATCTGCCTGATCGTCTGTCCACCGATCCGCGAAGCCCGTTCTACAATGCCGAAGTGCTGCAGCGCGATGTCGGCATTCGCTTCAAGGGTGCCGAGAAGACCAATGTCGAGGAATATTGCGTCAGCGAAGGCTGGGTGAAGGTGCCCGCCGGTGCGGCAAAGGACCGGTACGGCAATCCGCTGCTGATCAAGCTGACCGGCTCTGTTGAGCCGTATTTCCGCGACTAACGCCACGAAAGCGCCGAAAGCCCTGCTGCGGGAAGCTGACCTGTTCGCAGCAGGCGTTGACCAGCAAAAAGGCGTTGCCCGCATAAATTTGAAGCTTAAAGTAATTGCAGTTTCCGGCTACGCTGCGTCCGTCAGCATGATGGACACAGTCGGGCCGTCGTGATTGCAATGCGTGCATGGCAAATGAAGGACCGGGAATGCAGGTGGTGTCGCTACGTTCGGACGCTCACGCCGAGTCGGAACCGGTTTCCGGCCGCAAACCCGCTTCAGCCATGATCGAAATCGAGCACGTCTCGCAGCGCTTCCAGACCTCCGGCAAGCAAAGCCATCTGGCGCTGTCGGATATCAACCTCACCATCGAAGACGGGGCCTTCGTCTCGATCCTCGGACCCTCAGGCTGCGGCAAGTCGACCTTGCTCTATATCGTCGGCGGCTTCGTGCAGCCGACCGATGGCGTTGCCAAGGTGAAGGGCAAAGCGATCACGGGACCGGGTCCCGATCGCGGTCCGGTGTTTCAGGAATTCGCGCTGTTTCCGTGGAAGAACGTGCTCGGCAATGTCATGTATGGCATGCGCCAGCAGGGCATGAAGAAGGTTGAAGCCGAAACGCGCGGCCGCAAGCTGCTCGAGATGGTCGGCCTCAAGGGCTACGAGAATTTCTATCCGAAAGAACTCTCCGGCGGCATGAAGCAGCGCGTCGCGATCGCGCGCACGCTGGCTTATGATCCCGCCGTGCTGCTGATGGATGAGCCGTTCGGCGCGCTCGATGCGCATACCCGCACGCGGCTGCAGAACGATCTGCTCGACATCTGGGATACACAGCGCAAGACGGTGCTGTTCGTCACCCATTCGGTCGAGGAAGCCGTCTATCTCTCCGACAAGGTGATCGTGATGTCGCGCTCGCCGGGCAGCATCAAGGAAATCGTCGATATCGATCTGCCGCGGCCGCGCAAGCGCGCGGATCTGCTGCTCGACGCACGGTTCCAGAAATACATCGTCGATATCGAGAAGATGATCGACGACGGCAAGGACCATCTGTGATGACCGGGCGCGGGGTGCTCAAGACACTTTCGCCATTGTTCGCCTGCATCGGGTTGCTGTGTGTCTGGCAGATTGCCTCGCTGCGGCTGGATACCGAGAGCTTCCCGACGGCACTGGAGTCGATCAAGGCGATTCCGTCGATCCTCGGGGACAAGGGATCGCTGCTGAACATTCTCGATTCCATCCGCCGGATGACCATCGGGCTCGTGCTCGCGGTGATGTTTGCGATCCCGCTCGGTTTGCTGATGGGGCGCATCAAGGCTGTCGCGGCCTTCTTCAATCCGCTGATGATGATCATCTATCCCGTGCCAAAAGCAGCGCTGATGCCCATCATCATGCTGTGGATGGGCGTTGGCGACGTCTCCAAGATTCTTGTCATCTTCCTCGGCGTCAGCCTGCCGATCATCTATCACGCCTTCCAGGGCTCCAAAGCCGTCGAAGAAAAGATGCTGTGGTCCGGTGCGGCGATGGGCATGTCGGCGCCAATGCGCATGCTGCGTATCGTGCTGCCCGCGGCGCTGCCGGAAATTCTCACGGGCTGCCGCACGGGTCTGGTGCTGGCGCTGATCACCATGATCACCTCCGAGATGATCGCGCGCCAGTCCGGCGCCGGCAACATCCTGTTCAACTCGCTCGACATGGCGCAATACGACACGGTGTTCGCGATGATCCTGATCATCGGCGCCATGGGCATCATCTTCGACGCGGCCTTCGAGAAGCTTCGCCTGTCGCTGGTGCGCTGGTCGCAACCGCGCGATGACATGCCTCTCAGCTTCACGTGAGCACGACATGAACCAGGAACGCATCAATTCGGTTCTGCTGGGCATCACGCCGATCGTGCTGTTCATCGCGCTGTGGCAGTCGCTGATCTCATTCGGCTTCGCGCCGACGAGCTTGTTGCCGCCGCCGGGCGCGGTGTTCGGAAAGCTGGCGAAGGACTTCTTCAACGGCGACTTTCTGCACGATATCGCCGCGACATTGATCCGGCTGTTTGCCGGCTTCGGCATTGCCGTGGTCGTCGGCGTGTTCATCGGTCTTGCTGCAGCGGTGAGCCCGGCAGTCAATGCCGTCGTCAAGCCGCTGGTGCGCGTGCTGGCGCCGATCCCGAAGATCGCGCTGTATCCCGCGCTGCTGCTGATCCTCGGCTTCGACCACGCCTCCAAGATCACGCTGGTGACTGCCGACGCGCTGTTCCCGATCCTGCTCTCGACCTATTACGGCGCGTCGATGGTCGAGCAGAAGCTGATCTGGTCCGCGATGGCCGCCGGCACGCCGCGCTGGCAGATACTGTTCAAGGTGGTGCTGCCCGCCGCGATGCCATCGATCCTCACCGGCTGCCGCATCGGCCTCGTGATCTCCTGCATCGTGGTATTCCTCGCCGAGATGATCACCTCGACCGATGGCCTCGGTCACATGCTGGTGCAGGCCGCGCGCACGTTTCAGACCGTGGATATGTTCGTGCCGCTGATCATGATATCGATGCTCGGTCTGATCCTGAACAGCCTGCTGCACTGGCTACGCAGCTATCTGCTGCGGGGCTTTCCGGAAGTGTAAAGACAGCTATCAAACACTCAGCCCTCATGGTGAGGAGGCGCCTCTTCGGCGCCGTCTCGAACCATGAATGGATGTGCGGCCATCCTTCGAGACGCCGCGCAAGTGTGCGGCTCCTCAGGATGAGGGGCCGAGTTCGCAGTCGCTACAAAACCGGCGGCTTCTGCAACTGGAAGTGCTTCAGCAGATCCACGAATGCCGATAGCCGCCCCTCGCGATAGGCATCGACATCGAGCCCCTCATAATTGAGGAAACCTTCGCCCGTCTTGAGGCCGATGCGGCCTTCGGCCATGTTGCGGCCGACGATCTCCGGCGACGCGTAGCGGTCGTTGTTCAGCGCGCCGGTGAGATACTTGCTGGCGTAATACAGGATATCGCCGCCGCCCCAATCGACGAATTCCAAGAGGCCCAGTACTGCGAAGCGGAATCCGAAACCGTATTTGATCGCCTTGTCGATATCCTCGGGGCTCGCAACGCCTTCCTCGACCATGCGCGCGGCTTCATTCATAGCCATCGCCTGGATACGCGGTACGATATAGCCGGGCGTCGCGGCGCAAACTACGGGGACCTTGCCGATGCCTTCGAGCATCTCCTTCACCCGCGCGGTGATCGCCGGATCTGTCTTCGCACCCGGCGAGACTTCGACCAGCGGCACGAGATAGGCCGGGTTCAGCCAGTGCGCGTTGAGAAAGCGCTCGGGATGGTCGACGGCGCTGGAAATGTCGTCGACGAGAATGGTCGAAGTCGTGGAAGCGATGATCGGCGAGGGGCCTGCGAGCTTTGACGCGCGCGCGAGCGCATCGCGCTTCTGGTCGAGCACTTCCGGGACGCCTTCGAAGATGATCGCCGAACCGCTCAGTGCGGCACCTGCGCCGGCTTCCGGCACGACGCTGACGCGCGACACCAGCGTCTCGATGTCAGCTTCGGTGAGCAGGCCGAAACGCGCCATACTGGCAAAGGTCTTGCGGATCTCGCCCAGTGCCTCGGCTTCCAGTGCCTTGAACTTGTCCGCGTCGCGCGCCTTGAAGTCGACGATCGCAACATTGTGGCCGGCATAGGCAAAGGCAACGGCAATGCCGCGGCCCATACGGCCCGCGCCGAGACAAGCAATGGCGGGACGGGCGCTCATGCGGCAAAGCCTTCGCGCAGTAGCTTCAGCAGCGCGGCCTGATCGAGATCGCCGAAGCCGAGCGACGCGAGTGTGCGGCCGCCTTCAAGGAAGTTCTCGCCACAGATGGCGCCGCCGATGGCGAGGAACGCCTTGACCAGCGGTGTCTCGACGCCCGCGAGCGTGGCGCAGGACAGGAAGAACGACAGGCCCGTGCGCAGATCCTCGCGCATGTAGCGGTGCTCGGTGAGCACGATGTGCTCGCGCCAGTCACCGCTGTCGGTGAGACGATCATGCGAGCCGCGGCCATACATCCACTCTTCGCCTTCCTTGGCGTAGTGATCCGCCAGCGGGAAATGCGCGCCGTTGTAACCAAAGGCCTCGCGGATGGCGATGCGCTCGGCGTCGAGCTGGTCGGTGACGCGGCGGATCGCCGGCTGGGTGCCTTCCTTGTGAATGTCCCAGGTCGGGAAATGCTCCAATGGCCCGGCATTCATCACGATCAGCGGTGGATGAATGATCGGACCGGCATTCATCAGCGCACCGGACAACGCATCACCACACGGCTCGATGACGCCGGGGAAGGCCCTGTCGATGACCTTGCAGGCATAGTCCATCATGTGAAGCGGGAACACGCCGGTCGGCAGACGCTTGGCGCGGATGGTGATGGCGACCTCGAACGGGCCGTGCTTACGCGCGAGCCAGGGCAGTGTACCGGTTTCCGCAAAGGCGACCTTGGCCGTGTTGCCGGCGTCATGTGCGGCCTTGGCAAAGATCATCGAGCCGAAGGTCGCCGGCGGCAGATAGACGACCTGACCATCCTTGAGATACGGCGCGATCCGTTTGGCGATATCAGGCTGCGCAAAGGCGGGTGCGGGGCACAGGATCAGTTCGACGTCCTTGATCGCTTCCGCAATGTCCGTCGTTACCAGCGTCAATTGCGTATCGTGCGTGCCCTGCGCATTCTTGACCTTGATGCGCGAGCCGGCCTTGTTGTGCTCGGCGACAGCCTCGGCGTCGCGGCGCCACAGGCGGACGTCATGGCCCTGCAGTGCGAAATCACCCGCGGCTGCGAACGAACCGTTGCCGCCACCCAATACTGCGATCTTCATCTTCGTCCTCTAAGTTCTAGCGTAGGATGGGTAGAGCGAAGCGAAACCCATCGCTCTGTGCCGTGTCGTTGATGGGTTTCGCGAAGACGCTCTACCCATCCTACGAAGGATTGTCCTGCTTCAGTTTGAAATGCTGCACCTTGCCGAGCGCGGTGCGCGGCAGGTCTGTGACGAATACGATGTCGCGCGGCTGCTTGTAGCGGGCGAGCTGTGTCAGAACATGAGCCTTCAGCGCTTCGGCACTCACGCTGCAATTCGGCCGCAGCAGCACATAGGCGACTGGTACTTCCTGCCATTTCGGATCTGGCACGCCGACGACGCCGCAATCGGCGACATCGGGATGTTCGAGCAGTACGCGCTCGACCTCGGCGGGATAGACGTTCTCGCCGCCGGAAATGATCATGTTCTTCTTGCGGTCGTGGACCCAGAAATAGCCATCATCATCGCGCGTGCCGATATCGCCGGTGCGATACCAGCCATCATGCAGTGCCTCGCGCGTCGCAGCCTCGTTGCCCCAGTATTCGAAGAACACATTGGGGCCGCGCACCGCGATCTCGCCGGTCGCTTTGGCTGGAAGTTCATTGCCATTGTCGTCGATGACCACGGCTTCGCAGCACAGGCCGGGCAAACCCGTCGATCCCGTACGCGACAGGTCGCCGCCCAGCCGCGTATAGACCGCGATCGGGCAGGTTTCGGTTGAACCATAGACCTGCAGCACGGGAATGCCGCGCGCTGTCAGGCGTTCGATCAGATGCGGCGGCACGATGCTGGAGCCGGTGGATGCGGCCTTGAGGCAGGACACGTCGGTCGCAGCCCAGGCGGGATGCTCGCTCATCGCCTGAATGATCGCGGGTACCCAAACGGTCAGGGTGGGTCGCTCCCGCGTGATCGCTTCCAGCGTGGAGTCGGGTGTGAAGCGCGCATGGATTGTTACGGTAGCGCCGTGATGCAGCGCCGGCGTGGTCTGGATGTTCAGGCCGCCGACATGGAAGAAGGGCAGCACGGTCAGGACATGATCGTCTGACGTGAGGCCATGCATGTGCTGGCTCATCACGCCGTTCCACAGCAGCGCTTCCTGGCGCAGGACGGCGCCTTTCGGGCGGCCTGTAGTGCCTGACGTATAGACGATCAGCAGCGGGCAGGAGAGGTCGGTATGCGGATTGCGGCCATCTCCGGAAGCGCGGGACAGCAGTGTGTCGAATGTCTGGCCGGGGGCATCAGGCGCGAAATCGAACGCGATCACGCGCGTATCCGGCAAGTCCTTCGCAAGCGACGGCAGGATCGCTGCAAAGCTTTCTTCGAGCACCAGCACCTTCACGGAGGCGTCAAAGAGAATGAACAGTTGCTCGGCGACTGCGAGCCGCCAGTTGAGTGGCACCATGATCGCGCCAAGCCGGGCACAGGCATAGAGCAGAACGAGATAGTCCGGCCTGTTCATGCTCAGGATTGCGACGCGATCACCGCGACCGACGCCGCATTCCGCCTTCAACGCCTTCGCCGTCGCCTCGATCCGCGCGTTGAACACGGCATAGCTGAGCGTCTCGCCCTCGAAATGAATCGCGGGCTTGTCCGGCGTGAATGCGGCGTTGCGGGCGATGAGGCTGGAGAGATCCACGATTACTCGTCTTTCTCACCGGCCTCATAGAGTGCCTCGCGGCCGATACGGTCGAGGCAAAGCTCGGCGGTCCAGGGCAGCATCAGCGCACCGCAGCGGCTGTCGCGATAGATGCGCTCCAGCGGCAGCGTCTTCAGCATGGCCTGACCGCCGCAGGTGCGGATCGCCAGTGCCGCAAGTTCGTTGGCGCCTTCCATTACGGTGTACTGGGCGGCGTAGGCGCGTAGCACCTGCTCCTTTGACGGATTGGCGCAGGCCTCGGTCACGGCCTGGAACCAGGTCGACTTGAGCTGCTCGAGCTTGATCTGCATCTGCGCCACGGCGATCTGCTTGGTCGGATACATCCGGCGCTTGACTGGCGGCATGCCCGGGATTTCGCCGCGGAGATACTTCACGGTGAAATCGTACGATGCCTGCGCGAGACCGACGTAAGTCGGCGACAGCGTCAGGAACATGTGCGGCCAGCGCATCGCGGCCTGGAAGTAGACGCCGCGCGGCATCAGCGCTGCATCTTCCGGCACAAACACGTCCTTGAAGATCAGCGTGCGGGAGACCGTGCCGCGCATGCCGAGTGGATCCCAGTCGCCAACGACGGAGACGCCTTCGGACTTGGCGGAAATCGCCAGATACAGCGTGTTGCGGCGCGAAGCCTTCTCACCCTCAGCGACTTCGGTGCAGAGCACGCCGTAGTAATCGGCGAAGCCCGACAGCGACGCAAAGATCTTCTTGCCGTTGACGATCCAGCCGCCTTTGACGGGCTTCGCTTCGGTTCCGAACGCAACGCCGCCGGCGGCTGCTGCGCCGCCTTCGGAGAACGGCTGCGAATAGATCGCGCCGTCTTCGACGATGCGCTTGTAGTGGATAGCGCGGCGGCGGTGCTGTTCGGCGCGCATCTGGTCATCCATGTCTAGGTCATCGGCCAGCGGGCCGGACCACAGCGTCGAGCAGACATGCATGTTCCAGGTCAGCGCGGTGGCGCCGCAATAGCGGCCGATTTCGGCAGCAGCCAGCGAATAGGTCTGATAGCTGGCGCCCGAACCGCCATTTGCTTTCGGGATCGAGATGCCCAGCAGACCCGCCTTGTGCAGGTCCTTGTAGTTCTCCAGCGGGAAGGTTGCCTCGGTATCCCACTTCGCCGCGCGACCGGCGAAGTTAGCCTGCGCCAGCTCGCGCGCCTTGGTGATCAGTCCGGCCTGTTCGTCATCGAGACGATAGGCTTTCGGATCGAACATCGGCTTGTCGAGGACGATGCTGTCGAGGTCTGGCTTACTGGCGGGCTTGTTCATGAGGATGACCCCGAAAGGTTGTGGCTGGTTTTGAGGAAGTCGGCTAGTACTTCGTTGAATTCGTGCGGACGTTCGAAACTGGCGAGATGGCCGACGCCCTCGAGTTCGACATAGGTCGACCCGGGCACGAGGCCCGCCATCTTTGCCATCGTCTTTGCCGGCGCGTTGTTGTCTTTCGATCCGGATAGGACTAAAGTCGGTATTTTGATGTCCGCAAGGTTCTTGCGCAGATCGAAGCCGATCATCGCCTTCATCGAGGCGCGGTAGGTGTCGGGCTTCACAGCGGCCATGCAGTCGCGTGCGAGTTCAAGGCCGGCAGGATCCGGATTGTCGCCGATCAGGCCAGCCACCAGCTTCGGCGCCATCGACACCATGGTCTCGCCGCGGTCGAGCGGGCCAAGCCGGGCATCGATGAAATTCTTCTGCCATTCGCCGTCGGAGCTGCCGAAGGCGGAGGTGGTCTGCGCCAGCACGATAGCGCCGGCGAGATCGGGATAGTCCACCACGAAGCGCTGCACGATCATGCCGCCAATGGAATGGCCGACCAGCACCGGCTTCCTGGCGCCAATCTGCGCGAGAAAGTCCTTCAGGGCTTCGGCGAAGCCCGGGATGCTGGGCGTCTCAAGTTGCTTCGAACCGCCATAGCCCGGCGAGTCCCAGCCGATGGCGTAGTAGCGGTCGCCGAACGCCTCAAGCTGGTTGCGCCAGCCGCGGCCCGCACCGCCGATCCCATGCAGAAACACCAGCGGCGTTGCCGCGGAATCGCCTTTGGCTTCAAAGCCGAAGCGGCCGTCCTTCGTCGTCAGGGCTGCAGAATTTGGCACGCATAGGCCTCCTGTGCTGTCGGACAAGGGTGATCCTAGCATGTCCGAGATATATGAAAAGCGATAGTTTTAGACTTAAAGGGTTGTGGATTGCCTTATCCGGAGGCACGTCGTTGTTAGAGGTCAGGTCTCCGAGTGACGGACCATGCGCCTTCCGCTTGGCGATGTTGTGATGTCGGTCATCGCCCTTGTCCGAAATTTCTTTAGGTTTAAAACAATGTCGATTGCCGATGCATCGAGGGAGGAAGCCATGTCCGATCAGTCATTTTTGTCCTGGCCGTTTTTCGAAGACCATCACCGCGAACTGGCCACGGGTCTGTCGCGCTGGGCCAAGGCGACGTTGCCCGGTCTGGTCGATCACCATGACGTCGATGGCTCCTGCAAGCGTCTGGTGAAGGCGCTGGGTGACGGCGGATGGTTGCGCGCAGCGGTACCGGCAAGCCATGGCGGCATGTTTCCAACCTTCGATGTGCGCTCGCTGTGTCTGATCCGCGAAACGCTCGCCTATGAGAGCGGTCTTGCCGATTTCGCGTTTGCGATGCAGGGACTCGGCACCGGCCCGATCAGTCTGTTCGGCTCGGAAGCATTGAAGTCGCGCTATCTGCCGCGCGTCGCCAGCGGTGAGGCCATTGCAGCGTTTGCACTGTCGGAGCCCGATGCAGGTTCGGATGTCGCTGCGATGACGACGACGGCGGTGCCCGATGGTCCGGATCATGTCCGCATCAACGGCCTCAAGACCTGGATTTCCAATGGCGGCATTGCCGACCAGTATGTGGTGTTTCTGCGCACGGGCGAATCCGGCGCGCGCGGCATCAGCGCATTCGTTGTCGACGCGGATACGCCCGGCTTCACCATTTCGGAACGTATCAACGTGATCGCGCCGCATCCGCTGGCCACGCTGAAATTCGAGGATTGCCGCGTGCCTCTGGCGAACCGCATCGGCAAGGACGGTGAAGGCTTCAAGGTCGCGATGGCGACACTCGACGTGTTCCGTTCTACGGTCGGTGCTGCCGCGCTCGGCCTCGCACGACGCGCGCTCGATGAAGCGCTGCATCGCTCGGTCACGCGAAAAATGTTCGGTCATACGCTCGGTGATCTGCAACTGACGCAGGCTGGCCTCGCGGAGATGGCCACGTCAATCGATGCCTCCGCACTGCTGGTCTATCGCTCGGCCTGGACCAAGGATCAGGGCGCGGCGCGCATCACACGCGAAGCCGCCATGGCCAAGATGTTCGCGACCGAAGCGGCACAGACAGTGATCGACCGTGCTGTGCAGATTTTCGGCGGTCTCGGTGTGCAGTCGGGCGTCAAGGTCGAGGAGCTCTATCGCGAGATTCGCGCGCTGCGCATCTATGAAGGCGCAACCGAAGTCCAGAAGGTCATCATCGGTCGCGAGCTCATCAAGGCGGCGCAGACCAATTGAGCGAACAGGCGAGCCGATCACGGCTCGCCTGACACTTCACGCGGCCGTCGCTTCCGCTTTGTAGTTCGGCGCCGATGCGAGAAAACGCGCATAGGCATCGGCGTCCGGCGGTGTGAATTTCTCCACCAGCGCACCGCGCCGTTTGCTGGTGGCGCCCATATCGTCGAGCAATTCGTCAAAATGCTTGAAGTGATAGGGCGCGACGCACAACCCGCCATAGACGCCGGCTGCGGGGCGTTCGACGCGCTTGAAATGCAGCATCTCGTCCATGTTCTGGTGCATCGCGGCTGCCGTCGGCTGCTTCGCCAGTTTGCCGTCGGCATAGCGCACCAGCCAATTGGCAGCCATTTCCGCCGTGAGCACCGAGCAGAAGCTGGAATTGAAGCCGACGAAACCCATGTCCGGCAGATCTGGATTGGCGATCACGCGATACAGCCGATACTGCCCGTCATCCTGGATGAGCTTGTCGCGATATTGCTGCGGCAAGAATGGCACGCCGAGTGCGAAGCCGATTGCCAGCACAGCAACGTCAGCTTCGACGCGCTGGCCGCCTGACATCACGATGGTCTTGCCGTCATAGTGATCGAAGGTGCCACGGATCGCCTTGATGCGTCCATCAGCGACCATCGGGAAGAAGTTAGGTGTAGCGATCGGCACCGAGCAGTTGATGCCGTCCTCGATGCGCCCTTCCGGCACCATGTCGCATTTCTTCAGCTTGAGCTGGGCCTTCAGCATGGCCTCCAGCCCGCGCCAGTTGGCCCAGATGAAAGGCTTGGCAATGGCATGGTTGACCTTCGACAGCGCGCTCAATCCCCAGCCCCGAAACATCTCTTCCTGCGCGCGGATATAGAGGATGCGCTTGAAGTTGATCAGGCCGCCGATGAAATAGGGAATGCGCCACACCGGCTCGCGATAGACAAAGGTAACGGCGCTGGCACCGGCATTGACCGAATGCACGGCGATATCAGTGGCCGATTTCGAGCCGCCGAGCACGACGACCTTCTTGCCTTTGACGATAGATGAGTCCGTGTGCTCCGCCGAATGCAGGATCACGCCGCCGTCGGCCTTGAACGCGTCCTCGCGGGGGTGATGTAGCTCCTTGCGTTTGTTGAATTGCCCGATGCAGACCGCCACGAAATCGAATATTTCCTGCGCGGTGTTACCAGCCGCATCGCGTGTCTCAAGCGCCCAGCCGGGCAGGCCATCGTCGCGGCGTTTCATGTTCACGACGGTTGTGTTGAAGCGCATCAGCGGGATCAGATTATAGTCGCCTGCATAGTCTGTGAGATAGGCATGGACCTGCGGTCCCTTCGGCCATTCCGGATAGCACGCCGGCATCGGCTTGCCGGTGAACCGATAAAGTTCCTTGGGGCTTTGGGTCTGCACCTCCGGATAAGAGCGGGCGGGCTCCCATACGCCGCCGAGATCGCCGCTGCGTTCCAGCACCGTGACCTTGTGCCCGTGCGCCGTGAAGGATTTGGCGGCGGCAAGGCCGGCAATGCCGGCGCCGATGACGCAAACACTCTTCTGTTTGACCATGGCTTATCTCCTGTTTGAATGCAGCGACGGATCGCGGGCGCGCGGGTTTACACGCGTAGGTACTGGCCTGCGCGGGACGTTCGCGACGTGTGATGTTAGGTCCGGTCGTCGAAGTTAGTCGTTGGCTTCCGGCGGCAAGAAGTTCACTTCATGCTCGGCAGAGACGCGGACGATGGCTTCGATGTCGCTCATATTGTGCAATTGCTTGAACAGGGCTTCGAGCTTCTGTGTCGGTGAGACCCAGAACAGCGCGCGAGCCGGTTTGTCCGACTTGTTGAAATAGCCATGCGGAATGCCGCGGGGCAGACGGACGAGGTCGCCGGCATGGGCGCGGACCCACTGACCGTCCAGCTTGAGGTCGAGCACGCCTTCCTGCACTAGGATGAACTCTTCCTGGGTCGGATGGATATGCACCGGCACGAACTGGCCGGGATCGCTGTTGGTCTCGAAGGCAAAGGTGGAGTCGGTCACGGCCTTCGGGAAATAGACCTGTCCAAGGATATTCCACGTGGTGCCGTTATATCCCGTGCCGTTCTGGGTAATGCCTTTTTCAAGTGCCGCCATGGTCCTGCTCCCTTGGGTTTCACGTCTGCAAGGATGCTGCGTGACCTCGGGGCCTGTCTCTAGCCGTTGAACGAATCCGCTATCCAAACGACGAAATAATTACCGGCGCAGGCGAGGGCGCGCGGCCACGCTGCGCTGCACACTCATCTTTGGAAGACGCCGGCCTGCGCATTCGTTGTGCAGCACGGCAATATTTGCGGCGCGGCGCCGACTATGCGGCGTGATGCGACATGGATAGTCTAGGTTTCAAATAACGCAGGCGATCGGACCATGGTGTTGGACGCAGCCGTATCGAGGAATGCCCATCCGGCCCGCGCCGCAAGGCTTGCGGCGTTCTCCCGCGTCTTCACCAGGGATATCGACGAGGCTGCCGATTCGATCGGGCGCATCTTCTGCCCGCATGCGCTCGATCCCTTGCAGCGCTCCTGGCCGGATTTTCACGCGCTCCACAATTGCGCGGCGTTCGATGGATTCTCGGTGAACTACGTCTCCTATGGCGGTTCGGTATCGATCGACCCTGGCTGTCTCGATCGGTTCTTCCTGTTGCAGATCCCGCTGCATGGCGGTGCCCGTATCAATACGGGTGGCCGGACGATCGAGGTGTCGGCGGGGCGTTCCGCGTCCTTGCTGTCACCGACCATGCCGACAAAAATGGTCTGGCAGGACGATTGCGCAAAATTGATCCTGCTGGTTGAACGACGGCTCGTCGAGGAGCGCGCGGCGGCGCTGGCAGAGAAATCTGGTGCCGTGATCGAGTTTGATCCGGAGGTTGACCTCAATACGTCGTTTGGTCTCGCGATCCGATCCCAGATCGAGTACCTGGCTGATCTCGCGGAACATCGCGGGCCAGGGCAGCAGATATCGCCCATGATGGCGGCGACCCTGCGTGACTCCGTGATTGGACTGTTGCTGACCGGTCAGCGTCATACGCTCACCGACACCATCGACCGCACCCTTGCGCGCCTCGGTCCGCTGCCATCAGTGCTGAGAAAGGCACGGGACTATCTTCAGGTTCATGCCACTGAGCCGCTCGATCTCGATCGGCTCGCGCGCGCGGCTGGCATCGGGATACGTTCGCTGCAGCTCGGCTTTCAGAAGCATTTCGGCATGTCGATTTCCGATGCGCTGCTCGATATCCGGCTGACGCACTTGAATGCACGACTGTTGCGGGGGGCACCGGGCGAGCGGGTCATCGATATGGCCTTCGATCTCGGCTTTACCCATCCGAGCCGGATGGCCAGCTTCTACCGTGCCCGTTATGGCGAGAGCCCGTCGGATACGCTCCGCCGCAGCCGCTAGCAGCATGGCCTGCCTGTTTCTTGCAAAAGCTTGAAGTCTAAAATAATATCCAGGCAGGCTCATGGAGAGCCTGCGGAAGGTGACGCATGTCCGGATTGTCTCGCTCCTCCCACGCACTGGTGACCGGCGGCGGCCGCGGCATCGGCCGCGCCATTGCAGCATCGTTGGTTCAGGCCGGCGCGACCGTCACCATCCTGGGTCGCAATCTTGCAGTGCTGAACGAGGTCGTTGCCGCTGGTGACGCGCACCATGCGATGGCCGCCGACGTGTCCGATCAAGCCGCGCTGAATGCCGCGATTGCGGATGCCGCGAAACGCCAGCCGATCGATATTCTGGTGGCGAATGCGGGTGCTGCGGAGTCTGCGCCATTCGTGAAATCGGATGCAGCACTGTTCCAGCGCATGATGGACGTTAATTTCATGGGCGTCGTCTATGCAACGCAGGCTGTGCTGCCCGAGATGGTCAAGCGCAAGAGCGGCCGCATCGTCGCGGTTGCTTCGACGGCTGGCCTCAAGGGCTATGGCTATGTCAGCGCCTATAGCGCTGCGAAACATGCTGTCATCGGCCTCGTGCGCTCGGTGGCGCTGGAAGTCGCGAAAAGCGGTGTCACTGTGAATGCAGTGTGCCCAGGCTTTACCGAGACTGATCTGCTCGAAGGCAGCATCGACAACATCATGAGCAAGACTGGCCGTACGCGCGAACAAGCTGTTGCCGAATTGGCGAAGCACAATCCGCAGGGCCGCCTGGTGACGCCCGGCGAGGTCGCGGATGCCGTGTTGTGGCTATGCGGCGCGGGCGCCAGCTCCATCACCGGTCAGAGCATCGCCGTCGCGGGCGGCGAAGTCTGATCGATACGCAACAACAAGAACCGAACGAATTACTGGGAGCCAATATGTCAGTCATGGTCAAGAACAAGGTCGCCAATCCCGTCACGCTGCCGCTGGCCGAGTTCAAGCCTGAGCATTTCCTGCTGGCGGTGGCCGATTGCATCGCGACGGTGACGCTGAACCGGCCCGAGCGTAAAAACCCGCTGACCTTCCAGAGCTACCGCGAATTGACGGATTTCTTCCGCGCCTGTGCGATGGATGACGACGTCAAGGTTGTGGTCGTCACCGGTGCCGGCGGCAACTTCTCGTCGGGCGGCGACGTATTCGAAATCATCGGCCCGTTGATTGAGATGAACACCAAGGATCTGACGGCCTTCACGCGCATGACCGGCGATCTGGTCAAGGCGATGCGCGCCTGCCCGCAGCCGATCATCGCCGCAGTGGAAGGCATCTGTGCCGGCGCCGGCGCCATCATGGCGATGGCCTCCGACATGCGTCTGACTGCGACCGGCACCAAGGTCGGATTCCTGTTCAACAAGGTAGGCCTCGCCGGCTGCGACATGGGCGCCTGCGCGATCCTGCCGCGCATCATCGGTCAGTCCCGCGCCTCGGAGCTGCTCTATACCGGCCGCTTCATGACGGCCGAGGAGGGCGAGCGCTGGGGCTTCTTCAGCCGCATCGTCGCGCCGGCGGAGGTGCTGAGCCAGGCGCAGACACTGGCCAGGCAGATTTCCGAAGGCCCGACCTATGCCAACACCATGACCAAGCGCATGCTGTCGATGGAATGGGCGATGTCGGTCGAAGAGGCGATCGAAGCCGAGGCGGTGGCGCAGGCACTGTGCATGACCACGGAGGATTTCGCCCGGGCGTTCCATGCCTTCGCGAACAAGCAGAAGCCGAAGTTCGAGGGTAATTGAGACACACGCACCGTCATGCCCGGGCTTGACCCGGGCATCCATCTTTGGCGGCAATGCGGGTGGTAAGATGGATGGCCGGGTCAGGCCCGGCCATGACAGAGTTTCAACAAGTCGCCTCGCGCGGGCGCGAGCAAATTCAAGATGCATCGCGCCGACTGATAATTTGATGTGCATCAAAGCTGGCGAATTGCCGGTTTGTCAGGCTTGCCAGGAATTGTTTTAGGTTTAAAATATCTCCATCCAGGCACGACTGCGGAGGTTGTCATGAAGATCGCGATTATCGGTGGCGGGCCGGCGGGCCTCTATTCTGCGATCCTGCTGAAGAAGCAGCGGCCGCAGGCAGAGATCACGGTTTACGAGCGCAACCGTCCCGACGACACCTTCGGCTTCGGCGTGGTGTTTTCCGACGCCACCCTCGATAATTTCGAGAAATACGATCTTCCAAGCTATCAGCGCATCACCCAGGAATTCGCTTACTGGGATGATATCGCCGTGCACTTTCGCGGCACGGTCCACCGCGTCGGCGGCAACGGCTTCTGCGGCTGTTCGCGCCGCACGCTGCTGATGATCCTCCAGGACCGTGCCCGCGAACTCGGTGTCCATCTGCTGTTCGAAGTCGATATCACCGACGAAGCACGTTTCGCCGATGCCGATCTGATCGTGCTGGCTGATGGTATCAACAGCCACTTCCGTAACAAATATATCGAGCACTTCGCGCCCGAAGTAGATTTGCGCTCGAACAAGTTCACCTGGATGGGTTCAACCAAGCCGCTCGATGCTTTCACCTTCCTGTTCCAGGAGACCGAGTGGGGTCCGTTCATCGCCCATGCCTATCAGTATGAGGCAGGCCGCTCGACCTGGATCTTCGAGACCGATCCTGAGACCTTCAAGCGCGCCGGCCTGGAAGGCCTCGGCGAGCAGGAATCCGCCGATCGGATGCATGAGATCTTCAAGTGGTTCCTCGGTGACCACAAGCTGCTGATCAACCGTTCGATGTGGCGCAACTTCCCGATGATCCGCAACAAGCGCTGGGTCAAGGACAACATGGTGCTGCTCGGCGACGCCAAGGCGACGGCACATTTTTCCATTGGTTCGGGCACCAAGCTCGCCATGGAGGATGCCATCGCGCTGCATGATGCGATGGCGAAGGCGCCCACTGTCGAGGCCGGGTTGCACGACTACGAACACGGTCGCCGCGAGGAGGTCGAGAAGATCCAGCATTCAGCGGACGTGTCGCTGGTCTGGTTCGAGCACGTGGATCGCTTTTGGGATTTCGACCCCGTGCAGTTCGCTTTCGGCGTCATGACCCGTGCCAAGGCGATTACCTACGATAACCTGACGCTGCGCGCGCCGGACTTCGTCAAGGAAGTCGACAAGTCGTTTGCGCAGAAGGTGCAGGCGCAGGGCTTCGACGTCGATGTCGATAAGCCGGAAGTGCCGATGTTTCAGCCGTTCAAGATGCGGGATATGGTGCTTGCCAATCGCGCCGTAGTGTCGCCGATGTGCATGTATTCGGCGGAAGAGGGCGTGCCGAACGATTTCCATCTGGTGCATTATGGCTCGCGTGCCATTGGCGGCGCCGGTCTCGTCTTCACCGAAATGGTCTGCGTCGGCCGTGACGCACGCATCACCCCCGGCTGTGCTGGTCTGTGGACCGACGAGCAGGAAGCGCAATGGAAACGCATCGTCAATTTTGTGCATAGCACGTCGGCTGCGAAGATCTGTCTGCAGCTCGGCCATGCCGGTCGCAAGGGCGCGACCAAGCTGATGTGGGACGGCATGGACCGCCCGCTCGCCGATGGCGCTTGGGACATCGTGTCGGCGTCGCCGCTGGCCTACTACCCGGACAGTCAGGTACCCGCGGAAATCGATCGCGCCGGTATGGACCGCGTCAAGGCGGAGTTCGTAGCCGCCACGATCCGCGGTGAGCGCTGTGGCTTCGACATGCTCGAGATGCACACGGCGCACGGCTATCTGCTGGCGAGCTTCCTGTCGCCGCTGACTAACAAGCGCACCGATGAATATGGCGGCTCCCTTGAGAACCGGCTGCGCTTTCCGCTCGAAGTGTTCGAGGCCATGCGTGCGGCATGGCCGGCACACAAGCCGATGTCGGTTCGCTTCTCGGCGACCGACTGGGCCGAAGGTGGCAACACCGGTGACGATGCGGTGCAGATCGCCCGTGCCTTCGCCGAAGCCGGTGTCGACCTCGTCGACATCTCGACGGGGCAAACCGTCAAGGAGTCACGGCCGATCTACGGTCGCATGTTCCAGACGCCGTTTTCAGATCAAATCCGCAACGAGGCGCGCGTCGCCACCATGTGCGTCGGCAACATCACGTCAGCGGATCAGGTCAACACGATCCTGGCCGCCGGCCGCGCGGATCTCGTCGCGCTCGGCCGTCCGCACCTGACTGACCCGTCCTTCACCATCAAGGCGGCGGCCTGGTATGGTGCAAAGGACGCCTATTGCCCGCCACAATATATGCCCGGCAAGGACCAGATTTTCCGCAACAGCGTCAGGGACAAGCAGGATTTCGAAGACCTGAAAATTAAGGCTAAGCCGAAGACCCGCGCCGAGATGCGTGCGGAGGCGGCAAAGCCACTTGCAGCTGAATGACTGGGCATGCGAGTTTATTGATCACAATCGTAGGATGGGTAGAGCGAAGCGAAACCCATGACTGCGGCGCGTATCGTTGATGGGGTTCGCAAGGGCTCTACCCATCCTACGGCATTGTATCGAGTGGAGTTGGGCTGATGAAAGCAATCATCGTGGGTGGCGGCGTTGGCGGTTTGACCACCGCCTTGATGCTGCGGGCGCGGGGCATCAATTGCGAACTCTACGAACAGGCTGACTCAATCCGCGAACTCGGCGTTGGCATCAACACGCTGCCACACGCGATCCGCGAACTCGCTGGTCTCGGTCTGCTCGATCGCCTCGATGCGGTGGCGATCCGCACCGATGAGCTGCATTATCTCAACCGTCACGGGCAGGAAGTCTGGCGCGAGAAGCGCGGCTTCGGCGCCGGCCATGACGTGCCGCAATTCTCGATCCATCGCGGCCGCCTGCAGAGTGCGATCCATCGTGCGGTGGAAGAGCGCCTTGGCGCCGAGGCGATTCACACCGGTCGTCGCCTGGGTCACTTCACGCAAGACGAAGGTGGTGTCACCGCTTATTTCTTCGATCGCAATAACAACCATGTCGAAACCGCGCGCGGCGATATCCTGATTGGCGCTGATGGTATCCACTCCAAGGTTCGGAGCACGCTGTTCCCGAATGAAGGACATCCGGTCTGGAATGGCCTGATGCTGTGGCGCGGTGCGCGCGACTGGCCGGCCTTCCTCACGGGCAATTCCATGATCGTCGCCGGCGGTCTCCATGCCAAGGTCGTGGTCTATCCGATCGCCGAGGGTGAGACGCCGGGCAACCGGCTGACCAACTGGGCGGTGCTGGTGAAGACCGGCGAGGGTGGCACATTGCCGCCGCGCCGCGAGGACTGGTCACGCCCCGGCAAGCGCGACGAATTGATGCCGCATGTGGCGCGTTTCAATGTGCCGCATATCGATGTGCCGGCGCTGATCACGGCGACGTCTGAGTTTTGGGAGTATCCCTGCTGCGACCGCGATCCCCTGCCATATTGGTCTGGCGGCCGCGTCACGCTGCTTGGCGACGCCGCGCATCCGATGTATCCGGTCGGCTCCAACGGCGCCTCGCAGGCGATCCTCGACGCGCGCGCGCTGGCCGACTCGCTGGCTCATGCTGAGCATCCGCGCCAGGCGTTGATGGCCTATGAGCGCAAGCGCCTGCCGATGACCGCGGAGATCGTGCGCTCCAACCGCCGCGGTGGCCCGGAAGGCGTGATCGATGCTGTCGAGCAGATCGCGCCGGATGGCTTCGACAATGTCGAGAACGTCCTGAGCTACGCCCAGCGCGAAGCTATCGTGAAGGGCTATGCGCACAAGGCAGGGTTCGCGGCGTCGCCAGGACTTGCCGTGGTGAACGGCTGATCTAGCTCGCTGCAAATCGAGAATTTAGCTTTCGTCATGCCCGGGCTTGTCCCGGGCATCCACGTTTTGGGCGCCGCTTAAGACGTAGATGGCCGGGACAAGCCCGGCCATGACGTCGATGATGGTATGTGGCCTGAACGAAGAGCCGCGCTTACGCGCCGGGAGGCGGCGGGAGGAAGTGGATGTTGTATTCGGCGGCGAGCGCCACAACGTCCTCGGGCTTCTGCTCCTTCATGTTGTGGATCGCCCAGAACAGGTCATACAGCCGGCGGCTCGGCGAAACCCAGAACAGCACCTTGGCGTTCTGATCGGACTTGTTGAAGATGCCGTGCGGAATTCCGCGCTGCAGGCGCACCAGATCGCCCGGCGTGGCCGAAGTTTCGGAGCCGCCGAGGAAGAAGTCGAGCTTGCCTTCGAGAATGTAGAGATACTCATCCTGGTCGGGATGGATGTGCGGCGGCACGAAGGTGCCGGGCGGGAAAGTGGCGTGCCACGAGAACGAATCCTCGGTGCAGTTCTTCGGCACATAGGTCTGGCCGAGGATGTTCCAGGTGATGCCCTGCATGCCTTCATTGGCGCGGGTGATGCCGGCGATCTCGGTTTTCATGGTTGGTCCTTCCTTGGGTCACGCATTACGACGCGTCGGGTGGTACTCGAAAACAATTGATCAAACGTGGAGGAAACGGTCCTTCACGGTGGAGTCGTTCTTGAGCTGCTCGGATGTGCCGGTCCACACGACGCGGCCCTTTTCGATCACTACATGACGATCGGCGAAGCCGGCGAGCGCATCGACATTCTTGTCGATCACCAGAATGGACTGACGCTCGGCCTTGAGCTTCTTCAGGCAATTCCAGATCTCAAGGCGAATGAGCGGGGCGAGGCCTTCGGTGGCTTCATCGAGAATGAGCAGCTTCGGATTGGTCATCAGCGCGCGGCCGACGGCCAGCATCTGCTGCTCACCGCCCGACAACTGCGTGCCGAGATTGCTGCGACGTTCCTTGAGGCGCGGAAACAGCTCGTAGATCTTGTCCAGCGTCCAGCGTGCCGGCGGATGCCGCACGGCGGCGGTAGCGACCAGGTTTTCCTCGACGGTCAGCGTCGGAAAGATCTGACGGCCCTCGGGCACGAGACCGATGCCTGCCTGGGCGATGCGATAGGACGGCAACCCGGCCATCGGCTTGTCGTCGAATGTGACGGTGCCGCCGGTTGGATGGATCAGGCCCATGATGGCGTTGATGGTGGTCGTCTTGCCCATGCCGTTGCGACCGAGCAGGGTAACGACTTCACCGGCATTGATGGTGAGTGAGATATCGAACAGCACCTTGGCCGCGCCGTAAGCCGCCTGGAGATTTGAGACTGAGAGCATCAGGCGGCCTCCTCGCCGAGATAGGCAGCGCGGACTTCCGCATTGTCACGAATGCTCTGCGGCGAACCGGAGGCGATGATGCGGCCGTAAACAAGGACCGAGACGCGGTCAGCCAGTGCGAACACGGCGTCCATATCGTGTTCGATCAGCACGATGGGAAGCTCCTTGCGCAGTTCCTGCAACGTGTTGATCAGTCGCTGCGATTCATCGTGGCTGGTGCCGGCGAGCGGTTCGTCGAGCAGCAGCAGCTTCGGCTTTGCAGCCAGCGCAATGGCGATTTCGAGCTGGCGTTTCTCGCCATGCGACATCTGCCCAGCCGGCACGCCTGCGCGAGCGGCGAGGCCGAAGCGCGACAGCAGGGTCATGGCGCTGTCGTTCAGCGCCGGCTCCTTGCATGCATTGCCGAAGAAACTGAAGCTCGAGCCGCTGCGCGCCTGCACGGCGATGGCGACATTCTCTAGCGCCGAGAAGCGTGGCAGGATCGAGGTGATCTGGAACGAGCGCACCAGGCCCATCCGCGCGCGCTCCGCCATCGGCAAACGCGAAACGTCCTGTCCATCCAAGATGATACGGCCGGAGTCTGATTGTGCATGACCGGAGATCTGGTGGATCAGCGTGGTCTTGCCGGCACCGTTGGGGCCGATGATGGCGTGCAACTCGCCGGCTTCGATGTTCAGCGACACATCGTCGGTGACGCGCAGGGCGCCGTAGTTCTTGCAGATGTTCTGCAGCTGAAGCGGAGCGCCGCTCATGACTTGCTCCCGAACAGTCCGGTGATGCCGCCGCGGGCATAGAGCACGACGAGAATGAGGATGGGTCCGAAGATCAGTGCCCAGTTCTCCGTGTAATGCGACAGGATATCTGCGAGCAGGCTGAACACGGCTGCGCCGATGATCGCGCCATGCAGTGAGCCGAGACCGCCGAGCACGAGTACGAAGATCAAGTCGCCAGAGCGCTGCCAGGCCGTATAGGCCGGGCTGACGAACTCGGTCTGGTTGGCCAGCAAAAAGCCCGACACGCCAGCAATCATGCCGGCAATGACATAGGCCGTGAGCTGATAGCGATACGGCGCAAAGCCGATCGCTTCCATGCGTACGGGATTCTCGCGAATGCCGCGTAGCACCCGACCGAAGCGGGACGCGACGATAGCGCGGAGCAGCAGATAAGCGCCGAGCAGCACGCCGAAGGCGACATAATACATTGCCACGTCGTTCTTTAGGAACTTGGAGCCGAAGAACATGCTGCGCGAGGCCAGCGTCAGCCCGTCGTCGCCGCCATAGGCAGCCAGCGAAGTGCCGAGGAAGAACAGCATCTGGCCGAAAGCCAGCGTGATCATGATGAAATAGACGCCCTTGGTTCGCAACGAGATCGCGCCGGTGAAGAGAGCGAAGAGGAGGGAGACGCCGAGCGCCACCGCAAGCTGGATGAAGCCGTCGGTGATTCCGTGGCTGGCAAGGATCGCGACGCTGTAGGCGCCGAGGCCGACATAGGCGGCATGGCCGAATGAGATCATGGCGCCGTAGCCGATCAGCAGATCGAGCGACATGGCAGCCAGCGCCAGGATCATGATGCGTGTGATTAGCGCGAGGATGAAGCTTTGCGATCCCCACAACACCGAGAGCGGCACCAGGGCGAAGATCGCGAAAACGATCAACGGTAATACATAGGCGCGCCTGGCACGCGGCGGCGTAGCGAGAGCAGGGGTAGGGTCGAGGTCGACGAGATTGTTCATGATCTGCTCCCGTTACTGCTTGGACGGGAACAGGCCGGATGGCCGGAAGAACAGCACCGCAGCCATCAGGATATAGATCAGCATCGGCGCAATGGCGCGGCCGGTCTGGCTGGCCGCCGAGGGATCGAGCAGCAGCTTGAGCAGCGTGGGCGCGAAGAAACGTCCGAGCGTATCGACGAGACCGATCAGCAGCGCCGCGATGAAGGCACCGCGGATCGAGCCGATGCCGCCGATGACGATCACCACGAAAGCAAGAATGAGCACGTTGTCGCCCATGCCGGGCTCTACCGAGAGGATCGGTGCAACCATGGCGCCGGCGAAGCCCGCAAGCATGGCGCCGACGCCGAACACGATGGTGAAGAGCAGGCGGATGTTGACGCCCAGCGCGGAGACCATGGCAGCGTTGCTGGCGCCGGCACGCACGAGCATGCCAAGCTTGGTCTTGTTGACGACGAGATAGAGCGCGAGGCCGACAGCAAGACCGACGGCGATGATGACGAGACGCCACACCGGATATAGCATGCCGTCGGTGATCTCGACCGCGCCCGACAGCGCGTCAGGAATTGCAACATTTAGCGGCGCAGCGCCCCAGATGTATTTCACAGCCTGATTGAGGAAGATGATGACCCCAAAGGTGGCGAGCACCTGATCGAGATGGTCGCGATCATACAAATGTCGAAAGATCAGGACCTCCAGCAGGAGCCCGAAAATCAGGGCTGCTGGTAGCGCCAGTGCGAGGCCGGCGACGAAACTTCCGGTCATGGCGGTGAAGGCGGCGACCAGATAGGCGCCGACCATGTATTGCACGCCATGTGCAAGATTGATGAAGTCCATGACGCCGAACACCAGCGTGAGGCCGGCGGCGATCAGGAACAGGATCAATCCGAACTGCAGGCCGTTCAGGATCTGGACGAGGGCAAGCGTGAGGGTCATCAGATAACTTGGTTTCTATACTGAGATAAACACGGGCCGATAAAACACCGGGCCGTCCCGCCTTCGCGGCAACGGCCCGGTGATGAGTGATCGCCAGGGCGATTACTGCGCAGCGCAGTCCTTGGCGTAGCGATCGCCGTAGTTCGAGAACACCTTCTCGACGATCTCGGTCTGGAACTTGCCGTCAGCGCGCTTGGCAACCTTGGTCAGGAAGAAGTCCTGAACGGGATAGCCGTTGTTGCTGAACTTGAAGCCGCCGCGGATCGACGGGAAGTCGGCCTTCTTCATGGCTGCAGCCACCTTGGCCTTGTCCGA
The DNA here is from genome assembly GCF_052076075.1 of Tardiphaga sp. 866_E4_N1_4. Lineage (NCBI taxonomy): Bacteria > Pseudomonadati > Pseudomonadota > Alphaproteobacteria > Hyphomicrobiales > Nitrobacteraceae > Tardiphaga > Tardiphaga sp. 866_E4_N1_4. The sequence continues at coordinate 6,228,639 of NZ_CP197242.1, forward strand.
GAGGTCGCCCTTCACGGCAACGACGGCGCTGTTGATCAGCATGGCCGCGTCATAGGACTGGAAGGCGTAGGTCGCCGGCACGCTGTTATAGGCCTTCTCGTATTCTGCCACGAACTTCTTGTTCTGCGGGGTGTCGAGGGTCGGTGCCCAGTTCGAGCCACCGAACATGCCGATCGCCGCGTCCTGCTGAGCCGGCAGCGTCGATTCATCGACGGTGAAGGTCGACAGGAACGGAATGCGGTCGAGCAGGCCGGCCTGCTTGTACTGCTTGACGAGGTTCACGCCCATGCCGCCCGGCATGAAGGTGAGCACGGCATCAGGCTTCATCGATGCGATCTTGGAGAGCTCGGCCTGGAAGTCGAGCGTGCCGAGCGGGATGAAAGACTCTTCGAGAATCTCGCCCTTGAAGTCCATCTTCACGCCGGCGACGAAGTCCTTGCCGGCCTGATAGTTCGGGGTCATCAGATAGATCTTCTTGTAGCCGCGCTTCTGGGCGACGTTTCCGAGGATCTGGTGGATCTGGTCGTTCTGATACGACGTCACATAGAAGTACGGATTGCACTCCTTGCCGGCGTAGCTCGACGGGCCGGCATTCGGCGAGATCAGGAAGGTCTTGTTCTCGGTGACCGGCTTGTGGATCGCGCCCAGGATGTTGGAGAAGATCGGACCGACGACGAAGTCGACCTTGTCACGCTCCAGAAGGCCCTTGACCTTGGTCACGGCGACGTCCGGCTTGAGTTCGTCATCGACGACGATGACCTCGACATCCTTGCCGCCCATCTTGCCGCCAAGATCCTTGACCGCGAGATTGAAGCCGTCGCGGGCCTGCTGACCGAGCACGGCACCGGCGCCCGACAGCGACACGATCACGCCGACCTTGATCTTCTCTTGAGCCATAGCCGGCAGAGCCGAGACGCTCATCAGGGCGGCCAAACCGGCCAGTTTGAAAGACTGCTTCATCAACTTCTCCTCCACTCGGCCGCGACAGGCAGCCGAAAAATGCGCCAACCCAAAATTTGTTCTTTTGCCTAGCTTATGCTCACCACGGCGGCAGCCGCAAGCAGCGTAAGTGATCTGCAGGCTCAAGAAATCAGTCGATTTGGCTATGCAAGCCGCAGGCCAATTTATTTGAACCTTAAAGAAATATTCAAAATCGACGGCGGTCAAGGCTGCGGCGTTTTGGCTTGCGGTCGGACGGAAATTCCTTGAAGGTCAAAGGATCGGTATGGGGCGGTACGAGATTGTGGATTGCCGGTCTCTCGGCCGCCGCAGGAGCTTCAAGCAGGTAAGATTGCATCATGATTCTCGATTCCGAGACCAAGGCCGTCGAACTTCCCGATGATCACGGCGATGAGCTGCGCCTGTGGCTCCGGCTCTTGACCTGTACGACCTTGATCGAGGGCGAAGTCCGCAGCCGCTTGCGCGAGCGCTTCGATGTCACGCTGCCGCGCTTCGACCTGATGGCCCAGCTCGACAAGGTGCCCGACGGTATGACCCTGTCGGATGTCTCGAAGCGGATGATGGTGTCGAATGGCAACGTGACCGGCCTGGTCGAGCGTCTCGTGGAATCCGGCCACGTTGATCGCCGCACCTCCGACACCGATCGTCGGGTGCAGGTGATACGGCTTACCAAACTAGGCCGCGCGGAGTTCCGCAAGATGGCCGAAGAACACGAGACCTGGATCGCTGAAATCTTCACGGATCTGGCGCCGAAGGATGTCCGCGAACTGATGCGTTTACTGGCCAAGACCAAGGCTTCTGCGCAGAAAGCGGCGCAAAAGGCAGCGAACGGCAAGGTGCCGTAAACGCGACGCGGTGAGTGCAGTGATCGATCTCGAAGCCGAATACAACAATCGCGCAAAAGTCCCGGAAAGCTCTGCGCTGATCGCAGGCTGGGCACAGGACGCCAAAGCCTATCGCGACAGCGGCGTGCAGATGAGGGCCATTCCATATGGCTCAGGCGCACGGCACACGATCGACTACTTTCCCGCCGGCGACAAAGGTCCGATTGTCGTCTTCATTCACGGTGGCTACTGGCAGGCGCTGGATGCCTCGTTCTTCAGCCATCTGGCGCGCGGGCTGAACAGCCATGGCATCAGCGTGGCGATCCCCAGCTACGATTTGTGTCCGAACGTCTCGGTCGGTGATATCATCGCGCAGATGCGTGCGGCGACCCGCGAGCTGGCGAAGCTCGGCAGGCGGCTCGTCGTGTCGGGCCATTCGGCGGGCGGTCATCTCGCGGCCTGCATGCTGGCGACGGACTGGCGCGCGCTCGATTCCGCGCTGCCGCAGGACCTGATTGTCGGCGCCTATGCGATCTCTGGGCTGTTCGATCTGGCGCCGCTGGTGCCGACGTCCATCAACAATGCATTGCATTTGAATGATGCCGGCGCCCGTGAGGTCAGTCCGTTGTTCTGGCCGGCGCCTTCGCACGGATCTCTCGATGCCGTGGTTGGCGGCGACGAGGGCGTCGAGTATTTGCGGCAGAGCCAAAGCATTGTCGATGCCTGGGGTGCCCATATTCCCGCGCGCTTCGAGGCGCTTCCCGGAGCAAATCATTTTACCGCCGTCGCACCGCTGGCCGATCCGCAGTCCGCCATGGTGCTGCGGCTAAAGGCGCTGGCCACGCTTTAGGCTGACTTGCCTAAACAATCCGCGCAAATCGACGTTGTCAGCCGAAAATTTCGGCGTGCCCCAAGACTCCGCAGTTGCGGAAAACTGTTTTAAGTCTAAAATGATATTTGGATGACGTTGCCGGGCATCTGACGTGACGGGAGCATTGCAATGGCCGCTGATACTCAGCTGACAAAGCCTTATACGGCGCATGTTGATACGTTTGCGCGGGACAATATGCCCCCGCCGGAACAGCTACCGGAGTTTCTTTTCACCCGGCCGGAATTTCACTATCCGCCGCGCATCAATTGCGTGGTGCCGTTTCTCGATCGCTGGGTCGCCGAGGGGCGCGGCGATGCGCCGTGCATGATCGGGCTGAACGAGAGCTACACCTATCGCGAGCTCTATGAGCTCGTGAACAAGATCAGCAACGTTCTGGTCAACGAGCTTGGCCTGGTTACCGGCGGTCGCGTGCTGCTGCGTTCGGCCAACAATCCGATGATGGTTGCGACCTATCTCGCCATCATCAAGGCCGGCGGCGTCTGCGTGTCGACCATGCCGCTGCTGCGCGCCAAGGAACTGTCCTATCCGCTGCAGAAGGCGAAGATCTCGCTGGCGTTATGCGACAGCAAGCTGTCGGACGAGATGGAGAAGGCCAAGGCGGTTTCGCCCGAGCTCAAGCGCGTCGTCTATTGGGGGGCCGGTGAAGCCGAACTCGACAAGATGATCGCCGAGGCCAGCCCGGAATTCACCGCGGTCGATACGGCCTCGGATGATATCTGCCTGATCGCCTTCACGTCGGGCACAACGGGCGACCCGAAGGGCACCATGCATTTCCACCGCGACATGCTTGCGGTGTGCGACGGCTTTGCGCGCAATGTGCTACGCGCCAGCCCGGAAGATCGCTTCATCGGTTCGGCGCCGCTGGCCTTCACGTTCGGCTTCGGCGGCGTACTGTTCCCGCTGCATATCGGTGCGTCCTTCGTGGTGCTCGAGAAGGCCGGCCCGGAAGAGCTGCCTGTGGCCGTCGCCAAGCACAAGGTCACGGTCTGCTTCACCGCGCCGACCGCCTATCGCGCGATCCTCGGCAAGATCGACCAGTACGATCTCTCGACGTTGCGCAAATGCGTCTCCGCTGGCGAGACGCTGCCGAAGGGCACCTATGATGCGTGGCTGAAGGCAACCGGCATCAAGCTGATGGATGGCATCGGCGGCACCGAAATGCTGCACATCTTCATCTGTGCCATCGAAGAGGAAATCTGCCCGGGCTCCACGGGTAAGCCGGTGCCCGGCTATGTCGCCAGGATCGTTGACGACGAAGGCAACGAAGTGGCACCCGGCACGCTAGGCCGTCTCGCCGTGAAGGGCCCGACGGGCTGCAAGTATCTCGCTGATCCGCGTCAGCTCAAATTCGTGCAGAACGGCTGGAATATCACCGGCGATACCTTCCTGATGGATGAGGATGGTTACTTCTGGTACCAGTCACGTTCTGACGACATGATCGTGTCGGCGGGTTACAATATTGCCGGCCCCGACGTGGAAGCTGCGTTGCTCACCCATGAAGCCGTGGTCGATTGCGGCGTTGTCGGTTGCCCCGATGCCGATCGCGGCATGATCGTAAAGGCTTATGTCGTTCTCGCTCCCGGTCAGGCAGGGAGCGACGCGCTGGCGACCGAGTTGCAGAACCACGTGAAGCGCGAGATCGCGCCTTACAAATATCCGCGCGCCATCGAGTTCGTGACGCAACTGCCCAAGACCGAGACCGGTAAGCTGAAGCGCTTTGCGCTTCGCCAGCAGGCCGCGGCGGGCGCGTCACCGACCGTGGCTGCATAAGTTTGAAGACGTTTCTTTCAGGGAGGATTGCCCGGTGAATGCACCAAAAGGCCCGACATTGACCGTGGTGCCAAACGCAAAGGGCGATGTTGCAGCATCCGTTTCGCGCGCATTGCAGCCGAGTGGCTGGCCGAAGCCCAAGGGCTATGCCAACGGCATGACGGCCGATGGCCGCATCGTCGTGACCGGCGGCGTGATCGGTTGGGATGCCGAGGAGAAGCTGAAGCCGGATTTCGTGTCGCAGGTTCGTCAGGCACTGCAGAACATTTCCGACATCCTCGCGGAAGGTGGCGCTAGGCCGGAGCACCTTGTGCGGCTGACCTGGTATGTCGTCGATATGGAAGAGTATCTCGGCAATCTCAAAGCGCTCGGTCAGGCCTATCGCGAGATTTTCGGCGCACATTATCCGGCCATGGCGCTGGTACAGGTCGTGCGTCTGGTTGAACTCGCTGCGCGCGTCGAGATCGAGGCGACTGCGGTGGTGCCGCGCTAAGTGGCGCTACTTCGCCTCGATAAACTCTGTCGGGCTCTTGCCCGTCACTTGCCGGAACGCGTGCGAAAACGCCGAGAAGCTGGCATAGCCGAGATCGGCAGCGAGCTGCTTCACCGACGCGTTGCGGTTCATCGACAGACGCTCGATCGCCTCCGCGATCCGCGCGCGTTGACACCAGCTCTTGAAGCTCAATTGTGTCTCTGCCGAAAAAAGCCGCGATAGTGTACGTGCAGACGTGCCGACAGCGCGCGCCAAAGTTTCGATCTCGTAAGCCTGCGTCGGATCGGCCAGCACCATCTCCGCGGCGCGTCGGCAGCGCGGCTCCTGCGGTAGCGGCATGAAGGTCGTGGGATCGCCTGCCTGATGCAGTTCGAGCATGGCAATCTCGATCAACAGCTGATTGCGCGTGACGTCATCGCGCCCATCGAATAGCGCCAGGATCGACTCGTGCAACAGGCGCGACACGCGAACCACGAACTCCGCTGCGAGATCGCCATTGCGTCGATCCCGCGCCAGCCAGTCGACGTTGAAATACAGCGAGCGCATCTCGATGTCGGCCAGAACGTCGATGGCGTGGGGCAGGTGGGCCGGCACCCAGACCGCGCGATCCGGTGGCACCAGCCAGCGGCCCTTTGGAGTCGTGACTTGCATAGTGCCCGCAGCGGCGAACACGAGTTGCGCCTCGCGATGGGCATGAGTGTCCAGCCGGATACCCTTGGGGTAGCGCGTCGCCAGGATGTGGACACCGTCGGTCGCCGAGCGCCGGCGCTCCGATAAGTCCAGGATTGGCGGTTCTGCGACATTCATTGGCAACATCCCGTTAGAGCAAGCTCATATAACGGCATTCCAAGGTTGCCAAGGAATCGATTCATGAACGTCCCTAGCCGGGTCATCACCCTCGTTAATGTCGCCCATTTCATCGACCACTACGCGATGCTGATCTTTGCAGCAGCGGTGCTCGTGATGGGTCCGGCCATGAATATGACCTATACCGAGCTGCTGCCCTATGCGACGCCGGGCTTCATGGCGTTTGGGGCCGGCTCGCTGGTGACCGGTTGGCTCGGGGACCGCTGGAGCCGTCGCCATATGATGGTGATCTTCTTCTACGGCATCGGTCTGTCGATGATGGCTGTCGGCCTGGTGCAGACACCTTTGCAGCTTGGTGCGGCGCTGTTCTCGGTTGGCCTGTTCGCGTCGATCTATCATCCGGTCGGCACGGCGATGATCGTCTCCTATGCCGACAAGCTCGGCAGCGCGATGGGGATCAACGGCGTGTTCGGCAATTTCGGCGTGGCGTCTTCCGCACTGATCACCGGCGTACTCGGTCAGTTCCTCGGCTGGCGCTGGGCCTTCATCATTCCCGGCCTCGTCACCGTCGCGGCCGGCGTTGTCTTCATGCGCGAGGTCGCGCATGAAGATCGCTCGGGATTCAAACAGGCCGCGGCGCAAGCGCGCGTCGCGAAGTCCGACATGTGGCGGGTGATCCTTGCATTGTTGGTCACGGTGGTCGCGATCTCCACCGTCTTCAACGCCATCACCGTCGCGCTGCCAAAACTGTTTGCCGAGCGTTTGTCCGACATGACGGACAGCCCGGCATTGCTCGGCATCATTGCCGCCTGCGTTTATGTCTTCGGCGCGGCAACCCAGTACAACATCGGCAAGCTGATCGATAAGCACTCGCTGAAGGCGGTGAGCGTTCCGTTGTCGCTGGTGCTCGCGCCGTTCCTGTATTTCGCAGCGTCGCAATCGAACATCTCACTGATTGTCGTCGCGATCGGCATTATCATTGGTCTGTTCGGGCAGATCACCGTCAACGAGGCGATCGTCGGCAAGTATACAAGCGAGGAGTGGCGGTCGCGCGCCTACGCCGTGCGTTATTTCGTTGGCTTTACCGCAGCGGGAGCCTCGGTCGGGCTTGTCGCGTGGTTGTACGAGCAGGGTGGCTTCATCATGATGTTGCACGCCTTTGCCGCCTTGTCGGCGCTGGTGATCGTCGCTGCATTGATTTTGCCGCGGGAGTTGCCGCCGGCAAAAGCGCCTCTGGCATAAAACCTCTCGCTTGACACTGGCGAGCAGCGCGAGACCGGTCTAGTTAGGCGGTGAATATCATTCGCCTCCTGAACGGCGGCTGGTGAAAGTGGCATTTCGCGCACATCAGCATCGTGGTCGCAGATTTCCGAATAGTCTCGGGAATTGTCTGGTGTCTGCGGTGTTGCATGATAGGTGCTGCTTTCTGACCGTGATGACCGAGACGCGAGCCGCCGGAAACCGTTTTGCTGGATACGTCCGTGAATTTTGAAACGCTCGTCGACGAGATTTATGAAGCGGGAGTTTTGCCGGAGCGTTGGCCGCAGGTGTTTGATCGCCTAGCGGAGATGGCAGATGCCGAAGGTGCGATGATTTTCGCATCCGCACCCGGCATTCCGCGGTGGACGTCATCCGAGAGAATTCGCGAGCGGATCGATCGTTGGACCAAAAGTCCCTACGCGACCAAGAATCCACGAAGCACCAGACTAATCGCGGAAAGCGAGCCGTGGTTTCTGACGGACCTGGACCGGTTCACGATGGAAGAACTCGACAATGAGAGCTTCTACCGGGACATTCTCCGGCCGGCAGGTCTCGGCTGGTGCGCTGGTACCTCGGTACGGTCTCCCTCCGGCGATACGCTCGTGATTTCGGTGGAGAAGGCTTATGCCAAGGGGCCGGTTGAACGCGCTGTGGCGGATCAACTAGATGGCCTCCGGCCTCATCTGGCCCGTGCGGCGGTGCTGTCCGGTCGTCTGGGCTTCGAACGCGCCCGCACGGCGGTTGCGACACTTCAGATGATTGGCCTTCCCGCGAGTGCGGTCAGTCAGGAGGGGCGCGTTATCGCGGCCAACCCTGGGTTCATTTCCAGCACGACGATTGTCGGCATTGGCGCGCAGGATCAGGTGCAGTTCGCCTCGCAGGTCGCTCAGACCATGTTTATCGAGGCGCTGAGCAAGCCCTTATCTCTGTTGAAAACGGGCCGTTCAATTCCAATTTCTGGGACTGAGCACAGCCCACCCTTGATCGCGCATGTGCTGCCGCTCCGTTTGGCTGGTCTCGATGTTTTTGCGGGCGCTATGTCGATCCTGCTCCTGACGCCGATCACCCACCAGCAGCGCAGCCCGGGTCCGGAGCTTCTGCAGGCTTTGTTCGATTTGACGCCGGCTGAAGCGCGGATCACCAGCCTTTTGATCGATGGCAACTCAGTCACCGCCATCTCGAAAATGCAGAGCGTCAGCCTGAATACTGTGCGGACCCAGCTGAAATCCGTCTTCCTGAAAACCGGCGTCGAGCGGCAGGTGGACCTGGTTCGGCTTCTGGGCCAGCCGCGAGTTCAATTGATCCCGGACCGGGAGACGCCTGAAAAATCCACGAAAAAGGCCGGCACGATGGCCGGCCTTGATGCGTAAGTATGTCCGGTGAAAAATCGTGCAGTCGTCAATACACGGTCCGCCGAAGCGGTAATAAGAAACCGCTGCTATGCTGCTGAAGCAGCGGCGAAACAATTCCCGGTATCGACGTAGGTTATTCCTGCGGCATCCGCGTCACCAATTTGGGTGAAGTGCCCCGACTATTTGTATACAACGCAGGGTTTCACGAATTCACGTGAACAAAATCCCGCAGCAGCGGGTAGATCTCGTTGTTCCAACGGCGTCCGCTGAATACACCGTAATGGCCGACACCGGCCTGCATGTGATGGACTTTGCGATAGGCGCGAACGCCGGTGCATAGATCCTGAGCTGCCAAAGTCTGGCCGATCGAGCAGATATCGTCCTTCTCGCCCTCGACCGTCATCAGCCCCATGCGCTTGATCGATGCGCAGTTCACGGTCCGGCCCTTGTAGGTCAGCTTGCCCTGCGGCAGCAGGTGCTCCTGGAACACGTCGCGGATGGTGTCGATATAGAACTCTCCAGGCAGATCCATCACGGCGAAATATTCGTCATAGAACGTCTTGATGACGTCCGCCTTCTCGGTCTCGCCCTTGGCGAGATGCTCGGCGAGATCGACATGTGACTTGATGTGCCGCTCGAGATTCATCGAGACGAATGCAGTCAACTGAATGAAGCCGGGATAGACCTGCCGGAACGCGCCTTTGCACTGGAACGGCACGTAGTTGATCATGTTCTCTTCGAACCACTTTAACGGCTTGCTCTTGGCGAACTCGTTGACCTTGGTCGGCTGAATGCGCGTATCGATCGGGCCCGCCATCAGTGTCAGGCTTGCCGGGCGGGCGGGGTGATTGTCTTCCGACATGATAGCTGCTGCAGCCAGCGCCGACACGGACGGTTGGCAAATCGCGACCATGTGGGAACGTGGGCCGAGCTCATTCATGAATGTGATCAGGTGCTCGGTATATTCGTCGAGGCCGAACTTGCCCTGATCGAGCGGTATGTCGCGGGGGTTGTGCCAGTCTGTGATATAGACGTCATGATCCTGCAGCAGGGTCTTCACGGTGCCGCGCAGCAGCGTTGCGAAGTGGCCGGACATCGGCGCCACCAGCAGCATGCGTGGCTGCTCCGGTGCATTCTCTTTCTTGAAGTGTAGCAGCGATCCGAATGGCGTCTTGAAGGTGACTTCTTCCGTCACCTCATGCTCGGCGTTGCCGACTATCACCTTGCCGATATCGAATTCGGGCCGATGATAGGTGAGGGCGGAGCGCGAGATCAGCTCAAGTGCTGCCGCGAGGCGGCCGAACAGTTTCTCGGAGGTGCCGGCCGGGACGAGATTGAGGTACTTTAATGCGGCAGACGCACCGGTGCGCCAAGGTGCTGTCAGATCCATGTGATTCTGGTAGGCCTGATACATCATTGACATCATCCGGAGCTATCCCTGCTGTATTGCTATGCAATATTGAAGCCAGAGAAGAGTCAATTCGTCTGGAAAACTGGCACGTGGTTTGCTGAATAAAATTAAAGCAGCACAAGCAATGGGCAGCCGGGAAACGGTTACCCCGAAGGCTGACCGGCTGCCTGGGTTCGAGCGTAAGGGGGATAAATCATGGCCAACGCGACACTCACCATCAGCAGCAAGAACTACTCGTCGTGGTCATTGCGAGGGTGGCTGCTGACAAAATTCTCAGGCCTTGAGTTCGACGAAGTCGTTACGGCGCCGGACGATGCCTCCGCCAAGGCCGAGATCCTGTTGCTGTCTTCATCGATCCTGGTGCCCTGCCTGCGCCATGAAGGGGCGGTGGTCTGGGATACGCTGGCAATCGCCGAATATCTCAACGAGATCATGCCGGAAGCTAAGCTATTGCCGGCGGACCGCATCCTGCGGGCGCATTGCCGCTCGATTTCGGGCGAAATCCATTCCGGCTTCACGACATTGCGGGCATCGCTGCCGGTCAACATCAAAGGGCATTTTCCGAACTTCAAGATCTGGTCGCGGGCACAAGCCGATATCGACCGGATCTGCACGATCTGGCGCGAGTGTCTGTCGAAGTCCGGCGGCCCTTTCCTGTTCGGCACGCGCAGCATGGCGGACGCCATGTATGCGCCGGTGGTGACGCGCTTCGCGACCTATGGCGTCAAGCTCGATCCGCAGCTATCAGCCTATGCCAGCATGGTGATGAACCTGCCCGAAATGCTGGAATGGATTGCCGCGGCCAGGCAGGAGCCTACCGATATCGAAGAGCTCGAGGTTGAGTACTGATTGATAGTTCGGCAACGCCATGCCGGCTTACGGATCGGGCAGGGCGTGCTCAACTTGTATCCAGAATTTGTAGCCCTTGCCCGGGGATTTGCGCGCTTTGGCCGCCAGATCACCTGCTAACGAGCTCGATTGGTATCAAAACGCCTTTGACGCCAGCTGGCGCGATTTTCGCATAGCAGCAATTTCTCGCGAGCCGCATTGCGTTGGCTGCCGATCGATTGCACGCCAATCACAGTTCGGTCCCCGGGTGTTTTTAAACACGTTGGAGGATCCCATGAATGTCCATGCTGCGATCGACCTCAAATGGCCTGGGCTTAAGCACCCGAACGGCGATCCTCTCCGCCTGAATTATGGGGATTTCGTAGCGATCGATCGGCACAAGGACACGACATACGAGGCGACCTATCGCCCGCAGGCACTTTATAGCCGCGCCAATGAGGGCTTTCACGCCAACAACGAAACTTTCCTGCTCCATGAGGTCGCGACCAATCTGCCGATCTATCGCGAAGATACTGGCCCTACCGATTTCCATCTCCACCTGCCACCAGGCGGCTTCCAGCTCGTGCTGGTCACGTCGGGCATGTTCACCTTCGATTACGATGGGCGCTTCTACAATGTCGGCCCTGGCGCAGTGATGCTGCAAAGCGCGATCGTGCATCGTCAGCTGTTCTACACCTGGTCGGGATTGTCTACCGAGGAGAACCTGAAGACGCCCCAGACGGTGGTGCCCGATCCCCTCTCCATGGGCTACTCCGGCAAGTTTCTCGAAGCCTTCGTAACCGATCCGACGACCTTCCCGAACCCGACAATCGTGGGTCCGGATCAGATCAACGAAGCCGAGACGCCACGTATGGCCTGGACCCATGCGCTGCATGATCGCCCGGACGATGCAGGCTTCTGGCTTCAGGATCCGCTGGCACTGGACGCGCTCTTCAAGCTGCTGGCTGATGACACCATCAAGTCGGCGGCGCCCGTCTATGTGCGCGATATTGGCATCGAGGCTCCGAGCGGTCATCTTGTCACCGGTCACATCATCGCAACCGATCCGCATGGCAAGTCCCTCTTGCCGAAGAGCTCCGCGGCGGCCGTGGATGCCGCCTCTTTCGCGAGAGGTGAAGTTGTCATCTATCGCGTCATTCGCGGCACGGCCGAATTCGTAGATAGTGCTGGGAAGACGTTCGAACTTGCGGCCGGTGATGTGGTGACGGCGGGCAAGAATTCGACCAGTCTCATCGGGATAGGCGAAAATACGCAAGTCCTTCGACTTGGCCTTCTGAAGGGCATGGAGCAGCTTCGAAGCTGGACGCCGACCCAGCGCGATGAAATCGACGGCCTGGCGGCCAAGATCATTACACAGAAGGACATCCGCCCCCTGCGGACCGAAGGCAAGCCTGTCGGCTATCTGTACGCGTAAGCGCCGGTCGGCGCAGTGCACCGCCGCCCCTAAAGCAGGCACACGGCCTCACGCTGTACGTGGCAGCCGCCATCCGACCACGCGTGCCTCGACCATGCTGCCCGTCTCGGCATTGCGCCATTCGCCATCTGTGAAGACGCAGGGGAAGGGCAGCTGATAGGTGCCGCTGTGGTCCTCGCACAACACTTGCACCGCCTGATCAGGCTCAGGATCACCCTGGCCATCGAATTCGGCCAGCCGTCGTTCACGCGTCGCCATGAGGTGCTCCGGTCCAAGGAACGGGCGGACATCTTCTTCGTTCCCATCACACCTGGTTGACAGCCGGGCGCCAGCACCGCTTGGTCTTGGCGGCATGACGGACATGATGGGGAAAACGATGCGCGGCCGAACAATCCTTGCGATGACATTGCTGACCATTTTGGGCGCCGCCAAGGCGCAGGCGCAGGATGTGCCGGGAATCGAGATCTGCACGGTCGAAAAGACCATGGAGCGCCGCACCAGCTGCCTGCAAAGCAACGTCAATTTCCTGCAGCAGACGCTGGGCAAGCTGCGGCTTGATCAGCAACAGCGGCTGGATGCGGCCAATCGGCAGATCGAAGCGCTGAAGGCTACCGTCGTTGCCCTGCAGAAGACGGTGGAGGAGCTGCAGGCGGCGCAGAAGAAGCCGGCGCCGGCTGCGAAGGAAGCTCCGGCTGCCGCGAAAGACGCGCCGGCGGCCAAGGATGCGCCAGCGCCTGCCAAGGATGCAGCGAAGTAGAGCGCTTTCGTCCTACTCGCTGCTCAGCACGGGTCCGAACAGTTCCCAGCGTTCGCCCTTGAAACGCATCATCTGCAACTGCTGCAGCGGGCTGTAGTCGGTCGGGCTGGTCTTGACGCGGGTACCGGGCAGGAAGATGCCGACCTCATAATCGAGGCTCGTGGCCTGCTTCATCACATTCTCTCGCGTGAGCGTGTCGCCGCATCGCTCCAGGATATGCGCCAGCGTGCGCGCGATGCCGAAGCCGTACAGCGTGTAGATGTCGTTCTTGTCGCCGTCGGGATAATACCTGTCCATGAAGGCAAGCCATTCCTTGATGGTCGGATCGTCCTTCCACTGCGGATCGGTGGGGTCCTTCATATAGGCTGCGCTGATCACGCCCTGCGCATTGTCGAAGCCTGCGGGCTTGATCACCGAGCCGACCGATTGCGACACGTTGACCAGCATCTGCACCGGCTTCCAGTTCAGCTCGGCCACCTTCTTGATCGCCTGCGCGGCGAACTTGGGCGAGGCGATGTTCAGGAACACATCGGGATTGGCGGTCCTGATCTGGACGATCTGCGAATCTACTGTCGGTGAGCTGGTCTCGAAGCTCGCCTGTACCGTGATCATCTTGTCAGCCTTGTCGCCGAGCCCTTCGCGCACGCCGCTGAAATAGTCCTTCCCCATGTCGTCGTTCTGGAACAGCACGCCGATCCTGGCATCGGGATGGTTCTTCAGGATCCATGCGGCCCAGATGCGCCCCTCATTGTGGTAGCTGGGCGACCAGCCCATGGTCCACGGGAAGTGCTTTGGGTCGGCCCATTTCGAGGCGCCCGACGACACAAACAGATGCGGCACCTTCTTGATGTTCATGTATTTCTGGATCGCGGAATTCGTCGCGGTGCCCAAGGGATTAAACAGCAGCAGCACTTCGTCGCTCTCGACCAGCTTGCGCGCCTGCTCCACCGTCTTCGGCGGCGAGTAAGCATCGTCATAGCTGATGAAAGTGATCTTGCGGCCGTTGATGCCACCCTGGTCGTTCAGCATCCTGAAATAGGCCGCCTCGGATTTTCCGATCGAGGCATAGGAAGATGCCGGCCCGCTATAGGGCATGATGTTGCCGACCTTGATCTCGGTATCGCTGGCGCCCGGATCGTATTTCTTCTGCGCGTGAGATGGCGTAGCGAGCGCGCCGAACATGAGCGCGGAAAGCGCGAGAGACATCCCGCGAGACAGTGTCCTGTGCATCGTTTCCTCTGATGTTCTGTATGTCCGCGGTGCGGTCCATCTGGGTGGACCATCGATCGCCGCGGCTTGCGTCGAGTATGCACGATTGAGGAGAGGGGGCCAGCAACGAGAGCGCGTGGCTCAGCACGCGTGCGTCCCCTCTGGCTCAGGAGAGGGGACGCCGGAGCGTATTGCTTACGAGTTCTTCTCGCCGGACATCAGCGGGCCGAACAGCTCCCAGCTTTCGCCCTTGAACCGCTGCATCTGAAGCTGTTCGAGCGGGCTGAAATCGGTCGGGCTGGTCTTGATCTTGGTGCCCGGCAGGTAAATGCCGATTTCCATATTCAGGCTCGCCGCCTGCTTCATGATGTTTTCGCGGGTGAGGTCATCGCCGCATTGCTTGAGCACCTGGACGATACCTTGCGAGACGCCGTAGCCGAACACGGTGGCGCCGTCTTCCTTGTCGCCTTCGGGATAGTATTTGTCCATGAAGGCCGACCATTCCAGCATGCCCGGATCGTTCTTCCATGTCGGATCCTTGGGATCCTTCATATAGGCCGCGCTGAGCACGTCCTGCGAGTTGGCATAGCCCGCGGGCTTCATCACGCTGCCGACAGATGCCGAGACATTGGTGACGATGTGAACGGGCTTCCAGCCCATCTCGCCGACCTTCTTGATCGCCTGTGCAGCGAATTTTGGCGTGGCGATGTTGATGAAGACATCCGGATTGGCTGCCTTGATCTGCACGATCTGTGAATCCACCGTCGGTGACGCCGTCTCGTAAGGCACCTCAGAGACGATGTAATCTTTGACCTTATCGCCGAAGCCTTCGTGCAGTCCGATGATGTAATCCTTGCCGAAGTCGTCATTGGCATAGAGCACGCCGACTTTCTTGCCGGGATGATTTTTCATGATGTATTGCGCGTAGATGCGCGCCTCGGCCTGGTAGCTCGGCTGCCAGCCCATGGTCCAAGGGAAGTTCTTCGGATCGGCCCATTTCGCGGCGCCCGTCGAGACGAATAGCTGCGGCACCTTCTTGGTGTTCATGTATTTCTGGATCGCCGTATTTCCCGGCGTGCCCAGCGGGTTCATGATGAACAGCACTTCGTCATTCTCGACCAGCTTGCGCGCTTGCTCCACCGTCTTCGGCGGGCTGTAGCCGTCGTCATAGCTGATGAAGGTGATCTTGCGGCCATTGATGCCGCCCTTCTCGTTGATCATCTTGAAATAGGCGGCCTCGGTTTTTCCGATCGTCGCGTAGGAGGACGCCGGGCCACTATACGGCATGATGTTGCCGATCTTGATCTCGGTATCGGTGGCGCCAGTATCGTATTTTTTCTGCGCGTGGCTTGCGGTGGACGTAAGCGCTACGACAACGCCGGCGAGCAAAGTCACTCGCAGAACTTTCCAGTCATGCTGCATGGTCAAGTGTCCTCCCTGTGGTTCGATCATCCGCATCGGCTCGTCTATGCAGGCTTTTGTTATGCGGCTCGAATGCCGGGAGTATGCACCAAGCCTTGAAGTTGGAAAGCTGACTTAATCAGCAAAGCATGACGCGGCGCACAACACCGCGCCGATATGTTTGTGCGTCGCGCTCACTTGCCGGTGAATTTAGCTGGGCGCTTCTCAAGAAACGACGCCATGCCTTCGCGGAAATCCGCTGTGCGAAACAGCGGCAGCAATTGCAGGAACACGTGATGGACGTGGTCGCCAAAGCTCTCGGACAGACCTGAGCGCATCATGCGTTTGGCGGCCTGCACTGCGAGCGGCGCATTGGCGGCAATCTCGGCCGCCACTGCATTGGCGCGCGTCATCAATTCCGCATCATCAACCACCTCGTTGGTAAGGCCCATTTCGAGGCTTTCGCGCGCCGACAGTGTGCGGCCTGTGAAGATCAGCTCGGCTGCCTTGGCCCAGCCAATCATCCTCGGCAGAAACCAGGTGCCGCCGGATTCAGGCACCACGCCACGTTTCACGAAGGCCGCGGCGAATTTGGCACTCTCCGACATGATGCGCATGTCGCAGCCGAGCGCGACGTCCATGCCATAGCCGGCCGCGGCGCCATTCATGGCGCATATGGTCGGCTTCTCCATGTTGAACATCACGATCGGGGGCGCGGTCTTGAGATCGAGCGTGCTGCGGCTGTTGTTGGCGTCATTGGCGGAGCCGATGCCGGTGCCCTTGGTGGCGCTGGCCATGTCGAGTCCGGCACAGAAGGCGCGGCCGGTGGCCGTCAGGATGATGACGCGCACGTCGGGATCGGCATCGGCTCTCAGAAACAGGCTGCTGAGCTGCGACAGCATCTCGCGGGAGATCGTGTTCAACCGTTGCGGGCGATTGAGCGTGACGGTCGCGATGCCATCGGCGACAGAGTAGAGTACTTCGTCATCGGCTTCAGGCGCAACTGCGGTGTCGGTCGGCATCGGGCTTCCTCGGATTTTTGTGTTTTCGTTGTCCGCAGCTAAAGCTGAATGGAAATTCCACGCAAGTGGCCATGCATTTGCGCGGCTTGGCAGCGCAGGACATGTTTGCTCTACTTCGGCCACGCTGCGTCACCTGCCCAAGGTGCGATAACAAACCAAGAAAATGTCAGGGAGTTTCCATGTCCAGCCCCAATATCCGCGTCCTCGCCACCGATCTCGCATTCCCCGAAGGCCCGGTGGTGATGCCGGACGGCTCCGTCATTCTCGTCGAGATACGTGCGCAGCAACTGACGCGGGTGTGGCCCGATGGCCGCAAGGAAGTGGTCGCGAAAATCCCGGGCGGCCCGAACGGCGCTGCGCTCGGTCCGGACGGCAAGATGTATCTCTGCAACAATGGAGGTTTCAGCTGGGCGGCATCGCGCGGCGCCATCATGCCCGGCGCACCGGAGCCGCATGAATATATCGGCGGCTCGATCCAGCGCGTGGACCTCGCTAACGGCAAGGTCGAAACCCTGTTCGACAAATGCGGCGCGCATCCGTTGAAGGGGCCGAACGACCTGGTGTTCGACAAGCAGGGCGGGCTCTGGTTCACCGATCTCGGCAAGCGTCGTCATCGCGATATGGATGTCGGCGCGTTCTATTACATGAAGCCGGGTGCCACCGAAGTCGTCGAAGGCCATTTCGGCATGTTGCCGGCCAATGGCATCGGCCTGTCGCCGGACGAGAAGACCGTTTATGTGGCCGAGACGCCGACGGCGCGGCTGTGGGCCTTTGACGTCGGTGCACCCGGTGAGGTGAAGCCGGCTGATGTGATCTATCGCGGCGAGCGTGGCCGTCCCATTACGGGCCTCGGCGGTTACCAGATGTTCGATTCTCTCGCGGTCGAAGCTTCGGGCAACGTCTGCGTCGCAACGCTGGTCAGCGGCTGCATCTCGGTGATTGCGCCGGACGGAAAATTGGTGGAACAGATACAAACTGGCGACCGCGTCACCACGAATATCGCATTCGGCGGCCCCGAGCTGAAGACGGCCTATATCACGATGTCGGGCAAGGGCGAGCTGATCGCGATGGACTGGCCGCGCGGTGGCTTGCCGCTCAATTTCTTGAACAAGTAGCCCGAGCGCGATCAGCAAAAGTGGAAGCCGGTTTTGCGTCCGATCGCGCGTCTAGAATGAAGGAACGATCGATGTCGTGGCTTGAACCCGTTACGCTCAGTGGACCTCACGCCCGGCTCGAACCTCTTGCCAAAGATCACTGCGATGGCCTGATCGAGGCCGCCAAGTCAGGCGACCTTTCGAAGATCTGGTACACGGCGATCCCAACGCCCGAAAAGATGAGCGCCGAGATTGACCGTCGGCTCGCTCTGCAGGCATCAGGCGCGATGCTGCCATTCACGGTGAAAGATGCCGACGGCAAGATTGCCGGCATGACGACCTATATGAATGTCGATGCCGCCAACCGCCGGGTCGAGATCGGTTCGACCTGGTATGGCAAGTGGGTGCAGCGCACCGCGCTCAACACCCAGTGCAAGCTGCTGTTGCTCGGGCATGCGTTCGAGAAGCTGGATTGCATCGCGGTGGAATTCCGCACGCATTTCTTCAACCATCAGTCCCGTCGCGCCATTGAGCGGCTCGGCGCCAAGCAGGACGGCATCCTGCGCAATCACCAGATCGCGCCGAACGGCACGCTGCGCGATACGGTTGTCTATAGTATCTTGCCCGGCGAATGGCCGACGGTGAAGGCGCATCTGACCTATCAGCTGGACGAGAAGCCGCGCTGACGATCAGACGGCGGTGCGTCGCTTGCGGGCAGGCGGATAAATCCGGTCAATCAGGCGATTGCAATAATCGGGTGTCGGTATCTGTTCGCTGAATAGCGCGCGATAGATGATCGGCGCCACCACATGGTCAATCACCTCGTCGATGTCGAAGGGCGTCTCGCCGCGCGCTTTGGCGCGTGCGTTAAGGGTGGTGAGGTGATCGCAGGTGAAGCCCGCGCAGGCGCTGGGCAGTCCCTCCTTCAGTGCCGACAACACGTCCCGCATCAAGGCCTGGCCGACCGGGGACGACATCTCTTCGGCATATTGCTCGATGAAGGCGCGCAGATCGGTTTCGACCGCACCAGTGTCGTCGGGATCTGCGATCGGCCGCAGCCGCGCCACGGCGACGTCGGCGAGCAGCGCGGAGAGATCGCCCCAGCGCCGATAGATGGTCGACGGCGTTACGCCAGCCTCGGCAGCGATTTGCGGCACGGTGATCTGGTTTCGGGTGGATAGAGCCCCCAATTTGCGGACAGCATCATGCACGGCGCTCTGTATCCGCGCGCTGCGTCCACCAATCCGGACTCGTTCCTTCACCGTCACATCGGTCTCCCACGGTCGCACATGTGCAAAAAACTGAGATTCTTAACGCAAAATATTTGCATTAAGGTCTCGTGCGACCTAGATGCCTAATGCAACTATTTAGCTTTTAGGAATGAGCTATGCAAGGCAGTGCCGAAAAGACCTGTGTTTCCAATGCCCAAGCATCACCAGCCAGAGCCGGTTGGGTGTTGAAGCCATCGGCCATGACGGCATTCAGTTTTGCCGGGGCCGCGCTGGTCGCGGCCAGCAGCAGCGCGGTGACGCCGCTGTACCGGCTCTACCAACAGTCGATGCACCTCTCGCCGCTGATGATCACGCTGGTGTTTGCGGTCTATGCGATCAGCCTGCTGGCCGCGCTGCTGACAGTCGGCGGCCTGTCCGATTATGTCGGACGCCGTCCGGTCATTCTCGGCGGTCTGTTGCTGAATGCTATCGCAATGGTGCTGTTCTCCTATGCCAGTGATGTCGGGCAATTGATCCTCGCGCGTGCCGTGCAGGGCCTGTGCGTCGGCACGGCGACAACGGCATTGGGTGCTGCGATCCTCGATACTGACCGCAAGCGTGGACCGCTCCTCAACAGCGTGACCGCCTTTCTTGGCCTGATGGTCGGCGCGCTCGGCGCGGCGGCGCTCGTCACCTTCGCGCCCGATCCGCTGCATCTGGTTTATGAGGTTCTATTCGCGCTGACGGCTGTGATGATTGTGCTGCTGTTCGTGATGCCCGAGACCGTGTCGCGCAAATCGGGAGCGCTGGCCTCGCTGCGGCCGCATGTGCGCGTGCCCAGCCAATCGCGCGCCGCGCTGCTGCGCGTTGCACCGGCCACCGTCGCCACATGGGCGTTGGGCGGCTTCAGTCTGTCCTTGATGCCCACGGTGGTCGCGACAACGATGGGCGTCTCCGCGCCTTGGGTCGGCGGCGTCGTGGTCGCGACCCTGATGCTCGCTGCAGCACTGACCGTGGCCGCCCTTCGGCAGCTTCCGGCGCAGCGGTTGCTGGTGATTGGCACGGCCGCACTGTCGCTGGGCGTCCTCGTCTCGCTGCTCGGCATCTGGCAGCACAGCGTTGCGATGCTGTTTGCCGGTTCGGTGATCGCAGGTTTCGGCTTTGGCGCGTCCTTCGCCGGCTCGCTGAGCACGCTGCTGCCGACCGCGGAGGCGCATCAGCGCGCTGGTTTGCTGGCGGCGTTCTATGTGTTGTCCTATCTGGCCTTCAGCCTGCCGGCACTCGCTGCAGGTGTGGCTGTGCCATATGCCGGACTGGCCGTCGTGGCCTATGTCTATGGCGCCGTGGTCATCGTGCTCGCGATCATGTCGATGATTGCGTCGCTGCGCGGTGAACGCTGACGGTCAGACAGCGTCCGGCTGATACAACGTATCCACCGTCACCGTGCCGACGACGCGCGAGACGCAGGGACAAATCTTCGTGTTGCCGCTCTTCTGGTGATCGCTGAAGAACACGTCGCGATGATCGATTTCGCCGTCGATGGCGAGGACATCGATGGCGCAGACCCCGCATTCGCCGCGTTCGCAGTCCGACATCACCTCGAAGCCGGCCTCGTTGAGCGCTGCTAGCATCGAGCGGCTTTGCGGCACCACGATCTCGGCACCGCTATCCTTCAGCCGGACGCGGAATTCCGTGGTCGGCAGGAGACCACTGGAGCCGAATGTTTCATAGCGCAGATCAGCGGGCGCGCGTCCGGCGGCGTTCCATTCGCGCCGGGCCGCTTCCAACATGGGCATCGGGCCACAGAGGATGACGATGGCATCGGGAGGCAGGGCGCCAAAGGTCGCGGTGAAATCCAGTCGAGCACCTTCATGGCTGGCGTGCACCGTCAGGCGGTCGCCGAGCAACGTCGATAGTTCATCGAGATAGGCGGCTTCGCTGCGAGCCTTCACCGCATAGTGTAGCTGCAGATCGATGGCTTTGCTGTGGAGCGCTGCGGCAATGCCGGTGATCGGGGTGATGCCGATGCCGCCGGCGATCAGGCAGTATGTCCCACGATTCCAGTCGATGTCGTAGAGCGATGACGGGCTGGAGATCTCCAGCCGCGCGCCGACTTGCAGTGCCCACATGGCTTTGGAGCCGCCGCGGCTATCCGGTGCCAGCCGCACAGCGATACGCAGCAACTCGTTGCTGCGTTCTCCCACCAGCGAATAGGATCGCGTCTGTGGCTGGCCGTCGATCAGGAGGCTGACATTGATATGGCTGCCGAGAGGGTAGGAAGGCAGCGGTGTATCCGGCTTCAGTGTGATCTCGCGAATGTTCGGCGCCACATTGCGGGTGGCCTCGACGCGGCATCCCATCCAGTGTTCTGCAAAACGCATGAAGGTCTCCGTCAATCCGCCGGTGTCGAGGTCAGCAATGCCAGTGCAGGCAGCAGGTCGAGATGATTGCGATTGCGCAGTGCCAGCCGCAGATTGCGCACGGCAAGCCGCGCGTGCTCACGCATGATCGCCTCGGCGCGCGCACCTTCGCGATTCTCGATGGCGTCGACGACGATGCGGTGATGTTCCTGGCCGATCAGCAGGATGTTGTGCGCTTCCGGCAGCGCTGACTGCGCCATCACGAAGGCGCTGGGCGAGGCAAAGGGCATCGCCGAAACACGATCTATCTGCCGGATCACCGGCGCGCTGCCGGAGAGATCGGTCAGCAGCGCATGGAAACGGGCGTTCATGGTGACATAGGCAGAGAAGGCTTCCACCGAGATCGGATCCTGCCGCACCAGTTGATCCAGATCCGACAGACATTCTTTCAGTGGTTCAAGGTTGCGGGCGCTGGCGCCGCGCTCCGCAGCGAAGCGGGCGGCGAGGCCTTCCAGCGTGCCGCGCAGCTCAATGGAGTCGAGAATGTCGCGCTCGGAAAACGCCTTCACCATGAAGCCGCCGGAGGGGATCGCCTGCAGCAGACCCTCATCTTCCAGACGCACCAGTGCGAGGCGCACCGGCGTGCGCGACACGCTGGTGATCTCCACGGCCTGCAGCTCGCTGATGCGTTCGCCCGAGCGCAGCGTGCCGGACAGGATCATGTCACGCAGAGCGAGCTGTGCGCGGACGGTCTGCGAGACGGAGCGTTCGGTATCGCGTTCGCTCATGATTTCACTCCGCCGCCTGCAGTTTGGGTGGCGTAGTTTCCTTGGCCACCATGCGGTCGATCACCCGCCGGCACCACATGGCACCGGCATCAATATTGAGGTTGTAAAATACGCGGTCCGGATTCTCGGTCATCGCCTTCTGCTGCGCTTCGAGAATGATCTCGTCCTCGCGGAAGATCGCCGCGACGCCTTCGCGGATTTCCGTGGTGATCTTCTGCTCGGTGATGCGGTGGTTGCGCACAAAGGCCCAGAAATAGTGGCAGGTGGTCTCGGTTTCCGGCGTCATGGTGTTGAGCACGAAGCCATTGACGCCCTGCGAACGATCGCCTTCCGGTGCGCCGGTTCCGGCCGGTGCGACGCCGACGTCGATATTCACCGTGCTCGGCGCCTGGAAGTGGATGATCTGCCAGCGATCGACGGGACCGGGCTTGCGCAACTGCGCGGCCCAGAATGGCGGCGCTTCGATGCCCTTCATCCAGCGCGTCACGGTGACGGTCTTGTCGCCATGGGTGACATCGAAAGGAGATTCAGCGACGTCGTCCTGGCCGATGCTGGAGCCGTGCACGAAAGTTTCGTGGGTGAGATCCATCAGATTGTCGACCACGAGGCGGTAGTCGCACTTCGCGTGAATCGTCTTGCCGTCGCCGGCCCATTCCGGATCGTCATTCCAGTGCATGTCCGGCACTAGTGCCGGATCTGCCAGCGCCGGGTCGCCCATCCACAGCCAGATGAAGCGATGCCGCTCGACCACGGGATAGGAGCGCACGCAGGCGGAGGGATTGATGGTCTCCTGCGAGGGCATGAAGGTGCAGCGGCCTTGCGCGTTGTATTTCAGGCCGTGATAGCCGCAGACCACCGTGTCGCCCTCGAGACGTCCCTTGGAGAGCGGCACCAGTCGGTGCCAGCAGGCATCCTCCAGCGCGCTGACGCCGCCGTCGGAGCGTCGGTAGATCACCACATGCTTGCCGCAGATCGTGCGCGGGAAAAGCTGGTGCTTGATGTCGGCATCCCAGGCGGCGGCGTACCAGGCGTTCAGCGGGAATGAAGCGGGCATCGTATTCCTCCGTGGTGCAATTCTTGAGTTCTGTTTGTATACAGAGCCAGCGTTTGAATGGACGATATCCCATTAAAATCGGGATGAGAACCATTAGTGTATACCGAAATCGGCTAATACTTGCAAAATAGGTATTAAAAAACCGCCCGTGAGGGCGGTTTTCCGTGAAGGCTGTATACCTCGATGGTGGATCAGACTTCCCGTCTGTTCAAAAACGCCAGCCGCTCGAACAGGTGCACGTCCTGCTCGTTCTTCAGCAGCGCGCCGTGCAGCGGCGGGATCAGCTTGCGCGGGTCGCGCTCCCGCAGCATCTCCGGCGACATATCCTCATTGACGAGCAGCTTCAGCCAGTCGAGCAGTTCCGACGTCGATGGCTTCTTCTTGAGGCCGGGCACATCGCGCACCTCGAAGAAAATACGCATCGCTTCGGCGACGAGGCGATGCTTGATGCCGGGGAAGTGGACCTCGACGATCTGGTTCATGGTGTCGATGTCGGGGAACTTGATGTAGTGGAAGAAGCAACGGCGCAGAAACGCGTCGGGCAATTCCTTCTCGTTGTTCGATGTGATCATCACGATCGGGCGCTTTGCCGCCTTGATGGTCTCGCCGGTCTCGTAAACATGGAATTCCATGCGGTCGAGCTCGAGCAGAAGGTCGTTCGGGAATTCGATATCAGCCTTGTCGATTTCGTCGATCAGCAGCACCGGTCGCTCTGCATGGGTGAAAGCTTCCCACAGCTTGCCGCGCTTGATGTAGTTGCCGATGTCCGAGACGCGGGGATCGCCGAGCTGGCTGTCGCGCAGGCGCGAGACGGCATCGTATTCGTACAGGCCCTGCTGCGCCTTTGTGGTCGACTTGATGTGCCAGGTCAGCAGCGGTGCGCCCAGCGCCTTGGCGACTTCTTCGGCCAGTACGGTCTTGCCAGTGCCCGGCTCGCCCTTCACCAGCAGCGGGCGTTCGAGCACGATAGCGGCATTGACCGCGACCTTGAGATCATCGGTCGCGACATAGTTTTCGGTGCCGGTAAATTTCATGGAGACTTTGCCTTGTTCTTCTTGTCGCGCGGACGCGCGCCGCCGAAAATGATGGGAATCGCGGTAGGCGATCGCAGAGTGAGGAGATGCGACGTCAGCGCCGGATCAGCGACAGGATGACGAGCACGATCACCGCGCCGATGGTGGCGTTGATGATGTCGCGGATCGCCCCGACGCCAAGGCTCACACCCAGGCGCGGCAGCAGCCAGCCAGCGACCAGTGCGCCGATGATGCCGATCACGATATTGCCGAGCAGGCCGAAGCCGGCGCCACGAACGATCAACCCGGCCAACCAGCCAGCAATGGCACCGATCAGCAATGCTGCGAGAATTCCCATGGATCAATCCTTCGCGGGCGACATCAAGTGACGCGCCATTCCTGTTGTGATCATCAGCCGTCGGCCAATTTGGCCAGCCGGCACGTTTCCGGGCGAAGTTTAATTGAATTATTGGTCAGGTCCAGCCACCATTCCGGGCACTTCGCGGGACCTTTTGCGATGACGAAGAACATATCATGGCGGGGAAAAGCCGGGCGGTCTGGCGGCAATTGGCGGATCAGCCGTTGTGCGAAAAGCCCGCGCTGAAATATTCGCGTTGCAGCGCCGAATTGGCGACAACGCAATCTCGACCACGTCGTTTGGCCTCATAAAGCGCCAGATCGGCCTCGCCGACCAGGACGGCTTCGTTGGAGGTTGGGCTGTTCCGGCTGGCGACGCCGACGCTGATCGACAGGTGGCCACGGGTTGATGCCATATTTGGAATCTCCAATGCCCTGACCCGAAGGCGCAGGGCTTCCGCGATAGTGATCGCATCGGCCTCGGATACGTCCGGCAAAACGATGGCGAACTCCTCGCCGCCATAGCGTGCGGACAATGCCGGCGTATTGATCGTGGCATCGGCAATGACGGCTGCGACGCGTTTCAGGCATTCGTCGCCGGCTTGGTGGCCGTTGCTGTCATTATAGCCCTTGAAGTTGTCGACATCGATCAGCAGCACCGACATCTGCTCATGCTGCTCATAGGCGCGGCGCAGAAAGCCGTCGAGCGTGCGCCGGTTTGCCAGTCCCGTCAGCCCGTCGGTGGTCGCGAGTTCGGCGAGTTTGGAATTCAGCGCGGTCAACTCGTCCTGCATCCTCTTGCGCAAGGTGACGTCGCGCAGCACGCCGACAATCTCGACCTTTTCGCGATCCGTCGCGCGCATGGCCAGCTTGAAGTTTACTTCTATCCACGCCAGTGACTTGTCGTGGCGATAGGTCCTGAAGATCACCGTGCGGTTTGCGGTGAGATCTGTAAGCTGCGCGCTGGCAGCCTTCACGGTTTCGACATCGTCCGGATGCACCAGTTCAAAGCAGGACCGCCCGAGCAGCGCGTTCGGACTGTGTCCCAGGACGAGTTCGACCGAGTGCGAGACGAAGACGATGTTCCCGAAGCGATCGAGCAGAATGATGACATCAGCGATGTTGTCGGCAAGCAGGCGATAATGGGACTCGCGCTCGCGGAGCGCGTGTTCCATGTTGAGCCGGAAGCGAAACTGGGTCGATAGCAGGGCGGCGAGCAGGATCACGGTGCAGAGCAGGACTGAAGCAACGATAACGTCGGAGAGCAGATTGCTCTTCCATATCGCCAGCACCTGATCTTCCGGAATCGCGACTGTGACGATCAGCGGATACTGCGTGGTTTGCTCGTAGCTGAAATATTTGGTGATGCCGTCGAACGGCGAATCGATCTTGTAAAAGCCTGCCAGACTCTGTTTCAGACGGGTCTGAATGAGCTGAGTTCCGGAGAGGTCCTTCCCAACTTCCATCGATGGCCAGTGAATCAGCAGTATGCCGTCGCTTCGGATCAGGCTGATGCCGCCGCTCTCGCCGATCTGGAATGTTTTGTAGAAATCGCTGAAGTACTGGTTGTCGATTGCGCCCGTCAGCACACCTTTGAAGGTGCCGTCGGGCCCGTCGATCCGCTTCGACAGGATGATTGACGTGCGGCCGGTTAGCCGCGACGTGATGGGAGCGTTGATCCTGATATTAGAGTCGGTGTGATCGCGATGATAGATGAAATAGTCGCGGTCGGAATTATTGTGCGTTGGCGTTTCCGGCAACGAGGAATAACGCCAGTTCCCCAGCGTATCGAATACACCGATTTCGCGGAGCTGTGGCAGTGCATTCGCCGTATTGGCCAGAAACGTGTTGAAGCGATCCGGCTGCGGGTTTTGGTACTTCAGCAGATCTGCCATCCCGCTCACGGCGATATCGATGGCCTGTATCGAGCGCGAAGCATGTTCGACCAGCGAATGTGCGAGGTTTCGACTGTCGGTCTCGCTTTGCGCCAGCACGGCTTGGCGGGCATCGAGCGCCTTCCAGACGACAAGCCCGAGCACGCACGCGCTCATCGCCAGCACGAACAGCGTGACGATCACACCTGGCGCGGAGAGTCGGCTCGGCGAACTGCTGGTCAGTGTCGTGGGTACGGTCATTCGATTCTATGTTGACAGCAAAACAGGCCATCACCATGGCCGTCGTTGCTTTCACGATAGCTAAGAATGCCCGCCGATGGCGGGACACCGCGCTGCGTGGTTACTGACGCCGGAATTGTTGAAACAAATACCTGCAATCTGACAAAGGATTGCATCACCATGCCGCGGAGCGGAATTCGCCCCGGTTTGACTGACAAATCTCGCTTATTTCGGATGTGCGCCGCGATGGCGCGCCACGGAGCTGTGTAGGCTTCTACCACATCCGGCCCTTGACGGACGCGGGTGGTCGGGCAATCTGTCAATCATGTTCTTGCAATTCTTCACATCGCTGCGCGATGCACAGGTCCCGGTGACCCTGCGCGAATATCTCACGCTGATGGAGGCGCTCGACGCCGACCTCGCTGATCGGTCGGTGGAGAATTTCTACTATTTGTCCCGTGCAGCGCTGGTGAAGGACGAGCGCAATCTCGACAAGTTCGATCGGGTGTTCGGGACGGTCTTTAAGGGGCTTGAGAGCCTGCTCGACGCCATGGAAAAGGCGGAGATTCCGGCCGAGTGGCTGAAGAAGCTCGCCGAGAAATATCTCACCGAGGAAGAAAAGAAGCAGATCGAGGCCATGGGCTGGGACAAGCTCATGGAAACTCTGCGGAAGCGCCTTGAAGAGCAGAAGGAACGTCATCAGGGCGGCAACAAATGGATCGGCACCGCCGGGACCTCACCGTTTGGCGCCGAAGGCTACAATCCCGAAGGCATCCGTATCGGCCAGGAAAAGAGCCGCCACCGGCGCGCGGTGAAAGTCTGGGACAAACGCGAGTTCAAGGATCTCGATGGCAATGTCGAGCTTGGCATCCGCAATATCAAGGTGGCGCTGCGCCGTCTGCGCAAGTTTGCCCGCACCGGTGCGCCGGATGAACTCGATCTCGACACCACGATTCGGGAGACCGCCAATCACGGCTATCTCGACGTCCATATGCGGCCGGAACGGCGCAATGCGGTCAAGGTGCTGGTGTTCTTCGATATCGGCGGATCCATGGATTCGCATATCGAGCAAGTCGAGGAACTGTTTTCGGCGGCGAAGAGCGAATTCAAGCACATGGAGTATTTCTACTTCCACAACTGCCTCTATGAAGGCGTGTGGAAGCAGAACAAACGCCGCTTCACGGACCGCACGCCGACCTGGGACGTGCTGCACAAATATGCCCATGACTACAAGATCGTGTTCGTCGGCGACGCCTCGATGTCGCCTTACGAGATCATGGTGCCCGGCGGTTCGGTCGAGCATGTGAACGAAGAGTCCGGCTCGGTCTGGCTGGAGCGCATCACGCAGACCTATCCGAATGCGGTGTGGCTCAATCCTGTCGCCAAGCGGCACTGGGACTACTCGGAGTCCACGACCATCATTCGGCGGCTATTCTCGGAACGGATGTATCCGCTGACGATTGAAGGCCTCGAAGGTGCAATGAAGGAACTGGTGCGGAAAGCATGACGCAGACGATTACCCACGGCTACAAGGCACTGCTCGACGAAGCTAACGCGCAGATCGAGACCATGAGCGTCGAGGACGTAATGAAAGCGGCGGAAAGCCCGGATGTCGTTATCGTCGATATCCGCGACCCCCGTGAGATCGAGCGCGAAGGCAAGATCCCGGGCTCGTTCTCCTGCACCCGCGGCATGCTGGAATTCTGGATCGATCCGGAAAGTCCCTATGGCAAGCCGATCTTCCAGGAAGACAAGAAGTTCATCTTCCATTGCGCCAGTGGCTGGCGCTCGGCGCTGGCGGCCAAGACCGCTGCCGGTATGGGCCTGAAGCCCGTGGCGCATCTGGGCGGCGGCTTCACCGCCTGGCGCAATGCCGGCGGTGCGGTCGAGAAGGTCGAGCCGAAGGCCAAATCATAACACCGTCTTCACACGCGGGCTGGACCCGCGTGCCCGTCTTTCTTTCCGAAGAGATGGATTGCCGGATTAAGTCCGGCAACGACACCTGAAATGGGCAACGCAGGAACGAGACTATGACATCCAGCACTGATCCTCTCGTCTCGACCGAATGGCTCGCCGCGCATCTCGGCGATCCCAAGGTGAAGGTCATCGATGCATCGTTCAAGATGCCCGGCGTGCTGCCGCTGCCGGTCGATGATTATCTGGCGGCACACATTCCCGGCGCGGCGTTCTTCGATGTCGATGCGGTCTCCGATCACTCTGTGTCGCTGCCGCATATGTATCCGGCTGCCGACCAGTTTGCGCGCGATGTCGGTGCGCTCGGCATTTCCTCTGATGATACGGTCGTCGCCTATGATGCGGGTGGCTGGGTCGCGGCGCCGCGGGCGTGGTGGATGTTCCTCTCTTACGGCCACGCCAATGTGAAGGTGCTCGATGGCGGGTTGAAGAAATGGAAGGCCGAGGGGCGTGCGATAGAAACCGGAAAGTCGTCACCGAAGCCTGGCACTTTCAGCGCCACACTCGACAAGTCGTATATTCGCAGTAAGGCGCAGGTCGTTGCCAATCTGGATTCGCGCAAAGAGCAATTGATCGATGCGCGTGCCGCCAATCGCTTCGAGGGAAGTGTCCCTGAACCGCGCGCGGGCATTCGCTCCGGTCACATCCCCGCCAGCCGCAACCTGCCTTACAACCTGTTGTTCGACGCTGCGACCGGCACGATGAAGCCGCTTGAAGAGTTGCGCGCAGCCTTCACCGGCACGGGGCTCGATCTCGACAAGCCCATCGTCACCACATGTGGCTCGGGCGTATCTGCGGCGGTGTTGACGCTGGCGCTCTATCGTCTCGGCGTGCGCGGTTCAGCGCTCTATGACGGCTCGTGGTCGGAATGGGGGCAGTCCGACGGTCCGCCCGTCGCGACCGGACCGGCGTAACCGGGGTCGAGATCAGCGCGCGACCGGCAATCCGAACGGGTCGGTCGGCTGTGGTGCAGCGGCCGCCATAGGCCTGGCGGCCACACGTCGCTTTTTGACGACGATGCGCTTCTTCACGATCTTCTTGGCGGGCTCCGCAGCAGGCTTCGCTTTCGGCAGTGGAACCGACTCGGTATCGATGGGCGGTCCGCCCAGCATCGCAATTTTCGTCGAAGCCAATTTTGCATCATCGTCGGTCAGCGTGGCCGTCTGTTGTGGCCCCGCTACAACCTCTGCTGCGGCGGCTGGTGCTGGAACGGCGGCAGGCTCGGGAAGAGGGGGAGCAACTGGTTCGACGGAGGTCGCTGGTGCGACGGCAACCGTCGTTAGAGGTTCGCGTTCTTCGATCTTCGTTGCTTCCGACTTCGTTGGAACTTCAGGCTTCGGCGTCGCCACCACCACCGGGGCAGTCATCTCGACTGTCGGTGCGGCCGGCGTCGGCGGGGCCGCGGCGGTCTCGGGCAATGTGATCTTTTCCGGCTCCGCAGGAGCCGCGATGGGGGGCACTTGTTCTGCCGCCGATGTCACGGAAACCGCTGGCGGCGCGACAGTCTCAGGGGTGGGGGCTGCTGCCTCGACGCGCAGCATGGCCAATGTCGGCGGAGCTTCGACGGGCGGCTGCGCAAAGACGGTCGGCGCCGCGCGCCTGGTCGGAATGGTCGCGAATTCCTGATGGGCAGAGCGCAGCAGGGCTGCGGCGCCAAGGCCGAAGACCACCAACGAGACTGTGAGCAGGACGGCTGCGAACAGAAATCGGAAACCCGGAAGCATGAATGGCAGTTCCGCCTTCGGACAGACCGTGGAAGGCTTTCGAACGACGGGGACGCGGTGACAACACTGGAAGCGGCCCGTTCCGCAGAATCGGCTGCCGCCAAAGCGTCGCGAATCAGGACCATTTGAGGATAACGCACGGCCTCAGGAACCGTTTGTTAAAAAGTGAGTGCACAACTGAGGACGCATTCCTGAGCAGTGATTTCAGCGGGGGTGAGGCAAGATAGCCACGCCGGCGTGTGATCTCGCGAATATGACCGAAATGGGAAGCTTTTTTCCGGAATTGTCTTGAATGCGCCGCTATCCTGCGCGATCTGACGGCATGTTCCGGTTTTTGCTTGAGCTTATACAAGGGCAATGATGATCAAGCGTGTTTTGACGACATTGGCGACCGTGGCTCTCGGTAGCGTCGCGGGTCATTCGATTGCGGTGGCGCAGGGCTATCCTGTGGGCACGCCAAGCGGCTATTCGATTCCGGCCGATCCCAACTATCCCCCGGGCGGCTATCCGGCCAATTCGCGCGCCGATCGCGCGCTGGACGCCATGCCGGACTTTGACGCACTCGACGAAGAGGACGCGCCGCCCTCTCGTGGTGGCCGGCCGATGACGGGGCTGTCCGCGCCCGGAATTGCGCCCCAGAGCCCGGTGATGTCTCCGGATGATCCGCGCTACGGTCGTCCTGCTGGTGCTGCCCCGGTTTATTCCGATCGCGCCATGCCGCAGGGCCCGGTCATGTCGCCCGACGATCCGCGTTACGGTCGCCCGATGGCGCCGCCCGCGGTGGTCTATTCGAACCGTGGCAACGGCGATGGCGCAGTGCGTCCGCCTGAAGGCATGGGCGGGCAGGGTGCCCCTGTGACCGGCTCGGTGCAGGGACAGGGTCTGGGCGCCAATGGCAGCTCGGTGATGGTGGCTTCATTGCCTCCGGAAGATCAGCCGGAAACCGGTCCGGCGCAGTTGCCGCCGCAGTTCCGCCGGCAGGAAGTGAATTTCGTGACGAAGGAGCCTGCGGGCACCATCGTCGTCGATACGCCGAACTTCTATTTGTACTATGTGCTCGGCAACAACCGCGCGATGCGCTATGGCGTCCGTGTCGGCCGCGATGGTTTCACCTGGAACGGTGTGCAGAAGATCACTCGCAAGGCGGAGTGGCCGGATTGGCATCCGCCGACCGAGATGATCGAGCGTCAGCCTTATCTGCCGCGCTTTATGGCGGGTGGCGAAGGTAATCCGCTCGGTGCCCGCGCGATGTATCTCGGCTCGACGGTCTATCGTATTCACGGCACCAACCAGCCGTCGACCATCGGCAAGTCGGTGTCCTCTGGCTGCTTCGGCATGCTCAACGACGACGTCTCGGATCTGTTCGAGCGCGTCAAGGTCGGTACCCGCGTGGTGGTGATGCCGGGCAAGGCTCCGGCAACGACCGCCTCTGCGCAGCCGGTGCCCGGTCCGAGCGCCAGCGCCGCGCCGGCGCCGCTGCCCGGTACCCAGCCGACATCCGTTCAGCCGCTACCGGCCCCGGTCAGCATTCGCTGATTTACTTCAGCTGATTTCAAGAAAAACGGGCGCTGTGCGATCACACAGCGCCCGTTTTCTTTTGCGCTTTGAACGCTTGCGTCAGTTGAGCTTGCGGACGGGGGCGCTGTTCAACCAGCCGCCGATGCCCTCGATCATCTCTGCATAGATCCGCTTATAGTTTTCCGCGGTGACGTAGCCGAGATGCGGTGTGATCACGACATTGTCGAGTTTGCGCAACGGGCTGTCGAGCGGCAGCGGTTCGTGGGAATAGGTGTCGATGCCGGCACCGGCAATTTTCCCGGCTTGTAGCGTCTCAAGTAGCGCCGCTTCGTCGACGATCGGGCCGCGTGCTGTGTTGATGAGATAGGCGGTTGGTTTCATTCGTGCGAGATCCGCCCGTGACACCAATCCGCGTGAGCGATCACTCAGCACGAGGTGGATCGTAATGATGTCGGCCTGAGCGAACAGTTCTTCCTTGGTGGCATAGGTCACGCCGGCTTTTTCGCAGGCCTCGGGCGTTAGATTGGTGCTCCAGGCAATGGTCTTCATGCCAAGCGCGCGGCCGATGCCGGCGACCTGGCTGCCGAGCTTGCCGAGGCCAATGATTCCCAGCGTCTTGCCTTCGATGTCCTCGCCGATTGTCACCTGCCAGGGCTTGCCGGCCTTCATGCGTGCGTTTTCAAAGCCGATCTTGCGGGTCAGTTCCAGCATCAGGCCGATGGTCAGGCCGGCCGTCGGATTGCCCACCATCGCGGTACCGCAGACCGTTATGCCACGAGCCTTCGCAGCCTCGAAATCGACCGCGGCATTACGCATGCCCGACGTGATCAGCAGCTTGAGTTTCGGCAGCGCCTCGAACATCGCGCGCGGAAATGGCGTACGCTCGCGCATGGCGCAGATGATCTCGAAATCCTTCAGCGCCGTGGCTGCCTCGTCTGCCGACGCGAATGGCTTATCGAAGACCGTGACCTCGATGCGATCGTCAAGCACGCTCCAGTCGCCGAGTCTCAAGGCCACGTTCTGATAGTCGTCGAGAATTGCACAGCGCAGCCGCGTCATGGGATCGTCCATCCGGTGTGGTGATGACGGTGTTGAAGCCGTCAGGGGATGGACACATTGCGCGCCTCGCGGGCGTGCGCAAGCGTCTGCATCGTCGGCGGCAGTGCGATCAGCTTAATGTGAGGGCGGGACCGGCGCGGACGGGTCCTTGGCGCGACAGGCAGGGCCCGGGCCGCGCATGTAATGCTGCTCGGGCCGGTAAGGATCGAAGGCGGCGACGAAGAACAGCTGCCAGAACGTCCGGATTTCGTGGAGTAGGCCTGGGCGCGCCGCGCGGGTTTCGGCGGCGGCTGAAGAGGGGACTGATGTAATGATCGCCATGACGAGGCTCCGCCTGTCTGCCCGCGACTTCAGTCGCGAGGGGCATGATTGATCGCCCTGGGAGCACTCTTGGCGGAAGTCGTTAAAAAGCGGTTTTAATTGTCATAATGGCTGCCTCGAAGAAGTGCAGAGTTACCAAATCCTTAAGACCCCCGGTTGCCCTTTCGGGGCCACGCCGCTACATCAGCGACAACCCATTTTTCACGCCCGCGACGGTTTTCAAGGATCACGATGGCTCGCCAATTCGTCTACTTCATGCAGGGTCTGACCAAGGCCTATCCGACCCGCAAGGTGCTGGATAACGTCCATTTGTCGTTCTACCCGGACGCCAAGATCGGCGTGCTCGGTGTCAACGGCGCCGGTAAGTCGACGCTGCTCAAGATCATGGCGGGCCTCGACAAGGAATACACCGGCGAGGCCTGGGTCGCGCAGGGCGCGCGCGTCGGCTATCTCGAACAGGAACCGCAGCTCGATGCGTCTTTGAACGTCCGCGAGAACGTCATGCTTGGCGTCGCCAAGCAGAAGGCTGTTCTCGATCGCTACAACGAGCTGGCGATGAACTACTCGGAAGAGACCGCCGACGAGATGACCAAGCTGCAGGACGAGATCGAGGCGCAAGGCCTCTGGGATCTCGACAGCAAGGTTGACCAGGCGATGGACGCGCTGCGTTGTCCGCCTGATGATGCCGACGTCACCAAGCTCTCTGGCGGTGAACGCCGCCGCGTCGCGCTCTGCAAGCTACTGCTCGATGCACCCGAACTGCTGCTGCTCGACGAACCGACCAACCATCTCGACGCCGAGTCCGTCTCATGGCTGGAAGGCCATCTGCGCAACTATCCCGGCGCGATCCTGATCGTGACCCATGATCGCTATTTCCTCGACAATGTGACGTCCTGGATTCTCGAACTCGATCGCGGCCGCGGCATTCCCTACGAGGGCAACTACTCGTCCTGGCTGGTGCAAAAGCAGAAGCGCCTGGCACAGGAAGGCCGCGAGGACGCAGCCCATCAGAAGACCCTGGAACGCGAACAGGAGTGGATCGCCTCGTCGCCCAAGGCCCGTCAGGCCAAGTCGAAGGCGCGCTACCAGCGCTATGACGAGCTGCTCAAGAAGGCCAGCGAGAAGCAGACCCAGGGTGCGCAGATCACCATTCCGGTGGCCGAGCGCCTCGGCGACAACGTCGTCGACTTCGAAGCTCTCACCAAGGCCTATGGTGATCGCGTGCTGATCGACGATCTGACCTTCAAGCTGCCGCCCGGCGGTATCGTCGGCGTCATCGGCGCCAACGGCGCCGGCAAGACCACGCTCTTCAAGATGATCACTGGTCAGGAGAAGCCCGATAGCGGCACGATCACCGTCGGTGAGACCGTTCATCTCGGTTATGTCGATCAGTCGCGCGATGCGCTCGACGGCAAGAAGACTGTCTGGGAAGAAATCTCGGGCAATAACGAACTGATCCTGCTCGGCAAGAAGGAAGTCAATTCGCGCGGCTACTGCTCGTCGTTCAACTTCAAGGGCGGCGATCAGCAGAAGAAAGTCGGTGCATTGTCGGGTGGTGAGCGCAACCGCGTGCATCTCGCCAAGATGCTGAAGTCCGGCGCCAACGTCCTGCTGCTCGACGAACCGACCAACGATCTCGACGTCGACACGCTACGTGCGCTGGAAGAGGCGCTGGAAGACTTCGCCGGTTGCGCCGTGATCATCAGCCATGACCGCTGGTTCCTCGACCGTATCGCGACGCATATGCTCGCTTTCGAAGGCGACAGCCATGTTGAATGGTTTGAAGGCAACTTCCAGGACTACGAGAAGGACAAGATGCGCCGGCTCGGGCAGGATTCGATCATCCCGCATCGCGTGAAATACAAGAAACTGACGCGCTGAGGAGAACTCTCAAATGGCCGACTGGAGCGCGCAGCAGTATCTGAAGTTCGAGGACGAGCGAACCAGGCCGGCACGGGATCTGCTCGCGCAGATTCCGCTTCTCGATGCCCGCAAGGTCGTCGACATCGGCTGCGGGCCTGGCAACTCGACGGAACTTCTGGTCAATCGCTGGCCACAAGCGTCGGTCATCGGTGTCGATACGTCGGCCGATATGCTGCGGCAGGCGCGGGAACGTCTGCCCGCGCAGACGTTCATCGAAGCCAACATCGCCCATTGGGTAGCGCCGGCCGGCTCCGATGTCTTGTTTGCCAATGCCGTGTTTCAGTGGGTGCCGGATCACATCAAGCAGCTGAAGCGTCTGGTCGGTGCCTTGCCTGACGGCGGCGTGCTGGCCGTGCAAATGCCGGACAATCTCGACGAGCCCTCGCACATCCTGATGCGCGAGGTCGCCTATCTCGAGCCGTGGCGCGCGCAGCTCTCGAAGGCTGCGGAGCTGCGTGACTCATTGCCGAAACCCGGGGCCTATTACGATGCGCTGCAGCCGCTGTGTTCCCGCGTTGAGATCTGGCACACCGTCTACAATCATGCGTTGGCCGATGCCGCCGCGATCGTGGAATGGGTGAAGGGCACCGGGCTGCGTCCGTTCGTCGATCCGCTGGAGCCGCCGGAGCGCAAGGCTTACATCGCTGAGTATACCGCGCGCATCGCCGCCAGCTATTTGCCGCAGGCGGATGGCAAGGTTTTGCTGAAATTTCCGCGGATCTTCATTGTCGCTGTCAAATAGCTGATGCGGCCAGTTGCCGCGCATTCACGACATCATCGCGTCCAGAACGCGCCGTTATAAGATCGGCACTTCCATTGCATTCCGATTCGACCCATAGCGAGCCCCCATGTCCATGACGCCCGAAACGCCCCTGCCGCCCAGAGGAAAAGGCGGGGCGATGCGACCGATTCCGGCGCTGATCTTTGGCTCGCGCTGGCTGCAGCTGCCGCTCTATATCGGCCTGATCGTGGCGCAGTGCGTCTATGTCGTGCTGTTCCTCAAGGAGCTCTGGCACCTCATCGCACACTCGTTCGACTTCAGCGAACAGCAGATCATGCTGGTCGTGCTGGGTCTGATCGACGTTGTGATGATTTCCAACCTGCTGGTGATGGTGATTGTCGGTGGCTACGAGACCTTCGTGTCGCGGCTCAATCTGAACGGTCACCCGGATGAGCCGGAATGGCTTAGCCACGTCAATGCCAGCGTACTGAAGATCAAGCTGGCGATGGCGATCATCGGCATCTCGTCGATCCATCTGCTGCGCACCTTCATCGAGGCCGGCAATCTCGGTAGCACCACCGCGCGCACGACGAACTACACCGAGACCGGCGTGATGTGGCAGACCATCATCCATATCGTGTTCATTCTCTCGGCCGTTGGCATCGCCTATGTGGACAAGCTCTCGAACGGAGTTGTTCCGCATTCGCCAGAAAACGGTCACGGCAAGCAGGGCCATGGAGGCCACGCGCATTGAAATTGAAGCCGGGCATGTGGACGACACTGCGACTGCTCTCAGTCGTCGTCGTCCTGTGCCTGATAATCGGGCCGGTTCCGTTGCTTGCTGCACCTGACGCCGGCTTCACCACCTTCATTGCTTCGCTCTGGCCGGAAGCCCAACAAGCCGGCGTCTCGCGCAAGACTTTCGATGAGGCCACACGCGGGCTGGAGCCGGACTACAAGCTGCCGGATCTCATTCTGCCCGGCCGTCCTACGACTGGTGCGCCGTCGCAAGCGGAATTCGTGCAGGTGCCTGCGGATTATGTGAAGGAGGCCAGTGTCATCCGGCTGGCGGGTGAGGGGCAGCGGCTGTTGCAGAAGCACCGCGCGACACTGGCTGCCATCGAGCAGCGCTTCGGCGTGCCGGCGACAATCATTCTGGCGATCTGGGGGCGCGAGACCGATTACGGTCGGTATGCGTTGCCCTATGACGGCATTCGCGTGCTGGCGACGCAAGCCTATGTCGGTCGCCGCAAGGACCAGTATCGCGGCGAGTTCATCGCGGCATTGAAACTGATCGAGCGCGGCGACGTATCGCGCAAGGAGCTGCGCGTGTCCTGGGGCGGCGCCACGGGGCTCACGCAATTCCTGCCGTCGGAACTGGATAAGCACGGCGTCGATTTCGACGGCGACGGCCGAATCGATATCTGGAAGTCGGTGCCGGATGCGCTGGCATCCGCGGCGCAGCAACTCACTAACAAGGGTTGGCAGCGCGGTCTGCGCTGGGCCTATGAAGTGCGTGCGCCGGCCAATGCCGACTGTACGATGGGTGTTCCAGAAGTCACCCGGCCGATTGGGGAGTGGATTCGTGCCGGCTTCATTCCGGTCCGTGGCGAGAAGCTCAGCGCGGCGGAGCAGGCGCAGCCGGCATCGCTGCTGCAGCCGGAGGGTGTCTACGGCCCGGCCTTCCTGACGACGAAGAACTATTTCGTCATCAAGGAATACAATTTCTCCGATCTCTATGTTCTGTTCGTCGGCCATCTCAGTGATCGAATGGCCAATGCGCAGCCCTTTGCAACGCCGTGGTCGGCATCGAACCAGTTGCGCAGCACCGATGTCGAGGCCATGCAGCGGCACCTGACGAAGCTTGGTCTCTATGCCGACAAGATGGACGGTAAGGCCGGCATGAAGACGCGCGCCGCGCTCGGCGCCTATCAGAAGTCCGCGGGTCTCAAGGTCGATTGCTGGCCCAGCGAGACGGTGTTGCGCGCGATGAACGCGCGATAGTTCGAGATCGAAGCCGCCCGAAATCTGATCACTCAACGAAAAACCCGGCCGCGCGAGCGGCCGGGTTTTGAATGTGGATCGCCGCGCAGTGCTGCGCGACGGTTAGTTCAGATCAATCGCAAACTTCGACTGGGCGCGAACGCCAGACGCCGCGATATTCGTCCCAGACGCGCTGGCGAACGACACGGCATTCCGGTTCGACATAAACCGGAGCGGGGGCGTAGCCATAGGCCGGAGCCGGACGGCTGGCTGCAATGGCGCCACCGAGGAGAGCGCCACCGATCAGGCCACCGGCAACGCCAGCGGCGATGCGGCCACCGTCGGCCTTTGCGGCCGGCGCAACAGCAACCAGCGAACCGGCAACCGTCGCGGCGGCGAGCAAGGCGGAAATCGTCTTCTTCATCTCAAGTCTCTCCAGAAGGGCGCCGCAAGCGACGCACGGTTAAAGGTCTACTCACGCTGCGATTCGAACTGACGGCCTCACTTAGAAGCGCCCAACCGTCAATTCGATGTAAACGTTAGCCAGTCAGTGATCCGAAAAAGCGGTTTTTTCGGGCCATTGCAAGCATCACGCACTGGAAATGTCGTAGGTTTCCGATGCGTGACAGGAGATCAGAGTGATCTCAGAGATCGCATGATCCCGCGATCTCAGCCGCACACGCGGACGCGGCGAATGCGCCAGCCATAGCCGTCCCAGAAACGCTGACGTTGCCAGAAACAGTCGCCGTAATAGCCGGGGCCGGCCACATAGGCAGGACGGCCGTAATAGCCGTAGCCGGGACCATAATATCCCGAGCCCGCAGCGATCGCGCCGCCAAGCAGGGCGCCGCCAATCAGACCTGCAGCCACCGCGCCACCGCCGCCATGTCCACGCCAGTGCTGCGCGCTTGCCGATGTAGGAGCCATGGCGGAAACGGCCAGGGTGGCAACGGCGGCAATGGCCATCAGAGTTTTCTTCATGGCATTCCCTTTCTCAATCGGGCTTCGCTCACACATAGCGCTGCCTGACGCGAAAAGTTTCATACTTCACTTGAATGATCAATGAACGGGACCGCGCGATCCAGGTTACATCTTGATATTAAAGCCATTCCGGACGGGGGTCCGACCCTCCCAAGGGTATGCCGCGCTGCAGGCGGTTACTGGATAGGGGCATCTGTCGGCTAGCCGTCTTCCGATCATGGCGCTTGCGAGCGCTCAGACGAATTTTAGATTCGTTCCAATTTCTTCCATGCGATCAGTAGTTTGGAATAGCTTCAAAGTCGGCGTTTTCCTTTTGCATCGGGTCTGTCTCTTACATATCCAAGAGGGGTCCTGACCTGCGAGTTCGCCTTCATCTCATGATCGTTTGTTCCTGCAACGTCTTTTCCGACCATGATGTCCGTAGTGCCGTTGCCGGAGCGCGTCCGCCGCGTACGCCGGGGCAGGTCTATGGATGCCTCGGCTGCAGCGCCCAGTGCGGACGGTGCGTACGGACGATCAAGAAGATCATGGACGAAGCGCTGGGCGCCTGTGCCAAGTCCTGCTGTGCCGGCTGCCCGCATACGGCGGCCCACGGGCAGTCTCACACCGAGGCTCATGCGCATATCGAACTGGCAGATATTGCCTCGATCGAAGCGGCAGCGTAAGTTCTTATAAATCCAACAGCTTTCCAGCTTTTCCACGCCCTTTGCCGAATTGAGCAAAGAAGGGTTGTCCTGTCGGTGAATCTGATTTAGAAACATTCTAAATTCAGACGAGGGCCTGTTTCGGACGGGTTCAGCAGACAGGAGAACATCATGAAGGGCGACCCGAAGGTCATCGAATTCCTCAACAAGGGCCTGCGCAGTGAGCTCACCGCGATCAGCCAGTATTGGCTGCACTTCCGGCTCCTGAATCACTGGGGCTTGGTCGACATGGCCAAGATGTGGCGCAAGGAATCCATTGAAGAGATGAATCACGCGGATCGTTTTACCGATCGCATTCTCTTCCTGGACGGCTTCCCGAATATGCAGGTTCTCGATCCGTTGCGCATCGGCCAGACGGTCAAGGAAATCATCGAATGCGATCTAGCCGCCGAAATCGGCGCCCGCACGCTTTATGAAGAAGCCGCCACCTACTGCCACGGCGTCAAGGATTATGTCTCGCGCGATCTGTTCGAAAAGCTGATGAAGGACGAGGAAGGTCACATCGACTTCCTCGAAACCCAGCTCGATCTGATCGAGCGGATCGGCATCGATCTCTACACCCAGAAGCACATGGGTGGCCTTGAGAGCGAGTTCTAAGCCTGGATCGTTTGCGGCGGCTCAATAGACGTCGGACAATGTCGTCCGCCCCTGTTCTGGCAGGGGCGGTTTAGGCATATCGCATTTCGAGAATGCCGCGCGGATCGCCGCAGTCGATCCCTCCAGCGGATATTCGACGGCCGTTCGGCCCCCATTGATCGACCTGATCCGGACATACAACGTCTTCGCACCGGCAAGCTCGCTGACGAAGGTCGCGATCTCTGCCCTGTCTTCGTTGACGATGATCTGATTTCCCCGGACCACCCGCGAGCCGACGTCGTCGCGTGACCAGGTTTTCCATCGAAACGATAGCCCAGCACCGTGTTGCGGTTGCTGCCGATCTTGAAATCAAAGGCGAAGCGGATCAAAGGCGCGCCATCGATGCATGTCAGCAGCAATGACGAGACGCGTGGAAAATCCACATTGCTGTTTGAGGCTTCGGCAAAGACATAGGCGCTCGGTAGTTCGGCCCCGGTAATGCGGTCGATCTGGTGCGGGATCAACCATTCGCCCGCATAGGTTTCGTCCCGTTTCGTCACGAATGGATCACGCACGCAGCCGCCTAGGATGAGGCCCGCGACCGTCATCAACTGGATCAACGCAACGCCACGCACAACGCTCTCTCCAAGCGTCGCGAACATACAACCTTAAGTGATAATTTCAAATAGAAGTTGTGCGTGGATGGCCGCGGCTGCCGGAGCTCCTTTTGGATCCGGACGAGGTCGACGAGCTACAACTGCTGGCGATAGGCGACGTCGATCTCTTCCTGAGTCATCGGTTCACCGAGTTTGGTCTGATCGTGAACCATTTCGGAGATGCTCGGCATCACCGAGCGCTTCACCTGCACCTCCGGCGACCACAGCTTCGAGCGCATCAGGGCCTTGCCGCAATGGAAATAGGCTTCGGTCACGGTGATGCTCAACACCGCGCGCGGGAGCTTGCCGAACTCTTCCATCGACGCCATCAGTTCCGGATCTTTAATCAGCCTGGCGACGCCACTGACACGCAAGGTGTCGTCGATGCCCGGAACGAAGAAGATCAGCTGCACATGGCCGCTGCCCGCCATCAGATTCTGGAACGTATCGATGCGGTTGTTGCCGGGACGGTCCGGCATCTGCAATTCGGTCGGCGAGGCGATCCGCACGAAGCCGACGCCGCCACCGCGCGGCGATGCATCGACGGTGCCGTCGGGACCCGATGAGGCAAGCACGCAGAACGGCGACAGCGAGATGAATTTGCTGGAATGCATGTCGAGCGTCGGTCGCGCCTTGGCGATCACGCGCGGATGCGGCGTTGGATAAATGGTGCGGAGTTCGTCTGCTGCGACGTCGGTCACGTCTGCTCTCCCGATGCAATTTGATGGTGCAAAACTAGCATGGTGGCGCCTTGCGGAAAAGTCGCGCAGATAGCACCGCAACCGACGCCGGAGTCACCACGTGACTCGCTAACGAATGTTGTTTGCCGATTTGGCCGTTCGCTATGAGCCTGTGGCGCCGTTGTGTGGCCCGGGCCAATTGATGACGCCGGCCCACCAACGCAACCGTGTGCGTGTCACAAGTGCAAGCGATGCGGCGATTTCAATGACGCCGCGGCGATGATGAGTTCGCGCGCGAAGGGCACCCAGGCGGGCGTGACGAGCAACAACTTCTCCGGCATGGCGAGATACGTCAATGCCGGCGCCATGGACGCGTTGACGTCAGTTGGATCATTCACCTGTCTTCGCGATCAGGCCTTGTCGATGATGTGGGTGTTGGGACGATCACTGCCCGAGGCCGTTTCCTCGTGCCACTGCCCTTTTTCGTCCTCATAGGCAATCACCTCGGTGCGTCCCGGCACCCTCTGCTCGGCCGCGGCGCGCTTGGCGGCTGCGGTGGCGAGTGCGTGCGTCGCATACGGCTCGGAGAAGACGGCGCCAACCTTATAGGCCCAACCGCCATCATGCTCGACGATCACATAGGTCACTTCCGTCATATCGGTCTCTCTTTACCCTGTAGCGCCCGCGGCGAGGTGACGGCGGGGCCAGAGTGACCTAACGCGCCGCGCGCAGAATTAGCCTCAAATTGGGCCCGATTGCCTGTGGATTGCAAGCCGCACCCTGGCACCGTTTCGTGATCGTCATCATGCGGCGTCAGCCGGAACGAAACAGCTGATGATGATCTCGCCGCGATGGCGCACATACCAGACGACGGCTTCGCCAACGGGGTTGCCGCGATCGCGGATCACGGCGCGCCTCGGCACCTCCGTCCATATGCCTTCGATCGGCACCCAATAGGCGCCGTTGCGGACGTCATATTCGGTGCGATGGCCGTCGGAGATATCGCAACACGGCACGCCATTAGGGCTGATGACGCTTTTGAACCAGTTCCGGATATCGTCGGGCACATCGCTGAACTGGCCGCGATCGATGGCGTGAGCAGTCGTCGCCATCCCGGTAACCGCTGCCAGCAGCACCACTTGAATCAATCCCCGCATGCGAACCTCACGGTGTTGCATCACGCGCGGACGCCGGGTGCCGCACGGGACGACTCGGATTCTTGCGATGATTAAGCCCGAGCTATGGCGGCGACGCCTGCCCAAAGATTATACCCGGCGCGACGAGCTGGGGATCGCTGCGCTGCAGTATCGATCTGTTGGTCTGCTGGCCCACGGTACCATGCTAGCATCTGCGTCAAGCGGCCCGATCAAATGGCTGCACCGGGGAGGATGACGATGCCCAGCCGTTCTATGCGCGAGTTGTACGCTGCTGCTGTCGTGACATGCGCTTCGCTTGCTGCCGTGACCGCGTTCGCCGCTGATTATCCGGCGCCAAAGCAGGGCGACTGGATAGCGAAGGATTTCAAGTTTCATACTGGCCATGTGATGCCGGAGTTGAAGCTGCATTACACGACGGTGGGTGAGCCGAGCGGCCAGCCTGTGCTGATGCTGCATGGCACCGGCGGTTCGG
Organism: Tardiphaga sp. 866_E4_N1_4; assembly: GCF_052076075.1. Taxonomy (NCBI): domain Bacteria; kingdom Pseudomonadati; phylum Pseudomonadota; class Alphaproteobacteria; order Hyphomicrobiales; family Nitrobacteraceae; genus Tardiphaga; species Tardiphaga sp. 866_E4_N1_4. The sequence continues at coordinate 6,271,500 of NZ_CP197242.1, forward strand.
CGCAGAGCATATTGACGCCTGCTTTTGCGGGCGAGTTATTCGGCGCGGGCCAGCCGCTCGATGCCGCAAAATACTACATCATCATTCCAGATGCGCTCGGCCACGGCAAATCGTCAAAACCCTCTGACGGCATGAAGACTGCATTTCCGAAGTACAATTACGACGATATGGTCGATGCCCAGCACCGGCTGCTGATCGAAGGGCTCGGCGTCAAGCATGTGCGGATGGTGATCGGCAATTCTATGGGCGGCATGCATGCGTGGATCTGGGGCACGAAATATCCTGATATGATGGATACCTTGGTGCCGATGGCGTCGCAGCCTACGGAAATGAGCGCACGAAACTGGATGATGCGGCGCATGATGATCGAGACCGTGCGTGCCGATCCGGATTACAAGGGAGGCAACTACACATCGCAGCCTGGCATGATCAAATTTGCCAGCGTGATGTATGGCATCGCAACAGCCGGCGGGACGCTGGCCTATCAGATGCTGGCGCCGACCGGCGAGGCCGCCGACAAGAATGTCGATGACCGGCTCAAGGCGCCGTTTGTCGCCGATGCGAATGATTTCGTCTATCAGTGGGAATCGTCGCGCGACTACAATCCATCAGCCGGCCTGGAGAAGATCACATCCGTTGTGCTCGCGATCAACGCTGCCGATGACGAGCGCAATCCGCCGGAGACCGGGTTGATGGATGCCGCGCTGAAGCGGATCAAACATGCGAAGATGCTGCTGATACCGGCGAGCACCGAGACACGTGGTCATCTCACCACGGGCGGTGCGAAATTCTACAAACAGCAATTGCAGGAGTTGCTGCAGACCGCGCCGCAGCGGACCATGTAGGCGAGGGCAGGACGGCACGGGCCATGTCCGTGCCGCTTTGGGGGACGATGCGTCAGTCGTCCTTGTTCTTGTGTTTGCGCTTCTTCTTTTTCTTCTCGCCGTCATTGTCGTCAGCCGGCTCGTCGGCTGCTGTGGTGTCGGCTTCGATCAGCGCAGCGACACGCTCGACGACTTCCTGCTGCTGCTCAAGCCGCAGGGCTTCCTCGCGCTCCTGCGCTTCGCGTTCGCGCATCTGGCGGTGGTCTTCCCAGGCATCGAACACCATGTGCAGCCACGGCATGATCTGCTCGAGGGTCGGCAGCGTGCCGGGAGGACCCTGTTCGCCGCGCGGCCCGGTTTCACCCTGCACGCCGGGCTTGCCCTGAAGGCCCTGTTCACCCCGTGGTCCCTGCGGCCCAGCCTTGCCCTGTGGTCCGATCGGACCGGGCTTGCCGTCGGCGCCAGCCTTACCATTGACGCCAGCCTTGCCCTGAGGGCCTGCTACACCGCGCTTGCCCTGCGGCCCCGGCTTGCCATTGGCGCCGGCTTTGCCGGCCAAGCCCGGCTTGCCCTGCGCGCCTTCCGGCCCCGGCCGTCCGGGATGGCCTTGCGGGCCGGGAAGCCCCGGTTCGCCGCGGGGGCCGCGTAATCCGGTTTGGCTGATCGTATCTTTTGCCACGCCTCACTCCGTATTGATTCTGTCCGGCCACTTTTAACAGGGGATGGATGACGGCTTCAATTCGCCGCTGCTGCCATGGCACCACAGACATTGCCGGTTGCGCTTCACCTCATGCGGACTAGCATCGGCTGTCGCTTGACCTGCTGGCACCCGCGCAGTTTGGCGTGGCGGCGAACAGAAAATCAGGGAGGAGAACATGCGGAGAGGGCAGGTTCTGCGGTTGCTGTGCGGCGCGGTAGCGCTGCTGGGAGCACCGTCGCCAGCCGCGGCTGCCGGACAGCTCGCCGTCGCGGTGGCCGATTTCGACTATAGCGACACCTCCGGCGAGGAGGCCGACCAATCCGCACAGCATCGCGACCGCATGACCATCTTCGCTGCACTGCTGCGCGACGGGCTGGCGCAGCGCGACTATCGCGTGGTGCGTCCGGCCTGCCCGCAGCCCGCCTGCACTGCCGTCAGCATGGCGCCCGACGATCTCGTCGCCGCAGCGCGGCGCGACGGCGCGCGTTATCTGGTCTATGGCGGCATCCGCAAGATGAGCACGCTGGTGCAATGGGGCGAGGTGCAGTTGTTCGATGTCGAGCGCGAGCAGCTGGTGATGCGTCGCGCCGTCACCTTCCGCGGCGATACCGACACCGCGTTCCGCCGCGCCGCCGATTTCGTCAGCGAGACGGTGAAGGATGCGATGGCCGGCCGATGAGTGCCCTCACGGTAGCGAAGCCACACACTCGATCTCGATCAGCATCGCCGGATTGGGCAGCGCCTGAACCACGCAAGTGGTGCGCGCCGGATACGGCGGTGGTCCGAAGGCTTCGGCATACAGCGCATTCATCGGAGCCACGTCGGACGCGCGCGTCAGCAGAACGTTGACCTTGACGAGGTGCGAGATGTCGGTGCCGGCATCCTTCAGCACCCGTTTGATCGTGCGCTCCACAAATCCGAACTGCGCCTCGAATTGTTCCGGCAACTGGCCATCAGCGTCGAAGCCGGGAATGCCGGAGACGAACAGGAGATCGCCGACCCGCGCCGCATAGGACAGCGGCGGCGCCTTGATTCCGGGAGGGGGCGGGAAGTGCTGGATGGGCATGATCAGGCCCCGCGCTCATGTGTGACGAGGCAGCGTAGCAGGTCTACGCAAGGTGCGCCCGCGAATTGCCAAGCCTTGTCGAACCGGAACGGGATCCGCGGCGACTTACGCTCTCATCAGGGCAACGGGCAACGACATATGAAATCATATCTGGCGCTGCTGACTTTGTTGGCCCTCACGAGCGCAACGCACGCCGGCGAGTTACGCCTAGGGGCGTCCATGCAGGTAAAACCGGATTCGATCTGGTTCGAGGATCGCGCGCAGCTGGCGCGATGGCAGGCACTGAAGAAAGCCGGCGATTCAAAAACTCTGGCGTCGTATCAGGATGGCCTGCTGCAGGCGCGCGCGGCATGGCAATTCACCAGGCCGCTTACTGTCAGAATTCGCGGCTTTGAGCCGAAGGCGCATCTGGTCGATGTCGAGATGCAGACCGAAGGCCGGCTGCTGGGCTCCACATGGGTGCTGGATGCCAGCGCGCTTCAGCAATAGCGCCGCGCGCTAGCCGTGCGCCGGCACGTCAGCCCCATCCGCTGAATACTGTTTGATCTTGTTACGCATGGTGCGGACGGAGACGCCAAGTACGCGGGCGGCATGGGTGCGGTTGCCGTCGCAGCGCGCCAGCGTCTGCAACATCAGTTCGCGTTCCACCTCATGAACGGTCGCGCCGATCAGCATCGTCACGACCTCGCTGGGATCTGACGAGAGCGCAAACGTGTCCGTTTCAACCGGCGAATCGTCACGCGGGCGACCAAGGGACTCGTAAAGGGATTCCTGGATCATGGGTATCTCCCGATCAACGCCTGCTTCGTTGCGCGAAGCAACAACATCGAGAACGAACAGCCCCCAGCCGTTGCGTCGCGGCAGGTTGGGCGCGATTGGTTAATGAAAGGTTAATCAATGGGTACCTTTGGATGTAACGCCAGATCTTTGCAACAAAGAAAGTCGCTTTGTCCGCCCCTGACGCCTTGGAACCCGGCATGTCGATAAGCGCACAGGGCGGGCATGCCTTGTGATGTCGGCGAGGATAGGGAGTGGCGCGAGCGCAGCCAGTGATCGCCGCACATGGCGCCATGCCGCGGGTCCTGGCATTGGTCGCTTCAAGGTTACGATTGGCTCAGGCCGTTATCCAATCTACGCTTTCTCGATCTGTCGCATGAGCGTGCGACGTGTGCTCCATGCGTCGTGACCGAGCATGCCCAGCGCCATTGCGACGACGAACACAATCACGGGAAGGCCTAGCCCCGCGAGGTTGACCAGCGCGGGGCCCGGACAGAGCCCCACGAGACCCCAGCCGATCCCGAACAGCGTGGCCCCGATAACGAGCGGCGTGTCGACGTCCCTGCGTGTCGGCCACAGGTTCGTTGCGGCAAGGACAGGTGTGCCGCGCCGCCGCGCCAGTGCGAAGCCAAGACCGGTGACCGCGACTGCGCCGGCCATCACGAAAGCCAGCGTCGCGTCCCAGGCCCCGAAGATATCGAGGAAGCCGAGCACTTTCCCGGTGTCCGTCATGCCCGAGACCAGGAGACCGATGCCGAACACGAGGCCGCAAGCAAAGCTGATGAAAACAAGTAGCATTGCATCAGCCTCCGATACCGTGACGCACGACGGCGACCGTGGCGATCGCTGCGGCCATGAAGATCGCTGTGGCGACAATTGAACGTGCTGACAAGCGTGCGATACCGCATACGCCATGGCCGGATGTGCAGCCGCCGCCCATGCGGCTGCCGAAACCGACCAGAAGCCCGGCGATAACGATGAGGATCAGGCTCGCCGGCATCGCTGGTGCTGGCAATGGTGTGCCCGAAAGCGAAGCGAGCAGGGGCGCTGCCAGAAGTCCGGCGACGAAGGCGATGCGCCAGCTGCGATCGCCGGCACCGGGCTGGAGTAGCCCCCCGAAAATGCCGCTGATCCCGGCGATGCGTCCGGTCAGCAGCATCAGCATGGAGGCCGCGAGCCCGATCAGCGCGCCGCCGACGATTCCAGAGAGAGGCGTTAGGTGATGCATGGTTGTGGCCTCCACCGACGGTGTCGTCGTTCAGTGATGGACGTTATCATAGTGCGCGATTGTTCTGCATCGGCGTGAAACAAAATGCGGAGCGCGCCGGTGTCAATTGCGAAAAGCAGGGATACGCCGCGCTTGAACCGGGCCGGTTTTGCAGCGTTTGGATACGAGAAAAGGCCGGGCAAATGCCCGGCCTTTTTTGGCGCGATGGATGCCGGGCCAAGCCCTGGCATGATGATGCAAGCGGGGGATGCGCTTACAACGCCTTGTTACTCTCCTTCACAGCTTCCGCCTGGACATAGACCTGCTCGCCCATGTCCTTGAACTTCTGGCTCATGCTGGCCATGCCGTCCTCGATCACGCCACTCATGGACATGCCCATCGTCGCCGTGCCGCCGAGGTTCAGCGCGGCCTTCTCGTTGTCGCCGAGGGTCGCTGCATAGTCGCGCACGTCCTGCGTGATCTTCATCGAGCAGAATTTCGGTCCGCACATCGAGCAGAAATGCGCGACCTTGTGGGCGTCCTTGGGCAACGTCTCGTCGTGATAGGCGACGGCGGTTTCCGGATCGAGGCCGAGGTTGAACTGGTCCTGCCAGCGGAAGTCGAAGCGCGCACGTGACAGCGCGTCGTCGCGGAGCTGCGCGGCGGGATGGCCCTTGGCGAGATCCGAGGCATGCGCTGCGATCTTGTAGGTGATGACGCCGACCTTGACGTCGTCGCGGTTGGGCAGGCCGAGATGTTCCTTCGGCGTCACGTAGCAAAGCATCGAACAGCCGAACCAGCCGATCATGGCGGCGCCGATGCCCGAGGTGATGTGGTCGTAGCCCGGCGCGATATCGGTGGTCAAAGGCCCGAGGGTGTAGAACGGCGCTTCGCCGCATTCCTTGAGCTGCTTGTCCATGTTGATCTTGATCTTGTGCAGCGGCACATGGCCGGGGCCTTCGATCATCACCTGGCAGCCCTTCGCCCATGCCACCTTGGTGAGCTCACCGAGCGTCTCCAATTCGGCGAATTGTGCGCGGTCATTGGCATCCGCAATCGAGCCGGGACGTAGACCGTCGCCGAGCGAGAACGACACGTCATATTTGCGCATGAGATCGCAGATCTCATCGAAGTGGGTGTAGAGGAAGCTTTCCTTGTGATGCGCCAGGCACCACTTGGCCATGATCGAGCCGCCGCGCGAGACGATGCCGGTAACGCGGTTGGCGGTGAGGTGGATGTAAGCAAGCCGCACGCCGGCATGGATGGTGAAATAGTCCACGCCCTGTTCGCACTGCTCGATCAGCGTGTCCTTGTAGAGCTCCCAGGTCAGCTTGACCGGATCGCCGTCGCACTTCTCCAGCGCTTGATAGATGGGCACGGTGCCGATCGGAATCGGCGCATTACGCAGGATCCATTCGCGGGTGGTGTGGATGTTGCGGCCCGTCGAGAGGTCCATCACGGTGTCGGCGCCCCAGCGGATCGCCCACACCATCTTGTCGACCTCTTCCTCTACCGACGAGGTCACGGCCGAGTTGCCGATATTGGCGTTGATCTTGGTGAGGAAGTTGCGGCCGATGATCATCGGCTCGAGTTCGGCGTGATTGATGTTGCAGGGGATGATCGCGCGGCCGCGCGCGATTTCCGAGCGGACGAATTCCGGCGTGACGAACAGCGGCACTTCGGCGCCGAAGCTCTCGCCATCGGCACGGGCGGCCTCGGCGCGCTCGAGCTGGACCTTGCGGCCGAGGTTTTCGCGCTCGGCGACGTAGATCATTTCCTTGGTGATGACGCCGGCGCGGGCGAATTCATACTGGGTGATCATGTGATCGCCGACGCCGCGCAGCGGCTTGTGATAGGCCTTGAAGGACTTTGCGGCATGGGCTGCGCCGACATTGCCGTTGTCTTCCGGCTTGATCTCGCGGCCCTGATATTCTTCGACGCCGCCGCGCTCCTTGACCCAATCGAGACGCGCGCGGGACAGGCCGTTGTTGACGTCGATCAGCACGTTCGGATCGGTATAGGGACCGGACGTGTCATACACGGGGAGGTTCGGCTCGCCGGCGCCTTCGCTCAGGATGATCTCACGCAGCGGCACGCGAAGGTCGGGTGCGCTCTCCGGGATCGCGTAGATCTTGCGCGACGAGGGCAGGTTGCCGGTGGTGACGGCGGGCAGGGTGGTGTCGGGATTGGAGCGGATGTTCATGGACTAATCCTCCGTTGTCGTTCTTGAAATGTCAGGCGGCTTTGGCGGATGCGCCAAGCCATTGATGGACGCGGGCGTCAGGGTCTGCGTGTTGGGTAACGTCGCTGACGACGGCAATGGAATCTGCGCCGGCGGCAAAGATCTCTTCGGCCTGTTCGAACTTGATGCCGCCGATCGCGACCAGCGGCAGGGTGCCGATGCGCTTCTTCCAGACCGAGATTTTCGGAATGCCCTGCGGCGCGAAGCGCATGGATTTCAGCGTCGTGAAAAAGATCGGCCCGAGCGCGACGTAATCCGGCTTCGCGCGTAATGCGGTTTCAAGTTCTTCCTCGTCATGGGTGGAGAGGCCCAGTGTGATGCCGGCCTTGCGGATCGCGGCAACATCGGCCTCGGCCAGATCTTCCTGGCCGAGATGCAGATGCTGCGCCTTGAGGTCGATGGCGACGCGCCAGTAGTCGTTGACCACAAGCTTCGTCTTCGTGCCGTTGGTGACAGCCAGCGCCTCGCGAAACAGTGTCGTCGCAGCTGCGTCGTCGAGATCCTTGGCGCGAAGCTGCACGGTGCCGACGCCCAGCTGCGTGAGGCGCTTCACCCAGGCGATGGTGTCGACGACGGGATAGAAACGGTCAGGATACGGCATGCCAGAACGGTGTCCCGATGACTGGAGTGGAAGGAGAAGCGAAGTCGCGCGCGCCCATCAGGCCCGCCTCGAAGCCGGTGCGGCCGGCCTCGACGGCGAGGCGGAAGGCATTGGCCATGGCGATGGGATCGGCCGCCTTGGCGACGGCGGTGTTGAGCAGCACGGCGTCGTAGCCGAGTTCGAGGGCTTCGGCGGCGTGTGACGGCGCGCCCAGGCCGGCATCGACCACCAGGGTGATATCGGGCAGGCGGTCGCGCATCAGTTTCAACGCGTCGGCATTGATGATGCCGCGCGCCGAGCCGATGGGCGCCGCCCATGGCATCACCACCTTGCAGCCGGCATCCACCAGACGCATCGCGACGCTCAAGTCCTCGGTGCAATAGGGGAACACCTCGAAGCCGTCCTTGATCAGGATATCGGCGGCTTCGACAAGGCCGACCACATCGGGCTGCAGTGTGTCATTGTCGGCGATCACTTCGAGCTTGATCCAGTTTGTGCCGAACAGTTCGCGCGCGAGCTTTGCGGTCGTCACCGCCTCGCGCACGCTGCGGCAGCCCGCAGTGTTGGGCAGCACGGTGACGTCGAGTTCGCGGATCAGCGACCAGAACGCATCGCCTGTCTTGCCGCCGGCGGACTCGCGCCGCAGCGAAACCGTGACGATGCCGGCGCCGGAGGCGCGGATCGCGTCCTGCATGATCGCAGGCGACGGATAGAGCGCGCTGCCGATCAGCAAACGTGATTTGAATTCCTTGCCGTAGAAACTCACCATCAGGAATCAGCCTCCCTGCCTTGGCGTGATGATCTCAATTTCGTCGCCTGCCTTCAGTGGCGTCTGCGCCCAGGCGCTGCGTGGCACGACGTCGAAATTCAGCGCAATGGCGCAATGCGTGCCCTCGTAGTCCAGTTCCTGCAGCAGTGCGCCGACATGCGACGCCTCGATCTCTCGATGCTCGCCATTGACGATCACTTGCATTGCATCACCTCATTGTCGATCTCGCCACGCTGCACATAAGCGAGCGTCAGCTCCGCCAGCGCAGGCGCCAGCAGGAAGCCGTGGCGATAGAGGCCGTTCACCGCAATCGTTTTCTTGTCGATCGCAATGCGCGGCAGGTTATCAGGGAAAGCCGGGCGCAGGCCCGAACCGAATTCAAGGATGCGCGCTTCGGCAAAGGCCGGATGCACCGCATAGGCAGCGCCGAGCAGTTCGAGAGCAGAGCGCACGCTGACGCCGGTGTCCTCGCCTTCGATGGACGTCGCGCCGAGCATGAAGCGGTTGTCGGCGCGCGGGATCACGTAAAGCGGCCAGCGCGGATGCATCAGGCGGACGGGGCGCGAGAGCTGCACCTCGTCGGTCTCGACGATGATGATTTCGCCTTTGACGCCGCGCAGCTTCGGCGTGTTCGCATCATCACGTGCCGCAAGCCCGCGGCAATCGATCACCAGACCGTCGAGGTCTTTCGGCTGCTGCTCGCTGTTGTATTTGATGATGCCGCCGGCGGCGGTGATCCGCGCATGGAGTTGCGGGAGCACGCGGCGCGGCTCCACATGACCTTCGCCGGGATAGAACAGCCCGTCGCGAAACCGGCCTTCGAGCGAGGGCTCGATCTCGGCGACGCCAGCCGCATCGAGCCGCGTATGGCCGGAGGTCATTTTCGCGAAGCGCTCGAAATCGGCGCGGTCGCGCGCATGCGCAACGACCAGCGAGCCATTGAACGGTGTGTCGGGGAGTTCCTCGCGCCACAGATCAAGTGCGCGCAAGCCCAGGCGGGAGACGACGGGCTCGGAGACTTCGGCCTCGCACCAAGGCGCCAGCATGCCGCCGGCCCAATGGCTGGTGGCGTCGCGCATATTCGCGTCACTGCGCTCATGCAGCGTTACGGCGTGACCAGCCTTGGCCAGCATCAACGCCTGCCAAGCGCCGGCGATGCCAGCGCCAATGACTGATATCGATTGACCCGCCACGGGAGAGTCTCCGCGCGGAGATTGCGTAGTCTGAAACATCCCTGTCCCTTCGCCGGCATGACCCGGATCAGGTTCAAAGGGTCACCGCGGTCTCGCGCGTCTCTTCCGGAACAGGAAAAGTGCAAGCTTGCGGTATCTCAGCTCCTCGTCGGAGCCCCCCTCGGAACGACTCTAATGTAAACCTATGGATGGGCGTGTCAACGCGCCCCGGGAATCCCTTGAAGTGTAATCCCTTGGGATTCCACCCGACCACGCACAATTACTGCTTCGGGGCCTGGGCGTTGGCATTGGCCGTGTTCTGCAGGTGCAGGCGCTCCGCATCCTTGGCGAAGAGTGGCTGATGCGGCGGCGCGGAAACCTCGCGGCGCTGGCGCTTGGCGGCATAGTAGTAGCCGCCGGCATAATACGACACCGCGCGGTTGTGATTTCCGTTCGCGGCGCGGTAGGCGCCGGCGAGATATTTCACCGCGTAAGTGAGATTGGTGTTGGGATCGCGGAGGCCTTCGGCGGTGCCGGTGTAGCCAACGCCGCGCGCGGTCGCGAGCTTGATCTGCATCAGGCCGATGGTGCCGCCGCGGCCGATCAGATTGGGGTGATACTTGCTTTCGCGCACGATCACACGATGCACCAGCGCCTCGGGCACGCCATTGGCCTGGGCATGGGTGGCAACCATGGCGTCGTAGTCAGCACGCTGCTGCGCGGATGCCAGTTGCGGAAGGGCGGCAACAGCCAGAAGCGTCGCCAGGGACAGAGAAATGCGTTTCATGAATGGTCTCGAAAACTTCGTTCTTCGCCAATAGCGGAGGCAGCCTTTCAGACGGCCTAAACCATCCGATTCAATTATCCGAGATGAGGGCTCGAATTGCGTCTTTCTGTAGGCCAGATTCGCGAGTTCCGCCCGATATTTACCCCAAATTATGCCCTGTCGTGATTTGCTGCGGTATTCCAGCGCTTTTCTTGCGACTTTCCAGGGGCATGCCGAGCATGACGATGTCCGCCACCCATCCCGTCGTAACGCGCAAAACGATGCACGGGCTACTCCCGCTCTGGGCGGGGATTGCGGTCTATACGCTGTGGCTCGCGGCGGGCAACGCCCTCCTGAGAGATCCGGATGCGTATTGGCAGATCGCAGTCGGGCAGTGGATTCTCGATCACCATGCGGTGCCGACGACCGATATCTACTCGTTCACGATGTACGGCCAGCCATGGATCTCGACCCAATGGTTGTCGCAGGTCCTCTACGCGGTCGCCTATGCCGGCGCTGGCTGGAGCGGCGTGGTGGTGCTTGCTGTCGCTGCGATGGCCGTGACAATGGCGCTGTTGGCGCGCTTTCTCGATAAGCGCCTGCCGGCCACGGTGACGATCATTTTCGTCGCGACGGCACTGGCGCTGATGGCAGGGCATGTTGTTGCGCGGCCGCATCTGCTGGCGATGCCGGTGATGGTGGCCTGGGTCGCCGGCCTTGTGAATGCGATGGATCGCAGGAGTGTGCCATCCTTCTGGCTGCTGCCGCTGATGGCGCTTTGGGCCAACCTGCACGGCGGCTTCATTCTCGGATTGGCGCTGATCGGTCCGATCGGCATCGATGCGATCTGGCATGCACCGAAGACGATGCAGCGCGCGCTGCTGCTGCGCTGGGCGCTGTTCGGCATTGCCGCGTTGGCAGCAAGTTGCGTGACGCCTTATGGCTGGGACTCGCTGCTGGCGTCGCGTCGCATTCTCAATCTCGGTGAAGCGCTGACGCTGATCGGCGAATGGCGGCCTGCGAATTTCAATCAGGCCGGGCCTCTGGAACTGACCGTGCTGGCAGCGTTCGCGCTGGCGCTGTGGCGCGGCATCACGCTGCCGCCGATGCGCATCGTGCTCGTGATCGGCTTCGTGTTCATGGCGCTCAGTCACGTGCGCAACGCCGAAGTGCTGGCGCTGCTGGCGCCGATGGTCTTGACGACGCCGCTTGGTCGACAAATCGGTGGACCTCAGACGCCAGAAGCCAATCATGTATCGCCGCAGCGCGGCTTGTTGTTCGCGGGGATTACGATCTGCCTGATCGCCGGGACATTCGTGTTGGCGTCCGTGCAGCGCTACATGCCGCTCGAGGCGGCTGCGCCCGCAAAGGCGGTGACTGAACTCCAGAAGCTCAAGCTCCGCCGCGTGTTCAACGACTACGACTTCGGCGGCTATCTGATCGCGCGAGGGGTGCCGACCTTCATCGACGGCCGTACCGAATTGTTCGGGACGAAGCTGATGGTCGACCACAACAATGCCAGCGGTCTGATCGAGCCCGACAACCTGTTCCGGCTGCTGAAGGATTACGACATCGAGGCGACGTTGCTGCGAACCCAGAGCGCAGCAACCAAGTTGCTCGATCGCGTCGATGGTTGGGAGAAGGTCTATAGTGACGACATCGCTACGATCCATCTGCGCAAGCCGGGTGCGGTCCACAGCGTTGTGCCAGCGGTGAAGGCGAACTGAGCGCTACGCTGCGGCCCTGTCCGTATCGCGTGCCGGCAGCGTGATGCGGACGATCAGGCCCCGCGGCTGACGATCCAGCAGTGTCAATTCGCCGCCATGGGCCAGCGTTACGGCGCGGGCGATCGACAGGCCGAGGCCGAAGCCGGCAGCTTCATGATCCATGTTGCGGGCGTCGTCGCCGCGTACGAAGGGCTGCAGCATCGCGCTCTTTTGTGTGTCCGAAATGCCAGGACCGTCATCGGCGACGTCGATGATGGCGCCGCCCTCGGACATCGTCAGAGAGATATTCGCTTCCGAGCCGAACTTCACGGCGTTCTCGACCAGGTTGGTCACTGCGCGATGCAGATCGTCGGGCCGGGCCATCGCCATCGCATGGGACGGGCCCTGATAGGTCACCATATGGCCGATATCGGCAAACTGGTCGGCGATCAGCTGCAGGGTTGTGGCGATATCCGTCAGCGTCATCTCTTCCAGCCGGCGGTCGTTGCGCAGGAACGACAGCACCGCTTCGAGCATCGAGCGCATCTGGTCGAGGTCGCGCAGCATGTGGCGTCGATGGCCGTCGTCCTCGATGAATTCCGAACGGAGACGAAGACGGGTAATTGGCGTGCGCAGGTCGTGGCTGATCGCGGCCAGCATCTTGGTGCGGTCGTCAATCAGCGTGCCGATGCGCTCGCGCATCCGGTTCAGTGCGCGTGCGACCGAGCGAATTTCTTCGGGACCGCGTTCCGGAAGAGGCTCGGCCGAGCCGTTCAGGCTGAACTCTTCGGCTGCTTTGGCAAAGGCCGAAAGCGGCGCGGACAGCATGCGGGCCGCCCACAGGCCCAGCAGCGTCAGGCTGATCACGACGAACAGAAACGTCAGAACCCAGGGACCGCCTAGAAAGAAGCCTGGTCGTCGCTCCGGCAGACTACTGAAGGAGAACATGTCGCCGTCCGGGAGGGTGACCCCGATCCGGTCCGGCGCGCCACCGATCGTCAGCAGTCGCGCGTCGGAACCAAGCAGCCGGCGTAAGCTGTGACGCGGATAGTCGGGGCCATTGTCGGTTGTGACCGTTGCATCCCGAGGGACTGGCCGGATGTCGAATTTGGGAAAGGCGTTTTTCAGATTGACCAGAAGTTCCGGGCGATCGGCGATCGGTGTCGCCTTCAGCAAGCGAACAATCGCGATCAACTCGCCGTGGCCACGATCCCGCTCCTGATCATTCGGGTCCGGTCTCATCAGCGTGAACAGCAGCGAGAGAACGATGTGGATAGCCACGATCGACATCACCACCAGGGCGGTGATCTGGCCGCTGATCCGGCGCAGATTGAGGACGCTGAACATCTCGATGAAACTAGTTGGTCGTGGCCGTCGCGACCGCTTCCACCGTCGGCGTGAACATGTAGCCGCCCGAACGCACCGTCTTGATCATTTGCGCGTCCTGCGGGTCGATCTCGATCTTGCGGCGGATACGGCTGACCAGCACGTCGATGCTGCGTTCGAACGAGCCGGCGCTGCGGCCTTGCGTGAGATCGAGCAGGCTGTCGCGCGACAGCACGCGGCCGGAGCGCTCGACAAAGGCGCGTAGCAGATCGAATTCGGCCGAGGTCATGGCGACGCGCGCGCCTTCGGGATTGCGCAATTCGCGCAGGCGCAGGTCGATCTGCCAGCCAGCGAATGACAGCGCCGTGGCGTTCGGTGTGGCGCTGGCATTGAGCGCCGTGGCCTGTCGGCGGAGCACTGCATTGATGCGTGCCAGCAATTCGCGCGGATTGAAGGGCTTTGGCAGGTAGTCGTCGGCGCCCATTTCGAGGCCGAGAATGCGGTCCACGTCTTCGCCGCGCGCCGTCAGCATGATGATCGGCAGTTGCGACTCGGCACGGACCTTGCGGCACAGGCTGAGGCCGTCTTCGCCGGGCAGCATCACGTCGAGGATCAGCAGGTCGACACGGGTGTCGGCCATCACCTTTTCCATCTCGCGCCCGTCGGCCGCGGTGGTGACGTTGCAGGAATTGGTACGCAGATACTTCGCGATCAGCGTACGGGTTTCGCGGTCGTCTTCTACGACCAGGATGTTCGGTAGGTTTGCCATGCGAACTCTTTTGGCCGGGATCGGCGCGGGCTGCAGAAGTTTTTTGTTTCGGACTATTGCTGGTGGCTTGGGCGCAACAAACCGCAACATGTCAGCAAGGCAATAACAAGACCTCGTTAAGAAGGTTAACCGCAAGTTGCGAGCACTAAGCAAGCACCTTGGAGCAGATCATGACCTCTATCTCGGCTGCGCCCAGCAGTTCCTACCAATCCCCCCTTCAGAAACTGCAGCAGGAGCTGCAGGCCGAGCTTTCCTCCGGAAAGATCAGCAGCGGCGACCAGGATGCGCTGTCCTCTGCTTTAACCGATATCGACTCGTCGCTGCAGGCCGACCGTTCGAGCCAGAGCAGCGGCAGCCGGCCGTCGCCGGACGAGATGAAATCGAAGATCGACGATCTCATCAGTGCCCAGGTGTCCAGCGGCAAGCTGACCTCGGACCAAGCCACCGAATTGCAGGGCGTGTTCCAGTCGGCCTTCGCCGATGGCGGTCCGGGTGGAGCAGGCGGCGCTCGCGGTGCCGGTGGTCCACCTCCTGGCGGTGGACCCGGCGGCCCACCTCCGTCGGATAGCGCCGATAGTACCGACAGTACCGATGATGCGGACAGTGCGACCAGTATCTCAGATATCATGAAGCAGTTCCTGGACTCGCTGAAGCAATCGCTGGAGGCCTCGTCTTCAAGCTCCTACAGCGCGAGCGGCACCAGCGCTACAGCATCCAGCAGCAAGGCGTCATTCACGGCCCTGCTGATCGACTACCAGACCTGATACGAAGACCGCGACGCTTACGACCAGGCTGACGCCACCATCTTTCCCGCAAGGGAAGGGTGGTGGTTTCTTTTGTGCAGGTCACTTCTGCGCTATTGCCGGAACAAGGAACACGTCCGGGCATTGTTACCCCTTCAATTGATTTATGGAGGCGACAATGACTCCCGACGTCATGACGAAGCCGCATAGCCTGATTGCGAGCGACCGCATCGAGGGAACGGCGGTACGACGTCCGAATGGCGAACGCATCGGTCACATCGAACGTCTGATGATCGACAAGATCAGCGGCAAAGTGTCCTACGCGATCCTGAGCTTCGGCGGCTTTCTCGGCCTCGGTTCGAACCTGCTGCCACTGCCTTGGGCGCGACTGACCTTCAATCGTGAACTCGATGCTTATCAACTTGATATCAGCGAAGAAGAATTGCGCAGCGCGCCGTCATTTACCGAGAAACGCGAATTCGACTGGGGCGACAGGTCGCAGGAAGAAGCGCTGCATCGCCACTACGGCGTCGCACCCTATTGGGGCGAATTCTAACGACCAATTTCGGTGGAACCGGAACAGTCATTGTACCTCCGCGTTGGTTTTGGACGACCCACAACGACAGGAGGAACATATGTTCAAGAAATACATGACGGCTGGTATCGTTGGTTCGGCGTTGCTGGCAACCGCAGCTTTCGCGCAGAGCCCGAGCGCAACTACGACAACCACAGCCCCGGCAGCTGCGCCGGTCACCGCATCTGATACGACGTTCAATGGCAACTGGCGTACATCGAAGGTGGTCGGTCTGAGCGTGTATAACGAAGCCAATGAGAGCCTCGGTTCGATCAACGATCTCCTGACCGACAAGCAGGGGAACATCAAGGCGGTGGTGATCGGCGTCGGTGGTTTCCTCGGTGTCGGCGAACACCTGATCGCCGTGCCTTATGACAAGATCAAATTCGTGAACGAGCCGGTCGCAACAATGGCGTCTTCAACTGGCGGTTCATCGGGCATGAAGTCGACCTCGCCGCCAAGCGGCATGACCACGGGTGCAGCCACCTCGGGTGCAGCTCCCGCAGCCGCCAAGGCTAATCCTTGGTACCCCGACCATGCGGTACTCAGCGGCGCCAGCAAGGATCAATTGAAGGCGATGCCTGAGTTTAAGTATGCGATGTAAGGCCTTTTTGCGTCACGCTGTGATAACGCGAGCCAAGAACCAGTAGGCTGACGATAAGGGCGCGCCCGTTTGCGGGTGCGCTCTTCACCGCGTCATCGCGTTGAATCTACAGCCCCGGTAAGGCCGTCACATTCACATTGATGGCGCCATCGGCTTCCGCGATCACCCGGAGTGTTTTGGAATCGAAGGCGATCCCGCCAAGGCGGAGGCTGCTGATCTCGGCGCCGACGCGGATGCCGTTTTCGTTCTTCTGGAAGTCGGCGATGACGGCGGCGATCTTCTTTTGCGCGTTCGAGGCAAAGGGCTTCAGATCGATGGTCGCACGTTCGGCCAGCGTCTTCTGTAGCAACGGCATGGCTGCACGTGCTGCCGCGCCGAGCAGGCCAAAGGCCGCTTCTGATTCAACGGCAAGTTCCAGATCGGTAAAGCGCAGCGTCTGTGCCGCCTGATCGAGCGCAGGCTTGCCCCAGACATGGACGGTTGCTTCGCCGCCAAGACCGAACCAGCTCTGCTTCTCCTTGGCATTCACCAGCAACGAGATGAGCAGGCGGTCGCCGGATGCCGAGACAGTTGCCTTCTTCACCGTCACTGCGACCGCGCCGGAATTGTCTTCCGGGAATGTCTTGCCGACGAGCTGCGCCTCGATGATCTTGTTCAGTTCAGTGAAAGGCATGTCCACGGGCACACCGATGCTGAGTTTGCCGGGGCCGGGCGGCACGATGGCGAGTGTGGCAGGGAACGGACAATTCGGCTGCGTCTGTGTTGAAGTCACGCGTGTTTCGGCCTCGACGCCGAGTGTCAGCGTCAAATTGCTGGCATCGATGCGCGGCTGGGCGGCGACGGCACGCGTCGGCTTCAGTTCGATGAACAGGTTCTGCAATGCGCTCGCACCTTGCAGCGGGATCGACCGGCAGAGTTTGGCCCATTCACGCCGGGCATTCTGCTCGAAAGCAGGATCGTTGCGCAGGCGTTGCTGCAGGGCGATGATCTGCTCGTTGACCGCATTGTCGATCATCGGCTTGACCTGCGCGGGCACATTGATGCGGGCGCCGGCGACCGCGACATTGGTGTCGCCGAGTGTCACCTGAGCGGTCAGGTTCGGGTCGATCCGCCAGTTCGGCGTCAGCCGCGGCTGCGCCGAGACCACCACATTGCCGCGGATTTCCGCATTGGCATTGACGTTCTTGATGTTGATGTTGCCAAGCTGCTTGGCAACATTGCCGCCGAGCAGGTTGCCGAGCGCGCCGCCCAGCGCATCGCGCACATTCGTCGAGATGGCGCCGGTGACATTGAGCGTGCCGGTCAGGGGCGTGGACATGGTCAGTGTATCCTGCGCGCCAGTCGCCGCGATCGGACCGCGTGCGGCGGTCCACTTGATATCGGCATCCTGCAGCAATTGCTGTACAGGATTGTCAGCCGTGCCGTTGAAGCTGCGCGGTGCGCCGCGATCGGCGGCATCGCGGATCGCGGTGAGTGCAATGGCGACCGGCGCGATGATGCTTGAACTGCGTGCGGGTGAGGGTGGCAGTGGCGGCAATGCGACCAGCACCGGCGCCGAGCCGGTGCCGCGCGGAGCCACATAGTCCATCACCTTGAGTGCGACCACGAAAAAGACGGCGACCAGCACCGCGCCGATGAGAATTGGTTTCAGACGCATGATGTCCCCGCTCGAAAACGCGGGGACATTACAATGCTGTGGTGACGCGCGCCAGTTATGAACCGTGCCCGACTTTAGCCACGCTTGCCGCTTGCGCTGTCTGCACGGCGATCCATCGGCAGGACGATGACTTTGGTGCCGACTGTGACGCGGGAATACAGATCCGACACGTCCTGATTGGTGAGGCGGATGCAGCCCGACGACACCTGCGTGCCGATGGTCTCCGGCATATTGGTGCCGTGGATGCGATAGATGGTGCCGCCGAGATACATGGCACGGGCGCCAAGCGGGTTGCCGGGGCCGCCGGCCATGTGGCGCGGCAGATAGGGCTGGCGTGCGATCATTTCAGCGGGCGGGGTCCATGCCGGCCATTCGGCCTTGCGAGTCACGGTTTGTACACCGGACCATGTGAAACCATCGCGGCCGACGCCGATGCCGTAGCGGAGCGCCTGACCGTTGCCGAGCACGTAATACAGATAGGTGTTCGGCGTATCGACGATGATCGTGCCGGCGGCCTCGCGGGTCGGATAGTTGACGATCTGCCGCCTGAAGCGCGCGGGCTGTTCGATAGCAGAGCGCTCGTCATCCATCTGCGGCGACTGCACATAGGGCGCAGGCTCGCTCTGGACCGGCGGCGCCATGAAGAACGGAAACAGCGGCAGCGGCGTTGCGGCTGCCGGATGGGCCAAGGAGAATGCGCCGGCAAGGAGCGCGCCGATTGCGACGGCAGCACGGCGAATTTTTCGTTCGAAAGAAGCGAGGGTGATCATGGGAATCTCCGTTTGAGCGCCTGTAAATGAGCGCCCGTTCGGCGCCTCGTTGGCAGGAGATGTACCCAGCGGCCGTTTCAGGAGATTTGCGTCAATTCTGCAAAACGGTTTCGTCGCGGCGGGGAAATGTGTCGTCGCGGGGGGAGGCGGACAACATTGTTGCACCGGGAATGACCGCCGGCGCGCTGATTTGAATCAAGCGCGCCGGGCTTCAGTGGTCACTCGTTAACGGTGGTATCCGGGCGCCAGGTCAGCAGCCGGTTTTCGATCATGGTCAAGATCCATTCGGCCAGCAGCGCCACGATCGCGATAACGATCATCGCGGCGAACACGCCGTTGGAATCGAACGAGCCCTGTGCGGTCGCGATCAGCAGGCCCATGCCTTCGCGGGCGCCCAAAAACTCTCCGACGATGGCACCGACCAGCGCGAAGCCGAACGAGACATGCAGGCTGGCGAGAATCCAGGATAGCGCCGAAGGCAGCACCACAGCGCGGGTCATCTGCCAGTTGCTGGCGCCGAGGATGCGTGCATTGGCGATCAGGTTCTTGTCAGCCTCGCGTACGCCCTGGAAGGCATTGGCGAACACCACGAAGAACACCATCACGACGGCCAGTGCGATCTTCGATGCCGCGCCAAGGCCGAGGGCCACGATGAAGATCGAGCCGAGCACGACGCGCGGGATCGAATTCGCGACCTTGATGTAGATCGAGAACACGTCTGACAGGAGTTGGTTACGCCCCAGCGCGATGCCGCACAGGATGCCCATGGCCGAGCCGATCAGGAAGCCGGCGCCGGCCTCATAGATTGTCACCCAGATCTGCTTCCATAGCGGCCCGATGGAGGTGCCGTTTTCGGTCCAGTCGATCAGCTTGGTGACGATGCCGGAGGGCTGGCCGAAGAAGAACGGATCGATCAGCTCGAAGCGCACGCCGAATTCCCAGCCGCCGATCAGGAATACGAGGACGGCAAGCCGCAGCGCCAGCACCAGGCGCTGATGGCGGCGCAGGCGCTGCACGGCGGTCTCGATGCGGCCGTCGGTGGCGAGGGGGGCGGTCACTGTTGTCTCGGTCATTCTAGTGTCCTGCCCGTGCGCGCAATACTTCCTCGCGCAGGTCGTCAGAGATCTTTCGCGCAATGGCGATGAAACGTTCATCGTAGCGTAGCGTCGCGACATCGCGTGGACGCGGCAGGTCGATGGTGTGGACGGACTTTACGCGCGCCGGTCGTGTGGTCAGCACCGCGACGCGGTCGGCGAGCAGGATGGCTTCGTCGAGATCGTGGGTGACGAACAGCACCGCCGATTTCGCCTGCGCCCAGAGCTGCAGCAATTCCTCCTGCATCAATTCGCGGGTCTGCACGTCGAGCGCGGAGAACGGCTCGTCCATCAAAAGGACCTGCGGATTGTTGATGAAGGTCTGCGCCAGCGCCACGCGCTTGCGCATGCCGCCGGAGAGCTGATGCGGATGATGATGTTCGAAGCCCTTCAGGCCGACGCGAATGATCCAGTCGCGCGCGGTGGCTTCCGCCTTGTCTTTCGGGATGCCGCGAAACAGCGGCCCGGCCATGACATTGCCGAGCACGTCGCACCACGGAAACACTGCATCCTGCTGGAACACGAAGCCAACGCGCCGATCGACACCGGTCACCGGCGCATCGAACAATGTGACTTCGCCGCCTTGCGGGCGGGCGAGGCCGGCGATCAGCCCGAGGGTCGTCGACTTGCCGCAGCCGGTCGGGCCCACCACGGCCATAAATTCACCGGGCGCAATGCTGAGGTCGAAATCCTCCAGCGCGGAGAGAACGTCACCCGAAGGCGTGACGAAGCGGCGCGCGACGTTCTTCAGCGCGACGGCGGAGGGTGCGGGGGCATTCATGATTGCATTCGCTTTATCATCAGAGTCGTTGTTGAAGTCGGCGGGTAAAGCGCGTTCGTTCTGCTCCCTCCCCCCTTGCGGGGGAGGGTCGGGGAGGGGGGTCCACAAGTGACGTCCCTTGTGGCTACCCCCACCCCCGGCCCCTCCCCGCAAGGGGGAGGGGAGAAGGGCCTCAGTTCGTCGCGTTGGCTTTGACCACGAAATCCGTGGTGTAGGTCTTGGCCAGGTCGATGGTCTTGCCCTTGAGGTTGGGCGAGAAGCTGTTCAGCACACTCAGCACCGATTCCGGCGCACCCGCCGGCATCATGCCGTCCACGGAGTATTGCGGCTTGCCTTCGCGCAGACCTTGCACATAGAGATCGAGTTCGCCGGCATAATAGTCCTTCGGCATTTGAGCTGCGATCTCTTCGGGCGAGTGGGTATTCATCCACTTCAGCGTCTTCACGAAGGCATTGACGACCTTCTGTGCCGTCTCCTTGTTCGCCTCCATCCAGGCGCGGTCCATATAGAGACACGCGGCCGGATAATCGCCGCCGAGTGCAGCGCGGGTGCTTTCCGGTGTGCGCAGATCGATGCCGACTTTGGCCGTGCCGTTCTTCACCGCGCGCGCCACCGTCGGCTCCGTGGTCATGCCGGAGACGATCTTGCCTTGCTGCATCGAAGCGAGGAACGTATCGCCTGCGCCGACCGGCACCAGTGTGTAGTCCTGCATCTTCAGCCCCGCCTTGGCGGCGAGCGCGCGAGTCAGGAAGTCGGTAGCAGAGCCGAGGCCGGTGACGCCGAGCGCCTGGCCCTTCCAGTTGGCGGGATCCTTCAGCTTGTCCGCATCGGCGGCTTTCACCAGCACGACTTCGCCAGGCGCGACGGCGAACTGCACCACCGAGGTAATGAACTTGCCCTTGGACTGCAGGTCGATGGTGTGATCGTAGAAACCGACCACGCCTTGTACTTCGCGCGCGAGCAGCGCGGTTGCGGCCTGCGAGCCGGAGGTCGAGTTGAACAGTTCGACGTCGAGCCCCTGTTCCTTGAAGAAGCCGAGCTGCGCCGCGAGCTTCGCCGGCAGATAGATCTGCTTATCGATACCGCCGACCATGATCTTGATCGGGGTTTGCGCCGCAGCGGGGGCTGCAAGTGCGGCGGCGAGTGATACAGCCGCAATGGCTGCGGCAAAGAATTTGCGCATAGGCGTTTCCTGACTTCTAAATTCGGCGCTGGTCTACTGCGCGGGCGGTCGTCCCGGTCGATGCGCAAGCGCTCGCAACGGGGGCATCAGGCCCCGGCCTGCGTCAAACTGTCAATTGGCTATTGGCAGGTCACAACAGCAAAAAGCGCCCGCTCGGGAGAGCGGACGCCATGGATGCGAAAGCTTCATAGGATTGGGTCTCTAAAGCACGCCCAATACGATAGCGCCGACGAAGGCGATTGCCGCATAGGCGATCACAACGCTCAGTTGACCGGTCATGGTCATGGGAACCCTCCCTTTGACGTTGTCGCGCTGAGTAACGCGAAAGCCAGCGGTCCGTTCCCGCAGAAAAGAGAATGAAGCCGATCAATTGCTGCCGGAGCGGTACAAGGGTCGGCAACATGGTAAATCAAACGTGAATTCAATGCGTTGAAGAGTCTTTAAAACATTTCGACCACCTTGCGCGAATGACGCGCAGAGTTCGTTTGTATCTCGTCGGCTCCGTCGTCCTTGTTTCGCTTGCGGGTTGCGGACGCGGTCTGTTTCAGACCCAGGAACGTGAACCATGGCGTGCCGAGGCAGAAGTCGCATGTCTCAAATCCGGCACGGTGAAAGAGGGCGCTGATCTCGTTCGGATCAACCCGATTTCCGGGCCCGGTGTCTGCGGCGCAGAATTTCCCTTGAAGGTCGCAGCCCTTGGCGAGGCCAGCAGCAGCTATGGTTTTGCCGATGAAACCTTGCGGCCGCCTGGCGGCATCAGCGGTGCAAGCCAGCCACGTTGGCCGGTGCAGCAGCAGCCACAAACCATGGCGCGCCCCGCCAGCAGCTATCCGAGTTCCTATCCGCAAGCCGCGCCGCAGCAGCCGTCCTATGGCGGTTCATCCTATGGCGGCGCTGCCAATAACGGACCGATCTCGCTGAACGCGCCAGGCGTGCCGCCGGACAATGAAGACGAAATCGAATTGCCGCCGGAAGGTTCGCCGCAGACGATGCGCGCGCCGCAGCAAGAGCAGCCGCGCGCGCCTTACGGCCGCTATAGTTCAGGTGTGCAGCAGAGCCAGCCGCCGCAGGACTATGCCCCACAGCGTCTTGGACCGGGACAGGGCAATGTCACGGGCTCGGTCGGCCCCGTCGTCGTGAAACCGACGGCGACGCTGGCCTGTCCGATCGTCTCGGCACTCGACAAGTGGCTCGCGGAGTCCGTGCAGCCGGCAGCGATGCGCTGGTTTGGTACCCGCGTCGCCGAGATCAAGCAGATCTCCGCTTATTCGTGCCGCGGCATGAACGGCAACTCGCGCGCGCACATCTCCGAGCATGCATTCGGCAACGCGCTCGATATCTCCGCCTTCGTCCTCGCCGATGGTCGCAGTGTCTCGGTGAAGGCAGGCTGGAAGGGGATGCCGGAAGAGCAGGGCTTCCTGCGCGACATCCAGGGCGGCGCGTGCCAAGTCTTCAACACCGTGCTGGCGCCGGGATCCAACGTCTATCACTACGATCACATTCACGTGGATCTGATGCGCCGGCCCAAGCGCCCGGTGATCTGCCAGCCGGCGGCCGTGTCGGGCGAGGAGATTGCCGCTCGCGCGCAAAGTCGCAATCCCTATGCCGGGCGCAACAGCAATGACTACGGCGGCGTGACCGGCTCGATCGGGCGCACGGCCAAGAAGTCGACGCGCAAATCGCCTGACGACGAGGACTTCTACGAGAACGAATAGGCCGGCTCGTCAGATGCGGTAGGCCGCGAGGAACATCCGCACCGCACTGTCGACGACCTTGTCGATCTCCGCGCGCGTGGGTGTCGGCTTGGCCTGGAAGATGAAGGGCTGAAACAGCGTCGCCTGGCAGGACATCATGAATTGTGCGGCGGATAGCTCGGTATCAGTGATCGCCAATTCCTTCGCAGCGACGCGGGCATCGAGATAGGCCGCGACCTGCCGGATCGCGTGTGCCAACACCGCTTCATAAAAGCGTTTGCCGACATCGGGCATGCGCTCCGCGATGGCCATCACGGTACGGATCGCCGAGCCGCCGCCGGGCCGACACAGCAACTGGATATAGGCGCGGCCGAACTCGCCGAGCGTGGTCACTGCATCGCGTTCCGGATCGAGATTGAAGACAGCCTTGCCCTGCTCGAGTTTCTCCTGCTCGACGATCGACTCGAACAGCGCGCTCTTGTCGGTGAAATAGACATAAAGCGTGCCCTTGGAGACGCCGGCGGCACGCGCGATCTCGCCCATGCTGGCGCCGTCGAAGCCCAGATCCAGGAAGACCTTGCGCGCGCCGTCGAGAATTTGGCGGCGCTTGGCGCTGTCTTCCTCGCCGACAGGCGAGAGCGGGGCAGGGTGGGAGGCAACCATTCGTTCAGCCTGTTCGATGAATCAGCGGGATATCGCCCGCGATGAAACCGGAATAACGCGAAATCGTGATGAACTGACCAAACTCTATCTTGACCGAACCGTTCGGTCAATTTACATATTGCCGCAGCAAGCGGGGACCCGGCATGTCCGATGGTGTCCGCATTCTCACGTTTGAGGAGGCCGGAATGGCCGGACCACGCGACCAGGCTGCCCGTATCATTCGCCCCGAAGGCGAGACTGACAGCGCGCCGGTACGCGTCGTGTCGCCCGCAGCGGATGAACCCGCAGCCCGCGGTCCTGCGGATGCGCCCGCACCTGAACAGCCCGCCACAGCAGCACCGGCCGCGACCGCGCAGACCGCTGCTCCAAAATCCGGCAAGAAGAAAAAAGTGCTGCTCGGTGTCGGCGCGCTGCTCGCCGTCGCAGGCGTCTATTATGGCGTGAACTATTATCTGGTCGGCCGCTTCATCGTCTCGACCGACGACGCTTATGTCCGCGCCAGCAACACCACGCTGGGTGCGCGCGTATCGGGCCACATTGCGCAGATCCTGCCGGGCGACAACGTCGCGGTGAAGGCCGGCGAGGTGATCTTCAGGATCGACGACGGCGACTATCGCATCGCCGTCGATGCCGCGAAGCGCAAGATCGACACCCAGAAGGCCACCATCGAACGGATCGGTCGTCAGGTCGGCGCGCAGGAAAGCGCCGTCGAGCAGGCGCAGGCCCAGCTTGCATCGGCCGATGCCGCTGCCAATCGCGCCGTGCTTGAATTCGATCGCCAGGAAACGCTGAGCAAGCAGGGCTTCGCTTCGCGCTCGGTCTACGAGACCTCGCAGTCGAACCGCGACCAGACCTCGGCTGCCGTCAAGGCCGCGAAGGCATCCGTCGACTCCGCCAAGAGCAGCGTCGAAGTGACGAAAGCGCAGCAGAACGAAGCGCGCGCGCAGCTCGCGGAATTGCAGAGCGCGCTGGACAAGGCCGTGCGTGATCTCGACTTCACGACCGTGAAGTCGCCGGTGGATGGCATCTTTTCGAACCGCCTCGTGTCGACCGGTGATTTCATCAGCGCCGGCCAGCGTCTCGGCAATGTCGTGCCGCTCAACGACGTCTATATTGATGCCAATTTCAAGGAGACGCAGCTGCGCCGCCTGAAGCCGGGCCAGCCGGTCTCGATCGAGCTCGATGCCGATAGCAGCCGCGCCATCGAAGGCACGGTGGAAAGCCTCGCGCCGGCAGCCGGCTCGGTATTCACGCTGCTGCCGCCGGATAACGCCACCGGCAACTTCACCAAGATCGTGCAGCGCGTGCCTGTGCGCCTCAGGGTGCCGGCTGACGTCGCCAAGGAAAACCTGCTGCGCGCTGGCATGTCGGTCTATGTCCGCGTCAACACCAAGCCGGGTGCAGAACCCGCGCGCTAAGTCAGGGCAAGCAGATGTCCACGACCACCACCGTGTCAGGCGCACCGCCGGCCGCTCCGGCTGCGGACTATGTCGCGCCGAAACGCCTGATCGCGTTTCTGATCATGGTGTTCGGCATGTTCATGTCGATCCTGGACATTCAGATCGTCTCGGCATCGCTGTCTGAAATCCAGGCCGGATTGTCCGCGTCGTCCAGCGAAGTCTCCTGGGTGCAGACCGCCTATCTGATCGCGGAAGTGATCGCGATTCCGCTGTCCGGCTTTTTGTCGCGCGCCCTCGGCACGCGGCTGTTGTTTGCGATCTCGGCCGCCGGATTCACCTTCGCCAGCCTGATGTGCGGCTTCACCTCGTCGATCGAGCAGATGATCCTGTGGCGCGCGATCCAGGGCTTCCTTGGCGCCGGCATGATCCCGACGGTGTTCGCCTCGGCCTATACGGTGTTTCCGCGCTCCAAATTCCACATCGTCGGCCCGATCATCGGCCTCGTCGCGACGCTGGCGCCGACCATCGGCCCGACGGTGGGCGGTTACATCACCGATGCGCTGTCATGGCACTGGCTGTTCTTCATCAACGTGGTCCCCGGTATCGGCATCACCATCGGCGTGCTCGCCCTGGTGGATTTCGACGAGCCGCATTTCGAACTGCTCGATCATTTCGACTGGTGGGGCCTCGGCTTCATGGCGGGTTTCCTCGGTTCGCTGGAATATGTGCTGGAAGAGGGGCCGCGTAACGACTGGTTCGGCGACACCTCGATCGCGATCTTTGCCGTTGTCTGCGTTGTGAGCTGCGTGGCGTTTTTCTGGCGCGTGTTGACGGCGAAAGAACCGATCGTCGACATCCGCGCTTTCACGGATCGTAATTTCGCGCTGGGCTGTCTGTTCTCGTTCTGCGTCGGCATCGGCCTCTACGGCCTGACCTATCTCTATCCGCGCTATCTCGCCGAAATTCGTGGCTACAGTGCGCTGATGATCGGTGAGACCATGTTCGTCTCGGGCGTTGCGATGTTCCTGACGGCGCCGCTGGTGGCGCGTCTGATGCAGAAAATCGACATGCGCTATCTCATCATGACGGGATTGGTGCTGTTCGCTGCCGGCACATGGCAGATGACATGGGTGACGCGCGATTTCGATTTCTACGAATTGCTGCTGCCGCAAATCCTGCGCGGCATCGGCATGATGATGGCCATGGTGCCGATCAATAACATTGCGTTGGGCACGCTGGCGCCGCAGATGCTGAAGAACGCCTCCGGCCTGTTCAACCTGACGCGCAATCTTGGCGGCGCACTCGGCCTCGCGCTGATCAACACCGTGCTCGATCACCGCACCGACTTCCACATCACGCGGCTGCACGACAAGGTGACTTGGGGCAACGCCAAGGCCGTCGAAACGCTGAACATGTTCACCCAGAAGTTCCAGGGCATGGGCGACGCCTCGCGCATGGCGATGAAGCAGCTGTCGCAGATCGTGCATCGTCAGGCCGTCGTGATGAGCTTTGGCGATGCGTTCTTCGCGCTGTCGGTGTTCTATGTCGGTCTCAGCCTCATGGTGATGCTGCTGAACAAGCCCAGCAATCCCGCGGCTGCAGGCGGCGGACACTAGAGCGTTTTCGAGCGAAGTGGATGCCGGTTCGCGTCAAGAAAACGCGTCAAAACAAAAAGCCAGAGCGGCTGGAGCGGTTCTATCGCCAATCAGCGATTGGTCCTGGCCATCATGTTGCCAAAAGTCGGCGGCACATCTATAAAACTACCTTCCATTGCTCGAACCCGAGGGAGAGTCTGCATGAAGTCGATTGATCTGCTCTCCGGAATTCTCGGTTCGGTGCACGCATGCGGGTTTATGCGGGCTCGTTGAGCCCCGGTTCCGCCTCTGCCGGTCGGGCCTGATGTCCCGACCATCCTGATCTTTCCCGTTTCTGTACTTTTAGGACGCTCGCGCTCGGTCTGGCCGTTGCGCGTCAAACCATGGAGCCGGTCTGCGCAGGGGCGCTGCCGGATGAAGTCATGACTCTGAAATCGAAGGACCGCGCCGCCGCCATCCGCGTGGTGATCCCTTTCGTGATCCGGCATTGGTTCCGGCATCCCGGACGCGCGGCGACAGTTGCTGTCGGTCTGCTCGGCGCAACGGTGGCCGATCTGTTCATGCCCCTGTTCTCCGGGCAACTGGTCGATGCCGTCACCAAAGGCGGCGCCGATCCGGCGGCCCGGCAGGCGGCATTCACAGCCTTTGGCGCCATCGTGGCGCTTGGCGCGACGTCGATGCTGCTGCGGCTGCTCGGCATCCACGCCATCGTTCCGTTCACGCTGCGCATCATGTCGGATCTGTCGCGCGAGGCTTTCGCGCGCGTGCAGCGTTTCTCGACCGACTGGCACGCCAACAGCTTTGCGGGCTCCACGGTGCGCAAGGTCACGCGCGGAATGTGGGCGGTCGATCTGCTCAACGACACGCTGTTGATGGCGCTGCTGCCGTCGCTGGTGGTGTTGCTTGGCTCGATGCTGCTGCTCGGCTGGCACTGGCCGGCGCTGGGCGGTGTGATCGCTGTCGGTACGGTGGCCTATATCGCGATGACCGTGTGGTTCTCCACGCGTTACATCGCGCCGGCCGCGCGCGTGTCGAATGCATGGGACACCAAGGTCGGCGGTACGCTGGCGGATGCCCTGACCTGTAACGCCGTTGTGAAATCGTTCGGCGCGGAAAGCCGTGAGGACGGTCGGCTGGGGCAGGTGATCGGCCGCTGGCGCGTGCGCGTGGCGCGCACATGGTATCGCTACAACACCACGAGCACGGTGCAGCTCGCAGTGCTGCTCTGCGTGCGCACGGCGGTGATCGGCGGTGCGTTGTGGCTGTGGCTGCAAGGTCAGGCCACGGCAGGCGATGTCACCTATGTGCTGACGAGCTATGTCGTGATCCACGGCTATCTGCGTGATGTCGGCATGCACATCAACAACCTGCAGCGTTCGGTGAACGACATGGAGGAGCTTGTCGCGATTCATGATGTCGCGCTCGGCATCGCCGATGCGCCGGATGCGCAGCCGATTGCGATCACCGGCGGGCGCATCCTGTTCGACGACGTGACGTTCCACTATGGCGGTCATGCCACGCCGCTCTATGACGGGCTGTCGGTCGACATCCGCGCCGGCGAACGCGTCGGTCTGGTTGGGCGTTCAGGCTCCGGCAAGACGACCTTCGTGAAGCTGATCCAGCGGCTTTACGATGTGTCGGGTGGCCAGATCATGATCGACGGCCAGAACATCGCCGATGTCACGCAGGAATCGCTGCGCAGCCAGATTGCGATCGTGCAGCAGGATCCGATCCTGTTTCACCGTTCGCTGGCGGACAACATCGCCTATGGCCGGCCCGGCGCCAGCATGGCAGCGATTGAACAGGCGGCGCGACTGGCGAATGCGCATGACTTCATCACCCGGCTGCCGAAAGGCTACGGCACGCTGGTCGGTGAGCGCGGTGTGAAACTGTCGGGCGGCGAGCGGCAGCGTGTCGCGCTGGCGCGTGCATTCCTGGCGGACGCACCGGTGCTGATTCTGGACGAGGCGACATCGAGCCTTGATTCAGAGTCGGAGGCGTTGATCCAGGAGGCGATGGAGCGGCTGATGAAAGGCCGCACATCGATCGTGATCGCGCATCGCCTGTCGACGGTGCGCAGCCTCGATCGCATTCTGGTGTTCGATCACGGGCACATCGCGGAAGAGGGCACCCATGCCACGCTCACAGCGCGACCGGGTGGCATCTATCGCGGTCTGTTCGAGCGTCAGGTGCTGGATCTCGATCGCACCGCCGCGGCGGAATGATATCAGGAAGGAACGGGGGCCGCCGTTGGCCCTCGTTCGCATTTCGGCGCATGTCGTCAATGCCTTCGTCCCCCCGTGGGGCGAACCGATTGTGGCGACGCTCGCGCGGTGGCGCCCGTCGTCGCAAAATCGGATCTCGTTGACAGTTCCTGCTTTGCGCAACACTCTGTCGATCCTGCGACCAGTATAGACCGTATTGGGGCTCGACGATGGATTGCTCGCCGGACATTCAGACATGGTCGACTGCTCTCGTCGAGCCGGAACGACGGCTGGATTACTGGATTTCCGCTGTCTGCGAAGGCTTTCTGGAGATGGATATCGCCAGCCTCGCGCCCGCGAGCTTTGCGTCTGAACTACAGCGCGGGCAGCTCGATGTGATTGGGGTCAATCAAGTTCGAGGCGATCCCCAGCATGTCTATCGCACCAGACGCGCCATCGCGCGCGGCCAGTCCAATTTTTACTATCTGCTTTGCAAGACCGACCGGAACTGGTCGGCCACGCAATGCGAGAGAACCGCGATGTTGGGCCCCCATGATCTTCTTCTGGTGGATTCGCGGCGCCCCTATGAATTTCATTTTCCGGTGACGTCGGACACGATTTCGCTGGAGCTGCCGATGGGATGGGTCGAGCGCTGGCTTACCGCGCCCGAGCAGCATCTTGGCCGGGTGATTGATGGACAGTCTGGCTGGGGACTGGCACTGAGCGGCTTCGTCCGGCAATGGTCACCGGAATTGGCCGTTCGCAGTCCGCTGCCGGCGCCTCTCCTCGTCGATCAATTGGGAGCCCTGCTGGCTCTGACACTGGAAGGCGATGTGACGCAGTCGCCGGCGGAGACCTCCGGCACGGCCGCGCTGATTGATCGGATTCGTCGCGCTCTGCGCGAACGCTATGCCGAGCCCGGCCTCACTGCAGCGTCGATTGCTGCGCAACTGCAAATCTCGGAGCGCACGCTGCATCGCGGTCTCGCCAGCGCGTCCGTGACCTTTAGCGGGCTGCTCGCCGATTGCCGCATGTCGATGGCCCTCAAGATGTTGGCCGAGCCGCGCTTCGATCGTGTGAGTATCGGTGGCATCGGGCAGAAGGTCGGCCTGACAGATCCATCACATTTTATCCGCCAGTGCCGCAAATATCTGGGGGTGACACCCGGCGAGTTCAGGCGCCGACGATAGCCTGTGACGCAAATCGTCGATTGGGCTGGCACAATCCGGCCATCTGCCCGGCATGTCGGTGATTATGAATGTCCGGGAAACATCGGGAGGATTGCATGGCAGATCTATACGTCCTGGTTCACGGCGCCTGGCACACGGGACAGGAGATGGACGCGGTCGCCGGTCATCTGCGGGCGAGCGGGCATGTCGTTCATTGCCCGACGGTCGCTGGCAACAACGCGAATGACGACCGCAGCACAGTTGGGCTTGCGCAGGCTATCGCTTCGATCGCTGATTATATCGAGAAAGAAAATCTGCGGGACATACGCCTTGTCGGACACAGCTATGGCGGCATGGTGATTTCGGGCGTCGCGGACCGTATGGCAGAACGCATCAAGCGGCTGGTCTATGTCAACGCCTTCGTTCCGCTGGACGGACAGTCGCTCAACGACATGGTGCCGCCGCATTACCTTGGCCTGTTCGATTCCATCGCTGCCGCCAACAACAACGCGGTGATGCTGCCGTTCGAAATCTGGCGCGACGCTTTCATCAACGATGCCGATTTCGGACTGGCGAAGTCAGCCTATGAGCAACTCAATCCGCATCCCTACAAGACATTCACCGACAAGATTTCGCTGAGCAAGCCTCTCGCCGAACTTGCGGTCGGGAAATCCTACGTGAACTGTCAGCAGGACATTGCGCTGCCACACAGCCTGCCATGGCATCCGCGACTATCCGAACGTCTTGGTCTGTTTCGACTGGTCGAATGTCCGGGCAGCCATGAAATGTTCTTCAGCAATCCTGCACGCCTCGCAGAGGCGATCATTCAGGCAGGACGGGACTGAAGCAGATTTATGTGCGGTCACCGGCGCCAGAACTGGCGAAGGGCCCGGCGTTTTGCGCCGGGCCCTTCGTTGTTCAGAAAATTATCAGCCGGCCTGTAAGCCGGGTTCTGTAGGGCATCGCCGATTTGCACCGGCGATACGTGACGGCCATTCCTCTGGGACCATAGTTGCCTATGGCCTCAAGCAACCTACCCGGACAGCGAGCAAGACATTGCCCCGCAGTGTTATCGCTCAAGGTGAGCGAACTGACTGCTTTGCCGTCCCTATTCGGTTTTGCTCCCGGTGTGGTTTGCCATGCCGTTTCCGTTGCCGGATACGCGGTGCGCTCTTACCGCACCTTTTCACCCTTACCGCACCAACTCCTTGCGGAGGGAGGCGAGGCGGTTCGTTCTCTGTGGCACTTTCCCTGGGGTCACCCCCGCCGGACGTTATCCGGCACCGTATGTCGATGGAGCCCGGACTTTCCTCTCCCGCAGCCTTTCGACCGTAGCGGGAGCGGCCGTCCAGCCGACTGACGGCACAGGCATGGAGGCTCAGGGCCGTGGCGTCAAGCCAGGAACGCGCGCAGTCTTTGCCAAAATAAATTATCCTGAAGATGTCGTTCTGCTGCCGGTTCGTTCGACTGACCGCATGATCCCGGAAAGTGGCAACCAGTTTTCGGACCCGATCATGCCCATGTCACGGCGAATGCGCCGCTCAAGAGGAGAGAACGCAATGCAGTATCTGCTGATGATCTACCAGAACGAAGCCGAATACGCGAAAATGGACGCCGTCACAGGCAAGAAGATGCTTGAGGAATATGGCGCGTTCACCCAGTCCATCGTCCAGAGCGGCAATTTCAAGGCCGGTGACCGGCTGCAACCGACGACCACAGCGACCACGGTGCAGGTGCGCGACGGCAAGATGCTCACCACCGATGGTCCGTTCGCCGAGACGCGCGAACAGCTCGCTGGTTACTATCTGGTCGACGCCAAGGATCTCGATGCCGCACTGGCGATTGCGGCGCGGATTCCCAGTGCGCGGGTCGGTTCGATCGAGGTGCGGCCGATCTGGGTCTATAACTGACACCATGACGCTGGCCGAAATCGACAGGATCTTTCGCAACGAGGCGGGTCGCGCGCTGGCGACGCTGATCCGCCTCGTCGGCGATTTCGATTTGGCTGAAGATGCGTTGCAGGATGCCTTCGCGGTTGCGCTTGAAAAATGGCCAACCGCTGAGCCGCCGGCAAACCCGCGTGCGTGGCTTGTTAATGTCGGCCGCAACAAGGCGATCGACCGTGTCAGGCGTCTGGTCTCGTTTCGCGGCAAGCAGCAACAGGTGACGCACGAGCTGTTGCTGAATGCGTGCGCAAATGACGATCGCTGTGATGACGCGGTTCTCGACGACGACATGTTGCGGCTGATTTTCATCTGCTGCCATCCGGCTTTCGCCGTGGAGGTGCAGGTGATGCTGACGCTGCGAACCGTCTGTGGATTGAGCACCGCTCAGGTGGCACGGGCGTTTCTGATCGGCGAAGACGCCATGGCGCAGCGTCTGGTCCGAGCCAAACAGAAGATCCGCATCGCCGGAATTCCCTATGAAGTGCCTGCGCGAGATGCGCTCGAGCAGCGCCTGCGCGGCGTGTTGGCCGTGATCTATCTGGTTTTCACCGAAGGCTACGTTGCCACGTCAGGTGACGATCTGATGCGGCCGGACCTGGCGCGGGAAGCAATCCGGCTGGCTCGTTTGCTTGATGCGCTGCTGCCGCAGCGACGCGAGGTCAAAGGCCTGCTGGCGCTGATGCTGCTGCACGACGCGCGCCGCTCCGGTCGTGCGACGGCGGATGGCGATATCGTGCTGCTGGAAGCGCAGGATCGGTCGCTGTGGGATCACCAACAGATTGTCGAGGGATTGCGGCTGGTCGAGGACGCGTTGCACGCTCCGGGCCGACCCGATGACTACGTAGTGCAAGCCGCGATCGCCGCGCTGCATGCGCAGGCGCCAAGCTATCAAGCCACCGACTGGCCGCAGATCGCCGGACTCTACGAAGTCCTGCTGCGGATCAGGCCATCGCCGGTGATCGAGCTCAACCATGCCGCCGCGGTGGCGATGGTCGATGGTCCGCTGCGTGCCCTGAATCTGGTCGACGCATTGCAGGCGAGGGGCGGACTCGACGGCTACGATCTGTTGCCGGCCGTGCGCGCCGACCTGTTGCGCCGTCTTGGCCGGCGCGATGCCGCCCGCGATGCGTATCATCGGGCCAGTGCGGCCACACAACTTGAGCCACTGCGCCGGCTTTACGCGCGGCGATTGGCTGAGCTGGACGAGATGACCGATCCGGAGATCTAGGCTGACGCTTCGCTGGGCAGGCTGGCGAGCAGGGCCTGCAGCGTGGTCAGCGTCGAGTGATCGACGAGACCATCGACGCGCTCGGGACGGAAATGGCGCTGGAAGGCGGTGACCACTTCCATGGTCGGGGCATTGTACTGGCCATCGGTCTCGATGCCGTAGCCATAGCGCGCCAATGCATGCTGCAGCGCCAGTACGTCGTCGCCTGCAGTGCCGAGTTTCATAGTTTCGCCGCGCACGATCGGCGCCGGCATCACCCAGTGTCCGACGCCCGAATTGGCCAGCGAGTGCCACGGGAATTTTTCGCCGGGATCCTTCTTGCGCGAGGGCGAGACGTCGGAATGGCCGAGCACGCGATGCGGCTGCAGGTCATGACGCAGCATGATGCCGCGGCATAGCGCGGTGACGGCGGCGATCTGCCGGCTCGGAAAATCCGGATAGCCCCAGTCATGACCGCGATTGATGATCTCGATGCCGATCGAGCAGGAATTGATGTCCTCTTCGCCGGCCCAGAAACCGACGCCGGCGTGCCAGGCTCGCTTGGCTTCCGGCACCGTCTGCACGATGCGGCCGTCCTCGAGCACGATGTAATGCGCAGAGACATCGGTGCCCGCGCTGCACAGGCGCGCGATCGCGCCTTCCGGATCGGGCATGCCGGTATAGTGCAGCACGATCATGTCGGGCACGAGGCCCTTGTTACGCTCACCGAAATTCGGCGACGGGATCACGTCGGAAACGACGGATGAATCCGGGGTAAAGGTCGGCATGTCCGCGGCGCCCTTGGGAATCGGGAGGGCGCGTTGACGCTTGGATTCGGATCCAGCGGGTGCGGACGTAGGTGAAGCCATCAGAAAACTCAAATCAGTCACGAGAACAGCGACACATATCGGTTGTGCCGCAGGCGCGTACTATCCTCGACCGGCACCTTGCTATGCAACGACTGCATGACAGTTTTGCCCCATTTTTATCCACTGTGGGCTTAAAGCATCAGCACTACGATGAAACCGGCACTTGCAATTGATCAACTGCTCTCCAACCCATCAACGCTTTCTTAACGCTAAGTGCCGTTACTGAGTGGTGAAGAGCCAACCTGAAAAGGGCGGCCAAAGTTCCATTTTGACGTTCAAATCCCATGGCAATCCCGACAAATCCATGCGGACGTCCGGCCTTTCCCGCGCCAAACGCGGGTGGTGCGTCGAATGGAACCCGCAATCGCGCGGCGACCGGGCTTTTCAGGAGGAAAAGCCAGGCGGCGCGCCGACAGTTGAGGCGACATGGGCCTGTTCGTGTCCAGTTTGATTTTGCGCCTCGATGCGAAGGAACGGAACGCGCTGTCTGCACGCCTCCGGCCGGCGCGCGCATGAGCACGCCCGATACAAGACATATCTCAGTTCTCGGCGTCGAAGCCGTCGACATGCTGAGCCCGCGCGCCGGTGGCATCTATGTCGATGCCACATTCGGCGCAGGCGGCTATTCCCGCGCCATTCTCGCGACCGAGGGAACCCGCGTCATCGGCATTGATCGCGACCGGACCGCCATCGCCGGCGGTTTCGATCTGGTCGACGCGTCCGACGGCCGGCTCACGCTGGTGGAGGATCGCTTCTCCAATCTCGCCGATGTGTGTGCTGCGCAGGGCGAGCCGCTGGTCGATGGCGTCGTGATGGATGTCGGCGTCTCGTCGATGCAGATCGATCAGGCCGAACGCGGCTTCTCGTTCCGTTTCGACGGCCCGCTCGACATGCGCATGAGCCAGCACGGGCCGACCGCGGCCGATGTGGTGGCGAAGGCCTCCGAGGCCGATCTTGCCAATATCATCTATATCTTCGGCGAGGAGCGGCACTCCCGCTCTGTTGCGCGCGCGATCGTCGCGGCGCGCAAGGAAGCTGACATCGAGACGACGAAGCAGCTCGTCGATATCGTGCAGAAAGTCGTGTGGGCCAAGCCCGGCGAAATCCATCCGGCGACGCGGACATTCCAGGCGCTGCGCATCTTCGTCAATGCGGAACTCGACGAACTCCACACCGCGCTCGCCGCCGCCGAGCGCGTGCTGAAGCCGGGCGGCCGGCTGTCGGTGGTCTCGTTCCATTCGCTGGAAGACCGCATCGTCAAGAATTTCATGACCGAGCGCAGCAAGACCGGTGGTGGTTCGCGGCATCTGCCGGAGGTCGCGCAGTCGAAGCCGCGTTTCTCGCTCGTCAACAAGCGTCCGATCATTGCGGGTGATGAAGAGCTCAAGGCCAATCCGCGCGCACGCTCCGCGAAACTGCGCGGCGCCGAACGCACCGATGCGCCGGCGCAGGATGCCGGCCCGTTGCCGGGCTGGCCGACGCTTGCCTCTGTGATGAGGGGAGGCTGACCGTGCGGATCATCCACCTTCTCGTCATCGCCGTTCTCGTCTTCGCCGCCGCCTATGTCTATCGCATCAAGATGGAATCCACGGTGCGCACCGAGAAGGTGCTGCGCCTGCATGCCGATATTCGCGAACAGCGCGATGCGATCGCGTCGCTGCGTGCCGAATGGGCCAAGCTGGATGCGCCGATGCGGCTGCAGGGTCTGGCTGAACGTCATCTCAAGCTGCAGCCGGTGACGGCGCAGCAATTCGACACGATGAAGAATCTGCCGGATCGGCCGCCGAACTTTGCCAAGCCCGGTGAGCCAGATCCGATCGGCGCGATGATCCACACCATCGATCCGGATATCGTGACCGGTTCGCTGCCGGCGCCGGAGGATCCGCAGTGACAGGCCCGCAACTCGACCCGAACAAACCAATCGCCCGGCCGCCGGAGCCCTGGCGCCAGCGTCTGATCCGCAGTCTGCTCTACGGACGCAACGTCGATCGTGCGGCGAAGGCACGCGCGCGCGTCGGTCTTGCGATGATCGCGTTCGGCGGCGTGTACGGCATCATTGCCGTGCGCCTGATCATGTTCGCCGTCAACGGCGACACCCATGCGGAGCGCCGCTCCACGCGTGACGCTATCGCGACCGCACGTCCCGATATCGTCGACCGCAACGGCGCGATCCTGGCGACCGACGTCAAGTCGCCGTCGCTGTTCTCCGAGCCACGCCGCATCATCGACAAGGACGAAGCGGTCGAATTGCTCACTGGCGCATTGCCCGATCTCGACGGCGCCGAAGTGCGCGAGCGGATCATGAGCAAGAAGGGCTTTGCCTGGCTGAAGCGCGAGATCACGCCGCAGCAGCAGCGCGACATTCATCGCCTCGGCATTCCGGGCATCGGCTTCCTGCGCGAGAACAAGCGCGTCTATCCGAGCGGAGCGGCGGTCTCGCATCTGATCGGCCTGACCAATATCGACAATCAGGGCATCGCCGGCATCGAGAAATGGCTCGACAGCAATGGCCTCGCGGATCTGCATCGCGCGGGCTTCGCATCCGACCGTCTGCAGAAGCCGGTCGAGCTCGCCGTCGACCTGCGCGTCGAACATGCGCTGCGTGATGAACTGCTCAAGGCCAAGGCGAAGTACAGCGCCAAGGCGGCGTCGGGTCTGGTGTCGAACGTGAAGACCGGCGAGATCGTCGCCATGGTCTCGCTGCCTGACTTCGATCCGAACAATCCGAAGGAAGCGCACGATCCGGACCGCATCAATCGCCTGACCACCGGCGTCTATGAAATGGGCTCGACCTTCAAGACGCTGACGCTGGCGATGGCGCTCGACAGCGGCAAGGCCAATCTCAATACGATGTATGACGCGCGCTATCCGCTCAGCTACGGCAAGTTCAAGATCCACGACACCCATCCGGTGCCGCGTCCGATCTCGCTCACCGAAGTCTTCACTTTTTCGTCAAACGTCGGTGCTGCGAAGATCGCGCTCGGGCAGGGCGTGGAAGCGCACAAGGCGTTCCTGAAGAAAGTCGGCCAGCTTGATCGCCTGCGCACCGAACTGCCGGAAAGCGCGATGCCGATCGTGCCGAAACGTTGGGGTGAACTGAACACCATCACCATCGCATTCGGTCACGGTATGGCCGTGGCGCCGCTGCAGGCGGTGATGGGCGTCAATGCGATGATCAATGGCGGGTTGCTGATCCCGCCGACCTTCCTGAAGCGCACCGAAGAGGAAGCGCGGGAGATCGGCAAGCGCGTCATCAAGAAAGAGACCAGCGACAAGGTGCGTTACATGATGCGCCTGAATGCCGAGACCGGTTCGGCGCGGCAGGCCGAAGCCAGGGCCAAGGGTTACTATCTCGGTGGCAAGACCGGTACGGCCGAGAAGGTCGTCAACGGCCGCTATTCCAAGAAGCAGGTGCTGAATTCCTTTACCGCCGTGCTGCCGATGGACAATCCGCAATTCCAGGTTCTGGTGATGCTGGACGAGCCGAAGGCGCTGCCGGAAACCCATGGTTTCATCACCTCGGGCTGGAATGCGGTGCCGACGGGGGGCAATGTGATCGCCCGTATCGCGCCGCTTTTGGGGCTTGAGCCGCGCTTCGATCTGGCGCCGTCCGACCGCCTTATTCTTGCGACATCCAAGGTGACTCAGTAACGCCGCATCTGCGCTTTACAGCCGGTGCAAAATGCGGTTTGCGTGGCGTTGCGGAACCCGATGTGTCACTCGATCTGGCCTGCCCGGAGCAGCATGAAACTACGCGATTTGTTCAACCCTGATGCCGTGATGGAGCAGTCCGCAAGGGACGTCACCGTCACCGGACTGGCTGTGGACAGCCGCGCAGTGAAGCCGGGCGATCTGTTCTTCGCACTCGCCGGTGCGAAGACCGACGGTTCGCGTTTCATCGCACAGGCACTGGCGTCAGGTGCCGTCGCCGTCGCCGGTGCCCACAAGCCCGACGATCTGTCCGTACCCTTCGTGCGCACGCCCAATCCGCGCCTTGCGCTGGCTCTGGCGGCGTCGAAATTCTATCCGCGTCAGCCAGCGGTCATTGCCGCCGTCACGGGGACATCGGGCAAGACCTCGGTCGCATCCTTTGCGCGCGAGATCTGGGACCGCCTCGGATATGCCTCCGCAAGCATCGGCACCATCGGTCTCGTCTCGCCGAAGCGCATCGTCTATGGCTCGCTGACCACGCCGGATCCGATCTCGCTGCATAAGCAGATCGACGAGATCACCGGCGAGGGCGTGACGCATCTCGCGCTCGAAGCATCGTCGCACGGGCTTGATCAATTCAGGCTCGATGGCGTGCGGGTCTCTGCCGCCGGCTTCACCAATCTGTCGCGCGATCACATGGACTACCATCCGGACGTCGCGCACTATCTCAGTGCCAAGCTGCGGTTGTTCCTCAATCTGGTCGTGGACGGTGGCGTCGCCGTGATCGCGGCCGATCACGAACATTCGCCGCAGGTGATCCATGCCGCACAGTCGCGCCACCTGCGCCTGATGAAAGTCGGTCGCAAAGGCGACGGCGTGGGTGAGGGTATTCGCCTTGTGGACGCCACCGTCGAAGGCTTCGCGCAGAAACTCATGCTCGAGCATCGCGGCAAGACATACGCGATCAGGCTGCCACTGGTTGGCGAATTCCAGATCGAGAACGCGCTTGTTGCGGCCGGTCTTGTGATCGGTACCGGCGGTGATGTCGATGCGACCTTCGCCGCGCTCGAACATCTCCAAGGCGCGAAGGGGCGTCTCGAGCAGGTCGGTGTGCACAACGGCGCGCCGGTGTTCGTCGATTACGCGCACAAGCCTGATGCGCTCGCGAAAGCACTGCAGGCGCTGCGTCCCTATGCCAAGCGCAAGCTCGTCGTGGTGTTCGGCGCTGGCGGCGACCGCGACGCCGGCAAGCGGCCGCTGATGGGTGAGATTGCCAGTGAAAATGCCGACAGCGTGATCGTTACCGACGACAATCCGCGCAGCGAAGATCCAGCAACGATCCGCGCGGCAATCATGGCGGCTGCGAAGGGCGCCATTGAAATCAGTGATCGCGCCGAAGCCATTCGCGTGGCTGTCGAAGGTCTGCAGCCCGGCGATGCCCTGCTGATCGCCGGCAAGGGCCACGAGACCGGACAGATCGTTGGTACCCGCACGCTACCTTTCAGCGATCACGAGGCCGCCGCAGCGGCGCTTGCCAAGAGGAATGCATGAGCGAGTTTCTTTGGACATCGGCCGCGATGGTCGAGGCAATGCGCACCACGACACAAGGCGCGCTGCCGGAAGGCATCGCCGGCATCTCCATCGATACCCGCACCATCAAGCCGGGCGAGGCTTATTTCGCGATCAAGGGCGACGTGCATGACGGCCACGCCTTCGTCGAAGCCGCGCTGAAAGCCGGTGCTGGTCTCGCCGTCGTCGAAGCGGCGCAGCGCGACAAGTTTCCCGCCGATGCGCGCCTGCTGGTGGTCGACGACGTGCTCGCAGCGCTCGTCGAACTCGGCATCGCGTCGCGTGCACGTCTGAAGGCGCCGATCATTGCGATCACCGGCTCCGTCGGCAAGACCTCGACCAAGGAAGCGCTACGCCGTGTGCTGGAAGCGCAGGGCAAGACACATGCCTCGGTCGCCTCGTTCAACAATCACTGGGGCGTGCCGTTGACGCTGGCGCGCTGTCCGGCCGATGTACGTTTCG
Source organism: Tardiphaga sp. 866_E4_N1_4 (assembly GCF_052076075.1). Lineage (NCBI taxonomy): Bacteria > Pseudomonadati > Pseudomonadota > Alphaproteobacteria > Hyphomicrobiales > Nitrobacteraceae > Tardiphaga > Tardiphaga sp. 866_E4_N1_4. Next base: position 6,311,260 of record NZ_CP197242.1, read on the forward strand.
CGATCTTCGAGATCGGCATGAACCATGCCGGCGAAATCAAGACGCTGGTGAAGATGGTCCGGCCGCATTACGCCGTCATCACCACCGTCGAACCGGTGCATCTGGAATTCTTCGCCGGTGTCGAAGCGATCGCGGATGCGAAAGCCGAAATCTTTTCGGGGCTTGAACCCGATGGCGTCGCGATTCTCAACCGCGACAACGCGCAGTTCGCGCGGCTGCAGAAGAGCGCCAAGAAGGCAGGTGTCTCGCGCATCGTCTCGTTCGGCGCCGACCAGAAGGCTGAGGCACGGCTGCTCGACGTTTCATTGCATCCGACCTGTTCAGCGGTGCATGCCAACATTCTCGGCCATGATGTGACCTACAAGCTCGGCATGCCCGGCCGCCACATGGCGATGAATTCGCTGGCGGTGCTGGCGGCAGCCGAATTGATGGGCGCCGATCTCGTTCATGCCGCGCTGACGCTGTCGCAGGTCGTGCCCGCTGTGGGCCGCGGCGCTCGCCATGTGCTCGAAGTGCCAGGCGGCGAGGCGACGCTGATTGATGAGAGCTACAATGCCAATCCGGCTTCGATGGCGGCCGCCATCAACGTGCTGGGCGCTGCGGCTGTCGGGCCAAAGGGCCGTCGCATTGCGGTGCTCGGCGACATGCTCGAACTAGGCGCCGATGGCGCGAAACTTCATGCCGGGCTGCTGGATGCGGTGCAGTCCAACGGCATCGATCTGGTATTTTGCTGTGGTCCCCTGATGCGCAACCTTTGGGACGCCCTTTCCACGGGCAAGCGGGGCGGCTATGCCGGGGATGCGGCGGCGCTCGAATCGCAGGTGCTGGCCGCGATCCGCGCCGGTGACGCCATCATGGTCAAGGGCTCGCTCGGCTCGAAGATGAAACCGATTGTCTCCGCGCTCGAAAAGCGCTTTCCCGGCAACGCCGCGCTCGACGACGCCGCGGTATAGGGCGGACTGAATGTTCTACTGGCTGATCGACTTCGCGGGCACCGTGCCGGTGTTCAACGTGTTCCGCTACATCACCTTCCGCACCGGCGGCGCGGTGGTCACCGGCGCACTGTTCGTGTTCCTGTTCGGACCCTGGATCATCGACAATCTGCGTCTGCGCCAGGGCAAAGGTCAGCCGATCCGCACCGACGGGCCGCAATCGCATCTGGTCAAGGTGGGCACGCCGACCATGGGCGGGCTGATGATCCTGTCCGGCCTCGTAGTCTCCACGCTGCTCTGGGCCAATCCGCGCAATCCCTATGTTTGGATCGTGCTGGCGGTTACCCTCGGCTTCGGCTTCGTCGGTTTCTACGACGACTATCTCAAAGTGACCAAGCAGAGCCACAAGGGCTTTGCCGGTCGCACGCGGTTGCTGATCGAATTCATCATCGCGGGTGCCGCCTGTTTCGCCTTCGTCAAGCTCGGCCGCGATCCACTGTCCTCCTCGCTGGTGATCCCGTTCCTCAAGGACGTGATCGTGAATTTCGGCTGGTTCTTCGTGCTGTTCGGCGCCTTCATCGTCGTTGGCGCTGGAAATGCCGTGAACCTCACCGACGGTCTCGACGGTCTCGCCATCGTGCCTGTCATGATCGCATCGGCCTCGTTCGGCATGATCGCCTATCTCGCCGGCAACGCGGTGTTCTCCGACTACCTGCAGATCAACTATGTCGCCGGCACCGGTGAACTCGCTGTGCTCTGCGGCGCGGTGCTCGGGGCAGGGCTTGGCTTCCTCTGGTTCAACGCGCCGCCGGCCTCGATTTTCATGGGCGATACCGGCTCGCTGGCGCTGGGCGGTATGCTCGGCTCCATCGCGGTGGCCGTGAAGCACGAGATCGTGCTCGCGGTGATCGGCGGCCTGTTCGTGCTGGAGGCCGTCTCGGTGATCGTGCAGGTCACGTCGTTCAAACTCACCGGCAAGCGCGTCTTTCGTATGGCGCCGATCCATCATCACTTCGAGCAGAAGGGCTGGACCGAGCCGCAGATCGTCATCCGCTTCTGGATCATCTCGGTGATGCTGGCGCTGGTCGGCCTCTCCACGCTGAAGCTGCGGTGAGAGCGTGATCCCGGTCACCTCATTCGCCGGCAAGACCGTCGCCGTGTTCGGCCTCGGTGGCTCCGGCCTCGCATCCTGCCACGCGCTGCAGGCGGGCGGCGCCGAAGTCATCGCCTGCGACGACAGCATCGACAGGATGGTTCAGGCCACGCAGGCAGGTTTCATCACCGCCGATCTGCGCACGGTCGCGTGGGGCGCCTTCGCCGCCCTGATCCTGACGCCCGGTGTGCCGTTGACGCATCCGGCGCCGCATTGGACAGTCGTCGCTGCGAAAGGAGCAGGCGTCGAGGTCATCGGCGACATCGAACTGTTCTGCCGCGAGCGCAAGTTGCATGCGCCTGATGCGCCTTTCGTTGCCATTACCGGCACCAATGGCAAATCGACGACGACGGCGCTCGTCGCGCATCTGATGCGCGAGGCCGGTTTCGATACGCAGATGGGCGGCAATATCGGCACCGCGATCCTGTCGCTGGAGCCGCCGCGCGCCGGCCGCGTCCATGTGATCGAGATGTCGTCCTATCAGATCGATCTGACGCCCTCACTCGATCCTTCCGTCGGCATCTTGCTCAACGTCACGCCCGATCACATCGATCGTCACGGCACGCTGGCGCATTACGCCGCGGTGAAGGAACGCCTCGTCGCCGGCGTACAGACGAGCGGCACGGCGATCATCGGCGTCGACGACGACTGGTGCAGCAAGGCAGCCGATCGGGTCGAGCAATCCGGCAAGCGCGTGGTGCGCGTCTCCGTCGAACATCCGCTGGCCGATGGCCTCACCATCCGTGGCAGCACCATCGTGCGCAATGCCGGCGGCGCGCAGAGCGATGTGGTCGATATCGCTGGTATCGGCTCGTTGCGCGGCCTGCACAACGCGCAGAATGCAGCATGTGCCTCGGCGGCAGCACTGGCGCTGGGCGTCAGTTCAGCCGTACTGCAAAAAGGCCTGCGCAGCTTTCCCGGCCTCGCGCATCGCATGGAGCAGGTCGGGCGCCAAGGCACGACGTTGTTCGTCAACGACTCCAAGGGCACCAATGCGGACGCTGCGGCGAAAGCGCTGTCGTCCTTCAACGACATTTTCTGGATCGCCGGCGGCAAGCAGAAGGAGGGCGGCATCACCTCGCTAGCCGAATTCTTCCCGCGCATCCGTGGCGCTTATCTGATCGGCGAAGCCGCCAACGATTTCGCGCAGACGCTGGACGGCAAGGTGCCCTACGAGATCAGCGTCAGTCTCGACGTCGCCGTGGCCAATGCCGCGCGCGATGCCGCGGAAGCGGGGCTGGCGGAGCCGGTCGTGCTGCTGTCGCCTGCCTGTGCGTCGTTCGACCAGTTCCGCAATTTCGAAATCCGCGGCGATCGGTTCCGCGAACTGGTGCTGGCGCTGGATGGGGTGAGGGCGGTTTAAGGCGTGATCTTCACGATCCAGTATCAGCCGACGTGTTGTGGCTCAGTCGAGGGAATATCACGCGGCTGTTAGGAGCCAACAGTCGATGTCATTTGATCGCACCGTGCAGGGGGCGTTGATGATTGAGCCATCGGATGATCGCAAGGACACGTCGCCGCTGATCGCTGAGATCGCCGAATTTATTCGGCATCATGCGACGGGCTCGATCCTCCGCGTCGGCATCGATGGCGTGGACGGTGTAGGAAAGACGGTCTTCGCTAACATGCTCGCGCGTGTAATCGGCACGCTCGGACGGCCCGTTATCCGCGCCTCCGTGGACAGCTTTCACAACACGCGAGAGATCCGATACCGGCAGGGGAAAACCTCTCCACATGGCTTTTACGCGGACTCCTACAATTATGTTGAGTTGCGGAAAGTACTGCTCGATCCTCTCGGACCCGCCGGCTCGCGCGTCTATTGCCCTGCCATCTTCGATCACACCGTGAACGCCCCGGTCACCGCTTGCTGGTGGATTGCCAATCCCGATGCTGTCCTCGTCTTCGATGGCATTTTTCTGCACCGCCGGGAACTCAGGGACGTCTGGGACCTGTCGATTTTTCTGGATGCGCCATTCGCCATCACCATCCCGCGCGGCGCCGGTCGCGGCCCCGGATACGGATCGGCTGATGTGGATGCCGTGTCCAACCGGCGCTATATCGAAGGCCAGCGCCTGTATCTGCAAGAGAACGACCCGCAAAACCGCGCGAATCTCGTCATCGACTATTCCGATTTCACGCACCCTGCAGTCACAGCCCGCCGCTGGCCGCCCTGAATGGGGCCAAATTTTCACAATCCATTAACCGTCTGGCAACCACGATGGCCCATCGATAGGAGTTCATCGACCCGCAGGACGCGCTTATGATCTCTCGCGAACAACGCACCCCGCTCAGCGAATGGTGGTGGACCGTGGACCGCCTGCTGCTGGCGGCGATCATCGCGCTGATGCTGGCCGGGGTGATCCTGTCGCTGGCCGCCTCGCCGCCGGTGGCGACGCGCATCGGGCTCGATCCGTTCCACTTTTTCAACCGGCATATCCTGTTTCTGGTGCCGTCGATTATCGTACTAATCGGCGTGTCCTTCATGACGCCGCGGCAGATCCGCCGCTCAGCGCTGGTGGTGTTTGCGATCTCCATCGTGCTGATCCTGGCGACCTTGCTGATCGGACCGGAGGTGAAAGGCGCCAAGCGCTGGATCACCATTCTCGGCATCAACATTCAGGCGTCGGAATCCGCCAAGCCGGCTTTCGTCGTGATCGCTGCCTGGCTATTCTCGGAATCCGCGCGCAAGCCTGAGATGCCCGCGACGTCGATGGCCATCGTTTTGCTGATGATGCTGGTGTCGCTGCTGGTGATGCAGCCTGACTTCGGCCAGACCATGCTGATCCTGATGGCGTGGGGTTCGCTGTTCTTCATCGCCGGCATGCGCATGGTCTGGGTGTTCGGCCTCGGCGCCACCGCGGCAGGCGGGCTATTGATGGCTTACTTCCTGGTGCCGCACGTCGCCGGCCGTATCAAACGCTTCATGGATCCGGCCTCGGGCGACACGTTCCAGGTCGATACCGCGATGGAGGCCTTCTCGAATGGCGGTTGGTTTGGTCTCGGGCCGGGCGAGGGCATCGCCAAGCGCAGCCTGCCGGACAGCCACACCGACTTCGTCTTCGCCGTCGGCGCCGAGGAGTTCGGCATCCTGTTGTGTCTCGCGGTGCTCAGCCTGTTCGCTTTCATCGTGATCCGCGCGATGTCGCGCGCCTATGCCACCGAAGATCTGTTCTCGCGCTTCGCTGCCTCGGGCCTCGCCATTCTGTTCGGTGTGCAGGCGGCGATCAACATGGCGGTGAATTTGCACCTCATTCCCGCCAAGGGCATGACGCTGCCCTTCATCTCCTATGGTGGTTCGTCGATGATCTCGCTGGCTTACAGCGTTGGCATGCTGCTCGCTTTGACGCGGATGCGCCCGCGCACCGAAGTCGAGGCGATCGACGCCCACGTCGCGCGCACTTACGCGTGATGAGCACCGCGCCCCTCATCCTGCTTGCGGCGGGCGGCACCGGCGGACATCTGTTTCCGGCGGAAGCCCTCGGCGTCGCGCTGATGAAGCGCGGGCTGCGCGTCCGGCTCGTCACCGATGCGCGGGCGCTGAAATATAGCGGACTGTTTTCGCGCGAGATGATCGACGTGGTGCCGAGCGAGACGGTACGCTCTCGCAATCCCCTCTCGCTGGCACGCACCGCGATCATGCTCGCTGCTGGCACCGCGATGGCGCTGGACCTGATGCGCAGCCTGAAGCCAGCGGCGGTGATCGGCTTCGGTGGCTATCCGACTGTGCCGCCGCTGTTTGCTGCGCGTCTGTTCGGCATTCCCACCCTCATTCACGATTCCAATGCGGTGATGGGCCGCGCCAACCGCATGCTGTCCGGCAAGGTCAGCGCCATCGCCACATCGCTGCCCGGCGTGCTCGACCGCGATCCCGAATTGTCCAAGAAGACCACGACCACAGGCACGCCGATGCGCCCGGCGATCCTCGCCGCCGCCGCCGTCCCCTATGCCGCGCCGGATCTCACCGGGCCATTCCGCTTGCTCGTTGTCGGCGGCAGCCAGGGCGCGCGCATCATGGCTGATATCGTGCCGCCGGCGATCGAACGTCTCGAGCCCGCGCTGTGGAATCGACTCATCCTCACACAACAGGTGCGCGACGAAGACATGAGCCGCGTGCGTGCGGTCTATGACAAGCTCAAGATCAAAGCCGAACTCGCGCCGTTCTTCAGCGATCTCCCCGCGCGTCTCGCATCGAGCCAACTTGTGATCTCGCGCTCCGGTGCGGGCACCGTCGCCGAACTTGGCGCCATCGGCCGTCCGTCCATTCTGGTGCCGCTGCCGGGTGCGCTCGATCAGGATCAGTTCGCCAATGCCGGTGTGCTTGCCGATGCCGGCGGCGCACTCCGCATCACGCAGAGCGACTTTACGCCGGATCGTCTGGCGGCTGAAATCTCGGCGCTGGCCGGCGAGCCGGCGCGGTTGACCGCGATGGCCGCAGGCGCACGCAAGGTCGGCAAGCTCGATGCAGCAGAGCGGCTGGCGGATCTGGTCGCCAAGGTCGCGAAGATTTAGGTCATCGGTTCTGCTACACGTCGTCCCTGCGCGGTTCACCGGGGGGGACGATGAGCGGAGAGTATCTTTCAAATATTCCGATGACGCACCGCGAAATAGCGCAGACTGCGCTCAGGGCGACCGTCGGTTCTGCAACCATCGATTCCATCAGGCCGATTCCGGGTGGCGTCTCGGGCGCGCTCGTCTATCGCGTGGATGCCGGCGGCAGATGCTACGTGTTGCGGATGGAGGGCCTTGCCAGTCCGCTGCGCAATCCGCACCAATATACGTCGATGCGCATCGCTGCACAGGCAGGGATCGCGCTGCGGCTCTATCATGTGGACGAGGTCGCCCGTGTGGCGGTGATGGACTTCATCGTCGAGCAACCATTGAACACCTATCCCGGCGGCCCTCACGCTTTGGCGCAGGCGCTGGGAGACATGCTGCGGCGCCTGCAGGCGACGCCAAGGTTCGGACGCTTCGTCGAATATCCCGAGATCGTCGCCCGGCTGTGGGCCCATGGCTGCCGCACAAATCTGTTTGCGCCTGGTGTGCTCGATGCCCACACGCAGCGTCTGGCAGACCTCCGCAACGCCTTTACGTGGAATAGCGACGAGGCGGTTTCCAGCCACAATGATATCCTGCCGCGCAATCTTCTGTTCGACGGCGAGCGTCTGTGGCTGGTCGATTGGGAGTCGGCCTATTGCAACGATCCCGTCGTCGACATGGCGACCATGCTCGATAATTTTGCACCGTCACCTGAACTCGAAGAGGTGCTTTTGCAGGCATGGCTTGGTCACCCGCCTGATCGCAGTCTGCGCGATCGACTCGAACTGATGCGCGCGCTCACCCGTCTGTTTTATGCGGGCGTCCAGTTCAGCGCGGTTGCGACCGCGTCGCGTTCGGTGCCGGACACGGACCTCTCGGCACCTACACTGGCGGAATTGCGGCAAGCCTTACGCGACGGGCGGCTGGCGCCCGACGCGTTGGAGACCAGGCATCTGCTTGGGAAGATGTATCTCTCTGCATTTTTCACAGGCGAGAAACCGCCGGGGCTGCCTCCGCCGATCAGCGCCTTTCAAGTAATGGGCGTAGCGGACGCATGACGAGGAGGTGCTGAAGCGCTACAGCCTCACGGTCTCCACCAGATAATCCAGAAATGCCCGCACCCGTGCCGGCAATTGTCCGCCATGACCGACGAATACGGCGTGGATCGGCTCGATGTCGCCGGGGTTGAACGCTTCGAGCACCGGCACCAGCCGCCCGGCTTTGATATCGGCCTCGACGTGAAAACGCGCCAGTCGCGCGAGGCCCATGCCGGCCACGGCAAGGTGCTGCATCGCTTCGCCGTCGCTGACGAGGGCATTGCCGGACGGCATCACGGCGATTGTCTCGCCGCCGATCTTGAACGGCCAGCCGTTTTCCCACTTGGCGAAGCCGAAGCGCAGCAGATTATGGTCAGCGAGATTATCCGGCGTCTTGGGTGCGCCGCGCTCTTTGAGATAGTCCGGCGCGGCAACCACCACCATCCGGCTCTCGCCGAGTTTGCGCGCCAACAGTCGTGACTCGCGCATCAAACCAACGCGAATGGCGACATCGGCGCGCTCTTCCAGGAGATCCACCACGAGATCCGTCAGAACGACCTCGACCTTGATGTCCGGATAGCGCTTCGCGAAATCCGGCAGCAGCGGCAGCAGGAGACGCAGGCCGAAGGGCACGCTGGTATTGACGCGCAGCAGGCCGCTCGGTGTGGCGCCGATGGCGGCCTCGCGTTCGGCCGCGCTGATCTCGTCGAGAATGCGTAGTGCGCGCTCGTAGAAAGCACTGCCTTCGGGGGTCAGTTGCAGCTTGCGCGTCGAGCGGTTGATCAGCCGCACGCCGAGCCGTGCTTCCAGCCGCGCCACCAGTTTGCTGACGGCAGAGGGGGTCATCCGGAAGGCCCGCGCCGCGGTCGAAAAACCGCCGAGCTCGACCACGCGGGTGAACACTTCCATCTCGCCGGAGCGGTTGACGTCCAGTCGTGACATCTGGTCTCAATCTATTGGGTGAATTCAATTCACAAATATTGTGCCTATGCCACGTCTATCTCATCAATGTCAGGAGGTCCACATCTCCCGTCATCGGGCAATTGGCCCGCTTCACCCACGGGACACGGTCATGCCTCTCGCACTCTACGCGCTCACCGCCGGCGCCTTCGGAATCGGCGTCACAGAATTCGTCATCATGGGTCTCCTGATCGAGGTCGGCGGCGACCTCGGCGTGTCGATCCCGGCTGCGGGGCTGCTGATCTCTGGCTACGCGCTGGGTGTCGTGCTCGGCGCCCCGATCATGACCATCGCCACCAGTCGCTGGCCGCGCAAGACGGTGCTGCTGGTGCTGATGGGCATCTTTACGCTCGGCAATCTCGCTTGCGCCCTGGCGCCGGATTACTGGAGCCTGATGGCGGCACGCGTGCTCACGGCTTTCGCGCATGGCACCTTCTTCGGCGTCGGCTCGGTGGTGGCGACCACGCTGGTGGCGCCGGACAAAAAGGCCTCGGCCATCGCCATCATGTTCACCGGTCTGACCGTGGCGAATATTCTCGGCGTGCCATTCGGTACCTGGCTGGGGCAGGGGTTTGGCTGGCGCGCGACCTTCTTCTCCGTGACTGCCGTTGGCGTCGCCGCCTTCGCGATCATCGCGCTGTTCGTGCCGCAAGATAAGGAAAAGCCGGCGCCCTCGAATCTGAAACAGGATCTCGCGGTGCTCGCGCGTCCGCAGGTGCTGCTTGGCCTGCTCACTACGGTGCTGAGCTGGATTGGTGTGTTCGCGCTGTTCACCTACATCGCGCCGATCCTGACCCGGCTGGCAGGCTTTTCAGAGACTGCGGTGTCGCCGATCCTGCTGGTGTTCGGTGGCGGGCTGGTGGTCGGCAATCTGGTCGGCGGACGGCTCGCCGACCGCTGGCTGCTGCCGACGGTGCTGGGCAGCCTCGCTGCGCTGGCGGTGGTGTTGTTCCTGATGACCTTCGCCGTTCACAGCCAGATCGCCGTGGTGGCATTCGTGGCGCTGCTCGGCGCCGTGGGCTTCGCCACCGTGCCGCCGTTGCAGATGTGGGTGCTGGAAAAGGCCCATGGCGCTGGCCAGAGCCTCGCCTCGAGCTTCAACATCGCGGCATTCAATCTCGGCAATGCCATCGGTGCCTGGCTCGGCGGCGCGGTCATTGATCACGGAGGGCTTGCCTCGGTGCCGTGGGTCGCGGCCCTGGCTCCGTTGGCAGCGCTCGCTGTGGCACTTTGCGCAATCCGCTTCGACCGGGGGCGGGCTGTGGTTCCCGCGGCGGCAGAGTAAGGCACAGCAGCAGCGAAGATGGCGGATTCGCCTGATCCGCAAGCCAAATTTCCGTCTTTTTCGTCATGGCCGGGCTTGTCCCGGCCATCCACGTCTGTTTGAAGGAGTCATCAGTTAGAACAAGCCTTGGATGCCCGGACGTCCAGCGAAGCTCGCTTCGCGCTGCCCGGACATGATGGAACATAGAGACGCCCCATGAGACTGCCGCGCGAAATCGGACCCATTCACTTTGTCGGTATCGGCGGCATCGGCATGAGCGGCATTGCCGAGGTGCTGTGCAATCTCGGCTACACCGTGCAGGGCTCGGACGCCTCCGAGAGCGCCAACGTCAACCGTCTGCGTGAAAAAGGCATCACCATCCATGTCGGTCACAAGGCCGATAACGTGTCGGGCGCCGACGTGCTCGTGGTCTCCACGGCGATCAAGCGCGACAATCCGGAACTGATGGCCGCGCGCGCCCAGCGGATTCCCGTCGTCCGCCGCGCCGAGATGCTCGCCGAATTGATGCGCCTCAAGTCCTGCGTCGCCATTGCCGGTACCCATGGCAAGACCACGACGACATCGATGGTCGCCGCATTGCTCGATGCCGGCGAACTCGATCCCACCGTCATCAATGGTGGGATCATCAATGCCTATGGCACCAATGCGCGCCTTGGCGCGGGCGAGTGGATGGTCGTCGAAGCCGACGAGAGCGACGGCACCTTCCTGAAGCTCCCGGCCGATGTCGCCATCGTCACCAATGTCGATCCCGAACATCTCGATCACTTCAAGACCTTCGATGCCGTACAGGATGCGTTCCGCCACTTTGTCGAGAACGTGCCGTTCTACGGCTTCGCCGTGATGTGCATCGATCACCCCGTCGTGCAGAGCATCGTCGGCAAGATCGAGGATCGCCGCATCATCACTTACGGACAGAACCCGCAGGCCGATGCGCGGCTGGTCGATTTGAAACCTGCCAATGGCGGCTCAAGCTTCAAGGTCGCGTTCCGCGATCGCAAGGCCGGCACATCGCATGAGATCGACAATCTCCTCCTGCCGATGCCAGGCCGTCACAACGCGCTGAATGCCACGGCGGCGATTGCCGTCGCGCATGAACTCGGCATGTCCGATGAGGCGATCCGCAAGGCCATCGCCGGCTTCGGCGGCGTCAAGCGCCGCTTCACCAAGACCGGCGAGTGGAACGGCGTCACGATCATCGACGACTACGGCCATCACCCCGTCGAGATTTCCGCCGTGCTGCGCGCCGCGCGTGAAAGCACTGCGGGCAAGGTGATCGCCGTGGTGCAGCCGCATCGCTACACGCGCCTGCAGTCGCTGTTCGAGGAATTCTGCACCTGCTTCAACGACGCCGACACCGTGATCGTCGCCGACGTTTATCCCGCCGGCGAAGCACCGATCGAGGGCATCGACCGCGACAATTTCGTGCTCGGCCTGCGCGCCCACGGCCATCGCGAGGTGATCCCGCTGCAGGAATCTGCGGCGCTTGCGGGTCTTGTCGCGGGTGTTGCGAAGTCGGGCGATACGGTCGTGTGTCTGGGTGCAGGCAATATCACGCAATGGGCTTATGCATTGCCGGGCGAATTGAAGGCGCTGGGGTGAGCGTGACCGGCTTCCCCGACATCACCCCCGATCTCAAATCCGCGATGCCCGATTTGCGCGGGCGGTTGCTTGCAAATGAATCCCTGGCGCCACTGACATGGTTTCGTGTCGGCGGTCCGGCGCAGGTGTTGTTCACGCCAGCCGATGAAGACGATCTCGCTTACTTCCTGTCGAAGCTGCCCAGCGACATTCCCGTCAGCGTCGTCGGCGTCGGCTCCAATCTCATCGTGCGCGATGGCGGGCTCAACGGCGTTGTCATTCGCCTGAGCCCGCGCGGCTTCGGCGCGACATCGGCCGAAGGCGATATCGTTAGTGCCGGCACGGCTGCGCTCGACAAGCGCGTGGCGGAGACGGCGGCGTCCGCGAATATCGGCGGGCTGGAATTCTACTTCGGTATTCCCGGTTCCATCGGCGGCGCGCTGCGCATGAATGCCGGCGCCAATGGCGACGAGACCAAGGATGTACTGATCGAGGCCACCGGCATCGGCCGCGATGGCACGAAACATGTTTTCGACAATGCCGGCATGGCGTTCGTCTATCGCAATTCCGGCGTCGATCCATCGATCATTTTCACGTCAGCGAAATTCCGCGGAGCTGTGACGGAGCCCTCAGCCATTCGCGCGCGGATGGACGAGGTGCAGGCGCATCGCGAGACGGCGCAGCCAATCCGTGAGAAGACCGGTGGCTCCACCTTCAAGAATCCGCCGGGGCACTCGGCCTGGAAGCTGGTCGATGCCGCGGGTTGCCGAGGGCTGCGCGTCGGCGGCGCGCAGGTGTCGGAGATGCACTGCAATTTCCTGATCAACACCGGCGATGCCACGGCCACCGATATCGAAACGCTCGGCGAGACAGTGCGCGCGCGCGTTCTGGCGCAGTCGGGCATCGACCTGCACTGGGAAATCAAGCGGATCGGCGTCGCGCCGTAGTACTATTTGTCTGATACATTTCCTTGACGCGAACCGGCACCGCTTCGCTCGGAAACGTTTTGGCTGCTATTTCGGCGGTGGCGGTAGTGCCGACGCCGGTCCGGCCTCGCTGATGCTCAGCAGATTCTCCAGTGGCGCAGGGGCGACGCGGAAGGCGCCGTCGAACGGATGCTCCTGCAGCGCGATAATGCCGAGCGCGACGATGGCGCCGCTGGCGAACACCGTGAGCGCCGCGAGCATGGCCCGCGGACGTTCCAGATGCACCAGCGCCAGCGCCAGTTGCGTGATCAGCCCGAGCAGCAGGACCGACGTCCATTTCAGATCATTGGTGTGATCGGTCGACAGGCTGAGCCGGTCGTTGCGCGCGGTCCCGGCGCGGATCGAGGCGCCCATCAGCGCTCCATGCACCGTGTTGCTGGCGTCGCGCGTGATGGCGGGATCGCTGATTTCGCGCAGCAGGCTGTCATAGGCCACATCGGTGCGCGGCGACTTCAGGCCGAGAAGCATTGCCGGCCATTCCTCCGTCACTTCCGATGTCACATAGGCCTTCAGCGCGGCGCGTATGTTGGACATGTCGGTCACCGATGCCACGCTCAGCGTATGGATGTTGCGCAGTTCGCCGGCCTCGATCTGAACGGCGCGGACGGCCTGGCGGTTGCGGTCGCCGACGTCGCTGGCAAGGAAGCCCGTGAGCAGGCCGAACAGGATGGCCACCGAGGAAAAGAAAGGCGCGACGATGCCGTGGATGGACCGCAGCCGCATCGACAGCAGCCGGCTGGAGGTCAGCCCCACGAGGATCAGTGCGACACCATAATAGATGGTGCCCAGCGTCGCGAAGATGCCGAAGGTAGAGAGTTCGAGCCAGGCTCTGATCATCAGGTCGCTTCCATGTCACCGCGGGGCGGGCTCGCAAAACCGCCCCCGACAAGGCATTATATGACTCGGCTAGCGTGATGCTATTGCCTTGTCGGCAAAGGCGCGATTCGCGGATGGGTTCGGAGACGACACGATGACTGAGCAGGCGAGACCTCAGCGGATCACCATCATGTTTGGTGGCCTGAACAAGGAGCGTCTGGTGTCAGTGGCCTCCGCACAGGCCCTGCACAGTGCGTTGCCCGATGCGGATCTGTGGTTCTGGGATGCCGACGACCGCGTCTACGAGACGTCGGGCACGGCGCTGCTCTCCCATGATCGTCCGTTCGAGGATCCGTTCAAGCCAGGTGGCAAGAGCATCGGCGTGCTGACGCAGGCGCTCGACAAGGCCCAAGCCGAGAACCGTGTGCTGGTGCTCGGCATGCATGGCGGCGCTGCGGAAAATGGCGAGCTGCAGGTCATGTGCGAAATGCGCGGCATCCCGTTCACCGGTGCCGGCTCAGCATCATCCAATCTGTCTTTCGACAAAGTCGGCGCAAAGCGCTTCGCAGCGATCGCAGGCGTGCCCATCGCGGCGGGTGTCGCATTGAACGACATGGAAGCCGCGCTCGCCGACTACGGCAAGCTGATCGCAAAGCCCGCACGTGACGGATCGAGCTACGGCCTGATGTTCGTCAATGCGAAGCAGGATCTCGTTGCTGTGCGCAATGCGGCCAAGACCGAGGACTATGTGATTGAGCCGTTCGTCGCTGGTGTAGAAGCGACCTGCGCCGTGCTGGAGCAGGCCGACGGCTCGCTGATCGCATTGCCGCCGATCGAGATCATTCCGGCCGATGGCGGTTTCGATTACGAGGCGAAGTATCTCGCCAAATCGACGCAAGAGATCTGCCCGGGCCGCTTCACGCCGGAGGTTTCAGCTGCAATCATGGATTTCGCGGTCAAGGCGCACCGGGCGATGTCCTGCCGCGGCTATTCGCGGTCGGACTTCATCGTGTCGGCCAAAGGCCCAGTCTATCTCGAGACCAACACGCTCCCGGGCCTGACCAAAGCTTCGCTCTATCCCAAGGCGCTGAACGCCCAGGGGATCAGTTTCGTGGATTTTTTGAACGGCCAGATCGAGCTCGCGGTGAAACGGGCAGGCGGGTAGGCGGCCTGCCATCTCGCTCCGTCATGGCCGGGCTTGTCCCGGCCGTCCACGCCTTACTTCGCTGCGAAGACGTGGATGCCCGGCACAAGGCCGGGCATGACGGAGTTTGATCGCTGGCCATCGCAACACCCGATCACCCGCGTTAATTCCGGCAACCCGGTGATGCCGGCCACGAAGCCGCCGCAGTTCCCTCGGGCGCGTCGGCCACACCTCGGCTAAAGTCTTCCACAGCCGCATCAAATCGCGCTCTGCGCCCATCCCCTTTACACTTTGTTTACCAGGAAGGCCGAAGGTTAACGCTGGCGGCGCGTGTGCGCTTGGCTGCCGAGGCGTGAGCTTTGCGGGGATTCCGTGACGACGCGTATCGATGGAAAACCGGCCTTTTGCAAAGGCTTGAATCCATCCCGGCAGGACCGAGACGTCACTCGCGCCTCAAGTCCCGCGCCAATGCGGACGTAACCTGTGACGAGCTCGTGGTATGGATGGTGGAGGACGCCTCTCTCGGTCGGTGCGACCCTTGAGGCCCCAAGCTGATCTTAAAATGGCTGCCCTTGGGGCAGGCATTCTGCTGCGTGAGCAGCTGAGCCCGCTCGGCCGCTTCTGGGCCCGTTTTCGTGCCGCCAAGCCTGCCGTCCGCGAACAGAGCTCCAATCGCTTCATCGCGATGCTCGAGCGCCATGTGCCACGCCGCGTCGGCATTGCGGCCACCGTGCTGATGCTGACGGGCAGCGTCGCGCTCGGCGTGGTCAAGGGCAATCACGTCGACGAAATGGTCGAGGCCTTCAGCGATGCGCGCAATGCTGCGGCCAATGCCGCCGGCTTCCGCATTGCCTCCGTCATTCTCAACGGCCGCAAGCAGCTGACCCAGGACGAGATCCTGGCCATCGGCGGCGTCAATGGTCGCTCCTCGCTGTTCTTCCTCGATGCCGCGGCTGTCCGCGACAAGCTCAAGGCCAATCCGTGGATCGCCGACGCCAATGTGCTGAAGCTGTATCCGAACCGTCTGCAGATCGATGTCACCGAGCGCACGGCCTTTGCGCTGTGGCAGGAGGACGGCCGTCTCTCGGTGATCGCCGATGACGGTGCCGTTCTCGAAAACTACGTCTCGCGCCGCTTCATGTCGCTGCCGCTGGTGGTGGGCAAGGGCGCCGACAGCAACGCCAGGGATTTCCTCGCGCTGCTCGATCGCTACCCGCAGGTCCGCTCGGTCACCAAGGCCGCGATCTTTGTCGGCGAGCGCCGCTGGAATCTCCGCCTGAAGGATGGCCTCGACATCCGCCTCCCGGAAATCGACGTCGGCAACGCGCTGGCCATGCTCAGCAAGCTCGACAAGGAAGATCGCCTGTTCTCGCGCGACATCGTCGCCATTGATATGCGGCTGTCGGATCGGCTGACCGTGCGGCTGTCGGAAGACGCCGCGAAGGCGCGCGAAGATCTGTTCAAGGCACAAGACAAGTCCAAGAAGAAGGCTGGCGCGGCATGACCGGTCTCGATCGCAACCAGGCGCCGAAAACGCGTCAGATGGCGGCCAACCGCACCGCGCTGGTGGCGTCGCTGGACGTCGGCACCAGCAAGATCGCGTGCATGATCGCGCGTCTGCGGCCATCCGCGCCGAACGAAGCCCTGCGCGGCCGCAGCCATGCGGTTGAACTGATCGGCTACAGCCAGATCCAGTCGCGCGGCGTCAAGTCCGGCGCGATCGTCGATATGGGCGAGGCCGAGCAGGCCGTCCGGCAGGCGGTGGCGCTGGCCGAACGTATGGCCAAGGTTCGCGTCGAATCCGTTTTGCTGTCGGTCTCGGCCGGTCGCCTGCAGGGCCAACTGATTGAAGCGTCAGCCGATATCAAGGGCGGCGCCGTCACGGCCTCCGATATAGCACGCGTCACCTCGACCGGCATGCGCCACGCGACGCCGCCGGGCCGCACGGTGCTCCACGCATTGCCGGTCGGCTATTCACTCGATGGCGTGAAGGGCATTCGCGATCCCAAGGGCATGGTCGCCTCGCAGTTCGGCGTCGATATGAATGTCGTCACTGCGGACGCGACGGTCGCGCGTAACCTGATGCTGGTCGTCGAGCGCTGCCATCTCAATGTCGAAGCCATGGCTGCGGCGCCTTATGTTGCAGGTTTGTCGGTGCTGACCGACGACGAGACCGATCTCGGTGCTGCCGTCGTCGAGATGGGCGCAGGTACGACAACCATCGCGACCTATTCCGGCGGACGCTTCGTGCACGCCTCGGGATTTGCGGTCGGCGGGCAACACATCACCATGGATCTTGCGCGCGGACTCGGTGCTTGCATCGCGGATGCCGAGCGAATCAAGACGTTATATGGCACGGTGCTGACGGGTGGCTCCGATGCGCGCGAACTCATGAACGTGCCGACGGCTGGTGATAACGATCGCGATTTTCCGCAGGTCGTATCCCGCGCCACGATCGCGAACATCGTACGTCAGCGTGCCGAGGAGATTTTTGAAATGGTCAGGGACCGGCTGGCGGATTCGCCCTTCGCTGCAGAACCGCGCGCACGCGTGGTGCTGTCGGGCGGCGCGTCGCAGCTCACGGGCCTTGCCGAACTCGGCAGTCAGATTCTCGGACGGTCCGTTCGCATTGCACGACCACTCGGCTTCGGCCGGCTGCCCAATGAAGCCAAGAGCGCTTCGTTCGCGGTGCCGTCGGGCCTCCTGGTCTATCCGCAATTCGCTCATCTTGAACATGTCGAACCGCGGCATACGCGGCAGCTCAAGACAGGGACCAGTGACGGTTATTTCGGAAAGGTCGGACGATGGCTTCGAGAGGGCTTCTGATGAAATTTTTCCGGCCAGTGTTTTTTCCATCTCCGACGCCATCGGCCACCGGCCAATGGCATGACCACACAACGCGCGCGTAATCGAGAGGCAACCTCATGACCATCAATCTCAACGTTCCTGATATCAGCGAGCTGAAGCCCCGCATTACCGTGTTCGGTGTCGGTGGCGCTGGCGGCAACGCCGTCAACAACATGATCACCGCCGGTCTGCAGGGCGTCGATTTCGTCGTCGCCAACACCGATGCGCAGGCGCTGACCATGTCGAAGGCCCAGCGCATCGTGCAGATGGGCACGCAGGTCACCCAGGGCCTCGGCGCCGGTTCGCAGCCCGACGTTGGCGCTGCCGCCGCGCAGGAAGTCATCGACGAAATCCGTGATCACCTGACCGGCGCCAACATGGTGTTCGTCACTGCCGGCATGGGCGGCGGCACCGGCACCGGTGCAGCGCCCGTCATCGCCAAGACCGCGCGCGACATGGGCATCCTCACCGTCGGCGTGATCACCAAGCCGTTCCACTTCGAAGGCCAGCGCCGCATGCGCACGGCCGAAGCCGGCATTGCCGAGCTGCACAAGGTGGTCGACACGCTGCTGATCATCCCGAACCAGAACCTGTTCCGGGTCGCCAACGAGAAGACCACTTTCGCCGACGCCTTCGCGATGGCCGACCAGGTGCTCTACTCGGGCGTTGCCTGCATCACCGACCTGATGGTCAAGGAAGGCCTCATCAACCTCGACTTCGCCGACGTGCGCGCAGTCATGAAGGAGATGGGCAAGGCGATGATGGGCACCGGCGAAGCCACCGGTGAGAAGCGCGCGCTGACCGCAGCAGAAGCTGCGATCGCCAACCCGCTGATCGACGATAGCTCGATGAAGGGTGCCCGCGGCCTGCTGATCTCGATCACCGGCGGCAAGGATCTGACCCTGTTCGAAGTCGACGAAGCTGCGACCCGCATTCGCGAAGAAGTCGATGCCGACGCCAACATCATTGTCGGCGCCACCTTCGACGAGAGCCTCGACGGCGTGATCCGCGTGTCGGTCGTCGCCACCGGCATCGAGCAGGCCATGCTGGCCCGCAATTCCTCGGCTCCGGTCACCACCGTGACCTCGGCCGTTGCTGCTCCTGCCGGCAACGGCGCTCCGGATGCCCGCCTGGCCGATCTGACCGCGCGTCTTCGCGCGGACAACCAGCGTCTCGCTGCCGCAGCGGCTGCCAAGTCTGCCGGCGCTCCGGCGCCCGCTGCCGCGCCCCGCGCCCCGGCGACCAGCCATGAGCGTGCCGCGCTCGCCGCCATCGCCGCTGCCGTGGCTCCGGAAGCCGCTGCGCCGCAGCAGTATGGCGACGTGATGGTACGTCCGATCGCGCAGAAGCCCTCGCTGTTCCCGGAAGCGCCGCGTCAGGAAGCCCCTGTCGAAGCGCCGATCCCCGAACAGTTCATTCCGCCATCGGCCGAACGTGCTCCGCTGCGCGCTCCGCGGATGCCGAAATTCGAAGAACTGCCGATGCCGGCCCAGAACGAGATCCGTCAGGCACGTGGCGAATCGGAAGAGGAACCGCAGAAGGCTCGCCTGTCGCTGCTGCAGCGTCTGGCCAATGTCGGTCTCGGCCGCCGCGACGAGGAAACGGAAGCGCCGGTCTCCGGTCGTCCGTCGGCCCCGCCGATGGCTCCGATGCCGCCGCTGCCCGAGCGTAAGCCACAGCGCAGCGTCGCTCAGCAGATGGGCAACGAGCCGCCGGTGTCCGAATACGCCCGCCGTCCGGCTCCGCAGGGTCTTGATTCTCATGGCCGCCCGGCACCTGTTGCGCCGGCGCCACAGGGCGACGATCATCTGGATATCCCGGCCTTCCTGCGCCGCCAGACCAGCTGACATTTGTTACAATCGTGTCGACGACAGAAGCCCCGGCTGGATCAGCCGGGGCTTTCGTTTGTGACAGCCGCCAAAAGGCAGCAGAATTTCTTAACCTATTGATAGTAAGTCATTAATCTTTACCGGCGCGCTCTGCCAAGGTTCGAAACGGACGTGGAACCGGCAGAAATTTTGGTTAACCCCTGGCCTGATTGCGGCAAAGGTGGGGTAACAATCGGTAAAAAAGCGTGAGTTGGCGCACTTTGTGGCAGGGGTTAATGTGACTGCGACTCGGGGACTCAGGAGGCCGCAAGGTTCGACTGAGAGAGTCCCTCTCATGATGAGAGGCTACTTGGGTGGGTATCTTATGACTTTCAGCCGACAGACAACGCTTGGATCGCAAGCCACCGTGACCGGTGTCGGCGTCCATTCCGGAAAGCCTGTCAGTCTCACGCTTGGACCTGCGCCCGTCGATGCAGGTTATATTTTTGTTCGCACCGGTCTTGAAGGTGCTGATCGCGAAATCCAGGCCGACGCCAAATCCGTTATCGCCACCGAGTTTGCCACCGTGCTCGGCGATCGTGAAGGCCCAATCGTTTCCACCGCCGAACATGTTCTTGCTGCGCTGCGCGGCATGGGCATCGACAACGCCACCATCGAAGTCGATGGACCGGAAGTGCCGATCATGGACGGCTCCGCAGCCGCCTTCGTCGCCGCCATCGATCAGGCCGGCGTTGTGGAGCAGGGCGCCCGTCGCCGCTTCATTCAGGTTCTCAAACCGGTGCAGGTTGCCATCGGTGACTCCTTCGGCGAAATCCGCCCCCACGCCGCGGGCTTCCGCGCTGAAGTCGAAATCAGCTTCGCTAATCCGGCGATTGGCCGCCAGAGCTACGTGCTCGATCTCAATCCCGAATCCTTCCGCCGCGATATCGCCCGTGCACGCACCTTCGGTTGCATGAACGACGTGGCCCGCCTCTGGAGCGCCGGTTTCGCGCTCGGCGCGTCCTTCGAGAATTCCGTCGTGTTCGACGATGACAAGCTGCTCAACACCGAAGGCCTGCGCTACAGCGATGAATGCGCCCGCCACAAGGTACTCGACGCCGTCGGCGACCTCGCGCTGGCTGGTCTGCCGATCCTCGGGGCCTACCGCTCGGTGCGCGGCGGCCACAAGCTCAACAATGCCGTGCTCTGCGCCCTGATGGCCGATCGTTCGGCCTGGAAGATCGTCGAAGCCGATGCCGTCCCCGTCCGCCGCGGCCGCGCCAGCGCCGATGTCACCTCGGGCATGCTTGGCGGCATGATCGCCCCGGCTTTCGGCCCGGACGTTTCCTAAAGATCGGGCTTTCTGGCCTCCTTCTACCCGCTGCAGGTATTTTGCGTTGCGCTTTTGCGCGAGCGCGGACCTTTGCGGGCACCGGGACATCCCCGGTAACCATAACCGCCTGTATCTCCACATCCTTCGCCTTAATCCGGGCGAAATGGCTCCGTATCCGGTTGGTTAACGGATGTCATTCGGGTAGATAGAGCACGCGGTCAAGCGAAGCTGCGGGCGCGTATCCGGTTGGTCCGTGATTGTGCGCGTACCGCGCAGACACCGCATGAAGGCGTCAGGTCTCAGATATATGTCGGCACAGCGCATTACGCTCGAATCCAGCGATTCACTGCTCACCCGTTTCGGCCGCCAGGCGCGGTTCGCCGCGGGTCTCATCGTGCTGGCCGTGCCGCTGAGCGGCTGCGGCACCGGCGCGATCTGGGACAAGTTCGGCACCAAGGACGACACCTTCGTCGAGGAGCCCGCCGACAAGCTCTACAATGAGGGCTTGTACCTCATGAACCAGAACAAGGACCCGAAGGCCGCCGCGAAGAAATTCGAGGAAGTCGATCGTCAGCATCCGTATTCGGAATGGGCGCGCAAGTCGCTGCTGATGTCGGCCTATGCGGCCTATGAATCCGCCGACTACGACACCTGCATCGGCTCGGCCACGCGCTATGTCACCCTGCATCCCGGCAGCCCGGATGCCGCCTATGCGCAGTATCTGATCGCCGCCTCGCATTACGACCAGATCCCGGACATCTCGCGCGATCAGGGCCGCACCGAAAAGGCAATGGCTGCGCTCGAGGAAGTGGTCCGCAAATATCCGACCTCGGAATATGCGACCTCGGCCAAGAAGAAGCTGGAAGGCGCACGCGACCAGATTGCCGGCAAGGAAATGGAAATCGGCCGCTACAATCTCGACAAGCGCAACTACACCGGCGCCATCAACCGCTTCAAGACCGTCGTGACGCAGTACCAGACCACGCGTCACGTCGAGGAGGCGCTGATGCGCCTGACCGAGGCCTATATGGCGATCGGCGTGGTCGGCGAGGCGCAGACCGCTGCCGCCGTGCTTGGCCACAACTTTCCTGACAGCAAGTGGTACAAAGACGCCTACAATCTTGTAAAGTCCGGCGGTCTCGAGCCGAGCGAGAACAAGGGGTCTTACCTGAGCAAGGCCTTCAAGAGATTTGGCCTCGGTTAGGAACTGACCTCCCATGCTGGCCCGTCTGTCGATCCGTGACATCGTCCTGATCGAACGGCTCGATATCGAGTTTTCCCGTGGTCTTGCAGTGCTGACCGGTGAAACCGGCGCCGGCAAATCCATTCTTCTCGATGCGTTTGCGCTGGCCCTCGGCGGCCGCGGCGATGCCGGTCTGGTGCGCCACGGCGTCGAGCAGGGCCAGGTGACGGCCGTGTTCGATCTCGCCAAGGGCCACCCGGCGCTGGCGATTCTCAAAGACAACGGCTTCGACGACGATTCCGGCGAGATGATTCTGCGCCGCGTGCAGCTGGCTGACGGCCGCACCCGTGCCTTCATCAACGATCAGGCGATCTCCGTGCAGACCATGAAGGCGGTCGGTGCGGCTTTGGTCGAGATCCACGGCCAGCACGACGAGCGCGCCCTTGTGGACGCAGCCACGCATCGCCGGCTGCTCGACGCTTTCGCCGGGCTGGAGAAGGACGTCACCGCGCTGGAGACACTCTGGGACGCCCGCAAGTCCGCTTATGCGGCCCTTGAAAGCCATCGCGCCAATATGGAGCGTGCCGCCCGCGATGCCGACTATCTGCGCCACGCCGCGGACGAGCTGAAGAAGCTCAATCCGAAGGACGGCGAGGAGAGCAAGCTTGCGGAGCGCCGCACCGGCATGATGCAGGGCGAGAAGATCGCGGCCGATTTACGCGAGGCGCAGGAGGCTGTGTCCGGCCATCATTCGCCGATTTCGTCGCTGGCTGCCGCCGTGCGCCGGCTGGAGCGCCGCGCCGGTTCATCGCCGTCGCTGGTCGAGCCCGCGGTGAAAGCGATCGACGTCGCCATCAACGCGCTGGAAGAAGCCGACCAGCATCTTGCCGCCGCGCTCATCGCCGCCGATTTCGATCCTGCCGAACTCGAGCGCATCGAGGAACGGCTGTTCGCGCTGCGCGGCGCGGCGCGGAAATATTCGACACCGGTCGACGGGCTCGCCGCGCTGGCCGCGAAATACTTTGCCGATGTCGCCACCATCGATGCCGGCGCCGGCCAGCTCAAGGGACTGGAGAGCGCGGCGTCAGAGGCCGACAAGAAGTATAGCGCTGCGGCGACCAAGCTTTCGGCCGCGCGCATCAAGTCCGCGGAGAAGCTCAACAAAGCCGTCATCGCCGAACTCGGGCCGCTCAAGCTCGAACTTGCCAAGTTCATCACCCAGGTCGACAGCGATGCGGCGACGCCGGGTCCGCACGGCATCGACCGCGTCGAGTTCTGGGTTCAGACCAATCCCGGCACCCGTCCGGGCCCGATGATGAAGGTCGCCTCCGGCGGCGAACTCTCGCGCTTCCTGCTGGCGCTGAAGGTCGTGCTGTCCGACAAGGGCTCCGCGCCGACGCTGGTGTTCGACGAAATCGACACCGGTGTCGGCGGCGCGGTGGCCGACGCCATCGGCGCCCGCCTGGCGCGGCTCGCGGGCAAGGTCCAGGTGATGGCCGTCACCCACGCCCCGCAGGTGGCGGCTCGGGCCGACCAGCATCTGCTGATCTCCAAGGACGCCCTCGACAAGGGCAAGCGCGTGGCGACGCGCGTCAACACGCTGGCCGAGGATCACCGCCGCGAGGAAATCGCGCGCATGCTGGCGGGCGCGGAGATTACCGCCGAGGCGAGGGCCGCGGCAGAGCGGTTGCTCAAGGGCGCGGCCTGATCCAAGCTGTCATTCTGGGGCGTTCGGCTCTTGGCGAGCGAACCCGGAACCGCGACGTGCGCCTTGTTTCACCATTGTACTCCGTCATGCCCGGCCTTGTGCCGGGCATCCACGTCTTTACAACAGCGCTTCAAGGCGTGGATGGCCGGGACAAGCCCGGCCATGACGAACATCGGTGACCGCGTATGGCAAAACCCCCAAAAACTCCCTCCGACATCTCCACGCTGACGAAGCCCAAAGCGAAGATCGAGCTGATGCGGCTGTCGCTGGAGATGGAAGCGCACAACAAGCGCTACTATCAGGACGACGCACCGACGGTGTCGGATGCGGAATATGACGTGCTGCGTCGCCGGGTCGAGGCGATCGAAGCCAAATTCCCCGATCTGGTCACCGGCGCGTCGCCGACACAGACGGTCGGCGCAGCGCCCGCGCGCGGCTTTGCCAAGGTGCAGCATGTGGTGCCGATGCTGTCGCTGGGCAATGCGTTCAGCGATGAGGAAGTGACGGAATTCGTCGAGCGCATCCAGCGCTTCCTCAAGCTTGATGAAATCCCCGCCATCGTCGCCGAGCCGAAGATCGACGGTCTGTCGCTGTCGCTGCGCTACGAGAATGGCGAGTTGATCCGCGCCGCCACGCGGGGCGACGGTTTTACGGGCGAGGACGTCACCGCCAATGTCCGCACCATCAAGGACATTCCAACGACGCTGAAAGGCAAGCACATCCCTGCCGCCTGCGAGCTGCGCGGTGAGGTCTATATGCTGAAGAGCGACTTCCTCGCGCTCAATAAGAAGCAGGAAGAGGCCGGCGACACCGTCTTCGCCAATCCCAGAAATTCCGCGGCCGGCTCGCTGCGCCAGAAGGACGTGGCGATCACTGCGTCACGTCCGCTGAAATTCTTTGCCTATGCCTGGGGCGAGATGTCGGACTATCCGATGGCGGAGCCGACCCAGCACGCGATGATCGCGTGGCTGGACAAAGTCGGCTTCACCGTCAATCCTGAGATCACCTCGTGCAGGAGCGTTGATGACGCGCTGGCCTTCTATCGCCGGATCGGCGAGATCAGGGCCAAGCTCGGCTATGACATCGACGGTGTCGTCTACAAGGTCGACCGCATCGACTGGCAGGCGCGCCTCGGTTTCGCCGGCCGCGCGCCGCGCTGGGCCATCGCGCATAAATTCGCGGCCGAGCAGGCGACCACGGTGCTGGAAAAGATCGACATCCAGGTCGGCCGCACCGGTGCATTGACGCCGGTAGCGCGATTGACGCCGATCACGGTGGGCGGCGTCGTGGTGTCGAATGCGACGCTGCACAATGCCGACTACATCAAGGGCATCGGCAATGACGGCCAGCCGCTGCGCGACGGCGTCGATATCCGCGAGGGCGACACGGTGATCGTGCAGCGCGCCGGCGACGTCATCCCGCAGGTCGTCAATGTCGTCCTCGACAAGCGCCCGAAAAGCGCAAAGCCGTATGAATTTCCCACCAAGTGTCCGGTCTGCGGCAGCCACGCGATCCGCGAGAACGACGAAGTCGTCACGCGCTGCACCGGCGCTCTGGTGTGCCCGGCGCAGGCGGTCGAGAAGCTCAAGCATTTCGTCTCGCGGCTGGCCTTCGATATCGACGGCCTCGGCGACAAGCAGATCCAGGAATTCTACGACGAGGGCATCATCATGCATCCCGTCGATATCTTCACGCTGGCCAAACGCGACGAGCGCAACACCAAGAAGCTGCGCGACCGAGAAGGTTATGGCGAGACCTCGGTGCGCAACCTGTTCGCCGCCATCGATGACCGCCGCAAGATCGAGCTCAATCGCCTGATCTTTGCGCTCGGCATCCGCCATATCGGCGAAGGCAATGCCAAGCTGCTGGCGCGACACTATGGATCATTCACCGCGTTTCGCGATGCGATGCTGGCCGCGGCTGCGGGGCAGGGCGCCGAGGAGAATACGTCCGAAGCCTATGCCGATCTCAACGCCATCGACGGCGTCGGTGAAATCGTCGCGGACGCGGTCGTAGAGTTCTTCGCCGAGAAACGTAACGTCAAGGCTCTCGACGAATTGCTTGGCGAGATCGAGGTGCTCGATGTCGCACAGGCCAAGACCGATACGCCGGTCGCGGGCAAGACGGTGGTGTTCACGGGCTCGCTGACCAAGTTCACGCGTGATGAAGCCAAAGCCGGTGCCGAGCGCCTCGGCGCCAAGGTCGCAGGCTCGGTGTCGAAGAAGACCGACTATGTGGTGGCCGGCGAGGATGCAGGCTCGAAGCTCACCAAGGCGCGCGATCTCGGCGTGGCGGTGCTGACGGAAGACGAGTGGCTGGTGCTGATCGGGGGGTAGGGGCGGTCGGGCTCGGGCATTTTCCGGCGCGCCTCGCTCCACACTCGTCATTCCGTGCGTCGTCTTAGCTCGTCATTCCGGGGCGCATGAAAGCCGCAACGCCGCTGAAATGCGAACCTCAGCCACTCCACTTGGAGTGGCGAGGCTCCCGTTGACAGCCTTTCCACCAGGTTTATATTCCCCTCTTTCCTGCCCCACCGAGAGGGGCGATCGCGATCGTCACGTTCGCGGGGTGGGATGCGGTGGACGCCGGAGATGCGGCGTCACGCGGTTCATGGGGGAACGTCTGTCTTCGGGCAGGACGGATCTGCGCCAGCACTGCCACTGGCAGGGAGACGGCCGGCCTTGGGATGGAAAGACTCCTGGACAGTGTGACGGACGACCAAATCGAAACGCGTTCGGCCCAGTCGCTTGAGGCTCCCTTCCCATCGCCTTGGGACTTTAATTCGGTGATCGGATCGTTCGCTGAGGCAAAGTGCAAGCAACCGAAAAAACACCGCAGGCGGAACGTCGGGCACTTGCTCGACGCCTCCGCAAGTCCTGATGCACACTAGATTGCGGAAGACCGCATCGCATCAGGCCCAAGGGTGCAACGGGCACCTGGCGTTCCGCACGCCCTCTCACAAGGGGGCGCGGGAATGCAAGAGACGACGGCGCCCCGCGCCGTAAACAATGGGGGCGATGACGCATGTCTGAAGCGCAGTGGCTGTTTGACAGTTGAATCCGTGAAGACGTGACGCGCTATCGGCGCCACCCACGCCGTCATGCGCTGGCTTGTCCCGCGTATCTACGTCTTGGCGACAAAGGAAGACGTGGATGGCCGGAACAAGTCCGGCCATGACGTGGAGAGAAAAGCGCTCCTACAACAACCCGCTCTCTTCGCCTTCGGCCTTCTCGATCATCTCTTCCGTCACCACCACCTTGCGGCGGGGGACCAGAAAGATCATCGCGGCTGCGCAGCCGCAGGACAGCACGACGAGCGCAATGTTGAGCGGCACCGGCGTTGCGAAATGGCCGCCGAGCCAGGCGCCGAATTGCGAGCACAGCGAGCCCAATCCCATCTGCAGGAAGCCCATCATGCCGGATGCCGTGCCCGCGGCCTGCGGACGAATGCTGAGGGCGCCGGCAGCGCCGTTCGACATCACGAAAGCATTGCCGAACATCACGATCATATGGGTAAGGAACAGCCAGGCCGGATTCTGGTTCAGGCCGGTGAGACCCCAGATCACGTTGAGCATGGCGCCGCCGAATTGCAGCGCGAGGCCGAACCAGATCAGTTGCTCGATGGTTCGGCGCGGCGCGAACCGCACGCAACAGAGATTGCCGACGAGGTAAGCGAGGCCCGAGGTCGCGAACCATGCGCCATATTCGGCCGATGTGCGGCCCATCTGCGTGACCACCACATAAGGGCCGCCGCCGGCAAAGGTGAAGATGATCCAGGAGGCGACGACATAACAGAGGAGATAGCCGATGAAGGTCCGGCTGCGCAGCAGCACCCGGGAGTCGGCGATAAAGCCGCCGCCGGCCGCGTCGCTGGTAGCGCGCCGTCTTGTCTCCGGCAGAAAAAAAGCGATGGCCAGTGTCACGACAACAGACGATGCGGTCACCACATAGAAGATCGCGCGCCAGCCGAAGCCGGTTTCGAGCAGACCGCCGGCGAGGGGGCTCAGCATCTGCGCGATCATCATGACCGCGATCACGAGACTGATCATCGCGCCGACGCGCTCGCGCGGATAAAGATCCCTGATGATGGCGCGGCTCATCACCATGCCCGTCGCGCCGCCCAGCGCCTGAAAGAAACGTGCGGCGATGAGTTGCGGCAGCGTCAGCGCAAAGCTGCTGCCGATACCGGCGATCACCATCAGGCCGAGGCCCGCAAGCAGCACCGGACGCCGGCCGAACTTGTCCGACAGCGGTCCCATGATGAGCTGCGAGAAAGCGAGCCCGACCATGTAGAGCGACACCGTCATCTGCGCGATGGAAATGTCGGCGTCGAAGGTGCGTGCGAGTTCGGGAAGCGCCGGCACCAGCATATAGAGCGAGATCGGCGCGATGCCAGTCATCACCACCAGCAACAGCAGCATCACCCGCGATGTGGAGAGGTCGACGACGTCGACTTTGGGAATGGGCGGGCTGTAATTCACGTGGTGGCTGTTCTCTTGCTGTTATTGCGGCTGAACCAGCGGCTCGGTCGCGGTTTCGAGCCAGCTCCGCGTCGCTTCATCGTCGAGCAGCGGCATCACCTCGCAACGAACGCGAGCGTGATAGTCGTTGATCCATTTCAGTTCGCGCTTGCTGATGCGATGGGTGTTGATCAGTCGGCGGTCGATCGGCGCCAGCGTCAGCGTCTCGAATTCATTCATCGGCTGCTCGGCGCCCTCGATATGGGCTTCGACCACGAGTTCGAGATTCTCGATGCGAATGCCGAAACCGTCGGTCTTGTAGTAGCCGGGTTCGTTGGAGAGGATCATGCCGCGCTTGAGCGGCGTGGTGCCGAGCTTGGAAATGCGCGCCGGGCCTTCGTGCACCGACAGATAGCTGCCGACGCCGTGGCCGGTGCCATGGGCGAAGTCGAGGCCGGCATGCCAGAGGAACTGCCGCGCCAGCGTATCAAGCTGCGCGCCGGTGGTGCCGTCGGGAAACGCGGCGCGTGCGATGGCGATATGGCCGCGCAGCACGCGCGTAAAACGATCGCGCATCTCGTCGGTCGGTTCGCCGATGGCGATGGTGCGGGTGACGTCGGTGGTGCCGTCTTCATATTGCGCACCGGAATCGATCAGCAGAAGGTCGCCCAGCGCGATACGGCGATTGGTCTTGCGGGTGACGCGGTAATGCACGATGGCGCCGTTCGGGCCAGTGCCGGCGATGGTCGGAAACGAGACATCCTTCAGCGCGCCGGTCTGGCGGCGGAATGTCTCCAGCGCCTCGACGGTGTCGATTTCGGTGAGCTTGCCCTTCGGCGCCTCCCGGTCGATCCAGGCGAGGAAGCGCGCCAGTGCCACAGCATCGCGGCGATGTGCGGTCTGCGTGCCCTTGATCTCGACGGGATTCTTCACGGCCTTCAGCAGAGCAACGGGATCGGCGCCGCGCATGGGCTTGCCGCCCGCGCCTGTGATCAACCGGCTCAGTGCATCGGCCGCCGTCGCATTGTCGAGCGCAATGGACGCGCCGGAGGCAGCGAGCTCTGCGAGCGCCGACGTCAGCGCATTCGGCTCCTGCACATCGGCCGAGACTTCAAGATGGTTGCGCGTGCTGTTGGAGAGCTTGCGGTGGTTGATGAAGATCTGCGGCCGGCCGTGTTTCGGTACCAGCGCATAGGACAGCGGCAGCGGCGTATGCGAGACATCCGCGCCGCGGATGTTGAAGGTCCAGGCGACCGCATGGGAATCCGACAGCACCAGCGCATCGACGCGCAAGCGCTCCATCTCGCCGCGGATCTGGGCGAGCTTGTCGGCCTCGGAAACGCCGGCATAGTTGAGCGGGTGAATCGATACCGCGCCGAGCGGCGGCGCCGGGCGCTCGGCCCACACCGAATCGAGCGGATTGCTGTCGACCGCGACGAGTTCGGCGCCGGCCTTGGCGCAGGCGGCCGCCAGCCGTTCGGCTGCCGCAGAAGTGTGCAGCCACGGATCAAATCCGAGGCGATCCTCGGGCTTCAGGTGGTCGGCGAGCCAGCTTTCCGGCGGCGGCTCGACCAGCGACTGAATGCTCCACGCATTCACATCAACTTGTTTGGCGGCCTGCAGCGTATACCGGCCATCTACGAACGCGGCGGCTTCCTGCAGCAGCACGATCGCCATGCCGGCCGATCCCGTGAAGCCGGTGAGCCAGGCGAGCCGCTCGTCGGAGGGCGGCACATATTCGTTCTGCTGCTGATCTGCGCGGGGAATCACGAAGCCTGTCAGTTTCCGCCGCAGCAATTCCTCGCGAAATGCGGCCAGCCGCGCAGTCAGCGCCACACCGCTTTCGGGCTCTTCGAACGTCTGGAAATGGGCTTCGAACATCGCCGGATCATCCTATGGGTGCGCTGTCAGGCCTGCAATCGAGGGGCAGGGTTGCGCAGATTTGGCACAAGTTATGCTTAAAATTATGATGGTTGTGTTCAACCGGATGGAACAACGTCCCCCGGCTTGTGTTGTCGGTGCGATGCTTGGCCATTCAGAGTGTCTCAACTCAACGAAGAGGGGATACACCATGCCTGCTTTTACGTTCGAGAAAATTTCGCCACCCGCCACGCTTGGCCATTCCCAGCCCACCCAGGCGCAGTCCACCCAAACTCCCCCCAGTCAGCCAAATCAACGCAGCGGTATCATCCAGATTCTGGGTCGTTTCGTCGAAGCCCGCGTGACGCGCGTCGAGCGGCTGGAAAATGCGACGCTTCGTCGCCGCGACGTGTCGCCCCCGAAGTAGCAAAATCAGCCGTCAGCTTTAGCCAGATCGCCCGTCGTTATTCCGGAGTTCGGAAAATGGCGAAAGGCGTGTCAGCCTGCGCGCTGCATCAACAGGCTGCTCCAGCCCTCAACGATCTGATGCTTGCGTAGCACAAGCCCGCGGGCGCGATACGCGGCGATCACGCTCATCGCCTGATGCGGCAACAGGCCGGACAGGATCACCATTCCGTTGCGCGTGAGATGCCGGCTCATGTCGGTCGACATCGCGCGGAGTGGATTGGCGAGGATGTTTGCGAGGATCAGATCGAACGGTGCGCGATCGCCGAAGGCCGGCGACGAGAAGCCCGTTGCGCAAACGGTATCCACGAGATTACCGACGCCGTTGAGCCGCATATTCTCACGCGCCACCTTCACAGACATCGGATCGATATCGGTCGCCAGCACGCGCCGTTTCGTGGCCTTGGCTGCAGCGATGGCCAGCACGCCCGTGCCGGTACCCAGATCGAGCATCCGTTTCGGCGCCTTCGCGCGCAGCACATAATCGAGATAGATGAGGCAGCCGCGCGTGGTGCCGTGATGGCCGGTGCCGAAAGCGAGTGCGGCTTCGATCTCGATCCCGAGTTGATTGGGCCGTACTTGGTCCCGGTCATGCTGGCCATGGACGATGAAGCGGCCGGCGCGCACTGGCACCAGACCCTTGAGGCTCTCCTTGACCCAGTCCTTGGCCTCGATGCTGTCGAACACGATGCTCGCCGCCACGGTGTCATCTGAGGCAAGGCTGACGAGCTCGCGGATCGAGGCTTCGTCCGGCGGATCGGCGAAATGGACGGTGACGTCCCAGCGGCCCTCGGGGCTCTCGAATGCAGCAATCGCGGCCTGTCCTTCCTCGAAACTCTCGGTGAGAAGATCGACGATGCGCTTGGCGCTGAATTCGTCGCCGACGGCGAAGGTGGCGCGGCTGGTTCCTTGGGGCGTGGTCATCGCGGGTCCGGGTGGCGTCGTGAACAGGGTCTGCACAGCTTAGGCGCGCTTGGTACAGGGTTTATACCGGCGGGGATACAGGGGCGATACAGTGGCGATGCACAGGGTTATAAGCTGATTATACCGCTGTACTCCCGAGCTTACGCACAGGCTTGTTCAGGACCCATCCACTGCCTATGCACAGGCTTATCCACAGGATGTCCTCAGCCGAACAGCGCCCGGTAGTCCCTGAGGATCGCCTTGGCCGCATTGTGACCGGGGGCACCCGTGACGCCGCCGCCGGGATGTGCACCCGAGCCGCAGTGATAAAGGCCCTTCAGTGGTCCGCGGTAATCCGCATGGCCGAGCATCGGGCGGGCCGAGAACAGCTGGTTCAGCGAGAGCGCGCCATGGAAGATGTCGCCGCCGAGCAGGCCGAAGTCGCGCTCCAGATCGAGCGGTGACAGCGCCTGCCGGCCGATGACGCTGGCGGCAAAGCCGGGTGCGTAGTCGTCCACCGTCTTGATCATCAGGTCCGCGACCTCGTTCCGATGGTCATCCCATGATGCGCCGTTGGGGAGTGTCGGTGCAACATGCTGGCAAAAGAGACTGGCGACGTGCTGACCCGGTGGGCTGAGGCTGTCATCAAGAGTGGAGGGGATCAGTACTTCGACAATCGGCTGGCGGCTCCAGCCGTGCTGCTTCGCATCGAGCCAAGCGCGATCCATGTAGTCGAGACTCGGCGCTATGATGATGCCCGCCGAGAGATGGTCGCCGTCGCCAGGCAGTGCGGTGAATGAGGGCAGAGTGCTCAGCGCAACATTCATGCGGAACGTGCCGGAGCCGTTGCGCCAGCGGCGGATGCGATCGAGGAACGGCTTGGGCAGCGCATCCGCCGGCATCAGCCGTGTATATAGCAGCTTCGGATTGACGTTGGAGGCGACATATTTCGCGCGGATACTCTCGCCATTGTCGAGGATGACGCCGACGACCTTGTCGTTCTCCACGAGGACTTCGCGCACGCCGTTGTCGAGTTCGATCTGCACGCCGTGCGAGCGTGCCGCGGCGGCCATGGCCTGCGTTATCGCGCCCATGCCGCCGATGGCGTGGCCCCAGACACCTTTCTTGCCGTTCACCTCGCCAAAGGCGTGATGCAGCATCACATAGGCCGAACCGGCGGCATAGGGGCTCGCATAGTTGCCGACCACGGCATCGAAGCCGAACAATGCCTTCACCAGATCATGCTCGAACACATCGTCCAGCATCTCGCCGGCGGAGCAGGTGAACAGATCGAGCAATACGCGCTGCTGATCGATGGTCAGTGCGTTGAGAATCTTCGCGGTGCCGAGCGCATTGATGGCTTCGCTGATCGCGCCGAGACCGAAACCTTGAACGACGTTCGGCGGTGAGCGCAGCACAAAGTCCCTGAGCACGTCGGCAATGACTTCGAGCTCATGCGAGAACATCCCGATCCGCTCGGCATCGCGCGCACTGAGTTTGGCGATCGACTGTTGCGTGCGGCCTTCACCTGTCAGGAGATAGCTGCCGTCCGGTGCGGGAATGAAATTCTGCGCCTTGCGCTCGACGATCCGCAGGCCGTGTTCGGCGAGCTTCAGATCAGAGGCGATCTGCGGGTTGAGCAGGCTGACAGTGTAGGCCGCGACCGAATTGCGGAAGCCGGGGTGAAACTCCTGCGTCACCGCGGCGCCGCCAACCACGGAACGTCGTTCGACCACCTTCACGCGCAACCCGCTCATGGCGAGATAGGCCGCGCAAGTGAGGCCGTTATGGCCGGCGCCGATGATCAAAACGTCGGTGTCTGACATGTCCGCTTCAACAAAGCCTGCTAGAGCGTTTTCTTGCGAAGTGGCGACCGGTTCGCATTAAGAAAACGCGTCAAACGAAAATAGGGCCCTCTTTATCGAAGAGGCGCGCGCGCGGCACAAGGCCGCCCGTCACGATTGTGGTTCCATAGTTAGCGCGCATTGCCCGAAACGGTGCCATATGCTCCATTCCGGCCCGCCGGTTACCGGCCGGATTCTCGCTTTTCTGCCGTGCAATATGCTGGAGCCTTCATGAGTTCGTCGCAGCCCGTCGCCGCCCCAAACTCGGCCTCCCGCAATCGGCTCCTTCTGGTGGTTTACACCGCGGCGATCTTCACCAGCGCGCTGCTGTTATTCTCGGTGCAGCCCCTGTTCACCAAGATGGTGCTGCCGCGGCTCGGTGGGTCGCCGGCGGTGTGGTCGGTGGCGATGGTGTTCTTCCAGTCACTGCTGCTCGGCGGCTATGCCTATGCCCACTACCTGATGCAATTGCGCAGCCGGCTGGTGCCGATCGTCATTCATCTCCTGTTGCTGGTTGTTGCGCTGCTGACGCTGCCGCTGTCCATCGCATCGGGCTGGGGCACGCCGCCGGAGAGTGGCTATGCGTTCTGGCTGCTCGGCCTGTTCGCGGTGTCGATCGGTCTGCCGTTCTTTGTGCTTGCTGCGAATAATCCGCTGCTGCAGGCCTGGTTCGTACGCACCGGTCATCCCAACGGTCACGATCCGTATTTCCTCTATGCGTCGTCGAATATCGGGAGCTTTCTCGCGCTGCTGACCTATCCGGTGCTGCTGGAGCCGATGTTTTCGCTGCGCACGCAGAACCTGATCTGGACGTCCGGCTATGGCCTGCTGATCCTGCTGATCGCCGGCTGCGGCGTGTTGCTGCTGAAGTCGCCGCCGGTTGCCGTCGCTGCACCGGGTGCTGATGCCATCGACGCGCCGGCGCCGAGCTGGGCGCTGCGTGCCCGCTGGATCTTTCTCGCGGCTGTCCCATCCGGCCTGTTGATCGCAGTCACCGCGCATATCTCGACGGATGTCGCTGCCGCGCCGCTGCTCTGGGTGTTGCCGCTGTCGCTGTATCTGCTGACCTGGGTGCTGGTGTTCCAGTCGCGGCCGCTGCTGCCGCACTCATGGGTCCTGATGTTGCAGCCTCTCGCGATTGCCGGCGTGGTTGTCCTGCTCGCAGTTGGCGGCGAACAGAATCTGCTGCTCACGCTCGGCGGCCATCTGCTGGCCTTCTTCATCATCGCCATGGCGTGCCATGGTGAATTGGCTCGGCAGCGTCCTGCAGCCCGCTATCTCACGGGCTACTACGTCGCATTGTCGTTCGGTGGCATGGTCGGTGGCCTGTTCGCCGGTTTGATCGCGCCGTTCACATTCTCATGGATCGCGGAATATCCGATCCTGATCGCATTTGCCGTGCTGTGCCGGCCGTCATTGCCGGAGCGGTATTCCGGCTGGGCGCGCTGGTACTGGATCGCGCTCGTGGTTGCCGCAATCGCATTGATCGTGCCGAGCTACACAACCGGCAAGCTGTTCACGTGGATCGATACCCAACGTGTCTATGTCGTCAGCACCGTTGCCGTCGTCGGCATAATCGCGGCGATCCTGCGGGCTGACCGGCTCAAGCTCATGGCCATCACTGTCCTCGCTCTGGCGCTGATCCGTTTCTACCCGGCCGACGATGGCCGGGTCGAAACCGTGCGTAGTTTCTTCGGCGTGCACAAGATCGTGGTGACGCCGAACAACCAGTATCACGTGCTGATGCATGGCACGACGATCCATGGCGCCGAGAAATATCTTAATGACGATGGCACGCCGGTGACCGGCCGGCCGGAGCCGATCTCCTATTATTACAAGGACGGCGGCATCGGGCAGGCGATCACGGCGGTACGGGCCCGCAAGGGGGCACCGCTTCGCGTGGCAGTGATCGGCCTCGGTTCGGGGTCACTGACCTGTGCATCAGCGCCGGGCGAGGACTGGAAATTCTTCGAGATCGATCAGTCGATGGTCGATACCGCAAGGGATCCGAAATATTTCAGCTACATCCAGAAGTGTGAGCCGGACGTTAAACCGGTGATCGGCGATGCAAGGCTGACTTTTGCGAAAGAGCCTGACGGCGTCTACGACCTCATCATCGTCGATGCCTATTCGTCGGACGCGATCCCGATCCATCTGGCGACCGAGGAAGCGATGGAGATTTACAAGGAAAAGCTCGCCCCGCAGGGCGCCGTCGTCATGCACGTTTCGAACCGGCATCTCGAACTCGCCAGCGTCGTTGTCGGAATCGCCGATGCCAATGACATGAAGAGCTGGGTCTATTCGGAGGATTCCGGCCGCGACAACGAATATATCTTCTCGACAAACGTCGTCATCTCGGCCCATGACGCCGCCGATGTCGGCTCCATCGCGACGTCATCGCAATGGGCCTTGACCGAGGCGAACGACGATCAGCGGGTCTGGACCGACGATTATTCCAACGTGCTCGGCGCCGTGTGGCGCCGGCTACGGGACGGGGATAACTGAAGCGTTTTCAAGCGAAGTGGATGCCGGTTCGCGTCAGGAAAACGCGTCACACATCTTCGCTCAGTTGTCCCCGAAGAAGCCGCGCGGCTGATACGGCCGCGGCGCGTAGGCCTGCGGCGGGTATTGCCGGCTGTAATAGCCGCGATTGGCGTAATACTGCTGGGTCTCGGCTTCGGTCATGCGGCGATAGCCGGGAGGGGCCGGATAGCGCTGACCGTCATTGCCATCGGCCGGATAGATGTAACGATCGTCATCCGCCGGCTGTACCTGACGCGCGACGCGGCGGTTCGGTGCCACGGCCTGCGGAGTGAGATCCATGGGATTGCCGGCGGCGTCGTAGGACGGTGAGGCAGGAGCGATATCGCGGCGGGCGACGGCAGATGGCTTCGCCGGGCGCGGGTTGCGGGCAAGGGCGACCTGCGAGGAGCCGGTCAGCGTGACGGTTGTGTTGAGCACCCCGTCAGCCTTGACCATGGCAAACAATGTCGCGGCGTTCTCGCGCGACAGTCGCACGCAGCCATGGGACGCCGGCGAGCCCAGGCGGCTCACGGAATCGGTTCCGTGGATGGCATGGCCCTTTTTGGTGAAGAAGATGGCATGGGGCATTGGCGCGTCGTCGAATTCCTTGGAGAAGTGATCCTCCTCCATGCGGAATGTCTGGAAGCTGCCATTCGGGGTCTCGTAGGACGGAATGCCTGACGAGACCGGCCAGCGATATTTCTCGACGCCGTCTTGGACGACGGTCAGCTGCTGGGCATCCTTGTCGACGGTAATGGCGATCTTGGCCTGCGCAGTGCTGGTGGCGGCGAAAACGGCGAGACCCGCAAGGGTCATATAAAACGAACGCATCTTACCTTGGCCTCCGGGCCGTAACCTGTTGTACCGCCTACCGTCCCGCCTCCAATATGCATATGGGGCGACCCGGGTGCCAGTGACAGTTTCGTGCATCCTTAATGTTGGGCTAGGCGGCACCAAGGCGGCGACCGGGCCGAAAGAGGGCTCGGCCCGACCCGAGGATGCGCGATAGGAAGCTTCTCAGGAAGGCAGATGGAACCGGTTCCTAGGTCGCGCGTTGCCCTCCCACAATCGCAAGCGGCGAATTCTCGTCGCTCAGAGGGAAGCTCCAGATGACCGTTAAGACCGCTGTGTTGCCGATCAGTTCATCGATGAAGACCCGCCTGGCGTTCGCCGCGGGCGTGCTGGCTCTGGTCGCCATGCCGCATTTTGCGCAGGCACAGGGCGTATTCCGGGGTGGTGAGCAGGGCGCCAACCAAGGTTACCGTGACGGCAATCGCGCCGCCGGACCGGTCGGCGGCGTGGTCGGTGGCGCAGTTGGCCTTGGCGTCGGCGCGGCCGTGGGCGGCGTGAAGGGTGTACTTGGAATTCCAGAAGGTCGACGGACACAGTGCCGCGGCTATTACAACCGCCATGGCAAATTCCGCTGCTATCGCTAAGCAGGCATTGATTTGAAATGAAAATGGCCCGGTTCAAACCGGGCCATTTTTATTATCAGCGATTTCAGTTTTTCAGCTTGTAGCCTGTCTTGAAAATCCACCAGACGACGAACATGCAAATCACCAGGAACATGCAGGTGACGCCGATGCTCCAGCCGACACTGACGTCGGAGATTTCGTAGAAGCTCCAGCGGAAGCCACTGATCAGATACACGACCGGATTGAGCAGCGTGACGGTCCGCCAACCCGACGGCAGCATGCTGACGGAGTAGAAGCTACCGCCCAGGAAGGTCAGTGGCGTCACCACCAGCAGCGGGATCGCCTGCAGTTTCTCGAAGCCGTCGGCCCAGATTCCGATGATGAAGCCAAACAGGCTGAACGTTACCGCCGTCAGCACCAGGAAGGTCAGCATCCACCACGGGTGCAGGATGTGCAGCGGCACAAACAGGCCTGCAGTGGCCAGAATGATCAGGCCCAGCAGGATCGACTTGGTCGCGGCGGCGCCGACATAGCCAAGGACAACTTCCACATAGGACACCGGCGCCGACAGCAATTCATAGATCGTTCCGGTGAATTTGGGGAAGTAGATGCCGAACGAGGCGTTGGAAATGCTCTGCGTGAGTACCGACAGCATCACGAGACCAGGCACGATGAAGGTGCCGTAGCTGACGCCCTCGATGGAGGTGATGCGCGAGCCGATCGCAGCGCCGAACACCACGAAATACAGCGAGGTGGAAATCACCGGCGAAACGATGCTCTGCAGCACGGTGCGCCAGGTGCGCGCCATTTCGAACAGATAGATGGCGCGGACAGCTCTGAAGTTCATGTTACTTCCTCACCAGGCTGACGAAGATGTCTTCGAGCGAGCTCTGCGTGGTGTCGAGATCGGAGAAGCGGATACCGGATTCGCGGAGATCGCCGAGCAGGCTGGTGATCCCGGTGCGCTCGCTCTTGGTGTCGTAGCTGTAGATCAACTGATGGCCGTCGGCTGCCAGTTCGAGGTTGTAGTGAGCCAGGCTGGCTGGAATCTCCGTGACCTTGCCTTGCAGATACAGCTTGAGCTGCTTCTTGCCGAGCTGCTCCATCAGCTTGGTCTTTTCCTCGATCAGGATGATCTCGCCTTTGTTGATGACGCCGATGCGGTCGGCCATCTCCTCGGCTTCTTCGATGTAATGCGTGGTGAGGATCACCGTGACGCCTGCGGCGCGCAGCGTGCGCACGACTTCCCACATGCCCTTGCGGAGTTCGACATCGACGCCGGCGGTGGGCTCGTCGAGGAACAGGATTTGCGGCTCGTGCGACAGCGCCTTGGCGATCATCACGCGGCGCTTCATCCCGCCGGACAGCGTAATGATCTTGTTATCCTTTTTGTCCCACAGCGAGAGGTCTTTCAGGATTTTCTCGATCAGCGCCGGGTTCTTCGGTTTGCCGAACAGGCCGCGGCTGAAACTGACCGTGGCCCAAACCGATTCGAAGGCGTCGGTGTGCAGTTCCTGCGGCACCAGCCCGATCAGCGACCGCGCGGCGCGATAGTCCCGGGCGATGTCGTGACCATCGACCATGACCTTGCCGGATGTGGCATTGGCGATGCCACAGATGATGCTGATCATCGTCGTCTTGCCAGCGCCGTTCGGGCCCAGCAGCGCGAAGATCTCGCCGCGGTTGATGTCGAGGTCGATACCCTTCAGGGCCGTGAAGCCCGAGGCATAGCTCTTGGTCAGATTGGAAACGGAAATGATGGGTGACATCGGCGATATGATCGTTCGAAAAGGGGAAGGCAGAGGACCGGGCGGTCATACCGGGACGCACGAACGGCGCAGCCGAAACGGCTTTGTCGGACGCGGGGTGCGTACATAGGAATGAAGATGCGCCGGCGCAATCGCGGAACAGGCGATTTTGGGGCTATTCTGCGGCTTCGTAGTCGATCTCGACAATCGTGCCACCGTCGGCCGCATCGGCAAATGCAGGGTCGCTGGTTAGTTGCTCGATGGTGCGCGGCGTCGGAAGGCCGCTCGAGCCGTCCGGATTGCGCCAGTCTCCGGCCGCGTATTCGAGCGTTTCCTCGGCTTCCTCGATCGCTTCATCGAGGGTGTCGCCGGCGGTCACGATGCCGGGCAGGTCGGGAAAGGAAACGTTGAAGGTGCCGCTGGCGTCCTTCTGAATGAGCGCAATATAGACCGGCATTGTCAGACGCGTTCCACGAAACTGTCGACGACCTTCTTCTCACCCGCCTTCTCGAAGACGATGGTGAGCTTGTTGCCGTCGATCTTGGTCACATTGCCGTAGCCGAACTTCTGGTGGAAGACGCGATCCTGCAGCGTGAAGTCGGACTCCGTGCCGGTGGACTTCGCGATCAACTCGCCCTCGATAGTCATCGGCCGCTTGTTTCGCGATGAAGAGGAGCCGCCGAAAGGCGACTGGCCTTCGCTGAAGCCGCTGCCGCCTTGTCCTCCGCCGCGTGAACGGTTGGCCTGCGCGCGCTGCCAGCCCGGTGTCGAATAGCTCGATCCGAACGATTCCACGTTGTCGAAGCGTGATGCGCCGTAGCCTCCGGCGCCGCCCCAGCCCGAACCGCCCTTTGATTCCGTGATCTCGACATTGGCTGCCGGCAATTCATCGAGGAAACGCGACGGCATCGTCGTGTTCCAGGTGCCGTGAATGCGCCGGTTGGTTGCGAAATAGAGTTTGGCGCGGCGGCGCGCGCGGGTGATGCCGACATGGGCGAGGCGGCGCTCTTCCTCGAGCCCGGCGCGGCCCTGATCGTCGAGTGCCCGCTGATGCGGGAACAGGCCTTCTTCCCAGCCCGGTAGAAAGACGTTGTCGAATTCAAGCCCCTTGGCCGAATGCAGCGTCATCACCGACACGGCATCCTCGTCTGCACCGCCCTCGCGGTCCATCACCAGCGAGATGTGTTCGAGGAACCCCTGCAGGTTCTCGAACTCCTCCATCGAGCGCACCAGTTCCTTGAGGTTCTCAAGGCGGCCGGCAGCATCGGCGGAGCGATCCTTCTGCCACATGTCGGTGTAGCCACTCTCGTCGAGCACGACTTCGGCGAGTTCGGTATGCGGCATCACTTCGCTTTGCTTGCGCCAGCGTTCGAAGCTCATCATCAGGTCGCGCAGGCTGCCGCGCGCCTTCGGCTTCATCTCGTCAGTCTCGACAACCTGACGTGCAGCCTCCGACAGCGGAATGCGACGCCGGCGGGCATGATCGTGCAGCATCTGCACCGTGGCATCGCCGAGGCCGCGCTTGGGCACATTGACGATGCGCTCGAAGGCGAGATCGTCGGCCGGCGAATTGATCACCCGAAGATAGGCCAGTGCGTCGCGGATTTCCGCGCGCTCATAGAAGCGCGGGCCGCCGATGACCCGATAGGGCAGGCCGAGCGTGACGAAGCGGTCTTCAAACTCGCGCATCTGGAACGAGGCGCGCACCAGGATCGCGATGTCGTTGAGCTTGTTGCCCTCGCGCTGCAACTGCTCGATTTCTTCGCCGATGGCGCGGGCTTCTTCCTCGGAATCCCAGGAGCCGGTGACGGTGACCTTCTCGCCATCGACATCTTCAGTACGCAGCGTCTTGCCGAGACGTCCCTCGTTGTGCGCGATCAGATGCGAGGCCGCGGCAAGGATATGGCCGGTCGAGCGGTAGTTGCGCTCCAGCCGCACGACCTTGGCGCCGGGAAAATCATGTTCGAAGCGCAGGATGTTGTCGACCTCGGCGCCGCGCCAGCCATAGATCGACTGGTCGTCGTCGCCGACGCAACAGATGTTTTTAAGCGGCACGGCCGGTTTGCTGTCTGCCGATGGCGCGTCCGCTTCCGGCAGCAAGCGCTGACCGGGCGCCTGCGACAGCAGCCGCAGCCACAGATACTGCGCGACGTTGGTGTCCTGATATTCGTCGACGAGGATATATTTGAAGCGCTGCTGATACTGCTTCAGCACGTCCGGATGTTCGCGGAACAGCCGGATACATTCCAGCAGGAGGTCGCCGAAGTCAGCAGCGTTGAGGGTCTTCAACCGATCCTGATAGGCGGCATAGAGCTTGCCGCCCTTGCCATTGCCGAACACGGCGGCTTCGCCGGATGGCACCTGCGATGGCGTTAGTCCGCGGTTCTTCCAACCGTCGATCAGGTTGGCCAGCATTCGCGCTGGCCAGCGCTTGTCGTCGATATTGTCGGCCTGCAGGAGCTGCTTGAGCAGTCGGATCTGGTCGTCGGTGTCGAGCACCGTGAAATTGGATTTCAGCTGCACCAGTTCGGCATGGGTGCGCAGGATGCGGCCGCCGATCGAGTGGAAGGTGCCGAGCCACGGCATGCCCTCGACCGCCTGGCCGAGCATGATGCCGAGCCGGTGCTTCATCTCCCGCGCGGCCTTGTTGGTGAAGGTCACCGACAGGATTTCACCGGGCCGCGCACGGCCCATGCTGAGGATATGGGCAATCCGCGAGGTCAGAACCTTGGTCTTGCCGGTGCCGGCGCCAGCGAGCACCAGGACGGGGCCGTCGAGGGTTTCGACGGCATCGCGCTGCTCGGGGTTGAGGCCGTTCAGATACTGTGCCGCTGGCGCCGCAGCAGCACGTGCACGCGCGCCAATACCGCCCGCCGCCGGCTGGTAGGCAGGAAGATCGTTGGCGGGCGTTTTGCGTGCGTCACTCATGCGAATCGTATTCCGCCCACGTTGGCACCGTGGGGCCTTAAAGGGGAGCCTTCTTAGCAGGATAGGAGGGCATATAGGAGCGAGAGGCTTCTGGCGACAGACTTATCCTCGCATGCGGCTCATCTGACGCCCGTTGGCACGCAGGAGCGCTCTCGTTTCAGTGATGTTGGCTGGTAGGTGGGTCGGGAACTTTCGTTTTCGCTCCGGCTTGTTTCAGCATCAAGCGCGACGGCGAATGCCGCGTCAAAAGCCAAAAACTGAGGTTTGTGCCATGTTCAGCTGGGTTGTTACCTTCCTCGTTATCGCTCTTATTGCCGGCGTTCTCGGCTTCGGCGGTATCGCCGGCGCCTCCATCG
This sequence comes from Tardiphaga sp. 866_E4_N1_4, assembly GCF_052076075.1. NCBI lineage: Bacteria > Pseudomonadati > Pseudomonadota > Alphaproteobacteria > Hyphomicrobiales > Nitrobacteraceae > Tardiphaga > Tardiphaga sp. 866_E4_N1_4. Next base: position 6,353,067 of record NZ_CP197242.1, read on the forward strand.
AAATCGCCAAGGCGATCTTCTTCATCGCCCTCGTCCTGTTCCTGATTTCGGCCGTTGTGGGCCTCGTCCGCGGCCGCACGCGCGTCTGACGGTTATTTCTTCGAGGGCATCCCGATCGATCGGCCGATGCCCTCGGGGCGATCTACGGATCGGTGCGCATTGGCCAGCGCCTGCACGCGGGCGCTGATATCAGGCGGAAACGGCGCAACCTTCCGGGCCGTCATGTCCATGTGGAGCGTCATGTTTTCCGACGTCGCCGACAGCCATCCCTCGGTGGCGTGGCGCAACTCCTTGAAGGTGTGAATGCGCTTGTCGTCCGCAGCGACAACCAGGATCGACACCTGCGCGGGATCACCGAGATGGATTTCCCTGACATAGCGAACATGGCATTCGGCCGTGAAGGTCGAGTTGTTGCGCGCCCTCATATATTCGGGACCGATCCCGATCTTGAGCCAAAGGTCGTCGATCGCCCGGTCGAACAGCACGTTGTAATAGGCCATGTTGAGATGGCCATTATAGTCGATCCATTGCGGTTCGATCTGCATGACATGCGCCCGGAAAGGGACGGGTTGCAGCAGATCGTCGGTTGGCTCAGTCATCGGTAATTCCTGTCCCGCTCTCACGTCTCTTGACCCGTTATACAACCTTTGCCACGGTCCCGCCGCGTCGGAGGGACTACTGTGGCTAGCATTGCGAACAATTTGAAACGACCGGAGCCGAAGGCCTTGGCCACGACGCTTGAAGCGCTGACGGCGCGTTTTGGCAATCGACTGGTGACGTCGCAGGCGGTTCGCGACCAGCATGGCCATACCACGACATGGCTTGCCAACCAGCCGCCGGATGGCGTCGTGTTCGCGCAGGAGACCGCGGATATCCAGGACGTGGTCCGGATTTGTGCAGCGAACAAAGTTCCGGTGATCGCATTCGGCACCGGCACGTCGCTGGAAGGTCAGGTCAATGCGCCGGCAGGCGGCATTTGCATCGACATGCGCGACATGAACCAGATTCTGGAAGTGCACAGCGAAGACCTCGACTGCGTGATTCAGCCCGGCGTTACGCGCAAGGCGCTCAACGAAAATCTGCGCGATCAAGGCCTGTTCTTCCCGATCGATCCTGGTGCCGATGCGTCGCTTGGCGGCATGGCGTCGACGCGCGCCTCCGGCACCAACGCGGTGCGTTACGGGACGATGCGCGACAACGTGCTCGCGCTCAAGGTCGTGCGCGCCGATGGTGAGATCATCAAGACGGGCACCCGCGCGAAGAAATCTTCGGCCGGCTATGACCTGACGCATCTGTTTGTCGGCGCCGAGGGCACGCTGGGCATCATTAGCGAGCTGACCATCAAGCTGCGTGGCATTCCTGAAACCATGGCTGCCGCGTCATGTTCGTTCGCCACGGTGGCAGGTGCCTGTCAGGCGACGATTCTCGCGATTCAGACCGGCATTCCCGTTGCTCGGATCGAGCTGCTGAACGAGGCGCAGGTTCGTGCCTGTAATTCCTATTCCAAGCTGACGCTGCCGGAAACGCCGCTGCTGCTGCTGGAATTCCATGGCAGCGAGGCCGAAGTGGCCGAGCAGTCGCGAAATTTTCACGAGATCGCACTGGAATGCGGCGGTGGCGATTTTTCCTGGACGATGAAGCCGGAAGATCGCACCAAGCTCTGGCAGGCCCGTCACGATGCCTATTGGTCGGTGAAGAGTATGCGACCGGGCTCCGATGTCGCGGCCACCGACGTTTGCGTGCCGATTTCCAAACTCGCGGAATGTGTCGCTGCGACGGAAGAGGATCTCGCGCGGCTCGGCCTGTTGGCGCCCATCGTCGGCCACGTCGGCGACGGCAATTTTCATTGCTCGATGGTCTGCGATCGCAATGACGCCGATGAGGTCGCCCGCGCGGAGGACTTCATGCACCGCCTCGCTCAACGGGCGCAGGCGATGGGGGGCACCTGCACGGGTGAACATGGCATCGGGCAAGGCAAGCAAAAGTATATGCAGGCCGAACTGGGCAGTGAGGCGCTCGACGCCATGCGGGCGCTCAAGAAGGCACTCGATCCCGACAATATCTTCAATCCCGGGAAAATCCTGCCGCAGGCGTGACGCCAGATTGCCGCATCCGGTCAGGCCGAATGCGGACGGGAAAATTCGGCAGCAGCGGCAATGCTTAACTATTCTTAAAAAGTTTAAAGTTGTAGATATAATTATATACCAGCATGGATTGCGCTTTTCGGTTACGGAAGGTGCAATCAAAAAGCTTTGACGCAGAATGCGTCCAATAAAAAAGGCATCAGCCGATGCGGCTACCGTTTTTCTATGGTTGGGTCATCGTCGCCGTCACGTTCGTTTCCATGGCCATCGGGGTCAATGCGCGGACATCGTTCTCGCTGTTCTTCCCGCCAATTCTCCAGGAGTTCGGCTGGGACCGTGGCGTCACCGCCGGTGCCTTTTCATTCGGCTTCCTGATTTCCGCGATCATGAGCCCGCTGATGGGCAGACTGATGGATCGTGGCGGCCCGCGAGCCGTCATGGAACTTGGCACCGTGCTGATGGCTGCTGGCCTGTTGCTGGCGCCGCTGACGACGCAGCCGTGGCATTTGTACCTGACCATCGGCGTTCTGGTCGGCGCAGGCAGCGTCTGCCTCGGCTATTCCGGACAATCGCTGTTTCTGCCGAACTGGTTCAGCCGCAAGCGCGGCCTCGCGGTCGGCCTCGCATTCGCCGGCGTCGGCATCGGTTCCGTAACGGTGCTGCCCTGGGTGCAGGTGATGATCGAGCAGACCGGCTGGCGCACCGCCTGCACCGCCGTGGGGCTCCTCGTGCTGGTCGTGCTCGTGCCGATCAATTTGCTGCTGCGCAAACGCCCGCAGGACATGGGGCTCTTGCCGGATGGCGATCCGGCACCGACGTCGTCGACGAAGCATATATCCAATGTGGTCGACCCGGTCTGGGCCAGTATCGACTGGACGCTGGCGCGCGCCGTGCGCACGACGCGGTTCTGGTGGCTCGCACTCGGCCTGTTCGGTGGGCTGTATGCCTGGTATGCCGTTCAGGTCCATCAAACCAAGTATCTGCTCGACATCGGCTTCACGCCGGGTGTCGCCGCCTGGGCGCTCGGTATGGTCAGTCTGTTCGGTGTGCCCGGCCAGATATTTCTGGGCCATCTGTCCGATCGCATCGGCCGCGAATGGATCTGGACCGTCAGCGGTGTCGGCTTCGCAATCTGCTTTGCGTCCCTGATTGCGCTGGAATCGGTGCCGAACTTGATGCTGGTTTATGTCATGGTGATCTCGCAGGGCCTGCTGGGCTATGGCGTGACGTCTATCATGGGCGCCGTGGTTTCCGAGATTTTCCAGGGCGAGCATTTCGGCAGCATTTTCGGCACGCTCATGCTGGCCGCGCTGGCCGGCGGCGCCGCCGGTCCCTTGGTGACGGGTGTCCTGCACGACCACTTTGGTACCTATACGCCTGCATTTGCCCTTGGAATCGCAGTCAGCTTCCTCGCGACCTTTGCGGTCTGGATGGCGTCGCCGGGCAAGGTGAGGGCGGTGGCCGGACGTTTGCACCGCGCCCATGGCGCCGCAAAACCGCTGGAGCAGGGTGCTTCGACTTGATCGAAGCCGGGCGATTTGCCGCAAGCGGATGGCGAGGGATGGTTGATCTGGCCATCTATTGCGTGCTGTGACTTCGCCACAGTTGGTTCTATAAATAGATGCGTTCCCGCGTATTTCTGCGTGGCCCTGCAACGTCTGTAAGGCGTATTGCCCAGTGACGTGCTGCAATGCACTTTGCCTGGCAGGCAGGCGGACATTCTGCCGGAGCGCTTGAGGGGAGATTCGGTGCAGACGACACTGCTCGGCCTGGCAATTGCATTTATCCTGGCGCTGGTTGCTGCTCTGGTCGGGCCCTATTTCGTCGACTGGAATCAGTTCCGCCCGCAATTCGAGGCTGAAGCCACGCGCGTGGTCGGTGCGCCCGTTCGCGTCAGCGGCGGGCTGGAGGCGCGGCTGCTGCCGGCGCCGTCGTTACGGCTGCAGTCGATCACGGTGGGCAGTCCCAACGATCTCGGCAGGATCCGTGCAGACAATCTCGATGTGGAATTCAGCCTGAGTTCGTTGATGCGCGGCGAATGGCGCGCGACAGAACTTACCATCGGCGGCGCTGCTGTCGATCTCGGCCTCAATGCGCAGGGGCGTATCGAACTTCCAGCTTCCACCGGGCCATTCAATCTTGGCGCGCTGGCGATAGACCGGTTGAACGTCACCGGTCGCGCCGCACTCCATGATGCTGCGAGCAAGAGCACGCTCGAACTCTACGACGTCGCCTTCAGCGGCGATGTTCGCTCATTGGCGGCCGGCGCCATGCGCGGTGATGGCAATTTCCTGTTGTGGGGCGCGCGTTATCCGTTCCGTTTGTCCTCCGGGCCGACCGGCGACGGCAACGGCACGCGCGTTCGTTTTACTGTGGATCCCGGCGAGAAGCCCTTGTCCGTCGATCTCGATGGCGTGCTCAACTTCGACAATCGCACGCCACGCTTCGATGGCGCACTGACTCTCGCAAGCCCGGCCGGTCTGAAGGCGAATGGCGCGGGCGATCAACTGCCAACGCCGTGGCGCGTCTTCGCCAAGGTCAAGGCCGATCCGGCCGCTGCGCATATGGAAGCGCTTGAAGCCAGCTATGGCGCGGAGGACACCGCGTTCAGGTTTGCTGGTCTCGCCGACATGCGCTTTGGCACCTCGCCGCTACTGCATGCGATGCTATCGGCAAAGCAGCTCGATGCCGACCGCATGCTTTCCAGAAATAATGCGGCCAACGATGCCATCACAACACCGTTGCCGGTGTTACGCAGGCTGCTGGCGAGCATTCCGTCTGCGCCTTTGGCGACACAGATCGAGATCGGCGTGGAGCAGATCATGGTCGGCGGAAAGCCTGTGCAGAATATCGGCGCTGACCTGCGTAGCGATGCAGCAACATGGACAGTCGATCGTCTCGAATTTCGTGCGCCAGGCGCGACCCGCGTCACGTTGAGCGGCGGCGCAGCGCAGTCTGGTGCATCGGATGGCTTCAAGGGGGCCATCGCGGTCGAATCGTCCGATCCGGATACGCTTGCTGCGTGGCTCAAGGGCCGAACAGACATTGGCTTGCGCAATCAGAAGCCGCTACGCATTCGCGGCAATGTCACTTCGGTGTCCAATCGCTTGGCCATCGAGGCACTCAAGGCGGAGATCGACGGCGGTACGGTCGAAGGCCGTGCTGCATATTCGTATCCCTCAGCCGCTGGCGGTTCGCGCTTTGATGCGGACCTGAAGGCTGACAGGTTGGATCTCGACGCGGCAGCGGCCTTGATCCGATCGCTTGGTGAGCCGCAGGCCGAGTGGCCGGATGCAGGGCAGGTGTCACTCGATATCGCGCGTGCTGTGTCAGCCGGGCAGGAGATGCGCCCGTTCGTGGCGCAACTGGCCTACAGCCCAAAGATGATCTCGGTCGATCGCTTCAAAGTCGGTGAAGCCACCGGCCTGATGCTCGACGGCCGCGCTTCGTTCGATCGCATCGAGGCCACGGGCGGACTGACACTCAACGCCACGTCCGCATCGATGAGTCAGATCAGCAACACGCTCGCGCCACTGGCGCCGTCTGTTGCGTCGCGGCTCAGCGCCATGACCGCGACGCCCGGCGTGGTTCGCGTCAAACTGTCGCTCGATCTGGCAAAGGATCCACAACGCGCCGATCGGACAAATGCGCGCGCCGTGTTCGATATCGATGCGCCGCAAGTGAAGGGGACGACGACGTTGACCGCATCTCCTCCCTTAGCGGCGATGCGCGGCGTCGACCCCAATGAGCTGTCGCGCAGCGATGTGACACTCGAGTCTAAATTAGTCGGGCAGGGCGGGCAACTTCTCGCATTGTTGGGCCTGAGTAACGTGATCGCCGCAAGCGACGCCGTTGTGAATTTCGAAGGATCGGCAAAAGGACAATGGCGCGCGCCGCTGCGTGTCACGGCAAAACTGTCCGGCTCGGATGTCGATGCCGATGTTCAGGGTAGTGCAGAACCTTGGGCGGGATCACCGAAAGCATCGCTCGCGCTTGCGATACGTCGCGCCAATCTGGCGCCGCTGGTCGCTTTCAAGCCGTCGGATACGGCTGCGCAGAATGTCAGCCTGTCATCGCGGCTCACGTTGAACGGCGACAAGGTTACGTTGGAAGATATCGACAGTACGTTGGCTGGCTCACGCGTGCGCGGCCATATCACGCTGACGCTGGGTGCCGAGAAAGCCGTCGATGGTCAGATCGGCATGGATACGATCGAACTCGGGCCGGCCTTTGGTCTCGCTGTGGGCACGCGAGGGCGCGATGTTACGGACCCGCTTGGACGTGGCGTGCTGCAAGGATGGCGTGGACAATTGGCCTTTCAGGCGTTGCGCGGGACGTTGCCCGGCGGTGTTGAATTGCGTCCTGTCAGCGGCATCGTGAAGAGCGACGGGCAGGCCCTGACGATCGATACGATCAAAGGGTCTGTCGGTGGCGGCGAAATCACGGCTGATGTCGATCTCAAGCCATCGATCACCGGATATGCGCTTGGCGCCCGCGTGCAATTCTCCGGCGTAGATGGAGCGGCGTTGCGCTATCGCTCTCTGACAATGCCCGCGGGCAAGACGTCGCTGCGGATGACGCTGGCCAGTCAGGGGCGCAGTGCCTCGGCTCTGGAAGGCGCATTGTCCGGCAGTGGATTGCTGACGATCGACGGGGCGCGCGTCAATGGCCTCGATCCACGTGCCTTCGACATTGCCATTCGCGCCAGCGATTCTGGGCAAGCCACGAATGACGTTAAGTTGCGTCAGATTGTCGATACCGCGATCACCGGCGGTGCGTTGTCCGTAACTTCGGTGCAGGTCCCGTTCAGTATCAAGGATAGCCGCCTGCGCGTTGGCGCGACGACGCTCGATGGCGAAGGAGGGCGTGCGATCGTGTCAGGAGGTTACGATATCGTTGCCGACCAGGTGGATATGCGCGCGACATTGACCGGCACGAGCGCGGGGACGTCGAGCGTTCGACCGGAAGTTCAGATCTTCGCGGTGGGAACGCCTGACAAGCTTGATCGCACGCTAGATGTGGCGGCGTTATCATCCTGGCTCGCAGTGCGCGCAATCGATCGCGAGACGCGCCGGCTTGATTCGCTTGAACGCGGTGAGTTGCCACCGGCGGCTGTGCCCGTTGCCGTTCCTCCGCCGTCCGCCTCGCTGCCCGTCGACACGCAGACGCCTGCGAGCGATCCACCGACAGCCTCTGCGCCCTCCGATGTGCTTCTTCCCGGTCGCGATCCGCGCCGTCTTGCGCCGAAGGCTGCTACGCCTCGTCCTGCGACACCGCCTGTTGCAAGTCAGCAGGTTGCGCCGCTGCCAGCACCCATTGAAGTTCGTCCGGCACCCGGTGCTGCGCGCGCACCAAGGCCGAGGCCCGCGCCTCCGCTAGTACTGACACCGCCGACCGCGAGTTCAGCGCGGCCGACGTTCTGACGATGACTCAGCAAACACAACCGGCGGCGAAGCGATTCGCTTAAGGTCGGCTGTGTTTACGCCGAGAGATTGTGCTCCGGCATCCGCTGTTGCGGAACGGCACGTGTACGGAAGTAATCGAGCACGAACAGCCGAATCGCGGACGACAAATTGCCCTGCTGACGGTTTGTGTCGATCTCACCAACCAGCTCGGAAAGCGTCATGTCGCGAAGATTCGAAATCTCCTTCATGCCGTTCCAAAACGCCTCTTCGAGACTCACGCTGGTCTTGTGACCCGCAACAACGATCGATCTCTTAACTACGGGCGATTTCATGATGCGTCCTCGCCATCGATGTGATGCTGATCCAGCACGTTGTTCGCACGGACTGTGCGCTGCTCCTGCAATGTTCGTTCTGACTTAGTTCGTCCGAAGCGCGCACGGTTTATATCGGCTTGTTTTGCCGATTCCTCTCGTGCAGCGCGCTTCTTGAAGCGATTGAGATTGATCAGGTCACCCATGATCGCTCCTGTCTTTAAAAAATGATGGGGCGGGAAACGTCGTCTTCACCATCCAGTAGTTGTACGAGACGAGGGTGAATTCGGTTTCGGTATCCATCCTAAAATATTCTCCGTAGTTCCAAACAAGCTCCGCAGAAAAATGAAGTCATCTACGAAGCGTAACCAGATCACCTTCTGCTGTATCACAAAGAAAAACGCGTCTGATATGCGACCATTCTAACCATTTAGCAGATATGAATTATAACTATTTCCTTCTGGAGTTATTCTCAACAAGCTGTGAGCAAATATTCTTGCTTACCCAGGATGTATCATTTTGGCCGGCTGAACAAGAAGATCGAACTCTGCTGCACTAACAAAACCGAGCCGCAGCGCTTCCTCCTTCAATGTCGTTCCGTTTGCATGGGCAACCTTAGCTACTTTCGCCGCGTCATCGTAGCCGATTTTCGGTGCGAGTGCAGTCACGAGCATCAGTGATCGTTCCATCAACTCATGAATTCGTTTTTCATCGGCGCGAATGCCGTTGATGCAGTGCTCTGTGAAGGATCGCGCAACGTCTGCCATCAATTGGATGGACTGCATCATGCAATGGGCCATCACCGGCTTGTAGACATTGAGCTCGAAGTGACCCTGACTGCCGGCCACCGTAATTGCCGTGTGGTTACCGAATACCTGACAGCATACCATTGTCATTGCTTCACATTGTGTCGGATTTACCTTTCCAGGCATGATCGATGAGCCAGGCTCGTTCTCCGGAAGTATCAATTCGCCAAGTCCGGAACGCGGGCCAGATCCGAGCAGTCGGATGTCGTTTGCAATTTTAAATAGACTTGTTGCAACCGAGTTGATCGCACCGTGTGCAAACACATAGGCGTCGTTTGATGCGAGTGCTTCGAATTTGTTCGGTGCAGTGATGAAAGGCAGCTTGGTAACTGTTGCTGCGTGCTTCGCGAACAACTTCGCAAAACGAGGCTTGGAGTTGAGGCCGGTCCCGACTGCAGTTCCACCTTGGGCGAGCGGGTAGAGATCCTTCAGGACGCTTCGTAGGCGTTTGATGCCGCTTTCGGTCTGTGCGGCATAGCCTGAAAACTCCTGCCCGAGCGTGAGCGGCGTCGCGTCTTGTGTATGCGTACGTCCGATCTTCACGATCTTTGCGAAGGCTTTTTCCTTCTTGCGCAACGCAGCATGTAGTTCGCTTAGTGCGGGGATGAGGTACTCAACAATACCCTGCGTTGCCGCAATGTGCATCGCAGTCGGAAACGAATCGTTGGACGATTGACTCATGTTGACATGGTCATTGGGATGCACGGGCTTCTTGGCGCCGCGTTCACCGCCAAGAAGCTCGTTCGCACGATTGGCAATGACCTCGTTGAGATTCATGTTGGTCTGCGTGCCGGAGCCGGTTTGCCAGACGACCAGTGGGAAGTGATCATCCAGCTTCCCGTCGATGACTTCGCGTGCTGCGCTCACAATGGCCTTTGCAAGCTTGGGCTCGAGAAGTTTGAGTTCGCGATTGGTTTCGGCCGCTGCCAGTTTGACGATGCCGAGCGCGCGAATGATCGGCATCGGCATGCGATCGTGACCGATCTTGAAATTCTGTCGCGACCGTTCCGTTTGCGCTCCCCAATAACGATCCGCTGCGACCTCGATCGGACCGAAGCTGTCGGTTTCGGTGCGGGTGGTGGCGGTGGTGGAGGTCTTCGAGGATTTGGCCATGGGTACGGTCCTTGCGATGGCGCGCTCCCTGCAGAGACTTTTGGCGGGTGCGGCGCATAAGAATGGGGCCGCGCGAACGCGGCCCCGGCACCTTACAACGTCTTGCGATTATTTTTTCCGGAAGCGGTCTAAACGGACGACTTCTGCACCTTCGCCCGATTTTGGCGGTTCTTCCTCTGAAGCAGGCACGGGCGGAGCTGGAGGGGCGGCGAGAGCAGATGCCGCAGTGGCTGCGGATGTCGCACCGGCAGCCGGGGTCTCTACAGCGGTTTCGGTTTCGAACTGCAGGCCGAACTGCACCGAGGGGTCGTAGAAACTCTTGATGGCGTTGAACGGCACGACGAGGCGCTCGGGGATTCCGTTAAAGGACAGGCCCACCTCGAAGCGATCTTCGGTAACCACGAGATCCCAGAACTGATGCTGCAGGATCACCGTCATTTCCTCTGGATACTGGGCCAGCAGGCGCGGCGAAAGTTTGACGCCGTCAGCCGTTGAAACGAAGGTGATAAAGAAGTGGTGCTCGCCCGGCAGGCCGTGCTCGGCAGCGTCGATCAGCACGCGGCGCAGAACGCCACGGAGGGCGTCGCGCGCCAGCACATCGTATCGAATATGATCGGTTGCCATCGGTCGGTCCCGTCGCTTGTCTTGGTCATGGCCATATATGGAGTGAGGGCGAGGCCGGAGGCCGACTCGCATCACATACTGTTCTGTCTATTCTATCCCGGTCTTGACCCGAGGTCAGCAGCCGGAAAAGCTGGCGCCCTCTATATATGACGCAAATTGGACGCGATACAGCCGGGCGGTCATTTCAACCGCCGATTGGCGTGGAAACAGGCAAAAATCGATTGGCCCGATGGGCGGATGGCCCTAGTTCTGGACCATGCGTCCAAGTTCACCACAGGCTGACGCCCCAGTTGCGGAACTCGCGTCGGCATCGCCACCGGGACTGCTGACGCTATTCCTTGCCTTTGCGAAGATGTCCCTGGCCGGTTTTGGAGGCGTTCTGGTCTGGGCGCGCCGGGCGATCGTCGAGCAGCACGGCTGGATGACGCCCGACGAATTCAATGAGACTTTCGCACTTTGCCATTTCTTGCCGGGGCCGAATATCGTCAATCTGTCGGTGGTGTTCGGGGCGCGGTTTCGCGGTGTGCCTGGCGCCATTGCAGCCTTTGCGGGATTGCTGGGGCCGCCCGTGGTCATCGTGACCATTCTGGCGATCCTGTATGCACACTTTGGGGATATCGAAGCGCTGCGGCGCACACTGGCCGGCGTATCTTGCGCTGCGGTCGGACTCCTGTTCGCTGTGATTTTCCGAATGATGCTGCCGCTTCTAAAGAAGCGTGAGCCCGTCAGCCTGGCGCTGTTGGTCGCGATTTTCGTCGCAGTTGGCGTGATGCGATGGCCGTTGCCGACAGTCCTTCTGGTGTCGATTCCCGTCAGCATCGGCCTGACCATCGTGATGCGACGGCGGGCGGCCGCATGAGCGACACGAACTCCGGATCGCTGTTCACGCTGGCCTGGTCGTTCGGGCTGATGTCACTCTTTGCCGTTGGCGGCGCCAATTCGGCCATTCCCGAAATTCATCGGCTCGCGGTCGATGTTAACCATTGGATGTCCGACAAGCAGTTCGCCGATGTGTTTGCGATCTCGCAGCTGTCGCCGGGGCCGAACGTTCTCATTGTGACGCTGATCGGCTATCAGGTTGCCGGCATCATGGGCGCAGTGGTCGCAACGCTGGCCATGTGCGGGCCGACAGCTGTGTTTGCTTATTATGTCAGCCAATTGCTTTCGCGGTCGGGCCACGCCCAATGGCCGGGAATCGTACAGGCAGCGCTGGTGCCCCTATCCATAGGTCTCATGAGCGCCAGCGGGCTGGTTCTGCTGTTCGCTTCCGACACCACCTGGGCGGCGTTTCTGGTAACGGGGAGTGCCGCCGTTTTGGCGTTTGCCACGCGGCTTAACCCGCTATGGTTGCTAGTTGCCGGAGGCCTTATTGGTTTCGCTGGCGTTCTCTGACGAAAATCGCTAGCAAGCTTGACCACGGAGCCGTTGGGCGGTCTCCGAACGATGATGTTTGGGCTACAAGCTCGTGACAGGGGAACGTACCAATGAGTGATGCGCCGAGCCATGCGCCGGAGAAATCCATCTTACCGAGCTGGGTCAAAGGCCCGCAGGACTTTATCGGCGGCATCGCATTGATGGCCATCGCAGCCTTCGCGCTGTGGGCTTCCAGCGATCTTCAAGGCATGCACGGATTCTCCTTCGGCGCAGGTACTGCGCCGCGGATGTTCGGTGTTCTGCTGCTGGCCCTCGGTGCAGGGGTAACGGTCGTCGGTGTGCTCACGGAAGGTCCAAGGCTCGCTGTCTATGCCTGGCGCGGACCGCTGTTCGTATCGCTGGCGATTCTGTGCTTCGCACTCTGCATTCGTCCGATGGGCATGGTCTTTTCTGCAATGGCATCGTTCCTGATCGCAGCGCTCGGCACGGCCGAGACGCAATGGAAGGAAACGATCATCGTCGGCGCTTGCCTCACGGCATTCTGCGCTTTGCTATTTCCGTACGCGCTTGGTCTGCCGCTGCAGATGTGGCCGACGTTTCTGATCCGCTGAGGGCGAGGGCGCTATGGGTGATCTGTTTTCAAATCTCGGTCTTGGCTTCTCGACCGTTTTCCAGTTCGTGCAATGGGCGCCGCCGTTCCTGGGCGGATTGTCGATCCCGCTTCCGATCAATATTCTACTCTGTCTGATCGGTGCGCTAGTCGGTACGCTGGTCGGCGTTCTGCCGGGCATCGGCACCATTGCCACGGTGGCCATGCTGCTGCCGATCACCTTCGGCCTGCCGCCGGTCGGCGCACTGATCATGCTCGCGGGCATCTACTACGGCGCGCAATACGGTGGTTCGACCACGTCGATCCTGGTCAATATTCCGGGTGAAGCGGGTTCCGTCGTGACTGCGCTCGACGGCTTCCAGATGGCGAAGCAGGGCCGTGCCGGTCCGGCACTCGCGATTGCAGCAATCGGCTCGTTCTTTGCGGGTTGCGTTGCGACGGTCCTTATCGCTGTGCTCGGCGCGCCGCTCACCAAGCTCGCGCTTGCGTTCGGTCCGGCAGAATACTTCTCGCTGATGGTGCTCGGCCTGATCTTCGCCGTGGTGCTTGCCAAGGGCTCAGTGCTGAAGGCGATCGCGATGATCGTGTTCGGTCTGCTGTTGTCCATGGTCGGCTCTGACATCGAGACCGGCGCGTCGCGTATGTCGTTCAACATTCCTGAACTCGCCGACGGTCTGGGCTTTGCCACGGTCGCCATGGGCCTGTTCGGTTTTGCTGAAATCATCCGCAATCTGGATGCCGGTGGCGAAGAAGATCGCGACCTCGTGCAGCAGAAGGTCACGGGCCTGATGCCGACCAAGAAGGACTTGAAGGACTCCGCGCCGGCAATTCTGCGCGGCACGGTGCTCGGCTCCATTCTCGGTATTCTGCCGGGTGGCGGCGCGGTCATCGCGTCCTTCGCGGCCTATACGCTTGAAAAGAAGCTGTCGAGGAATCCGGAGCGGTTCGGCCGTGGTGCCATCGAAGGCGTTGCCGCACCGGAAAGCGCGAACAATGCTGCAGCGCAGACATCGTTCATTCCGCTGCTCACGCTCGGCATTCCGCCCAACGCGGTGATGGCGCTGATGGTCGGCGCGATGACCATTCATGGCATCGTGCCCGGTCCGCAGGTCATGCAGAAGCAGCCCGAACTGGTCTGGGGTATGATCGCCTCGATGTGGATCGGCAACCTGATGCTGCTCGTGATCAACCTGCCGCTGGTCGGCATCTGGGTCCGACTGCTCCGCGTGCCGTATCGGCTCATGTTCCCGTCGATCGTGGTGTTCTGCAGCATCGGCATCTATTCGGTGAACAACGCGCCGATGGACGTGGTGCTCGCAGGCGTGTTCGGTTTGCTCGGCTATTGGCTGATCAAGCACGACTTCGAACCGGCTCCACTGTTGCTCGGCATGGTGCTCGGGCCGCTGATGGAAGAGAACCTGCGTCGTGCGCTGTTGATCTCGCGTGGCGACGCGACGGTATTTTTCACCCGTCCGTTGTCGGCCAGCCTGATGGCAATCTCGGCGTTCCTGCTGGTCCTCGCTCTGCTTCCCGCACTGCGAAAGAAACGCGACGAAGTCTTCGTCGAATCCGAGAGCTGACGAATCTCTCCACGCATCTGCGTCGTTACGCCACGGCCCGAAGTCGAATAGACTTCGGGCCTTTGCCTGTATTCAGTCCCGCGACTGTCGTTATTTTCGCGGCAAAAACATTTTCGGAGGAAACCAAATGAAGCTGTTCAATCGCAGAGTTGCGATCAGTGGCTTGGCGGCCGTCGCCGGCTTCGGCGCACTGGCAACCACTGTTCAGGCGCAAGAATACCCGACGCGCAACATCACCATGATCGTGCCGTTCGCGGCCGGTGGCCCCACCGACGTCATCGCGCGCATCGTCGCTGCCGATATGTCGAAGACGCTCGGCCAGCAGATCATCATCGAGAACGTCGTCGGCGCTGGTGGCACGACCGGCGCGACGCGTGCAGCGCGCGCGGCCAATGACGGCTACACGATCATCACCGGCCACATGGGCACCCATGCTGCGGCCGTGCCGCTCTATCCGAAGCTCGCTTATCACCCTGAGAAGGATTTCGAGCCCGTCGCGCTGCTGGCGGGCACGCCAATTCTGATCCTGGCGAGGAAGGATTTCGCACCGAAGGATCTCAAGGAGTTCGTCACCTATGTGAAGGCCAACAGCGACAAGTTGAACATGGCCCATGCCGGCGTCGGTTCTGTGTCGTATTCGTCCTGCGAATTGCTGAGCTCGGTTTTGGATATCAAGCCGACCGGTGTGCCGTTTAATGGCACCGGTCCGGCGATGAACGCACTGGTCGGTGGTCAGGTCGATTATATGTGCGACCAGATCGTCAACGCGGTTCCGCAGATCAAGGGCGGCACCATCAAGGCTTACGCCATCGCGACGCCCGATCGTAACCCGTCGCTGCCGGACGTCCCGACCACCATCGAAGCCGGTCTGCCGAAGTATCAGGCCTCGGCCTGGAACGCGATCTTCGCGCCCAAGGGCACGCCTGCCGCGATCACCGCCAAGTTGAACGCCGCGGCCGCCAAGGCGCTGGACGACGAGAACGTCAAGAAGCGTCTGCTCGACCTCGGCTCGGACATTCCGAAGCCGGAAGCCCGCACCCAGGCTGCGCTCGGCTCGCTGGTGAAGAGCGAAGTCGAAAAGTGGTCGGCGGTATTGAAGCCGGCGATGTAATCGGAACCGGCTAACCGGTTGATTCCAAGGGCTGGATCCCAACGGATCCAGCCCTTGCCGTTAGCGGCGCGGGGATACACTTTTTCGGGTATAATCCGGGAATCGGCGTGTCCGACCACCGGCCGAGGCGATAAGTTCGCCCGCTCACGAGCCCGCAAGATCGACCATGAACCAGTATCACGACCTGCTAGAGCGAATCCTGAGCGACGGTGCGGAGAAGCATGACCGCACCGGCACGGGCACGCTGTCGGTGTTCGGCCATCAGATGCGCTTCAAGCTCAGCGATGGCTTCCCCGTCCTGACCACCAAGAGGCTGTCGCTGAAGGCGATCATCCACGAGCTGCTGTGGTTTTTGGCGGGCGATACCAACATCAAATATCTCAAGGACCACGGCGTCTCGATCTGGGATGAATGGGCGGACGCCAATGGCGATCTCGGTCCGGTCTATGGATCGCAGTGGCGCTCGTGGCCAACAGCAGACGGGCGCAGCATTGATCAGATCGCCAATGTCATCGACATGATCAAGCGCAATCCGGACTCGCGTCGGCTGATCGTGACGGCGTGGAATCCCGCCGAGATCGACAAGATGGCGCTGCCGCCGTGCCATTGCCTGTTCCAGTTCTATGTCGCCGACGGCAAGCTGTCCTGCCAGCTCTATCAGCGCTCGGCAGATGTTTTCTTGGGCGTGCCCTTCAACATCGCCTCCTACGCGCTGCTGACGATGATGATCGCGCAGGTCACGGGCCTCAAGGCTGGCGACTTCATCCATACGCTCGGCGATGCGCATCTCTATTCCAACCATCTGGAGCAGGCGCGGCTGCAATTGACGCGGCCGACGCGTGCGCTGCCGGTGATTAAGATCAATCCGGACGTGAGGGACATCTTCGCGTTCCGCTATGAGGACTTCACCCTCGAAGGCTACGATCCGCATCCGCACATTAAGGCGGAGGTCGCCGTTTGACCGCAACGACGGCTGCCCCTCAGATCGTCTTGGTCTATGCCGTTGCCGAGAACGGCGTGATCGGGCAGGGTAATGCCATTCCATGGCGGCTGAAGTCGGACATGCAGCGCTTGAAGGCGCTGACCATGGGCAAGCCGATTGTGATGGGGCGCAAGACATACGAGTCGTTTCCGAAGCGACCGCTGCCGGGACGCACCAATATCGTAATCACGCGCAATGCGGGCTATCAGGCCGCGGGAGTCGTCGTCACCACGTCGCTTGCCGATGCACGCGCGGTGGCGACTGGCGATGCGCTGCGGCGTTTGGTCACTGAGATTGCGGTGATCGGCGGCGCCGAGATCTATGCCCAATGGATGGGGATCGCCGACCGTCTCGAAGTCACCGAAGTTCACGCGCAGCCGACTGGCGATACCTTTATGCCGCCGGTCGATCTCACTGTGTGGGAAGAAGTGGCGCGCGTCAGGAACGCGGCGGCGGGCGAGGACAGCGTCGATTTCTCCTATGTGACATATTGCCGGAGAGCGCCCCGTTAACCGCGTTTTCCGCCCGTTAACATTGACTTTCGTGGCCTCAGGCATAGCTCCAGCGATCAAGAACCCCGCGTTGTAAGAGCTGGGGTCGTCCCCTATAAAGCCATGCAGATGTGGCGAGACCGGTATGTCCGGCCGCGCAGAGGAGAGTGTTGAATGCCGTGGAAGAATCAAGGCGGAGGCCCATGGGGCTCTGGTCCGAAGGGACCCTGGGGTTCTGGTCCGCAATCATCCGGACCGAGGCCGCCTGATCTTGAGGATCTGCTGCGCAAGGGGCAGGACCGTCTGCAGTCGATGCTGCCCGGCGGCTTCGTCAGCGGCATGGGAATCGCGCTCGTGCTCGCCGTGGCCCTCGTGATCTGGGGTCTGTCCGGTTTCTTCCGCGTGCAGTCCGAAGAGCTCGGCGTCGTGCTGCGCTTCGGCAAGCATGTCCGCACCGTGCAGCCCGGCCTGAACTATCATCTGCCTTATCCGATCGAGACCGTGCTGTTGCCGAAGGCGCTGCGCGTATCGACCCTGTCGGTCGGCATGTCGATCCTGGAAGACACCGGTCGGCGTGGCCGCACCATCCGGGATGTGCCGGAAGAGAGCCTGATGCTGACCGGCGACGAGAATATCGTCGATGTCGATTTCACCGTATTGTGGCGCATCAAGCCCGACGGTGTCGGCAACTTCCTGTTCAACATCCAGAACCCCGAAGGCACCGTGAAAGCGGTGGCCGAGAGCGTGATGCGTGAAGTGGTTGGCCGCGCCAACATTCAGCCGATCCTCACCGGCGCGCGTACGACAACGGAAGCCAGCGTCCAGGACCTGATGCAGAAGACGCTCGACGGCTATAGCGCCGGCGTCCTGATCCAACAGGTCCAGCTGCAGAAGGTCGATCCGCCGGCACAGGTGATCGATGCATTCCGTGACGTGCAGGCGGCACAGGCCGACGCCCAGCGTCTGCAGAACGAAGCCCAGACCTACACCAATCGCGTCGTTCCCGATGCGCGCGGTCGCGCTGCGCAGATCCTGCAGGTCGCCGAAGGTTATCGCGAACAGGCGATCGCCGAAGCCAAGGGCCAGAGCGCGCGCTTCCTGAAAGTGTATGACGAGTACAAGAAGGCGCCGGACGTGACCCGTCAGCGTATCTATCTCGAAACCATGGAGCGGATCTTCGGCGGTGCCGAGAAGCTGGTCTATGACGGCGGCCAGGGCGCCGGTGCTTCGCAAGGCGTCGTGCCTTATCTTCCCTTGAATGAACTGACGCCGCGGCGTCAGCCTCCGGCGCCATCTGGTCAGCCTCAGCAGAGCGGGAGCACCCGATGAAAACCGGCATCTCAGGTATCGTTGCACTGATTGTAGTGCTGGTGCTGGTCATCGTGGGCTTTGGCTCGATCTATACGGTGCGCCAGACTGAACAGGCCCTCGTGGTGCGGCTCGGCGAGCCCGTCCGCGTGGTCACCGAGCCCGGTCTGAACTTCAAGATCCCGTTCATCGACAGCGTGATCTCGATCGACAAGCGCATCCTCGATCTGGAAAACCCGGCGCAGGAAATCATCGCCAACGACCAGCGTCGTCTGGTGGTCGATGCCTTCGCTCGCTACAAGATCAAGAACGCGCTGCGCTTCTACCAGAGCATCGGGTCGATCCAGGCGGCGAACATCCAGTTGACCACGCTGCTCAACGCGGCCATGCGCCGTGTGCTCGGCGAGGTCACCTTCATCCAGATCGTTCGCGATGACCGCGAAGGTCTGATGAACAAGATACGCGATCAGCTCGACAAGGAAGCCGATGGTTACGGCATCTCCGTCGTCGACGTTCGTATCCGCCGCGCCGATCTGCCGGAAGCCAACAGCCAGGCAGTGTATCAGCGTATGCAGACCGAGCGTCAGCGGGAAGCCGCTGAATTCCGGGCTGGCGGTGGCCAGAAGGCGCAGGAGATTCGCTCCAAGGCCGATCGTGAAGCAACGGTCATCATCGCCGATGCGAATTCGACGGCTGAACAAACCCGCGGTGCCGGCGACGGCGAGCGCAACCGTCTGTTCGCTGAATCCTACGGCCAGGATCCGGAGTTCTTCGCGTTCTATCGCTCGATGACGGCTTACGAGAACGGATTGAAGAGCAACGACACCCGCTTCCTGCTGCGGCCGGATTCGGAGTTCTTCCGCTTCTTCGCCAATCCGTCGGGAAAGCCTCCCGCGGCAAAGCCGCAGTAACGGCGTCACTGGTTAAGCTTACGCGGATACCTGTTTTGCGTTCGCTGCCACTCTGATCTAAAGGATGAGGCGCGCCATCGTGGCGCGCCTCATTTGTTTTCAGAAAAGCGCCAAGAAAACTGCCAAGAAACTGCGGCCAGGGTGCGAACGTTCGGGAGTTGAAGTCGGATGAGGTCCATAGCGTTTGCCGACTTCCTCATCGGCATCGGAATCCTGTTCGTATTCGAAGGCATCCTGTTCCTGGCATTTCCCGGATGGATGCGCCGCGCGATGAAGAGTGCGCTGCAAAGCCCTGACAACATCCTGCGCATTGCCGGTCTGGTCTCGGCTGTTGGCGGCCTGATCCTGATCTGGGCGATCCGGCGCTAGCGGCGGCTCATAATCTCTCCGGGGCGTCCGAAAAAGCTCTGCCCGATCAACGCGATCGTTCACGTTTACGTCCGCATTCCGCCGCAATCCACGTCCCAGATGGGCCAGCCGGATGGCCCGCGCGAAGGCTTGCGCGATGTCGCCGTTCGGGCGCACTCTCAGTCAAATTTGCCGACTCTCTTTTGGAGACGTTTCCGACATGTCCATCGCGATTCCAGCCCTGCGCCCCGCTCTGAGCCGTGGTCTGCGTCCGCTGCTGGCGGCCCTTGCCTTTGGTACCGCGGTCGCCACGTTTTCCGCGCCTGCCTCGGCCCGTGGGCCGGATGGCATCGCCGATGTTGCCGAGAAGGTGATCGATTCCGTGGTCAATATCTCGACCACCTCGACCGTCGAGGCGAAGAACAGCGACAAGGGGGAGGGCGGTGGCCGCGGGGCAATGCCGCAACTGCCGCCAGGCTCGCCGTTCGAGGAGTTCTTCGACGACTTCTTCAAGAACCGGGGCGGGCGTCCCGGCGGCGACAAGAATGGCGGGTTGCAGCCGCGCAAGACCAATTCGCTTGGCTCCGGTTTCATCATCGACACCTCGGGTGTCGTGGTCACGAACAACCATGTCATCGATGGTGCCGACGAGATCACCGTCATCATGAATGACGGCACCAAGATCAAGGCGGAGCTGGTCGGCGTCGACAAGAAGACCGATCTGGCGGTACTGAAGTTTACCCCGGTGAAGCCAGTGGTCGCCGTCAAGTTCGGCGACAGTGAGAAGCTGCGGCTTGGCGAGTGGGTGATCGCGATCGGCAATCCGTTCTCGCTTGGTGGTAGCGTCACTGCGGGTATCGTCTCGGCGCGCAACCGCGAGATCAGCAATAACAGCCCCTATGACAGCTACATCCAGACCGACGCCTCGATCAATCGCGGTAACTCGGGCGGTCCGCTGTTCAACCTCGAGGGCGAAGTGGTCGGCGTGAACACGCTGATCATCTCGCCCACCGGCGGCTCCATCGGCCTCGGCTTCGCCGTGCCGTCGAAAACCGTGGTCGGCGTCATCGAGCAGCTGCGCGAATACAAGGAAGTCCGCCGCGGCTGGCTCGGCGTGCGCATCCAGCCGGTGACGGACGAGATCGCCGAGAGCCTGAACATCAAGCCCGCCCGCGGTGCGCTGATCGCCGGCGTCGACGACAAGGGCCCGGCCAAGCCTGCCGGCCTTGAGCCTGGCGACGTGGTAGTCAAGTTCGATGGCCGCGACGTCAAGGAGCCGAAGGACCTGTCGCGCATCGTTGCCGGCACTACCGTCGGCAAGGCCGTCAATGTGCTCATCATTCGCAAGGGCAAGGAAGAGACCAAGCAGGTTACCCTCGGACGTCTCGAGGATGACAAGCCGGTGCAGGCCTCGATCAAGGCCACGCCGGAAGCCGAGAAGCCGGCGACGCAGAAGGCGCTGGGCCTCGACCTCACGGGTCTCAGCAAGGATCTGCGCACCAAGTACAAGATCAAGGACAGCGTGAAGGGTGTCATCGTGACCGGCGTCGATGCCGGCTCCGACGCCGCCGAGAAGCGCCTGGCTGCCGGCGACGTCATCGTCGAGGTCGCGCAGGAAGCGGTCACCAATGCCGCCGACGTCAAGAAGCGCGTCGATGCCTTGAAGAAGGACGGCAAGAAGTCGGTGCTGCTGCTGGTGTCGAATGCCGAAGGTGAACTGCGCTTTGTGGCGCTGAGCGTGCAGTAGGGCTCTTCTCTTATCCCTCCCCAAAGCGGCGCAGCCGCGCGGTGGGGAGGGTGGATCGACCGCGGAGCGGTCGAGACGGGTGGGGTCTTTCCCCATACTCCGTCCTTCGTGGGGAGAGACCCCACCCCGGCGTCCACTTCGTCGATGCTACGCATCGTCTCGCTCGGCCGACCCTCCCCACTGCGCGGCTACGCCGCTTGAGGGAGGGATCGCGACCGCCTGCGCGTCTCAGCGTCTTCGAACGTCAAACAGCCACGGCTCTTCAGACATGCGTCATCACCCCCATTGTTTGCGGCGCGGGGGCGCCGTCGTTTCTTGCATTCCCACCCCCTTGTGAGAGGGCGTGCGGAACGCCGGGTGCCCGTTGCACCCTTGGGCCTGATGCCGATGCGGTCTTCCGCAAGGATAATGCATCAGGACTTTCGGAGGCGCCGAGCGATTGCCCGACGTTCCGCCTGCGGTGTTTTTTCGGTTGCTTGCACTTTGCCTCAGCGAACGATCCGATCACCGAATTAAAGTCCCAAGGCGATGGGAAGGGAGCCTCAAGCGACTAGGCCGAGCGCGTTTCGAGTTGGTCGTCCGTCACACTGTCCAGGAGTCTTTCCATCCGAAGGTCGGCCGTCTCCTTGCCAGTGGCAGTGCTGGCGCAGATCCGTCCTGCCCGAAGACAGACGTCGCCCCATGAACCGCGTAACGCCGCATCTCCGGCGTCCACCGCATCCCACCCCGCGAACGTGAGGATCGCGATCGCCCCTCTCGGTGGGGCTGGACGAAGGAGAAAATAATCCAGATAGGTATATTATCAATTCAAGATAGGGAAAAATGTTTGATGCGGCTCCACGTCTCGCCCCCAAACTGTCATTCCAGGGCATGGCGGGACGATACGCGGACGAATGCGCGCCCTGCTGGGCGTGGTATCGATGGCCTCTCTGCCCCGGAAGACCTGCGCCATGACGCCCGCGCAGCGGCGCTTGCTAGTGTGGCGTCTGAACGATCAGCCGAAGGCACTTCATGAATTGCTTTTCGGCTCCCTTGGGGAGTCTTTGCAGGATAGCTCGCTCGACTGACGCGTCCCGTGTCATGACGCGATTCAGCATGGCTGCGCCGTCAGGTGCTAGAAACAGCTCATAGGCACGTCGATCTCCGGGCGCCGGTCGCCGCTCAAGCAGGTGTCGCTCCACCAGTCGTTTCACCATTTCGGCGACGGTATTGCGATCCAAGAAAAGATGCTCGGCAAGCATGTTCTGGCTGAGGCCGGGACGTTGGTAGATCGCAACCAGTGTCGCCTTTTGCCGCGGCGTAATCCGCTCATCGGCAAACTCGCGCGAGAACCGTTCCTCAGCGGCAAAATGTGCCCTGCGCAATAAATGCGACACGACGTCTTCGAGTCGAAAGCGGTCGAGGATGGACCGCACCGGCGCTGTCAGCGCGGCCTCGGCGCCACGGGATGGCAGGGACGATGCGGAAGCCTTGCCGGTCGCCGTTCCGCGCGATGGGCCCGACATCCTGCTTCGGCGTTTGGTCGTTGTTCTGGTCATGGTGGTCCGACACGATCTGCAGATACTGCCGTACGAGCGATCACATCGCGATGCGCGAATAGGCAGTTCACGCTCTAGCATTGCGTAGAAAGCCCAACAAGACAGCAGCAGACTTCGGTTCTTCGATACGAGCTGTGACTTCTGCTGACTTCAGGTAGCCGGTGCGAGTTCCGTTTTCTTGACAGTAGTTGGGGCAATCGCTAGCTTTTGATAAGCGACGTATACGTACAAATTTGCGAGATGCTGCATGACGTGCGACGAAGCGAGAGAATCATGACGACCGATCCTCGCGCAGTTGTCGTGGAGGGCATGGCAACGCCGCGCGGCCGCTATCCGCACGTCAAGCGTGCCGGTGACCTGGTCTTCGTTTCCAGAACAAGCTCGCGACGCGCTGATAACACGATAGCCGGCGCCAGCGCCGACGGCATGGGAACGGTGACGGTCGATATCCGGTTACAGACCCGCGCGGTGTTCGAGAATATTGCAAGGATACTAAGCGAGGTCGGCGGCGGACTGTCTGATATCGTCGAAGTCAGCACGTTCCTCGTCAATATGAACGACTTTGGCGGGTACAACGACGTGTACGCCGAATTTTTCGACTCCGACGGTCCCGCGCGGACGACGGTCGCCGTTCACCAGCTTCCGCATCCGCATCCGCATCTGCTGATCGAGATCAAGGCTATCGCCTGCCTGCCGCAATCCCGCACCTGACCTTGTCCGGAGGATTACCCATGCCCATGACACGCCGCCATCTCTTGCAGGGCGTCGCCGCTTCAGCCGCACTCTGGAGCGGTCGCGCGTTGGCGCGGCCATCGCTCGCCCGGATCATGGTCGGCTTCGCGGCCGGCGGGACGCTCGATGTGATCGGCCGCCGGCTCGCCGATCAGCTCGGAGGGAATTTTGCCGACTCGGTCATCGTCGAAGGTCGTACTGGCGCTGGTGGTCGCATCGCGATCGACGCCACCAAAACTGCCACGCCTGACGGCACGACCATTGTGCTCTCGCCATCCTCGCCGATCGTGATCTTTCCGCATGTTTATACGAAGCTGAGCTATGATCCGGTCGCCGATCTTATTCCGATCACGCCGGTCTGCTCGAATGCGCAAACCTTCGTCGTCGGGAAGGCCGTTCCTGAAACGGTCAAGACACTGCAGGATTTTATTGGCTGGGCCAAAGTCAACAAGACGTTCTATGCCACGCCGGCTGCCGGCTCGATCATGCATTTCCAGGGTTGGGCCTTTGCCCAGCAGGCCGGCATCGAGATGACTCATGCGCCCTATCGCGGAATGGCGGCGATTGTGCCGGACCTGCTGTCGGGCACGATGGCGACATCGATGGCGGTGACCGGCGACATTCGCCAACATGTGGAGTCGGGAGCGCTGCGCGCGCTTGCGGTCACGAGCGCGCAGCGATCGCGCTTCTTGCCGAATGTGCCTACATTCGCCGAGCTCGGTTTTGACCAGGTCACCGGAGTTGATTGGTACGGGCTCTTCGCACCCGCCAAGACGCCGCAGCCGATCGTCGAACAATTGCAGCAAATGGTTCACGCTGCGATGAAGGCGAAGCCGGTCGCAGAATTTCTCGAGCAAATGGGATTTGACGGTTACACGCTCGATTCCAAGCAGCTTGCGAGCCGCATTCAGGAGGAGACAGCGCGCTGGGCTCCGGTCGTCAAACAATCAGGATTTCAGCTCGACAATTGAGTTCCTGGACGAGAGCGCTGCCGTGACTGCCGCTTCGACCGTGCTGACGGTGGTCGCGGCTCCCGGCATGCGCCGGTGCCACGGAAACAGCCAGCTTTCTCGCAGGAGCGCGTCCCCTGCCTGAAAAGCAGGGGTTTCGGAGTGAGCCTCAGCTCACGAACTCTGCGCGCTTGTAGCCCTGCGCATAGAGCAATGCCGTGAGATCGCCGTGGTCTATCCGAGCTGCTGCGGCCGCGGCCACCGCGGGCTTGGCGCGATAGGCGACGCCGAGGCCTGCATCCTGGATCATGGCGAGATCGTTGGCACCATCGCCGACAACTATGGTGTCGAGATTGTCGAGATCGAAGGACTCGCGCAGCTCGACCAGCGTTGCGAGTTTCGCGGCCTTGCCGAGGATCGGCTCCGCGACGGTGCCTGTCAGCTTGCCATCAGCGACATGCAGCACGTTGGCGCGGTTTTCCTGGAAGCCGACGAGTTCTGCAACCTTGGCTGTGAACAGCGTGAAGCCGCCGGAGACGAGGCAGGTATAGGCGCCATTGGCGCGCATGGTCTGCACCAGCTCGCGGCCGCCCGGCGTCAACGTGATGCGCGAGGCCAGCACCTCATCGACGACGCCGACCTTCAGATCCTTCAGGAGCGCCACGCGTTCGCGCAGTGCCGGCTCGAATTCGATCTCGCCGCGCATGGCGCGTTCGGTGATCGCGGCGACATGAGCCTTGAGGCCGGCGAAATCGGCAAGCTCGTCGATACATTCCTGGCCGATCATGGTGGAATCCATGTCGGCGAGAAAAAGCTTCTTGCGGCGGTCGCTGACAGGCTGCACGACAACATCGATCGGCATGTCGCCGCGGGCTGCGCGCAGGCGGTCGCCGAGCGCGAGCATGTTGTGGTCGCTGGCGAACAGGATGTCGGCAGCGACGCCGTCGCTCAGCCAGTGCGCCTCGGTGTCGCCCGGCAGAAGTGCGCGCAGACCGTCGACCACCGTGCTATCGAGAGCGGGATTGGCGGGGTTGCAGATCAGGGTCGCAACGAGAGACATGACGTGAGTTCCAGTCCGGACAACAGAGCGCTGCTTATCGCAGGGCCGACCGCCAGCGGCAAGTCGGCGCTGGCGCTGGCCGTGGCGCGCGCGCGGGACGGCGTGGTCATCAATACCGACAGCATGCAGGTCTATCGCGACCTGCGTGTGCTGACGGCGCGGCCGACGGTCGAGGAAGAAGCGCAGGCGTCGCACCGGCTCTATGGCACGGTCGATGCCGCGGTGAATTTCTCCGCCGGCGCCTGGGTGGAGGAGGCGGCGCGGGTGCTTGCCGAGGTCCGGACGCAAGGCAAACTGCCGATCTTCATCGGCGGCTCCGGACTATACTTCAAGGCGCTGACGCGCGGGCTCTCGGCAGTGCCGCCGGTCGCCGCCGAAGTGCGCGACGATGTCCGCGCACGCCTGGAGAAGGATGGGCCGGAGGCCTTGCACGCGCAGCTCGCTCTGGTCGATCCGATCTCCGCTGCGCGACTCAATCTGCGCGATCGCACGCGCATCGCCCGCGCGCTGGAAGTGATGGAAGCGACCGGGCGATCACTCACCGACTGGCACGGCGACGGCCTGCCGCCGCTGCTGCCGCCGGGCACATTCACCGCGATTTTTCTCACGCCGGAGCGCGACGAACTCTATGCGCGGATCGATGCGCGGTTCGAGCGGATGCTGCGGGCAGGGGCGCTCGACGAAGTTGCCGCACTGGCCTCGCGTGGGCTCGATCCGCTGCTGCCGGCGATGAAGGCGCATGGCGTGCCAGCGCTGATCCGGCATCTGGCCGGCGAGATATCGCTCGAAGATGCGGCAGTGATCGGCCGCGCCGATACAAGGCACTACGCCAAGCGGCAGTTCACCTGGTTTCGGCATCAACTGCCCGAGTTTGAATGGATGACGCCGGAGGCTGCGGAAGCCTGGCCCGGGTGAGCAGAGTCACATCCGGGGGAGCCGCCCATCTTGCGGCTCCTGTTCCCGGATGACGTCAGAAGATGGATCGCGGTCCGCCTTCATAACGATGGGACTGCTCGGTCCGTTGCGGCGCCGCGACGGAGTCGAACGCGTTCTGCGGCAGCGCGGCGGCGCTCATTGCGGCCGCATGGGCTTCGTCGGGCCAGTAGCGCTGGTCCGATATCGTCGTACCGGCAAAAGCCGGGCTGGAGATGACTGCAAGTGCCAGCGATGCGGATAGCAGAAGACGTTTCGTTGTCATGGCTCTATTCCCTTGAAAGACGTCGCCCTTGTCCGGGGAGATGCGCGGCCGGTCATAGGAATTCCAGAGCGCCCCGGCTGGTTTTGCATAGGCGTGGTGTGGGGCCCGCCGGCAAGCGGGCGTAGCCTGGCTGGGATCAGGCGGCGGGAGCATATCAGCCCGCCCGATTTTTCTGCTCGCCGAACACCAAAGACCCGGCTAGGCTCTAAAATCAGCGCGATCACAGCAACTTCCCTTGACATCCCCCGTTTGCTGGCTATGTTTCGCGCAAGTTTTGAAAAGTCGGACTGATCCTGTGCGCAACAAAGTTACAAATCTCGTTATTATCGTGGTACCCTGGCACACCGCCGGGGGTAGCTGACGGCTACCCACGAACCGAGCGGTGTGCACAGGGTCCTGAACGGGCCCTTTTTTATTGTCTGAACTTCAAGCTTTCCGAACCCAGCGACCATCCAGACCAAGCCGCGCCGCAGAGCGCATCCGGAGCGAACCATGAGCGACAGCAAGCCTCACGATCCCAATCAGATGACCGGCGCAGCGATGATCGTGCGCGCGCTTGCGGATCATGGCGTCAAGCACATCTTCGGCTATCCCGGCGGTGCGGTGCTGCCGATCTATGACGAGATCTTTCAGCAGTCCGAGGTTGAGCACATTCTGGTCCGTCACGAGCAGGGCGCTGGCCATGCCGCCGAAGGCTATGCGCGCTCTACCGGCCTGCCGGGCGTCGTGCTGGTGACGTCCGGTCCGGGCGCCACCAACATGGTGACGCCGCTAGCCGACGCGCTGATGGATTCGATCCCGCTGGTCTGCATCACCGGACAGGTCCCGACGCATCTCATTGGTAACGATGCGTTCCAGGAATGCGACAC
The DNA here is from genome assembly GCF_052076075.1 of Tardiphaga sp. 866_E4_N1_4. Taxonomy (NCBI): domain Bacteria; kingdom Pseudomonadati; phylum Pseudomonadota; class Alphaproteobacteria; order Hyphomicrobiales; family Nitrobacteraceae; genus Tardiphaga; species Tardiphaga sp. 866_E4_N1_4. Next base: position 6,380,219 of record NZ_CP197242.1, read on the forward strand.
CGTCGGCATCACGCGGCCCTGCACCAAGCACAACTGGCTGGTCCGCGACGTCAACGATCTCGCCAAGGTGCTGCATGAGGCCTTCTACGTCGCCACCACCGGCCGTCCGGGTCCGGTTGTCGTCGACGTTCCGAAGGACGTGCAGTTCGCCACCGGCACCTATCATCCGCCGCGCAAGTCGGACGTCCACATCTCCTATGCGCCGCGCGTGAAGGGCGACGCCAATGCGATCCGCAAGGCGGTGTCGCTGCTGGCTGGTGCCAAGAAGCCGATCATCTATTCCGGCGGCGGCGTCATCAATTCGGGTCTCGCGGCCTCGAAGCTGCTGCGCGAGCTGGTCGAGGTCACCGGTTTCCCGATCACCTCGACGCTGATGGGCCTCGGCGCCTATCCGGCGTCCGGCCCGAACTGGCTGGGCATGCTGGGCATGCACGGCACCTATGAGGCCAACATGGCAATGCATGATTGCGACGTCATGCTGTGCGTCGGCGCGCGCTTCGACGACCGTATCACCGGACGTACGGACGCGTTCTCGCCGAACTCGAAGAAGATCCACATCGACATCGACCCGTCCTCGATCAACAAGAACATCCGTGTCGATATCCCGATCATCGGCGATTGCGGCAATGTGCTGGGCGACATCCTGCAGGTGTTCAAATCCGAGGCGAAGAAGCCGGACACCAAGGACTGGTGGAAGACCATCGCCACCTGGCGCGCGCGCAATTCGCTGGCCTACAAGACGAACAGTGATGTGATCCTGCCGCAATTCGCGATCCAGCGTCTATTCGAGGCGACGCGCGGCCACGACACCTACATCACCACTGAAGTCGGCCAGCATCAGATGTGGGCCGCGCAGTTCTTCGGCTTCGAGGAGCCGCATCGCTGGATGACATCAGGTGGTCTGGGCACTATGGGCTACGGCCTGCCGGCGGCATTGGGCGTGCAGGTTGCACATCCGGATTCGCTGGTCATCGATATCGGCGGCGATGCCTCGGTGCAGATGACGATGCAGGAAATGTCGGCGGCGGTGCAGCACGAACTGCCGATCAAGATCTTCATCCTGAACAACCAGTATATGGGCATGGTGCGCCAGTGGCAGCAGCTGCTGCATGGCAACCGTCTGTCGCATTCCTATTCGGAAGCGCTGCCTGATTTCGTCAAGCTTGCTGAGGCCTATGGCGGCGTCGGATTCCAGTGCAGCAAGCCCGGCGATCTCGACGGCGCGCTGCAGGAAATGATCAAGGTGAAGAAGCCGGTGCTATTCGACTGCCGCGTTGCGGCGCTGGAGAACTGCTTCCCGATGATCCCGTCCGGCAAGGCGCATAACGAAATGCTGCTGCCGCTGGAAGCCAATGACGAAGCTACGGCTGCGGCGTTCGCGGGCGGCAAGGCGTTGGTGTGAGGCAGATAACACAGGCCCTCATCCTGAGGAGCCGCACTCTTGTGCGGCGTCTCGAAGGATGAGTGTCCAAGCTCATTGTTCGAGACGCGCGAAGCCGCGCTCCTCACCATGAGGGATGTAACATCGTGGCGAAAGCCAAACGAGACTTCGACAGGGAACGACAATGGAACAGCCTGCCTCCGCCTATTTCATGGAAGAGCGTCACGATCCCAACGAGACGCATACGCTGACGGTGCTCGTCGCCAACGAGCCGGGCGTGCTCGCGCGCGTCATCGGGCTTTTTTCGGGCCGCGGTTACAACATCGAAAGTCTCACGGTGTCGGAGACCGAGAGCCACAAGCACGTCTCGCGCATCACCATCGTCACCACGGGCACGCCGATGGTGATCACGCAGATCAAGCATCAGCTCGATCGCATGATTCCGGTGCATCGCGTCGTCGACATGACGCTGACCGGCCGCTCCATCGAGCGCGAACTGGCGATGGTCAAGTTGCGCGGCACCGGCGAGCATCGTGTCGAGGCGCTGCGGCTCGCCGAAGCGTTTCGTGCGCGCGTCATCGACGCCACCATCGAGAGCTTCGTGTTCGAGATCACCGGCAATACCGGCAAGATCAACCAGTTCATCGACCTGATGCGGCCGCTTGGCCTTGTCGAGATTTCGCGCACCGGCGTCGCCGCCATCAGCCGCGGACCGGAGGGGATGTAGCCTCCGCGCATCGCAATCATGAAACCTCTCGACATCGCACTGGCCGTCGCAGTGGCCGTGATCTGGGGCGTCGGCTTCGTGCTGACCCGGATGGCGGTCGACGAGATGTCGTCGACGCTGCTCACCACGCTGCGCTTCGGCATCACGGCGCTGCCGTGCCTGTTCCTGCCGAAGCCGAAGCTGTCATGGCTGCTGATCGTCGCCACAAGCTGGCTGCTGGTGGCGCAATTTCTGGCGCAGACCTATGGCATGGCACATGGCGTGCCGGCCGGGCTGACCTCGGTCATCGTGCAGAGCCAGGCGCTGTTCACCGTGGGGGCCGCCGCGCTGTTCCTGCGGGAATTGCCGACGCGGCAGCAGGTGATCGGTATTATCATCGCCATGGGCGGGCTGCTGATGATCTGCTTCACGGTCGGCTATGACTTCAGCGTGTTCCCCTTCATGGTGCTGATGACCGCGCCGATAAGCTTTGCGTTCTCCAATCTGCTGCTGCGGCGCGCGCAGGGCGTGGCGATGCTCGATCTGTTCGCGTGGATCAGTCTCGTGGCGCTGCTGCCGTTGCTGGTGGTGCTGTTCAGTGTCGATGGCGCGAGCACGACGTGGCAATCGCTCACGCATGCCTCGCTGAAGGCCTTCGCCTGCGTACTGTTCCTCGCGGTGGTCGGCACCACGCTGGGTTATTGGATCTGGGGCCGGCTGTTGCGAGACTATTCCGCGGCTCAGGTTGTGCCGTTCGCGCTACTGGTGCCGTTTATCGGCGCGGCCGCGTCGAGCGTCATGTTCGGTGAACAGTTTGGATCGCTGCGGCTCGCTGGCATGATCGTCGTCGTCTGCGGCATTGCCGTTATGTTGCTGTCGAAGCGCCCGCCCACGCTTGTCGAGGTGGTTTGAGGTCATGTCGCAACAACTCTTGTTCGCCTTTATCGTGTTCGCCATCGTGATGTTCTTCACGCCCGGCCCGAACAACATCATGCTGCTCGCGTCGGGGCTCAATTTCGGCTTTCGTCGCACGCTGCCGCATGTCTTCGGCGTCACCGTCGGCTTCGCCTTCATGGTCGCCGTCACGGGCCTCGGATTGGGGGCGGTCTTCACCTCCTATCCGGTGCTGCACACGATCCTGAAATATGCCGGCGCGGCGTATCTCGTTTATCTCGCCTTTGCGATCGGGATGTCCGGTCCACCCAACCCCGGTGATGCCGAACGGCGCCGGCCGATGACGTTTTTCGGCGCAGCGCTGTTTCAATGGGTCAACGTCAAGGGCTGGGTGATGGTGATCGGCACCATCACCGCCTATGCGGCGATTGCGAACTATCCCTGGAACATCCTGCTGCAGGTCGCCCTGTCGCTGCTGCTCGGGTTCGTGTCCTGCGTCACCTGGGTGCTGTGCGGCACCTCGCTGCAATCGCTGGTAAAATCGCCTGGCGCGGTCAGGGCGTTCAATATCGTCATGGGGCTGCTGCTGCTGGCCTCGCTGTATCCGGTGCTGGTCGAGCTATGAGCCTGACGCGCAGCGTAAAATCACCGTCACGGGCTTGTCTCGCGGCACCCGTCGCCCTAGAAACCGGCGGCAATTCATGGTCTTCGGCCATTCGGCCTGAGACCGGTTCGAACGGGCAGCTTTGAAATATAGTTGCTGAAGAGAGGAAATACCCATGCGAGTTTATTACGATCGCGACGCCGACCTGAACCTGATCAAGGGCAAGAAGGTCTGCATCGTCGGCTACGGCAGCCAGGGCCATGCCCATGCACTGAACCTCAAGGACTCCGGCGTCAAGGACGTGGTCATTGCGCTGCGCAAGGGCTCGGCCACCGCGAAGAAGGCGGAAGCCGCCGGCTTCAAGGTGATGGAAGTCGCCGAGGCCGCCAAGTGGGCCGACCTGATGATGATGCTCACCCCGGACGAATTGCAGGGCGACATCTATCGCGACCACATGCACGACAACATGAAGAAGGGCGCAGCGCTCGTCTTCGCACACGGCCTCAACGTGCACTTCAACCTGCTCGATCCGCGCGAAGATCTCGACGTGCTGATGATCGCGCCGAAGGGCCCAGGCCACACCGTGCGTTCGGAATATCAGCGCGGCGGCGGCGTGCCCTGCCTGATCGCGGTTCACAAGGACGTTTCGGGCAACGCCCATGACCTCGGCCTCAGCTACGCTTCGGCAGTGGGCGGCGGCCGCGCCGGCATCATCGAGACCTCGTTCAAGGAAGAGTGCGAAACCGATTTGTTCGGCGAGCAGGCCGTTCTTTGCGGCGGCACCGTCGAGCTGATCCGCGCCGGCTTCGAGACGCTGGTGGAAGCCGGCTACGCGCCGGAAATGGCTTACTTCGAGTGCCTGCACGAACTGAAGCTGATCGTCGACCTGATCTATGAAGGCGGCATCGCCAACATGAACTACTCGATCTCCAACACGGCCGAATACGGCGAATACGTCACCGGTCCGCGCATCGTCACCTCGGAAACCAAGGCCGAGATGAAGCGTGTGCTGACCGACATTCAGTCCGGCAAGTTCGCGCGCGACTGGATGCTGGAGAACAAGGTCAACCAGGCCTCGTTCAAGGCAACCCGTCAGCGCAACAACGCGCATCCGATCGAGGAAGTGGGCGCCAAGCTCCGCGACATGATGCCGTGGATCAAGGAAAAGGCGCTGGTCGACAAGACCAAGAACTAAGCGCCGCTGCAGACGCAGCTATCGACGGGACCGCGGCAACGCGGTCCCGTTTTAGTTTGCAGATACTGCTACGCGCGCCCGCCGACGTTGCAGTATCGCCGCCGTGATCCTCAGCACCATCACCACAATCAATGGCATCAGGAACCAGACATAGTTCGGCATTTGCGGAATCCGCATGCCGAAGCTCACCATGAACTGGAACCAGAGATAATAGATGCCTGTCGTGTGCAGGATGCGCCACGTGCGTGGGCCGATCGTGGCCGCCGTCCGGTCGAATGATGTTACCGCCATCGCGATGATGAAGGCATAGCCGATGCCGCCGAAAATGTAGGAGGCGGGCGTCGTTGCCACAGCGTAGTCAGCGGGCGCCATCACGGCGAAGCAGACGATGGCGACGGCGTGAATGGCGTGAGACGCCGCGAAAGTCAGCCCGAGATAGCGGCGGTTGCGCCGCAGCCAGCGGGTGCCGGATGCCGGCCACAGCAGGGCCAGCGCAGATGCCGCGAAAGCGAGGCAGAAGAACAGCAGCGAGCTGCGCGCCGTGAACCGGATCACCATCCTGACGCCATCGACCTCGAAGCCGCGCATGCCGGCGATCCAGGTACTGAGCGCGGTGAGGACCAGTGTCAGCACGGCGAGCAACCGCCAGCTCTCGAACCAGTTGCGACGATCCCGTGTCATTACGTTCCCCCTGTGTTGCCGTATGTAATCACCAGTTACATTCGGTGCAGGCGGTCCGGTCAATTATGTAATCGCTGATTACATTCACGATACGGTGATGCTATGCTGAGGCATGTCCAAGTCCGCAAAGCCGCCGCCGTCCAGATCGGCATCGAAGCCGCCTGTGCGAAAACGAGCCGCCCGGCCATCGGTCGTGCCACGTGCCGCGAAGGGGCGAACGGCAACGTCGCCGAAGACCTATCATCACGGCGATCTGCGCCGTGTGCTGATTGCGGCGGCGCTTGAACTGGCCGAGGAGGGCGGCGCGGATGCCGTCAGCGTGCGCGAGGCCGCGCGGCGCGCCGGCGTGTCGCCGGGAGCGCCGTTCCGGCACTTCCCGAGCCGCAATGACCTGATGAGCGCGGTGGCCGCAGAAGCGCAGCGCCGTTTCCGTAGCGCGATTGCTACCGCGATCGCCGAAACGTCCTCCGAGGATCCGCTGGTTCGGTTTCGCGCGTTTGGCCTGGCCTATCTGCGCTGGGCGATGAAAAATCCTGCGCATTTCGAGGTGATCTCAAGCGGGAAGTATTTTGCCCATGACCAGTCGGCGGCGGTGCGTGAGGACAATGCCGAATTGATTGACATGACCGGGCAGTTGCTCAGCGATGCGCAGGACAGGGGCCAGTTGCGCTCCGCGGATCTCCGCATCATGAAGATCGCAGGTCGCGCGCTGGTCTATGGTTTTGCCCGCATGAATATCGACGGTCATTTTCCGCGCTGGGGTGTCGCGGATGCCGAGGCGGATCAGATGGCAGAGGCGATCATCACGCTGTTCGTCGATGGTATCGCAAAGCCTGTCTGAGCGGCGTTTCGCTCGAATGCTCATCGAACCTGCGCGGCTTGCTGTCGCAGATAGACAAGAGCGCGCCGATCGTGAAAAACCAGCGAGGCTGCGATCCGTAACTCTCGCCGTGACCGCGGCGATGCGGTCTCGGTCCCGGCCGAATTTACGGGCCATCACATCTCAGGTGCTTTCATGCGATCCATCGTCATTACCGGCGTCTCCACGGGGATCGGCCACGCCGCCGCGAAGCTTCTACTCACGCGCGGTTTTCGCGTATTCGGCAGTGTCCGTAGGCAGGTCGATGCCGAGCGCTTGCAAGCCGAGTTCGGCACGAACTTCGTCCCGCTGCTGTTCGATGTCACCGACGAGACCGCTGTGTTGGCCGCCGCTGCGCAGGTACGCGCCGCGCTGAACGGCGAGACGCTGGCGGGCCTCGTCAACAATGCCGGCGTCGCGGTGCCGGGTGCGCTGCTCGATCTGGCGGTGGACGAGTTTCGCCGGCAGATCGAGATCAATGTGATGGGGCCGGTGATCGTCACCAAGGCCTTCGCGCCGCTGCTCGGCACCGATCCCGCGCTGACAGGCACGCTCGGACGCATCGTGATGATGAGTTCGGTGTCAGGACAGTTCGGCAATCCGCTGCTGTCGCCCTACAGCGCGTCGAAATTCGCACTCGAGGGATTGGCCGAAAGCCTGCGGCGCGAATTCATGCTGTTCGGCATCGATGTGCTGGTGATCGCGCCGGGCGCCGTGCGCACGCCGATCTGGGACAAGGCCGAGGCGATCGATATGGCGCGCTTCGATGCGTCCCCGTTTCTGCCGGCGCTAACGAAGCTGCGCGGGATGCTGATGAAGCTGGCGAAGAACGGGCTGCCGCCGGAGCGGATCGGCGAGCTGGTTCATCAGGCGTTGACCGTATCCCGCCCGAAACTGCGCGTGGTGGCGTCGCCCGAGCCGGTGCAGACATGGATCGCCGGCTGGCTGCCGCGGCGCTGGCTGGACGGCATTATGGCGAAGCAGTTGGGATTACGGCCCAAATAGCGGGGCCACTTGTCGCCTCGACAGGGGGGCCAAAATGGCCTAATTGGTCCTACCAGATTGGTAGGGTCAGCTTATGCTCGCTGCGGTCAGTACCGACACCTCCGACGCTGTTCGGAAAATGCTCGAATTCGTCCGGCACCACCGGCTTGCGAAAGGCGACCGGCTGCCGTCGGAGCGGGATCTGTCGGAACGGTTCGGCGTGACGCGCGGATCGGTCCGCGAGGCGCTGGCGGTGCTCGATGCCATGCGCATCACCGAGCGGAAGCCCAAATCTGGCATCTATCTGCGCAATGCGCTGGAAGACAGCGGGCTCGATGCGCTGGTGCTGCAGGCCGATCTCGGCCTGCCATTCGATGCGCAGGTGACCCGCGATGTTACCGAGGCCAGAATTCTTTGCGAGGAGCAGGCGTTCCGGCTGGCCTGTCAGCGCCGCACCGACGCCGATCTCGCCAGGCTGCATCAGCTGCTCGACACCTATGCGGCGCTTGTCGCCAGTGGCAGCAACCTCGCCGATGAGGACGTGGCATTCCATCTCGCCGTTGTCGCGGCGAGCCAGAACCGCGTGCTGGTGCGCACGCTGACGCCGCTGATGCTGATGAGCACGGGCTGGCGGCGCCGCTATTTCGCCTCCGCGGAAATCCGCCAGCGCTCGCTCGATGATCACCGCGCTTTCGTCGCGGCGATCGCCGTGCGCGACGAAGCGACCGCCACAATGCTGGTGCATCGCCACGTGCAGACCGCAGCCGAAGACGTCCGTGCGCTGGCCGCGCAGGGCGCCACGGACTCCGACAGCAAGGACTGATCACGACGAACACACGCATCTGACGAGCCGTTCAACAATCCCGACAAACGGGAAGGCTCGGATCGCATACGGCAACGGCCGTCACTTATGGAAACGCAAAAAGAAGGACAGAAAATGCGTATCACGACGACTTCCAGGGCCGCGCCAGTGGCCGCCAGCATCATGGCTGCGTTCGCAGCTGCGATTGCACTGGCCGCGAGCCCGGCACTGGCGCAGAAGGTATATGGCCCCGGCGCCTCTGACACCGAAATCAAGATCGGCAACACGGTGCCCTATAGCGGCCCGGCCTCGGCCTACGGCATTCTCGGCAAGGCCTACGGCGCCTATTTCAAGAAGATCAACGACGAGGGCGGCATCAACGGCCGCAAGATCGTCTTCATCTCCTATGACGACGCCTATTCGCCGCCGAAGACGGTGGAGCAGACCCGCAAGCTGGTCGAGAGCGACGAGGTGATGGCGATCGTCGGCAATGTCGGCACCGCCGCGAATGCCGCAATCCAGAAATACGTCAATGCCAAGAAGACGCCGCAACTCTTCCTGGCGACCGGCGCCACGCGCTGGAACGATCCGAAGCAGTTTCCATGGACCATGGGTTGGCTGCCGAGCTACCACGCCGAGGCTGCGGCCTACGCGAAGTATCTCCTGAAGGAGAAGCCGGATGCCAAGATCGGCGTGCTCTATCAGAACGACGATTTCGGCAAGGACTATCTGAAGGGATTGAAGGACGGTTTTGGCGACAAGGCGTCCTCGATGATCGTGATGGAGGCGAGCTATGAGGTTTCCGAGCCGACGATCGACTCGCAAATCGTCAAGCTGAAGTCCGCCGGCGTCGATACGCTGTTCTCCTTCGCTGTCGGAAAATTCGCCGCGCAGTCGATCAAGAAGGTCGCCGAACTCGGCTGGAAGCCGCTGCATATCGTGCCGAATGCGAGCTCGTCGCTGGGCAGCGTGATCCGTCCGGCAGGTTTCGAGAATGCGCAGGACGTTTTGTCGGCAACCTTCGCCAAGGATCCGACCGACCCGCAGTGGAAGGACGATCCGGGCATGCAGAAGTTCTACGCCTATGTCGAGAAATACATTCCGGAAGGGAAGGCGATGGAGAGCACTGTGCTGTCCGGCTACAGCATCGCCCAGACCATGGTCGAGGCACTGAAGCAGTGCGGCGACGATCTCACCCATGAGAACCTGATGAAACAGGCCGCCAACCTCACGAACGTGCAGCTCGACGGGTTGCTGCCGGGCGTGACCGTCAACACCAGCCCGACCGACTTCTCGCCCATCGACCAGTTCCAGATGATGAGCTTCAAGGGCGAGCGCTGGCAGCGCTTCGGCGAGATCATCAAGGGCGAGATGCCGACCGCAGTGCGGTAGGCGTGGGATGACGACGGCAGGCGGCGCCCGGACCGGGACCGCCTGCGTCGAAAGGTTCATTGTCCGTTCATGACGCCTGTATTACGATTTTGTGACATTCCGCAGGGTCCGGTCGCGGTGTGAGCCGGTTGGCCGTTGCCAGACAGGGCAGTTTTCTTGCCGGGTGTTCGCAGGCAAGTCATGCTGCCGTCGCCGATCTCAGTCTCTCCGGCGCAAGCCGGCCGCCGCTTCAAGGAGCGGTTAGCGGCGTCTTGGCAAAATGCCCGGCACCGGCCGCTGCGCACGGCGCTGATCGCTGCGATCCATACGCTCGCGATCTACGTTCTGGCCTCGGTCGAATACGGCCCGTTCGCCAACACGCTGGCGCTGTTCACTTGGGCCTTGCTCAATTTCCTGTTCCTCGCGCTGTTCAAGCGGCCCGGGGTCAGCGCGGTGCTGTCGCTGCTGCTGGTCACGGCGTTGATCGTGCTGTCGCAGTTCAAGTTCGGCATCACGCAGCTCACGCTGACCTTCCTGGATTTCTTGATCATCGATCGCGACACGATCTCGTTCCTGCATTCGATCTTCCCGCAATTGCGCACCCATCTGCTGATCGCCGCTGCCGTCGCGCTGCCGATCCTGTGGCTGATCTGGCGCGCCGATCCGTTCCGCCTGCGCCGCCGTAGTGCGCTGGCCTGTGCGGGCGTCTGCCTGGCGGTGATCGTCGGCCTGTCTGCGGCCAATCCCGAGAAGCCATGGGAGCCGTTCCAGGGCGTCAATCACATTTCCAATCTGGCGCGTTCGGGCGTGGTTTCGGTGTCGCATCTGACCGCGACGGGATGGATCGAGGCCGACTCCAAGAGCCTCGTCAGTTCGGCGTTGGCATCGCCGATGACCACCTGCGAGCCGGGCGTGAAGCGGCCGAACATCGTGATGGTGCTGGACGAGTCGTCCTTCGACATTTCCGCGGCGCCCGGGATCAAGGTCCCGGCCGGCTATCACGATAACTTCAAGTCGTCGGATGGCCAGCAGCGCGCGCTGATCACCGAGTCCAGCGGCGGCCCGACCTGGTACACCGAGTTCAATATCTTCACCGGACTATCTGCGCGTTCTTTCGGTGCGCTGAAATTCTATGTGACGCGTATCGCCGCCGGAAAGATCTCGCGCGGCCTGCCGCAGGCGCTGCAGCGCTGTGGTTACAAGACCTTCTCGCTCTATCCGACCTACGGCAATTTTCTCAGCGCCCGCAGCTTCCAGGAGGGCGCGGGCATCGATCGCTTCATCGACATGGCGGCGATGGGCGTCAGCGAGGACATGCAGCCCGACAGGTTCTATTTCGATCAGGCCAGGGATCTCATCGCGCGCGAAAGCAAGACCGACCAGCCGGTTTTCGTGCTGGTCTATCTCACCGCCAATCACTTCCCGTGGACCACGACCTATCGCGACGACCTGACGCCGGCCGGCTGGCAGGCGCCGGGCAATACGGCCGAGGTGGATGAGTATATCCGCCGTCAGGCGATGACGGCTGCGGACTACAAGGCCTTCGTCGCGCAGCTCCAGAAGGATCATCCGGTCGAGCCATTCCTGCTGGTGCGGTTCGGCGATCACCAGCCGGCGATCGCGCAGAAACTGCTGGAGCCCGAACTGCCGCAGCCGAAGCGCGCCGACCGGATCATGACGCATGACCTCAGATACTACACGACCTATTACGCCATCGACGCGCTGAACTACCGGCCCGAACTATCGTCGGCGCTGCCTGTGCTGGATGCCGCCTATCTGCCGCTCATGATGCAGGAGGCCGCACGCGTGCCGCTCGATCCGTCCTTCGTCGAGCAGAAGAAGATCATGCTTCGCTGCAGGGGCGTGTTCTATGGCTGCAAGGGCGGCGATGAAGCCAGCCGATTCAATCGCTGGCTGATCGATGCGGGGCTGATCAAGGATCTATGAGTTGGCTGGGGCTGCAACGGGTGAGGACGGAACCTACCAGTTCCGTCGATCCCGTTCGAGCCAAGTTCATTGCTCGTTCGTGACGATTGCATTACAAATTAATGACATATCGCAGTTTCCGGCTGCGACATGCGCCCTCTGGCCGTCGCCAGCCCAGGCCCGAGGCTTCGCCGGTGGTGTTGCGTGCCGCCATGGCGCCTCCGCTCAATCCAGTACCCAGCGTCTCGACAACTGCTGTCGCCGCGCCGACCAGCGTGTGGCGGCTGTTGGCCGTGGCTGCGCCGCATTTCGGCGCGCTGCTGGTGATGTTCCAGACCGAGACAGATCTGGTGGGTCGGATCGGCTTCGTGCTGGCCTGGGCCATTCTCAACTTCTTCTGGATTGCGCTCTTGCGCCGCCCCGCGCTGTCGGGGGCGCTGTCGCTGACCCTGGTCGTCATCTTGGTGCTGCTGTCGCGGTTGAAGCACGACGTGGTCCAGATGACCGCGAACTTCGTCGACCTGATGGTGATCGACCGCGACACCGCGGCTTTCCTGTTCACGATCTTCCCGAACCTGCGCTGGTCGGCCGTCGGCGCCGCCGCAGTCGTGCTGCCGCTGATGTATGCGTTGTGGTGGCTCGATCCGTTCCGCATTCGCCGGCTGCCGGCGCTGGCCGCGCTGATGGCTGGGCTAGCCGCCTTGACCGGCTATGCGCTAGCCTGGCCCGATGAAGCCTGGCGCGGCTATTACGACGACGGCTATCTGTCGAAATTCGCGCGCTCCGGCGTCACCGCCGTGTCGGACTTCAGCAGCTACGGTTTCATGGAATCCGACGCGGTCCTCACCGAGCGGCTGAAACTACCGCTGGAGGATGCATGCCATCCCGCAGGACGTCGTCCGCACATCATCATGGTGCATGACGAGTCGTCCTTCGATATCCGTCAGGCTGCGGGCGTGAAGACGCCGAAAGGCTATGGCAGCCACTTCAACTCATGGGACGGCAAGGCGCGCAAATTTCTCGCCGAAAGCAATGGCGGGCCGAGCTGGTTCACCGAATACAACGTGCTGGCCGGACTCTCGTCGCGCTCGTTCGGGCCGTTCTCCTATTTCGTCACGCGCATCGCTTCGGGCCGTGTCGAGCGCGGGTTGCCGCTGGCGCTGCGCCGCTGTGGCTACAGCACTATCTCGCTCTATCCGGCCTTCGGCGCCTTCATGAGCGCGCGCAGCTTCCAGACCACCACCGGTGTCGAGCGCTTCTATGATGCCAAGGATCTCGGCGCTAAGGGCGTCGAGCCCGACAGTTTCTTCTACGATTCCGCGGCGCGCCTGATGGCCGAGCAACCGCCGGCTAATCCGCTGTTCATGTTCGTCTATCTCGCGGCCAATCACTTTCCGTGGGAAACCAAATTCCGCCCCGACATGACGCCGGGTTGGCGCGCGCCGGGGAACGTGCCGGTGGTCGATGAATATCTGCGCCGGCAGGCGATGAGCGTCGAACACTACGGCGCGTTCGTCGCGAAGCTGAAGAAGCAGTTTCCGGCGCAACCATTTCTGATCGTGCGCTACGGCGACCACCAGCCGGAATTCGCCCCGGCGCTGCTCGATCCGGCATTGGGCGAGGCGGGTCTCGGCAAAAAGCTGCAGAGCTACGATCCGCGCTACTACGCGACCTATTACGCCATTGACGCGATCAACTTCGAACCTGTGAAGAGCGCGACGGTGATGGATACGATCGACGGACCGTATCTGCCGTTGGTCATTCAGGAGGCCGCGGGCATTCCGCTGGATCCGTCCTTCGAGGAGCAGAAGAAGATCATGCTCCGCTGCAAGGGACTATTTTACGCCTGCAAGGACGGCGCAGAAGCGCGGAGATTTAATCGGTTGTTGATCGATGCGGGAATGATCAAGAACTTGTAGTGCCGCATTTGATCGTCATTCCCCGGCAAACCAAGTGGTTTGTCGGGGAATGACGAGCTTGGAGCCATCCTACTTCGCCATTTTCTCCCACATCCATGTCGCCACGCTCTCCGGCGAACTCATCGCATCATTGCCCGCCGCTCGCAGGTTGGCTGCGCGCATCAGCGGCAGATCGATCTTGCCGAGCAGCGGCTGCAACGCATTTCTGAGCTTCTCGTCACCCGCGCGCTCCGGCGCCAGCAGCATGATCGCATCATAGGGCGGGATCGCATGCTTGGGATCCTCCAGCACCACGAGATCGTATTTCGCGATCAGCCCGTCGCTGGTGTAGCCGGCAATGACGTTGACCTCGCCGGAGGCCACGGCGGCATACATGAAATCCGGTTGCATGGTGCGCTGCGCCTTGAACGACAAGCCATAGGCCGTTTTCAGCCCGGCCCATTCCGGCCGCGAAAAGAACTCATAATCGCCGGCGATGGTCATGCTGCCGCTCAGCGCCGCGAGATCGGCCGCCGTCCTGATCCCCAGCGACTGTGCCTTCTGGCGCGGCATCACCAGCGCATAGGCATTGGCGAAGCCGAGTTCGCCAAACAGCGTGATATTGGCTTTCGCCAGTGTGGTCTTCAGTTCGGCGAGAAGCTGCTCGCGCGGCAGGATCTCGCTGCGGTGAAACTGGTTGGCCCACAGCGTGCCGGAATAGTCGATGTAGACATCGATATCGCCCGAGGCCAGCGCATCGTAGATCACGCTGGAGCCCAGGCCCTGCCGCGTGGTGGCGGGCAGACCGGCCGCCTGCAGCCGCTGTGACATCAGCGCGGCCAGCACATATTGTTCGGTGAAGGTCTTAGCGCCGACCACGATACGTGTGCCGGAGCGAGCGAATGACGGCGCGAGTGTCACGATCACCAGCGCTGCGATGCCGAGCACGCCGATGGCCGTACGGACGCGGCTGCGCAGGCGGATGCCGGTCTCGATCAGCGAGAGCAATTGATCGACGGCCAGCGCAAGAATTGCCGCAGCGACGCAGCCGAAGATCACCAGCACCCAGTTCTGGGTCTGCAGGCCCGCGAAGATGTAGTTGCCGAGACTGGTCTGGCCGATCGGCGTCGACAGCGTCGCGGTGCCGATGACCCACACCGCCGAGGTGCGGATGCCGGCCATCATGACGGGCAGGGCGAGCGGCAGTTCGACCATGGTGAGCGATTGCCGCGGCGTCATGCCGACGCCTTGGGCCGCCTCGGTGAGCGCGGGATCGACGCCGTTCAGCCCCGTGATGGTGTTGCGCAGCACCGGCAGCATCGAATACAGCGCCAGCGCCAGCACCGCGGGCAGGAAGCCGAAGGCCGAGAAGCTGGCGCCGAGATATTGCAGCGACAGCGCTGCGAGCGCGAGCAGCAGCGGATAGAACAGCGCCAGCAGCGCGAGGCCGGGTACGGTCTGCACGATGCTGGCGATGCCGAGCAGCGCGCTGCGCAGCACCGGCCGTTGCCGTGCGACGATCGCAAGCGGCAGGCTGATGACGAGGCCGAGTGCCAGTGCGGCGAGGCTGACGCGGACATGGCTGCCGAGATAATCCGGCAGATGCCCAAGTGCATCGCTCCAGCGCGGATCGGTGAACAGGCTCATGTCGCGCCGCCTTGGGGCGCCGCACCATCCTTCGGCAGCAGCATCTGAAGTCGTTTCGCCTGCCGGCGCGGTGTGCCCAGCAACTCACCGACATAGGGATCGGTGCTTTCGGACAACTCAGTGGGCGTGCCCTCCGCGAGCAGTTTGCCGGAGCGCATCACCGCGATCCGGTCCGCGAGCAGGATCGCCTCGGTCATGTCATGGGTGATCATGATGGTGGTGAGGCCCAGGCTGCGATGCAGCGCGCGGTAGTCATCGCCAAGCGCATCGCGGGTCAGCGGATCGAGCGCGCCGAACGGCTCATCCATCAGCACGATGCGCGGCTTCGCAGCCAGCGCCCGCGCGACGCCGACGCGCTGGCGCTGACCGCCGGAGAGCTCGTGCGGGAAGCGGTCGCGATGCCGTTTGCGGTCGAGGCGCACGAGATCGAGCAGTTCATCGACACGCGCGGCGATCTCCCTGGGGGGCGTGCCCAGCAATCTGGGCGTGATGCCGATATTGTCCGTGATGCTCATATGCGGAAACAACCCGCCGCTCTGGAACACATAGCCGATGCGCCGGCGCAGTTCGATGGGATCGACCTGCGCGACGTCCTCGCCGGCGATGGTGATGTGTCCCGCGTCCGGTGCGATCAGCCGGTTGGCCAGCCGCATCAGCGTGGTCTTGCCGGAGCCGGAGCCGCCGACCACCGCGAGGAATTCACCCTCTGCGACATCGAGCGAGACACCGTCGACGGCGTGAATGCGGCCGCCGTCGAAGCTCTTGCTGACATACTTGAAGGCGATCAGGGGCGGGGCGGAGGTCATATCCCGGACTATCACAGGCGCGACAACCGACCAAGCTTGGCCGGGCCGTTGAATTCTCAGCCCTGCAGCGCTAAGCCAGTCCCGGAACAAAAACACTTTTGGGGAACGCGCGTGCAGGCAGGTGAGGCCGCGGCATCGACGGCGGTGGCGCTTGATGACGCGACAGTGGCGTTCGGTATTGCCGACAACCGCATCTATACGGCGGTGGAGAAGGCGACACTCCGGGTCGCGGATGGCGAGTTCGTGGCCATCGTCGGGCCGACCGGCTGTGGCAAATCCACACTTCTCAATGTCGCTGCCGGGCTGCTGGCGCCAGCCTCTGGTGCTGTCCGGATCTTTGGTCAGCCGCTGGGCGGACTGAACGCGCAGGCCGGTTACCTGTTTCAGGCTGATGCGCTGTTTCCCTGGAAGACCGCGCTCGACAATGTCGCTATCGGGCTGGAGATCGCCGGCATAGCAGGCGACGAGGCGCTGGCGCGGGCGCAGGAGTGGTTGACCTCGGTCGGGCTCGGCGCGTTCGCCGGACGTTATCCGCATATGCTGTCAGGCGGCCAGCGCAAGCGCATCGGTCTTGCGCAGGTGCTGATCCGCAATCCGAAAATCCTGCTGATGGACGAGCCGTTCGGGCCGCTTGACGCACAGACCCGGCAGGTGATGGGCAACTTGTTGCTGGATCTGTGGAGCAGGGATCGCAAGGCGGTGCTGTTCGTCACCCATGATCTCGAAGAGGCGATCGCGCTGGCGGACCGCGTCGTCATCATGTCGGCGGGGCCTGGCTCGCGTATCATCGGCGACTGGAAGGTGCCGCTGCCGCGGCCGCGCGATATTTTCGAAGTGCGGCTCGACAAGGAGTTTCACGCGCTCCATCGCGAGATCTGGAGCGTACTGAAGGACGAAGTGATGAAGGGCTACGCGCAGTCCGCTGGTATGGGAGCCGCGTCATGACGCGTCCTGTATTGCTGCTGTGTCAGGTGCTCGTCGCCGCGGTCGTCATCGGGCTATGGCACCTCCTCACCACCGTGCCGGTGTTCGGCCGCATCCTGCTGCCGCCGTTCTTCTTCTCCAACCCCTGGGATGTCGGCAGCCAGATTGTTAGCTGGTTCGCGTCAGGCATTATCTGGATGCATCTCGGCATTACACTGCTGGAATCCGTGCTGGCCTTTGTCATCGGCTCGACGCTGGGCGTGCTGATCGGCTTCTGGTTCGCGCGCCAGCCGCGTCTCGCCGCGATTTTCGATCCCTATGTGAAGATGGCCAATGCGCTGCCGCGCGTGGTGCTGGCGCCGATCTTCGCGCTGTGGCTCGGGCTCGGCATCTGGTCAAAAGTCGCGCTCGGCGTCACGCTGGTATTCTTCATCGTCTTCTTCAACGTCTATCAGGGCGTCAAGGAAGTCTCGCCCGCGGTACTCGCCAATGGCCGCATGCTGGGCATGAGTGAGCGGCAATTGATGCGCCATGTGTTCTGGCCGTCGGCGCTGTCATGGATGTTCTCGTCGCTGCACACGGCCGTCGGCTTTGCCGTGGTCGGCGCCGTGGTCGGCGAATATCTCGGATCGGCGGCCGGGCTCGGTTACGTCATCCAGCAGGCGGAGGGCACATTCGACGTCGCCGGCGTGTTCGCGGGCATGTTCGTGCTGTCGGCCTTTGTGATCGCCATCGATATTCTGGTGACGATGGTCGAGAAGCGCTTGCTGGTGTGGAAGCCGGATGTGAGCGAAGGGCGGAGCTAGGCTACCTCACACTGTCATTCCGGGGCGCGCGCATCTTCGCGCGCGAACCCGGAACCTCGAAATGTTCATCATCTCTTCGCCGCCTAGCATCGAGATGTGATGAACATGTCGGGATTCCGGGTCTGCGCTTCGTCCGGCGTTGCCGGACGAAGCGCATCCCGGAATGACAGTTCGGCCGTTACGGCAGCGGCTTGGTGTCGTCCGGCGCCTGTGGCGGAGTCTTGATGGCGACGGCGCGGAACGGTTTGCCATCCGGCTTGGTGCCGCCATGGGGCGTGCCCTTCGGGATGATGATGAGGTCGCCGGCCTTGACCTGAACTTCCTTGTCGCCCAGCCACACGGTGCCAGTGCCTTCGAGGATGTACTGGATCTCGTTGGTGTTGGGATGCATGTGCTTCACCACATTGCCGTCCTGCACCGAGATGGTCGCGCCGTCGGCCTGCATGAACATCTTGGAGCGGAAGCCGGTGAGTGAGGCCGGGCCGAGTGCGTCGCCGACGAGTTCGGGGACGTGGATGACCTGGGCGGTGATGTTTTCCGCGGCCTGTGCCGGCGTGATGCCCTCGGGCACGAGATGCGTGATGAGACAACCGGCGGCGAAGGCTGCGGTGATCGAGAGTGTCGCAGTGATGAGCTTCATGAACGTTCCCCCTGGATGACAATGATTTGCCGCGCGGATGCTATGTCGCGGGACGTGGGTTGACCAGTGCCGCCTTTCCAACCGGCGGAGGCTCCTCTATCCTCCGCGCCTGATAGCAGCGGAGGAAACAATGACAACAAACATAAAAACCGGCTTGAGCCGTTTATTCCTTGCACGTCTTCTCCTTGCGAGCCTTTTGTCGGTGTTTCTCGTTAATCCCGCTGCAGCGCAAACCAAAGTGACCATCGCCATCGGCGGCGGGGCGTGCCTGTGCTATCTGCCGACCGTGCTGGCCAAGCAGCTCGGCGAATACGAGAAAGCGGGTCTCGCCGTCGAACTGGTCGATCTCAAGGGCGGCTCCGATGCGCTGAAGGCTGTGCTCGGCGGCAGCGCTGATGTGGTCTCCGGCTATTTCGATCATTGCGTCAATCTCGCCGCCAAGAAGCAGGAGCTGCAGAGCTTCGTCGTCTATGACCGCTATCCCGGTCTCGTGCTGGTGGTGTCGCCGAAGCACACCGGCAAGATCACGTCGATCAAGGATCTCGCCGGCAAGAAAGTCGGCGTCAGCGCGCCGGGCTCATCGACGGACTTCTTTTTGAAGTATCAGCTCAAGAAGAACGGTCTCGATCCGGCCGGTACCGCCGTGATCGGCGTCGGCCTCGGCGCGACCGCGGTGGCGGCGATGGAGCAGGGCCAGATCGAAGCCGCCGTGATGCTCGATCCTGCCGTCACCGTGCTGCAGGGCAGTCACAAAGACCTCACGATTCTCAGCGATACCCGAACACAGAAGGACACGCTTGCAGTATTCTCCGGCGAATATCCCGGCGGGGCGCTGTATTCGACGACCGCATGGGTTAAGGGGCACGAGAAAGAAGTGCAGGGGCTGACCAACGCGATCATGAACACGCTGAAATGGATCCACAGTCATACGCCGGAAGAAATCATGGCGAAGATGCCCGAAGGCATCGTCGGCAAGGACAAGGAGCTCTATCTCGCAGCGCTCAAGAACACGCTCCCGATGTATTCGGAGACGGGGCTGATGGATCCGAAGGGCGCCGCCGCCGTGCTCGCCGTGTTCAGCGAAGGCTCGCCTGAGGTGGCCAAGGCCAATATCGATGTCAGCAAGACCTACACCAATCGATATGTCGAGCAGTTCGCCAAAACGATGGGGACGAATGCGAAGTAGGGTCTGCGCATGATGACGCCGGTCATTCACCGCGTCACGCAACTCGACCTCACACGCAGTGATTGGCAGTGGCCGTTCGCGCGTGAGCGGCGGGACGAGATCGACGCTCACTTCGCACGCAAGCGCGCCGAGAAGCCGCGACTGTTCAATGGGAGCGTGTTGCTGGCGCGCAATGCGCAGTTCACTGGCAACCAGTTTAGCGCGGAATATTTCGAGACCGATTTTGCGAGCTTTCTGGCGTGGCGGGATTGGCACTGTCCCGATCCGGATGTGTTCAACGGATTTGGCATGGGCGCGCTGCGTGCCAGCGACGGCGCCTTCGTGCTCGGCGAGATGGGCCAACATACATCCAATGCCGGACGCATCTATTTTGCAGCGGGCACGCCCGATCTGGACGACCTGCGCGGCGACGTAGTCGATATTGCCGGCAGTGTGACCCGTGAAGTCGAGGAAGAGCTCGGCCTCACAGAAGCCGATTACCGCGCCGATGCCGGCTGGTCATGCGTCGTGACGGACTTCTCGGTAGCGATGATGCGTCTTCTCGATGCGGATCAGCCGGGTGAAGCGCTGCGCAGCACCATCGAAGCCAATCTTGCCGGTCAGGCGTCGCCTGAGCTGAGCGGAATTCATCTGGTGCGCAGCGAAGCCGACTTCACCCCGACGATGCCGCTGTTTGTGACAGCGTTTATGACAGCGCAGCTGACGCCAGCGGCGTGATCTGCTGGTATTGCGGGGACCGGCACGCTACGCTTGCAATTCCCGTGTCCCGGAGTTGCCGATCTCATGTCTGCCAAGCCAGTTGTGTCCGCGTTGAAGTCCTATATCGAGCCGTATCGGGTCGACGGTTCGAAAGCTTTCCACCTCAAGGCGCATGACACCAATGGCAGCGGCGGGCTGCACAAGGAAACCGGCAAGAAGATCATCGAGGCCAACCGCCGCCGGCTGCAGGAGCTGCAGGAAAAGCTCTATGCACAGGATCGCTGGTCACTGCTGCTGATCTTCCAGGGCATGGATGCCGCCGGCAAGGACAGCGCCATCGAGAGCGTGTTCGACGGCATCAATCCGCAGGGCTGCGAGGTGCATTCGTTCAAGACGCCGTCGTCGAACGAGCTCGATCATGATTTCATGTGGCGTCACACCATCGCGCTGCCACAGCGCGGCCGCATCGGCATCTTCAATCGCTCTTACTACGAGGAATGTCTCGTGGTTCGTGTGCATCCGGAGATTCTAGCCAAGCAGAAGATCCCGGCGGAGCTGGTGACAAAAGATATCTGGCGCGAGCGCTTCGAGGACATCACCGCCTTCGAGAAATATCTCGCGCGCAACGGCACCGTGGTGCTGAAATTCTTTCTCAACGTCTCCAAGGAAGAGCAGCGTGAGCGCTTCCTCGATCGTCTCGAGCAGCCGGCGAAGAACTGGAAGTTCTCATCGGCCGATATCGCCGAGCGCGCGTTGTGGGACAAGTATCAGGAGGCCTATGAGGACCTGATCAAGCATACGTCCTGCGAGGAAGCGCCGTGGCATGTGGTGCCGGCGGATCGCAAATGGTTCTCGCGCGTGGTGATCGGCTCGGCCATCGTCAACGCATTGGAGAAGCTGGACCTGCACTTTCCGACCGTGGACGGCGAGGCGAAGAAGGACTTTACGCTGATCCGCGAGGCGCTGGAGAAGGAAGGGCCGCCGCGGGAAGGCAAGCCTGTGGTGAAGAAGGTCGCTAAAAAGAAGGTGGCCAAGAAAAAGGTGGCGAAGAAAACGTGATATTTTCTGGCTGTCATCCCCGCGAAGGCGGGGATCCATACACGCCGAAGAGGCCGTTCGTACGTTGTCGTCGCGACTCTGCCGTTTTGATTAGTTCGACCGTGGCTATGGGTCCTCGCCTTCGCGGGGATGACAGCTACGGCAGGCTAGTTTAACTCAGCTTCAATTCCTTCAGCACCTTTGCCACGTTCTCTTGCGCCGCATCCGTCAGCGGCAGCACCGGGCGCGGTGGTTTCGCATCCGTCAGCCCCATCTGCTCCGCAGCCGCATACATCACGCGCAGGCTGGAAAACTGCTTGAACAGATCCCAGAGCGGTTGCATCGCGTTGTTGAGGCGGCGCGCTTCGTCGGCATTGCCGGCCTGCGCTGCGCGGGTGATGGCCAGACAACTCTTTGGAAACAGGCCCGCCGCCACGCAATACCAGGCATCGCCGCCGGCCAGCAGCGTCTCCATCGAATTCCAGTCCCCGGCATAGCCGACCGAGAAGCCTGATGGCACGGCAGCGCGCATCTGCTTCAGGTGATCTGCGGCGAGGCCGGCTTCGGGGGAGGTGCCCTTCACGGCGACGACACCGGGAATACGTGCGATGCGGCCGACCAGGTCGGGCGTGAACTTGAAATGCGTGGTGGCGAAATTGTCGTAGATCACGATCGGCAATTTGCTTGTCTCGGCAACCGTCCTGAAGTGCTCGAACACCTCGTCCTCGGTCAGCGGCGTGTAGGACACTGGCGCGAGCAGGCCGGCGGCGGCGCCGGCGGCCTTGGCATCCCGCGCTAGTTCGATCGTCTCGTCGGTGCGCAGCGCGCCGATGCCGACCAGCACGGGGACGCGGCCGTTCACCTCCGCAACGGCGGCTTCAGTGGCACGCCGACGCTCGTCACGGCTGAGAAACGGATACGATCCGGTGCTGCCCAGGAGGCCAATGGAATCGACCTTGGCCGCCGCCAGCGGCGCCACCAGCCGCCGTAGCGCGGGCGTATCGACCCTGCCATTCGTATTCATCGGCGTGATCGGGAAAGCGGATAATCCCTCAGCAAAAGTCATCGTCCTGTCCTCGCAATTGCCGTTCGGTCTTAGGGCAAAAGGATGGCTGCGAAAACGTCCAGTTGGGGATGTTCTGGCTAGGCCAGTCGGCCACGCGCCCGAGCGCTTCCCAGAAGGATTTAGGTCAGTCTTCCTGACCCTCTTAACCGTTGCAGGGCCCCGCATTTGTCGTCTAGAACGACCCTAGGCCCTCGTCGGCAACGAACCATCAAGGGTTTTCCTTGAGACTGGTTTTGGCCGAGGATGTGGGCCTGAAGGTGTGGCAATGCTGATTCGCAGCGACATGGTTGGAGTTTCCGGGGAAGTGGCTGTTGCCGCTGGTCCCGACGCGATTCCGGCTGCGCTGCGCTCGAACCTCCTTCTTGGCGGGCTGCTTCTGCTTATCTGCCCCTGAGCGCCGTCTGGGCCGTTTGGCCTGGGTACTCAGGGGATCATGACATTCAGAACCATCAGCTCCCTCTGGCGCCCAGACAGATGCGCCCCGACCTAAGGAATATTCTATGACCACCACTCAGAAGTCCGACAAGGACCGCGTCTTCATTTTCGACACCACTTTGCGCGACGGCGAGCAGTGCCCCGGCGCCACTATGACTTTTGAAGAGAAGCTGGAAATCGCCGAGATGCTCGACGATATGGGCGTCGACATTATCGAGGCCGGTTTCCCGATCTCGTCGGAAGGTGATTTCGAGGCGGTGCACGAGATTGCCAAGCGCTCGAAGAACTCGGTCATCGCTGGTCTCGGCCGTGTCAATCCGAAGGATATCGACCGCTGCGCCGAAGCGGTGAAGCCGGCGGGCGATCGTGCGCGCGTGCATATGGTCATCGCAACCTCGCCGCTGCATATGCGCGTCAAGCTGAACATGACCCCGGAGCAGGTGATCGACGCCTCCGTGGCCGGCGTCACCCGCGCCCGCAACATGGTCAACAATGTCGAATGGTCGGCGGAAGACGCCACCCGCAGCGACATCGACTTCCTGTGCCGCATCACCGAGGCCGTCATCAAGGCCGGCGCCACCACGGTGAACATTCCCGACACAGTCGGTTACACCACGCCGGAAGAATACACCCGCATCATCCGCACCCTGCGCGAGCGCGTGCCGAATTCCGATCAGGCGATCTTCTCCGTCCATTGCCACAACGATCTCGGCATGGCGGTGGCCAATACGCTGGCCGGTATCGACGGCGGCGCGCGTCAGGTCGAGTGCACCATTAACGGCATCGGCGAGCGCGCGGGCAATGCGGCGCTCGAAGAAGTCGTGATGGCGATCAATGTGCGCAACGACAAATTCCCGTACTGGAACAGGATCGACCCGACCATGCTGACGCGGGCGTCGAAGGTGGTCTCGGCGGCGACCTCGTTCCCGGTGCAGTACAACAAGGCGATCGTCGGCCGCAATGCCTTCGCCCATGAGAGCGGCATCCATCAGGACGGCGTGCTGAAGGACGCCTCGACCTATGAGATCATGACGCCGGCCTCGGTCGGCCTCAAGCAGTCGTCGATCGTGCTGGGCAAGCATTCCGGCCGCCATGCCTTCATCCATCGTCTGGAAGAGCTGGGCTATAAGCTGGGCAAGAACCAGATCGAGGACGCCTTCATTCGCATGAAGGCCTTGGCGGATCGCAAGAAGGATATCTATGACGAGGATATCGAAGCGCTGGTCGATCAGGAGATCGTGCAGGCTCATGACCGCATCAAGTTGACCTCGCTGACTGTGATCGCCGGCACCCACGGTCCGCAGCGCGCCACCATGAAGCTGAATGTCGACGGCGTGACCAAGATCGAGGAAGCCGAGGGCAATGGCCCGGTGGATGCGGTGTTCAACTGCATCAAGGCGCTGGTGCCGCATGAGGCCAAGCTGGAGCTGTATCAGGTCCACGCCGTGACCGAAGGCACCGACGCGCAGGCGGAAGTATCGGTGCGGCTGGCTCATGAAGGCCGTTCGATGACCTCGCGCGCCGCCGATCCGGATACCCTTGTGGCCTCGGCCAAGGCCTATCTCGGGGCGTTGAACAAGATCGTCATGAAGCGTGAACGCGACATGCCGGCGCCGGTTGCTGCCGCGAGCTGATCGCTTCCCAAAACCTATACGCGCAATGAAACGCGGCGTCGCAAGACGCCGCGTTTTTGCATTGCAGTAAAGCTTTTACTGCAACCCCTGCGAAGGGAGCGATGGCGCTTGATTGCCGATGACGCTAAAGCTCCTGTGGCATCCAAGCGCAGCGACTTCTTAAAACAGCTCCGCACCGCCAACAGGGAGAACATCATGCGCAAGTTTATTTTGGCCGCAGCGTCGATCGCAGCGCTCGCGCTGGCCGGTCCGGCCTCCGCCCAATCGCCCATCGTCATCAAATTCAGCCATGTCGTCGCACCGAACACGCCGAAGGGGCAGGGCGCGGAGAAGTTCAAGGAACTCGCCGAGAAATACACCAATGGCAAGGTGAAGGTTGAGGTCTATCCGAACTCGCAGCTCTACAAAGACAAGGAAGAGGTCGAGGCGCTGCAGCTCGGCGCCGTACAGATGCTGGCGCCGTCGCTCGCCAAGTTCGGCCCGCTCGGCGTCAAGGAATTCGAGGTGTTCGACCTGCCTTACATCCTGCCGGACAAGGCGGCGCTGACCCGCATCACCACCGGGCCGATCGGCAAGGGCCTGCTGGCGAAGCTCGAGCCCAAGGGCATCAAGGGTCTCGCTTACTGGGACAACGGCTTCAAGATCATGACCTCGAACAAGCCGATGCATAAGGTCGCCGACTTCCAGGGCATGAAGCTGCGCATCCAGTCGTCAAAGGTGCTGGAAGCCCAGATGCGCGCGCTCGGCGCCATTCCGCAGGTGTTGGCCTTCTCGGAAGTCTATCAGGCGATGCAGACCGGCGTCGTCGACGGCAACGAGAACACGCCGTCCAACGTCTATACGCAGAAGATGCATGAAGTGCAGAAGCACATAACACTCTCGAACCACGGCTATATCGGCTACGCCGTGATCGTGAACAAGAAGTTCTGGGACGGTCTGCCGGCCGACGTGAAGCCGCAGGTCGAGAAGGCGATGGATGATGCCACAGCCTATGCCAACGGCCTGTCGCAGACGGAAAACGACGACGCCATCGTCGCGATGAAGAAGGCCGGTACCACCACCTTCTACGAGCTGAAGCCGGAAGAGCGCGCCGAATGGATGAAGGCGCTGGAGCCGGTGACCGCTGACATGGCGTCGCGCGTCGGCAAGGATCTGATCGCGGCGTTCCAGAAAGAAGCCAACGCAAAGACCAATTGAGCACGGACGCACTCTCAACGTCGTCATGCCCGGCCTTGTGCCGGGCATCCACGTCTTGAAGCGTGCGGGGCAGACGTGGATGGCCGGGACAAGCCCGGCCATGACGGAATGTGGGGAAGGGGACAAATCTCGTGCGGTTCTTGTTACGCATCCTCGATCGTCTCGAGGAAACGCTGATCGCGACGCTGATCGGCGCCGCGACGGTGGTGATCTTTGTCGCCGTGGCGCATCGCTACACCACCGATTTCGTGGTGTCGTATCGCAACCTGCCCGGCGCGATGGCGGCCTATAAATTTCTCGCCAGCATCCATTTGTCCTGGGCGCAGGAACTGTGCATCTACATGTTCGTGTGGATGGCGAAGTTCGGCGCGGCTTACGGCGTGCGCACCGGCATCCATGTCGGCGTCGACGTACTGGTGCTGCAACTGCCGCCGAAATGGCGCAAGGGCACCATCCTGTTCGGGCTTCTGTGCGGCGCGCTGTTCACCGGCATCATCGGCACCATGGGCGCGAGTTTCGTGATGGGTCTGTCGCAGACCGACCAGACATCGCCCGATCTCGAACTGCCGAGTTGGATCGTCTATCTCTGCATTCCGCTTGGCTCCTATCTGATGTGCTTCCGTTTCCTGCAGGTCGCCTACAGCTATTTCCGTTTTGACGATCTGCCGCATCATGATCACAGCCATGTGGAGGGTATCGAGGTCGACACGGCGGTTGGTCCGACGCCGGAGGGCGCCCGATGACCACGCTGTTCATTTTTGCGCTGCTCATTGCGCTGATGCTCACCGGCATGCCGATCTCGATCGCGCTCGGCCTGACGGTGCTGACCTTCCTGTTCTTCCTGACCCAGGTGCCGATCGAGGCGGTGGCGCTGAAACTGTTTACCGGCATTGAGAATTTCGAGATCATGGCGATCCCGTTCTTCATCCTCGCGGGCAATTTCCTGACCCATGGCGGCGTCGCCAGACGCATGATCAATTTCGCGACCTCGATGGTCGGGCATTGGTATGGCGGTCTCGGTCTCGCCGGCGTGATGGCCTGCGCGCTGTTCGCGGCGATCTCCGGCTCGTCACCGGCGACAGTGATTGCGATCGGCTCGATCCTGCTGCCCGCCATGGTCGCGCAGGGCTTTCCGAAGCGGTTCGGCGCCGGCGTCATCACGACGTCGGGCGCACTCGGCATCTTGATCCCGCCGTCAATCGTGATGGTGATCTATGCGGTGGCGACCGGCGGCAGCGTCGCGCTCGGGCCCGATGGCGCACGCGTCACCTCGGCGTCCGTCGGCCAGTTGTTCATCGCCGGCGTCATTCCCGGGCTGATGCTGGCGACGCTGCTCGGCGCCACCACGGTGTATCGCGCCTGGAAGTTCGATTATCCGCGGCTGCCGCGGGCATCATGGGGCGAGCGCTTCAAGGCGTTCCGCGAGTGTATCTGGGGCCTGCTGCTGATCTTCCTCGTGCTCGGCGGCATCTATCGCGGGTGGTTCACGCCGACGGAAGCCGCGGCGGTCAGCGCCGTCTATGCCTTCATCATCGCGGTATTCGTCTACAAGGACATGGGCCTGAAAGACGTGCCGCGGGTGCTGCTCGGCTCAGCCAGCATGAGCGCGATGATCCTCTACATCATTACCAATGCGGTGCTGTTCTCGTTCCTGATGACATCGGAGCAGATTCCACAGCAGCTCACCGCCTGGATCGTCGACATGGGCGTCAACTGGTGGACGTTCCTGATCTTCGTCAACATCCTGCTGCTGGTAGCCGGCAATGTAATGGAGGCGTCGTCCATCGTGCTGATCACCGCGCCGATCCTGTTTCCGATCGCGGTCAAGCTAGGCGTGCATCCGGTGCATTTGGGCATCCTGATGGTGGTCAATATGGAGGTCGGCATGTGCCATCCTCCAGTGGGCCTCAATCTCTATGTCGCGTCGGGCATCGCCAAGATGGGCATCACGGAACTCACCATCGCGGTGTGGCCGTGGTTGCTGACCATGCTGATGTTCCTCGTTGCGGTGACCTTCATCCCGGAGATCTCGCTGTGGCTGCCGCGCGTTCTCGGGATGCTGTGACGAAAAATTCTGAAGTGTGTTCCATCGTGAATACATATTCAGAAAACGAACACATCCAGAAAACACATGGCCAAAGCGTAAGTTGAAGGTCCGGCAGCGCAGGATCATCTTCAGGTAACTTTCCAAAGGAGGTTGCCATGAAGAAGATCTTGCTCGCCGGTGCCGCTGTTGCCGTGATCGCCGGTTCTACCGCGGTCTATGCGCAGCATCGTCCATGGATGCATCATCACGTCCGGATGAATCCGGAAGACCGCGCTGCGTTCGCCGATGCGCGCATCGCTGCCGTGAAGGCCGGGCTCAAGCTGACGCCGGACCAGGAGAAGATGTGGCCGGCGGTGGAGAGCGCAGTGCGCGATTTCGCCAAGCTGCGCATCGACCGCGCCAATGCGCGGATGGAAGAGCGCAAGAACCGCGACGACGACGCGAAGCGGACCGACACGCCGGACAATCCGGTCGCCCGCCTGCAGCAGCGCGCCGGGGACATGGCCACCACGGCCGCCGCGCTGAAGAAGATCGCCGATGCCGCCGACCCGCTCTACAAGACCCTCGATGATGGCCAGAAGCGCCGACTGGCGGTGCTGACCCATATGGACCGCCGCTTCGGCGGCGGGGAGGGCGGCTGGCGTCATCGCGGCCCGCGGCCGGGCTATGAGCGCGGCAGCTTCGAAGGCGAGGGATTCGGCCCTCCCGGCTTCGATAGCCCGCGTTTCGGCGATGACGACGATCGCGGTCCCGGCGGCCCCGGCGCCAGATTCGAGCGCAACCCCGCGCCGGGCGCCGAGCGGCTCTGATCCGCAGCGGTTTTCCACGGTCGCAACAATGAAGAAGCCGCTGAAATCCAGCGGCTTTTCCGCATTTTCGCGATTGCGAAAAACGGTGCAATTTTTGTGACAGCGTCGCTGGACATCCCGGGATCGCTTTGCTAAACGACGCCGTCCCCACGGGGATATCCGGATCTGGATCCGGGCGCATAGCTCAGTTGGTAGAGCAGGTGACTCTTAATCACCGGGTCCTAGGTTCGAGCCCTAGTGCGCCCACCAAAAATCTCAACAAATCAATCTGTTAGAATTTCGGTGGAGCCGAAAAAGTGTTGCACGTGCGACACCTTCGTTGATGGCACGTGTCGCACCGCCGGTTGATTTTGCCATTTTCGGTATTGCTATCAGAGAGATACGGCATGGTTTGTTAGTAGCAAACCGATGAGTGCTGATTAGCGGCTTGGCTCAACCGAATAGCTGTGCAGCCACCCTAGTCCATCGTTGCCAAATTCAGTTCGCGGACTGATTGTGCCGCAATGAAATCTAACCCTCCGCGACGTGCCGGTGAAACTGCTGCTTATTTTGGCTTTTGCGGTGCTGATCGGCATCGCATTCGGTGCCGGCGTTTAGCCTCCTTCGCGCTTTGCTGCGACTCCAAGAGATTCAATTACAGACTTCGTAGTTTCCTGCATATCCGTTGCGAGTCTGCACTAGCTTGCATCCCTTGCCGATCGGGCGGCAGCCGCCATTGCCGCATATGATTTGTCCGGAAGGCGCAGCGGGCGCGGCTGACTGAGTTGCGGGAGGTGCCCGCTTCGCCGGCAGTTTCTTGACTTCGATCTTCTCGCAAGTGTTGTCGTCGCCGACTTCATAACCGGTGCGACAGGTTACTTTTGTGCAGCGATCACCGTCGGCCTTGTACCCGTGCTCGCAGATCAAGGGGCAGATGCGGCCGGTTTTACTTTTGATCAGATCAAGGGCGTCTAGGCTCGCGAGTTTCACATCTAGCGCGGTGCCAGCGTGCTTGTTGAAGAGACCGAGTGAGCGTTGCGCAGCCCCATTCCACTCACTTGTTACAGCTCCGTTATTACAGCCAACTCTGCGGAGTTCGGCTTGTACCTGGCGCGGGACATCATTCGCATCTCCGGAAGACCTTGGCGAAGTTTCGGCCTTGGAGTCCGGTGCGATACTAGCGACTGGCCCGGTCGGCCTATCAGTGTCTAACGTCGGAGCGGTAGCTCGGCGTCCGTCCGCCTCACGTTTCTTGTCAGGCGCGTTCGTACCATCGACGGCGTTTTTCTTGTCCGCCGCGAGACGCGCTTCTTCCGCCTTTGTTGCGGCAGCGATTTTGATACGTTCGGCTTCCCCTAGCTTGGCATCTTCTGCCGCCTTTTTCTTTTCCGCCGCATTACGCGCCTCTTCCACTGCCTTCGCAACGGCGGCAGCCTTAGCACGCTCCGCTTCGATCAGCTTGGCATCCTCCGCCGCCTTCTTCCTCTCTGCGGCGATCCGGACCTCGTCGGCAGCCTTCGCGGCTTTCGCGGCCTTCGCTTGTTCCGCCGCGCGCGCGCCTTCTGCCGCAAGTCTAGCTTTCTCCTCGTCGGCGATGCGTGATCGCTCTGCTGCGGCGCTTCGCGCCTCCTCGGCGACCAGCTTCGCGCGTTGTGCCTTTGCGAGTTCGGTGTATAGCCCTCTCGGGTGATCAATTATAAACGCATCCCAAACCGCCTGCGTGCCGATCGTCACTGCTGCGTCATAGTCGCGCCGGGCATCAGCATTTACGGACGGGAGCGATGGAGGAGGCGTGAGAGCGGCCGCAGCCGGTGCTTGAACCGTGCCCGACGGCACTAGCGACACGTCGTTGCCGCCAAGGGACCCATAGACATATGGCTCCTGCTTGTTGTCGGTGGCCTTCATCACGTCGTCACGAACGAATCCGAAGGCTTTACGCAGGTCGAGGCCGGGTTTCGCAAGATGATCTACGAGCGCGGTCGCGAATGGGCTGTTGCGGCTGGTGCCATCTGAAGCAGTCGAGCCTGCTTTGGCGGCGAATGCGATCATCGTATTAGGGGTGGTGGGCTCGACCTTTGCCAGGCCTCGGCCAACGGCGCGAGAGCCCAACGTCCGCTTCATGGTCTTAGCAAATGGATTGTCACGACAGGCATCGAGGATCACCAATCGCAGCTGTTTGGCAGGCTCGACCGAAACAAGAATGCGGTCAAGCGAGAATGCTTCGTCGTAGATATCCGTGTCCTGCTCAAGAGTCGCATCGATCGGAATGATATAATTGACACCATCTACCTCGATCCCGTGTCCTGCGTAGTAGACTACTGCGACATCTGCGTCACGCGCCTTAGCCGTGAAATCGCGCAGTACTTTACGGGTGTCAGCTACGGAAAGGTCGCGGCGCGAATCGACCGTATCGAATCCGGCCTTTCTTAAGACCGTTTCGAGGGCGGCAGCGTCGTTTGTCGGATTCGCCAGTCTCCCCACGTGCATGTAGGCGGAATTTCCTACTATCAGTGCGACACGTTTTTCCGCCGCCGCCGATGTGACGAGCGTGCAATAGAGGCAGAGCGCAATCAGAAGGCGTGCTAAAATCACTATGAAAATCCCGCAAAATATATGCGACATTGCTACAGAAGCTGCTTCTTGGATAGTAAATGTTCGCCTCGACGTTGCCCGCAGCCGATCAAGGCGATTGCATCGCTGCAGTTTTACCGACCGCCATCTCCTTACGCGCAGAGTAAGACTCGAAGGCTCTCCCGAATAGCAACGCCCGACCCGAGTTTGGTAACTGGGATTCAAGGTGGTAAGCGAATGCTGCTGTCAGGCCGCCCTTACTCGGCGAACATGTTGGCGAGGAGAAAATGCGCCGTCGCGCTAGATTGATTCAAGAGCTGACACAAGCCGCGGGACTATTGATCTGCGTTGGCGCAGGTTTGGCCGGCTCGCTGTACACAGGGCTCAGAAGCGTTGTGGGTTCTAGAGCCCCACTGCATATAGAACCGCATTAGGCTAGGTGGCGCTTCGAGATGGGGATACTCGCTCGTGGCCCGTGCATTATTCCACAATAGTCGGAGGGCGAATGTTTGGTTGACGCACGCAAAAACCCTTGCAGACGTGCCAATTTTGCCGACCGCGAAGGCGTAGAATATTCGGTTGCTGGCCGGCGACCGGACTCTTAGCGGCCTTTAACGCAAGCCTGTATCTGGGGCCGCATCTGCTCGCCAATTCTCTTGACGCATTCGTTCATACCCCCTGATGCGCCGGCGCCGCGGCACATGCTGGAAATATAAGGCCCAATCACCTTCTTGCGGCACTCTTGCAGAGTGGCAGCCGAGGCGGTGGCCGTAAACATCACTAATGTCATCGCGCTTAGAACAATGCTCTTCATGTTCAAACCCCGATCCAATATCATTCGATGCAATAGTAGCACTTTGACGAGGGCGGCTCGCTTATGCAAGTCCACTAGAATGCGGCTCCATTTTTGGTACGCATCGGGCTCCATGGCTATTTGCCCCGGTGCGAAGCGGCCAGGAATTGGAACAATCGTTGGGAAGAGTCGGTCGTGACGTCCTGCCTGAATTTGTAGGAAACAAAGTTCCCGCGATAATCCGTCTTGCTACGGCCATCGAGTTGACGGCAGTCCCAACAGTGACCGGTGTCAGGGTAGACATGCCAATCCACGGCTGAGCCGGCCAACCTGGCTTCCTGCAGTTTCTCGATACATTCGCTGGCGGGAGTTTCGTTGTCGGAGGCCCCCAAGAGAACGAGTACCGGCTGCTTCATGTCATCGCTGACGATGTCAAAGACCGGCGCATTTGGGCGCGTAACGCGGAAGCACCCGGGATAAAAAACCGCGACGGACGCGAATGGGCGGCCGCCTAACGCATCAGCATACCTTGCGCTGGAGACGATAAGGCCGACCATCGCTCCCCATGAGAACCCGACGAATGATAGACGGTTTGGGTCTACGAACGGATATCGGCGGAGATGGTCCGCCGCCTGGAATGCGTCCTTTGCTCCGCGAAATAAATTGACGCCATTTCGCGGACCGAAGCACAACGTGTCGATCTGTCGGGGCGTCAGGCTGTCGATCAGGAGAACGACATAGCCAAGGCTGACAGCTTCGCGCGACCATTGGACGATCGCTGGATTTACGCCTACGCATTGATGGACCATTACCAGTGCGGGAAAAGGGCCCTCACCCTCTGGCTTCAGAAACGCAGCTTGAGGGAAAGTCAGTCTTGTCGGCTCGGCCTGCTGCGGAAACGC
Source organism: Tardiphaga sp. 866_E4_N1_4 (assembly GCF_052076075.1). Lineage (NCBI taxonomy): Bacteria > Pseudomonadati > Pseudomonadota > Alphaproteobacteria > Hyphomicrobiales > Nitrobacteraceae > Tardiphaga > Tardiphaga sp. 866_E4_N1_4. Next base: position 6,412,699 of record NZ_CP197242.1, read on the forward strand.
GAGGTCCTTGGCGAAAGACGCGGCACGGCTGGCATTGTCCATAGGAAGCGCCCGCAACGGCGGAAGAAACTCTTCCGCGATTCCGGTGCCGGCGAACGACCCAACGATCCCTGCGATAAACGTCAGTGCGACGTAAGATACTCTGCAAGTATACGCCATCTCATCTCCGCGTTTTATTACAATAAACCGGGTTCCACCCGAAACTGGTTGCAACGCGCTTGTCGATCAAATTGGTTTGCGGCTAGGATCACGTCATATTTTGATAAGTTATTTTGGAGCCGTGGTCATGCAAGCGGTGTTTTCCAAGCGATTGATAATTCGGTATGTGGCCTGTCGCGCATTGGTGATGATCGTCGCCTTTACGGCAGCCGCGCTATGGTCGCCACCGGTCACTGCACTTACGCAGGAAGCTGCGATTGAGCAGTGCCGGATGTCGGTGGGAAAGCCAATTGTGATGTCGTGCATGCGCGGTGGCGGCGGCAGCCTGGAAGCGTGCCGGGCAAAAGCGACGCCTGCAGTGCGCTCTTGCGTGATGTCGAAACTTAACGCCGCAAATGGGCGCGCCAACGTGGCAGTCGCCGTCCCCACCGATGTCACGCCGAAGATTGCGTCGGAAACGGCATTGCCGGTCGGCTTTGTCGCACCGCCGCGCTCAATTTCCGATATTACGGCGATCCTCGATACCGAAAAGCCCGACGAGAAGAAAATCGGGCAACTGAAGGCAGATGCGGATGTAAAGGTTCCTGCCGGAGCTTCGCGCGTCGCTCTTGCGCAATTCTATCTTGACCGCGCGGGCGCGCGAACCCAGCTCGGGCGCCTGGCAGATTCCATCTCCGATCTTGAAAAAGGAATCGAGGCGGGGCGTGGGGCTGCTCCGCCCGGACTGATGGCGCGCCTGGTTCAACTGGTGGCTGTCCAATACGGCAGCGCGGGCGATCCGAAGAAGGCGCTCGAAACATATCAACGGCTATTGCGTGACACCGCTAATACGCCGGGGGCGAAAGGGTTCGTGCATACAGCTAATCGCTCGATTGCCACTTCGCTGATCCAGATGGGCGATATCGTTCAGGCAGAAGGCTACATGCGCCGCAGCCGCCCTGCGATCGAGGAGGCGCGAACGAGTGGCCATCCTTCAATGCGCGCAGCATATGCGCGTTACGGCCAAAATTGGGAGGCGGAGATCGAGCTCGGCAATGCTGCCATTTTCGAGGCACGTGGACAGTTTAAGGAGGCTGAGGCTTCGCTTCGCATTGCGGAAGCCCGCAAGCGCGCAGGCATGAAGGGCCTTCTCAGTGGCGAGAATCCGCCGACGGAGTCGGCAGTGCTTCAATCCATCGATTTTATCACTCTCAGTCTTGCAAGGACGAAGGCCCGGCAGGGCCGCCTTGCGGAGGCCGAATCCGATGCACGTCGCGCGCTGTTGTCCCGGTTGAAGGACCAAGGCAAATATCATTACGCGACACCGCGTTTCATTGCAGGTCTTGCCGGCATTCTGGTCGAACAGGGGCGCCATGCCGACGCCGAAAAGTTGCTGCGCGTGGCACTCGATATCGGCAAGACAACGGGCGTTCCAGATGAAGCGCCGCAAACCGTGCAGATGCTTTCACAGCTTGGCGGCGTCCTTAACCTGCAGCGTAAGAGCCGTGATGCCGTCGCAGTTTATGCCCAGATCGACAGAGCAATCGCCAATTGGGAGCCGATGCGGCGTCAGGTATTCGAACTGAACGGCTCGCGTATCGCATCGCTCTATGCTTCAGGCCAGACCGAGGCGGGCATTTCCGCAGCCGACCAGCTGGTCAAGAAGCAGACGGCGCGCGTGGGTGAGGGCCACTTCGACACAGCTTCGGCGCGCGGAACTCTTGCGATCGGCTTGATGCGAGCAGGACGCGATGAAGACGCTGTCCGCGAATTCAAGGCTGCGATCCCGGTCCTGGTGGCGTCGGCGCGTGAAAATGCCGATGATGACGACACGACTATTGTTGCCGCCAGGAATCAACGCTTCCAGGCGATTGTCGAAGCCTATTTCAGAATGTTGTCGAGGCAGAAGAGTCCGGCGGTAGATATCGGGGCCGAGACATTCAGTCTTGCGGACGCTGTCCGCGGCAGCTCGGTGCAGCAGGCGTTGGCGGCTTCAAGTGCGCGCAGTTCGGTCAAGGATCCCGCGCTGGCTGAATTGGTGCGCAAGGAGCAGGATCTGTCAAAGCAGATCAACGCCCAGTTGGGTACGCTGAATAATGTGTTGTCCCTGTCATCGGCTGAGCGAGACGAAAAGGGCGTGCAGACGTTGAATGCATCCATTGCCAATTTACGCAGCGAGCGGGTCAAGGCGCGACAGGAGATCAATCGGCGGTTTCCGTCCTATGCCGATCTGGTTGCGCCAAGAGCACCGTCCGTAGATGAGATTCGCGATACGCTGGCGCCTGACGAGGCGATGCTGTCGTTTTATTTCGGCCAGGACGCAAGCTTCGTCTGGGCGGTCCCCAAGACGGGCGCGATCGCCTTCGCATCAATTGGGTCCAATGCGGCGGAAGTCCAGACCAAAGTGACGAAGTTGCGCGAAGCGCTCGAGCCGCCGGCCGCGATGATCTCGGATATTCCGGCTTTCGATGTGGCGCTGGGATATGATCTGTATTCGTCGCTCCTCAAGCCCGTCGAAGCAGGCTGGAAGCCGGCCAGGAAACTGGTCGTCGTCACCAACGGAGCGCTGGGCCTACTGCCGCTATCTCTATTGCCCACGCAGCCATCGGCAATCAAGAAGGATGAAGACGTTTTGTTTACAGGCTACAGGGACGTCCCCTGGCTTGCGCGCACTCATGCGGTCACGATGGTCCCCTCCGCGGCCGCGCTGCGAACCTTGCGGCGGCTGCCGCCGGGAAAGTCTGACCGCGGAGAGATGATCGCGTTCGGAGATCCGTACTTTAACACCGAGCAGCAGGCCGAAGCCGAGCAGATCGAGGCAAAGATCCGCGTGGCCGATGCCGCAGATGTCAACGCCATGCGAGGAGTACCGCTGAAGCGCCGCAACAGCCCGAAGCTCGAAGGTGTGGACAGCGCTGAGCTCGGCATGCTGCCGCGGCTTCCGGACACGGCGGACGAGTTGCGCTCGATCGCTCTGGCACTGCAGGCCGATCCATCCAAGGTTCTGAACCTCGGCAAAGGAGCGACGGAAAAAGCCGTCAAGTCGGTCAATCTGTCAGGCTTCAAGATCATTGCGTTCGCAACACACGGCCTCGTCCCCGGTGAATTAAACGGGCTGACCCAGCCAGCGCTTGCGTTGTCCTCGCCGACGGTGACTGGCGAAGAGGGTGACGGCCTACTGACCATGGAAGAGATCCTCGGTCTCAAGCTGGATGCGGACTGGGTCATCCTCTCGGCCTGTAACACGGGCGCAGGTGCGGGCGCCGGCGCCGAGGCCGCATCGGGCCTTGGCCGCGCGTTCTTTTACGCGGGCACACGCGCTCTGTTGGTAACCAACTGGTCGGTGCATTCACAGTCCGCACGAGAGTTGATGACAGATCTGTTTAAGCGGCAGGCCGACGATCCAAAACTCGCACGAGGGGAAGCCCAGCGGCAGGCCATGATGGCTTTGGCTGACGGACCCGGCTATCTGAACGCCGATGGGAAGACCGAGTTCGCTTACGCACATCCGTTATTCTGGGCGCCCTACTCGATCATAGGCGATGGTGGCACCAGATGAGTTTATAGATCGCCTTGGGGGAATGATGGGACATCGTATCGGAATTTGCTTTGCTCTTGCTTGCCTGTTTGTGCTGTATCAATCCGTGCCGTCGCGGGCCGCGGGGGTGCTGATCACGCAGGAAGAGGCCTCCTTGCCACCTCCGAAAGGAGCGGTAGGCGTCGATCGGCGCGGTGTCACGCGTGGGCCGAAGATCGAGCTCCTCTCCGGTACCGATAACATCCAATCGCCGACGCACTTTCAGCTAAAGTTCTTGTCATTTGGCGGAGCGACTATCGATGTGACCTCTGTTAAGGTCATTTACCTGCGCACGCCGAATGTGGATTTGACGGAGCGCCTGCGGGCATTCGTTCAACCGGCGGGGATCGACATGCCGGATGCGTCGCTCCCGCCTGGCGAGCACATGCTGCGCGTCGATCTCAAGGACTCGGATGGCCGCGCCGGCAGCACGAGCTTTGTCTTGAAGGTTGCGCGCTGACGCGATGGCAATCATTTGTCCGTACTGTTTTCGCGAGAACGACGACCTTGTATTGGTCTGTGGCTCGTGTTCGAGAGATATCGCCGTTCCCGAAGCACTAGCCATAGAGCGCCGGGACTTGATCACCAAGCGTGATGCCGCGTTGGCTGAACTTTCCCGGATCAGAGCCGAGATTGCCTCCATCCGTCCAAAACGGAAGGGCTGAGATAGCCATGGAATGCCCGTTTTGTATGGAGACAATTAGGGATGAGGCCATCGCGTGCAAGAGTTGCTCGCGCGATCTGCGTTTCGTCCGGCCGATCCTGCTTGAGGTGCAGGACCTTGTCAGCGAAATCGATAAACTCACTCATGCGCTGGATCGGGCCGAAGTCGCGCTTGCGCGCCGGACCAATCCGCTGCGCTACTATCTAACTCACTTTTCCGTCTACGTGCTGTTGCCGGCCGTGTTGCTGATCGCTGCCCATATCATCGTGACCATCGTCCTCAACGTTGCGCCGCTCTATCTGCGTCTTGCGTCGATCGTGATCCCGCTGCTGTTCGGCATTGCTTCGATGCCCTTCAATAAGCTCGAGCCACTCGGCGCTTGGCTGGTGGGTCTGGCCACGGCCATCCTAAGCGTAGGGTGCATGCTAGTCGTTACCGGGATCAACGACAGCGTGCCGATTGTACCCGCTTCGGTCGTGGAGTGGCGTGAGGTGGGAGAATATGTGGCCAGTATCGGCTTGGCATTCTTGTCTGGCAACGTTCTCGGCATGGTCATTTTCCGGATTTTGCCAAGCACACTGGCTCAAGGCGGCAAACCCAATGCCGTTGCGTTTAAGGCGGCTCGGCTGCTCGGAGAGCATGTTGGTGAGGAGCAGATGAGACGTCGTGCAAGGTTGATTCAGGAGCTCGCGCAGACGGTGGGACCGCTGATCGGGGCGGGTGCCGGCGTGGCCGGGTCGCTTTATACTGGACTAAAGGGCGTGATCGGATCCTAACGTAAGCAGCACCCCTGTGTTTCTTGCCGTTGGCAGCCTTGCGCTAATTTCCCGCGCCGGTCTTGATGCTCCATAACACCCGATCCCCGAAAATCACCGTGGCCTCGCCCGTTCGATCTGGCGCGAATTGGCTAACGGGCGCTCCATCCGACAGCCGGCGCGGCGTGCGGTAACGTCCGAATGAACTGGGCTTGGTGGATAGTACTCCGATGCCCGGGCTCGTCCCAGGCAGCTCTTTGCGAATCCTTCTTTAAGACTTTAAGCGCATGCTATTTAAAGGCGGATCAGTAATGCGTACCGCCAGCTGGTAGACGAAACGACAGACCCGCCGGAGCGACCCGGCGGGTTTTCTTTGGAGGCGGCAGTGGCATCAGCAATCGAGCTTATTGTCAGCGCATACGTCCAGGTTGGTGATCGGGCCGCGCTGGTCGGTCTGCTAGATCATCGAAAGGGCATCGCGAAAGACCTGCGAAGCCGGACCGGATTCGATTTTCGAGTGCCGTTAGATGCTGTCGAGACTGAAATCGAGGTCATAGAGGCGGGCGTGGCCACATTCGATAACTCGCCGTCCTAGAGCGTCTGCGATAAGTACCAGCGACTACATCGAGTGGCTTTTCGCTCAATAGTCGAGATCCGATAGAAACGTCGTATTTACGATCTCTAGCTTCTCTGACTGCCAATGCTCGAACATAGCAGCACGTCGGGTTTCATAAACTGTTTGCGAGGTATTCGAAACACTGTGCGCCAGTGTGCTCTATTCCGAAGTACTCAACGTGAACCGCAAAGCTCTCTTCGCGATCTTGGCGATCCGCGATGTCCGCATAATAGACTGTTTGGTCATAAGCTCCTAAGACCCAGCACAACTGATGATGGGATGGAACAGTTGTCGTCGCGGCGAGCGAAGGTGTCGTAGCAAAGCAGAGCAGTAGAGCCGCAGCGCTCTGCCGTTGTTGCCAAACTCTCATACGTTTGTCATCTCACCGGGCTTGGCGTAAAGACGGCGTCTGCGCCTTTACGAGATTGGCGGCTTCTCGTTGAGCGTGACCAGTCGGGGATAGCGTCGATGCGACGACGAGTGCAAGGATAGCGGCCGCCGTATAGAGCGCAACTACGGATACGGCCCACTTGCGGTGCGTACGACGGTCCTCTGGCGAGAGATTTTGTAGAAAGCGCTTCATGGAATTCCTCCACGGCTCGCCATGGTTATAGCGAGCGTTTGGAGCGACCACTGTGACCGACGTCACATCATTTGTTGTTATTTTGTAGCCTCGCGAGACGAGTTCGGCGGTCGTCCGAAGCCGCCCGGGCGGCTTTCGGTTCAGCCAACCGTCGCGCCTTGGGAACCTTCGCTGCTGGAGCAGGTTGAGCAAGGGATAATCCTGACAATCTGTAGACCAATGTAAGGTGCTTCGACACGAGCGCCGGCTAGAAAGGCGTTTCGTGTTTTCACCAGTTCGCTGTGCAGCCGCGTTTTCACCGGCCGATGTGGAGCAGGTGCTCCACCCGCTTGAGACCCGCTGGGACAAACATATCGCGGCTGATCTCATTTCGGAGATGGAGCCATACTTGGGCAGGTCGGGAGCTTGCCGGAGTTGCGCACCGCACTTGCTATCAAAGGCTATAGCGGGCTTCAAAGCCGAATAGAAAGCTCGGTTAGCCAATTGTCTGGGACTGCAGCGGTGCGTGCGATGGCACACGCGATGAGAGGATTTGCTCTGGCTAATCCGGGCCTGGCTGCGGCGTCGTTTCGCAGCTTAGATGTAACCACTTCAGAATGGGAGGTCTCCGGTAAAGCACTCGCGAGAACAGTCGTCGAGGTCTTTACTTCCTGTGGGATCCATGGCGATAAAGCAATCAGCGGTGCGCTCATACTGCGAAGTCTGGCTTGAGGCTTCGTCGTAAATGAAATGTCGTCGCCGAACCATTCGCTGGATTTCCAACGCAGCTTCTCAGTAGCCGTCGAAATGTTTATAGCCGGACTGGGCGAGTTGCGGCTCGATAGAAGCTTTGCAACGGAAGATCGGATAGCACTCCAGATGCGGGCTTAATCCATCGCGTCGTCGCGCAACCCTTTGCGTTTAAACGCAATGACTTTCCCGACGGACGCTTCGAATAAGCGCCGTTAGAACAGGACTCGGAAGGCCTAAGATGCGCGCCAGCGTGCTAGAGACTAACGTCACTCATCTTGTGGTCAGGATCGAGGAGAAGCTCGAGTGCGTCTATAAAGGCCTCTACGCTTACGATAGGAGACGATTTAAAAGAAAGCAAAACGCTTTCGCCTGAGCTTCGCTCAATGAACGAAGGCGGTGCGTCCCGACTTCTGCATAATCGTCTTCAATCCGATCCCAGACTATCCAATTGTTAACAGGGTCGGGAAACGCTTCAAATCGCTGATCGATCTCTTCCAATTCGCGCCTCTTGTAAGGGTGCTTATGGTCTTGATCGTCAAAGAAATTGGCAGCAGTTTGGTCTAATGCGGATTGTCCACAGCGGCGGAGGCGCGTCATCCTCCCGCTTTGTACAAGGAAATGCGGTACCGCCTGAATCGCGACGATACTCCGTCAGAAGCAAGCGGAGGGACTTAAGAGCGTCCACTAGCCTTTCGAGCAGGTAAACCGTCTTTGTCTACTGTGCGTGCAAGCTGTGATTTGCAATCGGGGCATTCAAACCGTTGCACTTCATAACCCGACCATTTCGGGTGAGGGCCTCTGCGGTAAATCCGCATCGATCCGCTGCAGCCGCGGCAATCAATGATATCACCAATGCCATACGAATACATATTCGGCGTCAACCTCCCGCTCTCGGTTCCTCGCCAGCCGAGTGGAAGACCGGCAAAGCGCAACGCGCTGAAACTGAATAGATCAATCATTGCCCGTTCACTAGAGCTATTCTAACTCCCAGCAGGTGTATGCGCATGACGCCGCAGTCGAATGTCATAGCGGGGCCGGATGATCAGCGGGGCGCTGAGGGCATATTGGAAGCAGCGCCTTAAGGACGATCTCGCATCAGGATTGGACGACCTTAAGCAAGGGCGTGATCGAGCGGCATAGCCCTAGCCGCACGAGATATCGTTGATCGTTCTGGTTTGCTGATCATACGTTACGTTCATCCGCATCCAATCCATGTCGGAGAGCCGAGCGCAAGTTGAACAGGCGAGTCGCCATATCGCATTTGTTGGCCTCTCCGGAAGCGCGTCGACCCTTTGCCCAATGAAGCTTTGAAATTCTGAGGCACGGCACTGGTCGCCGAAATAATACTTTCGCGAGCCATCCTTTGATTCCGCGACCCAGATACCGGGTTGCCGCGGATGGTTCCGAACTGTCGAGTGTTCTGGCGCCCAGTAGATAGACGGTGGCGGCGGATCGGCAGCCATCACGACATTCGGTGTCGCGTCTGCTGATTTAGCAGCTCGAGCCTTCTCAGCTGTCGTGTAGTTAGTCAGCCCCGGCATGACGCAAATTGTCGCGACGAGGACGCGGCATGAATAAGGGATCTCCATAACGAACCTTTGCGAGCATTTGCCACGTGGTAGATTCGCAACGCGGCATCAGAGCAAGGCTTTGCCGCCCGATTGATCTTATCGTCAGATCCGAGTGCCACGGTTATACGCCTCAATTAGCTGGTTGTAGTCGCGCAGCAGACGGGCCGGGGACCCTTCGACCATCCAAGCGCTGCCCGGGCTCATCATCATTTTCTGGCCGGAAGTATATGGCACCTTGTCACGAATCCGGCGCATCAATTGTTTCGCGGTAACCAGGACGGACTTGGCGTTGCTGGCAAACATTGAGCCAATCTTCTCGCCGCCGGTGGTAGAGACCTCCTCCAGCGCCTTCACATTCGCTTCATAGTCGCTCACTGCTTTGGTGATCGCCTCAATGTCGGGCTTGTCGGTATCCTGCAGGCGGACCACACGCTTGGCGTCGATCATGATCGCTTCTACATAGTAACGGGTCTTCTTGCCTTCCTTGGCCTCGATAGCAACCAGTTCCTCGGCCTTACGTCTGTCATTGATAGCCTCTACGTTGGCGCGCAGCTTCTTGTCGGCGTCAGCGAACGCATCCCATGCCGTGATGAGACGGGGATGAAGCGCGCGGCCTTTAGCCATCTTGTCGTCCTTGTAATTCTCCTGAGTGTAATAGTCGTCCGCCTCTTTGAGCAGCGGGCCGAGCGCCGTCACAGCACTGACATAGGCGAACGCCGCAGCCTCCAAGGCACTATCGCGCGGCTCCAGCGTATTGGCCGCTGCGACGTTCTTTGCGCAATCAGCAGTGTCATAGATGGTATAAGTCCCGTAGATGATACGCTCTTTGCCGGTCGGCCCAGACTTCGGCGCCCAGCTGAAATAGCGCGACTGCGAGTCATAGGCGCGCGCCGAGAGCCGATTGATGCAACCGACATAGGCGTTGAGCTTTTCGGTCGCAGGAGAAATTTGCGCCGATGCGCGCTCGGTGCCGGCTGGTGTCATGACAAGTGTCGCCGCAGCAATGGCGAATGCGCGAAAAGAAATCATCAACCGGGTCTCCAGCGCCTTGAGGCGATATGCTTCGTGATCGCGCCGACCATAGTGGAGACGCCTAATTGCAGCCAGCACTCGCCACGCATGCCGCTATGAGCCGTCAAAGGCATTGATTTGGCGCCTCCCCATCAGCTAGCTACCGGCAGTCGACCGGTTGAGCAACTACTCGACCGGTTCCCGGCGGTCGACCCGCTTTTGAGGCACTTTCGATCAAATTTGATAGTGTTCCTCGGCTACGAGGTACCCCCAAGTCGCAACGGCCGGGACCTATTGGAAAGTTTGAGCGAGATGAATGGGGTCATCGTCAAGACTACGCTCCAACTGATCACGCCCGGAATATTGTTCGTCTTCGGGGTTGCTTTCGTCTGCGCGTGGCTCGTGGAGAAAAAGCGTAACTACCTGATTTTGCTGGCCGGCGCGTGCGTCCTGTTTGCTCTCGGCGCGATGTCGCAGATCCTGAGTTTGCCTCCCAGCGCGGGCGTCAATGCCATTGTGTCGGGCGCGCTCTACACGTCGGCGGTGATCGCCGCCATGGAGGGCATCCTGGTGCGTTCGGGAAGGGGGCTAGGTCCGGTCATCGATATGGCGATCCTTGCCGGCTTCGTTTGTCTGCTCGCCTACTTCTTCTATGTCGATCGTAATCTCATCGCCCGGGTCTACATCCAGAATTTCGGCTACGGCCTCCTGATGCTGCTCGCAGCGGGGCGGCTCACCGCGTTGGCGCGCGGGCCGTATGTCGATCGGGCTCTGTTCTGGGTGCTGTTGCTGTTCGGATTGCATTTTTTTCCCCGCACCCTGCTCACGGTCGGATTTTCCGCGCCGATCGACAAGATCACGTTCGGCAATTCGATGTTCTGGCAGGCACTCCAGCTTTCGCTCGCCGTGCTCGGCGCTGGCCTGGCGCTGGCCATCCTCGCCGCGGCGGTGTCCGACATGATCGACGATCTCCGCCGCGAACGCGATCTCGATCTGTTGACCGGCATCCTGAACCGGCGCGGCTTTCAAGAACGGATATCCGCCCATCTGCGCAAACACGGGTCGAGCCGTGCTACGCTCGTCTTGTGCGACATCGACAACTTCAAGAGCATCAACGACACCCTCGGTCATGACGTCGGAGACGATGTCCTGGGGGAGGTGGGACACATGCTGCGCAACGCGTCGCGCAAACGCGACATCGTCGGGCGGCTGGGCGGCGAGGAATTTGCGGTGTTCCTTCCAGATACCGACGAACAGGAAGCGATTGATTATGCTGAACGGTTGAGGACAGCCATCGAGCAGAACAGCTTTGCCGTCTTGGGGGGAGCGAGGCAGGTCACTGCGAGCTTCGGCGTGGGGACGCTGCAGCCGGGAGATAGCTGGCCGAGCCTGTACAAACGGATTGATGGTCGACTTTACGAAGCGAAGCGGACCGGCCGAAACCGCACCATTTCGTCAGCGTCACCGAGCGCTGTGATCGATGCACGCGCTCGCGCAGAACGTTTGCGATTGGACCGGGCAACGTCAGGATTGGCTCGCACCGGAATTCGAACTAGGATCAGAGGGAGGCCACGCAGTTTTCGGCATGCCTGCCAAGGATCCAGCTAGGCACGATCCGCTCCGAATCGCATAAGTTTCATTATGGAGAGAGCCCGCAGGTAAAGAGAGCTCGCTCGAGCCTTAGCTGCCGTCGCCGCAGCAGAGATGCGTTTTGCCGCTGCGGTTTGCGGAATCAGCGTACAGATTCGGTAGCTCAGAACCGCCAAATCAGCGTCTATCGACGCGCCAAGATACAGGCGTGGCCGCTGTTGAGGCAAAGCCGCTATCCAGGCGTATCGTTCTCAATCTTAGCGTGGTCCAGATCATGTTAGATGAGGTAGCGCTTCGAACTCTCTATGCGTGCATCCAAATCTCGTGTGCGGCAGCGACGATCTGCACAGAAATTGGTCTTGAAGACTGAAGTAGTCTAGGGCGATCTATGCGCGCACGTCCTTGGAGGGCCAGCGGCCAACCACCCGCCGTCTCGCCATCCACGTTGCGCAAGCGCAGTCGGTGTCCAAACCGGCTGCGTTTTTATTAGAGTTAAGCTCATGCAAGCCCGTCGACAAACTTTCGGACAAATTGACGGTGGCTGTCATGTTACTAGTGGCGACTACCGGTGTTTCGCTCAACGTCACGGGCGTGTTCGCCGGCAGGCCGAGAATGTTTCGCACGAAGTTGATGCGGTCGCGGTTGCATCGGGAGAGGCCCTTCGCTGTGGGGCCACGTGACAGGAGCAGTCTACAATTTGGGTGATCAGGTTCGCACGTCTGAGGCGAGAATAGTCAAGCGAAAGCGTCCGGGGGAAGCCGCCGTCAATTCGACTTGGTGGCCCGCGCTCTAGTCGTTCTCGCGATGCGAAGGGGAAGCAGAGGATCCATTCTCAGGCGACCAAATCGCTTGATACGTGTTTCGCGCGCGGCCTTCGGATTGAGGATGGCTCGCGTCATATTCGGCTGCGATAAGATGGCCGTAGGACCATTCAAGCACCCGTGAAACATTGAGCTTCCACGATGACCAGTTTGGCGAGCGCATGTCGCGTTCCATCGGTTGGTGGTTGAAGCATCCAACGAGTGCAAGCAAAAGATATGCCACTACTTCTTGGTGCTGCTCTCAGTGCCATTATAGAGAAGTACTTTCCTTCGTGTATTTACCCACTGCTGGCCGCGAAAGGCACCAGCGTTCTTCGGAATTGCGTGCGCGCCGTACAGTGCAAGCGCTGACTTTGCGCAGCGGTCACGGCGTGCGCCGCACAGGGGCCTGCGACCGCTTAACGGCTCATTTGGATCTCCTTCACGACCACGTCACCATTGATCACGACGGGCTCGTCGTCGAGCAACAACGAGCAATTACGCATCGGAATGTCCAGGTGGCAGGCGGTGTCGTTGGGGCCGCCCAGCTCGCTATTCGGGCCTGTCGAGAACATGACGTTGCCATAGAAGCTGCGCGGCTCCATTCCCATTCCGCCGGGAAATTCGCCCGGCACGAAGTTGTGCCACCTGGCTTGCGGGTTCATACCCCAGCCGACGTGGCTCATGCCGAAACCCCGTTTGTCGTTGAACGAGGCCATGTAGGCCTTGACGATTTCGGCCTCTAGCCCGCCACGGATGTCGGTGACCCAGCCCTTCTCGATGGTGTAGGTGATCGGTTCACGAACCATGATGTTCTGCGGAAGCAGGATGTCGCCGGTCGCGACTACAATCTGGCCATCGACCCCGTCATCGTCTCCGCCGGTGAAGACGAAGCCCGAGGGCCAATGATCCCAACGGCCGGGCGTGTCGTTGCAGGCGTATTCCGCTATCGTATCGTAAGTATTTAGCTTGTAGGTCACGTCGGTGCCGCTAGGCGACGTGATGCGCATCATCTTCGCCTTGTCGAGAAGGCCAGCGGCAATTTCGACCTTCTCGCGCAATTCCGGGTAGGGGAGCATTCGGGCAAGCAACGCAGGCGGCTCGACTGCGGTGAGGATGCGAGTGCCAGCGGCTTGGATCGCAAACTGCTCGGGCGAGAACAGCAGGAAAATGCAGTCGATCAGCATGTCGCAATTCTTCAGCGCATCGACCGCATCGGGCAGGGCGGCCAGGCCGGTCACGCCGACGTTCCAGCCCGCGGTCGGCATCGGCGCAGGCAGTCGCATGTGATACATCTTGGCGCCGAGGCGCTGGCCTGCTGCCATGAACGCATCGGCGTATGCCAAGCGCTCACTGCCTTGGGTCAGGACCACCAGACGCTCGCCATCCCGCACCCCGGACATCTTAAGCTGATGCAGGCAGATTTCAGTGAAGCTCGTATGATCCATCGCTTCTTCCTCTCGTTTAAATCTGAACTCGGCTTCTTGCAGTCTTCTTTTTATCGACGACAACGGGCTTCGTCGGCTCGCGGCACATGCCGCCGGTGATGAAGGCGACAGTCTCGGCCATCAATCTCGAGCCGTCCCTCGGATCGTACGACTCGGGCACCATGTCTTCCATGCGGTTCGTATCGGACAGTGCGTAAAGGTAAGTGCCGATCATCAGCGTCATCCGCCAGTGGATGTCGAGCCGTGAAAGATGCGGCAACGCATGGTGCAACGCTTCGATATAGAGGTGGGTTGACTCGTCGTAGGCAGTCTTGCGCAACTCGTAAGAAAGGTTGGGCGGTTCGGTATGCAGCCGGGCGTGGAGCCGCAGGAAGGCGGGGCCTTGCTCAGTTGCCCGGAGCTGCAGAACCGGCTGCAGGAATGCCTCGACGATGGCGACGACGTCCTTTGCCTTCCCTTCGGCTTGCAACGCTGCCAGGCTCTCGATCCGAGCATCTGCGATCAGCGTTGCACGTCGAAGGAATGTCTCGCTAAAGAGGTCGAACTTCGAGCCGAAGTAATAAGTGATCAGTGCTTGCGTCACTCCCGCGAGTACAGAAATCTCCCGCAGCGTGGTGCCCGCATATCCTTGATTGGCGAACACGACCTCGGCGGCATCCATGATGCCCTCACGCATCGTGCCCTTGCCGCCTTCGGGCCGCCCGGGACGTTTGATCGGTGGCTCAGCTGACAAGACGCCGCGCCGGCCGGACACGCGGCTCATGCTGACCTCATCGGGGATGCGATGACGTGGCAGCAATTCGAGCACAGAGGCGCACAAAATCGGTGCAGCCGATGTGGCGAAGACAGAAAAGATCGCATTGCGGACCCCTGAAGCGTCGATGCCGATGCCGTTTCCCACCGTTTCACGAGATGGCACGAGGATTGCTACCAGAAATTATATAGCTGGCCAACCAAACAATTATATGGCCGGCTAATTAAAGAAACCAGCCGCGGCCAATCTTTAGGAGCAACAATGTCCGTCACGACCTTATCGGCCCAGCGGCCGATCACCGCGCAGGATGGCTGTCAAGATCCGGTCTTGCTCAACGATTGGCACGTCGTCGGATATGCGACCGATTTCGTGGCCGGAAAAATTCATCCTGTTCGCTTGCTCGAGCGCGACTTGATCGTCTGGCGCACCGAAAACGGCGACATCCATGTTTGGGAGGATCTGTGCATTCACCGCGGCGCACGGCTGTCGAGGGGCTGGATCAAGAGCGATCGTGTCGTTTGTCCCTATCACGGCTGGGAATATGACGGCAGCGGGCGCTGCACGCTGATGCCCGCCGCCCCCGATGAAACGCCGATGAAGAAGGCGCGTGCTTTCCCCTATCAGGCGGTTGAGCGCTACGGCTTCGTGTGGGTCTGCCTTGGCGAGCCCACAGCGGATATCCCCGTTTTTCCGGAGTGGGAGGATGCCAGTTTCCTCAAGGTCCACAGCGGGCCATACACCTATGCCGCGAACGGCTTTCGCTCGATCGAAAACTTCATCGACGCCAGCCATTTTCCGTTCGTCCACGCGGGATTGAACGGTGACATGTCCAACCCCGACCGGCTCGACCCCTATGAAGTAGACGAGGACGAAATCGGACTTCGCTCGTCGGAAATAAAGGTGTTTCAGCCGTGGGGCGATGCCCGCGGCGTGCCGCTGATGGCATTTTACACCTATCATACGTTCCGTCCCTTGGTGGCTTACTTCTCCAAGCGAACGCAGCAGGCGGATGCCTCAGGCAATATCGTCTCGAACAACTCCGATCTTTTCACGACGTTCTTCGTCGCTCAGCCGGTCGATGAGAAGACCACCATCGCGCGTGTTTGCGCTGCCCTGAACGTTCAGCCGCATCCCGACCCGAAGGTGGTGCGCGACCGGGCGGACGTTGTCTTCAATCAGGATCGGGAGATCGTTGAGTCGCAACGGCCCGAGCGCATCCCTACCGAACTTCGCTACGAACTGCATCACCGCACGGATCTGATGGGCCAGCGTTATCGCACCTGGCTACGCGCCAAGGGCATCACCTATGGCGTCATCTGACCTCGGTTTGAGGTTGCGGCTGGTCGAAGTGCGGTATGGAGCGCCGGGGATTAATCTCTACCGGCTCGCTTCGTCCGACGGCGCGACGTTGCCGGCTTTCGAGCCCGGTGCCCATCTCGATCTCGAGGTGGCGCCCGGACTCATGCGGCAATATTCGCTGCTGTGGCCGCAGCCAACGCCCGACTGCTACGAGATCGCGGTGCAGGAGGCCGTCGATGGACGAGGGGGCTCGCGCGCCTGGCATCGGCAGTCGGTCGCAGGCGAGATCTATCAGTGTTCGATCCCGCGCAATCATTTCCCGCTCGGTACGAACCCCGACACGACACGTTACCTGTTCGCCGGCGGTATCGGCATCACGCCCATTGTCTCGATGTATCGCAAGCTTGTCGCCGAGGGGCAGTCGGTGCAGCTGCACTATTGGACGCGCGACCCCGAAGCGACCCTGTTTCATGCCGAGCTTGCAGCCGTCGCTGACGGCAGCGTACGGATCCATCACACCAGCGGACCAGCGCCACGCCTCGCCGAGGTCCTCGCGGATACCCCGATTGAGGCGCCGCTTTATTGCTGCGGCCCGACGCGCATGATCGACGCCTTCGACGAACTGACCGGGCGACGTTTGATCGACCTCGTGCATCGCGAGCGGTTCGCTGCGGCACCAGTGGATACGGGGCCCGCCGGCAGCTTCACCATTCGCCTCTCCCGCTCGGGGCGCAGCCTGGATGTCGGGGCCGAGGAGACTGTACTCAGCGCCTGTGTCGCGGCCGGAATCGATCTTTCCTATTCCTGCGAGGAGGGGGTCTGCGGTGCTTGCGAAGTCCGCGTTCTCTCGGGGCGCGTCGATCATCGCGACCAAGTGATTGCGCCCGCGGCGAGAGCGTCTTCCAGCACGATGATGGCCTGCTGCTCGCGCGGGCTGACCACACTCGAATTGGACCTTTAATTCACGTGACGTCCTGTGATCGGAGACAACATGAAACATAATTTCCAAGTAGCCATCATTGGCGGTGGTATCGGCGGCGCGGCACTGGCCCGCAGTCTGGATCTGCTCGGCATCGATTATCACATGTTCGAACGCGCCTCGGCCTTGAGCGAAGTGGGTGCTGGCGTGCAGATGACGCCCAACGCCGTGAAGGTGCTTGAAGCGCTAGGGCTGGGACCGGATCTGGCGGCGGCAGGCTTCCTGCCAGAGGCCATGGTGGGATGGAATTGGCAGAGCGGAGAGGAGCTGTTCCGTACGCCGTTGCGTGAAGTATGCCCTCGAGTGTTCGGGGCCGAATTTTATCACGTTCATCGCGCCGACCTGCACACGATGCTGGCGAAAGATATCACACCTGAGCGCATCACGTTCGGTGTGTCCTGCACTGGGCTGCGTCAGCAGGCCGGGCGCACAATCGCCTGCTTCGACGACGGCAGCGAATATGCGGCCGATCTGGTGGTCGGCGCCGATGGCGTTCGTTCGGCTGTCCGCGCCGCGCTCTGGGGCCAGGAACCCGCGAGCTACACCGGACATATGTGCTGGCGCGCCCTCGTTCCGGTCGAACAGTTTCCGCTGCCTTTCGTCACGCCGACGTCTGCCTTCTGGATGGGACCGAAGGGGCACGTGGTGACCTATTACGTCAAGGGCGGCGCGATGGTGAACATCGTGGCCGTCAATGAGAACCACGACTGGGTCGAGGAGTCCTGGACCATCAAGAGCAGCCGGCAGGAGCTGCTCGATGGGTTCGCGGGCTGGAACGACAACCTGATCCGTCTGTTCGAGCTCACCAATCCCGACCAGATCTACAAATGGGGGCTGTTCGATCGCGATCCGATGCAACGCTGGTCGCGCGGCAATGCCACGCTGCTCGGCGATGGCGCGCATCCGATGCTGCCTTTCCTGTCGCAGGGCGCGGCCATGGCGGTCGAAGACGGCTATGTCCTCGCTCAGGCACTAAGCCACTTCGGCCCGGATGACCTCGCTGCGGCTCTCGATGCCTACGAGGCCGAGCGCCGTCCGCGGACCACGCGCGTTCAACTCGAAGCGCGCGAGCGGGGCCGCACATATCACCTGTCTTCGCCGGAAGAATCGAAGGCACGCGACCTCGCATTCAAGCTCGAGCAGGCGAAGAACCCCAACGCCGTCGGGATCAAGGCCGAGTGGGTCTACCAGTACGACGCCCGCACCTGCCGTGATCGCTTCGGCAAATCTCAGGTCCTGAGCGCTGCCTCCTGAGCAGCGCCCAGTCACACGGCATGCTTCAGATCGGCATTGGCCTGTTCGGTACGGTCGATCGTTGGGAGCCGCCGCCACCTTGTTCCAAGCAACCACAGACGTTTCACGATCGCATCACCCACCGGAGAAGGTAAGTCATGACCGAGCAAACGAGTTTTAGACACGTCCTACTGTCTGGCCTGGCGACGATTGCCATTGGAGCCTCGGTCCCGGCCAGGGCCGAGAACACCATCAAGATCGGCGAGATCAACAGCTACAAGTCCCAGCCGGTTTTCACCGACGGCTACAAGAAGGGCATGATGTTGGCGATTGACCAGATCAACGCCAAGGGCGGTGTGGCCGGGCGCAAGCTCGAGCTCATCACCCGCGATGACAACGCCAATCCCGGAGAGGCGATCCGCCAGGCGGAAGATCTGGTCACCCGCGAAAAGGTCGACATCCTTGCCGGCGCTTTCTACGCTCATATCGGCACCGCGCTGACCGACTATGCGAAGCAGAAGAAGCGCTTCATGCTGATCACCGAGGCGCTGAGCGATAACATCGTCTGGGCCGTCGGCAACAAGTACACATTCCGCTTGGATTCCTCGACCTACATGCTGGTTTCGTCGCTGGTCGACGAAGCGGTGAAATTGAAGAAGAAGCGCTGGGCGCTGATCTACCCGAACTATGAATTCGGCACCTCGGCCGCGTCGGCCTTCAAGAAATTGATGAAGGAGAAGCAGCCCGACGTCGAGTTCGTCGCCGAACAGGCGCCGCCGTTCAACAAGATCGATGCGGGCAGTGTAATCCAGGCGCTCTCCGACGCGAAGCCCGAAGCCACGTTTAATGCCTTGTTCGGCTCCGATCTCGCCCAGTTCATCCGCGAGGGCAATACGCGCGGCTATCTCGGCGAACAGATGCCGGTGTTCAGCATCATCACCGGTCAGCCCGAATATCTCGAGCCGCTGCGCGACGAGATTCCCAAGAACTGGATGGTCACCGGTTATCCCTGGTACAGCATCAAGACGCCGGCCCATCAGGAATTCCTGACCGAGTACCAAAAGAAGTACGGCAAGGAGAATCTGCGGTTCGGTTCGATCATCGGTTATTCCACGATCAAGGCCATCGCGGCCGGTGTCGCGGCATCCGACGGCAAGACCGACAGCGAATCGCTCGTCGCAGCGTTCGAAGGTCTCAATTTCGATACGCCGGACGGCAAGACCAGCTTCCGCAAGATTGATCATCAGGCGACCTGGGGCCTCTATGTCGGCAAGCTCGCTGTCGAGGACGGCAAAGGCGTGATGGTCGACTATCAATATGTACCAGGCGACAAGTTGCTGCCGTCGGACGACGAAGTGCGCAAGCTCCGTCCAGCTGACTAACCATATCCCGGGCGCCCTCCGATCGAGGGCGCCCGGTCGCGTTTGAACGTCACATCTGTCCCTAGCGAGACTGCCATGGATCTGTCTGCCTTCTTGGCTCAATTGTTGAACGGTCTGGCAGGGGCGTCGTCCCTGTTCCTGGTGGCGACCGGTCTGTCGCTGATTTTCGGCGTCACCCGGATCGTCAATTTTGCCCATGGCTCGTTCTTCATGCTTGGCATGTATGTGAGCTATTCGTTGGTCGAACGCATCGGCGTGGGGCCGTGGCGAGCGGTTGGCTTTTGGGGAGCGCTGGTGCTCGCAGCATTGGCTGTCGGACTGCTCGGCGCTCTGGTGGAAATTCTGTTGCTGCGTCGAATCTACAAGGCGCCCGAGCTGTTTCAGCTGCTGGCGACATTTGCGCTGGTTCTCGTCGTCAACGATGCCGCACTGTGGATCTGGGGACCGGAGGATCTGCTCGGTCGCCGTGCACCGGGACTGGAGGGCGCGATCCAGCTCTTCGGCCGTGCCTATCCGAGCTACAATCTGTTCCTGATCGTGATCGGTCCCGCGATTTTCGGTCTGCTCTGGATGCTGCTCACCAAGACGCGCTGGGGCGTCATGGTGCGGGCCGCCACCCATGACCGCGAGATGCTCGGCGCGCTCGGCGTCAATCAGGCGTGGCTGTTCACCGGCGTGTTTGCGCTCGGCTGCATGCTGGCCGGACTCGGCGGAGCCGTGCAGCTTCCGCGCCAGCCAGCGAGCCTCATCGTCGATATCTCGACGATCGGCGATGCATTCGTCGTCGTTGTCGTCGGCGGCATGGGCTCCATCCCCGGCGCCTTTCTGGCTTCGTTGCTGATTGCCGAAGTGAAAGCGATCTGCATCGGCATCGGTACGGTCCATCTCGCTGGAATCGAGATCTCGTTCTCCAAGCTCACGCTGGTGGTCGAGTTCCTGATCATGGCGGTGGTCCTTGTGATCCGGCCGTGGGGACTGATGGGACGGCCGCAGGCAAACAGTCGGAACTCGGCGCCGGTCGAGGCACCGCTGATGCCGGGCTCCAACTTGTTTCGCATGGCCGTCATTGGCGTGTTCCTGGTGATGGCGGTGTTGCCGCTGCTCGACAAGTCGCTGCCCTATGCCGCGGTGCTCGGTCAGGACATCCTTGTCGCGGCGCTGTTCGCGGTCAGTCTGCATTTCATGATGGGACCGGGCGGCATGCATTCCTTCGGGCATTCCGCCTATTACGGCCTCGGTGCCTATGGCGCGGCGGTTCTGGTGAAGCTGGCATTCATGCCGATGCCGCTCGCCATGCTGGCCGCGCCTTTGATGGCCGGTCTCGGGGCGCTGGTGTTCGGCTGGTTCTGCGTCCGGCTGTCGGGCGTCTATCTCGCAATGCTGACGCTGGCTTTTTCGCAGATCGTCTGGTCGGTCGTCTTCCAGTGGGATGCGGTCACCGGTGGCTCCAATGGTATGGTGGGCATCTGGCCGGCGGAGTGGCTGAGCGGAACGCGCTACTACTATCTCACGCTCGTGCTGGTCGGGCTCTCGGCCTACGCGCTGCGGCGGTTCGTGTTCGCGCCGTTCGGCTACGCGTTGCGGGCCGGGCGGGACTCGTCGCTGCGCGCCGAGGCCATCGGCATCGACGTAAAACTCGTGCAGTGGCTGGCCTTCACCATCGCTGGCGTGTTCGGCGGATTGGCCGGCACGCTCTATATTTTCTCCAAGGGCAGCGTGTCGCCGGATGTGATCTCGGTCAGCAAATCGGTCGACGGGCTCGTCATGGTTCTCCTGGGCGGCATTCAGTCACTCACGGGACCAGTGATCGGTGCGGCGGTGTTCGGCGTGCTGCAGGACTGGGTGATGCGCGCCACGGACTACTGGCGGGCGCTGTTCGGCGGCATCATCCTGTTCCTGGTGCTGGCGTTCCCTGAAGGTCTGGCAGGTATCTCGCGCCAGATCGAAAGCCTGTGGCAGCACTATCGACCGGCCGTGGGCGTCGTCCGTCGGGAGAAGCTGACATGAGCGGCGCACTGCTCGAAGTCCGCGACCTCCATATGGCGTTCGGCGGCGTCCGTGCCGTCGACGGGATCACCTTCGACCTTCAGCCCGGCGAATTGCTGGCGCTGATCGGCCCGAACGGGGCGGGAAAATCCACCACCTTCAATATGGTCAACGGCCAGCTGCGCGCCTCGGGCGGCTCCGTGCGCCTGGCCGATCAGGAGCTGGTCGGCATGAAGCCGCGCGCGATATGGCGTCTCGGCGTCGGACGCACGTTCCAGATTGCCGCGACGTTCGCGTCCTTCACGGTCATCGAGAATGTGCAGATGGCGGTGATGTCTCATCACAGGCAGACACTGTCGCTATGGCGTCCTGCGGCGAGCCGCTATCGCGATGACGCGATCGCGCTGCTCGAGCAGGTCGGCATGGACGCTCAGGCCGATCGTGCTTGCAGCGAGCTGGCCTATGGCGACGTCAAGCGCGTCGAACTCGCCATGGCCCTGGCGAACGATCCGCGGCTGCTGCTGATGGACGAGCCGACCGCCGGCATGGCGCCTCGCGAGCGCAACGAACTGATGGCCCTGACCAAGCGGCTGGTGGTCGAGCGCGGTATGGCCGTGCTGTTCACCGAGCACAGCATGGATGTCGTCTTCGCCCATGCCGACCGCATCATCGTGCTCGCCCGCGGCAAGCTGATCGCGGAAGGGGACGCCGAGGCAATTCGCAATCATCCCAAGGTCAAGGAAGTCTATTTCGGCAATGGCCTGACCTTCGAACATCCGCCGGAACCGGCCGTCGCGGCAAGGATACCCGCATGACCGCATCCGTAAATCCGATCCTGCTCGATGTCGCCGGCCTGAACGCCTGGTATGGCGCAGCCCACATCCTGTACGACGTCGCGCTCAATGTCCGCCGTGGCGAGGTCATCTCGCTGATGGGGCGCAATGGCGCCGGCAAATCCACCACGCTCAAGGCCATCATGGGCTTGCTGTCGCGCTGCGAGGGGCAGGTCAATTTTCTCGGCCAGGACATCGGCGGCAAGGCGCCTTTTCAGGTGGCGCGCATGGGACTTGGGTTCGTGCCCGAGGATCGGCGTATCTTTCCTGATTTGACGGTGACCGAGAATCTCGAAACCGGCAGGCAGGCGCCGCGTCGGTGGGCGGACGGAAGTGCCGCGCTCAACTGGACGCCCGGCGACCTCTACGAACTCTTCCCCAATCTCGGCCGGATGCAGGATCGGCGCGGCGGCCAGATGAGCGGTGGCGAACAGCAGATGCTCACGGTGGCCCGTACATTGATGGGCAATCCGCTACTGGTCCTGCTCGACGAACCGTCGGAAGGCGTCGCACCGGTGATCGTCGAACAGATGGCGCATATGATCCTGGCGCTCAAGGCACGCGGAGCAAGCATCCTGCTGTCTGAGCAGAATTTTCATTTTGCCCGCTTGGTTTCGGATCGTGCCTACGTACTTGAGAAGGGGCAAATTATGTACGAAGGTTCGATACAGGATCTGGCGCACAACAGCGAGATACAGCGCGCCTACCTCAGCGTCTGACGCTCGAAACTCTTGTGGCGCGATTCGAAGCAGGTTCGTCCGCGGACCGCGCATGCAGACCGGTTCGGCGCTGAGGCCGGTCGAGCCCACCAGCAGCATCCAGACGAGCAGCTCGGGATCTATCGATGGCCGCCCGGTCGCGCTGTAGAACGGTGCCAACTCGCTTCGAATGATTGACAGATCGACGAACCGATCGATGTTTCTCAGCATGTGAGCGGCTGGTACGTGTCGCTCCAACGAGAATTCGTAGAACAGAGCCGCCTGATCAGTCTGCCTTGGACCCATCATCGATTCAGCCTCCGCCGATATCGAGATTGAATCAGCGAAGGCGCGCCGCTTCAACTGGAGAGTTTTTCAACACAATCGGCGCAAAGCGCGCATGCTCGCATCATCGCAGCTAAGGTGAGCGCAGAGGCGTCCCCGCACTCCTTTAAAACGGCACTTCGTCGTCATCGGAGGAATCATCATTCGGGCGGTTCGCAGTCGTAGGAACGTCATGAAGCCGGACGTTTACATATTGGCGAATGCGACCTTCGATTTTGGCAATCCCCTTCTGCGGCAAATTTTGCGGTTTGAATTCAAAGAAGCCTTTGTTCAAATGTCGGACCGACATGGGCTCGCCGCCAGTAAGAGATTTGATCAAGCCCTCTTTCAGTCGAACCGCGCCTTCCGGCTCCGAGACACGAACCAGCCTTGCCCCGGGCAGTCGAGCGAGATCTGGGGTCGCTTGATCGCCCCGACGAATTCCTTCACCAACGAGCGATTCAAAGCCAAGAGTCTTCGCGTAGTCGCCCATTATCTGAGCGAGGATATCGACGAAAGTAGATTTCCCGTTTGCTCCGAGCCCATAGTTGAAGATCAAGCACTGCTCGCCAGTAAGTCCTGTCAGACCGTAGCCGTGATAGGTTTGCAGAAACGTCTGAATTGTGTGGTTCGGCTGAAAGCGGCCGAGAAAGGCATGAAAGCGCGGGCACTTAGCGTTAGGATCGTAGTCAATCGGAGCGATTTTTGAAAACGGTCACTTGCATCCTGCGCATGCAGAACCACGGAGCAGGTTCGTGCTCCGTTGTCCGGTTGAGCCAATAGCCGACCGCTGACGCACATGCGTCTTTCTGGGCTGTGGCAATTATCCAAGTCCACATCAGTGCAAGCCGACTGACATTTGCTAATATCGGTATAGCCAACTAGTCACCCAAACGCCGCGACATACCGGGCGATAGCTTGGTCGGCTAGGTCCGCCTGGCTGCGCTAACCACTTTCGTCCATGTCTCCGACGCCCACGAATAGTGGGGATCAAGCAAGGCCCACTCTTCATCGGTTAGCGTTATCTCGGACGCGAGCCGTTCAAGCATATCCGCAGCCTTGCCGTTGCGGCTGTCAGCCGGATAGGAGGCTTTCATCCTAAGTCGCCACTGAGCGGATTTGCCGAGTATGGAGGCAAGGTTGTCGCTGCAACTGTTTTCGTTGTTGATGGTCATTGGTCTTCTTTGATTTTGGGTACGGCGAAATTTCCGTCGTGGGGCCAGCAAAAAAGGACCGTGCTGGCGTCGGGATGGACTTGGTTCAACGTTCTTTAACGAGGCGGTGGTATTTAGATCTCGCTGCGACTCGTTCTGCGTACCGCAGGATTATTAGAATCCATTTTTGATTAGAGACCGAGCCGCGAACGGCGACGTCCGGCGTTTTGCCGACTTGGACCGAACCTCAACTGCGCTGGGTCAAATCTCGATTTTATTCGGGGACTGGTGCTAGCCATGGTGGAAGTAGAAAATCGCAAAGCGCGTCGCGTTACATTTGCGCGCGGCTTCGACGTGCACATCATGGCTATTGACGGCACGTGGCGGCGGGAGTGCATCTTAAAAGACGTTTCCGAGACCGGCGCTCAACTCATAACCAAATCGCCAATCAGCGGGTTGAACCTAAAAGAGTTCTTCATGCTTCTTTCAACCACGGGCCTCGCGTTTCGTCGTTGCGAGTTGGCTTGGGTGAACGGCGATCAACTTGGCGTGAATTTCCTGCGAGTCGGTAAGAAGGCGGCCCGGCCGGTCGATAGGCCGGACTGACCGTGTGCCTTTAATGGTATCTGTCGTGGCTGCTAATAGTGACCTTCGGCCCTGTAGTTGCTTGCCCATTCGGTCCAGCGCCTCACGGCAGCACGTTCAGTTCGACCTTTGAGGTTATGGGACGCTTTGACGTAGGTGCCGCTAGCAATCCAGACACTTTTCGACTTCTGATGGGTGACGACTTCGCACGGCACGCCCCAGACCAGCACTGAAAAATAAGTCACCCGAACCTCGATCAAAAAACCGACCATGTCATGGGAGCGACCGCTTGGACGTCACCTAAACAGGTGAGGCGGGATGAAACGTCAGGGAATGCGAAAGAGGATCGGCAGTTTGCAGATCGCTCGTAACCCATTGACCTCATTTGGCGTCGAAGGGATTTAGTTTGAAAAAATCATCAATGATTTCAATGATGCTCGCCGACTCTTAATCACCGGGTCCTAGGTTCGAGCCCTAGTGCGCCCACCAAAAAATCTCAACAGTCAGATTGTTAGAATTCGGTGGTCAGTCGTTCCGACCGGACGTGGTCCGTCATTCTGTTGGGTCACCTGCTTTGGTTCTTTCGCTGAGCCATCCATCTCAGCCGGACGACTAAGCCACGAGGGCCCAAAGTGTCGAAAACCCTTTGAGCCTCCTCGGCGCGCTGTAGCGACCTTTCTGGAGCTCTTTGCAAACCCGAGTGAAAACGCGGACCGAATTTTTCTATTGGTCCCGAGCCCTCTATGGGAAGTGGCCAGGTGGAACCGCCGGGATGCGTGCACGTTCCTACATCTGGAGAAACAGCATTCTGGTGCCGTCGTGCGGCGCGCTTTGCATTCAAGTCCAATCACGAAGCAGCAAATGGGAGTTTGTCGATGCTCAGCGCCTTCATCAACGGAAAAGATATCAAAACCGGTACCGTGATTTCTGTCGTCGCCAAATCAGTGGCGCCGGGAGAAACGCTTGCGCTCGAATATCCAAACAAAAGTCGGGTGTCAGGTAAGGTGATCTCAGCTTCGCACAGCGAGCTCGAATTGGAGATCAATTCGGAGGCCTGGCGGCTGCGTCCACACGCCCCGAGCGACAGCACCATCCACAATGACCTGTCCGATAAAGATACATCATTCTGGACGGTCCAGTCGAAGCTCTAGACTATTCGTCCTGGCCGCTTTCCGACCTCAGTGGCCTGGTTTGAAAACCGCGGTGGCCGAATTTAAGAAACGTTAGGGGCAGACGGGCCATTATCTGCAGATGAAGCTCTTTTTGTGGTTTTGCGCGGGGTCGGCGGCCGGGATTCTGGCGACGGTAATCTTGTGTCTAGCGCTCGTGCTGGGCGTCAGTCAGTTCGGAATACCCAACGATCATCCTGTGGTGAAGTACATGATCCATGGCATCGCAACGATATGCTGGGTGCTGGGAATAGGCGCCGGCCAGTATTTTCATTATCGGCACCAATCTGGTTTTAGGCTTCCCAAGCAGTAAGGCCGCCTCAGTGGGCGGCTCTTTCATTTCGGCGACCTGGGGGCGGATCGATGGATAGTCTCGAAGCCCACGCGCGGTTCGTTTAGGATCTTCGCCAGAGGATCGTGTTTCGGAGTCGTCCGTGGGGATGCCGTCGGTTTGTGCCGGCGCTCGACGACCATGGCGCGCTCGGCATGGGCCGCGCGCGAACCGTGCTCTTCAACAAAGCCGATCCTGGGTTCGTCGAGCAGCTTGGACTGCCATGCTTTTGTGTTCGTCATTCCGGCATTCTAGCCGATGGCGTGCGGCTCTGCAAAAGCCCGTGGGTGAGGCGGGTGGGGATCGTACGCGCAACGCCGCCCTGGGCGAAGTATGATCGCCCCGGCGACGTTGGCTAAACACTGGGCCCTCAAATCCCCAGTTCAAATTGGTACGATGGACGTGGCTGAAAGGTTCAAGGGAGCCAAAAAAAAACGCCCGCGGGTATCGAGCGGGTTATGGCGGTCTGCGGTTCGGCGATATGCCGCGAGACGTCGAGCATAGCCAAGACCCTACCAATGCAATGAAAACCCGCCGAGCTGCGCCGGCGGGGGTTCTTCTGCCTACTGGCGATACGGCTCGTCAGGGAGTGGTCCGAGCGGCCCGCGGCGTCGCTGCAGGCGCAGCGGTCCTGGTTTTCTGGATTGCCTGGCTGACCGGTAATTGCAGCACGATTGCCTTCTGCCCGGGCGTCAGGTCTGTGACGAGAACAATCCTGCCATTTGAGAATTCCAGCGCGTCGTGGTGATTATGATACTGGCCCATGTCAATTTGACGAAACCGGGCTAGTCGATCGTTGACGTTGCGGCGAAACACCCATCCATCGACTCGGACGTTTTCTTCAAAAGCGATCTCGGTGCCAGGGCGAAGGCATACCGCAACGTTTGGATCGTCGAAGCTTGCGAACCCTTTAGTCGTCGTCGAAGGAAATCTTGTCGATACCAACCTATCCGCTACCTCTGCGGGACGGTTAGCGACCGCATGCAGGCTGTAATCACACATGGATGCGCTCCTATGGACGGCCACCCAGCAAATGCTGCAACATCCGTGAACCACGTTGGTTGCAGCGCGGGGCAAAAAAAGCTTCCGGCCTAGGCGTAACCTCATTCTGACCGCGCCAAAATCCCAAGCCTAACGTCCAGATGGGCGCGTCCATGATCGCTTCGGCCTCTGACCGCCGCCTTCACGCGTCTGGTCGAAGCGCTGTGTTATCGTTTGTGAGTATGGAGCAGGGGCCGCCGTATCATTGCGCGGTCCCGGATACGCACGTCCGCGAAGTCCGGCAGGGTCATGCGTTCGTCGCCGGGCGTCGATCTTGGATTGAGGTCGATTAGCTGTAGAAGATACCGCCATCCACGTTGAGGGCCTGGCCCGTCACGAAGGCGGAATCGTCGGAGGCGAAGAATGCGACGGGGCCGACGACGTCTTCCGGCTCGCCGAGCCGATGTAGGTCGGTGATCTTCTCGAAATAGGTGACCCGCTCCGGATCGCGCAGATTGTTGCGGCCCATTTCGGTCAGGATGATGCCGGGGCATACGGCATTCACCGTGATGCCGTGGCCACCGAATTCCATCGACGACACCCGCGTGAAGCCGACCACAGCGGATTTCGATGCGGCATAGTGCGATTGGCCGGGGCCGCCGGTGCGTGCAGCCAGCGAGGCAATGTTGACGATGCGCCCGTAGCGGCGCTCTTTCATATGGACAACCATCGCCTGGGTCATCTGGAACACGCCGCGGACGTTCACGGCGAAGGTCTGGTCCCAGTGTTCGGGCGTGGTGTCTTCGATGCTCGCGAGACGTAGGATACCGGCATTGTTGACGAGAACATCGACATGGCCGAGACCCGCAACCGCTTCCGCAACCGAGCGCTGGCAATCCTCGAGCTTGCTGACATCGGCCAGAACCGGAATGCACTTGCCGCCGAGCTTCTTCACATCCGTGACGGTCTCCAGCAGCGTGCTCTCCTGCGCTGCGATGTCAGTCAGAGCGAGATTGTAGCCGCGCTTGGCGAGGCCAAGGGCGATGGCACGTCCGATTCCGCGGCTGGCGCCGGTAACGATGGCATGTCTGGTCATGTGATGTTCCTGCTTCTATGAAAGCTGTCGATGGATGGATTAGGCACCTGCGGCGCGGACGGGCAGCGTGTTCATCGCCTTGACCGTCTCCTCGAAGGACACGAGATTGGCGCCGGAACCGAGCCCCGTCGCGACGATGGCGGCGGTTGCTGTCGCCAGTTTTGCGCAGTCCAGCAGGTCCCAGTCGCGGACGAGGCCGGCGATGAAGCCGCCGGTATAGGAATCTCCGCAGCCGGAGGTGTCGCGCACCGTCACCTCGAACGCCGGCACCGTGAATTGCCGCCCGTCGCGCGTCATGATGAAAGAGCCGTGTTCGCCGAGCGAGATCGCGCAGGCACCGGCGCCCTTGCCGATGAAATACTGCGCGCAGGCCGCGGGGTCGTCGGTGCCGACCAGCGCGTGGGTCTCGTCGATGCTCGGCATGAAGAAGTCCGTATAGGGCATCAGCGGTTCGACCAGTGCCAGCGTCTCGCCGCGTGCCTGGATGAGATCGACGGTGGTGATGCAGCCGGCCGCCTTGGCATCGCGCAGCAGCGCCACCGTCGGCCCGCCGTCCATCGCCAGCAGCGAGCCGACGCCGCCAAGATGCAGCACCTTGCTGCGGCAGGCGGCTTTCTGCGCTTCGGGCGAAATCTTCCAGCGCGCGGAGGCGCCGCGCGCATGCAGCACCGGGCGCGAGCCGTCCGGACGGATCGGCAGGATGGTGGCGGAGGTCGGCACGTCGGCCATCCGCTCCATCACCGAAATATCGATGCCCTCGCGCTCCATCGCATTCAGCACCCAGTCGGCCTTCTCGTCGGCGCCGACCGCACCGACGGCGAGCGCCTTCAGCCCGAGGCGCGCGCAGGGCACCACGGTTCCACCCGCGGTGCCGGCGACCGTGAGCCGGATCTCATCGATCAATGCGCGGCCGCCGCCGGCCGGGATTTCAGTGACGGGGACGCCGAGGATGTCCAGGATGTAGGTGCCGCAGACGCTGACGTCGTGGGGATGGGCCATGTGGCAAGTCTCGCAATTGTTGGTGCTGGTTTGTTAGGTCGAGGTTTTCGGCGTGCCGTCGCTGTCGCGCAGGCCGTATTGTCCCCATCGCTTCAGGATGCTGTCGATCTCGGCATCCGGCAGCAGCGGCGGCGTGCCGAGTTGCAGACAGCCGTGATACTGCTTGGCGAGCACCTCGACCTCCACCGCAAGCCACATCGCCTTGCGCAGATTGGGGCCGATCGCGATCAGCCCGTGATGGGCGAGCAGGCAGGCGCGGCGATAGCGCAGCGCCTCCAGTGCCGCTTGCGACAATTCCGCGGTGCCATACTGCGCATAGGGCGCGCAGGGGATGTCGTTGCCGCCGGCCGCCGCGATCATGTAGTGGATCGCGGGAATTCTGCGGTTCATGATCGCGATGATCGTGCAGAAGATCGGATGCGCGTGCACGACGGCATTCGTTTCGGGCTTGGCCTTGAGAATGTCGAGATGAAAACGCCACTCCGTCGAGGGCACGCGGCCCTGCGGTGCCGTCCATGAGCCGTCCCACTTCATCGCGACGATGTCTTCCGGCCGCATGCCGTCATAGGGAACCCCGGACGGCGTCAGCAGGATGCCGTCCGGGGTGCGGACGCTGATATTGCCGGACGTGCCCTGATTGATACCGGCAGCCGACATTTCGTGGCAGGCATCGATGATGGCCTGCCGGGTTGCGACGTCTGCGGGGCTTGGATGCGTCACGGCCTATTTCCTCGAAAGTCGTCGCTGCGGCTCTTACCGGCCGCTGCAGGCGATCATTATATCCGGTGCGGGGCGGGTCAGCGCCCCATGGCGAAGAACTCGTCGTTCGGCCGCATGCTGGTGACATTCGCCAACCGGTTCGACATGCCGAAGAAGGCGGCGATGGCAGCGATATCCCAGACATCGTCCTCCGTGAAGTCGTGGCGCTTCAGCGCCTCGATATCGGCATCGCCGACTTCGTAAGCCTGCATCGAGACTTTCATGGCGAAATCGAGCATCGCGCGCTGCCGCGGCGTGATGTCGGCCTTGCGATAGTTCACCGCGATCTGGTCGGCAATCAGCGGGCTCTTGGCGCGGATGCGCAGGATGGCGCCATGCGCCACCACGCAATACTGGCACTGGTTGGCATTGCTGGTGGCCACCACGATCATCTCGCGCTCGGCCTTGGTGATCGGGCCTGGCTTGTCCATCAGCGCATCATGATAGGCGAAGAAGGCGCGGAATTCGTCGGGCCGATGCGCCAGCGTCAGGAACACGTTGGGCACGAAGCCGGATTTTTCCTGCACCGCGAGGATACGGGTGCGGATGTCTTCCGGCAGGCTGGAGATTTCGGGGACGGGGAAGCGGCTGATGGCTGGGGTGGTCATGATTTCTGTTTCCTCTTAGACGGTCGCGAGTGCAACCAGTCTGTCCTGGTATTCTTCAAAAGCGTCGCGTTGATCTGCAATATGGGGTTCGGCGCGGACCAGGCATGTATGCGCCGAGCAGCCCTGGCCGAATTGCGAGGTGCCGATGTCAAGCGTCAGCACGTTCGGATTGCCGGCGACTTCGAGACCGGTCTCAGCGCGCGGGGTGAACCAGGCGCCGGTCGGCAGCACCAGCACGCCGGAGCGCACGCTGTCGCTGACGTCAGCAGTGGCGAGACAGGCGCCGCGTGCATTCCAGATGCGGATGGTCTGTCCGTCGCTGATGCCGCGCGCCGCGGCGTCGTCGGGATGCAGCCGTGCCTGTTCGCGGCCGTTGCGCTTGTTGGCCACGCTGGCGACGCCGGTTTCTATCTGGCTGTGCAGCCGGCCGGCCGGTTGATGCGAGATCATGTGCAAGTCGGACGCATCGCTGCCGTTGCCGAGCCATTCCGCGGGCTCAACCCAGGCCGGATGCGACGGACAATCGGCATAACCGAGCCGGGCGAGGGTCTCGCTGCCGAGCACGATCTTACCGCTTTCGGTTTTGAGCGCATGCGCCTCGGGATCGATACGAAAGTCGGCGAGGAAAGTGTGGTCGGCGCGCACCGGGCAGCGCGCGTAGCCGTCCTGCCAGAATGTCTCGAAGTCGGGCATGTCGAAGCCGAGCCGCTCGGCGGCGTCCTGCCGGCTCGCCTCGTAGAGATGACGGACCCAGCCCATTTCGTCGCGACCTTCGTTGAAGCGGTCGGCAACGCCGAGCTTGCCCGCGATGCGGTCGAAAATCTCGAAGTCGGGCAGCGAGTCTCCGACCGGCTTGATGGCCTGCTTCATCGCGATGATGAAGTCGGAGCGCCTGTTGCCAGCGAGGTCATTGCGTTCGATCGATGTGGTCGCCGGCAGCACGATATCGGCGCGCTGCGCCGTCGCGGTGAACATCGGATCCTGAACGATGATGGTCTCGGGCCGTGTCCAGGCTTCGGACAGCCGGTTGAGATCCTGATGGTGATGATAGGGATTGCCGCCGGCCCAGTAGACCAGCCTCGTGTCCGGATAGGTTCGCGTCTCGCCCTCATAGGTGAAGGTCGCGCCGGGATTGAGCAGCATGTCGCTGATACGTGCCACCGGGATGAAGCTGTCGATCGCGCGCGTCAGTTGCGAGATGGCCGGTGACTTGCCGAGATTGAAGGGTGAGCCGACGCCGCCCAGCGAGGCATAGCCGTAGCCGACACCGCCGCCCGGCAGCCCGATCTGGCCGACGATGGAGGCGAGGCCGAGCGCGGCCCAGAACGGCTGCTCGCCATGATGCGCGCGCTGCA
The DNA here is from genome assembly GCF_052076075.1 of Tardiphaga sp. 866_E4_N1_4. Classification (NCBI taxonomy): domain Bacteria; kingdom Pseudomonadati; phylum Pseudomonadota; class Alphaproteobacteria; order Hyphomicrobiales; family Nitrobacteraceae; genus Tardiphaga; species Tardiphaga sp. 866_E4_N1_4. The sequence goes on from NZ_CP197242.1 coordinate 6,444,709, forward strand.
GGCTCCAGCTCACGGTGAGCATGCTGCGGGTATCGACGAGGCGTCGCGCCAGCTGGCGGATGCCATCGGCATCGAGCCCGCAGATCTCCGCGGCCCAGGCTGCATCCTTGCGGATGCCATCCGACAAGCCGTCGAGATAGCCGAGCAGTTGCTCGGCGCCGCTGGTGCAGCGATCAAGGAAATCCCGGGCGTGCCGGCCTGCCTTCACGATCTCGCCGGCGAGGCCGAGCATCAGCGCGGTGTCAGTGTTCGGGCGGATCGGCCACCATTCGGCATCGACCCAATCCGGCATATCGTCCTTCAGCGGCGAGACGTGAACGATGCGGATGCCGCGCTCGGCGATTTTCCTGAGATAGGATTCGAGGCGGTGGGTGCCGATGCCACCGGCCTCGGTCTGCGCAGTGCGCGGCGATAGCGCGCCGAACACCACAAGCGTGTCGGTGTGTGCGGCTATGGTGTCGAGCGTATTGGCCTGGCCGTCGCAAGCATCCGAGCTTCCCAGCGTATGGCGCAGGATCACCGGGCCTGCAGCAATGGAATACGTATCCACATGCCGGGTGAAGCCGCCGACCAGATTGAGCATGCGCTTGAGCAAAGACGACGCATGATGCAGGCGGCCCGAATTGGTCCAGCCGTAGGAGCCCGCGAAGATCGACGCATTGCCATGAGTGCTGGAGACGCGGCGGATTTCGTCGGTCACCAGCGTGGTCGCCTCATCCCAGCTGACGGGCACAAACTTCTCCGCGCCGCGCTTGCGCCGATCGCTGTGCTCGCGCTTGTCGAGCCAGCCGGAGCGCACCATCGGATGCAGAACGCGGCGTTCAGGATTGGCCCATTCCGGCACCGAATGGATGATCGGCGAGGGGGCGGGATCATGGGCGAATGGCTCGATGCCCACGATCTGCTCGTCCTGCACGAGGATCGTATAGGCGCCCCAGTGGCTGCAATGCGGGATCCGCTTGATCTCACTCACGCATCGTCTCCGTGTCGTTGCTCGCTGGTCCTGTCAGGATGCATGGGACAGCGGCCGTTCGATCTCGCGCCGCATCTGCGCGGCGAAGTCCGGATAGGTTTCGGCGACCTCGTCGTAAACGCGCCCGCGCAGCAAAGCCAGCGTCTGCGGATCCGGCAGCGCGGTCTGTTGCGGCTGGCTTTCATGGGCGAACTGGAAGCCGGTGGCGTCCTTGATACCTGCGAGGTCGTGTCCGGGATGGACGCTCTGCAGGTCGAAGCCCGGACACCTCTTGTCGAAGCGGAACAGCGCCTTGCCGGTCAACAGCGCGATCGGGCCGCCACTGCGGTAAACGCCATCGTCGCTGACGCCGGGCGCGCTGATGAAATCCACCTTCTCGACCAGAGCACGCCGCGTGTGCTCCTCGCGAAACAAGATCACGCGCGGCACGACGTAATACAGATAGGCCGATCCGAACGAGCCGGGCCAGCGCACTTGCGTCTGCGGATAGTCGCCGGTGCCCACCAGATTGACATTGCCGCGGCCGTCGATTTGGCCGCCTCCGAGGAAGAAGGCATCGATACGGCCCTGGCCGGCGCAATCGAACAGTTCGGCCGAGCCGTTGGTGAAGAAATTATGCTCCACCGATCCGAGGATCGAGATGCGCGGGCCTTTCTCGCCGGCCTGCTGCTTCAGAGCCCGCAGCAGCATGGCGCCGGCCGCGGGGATCGGTGAGGACGCACCGACAGCGACATGCCGGACGCCGTCGAGCAGTCTGGCGATGGTGCAGATCAGGATCTCGCGCGGGTGAACCTCGCTCATCATGCGGGCTCCATCTGTGCGTTCGTCATGTAGTCGGCAAAACCCTCGGCGCTGCGCGCTGCGCGCGCATAGCGCAGGATCTCGGCCGTGTCGGTCGGATATTCGCCCCACAGGCCGTAGGGCCACGCGCCCTTCGGCGCGACGGCGATTTCGGTGACATAGAGCGCCGGCAGCACGCCCGCCGCGCTCATTTCGCTGGCGAGCAGGCTTTCATCCACGATGCGCTCGACAGTGACAAGCGTGGTGGCCGATGCATAGGCCATCGCGGCGAGTTCGCGGCGTCGCCCGATCCACACATTGCCGAATCGGTCGGCCATCGGTGCGTGGAAGATCGTGATGTCCGGTTTGATCGCGGGGATGAGCACGATGGGATCGCCGCCATCCGCCAGCGGATTGTCGATGACGCGCCAGTCGCTGCGGTGGCGCAGCAGGTCACTGCCGATCAGTCCGCGCATCGGCATGAATGGGCTGCCTTTCTGCGCGGCCATCAGGCCGGCATGGATCGCGGGGCAGGTGGCGTCCTTCAATGCGATCGCGCCGTCCTTGACGGCTGCGTTGAAGCGCGGCGCGCCGCCGGCTTCGCCGAGCGATACGGCGCTGGTCTCGACCGACCGAACCAGACCGGCACCGACGAGTTGGTCCACCTGGAGGCCACCGGTCGGCACGCAGACGAGATCGAGATTGCGCGTGTTGCGCTCCATGATCGGGCGCGTCATCGCCATCGAGACGCCGGCATAATCCACCGGCAGCGCCAGCCGGATTCCCGGCTCCACATACTTCGCCAACGCGCGAAGATCGCTCACCACAATTCGCCTCCCCGATTTTATTGTTCTATATTGTAGAACGTCGTTCTAAATAAAGTTAGTCGCGCCGCGCCGCGGCTGTCAATCCGTTTGTGTCGCGAAGCGCTTTGCCCATAGGGGAAAATGCAAACCCGTCGGTAAGTCGATGATGACCGGCGCGTCGTCGCATCGCGCATTCACTTGACAAGACGATGCGTCACGCCAACAATAATTGGAATAACGTCTCATAATATAGAACGACCAGGGAGGTTGATGATGGCTGAGCCATTGGCGCTGCGCGTGGGATATCCCGGCGCGGGTGTTCCGGCATCGCAGTCGGGCGACGCAAGCGAGCGTCAAGTCATCGGTTCGCGCATTGCAGTTCGCGATGCTGAGAAACGTTACGGCCAGTTCCATGCCGTCAATCGTATCAATCTCGATATCGAACCCGGCGAATTCATCACGCTGCTCGGCCCGTCCGGCAGCGGCAAGACCACATTGCTGAACCTGCTGGCCGGTTTCCAGAGCCTCGACGGCGGCGAGATTCTCGTGGACGGCAGGCCGGTGCACAACGTGCCCACGCATAAGCGCGGATTCGGCATGGTGTTCCAGAGCTATGCGCTGTTTCCCAACATGACGGTGACACAGAATGTCGCGTTCCCGCTGCGCATGGCCGGCGTTGATCGCGCCACCACCGAGCGGCGCGTCGCCGAGACGCTGGAAATCATGCGCCTGTCGGATCATGCGAACAAATCGCCGTCGGAAATGTCCGGCGGACAGCAGCAGCGCGTCGCGATTGCGCGCGCCATCGTGATGCGGCCGAAGGTCGTGCTGATGGACGAGCCGCTCAGCGCGCTCGACCGCCGGCTGCGCGAATCGATCCAGATCGAGATACGCGATCTGCACCAGACGATCGGCAGCACGATCCTGTTCGTGACGCATGATCAGGGCGAAGCGCTTACCATGAGCGATCGCATCGCCGTGCTGGATGCAGGCAAGATCGTGCAGATCGGCCGCCCACTCGAGATCTATCGCCACCCGTCCAATCGTTTCGTGGCGTCGTTCGTCGGCGAGAGCAATCTGATCGAAGCCGAGATCATGCAGAAGCGCGGCACCGCAGTGACGCTGAAGAACCGCGCCGGCTATGTGTTCGATGCCGAGAGCCGTGACGCCATCGATGTCGGTCGCGTTACCGTGCTGGTGCGGCCCGAGCGCATCGCGATCGCCAACGAGCCGACCGCAAGCTCGACGCCGGTGACTGTGACGTCGGCGATCTTCCTCGGCGAAATCCTGCGCATCGAGGCGCAGATGGACGGCGGCGACACGCTGCTGATCCGCTGCACCGACACCGCCATGCGGCCGCTGCCCGATGTCGGCGATCGCCTGCATGTGAGCTGGGGGCCGGAAGACTGCTGGGTTCTGACATGACGACGATCTCGCTGTCCGAGGAGCCACGGCATCAGGCGAGTTCCAGCCTGGCCATGAAGCTCAAGAACCCCGCGCTGCTGCTGCTGCCCGCGGTCGCTTTCCTGTCGTTCATCTATCTGCTGCCGCTGATCGATCTCATTCGCATCAGCATCAGCGGGCCAAGCTGGCTGACCTATTTCCAGCGCGTCTTTGCGGTGCCGCTCTATTGGGAATCGCTGGTCCAGACCATGCAGATCTCGGTCACGGTCGCATTCCTGTGCCTGCTGTTCGGCTATCCCACCGCGCTGCTGATTTATCGCACCCGCGGCATCACCCGTGCTCTGATCGCCACCGCGATCGTGCTGCCATACTTCATCGCGATCCTGATCCGCACCTATGCCTGGATGGTGCTGCTCGGCCGCAATGGCCCGGTCAACAAGTTCCTGGTGTCGATCGGTATCCTGAGCGAGCCGGTCCAGTTGCTGTTTCACCGCGGCACCGTGCTAATGGGCATGACGGCGGTGCTGCTGCCGCTGATGGTGCTGACCATCTATTCGAGCGTGTCGCGGCTGGATCCCGGCCTGACCCGCGCGGCGCTGGCCAGCGGCGCCGGCCCCATCGCCGTGTTCTGGCGGGTATTGCTTCCGTTGACGCTGCCCGGTATCGGCGCCGGCTTCCTGCTGGTGTTTGTCGCCGCGATCGGCTTCTTCATCACGCCGACGCTGCTCGGTGGGCCGGGCGACCAGATGTTCGCCATGCATATCACGCAGCAGGCGGACTCGGTGACGTCGGAAGGCTTCCTTCAGGCACTGGGCGTCGTGCTGCTGTTGATCACGCTGCTGGTGGTCGCCATCGCCGGACGTTTTCTTGGCCTGGAATTCATCTGGGGCGGGCGCAAGCTCACCGAGACGACAGCAGGGAAGGCCGCGCTAGCGGCAACGTCCGGCACCGCACGTCGCAGCTTCGGCAGCGCATTCGCTGACGCCATCGGCTGGCCGCTGCTCCGGCTATTCGGCATGCTCCCGGCCAGTTGCGGCGCATGGACGGTCCGTCTGATGGGCGGCGTGGTGGTCGCGCTTCTGATCCTGCCCATTATCGTGGTCATGATCATCTCGTTCAGCAGCGCCAGCTATCTGACCTTCCCGCCGCCGGGCTTCTCGCTGCGCTGGTACGAGCAGTTCTTCTCCGACACCAACTGGATGCGTGCGTTCTGGACATCTGCGCTGATCGCGGCAGTCTCGGCCTTCATTGCGGTCGGTCTCGGCACATGCGCGGCACTGGGCATCGTCAGGGGTAATGTGCGCGGCAAATCTGTGATCATGCTGCTGCTGGTCAGCCCGATCATCGTACCGCCGGTGGTGCTCGGCCTGTCGCTTTACACGCTGTTCCTGAAGTTCGACCTGGTCGGCTCGGTGTTCGGCCTTGCGGCGGCCCATGCCATCGGCGGTTTGCCGATTGTGGTGGTGATCCTGTCTGCTGCGCTACAGAGCGTGGACTCGCGGCTCGAACAGGCCGCCTCTGTCCATGGCGCGTCGTCGCTCACGGTGCTGCGGCTGGTGACGCTGCCGGCGATTGCGCCGGGCCTTGCGGCCGCGACCTTCTTTGCATTCCTGCATTCGTTCGACGAATTGGTGCTGACCTTGTTCCTGTCGAGCGCGCAGCTGAAGACGCTTCCATTGATGCTGTGGGGCGACATCAATTACCGGCTCAATCCGGTACTGGCCGTCGTGTCCACGCTCGAAGTGCTGCTGGTCGTGGGAGGACTGTTCCTCGCCCGGCCAGTGCTCGCAACGTCGCAAAAAGCGACCTGATGACAAACGATCAAACAGGAGGAAACACACTATGCTGGGAATGAAACGCTTCAGGCTGCCGGCCTTGGCTTCGGCGGCGTTCATCGCCATGGGGACGGGACTGGCCGTTGCCCAGAGCAACGTCGTCATCATGCAGGATCCGGGCGGCGGCTATGGCGATGCGCTGCGCAAGGTGATGTACGATCCGTTCGAGAAGGAAACCGGCATCAAGGTCGTCACCGTGCAGGAAGCGCGCAGCGGTCCGCGCATCAAGGCGCAGGCCGAAGCCGGCAAGGCGCAGTGGGATCTGACCTTCATCTTCGATCAGGAAACCAAGCTGCTCGGCGACTGCTGCCTGGCTGACATCGACTATTCCAAACTGTCGGAGTCCGCGCAGAAGACCCTGGCGGCGATGCCGGACAATCTGAAGCGCAAGAAGGGCGTCGCACTGCAAGTGATCGGCGTCGGCCTCGTCTACAACAAGGACAAGTTCAAGGGCGATAAGGCACCGCAGAACTGGGCCGACTTCTGGGACGTGAAGAAGTTTCCGGGGCGCCGCTGCATGCCAGCCTGGCCGCGCTTCACCTTCGAGGCCGCGCTGATGGCCGACGGTGTCGACAAGAGCAAGCTGTATCCGATCGACATGGAGCGTGCGCTCAAGAAAATCAAGGAGATCAAGCCGCACATCGTCAAATGGTGGACCACCGCCGCGCAGCCGCCGCAGCTGCTCCTCGATGGCGAAGCCGATATGTGCCAGGCCTATACGGGCTCGATGAGCAAACTGGCGCTGGAAGGCGCTCCGATTGATCTTACCTTCAATCAGGGCTTCGTCTATTACGACTTCTTTTCGATCCCGAAGGGCGCGCCGAACTATGATAACGCACTCAAGCTGCTGTCCTGGCGTCTCGACCCCAAGCGCGCCGCCCAGCTGACCTCCACTTTCCCGGTCGCGCTTCCTTCGAAGGTCGTGTTCGATGCTGCGACGGACAAGAACGTCGCGCGCTATTGGGCGAACAATCCTGAGAACGTCTCCAAGGCGATCGAATGGAGCCCGGATTTCTGGGGAGCGCCATCGCCCGCCGGAAATTCGACCAATGAAGAATATGCGCAGGAAAAGCTGAACGCACTGCTTGCCCAGTAAATCGCGCCATACAACAATGAGACCGGCGGCGGTCCAGCGCCGCCGGTCTGTTCGCAACAGAGAACGACCTCACATCGGCTGCTTGGATGGATAAGGCATTTATCAAGGGACTGAAGCTCCTCGAGGTACTCGCGATGAGCGAGCAGCCGCGCGGGGTCACCGATCTCGCCAATGAGCTGAAGTTCACCAAGAGCAATGTGCATCGCCTGCTGGCGACGCTGCAATCGCAGGGCTTCGTTCGCCAGATTCCGCCGCATAGCACCTACGAGCTCACAACCAAACTATGGGTGCTCGGCAACCACGTCATTCAGCGCATGGATCTCATCCGTATCGCACGCCCGGCGATGACGGCGCTGGCCGAAGTTACCGGAGAGACCGTTCATCTGTCGGTGCTCGAGGGCACCGACGTTGTCTATGTGGACAAGATTGAAAGCGCGCATCATATCCGCGCGCATACCAGCGTCGGCATGCGTGCGCCTGCATTCACCATGGCAACCGGGAAGGCGATGCTCGCGCAAATGCCGGACGAATATCTGGAGAACTTTCGCCCGCATCTCAAGCGTTATACGGATACGACGCGAACGACCATCGAGGAGTTGCGCGAAGACATCCATGCGGCACGGGTACAAGGTTACTCGTCAGTGCTGCATGGCGAATGGCGGGAAGGTATCGCCGCCTGTGCTTGCGCCATCGTTGGACGCTCCGGTGAACTCGTCGGAGCCATCGGCATGTCTGGCCCGGACATCCGGGTCAAACGAAAGCAGATCAAGGAATACGCCGTTCACGTGATGGAAGCGGCGCGCGCCATCGGCCTAGCGCTCGGCCATGTTCGTGCGATGTGAGCGCAGTATTTTTCCGGCGAGCGGCGCTGTCCACCGGTCAGGCTCTGACTGGCCGTGCCGGCATTTTTCTCAGGCAGTCTTATCGGGGATGCCCGCTTCCGGCGCAAAGCGGATGTTGAATTTCACAAGGTCCAAAGGGATGTCGTGCCGCTAAGCGATCACACTGGGGGCACGCAAATCGTCATGGTGGCGCGGTGATGGTCTATGCGTCACTTTGCTGAGGCGAAAACGTTGCTTGGGCTTCCTTCTTTCGGGAGGTCATATTGGAAGGCGGCAGGTTTGAAGGCGAGCTAAGTGAACTCTCTCCAGTATCCGGCGTTAAAGGATGTTGGAGCAAGCCATGTTTCGAATCTTATACCTTAGCACTGCAAATCAGCCATTTTCTTCCGGTGATCTTTCCGAGCTACTGCAGAAGGCGAGGGCCCGCAATGATGCGGCCCACGTCACAGGCATGTTGGTGCATTCGGACGGTGACTTTCTTCAGGTGCTTGAGGGAGATCCGGAAGATGTTATCGGTATATACGATCGTATCAGCGTCGACCCACGGCACCGCGATGTCAGCTTGCTTCAACGAGGCCTTGGATTTGGGGACCGGCTATTTCCGAACTGGACAATGGGCTTCAAGCGCGTGCCGGATCAAACGTTAATCGACGAGGTGGTTGGAGTTAATAGCCGCGTCAAACTGCGATACTTGGATGCTATGTCGGCTCTGGATTTCTTGCTGGCCTGCAGCAGAAGTCAAACGTGAATTGCGAAAGGCGCCCCCGCGGATCGCCATGGCTCTCACGTTGTCTTCGACTTCTTCATCTTCTTGACCGGCTTCGCGGATTGATCCATTTCGCTGTTCATGCTGGCGTCATGCCAGCCTTGCCTGCACCAGGCGCTCATGTTCGGATCGGCGGACTCGTGCATCCTGCCTACGCCCCCTTTGGGCAATGCGCGTCGGGCCTGACCGGCTCATCGACACTGGAGGATTCTGTCCGGCTGCTCGAACAGCAACGTCAGGGAACATCGTTCCCCAAAGGCCCGGCGAGTAGGTCGCTCTACCGCCGGGCCGACCGAAGCGAGGCTGCTGGGGTCAAGATTCGGTCGCTGTCATCCTGCGTGAACTCGAGCCGGAAATCTATCGACCGTTAGATTGAGGTAACTCGCTCAATCCTGTTTTCGAAAAGTGAGCGCGGAACAACTTTGGAGCGAAGTACTGTCGCCAACATCTTGCAGACGCACATCGGTTCACCTTTGACGGTAGTGCACCTGCATGTGTCGCCGTATGCAAATTTTATCAACCTGTCGATGTCCTGATCTGCAATCGCAGTTTCGATCTGATCGGCATAAGTCAAAACATCACCCCTTGCTGCATCGTTGATTCAAATACGAAGACAGGAGCGAGAGGTTTCAACCCTTTCAGTAAGGTGCAGCCTCGATTCTGCGGCAGATCAACGCGGTTCCTTCGCTCTTTTTTGGAGGCCGGTAAAAGGGTTCCCCATTTGCGGCTTGGTCGCGCCGGTCCCGCCACCGTGGTACGTTTGGCCGCAATTAAGGACTCGATCGTGAAGCACCGAGGCATTGATTACGGCGTTCAAGAAGACCGGCCCGGGATATGGCGCTGGATCATATTTCCCAAGACGGAGGGCGGCCCAAAAGTGGTTGGCGACGCCAAACATTTGACGCGGGAGCGTGCCGTTGAGGCCTGCATAGAGGAAATCAATAACGGGCTTGAAAGAAGGACATATGCTCGGAAGCCCTGATGGCGCACAGCACCTGCAGGTGCATCGGTCGCGCCATTATGATTACCCGGAAGGGTGCCAGCGTCATGAACTCCGGCGCCGCTCGCGGAGTGCCACTATCGATCAACTGGTGACTTCTCCAGCGGTGTCTCGCCGTCGAGCCAGTCCTCTTCCTCGGCCAACGCGAGCCATGCAGCTTCCATGCGCTTGAAACGATTCCTGGCTGGCTCGCTATCGGATGCAGCAGCCATCTCCGCGCAGTTCTCTGCATTCGCCCGGTAAGTGTCGGACTGTTTCATTGTCGGATCCTACGCTGTCCGGAAGGAGCGTGGAAGGGAACAACTTCCCGCGTTGCGGTATAACATCGGCATGAAACCAACGAAGTCGCTGAGGGAGCAGGCCGAGAAAGCCGAGGCCGTAGCTCATCGCTCGGAAGACACCGAGCATGCTGAACGGATGCGGAATCTGGCTGAAGCGTTCCGCGCGCAAGCCGATGCCCTGAAGGCTGCAAGGAAGAAGGGGAAAGCGAAGAAATAGCCTTCGCCTTATTGGCTACTGCCTTTCAGCCGGTCAAATATTCATCCAATAAACCGACTGACGCATCAGCGAACGTTAGCGTAGCTATCAAGAAGCCGAACCCCGACCCTACGCTTGGTCGTGGGTCGCCAGCCAATCCCTCATGATCAAAAGTGAGCTTTTAGTCTGTTTTTCGGGCGCCAGGCGCTGAAAACAGCAGCTTGACACTCTGCATCCTCTAGCCGAGATTATTGACTAACTGGTTAGTAATGACGAGGTGAGCGATCGTGGCTGTGGCGTCAGGCGGAAAAATCCGGGTTGCAGTCGATATCGGTGGGACATTCACCGACATTGCATTGTTCCTTGAAACCGGTCTGATCCATCAGAGCAAGGTGTCGTCGACGCCTGCCGATCCGAGTCGGGCGGTTGTTGACGGCGTCGGAAGCCTGCTGGCGGAGCTATCGATTGCGCCTTCGGCTGTGGCCGAAGTGCTGCACGGCACCACCGTGGGATCGAATACCATCCTGCAACGGTCGGGCGCCAAGACTGGACTGATCACGACGCGCGGCTTCCGGGACGTGCTGGAGATCGGGCGCATCCGGATGCCCGACATGTTCGACCTGACATGGGTGAAGCCGCAGCCATTGGTGCCGCGCCGGTATCGTATGGAAGTGACCGAACGCATGGCGGCGGACGGAACGACGGTCGAGCCGCTCTCCGAAGCAAGCGTCATCGCGGCCGGAGAGGCGCTGGTCGCCGAGGATATCGAGGCCGTCGCTATCGCATTCATCAACAGCTATCGTAATCCGGCGCATGAATTGCAGGCCGAAGCGATTTTGCGGGCCAATTTCCCGCAATTGCTGGTGACGACATCCTGCGCGGTGCTGCCCGAGATGAAGGAATATGAGCGGACCAGCACGACGGTGGTGAATGCATATCTGTTGTCGGCCATGCGCACTTATCTGCTGAAGCTTGAATCGGGTCTGCGCTCGATCGGCGTGGCTGCGCCCATTCTGGTCATGACCTCGAATGGCGGCATGCTGGCTGCCAATGTGACCTGCGAGAAGCCGGTGCTGGTGGTGGCGTCCGGTCCTGCGGGCGGTGTCATCGGCGCGGCACGGCTCGGCATCGCGCGTGACGATCGCGACGTCATCGTGTTCGACATGGGCGGCACCACGGCCAAGGCGGTCATTATCGAGGACGGCCGCCCGACCATGACGTCGGAATACGAATTCCGCGACGGAATTTCGACATCGAGCCGGTTCATCAAGGCCGGCGGCTATATGCTCAAGGTGCCGGCTATCGATATCGCCGAGGTCGGCGCCGGCGGCGGCTCCATTGCCGGCATCGACAAAGGCGGCCTGCTTGTCGTCGGCCCGCAATCCGCAGGCGCCGTTCCGGGGCCGGCCTGCTATGGGCTCGGCAATACAAGGCCGACAGTGACGGATGCCAATGTTGTGCTCGGTTTCATCAACGCCACGTCGCTGGCTGGCGGCAATCTCAATATCGATCGCAAGCTAAGCGAGACTGCCATCCGTACCCATGTCGGCGACCCGCTCGACCTTACTCTACTGGACGCCGCACATGGCATTCGTGCCGTCGCCAATGCGGCGATGGCGCGTGCCGTGCGCGCCGTCACCGTCGAGCGTGGTCGCGATCCGCGCGATCTCACGTTGATGGCATTTGGCGGCAACGGGGGCGTGCATGCGCCGGATCTCGCGCGTCAGTTGGGCATTCCGCGCGTCGTGGTGCCGCCGATGTCGGGCATTTTCAGCGCGCTCGGCATGCTGGCCTCCGATATTGAGCATACCGCACTGAAAACCGTCAGCCTATATCTCGACGGGATGCAGGTCAGCGACCTCAAGGCGATCAAGTCCGAGCTGCAACAGCAAGTGGCGGGGCAACTCGCCGGCGATGGCTATCAGGCCGAACGCACGATGTTTCTGTGGGAAGCCGATCTGCGCCATGAAGGTCAGGCCACCGAACTCACGGTGCCGTTCGAGGGCGAAGATTTCGATCAGATCCGTGAGCGGTTCATCGCCGAGTATTTCAAGACCTATGGCTATCGTGACGCCACGCCGATCGAACTGATGAAAGTGCGCGTGGCCGGGCGCGGCCTGCGCGAGAACCGCCTGGATTTTGCGGCCATGAAGATCGCCGCGCGGCAGGGTGCATCGCGTTCCGGAACCCGCGACGTTTCCTTCGCGCGTGGCGAGGCCGCTGTCGCGGTCGAGATCGTCGATCGCGGCGCGGTCGGAATGTCGTCACAGCAGGGACCTCTGATAATCGAGGAGTTCGACGCCACCATCATCGTGCCGCCCGATGCTCGGGTGCACAAGGATGCGATCGGCTGCATCGTACTGGAGTTCGAGGTATGAAAGTCGATCCGATCACCTTCGCGGTCATCAAGAGCGGCCTGGATTCCATCGCCGACGACATGGCCTATACGGTCGTGCGCATAGCGCGTTCGGAAATCGTCAAGGACGTGATGGATTTTTCCGCGGCAATCTGTGCCGGCGACGGCCAGATGGTGGCGCAGGCCAAGACCATCGCCCAGCATCTCGGCGCGATTCCGGAAGCCATGGCCTCCGTGCTCAGCAAATACGAAGGCGATCTGCACGATGGCGACGTCGTCATCATGAACGATCCCTATCATGGCGGCATGCATCTGCCCGATATCTTCATGTTCGTGCCTATTTTCCACAGCGGCAAGCGGCGCGCCTTCGCCGTGGTGATCTGCCATCACACCGATGTCGGCGGCCGCGTGCCCGGCTCCAACGCGTCGGATTCGACCGAGATCTATCAGGAAGGGCTGCGGATTCCGCCGCTCAAGCTCTATGACCGCGGTGTGCTGAACACGACGCTGGAGGCGCTGATCAAGATCAACGTCCGGGTTCCGGATCGGGTCTGGGGCGATCTTTCGGCGCAATTTGCGGCGGCTCAGGTCGGTAAGCGCGGCCTGGAGAAGCTGATGCAGCGTTACGGCGCGGACGATGTCGACGCCTATATGCAGGAACTGCTAGACTACGCGGAACGATTGACCCGGCAGGAGATCAAGACCTGGCCGAAGGGTACGTACAGTTTCATCGACTATATCGATGATGACGGATTTTCCGATACGCCGATCCCTATCAAGGTTGCAATCACCGTCAACGGCGACGGTACGCTGCTGGTCGACTACACGGGCTCTTCGCCACAGGTGAAAGGAGCGTTGAATTCGACGCTCAGTTTCACACATTCGCTGACTTATCTCAGCGTACGCTGCGTGCTGGCTAAGGACGTGCCGAACAATGTCGGCCTGTTTCGTTGCATTACGGTGAAAGCGCCGGAAGCTTCCGTGCTCAACCCGGTCATGCCTGGGCCGTGCGCGGCACGCGCGCTGACGGGGTATCGCGTGTTCGATACGATGCTCGGAGCACTTGCGCAGATCGTGCCGGACAAGGTGCCGGCCGCAGGTGAGGGCGGCAACAGCGTCATTTGTATCAGCGGCCTGCGACCTAACCGCCAGCCTTTCATCATCGTCGACATGATCTGCGGCGCCTGGGGCGGTCGTCCCGACAAGGACGGGCTTGAAGCGGTTACCAATGCTTCGCAAAATCTCTCGAACATGCCGGTCGAAGTGATGGAGGCTGAGCATCCGGTGCGAATCGAGGATTACTCGTTCGTGCCGGACAGCTGTGGTGCCGGACAATATCGCGGCGGTGTCGGCATTCGCCGTAGTTATCGTATCCTCGCGCCGGAAGCGCTGCTGCAATTGCGCACCGACCGCGTCAAGTTTCATCCCTATGGTCTCAATGGGGGCGAGCCCGGCGGCTTGTCGAAGAACTACATCGAGATCGGCAATGAGCGTAGTGCCATTCCTGGCAAAATCACGCGGAATGTCACTGAGGGCGCGCTCCTGATCCACGAGCAGGCCGGTGCAGGCGGCTTCGGCAATCCGCTGCTGCGTGATCCCTCCGATGTGCGCGAGGATTTCCTGGACGGCAAGATCACGGCCGAGTTCGCGCGAAAGCATTATGCTGTGACATTCGGCCCGCGTGGCGTGCTGGACGTCGAGGGAACTGCGGCACTACGATCCGCACGGGACGCTCCGCCATTACCGGAAGGGCGCCATGGAGCTTAGTTTGGCCGCGCCCAGCAAGATCACCCGCAATCCGGAAGCGAGCCGTGCCAAGATCCTGGACGCGGCACGAATCGAATTCGTCTCCAACGGGCTTAACGGCGCGCGCGTCGATCGCATCGCCGAACAATCCGGTGTCAACAAGAACCTGATCTACCATTATTTCGGCTCCAAGGACGAGCTCTATCTGGCAGTGCTCGAGCGCATCTATACGGACTTGCGTACTAAGCAGCAGGACGAAGACCTGCGCGGTCTGCCGCCGGTCGAAGGCATGAAGCGACTGGTCAGCAGCACGTTCGATCATTTCGTTGCGACGCCGGATCTAATCCGGTTGATGAGCATCGAGAACATCCATTATGCGCAGCACCTCAAAAGTTCGAGCACCATCAAGCCGCTCTATCGCGGGTTGCTCGACACGATCCAGATCCTGCTGAAACGCGGCCAGACCGAGGGTGTGTTTCGCGCCAATGTCGATGCGGTCGATCTCTATATGTCGATCTCCGGCCTCGCTTACTTCTTTCTGTCCAATCAGCACACATTGTCCTGGCTGCTCGACCGCGATCTCGCGGCGCGCCGACGTGTGCTCAAGAGACGCCAGCACGTCGTCGAGATGGTGCTGAGCTATTTGACGCAGAATTCGCCGGCAGAAGCGGATGGCGCCGACACAGAGTAATCAAACCGGAGATTGGGATATGAGAAGGCTTTTTCTATCGACCCTGATGCTTCTAGGTGCTGCGGCCGGCGCGGGTGTTTCGCCTGCTCTGGCTCAGGATAAATTGTCGGTGCGGCTGGATTTCTCGCCGTGGGGCGTGCAGGCGGCCATGCATCTGGCTCAGAACCGCGGTTGGTTCAAGGAAGCCAAGCTCGATGTTGATATTCAGGATGGTCGCGGCTCTGGCAATACGATTCAGTTGGTCAATGCCGGGCAGGCGGATGTCGGTCAGGTTCAGGTGGGGTTGGTTGGCTCAGCGCGAGCCAAGGGCGCCACTATTCGCTCGATCGCGACGTTCCAGCGCAAGACCGATCTCTGCATTCTGGTCGACAAGACGTCGCCGATGGAGAAGGTCGCCGATTTGCGCGGTAAGAGCGTCGTCGTCTTTGCGGCAAGCCCATGGGCGCCCTTCATAGACGTCTATCTGAAATCCGGCGGACTGACGCGTGACGATCTCAAGGTTGAAGTTGTCGATCCGGCCGCATTGTGGGGCACCTATATTGCCAAGCGATCCGATGGTCTGATGTCGACGATCGGTTCGGCGCTTCCACTCGCAGAAGCATCGCGACCTTCGAAGTGCCTGCTGGCGTCGGACGCCGGGATCGCTTTCCCGAGTTACGGCCTAGTTGCACGTGACGAGGTGATCGCCAGCAAGGGACCTGCGTTGAAGCGCCTGATCGAAGTGCAACAGCGTGCCTGGCAACATCTGCGCACCAATCCCGAGGACGGCGTGAAGGCGATGATCGCCGAGCGTCCGGACGCCAAGCTGGATCCCGTGGTGCTGCTCGGGCAAATCAAGCTGACGCTGGATTACTTCGACACGCCGGCGTCGCAGGGCAAGCCGATCGGCTGGCAGGCACAGGCGGACTGGGAAGCGGCTGGCAAGTCGATGGAAGCCGCGGGCGTGTTGCCGGCGGGCTGGAAAGCGACCGATTACTACACCAACAGCCTCGTCGAGTAACATGGCGCCTCCTGCTTCATCAGAGACGGCGGCCTATGTCGCGCTTGGCCGCGTGGGGAAGACGTACGCCTCCCCACGCGGGCCGGTCGCGGCCCTGGTCGACATCAATCTCGATATCCGGCCACAGGAATTCGTCAGCGTGGTCGGCCCGTCCGGCTGCGGCAAGAGCACCTTGCTGAAGCTGGTGGCCGGCCTCGAAGGGACGACCTCCGGAACGATCGACATCGGCGGCAAACCGCTCGACGGCACGCCGGATCGGCTTGGCGTCGTGTTCCAGCGCGATGTCCTGCTGGACTGGCGCACCATTTTCGACAATGTCCTGCTGTCGATCGAATTCACCCGCAAACCGACCGCCGATGAACGCGCGCGGGCGGCGGCTTTGCTGAACCGGTTCGGCCTCGGTGGCTTCGAGCATCGGTTTCCGTGGGAATTGTCGGGCGGCATGCGACAGCGCGCATCGATCTGCCGTGCACTGCTGGCCGATCCCGACCTGCTTCTGATGGACGAGCCATTTGGCGCGCTCGATGCCATGACCCGCGATGATCTCAACATCGAGCTCGCGCAGATCTGGCAGGACACGCGCAAGACGCTCTTGTTCATCACGCATTCGATTGCGGAAGCCGTCTTCCTGTCGGATCGCGTTGTCATGATGAGCAAGGCGCCGGGCATGGTGGTCGATGTCATCACCATCGACCTCCCGCGGCCACGCCTGCTTGCAGTGCGCGACACGCCGGAATTCGCCGCCTATGTGCACCGGATCCGTCACCACTTCGCCGAGTTGGGGATCGTCAAGGAATGATGCGTTTCGCAAGGCGTCTGTTTCTGGGCGATAACGAAACACGCGACGTCATCGTCGTGCTGGCCGGAGCTCTCGTTCTGTGGGAGATCGGGGTTCGCGTGTTCCATCCGTCGCCGCTGATCCTGCCGGCGCCGTCGGCGATCTTTGCTGCGTTTCTGGAGACACCTGGGTTGTTCCTGCGTCATCTCGGCTTTACGCTCTGGATGACATGCCTCGGCTTTGTACTGGCGGTCGTCATCGGCGTCGCGCTGGCGGTTGGGATTGTCTATTCGAAATTCCTCGAGCGGACTATTTATACGCTGCTCGTGGCGCTCAACTCGATCCCGAAAGTGGCGCTGGCGCCGCTGTTCGTTATCTGGATGGGCACCGGTCCTGAGCCCAAGGTGGCGATTGCGCTAATGCTGGCGATCTTTCCGATCGTCATCGATATGGTTCTAGGCCTGCGGTCGGTGGATCCCGACATGCTGGCGCTGGCCAAGGTATCAAAGGCATCGCCTTGGGCCGTATTGATAAAAATCCGCTTTCCCTGCGCTTTGCCGAGTCTGTTCGCGGGCATGAAAGTGGCGATTTCGTTCGCGCTGGTGGGCGCCATCGTCGGAGAGTTCGTGGCCGGCAGTCGGGGGATCGGTTTTCAGATACTCGTTGCGCAAGGGCAATTCGACACGGTTCGTGTGTTCGTGTCGCTGCTGTTGTTGGGCGTAGTCGGAACAATCCTCTTCTTTCTCGTAGACTATGCTGAGCGGCTATCCCTGCCATGGCACGTCTCGCAACGCGGGCGTCATCAGTCATCCGCCGATCGGGCATGAACGGCGGCTCGCGATCACTCGGTACGCTTGCGCTGATAGTGACTGCGGCACTGTGGGGCAGCAACCATGTGGTCGCGCGGGCCGCGCGTGACGCGGCGCCTTTGCCGGCGCTAGTGTTCTGGCGCTGGCTGCCCGCTCTCATCATTCTCACAGTCATTGCGTGGCCGTCCCTGCGGCGCGGCTGGCCTGAGATCCGGCCGCGGCTGGGCGAATTGACGATCGGTGGCGTTGTCGGCGTCGGCCTGTTTTCGTTTCTTCTGATCGGCGGAGCCTATCAAAGCCCAGCCATCGAAGTGGGCTTCATCAATGCCACGACGCCGGTATGGGTCGTGTTGATCGGCTGGATCGTGGGGCAGGGGCAGATCGCCCGAATGGGCCAAGTTGGGCTCGCTCTGGCTTTTGTCGGCACGCTCCTGATCATCAGCAAGGGCGATCTGCTGCGACTGACCGGGCTGCAACTGAATCTTGGAAATCTCTGGTCGCTTCTCGCAGCGATCTTCTTTGCGTGGTTCTCGATCCGTGTGCGCGAATGGTCGCGGGTGATCGAAACCTTGCCGCTCACGGTGGTGACTGCCTGGGCAGGTCTCCTGGTCGTGTCGTTGCCGGTCTATGTCACATGGGTCGCCAGCGGCGGTCCATGGTTCGCCTGGACCGACGCTGACATGGCCATAGCCCTAGGCGCGATCGCCTATACCGGATTGGGTCCTACCATGCTTGGTAACGTGTTCTATATCTACGGCGTAGCCACCAACGGACCGACGCGTGCTGCAGGATTTCTGTATCTCAGCCCGCTGTGCACGGCAGTGTTTTCGATCTGGTGGCTGGGCGAACATCTCGCCTGGTATCACGTCGTCGGGATCGCGGCGATTTTCGCCGGATTGATCCTGTTGGGACGCCTGGGGCGAGAGAGAAGGGCGATTTCGTAGCTACCGGATATTGCTGCGTAGAATGAAGCCAACCTTGAATTTGGAAACCCGGGTAGGTCTTCAGTGCCGAAGCTTATATCGCCTGCTGCCTTGCCAGCCTCGGCCTCATCCAGGTCCCGGCCTACGATGTAAAGTGCCACCTCGACGCGGGCGAACTCGTCGAGGTGATGCCCCATCATCGAGCTGCGCCGATGCCGATGGCACTGCTCTATCCACACCGTCAGCATCTCTCTCGTAGGTTTCAGGTCTTTGCGGACTGGCTGGATGGACTGTCGAAACGTGAGCTGCTGTGATGGCGACAGGGCGGGAACTGGTGCTTGAATGGCTGGATCTCATCCCGCGGCGTTACAAGTGTGTTTGAGCATTACCGCGAGCGCGTCGAAAGTTGATTGACCTGCGGCTCCATGGTCGCGCTCAGCGAGCTCCTCTGGTAGATGTCGCTCATCCAATAGGACTAAATAACGATCGGCGTAGAGCCACGCAACGTCGCAGTGTATGGTCCACGCGGTCTCCTCGTTGGTGGTCGTCAAATTGCTGGCGTTTTCATTCAACTCGTCTTCGAAGGTCGATATTTTTGTTTGCCGGTTCATAATACATCTGTTGGGTATGACCTGCGATTTAATTCGATAGCTGTGGATGGCAGGTGATGCTCTGCATTGCAGTCTGAATTGATCCTGACGGAATGACTGTCATTGGCGCTCGTGCAACCAGTGTAATTTCCCGGCGCCCTGCATAGTTTTGCTGCAACGAGGGATGAATTGAAGCAACTCTCGCCGTAACAACGTGCTTGACAGTATGGTCGTTCTAAGGGAGCTTAAACTGCAAGCGTTGGGCAGAGCTGCCCGATAACGCTACAAGTTCAAACCATTTCCAACACCGCGCTTCAAATTCAAGCGTGTCCAGTTGGTGGCGAGGGCGCCCACGGCTTCACAGCCGGCGGGCGTTTTTTTTGTTTTGGATCGGCTAATGGCGCGGAAGCACTATCGCATCGGCATAATGTTCTCGACGACAGGGTCTTACAGCGTCGTCGCACGCTCGATGCTGAACGGCGCGTTGCTGGCGTTCCAGGAGAATGCCGAGGCAGACGGTGCGGTGACGTTGGAGCCCGTCGTGGTCAACCCGTCGGGCGATCTTGAACGTTACCGCGCACTTAGTCTCGAGCTGCTTGGCGCCGGCATCCGCCAAGTTTTGGGCTGCTATACGTCTTCGAGTCGCAAGGAGGTCATTCCCTGCTTCGAGAAGTTTGACGGGTTGCTCTGGTATCCGTCGCATTATGAAGGGTTCGAGAGTTCGGACAATGTGATTTACACCGGAGCATCGCCCAACCAGCACGTGCTGCCGCTGGTCGAGTATCTCGCCTCGCGGGTTGGTACTCGCGCATTCTGCGTCGGCTCCAACTACATTTGGGCCTGGGAGAACAACCGCATCTTCCGTGAGGCGCTGACCGCGCGGGGAGGCACCGTGGTCGCAGAGCGATACCTGTCCGTGGGCGATACCGAATTCGACCAGGTGATATCGGCGATCCTTGAGCAGCGTCCAGATTTCGTCTTCAACAATCTGATCGGTACGAGCGCCTATGCCTTCTTCCGCGCTTTCCGCGCTGCCTGCCGCGCGCGTGGTATCGATCAGGTCAATGAAATTCCGGTGGCCAGCTGCACGCTGTCAGAGCCGGAGCTTGCGGAGATTGGCGACGAGGCTATCGACGGGCACTTGAGCTCCAGCGTCTATTTCTCCTCGTTGGAATCTCCGGCGAATGCGGCATTCATCGCCGCCTATGCCAAGGCCTTCCCCGGCGGACCAGTATCGTCGGCCGACGCAGAAGCGTCCTACATCGCCGTCAAGCTTCTGGCCGCAGCATTGGAGCAGGCGGGTACCGATGATGCACGCGCCGTGCGCGCCGCGGTTGCCAGCCAGAGCCTGCTGGCGCCGCAGGGCGAGGTGCGCGTTGATCCGCAAACCTATCACGCCTGGCTGACACCGCGGATCGCCCGTTCCACCCTCAACGGGCAGTTCGAGGTGCTGCTGGAGGCACGCAGCCCAATCGCGCCAGATCCCTATCTCGTTCAGTCGTCGCCGCGCTTTGCGAGTGCAATGCGCTCTCCCGTGCTCAGAGTGGTGCAATCATGACATCTCGGTTGCTGCAGAATTTCAAAGGCGGTCGCGCTCTTGTCGTCATCGGACGCGGCGGAAAAGAGGGCTCACTCGAGTCCACCCTCGCCAAACTTGGTGTGACGACCGAATATCCCGAGATCGTCGACGGCCGCGCGCAGATCGATGTCGGCAACCTGCAGTCCGAGCGCGATATCCTGTTCGTTGACGGCGATCTCGAAGGCGCGGTGGCGATTGAGGTCAATCCCATCTCGCGCCTGCCGCCGGTGCCGGTGATCGGTCTGGTCGGCGTCGAGGCGCCGAGCCGTCTGAAGGCGTTGGTCAATCTCGGCGCGACTTCCTTCCTGCGTAAGCCGGTCCACGGCGGCGCCGTCTACACCTCACTGTTCATGGGCGTGAACCAGTTCATGTTGCGTAGCGATATGCATGCCCGTCTTCAGGATCTCGAAGAACGCCGTCGTAGCCGTCGCGCGGTGATCCGCGCGGTGATCTTCTTGATGCAGCAGGACGGTCTCGATGAAGAGAGCGCCTATTCCCAGCTTCGCCGCGAGAGCATGCGCGCGCGGCAGAACTTGGAACTCTACTGCGAGGAATTTCTGAGCAGGCGGGCAATTGCGCCCGACATTCCCGGCCGCGCGACCAGCATCACGCTGCGAGGCGGCAACAAGCAAGCGATGTAGGAGACACCAACATGACCAAGAATGTGTTGCGGGGGCTGCGCGCCGTAGCCCTCACGGGGACGCTTGTTCTCGCGACAGGTGCGGCGTCTGCGCAAACCCCGATCAAGCTCGGGGTGCTGGAGGACCAGTCCGGCGATTTCGCGGTGGCTACCATCGGAAAAGTGCATGCGATTCAACTCGCGGCCGAGGAGATCAACAAGGCCGGTGGTATCGACGGCCGGCCGCTTGAGCTGGTCGCCTACGACACCCAGTCCGACAACACACGCTATCAGGAATTCATGCGGCGTGTGCTCCAGCGCGACAAGGTCGACGTGGTATTCGCTGGCTTCTCGTCCGCTTCGCGCGAGGCCTATCGCCCGATCGTCGATCAGTTCAACGGCTTCGCATTCTACAACAATCAGTACGAAGGCGGCGTTTGCGACGGCCATATGATTGTCACCGGTGCGGTGCCGGAACAGCAGTTCTCCACGCTCATTCCCTACATGATGGAGAAGTACGGCAAGAACGTCTACACGCTCGCCGCGGATTACAATTTCGGCCAGATATCGGCGGAGTGGGTGCGCAACATCGTCAAGGAGAACGGCGGCAAGATGGCCGGTGAGGAGTTCATCCCGCTCGGCGTGTCCCAGTTCTCACAGAGCGTCCAGAATATCCAGAAAGCAAAGCCTGATTTTGTGGTGACGCTGCTGGTTGGCACTGCGCAGGCTTCCTATTACGAGCAGGCGGCATCCGCCAACGTCAATCTGCCGATGGCCTCGTCGGTCAACGTCGGGCAGGGCTACGAACACAAACGCTTCAAGCCGCCAAGCCTGAAGGACATGTACGTCACGACCAACTACATCGAGGAAATCGATACCCCGGCCAGCAAGGCATTCTACACCAAGTTCAAGGCCAAGTTCCCTAACGAGCCCTATGTGAACCAGGAAGCTGAGAATTCCTATCTCGCAGTCTATCTCTATAAGCAGATGGTCGAACGGGCGAAGTCGACCAAGCGGGAAGATATCCGCAAGGTAATCGCGGTCGGTGATGTCTGCATGGATGCGCCGGAGGGCAAGGTCTGTATCGACCCGAAGAGCCAGCATATGTCGCACACCATTTATCTCGCCAAGGTCGGGGCCGATCATTCGATCTCGTTTCCGAAAGTGTGGGAGGGCATCAAGCCGTACTGGCTGGGCGATGCCGGTTGCGATCTGACCAAGAAGGATCCTATGGCGCAGTACACGCCCTCGAACCCGCCGCCGAAACCCTGACATCGGCGTCGCCCCGGCAGGTACGTCTGCCTGCCGGGACAGTGTTCTCGAAGAGCTGAAGTTTCCCTCGCATTTCAAATTTGCATCATCCCGGTTGGTTCATGGACATCGCAACGCATATATTCTCGGCGCTCTATCAGTTCGGCGATGCATTCGCTTTTCTCGTGCTGTCGGCATGCGGGCTCGCGGTGATCTTCGGCATGATGGGCGTGATCAATCTCGCCCATGGCGAGTTCATCATGTGCGGCGCCTATGTGACGGCTTCCACCGTCCATCTCGGCCTGCCGCTGCCGCTGGCGATCTTGGCCGGGGCCATCGTCGCCGCGTTGGTCGGCGCGCTAGTCGAACTCGTGGTGATCCGCCATCTCTATGACCGGCCGCTCGACACCATCGTGGCAACCTGGGGCCTGAGCCTCATTGCGACCCAGGGGACGCTGATCTTGGTGGGCTCGTCCATGGCCGGCGTCGGAACGCCGTTCGGCAGCTTTCAGGTTGGCGAGTATTCTTATTCCATCTATCGCCTCGTGCTGTTTGCCTCCGCGCTCGGCGTACTCGGCGGCCTCTATATGCTGTTCAACTGGACGCGCTTCGGCGTGCTCGCCCGCGCCACCATCCAGGTGCCGCACATGGCCGCGGCTCTCGGTGTCGATACCCGCCTGATCTACAGTCTCACCTTTGCCTGCGGTGCCGGGCTCGCCGGTCTTGCAGGTGGCCTGTACGCGCCCACCATGACGCTGGTGCCGACGATGGGCGCCACCTTCATCATGGAGGCCTTCGTCACCGTGGTGATTGGTGGGGCCGACGTATTCCTCGGTACCGCGCCGGCCGGCGCGATCCTCGCGGTAGTGAAGTCGGTGATGACCTCCTGGCAGGGACAATTATTTGGCCAGATCGGTTTGCTGGTCGCCGTGATCATCGTTGTCCGGGTCCTGCCGAAAGGCATCTCCGGCTTCCTGCTGCGCGAACGAACCTGAAGGATCCGCAGCTGTGAACGGTTTGCCTGGTTTCCTCCGCCGCCTCGAAGGCCCGCAGACTGTGGGTCGTGGTCCGGCGTTCTGGATTACGTTCGCCATCGTGTTCGCGATTGCCTGCGCCTATCCGTTGTTCAGCGACGGCTATACGGTCGGCAATACCGTATATTTCTTCGTCTGGGTGTTCATCGCGCTCAGCCTGTGTGTGATCTGGGGCTATGGCGGTTCGCTCTCGTTCGGGCAGACCGCTTTTTTTGGCATTGCCGGTTATAGCTACGGCATCCTCACGCTCAATTTCGGTTCGGCTTATGGGTTCACCTTGGTCGCGCTGGTGCTGGCGGTCGTGATCGCCGCGCTGTTTGCGTTGCTGCTCGGCTATTTCATGTTCTTCGGCCGTATCGCCGGCGTCTTCCTCGGTATTGTCACGCTGGCGGTGACGCTGATGCTGGAGCGCTTTATGGCCCAGACCGCGGGCCCTGAGTGGCGCATCGGCGCGGCGCGCCTCAACGGCTTTAATGGCATGAGCGCGATGCCGCCGCTGACGGTCCCATGGTCCGGTGGCGACATCGTGTTGTTGGCCGATATCGGACTCTATTACGCCGTGCTGGGATTGCTGCTGCTGGTCTATCTCGGCCTGCGCATCCTGATGAACTCTTCGTTTGGCAATGTCATTGTTGCTATCCGCGAGAATCCGGAGCGCGCGGAGATGCTGGGCTACGACGTGCGCAAATATCAGCTCATCACCTTCGTGATCGGAGCGGCGCTCGCGGGCATTTCCGGCGTGCTTTACACGGCGTGGGGACAGTACATCACGCCGTCGAGCATGGGCATGACCGCGGCCGCGCTGCCGTTGATCTGGGTCGCTGTCGGCGGCCGCAGCGATCTCACGTCGACCGTGATCGGCACGCTGGTGGTGCTCGCGGCCTTCCAGGCCCTGACCATTTACGGCAGCCAATACGCGCTGGTGTTCATGGGGGTGCTGCTGGTGCTGACCGTGCTGATCGCGCCGAACGGGCTCGTGCTCGGTGCCATGAATCTGATTTCCCGGCTCGTTGCGCGCCGCAGCAAGGGAGACGTCTGATGGCGCTTCTCGAGCTTCGCGGACTCAATAAACATTTCGGCGGCTTGCATGTCACCAATTCGGTCGATCTCGTGCTTGAGGCCGGTGAAATCCATTGCCTGATCGGTCCGAACGGAGCGGGGAAGAGTACGCTGTTCAGGTTGATCCTAGGCGAACACCATCCCGGCAGCGGCGATATTCTGTTCGCCGGCGAGAACATCACTGCGCTGAAACCGTTCGCGCGCATTCACCGCGGGCTGTCGGTCAAATTCCAGGTGCCTGGCGTATTCAAGGGATTGTCTGTCCGACAGAACCTCGAAATCGCCCTGCAGCGGACGCATCGCAGCGTTGAGCTCGCGCGCGAGATCGATCGGTTGCTGACGTTCCTCAACCTTGAAGCCGAGCAGATGCAGACCGCCGGGAATCTGAGCCACGGCCAGAAGCAGTGGCTCGAAATCGGCATGGCGATCAGCCTGAAGCCGCAACTGTTGCTGCTCGACGAGCCGACTGCGGGCATGTCGCCGGAAGAAACGCATCAGACTGGCGAGATGGTGCAGCGATTGAATGCGGACGGCATGACGGTGTTGGCGATCGAGCACGACATGGCCTTCGTGCGCCAGGTCGCGCAGCGCGTCACGGTGCTGCATCTTGGACAGGTCTTCGCGCAAGGCTCGATCGATGAGATCGTCGCCGACGAACGCGTCGCCGCTATCTATCTGGGGCAGGCCCATGCGTAAGGAAGTCATTCTCTCGACGCAGGCCTTGCGCGCCGGTTACGGCGGCAAGCCGGTGTTGCAGGGCCTCGAAATCGAGGTACGGGAGAGCGAGATCGTCGCTGTGATTGGCCGCAACGGCGTCGGCAAATCGACGCTGATGAAAAGCCTGATTGGCCTCGTGCCGGCGATGAGCGGTTCGATTGTCTATCGCGGCGAGGCCGTCGAACTGTTGCCGCCGCACAAACGGGCGCGGCTTGGCATGGGTTATGTGCCACAGGGGCGCGACGTGTTTCCGCGCCTGACGGTGGCCGAAAACATCGCTGTCGGCGCTGCGATCAAGGGCGATATCCCCGAGGAGGGACGGCGGCGGATCGTGGAAGCCTTTCCGATCCTCGCGGAGCGCTGGAGCCAGCGTGCCGGCACCATGTCCGGCGGCCAGCAGCAGCAACTCGCCATCGGGCGTGTGCTGATTGCCGATCCCCACCTCATTTTGCTCGATGAGCCATCCGAAGGCATTCAGCCGAATATCGTTCAGGACATTGCCCGCAACATGGTCGAACTCAACCGCAGCACCGGCGTCACTATCATCCTGGTCGAGCAGAATCTCGACATGATCCGCGCCATGGCGCAGCGCTGCTACGTGATGGACAAGGGGCGCATCGTCGCAAGCCTCGATCGGGCCGCGCTCGACGATCAGGCAGAAATGCGCCGTCATCTCGCGGTCTGAAACCAACCCACGCCCATAACAACACAGAGACGAAGGAGAGAATCGATGGCCTGGCAGGAAAATTCGATCATGGCGAGCAAGGGCGTCGCCAAGGGAAAACCCGGCACCCATCACATGATCACCGAACAGGATCAGGGCAAGTACCACTATGTCTATGGCCCTTACGTAGGGCCTGTGCTGACGGTCGATCCCGGCGCTGTGGTCTCCGCCGAAACCCATGATGCGTTCGAGGGCGCCATCAAGCACGAGACCGACATCCCCTCGAAGATTCTCAACTTTCCCTTTCTCAACCCGCAGAACGGGCCGATCTGGATCAACGGAGCCGAGAAGGGCGATACGCTCGCGGTCTATATCGAGAGCATCGTGCCGCGTGGGCCGCAACCGCGCGGCACCACTGTCGTCATGCCGGAATTCGGCGGGCTGGTCGGCACCGGCCAGACCGCGCTGCTCAATCCGGCTTTGCCCGAGCGCGTCAAGAAGCTCGAGATCACTCTCGAGAACGGCACCAAATGGAACGACAAGATCACGCTGCCCTATGAGCCGTTCATCGGCACCATCGGCACTTCGCCGGAGATCGAGGCGATTTCGTCGCTGGTGCCGGACTATTACGGCGGCAACATGGACCTGCCCGACGTCGGTGTCGGTGCGGTGATCTATCTGCCGGTCAATACCAAGGGCGCGTTGCTCTATCTCGGCGACTGCCACGCGGCGCAGGGCGACGGCGAACTCTGCGGCGTCGCGATCGAGCATCCGACCGTGACCACGGTCCAGATCGATCTGATCAAGGGCTGGAGCATCGCCTGGCCGCGGCTGGAGACCAAGGACTTCATTATGACGATCGGCTCGGCGCGGCCGATGGAAGATGCTGCGCGCATCGCCTATCGCGAGCTTTGCCGTTGGATGACGGCCGATTACGGCTTTGAGGAGATCGATGCCTACATGCTGCTGACCCAGACCGGGCGCGTTCGGCTCGGCAACATGGTGGATCCGAAATATACGCTCGGCGCTTCGATCAAGAAATCGTTTTTGGTCTAAAAGGGTAAGCCGATCATGTCGCGCGTGCACAAGGTTGCCACGGTTCAGTTCGAACCGACCATGTTCGAGAAGGAGCGCAATATCGCGCGGCTGCTCGAACTCTGCGAAGCGGCGGCGACAGCGGGCGCCCGGCTCATCGTTACGCCGGAGATGGGCACCACGGGCTATTGCTGGTTCGACCGGGCTGAGGTCGCGCCTTTCGTCGAGACGATCCCGGGGCCGACCACGGATCGCTTCGCAGCGCTCGCGCGGAAACATGACTGCTACATTGTTGTCGGCATGCCGGAGGTCGATAGCGACAGCATCTATTTCAACTCTGCGGTGCTGATCGGACCCGAAGGTGTGATTGGCCAGCATCGCAAGACGCATCCCTATATTGCGGAGCCGAAATGGTCGGCGGCAGGCGATCTCGGCCATCAGGTCTTAGACACGCCGATCGGGCGCATCGCGCTGCTGATCTGCATGGACATCCACTTTGTGGAGACCGCGCGTCTCGTCGCCTTGCAGGGCGCCGACGTGATCTGCCATATCTCGAACTGGCTCGCTGAGCGCACACCGGCTCCGTATTGGATCAGCCGGGCGTTCGAGAACGGTTGCTATCTGATCGAAAGCAATCGGTGGGGACTTGAACGCACCGTCCAGTTCAGCGGCGGCAGTTGCGTGATCGCGCCGGACGGAACAATTGCGGCCCTGATCGATGGCGGGGACGGCTTCGCACTAGCTGACATGGATCTGGACGCGTCCCGCGCGCGGCGTGTTGGCGGTGAAGCCGTGTTCTCTCAGCGCCGCCCCGAACTCTATGCGGGGCTGCTGTCCGATACGTTCAGCTGGAATCCCCGCGATTTTTTCAAATTGTACGGCCACAAGCCCTGGCCGACGGGGCGGACGTCGCGGGTTTCGGTCGCGCAGATGAGTCCCAGTGACGACGTCGAAGCAAATCTCGCGCGCATCACCTCGCTTGCGCGGCAGGCGGAGCTTGAGGGCAAGGCCGACCTCGTCGTGTTTCCGGAGCTCGCGCTGAGCGGCCTCAAAAATCCCGGCGCGCGAGCGCAGACTGTTCCGGGGCCGGTGACCGATCAGCTCTGCCGTTTGGCCGTCCAGCTCAAGGTGTATCTTGTCGTCGGCATCGCCGAGCGTAACGGGGATGCGATCTACAACAGCGCGTGCCTGATCGGGCCTGAAGGCCTTGTCGCGGTTTACCGCAAGACCCACTTGACGGAATCCGAGCGTGCCTGGGCGCGTCACGGCGATGACTGGGTGGTGGCCGACACGTCGGTCGGGCGCATCGGCCTTCTGATCGGTCACGATGCATCGTTTCCTGAAGCCGGCCGCATCCTTGCGCTGAAGGGGTGTGATCTCATCGTCTGCGCGGCAGCGATTAAGGAACGTTTCAGCACCCCGCATGTGGGATCGCTTGTGTCGCAGAACTATCCGATCCCGACCGGCGCCGATCTCTATCACTGGCATCACTTCCGGGTTCGCGCCGGCGAGAACAACGTGTTCTTTGCGTTCTCGAATGTGTTCGATCCCGGCAACGGATATCCAGGCCTCAGCGGCGTGTTCGGCCCCGACACCTTCGAGTTTCCGCGTCGGGAAGCCATCGCGGCGGATACCGAAGGGACGGCGACGGCGGTGGTGGACACCACGAATCTCGACACCGTCTATCCGACCAACGTTGTGCGCCGGAAAGATCTGGTTGCTATGCGGATGCCGCACAGCTACCGCGGGTTGATCACGAAGGCTGCGGGGTGGCACGCGCGAGAGCGCCGATGACAATCATGCAAGCCGAGCAGTCAGGCATCTCAACCGAGGAGTGAACCATGGATCTGGGATTGAAGGGCACGAACGCTCTCGTGACGGGCGGAAGCAAGGGAATCGGTCGTGCGATTGCGGATATGTTCGCTAGCGAGGGCGCCAACGTCGCCATTTGCGCGCGACAACAAGAGCAGATCGACAGCGTCGTTGCGGCCTTGCAGGCGAAGAGCGTCAAGGCCTGGGGCAAGTCGACCGATGTCGCCGATCCCGTCGCCCTCAAGCAATGGGTTGACGGCGCGGCCGCCGAGCTCGGCGGCGTCGATATCCTCGTATGCAATGTCAGCGCACTGGCGGTCGGCGATACCGCGGAAACCTGGGAAAAGTCATTCCGCATCGACATGATGCACACGGTCAATGCGGTGGCGGCCGCGCTTCCCTATCTGGAAAAATCGAAGACGCCCTCGATTGTCATCGTCTCCAGCGTCTCCGGGTTCGAGGTCGATTTCGCCGCCGGCTCTTACGGCGCCTTCAAGGCTGCACTGATCCACTATGCCAAGGGATTGAGCAATCAGCTCGCCGGCAAAGGCGTCCGCGTCAACGCGGTGTCGCCCGGCAACACCTATTTCGAGGGCGGCATATGGCAGGGCATCGAACACGGCTCGCCCGAACTTTACAAGACGGCCATGAGCTTGAATCCGACCGGTCGAATGGGAACCGCGGAGGAAGTGGCCGCCGGAGTCGTGTTCGTGGCTAGCCCGATCGCGAGCCGCATCTCGGGTACCAACCTCATCATCGACGGTGCTCTGACGAGGGCTGTGTAGCTCTGAACCCGCTTCGAAACGAGCCGCGATCAGTTCGAGGAGCGGGATAGTTCGACGATCATTGCTGAACTAAGAAACATGAGAATTCATCCACGCCGAT
The DNA here is from genome assembly GCF_052076075.1 of Tardiphaga sp. 866_E4_N1_4. Lineage (NCBI taxonomy): Bacteria > Pseudomonadati > Pseudomonadota > Alphaproteobacteria > Hyphomicrobiales > Nitrobacteraceae > Tardiphaga > Tardiphaga sp. 866_E4_N1_4. The sequence goes on from NZ_CP197242.1 coordinate 6,474,236, forward strand.
GACTGTATAGGAAACTGCATTTTCCTATACAGTCATCGGCGATCAGCTAACTCGGTGTGATCTCGCCATTCTGCAATGAGTGACATTAACCCGGCGCCAACGCCAAACTGCAACCGTGGAAACGAAATGGGCTGGAAGGTGGGGCTCAGTCGGTTGGTGCCCCCATGTGCCTCTAATTGGCGGCAATGGGGCTGGTGATACGACAGCTACGAGCTATCGTGAAGCAGTGGGCTTTTCGGCTCAGCTTGGGCGATTGGCAGCTTCTGGCGCAAATGTATGGACCGGCTGCTGATCGCAAGTGAAAGTTTGCGTGGATAGCGGAAGTCGCTGATATGTATCCGGCCTGTTGATCGGCTCGCGGGCCGTGACCTTGATGGGGATACGCACGCACCTTTGGCCTCATTAGCGGACAGGTTTTCGAATAACCATTTGCGCCACCAGGCTCTGGGCACGTCGATCGATCCGTTCCATGCAGCTTCTCAATCGCGAACTGATTTGGAGGTCGATAGCCTAGATGGTTTCGGCCTCAAGTCTGTGGGTGTCGAAGGCCTTTCCGTTATAGAGCACGCTCCAGGCAATGCGGGCAAGCTTATTGGCCAGAGCGGCGGCGAGCTTGTTGCGATGCATCCTCGGCGCGGCATTGGTCAGCCACTCTCCGAAGCTGAACTTCCGCCAGTTCTGTGGTCGCATCAAAAGGACCTTGGCAGCCTGGATGAAGAGGGTTCGCAGGTATCGGCTGCCGCGCTTGGAGATGCCGCCCAGGATCGAGCGCCCTCCGGTGCTGTACTGTCGCGGCACCAGCCCAAGCCAGGCGCCAAAATCCCGGCCCCGGTTGAAAGCCTCGCCCGTGCCGATCGCTGCGACAACGGCCGTCGAGATCAATGGCCCGACGCCAGGCACACTCATGAGGCGAGTGCAGTTCTCCTCGTGCTCGCTGATCTCCTCGATCTCTCGCGTGGTCGTCTCTATGCGCTCGTCGAGCCGGAGCCAGTCCTCATGGAGCCCGATGATCAGATCGCTCATGCGTAGCGACATCTCGTCTTTGGGACGCTGCATCGATCTCTCTTGAGCGGCAGCCAAGGCAACCGGCACGGAAGGGACCGCGCGCGTCACCGTCCGGTAGCAGGCGGGTCGAGAGGGAGGCACTACGTAGCACTTGCTGAATTAAATCGTTACTTGACGCCGAAATATGGTTAATATCTATTTAAATGTGATTTAATTGGCTTTAGTAGAGGAGTGAGCATATGTTGAATCCGGTCGAACAGGAAACGGCTGCCATCGAGGATCGACGGAGATTTTTGGCTGCTTGCGGTAAGTTCGCTGTAGTCACGCCTCCGGCAATTTCGTTGTTGTTGTCGACATCCCTGACTTCCACTGCCGTTGCGAAATCGGGAGGTAATGGCAACAATGGTTGGGGAAACGGCGGTGGTGATGGAAGCCCCAATGGTAAGGACGACAAGGGCCGATAGCAGTGTGCGCGTTAGCGGTTCACATTTCGCCGGTCGCGATGCCGACTTCCGATCGGCGTGACGTATGCCGCACGTCTGGATTCAAGCTGGGCGATCTGTTGCCGCAGTTCTATTACGGCCTTCAGTTCGCATCCAAGCCTTCTCGTGGCCTAAAGGGCAGCGGCCAGCCGAGCAACGCGATATTCCTCGATCCTCCCAGATCATTCCTCATCCTACGACTCGAAGTCTCCCCTAGCCCTTACGCAACCCGCTCCTGTGCGGCCACGACGTCCTCCCGGTCCAGTATCTCAAGCGTGCGCTGCAGGACCGCCTGCGGATCGCAAGGCCCAGGCTCGACGTAATCGTGGAGCACCGCCTGAGCGTCTTCCATCGCTTTTTCGACGATGTCTATGTCGCGCATCACTGATCCCTCACCAGCTTGGTGCGATTGCGCCACTTCGGATCTTTGTCGACGGAGTGGTAGACCGGCGTCCCTTTGGGCCACAGTGCCTGCATCGTACCCAGCCGCGCGAACTCGATCGGCCCGCCGTGGTCGGCAGCCTGGATCAGGACATGTGTGGCGTTCTGCCACTCCCTTTGTGGCCTGCGTCTCTTTTGGCAATCAGGTGATGTAGGCACCGGCGTCTTGCAGGGTAATCACCTTTCCACCGTCGGGAAGGTAATGGACCCGGGGAAACGTGCAGACCATGCCATCATGCCAGCCTCAGAGTGAGTTGCCGTTTCCGACCAGCGTGACGCACTACGAAGTCTTCAATGGAGGAGCTGAGGTGTTCATGGCGATGATCGGCAAGGCGGCGGATTTCCCGTGCCACGTCTTCGGACACGTCGTCCGCCCAATGCTCGAAGGTGTTGAAGGCAACGATCCGTTGCGGATCATTGTACTGGCCGGACATCAGGTCTTTGATGGCGGTCTCTAGGTCGGTTTCCCCGGCGTCGGCTTCGCGCCAAGCATCCCGATCGTTCTAAGCAGTCCAGAACGAGGTAAACGTTCTGGTCGTCGATATTCGGCACGATAGATGGTGTCCAACGGGACTGACGCATACTGGAACTCCGACGCAACTGAACGGCGGATTCGAGCAGGTACGTGGGGATTGGTTACAGCGCCGAAAGGTGCTTTAATTGTATTCTCTGTAAGCCATTTAAATGGAGAGATTTAAATTGTCAGCGTACACGGCTACAGCAACGCTTTCCGATTTCAACTCAAAGGCCGACCGGTCCGATTGGTCTCTGAAGACCACATGCCCGGCATGCGCAGCGCTCCATATTGCGGGCTTCGCGACAATCAGGTCTTTCAGGTACTACCGATGCGGCGAATGCGGCTTCGTATTCGCAAATCCAGCGCCATCGGAGCGGGCCGCGTCCGAATTTTACAATAGCGCCTTCTACAATAATTATCGAACCGCCGAAGAAGAGATCATTGAGCGGCAACCGTATTTCAGTATCAGCGCGTACACCGACCCTCGCAGGCTGGCCGGTTGGCTGACACACGACAAGGCGGCACATATTCTGGACTTCGGCTGCGGCCCGGCGAGCTTCATCGCATTGCTGCGGGACGAGTTCGGCTTTTCGAACGTCGAGGGGTTGGAGCTGAACACCCGCGCCGCGGACATCGCGCGCCGATGCTACGGCATCGTCCTAACGCCGACCGTCGACCAGCTGAAGCAAAAGTCCTATGACGTCGTCATCCTGTTCGAGGTCATTGAGCATCTGACCGATCCAGAAAGCGTCGTTAAACTGTGCCGGGACTTGCTGGCGCCAGGCGGGCATTTGTTCATCACCACACCCTCGGTGCGTAACATCCCCGGGCGGTTCATGCCGTCGCACTGTGGCCACTACACTGGCCCAAGCCATGTCAGCCTGTTCACCGAAACAGCGATGGAACGCCTGCTTGATAGGGTCGGTTTCGAAATTGAGCGCTTGGAGACAGATCCGTCTGGAGTGCTCGGTCGGGCCTACGCAAGCCCACTATACGATCTGGATTTCAGCAGTCCGCAATCTTCGACAGACGTTGACGATGGAATCTATGTGCCGAACCGGATCGGGCGTGCCCTCGGGCTGAAACCGACGAGAAAGGTCAGGTCACTGCCGTTCCGCGTTGCGCAGAAGGTTGAGAACGTGATCAATCGGTTCGTCAAAGATCGCTATAGTGACCATCTCTACCTTCTGGCGAAGCGACGGGCTTAGATATTATTCAGGGCGCCCCAGCCACTTCTTGCGTTCACTTCCGCGCGCCTCGGCTCTGCGGGCAGCCGCAATCGCCTCGGCGGTTAGCCCCGCCTTGACGCCAGCCCAGACCACCTTGAAGCGTCGCTTGCATTCTTCGATGTCGCTGCAAATTCCGCGATGCGCGGCCGGCTGCGCCTGACCGGGCAGGTCGACGCCCCAGAACCAGTTCGGTTGCCGATGGGCGTGCTAGGCTGCTGGAGGATGCGACCGACGGTGATATCGCGCCAGATCACCACGTAGTCATTGGGGCCGGCGACATCGCCGTTGAGACGGGTGGGACGCATGCGAAGCTCGTCATCGTAACTCATACCTTGGCCGCCGTGATGTGGCCTATGTGCGCCAAGAGGGCTGTGTGGTCGCGGGGAGCGAAGGTCACGCCACACGGGCAGCGGATGGCTCCCTGGGCAATTTGTGACTTATAACCCGCGTCGAAGAGCGCGTATTTGCATTCGGTCCATTCCTGCTGGCGGCGCATCTCGGCGAGCACTTCTTCGGATGCACGCCATGCCGCTTTGAAAGCCGCCATGGCGTTCTCTCTCGGGTATCAGATCGCCCATTCGAGCCAGGGCGCGACCACGACCAGATGATCTTATTGTTTTCGGCTGCCGTTGTTTCCGATATCCCGCCAACAGCCAGTTCGTAGCCGTCATCCATTTTCAGTATGACTCTGAACTCGTTCGGGTAAGCGGCGACGACGGCGCAATTGCGGAGCAGGAAGTCTGGCATCCGCCATTTACTCTATGGCGGGGAGGGCGTCACGGACTAACAAACCGCTAGGTATTAAGGTTACATTTTCAGCATCCAGAACAAGATGAGCGGTCTTCCTCGATCGCGGGTTGCATGGCACCGCTGATGAATTGAAGGACGTGTTAGATCGACCTCCAACTCGCGATAACGGCGAGATTGAGGTGCGGGATGCGTGACAGCATTAAGATAGCTATCGCCGCCATGGAAGCGTTCGAAAAGACGTCTGCAGAAATGCGAGACCTGATTGAGATTCGAGAACGCTTAAAGTTATTGGAAGAGGAATTGGACGCCGCTCGCGGTCGAGGGCCAGCGAAGAGGAAAAAGAGATTAGACCCTGAGCGGTGACATCAGGAAGGCCTTTTAGCCGATGCCGGGCAGGCGTCATCCTTGCGTGCTTTGCCCAGAGTTCAGGGAACAAGAGCCCGTCGCGTTACTTGACCATCATCACTGCTCGGATTTTGGCTTTAGTCAGTGATGAGAGCACAGCTCCCGCCCGACATGGGAGCTCATTATGTGTGCCAAATGCATCGGCCTGGAAGTTCAGGTCACTCGATATCTTGGCCTTGCCAGGGGCGTAGACGCTTTAACGAGAGGGCGCATTTACGATTTGGTTTTGCATCTTCAAAAGCAAAAAGCAGCAATCGTGCATGCCGAGAACACGGTCCAGCCGAAGACTCGTATGTGCCCACGTCGGCAGTAATCAACTCAGGGTTAAGCCCTATCTTGCTCGCACCGAGGTTAACGTTCCGCCGCGCGACACTAGCTTGAGTAGGATCATATCCGGACATGCAACCTTTGGGCGCATAGACACTTGTTTAAAGCCGACCCTGGAGCGGCGATCAATGAACGCCTCACATAAAATCGATATAGAGCGAAAGATTTGGCTCACTGGGGTTGCCACGGAGCTACGACAGTTTTCGACAAGCAGGCATGGAAACATCGAGGGATGGAAAATATCTCATCTGTTTCGTGACGCCCAAACGATTGCACAGGCAGATGAAGCCGAACTGAGTTTGGCGATTTGGCGAGCGAAGGCGATTCGCAACATGAGGGCAGTCAACAAGGGAAGTTACATAGCCTGAGACTATGAAAAGGCATGCGGGACAACCCGGCCGTCGGTCAGTTCCCGATGAGCCAAGATATACGAGACGGATTTAACTACCAGTAAGGCGTTTGGCTTTAAAGTCGAACTATGAAAATCATCAAAGCGTTCATCGCAGACGAATCCGGCGCCACCGCCATCGAGTACGGCCTTATTGCTGCTGGCATAGCGCTAGCGATAATCGCGGTCGTCAATGGCATGGGCACAAAGCTGAACGGCAAGTTCACGTCGATCAATGCATCGCTCAAATAAGTATTTGATAACCACGGTCTAGGGACCGGCAGACGCATCGTAGAGCCGTGCGGTATCATTTTGACCTGAGCCCCAAGCTTCATCCAGCGACGGGAAGAATCCATCGATCATTTGAAGTGCCCCCCGAAACTAGGCCAGCCAGCGCTGGAATTTTCCGGGGTTAGGCTCAAGCCGGCGGGGGCGCCGATGAGCCATTCAACAGCGATATCGACGTCTTGTTACCGATTGCGCTATGTGGCCGGACTTCGTTGTAATCTCTACGCCAATCCTCCATTTTCTGCCGTGCGTCGTCAAGACTCAGGAACCAGTGCGTGTTCAGGCATTCGCTTCTGAACTTGCCGTTGAAGGATTCGATGAAGCTATTATCCGTTGGCTTGCCTGGCCGCGAGAAGTCCAGCACGACGCCCTTTTGGTAAGCCCAGATATCGAGATCGCGGGAGATAAACTCCGATCCCTGATCGACACGGATGGTCTTGGGATAGCCGATGGTCCTGCAGATGCGCTCCAATGTGATCACGACATCCTCGCCTCGATAGCTGAAGCGCGGATCGACGGCCGGCGAGAAGCGACTGAAGGTATCGACGATCGTCAGCACGCGGATCTTGCGGCCGGTGGCAAGCTGGTCGTGAACGAAATCCATTGCCCAGGTCTCGTTGACCTGGACCGCATCGGTTCGATCCTCGCGCAGCTTGGCCTTCACGCGACGCTTCGGCGTTTTGTTGCGCAATTGCAGGCTTAACTCCCTATAAAGACGATAGACGCGTTTGACGTTGACGTCCCAGCCGTCACGCTGCAACAGGACATGAACCCGGCGATATCCGTATCTCACCCTTGTCTCGCAGATGTCCCTGATCCGACTTTTGAGGGCGGCCTGGTCGCCACGCTTGGACTTGTAGACGTAAAGTGCGCGATCGATGCGAAGAGCCGAACAAGCCCGCCTGATCGAGACCTTCCAGTCGCCCCGCACCCTGTCGACAAGCTCGCGCTTGCGGCCAGGCCTCAGAGCTTTTTTGACAGAACATCCTGAAGCATGGCCCTGTCCAACGACAGGTCGGCGACGATCCGCTTCAGCTTGCTGTTCTCGTCCTCGAGCTGGCGCAGCCGCTTCATCTCTGAAGGCATCAGGCCCGCATGCTGCGATAGCGTACCGAGGTTCGATCCGCTCCGATCACCGCACACGCCCGCCGCTGGCTGACCTCAAAACTTGAACAAAGGTAAGCCACAGCTTGTCGCTTCGCGACGGGCGTCACCATTTTTTTGAATTGAGATCCTTCAACATGGCGTTGTCGAGCATCATTTCGGCCAGCAGCTTCTTTAGCTTGGCATTCTCATCGGTCAGAACCTTCAGGCGGCGGGCCTCGGACACATCGAGCCCGCCATACTTCGCCTTCCATTTGTAGAACGTCGCGCTGCTGATCCCGTGCTTGCGACAAACGTCCCCGGTCGTCGAGCCTGCCTCGTGCTCCCGCAGGATCGCGATGATCCGCTCTTCCGTGAACCTCGACTGCTTCATCTCCGTCTCCCTTCAGGTGACGGGTTCTACCCATTTTTGCCGGAAGTTCAGGGGCTCAGGTCACAGGCTCAATGAGGGTGTTTCAGATTCGCCGAGTACGCGTCGATAACATGGTCCGCGGAACCGAGACTTTGATTTTCTGTCTGCGCCGCGAGATGTCCGGGAAATCCGCGATTGGCTGCCACCTTTGATCAGAGGGGAGCCTTTGCTGCATTCAGAGCGGACGCAGCGGGCACTCTCGGCCGCCGAACCTCTTCAGTCATGATACCTCCGCGAGTCGGCCATTAGCTGTCATCTTCGCTGGCAGGATCCTGTCGAAGATCGGGAGCACTATATGAAATCGATACTTGCGCTCGCATGCATCGCTTTGCTTAACGTTCCTCTTTCCGGTTGTGGCAGCGAGCCACCAAAGGACGGCAAAGACGGTCGCGACGGCGCCCCTGGCAAGGAGGGGAAAGATGGAGCGCCCGGCAAGGACGGGACGATCTTCAGGATTGTTGAGAAAATTGGATCCGCTAACTGCGAAGCCGACGAGACCGTGGCCAGCGCGCTTTGCGTTCCGATCGGGAGCAAAGGGCCGTCTACTGTGCCTATCTTCCAGCCTCCGGCCATAGGAAGCGGCGCGATCGTTATCAACTGTCCAAGAATGACCACAAGGCTCGTCTGCACGAAATAGCGCCGGCTTGATCTGCGTTTTACCGGCAGGAACTAAGCCGGCAGAGGCTCGTTTTAACGTCCCATCGACCAAGGCGGCAGCTTGACCAATACGACTGAGTGACAGAGCGCACAAACGGGCGATGAGCGAAGCCTCATAAAGGCCCAATACTGCCGATCGATCCTGAAAGTTGCTGCGATCAGCACGGAACACGAAGCCCTCATACTGCTGGAAGGTCTGGCCACCGAGCAACCGACTTCCCACACGTCTGTTCCCATGGCTCAGGCAGAGAAGGCCGCTTTGGCCACCATCCGAGAACTTGGCAAATATAAGCATGGAAGAGCCGCGTCCCAGAGCTCCACCGAGTGGCTGCGGGCGATGCGGGCCATCGAACTTTGGTTGAAAGTTCAGGACGGATAGACATCGTGCGCGCGTCATGCGGGGAAATTCTAGGATGGTCAGCACCCATTTGCTGATCTCGCTTGCCCAGCGCCGGTTAACCTGGATGCGCGCTATTAAGGTTACAACGGGTTCCATCCTCTAGCGCATCTGTTCGCGCGTAGGCTGATCGATACTCGCATGAAGCGAGGGTGGATTGGCGGATGAACATGCAGGAAAAGCAGTTCTTGAGCGCGCTAGAAGCAGTGGAAACTCTTGCTGCAAAATTGCGCGAACTGATCGCTCTGCGCAGACGTGTAGTGCTCTTAATGGCACAGGCACCGATTGCGCGAAAGCGGATACGTCACCGCGCGCATAAGCGGGCTGGATCGAGGCGGCGCCGCTGACATTTAGCGGGCCGCCTGCAATCCACTTCCGACGCGAAAGCGCCTGCCTCAGGAAATCCACGTATCGCCATCCTTGTTCGTGATGCCGTCCCAGTGCTTGTCGAGCATGTAGCTGCGCCAAGCTCCGTCGTCTTTCCTTGAGACGTGATCAACCACCTCCTTCATTTGAGAGGTGGTTTTGCTCTGCGCGAGGATCGTCCCGACCTTGCGGAGGCCAGCGCGAAGCGACTGCCCAATTGGATCTCGGACCCAATCGTCACCTCGCTCTAGACCGTCGATCAGATCGTCCATTGTCATGGTGACGGGCTTGTCCCCGATTGCAGACAGCGGATCCTCTGCGCGCTGTAGTTCGTTCGCCATGATGGCATCCAAGATTCGGCCAAGCGCTTCGCCTAGCTCCTTCGTGTGCTCGTCCATCTTCTGCTCCACTTTAATTGTTGTCGGAACTGAGAATGCGCTGCAGACGGTCGATGACGTCCTGCAGGAAATGCTTCGAAGTGGTGACGTAGGTGTCATCCTCTTTGTCCCGCGCGCGATCCTGGCGAATGACGGCCTGCCCAAAATTGTTTTGATAGACCACAATCGCCGATTGAGCCGGGCAGACCAAGTCAGGATTGAGTCAGGCCTTCGGGTTCGCCAAACGGGGCTGCAATGGAGGGACGGCGCCATTGGTAGACAGATGAATTACCATCCCGCTCGCGAATGTCGACGGCTTGCTGAAACCAAGCGCGCTGAACGTTCAAATAGGTGTCTTAATGGCTGAGACGGTCCTCGCCGCAGGCCACACCATCAAAGCGTTGCCCGTAGGGGTTCCAGATCCGACACCTTCCGACACTCAGAAGCGATCGCGCATGTGCTCGAGCAGGAGATTCTGGGAAACTACGAACTCGGCTTCCGAGCCATGCTTCGGCTGAACTTTTCGCGGGATCGGCTTCGAGAAATCGCAGTTACAGCGCTGAACGCGGCGCGCGACGTTGCAGCGGCGGGGCAACTTACGGACCTGCCGGGGAACGATGCTCGATAGGCGGTGTTCCAAGGTGATGCCGTCCGTTTAGAGCCGCGGCTATCGCCATTGGAGCCATCATGTTTGCATCTACTCTCGTAGCAATGAACGAAGCTTCCCTCCTCGGCTTCGAAGCGAGCCGAGTCGTCGCATTACGTATGCAAGTTTTCATGCTTGGGGGGACGGCCGCATGGGATGAAGCTGATCTGATGGTCCGTGAAAAGACAAAAGCGTTCGGTCAAGCGTTCCTAGATCTTGCGGCCGGGTCATCCCACTCAGCCGTCTGCGCTGACCTCAGAGCGATCGTGAAAGAAAACCACGATCGTCTCTCCGAGCGGCATTAAGGCTGAACGGCGGCGGCATGGAGGATCGCTGTTCGCGCCCCGGAACGTTTCTGGTAACTTCACATTCAATCAGTGAGGTCGCCCCCCCAGAGAACAGATACCGCTACTCGGCACCTGACTGGGGTTGGCTGACTGTATGCCAGATGGCTCGCTTACTGTGAGGCTAAAAAATGTCGCGCAACGGCGAGCGAAGCGGGTCAAAAGTCCCCCAAGAGTTAGGAGACGAAGCTAGGTTGGGATTAGGAGTCCTCGCCCTGCTGCTGTTGGTGATCAGCATGCCGGTGTTATTTGGTGTCTAAAGCCATGCGACCGATAGCAGGAATACTACGGTTGCAATCAATACTACAGCCGTCACCGCAGCTATCGTCATTGAAAGCACGCGCATTAGCGAAGCGGATGTGCATTCATTCATCAAGAGCGTATTGCCAGCATCAAAAAAGATCACTCAGTTGCGCTTGTCGCGCGTTTCAGAGTCACCACAGCAGTACCCCCACCGGTTGCCGGTGTGGGATTCTTATACGTGAGCTCATCGTTGCTAATCGCGACGACACGCTTCTTATTTGTGTTGTCCCACGCGGGGAAGCTGCCGCCGATTATGTGCAAGGATGTTGAATTGTCAGTTTCATTCACTTTGTAGTCGCCGAACATTACAATCATCCCCTCTAGAGCGGCTTTGCCTTCGCCGGCAGTCGGAAAGTCGCGGTTGCCATATTTTGGTCGTCGCGCACGGATGAGATTGATTGAAAAGTGACCTGCTGCATCGAACATGAAATATCCTTCGGATCCGAACCAAATACTTTGGTTGTTTTCCCGGTCCTTTCATTCTCGTTGACAAATGAAATGACGCTCCAAGTGCCTACCAGCTGCTGTTTGAGCGGCTCTGCTGCTCCCGCGGACAACGTGCAGCATGTAAGAGCTGCGACTATCGGAATTATGAATAGTGCTTTCATGCGTGCACCCTCCGATTTTCTGTTGGTCAGAGCTTCAAAATCACTGTGCCAGGGCACAACACGGCGCGGACGATCGGCCAGTATTGATTGGCCACACCAAATCGCAGGCATGCGTTAGAAAAAAGGCGAAAGGCCGAAAGGCTCCGAGCTATTCTGGAGATTGTGCTAACACTTTTTTGGCCGATGGTGGGGCAGCGTCACGCAGTTGGACCGCAAAGGCTGTCGCACGTATCGAGAAGCAGCTGCGAGTGCGCTACAATTTGAAAGGAAACTGACTCAAGTCGTGCGAATCTTATACCGCCGGCTGCCGCCGTTTGCTGCTAAGGTTACTAAGAAAAGGCAGGCACCGATTTTACGTGCGCTCGTATCGTTGGCGCTTTCATCCCTGAGCTTCGGCAGAAATATGAGCTGACCGGCGACTGACATTGGACGGACTTGCACGTTTATCCCCGGAACCAAATCGTACTTCGCCTGTTCTACGGCCCGACCAACCATGGTAGCATTGTGAACATGATGAATGACTTCAATTAAATGAGCGACGACCAGAGCCTCATTAAGGCACGTTATTGCAAGTCCATTTTGAAGGTAGCTGCGATCAGTACCGAGCAGGAAGCCCGGAGCCTTCTGGACGGTCTGGGCACCGAGCAACCAACCTCCAACACGTCCGCTCCCATGGCTCAGGCAGAGAGAGCCGCTTTGGCCAACATTCGAGAGCTTGGCAAGTATCGGCATGGAAGAAGCGCGTCCCAAGGCTCTACCGAGTGGGTGCGGGCTATAACGGCGATCGAACTTTGGCTTAACGTTCATGATCGATAGCCTCGCATATGCGAGAAACCTGCCCGATGTGCGTGTGCGATGGCAAAACAGCAAAGACAGCCCGTGAGCTGGCTCCGGTCATCCGGAAAAGCAATTGGGCAACCATCGAGAGGCCCGCCCTCCAGGACGGGCTTTTCTGCCAATCCAGCACTGGTTCTAGTCGCAAATCGGCATTTGGCGGCAGAAATGGTTCACAACGAAAAGTCGGATAGTTGAGGTGAGGTTTCCAGCTTTTGCAGAGGAGACGATCCGCTTGCCTGATCAGGGCATCACGTCCGTCTGAGCGGCCGGCATGCCCGCCATTCCAGTGATAAAAAGGACCGTTCTGGTATGGCTTGGTAGTAATATTTTAGAGGTTGTTAGTGCGATGGGTGCCATATTGCACATTTGAGGCATTGCATCATGGCCACCGACGAGCATCGGAAAGAGGCCCGCGTGATATTTGCTCGCGGATTCGACGTTTGGATTATGGCTATTGACGGTACATGGCGACGGGAATGCGTCATGAAGGACGCATCCGAAACTGGTGCTCAGCTGATTACAAAGAACTCCATTGGCGGCCTGAACCTGAAAGAGTTCTTCCTTCTGCTTTCAACTACAGGTCTCGCCTTTCGCCGCTGTGAATTGGCTTGGGTGAATGGCGACCAACTAGGTGTGAACTTCTTGCGGCCGGGCAGGAAGTCCCCGCGGCCAGCAGACAAGCCTGACTAATCGAGCGAGATTCCGCCTTAATCGCTGGAGCGCTCGGGTGAGATCCATGATCTGGAAAAGTGCAGCAGAGTGCTCGTGGAAGCGGTCGAGCTGATGGTGTGCCAAGGCGTAAGGAATCGCTTGTCGCTGTCGAATAGGCAATTACGCGTCACATGCGCTATCTCGAAGCCCACACGCGTCAAGCAGCCCCTTAGGGTGCCGCGCTGGGTGATGGGACAAAGGACAGATACCGCTACTCGGCACCCGAATGGGATTGGCTGGCTGTATGCCAGGTGGCTCGCTTATTGTGGGCCAAGAAATGTCACGCACAGCTCATGTCCCGGCGAAGTCTTTTCGGCCAACGCACAATCGTCAAATCCCTGCCGCGGCAGCAAGCCTCAGCAGCGTCTCACATAATTTTGTTCCCACGCCAGCAGGACAGGAAATAAGCACGGCGATGATTCGTGCTCTGGCTATCGGTCGAGGATAAGGCGTGGTCATCCTCGAAGGAGAATGGCGTACACGCCTAGTACCGCTAGCCCGCCTACTAGCAGCCAGACGACCAGCCCGATTGTCAGGATTTTGGCGGGGACAGGGTGTGATCGTTCTGTGCAGTTTCATGTGGGGCGACGGCTGTTTCTTGATCGGCTGGCATTGGAGCATCCTTGTGGCCGCACCTTGCCGCAAGGATGAGAGATCGGCTCGCCGATCGTAACGTTCCCATTTCGCCATTTTACCCAATGGCGGGAAGCACGTCATCTTCCTGAAAAAAAGTCCAAAGGGCCTGTAGTATCGCCGCACTTGACGCAAATAGAGCGGCATAACCGCTCCATTTAAGTGTGCCTGCGCTGTCCCTGATAGATCATCGGGGCGCCCATTCTTACTGATCCAAGGTTGTCTCTGCGGGGGAGTGTTGGCCTTCAGCCCAAATTTCTACCCGCGAACAGATCCACAGGACCCCGCAGCTATCGCGAGCACTTGCGCAAAGCCGAAGTGTCCAACCTTGATGTCGGCAGGCGTTGTGTATCCCTGGTCATTAGCGATCAGTTGCATGGCGTTCGAGCCCGACCCACCCGCTGAAGCACAAGCATAATTATCCCGTCTTCGCCTCCGGGCAGTTGTAAGGGAGGAGGTCGGCAAGACGGGTGATACAAAAAGCCCTGTCGCGCTTCACGCACCAACGCCGGTACTAAGGAAAACTCAGCCTAAGTGGCGGGTCCTTATGCAATCCGCGCGAGATGTTATCGCGCGCCTTCTCGACGATCGTTGTGGAATTCTCGCGGAAGAGAGTTTCAGCTTGGTCGCGCGATTGCGATGCGACAGTGACTTCACAAGTGAACCTGCCGTCCCCGTCCGACATTTGAAAGTAGAACGTGTATCCCTCTTGGGAGTTCGTGTTCAGTGTCTGGCGCATTTAAATTCCCCGCTGCGCGACGTCCCCACCGCGCGTGGCGAACGTGTCGGCCGTTCATGGCGACACTGTGTCTTGAATTGGGACTGTTACAATTCGTGCAGGGGACTCATTTTGGGGCAGCAGTTGTTCAACATCTCGACGCAGGTGGCGGCGTGTCGCGCTGATGTGGATTGGGAATGGGCTTTTGGTTACGCCGGGAAAGCTCCGAAGCGCCGGGGCCTACACAGGTCCACGCCGCATCGACAATCACATCGATGCTTCAGGGTGGTCGCCTGTCGCTGGCGAAGCTGCCAGCCCTATTGCGGAGGTATCCACTCGAGAGCTCAGCGTTTGCGTTTCGCACCGGCACGTTCGCCGCTTCGAGCGCGCTTGCGTGCCTGCTGCGCCGGCTTCGCCTCAAGGAGCAACACGCGCTCTCTGAGAGCCAGTAGCTCACGCACGTTTACTGCTAGCTCTTCGGCAGCCAGCAAGGCCGCAAATGCCTGCTCTTCGCCCATTTTCATTACCGCCCTGGCCCCGCTTGCTGCGAGTTGCCGGCGGATTAACACGCGACAGCAAGACATCGACGGTACGAACCTGCGCGGGGGGATCATAGTTGGCGAAGATACTGAAGATGTAACGTTAATAGCGCGCCGGCGGGTTAACGGCCCTTGTTTGAAGGGCGTTCGTGCGAACTCGCACGCCATGCGGGAGAAGGCATCTTCGCGATATCGTCGACGGCGAGATCCGCGGCATCTATTGGCGTCCGGAGGTGAAGGCGCTGAACCTGAGGGGCGTTGGCTTTCCTGCGGGCTGTGCTGGCGCCAAGGCAAGCTAATGGCGCTGCCCAACTGAACGCCGGCGTAGACCCAATCGTCGACGCTCTTGCAATTGAGGGGGACGTCGACGTCAACAATGCGCACTACAGCGATGCCCTGACGCCACCGACCATCCCATTGCTGGTCCGATTTATGCGGCCGTCGGCTGCGCCCACCGCGCCGACGCTTTACATAGGGCTGGTCGCCGCGCCGGTAATTCGCGGCGTGGTGATTCTGGTGCGGCAACGCGAGGTCAATCGGCTCCGTCGATAAGGACGCGTTGTGTCCAATCCACGATCAGCAGCTTGTCAGAGACCGTGAACCGCGAAACGAGCGCTGGCTGAGACAACGCCAGGGCAAGAAGTCGCTCGGTCCAAGCCCGACCTCGGCATCGATTGCCCTCGCCAATTTCAGGCAACCTGACAACACGCAACCTCCAGGAGAGCCACCCTGAACATTGCTGCTCTTGTGGCGGGCGGACCCTGGGGTGTGGCCTATTCAAACAGCTCCAACATTAAAAGAAAGTAGCCTATCGTCAGGCCGACAGCGACGTAAGCGATATGAGGATCAGGGCAGGTTTCATCGCCCAACCTTTGCTCGCGAGCAGACGCCAATCCATCCCCTAGTCGGGTGAGTCTGAGCAATTGCGACGGTAAATAGGCGCCCTGTGGGCGGGCAGTCATGCACGACTTAAGACGAGTTGAGAGCGTTAGGCGTAAAGGGCAAGCGCCATGAGCATGCCCGATGCCGCAGCGCTGATGCCTGCCGCCAGCCCAAACGCGATCAGTAATTTTTCAATAATGCACATCGGCGGTCTCTCCGATGCTGAATCCTACGCCTGCCAAATCTCGCTCATCAAGAGTCGTATCGCGCACCGGCGCAATACTTCCCGCGATCGCTGCCCTTGTGGCAGGCGGCGGAGCACTTTTTTGACGGGAGAGCGCGTCTTTCCTTCACGGACCGCTAAGGTCTTGCAATCCGCCCTCGCGCTAACTTGCGGCGGTGCCGCCTGAGGGCTCTGGGTGGATGGGCAGCGATGCGCTGCTTCAGAGCCATAAGCTCATTAAACTGGGATCGAAGGGTTTCCGCGGCTTCGAGCGCCGCGATCGCCTGATCGAGAGTTATTCTCATTGCCAGCCCCTCACTTTCAGTCGAGAGGGATGCGAACTTGAACCACTCTAGCGGGGCCGGCAATCCACCTTTTGGGTGAGGGCGAACGCGCACAGATCCGGGTCCGCGACTTGTGTCAGCTGCAATTTTGCCCCAGACCTCGGCTTCCCGGCGGATGACGGTCAGCTCGCAGATCGTTCCCGTCCACCAATTTAGCCGATGCCGATCATCAGGCCTATTCTGTCACCCGGCGCATGCTCTCAACGATCCGATAGGGGACTGCTCCCCTCACTGTTACATATTCGGCATGCTAGATGCTTTCGTCGCACCTGCAGCAACTCGGTGCGCATTCGGGCACTCACGCGTTCGAGCACACTGAGGCATTCTTCAACCCGCAAGCGGGATAGGGCGGCATATGCAGATGCAAATCGTCAAGCTTATGTCAGCGCCCGAAACGGCAGAACGACTTTCGGCCGAACTGGAGCAGCTAGTAGACCTGAGCGACCTCTCAGATTGTTGCAAGCTATGGAAGAGGCCCAACCCAATGGATACGGATCGCGCGGCTTTGCGCGATCCGCGTATTCACTCTGTCGGGGGCCGCTAATAATTTAGTAGTTATTCATTTGCTTCACGCAAACGCGAATGATGTCCCACCGGATGACGTTGCGGTGGAGATCGAGTGGTCTGCAGGGCATAGATAATTTCTCTAGCCCTTTTCAGAAGATTTTCGCGCTCGTCCCCCGCTTCAGGGAACGGCAGCTCATTACTGCCGTCGGTCTGAAGCCACAGGACCTTTGCGACAGCTTCGACTTCCGTTCGGGTCATGCATGTCCCCGGTTCATGCTAAGTTCACGCCCGCGCCCGCTCGCAAAAAGTTCTGATTCCTGCCAACCGATCAACTACGATCTCTGTGCCATCTCCTAGTTTGTCGATTGTGGTATTTAGGTGGCGCACTTGAAGGCCTCCTTCGTTCATTCCAACCGTCGCTTAAGCTTGTCCAGGGATTTCGTCGAGACCATCGGACTGATCGCTCTCCCTTCACTCAGACCAGATGAAGGACTATCCGCAGTAACCATCCACCATGAAGGTCCTCCGCATCACCCAAACGGGGTATTCTCGTTTCTCTGTGGCGTGGTAGTTGCATCGCTAACTCGCGATAAACAGAGAGCCGGGGGCGTAAATGGGTTTGAGTACTGAGCGGGCTGTCGCGGCCGTGGAGGCTGCTAAGTTACTTTCTGCTAGCCTGACGGATCTGCTGAGACTTCGTGAACGGGTCGCGCTAGCCGAGTCGATCAGACGCGCCGCGGCGTGCAGACGAACTCGACATCCCAATCGATATGAACAGAAGCGCAATGCTTTGTATTCGCGGACGGTGCGGCAGACGTAGTAGCTAAAGGCGGCACAAATGGGTCACTAGATTCTGCTGTAGTATGCGTCTTAGTTGACTTGGTCGTGCATGACTTCAACGAGGCCCATCTCCTGCAGTTCGTTCAGTTGGTCTTCCGTGATCGGCGACAGCTTTAGGCGGCGGCGGTAGATATCGCGGACTGTACAGTCGAGCTCGATACCGTCTTTCCAGTTTCTCATCGGTCCAATCTGATGAATTCGGTACGTATCTGGGGCATTGTCCTCAGTTCGCAAGCTGAAAGCTCATGTGTTCAAGCATGACGGATGACCGCCCTGGCCAAATCTATCGTCAACGTCGAAGCAGGGCAAAGGTGATATATCCGGCTCCATCACTGGAGCTTCCAACCGTGGAAAACCTTTAGCGCAACGGTGACTTATGTTTTCGCTGAAATTGAGAGCGAAAATGCGCGAAGGCACGTCATGGTGACCGGAATTTTGCTGGCCGTAAGACGCACGGCACGGCCGCGGCTGCCCGACCGATGCCTGCCGTGACGTTCCTCGACAAGTATAGGTGCGGCGGCGAGCGAGAAATGCCTGCTCGACAAAGGCTCTCAGTATTGAGTGGCGCCTAAGGCACGTTGCCGCTCGACTGACGAAACGAGTAACTCAATTGGATGAAGCCTAGATCGGCGGAGGTGAGGTCGGTACGCTTCATTAAGATTTGGGGGCGCAGAGCATTCCAGGTGGTCTTCGTATTATTGCTGCGAATGCGAAGACCTGCTGAAGTGCTTGGTGGATTTTTTTGCCCGCTGCTGCATCTTTGTTCACTGATGAGATGCGTGCGATCGGATTTCGAATAGCCAGATCACGAGCCCTACGCTAATTCCAAACATAAGCACGCTCGCGCCCAGCACCTCCAAGTCGAAAGACCGCCAGCCTTCAGGCACGGCACCGATGATTTGCTCTAACGACAAGTTCACCTCCCTTGATTGTAGCTTTTGGTCTTTCAGACATGAGCATAGCTGGGAAGAATGCCAAGCAGAACTTAAGCGACCATTATTAGAAAAGAATACCAAGAAGGTATCCGGCGACGCCTGTCGAAGTAGTCTAGTTTGAAAACAGCCACGGCACTTGGACAAGGTGATAGACCTTTGCCCGGGCAGGCTTGTAACTTTTGTGGATTAAACTTCGCTGGACGTACCATGAGGCCGGAGCTGCGGCCCATCAGATTTCGGAAGGACGACCGGATGACCCGGTCCTGTTTGTCTCCGAAACCTGGCCGTCCAGCTGCTCCGCGCAGCGGTGATTTTGTTATTTTAGAGCCAATGTCTAAGAGTTAGAACGCCGCACAACAGCGCGAAAGCGACGGTACCAAACAGAAGCTGCTTTTGATCCGCATCCATGCTCGGGCCCTCCGAGGGATGAGGTTACGACGGACCGTAATTTCGCACAATGACCTGCGTTATCGGCATCGCGCGACCAGCCCGATCTCGCGACGCGCTGCTACTTTGCTGCACGGGCACTGCGCGCCATTTGTTCGGCCGAATTGTTGGTTGGTGCTGCTGGCGTGACGCCCGGTATTTGTGGAGCTCAGTAGGTTTGCTGCGGCGTTTGCAGTCGTCGTGGACGACAATTCGGCAGTCTAGCCTCTTCAGCGTTATTTAATGCCGCAACAGAGGATTCACAATTTGTTGGTGCCGATGGATGTACCTGATGTTGAGCTGTTATTGCCGATCGACGTTTCGGGCTCTGACGATGCGCACATCAGGCGCTGCCGCCGCCACCCCTCCGCCTTGGCAAAAACTGGAGCGGCGCTAGCAAGCAGCGCGGTAACGATAATGACTTATCTCCCGTTGAAGAGTCTGCGACGGCCGTTCGCATGTGCAATCGCCAGTTGAAACTCGCGCCTTTCGAAAGCCGACCGCTCTCTCTCCCGGGCGAGCCGCCCACAATCTCGCGCAAATCTGGCAGGGCAATGTGATCCAGCTCACTCACAACGCGGAGTTTACGCGAGAAGATGTGTAGCCGCTCAAACAGAACGTGAAGTGGGGTGCCATGGGTATCGACGTAGTCCAGCTAGCTATCATGGCGACGACCGCTGAGAGGCTCGCAATTGAGCTAAGGGAATTGATTGCCCTTCGGGAGCGCTTAGAAAGAGAACCTCAGGCAAAGGTCCAGCGGTCGTCAGCGCGTTTTGGCGCTTCGTATCAAGGAACTCGCGGTAATTGATACTACCGCCGCAGTCACGTAACCCATATGGGTGAAATCGAGCGGAGGGCGCCGTGAGCCGGTTTTATTGCCTCCAGGCGCAGCTGTCCGCACGTAGCGCTCAACGCGGGTACCACATGTTCACGGTCAGTATCTCAAGCATCAGCTGCAAGATCGCCTCTGGATCGCATCGTCCCGGCTCGATGTGACCGTGCAGTATTGGCTGAGCGTCTTGCCTTGTTGATAGTCGATCCCGCACATAGGTGCTCCACCAGATCTGAAATCGGGCGGCCACTCGGCAAGGCGCAGCCCCACGCGCTGCTCCACGGCCTCAACCACGTCGTCCGGTTCAGTAAGTCCCGCAATTCCTGAGTTGTCTGCTCAGGATCATGTGGCCGTGTTTGATCACAATCTGCCAGAATGAGCTGGCAGTATACGGAGTGAGCTTCTGGTCCGCGATGTTTGCGCAACTTCGGCTCTCGGCCGACTGGTAGATGGGAGTGCCTTTGGGAAAGAGTGCTTGCAGTACCGAAGCGCGCGAACTCGATCGCCCGCCATACTCGGCGGCTTGGATCAACGTGTATCTGCCACGGTCGTGCGTCGTGCGTCTGCTTTGGCAGGCGGGTGACATGCTTGCCCGCATTTGCAGCGTGGCCGGCGTGCGCCGGTAGGCAGGGTCATAGGTTCTGGAAACCGAGCGGACCATCAATCTACTCCGCAACTGAACGACGGATTCAACTGCGTCAGATCCTCAGCTCAGAGCTTAGATAGCCGGATCCATCGTGTGCCGCTGGCACCGCCCTCAATTTCCAAGGCGAAGGTCGGCCCATCATCAAGTTGGAGTTTGACCCGCTCAGAACCTGCGATCTGCAGCATGAACTCCTCTGAAGCGCTGATGCAGCCTTCAGCGATTACCGACCCCGGCTCTTCTACGAGGGTCAGCCAGTAAAAGACTGTGCCGGCCTCGACATCATTAATGAAGATAGTCCCATCGTTGGTAAGATTGTCGCTCATGGCGCCTCGCTGCAACGGACAAGCACGCATTATGTCACTTGGTTCCGTCGGCGCTCTCCAGGCCTCCAGACCGACGGTGGAAAGATTTTAACCTGCCGCGACGCCACGCTGTGTGGATATGAGCGCACCGCCGAACAGCAGCGCATATACCGTTCAAGCTCCTAGCTGGTTGTCGACTTCGGCCTGCTCATGATCGCCTGACAAGCACCAAACGTCCAGGCAGTGTCCGGCAGGGCTGGGGCAGGCCGCCTGCAGCCAATGCGGCCTGGCAGGCGAAGGCGTCCGCCTCCATGACGGCACGATAGGCCGCAGTCGAGCGATCGAAAAGTCGCTAGGGACAGGCGATGAGGATGCTAGAGATCTTTCAAGATGCTGTCGCGTCGATATCCCACCAGTTTAGCTGATGGCGGCGGCGCGTCTGGCGATTGCGCTCGTAGGCCACCTCTTTGGCTAGCGTCATATACTCATCGCGCGCAGGTTCAGTGTCCGGGATGGCACAACGGTATCGCTTGAATGCTGGGGCCACAACTTGTGCCGTGGCTTCAATCTCTTTCCGCTTCATCGGCGTCGCTTCTCCGTGACGCGTGCGCTGACGCAGAAAATCTCTTCAACTTCCCGCTGCGTGAGAACTAAGGATTGCAAGTTCCTTGGGCCTCAAAAAAAAGGGCCGCGCTCTGCTTTTGACCACAGTTTTAAGTTTTCAACCTCGAATCTTTTTGCCAGAATTGAGGCGGTTTGGAGGACCTATTTTTTTAAGGAGGGGTCATGAGTATCTCCGTTGATCGTGCGGCCGAGGCTGCTCGGGTTGCAGTCAAAATGTTGTCCGACCTCGAAGAAATTTCGGAGCTCCATGCAAATCTTGCTGCGCATCAGGCGCGAACGGAAGAAAGGAGGGACAGGAAAGACGTGGCTAAATCTAAGTCACCGCTATCGTTCATCGGCTCTGAGACTTCGGAGCTCACTGGAGGCATAGTTCGCTTGGGGACACCTTGCCGGGGCCGGTAAGACGGCATACCCCTATCTCGTTCGAGTAATCGATACCCACGATCTCCTCAGGGATTTTTTTGCCGACAACATCCTTCAGCTGATCGTCGCTATCGACGAATGCACCGAGCCGCACGACTGAGAATACGCGCGCCCGAGTGCTCTTGGCTGCATCATGTGGAGTGGTCCGGCTATTCCTACCCCGATCGCGCCTACCGGTGACAAACGTGTTTCCGAGCCGGATCCGAAGCGACCGTCACCAATCGGTTTTCTGGCTGGAGTAGCACTTGTGATGGAACGAGGCGTCTCTCAGTTCAGTTCTCGATTGTCGATATTACGCAGTCATCCATTTTTCATTGATCTCGACGTCAAGGCGCTGGATCAACTATGCCAGTATGCGAGCTTCCGAAAATTGAGGCGCGGGGCGACTGTGTTTATGAGAGGAGATCCCGGCAACTGTCTCTTTGTCGTCGTGAGTGGCGCTGTCAAGATGAGCGTCGCCTCGTTTGAGGGACGCAGCGCCATCCTCAATCTTGTGACAGAAGGTGAGATATTCGGGAAGATCGCGTTGCTCGACGGGCTTGCGCGAACGGCCGATGCGATTGCGCACACTAATTGCGAGCTCATTGTAATCGACCGGCGCGACTTTTTTCCGTTCATCGAATCCCAACCGGCGCTTGCCATGAAATTCATTCACCGGCTTTGCGCTCGTCTGCGCTGGACCAGTGAGCAGGTAGAACATGTCATTCTGCAGGACCTGCCTGCGCGGTTGGCGAACCTGCTGATTGGTTTGGCCACGAAGCACGAGCCCGCCGACGTCGGTCGTCCGTTTATCGTCACCCAACAAGAGATCGGCGAGATGGTCGGAGTGACCCGGGAAAGCATCAACAAACAACTTCGTACCTGGTCCTTGAAAGGATGGATTCGCCTTGAGTCCGGCAGCATCGCCCTCCTCAAGCCGAAAGCGCTAGCGGCTGTTGCCGAAGCCGAGCCCGCAATCCCTGATGTGTCGAGGAGCCCGCTCAAGGTGCGATGCGATTTACACGACTTGGTTGGTGTTTGGTCCATTAGTGGCCGGGTATCGTAAGCTATTCGGCATGACACCCGTCGACGAATTGGAGCAAACCTATCGCCGCATTTACCGGCGCCTCACGCTCGGGCGGTTTGTCCTCTATGGCGTCGTTGTGCTGCTGGCTGTTACAGTGCTGGTCGGCAATCCAAGCAGTAAAGCCGCCTCAGTGGGCGGCTCTTTCATTTTGGCGGCCTTGAGGCGGATCGATGGATAGTCTCGAAGCCCACGCGCGGTTCGTTTAGGATCTTCGCCAGAGGATCGTGTTTCGTCGTCGTCCGAGGGGATGCCGTCGGTTTGTGCCGGCGCTCGACGACCATGGCGCGCTCGGCATGGGCCGCGCGCGAACCGTGCTCTTCAACAAAGCCGATCCTGGGTTCGTCGAGCAGTTTGGACTGCCATGCTTTTGTATTCGTCATCCCGCCACTCTACCCGATCGCGTGCGCCCCCAAAAGCCCGCGGGCGAGGGCGGTGGAGACCGCACGCGCAACGCCGCCCCGAGCGGAGTATGATCGCCCCGGCGACGTTGGCTAAACACTGGGCCCTCAAATCCCCAGTTCAAATTGGTACGATGGACGTGGCTGAAAGGTTCAAGGGAGCCAAAGAAAAAACGCCCGCGGGTATCGAGCGGGTTATGGCGGTCTGCGGTTCGGCGATATGCCGCGAGACGTCGAGCATAGCCAAGACCCTACCAATGCAATGAAAACCCGCCGAGCTGCGCCGGCGGGTTTCTTCCGCCTACTGGCGATACGGCTCGTCAGGGAGTGGTCCGAGCGGCCCGCGGCGTCGCTGCAGGCGCAGCGGTCCTGGTTTTCTGGATTGCCTGGCTGACCGGTAATTGCAGCACGATTGCCTTCTGCCCGGGCGTCAGGTCTGTGACGAGAACAATCCTGCCATTTGAGAATTCCAGCGCGTCGTGGTGATTGTGATACTGGCCCATGTCAATTTGACGAAACCGGGCTAGTCGATCGTTGACGTTGCGGCGAAACACCCATCCATCGACTCGGGCGTTTTCCTCAAAAGCGATTTCGGTGCCAGGACGAAGGCATGCCGCAACGTTCGGATCGTCGAAGCTTGCGAACCCTTTAGTTGTCGTCGAAGGAAATTTTGCCGATACCAACCTATCCGCCACCTCGGCGAGACGGTTAGCGACCGCGTGCAGGCTTTAATCACACATGGATGCGCTCCTATGGACGGCCACCCAGCAATGTTGCAACATCCGCGAGCCCCGTTGGTTGCAGCACGAGGCAAAAAAGCAGCTGCGTAGACGATCGTAAGCGAAACGCTGTGACAATTCGGCGCTTCATCGGCTGGAGACATAGTCTGTGCCGTGAGGAGCTTGTCGGTTGTCCGCGGGCGCCGTTACGCGGACCGGTGAAGGACAGAGTCTAGCTTTGACCGACCTGACGACCACCACGAATGAAGATAACGGTGATATCGGCAGCGGCATTTTCGACTATGATCGGAGAAGCCGGGGAATCTCAATCGGGCCTTGAGACAATGGCATGAAGCCGGCGAGCTTACGGCGATCATCACGCGTCTGGCGTTCTATTTGGTTATGGCAAGGAGTGCCCGAATTAAATATGTCTTCTCGTTAAGTGAGAATCTGTGCGCTCAATTCACCGTTCGTTCGTGCCGCGGTATTTAATTCTCGCCCAAGCGATAAAAATAGCGAAAAACTAATCGTGAGCATTTTTGGCAGCAGCGTGCCGGTGCGTCATGCTGTCGCTCAAGAACTGTCCGAGTTGGGCTTGCCACGTAGAGGACAGCAGTGACAAGGTTTGGTTGTGCATACGACGCTCCGATATCACGCTTGGCGACGTTTACGGGCTGCGCATTACGCGCTCGGACTTGCCCGCTTGCCCTTTGGAGGCGCATTAGAACGCGCTGTTAACGAGTGGGAGATCGCGCAGGGATTTGGTGACAGCCCCAAAGAAAAGTCTGCGTGGGACGCCGAGTACAGCGACGGACGGTGGTCGTATATCGGACAGTTGCACGAGAACAGTCGCTAATGGACACTGATCGGTTACATGCATTCGTTCAAAGGCGGCGGCGAGTACCTAGATGTCGGTTGTGGGGATGGCGTACTATTCGAACGCTTTAAGTTGCTCGGTTATCAGCGCTATGTCGGAATCGATATTTCTGATGTAGCGATCGACAGGCTCTGCACTTATAACGACGATCGCACCAACTTCATACAAGCCGACGGCAACGTGCACGAGCCGACCGGTCGTTTCGATGTAATTGTCTTCAACGAATCTCTCTACTACTTACGAAATCTTATACGGTCGCTTGAGCGTTACGCGCAGTCGCTCAAACCGGGCGGTTCCATCATTATCTCAACGTACACCGCGTCGCGGCGATCACTTGCAGTGTTACGGGAGGCGAAGCGAGCATTCGAAGTCGTCGACGAGGCGAAGACCACTCAAGGACCTATGTCTTGGCTATGCACCGTACTTAAACAGTCAAGAGTCTAAACGCGGGTGTTGGCATTGTTCTCTATCCTCATGCTCGTATAGCGGCTCCCCGACCGGACATTCTTGTTTAGGCAGAACAAATATTCTGAACCGCCCCGGGTTGATCGAGCGCTCGAACTCCAATGGATGGAGGCAAGACGAGCGAGACGACGAATAAGTTTTCACCGGGGTCCGCGCAGGTGCGGTTCTGATGGTTCTGAGATCCTGCGCGATCGTCGCGCTGGCCGGCAGGGATATTCGATTGTAACCAGGGTCGGCAGCACGCCGCAGATGCTGCACGACGGGGTCATCTCCCGTTCCAGAGCCTTCTGCGCGTCGGCCATCACACGGAAGGCCGATCTCCTGACCGCTGCCGGTATCGTTTTTCTTCTTCGTCAACGATCTCGTGACGCTCGTAGGGGTGAGCCGATCTTCAAGGTCTTGCGGATCGCTCCGTCGACCGAGCAGGCCATGTTGCCAAAACGGCGAGCTTGCACGGTGCCGCGCGGTCTGCGCGGTGTCATCTGCGGCAAATCGGTCAGACCGCACCATGTCTGCTGGATCACGTCAACCGACAGTTCAAGGCGCCGAGGCCGAATGTCCTTTGGCTGACCGGCTTGTCTATGTCGCCTTTCGTGATCGACGCCTACGCGTTCTTCTTTGCCATCGCAGTGTGCCTAGCGCCTATTCCGTTCTTGTAACTGGGTGGCCATCACGTCAGCGACTAAGCAATGCACTTCAACCAGAAAAACGAAAACTATTGTATCGGAAACGGGGGCGTCTCTCGTCGCGAATTCAAATGCGGCAATTTCCACATCATTCGCAACTCGCACGGTGATGCATGATGCATCGGTGCAAATCTGAGTTCCTTCCGACGTCAGTCCTTTCAGGTCTGATCGGAAGTCTGGAAGCGCGCAGATCGCCCGCGCTTGGCTGGCGTTCGGCGCGTTCATGACCGTAGTGGGTTTTCCGTCGATATCGACTGTAAAAATACAAGGCAAAGCGATCTGCTCAATTGCTGTAAATACGCGGTGACAACATAGGTGCCGATATAGCCCAACAGGACGAGACCTTCCTCAAGCAGCGTCAGCTGCGCTGCGTCCCGAGGATCAAACCAACGAAACAGATGCCGAAGCTCCTTCTAATGACGATTCCGGGGGTAGTTGTCGATGGATGCTCGCGTCGCCATAGGAAGAGGGCGTTAAAATACTAGCCACTGATAATCGAGCTCCGTCGAAATGCGAATATTTGTTTCCCCACGACGGAACATTTCGCCTCCGCAGAAGCACTACGTAGGCCCCGGCCATTGCACAACTTTAATTAAAACGCTTTTTGTTCTGAAGTGGAAGTACTTAATGAGGGCTCAGTAAACGTGCTGCATTATATCGATACTGTTTCATCAAATTAAAGGGCGTTTTTAGTTGAGAGCTCTGGGGAGGTGGAACTCACCGCGGCGCGTTAAGGTATTTAGATAAAGTGATGAACAGGTCAGCTCCCCTACAGCAGAGAATAGTCAGCGCAAAGGAACTTTGAACCTAATCAAACAGCGCCTAGACCTATTCATGGGACGGACCATCGTCCGGTAGGAGGAGGCTATGAGTGTTTCGCTCAAGCAGCTGACGGCAATGGCGGACATCGTTGAATTGCTGGCGATGGAAACGAGGCAGCTGATCGCGCTACGTAAGATCATTGCAAGGCATTCCGCCGAGCACGTGATAGCAACTTCCTCGAGGACCGCTGCCCGGCCTCGTACAAAGGGCACGGCGAACCAGACCGCCCGCCGTGTCGCCTGCACCAAGGCTCGAATAGCCAGGCCGCCTGCATCGGCTTAATCTGTGGCGGGTTTTGACTCTGTGCTGGCGTGCGTGCTGCGAGAGCGAGCTAGGTCGCCTCGCTCGGTGCGACCTGCAGGAGCGCGTCCAGTTCAACATCCAAGCATCGCTGCCATGACGGTGGCTCAATCTTGTACAACCGATTAAGTCGGCGAGGGTCAAGTCGACTGTTGAGCGGCCGGATCGCCTTGGTTGGGTAGTCTACTGCCTTGATAGGTATGAGATCCTTTATCGCAAGATCCGCACCGCGCTGCCTCAGCCCGGCAACAATCGCTGTCGCGAAACCGTGCCAGCTTGTGACGCCTGTCGCTGTCACGTTGAGCGGGCCGCGGCTGTCCACGAAAGGATCGCCGGCGAGTTCCCGTTGAAGAATGGATGTGACGACGTCCGCGACGACCCGCGCCGATGTCGGCGCCCCGTACTGGTCGGAGACGATCCGCAATTCCTGCCGCTCACGAGCTAGGCGGGCTATCGTGCACAGGAAGTTACGTCCCTCTGAGGCATAGACCCATGACGTCCGCACAATCAGATGGCGGCAGCCGGCGTCGCGGATCGCCTGTTCGCCGGCGAGCTTGCTCGTGCCGTAGACTGACAGCGGCGCGGGGCGAGAGTCTTCAAGCCACGGCGCATGGCCGGAACCGTCGAATAGATAGTCCGTGGAAAAGTGGACGAGGGGCACACCATGAGCAGCGGCCCAGCGAGCCATGGCGCCCGGGGCGTCACCATTGATGCGAAGTGCCAGGTCGCGCTCGTCCTCGGCAAGATCCACTGCAGTATAGGCCGCGGGATTGACAATCAGCTGCGGCCGTAGCTGATCGAGAGCGGCGGCAATGGCTTCGGGATGCGACAGATCCAGTGCACGGCGGTCAACCGTCAGAAGATCACCGATCGCTGCAAGGGGGCGTTGTAATGCGCCGCCGACCTGTCCGGTGGCACCCGTCAACAGAATGCGCATTTCAGACTGATCCGTACTTTGGTAGCGCCGCCGTAATGTCCCTCAATCGAACGCCTGCTGCATCGCGCGCCGACAAGGTCGGCGCGTCGACGCCCCATTTGATGCCAATTTCCGGATCATTCCACGCGATGACGGTCTCGTTCTCCGGACTGTAGAACTCATCGCATTTGTAGAAGAAGTCTGCGCTTTCCGACAGAACCGCATAGCCGTGCGCAAAGCCCCGCGGCACCCAGAATTGCCGGCGATTTTCGTCTGTCAGGAGCGCGGTCACGTGACGTCCGAAGGTCGGGCTGCCAACGCGCACATCGACAGCGACGTCGAGTACCTCGCCGCGAAGTACGGTCACAAGCTTTCCCTGAGATCGGGGATTCTGTAAATGCAACCCACGCAGGACCCCGCGCACCGATCGTGACAGATTGTCCTGCAGAAAGGCGCGCCGAATGCCCGCGGGGGCGTAACGCTCCGTCTGAAACATTTCGAGAAAAAATCCACGTTGATCGCCATGCAGTTTAGGTTCGATGATTAGGACGTCCGGAATCTCTGTCGGGCTGACGTGCATCTGGATCAATCATCTCGTTGCCGGTGTCTAAGCTGCGCGATAGCGACCGGAACAGTACAGGAAATATTTAATTCACGGCAGTAAATTCAAATAAATCCACGAAGGAGCTGGATTTGGGCTCGTGGGCGAAAAGTCAGTGCGCGGCCCGGTCGGCAGCGGTTTTCCTTGTGCCGCTTGCCGGCGGATCAGCGTCTCGGGAATACCGGCTATCGTAGGCGGACCCGGCGTGACGCGGGAGGCTTCGCGGCCTGCCTTTGCCATACCGAGCTTGTCGGTCGGTTCTCTGCCCTGGCGACGCTTTCGCGAAGTTCATGGAGATTGCTCATGAGGTCCTGCATGTGGGCAGAAACATCAGCCAAACGCCGGGTCGCATCCGTAATACGCGTAAATGATTTCACGGTTGTCACCGATATGTAAACTCTGCTTATCGATCAATGAGTTAGCTATGAGTTAAATTTCTTGAACAGCGATATGTTGCACTGCAAGTTGTAATTACTGAATTCTCCCTAAGATATAAATGGAAATTTCTATTAATTCCTGGTCGACGGACGATAGAGTGACGATGTGGTATGGACGTCTCACCCATATGGAGTAATTCGCCCTGTCCTCAGATTTTCCCGGCGCGATATCGGCGCGAGAGCGACGCCAGAAAGCGTAAGGTACTTATTTTGGGAAACCAGCGCCTTTTCCGTTGGCTCGGCGCATGCGATCGCGCCGGCGCGCGGTGATGGCTTCTAAAATCGAGCAATCCCATCGGGAGCAAGAGGGAGCGGGTCTGCGGAAACCGAGCCTGCAGCAATTGGCGCCAGACCTGCAGTTTGGGCACCAGTCGCTTCGGATGGTGAGCCGGCCATCCCACGTCGAAGAGCGTTTTAAGGAGCAGCAATTGCGTTTCGACCGCATTCCGCACAAGGGCGCCCGATACCATCGTCATCAGGACATCCCATCGGATACCCTCGCTAGCGGTGTCGAACGCCCTCAGATCCAAGAGATGCCTGAGGTCGATACTGCCCGTCCAATAGCCGTAATCCTGGAACTGGTCGTGCATCACAAGCACCAGCGCCTGGAGTTCCGGGGAAGGGACCAGGGCATTGGCGGCGCCCAGGTGGATCATCCGCAACTGCGACCGAAGGCCGTCCCGTGCCTGATTGAGAAAGGAATGGCCGGGTAACTCGTTGTGCAAATCAATCATGCCGACGTCGAGAGGACGTTTGAGATCGGCGTACCATTTCTTGTGGCGTGCGTCGGTCTCGAACTCGACGCTGTATCCGATAGCCGCCAACGCGGTCATCGCAGTCTGGATCTGGTCGGGGCGCACGATCAGATCGAGATCGGACATCAATCTGAGTGCGCGATCGGACTGTCGGCTGGTCGCGAGCATCGCGGCTCCCTTGACGAGGAGCGGGGTTATCCCGACTCTATTAAGTGCGAGAACGGATTCCTCAAGTTGAGCGCTCAGGCGATCATTTCGGATCGCGTTCCGATCGTGCAACTCTTTGACATAGGCGGCAACGTCCTCGGGTATCGTGGCGCGATGCGATCTGACAAATGCGATTAATGCCGGCGTCGTCAAGGTGTGGTTCGCAAGGGCGATGAGGGCCGTCCAGTCGGCGCGCGGAGGAAATTCACCGCGGAAGCAGGCACAGAGAGGCAGCAAGGCGCGGCTAAAGTTTGCCATTGCGGAGATCGATTAGCTTGAGGGTCGCGTCCGCAGCCTCTGCGTAATGGAGAACAAACGACCGCGTGTGGGAGACCACGCTTTTCAGAGTCTGGAAGCCTTCGCTGGTCAGTTTGCCATGGGTAGCGAACGACGCGTCGATGATGCGCTTGATGGTGTCGAGCTCGCTCAACTCGGTCAGTACTGGCAGCGCGCATTCCGACGCGCGTTCGAGAAAGATGATCCAATCAATCTGAAGGGCTCCTTTGTGAAGGGTGGATTCCACATCGAGGTAGCGGACCGCAAGCCCATCCAGGCGGTCGTGGATCGGGACGCCATTCACATCGGGCCTAATTTCCTCGATCAGCGACCAGGAATTAGCTTTGAGTGTCGGCGAAAATGGTGCTCCCCGGATCGCGCCATCGGGGCTGATGGTCACGATATCGTCGGTCGAATATCCGAAGCCTGCATTTAGCAGATGCATCGTGAGTGTGCTTTTGCCGGTACCGGGGGGGCCGCTGATCAGCATGCCATGAGTACCAGACGTGACCGCGGCAGCGTGGAAGATGACGTCACGCGCGTCGCGGGCGAGCAAGAGACGCCCGATGATATAGGCTTTGAATGTGGGTGCGAGCTCGTTCGACGTGCAACTCAGAATCCTGCGGTCGTCGCGCATCACGATCGACATATTGCTGATCTGATAAACCGTGAAAGTCACTTGCGCGTCGCCAGTTGGGGCAGTCGTTGCGACGAAAAGCGACCGGAGGTGACGAAGGGTTTGAACATCCGATGCGCGGATTTCAATCAATGTCTGCCCGACGACTGCGTTGAAGCCGAAATCCGCGGCGCGGTGCGGGACAATCAATCCCGCAACCAGCCACTGATTGAGGGCATCCCGCACGCATTCGCGCGCGCCGGCCGGGCTCAGGCCACGGTCGATCAGTTGATTGGAGATGATTTCGAGTGGCGTGGCATCCAGCATGCTGCACCAGATGAAGGCCGCGACGTCATTGAGTTCGAATAGTTTCTGCTCGTCCTCGCTAAACAGCACGGGCAAATGGTCGACGAGCGCGAACGACGTACCGATGGACGGTCGAAGAATTCCGAAGGGCGACTGAGAACCTGGAGACGCGAAGTTCATAATGGACCGGATCGGTGGACGAAACTTCAAAGAGAGGAAGCAGCTTAATTCCCCCGCTTGACATTATATATAAACGGTAGTTAATTAAATCGCAATCGAATATAGAATTAAATGTAGGGCGCTTCCGATGGCAGTAGAAAAAAATCCCAGAGCCGAAGGCCTGAATCCCCCAGACGAGGATCGGCGCAAATTTCTCGCTGCATGCGGGAAATTCGCCGTAGTTACTCCGCCGGCGTTGACGATTCTGTTGTCGACATCGCTGAATTCGGAGGCCGTTGCGCGGTCGGGCGGCGGGCGTGATGGGCCGCCGCGCGATGGCCCGCCGCGAGGCGGCCGGGACCGTGACTTGCTCGAATGGCTGGAGCGGTTTCTGAGCAAGTTCTTCTGACCCGGCGCACAAACTTGCTGCCGCGTGTGAGCGCCCGTTCAGCGGCCTTTCTATTGAGCTGCGTTGCGCGGTGCGATCGCGTGGCGAAGCGCGACATACCGTGGCATTGGCCGGGCTTCCCACGACGCGCAATCGGTCGGTAGGCGCTGGAATGTCACGGCGTGCGTGGGCGCGAACCGAGCTTGCTGTTCCCGCGACTGCGCTGCCGTGCTCTTCTCACCAGGCACCGCACGATCAACCATTACAAGATTTCGTTGGGCACGGTTTGAACTGCATCTTCCGGCGAAGGGCAGCCGGATGGTTGAACAAAGAATCTCGGGTCAAATCGACTGGGACGAATCAGCGCTTTACTTCGACGCACGGCTCGGCGGCGGGTATATTGGTTGCCGCGTTCCACGACGCACGATCCACGCGATCGTCTCTTCAGCGACGCAACAGAGCGCAAGATCATGATCGATCGCTTCCCCGTTGTGGAGAAAAACTGGCACCGTTTTTCTTGCCAAACTATCCATAACGCGGAACGGCGACATGCTGGAACTGCTTCCGATGAAATCCGCGTTTAATCGTACGGCGGTGGATGTGAAATTGGGGCATTTTGAGAATGCCTGCACGGATTTGATCGTATCGGTCACATGTTCGTCAAAGGCTTGTTTTCTTTTCAAAGTATCATTTTCGCGTTGAACCTATTGATCGGTTGACAATCCAAATGGATATCGACCGAATTGGAAGGGGAGCGCCAGCCGATGCCGACGATTGCAACGTCCACCGATAGATTAGCCGTGTCGATTGTCTGCTTACGGAAGGGGAGGGAAGGGTTGGCGCGCTTGCCGCAGCCGCGGGACAGATTCACCATCAAGGCACGGATTGATATTTACGATGAGTTGATCAACAGCGTGGAAGAGATTGATCAAAGTCTTAGGCGGTTATCGTCGCATGCGCATCGCGGGCGGCCTATGGCGCCTATCGTCTAGTAATCACCGCGACGACGGCTTCTCATCAGCTACCAATTCATCAACGCTGTCACGGTCCCCTCTCTTGATCTTAAGTTCTTCAAGAACATGGCCCTTTTGCAGAGCGACGATCAGCCATCGGGGTTTCTTTCCCCGACCCGACCATGTCTCATTCGGCAAGGAGGGATTGAAGTACTTCGGCAGCACTTTGGGGTATTTGCGGCGCAAAGGACGATTTCGGAGGTCGTTGCCACGGCCGTCATTTCCGAAGGAGTCGGTCTGGTTCAATATCGCAAGCCTCTTTTCCAGTTCGCGCTTCTCCCCGAGAATGCGATCGGACAGAATCTTCGTGAGCTCTTCATGGATGGTCCAGAGCTCGTCGAATTGCAAAGCGTCCAAATCTGGCAGGTCTGGCTTGGACATTTATTTATCAACATCCTTAGTCGAAACGGATCAGCCCAGTGAGTCGCATGCGTGGAGGATATAATCCTTGGCGTGCCGTGATTAGTAACGCTAATTTGAGCCAGCATTATAATAGCGCAGCATTTTAATATTATCTATAAAAATCTCCGCTTATTTTAATGGGTTGTATATTTAAATAGATAATTGGACAAGCTCTTGATGCGATTAACTCGACCGCACAGGGCCGGCGACCCATCCGGCGCCAGCTCCCATTCGTCTATCCAAGCGCCCAGGGAATTCGTGTGCACATGTCCCTGACAATGATTTCGGCGCTTCTCGGGAAAGCTCAATGTTTCTATGCGGTTGGCTTTATACCGAGATTTATCTTGCATACTCGCGGCCCGATAATTCTCAATTGGGGCTTGTTAGACTCGGCGAATAGCCTTATTTCGGGAATTATTGTTGCTGTAATACGACGCTTGCTAGATACCGAATTAGGGCGAAATCTGATGTCTACGAAGAAACTAGAGCTGGAGTCTATGTCGGTTGACGACCTATGGTCGCTTCACGAAAAGATCAGCAGAATCTTGTCGACCCGGATAACGTCTGAAAAACAAGAACTTGAGAAGCGCCTCGCAGTTCTGAACCGTGGGCGAAATGCGATAGGCGGCAGCGATTCGGTCGGCTCTTTTGATGCGCATGATAAAGTTAGGAGGAAATATCCGCGGGTGTTTCCCAAGTACCGGAATCCGGCCACACCGTCCGAGACCTGGTCCGGTCGGGGCAAGCAGCCGCGATGGTTGGTCGCAGCAATCAAATCGGGTCGCAAGATTGACGATTTTCGCATTCGTGACGAAGCGATTGCTAAAGGGCGGCGCCAGCGAGCCTGATTTCAGTTAGCGTTTCTGTCAGCGGCCGTACTCAGACATTAACCAACCGCCGAGTTTTCCGCCTGCTTTTTTCAGAACGGCCCTATGTTTGCTTCGGTTCGTCACCGGAGAATGTAGATGGCCCATTCCGATTGGCATCGGGTTCGAATCGAATTGACGGCTCCTCGGAATAACGGATCCGCGACTGCGGAGCATGCCAAAGCCGAGCCGGACCATCGTCCATTGCAATCTATTTCTGATACTGAAAGCAACGACGCGTTGCTTGAGCATATCGCTCTAGCGCTTGCCGACCGCGTTGATCCGTCCATTTGAAGCCGGTTCGGTCCTGCAGCTCCTGGGCCTTAGAGGGCGTTTCGCCCGCGGATCAGCTCGATCGGCGTCTGCAGGAGGATCATAAGGTCGAGGCCCAGGCTCCAATTGTCGATATAGTGCAGATCTTGTTTCACGCGTCGTTCGATCGAAGCGGCCGTCGGCGTTGGACCACGGAAGCCCTTGATCTGGGCGAGGCCGGTCAGCCCGGGTTTCACTCTGCGCCGATAGGCATAGTTGCGGATCGCCTTGTCGAATTCATTGTCGTGGGCAATGGCATGAGGTCGTGGCCCCACAACGGACATACTGCCCTCGAGCACATTGATAAGCTGCGGAATTTCGTCGATACTCGTTCTGCGCAGCCATCCGCCGAGACGCGTAAGTCGCGTGTCTTTGGCCTTCGCTTGGACGATGGTCGGCCCATCTTCAAGAACCGACATGGTTCGAAATTTGTAGATCGTGAATCGACGGCCGTTAAACCCGCAGCGTTGTTGCTTGAATAGGACTGGACCGCGAGATTCGAGTTTGATGGCAATCGCGACGATCAGAAGCAAAGGCGACAGGGCCGCAAGCACTGTGGCTGACAGGCATATATCCAAGGTGCGCTTTGCGAACAGCTTCGCCGGTGACAACGGCACATGCTGGAGTTCGACGCAACGCGCGCTGCCGAGCTCCGTGGAGGGTCTGTAGAAGAGGTCCGAGCTAGCCCCCGTTGGGACCAGCCTAACGCGCAGTGGCAGCACCCTGAGGGCCGCAACGACACGCCTCAGACGCAGCCAGTGGTCAGGGCTGACGCCAAAGAAGATCTCGCGGATTTCGGCGTCGCGGGTCTGGTCGATGATTTTTTCGATCAGCTCTTCCTGCCGACGTTGGGACGAGCGAGACAGGGGCACTTTAAAGTGTTTCTCGACAAAGAAGCCGAGATCGCTCAGCGTGTTGACGAGGTCGCAGCCAGCTTCGTCGGTGATCAGGACAATCTTGCGGCCTGAGAAGCGCCGCTCTGCGATCCCCTTTCGCAACGCGTCGCGGAGTAGCACGCGTTGGCCGATCAAGGTTGTCAGCCCGATGACCCCAAAGAGGAGTGCGAAATCCCAGGGGATTTCACCTTTCATTTGCAGGGTGAAGGTGGTGGCGACGAGGAGCCCGAACACACCAAGCCAGATTGCGCAGACGGCGCGAACTTGAGTCTGCAGTTCGAGCAGCGCCTTGGGCAGATAAATGTTGAAGGATTTCGCAACTGCAGCGAACACGACCGAAGTCGGTAGGGCCACGCCGGCCAGCCGCGTAATTTCCTGCGGCGTTCCGAGCAAAAGCATGTGCGCTAATGCAGCAACAAAGCTCGCGACAAAGATCGTCGCGATATCAGCCAGCAGCGCCAGTAACTCGACTGAATCGTACTGAACCGGCCACTTTTTGTCCCGGGGCGGAGTGCTGGTAAGCCCCCCAATGGACGCAGCGTGGAACTCTAGGCGTCGCCTCAACGTATGCATGACTGCCGCCGATTATTATAAATTAAACTATTAAATATAATTCTCCGAGAGGAGTTAATTTGCAAGGAATTTATTAAATATATCGACGTAAAATTAAATGTTTTGGGCCATTCCGGCGCGGGCTTAGGTAAGCTTGGCGCGGAGAACGGTCAGATAACCGGGCTCGACCGGAGTGACGGCCTGCTCGACCAGACGCTTGCCCGCTGAGGACGCCGATCGATAGGCAGCGATCAGGGCAGGACGCAGCTCAGGCGACCGCGTGAGCACGAACCGGATGTCGCGGCGTACCATGTCAGCGAGTTCATCGTCTCCGGCGATTTCATTCGAGCGTAGCGCCTGTGCCAGTCGCAAAGGCAGCAGTCCGGCCTGATCGGGTGTTGTGTAGTACGACATTTTTAGCAGCGCGCCGACATTGCAGGCCTGCATCTTCAATCGTTCGCAGGTGGAAGCCAGCATCAGCCACGCGTCCCCGCGGTGAGGCGCGTAGTGCAAAGTCTTGAGCAGACTCACCAAGGCTCTGGCGCTTCGGTCGCCGCTTTCCTCAAGCTCTAAAGCCTGGTCGGTCCACAGCATGCTTGCATACGTGAATGCGCTCTCTGCCCACAGGTCACCTCGCACGGCCGCCAGGACCGCAGACCTGTTTGCCCTCTCCTGATCTAGTCGTGCGACGGTGGCATGCCGCTGATCACTAGGGAAGCCGATTTGGGCCGGGCGAGAAACTTCGGGCAACAGGATCCAGGCCCCATGTGCTGTCAGGAGCAGTCCGAGCGCCGCCATTGCGCCATAACGGCACCAATTGAACGAGCGGGGTTCCGGCGTTGCAGCGGACGATTGTCGCGGTGCGGAGACGGCGGGCGCCGAGGATGTCTCGCCCTTGCTCTGGGCGACGGCAAGCCCGAGCGTGGCGCTCAGGATGACTGATGACGCAAGCGAGAATCCTCCTCCGGTCGACAATGCCGAGATGAGCAGCGCGGCGATACAGCCGGCCCCTGCAGCGGAGTAAACGAAGTCCCGGCCGCGTTGCAGAGCGCCTCTCAGCAGGATGGCCGCCCATGTTACGGCGATAAGCACCATCAACCACAGAAACGGTCGCCCCATTTCGATCGTCACCGTCGCGGCAGCCGAAATGTCCGGGGCAGGGATCGCTGGCCAGTCACCATAGATTGGCGCAAGCGCAGTAAGCGTTCCGGCGCCGACGCCCAGTGGTCTGGCGTCGTCGGTCATCCGGGTAATCAGCTCATTTTCGGCGCGACCAGGCATGAATGCAATGAAGGCTGCAACCGCAAGCGCGAGTACGGCGGCGGTTCCGGCTTGCCCCCAGGCACCGAGACGACCTTTGCGAATAACAAGGACAGCCAGCAGGAGGCCCGCACCAAACAGGGCAGCAAACAGTGCGGTGGGATCTCCGCTGGACACCACCGAAGCTAGATTGATGAGCGATGCCGCGAGTGCAGCTGCGACCTCGATGGCGACGGATGCGCTGAGCTTCCTGCTTTGCGATCGGCTTGAGCGCGATCGCTCATATCCCCGGACGATCGCCGCAGCGGTCAGAACGAAACCGAATATGCTGATGGTCCCTGCGGTGCTTTGCGCCGCCGGCGGAAGAAAATGAAACGCTTCCGGCGGTGACAATGAACTTGCGATCCGCACCAGCGACACCAATGTTGCGATCGCTGCCAGCACCGACAAGAGCATTTCGGCACGCCGACGATATTTCCCGATGAGAACCGCGAGCAGGCCGATCGCGAAGATGCAGGTCAGGCGGCAAATTGCCAGCACGGTCATCCCGGTATCGATCGTGACAGAGCCGGCCGGCTTTTCTCCTAAGGCTGCGGCGGCGCTGCTCCAGATCGGATTCATCAGCGGGCCGCCCGGCATTGGCACGATCTGAATGAGCATGACAAAAAGGACGCCGGCAAGCCCGACCAGAATAACGGGACTTACAAGGCGCGGCAGTCTGTGTTGGTCTCCAAAAAGGTTTGTGACGGCAACAATGACAGTGCAAACCGCGGCGACGATCGAGACGATGCCGCCAGCGACGACGTTCTCGAAAAACAGCAGCGCCGGGACGGAAACGATCAGGCCGCAGTACAGGAGAAATACAACGGTCGCACTCATGCCCGCTCCGTGAATCTAAATGAGACCGGCGGGTTTGCTCGCCATATTATTTAATAATTAAATGTATATAATACGAAATAATGGGCGTGCGCAAATCCGGGCGGACAATTGGTCCGCTCGGTAAGCACTGAAAACCATGATCTGGATAGAAACCCTGACTAGCGTGCGACGGTGATCGGAGTCGGCGTGGTGATAATCGTCGATGCACCGCCGTTGATCGCAGCCTTCAGCGCGTATCCGTTGGTCGCATAAAGGATCGGGTCATTCGCGGTCGCCATGATGGTGCGCAGGAAGATCAAGAACTTGGTCGTTTCGACTGAAGCCGCGTTCGAGACGAAAATCACGTCCTTGTTGCGAATCTCAAACGACTGCGTAAGAAAATACCCTCCGGGATCCCGAAGATTGGCTGAATAGATCACGGGCACGATGGGGCCCTCGAAACGAGAG
Source organism: Tardiphaga sp. 866_E4_N1_4 (assembly GCF_052076075.1). NCBI lineage: Bacteria > Pseudomonadati > Pseudomonadota > Alphaproteobacteria > Hyphomicrobiales > Nitrobacteraceae > Tardiphaga > Tardiphaga sp. 866_E4_N1_4. Next base: position 6,512,325 of record NZ_CP197242.1, read on the forward strand.
ACGTCGACGCCGATCTGGCGGGCGACGTCCTTGGTTTCACCCCGATAGAGGAATATCGAGCCCGGATCTGCCTGATTGTCGGTCAGGCCGCCGACTTTGCCCACCGCCTCCGCGAGCGAAATGCGCCATGCGTCGAACTTGAACTGCCCCTGATTGCCAGCGGCGCCGAAAGCGACGAAGGTCTGCGCTTGGTTGTATAGATAGACGACGTCGGCCGGGAGCACAAAGATGTTGTTGGCAGGCTCGTAGACGAGCGCACCGAACGGGACGCTCGCCCTATGACCCTGGCGCTCCAAGGTGACCCACATATCGTATCCCTGTGAGGCGGGACCTCCTGCGCGGGCGATGACGTCGACAATACGCTCCCCCGAGGGGCTAGCCGGAAAACGGCCCGAAGCTTTCACGTCGCCCAGGACGCTGATCAGCGACGTTCGCTGCTCAACCACTGACACCACGACCTGCGGTTCGATCGCGCGGTTCTTCAGCGCATCGACGATCGTGCGTTGCACCTCAGCTGTGGTACGCCCACTCGCTCTAATCGCTCCGGCATAGGGAACAGTGATGTTGCCGCCGTCGTCAACGGCCTGATTCGGAATGACTACAAAGTTGCCCGGCCGAACGCCGGCCTCCGCAGGAATGAACAAGCCGCCGGCGGCCGCCTCGAAAATCGTCACGCTGACGATGTCACCGATGCCAAAGCGGAAAGCCCTGGGCGGCGCCCGGTTAGCGAAGGCAGTGGACAACCGTGGGGTGAATCGTCCCAATATCTCAACAACTTCGGGGTTCAGACGCACAAACGCATAGGGAAGGCTATCGGGCTCGGCGTTCCGGCCGGACCTGATATCCATGCCCTGTGGTCCGCTGGCCGGCATGATAGAACAGCCCCCGCCGACCAACGAAAGGATTGCGATCGAAAGTATCGCCAGATGATTCCGAAAAATGTTCAGGAGAGCCCCCAACGACGCGACTTACTCGGGGCGTAGACTCGCATTACTGGTCGATTCAAACTAGTAAGTTATTGTTCGCTTTTAAATAGAGATTCGCAGTGTTGCCCCCCGGCCACATGAAATTACGCGAATTCCCGTACAGCGCCCCTCAGCTACCCTGATCGGCATAGCCGTACCGGCCGTAGTGCTCGGTATTATAATAGTCGCTGTGATAACTGTCATAGCGATTCAGCAAGTTCATGTCGGTCTTGTTGAGTACCGCGCCGAGGATGGCCTCGTTCACATTCGGCGCCGTGTGCAGCGCATGCTGGACCACGTCGATCTTGGTGCGACCCCATTCCACCACCAGCACGAAACAATCCACCAGCATCGTCGTCGCCCGGACGTCGACGATGGGAGCGAGCGGCGGTAGGTCAACGATGACATAATCGTAGCTGGTCCTGAGCTTGTCGAACAGCGCCCGGGTCGGCTCTGCCGAAAGCAGCTCGCTGGTGTGAAATAGCGGGCCCTTCTTCGCGATGGGCAGCAAATTAAGCCCGGTGCTCTTGTCGTGCCAAGTGACTTCCTCGAGTTGCTTGGCGCCGGAGATGATCTCGATCAAGCCGCTGGTGGCTGTGGGCGCGAGGTTCATGGAGAGAGACGGGTTCCGCAGGTCGCAGTCCACCACGATGACGCGCTTGCCGGCATGGGCGATCAGCTGGGCTAGGGAGGCGGCGATCGTCGATTTGCCCTCATTTGGCAGCGACGAAGTGATGCCGACGATTTTGTTCGCCGAGAGGCTCTGGTTGAGGTCGATCGCCAGTTTGATGGCACGAATGGACTCGGCAAAGCGCGAGAGCGGCATCGTCGTCGCTGCCCAATAGGCCGCAGAGCGCCGCGAGATCATCCGGCTATCGTTGCCGGGCGGCGCAGGCACGCTCGCCGATGCGGGCGGAGAGAGGTCCGTGAGCAGGGGCACCAGCGACAGGCATGGCAGGCGCAGCGCGGCCTCCAGCTGCGCCGAGGTACGGAATACACGGTCCATCACGTCTCGCAGCAGGCCAAGGCCGACGCCGAGGCCGACGCCGGCCGCAAGGCCCATAGCGAGGATGAGTGACGATTTCGGCTTGCTTTTACTGGGCGGCGGCGAGGCCGAGGCGATGATGCGGGCGTTAGCGCTCGGGAACGACTCCTGTTGCACCGAGCCCATATAGCGCTGCAAGAAGCTATCATAGAGGTTGCGATAGCTCTTCGCGCTGGTCTCGAGCTCGCGCATAGTCAGCTCTGCGGAATTGGAGCCGCGCGAACGCGACACGGCGGATGCGAGCTGGTCTTCAATCTGCTTTTGCTTTTGCTTGGCAATTTCGTAGTCGCTGCGGCTGGTCTCCGCGAGGCGGCGGACTTCGTCCACGATCGAGGTGCGGATGTCGCGCATGCGGTTACGCAGGTTGATGACGGCGAGGTGGCTCTTGCCGAAGCGCACTGACCAGTCGGCTTCGCGTCGCGCAAGATCGAGATATTGCTGGCGGAGCGTATTGATGATGCCGCTGGCCAGCACTTCCGAGCCCGGCGCATCGATCCCGGTGAGGGTCAGGCTGTCCGGTAAGATGGCGTGTATCACCTCGTCGAACCGGTTCAGCCGCGCCACGCTGTCCGACGTCAGGGCCCGGGCCGCGACGAGCCGGCTGTTGAGTTCGGCGATCTGTTGGTCGTCGATCAGCTTGCCGTCGCTGACGACGATGTTGTTCTCCGCTTTGAAGGCGTTGACGGCGCGTTCAGCGGTCAGGGCCTGCTGGCCGAGTTCGCGCAGCCGGTCCTGCAGCCAGGCGGTGGCGTTCTTGTTCGCCTCGAATTTCGCATTCAACTGGTCGAGTATATAGGTGTCGGCCACGGCGTTGGCGATTTCGGCCGCCCGCACGGCGGTGCTGGCATTGTAGCTTAGCTCGATCACATTGCTCATACCCACTCGCGTGGCGGAGAGGCGATCGCCGAAAGCGAGCGCGAGTTGGTCGGCCGTGGCTGCCTTGTCTGCGTTCTCGTCCAGCGGCGCCATGGATAGCCAGCTGCGCATCTTGCGGAAGAAAGCATGCATGCGGGCCGAAGAGGGCTTGAACTCGGCATCGTCATAGAGCTTCAGCTTCTGTATGACCGACGTCGCCACGGCCTTGGACTTCAGGACCTGAAGCTGGGTCTCGATCTGCACGGAATCGATATTGGCCTCGGCCAGCAACGACTGCTGCTGGAAGAACGGAGCCTTCTCGTTGATGAGCAGGATCTTGACCTGCCCGGTGTAGGTGGGGATCGCCGTCTTAACATAGATGCCGGCAATTGTGGCCGTCAGGATCGTGGAGAAGATGATGACGGCGTATTGGCGTCTGAGCACGCCTGTAACGAATTCGATCAACTTGCCAGCGGCGCCGCCACCGGCGCCGTCTCCGCTGGGAGGGCCGTCGAACAGCGGCATTATCCGTTCCGTCTGTAGAATGTTGCTTTGAAGCATCGGAAGCCCACCAAACCCCTGCAAAGTGTAGAGGAAGAACTGCGTTCATATTGAATATACCGGTTTCGCCCTCAGCGACCGGCATTCGATCCCGCCGATATTTAATATCATTATTTAGAATAAAGAAAGCGGTTGCAAAAATTAAATATCTATAATTTAATTCGGATGTCGCGAAGACTCTTGGTTAATTCTATCTCGCTCTTATCTGATTGATTTGTCGAGATAGTTTGACATATCTGCTTTGCGGGACGTTTCGTGCGTTTTAAGATCTTCGCTTAAATTTAAAGTGGGGCGTTGCATGCGTGTATTGGTAACAGGCGGTGCCGGATTTATCGGATCGGCCGTATGTCGTCAGCTCGTGCTGGAGCACAGGGCCGACGTCATGAATATCGACAAGCTGACCTATGCGTCCAATCTTCGGTCGCTCGACCCAGTCGCGGGCCACCCCTGCTACAGATTCCAGCGCCTCGACATCTGTGACCGTCACGGACTCGACCGGGTGCTCGCGAGCTATCAGCCCGACGCGGTCATTCATCTCGCTGCAGAGAGCCATGTCGACCGCTCGATCGCGGGGCCGTCGGAATTCATCCAGACGAATGTGGTCGGCACCTATACTCTGCTTGAGGCCGCGCGCGAATATGTCTCGGGGCTGCGAGGCGAGCGTCAGGCGAATTTCCGCTTCATCCATGTCTCCACCGACGAGGTGTACGGATCTCTCGGCGAGACAGGGCTGTTCGTCGAAACAACACCCTACGCGCCGAGTTCGCCCTATTCGGCAAGCAAGGCTGGGTCCGACCACCTCGCTCACGCCTGGTATAAGACTTACGGCCTGCCGGTGATTGTCTCAAACTGCTCGAACAATTACGGGCCCTATCAGTTTCCCGAAAAGCTGATTCCGCTGATGATCCTCAACGCCATCGAAGGGCGACCGCTGCCGGTATACGGCACCGGTGCGAATGTCCGTGACTGGCTCTACGTGGAGGATCACGCAGAGGGGTTGATCCGCCTGCTGACCCACGGCCGGGCCGGCGAGAGCTACAATTTCGGTGGCAGTAGTGAGCGCAGCAATCTCGACGTCGTTAACCGCATCAGCGAAATCTATGACGAGATCGCAGCGCCGGCGCTGCCGACCAGCTCGCTCATTACTTTCGTGCAGGATCGTCCGGGTCACGACCTGCGCTACGCCATCGACGCCGGCAAGGCGCATCGCGAACTTGGCTGGAAGCCGCGCAAGACCTTTGAGGAGGGGCTGCTGGCGACGGTCGCGTGGTACGTGAGCAATAGCGCATGGTGGGCCGTGCTGCGCTCCGGCGTCTATGACGGCAAACGGCTAGGTCTGCTTAGCGCATGATGCTCGTCTTCGCCGCGAAACGCCCGAGAAACGCCCGAGCGCCTTGCGCGCGGCGAACCGACTGACGCCTGACTCATAGGAACGGAGCCGAACGTGCTGAAGGGTATTGTGCTGGCCGGCGGCAGCGGAACGCGCCTCTATCCCATCACGCTTGGCGTGAGCAAGCAGCTCCTGCCGATCTACGACAAGCCGATGATTTATTATCCGCTGTCGACGCTGATGCTGGCGGGGATTAAGGACATCCTCATCATCACAACGCCGGCGGACCGCAGTCAGTTCGAGCGACTATTGGGCGACGGCAGCCAGTGGGGTATTCGGCTTAGCTATGCCGAACAGCCGAAACCCTCTGGCCTCGCGGAGGCCTTCATCATCGGTCGAGATTTCATCGGATCGGACAGGGTAGCTCTCGTTCTGGGCGACAATATTTTCTTTGGTCATGGCTTACCGGAACTGCTGGCGCGCGCGGCGGGCCGCGAGCGCGGAGCCACAGTCTTCGCCTATCATGTACGGGATCCCGAGCGATATGGCGTGGTCACTTTTGACGCGGACGATCGACCGGTGAGGGTTGAAGAGAAACCTATCTCGCCGAAATCCAATTGGGCGGTCACGGGTCTGTATTTCTTCGACAATGAAGTCGTCCGCTACGCTGCTGACGTTAAGCCATCCGCGCGCGGTGAGCTTGAGATCACGGATCTGCAGATGCGCTACCTCTCGAATGGCGCTCTTCAGGTCGAACGCATGGGGCGAGGCTTCGCTTGGCTGGATACGGGCACGTTTCAGTCGCTGATCGAAGCAGGCAGCTTTGTTCAGACACTCGAGACACGGCAGGGTATGAAGGTGGCCTGTCTCGAAGAGATCGCTTTCCGGCAGGGTTTTATCCGGCGCAATCAGCTGCTGGAATTGGCGCAAGGTCTGGAGAAGAGTGGTTACGGAGTCTACTTGCGCGACCTCGCTCATACCGTCGATCCGGTGTGATGCGCTTTACTCTGGAAATGGACTCACCCATTGGCCATTATTTGCCGCTCGGCCGTCAAAGAGCGAATTCACCATATCGGCCCGCCGACATGGATCAAAAGTGATTTTGGGGATGTGATCGTTTTTCATTCCGAGGAATACTTCTTTCGACGCTTGCGAATGTCGCAATGATCTCGAAGGCGCGACTGCCGACAGCAACGCCATCGGCGCGAAGTTCTTGAGGCGGTCAAGCTGATCAAGGATCGGGGCGTCCTACGGTCAGACTGCCGAGGACCTTGGCGTTCATCCGACGCAGTTGCGTTCGCACTCGACCTCGCGCAAGTGAAGCAGGAGATGAAGCAGCCCGTCATCGTCGACCTGCGCACCATCAACCGCCCCGAGGAGATGAAGAAAGGCCCGCTTCACCTATGAGAGTATCGTGCGCGGAAAAAACTAACTTAATCCTCAGCGCAGATAGAGCGCGGTACAAACCTCATGTTTCCGTTAAACACCGCTGGCCGTGGGCCGCGTTTCGTTGCCGGGACGACAATGCCCATTAATCATTCCATTTAATTTTTATTTATTCGATTGACGTTGGAATTAATTTTTGATTATTTATTCAAATCGAAGTTTGTTTTTTCTTCAGCTCGCAAAGCCTTTTGTCATGCCGGAATCGACAGCGCTTTCACTGCGGGAAACCACGTCTCAACATGGCGGCGAGGTGAATTCGCCATGTAATTCAAACGTGTGCGGCGAAACGTTCGAATTTTTGCAGTGCCCCGGACATGAGATTTATTGCGCGCCGGTAGGCGGGTCAGTGCGCGCGGCGGGCACAGATAAAATTAAATGTTCGACTCGCGCCGCGGAGTTTGTCGTCTATTCGTTGACGGTCGACGTGCCGCGGAATGCAAGTACGGTCCTGCTGCTTGATTGCGCCCTCGTCGGCATGGGGCCAGAGGAAACGCTTGAGGTAACCTTGCTGCCGAGCGGTGGCCGGATGAGGGTCGCCGCGCGGCAAGAATATCTAGGTATCGGAGACATCATTTACGTCAAGGATCTGGCTTCGTTGCAATTTTTACCGTGCGCGCATGCCACGCACGCGGTCTCCATGTTCGAATTGCGCGCCGTCGGACTCCATGGCGAAACCGTCGTTGTCCGTGTGACGATTTCGGCCGAAGCCCGCGCATCGGGCCCCGCCGTTCGGGTGCGACCGAGGAATGTCACGGCGGTCGAAATGGACCCGCTGACGTTCGGCCTTACGACGGCCCTAGCCCTCTCCTTGGTTTCGTCACCTATGGCGGCGCTGCCTTCGCACGCCCCCGATGGCGGCGCGGCGGGCGATCGTCTTGAAGGCCAAGCGCATGCTGATCTTGCCCCGAAGGGCGACGATCCTTCGCAGGACTCGACATCCGACGAGCCTTCGGTGACGGGCAGCATCCCGAAGAATCAAGGGCAGGATATCCGCAGCCCTGATGCGCATCGACGCTGGGTTGGATCCGGTACCCCGCCCGACGTCTGGCACGGCGGGGAGACGGCCATCGCGAAATGGACGGTGGAGCATTTCCATCAACTCACAGCACCGTCGCAGCCGCCATCTGTCGGTTTCAGAGATGAACGCCTCACAGCCCTCGATGCAGTGGGGTCGCTCGGGACGCCGCCGGTGGAGCGCGCGTCGCCGCACGCCGTCAGACAAGCAGCCGCAACAGTGCCCACGGCTCCCCATGATGCCCAGTACATAACTATTCGACCTGTCGCTGGAGATGACGGAGGCTATCTGGTTCTGAACGGCAAGAGGACGATCCAGGTAACTGCCTTGCTGGCAAACGACAAGGTGGCGCCTGGACTCCAGCTTTCGATGGATGCAGTTTTTTCGGCCCAGCATGGGACCGTTACCTACGACGCGGCGAGCCAGGCGATCGCCTTCGTCGCAACTACGGGATATCGCGGAAATGCGAGCTTCTCCTACACCGTCAGGGATGACGAAGGCCGCAGCGCGCAAGCGACCGTTACGCTTTTCGTGGTGCCGGATGAGACGCTCTTCGACACCGGTGCTCAGCCGGCATTGGATCGGGTGAACGATCCCAATTCGGTCGAACTCGGCGTCAGATTTGTCAGCGCGTCGGATGGGGTGATTGCGGGTCTTCGCTTCTACAAGGGCGCAGACAATGTCGGTGTTCATACGGCGAATCTGTGGGATGCCGCCTCCGGCACGTTGCTCGCGACAGCCTCCTTCAGTGGCGAGACCGAAAGCGGTTGGCAGCAGGTCGCGTTTTCGAGCCCGGTCGCAGTTCGCGCGGGCGTTAATTATGTCGCTTCGTATCACACGGAAGGGCTGTACTCCGCTGATCCCGGCTATTTCGCAAATCCGGTGACGCGCGGAGACCTGACCGCGATCGGCAGTGTCTACGCATACGGCTCGTCGAGCGTGTTTCCCACCAACAACCACAATGCCAATAATTATTGGGTCGATGTCATCTACAGCAGGCCGCCGGCGGCGCCGGAGGCGCTCGACGACGCCATCGGGGCTGTCGGCGGCGGGCGGTCGACATCCATTGCGTCTTCGCTGCTTCTTGCAAATGATCGAAATCCGGATGGTCTTCCGATGTCGATCACCGGAGCTGGAAATGCAGTCAACGGAGCGGTCTCGTATGATGCGCTTACGCAGGCCGTGATATTCACCCCAGCGTCGGGCTATTCCGGCGCCGCCGAATTCTCCTACACGGTCACCAACAGTCTCGGCGTCTCGGCGACAGCCGATGTGAAGCTCTGGGTGGCGGGGACACAACCGGCCACGGTCTTCGACGCCGGGGCGACGCCGACCGTCATGAAAGCGAACGACACAAATTCCGTCGAGCTTGGCTTCAAATTCCAGAGCACGGTTAATGGCGACGTGGTCGGATTGCGCTTCTTCAAGGGCGTCGACAACACCGGTCCTCATGTCGCGAACCTGTGGAGCGCGACAGGCGATATTCTCGCAACGGCCACGTTTGCCAATGAAACAGCCGATGGCTGGCAACAGGTGATGTTCGCTGCCCCGGTCTCTTTGACCGCGGGCGTGACCTATGTTGCTTCGTATCACACCGACGGCAACTACTCCGCAGATCCAGGCTTCTTTGCCAGCTCGCACGACAACGGCCTGCTGATTGCGCCTGCGAACGCCCCGGGCAGTGGCAACGGCCTCTTTGCCTATGGCTCGTCGAGCCTATTTCCGACCGCTAGTTTTAACGCCACCGGCTACGGCGTCGATGTCCTGTTCAAGGCGAATCTCACGGGCTAGGGAGAACTGCGATGCATGCCGAAATATACACCGACGGAATTGACGAAATCACGGTCGGCGGGTCGATCGTTCGCGTCGATATTGTCAGTCTTTCGCCAAATGAGCGCGACGCGAACAATGCGCCCAAGAAAGTCTTTCGCCAGCGACTGATATTTCCGATCGAAGCATTCGCCAACTCCGTCGAGGTCATGCAGAACGCGCTCCAGGGGCTGGTCGATGCGGGTGTCGTGAAACGCAACAATCCGAGATCGCCGCCGGACGGATCGACGTCGAGCCCCGGCAGCGCAGATATGACCGCATCAGTCTCGAACGCGTCACGGAATCCAAATGCTTCATCAAATTTCCGCTAACGACGAAGTTCAGCAGCTTGCTCGGGAGATCGAAGCTGAACCGGCCATCGAGAACCGTATCGAGGTCCAGACGGCATTGCACTGCCTGGAATTCGTTGCCGCGCGGCATGGCGTTGATCTGTCTGTCGAACATTTGCGTCATGCTCATGCGGTCGATGGCACCGCGCTAGCGGTGCCGGCCATCCAGCGGATGGCCAAACAAGCCGGGCTGAGGGCCAAAACGGCGAAGGTCGACTGGCAGGCTCTGGTGAACCTCGGGGAGGCATTCCCTGCGATGGTTCAGCTCGCGAACGGCAATTGGGTAGTGGTCGCAAGCGCCAGTGGCGGCGGCGAAGGTCCGCGTGTCAGCGTCATCGATCCGCTCGCGGACCGGAGCGACGAGCCGTTGCTCGTGAACGAGGAACAGTTTTGCGCCAACTGGCATGGTGACGTTCTGCTGATAAAGCGGGATCAGACGGGCCCGGCGTCCGAGAAGACGTTCGGATTCCGCTGGTTCGTCCCCGAGCTTTTGCGCGAGCGGCGCCTGTTTGTCGATGTCGCTGTCGCGGCCATTCTGCTCTACGGACTCGGCCTTGTAGTTCCCATCTTCTTCCAGCTCGTCATCGACAAGGTGCTGGTGCATGAGAGTTTCACAACCCTATATGTGCTCGCGGCCGGAGCTATCGCCGCGCTGGTCTTCGACGCGATCTTCAGCTTCCTGCGCCGATATCTCATGCTGTATGCGACCAACAAGGTCGATATCCGCGTGGCCACCAAGACATTCGGCCATCTGCTGGGTTTACCGGTGACGTTCTTCGAGCACATCTCGGCGGGCGTATTGGTAAAACATATGCAGCAGGCCAGCCGTATCCGGGAATTCCTGACCGGACGGCTGTTTCTTACACTATTGGACGCGCTTTCGCTGTTCGTCTTCATTCCTGTGCTGGCGATGTACAGCCTCAAGCTGACGGGACTTGTGCTGGCGTTCACCGTGCTGAGCGGCACGATCGTGGTGCTTTTGATGGGGCCGTTCCGGCGTCGCCTCTTCAGCCTGTACCAGGCTGAAGGCACGCGGCAGGCATTGTTGGTGGAGACTGTCCATGGCATGCGGACGGTCAAATCACTCGCCATGGAGCCGCTGCAGCGCAAGGTCTGGGACGACAGCTGCGCCCAGTCTGTTTCAATGCGATTCCATGTCGAGAAGATTTCCGCCGGGGCGCAGTCCGTGACAGGATTCCTAGAGAAGTTGATGACGCTCGGCATCATCGGCCTCGGCGCCCTGGATGTCTTCAGCGGGGAACTGACCATCGGTGCGCTGGTTGCTTTCAATATGCTCGCCGGTCGTGTGTCGGGGCCGCTGGTGCAGATGGTGACCATGGTGCACGAGTATCAGGAGGTTGCGCTTGCGGTTCGAATGCTTGGCGAAGTCATGAACCAGGCTCCGGAACGCGAAGCGCTTCGCACCGGCTTGCGACCTGACATCAAGGGGAGCATCGAGTTCGAAGGCGTCTCTTTCCGGTATGGCGCCGAAGGAGCCGCGGCTCTCGATGACGTGTCCTTCTCCATCGCTCCGGGTCAGGTCTTCGGAATCGTCGGGCGCAGCGGCTCCGGGAAAACCACTCTCACGCGTCTGATGTCAGGTCTGTACCCTGTGCAGCAGGGATTGGTGCGGATCGACGGTTATGATTTGCGCGAAGTCGATCTTGTTCATCTGCGAAAGAATCTCGGTGTTGTCTTGCAGGACAGCTTCCTATTTCGCGGTACCATCCGGGAGAATATCGCACGTGTCAAACACGATGCGACCTTCGCCGAAGTCGTTGAGGCGGCACGGCTCGCCGGCGCGGACGAATTCATCCAGCGAATGCCACGGGGCTATGACACTCTGCTCGAAGAGGGCGCGTCCAATCTGTCCGGCGGCCAGAAACAACGGCTGGCCATCGCGCGCGCGCTGATCGTCAATCCGCGCATCCTCATTCTCGATGAAGCGACCAGTGCCCTCGATTCGGAGAGCGAAACGATCATTCGCCGCAATCTGCGTCGTATCGCTGCCGGACGCACGGTCATCATCGTCTCGCATAGGCTGTCGATGCTGGCGGATGCGGACACCATCCTCGTGATCGAGGGCGGGCGGGTCGTCGATTTCGACCGTCACGACAAGCTCATCGCAAAGTGCAGTATCTACCGGCATTTGTGGAACCAGCAGATGAAAGCGGCCTGACAATGACCGTCGATGAGCACGTGAACTCGCCGGTAACGCGAGGGGGCAGTTCAGTCAACTCCGAGCGGCGCAAGCGGCTCGGTTCCGGTACTGTAAGGCTGCGCCAGCCGGCCATCGTCCGTGAATTCCAATCCGACGCGGTGGAGATCGAAGGGAGCACGCCGCCAAGCGTCGCTCGGTTGACACTGTACTGCGTGGTCGCATTAATATTCGCCGCGATCCTATGGGCTTCTCTGTCTCACGTCGAGACGATCGTCTCGGCGCAGGGAAAGCTCACGACGACCCACCCGAATCTTGTCCTCCAGCCGCTCGAAACGTCCGTCATTCGGCAGATGCATGTTCGCGCCGGCGACGTGGTCAAGAAGGGCGACCCGCTGGCGACGCTAGACCCTACATTTTCCCAGGCTGACTTGGATCAGCTGCGCGTGAAAGTCGCGGCATTCGATGCGACGACTGAACGTCTCAGGGCCGAACTTGAAGGGCGCGACTACGCTCTATCCGACCCGAATAACCCTGATGCGATCTTGCAGGGCAAGTTGTTCGCGCAACGCAACTCGTTCTACCGTGCTCAGTTGACGACTTTCGACGCGCAAATCGCCAGCGCTCGTGCGAATTTGAAGACCGGCCAGGACGACGAAACGGTGCTGGCCCAGCGCCTCGAAACGATGAAGTCCATCGAATCGATGCGCACTACCTTGATGGACAAGGAAGTCGGATCCAGACTGAACTTCCTGCTTTCGAGGGATGCGCGTCTCGAGGTGGAAAGCAACCTATCCAAATCACGGGGTAACCAGGTCGACACCGCGCACAAGATCGAGAAGGCCAGCGCTGACCGACAGGTATTCATCGAGGAATTCCGGCGCGCAACATATCAGGAACTGGTCGAGACGCTGGCCAAGCGTAGCGGTGCGGCAGAAGACCTGAAGAAGGCGGAGCTGCGCAGGCACCTTATCGTTCTGTCGGCGCCGGCTGACGCGGTTGTATTGGAACTCGCGAACCGCACCGTTGGGTCGGTGGTCAAAGAGGCGGAGACGTTGTTTGTCCTCGTGCCACGACACGTGCCGTTGCAGGTGGAAGTCAATGTCGAGGGTCGCGATATCGGCCAGATTACCGTCGGACAGCCAGTTCGTCTGAAATTCGAGGCATTTCCTTTCCAGAAATATGGAACGGCAACGGGCGTGGTGCGCGTCGTGAGTGAGGACGCGTTCAGCCCGGACGCGAAGACCGACGCGGTGCGGCGCAATCCCGCTCCCTATTACCGCGTTCTGGTGGACGTGACCGACAGCAAGTTGCGAACCCCGTCGGGGCAGGTGCAGCTCATCTCCGGCATGGCCGTAACCGCCGAGCTGAAAGTCGGGCACCGTCGTGTGATGTCCTATTTCCTTTATCCGCTTCTCCGCGGTCTGGATGAGAGCATCCGTGAATATTGAACGAGAGACTCATGAGCAACCCGGGTAGTCAGGACGTGTCGGCCGCCAAGTGGATTGCAAAAAGCCGAACCGCGGCGAATTCGCCACTGATTAACTATGCGCTGGGCGGCTTGGACAATTGCTGGCTTCCGGACTTGCAACGATGGTCGCATATCTATCATCTCGATGGACGAGAAGCTCCCAACGAGTCCGTTCCTCACAGTGATGCCTTCTATTCGCTGAATGTGCTGCTCGGAATGTCACGTATTCGTGCCGTCCCACATTATATCGACGTCTCTGAAGTGTTCTGGACCAACGTAGACCGGTTAACACAGCAACCCACGGCAAAATATGGGTTTGGCCTGGCTTTGTGGGTCGCTGCCAGATTGAAACTCGATATGCCATTCGGTGCGTCGAAGATCATCCGGCAGTTGCTGGAAGATCGTGGCAAATGGACGGATTTCACGGCGCAGGACCTGGGGATGCTACTTACGGGGATCATTGCGCAAGCGGCGGAAGGGAGGACTGAGCTTGTCCATCACGCTGCTCCATTGTTCTACTTCCTGAATGAATCCTATACAACGGAGTCCGGCCTCTTTCGCGACACGGCGACCGGCTATCGGCGGCGATTTGCGTCGTTTGCGGCGCAGACATTTCTCGCATTAGCGTGCTACAGCTACGGTGAATTTGACGGCGATTCCGAGGCCATTGAGTTGGCCAATGCATGCGTACGTCGATTGATCCAGCTGCAGGGACGTCAGGGCGAATGGCCTTGGCTCTTCGACGTAGAACGGGGTGAGGTGGCGGACTTCTACGAGGTGTATTCCGTGCATCAGTATGGAATGGCGCCGGCGTTGCTTGAGTTTGCAGAGCGTCACAATGTGGAAGGCGCGCGTGACGCATTGGTCAGAGGCTTCATTTGGATTTTTGGCGAAAACCAACTTAGACGATCGATGTTGTTGCCGTCGCTGCAGATGAGCTATCGTTCGCAGGTGCGGCAGAGCGAGATGCATTCGAGGAGTCGGGGCATGCTTCGCTCTGTCGCCAATGCCTATCTCGGCCGCAATGCTCAGTTGGTATCGCCTGCCAAACTAGCGCTCAGGGCGGAGTGTCGGAGCTACGAGCTCGGGTGGATCCTGTGGTCGTTCGGCGAGCGAAGCGATCTTCCGCAATTGACGCAGAACCTGGTCTTCAGCCGCGCATTACGCTGAAGGCGGGCTTGCAGGCCTTTACCAGCGCATTTGTTTTTCTCGGATCCTGCCGTGAGTCCAGCGCGTCAGCATAGTGAGAAATACCATGACTTGTCTCCCTCGGAGTACGGCGGATAACGACGGCTGGTCCAGACGCAAATCCCGTCTAATAATGTTAAATTAAATATTTAAAAGCTGTTGCTATTAAACGTCGAGTATATAATAATGAGTTGTATTAAATAGAGGGCTGATAATCGCATGACACACAGTCGCGTCGGAATAGGCGTCGTTGGGTACGGTTACTGGGGGCCGAACCTTGTGCGCAACTTCGTCAGCAACCCGTCCGCCCACCTCGTCAGCATTGCCGATCGCGATCCGGCAAAGCTCTTGGCGAGCAGGCATCTCTACCCCGGGGTGGCGGTGACCGACCGTTACGATGACTTGCTTGAGGATCCCCAGATCGATGCGATCGCGATCGCCACGCCGGTGCGCACGCATTACGAGTTGGCGCTCGCCGCACTCAAGGCGGGTAAGCACGTTTTGGTGGAGAAGCCGCTTGCGTCAAGCGCGGATGAAGTCCGTCATCTCATCGACGAGGCTGATCGGCGAGGTCTGACGCTCATGGTCGATCACACCTTCCTTTACACCCCGGCGGTGCAGAAGATTCGCGAGCTGATCACCGCGGGCGAGCTCGGTGATGTCTATTACTACGACAGCACGCGATCGAGCCTTGGTCTGTTTCAGAGTGACGTCAACGTGATCTGGGATCTGGCGGTTCACGATATCTCGATCATCCAATATATTCTCAACGAGAACCCGGTTGCGGTCTCGGCGACAGGGTCGTGCCACGTAGCCGGATCGCCGGAGAACATGGCGCACATCACGCTGTTCTTTGAGAGCAAATGCGTCGCCCATATCAGCGTAAACTGGCTTTCGCCGATCAAGGTGCGTCAGACGTTCATCGGCGGCAACAAGAAGATGATCGTGTATAACGATCTCGAGCCGACCGAAAAGATCAAGCTGTACGACAAAGGCATTACCCTGAATGCGTCACCCGAGAACGCGCACCAGTTCAGGATTGGCTATCGTGCCGGCGATATGTGGGCGCCCAACATCTCCACCAAGGAAGCCCTGCAAACGGAAGTCGGGCATTTCATCGAATGCGTGCGCACGGGAGCAACGCCTGTCTCTGACGGCTACTCCGGCTTGCGCGTTATCGAGGTGCTGGAGGCCGCGTCGCGCTCGATCGCGGATCACGGCCGGCCGGTCTGGCTGACGCAGCCCCTCACGGCCCCCGGTTCGCAGAAGCTGGCTCTCGAGGTGGTGTCTGCAGTCGGGAGTTGCTGATTGCCGAGCGGTCGGGTGGCAAGAACATGAGTGCGGTACAGCGGTCGATCGTCTTCTCCGCCGTCGAACGTTACGCAAGCGTCTCCTTGTTCGTAATAACGACCGCGATCATATCGCGGTTGCTGACGCCGGCCGAATTCGGCACCTTTGCGGTGGTCAGTGCCCTGACTACCGTGGTGTCGGTTTCGTTTCAGGAATTCGGCGGGGCGAACTACCTCATTCAAAAGCAAGAGCTGTCGCGAAGGCACATCCGCACGGCGTTCACCATCATCTTCGCAATCTCGATCATGATCGGGGCGCTGTTCTTCGTCCTGTCCGGCGTGCTGTCCCGATTCATGGGGCAGGACAGCCTTGCGAACGGTCTGTCGGTCTCGGCACTGAGCTTCCTGTTCGTGCCATTCTCGGGGACGATCGCAGCTCTGTTCCGTCGCGATCTGACGTTCGGCAAGCTCGCGATCTGCAATCTCGTCGCCAATGTTGCGGGCGCCGTCGTCTCGATCCTGCTTGCCATGCTCAAGTTCAGCTATATGGCGCCGATCTGGGGCGGATTCGCGAACTGTGTGACTCTGACGCTAATTTTGCTTGCCTGGCACCGCGACTTTGGGCTGTTTCGCCCGTCATTGGCGGACTATCGGGACATCGTTGGATTCGGTGTCTATTCGAGCGGCGTTAGCCTTATCAACGTCCTCTACAACCTTGCCCCGCAGCTGTTTCTGGCAAAGCTTCTCGACTTCGCGGCGGTCGGCCTTTACAGCCGCGCAATCAACCTGACCCAGATCTTCGATCGCCTAGTGATCCAGGTCCTGTCCCCTGTCATCATGCCGGCCGTCGCCGCCCAACGAAAATCGGGGGCAGATCTTAAAGGCGTCTATCTCGAGGCGATACAGCTTCTATCGGTGATGCAGTGGCCATGCCTGACGTTCATTGCGATCATGGCGCATCCCTTAATCGAGATCTGGCTAGGGCCGAGTTGGCTGGAGATTGTTCCGCTGGTGCGTATTCTCTGTACCGCCAATCTCGCGATGTTTGCGGCGTGCCTCAGCTACCCCGTGCTTGTCGCAGCGGGCCACGTACGCGATGCTCTCGTCTCGTCGTTGATTTCCCTTCCGCCGTCGTTGTGCCTGTTGTTCGCTGCCGCATTCTTCAACGTCCACGCGGTCGCGGCGGTTGCTCTGCTCACGCTGCCGTTTCAGGCCGTCGTCACGATCTACTTCATCCGGAAACGACTTGGCATCGACGGAGGGAAGATCATCGAGGCGCTCCAGAAGAGCGCCGTCGTAACCGTGTCGACTGCTCTCGGTGCCGCCTGTTGTGCGTTGCTGATTGAGGTCGGCACTGCAAAGCCCATTGTCGGTCTCATTGCCGGATCGTCCTGCGCCGCGCTCTGCTGGTGGTTGGGACTTGTACTGACGCGGCATCCCATGCTCAATCACCTGTATCACGCCCTTTCCGGCGTCGTAGATTTGGTGAGGCCGCGGTTTCGGCGGCCGTTAATTTAAGATGCTCAATTGAGCGCGTGAGAACCGGAGAGCCAGAATGCCTATCGCAAAAGACGTGCAGCTCGGTCGCGACGTGCGGATTTTTCATCCGGACCTTGTCAATCTATATGGCTGCTCGGTCGGCGACGATACCAAGCTCGGAACCTTCGTGGAAATCCAGGGCGGTGCGCATATCGGGTCCCGGTGCAAGGTGTCCTCGCACAGTTTTATCTGCGAAGGGGTCACCGTCGAGGACGAAGTGTTCATCGGCCACGGTGTGATGTTCACCAATGACAAATATCCGCGCGCGACCACGGCGGACGGCCTGCCGCAAGGGCCCGCCGACTGGACGGTGGAGCCTACGCGCGTCGGCAAAGGCGCTTCGATCGGGTCCAACGCGACCATCTTGTGCGGTATCAATATCGGTGCGGGTGCAATTGTCGGCGCCGGCGCGGTGGTGACGAAGGATGTGCCGGCGGGAGCTGTCGTCGCGGGCGTGCCGGCGCGCATCCTGCCGCCGTCCAAGGCCGAAGCCGTGATTGCCGGCGCCCGCCTCACCGCGTGAAGCGGCGCGACCCTGCCGTCGGTCCAATTAAATATCTCGCCTGTATTATTTTCTTTAAAATTATATTGATTTAATTTTTATTTTATAATTTAATATATTAATCGAGCGGCCGGACAGGGCGCCGCGGTGCAGGGATCAAGACATTGGTACCATTTCTAGATTTGAAAGCTCAGTATCGCCAGATCAAGTCGGAAGTCGACGGCGCGGTGCTCCGCGCGATCGAGAGCACTCAATATGTGCTCGGGCCGGAGGTGACGGCCTTCGAGCAGAGATTCGCCGAATATTGCAGCGTCGGCCATTGCCTCGCGGTGAATAGCGGCACTTCGGCGCTGCATCTGGCGCTGCTCGCGGCCGGGGTTGGCGCGGGCGATGAAGTCATCACTGTGTCGATGACGTTCGTCGCCACCACCGCCGCCGTGCTTTATAGCGGAGCCAAGCCGGTCTTCGTCGATGTCGATCCCGTCACCTGGACGATGGATCCGGCCTTGATCGAGGCGGCGATCACGCCGCGCACCAAGGCAATCCTGCCGGTCCATCTGCATGGGCTCATGGCCGACATGGACCCAATCATGGAGATTGCACGCCGCCATAACCTTGTTGTGATTGAGGATGCCGCGCAGGCCCATGGAGCCGAGTACAAGGGGCGCCGCGCCGGTTCGATCGGCGACTTCGGCTGCTTCAGCTTCTATCCAGGCAAAAACCTCGGCGCCTACGGCGAAGGTGGTGCGGTCGTCACCAACAATCCGGAGCTGGCGCGGAAAGTGGCGCTGCTGCGCGACTGGGGCCAGGAAGCCAAATATAACCACGTGGTCGCCGGCTACAACTATCGCATGGACGGCGTCCAGGGCGCCGTGCTGAACGTCAAGATGAAGTATATCGAAGCATGGACGGAAGGTCGCCGAACGGCGGCGGCCGACTATGACCGCCGGCTTGCGAGTCTCTCCATCATCCGGCCGCAGCCACCGAGCCACAGCCGCCACGTCTATCACGTCTATGCGCTGTGTCTGCCGCGGCGCGACGAGACGTTGAGCGCTTTGCAGGAAGCCGGCATCGGCGTCGGCATCCACTATCCCGTGCCGGTCCACTTGCAGATCGCCTATGCAGGCCTCGGCTATCGCAGCGGCGACCTCCCCATTACCGAACGCCTGGCCAACCATTTCCTCTCTGTGCCGATCTATGCGGAGCTGCAGCCGGAGCAGGTGGCCGAGGTCGTCTCGCAACTCGAGAAGGTCCAGCTCGTCGAGGCAGCCTAGGTCTCGTCGGTGCGGAACGGCTCATCGGTGCGCCGGCTTTCGGCGTCGCCAACAACAGGAGAGTGTCTTGGCTGATCTGAGGGGTAAACGCATTCTGGTCACCGGCGGGGCCGGCTTCATCGGCTCGCACATCGTCGACCTGTTGTGCGACGAGGGCTGCGTCGAGATCGTTGCGCTCGACAATATGATCCGCGGCCGGCCGGAAAACCTCCGGCAGGCGTTCGACCGCGGGCCTGTGCGCATGGTGCAGGGCGACATCCGCGACGGCAAACTGATGGCCGCGCTGGTCAAGGCTGCCGACATCGTATTCCACCAGGCTGCGCTGCGCATCACCCATTGCGCTGCCGAGCCGCGTCTCGCAAAGGAGGTCATGGTCGACTCCACGTTCGACCTGCTCGAACTCTGCGTGAAGCACGATGTAGAGAAGGTCATTGCCGCGTCCACCGCCTCGGTCTACGGCATGGCCGATGAGTTTCCGACCACGGAAAAGCAGAACTCCTACGGAAACCGCACCCTCTACGGCGCCGCCAAGGCGTTCAATGAAGGGTTGCTGCGCTCTTTCAACGACATGTACGGGCTCGACTATGTCGCGTTCCGCTACTTCAACGTCTACGGAGACCGGATGGATATCCACGGCCGATACACTGAAGTGCTGATCCGCTGGATGGAGCGGCTCGATGCCGGGCTACCGCCGATCATCTTCGGCGACGGCAAGCAGACGATGGATTTTGTTCATGCCAGAGATGTCGCCCGCGCGAACATCTTGGCCGCGAGGTCGAAGGCCACGGATGAGGTCTTCAATGTCGCGAGCGGCACCGAGACCAGCCTCGCACAGCTCGCCTCGACGCTGGCCTCCGTCATGGGCCATCCCGGTATGAAGCCGGAATTCGCGCCCGAGCGCTCCATCAATCCCGTGCCGCGCCGCCTCGCGTCGACGGAAAAAACGGAACGGCTGCTCGGCTTCCGTTCGACCATCGGGCTCGAGAAGGGTCTTGCCGAACTCGTGGACTGGTGGCGGGTGGAACGCGAAGCGATCGCCGCTGCCGGCGAGAAGGTGGCGGCCGCGTCGTAATCCGGGCGTCGCCGATTCCATTGAAGCCCCGCGCGTTTCCAGCGCGGGATCGGACATTGGGCGCGGCCCATGCCTGCCATCTTGAAGCACCCGAACGCGGCGAGCCATGATATCAATCGTCGTCCCCGCCCACAACGAGAGCTCGGTCATCGGGCGGACGCTGCGCCAATGGATCGCCGCTGCTGAATCCGGCGAGTTCGATGTCGTCGTCGTCTGCAACGGGTGCACGGATGACACGGCCGAGGTGGCGCGGCAGTTTGGTGCGGCAGTCAAGGTCCTCGAAACGGACGTAGCCAGCAAGACCGACGCGCTCAATCTGGGCGACCGGGCGGCCCGCGGCTTTCCGCGGATCTATGTCGACGCCGACGTTGTGATGAGCATCGACACGATGCGGACCCTCGCCGGACGCCTTGATCGAGGTGATGTGTTGGCGGCGGCGCCGACGGCAGATATCGATCTCTCCGGTTGTTCCTGGCTTGTTCGTAGATATTACAAAATTCGCTCCCTGCTGCCATCAGCGCGCGAGGGAGTCGGCGGCTCAGGCGTCTACGCGGTGTCGGAGCAGGGACGCAGTCGCTTCGGCGAATTTCCAGCCGTCACGGCGGACGACACTTATGTGCGTCTTCAATTCACGCCCGGGGAGCGGGTTACGCTACCGGACGCGCGGTCCACGATCTTTCCGCCGCGCGGCTTGCCGCAGTTGATCGCAGTCAGAACGCGTGTTCATCGGGGGACACTCGAACTCGCCCGGCTGTTTCCGGAACTGCTGACAAATAGCGGCGAGTCGAATGGCCGTGTGCTCCTTGCGCTGTTCAGGGAGCCGCTCCTGTGGCCGGGGCTGATGATCTATTGCTGCGTCAACTTTTTCGCCCGGCGCAGGGCGATCAGGCACGTGCAAAGCGGCGCGCATCTGTGGCAACGCGATGAGTCCTCTCGCGTCGCGCTATCGGCTGACTCCTGCAAATAAATCGGTGGGTGCGCTGCTCGCATCGCGCGATCCGTCGGCGTTCGCGCCAGCTGAGGTTCGCATCTCCATTACGGCGCCTACGCATTGCGCATCAACGCGCGGAAGGTCGCCGGACCTCGGTTGCGATGGAAATTATGCGATTTGAATGTTGCATTAAATAAAAAAAGATCTTGATTTTAAATGCAATGTATTTAATGTTTACCGCATTAAATTAAATCGGCTGCGGCGGGCGTTTTTATGCCCGGTCCAACCCGCAGGCGGGGATTGCACAGCGTGCAGCCGTTGAGGAGGCCGAGATGCTTCGAGACCCGATGTCTGACGGAAATTCGGTGCCGGAGATCAGCGTGCCGTTGCGTGGCGTTCGTCCGAAGGTGCTCGCCGTCTCGTCGGGCGGCGGCCACTGGGTCCAGATGATGCGCATCAAGCACGCATTCGACGACTGCGACGTGACATTCGTCACGGTGCATGAATCGTATCGGGCGCAGGTGCCCGACAATCAATTCTATCTGGTGAACGATGCGAATATTCGAACCAAGCTCGATCTGCTCAGGGCTGCGCGCCGACTGGCCTGGATAGTCTGGACGGTCCGGCCCGATGTCGTCATCTCGACGGGGGCGGCGCCCGGATATCTCGCGTTGCGGTTCGGCCGACTGCTGGGCGCACGTACCATCTGGCTCGACAGCATCGCCAATGCCGAGAAGCTTTCAATGTCAGGCGACCGCATCGGTCGTAGCGCCGATCTCTGGTTGACCCAGTGGCCCCACTTGGCGCGCCCCGATGGACCGCATTACACGGGAGCCGTACTATGATTTTTGCTACGGTTGGAACACAAGGACATTTTGACCGCTTGATCCGCACGATCGACGGGTGGGCGGGCGCCAATGGCAGGACTGACGTCTTCGCGCAGACGGGTCCATCGGATTATCGCTCCGAGTATATCCGCACAGAGCGATTCATCGACGCTACCGAATTCCGCGAGCGCGTCGAGGCGGCGAGCCTCGTGATCTCCCATGCCGGCATGGGCTCCATAATCACCGCGCTCGAGTTCGGTAAGCGGATCATCGTGATGCCGCGCCGTGCCGGCCTTGGCGAGCATCGCAACGACCACCAGCTGGCGACGGCGAAGCGCTTCGCGGACCAAGGCTCCATCACGGTTGCTTACACCGAGGAGGATCTGATTGAGAGGCTGGACCGGCTGCAGGCGCTGAACGAGACAGAGCGGCTCACATCGCCGGCATCGCCGCACCTTATCTCCACCATCCGCGGTTTCATCGGCAGCGGGCGAGCCGTTGCTGACAGGATCAGCTATAAACCTGCTGAAAATGGCAATGCCGAATAGCGTAGACGTCGGATTAAATATCTGATCATTTAATTTATTAACGTCAATCGCGCTGCGTGTCAGCACGCAGGGCGCGGATAGACCCAGCGAAAGAGCCGACCATGAATGATGCGATGCCGTTCTCGGATGCCGATGACAGGACCATGGGTCGGCGTCGTATCACGTCTCTTGTTGCTCCGTCGATGATCCCGATCGCGAAGCCGTTCCTAGATGCGGTAGAGGCCGACGCGGCACGCGAAGCCGTGCTGTCCGGTTGGTTATCACAAGGCGCGCAGGTCGGCGCTTTCGAACGCGAGTTCGCGGCGATGACGGGGGCAGGGTATGCTTGCGCCGTTTCGAACTGTACCACCGCGCTGCACCTGGCGCTGCTCGCCGTAGGCGTCGGACCGGGCGACGAGGTCATCACCTCGAGCCACTCTTTCATCGCCACCGCCAACAGCATCCGCTATTGCGGGGCGACGCCGATCTTTGTCGACATTGAACAAGCAACTTACAATCTCGATCCGAATTGCGTTGCCGAAGCGATCACGAATCGCACGCGGGCGATTCTGACAGTGCACCAGATGGGCATGCCCTGCGATCTAACGGGGCTGCTCGCGGTCGCAATGAAGCATGGAATTCCGGTCATCGAGGACGCAGCCTGCGCGATCGGCAGCCAGATCAATATGGCCGGCGTCTGGGAACATGTGGGCAAGCCGCGCGGCGCGGTCGCCTGCTTCTCTTTCCATCCGCGCAAGGTGGTCACCACCGGCGAAGGCGGAATGCTCACCACGTCGGACCCCGAGATTGATCGCAAGCTGCGCCTGTGGCGCCAGCACGGCATGAACGTGCCGGATACTGTCAGGCACAGTTCGGCGCAGGTGATCTTCGAGAGCTATGATTGCGTCGGCTTCAATTACCGGATGACCGATATCCAGGCCGCCATCGGCCGCAAGCAGCTGCTCCGCCTGCCCGAGATCGTCGCTCGGCGACGTGCTGTTGCAGACCGCTACGGGCAGCTGCTGGGCGATATCGAGGAGCTGGTCTTGCCATTCGAGCCGGAATGGGCGCGTTCGAACTGGCAGAGCTATTGCGTTCGCCTGCCCGAGCGGGTGAACCAGAAGGCGGTGATGCAGGGCATGCTCGACGAGGGTATAGCGACCCGCCGCGGCATCATGTGCTCGCACCGCGAGGCGCCCTATGCCAGCGGGGAGCGCCGGCACAGCCTGCGCCAGTCCGAACTCGCGCAGGATCTCGCGATCCTGCTTCCGATCTATGTGCAGTTGACAGAGGATGATCAGTTGCGCGTGGCGGATGTGCTGCGGAGACAGCTGCGGGTCTAGGCAAATATCGTCGCCGCCACCTTTAGAGTTGGACGGTGCCGGAGAGTTTCAGGCAATTTCACGGAACCCGACCGATGACCACAGTTGATGTCGTTATTCCATGCTACAATTACGGCCGCTTCCTCAAAGCGTGCGTAAACAGCGTTCTTGAGCAGTCGGGTGTCGAGGTCCGCGTGCTGATCATCGATGACACGTCGTCCGATGATTCGCTCTCGGTCGCGAGGGAACTGGCGGCGGATAGCCGCGTGACTGTGATCGCGCATCCGACCAACAAAGGACATATCAGAACATATAACGAGGGGATCGATTGGGCATCCTCCGAATATTTCCTCCTACTGTCCGCAGATGACCTTCTGGTCACCGGTGCGCTCGCGCGCGCCGTCACGATCATGGAGGAGAATCCAGACGTTGTGCTGACCCATGGACGATCCCTGAGCTGGCACGACCACCTCCCGATCCCGCAGGTCCAGGAGGCGCAAGATTGCAGCTGGAAACGCCAGGACCTCTTGAAGGAAATGTGCTCGACGTCGGTCAATTTCGTTTCGACGCCGACTGCGATTTCACGCACGAGCGTTCAAAAGGAGGTGGGCGGATATCGCCCGTCGCTGCCGCACGCCGGAGATATGGAGATGTGGCTGCGTTTCGCCGCGCGCGGCTCCGTGGCCTATATCAACGCCGTTCAAGCGATCTACCGAAAGCACCCGACCGCTATGTCAAATACCTATCTGGCCGAAATGATTTCCGACTACCGGCAGTGCCAGCTCGCGTTTACGACCTTTTTCGACGAGCACGAAGACCGCCTCGGCGCCGCCCGCGACCTTAGAGGCGTGGCGCGTTCTGCTCTGGCTAACCGGGTGTTTAATCGCGGCATCAGACTGTTGCGACGGGGCCGTTTTCGGACTGGCATTTCCCTTGTCCACGAGGCCATGTCAATGGACAGACGGCTGCGGTATCTGCCGCCGCTTTGGCGCCTGCTGAAACCACCAGGAAAAGACGGGCGCCAGTGGGCGTTGTCGTTTATCCGGTAGCATCCGATGAGGCTCGGAGGCTTGCGCCGTGCCCTCTCTTCGCGAAGCTCGCGACGGCGATGGTCCGCATCGATGGCTATCGACGCATCGCTTCCTGATAGGTCCTCGTGCGAGACCAACTGGCGCGCAAGGTGTTGGACGACCCCGGGCCGGCGGTCGGCCGGCAGCTCCGCTATATTAAGCGTCGCGCTGTGAGCGTGGTAGTTCCGTCTCGGATCTACCTGCTTCCACAGGCCGCCGCAGGCATAATTCAATGAGTCCTGGTCGGCGAAATGAGTGTTCGGATGGCGCTTCAAAAATCCAGAGCCGTCTCGACGATCTGCTTCTCTCGCCATTGGTCCAGGTCGATGAGCAATACGCCAGCATTGAAGTAATCCCGCACGCGCGGGACATTGAGTTGGACCGCGTTCCGCTTTATTTGAACATCCAGTCCGTCATGGATCGCGCCGAGGAGATGTCTTTCGAGGTCGGTCGTGCAGAACTTCCCGAGGTCATCGAGCACGAGTATGTCGCAATCCAGATACAGCACCCGCGAGACGGTGGCCGGAAAGATCTGCGGGGTCAGGAACCGCGCATAGGTGAGTTTGGAGATATACCCCAAGGTCGAAAAAATTCCGGAACTTGTCCAGGTTCACCTCGATCCACTGGATTGACGCGGAGTCTTTCGGAAGGGAATCGCTAACCCTTTGCCGGAGTTCCTGAGATACCCCGTCCACGAGGATATGGAACTCCAATGGGGTGACGCCGTCGCCGCCTCCACGGCGGACCGGAGCGTTGTCGCCAGTGGCATGGCATATCGGCCGTCGCAAGCAAGAACGATGGGGCATCGCATTGGTCTGGTTCCTATCAGGACGAGTCCCGCACTGAGCGCGCTCCCGCTCAAAATGCGCTGCGCGGATCGAACAGGTATGACGCTTTGTTTATATTATTATTCCGTGCATATAAATTGAGCTAGGGACAATAAAACTTAAATGCGTTTAATTAATGTCGAGCCCTTTATTGTGGCAATCGTCCAATCAATTCAGGGGATTGCCCGTTCGCGGCTGTCTGTTGTATTGAGTCAGGCCGAATTAAAGTCTTGATTTAATATAATATGTCCACCAATATAAATTCGAATTATATTAAGGCGCCGGCATTTCATCGTGCCGCTCGTCGGGCGACCGGACCGCAGATCGAGGGTCAGGCGCGTGCGGGTGATGCATGAACGACGCCCGATGAGCGTTAAGCGAGCCTGCCCGTGCAGGAAGCCTCGCGAAGGCCGGGCCTGGTGAGAGAGCGGATCGCATGCGAGACGGACAGATGCGGTACTCAACTGAGATGAAGCAAGATGCCATTCGGCGCGCGGGCGGCATGGCCGGCATGCGCTCGCGGGGAATCCTTCGCAGCGGGCAGGGGGCTGCTCGGCACCAGGCATGGCCGATCGGCTTCGATCCGTCTTTCCGCGGGAATCTGTGATGACGGCGAATATGCATCCGCTCGAAAGCGTTCGGGCAGGTGGAGGTCCTCTCGTCTCCATCGTGATGTCGGTCTACAACGCGGGCGAATATCTGCGCCCGTCGTTGCTCAGCATCATCAATCAGACATATCGAAATCTCGACATCGTCATTATTGATGACGGCAGCACGGATGGCTGCTTCGAAACGGTTCAAGACCTGTTGCACGACGAGCGTATTCGCGTCACGCACCAGGCAAATGCGACGAAGCCCGTGGCCGTCAATCGAGCGCTCGAAACGATACGGGGGGAATTTTACGCGATCCAGGATGCGGACGACATCAGTCATCCGAAGCGGATCGAGCGGCAGGTCCTTGCGCTCCTGAGCAAGCCGCATCTGGCTGCTGCGTTTTGCGGTAACGAGCTCATCATCAACGGCAAATCGATAGCCCCGCTATTCTCTCCGAAAACCGAGGAAGATTGCCGCGCCTATATTAGTGCGTTTCGAATGCCTGCGCATGACCCCACGGGAATGTTTCGGGTCTCGCTGGTGGGCGACATGCGCTTCGACACGTCTTTGCCGGTTGCCGAGACATACGATTATATCCTGAGAATCGGCGAGCGGTTTCCAATGATTGTGCTGGGTGAATGCCTGTACAGCTACCGCATTCTTCCGAATTCGCTGACGCGCCGCGCGCCGCTCTGGCGCAAGCAGCTGGAGGTCGATGCCTTCCGTCGGGCGTGCAATCGCCGCGGTTTGCATGACGAACCGTTGGGTGAGACGAGCGACCGCAAATCCCGTAACTCCATGCTGGATAACAATATCGCCGCCCATTTCATGAAAAGCGTATTGGACCTGCGGCGATCTAACCGTCGCTGGTCCGCGCTGAAGGTCGGCTTGCAATGCGCATGTCTGCATCCGGCGGATTCCCATTATTATAAGGCGCTTGCATATGCCTTGATCCCGCGTGGCATCACCAGACAGCTACGCCGCGATTACCCTGCCGGCGCGTTGGAGACGGTTAAATGAGGCGCGTCGTGCACAGTGACGTGCTCGAGGAGGCGGGCTTGGGAAGGGCCCGCATTCGTCTGCGTGTGCGAAGCTCCGATAGTCGGGGAGGCTGACATTGAGCGGCCAGATATTGAGAACTCGAAGCGGTGGGCCGTCTATGGCCAGGCAAGCGCGCGGTCCTGGCGTGGGTTTTCCGGCAGCCGGTGCGATCCAGAACAACGAGCCTCAGCTGAAACTATTGATCTGTGCCATTTTCCTGCCGGAAGGACTGTCATTCTTCATCGGCGATTTCCGTCTGTCCGTCGCCCGGGTGTTGATCTTCGTCTTCGCGATCATGGCGCTGTCGCAGCGCGGGAATGGGCGAAGCACGGTCAACGTGCCGTCAGATTCCATGGCCCTGATTACCGGCTCCTGGATGATGATTGCTGCGACCTTCACCGACGGTTTCACGGGACTGAAGGGCGCCGGAATGGACGCCATAACATTCAGTGGTACCTATCTCGTATTCCGGCACATGCTCGGACCGGTGAACAGCTCCGTTCGGTTCATGCGTTTCGCTTGCAAGGTGGTTCTTGTCGTCATCGCGGTCGCAATGCTCGATCCCCTGACCGGGCGGCTGGCCACCTATGACTTCGTCAAGGGACTTACCGGCTATTACAAGCCGGCCTACGAGAGCGCGCTGATACTGCAGGCGGAGACATTGTTCAGGG
The DNA here is from genome assembly GCF_052076075.1 of Tardiphaga sp. 866_E4_N1_4. NCBI lineage: Bacteria > Pseudomonadati > Pseudomonadota > Alphaproteobacteria > Hyphomicrobiales > Nitrobacteraceae > Tardiphaga > Tardiphaga sp. 866_E4_N1_4. The sequence goes on from NZ_CP197242.1 coordinate 6,540,004, forward strand.
ATGGCTCCATTCGCGCCATGGGGTCGATGGAGCATTCGATTCTTTTCGGTGCTGTGTGTGCGTGGTTCGGAATTGCGGCGCTGGTCACCTTCTGGAACAAGACTTCTGGATGGATGATGGCGATCATTGCGCTTGTCGCTATCCTGTTTTCGCAGGCAAAGAGTCCGATGCTCGCCTTCGGAATCGGAGGGGTTCTGGCCGTCTATTATAGTCTCACGCCGCACTTTAAATCGCGATGGAAACTGGCGGGCTTGTGCACAGCCGCGTTGCTCGCGACTGTGTTCATATTTTCGGGGAGCCCGATTGCAACGCTCGTGCGTCTCGTCGGCGTCAATCCGGAATCGGCCTGGTATCGCCAAGCGATCTGGGATGTGGGAACGCCGGTGGTGCTCGGCTCGCCGCTTTTTGGCATCGGCGTCCATGGCGACTGGAACTGGCAGTCCCATGGCGCACTGGTGAGCGACAGCGTGGACGCATTCTGGCTCGCCTTCGCCATGTCCTACGGCATTCCGGCCAGCCTTCTGGTACTCGCGACCATTGTTGGCGCCTGTACGCTCGGTTCGGTGGACAAGTCACCCTACCTGACGCGTGAGGAGGGGAGGTTGTCCGTAGCGCTCGGGATCACCGTCGTAATGACCGTCGTATTGGGCTTCATCGTTCACTTTTGGGGCATCTGCTGGATTCTCATTGCCGCCCTTGCGGGAATACGCGCGCATCTCGCAGAGGCCGCTATCGTTCGTGGAAGGGCGGCGCGGCTGTCGAATGCTTCATGCGAAGCAGCCGCAATGGGATTGCAGGCGAGCGGCCATGGATGGACCGGCACGCGAGGTATCCGCGCTCCGATGGCGAGACGAACATAAGATGGGGCGTGGAAGTCAGATGAGGCACGACGGCGACGCGAGCAGGATTCAAAGGATGCATGGGACCGGCCAATGAAAGTGTCGATCATCATTCGAACCTACAATCGCGGATATATCATCGGCGAGGCCATACAGAGTGCCTTGCGCCAGACGTACGACGATTTCGAAATCATCGTGGTCGACGATGGATCGTCCGATGATACCGCCGATGTCGTAGAGCGCTTCCGGAGCGACAAGATCCGATATATCCGGCATGATCGAAATCGCGGCGTCAGCGCTGCTGGCAATACCGGCATCAAGGCTGCGCGCGGCGAATTCGTCGCGCATCTCGATTCCGACGACCTATGGTCGACGGATCTGCTTGCCAGGCTCGTCGCCATCCTTGAACGTAACGATAGCGTCGCTGCTGCATTCAGCGACGTCGAGGTTCATCGTGCAACCCAGATCTCGTCGATCGTCGGAAGCATGCGGGCATTTCCGAACCTGATTGCTTCACGGAACACCAGGTCGGATGAGTTTCTGTTCAGCCGCCGGGAAATGTATCTCTGTCTCCTGGAGGAAGTGCCGATCAAGCCGACGGCATTGCTCGTGCGTCGCAGGGTGCTCGACGAAATCGGCGGATATGATGAAGCGTGGCGGTCCGGGGAGGACTGGGAGCTCTATCTCAGGATCTCGAAACGATATGGCTTCGGCTACGTCAATCGCAAGCTGGCAGTGATGAGGGTTCTCGCGGACTCGACCCTTGCGAAATATCGGGAGCAAGACAAGGCCTCGTTGCTATCGCTCGCAATGAGCGAGAAGAAGCGGCTGGTAGAAGACAGCGAGGCGCTTCAGGTCGTCAATCGCGCGATCTATCATCACAGCAAGGACCTAGGCTGGATTTATCTTCATACCGACCGAAGAATGAAATCGATCGAGACGTATCTGCGCGGTTTTTTTGAAACCGGTCAGGTGCCGCTGATCGTCCGGGCGGCGGTCGCACTGATGCCGCTGCAACTGGTGTCGGGGTTGAAGTCGATATTCGTGCCGGGCAGTCGGCTGCAATCCTGAGGTGATTGTCGCGGGACGGGGCGGGTTGACGCGGGTGTGGTCGGTGCGAATGACGGGTGGATCCTGTGCAAGACAGCGATATGACACATAGTCACGCGACTGCGGAGCACGCATTGCGACGGATAGCGTTCGTGACGATTGGTGACGCGCGCAAGGTCGGTTTCTGGTCCGGCACACCATTCCATATGGCGAAGTCGCTGGCGGCGATGGGGCACGACGTCGTCCATGCCGGTCCGCTGAATGCGCCGATCCTGCCGCTGTACAAGGCGTATTCCCGGCTTCGGCGTGTATTCCGTGGGCAGCGGGTTTCGCCGTTTCACGCGAGCCCGGTGGTCGCACAATTCGCTGCCGACGCGGTGAAATGCGTTGCCGCGATTGCACCGGATGTGGTGTTCGCTCCCGCCGGTTCCTCGTTTGCCTCGGCCATACCGGCGGGCACGCCGCTGGTCTACGCATCGGATGCCACGTTTCGGCTGGTCGAGAATTATCACCCGAACTACCGGGGCATGGCGCCTGGTGCGCGCGCGATGATCGAGCAGCTGGAGCGCAAAACGATCGCACGCGCAAACCTGCTGCTCTATCCGTCCGAATGGGCCGCAGATTCTGCCATCCGTGACTATGGCGCAGACCCCACGCGTGTCCATGTGATTTCGTGGGGGGCAAATCTTGCAAATCCTCCGTCCCGCGCCTCAGCGCTTAGTCCGCGCAAGGAGGGGCCGTGCCGGCTGCTCTTCATCGGCGCCAATTGGCAGGAGAAGGGCGCTGATCTGGCCGTCGCGACCCTAACCGAGCTCACAAACAGGGGCGTGGACGCAGAACTTGTGATCTGTGGCTGCACGCCGCCTGTGCCCATCGTGCGGAAGAACTTGCAGATCATTCCGTATCTCGACAAGAACGATCCTGCGCAACTCGATCGCATCGGTCAGCTCTATCGCGACGCGGACATCTTTCTGCTGCCGACGCAGGCGGACTGCTACGGGATCGTGTTTTGCGAAGCTGCGGCGTACGGCGTGCCGAGTATTGCCCCCAGGACCGGCGGTGTGGCTGGTGCCGTGAGTGCGGGCGAAACGGGCCTGTTGCTGCCCCCGACGGCCACCAGCAATGACTATGCGACGGCGATTTCTGAGATATTAGCCGACCCGGATCATTTGGCGCGTCTGAAACAGGCGAGCCGCAATGCGTTTGAGGAGCGGCTGAACTGGGGGATCTGGAGCAAGCGGGTTTCAGAGCTGATACAGAACCTATGATCATTCTCAACTATCATCAGCTATCTGAACAGCCGCCGTCGAACAGGTGGTGCCTGACGCGCGACACGTTCGACGCGCATCTCGGGCTCTATGGCGACCGGGTCATCTCGCCCGCCGAGTTTTTGGCGCGCTGCGATACGCCGGAAGGCGACCGCAGCGATGACGTGCTGATCACGTTCGATGACGGCTTCCTGTCGGACTATACGCTGGCCTACGGGCAATATGTCGCGTCCGGCCGCATTCCGGGGTTCATGTCCTTCATCCCACTCGACTTCGTCGGCCAACCCGATCGCATGAACTGGAGGATGATCGAAGAGCTGAGCAAGGCCGGTGTGACGATTGGCTCTCACGGCCTCGCTCACATCGATCTCACCAGCGCTTCGGATGCGGAGCTTGAACGCGAAATGACCGTGTCGAAGTCGATCCTGGAAGAGCGGTTGGGACGGCAAGTCGGGCTCTTCGCGTTCCCGTACGGCCGTTTCTCGCGGCGCGTTTGGGAGGCTGCCTTGAAGGCTGGCTACAACCAGCTCTACACGATACAACTCGGACATCACGGCGGCTTTGAACCGTTCCTCTATTCGCGTCTTTGCATGACAAATGACATTGATGTCGAACAGATGCGCGTCCATCTCGCCGATCCCGATGCGACGCGGGGCATGGCCTGGCGGATCAGCGCGAAGCTCGGACTCTATCGGCACCTGATGCACTGGCGATACAGGTAAGGATCCGCACTGGCCGATCAGTGCGGCGCCGGTTAGGGCTGTGGCGACGGGATCGGATTTCCGACGACAAAGTGATCCCCTTGCCGGGGGACCCAGCGCACGTTTTCCCAATGGACGATATCGATGCGGCGGCCCTGGACCACATCGAAGGAGAAGGCGCCGTAGCGAAACGACCCACGCACGAAATAGACGTTGTTGAGGCTAACCGAAGAGCCGCCGTCTGCCGGGATCCGCAGCCCGTAAGCGCCGCCTTCGAACATCACGTTCTCCAGCACGTGGGCACCCCGCCAGTCGTCCGCGGAGAAATAGCCGGCGGTCGTTGCCCCGGACATCTTAAAGGTCGAATTCCTGACGGTAACGGTTCCCACCGAACCGGGGGAGTAGCACTGCATCCCATCTGCATGGTCATCCTGTCATTCGGCCTGCAATATTTGAACGCCGATTGACACCCTGTCCGGCAGGAGGGTGATCGGCCGCCGGCGTTCAAGGTCGCATATGATTGTCCCGTATCGCTGATTGCGGCGCCAGGCCCAGTCGTCAATGCCTACGACGCTTGGCCCGAATTGACCGCCATTGTTTGCAAGATGCGCCGGCGTTATCTGCAGATCACAGCCGGATATGCGGAACGTTGTTCTGTGCGACCTCGTCGATGGCATCCTCGTAGCCGGCATCAGCATAGCGGATGACGCCGAGGTCGTTGTCGTTGTCGAGGCTCGTCGCCAGACGTTTCGCCGCGGCGTCCGTGCCATCAGCGATCAACGTGACGCCCGCGCTGGTCATGTAGCCGGCATGGCCGCCGCCGCCGGAATGCACGGCGACGAGATTGGCCTGCGACGCGCACAGCGCCATGGCGTCGAGCAGCGGCCAGTCGGCGACGGCGTCGGAGCCATCGCGCATGTTCTCTTTCATGATGTTGGGATGCGCCATGCCGGCGGCATCGAGATGATCGCGCGAGAATGCCACCGGTCCCTTCAGTGAGCCGTCCGCCACCAGCGCATTCGCCGCCAGCGCCAGTTCGCTGCCTTCGCCATGGCCGAGCCAAGCGATGCGGGCGGGGAGGCCCTCGAACGGCACATGCGCGCGCGCCAGCCTGATCCAGTTCGAGACGATGTTGTTGTTGCCGAACAGGCGCAACACGAGATCGTCGATTGTCCGTCGTCAGACAATTTGAGACTGATCAGGCATTTCGAGAAGAGAGGCTCTGGCTCATCGGGGTTAGAGTTTAAGCGGCCTGCAGTCGGTGCTGCAAGCGTCGGTTCGCGATGGTGGCAAGTTTAATGCGTCTGCGTTCTGCGAGGATCGTCTGCGCTCGGTTGAAGTAAACGTCGGCAGGTGTGACGTTTTCGATGCTCTCATGATAACGAACATGATTGTAGTGCTCGACGAAGGCTCCAATCTATCGGTCAAGATCTCCGGGTAAATAATAGTTTTCCAGCAGAATGCGGTTCTTCAGGGTCTGGTGCCAGCGCTCGATCTTGCCCTGGGTCTGCGGATGATAAGGTGCTCCCCGCACATGACGCATGCCCTTGTCTTCGAGCCAGTCGGCTAGATCGCCTGCAACATAAGACGCGCCATTGTCGCTGAGCAGCCTCGGTCGATGCACAACGGTGGCGCTGTCGAGGCCCGATGCGGCCAGAGCTTGGTCCAGCGTGGCCGTGACGTCGGAAGCGCACATAGTGGGGCCGAGCCGCCACGCCACGATGTAGCGCGAGAAGTCGTCCAACACAGTCGACAGATAATACCATCCCCAGCCGGTGATCTTGAGGTAGGTGAAGTCCGTCTGCCAGAGCTGGTTGATGGCGGTGGTCTTGTCCTTGAACTCGTTCGCCGCCTTGATCACCACATAAGCCGGGCTGGTGATCAGGTCATGCGCCTTCAACAGCCGATAGACCGACGCCTCCGAGACAAAGCACCTTCTCTCGTCGGTGAACCGCACGGCCAGCTCCCGCGGCGATAACTCAGGAACCTGCAGCGCCAGGTCGATGATCTGGCTGCGGACGTCGTCCGGAATGCGATTCCAGACGCGATCCGGTTGGGAGCGATGATCGGCCAGCGCTTCGATCCCGCCCTCACGGTAGCGATCGTACCACCGGTAAAAGCTCGCGCGTGGGATGCCGAGCTTGTCCAGCGTACGCTTGGCGGGCAGATGCGATTGCTCCACTAGCTCGATAATTTCGGCCTTCTCGGATGCGGGATACCTCATGCCTCGTCCTCCCCATCCCCGCTCATATTTTTTTTAAGCAGACGGTTCTCGAAAGTCAGATCGGCCACCACCTCCTTCAACGCGGTGGCCTCACGACGAAGATCCTTCACCTCGCCGGGCGTTGCGGCTCGTGCGGTGTCACCGGCCAATCGGCGCTTGCCGGCCTCAAGGAACTCCTTGGACCAGCCGTAATACATCGAGGCGGCGATGCCTTCCCGACGGCAGAGCTCGGAGATGTTCCCTCACCCCGCAGCCCCTCCAGGACGATGCGGATTTTCTCCTCGGCCGAATAATGCCGACGCGTCTGACGCCGGATGTCCTTCAGCACTTGTTCTGCGGGCGCTTTGCCCGGTCCGGATTTTCTGCTTCATCTTCGCTCCTTACGGCTACGATGAACCAGAAATCCTCCCTTCGTGAAGTCCCTCAATTTGTCTCATGGGTGCTGACGGGGAACAATCGTCGATGACGGCGATACCCAGCGCGCATCCAACCCGTCTTGCGTGCTCGTCGCTCAGCTTGCCATCCAGAAACAGATTCGCAGACGTCGCAACCCGCTCCTGCGTGAAAAGCCCGCGCATGCGGCTCTTCACGTCCCCCAGCGAGGATGCCCACGACTCCAGTGCCGCTTCTATGGTTGCACCCGTCATCCACGGCCTCCCTACCAGGGAGACCTATTGATTCAGAGTTTCACACAATGCGCTACTGCAATCCTAGCGATTTCAAACGTCGAAGGCATGGCGCGCCAAATTACGCCTCAGGCGCCACAGGCCGGACACCCTGCGCCAGCGCCGCTTTAGCGGATGAATTTTCGCCGCGCGGCCGGCATCTGGGCGTGGCGGTTTTGGTCGATAGCGTTCAAGCACTGGCAGCGCCACCAACGTATCGCGGTATGTCTCAGCAAATCGCTGATCCCAGAAGACCGGCCCCGCGTTCCACGGTTTGTCTCCTCCTACGAAATGGACAATTCGAGGCGCGACCGAGAGACCGAGTTCGTGATGAAGCGGCGTGAAATTATACGCTTGGCTCATGAATTTTCGCCGCCCGACCGTAACAGCGTTCAGAGCGCTTTGATCGTGGAACCGACAATTGCGGCTATTCGCGATAAAATAGTCGAGCGCGTCCGAAGATATTTGCACCCAAGTCGCGCGACTAGATGCGAGGATACCCGCGTTGAAATAGTCTCCCATCGAGACGACGCCGATACCGCGAAGATAATCGGACAATGCCTTACCCGCTGGACTACTGGGTTTTAAAGACGCCATTGTCGCGTCGCCTGCAGCAAGCAGACACCCCGGCGTGACTGTGCAGGAGACGAGCGGCAGTATATCGCCGACGATTTGGATATCTCCATCCAGATAGATGACGTGCTCGTAACGCAGAGGCAAATCCCTGGCGATGACCAACCGCGCGAGCGTCGCCACCGAGACATGTGTCTCGTTGAAATGCGCCTGCTTAACGAACGCAAGTTGCTCGTCGTCCATCGCGACGACACTGATCCCCGCCGGCGCCATTGTCCTCGCCAATTCGGCAAGGTCGTGACCGGGCATGCCGATTACGAAGATCATGATGTCCGCGATTGCAGCGACCTTGTCCTGCATGGCGACCTGCAACGCTGCGACACACGTCGGCAGCAGATAGTTCACGTCGGTCGAAAAGAAAACCAAGCGATCTGTAACCTCGCTACCACTTTTAGGATCGCCCGCGAGTACCAGTTTCAATTGCGTCGAAAACGCCATGCCGCCCCCCAAGTAAAACAACGATCGCCCGGCAGGGCCAACTCAATGCAGGGTCGCCGATTTTAAGCGACCGAGCAACTTCAGTTATCAGTACGGTGACCGTAAGTAACCACATTAGAACAAAAGAAGAACGGTGCGTCGAGTTTCTTATTTCCCGTCCGCTCGCTGCCAGAACACTACCGTGTCGAGCCGGTTGCCGATCAGCCGCGCTGCGCGGTCGAGCAGGTCCGGTCGAGATCGCTGAGGCCGAGGATTTCGACGCCCGACGACCGCGCCGCCGCCAAACTCCACCACGTCGGCGGCTCCGGTCAGTCGCATGGCGCGCTTCCATGTGATCGCGCCAGCCTGCCAGACTGCGAGGATGTCGTGGGGGCTGGCGTGGTTGACGTCCATCACTCCGCCGACTGGTCGAACATGTCGACCTCAGGGACCGCCGGCGTCGACCACAGCGGCCAGCCGCGCCGTTCATGCAGGGCGATCCGCTTCTGTAGCTGGGGCTTGCCGTAGCGCGCTACGTAGAACGCCCGCAGCATGTGGTTGCGGTTGAGCAGTTTTTCATCATTGGCAATCGCCGCCGCGGCCCACTTCTCGCACCAGTACGTCCAGGCGTGCATCATCTGCCGCTTGCGGGCGATCGCGATGTCGGACGAGTAGAAGGCGCCGGTGACGTCGTTCGGCTCAGCGCCCTCCATGTGATCGAGAATCAGCTTGGCCTCGGATTTCGCGAAGCCGAGATCGCGTTCGCCGTAGGTTGCACAGGCGTAGCGGACGACGTGCGACGTGAAGTCGACGTTGGGCATGGCATCGAAGTAGTCGTTGAACAGGTCGCTGGCGGCGTGACCGCGGTTCGATGTCAATCGGCCCTTTAATTGCGATCTGTTGTCAAGCCTCCTTTAATCCGCCCTCAGCAAAGCTATAGCGCTCGCCCCGTCGCATCTGGATGGGCCGTGGAGATGGAGCAAGATTGATTGGCCGGCGATACGATAGCGGTCGGTGCTGGATCTTCTTTTGCCGTAGGAAAAATCTTACTGCGTTAGGTCTGATGCCATCGCCAGGGTCATGGTCCTTTCCGAGGTCGCCAAGCGCCTCATGATGATGTCCGGGGCGGGTGCCTCAACGTGTACAGCGGAGTGCGGACGAGCCGCCACCAGCCGATTGACCGAGGTCACCGCGACCACCGTCACAGCGGGACATCGCCAGCCCGGCGAACCGGGCCAGAAAGCGTCAGTTTGCGTCAGGACGGTGTGGCGTGGCCCCAATCGAACGAGGTGCCATCGACCCAAATGCAGTCAAGGATGACGGCGATCTTTCGGGCAATGGCGACCTTTGCCTTCTTCACACCGATCCGCTTTGCGAGTTTCATTCCCCAGACTTTGAGGGAAGACCATTTTTTGGTCCGATAAAGCAGAACGGTCGCGGCCTCGAACAGGTAGGATCGGAGAAGACGGTCCCCCCATCGAGATATCTTGCCGCTAGTGTCGGTTTCTCCAGATTGGTTTCGCCGAGGCGTAAGGCCGATATAGGCGCCGAGCGTAGAGGCCGACCGGAAGCGGGACGGATCGTCGATCGTATGGCGGAACGTGAGGGCCGTCACTGTCCGTCGTCAGACAATTTGAGACTGATCAGGCATTTCGAGAAGAGAGGCTCTGGCTCTTCAGGGTTAGAGTTTAAGCGGCCTGCAGTCGGTGCTGCAAGCGTCGGTTCGCGATGGTGGCAAGTTTAATGCGTCTGCGTTCTGCGAGGATCGTCTGCGCTCGGTTGAAGTAAACGTCGGCAGGTGTGACGTTTTCGATGCTCTCATGATAACGAACATGATTGTAGTGCTCGACGAAGGCTCCAATCTGTCGGTCAAGATCTCCGGGTAAATAATAGTTTTCCAGCAGAATGCGGTTCTTCAGGGTCTGGTGCCAGCGCTCGATCTTGCCCTGGGTCTGCGGATGATAAGGTGCTCCCCGCACATGACGCATGCCCTTGTCTTCGAGCCAGTCGGCTAGATCGCCTGCAACATAAGACGCGCCATTGTCGCTGAGCAGCCTCGGTCGATGCACAACGGTGGCGCTGTCGAGGCCCGATGCGGCCAGAGCTTGGTCCAGCGTGGCCGTGACGTCGGAAGCGCACATAGTGGGGCCGAGCCGCCACGCCACGATGTAGCGCGAGAAGTCGTCCAACACAGTCGACAGATAATACCATCCCCAGCCGGTGATCTTGAGGTAGGTGAAGTCCGTCTGCCAGAGCTGGTTGATGGCGGTGGTCTTGTCCTTGAACTCGTTCGCCGCCTTGATCACCACATAAGCCGGGCTGGTGATCAGGTCATGCGCCTTCAACAGCCGATAGACCGACGCCTCCGAGACAAAGCACCTTCTCTCGTCGGTGAACCGCACGGCCAGCTCCCGCGGCGATAACTCAGGAACCTGCAGCGCCAGGTCGATGATCTGGCTGCGGACGTCGTCCGGAATGCGATTCCAGACGCGATCCGGTTGGGAGCGATGATCGGCCAGCGCTTCGATCCCGCCCTCACGGTAGCGATCGTACCACCGGTAAAAGCTCGCGCGTGGGATGCCGAGCTTGTCCAGCGTACGCTTGGCGGGCAGATGCGATTGCTCCACTAGCTCGATAATTTCGGCCTTCTCGGATGCGGGATACCTCATGCCTCGTCCTCCCCATCCCCGCTCATATTTTTTTTAAGCAGACGGTTCTCGAAAGTCAGATCGGCCACCACCTCCTTCAACGCGGTGGCCTCACGACGAAGATCCTTCACCTCGCCGGGCGTTGCGGCTCGTGCGGTGTCACCGGCCAATCGGCGCTTGCCGGCCTCAAGGAACTCCTTGGACCAGCCGTAATACATCGAGGCGGCGATGCCTTCCCGACGGCAGAGCTCGGAGATGTTCCCTCACCCCGCAGCCCCTCCAGGACGATGCGGATTTTCTCCTCGGCCGAATAATGCCGACGCGTCTGACGCCGGATGTCCTTCAGCACTTGTTCTGCGGGCGCTTTGCCCGGTCCGGATTTCTGCTTCATCTTCGCTCCTTACGGCTACGATGAACCAGAAATCCTCCCTTCGTGAAGTCCCTCAATTTGTCTCATGGGTGCTGACGGGGAACACTGGAGCGCGAATTGAACGTGTCGAAATCGATGCTGGAAGAGCGGTTGGGACAGCAGGTCGGGTTGTTCGCGTTCCCATACGGGCGTTTCTCGCGGCGTGTCTGGGAGGCCGCCTTGAGGGCCGGCTACACCCAGCTCTATACGATCCAGCTCGGACATCATGGCGGCTTTGAACCATTCCTCTATTCCCGCCTTTGCATGACGAGCGATTTCGCTGTCGAGCAGATGCGCGTGCATCTGGCCGATCCCGATGCGATTCGCGGGATGGCCTGGCAGATCAGTTCGAAGTTGGGCATCTATCGGCACCTGATGCTTTGGAGCTACCGATAGCGATCCGCATTGGTCGATCAGTTCGGTGCTCAATACGGCTATGGCCGCGGGATCTGATTTCCGACGATGAGGCGATCGCCTTGCCGAGTGACCCAGCGCACATTTTCCCATTGGACGATATTAATGCGCCGGCCTTTGACCACATCGAAGGAGAAGGCGCCGTAGCGAAATGAGCCGCGCACGAAATAGACGTTCTTGAGGCTGACCGAAGATCCCCCGTCTGCCGGGATCCGCAGCCCATAAGCCCCACCCTCGAACAAAACGTTCTCCAGTACGTGCGCGCCCCGCCAATCGTCTGCGGACCAATAACCGGCGGTCGTTGCCCCCGCCATCTTGAACGTCGAGTTCTTGACGGTAATGATCCCTGTCGAGCCGGGGGAATAGCACTGCAGCCCATCCGCGTGATCGTTGCCCAAGCCGGTGGCTGCGATATAGACCCATGTCAGATTGATGTTTCCGCTGATGCAGCGAATTCCCTCGCGTGACTGGATCCGTACGCGCGTGAGGCTGCAGGAGGAACCGCAGGTGATCGTCGATTCGCCGGAATTCTCGACGATCGAAAGGTCCGTGACGGACGATCCAGGCGGCAACTTGATCGTGCTCGTGCCGGCCTTCGCTTTGACGAAAATCGGATCGTCGAAGCTCAATGGGGCATCGATCGTAAGCTGCGACTGATCGGGCGCCTCGCCGGGTGTCGGGGCTGCATTGTCGTCGCCGCGGTCAGACGCGGCAAGGACGTAGCCGGGGCGGAGCGGCGGCGACGTGTCTCCCGGTCGCGCTGCAGCTGTTCCCGCCGGCACCAAACTCAGCATCAGGAGCAATCCCACCGATGCTTTTGGAAGGGGTCTGTCGCTGGATTTCATTGATCTCGTCCGTCTCGGTCGCTTCGCCGCATATGAATACATTAAACCTGCCTTGACGTGACGACATGCGAGAGGGGGGAGACTCTCGCACTTACCTTGCGGCAGTTCGAATGCGTCGGCTGCGCCGATACGATACAAAGTGCTCTGGGTCCGAGGCGCCCCTGCGCGCCGCGTGACGCCCAAGAGCCCGGTGTCTTTGATTCCTGTATATTCATGTTGGCCTGACATCCGCACCACGAGGCTACGCTTGATTATGACCCAAAACCAAGGGATTATCACTCGCGGTACCATGTCGAGCGCCTTACGGGGAGAATTCGTCAGATGTCGTGTTGCGGTCTGCAGTTTCAAACTGAAGCATGATCATCGAGGACAGGTTGGAACGTTCCGAGGGCACGTCGCGCAAGAGCGTCAAACTTGCCGTTATCATCGTTGCGTACCGCAATGCCGACGACATTGATCGCTGCCTGAAGTCACTCGAGCAGTCTGACCTCTGTCAATTCGAGGTTTTCATCTGTGAGAATGGTGGGGAAGCGGCCTATACGGATTTGCTGTCGCGTGTGGTCGGGGCAGATCGAATCCTGAAACGGTCGCCGGAGGCCGCGGGCATGCTCGACCTTCCTCAGAGGCGGCTGGCGTTTGTGGCAAGCTGTAAATTCCAGGGTCGTGCGAATGCAGTCCGGATTGGGCTCGCTACCGACAATCTGGGCTATGGCGGCGGCGTCAACGCCTGGCTGGAGCCTCTCCTCGACACGCCCGGCTGGGATGCTGTGCTCGTCCTCAATCCCGATACCGAGGTCGATGCGTCCGCGCTGTCGGAAATGATGGCCAAATCCGACGAGGGTTTCGGCATGGTCGGCGCAAGCCTGGTGTTCGATACGAGCCCCGACAAAATCATCAGCTACGGCCTTCATTGGTCGCGAATGACGGGGCGCGTCATTGCAGTAGGGCGTGATGCGCCGGTCGGCAGCCCGCCGTCGGCCGAAGACCTTGCAAGGCTCGATGCAATCAGCGGTGCCTGCGTCTTGCTGACGCGCACATGCTTGCGCGATGTCGGCCTCATGGCTGAAGACTATTTCCTCTACATGGAAGATCTGGATTGGGGGCTTCGTCGGGGCAGCCACCGCATCGGCATCGCGAACAGGGCACTTGTCCGGCATATTGGCGGGACGACGATCGGCTCCGCCGTGGCCGTCGAGAAGCGCTCCTATCTCTCTATTTATCTGTCTGCCCGTAACAGCGTGCTCTATGCTCGGCGTTTCGCTGGCTGGCGTTGGGTCTGCCATTTCGGAGTTGGTCTGCTCTATGCAGCGCGCTATCTGATCAAGGGATCAGCCACCGCTGGGAAGGTGGCGCTCGCTGGTTTGCTGGACGGTGCGAGGGGCAAGACCGGACGGCCTGATGTCGTACCCGGAGCGAGCTAACGGCGTGGTCTCCCTCGCCCGGTGGCCGCTATTTGATCTCTTTTGCCATATTTGCGCTCGCCGAGCGGTGAGATAGTCCTGCCTCGACGCGATGACGACCGTCATTTTTCACGATCTCAGGCGCGAGATCGACCCATCAATTAAATAGATAAATCGGCCGGCTCGGCTTTAATTAAAAGAAATAAATAACGCCGCCGAAGTGCGCCGGGTTGATGGGCGGAATTATGAAGAAGATATTGCCTCCGGCTCAATCGATGCCTAAGAAAAGGTATTTACCGACGATTGATCGGCGCCATCAACTCGCTATCAAAGTTCTATCTGCAAGCTGGTGCTTTTCGTCAAGTTGGTTCTCGGGCTGCTAGCCGACTCATATCGTTGTTATTCAGGCGTGAAACCACGTGTCACCGTGTCGAGAGTTCTTGCGATGCAAGTAACGACCTGCAAGACACTTGATATTTAGATGGTGCTCTTCAATCCGTATTCACTCTGCGGAAAAACTGGCTGAAAGGGGCGTTTTTTCGCGATCCAATTAACTGCGTGGCAATCGGGGAGGTTTATTTTAGGCATCGTCGGTGCTGCGAATAGCGATCTATTTTATTACTTCGCCATTTTACAGGCTTTGTGAGGGTTTAAATGGGTTCGCGAAAATCACCTTGGGTGGGCCGTGATGTTGTCCCAAAAAAGCCTCTGCCAGCCACCAAAGACGATTCCTGACGATGCGCCATTGGGGTGCATGTGGAGCATCGTCCCTCGGGACTCTTAGTCGCGAGCTCGGGGACTATCAGAGACTACTTGGAGATTTGGAATGGCAGGAATTCCTTTGAGCTGGAATGACCCGATTTTTAGTGGCGTTACCACTTCGGGCCCAGTTGTAGTTAAGGACGGCGGGACGCTCTCGAACAGAAGCATCACCGATACAAGCGGCGCGACGTCGATCGTCGGTGGCGGCTCATTCACGCTGGACACGGTCCGCGTCAGCTCAAGAGAAGCTGTTCGCATCGGGGGCGGCGGCGACATCACGATCAATAACTCATATCTCGAGACCACGGGGTTGGCGGGTGACCACGCCGATGGTATTCAAGCCTATAGCCCGGGCAGCTCGGGCAATGTGACCATCACTAATTCGACGATCGTATCCCACAATCAGAACGCAACGGCCGGTCTCTTCATCGCCGACAATTACGGTGGGACGGTCACGCTGAATAATGTGGTGTTCGAGGGAGGCCCGATCGGACTGCGCATTGCCGCGGACAATCAGGACATCACTGTGTCCCTCAAGGACGTCTATTTCGTCGGCCCGTTCCAATACGATCCTCTGCTTATTCAGGAGATCGCTGCCAACATCCACATTACCCAGTGGGAGAACGTGCGCTACGCGACCATCGTGAATGGCCAGCTCGTTCCGGGCGCGCTCATCGCTTCGCCGTTCCCCGTGGAAGGCGGCGCCACGACGCCGCCACCGGTGCAAGATCTGGTCGCCGATATCACCTCCTGGTCGCCCGATAGCGGCAAGATCGGCGATGGCACAACCAATGCCGACAAGATTACGCTGAAGGGCATCGCGACCGCCGGCAGCACCATCAAGGTTCTCGACGGCACCAAGTTGGTTGGCACAGCGACCGCCGACAGCAGCGGCAACTGGAGCTTCACCAGCGGCGCGCTCGCCGACGGCACCCACAAGTTCACGGCGACTGCCACGAATTCGACTGGGACGAGCCCCGCCTCGGCCGTGCGCTCGGTCGTGGTCGACACTGCGGCGCCGAACGCGCCCACGGTGGCCGTGTCCACTTCGGCGGCGGCACTGGCTGCCTCTCATGTGGCCGTGCTTACCGGCACTGCGGAAGCCAACAGCGCCGTCAAGGTCTATGACGGCACTACGCAGATCGGTACCGCGACCGCCGGCAGCAACGGGGCCTGGACGTTCACCACGGCCAATCTCGCCACCGGCAACCACAGCTTCACCGCCAAGGCGACGGATGCGGCCGGCAATACGGGCAATGCGTCATCTGCCGTGCCGGTCACGATCTCGAACACGACGACGCCTCCGCCGACGTCAACAAAGCCGGGTGCGCCAGTCATTTCCTCCTTTTCTGAAGACACCGGCACGAAGGGCGACGGCATCACCAACGACAACACGATCACGCTGACCGGCACCGCTGCCGCCAACAGCACGATCAAGGTCTATGACGGGGCGACACAGATTGGCACGTTGAAGGCCGCGGCCAATGGGTCGTGGAGCTTCACCACGCCGGCCCTCAGCGATGCAAAGCACACGCTGACCGCAACCGCGACCAACAGCTCGGGGCAGACCAGCTCCGCTTCGTCGGCGGTGGCGATCACGGTCGATACCACAGCACCAGTCGCGCCGACCATCGGCGCCGGTTTCTCGGCGAGCGAGCGGGCGAGCGCGGCTGCGAGCCTGCCCACATCCGTTGCCAGCGGCTCGGCGTTGAACCTGAAGGGCGTAGCGGAAGCCAAGAGCACGGTTTCCGTTTATGACGGCAACACCAAGATCGGGACCGTCACAGCCGGCACTGACGGTGCGTGGACCTTCTCCACGAGCAGCCTCGCGGCCGGCAACCACACGCTGACAGCCAAGGCGACCGACGCGGCCGGCAACATCGGCACGACATCCGCCGCGTTGACCGTCAACGTTACATCCACCACGACCCCGGTCCCTCCATCGGCACCCAAGATCGCGTCCTTCTCTAACGACACCGGCAAGGTGGGCGACGGTATCACCAGCGACAACACGCTGAAGCTGGACGGCAGCGCAGCTGTGAACAGTACTGTCACTCTTTATGACGGGGCGCAGAAGCTCGGTACGGTCAAGTCGGACAGCAGCGGCGCATGGAGCTTCACGACCGCAGCGCTGAACGACGGCTCGCACAGCCTGACCGCCAAAGTGACCGATAGCAAGGGCCAGACCGGCGCGGCGTCCGCGGTGACAAAGGTCACCGTCGATACGCATGCACCGGATGCGCCGTCGCTGGGAGTCTTCACGGCGGACGGCAAGGCCCTGAACGGCCCGACCACGGTCGCCGATGTCACGCTGAAGGGCACGGCCGAGGCGAACAGTCTGGTCAAGCTTTTCGATGCCGGAAAGCTGATCGGTGAGGCGACTGCCAAGGCCGACGGCACCTGGAGCTTCGACCCCGGGCACCTGTCGAATGGCGATCACAAGTTCGCGGCGATCGCCTCGGATGCCGCCGGCAACACCGGCGTCGCATCCGTGGCCAAGGCAATCTCCGTGAACGACTCTCCGGCTTCGTCAGCAGGGATCGACCTCACCAAGGTGTATCAGGGCGCTGACGGCTCGGTGGTCATCAAGGGAACGGCCGACGCCTATAGCCAGATCAAGATCTTCGACGGAACGAAGGAGATCGGTTCGGTCAAGGCGAAGGCGGATGGCGATTGGAGTTACTGGACCGGGTCGGTTTCACAGAGCTCGGTACACTCCTTCTCTGCGAAGGAGCTCGATAAATCCGGTCAGGTCGTGTCAAGTTCGGGAAGCGCAATTGTTGGCACTTCCGGTGGGAATACGCTCAAGGGGACGTCGGGCGATGACATTTTTATCGGCAACGGACACCCGGATACGTTCGTATTCGCTCCGAATTTCGGAAACGATACGATTAAGGATTTTCGAGCCAGCGGTTGGTCGCACGACACTGTGCAATTCAGCAAGAGCATGTTCGACAACTTCGCGGATGTCCTGTCTCACGCCACGCAAAGTGGTCAGGATGTCGTGATCGCGTCGGGCCACGATTCGCTCACGTTAAAGAACACGAAGATCGGCGCGCTGGACAAATCGGACTTCCACTTCGCTTGACGACCTAGGCGCACTCCGTGCGCGATGGACCAGTTGACGCATCGATCCAATGGGATCTGGATCGATGCGTCCCGAGGGGGACTACAATGATTAACTTTGGAAGGCGGGGGGAAACACCCCCGCCGGAGCGGGCACGATTGAACAAGGCTCCGAGCTTTGCGGGATTGTCGCGCTTTTTCGGCATAGGTAATAAAGCGGACGTGAAGCGGGCAACCGATCCGAAGAAGCCGATGCCGTCGAATGGAGCGATTCCTAAGCCGTCCTTGAATGCCAAGTCGTCTTCGACGCCAAAAACGCTCTCTAATTTCGTGGAGACGGCCCGGCTGACCATGTTCTCGGGCAAAACTAGGTCAAGCGACGATTACGCTGTACCGCGGTCGGAGTTTGCAGGATTTCTCAGTTCTTGCCGCCAGATTTTCTGGGCGATGGCGATCTTCAGCGGCGTCAGCAATATCCTGATGCTGACCGGCTCATTTTTCATGCTGCAGGTCTATGATCGTGTCTTGCCAAGCCGGAGCGTGCCGACGCTGATTGCGCTGCTGGCGCTCGCGATCTTGCTTTATCTGTTCCAGAGCGGCCTCGATCTCATCCGCACCCGCATCAGCGCGCGCATGGGGCGCCATCTCGACGAGACGCTGGGCGGCCGCGTGTTCGATGCCGTCATTCGCCTGCCGCTGAAGACACGCGGGGACGGCGATGGCCTGCAACCCGTCCGCGATCTCGATCAGGTGCGCAGTTTTCTGGCGAGCGGCGGCCCATCTGCACTGTTCGACATCCCATGGATGCCGGTCTATCTCGGCATCTGCTTTCTTTTCCATTTCTGGATCGGCGTGACAGCATTGGTCGGCGCCCTCGTTCTGGTCGCCATCACGATGCTGACCGAAATTCGCTCGCAAGGGCCCGCCAAGGCCTCTGCGCAGTTCGCCGTTGTGCGCAATTCGGTAGCGACAGAGGGACGACGCAATGCCGAGGCGCTTCATGCAATGGGCATGCGGCGGCTGGCGGCTGCGCGCTGGCATGAAGCCAATCGGAAGTATCTTGCGGCGAATGAAGCTGCGAGCGACGTCGCCAGCGGTCTGGGTGGCGCATCCAAAGCCTTCAGGGCGATCCTACAGTCGGGCGTTCTTGCGGTCGGCGCATACCTTGTCATCAATCAGGAATCGACGGCAGGCATCATCATCGCCGGCTCGATCCTAACGTCCCGCGCGCTGGCGCCCGTTGAGCTTGCGATCGCCAATTGGAAAGGCTTCGTGAGCGCGCGGCAGTCAAGACAGCGGCTCGAACAACTCCTGACGTTGCTCCCGAAAGAGGAGGAGCCGTTGGCGCTGCCGAGCCCGGTCGAGGCGATTGCCATGGAAAATGTCTATGTCAACGCGCCGGCATCTGACCGGGTCGTTCTGCACGACGTCTCGTTCAATCTGAGGAAGGGCGAGGGCCTCGGAATCATCGGCCCGAGCGGGTCCGGAAAGTCGTCGCTGGTGCGCGCGCTCGTCGGCGTGTGGCCGCAGATGCGCGGTAGGATCACTCTCGACAACGCCGCGCTGGGGCAATGGTCTTCGGAAGCACTCGGCAAGCATATCGGCTATCTGCCACAGGACGTGGAGCTATTTGACGGCAGCATCGCCGTCAACATCGCCCGTTTCGACCCCAATGCGAATCCGAAGGCGGTCCTGGCAGCGGCGCGCGCGGCGGGCGCGCATGACTTGATCCTGTCATTCCCCGACGGCTACGGCACCAAGATAGGCGAGGGCGGCATGGCGCTCTCGGCCGGTCAGCGGCAGCGCATCGGGCTCGCGCGTGCATTCTACGGCGATCCTTTCCTCGTCGTCCTCGATGAGCCGACGTCCAATCTCGACGCCGACGGCGAAGCGGCATTGACCGAAGCCATTCTCACTGTGCGTCGCCGCAACGGCATCGTTGTGGTGATCGCGCATCGGCCGAAGGCGCTGGATGGGGTCGATCATGTTCTGGTGATAGCAGAGGGCAAAGTGCAGTCCTTTGGCAGGAAGGAAGACGTGCTGACGAAGGTGTTGCGGACTGCGACCCCGTTGAAGGTGGTGGGAGATCGCGGATGACCAATGCAAGTAACTCGGCGCTCCATTCGATCCAGCGTTATATGATCACCGGCGGAATCCTGGTCGTCCTGGTTACTTTCGGCATCGGCGGGTGGGCCTCCACCACCGAACTGTCGGGAGCGGTAGTTGCACAGGGCGTCATCGTCGTCGATTCGAGCGTAAAGAAGGTGCAGCATCCGACGGGCGGTGTCGTCAGCGAACTGCGCGTGAAGGAAGGCGATCGCGTCAAGGCTGGCGATATTGTGGTGCGCCTCGACGAAACCCTGACGCTCGCAAACGCAACGATCATTACAAAGAGTTTCGACGAATTGCAGGCGCGGCAGGCACGTCTGGAGACAGAGCGTGACGGCGCAGACCAGATCGTATTTCCGGGCGTTCTGCTTGAACGCGCGAAGGATGCCAAATTCGAAGCTGCCCGCGCGATTACCGCCGAGCGAAGCCTGTTCGATCTCCGACGACTGTCGCGCACCGGACAGAAGTCCCAGCTCAGAGAACGCAGCTCCCAGCTTCAGGACGAGATAAAGGGATATACCGGCCAGCTCGAAGCAAAGCAGAAAGAGGTCAACTTCATTTATCAGGAGCTTGAAGGCGTCCGGACTCTCTGGCAGAAGAACCTTGTGCCGATCACGCGTTTGACTGCCCTGGAACGCGATACGGCGCGGCTCGAAGGTGAGCGAAGCCAGCTGTCCGGAATGGTCGCGCAGGCGAAAGGCAAGATTTCGGAAATCGGACTCCAGACGATCCAAATTGACCAGGATCTGCGAACCGAAGTCGGCAAGGACCTGATCGAGACTCGTTCAAAAATTTCGGAACTTTCCGAACGAAGGACGGCTGCGGTTGACCAGCTTAACCGTATCGACATTCGCGCACCGCAGAACGGGCGAGTTCATCAGTTGGCGGTGCATACGGTAGGCGGCGTTATATCGCCAGGCGAGCAGATCATGCTCATCGTACCGGACAACGACACGCTCGCAGTTGAAGTCAAGATAACGCCGCGCGATATTGATCAGCTCTATATCGGGCAATCGGCATTTCTGCGATTTGCCGCGCTCAATCAGAGGACGACACCTGAGATCGAAGGCGACGTCGTCCTCGTGTCAGCGGATCTGACCCAGGATCAGCGCACCGGCACCAGCTATTACAACGCGCGTGTGTCGCTGAAGTCAGATCAGGTCGCGCGACTTGGAGAGTCCAAGTTGGTCCCCGGCATGCCTGTGGATGTATTTATCCAGACGCCCGGTCGGACTGCCCTTGCATATATGATCAAGCCGCTGAAGGAGCAGGCGGAGCGCGCGCTTAAGGAGCGGTGACATCAAGTCGGCCTCATAACTCTAGCCACCGCCGTTAACTAAAGCGGGCGCGTGGCTCCTGAATGTATGAATCCTGGATTTATGGCTCCTTGCGGGTTCCGCCGGCGGCGGCCACTCCAATGTATCGCTTCGATGCCGTCGTCGTGCTTAGCCCGCGCATCTTGAACTCGGGTGCTGTTACCTGCAGTCCAGTCGCGGATATCGACAAGTGGCGTGATTTCGCGCCCCTCGATCACAACGCAACTCAAGCGCCCCGTGGCGAAAGCTCCGGTATCGATATTCACCCTATTGGACCGGACGTCGGGTACGTTGACCGGCGTATGTCCATGGACAACGAATTTCTCGAACGGCAAGCTGTGATGCAGGAAGTCCTCGCGAATCCAGAGCAGATCGTCTTCCTTCTGCTTGCGCAGCTCAATTCCCGGCCGAATTCCCGCATGGACGAAGACGAAATCGCCGCAGGTGAAGGACGACGGCAGCGCTTCGAAAAATGCGAGATGCTCCGGCGGCAATGCGGCGAGCAACTCCTGTGACAATCGCTCTTGGTCGCAATGGCTGCGACTGAGAGACGGCCTCAGCCCATATGAAACCAGCGTTTCGAGACCACCCAGCGATCGCCAATCGTTCAGAGTTTCAGGCGCATCGAGAAAGCGCCGAATGAAGGTCTCATGATTCCCCTTCAGGATGATGACCTCTCGCACTCGCGCGCAGGCCAACAGCAGGTCGATCGTCCCTCGAGAGTCGGGTCCGCGGTCGATATAGTCGCCGAGGAAGACGATGATCGACCGTGTGCTGGGATAGTGCGCCTCGTCCGATTCGATCTGAGCGAGCAGCAGCCTGAGAAGATCGGTGCGCCCGTGGATGTCGCCGATCGCATAGATGCGAATACCATCCGGGAGGCTGGCTTTGCTCAGTGATTTCGCGTCATGCGAAGGTTTCCACACGGTCGGATCCTGTCGGTACGGGGGTGTCCGTCTCATGATAGGCGATCGATCATAATTAATGCGCGTTATTTAATTGTTATATTAATATGGGGCGATCTCAAGTAATTTAATTATATCCGGCTGCGTCATTTCCGACGCCGATGGTTCGTTTAGATGTCGGTTAAGGATTGATTGCCATAGTCGCCGTGTCACAACGACCGCTGGACACTGGTGTGATAATGCCGACAGTATCTGACGCACAGCATCAGGATTTCGGTGCCATCGAGGCTGCCGTGAAGGAAACGACGCGGGGCCGCGCATTCCTCGCTAATTATGCGAGGCGCGTGCAGCAGTCCGATACGCTCACCATGCTAGCCATGCTCGGCCGGCTAGAGCGATTGTCCCACGAACTGGCTTCGCGTATCGCCGAGCTCGAAGCACCCAATCCTTCGTGCGGGAGCCATCTTATGCGGCCGTCCATCGCGGGGTCCATGTTGCAAGGAGCCGCCCTGGTTCCGGTCGATTATGCAGCCACCGACGCGATGCCGCGGATCGACGAACTCGCATCCGTGCTCGGCAATCTGCATCGCCATGTGGTGCAGCTGGCCTCGCAATGCGCCGGCGTCGATCGGCAGGCGAATTCGAGGACTTCCATCGAGTTGGATGCGCGCGCATTGATGCCGCCGGATCCCGCCTTGCCGTCGTCGCAGCCTGCAGGAGGCAAGGATGTCGCCGATGAGGACGTACTTGGCAGCATCGCCCAAGCGCTCGAACGGTAGGTAGCTCGCCGACAAACAGCGGAAAACGACCGCCGACCATGGATCTGTGGTCGATGCCTTGTGCCTTCGCGTTCTCAGGCCGCCAGTTGCGGCCTGAACAACACGTCCACGCCGTAACTCGTGGAGTTGTAGGAGTTGGACGGGAAGAGAGAATCGCTGCCGTAGGCATAGACGCCATTGCCGCCGATCAGCGACGAAGCAGGCGCGGTGAGCGGCCCGTTCGATACCGAATTGGCGAATAGGTTCGGATCGGCAGAGTAGTTGCCGTTCGTATGGTAGGAGGCAATGTAGGTCGCTCCGGCGGTGATGGACACCGGCGTTGCGAACTGCACCTGCTGCCAGCCACTGGCCGTCTCGTTGGTGAAGGTCGCACTGGCGAGCAACGTGCCGGTGGAACTCCAGAGATCCGCCATGTGGGTACCGGTGTTGGACGCACCCTTGTAGAAGCGGATGCCGGTGACGTCGCCGTTGTCCGATGCTTGGAATTTAAAGCCAAGCTCGACCGCTTGCGGATCGCTGACGGTGACCGTGCTGGGCGTCGAACTGGCGCTGAACAAGCTCACGACGGCGGTCGGATCGGTTACATTGAGGGTCACGCCGGCACTGGCCGTGCCGCCATGACCGTCGGAGATCGCATAGTTGAAGGCGGCCGATCCCGTATAGCCTGTCGTTGGAATGAAGGTGATCGTATTGGCCTGGGCATCGAATGTCGCGGAGCCGTTCACCGCATTGCTGACGCCAGTGATGGTGAGGGTGTCATTGTTCGGATCGCTGTCATTTGCCAGCAACGCCGAAGCGTTGATCGCGAGCGTCGCATTCCTCGCGGTGGTGAAGCCGCTGTCGCTCGTCGCGACCGGCGACTGGTTCGCACCGCCGGTCGCAGCGTTGAACACCACATCGACCCAGTAATTGGTCGCGCCGTAGGTCGCCGTCGGGAAGAGGTTGCTAGTCCCATAAGCAAAGACTCCGTTGCCTGAGGCAGGCGCGGTGAGTGGTCCGTTGGTTTGGGCCGTGCTGAAATAGCCGCCGGTTGATGCGTAGTGGCCGTTACTGTGATAGCTTGCCACATAAGTGGCGCCGGCTGTTACCGTCACCGGACTGCTGAACGTCACTGTCTGCCAGCCGCTCGACGTCTCATTCGTGAAGGTCGCAGTCGTCAGCAACGTGCCTGAGCTGGTCCATAGCGAGCCGGTGTGTGTGCCGGTATCATTGGCACCCTTGTAGTAGCGGAGGCCAGTGATCATGCCGGACTGCGACGTCACGAACTGCATGCCGAGATTGACCTGCGCCGGGTCGGAATCCGACAGGGTGGCAGGCGTATCGGAGCTCGAGAACAGGCTGACGCCCGATGCGCTCGGGATGACGTTCAGGCTCACATTCGCGGCTGCAGTGCCGCCGCGGCCATCGGATACGCTGTAGCTGAAGCTCGCGGCGCCGACATAGCCGATGGTCGGGGCGAACGAGATCGAATTCGTCTGGGCGTTGTAGGTCGCCGTACCATTCGTCGCGCTGCCGGCCACGATACCGGTGATCGTGAGGGCGTCGCCGTCCGGGTCGGTGTCATTGGCCAACAGGATCGCGGCCTGGAGCGTCAAGCCATTACCCTGCACGGTAGTGAAGCCGCTGTCGCCATTTGCTACCGGGGCGTTGTTAGGCGGCGCCGTGATATTGAGGCTGACCGTGCCGCTGGCGACGCCGCCTTTGCTGTCTGAGATGGAGTAAACGAATGACGCAGGACCGGTATACCCCGCCGTGGGCGTGAAGGTCACGGTGTTGGTCTGCGCACTGAAGCTCGCCGTGCCATGCACGCCGCCATTGGCAGCGGTGATGGTCAACGTGTCGCCGTCCAGGTCAGTATCGTTCGCGAGCAATGCGGCAGCGGCGATGTTCAGGACCGTGTTCTGCACGGTGCTGAAACCGGTATCGCTGGTGGCGACCGGCGGGTTGTTGGACGATGCGGTGACCGTAAGATACACGGTGCCGTTCGCCGTGCCGCCATGACCGTCGGAAATAGCGTAGGTAAAAGACGCCGGGCCGGTATAGCCTGGGGTCGGTGTGAAGGTCACCGAATTAGTGTTGGAAATCCAGGCTGCCGTGCCGTTGACGCCGACGCCCGCGCCGGTGATCGTCAAGGTGTCGCCATCAGCGTCGGTGTCATTGGCGACCAGGGCTGCGGCTGCGATGGTGAGTTGCGTGCCCTGCGGCGTTGTGAAGCCGCTGTCGGCCGTCGCCACCGGCGCATTATTTATCGGTGTGGTCGAACCCGAATTCAAGATCACGTCGACCCAATAGTTCGTCGCGCCGAAGGTGCTGGTGGGGAACAGGTTGTCGTTGCCGTAAGCATAGACACCGTTTGAGCCGCCTGCCGCCGTTAAAACGCCGCTTACATGGTCGGATGTGAAGTAGTTGCCGGTCGACGCATAGTGACCGTTGCTGTGGAAGCTGGCGACGTAGGTTGTCTGCGCCGTGATCGCGACGGGATCGGAAAATATCACCGTCTGCCAGCCGCTCGCGGTCTCATTGATGTATGTCGCGGTGGCCAGCAGCGTGCCGTTGATGCTCCAAAGGGATCCCGTATGGGAGCCGGTGTCATTGACGCCTTTGTAATACTTGATCCCGGTGATGAAGCCTGAGGCCGACGAGGTGAACCGGACGCCGAGATTGACTTGGAAAGTGTCGCCGTCGCTGAGCGTCGCCGGCACATCGGACGCGCTGAACAACGTGACGTTGTTCGCCGGCGGAACGACGGTCATGTTGACGATCGCCGAGCCGGTCCCGCCGCGGCCGTCTGAAATGGCGTAGCCGAACATGGCGGCGCCGGTATAGCCGGCGTTCGGGGTGAACGTGATGATGTTGGTCTGGCTGTTGAAGCTGACTGTGCCGCCTGATGCGGAGCCGACACCGGTGACGCTCAGGATATCGCCGTTTGGATCCGTATCGTTCGAGAGCAACTGCGCCGCAGTGAACGTGGTCGCCGTATTGCGCGTAACGGTGAGACCGTTGTCATTGGTGCCGACCGGCGCCTGGTTGGCTGTATTGATAGGGCTGAAAATGACGTCGACCCAGTAATTGGCGCCGCCGGATGCTTGGGTCGGGTAGAGCGTGTCTTGGTCATAGATGTAATAGCCGTTGTTCGCAGCAGCCGTCAGCGGCCCGTTCGAATGCGCCGCCGTAAAATAGTCCAGCGTGCCGGCATATTGGCCATTGCTGTGATAGCTCGCGGTATAGGTCACGCCGGCCGCGATCGAGATCGGATTGGCGAAAGTCACCGTCTGCCAGCCGCTCGCGGTTTCCTGTGTGAATATGGCAGTGGCGAGAAGTTGCCCGGTGCTGCTCCACAGGGAGCCGGTATGGGTGCCACCATCGCCTACGCTCTTGTAGTATTTGATGCCGACGATAGTGCCGGCCTGAGATGAAGTGAAGCGTACGCCGAGATTGACGAAGCCGACATCGCTGTCGGCCAGGATTGCCGGCACGTCGGAGGAGGAAAATAGCGTGGTGGTAGGGGCCGCGGCGACTGTGATCATCATGCCCGTGTTGGCAGCTTCCATGTTGATGCTATCATCGACGGCGCGCGACAGGATGTCGTAGGTGCCGCCGGCGAGCGGCGTCCAGCTGTAGGTCCAGTTTTCGAATCCGGTGGCGCGGTGCCACGATACGCCGCCGTCCGTCGAGACCTCGACGACCGCGACGGTGCCGCCGCCGCTGTCGACGGCGGTGCCGGTAATCGTGATCGGCTGTGCGGCAGTATAGGAGACGCTCGCCGTGGGCGAGGTGATTGTCGATGTCGGCGCGGCGTGGTCCGTCGACTGCGAGGCTATGGCAAGGCTCTGCATCAGCGTCTGCGGCTGAATGCCCATATCTGCGAACAGATTGACCATTGCCTGCTGGACGTTCGGATCGGTCGGCGTGGCCTCGTTGTCGTGATGCGAATCCAGACCCCAGGTCCAGTAGACGGTGCCGGCGCCGAAGACAAGTGCGCCGCTGACGGGATCGCGATAGAGGGTGAGACTGTGGCTGGCCGTTCCGGGTCCGGTCGTGTTGCCGTTGTCGAGCAGCAGCGAGTTGACGTCGACGGTGGTTGACGAAAGCGCGGTCAGACCCGCCGGGCGGTAGCCATTGTCGAGATCCGAGTCCCATTCGTACCCGAGTAAGTTCGGCGTCAACGAATAGGTCTGCCCGGGCTGGATATCTCCGACCGCGGTGTTGTTCCAGAAACGAAACTGCGACAGGTCATAGGGGATCTGGATGGTGTCAAGGCGATAGCCGTCGACCGTAAAGATCGTTCCGGTCAGGGCATTCTCGGGCTGGCCGGCGCCATATTGAGGATCGCGCCACGTCCCTGTGGTATTGCCCGGATCGGTGTCGTCGTTCGACCACGTCTCTTTGTATGAGACAAGCGTCTTGTAGGGCGTACCGGATCCGTCGATGCTATTTTCCCAGCGGAATTCCCAATAGACCTCGTTCCCGCTCAGGAAAGCGAGATTGACGCCCGCCCCGCGCGCGGCTTCGACATTGGAGCGCTGGCCGGCCGACCAATATTCATCATGTCCGATCGACAGGAACACCTTGCTGTTGAGGAGCTGCGCGCCATCGCGTGCCGTATCGATGCCTGAAATGTAGTTGATGTCGTAACCGTTCTGCTCGAGCCAGCGAATGGCAGGATATTCGCCGCCGAAGATGAAATCCTGAGGACCGGCCGAATAACCACCGTCGCGCGTGATGATCGGGCGGTTGTAGCTGACTGCGCTGGCACGGCCGGCATGGCCGGCTGCGTCGATACCACCGTAGAGATTGTAGCCGCCCCACCAGTTATAGGCCTGCCACGTGGTGTCGGAGGTCTGAAAGGTGATATCGCTTGGTGCCTCATCGTCGCGGACGATGAACGGAATCATATTCTGGCCGCCGGTGTCGAGCCTTGTGAGCTCGGCAATATAGATGCCGGAGACGGCGTCGGCCGGAATGTCCCAGGAGGCTGAGATGGACCAGTTGCCGGCATCGACCAGCTTTGTGATCGGGTCGAACAGCGGCGTGGGCTGATTCTGCGCCGTAGACAGGTTCTTTGTGAAGCTGTTCACAAGGCGTGCGCCGTCGCCGCCATAGTAGCCGAGCCGATAGATATCGACCCGGTAGTCGGCGGCGTCGGTGTTGATCTTGAAATCGACGCGCTGGCCGTGGTCGATCGTAAACTGGGCCGCAAACCCCTCGATGCTCTCGTCGGCTTGGTCGAACAGCCAGACGCTTTCCGGGGTGCCGGCCTTCATGTTCTCGAGGACGATGGGATTAAGCGCAGCCTGCGCGGGCGCCGGTGTGCCGGCCGCCGCGAAGATTTCCGGCGCGGTTGTCATCCCGCCCTGGGGCGCGGCATCGACGGTGCGGCTCTGCACGGCCATCGCCGTCAGGTCGAGCGCGAGGGGCGCGATATCGGCGGGCATGCTGCTCGCCGTGTTGTAGTATTCAAGGACCTTGGGTGCATATCCCGATGGCGATCCGTCGGCATTGCTGGATCCGCCGACTCGGATCGAACAAACGGTGCAGGCTCGTCCGGTACACGACCCGCAAGGAGTTGATAGGGCCGCCTGCTGCCACTGCGTGGTCCACGCATCGATGCTTGCGTTCGCGGAGCTTGCGCTAACGGGACCCGCCATCTTGATCTCCTCGTGCCGAAGGATTTATTTAATGTCGATAAATTTAACTATCATTTGAAAAATTAAATCTGTCACGCGATTATTTAGGGCGGTGTGCATATTTATTGTGCCCTGCAGGCGGTGAACGCCCAAGGCCCGCTATGCCGCGGAATTCTCGTATGCTTCCACGTCGTTCGTAAAAACGGAATGCGAGAAAAGGCGGGCGGCTCCATTTATTGACATATTTAAAATTAAATGTCTTTATGTCATAAAGGTCCGGCTCTAGGCCATCGGCTGGCATGTCCGGCCGTCTGGCAAGGCGTCGTTACACGGCCTTGGAGCAGAACGTTGCAATAAAAATGACGTGGGTTTGAAACGCGATCGGCTGCCTATCTGCCGAGGCGGATCTTTCGAGAGCCGATTGAGATGCGTCCAGAGGACCAGCCACGCAGGCCGCCGGGACCCGATCGTGTCGAAGGCATGGTCGCCTTGCCGCGCGAGGAGGGCCGCCGGCCCAATCCCCGGGAGGTGCCGTTGCCATGGCGCGTCGGGCTCAATGACCAACTGGACCTCAGCATCGCTGAGATCGCTGTGATGTGGATACTGCACCATGGGACTTTGCCGCGCGCGCCGACGCGCTCCCTGACCCGCGATATCGTAGAGTTCTATCCGGCTGCGCTGGATGCGATGCTGCGGGCGGAAGCTCTGCGGGGGGCCAGGCAGTCCGACTTGCGTCTGATCTACTTCAAGGGACTGATCGTGGCTCTGACGCATTCGAAGCCGCAGATGATTGATGCCATCAGACGCGCCGACCGCGAATTGGACCGTGGCACGACGTCGACCGAAAGATCCGATGCGTCCGTACGGCCATCCGCAGCAAATCGGCTTTTGGAGGATCAGGACACCCTGGCCCATATTGAAGTTGCGCTGGGAAGGTCCGACGCGTCATCGCATTGAATGGCGAGCGCGCCGTTTGCGCAAGACAGGAAAAACGACGATGGCCATGCATGCGTCGGCGGGTTCGCGGGTGCGATGCGCCGAATTGATGATGCCGTGAGCCGGTTTGCTCGGCATGTGATGGAGGAGGTGTCTGGATGAATGCGCCCATTACGAATGGTCGCGAACTGGCCGACGAGACAGAAGCCGATGAGTGGCTGATGCGCGTGCGGCGTTATCTGCGCGTGCTGTCGCTTCGCAAGAAACAGCGGTTCAATCGCCGGGTCTCGATCGGCGACCTGCTCAGCGAACGCGCGGAGAACGCTGTGGCCTGTAGCTTCGGCGAGGGGACGACGATGTACGACAACGTCCTCGTTCTCGGGCAGGTGGAAGTCGGCCGCCATACTTGGATCGGGCCGGGTTGCATTCTCGACGGCTCGGGCGGTCTCCTTCGCATCGGCGATCACTGTTCCATATCGGCGGGCGTGCAAATCTATACGCATCACACGGTGAATCGGTCGCTGTCGATGGGCGCCGAGCCGATCGCTTATGCGTCGACGACGATCGGGGACGGAGTCTATCTCGGGCCGAACGTCGTGATTCAAATGGGCGTCACGATCGGCAATCGGGTAGTCGTCGGCGCGAATTCATTTGTGAACCGTGACATCGGCGAGGGACAGAAGGCGTTCGGCACGCCGGCCCGCATCCAGCGGGGCGTCTGACTTGACCGTTTGCGATCGCACATTCGTGTTTTCTATGCGTTTGACGTATTAAGGTAATCTCCGATGTTCGAGGGAGTTTCGCGCAGTCGCCTCGATGGAAGCAGGCTGCTGCTTATGAGCGATCACGAGCGTTGGGGAGACCTGGAGCTTGACGGCACTATTCAATATCTGCGCGGGACAAGCGAAGATCTGGTGTTACGTACGATCACGGATTTTGACAATGTTTGGCTAGCCGGCGGCGAGAAGATCAGCCCTGAACTATATGTCCGGCATACCAATTATATCGAGATGCCGACTTTGAGGCCGGTGAGTCTGACGGAGACCTCCGCAACCAGGTTTGGGATTTCGGGAGAGATGTCTTTTGGAAGTCGGAATGTATACGGCTTTGAAGGCGAACAGTTTCTAGGACGAGCCCAAAAAGCATTTCTGTACGTTGTATCCGCCGACACCACCCGAGCGGCGGTGGAGTTTCATGGCGGTGACGCATCCAGCGGGGCGTCGCCTTTTGTCAACGTTTCAATCCAGCTTTCTTATGAAGTCTTCCAATCGACATTCAAGCCGTTGTGGCTGGGGTCTCCGCGCGCTGCAGTCGATGTGACGGTTGGCGTATGCGGTTTCAGACAAGGAGGACCGCCCCTCGCTGATGAGGACATGCGCGACTTTGTAATGGCGAGTGGAGCGTGGTCCGCAGAGCTGAAATCGCTAAGCCTCGCGATTACGAGCCGATCTTCCTGATCGCGGAGCGTTGGCGTTATTAGAGGCATAATCGGAGAGACGACGAACCGGACCGTCGGCTGCTATTCCATCGGTAATTCCGAATTCAGTTGTCTTATAAGCGGCATCAGGAGAGCCACTAACTCCGCCTGGCGGTGTGTGCCTGTCTTACGAAAGACGCTCTTCAACTGACTTCGGCTGGTTTCCTTGGCTATCCCAAGTTCTGAGGCCGCAACCTCGAGCGCGGAGCCGTCTGCGATCCGGGCGGCCAGCTTGGCCTCGGCGCTTGTCAGACGAAAGAGCGCCTGCAGCTGCATTTCGACAGGGCGAGAGCGTTTTTCAGAGTCGATCAGCACCAGTGCAAACTCGCAATCGGAAAGCATATTCGATGCGAAATTGGAAAGTCTGACCGGGCAGGCAAGCAGCGGTCGGTACTGACCGCGTGGGAGGAGGATGGGTGCTGCCAGGGCTGACGAATCGCGTCTCCACACGAGGTCGCGCAGAGCCCTATCGAGGGCGGCAGTTGCGACCGTACTCTTGGAAACAAGACGCTTTTGCACGATTTTGACGTCGTCGCCAAACAGTCGTTCAGCGCACTGGTTGGCGCGAAAAACTTCTCCATAGGAATTGAGAAGAACCACAGCGGTTCCGCACAGTTCAAATGCAGCCAAGGCTCCGGCCGCTCTGCCGTGACCGAGTGCGCGTGCCAAGGCGACGCTGGATGACAGGCGTGCAGAAAGGCTCGCAAGATCACGTTTCTGATCCGGCGGGAATGGCCCGCTTGCCATCGTGCGCTGAATGGAAAGGCACCAAACGTCATTCCCGGCCATCATGCCGACACCTGCGAACCATTGCAGGCCCAACGGAGCTAGGAATTCCTGATAATACGGATGTCGGCGGAGCGCGTCGATGTCCATGATGTCGAGATCGTCAACTACGCCGTGGCATTGCATATGGCGTGCGCCGAGATATCGCGCGTCCCGTGCAAACCAGTTGTCGCGAAAATATACTTCCGCAACTCGAGACATCGAATCCGTATAGGGCAATCCCGGAACAGGTCCTCCCCCGGAAACAGGGAGGATAAGAGCTCCAAAACTGCCGGTTTCGATTGCCGCTATTTCGAGCGCATTGACCCATTGTGCCGGATCGACGGCGGCCTCCGCAAAAGCCTTTTCGATCTTAGCAATATCCAAGTCTGCATTCTCACAACGAGAAATTAAAAATACTAAGGGAAGCTTACAATATTAACGCATCCACACTGATTGCAGCATACGAAACGCATAGGGTCAAGCAATGCTCAACTGACACAACTAAGCGTGAGCTTGGGGCGCCCCGTGTTATCAGCCGAGGTTCCGACCTGCTACCCCTTGAAGTCTGTCCCGGCTCTGTCGCCGCACGAGGCTTTCGGCGAGGTTATATTCCGGAACACCCGGTCTGGATTTGCGGAGTTTGAAGATGTCGGCGGGGTTACGTGGCCCGCCTTCGCCGCGATGAGCGCGCGGAACCATGCTGCCGTCGTAGTCGTGATCGTGCCTCCGCTTGAGCCACGGCGCTCCGTACTTCCCTGAGCTGCAAGAACTCATAAGCGATCGACGCTCGACGCTCGGTCAAGACCCTCAGTTGTCGGTGGCACTCTTCAACTCGTGACAGCATTGGAAGACCGGAAATCAACCGCATGAATAAGTACCGAACACGGATTTGTTAAGCCGTTCAAAGGCCACTCGGCTTCAAACCTTATTTTTGAAGGTTACTCGCCGAGCATTGAACGACCCGATCCCGCACGGCGGAACCGTAATTTGGGAAGGCCTCGATCATTGCTTGCGACGCAACGATCCACGCGCAAGGTTGCTCCGTCAGCTTTGAATGCAAGATGAGATGTGCACTATCGCGCGCTGTCGGAAAGTGAAGCCTTTCGTGACATACGTGCTCATCGCTATTAGAGTTTCAATCTGCCCGTTTGGGTTACGCCGAAAGGCTGATGGCTCATTGTTATTTAAAAGGCCATCAACGGAAATAATGAGATTATAGTTCTATTTTATTCTCGGAATTCAGGTTTTACTTGTGAGGTGTGTTGTGCGTTCCACGGCGTCGATCACTGATGAATATAGAATAATAATATTGAAAGAGCGTCTGACATTAATATTAGAGACCAAACGTTGCTTCGCAGTTCAGATGCAACAACTCCTTCTGCTGAGGCGCGGCGTTAATTTCGCTTGTCTGGGCTCGGAGCGGCGACGATCGGCTCGGGCCCGGTCCCGCCGGGTCGTTCATCCGGCGTGCTGATCTTGGTCAGAGCAATGCGACCGGACATTCCCCTTATAGGATAACCAGGGACCTGTCAGCATGTAGCGCTCAGCTCGTGCACCGGCGTGGTTCCTTCGTCGAGACAGCGGACTACAAAAATCAGCGCGTCGACCCATCCCCGCGATGCGTCGGCGCGGGCGCGATGGCCGTGCTCCTGAGCTGAGACGCAGATCGTCGAAACGAAAAGCGCGTCTGGCATGACTTAGCGCCCTGCTGACAAGTTGGGTCCGATGCGTTCGAAAAGCCGGAAGACCTGGCGCGGCGAGAGGCAATCTTTAGAGATCCGTCAAGGCTGACTGTTCATTCAGGCGACGGCGGCTCGTCTGCACGCTTAGCCTCATCGACGACGACGCTATTTTCCTCTGCCAAGCTTTCAGGGCATTCGACCTCCGTTTGGTACACATCTTTTTCGGGAACTGTCGGAAATAGTCCTTTGCCCTGTCGCGGATATGAAAATGCCGGAGCGTACTACGCTACCCGCATACGGATCTTGAGGCATCCCGGCAGTCAGCCACGCAGCTTGTCACCCACCGCTTCGGCGTTTTGCTCCGCAGCTGCAGGCTTCGTTCGCGGCAGAGACGTTGGATGCACTCGATATTAGTGCCCGACCGTCACGCTGCAGCGAGATGCGGACGCGCCGACAGCCGTAGCGAATCCGCGTCTCGAAGTCGTGATCCGGTGTGCAAGGACGACTTGATCGCTTCGCTTCGACTTGTAGACATCAGGTGCGCGATCGATGCGGAGGATCGAACAGGCACGCCGGATCGACACTTTCCATTCGCGGCGCAGCTTGCCGCAAGCTCGCGCTTTCGGCCGGCCCAGAGCGTTCTAAGAGCACGTTCAGAAGGTGGCATTGTCCAAGGCAGGCGACAATCCGCTCCAGCCCCTGCTGTTCTCTTCCCAAGCCGACGCAGGCGCCTCATCTCCGAGGGCATCAGACAGGCATATTCCATACATACGTCATAGACCGTAGCCTCGCTGACTCTTGCGGCAGAGATTGAGTCAGCGATCAAATTCGCCGTTTACGCAGTGTCGCTCGAGGCGATCGGCTTCCTGACGGTAGTCCTGCGATGCTTGAATGAGTCGTTTCATGGTGACGGCATCCAGAACGTTCTGTGCCAACCGTTCAGCGCGGATCGCCTGTTCCCTGAGATACTGTGCCTTAGTCATCTGTTGCCCGCACACTTGCCGATACAAGTTGAGTCAATTTCGATTGTTCCCAGCCTGTCTTCGGATGCTTAACGCACCGTAAGGAAGCAAGATTGACTGCTACGCGCCTTGTAATGATCAAGGCAACGCGCCCATCGATCTAACCGGGCGCGTAACTGAGTATTCACGTTCAAGCGTTACTCGAAGAGGTATTATGTAGCCACTGTCTTTTGGTCGTGATCTGGGCGGGCGTGCCCGGCGAGAGGGGTGGTAATGAGCCTTCATACAAGTCTGATGTCCGAGGTTTCCGGACGGACATAACAAACCGTCACTCACTTGTGTGCCGATCCAGGTGGTCCTCTTCGACCTCGTCGATCACTTCGCCAGGCTCGGCTGTGCCGTGACTTGCGATCAACCGGCTTTCACGCTTGAGAGCGTCGATGATTATGCCGCCGCGCGCGAGAGCCCTGCCGCGATCCATCAATCCGGTGCTTTTCTGGTGATCGAGGATGTGCAGCTACATCAGCTCCTACGGACGCGGGACATCGTAGTGGTTCAGCCTCGGAGCGCGCGCGTGGTGATGGCGCTCATAAACCGGGAAAGGCGCAACCGGTTCGCCCAGACCACGTAGCACGAGAACATGCAGCGAAAAGGCAAGTCTTGACGAAGCACCGCCGCTGCTTCTCATTGGCCCGCAGCACGGCGACAGTCCGTGCCTGCCTTGGAGGTCTCGCCCGATGATTACGCTCTATCACTGCGCCCGCGCGCGCTCGTTCCGCCCGCTATGGACGCTTGCCGAGCTCGGGCTGCCCTATGAGCTGAAGATGCTTCCGTTCCCGCCGCGTGTTTTTGCCAAGGAATATCTCGGCATCAATCCGCTCGGCACCATTCCGCTGATGCTCGATGGCGACACTCGCATGACGGAATCGGCGGCGATCGCGCAATATCTGGTGACCAAATACGGTCCGACGCCGCTCGCCGTCGGCATCGACGAGCCGGACTACGGTGCGTTCCTGAACTGGCTGCATTTCGGTGAGGCGACGCTGACCTTCCCGCAGGCACTCGTGCTGCGTTATTCGAAACTCGAGCCGGAAGAGCGACGTCATCCGCAGGTGGTCGAGGACTATTCGAAATTCTTCCTCGGACGGTTGCGTATGATCGAGACCATCACCACCGGCAGTGACTATGTCTGCGCCGGCCGTTTCACCGCCGCGGATATTTCCGTCGGCTATGCGCTGATGCTGGCCAGCCGCCTCGGGCTTGCGTCGCAATTCGGGCCGAGCGTCACAGCCTATTGGGCGCGATTGCAGCAGCGCGAGGGGTACCTGCGCGCGGTTGAGTCCGAGAACCGCGCCGGCGACGCGCTGGGTTTGGCGCGCCGCTTCTGAGCGGCTATACCAGCCGCATCAACTTCAACCAAGCGAGCAGACCGATGGCCGATGACAGCGTAATCCTGGAAAAGAAGGGCGCCGCACTCTGGATCACCATCAACCGGCCGGAGAAGCGTAATGCCATGAATGGCGATGTCATCGCCGGCATCGCCCATGGCTATCGCGCCGCTCATGAAGATGAGGAAGTGCGCGTCATCGTTCTGACCGGCGCGGGTGAGAAGGCGTTCTGCGCCGGCGCTGATCTGGCGAATGCGGGGGCGGCTTTCTCAATGGATTTTTCCAAGCCCAACGGCGATCTCGCCGATCTGATGCGGTTGTCGCAAAACGCCACCAAGCCCGCCATTGCGCGCGTTAACGGCGTCTGCATGGCCGGCGGCATGGGGCTGCTGTGCATGACCGACATGGCGGTGGCCGCGGACAACGTCATCTTCGGTTTGCCAGAGGTGAAGGTCGGCGTGTTTCCGATGCAGGTGCTGGCGCTGCTGCAGTCCATTGCGCCACGTCGCCTGGTCAACGAATGGTGCATCACCGGCGAGCCGTTCGACGCGCAGACCGCGCTTGGCGCTGGCCTGCTGAATCACGCGGTGCCGGCGGCCGAGCTCGACAGCAAGGTCGACTGGCTGATCGCGCGCATCACCGACAAGTCGCCGACCGCGATCCGCCGCGGCAAATATGCGATGCGCGCCGTCGCCGCGATGTCGTTCGACGAGAGTATTGCCTATACCGAAAGCCAGATCGCGATCCTGTCGATGACCGAGGATGCGAAAGAAGGCCTTAAGGCGTTCGGCGAGAAGCGCAAGCCGGTGTGGCCAGGCAAATAGGGCGGCTCTCGGCGGCGCGCCGCGGCGGACCATCGAGCCGGCGCGCGGGCGCATCGTCAGCCTTAAAGTGGAATTAACAGTGTCGCCGTACCCTCGCAGTTTGTGAGCGACCAGGTCATCAGCAGTCCAGCCAAACAGTTCCCGGTGCGGGCAACGATGCCCTTGCTGGTGAGCGCGTGCGTCTATGGCCTGCTGCTGGCGCTCGGGCCGCAGCTGCTGAACGATCCGGACAGCTATTCTCATATCGCGATCGGCCGCTGGATCCTGACGAATGGCGTCATTCCGTCGACCGACTCGTTCTCCTTCTCCATGCATGGCGGTCATTGGCTTGCCTTCGAATGGCTCTCCGAGGTCATTTACGGGGCGGTCTATACGTATGCGGGCTGGCATGGCGTCGTGGCGCTCGCTGCCGCGGCCATCGCGCTTTCCGTCGGGATTCTGACCCGGTTCCTGCTGCGCGAACTTGCGGCGAAGCCGGTATTGATCATCGTTACAGTGGTGGTGGTTCTTCTCGCGCCGCATCTGCTGGCGCGGCCGCATGTATTGGCACTGCCGGTCATGATGACCTGGGCGACCGCGCTCGTTCGTGCCATGGATACGCGTGCACCGCCGCCTTACTGGGCGTTACCCCTACTGGTTCTGTGGGCCAATCTCCATGGCAGCGTCATCCTGGCACTGGGGTTGATCGGACCCGCAATTCTCGAAGTCCTCATACGGGACAAGCTCCGCGAGCGGCCTCGCGAAGTGCTCCATTGGTTCGCTTTCGCGGCTCTTGCTGTTGCCGCATCCTGCCTGACCCCTTACGGGCACGGCACGCTGTTGATGCCGCTGACGACGCTGGGTCTTGGCGATGCGCTCAACTGGATCGGCGAATGGCGGCCACAGAATTTCGGCCGCATCGGGATATTTGAGATCCTGCTGCTGGCGGGAATCTTTGCGCTGTCGCGCGGTGTGACGCTTCCGGTGGTGCGGTCTCTGGTCATAATCGGCTTGTTGCATTTTGCTCTGGCGCAGGTGCGCAACGCGGATCTGCTTGCCATGCTGGCGCCGCTCTATCTGGCTGCGCCGATCGCGCAGCA
Source organism: Tardiphaga sp. 866_E4_N1_4 (assembly GCF_052076075.1). Lineage (NCBI taxonomy): Bacteria > Pseudomonadati > Pseudomonadota > Alphaproteobacteria > Hyphomicrobiales > Nitrobacteraceae > Tardiphaga > Tardiphaga sp. 866_E4_N1_4. The sequence goes on from NZ_CP197242.1 coordinate 6,577,197, forward strand.
GTTTCGCAGCTGGGCCGCATCCAACGAGGGCGGCTCGGCCCGGAGCTTACAGGTCGGTGCCGTCGGCGTCATGATCCTTCTGACCGCGATCGCTTCGGTGCGCGATATCAGTCCTGCCGCACGCAACACGCCGCAGGCCGCGCTGGCCGGCGCCGGTCTGACCGCGGCGAACCGCGTGCTGAACGATTATTCGTTTGGCGGCTATCTGATCTTCGCGGGAATTCCCACGTTCATCGACGGTCGCGGCGAACTCTATGGCGGCAGATTTCTTCATCGCTACAACAGCAGCCTCTCGCTGGCGGACCTGAATGATTTTTTGAAACTGCTGGACGATTACAAAATAGATGCCACGCTGCTGGAGCCGGAAACTCCGGCGGTGGCGTTGCTCGACCGGCTGCCGGACTGGAAGCGCGTCTATGGGGACGACGTCGCGGTGGTCCACAAGCGGCAGAATGCAACGGCGAAGTAATCAGGCAGTGGCGACAGCGGCGTATTGTGCGCCAAGCGGCAGGCCGCTGAAGGCGTTTTCGACACGCCGCGCGGCTTTCGCTTCCCAGGGCAGCAGCAGGAAATGACGCGAAGCGATGTCGTGGAAGCCGGCGCCCGCCATGATCCTTTGCGTCTTGCCCGCGCCGAGCAAGACCGCGTCGCGATCGAACTCACAGCGCGCGACGGCGAGACGGGTCAGCGGATTGAACGGGTTGTGTTCGATGACGCAGACCACGCCGCCCGGTCGCACGACGCGCCGCATTTCACGCATGAAACCCGCCCATTCCACAGGCGGGACGTGATGCATGACGCAGATCGCGGTGATCAGTTCGAAGCTGGCATCGGCAAACGGAAAGACGCTGCCGTCGAAGGCCCGGTAGTCGACATCGGGGTTGTCGACCTGTGCCTGCGCAATACTGGCGGAGGATACGTCTATGCCGCTGAGTTGGCCGACCATGCCGCGCAGCAGTGGATGGAAGCTGCCGACGCCGCAGCCGACATCGAGCACGTCAGGCTTTTTTGATTGAAGCCGCTCTGCGATCAATTCGCGCAGCAGATCGGCCTTTGCGCGCATGAAGAAGCTATGCGGCAGGCCGGAAAAGTCGATCGAGGATTGAACGACGTCGCGGTAGTTGCTGCGGTAGCTGTCGAACAGCTGGCTCATGACAATCCGCTCCGTCAGGCGCTGCGCGAGGTGCGGTAAGATGCTTCGCTTTGATCGCGGTCGAAACCGACGCGGTTCTGTACGACATAGAGCGGACGATGTTTCGCTTCTGCGTGAATGCGCCCGACATAAAGGCCGACAATGCCGGTCATCAGCATGTTCAACCCGCAGAGCAGCGACACGATAACGATGATCGACGACCAGCCGGCAACCAGATGCGGGTCGTTCGTCATCCACAGCAGCAACACCCAGGCGCCGTACAGCAGGGCCATGCCCGACACCGCGAGACCGCACCAGATCGCCAGCCGCAACGGTGCATCGGAAAAGCCGAGAGCGGCCGACATGGCGAGCCGGGCCATCTTGAACAGCGGATATTTGGTTTCGCCGGCGGCGCGCTCGAGACGATGGAAGCTCACTTCGGCCTGACGGAAGCCGAGCCAGGCGATCATACCGCGCACGAAGCGATCACGCTCCGGCATCTGGCGCAACGCGTCCAACACCTTGCGGTCGATCAGTCGGAAGTCGCCGACGTCTGCCGGGATACGAACCGAGGTCATACGGCCAAGCACCCGATAGAACACATGGGCGGTGGCGCGCTTGAACGCGCTTTCACCCGCGCGGGACAGACGGCGCGCATAGACCACGTCATTGCCTTCGCGCCACTTGGCGATCAGTTGTTCGACGACTTCAGGCGGGTCCTGCAAATCCGCGTCCATGACGACGATCGCGTCGCCTTGCGCGGCGTCCATGCCGGCGGTGATGGCCACCTGGTGCCCGAAATTGCGCGACAGGCCGATGTAACGGAAGCGCGGATCACTCCTGGCGAGTGCCTGCAGCACGATGGGGCTGGTGTCGCTGCTGCCGTCGTCCACGAAGATGGCTTCCGCGGGTGCACCAAGGCGGTCAATCAGCAGTCCCAGCCGGCGGACCAACACAGGCAGCACGGCCTCCTCGTTATAGACCGGCACGACGATGCTGTAGATGATCTGCCCGCCATCAATCGCCATTCTGGAGTTCCGCCCTGCTGAATGGCGGGATCCTAGACCCTGATGGTTAAGGCGGCCTTGCAAAGAGCCTTGAAATCAGGCGCCTTGAGCCGCCTTTGCGCGGTTCTATCAGGCAGGCCCAGGTGCGAACCAGACCGCGCGGCTATGGCCGCCTGTCAATCTTGTACAGGACAAATCGTGCTGACCTGTCCACCTCTTGCAGTCTGCCGGGCAGCGGGTTCGCCGAAGCGGGACCCAGTACATAGAGATAGTCGAAATCTCGGTGCCAGTTCCGGATGAACGACGGCACGGCTGCTGTCGTACCGCCGGCCGCAATCGTGCTGAGCAGCCGCATCGGCACGGGGCCGCCATATGGAATGGCGAGCCGCTGCATGTCGGCACGGGGACGAATGGGCTGCTTGCCGATTTCAGTGAACACGTTGGGGACGAAAGCATTCGCGTATTGCACGGCCAGCGTCGGGGCATAGGCCATCGGATACTGCGTAAGGTCTTTGAATGGGGGGTCGTCGCCATCGCCGCTTGTCCCCACCAGTACCCGCGAACCGCGGTCAAGTTTTTGAAACGAAGCGATCAGCGCCGCATAGTCTGCGCGATAAGAGAGCCAGACCGCAAATACGGTTGCGAGATTGGCGATGATGACGCCGCTGACGACCAGCAATACGGTAGCCAACCATTTCCGGTTCGGTAGCGATAGCGAGCAAAACGCAGCAACGATCATCATTGCGGCAGGGATAATCCGGAGATCGGCAAATGACGTGCCGAGAAGCTTCGATGGAATGAGGAGGTAAAGAAGCGCAAAACCGGCGGCGAGCCAAATGCCGACCGGTTCGATCTTCAAGACGTTGCGCTTGAACGCGAAATACAACGAGATGACTAAGACCAGGACGCTGGCGGCGGACACAGTCAAATTATAGCCGTTCATGATGCGAAACAGCCAGAGCGGCTTGTACTGAAACAGCCACTCCGTCCCCTCGCTGCCGACAGAACCGGCGGTGGCGCGCATCACCAGAAGCAGCAGAGCGACCGGCAGGCCGAGAAGCACCAGTCGCAATGCGGTGACGTGATACGGCGCCCTCCGTTGTCGGGCGCGCCATAGCTCATAAAGACCGATCGCTGCGCCGTAGATGCCGAGCGAAAAGAAATGAACCGTGAAGAGCGCCGAGACGAAGAAAGCGTTGACAACGAGCCGCGTCAGGAACGAACGCTCGATGACCATCAGATAGAACGCGATACCCCAAAGCGAGACGCCAAGACCGAATTCGAAGTTCAGAAAACCCCAGCTGAAGGGCAGGCAGTGGAGGAACAAGAGCGCGACGAACCCGCCGATCTGAACGCGGCCCTTCACGACTCGTTCGAGGGCTAGTGCGCCGCCGATAATCAATATTTGGCTGCAGAGCAGAAATAGCCGGGTGGCACTCTCGACGCCCACCCATTGTGCTAGCCGCGGGACGAGTAAATCCATCCCGAGATTGGGATACAGCGCCCAGCGGACTTCGTAATATGGATTGGCTCCGGGATCCCCGTTCTGGGCCAGAAGATACATGCGGGCGAGGTGATTGGGATAATCCACCATCGCCGGAATCGGAGTGAGGACTGTGGGAAGAAGCGATGCTGCCGTCAGCAGCACAAAAACGATGATTCCTGCGGACCGGTCGGATGTTGCCTGCGTCTGCGAAGGCATGGCCTTCAAGTCCCGCGTGGTCATGTTCACCGGCCGAGATAGCCGTCGGGATTGTTCCGCTGCCAGTTCCAGGCGTCGCGACACATCTCTGCAATGCCGCGCTTTGCGCGCCATCCGAGAACATCTGCAGCAAGCTCTACGCTTGCGTAGTAGCTGGCGATATCGCCGGGGCGCCGCGGCGCAAAAGTGACAGGAATCATCTTTCCGCTCGCACGCGCGTAGGCATCAACCAACTCCAGCACGCTGGTGCCTTGTCCGGTTCCCAGATTGACCTTAAGGACCCTCTGCTTGTCGACACAGTCCAGGGCGGCGATATGGCCGGCCGCGAGATCGACCACATGGACATAGTCACGTATCCCTGTGCCGTCCGATGTCGCGTAATCGTTGCCGTAGACATTGAGCTCTCGCAGTCGCCCGATAGCGACGCCCGAGATATAGGGCATCAAATTATTAGGAACACCATTCGGGTCTTCTCCGATCAGCCCGCTTTCGTGGCTGCCGACAGGATTGAAATAGCGCAGAATCGCGACATTCAATGGGCTCAGGGAGTGGGCAATATCGATGAGCAATTCCTCGGCCTGCATTTTAGTGCGACCATAGGGGCTGAACGGTGCGAGCTTGTGGTCCTCCCGCAACGGCAGCACTTCCGGCTCGCCGTAGACGGTCGCCGACGATGAGAAGACGATATTGCGCACGCCGGTCTGCTGCATGGCCTGCGCCAGCCTCAGCGTTCCGACCACATTGCAATCGTAATACTCAGCCGACTTGCTGACGGAATCCGCAACCGACTTCAGTCCGGCAAGGTGAATGACGGCGCTGCAGCCATGCGCTGACAGGGTTGATATCAACGTATTTACATCGCGTACGTCACCTTTGACGACCTCCGGCGCCGTGCCGGTGATCCGCCGGACCCGATCGATGACTTCGGGATGGCCGTTACAGAAATTGTCATAGACCACGACCTTGCGACCGGCGTGGATCAGTTCCACGCAGATATGCGAACCTATGAAGCCGGCGCCGCCTGTAATCATCACCGTCATATCGGAATTGTCCTGCCTGGAAGCGGTCGGGTGAGCATTGAGACTAGCTCCGTCAGCTTAATAAAACGGCAGTTCGTGGCAATAGCCGCCTTGGTTGGTAGGTTTTATCCAGAAATTACCCGGTGCGTTTCAGCCGGTGCAGCGTCACTTCGGGTGGGCAGTTCAGCCGTACCGGGAGCAGGCTGGTGCCGACGCCGACGGACGTATAGCCGGCCATACCTTCATGGCGCCATGCGCCGTTGCCCATTCGGCGCGGAAGCACGGCTTCCAGCTTGATAGCGTAGCCGCCGGGCAGGCAGAGCTGGCCGCCATGGGTGTGGCCGCTCAACATGAGGTCGAAATTGTGCTCGGCCGCCTCGGCATAGGTCTCAGGCGTGTGCGACAGCAGGATCGAGAAGGCATCCTCCGGAATTTGCGACGCGACTTTTGGGATATCGTCGGCAAGATAGAAATGCGGATCATCGACACCGGCGAGATAGATGTGCTCATCGCCGCGGGTGATCACCTCGCATTCGTTGAACATCATGCGGATGCCCATGGCTTCCAGCGCCGGTGTCATGCGGATGCTGTCGTGATTGCCGAGCACGCCATAGACGGGATCGCGCAGGCTCGCGCGCAGTTCACCGACCCCTTCGGTGGCGCGCTGATACGGCCCATAGGTCTTGCCGCGATAGTCGCCGGTCAGCACACAGATGTCGTAATCGAGATCGCCGACGAAGGAGATCAGGTGGCGCAGCGCATCCTCGCTGAGATCGACGTGGAGATCGCTGATATGCAGGATCGTGAAGCCGTCGAACGCGGGGGGCAGGCGCGGTGAGGCGACGATATTCTCGCGGACCAGCACGCGGTCGGCCTCGCGGCGGGCGCGGCCATAGAGGCCGGTAAGTTGCAGCGCGGTGCGGACGATCGGCGGCGCGGTGAGCCAGTTCTCCAGATTGAAGAACAGGCGGCCCTGGCCGAACAGCTGGTGATCGCGATGGGTCTCGATCTCCAGCCGTGCATTCACATGCGCATCCCCGATACGGTCGATCAGCGGGCGTAGGGCGCTTTCGTCGATCGGGGGATGCGGTGGCTGAGTCAATGTCGATCTAGCCGGTCGAGGCCTTGAGGCCGGCCGCCTCGATGCCCGCGACGGCTGCGATCTCGTCATTGTCCGATGTATCGCCGGAGATGCCGATAGCACCGAGCAGGCTGCCCGATGCGTCATGGATGAGAACGCCGCCCGGCACCGGGATCAGCGCGCCGCGCGCCATGGTATTCACGGCATCAATGAAGAACGGCTGTTCCTCGGCACGTTTGAACAAAGCCCTCGAGCCGAGCCCCATGGCCAATGCGCCATAGGCTTTTCCGTGGGCGACTTCGCCGCGCATCAGGCTGGTGCCATCCTGCGCGATGGTGGCCTTTACGCAGCCGCGGGCGTCGAGCACGGTGATGACCATCGGCTTGAACTTCATCTCGATCACCTTGGCGAGAGCGCCATCGATGATCTTGCGGGCTGTGTCGAGGGTGAGGTCGGCCATATCGGTTGTTTCCTAGTTGAGCGTGGAAGAATTGACGTTTGTTGCGGCGCCGTCGAGGCTCATGGCGAGCACGCGCGCGACATGCAGCGCATGGCGCGAGGCGCCGTCAGCTATCTGGTGCCGGCAGGATGTGCCGTCGGCGACGATCAGCGTATCGGCGTCGGCATTGCGCACGGCGGGCAGCAAGGACGCTTCGGCCATCCGGATCGAGACGTCATAGGTGTCGGCACCATAGCCGAACGCGCCGGCCATGCCGCAGCAACTGGATTCGATGGTCTCGACCTTCAGATCCGGGATCAGGCGCAAGGCCTGTTCGACCGGCTTGAACGCACCGAATGACTTTTGATGGCAGTGGCCATGCACCATCGCCTTCGGCGCGATCGGCTTCAGCGGCAGTTGCAGTCGGCCGGCCTCGGCCTCGCGCACCAGAAATTCCTCGAACAGCATGGCGTGCGCGCTGACGGCTTTGGCGCTGTCGTCGGAACGTAGCGACAGTAGCTCGTCGCGTAGTGTCAGCAGGCAACTCGGCTCCAGCCCGACGATGGGGACGCCGCGTGCCGCGAAAGGCGCATAGGTGGCAACGAGGCGATCCAGCTCGGCGCGGGCCTGATCGATGAGGCCGGCCGAGAGAAACGTACGGCCGCAGCAGAGTGCGCGGCTGCTGGAATCCACCGGCTTCGGCAGATGCACGCGATAGCCACCGGCGGTGAGCACGCGCAGTGCGTCGTCGAGGTTCTCGCGCTCATAGGCGCGGTTGAAGGTGTCGGCGAACAGCACGACTTCGCGGCCATCGGTCGGGCCGACGGCGTCGGCATCCCTGTGAAACACGTCGCCGCGCCATTCCGGCAGGCTGCGCTTGGCGCTGATCCCTGCATAGCGTTCCAGCAGGTTGCGCAGCAGCGGGCTCTTGTTGCGCAAATTCGCCAGCGGTGCGGCGCGTGCGGCTAGGGCAGCATAGCGCGGCAGATAGCCGACGAGGCGATCGCGCAGGGTGAGACCATGTTTCGCGGCGCGCGCGGCCAGAACCTCGATCTTCATCTTGGCCATATCGACGCCGGTCGGGCATTCATGGCGGCAGGCCTTGCACGATACGCAGAGTTTCATTGTGTCGGCCATGGCATCCGACGTCAGCGCATCCGGGCCGAGCTGGCCGGAGATTGCCAGCCGCAGCGTGTTGGCACGGCCGCGGGTGACGTCCTTCTCGTTGCGCGTGGCGCGATAGGACGGGCACATCACGCCGCCCTCGAGCTTCCGGCATGTGCCGTTGTTGTTGCACATCTCGACGGCGCCCTGGAAACCGCCGCCGGCGCCGGGCCATGCGGACCAGTCGAGCGCGGTCTTCAATTCGCCGACGCGATAGTCCGGCGCGTAACGAAACAGCGAACGATCGTCCATCTTGGGCGGATCGACGATCTTGCCGGGATTGAGAACATTCTGCGGATCGAAGCGATGCTTCACTTCGGCAAAGTCGCTGATGATCCGATCGCCGAACATCTCCGCATGGAATTCCGAACGCACGAGTCCATCGCCGTGCTCGCCGGAATGCGAGCCCTTGTATTCCCGGACCATCGCGAAGGCCTCTTCGGCGATGGCGCGCATCGCCTTGACGTCCTTGTCGAGCTTCAGGTTCAGCACCGGGCGGACATGCAGGCAGCCTTCCGAGGCGTGTGCATACATCGTGCCGGTCGTATCGTGCTTCCTGAAGATCGCGGACAGGCGGTCGGTGTAATCAGCGAGATGCGGTAGCGGCACCGCGCAGTCCTCGATGAAGGAGACCGGCTTGCCGTCCTGCTTCATCGACATCATGACATTGAGGCCGGCCGCGCGAAACTCGGCAATGCCAGCCTGAAGCGCTGGCTCGGTGACGTCGACGACACCGCCCCATTTGCGCGGCGGGTTATTCCAGCCAAAGCCGAGATCGCCCATCAATGCGCCCAGCTCTTTCAACTTGGCGGCATTGGCGGCCTGATCCTCTTCCGCGAATTCGACGATCAGGAGAGCATCCGGATCGCCGCGCACGGCGCTCTTGATGATTGGCTGGAACATCGCGATGTCGCGGCCGAGCGCGATCATGGTGCGGTCGACGAGTTCGACGGCGATGGGCTTGAGCTTGACCAGATGCTGGGTGGCATCCATCGCCTCATAGAAGCTACCGAAGTGGCAGACACCGAGCGCCTTGCTGCCGATGAGCGGCCACAGCTTGAGTTCGATCTGCGTCGTGAAGGCGAGGGTACCTTCGGAGCCTATGAGGAGATGCGCCAGGTTGTTGGCGGTGTTGCGCGGCGTCAGCGCATCGAGATTGTAGCCGCCGACGCGGCGCTGCACCTGCGGGAAGCGCTCAGCGATCTCCGCGGCTTCACGCTCGCCGAGCGCCAGCATGTCGCGAAACAAAGCAGGCGCATCGTCCCCGGAATTTACTTCGCCGAAATGCAGCAGGTTGCCGTCGGCCAGTGCAGCATCCATCGCGATGGTGTTGTCGCGCATGGTGCCGTAGCGCAGCGAGCGACCGCCGCATGAATTGTTGCCGGCCATGCCGCCGATGGTGGCGCGCGACGCGGTGGAGACATCGACCGGAAACCACAGCCCGTGTTTCTTGAGCTGCCGGTTGAGATCGTCCAGCACGATGCCGGGCTCGACGATGCAGGTGCGGTTCTCGATATCGAGCGAGATGAGCTTGTTGAGATGTTTGGAGAGGTCGATGACTATGCCGTCATTGACGGTCTGGCCGCATTGCGAGGTGCCGCCGCCGCGCGGCGTGACGATGCGGCCGTCGTCGCGGCAGATCGCCAGCGCGCGCAAGGCTTCGTCGATGGTGCGCGGCACGACCACACCGAACGGTACGATCTGGTAGAACGAGGCATCGGTGGCATAACGGCCGCGATTGAACGGGTCGAAGAAGACGTCGCCGGAGACTTCACGCGCGAGCTTTGCCGCCAGCGCGCTGTCTGCAGCCGTGCTCCGAATGATTGCCGCCTTCGTCATGGATTCCAGCCTTATCCCTCTATCGCCCTGTCTTGCATCCGGATTCCGGCTTGGCAACCCGGAGGTGCCGCGCTCCGGCGGTGGCAAGGAGGGGATACGGGAGGGATAAGAAATCCTCATGGCTGCCCCACGCTTTTCTTCGGCGCTCTGGTATACCAGACGCGGGACAAGCCGTTTGAAAGGTGCTATCCGGGCGTTTCAATTAAAAATGGACTCCCTGGGAAGGACGAGACATGACCGTGCACACCGGAAGGCATTTCCTGCAGATTCCTGGCCCGACCAACGTACCCGACCGGGTGCTGCGGGCGATGGATATGCCCACGCTGGACCATCGCGGTCCCGAATTCGCCGAACTGGGTCTCCATGTCATCGCTGCGATGCAGCGTGTATTCCGGACCAAGCAGCCGGTCATCATTTATCCCTCCTCAGGCACCGGCGCCTGGGAAGCCGCTATCGTCAATACACTGTCGCCGGGCGACAAGGTGCTGATGGCCGAGACCGGCCAGTTCGCCACGCTGTGGCGTGGCCTCGCCGAGAAGTTCAAGCTCGATATCGATTTCGTGCCGGGCGACTGGCGCCATGGCGCCGATCTCGCCGAGATCGAGAAGCGTCTCGCTGCCGACAAGTCGCACGCCATCAAGGCCGTGATGATCGTCCATAACGAGACTTCGACCGGTTGCGTGACCCATCCGCAGGACGTCCGCAAGATCCTGGACCGCGTGAAGCATCCCGCGCTGCTGATGGTCGACACCGTCTCGGGTCTCGGCTCGCTGGAATACGAACATGACGCCTGGGGCATCGACGTCTCCGTCGCTGGTTCACAGAAGGGCCTGATGCTGCCGCCGGGCCTCGGCTTCAATGCCGTGTCCGACAAGGCGCTGGCCGCCTCCAAGGCCAACAGCTCGTTCCGGTCCTATTGGGACTGGGCTGAAATCATCGCCGCCAACAAGCTCGGCTCGTGGCCCTATACGCCCGCCACCAATCTGCTCTATGCGCTGAAGGAAGGCGTGGCGATGCTGGAGGAGGAGGGGCTCGATAACGTATTCGCGCGCCACAAGCGCCATGGCGCCGCCGCCCGCGCTGCCGTCAAGGCCTGGGGCCTCGAGACCGTTTCCATCGAGTCGCATGATCACTCGCCGGCACTGACCGCTGTGCTGATGCCGGAAGGGCACGATGCCGACAAGTTCCGCAAGGTGGTGCTCGAAAACTTCGACATGTCGCTCGGCACCGGCCTCAACAAGTGGAAGGGCAAGATCTTCCGCATCGGCCATATCGGTCACTTCAACGACTTGATGCTGATGGGCACGCTGGCCGGCGTCGAGATGGGTCTCGAACTCGCCAAGGTCCCGCACCGCGCCGGCGGCGTGATGGCAGCGATGGATGTGCTGACCGGCAAAAGCGTGGTGCCGATGACCAAGGCTGCCGTTGCATAGCGGCGGCGATGGCCTGAAGCCCACGAATTCCCGTCTTTGAGGCCTAACAATCTACTGGAGGCTGGAGCATAATCGCTCCAGCCTTTTCAACATGTTGCGGTGGAATGCTGCACCAGAGGACGAATCACATGAACGCGCCGACGCCCGCCACTGAAGACCTGCTGTATTCCGTCGATAACGGGATCGCAAAGATCACCTTCAACCGTCCGCAGGCGCGCAATGCCATGCTGTTCTCGATGTATGAACGAATGGCGGAGATCTGCCAGGCGGCCAATGAGGACCGCTCGATCAAGGCGATCATCCTGACCGGCACCGGCGACAAGGCCTTCGCCTCGGGCACCGATATTTCGCAGTTCCGCGAATTCAAGACGGCGCAGGATGCGCTCGATTACGAGGCCCGGATCGACCGCGTGCTCACCGCGCTGGAGACCTGCCGGGTGCCGACCATCGCCGCGATCGCCGGTGCCTGCACCGGCGGCGGCGCCGGCATTGCCGCCTGCTGCGACCTGCGCATCGGTACGGCTGCCACGCGCATGGGCTTCCCGATTGCCCGCACCCTCGGCAACTGCCTGTCGATGTCCAATATCAGCCGCGTGATGGCTCTGGTCGGCCCGGCCCGCACCAAGGACATGATCTTCACCGCCCGCCTCATCGAGGCTGATGAGGCGCTGGCGCTGGGTCTGATCAACGAGATCGTGCCCGATGTCGAGACACTGCAGCGCCGTGCATTGGAGACGGCACAACTGGTCGCCAGCCACGCCCCGATCACTCTCGAAGTCACCAAGGAGGCCGTGCGCCGGCTGCGCCCGACCCTGACCCGCGAAGAGGGCAAGGACCTCGTGCTCAAGGCCTATATGAGCGAGGATTTCCGCGAGGGCATGGACGCCTTCCTGAACAAGCGCAAGCCGAACTGGCAGGGCAAATAACGAGGAAAAAGAAAGCAATGCGGCGGGCGGATATTCCGCCGTCTGCTATTCGACGGGGCTGCCGCCCCTGACCAAAGTCGGCCTTCGCATGCGCGGGACGCGCTTGAAGTCGGGGTCAATACCCCGCACAATAGAACCAATGAAAAACGGCGGGCATCCAACGCCCGCCGATCTCTACAGGGAAGAAACCAATGTCCAAGTCGATCAGGGCCACAGCTGCGCTTGCGGCCGTGCTTGCCAGCGTTCCCATCCTCTCATCGGCGACGTCGCCGGCCATGGCCTGGGAGCCGACGAAGCCCGTCGAGATCGTGGTGGCAGCGGGCGCGGGCGGCGCCTCCGACCAGATGGCGCGCATGATGCAGGCCGCCATCCAGAAGAACAATTTGATGAAGGCGCCGGTGGTGGTGTCGCTCAAGGGTGGCGCATCCGGTGCGGAAGCGCTGATCTACATGAAATCCAGCGACGGCGACGCCAACAAGGTGCTGATCGCCTATTCGCTGATCTACATGCTGCCGCTTTCCGCGAAGATTCCGTTCAACTGGCGCGATCTCACGCCGGTGTCCGTCGTCGCGATGGACCAGTTCGTGCTGTGGGACAATGCATCAGGCGCCAAGTCGGTGAAGGAATTCATCGCGGCGGCCAAGGCTGCATCGTCGCCGTTCAAGATGGGCGGCACCGGATCCAAGCGTGAAGACCATGTGCTGACGGTGTTCATGGAAAAGCAGACCGGCGCCAAGTTTTCCTATTTGCCCTACAAGTCGGGCGGCGAGGCGGCGACGCAGCTGGTCGGCAATCACACCGAAGCCAACGTCAATAACCCCAGCGAGAATCTTGAAGTCTGGCGCGCCGGTCAGGTGCGTGCGCTCTGCGTGTTCGACAAGGAACGCATCTCCTATAAGACCAAGGTCACCGAGACGCAGTCGTGGAACGACATCCCGACCTGCAAGGAAGAGGGCCTCGACGTGCAGTATCTGATGCTGCGCGCCATGTTCCTGCCCGGCAAGGTGACGCCCGAGCAGCAGGCTTTCTATGTCGACCTGTTCGAGAAGGTGACCAAGACGGCCGAATACAAGGACTACATGGAGAAGCAGGCGCTGAAGCCGATCTTCCTGAAGGGGCCGGAGATGCTCAAGTTCCTCGAAGAGGACGATGCGCTCAACAAGTCGCTGATGACCGAAGCGGGATTCGTGGCGAAGTAAGTAACTGCGAAGCGACGTCTCTTCTCCCTCGCCCCGCCCTTGCGGGGAGAGGGGTGGGGTGAGGGGCTCTTCGATCCGCAGGCTCGGCGATTTGCTTTGCGTTCGTGCCTCGCCCCTCACCCGAAGCCGTCGCTTCGCTCAGGCTTCGACCTCTCCCCGCCTAGCACAACTCCGGTGTGCACGGGAGCGGGGAGAGGTTAGCACCACATCATTCCGCCAGCTCCCATATGCGAGACCCAATGTCCAACACCGACCTCGAAATCATCGTCGAAGATCCGACCGCTCCGGAGGAAGACTCGCCCTCCGTCGTCAGCACGCGCACCATCGAGATCATCGTCTCGCTGGTCCTGCTGGCACTGGCCATCGTTCTTGGCTTTGACAACTGGCGCACCGGCATCGCCTGGGATTCCACCGGGCCTCAGCCCGGCTACTTCCCGTTCTATCTCTCGGTCATTCTCGGCGGCGCCAGCCTTTACGGGCTGATCACGACGTTCTTCGCCCGCAGTGGCGGTTCCGACACTTTCGTCACCCGCGCACAATTGCGGCGCGTGGGGCTGGTGTTCATTCCTACCGCACTGTTTTGTCTCGCCACGCAATTCCTCGGCATCTATGTCGCGAGTTTCGTGCTGATCGCCGGCTTCATGCGCATGGTTGGCAAGATCGCGCTGTGGAAGTCGCTGCTCACCGCCTTCGTGTTCACCGCGATCATGTTCGTCACCTTCGATGTCGCGTTCGACGTCATCATGCCGAAGGGGCCGATCGAATCGGCTCTCGGTCGCTAGGACTTTAACGATGGAAGCCTTTGGATTGTTGATGCACGGCTTTGCCGTGCTGATGACCTGGAAGATCATCTCGTTGATGGTCGTCGGTCTCGTGCTCGGCATCTTTGTCGGCGTGCTGCCGGGCCTCGGCGGCCCCAACGGCGTCGCCATTCTGTTGCCGCTGACCTTCACCATGGATCCGACCTCGGCCATCGTGATGCTGTCCTGCATCTATTGGGGCGCGCTGTTCGGCGGCGCCATCACCTCGATCCTGTTCAATATCCCCGGCGAAGCGTGGTCGGTGGCCACCACCTTCGACGGCTATCCGATGGCGCAGCAGGGCAAGGCCGCGGAAGCGCTGACGGCGGCGTTTACCTCGTCCTTTATCGGCTCGCTGGTGGCAGTGATGCTGATCACATTTCTGGCGCCGATGATTTCATCCTTTGCGCTGAAATTCGGCCCGCCGGAATTCTTTGCGGTCTATCTTCTGACCTTCTGCTCCTTCGTCGGTCTCGGCCGCGAGGCCAAGCACAAGACCGTCATCTCGATGGCGCTGGGGCTGTTGATCGCCGGCATCGGCATGGACACGGTATCGGGCAATCTGCGCATGACCTTCGGCTCGGACAATCTCCTGCGCGGCATCAACTTCCTCGTCGCGGTGATCGGCCTGTTCGGCATCAGCGAAATCCTGCTCACCATGGAAGAGCGCCTCGCGCTGCGCGGCCACGCCGCCAAGATCAGCCTGCGCACGGTGCTGAAGGTCTGGATGGATCTGCCGAAATACTGGGTGACGCTGCTGCGCTCCTCGGTGATCGGCTGCTGGCTTGGCATCACGCCGGGCGGCGCCATTGCGGCGTCCTTCATGGGCTATAATCTCGCCAAGCGCTTTTCCAAGGATCCCGAGAGTTTCGGTAAGGGCCGCATCGAAGGCGTGTTCGCGCCGGAAACCGCGGCGCACGCGTCAGGCACGGCGGCGCTGCTGCCGATGCTGGCGCTCGGCATTCCAGGTTCCGGCACCGCGGCGATCCTGCTCGGCGGCCTGATGGTGTGGGGCCTAAACCCAGGCCCACTGCTGTTCGTCGAGCACAAGGATTTCGTCTGGGGCCTGATCGCCTCGATGTATCTCGGCAATGTCGTTGGTCTCGTCATCGTGCTGACGACCGTGCCGGTCTTCGCCTCGATCCTGCGCGTGCCGTTTGCGGCAGTGGCGCCGATGATCGTGGTATCCTGTGCCATCGGCGCCTATGCGATCCAGAATGCCATGTTCGACATCTGGCTGATGCTGGGCTTCGGCGTCGTCGGCTATGTGTTCAAGAAGATCGGTATTCCGCTCGCGCCATTCACGCTTGCGCTGGTGCTCGGCAGCCGTGCTGAAGATGCGTTCCGCCTCGCCATGATCGGCTCCGGTGGCAGCGTCGGTGTGTTCTGGTCCAATGGCCTCGTCGGCACCATCACCACGCTGGCGATTACGTTGCTGTTCTGGCCGGTAATCGATCGTGCCTTTACGGCCGTTGCACGCATCTGGCGGCCGACGCCGGTGACGACGTAAGTCGTGCTCGTATCTGGCTAGATGAAGGCCTAAGCCTGCAGTGACGGCTGCGCCAGATACGCCAGCAGCTTTATCTCGCGGCGTCCGCGGGTGACAGTGTCGAGCACGAGGCCCGACGAAAATGAGAGCACGCCGACGATCATCAGGCCAGTCGAGAGCACGGCGGTGGGTAGCCGAGGCACAAACCCTGTTTCCAGATAGGTGACGGTGATGGGAATCGCGAGGCCGATGGAGACGATGCCGAAAAACAGGCCAATTGTGCCGAAGAAGCGCAGCGGCTTTTCCGAACGATAGAGCTTCATGATCGTGCCGAGGATCCGGAAGCCGTCTTTCCACGTGTTGAGCTTGCTGATGGAGCCCTGCGGCCGCGCGAAATACGGCGTCTCGATTTCAGCGACCGGCAGTGCGAGCTGCAGCGCATGAACGCTCAGTTCGGTCTCGATCTCGAATCCATCGGAAAGCACCGGGAAGGATTTGACAAAGCGTCTTGAGAATACGCGATAGCCCGACAGCACATCTTTGAAGTTCTGACCGAACGTCATAGACAGAAAGCCGGTGAGCAGTGAGTTGCCCGTACGGTGGCCCAGGCGATAGGCGGCGACCTGCTGTTCAATGCGCTGGCCCACGACCATGTCGAGGCGATCGTTTAACAGCGCTTCGATCATGGCTGGTGCGGATGTCGCGTCGTAGGTCGCATCGCCATCGACGAGAACATAGATATCGGCATCGACGTCACCGAACATGCGGCGGACGACATGACCCTTTCCCTGACGGGGCTCGCTGCGAATAATCGCCCCCGCCTGCGACGCCACTTCGCGCGTGCGATCTGTCGAGTTGTTGTCGTAGACAAAGATCCTGGCGGCTGGCAGCGCCTTGCGGAAATCGTTCACGACTGTTGTGACTGCGACCTCTTCATTGAAGCAGGGAATTAGGATCGCAACGCGGGGTGGGGCGGTCATGGAGCCTTCCTGCGGGTTCGAAGGGCAGCACGATCTCCGATTGACCGCCCTTGGACGAAAATGCGATCCCATCAATGCAGCATCTGGCGTTAATTTTCGGCCATCCGTCATCAAGATTGACGCTGGTTGACACCTAAAAGCATTCCAGGGCCTTCTTTCCCAGGAACGTTTTAGGAACAACCGTCGTCGCGATGCTGCTGACCTATTGTTACAAGCTCATGCCGACCCGGGCGCAGTATCGCGCCATGGATCGGATTCTTGAATCACAGGGTCTGCTGTTCAACGCATCCCTGCAGGACAGGATCGAGGCGTGGCGGAAGGCCAAGGTCTCGATCTCGAAGATCGATCAGAACAAGTCCCTGACGAAGATCCGAGCCGAAGGCGAGACGCATCGGGCCATGCCCGTACTGTCCCGCTGGGCCATCGCCCGCGTCGATGACGCCATGACCGGCTTCTTCGGCCGCGTAAAACGCGGCTCGATGGCGGGATTCCCACGCTTCAAACCCATGACAAGATGGCCAGCTTCGGCTTTGTCGAATGGAGAGCGGCTTCTGTTCGCGCCGATCATCGGCGCGATGCGGCTGAACCTGCATCGGCGCGAGGCCATCTTGCCGGCTATGTGGGCCTGATGCAGGCCGATGCCTTTGGCCGTGCGTCGTATCGACATGCTCTTCAAGCGCAGCGTTTCCTCAAATCTCGATGGCGGGGCGAGGCAGTACCCTCATGCATGATTACCCGCAGTTGCTCCGATCGGGCGGGTCAGTGTCAAGCAGTCGCTTGATATTCTCCCGAAGCTACTCCTCGGCGACACCTCGGGGGTCGGTGCGGACCATCGCATCGTTCACGCCAGCCTATCCTAGTGAAGCTCCCACGTTGGCCCAGCTATTCCGACATATGCAGCGTTGACGTTGGATGCCGAGTTCTTCATGGCCACGCCGGATGAGACAGACGTTCCCCGTAAACGAGTGCGGCGATTGTCATTTGAAGTTCTCCACATGTCATGAGAGGTAAGCCAAAGACTTGCCTATGAAGACCCACCTGTTATGCAGATGCGCATCTTGAAAATTAGAGAAGCAGGATGCCCAGTCAAATTCGCCACCAATGGACAAAAGGAGACGACGATCGGCTCCGCGAACTTGTTGACCGGGGCGTCGCGCCAGAGGTGATCGCAACCTCGTTGGATCGATCGATTGATGAGTTGCGGCGCCGGGGGTACCTCATCGGTCTTCCGCGGAAGTGGTTTAAAAACGCCACGACTGCGTGACTGCCCGGTCCAGACCGGCCGCCGCAAGAGCAGCGATGGTCACGTAATTTCTCGTTGGGGATTGCTCAGAGTCACCCGACTGGGTGATGGATTGAGATCTGCAGACGGGCAAAGCTGGATGATGAAACGCGCCCAGATCCTGCTTATCGGTTCCGTCGCTGTTGGCCTGACGGTCGGTTACATCCTGGATGGTGGATCTGTTCGAATCGGCCGCTCACCAATGGCGATCTTGTCCGCCAGGGCAGCTCAGTCTAGATTCAACCTATGCGCCCACAACTCGCCACCATTGCCTGCGCCCTGATTCTTTCCGGATGTTCAATTGACCCAGGAGCAACGTGGGCCCCCGAAATCCTCAAAGACGGGGCTCCAAAAGCACCAACTCCTGAATCGCCCCCAAATATGCGCGAGATGCTTCAGACGCGATCGGGCGAGTTCTTCCTTCCATCGGCTGGCGCCTCGAACATAAGTTTTTCAACTCCGCGCCGCGCGCGACTAGATTGGTCGGTTTGTCTAAGGGCAACCGTCAACGGCGCTACAGGCGGATCGATAGGGGAACAAACTTTTCTCGTGAGCATCGAGCGTGATCGGCCCGTTCGGCAAGAGAATGTGGGCCCGTCGCACTGGTGCCGCCGCGAAAGCTATGAGCGGCTGTCGTAATGGCCACCGTCGAAAGGGCTTCTGCTCACCGGTTGGCCGAGGTACTCTCGCCAAAAGGGCAGCGATGGTTCAGTGACGTTCGATGTAGTGGCTCCAAAGGCCGGCTGCCTGATGATCGGCTTTGCAGGCAAAGACTGCGACCTAGTGCATACGTCATCGATAGGTTAACCCTCAGGGCCAGAAGCTGAACGCGCCGACGTGCTGACGCACCCCTCCCATGAACAGCTGATCACCCTGAGCTTGACCGGAATGGCCAAGGCCCTGGAAGAGCAGCGCCGGTTACCGGATCTCAATGCCCAGCCGTTCGAGGAACGCGTCGGCTTGCTGGTCGATCGCGAAGCCGCCGAGCGCGACACAAGCGTCTCACCACCCGCCTCAAATTCGCTGCCCACGCCAAAATGCTTGCGTGGAAGATATCGACCTGCGCACCCGCGCGGCATCATCGCGCCGTATTCACCAAACTAATCGCCGGCGACCGGATCGACCACGATGAGAAGCTGCTGATTATCGGGCCGACCGGGCTCGGCAAGAGCTGCATTGCCTGCGCGCTCGGCCACAAGGCTTGCCGCGACGATCGGTCGGTCCAGCACCATCGGGTGCCTCGCCTGTTTGAAGCCCTCGCTCTCGCCCGCGGCGAAGGCCGCTATGGCCGCCAGCTCAAGACCATCAGCCGCGTCAACTGCTGTGCTCGACGACTGGGCCTGGCGGTGCTCAATCCGCCCGAGCGGCGCGACCTCCTGGAAATCCTCGAAGCGCCACGATCGCGCGTCCACATCGTCACCAGCCAGTTTCCGGTCGATCAATGGCACGGCGATCCCACCCTCGGCGACGCCATCCTCGACCGCCTCGTTCACAATGCCCACCGCCTCCAGCTCACCGGAGAAAGCATGCGAAAACAGAACGCTCGAAACCGAACTCTTGACGAAGCCGCAACCCCCAGAACCAATCAGAAAGTCGGCAAACGCGGCCGCTCATGATCGCGTGAAATATCGGCTCACGATCAAATGATCGAGAGCTCACCATCGAGTGAAATCGTCGCTCACGATCACCGAAATGCGCAGCCGGTGAAGAAGCCGACGATGTCCCATCGTGTCCATCGCTGCTCCTGCGGCGCGGACCTCGACCGCGACGTCAATGCGCTCGTGAACATTCTACAATGCGCCTCCATGGCGCGCGGGCGGGCTATGCCGCCCGGGGGCTAAAATGTGGGGCATCGGCCCGAGCGTCGTCCCGGAAACGCGGCACTGCGCGCCGCTTAGGCGGTCGCTCAGTGCTGTAAGTCAGGAAAGAGGCTCAACCTCGGACACGGATAGCCTAGCCTCATTTTCAAGTACTTGATAGCTCGCCGTCTCAGACCACCCTGCCATGTCGCAATTCGGCGATCTCGTCGGCAGCGAAGCCGAACTCGGCGAGGAGTTCCTCTGTCTGTTCGCCGACTTCCGGAGGACGTGCGGCCATGTGGCTCGGGGTCCGTGAGAGCGTGAAGGGCTGACCGACCAGGGTGATATTGCGGTTCTGGTCGTTCGGTACGTCCTGAGCGAGGCCAAGATGCTTGACCTGCGCGTCCTCGAACATCTGGTCGACTGAGTAGATCGGACCACAGGGGACGCCGGCGGCATTGAGGTCGTTGACCCATTCCTCCGTGGTGCGCTTTTCGGTGCAGGCGCTGATCGCGGCATTGAGCGCGTCGCGGTTCTTGGAGCGGGAAGGCCCGGTGGCGTAATCGGGATGGGTGATTAGTTCGGGGGCGCCGATGGCCTGCGCGCAGCGCTCCCAGATCTTGCCGCCGGTGGTGGCGATGTTGATGTAGCCGTTCGAGGTCTTGAAAACCCCGGTGGGAATACTGGTCGGGTGGTTGTTGCCGGCCTGTTTGGGCACGTCCTGCTCCATCAGCCAGCGGGCGGCCTGGAAATCCAGCATGAAGATCTGCGCCTGCAGCAGCGAGGTCTGGACCCACTGGCCCTGGCCCGAGACATCGCGCTCAAGAAGTGCTGTAAGGACACCCAGCGCGCAGAATAGCCCGGCGGTGAGGTCGGCGACGGGAATGCCGACCCGCATGGGGCCTTCGCCCGGCGCGCCGGTGATCGACATCAGCCCTCCCATACCCTGAGCGATCTGATCGAAGCCCGGCCGCTTGTGATAGGGACCGTCCTGGCCGAAGCCGGAGATGCTGCCATAGACGATGCCGGGATTGATCGCCTTCAGGCTCTCATAATCAATACCGAGCCGGGCCTTCACATCCGGGCGGAAATTCTCGACCACAACATCGGCTTTCTCGACCAGCCGTTTGAACACGGCGAGACCGCGCGGGTCCTTCAGGTTCAGGGTCATGGCCCGTTTGTTGCGGTGCAGGTTCTGGAAGTCCGAGCCTTGCCGGGGCCCGCCCGGCTGCTCGGAATCGGTGTCGTCGCTCAGCGCATCGATCTTGATGACATTAGCCCCCCAATCCGCGAATTGCCGGACCGCTGTCGGGCCCGAGCGGATCCGGGTTAAGTCGAGGACAGTGAAGCGGGAGAGGGCTTGGGATGCATGGGAAACGGGCATTAATAAGCTTCCGGAACGCGAGAGTTGAAGACCCTGACGATTGGCTAGAGTGCGGGATTTTGTCAGGCTCCGGGCAAGACCGCAAAGGTCTTCTACGGCGCGACCGTCATTTCCATGTTGTTCAAGAATACTCGTCGGGGCAGGGAACCCGGAACGATCGAGGCCGAATGATGCTGGCTGTTCGACCAATTATAAATTAGTTATCGTCGTGACGCAGGAGGCGATTCCGTTCGTGCTGCTGAATCTCCTCGATCAAAGTGATGTTGCTCTCCGGCGTTAGGCCCGCGATGGGGTGTATCGGTCCCACTCCCAATGTCGGCATGGCCGAGCTTCCCTTTGCAATGTCGAGCGCCACATTGGCCGAAAGGTTTGGCACTTTGCCTCTCAAGATCGATATGTTCCAGTCTGTCATATCGCAAACCCTCCGGTTGAGTTCACCTAACAACGGTGGCGATCACCCGTAGTTCCCTGCGCAAGATATTGGCCATCATTGCGAAGACTCTGGATAGATGAGGTCGTCTTCGTTTCAATTTCGCAAGTGTACGGTGAAAAGTCGCGGCCGGCTTTCGGCTCAGGACGTCGACATGCGGGTTGCCTGTTAAGTGGCATATTCCTCATCTTGCTGATGAGAGAAGATGTCAGGGTGGCGTCAGGCCAGCAGTTTTGGTCAGAGTTGTGATTACCCAGCTGCCCGCCCCTAGAGCGAGAATCACAATCACAAACAATGCAAGCAACTGAACGCCGTACTTTTTCCGCTTCCGTTTGAACGCATCACGCTGAGCTTCCCGACCGAGCCATAAGCGCGCTTCGTTCAACCGATCTCCGGACAACTGCCCGCTATCGATTTGTCTTCGAACTTCTGCGACTGCGTTCTTGTCGGTCACATCATCCTCGACGGCGCACCTAATTCCGCCTCTCCACGTCTGTCGCGGGCGCCAAATGACTTCCCGCTTTAGTAAAGGCTGACGCAGACACCGCCACGGATAACATAATTGCTGGGCATTGCCGCTCGCCGCGGTAGTTGACCATTGGTTCGATCGCGTCGCGCCTTCGATAGCGAGGCCGGTCATCGTCGCTGTAATAACGCGCTTAGCTCACTTTGAAATTATTATCTGGTTTAATCGCCAGCGAGTACGGCGGTGGAGCAATTATTTTTCCCATCGGCAGCCAGATACCATTGCATAAAGTGGCATTAATACAACACCAACTTTTCCACTTCCAATCGCCGCTTTGGCCTTTTTCAAGTGAGACATGCTGAAGTGTGTTCCGCCGTCGGGGTTTGGCGGGAATCTTCCTGTGCGCTGCGACAAACTATGGCCGCACTTGGCGCGAATTTGGGGATTTGATGGCCTCCAAGTCCTAAAAAAGAGCTTCAGGACATCATAACGGATGGCCGGCACCGAGCCACGTGAAAGAAATTCGGCCCTGCGGGACGGCCACGACGGGCACTCACGAAACAATCCGGGGTTGGGCAACGCGTTCAGATTTGATTGGTCTGGACGTAGACCTCCATAGGAGGTAGGTGCACGTCGGCAACTGTCGACGTTGGCGGACAGTCGAAGCTGCCGCTGCCGCGTCTGCAATGTCCTTAAATAAGATCCCGTAGCAGCCGGGCAATGACGCTCGATAGTGAACTGGCCCGGCTATCAATGCCGGGGATTGATGCTCCGCTGGACCTTTTTGAGAGTTCGGCTGCGCTTTGTAATCGGAGGACCCTGTGTCAAGGCTTAGTACCGCTCTTTCTGTCTCCACGACCCCGCTGTTGTTGATGATCGTCTATGCGCTCGTCGCTTCGCTGTTCATCCTTTTTGTCGCGCGGCGCGCGCAGGGTAAAAGAGGCAAGGTGGTGCCGCGGCGATTCGTGTTCGGGCTTCCAATCCTGGCGGTTCTGGCCGTTGTCATTGCTTACAGCTTCATGATCGTCCAGCCGGGCTCGACCCAGGTCGTTGTGACGTTCGGTAAGGTGCAGGAGCGCCGTTACGATCCGGGTTTCCATATCGTCGTACCTGGATCCCGCCACGATATCGTATGGACCCGCCGACAGATTTTTGAGCTTTCCGCCCTCGATCCAGACGCAGTCACTGCGACGGGCGCCGGTCAAACGCCTGAGGCGCAAAGAACGTTGGCGTTGTCCTCGGACGGCATCGCACTGTCGGCCGACATTACATTTCCGTACCAGGTGAATGCCGACATCGCATGGAAAGTCTTCACCGACATCGGGCCTGAATACGAAAGCGCTTTGCTGATTCCGGCCGCTCGTGCAGCGGTGCGGCAGGCTGTTGCATCATTCAACTGGACCGACGCGGTCTCGAGCAGACGTCAGGATCTGGAGCAACTCATTCACACCGACTTTAAGAAGCTCGTCAACGACAATCTGAAGGGGGCGGGATTTACCACAGAGCAGGCTGAGAATGCATTCACTCTCATGGCTCCGCAGATCCGCAGACTGGCGCCGCCCAAGCCGATCCTGTCTGCGGTGTCAGACCGTGCTGCGTCACTGGTCAATCTCGAGAGACAGTCGGTCCTGAACCAGATTGCCGAACGCGAGGCTCAGCGGCGTGCAAACGAAGGTCTTGGCATCAAGAAGCTGGTTGATCAGCTGCCGAAGGAAATGAGGCCGGAGCAATTGCAGGGTCTGCTGTATGCGCTCGCGGACAAGCAGCGTGCCGATTCGATGCTAAAGGCCGTCGAGCATAATCAGGTCAAGGTAATGGTCATGGGCGGTGGTTCAAACGCTCCCGTGGTCTCTGTCCCCCCGCCGGCGCAGTAAAGTATTTCGTGATGTCAAAGATCCTTGTCACCGGTGCCGACGGTTTCATCGGCTCCCATCTGGTCGAAGAACTTGTCCGGGCCGGACGAGAGGTGCGGGCATTCGTGCTCTACAACTCGTTCGACAAATGGGGCTGGCTCGATCAGGCGCCTGCGGACATCCGCAATTCGATCGAAGTCGTGTCAGGCGACATCCGTGATGCCAACGGCGTTCGGACGGCGATGAAAGGGTGCGACAGCGTCATGCACCTGGCGGCGCTGATTGGCATTCCATACTCGTATCATGCCGCCGATAGCTATGTTGACGTCAACATTCGCGGCACGCTCAACGTTGTTCAGGCGGCGCGCGATCTCGGGCTGTCGAAGGTGGTGTCGACCTCGACCAGCGAAGTCTACGGTAGCGCGCAGTTCGTGCCGATCTCCGAAGAGCATCCGCTGGTCGGGCAGTCGCCATATGCCGCGACCAAGATCGGTGCCGATCAGATCGCACTGGCGTTCTACCGTTCATTTGGCATGCCGGTGGCGGTCGTACGGCCTTTCAATACGTACGGACCGCGACAATCCTCGCGGGCGGTGATTCCAACGGTCATCACGCAGCTCCTCAAGGGCGACGGTACGGTACGGCTCGGCGCCACGACCCCGACGCGCGACTTCAACTATGTGCGTGATACAGCGCGGGGCATCATGGCCGTTCACGACAGCGCTGCGTCGATCGGCGAAGTCATCAATATCGGCAGCGGCTATGAAATCAGCGTCGGCGATACCGTAGCGATGATTGCCGACGTGATGGGGCGCACTGTCACGATTGAATGCGAGGCCGAGCGGCTCCGACCCGGAAAGAGCGAGGTCGAACGGCTGTGGGCTGACAACGCCAAGGCGCAGCGGTTGCTGGGCTGGGCGCCGGAATTCCTTGGCACGGCTGGATTGCGCAAGGGGCTCGAACTGACCATCGAGTGGTTTTCGATCCCCGAGAACCGCGACCAATATCGCGCTGGCAAATACACGATCTGACCGACGAGAAAGACACGAACATGAAAACAGCGCTGGTCGGACTGGGGCGGATGGGACTTCGGCATCTCGAAGTTTTGCGTGCAGTGGGCGTCGATGTCGTCGGTGTGTCCGACATGAACGAAGCTGCGCGCAGCAAGGCGGCAACCGATTTCGGGCTCGGTGCCGGTGCCTTGTTCGCCGATGCGAGCGACATGATCAGGCACATCAAGCCTGAATTGCTGGTTGTTGCGACCACTGCGCCGTCGCATGCCGAATTGGTGTGTCTTGGCGCGGAGCAGGGCGCAAAGGCCATTCTCTGCGAAAAGCCGATGGCCATATCGCTTGCTGAATGCGACCGCATGATCGCCGCGTGCGATTCCGCCGGGACGCGGCTGGCGATCAATCACCAGATGCGTTTCATGGAGCAATATACGAAGGTCAAGGAAATCGTCGACGGTGCATCGTTTGGCGGCCTGGCCAGCGCCACCGTCATCGCCGGGAATTTCGGAATGGCGATGAATGGCTCGCACTATTTCGAGATGTTCCGGTTCTTGACCGACGAAATGCCGGCGCGGGTATCCGCGTGGTTCTCGGCAGACACGGTAGCAAATCCGCGTGGGGCGCAATTCGAAGATCGGGCCGGCTGCGTCCGTATCACGACGGCGAGCGGGCGTCGTTTCTATATGGATGTGTCGACCGACCATGGGCACGGCATGCACGTGACCTATGCCGGCCCGTTCGGGCGTCTGGATGTGGATGAATTGGCCGGCAAGGCCAACCTCGTGGTTCGCAAGGCCGAGCATCGCGACGTGCCAACGACGCGTTACGGCATGCCCTACGAAGAGCACGCCATCGCCATTGTTCCCGCCGATGCCGTGGCACCGACACGCGCAGTGCTGGAGGCGCTGATGGCAGGCAAGAATTATCCCGACGGGATTGTCGGCCGAATGGCCGTCGAGGTGCTGGCTGCAGCCTACCTGTCCGACGAGCAGGGCGGCGCAGCCGTCGATCTGACCTCCGCCGATCTGCAGCGTTCGCGCGTTTTTCCCTGGGCCTGACGAATGGTCCGGCGCGATGACGTGATCGTATTGATCGGCTCAGGACCCAGCCTGAACCGTATCGATGTCGGCCGTCTCGCCGGGTTCAGGTCCATCGCCTTCAATCGGTCATTTCTTGCCTGGGATGATTGGGGATTTGCCCCGACGCTTTATGCGTGCCTCGATCCGATGTCGCTCTCGATCATCGGCACCGAACTGCCGCCGATCATCGACAATAATCGCGCCACGCGATTTTATCTTCATCGCAATGCGAATGTACTTGGCATTACGTCAAGTCACGTCGAGCTGTGCGATCTCGAGCCAGGGCAACGGTTTTCAGGCGTAGTTTCGCGGTTGACCGACTATGGCAATGTAGGAGCGATTTCACTTCAGCTGCTGCAAGCGCTTGGCTATCGAAGTGTTCTGCTGGTCGGCGTCGATGGCGACTACCTGCCCGACACCGATGCGGAGAGTGACGCCAACCACTTCCGCGATGATTATGCGCGCGGTCGAGTACCGCTCACGCCCGAGCTTCGTGTGCGGTATACATCGATGTGGCCGGCCGTCGCCGCGGAATGCGAACGCCTTAGTGTTGCGGTTCGCAACGCGTCCCCCGGCACGACGCTGAAGTGTTTCGAGACCATCTCATTCGATGACGGTCTCGCATGGTTGACATCTCCAGACGCTTTGGTCGATCCATCAATGCATGCGAATGACAGGAAGGAACTGAATTCATGACGACTTCGATCGCTGCGCCGCTGCGCGTCGCCATGATCGGCGGCGGCGGCATGACCCGTGAGCACATTCGCGCATTTCAGGATATTCCTGGCGTGACGATCGCCGGCATCTGGAATCGGACGCGCAACAAGGCCGAGGCGCTCGCCAGCGAATTTGCCATTGCCTATGTCGCCGACAGCATCGACGATCTGTATACAGTGACAAAAGCCGATCTTGCGATCCTGGCAGTCTATGAAACTGCAATCAATCCCGTGATGAAGATGGCGTTGGCGCATCCATGGGCGATCCTGATGGAAAAGCCGATCGGGCTTGATCTGGCGGATGCCGAGGATATTGCGGCCGCGGCACGGGCGGCCAAGGCGCAGGTCTATGTTGGGCTGAACAGGCGTACACTGTCGAGCACGGTGGCTGTTTTGGCGGATTTGGCGGACGACCAGGGGCCTCGCTTCGTTCATGTTCAAGATCAGCAAAGTCTGGACACGGCGCGCCTGATCGGTCACGCGCAGCCGGTGGTCGACAATTGGATGTATGCGAACTCGATCCATCTGGTCGATTACATTCCGGCGCTTTGCCGGGGAAATATCGTCGAGGTGGTGCCGGTGGTGCGGTGGGATTCGGCGGCGCCCACCGTCGTGATTGCCAAGGTCGCCTTCGACAGCGGCGATATCGCCGTTTACGAGGGCATTTGGAACGGGCCGGGACCGTGGGCCTGCACGGTGACCACACCGCGTCGCCGCTGGGAAATGCGCCCGCTCGAAAAGGCTTCATTTCAGAACGCGGGCGAGCGAGTGCAGAATATCGTCGAACCGCATGAACGGGACAACCAGTTCAAGCCGGGCTTTCGGTTGCAGGCAGAGAACGTCGTGGCGGCGCTGCGTGGCACCGGTTCTGCGACGACGCTTGACGAAGGTCTTCGTTCGATGCGGTTGGTGCACGATATTTTTGCAGATGCGCGAGAGAGATGTCGCCCGTGAAACGTCGAATTTGCGTTGTGACAGGGACGCGCGCCGATTACGGGCTGCTGGTTTGGCTGTTGCGTGACATCGTCGCGTGTCCGGACGTCGAATTGCAGATCGTCGCCACAGCGATGCATCTCGAGCCGGCGTTCGGCAACACGGTCGACCAGATCCGCAAGGATGGCTTCGTCGTCGATGCCGAGGTCCCAATGGACTTGTCCGACGACAGTCCGGTCGCAATCGCCAAAGCGACCGGCCGCGGGGTCAGCGGGCTTGCGGAGGCCTTTGATCGGCTGCAGCCCGATATCGTGGTGTTGCTAGGCGACCGTTTCGAAATGCTGGCGGCGGCGACGGCTGCCACCCTGTTGCGACTTCCAATCGCTCATATCCACGGCGGCGAAATATCCGAAGGCGCCATCGACGATGCCATGCGGCATGCGATTTCGAAACTGTCGCATTTGCATTTCGTGGCGGCGAAGGAATTCGGTGACCGGGTTGTGCAGATGGGGGAGGCGCCGGAGCGGGTGTTCGTTGTCGGCGCCCCCGGTCTTGACCATCTAGCGCGAAGCAGTCTGCCGAGTGCCGATGAGCTCGCCCAACGGGTTGGACTTGCGCTCGACCGGCCGTTGATTTTGGTGACCTATCATCCCGCGACGCTGGGCGGCGAGGATCCAGTCGCGGACCTCGAAGAATTGCTTGCGGCCCTCGACCGCTTTCCCGACGCTGCGCTGGTTTTCACGAAAGCCAACGCCGATGCTGGCGGGCGTGCCATCAATGCGCGGCTGGAAGATTACGTCGCGCGCTCTCCGGCAAATGCCGTGCTGGTTGCGTCGCTTGGCAGTGAATTTTATTTTACCGCGCTTCGCGCTGCGGCGGCGGTGGTCGGCAATTCGTCGAGCGGGATTATCGAGGCGCCGGCTGTCGGGGTGCCGACTGTCAATATCGGCAGTCGTCAGGACGGCCGGCCGCGTTCGCCGAGCGTCATCGACTGCCCGGATGAGCGGCACGCCATCGAGGCCGCAATCCGCCGGGCTCTCGACCCGACCACACGCGAACTCGCGCGGGCGCAGACACCAGCATATGGCCGTGCAGGAAACAGCGCGCCCGAAATTCTGCGGCGGCTCCGTGATGTCCCGCTCGATGGCATCCTGATCAAGCGGTTTCATGATGGCGGTGGCGAGTCCGTTGCAGCCCGAGGGCATCATAAATGACTCCTGTCATCATCCTGGGGGCGGGCGGGCACGCGCGAGTCCTGATCGATGCGCTGCAGATGACCGGCTGCCGGATTGTCGGCATCATCGACCCCGCTTTCGCGGTCGGCAGTTCCGGGCCCGCCGGACTGCCGATACTGGGCGGCAACGAAGCGCTAGACGGCTATTCGCCAAATGACGTCGAACTGGTGAACGGGATCGGCTCGATCGGCTCTCTGGCTTTGCGCGATACGGTGTATCGTCGCGGCAAGGAGGCTGGGTTCCGTTTCGCACAAGTCGTCCATCGTTCCGCCGTCATCGGCGGCGCAACCGATATTGGCGAGGGTGTGCAGATCATGGCCGGCTGCGTGATCCAGTACGGCAGCTCCATCGGCGCGAATTCCATCATCAATACCCGTGCTTCGGTCGATCATGACTGCCAGATCGGGCAAAGCGTTCACGTTGCCCCCGGGGTAACCCTGTCAGGAGGTGTTCGGATCGGCGATCGTGCCCATATCGGCACCGGCGCGGCTGTGATTCAGGGCGTGAGCATTGGCTCGGACAGTCTGGTCGGGGCCGGTGCTGCCGTCTATAGGGACATTCCTGCCGCCGGCCGTCTGATCCGGGGTCAATGAGGATAACCGATGTCAAACGTTCAAGAGACCCTGGTCGGCCCACTCGCGACTATCAAGGACGTCATTGAGACGATCGAACGTTCGTCCGCGAAGGTGGCGTTGGTTGTCGACGCCGATCGACGACTGCTGGGAACCGTCACGGACGGAGACGTCCGACGTGGACTGCTGCGCGGCGTGAATATCGATAATTCGGCATCGGTGATCATGAACAGCAAGCCACGGGTAGCGAGCTTCGACGACGATCCCGCTGGCGTGCTCGATCTGTTGCGCAAGAACCTGTGCCGCCAAGTTCCGATTCTGGATACCGAAGGCCGGGTGGTTGCGCTTCGCACCCTCGATGAAGCCCTGCGGGTTCCGCGACGCCCGAACCCGGTGTTTTTGATGGCTGGCGGACGCGGCCAGCGGCTGCGTCCGCTGACGGACAACTGCCCGAAACCCATGCTTCATATCGGTGGTCGGCCAATTCTGCAGATCATCGTCGAAAACATGGTCCAGCAGGGTTTCCAGGATTTTTACATCTCGGTGAACTACCGGCGCGAAATGATCCGGCAGCATTTTGGTGACGGATCCGCCTGGGGCGCGAGCATCCGATACATCGAGGAAGACGAGGACAAGCCGCTTGGCACTGCCGGCGCGATATCCTTGCTGTCAGATACGCCATCGCACCCGATGATTGTGATGAATGGTGACATTCTGACCAAGGTCGCATTTGGGGCATTGCTGGATTTCCACCATGAGCACGCTGCTGTCGCCACGATGTGCGTGCGTGACTATTTCGTCCAAATTCCGTATGGGGTGATCGAGCTGGACGACCACCGGATTGCGGAGATTGTGGAAAAGCCGGTTCACCGGTTTCTCGTGAATGCCGGAATCTACGTGCTCGAACCATCCGCGGTCGGCATGATACCGTCGGGATCGGCATACGACATGCCAACGCTTTTCGAGCGTTTGGCAGCCGACCAAAGCTCGGCGAGCGTGTTCCCGATCACCGAATACTGGCTGGACATCGGCCGCATGGACGATTTCAACAAGGCCAACGACGATTATGTCCGGGAGTTCTGGATCGGCGAAGGGCCGGGCTAAATGATTGACGGAAAACCAGTTTTAGCGTTGATCCCGGCGCGCGGTGGTTCTAAAGGTGTGCCGCATAAAAACATTCGCCAGCTCGGCGGCAAGCCTTTGATTGCGTGGACGATTGATGCTGCAAAGGCGTCGCGATACGTCGATCGCATCGTGCTATCGACCGACGACCCGAATATCATCGCGCATGCTGAGCGCCACGGTTGCGAAGTGCCGTTTGTGCGGCCGGCCGCGCTGGCGACTGATCAGGCCGAGAGCATGGACGTCGTTCGTCACGCGCTCAAGGCGCTGGCCATTGCAGATGGCTATGTCGTATTGCTACAGCCAACCTCACCCATGCGTCGCGCAGACGATATCGACGGGGCGCTGGAGTGTTGTGTTAACTCCGGGGCGCTGAGTTGCGTGAGCGTTTGCGAGCCCGATAAAAGCCCTTACTGGATGCTGACCATGGGATCCGATCGCAAAGTCCATTCGCTGTTTCCGGAGGATCAAATTCCTGCCCGGCGCCAGGACGCTCCGTCGGTTGTCGCGCTCAACGGCGCGGTCTATGTCGCGCCGGCAAGCCATCTCGTTGCAGGCGGGAATTTTCTGACAAAGCACACTGTTGGATACCCGATGCCGAAGGAGCGCTCCTTCGACATCGACACAGAACTCGATCTTCGGATCGTTGAATCTATCCTTACCGAAGGGCCGCGCTGATTATGGACAAATATCCCCGCCACGTTCCGATCGATCTGACCAAATATCGCCCGGATATTAATCACCCCGAGACCCTTTATGGCCTGCCGCAAAATGTGGAATTCTGTGCCAATTGCGTGATCTCCAACCAGCGCCCGAACTCCGCGGTTGAATTCGCGCACGTCAAGGGAAGTCGAAAAACGACCATCAAATTTGACGGTCATGGCATCTGCGACGCCTGCCGCGTGGCGGAAGAGAAGCATAATACGATTGATTGGGACGAACGTCGGCGCAAGCTGATGGATCTGTGCGATCGTCATCGGCGCAATGACGGCCACTATGACTGCGTCGTTCCAGGTTCGGGCGGCAAGGACAGCACCTATGCTTCCTATATGCTGAAGCACGAATTCGGCATGCACCCCCTGACCGTGACATGGGCGCCTCATATCTACACCGACTGGGGCTGGAAGAACTTTCAGTCGTGGCTGCATTCCGGCTTCGACAATTTCCTGCATACGCCGAACGGGCGCACGCACCGCTTGCTGACGCGGCTTGCGGTCGAAAACCTGTTTCATCCCTTCCAGGCTTTTATGCTCGGGCAAAAGAGCCTGGCGCCGAAAATGGCGGTGCTGCACGATATCCCGTTGGTCTTCTACGGCGAGAATGAAGCCGAATACGGCAACCCGCGAACCGATACGGATACGGCCAAGCGCGATTGGAGTTATTACACCGCTGAGGACAAGAGCCAGATCTATCTCGGCGGCGTGTCGGTGCACGACCTGATCAACAGCTTCGGGGTTCCCGAAGTCGACCTGGTCCCTTATTTCCCTGCCGACCCGGCGCAGATCGAGGCCAAGAATGTCGAGGTTCACTACCTCGGCTATTACCTCAAGTGGCATCCGCAGAGCTGCTATTACCATGCGGTGGAGCACACCGGTTTTCAGGCGTCTCCGGAGCGCACGCCTGGCACTTACAGCAAGTACAACAGCATCGACGATCGTATCGACGATTTTCACTACTATACAACGTTCACGAAGTTCGGCATCGGCCGTGCGACTTACGACGCCGCGCAGGAAATTCGATCGCGCGACATCACGCGTGAAGAGGGTGTTGCGCTCGCCAAGAAGTTCGACGGTGAGTTTCCAGAGCGTTTCGCCGAGGAGATCTTCACCTATCTGAGCATTCCCGAGAAGGAATTCCCGATCGCCAGCCGGATGTTCGAGCAGCCGATGCTTGACCGCCAGTATTTCATGCATCTCGCCGATCGCTTCCGCTCGCCGCATTTGTGGATGTACGAAGACGGCGAATGGAAGCTCAGGCACACGGCGTGGCAGCACACGCCGATGGGCAAGGAATATGTGAAGTAGGTCCGATGTCGAACGTTCGCCTCATTGCGCGGCTTGATATCAAGTCGCCGAATCTCATCAAGGGCATCCATCTTGAGGGATTGCGGAAAATCGGCGATCCGCAGCAGTTTACGCAAGGTTATTACGCGGCTGGCGCAGACGAGATCATCTATATGGATATCGTCGCCAGCCTGTATGGCCGTAACAGCCTGTCGGATCTGGTTCGGCGTACCGCCGAAGAGGTGTTCATTCCGATTACCGTCGGAGGAGGCTTGCGCTCGCTCGATGACGTTGAGCAGGCGCTGCGTTCCGGGGCTGACAAAGTGGCGATCAACACCGCTGCCGTGGCACGTCCCGAACTGGTGACCGAGGTGGCGACCCGGTTCGGGTCGCAGTGCATGGTTCTCTCGATCGAGGCAAAGCGCACCGGCGAGGGGCGTTGGGAAGCGTTCACCGACAATGGTCGCGAGCACACGGGGTATGATGTCGTTGAATGGGCTCGCCGGGCTGTCGATCTCGGCGCCGGCGAGATTCTCCTGACGTCGATCGACCAGGAGGGGACACGCCGAGGATTCGATGTCGCGCTGACCCGCGCCGTATCGGAGGTCGCGCGCGTTCCGGTGATCGCAAGCGGCGGCATGGGATCAGTGGAGCACCTGGTCGAGGTCGTGAAGGACGGGTATGCCGACGCGGTCGCCATGGCAGATGTCCTTCACTATAAGCGCCTGACCGTGCCTGACATTCGCGAAGGCGCGCGGCGGGCCGGGATTACAGTGAGGCAGATATGAGCCAAAGCGTTTTGGTAGTGGATTACGGGGTCGGCAATCTTCTCAGCGTTTGCCGGGCGTTTGAAGCTTGCGGCGCCGAGGTTGAACTGTCCGGCAGCGCCTCGCGTATTGCAGCCGCCAAACGTTTGGTCGTGCCCGGGGTCGGCGCGTTCGGGGATTGCATGGGCGAACTTCGCAAGCGCGATCTGGTGGGGCCGGTTCTGGATTACGTATCCAGCGGAGCTCCGGTGCTTGGCATTTGCGTCGGGATGCAGATGCTGTTGGAGATCAGCGAAGAGTTCGGCGAGCACAAAGGTCTCGGTATTTTACCCGGGCGGGTGCGCGCTATCCCACAGGCTCAGCCCGACGGTCCATCTTACAAGATTCCGCATATCGGTTGGAGCGAACTCAACAAGCCGTCGTCCGAGGTGGAGTGGAGCAGTACGATTCTCGATGGCGTTGCCCCTGGCAGCACCTGTTACTTCGTGCATTCGTTTACCGCGGTGCCCGTCGATGACGGTTATCGGCTGGCCGATTGCGATTATCATGGGCAGCGTATTTCGGCGGCCTTGCAGATCGACAACGTGTCGGGCACGCAATTTCATCCAGAGAAGAGCGGTGAAACCGGGCTGCGCATTCTACGCAATTTTCTTACGCTCGGCGCTGATCGGCGAGATCGGGGCGCGTAACGAATGTCAGATGTAGATGCTGCACCGCTAGAAGCTAAGACCTCGGAAACCGAGAACCGGAACGACGATCGGCATACCTCGACGGTCCGATTGATTCCAAACCGAAAGATCGAGGGATTTGGCCTCGACGAAATCTGGGCCTATCGCGAGCTGATCTTTGGCCTGCTGCATCGCGACCTCATGGCGATCAAAAATCAGACGCCAACGGCGTGGTTCTGGCGTATCCTGCAGCCGACTTTTACGCTGATCACCTACACCATCCTCTTCGAGCATGTCGGCAAGGTCGATTTTGGATCGGGGATTCCGTATTTCTTCGTCATGTCGGCGGCGATGCTGCCGTGGCAGCTGATTTCAGCGGTCATTCAAGGAGCTGTATCGAGCATCGCGGCCAATGCCGGCTTCTTCGGTAAAGTGTATTTTCCCCGCATCATCCTGCCGATGGTCAGCGTGACCAATGCGTTGGTTGACTTTGTGGTCACGTCGCTGCTGCTGCTGGGGCTTCTGTTCTATATGGGAATGCCTCTCAGCCTGAACCTCGTCATGGTGCCGTTCTTTGGAATGTGGGCGTTGATGCTGGGGATCGGCGTCGGCCTCTGGCTGTCAGCCTTGAATTCGCTTTATCGGGATATCAACCAGGGCCTTGGCTACGCTCTGCAATTGGCGTTTTTTGTTTCGCCGATCGTTTATCCGAGCTCGGTCGTTCCAGAGCAGTACCGCGAATTTTACCACCTCAATCCGGTGGTTGGCATCATCGAAGGCTTTCGCTGGGCGTTTCTGCAGCAAGGCGATCCGCCTGATATCAACGATTTCGTTGCGTTTTGTGCCACCTGTCTTTTCGTAATGTCGGGCATGTGGGCATTCCGACGTGTCGAGCGCGTGTTTGCAGACGTAATCTGATCGGAACGGTGGAATCCTCTCATGGCTAGTGATGTTGCGGTCCGAACCGACCAACTTGGCAAGGCATACCGCCTCGGCGTGCTGTCTCAACAACGATATAGCGGCTACGACTTTCTCGGCTTCGATCTTCCGCTACAGCGGCTATGGCCAATCCTGTTCAGCGAAGACCGGGACATGGAGGAGGAGGCCAACACATTCTGGGCGCTGAGGAACCTCGATCTTGAGGTTCGCCGCGGCGAAGTCGTTGGAGTCGTTGGCAAGAACGGCAGCGGCAAAAGCACGTTGCTGAAGATCCTTGCGCGCGTCACCGAGCCATCAAAGGGATTCGCCGAAGTGACTGGGCAGGTCGGCAGTCTGCTCGAAGTCGGCACCGGCTTCCATGGTGAATTGACCGGCCGTCAGAACGTGTTCTTGAACGGCTCGATTATGGGCATGACACATGATCAAATCACGCGTCGGTTCGACGAAATCGTAGATTTCGCCGAGGTGGGCGCTTTCATCGATACGCCCGTGAAGCACTACTCCAGCGGCATGTATATGCGCCTGGCGTTTTCGGTCGCGGCGCATATGGAATGTGAGATCCTGATTGTCGACGAGGTGCTGGCAGTCGGCGACATTCACTTCCAGAAAAAATGCCTGGGACGTATCGATAGCGAAGTGAAGTCCGGCAAGACGGTGCTGTTCGTCAGCCACAACACCAGTATGATCATGCAGGTTTGCACGAGGTGCATATTGCTGGAGAACGGCAAGCTTATCGATGATGGTTTCCCGCAGCCTATTATCGAAAGCTATCTGTCGCGCGGCATGTCCATCAATGCCGAACGCCTCTGGGACGAGACGGCTGCACCGGTTTCGCCCGAAGGTGATTTCCGGCTTCGCGCCGTCCGGGCCTTGGATATGCTGGGCTCGCCGAGCAGCCGGTTCGACGTCAAGACCCCGATCCGGATCGAACTCGAATGGGACGTTTTGCGGCCTCGTTACGCCCTCAACGTTCAGGTCTATCTTCGCCATGAGTCCGGGGTCACGGCTTTCGTGTCCATGGACAATCTTGACTCGCCGTGGCGTAACCGCATCGCTCCTATCGGTCGTTTCCGGGCACAATGCGTGGTCCCACCCGATTTCCTGAACGAGGGAATGTTTACGGTCGAGTTTCTGATCTGCACGTCTCCCACAACGACGGAATATGTTTCCGCCTCTGAGGCCATCACATTCTATGTGATCGACGATATGAAAAATGAGGGGGTGCGCGGCGCCTGGGCGCGCGAATGGCCCTCGTCGATCCTGCGTCCGCGGCTACATTGGACGCATTACGAGCCGTGCGCGCTGATGGAGTCGCGGCTCAGCAAGTCTTAGAGGAGCCCTCGATGTCTTCCGTGGAGGCTACAGAGCCTCGTCCGCGCGTCCGCATGTATCCGCACCATGTGGACTACTCGGCGATGTCGATGGAATTCCGTCCGTTCGCGATGTTCATGCATCCGCCGAACTACAAATCCACCGCCGTTAACACGGATGATCTCGGGCTCCGCGTACAATACGCGTCCGGCGACAAGCGGCTGGACTGGCGAACGCTGAAATCGGATATCGATAGCTGCGACGTTCTGGTCGGTAACAGTTCGCTGTTTGGCGTGGACTGTTCGTCGGACAAAACGACCATCACGCATTACCTGAACGAAAATACGGCTGCTCGCGACCTGCCGACCGTTTTGAACGTCGGGATTCGCGGCGCAACGTCGCAACAAGAACTCGTCATCTTCCAATCGTTGCGGCGTTTCATGCCGAAAATCCGAAAGATCGTCATCTTCTCCGGCGTGCTGGGAGCGACGTCGATCGCGTTGCCGAACACATATATTCATCCCGACTTCGGCATCATGTCGGAAGAGGCCTACAATCTCGACCTGCTCAGCAAGCAATACAAGGCCGAGCGGTTCGACCGATTGGATCGCGCCTTGCACAAATTTCATACCTGGATCGATGCCAAGTTGCGGGCTCATCGTCGCTTGGAACGGATGGTCGAATTCTATTTCGGCGAGCCTGTTTCCGAGGTGGCCCGCCCGGAGCCGGACATCGAAACCAAATTCGATACCGTAATGGATTTGTTCACGGGTGATGTCGGGAATTGGATGGCGCTGGGGCGCGGGCTGGATGCCGACGTGCATTTCGTCCTGCAGCCCGTCATCAATTGGACAACCAAGCCGCTGACCCCTGCCGAACGCACGCTGTTCGATCTCGATTTGAAGGCGGGCTACTATCTCGACCGATACGCAACAAGCGAATTCCATCAAAAATATCGCGACCGTGTTAAGGCCATCTGCGGGGATGCGGGCATGCCGTTCCACGACGCGAATGAGTGGCTGAACGATAGCGCTGTCGCCAATCAGACGGTGTTCGTCGATGTATGCCATCTGACCGATTTCGGAAATAAATTCCTGGCTGACAAGCTTCGCACGAGTATCCTCGGTGCCTGACGATAAATCGACATCGCCCGGCGGCAAGATCGCCAACGTACTGATCGTTGTGACGTCGGTTGCGCAGGTCCGTGACACCCATCTGCTGGTTGATCTGCTGTCCGCTCAACCCGGCCTTAGGCCTGTGGTGTTCAGTCAGATCGGGACATTTTACGGCGGACTGGATGCGTTTTGCGAGGCCCGCAACATCGACCTGTTCGACCCCGATGGAAAGACGGTGGCCGGGACGTCCTTCACTGATGCCCTCGCTGTGCAAGGCGGGGGCGATGCGCTGCGAACATATCGGGAGCGCGCATTTTTCTGGTTACACAAATGGTGGTTTGCTGGAGACCTGGTCGCCGAGCAAGATCGGATCTGGCAAGGGATTCTCGAAGAGGTCGAACGTCTTGCGGCGCTACGCGAGATAGCGCACCGCATCCTGCAAACGGTCGACCCATCGGTCATCGTGCTAGCCGAGGACAACGTCGCCGCTTACACCGCGCGGTGGACCAAGATGGGAGGCGTGCGCGGAGCCAAGTCCGTCATCATTCCCTATACGTTGGCAACTGCAAGGGAGGCGCTCGAGTCGATTTCTGCCGTGCCGGAATATGTGCTGGAATACGGACGGCTGTCCCGGTTCATTCGTCGCTGGCTGCGCATGTGCGTTCACCCCTACGGCGCTCTGGAATTGACCCGTTTGCCGAAGATGACGATGGTCGCTGCAGAAATCGTCGGGTTTTCTGAAGCGACGCCATGGATCTACAATTCGGGGTCCGCCGACGTTATCGTGGCAGATAGCCATGCGATGGCACGCTACTATGCGGATGCGGGACGAAGCCGGCGGGGTAAGATCAAAACGCTCGGCGGCCTTCGCGATGATACAATGGCGCAGTTGATATTTCAGTCGGCCTCGGAGCGAAGCGCCCGGATCGCTGAACTGGGGCTCGATCCCTCGAAGCGGACCGTTCTGTGTGCCTTGCCGCCGGATCAGGGCTGTCGCAGCCGGCCCGGATGCGAATTTGACGATTTCTCGACGCTGGTCAAATTCTGGCTGGAAACCATCACCGAAAATTCGGAGTGGAACGTCATCGTCAACCCGCATCCGGCGCTCCAGGAGCGCGTTTTGGACGAGTTGTCACATTTTAACGCCAAAGTGCTGCAGAACGACGTTTCCACGCTTATTCCTCTTTGTGACCTGTATGTGACGTCGATTTCTGCAACGACTCGATGGGCGATTGCGAACGGGTGCCCGGTTCTCAATTACGATGTCTACCAGTATCACTACGCCGATTTCGACGGTTTGCCGGCTGTGCTGACAGTTCGCGGTGCTGCCGAATTCGCTCAATCTTACAGGCGGTTGACGACGGACGAGCGATACCTTGAGGTGTTGACGTCACAGCAAGCGGATATCGCTTCCGACTGGGGAATGTTAGACGGTGGTAGCAGCGCGCGAATTGGCTCGCTGATATTGAGTTTGGCAAATGGAAACAGGTACTGAACCGGTGGCCGTCGAGAAGACTTCGTTCAAAACGTATTTCTCCGACCCGGAATTGGTCGATCGATTCGAGGCCGAGCCGGACTTGGCGGTCGATGTCATTATCCCCATCATGCACACCAACGAGCTCTGGCGTGCCAACCTGCTGTCCGCCTATCGGGAAATTCCCATCCGGCGGCTGCTATTGGGAAATGCCGGGTGCATCGATAATTCGCTAGAGATTGCTATGCAATTTCCGCGTGTTACCGTACTTGACCATTGTCAGCTCACGTCGCTGGGCTTCAGCCTCCGCAAGTTGATTGAAGAAGTCCAGACCGAATGGTTCGTCTACCTGCACTCCGATGTGTACTTACCTGGCGGCTGGTTCGACACCATGTGCGGTGCAAAACAGAAATATGACTGGTTCGAAAGCGGTCAAAACACGGTCATCATGGTCAAGACCGTGGCGCCGACTTTGGAAGTCGAGCGCGCTTACTCCGGCAGCCAGATGGGCCGCAAGGCTGCCTTCGACCGCATTCTGCCGACCATCGACGATGATTATCTCTACCGCAACGAAGACATCATTCTCGCGAATTTAATCAAATCTGCGGGCTTTCGCTACGGCAAGGTCGAATCGACCTTCGTCGATCATCAGCAGGTGTTCAAGGAAAGCCCCTGGCAACGCCGGGTCAAACGCGTCAATTTTGAACTAGAATTGAGCGCAGCGGAGGAAATCCGCTCGGCGATGACTTATGTCAAAGGGATCATCAAATATTTGAAGCCAGAACAGTCCGAGGATCTCGTCCCGGGGCTGCAGGAGAATATTGATCGGCTAGTTGAGCTCGGCGCGCTCTCACCTGGCGAGTTTGCTCATTGGGTCGAGCTCAATCATCCGGCGTGGTCGAACATTTTTCCCCCTGCGCGGTCGTATGGGTGTGCGGTTTCCGCGGCCAAGGACACATGTAGTGTGCCCAAAGACGCACGTATTGTCCCCGGCCGCGTTCAATGGAAACGCCCGAAGGCCCCATTGGTCGAGCGCATGCGATGGGCGCCGTCGGCATTGTTCCGCAAGACCAGCCGTCTGTTCGATCGGATCGCGACCCGGCTGGCACCGGTGGGGCGGATACGTGAGCGCTGATGTTGACGTCTTCTCGGACGCGGTCACCGACGAGGCTCCCTGGCACGTCGTGCTTCTCGTCAATGAGGAAGCTCACATTCAAGAGCTTGGCCGCCTCGCATCGCTGCTCATCGCCGAGACCCGGTTAAAGCCCGTCATCTACATGGAGGATCGCCTGAAGCCGCTTGGGGTTCCGGCGATATTCCAGGATTTGGGGCTGGAGGTGCTGAGCAGCAGCGATTTTCCCGACGACAGCGGAGGAGAGCAGGCGCTTGCGCCGTCGCCATGGTCGTGGCGGCGAAGGATCGCCGCGGCGCTGGTGGCGACAAACCGTTTTCTGCTGGCCTGGTTGCCGGCTCGTCTGCAGCGCTATCTAAAATTCAAGTACTGCATCGACATCGACTATGTCGACCTACACCGGGACATCATGCTCAAGCGTGCCGGGCGCGCCGATCACGTGTTGGCGCAGCGACAATATTCGGCTCTGGTGATGTCCGAGGACAATGTCGAGCTGGATACATTCGTCTGGATTTCCGTCGCCCGTCGGCGCCGAGTGAAATCGATTGTTCTGCCTTACACGATCTCGAACACAGCCGAATTCGCTGAATCCTACCTGCACCACGCTCCATCGCAAGTCAGCATGAGTTGGCAGAACCGCATCACCGCCGCCCTGTTCCCACACTGGAGCTTGCGCTACAAACAGCGACATTTCCTGCGAACGAGTTACGCGAAGGTCGTCGCCACGGAGGCGCTCGGATTGGCCCCTCCAAATCCCTGGCTTCTTAACAGCGGGGCAATCGACGTTATCGCTGTGGAAAGCCCGGCGATGCAGGACTACTACCGCGCGGCAGGTATCCCGGACCGCCAACTCGCCGTCGTCGGCAGCCTGACAGACGATGTGTTGGCACAGGTCGCACAGGAGCGCGCCGCGCGGCGCGCGGCCCTTGATCTGGAGTTCGGCTTTGTAGCCGATCAGCCCATGGTGCTGGCGGCGCTTCCACCAGACCAGAATACCTATGATCGGCCGGGAAGCGAATTCGCCGACTTTGCCGATCTGATCGGGTTTTGGGGCAAAGCATTGGCTGGCATTTCCGGCTGGAATGTGCTGGTCCGGCCGCATCCCAAAACGCGTTTGCAGACGCTCGCTGCACTGCGCGAATGCGGCGTGGCAATCAGCTATCGCGACACGGCGGAACTGGTACCGCTGTGCGACCTCTATGTGGCATCGGTTTCGGCTACAATCCGTTGGGCCATTGCCTGCGGCAAGCCGGTTGTGAATTACGACGTCTACCAGTATGGCTATCGTGATTACGAAGCGGCAAGGGGGGTGACCCTGGTGACCACCCGTGCGGACTTTATCGCCGCACTCGGGAGCCTCACCAGCGATCCAGTCCATCTGAGCGAGCAGGCGGAGATACAGCGTTGCGATTCCAAGCGTTGGGCGGTGCTGGACTCGTCTTCCGGACGGCGAATGGTCGCGCTGCTTGGTGCTGGCACATCGATGCGTGAAATCAATACGCCCGATGCCGTTTCGGCGGGCAACGAGGTTGAGACAGGCCTTTGAACACTCGTGAGACCGCGCAATCAGCGGAGTCCGCCACAGTCGCAGGGCCCCGCGTCCTCATTGTCGCGCACACAACGACCTTTCTGACCGAGCTTTCGCTGTTCGGAAATTTGATGCGCGAGCGGGCGCAGGCGAACACGATTTTCTATTGCCCTTTTGTCCACTGGACGGCCGAAGCATTCGCCAGTCGTTCGCGGGCCGATGGCGTGCCATGTTTGCTGCCGCCGCTCAAACAAAGTCTGGCCGAAATGGGGCTGCAGCCGCAGGTGCGGGCCCGACCGCTCCAGCGAGTCGCTGGCCGCTTTTTTTCGCGTGTCGCGACCAAACTGGCGTCAAAACTGCCTGGGGTCGGGCTCAGCTTTCTGGCCGAGCGTTTGGCCTTCTCCATCGCGGCGGACGAAATCTCCATGCTGTTGTCGGCAACGAGGCCGGATCTGCTGGTGCTCGGTGGCGATATGGTCGGCTATGACACGTCGCTCTACATTAAATTGGCACATCAGGCTGAAATTCCTGTTCTGGTTGTTCCATCGACGATGTCAAACGGTCTGGAGCAGGCCGAGGTCTATTTTGCTGACCCAAACTACCATGTCAGCGGCTTGGCGCGGCAATCGATCGCCCTGATGTTCCCGAAATGGGTCAGGACACATCGGGGCCGTAAGTTGTTCCGCTGCCCACCTGGACGCGTTCTGGCCATGGAGCTCGGTGGGCTGGCGCCACCTCAGCCCTGGATTTTCAACAGCGGCTCCGCCGATGCCATCGCCATGGAGAGCCAGGCGATGATCGACTACTACGCAGAAGCCGGCATGAAAAACGACCGCATGGTCCTGACCGGAACGTTGTCGGACGATGCGATGGCCGATCGCATGGCGCGTGCCGGCGAGCTTCGGCGGCAGCTATGCGACGAACTTGAACTCGATCCAGCCCGTCCCCTGGTGCTCACAGCGCTCCCCCCGGATTTTCTGTATCTCGCCGGGGGCCGGCCGGAGTGCGATTTTCAGGACTATCGGGCGCTGGTGGACTTCTGGATCCAGGCCCTCGCAGATACCACCGGGTGCAACCATATCGTCGCGCTGCATCCATCGGTTGATCCTGACGAAATGCGCTACATCGAACGCGATGGCATTCGCATCGGCCGCTGGCGTACGGCGGAAATGGTGCCTGCTTGCGACATCTACGTGGCGAGCATTTCCTCGACTATCCGGTGGGCCATTGCCTGCGGCAAGCCGGTGGTCAATTACGACGTATACCGCTACCGCTACACCGATTTCCAAGATGTTTCGGGCGTGCTAGCCACCGAAGAGCAGCATGAGTTTCGTGCGCTGCTAACGCGTCTCACGCGAGACGAGGAGTACAGCCGTGATGTCGCTTTGGCACAGCAGTCGGCTGCGAACCATTGGGGTGTGCTCGACGGCGGCGCCGGA
Organism: Tardiphaga sp. 866_E4_N1_4; assembly: GCF_052076075.1. Classification (NCBI taxonomy): domain Bacteria; kingdom Pseudomonadati; phylum Pseudomonadota; class Alphaproteobacteria; order Hyphomicrobiales; family Nitrobacteraceae; genus Tardiphaga; species Tardiphaga sp. 866_E4_N1_4. The sequence goes on from NZ_CP197242.1 coordinate 6,619,664, forward strand.
GATCGCATGCTGCAGGTCGTGACGCAGCTGTCGACATCGGGGCACGTCCCGCCGATAAGCAGGCCATCAGGTCTGCCGTCCGAGCGGGCGACTAGTCTTTAAGGGCTTTTGCAAGATGAATGACATGAAAAAATCCGAAGAACCTTCGGTCTTTGCTCGATATTTCGAGCCGGAGCCATTTGCCGACCGGTTTCTGACCCATGGGTCGGAGGCGGTCGATGTCATCGTCCCGATCATTCACACCAACGAATTGTGGCGCAAGAATCTGATCTCGATCTATCGCGAGATTCCGGTTAACCGGCTCATTCTGGGTGACGGCGGCAGCACCGACGGGTCAATCGATCTCGCGCGCGAATTTCCGCGGGTGGAAGTGCTCGACCATCGCGAATTCACCTCGCTTGGCTTCAGTCTCCGGCGCCTGATCGAAGCGGTCGAAACGGATTGGTTCGTCTATCTGCATTCGGACGTCTACCTTCCGCCCGACTGGTTTGAAACCATGTGTAAGCATCGTGGCGAGTATGACTGGTTTGAATGTAGCCAGCGCATCACGCTGATGGCGGACTACATGCTTGAGGTCGCCGAAGGCGCCCGTGCGTTTTCCGGCAGCCAGATGGGCAAGAAGTCCGCCTTCGCCGCAGTCGTTCCCTTGATCGACGACGACTACCTGTATCGCAACGAAGATATCATCCTGGCCGGCCTGGTGACGCGAGCAGGGCACCGCTACGGGCGGGTGACCGACACTTTCCACTTTCACCAGGTGATGCATAAGCCGAGTCGCTGGCGCCGTCCGGTCAAGCGTGTCGATATCCATCTTGACGTGGCGAGAGATGAGGACATTCGGGCCAACGACACCTATGTCCGGGGCATCGTGAAATATCTCGATCCTGATCAGACGACGCAGGATGTGGTCGATTCGATGCGGTATCCGATCGGGCGGCTGGCCAATCTGAATGCGATCGATGCCGGCGAACTGCGCGACTGGGTGAAGAAAACCAACTCGAAGTGGCTTCCGCATCTGGGGAAAGTGGGCGCCTCGGCCCGTCGGGACTGGATCGCCGACCGTGTCATTGCAGCCAGTACGCTCTACCGGCATCACGGGGCGCTCTGGACCCTTGGATTTGCCGCGAGGCGTCTGGCTGCCTCATTTCGCGCTCGTCTCACGGCGTCGCGGGATCGTGCCAAGGACTAGCTTCCGGCCAGGAACCAGCGGCTGTAAATCGGGTAACGACGACCGTCCCGGCGCTGCGGGAAAGCATGTCCCATGCCGACAAATTGGGCTATAAGCGTCGCAACGCCTTGCATTGGGACATATCCTGCCGCGGGGAGAAGGCGCTCCGGCGTCGGGCTTTCACTACTGTAAGTGATTGTTTGTCTTTGTCCACAATCAACAATTCAGGGCTGACGAGCTGACAGAATGACAAAAGTTGCATTGATCACAGGGGTTACCGGGCAGGATGGCGCCTATCTGGCCGAGTCGCTCCTCAACAAGGGGTACATCGTCCACGGCCTGCGACGCCGTTCCTCCTCATTCAATTCCGGCCGCATCGAGCATCTTTATCACGATCTCCACGAAGCCAATGTTCGCTTCTTTCTGCACTACGGCGATCTGACCGACGCGACCAATATGATCCGGCTGGTGCAACAGATCGAGCCGGACGAGATCTACAATCTGGCCGCGCAAAGCCATGTCTATGTCAGCTTCGAGACGCCCGAATACACAGCCAATTCCGATGCTCTCGGCACGTTGCGCCTTCTTGAGGCGATCCGCATCCTCGGACGGGAAAAGAAAACCAAATTCTACCAGGCCTCGACGTCGGAGCTCTACGGAAAGGTCAGGGAGGTTCCGCAAAACGAGAATACGCCGTTTTATCCGCGCAGCCCTTATGCCGTTGCCAAGATGTACGCCTACTGGATCACGGTGAACTATCGCGAAGCCTACGGCATGCATGCGTCGAACGGCATCCTCTTCAATCATGAAGGGCCGACGAGGGGCGAGACGTTCGTGACCCGCAAGATCACGCGCGCTGTTGCTGCGATTACCAATGGCCTGCAGGACAAGATCTACCTTGGTAATATCGATGCCCAGCGTGACTGGGGCCACGCCCGCGATTACGTCGAGGGCATGTGGATGATGATGCAGCAGGAAAGCCCGGACGATTATGTCCTTGCGACCGGCGAAACCCACAGCGTGCGTGAGTTTGTTGAACTCGCTTTTGGCGAAGTCGGCCGCAAAATCGTCTGGAACGGCACGGGTGCGAGTGAGAAGGGCACCGACGCGAAAACCGGCCAAGTGCTGGTCGAGATCGATCCCCGTTTTTTCCGTCCTACGGAAGTTGAGTTGCTTCTTGGCGATGCAACCAAGGCCCGTAAGGTGCTGGGCTGGGAGCCCAAGATCAGATTCGCCGAATTGGTCCGTGAAATGGTCAAGAGCGATTTGAATTTATTGTCGAATTCAAAGGAGCGGGATGGGGCCGACCTAGGCAAGTCTTCGGGACAATCGCTTCGTTCATGAAGGGCCTGGCCAACCGTGCGCTGATCTTCGGGATCACCGGGCAGGATGGCGCGCTGTTGGCGCGCCATCTGCTCGAGAGGGGTTACGAGGTTTACGGCACGTCACGGCGGGCCGTTGCGGCAAGTGGCAACCTTGCCCGTCTCGGTATTCAGGATCGCGTTCGTGTGCACGTCGTTGCCGCCGACGACCGGGCTCAGGTCAAGGGGGTCATTCAGGCCGTCACACCGTTCGAAGTTTATAACCTGTCCGGTCAGTCTTCGGTTGGTCTGTCGTTCAGCCAGCCGCTCGAAGCATTTGACAGCCATGTTGGCAGTACGATGGCTATCCTGGAAGCAATCCGGACCCTGTCGCTGCAATGCCGCCTGTTTTACGCGTCGTCGGGTGAAATTTTCGGCGAACTTGTGGCGTCAAAACCCGCCGACGAGACGGCCGCCTCGCGGCCTTGCACGCCCTACGGGGCTGCCAAGGCCTCAGCAACGATGTTGGTCCAGAGCTACCGCGATTGCTTGGGAATTCATGCCTGCTGCGGATATTTGTTTAATCACGAGAGTCTGCTGCGGCCGGACAACTTTGTGATGCAGCGTATTGTGCGCGGCGCTGCGGCAATTGCATCCCGGCAATCCGACCTCCTGACGCTGGGCAATCTCGCCATTACGCGGGACTGGGGTTGGGCGCCGGACCATGTCGCGTGCATGGCGACCATGTTGCAACAGGACACGCCGCAGGACTATGTGGTCGCGACAGGGGTGCCCACGTCGCTGCAATCGGTCGTGGCGTTGGTGTTCGAACGGTTTGGGCTCGATTGGACGAAGCATGTGGCATCTGACCAATCGCTCTTTCGGCCGTCTGACATTAAGGTCAGCGTCGGCGATCCGCGGCTCGCCGCCGCGCAGCTTGGTTGGAGCGCCCGCGTTCGAATGCCGGAGATCGTGGATATCCTCGTCGAGTCCGCTCTGGCGCAGGCCCGCGCGTGACGATGCCAAATTACAGTTTTCGATCGAATGGGACGACCATGGATAGAATACATGAATCCGGCACGACGCCGGCAGCCGCGGCTTTCGACATCGAGCGCGCGCTCGCGGCCATCGATGCCGTGGTCGGCGACAGTCCGCGCCCCGTCGCCTTGCACGAGCCGCGCTTCGCCGGTCGGGAGTGGGAGTACGTTAAGGAAACGATCGACAGCGGCTGGGTCTCCTCAGTTGGAAAGTTTGTCGATGAATTCGAGCGCCGGTTGGCCGAATATTGCGGTGTCGGGTACACGGTTGCGACGGTCAATGGCACCGCTGCGCTACATGCCTGCCTGCTCGTCGCCGGCGTGTGTGCCGACGACGAGGTCATCACCCCGGCGCTGACTTTCATCGCGACCGCCAACGCCATCAGCTATTGTGGCGCAATCCCGCACTTCTGCGATTCCGATCCGGTTACGCTAGGGATTGATCCGTCAAAACTGGAGCAGCACCTTGCCGCCGAGGCCGAGATCGTCCAGGGCGCTTGTCGAAACCGCAAAACCGGCCGTCGCATCTCCGCAATTGTTCCGATGCACACCTTTGGTCATCCGACCGACATGGATGCCCTCGCCGAGGTTGCCGCGCGCTGGCATCTGTTGATCATCGAGGATGTCGCCGAGGCCATCGGCTCGCGCTACAAGGGGCGCCATCCCGGCTACCATGGACTGGTATCCTCGCTCAGCTTCAACGGAAACAAGGCGGTTACCACGGGCGGCGGCGGCGCGATCCTGACCAACGATCCGCAGATTGCCCGTGCAGCAAAGCATCTGACGACGACCGCCAAGACACCGCACAAGTGGGCGTTCCTTCACGACCAGGTCGGCTACAACTATCGCTTGCCGAACATCAACGCCGCGCTCGGCTGCGCGCAGCTTGAGCAACTCGATGGCTTCATCGCAGCCAAGCGCGATCTCGCCGCGCGCTATGCATCCGCCTTCCGCGATGTGCCAGGCGCGTCCATTTTCGTCGATGCCGACTATGCGCAAAGCAATTATTGGTTGGTGGCGATGATGTTGGACAAGCCGGATGCTACCGTGCGGGATGGCTTTCTAGAGGCCTGTCATGCGCGTGGCTTAATGTGCCGTCCGATCTGGACCGGAATGCAGCACTTGCCAATGTATCGCGATTGTCCGCGCAGCGACTTGTCGCAGATGGAGTCGCTGGAAAACCGCATCATCAATCTGCCGTCGTCGGCGATCCTTGGCCTGCGCGGCAGTGCACCGGCTTCAGCTAAAACGGCGTGACGTGAGGAAGCCATCATGAGCGCTGTCACCATCATCGCGGAAGCCGGGGTCAACCACAACGGACGGTTGGATCTGGCGCTGGATCTCATTGACGCGGCGGCCGAAGCGGGCGCCGATATCGTCAAATTCCAGACCTTCAAAGCCGATCAATTGGTGACGGCAACGGCAACGAAGGCCGACTATCAGACTCGCAACACCGGCAATGCCAGCAGCCAGCTCGAAATGCTCAAGGCGCTGGAGCTCGACGATGCGGCGCACCGTCGGTTGATCGAACGCTGTACCGAGCGCGGCGTCACATTCATGTCGACGCCGTTTGATCCTCTCAGCCTGGCATTGCTGGTCGAGGGCCTGGGTATGACCCGGTTAAAGGTCGGATCGGGCGACCTGACCAACGCGCCTATCTTGCTGGACATGGCAAGTCGCGGCTGCTCGGTCATTCTGTCGACCGGCATGGCGACAATGGACGAGATCGAGCAGTCGCTCGGCGTTCTGGCGTTTGGTTATACGCAGCAGGGCGAGCCGGAGCGCACGGCCTTTGCAGCTGCATTCAACTCCGAGCAGGGCCAGGCCGCCCTTCGCAAAAATGTGGTGCTGCTGCATTGTACGTCCGACTACCCGGCCATCCCGGAGGAGATCAATCTGAAGGCGATGGATACGTTGTCCCGGACATTCGCGCTGCCGGTCGGTTTCTCCGACCACAGCGAAGGCGTTGCCATCGCGATTGCCGCGGTGTCGCGCGGTGCTTTGATGATTGAGAAGCACCTGACCCTCGATCGCCATTTGCCGGGTCCAGACCACGTCGCGTCGATCGAGCCGTCGTCGTTTGCTGCGATGGTGGCAGGGATCCGTCAGGTCGAAAGGGCGCTCGGCGACGGTCGCAAGGTGCCGATGCCTTCGGAGCTGAAGACCATTCCGATCGCCCGCAAAAGCCTCGTGGCTCGAACTGAGATTCGTTGCGGCGAGATTTTCACTGCCGAAAACCTGACCGTGAAGCGTCCCGGCACCGGCTTATCGCCAGTGCTGTATTGGGAGCATCTTGGGCGCCCGGCGACCCGCGACTACCAGGCGGATGATCTGGTCCTTGGGCCGGAGTGAGCATCCTCGCCGTCAGACAACCCCATGCGCGCTGGCGGCCGGTCTGCGCCAGCCTTCAGAAAAGAGACTTCTAAACCAATGGCAGCTGCATCGGAGCGGATCGATATTGTCGCGTTCGAGCGATGGATAGAGACGATACCGGACCACGTCGATGTCAGGCAGTGGGTGCTGAGCGGCGTCGATATCTGGCCTCTGTTCAAGACCACCCTGATCGGCCTCGGAATCCTTGCGAGGATCAAACAGCCGAAGCGGGGAATGTCGACTGGCGGGATTGGCTGGCAGGCCGGCGTGTTGGCTGATTATTTTACGCTATCGGGCCATCGCAAGGCGCTACCATCCCCGGTATGGGAAGGAACGTCCCTTACCGATTCAATCGTCTATTTTGCCAGCGGCGGTCATGGCCGCCATCTCGGTGACTTTTATCTCACGCCTGCCCTGGATGTCCCCGCCGCGCTACTCGAACGTGAGGGACATCGCAGCATATTTTGGTATGAGGAGCTTGCTGCGCAGGATCCCAGCTTGGGCCGAACGCTGCATGGAGCGGCTTACGGCCTCGCCGACCTGCTTGCCGACGCGCGCGCGCGCGCGATGCGGTTTGGCACGCGGGGCGCATTAAGCCAGCTGCCCGGCTTTCTTGGTTGTTGTGAGATCGCCGCCGGCCACCTGAGGCTGCGCAAGGGCTTTCTGTTGCTGTGGCTGGCGCGGCAGCTCAATCTGGTGGTCTCGGTTGCAGCTTTGTTCGAACGAATTTTCTCGCGCTCCGGTCGGCCAAAGCTGTTGGTCATCCTGAATTCGGGTGTCTGGTCGAGCGCTGGTCTCGTATTTGCGGCCAAGCGCAATGGCATTCCGGTGATCGAGGTGCATCATGGTGCGGAAAGCCGAAGCGCCATCACGGCGCCAGGTCAGCGGCCGCATTTCTCGTTGTTCAACACGGCGCCCGACGCGCTGGTGTCGTGGGAGTGTCACAGTCGCGGCGACGATCGGGTGTTCTCGGCCGGCCCGCTGGGACTGCAACTTGCAACGATCATTCCGGATGGCGTACGCGACCACCACGCACAATACGCACAACTCAGGCAGTTGATCGACCGGCAGCGCCAGGCGCTGGCGAGCCGGCTGCGCGGTCTTACCTGCGCCGGCGAGATCGTTGTTTCGCTGCAGCCGGGCGACGATGGCCAGTGGATTGTCGACATCTTGCATGAGATCACCATCGATCTTTTCGTCTGGGTTCGCATGCACAGTCTCGACGCCCAGCGCGCATTGCCCGCCGCGCCGGCTCATCTGACCGCGCGCATCGACTGGCAGCTCGGCAGTTCGTCCTTGTTGGCGCTGCTGCTTGAACGCGCCGATGTTCATCTCACCCGGTTTTCCGGCGTCACGCTGGAGGCCGCCGCCATGGGCGTGCCGACCATTGCGACGGAGGAATATGCCGCAGATCTGTACGGCGCGGACGTGCCCGAACTCGCGCTCCAGATCGAAACGTCACCCCGCGCGGCCGCCGCGCGGATCGAATCCATCATCGCCGACCGGTCGACGAAACAACCAAGCCGGCTACCGGATGCCGCGGGAATCGTCCCGTTTGCCCATAGCGTGATGGCTGCACATCGAGAAGGCTTGCAGGCAACGGCCGATGGAAGCGTGCCATGAGCCTGCCGCGCAAGGCACTTTTCCTATATCTGGGCCGTCGCGGCGCGTTGTGCCGGTTGACGCTGGAACTTGCCCGTGACGCAGTGCAATTGGCCGGGGTGCAGTCGACGTTCGTCGTCTCGAAGATGAGCGAAAATATTGCAGATTTCGCGCCGCTTGGCGATGCCGTGTTGCCGATCGAAACGTTCGACCGCGCGATGTCGTTCGCGAACGTCCGCAACTTCCTGGCCGCCCGGAAGATCCTGCTGGATCGCATAGCCCGAGACGATGTTTCGGTGGTGGTCACCCTGATGCCGCATATCTGGACGCCGCTCCTGGCGCCTGCCATTCGTGCCCGGGGCGCGAAATACGTCACTATCATTCACGACGCGGTCGGCCATCCCGGCGATCCCACAGGTCCGCTCATACCTTGGCTGCGCAGCGAGGCTCGTTCGGCAGACCGCGTCGTCACGCTCAGCCGCGCCGTGGCCGATCAGATGACCGCGCGTCGGTTTGCCGATCCGGCAAAGGTGACGCCGCTGTTTCTTCCCGACTTGCGTTACGACAGCAAGGTCGGAAGTCGGACGCTAACGCCGGGAAAGCCGCTACGGTTGCTGTTTCTGGGCCGGATCCTGAAGTATAAAGGGCTGCCATTGTTGCTGGACGCGCTCGACATATTGCGCTCGGATGGGCTGCACGTCGATCTCGGCGTCGCCGGCTCGGGCGACATCGGCGCGATTCAGGAGCGACTCGACGCGCTGCAGGCAGAAGTGATCAATCGCTGGCTTGGCGACGACGAAATAGCGCCATTGCTGGCGCGTTATGACGCGATGGCGTTACCCTATACCGAGGCCAGTCAGTCCGGCGTCGCAGCGACAGCGTTCGGCAGCCTGATGCCCGTCGTCGCGATGCCCTCTGGAGGCCTCTCGGAGCAGGTGCGGGAGTCCGTGACGGGCGTGATCGCGTCGGACGTCACCGCGGGTTCGCTCGCACAAGCGATCCGGCGCCTGGCCACGGACCCGGTAACCTATCAGCAAATCGCAACCTCCCTGAAGCAGACCGCGCCGGACCGCTCGATGCGTCAGTTTATTGTGGGATTGCTGAAGGATATCGCATAATTCATCCGCGGATAGATGCCAATCGGAAGCGCCGGGCAACGGCCGCGCTTACTGACGCGAAAGGACGAATGTTGATGATGAGACGTGTTCGCTTGGGCTTGGCCCATCGGCTCCATCGCGCAGCCGACATGCTGGAAGGCCTCCCGCCGGCGCGGCAGCCGGCAGCTGTCCCGGTTGCCGCGGCGTCTCCACAGCCGCAAACTGTGCTCCGCAAAGTCAACCAATCTGACATACTCGGGTTTTGCGGCGAATTCGCCCCCTTCGATGTGGAAGGATACAGCAAGGTGCGTCTCGGCGGTGCCAACGATGGTGGTTACATCTTCATCGACGATTTTGCGGAAGTAACGTCAATCATTTCTTGCGGTATCTCCAACGACGTCAGTTGCGATCTCGATTTCGCAAATCTCGGCAAAGAAGTTCTTCAGTTCGATCACACCGTTCCGGCGCCGCCGATCAACCACCCCAATTTCCGTTTTCACAAACAGGCGATTGATCCCGACCGTGAGATTCCCGGTTCCATTCCGCTCTCGGAAGTGGTGCGACAGCACAACGCGAAGGCTCCGGGCACACATAACTTATTGCTGAAGATTGATATCGAAGGCAGCGAATGGTCGACCTTCGCAAAGTTTCCAGCCAACGAGCTGCGTCAATTTCGACAGATTGCCTGCGAATTTCACTGGTCGTCAAAGCTCGCTGATCCCGCCTATTTTTCATTGTGTCAGAGCGCTATCGAGACGATTCGACAGGGCTTCTTTCCGGTGCATCTGCACGCGAATAATTTCGTCGGCTTCGCCACTGTGGCTGGCGTGTCGATGCCGGATGTTTTCGAAGTGACTTTCGTGAATAATGATCTGTATCGCCGCGGCCAGCGGCAGCAGGCATCGCCGGCGGAGATCGATGCGCCAAACAATATTGACATGCCGGATTTGTATCTCGGGTCACCGTTTTTGATCGGTAGCAAGTGAAACGGCTTGCGTGAGGAGGTGTTTGGCTCCGCGTTGCAACTCGCTGCCGCCAGCCGCAACGCCCGCAAAGGTCGACACAGAGGATAGCATCGAGTGCCAGAGCAAGCGCCGGTTTTCAGGCTTGCCTAAGTGAATGCATCAGCCGGGTCAGTCCGTCCAAGCTGCTTTCGACGGGGGTCCACCCCAGCGCCGCAAGCCGCCGCGGCCGAAGTTCGAGGCGGCCGGACAGACTGTCCCATTGCGACGAACGGCCTGCAGCGGCGAACAGCAGCTTTAACAGCCCGGGCATCGCAAACAGCCTGGCGGTGCGTGCATCAACGGCGCGGAGTTTCATCACCAATTCGGTTAGTGTCACAGGCTCGGAATCGGAAACGAGAGCCGTGGTCATTTCTGACGGAGGCTGATCAAGCAGGAAGGCGACGGCGGAGCCGAGATTGCGGTCGCTGACAATCGAGCGCTTTCCCTGAAGACCGCCAAGCGGCAAGGGCAGCGGACTGGCTGCCGCCCTCGCCAGAAGGGCCAAGTTGCCGCGGACAAAGGCACCGTACACGAGAGGCGGTCGCAGGATCGCGCCTTTGACCCCCGATGCAATGACTGCGAGCTCGGCCGCGAGCTTTGATCGTCCATAATCGTTGGTCGGCTGCGGTGCATAGTCTTCCTCAACTGCAGTTTCAGAGCAGGTGCCGACCAGTGCCCGGACCGAGGAAATATAGATCACCTGGCCGACGCCTGCGCGTCGACAGTGCCTCACAAGCCTATCAGTGCCGTCGGCGTTGACGGCGAATAGGTGCTGCGTGGTGGTGTGCGTCCCGGCATGGGCAAGCGCTGCACCGTGGATCACCGCGTCGATGCCTTCTAGATGAGGCTGCCAATCGATCGGTCCGGCAAGGTCGCCGATCGTGACGACGGATAGGCCGGCACCGTAGCGGGCGGCCTTGTGTGGCTGTCGAAGCGCCAGAACCACCGTATGGCCTCGACCGAGCAACTCGTGGACGATTGCAGGCCCAGTAAATCCCGATGCACCTGTGATCAGAATTCTCATTTAAGCGTTTCCGATACGGGCCTCTTCGACGGCGCCTTCAGTAATAACCTAGGTTAGCTTGCTCGCTTCTCCGAAGGCTCGGTCGCGCCCGTATAAATCGACGAACCTTGCTGCGACATCGGCGACGCTAAAGCGTCCTTGTTCGAGCCGCGCCCTCGCTGCGGTCCCGAGCCGTGACCGCAGCTCGGGATCGTTGACAAGACCTGCCAACGCCGTGGCTATCGAGCTGCCACGCGTGTCCTTGAGCAGGATGCCGTTGACATTGTCGGTGATGAAAGCCCGCGTGCCATCTACGTCGCCAGCCAACAGAGCGGCACCCGTGGCGCCCGCTTCGAGAAGCACTCGCGGAAGGCCTTCTGGATAGCGCGTCGGCAACACGAAAATGTCTGCGGAGGCCATCAGGCGCGGTATCTCGTCCGGCGGCACAGCACCCAGGAATTCAACCTGGCGTTCGGCGCCGAGCGCGTGGCGCTCCGCCACGTCGAGACCGTCCGGATCGCCCTCCGAGTGAGGCCCAGCAATGAGGACGCGAACGTTGTTTGCAAACTGGCCGCGCAGGATCTTGGCCGCGGCGACAACATCCATGACACCTTTGGACCGAAGGAGGCGACCTGCGAACAAGATCGTGACTGTGCTCGGCTGGCGGAGCTCTGGCGCGGGTACAAACTGATCCAAATCGATGCCGGCGCCCGGGAATACATGCGTCTGACCGAAATCGAAGACCCGATTGGCGACGCAGAAATCACGGTCTCCTTCATTTTCGAAGGTGATCGCATGTGCTGTGGAACCGAGACCCGCAGCGAGACCCTTCAGCGTTGCAGCAGTTCGCCAGCGCGGTCCCGATTCGTCCAGCGCGCGGCCGAGGCCCGCCATGGTGCCGATCAGTCTAGAGCCGTCATTCGCGCCATTCTCCCGTGTCATTCGCGCTGCCAAACCGCCGAAAAAAAGTGGCTTGATGGTGAACAGGTGCACAACTTGGAATCGGGACGATGCCATAAGCGACCGGATGGCGAGGAGAAGCTGTGCATCGCGATAGGGGGCGAAATTGAAACGCGCGATTGGCAGTGTAATATGCGAAAAGCCGAATTTGGATAACGTTTCGATGCCGGGCCCGGGGGCAGTGGCCACGGTCACCGTCCATCCGGCATCGCGAGCAGCTTGGGCAATCGGAAGCCGGTGAGCCATCCAGTATGGTAGCTCATTGCAGATATGAAGAAGATTGCGATTCATGGAATGGAGCCGTCTGGCCGTTCGATTCGTGCAAGCATTGGCCGCGTTGTAACGGCGAGAAGGCTACCACTATTGAGTCGGCCTTCGCAATTGATGACAATTATGGTGCGCTACGCAGTGTTCACAACTTGGAGTCCGGCCCAAGTACAGCAAATATAAGATGAATTCGATCGTGTGATAAAAATCATTAAAAATCCGAAGTGGGGAGCGACTGTCTTTTCGGTCAAGCGTTTTTGAGCTGCCATGGCGCCTTGTCTCGCAGGATAGCGTTGAGGATGGTGAGCAGTTTGCGGGCGACAGCAATGATCGTCACGAGCTTTGGCTTGCCCGCGGCAACCAGCTTGTCGCGGAAGAGCTTGAGCTGCGGATTGTAGCGTGCTGCGACCATGGCGCCCATGAACAGCACGTTGCGAACGCTGGCGCGGCCGCCGCCAATGAAGCTCTTGCCGCGCCATTGGCCGGACTGCCGGGTCCACGGGGCCAACCCCACGAGCGCTGCAATTTGACGGCGGTCGAGTTGTCCCAGTTCCGGCAGTTCGGCGATCAGGCTGCGCGCGATGACCGGCCCGACGCCGGGCACTGACGCCAGCAGATCCTCTTTCTCAGCCCAGGCCGGTGATCCCCGGACGTGATCACCGATATCTTCGTCCAGTTCGGACAACTCCTTCTCCAACGCCTTGTGCAGCCTTGCGATGCTCTTTTTCAGACGCGGATTGCTGACGCGGCGCGTGCGCTGGCTTTCCGCGGCAATCATCTCGACGATCTGGCGGCGGCGGGCGACCAGATCGGCGAGCAACCGCGTGGTGGCGTCAGGCAGTGACCGCAGTTGCGGTTTGGTCGCCTCGGCAAAATGCGCGATCACCATGGCATCGATCGGATCGGTCTTGGCGCGCTTGCCGAGAGCCTGGGCAAACGCACGTACCTGCGCCGGATTGACCACCACGACTGGCAGATTGGCGCCGGCAAGGCCTGCCGCGACGATGGTTTCGAAGCCGCCGGTTGCCTCAACCGCCACCAGTGCGGGTGGCGTTTCCTTCAATCGCACGACAAGCTCATCGATCCCCGCACCATTACGGCTGACCGCAAAACTCCCGTTACCCGGACGTATCGCGACGTCCAGCCGATCCTTCGAGACATCGATGCCAACATAAATCGCGTCCATCTGATCCCATCCTTGCGCAAGCGGGCTCGCAAAGCGGCCCAAGCGACTGTTCGGGTTCAATGGAACGGCAGGCGAAGACCCATGCTCCCCAGCGGGCTTGATGTCCCTCGGGTCAAACGGTCTCCCGCCTGCCACCGCTCCGCCAAGCTTAGCAGAAACGGCTGACGGCAAGTTACAAGAGTTCTTTCTGCCTCGACTAGCCTGCTTGGTGACAGCGGCTGGCGGTTCGCCGTCTCGCTGGCGCATCTCGGGCTGAGGAATGCCCCGGGCGCTGCCAACAACAAGGAACTGACGGCCGACATGATACGGTGGCGAAAAATTACCAAAACGATCCCATGCTCTGTTGCGCGACTAGCTTTCGTTTCTGTCTGGCCAAGGCGGGGGAGCCAACCTCGGAGCCGCTAGGGCGCTTTCCTATAGCGATACGAAGAACAGCGGCTGGTGAAGCTTGCTTGGCCGGCAGGGGGAGCCATCGCCATCGGCCGCACCAAGGGCGATAAAGTCTCGCCTTATGCCGAAAGCGACTTCGTCAGATTCTGCCGAAGGGCTTGGGAAGGTCATAAAGACCCTGCCATCGTCACGACGTCCGGCCTGTCTCTTCGGAAGCTTAAAAATACCAGGACAGGTAGACAAGACTGACGATGACGGTGGCGAGCACAAGGGCCGTAAGCATCAAATCGTTGGTTTCATCACGATCATTTTCCGGCAGCCGCATTATCCATCCTTCATCGGGTAATGAAGGAAGCCGCTTTGGGTTCCGCCGCCCGACGGAATCGCGCGGATACGAGATACCTTAGAATTAAGGTCGGCGAGACTTGGTTGGGCGGCATGTCCAAACGCGCGAAATCGATAGGGCCTCCATGATCGGCGGCCTAGACCAAGACCACGCGTTGATTCGTTCCTGGGCTCGAGTGGTCTGGCTTACTTGCCCGGCCTCTCGGGCGGGCGTATAGGCGGCACAATGAATATATTTCGGCAATTTGCGTTGATTGTCTGCCTTCCGCTATGCGCTTGCTCAGGCCCAGTTCAAACGCCCGTGGCAGACTTGGGCCCAATCGCGCCGCCCAACGGAGTTGCGATGGCGAACGCATTCATGGTGGCCGCGAAGGAAGCAAAACTTTCTGATCCACTGGAAGTTTCTGCAGCGCGTCCCGCGGGGCCGTTGGCGCCAGGTGCGCCGGACGCCTTCGTTGCGTGCTTACGTGGTGTTCAAACGGGGGGCGCAAAAAAAGAATACGCCCTATTCTTCAAGAGAAAAGACCCGGTCGTTCTGAGGCTCGCTCTGTATCCGGACGGCTGTGAGGACGATGTGTATGTTCCGTTCCGGCGCCTGCCGGACGATGTTAAAAAGCCTTCCTAATTGCCAAGCAGCAGGTCAGCTTCCCCGGCGCCGTTCTTCCACATAAAGAACCCGCTGCATTCGTGCATCTGGATGAGCCGTCGGGGACCAGCTTGTCTCGACCGAGCGAGTTTTCCGCCGGTCGCTTTATCTTTCCATATGAAGTCGAGTTCCCTTCCCCAACCGGCAAGCGCTCCTAGTCGACGCGAAGGGTCGTGGCGATCTCAAGCAGCCTTGCAGCGGCGGCCTCGGCGGTAGCGTAGGGACGGGCTTTGACTGGTTTCTCGATTGGCTTACTCATGCTGACGTTTTACGGGCCCGTGCGTTCATGTCATCGACATCCACGGGTGAGGCGCGTGACTAATGTAGATAGCGACAGGCGGCGTCGATCATGTATTGGCGCCTAGCAGCTTCCTGAAGGCCCAGGTGCCACCGCCGAACGCCACGATCACGACGAGGAAAAGGATTGCCAACTGCTGCCCGTAGCGCTTTCGCTTACGCTTCGCGTTTTCGTGGTGGACTTGCCGGCTGAGAACTGCTTCGGCCTAGCGGAGGCGGTCGTCTTTGAGCCGTCCACTCTCAATCACCTCGCGGAGTCTGGCGGTTGGATCGTCCGTCGTCATTCTCGACCCCCGCATCGAAGTAAATGCCCGTTAATGTGCCGTTCAGGGCGCGCGGTGCATGAATGACTTTGACCGATATGGAGTAACGTCGTGAAGATCAAGATGACAGCAGCACTGGTCGCAGGGATTTTGGGAGTTTCGTGCATTGCCGCATCCGCGCAATCCGGTCCGGACATCCTTCCGATCAGCAGAAATTATCGCGGCGAAGCCGCTTGCCCAAGTAATTACGTCATCCGTGGAAACGCATGCGTGAGCATTTATGCTGGCCGCGGCGGGTTTGGAGACGAGGAATACGGCAGGAGAGACCGCCGCTACTACGGCGATCAGGGTCGTCGTGGCGGAGACATTTTGCAGCCGCGCGTCAATCGTCGCGGTGAGCTCCAGTGTCCGAGCAACTATGTGATCGAGGACGGCGAGTGCGTAAACCTCTATGGCGGGCGATTCCGCTAGACCAGTTAGGCACGTCCGATTACGGTCATAGCAACTAACAGGAATATGCTATTATGATCCATCCAATGGTGGGCTTGTCGGGCATCGATTGACACCCAAAAAGAAACGTTTGAGATGCAAATTTTCCCGGCGCCGGAAGGCAGGTGCCGCCAATTCTCGATTAGGAGCGCAGAACTACGCGCAGGCCATGCGGGTTAGGGCGTATTGTCGCGGTTCGTGTCTTCGTTAGCTTGGTGTAGTCCCAGCCAGGTATATCGGTCGGCTTCATTTTCATAGCCCAGCCTTCAGCATTGCCATCCGTTGAATGGCGTCGCGATTTCAGAGTGCGTGGTCGCCTCGATTTCCCCGACGTGGCCCACGCGCATTTTCTACCAGAGCCCAACCTCGAAACCCTCAACGAAGCTGAGGCTCTGATCTGGAAACCAGACGACGAGTCCATATGACGATGCCGGCTCTGAGGTTGTCTGCAGTCATTTTACGCCGACCTAGGGCTCCGACCCACTCATGATACCCGGTGGGGCTCATAATCTCGGTCACTTTCACCTTTTCCCAGCTAAACTGACCATTTCCGGGTCAATCGGCGGTCTCGTAGAAGTGTGGGCTTTTGGCCTTCAGCTTGTCCGACATGATGTTTCCTTCCTCGGTCATCCGTGAGGCGGTGTACGCCAAAGCAGAGCCTTCTTTAGCTTTAGCGCGATGAGCAATAAGCGGCCGGATCTGCGCTCTCCTCTTCCAACATCACTGAGATGGTTCGGAAGGCGAGAATAGCCGGCGCTCGAGTCATATCAATGCGCAGGATGCCACGCTCAACACCCAGATCGCGCCTTACCGCTCCACAATAAGAAGCCTGATTTCCTCGCCGAGCTGCGACGGCCTCGACCTTTATGACGATATCGTTCCGCTCTCTGGCCCGACACAGAATTCCTACTACATCAACGCGCCGCGCATCTTTTGCCTGCAGGGCTGGCATGAGAGCGGCTACGTCAATTCATTTCTCGGCGCTTAACGCGTTGCGGAAATGTGCGTGCCATTTGTTTTGCATCAAGCGGTTGAGGAGCACTGAAAGCGCAAGGGTGCACGCAACCAAGGCCCCGACGCAGATTATCGGGGAGGCAATCTCAAAGACAATAAACCAGTACAGAAAGCCCGCCACGATCGCAGCTTTGCGAAGTGGTATCCCCAGCATCCAAGCGCTCCAGAGATAGACAGAAGCCACGAAGACACTGCGCGGATCGCAAAGTCTGTTCAGAAAATTGATGATGTGTTGGTCATAATCCTTGACGTCCCCTCTACGGGTGAAGGCGCATCTTGCGCCTAAGCGGTCCGCCCATGGCGGGGCGGGCCCGTGCGCATGGGCGCAACTGGGGCCGGCTGTTACTGCCGTTTAGCTCGTTTCCGCAATGCAGATACGATCTTGAGTAGGCCGACGGCGGGTTCGGAACCATCACGTCGGCACCTTCAGCCGTTGCCCTAGGTCGCCCACACAAGCTGGCGATTGCCCTAAACGGCAAGCCGAAGAGCTGGACGTCACATAGCGTCAAATTGCACGAATGCGCTCGCAGAACTGGTGAGCGCGAGCATCCGCACCGGCGGAAATAAACGGTTCGACGCTCAACTAAACCCATGAGCGCCGGGCCAAACCATAGCGATTGCCACTGAGATCACGCCGGCAATTGACCTCTAAATCAGAATCAAAGGCATCTCTACGGCCCACGCGTCCTGCTTCGCTTTTGCTTTGCACTAGCAGGCCAGCGAGCAGGGAGCACGTAGTTAATCATCGAGCGCTAAGATCAGAGAAGCCTTTTCATACCGCTTCTCCAATCTTCTTAGAGCAGTCAGAAGCGTCTCGAGCTCGCGCGCTTCAAAGTCTGAAAACAAAAAAGCGTTGAGCGAAGACTGCCGATGCTCGACAGCCATCATACCTTTTGATGCTAGCTCGGTGAGTGACATCAGCACGACACGTCCATCATCCTTAGACTGCCGACGGTGAACGAGGTTATCCTTCTCCAGCAGCTTTGTCTGGGCTGTGACGAACGAAGGGTCTACGCGGAGCCGTCGCGCAACCTCTGCGACCCGTATTCCGGCGCCCTCATCGAGAGCCTTGATGGCCGCTAAAATCGACCATTGCGGTACGGTTATGCCAAGAGGTTTCGCCCAGAATTCCTGGGTCTCGCCCAGCAACAGACTTATCGATTCAAGCGCTTCAATCAGCGCCTTGGGAGTCTTTCCATCTAACGATGAGGCAGGTTCCATCACAGCCATGCCATATGCGAATCTCCAGCTCTCAAAAAATGCCGTATTAACAGGTACTTATTGCGGTCGCTCACAAAATCGTGTGTTGCCGGAATGCAACGATGCTTAACTTCCGGCCAAGTGAGGCGGCAAAGTATTTTGCTAATATGACTAGCTCATGCATTGTTGTTCCAGCGATGGGGCTCGCCCGACTCGCTCCGTCGAAGTGGTTCGCTTAGTACCTCGCGTATGCGGGTTTCCGAAGCGCGAAGTGCTCGGCGGTTAGTTTGGGGACTTGGGGGACTAAATCTTCGGGCGCTTGCGCCTGGCAGATCCGGGACCTTCCCTTTTGGACAACTTGGAGGTTTAACATGACAACGATTAAGGGCCTTATTCTCGGCTCGGCGGCAGGTCTGCTTGCCATCGGCGGAGCTCAGGCAGCCGATCTTCCGGTGAAGGCCAAGGCAGTGGAATACGTGAAGATCTGCTCGCTCTACGGTGCAGGCTTCTACTACATCCCGGGCACCGATACCTGCATCAAGATCGGCGGCGCGATCCGTTTGGACACTGCGTTCAACGGCAGCACCTACGACGTTCCGTTCTGGCAGGGTGGTGCCGGCGGCAACAATCTCTGGACCAAGAATTACCTCTCGACCCGTGAACGCGTCAACTTGACGACGGACACCCGCACCGCGACCGAATACGGCGTGGTTCGTACCTACGCGAACATCCAGTTCGACTTCCTCCAGGATCGTGAATCGATCGCTGGTGGTTACACCGAAGTCGACTACGCGTTCATCCAGTTCGCCGGCTTCACCTTCGGTAAGGCCGTCTCGCAGTTCGATCCCCAGTGGGCGCTCGCCAAGCCGTACATCTCGTCGGGCTTCAACGCCGGTTCGAACAACGCGACCGGCATCCCGCAGCTCGCTTACACCGCTTCGTTCGGTAACGGCGTGTCGGGCACGATCTCGCTCGAAAATGCTTCCGCCTATCGCAACGCCGGCCTCTGGAACACCAGCACGTTCATCGTCGGTCCGGGCGCACCCTCGTTCACGGGCGCCTTCTACGGCACGACCTCGAACACCTTCCTGGGCAACGCCTACGGCGGCAACCACATTCCTGACGTAGTCGGCAATCTCCGCCTTGATCAGGCTTGGGGTACTCTGCACTTCGCGGCTGCGATGCACCAAGCGTCTGGCGGCTTCTATGCATCGAACGCTGGCGCGGCGGGCAACGAGACTTTCGGCCATCCAGACGATAAATACGGCTTCGCTGTTACTGGTGCGGTTGAGTTCAAGAACTTGGCCACCGGCGCAGGTGACAGCCTGAAGCTCGAAGCGTCGTATGCCAAGGGCGCAGCCAAGTACATCTTCGGCGGCACGACCGACACTTCGGGTGGCGGCCGTTACGCAAAGGTCGACGGTTCTTCGCTCGGCTTCGGCTACGTTCTGGACGGCGTTTTCACTAACGGCGGCCAGATCATCCAAAGCGAAGCTTGGCAGGTCAGTGCTTTCTACGAGCACTACTGGAACCCGGCTTGGCGCACGTCGCTGTTTGGTAACTACAGCCACGTCTCGTATGGTGACGGTAACGCAGCCATGCTTGCTGCATTCTCAGCAGCTCCCGGCGCAACCGGTGGACCGGGCTTCAACTCGTCGGCTGCAGGAGCCGCCCGTGCTGGCACCTTTGCTGGCACCGGCAACTTCGATCTGGGTCTTGCTCAGATTGGTACCCGCACAGCTTGGACTCCCGTTCAGAACCTGACTCTTTCGGCTCAGTTCACCTATAGCCGTTTGGATCAGAACCTCAGTGGGACCTACACCACTGCAGCAGGTGGCATGTCGGGCAAGCCGGGTGGTGCCATCTTTACGCTCGGTGACCAGAACCTTTATAACGGTTCGGTGCAGATCCTGCGCTCTTTCTAATACTGATCGTCTCACGGCGACCAGTCTCTGAAATAAGGACCCCGGCAGGAAACTGCCGGGGTTTTTCGCTGAAAATATTCCAGTTGTGTGACAAAATAAGTTATTGCGAAAAGGTTCATCGCTCAGCTAAACTTGCAGTTGCTGGTTGTGGAGACGCGACCGGATATAACCTCCAAAGCCCTCGGGAATGCCCTCCCGAGGGCTTTTTCATTTTTCGCGAGGTCTTCGCCATTGGAATCTGGGGACCGATCGGAGGGACGATCGCGGCATGAAAAGTGTATCGCGCAGGCCTGTATCAGGAGGCCCGAGATCGGACGGGATGACCCGGTGCCCATTATTTCTTTAAACCGCCAGCAATGGTGGCCGTGGCTTGTTTATTCGATCAACTGGATCACTTTTCGACGGCGAGCGACCGAGGGTGGTAACAAAACCCCGATCGTTGAGCAGATCCATCAAGCGATCTACGGTCGATAAACTGGCTGAATAGGGTTCAGCTGCAGTCACAACACGCGTACATGTCCTTGCCTGCCTTAATCGTAGCGACTATTGCGCTCACACCAGCGTCGGCCGAGATCTCTCAGTTGCGGAGCCAAGGTGGACACGAGACGTTGTCGAAATTCTCTGGTTGGACTTCACCTCAGTTGCTGCAACGCCTGAGAGGAGCCAGATCGGAAACCATAATCGCGCGAGCGTCTGATCCTTTCAGAATTCTGCAGGGAAAGACGCACTTCTTGGAAACCGCTTAGGTTTACAACGATCATTTTCGGCAGGTCATTAGCTTTGTTTGGGTTGCGCAACAAGAGCGAAGACGAAGGGTAAATAGTCGGAAAAATGCCGGCATTGGGTGTGAATGTGTATCCATGGCACGATACCGACGCTGAAAGCTGATAGACACAGTCGGCATGTGTGCGATTATATAGGGCTTCAATGACGCAACGCGGCAGCATAACCACCGCAAATCAGAATGCAGACATCGTGTCTGTCCTCAAATCAAAATTGGTCACCGAAGCATTGCCGCTTTGGGCCACCGAAGGTTGGGATGCACAATCAGGCGGTTTCGTCGAGCGCTTAAGCGCGTCGGGGCTCGCAGACATTGCCGCTCCGCGACGGGTTCGTGTGCAAGCGCGGCAGATTTATTGCTACGCCAAGGCGGCTCAGCTGGGTTGGTTTCCAGAAGGCGCGAAGATCGCCCGCAAAGGTTTAGATTATATCTTGACCAAGGCGAAGGCGCCTGATGGCAAATCGGGCTTTGTGCATATCCTTGCGCCGGATGGCGCGGTTTTGGATCCTCTACGCGATACCTACGATCATTCGTTCGTGCTGTTGGCTTTGGCGGAGGTCTATCGGCTCGATCGCGACGCTCGAGTTCGCGCTGAGATCGATGAGTTAATGCAGTTCATCGATACATCGCTTCGCTCGCGGGATGGTGGTTATTTGGAGGGCGTGCCTGCGTCCCTGCCGCGTCGGCAGAATCCGCAGATGCATCTGTTCGAAGCGTTCATTGCGGCATTCGACGCGACCCACGATGAAGCGTTTCAGACGCGAGCTGGAGACTTGTTCGGGCTGTTTATCGCGAGCCTCTACGATGTACAGGAAGGCGTGCTCGGCGAGTATTTCGAGCAGGATTGGTCGCGGATTAGGCCGGTCAGTGTTGAGCCGGGTCACCAGGCGGAGTGGGTTTGGCTGCTCAAAGGCTTTGAGCGGATAACAGGCTGCCCCACAGCAAAGTATCGCGGACTATTGCTACAATCGGCGCTGCGTTACTGTGACACAAGGGGGTTTTTGATCGATGAGGGCGATGTAGACGGCAACATCGTCAAACCAACCCGGCGGCTATGGCCGCAGACTGAAATTGCCAAAGCTTGGTTGGCGCAAGCCGAAGCGGGCGGGGCCGACGACGCTGCGGATCAGGCTAGGTTTGCACTTGCACGGCTGGATCAAAGCTACTTGCAACATCCGGTGAAGGGTGGTTGGTACGATCAATTCGATAATGAAGGACGATCGCTGATCCATGCTATCCCAGCTTCGTCATTTTATCACATCTTATGTGCCGTCGCTGAAGCTGAAAGGGTTTTGGGAGTCACGACGCCTCAGTCTTTAGGGGACAACGGCCTCGCTAGCAGAGACTAGCGCGACCCGCCGTGAGTAACGTCCCCGTATTGTCAGCGCGCGCCGTCGTTGTCCAACGATTTGGTTCGAAACACCACGAAATGCGACATCGTGAAATTCACGATGAAGCTGACCAAAATAGCCAGAAGTTTGGCGGCATAGACCGGCATGAAGTGCGACAGCACGACCAGCGTGGTAGTGGTTGCGATCACGCCTAATACACCCGAGGCAACGAAGCTGAGATAATCCTTCCGTCGCAATACGCGGCCGGATTCGGCGCGGAACGTGATCATGGTGTTCATAACGTAGGAACACGAGACGGCCACCAGCCAGGCTATGACATTGGCGGGCACCAGCGGCAGCGTCAGCACCTGATAGGCGAGGGTGAAGATGGCGAGATCGATGACGGTGTTACCGAGGCCAATCACGCCGAAGCTGATGATCTTCGACACCGTGGGGCGAGACAGCCAAGTCTCGACAATTTGTGGTAAAATCAGTTTCACGGAAGCAGGCATCCTCGATCTGGGCGGCTGCATAGCAGGATCGCCCAGGGAAGTCCGACTTTTTATGATGTGCCGCGGCGGCCCCGCGCGGTCAGTTCCCGCGCTCGTCCGCGATGATCTTGCCGTCATTAGGCAACGAGGACGGCGCTACTAGCTCCACGGCCCCACCGAGCTTGCTGACGACCCTGAGCGTGGCTGTGACGGCCTCCCGCAGGCCGGGCTTGTCCTGCGCCGCCGCTTCGGCTTTCAGCACCATGGCGTCATTCTCACCGTCTCTGGACACTACCAGCCGTAGCCGGCCAAGTTCCGGGTGCCGCTTGCCGATCTCGGCGACCTGTTCGGGCCGCACGAACATACCCTTGACCTTGGTGGCCTGGTCGGCGCGGCCCATCCAGCCCCGGATGCGCATATTGCTCCGGCCGCAAGCGCTTGGGCCGGGCAGGGCGGCCGTCAGGTCGCCCAGAGCCAGCCGTATCCACGGGTGGTGCGGATCCAGCGACGTCACCACGATCTCACCGACATCGCCCTCGGCCACGGGCTCGCCGGTCCCGGGGGTCACGATTTCCAGGATCAGGTCCTCGTTGACGATCAGGCCATCGCGGGCGGTGCTTTCATAGGCGACGAAGCCCAGGTCGGCTGTGGCGAAGGCCTGATAGGCCTCGACACCGCGCGACGCGATCTCGGCCTGCAATGATGGCGGGAAGGCTGCGCCGGACACCATGGCGCGCTTGATGGATGACATGTCGCGCTGGGCAGCCTTCCCGGCATCGAGCAGGATCTTGAGGAAATCCGGCGTGCCGCTATAGGCTGATGGACGATAGGCCTCGATCAATTCCAGCTGCTGCTCGACATTGCCGGGACCCGCAGGGATCACAGCGCAGCCGAGCGCCCGCGCAGCGCCGTCGAAGATGAAGCCGCCGGGGGTCAGGTGATAGCTGAAAGTATTCAGCACCACGTCGCCCGCGCGGAAACCTGCGGCATAGAGCGCCCGCGCGCCGCGCCAGGGATCAGCCTGTTTCGACTCCGGCTCGAAAATAGGCCCCGGTGAGGTGAACAACCGGCCGAACGAGCCGGTCGCGCCTGACACGAAGCCGCCGAAGGGTGGGCTGGCCTTGTGCAAGGCCGGCAGGTCGGATTTGCGCAGCACCGGCAGGTGCGCCAGCGCGGCGCGGCTGACGATCGCAGCGGGATCGATGCCCTTGAGATGCTCCGCATAAGCGGGCGCCTGCATCGCGTCGCGCAGCACATCCGGCAGGCGCGAGAACAGATCGGCCTGGCGCTGCGACGGATCGCAATTTTCGAGTGTGTCGAAGTGGCGCATCTGGGTGTGTCCTGGTGGTTTGGCGTGGTCGCGGTTATTCCGTTAGCCTCTGGCGCCGTGCTAGTGGGAAATCATGTCGTTAGAACGCATCGTCCAATGGCTCGAAAGCTTCGGCCAACTTGATTTTCCCGCTGCCGTTGTGCTGGCTGCATTGGTTGTTGCCTCTTCGTTTTTGCCGGTCCCACGAACATTCGTCGTGCTCGGCGCCGGTGCTGCATTCGGTTTGCGCTCTCTCGTCGTCATTCTTCCAGTCGCCGCGGCTGCATCCGCTCTGGCCTTCATGCTGGCGCGCTCCGTTCTGCGCGGCTGGGTGGAGCGGCAGACCGAGAAACATGCGGCTTGGCGCCTCGTTGCCCAGGCCGTCGATCACGAGGGCTGGCGGATCGTCGCACTGATGCGGTTCGGCGGACCATTGCCCAATTCGGTGCAAAATTATCTGTTCGGTTTGACAAATATCGGACTGCTCCCGTTCGCCCTGGTCACTTTCCTGTTCACGCTGCCGCAGATCGTGCTTTACGTGTATCTCGGTGCGTCCGGACGGGCGTTGTTGCTCGATGATGGACCAGTGCCGCTTAACCGTGTGCTGATTGCCATGGCCCTGGTCATTGTGCTCGTCATCCTGTTGCTGGTGTCGCGCCGCGTTCGCGCGATCCTTGCGAAGACCGGCATCGCGACCTGCGGGCCCGTGAGCAGCTAAAGCCATCGCTTCCTGCGCTTGAAGCTCTTCAGGTTCTTGAAGCTCTTGCGCTGGTCGCCGGCGCCGCCGAGATAGAATTCCTTCACGTCCTCATTGTCGCGCAGCTCATCGGCGGTGCCGTCGAGCACCACCTTGCCCTGTTCCATGATGTAGCCGTGGCTCGCGACCGATAGCGCCGCGCGGGCATTTTGCTCCACGAGCAGAATGGTGACGCCGAGATCGCGGTTGATCTTCTTGATAATGGCGAACACCTCTTTCACCAGCAGTGGCGAAAGGCCCATGGAGGGCTCATCCATCAGGATCATCTTCGGCCGCGCCATCAGCGCGCGCCCGATCGCCAGCATCTGCTGCTCGCCGCCTGAGAGATAGCCGGCCAAGCCTGTTCTTTCCTTCAGCCGCGGGAAGTAATCGTAGACCATGTCGATATCGGTGGAGACCTCGTTGTCCCTGCGCGTGAAGGCGCCGAGCCGCAGGTTCTCCAGCGAGGTCATGTCGGACACGATGCGCCGGCCTTCCATCACCTGGAAGATGCCGCGGCGAACGATCTTGTCGGGATCGATGCCGTCGATGCGCGCGCCATCGAACAGGATTTCGCCGCGCGTGACTTCGCCGTCTTCGGTTTTCAGGAGGCCGGAGATCGCCTTCAATGTGGTCGACTTGCCGGCACCATTGGCGCCGAGCAGCGCGACGATCGCGCCCTTCGGCACCTCCATGCTCAAGCCGCGCAGCACCAGGATCACGTCGTCATAGACGACCTCGATATTGCGGATGTCGAGGAGGGGGGCGGTGGTTGGGGCCACTGCTGGTCGCGTGCCGGTGTCGATGGTTGGCTGCACAGGATGAACTCCGTCTTTCTTGTCCCTCCCTCAAGCGGCGAAGCCGCGCAGTGGGGAGGGTGGCGCTTTGAGAGCGAAGCGAACAACGTGACGGGTGGGGAGTCGCAAACTCCGACGGCGCTTGCGGAGACACCCCACCCCAACCTACGGCCGCCCCCCCACCGCGCAGCAAGCTGCTTGGGGGAGGGGCGGCCATTTGCATCTCAGTTCAAACTACCACCCATGCCATTCCGGCTTGCGTGGCAGTTCCACGGTTTTCACCTTCTCGAGCTTGATCGTGCCCTTGGCCATCAGCTCGTTGAGATCGCCATCGGTCGCGCCGGAGACCTTCGAGCGATACAGGTCGACCTTGGTGGTCGGGCGGTGATCCTTGTCGGTCCAGGTCGAGGGATTACAGACGCCTTCCATGCCGGCCGGCACCCAATCCTTCTTCTGGTAGAAGCCCTTGGCGACGTTCTCGCCGGTGGCGCCGCCGTTCTTCGCGGCCCAGTCCAGCGCTTCCTTCATGTAGAGCGAGGTGCAGACCGCTGCGATGTAATGCACCGGGCGATAAATCTTGCCCGACGGGTCGGAGATCTTCGAAATCTCCTGCACGGTCTTCATGCCGGGCGCGTTGCCGCCCCAGCTCACCGCCGTGCGCAGCGGGAAGATCACGCCGTCGGCAGCTTCGCCTGCGGCCTTTGCGGCGTTCTCGTCCATGCCCCATACATTGCTCATGAACTGCACGTCGACACCCGCCGCCTTGCAGGCCTTCATCACCGAGATATTCGAAGCTGCGGTGTTGCCGAGATAAGCGTAGTTCGCGCCGGCGCTCTTGAGGCTGAGGCACTGTGCGCTGTAATCGCCGGGCGCGAGTGCGAAGACCAATGGCGGCAGGACTTCAAAGCCGAGTTCGGCGGCGAGCGCTTCACCCGCGGCCTTCGGCGCGTTGGGGTAGGGATGGTTGGCGCCCATATGGACATATTTCGGCTTGCCCGACTTGCCCTTGGACTTCCAGTCCTCTGCGGCCCAGGTCAGTTCGGCGCGCAGCGCGTCCGAATAGGACGGGCCATAGAAGAAATTATACGGCGCGGGCTTCGCCTTGCCACCGGCGCCGGTCGGATCGGTCAGCGCGGCCGAGTAAGAGCCGGAGATATCCGGGATTTTGTCCTGCGCGAGGAAGCCAGTGAGGGCTTCGGTGTCCGCGGTGCCCCAGCCCATGATCGCGGCGACCTTGTCGGCACCCGACCACTTCTTGTACAGTGCGATCGCGCGCGGCACCTGATAGCCGTAGTCGTTGCTATCGAGATTGACCTGCTTGCCGCCAACGCCGCCATTCTTGTTGATCCACGCATAGGTGTCGACAACTCCCTGGCCATATGGCGTGCCGACGTCAGACGTGCCGCCGGAATAATCTGCGAGGTGGCCGACGGCGATCTGCGCCTGCGCACTTGCGGATGCGCCCGCGATGAGAAGGGCAATGGATGCGGACGTTAGAAATGTTTTCATCGTCATGAGCATTCTCCCGTTGGATTTTATATTTTGTCGTTTCGTCTAGTCCGTCCCGTTCTCAATGCGAGAATGGGTAGAGTTTCCAGTAGGTCTTGATCTGCCGCCAGCGATGCGCGAGTCCGTCGGGTTCGAACACCAGGAACGCGATGATGATGAGGCCGATGGCAATCTCGCGCAGGAAGGTGAGATTGTTGTTGAGCGCCAGCGCCTTGTCGATGACGCCGCCCTTCAACTCCATGCTGATCCATTCCATCGCTTCGGGCACCAGCACCACGAAGGCCGTGCCCATCAGCGTGCCCATGATCGAGCCGGTACCGCCGATGATGACCATTGCCAGGAACAGGATCGAGCGCTCGATGCCGAAACCCTCGTTAGAGACCACGAGCTGGTTATGCGCGTACAGCGCGCCGGCGATGCCGGCGAAGAACGCCGCGAGGCCGAAGGACAGCGTACGATATTTGGTGAGATTGATGCCCATGATCTCGGCCGAGAGATAGTGATCACGCACCGCCACCAGCGCGCGGCCGTCGCGCGAGCGCATCAGATTGGTAACCAGCAGATAGCTCGCCACCACATAGGCCAGCACCACATAGAAATACTGCCGGTCGCCGCGCAGCATATAGTCGAAGATCGAGAACGCTTTGGCCGTCGCCGGCACCGAGCCGCCGCTGAACCAGTCGGCGCGGGAGAAGAAGTCGAGCAGAATGTATTGCGCGGCCAGCGTGGCAATAACGAGGTACAGCCCCTTCAACCGCGCCGCCGGCAGGCCGAAAATGAGTCCCACGATGGCCGTTACCACGCCGGCGATGGGAATCGAGAAAAACACCGGGATCGGATAGTTGTTGGAGATATAGGCCGAGGTGAAAGCGCCGAACAGGAAGAACGCGGCGTGGCCGATGGAAATCTGGCCGGTAAAGCCGACCAGGATGTTGAGCCCGAGCGCCGCGATGCCGTAGATGCCGATAATGATCAGCTGGCTGAGCCAGTATTCGCTGAGCAATTGCGGCGCGAAACAGATCAGCGCCACGCCGAGGATCGCCGCGTTGCGGCTGGTCTTGGTCGGGAAGATGGTGGTGTCGACCGCATAGGAACTGCGGAAATCGCCGGCCGGGATGAGGGAGGGACTGGCCATGGTGCTTACACCCGCTCGATGTCTTTGGTGCCGAACAGGCCGTAAGGCTTGATCATCAGGATGATGATGAGCACGTAGAACGGCGCGACCTCATAAAGATTGCCCCAGTGCAGATATTCGCTGTCGATGAATTGCGCGAAGTTCTCCAGCAGCCCGATGATGATGCCGCCGACCACCGCGCCGCCGATACTGTCGAGACCGCCGAGGATGACCGCCGGAAACACCTTAATGCCGTAGATCGACAGGCCCGATGAGACGCCGTTGACCACGGCAACCACGACGCCCGCGACGGCGGAAACCATCGCCGAGATGGCCCAGGCCATGGCGAATACCGTCTTCACGGAAATGCCGAGCGATTGCGCCACCTGCTGGTTGAAGGCCGTGGCGCGCATCGCGAGGCCCCATTTCGAGACCTTGAAGAACCACGCCATGCCGATCATCATCGCGACCGATACTACGAGGCTCATCACATAGACGGTCTGGATCTGTAGGCTACCGATCGTCACCGACTGGCTGGTGAAGACACGCGGGAATGGCTGCGGGTTGACGCCATAGATCCACTTCAGCGCTGCCTGGGATACGGCGGACAGCGCGATGGTCACCATGATCACCGAGATGATCGGCTCGCCGATCAGCGGCCGCAGGATCACTACTTGCACAAGGATGCCGAAAGCGAACATGAACACCAGGGTCATCGGCATGCCGAGCCAGAAGGGCACCTGATATTTGGTCAGGAGCGTCCAGCACACCCACGCGCCGATCAGCAGCAATTCGCCCTGCGCGAAGTTTACGACCTGGGTGGCTTTGTAGATCAGCACGAACGACATCGCGACCACGCCATACAGCGTGCCGACCACGAGGCCATTGACGAGAAGCTGGAGGAGGAACTGCGTGTTCATGCTGTCGGTCTCATTCGGCGGCCTGCATGCGCGCGCTATCCCGCGCCATGTCCACCACAAGCAATCTCGTGCGGACGCGCTGGGAGGTGCCGTCCTGGAAACGGATGGTGGTGTCGACGGGGATGTCCCGGGCGCCGCCATAGATGCCGTCGACGATATCGGCGTATTTCTCGTTGATGACGCTGCGGCGGACTTTTCGCGTGCGGGTCAATTCGCCGTCGTCGGCGTCGAGCTCCTTGTACAACAGCAGGAATTTGGCGATGCGCTGAGCCGGCGGCAGCGTGGCATTCACCGTCTCGACTTCCTTGCGGATCATCTCATAGACCTCCGGGCGCGACGACAGGTCTGTATAGGTCGTGAACGAGATGCGGTTCTTCTCGGCCCATTTCGAGATGATCGAGAAGCGGATGCAGATCATCGCCGCGAGCGCGTCGCGGTTATCGCCCAGCACCACGGTCTCGGCGATATAGGGCGAGAATTTCAGCTTGTTCTCGATGTATTGCGGGGAGAAGCGCTCGCCGCGCGCGGTCTGCGCAAGATCCTTGATGCGGTCGATGACGACGAGCTGCTTCTTATCATTGAAATAGCCGGCATCGCCGGAATGCATCCAGCCATCGCGCAAATCGGCGGCGGAGGCCTCCGGCGATTTGTAATAGCCAAGAAACATATTGGGGTGCCTGACCACGATCTCGCCGACGCCCTGCCCATCCGGATCGCGGACTTCGATCTCGATGCCACTGCCCATGGCGATGCCGGTGGTGTCGGGATCGACGGCATCCGGCGGATGCAGCGTGAAGGCGCCCAGCGTTTCGGTCTGGCCATAGAGCGTGCGCAGTGGCACGCCCATGGCGCGGAAGAATTTGAACGTATCCGGGCCGAGCGCCGCGCCGCCGGTGGCGGCCGAGCGCAAGCGTGTGAAGCCGAGACGATCGCGCAGCGCACGAAACAGCAGCGTATCGGCGACGGCCGAGCGCTTGCCTTGCGCAAGTGCGGACAGGCCCGACTTCATGCCGAGCTCATACAGGCTCTGCTTCAGCGGCGACGAATCCATCACCCGTGCGCGCACATCGGCGGCGATTCCCTCCCAGACCCGCGGCGCGAACAGCACGAAGGTCGGCGCGATCTCGCGGAAATCGTTCATCATGGTGTCGGCCTGCTCGACGAAGTTGACCTTCATCCGGCTAAGGAGACCTTTGCCGAGCGCATAGACCTGTTCCATGATCCAGGGCAGCGGCAGCACCGAGACATATTCGTCATCCGGTCCCTTGGGATCGAACGACAGATACACCGCGCAGTGGCCAAGCACGCGGCCTGCCGCGAGCATCGCCAGCTTGGGATGCGACGTGGTGCCGGAGGTGGTGCAGAGGATCGCGACGTCCTCGCCCTTGGTTGCATCGACCAGTTTATCGTAAAGGCTCGGCTCGCGCGCCGCGCGGTCGCGGCCCATCTGGGCGAGCCTGTCAGCCGCCAGCAGCCGCGGGTCGTCATATTTGCGCATGCCGCGCGGATCGCTGTAGACGATGTGCTTCAGCGCCGGCACACGGTCAGCGAGGGTGAGCAGCTTGTCGACCTGCTCTTCATCTTCGGCGAAGACGATCTTGGCTTCACCGTAGTTCAGCAGATAGGCGGCTTCCTCATCCAGTACGTCGCGATAGAGACCGAGGCTCATCCCGCCGATAGCGTGTGCTGCGATTTCCGCGGACACCCAATCCGGCCGGTTGTCGCCGATGATGCCGATCACGTTGCCTTTGGTGATGCCGAGCTCGACCATGCCGAGCGTGAAATCCTTCACCCGGGTATGGTAATCGTTCCAGGTGAACTCCCGCCACAGGCCGAAATCCTTCTCACGCAGCGCGATCTCGCTGCCATGTTCTTTGGCGTTGAGGCGCAGCAATTTCGGATAGGTATCTGCCTGTTTGACGCGTCCGGCATAATCCATCATGCGGCACTCTCCGCAGCGATGGGCGCATCATCGGGATCGACAAGGGCTTCGTCTTCTTCACCGAGATAAGCGCGCTTGACGTGTGGATCGGCCAGTACGGCGGCAGGATCGCCCTCGGCGATCTTGCGGCCGAAATCCAGCACCATCACGCGATGGGAGATGTCCATCACGACGCCCATGTCGTGTTCGATCATCATCACCGTCATCCCGTATTCTTCGTTAAGATCGACGATATAACGCGCCATGTCCTCCTTCTCTTCGAAGTTCATGCCGGCCATCGGCTCGTCGAGGAGGATGAGGTTGGGCTCCAGCGCCATCGCGCGGGCGAGTTCGACGCGCTTGCGCAGACCATAGGGAAGGGTGCCGGCGGTCGCCTTGCGCACGCTCTGCAAATCGAGGAAGTCGATGATCTCCTCGACCTTGCGGCGATGCTCAAGCTCTTCCTTGCGCGCGCCGGTCAGCCAGTACAGCGAGCCGGTGAGAAAGTTGTTCTTCAAGAGGTGATGGCGCCCGACCATGATGTTGTCGAGCACGCTCATATGGTGGAACAGCGCGAGGTTCTGAAAGGTTCGGCCGATGCCGAGGCCGGGGCGGGCGTTGGGATTGAGCCCGGTGATATCCGTGCCGTGATAGAACAGCTGGCCTTCGGTCGGGCGGTAGCGGCCCGAGATGCAGTTGACGATGGAGGTCTTGCCGGCGCCATTCGGCCCGATAATCGAAAACAGCTCGCCGTCATTGACAGCAAAACTCACATCGGTGAGCGCACGAACACCACCAAAGCGCAGCGACACCGCGCGCACATCCAGAGCAACCGTCACTTACGTCCTCCCAGATACGGCGCTTGACGCGCTCTTTATCCTCATTCCCCGAAACGGTTCCGAGCCTACATCGCCCGGTCACGCTAAGCCATTCTACTAATGACCTTTCGTGATGGTCTTCCCTACGTCAAATCGGTATCGTGAAATGTCTCGCGGCGGACAATTTGCCTGCCAATTTGTCGCGCGAGCGTTCTTTTGCGTTGCAACATTCGAAGTGAAGCCGAACCCTATGATTGCTGCAGATCATCTCAAGCGCATCGCGGCGTGGGCGCGGGACCTTAACGAAAAGGAGGTCGAGGTCGCGCGCGCGGGCATTGTAGAGAAGTCGTTTAAGGCGAACGAATTCGTCTGCATGCGCGGCGATGCATTCGAATACTGGACCGGCGTGGTGCGTGGTCTGGCGAAGATCGGCACCATCTCACGCAGCGGCAAGGAGGTCAGCATCACCGGCCTCACGGCCGGTGCGTGGTTCGGGGAGGGCAGCGTGTTGAAGAACGAACCGCGGCGCTACGACATCGTCGCACTGCGCGACTCGCGGCTTGCCCTCATGGAGCGGTCGGCATTTATGTGGCTGTTCGAGAACAGCGTCGGATTCAACCGCTTCCTGGTCTCGCTGTTGAACGAGCGGCTCGGGCAATTCATCGCGCTTACCGAATATGGTCGCATGCTCGATGCCACCGGACGTCTCGCGCGCTGCATCGCCTCGCTGTTCAACCCGATCCTCTATCGCGACGCGACCAGGCATCTGGACATCACCCAGGAAGAGCTCGGCGCCATCACCGGCATTTCACGGCAAAAGGCCAATCAATGCCTGCAGACGCTGGAGAAGGAGGGTCTGCTGCGGCTCGAGTATGGCGGCGTGACAGTGGTCGATCTGCAGCGGCTGGGGAGCTACGGGGAGTAATACTGTCATTTTGGGCAAGCGTCGGTCGCCACAGCCGACCAGACCTTGAATCTGGAATCTCGAGATAGTTGCGCGCTGAATATGTCGGGATTCTGCCAGACTGACTCGCAAGCAATTGAAATTAAGAACTTCCTAAACCGCGAAGTTGGCTTTGTGTACCAATGCGATGTACCTAAATCCAGGCTAGAGCCTTATCAACAACTGATCTTCTGTCCGAGACGGAATCGTCCCGATCAAGGCCTGCCGCCGGGCCAACGACGGCTCTGAGAATCCCTCGCATGCTCCGCCCCGATGCGGCCTGTCTCGCGTTTTATTTCGATTTCGACGGCGGCGATCGCCGTCGTTCTTGGAAGCTCGGGCGGTTTGCAAGTTGTAGATCGTCCTGCTCGCCTTACCCCAAGAGCTTGCGCGGTGCCCGGTACGGTCAAACCCCAGCGGAGGCGCCACGCGCGGAAATCGTTTCCGGTCATGCTGCGAAAATCTCGACTAAGGTAACGTCGATCGTCGCGACCTCGTCATCCTCTTTCTCTTCAACTTCTTCGTCCGGAATACCGCGATCACGTTGAAATTCTCGATCGATTTCATGCTCCCATGCCGTGAATGCTTCGAGGGATTCAAACCCGGCATCGTTCGCGTAAACAGAGCGGGCATCGTCTTCGGTATCGCCGTTGTACACTCCCGCGATACCGTTATTTCCGCCATTCTCGATAACCCACAGCGGCTTGGTGTAGTCGAGAGCATCAAGAGAGTTGCTGCTGTACTCTTCGACGAAGCTTCGCAGAGCGTCTTGCTTAGTATTTGCCTCAACGAAGAGACGTCGGTTCACGTAAACAGTGGTTGCGGAAACATCAAACTTGATCATGCTTTTACCCTTACTAGTGATATGTCGTGCCACTCGTCGTCGGTCACACGAAAATGCTGAGTGGCAAATTTTGCACGGCGCAAGCCCTCACCCAACTGCCGCTAAATCGGGGCGCCACTGAGCGATGATTTCTAGGAAGTCGATATCTCTCACGCGGCGCCGTAGGGCGAGTAGCGAAATTCATGACGTCGATCAAATCTTCCCCGGAACAATTGAGTGTTTTCCCCAAGCGATGGAGACCTTCGCAGACCTGCCGCCATCCGTTCCTCCCTTGATCCTCCCCAACCCTGCCGACGATGAGCCTGCCGGTAACGAGATATCCGTTGTCAAACGTCAACACGACAGCGGCACCATCCTGCTCAATTTTCGCTTCCATCTCAAAACTCCCTCTCGTTGATAGTGACTTAATCGGTCACAAGAAAATTATGAGTCCAGAATTTGCTTGGTGGCAAGCCCCCGCACTCGATTCGGAATTCGATCCGAGATTTCGTAGACAAATACTGGGAGATTTCGGCGCAAAAATATACTCAGCGCGTTAGTGATGCGATTTCCATCGCTGCATTGAAGGCTGCTACCTTCGCCCATCGTTCGGGTCGGAAACTCGCCAAGGCGAACTACACGGTAAGCGATCGCGGCGGCGACGAGAACCGCAACGCCGTGTCAACAATTGGGCTTCACTCCGCCAACCTAGGTCAGGCGCAGCAACACTGCGCGAGATCGATCAGCCGATCTTTGACATTCAAAATGGCATCGTCGCCGTCGAGTTTGCATGATCCTGCATTCTTCAGGTTGTCGATGATCCTCTCCAAATCGCCGAGGTGCCTCGCGGCTTAACAATCCGATCAGTGAGAAGCGCTCCCAAGCCGTCCCGCATTTTGTCTGGATTGTCGTCGTGCGTCCCGATCGTCGGGCTATAGCTAGGACCTGCCGGTGCGGCAGGTCTTGAGCGCCTGATGTCAACCGATGCCACCGTCCCCTGTGGCTTCCGCAGGGTCGCGTGTGCGGAGCGATACCTTTTGTTTGGCGTTTGCCGACGAGGGAGCGGAGGCTGTCCGGAACAGCTTCCGGTACCAGTAGATTTCAGTGGTGGGATGACGAACAGGACGCGACATGCGAAGGACCATATGTACCGCCGTTGTGTACCAATCGGCGGTTTAGAAGTCCGTTCAGCTCAATAGATTGTGCGATTTCAGTCGTGTGGCGTGATGATGGCGGGGGATGCCCCGCCACTCCAGTTGCAGGTGGCTGAGGTTCGTTCGGGCTACGCCCGTGTGCCCAGGAATGACGGTTCGTCGGATCCTAGACCTCCAGCCATTCCTTGCGCACGGCGTCATTGGCCTTGAGTTCGGCCGGCGTCCCCTCGAATACGATCCGGCCGTGACCCATGACATAGACCCGGTGCGAGATGCGCAGCGCGATCGAAAGCTTCTGTTCGACGAGCAGGATCGCGACGCCGCGCCGCGCGATCTCGGCGATGAGATCGCCGACCTGCTGCACGATGATCGGTGCGAGGCCCTCGGTAGGCTCGTCGATCATCACGAGTTCAGGATCGCCCATCAGCGTCCGGCAGATCGTCAGCATTTGCTTCTCGCCGCCGGACAGCACGCCAGCGGCGGTGTCCGCGCGTGCAGCGAGGTTGGGAAACATGCCCAGCATGTCGTCGAGCTTCCACTTGCCGGGATGGCGCGGATCCTTGATGCCCAGCATGAGATTTTGGCGCACCGTCAGGCCCGGGAAGATGTCGCGATGCTCCGGCACATAGCCGAGGCCGAGATGCGCGATCTTGAAGCTCGGCAGGCCGGCGATATTGTTGCCTTTGAACGTGATCCTGCCGTGCGGCCGCACTTCGCCCATGATGGCTTTCACGGTGGTCGAGCGCCCGACGCCGTTGCGGCCGAGCAGCGAGACCACTTCGCCGGCGTCGATATGCAGGTCGACGCCCTGCAGGATGTGGCTCTTGCCGTAATAGGCGTGCAGGTCCTGAACTTGGAGCATCACGCCACTTCCTCGCCGAGATAGGCTTCCTTGACCTTGGGATTGCCGCGGATTTCCTCCGGCGTCCCGGAGGCGATGATCTGGCCGTAGACGAGAACTGAGATACGGTCGGCGAGCCCGAACACCACGCTCATGTCGTGTTCGACGATTAGAAGCGTTCGCCCCTCGGTCAGCCGCCGGATCAGTGCCACAGCACGCTCGGTCTCGGCGTGACTCATGCCGGCCGTGGGCTCGTCCAGCAGGATGACGTCAGCGCCGCCCGCAATGGTGATGCCGATCTCCAGCGCGCGCTGTTCGGCATAGGTCAAAAGCCCGGCGGGCACGTCGCGGCGTGAGACGAGGTTGATATCCTGGAGGATTTGCGCGGTGCGCTCGCGCACCTCGGGCAGGTTATCGACATTCTTCCAGAACGCGTAACGATGGCCGGAAGCCCAAAGAACCGCACAGCGCAGGTTCTCCCACACGGTCATCTTGGCGAACACGTTGGTGACCTGGAACGAGCGCGACAATCCGCGTCGGTTGATCTGGAACGGCGGCAGGCCGGAGATCACTTGATCGCGCAGCAGGATGCTGCCGACTGATGGCTTCATATAGCCTGATATGAGATTGAACAGAGTCGACTTTCCAGCGCCGTTGGGACCGATCAGGGCATGGCGTTCGCCTTGTGCGACCGTCAGGTTGACATTCCGGATCACGGACGTGATGCCGAAGGTCTTTTCGACGCCGCGGAGTTCAATGGCGGTGCTCATGCTGCCACTCCCTTCTCGCGCGCGGCCGTGAGAGCATCGTCCCAACTGGCGGCGACGCGTGCCCATGTCATGCGCGCGATGATGAAGCCGCCAATCAGAAGCACGGCGGCTACAACCCAGATCGCGGGGTTCGCCGCATCGAACGGGATACCGAAGGCCTTGATGTGAGAATCTTCATTAGGATTAACGGTGTAATGAACTGTGGTCTCGATCGCCAGCATCAGGCCGGTGATCATCGCCAGCGTCGGCACGAAGGCGACGAGATAGCTCGGCAATACGCGACCGAGCGTGCCGCCTTTCAGCAGCGGTCGGTGCATCATCAGAAGGCCGGTTATGCCGCCGGGCGCGAACATCACCACGGCAATGAAGATCAGGCCGAAATACAGCTGCCAGACCTGCGTGAGATCGGAAAGCCCGAGCGACAGCAGCGTGACGAAGATGGCGCCGACGATTGGTCCGATGAAGAAGCCGACGCCGCCGATGTAGGTGGCGAACAATACGGTCCCGGATTGTACGGCGCCGAGATAGGCGGAATTGGCGATCTCGAAATTGATCGCGGCCAGCGCCCCAGCGATTCCGGCAAACAGGCCGGAGAAGCAGAACGCGATGTAACGGATGATATGCGGGTCGTAGCCGACGAATTGCACCCGTTCCGGATTGTCGCGCACGGCATTGCACATGCGGCCCAGCGGCGTGCGGGTTAGGGCATACATGGCAATGACGGCGATCAACGTCCAGGCCGCCACGAGATAATAGATCTGGATCTGGGGGCCGAAGCTCCAGTCGAACAGGCGCAGGACCTTGGTGCGGTTGGCGGAGACGCCGGCCTCGCCGCCGAAGAAGGTGCGCAGGATCAGCGCTGATGACGCCACGAGTTCTGCGACACCGAGCGATATCATCGCAAAGGCCGTTCCGGAGCGCCGCGTCGACACCCAGCCGAGCAGCATGGCGAAGATCAGCCCTGCCGCACCACCGACCAGTGGTACCAGCGGCAGCGGGATCGCAAATTTGTTCTTGGCGATGATGTTGATGGCGTGGATCGCCAAAAAGCCGCCAAGGCCGTAATAGACCGCGTGGCCGAAGGACAGCATGCCGGTCTGGCCGAGCAATATATTGTAGGACAGCGAGAAGATGATCGAAATGCCGATCAGGCTGAAGGTGGTCAGCGATCCGCCCGACGAGAACAGTTTCGGCAGCACCAGCAGCACCAGTGCTGCGGCGATCCAGATGCCGTAGAATTTCAGCCGGTCGGACGTGGCAGGGCGCGCCGGCGCGATGGTTGCGGTTGCGTCGCTCATGTGTCGCGTGTTCCCAGAAGGCCCATCGGGCGGAAGATCAGGATCAGCACCAGCAGCAGATAGGGCATGATCGGTGCGATCTGCGCGATGGTGACATTCCAGATATCGGACAGCCATGTGGCGGCATAGTCAGGGCTCAGAGGACCGAAAGCGCCGGCCAATGAGCCGTCCATGGAGACCGCGAAAGTCTGGATCAGGCCTATCAGCAGCGAGGCGATGAATGCGCCGGGCAACGAGCCGAGGCCGCCGACCACAACAACCACGAACAGGATCGGCCCCAGGAGGCCGGCCATATTCGACTGCGTGACAAGGGCAGGGCCTGCGATCACGCCGGCGACGGCGGCGAGCGCGGTGCCGACGCCGAAGACCAGCATGAAGATGCGCCCGACATTGTGGCCGAGATGGCCGACCATATGCGGATGGGTCAGCGCTGCCTGCACGATAAGGCCGATTCGTGTGCGCTTCAGCACCAGCAGCAGGCCTATGAAGATCACCACCGACACCAGCAGCATGAACATCTTGAAGGCGGGGTAGTTGGTGGAGAAGATCGTGAAGGCCGGAAAGTCGAGCAGCGGCGGCACGCGGAAATCCACCGGGCTCTTGCCCCAGATGATCTGCACGATTTCCTCGATGGCGAAGGCAAGCCCGAAGGTGAACAGCAGTTCGGCAACGTGACCGTTCTTGTGCACCTGGCGCAGGCCGAAGCGCTCGACCAGTGCACCGAGGCCGCCGGCCAGGAGCGGGGCGATGATCAGCGCCGGCCAGAAGCCGAACCAGCGCGAGATCTGGAAGCCGAAGAAAGCGCCGAGCATGTAGAAGCTGGCATGGGCGAAATTCAGCACGCCGAGCATGCTGAAGATCACCGTCAGGCCGGAAGCCATCAAGAACAGCAGCATGCCGAACAGAATGCCGTTCAGCGTGGATATGACGATGAGTTCGAGCACGAAGGACCTCGGGACGTATTCGACGCAGTGCGCGCATTCGATCCGCTGTCATGGCCGGGCTAAAGCGCGAAGCGCAGCTTCGCTGGATGATCCGGCCATCCATCTTTTCGATTGCGCCGCTTTAGATGGATGCCCGGGTCAAGCCCGGGCATGACGGAGTTCAGAAACGCCGTCCCATCTCATCGCAGCCGGAGCCTTACGGCCGTTCCATCCTGCACGTGGTTGGCAGCATCGTGTCCTTGGTGTCGACCTTCGCGGCGAGCTTCCAGCCCCAGCCCGTGTTTTCCTCGTCGAACGGCTCCTTTTCGGTGCGCTCGCCGAAGGACGAGATGTAAATGGGCTGGAAGAACTGGTGGTCGTCCTTGCGCATGACGCCGTCGCCGCCGTTGAAGACCTCGAACTTCGCATCTTCCAGCGCCTGCGCGACCTTCACCGGCTCAAGCGATTTCGCCTTCTCGGCGGCGGCTGCGAACATCCGTATTTCGTTCACCGCCCGCGGATACCACAGGCTTAGATTGACCTTGGCGCGGAAGGTCTTTTCGAAGTCCACAGACGTCTTGTGGTCGATATTGGCGAAGCCTTCGGTGATCTGGAAGACCTGATGGTTGAGACCCGTCTGCTTGATGGCGGTCGGGCCGCCGGCGCCGCCGGCATAATAGGTGTACCAGTTGACCTTCAGGCCGGCGTCAGCCGCCGCCTTCAGCAGTAGCGCGATGTCCTGGCCCCAATTGCCGGTGACGACGCTGTCGGCGCCCGACGCCTTGATCTTCGCGACATAAGGCGCGAAGTCGGTGATCTTGAGCAGCGGATGCAACTCGTCGCCGACGATCTCGACGTCAGCGCGCTTGGTTTTGAGCATAGCGCGCGCCTGGGTGCGCACCGACTGGCCGAACGAATAGTCCTGATTGATCAGGTACACTTTCTTGATGCTCGGCGTGGTCTTCATGTAGTTGGTCAGCGCCTCCATCTTGATATCGGAATTCGCGTCCCAGCGGAAATGATAGAAGCTGCATTTCTCGTTGGTGAGGACCGGATCGACGGCGGCGTAGTTGAAGTACAGGACTTCCTTGCCCGGATTGCGTTCGTTGTATTTGGTGACAAAGTCGGTCAATGCGCCGGCGACGGACGAGCCGTTGCCCTGGGTGAGGTAGCGCACGCCACTGTCGATCGCCTTCTGCGCCTGGATCAGGCTCTCCTGCGGATTTGTTTTATTGTCGAGCGGCACGATCTCGACCTTCTTGCCGAGGATGCCGCCCTTGGCATTCAATTCTTCGGCCAGGAATTGGAAGGTTTTCAGTCCACCTTCGCCGACACTGGCCCCGCCTCCGGAGAGCGGATCGATGTAACCGATTTTGACTGTTTCCTGCGCCATCGCCGTACCGCCGAGCATAGGCAGTGCAATGGATGCAATGAGGACTAGTTTGCGCATAGTGTTTCTCCCTGGAAGCATTTGTGCGGGCCGTTGTCGCGACGCCGAATCTTGTGATCCATCCGTCGCTGGCCTTATGCCGGGAGTGTGAGCCATGGCCGCCGAAGCTGCAAGCCTCACTTGGTCGTAGGCGCGGCCTTCGCTTTCTTGGATATCGCAGCGTCGCCAATGATTTCCGCGGCGCGCAATTCGTCGATTTCGGTGGCGCTGAGGCCCAGGATATCGCGCAGGACTTCCTCATTGTGCTGGCCGAGCGTCGGCGCCAGACGGGTGATCGGGTAGGGCAGCTTGGCATTGCCTTCGCGATAGGCAACGGAGGGCAGCAGGTGGGGGCCCATGAAGACCTTCGTCACCGGCTGCCAGTGGCCGACTGCGAGCAGATGCGGATCGCCGGCCAGATCCAGCGGCAGTCGCGCGGTACCCGCGGGCACGCCGGCGTCCTGCAGCGTCACCATGGCAAGGTCCGGCCGCACGGTCGTCGTCCAGTGCCGGACTGCGACTTCGATGCGATCTTCCTCGGCGCGGCGGCCTTCGGCTGTGGCCAATGCGGCGTCATCGCCCAGGTCAGCACGATGCATGACCTTGCACAACGCCCGCCATTCGTCGTCGCTGCGCACGGCAATGGTGACCCATTGGTCTTCGCCAAGACAGGGAAAGCAACCGTTCGGCACGAAGCGCGGATGCCGGTTGCCGATGCGCGGGCCGGATTTGCCGGTGGCGGATTGTTCGATGACAGAGGGCGCGACAAGGGGCAGCAGGGCTTCCGTTGCACTGAGATCGATGTGCTGGCCGAGGCCCGTATTCTTCTGATGCATGAAGCCGAGCATCAGGGCCGCCGCGGCACTGACGCCGCCGAAGGGATCGCCGAGTGCGGCGTGCAGCATGGTCGGCGGATCGCCTTCGCGGCCGGTGACAGATGGCAGGCCTGAGGCCTGCTCCAGCGTCGAGCCATAGGCGCGCGCACCGCTCCAAGGACCGGTCATGCCGAAGGCAGGCATCGTCACGACGACGAGACGGGGATTGATCTTGTGCATGGCTGCAGCATCAAGGCCCATTCGCGGCAGCACGTCGGCGGCATAGTTGTCGATCACAGCATCCGCGTCGGCGATCAACTGTTTAAGCAGCTCCTTGCCGCGCGGATTGGTGAGATCCAGCGTGATGCCGCGCTTGTTGCGGTTCATCTGCTGAAACCAGTAGATCTTCTCGTAGGTGCGTTCCGGAAAATACGGTCCGCGCGGATCGGTGCCGCGAAACCAGTCCGGATACTGACAGGACTCGACCTTGATGACGTCGGCGCCGAGATCGCCCATCTGCCGTGTTGCCGATGGCCCGGCCCAGCCCATGGTGAGATCGATGATGCGCAGCCCCTTCAGCGGCTGCGGATCGTCTAATGTCGCCTGCCGTGTCGCCACGCGCCGATGCGCGGGCAGGGCGTCGATCGTGTCGTCGCCGGCAAATGGCGCGCGGCCATTCGGCTTCGGTCGCGAGCCGGTGAGGGTTTGCGGCAGCACCGGCGCATCGAATGATGCGGTTCCGATCTCGACTTTCGCGAAGGCGCCGCGATCGCGGTAGTATTGCTGCTTCAGCAGCGTCTTCATATCGGGCACGACAGCGAGCGGAAGACGCAGCTCAATGCCCATCTCGAACCATTCATGTGCGCTCTTGTGCATCAGGA
The DNA here is from genome assembly GCF_052076075.1 of Tardiphaga sp. 866_E4_N1_4. Taxonomy (NCBI): domain Bacteria; kingdom Pseudomonadati; phylum Pseudomonadota; class Alphaproteobacteria; order Hyphomicrobiales; family Nitrobacteraceae; genus Tardiphaga; species Tardiphaga sp. 866_E4_N1_4. The sequence goes on from NZ_CP197242.1 coordinate 6,660,835, forward strand.
TCGGCTGGAAGATATCGAACAGCGCTTTGGAATTGTTGGTGCGCGCGAGACCGTCGTTGAACTGCGGCTCGGTCTCCAGTTCCGGAAGGCCGAGCATCACGCAGAATGCGGCCCATTGGGCCGGTGTCACGACAGTGATGCCGAGCCAGCCGTCTTTGGTCGGGAAATTGCCGACTGGGTAGCCGCGGCCGAACCGGTTGATGGCCATGCGTGGCCGCGTGAAGCCGACTTCCAGCGCTAAGCCTGTGTCGAACTCGCTGATCTGCAGCATCGCCTCATGTGCGCTGACCGCGAAACGCCGTGCGCCGGTGTTGCGATCATAGATGCCGGCCAACGTCGGAATGAACGCAGTGAGGCCGGCCATGACGGCGATCTGGCCGTCGCGAGGCAGCACCGGCGGGCCTTCCTGCGCACCGACCAGCTTCACGCTGCCGGACAGGCTGCGACAAACGGAGTCCGTCGTCTGATAATTGCTGTACAGGCCGTGTTCGCCGAACCACGAGATCGCGGTGATCGCGAGGCCCGGTTGCTCCTTGCGCAGACCATCATGCGTCAGGAGTGAGTTGGGAATCTCCGAAGGCGTGCGCGCGTCGATCAGCAGGTCGCATGTCGCAAGCAATGCGCGGACACGCGCCACGTCAGTCGCGTTATCGAGATCGGCGATGACACTGCGCTTGTTGGTATTCAGCCAGGCGAAATATCCGCTCTCGCGACGGCCATCGCCGGCATCGACGAGCGGCGGATAGTGCCGAGCAGGATCGCCGCCCGGCGGTTCGATCTTAATGACCTCGGCGCCGAAATCGGAAAACAGTTTGCCGCAGTAATCCAGCGTATCGCCGGATCCGATTTCCGCGACACGCAAATCCGATAGCGGAAAGTCAGAGAGTGGCAAGTTTGGCATTTCCGCCCGATCATTTTTTTATGTGTCGGGGCATCATGTCGAGATGTGTGCGGGCGTCAAGTCATTCGGCGCGCGCTGCAAACTTATCGAGCGCAATCGACATCGCCGAGATCAGCGGCTTCATGAAGAACGCATCATTGGCAGGATAGATGTCGGCTTCGAGGCCGAAGGATCTCAATTCATCAGACACGACCGGACCGACTGATGCGATCGGTGTTTTCGCAAGTGCACTGCGCAATTGATCCTCGCGGTCATTCGCCTTCGCAGCATCAACGAGACGACGCACTTGTCCCGAACTCGTCAGCGCGATGGCATCGACGCGGCCGGCCTCCATCTCGTCGATGGCCGAGAGGATGTTCGTTTCAGCGGCCTTGGAGTCGTAGACGTAAGGCTGCACCGTATCGATCTCGGCGCCGCATGCGGTGATCGCTGATATCAGAACGCTATGATCCTTCTCGGGATAGAGCTGCAGGCCGAGGCGATGGCCTTTGAGATCGAGCCGCGACAGCATCTCGGCAACGCCTTCGGAGGTCGGCTTCTCGGTGGTGATGTCGGCCTCGAGGCCGATCTCGCGCAACGCGCGTCCGGGCTTCGGTCCGCGTGCGAATTTGCGCGATTTGCCGACAGCCGCCACGAACTCTTTTTCGATGCCGCGTTGACGCACGATTTTCATCATGCGGCGCAGCCCTTCGCCGGTCATCAGAACAAGGTCGTCGAACGGATTGGCGATGAATCGGCCGATCCAAGCCTCGACCGGAGCAGGGTCTGGCGCGTCCTCAATGGTGAACATCGGACACTGCAGCACATCGGCGCCCTGTTCGGTCAGCAGGCGTGAGAATTGCGCTTCCTCGCGGGTTTCCAGGATCAGGATGCGATAACCGTTGAGCTTGTCAGCCATATCCGTTTTCTGCCTGTTTTCGTTTGTTAATGACGTCCATATTGCAGCGCGCAATTGGATTGGCGCAAGGTTGCTTGGGATGATAGAGCAGGGCGTCGATTTCCGGTTCACTTGAAGCAGATCAGCCCGCCCATGTCCGTTCAAGCCACATCCCATCAATTTGTTCTGACCCTGTCCTGTCCGGATCGCCCTGGCATCGTGTCCGCTGTATCGACCTTCCTGGCCCAAAATGGCCAGAACATTCTCGATGCCCAACAGTTCAACGATGTCGAGACCGGCCACTTCTTCATGCGCGTCGTGTTCAACGCCGCGGATGTGAACGTCGAGCTGGCGGCGCTGAAGACCGGCTTCGGCGCTATCGCCGAGCGCTTTAAGATGGACTGGCAGATGCGCGACCGGGCGACCCGTCGCCGCGTCATGCTGCTGGTGTCGAAGTCCGATCACTGCCTCGTCGATATCCTCTATCGCTGGCGCACCGGCGATCTCGACATGATCCCGACCGCGATTGTCTCGAACCATCCGCGCGAAGCCTTCAAGGATCTCGATTTCGGCGACATCCCGTTCCACCACTTGCCGATCACCAAGGAGACCAAGCGCGAGCAGGAGCAGGCGATCTGGGATTTGGTCGGCACGACTGAAACCGAACTCGTGGTGCTGGCGCGTTACATGCAGATCCTTTCCGACGAGATGTCGGCGAAACTCTCCGGCAAGTGCATCAATATCCACCACTCGTTCCTGCCGGGCTTCAAGGGCGCGCGGCCTTATCACCAGGCCCATGCTCGCGGTGTCAAGCTGATCGGCGCCACGGCGCATTACGTGACCAGCGATCTCGACGAAGGTCCGATCATCGATCAGGACGTCGAGCGCATCAGCCACCGCGACACGCCGGAAGAATTGGTGGCCAAAGGCCGCGACATCGAGCGCCGCGTGCTGGCGCGCGCCATGCGCAATCACCTGGAGGATCGCGTGATCCTCAACGGCAAGAAGACAGTCGTTTTCATGAACTGAGCGACGCCGTCGGCGCGATCAGCGAACGGCTTCTGTGGACGGCGATGAGGCGGGGTCCGAACCATTCATGGCGCCGGATTGCTGCTCGTGCCGCTTCGCATAGGCTTCGTATTCAGGAGAGCCCGGACGCGGCGGCGCATCGGCGGGCAGGCCGCCAGCCCATGCCGGGATCAGGTCGGCCATGCCGCCAGCCATGAACGAATTGATCGAGCCGCAACCGCCAAGGCTGCAGGACAGTAGCACGAGACAGGCGAGGGCAGATACGCGGCGGGGTGCTGACATGGCGGCAACATGGTTTTGTGGCGATCTGCTAAATGTAACAGATTTGCGTCGTCCTTAGCCTAAAATTGACGGCAAATCCATGGTCATTTTGCTGAGCGCAACTGGGTCTTCGCGCGATCCCGCCATGGTTGACGATCATCGTAAGGACGCTCGGCGCGATGCCACTTTCGCCTGTCAGAATTATTGAAAATGATCCTGCGCCCTCTCCATCCAGTAAATGATCCTATACAACCCGTCTACTTGAAAGAGCGTTACCGTGGGGGGCCGACTGACGCTGGGCGGGATGGGGCGCCTGCGGGCGCGAGGGTGACGTTCCCTCACGTTTGCGAGGTCTGGGGTAGCCGTCCGGGCCCATTACAGGGCTTTGCCGCTTGCGGCCGGTTGGGTGCGGGCGAAAGCCTACCGGGTGACGGACGCGATGCCCGTGCCAGTACCCGGAAGCACGGCCCCGGGACAGAAATCCACGACGGAGCGTCGAAAGGCGCTTCTGCGGCCTCTGATGTCCGGCGATCCGGCCAGTTACGCAGCAGCACTGCTACCAAGTCGCGCCTTCCGGCGATTCATCTCGCCCGCGTTTCGAAGGAGAGCTTTGGGACCGCCACTCGAGCGCACTGCGCGGGTGTCGATGGCGCGTGGCCGCATAAAGCTGCTCTGTGTTAGGCCGTCGTCTTGCGCCGCGACGTCGCGGGTTTGCGAACCTGTACCGCGTTGACCGCCGGTGCCTGTGCCAGCAGGCGGCCCAGCATGTCGATCAGCTTTTCGACTTCCTTCTCATCGAGGCAATCCAGCAGGACGCGTTCGCGGTCCAGCGCCAGTTCGATGATCCGGTCATGCAGCGCGCGCCCGGATTTGGTCAGGATGACGACGCGCCTGTTGTCGCCGGCCAGATCGGTCACCGTCACGCTGCCGTTATCGACCAGAGATTTAAGGGTGCGGCTGACGAGACCCTTGTCGAGGTCGAAATACTGGCAAATCTGTTGTGCGGTGCACGCGTCTTCGCTGGCGAGCTTCGAGAGGATACGCCATTCCGTGACACCGACGCCGAATTCGCGCCGATAGGCACTCGAAGCACCCGCCGCGAGCTTGTTGCCCAGGAAATTGATGAGCGCCGGTACATATCGTCCATGGTTGATCACCGGCTTTGTCATTTGGAGACGATCTGCAATCTGAAACGAAGGAACATGCACGCGGGCGTGGCTGCTGGCCTAGACTTTAGCAGCATGCCACGATGCGTCGGAATTACGCAGTTCAACAGACCGCGTTGTGTTGTCAACCCAGCCGTTGACAGGTCAACATGGCTCCGTTATCGCGGGCAATAGCGTATGGGGACTATGACTTCACGGCCTTGAAGAGCCGGCATCACCTACAGAGGAGGAATTAATGCTGAGGAATTTCATTTCCGCGACCGTGACGGCCGTCGGCGTGCTGTCGATCAGCGCTTTTGCGCAGGCGCAGGAGACGGTCAAGATCGGCCTGATTGTGCCGATGACCGGCGGTCAGGCTTCGACCGGCCAGCAGATCAACAATGCCATCAAGCTCTATCAGCAGAAGAACGGGGACACCGTTGCCGGCAAGAAGGTCGAAGTCATCCTCAAGGACGACGCGGCGCTGCCTGACAATACCAAGCGCCTCGCGCAGGAACTGATCGTCAACGACAAGGTCAACATCATCGCCGGCTTCGGCGTCACGCCGGCCGCGTTGGCCGCTGCGCCGCTCGCGACCCAGGCGAAGGTGCCGGAGATCGTGATGGCTGCCGGCACCTCGATCATCACCGAGCGCTCGCCCTATATCGTACGCACCTCGTTCACGCTGGCGCAGTCCTCCACCATTATCGGTGACTGGGCCGCCAAGAACGGCATCAAGAAGGTCGCGACGCTGACCTCCGACTACGCCCCGGGTAACGACGCACTGCAATTCTTCAAGGAACACTTCATCGCCGGCGGCGGCGAGATCGTCGAAGAGGTCAAGGTGCCGCTGGCCAATCCCGATTTCGCGCCGTTCCTGCAGCGCATGAAGGACAGCAAGCCCGACGCGGTGTTCGTGTTCGTGCCCGCCGGGCAGGGCGGGAACTTCATGAAGCAGTATGCCGAGCGTGGCCTCGACAAATCCGGCATCAAGGTGATCGGACCGGGCGACGTGATGGACGACGACCTGCTGAACAACATGGGCGATGCAGCGCTCGGCGCCGTGACCGCACATCTGTATTCGGCAGCGCATCCCTCGGCGATGAACAAGGACTTCGTTGCGGCCTACAAGAAGGCCTATAACACCCGTCCGGGCTTCATGGCCGTCGGCGGCTGGGACGGCATCCACCTCGTCTACGAAGCGCTGAAGAAGACCGGCGGCAAGGCCGACGGTGACAGCCTGATCGCTGCGATGAAGGGCATGAAGTGGGAGAGCCCGCGCGGCCCGATCTCGATCGATCCGGAGACCCGTGACATCGTGCAGAACATCTATATCCGCAAGGTCGAGAAGGTCGACGGCGAACTCTACAACATCGAATTCGCGACGTTCGAGGCGGTAAAGGATCCCGGCAAGACGAAGAAGTAAGCGACACTTTTTCGGAAGCGTAGCAAGCTCCGCCATCGGCAATTTCCCTACCCCGCGCTTGCGTGGGGAGGGGTAGGTGGGGGCGCCGCACGCGCCGCTCTCCAGGTGGCGCCACCCCCACCCGACCGGCCTCGCGGCCGGCCACCCTCCCCGCAAGAGGGAGAGTCAAGATAGAAAGCACCTGTCGTTTCATGACCCTTCTCACCATTCTGTTCGACGGCGTCGCCTACGGCATGTTGCTGTTCGTGCTGGCGTGCGGGCTGGCGGTGACGCTGGGGCTGATGAACTTCGTCAATCTCGCCCATGGCGCGTTCGCCATGGCCGGGGGCTATATCTGCGCCATTCTGGTCAATCGCTCCGGATTGCCGTTCTTCGCGGCCTTGCCCATCGCCTTTGTGGCGAGCGCGGCCATCGGCGCGCTGCTTGAGCGTTCGCTCTATCGGCACCTCTATACGCGCAGTCATCTCGATCAAGTGCTGTTCACCATCGGTCTCGTCTTCATGTCGGTGACGGCGGTGGACTACTTCATGGGTTCGTCGCAGACCTTCATCCATCTGCCGGATTATTTGCAGGGCCAGATCAATCTGTTCGGCCTCGGCGTCGGTCGCTATCGGCTGATGATCATCGTCATCTGCGGACTGCTCACGGTAGCGCTGCAGATGATCCTGTCCAAGACCCGCTTCGGCAGCCGGTTGCGTGCTGCGGTCGATGATCCGCGGGCTGCGTCCGGTCTCGGCATCAACGTGCCGCAGGTCTTCGCGCTGACCTTTGCTTTCGGTTGCGGGCTTGCCGGATTGGGCGGGGCGCTTGGTGCCGAGATCCTCGGCCTCGATCCGTATTTCCCGCTGAAGTTCATGATCTACTTTCTGATCGTGGTGACCGTCGGCGGTTCGTCCAGCATCACCGGGCCGTTCCTGGCTTCGCTGCTGCTGGGCATCGGCGATGTCGCCGGCAAATATTACGTGCCGAAGCTCGGCGCCTTCGTGATCTACACCATGATGATCGTGATCCTGATCTGGCGCCCGAACGGCCTGTTCGGCCGCACCGCGGCGCGGTGAGAGGATCATGACAGCGAATAGTACCACCCATCCGGAAGTCGGCACCTTCGCCATGGCGCGTGCGCAATGGCGCTGGCCCGAAGTCGTGTTCTGGCTCGCCGCCGCAGGCTGCATCCTGCTGTTCCCGAACCGCTACCTGATCCTGACGGAGATCGCGTGGCTTGCGCTGTTCGCGTTGTCGTTGGATTTGATCCTCGGCTATGCCGGCATCGTTTCGCTCGGCCATGCTGCATTCTTCGGTTTCGGCGGTTATGCGGCGGGTTTGCTGGCATTGCACGGCATCGTCACCGAACCGGTGATTGCATTGGTCGTTGCTGGTCTTGCCGCGATGGCGCTTGGCTTCGTGACGAGCTTCCTTGTCATGCGCGGTTCGGATCTGACGCGGCTGATGGTGACACTCGGAATCGCGCTGTTGCTGCGCGAACTCGCCAACCGCTTCTCCAATATCACAGGCGGCTCCGATGGCCTTCAAGGCATCGAGATGGCCCCGATCCTCGGCCAGTTCTCCTTCGACATTTTCGGCAAGGTCGGCTTCATCTATTGCCTCTGCGTGCTGTTCGTCATGTTCCTGCTGGCGCGCCGCATCGTGCATTCGCCATTTGGCCTGTCGCTCCGCGCGATCCGCAACAATCCGCTGCGTGCCTCGGCGATCGGCATTCCCGTCAATCGCCGACTGATCGCGATCTACACCATCGCCGCCTTCTATGCGGGTGTTGCCGGTGCACTGTCGACGCAGACTACCGCGCTGGCCTCGCTCGATGGGTTCGCCTTCGATCGCTCGGCTGACTTGATGCTGGTACTGATCATTGGCGGCACCGGTTATCTCTATGGCGGGTTGATCGGTGCGGTGATCTTCAAACTGCTGCAGGAGCTGTTCTCGACGCTGACGCCGCAATACTGGCAATTCTGGATCGGTGCTGTGTTGGTGATCATCGTGCTGATCGGCCGCGACCGCATGCATCGCTGGGCGATGTTCCTGCCACGCCTGATCGCGAGCAAGTTCGGGCGCGCCAAGGCGCCGGTCATTGCGCCGGAAAGTGAGGCGCCATGACCATCGCGCTGGAAACCGTCAATCTCGAAAAGTCTTTCGGTGGGCTCCGGGTCACGCGCGACCTGTCGCTGAAGATCGAGGCCGGTGCGCGCCATGCGCTGATCGGCCCGAACGGTGCCGGCAAGACCACCGTGATCAACCTGCTGACCGGCGTGTTGAAGCCTAATTCCGGACGCATCCTGCTGGAGGGCAACGACATCACCGGCCTGCCGGTGCACAAGCGCGTGTTGCGCGGGTTGTCGCGCACCTTCCAAATCAACCAGCTCTATCCCGACATGACGCCGCTGGAGACGGTCGGTCTCGCCGTGTCCGAACATCTCGGCCATGGCAGCGACTGGTGGCGTCGCATGGGCACCCGCAGCGACGTCAATGACGAGATCGCCGAAAACCTTGCGCGCTTTAATCTGCTCGACGTCATGAATGAGCCGACGGCGACATTACCTTATGGCAAGCAGCGCCTTCTTGAAATCGCCGTCGCTATTGCCACCAAGCCACGTGTACTGCTGCTCGACGAGCCGGCTGCAGGTGTGCCGGAAAGCGAGCGCCACGATATTCTCTCTGCAGTCGCCGGCCTGCCGCGCGATGTCACGGTGCTGCTGATCGAGCATGACATGGATCTGGTTTTTTCCTTTGCCGATCGCATATCGGTGCTGGTTGCGGGCGCCATGCTGGTGGAAGGCCCGCCGGATGAAGTCGCACGCGACCCGCGCGTCAAGGCGGTGTATCTGGGCGAGGGCGCCGATGTCTGATCTTCTCGACATCAATGACCTGCGCGCCGGTTATGGCGAAGCAGTGGTCATTCCGAAGATGACGCTGCAGCTCGGCGAAAGCCAGGTGCTGGCACTGCTGGGACGCAACGGCACCGGCAAGACCACGCTGGTTAATTCCATCGTCGGCGTCACCCGCCGCTTCAGCGGGACGTTGAAGCTCGGCGGAAAAGACATCACGTCGCTGCGGCCGGATCAGCGCGCCCGCGCCGGCATCGGCTGGGTGCCGCAGGAGCGCAATATCTTCCGCTCGCTCACCGTGGAAGAAAACATGACCGCCGTGGCGCAGCCCGGGCCATGGGACGTCAAGAAGATCTACGAGATGTTTCCGCGGCTCGAAGAGCGCAAGAACAATTTCGGTAATCAGCTGTCCGGCGGCGAACAGCAGATGCTGGCGATCGGCCGTGCGCTGACGCTCAATCCGCAGGTGCTGCTGCTGGACGAACCGACCGAAGGCCTCGCACCGATCATCGTCGATGAATTGCTGGCAGCGCTGGGCAAGATCACACGCGCCGGCGGCATCTGTTCCATTATCGTGGAACAAAATGCCCAAAAAATACTCGGGCTCGCCGATCGTGTCGTGATATTGGAACGCGGCGCCATCGTGCATGATGCAACGAGCGCGGCGCTGAAATCCGATCCCGCCGTGCTGGAGCATTTCCTCGGCGTCGCCGGCGCGGCCGGCAGCAAGAATAAACACACGGCCGGCACAACCGGCTGATCTGCAAACCAAGCATTCTGGAGTAACGACTATGCAGAGAACCAAAGCCCCATTCCGTGCCGACGAAGTCGGCAGCCTGTTGCGCCCCGCGTCGATCAAGGAGGCGCGCGCCAAGCTGGAGAAGGGCGAGATTTCGGCCGACGACCTGCGCAAGGTCGAAGACATCGAGATCGAGAAGGTGGTGCATCGCCAGGCCTCGACTGGCCTCAAGCTCGCCACCGACGGTGAGTTCCGTCGTTCGTGGTGGCACTTCGACTTCCTCGCCAAGCTGACCGGCTGCGAACTCTATCACCCCGACACCGGCATCCAGTTCACCGGCGTCGAGACCCGTCATGACTCGGTGCGCGTAATCGGCAAGCTGGACTTCCCGGATGACCATCCGATGCTGGCGCACTTCAAGTTCCTGAAGAAGCATTGCGACACCGCTGGTGTCACCGCGAAAATGACCATCCCGTCGCCGGCAGTTCTGCATTTCCGCGGCGGTCGCAAAGCGATCTCGAAGGAGGTCTATCCGGATATCGAAGTGTTCTTCGAGGATCTCGCCAAGACCTATCGCAAGGCCGTGAAGGCGTTCTACGACGCCGGCTGCCGCTATCTGCAGTTCGACGACACGGTCTGGGCTTATCTCTGCTCGGAAGACGAGTTGAACAAGGTTCGCGCCCGCGGCGAGGACGCCGACAATCTGCAGCAGATCTATTCTCGGATCATCAACTACGCGATCGCCGAGCGCCCCGCCGACATGGTGATCACCACCCATGTCTGCCGCGGCAACTTCCGCTCTACCTGGATTTCGTCCGGCGGCTACGAGCCGGTGGCTGAAACGCTGCTCGCCGGCACCAATTACGACGGCTACTTCCTCGAGTACGATTCGGACCGCGCCGGCGGCTTCGAGCCGCTGCGCTTCCTTCCTAAGGGCAACAAGGTTGTTGTGGTCGGCGTCATAACCTCAAAGTTCGGTGAGCTCGAAAAGAAGGAAGACATCAAGGCGCGCCTGGATGAAGCCGCCAAGTTCGCGCCGCTCGATCAGCTCGCGGTCTCCCCCCAATGCGGCTTCGCGTCCACGGAAGAGGGCAACATCCTCAGCGAAGACGAGCAGTGGGCAAAGCTCAAGCTCGCTGTCGATGTAGCGAACGAGCTGTGGGGGAAATAGGTTCGGCTGGCTGAACTTAAGAGAGGCCATCGGGCCGCAATGACCTATCTCGATCGTGAGCATGGTCAGGGCATCCTCGGCTTCCTGCTTCGCCTTCAGTCGATTGCAGGAACCGAAGCAGCCGGCCGGTCCGGTGGTCCAACCGGCCCCGAAGGTGGCCGGACATTCGTTCGTCTTCGGCCGGGCGCCAGGCCGCATTGAAATCTTACACGTTTCCAGCGCAAAGAATGACGAGCCAAGCTGAAGGTTACTGCGTTACTCATTCAAATTCGGATCCTTTCGCTGAGCAATATTGATGCTGCCGGTGTCCGGAAGAGGTTGAAGTGTCGACGGTGTTGACGGCCTGCGCCGCTGCTCGGAATGGACGCGTGGATTCGGCATTGTCGGCGGCGAGATTCGTCGGAGAAGGCGCTCTAAGCCGACAATTGCCTCGCCCCGGACTTAGTTGGAAGAGAAGTGATTAATACGTACGGCCTCCGTCTAACATCCAGGAAATCCTGTCACGTGCGAGGTCAAGTTCCATGTCGCATACAGCGTGGCTCAGCTTTTGCTTGGCGGGATCTCCTGCGATGGACAGCATCAGGTCACGCCACCGTTGATCTTCATCGAGTCGCTCCTCGAGTGAGACAGGTGATTTGATGTCGCAGTCATCCACGAAACTCTGCACTGTTTCGAGAACGGTGAACGCGAACCCCAGAAGCGTCGGATCTGCGCGCAGAAGAACGACGCAGGCATGTCGAACTGATACAGCGTGTGCTCTACCTCACCAAGCTGAGCAAAGGCGGAATCAGAAGCGTCCTCTTGCATTTCTTCAGTGGGTAAGCCTCCAACACATATGGATGGTGCGTCGAGAATGAGGACCCCGCCGATCGCGTCTTCGTCCGGAGCAGCCGAGATGGGCACGGCCTTGACGTGGGCTTTTGTGCAGAAGACGTCATGTTCGGATGAGACCTGTTCACTTACGGCGGATGAGTATCCGGTGACGGGATTCGATGAATGGGTCATGCAGTCCTTCCTTTTTTCCAGTCCGATGAGCGTAGCGTTGTTCAGCCACACATTTATAGTTTGACGGAAGTAATGCCGGCGCAAGTGCCTGAAGCTCAGCGGCGGCGACGGCAGGTGCATGAACGCAACGCGAATATTCCAGACGTTGATTGGAAAATCACCGATTGAGAAAATCGCTCCCAGTAAATTATTTTCTGTCTTTTGCGCAAGTTGGTGCATGAGGCGCTGAAACGACGGCGCGACATCATCGGCACGACGGAAGAACGGTCGTCCTGAGATCCGGAGAGTGATCAACGCGCGCCGGTCTGCAGTCCAATTGGCGCGGATCAAAGGCATGAAAGCGCATCTGTCATCTTCCAACAGGCGACGGCTTGATCCAGAGGGACTGCGTGTTCGCGCCGGTTACACCTGTGTAATGTCGCGCATGAAGAGGCTACGTCAGCGTGATTTAACGGCTTTGTCGAAAATGCGAAAAACCACTGTCCGGATCGCAACAACTCTCGTCGAGATCGGGGCGCTTGCGGCGGGCCGGGTCGGCAGTTCGGTCGAATGCCGGTGTGGTGATTTGGAACTCTTGCTGCTCAGCGAAGAATGATCGAGCTCGCACGCCGTCTTATTCGACAAGGTTCGTTATCGCTTCCGGAGCTCCCGCAAACGCATAGGGATGGAGAAACTGACGACGCCACAAGAGATTCCGATCCACCTGACTGAGTTGCGCTTCATGGCACACGTCGGACCATCGCTCCTTGATGGTTTTGATTTGCTTGACGGCTATGTCCAGCGCATCGATCTCGGAGAGCAAAAACAATGGCGCAGCCTTCAGGCAAACGGCAATCTGGCTCCTTCGATCTTGTCCCTGAATGAACATGGCCTGCGTGGCTTCGCCGCCTGTACGGTTTTGCGGACAGATATCGTAAGCCGGCGTAAGTGAAAGCCTCTTGCCGTTCCAGAATGCCGCGTGGTTTCGCGCGTGGTCGTCCGTGTTACCGCAAAGCACATTGAAGAGCATGCGGGAGAAAAGCTCCCGGAGTGTTTCCTTCGGCGTGCCGAACCGATGCCGGATGATCGTCGCAAGGTTTTCGTAACTGGCGTAGCGCGCCATCAACTCATCGAGTTCAAGCAGCGTCAAAGCGGAAACCATGGCCTTGCGGAGCCATCCGTTCTCGTCTTTTTCACGATCAAAGCGTCGGATGAGCAGCACATCTTGGCCTGCTGCCTTCTCCATACGGACGGGTGCGGCCGTTAGGCCGACCTCGGCCGCCAGCCGCATCGCGATGAATTCGGCCTTCACGACGCTGTAAAGGTCGGTCGCAGAAGAAAACTTCGCGATGAATTTGGCATCATCCGCTGTAATCGTCGCTTTTGGGCGCGCTCCGCCGATGGTGCTTCCATCAAACGAGGCATAGTTGAGCTCGGGAGTAAGCGGTATTCCTTTGTCCACAAGCGCGGCCGCATTCGACAACTCTTCAAGCGACGCACCTTGGCCTTCGCGGGCGAGGTAGTCTGAAGAGGTCGCCTGGAAGTCGAGCGCACCGATACGATCCGAACCGGACTCCAGAAGGAAGGTCAGCTCGTCGATATTCCCCGGGTCGATCTCCTTTCCGCGTGCTCCGAATTTCCGATTGAGGATGACGCGGCGTCCCCAAGCGTCAGGTGCCGCGTCTCGGATGCAGTTGGGAATATTGAGGCCGTCCGGAAGCGGCCGGACCCCGCTGTTCAGGGGCAGCTCTGGTTCGTACAGCGGGATGGCGTTTTTCCGGGCAAGATAGCTCCGCCCGTAGCTGAAAAGCAGTTGCCGATCATTCGAGGTGACGAGGCCTGCGACGACAGGCTGCGTGTGGCCCGGCAGCCAGGTCCATACATACGCCCGGCTGTATTGAGGATCAGAAATCATCGTCGATCTCGATACGCGACGTCCGCACTGATTTCGGAATGAGTGTCATTACTTCACGGTTGAAAGCCAATATGCGGGGCATGGTCGCCTGATCGGAGTTGAAAAGGGGCAAGCCGACGATTGTCACCACATCAAATGCCGCACTGATCGTGCAGCGCGGATCGTCGGCCTCCAAGCGGCGCGGACGATCGCGTGAAATCCCCGGCCGCTCCGACACCTCCGTCGTTTTCAGCTTGCTCTCGCTACGCGTTTTTTGAAGAAGCCGACCGAGCAGGGTCACCGCATCAACGGCATAGGGCGATAGCGGACGAACGGTTTCAGGTATTGGGGATAAGCTCACGGATAGACGGTGAGGTATCATATGGTCCATTGATGGCTCCGCATGCAGGTTGTCATTGATCTACGACCCTTTGATCCCATGAGTTCATGTCGGTGCGAACTCATTCCTTAGATGATCTTATTTCCGGATAGCTTGGCCGACCGGGCGGTACCGTTCCGTGGACTTCATCGTCTTCAGTGTGATCGCGCCCGACAGACGGTCATGATCGAAAGGGGGGGGGGCCGCTCGAAAGCGACCATCGTCTCATCGACGCGAACAACGCATCGATCTTCCGGACACGCCTTCGCCATCGAATTCCCAGCGGTTGATCGCGACCAGAATCGTGCCCAGCGGTTTGGACGGAGCGTCTTTACTCTGATCTGATCAGTGCCTGCTTGCACTTTGATCCCGCGTCCGGAGGATCGCTTCAAGAATGCGACGCAGGCGACGCACCGAGCCTCCGCGCCAGGCCTCGGCGATGACGACCCGCTCATCGGGGCCGACCGGAGGGATCCAGCTGCGGTCCAACTCGCGGTCGCCGGCATAGCTTTGGAGCAGTGCCGGCAGCAGTGCGTCGAGGTCAGCGCGGGAGGGCTTCGGAAAGGAGACGATCCGGAAGCGGTCGCGAAGCGGAGGTGGTATGGGATCCACGGCATTTGCGGTCGCCACGTAGCTCACGTGGGTTAGGTCTAGCGTGATCTGCAGGGCAGGATCCGGATAGCGAGCACTGGTTTCGGGCTCGAGCAGGCCGAGCAGGCAATCCCACAGCCGGCCATAGTCGCTCCGCGTGCCGGCTTTCTCCAGTTCGTCGATCAGGATCATCGGATTGGCGTTTCCGCCACGAGCGATCGCGAGTAGCGGGTGGCAGGGCTCTGCCGAATGCCAACGCCGATCGGTCCCCCCGAAAGAATTGCCGTCTGATTGTGCGGCGTCGATACGCCAGATCGTCAAACCAAGGACTTCGCCGAGACGGCGACCAAAGTATGATTTGCCGGCGCCCGGGTCGCCGACGAGCAGAAGCGGTCGGAAATGCGCGGTCGGCCGCCCGATCAGGTCGGCGAGCGCAAAGTCGATCACATCGATCGCATATGGAAACTCAGCCGCCAGGGTATTACGGACCTGATCGAGAGCCGGCGTCTCGACAAGCGGCAGCGCGGTGTTGAGAATCTTCCCGACCGGCTGGATGAATTTGTGGGTCTTGATCGCGGCGTCATCGATGCGCCCGACAACGACACGATGGAGCGCAGCCGGCCCGACGATTGCGCTGGATGATGTCGGATCGCTTCCGGAAGGTCCGGGAGGCACCGGTGGCCTGGCCGCCTCCTGTTGCCGTTCGATGTCTTCCCGGATGCGGCGTGCGGTATCGATTTTGGCCGCGCGGATCCGGTACCGCACCATTTGACGGCCGAGATCCATCGCGCTCTTCGCGGCCGGCCATGAGCCGCCGGCGCCGTCGAAGCGGGTGGCAACGGGACACGCGGCCCAGCCATATGCGACCTGCTCGAGTTCGAAGCGTTGCTGATCGTCAAGCGTCGAGGCGACCTGATCAAAGGCAAGAAGCATGGTGCGGCCGACACGCCGGAATGCTTCGAAGCGCTCCGCGCCGCACGGCAGGGTCAGCGACAGCATGCGGACGCAGTCGCCGAGCGAGCGCAGGAGCGGCAGGTCACGGACCACGGAAAGACGATCCAGTTCGTCGGCGAGGGGGAGGCCGGTATCTTCATTGACGACGAGCGCCCACGTCGTGGCCTGCGCAAGGTCGGGACATATCGCATCGATCTCCGCGAGGAGGCGCAAAGCCGTATCGCTCGCGAATTCGTTCCGCACAAGTAAGGCGTAGCGCAGAATCCTCGGCAGACTGCGCGCGGAATAGTTCGAATTTGAGACAAGCAAAAGCGGGAAGAACCGGACCCACGACGAGGTCGGCATTCTGATCGCAGGCGATTTTCGGATGATCTCTCACGACTAGGCAAAACGACCGGATCACAAGTCCGAGTATCGGCGGCAAATTATGAACTTGAGATCTGTCGGCAGCCTTGTTCGGCCGCTCGATGACTGAACCGAACGGATGTGTCGAGGTCGTTTTTTGTGGAGCGTGACATTTGCCGATGGTCGAGGCGGCGGTTTTTTCCAAGTGCCGAAAATGAACCCTTGCTGCCGGCCGCCGCCCCCAGCGATGACAGCGGCAAGAAGATACGGACGTGGGCGCAGCGGCTGATGTTCCGGACGTGCCGCGCAGCATCGCCGTCAGCCATCCGGACAGTTTATCTCTTTCAAACTGATCCGCGCCGTTCAGAACGGTGACGATCGTGTAATGCCCCCGCACATTCCTATCCGGGATCGCTCTACTGACCAGGAATGTGGCCGGCCGGCGCCGGGTCGGCCCTGACGCGACGATGCGGTCGAAATTCGGCGTAAAGTCTTGCCCATCAGTACCGCCCCTTCCGACGTGAGACCGCAGCCGGCAGGATCTTGGGAGGGGGATTCCAGGATCCGGCTCTTTGATCTTGAGCGGCCCCGACAGCGCCGAACCCGGTCAACAATCCAGGAGATGTTCACCTCCCGGACGTGCACGCTGCCGTCGGATCTGCAATCGAGTCGGCCGGTCTCATCGTCTCTCGGGCCCCGATGGGAAGCACTTCCGCGAGGCAGCGATACTGTCACCATCGAAACGACAGTCCGGAAATTGCTTTCGAAGGAGATCTGGAAGCGATTCAATCGTCAACGCCGTTTAGCGCAGTAATGGGGGGAACCGATGACCCTGCGAGCGCATTAATCCGCCTCGGGGCAGGTCAGATGGGGCTTGCGTTGAAAAGCCCAGCCGTCGGCGTAGCGCGCGATAAGCTCGTCCACTCGCCGGTGCGCGGCATGCCGGTTGAAGCCCTGATCGGCCAACCGGATGACAAGGGCCGCGCACCATTCGTCGAGCTCCCCATCGTGATTGTGCTTCAGCGCTTCACCGATCATCAAGTGCAGCGCCACGCGCGCGACGTCGTCACGAGACGGTTTGCGTAGCGCTTTCTGCTGCATGCGATAGGCGCGTTGATAATCTGCCTGTTCGCTGAGGCGCTTAGCTTTCGATTTGCGCATCCCCCGTCCTCCCGTGATGCCGGTTACGCCGCCCAACACGACGCATATGTGTCGGCCGTCCCAGTCAGGGATTGGGCTTCGCAAGATACAACTCCCGCCGGTCATAATTCGTCCGCTCCTAACGGAAACGGTCGATGATGCTCGATCTGTGCGAAACACGATTGCGGCGGCGCGATGGCGTGGACAGAATTTCAAAAGTGCTCGGGGCGACGACACAGTGAACGGGGCCGATCGCAGCTGCGCTCACCGTTGCATCGCACGAGATGGATCCGGATGACGGTGCGGACGCTCGCCCGTTTGACGGGTCGGCTGAGACTGAAGCACGGACAACTGAATCACGGACGCGCGCTCGCTGCCGGGAGACATGTTGTCACGAGGGAGTGCGGCATTGGAAATCGGTATCCCGCCTCGTCCGTTCATCGTCTCGAAAACGCATGCCGGTCAAAACAGTCTTCGCCGGCGTTGCCGTCACGTCCTCTCTGAATCGAATAATTCGAACTCCGCAACGCCGATCTTGAAGATTGCAACGAAGATATCGGGCTATGAATCGAAAAATTCGATGTTTGAATCAGAAATGCGCAACTGCTTTCGTGTGAGCGACAACTTGGTTCGACGTTCGTGCAACATGATTCAGATTGCCGGGAACGCGAGACGATGTTGAAGCATAGTCACGCAATGGGTCGGAGACGCGATGCGCGCCTTGCGATCGTCCGATCTCTGTAAATGAGGCCGGAACGCACACCGTTTGAAAATGTAACGCTCATCCGGGACTTTGAATCGATATTCCTCGGTTTAGAATCGCCTGCGTCGGGGTCTGCAACGCAAATAATGGATTTTGAATCGTCCGTCTCGACGTTTGAATCAAAACAGCGCAGCTGCTTCGAGCTCTGCTCGTCTTCCGCCAGATGACGATGCGTTGCGCCGGCTCGACACGATGATGTTCCGGAAGGGACGGTCGTTCGCCGGTCGCTCCACTCGCCCGCGAACATCAAGTCCAGAATCTGGTGATGACCGGACCTTACCTATCGGACTGTCCCGAGCCGTTAAGAGCGTGTTCGGCGGCAATACGGTGACGTCGTGCTACCTCTTTCCGCGCCCGATGCTCTCATAGGCGAAGCCGGCTTTCTCCATCTCCTCGGGCCGATAGATGTTGCGCAGGTCGACGATGACCGGCTGCTTCATCTTCGCCTTCAGTTGTGCAAGGTCGAGTGCGCGGAACTGCTCCCATTCGGTCACGATCACCAGCGCGTCGGCGCCGGTCGCGCAGGCATAGGCGTCTTCGCAATAGATGATATCGGGCAGTTCGTGCCTGGCCTGTTCCATGCCGACGGGATCGTAGGCCTGCACGGTCGCGCCGAGATCCTGCAACGCAGTGATCAGCGGGATCGACGGCGCCTCGCGCATATCGTCGGTGTTGGGCTTGAATGTCAGTCCGAGCACGCCGACGGTCTTGCTGCGCAGATTGCCGCCGAGTGCGGCGGACACCTTGCGGGCCATGGCCCGCTTGCGGTTATCGTTGACGGTGAGGACTGCCTCGACGATCCGGAGTGGGGCGTCGTAGTCCTGACCGGTCTTGACCAGTGCACGGGTATCCTTCGGAAAACATGAACCGCCGAAGCCGGGACCGGCATGCAGGAACTTCGCGCCGATGCGGTTATCGAGCCCGATGCCGCGCGCGACGTCCTGGACATCCGCGCCGGTCCGCTCGGCCAGATCGGCGATTTCGTTGATGAAGGTGATCTTGGTCGCAAGAAACGCGTTGGCGGCGTATTTGATCAGCTCGGCGGTACGCCGGCCCGTATACATGATCGGCGCCTGATTGAGATAAAGCGGGCGATAGATCTCGGAGATCACCGTGCGTGCGCGCTCGTCGTCGGTGCCGACGACAATGCGGTCGGGATGCTTGAAGTCGCGGATCGCCGCGCCCTCGCGCAGGAACTCCGGATTGGATGCCACGGCCACGTCGGCGTCCGGATTGGCTTCCCTGATGATGCGTTCCACATCGTCGCCGGTGCCGACAGGCACCGTCGACTTGGTGATCACCACGGTGAAATCGCGCAGGTTGGCGGCGATCTCGCGCGCGGCGGCATGGACGTAGCTGAGATCGGCGTGGCCGTCCCCGCGGCGGGACGGGGTGCCGACCGCAATGAACACCGCGTCGGCGGCCTTCACGGCCTCACTGAGGTCGAGACTGAAGCCGAGCCGGCCGCTTTTCACATTGCTGGCCACCAGTGCGTCGAGGCCTGGCTCGAAGATCGGAATCTCGCCACGGAGCAGGGCGTCGATCTTGCTGCTGTCCTTGTCCACGCAGATCACGTTATGGCCGAAATCGGCGAAGCAGGCGCCGGACACAAGGCCGACGTAACCGGTGCCGATCATCGCAATGCGCATGGAGAAAGCCCGTTTTGAGTAGTCGGAAGGCGAGATGAAGTTGCCACATCCTAGCAGAAGTGCGCGACTTTCACACGACGCGGCAGGTGGAGCGAACGGGCATTCCATCTGTGGGCAGATTATGCTAGAGAGTGGGCCGACAATAATTCTGCCCACTTTTGGTCGCATCCCCACACATGAAGAACGATCAGATCCTCGGAATCATTTCCGATTTCTGCCGACAGGCGGAGATGGCGGAGTCGACCTTCGGTCGCCGTGCCGTCAACGACGGCAAGCTGGTCAACCGCCTGCGCGAGGGAAAACGCATCACCATCGACACGCTGGAGCGGATCCAGGCCTTCATCGCCCAGTCGATGCCGGAGGGCGTGCCGCCGCCGCGCGGGCTGGAACCGCCGATCGAACGTCGCGATCCGCGCAGCAATTTCCGCTTCTTCGAGAACCGGCAGAAATACCTGCTGTTTGTCCATACCTGCTCGGAAAAGCGGGTGATCGCCGACCGCGTCGGGCTCGAACTGGCAAGCATCCATCCGCGCCCGCCAGCGCTGCGGGTGTTCGATGCGGGCGTCGGTGACGGCACGGTGCTGGCGCGGGTGATGCGCTCGATGCACGGCCGTTTTCCGCATATGCCGTTCTATATCGCCGGCAAGGAGCTCAGCCTTGAAGACGTCCGGCTGACGCTGGACAAGGTGCCGGATCGGCTGTTCGAACATCCCGCCACGGTCTTCGTCCTGACCAATATGCATTATGCCGAGGCGCCCACGCTCACCCCGGCATCGCCGGCCGCTGCCGCCGCCATGATCTGGCACGAGGTTCCGCTGCGGGGCGCTTCGTCCGGCGAATTCGCCGACCAGATCGCCGGACTTGGAGCTTTTCTTGAGGACAACTGGCGAGCCAGCATCAACCCCAGATCGGGCATGCCGACCTATGAACGGCCTGTGGCGCTGGTAGTTTATCGCGAAGATCACCGGTTCCTGCTGGATTCGATTATCCCGCGGGCAGGGCGCACGGAGGCCAATTTCGACCTGATTATCGCCTCCCAGCCCTATCGGGCGAAGTCTTCGGTGCAATTTCGGGCCAAACGGATCATGGCGCCGCTGGCCAGGGCACTGCGGGCCGGTGGGCGACTGATCGGTATCCATTCGCATGGGCAGGACCCCGGTATGGAGATCGTCCAAGCCGTCTGGCCCAAAGAAAATCCTTTCGCCGTCAGCCGGCATGAGCTATTGCGGGCGGTGAAATACGAGCTGGGCTCAGCCGGCCGCGATCTGAACTTCAATGCCTATTCCGACCAGCGGTCGATCTTTCGCTACGCCATGGAGGCGCTGCCGAACGAGGTGACCGGATCGATCGGAACTTCGACGGCTTTTGCAGCGTGGAACGCGGCGGTTTACGTGGCTCAAATCGAGGATGACCGTTTGACGGAAGTGACCCAGAGCGGCCGTTACCTGGATGCCACCCGAGAGGTTCTGCGCAAGCACAACGGTCTCTGGTTCTACGACGAATCCTACGTCATCTCGCGGCGTCGCGACTGACATTTCCGGAACAATCTGACGAAGCTGCCGTACCCGGCGCAAATAAAGAGGACCAGTTGATGCGCGCGTCTTATCTCTTCACCAGTGAATCGGTTTCCGAAGGCCATCCCGACAAGGTCTGCGACCGTATCTCCGACGAGATCGTCGACCTGTTCTTCCGCGAAGGCCCGAAGGCGGGCATCGATCCCTGGGACATTCGCGCCGCCTGCGAAACCCTCGCCACCACCAACAAGGTCGTGATCGCCGGCGAGACCCGGGGTCCGTCCACCGTCACCAACGACCATATCGAAGCCGTCGTTCGCGCCGCTATCAAGGACATCGGCTACGAGCAGGACGGTTTCCACTGGAAGACCGCCGACGTCGAGATTCTGCTGCACCCGCAGTCGGCCGACATCGCGCAGGGCGTCGATGCCAAGCAGCCGACCAATGCTGAAGAAGGCGCTGGCGACCAGGGCATCATGTTCGGTTACGCCACCAACGAAACGCCGGAGCTGATGCCGGCACCGATCTTCTACGCCCATAAGATCCTGCGCCTGATCTCGGAAGCCCGTCACGCCGGTACCGAGAAGGTGCTTGGCCCGGACTCCAAGAGCCAGGTCACCGTGCAGTATGAAAACGGTAAGCCGGTCGGCGTGCGCGAAATCGTCGTCTCGCATCAGCATCTCGTCGAGGACATGACTTCGAACCAGGTGCGCGAACGCGTCGAGCCCTACGTCCGCAAGGCGCTCCCGGATGGCTGGATCAGCGACAAGACGATCTGGCACATCAACCCGACCGGCAAGTTCTTCATCGGCGGTCCCGATGGCGACGCAGGTCTCACCGGCCGCAAGATCATCGTCGACACCTACGGCGGCGCAGCCCCGCATGGCGGCGGTGCATTCTCGGGCAAGGACTCCACCAAGGTGGACCGTTCGGCCGCTTACGCTGCGCGTTACGTCGCCAAGAACATCGTTGCCGCCGGCCTCGCCGACAAGGCGACGTTGCAGCTCGCTTACGCCATCGGCGTGGCGCGCCCGCTCTCGATTTATGTCGACACCCATGGCACCGGCAAGGTCGCTGATGACGCCATCGAGAAGGCCGTTGCCGCCGCGATGGATCTGACGCCGCGCGGCATCCGCAAGCATCTCGACCTCAACAAACCGATCTACGCCCGCACATCCGCCTACGGTCATTTCGGTCGCACGCCGGATGCCGACGGCGGCTTCTCCTGGGAGAAGACCGACCTCGTCGATGCGCTGAAGCGCAACGTCTAACCACAAATTCGTCGTTCCGGGACGTGTGCGCATCTTTGCGCATACGAACCTGGAACCCGGAAGTGACTATCACATCGAAATTCCGTATTCGCTCGCGAAGGCGCGAGCGTCCGGAACGACTCCCCAGAACAAGGATTCCCATATGACCGCCCCCAACGGTTTCACCGACTACATCGTCAAGGACATCAACCTCGCCGCCTTCGGCCGCAAGGAGCTCTCGATCGCCGAGACCGAAATGCCGGGCCTGATGGCTACCCGCGAGGAATACGGCCCGAAGCAGGTGCTGAAGGGCGCCCGCATCGCCGGCTCGCTGCACATGACCATTCAGACCGGTGTGTTGATCGAGACGCTGAAGGCGCTCGGCGCTGACATCCGCTGGGTGTCGTGCAACATCTATTCGACGCAGGATCACGCCGCTGCCGCGATCGCAGCCGCCGGCATTCCGGTGTTCGCGATCAAGGGTGAGAGTCTCACTGAATATTGGGACTACACCGCGAAATTGTTCGACTGGCATGGCGGCGGTCATCCCAACATGATCCTCGACGACGGCGGCGATGCCACCATGTACGTCCATCTCGGCTTGAAGGCTGAGAACGGCGATACGGCGTTCCTCGACAAGCCCGGTTCGGAAGAAGAGGAAGTGTTCTTCGCGCTGCTCAAAAAGCAGCTCAAGGAGAAGCCGAAGGGCTACTTCAAGGCGATTGCCGAGAGCATCAAGGGCGTCTCGGAAGAGACCACCACGGGCGTGCATCGTCTGTACGACATGCAGAAGGCCGGTACGCTGCTGTGGCCCGCGATCAACGTCAACGACTCCGTCACCAAGTCGAAGTTCGACAACCTTTACGGTTGCCGTGAATCGCTGGTCGATGGCATCCGCCGCGGCACCGACGTCATGATGTCGGGCAAGGTTGCCATGGTCGCCGGCTTCGGTGACGTCGGCAAGGGCTCGGCCGCGTCGTTGCGCCAGGCCGGCTGCCGCGTGCTGGTCTCGGAAATCGATCCGATCTGCGCATTGCAGGCGGCGATGGAAGGCTATGAAGTCGTGACCATGGAAGACGCGGCACCGCGTGCTGACATCTTCGTCACCGCCACCGGCAACAAGGACATCATCACCATCGAGCACATGCGCGCGATGAAGGATCGGGCCATCGTCTGCAACATCGGTCACTTCGACAATGAGATCCAGATCGCAACGTTGAAGAACCTCAAGTGGGACAACATCAAGCCGCAGGTCGACGAGATCACCTTCCCGGACGGTAAGCGCATGATCCTGCTGTCGGAAGGCCGCCTCGTGAACCTCGGTAATGCGACGGGTCACCCTTCCTTCGTCATGTCGGCCTCCTTCACCAACCAGACGCTGGCGCAGATCGAACTCTACGCCAACAATAAGGATGGCAAGTACAAGAAGGAAGTCTACGTGCTGCCGAAGTCGCTCGACGAGAAGGTCGCGCGCCTGCATCTGGCCAAGATCGGCGTCAAGCTGAGCACGCTCAGCAAGGAGCAGGCCGCTTACATCGGTGTGAAAACCGAAGGCCCGTTCAAGGCCGACCACTATCGCTACTGAGTTCAGTTTGATGGTTTGAATGAGAAAAGCCCCGGAGCGATCCGGGGCTTTTTGTTGTTCGGATGTTTTTCGCTTGCGGTGCAGCCGCTGACCCATCGGCAGTCATTGCGGGCCAGCGAAACAATCCGGAAGGCTCCAGCGAAGACTGGATTGCTTTGTCGCAATGGCTCCTCGCAAGGACGTGGAGATGCAGGCATTCGCCGCTAACCCAGCATCTGCCGCACCATCGGAATGACCTTTCGCCCATAGAGCTCGATGCAGGTCATCAGCTTTTCGTGCGGCAATGATCCAGTACTGTATGTGATGTCGAAGCGCGAGATGCAGAGCGCCTTTGCCGTCTTTTGCGATCGTCTTCGCGACGGTCTCCAGTGATCCGACGGGATTGCTGAACCATCATCATCGTGGCGACCGCCGAAGCGCGGCTCGGTGTCATAATGAAATTCACGATGCCGATTGCAATCGCTGATAAAGCTATCTTCGTTAATCAACCGCCGTACAGGCGGAAAAGGCCCTGGGCAATCGGGGCCTTTCTTCCGTCTGCAACCTCAAAAAACTGGTCACCTTCGTTAAAGCCTGTCTGCCGATATAGAGGCGACGGAAATCGGCGAACGTCGTTCGCTTTGCCGATGTTTTCGTCGCGCTCCCGTCGAAGTCAAAGATGAATAGAGAAGACGTTCATTATCCGATGCGATGCCTTCGGCTTCGAATGCTTCGACGTTCTACCGATCCTTCGGCATGATTATTAACTACGAGCGCTCCGTCTTACACAAGCCCGACGGGATTGGTTGACAGGCCGATCGAGCGAATGCAGCATCAAGACATCGGAGCAATCGAGCGACTGCCGTGGTTACCCACGACGGAAGCTTTCCTCGCTGATGCGAGGTTCTTTGAGTGCCCCGATGTCCGTGGCTAGCGGTCACCGAACTTGATTTGCGTGCCCGCTTTCGGGTTGTTCGGATTTCCGGAAGCGCGCCGCGAGCGTAACGTTCGGCCTTGTCGGACTAGGCCGCAGCACGACGGTGCTGCGTCGTATGGCAAAAAGACCGGTGAAGCGCATTCAGCTTGGAATCCAGGCACTCCGGATGGGAGTCAAAGACGGCCACACATATGGGGAGACTGCATTCGATCTCGGTGTGTCGCGCGCGATGGTCCGAAAAGCGATAGAGGATGCCCGTCGCGAAAAAGCATCGACGAGCCGAAGTGCAGGTAACGTAAGGCATACCGCGGGGACGGCGTGCTGGCATCCTGCTCGTCAAAGCTCTAAAAAACTCTTCGGGTATCGCTGGAGCGTTGCCTCATCCTCGGGACCGGCTGTCTCTGACAGGGGAACGCGTGCCGAAGCCGGAAGGCGCCGAGCGGCCGCAAGTGGGGCAACGGACGTCGAACCGTGATCGCCGCCCCATCAGTCGCACAGTCCGTCGTCCGTCCTTGTCGAAGAGCGGCGGACGCAATGCGGTTCTACGCCCGCATCGACATATCACCGACCAGCATTTCCTCCGAAATCCAGTCGCAATGCCTCAGCCCACATCGTTGCAGCGTTGGACAAGCAGCAGCACATCGCTCGCGGTGCGGAGGTTGATAGTGGGCCTCCCAGGCCGATCGTTTACCTTGTCGCACTGTGATGTTGCCCAGCGCAAGAATTTCTCTCAGCATTGTTCCAGTCATCGCCCATCGGCGGACAATGCCAGGAGCACTTGCCATGAGTATACGAGAGAGATCACAGCATTCCACGCCGTTCGACAATGCGGTAGACGACGTGTTCACGACGCAAGCACAGTTTCCTTTCATGAATGATCTTGCCAGCGCAGAGCCTACCGGCCCGAATGTCGAGATCGAAAGGCTGTCTGCATACTATGAGAGCATCGGAGCGACGTGGGACGTCTTTCGCGAAGGTGGCATGACGCGTATCGAGCTCGTGTTCGCCGACGGCCCCGGTCTGATCACCGCGTTCGGGCGGCGAGAGGATTTCAACTACGCAATTATTCATTCGCGAAATTTTTGGCGATGCGAATACCCTGATCGGGACGAGTTCTTCGAGCATCCGGATGGGACATGGGAAGTGCTCGAACGCTATGGACCGCATCTCGAAACGGCGCCGCCGTCAGCGTCGGAAGACATCCACTCATCTACGTGTTGCCTACAACACGGTTGAATCCGAACCTTGTCGGTCGATAAAGCCTCGCGTTATCGGAATTGCAATCGCAGTTTTACTTGGCGCGTGGCGAATCCTTATGGCGATCACTCGAGTCTGTGAAGATCAGCCGAATCCTTAAAGCGTACATTTCATTTTTTGTTGTGAACGCACGTTTGCCGTGAATCCTTTTTGCTTCGCCGCGGCTTCCGGCGTCGACATGTTAAGCGAGTGCGTTCCGAGCCGGTGCTTTACGCATCTTCGGCGATCATCGGCTTTGTGAGACCGATCACGATGGGATCGAAATCGACGGCGTGTTCAAGGCGATGGCTGAGCTTTTGGCTGCCGCTACGGCAGTTAACAATCGCGTCCGCTGCCTGGTCGCGACTTTCTGATCGCGGTGCAGAAAAATTAAAGCGATCGGGTTGAGAGACTTGTGCCGTGCAAAAATTGCATTCATCATTTTCGTATGGCCGCGAACGTGGCGGCCTTTGAGTGAATAGCTGAGTGATTGAGGAGTACGATTGGAAGCGAGCGAATCAAGATCGATGACACCAAACTATTGAATATCATCGAGGCGACGAACGGCCGGGCGACAGCGTAGACATTGATTGTGGAGGAACTCCGGAAGCCGGCAGAAGAGGCCGAAAGGCGGCTCGTCCTCGGCGCGCGGAAAGGGAAGCGGCGCGGAACAATCGCGCGCGCATCGAATGCAAGTCCAGGAAGTCGAACTTATGATTGTGGCGTCGTTGGGTCTTACGTCGAGATGATCCGTAGCTCCACGTGCTGTATCGAGGCCGGGTTCGAACTGCATCGTGGGCTCTCCTCCAGGAGGGCTGAAACGAAAAAGGCCGCGCATGACGCGCGGCCTTTTACTGCAAAGGCGTGCCTGACTTACTTGGGTTTGGTGATTTCGAACTTCAAGGTGCCGATGCCATCGACGCCGCATTCGACCTTGTCGCCTGGCTGAAGCGCTGCAACGCCGGCCGGGGTACCGGTCAGGATCACGTCGCCGGCGCCGAGTTCGACCTGCAGCGAGAGCTTGGAAATGATCTCGGCGATGTTCCAGATCATCTCGGATAGGTCGCCCTTCTGGCGTTCGGTACCGTTCACCGAGAGCCAGATCTTACCCTTGGAGGGATGGCCGACCTTCGAAGCGGGCACTAGCGCGCCGGTGGGCGCTGACATGTCGAACGACTTTCCGATTTCCCAGGGCTGCTCTTTCTTGCGCGAGATGGTCTGGAGGTCGCGGCGGGTGAGATCGACGCTGACGCCATAGCCCCAGACGTGATCGAGTGCCTTTTCCGGTGAGATGTCGAGGCCGCCGCTCTTCAGCGCGACAACGAGTTCGACCTCGTGCTGCATGTCCTTGGTCAGGGTCGGGTAGGGGATCTCGCTGCCATCCGGCACGATCATGTCGGCGTGTTTGGCGAAGAAGAAGGGAGGGTTGCGCTCGTCATTGCCGAGTTCGCGGATGTGCTCGAGATAGTTGCGGCCCACGCACCAGACACGGCGCACCGGGAATGTTGTAGTCTCGCCGTGAACGGCGATAGCGGCCTGCGGCGGAGGGGCGATAACGAACGATGCGGTCATGGACGGCTCTCGGGCTGGTTGTGAAGGCTGGGATCAAAACGGATGCCGCGCTTGCGCGGCAGAAAACAGGAGCAAGTCTTACGCTGACACGTCGAGCGGTGCCAGCGGCGAGGCATCACGATGTTGCAGCCGGAAGAACGACGCGTAGCGTCCACCACGGCGCAGCAGATCGTCGTGGCGGCCGCGCTCGACGATCTCGCCGCCCTCGACCACCAAGATGGCGTCGGCATGCATGATCGTGTGCAGGCGGTGGGCGATGACGATCGTGGTGCGATTCTGGCAGAGATGCTCGATGGCTTCCTGCACCGATTTTTCGGATTCGGAATCCAGCGCTGCGGTAGCTTCGTCCAGCAGGATGACCGGCGCGTTCTTCACCAGCGCGCGCGCGATGGCGATGCGTTGGCGCTGGCCGCCGGAGAGTTGTGCGCCATGCTCGCCGACCGGCGTCTCGTATCCGAGCGGGAAGCCCATGATGAAATCATGGGCGCAGGCGGCCTTGGCTGCCGCGACGATCTCGTCTTCCGTGGCGCCCGGTTTGCCGAAGGCGATGTTTTCGCGGATCGTGCCGCGGAACAGATAGACATCCTGGCCGACATAGGCGGTCTGGCCGCGCAGCGAGCGCCGTGACACCTGGCCGATCGACTGGCCGTCGATGGTGATGTCGCCTTCGCTGACCTCGTAGAGCCGCAGCAGCAGTGCCAGCACCGTGGACTTGCCGCCGCCGGACGGACCGACCAGCGCGGTAACCTTGCCGGGCTCGGCGACGAAGCTCATGCGGTTGAGCACGACCTCGTTGGGGCGATAGCGGAACGTCACGTCATGCAGCTCGACGCGCGCATCGGTCAGTTTGAGCGCCGGTTTGTGGTCGTCATTCGGCTCGGAGGCCGGACTGTCCACGATCTCCAGCAGTGTATGCGCGCCGATGATCTGACTGTTGAGATCGATGTTCAGCCGCGCCAGCCGCTTCGCCGGCTCATAGGCCAGCAGGAAGGCGGTGACGAAGGAAAAGAATTGCCCGGGTGTCGCGCCCATCGCCACCACGCGATAGCCGCCATACATCAGCGACGCCGCGATGGCGAAGCCGCCGAGGGTTTCCATCAGTGGGCTGGAGCGGCTGGAAACACGCGCCATCTTGTTGGCGTTCTGCTCGACAGCCGTGATGCTCGCTTCCATGCGTTGCTGCATGGTCTGTTCGAGCGTGAAGGCCTTCACCGTGCGGATGCCCTGCAGCGATTCCTGCATCACTTCCAGAATCTCGGTAGTGCCGGTGAACTGATTGCGGGCGAGACCCTTGATGCGGCGGACCAGCTTGCGCAGCACCAGCATGGCAGGCGGCGCGACCAGGAAGCCGAACAGCGCCATATACGGGTCCTGCATCACCATCACGCCGACCAGCGCGATCAGTGACAAGAGATCGCGGCCGACGGCGTTGATCAGCAGGCTGAGCACCTGCGTCACCGAATTGGCGCCTGCGGTGAGCCGCTGCAGGAATTCCGATGAATGCCGCTCGGAGAAGAAGCCGATGCTCTCGTTCATCAGTTTGGCGAAAAGCCGGCGCTGATTGTTGGCAACGATGGCGTTGGAGATCTTCGACAGGATCACGGTGTGGCCGTAGGTCGAGGCGCCCTTGATCAGGAAGATCACCACCACGAAGCCGGAGAACAGTGCGATCCGCTCGATACTCTTGTCCACATAGGCCTGGTTGATGACCTCGCCGAGCATGTAGGCGGCGCCGGCAGTGGTTGCGGCGGAGACCGCCATCAGCAGGAACGCCACGAGGTAGCGCCGCCAATAGGTCATCGCCTGTTCGGCGACGAGACGGCGGATCAGCGCCCAGGCGCCGTATGGATCGTCAGTGACTTTGCGAGTAATCTTGGCCATCCGCGGTCCAGCGACGGCGCCGGGCAGGGATTTGCCGAGGCGTCAGGGTCAGCTTGCGAAACAGCCGCCTGATTGCCCGTTAAATCGCGGTATTTCAAGCCAAAATCGGGCTTGGCGAGACTTTGTTAACCCGTCGGCCGGCGGTTCCGGCCGCAGGATTCGGGCCGATTTTGCCGTATGATCTGCTGGAAGAACAACCCCGCAGCAGAATGCGCTCTTCCCAAACGAAGAGCTATCGCCGGCGGGCGAGCTTGCGCTCAACTCCGATGACCTGGATGGAGTGCCGGGTCAGGCTTACGCGCCGGTCCGTGAGGCGGTCGGGACTGATCTCGAAGAGTATGCAACTACAGGACGAAGAAACGCTCCCCCGCCAAGCCGGCTTGAACGGAAGCCTGGCGTTGTCGGACGGGTGAAGATCAAGGTCGAGGAGACTTTGTCCGGAAGCTGCCCATTCCCGATGGGGCGGCCGGTGATATCGAACGATACGGATAACGCAGCTATTTTGCGCGAATTTCATCCTGGATAGCGGCGTTCGCGTGCTGGTGAACTTCGATTAGGAGACAGAACCATTGTCACTACGGCGCCCCTGCAGAAGGACGGCCGGACGCGCCGCATCGTTGGAAATAAAGACCCCGATGCCGGTCGACGCAGCACCGCTAACGCGCATTGGCCAAGATCGTATAGAGAGAGTTTTCGTTTCTGTGGAGCGTAGTCCATCGGTATCCGTGCCCACGCAGCAGGTCGAATATGCCTTCTTCGCTTCCTCCGGAAAGTTCAAGTTGCGGTGGATGTATCTCCATAAGAATCGCGGGTTTGTGTGTATCCAGCAATCGCTCAGCTCCCATGAGCGCGCGCTGCTCGTAACCTTCAACGTCGAGCTTCAAAAGTTCGGGAGGGCGTTTTCCCGACGCGGACATGAATGTATCGAGTCGAGTGATTGCAACGGAAGTGCGCTTGATCTGATCGTCCGGAAAATAGCGTGAATTGATCTGTGTGACTTCTTCGACGAACGACGATGCGGGGCTCATGCCCTGTGCAGAAAATTCTCGAACTTCATCCGTATCTCCGACGCCGACATTGTGAGCTCTGGCATTCGCTCGGTTTTCGAGATTTGCGCAAAGTGCCTGGAACACGTCGGGCGACGGCTCAAAGGATTCGACGATGCCGCTCGGGCCGACGAGCGATGAGGCGAACAAACTGAACTAGCCGACGTTGGCGCCGATATCCCAGAAGACGGATTCTTTCGCCAACAATGTCGCATCGTGCGTGCCATGTACTGCTCATAGGGCCAGTAAATCGACGGCCAAGCGGTACGCGTCGGCCAAATGACCTGACCGCCGTAGTAGGTAGGAACACGATCGCTATTGAACAAGATTGACCGTACGGTTTGGTCGATCAATTTATGGCATGCATATTTGAAGGTCATTGAAATTATCCCTCCGCTGCCCAGGATAGATAGCCGGGCGGACAACATCAGGAGGCTTGCGTTGCCGACCTGATACTCGCCGGCCAAAATCGACCGACTTCAAAATCGACCGACTGTGGAGGTACTAACCCCCGAGAGTCTGATCGAGGCAGTTGCATCCATGGGGCCATCCGACAGAATGAATGTGACCCGCAGCTCTCCGCCAATAGGGCTTATGCTAGGCCATCTCACCAGCCTCGCGATCCTGTCCCATTCATTCTGAAATGCAAGTACGTCTCTGTTTTCAAATCAACTGCGCCTTGCGTTATGACGAACGCGTGGTTCTGTAAGGTGCGGTACACAGGTTTGGAATGTTTCGTCAGCAACGCGTGATCGTTTGGCCGAAGTCAGCCATATGGGTGAAACAGCCTCGCTCGCTCGAATAAGTGAGGATAGGCGAACCTGATCGTAGACGTATTCCACGTTTCGAAGCGCGCGAGCATGTGTAGTTGTCATGCTTCTTCCTTGATCATGACCGCGAACTTAAGGACCGCATCGGCAATTTGCTTCCGCAACGTCGAATGGGGCGCGAAAGATAATCGGTTCGCCGGGGAAAGGTCCGGTCGCGTTCCGCCGTGCGCAACGGGGCGACAAGCAGCGCCGAACGATTTCATCTGCGTTTCGCTGTCAGAGCGAGAAGGTGGCATCATGAGCTTTCGGCGAGCCCGCGTATTTAAGAGCTTTGCATTGACCGCTTCACCGTTGCGCCAACCCTCTCGGATGTTAGTTTGGAACGTTGAGGTTGACCTGCTGCGCGCACCGGCGTTGCGCTCCGCCTGTTCGGCCGACTTGCTGGCCGGTGCTGCGGAGGCGGCGCCTGTATTCGTTGAAACGGCTGCCTCATTATACCGCCGGTGGCGTCCTGATGAGCGCGGATGATCGAGAAGATCGCATTGACGATCCGGCGATCGTCGACGCCGCAACGCTGCGCGGATTATTGGGCAGCAGCGGCGCGATGAGCCAACGTTCAAGGTCGCGCCCGTGAATTCGATCCAGACATCGACTGCAGGGCGATTGAGCCCGCGCTCACGCTCCTGTACGGGCAACGTAAATGTGTCGCGCAGTAAGCCATCCGTATGCCGAAGGTGTCACGCCGAGACATCGGGCACTTGCAGCGGGTTCGTGCAGCGAGCGTCATTTGACAACGCTCAGATGGCCATAGCCATTTGATATTCGCTCCCGGGCCGCGACGACGTCGTCGCGGTCGAGGATATCGAACATTTGCTGCAGCGTGGCCTCGGCATTGCGGGGGTCCGGCTCAAGGTAGCCGTGCTGTAACCGGTTCACGTAGCCGTGCAATACCGCGTGCGCGTCTCCCATCGCCTTCGTGATGATGTCAATGTCGCGCATCACTGATCCCTTTAGGGCGAGCACGATCCTTTTTAATAGACGATAACGGGCTTCCCCTTCGAGATGTGTCCGCCTCTGCCGTAGCAATCTACCACCGAATAAACGGTGCCATCGCGTGCGTTCCGCACAATACAGAGCTCCAATGGTCGCTTGTAACGCGCGCCGCAACAATACGGCGGATTGAAGCAGGCAGCGGCGGCCGTAGCAGCCTGCTGATACTCGCGACGCCATTG
Source organism: Tardiphaga sp. 866_E4_N1_4 (assembly GCF_052076075.1). NCBI lineage: Bacteria > Pseudomonadati > Pseudomonadota > Alphaproteobacteria > Hyphomicrobiales > Nitrobacteraceae > Tardiphaga > Tardiphaga sp. 866_E4_N1_4. The sequence continues at coordinate 6,692,922 of NZ_CP197242.1, forward strand.
AATCTTGGCCTCGATCTTCGCCAAGCGAAACTGGGCGGCGGGCATACTCATTCGCCTGAAGGCAGGAGAGATTCCGCCATCTCCGCTGGCGGCCGGCGGGGCCGGCAATACCAAATTCAGCAGCTTTGCTTCTAAAGCATTGGGTTGCAGTGCTCGAGTGCAGCTGCCGAGAATTCGAGCGCCTGTTTCCGGCGCGCGGTTCATCGAGGTTGACGTACACGTCCTGTTCGTCGCGGCACGGAAATTCAGAAAGTGCTGCGCAGTTCGCTAAACACGCGACCGCGGCCCTCATCGGATGCTTGCTCCGCGGGGAGGGTGGCAGGGGGTCTTGCTGCCGATCGTTTCCGTTGAAGCTCACTTGTGAATTCGAGCAACCTAAGCAGGACGTCGAGAGTACCATATAGCTGCTCGGGCATTTTCAGCGCCGGCGATGTAGCCGTTACTTTTGTGCGGGCGTGCTTCCGACCGACGTGCCCCGTCATGGCGGGTCGTTGCGCGTCAAACAACTATCTAACACAATTTATTCGTGTTATTTATATTTAATTGCCAAGCCGTTGTGTACAAGAATAATCGCGACGTCCTGTGGTTTCCGGCGCGGCCGTGGTTTTTATTTTGCGCTCCAAAGTCACATTGAATGTCCGTCTCCAGTCATCACCAGGAGAGCAGATATGGACCTCAAGTCGATTGTACGTAAGGTCAATCAGGGCGAACTCCATTACGTTCTGGGACGATTTAATACAGTCCGCAAGACCTATAGCAGCGTCCGGCGCTTAACGGCCGGCTTTACGCGAGAGGCCGCCAGCCAGCGAACCGCGACGCTGTTTCCGGACGCCGACGTTGCCCGAATTGTTAAGACCGTCGGAGAGGACGCGGTGTTTGTCGGTCTAAATCTTCCGGCCGATACTGTCGCCGACATCAGAGCGTTTGCTGAGTCGGAGCCCCTTCATGCCATTTACGATCCGAACGGCCCGACCTTTTATTATTCGGATGTGGTGCGTGGAAAATCCTCCGATGGAAGGGTGATTCCGGTCGGAGGCATTCGCGATCCCTTGCGGTGTCCGGCCGTAAAAACAGTGGTTGACGACCCGGTGCTCCGCGCTATTGCGAGGGGGTATTTAGGTCACGAGCCGCGCAAGATACTGACGCTGCTGAGTTGGAGTTTTGCATCTGGAATAACCGATGAAAACCGTCGGCAATTGAAGCATCATGTCATTGACTACCATTATGACATCGAGGGCTATAACTTCGTATATGCGAGTTTTTACATATCCGATTGTGATCGCCGTTCTGGCGCGCACGTTATGATGAAGCGCTCGCATAATAAAAAACCATTATCGATGTTGCTGGGCTCGGTAACGGCGAGTGAAGCCGCCGTGAGGCAACAATTCGGCCTTGAAAACGAGATCATGATCGAAGGGCCGGCCGGAACAGGCTTCGTCCAAGACACGTCCTGCTTTCACCGTGCGACGCCGCCCACCCAGAATGATCGGCTCATGTTAGCAGTGCGGTTTGTTAACTGATCCGCGCATCGCTCTTTAATGTGGTTTTGAGCAGTTCAGCATCAATCAGCCTTTCCGGGAGCTTTCATCCAGTGGCAAGTGAAGTCCGGACAGATGTTGAGGTGCTGCAACAGCCGCATCATGGTCGGTGGCTGTCGAGAGCAAGTCGAAACGCGGCCCGACAAGATCTTTTACCGGATAGGACCGCCCACGCCGAACAGGACCGAACACGCGGTAGAGCGTGCCTTCGAATAGCAGGGCGGTAGGACGTAATTTGAGAGAAATTTATATAGACGATTCGCGAAAATAACATTAAAAGTTAAAATATTTAATTTCGTGGTTAATAATTAGCGCTGCAGAGTTAAATGGGAGAATGCCATGGTCGTGGCGTCCCTTCCGGAGGCAGTGGCCCACGGTCGTTGGACTCCATGAAACCGCGGCTCTCGCGTCGGCGTCCGCAGCTGTAGCGTCCTTAGTCTTTTGATGCGTGTCCACCTCTCTCGCGCGAGGTCACAGATGTCATGAGGTCTTTGCAGGAAGGTTCGGCTTGGAGTCGGATAGCCCTCGGATTGCAGACTTGGCAACGTCCTCTCCAGTGGTGGAGAAATCCGAGAGACGATGCGATTAATGCAGGAGATGAAAACTGGTCCTCGGCTTTCGAACCGTTGCGGTCGTCGGGAAGCGCCGCTGCGGTCGCCTTGTCGCAGTCCGCTGAAGCTGGGAGATCTGAATTTGCAGCGCGGACAGCGGAAGTCCTAAGGCCGTCCTCTGATCCAAGCGAGCCGGTGACCTTAGCTCCCGGCATCATTCTTGATAAGGCTGCCTCTACGAACGTCGCCGCAGAGGCCACCGGATCTCTGCAGCCTCCAGCGTTTGAGCCGGCTGTCCTGGCCAAGCCGATCTGTTGCGGCACGTGCGGCTATGTCAATTGCCCGACACAATTGCTCAGTCAGAGTCCCGGCGGCGCGCCGCAATCGCAGTTGAACGGTCAGATGCCGTCCAGTGGAGTGACCGGCCAAGCCGATTTCGTGCCGACCGGCCAGAGCGTGACCATAGGCAGCTCGATGAGCGCTGTTATGCCGTCGCAATATGTCGCTCCGTTGGCGAACTGGGGGGCGCAGTTGCCCGGCGGCGGAGAAACCGGCAGCGGTACAATGACGGGCCAGATCGGGATCTTGTCCGGCCAGGTCACATCAGGGCCGGCACCTTCGGGCAAGTCGCAAGTCGCCCCGGAAGCATCCGCTAACCTTCTCGCTGCGGCTGCTGCGACAGCGAGCAACCCGATAGCCATCGAGAACCAAAAGCTTGGAAACCCCGAAAGCGAGTGGGGTATTGACGGCTCGGGCGACTCGAACATCGAAGGCTTCGCGACGGATATCAGCGTCAATCACGGCACAACGGTCAGCTTCAAGGTCAATACGAATTCGGCGAACTACAGGATTGATGTCTACCGCCTTGGATACTATGGGGGCATGGGCGCCCGAAAGGTTGCGACTATCCAGCACACCGGCTTGCAGAACCAGCCGGCGCCGCTGCGCGATGCATCGACCGGCGAAGTAGACGCCGGCAACTGGGCCGTGTCGGCCAGTTGGGATGTTCCGGCTGATGCCGTGTCGGGGGTCTACATTGCAAAGCTCGTTCGCCAGGATGGGACCGCCGGCGAAAACCAAATCCCTTTTATCGTGCGAGATGACAGCAGCCACAGCGACATCGTCTTCCAGACCGCAGACGAAACTTGGCAAGCCTATAATGGGTGGGGCGGAGCAAATTTCTACGGCGGCAACGGCCCCGCAACGGGGCAGGGCGCGGGACGCGCTTATGCCGTGAGCTACAATCGTCCTATCGCGACGCGAGGTGGGGTCGGGACCTACGCAGGTCCGCAAGACTACCTCTTCGGTGCCGAATATGCGTCAATCTCTTGGCTGGAGCAGAACGGTTATGACGTGTCCTACATGGCGGGAGTCGACGTCGACCGGTTTGGCAGCCTGCTCCTTAACCACAAAGTCTACATGGATACCGGTCACGACGAATATTGGTCAGGGCAGCAACGCACCAACGTTGAGGCGGCCCGGGATGCGGGTGTCAACTTACAGTTCTGGAGCGGCAACGAGGTCTACTGGCGCACCCGCTGGGGCAACAGCCTGAGCAGCGACGCCACGCCCTACCGGACGCTGATCTCCTACAAGGAAACCTGGGCGAACTCCTCGATCGATCCCACCAATCAGTGGACTGGGACTTTTCGCGACCCGCGGTTCAGTCCGCCGGCGACCGGCGGGGGAAGTCCGGAGAACTCGCTCACCGGGACAATTTTCCAAGTCGACGACGTAGGCGCCAATCTCAGCGCCATTACAATTCCCTACGACGACGCCAACCTGCGATTTTGGGCCAACACAAGCGTTGCCGATCTTCAGCCCGGCCAGACCGCGACGCTGACCAAAAACTACCTCGGTTATGAGTGGGATGAAGCGCCCGATAACGGATTCGATCCCGCGGGTCTTGTTCGGCTCTCTTCGACGACACTTCCCGTGACTTCGTATCTGCTCGACTACGGCAATACGACCGGCAACGCCGTCGCGACCCACAATTTGACCCTCTATCGCGCGCCTAGCGGCGCATTGGTCTTCGGTGCTGGGACTGTCTATTGGTCTTGGGCCGTCAGCGACAATCACGACAAGGAAGTGACGCCGACCGATCCGCGCGTACAGCAGGCGATGGTCAACCTGTTCGCGGATATGGGCGTCCAGCCGGCGACTCTGCAATCCGGGCTGATTACCGGCGCGCCTTCGACCGACCATACCGCGCCGACCTCCGTCGTCAATGCGCTCGGGTCTGTTTCCTCAGGAGACGTGGTGACGATTTCCGGTACAGCTTCCGACGTCGGCGGTGTGATTGCCGGCGTCGAAGTCTCAACCGACAACGGTGCCAGCTGGCATCCGGTGACCGGCGATGAGATGTGGACGTACGCCTGGTCGCCGCAGGTCGCTGGCACGTATAAGATTCTCTCCCGCGCCGTCGACGATAGCATCAATCTGGAAACGCCCTCCGCCGGACGCACGATCACGGTAACGGCGCCGGGCTATGTAACTCTGTTCCCTGCCTCGGCTACGCCTGCGGTTCTAAACACTACCGATGCGAGCGCGGTAGAACTCGGAGTGAAATTCCAGTCTTCGGTGGCCGGTACTGTCAGCGGCATCCGGTTCTACAAGAGCAGCCAGGATACCGGCGTTCATACAGGCGAGTTATGGTCGAGCACAGGCGCGAAGTTGGCAACCCTCACCTTCGCCAATGAAACCGCCAGCGGCTGGCAGACCGCTACTTTCGCCAGCCCCGTAACGGTGACGCCGGGTTTGACCTACATCGCCTCCTACCACACCAATGTCGGCCACTACTCCAGCACGGGCAGCTATTTCGCGACGAATGTGACCAGCGGTCCGCTTACCGCGCCGGCGGCCGGCAACGGAGTCTACGCCTACGGGAGCACCAGCTTGTTCCCGACGAATACCTTTCAGGCAACGAATTTTTGGGTTGATGTCATGTTCAACCCCTCCACTGGGACAGCCAATGTGCCGCCGGTAGCCGTGGACGACTCCGGGCTTGCCGCGACGCGCGATACGCCCTTGACGATCACGGCGGCATCGCTGCTCGTCAATGACAGCGACGTCAATGGTGATGTCCTAACGATCACAGCGGTGAACGCAGCCACCCACGGCGCCGTCACGCTCAACACGCAGAACAATACCATTACTTTCACACCTGACGTTGCGTACATTGGTCCAGCTGGCTTTAGCTACACGATCTCGGACGGGCGTGGGGGCGTAGCTTCGGCGAGCGTTGGCCTGACCGTGGACGCGCCGGGATCCAGTGTGAGCCTGTTCACCGCCTCCGACGCACCGTCGCTGCCCGCCCTTAATGACGGGCGGCAGCTCGAAGTCGGCGTAAAGTTCACATCCTCAGTCGCCGGCCTGATCACCGCACTCAAATTCTATCGCAGCGCGAGCGACACCGGCCCGGATCTTCTCGACCTCTGGACCTCCACGGGGACCAAACTCTCCAGTGCGACCTTTACCAACACCGCCGCGAGTGGTTGGCAGACGGTCTTCCTGGCAACTCCCATCGCTATCGCTGCCAACACCACATACGTGGCATCTTATCATACCTCCGGTACCTACGTCGCGACCGACAACTACTTCACCACCGCTGTCACCAGGGGTCCCCTGACTGCGCCATCCACCGCGACGGCCGGCGGCAACGGCGTCTATGCCTATGGCGGAACCGCTACCGCCGGCATCTTCCCGACCAATACCTATGGTGCCGCCAATTACTTCGTCGATGTTGTATTTTCCCAGGGGGGGCCGAACGCTCCGCCGACGGCAGTCGCCGACGCGGCCAGTGCCACTGAGAAGGGTGGCGTCGCCAACGGTTCAGGCGGCTCGCCTGCCAGCGGCAACGTCCTCATCAACGACACCGATCCGGACCTGGGCGACACCAAGACTGTCACCGCGGTCAAGTTCGGGACGGTGGCAGGCACGGTCGGCGCGGCGCTCACCGGCGCGCATGGGAGTCTCGTGCTCAACGCCGCCGGTGCCTTCACCTACACCGTCAACGAGACGGACGCCGCCGTGCAGGCGTTGCGGCAATCCACCAACACGGTGACCGATGTCTTCAGCTACACCGTGCGCGACACGGCCGGCGCCACATCCACGACAACGCTCACGGTAAGCATTCGGGGCGCCAATGACGCGCCGGTGCTGACGGCGCAGACCGCCAATCAAAACGCGACCGTCGGCTCGGCTTATTCTCTGGTGCTGCCTGCCGGCACTTTCACCGATGTAGATGCCGGCGACACTCTCACCTATTCGGCAACGGCCGCCGATGGCTCCGCACTTCCTGCATGGCTGACATTCAACGCTGCGACACGGACGTTCAGCGGCACACCGGCGGCTGCGAACGTCGGCACGCTGAGCATCAAGACTTCGGCCGCCGATCTCGGTGGCCTCGTCGCCAGCGAGACCTTCAATCTCGCCGTGACGATGACACCGAACACTCCGCCGACGGCAGTCGCCGACGCGGCCAGTGCCACTGAGAAGGGTGGCGTCGCCAACGGTTCAGGCGGCTCGCCTGCCAGCGGCAACGTCCTCATCAACGACACCGATCCGGACCTGGGCGACACCAAGACTGTCACCGCGGTCAAGTTCGGGACGGTGGCAGGCACGGTCGGCGCGGCGCTCACCGGCGCGCATGGGAGTCTCGTGCTCAACGCCGCCGGTGCCTTCACCTACACCGTCAACGAGACGGACGCCGCCGTGCAGGCGTTGCGGCAATCCACCAACACGGTGACCGATGTCTTCAGCTACACCGTGCGCGACACGGCCGGCGCCACATCCACGACAACGCTCACGGTAAGCATTCGGGGCGCCAATGACGCGCCGGTGCTGACGGCGCAGACCGCCAATCAAAACGCGACCGTCGGCTCGGCTTATTCTCTGGTGCTGCCTGCCGGCACTTTCACCGATGTAGATGCCGGCGACACTCTCACCTATTCGGCAACGGCCGCCGATGGCTCCGCACTTCCTGCATGGCTGACATTCAACGCTGCGACACGGACGTTCAGCGGCACACCGGCGGCTGCGAACGTCGGCACGCTGAGCATCAAGACTTCGGCCGCCGATCTCGGTGGCCTCGTCGCCAGCGAGACCTTCAATCTCGCCGTGACGATGACACCGAACACTCCGCCGACGGCAGTCGCCGACGCGGCCAGTGCCACTGAGAAGGGTGGCGTCGCCAACGGTTCAGGCGGCTCGCCTGCCAGCGGCAACGTCCTCATCAACGACACCGATCCGGACCTGGGCGACACCAAGACTGTCACCGCGGTCAAGTTCGGGACGGTGGCAGGCACGGTCGGCGCGGCGCTCACCGGCGCGCATGGGAGTCTCGTGCTCAACGCCGCCGGTGCCTTCACCTACACCGTCAACGAGACGGACGCCGCCGTGCAGGCGTTGCGGCAATCCACCAACACGGTGACCGATGTCTTCAGCTACACCGTGCGCGACACGGCCGGCGCCACATCCACGACAACGCTCACGGTAAGCATTCGGGGCGCCAATGACGCGCCGGTGCTGACGGCGCAGACCGCCAATCAAAACGCGACCGTCGGCTCGGCTTATTCTCTGGTGCTGCCTGCCGGCACTTTCACCGATGTAGATGCCGGCGACACTCTCACCTATTCGGCAACGGCCGCCGATGGCTCCGCACTTCCTGCATGGCTGACATTCAACGCTGCGACACGGACGTTCAGCGGCACACCGGCGGCTGTGAACGTCGGCACGCTGAGCATCAAGACTTCGGCCGCCGATCTCGGCGGCTTCGTCGCCAGCGAGACCTTCAATCTCGCCGTGACGACAGCGCCCGCGACGGTGAGCCTCTTCACCGGGTCCAATGCACCGGCACAGACCAATTTGAATGACGGCTCGCCGCTTGAAGTCGGCGTGAAGTTCAGCTCTTCCGTTGCCGGTCAGGTCATCGCGCTTAAGTTCTACCGTAGCCCCAACGACACCGGCCCGGATCTTCTCGACCTTTGGACCTCGACCGGGACGAAGCTCGCCAGCGCGACCTTCACCAACACGGCGGCCAGCGGCTGGCAGACGGTGAACCTGGCGACACCGGTCACGATCGCCGCCAATACTACCTATGTCGCGTCGTACCACACGACCGGCGCCTATGTGGTGACGGAACCCTATTTTACAGCCGACGTCACGAGCGGCGTACTGACTGCGCCGACATCAGCGAGCGCGGGAGGTAACGGTGTCTTTGCCTATGGGGGCACCAATAGCGCCGGGCTCTTCCCAACTAACACCTTCAACACAAGCAATTACTGGGCCGATATCGTATTCCGACCACAACTCACCGGCTAGGACGTCCGGCTGCTGCTGCACACAACGTTGCGATGATGCGGCATAATACGCGTCGACTAAGGGCGGTCGTTCGGTCTCGCGAGATTTGCAGGTGAGGTGAGCGTTTCGGAGGTGAAAACAAAGAGACCTTATATCATCCGTCGCATCCGCCCGGCGCGATGCGACCGCCGGCCGTCGTGCCGCTCGTCAGCGGGGCGAGCGGTCGGGGCTGAATCGGATCTACCGGCTCTACCGGAAGAGGCCGCGGCCTTCGCAAGCGCCGTGCCCGTCGCGCGCGGCGGGCGCTAGGGCGCCGATCATCGTCGAGGCCATGCCGAACGCTCGTCGCTGGATTTCGTCCGCGACATTTACCAGTTCAATCCGAGATTTCGACGGCTTTTCGGCCAGACGCCGACGCTGATCTGAGCGGATCCGGTCCGATCGCTCAGGCCGACTTCGCCAATAATTCTATGCCGTGACGCTCGCGGGCGAGCTTCTCTTCCCAGGCCAGCGCGTGACGTGCAATGGTTTCGAGATCGTCGTAAACAGGCGTCCAGTCCAGCGTCGCGCGGATCCGGGACGTGTCGGCGATCATCGTCATGATGTCGCCGTCGCGGCGCGGTGCGTATTGAACGGCGAAGTTGCGGCCCGATGCACGTCGTACGGCTTCGATGGTTTCCAGCACCGAATAGCCTCGGCCATAGCCGCAATTGAGGGTCGTGGATGCGCCGCCTTCTCGGAGATAGTTCAGTGCAGCGCGGTGCGCCTGAGCGAGGTCGCTGACATGGATGAAATCACGGATGCAGCTGCCGTCGGGAGTGGGGTAATCGGTTCCGAACACGTCGATCTTGCTGCGCTGGCCGGTCGCAGCCTCGACGGCTATCTTGAGCAGATGCGTCGCACCCATGGTGGCAAGGCCCGTGCGGCCCTGCGGGTCGGCGCCGGCGACGTTGAAGTAACGCAGCGCGACAAACTCCATGCCGTAGGCCGGCGCGATGTCGTGCAGCATGATCTCAGTCATCAGTTTCGATGACCCGTAAGGTGACAGCGGCCTCGTCGCTGCATCTTCGGCCACCGGCGTGAAATCGGGGTTGCCGTAGACGGCAGCGGTCGAGGAGAAGATGAATTTCTTGACGCCGCATTTCACAGCCGCGCTGAGCAGGTTGCGCGTCGTCATCGTATTGTTGCGATAGTAGCTGAGCGGGTCGCGCATCGATTCCGGCACGACGACGGAGCCAGCGAAATGGATGATGGCGTCGATGCCATGTGCGGCGATGACGCCCTCGACAAGATTCTCGTCAGCGACATCGCCGATAAACAGCGGAACGCCCTCGGGGAGATATGTTGAGAAGCCCGTCGACAAATTGTCGATGACGACCACGCTCTCGCCGGCTTCCACCAGCGCATGGACCATGTGACTTCCGATATAACCGGCGCCGCCGGTGACAAGGACGGTCATTGGATTTACTCACTCTCCTGTTTTGGGAACGCTATCGCGCCCGGGATGAAGAGTGGGTTTCGACGACCGGCAACTGGCGGCTATGCTTAATGTTGCGTATAGGAAATCAGGCGAAATGGAGAAACCTGTGCCGATTGCGGGCAAAACGGCCGATAAACTGCAGCTGATCGTCACAAATCTGCACTGGCGCTACTCCGGCGTGACGGCGACCAATCGCATGGTAGCCCCGAAACTCGCAGACCTGTTCGATGCGGCATGGCTCGGATCCGACGCGCCTGGCGGCATTGCGCGCATGGATGTCGGCGATCTCATGAAGTTGTGGCTGCGCCGCAAGCCTGTGATCTGGCATGCGAGGCGCAACAACGAGATGATTGTTGGTGTCCTGCTGAAGGCGCTCGGGTGGCCTCTGAAGCTGCTCTTCACCTCGGCTGCACAGCGCCATCATACCTGGATTACGCGCTGGCTGATTAACCGGATGGACGCCATCATCGCCACCAGCGATATCTCCGCCTCATATTTGAAGCGATCGGCGACGGTGGTGACGCATGGTGTGGATACCGATTGTTACGCGCCGCCCATCGATCGTGCAGCGGCGTTTGCAGAAGCGAATTTGCCGGGACGTTATGCGATCGGCTGCTTCGGCCGGGTGCGTGCGCAGAAAGGAACTGATCTTTTTGTCGAGGCGATGTGCGAGCTGTTGCCGCGCTATCCGGACTTCACCGCCGTCATTGTCGGCGCAATCACGCCTGACCAGATCGGCTTTGCCGGTGAGCTGAAGAAGAGGATCGCTGACGCCGGTCTGCAGTCGCGCATCGTCATCACCGGCGAACTGCCCATTGAAGACGTCAAACGATGGTATCAACGTCTGACGATCTATGTCTTTACATCGCGCAATGAAGGCTTCGGTCTGACGCTTATCGAGGCGATGTCGGCAGGTGCTGCGTTGGTCGCAACACGCGCCGGCGCAGCCGAGATCGCGGTCGAGGAGGGCGTGACCGGCAAGCTCGTGCCGACCGGCGATGCCGCGGCACTCACGATGGTATTGGAGCCGCTGATGCGCGATCCCGATGCCGCTGCAGCCATGGGCACACATGCGCGGCAGCGCGTGCTCGACAAATTCAGCCTGGATGCAGAGGCGCGCGGAATAGCGGCAGTCTATCGCAGACTGCTCTGACCCTGCAGGATATCTGCAACGAACGCATCCAAGTCGCCGCCTGCAAACAGGAAGCCGGGCAGGTGCGCAGCCTTGGCCGCTTCAATATCCGTATCGCGGTCGCCGACAGCAAAACTGCCTTCGCGTTGCACAGGCCAGTGCTGCATCAGATCAAGGATCATGCCCGGGCTCGGCTTGCGCCAGTGATGGTCTTCCAGATAGCCCGTAACTGATCCGGCCGGATGGTGCGGGCAATAGCGGACGTCATCGATGCGGGCGCCTTGCTTCGCGAGCTCGGCGCGCATCCATGTGAACAGTGTCTTGAGTTCGTCTTCGGTGAAATAACCGCGTGCGACGCCGGACTGGTTGGAAAACAGGAAGACGAAATAGCCGGCGTCGTTGAGCCGGCGAATGGCCTTGGCCGCATTCGGCATCCAGCGGATGCGATCGGCCGTGCCCATATAGCCGTCGTCGTAATTGATGACGCCGTCGCGATCCAGAAACGCTGCGGGCTTTGTTTGCGTGCTCGTCATATCTGCGCGCTTCTGTCGGACGCCTCGGCCATCACGCTCTGAATAATTCCGGCGACATCTTCGGCCGGAATGTCCCGCATGCAGGCATGATTGTTCATGGTGCAGACCGGCCTGTGGCAGGGTTGGCACGGAACGATGGTCCTGGTCTGCACCGTGGCCGCAAGCGGATTGAGGGGACCCCATAGCTGTGGGCTGGTCGGTCCGAAAATGCCGATGGTCGGCGTGCCTACGGCGGCCGCGATATGCATCAGGCCGGAATCGTTGGCTACGGCGACATTGGCGGCGGCCATGCCGATCACGCCATTGCGCAGGTCGCCCGTGGTGAGGTCGCGGGCGCGGGGACCGGCCGCTGCAATGATCTCGTTGGCGAGCTCCTTCTCGCCCGGGCCGCCGATGACCCAGACATCCAGCCCGCGCTCGACCAGCAGTTTTGCGGCCTCGGCATAATAGGTCCAGCGCTTCGACGAGCCCACCGAGCCGGGCCCAAGCGCCACGGCCGGACCGGTTCCCAGCCCATTGGCCTGCCGCCAGCGCGCAATTTCATCAGCCGGCACCCGAAAGTCCGGCACCGGCCATTCCGGCGGCAGCGGCGTGCCGTCAGGCAGCGCCAGTGCGCATTTTTTGTCGATCATGCGCGGCAGCTTCTTCTCGCCCCAGCGCCACTGGTTGAGCAGGCCGAAGCGGGCCTCGCCGACAAAGCCGATGCGCTCAGGGATTCCGGCCAGCGCTGGTGCGAGGGCCGATTTCCAGGTCCGCGGCATGACCAGCGCGGTGCCGTAGTCCCGTGCGCGCAGGGTGGCTGCCAGTTCCCACTGCTTGGCGAGCGCGAGCTGACTGCGGGGCAGGTCCCAGACGATGCCTGAGCGCACGCCCGGCATGTAATCGACCAGCGGGGCGACCAGTCTGGTCACCAGCAAATCGACCGGCCGGTTCGGCCAGCGCTCTTTCAGGACCCGAACGACCGTGTGACCCCGGACGAAATCGCCGATCCACATATAGGGCACGATCAGGATCGGCCGGGTGTCGTCCGGATCGACCATCACGCCCTGGTATGGGGAATTTACGTTCATTCTTTCAAAGACTTCGCTGTTCTGCCGCGGGCTATATCCGGCTCAAGTCGGTACCCGCTCCATTCGGACAGGTAAAGCCATTTGGGATGTTTCCAACCATGTCCCCATGGCGGCGATGAACATCCCGTTGCCAAGTTGCCTGTGGGGCGGGGTTGAGGCAAAGGTGGGTCAATCATGAGATCGGGGACTTCATGCTGCTTGTGACCGGGGGAGCCGGTTTTATCGGATCGAATGTCGTGGCCGCGCTGAATGACGCCGGCCGCGCGGATGTGGCTGTCTGCGATGTGCTCGGCCATGATGGGAAATGGCGTAATCTCGCCAAGCGGCAACTTGCGGACGTGGTCCCGCCAGCCGAACTGATGGACTGGCTGAAGGGCCGCAAGCTCGATGCGGTCATACATCTCGGCGCCATTTCGGAAACGACTGCGACCGACGGTGATCTGGTCATCGAGACGAATTTTCGGCTTTCGATGCGCCTGCTGGACTGGTGCACGGCCAATGCGACGCCGCTGATCTATGCGTCGTCCGCCGCGACCTATGGCGACGGCGCGGAAGGGTTTCGCGACGAGCAGAGTGTTGCGGAACTCAAGAAATTGCGGCCGATGAATCTCTACGGCTGGAGCAAGCATCTGTTCGACCTCGCGGTGGCCGAGCGCGTGGCCAGAGGCGAAAAGATGCCGCCGCAATGGGCAGGCCTGAAGTTCTTCAACGTGTTCGGGCCGAATGAGTACCACAAGGGCTCGATGATGAGCGTGCTGACGCGGCGCTTCGACGACATCAAGGCCGGCCGCGGCATCCAGCTGTTCAAGTCGCATCGCGAGGGCATCGCCGATGGCGATCAGCGCCGCGACTTCATCTATGTCGAGGACGTCGTTCGCGTGATGATGTGGCTGCTGGCGTCACCCAGTGTCAGCGGCATCTTCAATGTCGGCACCGGAACCGCACGCAGCTTCAAGGACCTGATACTGGCTGCCTATGCTGCTCTCGGCACCAGGCCGAACATCGACTATATCGACATGCCCGAGCAGATTCGCGGCAGCTATCAGTATTTCACTCAGAGCGAAGTCGATCGGTTGCGCGGCGCCGGTTACAATGGCGGTTTTACGCCATTGGAAGATGCGGTCTCGCACTACGTGAAGGGCTTTCTCGACCAGCCCGATCGCTTCCGTTGACGACACAACAGGTACCGGTGTGATGTTTGATTTCGACGCCCTGTCGCACGCGATTGTCGATCAGACGGTGCTCTGCGTCGGCGATCTGATGCTCGACGAGTTCGTTTACGGCGAGGTGTCGCGGATTTCGCCGGAAGCGCCTGCGCCGGTCATCGCGGTTCAGCGCAGCGAGATCAATATCGGCGGTGCCGGCAACGTGGCGCGCAATATTGCCGCCCTCGGCGCGAAATGTATCTTTGTCGGTCTGGTCGGCGAGGACGATGCCGGTGCAACGCTCAAGAATGCGCTCGCGCAGGAGCCTCTGATCGAAGCATTGCTGGTTACGGATTCATCGCGTCCGACGACGCGAAAGGTGCGCTTCGTGTCCGAGCATTTCTCGACACATATGCTGCGCGCCGACTGGGAACTGGCCGCGCCTGCGTCCGCGTCGATCGAAAAGCAATTGATCGATATAATTCTGCCGCAGCTCGCGCGTGCAGACATCGTACTGCTGTCCGATTACGCCAAGGGCGTGCTGACCGCGCGGGTCATCCGCAACGTCATCGATGCGGCGAAGAAGCTCGGCAAGCGCGTTATCGTCGATCCCAAAAGCGCAAATTTTGCGATCTATCGCGGTGCGACCTTGCTGACGCCGAACCGCAAGGAATTCGCCGAGGCAACGCGCAGTCGTGCGGACAGCGACATCAACATCGCGACTGCCGCGCAGGAAGCGATGATCTTGGCGGACTGCGCCGCGATGCTGGTGACCCAGAGCGAGCACGGCATGACGCTGGTGCCGCGCGATGGCGAGCCCATCCATGTGCCGGCACTGCCGGTCAAGGTGCGCGACGTCTCGGGCGCCGGCGACACAGTGGCAGCGATGCTGGCTGTGGCACTGGCGGCCGGGGCTGACTGGGAAACGGCATTACGCGCGGCAACCGCCGCGGCCGCGGTCGCCGTCAGCAAGAAGGGGACGGCGGTGGTCACACCGTCCGAACTGCGCCGCCGGATTCTGCCGCATGCGTTTCTGGCCGCCGAAGAGAAGATCCTGACATCGACTGAACTCAATGGGCAACTGGCCGACTGGCGCAAGCAGCAGTTGCGGATCGGTTTCACCAATGGCTGTTTCGACATTCTGCATCCCGGCCATGTGAAGGTTCTGACGGCAGCGCGCGCGACTTGCGATCGCCTGATTGTCGGCCTTAACAGCGACGCGTCCGTGAAGCGGCTGAAGGGCGAGGGGCGTCCTGTGCAGGACGAACGCGCCCGCGCAGAAGTGCTTGCGGCGCTGGAGGCCGTCGATCTGGTTGTGATTTTCGAAGAGGATACTCCGCTGAACCTGATTATGCAGATAGCGCCGGCTACGCTGGTCAAAGGCGGCGATTACACGCGCGAACAGGTGGTCGGCCATGAGGTTGTCGCCGCCAACGGCGGAGAGGTGATCCTGATCGATATTCTGCAAGGCCACAGCACGACGTCGCTGGTCGAGCGCGCGCGCAGCGGACAGTCATGACACGCATCACACAGTTTTCTGTCCGCAACTGGATGATTGCGACGCATGACGCCATCGTCACGGCGGCCGCGGTCGTTCTCAGCTTCGTGCTGCGTTTCGACGGCGAAAATCTGTGGGATCGGCTGCCGTTGCTCCTGAATATCCTGCCGTATTTCGTCGTCTTCAGCTTCTTCGTCTGCTATCTGTTCAATTTGACCACAACGAAGTGGCGCTTCATCTCGCTGCCCGACCTGTTGAATATCATCAAGGCATCCACGGTGCTGACGGGCGCGCTTCTGGTGCTCGACTACATCTTCTTGGCGCCGAACGTGTACGGCACGTTCTTCCTCGGCAAGACAACGATCATCATCTACTGGTTCATCGAGATTTTCTTTCTCAGCGGAACCCGGTTGGCCTACCGCTATTTCCGCTACACGCGTACGCGCAATCAAGCGCGCGCGATGGATGCGTCACCGGCACTGCTGATCGGTCGTGCGGCCGATGCCGAGGTGTTCTTGCGCGGCATTGAAAGCGGCGCCGTCAAGCGCATGTGGCCGGTTGGTATCTTGTCGCCGGCGATGTCCGATCGCGGACAGGCGATCCGAGGTGTGCCGGTCCTCGGCGGCATCGACGATCTCGGTAATGTCGTTGATGACTTCAGCACGCGGCAACGTCCGATCGAACGGATCGTGATGACGCCGTCGGCGTTTGAAGCAGAGGCGTTGCCCGAGTCGGTATTGATGCGTGCGCGCAAGCTCGGGCTGACTGTCAGCCGGATTCCGTCGCTTGAGGAAAGCCGCGATACGCCGCAATTGGCGCCGGTGGCAGTCGAGGATCTGTTGCTGCGGCCGAGCGTCAAGATCGACTATGCCCGGCTGGAGAATTTCGTGCGCGGGAAGGCGATCGTCGTGACCGGCGGCGGCGGCTCGATCGGCTACGAGATCTGCGACCGCGTCATCACGTTCGGCGCGGCACGGCTGCTCATTATCGAGAATTCGGAGCCGGCGCTTCATGCGGCCATGGAAAAGCTGGCGGCCAAAGTCACCAGCGCAGAGATCGAGGGCCGCATCGCCGATGTCAGGGACCGCGAGCGCATTCATCAACTGATGATCGCCTTCAAGCCTGATGCGGTGTTTCACGCAGCCGCGCTGAAACATGTGCCGATCCTGGAGCGCGACTGGGGCGAGGGCGTCAAGACCAACATCTTCGGCTCCGTGAATGTCGCCGATGCGGCGCTCGCATCGGGCGCTGATGCGATGGTGATGATCTCGACCGACAAGGCAATCGAGCCGGTGTCGATGCTCGGCCTCACCAAGCGTTTTGCCGAGATGTATTGCCAGGCGCTGGATGGCGACGCCATCAGCGGCAGTGCCGCCAAATCGCCCATGCGGCTCATCTCGGTGCGGTTTGGTAATGTTCTGGCGTCGAATGGGTCCGTCGTGCCGAAGTTCAAGGCGCAGATCGAAGCCGGTGGGCCGGTGACGGTGACGCATCCCGATATGGTGCGCTACTTCATGACCATCCGCGAGGCCTGCGATCTGGTCGTCACCGCGGCAACCCATGCGATGAATGCGCAACATGCCGATGCATCGGTTTATGTGCTCAGCATGGGGCAGCCGGTGAAGATCGTCGATCTCGCCGACCGCATGATCCGGTTGTCCGGTCTTCAGCCCGGCTACGATATCGATATCGTGTTCACCGGTGTTCGACCGGGCGAGCGGCTCAACGAGATATTGTTCGCCGATCAGGAGCCGACCAGCGAGATCGGTATCGCCGGCATCGTCGCCGCCCGCCCGAACGAACTGCCGCTGGAGACGCTGAACAGCTGGCTCGCGATCTTGCGGAAAGCCATTGAGGCGGATCAACACGAGGTCGCTGTGGCGACGTTGAAGGATGCGGTGCCGGAATATCGGGCGGCGGCACAGTGAGTCTGCATTAGCGGCGCGGCGTCGAGAATGCCCGCAATACCGCGGCGACGGCGATGCTGCCAAGTACAAGCAAAGCTGCGTCGGCGACGCCTGAGCGGAGATAGATCGACAGGCCGGCCAGTGCCGCCAGGCCGATATTGAGCACGAACGCCGTTCGCACAACCTCGATCACGGCGAAGCCGTTGTCCGTCGCGCGCTGATAGAAGTGCGAGCGATGCGCCAGCCACACCGGCTCGCGTTTTGCCAGCCGCCGGAGCAGGGTGATGGTCGCGTCGGCAAGGTAATACAGCGGCAGCAGGATGGCGGCAGTCAGATGGTGCGCATAGGCGAGTTGCAGGAAGCACCAGGCCAGCAACAGCCCGATGGGGAGGCTGCCGACGTCGCCCAGAAACATCTTCGCAACGGGCCGATTGAACGGCGCGAATCCGAGTGTGGCGCCGCAAAGCGCAGCGGCAATGAGCGCCGTCGATAACGGCAGTTGCCCGGAGAAGCTGATCAGCACCAGCGCCGCGGTGATCGGAATCACCTCGGCCACTGTGATCCAGTCGAGCCCATCCATGAAATTCACGAGATTGACGAACCAGAGTGCGGCCAGCAGCAGCAAGCCGCGTTCGATCCAGAGAGGAATAACCGGCACGATCTGCAGTGTCGGGGGGAGGGCGAACAGGATTGCGGCAATACTGACGGCTTGCAGCAGCAGTCTCGGCGTCACGGAAATCGGGCGCAGGTCATCAATCGCGCCGATGGCCGCGATCACGATCACTGCCCCGAACATTACCCACAGTGCCGGTATTGCTGAAACGGGAAGAACTGCAATCGAGCACCCGGCAACCAGGAGCGTGACTGATATCACCGCAATGCCTGCGCCTTGCGGTGTCGGCACCTTGTGGGACGACCGGGCATTCGGTCGCGCCATCGCGTAGCGGATCAGCAGCGGATGAATGGCCTTGATGCAGACCGCGGACAGAACGGCGGCCACAACCAGAGCGACGAAGGTTGTAATCAATTCGAATGACGACATCGGGATGACATTGATCGCGGAAATGACATGCGTTGCAGGGAGGATTTGGGTCGCAATGCGACAAATAGTTCGGAGTTATGCACGGCGGCTCTTCTTATCCTGTTTCTGCGGCATAGCTAGCGGCGAAGGCCGCGCTTCTGACGCAATCGGATGTTGCGATGCCGAAATGTTGCAGCATCATCGCCCGGATGGCTAATGGAATGCGACACGGATCGTCGTGCAATGTGGCGATTTTTGGCGAATGTCTGGGGACACGATGTCTGAACAACCCATTCTTGTCACCGGTGCTGCGGGCTTCATCGGTTTTCATCTGGTGCGGCAGCTGCTGGCCGAAGGCCGCACGGTCGTTGGTCTCGATAGCGTCAACAGCTATTACGATCCGGCTCTGAAGGAGGCGCGGCTGAAGCTGCTGGAAGGCCAGCCTCGCTTTACCTTTGTGAGGGCGAATCTGGCAGATCGACCCGCGATCTCGGCGTTGTTCGGCGAATACAAATTCCCAGTTGTCATTCATCTCGCTGCGCAGGCGGGCGTGCGCTATTCCATCGAGCAGCCGCACGCTTATGCCGATGCCAATCTCGAGGGCTTTCTTAATATCCTTGAAGGATGTCGGCACAACGGCTGCGCGCATCTGCTCTATGCGTCGTCATCCTCGGTCTATGGCGCCAACAAGAAGAAACCGTTCTCCGTCAGCGACAGGGTCGATAATCCGATAAGTCTCTATGCTGCGACGAAGAAGGCCAACGAGCTGATGGCGCATTCCTACAGCCATCTCTATCGCCTGCCGACCACCGGGCTTCGTTTCTTCACCGTCTATGGTCCTTGGGGCCGGCCTGATATGGCGATCTTCCTGTTTACCAAGGCGATCCTCGACAAGCAGCCGATCAAGCTGTTTAACCACGGTAACATGCGGCGCGACTTTACTTTTGTGGATGATGTTGTCGGTGCTGTCGAGCGGCTGATTGATCATGTGCCGACGGGCAGCGAGGACGAGGCGCCAGCACGAATCTACAATGTCGGTAACCACAAGCCGGAGGACCTTTTGCATGTGGTCTCGGTTCTTGAGAAAGAACTCGGGCTGGAAGCCATCAAGACGATGCTGCCGATGCAGCCGGGCGATGTGCCTGAGACTTTTGCCGATGTGGACGATCTGATGCGTGACGTCGGCTTCAAACCGGATACCTCCATCGAGGAGGGGATTCGGCAATTCGTGACGTGGTATCGCAGCCACTACGGTAATCTGAACGCGAAGGGTTGAGAGCGACTGATGAGCAAGCGCATTATTCCCCTGATTATGTGTGGCGGTGCCGGTACGCGCCTGTGGCCGTCTTCGCGTGAGGGGCGCCCGAAGCAATTTCTGCCGTTGTTCGGGCCGCGCTCGACCTTTCAGGACACCGTGATTCGCGTGTCCGATGCTGGCTTGTTCGATCGTCCCATTGTCATCACCAGCGCCGCCTATCGGTTCATGGTGCGCGAACAACTCGCCGAGATCGGGCTCGATGCAGACATCCTGCTCGAGCCGGCGCGGCGCGATTCAGGCCCGGCCATTGCCGCCGGTGCTGCTTTTGCACAGGCTCGGGACGAGGAAGCCGTCGTGCTTGCGCTTGCCGCCGATCACGTGGTGCGCGACGTGCCGGCTTTCGTGGCGGCGTGCCGGGCTGGGCTGGTGGTTGCCGATGCCGGGCATATCGTGACGTTCGGCGTTCAGCCGGAGCGTCCGGCCACCGAGTACGGCTATATTTCACCCGGCCAGGTGCTTTCCGGCGAGGTGAAGAGTGTCGCCAAATTCGTCGAGAAGCCGGATCTGCAGACGGCAACCGGTTATATTGAGGCCGGTTATCTCTGGAACAGCGGCAACTTCATGTTTCGGGCGGGGATGCTGCTCGATGAATATCGCCGCGTCGACAGCGATAGTGTCGAGACCATCACCAGCGCTGTGGCGAAGGCCGGCCGCGATCTCGGCTTCTTTACGCTCGATGCGGACGCTTTCGGGAAGGCGAAATCGATCTCTGTCGACTATGCCGTGATGGAGAAGACGACGAAGGCGGCCGTGGTGCCGGTGTCCTGCGGCTGGTCGGATGTCGGCTCGTGGCTCGCAGTGTGGGAACTGTCCGACAAGGATGGGCAGGGCAATGCCGCGCAGGGCGTGGCGGTGTTCGAGGACTCGCGTAACTGCAACGTGGCCAGCGATGGTCCGGTGGTGGCGCTGGAGGGTGTCGACGATCTTGTGGTGGTGGCGACGCACGACGCCGTGCTGGTCTCCCGCCAGAAGGATGCCAACGGCTTGAAACGGCTTGTGGCGAAGCTGAAGGTCACGGCGCCGCAGGTCACCGAGGATCATCTCAAGGTGCATCGCCCATGGGGATCTGTGCAGGCTCTTGAGGATGGCGAGCGCTATCAGGTGAAACGCCTTGTGGTGAAAGCCGGCGAGCGGCTGTCACTCCAGATGCACCACCATCGCTCCGAGCACTGGATCGTTGTGCGTGGTACCGCGAAGGTGACGATCAACGATCAGATCAAGACCGTCCACGAGAACGAGTCGATCTACATCCCGCTCGGTGCCACGCACCGTCTGGAAAACCCCGGAAAGATTCCGCTTGAGCTGATCGAGGTGCAGACGGGCAGCTACCTTGGTGAGGACGACATCGTTCGCATCGAGGATGACTACAAGCGGCGCTAGCGGCATCCGGGCGATACTCGCCCGAATCGACGCACCCACAGCGTGCATTCGCCCGAATTGATGGCGGCGAGGGGCTACCACGGTCCCTTCATGCCGTATCTTTTTCCATTTTACGAAATAGCGATGATTGCCACAATTGTGCGCGCTCTGGCTCGCCCAGCGCGCATTCATCGTCCTGGAGTTGGTTCTGCCTCTCACGAAATCGTGTTAACCTGTTGTTAGGAATTGATAAATGCCTGAAATCAGGGACGAAAAATGACAGTGCCGCGGCGAATAAGCGGACCGTGCCGCCTCCGCAGAAGGTAATGCATTCTTGCAACAATGAGTCAGTTTTCGATCTAAAATGTGGCTTTCGGATTGCGGCAAGTTCCGTTTCTTGTTAGCGCTCAATCCATGAAGCAGATCGCACAGATTTTCCTTGTAGTTGTATTGCTGGGATCGAGCGGCAAGTTCGCTGATGCAGCCGAGCCATTTTTCATTCTTGACGCCATCAATCAGGCGGTAAAGACGAACCCAGGTGTCGGCGAGGCTTCAGCCAATCGCCGCGCCACCGAAGCCGAGTTGCGTCAGACCCAAGGTACTTTGCTGCCTCAGATTAGGCTGCAGGCGAATACCGGCCCCGAGATGTTGAACCGGGCGATCGTTCCAGCCCCGGCCGGCAATGGCTCCTATGTCAACGGCAGCGAGGCGTCGGTTACGGTGCGCCAACTGGTGTTCGACGGCTTTGCGTCGATCAACGACATCTGGCGTCAGGCTGCGCGCGTCGATGCTGCGGCGTTCCGGGTGCTTGAACGGACCGAACTGATCGCGCTCGATGCGGCCGAAGCCTATGTCGATGTGACGCGCTATTTGCGTCTGGTCGCTTTGGCCGAACAAAATCTCAAGGTTCATCTCGAACTGCGCGCCAATGTCCGCGCGCGTTTCGCTGGCGGGCGTGCCGGTGAGGGCGATACCCAGCAGGCGGAAGAGCGGGTGGCTGCGGCAGAAGCCGTGCTGTCGGATTTCCGCCTCAGCCTCGATTTCGCGCGCGCCAAGTATCGCAAGACCGTTGGTCTTGAGCCGTTCAATGTGCGTTTCCCCGGTCGCCTGCCGGATATGCCGGCAACCAAGAACGAGTCGCTCGACGTCGCCTTCAAGTACAATCCTACGATCCGTGCCGCCGGCGCAGATGTCGATGCAGCCAAGCGCGCTTTTGACTCGACCGCCGGCGCATTCGTTCCGAACGTCGCTCTGGAAGGCCGCGCGCTGCGCGGCAAGGATTCGATCACCTATCCGGGCAATCGCGACGAAGTCAGCGGCAAGGTTGTTGTGAGCTGGGATATCTTCCGCGGCGGTCAGGATGCGTGGAGGCGCGCCGAAGCCGGCGAACGCATGATCGAGCAGCAGCAGCGCCATGCACGCCTGCAGCGCGATGCGCTGGAGTCGCTCGACAAGGCATGGGCTGCGCGGACGATCACGACGGAACGTGCAGCAGCGCTGGTGCGTGAAGTTGAAGCGGCTCGCCGTACTTTCGTGGCCTACAACAAGGAATACGAGCTCGGTCAGCGCACGCTGATCGATCTACTGAACTCGCAGAATCAGTATTTCAACGCCAACGTCTCGCTGGTGTCTGCACGCGGCGTTACGGTGTTCGCCGACTATCAATTGCTGGCAGCTATGGGACAGTTGCTGTCTTATCTGAAGACCGGCAAGCCGCCGGAGTCTGAGCCGATCGAGAGCCGTGCATCCGGTCTGATCCCGTATCGCCTGCCGCCGATCCTGCTGACGGCGCCGGAGCCGGGATCCGAACCACTCAATACGGTTCTGCCCTTCCAGACCTGGAATTCACCTTTCGCCGCGGCTCTGGAACCGAAAGTCGTGCTGTTCGGTGATCGCTGGGCCTCCCAAGATCTGTCGAACGCCAACGCATTGTTCGTAACATCGGGCCAGGTCGGGCAGGGCGGCGTGTCGGCCGATGCTTCTGCGGGACGCCGTTAACCAATTAAGCAAGCGGATTTATAATCCGCGGTCGGGTTTACCGTAAGTTCAGCAATTCGTCCGAACCGCGAAATAGTACAGGCGCTCCGCAAGGATCGCCTGTAAAGCTGGCAAGTCATATTTTATAAGGCCAGTAGATCCGCGCACGGGTCATACAAGGCGCCTGGAATTTCCGAGGCTGCATTGAACATTCGCTCACCCCAGTTCGATATTGCAATGGACCTGCCGGCTGCGCCCGTAGCGGAGGTCGAGCATCAGCATGCCGATCCGTTAACGGACAGCCTGCTTTACCTAGCCGCGCATCACGGCAGAGCTGTCAGCCGCAGTGCCCTCCTTGCCGGTCTCCCGGTCGAGCGCGGCGTGCTGACAACGGCTCTGTATGAGCGCGCGGCGCAGCGGGCAGGCCTCGAGGCCGAACTGAACGAGCGGCCGCTCAAGGATATTCCTGCGCTGGTCCTGCCTGCTGTGCTTCTCTTTCACGACGGTTCGACGCGGATTCTGCGCGGCATCGATCTGGCGAGTGGCCGTCTGACACTGGCAACCCCCGTCGGTGACGGTGCGATCGCCATGGAGCGCATCGAAGCCGTCGAAGAGAAATATGCCGGCTTCGTCTATTTCGTCCGTCCGGCGTCCGTCAGCGATCCGCGCGCGATCGCCGCCGGCGATCTGCCGAAGGCTCACTGGTTCTGGTCCGTCGTCAGCCGGTTCGGCTCCAACTACAGCCATGTCGCCATTGCAGCTTTCATCGTCAACATGCTGGCGCTCGCCGCGCCGCTGTTCACCATGAGCGTGTATGACCGCGTCATCCCGAATGGCGCGATCCCGTCGCTGGTCGCACTTGGTATCGGCCTGTCGCTGGCGATCGCTTTCGACTTCCTGCTCAAGGTGGTCCGCAGCCGCATCATCGACATGACCGGCAAGAAGATCGACGTGGTGCTGGCGTCGAACATCTTCGAACATGTGATGGCGCTGAAGATGGACAAGCGTCCGCCCTCGGTCGGCATTCTCGCCAATCAGATGCGCGACTTCGACTCGGTGCGCGAATTCTTCACGTCGGGCACGGTCGTTTCGGCGACCGATATGATATTCGCGATCATCTTCATTGCGGTGCTGTTCGTGATTGCCGGGCCGCTGGCCTGGATCCCGCTGGCGATGCTGCCAGTGATGATCCTCGTCGGTCTCTTGATCCAGCGGCCGCTCGATCGGGCGATGAAGCGCCTGCAGGCGGAATCGGCCGCACGCCACGGCATCCTCATCGAGTCGCTGAACGGCATCGAGACCGTTCGCGCTGTCGCCGGTGAAAGCCGGGTACAGACAGTGTGGGAACGTTCCGTCGCAGCGACGGCACGTTCCAGCGAAGGCGTGCAGTTCTGGTCGTCACTGGCGATGACCAGTGCGAGCGTGGCGACGCAGCTCTGCAGTCTGTTGCTTGTCGTGGTCGGTGTGTTCCTCATTCTCGACGGCAAGCTGTCGGTCGGTGCGCTGGTTGCCGCCAATATGTTATCGGGCCGCATTCTCGGTCCCATCGCGGGCATCGCGGCTGTGATGACGCGCGCGACACAGACCATGTCGGCGCTGCGCTCGATCGATCGCCTGATGGCGACGGAGCGCGAGCGGCCGCCGGAAAAAATCTTCGTGGCCCGCGAGATCACCAAGGGCAGCATCGAATTCCGCAATGTCAGCTTTTCTTATCCGAACAGCCCGGCCAAAGCCCTCGATGGCATCTCTTTCCACGTGAAGCCGGGTGAGAAGATCGGCATCATCGGCCGGGTTGGCTCTGGCAAAACCACGGTCGGCCGTCTGGCGACGGCGTTCTATCCGCCGAGCGAAGGCAGCATCCTGATCGACGGCATCGATATCCGGCAATACGATCCGGCGGACTTGCGCGCCGGCATCGGTTTCGTGCTGCAGGACACCGATCTGTTCTATGGCAAGCTGCGCGACAACATCACGCTGGGCCGTCCCGATGCGACCGATGAGGAAGTGCTGGCTGCTGCAAGGCTGTCCGGCGTCGAGACCTTCATCGCCGGTCATCCGCAGGGCTACGATATGATGGTTGCCGAAGGCGGCCGTAGCCTGTCGGGCGGCCAGAAACAGGCGATCGGCCTCGCGCGTGTGCTGATCCGCAAGCCGCGCGTGTTGTTTCTCGACGAACCCACTGCGCATTTCGATGTGCGCAGTGAAGGTGAATTTCTCGATCGCCTCAAGACGCTTGCCAAGGGTGAGATGTCGATCATCGTCTCGACGCATCGCCCGTCGCTCCTGTCGCTGGTCGATCGTATCCTCGTGTTCGACAACGGCAAGATCGTCGCCGACGGTCCCGCCGATCAGATCCTGACGCGCTTGCGTCCGCAGCCGCAGGCTCCTCAAGCCGCGGGGAGGCCGGTCAATGTCGCAGTCTGATTTCGCATTTTCGAACGACGTTCGTGCGGCCATGGAAATGCGCACGCCGCGCACGGCGCGGATGTTGTTGATGACCGTCACCGGTCTGCTCGTCGTGTTCCTGCTCTGGGCGCATTTCGCGGTGCTGGATGAAGTGAAGCGCGGCAATGGCAAGGTGGTGCCGTCGCGCCAGACCCAGGTGGTGCAATCGCTCGAAGGCGGCATCATCAGCGAATTGTTGATCCAGGAAGGCGCGATCGTCAGGAAAGATCAGCCGCTTGCCCGCATCGAAGATACCAACTTCGCGGCGCAGTTTGGCGAAATCCGCGAGCGGCGTGGTGCCATGGCTGCCCGCGTGATCCGACTGGAAGCAGAGACCTTCGGCAAGACCAGCGTCGAGTTTCCGGAAGATCTCACAAAGCTTGCACCGCGTGCGGTTCAGACCGAACGCAGCGTGTTCGACGCCCATATGCGCAAGCTTGCGCAGGACATCGACGTGATCGCCCAGCAGGAATGGCAGAAGAAAAAGGAAATCGACGAGCTCCGTGCGTCGGAAACCCGCTTCTCCGAGACGCTGACGCTGCTGACCCGCGAAACCTTGCTGACGCGCCGGCTCTATGAGCAAAAGGTCGTTCCCGAGATCGAGATGCTGCGGTCCGACCGGCAGGCCACCGACATGCGCGGCCAGCTCGCGGTGGTGCAGGCAACCATGGTCAAGACCGAGGCTGCCGTGAAGGAAGCGCAGTCGCGGCTTTTGAATATCACCACGGCATTTCGTTCCACGGCGGAGGATGATCTTGCGAAATCGCGCGGCGATCTCGCGGTGCTCGACGAGAACATCAAGTCCGCGCAGGATCGCGTTCGGCGCACCGAACTGCGCTCGCCGGTCTACGGCATCGTTAACAGACTCAACGTCACAACGATTGGCGCGGTCGTGGCGCCTGGCGCCAGCGTGATGGAGATCGTACCGCTTGAGGATACGCTCCTGGTCGAAGGCCGCATTCGTCCGCAGGACATCGCCTTCATCCGTCCGGACCATGAGGCGGTGGTAAAGCTCAGCGCCTATGACTCCTCCGTCTATGGTTCGCTTCACGGCCGGGTCGAACGTATCAGCGCCGATACGATCACCGACGAGAAGGGCGACAAGAATGAGCGCGGCGAGACGTTCTACCGCGTCATGGTGCGTACCGAAAAGAACCACCTCGGCACTGCCGAGCAGCCGCTGCCGATCATTCCCGGCATGGTAGCGACAGTCGAAGTCCTGACCGGCAAGAAGTCGGTGCTGGATTATCTCGTGAAGCCTGCGCGCATGCTGCGCGACGAGGCGTTTCGTGAACGCTGATAGCGCTACGGAGCATCTCCGCTGCTCCGTATGTTACCTTGCTCCCAGTCCATTAGAGTCAACGAACTCTTAAAACGCAGGCTTCGCTAAAATTCGAGCGAATGCGTTGGTAGGCGATTGAGCGCGTTCAACGACATACAAGCACTGGTTGACGTGTTTTAACCGGCCTGAAGCAGCCCCCGATTTATCCCTGATGCCACAAGATCCGGACGGGGATCGACGCAATGACGTCGGCCGATGCTCCGGACAACGGGGCGTCAGTCATGTTGCGTATCGATCAGACGCGGGCATTCCCGCGTGCGCTGGGGTTCGTGCTCGCCGGTGTCGTAAGCGTCAGCGCTTGCGATGGAGCATTTGCAAAGTCACGCGCGAAGAAGACGGTGCTTGAACGCCCTGTCATGGATACGCCGAACGCGGGCATGACCGCGCCGCCGGTTCGGTTCTTCACGATCAACCAGGTGCTGGCCAAGCGCGACAGCGAGAACCGTGCAAAGCCCGGCAATATCGAACTCGCATCCTTGGACGCGTCGCAGGGATCAGATGCCAAGGTCATCAGCGATGCGCCGTCTCCGGCCGCGATCCTGCCTGCCACCAGCGAGGAGCCGTTCGGCCTGTTCACGTTCCGCGCGCCTGAAGGGCTGCTATGGACGAAATGGCGCGGTGTGGAAGCGCGTATGCGCGCCGACTTGAAATCGATCGAGGATTGCAAGGCTGATAGCGAGAACTGCGCCGCCGGTGCGCGCAAGTTTGTCGCCGTCACGCGTTCCGCCGCGGAGTTGGGTCTGCGCACACGCGTCGAGGCGATCAATCGCGACGTCAACTATGCGATCCGCTATGTCGGAGACTATCAGCAGCACGGCGTCGCCGATCTGTGGAGTTCGCCGCTTGAGACGCTGTCTGCGGGCATCGGCGATTGCGAAGATTATGCGATCGCCAAATTCGCCATGCTGGTCGCAGCGGGCGTGCCGGAGGCCGATATCAAGATGATGCTGGTGCGTGACATGGCGGTGCGCCAGGACCATGCGGTGCTGACCGTCCGTGTCGATGGACGCTGGCTGGTTCTCGACAATCGCTACTCCCGACTGTCGGAAACACGTGATCTGCCGCATTTCATGCCGCTTTTCGCTATCGACCACAAAGGCGTCAGCCTGTTCGCCGCGCCCTATGCCGCGCGTCCGCATCATGAGAGCGAAACCGACATGTTGCCCGCGGCCGAGGTGGACGGCTTCGGCGGCGGCTCTTCCTTGCCGCTGGCTCTCTGAGATAGTTCGACAACACAACGTCGACAATCGGTCTGATATCGACGTTTTATGCGCTTCGCGATCTTGTACTTCCGTGCATCTTGGGCTCTTAATGCCGCCAGGGTGAGGTCGACGAGGGGATTGAGATGCGCTTCAAGCACACGCTGTTGGGTTTGTTGGTGGCGGCCGGAATGGCTTCCGGTGCAACTGTCTCGCATGCCGAAGGCCTGCTTCCAGGCGCTGCATTCTCCGTCGATTGTCAGAATGGGGCGGTCTACAAGCTGACCTCGGGCCGGGTGACCTTTCCCGGTGATATCGTCACCGGCCACCTGTACCTGACCCCGCACCGTGCAATGCCTGTTCGCCTGATCCCGATGGGTGAGGGATATCGCTATGCAGGCCGTGGCGTATGGCTGGATGGCATTCGCGAGCACGCGCTTCTGTATCGGGCCAAGTATAGCCCGGTCGCGTGCGTCGTTACCCGCATCTAGACTTTTATCCTATCAATTATCTCGTGCGATAGCAGTCCTGCGATAGCGAGTTGCTTATCTGCGCAGCTTGCTGCTTCACGTCTGTGTCCGGAGAACAGGTCCGCGATCCCAGCGATTCGCGGAATGCGCACTGCAAATGGCGACCTTGCCATCTGGCCGTGACGCGAATGCGCTTTAAGCAACTGTCCCATTTCGAAATTTGCTCGCGAAGGGCGACCACTATGCGGCGGTTCGCGCCGCTGTCGATATCGGCTTGCGAAAGCAAATTCAGACGCCCGTCCAATATTGGCGGAGGTGCCTGTGGTTGTGAGCTGATTTCGTTGTTCAGTGTGATATGAGAAGTCATCTTACAAAGTATAAAATAAGTCATTTTTCCTAATACTTTCTTATTTTTACAATAGATGCGTCACGATTTGTGGATTTTTTCGGGCATTCCCAAAAATAGACTGTCTAAAAGAAGTATTACTATCCAAAAGTTCATATTTATTAATACGCTGTTTCATTTTTGAACTTAACCAATGCAACGAAAACGCTTCAAATTTTACAGGTATTCATTGACGTCTCTACGTTCTTAAGAATATTTTAACCCTCGCAGGACTTGGACGTTTTTCGGTCCGATCAGCTTGAGGTTGTAGTCATGAACGCTCCCGTATTGCTCGCGCAGCTCGCCGGTTCCACCACGCAGACCCCGCCGTCTCCGAAGAACCTGAAGCTCGAGAAGCCGCAAAATGGGCAGGCCGTGACCGTCCATCTCGACGGAAACACCAAGCTCGATTTCTCGGATGTCGCGAGCGAGAAGCTGACCTTCGTCAAGGTCGGCGAAAAGCTGATCGTCCTTTTCGACAATCAATCGACCGTCACTGTCGATCCGGTGTTCGATTCGCTGGGCAGGCCGCTTACGGATCTTGCGTTCGACATGGGGTCGAACCGCACGCTTACGGGTGATGAGTTCGCGCAGACGTTTCCGATCACCACCGATCAATCGGTTCTGCCTGCTGCGGGCAACGCGGGCCCGACGGGCGGCGCGAATTTCACCAACGCGTCAGTTGATCCGCTGTCGACGCCGAATCCGCTCGATCTGCTTGGACAGGAAGAGCTGCCGGGCATTCAGTTCGGTGTTCAGAGCGAGGGCGTGAACACCCAACCGACCGCAGGCGTGAATGCGGATATCGTTCTGGATGAAGACGGCATTCCGGGTGCCAACGGCAACCCGGGCGGTACGGGCGATATCGATGCTCCGTACACCGTCTCGGGTGTGCTCGCTCATAACTTCAATGCGAATGGGCCGGGAACGATCGACTTCGCCGCGATGAACGGCACGACGCAGGTCGTCAACGGCATCACGGTGAATTTCGCATGGAACGACGCCACGCATACACTGACCGGCAACGACGGTGCTAATGACGTCTTCCAGCTTGTTGTGACCGACCCGGTGAACGGCAATTTCACGGTGACCCTACAGCACGCGCTGCTGCATCACACGACCGGCGACAATGTCGAGGGCAACAGCACGTTCGTCCTGACATATACTGTCCACGATTCCGACAACGAAGTCGTCAACGGCACGGTCAATCTGGTCATCAATGACGACACGCCGACGGCGCAAGCCAGCACGCCGAGCGACAGCACGCAGCCGTCCGGAGAAGGATCAGAGGGGACGATCACGCTCTATGCCAAGCTTGACGACGAAGGTCAGGCGAACGGCAACCAGGATCCGTTTTACAGCCAGCAGGGCGACACCGTCGGTCACGCGACATCGGTCTCGGGCAAGCTGAACTTCAGTGCCGGTGCCGATGGCATCGGTTCGATCGCTTTCACCAATCAGGCCGGTAGCCCTGCTCTGGCCGTCACGGACAGCAACGGCAATCCGGTTGCCCTGCAGGCCATCTGGGTCGACGGCAATGGCGTCGCCCACATCGAAAACGTGACGTTGTCATGGAATGCGGCGACCGGAACATTGTCCGGCACCAGCCTTCACTATCCAGAAGGCACGCCGGCGTTCACGCTCTCGGTCGATGCAACGGGTAACTATACGTTCACTGCCAATGCACCTCTGGCCCATCCGTTGACGGATGATCCGGCGACTGCAGGAACGACCGAGACGTCCTTCGAAGACAATCTCAACCTGTCCTTCACCTACACGGTCACGGACGGTGACGGCGACAAGGTGAGCGCCAGCCTCACGATCACTGTAAATGACGATGCGCCCGTGGCAACAGACTCGGTGCCGACGTCGATCACAGCTCCGGATGGCGGGGGCGACGGCCCGGTATCGGCGCGCGTTGAAGCCGGCGTTGTGCTCGACGATGAAGACCAGGCCCACGGCATTTCTGGCGGTGACGGGAATGGCGACGACGGCGCCGGCAAGACCGCCTATGGCACCCTGAATTTTTCGGCCGGTGCCGATGGCGTCAAGCAGATCGCGTTTGCAGAGGGCGTTTCGCTCGGAGCAGAGAGCACCGACACGCTCAATGTCATGTATGTCGATCCGGTGACTGGACATGGAAGCCCGGAAGCCGTCACGCATTTTGTCTGGACTGCGGACCCGGTGACGGGCGGTGGCGTGTTGCAGGGATTCACCGTCAACGGTCATTTCGATAGCACGCCGGTCTTCACGCTGACGGTTCTCAACGCGGCAGGCGATTTCAAGTTCGAGCTCAACGCTCCGCTCGAGCACCCGATCACCAATACTGAGGACAATCTTGAACTGTCCTTCACCTATACAGTTACGGACGGTGATGGCGATCAGGCCAGCGCACATCTCACTATCAATGTCGACGACGACATGCCGAGCATCAACGGCGGTGGCGAACAGCCGGCCAAGATCGTCCTCACGGTGAACGAAAACGATATCGACACCGCATGGTCGCACGGCACCAGTCCGCATGATGGCGCGGGCGATGGCTCGCTCACGGAATCATCCGGCGCCGCGGTTGTCTCAGGCTCGCTATCGACGATCGTCAGCGCCGGTGCAGACGGTCTGGGTAAGTACGGATTCACGGACGGCGCCAAGGCGTATTTCGAGTCGCTTCATCTGTTTTCCAAGCAGACGGCGCTGCCGGAAAATGGGCTCGAACTGACCTATGCCATCACGACCAGCGGCAATACGGTTGTCCTGACAGCGAGCGAGCCTGACACCCCAGGTCCCGGCAATACCGGCAATCCCGTATTCTCGTTCACCCTGAACACCGATACCGGCGAGTTCACCTTCCGCATTTTCGATGAACTGATCCATGTCGCGCCAGGCACGGGCGCCGACTCGGACTACGCATTGCGGTCCGGTGCGTCGGGCTTCATCGACGCGCTCGACTTCGGCAAAATCATCACGGTCACCGACGGTGATGGCGATACGATCACTCTGGATGGGTCTGTGTTGATCAAGATTCACGACGATGCGCCGGTCGCCGACATCCGCCTGCGCTCGGAATCCGTCACGATAGACGAGACGCCCGGCAATCAGCACGACGACACCAATTTAAACGCCGTGCGCGCGCTGTTCACTACAGTTGCCAATCAGGGCAACGACCCGGATGTGAACGGGAGCGGCGCGATCAACTATGCGCGCAGTGATGACCCCGTTGTCACCAACAATTCAGATGTCGGCGCCGATGCGCCCGCCCTCGGCCAGCATTTCTCGCTGCAGATCAACGGCATCAGCGGGCTTGATTCCGGATTGAAGCTGACAGACGGAACGTCGATCCATCTGGTGATGGACAGCAGCGGGCGTATTCTCGGCGTCGTTGACACCGACACGGCCAATCCCTCGCTGTCCGGCAAGACCGCCTTTGCGGTCGTGATCGACGACAACGGCTATATCAGCGTAGCGCAGTATCTGTCGCTGCAGCACCCGACGGCGCCGAACAGCTATGACGAGACGGTCAATCTGTCCGGCAAGATCAACGCTGTCCTGACGATTACCGATTCCGACGGTGATGTGTCGACGGACACCGTGAGCGTCGGCTCCAAGATTCTGTTTGCCGATGACGGCCCGAGCGTCAGCGCAAGTCTCAAGAACGATTTTGGCGTCACGGCCGATGAGACGGCTGGTTTGCAGAACAATGACGTCACAGGCCCGTTGGCCGTGTTTGCCGGGGTGTCGAGCCCTGGCGTTGATCCTGACCGGGCGGGGGTGCTTGCCTATGCGCAGAGCAGCGTATCCGCGCTGAGCGTCAATATCGACTTCGGGTCCGATGGCGCCGCGACGACGGGTTCCGTCGTCTATTCGTTGAAGCTCGGCAATGGCAGCAACGATTCCGGACTGGATGTGACGGACGGTCACAGTATCCGGCTGTCTCTGGAGGGTGGTCTGATTGTCGGCCGCGTCGATGGCGGCACCTTCAACGGCCAGGCAGCATTCGCGATCGCGATCGATCCTGCGACCGGCAAGATTTCAGTCGTCGAGTATCTGTCCATCGAGCATCCGAACACCAGCAATCCGGATGACTATGTCGCGATTGCCAACGGCAAGATTTCCGCAGTTGTCACTGTCACCGATGGCGACGGCGACAAGGACTCGGATTCCGTCGATATTTCCGGCAAGATTCGCTTTGAGGACGATGGTCCGAGCGTTGCGATCAATACGACTTCCGCGAAGGTCGTCCATGACGAGACCCCGGGCGTACAGACGACACCTGCAGGCAGCCAAAATGATGTCAGCATCTCGGATTTGCCAGCGGGAGTTCTGGCGCGGTTCGATGCCGTCGCCAACAAGGGCGTCGACACCGATGTCGCCAGCGGCCTGCGGGATCACGGCGCGTTGGGATTTGCGACCAGCACGGCAGCTCTGGTAGCCGTTACCGCGGCATTCGGCGCCGACGGTCAGGCGACAAGCAACGCCCAAGTGCTGGCGCTGGCCATCAACGGCGGCAACGGCGCGGATTCCGGCCTGAAGACCACCGATGGCCACCGCATCTACCTGTTTCTTGAGAATGGTCTGATCGTCGGCCGCTACGATGGACCTGATAGCAATTCATCAGTCAGCAACGGCCCGGGTTCGACTGACCCCGCAGCTTTCGCCATTTCCATCGGACAGGATGGCAAGGTTAGTCTGGCGCAGTATGTTTCGCTGCAGAATCCAGTCAGCGGTTCCAGCCACGACGAGGCGGCAACCGGCCTGAAGAATGTAATCGCCACTGTGACTGTCACCGATGGCGACGGCGACCAGGACACGGATGCCGCCGATATTTCTGGACAGATCCAGTTCCAGGATGATGGCCCGACGCTGTCGCTGACGTCGCCTGTGGCTCTCAACGGGCTCGATTTCGGGACCTTTACCCCGAACGGCAATGTCTGGGGCAATGGCAGTGGCACAGCCACCGGAACCAACGGTGGCTGGACGATCGGCGATGCAGGTTTGGGCGGTGGCGGCGCGTTGCAGCTCGAGCGCGTCGGCGACGGCTATCTCGGTATGCATTCGTCGACCAATGGTTACATGATCGACCTCGATGCGTCGGCCCGTGACGTGTCGATCACCCAGGTATTGAATGGTTTGGCGCCAGGCCAGACCTATGACCTGCGTTTCGAGGCTGGTGCGCCGTTTCCGGGTATGGCCCATCTGCAGGTCTATTTCGGCGGTGTGCTGGTGAGCGGCGGAGATATTTCCCCGACCGGCCAGATGCAGGGATACAGCCTCACGCTGATCGGCGGATCGGGCAATGGCTCGAACCTGCTTGAGTTCCGCGAAACCGGCTCGCCCGACAACCAGGGCACCTATCTCGCCAATGTGTCCGTCGGCGATATCGTGATCGACGAAACGTTGGGCAAGCAAAGCGATTCCAATGAAGTCGCTGCCAATAACCTGTTTAGCAGCGTTGCAAACAAGGGCTTTGATCCGGACATGTCCCCCGCACAGTTCGCGGCGGGAACAGCCCCGGTCGTCACCGTGACGGCAAACTTTGGCGCGGATGGCCCGAAGGGCGGATCGGCCGCGGCCGGCACGGCGTTCGAACTGCTGACCACGTCCGGCGTGGATTCAGGCCTGACAACCACGGCTGGTCAGCACATCTATCTGTTCAACGAAAACGGTCTTGTCGTAGGACGTTACGAAACCACCGGCAATAACGTCGTCAATGGCAATGATAGTGCTGCTTTCGCGTTCCGTATCGACCCGGCCACCGGTGTGTTGTCGGTAGTGCAATATGTGTCGCTGCATCAACCCAATACGTCGAGCCATGACGAAGGGGTCTATCTCAACGCCGGCTCGTTGACGGTTCGCGTCACCGTCACCGATGGCGACGACGACACGGCCTCGCAGACCGCCGACGTCTCGACCCGTATCCGTTTCGATGACGACGGCCCGACGGCCGTGCTCTCCGCCTCGGCCAACCTGATCATTGATGAAACGAATGGTCAGGACATCGGCACGCAGGATGTGCCGCACGCCGCCGGCGCGTCGGTGTTCAGCCTGTTCAGTGCCATTTCCGGTACGCCCATCGAAGTCGCGCAGACGGCAGGTTCGGCATTCTCGATCGCCGGCACCTCTTACGGTGCTGACGGGAAGGGCGCTGCAAATCCCGTCTATGCCCTGAGCGTATCGGTTCAGGGGGTGGATTCCGGTCTCGACGCCACCGATGGCCGAAGCATCTTCCTGTACAAGGAGGGCAACCTCATTGTCGGTCGCGAGGGGGATGTCGGCGGAGCCGCGAATCCCGCTGGCCCCGTTGCCTTTGCGATTTCACTCGACAGCGCAACCGGCGTGCTGACCGTTGCCGAATATATCGCGCTCTATCATGCGCTTCCCACCGACCCCAACGAGTCTCTCAATCCGCTGACGCTGCTCACCGGCACCGTCAAAGCGTCTGTCACCGTCACCGATGGCGATGGCGATACGTCCACGGCAACCATCGATCTCGGCGGCCAGATCAAGTTCCTGGACGATGGACCGAGTGTGCAGCCTGTTGGCGGCGATCTCGCGATCAATGGCAACTTCGCCCAGGGCAACTGGTCGTCTCCGCAATACTGGGGCACGTCTGCTCCGCAGGGCTCCGTCCCCGGCTGGACGCTCACGGGCGATCCGTCGGACAACCCGGGGAACATCCAGTTCGAGCGTCAGGCTGAGGGCTTCGATGGCCTGCATTCGTCGAACGGTCTTGGCATGATCGATCTCGGCGCATCGCCGGGCAACTATCAGCTCTCCCAGACCTTCGATGCGCCCGGGCATACGCTGGTCGGCGGTCAGCAATACACCATCAACTTCGAAGCCGGCGCGCCGTTCCCGCAAACTGCGTTGCTTGAAGTCTATTGGGGCACCACGCTGATCGGCGTCATCGACACGACGAAGTCGTCGGGCACCCTCGACAAATACGGCTTCATCGTGACGGCATCCGCGACGGCCAGCGACAACAAGCTGTCGTTCCATGAAGTCGGTCAGGGCAACGCGCCGCTCGGCGGCGACAACCAGACCGAAGGCTATCACGGCACCTATATCGCCAATGTCAGCGTCTTGGCTGTCAGCGCGGTTGTTGACGAGGATGGCCTCGCGCATGGGATCCATGACAGCAACCAGATCGGCGACGCTGCCACGAATTCGGCCAGCGTCACCGGTGTGCTCGGCGTCAACTGGGGCGCGGACAGCTATGACGTGGCGGATGCCGGTGGTCCGCAGGACGGTGTCGGTCGCAGCCTGACATTCACGAATGCAAGCGTGACCGTCGGCGGCACGTCCGCTCTGACGTCGAACGGTGCAACGGTGCTGTTCCAGCTCACGGACAACGGCACGCGCCTGGTCGGCTATGTCGAGAACGGGACCGCCAACAGCGGTTACGGCAACGGCGATCGCCTCGTTTTCGAAGTGAAGCTCTCCGACGACGGGACCGGTTCTTTCCAGTTCAACCTGCTTGGCAATATCGACCATGCGGCTGGCGGCAACGAGAACGACATCACGCTGGCCTTCAACTACACGGCGAAGGACTCAGACGGCGACACTGCAAGCAGCTCGTTCATCGTTGGTATCGACGACGACAGGCCTGTGATCACGGCTGCGGCCGACGTGCTCAATATCGATGAATCCTTATTGCACAGCGACGCTAATCCCTCGGGTATCAGTCAGGCGAAGGCCGGGTTCCTGCATATCAACTGGGGCGCCGACAATGGCGCTGCGAAGCATCTGGAATTCGCCAAGGATCACGACGGCCACGTCATCGGCCCGGCGCTGAAATCCGGTGGCGAGTCGCTGGACTATTTCGTCCGTTTTGCCAGCGATTCCAAGGGCAACGAGCAGATCATTGCCGTGAAGCACGGTGACGATCCTTCGGTCGAGGCCAATATCGTCTTCAGTATCACGCTCTATGAGCAGGGTGAGGGTTACTATACCTTCGTTCAGTATCAGCAGATCGACCATGCCGGCACTGGAACGGACACGACCGTTCTCAACTTCACGATCAACGCCTTCGATTCCGACGGTGACGCGGTGCAGACCGGCCTGACGATCAATGTGAAGGACGACGTTCCTCACGCGTCCATCGTGTCGACCGGCAATGCCGTGATCATCGATGAGACTTATGGCGATCAGAGCCTGACCAATGATGCCCTTGGCGACGCCAACACCCCGATTACGTCCATTTTCACCAACCTCGGTACGCCAATCGAAATCGCCCATGGCAGCGGGGCCGTGGTCTCATTCACCGGCACCTATGGTGCCGACGGGCAGGGCACTGCGCCGGCATTCGGCGTCACGGTCAGCGCAGCAGGTGTCTATTCGGGCGTGAATGCGACGGACGGACAGAAGGTGTTCCTGTATCAGGAAGGCGGGCTGGTTGTCGGTCGCGAGGGTAGCGGCAACACCGCGAATCCGTCCGGCGCAGTCGTGTTCGCGATCTCGATCGATCCGAACTCGGGCGTCCTCACCGTGGTGGAATATTCGGCGCTCCAGCATTCGGACGTTACCGATCCGAACGAGAGCTCGTTGCCGCTGACGCTCGCCAGCGGTGTCGTGCAGGCGACTGTGACCATCACCGATGGCGACAACGACTCGTCGACCGGCTTCACCAGCATCACTGGCCAGATCAAGTTCCTGGACGACGGCCCGAGCGTGGTTGCCGCGACGGATCTGATCGTCAATGGCAGCTTCGAGGACGGTCTCGACGGATTGAACAGCGGCCAGTGGGGACTGTACCACGCGATCACCGGCTGGACGACGCCGACGGGCGTCGCCGGCACGGTCGTGCCGTTCGAAATCCAGAATGGCACCTTCGATGGTTTCGGCGCTCACCAGGGCGGCGCGAAGCTGGAGCTCGATTCCGACGTCACCGGTGCGAACAGCCAGTTTGGCGCGCATACGGTGGCTGATGGTGGTACCGATCACTACAACGACTCCGGCCACACCAATGCGATCGTCCAGCAGGGCGTGACGACGGTTTTGGGCCAGACCTATGTCCTGACCTTCTGGTATTCGCCGCGCGCCAATGAGGGCGATGCCGATAGCGGCAGCATGAACGTGCTGTGGAATGGCGCGGTCGTGAAGTCGGTGGACTCGTCCGGCATGACTCCGGGCCTTTGGTATCAGGTCTCCGTCGTGGTCACCGGCACCGGTGCCGTGAGCGGCGACGTGCTGGGCTTCCAGGGCACAGGCCAGGAGAATTCGCTCGGCGCCTATATCGATAGTGTCAGCCTGATCTCGACTGCAGCAGCCGCAGTCGACGAGGATGGTCTGCCGAACGGTGCCCATGACAGCCAGGCCGGCGATATCGTTGTTGTCGATGGCGACGGCGACGCCAATGAGTCGACGGCCACGGGCCAGCTCGGCATCAAGTGGGGTGCGGACAACTTCAATGGCGGCACCGACGGTCATGTCGGCG
The DNA here is from genome assembly GCF_052076075.1 of Tardiphaga sp. 866_E4_N1_4. Classification (NCBI taxonomy): domain Bacteria; kingdom Pseudomonadati; phylum Pseudomonadota; class Alphaproteobacteria; order Hyphomicrobiales; family Nitrobacteraceae; genus Tardiphaga; species Tardiphaga sp. 866_E4_N1_4. The sequence continues at coordinate 6,731,022 of NZ_CP197242.1, forward strand.
GCAACAGCGCAGCCGGCTTCGTGCAGGATGCGTCCGGCCGCAGCGTGACCTTCACCAACAGCGCGATCGCCGTAGCCGGCGGCACGCTGACGTCGCATGGCGACACCATCGTGCTGGAGCTTTCGCCGGACAAGACGACGCTGATCGGCAAGGCCACGCATGGCGGCGTGATCCGCACCGTGTTCGAAGTGTCGCTGTCGGACGACGGCACCGGCGCGTTCCGCTTCATCCTGAAGGATTCGCTCGATCAGGTGAGCGGCGGCCGCGAGAACGACATGACGCTGTCGTTCAACTTCACCGCCACCGATTCAGACGGTGATACGGCGAAGGGCAGCTTCACGGTTCTGATCAATGACGACGTCCCGGTGGCGCTCGCCGACACCGACGCCGTGACGGAAGGCCAGATTGCGACCGGCAATGTGATCACCGGCGTGGATACGACGTCGCACGTCGTCGACAAGACGGGCGCCGATGGCGCAACCGTCACGCAGGTGACCAGCGCCAACACGAGCAATGTTGCGACCAGCAGCAATGGCGTCCTGACCATCGTGGGTCAGTACGGCACCCTGACGCTGAACCCGGATGGCAGCTACAGCTATGCCGCCAACAAGAACATCAGCAACGCGTCGCCGGTCACCGATACGTTCAGCTATACGTTGACCGATGGTGACGGCGACACGTCGTCCGCGACACTCGCGATCGCCATCAGCGACGGTGCCAATCCGACCGTGTCCGGTACGGCCTCGCTCACCATGAACGAAGCTGCGCTCGATACCGCGCAGGGTGGCCAGGATATCCTGGCTGGCCTCGTCACCGGGTCCTCACCGTCGAGCACGGCCGAAACGGCGCAGTCGACCGGCCTGACCTTCACGGCGGGATCGGACAACATCACCGGCGTGACCTTCGGCGCGACCGCTGGCATCAACGTCAGCGGCGCCACGGGCTCCTTCACCTGGGTTGTCAATGGCTCCGGCCAGCTCGAGGGCCATATCGGCAATGCCGGTGGGCCGGTCGGGATCATCCTGTCGATCAGCGGCACGACCACTGCGGCGGCGGGCGGTACGGCGTCGCCGACGATCACGGCAACGCTGACCGACAACTTCCCGCATGCCGCAAGCTCGGGCGACGTCACGATCTCGGGCGTCACCGTTGTGGCCACCGACACCGACGGCGATACCGTCGCCGGCGATGTCTCGATCACCGTTGTGGACGACGTTCCGACCGCACACAACGATTCCGACACGACGGGGGCAGGGACCAGCGCGACCGGCAATGTGATCAGTGGCGATCTGACCGGCGATCCCGCTGGTGGCAAAGACACGGTCGGTGCTGACGGTGCGCATGTCACGAAGATCGTCGGATACAACGGCGCTTCGGATTCAGAGGCCGACGGTTCGCATAACTTCCAGGTGGCCGGCCATTACGGCAATCTCGTTATTCACGAGGATGGCTCTTACACCTACACCCGCTCGAGCACCGCGGTGGATGCGGCGACGGACACGTTCACCTATACGCTGACCGACGGTGACGGCGACACGACGACGGCGACGCTGTCCATCGATCTCGGACAGCAGAACCTGCTGGTGGTTGGCTCGAACGTGAACGACGTCTCGGGTGCAACTGCCACGCACACCGTTGCCAGCCCGATCGCCGATCACGGCGTGGTCTCAGGTGAAGGCGGTCAGGACATCCTGGTAGGCGATCCAGGCGGCGCGACTGCTGCCGTAGCCGGCAAGGTCGCGAATTTCGTGTTCGTGCTTGATAATTCGGGCAGCGTCGATGACAGCCTCGCGCTGATGAAGACGTCGGTTGGCAATATGCTTGCCTCGCTACGCGACTCGCATGGGCAGGACATCCGTATTCATCTGGTGTCCTTTGACGAAACCGCGACCGATCTCGGCACATTCGACATCGTTCAGGGCGGCGTCATCAACACTGCTGCCTACAATGCCGCGATCGCTGCAGTGAGCAGCATGGATGGCGACGGTAGCGGCACGAACTACGAAGCTGGTCTGCAGGCCGCACAACTCTGGATCCAGGGTGGCAGCACGTCGATCGCGGTGGACACGCAGATATCGGCGTTTGACGCCAATGCCGGAACCGGCAGCGGCAACAATGACACTGCTTATATTATCGGCCACGGCAATACCCAGATCGCGCTGGTGTCTGGGTGGACCGCGCCGGAGACGACGATTGGTTCGCTTAAGAGCGTCGAGGGCAGCATCTCGGGTGGCTGGAGCCCGGGTTCTCAGCTGGAATCGGGAGAGGTCCTGCGGTTCGATTTCGGAGCTCTCACCGACTTCGACGGTGCAGGCAGCTATCCTAACGGGGTCACCTTCAACGGCGTTCCGGTTCTGACTGCGACGTTCACCCTCGACGACAATAACGGATCGGGTAGCACCAATTTCGCCTATACGATCCACTTCGTCGGCGGCGGCACGCAGAGCGGCACGGCAACGGTGAACAGTGCAGCCGATGTCACGCTGGCGGGCAGCGGCGGCAATCTCGGCAGCCTGATCGATTACGTCGAATTCTCCGTCACCAACGGTTCGGGAGAAGGCGACATCGACCTGCAGTCGATCACCACTCCGGTCACCGCGGGCACGCTGCCTAACGCGACTGTCAATCAACTCGTCTTCGTGTCGGACGGCGAGCCGAACGAAGCGCTTGACGAAAATGGCAACATAATCTCGACCAATGCACAGACCGCGATCAATCACATTCTGGGCACCGGTGGCGACACCACCAATGAGGTAGGAGCTATTGAGACCGACAGTGATGGCGCGGGCCGCGATCTGGCATTCACCATCGAGGCATTCGGACTGAATGGTGCGCTCAGCATTCTCGGTCAGGTCGAAGGTTCCGGCGGCAGCGCAACGAATCTGCCCAGCAACGGCACCGGTCTGACGACGGCTTATGCCGGGGTTATTGCGGGCCTCGCTGGAACGCCGGCGTCGGTGCTCGCGGCCGGAAGCGATACGATCACCGGTAAGGGCGGCGACGACATCATTTATGGTGACGTGCTGTTCACCGATACGCTGGCCGTTGCCAAGGGCATCACCACATTGGCTGCGGGCTCCGGCTGGGCCGTGTTCGCACTGCTCGAGACTGGAGCTGTGGCAGGGTCGAACTCATGGACCCGCGCCGACACGTTGGCTTACATCCAGTCGCATCAGGCCGAACTCGCCGGCGAAAGCGGCCGCAGCGGCGGCAATGACACGATTAATGGCGGCGCCGGCAACGATGTCGTCTATGGTCAGGAAGGTGACGACCAGATCACCGGCGGCGCCGGCAATGACCAGATCCATGGTGGCAGCGGCAACGACACGATCTACTATGCGGTCGGCGACGGCAACGACGTCGCGGACGGTGGGTCGGGCAGTGACGTTCTGGATATCACCAACAACGGTGGCGCACAGGTCTTCAACATCGGCACGATCACCGGTGGTGCGGAAGTGGTGCCGACCACAGGCGCCAATGCGACCGACATCCGGGTGTCCTACAATGGCGGCGCGTCGACAATCCGCATGGACGGGATTGAGGATATCGTCGTTCACCTCGGTTCGGGCGGCGACGCCGTCAACGTCACGACCTCGCTCAACGGCACCGCACTGGATGTCTCGACCATCAACATCGTCGGTGGCGCGGGCGACGATGTCGTCAATCTGACCGGGCGCGGTGCCGGTGACATCCACCGTGTGGTCGCCGATGGCGGCGCCAATACTGCAGGTGGCGATACGGTGAAACTGGATTTCGCCTATAGCGCCATCACGAGTGTGTTAGCGGTGACTGGCGGTTTCGAGATCACGCATAACGGCATCACCGACGTCTTGACCAATTTCGAGAACTTCCAGTTTACGGATGTGACGCAGACCTACGCGCAGTTGGGCGCTGGTCCATCGGCACCGAGCATTGCTTCGGTAACGGACAACGTCCCGCCCGCAAATCCTGTAACAGTTGCTCCTGGTGGCTACACGAATGATCCAACCCTGACTGTCGAGGTTTCGCTATCGGGAACCGGCGCGTTGGCCGGCGACCGCGTGCAATTGTATAACGGGGCGACGGCTCTGGGCTCTGCAGTGGTGCTGACGGCTGCTGATATTGCGGCGGGCCACGTCGACGTGACGACGCCTTCGCTCAACGATGGAACTTATCAGCTCAACGCCAAGATCTCAGATCTTTTCGGACACACCAGCACTGCCTCGTCAAATTATGCGGTCATCGAAGATCACACCGCGCCGGCGGCGCCTGGCACGCCTGATCTTTTGGGCACATCGGACACGGGTTCGTCGAACACGGACAACATTACCAAAGACAACACGCCGACCTTTACGGGCACGGGTGTCAACGGGACGACGGTGACGCTGCTGGATGGTTCGACGGTGATCGGTTCTGCCGTGGTTAGCGGTGGCACCTACAGCATCACGACGTCGGCTCTGCTGGACGGCGTGCACAGCATCACGGCAACGACGTCGGATACGGCGGGCAATGTCGGGACTTCTGCGGCACTGTCGGTCACGATCGACACGACGGCGTCGGCGGTGCCTGGCACGCCTGATCTTTTGGGCACATCGGACACGGGTTCGTCGAACACGGACAACATTACCAAAGACAACACGCCGACCTTTACGGGCACGGGTGTCAACGGGACGACGGTGACGCTGCTGGATGGTTCGACGGTGATCGGTTCTGCCGTGGTGAGCGGTGGCACTTACAGCATCACGACGTCGGCTCTGCTGGCCGGCATGCACAGCATCACGGCAACGACGTCGGATACGGCGGGCAATGTCGGGACTTCTGCGGCACTGTCGGTCACGATCGACACGACGGCGCCGACGATTTCCAATCTTGTCGCGACAGAGGCCGGCATCAGCTTCGATGTCTCGGAAACGGCGACGCTGTCGGGAACTGCCGGCTCGACCGTCTCTTCAAACGTCAATCATTTCACTTTGACGCCGACGGCGCAGCTCTCGGCTCAGTCGGGTACGGTGGCTGTTACCGATGCTGCCGGAAACGTGACCGATGTGATTGGCCTCTATGTCGGGACGAATAATGGCAACGGCACGTCTGGTTTTCCGGTCCAGGCAGCACTGCCTGGCGGCACGAATGTATTGTACGGATTTGGCGGAAGTGACGTCCTGACCGGTGGCAGCGGCGTGGACTATATCTACGGCGGCGCCGGGAACGATACAATCGATGGAAATGGCGGCGCGGATGTGCTCTCCGGAGGCGCGGGCGCTGATAACTTCCAACTGGCTAATGGCGACTGGGTGGCCGGCGAGTCGATCGATGGTGGAGCTGATAGCGACACAATTACGCTGACCAATGGGACGGCGGTCGACTTCAGTACCGGCACGATCAGTAATGTCGAAATCCTGACAGGGAGCTCGGGCAATGACACCGTTACAATGTCAGCCCAGCAGCTTGCGGGGTTCACGACGATCAACCTCGCTGACGGCAACGACACGTTAACACTCACCGGCGGGTTCACGGATACGAGCGATGCACAGCTTAGCGGCATTGAAAATGTAGTGTTGACGACAGGCGGAACGCTGAATCTGTCGCATCAGGCCGAAAAGCTCAACATCACGGGGTCTGCAGGCAATGATACGATCACCGGTGGTTCAGGCGACGACACGATTAGCGGTGGAGCCGGCAACGACACCTACGTGTTCGGTCTCGCCAGCGGCAGTGACACGATCAACGAAACGAGTGGTACCGATCGTATCCTGATTGCGAGCGGTGGTGCCGCACTGACCTCGTTGAACGCCTATGACGACAATACAGGCACTAATTCTGGTGACCTGGTGATCCAGTTCAACGGTCAGTCGATTACCATCAACAATCAGTACAGCAGCGACGCGAATTTGAAAGTTGAGTCTATTTCGTTCGATGGCGGTTCGGTGTCCGGATATGATCTCGGCAGCGAATCCTATCTGATCAATAGCTTGGACCCAACCAATAGCGGCGGCCAACGTGTCATCAACCTGGCGGCGTCGACTGCCGACAACTTCATCGCGGGTGAAACCGGAACGTCCGACAATATAACGGGCGGCAGCGGCCGTGACCTGATCTTCGGCGGTGGGCAGAACGATGTCCTGAACGGCGGTGCCGGCAATGACTTCCTCAATGGCGGTGCCGGCGTCGACACGCTGGTCGGCGGCGCTGGCAACGATACGCTCACCGGCGGCCTAGGTGCTGATACTTTTGTGTTCAATGCTGGCGAGTACAGCGGCGGTCCCAACAGCAGCGTTGATACGATCCTGGACTATTCGTCGGCTCAGAGCGACCAGATCGACCTCACAGGTCTTCTCAATGGGCTTTATGGCGGAAGCCAGATCAGCAGTAATGTTCGATTGTTTGATGGGAGTGGCGGCAACGTCTCGATTCAGGTCGATGTCAATACCGGCCCAGTTACGAATTGGCAGGACGTTGCAACGCTCGTAGCATTCGATACGAGCGCAACTAACTCAGTCAATATCGTACTGAACAACATGACCAATCAGCATCAGACCTACACGACCTGAGAGGTCTGACATTGAATGGAAGGAGGTCGCGCCTGACTGGGCGACCTCCTTGCGTTTGAGGCGTGCTGTTGCGTGGCCGGCGCGCCGTCGTTTCTTTGCAGCCCGGAAGTCTGCTGCTAAATCTTCTGCCCCTGCGGCGCCTTCGGCACTGCCGGCGCCACGCCGCTGCCGCTTCCGCCCACATCGATCTTGATCCGCTGCACTTCCGTGCGGCCTGCCGGATACTTCACTTCGATCATCACTTCATCACTGCCGACGAAGTCCGCCTTCGATTGATAGAAGGCGATGAATCCTGGCACTTCGAGAGCGAGGCACTGCTTGTAATTGGTGGCGCTCACCTTGCCGCGCTTGATGCTGACGGTGCCGTTGATTGGCGGCGTGACCATGCGCAGGGCGGGCAGGGTGCCCGAGGTGCAGTCGGGCTGAACGTTGAGATAAACGCCGACCTGGAAGTTGCGCGCAGTCGGCCCCTTGGCGGTCCGCTCGACGACAGACGGCGTCGCGGCAGGCGGCAGGGGCGTCTGCGCCCAGACGGCGGTTCCGGCACCGGTTCCCGCCAGAGTGCTTACGACGAGACTCAGCGCGACAACCGGCTTGCGAAACATGGAATTTCTCTCGATTGGCGGGTGATAACAGCGCGTCGCGACATCCCAAGGATGCAGCAAAAGTGCTGTCATATCAATGGATCGGCAGTTCGTGGGCCGGGTCGACGAGGGGCGGTTGGCCGGTCTCACGACTTGGTGTAATTCTTTGAATCAAAACGTGTTTGGGTAGCTTCGCGGGGCAATCGCCACATCTGTGGCGGGCATGCTAGGAGAACGCACGGCGCCGATATGGTGAATCGCCGCGCGCCTTTAAGAATTCTGAGGTTTGTTGAATGGTGTCGAAAGAAACTTCCGCAGCGAAGGATGCGGCGCGCACGCTGCGGGTCGGCGTCGTGGGCGCAGGTGTCATGGGCACCAATCATGGCCGCGTGCTGGCCGGGCTGCCGGGCATTGAAATGGTCGGCATCGTCGATCCCATGCTCGAACATCGCACCCGCGCCGAGAAACTGATCGGCTGTAAGACTTTTTTGGATCTCGATGCATTGCTCACCACTGGCGTCGATGCCGTCGTCATCGCAGCTCCCACTCACTTGCATCACGAGATAGCGCTCGCCTGCATCGCTAGGGGCATCCACGCCCTCGTCGAGAAGCCGGTGGCATCGACGGTGGAAGAAGGCCGCGACATCGTGGATGCCGCGCGCAAGGCCGGCGTGACGCTGATGATCGGCCATGTCGAACGTTTCAATCCGGCGGTCGCCGCCATCAAGAAGGCGATCGAGGGTGAGGATATTCTGTCGATCGGCATCACGCGCGTCGGCCCGTTTCCGCCGCGCATGTCCAATGTCGGTGTCGTAATCGATCTGGCCGTGCATGACATCGACCTGATCCGCTGGTTCACCGAGAGCGACATCGTCGAGGTGCAGCCGCAGCTGGCCTCCGCCGTCGCCGAGCGTGAGGACATTGCGCTGCTCCAATTCCGCACCGCGTCGGGCGTGCTCGCTCATATCAACACCAACTGGCTGACGCCGTTCAAGGCGCGCACCGTCACCGTCGCGACACGCGGCAAATATGTGATGGGCGATCTCCTCACCCGTCAGGTCACCGAGTGCTTCGGCTTTCAGACCGACGGCAGCTATTCGATGCGCCATCTGCCGGTCGGGCAGGATGAACCGCTGCGCGCCGAATTGATGGCGTTTCTCGACGCCGTGCGCACCGGCGGCGTGCCGGCAGTGACCGGCGAGGAGGGCGTCGCCTCCCTCGAAATAGCCATCCAGTGCCTTGAAGCGCCGAAGACGCGCACGGCCACAGCATCACGTCCGGCGCCCCGCAAGGTCGTCGGCTGAGGCAACGGTGAACCGGCGCATGCATGCGCCGGCGTCCAATATACAGACTTTAACACGACACTCTGCAGGCCAAGTATCATGAACCAGCACACGCGCATCGATCCCGTTCCCTTTATCGACCTCAATGCGCAGCGTCAGCGGCTGGGCACGTCGATCGACGAAGCGGTCACCCGCGTGCTCAATCACTGCCAGTTCATCAACGGCCCGGAAGTCATTAAGTTAGAGACCGAGCTAGCCAAGTATTGCGGCGCCAAGCATGTGATCAGCTGCGCCAGCGGCACCGACGCGCTGATGATGGTGCTGATGGCTAAACAGATCGGGCCGGGCGATGCGGTGCTGTGCCCGTCCTTCACTTTCTGCGCCACCGGCGAGGCCGTGGCCTTGGTCGGCGCGTCGCCTGTGTTCGTCGAAGTCGACGAAGTCACTTTCAACATCAGCCCTGAGTCCGTGAAGCGTGGCATTGCCACCGCCAGGAAGGCCGGTCTCAGGCCCCGGGCGATCATCCCGGTCGATCTGTTCGGCCAGCCGGCCGATCTCGATGCGATCAACGCCATCGCCGAAGCCGAGGGCCTGTTCGTGCTTGAAGACGCGGCGCAGGCCTTCGGTGCCACCTATAAAGGCAAGCGCATCGGCACCTCGGCGCTCGCCACCACCACCAGCTTCTTTCCGGCCAAGCCGCTCGGCTGTTTCGGCGACGGCGGCGCGATCTTCACCGATGACGACCAGCTCGCCGAGGACCTGCGCAGCATCCGCATCCACGGCCAGGGCTCCGACAAATACGACAATGTCCGGTTGGGGATCACCGGCCGCCTCGACACCATCCAGGCCGCGGTGCTGCTGGAAAAGCTGAAGATCTTCGACGACGAAATCGCCGCCCGCAACAAAGTAGCCGACCGCTACGCCCGCAGCCTCGGCAACCTCGTCACGGTGCCGCGTGTCGCCGAAGGCAATACGTCGATCTGGGCCTGCTACGTGATCCGCCTGCCCAAGGGCACGGACCGCGACGCCTTTGCCAATGCGCTGAAGGCGCAGGGCGTGCCGACTGCGATCTATTATGCGAAGTCGATGCATATGCAGACCGCCTATAGGGATTATCCTGTCGTCGATGGCGGCCTGCCGGTCTGCGAGGCGCTGTCGGCCGACGTCATCAGCTTGCCGGTGCACGCCTATCTCGACGAGGCCACACAGGATCGTGTCATTCAGGCTGTGCGGGACGCACTGGCCGCTTGATTTGGCCGTTTTGCAGCGCCGCTTCATGCTGTAGAAGCGGCTGATGCTGGGACGCATTTTCACCGTCGGCGGATATACGCTGCTCTCGCGGATCACCGGTTTCGCGCGCGACATCATGCTCGCGGCGATCCTTGGCGCCGGGCCGGTGGCTGACGCCTTCTTCGTGGCGCTGCGGCTGCCCAATCACTTCCGCGCCATTTTCGCCGAAGGCGCATTCAATGCCGCCTTCGTCCCGGCATATGCCCATGTGACGGGAAAGGGCGGCCCGGCATCGGCGCATCTGTTTGCCGATCGCATCTTCACGCTGCTGTTCGCATCACAGGTCGTGCTGCTCATCCTGGCCATTCTGTTCATGCCGCAGGCCATGAGCGTCCTGGCGCCGGGCTTTACCGATGATCCCGCGCAGCGTCATCTCGCCATCGAGCTGACACGCATCACCTTTCCCTATCTGCTGCTGATCACGCTGGTGACGCTCTATGGCGGCATGCTCAACGTGATGCAGCGTTTCGCCAGTGCTGCTGCGGCCTCGATCTTCCTCAATATCTCAATGATGGCGACACTGGCGCTGGCTGCGTTCTTTCCGAGTGCAGGTCACGCGGCGGCTTGGGGCGTGTTGATTTCGGGCTTTCTGCAATATTTCCTGCTCGCCGGAGACCTGCAGCGTCATGGCGGACTTCCTCGTTTTGCGCCGCTGCGCCTCGACGAGGACGTGCGCGGGTTCTTCCGCGCGCTCGGCCCGGCGACGCTGGGCTCCATGGGCACGCAAGTCGCATTGTTTGCCGACACCATCATCGCGACCTTCCTGCCGGTCGGCGCATTGTCGGCGCTGTATTATGCCGACCGTCTCAACCAGTTGCCGATCGGTGTGATCGGCATCGCCATCGGTACGGTGCTCTTGCCGGAAATGTCGCGGCGGATGGCGGCAGACGATCACGTCGGCGCCATGGGCGCGCAGCGGCGTGCCTTCCTGTTCACGCTGTTGTTCTCGCTGCCCTTCGTCGCCGCATTTCTCGTGGTGCCCGATGTCATCATGCGGGCGATGTTTGCCCGCGGGGCTTTCACCAAGGCCGATGCCGCCGTCGCTGCGGCGACGCTGGCCGCCTATGCCATTGCGCTCATCCCCTTCGTGATGATCCGCAGCGCAGTCGCAACTTTCAACGCCCGCAAGGACACCACGACGCCGATGATTGCCGCGCTCACCGGTATCGCAGTCAACGTCGCGCTGAAGATTCTGTTGATGGGACCTCTGGCGCAGATCGGCCTCGCGCTTGCTACCGCGGCGGGAGCCTGGATCAATCTGTTGCTCGTGATCTTCTTCGCCATGCGGGCCGGCTATCTTGAATTCGACCACGCATTCCTGCTGGCACTCGGCAAATTCGCGCTGACCGGCGTGGTCCTCGCTGCGGTGCTATGGGGGACCGCGCGTCTTGCGGCGGAGCAGTTTGCGGGCCTCACCAGCCTCCGCGACGAAGCGACGCTGGGAGTTCTCATCATCGTGACCGTCCTGGTCTATTCGGCATTGGTCCTGATGCTTTTCGGCAAAAGCTGGCTGCGCAGCCTGGTCCGCGCCAGATAGCTCGCTTCATCGTGTCCCAAAGTCGGGCAGGGCGACGCTCTGTGCCACTTGCCGCCGTTCTCCCGCAGTGTAGATTGAGTCTAAACTGCATGCGGAGGAACGATGGCCCCCATCAAATTCGGCGTCGGACAGAGTGTCCTGCGCAAAGAAGACGACGCCCTCATTCGTGGCCGTGGCCGCTATACCGACGATCACGCGCCCGCCACGCTGCATGCCCTGGTGCTGCGCTCGCCGCATGCCCATGCCAGTTTCACCATCGATGTCAGCAAGGCGCGCACGCTTCCTGGTGTGGCTGCGATTCTGACGGCAGAGGACACCAAGGACCTCGGCGGTCTGCCTTGCCTGTTCAATCTCGAGGATCATCCTTTCACCGGGCCGGATTATCCGATCCTCGCCGCCGGGGAAGTCCGCCATGTCGGCGACGCCGTGGCCTTCGTGGTTGCGGAGACTGTCGCGCAGGCGCGCGATGCGATTGAGGCGATCGAGGTCGACTGGAAGTCGCTGCCGTCCGTGAACGGTCTGGTCAATGCCGTCGCCAAGGGCGCGCCGCAGGTGTGGGCCAAGCATGCCGGCAATGTGCTGTTCGATGTGCCGATCGGCGACAAGAAGGCGGTCGATGCGGTGTTCGCCAAGGCGCCAGTTGTCGCCGAAGTGAAGATCGTCAATCCGCGCGTCATCATCAATTATATGGAGACCCGCGCGGCGATCTGCGAATACGATGCCAGGCGCGATTACATGACGCTGACCATCGGCAGCCAGGGCAGCCATCGTCTGCGCGACATCCTCTGCGATAACGTGCTGAAGATGCCGAAGGACAAGATGCGCGTGATCTGCCCTGATGTCGGCGGCGGTTTCGGCACACGGCTGTTTCCCTACCGTGAATATGCGCTGGTGGCCTTTGCCGCGAAGAAGCTCGGCAAGAATGTGAAGTGGGCGGCGGATCGCACCGATCACTTCCTCGGCGACGCGCAGGGCCGTGACAATGTCACCCATGCACGCATGGCGCTCAGCGAGGACGGCAAGTTTCTCGCCATGGATGTCGACCTGATGGCCGACATGGGCGCCTATCTGTCGACCTTCGGGCCATATATCCCGCATGGCGGTGCCGGCATGTTGCCGGGTCTCTACGATATCCAGACATTCCATTGCCGCGTCCGCACGGTGTTCACCAACTCCGTGCCGGTGGATGCTTATCGCGGCGCCGGCCGTCCGGAGGCCGCCTACGTCGTCGAACGTCTCGTCGATCAATGCGCGCGCAAGCTCGGCATGTCGCCGGATGCGATCCGCCGCAAGAACTTCATCCCGCCGAAGGCGATGCCGTACAGGACCGCGACCGGCAAGGTGTACGACTCCGGCGATTTCACCGCGCATATGAAACGCGCGATGGATGTCGCGGGCTGGAAGGAATTTCCAAAGCGGGCCAAGGCCGCGAAGAAGGAGGGCCTGGTTCGCGGTATCGGCATGGCCACCTATGTGGAAGTCTGCGGCACTATGGGCGACGAGACCGCCAATGTTGCTGTTGGCGCCGATGGCGACATCACCATTTTGATCGGCACGCAATCGACCGGGCAGGGTCACCACACCGCCTATGCCCAGATCGTCGCCGAACAGTTCGGTGTGACACCGGACCGCGTCCACATCGTCCAGGGCGACACGGCGAAGGTGGCGACCGGTCTCGGTACCGGCGGCTCCGCATCGATCCCGACCGGTGGCGTCAGCGTGCAGCGCGCCACCAGGCAGCTCGGTATCAACCTCAAGGAGCTGGCGGCGGATGTGCTGGAAACCAGCGCCGCCGACCTCGAGATCGATGGCGGCGTGGTGAAGATCGCCGGCACTGATCGCTCGGTGTCATTCGCCGATCTCGCAAAGAAGGCCAATCCGTCGAAGCTCAATGCGTCTGAAACCTTCAGCAGCGCCGACGGCACCTTCCCCAACGGCACCCATCTGGTCGAAGTCGAGATCGATCCTGCGACCGGCAAGATCGCCATTGTCAATTACGTCATCGTCGACGATTTCGGCGTCACGCTGAATCCGTTGCTGCTGGCCGGCCAGGTTCATGGCGGCACCATGCAGGGCATCGGCCAGGCGCTCATGGAGCAGGCGATCTATGATCCCGAGGACGGCCAGCTCGTCACCGGCACTTTCATGGACTATGCGCTGCCGCGCGCGGCCGACGGCGCGCCGATCTCGTTCGAGACCCACAACATCCCCTGCGTGACCAATCCGCTGGGGGTGAAGGGGGCTGGCGAGGCCGGCGCCATCGGCTCCTGTCCGGCTGTGATGAACGCCATCATCGATGGTCTCTATCGCGAATACAAAATCGAGCACATCGACATGCCCGCAACTCCTGAGCGGGTGTGGATGGCGATCCGCGAGCACGAACGGCTCCACACGCTGTAAAGCGCCGCCGCCGGGAATAGCCGGATGGCGGCGGGGTTCATCTACATGTTGCGAACTAGTCCTAATTGAATTCCAAACAGGGGTATTGGTTGATGAAACGTGCGCTTCTCGTTGTCGGAGCTTTGCTGTTGGGCGTGGGGGCGGTCTCGGCCCAGCAAGAGATCGTCAAGGAACGCCAGACGCTGATGAAGTCCAATGGTCGCGCTCTTGGCGGCACGCTCAGCGCGATGGCCAAGGGCGACAAGCCCTATGATCAGGCCGCGGTCGAGGCCGCGCTGACCGTGCTGGACGAAACCGCCAAGAAGCTGCCGACGCTGTTTCCGGACAGCACCAAGGGTCTGAAGGCCGAGGGTGACTATTCGACGTCGCCGAAGGTCTGGGAAGACAAGGCCGGTTTCGATGCCCACATCGTCACCTTCGCCAAGGCCGTCACCGACGCCAAGGCCAAGATCAAAGATCTCGACAGCCTCAAGGCGAATGTCGGCGGCATCGGCAAGGCATGCGGTGGCTGTCACGAGACGTTCAGGCTCAAGATCTGAGTCAGACCTCAGTCGGCAGAGCTATTTACGGACAAGATTGTCTGAAGTTGGTGCATGACATTTCGAAGCGCAGGCTTGGCGATCTTGCCGATGCGGTCAGCGTGCCGAACTTCAATGGTCGCGATCTTGAACGGGCGAACGACTGATGCGACGGGGAGGCCGCTACGCTCGTGCTTCGGGATGGGTACATCGCCGAGCCATGGCCTGTTCTCTGCGGATGTAATCATGACGACCCAGAGCAACGCGCTGGCTTCTCCTATCGGGCCGGAAGACACGACCAAAGCGGGGCGACGTTGCCTCGTGTCCTTATCTGTATAAGGAAATGGGACGCGGATGATATCGCCTTGCTCAAAGTCGGCCATAGGCCTTCCGGTCAGCGGCGCTATCCCATTCGTCGAATGTCGCGAAGGGGTCTTCGGGTTTGCTCTGCTCGGCACGCGTAAGGACCACGCGGCCTTCTTCGATGGCATAGGCGATCTCGTCGCCTTCCTTCAGCCCAAGCGCCGCGCGCACGGGTTGGGGGATCGTCGTCTGAGCCTTGCTGGTCATCTTGCTGGTGATCATCGAGCATCCTCAGATTACAATGTAAGGAAAGTCCTTACATTGTTCAAGTGGATGTCTCCGGAAATGAGATGTTTCCCGACAGCACGAGGGCGAGTGCTGTAGCACTCGCCCTCGTGTCCAGGCCATGTTCGGCACGAATGTTACTTCGTCACCTGTCCGCGGATCTCGCCGCCTTTGTTGGCCTCAGTGTGGATGTTGACATAGTACTTGCCGGCCAACAGGTCGGCGGCCTGTGCGTCGGTCAGCGTGGCGCTGCCTTCGGAGCCGGATGTGGCTGGTGTGATCGGTACGGCCACTCCGGCATTCTTGCCGGCTTCGGCGGGGCCGTGGAAATGCGCCATGGTCGCAGGACCCGTGAGGCCGGAATAGGTCAGCTTCCAGGTCAGCTTCTTGGTGGCGGGATCGAAGTCGATATCGGCGGTGCCCTTGCCGGCGCTGGTATTGGCGGGCACTTCGGAGGCGCTGTCGAGGGTCGCCTTCATCTTGTCGGCGGAAGCGGGGCCGGCGAGGGCGATACTGGCGCCGAGTGCGAGGGACGCGAGCATGATCGAACGAGATGACATGGTTTTCTCC
The DNA here is from genome assembly GCF_052076075.1 of Tardiphaga sp. 866_E4_N1_4. NCBI lineage: Bacteria > Pseudomonadati > Pseudomonadota > Alphaproteobacteria > Hyphomicrobiales > Nitrobacteraceae > Tardiphaga > Tardiphaga sp. 866_E4_N1_4. Next base: position 6,746,319 of record NZ_CP197242.1, read on the forward strand.
CTGATGATGGTGAGGTCGTCATGGCTGGAAACATCCGAGACGCCAATTCATTCCCCCGGGAGCCTAAGGGATGGATCACGGTTTCGTTCCGGCAGCGGCTGTTCGACGCGCTTTATGTGCTGAAGTTTGACCCGGATACCAATTGGACATGCACGTGCTGAAACGGCTTTTCATTCTCGCATTTGTCGCGGCTGTCATCGGCCTCGGCGTGTTCTGGTGGCTGACGATTCCCGTAACAGTGGCTGCGAGCACGCTCCCGCCGCACACGCCCAATCCCGGCAATGGCGCAGTGGTCTTCAATGCCGGTGGCTGCTCGTCATGCCATGCGACGCCGGCGCAGCGGGATCGGCTCAAGCTTGGCGGCGGGCTGCCGCTCACATCGCCGTTCGGTACGTTCTATGTGCCAAACATCTCGCCGGATCCGGTCGCCGGGATAGGCCGCTGGAGCGAGGCTGATTTCGTCACGGCGCTGTTGAAGGGGACGTCGCCGAACGGTTCGCATTACTTTCCGGCCTTTCCCTACACGTCCTATCAGCAGATGAAGATGGAGGACGTGCGCGATCTGTTCGGCTATCTAAAGACGCTGCCACAGGTCGCCAGCAAGGCGCCGGATCATGCGGTGCCATTCCCGTTCAACATCCGCCGCAATCTCGGCGTCTGGAAGCTGCTGTTCCTCGATGGCAAACCCTTCGAGGCGGATGCATCGAAGTCGCCGCAGTGGAATCGCGGCAGTTATCTGGTGAATGCGCTGGGCCACTGTGCCGAGTGCCACAGCCCGCGCAATGCGCTGGGCGGCATCGTGACGGCACAGCGCTTTGCCGGAGGTCCTAATCCTGACGGAGAGGGTTGGGTACCCAACATCACCCAAAAGCGTCTCGGTGACTGGAGCGAAAAGGACATCGGGTATTTTCTCGAAACCGGGCAGACCCCGGAAGGTGACACCGCCGGTGGCTCAATGGCCCGCGTGATCCGCAATACCTCCCAGTTGAGCGCAGACGACCGCTCGGCGATGGCGCTCTATCTGAAATCGCTCCCTGCGGTGGAGGGGCCCATCAGGCCCGCCAAAAAGGGCTAAAACCGCCCGCGCAAGGTTGGGTTGTGGCGAGGTGCAGCCTTGCATGGAAACCCGCCAAGCCATGTCGCATCGGCGGTTTTCGTGAGGAGGCTCACGTGATTGTGTGCTGCAACATGAAGACCCCCACGATTCCCCTGATCTCCATTTCCTCGAACTCATGAACATCTTCAAAGCCGTGTCGCTGAAGATTGCCAGCACCATGGCGTTTGCCATCATGGGCGCGCAGGGTCGCTATCTCGGCAGCGACGTGCCGCTCGGCGAGATCGTGTTTGCGCGCGGGTTGTTTGCGCTGATCCCGATCGTGCTGTTCTTCGGCTGGCGCGGTCAGTTGCGCGGCGCGCTGCGCACCAACCGGGTCTCCGCGCATCTGGTGCGTGGCTCGTTCAGCGTGATCGGGACGTTCTGCACCTTCGGCGCCCTGGCGCGATTGCCGATCGCGGATGTCACCGCCATTGCCTTCATCGCGCCGCTGATCACCGTGGTATTCGCTGCGATCTTCCTGAAAGAGCAGGTCCATGCCTATCGCTGGTCGGCGGTAGCGATCGGCTTTTCCGGCGTGATCCTGATGCTGTCGCCGTATTTCCACGACCACGCGGCGCTGACCACGTCGATGATCGTCGGTCTGTCGCTGGCGCTGCTCAATGCCTTCTCGTCGGGCGGTGCGACCATCCAGATCCGCCGGCTGACCGCAACGGAGTCCTCATCCGCGATCGTCATCTTCATGACGCTGATCGTGATGGCGGCATCGCTGCTCACGGCGCCATTCGGCTGGCGCTGGCCGACGAATTTCGAACTGGCACTGCTGGTCGGTATCGGCATTTCCGGCGGCCTCGGGCAGATGCTGTTCACCGAGAGCTATCGCTATGCGCCGGCGTCCTTCCTGGCGCCGTTCGACTACACGGCGATGCTGTGGGCCTTCCTGCTCGGCTTCTGGATGTTCGGCGAGGTGCCGACGCCTTACGTGGTCGGCGGCGCGGTAATCGTCGCGGGCGCAGGCATCTTCGTCATCCTGCGCGAACGCCATCTTGGCCTGAAGCGGCTGCGTGACACACCGATGTCGCCGATTTCTACCATGGCCGATGACGAAGCCGATCCGGATGCGCCTATTGCCGTCCGCGCAAAGTCGCGCTGATTTTTCGTTCGATTTTGTTGCAATGCACACTGCGCTTGGCTGGCAAGCTGTGCCATTTTGATTTTAGAACGCGCGCAAATCACAGGGCCTTGCTCCTGCCACGCGGCTGGATTTATATGCATTTGCTGCTTTCACGCGGCATCCCGTGCATGACGGGCTCATGAGGCGAAATGACCGCGCAAGGGTGCTTGCCGGACGTGTCGTTCCTTCCCAGATAGACCCGGCTGCACAGAATTTTCTGACGACAGACGTTCCCGAAATCAAAGAGGTTACCAATGGTCAACCGCCTGCAATTCTACATCGATGGCGCCTGGGTCGATCCCGTCGTCAAGAAGACCACCCCTGTCGTGAATCCGGCGACTGAAGATGCGATGTACGACATTGCGCTGGGCTCCAAGGCCGACGTCGACAAGGCTGTCGCCGCTGCCAAGCGCGCTTTCGAGACGTTCTCCCAGACCACCCGTGAAGAGCGCATCGCGCTGCTCGAAAAGATCATCGCGGTTTACAAGACCCGTATGTCGGATATCGGTGCGTCGGTCTCCGACGAGATGGGCGCTCCGCTGCCGATGGCCGAGAAGCTGCAGGCCGGTGCCGGGCTCGGTCATCTCGTCGCCACGCTCGACGTGCTGAAGACCTACAAGTTCGACGAGGCGCACAACGCCGCCATGATCACGAAGGAGCCGATTGGCGTCGTCGGCATGATCACCCCGTGGAATTGGCCGCTGAACCAGATCGCCTGCAAGGTCGCACCCGCGCTCGCCGCCGGCTGCACCATGCTGCTGAAGCCGTCGGAATACACCCCGACCTCGGCCTTGATCTTCGCGGAAATCCTCCATGAAGCCGGCGTGCCGAAAGGCGTGTTCAACCTCGTGAATGGTTTGGGCCCCGACGTCGGCGTCGCCATGAGCGAACATCCCGACATCGACATGATCTCCTTCACCGGTTCGACCCGCGCCGGCATCGACGTTGCCAAGCGCGCCGCGAACACCGTGAAACGCGTCAGCCAGGAACTCGGCGGCAAGTCGCCGAACGTGATCCTCGATGGCGCCGACTTCGTGAAGGCCGTCACCGGCGGCGTCGCGCACATGTTCAACAACTCCGGACAGTCGTGCAACGCGCCGAGCCGCATGATCGTGCCGCAGGCGAAGATGAAGGAAATCGCCGCCATCGCGAAGGCCCAGGCGGACAAGACCAAGGCCGGCGATCCGCGCGCTGATGGCACCGTCATCGGTCCGGTGGTCAATCGCGGCCAGTGGGACAAGATCCAGGGCCTGATCCAGAAGGGCATCGAGGAAGGCGCCACGCTGGTCGCCGGTGGGCCCGGCCTGCCGGAAGGCGTCAACAAGGGCTTCTATGTGCGTCCGACGATCTTCGCCGACGTGACCGAGAACATGACCATCGCGCGCGAGGAAATCTTCGGGCCGGTGCTCGTGATCATGGGGTCCAAGGACGAAGCCGATGCGCTCCGCATCGCCAACGACACGCCCTATGGCCTCGCTGGCTACGTCTCGGCTGACACGGTTGAGAACGCCCGCAAGTTCGGCCGTCGCATCCGCGCGGGCAACGTCAACCTGCAGGGCGCTCCGAACGATCGCACGGCGCCGTTCGGCGGCTACAAGCAGTCGGGCAACGGCCGCGAATGGGGTAAGCACGGTCTTGAGGACTTCCTCGAGGTCAAAGCAATCGCCGGCTACACCGCGGCGTAAGACCGCGTCGTTGAAGCGCAAGCTTCGTGACTGAAAACGCCGGCATGGAGCCATCCATGCCGGCGTTTTTGTTTCTACGATGGTCTCTCCGCCGTCATTGCGAGGAGCGAAGCGACGCGGCAATCCAGAAGGCCACAAGCGTGGAAAGACTGGATTGCTTCGCTACGCTCGCAATGACGTTGAGAGGGCGGTGTACCCGTCAGCCCCCCAACGCCCCCTGCGTGTTTACATACACCGCATAGATCGACTGGCTCGATGCCATGAACAGCCGGTTGCGTTTCACGCCGCCGAAACAGACATTGGCACAGCGCTCGGGCAGCGCGATGCGGCCGATCTGTTCGCCGTCGGGCGCGAAGATGAAGACACCGTCTAGCTCCGGCTTGCCCATGCCCCAGCCGCACCAGAGATTGCCGTCGATATCGCAACGCATGCCGTCGGGCGTGCCCGGACCAGCATCGATCAGCACGCGCTTGTTCTTGAGTGTCTTGCCGTCGGCAGCAACGTCGTAAGCGAGAATCTTGCGATTCGGCACACCGCGGGATTCCACGACATAGAGCAGCTTCTCGTCCGGTGAAAAGCATAGCCCGTTGGGGCCGAGCACATCGTCGGCGACAATGGTGGACGTCAACGTATCGCCATCGATGCGATAGATATTCTGTCCGATCTCGGATGGCGCCTTGTTGCCCTCATAATCACTCATCAATCCGAAGGGTGGATCCGTGAACCAGATCGAGCCGTCGGACTTCACCACGACGTCATTCGGCGAGTTCAGCTTCTTGCCTTCGAAATTATCCATCAGCACCGTGATGGAGCCGTCATATTCGGTGCGTGTGATCCGGCGCCCGTGTTCGCAGGTGATCAGGCGTCCCTGGCGATCCCGCGTGTTGCCATTGCCGTAATTCGAAGGTCTGCGGAAATCGCCGATCGCGCCGGTTTCCTCTTCCCATTTGATAATGCGGTTGTTGGGAATGTCCGAACACAACAGATAGCGGCCGTCACCGAAATAGACCGGTCCTTCGGCCCAGCGCATGCCGGTGGCGATGCGTTCAATGGCGCCGAGCTTGATCCAGTATTTTTCGAAGCGGGGATCGAGGGCGTGAATGGCAGGGTCGGGATAATAGGTCGCCGGCTGCCAGCCGCGCGATGTTATGTCGGACATTGGCGTCTCGTTCTCTGTCGTTTCCTCGGATGCGTTTGCTAACATCGGCGAGGGTAGGCGGCAAGCAATGTCGGTTCCACTGCCTTGCCGTTGCGCCTGTACCGCGCCATACTTGTCTGACAACTGACAACATTGCGAGGGACGGAATGAAGATCTTGATGACGGGCGCATCTGGCGGAATTGGCACGCGCTTGCGCGAATTGCTGCCGCCGATCTATCCTGACCTGGCGCTGAGCGATCTCACCACGCCGCCCAATCTCAAGCCGACCGAGAATTTCAAACAGGCCGACCTCGCCGATCTCGCCGCCGTGGAGGCGATCTGCGAGGGCGTGGACGGCATCCTGCATTTCGGCGGCTTCTCGGTGGAGGGTCCGTGGGACACCATCCTGCAGGCCAATATCATCGGCGGCTACAATCTGTTCGAGGCCGCGCGCAAGAAGGGCGTCAAGCGCATCATCTTCGCGTCATCGAACCATGCAGTTGGTTTTTATCCGCGTCACAGCAAAATCCCGCCCGATGTCACCGCGCGGCCGGACAGCCGCTACGGTGTCAGTAAGGTGTTCGGCGAGGCGGTGGGCTCGCTCTACGCCGACAAATATGGACTGTCGGTGACATGTCTGCGCATCGGCAATTTCGGTGACCGTCCGCTGGATCAACGTCGGCTGTCGATTTGGCTCAAGCCCGAGGATCTGGTGCAGCTCTGCCAGATCGGGCTCGAACATCCCGCGATCCATTTCGAGGTGCTGTATGGCGCCTCCTATAACGAGCGCGCCTGGTGGGATAACTCCCGCGCCTATGAACTCGGCTATCGCCCGGTCGGCAAAGCCGAGGATCATCGCGAACACGCAATGGCGGAACAGGCGAAGATGAAACCCGATCCGGTCGGTGATTTCTATCAGGGCGGCGCATTTTGCAGCGCCGAATTCGCCGGCGATTTCAGCAAGGTGTGGGAGCCGAAATAGGGGCCCAGCCAGTCCGTCCCGCGCATTGACAAGAATTTTGGCGGCTTCATAAGAAGCATTCAAAACAAGCTTGGAATGGGAACGCGACATGGCCGACGGATTGCGCAAGGGGCTGACCAGTTACGGTGATGCCGGGTTCTCGCTGTTCCTGCGCAAGGCCTTCATCAAGGCTATGGGTTATTCCGACGATGCGCTGGACCGGCCCATCGTCGGCATCACCAACACCCATAGCGACTACAATCCGTGCCACGGCAATTCGCCCCAGATCATCGAGGCCGTGAAGCGCGGCGTGATGCTGGCCGGCGCGCTACCGATGGTGTTTCCGACCATCTCGATCGGCGAAAGCTTCGCCCATCCGACCTCGATGTATCTGCGCAATCTGATGGCGATGGATACCGAGGAGATGATCAAGGCACAGCCGATGGATGCGGTGGTCGTCATCGGCGGCTGCGACAAGACGCTGCCGGCGCAGATCATGGCGGCGCTCTCAGTGGATCTGCCGACCGTGGTGATCCCGGTCGGTCCGATGGTGGTCGGCCATCACAAGGGAGAAGTGCTCGGCGCCTGCACCGACTGCCGACGCATGTGGGGCAAGTTCCGCGCCGGTGAGATCGATCAGCAGGAAATCGACGATGTGAATGCGCGCCTCGCGCCGTCGGTCGGCACCTGCATGGTGATGGGCACGGCCTCCACCATGGCCTGCATCACAGAAGCCATGGGCCTGTCGTTGCCGATGAGCGCGACGATCCCGGCGCCCCATGCCGAGCGCTTCCGGTCCGCTGAAGCCAGCGGCAAGGTGGCGGCGACACTGGCGAAGAACAAGGGACCGAAGCCGAGCGAATTCCTGACGCCGGGCTCGTTCCGCAATGCGCAGGTGGTGCTGCAGGCGATCGGCGGCTCCACTAACGGCCTCATTCATCTCACCGCGATGGCCAACCGTACGCCGAACCGGATCGATCTCGCTGCTTTCGACGAACTCGGCCGCGACGTGCCGGTGCTGGTCGATCTGAAGCCGTCGGGCGATCACTATATGGAGCACTTCCATCACGCCGGCGGCGTGCCGAAACTGATGGCGCAGCTCGGCGATCTCATTGATCTCGACGCGAAATCTGTCACCGGCGAGACGCTGCGCGAGATCGTTGAGAATGCCGAAGAAGTGCCGGGCCAGGACGTGATCCGCTCGAAGGACAATCCGATCAAGCGCGAAGGCGGGCTGGCGATCCTGCACGGCAATCTGGCACCGCGCAGCGCCGTCATCAAACATTCCGCCGCGTCGCCGAAGCTGATGCAGCACACCGGCCGTGCCGTGGTGTTCGAGTCCGTTGAGGACATGACCAACCGCGTCGATAGTCCCGATCTCGATGTGACTGCGGATGACGTGCTGGTGCTGCGCAATGCCGGTCCCAAGGGCGCACCGGGCATGCCGGAGGCCGGCTATCTGCCAATCCCTATGAAGCTGGCGCGTGCCGGCGTGAGGGACATGGTGCGTATTTCAGACGCGCGCATGAGCGGCACGGCCTTCGGCACCATTGTGCTGCACATCACGCCGGAGAGCGCCGTGGGTGGCCCGCTGGCGCTTGTGAAGAACGGCGACATGATCCGTCTGGATGTGGCGAAACGGTCGATCGATCTGTTGGTCGACGATGCCGAGCTTGCAAAGCGCCAGGCTGCGCTCCCGCCAGCGAAGACGCCGGACTGGGCGAAGCGCGGCTATGCGCATCTGTTTCACACCACGATCCTGCAGGCCGATGACGGCTGCGATTTCGACTTCATGACGGCGAAGGGGAAGAGCTGACGCTAGCCGGCAGCCGCCGACACTTCTTGCGCTGTCGGCATCGACGGCCCGGCGCCCATCCGCTGTACGCAAAGCGAGGCGGCGACATTAGCATAGCCAATGGCGCTCTGCAGTGAATGTCCATCCGCAAGCTTTGCGGCAACAGCCCCCACGAAACAGTCGCCGGCACCGGTGGTGTCAATGGCCTTCACGATGCGGGCGACTTCGAGGTGGACCCGGCCATCGATCAGCGCGATCGCGCCGCGCTTGCCCAGCGTGATGCAGATGTTCGGCCGATGATCGGTTTGCAATGTCGATGCGGCGGCGATGAAGCGTGCATCGGGATCGGTGTCGAGCAGTTCGAGACTTGCAAGCAGGCCGAGTTCGCTTTCATTGAGGATCAGAATATCCACCAGAGCCATCAGCTCACGGTCAATCGGCATCGCCGGTGCTGGATTGAGAATCGTCGTTGCGCCGGATGCGCGCGCCCGCGTGAAGAAAGCCGTGATGGCCGGCAGCGGAATCTCGAATTGGCTGACGGCGATATCGCCTTTTCGGAATGCGGACGCAGCGACATCGGCCACATTGACCAACGCATTGGCGGCGGGAATGACAACGATGGTGTTCTCAGCTTTCGCAACGGTGATGATCGCTGTTCCCGTGCCGGCGCCAGCGACCTCACGCACGTAAGCGAGATCGACGCCCTGCATGGCCAGAAATGCCCTGGTGTCGCGGCCAAAGGCATCCGCGCCGGTACAGCCGATCAGCATGGTCGCTGCACCAAGTTTCGCCGCAGCAACGGCCTGATTGGCGCCCTTGCCACCGGGAAAATACAATACCTCGCGGCCTGCCACGGTTTCGCCGATTGCCGGATGGCGGTCGGCGGTCGCGACTACGTCCATATTGATGCTGCCGGCGACGACAATCCGGCTCATGGTGGTCACACCTGTGCCCGATATTCCTCACGCACCGCTGCGATGTCAGCCAATGTCGGTAGTCCCGCTTCATTGCCAAGCCGCTGGATCTTGAACGTCGACGCGGCCCGCGCGAATTTGAAATGTTCGGCCCAGCTATGGCCGGGATTGGCGAGGTACGAATAGACATAAGCGCCGTGGAAGACATCGCCGGCGCCATTGGTATCGATCACTTTCTCACGCGGGATCGGCAGCGCGGGCAGTGTGTGCACGGTGCCTGCCTCGTCATACCAGAGCAGGCCCTTCTCGCCGAGCGTGACGCCGCCGACGCGGCAGCCGCGGCTCTTGAGATAGTCGAGCATCTTCTCCGGCGTCAGATCCATCTGTTCGCACAGACGTTCGGCGACGATGGCGACGTCGATGAACTCCAGCAGCTCGTGCGTATTGGTGCGCAAGCCGCCGCCGTCGAGTGAGGTGAGAATGCCGGCTTCGCGGCACAGCTTCGCATAATGGATCGCGGCATCGGGCTGATGGCCGTCGATATGCAGCGCGCGGCAGGCGCCGAGATTGAGCAGCGGGAACGGATGGATGTGTTCGTCGTCGCGGCAGCGGACGATGGCACGCTTGCCGTCTTTCGGCATAATGAAGGATAGCGACGAACTCGCCACTTTCCGCGGATGGACCTCGATAGCGTATTTCGCCGACATGTCCATGAACATGCGGCCGAGCCAGTCATTGGCTACGGTGGCGATGAGATCGGGCACAATGCCCAGCTTGGCGCAGCAGAAGGCCGCCGTCACCGCATTGCCGCCGAATGACACGGCATAGTCGGAGGCGACGTGTTTCTCGTCGCCGGTCGGCATATGGTCGGTAATGAACGTGACGTCGATATAGGTCTGTCCGATAAAAAGTGCCTTCATGAATCCGTCCGTCTCGCCTGAGGGATGGCTGCACCCGTCCGGAGACGGCGCATCAGTCAGCTTAACAGCGCTTGCGACGAGGTCACCACCGAAATTGTGCGATGCCGCGGGATGCCGCAGCCGGGCGGACTCGGTTTTCAGCATTGCGGCTCGAAAACTGGCATAGTTCGATCACAACAACGCCACGAAGAGGGGAGGGATGCGATGATCACCGGGCTGGATCACGTCGTCATTTTGCTGGAGGACCTGGAGGCGGGGATCGCCACCTATCAGACCCTGTTCGCCCGCGCGCCCGCCTGGCGCAGCACCAGCGACGGTGCGGCCATGGCGATCTTCACGGTGGCCAACATGTCGGTCGAGCTGATGGCGCCTGTCGGTCACGGCCCGGCCGCCGATCGCATCAGGGCCGTGTTGCCGGAGCAGGGTGCGACGCTGGCCAGCATCTGTTTCCGGACCGGCGATATCGCGAAGATGCATCGCCGGCTCGATCGCCTGGCGCTGAAGCCTGATCCTATCGCCGAGGTCGAGAGCATGGATACCGAGACCGGCGCCACACTCTCCTGGAAGCGCACCCGCGCGGCGACGGACGCGACGCGCGGCGTCCGGCAATTCTTTCTGGAACTGTCCGACGAGCGCCCGGTGTCGCCCCCGGTGGGCGATACGCCGTTCCTTGGCCTCGACCATATCGTTGTCGCCACGCAGGATCCGGAGCGCGCCGCTGCGCTCTATGGCGCGCGACTGGGCCTCGATATGGCGCTCGATCGCTCCAATCCGGAGTGGGGCCATCTGATGTTCTTCCGCTGCGGCGATCTGATCGTCGAGGTCGTGCATCGCCCCGACGACAAGGCCGACAAGAATCGCGACAAGCTCTGGGGCATGACCTGGCGCGTTGCCGACGTCGATGCCGTGCGCGAGCGTTTGCTCGCCGCGCATGTCAACGTGTCGGAGGTGCGTAACGGGCGCAAGCCGGGCACCCGCGTTGTCAGCCTCCGCGACGGGACCTGCGGAATTCCGACGCTGCTGATCGAGCGGACGGGGAAGGATTGAAGAAGGGCGGGACATCGCCCTCGGTGTCGTCCCCGCCTAGCACGCCGAAGGCGTGCGCGGGGCGGGAACGACCGAAAGAATTTACCCCCGCCACAACATCGAACAACCCTGCCACAGCAGCACCAGCGAGATCACGAGCAGCAGTGCATAGGCAATGTTGTAGAACAGATTAGTGGGCGTGTGCTTCACCAGCCAGATGCCCATGAAGTTCGCGATGATGGCCATCGGCAGCAGCGCCAGCGATGTCGCAAAATTGCCGGCTTGGAATTGGCCGAGCGCGATGTAGGGCACGATCTTCAGCGCATTGACCACGGCGAAGAAAATCGTGGTGGTCCCGACCAGCACCAGCTTCGGCAGCCGCTGCGGCAGCACATAGACCTGAAATGGTGGGCCGCCGGCTTGAGTCATGAAGGATGTGAAGCCCGATACCGCGCCCCAGAATACGCCGCCGGCCGGGCCCATGCGGGTCGGTTCGATCCTGGCGCGCTTGCGCCAGACGTCGATCACGAAGATGAGGCCGATCAAACCGACAGTGATGCGAACGGCATTGTCGGAAATATAGGAGGCGAGCAGCCACGCCAGCGTCATGCCGGCGACCGCGCCCGGCAACATGATCTTCAGATTCGAGGCGTCCCATTCGCGGCGATAGACATAGATCGAGATCAGGTCCTGCGTGATCAGCACCGGCAGCAGCAAGGCGGCGGCCTCGAGCGGCGGCAGATACAGCGCCAGCAGCGGCGTGGCGGCAATGCCGACGCCGGAAAAGCCGCCTTTGGAGAGGCCAAGGAAAATCACTGCCGGAATGGCGACGGCATAGAAGAACGGGTCTGTGATGATGGCAGGCACAAGCAGGTCCGGTTGGGGCAGGGCAGTGATAGCGACGGCATCCGCAAAAGGCGATGCCCGTTTGCGCATATGGCCTGGAACATGCTTTGTTCTCAAGCGGGCAAACGCATGCTACACGCGATAGACGTGCGGCTGTTGCGTCATTCCGCTGAGCGACGGGATTCGGGTTTGGCAAAAACAACTAAAAAAGCGCCGAAGAAAGCATTGAAGTGGCAGCGTGACCCGGAAGGGATGCGTCTGCGCATTCTCGAGGCTGCCAAGAAGGAATTCGCGAGCAAGGGCCTCGCTGGTGCGCGCGTCGATCGCATTGCTGCACAGGCCGGCGCCAACAAGCGCATGCTCTACTATCACGTCGGCAACAAGGATGCGCTCTATCTTGCGGTACTCGAAGGTGCCTATGAGCAGATCCGCGCCGAAGAACGCACGCTCGATCTCGAACATCTCGATCCGCCCGAGGCCATCGAGAGCCTGATCGCCTTCACTTGGAACTACTTTATCCGCAATCCGGAATTCCTCGCGCTGCTCAACACCGAGAATCTGGAGCGCGCGAAGCACATCAAGCGCTCCACGAAGGTGAAGTCGATGCATTCGCCCTTCGTGGAGATGATCCGCACAGTGGTGTTGCGCGGCGTCGCGTCAGGCGATTTCAAGGTCGCGATGGATCCGGTGCAGCTCTACATTTCCATCGCCGCGCTGAGCTTTTTCTATATCGGCAACAACGCCACGCTCAGCGTGATTTTCGGCAGGGATCTCCTGGCGAAGGAGGCGAGGGACGAGCGGCTGGCCCATATGGTGGCACTCGTCCTGGCGGCGCTCACCGGGCGTTCGGTCGCCGAATTCCAGTTGCCCCCCGGCATCGGTTGTCCACACCCCGACGCGCCAGAGCGCCTGAAATCATTGCATAATTCTCGCTAGTTAAGCGCCCAATTGACAACGGCGAAGCCATGCGCTGTATTTATCCAACGAGTTAAATGCGACCGCGAAGCCGGCATCTGGGAGACGAGACGCGTGAGTGAGAAGAAAGCACCCGGCAGTGTATCGAAGCTGCTGAACGCCTCATGGCTGCGCCCATTCCTGTTGCTGGTGATGATCGTTGTCGGCTGGGATCTGGCGATCCGCATCTTCAACATTCCTGCCTATCAGATCCCTGCGCCCGGCGACGTCGTGAAGGTGCTCTACACCGATTGGCCCGAGCTGCTCGCGCAGTCAGGGCCGACGACTTACGCCACGCTGCTCGGCTTTCTCGCCTCGGCCGTGTTCGGCATCCCGATTGCCATGCTGATCGCCGGTTCGCGGACCGTCGAAAGCTATGTCTATCCGCTGCTGGTGTTCTCGCAGTCGATTCCCAAAGTCGCTATCGCGCCCTTGTTCGTGGTGTGGTTCGGCTTCGGCATCGTGCCGAAGATCATCGCCGCCTTCCTGCTCGGTTTCTTTCCCGTCGTCGTGTCGGCGGTGCAGGGCTTCAAGTCGGTCGATCCCGATATGGTCGATCTCGCCCGCGCCATGAAGGGCAGCCGCTTGCGCGTGTTCTGCGCCGTGAACCTGCCACACGCGCTGCCGGCGATCTTCTCCGGTCTCAAGGTGTCCGTCACGCTCGCCGTCGTCGGCGCGGTGGTCGGTGAGTTCGTCGGCTCCAATTCCGGTATCGGTTATGTGCTGCAGCGCTCGATCGGCACGTTCGATCTGCCGACGATGTTTGCGGCTCTCGTGATCCTCGCGCTGCTCGGCGTCATTCTGTTCTGGCTGGTCGATCGTATCGAACGCTTTGCGATTCCCTGGCACGTCAGCCAGCGCGCGGATGTCTTTATCGGGTCCTGATCGGGGACGCGCAATTTCCAAACAAGCGGTCCGGCGAAACGGGCCGCGATCACCTGCTTCAATGGGAGGCTAAAAATGCTGAAATGGGTTACTGCTGTTTCGACTGCCGCGATCACCGTCACGCTCGCACTCGCCACGCCGGCCGCTGCGGCCGACAAGGTGACGCTGATGCTCAACTGGTATGTCTATGGTGAGCATTCGCCGTTCTATTACGGCAAGGCCAAGGGCATCTATGAAGCCGAAGGCATCGATCTCGACATCCAGGAAGGCCGCGGTTCGGCGGCCACCGTGCAGGCCGTTGCCGCCAAGAGCGTGAACTTCGGCTATGTCGACGTTCCCACCATGATGCGCGCAGCCGTGAAGGGCGCCCCGGTGATCGCCACCGGCGTGCTGCTGCAGACCTCGGCCATGTCGGTGATGGGCTTCGTCGACAAGAACATCAAGAAGCCGGACGATATCAAGGGCAAGACCGTGGCGATTACGCCCGCGGATTCGATGACCCAGATCTGGCCGCTGTTCCTCAAGAAGGCCGGCCTCAAGGAATCCGATTTCAAGACCGTCGCCGGCGACGGACAGACCAAGCTCAACGCCGTCATCAACGGCCAGGCTGACCTGCTGCTCGGCTATGTCATGGACCAGTCCATGAAGATCAAGGATGCCACCGGCAAGGATGTGTATCCGATCAAGTTTGCCGATTACGGCATTCATCTGGTGTCGTCGGGCATCATCACCAATACTGACTATGCCAAGGCCAATCCGGATCTTGTGAAGCGCTTCATGTCGGCCACCACCAAGGCCGTCGAAGCTGCGTCGAAGGAGCCGAAGGCTGCCGCGCAGTCGATCCTCGATGCCAACCCGAAGGGCGGCAAGATCGAGACCCTGACCCAGGGCTTCGAACTCACCATCCCGCTCTACACCACGCCGGAAACCAAGGGTAAGCGCCCGTTCCAGGTCACCGATCAGAACATGAAGGAATCGGTGGAGCTGATGGTCGAATACGGCGGTCTGGAAGCCAAGGCCAAGGAAAATCCGAAGGCCTTCTACACCAACGAATATCTGCCGAAGTAACCGGCCCGGTTATCTCGACCGAACTGACGAAATCAACAGGACTAGCCGTAATGACTGCAGCGATGAGGACCATGAGCGTCGATCAACCGAGTGCGCATCTTCGCGTCGTATCCGAGCAGTCCGCACCATCAAAGGCGTCGGGGATCAATCTCTCCGGCGTCTCCAAAACCTATGGGACCGGCGACGGCCAGGTGCAGTCGCTGCGTCCCCTGGACTTCCACATCAATGACGGTGAGTTCTTCGTCGTGGTCGGCCCATCCGGCTGCGGCAAGTCCACGCTGCTGAAACTGATCTCGGGCCTTCTTGCGCCGACATCAGGCGAAATCCACGTCGACGGCAAGAAAGTCACCGAGCCTCATGGCGATGTCGGAATCGTGTTCCAGAATGCGCTGCTGCTGCCGTGGCGGAACATCATCAACAACGTGTTGATGCCCATCGACATGAAGAATCTGCCGCGCGCGCAGTATATGGACCGCGCCAAGCAGCTGCTGAAAATGGTCGGCCTCGAGGGCTTTGAGAAGAAGCTGCCGTGGCAGCTCTCCGGCGGCATGCAGCAACGCGCCTCGATCTGCCGCGCGCTGGTGCATGATCCCAAGATCATGATGATGGACGAGCCGTTCGGCGCGCTCGACGCCATGACGCGCGAGAAGATGAATGTCGAGCTGTCGCGCATCCAGCGCACCACCGGCAAGACGATTCTCCTCATCACCCATTCGATCCCGGAAGCGGTGTTCCTTGCCGACAAGGTGCTGGTCATGACCGAGCGCCCCGGCGGCATTGCCGCGATCTATGACGTGCCGCTCGGCCGCGAGCGCACGCTCGATGCGATGTCGAACCCGATCTTCACCGATCTGGTCGCGCGCATCCGCAAGCACTTCATGACCAACAGCACGCTGGACTAGCGCCCATGTCCATGTCGGCACGGATCGCCTTGCGAGACATTACGCTGTTCGAGCGCCACGTGGCATTCGTGCGGCCGTTTCGCTTTGGCGCCGTGACGGTCAATGCCGCGCCACAGGCTTTCGTGCGGGTCGAGGTCGAGGTCGAAGGCAAGGGCGTGTTCGTCGGCGCCTCAGCCGAGCTGATGGTGCCGAAATGGTTCGACAAGCGGCCGCATCTCGCCATTGATGACACCGTGAACGAATTGCGGCAGTCGCTGGCAATCGCGAAAGAGCTCTATCGCACGCAGTCCGGTTTCATTTCGGCCTTTGGTCTGCATGCGGCGTGCATCGGCGAGCAGATGAAGGCCTGCGCCGAACTGGACATTCCACCATTGGCGGCGGCTTTCGGGCCGGCGGAGATAGACAAGGCTGTGCTCGACGCACTGCTGCGTGGCTTGGGCACGGATTTCTTCACGGGCATGAAGGCCAACGTCGCCGGTCTTACCGCGCGTCTTGCTCCCGATCTCGGCGCCGACGACATCGCGACGTTCCTGGCCAGCCGTCACCGGCTTGAGCGCGTCGCGCTGCGCCACACCGTCGGCCTCGACGATGTGATCGAAGGCGAGGGCGGTGTCGCCGACCCCCGTGAGAATAGCGGCGCACGATACTTCAAGCTCAAGATGAACGGCGATCCCGCGGCAGACGCCGCTCGTTTGACCCGGATCGGAAACGCGCTGACGATGCTGCCTTACGATTATCAGGTGACGCTCGACGCCAATGAGCAATATGCCGATCTCAACGCGCTCGGCGCGCTGGTCGATCGTCTCGACAATGACAGCGCACTGGCGCCGATTGCATCCAAGCTACTTTACATCGAGCAGCCGATGCCGCGCGACATCACGCGCGAGTCGCCGCTCGGCAATTTGTCGTCGCGCAATTTCATCATCGACGAAGCCGACGACAGCTGGGACGCATTCCCCGCCGCCAATGCGCTGGGCTACCGCGGTATCTCCTCGAAATCCTGCAAAGGCTTCTACAAGTCGATTGCGAATGCGACCCGTGCTGCCGCGTGGAGCGCGCAGGGTGTCAACCATTTCATCACCGGCGAGGATCTCACCTGCCAGGCCGGCCTTGGCGTGCAGCAGGATCTGGCGCTTGGCGCGCTGATCGGCGTGACCCACGCCGAACGCAACGGCCATCACTACGTCGATGGTTTCGGCACTGCACCAGCGGAGGAGGCCGAGGCATTCCTGAATGCCCATCCCGATCTCTACCGCCGCGACGGCGACACCATCCGTCTATCGATCCAGGACGGCGATCTTCTCACGGGATCGCTGACCTCTGCCGGATTTGCATCCGGCGCACATCCCGACTGGTCGGTGCTGTCGCCGCTCCAGCTCGCTTCATCCGATCATTCTCAAACTAAAGTTCTCCAGGAGTCCTGACTATGGCTGTCCACCGCCTCGGCATCATCATGAACGGCATCACCGGCCGTATGGGTCTCAACCAGCATCTCGTGCGCTCGATCGTCGCGATCCGTGCACAGGGCGGCGTGACCCTGAAGAACGGCGACCGCATGATGCCGGATCCGATCCTGGTCGGCCGCAATGCCGAGAAGATCGAAGGCCTCGCCAGGAAGTACGGCATCGAGCGCTGGACCACCGATCTCGACAAGGCTTTCGCCGACAAGAACGACAGCATCTTCTTCGACGCGGCGACCACGCAGGCGCGTCCGGGTTTGCTCAACCGCGCCATCGAGGCCGGCAAGCATATTTATTGCGAGAAGCCCATCGCGACCAATCTCGAAGCCGCGCTCGACGTCATCAAGAAGGCGAACGCAAAGGGTCTCAAACACGGCACTGTGCAGGACAAGCTGTTCCTGCCCGGTCTAAAGAAGCTGGCGATGCTCCGTGACTCTGGCTTCTTCGGCAAGATGCTCTCGGTACGCGGCGAGTTCGGCTACTGGGTGTTCGAAGGCGATTGGCAGGAAGCCCAGCGCCCGTCGTGGAACTACCGTGCTGAAGACGGCGGCGGCATGATCCTCGATATGGTCTGCCATTGGCGTTACGTGCTCGACAATCTTTTCGGCGAAGTCGAGAGCCTGACGTGCTTGGGCACCACTGACATCCCGGCGCGCTGGGACGAGCAGGGCAAGAAGTACACGGCCACTGCCGACGACTCGGCCTATGCGACCTTCAAGTTGAAGGGCGGCGTCATCGCCCATATGAACATGTCCTGGGCCACGCGCGTCTATCGCGACGATCTCGTGACCTTCCAGGTCGACGGCACCAACGGTTCGGCTGTAGCCGGTCTCACCGAATGCATGATCCAGGCGCGTCAGGCGACGCCGCGCCCGATCTGGAATCCCGACGAGAAGCGCACCCACGATTTCTATGCCGACTGGCAGAAGGTTCCGGACAATGCCGTCTACGACAACGGCTTCAAGGAACAGTGGGAAATGTTCATCCGTCACGTCTGTGAGGATGCGCCCTACAAGTACACGCTGCTCGAAGGTGCCAAGGGAGTGCAGCTCGTCGAATGCGCGCTGGAAAGCTGGAAGGAGCGCCGCTGGATCGACGTTCCCGCACTCAAGGTCTGAGGTCCGCCATGAACAAGCCAGTCATGCCCACGTCTACCGGCTCGACGCTGTCGCTGAAGCTGCCGAAGGCCGATCGTTCGATCGAGACCTATCGTCTCGCAGCGTCGCGCGCGTTTCCGGCCAAGCTGGAAGGTGCGCTGAACCGCATCGCCTTCTCGGCGGCGCATATCGTTGCCGACCCGCTGGCGGAATGCGATCCGTGGCTCAATCAGACCATCGATTGGGACCGCACCATCGCGTTCCGTGAACACGTCTGGGATCTCGGTCTCGGCGTCGCGGAAGCGATGGACACCGCTCAGCGCGGCATGGGCATGGACTGGCCGACCTCGCTCGAACTCATCACGCGCTCCGTCGCGGCGGCCAAGCCGCGCGGCGCGCTTGTATTCTCGGGCGCCGGCACCGATCACCTCGCGGTGGAAGATGCCAAATCGATCGACGACGTGATCAAGGCTTATGAACAGCAGTTCGAAGCGATCGAGAAAGTCGGCGGCCGCATCATCCTGATGGCGTCGCGTGCGCTGGCCAAGCTCGGCAAGAACGCCGAGGATTACGGCCGCGTCTATGACCGCATTCTCTCGCAGTCAGCACAGCCGGTGATCATTCACTGGCTCGGCGACATGTTCGATCCGGCGCTGGCCAATTACTGGGGTACGCCGAGCCTCGACACCGCGATGGACATCGCGGTGGACGTCATCAACCGTAATGCCGCCAAGGTCGATGGCGTCAAGGTCTCGCTGCTCGATGCGCAGCGCGAGATCGACATGCGTCGCCGTCTCAGGCCCGAAGTGAAGATGTATACCGGCGATGATTTCAACTATGCCGAATTGATCGCCGGAGACGACAGGGGCTTCTCCCACGCGCTGCTCGGTATCTTCGATGCCATCGCGCCGGCGGCGTCCTACGCACTGTCGCGTCTCGCAGCCGGTGATGAAGCCGGCTTCCACGACGTACTCGGCCCGACAGTGCCGCTGTCGCGTCACATCTTCAAGGCGCCGACCCGGTTTTACAAAACGGGGATCGTGTTCATGGCCTATCTCAACGGCCATCAGGATCACTTCACCATGATCGGCGGGCAGGAGAGCACGCGCTCGACCCAGCATCTCGCCGAACTGTTCCGTCTCGCCGACAAGGCAGGTCTGCTGGCCAATCCCGAACTGGCGACGCAGCGTATGAAGGCGATCATGGCAACGCGCGGGATCGAAGCCTGAGATGCGTGACTTCTCGAATGACCATCGCTGGCTATCGCTGAACACGGCGACTGTCCGCAAGCAGGGTGACTTTGTCGCCATCGCCGAAGCCTGTGCCCGCCACAAGATCCGCGGCATCAGCCCGTGGCGCGATCAGGTCGCCCATGTGGGTCTCGACAAGGCCGTGAAGGCCGTGCGGGATCACGACCTCGAATTGTCCGGCTATTGCCGCGGCGGTATGTTTGTTTCGGACGAAGCCCATCGCCAGCAGCAGCGCGACGACAACAAACGCTGCGTCGATGAAGCGGCGGCATTGGGCTCACCGTGCATCGTGCTGGTCGTCGGCGGCCTGCCGCAATATTCGCGGCCGGGCTCTGCGCCTTCGAAGAACATCATCAATGCGCGCGCGCAGGTCGATGACGGCATCGCCGAGATGATGGAATATGCGAGGCAAGCGAAGATGCCGCTGGCCATCGAGCCGCTGCATCCGGCTTACGCCGCCGACCGTGCCTGCGTGAACACTACCGAACAGGCGCTCGACATCTGCGACCGTCTCGATCCCAACCGCACCGGCATGCTCGGCGTCGCCCTCGACGTCTATCACATCTGGTGGGATCCGGAACTGCATGCCCAGATCGCGCGGGCAGGGCAAGATCGTCTGCTGGCCTTCCATGTCTGCGACTGGCTGGTCCCGACCAAGGACATCCTCAACGACCGCGGCATGATGGGCGATGGCGTCATCGATATCAAATCTGCCCGCGCTGCTGTCGAGGCGCAGGGCTTCGCCGGGTACTCCGAGATCGAGATCTTCTCGGAGAATTGGTGGAGCAGATCGATGGACGAGGTGCTGACGACCTGCATAGAGCGGCATAAAACGGTGGTGTAGCGAGTCTCTCTGTCGCGAACCGAACTGCACCCTCATTTGTCATTCCGGCAGGCGCTTCACAGACTGTCATTCCGGGCTCGCCTGCGCGAAGGCGCGCAGTCGCCCCGGAATGACAGCGTGGGGCTGCGCAGAGTTCGGATCCGCCTAAACATTTTTTCCTATCTATATTGATAATATCCTAAATAGGATTATACTCCGTCAGCCCTGTTCATGAGGGGGCGCTTCTGGAGGCGTCTTCAAGTGGAGCAAGGGGCGCCCGCGGGCGGTGATGGGACGTAGCTCGCGCACTCGGGAGGTCTCGGGTAGCCGTCCGGGCCACTACCGGGTTCTGCCGCTTGTCGGCTGGTGTGGCGCGCCGTGAGGCGTTGCGCGGTTGCAATTTACCGGCGGTCCGGTGGAGCGATCGCGACGGAAACCACCCTTTGCGCCTCAAGGCGCGCAGCCACCCCTCATCTTGAGGGGATCGCATGGCTCGGCGCATCGGCGTCGCGAGAATGCAACACTGTGGCGGGCGGATACCACCTACAGTCATTCTCCTGACGCGGCGCACCATTTTGTTGACAGAAACTTGGGTGAGTGCTTACTCACGACGCTATGACAACACTTCGAATGACCCATGACCTCAGGCGCGAGCTGATCCTCAGCGCGGCGAAGCGATGCTTTGCGCGCAATGGATTTGCCGGCACTACGACCAAGAGCGTCGCGGTCGCAGCGTCAATTTCGGAAGGCTTGCTTTTCAAGCACTTCCCGACCAAGTCTGCGCTCTATGCCGAGATCCTGGCGGAGGAATGCGAAGCCGATCCCGGACTGAACAAGCTGCTCGGTCTGCCGCCGTCGACCGAGACGCTGGTGATTTTGATTCGCGGCATGGTCGGACATTTCCTCGACATTCCGCGCGATCCCGATCCCGATCATGAAGAGGCGCAGCGCCTGCGGCTAATGGTCATCAGCCAGTTACAGGACGGCGAATTCGCCCGGCTGCTGTTTGACAAGATCGGCGCACTGATCGGCCCGACCTTTACTGCGTCGCTGGAGCACGCTGTCGGGACAGGCGATGCGGTGCGGATCGGAAAAGAGCCGATGGGTCTTTTCTGGTTCGCGCACCACACCGCGATGATGGCGGCTTTATCGCGCCTTCCCTCGGTTCCCTGTTTGCCTTATGCCGGCACCGCGGATAATGAGCGGCAACTTTGCGAATTTATTCTCCGCGGAATCGGACTGAAAGACACGGCGATCGCGACGTATATCGATCGCGAGCTTCCGCCGGACCTGATGCCAGCGACTACGACAGAAAGCGCATGACATGACTCTCACTACCGAACCCAACAGCACTACGGCGCCGCGTGCGATTGTCGAGAAGCCCCGTCCGCGTCCGCGGATGGTGCGTTGGTTCATCATCGTCGGCATCCTGCTGGCGATCCTGGTGGGCGGCCTGGTGGGCTTCAACGCGTTCCGCGCCCACATGATCAAGCAGTTCTTCGCCACCATGAAGCCGCCGCCGAGTGTGGTGAGTGTTGCGGATGCGAAGTCCGAAGTCGTGCCTAACCTGATCAGCGCCGTCGGCGATCTCGCCGCTGTGCATCAGGTCAACGTCACCTCCGACGTCAACGGCCGTGTCACTGACATCATGTTCACAGCAGGTTCGACGGTGAAGTCCGGCCAGCCGCTGGTGCAATTGTTCGATGGTCCGGAGCAGGGCGATCTCGCCAGCTTCAAGGCGCAGGCCACGGTGGCCAACCTCAATCTCGATCGCGCCAAGCAGCTCGCATCGCGCCAGTTCGGACCGCAGGCAACGGTCGACACCGCGCAGGCGGCGTATGATCAGGCACAGGCGGGCATCGCCAGGACTGAAGCCGTGATTTCACAGAAGCTGGTCCGTGCGGCATTCGATGGCGTGCTCGGCACACGTCGGATCGAAGTCGGTCAGTACTTGACGGCCGGCACGCAGATTGTGTCGCTCACCGATCTGTCTGCCGTCTACAACAATTTCACGGTCACGGAAAAAGATTCCGGCAAGCTGCAGGTCGGTCAGGTTGTGCGCATTTCGGTGGACGCTTATCCGGGCCGCAAGTTCGAGGGCAAGATCACCACGATCGAGCCGCAGATCAGTGCGGATACGCGCAATATTCGTGTTCAGGCGACGCTGCAGAATCCGGAAGGCATCCTGAAGCCGGGCATGTTCGCGACCACGACCGTCGTGCTTCCGGACAAGCCGGCTGTCATCACCGTGCCGGAAACCGCAGTCGACTACACGCTGTACGGTGACTCGGTTTACCTGATCACCGAGAAAAAGACCGACGATGGCAAGACCGAGCTCTCGGCGGTGCGTACCTTCGTGCGCACAGGCGACCGCATCGATGGGCGTGCGGTGATTACGCAGGGCCTGAAAGCCGGCGACCGCGTCGTGGCGGTCGGACAGCTCAAGCTGCAGTCCGGTGCGCTGGTGTCGATCTCGACCGATCCATTGCCGCAGATTCCGGCGAAGCCGCCGCTGAACTGAGACCCGATGGACGGGCCGCGACATGCGGTCGGTCCCGGTTCATCTGAATGATTTTCTCGCATCGTCGCGCGGCCTGTGATGGCCGGCGGATGGTGCCGATGACGGAGCGACCGCAATGGTCTTCACGGATATCTTCATCAAGCGCCCGGTGCTGGCGCTGGTCGTCAGCCTGCTGATCCTGCTGATCGGTTTCAAGGCTGCAACCAGCCTGCCGATCCGTCAGTATCCGAAGCTGTCGAACACCGTGATCACCGTCACCACGGTGTATCCCGGCGCGTCGCCGGACCTGATGCAGGGCTTTATCACCACGCCGATCGAGCAGGCCGTCGCGGCTGCTGAAGGCATCGACTACATGACGTCGGCATCGACGCAGGGCCAGAGCCTCATTTCGGTCTATATCAAGCTCAATGTTGATCCCAATGCCGCGCTCACCGAAGTGCTGTCGAAGGTCAATTCGGTCAAATATCTGATCCCGCGCGAAGCGAATGACCCCGTCATTCTGAAGTCCACGGGGTCGACCACGGCGGTGATGTATCTCGGCTTCTCCAGTGAGGAACTGTCCGGCTCGGCAATCTCAGACTACCTGACGCGCGCGGTGCAGCCGATCCTGTCGACGGTGGACGGCGTTGCGTCGGCCGAAATTCTCGGCGGCCAGACCTTCGCCATGCGTTTGTGGCTCGATCCGCTACGCATGCAGGGCCGCGGTGTATCTCCGGACGATGTGGCCGCGGCGATCCGCGCCAATAACTTCCAGGCGGCAGCCGGTCAGACCAAGGGCTATTACATCGTCTCCAATGTGACGGCGAATACCGACCTGCAGAATGTCGAGCAATTCAAGCGCATGACGGTGAAAGCCAAGGACGGCGGCTTTGTCCGTATGGAGGATATCGCCACCATCGAGCTTGCCGCGCAGAGTACGGACGCAAGCGTGGCGTTTAGTGGCGAGCGTGCGATCTTTATCGGCGTGCAGTCGACGCCGCTCGGCAATCCGCTCAACATCGTCAAGGGCGTGCGCGCGCTGTTCCCCGAACTTGAGCGTAACCTGCCGCCATCGCTGAAGATGAAGGTCGCCTACGACTCCACCAAGTTCATCACGTCGTCGATCGAGGAAGTCGAGCACACGCTGATCGAAGCCGTCGGCATCGTGATCGTGGTGATCTTCCTGTTCCTCGCTTCGTTCCGCTCTGTCATCATTCCGGTGGTGACGATTCCGCTGTCGCTGGTTGGCGTCTGCAGCCTCATGCTCGTCATGGGCTTCAGCATCAATCTGCTGACCCTGCTGGCGATGGTGCTCGCCATCGGCCTCGTGGTCGACGACGCCATCGTGGTAGTGGAGAACATTCACCGCCATCTGGAGGAGGGCAAATCACCCGTGCAGGCGTCGCTCGAAGGCGCTCGCGAGATCGTTGGTCCGGTCATCTCCATGACCATCACGCTGGCGGCGGTGTATGCGCCGATCGGCTTCATCGGCGGTTTGACCGGTGCGCTGTTCCGCGAATTCGCGTTCACGCTGGCGGGCTCGGTGATCGTATCCGGCGTTATCGCATTGACGCTGTCGCCGATGATGTGCTCGGTGCTGTTGAAGCAGGAAGAGCCGGGCTGGTTCGCCAAGAAGGTGGACAAGGTGTTCGGCGCCACTACGCGCTGGTATGGCCGGCAGCTTGATCGCTCGCTGGACTATCGCCCCATCACGGCCATGTTCGCTGTCGTGATCCTCGGTCTCGTCGGCTTCATGTACATGAATACGTCGAAGGAGCTCGCGCCCGAGGAAGATCAGGGCATTCTGTTTGCGGTGACCAAGGCACCGAAATACGCCAATATCGATTACGCGGATTTCTACGGGGATCGCATGGACGAGGCGTTCAAGAAGTTCCCGGAAACCGATCTGCGCTTCATCATCAACGGCACCAACGGTCCGAGCAACGGCATCGCCGGCATGCTGTTGAAGCCGTGGGACGAACGCAAGCGTTCGTCCACGCAGCTGAAGCCGCTGGTGCAGGCCGAACTCAGCAAGATCGAGGGTGTCAACGCCTTCGCATTCAACCTTCCGGCGCTGCCGGGCGGTCCCGGCGGTCTGCCGATCCAGATGGTGATCAGCTCGACTAACGGCTTCCAGTCCGTCTATGAGGAGATGGTCAAGTTGAAGGACACGGCGCGCAAGAGCGGTCTGTTCATCGTCAGCGACAGCGATCTCGATTTCAATCAGCCGGTGGTGCGCGTGTCAGTCGATCGTTCCAAGGCCAACGATCTCGGCATCACCATGGCGAGCATCGGCAGCACTCTGGCGACGCTGCTGGGCGGCAATTACACCAACCGCTTCAACCTGGAAGGGCGTTCCTATCAGGTGATCCCCCAGGTCCCGCGCGGTATGCGGCTCTCGCAGGATTCGCTGGCGAACTATTATGTGCCGACGACCACGGGCCAGCAGGTGCCGCTATCGACGCTGGTCAAGGTCGAGACCGGGACCAATCCGAATGCCCTGTCGCATTACAACCAGCTGAACTCGGCGACCTTCCAGGCCGTGCCGATGCCGGGCGTGACGGTAGGCCAGGCGGTCGACTTCCTCGAGGGCGCCGCCAAGCAGTTGCCGTCGGGTTTCAACCACGATTATCTCGCGGATTCCCGGCAGTATGTGCAGGAAGGCAACCAGCTCGCGGTGGCGTTCGGCTTCGCGCTGATCATCATCTTCCTGGTGCTGGCGGCGCAGTTCGAAAGTCTGCGCGATCCGCTGGTGATCATGATCACGGTGCCGATGGCGATCCTGGGTGCGCTGATCCCGCTGTTTTTCGGTCTGGCGACGATCAACATCTACACGCAGGTCGGCTTGCTGACGCTGGTGGGCCTGATTTCGAAACACGGCATCCTGATGGTGGAGTTCGCCAACGAACTGCAGCTCAAGGAAGGTCTCGATCGTCGTTCCGCTATCGAGATGGCCGCCCGCGTGCGTCTGCGTCCGATCCTGATGACCACGGCGGCGATGGTCACCGGCCTGTTGCCGTTGCTCACCGCTGCGGGGGCAGGTGCAGCGAGTCGCTTCTCGATCGGCCTCGTCGTCGTCTCCGGCATGATGATCGGCACGCTGTTCACGTTGTTCGTGCTGCCTGCGGTGTATGTCGCCATCGCTACCGATCACCGCGCCGGCAAGGAAACGGAACGTGCCAAGCAGATCGCGGACTTCGATCTGGAGCACACGCGGACGGCCTGATCGCACGGACGCGGATTGCGAAGCTGAGCTTGCGGGGCCGCATGGTTTGAGGTTGGATGGCGGATCGCTTCATGCGGTCCGCCATTGTCGTTTGGCGGCCCGCATGGGCCCCCACAGGACCCATCCCATGACGCGCGATTTTCCGGCCGGCAATTATCGCTATATTCCCGCAGTGTTTCAGTATTCCAGCGGCGTTGCCGCCAATGCCGATTTCGAGATCGAGCGCGTTCGTTTCGACACATGGCTGCCATTGGCCGATGGGTTTGCGCGTATTGCCGATTACATTCTCGCGGCCGATCGCCCGCTGACATCGTTCTGCGCCTGCGAACTGCGCTCGCCTGCAGTGGTCGACGAAGCTGGCTTCCGGAAGTTCAACGAGCACTATGTCAAGACGCTTGCTGAATGGGGCATCTTCGACGGCACGAACAATCCCGTCGCGCGCAGCAATGTGTGCCTCGAGATCGATCCGCCGAGTGAACCGTCGTTTTACGCGTTCTCGTTCACGCGGCCGTCGCTCGGCGCCAAGCCGACTTTCGTGATTGCGGGTGGCGCTGAAGCGCGCGGTGGACCTGGAGCATATCCCGAGCGTATCACGCGCTATCGCGAGACCTCGCCGGACGCATTCCGGGAGAAAACGCGAATGACCATGAGCAATATGGAGGAGCGCCTGGGCGAATTCGGATTCTCATGGAAGGACACCACCGCGACGCAGATCTACACGGTACAGGATTTCCATCCCGTGGTGGCCGATGAACTGGTCAAGCGCGGTGCGTCGCGGCAGGGCATGACCTGGCATTTTGCGCGGCCGCCGGTGGTCGATCTCGAATTCGAGATGGATACGCGGCGTGTGATGCGTGAATTCGTGATCTGACCGTCAGGCAGCGCGCGCTGATTTGCTGAGATGCGCGGCGACGATCCGCAGATCGTCGACGAAGTGCGCATATTCACGCGCTCTGGCGTCCTCGTCGGGCAATCGTAGCAGATAGGATGGATGCACGGTCACGAGAACCTGTGTGCCATCATCAGCCTCGATGATCCGGCCACGCGTCTTGCCGATCGGCGTGATCTTGCCGAGCACGCTTTGCGCGGCTGTCGCGCCCATCGCGACGACGAGCTCGGGTTTCACGGACGCTTTTTCGCGCTCATACCAGGGACGGCACGCCTTGATTTCCGGCGTTGCTGGCTTCTGGTGCAGACGGAATTTTCCACGTGGCACGAATTTGAAGTGCTTCACGGCATTGGTGACATAGACCTTGTCCCTGACAATGCCGGCTTCCTTCAGCGCCTTGTCGAGCATCTGCCCGGCCGGTCCGACGAACGGCTTGCCGGCAAGGTCTTCCTTGTCGCCGGGCTGTTCGCCGACCATCATCACAGAAGCATGCTGCGGGCCTTCGCCGAACACGGTTTGCGTCGCATCCTTCCACAAATGGCAGGCACGGCAATCGGCGGCTTCGTCGCGCAATGCGGCAAGATTTTCCTTCCCGGTATGTTCGGCCATTTTGGTTGTATGCGACTTGACCATCGTTTCCTCCCGACGTTGCGGTTTTTTTGGCGCTCTGGCTTCTGCCGCGATCATGTCACCTGTGATGCGTTCAGCTCGCGCGATCAGCGGTTTGATCAGTGCGGCTTCGGGCAGATTGCGCCAGTATTTCTTCGGCATCTCGTTCTGCATCGCCTTGGTCTTCAACCGCGCCGGATTGAAGATGTTGGCGTAATAGGTCAGCCACACCTCTTCGAGCCGATCCTTGGTCGGCGCATCCGCCTTGCTGACGCCGGGCGTGATGGAAATCGCGTGGCCGTCCCAATGCGCGCTGAGATCCGGCGTCAGGATCGACCACGCCATGTCGGCAAAGCGCCGCGCGAAGAACGGCGCGGCGAGTTCGACGATGTGATGTTCGGGCTCGAACCAGGCGACGAAATGCGACTTCGGCTCGCGGCCGATTTCGCGAAACCGCACGAAAGCATGCATCTTGTGCTCGTCGCGCCGGACAGCATTGGCCATCGCCTGCAATTTCGCGATGTCGGAATCGATCGCGACATGGATCAGATCGGGATTGTCGCGCAGCCGCCATAGCAAACGATAGAGCAGGGCGAAGCGTTCGGGATCGCGATGCAGGATCGCAGTTTCGGCGAGTTCGACGAATTTGGCCGGAACGTTGAACGTGCCTTTTGCAGCGTCGGATAGCGACGTTGCTGGCGAGGCAGAAAACAATTCAGGCTCGGCGCCTGCAATCGTCCATGTCACATCGCCGGGGGCAATGTTGTTGAGCGCCAGTTTGCGTGCCGCCCTGCGCCAGCCTTCGAAATCGGTGTCGCTCTCCAGCACGATACTGTGCATCGGGTCTCCTGAAATGAAATTCTAGAATCCAAATCCCAATTGGGTTGCCTTCGGTTTGAACCGCTCCGCCAGCCTCGCGCTGTCCAGCAAATTCACGGCGGGCCGATGATCCGGAAGAACGATGAAAGGCAGTGCCTTGTTCCGCGGAATATGCAGCCGGGCGAGATCACCGACGCGGATCGACGAGATGCGGCGCGTTTCGATGATCCGCTGCACGGCCTTGGCGCCGAAACCGGGCACGCGCAAAAGGTCTTCGCGGCTGGCGCGGTTGACGTCGAGCGGGAAACGGTCGCGGTGGCGCAGCGCCCAGGCGAGCTTCGGATCCATGTCCAGCGACAGCATGCCGTCATTGTCATCGACGATCTCGTCGGCGTCGAAGCCGTAGAAGCGCATCAGCCAATCGGCTTGGTATAGCCGATGCTCGCGGATCAGCGGCGGGGCGCGCAGCGGCAGCGAACGGCTCGCGTCGGGGATCGGGCTGAAGGCGGAATAATAGACACGCTTGAGATTGTAGGACCCGTACAGATTGGCCGAGGTGCGAATGATGGTTGAATCATTGGCGCTGTCGGCGCCGACGATCATCTGCGTGCTCTGGCCGGCCGGCGCAAAACGCGGCCCGACCTTGCCGCGCGGCGTCGGCTTGCGTTCTTCGCGGGCTTCATCGAGCTTCAACCGCAATCGACCCATGGTGCGACGAATGGCGCGGACGTCTTTCTCCGGCGCCAGCTTCGCCAAACTGTCCTCCTCGGGCACCTCGATATTGATGGAGAGCCGGTCGGCATATTTGCCGGCCTCGGTGATCAGCGCATCGTCGGCTTCCGGAATGGTCTTGAGGTGGATATAGCCGCGGAAGTGATGCTCCTCGCGCAGTTTTCGCGCGACGGCGACAACCTGTTCCATCGTGTAATCGGCGCTGCGGATGATGCCCGAGGAAAGAAACAGCCCCTCGATGTAATTGCGCCGATAGAAATCCAGCGTCAGTTGTACCACTTCGTCGACGGTGAAGCGGGCGCGCGTCACATTGCTGGAAGCCCGGTTGACGCAATAAAGACAATCGTAATTGCAGGCATTGGTGAGCAGGATCTTCAGCAGCGAGATGCAGCGGCCGTCCGGCGCATAGGAATGACAGATCCCCATGCCTGCATCGGTCGAGCCGATGCCTTTGCCGTCGCGGGAGTTCCGTTTCTCGGTGCCGCTGGACGCACAGGACGCGTCGTATTTCGCGGCATCTGCCAGGATCTCCAGCTTGCGTTTCACGTCCATGTTCAAAAATCCCTTTGATTTCAAATGCTAAAAAAGTGGCTGATGATCCCGATTGACTCGGCTTGCCATCTTAGCTTTATATTAGAACATATCATGAACAAATGGGCCGGCAATGGGTTCACTAAAAACCCGCTACGGCAAAACAATTTCGAGGAGCGGCGCATGACCGGCGCACGCATGACCACGCTCGCGCAATTGCGCGGGAGCATCGAACGCATCGAGACCCACAGCGATACCTATGCGCCGGATCGCGTGTCGCTCGGTCATGCCGAGGCGGACGCGGCGCTGCAAGGCGGCCTCGCACGTGGCACCATGCATGAGGTGTTCGCCGAAGGTCGTTACAGCGCGGCAGCCACGGGCTTTGTCGCCGGCCTCGCGCATCGTGTCTCGGCAAAGCGGCCGCTGCTGTGGATCCGGCAGGATTTCTCCAAACGCGAATGCGGCGCGCTGGCCATGAGCGGCTGGCGGGAACTCGGTCTCGATCCGCGCTTGCTGGTCACCGTGCGCGCGCCCGATGTGGAGACGGCATTGCGGACCACGGCTGATGCGCTGGCCTGCGATGCGCTGGGCAGCGTCGTGCTGGAGACCTGGGGCGACAGCAAGCAGTTCGACATGGTCGCCAGCCGCAAGCTCACGCTGGCAGCGCGCGGCTCCGGCGTCACGTGCCTGTTGCTGCGGACTGCAGGCGTTCCGGCCTCGAGTACGGCAGAGACGCGCTGGATCATCCGCTCCGCGCATTCGCCGCCATTCAAGCCCTGGCAATCATGGGGCGCGCCCATGCTCGACGTACAACTGGTTCGAAATCGTCACGGCCCGAACGGGCAATGGATCATGGAATGGAAGTGTGATGAGTGCGTTTTCCGTGACACATCGGCGCATCCTCAGCCTGTGGCTGCCGCGCCTGCCAACCGACCGCATCAAACGTCAGCTCGCGCGCAACGGCGCGCCAGCTAATCTGCAAGCAAGTATTGTCGTCGCCAAGCAAAGCAATGCGCTGCAGATTTCCGCGCTGGACGATGCCGCGGCGAAGCTCGGCCTTGAACCAGGTCTGCCGCTCGCCAATGCCCGTGCGGTCTGTCCGGACATTCAGGTGTTCGATGCTGATCCTGTTGCCGATACGCAGGTACTGACCGACATTGCCGATTGGTGCGACCGCTTCACGCCACTCGTGGCGCTGGATCTGCCGCATGGTCTGTTTCTCGACATCACCGGCTGTGCCCATCTGTTCGGTGGCGAGGCCGCACTGATGAAGCAGCTCTGCGCGGCGCTGTTGCGACAGGGTTTTATTGTCAGTGCAGCGATTGCGGGGACATCGACATGTGCACGCACGCTCAGTCGATATGCACATGGCCGGATCATCGCCGCGGGCGAGGAGGCCAAGGCAGTGAGGCCGCTGCCGCTGTTCACGCTCGGCGCCGATGAGGCAATCATCCGTGGATTGCGCCGCGCCGGCTTGAAGACCATCGGCGATGTCGCCTCGCGCTCGCGCCCCGAAATCACCGCACGTTTCGGTGCGGAATTCACGACGCTGCTGGAACAGGCGCTGGGGCACAGCGATGCGCCGATCTCGCCGCGCAAGCCGCTGCCGGATTATATCGTCGAGCAACGTTTCGCCGAACCGATTGCCACCGATGGCGTGATTACGCTGACACTGGCCAAGCTGGCACGCACGCTGATCGATGCGATGGACAGGCAGGGCAAGGGCGCGCGACGGCTGGAAGCGGCGTTCTTCCGCACCGATGGCGCAGTGCGCGTGATCACGGCGGAAACCGGCCAGCCGGTGAGCAAGGGCGAGGTGATCGACCGGTTGTTCCGCGAGCGACTGGACGCGATTGCCGATCCGCTCGATCCCGGTTTCGGCTTCGATATGATCCGCCTTTCGGCCAGCCGCACGGAAATCGTTGTGCAGCAGCAGCGCGACCTCGATGCCAATGTGCATGCGAACGATGAACTGGCCGACCTGATCGACCGTATTGCTGCGCGGATCGGGCCGC
This sequence comes from Tardiphaga sp. 866_E4_N1_4, assembly GCF_052076075.1. Classification (NCBI taxonomy): domain Bacteria; kingdom Pseudomonadati; phylum Pseudomonadota; class Alphaproteobacteria; order Hyphomicrobiales; family Nitrobacteraceae; genus Tardiphaga; species Tardiphaga sp. 866_E4_N1_4. The sequence continues at coordinate 6,777,593 of NZ_CP197242.1, forward strand.
GGCGTGTGCTGGTTTATCTGCCCGTCGAGAGTCACATTCCGGAACGCGCCATGCTGGGTGTGCCGGCACAGCATCATCTGGCTGCCGCCATGCAGGCAGCATGGCCGGTACGTGAAGACGAGCCGCCTTTGCGGCCGTTACGGTTGTTCGAGCAGCCCGAACTGATCGATGTTCCGCTCGCGGAGTTTCCAGACAAGCCACCGAAGAAATTCACCTGGCGACGGGTGTCTCACAACGTAGTTCATGTGGAAGGCCCGGAGCGTGTGTCGATGGAGTGGTGGCGTTCGCAGGAGGCGAAGCCCACGCGCGATTACTTTCGTGTCGAGGATGAGGCAGGTCAACGTTTCTGGCTCTTCCGTGACGGGCTTTATGGTGAGATCAGAGACGCGGACGATCAAGCCGTTTCGCCGCAATGGTTTGTGCATGGGCTGTTCGCATGAGCACGGGCGGCGCCGGCGCGCCTGACTATGCTGAAATTGGCGTCACCAGCAATTTTTCGTTCCTGCGCGGTGCGTCGCATCCGCAGAACTATGTGCATCAGGCCAGTGCCGAGCGGCTTTATGCCATTGGCATTGCCGATCACAACACCATGGCCGGTGTGGTGCGTGCCTTTGCCGAGCTGGGCCACAAGGATCTTGTCTACAAACCGAAGCTTCTGATCGGCACGCGGCTGGTCTTCAATGACGGTACGCCCGACATCCTTGCCTATCCGTGCGATCGCGCTGCCTATGGTCGACTGTGCCGGTTGCTCAGCATGGGCAAGCTACGCGGCAACAAGGGTGAATGCCTGCTGCAGCTCGGCGATCTCGCGGAGTTGAGCGAAGGGGTGTTGCTTGTTCTAATGCCGACCTATCGGATCGACAGTGATCTTGTCCTGCGCACGCTCGATGCCCTATCGGGCCTGCCGGCGGAAGGCATTTGGCTTGGCGCCAGTCCGTTTCATCGCGGGGATGACAAGCGTCGTCTGGCAAAGCTGCAGCGCATCGCATCCATTGCGCGCGTGCCCCTGATCGCCACTAATGACGTGCTCTATCACACGCCAAATCGCCGCATCCTGCAGGACGTGGTCAGTTGCATTCGTGAAAAGACCATCATCGAGCAGGCCGGCCGCGTGCTGGAAATGAATGCCGAGCGGCATCTCAAGCCGGCTGCTGAAATGGCGCGGCTGTTTCGCGATTATCCGGATGCGATCCGCGAGACCATCCGTTTTGCCGATCGCATCACGTTTTCACTGAGCCAACTGCAATACCAATATCCCGACGAACCGGTCCCGCCGGGAAAATCCGCGCAGCAGCATCTCGCGGATCTGACCTGGGAGGGATATGCCCGGCATTTCCCGAATAGTGTCGATGAGACGCTCGAAGCCACCTTACGCAAGGAGCTCGCGCTCATCGCCGAGCTCGGTTACGCGCATTACTTCCTGACCGTCCACGACATTGTGCGCTATGCGCGCAGCCAGAAGATCCTGTGTCAGGGGCGGGGCTCGGCAGCCAATTCCGCGGTCTGCTACATGCTGGACATCACCTCGGTCAATCCCGCCGAGGTCGACCTTTTGTTCGAGCGCTTCATCTCCAAGGAGCGGCTTGAGCCGCCGGACATCGACGTCGATTTCGAGCACGTCCGGCGCGAGGAGGTGATGCAGTATGTCTACAAAAGATACGGCCGGCATCGCGCGGCAATCATCGCCACCGTCATCCACTACCGGCCGCGCTCGGCAATCCGCGATGTCGGCAAGGCGCTGGGATTGACCGAGGACGTCACCTCGGCATTGGCCGATACTGTCTGGGGCAGTTGGGGCAAGGGCCTCAACGAGATGCAGGTCAAGCAGGCCGGTCTCGATCCGTCCAATCCTATGATCGTGCGCGCTGTCGAGCTTGCCACCGAGCTGATCGAATTTCCGCGCCATCTATCGCAGCATGTCGGCGGCTATGTGCTGACGCAGGACCGGCTCGACACCTATGTGCCGATCGGCAATGCGGCGATGGACGACCGCACCTTCATCGAATGGGACAAGGACGATGTCGACACGATGAAGATGATGAAGGTTGATGTGCTTGCGCTGGGCATGCTGACCTGCATCCGGAAATGTTTGGATCTGGTCGCTTATCACAAAGGGCAGCGTTACGAACTCAAGGACATCAAATCCAAGGATGATGATCCGGTCTACCAGATGCTTCAGCGCGGGGAATCCCTCGGCGTATTCCAGGTTGAAAGTCGCGCGCAGATGAACATGTTGCCGCGCCTGAAACCCCGCACCTTCTACGATCTCGTCATAGAAGTCGCGATCGTTCGCCCGGGCCCGATCCAGGGCAACATGGTGCACCCCTATCTTAAGCGGCGGGCGATGAATCCTGATGATATCGAATATCCATTTCCGAAAGGGGGCAACGTGAACGAACTCAAGAATGTCCTGCACAAGACCCTTGGCGTCCCGCTATTCCAGGAACAGGCGATGCGCATTGCCATCCAAGCGGCACATTTCACGTCAGAAGAGGCCAATGGTCTGCGCCGCGCCATGGCGACGTTCCGCAATGTCGGCACCATGCATACGTTCGAGGCGAAGATGGTCGGCAAGATGGTCGACCGCGGCTACGATCCGGTATTTTCCCAGAGCTGCTTCGATCAGATCAAAGGTTTCGGTAGCTATGGTTTTCCGGAAAGCCATGCGGCCGCCTTCGCGCAGCTTGTCTATGTTTCATCATGGTTGAAGCACTACCACCCCGATGCGTTCTGCTGCGGGCTATTGAACTCACAGCCGATGGGGTTTTATGCGCCGTCGCAGATCGTGCGTGATGCGCGCGATAACGGGGTCGATGTGCGGGAGATCGATGTGTCCTTCAGTCATTCGCAGAATACGCTGGAAGAACCAGGCAGAGACTATTGCGCCGTCCGCCTCGGCTTTCGCCAGATCGACGGATTCAAATGGGCGGATCCGGATGAGGAGCGCGAACGTGAAAAAGCTGGCAAGCCGCCGGGAGAAGATTGGGGCAAGCGCATCGTTGCCGCGCGAGAGCGACAGCCTTTCACCTCGCTGGAAGATTTCGCCCGCGATACCGCTTTGCCAAAACGAGCGCTGATCATGCTCGCCGATGCCGATGCATTTCGCTCCATCGGCCTGGATCGCCGTGCCGCACTGTGGGCGGTGAGGCGACTGCCCGATGACGTGGCACTGCCGCTGTTCGAAGTCGCGACCGCGCGGGAGCAGCCAGACGAGAATGCGAAGCCTCTGCCTGAGATGCCTTTGCCCGAACAGGTGGTCGCCGATTATCAGACCATCCGGCTGTCGCTGAAGGGACATCCGATGGAGTTCCTGCGCGCGAATTTCACACGGGAAAAAGTGGTGACCTGCGCGAGCATTGTGGATGCCAATGACAGACGGCGGGTGTGCTGTGCCGGCGTCGTGCTGGTGCGGCAGCGGCCCGGCAGCGCCAATGGCGTTGTCTTCATGACGCTGGAGGACGAGACCGGTATCGCCAATATCGTGGTATGGCCGAAGGTGATGGAGCAGTTCCGCAGGGAGGTGATGGGTTCCAGACTCATCCTGGTCGAGGGACGCATCCAGAGTAGTCCAGAAAAGGTCGTCCATCTGGTTGCCGAACGGCTGATCGATCGCTCGGACGATCTGAAGCATCTCGGCAACGATGCGCTCAGGCCGTCCCGACAAATGCTGTCAGGCCCCGAACCGGTCAATGACGATCGCCGCGAGCATCCCGACAATCCCGCCCAGCGCATTCGCCATCCCCGCAATGTCCGGATTCTGCCGCGCTCGCGGGATTTCCATTAAGAGCCGTTCAGAAACCATTCAGCCGATATTACCTATTCAGGTGATGCACCGACTGGCGGTCCGCCGGGCGGCCGGTGCAGGAAAGTAATAGTGGCATAGGCGCCGATCCATGAACCGACGGCGGCGAAACCCACATACATCCAGTTTTCGGTATAGCTGATGACGGCATAGGACGAGAGTACATACCAGACGCTGCTCCAGGTGGCCGCAGGTATGCGCCGACGGGCCACCACCGCAGAGGTGAACATCACATAGACCGCGTCGGTGGCAGCCGTGGCCAGCACTACGGCACCGGCTGTCAATGGATCGATGGTGGCCATGGTCTCCTCCATGCTTGTACAAGATGATGCGATGACGGATGTGGTCACCTGGAAGCGTGAGCTGAATCGGTGTCGTGGGAAAGGGGGAGAGCGTTGATGTACGGCATTCGTGAACAGCTCGCCGACCTCTGGCGGGAGGTTGGCGGTGATATTGCGGCGCTCCAGCGTGTCGCGCTGACCGGCAATGAGCCGCAATTGCCATCGTCATTCCATGTCGGTGCTGCCGCTCAGGTCAGCATCGCTGCGGCCGGAATGGCCGCTGCCGAAATCTGGCGGCTACGCAGCGGGCAGACGCAGACCGTCTCCGTCGACATGCGCCACGCCATCGTCGAATGCCGCAGCGAGCGCTATCTGCGCTGCGACGGTAATCCGCCGCCGCCCGCCTGGGATGCGATCGCTGGTGTCTACAAGACCGGCGATGACAAATTCGTGCGGCTGCATACCAATTTTCCGCATCATCGCGACGCTGTCTGCCAGGTGCTGTCATGCGCGCCTGAGCGCGAAGCCGTGCAGGCGGCTTTGATGCAATGGAACGGCGAAGCCTTCGAGACCGCGGCCTATGCGGCCGGCGGTGTCGTGGCGCTGATGCGCTCCCATGACGAATGGATGGCGTTGCCGCAGGCCACAGCCGTTGCTGAACTGCCGCTGGTCGAGATCACCCGGATCGGTGACGCCGAACCGAAGCTGTGGCCGATCGGCGCCCGGCCGCTTGCCGGTCTGCGCGTACTCGATCTCTCACGCATCATCGCCGGTCCCGTCGCTGGTCGTACGCTTGCGGCCCATGGCGCGGATGTCATGCTGGTCTCCAGTCCCGATCTGCCGGCGATCCCGTGGCTCACTATCGATACCGGCCGCGGCAAGCTCTCAAGCTTCGTGGATCTCCGGAACGAGGAGGGGCGCGACACTCTGCGAGGATTGCTCGCGCAGGCGGATATCTTCTCGCAGGGCTACCGCCCGCAATCGCTCGCGGCGCTCGGCTTCTCGCCGGAGGAGGCGGCCCGTGTCAGTCCCGGTATCGTCTATGTCTCGCTCTCCGCCTATGGCCGTTCCGGGCCATGGGCCGGGCGCCGCGGCTTCGACTCCCTCGTCCAATGCGCGACCGGCTTCAACCATGCCGAAGGGCAGGCGGCCGGCGTCGACGGGCCCAGGGAATTACCGGCCCAGATGCTGGATCACGCCACCGGCTACTTAATGGCGTTCGGCGCCATGATCGCACGTGCACGTCAGGCGCGTGAAGGCGGTAGCTGGCATGTCCAGGTCTCTCTTGCCCGCACCGGTCAATGGCTGTGGGATATGGGAAGGATCGCTGAGGCTCTCCTGGTCGAAGACCTGAAGGGAGAGATGGTCAAAGCCTTTACTGAGGATATGCCGTCCGGATTTGGCCAGGTGTCGGCGGTCCGTCATGCAGCCGTGCTATCGCGAACCCCGGCATCGTGGGCGCGTCCGGCCATGCCCCTCGGCAGCCATCCGGCGGTATGGCCGTCCGGCAATTGAAACCCATTCGCAGGATTTCAAAATTTTAACGAAGATTCGTAAGTGCACACGCGTTTTTAGATTGTCTGAACGCCCAGATGCGCACTATTAGCGCGTGAATGGGACAAATCGCCGCGGAATAAGTGCGTTTCCTACCAAGGACTGGACAGTGACGAATTTAGATCAACGATCTCAGCTGTTTAGCGGAAAGCGCCTGATCGCGGGCGGTTGCATTGCTGCCATGCTGGTGGCCGCAGGCATCGGCTACGCGCGGCTGTCCACGCCGTCGAAGGGGCATTCCGACGTTTCGAGCCAGTCGCGGAAGAACCCGCAGCGCTATACGACGTCGCCGTCGGAATGGGCCAGCCTGACCATCGAGCCGGTCACCGTGCGTGCCTTCCGCGCCGAACACGTCACCGAGGGCAAGATTGCCGTCGATGAGGACCGCTCGACCCCGATCTTTTCACCCTATGCCGGCCGCGTCACCAAGCTGCTCGCCAAACCAGGCGACCACGTCGAAAAGGGCCAACCGCTCTTTGTGATCGAAGCGGCCGATACCGTCGGCGCGCAGAACGATTTCGTTGCCGCGACCACGGCGCTCAACAAGGCGAAGTCGCAATTCGACCTTGCACAGATCCAGGACAAGCGCGCCCGCGACCTGTTCGAAGGCAAGGCTGTGCCGCTGAAAGACTATCAGCAGAGCCAGGCCACGCTGCTGCAGGCACAAAACGATCTGCGCACCGCCGACACGGCACTCGAAGCCGCACGCAATCGCCTGCGCATTCTTGGCCTCTCGGAAGACGCCATCACGGCGTTTCAGGAGAAGGGCCGCATCAATCCGGAAACGACGATCTACGCGCCGCTTGCCGGCACGGTTGTTCAGCGCAAGATCGGTCCCGGCCAGTACATCAGCGCGGGCGCTGCCGATCCGGTCTTCGTGATCGGCGATCTCTCATCGGTATGGCTCACGGCCTTCGTGCGCGAGACCGAAGCTGCTGCCGTACAGATCGGTCAGGAAATGAGTTTCACCGCACTCGCGCTGCCGGGCCGTGTGCTCACTGGCCGCATCAGCTATGTCGCGACTGCGCTCGATCCCGCGACGCGCCGTCTGCTGGTCCGCGCTACGCTGGACAACAGCAACGGTTTGCTGAAGCCCGAAATGTTCACCACCGTGACGATCTACGCACCTGGCGACCAGCCGACGATCGGCGTCCCGAAAACGGCGCTGATCTATGAAGGCGATCAGGTCCGCGTTTGGGTGGCGCATGACGACAAGACCATCGAGCTGCGCACGATCAAGACCGGTATGACAAATGCCAATCTCGTCGAGGTCCATGGCAACCTGAAAGCCGGTGAACGCATCGTCACCAAAGGCAGCCTGTTTATCGATCGCGCGGCCTCCGCCAGCTAACCCCCAGCTTCGGCTCTTCTGAAAGGTCCGATCTGGATGGATCGTCTTGTTGCTCTGGCCGTCGACCGTCGCTTCCTGATGGTGGCGATGTTCGCCGTCGTTTTCATCGGTGGTCTGTTTGCTTTCAATCAGCTGAATATCGAGGCCTATCCCGATCCGACCCCGCCGATGGTCGATATTGTGACCCAGAGCAACGGTCTCTCTGCCGAGGAAATCGAACGCTACATCACGATTCCGATCGAAGCGCAGGTCGCGGGCATCAAGAACCTCAAGACGATCCGCACCATCTCGCTCTACGGCCTCTCAGACGTCAAACTGCAGTTTTCGTTCGACTACACCTACGACGAAGCATTGCAGCAGGTGCTGAACCGGTTGTCGCAACTCGGGACTTTGCCGGGCAATGCGCAGCCGACGATCTCGCCGATCTCTGCGGTGGGCGAAATCTTCCGTTACCGTCTGGTGGGACCGCCGAACTACAGCGTACTCGATCTCAAGACTCTGCAGGACTGGGTGATGCAGCGCCGCTTTCGTGCGGTGCCTGGCGTCATCGACGTCATTGGTTGGGGTGGCAAGACCAAAACCTATGAAATCCAGGTCGACTTCAGCAAGCTCGTTGCCTACGGCTTGACGCTGCCGCAACTGCTGACCGCCGTCGGCAACGCCAATATCAATGTCGGCGGCAACACCGTGAATATCGGCGCGCAATCGGCCGTGGTGCGCGGCGTCGGCCTCATTCGCTCGATCGACGACCTTTCCAATACGATGATCTCCCAGACCAACGGCAATCCGGTTCTGGTCAAGGACGTCGCCACGGTGTCGGTCGGCGAGAAGCCGCGCCTCGGCATTGCCGGTCTCAATCAGGAGGACGATATCGTCCAGGGCATCGTGCTGATGCGCCGCGGCGAGAAGAGTTCGCCGACCATCGCGCGCGTCGAACAATTGGTGCAGCAGATCAATCGCGGAGGCATCCTGCCTCCCGGCGTGCGGATCGAACGCATCTATGACCGCAAGGACCTGATCGACACCACCACGCATACGGTGCTGCACAACATGGTCGTCGGCATCCTGCTGATCGTGCTGCTGCAGTGGATGTTCCTCGGCAACCTGCGCAGCGCGCTGATCGTCGGCGCCACTATTCCATTCGCCCTGTTTTTCGCTGTCATCATTCTGGTGCTACGCGGCGAATCCGCCAACCTGCTATCGGTGGGCGCCATCGATTTCGGCCTGATCGTCGATGGTACGGTCATCATGGTAGAGGCCATCTTCAGACGGCTGACCCAGACGACGGAGCTTTCCGAAGCGGAGCGCAGCCACATCTCGCCCGAGACCATCATGGGCATGAAGAAGCATGGCATCCTCAGCGCATCCGCCGACGTGTCGCGCTCGATCTTCTTTGCCGCCGCTATCATCATCGCCGCGTTCCTGCCGCTGTTCACGCTGTCCGGCGTCGAGGGCAATATCTTTGGACCGATGGCGCGGACCTATGCTTACGCGCTGGCCGGTGGCCTGATCGCGACATTCACCGTCACGCCTGCGCTGAGCGCGATCATTCTGCCGGCGCATGTCCATGAGACCGAAACATGGATCATGCGCCAGCTGCACCGCCTCTATATGCCGGTGCTGCACTGGGCGGTCGCCAGCCGAAAGATCGTACTGGGCATTGCGATCGGTCTCGTCGTGGTGACTTTCTTCATGGCGCGTTTCCTCGGCCTGGAATTTCTGCCGAAGCTGGAAGAGGGCAATCTCTGGATACGCGCCACGCTGCCGCCCACGATCTCGCTGCAGGAAGGCAATACTTACGTCAATGAGATGCGCAGGCTGATCCGCCAGCAGCCCGAAGTGGAATCCGTCGTCTCGCAGCACGGCCGTCCCGATGACGGCACTGACGCGGCTGGCTTGTTCAATGCGGAATTCTTCGCCCCGCTGAAGCCTGCCTCCGAATGGCCGGCGCCTCAGGACAAGGATGCACTGACGGCGCGCCTGCTCAAGGAACTGCAGACGAAATTTCCCGGCGTCGAGTTCAATTTCTCGCAATATCTGCAGGACAACGTCTCTGAAGCCGTCTCAGGCGTGAAGGGCGAGAATTCGATCAAGCTCTACGGCAACGATCTGGATGCACTCACCAAGACCGCTAACGAGATCAAGGCCGTACTGTCGACGGTGCAGGGCGTGACGGATCTCGCAGTGTTCACATCGTTGGGACAGCCAACCATCCAGATCGACGTCGACCGTGCCAAGGCTGCGCGCTACGGATTGTCGCCCGGCGATATCAACGCCACCATCAAGGTCGCGATCGGCGGCGACTCCGCGGGCGATCTCTATGAGCCCGGCAGCGATCGGCATTTCCCGATCATGCTGCGGCTGGCGCCGGAATATCGCCGTAGCGCTGAGGCGATCCAGAATTTGCGCATCGGCGCACCAGGTCCGAACGGCACGATCGCGCAGATCCCGCTAAGTGAAGTGGCGTCGATCAATCTCGTCTCGGGTGCAGCCTATATCTATCGCGAGAACCAGGAGCGCTATTTGCCGATCAAATTCTCGGTACGCGAACGCGATCTCGGCAGCGCCATTCAGGAAGCGCAGGACAAGGTCGCAGCGCTCGTTCAGCTGCCGCCGGGCTCGCGGACCGAATGGGTCGGCGAGTTCGGCAATCTTCAGGACGCTATCGCACGGCTTTCCATCGTCGTGCCGATCAGTCTCGCTCTGATAGGCGTGCTGCTCTGGTTCAACTTTGGCTCGATGGCCGACACACTGCTGGCCATGAGCGTGATCCCGATGGCGATCTTTGGCGGCGTGCTCGGTCTGCTGATCACGGGTATTCCGTTCAGCGTATCGGCGGCGATCGGCTTCATCGCGCTGTTCGGCATTGCTGTCATGGACGGCATCCTGATCCTGTCGCAATACAATCAGCTGATCGACGAGGGCTATGAGCGCATCAAGGCTGTGATCCGGACCGGCGAGTTGCAACTGCGGCCGGTGCTCATGACCTGTATCGTCGCGGGCGTCGGCCTGCTGCCGGCGGCGCTGTCGGAGGGGATCGGGTCGCAGGTCCAGAAGCCGCTGGCGGTTGTCGTCGTCACCGGCATGATGCTGGCACCTCTGGTGATCCTCATTACCCTTCCGGTGCTGATCTCGTTCTTCTCGAGCCGGGCGCGTTAAACCGGCTTGCGACGGGAGCGGCTTGGGCTGCCCTGAAGCAGCCCAATGATCCATACCTAAAAACCGGACTCGAAATGGATCGAAACCGGCGCTTGCCCGTTGACCGGTTCGCCATCGGGCTATTCCAGGCCCCGCGCGCGTTGCGGTAGGTGCTCTTGAACGCTGTATTTGCTGATCTTTTTTCAAACGCGCAGCCGTGCCATGCTGGCGGCTGTCGTTTCGAGCGCCGCATCTTTTCAGAGACTTTTTGATGCTCACCAAGACCGCCCCTGTCGACCTGACCAATTGCGACCGCGAGCCAATCCACATCCCCGGCAGCATCCAGCCCTATGGCTGTCTGCTCGCCTGCGATGGCTCCGTCGGGATGGTCCGGCGCCATTCGGTCAATGCCGGCGCGATGCTTGGCGTGGGATCAGACGACATAAATGGCCGCAGGCTGGATGATCTGATCGGCGAGGGCCCGGCGCACGACATTCGCAATGCCATCGCCAAATGGGGCACCCAGCAGCGCCCGGGACTGCTGATTGATTTCAAGGTCGCGCATTCGCAGACCGCGTTCAACGTCGCTGTGCATCGGCACAAGGGCGTGAACATCATCGAATTCGAGCCTGTGGACGCCAGCGAGGCGACACCACCTCTGGAGTTGTCGCGCTTGCTGATCGGCCGCATCGGCCAATGCAACGATCTCGACGTGCTGTTCGACAATGCGGCGCGGCTGCTGCGTGGCGCACTCGGCTACGACCGGGTGATGGTCTATCAATTCGCTCACGATGGCTCCGGCCGGGTGATCAGCGAGGCGCGCCGCGGCGATCTCGAGAGCTTTCTGGGGCAGCACTTCCCGGCCGGCGACATCCCGCAGCAGGCGAGGGTGCTTTACGTTCAGAACACCGTGCGTATCGTCTCTGATGCGAGCGGTGAGCGCGTGGCCATCGATCCGGAGTTCGACACATCCGGTGAACCGCTCGACCTGTCCTTTGCACATCTGCGCAGCGTTTCGCCGATCCACTGCGAGTATCTGCGCAATATGGGCGTCGGTGCATCGATGTCGATTTCCATCATCCACGACGGCGTGCTCTGGGGGCTGATCGCCTGTCATCATTATGCACCGCGCGCGCTTTCCATGGAGAAACGCGTTGCTGCAGAGATGTTTGGCGAGTTCTTTTCCATGCAACTGGCTGGGCTTCTTCAAAAACGCAAACTGGCCGCGAGCGAAAGCGCGCGGCGCTATCTCGACCAGCTGTTGCACAATGTTTCGCATCACGGCGATATCGAAGACCTGCTCAAGGAAAGCATTCGCGATTTTAGCGTACTGATGCCATGTGACGGCATTGGCCTATACCTCAACAAGACCTGGACGTCTTATGGCAGCGCGCCGCCGGTTGCGGCAGTGCCGGCGCTGATGGGCTTCATCAATACGGTGGCCGAGGGCAGGGTGTGGGCGACGAGCGCATTGTCAGATCGACTGCCGGCGGCTGAAGACTATGCCGCTACCGTCTCCGGCGTGCTGGCGGTGCCATTGTCGCAGTTGCCGCGCGACTATCTTCTGTTCTTTCGCAGCGAAGTGACGCAAACCCTGAATTGGGCAGGCGATCCCAACAAGACATACGAAGTTGGCCCGTTGGGCGATCGGCTGACGCCACGCAAGAGCTTCGCGATCTGGAAGGAGATCGTGCAACGCCAGTCGCAGCCATGGCTGCAAAACGAGCGCGACACCGCCGAGGCCGTGCGCTCGGCTTTGGTGGAAGTGGTGCTTCGCCACAACGAATTACTGGCGGATGAGCGGCACAAGGCCGATCTCCGCCAGAAAATGCTGAATGAAGAGCTCAATCATCGCGTCAAGAATATCCTGGCACTGATCAAATCGCTGGTCTCGCACCCGGTCGAGGATGGGCGCAGCATTGAGGATTATGTCGCCTCCCTGAAGGGACGTATTCAGGCCTTGTCGCTTGCGCATGATCAGGTCATCCGCGGCGCCGGTGGCGGCGCGCTAAAAGGATTGCTCGATGCGGAATTTTCGCCGTATCGCGAGTCGGTGAAAGCGATCGAGATGACCGGGCCCGATGTTTCGCTCGACGCTCGGGCCTATTCGGTACTCGCATTGGTGCTGCACGAACTGGCCACCAATGCCGCCAAATATGGTGCGCTTTCCGTAAGCACGGGGCGCTTGTCGCTCGAGTGGAAACGCACCGATATCGGCGATTGCGAAATCTACTGGCTTGAGCGCGACGGCCCCCTTGTCATACCGCCATTGCGGCCGGGCTTTGGATCGATGCTGATCAGTCGCAGCATTCCCTATGATCTCGGGGGTGAAAGTGATGTCGATTATGAGCCGGCCGGCGCGCGCGTGCGGTTGCTCGTCCCGGCGCGCTTCGTGGTCTGGCCCGCACCGGCGGCGGCGCGCAACGTGCGCGTCCGACGCGAGGACGATAAGCCGATGGCGTCGATGCGCGGCTTGAAGGTGTTGATGGTCGAGGACCAGCTTCTGATTGCCATGGATGTCGAGACCATGCTGACCCACGAGGGCGCGGCATCGGTCGAGACGGCATCTTCGGTCAAGGAAGCATTGATCGCGCTGACGATCATGAGGCCTGATGTGGCCATCCTCGACGTCAATCTCGGCAACGGCAGTTCGGTGCCGGTGGCCCAGGCATTGCGCGAGCGGGGCATCCCCTTCGTCTTCGCCACAGGTTATGGCGAAACCAGCCTGATCCCGGCGTCGATGGATGACGTGCCGATCGTACGCAAGCCCTACGACCTCGCATCGCTGGTCGCCGCGATGACCACGGCGATGGCAAAGAAGAGTTCAGCCGGATAATTTATTGCCCCGAAGGCGTGCGCAGCCCGTGCCAGGCATCGCGCACCTGATGATAGTGAACTTCTGGCAGATAGTCTGGCGTGTTCAGTCCGAGCGTCTTCACATCCAGCCTGCCGATTGCGCTGAGCAGCGAATATGATGCGATGACCCGGTCACGCTGCGCGCCAATCAGGCGTGCCTTTGCCTGTACGAGATCCTGCTGTGAGTTCAGGACGTCGACAGTGGTGCGCTGACCGCCTTGGGCCTCGCGCTGTACGCCCTGCAGTGCAACGCCAGCAGCGCGTACTTCGGCTTCAGCGGCACTCACCGCCGTCTTTGCGCCTTCATTTGACACCCATGCACCGACGACTGCTGTGCGGGCCTGATTGCGGACCTGCTCGAGCACCAGACGGCTGACCGATGACAGTTCCTTGGCTTGGCGCGTCTGCGCAGCACCGAGGCCGCCGTCATAGATCGGCGCCGTCAATTGGCCGACGATCGAAGCCTGGTCGGTGCCAAAAGTGCCAAGCGTCGGATCCGATTGGCTGGATTTGCTGGCGCTGCCCTGCAGCGTCAGAGTAGGCAACAGGCTGCTCTCCGCCACCTTGATCGTCGTGGTCGCCACGTCGACATCGTAGCCGGCTGCGAGCACGGCGGGGTGCGCCTTGAAGGCCTGATTGACGGCATCGTCGCGATTGCGCGGCAGCAGCCGATCCATCGGTTCCGCCGGACTGAGCCGCGAGGGTGCGGTACCAATCACCTGCGTATAAGTCGCCTGGCTGATGGCGAGATTGACCTCGGCGGCGTTGAGATCGGCCTGGCCACGCGCCAGTCGCGCTTCGGCCTGTGACGTGTCGGTGGGTGTGACGTCGCCGGCGTTGAGCCGCTTCTGGGCGATGCCGAGGGTTTCGCGCAGGGAGGTGACGTTGGTGCGCTGGGCTTCGACCAGCGATTGGTTGGCGAGAACATTGGTATAGGCAACGACAGCATCAAGCAGCACGCCCTGGCCGACATTGCGCAGCGCTTCCCGGCCGGACTGGACCTGCAATTCCGCGACGCGGACACTGTTGGCTGTCTTGTTTCCGTTATAAAGCGTCTGGGTGACCGTGACGCCGATGGTCCATGGCTTCAGCGTTGCGCCCTGGATGGTGTTGTCTACGAGCAGGTTGCGCACGGCCTGAAGGCCATAGCTCAGTGTGGCTGCCACCTGGGGCCGGTAGCCGGCCATCGCCTGCGGAACGTTCTCATCGGTGGCACGCTGGCGGGCCCGTTCGCCGTTCAGCTGCGGATTGGATTGATAGGCTTTGGCAAGGGCTTCCGACACCGTTTCGGCTCGGGCATCGACCGCAGCAAAAATGCCATAGCCAATCAGGCTCAGAGCCATGCCTGTCCGAAGCGCGCGCCTTGCGGCGAGGCCAAATATGCCGTGACGAACCATATTATCCCAAAGCAATCTTCGGACGTCCGCCCCCGCTGACGTCTAGGTATGTTTAGAGGGCGTTGCCTTTGCAGGCAAACCATCCGGCGAAGAACCTCCGGGCTTTTGCGCTTTCCCCACAGGGCATTTGGCTGCCCCGATTTGCTTGATTGATCAGGACTCTAGGGAGGATGGGGCGCTCCGTGAATGCGACGAATAAACCCGCTTCACATGGCCGCGTGTGTTGCATGTCGGGCACATTTCTGAATAACCGCACGCAGTGGTAACTCTGTCCGGCTTTGCTGCGCGATTGCGTTGAGGAGCTGCCGATCCTGCCCAGCCGGAATGCTAATGCCGAAGATATTCACTGATCCCGACGCCATCGCCGAAGACATCATTCGCGACGTCGGGACGACGCTCGTGGTCGGGCTGCCGCTCGGGCTGGGCAAGGCCAACCATATCATCAATGCGCTCTATCAGCGCGCGCTGGCCGATCGCTGCATCAGGCTGACGTTCTTCTCTGCCCTGACACTGGAGAAGCCGAGACCATCCAGCGAGCTGGAGAAGCGCTTCATCAATCCGGTGATCCAGCGGCTGTTCGGGGGCTATCCCGATCTCGATTATGCAAACGCGCTGCATAAAGGTGAGCTGCCGCCAAACATTCAGGTCAACGAATTCTTCTTCCTTGCGGGGAAATGGCTGCGGGTTACCGACGCGCAGCAGCACTATATTTCGGCGAACTACACCCATGCGTCGTCCTATCTTCTGACGCGCGGGCTTAACGTGATCACGCAATTGGTGTCGAAGCGTGTGGTCGATGGCGCCGCGCGCTATAGTCTGAGCTGCAATACCGACACCACGCTTGATCTGACGCGGGCGCGCAATGAAGGTCGCGTCTCTTTCAGGCTAATCGGTCAGGTCAATTCGGAATTGCCCTTCATGCCGGGGCAGGGTGATCTTACCAGCGATGAGTTTTACGCGGTGCTCGAAAGCCCGGAGACTGAATTTCCGCTGTTTGCGCCCCCGTCCGAACCGGTTAACGACACCAAATACGCGATTGGATTGCACGCTGCCGGCTTGGTGCGCGACGGCGGCACGCTGCAGATCGGCATTGGGCAAGTGGGCGATGCGCTGGCGCAGGGCCTGATCGTTCGCCACCGCGACAATGCGGCGTTTCGTAATCTGATGCAGCGTCTTGCCCCCGATGCGCCTCCGAAGGAAGTCGCGACGTTCGACCGTGGTCTCTATGGCGTGAGCGAAATGCTGTTCGAAGCATTTCTCGGTTTGATCGACGCGGGCATTCTCAAGCGCGAGGTGGATGGCACCATCGTGCATGGCGCGTTCTTTCTCGGGCCGAAGGCATTCTATCAGGCGCTGCGCGACATGACGCCGGAGCGTCTGGCGAAAATCCAGATGATGCCGGTGTCATTCACCAACGAACTCTACGGTGACGAAGATGCCAAGCGCCGTGCGCGCGTCGATGCGCGTTTCGTCAACAACACGATGATGGCGACGCTGATGGGCGCTGCGATCTCCGACGGTCTCGAGAACGGCCAGGTCGTGAGCGGGGTCGGCGGGCAGTATAATTTCGTCTCGCAGGCTTTTGCGCTGGACGGCGCGCGCTCGATCCTGACTCTTGAAGCGACGCGTGCGGGGAAGAAGCCTGCCTCCAATATTCGCTGGAGCTACGGTCACACCACGATCCCGCGACACCTGCGCGATATCATCGTGACTGAGTATGGTGTCGCCGATCTGCGCGGAAAATCGGATGCCGATGTGATCGCGGCCATGCTGCAGGTGTCGGACTCGCGCTTTCAGCCGGAGCTGATGCGACAAGCCAAGGAGGCTGGAAAGCTCCCCTGGAGCTATGACATTCCTGCAGCATATCGCGACAACGTGCCCCAGCGGATCTCCGCTGTCCTCAAGCCGGCGCGGGACGCTGGTCTGCTGCCCATGTTCCCGTTTGGTAGCGACTTCACCGAAGTAGAACAGCGCCTGATCCCTGCGCTGCAGGTCCTGAGCGCCGCATCGGTGTCGCCACAACAACTCGCAGGCCTGTTCTGGCAGGGCATGACACACGCACCGAGTGAGTCGGATGAATCGGCGCTGGCGCGGCTTGGGCTCGATCGTCCGGCCACATGGGCCGAACGCGCCTATCGTCTGCTGGTTTCCGCCGCGCTCGCGCGTAGCGGCTCAGCCTAGCGATTCTTGTTGACCGGCTTCCGCTTCTCGATGAAGGCGGCCATGCCTTCTGAACGGTCTTCCAGCGCGAATGTCGCGTGAAACAGATCGCGTTCAACCTTGAGGCCTTCGGTGAGCGGCGTCTCGAAGGCGCGATTGACGGCGTTCTTTGCCATCGTTGCCACCGGGCGCGACATGGCGGCGATCTTTTCCGCCATAGCGATGGCTTCTTCCATCAGCTTGTCGGCTGGGACAATGCGGCTGACGAGGCCAGAGCGCTCGGCTTCCGCCGCATCCATCATGCGGCCCGTCAGGCAAAGGTCCATCGCCTTTGATTTGCCGATGGCGCGGGTGAGACGCTGCGTGCCACCGATGCCGGGAATGGTGCCAAGCGTGATTTCCGGCTGGCCGAACTTCGCGGTGTCTGCGGCGATCATGATGTCGCACATCATGGCGAGTTCGCAGCCGCCACCGAGCGCATAGCCTGAGACGGCAGCAATGGTCGGTTTGGTACAGGTAGCGACACGGTCGCCGCCGATTGACGTGAAGTCGCTGGAGAACATGTCGATGAAGCTCTTTGGCTGCATCTCCTTGATATCCGCGCCGGCGGCAAATGCCTTCTCGCTGCCGGTCACGATGATGCAGCCCACGGCGGTGTCGGCTTCCAGCTCGTCGATGGCGATCTTGATTTCGCCGAACACACCGAAAGAAAGCGCATTCAGCATCTTCGGGCGATTCAGCGTGATGATGCCGACCGCGCCTTTGCGCTCAACGATGAGGTGTTCGTAGCTGCTCATGTTCCATCCCGCGGATTTTTTGCCGAAGCCGCCAGGATCGGCGGCTCCGCGCAATTTGCCCGCTCAGGGGATGGGGTTCAAGCCATAAACATACGGGCCGCAGAGGCCATGGTCAGCAAACCGCCAAAGGCGATGAAGATCTTGCCAACGAGGGAGGTCTTGTCCCAGGTCGTGCCGTTCTCGCTGACGACTTCCGGTGCCGGCGTATCGATGGTGGCCTTTGCGAGCGTCAGCGGTGGCTTATCGTCGCTGATGGCACGATCGAGGTCGTTGAGCTGGTCAGCGGCCACGAGCTGCGCATTGCTGGCGCTGGAATCCGGCGTGGTCGTTGCGGGCTGTTCCTGCTGGCCGCCGATTTGGCCAAGCGCGCTGCCCGCTTGCGATGACATGTTGTAGGTGTTGGTCGCTGCGGTCTCAGAGGGCCATTGGGCATTGGCATTGGCGACCAATGACGGGATGGCGGTATTGCTGCTTCCCGGCTTTGCGTCTTCCGTCTTGGCGGTGTCCTCCTCAGCCGACTTTTTCGACTCCTTGGTTGCCTGCCGGTCGGACTTGCGCGATTTCGTTTCGCTCTTCCTGGCACTGCGGTGCTTGGTGGCCTTCACTGCCGGTTCGGCGGATGTGTCTGCGGCGCTGCCGACCGCTGCGGCCGGCTCGGATGCCGGGGCATCGTTTTCGGTCGCGTGCAGCGGTGCCGATGTGCAGATCCACAATCCGGCTGCGATGACCAATGCCGCGCGCCCGCTGGCTCTGATGTTCATGGAAATCTCCCCAAAATACCGGCCCCCAATGGCCGCAAGGGAAACTGCGCAGGTGTTCACACCGGGGCAAAAAAAGGGAATCTTCGGACGAGTCCGGCAAAAACGGGGCATGAACACTTCTGCAGTCATCGTCTCCACAGGCGTCAGCAAAAATCTGCCTTTGAAATCAAGGCGACGGATGTCACTCTGACGGTTCGATGCTATGAGCCGGATGTCTTTGAAATCTTCGGCTCGGGGCTGGGGCGCGGGCAACGGGTTCACGGTTCCGTGATTTTTCTCTCATCTGGCGTAACAAACTGAATTATCCGCCGAATTGGCTTTAGGAGCGCGCGTGCGCGGACGTGACGACGAATGGACCGATCTGATGCTGTCGGCCAATGCAGGGGATAGCGTTGCTTATCATCGCCTGCTGAAGTCGGTTACGCCCGTGCTGCGTGCCGGAGCGCGGCAAGGCCTGTCACGGGCTGGCCAGCCGCCCGATCAGGCCGAGGATATTGTGCAGGACATTTTGCTGGCGGTGCATTTGAAGCGGCAGACCTGGGACGCGAACGCGCCATTCGCGCCGTGGTTGTTTGCGATCGCTCGCAACAAATTGATCGATGCGCTGCGCCGGCGCGGGCGTCGGACCTTCGTCAACATCGACGATTTTGCCGAGACGATTCCGAGCGAACCGCCGGCTGAAACATTGCCCACCGTCGAGATATCCAATCATCTCGCAGATCTTCCGCCGCGGCAGCGCGACGTGTTGCGATCGATCGCGGTGGAGAGCGCATCTATCAAGACCACGGCGTCGAAATTGTCGATGACCGAAGGTGCCGTGCGCGTGGCGTTGCATCGTGGGCTCGCGAGCCTCGCAGCCAAGCTGCGAAAGGACTGACCATGGATACCGATCGCCTGATTGAGACGCTGGCTGCCGACAACGATCAGAGACCGCGCTCCGTGAGTACCCAACTCGCGATGGCCTTGTTGGTCACGCTGCCAGTGGTGGCGGCGATGTTGCTGGTGACGCTTGGCATTCGCCCGGACTTCATGTCGGCGATGCGCAATCCGTTCTTCGATACGAAGTTTCTGGTGACGCTGGCGCTTGCCATTCCGGCCATCGTGATCAGTGTCCATCTGTCCCGGCCCGAGGCGTCGTTGGGGCGCTGGATCTGGCTGTTATTGTTGTCGCCGTTCATTCTCATCGTCGCGTTGATCGTCGAAATGACGATGCCGCAGCGCGCGCCGATGATGGTACGCATTATCGGCAGAAACTCGTCGCTGTGTTCGGCGGCGATCACGTTGCTGTCGCTGCCGATCCTCGGCGGCGCGATGATCGCGCTGCGCCATGGGGCGCCGTCGCGCCCCGCCGTTGCCGGTGCGCTCGCGGGATTGATGTCAGCCGGCCTAGGGGCGACGTTTTACGCCGCGCACTGCGCGGACGACTCGCCGCTGTTTGTCGCGACCTGGTACACGCTCGCAGCCCTCGTCGTAGCGGCGCTGGGTGCAGCCATCGGTTCGAAAGTACTGCGCTATTGAGCAGCGCCTGAGCTAGGCGTTCCGCGAAAAATGAATCCGGTCAGGCCGACGCCACGGCCGCAGGACGGCCGCTCGCCGCCTTCGCGATGTCGCCGTTCAACTCGCCCGCATAGTCATTGAAGTCGACTTCCAGCGTGTAGCGCGCGGAGTTCAGCCAGGTGCTGATCTTCTTCTGGTGAAAGTCACGAACCTCCAGCGCCATATCGCCGGGGCTGGGCAGGGCGACTTTGCCTGTGAGCACAGATGCGATCCATCGCGCCTGGATTTCGACCAGCGGGATGGTCGGTCCGATGGGCTGGACCAGTCCGGCAAAGAACAGGCCGGGCCGGTTCGGCGGCGTGATGCGCCGATAGAGATCAACCATGCCACCGTCTTCCGGCACCGAGAAGATCTCGGGCGCGAGGAACGGAAAGCTGGTCTTGTAGCCGGTCGCGTAGATCACCGCGTCGAAGCTCTCCTGCGTGCCATCGGCGAAGGCGATGGCGTCCCCCTCCAGCGAGGTGACGTTCGGCCTGATGCTGATCCAGCCATGGCCGATATAAGGCAGCAATTCCTGGCTCAACGTCGCATGTTCGCGCCACATCGGATGTTTCGGCTTTGGCACGCCGAAGCGGGTCTGATCGCCGACGGCGAGATAGATCAGCCGTGCCATGATCATGCGCGTCAGCAGTGTCGGGAATTTCAGCTTGCGCGCAAAGAAGGCCGACCAGCGATCGATCGGGATGCCCATCATGTATTTCGGCATGATATGGGCGCCGGTTCGCGTGGACAGCACGACGCTGCTGGCGCGCTTGCAGAGATCGACGGCGATATCGACGGCCGAATTTCCGATGCCGACGACCAGCACCTTCTTGTCCTCGAAAGGCTGCGCGGTGCGATACTGGCCGGAATGGATCGTCGTGCCGTTGAATGTGCCAGAGAAGGCCGGCCAGCGCGGATCCCAGAGATGGCCGTTGGCCACGATCACGGTCTTGTATTCGCGGGTGCCTTCCTTCGTCGTCACGCGCCAGCCGTCGTCGCTCTTTTCGACCGAGGTCACTTCGCAGTTGAAGCGGATGCGCGATCGTGCGCCAAACCGGTCGGCATAGGCTTCCAGATAGTCCAGCAATTGCTGGTGTGACAGGAAGTCGGGCTTGTCGGCTGGAATCGGAAAATCGGAAAAGCCGAGATTGTTGCGGCTGGTGTCGATATGCAGACTGCGATAGGCGCAAGACAGGCCATTATCATTGCCGTAGCGCCACATCCCGCCGATATTTGAGCCCTTCTCGTAGATGTCGAAACTGAGCCCCTTGTCGTGCAAGGCCTTGGCGACGGCAATGCCGGATGAGCCGGCGCCAATGATGCAGATGTCGACTGCAGGTTCGGTCATGCAGCAGATTTTTCGGCAAGACGCTGGCGATACTGGCTCACGATGTCCTCGAAACTCTTGTCGGCGACGACGCCGAGGGATGGCGCGCGGGTGGAGATGAAACCTTTCGGCCAGCTATCGACGATCTTCTTGAGATCGGAATCGAGGGCATATGTCACGTTCGGCGTGGTGTTGGTGACACGTACGATCGATTCAATAATGTCTTCCATGCTGATCGTCAAAGCAGGCTGATTGAGCGCGCGTTTGCCGCGCATCTTGGCTGGATCGGCATTGTGAAGCGTGATCAAATTCTGCGCAACGGTCTCGACTGAGACGATCGGCACTTTCGTGTCCGCGCGCAATGGGCAAATCGACGGCTTTCCGGCGACGCCATCACGAACGATGCCTGCGATCCGGTCGGATACCGACTGTGTTGGCGGGCCGGGATGCACCAATACGATCGGGAGGCGCAGGGCACGTGCATCGACCATTCCGTGACGTGTGGCGTCCGCCAGCATCAGTTCGGCGATGGCCTTGTGCGTGCCATAGGAGGTCTGCGGCCGCTGCAAGTGGTCGTCATCGACATGATCAGGCAATAGGCCGCCGAAGACCGCGATCGAACTTGGAAAGATCAGGCGCGGCGGAGCATCTTTCGCGCCGATCGCGTCGATCAATTCCGCCAGTGCCGAAACATTCACCGCCAGCGCGCGCGCCGGGTCCTGTTCTGCGGCGCTGGTCAGCACAGCGGCGAGATGAAACACGCTATGGGGCTTCCATGCAGCGATCTGCTTCAGCGTATCGGGTGCGTCGATGCCGGCTTGCAAGTGCCTCACACGCAGGTCCGATGCTGGCGGCAGATGTGTGTCGAGAAGGAGGAGCTCCTCGATTGTTTCGCTTGTGCCTGCAGTATTGGTGAGCGCGCCTGCTTGAAGCAGCGCAGAAGTGAGTGTTCTGCCGATGAAGCCACCGGCGCCTGTAATCAAGACGCGCATGAATCCCGCCCTGCTTGATGCCAACCCGTTCCGGCGTTATTCGCCGTGATCGAGGCATCACTATCAGCGCCTTCACCGGCAAGTCGATGCCTGCTGACGGAATGGCTGCTCAGCGCAATTGGCGTTGCGGCGCTCGGTCTCAATGGCCAGACTGCGGCCATTCGCGTGGACACATGTCGACTGACAAACGTCAGGCGGCAGGTAGGTCGGACGTCGCCTGCTGCATACGGTGGAAGCGCAGGACCTGTTGTGCCGCGGAGATGCGCAGACGTTCATAGGTCTCGCGGTCGGTCGCGCTGTCAGAGAGCTGTGTTCCAGCGAGTTGCTCGCGCATGTTGATGATGGTCTTGACGGTCTTCCATGAAAAATTCGCGACCTTGCACAGAATGAAAATGCCCTCGCTGCGGGATTCGACCATCATGGTTTCCGCGACGGAGATTGGCACGTTGGCCAGGCATGCGAGCGCGGCGTTAGCCTCGTCGAACTTGCCGGCTTCGGCGAATTTCGCCACTTCGTTTTCATCCAGCCGACCGTCTTCAAACAGGGAGCGTACGAGGCCATGGGCGATGACGGTCTGCTGACTGATGCTGCCTGGTGCGGAGCGAGCCCGCCGGGCGACCTGCTGAACCACCAGAGATATGTCGGCGGTGTGGTGGACGTGGGCGGCTTCCAGCTTCGCCCGGACCGAGGCCGACGCCTTGGCGACAAGCTTCAGATAGTGGTGGCGCGGAATGGAGGGACGCAGGCCAACACATGTCGCGATCGCGTCGTTGCCCTCGGCACGGGAGAGCAGGGTATTGTACCCGCGCTCTGAAATGTCAGCACCGCGGTTGTTGACGGTGCTGGTGACGACGGCGTCATTGCCGCGCTCGACGAGAATGTCCGTCAGGGCGCCGCTCAGGACCTTGCGCGTCGAAATCGCGAGCAGATGGTCCTGGCTCTTGGTGCGTGCATTTTCGATCAGCGCATGGTCATCGAGCTGCTCCGACTGTGAGAGCACGGGGGCGGCGACCTCGATCAAATCGTCGAATGCGAGGGTCCGGACGACCCGGGGCGGTGCGACAGGGATTGGTGCCAGTCGCTCGGCCAGAAGGGCCCTTGCAGACGCTTCCATATGCGTCAGCAGGCAATCAAAGACGTCGTCGAACACTGCGATCTGCGCGTCGGAGTAATCCACGGCATTGTTGACGAACAGATCCGTGACACGGCGCAGTGTTTCCACGCGCCGAGCGACGGTTCCGTGGGCCAGTGCGGCGTCAAGTTCGTCGAGTAAATTTGCCGATAACGGTGACTTCGAAGACATAAATCAAATCCCGTAATTCTAATCGTGCCCTGCCGCTAATATGTTGCGGCCAGGGGTCGTGAAATTCGTTCAGGCGCTTGCAATTCGATTTCGTCCGCGCTCCTTGGCGGCGTAGAGTGCGCTGTCGGCGCGTGCGAGTAAGGTGTCTGGCGTGTCGTTCGGACCCAATGTCGCAACGCCGCCCGAAATCGTCACGGTCAAGCCGTCGGAAAAAGCGCTCCAATCCAGTGCTTCGACAATCCCTCGCAAACGGTCGAGCATTTGCACGGCCTTGTCATGCGGCGTGTCCGGCAGCACCAGCAGGAATTCCTCGCCGCCATAGCGGCCGAATTTGTCGATGCTGCGGATATTGGCGAAAATGGTGATGGCGAAGGTCCGCAATACTTCGTCGCCGGTTGGGTGTCCGAAATTGTCGTTAATCCGCTTGAACCAGTCGAGATCGATCAGCGCGGCGGTGCAGGGTGTGTTGCTGCGCTGTGCGCGGATGATTTCGTCGTCGAGCAGTCGCATGATGCAGCGGCGATTGAACGACCCCGTCAGTTCGTCGAGTTCTGCGAGTTCTTCGATGCGCTTGTAGGCGGCCTCGAGTTCAACGCGGCGCCGAAACAGCGCGTCGCGTAGCGAGCTGGAGAAAATGCCAATGAACATACTGCGGGCGATGGTCATCGAGAATGTCAGCAGGGTGCCGAAGCGCTCAAGGGAATTGCCGGAGGGCAACGTCAAGGGCAGATCGACGAAGAAATACAGCAGTGCGAGGCCGCCGGTCATGACGCTCCAGGCGCCGACACCTTCACGGGGCGAGGTACGCAGGGCGATGACATTGGCCACAAGAAACAATGCGCAGAGAAACACGACGGCGACATTGGGCGCTGTGTAAACGAAGGCGAGCAGAAGTGCGTAAGTGACAGCCGTGTAGGGAGCTGCGAAGAAATGATCGCGCCAGTCATCCGTCAGGCCGCTTTCGGAGATCGCGAGGAAGATCAGGACAGAGGCAAAAGCGCAGCCGGCATAGGCCGCGACGATCGTGCCATCGATTGTGCCTGCTGCAAGGAAGACGAAAAGCAACACGACGTTGACGGCATGACTGGCGGTCGCCAATGCCAGCATTTGCCGCCGCCGCTTCAGGCGACGTGCCTGCATATCGGACCGCAACTCTCCATCGACGGCTTCGAAGTCGCCGTTGACTGGATTCAAGACTGATGAAGCGGCTGCGGTCATTGAGCCCATCGATGGGTTTCGCTGACGAAACTCTAGTGCTCAAAGCCTTTAGGTTTGGTATCTATTGCCGCAAGTCAAATCTGGTAATCGGCTACTCATTTGTTGCTCTCGGCGACATCTGTCGACAGATCGCGTGGTGCAGCGGGATTGCCGGAAGGTTTCAAGAATAGCTTTGTCGTTTAAGTAAAAATGCCCGGACCGATGACGGGCCCGGGCGAGTTGACTTGATGTGGCGGAAAGCCGCCAGGACAAGTTACGGTATTCTTTGACGAGGGTTTCGGGATATGGCTGCAAAATGCAGGTTCCGCCGTCTCAAGGCTGTTCCGGAAGCCACGACTTGGTAAGGTTGCCGTGTGAATCGTTCGCGTTCGGGTCGGAAATGCCCCAGCATTATGCTACCTGTTACCCGTTCCGTCCAAGAAAAGGGCGGTAAAAGCCCGTTCGGCGCGGCTAAAGTAGCCGCGACCGGTATATTCCTGCCCATTCGAGAAGATTTTATCTTGTCAATCGAACCTCTTACATCCTCATTCAGACCAACCTTGCGAGACGGGCAGTGAGTGCAACACAGGCGGCATCGGATGAGATTCTGATCGCCCGGATTGCGCAAGGCGACCGTCTTGCCATGCAGGTGCTTTATGGCAGGCACCACGTCCGGGTGTTTCGCTTCGGCCTTCGGCTGGTGCGGAACGAACAGATTGCTGAGGATCTTATCAGCGAGGTGTTCCTGGATGTGTGGCGGCAGGCAGGCAAATTCGAGGGTCGCTC
This sequence comes from Tardiphaga sp. 866_E4_N1_4, assembly GCF_052076075.1. Classification (NCBI taxonomy): domain Bacteria; kingdom Pseudomonadati; phylum Pseudomonadota; class Alphaproteobacteria; order Hyphomicrobiales; family Nitrobacteraceae; genus Tardiphaga; species Tardiphaga sp. 866_E4_N1_4. The sequence goes on from NZ_CP197242.1 coordinate 6,802,834, forward strand.
CGCGGTGTCGACCTGGCTCCTGGCGATTACGAGGTTCAAGGCGCTGTCCGCGCTGCGCAAGCGCAAGGACGCCGAACTGGACGACGAGACGGCCAACGCGATCGAGGATACGTCCGATAATCCCGAAGTGTCGGTTCAGAAAAAGGATACCAGTGACGCGTTGCGGAAGTGCCTGACATCCCTTTCGCCCGAGCATCGGGAGATCGTCGATCTCGTCTACTACCACGAGAAGTCCGTGGAAGAGGTGGCCGAGATCGTCGGAATTCCCGAGAACACCGTCAAGACGCGCCTGTTTTATGCGCGCAAGAAATTAGCCGATCTGCTCAAGGCAGCCGGCATTGAACGAGGCTGGCCATGATGGCGATGAGCAACAAAGTGCCGACCCAGGAGCCAGGCGAGATCGAGGCATTGCTGCCGTGGCACGCCGCGGGCACGCTCAACGCGCGTGATGCGCGTCGCGTCGATGATGCACTGGCCAAGGATCCGGAACTGGCGAAGCAATATGCCGTGATCCAGGAAGAATATGCGGAGACCATTGGCCTCAATGAGAGCCTCGGTGCGCCGTCCTCGCGGGCGATGCAGAAGCTGTTTGCTGCGATTGACGCCGAGCCGGTACGCAGCGGATCGACATCGGTCGGTCTGTCGGCGCGGATTTCCGGATTTTTCGCATCGCTTTCGCCGCGGACGCTGGCGGCTTCGGCGGCTGTTGGCGCGCTCGCGATCATGCTCCAGGCCGGCGTGATTGGCACTGTGCTGATGCAGCGCGATACACGCACATTCCAGACTGCGTCCTATGAAGCGGCGCCGTCGCCAGCGAGTGCACCGAGCACTGTCACCCGGTCGCTCGCGCCGGCACCGGTCTCGGTAGAAGCCCCGACGCGCCTGTTCGTCCGTTTTGCGCCGACTGCGCGGGTGTCTGACATCACAGCGCTGCTCGACGGCTATCAGGGCACGATTGTCGACAGCGGCAAGGACGGGCTGTTCCGGCTGCAGTTCGGCAACCGCGCCATGACCAAGGACCAGATTGCCGGGTTGATCCGCCGGCTGGAGAACGAGAAGATCGTCAGCATGGCGGTTCAGGCGCAGTAGGCGCCGTCGGTTGATCCGATCCGCATTGTGCGTGCGAGGCCTGTTCCATGAGACATGATCGTGGTGCCTCCGGACCAATAATGAAATGCACGGCCGTTGTGGTTTCGCTCGCAGTGGCGTGGCCGTTCGGCATGTCGGCTGCCAGCGCGCAGAGCATGATGCGCTCGCCGAGCCTCAATATCGGATCGCGCGTTCCCACTATCTCTCCCAGCACAACGCCGCGCATCAATCCGAACATCGCTGCCGGGGCAGGCCGCATCGCTAGCCGCGGTCCGAGTATCGCGAGCCGCGGACCCATTGCCGGTCGCGTCGGTATCACCAGCGTCGGTCCGCGCGGTGCGGCGACCGGGACGACAGCCAGCAGGACACCGCCCATATCCTCGCGGCCAGGGCGCACACCGCCGCCGAAGATCGTGGGCGTGCTGCCGACCATTCCCTATGTGCGTTATTCGCCGAACACCTATCCGAGCTGCGCCTATGCCAATCGCGCGGCATCCGGCGAATGCAACGAGAAGCCATTCGTTGCTGATCTCGGCGGCGGCCCGACGCCGCGCAGCCAGAACGCCGGGGGTGGGCCGCGCAGCAATGGCCCACAGACGGCTCTGAACACGCGTTATGTCCCCCGGCAGATCGTCGCCGAACTCGACAGCGCGCTGACGCCCGACCAGACAGATGCGCTGGCACGCCGTCTGCGCCTGGAGCGTCTGTCGTCGCAGGACTTTCCGCTGATCGGCGCCAATATCAGCCTGTTCCGCATCACCGACAACCGTTCGGTCGAGACTGTCGAGTCCCAGATGCGCGCCGAGGCTGACGTGCGCGCTGTGCAACCCAACTTCCGCTATGTGCTGCAGGATCAGGTGACAACGCCGGCATTGGGGGAGGGCGATCCTGCGCAATATGCGCTGGCGAAGCTGCGTCTGCCCGAGGCGCACAAGCTGTCCGCCGGTGCCAATGTCACAGTTGCTGTGATCGACTCCGGCATCGACGTCGCGCATCCCGAACTCGCTGATGCCATCGTGGGCTCGTTCGATGCGCTTGGCAGCAAGGAAGGTGCGCATGTGCACGGAACTGGCATTGCGGGGGCGATCGTATCGCATGCGCGGCTGATGGGCAGCGCGCCGCGTGCGCGCATTCTTGCCATTCGTGCCTTTGGCGTGTCGCAGGGCGGTGCCGAGAGTTCGTCTTTCGTGATCCTCAAGGGTATCAATCTCGCGGCAATAAATGGCGCCCAGGTCATCAATATGAGTTTTGCCGGCCCGCAGGATCCGCTGATCGAACGCGGTATTGCGGCGTCAGCCAGCAAGGGCATCGTGATGGTCGCAGCATCAGGCAATGCCGGGCCGAAATCGCCGCCGCTTTATCCCGCTGCAAACCCTAACGTGATCGCTGTCAGCGCCACCGATGCGTATGACAGGCTGTTCAGTGCGTCGAACCGCGGCAGCCACATCGCGGTGGCTGCGCCGGGCGTCGATATCTTCCTGCCCGCGCCGGACAACAAGTACCAGATGACGTCGGGCACCTCGTTCTCGGCAGCCTATATCAGCGGGCTCGCCGCATTGATGATCGAGCGCAATCCGCAACTACGGCCGAACGAGATCCGCAGCATCCTGATGACAACCGCGCGTGATCTTGGTGCGCCCGGCCGTGACGACCTGTTCGGTGCCGGCGCGGCGGATGCCTATAGTGCGGTATCGGCAGTGCAGGGCGCTCAGCAACCCGTGGCGACAGCGCCTGCGCCTGTCACGCCTGTTGTCGTCACCGCACCGGCGCCGACGACGCGTGCCGTCGAGGCATCGTCGCCGTCGATGGCGTCAGACGTCCAAAAATAATCTCCTGATCGTTGAACGTTTGGCCAGGTGGACCGGACATATGGATGTGGGAGCGGCATTCCCTCCCCAACGAGGCCATATCCGGCGCATGCGCCCAAACATTCGCGCCGGTATAGCTTGACCCGTCCGGTTGTCCCCCCGGACGGGTCTTTCGTTTTTGTTAACCAAAAATTTTAACCTTCAGGTCATAGATTGCCGGTGCATGGCCCGGCATCGAGCAAGGCTCAAGCAAGGCTTGACTGCAATACCTCAGGTTTGACGGGGCTTTCTCACGTGTTTCCAACGCAATTGTCCAAGTTTGACCACATTGCGCTGGACCCCGAAAACTTTTCCACAGAAACTCTCCAAGTATTGGTGAGTGATTCGTTTGTTGCTTTGCGTCCGTTTTTTCTCTTGCGGACATTTCCATGTCATCTCACCTGAATTTTCCTTACCCGCATGCCGGCATTGGTCGGCCACTGGCTCAGCGCTGGTGCGCCCTTGCCGAGAGCCGGCTCGAATACTTGACGGAACTGTTCGAGAGCGGGCGGTGGCGCCGTTTTCACAGTGAAGCCGAGTTTCTCGATAATATTCAGGAAGCCAAGGAAGCGGTTGAACGCTGGCGGCTGATGGTCGAGGGCGAGACGGCCGCCGTGAGGCGCGTGCTGTCTTCGGAAGGGGTGATCTACCGGGCGCCGCGCGCCCCTGAACCGCGGCCGGCTGCCGTCGCGGCTCCTGCCATTGCAGCGCCCGCGCTTGCGCCGTTGCAGCCAGACATCGAGCCGGTGGCTGAAGCGGCTTCGCCCGTCTTGATCCCGATCGAAACCCTGTTGCGGCAGGCTCCGCCACGCCAGGCGGCGGTGACGCCGGCAGATCTGGATTGGCAGAAAGCGCTCGATCCTCTGGTCATGAGCGCGCGCTATCCGATGCTGCGGACAACGCTTTAGCGCACCGTGTTCCCGGAGAGGGCAATCTGCTGATAGCGCTGTGCGCCATCGGCGGTGAGGTCCGGCGTCACAGGCTTTGCATGATCGAGGCCGACCACAGCGCCGCGCGGTGCGCCCGAAATCATGTTGTTGCTCACCAGCGCGGTGCCGGCTCCCGGTGCCACCGATACACCGATGCCGACAAAGCTGTTGCGCACCACGTTGCCGGTGATGGCGACATCGCGCAGATACTTGCCCCAGCCCGCGATCATGCCGAAGGACGGCGCGTTCTCGACGACATTGCCGCTGACGCTGGCGTCAGCCTCGATATAGATGCCGATGCCGGCATCGTCGTCGGGCGCCGTACCGATCGGGCGCTTCGGGAGCAGGTTGCGGATGATGTTGCCTTGTACGACGGCGATACGGCCGCCTTCGTTGAAATTGCAGACGGAGACGCCGAGCGCCGCACCATCGACGGTGTTGTTGGCGATCACCGCGGCCTCGAAGGCGAATTCCGAATAGAGCGCGACTTCGCGCACGCTCGACACGCTGTTGCCCGTGATGTGGATGTTCGATGCGGAGTTGCCGCGCACCGCGGAGTAATCGCAGTTGCGGATGCGATTGCCGGAGACGATGACATTGCCGGCACGATAGGCGTTGATGGCGTTGCCATATTGACCGGAGCCACCGGGACCCGCCTTGATGTCCTCGATATGATTGTCGATCACTTGCGTGCCGTCATCGCCGATGGCGGTGCGCAGGATTTCGATGCCGTTGCTGCTGGTGCCGGCAATGGTGTTCTGCGCGACGATCAGTCCCTGCGCATCGAACGACACGATCGCGGTGGTTGCGATATTGGTGAGTGTATTGCCGGTGATGGCGCCCGCTATGTTGTCCAGCCAGATGCCCGCGCCGCCGCTGTTGGTCACGGTGCAATCGCTGATGCGGAGTTCGCGCGCCTGCACCATATGCAGCAATCCGCGCCGCGGTAGCAGTTTGGCGAAGTTGCCGTCCAGCGTGAGGCCGCTGAGGCTGACATAGTCCGCGCCTTCGCCTGACAGCAGTGATGCGCCGCCGCTGAAGGTGAGGGTCGTTGCACCGCGGATGCCGATGATCTGCGAGCCGCGCGCGAGCCTGAGCATGCCGGTGCGATAGGTGCCGGGCGGCAATGCGAGCGGTGCCTGCGCACGCGCGGCCTCGTCGATGGCGCGTTGCAATGCGCGGGTCTGGTCGTCCTGGCTATTGGCACGCACGCCATATTGCGTGGCGTCGCGCCCGAGCGTCGAGGTGAGCGGGGCGGCGCGTGCCGCATCGCTCGATGCGGCGAATGCGCCGGCGGCGAGACCCGCGCCGGACGCAGTCAGCAGATGGCGGCGATGCAGGTCCATGGTTCAAGGTCCCGGTGGATGTCCGCTGATGACGTAATGCAAGATGATGCGTGTGACGTTGCCAGGCGAGAGCGGCCGCGATGAATGTGCAGGGTAGGGTTAATGAGGCCCTGACATATGGAACGGTAAGAGCGGGTGCATCACTCCCGGTCGTCAGATGTTGCCAACGGGAGATAGGAAAAAATGTTTATCGTGATCCCGACCGCAAACTGTCATTCCGGGGCGGCTGCGCGCCTTCGCGCAGACGAACCCGGAATCCCGACCTGTTCAGCGCAAAACGCACCGAGATTTCGGGCTCACGCCGGCCCGCTGCGCGGTCCGTCCTGCCCCAGAATGACGAGTGTGGATCGAGATTCCCCACCACTCCAAGCGGAGTGGCTGAGGCTCGCGCTCTCAGCTTCGCTGAGGCCGCGCCCCGGAATGACGACGTGTGTTGGGAGAAAGGCCAACGGGGGAGCGTGCAGGCGCATAATTTCGGACGTCGCTTCGCTGGACCACCACAGGGCCCCGCGCGCTACCGACCCGTCAGCGCGAGCTGGAAATCCTTCTCGGCCTGGGCGTCGCGTTCGTTCTTTTCCGGGCATTCGCCGGGCTCCGCCTGGCAGGGACGGATCTCGTAATCATTGTCGAGCACGCGGCGCGGCGTCGGCTTCGAATTCTTGGCGTCGACATCGGTGACAAGGCCGCTCTCGGCGGCTAGTTTCCACACGTCGGCTTCGGTCGGATAGGATTTGCTCAGTTTCGCGTCGTCACAGAACAGTGCGTAGGGCATCGGATTGCTCCGGTAAAAATTGATAACGTTCATGGCGGCGCCGGGTTCGCCCCGACGTATTCCCAGACATTTCAAAATTGCGCGACGGCCATTCGGCTGCGTCGCAAGAGCGTTCAACTCACCATCTTGTGAGACTTGAACAGGCGGCCCTTTTCCACCACGAGGATCACCGCGAATGCAGTGAGGGTGCAAAGAAAAAGGCCGGTCGCGAACGGCAGCAGAGTGCCGTCATAGTGCTGGCCGATAACCGTGCCGATGGCGATACCCAGCAGCGTGGTCAGCGTCCCGTAGAGTGAGGAGGCCGTGCCGGCGATGTGGCCCTGCGGCTCCATCGCCAGTGCGGTGAAATTCGAGAACATCAGGCCGAAGGCAAACATCATCAGCATCGACAGCGCGATGAACAACCATAGCGGCATGAAGCCCATCGCCACGGCCAATAACATCGCCGCGCCAGCAGTGACGAAACCGAGTAGGGCGCCGTGGGAGAGTGCGCGCATGCCAAGGCGATGGACGACGCGCGAGTTGAAGAAGCTGGCCGCAGCGACGCCGAAAGCGATGGAAGCAAAGGCAAGCGGGAAATATGGCCCGAGATGAAAAATCTCGGTGAACACCTGCTGCGAGGTGAACACGAAAGCGAACAGTGCGCCCTGCAGGATGCCGGCAGCGAGGCCGTAACCGAGCGTCTGCCGATGGCTGACGGTTTGCCGATAGGCATACAGCACATCACGAATGGCGAGCGAACGGCGTTTGGCGACCGGCAGCGTCTCCGGCATTCGCCAGGCACTCCAGGCCAGCGTCAGCAAGCCGTATAGCATCAGCACGACAAAGATGCCGCGCCATTCCGTGAGCACCATCAGGGCCTGCCCGAAAGACGGGGCGATGACCGGCACCGAAATGAAAACCATGATGGCCAGTGACATGACGCTGGCCATGCGACCGCCGGCATAGCAGTCCCGGACAATCGACACCGCGATCACGCGCGTCGCCGCGGTGCCGACGCCCTGCAGCAGGCGGGCAAGCAGTAGGATTTCGAATGACGGTGCGAACAGCGCGAGCACGCTCGCGGCGCAATAGACGGCCATTCCGCCGAGCAGGATGGGGCGCCGACCGTAGCGGTCCGACAGCGGGCCCATGGCGAATTGGGCCACGCCGAAGCCGAGCAGGAAGATCGAGAGGACGGTCTGAAGGTGGTTGGCATCAGGGACCTTGAAGGCCGCACCGATATGCGGCAGCGCCGGCAGCATGATGTCCATGGCAAGCGGATTCAGCGCCATGATCGAAGCGATCACGACGACAAATTCGCCAAATTTCATTGGGCTATGGGTCGATGACACCGCCAGGGGCGCGTCGGCGTTGATGTCGGTCACAAAGCTGTCCTTGAAAGCATTCCCGCCATTAGGGTGTTCATGCTGCGATGCACAAGTTGACTTTCGGCATGGCTGCGTCGCGGAAATCGGCGGATTTCCTGATTTTATGAATTAATGTTCAGAAAATAGCCCGAGGGCGTCGTTTCGACGGCCTCAAACCCGGGAATTCCGGGCTGCGTCACGCAGCTTGACCCGGGTCATGCGGATCATTTCCAGCAGGATCGCTTCACCGGTATCGGTGAGTTCGTCGGAGGTCATGCGGTGCGAGGCGGTGTCTTGTGCCAGCAGCGGCACATGGACGAAGGCCGCGAGGTGCGGGCCGCCGGGGGCGCGGGAGGCCTCGATGCTGCGCCAGGACAGATAATTGCAGAGATAGCGGCCGGCATCGCGTGAGGAGCGCACAGCGGCGCCGCTGGTGAGGGCGACCCGGAACAGACGCGCCGTGTGCGGGCCGAACATCTGCGCGTCGGCGCCAGGTACGATGCTGGCGCGACGCACCGGCGTGCCATCCGCATCGGGCCACAGCATCGACACCGCGTTGCGTGCGCGCGTCTCGATCCGGATATAGGGCGTGCGTGCGGCGAGGCCGAACATCAGCAGCGCATCCGGACGATGGCGTGCGATCAATTCGGGCAGTTCGCGATCGACGGCGGCGTAGGTGACGTCGAAAATATGTGCGATGCGGGTGATATCCGCGAAAGCGGGGCGGCGCAGCGTTGCGAGTTTTCGCACCAGCGCCTGTGTTGGATTGAACAGCGCGCCGGGGAACGGGCCAAAGCCGGTGATGAGGATGCGGGGGGATGTACCGGGACGGTTCAACATTCGCCTCCATGATCGTGACGGCGCGCTAACCTCTCCCCGCTTGCGGGGAGAGGTCGCCTGTAACATGCGAAGCATGTGGAAGGCGGGTGAGGGGGACTCTCCACGAACTAGGAGCGAGTGGATAGTCCCCCTCACCCGCCTGGCTTCGCTGCGCTCCGCCAGCCGACCTCTCCCCGCAAGCGGGGAGAGGTCGGGGCGCGCTACCTCAACAACTCTATGATCGCCTCCGCCGCGACGGCAGGCGTCACCGTGCCGTCGGCGACGTCGCGTTCGACTTGTTTGACCTTGCTGCGAATGCCGGGATCGCTGCGCAGCCGCGCCTTCAAACGATCCTCCAGCATGGTCCACATCCATTTCACCTGCTGCTCGCGGCGGCGGGCGGCGAAATCGCCGGGGGCATTCATGGCGGTGCGATGCGCAACGACCTTCTCCCAGAGTTCGGCGATACCCGTCTTGGTCAGCGCCGAATAGGTCACGACCGGCGGATGCCAGTGCTCCGAGCGCGGCGCCAGGATATGCAGCGCGCCGCGATAATCTCCAGCGGTGATATTGGCGCGTTTGAGGTTGTCGCCATCGGCCTTGTTGATGGCGATCATGTCGGCGAGTTCGATCAGGCCTTTCTTGATGCCCTGCAACTCGTCGCCGCCGCCGGGCAACATCAGCGCGAGAAAGAAGTCGGTCATGTCGCAGACCGCGGTTTCCGACTGGCCGATGCCGACGGTTTCCACCAGCACCACGTCGAAGCCGGCGGCCTCGCACAGCAGCATCGCCTCGCGCGTTTTCGCCGCGACGCCGCCGAGCGTGCCGGAGGACGGCGAGGGGCGGATGAAGGCGTTCGGATGGGCCGACAGATCGTTCATCCGGGTCTTGTCGCCGAGGATCGAACCGCCGGTGCGCGCCGAGGATGGATCGACGGCCAGCACCGCGACCTTGTGGCCGCGCTCGATCAGATACATGCCGAGCACATCGATGGTGGTCGATTTGCCGACGCCGGGCGAGCCGGTGATGCCGACACGGAATGCCTGGCCTGTATACGGCAGCAGCGCCTGTACGAGTTCGCGCGCGGCGGCCTGATGATCGGCGCGGCGACTCTCGACCAACGTGATCCCGCGCGCCAGCGCTGCGCGGCTGCCGGCGCGAATGTCTTTGGCGAGCGCGTCGATGTCGATGTGGGCTGTCGTCACTGCGGCCCCTTGTCGTCATCCTTCGGCCGCTGGCCGCCGAAGATCGCGCTGCCCTCCGCCGACAGATATGGCTTCAATGTCTCCCATGGCACGAAGGCGTCGTAATCGCCTTCGGCATAGGAACCGACCGCATAGGGGCCGTAATGGAAGCTGAGGCCGGAGCTCTTACCGGCCGATGTCGACGGCGCCAGCGATACCGGCCCGATCTTGAGCAGCTTCGGCTCCAGCGCGTCGACGAGGCTCATCTCGGGATTGTCGTTGTCGCGTTTTTTCTTCTCGACTTTGAGATCGGCGACGACCGTATCGCGGATCGCCGTCATCGCCGGCCCGTTGTCGGCGAGCTCGGTGAAGAACGGGCGGATGCTGATCATCCTGCCGGCCTGCCTGTCCCACAGCAGCGTGTCGCTGGCACGATTGGGATGCGCGCCGCCGGTGTAGTTGTAGTCCGCGCGAATGATGCTGACATAGCGATCCGCGACCAATGAGCTTTGCGCATAGGTTCGCTCGGATTCCCATGGCCGGTTGCGGATGTCGGCAGGGAGATCGTTCATCTCCTTGCGCTGCTCGGCAAGCTCCTTGAGCGTCTTCGTAGCCCAGGCCTTGCTGCCGGCCGTGAGGTTCGTCAGCAGCGGCGCATCGGACTTGATCGCGGCATCGAAGAAGACGGTGACCTCGGTGTATTTGGCCTTGAGCTGGATGTCGGGCTTTGGCTCGGCGGCGAGGGCGGGCGCGATGCATGGCAGTGCGAGGAGCAAAGCCGCAAGCAGCGACTGATGAAAGGCACGTGTAGTCATTCGCGGATGACGCTTTCAACAAAGGCTTTGAGGGGAGGCAGGTCATTCTGCACGATCTGCCAGACTTCGTCCGCATCCGTTAGATGATAAGCGTGACGGAGGTGATTTCCGAAATCATTCATTCTTCGCCAATTGATATGCGGAGCGAGAATCTTGACGTTATCTGGTAACCGCAATGACGCTTCGTAGATGATGGCAAGGAAGCGCTCTACCACACCGCGAACAACTTCGTCTTCGGCGAACTGATCCGGCGCCATGCCGCTCGTAACGCGCTCGATGAGATAAACGCGATCAAGAATGTCTTTCAGACGATCTTCGGACGTGGGAGGCATCAAAACACCTCGATCAGGTCGTCGGCCATGCGTTCCCTGATGCGAGGTGTCAATTCGGTTGGAAACATGACGTGCGGCCAAATTCCAATCGTATCCTCGATGAGATGCATGACCTTGAACAGATCGAAGCGTCGCGCTGAAGACGCTCTGTCGAACGTCTCAATCAAAATATCCAGATCGCTGTCCGGCCGTGCGTCACCGCGAACCCTAGAGCCGAACACGGCCAGCCGCGTCACGCCTTCTGCCTTGATGGCAGGCGCAATCGCTCGCAGTTTTGCGAGGATCGTCTCCAGCGGGATGTCGATCACGTCGGTCATCCCGCGATCCTACCACGTTTGCCGTGACGCTGCAGCTACGCCGCCGCCTCGCTGTGGCCCAGCCGCGCGTTGAGCTTGTGGATCAGCTCTTCGGCCGCCTCGGAGATCACCGTGCCGGGCGGGAAGATCGCCTCCGCGCCGGCCTTGTAGAGTTCGTCGTAATCCTGCGGCGGGACGACGCCGCCGATGATGATCATGATGTCCTCGCGGCCCTGTTTCTTGAGCGCGGCCTTGAGTTCGGGCACCGCGGTCAGATGGGCTGCGGCCAGCGACGAGAGGCCGAGGATGTGCACGTCGTTTTCGACGGCCTGCCGCGCGGCTTCATCGGCGGTGGCGAATAGCGGCCCGATATCGACGTCGAAGCCGACATCGGCGAAGGCCGAGGCGATCACCTTCTGGCCGCGGTCGTGGCCGTCCTGACCAATTTTGGCGACGAGAATGCGCGGGCGGCGGCCCTCGGCGTCCTCGAAGGCGTCGATCAGCGCCTGAACCTTCTGGACCTTGTCGTTCATGGTGGACGCCTCGCGCTTGTAGACACCGGTGATGGATTTGATCTCGGCGCGGTGGCGGCCGAACACCTTTTCCATCGCATCGGAAATTTCGCCGACGGTGGCCTTGGCCCGCGCGGCATCGATCGCCAGCGCCAGCAGGTTGCCGTTGCCGTCCTTGGCCGAGCGCGTCAGCGCCGCCAGCGCGGCATCGACGTCGGCCTGGCTGCGCTCGCCACGAAGCCTCTTCAATTTGTCGATCTGCAGCCGGCGCACCGTGGAGTTTTCCACCTTGAGCACGTCGAGCGCTTCTTCATTTTCCGGCTTGTATTTGTTGACGCCGATCACCGCCTGACGGCCGGCGTCGATGCGGGCCTGGGTCTTGGCCGAAGCTTCCTCGATGCGCAGCTTGGGTACGCCGGCCTCGATGGCCTTGGCCATGCCGCCGAGCTCTTCCACTTCCTGGATATGCGCCCAGGCCTTGGTGGCGAGATCGTGGGTGAGGCGTTCGACGTAATAGGAGCCGCCCCATGGATCGATGATGCGGTTGGTGCCGGTTTCCTGTTGCAGGAACAATTGCGTGTTGCGGGCGATACGCGCCGAGAAGTCGGTGGGCAGCGCCAGCGCCTCGTCGAGCGCATTGGTGTGCAGCGACTGAGTGTGCCCCTGCGTCGCCGCCATCGCCTCGATGGTGGTACGCATCACGTTGTTGTAGACGTCCTGCGCGGTCAGCGACCAGCCCGAGGTCTGGCAATGGGTGCGCAACGACAGCGATTTCGGATCCTTCGGATTGAACTGCGTCAGCAGCTTGGCCCACAGTAGCCGCGCGGCGCGCATCTTGGCGACTTCCATGAAGAAGTTCATGCCGATCGCCCAGAAGAACGACAGCCGCGGTGCGAAGCGGTCGACATCGATGCCTGCGGCGAGACCTGCGCGCAGATATTCGACGCCGTCGGCGAGCGTGTAAGCCAGCTCAAGATCCTGCGTCGCGCCGGCCTCCTGCATGTGATAGCCGGAGATCGAAATCGAATTGTACTTGGGCATCTTTTGCGAGGTGTAGGCGAAGATGTCCGAGATGATCCGCATCGAGGGCGTCGGCGGATAGATATAGGTGTTGCGCACCATGAACTCTTTCAGAATGTCATTCTGAATCGTTCCGGTCAGCTTCTCCGGCGGCACGCCCTGTTCTTCGGCGGCGGCGACATAGAGCGCGAGGATCGGCAGCACCGCGCCGTTCATGGTCATCGACACGCTCATCTGGTCGAGCGGAATACCGGCGAACAACGTGCGCATGTCATAGATCGAGTCGATCGCCACGCCGGCCATGCCGACGTCGCCCGACACGCGCGGATGATCGCTGTCATAGCCGCGATGGGTGGCGAGATCGAAGGCAACCGAGAGGCCCTTTTGGCCGGCGGCGAGATTGCGGCGATAGAAGGCGTTGGAATCTTCCGCGGTGGAGAAGCCGGCATATTGCCGGATCGTCCAGGGCTGGTTGACATACATGGTCGGGTAGGGGCCGCGCAGGAACGGCGCGATGCCTGGATAGGTGTCGAGGAAGTCGATGCCGGCGACGTCGGCTTCGCCATAGCCCGGCTTCACCAGAATGCCTTCGGGCGTCAGCCACGGCTCGCCCTGCGACGGCGTGCCGGCGGCACGGCTGGCGAAGTCGATCTCGGCGAAGTTCGGAATCTTGCTCACGAGCGGCGTTCCTTTAATTTTTTGATTTTTGTTTCGCAGTCAGCGAGGCGTTGACGTATTTGGGGTTCACCGGCCGTTTGTCCGCCGGGGACAAGAAAGATGAGTTCGAATACTGCAATCGGAATGCCGAAGACTGTTATCTTGCGCATTCCGATCAACGCCATGAGCGCCAGGACGATGGTCAGCGCGACAACGTTCAACAAACTGTATTCACCCGCTATCACTCCGGACACGAAAATCCACCCGAGGAGCGAGAGCATTCCGGCACACAACCCGACGACCCACAGCGGGATCGTTGTGGAAGTCGACGGATTGCGATAATCGACTGTCGGATTGTGATAGTCGATCATCGACTGCAAGCGGGCTCGCACCGCTTCGAGTTTATCCAGCTCGTTTTGGTGAGACATGAGTCAGTTCCCATCATCTCAATCATGATCCGGATGCTGATAGCTGAACACTTCCGCGCATTTCTCCGGTCCGAAATTCTGCATCGTCGTCTTGCTCGGCAGGTTCGACAAGTTGCCGACCCAGCCCAGGCGTGACTCGGTGCCGAATTGCTGCGTCGGCACCACGCGGTCCGGCCTGTCGAAGGCGCCGGTCATGATCTCGATCTTGGGGCCGCCGATGGCGCGGTAGCTCAGCGGCGTGCCGCATTTGGCGCAGAAGTCGCGCTCCGCAATCGACGATGACTTGAACGCCGCCGGCTTGCCGCGGGTCCATGCAAAGTTCTCGTTCGGGATATCGGCGAGCGAGGCAAAGGGCGCGCCGGTGGCCTTCTGGCACATCCGGCAATGGCAGATGCTGACCCGGGTCGGCGCAGCCGACAGCGCAAAGCGGATCGCGCCGCATTGGCAGCCGCCGGTCAGCGCAGGTTTGCTCGCCGTTGCCGTCATGGCTTACTCCATCAGGCCGAATTTAGTAGATCATGGGCCTGCACCAGCATCGCCAGCGCATCGCCGCCGGCAATGATAAAATCCCTAACGCCTGCGTCGCGCAAGGGCGCCTCGAGGTCGCCAGGGCGGCCTGCCAGATAGATATGCTTCGCGCCGGCGGCCTTAAGCGCCTTTGCTGCGGGAGCGGCCTGGCCGGCATAGAGCTTGTCGGACGAGCAGATACATACCAGCGCGGCGCCGGAGGCCTTCCAGGCCTTTGCGAGTGCCGCCGGATCGGAGAAACCGTCGCTGTCGAGGGCTTCGATGCCGCCGGTCTCGAAGAAGCTCTTCGCGAAGGTCGCGCGGGCCGTGAAATCGGCGGGCGTGCCCAGATTGGCCAGGAAGACCTTCGGACGGGCACCCTTGCGTGCCAGCAGGTGATCCGACTTGTCGCGCAGCGCCTCGAAGGGCGAGGCCAGCCGGATCGGTTCCAGCGGGTTGAACTTGATCTTGTCCTTGCCATAGGGCTTGCCGGGGATCGGCTTCACCTTCAGCACGGTGGCGCGGGCCTCATGCAGGTTCGGGAATTCGCTGGCGCCGGTGAGCACTTCGCGGCGCTTGGCCACGCTGGCCTGACGTGCGGCACGGGTGGCGGCGACCTTCGGCTGGATCACATTGTTGCCAAGCGCCGGGAAGGCGCCGCCGGCTTTTTCGATGTCCTGAAACTGCGCCCATGCGGCGTCGCACAGTTCGCGCGTCAGCGTCTCGATGCCGCCGGCACCGGCGGCGGGATCGGTGACCTTGGCGAGATTGGACTCTTCCAGCAGCACCAGTTGGGTGTTGCGCGCAGCGCGGCGCGCAAAGCCATCGGGCAGGCCAAGCGCCAGCGTGTGCGGCAGCACGCAGATGGAGTTGGCGCCGCCGAGACCGGCCGCGAAGGTCGCCATGGTCGCGCGTAACATGTTCACATAGGGATCGCGCTGCGTGAGCATACGCCATGCCGTATCGGCAGCGATGAACAGCGGCTTCGGCGCGAGGCCGCAGCTTTCCTCGATGCGCGCCCAGAGCAGGCGCAGCGCGCGGAATTTTGCCATGGTGAGAAACTGATCGGCATCGGCCGCGAGACGCGCATAGACCATGCCGCGGGCCGTCTCGAGCGGAATATTATGGTCTTCCATCGCGCGCAGATAGGACACCATCACCGCGAGGACGTAAGATAGTTCCTGAACTTCGGAGCCGCCGGCATCGTGAATGATGCGGCCGTCGGCAACCGCGAACGGGCCCTTGAAGCCTTGCGCGGCGAGCTTCTTGATGGTGTCGGTGACGGCGGGCGCCATCTCCCACCAGTTATAGGCGCTGGTGCCCCACACCGCGGTGGCGCCGATGGGATCGAGGCCAAAGCGGATATCGCATGTGGCGGGATCGATGCCTTTCGCCTTGATGTAATCGGCCAGATGCGTCACGGCCATGCGCGACTGCGGGCCGGCATGGAGTTCGATGCCGATGCCGGCGTCGAGATAGATGCCGTCGAACAGCGTCTCGATGGTGTCGGGCGAGGCGACGAGACCGAAACCGCGCGCGCCATTGGCACCTTCGAACACCAGCGTGAGACCAGTGGCGCCGTTCTCCAGATCGTGCAGCGCCTGCTTGTTCGACTTGCCGGCATCCGGGTGGTCGATCCGCTGCATGATCTGCCATGGCGCCGCGGCCGGCCGGCTGGCAATCGGCGCCGCATCCCGGGCGCGCGGATAGATCGGCTGGATCTTGACGCCGTCATAGGTCTTGCTGATCAGCTTTTCGAACGGCGCGCCTTTCAGCACGCCATCGACGAGCTTGCGCCAGTCATCGTAACTCGCAGGCGCAAAATCGGCGGCCAGCCGCAGGTCGTCAGTCGCAGTCGACATTGAGGAACTTCACTCCCGGTATTGCTTCGTGGTTGAGCCGGAAAATGCCATGCCGAGAAGGGGTTGCCAATGCCTGTTCGGACATGGGGATGCGCGGAATTGGCGCGTGGAGCCGGGGAGCGCGGCCGTTTCCCTCTCCCCGCAATGCGCGGGGAGAGGGTGGCGCGGACGAAGTCCGCGACGGGTGAGGGGCGGGGCACAGAGCTAAACCAATCTGGTCCGAGCTGGTCGCGCCGTGGGATCTGCGAGTGATCTTGTGAGGATAGTTCCGGCGTGTTGGCGCTCAATCGAGGTCGGGCAGCTTCTCGATGCCGTCGGTTGAGAGGGCCTTCAGATGCTCGGCAACGGTCTTGCCTGATATCATCCGGTCCGGGGCGATCTCGGCCAGCGGCACCAGGACGAAGGCGCGTTCGGTGGCGCGCGGGTGGGGGAGGTGCAGTTCCGGCTTGGCGATGACCACGTCGTCATAGGCGATCATGTCGAGATCGAGCGGACGCGGACCCCAGTGCCCCTCGGCAACGCGGTTGCGGCCGAACTTGTGTTCGATCCTGTGCAGCGTGAACAACAACGCGTGCGGATCGAGTTCGGTCTCGATCTCGATTGCCGCATTGACGAAGTGGTCCTGCGGCACATCGCCCACCGGCGGCGTGCTGTAGTCTGCCGAGCGTTCGATCAACGCGGCCTGCGTCATGCCGCAGATATTGCCGATCGCCTTGCGGAAGGTCATGCGGACATCGCCGACATTGCCGCCGAGCGCGATGAGGACGCTGGCCATCGGTTACGCCCGCGATCTGCGCAGCACCACGCCGACATCGTCGAAGATTGCGGCGATCGGCGCGTGCGGCTTGTGCACGGTGACCTTGACGGAGCTGATACGCGGAAAATCCGCGAGCACCGCATCGGCTACCGCACCGGCGGCGCGTTCCAGCAGCTTGTAATTGGTGTCCTTGAAAGCAGCGATCGCGGTGGCGACGACATTGGCATAGGACACGGTATCGGCCAGGCGGTCGCTGCGCGAGGCAAGGTCGATATCGGCGTCGAGTTCGAGATCGATGACGAAGCGCTGCCCAACGACGCCTTCGTAATCGAGCACGCCGTGATGCGCATGCACGGATACGCCCTTGATGAAGATCATGTCGGTCATCTTAAGTCCTCGATGGCTGCGGTGACGCGCAGGGCCTGAACGGTTTCCGCGACGTCATGGGCGCGGACGATTTTGGCGCCGTGCCGCACCGCGAGCAGATGCGCGGCGAGCGATCCGCCGATGCGCTGCTGCGGTTCCGACGGCACGACGGTCGATATGAATTTCTTGCGCGAGGCGGCGATCAGTACAGGCAGGCCGAAACTGGTCAGCGCGTCGAACCGCGCCAGCGCAATCATGCTCTGCTCAGATGTCTTGCCGAAGCCGATACCGGGGTCGAGCACGATGTGGTCCGCTGGGATGCCGGCCCCGGCGGCGATCTCCAGCGAGCGCGCGAAGAAGCTTTTCATGTCGGCGACGATATCGATGCTGCCATCGACGGTGTCACGGTTATGCATGACGACGACAGGCGCGTTGTACTCCGCGATGACGCGGGCCATGTCGGGATCGCGCTGCAGGCCCCAGATGTCATTGGCGATGGCGACGCCGGCGGCGAGCGCTTTCGCGACGACGGACGCCTTCATGCTGTCGATCGATACCGGCGTGCCGAGCGCGATGACGTCGGCCAGCACCGGCACGAGCCGCGCCCATTCTTCATCGGCAGTGACCGGCCGGGACCCATAGGGCCGTGTGGACTCGGCGCCGATGTCGATGATCCCCGCGCCCTCGGCAATCATCCGCCTAGCCTGCGCCAGCGCGCGCTCGGGGGCATCGAACTGGCCGCCATCGGAGAAGGAGTCCGGGGTGACGTTCAGGATGCCCATCACGGCAGGCACCGGCGATGCCAGCAGCGCGGCCAGCACCGGGTGGACCGTCGGAGCAGACGTGGTCGGACGCGCGATCATGAGGTCGCTTTGCGCGGTCGGGGGGAGGGAGTCAAGATCGAGGCGGTTGCCGGCCATCTCGGCTGTCATCCCCGCGAGAGCGGGGATCCATAACCACGGACGTCAAAGTTCGAACAGAGACGTGGCCACAGCGCTTTTATCAAATCTTCGGTGGCTATGGGTCCCTGCCTGCGCGGGGACGACAGCTGAGAGACCGGGTCCAGCCTCAATACGAAATCTTCAGCGGCAGCTGGCGGGCCTTCTCGATCAGGTCGCCGACCGACTTCTCCGAGGGCATCACCCGGACCAGCTTGCGCTTGTCATTGGCGTCGCGCATCGCCTGAGCGAGGCGGGCGGGATTGCGGTGGGTCAATTCGCGTACCGTGTTGACGCCGGAGGCGCGGAGCAGTTCGGCCTTGGCCTTGCCCATGCCGGGGATGCGCAGGTAGTCGGCGAGGTTCGCCCATTCGAGCAGTTGCTGTTCGCTGAACCCGGTCTTGGCAGCGAGTTCCTTGCGGCACTTCGCGGAATGAGCGGCGTCCAGCAGCCCTTCCATGGTGCGGATGCCTGCCTTTTTCAGTTTGGTCGCGGCGAAGGCCGTCAAACCGTCAATCTTGGAGATGGGATATGTCATGGTACTCAGACGTATGAAGATCGGACGTATGAAGATGCTGGACGCTTACGCGCGGCTGCTGACGTAACAGACGGTCAGGAGAACTGGCTCAGGCCAGGTGTGCCGGCAACGATCTCGTCCATGGCATCCGCGCCGATCTTCTCGCGGCCGAACTTGAACAGTTCGCGCGCGACGCTCTGGATCTCACCCATGCCGAGGCCAAGACCCATCAGCTTGCTGCCCAGGGCCATGATGCCGCCGCCCATCAGGCTGCTCAATCCACCACCGCCCTCTGACGATGCGATGGCTGCATCCGCACCCGGAATTTTTTCGATGAGCGCATTGACCGGCGCGGCCGGTGCTTCCTTGCGCAGGAACCCCAAGATAATGCCGACAGCCTTTTCAGCCACAGCTTCGTCGATGCCGACCTTGGCGGTCAGCGCTTTGATCAATTCGTCCATGATGCCCCGCCTCACATCGGTTGAGTGCCGATGCCCTTATGTTGAAAAGTGATCTTGAGCCGCTGTGATTCGAATTACAAGCGCGCCAACTCGCCCGACGTGCGATTCAGTGTGATCGCGCTTCGAGTGTTGCACCAATGCAAGAGCAAACGTGAAATTTTGGTCAATTGTTCGCAGATGCGACGGCGCCGTACTTTGGAAAGAGCAAAAAGATACGGCTTGTGTTTCGTCCGTGGGAACGACGGACGAGTTTCAGGTGTGGCAGGAACGCTTTGCGTTTCAATCGCTCGCCAAGATGCGGTAAGATCATGGTGAGCCGCAAATTTTTTTGAAATCTTTTTCTTGATGCGCGCGACAGAGGCGATCCGATGGCGACCACCGAACTGAAGTCAGGCGATACCGACGGCAAGATCTTCATCGGCAAGGGCGACCAACCGGCATGGCTGACGCTGGCCCTCGGCAATCGCCACGGTCTCGTCACGGGCGCGACGGGAACGGGTAAAACCGTATCGCTGCAGGTGATGGCGGAGGGCTTTGCACGTGCCGGCGTGCCTGTCTTCGCTGCGGACATCAAGGGCGACCTGTCGGGTATCGCCGAAGTCGGCGAGGGCAAGGACTTCATTTTGCAGCGCGCCAAGGAGATGGCGCTGACGTTCCAGCCCGATCAGTTCTCGACCGTGTTCTGGGACGTGTTCGGCGAGCAGGGCCATCCGGTGCGCGCGACCATTTCGGAGATGGGGCCACTGTTGCTGGCGCGGCTGCTCGATCTCAACGATGTGCAGGAAGGCGTGCTCAACGTCGCCTTCCGCGTCGCCGACGAGAACGGCCTGACGCTGCTTGACATGAAGGATCTGCGCGCGCTGCTCGACGCCATCGTGCCGATGACCGCCAAGAAAGATGAGGTCGATCCGCTTGCCGATGTCCGCAAGTCGGCCTTGAGCTTCGGAAACGTCACCAAGGCGACAATCGGCACCATCCAGCGTCAATTGCTCGTGCTGGAGAACCAGGGCGCCGATAAATTCTTCGGCGAGCCGGCGCTGGAGCTGAAAGATTTTCTCAAGACCGACCGCGACGGCCGCGGCATGGTCAATATCCTCGTCGCCGACAAGCTGATGTCGAGCCCGCGGCTCTACGCAACCTTCCTGCTGTGGCTGCTCTCGGAACTGTTCGAGGAATTGCCCGAAGTCGGCGACCTGCCGAAGCCTAAACTGGTGTTCTTCTTCGACGAAGCGCATCTCTTGTTCAACGATGCGCCGAAGGCGCTGCTCGACAAGATCGAACAGGTGGTGCGCCTGATCCGCTCCAAGGGCGTCGGCGTCTATTTCGTCACCCAGAACCCGATCGATGTGCCCGATCGGGTACTCGCCCAGCTCGGTAACCGCGTTCAGCACGCCTTGCGCGCCTTCACGCCGCGGGACCAGAAGGCGGTGCAGGCGGCAGCACAGACCTTCCGTGCCAATCCGAAACTCGACACGGCCACGGTCATCACCGAACTCGGCAAGGGCGAAGCACTGGTCTCGTTCCTGGAAGGCAACGGCACGCCTGCGATGGTCGAACGCATCATGGTGCGTCCGCCGACCGCACGGATCGGGCCGATCACGCCTGAGGAGCGCAAGGCGATCCTCGCGGCGAGCCCGGTGAAGGGCAAATACGATACTGCGATCGATTCCGAATCCGCCTACGAGACGCTGCAGAAGCGCATCGCCGGCACGGCGGCGACGCCCGCCGAGGCTGGCGACGCGGCGGGCGGTGGCGGCGGTGGTGGATTTTTGGGCCAGCTCGGTGCGATCGTCGGCACCATCTTCGGCACCAATACCGGCCGCAACAGGCTCTCCACCGGCCAGGTGATTGCGCGCAGCGTCACCCGCAGCGTGACTAACAAGGTCGTCGGTGGCATCGTCGCCAATGTCGGCAAGCAGATCGGCGGCTCGCTGGGCAGTTCGATCGGCCGCGAGATCGTGCGCGGGACGCTGGGCGGGATTTTGAAGCGGTAAGCTTCGTCCGGACGATCCGTTATGCGCCGGCCCGCGGCTTTGCAGGCCCGGCGCCATCTGCTACCCACCGCGGTCTGAACCGCGCCGTGTCGGCGGGTCTTTGAAGCGGGACTGCGAAGTGACGAAAAGTGACGGCGAAATGCCGGTTTTGCGGTGGCCGTCCTTGCGGCAGCCGCTGGACGTGCTGTTCCTGATCACCTGCGTCCTGCTGACGGCGGATGTGCTCGTTCCGGAAATCTTCGGCAACGGCAAGACCAAGGACTACGCGCTGTGGTTCTGGGCCGGGCGGCAGGTGCTGCATGGTGCGCCGCTCTATGAGGCGAAGACCAATGGTGCGCTGGACTTCATCTATCCGCCGCTGTCGGCAGTTTTGCTGGCGCTCCCGAGCTGGTTCGGCAAGGTCCCGCTTTATCTCTTGCTCTCGATCCTGAATTCGGCGGCCTGGGCGATCACCAGCCAGCTCTCCAATGCCATGACCGGCTCGAAGAAGATTCCGGCGGCGTGGCTCGCGGCGCTGCCGGGCTTTGCGACCATCACCTTCGTGTTCGACATGTACGATCTCGGCCAGCCCAATCTGGTGCTGCTGGCGATGATGCTGCTCGGCTTCTGGTGGATGCAGAAGGATCGGCCGTGGGTGGGCGGCAGCATGTTCGCGCTCGCGACGGCCATCAAGGTGTTCCCGGTGGCGGTGCTGCCTTATCTGTTGTGGCGGCGGCACTGGGCGGCCTCGGCCAGCATGATCATCTGCACGCTGCTGTTGCTCTACGTGGTGCCGGCGCCGTTCCGCGGCTTCGCGCGCAATGCTGCCGAGGTGAAGACCTGGTACACCGAAATGGTCGGCTCCAGCTCCGAGAAAGGCTTCGGCCAGCGCGACGAGCAAAACTGGTCATGGGTGAACCAGTCGATCATCGCGATGACGCATCGCCTGGTGCGGCCGATCGATTATTTCCAGGACGATCGCAAGCGTGGATCGGCCACGATGAACGTGATCGATGTCAGCTACAAAACCGCGAACCTGATCGTGCTCGCAGTCTCCGGTCTGATTGGTCTCGGCTTCATCTGGTCGCTTTTGCCGCGATCGAAACTCACGCCGCGCTCACGTGCCGAAGAACTCGGCGTGCTGTTCTGCCTGATGACGGTGGCATCGCCGCTGGCGCGGCAATATTACTTCATGTGGCTGTTCCTGCCGCTCACGGTGCTGATGCATCGCGCCGCCGATGATCCCCGCCCGAATGTGCGGACCGGGACATGGTGGCTGCTTGGCATTATTGGCGTGCTGATGGCGCTGTCGATCCCGGTATTCCCGGCGATGCTGCAGGCCTGGGGCAATAATCTGCTGGCGACGGCCATCCTCGCAGGCGGGTTGATCTGGCATATGCACCACCCGCCGGTGCTGCTAGATTCCACCGAAGTTCCGGACCATCACGCTTAAGGAAATTCGCCCATGTCCAATACGCAGCTTGCATCCGTTCTCGATCGCGTCGATGCCGATTTCGACAAGGCTCTGGAGCGGTTGTTCGCGCTGTTGCGGATCCAGTCGATTTCCGCCGATCCAGCTTACGCCGAGGACTGCAAGGCGGCGGCAAAGCATCTGGCCGGCGAGATCGAGAGCCTGGGCTTCAACGCCGAGGTACGGCTGACCGCGGGCCATCCCGCCATCGTCGCGACCGCCAAGGGCAACACCGGCAAGCGGCCGCATGTTCTGTTCTATGGTCATTACGACGTTCAGCCGGTCGATCCGCTGAACCTGTGGCACCGTCCGCCGTTTGAGCCGGTCGTCACCAAACATGCCGATGGCCGCGACATCATCGTTGCGCGCGGTGCGCAGGACGACAAGGGCCAGCTCTCGACCTTCGTGGAAGCCTGCCGGGCCTGGGTGAATGTCACAGGCTCGCTGCCGATCGATCTCACCATCTGCATCGAAGGCGAGGAGGAGGTTGGCTCGAAGAATTTCGTGCCGTTCCTCGAAGCCAACAAGAAAGATCTTGCCGCCGATTTCGCGGTGGTGTGCGACACCGGCATGTGGGACCCGTCGACCCCGGCGATCACCACGTCGCTGCGCGGGCTCGTCTATGAAGAGGTGAAGATCACCGCGGCCAACCGCGATCTGCATTCCGGCATCTATGGCGGCGGTGCGCGCAATCCGATCCGTGTGCTGACCAATATTCTCGGCAAGCTGCATGACGACAATGGCCGCATCACCATTCCCGGCTTCTATGATGGCGTAAAGGATTTGCCTGCCGATATTCTGGCGCAGTGGAAGGGCCTCGGTCTCACCGCGGAGACCTTCCTCAAGCCGATCGGCCTGTCGATCCCCGCTGGCGAAAAGGGCCGCGAACTGATCGAACAGATCACGTCGCGCCCGACCTGCGACATCAATGGCATCGTCGGTGGGTACACGGGCGAGGGCTCCAAGACCGTGATCGCCTCGCATGCGTCGGCGAAAGTTTCGTTCCGCATCGTCGAGGGTCAGGACCCCGGCAAGATCCGCGACGCGTTCCGCGCGTTCGTGAAGTCGCAATTGCCCGGCGATTGCACCGCGGAGTTTCTTGATCATTCCAATGCGCCGGCGATCGCGCTCGACTGGAATATGAAGCCGCTGGCGGCGGCGCGCGATGCGCTGACCGACGAATGGGGCAAGCAGGCGCTGCTGATCGGCTCAGGTGCGTCGATTCCCATCGTCGCGGATTTCAAGCGCACGCTCGGTCTGGACTCGCTCCTGATCGGCTTCGGCCTCGATGACGACAATATCCATTCGCCGAACGAGAAGTACGACCTCAAGAGCTTCCACAAGGGCATCCGGTCGTGGGCGCGGATCATTGCGGCGCTGGCGGATGTGAAGAAGTAAGCTGGCAATAGCCGTCATGCCCGGCATGTGCCGGGCATCCACGTCTTAGCCGCGAGCTGAGGCGTGGATGGCCGGGACATCTAGTGAAGCCGCGCTTCGCGCTTTAGCCCGGCCATGACGGAGTGTTGGGATGACGACTGCCTTCGCGTTGACCCACATCAAGGCTTGCGTCAGGCTTTCCTGATCGAAAGACAAAAAAGGGAGGATGCAATGTCCGCAGCCGAAATCGCCAATACTCATTTCTCTGCCGCGATGGCGGCAGCACAGACCGCCGGGGTCGATCAGGACAGCGTCTGTCGCTCCCTCGTGAATCTCGTGGTCTCGAAATATCTGGAGACAAGGACCACGGCTGACGTTCAATCGGAGCTGCGTTTCGTCGCGGACAATTGCGATCCCGACACGGACTTTGCGTTCATGCGGCCGTGATCCCAGGCTCGTCATTCCGGGGCGCCCGCTCTTGCGGGCGAACCTCAGCCACTCCAATCGGAGTGGCGGGGAATCCCGATGTGTTCATCATTGGGAGATTCCGGGTTAGGTCCCGTCTCCTTCGGCGACGGTCCCGCCCCGGAATGACGAGTGTGGCTGACGCGTAAAAAAAAGCCGTCCGGAATTGGACGGCGTTTTTAATCACTGTGTAGAGGTCTGTAACCTCTCTATAGCACCAAATCTCAGGTCTTGTAAGACGGATCGCGGCGGTCGAGCCTGCGTAGCATCGGCGGCCAGACCAGCTTGGTCGAGCGCAATTCGGCCTTGTCAGGGTTGCCCACCAGCGCGGCGTTCTTGTCGATGACGATCTGGTCGACCGGATAGGCGGTCGGGCCGAGCATCCGGGTGCGGACCTGCATGGTGCAGGCGCGTTCCAGGTAATACATGCGCTCGAAGGCCGAGGCGACCGAGCGGCCGACGGTCAGCGTGCCGTGATTGCGCAGCAGCATGGCGTTCTTGGTGCCGAGATCCTTCTGCAGGCGGGGGCGTTCGTCGTGATCGAGCGCGACGCCTTCATAGTCGTGATAGGCGAGTTCGGGGATCACGAGCTGAGCAGTCTGGTTCAGGGGCTGCAGGCCCTCCATGCAGGAGGCCACTGCGGTGCCGTCCGGCGTGTGCAGATGCATCACGCAGCCGGCGTCTTCGCGGACTTCGTGGATTGCCGAATGGATGGTGAAGCCGGCCGGGTTGATGCTGTATTCGCTTTCGGAGAGCTGGTTGCCGTCGAGATCGACCTTGACCAGCGACGATGCCGTGATCTCTTCGAAGATCAGGCCATAGGGATTGATCAGGAAGTGATGGTCGGGGCCGGGCACGCGGGCGGAGATGTGGGTGTCGATGAGATCGTCCCAGCCGTAGAGCGCAACGAGGCGATAGGCAGCGGCGAGATTGACGCGCTGGGCCCATTCGCCCTCACTCATATGCGAGGGCACTTCCTTAAGGCGGGCTTCGGCTGGTGACATGGTGAGTGCTCCCGGATTGACTGGCAGTGTTTTGGCGTTTGGCTGATGCCAGCCTAATCCCGCCCTGTTGCGGCAGCAAGCCGGACGGTTTGCGCGGCAGACATGCTTACCAGGGTGGCAGAAGGCCCGATCGCGACATTCAGGAACTGAAACGCGCGCGATAATCCTGCGGCGTAGCAGAAAGCAATCGCAGGAAGCTGCGTCGCATGGTTTCTTCGGAACCGAAGCCGCAGCGTTGCGAAATGCGTTTCACCGGCAGTTTTGTTTCCGAGAGCAGCCGCCGCGCAGCTTCGACGCGCAATTGCTCGACGGCGCGGGCGGGCGTGATGCCGGTGGCGTCCGCATAGTGCCGGCTGAAGCTGCGTTCGCTCATGCCGGCCTGTTCGGCCAGCATGGGTAGCGAAATGTCGTCGGCGAGATGCTTGCCGATCCAGTCATGCAGCGCGCCGAATTTGTCGTCCGCGGTCTGTAGCGATAATGCCGCGCTGAATTGCGATTGGCCGCCGGGGCGCTTGAGAAACACCACGAGATGACGCGCCACCATCAGCGCGACGCTGCGTCCGAGGTCTTCCTCCACCAGCGCCAGCGCGAGATCGATTCCCGCGGTCACGCCGGCCGATGTCCAGAACGCGCCGTCGCGGACGAAGATCGGGTCGGACTCCACATGCACGTCGGGAAAGCGCTGCGCGAGTTCGGAACACCAGGACCAGTGGGTGGCGGCACGGCGGCCGTCCAGTAGGCCGGTTGAGGCGAGCAGGAAGGCGCCGGTGCAGACCGAGGCGGTGCGCCGCGCCTTGGCCGCGCGCTTGCGCACCCAGGCGACCATAGCGGGATCGGAAGCGGCGGCATGGACGCCGGGACCGCCGGCAATCAACAGCGTGTCGATCGGTTCGGTCTGGCGCGGCAGATCGCTCACGGCGAGGCCAAGTCCGGCAGAGGCGGTCACACTATGGCCGCCGCGCGCGATCACGCGCAGCCTATAGGGCGAAGGTTGTCCCTTGCGCTGCATGATCTCATTGACCGTGGCGAAGACCTGCAGCGGGCCGGACACGTCGAGCAGTTGCACCGACGGGAACGCCAGCACGTCGATAACGCGCGGAACCGTCGCAACAGAGTTTGGCGGAGAACGAGGGATCTTTGGCATGTTCGCCAGACTGTGCCGGGCTAGGTTCGGCTTGTCCATTCACAAATGCTTGGAGCATTCCATGATCCCGCCAGACCAACATCTCCAGATCGGCTCGCTGTTGTTTGAGGGGCTTGACCAGATCGATCTCACCGGCCCGTTCGAAGTGCTGTCGCGGATCCCGAATTCGACCTATCGAATCTATGGCAAGACCACCGATCCCGTGCGCGACTACAGGGGGCTTCGTATTACGCCGGATGCCGCCATTGGCGACGCGCCCCAGCTCGACGTGCTGCATGTGCCCGGCGGCTTCGGTCAGGAGGCGCTGATGGACGATACGGTCGTGCTCGACTGGATCCGCGCACAGGCCGAACATGCGCGCGTCTTCTCGGTCTGCACCGGCGCGCTGATCTGCGGCGCTGCGGGATTGCTGATGGGCCGCCGCGCGACCACGCATTGGGCGTCGTTTCATCTGCTGCGCTATTTTGGCGCAACGCCGGTCAACGAGCGCGTGGTGATCGACGGCGACTGGATATTCGCCGCCGGCGTGACGTCGGGCATCGATGGCGCGCTGCGTCTGGCTGCAGAACTGCGCGGCGACGAGGTGGCGCAGGGAATTCAGCTGTTCATGGAATATGCGCCACAGCCGCCGTTCAACAGCGGCACGCCCGAAACCGCACCGGCGACGGTGCTGGCGCAGACCCGTCAGTCGGTGGCGAAGATCACCGCGCAACGCGAGGTCACCGCACAACGCATCGCGACGAAGCTTGGCATCATCGTGCCGACAGCGGCGGAGTGAGTTGCGCAAGCCGCTTCTAATATGATCGAAAGGATCATGACCATGAACCTAACGCATATCCATGAATTCACCAAAGCGATGCAGCGTAAAGACCTCGACGCCATGCTCAGCCACATGGCCGACGACATCGTTCTGAAGACGCCGCTTGCCGCCGAGCCATTCAAGGGCAAGGCGGCAATCCGTCCGGTGGTGACAGCGCTGCTGGGTGTCGTCGACAGTTTCGATTTCCGCGAAGTGCTGCAGGGGCCTGAACACGTGTCCGCCTTTTTCGGTATCACCGTCGGAACGGAACAGCTGGATGGCGTCGACTACTGGCGTCTGAACGACGCCGGCCTGATCCGGGAAATGACGGTGCTGTGGCGACCGCTGCCGGCGGCGCTGGCCGTCGAGAGGAAGCTCGCGGCAGCATAGGAACGCGTCAGCCCTTCGGCCGCTTCGGTGCCTTGCCGGAGCGGCCGCGTGGCGGCGCTGTGGCGCGCAGCACCTGTCCGACGATGGCGGCGGCCTTGTCGATCTCCTGTTCGTTCCAGGCGGAAAAGCCCATGAACAATCCCTGGCCGGCCACAGGTCCGGTGGAATACATCGATAGCGGGCGGCCGGTCACGCCGAGCTCGGCAAGTCGTGCAGAAATGGCGCGGTCGTCGCGATCGAGATCGAGATGGGCGAGCAACTGCATGCCGCCGGCCGGCGGTTCGATCGTCAGGTGATCGCCGGCATGAACTTGCAGTGCCTGCAGCAGGTGATCGCGCCTGCTGCGATAGACACGCGCCATCTTGCGGATATGCGCCGCGAAGTGACCGTCGTCGATGAATTCGGCCAGCGCATCCTGCACCGGCGCCGGCACAATATGGCTGCCGTGGCGCTGCGCCTTTTCGAACAGGTCGGCAAGATCCGGCGGCACGATGGCGTAGCCGCTGCGCACATCCGCGAACATCGGTTTCGAGAACGTGCCCACATAGAACACGCGGCCGCTGTCATCGAGGCCCTGCAGGGCGGCGACGGGGCGGCCGTCATAGTGGAATTCGCTGTCATAGTCGTCCTCGACGATGGCAGCTCCGACGTCATTAGCAAATGCAAGCAATTGCTGCCGCCGGCTCACAGGCATCAGCCGTCCGGTGGGATGCTGATGCGACGGGGTCACGAAGATCAGCCGCGGGCGATCGCGCCGGCCTCTGATGGAGAGGCCGCTGCCATCCAGCGAAATGCCGCGCATGGTCGCGCCGGCCGCATTGAGCGCCGCATATGCGCCGCCATAGCCGGGGCTTTCGACCCAGGCGAGATCGCCGGCATCGAGTAACACGCGCGCGATGAGTTCAAGCGCAGACTGCGCCGATGGCATCAGGATGATCTGTCGTGCCTCGGCCCGCACGCCGCGATAGGCGATGAGATGGCGGAGCAGGGCGTTGCGCAACGAGGCGCGATTGATGGCGGGATCGCCGGTCGATCCGCGTCGCGCCGCGCGGCGCAGGCAGCGCGCCCAGATGTCGTGGGGAAATAGCCGCGCATCTGCCAGCGCCGGGGCCAACAGCAGTGGCCGCCCTTTGTTGATGAACGGCCAATCCGATTTCTGCACGCGCTCGGCCCAGCGCGACAGGCCGAGCGGCTTCGCTTTCTTGGCTGCAATGTTGCGCCCGGTCAGCAACGCCTTGCGCTCGGCGGCAGCCACCGTCGGGCGTCGTCCCTGCGCGACATCGAGATAGCCTTCCATGGCCAGCTGATCGATGACCACGGAGACGGTGTTGCGTGCGAGGCCGAGCTGCAGCGCGCAGTCGCGGCTCGACGGCAGACGATGGCCCGGCGGCAGTGCGCCGCTCAGGATTGCCGCGCGGAGCTGATCATAGAGCTGCCGCGTCAGCGTCTCGCCGCTCGCGGATCCGCGCGCGATATCGATCAGCCCCGCGAGAATGTCGCCCATCAAACTGGCTCAGTCATTTTTACTGGAATGGATCTTTGATTGGGGCCAGTAAAACCTAGTGTCCTCGGTCTGTCGAGTGCGTCATGCACCGAAGCCGTGAGATGAAGCCATGTCCGAACACCCCCTGTCGCGCCGCACGGCGCTGCTTTTGTTTGCCGTCGTCGTGACCATGTGGGGGCTGAACTGGACGCTGACGAAATTTCTGGTGCAGCACATTTCGCCGCTGTGGTCTGTGGCGATCCGCGCCGTGGTGGCCACGCTCGCTCTTGCGGCGATTACGCTGGCACGCCGACAATTCATCGTGCCGCGGCGCGGCGACATGCCTGTGATCGTCAGTGTCGCGGTGCTGCATATGGGCCTATTCTCGGTGCTGGTTGCCTTCGGCCTGCAATTCGTCCCGGTCGGGCGCTCCATCGTGCTCGGCTACACCACGCCGCTCTGGGTCGCGCCGGCCGCTTGGCTGCTGCTGCGTGAGCCTGTTCCGCGAGAACGTCTGGCAGGCATTGTGCTGGGGCTTGCCGGCATCGCGGTCATGTTCAACCCGTCGGCATTCGACTGGAGCAACGGCAATGCGCTGATCGGCAGTGGGCTGCTGTTGCTCGCGGCTTTGTGCTGGGCGGCGAACATCGTCTATGTCCGCGGCCACCGCTGGATCTCCGAGCCGTTTCAACTGGTGTTCTGGCAGGCGCTGCTCGCGAGTGTGCTGCTGACAGTGCTGGCGCTGATCCGCGAAGGTGTCCCCGATATCGCATGGACGCGCGAACTTGTCGGCGCTCTGCTGTTCGGCGGGATCTTCGGCACGGCGCTGGCGCATTGGGCGATGGTGATCATCAACCGCAGCCTGCCGGCGACCATCACGTCGCTCGGCCTGCTGGCAACGCCGGTGATGGGCGTCGCGATCTCCGCACTGGTGCTGGGCGAGGCGATCGAGCTGTCGCTGATCGCCGCCATGGCCATGATCCTTGGCGGGATTGTCATCGGAACGATATCGCGCCGGAAGCCAGATGTTGTGCCGACAACGCAGCCTATCCCAGTTGCCGCCCGACCATCTCGCCAATCGCCGTGAACACCGTCTCCAATTGCGGAGCGGTCGGCGTGCCGCCCTGCGTATAGGCGGCGATGACGACGGGCTGGTCCGGCTTCGGCCAGGTCACGGCGATGTCGCCGGCGGCGTCCTTGCCGTTGTTGCCGGTCTTGTCGCCGATCTTCCATGTCTTCGGCAGCCCGGCGCGCAGGCGCTTTTCGCCGGTCTTGCAGTTCACCATCCAGTCGGTGAGCTGATCGCGCGACGTGGGCGTCAGCACATTGCCGGTGACGAAGCGTTTGACGTTGCCGGCCATCGCGGCGGGTGTGGTTGTGTCCTGCGGATTGCCGGGTCGTGAGCGGTTCAATAGCGGTTCGTTGTGATCGAGGCGCGAGACGCCGTCGCCTGTCCTGTTCCAGAAGGCGGTGAGGGCGGCCGGACCGCCGACGCGCGCCAGCAGCATATTGGCGCAAGTGTTGTCGCTGAGCTCGACGATGGCCTTGCACATGTCGGCCACCGACAGCGCGCCCTTGGCAAGATTGTCGCGCGCGACCGGTGCGTATTGCAGAAGGTCTGCAGCGGCATAGGCGATCATCTGATCGGGCTTGTCTTCGCCGCGGTCGATGCGGGCGAGAACGCAGGCGGCGAGCGAGGCCTTGAACGTGCTGCACATCACGAAGCGCTCATTGGCGCGCCACGCGATCTTTGCGCCCGTCTTCAGGTTCTCGGCATAGACGCCGATCCGCCCGCCGGCGTCGTGTTCATAGGCTTGCAACGCCGCCGGTGCGTCCTTTGCCGCTTCCTTTGCAGCTTCTTTGGCAAAGGCCGGCCAGGCCATGAGCGCCGGCGCAGACGCCAGCAATGTTCGTCGATTGATCATCATGGCGTGTCATTCGCGGGCGAAGAGGGAGAATTGATGGCGGGCGATTGCGGATCGGCAATTTCGCGGGGAAGGGGATTGCGCTACACTGTGATTCTGGCGCGGCCCACGCCTCCCCCCTCCAGCGGGAAAGTATCGATCATACCGGGCTCTCTGATCACCGAACCAACTGTTCGAGCATCAAGCATAAGGAGGGGTTGTGACAACGCTCGCACCAGGAGGTTCTCACAATGCGTCTTTCTGCGCCTGTTTATCAATTGAAGCGCAAGGCCAGGCTTCTCTCCCGCGCCGATAACATTCCGCTGCACGAGGCACTTGATCGGATCGCCGTGCGAGAAGGCTTTGCTGCCTGGAGCCTGCTCGTGGCGCGGATGTCCTCGGTGACGCCTGCAGTGAAACTGTTCGAACAACTGTCTCCCGGCGATCTCGTGCTGGTCGGTGCGCGCCCGGGCCACGGCAAGACGCTGATGAGCCTGAAGCTCGCCGTAGAGGCGATGCGATCCGGCCATCGCAGCGTGTTTTTCTCGCTGGAATACGCTGAAAAGGACGTGCTGGACCGTTTCAGTGCCATCGGCGTGGAGTGCGCGCGTTTCGATACTCTGTTCGAATTCGACAATTCCGACGAGATCTGCGCCGACTATATCGCCCGGAAACTGGCGGACGCGCCGCGCGGCACGCTTGTGGTGATCGACTATCTGCAACTGCTCGATCAGAAACGCGAGAACCCGGCCTTGATGGTGCAGGTGCGCGCGCTGCAGTCATTCGCCAGGGAGCGGGGGCTGATCTTCGTCTTCATCTCGCAGATTCACCGGTCGTACGATCCGGCCGTGAAGCCGTGTCCCGATCTGGACGATGTCCGGTTGCCGAATCCTGTCGATCTCGGCCTGTTCAGCAAGACGTGTTTTCTGAACAACGGCAACATCAGGTTTCAGGCGGCGCGTTAGTCAACGACGCGGGCCGACACGGGCCATGAACAACAAGAGTCGTCATGGCCGGGCTTGTCCCGGCCATCCACGCCTTTCATGGTCGCCAAGACGTGGATGCCCGGCACAAGGCCGGGCATGACGAAAACTTGGAACTTAGTACTAACGCAGAATTTTACGGCGCGGGGATCGCGAGCAGGCTCGAAATGCTGCTGCCGCGGATGTCGTAGACTTTGGCGAAGACGACGTCGTCGCGCTTGATCTCGGCAATCACGGGGGCGGTGAGGCCCTTGCAGTAGAACTCGCCAAGCGTCATCGCAAAGTCGGCCGACTGGCTGTCCCAGCCGATGGTGAAGTCGGGACCGAGCGCGACCTGTGCCGGACGCTGCGGGCCGCACACGGCGACCTTCCACTTGCGGCCGACCGGCGGGCTTTCCTGGCGCTCGACGATCTGCTCGCGCAGGGCATCGGAGGCCTGCTTCAGCGCAAGGCCCCAATAGTCCAGCATGTACAGCGCATCTGCCTGGCGAACGGTGCCGGCGATGTAGTTGAAGTGGGTGTACTGATACGGATGCAGCCGGATCATCTCGGCCGTCGGCAGCATCAGGCCGAAGGAGAACACGGCGACGGCAGCCGCTTGCGCGCCGCGATGATTGACGCGCAGCCAATCCATCAGCGCCGCGAAAGCCGCGCCGCCGAGCACCGCCATCGGCGGGAGCACGAAGATGAAATGCCGGATGCCGTTATACAGCGCCGGGCGCTTCACCATGGCGATCACCAGCGGCAATGTGGCGGCAAAGGTCAGCATCAACAGGATGGTCTTGCGACGCGCCGGCACGGTGTCGCGCGACAACGACATGATGGTTAGCGCGATGCCGCCGAAGGTGAGGCTGAGCAGCACTTCCGGAAGCTGCAAGGCGAACAGCGTCGGCAGATAGGACCACGGCATGTCCGGCACCGAGATCATCGCGCCGTCGAACATCTCCTTCCACGGTTTCTCGAAGAAGTGAGAGAAGTAGCCCAGAGCGCGCAGCGGATTGGCGGGCTCGAGAATCGACCACGGCCAGATCAGGCCCATGATCAGATAGCCGAAAGCGAGGCCCGGCAGCAGCACGTAAAGGACATGCAGCAAGCGATGCACGCTCTCGCGGATGCCGTTGGCGCGCACATCCTCTATCCACAGCGGCATGAAACCGATCACTGCGTAGATCAGCGTGAGGCCGGCGAGAATGCGACAGCCGATCGCGCAGCCGGCGCCGAGGCCGAGGATCAGGACCGTGCGCGGCGACGGATTCGGATATTCCTGCGCAAGGCGCACCAGCCCGAGCATCAGGATGACCATCGCCACGGCGAAAGGCGCATCCTTCGGGTTCATGAACATATGGCCGTAGAAGGTCGGGCACAGCGCCAGCAGCAGCAGCGTGGCGAGGCCGCCCACGGGGCCGGCGACCCGGCGGCCGAGACGCCAGGTGACGCCGAGGCCGATGACGCCGACGATCGCGCCGAGCAGGCGTCGCGTCTCGAACAGCTCCAGCGGGATGATCTTGTGCAGCAGCGCGGCGGCCATATCGAAGCCGCCGCCATACATGTAGAGATTTGCAAACGACAAAGCGCCGGTGTCGGTGAAGCCCGACCCGTACATCTTCAATAGAAGATCTGCATATTCAGCGTGAGTATAGTCGTCCCATCCGAGACCGTAGTCCCGGAACGTGAAGCTTGCGACGATAATGATAACGACAAGCGCCAGGATGGCGAGGTCGTCACACGTCCGTTCCACCGAGCGCCTTACTGGCGTGTCGATGGCCGCAGTCGTAATCGATGACATGGCGATGGATAACCCGGTGTCCCCAATGGCTCGGCTTTAGCGCTCTTTGAGCCTCGTTTCCCCGGCATCCATATAGCGCACTTCTCTTTTGAAGTAATTGAGAATTGTGGCTGAAGTTTCTTAATGCGTCGCAACAAACAGGACAAGGTAAAAGCTTTACCGTTTAGGGATAGATCGGCGTCGGCTGTCCCAAACCTGTTGTCTCCGGTGGAAGAAAACTCTCCCCAAAACCTACCACCAGGCCGATGTACAAGGGATGAACGCAAAATGCCGTTTGGCGGTGCACGCAATATGACGCTATCGTGGCACCCATGACGAGACTCGCGAGTGGTCCGTCGAGGAGTTCGAAGACTATGAAATTGCTGCTGATTGCCGGGATCGGGGTCATTCTGGCGGGCCTTGCCGCGATCGGCTTCGGCATTCCGGTCAAGGAATTCGGCTTCGGCAATACCCTGATCCTGACCGGAACGGTCGGCGCCTGCACCGGCCTGATCATGGTGAGCATGGCGCTCGCCGTCGGCGAGCTGAAGAAGTTTGGGCCGCAGGGCGAAATCGATGAACCGGTTCCGTCGCCCCGGCTGCCGCGCCGGGAACTGAAGCTGCCGCCGGTTCCGGGGGAGGACGCAGAGGAGGCGGATGACGCGCCCGCGCCGGCCCCGCTGTTCAGCCGTGACCAGCCGGCTGCGCGAGCTGCCGTTCCGGAGCCAGGTGTTCCCCCGTGGCAGGACGAAGTGCTGCGCGACCGTGAGCGGCTTGCGTCCGCTGCCGCCGAGGCACCGGTGCCTGAGGAGCCGAAGCGTCGCAATCTGCTTTTCCAGTCGTCGCGCCGGGAGCGGGAGAGGGCCGAGGCAGCTGCCGCATTCGAGGCGGCCATGCCAACGCCGGAGGCGCCCGCCGAGCAGCCGAAGAGTTTCGAGGATGCCTGGCCGCAGCCGGATCGGTCGCGCTCCGACGCGATCCGCCGCGCCGCCCGTACCTCGTCCTCGCCAAGCGACAAGCTGCCCGATGCCGCGCTGATTCCGGATCGCTACGTTTCGCCGACGCCGGCTGAAGAGCCGTCGCAAGCACCGGACGTCACCGTGCTGAAATCGGGGGTCGTCGACGGCATGGCCTATTCGCTGTATTCCGACGGCTCCATCGAGGCGCAGATGCCCGAAGGCATGATGCGCTTCGCCTCGATCGACGAGTTGCGTGAGCATCTGGACAACAGGGGCTGACGCCGCCCAGCCATTTTCCGTTGGCGGTCACTTTCAGCTGATCTCGACTAATCTTGCAACGCAGAAATGAAACCGGCGCGCTATACGTTGTTATTGCCCTTGTGGCTGTAATGCCCGCATGATTGTCAAGTAAAGTGCGGCTCCAATCCTTGAAAGACGACGGACCATGAACGACAGCGCCGGCAAGAGCTTCATCGATCTCACGGCGACGATCGTGTCGGCCTATGTCGGTCACAATCCAACACCGGCGTCCGAGCTGCCGGCGCTGATCGGTCAGGTTCACGCCGCACTGGTACGGGTGTCGAACGGCCGGCCGGAAGTCGCGGCGGAGCCGGCCAAACCGGCGGTGTCCGTCAAGAAATCGATGACTGCCGAATATCTGATCTGCCTTGAGGACGGCAAACGCTTCAAGTCGTTGAAGCGCCATCTGCGCACACAGTACGCGATGACGCCGGAACAGTATCGCGAGAAGTGGGGCCTGCCGGCCGACTATCCGATGGTCGCGCCGAACTATGCGGTGGCGCGTTCGCAGCTCGCCAAGAAAATGGGGCTGGGCCAGCAGCGCCGTCGGCGCAAGTGACCTGAACAGGTGACTTGGGCAAGCGATCTGGGCGAGTGATCCCTCAAGTAATCCGCACAAGTAAAGCTAAGCAATAAAGTCAGGTTCCATCCGCAGGAACCAATATAGAACAAATCGGAGACGAAGAAAGTTCTACGTCAGGATGCGGGATACATCTCCCGCCACGCGCAATTGGTGTGTGACAAGACAGGCAGGCGATACGTGAACATGGCGGGTATGACGGGGGACTTTCAAGCGGACGTTGAGGCCATCCCGCGCATCGATGCCGTGCCGCGAATTCTGGACGTGATCTGTCGTACGACGGGGAGGGCTTTGGCCGCAGGTCGTGGCCGAGGACTGCGATGAACTCTTCGCGCCGGCCGCGGATCAATCGCAGTCGCCGCCGGAAACCCGCTTGCTCAACGCCGCGGCTTTGAGTGTTCGTGCGAAGGCACTGGTTCTTTTGAATAAAAGCCCAGAAAGGAATAAAGTCTAAAATTCTGCTTGCCGGGCCGGTCGGGATGTGAGCTTATTATCCTAAATGGAGTCGCCCCCATGAAGACATCCCGCAGCACCGCCAAGCATCCCGACCGCGTCGACCACCATCGCGCGCAGCATCTGTCGCTGGAGACGCGGCAGATCCTCACCGAGGACGGCGTCGCCAGCGTCCTCGTCAATGACAGTGAAAGTCCGCTCGGCTGGCTGGCCCGGCGCAAGGGCCGCGATGGTCGCAGCATGATCAGCCCGCATCAGTTCATCGCCGGCGAAAAGTTGCGCGCCGATTTCACGCGCGGCAACATGGCGCCGCGCATGACGGCGGACTGGGCCGCGCCGACCGGCGGCCGACCACGCGTGGCCGGCAGCAGTCCCGGCGAGATGACGGATATCATGATGACAGCGCGCCAGCGCGTCAGTCAGGCCCTGGATGCCTGCGGGCCCGAGTTTTCAGGGGTTCTGATGGATGTGTGCTGCTTTCTGCGCGGCCTCGAAGACATCGAGCGCGAACGCAACTGGCCGGCGCGTTCGGCCAAAGTCGTGTTGCAACTCGCGCTGGATCGCCTAGCGCGGCACTACGGCTTCGCCGGTGAGGTCAGGGGACAGCCATCGAAAGTGCGAACCTGGCTCGCGGATGATGCGGCGTTCGAGAGCTAGAAACGCGGAGTCGATCGTAGGCAGCCGGGTGCGGATGGATGCGAGCCTGACGACGGGGAGGTCGGTGGCCGCGCTCACAGGCCCGCGACGCCAAGCAGCTTTCGTTGACGCATGCGCGTTTTGCCGCCATATACAGCGTATGAACAGGCTTCGATCCGCTGCATTGACCACCACGGCGACCGCTCACGGCGGATCGCCTTCTGGTCGCGCGCGCTAGAGACAAGCGTACTTCACCCAGAAAAGGCCCCGCCGGCGACGGACGGGGCCTTTTCTGTTTCTGATGATCCCCGTCCGCGCTTTTTCCCCTCGTAAGGAACACAGCCATGGACGATCTCGACCACAGAAATCTCGGCGTACAACTCAAACTCTGGCACCTGCAGGACGATGCGCCGGGCATGGTGTTCTGGCATCCGCGCGGCTACGCGATCTGCCGGGTGCTGGAGGACTATCTCCGGCGCAAGATGCGCAGAGCCGGCTATGCCGAGGTCCGGACGCCACAACTGCTGCCGAAGGAGTTCTGGAGCCGCAGCGGCCACTGGGATAAATTCCGCGAGCACATGTTCCGGGTCGATGACGGCGAACAGGCGATGGCTCTGAAACCCATGTCGTGCCCTTGCCATGTGCAGATCTTCAACAAGGGGCTGCGCCCGTGGCGCGAGCTTCCGATCCGCTATGCCGAGTTCGGCGCTTGCCACCGCAATGAGCCATCCGGTTCGCTCCACGGCATCATGCGAACGCGCGCCTTCGAACAGGACGACGCGCATGTGTTCTGCCGCGAGCAGGACGTGGAGGACGAAGTCGCGCGCTTCATCGCTTTGCTGGGCGAGGTGTATCGCGATCTTGGCTTTCCCGACTACGAGGTGGCGCTGTCGACGCGGCCAACGGTGCGCGCCGGCGACGACGTGACGTGGGACTGGTCGGAGGCGAAGCTCGGCGACGCCGCGCGGCAATGCGGCCTCGCGCCTCAAATCAATCCTGGCGAAGGCGCGTTCTACGGACCGAAGCTGGAATTCGCGTTGCGCGACCGGCTGGGACGATCCTGGCAGTGCGGCACGGTGCAGCTCGACAGCGTTCTCCCGCAGCGGCTCGACGCGTCCTACATCGCCGCCGACGGCAGCCGCGCGAGGCCCCTGATGATCCACCATGCCATCTTCGGATCGCTTGGCCGCATGATCGCGATCCTGCTTGAGCACCACGGCGGCGTGCTTCCTTTCTGGTTGTCGCCCGATCAGGTCGCGGTTGCGCCGATCTCGAAGGACCAGGCCGGATACGGCGCTGACGTCGTGGCGGCGTTCGAGGATGCGGGGATTAGGGCCCTTGCCTACGACGGCGCCGATACCCTCTCACGGCGCATCGTGGCGGCGCATGACATGGCGGTGCCGGTGATGGCGATCGTAGGCGGGCGCGAGATGAGGGACGGCCGGGTTAGCCTGCGCGAGCGGGACGGCTCACAGGCGGACATTCCTTTGGCCGAGGCGGTGTCCCGGCTGCAGGCGAGAGCTCGGTCGGCCGCGCTTGGGGCTGAAGCCCGGTAAACGGGCCTCAGATGCGCTCCGATCAGCGGATCCCTGGCGGAGCGCTGGTGCAGCGCCCGCGGACGCTCAAGCCTATGGGGTCACGCCCTGGTTCGCATCTGCCAGGGTCTCGGTGGCGTCCCGGCGGATGCGCTCGACCATGGCGCGCAGGCCGTTGGAGCGCTGCGGTGTGAGGTGTTCCTTGAAGCCGAGCTCGTCGAACACCTTGATGGCGTCGGTGGCCAGAATGTCCTCGGCCTTGCGGCCCGAATACAGCGTCAGCAGGATCGCGATCAGCCCGCGAACGATATGCGCGTCGCTGTCGCCGAGATAGCTGAGCACCGGCGTGCCGTGGTCGCGGGCGACCTGGCGCGACAGCCAGACCTGGCTCGCGCAGCCGTTGACCTTGTTGGCGGAGGAATGTTCCTCATCCGGCATCGGCGTGAGGCTGCGCCCGAGTTCGATGACGTACCGGTAGCGGTCGTCCCAGTCCTCGAGTAGCTCGAAATTATCGCGGATATCGTCAATCGTGGTCATCGGGGCCTGCAAGCAATGTCAGGCCATATATAGGGACGAACAGCGCCGAAAGCGACCGCCGTTTGCGGTAATTATCCGCCGCAATCAGCCGTTTAGGGAGCAGCGGTGGGGGGCTGCCATTCGGCCGCAAGGTCGTCCTGGGTGAGCGTGTCGGGCCGGGCCATGGCGACCGCGCCCTGGTCTTCACCTTCGCCACCGATCGAGCCGGTGGTATCCGGCTTCTTCTCGGTGATGATCTGGTAGATTTTCTTCGCGCCGTCCTTGGCTCGTTCGCCGATCACGGTGGCCGCATGGCCGCCGACTTCGCAGGTGGCCGGCTGGCGCTTGCAGAATTGAGCCATGTCGGACATCGCCGCACTCGCAGCCGATACCGCATCGGAAGCGCCGATCTGCGGCAGCTTATCCGATTCCGGCGTCTTGTCCCTCGGCAGCAGCACGAGCACGAGCCCGAGCCAGAATGCCATGCGAAGCAGGAAGAACATCGCGAACCCCGTCAGTCTCTTCGAACCGTTGCGATTTGTCGCAATTGGGATCGAAGTTAGCAGCAGTCGATAAACTGCAAGTATTTGCGATGCGGTTAAATCGACGAAAATTCGCTTCATTCGGTTTGGCGTAAATTTTCCATTGATGAGCTGTTCGTGCGTTTTCCGACACGATGTTGGGGATGCACACTTTCGAAACCATATGGACGCGGCGATGGAAACTACTCGTTCACCATCGTTGCCGAATGGAAATGCGAAAACTCCTCTTAAATCAGTACTTACGCGTTAGGCATGGCGAACACGGGATGCGCTTTAGCGTTCGCTTAATGTCGCTCTGACACGTTGGCGCAACGATAATAGGAGGCGTTTCGGCGCGTCTGAATTGACGATCAAGCCGAAGCGAGACCAGTGACAGTATCGACCATCATCCGCGACTGCCTTGATGCCATGCTGCACCCTTCAGTGCGCTACGATGCGCTGACGAGCGCGCGTCATCGCGCATTCATGGCGCCGCGTCTGCTCGGCAGCCTTGCGGCCTTTGCGGCTTTTCCTGTCTATCTTGCGCTACGCGGCGCGCCGAACGCGATCGAGGTCGCGGCTTTCGCCTGGCTGATGGCGCCGATCCTCTGCTCATATTTTCTGTCGCGCACCGGTCGCTATGAAAGCGCTCAGGTACTGTCGTCCGTCGCACTCGCCGGCCTCGTGATGATGATGGCGATCTCCACCGGTGGCATCAATTCGTTTGCGGCGATCTGGCTTGTGGTGGTGCCGATCGAGGCGGCACTCTCGGCTTCGCGCCGTATCGTCGCCTTTGCATCGGCGCTGGCGGTGTCCTGCGTAAGCATTCTCATCGTGCTGACCAGCCTCGATTGGTTGCCCGTATCCGAAACCGGTGTCGCCGGCCATGGCGTCTTCATGGCCTTCGGTATCGCGTCCGCCACCATTTATGCAGCCGGTTTGGCCTTCGGCGCGGAGTCGCTGGCGCGCACCAGCGTCTCGCTGCTCTATGTCGAGGAAGACCGCTATCGCTTGCTGGCGCGCAATATGAGCGACGTGATCTCGCGTCATCGTCACAATGGCGCCGTGCAGTTCATTTCGCCGGCGGCTGAAGCACTGATCGGCGCGCCCGTGCAGCGATTGCTCGGCCATGGCCTGTTCGATCGCGTCCATGTCGCGGATCGCCCCGCCTATCTCACGGCTCTGTCCGACGCCGCGCGCGGCGGCGAAGCCCGCAGCGTCGAATTCCGCCTGCGCCGCGATGTTGTGCGCGGCAATGATCGCATGCGTCCGTCTGGCGCCGAATTCATCTGGGTTGAAATGCGTTGCCGCCCAATGGAGCAGGGCGCTGATATCTCGTCGCCCAATGCCGATGCGGAAGTCGTCGCGGTGCTGCGCGATGTCACTGACCGCAAGCTGCAGGAAGAGGCATTGGCACAGGCCCGCATCGAAGCCGAGCGCGCCGATGCGTCGAAGACGCGCTTCCTCGCCACCATGAGCCACGAGCTGCGCACGCCGCTGAATGCCATTATCGGCTTTTCGGACATGCTGGTGCAGGAAGAGCTGATGATGCTCGATGCGACCAAGCGCAAGGAATATGCCCAGCTGATCAACGATTC
Organism: Tardiphaga sp. 866_E4_N1_4; assembly: GCF_052076075.1. NCBI lineage: Bacteria > Pseudomonadati > Pseudomonadota > Alphaproteobacteria > Hyphomicrobiales > Nitrobacteraceae > Tardiphaga > Tardiphaga sp. 866_E4_N1_4. The sequence goes on from NZ_CP197242.1 coordinate 6,843,493, forward strand.
CGGCCAGCACCTGCTGTCGGTCGTCAATGGCATCCTCGATATGTCGAAGCTGGAATCCGGCAACTTCGAGATTTCGCCGGAGCCGTTCGCCCCACGTCCCGCGCTGATCAATTGCTGCAATCTGCTGGCGCTGAAGGCGCGCGAGAACGGCATCGATCTCATCACCGATGCGCCCAAGGATCTGCCTGAGGTCAACGGCGATCCGCGTGCATTCCGGCAAATCCTGCTCAACCTCGTATCCAATGCCATCAAATTCACCGAGCGTGGCGGCAGCGTCACCGTGGCAGCGGGCGTCGAAGGGTCACGCTTGATGCTGCGCGTCAGCGACACCGGCGTCGGCATTGCATCGGACGATCTCGCGCGCATCGGCGATCCGTTCTTCCAGGGCGGCAAGACCTATCAGCGGCGCCATGAGGGCACCGGCCTCGGCCTGTCCATTGTGAAGAGCCTCGTCGGCATGCATGGTGGCGAGATGCAGGTGCAGAGCCGGATCGACGAAGGCACCACCATCACAATCGCGCTGCCGATGGAGTTTACGCCGCAGGCTGAACACGTCAGCAATATCGCGATCTTGAATCCCGCGGCGCGCACCGCGCCGTCCGACCAAGCCCATCAGGTGAAGAAGAGTGCCTAAAGCCAGTTCTAAAGCGACCAAGTCCAAACGCGGCCGCGCCGTCGCCATCGTCGACGAGCCCGCCGAGCGCGGTATCGTCCTGCGCGTGCTGCTTCACAGCCCGAAGGACATGGTCGCCGGGTTGATCGCATTCGCGGCGGTCAGCGCTATCATCGCCAATGCGATCTTCCTGCAGAAGGGGCATCATCCGTCGCCGATGTTCGGTTCGAGCACCGTCGTTGCGTTTCCGGCACCGGCGCAGGTCGCCAATCCGCTGCCCAAGCCGCGTCCGCTGGATGCTGCGTCGCCGGACACCAAGCTCGATTCCCGCATGCTGGATTCCAAGCCGGTCAACAGCGCCAACGAGCCGAAGCCATCGCTCGCCGCCAAACCCGTCGAGCAGCGCGCGGCCGATCCGGTCGGCAATCTCCTGAAGGCGCCGGCACCACCGGCGTCACCGGCGACCACGGGCGCCGTGGCACGCCCTCCGGCGGCGATCCCGAATGCAACCCGCACCGATCCGCTCGGCGACCTCATCACCAATACGCGCCGCGTCGCCGCTGTTCAGCGTGCGCTCACCGAATACGGCTATGGTCAGCTGAAGCCGACCGGCAATGTCGGCTCGGACACCGCGGCTGCGATCCAGCGCTTCGAGCGTGAGCGCAAGCTGCCGGTGACTGGTCAGGTCTCCGACCGCATGGTGCGCGAACTCGCCACCGTCACCGGACGCGCGATCGACTAGCGCCAGCCTTTCGGCTGGCCTATCGTCTGTTCCATGAGATTGAAATCAGCAATATGGGTGGCCGCATATCTGCGCCGCTGCCAGACCGAAGGCGTGTTCGGCGCCGTGCGCCGTCGTGGTGCGGAGGAAGCGGGCGCCGTGTTCGTGAAGGTCGCGCTGCTGGATGGCACCGCGATGCTCTACACGCCGGCGCCGCAAACCGCCTATGACGAGAGCCGCCCTGTGGATCGCGTCTTCGCAGCCTCACCGCCGCAGCCCGTCGAGGAACGCAAGATCGAAGAGCGTCTGCAGAAGGAGATCTCGTTCGATCCCGACGTCTGGATCGTCGAGACCGAGGACAAGGCCGGACGGCATTTTCTCGAATTGGCGAAGGGCTAGCGCCCCGACGAATTCCGCGTCACGCGCGTGATATCCACACCCGGCTGAACGCCGGGCCGTGCCTGCGGCACGCTTGGCCGCGCGCGCTGGCGTTCGTCGTCATAGAGCGCAGGCCGGAATTTGGCGCGCGTCGCGGCCATATGCGCGCCGCGCCAGGCGGCGACCATGATCAGTGCCGAGCGCTCGCTCAGCACGTCATACATCCGCGCGATCCGGTAGACATTGGTCACCGAGGTGCCGAATTCCGGATTGAGGAACAGCAGCACGCGCTGGAAGATGTCGCTCCGCATGCCGAGCGCCTTGGCGCAGCAGGCAAGCGGCTCGCCGCCGGGATCGCTGACGACCTGTTCGGCAATGGCGGCAGGCAGCATCAGGGCTTCGCTCAGCTCGCGCGCAAAGTTGTCGCGGTCTTCGGCGAAGGCGGCCATTTCAAGAATGTGCATGGCGCGGGCGGCGCGCGCTTGCGGAATCCGGGCGGAGGATCGCAGCGGCGTTTCGGCGAGGTTATGCAGAATCTGCGCACGCTCGCTGCTCGACGCCGCAAAGAACAGTGTACTGATCTCGGACGCGTCCCTGGGTGCCATGGCCATATTGGCGGCGACACGCATGTGCGCTTCGCTCGGTTGCTTCACGGTCGTCGCGGGAGATTCTGCAGCGGAAATGGGCTGCGCGAGCGGCACCGATTGGCCGGGTTCGGTCGGGCGCAGATTGAGCCGGTTGAGGATCGCGCGCGGGGTGTTCGGATAGATCGACAGCCGAGCGCGCACCGCGGCGCGGGTGGCGTCGTCGACCTGATCGATCAGGCGCGCGGTGAGTTCGACGAACTGCTTCTCTTCGTCGATCGTATGGTTCGGTGCCTGGACATAAAGATCCGTCAGCACGCGCAGCAAGGTCGGTCGCACGTCCACACCTTCGCGACGCGAGAGCGTCAGCAATCCGTCAAAGCCCGGAAACATTGGAGGTGAGGCAGGCATGGCATACGCTTACTAAGGGAACCTTGCCTCAAATTATCGCGGACGCATTAATATGTGTTTAACCATGGGCCTCTGGCCGAGGCAGATCTGATTCCGACGAGTCGGTTCAGGCCTGAGCGTTGTAATAGCGCGGCATCTCGCGGGGCCTGATGGCCCGTTCGGCCCGGCGGCCCATGAAATACACGCCGGACGCCGCATCGGCGCGGGCGCGCGAGCCGCCGAAGCGATCGAAGTAGCGTAGCCAGAAGAATGGCAGGGTGAAGAGGCGCGAGAATTTGTCGCCGGCGCCTAGCGTGCGTGAAAAATACCGGATCGACCAGAGCAGGCCGATACCGGCGCCGCTGACGGCTCCGGCATCGATCTCGGTGAATTTCTTGAACAGCCAGCGATGACCGCTCTGGGTGAAGCGCGAGAAGTCATAACCGCGTTCGTGTACCTGCTGCATGAAGGGTGTTTCGGCATAAACAATGCCGTTCTGGCGCAGCACCCGATGGATTTCGGCCGCGACCGTGGCCGGCTCCAGAACGTGTTCGAGCACAGCCTGAATCCAGACGCCGTCAAAGGTCGCGTCCTCGAATGGTAGCTTGTGCGCGTCGGCGACCAGCGCGGTGTTGTCGGTGGAGAACACGTCGGTTCCGACGACTTCGACATCCGGATCATCATAGAGGCAGTCCGCACCGGAGCCGACGGTGCCACCGCCGACAACGAGCACGACGGGTCTCGCACTTTCCTGCTTGAGAAGGTCGAGGAATTTCTCGCAGTTCTTAGCCGCGACAGGATTTTCACCAAACGTGAAGCGATGCAGGCGCGTACCGATCGATTGGCCGGCGACATCCCGCGGCATCACCGAGCCATTGTCGCGATGATAAAGGCGCCGGTCGAATACGCTGGACTCGAAGTCAATGAGTACCGGCTGCCCATCGACAACCGGGAATCCGGCGTCGCTGTAGTCGCAGTTATAATTCACGCAGGACGGCTTGGTCTGAATGTCGGAGATCGACGAGCCGCAGCGCGGGCAGCGCATGCGGAATTTCCAGTCCATAGAATGGGAGCATTCCATCAGGGTTCCAGCAATGTCGTTCATTATAAAAATGCGCCCCTATATCATTCCACTTTTGGTCAATGCTGCGACGCCTGATCATGTTCCCCAAGGCGGCCACCATATGGCGGTCTGGCGGCGTTAAGGCGTCATTAACCATGAATGTCCTTAATGACCGTGCGTCGGCAAAACGGGCGAAGCGGCGCGGAGAGACTGGATAATGAGCACCATCATCAAGTTCCCGGCGGATGCGGCAGCGCGACGGCTGGGCGTGAATGTGGCGCCGTCTCCCCGCGAAACCTCCGCAGAAATCCTGATTCTGCCGGTGATCCGAATCGAGCGTCAGATCGACGACAGCAATGGCGGCAGCGGCCCGGAAGAGGGCACTGCGCCGGGGCGCCGCCGCAAGCGCCGCGCCCGTTCCTGACCCCGGACTTATTCTGATGTCGGCGATATCCCATCCGAACCGGATACGGCTTCGGCGCAAGACGTCGTTTCTTGCGCCGTGTTTCATACTTGCGAGTTTGATCGGCAGCACGCTCGGCGGCTGCGCCGGTGGCGATTTCGGCCGTACCCGCAACAACGCGGTGACCGACGACATGCATCGCTGGATCGGCGTCGAGGCCACCGGCAGCGTCGGCCTGAAGTCATCGGAATTCCAGCTCACCGATCTCGAACGCCAGATGCGCGATCTCGCTTATCCGCTGATCGAGCCGCCGCATTCGCGCCCGCTGTGGAAGAGTGTGTTCGGCGACTACAAGCCGATCGCATCGCCATGGCGACAGAACGTCACCTACGATCGCACGGCCTATGGCCGGCTGCTGATCGACGAGCCGCATCGCTCGCATACGTCGCGCTACAGCGTGCTGATGGACGACGCGCGCGACGACATCCTGCGTTTCGAGGGATTTTATGCGACGGCCGCAAAGGTCGTCGAGCTCGATCGCAAACGCAATGCCAGCCTGAAGCTGGTGTCGGCGCTTGAGCCGAAGGAACGCGCCGACGCCATCGCACGCATGGATGAGAACGCGCTGATCGTGCAGTGGGTCGAGCAATGTCTGCAGCGCCGGGTGTCATCCTATAAGTGGGCGCTGGAACGCATGGTGATCCATGCCCCCGATGGCATGGCGTCCAGCGCCGATATGCTGATCGGCGAGTTGGCGGCGCAGACCACGGCCATGGCCGGCAGCCTCACGCCGGTTCGTCCCGGCAAGGTGCTCCAGGTCGGCGGATAGCTGGACTTGTAGGGCTGGAAGCGTAGGGCGGATTACGCTTCGCTGATCCGCGCTACGGCGTTGGACTTTTCCACTGGCTTCACCTGATCGTCCGGCACGGTCTGGCGGCCAAGAATCTGCCGCGCGCCCTTGCGCGAAAACGGCTGCACGATCTGTCCCAGAAAATCTGATGCAACCTTGCCGCTGATGCCGAGCCGATCCGGCGACGCCTTGGCGGGATTGAGATAGGTGCCGAACACATGGTCCCACACCATGATGTTCTCGCAATAATTGCTGTTGCCTTCCTTGAGCGCCTTCGAATGATGCCAGCGATGCAGCTTTGGCGTCGCAAAGATCGGATCGAACAGCGCCGTGCGCGTCTCCACATTGCAATGGGTCAGGAGGCCGGTGATGGCCGTCACCGCGCCGACCCAGAGGAAGACCGGCAGCGGCGCATCGAGCAGGTAGAGGGGCGCCTGGCTGAGCGCCATCTTGATCAGCGAGTCGATCACGTGGAAGCGTCCGGTATTCACCACCCAGAGCCGGACCACGCTGTGATGAAGCGCATGGAAGCGCCAGAAGAATAGGTTTTCATGTGCGATCCGGTGTGACCAGTAGAGGCCGAATTCGGCAATCACCAGCGCGAGCACGATCTGCGCGATCAGCGGCCACTGTGTCGGCCACAGATGCGAGGCATGATCGTCCGCGCGCGTCAGGGGCGCCATCGCCATCGGAGCGATCGCGGTGGCCGCGACAGCCAGTTGCGCCGCGCCCTTGGTGAGCAGCGTATGCCCGATGTCATTCAGCGTTTCGCCATCATGCTCCAACCATTCGGCGCGATGCGGCGTCATGCGTTCGAGCAGCACAATCGTCAGCAGCAGCGCTGCATAGACGACATTGAACCAGGGGATCGGTGCGGTGCTCGCGAAGGCAAACCATGCGCCCGTCAGCGCGCCGAAATACAGCAGCGGCCACCAGATCAGAGACAGGAAATAGCTGACGGCCGTATCGGATGGCTCTTTGTCGTGTTGCATGGAGGCTCCGCATTCGCGCCGATTCGTGGGTCGACGATGGATGCGGAGCTTCGCTGCGGGAGATTGCAGGCAGATTACGCCAGAGGGCTCCCTAGACGTTTTCCATGCGGAAAAACGTCACGGGCATCGTTGACTGGAGCTGAGCCCTAGGATCTACGCTCGGGAATTCTGAATGTCGATTGGTCCTAGTCGAATTTATAATTCAACCCCGCGCGCGCAGTATGCAGCGTGGCCTGGCTCGAACTGTTGATGGTCAGGCCAAAACCGGACGCCGTGTTGCTGTCCCCGGTCGTACCGACCTTGCCCAGGTCGATATACAGATATTCTCCTTTGACCGACCAGTTGCGCGACAGCGCATATTCGAGGCCTGCGCCTGCGGCCCAACCGACTTTGGTCTCACTTACGGAGTTGCGGATATCGTTGAAGCTAAAGCCCACGGAGCGCACGACGGCTTGCGAGAATCGTGACGTCCAACCGCGAGGCCACCGGTTGCGTAGACCAGCAGGTCTTGTTGTACGGCGTAGCCCAGCCGCCCGCGGAATGTCGAAACCCATTTCACGTTGTCATTCTCAGTGAATGAGCGGTCTGCCAACGTTGCCGCCGGAGGTGGGGCCAATGAACCGGTGCTTCGGCCGCCCTTGATGTCAGCGAACGAGAAGTCTGCCTCGACGCCCCACGCCCAGTTGGCAGTCTGAAAATTGTAACCGGCTTGCAGGCCGCCCAGCGCACCGGATGTTTGGAGGGCAGGGCTGCCGTTGTCGATCAGCCATTGCCCACCTACGGCTCCCCAGGTTGCGCCGGGGACCAGCGAAACTTTCGCATCGTTCCAGCCATATCCGGCATGGGCACCAACATAAAACCCGGTCCAGCTCCACTGTGCCGACGCAACGAGGGGCGCCTTGTAGTGCGGTTGAGCGAGATTGTCCGCGGTCAGCGCGGGCGTTGACACAAGCAGAACACAGCCGATCACGCAGGCTAGTTTGGCAGATTTCGACATTGAGTTCTCCAACACTTCGAGACGAGAATTCCAGACATGCCAAACCGTTGGGTAAAGCGGCCTTTTGATAAGCGGATCCGGATCGCCCGGCGTCGCCACCGCCACTGCTACGCGTGGCGGAATTCCGTGTCGTCACCCCGAAGTATGATGTGGTAAAATATGCTGCGTGTGCGCGTCCGGAAATTGACTTCGATCTCCCCCTGCCACACCAGCGCGCGCAATCACGGATTTGGAATGCTCATGGACGTTGTCGACAATGATGTACTCTCTTCAATCATCGGAGATATCTACGATTGCGTTCTGAACCGTGAGGGATGGTCGAGTGTTCTCACCCGCATCACGCAGACGATGGATGCGGCCTACACCACGATTGCGCTGGCTGGCACGTCGGACAATCACGGCCGGTTTGCTGCCCAATCGCCCTGGGATGCCGAGCGCATGCGCGCGCTGCAGGACTACAGTTTCGATGATATTCCGGGCCTGAAAGCTGCGCTGGTCGGCGATATCGATACGCCCGTATCGACGCTCTCGCTGATGCCCGAAAGTGAATTGCAGCAGACCGCGTTCTTTCGCAATTGGGCCGGACCGCAGGGATTGCGGGAAGGGTGCATTATCAAATTCGTCCACACGCCGGACCGCATCGGTCTGCTCGGCTGCACCACCTGGGCAGATAAGGCTGCCGTATCTGCCGAGGATCAACGGTTTCTGACCTTGCTGTCTCCGCATTTGCGCAGGGCGGCGATGATCAGCGACTTGCTCGATGACGTGCGCGTGACGGCGCATCTGTTTCGCGAATCCCTCGAGAATCTTGCAGTGCCCGTCGTGCTGACCGACGCGGTCGGATCGGTGCTCCATGCCAATGCAAGTGCCGAACGCATGTTCGCAACGGATGGTCCGATCCTGCGTCAGGGGCGAACTATTCAGGCACAGAACGCGTTGATGAGCGATGCCTTGTTGCAGGCGATCGCCAGCGCTGCCTCGGATCTCTCGCTCGGGGCCAAAGGCATTGGCTTGCCGGTGTCGGCGGCAGGACAACCGCCCGCGGTCGCCTATCTCCTGCCTTTGACCGCTGGTACGGCGCGCGCCGCTTTCCGCCCCGCATGTGCGGCCGTCTTCGTCTCGACAACGACCTCGGCCTCTCCAATGCCGGAAGCCGTGTTGACGACGCTGTTCGAGCTCACGCCCGCCGAAGCGCGCGTGCTGGTGAGCGCCGGAAAGGGGCTCAATCCGTCCCAGACGGCCGCTTCGCTCGGGATCTCGGAGAATACGCTGAAGACACATCTCAACCGGATCTACGCCAAGACCGGCAGGTCACGGCAGGCCGATCTCGTGAAGCTCGTGGCGGATATCGGCACGCCGCTGGCAACGGGATAGCGCACGTAGGATGGGTAGAGCGCAGCGAAACCCATCAAATACACACGACGACATGATGGGTTTTGCGAAGACGCTCTACCCATCCTACGATGACGATCGCTTATCAGCGCTTCCCCTTCACCGGCGCAGCCGGCGGATCGGTCTGCACCCGACAATTCGATGCGGCGAGGGATGCCTGTGCCTGGATCATCAGGCCGGGTTCGGCGGCGAGCGCCTTCAGCACAATCAGGCCGGTCGCGGTCGGCGAGTCGATGATGAGGCGGTCGGCGGACGTGACGTCCTCTTCCTCGGGCAGGGCCTCGTGCTGCGCCTCGGTCATGAGATCGAGCTCGATGACGCGGCGGCCGGCGGAGCGGTCGTTGATCGCATAATAGGCGACGTCGCTGCGGGTGTAGAACGACACCGATGTGTAGGACTGGCTGACCGGCACGGTGAGCTTGATCGGTCCTTTGGCCAGATCGTAGCGGCAGACCGCCATGGCGAAGGCCGGGTCCATGAATGGCAGCAGCGCATTGGCCGGCTCGGTCTGCGGCAATGCTGTCACCGCATTTTCTTTCGTCACCGAAGCGAGGCGCGAATAGGCGTCCTGCGTCGCGATACGCGGCAGCGCCAGCACGCTGACAAGATGCACGATGCCGCCAAGCACGACACCACCGATGAGCGCGAACATCAGCCGGATCATGGGCAGCTCACCGTGGCGATGGCGGGCATCGGTGCGTCTTTCTGCGTCCGGGTGGCAACGCCAACCGGCGTATCGTACAGCCGCAGCATCAACACATAGCGTTCCAGCGCTGATGTCGGCAGCCAATTTCCGGCGCGCGAGCGTGCAGCGATGCGGATCTCGAACGCGCCGTCGGCATTGCGCACCACTTCCTGGCTGGTGAAGCCGTAGCGCTGCAATGTGTTGGGCACCAGACGGCCCTTGGTGTCATAGAGCGAGAGCGTCCAGAAACGCGCAGCCGGTGTCACGCCTGACACGACGATATCGCAGCGACCGTCCAGCGGCTTTTTCTTGTCGTCGGCGGTGGCGGTGAAGGTGACGCCGTCACCCGTGCCGATCGGCAATTCGCCCGACCGGGCAATGGACGCACGCGCATAGGGATCGATCTCGCTGGTGCCGGTGCGCGGGCGCGCCGTCCATGCACCGATGGTGAGTGTGCCAAGATCTGTGCCGCGGGTCGCGGTGGTCCAGGTCAGACCGAGACCGACAGCAGTGGCGATCGCGAGCGCCAGAAGCGTGAGGAAGATCAGCCGCACGTGCGCACCGTCATGATAGCAGCTTCAGTTCTTGCGCGACGCGGGGGCGGTTGCGGATGTGGTCGTTTTGGCATCCGGTGCATCATTCGCCGACGCGTAACTCTCGGGGAAGGCCAACGCGGAGGAGGCGCGGGGCTTCAACGGTTCGTTGGATGATGTGCGGCCGGCGGTCTTGCCGGCGTCGTCGAGCAGCTTCTCGACACGCAGCAGGACGTCGGCGCCGCGGCGCGTCAGCACCGGTGGCGGGCCGGGCTTGGCGTCCTGCGCGTTGGCGGCCATGACGGATGAGGCGGCTGCGGCAGGATTCTTGGTACCCGCGCCGACACCCGGGATTTCCTTGATCTCGATGCCCTGATGGGCTGCGACCATGATGTCGTGCCATGTCTGCGCGGGCAGCGAGCCGCCCGTCATGCGGTTGGTCGGCGAGTAGTCGTCATTGCCGTACCAGACTGCGCAGCTGAAGTTGCCGGTGTAGCCGACGAACCAGGCGTCGCGATACGCATTCGTGGTGCCGGTCTTGCCTGCTGTCGGAATGCCGTCCAGCGCCGCGCGGCGCGCGGTGCCTTCGCTGACCACGTGGCTCATCATGCCGGCCATATCGGAGGCGACGGAGGCGGGGATCGCCTGCAACTGCTTCGGGCCGTCGCGGTCGAAGCGCCAGACCAGATCGCCGGCGCCGGTACGGACTTCCAGCACGGCATGTGGCTTCGACGAGCGCCCCTTGTTCGGGAAAGTCGCATAGGCGACGGCGTGTTCGAGCACGGTGACTTCGGTGGAGCCGATCGGCAGCGACGGCGTATCGAGCAGCGGCGCCGTGATGCCGAAGCGGCGCGCGGTCTCCACGATCTTGACGCGGCCGGCCTTGGCCGGATTCTGCGCGCCCTTGCCGAGCGCAATCGAAATCTTCACCGGCACGACGTTGATCGAACGGGTGATGGCCTGCGTCAGCGTGACGTTGCCGGAATAGGAGTGGCCATAGTTCTGCGGGCACCAGTTGCCGATACAGACCGGGCCGTCGAGGATGATCGAGGTCGGCTTGTAACCGTTGAGCAACGCCGTCGTATAGACATAGGGCTTGAACGATGAACCGGGCTGGCGCATCGCGTCCACCGCGCGGTTGAACTGGCTTGCGCCGTAGTCGCGGCCACCCACCATAGCGCGGACGCCGCCTTCGAGGTCCGACACCACGGTGGCAGCCTGCGTCGCGTGATAGTCGCGGCCGAACTGGCGAAGCTGGTTTTCGACGGCGGCTTCGGCGGCGCGCTGCACATTCATGTCGATGGCGGTGCGGACCACGAAGACGCGTTCGACATAGGATTTCGGGAATGTATCGACGAGCTTGCGCATCTCATCGAAGGCCCAGTCGAGATAGTAGTTCGGCGAGATTTCCTGACGACGATCGACGGCCACGGCGGGATTGCGCCGCGCACCGAACACCTGACCTTCGGTCATGAAGCCGGCATCGACGAGGTTATCGAGCACCACGTTGGCGCGGGCGCGCGCGGCCGGCAGGTTGATATGCGGCGCGTATTTGGTCGGCGCCTTGAACAGGCCGGCGAGCATCGCGGCTTCCGCGAGGTTCACGTCGCGCGCGGATTTGTTGAAATAGAAATGCGCTGCGCCGTCGACGCCGAACGTGCCGCCGCCCATGTAAGCGCGGTCGAGATAGAGCTTCAGAATTTCGTTCTTGGTCAGGCGAGTTTCCAGCCAGATCGCGAGGAACGCTTCGTTGACCTTGCGCTCGATGGTGCGCTCGTTGGACAGGAACAGATTTTTCGCGAGCTGCTGCGTCAGCGATGAACCGCCCTGGCGCACGCCGCCGGCCTGCGCATTAGTGACCAGTGCGCGGGCAGTGCCGGCGATGTCGATGCCGAAGTGATCGTAGAAGCGGCGGTCCTCTGTGGCGAGGGTGGCCTTGATCAGGTTGTCCGGGAAGTCTTCCAGTGGGATCGAGTCGTTGTGCTTGATGCCGCGGCTGCCGATCGGATTGCCGTAACGATCGAGGAACGTCACCGCGAGGTCGGATTTCTTCAGCCAGTCTTCATCGGCGGTTTCGCGAAACGCCGGCTGCGCTAAAGCGAGCATGAGGATCAGACCGCCCAGGCCGATGGTGGCCATTTCCGACAGTGGCTCGATGAACACCCAGCGCTTCCAGCGACCGACATAGAAGCGGTCCATGAAGGTGGAGTAGCGCTCCCACAGTTCGCGGGTGCCGCGGCCGGAAGAGAACAGGCCGGAATCGATGCGCGCATCCAGATCCAGCAGGAAATGCCGGAACTTGGTCTTCCAACGGGATGGCACGATCTGAGGCACAGGGGCCCTTGGTTTGTTGCAGCGCTCGCGTGCACCCACCGGCACCGCGCGGACGTCATGCTGAAATAATGCGGCAACCTGGCGGCAGGTTTGCGGCCGCCGGAGAGTCGTTCAAGTTCTAGCCGAGCAGGGCGGATAAACCAATGGCATTGCTTATCATTTGCACGACAGGGCTAATAGCTTGCCGGTTTTGCCCTTGTTTGCGAGCCGGCCGACACGATGTTGCTTGCAGAGCCTGCACCGCAACTCCTAGAAGGGCGTTTCGCCGCAACCTGGATCGATTAAAATCGCATGACCGCGCGTCCCCCGCGTCCTTCCGCACAGGAGGGAATGTTCTGGAAAACCAAGACGTTGGAAGAGATGTCCGGCGCCGAGTGGGAAAGCCTGTGCGATGGCTGCGGGCGCTGCTGCCTGGAGAAGCTGGAAGACGAGGATACCGGCAAGATCTATTACACCCATGTGTCCTGCCGATTGCTCGATGCGGGTCTTTGCGCCTGCAAGGATTATCCGAACCGCTCCGACCATGTTCCCGATTGCGTGCGGCTGACCCCGGACAATGTCCGCACCCTGAGCTGGCTGCCGCCGAGCTGTGGCTACAAGCTCGCGGCAGAGGGGCGCGATCTCTACTGGTGGCACCCGCTGATTTCCGGCAGCCCAGACACCGTCCATGAAGCCGGTGTTTCGGTGCGGGGGCGGGTCGAGGGCAGCGAGGACACGATCTCCGAAGACGAGCTGCAGGATCACATCGTGACCTGGCCGGCGCTGCTGCCGCGCAAGGCGAAGCTGAAGAAGCGGCCGGCGTAGAATTCCCGGCGCGCGGTGTTCGATCACGCGCATATGACGGTCAGATGATCGCCGCGGGACGCTCCCATGCAAGGAAACAACTGTTGCTGCATGGGGCAGGGGAATAGATTTCTTCCAAAGAGAGTCTGCGCGCGGAAGGTCGCGCCGTTATGGCTCTCCGGTTACCTCCCAAGTCCTTTGAATCCGAAGTTTCATGAACAAGTTCGAGCGACAGAGCCGGTCAGCGGCCGATGATCAGGTATTGCCCGAGGAAATCTCGTCGGATGAGCTCCTGTCGGACGAAATCGCGCAGGAACTGTCGCGGATCCCCACGGAAGTGATCGAACCCGGCGACGCGCCTGCTGTCGTGAAGGCGCCGCTGACCCCCGCCGAAGTCCGCACCATCCTGATGAGCCTGCTGCTGACCATGTTCCTGGCAGCGCTCGACCAGACCATCGTCGCCACCGCGCTGCCGACCATCGGCCGGCAATTCGCCGATGTGAACAACCTGTCCTGGGTCATCACCGCCTATCTGCTGGCATCGACCGCGGTGGCGCCGGTGTTCGGCACGCTCAGCGATATCTATGGCCGCCGCGCGATGATCATCACGGCGATGTCGCTGTTCATGGTCGGCTCGATCCTCTGCGCATTGGCGCCGAACATGATCGTGCTCATTACCGCGCGCGCTTTGCAGGGCCTCGGCGGCGGCGGCATCCTGCCCATCGTGCAGGTGGTGATTTCCGACGTGGTCTCGCCGCGTGAGCGCGGCCAGTATCAGGCCTATTTCAGTGGCGTGTGGGTGGCGGCCGGCATCGGCGGCCCGATCATCGGCGGGCTGTTCGCCGAACATCTGCACTGGTCGATGATTTTCTGGATCAATGTTCCGCTTGGTGTGGGATCGCTGGCGCTGTTGCTGCCGAAGATGAAGAAGCTTCCCGTGTTTCATCGCCGCCGCAAGGTCGACTGGCTCGGCGGCATGCTGCTGATGGCCTCGGCCGTTGTCTTCATGTTGGTGCTGACATGGGGCGGCACCAAATTCTCGTGGGCATCGCCGACCATCGTCGCGATGATCGGCGCAGCGGCGGTGATGGCGTTCGCCTTCATCTGGCATGCGATCCATCACGACGAGCCGTTCCTGCCGTTGCCGCTGATGTCAGGCTCGGTGGTGCCTTTCGCGATGGCGGCCGGCGGCTGCGCGATGGGCGCGATGCTTGGGCTGACCGTGCACATGCCGCTCTATTACGAAGTCGTCTACGGCCTGACCGCAGGCGAGGCAGGCGTCGCGCTGATCCCGATCGCGGCGGTGTCGGTCGGCGGCGCCGCCTTTGCCGGCCACATGATGACCAAGGCGAAACACTACAAGCGCGTGGCGATCGCCGGCACCGCCATGTCGGCGCTGATGGGTCTGCTGCTGGCGCTGATGACGCCGTTGCCGCTGTGGGCGCTGCTGACGATGCTCGGCCTGTTCTCCATCGGGCTTGGCACGGTGTTTCCCGTCAGTCTCGTCTCGATCCAGAACGCCGTGCCGCGACCACAGATCGGAACCGCCACCGGTGCGATGAACTTCTTCCGCGCGCTGATGGCGTCGTTCACCGTCGCTGCTTTCACCACCATCCTGTTGATGGCGCTGGGCACGGACATCTCGATCTCAGGCGAACATGCCGCCAGTACGCATCCAATCGCGGCCAGCGATATGGTCAGCGCCTTCCGCTACGTGTTCGAAGCTGCGGCAGCTCTGCTGGCGCTCTCCACACTGTTCCTGCTGCTGATGGAAGAACGCCCGCTGGCAGGGCCGGCAAAGGCGAAGCCGTCACTGGTTTCGGAGTAGGGCGAAACCGTCATCCGACTTCAGGCATGCCCCGCTGCAATGCGTGTGAAGGCGATGTCCTTGACCAGCGGTTCGAGCGGGACTGCCACGCTCGCAATATTCCCGTCTTCGCCGGTGGAAAATGAGAGGGAAAGCCGGCTCGGCATCAAGCCGCCCGGTGAATCGGGTGCTTCGGGCAGCTCGAACGTGTCGGAGCCCCGATGCGCGAGTGGCTCGGACATGCCGCGGAACGCCCAATGTAATTTGCCTTCGCTATGCGTGATCGTCATGCGGCCGTAGCCGGGATGCTCGTAGTCACCGGCATAATCCGCGAGGTCACGGGGCGGCTCAGTGGCCGGCGTCGGCGCGGCTTTCCCGGTCTGCAGCCAAGCCTCGTATTGCGTCACGAATTTGCGGCGTTGTTCGCGGAAGCGACCGAAGCAGGGTACCGGTTCCTTGCCGCAGACTCGGTCGAAGACATAATTCGCGAGGATGTGCGGAGCGAGTATCGGAGTCATACCATTATTGGCGAGCACTGCGACACCGACGCCCCGATCGGGCAACATCATCATCAGCGCGTTCGTGCCGGTGAAGCCGCCTCCGTGCCACACGACGCGCTCTCCGCGATACCAGTGCGAGCGGAAGCCGAAACCGTAATGCACATCGCTGTACTCGGCGAAGCCGGTTGCCCCGACATGCACCCGCGGTTTCTGGAGCTCCTGTATCAAGCCGGATGACAGAAGACGTTGTCCTTCAAACGCGCCCTGGCCGAGATGAAAACGAAGCCAGTTCGCGAAGCTTGTAATCGACGTGCTCATGCCGCCCGCAGCCGGCACGCTGACGGGCCAGAGTTTCGTGCGCTGACAAATGTCTCCCATCATCCCGTAGGGCACGGCCGCTTCGGTGGCTGCGGCAAGTTCCTCCACAGTGAACGTCACTTTCATGTCCAGCTTGTCGGTCAGCGAGCGGGTGAATTCGGCCCAGCTCTGGCCGCTGACGCGCTCGGCCACCACGCTCGCAATGAGGTAGCCGAGGTTCGAGTACTGAAAGGCGCTGCGAATGTCGGCGCTCGGTTCGAGATAGGGCAGCGCTGCCAGCATTTGGGCGGGTGAGAGATCGCCGGGCAGCCAGATCCAATCGTGACGTGGCAATCCGGAATGGTGGCATAGCAGGTCGCGCACCGTGACGCGGTCGCTCGCAACGGTGTCATAGAGCCGGAATTCCGGGATGTATTCCCGCACCGGCTTCTTCCAATCCATGCGTCGCTCGTCAACCAACAGAGCCAGGCCCGTAGCAGCGAACGACTTCGAGACCGACATGATTTGAAACTGCGTATCCGTCGTGACGTTCAGGCCGGCCGCGATATCGCGAAGGCCATAGGTCCCAACGAACGCAACCTCCAAGTCTTGCACGATAGCGACGGCGAGGCCCGGGACCTTCCACTCCTTCATGACACCTACGACAAGATGTTCGAATTCAGGAATAAACGCCGCAACGGATTGGCTGCCTGCGAAAGGTTCAGATGCCATTGGAACACGCCTCGACACTTCTGGTTAAGCGCGAGCTGAAATACAGACGATACCCGGCCCCACGATACTCCCAAGTCCCGCTGCTCCGGGCGAGCGCACACATAGTTACCGCATGATTAATTCATAATTGAGCCTGTTGGTGAACCTTCCTGCAACCTCTGCCGCTTACGTTGAACTCAGTTTTCAGGGGACGGTGTGGAAGAAATCCGCGGCCGTATGAGGAGATTTCCGTGTTGCGTTTGATTTCGAAATTTATCGACGATGAGTCCGGTGCTACGGCCATCGAATATGCGCTGATCGCTGCCGGCATCAGCCTCGCGATCATCGTGGCTGTGCAGGGCCTTGGTACCACGCTGAACGGGCGCTACGCCGCCGTGAATACCTCGCTGAAATAGGGCAGCGAAGACCGGCCGGTGCCGGGCGCGCCGCCATTGCAATCGACAAAAGACATGGCTGTCTTGTCGAAACGCAATGTTGTGAATGTCCTATCGATTGCGGTGCTGCACCCTATATGATTGTGCGCGGGCCTCGAGCCTGCGCATTTTCATATGGATGACCATCATGACATTGAATTCGCGTTTGAAGCTTTCGGCATTGGCCGGTTTGGGATTTGCGGCATTCGTCCTCGCGGCAGCGACGCCGGCCTCGGCGGCTGGTGCGCAATTCTGCATCGCCCAGAGTGGCGCCAACGGCGAATCCTCCTATGTCAGCAACTGCATCTTTTCTGACTACCAGCAATGCATCAATGCTGCCGTCGGTACGCGAGGCAACTGCGTGGGCAATGTCGAGTATCGCGGCGGAGCTGCCACGGAATCGGCGCCCCAACGTCGCCGGCGCGCGCGTTGAGTGATTGCCCCTTCGTGAGGGACACATCGATGACAACAAGGATTCGCAGGCTCCTATGGGCTGTGGCTGCGATTGCAATCGCGTCGGCGTTGTTGCCGGCTGTGGATTCTGCGCAGGCGCGGCCATCGGTCGCGGCCCGTTCCGGTATTCCGCCGTTCTGCGTGTTGACCGGCGGCCCCCGTGGGCCGGGGAGTGTGCCGCAGATCTGCCGGTTCTTCGACTATCAACAATGCCTGCAGGCTGCGGCCGAGCTGCGCGGCAATTGCGTGGTCAATATCGACTATCCCGGCAAGATCACTGGTGCGCCAGGAGCGGCGTGGTCGCAGTCGTTGCGATAGCCAGCGCGTTGATTTCCGATTTAAGGACTAAATTCAAATATAGGATTTTTAGCATTGACAGCGTCGCGCTGTCGAAGTAGGTTCACGGCATGCTCCACAATTGGGTTCGCAGGAAACGCCGCTGCTGATTGGCCGCGAATCTGCGCCGTCGCTGTTCAGCCCGGTGTGGCGGTGAATGCCCGGAACATCGATCCGAATCCCGCGTTGCTTTCCATACGGTGCCGCAAAGAATCTCATCGGCATCCAACACCAAGCGAAACGAGGGTGCCATGATAATCAGAAATTCGGCAACCAAGCAAAAAGAGCAGATCGTCGAATCCGCAACAGAGGCACGCCAGGCGGAACCGGGCCCGTCGATCCTCGCGCTTTTGACGATCAGCCTCGGCCTCGCTGTGTTGATCCTCGGCGTGGTCTGGTTTGTGTTCTTCAGGACGTGATCGGTTTCGGCGATCGGCCGATCAATTTCAGTCAGTCCGGCATGATCGACTGACAGCAGCAACGAGTTCCCAACATGGTGAGAAAGTCAATAGCCCGCTTGGCGAGAAAGCCGGCGCGGGCTGCTGTTGTGAGTACTGAGGAAACCCCGGCGTTCGTATTGCCGATGCAATTGATGACGCACCCGCTGTCAACATGACATCCGATGATAGGGCGAAGCCCGGATCGGGCGGTCCATTGGTTAAGCGTGTCACCAAGGTCATGGAGCGCGAACTGGATCTGATCGAGAACATCGTCGGGCGCTTAGGCGGGGGAGAAGCGCTGCGCACCGAATCCGAACGTCGTGCCGCACGCTGGCGGTGCTGGCGCGTACGCTGATTGAATTGAAGAAGGCGCGTGTCGGCGACGAGCAAGGGTCTGCAGAAGATGACGACCCGCCCGCGAGATCTCGACGAGCTCCGTCAAAGACTTTCTGAACGTCTTGCAAAACGCCTCCGAGGAGGAGCGCAACTTTCCGCTGGCGGGGCTGACACCAGGCGAGATGACGTTCCCGAATGAGCGCTGGGTCGTCTTTGCTCATCAGCACCAACTCCCGCTCGTGCTAGCGGCGAATGGTGAACCGTGGCTGACCTGGCTGATGATCGGCGGCCGCGGTGCGGGCAAGACCCGTGCTGGGGCCGAGTGGGTGCGAGCGCAGGCAGTGTGCCGCGCCCCGCTTGCATCCGAGAAGGCTGGACGCATCGCTCTGGTCGGAGAAACCGAACACGACGTGCGCGAAGTGATGATCGAAGGCGTGTCGGGCCTGATGGAAATTCACGAAAGGCACGAGCGTCCGGTCTGGATTCCCTCGGCTCGATTCCCGATGGCATTGGAGAGATAGCCGGGCGGCAACCGGCTGGGTTGATTACTGCGGCGCGGACGCGTCGCTGGCCGAAGCCTGTGCAAGCGCCAGCGGCAGGCCGAGCGCCCTGGCACGGTCGCGGCGTTCGCTGGCATTCATTTCCTTTTCCTTCTGTTCGAAGGCAGCCAGTTCGCGCGCGACGATCCGCTTGAAGTCCTGCTTGGGCGTGTCGTGGCGGATTGACACATGATAAAGATTGCAAGTTGTGCTGGATCAATCGTGAGGGTGTAGTCTCGGTATCGCCTCCATGTTTTGCACGCATGAGCGCGTGTATGATGCGTGGCACGCCGCTGTGGAAAAATCGAATTAACACGATGGATCATTGCGATGCCCCTCACTTACGTCATCCCCGATCTGCACGGCCGGCGCGATCTGCTCGATGCCGCGCTGCTGCGGATCGAGGCTCGTGCCGGCGGCAAGGAAGCCACGCTCATTGTGCTCGGCGACTATGTCGACAAGGGCCCGGACGCGCGCCGTGTCATTGCGCGGCTCCGGGCAGGAGTGGCGCCGGGCCTGCGGCTGGCGATGCTTAAGGGCAATCACGATGCGCTGATGGTCGCCGCGCTGCGCGGCGATGTGGCGATAGCGAACTGGATGACGAAAGGCGGCGATACCGCGCTGGCTTCCTATGGCGGCGACGTCGCCGATGTGCCGGTGCATGACATCGACTGGCTCGATGGCCGGCCGCTGTGGCACATGGATGCGCATCGCATTTATGTCCATGCCGGCGTCGATCCCGCGCTGCCGCTGGCGCAGCAGGACCCGGTATTGCTGATGACCAAGCGCTATGCGGATGATGACGCATCCGGCCATGATGCCGGCGAGGGCGCGCGCCACGTGGTGCATGGCCATGACCGCCATGCCGATGGGCCGCTGCTGAAACAGGGCCGCAGCAATCTCGACACCTATGCCTGGAAGACAGGCCGGCTGGTGATCGGCGTGTTCGATGACGCGCTGCCGGGCGGGCCGGTAGAGCTGATCGAGATCACCGCGCCGCCGGCGCCTTGAGGCGGATATGACCTCTTGAACCAAAGACCGCGCCGCGACGCCTAACCGGCAACGCAACTGAACCGGCACGCTGGAATGTCCTCGATCATCGAAACCGTCGTCGAATTTTTTGCCGAGCTCGTCTGGGGCTGGGTGACGACAGCGCGATGGCCATGGGTCGGGGACGCCGTAGGAGCGACCTGCCTCGTAGCCGGCGCGGTCGTGGCACTATCGTCATCCGGCACTGAGCGCGTGCAGGCACTGGTGATCGGTGGTCTTGTCGGCATCGGTGCTGGTGGGTTACTGCTGGTGTGGTTCTGGCGCCTGCGCCGCGCGGCGGCGACGCGGACGGAGTGATCGCCATGACTGTGACTCGGGCGATGCTCGGCGCCAGCCAGGCGCTGCGCGACATGTTGTGGCCGTTCGAATTCACGGTCACGGACAATCAATCCCACGGACCGGTCTGGATCGATGTCACCGCGCTGCAGCCGTTCGAGGTCGTCGGGCAGAACGGATCCGAGCGGGGTCTTCGCGCTGGTCGGCGATATCAAGCATGTATTGCACCTGACGAGCGAAGGGCAGGCCGGCATCGTCGCCGCCAGCCTGCAGGAGTTCCTCGAACTCGTTGTCGAACATCCCTGGTGGGAACAGATCGCATCGGGCTGCGACGGTGATCTGGCCGCGATGCGCGCAATGCTGGATGACGAGGGCGCTGACCTGGACGCGGACGCCATCGATAACGATCTGGCCATTGAAACCAATCGCCCGCTGCTGCGGCAACAGCTCGGCCTCGGGATTCCCGCCGATCCGTTCGGCCTGCTGCATCATGCGCTGGTGAGGCTCGGCGCCGCTTACGATCTGCGCGATCTCGACGGCCAGCCGATGGAACCGCTGTTTGCGGCCTAGTAACACACGAAGGGACATGCCCATGCCGGACTGGATCTTGCCGCTGCTGCTGCTGATCGGAATCCTCGCCGTTCTATATCGCGCCTTCCTGCACACGCCGCGGGCGCCGCCCAGCGGCAGGAATCACGACGAAGGCGTGACCAATTACTGGGACGTCCACCGCGATCGCTGACAGATGGCGGCGCGTATCGCGATGCGTGCAACGGCCCCCCGCAAAGGCGTCTAGTGCGTGGTTTGTGCTGCGACCCAGTCGGGGTCGATGCGGGTCGCCTCAGCGATATCGTTGAGTGCGCCTTCGGCATTGCCGGTGACGCGTTTCTGCACGCCGCGGTAATACAGCGCCTTGGCGTTGTCGGGCGTGTGCGTCAGCACAGCATCGAAATCGGCGATAGCGCGCAGCGGCTCGTGCTTGTCGATCAGGGCCGCGCCGCGGTTGAACAGATAGAGCTCGGACTCGGGATCGAGCTTGATGGCCACGCCGAAATCGGCGATGGCGCGGTCGAGATCGTTCCGCATGAAGTGGATGACGCCGCGGCTGTTATAGGCGGTGGGAAAGTCCGGCCTGATCCGTATCGCTGTCTCGAAATCGGCGATGGCGCGGTCGCTGTCGCCCTTGTCGTCCCAGGTGCGGCCGCGCCAATAGACTGTCACGGCATTGGTGGGATCGAGACGGATCGCTTCGCTGTAATCGGCGATGGCCCGGTCGAGATCGTGCTTGTCTTTCCAAGCCCGGGCGCGGCTCTCATGGGCGGAGGCGTCGTCCGGCGCGAAGCGGATCGCGGCATCGAAATCCGCGATGGCCTGGTCGGTCTTGGCCGTGTCGAACCAGATGCTGCCGCGGTCCTTGTAGAAGTCTGCATCGTCGGGTCGCAGCCGAATGGCGGCGCTGAAATCGGCGATGGCCCGGTCATACACTTTCATGACCTGCCAGAGGTGGCCACGCATGGCGTAGCCCGATGCGTCGTCCGGCTCGAGTCGGATGGCGGCGTCGGCGTCGGCGATGGCTGCATCCGTTTCGCTATAGGTCTCATGCAAGAGCGAGCGGCTGCGATGCAGCGCCGCCAGATCGCCGCCGCGGTAATAGTCGAGCCCGATGGCGCGGTCGCAGGCCGCCATCGCCTTCACGCCGCGGCCTTTCAGGCAAATGGCATAATCGCCGCCAGGGCCGGCCAGTGTGGCGGCAGTGGCATAAGTCGGCGTTGCGGCGGCACTGGCGGCCAGCGCCATTGCCATCAGCGTGCTGCAAAACGGCAGGCGCAAGGACAGGCCTGATCGTGCGTTCGGGTGCATGTGTCGTGCTCGGATGGCGAGGGAGCCGGGACGTTGTTTCCCCTTGGTCGGCGGCGTCAGCCGAAAGGTTCGACGGCGCGCGAACGCGGCAGCGGGTGAGCGCGCAAAATGGAAGTGACAATCGCCATGGATGACCTGATCCGCATTTTCACCGAGCGCGGCGACCTCGCGCATCTCGCTTTGTTTTTGTGGGCGAGCGTGGCCAGCGTGGCGGCCCTGTTCGCGCTGCGCGAACTCGCCGGCGCCTCGCGCCGCTTCGACGAATTCGTGCGACAGCTCGCGCGCTTCAACCGCCGTGCACATCGCCGCCACCGCATGCGCGACGAGACCGATGACATCTGAAAGGGATCATCCATGCACAGTCTGCACGACGAGATGCGTTCGATCCGCCCGGAGACGAAATCGGGCAAGGATCATCTGAGTGTTTTCAAAGAATTTCTGACGCATCTCGACCAGTTGCAACGCAAGGCCCTGGCTGTGAAGTCGCGGGTGAAGCCGGCAGCGCGACGGAAGCCGCCGCGGCGCGCGAAAGTGTAGTTCATTTTTCTTCTCCTCTCTCCAGCACGGCGAAGCCGCACGCCGCGGGAGAGGGTGCCTGAGCGTAGCGAAGGCGGGAGAGGGCGCCGCAAGCGCCATCGCGTGTCGCTCCCCCTCTCCCTGACCCATGGCGGACGACTTCGTCCGTCAGACCCCGCCTTCGCGTGGCTACGCCACGCGCGGGGGAGAGGGGACATCTCCGCCGTAGCTTGTTGCTCTCATCTCTATTTCACCCCCGCATGTTGCGAGGCCGCCGACGCATGCCACGTTGCCATCTTCCTGGCCACCCCCAGCCATCTCCCGCGCGCCTCGCACTCACGCCGGACGGCGTCATCGAGGGCTATGCCTCGCTGTTCGGCGAGATCGACCAGGCGCGCGACATGGTGATGCCCGGCGCCTTCACGCAGACGCTGAAGCAGCGGGGCTTGCGAAAAATCCCGATGCTTCCAGCACGATCCCTCCGAGCCCGTCGGCGTCTGACTCGAGATGAAGGAAGACTTGCGCGGATTATGGGCGCGAGGCCGGCTGATCCCGGATGTCACGCGCGCCCGCGAATTGCTGGCACTGCTGCAGGCCGGTGCGGTGGACGGACTGTCGATCGGCTATCGCACCCAGCGCGGCCAGATCGAGCCGAAGACGCGGGAGCGCAAACTCTATCAGGTCGATCTCTGGGAAGTGTCCATCGTCACGTTCCCGCTGCTTCACGGCGCGCGGGTGAGCGCCGTGAAGGACGCGCCGCGCTCGCGCCTGCGCGATCAGGCCGAGCGCGACTGGACCCAGCTCACCGGCCAACACGTCATCGACTCATATCGCACCGATTTGAGCGGCGCCGCGGATGCACCGGCGCTAGTCAGCCGGCGTGGGCGCAAAGCGGGCGGACCTGTCCAGGCCTGTTCGCTGCGCGCCCGCGCCGATCGCAAACGCGCGCTGCACGGCGTCGCCGCCCACGCCCGGTTCGCCGGGCGCTGAGGTCAACGCGCCGCGCCGCGATGCGCGCTCAGAACAGTTTGTTGATCGTCACCGTGATCGCCTGGGTCTGGGTCCGCGCGGCGGCGGTGCCGACCATGGTGCCTTGGTTGGTGGTGCCGCCGGTGCCGTTCGGATTGGTGAACGGGCTGGCATAGTTCGCGGTGTTGTTTTCGGTCATGGCGAACATGTAGTTCACATCCACGAACCAGGTCGGATCGAGGAAGTAGGTGGCGCCGACCATGGCGGCGCCGCCGAGCACCCAGCTCTTGCTGGTCAGGTTGATCGGCGCGCCGGAGACGTCGGTGCGGTTGCCGTTGAGGTCGGCGAAGCCGATCAGGCCGTTGAGGTCGGTGCGGACCCGGGTCAGCGTCGGGCCGGCGCCGAGATAGACGAAGCCGCGGTCGAACGCATGGCCGATGAAGGGCACGAACGTCATCTGGTGATCGATATGGATCTGGTAGGACTGCACCAGCGCGTTGCCGGTGAACGGCACCACCGTGCTCGTGCCGGTCGGCGCGAACGATCCCACCTGCGGCAGCAGCGCCGCGCGGATGGTGGAACTGGTGCCGAGATAGCTGTAGCCGAACTTGGCGCCCCACAGCCAGTCGCTGCCGGAGAAACGGGAGAAGTAGCCGCCCTGCGCCGCGAAGGCGATCTGCGCACGGTCGTCCGGATACAGCGTCGCCGGGCCGGCGGCCGATCCCGAGGAGGTCAGCACGCCGTTGGTGAAGACGTTCGACGTCCCCACCGCATAGACACTCTGGGTGCCGAAATCGAGCGTATTGGCGCTGCCGCCGATGCCGACGAAGAAGCCGGAGTGCGGCACCCACGAGGTCTCGGCCGGCGGCAGCCGCGGCGCCTTGACGGTCACATCGGCCGCTTCCGCGGCTCCGGCCGCGACCAGGCCGGCGAGCATTCCAGTCATGGTGATGTTGCGCATGTCGTTCCCCCTTTGCGGCGGGGCGAATCCCCGCTTGCAGCAGCCTAGGCAGAGCGGGGGAGGCGGGTCTGAGCCATTCCGCACAGTTCCGCCTCGTCCGAGACAAGTGACCTCGATCATCGCCAACCAACGCCGCGTGCGGCGCGTTCGCGTGCCCGATTTCCTCCAACGTTCACGAACCCCCACGGAGACCACACCATGACCTACGACATCACCGACGCTGCGCCCGAGCACAGGGCGGCCCTTGCGCTGCCGCGCGAGGACTACGACGAACTGCGCAACACGTTCGAGGAATTCAAGTCCGCCAATGACGAGCGCGTCGCGCGGAATGAGCGCGGGCGCGGCGACGTGCTGCCGGAGGAGAAGGTCGATCGCATCAACCAGGCGCTCGGCGCCGTGAGCGCCGGTGTTGCGTTTCGCCGGAAATCTGAAAACCGTATGAGGACCTAGTGCAGCTCGTCGCGCGGGATCGGCAGGTGCAGGCGCTCGGCGCGTTCTTCGCGGTCCTGCCTGCGGAACGCGCTCTCGCGCTGTTCGAAGGCGATCATTTCCTGCTGTGCCTGTTGCAGGAACTGGTCGTATTTCGTCATCGGGGGTTGCGCATGTTTCGTCATCGCCAACTCTGTGTGTGTCACTCTACCGAACTACCGAACCCGAACGCCGTCCAGGCTAGCGGGTTCCCAGTTCCAGATCAAATTTCATTTCTTTCGCGAACCCTTTTATAGGACTGGTCGAGATTCAATACGTTGGAAGCCTTAGCCCCAGACGTTTGCGGTCGCAGAATCGAAAAAAGTCACCTTCATGGGAAGGCGTTCGGAGCGCATCGCTGAAAGTGTGTTCGCGCGTCGACGATTCCGCCGTCAATATTGACGAATGGCTGGCTGGCGAGGTCGAGCTCGTATTTGCGATGCAGGAGGGCGCGGCCTTCGTGAACGGCGATGGCAATAACAAGCCGAAGGCTTTCCTAGCCTACACGACGGTTGCCAACACCTCATGGACGTGGGGCAATGTGGGCTATGTGCCAAGCGGGGCGGCTGGCGCGTTTCCCAATGAAAATCCTTCGGATGTATTGGTGGATCTCATCTACGCGCTTCGCTCGGGCTATCGCCAGAATGCGACCTTCGTGATGAACCGGAAGACGCAAAGTTCGGTACGCAAATTCAAGGATACCACTGGTGTGTATCTGTGGCAGCCGCCTGCTGTAGCCGGAGGAAAATCAAGCCTGATCGGTTTTCCGCTGCTGGAGGCCGAGGACATGCCGGATGTTGCCGCTGATTCGCTGTCTATCGCTTTCGGCGACTTCCGCCGTGGCTACCTGATCGTAGATCGCCAGGGCGTACCGGTGCTCGCGACCCCTACAGCGCCAAGCCCGATGTGCTGTTCTATACGACCAAGCGGGTGGGCGGCGGCGTGCAGGACTTTGATCCGATCAAGGTGTTGAAGTTCGCGGTGAGCTGAGAGACGGGCGGTTGGCGCGGGCGACGTGTCGTCGTCCGCCGCATTCTCTTTTGTTGGAGCATGATCCCTCGACAAACGAATTCGTTTGTCGGCGAAAACCGGAAAGCCACTTCTCGGGATCAGGCTCTGTGGATCAGCAATAGCGGTAGTTGCAGCCAAATTGCTGGCGGCCAACAAGCAGCTCCGGCGGCACACCATAGTGGCTGTAGTAATAGGAAACCTGCGGCGGGCCGAAATAACGGTGAACCTGAAGCGGACCGGCGCCCTGGGGCGCATAGGTGATGATCTTGTCGAACGGCGGGGATTCGATGGCAAGGTAACGCCCGCGGCCAGCAAGCGGTGCCGGCTCCACCACCTGACCTTGGCCATAGCGCGGAGTGCCCGAGAGATCGGCGGCTGCCGCCGGCAGCGTCACAACAGCAGCGATGCAGGCGAAGACAAGCGGGCGCAGCACGACGGGCATTCCTTCTGATCAGCGCGTCACTGCGCGAGAGCGATGGCGACGTATGTGCGATGCATGTTTGCCAGAAAGAGCTTGTGTGAGGCTGATCTGACCTGCGCGGCATATATCGCAGGCATGCCACACGTTGCCGCAAGCTCGCTGTCCATCGCCTTCGGCGATTTCCGCCGCGGCTATCTGATCGTAGACCGCCAGGGCGTGCGGGTGCTGCGCGATCCCTACAGCGCCAAGCCTTATGCTCTATTCTACACGACCAAGCGGGTCGGGGGCGGGGTACAGGACCGCGACGCGATCAAACTGCTGAAGTTTTCGGTGAATTGGACCTCGACTTGACTTTATGTTCCGGGAATTTAAGGGAGAATCTCGAGAAATCAGGGTTCTCTCTCAAGTGCGAGTGTGGAAACTCCAGCGCATGACATCGGATGCACAGTAGCTTGATGTTCGAAGAGTGGTTGTCTGATTTATCCGCGTCGATATGATGAGCCTGCAAGAATCTCTGATTGACAGCGGACGATAAATCAATTCGACAACTGACACTCTCGCATCGGTATCCGCGTTTTTATTTAAGCGCCTTTGCTATCGCCATGGTTTGGGGGATCACCTCGCTCATGAGCAGTTTCACCCGCGGTGGCCCGCGCACGCCGCTGTTGTGACAATCAGGCCAAGTCGTGGAACCATTCCCCTGCTGCCGTCGTTACCTCTATTCACACAAGCTTTGGGAGAACGACAATGAGACTGACCGAACGCGTCGCGTGTGCGGCCGTGATTGCCGTCGTGGGATCCTTTGCGGGATCGGCGGCCCAGGCGGACCAGACCTTCACGGGGGTCGTCACCATTCTCGATCGTACCACCAGCGAAGTGGTGATCAGGCAGGCGCCGGCTGGCGAGACCGTCGGCGCGAATACGCCGGGCCCGGTGGAGAAATTCAGGCTGCACACGGTTCCGGAGTCGCTGCATGCCGGCGAGCGCGTCACGGTGACCTATACCGAGAGCAATGGCGTCAAGACGATCAGCAATGTGACCGAGAAGAAGGACTAGGCGAAACGGGCGCGTGGGCTGCTGCCGCAGGGGATACTGCTGCATGGGACATGTGCAGACAGGGTCAATCCTTCAGCACGAACTTCTTGCGTAGTTCCACGGCCACTTCGTCGGCGAGCTGCTGGGCATAGGTGGCGTGTTTCGGCGCGGTGATCACCATCGGCCGCCAGCCGAGCAGGGCATCCCTACGTACCGACACATAGACGCCGCCGACAACAATGCGCTGGGCGATCATTTCCTCAAGTTCGGCTTCGGTCTTTTCTTCTTTTCCCATAACCGGCTTCCCGTGATGCTCTGAAGCACCCCTCTAGCTAGGGAGGCGTTTCGGAAATGCAGTTCACAAGAATGAGAGACGCCACTATCACAATGTCGCAGGCAATGCTGTCGCATGAAATGCTGTCGCAGTCTGAAGCCTCCGCAGCCGGCGCGCCGGTTCCGCGCGGCGCTCAGCAATAGCCATAATAGCCGCAGCCATAGGGCGCGCGGCTGAAGATCGTCTCGGACGGGGTGCCGTAATAGTTGCGGTAATAATAGGAATTCGGCTTGCCGTAATAGCCATGCACGATGGAGGAGATATCCACCTCCGGCGCATATTGCACGATCGGCTCTTGCATCGGCCGTTCGTCCTTGACCACCACCACGCGGCGGCTCTTCACCACCGGCTCGTCGAACAGGCGGCCGATGCGGCCCTGGCCGGCCATGTCGGCGGCCTGCGCGCCCGGGATCAGTGCAGCGGTTGAAATGGCCACGGAAACGGCAAGGATGAGCAGGCGCAGCATGTCGGAGACCCCATGATTCGCGGATCATAGCGGAGAACCTTTCACGGATCTTAACGACGGCTGCCTTGCGCGGCGCTTGCTTGCACAGCGTTGTCTGAATGGCGCCTGCGATCAGAGCGGTATGCCCCAGGCGCGCGCCGTCTGCAGGATCCAGTCGCGATACAGCGTCAGCGGCGTCACGCCGGTGAGGCCGCCGCAGCCGGTGGCATTCTTCGCGCCGGTGGACCATGACACCACGCCGATCACGATGTTGCGGCCATTTTGCTGTTGCAGCACGGGCCCGCCGCTGTCGCCGGTGCAGGCGCCGAGGCCGTCTCTGATATTGTCGGTCGCGGGATCGACCAGTCTAATCTGCAATTTGCCGGGATGGCTGGTAGAGGTGAGCTGCGCCGCGCGCACGGTGCCGCCGCTCTTGCCGTCGCCGCGCGCGGCAACGCCGATGCCGGCCACGAGATAATTCTGTCCGGCGGCGAAGGGCTCGGTGGGCACGCCGAGCGGCAGCGCGGTCTTGCCGGGCAAGGGATCTGCGAGCTGCAGCAGCGCCACATCGGCGCTGGCGCGATGCGCCTTGATGCCCTCCGCATTGAACTGCGGATGATCGGCGACGCGCTTCACCGCGAGCAATTGCGGCTGCCGCTGGGCATCATAGAGCACGATCTTGTAGCTGGCGCCGGGCGTCACGCAATGCGCCGCCGACAGCACGAGGGTCGGCGCGATCAGTGCGCCCGAACAGAAATTGCCGCGCGAGCCGACAATGGTGATCACTGCGCGGCCCATCTCGTCATCACGCACGCTGGCGCCGCCGACCAGGGCGGAGGCGGGAATTGAGATGAGCGATGCGAGTACAATGCTGGCAATGGCGAGAGACTGCTGCGTGACGCGTGGGCGCGGCGGCATGCGGGAACCTGTCTGAATCATGGCGGGGATGTCAGCCCCGCGGACCCCCGATGTCAATTCCCTGATTGGTCACACGAGCCTCCCGGAGTGTCGCAGCATCCGTCCGCTCCCTGTGTCCGGTCTGTTGCATGCCGGTACTGTCAGGACATTTAGAGCGCGAAGGATGGTCGCGCGCAACGACGACGTTTCAGGATTCAACCATGGGCAGCATCCCACCCGCACATCAGGCCCGGCTCGATTCCGGCGTCACCACGCTGGCGCAGGCCTGGAAGCTGACGCGGCGCGATGGCGTCGTTGCGGGTTTCACCGATCATGACTGCGATCTCGTCATCGGCGGCGTTACCTATCGCGCCCGCACCGGGCTCGCGGCGTCCGAAGCCCCCAGCCGCTTCGATCTATCGGTGGACGGCGGCGATATCGCCGGTGCGCTGGACGACGACATCCTCACCGACGCGGATCTCGCGGCGGGGCATTACGATGCCGCGCAGGTCGAGACCTGGCTGGTGGACTGGAGCGACACATCACTTCGCGTGCTCACGGCACGCGGCACGCTAGGCGAAGTGAAGCGCGAAGGCACTGCATTCATCGCCGAATTGCGCGGGCTTGCGGCGCTACTGTCGCAGGAGAGCGGACGGCTCTACACGGCGCGATGCGGTGCCGATCTCGGCGACGGCAAATGCCGCGTCAATCTCGCGAATTGGCGAGGCGTCGGCATGGTGGCGGCACTTGAGGGCGCCTCGATGTTCTCGGCCAGCGGCCTCGATGCGTTTGCGGATGATCTGTTCACCGCGGGGCGCCTGACATGGACGAGCGGCGGCAATGCCGGGCTCGCCATGGAAGTGAAGCAGCATCGCGTCACGCCGGGCCAGGTACGGCTGTCGCTGTGGCAAGCCATCGCGGAGCCGATCGCTATCGGCGATATGTTCACCGGCACGGGCGGCTGCGACAAGACGCTGGCGACCTGCCGCGATCGCTTCGGCAATGTCGATAACTTTCGCGCTTCCCTGCTATCCCTGGCAACGATTTCGTCATGAGCTATCCGACGCCAGGGACGGGTGGGGGATGAGTGGGTTAGCGAGTGGCCGATATGCGAGAGCTCACCGCGAATGTCGCCTGCAATTATTCCGGAGAAAGTTTCGGTTTCGATCAGGAGGGGTTTCGGCAGGGCCCGGCGCTGTACATTGTTGCTCACTTGCCGCCAGTGACATCGAGGAACGTGCCGGTCACGAAGGACGCCTCGGCGCTTGCCAGCCACAGGATCGCCCGCGCAACCTCTTCAGGCTGACCGCCTCTGCCCATGGGGATCGAGTCCTTGACGCGATCCACTCGTCCCGGCTCTCCGCCGCTGGCATGCATGTCAGTGTAGATGTGCCCCGGGCGAATGCAGTTGACGCGTATGCCATCCCGCGCGACTTCCTTGGCGAAGCCGGTCGTGAATGTCTCGACGGCACCCTTCGACGCAGCGTAGTCGACATATTCGCCGGGGCTGCCGAGCCGGGCCGAAGCCGACGAGATGTTGATCACGGAACCGCCCCGCCCGTTGTGGCGATACGACATCCGCTTTGCGGCTTGCTGCGCACAAAGGATAGGACCGATGGCGTTGACCGCGAAGATGCGCTGCATCCGCTCGAATCCGAGATCCTCCAGCCGGGACTGCCGCGCGAGCATTGCGGCGTTGTTCACCAGCACATCGATCCGGCCGAACTTTTGGTCGATCGCGGCGAACAATTGAGCGACCTGCTCTGGATCCGCGCTATCTGCGCGCACGGGTAAAGCCCGACGCCCAACAGCTTCAACATCAGCCGCCACCGCAAGGGCGGCCGACTCGTTGGAGACGAAGCTGATCGCGACATCGTAACCTTGTGCGGCAGCGAGCCGCGCAGTCGCGGCGCCTACGCCACGACTTCCACCCGTTATCAGAATGAGCGGCGCCTGT
This sequence comes from Tardiphaga sp. 866_E4_N1_4, assembly GCF_052076075.1. Taxonomy (NCBI): domain Bacteria; kingdom Pseudomonadati; phylum Pseudomonadota; class Alphaproteobacteria; order Hyphomicrobiales; family Nitrobacteraceae; genus Tardiphaga; species Tardiphaga sp. 866_E4_N1_4. The sequence continues at coordinate 6,874,264 of NZ_CP197242.1, forward strand.
GAGAGGGTATCCATTTTGCGAACCTTGATGTGGTGGTGAAATCATAATCTAGGGCTGTCTGGATGAGTCCGATGTCAGACCGATTTCGACGTCATCGGCTAGATACTTCGAGAGTGCGATCACGAACGGGCAGATTGCCAGCGCCGTCATTGCGGTCGCGGCCGTTGCCGTCGCGGGTCCGAACGCGTCGCCCAGAAAACCATAGAGAACGGGGGCACCGGCGCCCGCGCCGATGGTGCCCGTATAGAACAAGGCGAATGCACGCTCGGTGCGATGGGGCGGGGTCAGTTCGGGAACCGTTCCATACAGCACCGATGACGTGCCGTTGAGCATCACCCCCAGTGCCGGCAGGAGCACGATGGCGGGGACGAGCGGCAGAACCAAAACGCCGACAATCAGAACGGCCGTAGCAATCTCGGTGACGAGGACGGTGCGCCGGGTGCCGACCTTGTCGCCCAGCCAGCCGCACGCAAACTTGCCGGCAGCCCCACCGCTGAAGACAAGTGCCAGAGCAAAACCGATGGTGGGAAGCGTCGCTCCTTTTGCAATCAGGAGGAATGGCAGAAAGGCGAGGAAGCCCATTCTGACGGCACTATCGAGCATTCCGATCGCCAGCAGCCAATAAAACCCGCCTCGACTTTGATCCGTCTGGCTGGATCGTTCCTTTGTATCGGCTGCATGTCCTTTGCCGACCGCCGGCATCCACACAGCCATGGCGATGGACACCGCGATGCCCGCGACAGCGAGAGCGAATACGGCGTGTTGCCAGGCGACGCTGACAAGCAGCAGAGACATCAGCGCGGGAATGGCCGCCTTGCCGAGATCACCGGTGAAATTGTAGACGCCAAGCGGCCTGCGCGCAGCGCGCCCATAGGCGCGCGACACGGCGGCGGACGCCAGAGGATGTTGGGTGCTTGAGCCTGCGCCTGCCAGCGCAAGCGCCAGGCTCAGTCCGACGATGCCGCCGGAGATGCCCGCGAGAGCGTAGCCCAGTGCCGCCAGCGCTGTGCCGCAACAGAGAATGATTTTGGCGTCGATGCGCTCCGCAAGATGCCCTGCCGGAATTTGCAGACATGCCATGGTGCCGGAATAGAGCCCGCGCAAAATAGCAAGCACGCTGTAGCTCAGTGCGAATTGGGACTGCCAGATCGGCAGCAGCACGTAGATCACGTCGGTGAAACCGTCGTGCAGAGCGTGATTGAGCCCGGTGAGCGCAAGCGTTCGCGCGGCGCGTGTCCGGTTCGCAGGAGCCGTAGTGGTGGATGCCGTGGTCTCATTGTGGGTCATGTGCTGTTTCTTGGGTCTTCCGGCGCACGCGCTGCAATCGCAGAAAATCTGAAGGTTGGTGCGCCAGAGCTGGTGTCTGGCGTGCAAAGCGCTGCTAAAGTCACTCTGAACTAGACTTCAGGCTGTCACAAATCAGTAATACTCAGGTCATGGGTTAGAAATTCTCAAGCATGTCCAACTTTGTCCCGCGCCGTAGCCTGCCGCCGCTGAATGCGGTCCGCGCCTTCGAAGCCGCCGCCCGCCTTGGCAGTCTGAAGGAGGCGGCCGTTGAGCTCAGCGTGACCCACGGCGCCGTCAGTCAGCAGATCCGGCACTTGGAAGACTGGCTGGGTGCTCCGGCGCTGTTTCGGCGTTCGGTCCGCCGGGTCGTGCTGACGCCTGCCGGCGCAGCGTTGCTCACCGAATTCGGACCGGCGCTCAATCGTATTTCGGCTGCCGTGCAGCAGCATCGAACCAGACGGGATGACGCGCCATCTATCGTGCTGCATGTGAACGCTCTCGCAACTTTCAGTCTGCGATGGCTGTTGCGACGCATGGGCGCTTTTCGTGCGGAACATCCTGACATCGAGGTACGCTTGAGCACGTCGAACGAGACGATCGACGCCCTGGCAGAGTCGTTCGATGTCGTGATCAGAGGTGGCCCGGACACTTTTCCCGGATACACCTCGCGCTTCCTGTTCGGGGAGCGGCGGCTGCCGGTGTGCAGTCCGACCATCCTGGATCGGGCGCCGCTGACCGATATCCGCGATCTGTCGCAGCATACGCTGCTTCACGTCTCGTCGATGGCGCGGCTATGGCGCGACTGGCTGGCTGAGGCCGGACAGCCCGCCCTTCGCCCAGAGGCATCCCTGACCTTCGATCATTTCTATCTGACCATACAGGCAGCGATCGACGGACTCGGCGTGGCGATGGGTCCGACCGCATTGGTCGCCGATGATCTCGCGGCCGGGCGATTGATGACGCCGTTTCCGGACATCAGTCTTTCAGCGCGAAGCTACTTCGCCTATCTGCCGGAAGCGCGACGGACCGATCCACATATCGCCGTGTTCTGCGACTGGCTCGAGCAACAAGGCCGCGATCTCGTCCGGAGCTAGCGTCGATAGCACCGTCGCTGCCATGAACCGCCGGGGCAACGCGCGAGCGGCGATCGAGATTCTGTCCGGCACGTCGGTCATCCGCAGCATCGCCTGCACCACAGCGCAGGCGCTCTATGCGGTGGCCGACGAGGTTGCCGATTTCGGCGCGCCGCAGCCGAGCCTGCATCTGCGCGTCGCACAGCTCTCCGGCACCGTCGGCGCTGGCCATCCAACGGAACTGACACTCACGCTCTGAGGCCGATATGATCGATACGCCAAATCTCAAGCTGCCCTTCATCGAGAGCGGGCAGGCGCAGAAACACGTCACCCATAACGAGGCGCTGCGCATTCTCGACGCGGCGATCCAGATCTCGGTACTCGATGTGACGCGGACAGCTCCGCCGGCATCGCCGGCCGAGGGCGCGCGGCATATCGTGGCGGTCGGGGCATCAGGGGCCTGGAGCGGCCATGCGCTGGCCATCGCCACATGGCAGGACGGTACCTGGGCTTTTCTCGTGCCGAAGGCCGGCTGGTGCGTCTGGTCGATCGCTGATGACGTGATGATGGTGTTCGATGGCGCGCTGTGGCGCGATCTGCGCAATCTTGCGCTCGACAATATCGACCATCTCGGCGTCAACACAGCGGCCGACAGCAGCAACCGCTTCAGCGTCAAGTCCGATGCCGTGCTGCTGTCGCATGACGATGTAACACCCGGCAGCGGCGACCTGCGGGTGACGTTCAACAAGCTGAATGCAACGAAGGATGTCGGCTTCACATTGCAGTCGAACTATTCACCGCGCGCCCTGATCGGCTTGCTGGGCAGCGACGATCTCTCGATCAAGGTCTCCGCCGATGGTGTGACCTATCGGACCGCGCTGGTAGTCGACAAGACGAGCGGGCAGGTCAGTTTCGAGCAGTCCCCGAAATTTCTCGCTTATCGACAAATATTGCGCGGCGAACACCTTCACCAAGGTGCAGTTCAACAATACGGGGCATAACGATCAGAGCGTTTTCGATCCCGCGACCAACCAGTTCGTCGCACCGGTCGCCGGCGTCTATGCGCTCGGCTTCCGCGTGATGTTCAAGGCCAATGCGGCGGTGCGACCATGCTGACGGCGACCATCTACAAGAACGGCTTTGAGCTGCTCGACGACACGCGCGTGCAGGCATCGTCGGCGCTCGTCAGCAACAGGACGATGCTGAGCGGCCATGCGCTTCTCAAGCTCGCCGCCGGCGATGCCATTTCGGTCTGGGCGGCGATGGAGACCAATGACGGTTATATCGCCGCCGCGCAGAACGGCTTCTACGGCCACCGCATCGCCTGATTGCGCGAAGGCGACGATCTCGCTCTCCCACAGGATCATCATCATGAAGCTCGATGAAAAACACCTTGCGGCGCCTCTGGCCGCAGGGCGATAGCCGCGTGCCCGGATTGCTGCCGGGTATGGTGCAATCGTCCGAGGCTGTGTTTGCGAGCTACGGCATCACCACGCCTCTGCTGGTCGCGCATGTGATGGCGCAGATATCACACGAAGGCGGAGCAGGGCGCGACGTCGTCGAGAACATGAACTACAGCGCCGGGCGGATGATGCAGGTCTGGCCGTCGCGCTTTCCGACCATGGCGAGTGCGCAGCCTTATGCCGGCAATCCGCGGGCGCTCGCCAACAAGGTCTATAACGGCCGCATGGGCAATGCCGTCGGCTCCGATGACGGCTGGAATTTCCGCGGCAGGGGCGGGTCGCAGACCACGGGCCGCGGAGGCTATGAGCGGGTCAAGAAGGCCACGGGGATCGATCTGGTCAGCCAACCCGAATACCTGATCGATCCGCGTTATTTCCTCACTTGCGCCGTGTCGGATTTCATCAATTGCGGCTGCCTGCCATTTGCTGGAGACGACGATGTCGTCGGCGTTACCCGGCGGCTCAATCGCGGCACCGTGGGTCTCGTCGAGCGGAAGGCGTGGCTGGCGAAATGGAAGACTGCGCTGCGCGATGTGTCGCTGGCGACCGCGCGTCCGTGGGGCTACCGCCCGTGATCGCATCGCCGCCGCTGGCGCGAACTGCCGGCAGCCAAACCCACCAATAAGCCTACCAATCTTTCCGCTTTCATTGCCGCGCTTGTCGCGGCTTTCCGGAGGACATGACCATGGACTGGGGTGACCTTGCCAAACAGGTGATTGCGCTGGGGGCGCCGATGCTGGGGACGGCCCTGGGCGGCCCGCTCGGCGGTGTGGCCGGCGAGATCCTCGCCGAGGCGGTGGGCTCGGTGACGCTGACGCCGGCGGCGGTGCGGGCGGCGCTCCCCGCGGCCGATCCGACCAGGCTGGCTGAAGCCGAGGCGCATTGGGTTTACATGATCCGCGCCGAGGCGGAGACCCAGCGTGCCGCGATCAGCGAGACGCAGGCGACGATCCGCGCCGAGATCGCCAGCGACGATCCGCTGCAGCGCTGGTGGCGGCCGGGCCTATGCGCTGGAATTGACGGTAGAATGCGCCGCGCTGTGGTGTGTTCTGATGCATGAATTCTGGACCGGCGACATCCAGACCATCAATGCGCTGGTCAATGCCACGGCGCTGCTGGTGACCTATTGGGGGTTCCGTTTCGGCGTGCTAGGCGTCTATATCAGCGGCCGCACCCGCGAAAAGGTCAGTGCACTCACCGGGCAGGATTCGCCCGGCCTGGTCGAGAAGCTGGTCAAGGCGCTAACGGTTAAAGACGGTGTGAAGAAAAAGTAAGGTTGGCGGCCGTCGCCATTCATGGAGTGTTCACGCGTCCGGGCATCAATTCGGATTGTGAACGCGGAGAAGTCACTTGCGCCTGCTCGTTGTCGAAGATGATCCCGATCTCAACCGTCAGCTCACCACGGCGCTGACCGATGCCGGCTATGTCGTCGATCGCGCCTTCGATGGCGAGGAGGGGCACTTCCTCGGCGACAGCGAGCCCTACGACGCCGTGGTGCTCGATATCGGCCTGCCGAAGATGGACGGCATTTCGGTGCTGGAAGCCTGGCGCCGCAACAACCGCATCATGCCGGTGCTGATCCTCACCGCGCGCGACCGCTGGAGTGACAAGGTCCAGGGCTTCGATGCCGGCGCCGACGATTATGTCGCCAAACCTTTCCACCTCGAAGAGGTGCTGGCCCGCATTCGCGCGCTGCTACGCCGCTCCACCGGCCACGCCCAGTCCGAACTCACTTGCGGACCTGTGTCGCTGGATACCCGCACCGGCCGCGTCAGCGTCTCCGGCAACCCGATCAAGATGACATCACACGAATACCGGCTGCTGTCCTATCTGATGCACCATACCGGCCGCGTGATCTCGCGCACCGAACTGGTCGAACATCTCTACGATCAGGATTTCGATCGCGACAGCAACACCATCGAGGTGTTCGTCGGCCGTATCCGCAAGAAGCTCGACGTCGATATCATCCAGACCGTGCGCGGCCTCGGCTATCTGCTCACGCCGCCGCAGCCGTGATCATCTCCGGGATCATGCGCTGATGCGCAACAGCTCGCTCGCAACGCGGCTGTTCCTGTCGGCGACGGCTTGGGTGGTGGTGATCCTCCTGATCACCGGCATCGTCCTGTCCTCGGTCTATCGCAGCGCCACCGAGCGCGCCTTCGATCGCCGCCTCAATCTCTATCTCCGTACCCTGGTGGCCGAAGTCGCCAATCCGCCGGACGCGCCCGATCACGACACGCCATCGCTCGGCGAGCCGCTGTTCGAACTGCCGCTGTCGGGCTGGTACTGGGAAATCGCGCCCACCGAAGGCGCGAAGACCGAGATGCGGGCCTCGCGCTCGCTGTGGGACAAGAAGCTGCCCAAGCTCGAAGACCAGGGCGTCGAGCTGACGGCGTCCGGGATCCGCCAGGGCTATGTGGACGGGCCGGAAGACCAGCGCCTGCGCATGGTGGAGCGTCCCGTCGATCTCGGCGCCGACGGCAAATTCCGCATCAGCGTTGCCGGCGACGCCACCGAGATTTTCGAGGAAACCCGCGCCTTCGACTATTATCTTGGCGGCACTTTCGCTGCACTTTCGATCGTGCTCGTGCTCACCACAATCTTCCAGGTCCGCTTCGGCCTCGCGCCGCTGAAGCGCATGTCGGATGCCATTGCCGATATCCGGTCCGGCCGTGCCGAGCGGCTGGAGGGCACATTCCCTGTCGAGATCTCACCTTTGGCGGGAGAGATGAACGCGCTGCTCGATGCCAACCGCGCCATCGTTGAGCGCGCGCGCACCCATGTCGGCAATCTCGCCCACGCGATCAAGACGCCGCTGTCGGTGATCGTCAACGAGGCGAACAGCCGGGGTGTCGACCCCTTTGCAAGCAAGGTCTTGGAGCAGGCCGATGTGATGCGCGATCAGGTGACGCATCATCTCGAGCGCGCGCGGATCGCGGCGCGCGTCACCATCGTCGGCACCGTCACCGATGTCGCGCCGGCGCTGGAGGCTCTATGCCGGACGATGCAGAAGATTCACCGGGATCGCGGCATCACCATCGACCTTGAGGCAGATGCCGCAGCGAAATTCCGTGGCGAAAAACAGGACATCGAGGAGATGGTCGGCAATCTCGTCGACAACGCCTGCAAATGGGCGGACTCCCATGTCACCATCGGCGTGCAGGTCGAGCGCACCGGCGGCGCCGATCCGGCGTCGAAGCTGCGGATCATCGTCGATGACGACGGGCGCGGGCTGTCCGATACCGAGCGCGCCCAGGTCGCGCGCCGCGGCCAGCGGCTCGACGAGACCAAGCCGGGGTCAGGACTGGGTCTGTCCATCGTGGTCGATCTGGCCGCGCTCTATGGCGGTAGCCTGACGCTCGGCAAGGCGCCGATCGGCGGGCTGCGGGCCGAACTGGTGCTGCCGGGTGTCTGAGTTCCGGCCTTGTTGCGCCCCGTTGTCGCCCGAATTATCCCGTTCGTAACGTCTTTGACGTTTCCTGTGTTCCGGTTTGCGTTCGGGGTCTGCGGTCCATGGTCAAGTTCAACGCCTTCTGTGTTGCCGCCGTCGCGCTGACGCTGGGTGGTTGCGACGTGACGACGTCGGACGGCGGGCTGGGCCTCGGCACCGATACGATCGCCCGGGCCTATAGCAGCACCAAGTCGGCCGTTGGCCTGTCCGAGGAAAACGCAGCAGTCGCGGTGACCAATGCCGCCTTTGGCGGGCTGATCGGCGCCAAACTCGGCGCCCAGCTGAACGACGAGGACCGCCGGCTGGCCTACGAGGCCCAGATCGCCGCCCTCGACCGCGGTGCACCCGGCGCTCCGGTGCCCTGGCGCAACGCCACGTCGGGACGCTATGGCAATATTGTCGCCGGACCCGCCTATAACCAGAAGGGCCGGGAATGCCGCGGCTTTTCCCACACGGTCACTGTGAATGGTGACCTCAAGACCGCCCGCGGTACCGCCTGCCGCAGTCCTGAAGGCACCTGGGCGGCGGCCTGATCCCGGTTCCTCAACGCCTTCTTAACGGGGCGCCTGCTACAAAAATCGGTGGCGATTTTCGGTTGTAGATCGACCGGAAAGCACGGATTCCTAGGCTGCATGAACAAAACCTCGATCGATCGCTTGCGGGAGTATTTGGCGCAACTGCCCGAGCAGTCGCAGATGCTGCTGATGCGCGAATATGAGCGCGCGATCGAGCGCGGCGAAGACGTCGTGGTCGCCAATTTCGTGCTCGACCTGCTGCGCGGCGTGGTCCGTGGTCACGAGAATGCAGTGCGCCCGCGAGTCGAGGATCCGACCCGGCTGGTTTTCAAATCGCTCGAGCCGTTCCTCATTGAGGGGGTGGGCAATGTCCGGCCCGGACAGATCCGGCGCGCCTCGCTGCTGCCGATCTGGCAGTGGCTGGAGCGCGACGCCGCAGACGCCGTGCGCGAGTTCGAGGCGGCCGTCACCGTATCGCCCGAGCCGGGCGCTTCGGACATCGAGCGCGCCGTCAAGAAATTCCAGCAGGCGGCAGCAGCCGCCATTACCGCTGCCACGTCGGGCAATCGCGGCGCGGCCCGCATCGGGCCGACCCATGCGGTCGAGGACCTGCCGTCCATCGGCGCGGTGCTGAAGGCGCGCGAGCAACTCGACGGCTTTGCGGGCAAGCTGCCGAGCGTGCTGCGCAGCTTCGGCGATAGCCAGATCGCCTCGGTGAACAGCGCGCTGAACGTGCCGACACTGACCACGCCGCAGGTGCTGCCTTTCGCACTCTCGCTGGTGATGCAGCGGCTGGCGGCGCCATGGCAGATCATTCGTCTGGCGGTAAAGATCGCGGCCTCGGACGATGAAATCCGCGTGGCCGCCACGCCCTATGGCGTCGCCGTGACCATGGCGCTGTCCGATCTCAATCGCGTCGCGGCCGAACTGCGCTCCGATATCAGGCGCGGCAAGTTCGACAGCGCCCCCGAACATCTCAAGGTCGCCCATGACGGCGTGCGCGGCCTGCGCACTGAACTCGACATGCGCAACGATTCCACTTGGGGCCGCCAGATGGCGTCGATCCGAGTGGAGATTTCCTCGACGCTGCAGTCGGAGATCGAGAGCGTGCCGGGCAGGGTGCGGCGTCTGCTGCGCCAGCGCCCTGACAAGGATATTGCTGCCACGGCGACGATCGATTTCGCCGAGGTCGAGGAGACGGTGGCGCTGATCAATTTCGTCGCGGTGTGCCGGACCTATGCCAGCGAACTCGCCATCAACGAGGTGACGCTGCGGACCTATTCCGACCTGCAGCAATATGTCGAGAAGTCCACGGAGTCGCTGGTGCAGTCGCTGCGCGCCGGCGATACCCGCGTCCGTAGCTACCGGCAGATGCAGGCCAAGGCCGCGATCCGCTTCTGCCAGGTGTTGTTCGGCCAGGAATATGCCTCGCTGATGAGCCGCGCCGCCGAACAGGCCATGGTCGTGGTCGAGCGCAAGCCGAAGCGGGCCGGCTAGGCCAGGCGATGCGAAATGGCTCGCCGGCGATGTGACATTCGCATCGCCTCATCCCGAGATCAGAGCGCTAATTGAATGCGATTGGTTTCGCTGCCGTCATGTGCAGCCGGGACGGCGCAGCAGATCAGTACGTCATCGTCGGTCACCGCAGCGGCTGGTTCTTTGACGTAGGTCACCGCTCCCGCCAGAAGCTTCGTTCGGCAGGTGCCGCAATGTCCTTCCCGACAACTGAAATCGGGGCTCAGGCCTCGGGATTCGGCGAGGTCGAGCAGCGTGCCGGATTCAGGCGTCCAGCGCGCTTCCTTCAATGACTCGGTGAACACGACATGCACCGATGTCGACGACGATGGCTGGCGCGCCGGCGCTGCCGCCGGGCTGTCGACAGTTCGTACCAGTGACGCGGGGCCGAATGCTTCGGCGTGGATACGGTTGTCAGCGATGTTCAGTGCACGAAAACCGTCATAGATCGACTGCATGAATCCGGACGGTCCGCAGAGATAGTAATCGTAGTCGCCGACCGGCATGAACCGTGACAGCAGGGCCATGTCGATACGCCCCGCAGCGTCGTAGTCGGGGCCTTCTTCGGCATCCGTGATGTCGCCGAGAACTCGGATGACCCGGACTGCGTCTCCAGCGGAGGCCGCAAGCTCATCCAATTCGTTGCCGAAGGGACGCTCGTTCTTCGAACGGGCTGCCTGAAAAAGCACGGTCGGTCGAGTCTTGAGCGTCCGCAGCCCTTCGTAAATCACATGCCGCAGCATCGCGAGCATCGGCGTGATGCCGATGCCGCCCGCCAGCAGCACCGCTGGTCGCGCCTCAGCGGCATCGATGGTGAATTCACCGGCGGGCGCCCTTGCTTCGATCACGTCGCCAATATTGATGCCGTCGTGCAGCCGCTGCGACACCAGTCCGTCGCGTTTGACGCTGATGCGATAGACGTGATCCGAAGGCGCGACCGACAGCGTATAGGTTCGGCTGGTGGTCTTCTCCGCTCCGTCAATGGATAGTCTGATCGGGAGATACTGCCCGGCACGATGAGGGAGGAGGCCAACGCCGTCGGTCGGCTCCAGATGGAACGACCTGACCGTTGCGCTCTCATCGACGATGTTGATGACCTTGAACGGCCGCCATTTGGTCGCAAGTTCTGCAGCCCGCAAACGACCGGCTGCCTGCTCCCAACTGCCTGTCATGAGCGTGCTCGGAGCCCATCCGTCCGGCCGGAACGCCCAGCGCAGGGGCAGGGCACCGCGCCGAAGAACGACACGCCGCGCGTTGAATTGCCAGAGGCGCTCGGCGCCCTGGAAGGCGGCGATCTCCGGGGAGCCCAGTATGACCCGCGCGTCACCGGTCATCTGCAAGACGTCGCCGGTCTCGAAATCGACAAACAAGAGTCCAGCTTTGCCGTTGATGAGGATGTTGCCCAGCGTGGCGAAGAACAGATTGCCCGCGAAATCCGGGATTGTGAGCGTGCCATCGTCGGCAACGCGAACGAAACCGGGATTGCCGCCGCGGCTCGAGACGTCGACCTGTCGACGGGATTCTCGCTCGACATAGGACGCGACAAAGAACATGTCGGCGGCTTCGATCATGCGGCGTGCCGTTGCGTCGATTTCGGCTTTCTCTTCGATGTCGCCCGTAAACTGATCGCGTGGGTCGCGGGCAAATTCATAGTCGCGGAGCTGGATATAGCGCGGACAGTTGCCGAAGCTTTGATCGACGTCGAAGTGGATCGCGTTATTGTCCGATGGTCCGACGATGCCGTTGACCCGATTTCGCCGGCGCGTGTGAAGTTCGATGCCGAGCAGGCCGATCGCATCGCCCTCGTGCATCCCTTCGCTGGCGGGATCGCTTGGCTCCCTGACGACATCGATATCGAGCGATTGCGCTGTTGGCGATGAGATGAAGCCGGGCTTGCCGGTGACAAATGTGGCCCATGCGTCACCTGCGCCGTCGACGCTGCCGAGGGCGATGAAGGGGATCTGGGCGTAGAAATCCCGGTGTTGCGTCGGCATGTAGTCGCGCACGATGCGCCTGCCGAGCTCATCCATGTGAGTCGAAACGCCGACCTTTTCCTGAATCGTCTTCTCGCCGGCGTGCCAGATGTCCAGTTTTGATAGCGACATAGTATCGGTCATCGGTCCGCTCTCGTTGGCGGTGTCGGGCGTATGCCTGGATACGCCCGACACACGCAGTTAAGCCGCAGCGGCGAGGCCGACGGGGGTCTTGGCGAAAGGCACGAAGCCGGGCAGCGCTTCGATGCGGCGCAAGAAGGCGGTCACCTTGGGATAGCCGGACAGATCGACATTTCCTTCCGGCGCGCTTGCGATGTAGCTGTAGAGCGCCACATCCGCGATGGTCGGACCATTGCCGACAAGCCAGTCGCGATCGGCGAGATGCGCTTCGACCAGTGCCAACAAGGCGTGCGCGCGCTCGATGACTTCCTCTGGATTGAAGTTCCTGCCGAAAACGGTGATCAGCCGTGCAGCGGCAGGACCATAGGCCAGTTGGCCGGCAGCGACAGACAGCCAGCGCTGGATGGCCGCGCTTCCCTTCGCATCATCGGGCAGCCACTCGGCTTGGCCGGATGTCTTGGCGAGATAAACGAGTATGGCGTTCGAGTCGGAGACAATGGTGCCACTGTCATCGAGGACCGGCACCTGACCGAACGGATTGAGCGCAAGGAAATCCGGCGTTTTGTGCGCGCCCGACTTCAGGTCAACCTCGATGAGTTCGTGGGGCAGGCCAAGGAGCGAAGCGAACAGATGCGCGCGATGAGAGTGGCCGGACAGTGGATGGTGATAGAGCTTCATGATCTTGATCCTGAATTCGTGGTCGGGTTCATTCCCGTTCAGCGAATGCAAGTTGCTTCATAATCCGGCGCGCGAGAATGCACGCTCTGTGCACTTCATCATTGCGCCGGATGAAATAACCGCGGCCTTTGTCGGCGCGCGACAGGCCCGATAGCGGTTTCATCAATCGCGTCGATGGGTCTTCCCGGAGGGCATCCACGTCGCGGAGGGGGGCATTACTCGGAAAGCGGGCTCGCAGCCGCCGCAATCCTTGATCCAGAACAAGCGTCCTGACGTCGCGATGGCATAAAAGTCAATTGCGCGGCGTCGGCGGCCATGGTGTAACCCGGCAAAGACGTCGTTTAGATCGACTCAAGACTACGCCGGAACCCATTGATGGCCTTATGGTTTGTGTTCGCCTTGATGACCGCCGCAGCGACTTTCGCCGTGTTGTGGCCGCTTGGCCGGACCCGCTCCGATGCCGGGGGCACCGAAGCCACTGTCTACCGGGATCAGCTCGCTGAAATCACCCGCGATACCGCCGCCGGCCTGATCGGGCCGACCGAGGCGGAAGCAGCGCGTGTCGAGATCAGCCGCCGTCTGCTGGCAGCCGTCGATGCCGAGGGCGCGGCGTCCGTGGGCAGCAGTCCCGGCTTTCGCCGCGCGGTGGCGCTGGTGGCGCTGATCGGCCTGCCGCTGCTGGCCATCGGCTTCTATCTGCCGCTCGGCTCGCCTGCCATGCCGGACTTTCCGCTCGCGGCGCGCAACCAGTCGCCCAGTCCCACCCAGCCGCTGGACAATCTCGTCGCACAGGTCGAGCAGCATCTCGAGAAAAACCCGACCGACGGCCGCGGCTGGACCCTGTTGGCGCCCGTGCTGGCGAAGATCGGCCGTACCGACGATGCGGTGCGCGCGTTCCGCAATGCGATCACCTATGCCGGCGATACGGCCGCGCGGCGCGCCGATCTCGGCGAGGCCATGGCGATGGCCGGCAATGGTGTCATCACCGCGGATGCCAAGACCGAATTCGAACGCGCTGTCGCGCTCGATGCTGGAGAGGTCAAGGCCCGCTACTTCCTGGGCCTCGCGGCCGAGCAGGACGGGCGTGGCAGCGACGCGGCGGTGATCTGGCGCGACATGCTGGCAAAGGGACCTGCGGATGCGCCGTGGCGTCCGGTGGTCACGGCGGCCCTGGCGCGTGTCGGCGGCAGCGCTCCGAAATCAGGCCCGAACCTGCCGGCGCTGTCGGAAGACACGATCGCGTCGGTACAGGGCATGAATGCAGGCGACCGCAATGCGATGATCCATGGCATGGTCGACCGGCTTGCCACGCGGCTCAAGCAGGATGGCAGCGATGTCGAGGGATGGTTGCGGCTGGTGCGTGCCTATATGGTGCTCGGTGAGCGCGACAAGGCAAAGAGCGCGCTTGCGGATGCACGGGAGGCGGTCGGCACCGATGCCGAGCGGCTGCGCAAGCTGAACGATGGCCTGAAAGACACCGGGCTGGATGGGTAACGCGCAATGACACGCAAGCAGCGACGATTGACGATGATCGGTGGAGCGCTGGTGGTGCTCGCCATCGCGGCCGGGCTGGTGCTGAACGCGCTGCGCGATTCCATCGTGTTCTTCTCGACGCCGCAGATGGTTGCCGAAAAGCAGATCCCCGTTGGCAAGCGCTTTCGTCTCGGCGGCATGGTCGAGCAGGGCTCGCTGGTGCGCGGCGATAATCTCGCCGTGAGCTTCAAGGTCTCCGATGGTGGCGCAACCTTGCCGGTGAACTACAAGGGCATCCTGCCGGATCTGTTCCGCGAGGGGCAGGGCGTTGTCGCCGAAGGCGCGATGGATGCGTCGGGCGTGTTCAAGGCCGATACGGTCCTGGCGAAGCATGACGAGAACTACATGCCGAAGGAAGTCGCTGACGCGCTCAAGAAACAGGGGCGCTGGCAGGAAGGCGAGGGCGGCAAGCCCGTGATGTCGCAGGGCGCTGCCAAGCCTGTGGTGACGCAGTGATTGCCGAAGCGGGACACTATGCATTGGTGCTGGCGCTGGCGCTGGCGTTGATCCAGTCGACGGTGCCGATCATCGGTGCGCGCCTGCGCGATCCGGCATTGATGAATGTCGCGCGCTCCACGGCACTGGCGCAGTTGCTGTTTGCGGGGCTGTCATTTCTCGCGCTGACGACGCTCTATGTCACGTCGGATTTCTCGGTCGCCAACGTGTTCGAGAATTCGCATTCCGCCAAACCGCTACTCTACAAGATCACCGGCGTGTGGGGAAACCACGAAGGCTCGATGCTGCTGTGGGTGTCGATCCTCGCGCTGTTCGGCGGGCTGGTTGCCGCCTTCGGCAATAATCTGCCGCTGTCGCTGCGCGCGCATGTGCTGGCGGTGCAAGGCTGGATCGCTGCGGCGTTCTATCTGTTCATCCTGATGACCTCGAATCCGTTCCTGCGGCTGGCGCAGCCGCCGCTCGAGGGCCGCGATCTCAATCCGGTGCTGCAGGATATCGGCCTCGCGGTGCATCCGCCGATGCTCTATCTCGGCTATGTCGGCTTCTCCATCGCATTCTCCTTCGCCGTCGCCGCGCTGATCGAAGGCCGCATCGATGCTGCATGGGCGCGCTGGGTGCGGCCATGGACGCTGGTGGCATGGATCTTCCTGACGCTCGGAATCGCGATGGGCTCCTATTGGGCCTATTACGAACTCGGTTGGGGTGGTTGGTGGTTCTGGGATCCCGTCGAGAATGCCTCGCTGATGCCATGGCTGTCCGGCACCGCGCTGTTGCACTCCGCTGTCGTGATGGAGAAACGCAATGCGCTGAAGGTCTGGACCATACTTCTCGCGATCCTGACTTTCTCGCTGTCGCTGCTCGGCACCTTCCTGGTGCGCTCCGGCGTCCTCACCTCGGTTCATGCCTTCGCGACCGACCCGACGCGCGGCGTGTTCATCCTGCTGATCCTGTGCGTGTTCATTGGCGGCAGCCTGACGCTGTATATGTGGCGCGCGTCGTCGCTGAAGCAGGGCGGACTGTTCGCGCCGATCTCGCGCGAGGGCGCGCTGGTGCTGAACAACCTGTTCCTCACCACGGCCTGCGCCACGGTGTTCATCGGCACGCTGTATCCGCTGGCGCTGGAAATGCTGACCGGCGAGAAAATCTCGGTGGGCGCGCCGTTCTTCAATCTCACTTTCGGGCCACTGTTCGTGCCGCTGCTGCTGGCGATGCCGTTCGGGCCGCTGCTGGCGTGGAAGCGCGGCGATCTCAGAGGCGTCACGCAGCGGCTGATGGCGGCCGGCATTGCAGCGCTTCTGGCGGTGGCATTGGTCTGGGCATGGACGACCGGCGGTGCGGCGCTGGCGCCGCTGGCGATCGGGCTCGGCGTGTTCGTGATCGCCGGATCGATCGTCGATGTCGCCGAGCGAACCATGCTGTTTCGTTTGCCGTTCGACGCCGCGTTCCGGCGTGCGCGCGGATTGCCGCGCGCGGCCTGGGGCACGGCCTTCGCCCATGCCGGCATCGGCGTCGCGCTGATCGGCATCGTTTGCGAGAGCACGTGGAATACCGAATATATCGGCACCATGCAGCCGAACGATGTGGCGAAGCTTGCCGGCTATGAGCTCACGCTCAAGGATGTGATGCAGCGGCAGGGGCCGAATTTCCGCGAGAGCCTCGCGCGTTTCAGGGTGACGCGCGGCGGCGACGAGATCGGCGAGATGACGCCATCGAAGCGCAACTTCACCGCGCGGCAGTCCTCGACCACGGAAGCCGCGCTGCTGTCGCGCGGCGCCAGCCAGCTCTATATCTCGCTCGGCGAGGAGGCCGCCGGCGGCGCGGTTGCCGTGCGAATGTATCACAAGCCGCTGGTGCTGATGATCTGGTGGGGACCGGTGCTGATGGCCTTTGGTGGGCTGCTGTCGCTATCCGATCGGCGGCTGCGCGTCGGCGCGCCGAAGCCGGCAAAGGCGTCGCGCGCACTGCAGCCGGCGGAGTGACGGCGTGACACGCATTGTCGCAAGCCTCGCCTTTATGTTCCTGCTCGCTGCGCCGCTCGCGCATGCGGTGCAGCCCGACGAGATCATGAAGGACCCGGCCCAGGAAGGCCGCGCGCGCAACCTGTCGAAGGAGCTGCGCTGCATGGTCTGTCAGAATCAGTCCATCGACGATTCCGATGCACCGCTGGCGCGTGATCTGCGTCTCCTAGTGCGCGAGCGTATCGCCACTGGCGAAAGCGACAAGCAGGTGCTGGATTTCCTTGTGGCGCGCTATGGCGAATTCGTGCTGCTGAAGCCGCGGCTCAACCTGCACACGCTGCTGCTGTGGCTGCTGACGCCACTGGTGCTGATCGGTGGGGGCGTTGCCTTGTGGTGGCACAACCGGCGGCGGGGCAGGGCTGCAGGCGATGATGATGGCGTGATGACGCTCACCGCCGAGGAAGAAGCGCGGATCGAAAAGCTGCTCGCGGCGCAGAGCGAGACAAAATCGTCCTAGCCCAATCGTTGCCGCGGTCGGCTTCTACTTGGCCGCCAGCACTGCCTGGATGTTCCGACCCGTGCGTTCGATATGCTCCCGCAGGATCCGCGTTGCATCGCGTGTGCGGCGTTCGATCATCGCGTGGGCCATTGCCGTGTGTTCTGCAGGCACGTCGCGATCGGGCTGATGCTTCTTCAGAAAAATGCGGCGATAGCGATCGCTCTGGTCGTGCAGCGTCGCGCAGAACTGTCGCAGCAGCGGCATCTGGCACGCCGAGATCAGTTCGGCGTGGAAGGCGCGATGCGCAATCTCCCAGGCTTCCTGTTCAGCGGCCGAGCGTGAGCCGCGCTTGCAGCGGCTGAGCTGGTGCAGCGAGCCGAGCACGCGTCCTTCCCAGGCGACATCGCCGTGTTCGATGGCTTCCTTGACGGCGAGGCCTTCGAGTTCGACGCGTAGCCGGATGATCTCGGCGAGATTGCTCGCCGAGACCGGCGTGACGCGATAGCCGCGCTGGTCGATCAGCGCGACGAGTCCGTCGTTCTCCAGACGACACAGCGCTTCGCGCAGCGGGCTGAGGCTGACGCCGAAGGCGGTGCGTAGGCGATCAAGATTGAGTTTGCTGCCCGGCAGTAGGTCGCCGCGCATGATCGAATCCCGCAAGCGGGCGACGAGCGTGGTGGACAATGT
This sequence comes from Tardiphaga sp. 866_E4_N1_4, assembly GCF_052076075.1. Taxonomy (NCBI): domain Bacteria; kingdom Pseudomonadati; phylum Pseudomonadota; class Alphaproteobacteria; order Hyphomicrobiales; family Nitrobacteraceae; genus Tardiphaga; species Tardiphaga sp. 866_E4_N1_4. Next base: position 6,891,493 of record NZ_CP197242.1, read on the forward strand.
GGTCGGGATCGCGCCGGCCGTAGTGGTGTGTGCGGTGCTCATGATGCCCGTCCGATGCTCTCGAAACCGTAAAGCGAAGCCGGATTATCCACCAGTGCCAATTGCTGCGCTTTGGGATCCGGCAGCCAGAGCGGGATGAGATCGACGAGGTCGCCATCGTTCGGCATCGCGACCGGGCAGATCGGATGTGGCCAGTTACTGCCCCAGAGGATGCGGTCGGGACGCGCTTCGACCACGCGCGCGATCATCGGCAGCATGTCGCGATGCGGATAGGGCTCCGCAGAGAGGCGATACAGGCTGGCGAGCTTGATCCAGCAGCGGTCGGTATCGAGCAATCGCAGCAAGGTTCGGAACGGTTCGGAGTCGACGCCTTCCGCAGCGCTGATCCGGGCGAGGTGATCCAGCACGAACGGACTGCGGACCTGCATCAGTTGAGGCGCGACATCGACCAGTTCGCTCGCTTTGTTGAAATGCAGCGCGAGATGCCAGCCGAGATCGAAGGTCTCGTCCGCGAGCCCCGCCAGATGCGCAAAGGACGCCCCGCCGCTGACGACGGTGGACATCCGGCAGCCCCGCATGCCGCGAAGGTGCATGTCTTCGAGCTCCTGTTGAGGCAGGCCCGACGGGATCACGGCCACCCCGCGCAACCGTCGCGGATTGATGTCGAGGGCTGCGAGGGTCGCGCTATTGTCTGTGCCATGAGCACCGCCATGCACGATCACGGCGCGGTCGATCCCGAGCGTTTCGTGGAGATGCATCAGGTCGTCATAGGTGCAGTCTTCCGGCGTGTAGCTGCGCTGTTCGCTGAACGGAAATTCGGCCTGCGGGCCGAAGACGTGGACATGGGTATCGCAGGCACCACGCGGCATCACAAATGCCGGACGCTTCGGATGGCGATCGGGGCCGGGGCAGGGCTTCGGTGCGGCGCCAGGCGTATGCGCACTCATCGTGGCAACTCCCTTCAAATAAGCGATCTTTGTTCGCTGAAAATAAACGGTGGCAATCAGCCGATTTGACGACAGCCTTAAGTAGTGCCAACATAAAATCGACGAAGCAAGAAAAATCGATTATTTGGAGGTTCGCATGCGGCACGTGGTTTCTGCACTGGTGGCTCTGGTCATGGTTTCGCTGGTCGGCCAGGTGGCCCATGCAGGATTTCCCGAACGCGGCATCAAGATCGTGGTGCCGTTTCCGGCCGGCGGATCGAACGACGTCGTTGCCCGCTTGCTCGGCACCAAGCTGCAGGAGCTCTGGGGACAGCCGGTGGTGATCGATAACCGTGCCGGCGGCGGCGGCAACATTGGCGCGGATGCCGTCGCGCGCTCGCCCGCTGACGGCTATACGTTGCTGCTGACGGCGCCCGGACCGCTCGCGGTCAATCAGTCGCTCTACGCGCAACTCCCCTTCAATCCTGCGCAGGATTTCACGCCGGTGGCGTTGATCGCATCGGTTCCGATCGTGTTGGCGGTCAATCCCGGCGTGAAGGCGACGACGGTGGCTGAGCTGATCGCGCTCGCCAAGGCGTCGCCGGGCAAACTCAATTTCGGCTCGTCCGGCTTGGGATCAACCAATCATCTGGCGGGCGAGCTGCTGAAGGCACGCGCCGGCATCGATATCGTGCATGTGCCGTATCGCGGCGCGGCGCCGGCGATGAATGACCTGATCGCCGGTCAGATCCCGATAATGTTCGACAACATGCCGGCCATTCGTCCGCAGGTTCAGGGCGGCACGATCCGCGCGATTGCCGTGGCCGGCGCAGCGCGCTCGCCTCTGTTCCCGGAGCTGCCGACCATGGCGGAGGCGGGGGTCGCGAATTTCGAGGCGTCGTCATGGTTTGGCCTCGTCGCGCCGGCCAAGATGCCGCCGGATGTGACGAAGATGCTGATCGACGGAGTGACCAAGGTGCTGAAGGACCCCGACATGGTGAAACGTCTCGCCGATGTCGGCGCCGAGCCCGGCACGCTGTCCGGTGACGCGTTCGCAGCGTTTCTGCGCACCGAGTCAGAAAAATGGGGCCAGGTGGTGAAGACAGCGGGTGCCAAGGTCGAGTAGGGACTTCGTGCCAAGATCGATTTGAAAACGGGAATCATATGACGAAGAAAATTGCGCAGCTCGACGAATTGAAATCCCGCTATGAGGGGATGATCGGCTTCACGCCGCCGAAGATCGCCAAGCGACTGGAACTGGGCATGCGCGTCGATCCCGCTCTGGTCACGGCGCTGGAGGACTGGCGGATTGCGGCGCTGACGCCGACGGCACTGGACCAGAAGACCGTGCAATTGATGTCGTTCGCGATCCTGCTGGTCCAGACGTCCGAAGCTGCTGCCAATCACGCAAAGGCTGCGATCAAGGCCGGCGCCACGCTTGAGGAACTGCACGCAAGCGCCGGAATCGCGGCGCTATTCCGCGGCGTTGCAGCCTTCAACATGGCCGGCGAAATCCTGGCCGGTCTGTTCCCGGAGACGGTTCAAAAAACCGGCGGCTGATACCGCCGCTGCATCTGCCGATATCGGGGTGATTCAGGCGCGTTGTCCCCGCGTCATCCCGCCACACCTGTATCCGCCAGATTACCAAACCTTAATTCCCCTGCCAGCCCGCGGTAAGGTGGAAACCTCCATCTTCAGATCACACAAGGCGCCTTGCCCCCGCGCCGTTGCTCTGGAGATTTTCTCGATGTCCGACCGCCCCACCGATTTTTCCGAATTGCCGTCCTACAAGGCGTCCCGCCGTTCGCTGTTCTCTGCGCGTAAATTCGCGCTGATGGCGTCGGTCGTTGCGGGCCTTGGTGTTGCCGCTTATGGCCTGTCGCCCTCCAACGGTCCGGTCGACATCTTCACCACCACTGCGCACGCGCAGGTCGACAAGCAGGTCAAGTCGCAGGCCGCGCAGCCGGTCGGCTTCGCCGATATCGTCGAGCGCGTGAAGCCGTCGGTGATCTCGGTCAAGGTCAACATGAAGGAAAAGGTCGCATCGAAGGATGACGACAACAACGGCGACTCGCCGTTCCAGCCGGGCTCCCCGATGGAGCGCTTCTTCAAGCGCTTCGGCCAGGACGGCGTGCCCCCGGGCATGCGCGGTGGTCCGCGCGGCGGCGGCCGTGGCGTCGTGAGCGGTCAGGGCTCGGGCTTCTTCATCTCGGCTGACGGTTTCGCCGTAACCAACAATCACGTGGTCGATGGCGCCGACAAGGTCGAGGTCTCGACCGACGACGGCAAGACCTATTCGGCCAAGGTGATCGGCACCGATCCGCGCACCGATCTGGCGCTGATCAAGGTCGAGGGCCGCACCGATTTCCCGTTCGCCAAGCTTGCTGACGGCAAGCCGCGGATCGGCGACTGGGTGCTGGCAGTCGGCAACCCGTTCGGACTCGGCGGCACCGTGACCGCAGGCATCGTCTCGGCCTCGGGTCGCGACATCGGCAGCGGTCCGTATGACGATTTCATCCAGATCGATGCGCCCGTGAACAAGGGCAATTCGGGTGGTCCGGCTTTCGATACGTCGGGCGAAGTGATGGGCGTCAACACCGCGATCTATTCGCCTTCGGGCGGCAGCGTCGGCATCGCGTTCTCGATCCCGGCCTCGACCGTGAAGACGGTGGTGGCGCAGCTCAAGGACAAGGGTTCGGTCTCGCGTGGCTGGATCGGCGTGCAGATTCAGCCGGTGACCCAGGATATCGCTGACAGTCTCGGCCTGAAGAAGGCGGAAGGTGCGCTGGTCGCCGAGCCGCAGGCCGATGGTCCGGCAGCCAAGGCCGGCATCAAGTCGGGTGACGTCATCACCGCGGTGAATGGCACGCCGGTCAAGGATGCACGCGAACTCGCCCGCACCATTGGCGGCTTCGCGCCGGGCAACACGGTGAAGATCAACGTGCTGCACAAGGGGGAGGACAAGGTTCTGTCCATGACCCTCGGCCAGTTGCCGAACACGGTAGAGGCGAAGGCCGATGTCGATAGCGGTGACAAGGGATCGTCATCGCGCGGCAGCGACGTGCCGCGGCTTGGCCTCACGGTCTCGCCCGCGAGCAGTGTCGCCGGTGCCGGCAAGGACGGCGTGGTCGTGACCGGCGTCGATCCGAAGAGTGCCGCTGCCGAGCGTGGCTTTAAGGAAGGCGACGTCATTCTCGAAGTCGCCGGCAAGAGCGTGACCAATCCCGGCGATGTGCGCGAGGCGATTGTCGCCGCGCACAACGACAACAAGAACAGCGTGCTGATCAGGGTTCGCTCGAACGGCTCCTCGAAGTTCGTGGCCGTTCCCCTCGCGAAGAGCTGATCACCGCACATGAACGGAGAGTGTCGCCGGCATAGTCGCCCCCGCTGACGGCTCTTTCCAGGGGGCGAGCCACAAACTCGCTCCCGCTGCTTCCTTTCGATGGAAAACGCCCCCCTCCGTTGAAAGGCCAATGGGCGGTGAAGTTTCCCCCAGCTTCACCGCCTATTCTTCTTTCTGCCCCGAAGGATAACCGGCGGGCATTCCGCCGCCTTGCATGAAAGCCCGGTGCGCGCCATGGTGACCGAGACTCACAAGATCCACAGCGAATCCGATCCCCAGATGCGTCTGCTCATCATCGAAGACGACCGCGAATCCGCCGACTATCTGGTCAAGGCCTTCCGTGAGGTCGGCCATGTCGCCGATCACGCCAGCGATGGCGAGGAAGGTTTCGCGCTCGCCGATTCCGGCGATTACGACGTGCTGGTGGTCGATCGCATGTTGCCGAAGCGCGATGGTCTCTCCGTCATCGGCGGCCTGCGCGACAAGGGTAACCGGACGCCGGCGCTGATCCTCTCGGCGCTGGGCCAGGTCGACGACCGCATCAAGGGCCTGCGCGCCGGCGGCGACGACTATCTGCCGAAGCCTTATTCATTCGCTGAGCTGCTCGCGCGCGTCGAAGTGCTGTCGCGCCGCCAGGGCGGTCCCGCTGAAGAAACGACCTATCGCGTCGGTGATCTCGAGCTCGACCGGCTGTCGCATGGCGTGACGCGCGGTGGCCAGGAACTGATCCTGCAGCCCCGCGAATTCCGGCTGCTCGAATATCTCATGAAACATGCCGGGCAGGTGGTCACCCGCACCATGCTGCTGGAAAACGTCTGGGATTATCATTTCGATCCGCAGACCAACGTGATCGATGTCCATATCTCGCGCCTGCGCTCGAAGATCGACAAGGGCTTTGAGCGTCCGCTGCTGCACACGATTCGCGGCGCCGGCTATATGGTCCGCGACGGCATGAAGTGAGCGGCGGCCCCTCGCGCATCTATGGCTGTTCTTCGTCGAACGGCGCGTTGATCACCAGTTCGACGACGGAGCTTGCCTTGTAGCCCGCCACGAAACGTTCGCCGAAATCGCGAATGAAGTTGTCGTAAGTGGTGCCGGGTTGGGTCCGGGCGATATGGCAGAAGCAGCGAGTCATTTTCTGCTTCATTCCCAAACGTGGAAATTCCGCGACAATTGCCGCAACTGCGCTCGGCGGAATAAGCTCATACTGCAAGCCGACGACATCGAAGCAGATGCCGGCGGTGCAGAGTGCGACTTCGGCTTCCTTGAACAGCCCAATCGACGGCGTGGAATTGAGCGCAACGCTATCCCAGATCAACTGTGCACGGCTTCGGTCGAAGCCATGCTCCCGTACAAAGAGACGCGCGAGGTCGGCGCCTTCTACTTCGAAGCGACGCGGTCCGGCGAAGCGTTCATTGAGTGTGATGTCATGCAGCAGTGCTGCGACGGCGAGAACCTCGCCGTCGTGCTCGATGTTCTGCAGTTGAGCGAGCCGCACCGCAAACAACCATGACCTAACGACATGGTTGAACAGGTACGGTTCGCAACTGTTCCGGGCGTGGTCGATCGCGCTGGCGATGATGGCCGTATCGGGGACGGTTACTCCCGCCAGTTGCCTGTCATTGATCTGTTGCATGTTCATCGCCTCGCTCTACCGGACCGTGAAGGTTGCTTGTGCTAGCTCTTCAGGAATTTCAGCAGCTCGGCATTGACCTGATCCGCATGGGTCGCCGTGATGCCGTGCGGTGCGCCGGGATAATAGACATCCTTGGCACCCTTGATCAGCTTGGCTGATTTCACCGCGGAGTCCTTCACGGGCACGATCTGATCGTCCTCGCCATGCAGGACGAGGGTGGGGATGTCGAACTTCTTCAGGTCTTCCGTGAAGTCCGTTTCCGAGAACGCCTTCACGCTCTCATAGGCGTTCTTCGCGCCGGCCTGCATGCTCCACAGCCAGAACTGATCCAGCGTGCCCTGCGAGACTTTCGCGCCGGGCCGGTTGGCGCCGTAGAAGGCGATCGCCAGATCCTTGTAATATTGCGACCGATCTCCGGCCACACCGGCGCGGATGCCGTCGAACACCTCGATCGGCAATCCTTCGGGATTGGCTGGTGTCTTCAGCATGATCGGTGGCACCGCCGCGATCAGCACCGCCTTCTTCACGCGCTTGGTGCCGTGGCGGCCGATGTAGCGTGCGACTTCGCCGCCGCCGGTGGAATGGCCGACCAGCGTCGCGTCCTTCAGATCGAGCGTCTCGATGACTGCGGCGAGATCGTCGGCATAACCGTTCATGTCATTGTTGTTCGAGGCCTGGCTGGAGCGGCCATGACCGCGGCGGTCATGGGCGACGACACGGTAGCCATGCTGGGCGAGAAACAGCATCTGGCCGTCCCACGCGTCGGCGTTGAGCGGCCAGCCATGGGAGAAGGTAACGACCGGGCCCTTGCCCCAGTCCTTGTAATAGATTTCGGTGCCGTCCTTTGTGGTGATGGTGCTCATGGTGCGATGTCCTTTGTGAGCGTGAGGTTTCGTTGGCTTATCCCCGGCCTTGCCCTCGGCGATCGAGGGCAAGCCGGCAGTGATCGCGGTGATGGCGGCAGCTGCGAGCAGATCGCGACGGGAGGGTGTCGAGCGCGGAACGTCGTCGGTCATGGTCGGTCCTTGGTTGGCGGAGAGGCAGCTTGCGTCGATCAAGCCTTGAGCCAGTCGTCGAGATGGATCGCTCCGATGCGCGCGCCGGCATCGGGCGTCAGGGAGCGATCATTGATCGGCGTGCCGAAATAACCCACGTGGATGTCGGCGATGACCTGGCGTGGGTCCTGCTTTGCCGTCAGATATTTGCGCCCTAGTGCGTCGAGCGGGAGCGGTTCGGGCCCGGCCACCTCGACGACGCCGTTCATTGGGGTGCCCAAGGCCAGGTCCACCATGGCGGCTGCCACGTCCGCAGATGCGATGGGCTGGATCAGGGCCGGCGCCAGGCGAATCACGTCGCCGTCCACGCCGCCTTGCACGATGGCGGGGATGAATTCGAAGAACTGCGTCGCCCGCAGGATCGTGTAGGGCATTCCAGACGCCTTGATGAGATCCTCCTGGGCCAGCTTGGCGCGGAAATAGCCGCTGGCCTGAAGGCGCTCGGTCCCGACCACAGACAGGGCCAGATGATGCTGGACGCCTGCGGCTTTTTCCGCCGCGAGCAGGTTGCGACTGGATGTCTGAAAGAAGTCCATCACCGGCCCGTCCTCGAATGATGGCGAATTCGCCACGTCGATGACGACGTTTGTCCCGGACATGGCCTCGGCCAGTCCTTCCCGCGTCAGCGTGTTGACGCCCGTCGACGGCGAGGCGGCGAAGACCTTATGGCCCGGTTTGTTCAAGCCGCTCACGACCTGCGTACCGATGAGGCCGCTACCTCCAATGACGACGACTTTCATGATATTTTCTCCCTTTCACACGGTGACGATCGTGTGGGCGGACCATGCGCCGCGGCGCACTGGAAGGCTTTGCCGCAACCTTCGTTTTCTCTTGAGTTTCGCTTGGATGTTCGTTCAGAAAGGGCCGGCTGACACGTCACCGCCGATGGCGCGCGACCGGCCAGCTTGTGGGGGCGGTTCTGTTGCCTCCTGAAGGTCTTGACGGTTCATTGCCGCCGGCCGAAAACGCAGGCAGTCATGGAGCGCCGAGTGCCGTATCTGTTCGCAGGCTATGTCCTCGACCCCGACCGCAGAGAGTTGTCGCATGGCAGCGACAAGGTGGCGATCACGCCGCAGGCTTTCGACCTGCTGCTGCATCTGGTGAAGAACCGCGACCACGTCGTCAGCAAGGATGCCCTTCTCGATGCCGTGTGGGCGGGACGGATCGTGTCCGAATCGACGCTGGCCAGTCACATCAATGCGGTACGCAAGGCGCTGGGCGATAGCGGCGATGAACAGCGGCTGCTGAAGACGGTGGCGCGCAAGGGATTTCGCTTCGTCGGCGATGTGACCGAGACGGCAATGCCGGCGCAGTCTGACGCGGCGGTTGCCGATCACGCCACATCGACGGCGAATCCGAACGCCGCGCTGACGTTGCCCGATCGGCCGTCGATCGCAGTATTGCCGTTCCTCAATCTGAGCGGCGATCCGCAGCAGGACTATTTCGTCGATGGCATGGTCGAGGACATCATCCTCGCACTGTCGCGGCTTCGCTGGCTGTTCGTCATCGCCCGCAATTCCAGTTTCACGTTTAAAGGCCGTGCTGTGGACGTCCGCGAGGTCGGGCGCGAACTTGGCGTGCGCTATGTACTGGAAGGCAGCGTGCGCCGTGTGGCGAACCGCGTGCGCATCACCGGACAGCTCGTCGATACCACCACGGGCATGCATCTGTGGGGCGAGCGCTTCGAGAGCGTCGTCGATGACATCTTCGATCTGCAGGACCAGGTCACGGAAAGCGTCGTGGGCGCTATCGCGCCGCAGCTTGAATTTGCGGAGATCGAACGCGCCAAGCGGAAGCCGACCGAAAGCCTCGACGCCTATGATTACTACCTGCGCGGACTGGCGAATTTTCATGTGTCGACGCGCGATGGGATCGATGCGGCATTGGCGAATTTCTACAAAGCCATCGAGCTCGATCCCGACTTCGCTGCGGCCTATGGGATGGCTGCGGGATGCTTCTACTGGCGCAAGATGAATCGCTGGCTTTCCGATCGTGTGGCTGACGGGCGTGAAGCGGCGCTGCTTGCCGAACGCGCCGTCACCCTCGGAAAGAACGATGCGGTGGCGCTGACACGCGGCGGCCATGCCTGGCCGCATTTCGGCGGGGACCTGCATGCCTGCGTCGCCTATGTCGATCGTGCGCTGGTGCTCAATCCCAATCTCTCGACGATCTGGTATCTCGGGGGCTATCAGCGCGTCTCGCTCGGCGAGCACGACGAGGCCATCACCTATTTTTCACGCGCCATGCGGCTCAGTCCGCTCGATCCCGAGACATTCCAGATGCATACGGGAATCGCGATGTCGCATCTCTATTCGCGACGCTTTGATACCGCGCTCGATTGCTTGCGGGAGGCGTCGCGCGAGGTGCCGAACATTCTCCGTGTTGCTGCATTTCAGGCGGCCGCGCATGCTCTGGGTGGGCGAATGGAAGAGGCGCGTGAGGCGATGGGCCATGTGCGCCGGCTCGATCCCACATTGCGGCTCAGCAATATTGACGACTGGCTGCTGGTGCGGCGACCGCAGGACTTCGCACTTGCATCGGAAGGCCTGCGCAAAGCCGGCCTTCCGGAATGAGCCTGCCTGAAAGATAAAATTCCCGGCGACATTACCAACATCTCATACTCCCGCCCTGTTTGTTGCAGCTTGCGCCTGCTAGAACAGGGGATGAAGTCCAGAACCTTCCATTTCCGCACGTCCCGAGCGTGACCCGTGACGGCTATCGGTAAACTGTTTCGCACGACGGCCTTCCGGTTGACGTTGGCCTATCTGCTGCTGTTCGCGCTATTTGCAGCATCGCTGCTCGGCTATTTCGCCTGGAATACACACCGGCTGATCAACGATCAGATCACGACCACGGTCGATGACGAAATGACCGAGCTGAGCGATCTGTTCGGGCGGCGCGGCTTGCGGGGAATCGTGGGCGCCATCGAGAACCGGGCGCTGCGTCCTGGCGCCAACCTCTATCTGATCACGACACCGGCGGGTCAATCCATCGCCGGCAACGTGTCCTCACTGGCGCCTGGCGTGATGGCGACCACGGGCTGGTCCGAGACCGCCTATCGCCGGCTCGACGATCCCGACTCGTCCAACCATCGCGCACTGGTGAAGGTGACGCAATTGAGCAGCGGCTTCCGGCTGCTGATCGGCCATGATCTCGAAGAACGCCGGCGCCTGTTCGACATCGTCGGCGATGCCGCAAAGTGGTCGGTGTTGATCGTCGTTGTCCTTGGACTCGGCGGCGGCATCTTCGTCGCCAGCCGCGTGCTGCGGCGGATCGACGCCATGACCGGCACCACCCAGCGCATCATGGCGGGTGATCTCTCCGGCCGTCTGCCGGTCGGACGCAGCGGCGACGAACTCGACCGGCTCGCGGAAAATCTCAATGCCATGCTGGAGCGCATTGAAGCGCTGATGACAGGGCTGAAGGAAGTCTCGGACAATATAGCCCATGACCTCAAGACGCCGCTCACGCGGCTGCGCAATCGGGCGGAGGAGGCGCTGGCGCGATCCAGCAACGAGGCCGAATATCGCGCGGCGCTGGAACGCACCATCGAGGAATCCGATGGCTTGATCCGGACCTTCAATGCGCTGCTGATGATCGCACGTGCGGAATCAGGACAGGCGCGCGGCAATATGGACAATTTCGACGCTGCTGAAGTGGCCGAGGGCATCCACGAGCTCTATGAACCGCTTGCCGAAGACAGCGATCTTACGCTGACCGTCAAGACCGCGGCTGCGCCGCTGCGCGGCAATCGCGAACTGATCAGCCAGGCGCTCGCCAATCTCGTCGAAAACGCCATCAAATATGGCAAACCTGCGATCACGGACGAGAATGCCGATAGCGCGGGCGCCGCGGCTGCCAAGGACATCGTGATCGAGGCGCGGCGCGAGGGCGATCAGGTGCTGCTTAGCGTGTCCGATCATGGTCCAGGCATTCCCGAAGCCGATCGGAAACATGCAGTGGAGCGCTTCGTGCGGCTGGAAGCGAGCCGCACATTGCCCGGTTCCGGCCTCGGTCTCAGTCTTGCATCTGCCGTGGCCACGCTGCACGGCGGTGAATTGCAGCTGGGCGACAATCATCCAGGGTTGCGGGTCACGCTGGCGCTGCCCGCAGTGGCAGCCGAAGGCCTTGCGGGTCAAACGGGGAATGTGCCACAGAAGTCGGCATGACCTCAGCCGCAACAGGCGAGGGCCAGCTCCCGCTGGCCGCGCAATTCGTCAGCGGACCGCAGCTGTTCGCTCCCGCCGATGCCGAGCAGCGCTTCGGCGAATGGCTCGCCGATATCGCGCCGGACGATGCCGCCGCGTTTCGTGCGATCACCGAACAATTTCCGCACGCCAGGGCGATCCTGCTCGGCATTGCCGAGGCGTCGCCCTATCTGTTCGATCTGATCCGTGCCGATGCCGCACGTGCATTGCGGCTGCTGCATTGCGATCCCGATCGCCATCTTACCACTCTGATCGCTGAGACTTCGGCGAATGTCGCTGCCGCCGGCGGCGATCCCGATGTCATGCATCTGCTGCGACGCATGAAATCCGAAGCGGCCTTGTTGATTGCGCTGTGCGATATCGGTGGCGTCTGGCCGGTGATGCGCGTCACGCGGGCGCTGACCGATCTCGCTGTGTCCTCCGTCCAGACGACGGTGCGTTATCTGCTGCGCCAGGACATGGCACGCAAGCGCATCCTGCCGCCGGATCCCGAGAATCCGGAGCAGGGCAGCGGCCTGATTGTGCTGGCGATGGGCAAGATGGGCGCCGGCGAACTGAACTATTCCAGCGACATAGACCTCATCGTTTTCTTCGATCTCGAAGCGCATACGCTGGCCGAGGATATCGAGCCGAATTCATTCTTCGTGCGCATCGCGCAGGGCGTGTCGCGGCTGCTGCAGCAGCGCACCGGCGACGGCTATGTGTTCCGCGTCGATCTGCGGCTGCGACCCGATCCCGCCTCGACGCCGGTAGCGGTCTCGACCGCGTCGGCGCTGCATTACTATGAGCGCGAGGGGCGCACATGGGAGCGCGCGGCAATGATCAAGGCGTTTCCTTGCGCCGGCGATTTCAAGGCCGGCGAGGCGCTGCTGGCCGAGATCGCGCCTTTCGTCTGGCGCAAGCATCTGGATTTCGCCGCGCTGGCCGATGTCCATGACATGAAACGGCAGATGCAGACGTTTCGCGGGCAGAATGAAATCTCCGTCGAGGGCCACAATGTCAAGGTCGGGCGTGGTGGCATCCGCGAGATCGAGTTCTTCGCCCAGACCCAGCAGTTGATTGCCGGCGGACGCCATCCCGAATTGCGCGTGCGGCCGACGCTGGAGGCGCTGAATATTCTCGCTGCCAGCAACTGGATCACCTTCGAGGCGCGCAATGAACTGACGCTCGCCTATGAATTCCTGCGCAGTGTCGAGCATCGGCTGCAGATGGTGGCCGACGAACAGACTCACTCGCTGCCCGACGACGTCGGCGCCATGGAACGCTTTGCGCGCTTCTTCGGCTATGACAGTCGTGAAGCCTTCGCCAGTGATTTGCTCGGGCATCTCAATTGCGTGCAGGGGCATTATGGCCGCCTGTTCGAGGGCGACCCCACCGATAACGTCCATCTTCCGGCGGTCGACTATAAAGCGGGCGCGACGGATCAGCGACTGCTCGAACATTTCACCAAGCTCGGTTTCCGCAAGCCGGCCATGGTGGCGGAGACGGTGCAGCACTGGATGACGGATGACTATCGCGCGCTCAAATATGAGGGCACGCGGCAGGCATTCATGGAATTCGTGCCTTCGCTGATCGTCGGGCTGGCCGATGCCGAGGAGCCAGATCTTGCGGTCGTCGCGTTCGATCGCTTCCTGCAGGCGTTGCAGCGCGGCGGCCGGCTGATCTCGCTGCTCAGCCAGAACCGCGATCTCGTCGCGCTGGTGGCGCTCGTGCTCGGCGCGGCGCCGCGTCTGGGTGACATGCTGGCGCGGCAACCGCAGATCATGGATGGGCTCATCGATCCGCGCTTCTTCGGCGCCATGCCGGACCAGCGCGAATTGTCGACGCGGCTGGCGGCGACCCTCGAAGACGCCAATTCCTATGAAGAGTTTCTCGATCGTCTGAGGCTGTTCGGGCAGGAGAGCCTGTTCCTGATCGGCACGCGCATTCTGTCGGGCACCGTGTCGGCGCAGCAGGCGGGCATCGCTTTCGCCGACGTCGCCGAAGGCATCGCGCATACGCTGCATGGACTGGTGCTCGATCAGTTCGTCGCCCAGCACGGCCGCATCAAGGATCAGCAGACCGCCATCGTGGCCATGGGCAAGCTCGGCAGCCGCGAGATGACGGCGGCGTCGGATCTCGATCTGATTTTGATTTACGACTTCGATCACGACGCGCCGGACTCAGATGGACCGCGCCCGCTGCACGGTGCGCAATATTTCGCGCGGCTGACGCAGCGCCTGATCAGCGCCTTCACCACGCGCACTAATTATGGCGTGCTCTACGAGGTCGATATGCGGCTTCGCCCGTCGGGCCGGGCAGGACCGCTGGCGTCGCGCATCGATTCCTTCGCTGAATATCAGGAGACCGAGGCCTGGACCTGGGAGCACATGGCGCTGACGCGCGCGCGGGTGATTTCGGCGACGCCCGCGTTCCGCGAGAAGATCGAATTGGTCATCCGCGACGTGCTGACGCGTCCACGTGAAACCACGATCATCGCCAACGACGTTGCCGAGATGCGTCAGGCCATCGCCGAGGAGAAGGGCGAAGACGATATCTGGGACCTGAAACATGCCGCGGGCGGCATGGTCGATATCGAATTCATCGCGCAATATCTGCAGCTGGTGCATGCCGCAGAGAAGCCCGAGATCCTCAGCATCAGCACGCAACAGGTGCTGGAGAACGCGGCGCGGCTGGGCGTTCTGCCGCCAGCCGCCGCCGATGTGCTGCGGCCGGCGGTGCGGCTCTATCACGACCTCACGCAGGTGCTGCGGCTATGCGTGAGCGACAAGTTCAAGCCGGAGACCGCAGGCACCGATCTGTTGCGCATACTCGCACGCGTGAGCAACGAGCCCGACTTCTCCTCGCTGCAAGCGCGGGTGCGCGATATGCAGGCCGACGTGCGGCAGGTGTTCCGCGCTGTTGTCGAAGGTCGGACATAGACGTATCTGCCGCGCTGTGTGGCGGGCATGCGAGTTGTGTGTGACCGGCTGCGCATGATCTCGCGTGAACGGCTGGATAGATTCTAAACGCGCCGCATTGTGACCGCACCCTGACCTCCTGTAGGTCCGCATCTCGTTTGCCGATGACATGCGGCTTGAGATGTTGCAGCTGCCTGCGCCCGAATGTCGCAGCGTCGGCGATGTCGTCATGCATCAGCACTGAAATGAAACCGCCGATATGGAGTCCGCATGCAGGTTCTAGGCTTCCGCGCTGCTATCGTTGCTTTTGCCTTGGTCGCTGCATTTGCTCCGAACGGGACCAAGGCGGATGAAATCTCTCTGATCGAAAAGTCACTTCCCGGAGAGGGGCAGCGCCCGCAAGCGATCGTTGTCGGCCCTGATGGGAATTTGTGGGTGACGGAAGTCATCAAGCACCAGATTTTTCGGGTCACGCCAAACGGTGAGATGAGTTCCTTTCGCGTTCCGGGCGATCAGGTCGGAGTTATTCAGGGGATCACCTCTGGCCCTGACGGCAATCTTTGGTTCACGTCACGCGAAGAGAACGCCATTCGCCGGATCTCGACCAAAGGGGAATTCAACGGGACATTTGCGATTCCCTCACAGGCCACGACACCCACGAAATTCAACACGGGATCATGGCCGCGCGGCATTACGGTCGGTCCGGACGGCCAGATCTGGTTCGCGGAAATGGCGGCGAACAAGATCGGCCGCGTGACGCTGACCGGTGAGTTTTCAGAGTTCGCAATCCCGACGGAAAATGCCGAAGCCTATGGTGTGGTGACAGGCCCCGATCAGAATTTGTGGTTCACGGAAAGCGGTGCCGGAAAGATAGGACGACTCGACGTCAAGACAGGAAAGATCACGGAATTTCCGCTCGGCAATCCGAAGTCACGCCCGCGCGACATTACGGTCGGGCCCGATGGTCATCTCTGGTTTTCCATGAATGGCTCCGATCACATCGGCAGAATTTCTATGGCTGGGGAGATCAAGGAATTTCCATTGCCGGCAGAGACGCGCCCCATTGGTATAGCCGCGGGAGCCGATGGCAATGTCTGGTTCAGCGCTTTCAAATCTCACAAGATCGGCCGCATCACGCCGACAGGTGAAGTTTCGTTCTTCGATCTCAAGACGGAGAACGCACAGCCCTTCGGCATGACGAAAGGGCCGAACGGCGTGGTCTGGTTCACGTCTCAGGCCAATCAGGTCGGACACGTTGACATCACGGCGAAGCGTCAGTGATGATCGTGATAGCGCGCCGCAAGGGCGCGCGAGCGCGCTGCTATCCAAGCTGACAGTCTGCAGGGTTCCAGAGTAAAATGAAGTCCTGCAGAATTCATCGTCTGTGTCAAATCGCATGCGCGCGGTAGCGAGTTGCATGCGGCATTCCGCGTATGAAGCGGCGTGAAGCATTAGATAGAATCTAGATGCGCCGCATTGTGACCGCACCATGTCATCCTGTAGGCCCCATTGAGTTAGTCGACAGAAGTCGACGAAGTTTTTTGGGGCGACTGATTCAATGACGCGCAGAACTACACTTCGCAAGAAAACCCTTTTGGCTGCCGTGAGCGCATTCGCGTTATTGCTTGATGCCGACGCAACGGTTGTTGCGCAGACCTCGCAAGCGCTGCCCGCCGTTGAAGTGCATGCGCCGACGCCGCGTGCGGTCCGTCGTGTCGCGCCGCGCCGAAATGCCGCAGTCACGCCGCGTGCGACGCCGCGGCCGGTGGAGCGTCGCACACCGACGACGCCCCCGACTGGCATGATCGGCTCGCTGCCGGCGGCTTATGCCGGCGGGCAGGTCGCATCCGGCAGCCAGGTTGGTTTGCTCGGTAATCGCGGCGTAATGGATACGCCGTTCAACCAGACGAGCTACACGGCGCAGACGATTCAGGATCAGCAGGCGCGTAAGCTCGACGACGTGTTCGCGAACGATCCGTCGGTGCGTGTCACCGTGCCGCGTCTCAGCGGTTTTGATCAATTGAATATTCGCGGCTTCAGCGTGTCCAGCACGGCTTACGGGCTGAACGGACTTTACGGTATCGCGTCGGCGTTCTCGCTCTCGTCGCTGTCAGCCATCGAACGCGTGGAAGTTCTGAAGGGGCCGTCAGCCCTGCTGAATGGCATGCCGCCCGGCGGTGGCGGCGTCGGCGGCAGCGTCAATCTGGTGACCAAGCGGGCGGGCGACGTGCCGCTTGCGCAGATCACGAACACCTATTCGTCGCGGTCGCAATTTGGCACGCAACTGGATGTCGGCCAGAGATTCGGCGAGTTCAAGGAATTCGGCGTTCGCTTCAATGGCAGCTACAAGGACGGTGCCACGGAACTTGCCAATCAGAACCAGGAAGTCGGCAATGCGTTTGTCGGGCTAGACTATCGCGGCGAGCGGGTGCGCCTCTCAGCCGATATCGGCTACGAGAACAACAATGCCACCGCGATGACGCGCTTCGTCGATCTCGGCAATCTCACGGCACTACCAGCAGCGCCGGACGCTCGCGCGAACTACATGCCGAACTGGGGCTTCTGGAATTCGGAATCGCGTTACGCGCTCGTCCAGGGTGAAGTGGATATCACCGAGAATCTCACGGCCTATGCCCAGGCAGGTATCGGCACCAGCAACACGCGATATCTTTATTCCGATATCCGGATGGACAGTCTGAACGGCAACTTCAACGGGACGCCGAGGCGTAACAACCAGAAGCACGAGCGGACGGCGGCCCAGGCGGGCTTCCGCGCGAATGTCGACACCGGGCCGATCAACCACTCCATCAATTTCAACGTAGCGACAGCGGAAGCCGAGACGGGTATTCTCAACGTCTCGGGAGCGCTGTTCAGGTCGAACCTGTACAATCCGCGTCAAAGTCCCTTCCCGAACGTGGACGTCGGCGCGCCTCGCAAAACTTCCGGCACGGACCAGTCCAGTTTCGGTGTTGCCGATACCATGTCGATCTGGAACAACCGGATCCAGCTCACCGTCGGTGTCAGGCACCAATATGTGGATTCGGAATCGTTCGCCATGGGCACGGGAACGAGGACCGGCGGTTACGATGCATCGGCGACGACACCAGCCTATGCGCTCGTCATCAAGCCGCTGGAGAATGTCTCGGTCTATGCCAACTATATCGAGGCGCTGGAAACAGGCTCGATTGTCGGCGAGAGCTTTGCCAATGCCGGACAGGTGCTGTCGCCATACCGGTCGACGCAGCATGAGATGGGCGTCAAGATCGACTGGGGAAGGATCACGACCACGGTGAGCGCCTTCGACATCATGCGCCCATTCCAGATTGTTGATCGTCCGACCAATACCGTATCGCAGGGAGGCGAAAGCCGGAACCGCGGCGTTGAAATCAACGCTTTCGGTGAGGTGACCGAGGGGCTGCGCCTGCTCGGCGGTGTGATGTTCCTCGACGCACGACAGGAGAAGACGGAGAGAGGGGCATATGATGGTTTGCGTACCTTCAACGTTCCTGACACGCAGTTCAATCTTGGCGGCGAATGGGATGTGCCGTTCCTGCGCGGGCTGACGGTGACCGGCCGCGCGATCCATACGGGCGGATATTTTACGGATCAGGCGAACAAGGTCTCCGGTGCGAGCTGGACACGTTATGACGCGGGGGCTCGCTATACGTTTGCCTCACCCTGGAACAGCAAGCCTGTGGTGATCAGATTCTCGGTCGAGAATCTGCTCGACAGCAACTACTGGCAGGCAGCGACCAATGATGGATACGTAATCCTTGGCGCGCCGCGCACCTATCTCGTCTCGACGACCTTCAACTTCTAGGCTTGGCGAAGTGCGTCCCGGACGCGGTGTATCGTGATGACACGCGCCGCGCCCGGGACTGTCTTCGAACACTGATCCGCTTGAACCAGACTCTGCGCTGCTTGAGAGACGTGTATCGCAGTTCCTACTGCTCCGGCTTGACCTTGCCGATCTCGACGACCGTCTTCCAGCGGGCGAGTTCTTTTTCCAGGAAGCTCTGAAATTCCGCGCTCGTATTGGCGACGACCTCGAAGCCGCTATCGGTCAGCCGCTTCTTGAGATCGGGCGAGGTGAGGGCGGTGGTGATCGATGTTTCGAGCTTGGTCTTCACATCGGCCGGAAGGCCCTTGGGCGCGACGAAGGCCTGCCACGAATAGATATTGAGATCGTCGACGCCGACTTCCTTCATGGTCGGCGTCTGCGGGAATGAATCGGAGCGCGTGTCACTGGTAACGGCCAGAATTTTCATCTTGCCGCCTCGGATGTAGTTTGCGACTGCGCCGAGATTCTGGAAGGAGACGTCGACATGTCCGCCCATCAGGTCCGTATGAGCCTGCGAGCCGCCCTTGTAGGGCGTATGGATACCGGTGGTCCCCGTCTTCTGCCAGAACAACACGGCCGTCAGATGGTCGGACGAGCCCACGCCCGATGAGGCGAACGTGACCTTGTCGGGATTCTTCTTAAGATAGTCGATGAGTTCCTGGACGGTATTGGCCGGGAAATCGGGGCGCGTGATCAGCACGTTGGGATTGCGCACAGCGACACTCAGCAGATCGAAATTCTGGAGCGGGTGATAGCCTGGGTCCTTGTAAAGCACCGGATTGATCGCGATGACTCCGATCGAGCCCACCATCAGTGTGTAGCCATCCGGCTTTGAGCGAGCGAGTTGCGTTGCGCCGATGGAGCCGTTGGCGCCGGGTTTGTTCTCGATGATGAAGGACTGCCCGAAGCTTTCCTGCATCTTTTGCGTGGTCATGCGCGCTGTCGTATCGCTTGCTCCGCCGGCGGTGAAAGGCACGATCACCGTGACGGATTTTGAGGGATAGTCTTGCGCGACTGCCATGCCCGGCACTGTCAGACAGAATGCCGCCGCGGCGAGATGGCTCAGTTTCATCGTCGTTTCCTCCACTGGAATGCTTTTGTTTATTGAACAGGCGACAATCTCCGTGTCGCTCTTGTCTGGACGGCTCCTCCATGCGCTGAAGAGCAGTGTGGTTCGTGAGTTCAGGAATTCCCTTCAATCAGCAGCCGCTACAGTCTTGTTGGCAAATACTTCGCAGATGGTGGCTTTGAAAATTGATAGGTCACACGAGAAAGAACAGCGGTCCCAGTCCAGACCGCCCGTATCGACGCGCCAATATAGCGACCTGCAACCTTTAGTATAGGTGCGGGCGGGGGCCTCCCAAGCGGCCATTTGACGCTTGAGTGTCATGCCATGGGAGTTGGCTCGGCCGGGTCAGCGGTAAGCAA
This sequence comes from Tardiphaga sp. 866_E4_N1_4, assembly GCF_052076075.1. Lineage (NCBI taxonomy): Bacteria > Pseudomonadati > Pseudomonadota > Alphaproteobacteria > Hyphomicrobiales > Nitrobacteraceae > Tardiphaga > Tardiphaga sp. 866_E4_N1_4. Next base: position 6,910,830 of record NZ_CP197242.1, read on the forward strand.
TCGACGCCTAGGCGGCCTCGGAGATTTCCGCTGGCCTGTGTCTGCCGCGGAGCGGGATGGTGACGCAGACCACGGTGCCGGTGCCGAGCTTGGAGCGCAGCTTCATCGATCCGCCATGCAGGTTGGTCAGCGATTTGGCGATAGCCAGGCCGAGGCCCGAGCCGTGATAGGTCTTGGCGAGCTGGCTCTCGACCTGTTCGAACGGGCGTCCCAGACGCTTCAGCGACTGCGGGGCGATGCCGATACCACTATCGGCGATCATCAGTGCGACGGAGTCGCGCAGCACGCGGCTGCGCACGGTGACACGGCCGCCATCGGGTGTGAACTTCACGGCATTCGAGAGCAGATTGACCAGGATCTGCTTGATGGCGCGGCGGTCGGCCACCACCGGTGCATCAGCCGCGATGTCGGCGCTGAGTGTCAGATTCTTGTCGTCGGCGCGGCCGGAGACGACACGCAGCGCTTCGGATAGCGTCTGTCCGAGATCGAGCGGCTCAAGGTCCAGCTGCATGCGACCTGCCTCAATCTTCGACATATCGAGAATGTCATTGATGACTTCGAGCAGGTAGTGACCGCTGGTGAGAATGTCGTGGCAGTATTCGGCATATTTGTCGGAGCCGAGATTGCCGAACATGCCGCTGCCCATGATTTCCGAGAAGCCGATAATGGCATTCAGCGGCGTGCGCAGTTCGTGGCTCATATTGGCCAGGAATTTCGACTTGGTCTGGTTGGCTTCCTCGGCGCGGTTCTTCTCGTCGGAGTATTTCTGCGCGAGGTCCGCAAGTTCGAGCGCCTGTTTCTCCAGCGCAGCCTGGGAGTGCTTGAGATCGATGACGCTGGCGCGAAGGCGCAGATCGTTGTCGACCAGCTTGTGCTCGTGCTCCTTGATGCGGGTGATGTCGGTTCCGACGGAAACATAGCCGCCGTCCTTGGTGCGGCGCTCGCTGATATGCAGCCAGCTGCCGTCCTCGATCTGCGCTTCGAAGGTCCGGGCGCCAGGGGCTGCAGCGCCGGATTCCGCGAGACGCGAGCGGACCTCGGGCATGCTGCCGACTTCGAGCACGGTCTCGTAGGACGTTCCCGGCGACACCGCCGAGTCCGGCAGCTTATGCAGGCGCTGGAAATGCGAGTTGCAGAGCACTAGGCGATCTTCCGCGTCCCATAGCACGAAGGCTTCGGGAATGGTCTCGATGGCGTCGCGCAGCCGGACGTCGGCCTCGACGGTCTTCTCGGCGAGGCTCTTCTGTTCGGTGACGTCGATGGCGATGCCGATCAGGTGCTGGCTGCCATCGTTCTGGCCCTGCGCGAGTTCGCAGCGCAATTGCAGCCAGATCCAGTGGCCGTTGCTGTGCTGCATGCGGAAGGTCTGGTCGATGTGATCAATCTTGAACGAAATCAATTGATCGGCGATCTCGAACAGGTTGATGTCGTCGGATTGTACCAGCGCGTTGACTTCGCCGAAGGTCAGCAGGTCGCTGCGGCTGTCGAGGCCCAGCATGGTGAACATCGACTGCGACCAGAAGATGCGGCCGCGCGACAGATCCCAGTCCCACAATCCGCAGCGGCCGCGATTGAGGGCGGTGTCGATGCGGCCGCGTACGGCGTCGTTGATCGCGTCGCCCTCGCGGGCACGGGTCGATTGCCAGTGGAAGGCGAAGCCGAGGATCAGCACCACGAAGCCGGTGGTGGCCGAGAGCGTGATCGACAGCGCGGAGTCCGAGCGCCAGATCGGCTCGTTATTCTCCTGAATGACGACCACCTGACCCGGCAGCGCCTTGACGATGCGACGGGTGGCCAATGCATGGCTGTTGTCGGGCAGCTTCACATCGACAACGTCGGTGCGTTGACCCTGCGCAGCCATGGTCTGCGTTGCGCTGAGGACGTCGAGGATGCGATTGGCGTCGCCCGGTGGCAGGTCGATCGGCACACGCGCGAGAATGCTCTGATCGGCACCCAGCACGATGACGTGGCGTCCCCCCGCGATCCCCCAGGATGGAATCAAACTGGGCAGCAGGCTCTGCAGGCGCTCGACGGCAGCAGAACGATCCTGACGGATGGTGCCGTTGCGTTCGAGACGCTCGGCGAGCAGATCGGCGAGCGCTGCGAGATCGCGCTTCATCGATGCCTGCTTCTGCCGGCTCTGATCGACCACCTGCACGAAGGCGCCGAAGAAGATCGTAATGAGAAAAGCGATGATAAGTGTAGGGACGGCCCGGCGAAGTGCCGGCTCTGCGATCAGCAGCCTGTGATAGGCCGGTTTCGCGATAGACTGCGCCAATCCTTTGATCGAATCGGATTGGACGCATGCGTTGTCCGCATGCGCACGCGCCATACCTAAGCCCCCTCGAAGAATCTCGCCTGCGTCGCTCGAAACAACCGCCCCGCCACTTCGAATCGCAAGACCAATAAGAATCCACTTTGCCAGGGCTGTCGAGAGTCAACGAAACGTTAACGTGAAATAAATCGTATCCACCGGAGAATTTCATCACTGTTCGGTACTTGCATGAGTCCGAAACAGGAACGCCGCGCATGAGAATCACGCGCGGCGTTGAAATCAATGACTCGCAGAACGCGCGTTACAACGTGACCACGATCTTGCCGAGATGCTTGTTTGCTTCCATGTGGTCGAACGCCGTTCCGATGTTGTCGAATGTGTAGACCTTGTCGATCGGCAGTTTCAGTTGGCCCGCTTCGACGGCGGGCCAGATGTCCGCACGCACCGCGCTGAAGATGTCGCGAATCTCCTGCAGTGACCTCGTGCGGAACGTCACGCCGATATAGTTGATGCGGCGTGCGGCATGGAGATCGAAATTGAAATCGCCATGCGTGCCGC